>NZ_CP192063.1:0-2010000 GCF_050942425.1 Actinoallomurus sp. CA-150999
ATGGATGGGCTCGATCTTGCGCTCGTGTGGACGAGAGCGCTGGAGGCGCTCCCCACCGATCTGCCCCCGCAGCATCGCGCCTGGCTCTCCATGACCCGACCGCTCGCCCTGGTCGAGGACACCGCGCTCCTCGCGACGCCGAACGAGTTCGCCAAAGAGGTGCTGGAGAACCGCCTCCACCCGTTCATCACCGAGGTGCTGTCCGCCCAGCTCGGACGCGACATCCGGGTCGTGGTCACCGTGCAGCCGGACCCGGCGCCGCCCGCCGAGCGCCAGGTCCCGGCGGAGCCGGAGACCGATCACGAACAGTCCGCCCACGGCTCCGGCGGCTACCGCCTGGAGGGCCCGCGGTTCCCCGCCCCGCCGCACCGCGGCCCGTCCGCCGACCCCGGCCCCGGCTCGTACGGCGATCCGAACGCCGGCGGCCCGAACGTCGGGGGCTATGGGGAGCGCGGCCCCGCCCCGTACGGCGACCCGAACGCCGGCGGTCCGAACACCGGGGGTTACGGCGAGCCGGGCCCCGCTCCCTATAAGAACGACCAATACGGCGGCGGTGAGCGGTTCAGCGCCGAGCGGTACCGCGCCGAACACCCGTACGGCGGTGACCCCTATCGCGGCGAGGGCTACCGCGACCAGTACGGCGCGCCGTACCAGCAGGAGCCGCCGCGCCGCCTCGAGCAGCCGGGCATGCCGAGCGGCCCGGGGAACCAGCGGGATCCGTTCGTGCCGACGCCCGGCGCCGTGCCGGGCGGGGGCTGGCAGTCCCGCCCGCCCTCGGATTCGGGCGAGAAGGCGAGCACGGAGCCCGCGCGACTGAACCCGAAGTACACCTTCGACACGTTCGTCATCGGCTCGTCCAACCGGTTCGCGCACGCGGCGGCCGTGGCGGTCGCGGAGGCGCCGGCCAAGGCGTACAACCCGCTGTTCATCTACGGCGACTCCGGGCTCGGCAAGACGCACATGCTGCACGCCATCGGCCACTACGCGCAGAGCCTGTTCAACGGGGCCCGGGTGCGGTACGTGAGCTCGGAGGAGTTCACCAACGACTTCATCAACGCGATCCGCGACGGCAAGGCCGACAACTTCCGCCGCCGCTACCGGGATGTGGACATCCTCCTCGTCGACGACATCCAGTTCCTGGAGAACAAGGAGCAGACGCAGGAGGAGTTCTTCCACACCTTCAACACCCTCCACAACGCCAACAAGCAGATCGTGATCTCCAGCGACCGCGCGCCGAAGCAGTTGGTGACGCTGGAGGACCGGCTCCGTAACCGGTTCGAGTGGGGGCTGATCACGGACGTGCAGCCGCCCGAGTTGGAGACCCGCATCGCGATCCTGCGCAAGAAGGCGGTGCAGGAGGGCCTGGTCGCGCCGCCGGAGGTGCTGGAGTACATCGCCTCGAAGATCTCCACGAACATCCGCGAGCTGGAGGGCGCGCTGATCCGCGTCACGGCGTTCGCGAGCCTGAACCGCCAGTCGGTGGACCTGCAGCTCGCCGAGATCGTGCTGAAGGACCTCATCCCCAACGACAGCGGCCCGGAGATCACCGCAGCGACGATCATGGCGCAGACCGCGACGTACTTCGGGATCGACATGGAGCAGCTGTGCGGCCCGTCGCGCTCGCGGGTGCTCGTGACCGCCCGCCAGATCGCGATGTACCTGTGCCGGGAGCTGACGGACCTGTCGCTTCCGAAGATCGGGCAGCAGTTCGGCGGCCGGGACCACACGACGGTGATGCACGCCGAGAAGAAGATCCGCAAGCTGATGGCGGAGAAGCGGCCGATCTACAACCAGGTCACCGAGCTGACGAACCGCATCAAGCAGCAGGCCCGCAACGGCGGTGCGTGACGTGGCCTCCCCGAATCGGGCGGCCCAGGATCTGTCGGTGCGGGAGAGCAGGCTGTCCCCAGGGGCCGGTCCGTACGCGCCGGGTCGTCCACAGCGGTCCACAGACGTCCACAGGACATGCACAACGGTTATCCCGAAGTCGTGGATTACACAGGGTGGGGATAACTCTGTGGATGAATCACCGTGGACAACCCTGTGGAACGACGGGGAAAAACGGTGGACGACGTGGGGATGGACGGTGGACACCCGGTGGACAGATTCTCGTCATCCCCAGGCATCCACCGGATCCACAGGGTCGATACACACCGGGGGTGGATACTGAAACAGGGCCTGAGCTGCGAAGACTAGGCTTCTCCACAGTATCCACGGTCCCTATGACGATGACTCTCCTTGTATCTACAAAGAAAGAAAGTCAAAACGTAGAGGGGCATGCGGGCCCACCGGCCCGGCCCGTACGGTTTCTTAAGTTCCACCACACAAGGTGATCAAAACCTCAGGAGACGGTCCAAAGTGAAGTTCCGCATCGAGAGAGACGTTCTCGCCGACGCCGTTGCCTGGACCGCGCGCTCGTTGCCGGTCCGTCCTCCCGTCCCGGTGCTGGCCGGGATGCTCATCGAAGCCGGCGACCAGCTGAAGCTGTCGTCGTTCGACTACGAGGTCTCGGCGCAGGTGACGATGGACATCGACGCCGACGAGGCGGGCACCGCGCTCGTGTCGGGCCGGCTGCTGTCCGAGATCTGCCGCAGCCTCCCCGCCGCTCCCGTCGAGATCACCACCGACGGCGCCAAGGTGACGCTGAAGTGCGGGTCGGCGAAGTTCACACTGCTGACCATGCCTGTGGAGGACTACCCGAGCCTCCCGGAGATGCCTCCGGCCGCGGGCACGATCGGCAGCGACGCGTTCGCCGCGGCCGTCTCCCAGGTGGCGATCGCCGCGGGCCGGGACGACACCCTCCCGATGCTCACCGGCGTCCGCGTGGAGATCGAGGGCGACACCGTGACCCTCGCCTCCACCGACCGCTACCGTCTCGCGGTCCGTACGCTCCGCTGGCAGCCGGAGCAGCCCGACATCTCCGCGATCGCTCTCGTGCCCGCCAAGACGCTCTCCGACACCGCCAAGTCCCTCACGTCGGGCGCGGAGGTCTCGATCGCCCTGGCGGCCAAGGGCAGCGGCGAGGGCATGATCGGCTTCGAGGGCGGCGGCCGCCGTACAACGACGCGTCTGCTCGACGCGGAGTTCGTGAAGTACCAGTCGCTGTGGCCCAAGGAGACCTCCGCCGTGGCGGAGATCCAGACGGGTCCGTTCGCCGAGGCCGTGAAGCGCGTCGGCCTGGTCGCCGAGAAGAACACCCCCGTCCGCCTGTCGTTCCGGCAGGACGAGGTCGTGCTCGAGGCGGGCAGCGGCGACGATGCACAGGCTGTGGAAGTTCTCGGCGCGTCCCTCGACGGTCAGGACATCGACATCGCCTTCAACCCGAACTTCCTGCTCGACGGCCTCAGCGCCATCGGCTCGGACGTCGCCCGGCTGGCCATGACGACGTCGACGAAGCCCGCGGTGATCACCGGGAAGCCCGCCGACGAGGCCGACCCGGACTACCGCTACCTGATCATGCCGATCCGGCTGTCAAGCTGATTCTCCGGGGTAACTAGGCTCAGACGGACACGGCACGGAGCGCCATCTGAGGAGATGTTCATGGAACTGGGGATGATCGGGCTCGGCCGCATGGGCGGCAACATGGCCAAACGCATTCGGCAGGCCGGGCACACGGTCGTCGGCTACGACCGTGACCCGGCCGTCAGCGACGTCGGCTCCCTGGAGGAGCTGATCCAGCGGCTGAACGCGCCGCGGGCGGTGTGGGTCATGGTGCCCGCCGGCGACCCGACGCGGGCCACGGTCGACCGGCTCGGCGAGCTGCTGGACGCGGGCGACACCGTCGTCGACGGCGGCAACTCGCACTACCAGGACGACCAGAAGCACGCCGGGCTGCTGGCCGAGCACGGCATCGGCTTCGTCGACGCGGGCGTCAGCGGCGGCGTCTGGGGCCTGCAGAACGGCTACGCGCTGATGGTCGGCGGCGACGACGAGCACGTCAAACACCTCATGCCGATCTTCGAGGCGCTCAAGCCCGAGGGCGAGTTCGGGTTCGTCCACGCCGGCGCGGTCGGGGCCGGGCACTTCGCGAAGATGGTCCACAACGGCATCGAGTACGGCATGATGCAGGCCTTCGCGGAGGGCTGGGAGCTGCTCGAGGCCAGCGGCGTCGTCAACAACGTCCCCGAGACCTTCCGCAGCTGGCGCGAGGGCACGGTCATCCGGTCCTGGCTGCTCGACCTGGCCGACCGTGCGCTGGAAGAGGACCCGGAGCTGGCCCAGCTGAAGGGTTATGCACAGGACTCCGGCGAGGGCCGGTGGACGGTGCAGGCCGCGGTGGACCTCGCGGTGCCCCTGCCCGTCATCACCGCGTCCCTGTTCGCGCGGTTCGCCTCGCGGCAGGACGACTCCCCGGCCATGAAGATGATCGCGGCGCTGCGCAACCAGTTCGGCGGCCACGCTGTGGAGACGCTGAAGGGCGCCGACTCACCGGGCGCCGACGTCACCCCGCCGCAGTGATCGCTGGTGCGCCGGGACTGCGGCGCACTCGGTAATCCACAAGCTTGTGGAAAAGCGCGCCCGATCTGGGGACGAGTCGAGGGACGTCCGCCGCCTGCGGGCCCGGCTGTGTCTTTCCCGACCAACCGGCCCCGACCGACCTCCCGGACTCCCGGACTCATGGTCTCCACGGCCGCACCCGCCGCTCTGCGAAGGGCCGGTGTGCGGCCGGGCAGCGCGGATCGTCCACAGGCCCTACTCTCGTCTGGGTGTACGTCGCCCACCTCACGCTGCAGGACTTCCGGTCGTACGAGTCGGCGGAGATCGCCCTCGACCCCGGGATCAGCGCCTTCCTCGGCCCGAACGGCCAGGGGAAGACCAACCTCGTCGAGGCCATCGGGTACGTCGCACTGCACGGCAGCCACCGCGTGTCCACAGACGCGCCGCTGGTCCGGCACGGCGCGCAGCGGGCGATCGTGCGGGCCGGGATCGTCCGGGACGAGCGCAAGGCGCTGGTCGAGCTGGAGATCAACCCGGGGCGGGCCAACCGCGCCCGGCTGAACCGGTCGCCGGTGCAGCGGCCCCGTGAGGTCCTGGGAATGCTGCGGACCGTGCTCTTCGCCCCAGAGGACCTGGTCCTGGTGAAGGGCGACCCGGGGGAGCGCCGGCGGTTCCTCGACGAGTTGCTGACCGTCCGCGCCCCGCGGTTCGCGGGCGTCCGGTCCGACTACGACCGTGTCCTCAAGCAGCGCAACGCCCTGTTGAAATCCGCAGCCGCACACCGGCGGGCACCCGGTCCGGAGGTGCTGAGCACGCTCGATGTGTGGGACACCCACCTCGCCCGTACGGGGGCGGAGCTGCTCGGCGCCCGCCTGGAGCTGGTCGCCCTGCTCGAGCCGCTCGTCGCCAAGGCGTACGCCGCGCTTGCCCCTAGCGGGGCCGCCGTCCTCGAGTACCGCTCCTCTGTCGACATCACAGAGTTGTCCACAGACCGTGCACAGCTGGCCGAGGCTCTGTTGAAAGGCATGGCGGAGACGCGGCGCAACGAACTGGAGCGGGGCGTCAGCCTCGTCGGCCCGCACCGGGACGAGCTGTTGCTCAGGCTCGGTGACCTGCCGGCGCGCGGGTACGCCAGCCACGGCGAGTCCTGGTCGTTCGCGCTCGCGCTGCGCCTCGCGTCGTACGAGCTGCTGCGTTCCGACGGCGACGACCCGGTCCTGATCCTGGACGACGTGTTCGCCGAGCTCGACACCGGGCGGCGCAATCGCCTCGCCGAGCTGGTGGCCCAGGCCGAGCAGGTGCTGATCACCGCGGCGGTCCCCGAGGACGTACCCGAACGGCTGAGCGGCGCGGCGTACGAGGTCGCGAATGGGGAGGTCACACGTGTCCGATGACCAGGGCGATCCACAGCCTGTGGAAAAGCCGAAGTCGGGGATCGAGCTGGCCCGGGAGGCGCTCGCGCAGGCCAAGGCCGACGCGAAGCGGCGCGGTGCTCAGCCGGGGAAGGCCCGGAAGAAGCGGTCCCGGGGCGGCGGCCGAGAGCCGGGGCGCGGGGGCGATCCGACGGCCTTCGGCCCCGCCATCCGGGAGCTGCTCGCGGCCCGAGGCTGGGAGGAGCGCGTCGCGGTCGGCGGCGTGTTCGGCCGCTGGCCGGAGATCGTCGGGCCTGAGCTGGCCGAACACACCGAGCCGCAGACGTTCGAGGACGGGATCCTCGTCGTGGCCGCCGACTCGAACGCGTGGGCGGCGCAGCTGCGCCTCCTGGCCGCGACGCTGGTCAAGCGGCTCAATGAGGAGCTCGGCCACGGAAGCGTGCAGCGGGTCAAGGTCATCGGACCGTCGTCGGCGTCGCGCAGCCCGGGGCGGCTGCGGGTGACCGGCGGCCGCCGCCGTACGTGAGGAACCGTTTTCCACAGGGTGTGGGAGACGGGTTGCGCAAGTCCGCCTGATGCGTTTTCGTCGTCCGTAGGCGTCGTCACCCCCCTGGACCGGTAGGGGGACTTCCGGGCGACTCTGTTCGTGGCTTGTACGCCTTGAGAACGCCCTACATGGCCCAAGAAGGGGTCCGGGACGGATAGAATGGAGGCCGGATACAGGACACGATCGCCGTTGCGGGCCGCCCGTGGATCGGGCGCCCTGCTTGTGTGTTACGGGGTGCTGCGCGGCGCGTGTCCTCCGGCAGGAGGATCTCCACTTGGCGTACGACGCTAGCTCGATCACTGTCCTAGAAGGCCTCGAGGCGGTTCGCAAGCGCCCGGGCATGTACATCGGTTCTACGGGAGAGCGTGGTCTTCACCACCTGGTCTACGAGATCGTCGACAACTCCGTCGACGAGGCGCTGGCCGGATACGCCGACACCATCGAGGTGACGCTGCTGGCCGACGGCGGCGTCCGGGTCCAGGACAACGGCCGTGGCATTCCGGTCGGGGAGCACCCGGTGGAGAAGCGACCGGCCATCGAGCTGGTTCTCACCACGCTGCACGCCGGCGGCAAGTTCGACAGCAAGTCCTACGCCGTCTCCGGGGGTCTGCACGGCGTGGGCTCCGCGGTGGTGAACGCCCTGTCCACCCGGCTCGAGGCCGAGGTGCGGACCGACGGCCACGTCTGGCGGCAGTCCTACACCTGGCAGGGCGCCGAAGGGCCCCTGCAGAAGGGCGAGCCGACCGACGAGACCGGCACCGTCATCACCTTCTGGCCGGACGGGTCGATCTTCGAGACGCTCGACTGGAACTTCGAGACGCTCAGCCGCCGTATGCAGGAGATGGCCTTCCTCAACCGCGGGCTGACGATCACCCTGCGCGACGAGCGGCCGGACCACATCAACGGCGAGCCGCGTGTGGTCACGTACCACTACGAGGGCGGCATCGAGGACTTCGTCCGCTACATCAACGCCAAGAAGGAGTCCGTCCACAACTCGGTCATCGCGTTCAGCGAGGAGACCGAGGGCATGTCGGTCGAGGTCGCCATGCAGTGGAGCGGGTCCTACTCCGAGTCCGTCCACACCTTCGCCAACACCATCAACACGGCGGAGGGCGGCACGCACGAGGAGGGCTTCCGCGCGGCGCTGACCACCGTCGTCAACAAGTACGCGCGCGAGCAGAAGCTGCTGCGCGAGGGCAAGGACGACAACCTCGCCGGTGAGGACGTCCGCGAGGGCCTCACCGCGATCATCTCCATCAAGATGGCCGACCCGCAGTTCGAGGGCCAGACCAAGACCAAGCTCGGCAACACCGAGGCGCGGTCCTTCGTCCAGCGCGCGATGTACGAGAACCTGCGCGACTGGCTGGACGCCAACCCCGGTGAGGCCAAGGAGGTCATCAACAAGGCCACGCAGGCGGCCCGCGCCCGCATCGCCGCCCGACAGGCGCGCGACCTGACGCGGCGCAAGAGCCTGCTGGAGTCGACGTCGCTGCCGGGCAAGCTGTCGGACTGCCAGTCCACCGACCCGAGCAAGTGCGAGATCTACGTCGTGGAGGGCGACTCGGCGGGCGGCTCGGCCAAGGGTGGCCGTAACCCGCAGTACCAGGCGATCCTCCCGATCCGCGGCAAGATCCTCAACGTGGAGAAGGCCCGCATCGACCGGGTCCTGAAGAACAACGAGGTCCAGGCGATGATCACCGCCCTGGGCACCGGCATCCACGACGAGTTCGACATCGAGAAGCTGCGGTACCACAAGATCATCCTGATGGCCGACGCCGACGTCGACGGCCAGCACATCCGCACGCTGCTGCTGACCCTGCTGTTCCGCTTCATGAAGCCGCTCGTCGAGGCCGGCCACGTCTACCTCGCCCAGCCCCCGCTCTACAAGATCAAGTGGGACGCGCGGGGCAACGAGTCCGACTACGCCTACTCCGACCGCGAGCGCGACGCGGTCATCGAGGCGGGGATGGCCAACGGCAAGCGCGACCCCCGGCCGCGCGACGGCGTGCAGCGCTTCAAGGGTCTCGGCGAGATGAACGCCAGCGAGCTGTGGGACACCACCATGGACCCGGAGCACCGCATCCTCCTCCAGGTCACGCTCGACGACGCCGCCCAGGCCGACGAGCTGTTCACCGTTCTCATGGGTGAGGACGTCGAGGCGCGGCGCTCGTTCATCCAGCGCAACGCCAAGGACGTGCGCTTCCTCGACATCTAGCCAGTGCGCGGGCACCGGGGTTCCGGTGCCGCCCGGCCACTGACTCAACAGCGGAAGAGGTTTACAGGTGACGGACGTTACCTTGCCGCCGGAAGGCCCGGCAGACCGGATCGAGCCGGTCGACATCCAGGTCGAGATGCAGCGCAGCTATCTCGACTACGCGATGTCGGTCATCGTCGCGCGGGCGCTGCCCGAGGTGCGCGACGGTCTCAAGCCGGTGCACCGGCGCGTGCTCTACGCGATGTACGACGGCGGTTACCGTCCCGACCGCGGCTACTTCAAGTGCGCCCGCGTCGTCGGTGACGTCATGGGTAACTACCACCCCCACGGCGACAGCTCGATCTACGACACCGTCGTACGCCTGGCGCAGCCGTGGGCGATGCGCTACCCGCTCGTCGACGGCAACGGCAACTTCGGCTCCCCGGGCAACGACCCGGCCGCGGCCATGCGGTACACCGAGTGCCGGATGGCGCCGCTGGCCATGGAGATGCTGCGGGACATCGAGAAGGAGACCGTCGACTTCTCGCCGAACTACGACGGGCGCTCCCGGGAGCCCGACGTTCTGCCCAGCCGCTTCCCCAACCTGCTGGTCAACGGCTCGGCCGGGATCGCGGTCGGCATGGCCACCAACATCCCGCCGCACAACCTGCGCGAGGTCGCGGCCGGCGTCGAGTGGTACCTCGACAACTACGAGACGAGCGACGAGGAGCTCCTCGACGCGCTCATCGAGCGGATCAAGGGCCCGGACTTCCCCACCCACGGCCTCATCGTCGGCCGCCGGGGCATCGAGGAGGCCTACCGTACGGGCCGCGGCCTCATCACCATGCGCGCGGTCGTCGAGGTCGAGGAGATCCAGGGCCGCACCTGCCTCGTCGTCAGCGAGCTTCCGTACCAGGTCAACCCCGACAACCTCGCTCTGAAGATTGCGGAGCAGGTGAAGGAAGGGAAGATCAGCGGTGTCGCCGACGTACGGGACGAGACCTCCGGCCGTACCGGCCAGCGCCTCGTCATCGTCCTGAAGCGGGACGCGGTCGCCAAGGTCGTCCTCAACAACCTGTACAAGCACACGCAGCTGCAGGAGACCTTCGGCGCGAACATGCTCGCCCTCGTCGACGGCGTGCCCCGTACGCTCCGCCTCGACCAGTTCGTCCGCCACTGGGTCGACCACCAGATCGACGTCGTCATCCGGCGCACGCGCTTCCTGCTGCGCAAGGCCGAGGAGCGCGCCCACATCCTGCGCGGTCTGCTCAAGGCCCTCGACCGGATCGACGAGGTCATCGCGCTGATCCGGCGCTCGCCGTCCGCGGCCGAGGCGCAGACCGGCCTGATGCAGCTGCTGGAGATCGACGAGGTCCAGGCGCAGGCCATCCTCGACATGCAGCTGCGCAAGCTGGCCGCCCTGGAGCGTCAGCAGATCACCGATGAGTACGACAAGCTCATGGCGGAGATCGCCGACTACAACGACATCCTCGCCTCGCCGGAGCGGCAGCGCGCGATCGTCGGTGACGAGCTGAAGGCCATCGTCGACAAGTTCGGAGACGACCGCCGTACGCAGATCATCCCCTTCGAGGGCGATGTGTCGATGGAAGACCTCATCGCCGAAGAGGACGTCGTCGTCACCATCACCCGCGGCGGCTACGCCAAGCGCACCAAGACCGACATGTACCGCGCGCAGAAGCGCGGCGGCAAGGGCGTACGCGGCGCTCAGCTCAAACAGGACGACATCGTCGACCACTTCTTCGTGACGACGACCCATCATTGGATTCTGTTCTTCACCAATAAGGGTCGGGTATATCGGGCAAAAGCGTACGAACTGCCCGAGGCGGGCCGGGACAGCCGCGGTCAGCATGTGGCCAATCTGCTGGCCTTCCAGCCGGACGAGCGCATCGCCGAGGTCCTCGACCTGCGCGACTACGGCGTCTCCCCGTACCTCGTACTCGCCACCAAGCAGGGCCGCGTCAAGAAGACCGACCTGTCGGCGTACGACTCGCCGCGTTCCGCCGGCCTCATCGCCATCAACCTCGATGAGGGCGACGAGGTCATCGCCGCCCGCCTGGTCTCACCCGAGGACGACCTGCTCATGGTCAGCAGCGGTGCGCAGGCCATTCGCTTCCCCGCCCGCGACGACGTCCTGCGTCCGATGGGACGCGCCACCGCCGGTGTCATCGGCATGCGTTTCGACGATGGCCAGGAAGTCCTCGACATGCACGTCGTCCTCGAAGGCGAAGACGTCCTGGTCGCGACCGAGGGCGGATACGCCAAACGCACCCCCGCCGACCAATACCCGATCCACGGTCGTGGGGGAAAGGGCGTACTGACCGCTAAGATCGTGGAGAATCGCGGCAGGCTGGTCGGTGCCCTCATGGTCAGGCCCGAAGATGAGGTGTACGCCATCACTGCCAGCGGTGGCGTGATCCGTACGCGAGCGGCCGAGATCAAGCAGTCTGGGCGCTCCACGATGGGGGTACGCCTAATGAATCTCGCCGATGGGGACAGCGTGGTCGCCATCGCGAGGAACGTGGAGTCCATCGAGGACACCGACGCTGAGCCGGACACAGAGTCCGGGGAAGGGAGCGACGCGTGAGACGCCTGATGGCGCGTCGCCTCCCCGGGGAGGTTATATGACGGCCAACGCCGGAAAGGACGCCGACGGGAAGTCGGGGCGTTCCACCGGGGCAGGCGACAAGGGCGGTACGGGGAAGAAGACCAGCGCCGCGAACAAACCACCGGCCGATGAGGTCACGGTCAAGAAGACCGACGACAAGGAAAAGGGTGTCGAGTCGGCCGACAAGGCCGACAAGGCCGACAAGCCTGACAAGGCCGAGGACACCGTCGTCGACCTCGCGGCCAAGAAGGACGGCACCGAGGACACCGTCATGGACCTCAAACTGCCGTCCAAGAAACCCGACCCCACGGGCGACGCCGCCGGGAGTAAAGACCGGCTCGTCTCCCGTGGATCGGCGAGCGACGGGTCGGCCAAGGAAAAGTCGAACACCGGAGAACCAGGCTCCGCCTCGAGTAGGACGACGTCCATGGACATTCCAAAGACGAGTCCAGGCTTCGGCGGAACCGGCTCCACGGCCGGCTCCACGCCGTCGTACGGATCCGCCTCCACGTCGTACGGGTCCGGGTCCGGCTCCACGACGGCCATCGAGCCCGCCCGTCGGCCGGCGGGCAGCCCTCCGCCGCCCGACAAGGCGGTCGGCCGCAAGGCCCCGCGCAAGGCCCACCTCCAGGTCGCGCGGTTCGAGCCGTGGTCGGTGATGAAGTTCAGCTTCATCATGTCGCTGGTGTGCTTCCTCGTGCTGTTCGTCGCGGTCACCGTGCTCTACCTGATCCTGTCGGCGCTCGGCGTCTTCGACGCGCTCACGCACACGATCCAGGACCTCCAGGGCAAGACCAACGGCAAGGACAGCCTGAACCCCGCCAGTTGGTTCTCCGCGGCCCGCATCCTCGGCTACACCGCCCTGATCGGTACGCTCAACGTCCTCCTCATCACCGCACTCGCGACCGTCTGGTCGGTCATCTACAACATGGCCGCCGACCTCGTCGGAGGCGTGGAGGTCACGCTGAAGGAGGCCGACCAGTAATCCCGCGGCCGCCCCAGGACGGAAGACCGGATTCGATTTCCTGTTGGGGCCGACGATCGGGTACTGTTTCTCGACGTCGCCTCCTGGTCGTCCGAGCCGGGAGCAGCTGCACGGGCCTATAGCTCAGTCGGTTAGAGCGCATCCCTGATAAGGATGAGGCCGGTGGTTCAAGTCCACCTAGGCCCACCAGTCGGGCCATCGCGGTCGGCGCTTCGCGCCTTCCCCGGTGGCCCACAATGCTTTTCGGGGGGACGCCCCCCGAGCCCCCCGATGTGGGGGCTTCGCCCCCACGCCCCCTCTCGGGCTGGGGTTCAGCGAAAACCTACGCTCGGCTCCGGCGAGTAGCCGGAGCCTTTGTAGCGCTCGAAGGTTGCCGTCGTTGTTGCCCTTCCAAAGCTGGCGAACGTGGACAGCACGAGGTCCATCGCGGTGGCAGTGAGTCAATAGCGGCGACAAGCTCGCAAGGGACGGTCGCTGCGTGAGCCACCGGCTCCGGCACGCCGTACGGGCGGCCCAGCGCACAACGACTCACCGCAGAGGTGCGTGGCGCTAAGTCAGTCGCCCCTCTTCGTCGACGAGACCGACGGCGTACGCGAACCCCTCCAGGTACTCCCGATCCGACGGGCCTGTCTCAAGCGCCGCCAACGACGCCAGTTCGTCGACCAGGCGTTTCTTGTCCGCAGCGGCCAGCTGGTTGAGCAGATAGGCCGCACCCTCCATCTGCTCGAGTGCCGTGTCAGCATCCAGCACGGAGTCATCGCAGGTATCGAAGAACACGGCGTGCGCGACCACGATCTTGAGAAGCTGCCTGACGAGCTCTGGTGATTCGTTCACCGCAACATCCTCGTGGATGCCCATCGACGGTGAACGGCGGCCGAAGATCTTTCCACCGTCATCTGCTCCGGGTCGTTCTCGCGAGAGGGGCTCAGGGCCGCCGGCAGACGAGATGACCAGGCCGGGAGAACCCATCGCTTGCGCGAGTTGCTGCCATGATTCCGTCCATGTCCGAGAGCGATCTGGTCGCAAGACTCCGTCGGCGCGCCTATGACCCGGCCAGACGTCAGGATGACGTCTACGTCCCGTGTGAGTGGATCAGACAGCGGTACGGCGATGAGGCGGAACGCAAGATTCACGTGCGGGTGGGGAACGACGCAAAGTTGAAGGCCGGAGCGCCTGAAGCGGTCGAGTATTTCAAGGACGCTCCCCACGAGCCTCCCTGCCCGCCGGTAACGGTCCCGGAACTACTCGCAGCAGAGCAGCGAATAGGCCGCCGACTGCCCGACTTGCTCAGACGCCTCTACACCGAAGTGGCCAACGGAGGCTTCGGACCGACATACGGGATCTTGGGGATTACACCGAGCGGGCACCTTGCCTACAAGGACAACACCGCCGTTGAGGAGTACGTGGCGCATCCGGAACTCAACGATCCGTTGGGCTTCCCGCTGGTCTACAGCGGTTGCAACGTCTGGTGGTACGTGTCACTGACGCAGCCCGGGAACCCCGTGTACCTGTTCGATTGGGACGGCTGGGACTGGCCCGAGCGGGACTCGCCAATGGTTGCCGTGGACCAGGACCAGATCTGGCCCACCCTGGCCGAGTGGCTGGGGCAATGGGCAGACGGACACGACGTGTGGGAGCGGGACCCGTACATCGCCGCCCTGCTGAGGTCGGCGGATCACGACGACAGCAGCGACTTCCCAGACTGACAGCAACGGTGACAGCAACACGGGTAGACGTCGCCGGATGAACGCGGACCGGCGTGGACGGTCGACGTCGGCTGGAGCCTTATAAGGGTGAGGCCGGTGGTTCAAGTCCACCTAGGCCGGGCCACCGCGGTCGGCGCTTCGCGCCTTCCCCGGTGGCCCACAATGCTTTTCGGGGGGACGACGCCCGAGTCCCCGATGTGGGGGCTTCGCCCTCACTCCTATCCACGGCATGGGGTTCACGAGCGGTCATTTGCGATAACGCGGACGAGCAGGTCAGCGCCCACCAGACGATTGCCAAGCTCGTAGCGCGGGTTCGATTCCCGTCACGCCTTCCATACGACGAGAGCCCTGCGCTACGGCCCTCAGCCCAGTGCGGGCCGGCTGCCCTCGTCCGGGGTCCAGGCGTACGCGTGGGGCATCAGTGCCCTGACCGTCACCCGGCGGATCCCGTCCGGAGTGGGGACGAGAACGGCGATGTCCGGGTGGTAGTCGAGGAGGACCTGGCAGTCGCGGCCGCATGGCGGGATCACGCCGCGCCCTCGGTCCGCGTACGCGACGATCGCGGTGAGCTCACGGGCGCCGGAGGCGCGAGCGTGGCCGAGCGCCACGAGCTCGGCGCACGGACCGCCGGTGAAGTGGT
Source organism: Actinoallomurus sp. CA-150999 (assembly GCF_050942425.1). Taxonomy (NCBI): domain Bacteria; kingdom Bacillati; phylum Actinomycetota; class Actinomycetes; order Streptosporangiales; family Thermomonosporaceae; genus Actinoallomurus; species Actinoallomurus sp. CA-150999. Next base: position 14,509 of record NZ_CP192063.1, read on the forward strand.
AGAGGTTGATGCCGCCGAAGATTCGGCCTTCGACGTCTCGTACGGCGGCGCCGACGGTGTGCACCTCATCGTCGCCGTGGGCCTCGACGATCCGCCGGGCGTGCTCGATGAGTTCCAGGTCGTCCTCTCGTAGGTCTTCCATCCAAAGATCGTATCGATCGCCTCGGGACCGGCCACGCCACGCAGAAGGCCTCCGGCAGGGGCCTCAGCCTCGGGCTCGGCCGCACCAGGTGGCGCGTGGTGGATTCACCAACAGGGTTCTACCGGCGTCGGCGTTGCCGCTTTTCAGGCCATTCCAGAACCAGCTCATCACCGGGAACGAGCGCCGCCCAGCGCCGAGTTGTGTCCTGGAGCGCCTCTGCGGCCGTGATGGCCTTCGACTCATCGACCCCCGCATCAGGAAGCGTGGACAGTGCTTCCTGAGCCGCCTTGGCGACGGCGTCGGTGGAGGTGAGTCGTTCCGCTGCGATGCGCTTCACCAGGGCGGCCATCAACTCCGCGCGCTGCAACCGATCGGAGCGGGCGCGTATCGCCCGTTCAGAGCGTTCCTTGGCGTGCGGCGGACGACGGCCGTCGATGTGCTCCATGCTGGCGAACACCGCTCCTGCGGCGACCGCTCCCCAAAAGCCCTCGTCTTCCGCCATCGCGAGCTCGACGATGAAGTGGACCGCATCGTGCGGAAGGTCGGGACCGGCCACTCCCTCATGCACGCGATACCGGACACCGTCCGAACGCTCCACCACGCTGTACGAGCGCTTGCCGTCCGGCAGCCGGGGAAATCTCACCCGCATGCATCCATGATCACATTGCCCTGCAACGGATTTTCGGGCTCGCGCTGTTCGATGCGGTCTCTCGATGAGTCCAGATGCCGTAGGCGGTCTGTCCTGTCAGGTGCTCGAGACGGATCAACGTTTTCGAGCGTTGGGAGTCTCAGGACGCCGCTACCACCTTTCGTGGCAGTGGCCCCAGCGAGGAGCAGAGTGCGGCGATGCTCGCGGCGTCCGTGGCCGAGTACGACGTCGCGGAGGGCCGCGTACTGATCTGAATGCCCGCTGTTTCGTGGGCACCCGGATAACGCCCTTGGCGGGGCGCTCAGGACTCCCCAGGGGCCCCTGGGCCCGCGAGGGCGGAGCCGCAGGCTACTCGTCGAGGAAGTCGGCGATCGCCGTGCCGAGGTCCGGCTTGGTGACGGCGCTCATGTGGTCGCCGGGCACGACGGCGTGCCGGGCGTTCGACAGAGCCTCGGTCAGCGCATCGGCGGAGCCGTTGTCGCGGTCCTTGTCGCCCGCGAGGACGAGGGTGGGCACCTCGATCCGGCCGAGCTCCTCGCGTGGCGTGTCGACGAACGTGTCGAGGACGTGGAGCAGCGCCACCGGGTCGCCGCCGACCGTCTTCAGGAAGGCCTCCGCCATCCACTCTGACGTGCCGCGTTCGAACGTGCCGAGGCCGGTGAGGATTCGGCGGAAGTGGTCGCCGCGCTGGCCGGTGTCGACGATGCCTTCCAGCCCCATCCCGGCCAGGATCGCCCGGCGCGGTGTCGCACCGCGGGCCAGCATCCGTACGGTCGTCCGGGCGCCCAGCGAATAGCCGCCGAGGTCGTAGTCGGTGAGCCCGAGATGGTCGATGAGTGCGAAGCCGTCGTCGGCCAGCACGTCGGGCGGATAGGCGGAGGAGCCGTGCGGCTTGCCGCTGTCGCCGTGCCCGCGCAGGTCCGGCATGATCACGCGATGGCCGCGCGCCGCGATCGCCGCGGCGTGGCCGTAGCGGATCCAGTTGACCGTCGCGGTGGAGAAGTAGCCGTGGATCAGCACCACGGGCCGGCCATGTCCCAGCTCGCGGTAGGCGAGTTTGGTGCCGTCGTGGCTCTCGAACCATTGGACGGGAAGGTCGGCCATGCCACGGCTTTCCGCTGGGGGACGCAGTCGTCGCCGACTATCTCATGAGCGTCACGCGTCTCATCCATCAGGGTCGTTCGGGGCTTGTCCATCAAGATCATGCGGCGGGTGTGCTCGCCGTTTCTTCGTAATTGATCGTTGATTTTCAACGCTTTCCGAAGAAGTGAAATGCCAGTACCGTTCAGCGTGCCGTCGGGGATCAGAAGGCGAAGCCGCCGGGCCGCCCGTTGCGGTCGGCGAGGAGCCCGGCCAGCGTGGCGACGGCGATCTCCGGAGGCGTACGAGAGCCGATGTTGAGCCCGACCGGCCGGTGCACGCGGGCGATGTCCTCCGCCGGAACGCCCAGTTCGGTGAGCAGGCGAACGTGCGGTCCGGGGTGGCGCGGGTTGCCCATCACGCCGATCCACCGGACCTGCCGGGTCAGCAGGTCGCGCAGGACGAGTCCGAGTTCGGGCCGGTGATGGTCGGTGACGACGACGTCCGCCGTACCGTCGAGGCCGGACGGAGGGGCGGTGACCACCTCCGCCGAGTCAGGGGCCACAACGGCCGCCCGCTCCGCGTCGGGCTCCAGCAGCAGGCACCGGAATCCGAGCTCCGTGCCGAACCGCACCAGGAACTCGGCCACCGGCGAGGCGAACACGGCGATGAGCGTACGGTCGTCCGCTCCGCCGGGCGCCTGACCGTGCGCGGCGGCACACGCGGGGTCGTGCTCGTGGTCGTCGGCCATGCCGCCAGTCTCGCACCGTTCGGCCCGCCCGGTCAGCGGCGCGTTGACCTGAATCATGGTTGAGGTTGCAGGGTGGACGCGCACGTACCGACCGAATGAGGAGAACCCTGTGCACGCCATCCGTCAGCAAGAGTTCGGGCCGCCGGAGAACCTGCGTTACGAGGAGGTCCCCGATCCACGGCCCGGCGCCGGTCAGGTCGGGATCGCCGTACGGGTGTGCGGGGTGCACCTGGTCGACACGATGCTCCGCAAGGGCTCGTACGAGGGGCCGTTCGGGCTCCCGGAGTTGCCGATGACGCCCGGTCGCGAGGTGGCCGGCGTCGTCGACGAGCTCGGCGACGGTGTCGAGCGGTCCTGGCTCGGCCGGCGCGTGGTGGTCCACCTCGGCATGGCGAGTGGTGGATACGCCGAACGTGCCGTCGCGAACGTCGCAGACCTGCACCCCCTCCCCGACGGGCTCGACTACGGCGCCGCCGTGGCGATGGTCGGGACCGGCCGGATGACGATCGGCATCCTCGACGTCGCACAGCCGACGGCGGATGACGTCGTGCTGGTGACGGCGGCCGCCGGGGGGATCGGCACGCTGCTCGTCCAGGCCGCGCGGAACATCGGCGCCACGGTCGTCGGTGTCGCCGGCGGCGATGCCAAGGTCGCGCGGGTACGGGAGTCGGGGGCGACGGTCGCGGCCGACTACACGGCGCCCGGCTGGACCGACCGGGTCCGGGAGTCCCTGAACGGCCGCGGGGTCACCCTGGCGCTGGACGGCGTCGGCGGCGAGGCGGGCCAGGCCGCGTTCGACCTGCTGGCGCCCGGTGGACGGCTGGTCCTCTTCGGCTGGTCCGCGGGCGAGCCCGTCCGGTTCACCGCGGCCGACCTGTTCAAGCGCAGCCTGTCGGCCTCCGTGGCGCTCGGTCCGGGGATCTTCCGCCGCCCGGGCGGCCTGCGCGGCCTTCAGGAGAGGGCGCTGGCGGAGGCGGCAGCGGGGCGCCTGGTGCCGGCCGTGCAGACGTTCCCGTTGAAGGACGCCCCGGCGGCGCACCGGGCACTGGAGACGCGCGCCACCGTCGGCAAGGTGGTGCTGGTGCCGTGAGAGGGACCGCCCGCCCTGAGCAGGGCGGGCGGTCCAGAGGTGTGCGTGTACGGGCGGCCGCCCGTCAGGGCGGTCCTGGCGCGCCCGTACGGCCTCAGCAGTGCTTGAGGACCGCGCTGATCGCCTTCTTCTCGGCCGAGTCCACGGACAGGCCCCAGACGTACTTGACGTTGACGTAGGCCCGGATGTACGTGCAACGGAAGGCGTGGCGGGGCGGCAGCCAACGGGCCGGGTCCTTGCCGCCCTTCTGCCGGTTGATGGGGTCGTCGGCGGTCCACAGTTCCGGATGCCTCAGGTCGTTGGCGAAGGCACGGCGCTTCGCGGTGGTCCAGTAGCGCGCTCCGGAGCGCCAGGCCTCCGCGAGTGCGACGAGGTGCTCGATGTCGACCTTGTGGGGGTTGGTGAGGTACTTCCCGTCGTACGGGCTGTACCAGCGGCCCTTGGTCGGGTAGCAGTCGGAGCCGACGTGGACCTTCGCGCCGTCGCGCTTCAGCACGACCTCGCGGGTGTTGCAGTTGTGGCCCTGGTCGATCCACTGGGGGAACTTCGCCCGGCTGTACCCGGACAGGGTGCCTTCTCGCCGGACCTTCAGCTTGGCGAGTTCCTTCTTGACGGTCGTGGTGCTCGGCGGTGGTGGCGGTGCGGCGGAGGCGGGGGTGGCGAGGACGACGGACAGGAGGGGCAGGGCGGGCAGGAGGGCGGTGACGGCGATCGCGCGCTTCACGGGCAATCTCCTCTCTGGGGCTTCCCACGCGTGAGAGTCGCTCCCCAGAGCCACGCCGGAGCAAGCGGTAAGTGAATCCAAAATGGCGGTATGTGAGGAAAATAGCTAACAAACTTCATTTGCGGAGCTTTGCGGGATGTGTCAGCGCTCCGAATGTGCCGCCTGACCTCGACGAACGGCTGCGAGACGCCCCCACGGCTACCGGGGACGGTAGGAGGGCGAGACGCCCGTACGGAGAGAGGGGCGAGCCTTGGTCAGCCCGGGCCCGTCCAGTCGAGGGTGGGCGGCAGGACGCCTTCCAATGTCAGCAGCCAGCGTTTGACGTCGAGACCGACCGATCCGAACCCGCCGAGCCCGTCGGCGGCGACGACCCGGTGGCACGGCACGAGCAGTGAGATCGGGTTGGTCGACATGATCGTGCCGACCGTACGGGCGGCGTAGCCCGGCTCGCCCGGATCCTCCTCGAACACGCCGCTGCGTTCGGCGAGCACCCCGTACGTGATGGTCTCGCCGTAGCCGACCGTCTGCTGGAGCGTCCGCAGGACGGCCGACTGGATCCCGGAGGTCGACCGCCAGTCGATCGGCAGGTCGAGTTCCCGGCGCCGGCCCGCGAAGTATTCGGTGATGCGGTTCACCACGGCCGCGGCCCGGCGGTCGTCAGACGGAACCTCCGGCCCAGCGGGGAGCCCGGCGACCCCCTCGGCGGTGTAACCCGCCGCGACCACTCCCCGATCCGTCACGGCGACCCGCAGGTCGCCCGTGGGAAGAGGGGTGCGCACGGTGACCCATGCCAGGGACCTGTCGACGTGCATGCGGTGACACTACTCGTGATGATCACCGTGCGATCATCGACAGGTTATCCACAGGGGTTGTGGACAACTTAACGGGCGCATGGGTGGATACCGGGTACGTCGGGTGATGAGGCGGCAGGTTTTCCACAGGCAGTGGAGAAGGCGCCGTCGCTCAGTACGCCAGGAGGGTGAGGCCTGCCATCGTCGACCCGGACACCGTGATGGGCATCGGGTTCGGATTGTGGACACGGAGGTGAAACCGCACGTCAGCGGCGATCCCCACCTGACCCGAGTGCGAGACCGTGAGGCCGCCCATGGGTCGGCGCGGTAGGTCACGCGCCACGCGTCATCCTTCACCGCGGTGCCGTCCCGCGTCATCCGTGTCCACATGATGTCCACGGGATCGCCGGGGCGCAGCCCGGACACCCGTACGAGGGCGTCCCCCACGACCCAGCACGGTGCGTCGACGATCACCGAGGAGTCGTCGGCGGCATGCACGCCGTGCCGATCGGTGTACTCGGTGTGCCACTCGATCGACGCCGTCGCCCCGGGCGCGACGCTCTGGTCCCGGCCCGCTCCGAGACTGACGACGATGGCCGTCTCGTCTCGCCCGCCGATCCCGTACGCGCGAAGCGCCGCGGCCGTGGAGACGTTCGCCACATCGGCGTCGATCGGATCGGTGTCGTACTGGTGCAGCAGCCAGTGCTTCCACGGCGCCGGAACTCGCGGCTTGCCCGCCGTACGGGACGGTTCGGCGATCCACAGGGGGTGGCCGCCGAGTCCGGCGCAGTTCCCGTCCTGGGCGAAGGACAGGAACGTGTAGACGATGGGGTCGCAGCCGACCGCCTTCGCCACTCGTGAGCACCACGTTCGCGCCCACGAGGAGACGTGCGCGGCGGACCTCCCATCGGTCCGCTCGAGGTCCAGCACCACGAGATCGCCGGCCTCCAGTCCCCGCGCCCGTACGGTGCTGAGGAAGAAGTCCGCCTCGGTGCTTGCGTCGTTGCCCGGGTGCGCGAAGTGGTAGGCGCCGCGGACCAGGCCGATTCGCCGCAGTTCACTCCAATTCCGGGCGAACTTCGAATCCCGGATCGTACGGCCCTCGGTCGCCTTCGCGACGGCGAACGCCAGGCCCTTGCGTTTCCACGCGTCCCAGTCGACCGTGCCCTCATAGCTGGAGACGTCGATGCCCTTCAGCATGCTCTCCTCCGCCGAATATCGGGAGTCTGAACCAAATGCCCGGTGCGACGCCGAACAATCGCGCCATCCAGATGATCCGCGACCCGCCGGGGAATCGACACGTCCGTATCCGGGTGGCCGGCGGAGGTCGCCTTCGCGTTGCCGCGTACGGCGCGCCGGGACAGGGCGGTGGCTTGAGCGGACAGTGAGGAGGGTAGGTCATGAGTTGTTGCAGGTCGTGCGGATATGCGGGGGTGTCTCGTCGGCGGCCGCGTCTTCCTGTGCTGTTGGTGTCTGCTTCCTCCGCCGGCCGCCGCCGTCGGTTGGTCCATCGGCATCAGTCGGCCCTCGCATCCCGCGGGGAACGGATTCACGTCGAAGAGGCCGCTCCGTGACGGCGGTGATCCGCTCCCGGAGAGGAGACGCGATCGGCCATGGCGACTGTGGGAGAGGCTCGACGTCCCAGCGACATCCTGTTCGGGCGGCTACGGGCCGGGCTCGGAGGAGAACTCCTCGCCGAATTCTTCGGCACCTTCATCCTGATCCTCTTCGGTGACGGCTCGGTCGCGCTCGCCGTCGCAGGGCTTCCCGGCTCCGGCCGGCAGAACCTCGCCCTCGCTCCCTTCGGCCCCGCCAACTGGCTCATCATCATCTGGGGCTGGGCGTTCGGGGTCGCCTTCGCGGTGTACGCCGTCGGCGGGGTGAGCGGAGCGCACATCAACCCGGCGGTCACGCTGAGCTTCGCGCTGCGCCGGGGCTTCCCCTGGCGAAAGGTCGTCCCGTACTGGTTCGCGCAGGTCACCGGTGCCTTCTGCGGCGCTGCCCTCGTCTACGCGGTGTACTGGGGTGCCATCGACTGGTTCAACAGCACACATCACACCACGAGGGGGCAGTCGCTCGACACGTTCTCGATATTCGCGACGTTCCCCGCGAAATACTGGAACGGGTCATGGGGCGGTCCGTTCGTCGACCAGATCGTCGGCACCGCGATCCTCGTCGCGCTCGTCGCGGCGCTGATCGACAGCCGGAACGTCGCGCCGAAAGGCAACACTACGGCACTGATGATCGGGCTGGTCGTCGCGGGGATCGGGCTGACCTACGGCGTCAACGCCGGATACGCCATCAACCCGGCCCGCGATTTCGGCCCACGCCTCTTCAGCTATGCACTCGGGTGGGGACCGATCGCGTTCCCCGGGCGTTTCCAATGGTTCGATAACTACTGGTGGATACCGATCGCAGGCCCCCTGATCGGAGGCATCCTCGGAATCCTCATCTACGACTTCTTCATCGGGCAGGTGCTCACCGCCCGCGCGGCGCTCCCGGTGGAAGCGGAGCCCGAGCCGGGCCTGGTCCCCGAATCCGAGCCGGAGGAGGCCCGAAGCCGGCCTACGGGGCGCACCGGTGACAGCACCTCCGAACACCCGGAGGGAACCAGAAGGTGGCGTCATGCGAGGTAGACCCACGGCGTGCGAGATGATCGATGACGCGCTGGGGGAAGCGGCGCGGGGTCATCTGGACGGTTGCTAGGCTGCGAGGGCAGTGCTAGTCGAGGTTTGAAGGGGTTCCCATCGTGAAGAAGCTCATTGTTCTCGCGCTGGTCGCCCTCGGTGGATTCGCGGTTTGGCGCCGGCTTCAGCAGGACCGGGCCGAGCTGGACCTGTGGACCGAGGCGACGTCGTCCGACAGCTGAGAGATGTTTTCAACGTGCCGGCGAGGTAAAACGGGGGGCGGGCGTGGGCGACGAGTCGCGAATCACGCTCGCCTGTCTTGACCTCGCCGGTACGACGGTCGCAGACGACGGGATGGGCGAGCGTGCCTTCAGCGAGGCGCTGGCCACCCAGGGCATCGTCTCCGGCACCGACACCTACAACCGGGCCATGACCCGCGTGCACGCCGCACGAGGCAGGTCCAAACTCGACATCTTCCGCGAAGTCTTCAACGACGAAGACCGCGCCCAGGCGGCCAACCACGCGTTCGAGCAGGCGTACGACTCGATCATCGACCGCGTCGGCCTCTCCCCGATACCCGGAGCCGAGACGGCGATCGACACCCTGGCCGCGTCCGGCGTGCGCATCTGCCTGATGACCGGCTTCAGCAGCCGGACACTCGGCCACATCATCGACACCCTCGGCTGGTGGAAACGAGCCGACCTGCTCCTCTGCCCCGCCGACGCGGGCGGCCGCGGCCGCCCGTACCCCGATATGATCCTCACCGCCGCGCTACACGTGAAGGTCGACGACGTCCGCCACATCGCCGTCTGTGGCGACACCGAGAGCGACATGCGCAGCGGCCGCCGCTCCGGCGCCTCCATCGTCGCCGGCACCCTCACCGGCGCCCACGACCGCACCCGCCTGGAGACCGCCGGTGCCACCCACGTGATCGGCAGCATCGCCGAGCTCCCCATGATCGTCGAGGGTTTCCAGGGGCCTGCCCACGATGATCCACGGCGACCACATGGCACCATGGCGAGCGGGCACTCCTCCTCCCCCGGTAGGCTGTAGGACGATCTCCAGGGGCCATAGCTCAGTTGGCAGAGCGCCTGCTTTGCAAGCAGGAAGTCCGGGGTTCGAATCCCCGTGGCTCCACCAGCACAAACGCCCCCGTCCGGATCATGGACGGGGGCGTTCGGGCCATTAGCGGGTCATTAGGTGTGCCATCTCATGACGTTGGTGCCACGGTCACGATCACTGCGCGGCGGGGTTGTTGTAGTCGTTGAGAAGGGGGCTGTGGTGCTCGGTGAGTGGGCCAACGCCGAGATCTTCACGCATGAGCTTGCGCATCTTGGCAGCTGCTTTGCCGCGTGCCTCCCAGCGGGCGCGATCCTCTGGACTGCTGACGGCAGTGCCATCGATGTAGCCGTCGCAGATGCGTCGCAGGCAGTGGAACACGCTGTTGGAGGCCTTGACGACGGGTTCGGGCGCAATGAGCCACATCCGTTCTGATGCGATGGCTATGCCTGAATCCCGAAAGGCTTCGCGCAGCGCAAGCGCCCGCTCGTCGTCGGAAGGGTGTTCTCGCTCGGCCACGGCCCGTAGGGTTTCACCGAGGACCTTCACGGTGGTGGTGTACTGCGTGTAGATGTCGAGCCGCAGCCGATGAGCCTCTTTGACATTCTCGTGCTTCCACCGATTCCGATCGGCGATGAGAGTAGCGACGATGCCGATCGTGGCCCCGGCCAGGGTGGAGAGCAGTGGCAACCAATCCATGCGGGCCAGCTTGGGCCATCCCGTGACGGCGGCACCAGGTGGGCTTCGAGGACGAACCTGTATCGCCAGCACCGAGGCACCGACGCTGCCCCGAAACCAATCTCCTGAGACAGCACACCTAGACTGCGCGCAAGATGGGGCTGCTCAGTCAAGGCCGCCGGGGCCGGGCAGCGTGCCATTAGCGTGCCATTAGCCCCGGTGATCAAGGGTCAACAGCGGTCACTCGCGGACACCCGGTCGTGCAGGTCAGCGGCCATATGGGGCAAGATCGGCATGATTTGCAAGCAGGAAGTCCGGGGTTCGAATCCCCGTGGCTCCACCAGCCAAAACGCCCCGTCTCGGCGGCACGAGACGGGGCGTGAGTGTCTAACTGGGTGACTAAGCCTCCGTGGCCTCGCGCTTTGGCAAGCGCGAGGTCATCACTCTGTTTGTGACGCCGTTGTGACCGCTCCCTCGCTAGAACTCTGGATCGGCATCTGTATTCGGATTCAGAGAGGGAGCTTTCATGGTTTCGCGTCGAGTGACAGTGACTCGCGTCGCCTCGGTGGCGTGCGCAGCGGCGCTGGCTCTGAGCGTGGCCGCGCCCGCCACCGCCTCAACATCTGCCAGCCCTGTCAAGGTCGGGAACGTGCAGAAGGCGATGGAAGCCTTGGCGAAGACAGGCGACGTGGTGGGCGCCATCGGCGAGGTGTACGTCGACGGCAAGCGGGTCGGGAAGGGATCGGCCGGGTCCCGCCTGCTCGACGGTAAGGGCGGCGCGATCCCGTCTACCGCCCGCTACCGGATCGGCTCGCAGACCAAGAGCATGACCGCCACCGTGGCCCTGCAGCTGGTCAAGGAGGGCAAGCTGAGCCTGGACGACAAACTCAGCAAGGTCCTGCCGGAGGTGGCGGAAAAGGACCTGGTGGAAAAGGCCGATGAGATCACGGTACGCAACCTGATCCAGATGACCTCGGGCATCCCTGAGTATGTCGGCCCGGACGTCGCGGACCCCGCGCACAACTACCGCCCGATCGATCTAGTGGCGGCCTCGCGCAAGAAACCTCGGCCCGTGGAGATCGGGACCTGGAACCACTCCAACACCAACTACATCCTGCTTGAAATGATCACCGAGAAGCTGACCGGGAGATCGCTGGCGGCCGAACTCAACCGGAGGTTCTTCGCTCCGCTCGGAATGCGTGATACCTACCTGCCCATGAAGGCCTCCGAGGGCATCAAGGGCCCGCACGGGCACGGCTACGCCCCGGACGAGACGGGCAAGCTGCAAGATGTCGACAGGGTCAACGCCACCATCATGTTGGGCGCCGGTGGCGTGATCTCGACGGCGCACGACATCAGCGCCTACAATCGCGCGTTCCGTCAGGGCAGGCTCCTGCCGGAGTACCTACGTAAACTGATCACTGATCCGGTGCCTGGGCAGCCGCTGCCCCCGGCCGGTCCGTGCACGGGCAACCCCGTGTTCGCCCGGGGAAGCGGGGGCAGCGCGCCCGGTTTCGTCGCCTCGACCTACACCTCCTTGGACGGCCGCCGACAGTTCGCCGTGTCCGTGACGTTGGCCATGGGCGATGCCGAGCGCTCCACCGTGCAGCAGCGCATCTCGGATGCTCTCAAGTCGGTGTTCTGCCCCACGACTTAGAGTGCGCCACGAACCTCGCTGATTAATTGAGGCGGAGCACGGGTGATGAGCCGACGGAGGCATGGCTGGCCGCCTACGTCTGCGGTCCACCACGAACCTCCACGAACGCCGCTGGAATGCTCGATGCTGGTCCCAGCCTGCGGGCGCAGCTCAGATGAGGCTCAGGATGCGTTCGGGACGAAGAGGCCGACTCGTGCCGTTGCTCCGCTGGTCTTTCCCTCCAGCCCCGACCGAGTGTCCCCCCGTGTCCCTCGTGTCCCCCAACCGTCTGTGACCTGCGAAAACCCGGGGGACACGGTGGGGGGGTGTACGGCTGAAGAGGTGTCAGGGAGTGACGCCATCAGTGTCATGGTCGGGGCAGTATGGCGCAATGAGCTTGGACGAGCCCGTGCCCTGCGAGGTCAAGGTCATCGACACGGCGTCGCTGCTGGCGCTGGAGGAGACCGCAATGGAGTGCGGACTGAGCCAGCGACTGCCGCCGGTCTGGGTAGCCGAGAACGTCGCAGAGGGACACCACTACCTACGGCCTGCCTTGTGGCATGAGCTGTCGCACCGTCCTACCCTCCCGCGTCAGCTTCGGTGTTTCCTGCTCGTGCGGCTGCGCACCGGAGAGCAGGTACAGAGTCTGCTGGACGTGCTACCGGATGACTTTTCCCCGCTCCCGAAGGTGACCTCACGCGATGAGGCGATGCGGGTCGCCGAGCTCCTGGACAGTGCGCAGTCCGTCGCGGAATGGGAGCAGTCGCGCGATCAGCGTGCATGACGGCGAAACCAAACGAGCTCCCGAGCTGATAAGGATGAGGCGGCTCAGTCAAGGCTGGCCGGGCCGAGCGGCGTGCAATTAGCCCCGGTGATCAAGGGTCGACAGCGGTCACTGGCGGGTACGTGCTCGCCCAGGTCAGCGGCCATATGGGGCAAGATCGGCGTGATTTGCCAGCAGGAAGTCCGGTTCGAATCCCCGTGGCTCCACCAGCGAAAACGCCCCGTCTCGGCGACGTGAGACGGGGCGTGAGTGTCTGACCGGGTGACTTCCGTGCCCTGTTCAGGTATCGGTTCTGGTCGGTTGCAACAGGCGGGTGAGGAACTCCTCTACGGCGGCCTCGGCAGTGGTCTGGGCGGCTGCTACGTCGTCGGCCAGGGCGATGACCAATGCCATCTCGTTGCCGGCGGCCAGCAGGATGTGCGCGAACGGTTCAACAAGCTGAGCGGGCACGCGACCAGCATCGGCGGCCTGCTGCAGGACGGTCTTGAGCATGCCCAGGCCGTACTGCTCTTCGATGGCGCGCCAGCGGCGCCAGCCCAGCACGGTCGGTGCGTCGATCAGCATTATTCGGCGTACTACCGCGTCGCCGGCGAGCCGGATCCAGGCCAGTTCAGCGGCCTTGAGCAGGCCGTAAGCCTCGGTCGCCCCGCTCGCCGTGGCGGCGGCAAGCGTGGCTTCGCCGACTCGCGTATGGACCGCCTCCACTACCGCCTCGAACAGGCGCTCCTTGCCGGGGAAGTGGTGATACAGCGATCCGCGACTCACCCCGGCTCGCTCTAGGACGGCCTCGATCGAAGTGCCTTCATAGCCGCGGTCGGCGAACAACTCCGTGGCCACCTCGATCAGGTGCTGCCGCGTCGCCTGTCCGCGGTCAACGCGTCGATCCATGCGTATGCTCCCGTTGACAAACCGACAGTCGGTTTATAGCTTCTAGACCGTCAGTCGGTTTCTTGATGTTACCGACGTTCACTCTACGATCACGGAGGCAGCCGATGTTCCTGCCCGGGTTCGACGACAACCGCCACACCGTTCGCACCCAGTCCGGGGAGGTGAGCTATGTCGAGATCGGTACCGGTCCGGCGGCACTGTTCGTGCACGGGATCGCGACCAACGCCTACCTCTGGCACAACCTGATTCCACTGCTCGCCGACACGCGGCGCTGCATCGCCATCGATCTCCCGCTGCACGGGCAGAGCCCGGCCGCGCCCGAGCACCAACTCACCGTCGGTGCGTTCGCCGACACCCTCGCGGACGTCTGTGCGCACCTGCGTCTCGACCAGGTCGACGTGGTCGCCCAAGACACCGGTGGCGCGATCGCTCAGGTGCTCGCCGCTCGCCACCCCGAGCTGATCCGTACGCTGACCCTGACCAACTGCGAAACGCAGGACAACATCCCGCCGGCCGCGATGGCCGCCACCGTCGAGGCGGCCCGCGCCGGCCAACTCGCCGCGGCGGCTCCGGGCATCCTCGGTGACCCTGCCGCCGCACGGGCGATCTTCGCAAGCGGCTACCAGGATCAGCAGTTCCTGAGCGCGGAGTTGGTGGACGCGTTCCTCGAACCGGTCATGGGCACCCCGGCGACCGCCGCGCGCTTCCAGGAACTGATCGCCAGGCTCGGACCGGACGACCTGCTCGCCGCCGAGCCGGCTCTGCGCGCACTGCGCGTTCCGACACTGATCGCTTGGGCGACCGACGACGAGTTCTTCGACATGAAGTGGGCGAACTGGCTGCACGACACCATCCCCGGCGCGCGTGACCTGGTCGAGATCGCCGGGGGGAAGCTCTTCTTCCCGCACGAGCGCGCCGCCGAACTCGCCCCGCACATCCGTGGCCACTGGGATACCGCCGACCAGAGCTGACCGCGGAAAACCACCTTCCACGGCTTCGCAGTGGCGGTTCGTTAGAGTCCCAGCGAAGTAGCGCACCCGACCCGGGCCATTCGCCTCGGTGATCAGGGGCCACCCCCCGGTCACACGGCAGAGCAGGTCGGCGCCGGGGGCGGCCCGGGTTCGTACGTTTCCCCAGGATCTGTTTCCGCCACAGGCCTCAGGCCGATATGGGCCTCAAAGCACGCAGAACTCGTTTCCTTCAGGGTCGGCCATCAGCATGTGGTCGGGCTTACCCTGCAGCTGATATTCGCGTATCACGGTTGCACCGGCGGCGGTCAATCGATCGACCGCCTCGAGCACGCGCGGCCATCGCACCTCCCACGGCGTGGCGCGACCTCCGCCGACCTGAACATCCAGGTGCAGGCGGTTCTTCACCACCTTCGACTCCGGCACCTGGAGGAATGAGAGTCTGGGGCCCACGCCGTCCGGGTCGGACAGGGCTGCGCCCTGATCCCGCTCCTCCTCCGGAACGCCGCAGTGCGTGAACCACTCCTCCCAACTTCCGAATCCGACCGGCGGCGGCGCCTGCACATATCCCAAGGCCAGCGCCCAGAACTCCGCCAACTTCGCCGGCCGCGCGCAGTCGATCGTCAGACTCCACTCGATCGCCATGGATCCTCCTCGTCGAGACGCGCGGACCATACCGCGCGCATCTGACGGTGCGCCGCCGTCCGTGGCCGTGCGATCAGGCCGGGCCGGTGACGGCCGGTGCCGTCGCTTCGATCGCCTGCTTCATCTCGACCGCGCCGCGTTCGATCCGAATCCGGATCTCGGCCGCGAGCGCATGCGGCAGCACGTCGGTGGTCCAGATCAGCCGGCCTGCCCGGTCGCCCTCGGCGCGGACTTCGAATGACGCGTGGTGGTGCTCGGTCGCCGGACGCGCGCCTTCGACGACGGAGTACGCCAGGCGGCGGGCGTCGTCGTCGATGGCGACGATCAGTTCACGGATCACGTGCCCGTCGGGGAAGGTGAGGAACCGCTGATCACCTTCGAGCCGAGTGTCGGCCACCCGACCGGGCAGGAGGCGCTCGTGCACCGCGCCGACGTCCCGTAGCACGTCCCAGATGTGCTCAGGCGCGGCGTCGATCACGATCTCGTGGCGGATGGAGGCCATGACGCAGAGTTCCTTCCGAAGGGGGGAAATATCGCGATCAACCTAGTGCGAACCAAGGTCGGGGTATGAAAGATCGTCAATCGCTCCTGGCATGCGCGGACCATGCCGAAGATCCGCGCCCGCCGGACAGCTCACCGACCGCGTGTGTTGAATGGGCAGATGCCCGCCATAGCCGTACGACTTGCCGGGATCACGTCCGTCTTCTACGACCGCTTCGTCATCGGTACGCGTTCCGACTGCGATCTGGTCCTCTACGACGAGGATGCCAGCCCGGTCCACGCCTTGGTCGTTCCTGACGAGACAGGCTGGAGGCTCGAGGACATGGGCTCCCTGAGGGGTGTCCGCGTCAACGGCCGGCTGCAAGCGACCGTCTGGCTGGAAAAGGGCGACCGCGTACACCTTGGAAGCACGACGCTCATCGTGGTCCCGATCTGACGCGGCCCGGGACGGCCTTCGGTACGAAACAACGTCAGCGCTTGGCATGGCCGGCTCGAGGGCGCCCCATCGGCTCTTTCGGCGCCTTCGAGACAGGAAGCCGGGTCGCCGTCGCCGGCTACGCCGACGGGTCGCGTCGCTGATTGATCGTCATGTCGCGGCCCGCCATGTAGGCGTCACGACCGGCGCGGACGTTCTGGACGACCGATCTCGTGGGCGCGTATTCGGCCGCCCACGAGGCGAGTTCGGCGGCGAAACCCTCGTCGCGCCGGGCGTACCAGGTCAGCGCCGCGGCCAGCTCGCCGATCCGCGCCTCGTCCGACGGATGCTCGACGGCCTGTTCCAGCGCGTCCGTCGACCGCGCGTCCGTGTCGAAGACCACGCGTACCCGTTCTCGGATGCGGGCGACCACGCCCACAGCGGCGTGCTCCGCCACTCCCGACACCGCACCGGTGGCCGCCATCAGGGCCACCGCTTCCGACACCGCCGTCACGTCCACCGCGAGGATCCTCCCGCTCGCCGATCGTCACCGAGCCAGCCCACGAAAGCACGATCCGTCCTCTTCGACGCGCCCGCTTCCCGTACGGTTCGCCATCCGCGGGGCACGCCGCATCGGCCGCCACGGGCCCGATCATCGCACCTGCCACCGACACGTTCGGCCCCCGTCATCGGGGTGCCGGGAAATGTCACCGGGGTCGGCCATGCTCTCCTCGCGGGTCCCCGAGAAGAGAGGCTTCCCCCATGTCGAACCCTGTCTCCGGCCGGCGCGAAGGCGCGTGTACGGGTCGGGCGGTGAGACGGTCCGCGCAGTCCCCGGGCCTGTTCTGGGACGGGCCCCTGGTCCGCGATCGGCCGTGCCGGGCGCGGGTGGAAGGACGCCGGCGATGACTTCGGAGGAGTGGGAGCGGCGGAGCGTCGTGCGGGTCGTCTCGCCGGTTCGGCCGCGGAAGCTGGCGAAGGTGCCGTTCGTCGAACTCGCGGACGGGCGCCTGCAGGGCGTCGTGTCCAGCGGATCGGACATCGCCCGCGTCTACGTCTCGTCGATCGCGGCGCATACCCATGGCTACAGCTGCGGCACGAACAACAACCGGCCCTGCGGCGGGCTGCACGGTGCGCCGTGCAAGCACCTGCGCGCGCTCGTCGACGAGGCGGTGCTGCAGTACGGCCTCGACCGCGTCGCCCGGTACCTGCGGGTGGACGTGGGCGAGGGCGAGGACCTCATCGGCTGCCTGGACGGTTCGCCGGAGCCCGCGCCGGCCGCCGTGGTGTTCAGCCGCTTCCTCCGGCACCTGGCCTACCTGGAGCTCGCGGACACCACGGAGCCCATCGACGAGCTGCACTGGTTTCCGGCGATGGGGGCGGTGCGCTGATGCTCGGTGTGCAGCTGGCGGCGCTGCTCGACGGTGCGGTGCCGGGGGTCGAGGAGACTCTGGATCTGGTGGCCGGGTTCGACGCGGCTCTCGTATACGGCTTCGCCCGGCTGGATGAGCAGCACGCCGGGCACCTCGCGGCCGTGGCCGGGGCTCTGGGCGAGACTCCGCTCGGGCCGGCGGTGGGTGAGGCCGTGGAGAAGGTCACGGCGGGTTCGATCGGAGACGAGCAGCTGGCGGTGCTCGCCGGCGCCCGTACGGCGCTGGTCGGGGCGGTGCACGACGCGCAACTCGACCGGCTCGACACCGCGCTCGGCCGTACGAGAGAGTCGTGGGACGGTACGCCGTCCGAGTCGGCGGCCGACGGGCCGCTCGGGGCGAGCCGGTCCTGGCTGCAGGAGCTGGCCATCACCGGGTGGCGGGGAGTCGACCACGACCTGGTGTCAGCCTCCGACCAGGCCATCTCCGCGCTACTCGCCGATCCTGGTCGGCGGCGGCTCGCGGTGCTGCTCGACGGGCTGGCCGCGGAGCTGCGCGCCTCGTGCCCGATCGCGACCATGGACCGAGTGCCCGCCCGGCGCTGGGCCGACCTGTGGGCGCGCGCCCTGCTGCTGTCGCAGCCGGGCGCCCTGAGCGCGGCCGAACCTGTCGGCGTGGTGTCGGGACGATTCCTCCCGCTCGGGGTCGACGTCCATGAGCACGGCACCGCCGTTCAGATTCAGGTGCACGCGATCCTCGAGGCCGCCGATGGTTCCGCGCCCCGGCTCGTACGGACGAGCGTGGCCGCAGCGAAGGTCGACACGATCGTCGGCCCGGCGTTGTGGCGGCTGCTGGACGGGCATCCCGTGTTGTTGAAGGCGCTGGCCGAGCATCGGAGCGTGGAGCTCGCGGACCTGCCCGTCACGGCGGGCGGCGACCTGCTGTGGCGGGACGGCCAGGCCACGCTCGGGGAGCCGGCCGAGCCGTTCGCGACGGCCCGGCTCCGGCTCACGGACGCGCCCGCGTCGGCCGCACCTCCTCTCGACCGGCATCCCGTCCGGATCGCCGATCCCGTCCTGCTGGAGGGGTACGCCGTGGACGGCGGCGTGCTCGACCTGGATGGGAAGACCCTGACGGTCGACCTGGACCGGCTGCCGGGCTGTGGCCCGGTGACGCCGGAGCTGGTGGCCGCCTCGTCGGCCTGCATCGGCCTGCTCCGCTGGGACGGCGGCCGATGGCTGCTGCAACCGCTCGCGGTACAGGCCATGGTGAAGCGCAAGGCCGTGGAGGCGCACACCGGTGACTGGGCGCTCGGCCCGACCGATCCGAAGGTCGTCAAGGCCGAGGCGAAGGCCGGCGACGCGGTCGCCGTGCTGCGTGAACGCGCGGGAAGGCTGCTGCGGAAATGAGCGATCACGCCGCTGACCCGGCCATGAGCGAGCACACGCCTGACTCGGCACCGAGCGAGTACACCCCTGACTCGGCACCGAGCGAGCGCACGTCTGACTCCGCGATGAGCGAGCGCACCCCTGACGCGGCGTCGGGCGACTCCGATATCGCGGAGGGGAATCGGCGGCAGGTCCTCTACTGGCGGCTCCTGGCGCGCATGTTCGACCACGAGGAGCAGCCCGCGCTGGAGGCCGCGAGCGTGGCGATCGTCGACGACATCGGGCTGCCGCCCGCACTCCTCGACCCTTCGGTGTCGGTGGACAACCTCGTCCAGCGCTTCCCCGACCTGAGGGACGAGCTGGCGGGCCTGATGGCCCCCGGAGACGACGATCAGCGGGTGCGCCGGGCCGCACTCGTGTCCAAGCTGCTGCTCAACGTCATGGCGACCGGATCCGGCAGCGTGACCGCGACACAGCTGGCCGACTGGCAGCGGGACGCCGGCTGGCTCAAGCGGGCGTGCGGCAACGAGGGCGCGGGGGAGTTGTCCGGTGTGCTGTCGGGGCTCGAGGGCGACCTCGTCAGCCGGATGCGGCTGCGTGAGGTGCTGGCCGATCCGGCGCTGGCACGCCAGCTGACGCCGAGCATGTCCCTCATCGAGCAGCTGCTGCGCGACAAGGCGAACCTCTCGGGCGTGGCGCTGGCCAACGCCAAGGCGCTGATCCGCCGCTACGTCGACGAGGTCGCCGAGGTGCTGCGCACGCAGGTCGAGCAGACCAGCGCGGGCACGATCGACCGGTCGGTGCCGCCGAAGCGGGTGTTCCGCAACCTGGACCTCGACCGCACCATCTGGAAGAACCTCACGAACTGGGACCCCGACGAGGAGCGGCTGTACGTCGACCGGCTCTTCTACCGGCAGACGGCCAAGCGCACCACGCCCGCTCGCATGATCGTGGTCGTCGACCAGTCCGGGTCGATGGTCGACTCGATGGTGAACTGCACGATCCTGGCGTCGATCTTCGCGGGTCTGCCCAAGGTCGACGTCCACCTGATCGCGTACGACACGCGCGCGCTCGACCTGACGCCCTGGGTGCACGACCCGTTCGAGGTGCTGCTGCGGACGAAGCTCGGCGGCGGCAACGACGGGCCGGTCGCCATGGCCATGGCCCGCCCGAAGATCACCGATCCGCGCAACACCGTGCTGGTGTGGATCTCCGACTTCTACGAGTTCGACCGGTCGCAGCCGCTGTTCGACGGCATCGAGGCGGTGCACCGCTCCGGGGTGAAGTTCATCCCGGTCGGTTCGGTGAACAGCTCCGGGCACGAGAGCGTGAACCCCTGGTTCCGTCAGCGCTTCAAGGCCCTCGGCACGCCCGTCATCTCGGGACACATCCGCAAGCTCGTCTTCGAACTGAAGAACTTCCTGGACTAGGAGTACGAACGATGACCGATGAGATGCTGCGCGCCCCGGCCGAGGTCAAGTACGCCGAGGAGCTCGACTGGCTGGAGTCCGTCGACGACGGGCCCAAGCCGTTCTCCTGGCGGCTGAGCCCCCGCATGGTCCGGCTGTTCGTCCTGGGCTCCGAGCCGTCGGACGGGCTCGACCGGGAGATCCCGCAGAAGTGGTTCGGCGACCGGAGCTTCGTCGAGCGGAGCATCGTGACGCTCGCCTCCGACCGCGGGCTGCTGCTGATCGGCGATCCCGGCACCGGCAAGAGCTGGCTCGCCGAGCTGCTCTCGGCGG
Organism: Actinoallomurus sp. CA-150999; assembly: GCF_050942425.1. Classification (NCBI taxonomy): domain Bacteria; kingdom Bacillati; phylum Actinomycetota; class Actinomycetes; order Streptosporangiales; family Thermomonosporaceae; genus Actinoallomurus; species Actinoallomurus sp. CA-150999. Next base: position 34,437 of record NZ_CP192063.1, read on the forward strand.
CCATCTGCCGGAACTCGACGCTGGTCGTGCAGGGGACGGCCGGCACCACCGAGGACCACATCAAGTACTCGTGGAACGTCTCGATGGTGATCGCCAAGGGCCAGTCCCGCGAGTCCATGATTCCGTCGCCGATCATGACGGCGATGGAGCAGGGGGTGATCGGGCGGTTCGAGGAGCTGACCCGGTCGACGAGCGACGTCCAGGACGCGCTGATCTCCATCCTGTCCGAGAAGTACGTCTCGATCCCCGAGCTCGACGACGACAACATCGTCTTCGCCAAGCCGGGATTCTCGATCATCGCCACTGCCAACAGCCGCGACCGGGGCGTGAACGACCTGTCGTCCGCGCTGAAGCGGCGGTTCAACTTCGTCCGCATCCCGGTGGTGACGAGCAAGCGCAGCGAGGCGGAGATCGTCCGCTTCCGCACGACGGAGCTGCTGCGTCGGCACCGGATCGAGCTGGACGTGCCGCCCGCGCTGCTGGACATCCTGCTGCAGAGCTTCGCCGACCTGCGCGCCGCGGCGGCCTCGGCCACCAGCGACGACGAGAAACTGGAGTCGGCGCTGTCCACGGCCGAGCAGATCGGCGTGCTCGAGGACGCCATCCTGCACAGCCAGTTCTTCGGCGACCGTTCGCTGCGCGCGGAGACGCTCGCGAGCTCGCTGGTCGGCTCGCTCGCCCGCCGCAGTCCGGAGGACCTGGCGATCCTCAACAAGTTCTGGCACGGGGTGATCGAGCCGCGCAGCAAGCAGGACGACGGCGCGCCCTGGCAGGCATTCCTCGAGGGCGGCCGCGAGGCCCTGGGCACACTCTCATGAGTGATCCGGGCCCGTTCGGGGCGCTCCGGGAACGGCTGCTCGACGCGGCCGCCACCTTCGCCGGGGGCGGTGGGGTGTCCGACATCCTGGCCGGAATGGTCGGCGACGTCGATCGGGCGCTGCGCGAGGAGCTGGAGATCTTCCCGGTCTGCCATCACTCGCCCGCCTCGGCCCTGGCGATGGCGCGCAGGCTGCGCGAGAAGCGGCCCACGGTCATCTACCTCGAGCTGTGCGAGGACCTGCGGCCGCTCCTCGACGAACTGCGCAACTGCCGGCTGCCGGTCGCGCTGCAGGCGTTCGCGAGCGAGCTCGACGACTTCCCGGTGGCCTGGGCGCCGCTCAGCGTCGTGGCGCCCATCACCGAGGCTTCGGCGGAGTACCAGGCCATCGCGTACGCGCTCGACACCCCGGGCGTCGAGCTCGTCCTGGTCGACCGGTCCACCGACCACGTGTTCCAGTGGGAGCCGCGCACGTCCAGTGACGAGGACGCCGCCTCCCCGGACGACCGTGAGGGCGCGGCCCTGCACGGCGACGCGGTCGGCATCGAGATCGGCGACCTGCGTCCGCGCTTCGCCGAGCTCGAGGCGCACCTGCTGCACCACGGAAAGGTGCGGCACTGGTCCGAGTGGTGGGACCAGTACGTCGAGCAGCCGCTGACCGGTGCCGACTACGACACGTACCGGCAGGTCATGGTCATGATCGGCAGTCTCTTCCGGAGGCTCCGCCCCGAGGAGGACGCGCGCAACGACCGCGACGAGGACCGCGAGCGCTACATGTGGACGCGGATGCGCGAGCACCTCGCAACGTCCGGGGCCGACCCGGAGCGCTGCCTGTACGTCTGCGGCGCCTTCCACGCGGCCAGCCGGGTCGAGCAGTTCGGACTGCGCGCCGAGGCGCCGTACGAGATCAGCCCCCGTACGGCGACCCGCTGGCAGTACGGCCTGATCCCCTCGAGCCACTCCGCGATCGAGGCGCAGTTCGGGCTGGCCCCCGGGTCGGTGTCGGTCGCCGCGGCGACCTGGGCCAAGGCGCTCAAACGCGGCGGCGTCACGCCGTTCCGGCTCAAGGGCCAGAAGGGCGAGTCGAAACCGCCGAAGGCACGCCCGGCGGCCGATCCGGGGCCGGTCGCCGACCGGCTGACCGGCTTCCTGGCGCGGCCGCCAGCCCTGGACGGTCTCGACGAGGACGAGCTTCTCGGCTGGTGCGTCGACATCGTCCGCCTCGCCCGCCGCAACGGCTACCTCGCGAGCACGGCCGACGCGATCGCGGTGTTCGAGACGTCGATCCTGCTGGCGGGCCTGCGCGGGCGGGCACGGCCCACCCCGTACGACTTCCAGGACGCGGCGGTCACCTGCATCGAGAAGGACGTCGTGCCGGGCCGCCGCGACGTACAGCGGCTGTGCGAGATCCTGCTCGGCGGCGACCGGATCGGGCAGGTCGGCTACGAGTCGCTCCCGCCGCTGGCCCGCGACGTGCTCGACCGGCTGGAACCGCTCGGGCTCGACCTCACCAAGCGCACGATCCAGCGGGCCCTGCTCGACCTCGACGCGAACCCGGAGCTGCGGCCCTGTTCCGACCTGCTCTGGGTGCTGCGCCGTCTGCTGCCGGAGGGCGCGGTCCGCCCCATCATGGGCGCGCGCCGGCTCGGCGAACGCCCGATCCAGGAGAGCTGGGACCTGGCGATCGGCCGTAACCAGCGGTCGATCGTCGAGCTCGGGTACGAGGGCGTCACCGTCGAGCAGGTGCTGGAGCAGCGGCTGCGCCGGGCGGTCGCGGACCCGAAGGCGACGGCCGCCGTCGCGCTGACGGCCGTGGAGGACGCCCTCCTCCACCTGAACGGCCGGCGGGTCGCCGACGACCTGGGGCACCGGGCGGTCGAGCTCCTCGCCGGCGAGCGTACGGTGGACGACGCCCCGGAGGTGCTGCGCCGCATCCGCGGGCTACTGGCCCACTTCCGCGCCACGGAGCCCGCGCTGCCGGAGTGGTGCGAACGTTTCGTCACCGCCGGATACGCGCACTACTGCACGCTGCTGCCGACCGCCTTCGTGGACGAGGACACCGGCGTACGCCAGGTGGCGGCGATGCTCGGATTCCTGTTCGGAATGGAGAGCCTCGCGCTGTCGCTCGGCTGTGACCACTCTCAGCTCGAACTCGCCGTGAAGCAGTCGCATCCGGAGGCGCCGGCCAAGGTCGCGCTGCTGTGGGCGGCGCAGACGCAGCTCGGGGTGCTGCCGCTCGCGGAACTGCGCGCACGGTACGACGCGCTGCTGGCCAACCCGCTCGTCGTCCCGTCGATCCCGCTCTACCTGAGCGGGTTCGTCCAGGCGCTCGAGCCCGCCCCGTCCCTGGCGCCGGTCGTCGTGGAGATGATGTCCAAGGCGTTCGCCCGGCTTCCGGACCCGGTGCTTCTCCCCTGGCTCCCCAAGCTGATCACCACGCTGCGGGCCCAGGCGTCCGAACTGGTGCCGGTGCTCGTACGGGAGGCGGGCCGCGCGTTCCCCGCGACCTTGCCCGCCGTCGACGCCTGGGTGCCCCCGTGGTCCGCGGCACCGCGCCAGCGCGATGTGGCGGCTTCGGTTCCCGCGTCGGCGCGGGAGGTCGCCGAGCTCGTGGCCCGCCATCCGGCGGCGTGCGACGCCGTGGCCGGGCTCCTCGGCCATGACGCCGGATGGCGATCGCCCGCGAGCGGAGCCGGTTCGAACGAGGTCACCGCCCTGCTGGCCGGGCACGGCGAGACGGCCCGCGCCGTCGCGGCGCTCCTCACGCCGGCGTAGCGCGGACGTGGTCGCGTAGGGGACGGACCGACGGTCACGCCGGCGTAGCGCGGACGTGGTCGCGCAGGGGACCGACGGACAGGCCGCGCTCGCTTATCTCGTCCAGGAGCGGCGGCAGCGCGCCGAGCGTGTTCCTCCACGACTCGGGTGCCGACGTGCAGTCGGAGTCGTGGAGGAGCACCGTCCCTCCGCCGTCGAGGTCGCGGGTGACCGTCGCGAGGACGGAGGCCGGGGTGGCCGAGCGCGTCCAGTCCCGGCCCCAGTTCGTCCACAGCACCGGCGTGAGGCCCAGCCGGCGCGCCGCCCGCAACGCGGAGGCGCTCAGCACCCCGTACGGAGGCCGGTACCAGCGCGGCACCGTCCCCGTGACCGTGACGATGCACTCCATCGCCCTGGCCAGGTCGTCGTACGTCGCCGCGGGCCCGCGCAGCAGCATGCAGCGGTGCTCCCACCCGTGGACGGCGATCTCGTGCCCGGCCTCGGCGAGCTCCCTCCCCAGGCCCGGGGCGGCCTCGAGCATCCGGCCGAGCAGGAAGAAGGTGGCCTTGACCTCGTACTCCCGCAAGGCGGCCAGGAACGCCGGCGTCGAGCGCGGGTCTGGACCGTCGTCGAACGTGAGCGCCACATGACCGGGCTCGCCGACACCGGACAGCCCGGGGAACAGCCGTCGGCGCAGCGGCCCGATCGACGTGACGGCCGGTACGGCGTGCGCGGCGGCGAGGACACCCGCTGCGGTCGCGGCGAGGCGTTTGGCGCTCATGGGTTCGTCTCCGTCATCTCGGCGGGCTGCTGTGACCTGGGTAGTCGGGTCGCGACGAGGCGTGTGGTGTTCATCGGTTCGTCTCCGTCGTCCCGGCGGGGTGCTGTGCCATGGGTTGTCTGGTCGGGGCGGGGCGTGCGGCGTTCATCGGGTCGGCTCCGTCATCTCGGCGAGCTCGTTCGCTGCGGGTCGTCCGGTCGCGGCGGCGTCCGGGCCGGTCGCGGCGGCGATCCGGCGGGTCGCCAGGGCGGCGACGATCGCCGCGGGGTCGGTGGCGCCGGGGGATTCCTTCATGCGCGGACCGGTCAACGCTGCGAACAACGCCTCGGGCAGCTCGTCCGGCCTGCGGGCCCACGGCGCCCAGCCGGCCTCCTCGAGCGCGGCCGCGTTCGTCCTGCCGTGCCCGGGGAGGCAGCGGTAGCTGATGACGGGCAGGCCGGACGCCAGCGCCTCGAGGGAGGAGAGGCCCCCGGCGTTCTGGACCACGACGTCGCAGGCGCGCATCAACGCCGGCATGTCCTCGACCCAGCCCAGGGGCACGCCGACGCCGGAGCGGGCGAGATCCTCCCGTAGCGCCGTGTTGCGTCCGCACACGACGACCGGCGTGACCAGCCCGGACGCGGCCACGTCCCGTACGGTGGCCGCGACGTCCCCGGCCCCCCACGACCCCGCCACCACCAAGGCCAGGCGGTCAACGTCCGGCAGGCCGAAGTGCAGCCGCGCCACCTGCCGCTCGAGCACGGAAGAGGCGGGCCGGAATCCAGGCCGTACGGCGGGCTCGCACACCCGGACGTCGGCCGCGCCGAGCCGTCGCGCCTGCGCCGCCGTCGTCGCATGCAGAGCCAGGTGGGCGTCGACCCCCTCGGCGATCCACAGGGGGTGCACGGACATGTCGGTGAGGTACGTGACGACCGGGGCCCGAAGCGCGCCCCGCCGTCGCAGCCGCCCCAGCGCCTGGCTGGCGAGGGGGTAGGTCGAGATGACGACGTCGGAGCCCGCCGCCGAACGGGCGAGACGACGGGCGGCCAGCCCGCTCAGGGCGCGTACCGCCGCCGCGAGGTTCCGCCGCCGGTCCAGCGCGGTGAACAACCGCTCCCAGCTCTCCGGGGCGGCCCGCAGCTGCAGTGCGTACGACTGCCGCAGGAGGCGGCCGAGCGAGGCGGGGAACAGGTCGACGAAGTCGTGGCGATCGACGGAGAAGCCGGCTTCGCGGAGCCGGCGGGCGAGTTCGCTCGCCGCGCCGTCGTGCCCGGCGCCGACGCTCGCCGACACGATCGTGACGTGCCGTTTCGTACCGGAGTGGATCAGGGAGGTGTTCACGATCTGGTGCCTTCTGTCTCGACGCGATGGGAGTCCGGCCGGCGTCGGCCGGAAGGGGGAAGGGATCGATCGCCGCCGCGCTTCGCGTCGGCGGTGACCGTCACGACCGGTGGCCGGTCCGGATGCGCAGTCGTCCGCACAGAGTGCCACGATGCTCGACGGCGACGCTGGTGAACCGTCCATACGCAACCGCCAGCCAGCAGAACCCGCCGATCGCGGTCACCTCGGCGCGGTGCGTCCGTCCGGCCCATCGGCCGCCGGTGAAGAGCACCACCGGGAGGGGCGCATCGGCCGGCAGCCGGCCCCAGGCGACGGCGCACGGGCGACCGTGGGACACGCCGCGCCGGGCGCCCCGCAGGATCTCCGGCGCCACCGATGTCCGCACGACGACGTCGACCAGGGTCTCCGCGTCGTACACCTCCAGCGCGGGACACTCGGTGGCGGCCCGGCCGAGCCGGACCGCCCACGGGGTGCCGGTCAGCTGCCGCTCGACGGGTGCCGCGCTGGTGGCCATGGGGGTGATCTCCTTCCGTGCCCGCTGAATCGGGCACGGGATCAGCGTCGTCGTTCCGGGCGCGCAGATCAGTAATGCGGCCATCCGACTTCGGGTGGTACCAGCTTCACCATTTGTCCTCCCGTCTGCTCCAGGAAGCCCGTCTGCCTGCGGAAATGGGCGGACAGGGCGGCGTCGTTAGACTCCCGGCATGCTCCTCCCGACGGACGAAGAGATCCGCGCTCTACACGAGAAGCACGCGCCCACCTCCGCGGCGTTCGACCTCGTTCACACGCACTGCGAGATCGTCTGCGGGATCGCGGAACGACTGCTGGCCGACGGCGGCCTGGACGTCGACGCGGGTCTCGTACGGGCCGGCGCCCTGCTGCACGACATCGGCGTCTATCGCCTGTACGACGGCGACGGGCGCATCGATGAGGCGGGCTACATCCGGCACGGGATCCTCGGGTACGAGCTGCTGAAAGACGAAGGGCTCCCCGACGTCCTCTGCCGCTTCTGCTCCTGCCACACCGGGGTGGGCATCACCCGCGACGACGTCCGAAGCCAGGAACTCCCCCTGCCGGTCGCCGACTACGTGGCGGAGACCTCCGAGGAGGAGCTCGTCATGTACGCCGACAAGTTCCACAGCAAGACCGACCCGCCGACCTTCGTCACGGCCGACTCCTACGCCGCCCGGGTCCGGCGGTTCGGCGCGGACAAGGTCGCGCGATTCCGGGCGATGTGCGAGACCTTCGGCGTTCCCGACCTCACGTCATTCGTCGCCGAGTACGGACACGCTCCGGTGTAGGCGGAGGCGCCTCGCCCCGGCGGCTCGTTCCTGCGTTTTGTCCTCGGCGGCGCCTCGTCGCGCGTGGCGTGTCCCCGCGTCTCGCCCAGGCGTCGGACTCATCCCGGACGGCTTGGTCTGGGCGGCTCGTCCCGGTGGCTCGTTCTCGCGTACGGTGCCGATTAGCTGCGGCCGAGATCTTCACAGATTCCCCACATATCGTCCGTGGGATCTCCGCGTCCGGCTCCTAGGCTCGCCGCCATGCAACGGATCCTTGTCGTCGAGGATGAACCCGCCATCGCGCAGGCGGTCGCCGACCGGCTGGCCGCCGAGGGCTTCGAGGTGCGAACGGTGGCCGACGGGCCCGGTGCCGTGGCGGCCTTCGCGGAGTACCGGCCCGATCTGGTCGTCCTCGACCTCATGCTGCCCGGCTTCGACGGGCTGGAGGTATGCCGCCGCGTCCAGGCGCAGCGACCGGTCCCCGTGTTGATGCTGACCGCACGCGACGACGAGACCGATCTGCTCGTCGGGCTCGGCGTGGGAGCCGACGACTACCTGACCAAGCCGTTCAGCATGCGCGAACTGACGGCCCGCGTCCGGGTGCTGCTGCGCCGGGTCGAGCACGCCGCCGTGCTGGCCGCCGCTCCCGCCCGCGACGTGCTGCGCCTCGGCCCGCTGGAGATCGACCGGGCGGCCCGGAGGGTCGTCGTCGACGGGGTTCCCGTGCACCTGACGCCCATCGAGTACGAGCTGCTCGACTGCCTCGCCCGTACGCCGGGCGCGGTGCTGACCCGGGCGGTCCTGCTGGAGCAGGTGTGGGACTGGGCCGACGGCGCGGGGACGCGTGTGGTGGACAGCCATATCAAGGCGTTGCGCCGCAAGCTCGGCGCGGACCTCATCCGCACCGTCCACAGCGTCGGGTACGCGCTGGAGGTCGACTCGTGAGCGTCATGCACAGGCTGTGGACAGCGCTGCCGCGCCCCCTCGACCCGATGCGGTCCATCAAGATCAAGCTCGGGGTGCTGGCCGTCTGCAACTGCTGCCTCGGCGGGCTGATGACGGTGTGGGGGTACGGCCTGGGCTTCCGCGGCCGGATCACGCTGCCGGCCGCGCTGCTGATCTCCATCGTGATCACCCAGATCCTGGCGCACGGCATGACGGCGCCGTTGCGCGAGATGACGGCCGTCGCCCGGGCCATGGCGCGCGGCGACTACCGCCGCCGGGTCCGCGTGACGTCCCGGGACGAGGTCGGCGAACTCGGCAGGGCCTTCAACCGGATGGCCGACGACCTCGCCGAGGTCGACCGCCAGCGCCGCGACTTCGTCGCCAACGTGTCGCATGAGCTGCGGACGCCCATCGCCGCGCTGCGGGCGATCCTGGAGAACGTCGCGGACGGGGTCACCCCGGCCGAGCCGGAGGTGCTCGAAGGCGCCCTGGCACAGACCGAACGCCTGGGCGGCCTGGTCAAACAGCTGCTCGACCTGTCTCGGGTCGAGGCGGGCGCGGTCTCCCTGGATCTGACGAGCTTCGAGATCGCCCCGTTCCTGGAGGCCGCTGTCAGGGAGGCCCGGGTCGGCCATCCGGGCCCGGTGTTCGTGGTGCGGACCGAGCCGGGGCTGATCGTCCGCGCCGACCGGGACCGGCTGCACCAGGTCGTCACCAACCTGCTCGACAACGCGGCGCGGCACAGCCCGCCCGGTGGTGCCGTCACCGTGACCGCGACCACGCGAGGTCAGGCACTCCGCCTCGAGGTCCAGGACGAAGGGCCGGGCATCCCGGTCGCCGACCGCGCGCAGGTCTTCGAACGCTTCTCCCGAGGCTCCGCCTCACAGGTCGGGACCTCCGGTGGCGGCACCGGCCTGGGGCTGGCCATCGCCCACTGGGTGGTCGACCTGCACGACGGCGAGATCGCCGTCGCCGACTCTCCCCACGGCTGCCTCATCCGCGTCGTACTTCCGCAACCTCCTCAGGGATCGTCATGACCGAGCCTCCGTTCCATCGTCGTCCGAACTCCCCCGAACCCGGCCGAACCTCCTGGGCGGCACCCGCGCCCGCGGCGGCACCGGCCTCGCCCGCCACGAGCCGACCCATCCCGGCCGGTGGGGTGCGCATCCCCCGGAGGGACCCGCTGCTGATCAAGGAGTGGCGTCGGCCGGCGCGGCCGGCGTCGCCCGTGCTGCTGGTCCGCGCGGCGGTGACCGGAGCGGTCGCCGCCGCGCTGTTCCCCGGACGTCCGGGGCTGAACGTGCCGCTCGCCGGTGTCGCCGCGATCATCGCCTTGGCCCCGGTCGCCCGCCGGAACCGTACGTCGATCCTGTTCGCGGTGCTGACGCTGGCGCTGTCGGCGTTGCCCGTGCTCGTCGACGCGGGTTGGATCGTCGCCCTGGCGATCGCACTGGCCGTGCCGCTCGGGTCGTACGCCGTCACCGGAGGACGGTCCTGGATCGACCTGGTCGGCGGGGGACTCGCGTTCGTGCCGGCGGCCCCGCGTTCGGTGCCGTGGGCGGGCCGCGGCGTCGGCGCGTTGGCCAGGTCCCGGCGCCGGCCGACCGGGCCGGTGGTCGCTTCCCTGCTGCTCACCGGAGCGCTCCTGCTGGTGTTCGGCGCGCTCTTCGCCGCGGCGGACGCCGCGTTCAGCCGCGCCCTCACCGGACTGCTTCCCGACGTCGGGGCGTTGTCACTGATCGTGCGGATCCTCGCCTTCGGCGGAGGTGTCATCGCCGTCCTGACCGCTGCGTTCCTCACCGCGGCCCGACCGCGCTTCGCGCGGCCTCCTGCGGCCTCGGACGTCGGCCGCACGCTGTGGGCGATCCCCATCGTCGCGCTCGACCTGCTGTTCCTCGGCTTCGTCGCGGTCCAGGCCGACGTGCTCCTGACCTCGGACCGGGACCGGCTGCTGCGCTCGACCGGCCTGTCCTACGCGGAGTACGCGCGGCAGGGCTTCTGGCAGCTGCTGGTCGTGACCGGGCTCGTCCTCGTCGTCGTGGCCGTCGCGGTCCGGTACGCCCCGGTGGCGGGCCGGGCCGACCGGGTCACCGTCCGTACGCTGCTCGGCCTGCTGTGCGTGCTGACGCTCGTGGTCGTGGCCGTCGCGCTGCGCCGGTTGTTCCTCTACGAGCAGGCGTACGGCTGGACGAGGCTCCGGTTGTGGGTACATGCCTTCGAGCTGTGGATGGGCCTGGTCATCGTCCTGGTCGCCGTTGCGGGGATCCGGCTGAAGGCGGCCTGGCTGCCCCGCGCGGTGGCCGCAGCCGGTGCCGCCGGCCTGCTGGCGCTGGGGCTGTGGGGCCCCGACGGGTTCATCGCCGCCCACAACGTGGACCGCTTCCGGCACACCGGCAGCGCCGACCTGCCGTACCTGGCCGGCCTGTCCGCCGACGCGGTCCCCGCCCTGGACCGCCTTCCCGAGCCGCAGCGCTCGTGTGTCCTGCGCCACCTCGCGGGATCGCTGCGGCACGGCGACTCGTGGACGAGTTTCAACCTCTCCCGGGCCCAGGCGCGTGACCTCCTCCGCCGGCACCCGGTCCAGCCGTCGTCGGCCTGCTGACACCGTGCCTGCCGGGTGCCGTGGCCGGGTCTACGGCTCCGTCGGCCGGCGGGCGAGGAGGCGGCCCTGCTGGAACCTCCTCTCGTTCCCTCCCGGCTCGCGGCGCAGCCGGGCGACCTCTTCCAGCCCGGCCTTTCGCGCCAGGTCCGCGACGTGGTCGATGGACAGCCGGTAGGCGAGAGACACCTTGTGGTCGAACGGTTCGGGGTGCGGCGAGTCGGCGTCGGTGGCGAAGAAGCCGACGAGCAGGTGACCGCCCGGGGCCAGCACCCGGCCGAACTCCGCGAAGATCACCGGGAGCTCCTCCGGCGGCGTGTGGATGATGGAGTACCAGGAGAGCACGCCGGCCAGCGTGCCGTCCGCGATGTCCAGGGCGGTCATCGACCCCTCGTCGAACCGCAGGTCGGGGTTCGCCTGGCGGGCCAGCTCGATCATCGTTGGCGACAGGTCGACGCCGGAGGCCGTGACGCCGAGCGAGGCCAGATAGGCGGTCATGCGGCCGTGGCCGCAGCCCAGGTCCGCGACCGGTCCGGCTCCTTCGGTCCGCACCATCTCGGCGAAGCCGGCGATCAGCGAGCGGTCCACCGGGTGGTCGTCCATTGCGGTGGGGAAGGTCTCGGCGTACAGGCCGGCGATGGCGTCGTACGCGTCCCGGGTGGTTTCGAGGGAGGAGGGTGTGGTCACGGTCGTCGACCATAGGGCGGCACGTGATCACGTCTCAAGCCGCACGAGACGGTCCTTCCATGGGGCGCGGGCCCGGCCCGGATCGAGTGATCCTGGGCCGGGCCGCGATCGGCCTGCCGATCAGTTCGCCAGACTGGCGAACATCCCGGGCTCGTAGGAACCGCCCTTGTTGCGCACGATCACGCCGAGCCGGTTGGCCGCGTTGATCATGGCGACCAGGTAGACCAGCGCGATGATCTGATCCTCGTCGTAGTGCTCGCGCACCTGGGCCCAGGTCTCGTCGGACACGCCGTGGTAGGCGTCGGCGAGCCGGGTGCCCTCCTCGACGAGCGCGAGCGCGGCCTGCTCGGCCTCGGTGAACACGGTGGACTCGCGCCAGGCGGCGACCAGGTGGAGCCGGACCGCGGTCTCCCCGGCGACCGTGGCGTCCTTGGTGTGGTAGTCGACGCAGAAACCGCACCCGTTGATCTGGCTGGCGCGCAGCATCACCAGGTCCTGGGTGGTCTTGGGCAGCGTCGACTGCTCGATGGCCAGACTGACGTTGTAGAACCGCTTGCCGAGCTTGGCACCGAGCTCGTTGGCGTTCAGGTTCATCCGGGGTTCCATGGCTTCGTCCTCACTCGCCGGTGTTGCGGGCCGCGCGGATCGTTCGTGCGGCGCTCTGACGACCATGGAGATGCCGACGACCCGCTTCCTGTGACAGAAGCGGCGGTGTGACGTGCGCCACCGAACGTGGGTGTCACAAAGCGGTCGGGACCGGCGTCTTGTGCGTGTGGCAGGGTCGGCGGCGAACAGGTGGGAGTCCGAGATGAGCGAGCACGACGACCGAACGACCGGCTCGGTCGAGTCGCCGGACCGGCGCGGCCGGATGGACGCCACCGACGCCTTCGTCACTCACCGCAACCTGCTGTTCACCGTCGCGTACGAGATGCTCGGTTCGGCCGCCGACGCCGAAGACGTCCTGCAGGAGACCTGGCTGCGGTGGGCGGGCGTCGATCCGGCCACCGTGCGGGATCAGCGTTCATTCCTGGTCCGGATCACGACCCGGCAGGCGCTGACCCGGCTGCGTACGCTCCGCCGTCGCAAGGAGTCCTACGTCGGCCCCTGGCTGCCCGAGCCGCTGCTGACCGCGCCCGATGTGGCCGAGGACGTCGAGTTGGCCGACAGTGTCTCGATGGCGATGCTGCTGGTGCTGGAGACGCTCGCGCCGACCGAGCGGGCGGTTTTCGTGCTGCGCGAGGTGTTCGATCTGGGCTACGACGAGATCGCCGATGCCGTCGACAAGAGCCCGGCGGCGGTCCGTCAGATCGCCCACCGGGCCCGGGCGCACGTCGCCGCGCGCCGACCACGCGGGGTGGTCTCCGCGGCCGAGACCCGAGATGCGCTCGAGGCGTTCCAGCGGGCGATCGAAACGGGCGATCTGCAGCGCCTGCTCGACATCCTCGCGCCGGACGTCGTCCTGCTGACCGACGGTGGCGGGATCGTGCAGGCCGCGCTGGCGCCGATCGTGGGAGCCGACACGGTGGCCCCCGTGCTGGGCAGGATCTCCGCCGTGGCGTCGCTGCAGCCGGCCCAGGTCAACGGCCACCCGGCGCTGATCATCCGGCGGGGCGGAGAGCTCGACAGCGTCATGGCGGTGCGCATCGACGACGGCCTCATCACCGGGCTCTACGCCGTCCGCAATCCCGAGAAGCTGTCGCATGTCGAGCGAGAGACCACCGTGAGTCGCTGAGCTCCAGAGGCTCAGCCGGGCAACGGCGCGCATCCATTAGCCCTCGTAGTTCTCGAGGGTGATGGCGTTCGCCGCCCGGTGGATCGGCTCGATCACCTTGGCCATCATGCGGTCGCGCCCGGGCATGCGTCCCATCAGGGCGAGCATCGCCATGGAGACGCGGACCTGGGCGCGGCTCTTCATCACCATTCGCTTGATGTTCGACGGGCCGAGCTTCTGGTTCTTCTCGGCGAACGGCCGCATGCGCTGCTCGTACGCGTCGAACCCGCGCTCGTGGTCGCCGCGGGCGGCCGCCAGCTCACCGGCCAGGACGTACGCGCCGACCAGGGCGAGGCTGGTGCCCTGACCCGACGCCGGTGACGCGCAGTAGGCCGCGTCGCCGAGCAGGACGACGCGCCCGTTCGACCAGCGGTCCAGGTGGACCTGGGCGAGGGAGTCGAAGTAGAAGTCCGGGGCGGCGGCCATGCCCTCGATCAGCCGGGGCACCTCCCATCCCTCTCCCGCGTAGGCGTCGGCCAGCATCCGCTGCTGCGCGGCGCGGTCGCGCGGAGCCGGGACGGCCGGGTCCGCGGCGAACAGGAACATCGCCTTCGCCTCGGCGTCCTGGGCCGTGCTGTAGGTCAGCGCCGTACGGCCGGGGCCGACGTAGGTCAGCTCCCACCGGTCGAGGTTCAGGTGGTTGGGGACGCTGAAGACCGACACGCGGTAGCCGAGCTCGCGCACGAAGTCCTCTTCGGGGCCGAAGGCCAGCGCGCGGGTCCGTGAGTGCAGTCCGTCGGCGCCGACGACGAGGTCGAAGACGCGGGTGTCGCCGCCGTCGAACGTGACCGTCACCCCGTCGGGGCCGTCGTCGATCGAGGCGATCGAGTCGCCGAAGCGGTACTCGACGTCGTCCTTGGTCAGGTCGTACAGCAGGCGGTGCAGGTCGCCGCGCTGGATCTCCGCGTCGCCGTGGACGCGGCCGCCGAAGGTGTCGCCGTCCATGCTCGCCACGCGCCGACCGGACGCGTCGACGACCGATCCGCCCCGCACGTCGGTCGACATGCTCCGGATCGCGTCGAGAACGCCCATGCGCTCGACGACCGTGAGCGCGGCGCCGCGGATGTCGAGCTTGTAGCCGCCTTCGCGGATCCGCGGCGCCCGCTCGACGACGGTCGGCGTGCAGCCGTGGCGCTGCAGCCAGTACGCCAGGGTGACGCCGGCGACGCCGGCTCCGGAGATCAGAACGGTCTTCATCGGTGCTCCTCAGGTGGCTCCGTCGAACACCACAGACGGTACATTCGTCTTAGACATTTGTGCAAGACGTTCGTCTGAGACAGCTGTACACTGCGTCCATGGGCAATCGAGAAGACCTGCTGGCCGGTGCCAAACGGTGCCTGTACGACAAGGGCTACGCCCGTACGACGGCTCGCGACATCGCGACGGCATCCGGGGTGAGCCTGGCCGCCATCGGCTACCACTTCGGTTCCAAAGAGGCGCTGCTGAACGCCGCGCTCGAGCACGCCATCGAGGAATGGGGCGACGACCTCGCGCGGCTCCTCGCCGAGGAGGCCGCCTCCGACGCGGATCCGGCCACCCGCTTCGCGGCGACCTGGGACAAGGTGGTCCAGTCCTTCGCCACGACCGGTCCGCTGTGGGCCGTCCAGTTCGAACTGCTCGCCCACGTCCAGCGCGACCCGGCCCTGCGCGAGAGCTTCGCCGGCGCGACCCGGCCCGCCCGCCTGGGGCTGGCCGGGCTCTTCGGCCACGAAGGGGACGAGGAGACGGCGCTGAGCATCGGGGCGTTCTACCAGGCCATACTGAGCGGGCTGGCGGCCCAGGCGATGGCCGACCCGGCGCACGTCCCCTCCGGCCGCGACCTCCTCAACGCCGTCCGGACGGTCGCGGCCGGCCTCGGAGCGGGCGACACCTAGGCGAGGGCCTGATCACCTCGGCGCTGGTGAGGGCCTGATCGTCGCAGAGCAGGCGGCGCCGGAGCGAGGACCTGACCGCCTCGGCGCGGGTGACGGCCTGACTTCGCCTTGGCCTCGGATGTACCAGCTCGGGGATCAGGGCTCGGCGATGACGACGAGGTAGCCGTCGAGGTCGCGGAGCCAGATCTCGCGGTGGCCGGCGTTCGGGTTGACGTGCACGTCGGTGACGACGCGCGCGTCCGTCCGCCGGATGCGCTCGACCACTGCGTCGAAGGCGGGCGCCTCGAACCAGAGCGCCACCCCGTTGCCGAGCGGCACGGCGGGGTCCGCGAGGGCACCGTGGTGGTGTCCGACCTCCAGCCGGTGCAGCTGCATGATCAGCGTCCCGTCGACCAGCAGGCGCTCGTACTCCGGTCCGCCGTGATCGCTGGTGGCGCCGAGGACGTCCTGATACCAGCGGCTTGCCCGCTCGACGTCCGCGACCGAGATCATCGGCTGCGGCCGTATTCCCGGAAGGGTCTCGTTCGTCATACCCGGATCATGCCCGGACGACGGCGTGCCGGGCTTGGACGAATGGGAGGCCATGCGGAGCTCGACGCGGCCCGCGAATGTGCGCCGGATGTAGGTGAAATGTACGGCGCAATGTGCCCCCGGACCGCACAGTCGATCTCGAGGGCGGCCGCCCCGGCCACCTCGGGTCAGAGGAGGGTCCCGATGATCAAGACGGTGCGTGCGTACGCGAAGTACACGGTCAGTGCCCTGTCGGCAGTGCTGTTCACGAGCAGCGCCGCCTGACCTGGTGTGTCGCTCTCTCCGGGGGCGTCGACCGCTCTCGGAGAGAGCTCCATTCTCCCCGGCCACGACCTGGAGCAGCGGTGTTCACCACGGGTATACGGCAGCTGGGTTTCGCCTGGTCGATGCTGTCGGGCCGCCGGTTCCGGGTCGGTGACGTCCTGGCCCTCGCCGATGACATGCGCGCGACGCTGCAGGAGTTCGGCTCCGCCGGTGACGGGGCCGGGGACATGCTCACCGCGCCCGACCCGCAGATCCAGGCGAACCTCACCGTCCGGCGGCTGCGCCGCACGGTGCGCAACGCCGCCCGGCACACGCCGTACTACCGGCACCTGTTCGAGCGGACCGGCGTCGACCCGGCCTCCGTGACGCCGGACACGATCGCGAGCATCCCGCCGACACCGAAGGCCGCGCTGCGGAGCATGCCGTCGGCGTTCGTGTCGGACGCCGCACGGCCCGCCGTGGCGGCGCAGACGACGGGCACCACCGGCATCCCCACTACGGTGTGGTTCTCGCAGTACGAGCTCGAGCTCACGGCGGCGACGGGCGCGCTGGCGCTGATGCTCGTCACGGGCCTGCGCACCGAGCACGTCTGGGCCAACTGCATCACGACGCGATCCATCGCCCAGTACCTGGCGGAACGCTCCGTCCCGATCACGGGCGCCGGCTATGTGCCGATCGGCCCGATCGACCCACGGGCCGCGCTCGACCGGCTCGCCACCCCCATGCACCTGCCCGGCAAGCGCCCGCAGATCACCCATCTCAACACGACGCCCTCGTACCTCGCGGCGCTCGTCCAGGAGGCCGAACGGGACGGCTGGACTGCCGCCGACTTCGGGCTCCAGGAGATCCACGTGGGCGGGGAGATCCTCACCGACGCGCTGCGGGACCGGGCACGCGAACTGTTCGACGCGCCCGTCGTCGACGGCTACTCGATGACCGAGATCGTCCCCGTGGCCGGCCAGGTCTGCGCGCACGACCACCTGCACCTGCCGGTCGACCAGGGATACGTCGAGGTGCTGGACCCGGCGACCCTCGAACCGACTGCGCCCGGAGCCGTCGGCTCCCTGACCGTCACGCCGTACCTGTCGTACCGTGACACCACGACGCTGCTGCGGTACGTCACCGGCGACCTCGTCCGCGTG
Source organism: Actinoallomurus sp. CA-150999 (assembly GCF_050942425.1). Lineage (NCBI taxonomy): Bacteria > Bacillati > Actinomycetota > Actinomycetes > Streptosporangiales > Thermomonosporaceae > Actinoallomurus > Actinoallomurus sp. CA-150999. The sequence goes on from NZ_CP192063.1 coordinate 51,202, forward strand.
CTGCCCGAGGCGGAGAAGCTGGACTGCGCGATGGCGGCCGTGCCCGCGACCTCGCGGCCCCTCGGGCGCGTGACCGGCTCGGACCTGACCACGAGGGACGTGCTCGAGCTCCTCCAGGCGGAGCGCGCACTGCCACTGCCGACGCGGTACGCGCTGGAGGAGACCGGCGTGCTGCACGTGGTCGCCGAGCGGGCCTCCCGTCCGCTGCTGGCCCGGCTGGAGGGGCGGGCCGCCGACCTGGCGCTTCCGCTGTCCGGGGTGGTCCTGGTCGAGGACCCGGCCGACCTTCCCGCACCCTGCCGAGTCCGCGCCGATCTACGCGAGCACACCTTCGGGAGGAGTGCGTGAAGCACGAGCTGTGGGGCGCGCTCGCCCTCGACGCCACGGTGCTGGTCACCATCGGCCTGGCCATCGGCTACCTGGCCAAGGTGCGAATGCCACGGCCGCCCGCGGGACTGTTCGTGCGATCCGACATCGTGATCATGGTGGTGCTGCTGGTCGTCATGCCGTTCGCGTACCTCAACATGCCGGCCGCGGTCGTCTGCACGGTGTTCGGGCTGATCGTGTTCGTCGGGTCGCAGGTCACGCTCGCCCCTGTCATCGGCGGCCGGGCCGCGGGGGCGGCGGCGACGCTGGTGTGCGCCGTCGAGGTCGTCGCGTACTTCACCGACTGGTCCACCGTGCTTATGGTGGTGAACGATGGCGCGCTCGTCGTCGTGGCCGCCGGGGTGACCAACATGTGGGTGCAGGCCGCGATGAAGCCGTCCCTTGTCGCCGGGCTGGCTGCGGCGCTGGTGGTGTACGACACGGTGGCGACCGGCCTCACCTCGGTGACCGCGCACTTCATGCACCTGGTCGAGGGCATCCCGTTCGCGCCGATGCTGGCGGCCCGGTACGCACCCGGGCCGATCATGATCGGGCTGGGCGACACGCTCATGCTGACGCTCTGGCCCCTGGCCGCGACCAAGTCGTACGGGCGGGTCGCCGGGATCTGCGCGGTCGTGGTCGACGTGCTCCTGATGGCGGCGGTGTTCGCCGGGTTCGCCTCCGGCGCGATCACTTGGATACCGCTGCTCACGCCGCTCGGGCTGCTCATCGTCGCCCAGTACCTGTACTGGCGGCGGCGCGCCCCCGTCATCGTTCCGATGCGCGCCCCGCTCGAGGCGGCGCTGCGGGCATCGTACGGCGAGGACGAGGGGACGTGGATCGCCCTGCACGAGGGGAATGTCGTCGGCCGCGGCGACTCGCCGGGAGCGGCCCGGCGGGCGGCTCGCGAGGCCGGGGTCACCGAGGTCCCCGTCACGGCCCTAGATCTCACCGTGCAGCATGGCCGCGTGCAGTCGGCGTAACTCCGGATGCGGCTCGACGCCGAGCTCGTTCGCCAGGACCGTCCGCGCCTGGTGATAGGCGTCGACCGCGTCGCCCTGGCGCCCGGACCGGTACAGCGCCACCATGAGCTGCCCGTGCAGCCGCTCCCGCAGAGGGTGGATGGTCACGAGCGCCCGCATGTCCCCGACGACCTCCTCGTGGAGCCCGGCCGACAGCCGGGCGTCGCCGAGGTCCTCGATGGCGATCAGCCGCTGCTCGGCGAGCATCGCGATCTCGTTGTCCAGTTCGGGCCAGCGCGGCACGTCCTCGTACGCGTCACCGCGCCAGTGGTCGAGTGCTTGCTCGTAGCGCGCGATGGCGGTCGAGAAGTCACCCCGCGCGTACGCCGTGCGCCCTTCGCCGACCGCAGCCGCGAAGTCGTACGCGTCGAGATCGTACGGCTCCACGGCGAGCGCATAACCGGGCGGCCGCGTGCGCAGAACGGCACCGGCAGGACCCAGCAGACGACGTAACTCACGCATGTGGGTGCGAAGATTCGACCGGTGAGAGGCCGGCGGCCCCTCCGGCCACACCGCCCGGACCAGGGAACGAGTCGGCACGACCCGGCCGGGCCGGATGAGCAGCGCCGCCAGCAATGCCCGCCGTTTCGGCTGCCGGACCGCGATGAGCTCGCCCGCCACCCGAACCTTCAGTCCGCCGAGGACCAGGAACCGGGGTCGCGACTCGCCCGAGCCCTGACTCACCGGATGTCTGATCTCTCAGGCACGCCGCTTAAGCGGCCGAGCACGATCACAACCATGATCGTCAAAGTAGCTGCGTAACGGAGGCCCGTCACGCCCGCTCATGAAGAGCGTTCGGCCGGGTCGCGCAGCGGCCGACGTCGGTGCGCGTCGCTCATGCCCGACCTGGCGGCGCCTTCTCTGTTCGGCCTCGCACGCTCATGACCGCGTCGGTGTATTGCTCGGTGGTCAGGTCGTCGTCGTTGAGGCCGAGTTCGTGCAGTACTGCACGAACGTCGTCGAGTGCGGCGCTGACGTCCGCCTCGTCGGCCATGGTCTCGAGTTCAATGAACATGCCGGCAAGCTCTGGAACCGTGACGATGGTTGCGAGCATGCCGCGCCCGTGCGCGGTGAATCGGTAATTGGCGCATCGCTTCTCGAAGGCGACGAGATGCTCGAGGCCGAGTGCCCGGAACACGCTGTCAAGTGTCTGTGCGTCGGCGACGTCGGTCTCATGTTCGGGTTTGGAACCGCTCTCAGCGTCTACGGCGGGTTCTTTGTACGTCAGGACCGTACGGCGTCCTTCACCGGCTTCAACGACCCGCACCCGCAACTCTCGGCCCGCTGTGGTGAGGTCTCGGCCAGGTCGGTCGTAGTAGGTGTCTCGATACGTGCTGCGTTCCTCATCAGCCAGGCGACGGAGACGCTTGCGCAGGGCCTCGGGCTCACGGACGCGTGCCTTCAGTTCGGCCTCGATCAACGCTTCGCCCTTCCATCCCCAGGTGGCGAGCCTGACGCCACATCTCGTCGAACTGGCGGCGGAACCCGGCATGCAGGACTCCGCCGCTTGCCGCAGTGAGTTTGTACATGCCCGAACGGTGCCCCTCGCGGGAGGTGCCGAAAGCTGAGACGTACAGGGTTCCGTCGAAGCCGAGCATGCGCCATGTCGGAAGCTGGTTGTAGAGGGCCGTTCGCAGCGTCACGTAGGGGTGCCCGTCGAACTCCGCCAAGCGTGCGATCGCCAAGCGAATGCCGGTCGCGAACGATTCCGGAGATTCGCCGATCTCACTCGAACGGGTCGCTACCGTCGGCGCGTCAGGGTCCAGCAGCAGCATCCGGACGCTCACAGGTGTAGCGCGCTGTGTCAACGGCCCGCGCAAGAGGGAGTCATTCAGTGAGATCAGCCCGAGCGTGCGCACGGCAAGAATGCTGATCTCGGTCGCTGTCGCAGCCAGGTCTCGGAGTTCCTGGTAGGCCTCGGCCTGGTCGGTGAATACGCGGGCAATCTCTGCGTGTCCGGTGAGGACGCCTCTGACCGCCGCGTGTGCCGGCGCGAGGCCGAATAGGACCCGCGCCTCATCAGGCATCGCGAGGCCGTCCGCGATGCGTTCGAAGACGTCGAGGCGGGTTACCTGTCTCCGGCCGTTGATGATCTCGTTGACGCGCCCCTGTCCCATGGCGAACGCGGTGGCGAGGCGAGCCTGGCTTGCGCCGGTGTAACGCTGAACGAGCCGTAGAAGCGCGGGAATGTCGCGCGCTCTCAAGGCCGAGTGAACCTCTCCTTGATGCCACGACCGAGCGGGCAACTCAACAGGCCCGTACCTCTTGTCCATCGGGTCACCCCGCCCATCTCACCGTGAGCGTACATCTCACGGTGAGATACCGCCTGAGGGATCGGAAGCGGCCTGTGACGGGCGGCATGGTTTCACCGAGTAGTCGAGCCGCTACCGCTCCAGGAGGCATCAGGTGCACGCACAGAACGCGAATCCCTCCCCCTGGATCGACGCCGTCAGGGGTCTGGTACTCAAGCTCGCGCCGCTGCTCATGCGGCGCGGCCTGAACATTGAGGTCTGCTCGGATGGCGTCGTCGAGGTTCGGAATCCTGGCGAGACGCGGATGACGCAGCCGATCGTCGTACGCGAGCACCAGAGCGCTTGGTGGTGGCACTGGCAGTGGTCAGGGGCGACCCGAGACGCGCTGCCCGAGTACGAACCGATGGTGCCCGTCGAGGACGTCGACGAGGCGGCCCGCCGCCTCGCGAACGTTCTGCACGTCTCCGAGGCTGCCGGGGCCGAGCGGTGATCGCGGGTATCCGGCGGCTCGTCGGCGTCGAGCCGGCCGCGCTGGTGCGTCCTCCCGTCCGGCGCATGGTCGCCCCAGACCCGAGCCCCCAGGATCTCGCTGCGGTTCAGGCGGCCTGCCGAGGTTGGGTGGTGATGTGGTCGCGGTGGCGGCGGGCGTACACGGCGTTCGCCACGTTCGCCGCAGGCCCGCTCATCGTCGACGAGTCGGACGCCGCTCTGCTGTTGCAACGGTGCCGGGAAGTCCGGGACGCCATGGCATCACTGTCAGGCGGCGATCGGATGAGCCTCATAGACGTGGCGCGTCCCGCGTGGCCATTGAGGGATTCGGCCCGGCCGGCCGGATCGACGGGGCGCGTCCACCACACCCGTACGGCCGTCTCAGCCCCCTGAGGACGACCGTACGGGCCCAGACGGGCCGCCGGGCGCGGGGCTTGGGAATCCCACGGGCCCGGCGGCCCCCAGGACGCTGGGCGGGCATTGGCCCGCAACTGATTTTGGTGGTAGGCCCGTGCGGTTCGGGAGCGATCGATTCCTTTCTGCGGTGGCCGAGGTCTACATGGTGGGAGGCGCGGGCCGCGCGACGGGCCGGTCGGTCTCTCTATGTACGCCGAGAAAGAAAGACTGATCGCCAATGGGCATTCCCGCGACCATGCGCGCGCTGCAGCAGACGTCCCTCAACGGCCCGCAGGACATGCGGCTGATCACCGACGCGCCAGTGCCGAGCCCCGGCCAGGGCGAGGTCCTGATCCGCGTCACCGCAGCCGGGGTCAACTTCGCCGACATCTCGAAGGCCCACGGCACGTTCGCAGGCGGCCCGCGGCCGCCGTACCTGGCGGGTTTCGAGGCCGCCGGTGAGGTCGTCGCGGTGGGCGAGGCGGTGACCGGCCCGCGACCGGGGGCCCGCGTCGTCGGCGTCGGAACCGGGGCTTTCGCCGAGTACATGGTCCTGCCCGCGGCTGCGGCGGTACCGGTGCCCGCGGGCTGGACGGAGCAGCAGGCGCTCGGTCTGGTCGTGAACTGGCCCACCGCGCTCGCCGCGCTCAAGCCGCTGGGCGGCATCGCTGCCGGGCAGACTGTGCTGATCCACGCCGCGGCGGGCGGGACCGGCCAGGCCGCGGTGAAAATGGCCAAGCACTACGGTGCGACGGTCATCGCCACCGCCTCGCCGGGCAAGCACGAGACGGTGCTGGCACTGGGAGCCGACCACGTCCTGGACTCTGTCGGCGGCGACCTCGCCGCCGAGGTGACGGAGCTGACCGGCGGTTCCGGCGTCGATGTGGTTCTGGAGTCGGCCGGCGGCGCCACCTTCGCCGCCAGCCTGGCCGCGGCCAAGCGGGTCACGGGCCGGGTCATCGTCTACGGCCTGGCAGGCGGCGAAGCCCCGATCACCAACTGGGAGCTGGTGTACAAGCACCAGGTCCACATCATCGGCCTCAATATCGGCGTGCTGATCCAGGCCGCACCGCAGATCTTCGGTGAGCTGATGGGTGAGCTGTCCGCGCTGATCGCGGCCGGCGTGCTCGCCCCCGGCCTGCCGACCGGGTACGAACTGGCCGACGGCCCGAAAGCGCTGACGGAACTCGAAGCCAGGGCCACCGTCGGCAAACTCGCCCTGCTGCCCTGAGAAAACCCCTAGTACCGAACCGGTGACGCCGCGCACCGCACGGCAGGAGTTGAAACAGATGACCGCAACCGTGGACCCGGCCGCCACGCAGACGGCGCGATTCGTCGTGCTGTACGACACCCCCTCCGACGTCGAGGCGTTCGAACGTCACTACAACGATGTCCACATCCCGTTGGCGAAACAGTTTCCGGGCCTGCGTCGTTACACGCGCAGTCATGAGCCGGCAGCCGTGATCGGCGAGCCGTGCTACATGGTCGTGATGCTGGACTGGGACGACATGGCCGCGCTGGAAGCCGCGCTCGGATCCGAGATCGGCCGGCGCACCGCCGAGGATGCCGCGGCGAACCTGGCCCGCTACACGACCTTCCGCGCCATGATCCTCCAGCTCGACGAGATCTGATCGCGTCGGCACGTGGACCACGCCCAGAGGAATTGCCGTATTAGGGTCGCGGCGTGACATCCGAGCTGCGGGCGGCACCGAATCAAGACCGGTTCACCGCCGAGACTGAGCCGTTCCGCCGGGAGTTGCTGGCGCACTGCTACCGCATGGTCGGCTCGGCACACGACGCCGAGGACTTGGTGCAGGAGAGCTATCTGCGGGCGTGGCGGTCCTACTCCGGATTCGACGGTCGAGCGTCGATTCGGTCCTGGCTCTACAAGATCGCTACCAATGTCTGCCTGACGGCGTTGAAGCCGCGCCCGATGCGGGTGCTGCCCTCAGGTCTGGCAGGCCCGTACGACAGACCCGATCGTCCGCCGAGTCCCGTCGCTCCGGGCGAGGTCTCGTGGCTGGAACCGCTGCCGGACGCATCGATCGCCCCGCCGGCCGACGATCCGGCCGCGGTGGTGGTCGAACGCGAGTCGCTGCGGCTGGCGCTCATCGCCAGCCTGCAGCACCTGCCCTCCCGCCAACGTGCGATCCTCATCCTGCGCGAGGTGCTGGCGTTCTCGGCGGCCGAGACCGCGGAGATCCTCGACACCACCACGGCTGCGGTCAAGAGCGGTCTGCAGCGCGCCCGTGCCCGGCTGGACGAATTGGGGCCGGAGCCCGAGGAACTGCTCGAACCGACCGACCAACGGGCACGCGCGCTTCTCGACGGCTACATCGCAGCCTTCGAGCACTCCGATGCCGGCCTGCTGGAACAAGTGCTGCGCATGGACGCCACGCTGGAGGCGACGCCGTTCCGCGAATGGCAGGCGGGCCGGGCGATGTGCATCCACATGCTCGACGCGTACGTGCTGGGCACACCGGGCGATTGGCGGATGATCGCCACCGCGGCGAACGGCCAACCCGCCGCCGTCGTGTACCACCGGGATGCGGACGGCGCGCTCCGAGCCGACGGCGCCGTGGTGCTGGCCCCCACCGCCACCGGCGTCTCTCGCGTGATCAAGTTCCATGATCCCGCGCTGGTCGCGGCGTTCGGCTTTCCGGACGTGCTCGCGCACTGACACCCGGTGCGACGGGCGGAAAAGGCTCAGGGCCGTCAGACCGGTTGGTCTGACGGCCCTGTTCGGCCGGTTCATGGTCAGGCCTTGTTGAAGGTCTTCTTGGCCCAGAGGTAGGAGACGGCGGCGATGCCGGCGCACCAGGCGGTGGCGATGGCGGCGTTGTTGCCGATCGGGGTGCCGAGGAGCAGGCCGCGGACGGTCTGCATGATCGGGGTGAAGGGCTGGTACTCGGCGAACCAGCGCAGGGCGGTGGGCATGGAGTCGGTGGGGACGAAGCCGCTGCCGAGAAAGGGCAGGAAGACCAGGGGCATCGGGGCGTTGCTGGCGGCCTCGGGGGTCGAGGACTTCAGGCCGAGGGCCACCGACAGCCAGGTGATGGCCACGACGAACAGGGTGAGCAGGCCGGCGGCCTCCAGCCATTCGGCGGCGGTGGCCTTGGGGCGGAACCCGATCGCCAGGGCGATGCCGATGACGACGGCCATGCCGAGGAGTTGTTGGATGACGCTGGCGACGACGTGGCCGGTCAGGACCGATGCCCGGGAGATCCGCATGGTGCGGAAGCGGGCGATGATGCCTTCGGTCATGTCGGTGGCGACCATGACGGCGGTTCCGGTCGCGGCGGTGGCGGCCGCCATGAGCAGGATGCCGGGGATGACGTAGTTGACGTAGGTGTGGCGGCCGCCACCGATCCCGTGGCCGAGCGTGCCGCCGAAGACGTAGACGAACAGCAGCAGGATGATGACGGGCGTGATGATCAGCTGCACGGTCATGGACGGGTAGCGGAGCAGGCGCTTGAGTTGCCGCCGGGTCATGGTGGCCGAGTCGCGCATGGAGAGGGTGAGGGTGCTCATCGGGTGGCCTCCTGCTTCTGGCCGGTGAGGGTGAGGAAGACGTCGTCGAGGTCGGGGGTGTGCACGCTGAGGTCGGCCGGTTCGATGCCCGCCGCGTCCAGCCGGGCGAGCAGTTCGCGCAGTGACGCGACACCGCCGTCCGACGGGACCTGCAGCGTCAGCCGGTCGTCGTCGGAGGGGTCCACGAAGCCCTGGCCGAGCGCGCCGAGTGCGCCCTTGAGCGCGTCGTCGTCGGTGAACCGCAGCGACACGTGGCCGCCGGGGATGAGCCGCTTGAGCTGTTCGGGGGTGCCTTCGGCGATCAGCCGTCCGCCCTCGAGAACGGCGATCTGGTCGGCGAGTTCGTCGGCCTCTTCCAGGTACTGCGTGGTGAGGAAGATGGTGACGCCGCCGGCGACGAGTTCGCGGACGATGCCCCACATGGAGCGGCGGCTGCGCGGGTCCAGCCCGGTGGTGGGCTCGTCCAGGAAGATCAGGTGGGGGTCGCCGACCAGGGTCATCGCCAGGTCGAGCCGGCGTTGCATGCCGCCGGAGTAGGTTCCGGCGGTTTTGCGCGCCGCCTCCACCAGGTCGAAGCGCTCCAGCAGCTCGGCGGCCTTGCGCTTGCCGTCCCGGCGGGACAGGTGCTTGAGGTCGGCCATGAGGAGCAGGTTCTCCTCGCCGGTGAGCAGCTTGTCGACGGCCGAGTACTGGCCGGTGACGCCGATCGCCCCGCGCACGTCGTCGGGTTTACGGGCCAGGTCGTGGCCGGCCACCTGGGCGGTGCCGCCGTCGGCGCGGATCAGGGTGGACAGGATCTGGACGGTGGTGGTCTTGCCCGCGCCGTTGGGGCCGAGCAGGGAGAAGATCGTTCCTTCGGGGACGTTCAGGTCGATGCCGTCGAGCACCACCTTTTCGCCGGTCTTGTCGCGGTAGGACTTGCGCAGCCCGTTCGCCGCGATGGCCAGGTTCGTCATGATGCTGTTCCTTAGAGGCTGCGGGCGGTGATGTCGCCGTTGGAGGTGGTGGCGTGGATGTCCAGGTCGGCGGTGCCGTCGTTCTTGAGGGCGTTGGTGATGCGGCCGTGGGAGGTGCCGGCGTCCAGGGCGGCTGAGACGCCGGGCGCGGCGGTGATGGAGATGTCGCCGGAGTGGGTGGCCAGGACGACCTTGCCGCGGGTGGCTTCGGCGATGGTGATGTCGCCTCGTGCGGTGCTGATGTCGGCGGGGCCGTTCAGGCGGCCGACCTCGACGTCGCCGTCGGTCGCGGTGAGGCGGAGGCTCGCGGTCTCGTCGAGCTTGATCTGGCGGTAGGCGCCTTCGAAGGTGACGTCGCCGAGGCGGCCGACGGTCCGCAGTTCGACGCTGGCCGTCTTGGCCTCGACCTGAGAACCGGTGGGCAGCTGGACCGTGACCTCGACGGATCCGGACGGGCCGAGGTACTGGTTCTTCGCCGCCTGAGTCTCGATCCGCAGGACGCCGTCGGCGTACTCGACCGTGGTCTGCTCGGCGGCCTTCACATCGCGGCTCTTGGAGGCGTTGGTGGGCAGGACCTCGACGGTGGTGTCGGTGCGGTCGGCGGCGATGAACTGGACGCGTCCGGCGGGGATGTGCAGGACGGCGGTGATCGGGGTGGGGGTGTCGTACTTGTTCATTGTGTGCTCCCTGCGCTCTGCGCTACTTCGTTTCTGACATCGCAAACGCTACGTTGCCTTTCCAGATTCGGCAACGAGATCTTTGCATGTAAACAGAGTTTATGCAGGTAGGAATCGGAATTTCGTTGCGATGATCCTGGCCGGTAATGCAACAAGCGACATCTGTTCGTTGCAACCGATTGAGAGTGAACGCTAGGGTGAGGGCATCGAAGCGACACGAAGGAGATCGCGATGCCCGGAGGTAGGCTCACCCAGCAGGACCGCCAGCAGATCGCGGTGGGGTTGGCCGACGGTCTGGCCTACGCCGAGATCGCCCGACGTCTGGACCGTCCCACCTCGACGATCACGCGTGAGGTGATGCGCAACGGCGGCCCCGCCGGCTACCGCGCCGAGATGGCCCACCGCGCCACCGAACGCCGCACCCGCCGGCGCAGGCCCGCCTCCACCCGAGCGTCGGAGGCGGTCCCCCAGCCACACGGACGCGACGCCGAGGCCCTGCGCGAGTACGAGGAGATGGTCACCACCGTCCTCATGGAATCGGGCCTGTCCAACAAGATGATGGCCCGGGTGCTGGTCGCCCTTTACACCACGGACTCCGGCAGCCTCACCGCGTCCGAACTCGTCCAGCGCCTCCAGGTCAGCCCGGCGTCCATCTCCAAAGCGATCGCGTTCCTCGAGAGCCAGGACCTCGTCCGCCGGGAACGCGACGAAGGCCGCCGCGACCGCTATGTCGTCGACGACGACCTCTATTACCAGTCGACGATCGCCAGCGCCCGGGCCCTCACCCAGCAGGCCGAGATCTTCCGGGAGGGCGTCCGCGTGCTCGGCCCCGGCACCCCAGCCGCCGTTCGTCTGGAGAACGTCGCCCGCTTCTCCGACTTCGTCGGCGAAAGCCTCGCCCGCGCCGCCGACCAGGCCCGCGAGGTCCTCCACTCCAACACCGAAGCGACCTCGAGCGGCACGGCCAGTTCAGATCGCGGATAGAGCGCCGTCTCGGCCCGGGCTCGGGAAGGTGCGACCAGCGAAAAATGACCTCATCACGCCGATGCGCCGACCGCTGCAACGCCGGGCAGACGGCCCGACTACCGTGGTCGGATGCTGCCCGATCTTCGTATTCGCATCGGCTCACGGACCTCGCCGATGGCACTGGCTCAGGCCAACCAGGTCCGCGATCTGCTCACCGGCCAGGTCGACGGGCTCGAAGCCGAGATCGTCGGCATCCAGACCTCCGGCGACCGCTGGCAGGGCGACCTCGCCGAGCTCGGCGGCAAGAGCGCGTTCCTGAAGGAGATCGACCGCCATCTGCTGAGCGGCGACATCGACATCGCGGTCCACTGCATGAAGGACGTCCCCGGCGACGTCCCACTGCCCGAGGGCACGGCCTTCGCCGCCTACCTGGAACGCGAGGACGCTCACGACGTCATCGTCTTCCCCTCCGGTTCGCCGTACGGGAGCGTCGATGAGCTCCCGGCCGGCGCGCGCGTGGCCACCAGCGCGGTACGGCGCAAGGCGCAGATTCTGCGGGTGCGCCCGGATCTGCGCGTCGATCGGATCCGCGGCAACGTCAACTCCCGGCTCGCCCGGTTCGACACCGAGCAGCAGTTCGACGCGATGATCCTCGCCCGAGCCGGGCTGCGCCGTATCGGCATGGAAGACCGCGTTGGGCAGGTGTTGCCGGTGGAGACGATGTGCCCGGCCATCGGTGCCGGCGTCATCGGCGTTCAGTGCCGCACCGCCGACACGGGCGTCATGGAGCTCGTACGGCTGCTGGACCACGCCGAGACACGCACCCACGTGACGGCCGAGCGCACGATGCTGCAGGACCTGCAAGGGCACTGCAACAGTCCGATCGCCGGGCACTGCACCACCGCCGGCGACGGGCGGCTGTCGCTGATCGGCATGGTGTTCTCTCCGGACGGCGGCACCTTCGCCTACGCCCACGAGTGGGACAAGCCCGACCGCGCGCCCGAGCTCGGCGCCTACGTCGCCGCGACACTCGTACGCAAGGGCGCCCACGACATCATCGGCGGCATCCCGCACTGAACGGCGCCGATCGCCGCGACCCGTTCATGACGAGTGTTCGGCCGAGGCCGCGTGGTGATCGACGTCGGTGCGCAGATGTGCCGCGATGCGTTCGGCGGCCGTTTCCGGGTCCGTGGCCGGTAGTCGATCTCCGGACCACGGGCACCATTCGAAGAATTCCCCGCACGCGCTCACGGATATCCATACTCGGGGATCCATGGGACCGCCGTGCACCGACAGCGCCGGCCTGGCATCACTCATCATCGAAGGCAACCCGAGTCTGGCCAGTTCACGGCACAAGGATACGAGAAGCCGCACTTTTTCACTGTGATCGGCGTACACCGCCGCCGCCCTCCAACGCCCCCGGGAACAGCTGTCTCACCCGCCGGTCATAGCATCCTTCTTATTGGTGTTTCGTCTCGATGCCATGCAAGACGCTTTTTCGACGCCAATGTCTTGTCTCCGTCTCGGATTTGTCTCGTCGTGGGGATAAATGCTGGCTAGGCTGACCGTGTGGACGAAAGTGCAGAACGGCAACCCACTTTGCTCCGAATTCTGGTGCAACAGCGGCAATTAATGCGGTATGGGATGTTTCGTGCCGCGTACGAGAACGCCGCCAGAAAGGTGGACCGCGACCTCGTCGGCACCGCTCCGAGCCGTGCGCAGTTGCACCGCTGGATCTCCGGCGGGCTCAAACGGCTGCCCTACACCGATCACTGCCGCGTCCTGGAGACCATGTTCCCCGGGTGGACCGCCGACCAGCTGTTCGGGCCGTGGTCGGACGACCTCCCGCCCGGGGTGGACCGCGCCGTGGCCCCTCCGCGCGACGGTCCCCTCCCGCTCATCGCCTTGGACGGTCCGGGTCTGCCGCTGGCCGGTGTGGCCGCCGTCTTCACCACCCGGGCGGAGTTCACCTACGCCATGCCGCCGCAGGTGATGTTCGACGACGCGCAGGACATCAGGGCGGCCGGGCTCTCGCTCAACCTTCTCTGCCAGCAGTATCCGGACCAGCGGCTGCGCCGGCTCGTCGAGAGCGGCACTCGGCTGGAGTGCCTTTTCCTCGATCCGGACGGCGACGCCATCAAGGCGCGGGAGTGCGAAGAGGGCTACACCGACCACTACCTGTCCACGCTCACCAAACTGAACATCGAGGTTCTGGCACGCGTACGCGACCGCCTCCCGGCCGAGGCCCGCGACCGCCTGTCGCTCGCCGTGTACGACGAGACCATCCGATTCGGCATCGTCCTGATCGACGGCGCGACGTGTGTGATGCAGCCGTACCTGCCCCAGGCCCGCGGCGTCGACTCGCCGACGTTCTTGCTCCGCCGTGACGCTGGCGGAGTGGGGTTGTATAACACCTTTGAGCAGATTTACCGCGAATTGTCGGAACGGAGTCGGCCGGTATGACGACGCCAGTCGGAGCGCTGCTACCCGTCGCTCTCGACGCCGTCACGATCGCCGCCGACCTCATCCGCTCCCGGGCACCCGGCCTGCTCACCGCCAAGGGCGACCGGGACATGGCCAGCGACCTCGACTACGCCGTCGAGCGCGCCGTACGGGCGTACCTGCGCGACCGCGCGCCCGCCGTGCCGATCCTCGGGGAGGAGGAAGGGGTCACCGGCGACGCCGACGGGGACCTGCTGTGGGCGCTCGACCCGATCGACGGCACCGCCAACTTCGTCCACGGACTCCCGCTGTGCGGCGTCTCCCTGGGCCTGCTCCACCGAGGCCGCGCCGTCCTCGGAGTGATCGACCTCCCGTTCCTCGGCACCTGCTACTCGGCCGTCGAGCACGCCGGCGCCCACGTCGGCGAGCGGCGCATCACGGCGAGCGCGACGAGCGCGCTGCAGGACGCCATCGTGGCCGTCGGCGACTACGCGGTCGGGTCGGACGCCGAGGAGAAGAACCGCCTGCGGCTCGCCCTGACCGCCGCCCTGGCCGCCGAGGTCCAGCGGGTGCGGATGCTCGGTTCCTCGGCCATCGACCTGGCCTGGGTCGCCGAAGGCAGGCTGGACGTCAGCGTGAGCATGTCGAACAAGCCGTGGGACACCGCGGCGGGCGTCGTCATCGCCCGCGAGGCCGGAGCCACCGTGGTCGACCACGACGGCAGCGAGCACACCGCCACCTCGACCGCCACCATCGCCGCCGCGCCCGGTGTCGCCGAGCAGATCAGCACCCTCATCGGCCGGACCCTGGACGACCTGGCCGTCGCCTGACCGGCGCCGCCCACGATTCCCGGCCGTTCGTGCCGGATCCCGAATGGTCCGACGGTCGGTGATCTTGCGGGTATCGGCGGTCCGGCGGTCGGTCAGTGGTTCTGCGGTCGCTCAGCAGCCCGCCGCAGGCCTGCCCGGCAGGTCAGCGACCTGCGGGTGCGGACACGGTGAGCACCGCGTCGAGCAGCCCGGGGAAACGTGCGTCGAGGTCCGCCCGCCGCAGGGTCATCCAGCGGTGCCGTCCATCGATCCGCGTCGACGTCAGCCCCGCCTCCCGGAGTGTCCGCCAGTGGTTGGACAGCGTCGACTTCGGCACGCGCAGGTCCGGCGCGCTACACGCGACCTCACCGTCGGCGGCGAGGCGGCGGACCAGTTCGAGGCGCACCGGGTCGCCGAGCGCGTGGAGGATCGTCGCCAGATCGAGGTCGTCGACGGCGGGCTTCGGTGTCGTACGCGCCATCTTCCCTCTCCACACGTCGCGGGCTACCGGATCGAACCCGAGCATGGTATCAACGTTCCATAGTTCGGGATTATCGAACAATGGGGGATCACATGGGTATCGGGATCGCGCTTCCCGCAGGGCCGGACGGCATCGCGGCTGCGGCGAACGCCGTCGACACACTGATCGACGAGGCGAGACAAGCGGCCGCCGCAGGGCTGGACGAGGTCTGGTTCGCGCAGCGGCTCGACGTCGACGCGATCGCCGTCGCCGGTCTCGTGGGCCGGGAGGTGCCGGGTATCCGGGTCGGCACCTCGGTCGTGCCCATCTACCCGCGCCACCCGATCGTGCTGGCCGGACAGGCACAGACGGCGCAGGCGGCGACCGGCGGCCGCTTCACCCTCGGCATCGGGCTGTCCGCCGCACCGATGGTCACCGGCGTCTTCGGAGCCCCGTACGACCGGCCGATCCGCCATCTGCGGGACTACCTCACCGCGCTGGCCTCGCTGCTCGCCGACGGTACGGCCGACGTGCACGGCCCGACGCTCACCGCTGACACCGGCAAGGGCTGGTCGGCGCGCGTTCCCGGCGCGGAGCCCTCGGTTCCCGTCATCGTGGCCGCGATGGGGCCCCAGGCGCTGCGCGCGACCGGCGAACTCGCCGACGGCACCCTGCCCTACCTGGCCGGCCCGAAGACGATCGCCGGCCACATCCTGCCGATCGTCAGCGAGGCGGCCGAGGCCGCCGGCCGGCCGGCTCCCCGAATCATCGCGGCCTTCCCCGGTGTGGTCACCGCCGATCCCGCGTCGACCCGGGTCCGGGCTGAGCAGGCCCTCGCCTTCTACAGGACGATCCCGTCGTATCGCGCCGTGCTCGACCGAGAGGGCGTCGGACATGCCGTCGAGCTCGCCGCGATCGGCGACGAGGACACGCTCGCCGAGTACGTCGAGGCCTACTTCGCCGCCGGAGCCACGGACGTCGTGGTCACCAACACCGGCTTCGGAACGCCCCAGGACCGGCTGCGCACATGGGAGCTCCTCGGCCGTCTCGCCCGCGCGCGGGGTGTCTCGGTCAGGGGATGAGGCCCAGCTCGCCGGCGTGCACGCCGGCCTGGAACCGGGATTCGGACCCCAGCAGCCGCATCAGCTCGGCCACGCGCCGCCGGTACGTCCGCAGCGAGAGCCCCAGCCGGCGCGCGGCGACCTCGTCGGTGAGCCCGTCGCCGAGCGCCTGCAGGATCCGCCTGCCCTCCGCGTCCACCTCAGGCGGGTCACGGTGCAGATACGCGGTGAGCTCGGTCGCGGCCTCCCAGGTGGCCTCGAACAGGGACAGCACACCGCTGATGAGGGCCGGTGACGTGGTGACGGTGAACTCCCGGTCCCCGGTCGTGGCGGCTCCCGCCAGGATCATGACCCGCCGGTCGATGATGATCGTCTCGTGCGGCAGGCCCGTGGCGCAGATGCGGACCTGCGCGCCCATGCCCGCGACCGTGAGCAGGTGATCCCGCTGCTCCTCATTGGCCAGCGCGGCGGGCGTGTACAGCTTGCGCACGATCACCTCGCCCTCGCTGAGCCTGGGACGCATCCGGGCGACGATCGCCTTGCGGGTCTCGGGGTGCGACCAGGTGTCCATGTTCGTGGCCGCGCAGATGAACTCCGACGTCACCCCGGTGAACAGATGGGCGGCCCGCGCGGTGAGCTCGCGCTCCCCGCGGACCGTGATGACCTGGTCGCTCGTCACCCCACCAAGTCTCCCGATCCGGGCGCGGCGCGGCAATGGCAGCTTGCTGCCAGCCGTTGGCCCGGGGCCGGAGGGCGGCGTCAGGGTGGAGACATGACGACGAACGTGACGGCCGCCGCGGGCGGCGATTTCCTCATCGGCGGGGACCTGCGCGTCAACCGGCTCGGCTTCGGCGCGATGCGGCTCCCCACGGGCACCTTCCGGGGCCCGGCTCGTGACCCCGAGACCGGCATCGCGGTGCTGCGCCGCGCGGTGGAGCTGGGCGTGAACCACATCGACACGGCCGGCTTCTACGAACGTGGTGACGTACGCGCTCATGAGCTGATCCGCGAGGCGCTGTCCCCGTACGCCGACGACCTGGTCATCGCGACGAAGGTCGGACCGCTCCGGGGGCCGGACGGGATCCCCAGCGGGCAGGCGACCCCCGATCAGCTGCGCGGCCTGGTGGAGGAGGACCTGCGACGGCTCGGCCTGGATCGCCTGGACCTGGTCTACCTGCGGGTCGGCGGCCTCACGCCTCCCGGCGGAGAGTCGATCGGCGAGCGGTTCGAGGCCCTGGCCGGGCTGCGCGAGGAGGGACTGATCCGCCATCTGGGCGTGAGCAATGTGGACGCCGCGCAGTTCGCCGAGGCCCGTTCGATCGCCCCGGTCACGGCGGTGCAGAACCACTTCCACGTCCAGCACGGCGCCGACGGCGGCCTGCTCGCGCAGTGTGAGGAACTCGGCGTGGCATTCGTGCCGTACTTCCCGCTCGGCGGCGGCGACCGGCCACTCGACCGGGACCGGCTCGCGAAGGTCGGTGCCCGCCACCAGGCCACGCCCGAACAGGTGGCGCTCGCCTGGCTCCTGGCGGCCTCGCCCGTGCTGCTCGCCATCCCCGGCACCGGGTCGCTCGACCACCTGGAGCAGAACGTCGCGGCCGCCGGAACCCGCCTCACCGAGGAAGACCTCGCCCAACTGACCGCGTGAGCAACTGTCATGCACCGCTCTCCACCGCGTCATATACTGCGCTCATGGACCCCGCAAAGGGCAAGGACAGCAGCGGTAGATGACCGATGCTGAAGCTCTGAACCGGCGGCTCGTCGATGAGTTGACGGCCGCCGGTGCGCTGCCCGGCCAATGGCGCGCGGCGTTCCTGACCGCTCCCCGGCACGTGTTCGTGCCCGGCGTCATCTGGGACGACGCCGACGGGAGCGTCTTGAGCCCGCGCCGACGTGATGAGGATCCTGCGGCCTGGCTGACGACCGTGTACACCAACGAGGCGATCGTCACGCAGGTCGACGATGGCACCGCACAGGACACCGGAACGGGCCGGCGGATCACCAGCTCGATCTCCAAGCCGTCCATCGTCGCGACGATGCTCGGCCACCTTCACGTCGAGTACGGGATGCGGGTCCTGGAGATCGGCGCCGGTACCGGATGGAACGCGGCTCTCCTCGCCCACATGGTCGGTGACGAGAACGTCACAACGATCGAAGTCGATCGCGATCTCGCCGAGCGGGCCCGTCGGACACTCGCCGAGGTTGGCGTGTCGGCCCTGGTGGTCACCGGCGACGGCGCGGACGGGTACGCGCCGGGCGCGCCGTATGACCGGGTCGTCGCCACCGCGTCAGTGCACGCCGTCCCCTATCAGTGGGTGGCGCAGACCCGGCCAGGCGGGGTGATCCTCACCCCGTGGGGCAACGCCTACGACAATGGTGCGCTGGCCCGCCTGACGGTCGACGGCCACGGCGCGGCGTACGGCCCGTTCGTCGACAACACGGTGGCGTTCATGTGGCTGTGCGCGCAACGTGCGCCACGGCCTGCGGCGCCGGTGGATCTGGCGGGCGCGACCGAGTCGGCCACGGCCCTGCATCCGGACGCGGTCGCCTTCGACGACTACGACGCCACGTTCGCGGTCGGCCTGCGGGTGCCCGATGTGACGACGAAGTTCGAAGACGCCGATGACGGCAGCGATGACTTCGCCTTCTGGGCGTTCTCCGGTCCCTCCTGGGCGCGCGTCGAGGTCACCGACGGTGCCGTCACGCACCGGGTGCGTCAGCAGGGTCCGCGCTCGCTGTGGACCGAGATCGAGGCCGCTTACCAGTGGTGGGGCGAGACCGGACGTCCGCCGACGGGCCGTTTCGGGCTCGCGGTCACCCCCGATCGCCAGTACGTGTATCTCGACTCTCCCGACAGCCCTGTCGCCTGACCGACGAGGGTCGACGCCCGAGGGTAGATTTTGACATCACCGCAGCTGAGCGGCTTATTTACTTTCCATACTCGGTTACCGTGGTAACGGCCATCGCTCACGGGCTGCGCCGAGGGGCGTCGCCTGGATGGCCTCGCGCCCGTGCCGGTGCGGCCCCGTCGCCGGCGCGCTCAGAGGGAGGACCCCATGCCGTTTCCCCTGCCGTCGTACGAGCGGTCCCGCGTCGTCGTCCCCCCGCCTCAGGAGGGCGGCGGTTACTGGGCGGGAGCGCCCAGCGCCTGTGTCGCGGACGGCGAGATCTACCTCGCGTACCGCCTGCGCCGTCCCATCGGGCACGGTCGTGGGTACGCCGTGGTGGTCGCCCGCGCGATCGACGGTGAACGGCTGGAGACGCTGTGCGTCATCGACAGTGATCAGATGGCGGCCGAGTCGCTGGAGCGCCCCGCGCTCGTCGTGACCCCGGACGGCATCTGGCGTCTGTACCTCAGCTGCGCCACTCCGGGGACCAAGCACTGGCGGGTGGAGGTGCTGGAGGCGGCCGACCCGCGGTCCTTCGACCCGGCAACGGCCGAGGTGGTGCTTCCCGGCAGCGACCTGATCGGGGTCAAGGACCCGGTGGTCCTCCGCCAGGGCGACAAGTGGCACCTGTGGGCGTCCTGCCACCCGCTCGCCGATCCGGAAGAGGCCGACCAGATGGTGACCGACTACGCGACCAGCGCCGACGGCCTGGAGTGGACGTGGCACGGCACGGTGCTGGCGGGCCGCCCCGGCAACTGGGACTCGCGGGGCGTGCGGATCTCGTCCGTCGTCACGGACGGCGGGGAGACCGTCGCCTACTACGACGGCCGGGCGAGCGCCGCGGAGAACTACGAGGAGCGGACCGGCATCGCGATCGGTGACGGGTTCGGCGTGCTGGAGCCGCAGGGCACCCGCCCGGCGGCCGCCTCGCCGTACGCCGGCGGGGGCCTGCGCTACCTCGTGGCCGTTCCCCTCCAGGACGCGGGATGGCGGCTCTACTACGAGGCGACGCGTCCGGACGGTGCGCACGAGCTGCGCACCGAGCTCATCGCGGCTTGAGCCAGTCGCCGTAGCCCTCGCCCGTGGTCTCTTCCAGCAGCCGGATGTCGTCGGCGAAGTAGGGGATCAGCTGCCGCCGGTCGTCCCAGGTCAGCGGCTGCCGTGGGCGTCGCTCGCGGTGCAGTACGGCGAGCAGCGGACCGCGGGCCAGCCGGCGTGCGGGCAGGGGCATCCGTCCGCCGATCCGGGCGCCGGCGCGCAGCACCTGCCGCAGGGCCCGGGTGCTCGGGGAGTCGGCGACGTGGTTCGTGACGTTCTCGCGGGGGATCGAGTCGAGCACCCCGGTGCGGACGCCGAGGAACGCGCAGATCAGGTCGAGGGTCGCCGCGGGGTCCTGGTGGATCCGCCGGTACCGGAGCACGAGGACCCGGTCGCGCGGGAACACCTTGTAGAGATGCTGGAGTTGCTCGCCGTACCTGCCCAGTTCGACGTACCGCCAGAACGTCGCCCAGCCCGCCGCGATCCTCTCGGGTTCGGCGGCGCACGCGTCGACGACGTTGTCGATCGGCTCGAGGCCCGCCGACCACAGGTGCGTCCAGTTGGAGTGGGCGCGCTCCACCGGGTCCCGGATCAGGGCGATCATCTTGACGTCCGGGATCAGCGCGCGGATGCGGAGCTGCGCGTCCCGGTCGTGGAGGTAGAACGGCGTGCTCTCCCCGCGGAGCGTCCCCTCGGGGGCGCTTGCGAACAGCGCCTCGTAGTTCTCCCGCCGCCAGACGTGCTCGCGGTACGTCTGGGCGTCGCCGGGGCCGCCCCGCGTCGGCGGAGGCCCGTCGGTGAGGAAGAACTTCGGCTCCTTGACGGAGGACATGAACAGGTCGGGGTGGCGCGCCAGTGCGGCGTGCAGTGCCGTGGTGCCCGCCTTGGGAGCACCGATCACCAGGAAGTTCGGAAGCGCCATCCAGCCCTCCCCGTCAGGCGTCGACCGATGAGGTAATCATTCCATGCCTACCTAAAAAGCAGGGAAATATATCTTATTGGCCGTACCGGGATTCCGGACGGTTGCTCAGGTGTAGCTGTCGACGCCGAGCTTGATCGCGACGGCCACTCCGCACACGGCGACCAGGACGCGCAGCGCCTCGCCGGGGAGACGGCGCACGAGGGAGGGCCCGATCCAGCCGCCCGCGAGGAACCCCGCCGCCAGCGGGAGGGCGGCGCTCCACTGCACCGGCCCGAACAGCGCGAACCCCAGCGCGGCGACGCCGTTGGCCAGACCCGCGACGGTGTTCTTGATCGCGTTGACGCGGACCAGCGGCAGATCGATCATCGCGGCGAGCACGGCCAGCATCAGGATCCCGCCGGCCGCCCCGAAGTAGCCGGTGTAGACGGCGACCGTGAACAGTCCCAGGCGGAGCAGTCGGCTGTGCTCGCCTTTGGAACGTTCCGCGAGCCGTCCGACCTTCGGCTGCACGAGCAGGATCAGGGACGCACCCGCGATCAGCCACGGCGCGATCAGCTCGAACATCCGCGCCGGCGTCACCAGCAACAGCGCCGCGCCGGTGGCGCCGCCGAGTGCGGTCAGCACGCCCATGCGCAGCACCCGGGCACGCTGCCCGGTGAGCTCCCGCTGCGAGCCGGCCGTGGCGCCCACCGCCGTGAACATCAGCGCCACCGTGTTCGTCACGTTCGCGCTGAGGGCCGGCAGCCCGAGTGCCAGCAGGGCCGGATAGGACACGATCGACGCGAGGCTCACCACGGTACTGACCACCCCGGCGAGGACGCCGACGCCGAACAGGATGGGCAGATGAGCCGTGATCACATCAGTACCCAAGCACACCGGGTGATCGCCGGATGACGCGGGCATACGGACCCGGCCGCATCGGAGGGATGATCGACCGAGCGGTGCCGCGAATGGGGACAATGGCGGCGTGCGCATCGCCATACTCGGGCCGCTGGACGTACGCGACGGCACCGGCCGACCCGTCGAGATCGGTGGCTCTCGGCTGCGCGCGCTGTTGATCCGGTTGGCGCTCGACACGGGCCGTTCGGTCCCGGTCGAGCGGCTGATCGAGGACCTGTGGGAGACCACGGCTCCGGCCGGGGCCGTCAACGCGCTCCAGGCTCTGGTCTCCCGGCTGCGCGGCACCGGCGGCCGGGACGCCGTCGTCTCGACGCCGGGCGGTTACCGGCTGACGGCCGATCCCGCCGACGTCGACGCGGTCGCCTTCGAGCGTCTCGTCGCGGCCGCCCGGGCCGAGGGCGATCCGGCATGCCGAGTGGCGTTGCTGCGCGAGGCCCTCGGCCTGTGGCGCGGCCCGGCGCTCGCCGACGTCGCGGACACGGCCTTCGCCGCCGGTCCGATCGCGCGCCTGGAGGAGCTGCGGATCTCCGCCATCGAGGATCGGGTCGACGCGGAGCTCGCCCTCGGCGACGGAGACGGGCTGGTCCCCGAGCTCGAAGAGCTCGCCGTACGGCACCCCCTGCGCGAACGCCTGCGCGGGCAGCTCATGCGGGCGCTGTCCGCGGCCGGACGGCGGGCGGACGCGCTCGCCCTGTACGAGGAGACCCGGCGGGAACTGGCCGACGCGCTGGGCGTCGACCCGTCGCCGCAGTTGGCAGCGGTGCACCTGGCGATCCTGCGCGGCGAGACGGGCGGGTCGGCGGCACCGGTGGATCTTGGGTGGGACCCGTCACCGGGCGGGCCTCCCGACCGGCCGAAGGGCCTCAGCAATCTGCCGGCCCAGCTCACGAGCTTCGTGGGCCGGGATCGCGAGCTGGACCGCGTCGGTGAGCTGCTCGCCGGGTCCCGGCTCGTCACGCTGACCGGACACGGCGGAGCGGGCAAGACCCGGCTGGCCATCGAGGCCGCGACCAGGGCGATCGCCGCCACGCCGGACGGTGTCTGGTTCGTCCCGCTCGCGCCCGTACGGGATGCGGCCGAGGTGCCGCAGGCCGTCGTGGTGGCGATGGGCGTCGCGGAGCCGATCCGGCTCATCGACGCGAAGGAGATCGTCTGGCCGCTCGACCGGCTCGTCGACGTCCTCGCGGACAAGCGACTGCTCCTCGTGCTGGACAACTGCGAGCACCTGGTCGAAGCGGCCGCGCGGCTGGCGGATCGCGTGCTGGCCGCGGCGCCGGGCGTGCGGATCCTCATCACCAGCCGCGAGCCCCTCGGCATCACCGGCGAGTCCCTGTGCCCGGTGCTCTCGCTGCCGTTGCCTCCGGAGGACGCCGACGCCGAGACGGCCCTGGCCCATGACGCGATCCGATTGTTCGCCGACCGGGCGGCGGCCGTCCGGCCCGGTTTCGCGGTCGACCCCGAGACCGTCGGGCCCGTCGTCCAGGTCTGCCGGGCCCTCGACGGCATCCCGCTCGCCATCGAGCTGGCCGCGGCCCGGCTCCGGGTGCTGACACCCGCACAGGTGGCGTCCCGGCTCGACGACCGGTTCCGGTTGCTGACCGTCGGCAGCCGTACGGCGCTGCCGCAGCACCGGACGCTGCGGGCGATCGTGGACTGGAGCTGGGATCTGCTGGACGACGCCGAACGCCGGATGCTGCGGCGGCTCTCGGTGTTCACCGGGGGCGTCACGCCGGAGGCGGCCGACGAGGTCCTCGGCGACCACGTCATCGACGTGATCGCCTCCCTGGTCGACAAGTCGCTCGTGGTCGCGGAGGGCGACTCCGAGGTCCGGTACCGCCTGCTGGAGACCGTGCGGGCGTACGCTGCGGAACGCCTCGCCGAGGCGGGCGAGGAGAAACGGTGGAAGGACGCGCACGCCGCGTACTTCCTGGACCTCGCCGAGCGGGCGGAGCCGGAGCTGCGGCGTCGCGATCAGCTGCACTGGACCGCGCGCCTGAGCGCCGAGCGCGACAACTGCAACGCGGCGCTGCGCCATGCGATCGACACCCGTGACGTGCCGACGGCCGTCCGTTTCGTCGGTGCGCTGGCGTGGTCCTGGGTCGCACGGGACCTCGAGGCGGAGGCCGGCGGCTGGGCGGAGGAGGTCTGGGCGATCACCGACGAGCGCGCGCCGGAAGGCGCCGAGGAGGCCTACGCCATCTGCGCCTTCACGGCCGCGCTCGTGCGGGAGATGTCCCGCAGCGACGGGCCGCAGACGGAGGACCTGCGCGCGGCGATGGCGGAGGCGGTCTCCTACGTCCCCGACCGCCCGGCCCATCCGGTGCTGGCGCTCGGTCGGCCACTCGCCGCCATCTTCGGCGGCGACGTCGAGGGCTGCCTGCGCGGGCTGCGGGCGATCACCGATCATCCCGATCCCTGGACCCGGGCGGCGGCGGGCGCGGTCCGCGCGTACCTCGCGGCGAACCGGGGAGCGATCGACGAGTGCCACGCCGAGGCGGCGGAGGCGTACGCGGGCTTCCATGAACTCGGCGAACGCTGGGGCATGGTCACCTGCCTGGGCGTCCTCGCGGAGGTCGCGCTGGCCGGAGACCGGCCCGGAGAGGCGATACCCGCCGTGCGGGAGGCCTACGGATACGCCACCGAGGGGATCAGCCCGGATCAGGGGGCGATGCTGCTGATCCAGCTCGGCAGGGCGTACGGCCAGGCGGGGGACGTCGAGCAGGCTCGGACCGAACTGCGGCGGGCGGTGCGCGCCGGCGAGCGGATCGGTGAGCACGGCCTCATCGCGTACGGCCACGTCTGGCTGAGCGAGCTCGCGCGTCGAGCCGGCGATCTGCGCGAGGCGAGGGACCTGCTGGAGCGGGCACGCGCGGCCATCGAGCCGAGGAAGGCCCGGGTCGATATGGGGACGTCCGCGGCGACGACGTTCGGCCGCCTCGGCTGCCTCGCCGAACAGGAGGGCGACCTGGAGGACTCCGCCCGGTGGCACGCCGAGGCCCTGGCGATGCTCGAGGACATCGGACTGCTGCCGATCGACCAGACGGTGGGACCCATCGTCGAAGGGATCGCGGCGCTGGCCGCGGCGCGTGGCGAGCACGCCAGGGCGGCGGAGCTCCTCGGCTGCGCGCACGCCCTGCAGGGCTTCGTCTCGCCGTGGAGCCTGGAGCACGACCGGGCCCGAGCCGCCGCGCTGGCCGCTCTCGGCGCCGACGCGTTCGAGGCGGCGTACGCGCGGGGCCGCCGGATCACGCGAGAGCAGGCACTGAACCTCACGCCCTGAGGCTCACGATCGGCCCCCTAAGTGGCGATTACATGATTACATGAGTACCCCATGGCTCTGCGGCTGGAGGAAGACCGTGATCGTCGAGTACATCCGTTACCGCGTCCCCGCCGACATGGGCGACGAGTTCGAGGCGGCGTACGCACGTGCCGCCGTGCCGCTCGGCGCGGCACCCCAGTGCGTGGAGTACGAACTCACCCAGTGCACCGAGGACGAGCAGTCCTACATCCTGCGCATCGTCTGGACGTCCGAAGAAGGGCATCTCGCCGGGTTCCGGAAGAGCGCGAATTTCACGGCGTTCTTCGAGCAGATCCGGCCGTATGTCGACCAGATCGAGGAGATGCGGCACTACCGGCGCACCGCCGTGAGGGGCACCGGCGGATCGGTGCCCACCCTGTACGACTGGGCCGGCGGGACGGAGGCCTTCGAGCGGCTCACCGCGGCGTTCTACCGTGAGGTTCTCAAGGACGACCTGGTGGGGCCGCTCTTCGCGCACATGGACCCCGAGCACCCGAAATACGTCGCGATATGGCTGAGTGAGGTGTTCGGCGGACCGGCGCGCTACACCGAGCAGCGCGGCGGCTACCACCACATGCTGGGCCGGCACCTGGGCAAGGGCATCACCGAGCGGCAGCGCCGCCGGTGGGTCGGGCTTCTCCTCGACGCCGCCGACGAGGTCGGCCTGCCGGACGACCCGGAGTTCCGGGCGGCGTTCGTCGGCTACATCGAGTGGGGGACCCGTCTCGCCCTCGCCAACTCACAGCCGGGCGCCCACCCCGTGCAGCAGGCGCCCGTGCCCCACTGGGGCTGGGGCGTCGCACCGCCGTATGTCGGTGGATGACTCTTACGCGGCATCATGGGTGGTCCGAGCAGCGACCGATGGGGGAACGATGGACGTCACGGTGACCAAGGCCGACGGCCGGTACGAGGCACGGGTCGACGACCGGCCCGCCGGTCTCATGGACTACCGGGACGAGAACCGCCTCATCGTCATCACGCACACCGAGGTGGCGCCCGAGTTCGAGGGCCACGGGGTGGGCGGCGCGCTCGTCCGTACCGCGCTCGACGACTGGCGGAAAGAGGGCCGGCGCGTGCTGCCGCTGTGTCCGTTCGCCAAGGCGTGGATCAAGCGGCACCCTGAGTACGCCGACCTCGTCACCGGCAGCCACTCTTGACCAGTGGTCAGCTTGCCAGCTCGTCCCGCTTCGGGATCGGCGGCAGGTCGGCGAGGGCCGCCAGTGTCGCCTCGTCCAGTGGCACCTCCGGCAGCGGCGGCCGCCAGCCGGTCTCCGGGTCGTAGTGCCGGACCACCTTGGCCGGCACGCCGGCGATGACGGCATGGTCGGGGAACTCCCCGCGTACGACCGCGCCACCGGCGACGACGACGTTCCGGCCCAGGCGGGTGCCGGGCAGGATGATGGCGCCGGCGCCGAGCCAGCAGCCGTCGCCGATGACGACCGCGTCGTTGACCGGCCACTGCCGGCCTACGGGGACGTCCGGATCGGCGTAGCCGTGGTTCTGGTCGGTGATGTAGACGTACGGCCCGGTGAAGACGTCATCGCCGATCTCGATCGACTCGTGACCGACGATGTGGCTGCCCCGCCCGATGGAGCAGGCCTTTCCGATCTTCACGATGGGGTCCGGGCCGAGATCGAGGCCGGGGCCGAAGCCGGCCGAGATCGTGACGTGCACGCCGACGAGCGTGTCGTCGCCGATGTGAATCCAGGGCTCGCCGAACAGCGCACCCGTGGGAAAGCCGATGCAGACGCCCCTGCCCAGGTAGCCGAACCGCCGGCCCGCGGGGGTGCTCGGAGTGATCTCGCCGTGCCGGCGGACCCACTCCAAGCCCCGGTGCAGGGCCACCGCCACCACTCTGCGGGTCGCGGAACCCAGCAACGACCTTAGCGACATGCCGGAAACGGTACGGCATACCATGTCCGCCTTGATCCCAAAGTACGGCGAATGCGAGGAAGCACCCGCACTCGGCGAGAGCCCCGCGTCGGCGTCCCGCAAAGAGCTCCGCGCCTTGCGCACGGCCGTCGAAAACGGCGGCGAGCCCGGCCGTGAAGCCGGGCTCGCCGCCGATCGGGACCCGTCAGGACGTGTGCGCACGCTCCTCCGCGTCCTCGTCACCCGACACCGAGGAGAGACGCTCGGTCGGTGCCTCGGACTCGTCGATCTGCTTGCGCGCCATGTTGCGACGCGTCGCGATCGCACCGGCGGCACCGAGGGCACCACCGACGGCCAGCAGCATGGCGGCCATGCCGCGCCGACCGCGCCGAGGCTGCGTCGGCTCGACCCGCCCAGCCGTCCGGCGGAGCATCGAACCGACCCGGGGGCCCAGCTCCCGCTCGACGTACGCGCCGGCCCGTTCGATCCGCGGTGCGCTCCAGACGCGGGCGTTCTGCATGCCCATCGAGGCCATCTGGCGCGCCTGCCCCGCGGTGGGGCCGACTCGCTGCGCGGTCCGCTGGGCGGCGCTCTGAGCCGTCAGCCTGGCGCCCTGCGCGGTCTGCCTGGCGCTCTGGGCCGTCTGCGCCGTCCGCTGAGCGGTCAGCTGCGCCGATCGGATGGCGCGTTTCTGCGCCCGGCTGAGCCCGGAGAGACGCAGCTGCCGCGCGCTGCGCAGGGCGCGCTTCTGCGCCTGGGTCAGCCGTGAGCCGCGCAGCTTGACCTGCGGCTTCCTTCCGGTCATAGATCGTAGGGACATCGATACCCCTCCGTAATGTGCGGTCTCGACCAACCTGTTCCCACGGCAGGCGATGTCAATCACCGGATCCGTGAGGTTGCCGTACGGCGGCCGGGTAGGGGGATCCTGTGGCCGCCGGGACCGCACGCCGTACAGCCGTCAGGACCGCACGCGTACGGGTATCGGGACCGCATGCCGGGGACGGATGCCCTGCGTCCGACGCGGTCGGATGCCGTTCGGCCATCCGGGGCGGATGTCGTGCGGCCGCCGCGACGATGATGCCGGGGTCGTCCGGGACGCCGGTGAAGACAAGTAGCGTTGGCTACTTCAGTGACAGGTATCCGACGCGCCCACCGAGGGCACACCCCGAAACTAGGAGGCGGTCTCCATGGCCGGAGAGCTCATCGCGACCCTGAACACCACCCTGGGCCCCATCGTCATCCGCCTGTTCCCCGATAAGGCACCCAAGACCGTCGAGAATTTCGTCGGTCTCGCCGAGGGGACGATCGAGTGGACCCATCCCGAGACCGGGCAGCGGTCGACGACCCCGCTCTACAACGGCACGATCTTCCACCGGGTCATCGACGGCTTCATGATCCAGGGCGGCGACCCGCTCGGTCAGGGCTTCGGCGGCCCGGGCTATGAGTTCGAGGACGAGATCCACCCGCAGCTGCGCTTCGACCGGCCGTACCTCCTGGCGATGGCCAACGCCGGCGCGAACACCAACGGCTCGCAGTTCTTCGTGACCGTCGTTCCGACCTCGCACCTGAACGGCCGCCACACGATCTTCGGCGAGGTCGTACAGGGCTCCGAGGTGGTCGACGCGATCGCCAAGACCGAGACGGGCCGGAACGACCGTCCGGTCAAGGACGTGGTTCTGGAATCGGTGACGATCGAGCGTCGTTAGACGGATAACCGGCCACCGACGAGAAGGCGACGATGAGCACCGATTCGCCGCAGCAGGCACCGGCTCCCGAGGCATCGATGTGCTATCGGCATCCGGACCGGGAGACGTACGTCCGCTGCACGCGCTGCGACCGGCCGATCTGCCCGGACTGCATGCGCGTCGCCTCGGTGGGGCACCAGTGCCCCGAGTGCGTGCGCGATGGCAACCGTACGGTGCGTGAGGCGCGTACGGTGTTCGGCGGCCGGGTGCGGGCCCGGCCGGTGGTGACGCTGACGCTCATCGGCCTGAACGTCCTCGCCTACATCGGCGAGCTGATGTCGCGGTCGTTCGTGGACCGGTTCGAGATGCTCGGCGGGATGACCGGGCACGGCGGGATTCCCGGCTTCGGCGTCGTCGACGGCGAGTGGTACCGCCTGATCACGGCGGCGTTCCTGCACATGCCGATGAACGCGGGCAGTTTCGGCATCACCCACATCCTGTTCAACATGTGGGCGCTGTGGGTGCTCGGCCCGCAGCTCGAACAGGTGCTCGGCCGGCTGCGGTTCACCGTGCTGTACGTCCTGTCGGCGATCGGCGGGAACGTCCTGCTCTACCTCGTCGACCCGTCGCAGCCCGCCGTCGGCGCCTCCGGCGCGATCTTCGGGCTGTTCGCGGCTTTCTTCGTGGTCGGACGCCGGCTCGGCGTCGACACGCGGGGCATCGTCTTCCTCATCGTGATCAACCTGATGTTCACGTTCACCTTCTCCGGGATCTCCTGGGAAGGGCACGTCGGCGGGCTGGTCACGGGTGCGGTGCTCGCGGTGGCGTTCGCCTACGCTCCGCGGGGGCGCCAGAAGGTCGTGCAGGTCGCCGCGTCGGCGGTCGTCGCGGCGCTGCTCGTGATCCTCACCGTGGTGCAGACCGCCGCGCTCACGTCGTGAACCCTCTCCCGCGCGGGTCAAGGGATCCGCGCGGGAGAGGGTGCACGATGCACGGAGCGACGAGGCTCGGCACGGTCCGCCCGTGACGAGCGGAGGAGACGAGCTGGGGATCACTCCTGTGGATAACCCACAGGTCGATCCACAGCCTGTGGATAACCGTGTGGGGAAGTCAACGCCAGCGCGTCGACAGCACCACGCCGATCACGATCACGCCGAACCCGATCAGCAGGTTCCAGTTGCTCAGCGACGTGATCACCGGCACCGTCGCGCTGACACTCGCGGTGATGTAGTAGACCGCGATCCAGGCGAGGCCGAGCAGCCAGCAGCCCACCATCGTCGGCACCAGCCACCGGGGGCTGACCGAGACCTTCTGCGAGCGCTGCGGCGGGGTGTAGACGGCCTTCTTGCGGACCTTCGACTTGGGCACGGTGGGTCTCTCCTCGGGGCGGAACGCGGCCGCACGCCGGGTCCGCGCATGGGTCAATTTGTCAGTTAGCGTAGTCGCTGGTGAGCAGCGTACGACCTTATTGGGGGCGGTGGGGTGTCGCGATGCGGCCAAAACCTGGCAGCGGCGGGATGAACGGCTCTGGCCGGCCGTGGCGGTACGCCATCCCCGGCCTGACGATCTTCGCCGGAATCCTGTTCACGGCCAGCGCGAGCACCGCGCACGGAACGGACCTGCGCGGCGGCAGCCGTACGAAGATCACCGAGCTCATCGCCCAGGAACAGCGGCAGTATCAGGGCTCCCAGGCACGCTATGGCCATCTGCGACGGCAGGTGGAGGGCCTCGTACGGGCGGCCGGGCAGCGGGACGCCCGCGTGAAGGCGGCCCAGGAGGACGCCGACCGCCTCGCGGCCCGTACGGGCTTCGCACCGCTCACCGGACGCGGCGTCCGCGTCACCCTCGACGACGCGCCCGCCGGCCGGCGGATCCCCGGCGACCCCGGCCCCGACGACCTCGTGGTGCACCAGCAGGACGTCCAGGCCGTCGTCAACGCCCTGTGGACCGGGGGTGCCACGGGTGTGCAAATAATGGATCAACGATTGATCTCGACCAGCGCCGTCCGTTGCGTCGGCAATACGCTCATCCTCCAGGGCGTCGTCTACTCGCCGCCGTTCCGGATCACCGCCACGGGCGACCCGGGACGACTGCGGGCGGCGCTCGACGCCTCGCCGGCCATCCAGGTCTACCGACAGTACGTCGCCGAATACGGACTCGGGTATACCGTTACGACCCTCAAGAAGACCACGCTGCCCGCCTACACGGGCAACGTGCAGCCCAAATACGCCACCGCCCTGGAGTCCGACGGTGCGAACACTCATCCGTAGCCTCGGCGAGCTGTGCATCACGGCCGGGGCCGTGCTGCTGCTGTTCGTCGCGTACGAGCTCTGGGGGACGGGTGCCTACACGCAGGCCCAGCAGCGCAAGCTGGGCGGCGAGCTCAACCGTACCTGGGCGGCGCCGCAGCCCAAGGCCCGGGGCGGTGCCGTGACGGCCGAGCGCGTGCGTCTCGGCCACGGCCTGGCCCTGATCCGGATCCCCCGGCTCGGCGAGGGCTTCCACTATGTGATCATCGAGGGCGTCTCCGTCGAGGACCTGCGCAAGGGGCCCGGGCACTACCCGGGCACGGCGATGCCCGGCGAGATCGGCAACTTCGTCGTCTCTGGGCACCGGACGACCTACCTGGCGCCCTTCAACCGCATCGACGAGCTGCACCCCGGCGACAAGATCCTCATCGACACCCGGGCTCGGCAGTACGTCTACCAGGTGACCGGCAAGACGGTCGTGTCGCCCGGCGACGTCAACGTCGTGGCCCCGGTGCCGGAGCACCCGACCAAGGACCCGACCGACCGGCTGATCACACTCACCACCTGCAATCCGAAGTACTCCGCGGCGCAGCGGCTCATCGTGTTCGGGCGGATGGTCGGCTCCATCCCACGGGTGAACGGAGCGAGTTCGTAGATGTACGGATGGCTGTGGCGGCACCTGCCCGGGGGCACGCTTACGCGGCTCTACACCGCCTTGGTGGCCGTGCTCGTCGTCGGCGCCCTGCTCTGGTACGTCGTCTTCCCCTGGTTCGAACCGAAGATTCAGTTCGATCACGGGACGGTCGATGACGGCGGCACCTCGACTACGGCACCCCCGACCCCGGGCGCAAAACATCGGTAAAAAGAATATTGGGGGACCCTGTAACGCCATGGGCGGTAAGGCGGATCTTCCGAGTGAGGGCTTCCGCCGTTGCCCCCGAGCGGCGGAAGCCCTCCCTCATGTCCACACCCTGGCGCCGCCCACCGTCTGTGGAAGCGCCTTACCGCGTCCCTGAAGCCGCCTCACGACACCCGAAGCGGCCAGGACACCTCCGATGGGCACGCGCCCCGTGTCGTGCCGCCCAAACGGCCGAAAACGAGCGACGTCCCCGCCCCCTGGAGGGACGAGGACGCCGTTCGGTCAGTACTCCGTCAGAAGCCCGGCCAGTTGCCGCCTCCGGTGTCGGTCGGGTTCGGGCTGGGCGGCGGTTGTTGCTGCTGCTCCTTGGCGACGATCAACGTGACCGTGCTGTTGCGGTTGGCCGTGTCGCCCTCGTTCGGGTTCTGCTGGAGGACGGTGCCCGGGTTCTGCCCGTCCTGCGCGGGGACGAGCTGGACACGGACCTTGAAACCGTTGCTCCTCAGGTCCGCCTTGGCGTCCTCGACCTGCTTTCCGACCTCGTTCGGCACCACCGTCTTGCCGGGTCCGTCGGAGATGGTCAGGGTGACCGCGGTGTCCTTGGCGACCTTCGCGCCGGACGGCGGATCCGAACTGATCACGTTGCCCTTGGGAACGGTCGAGCTGTTCTGCTTCTGCGTGTCGCCGACCTTGAGGCCGACGTTCTCCAGGGCGTTCTTGGCCTCGTCCTGGCTCTGGCCCTTGAGCTGAGGCACCGTCACCTTGGGCTTGCCGGTCGAGACGACCAAGGTGACCTCGGTGGTCGACAGCTTGGTCTTGTCGATTTTGGTGTTCTCGTTCGGCGTGACGCTGATGACCTTGCCGCTGTCGACCTGATCGCTCGTCTTCTTCTTGGTCTTGATGTTGCTGTCGGCGATGCCGATGCCCGTGAGCTGCTGCCTGGCGGCGTCCTGATCGTTGCCCACGATGCCGGTGGGGATGGCGACCGTCGTGGCTTCCTTCGCGCCGCCCCCGCCGCTGAACATGAAGTACAGCGCCGTCACCGCGCCCGCGGCGAGCAGGCCGACGACCAGCCAGAGCGCGGCCTTCTTGCCGCGTCCCTCCGGTCGCTCCGGCTCGCCGTAGTGCACCGGAGGCAGGTCGTAGCCCATCGTCGTCGGCCGGGCCGCATGGGTCGGCGGCCCGCCCTGCATGACCTGGGTGCCGCCGTTCAGTGCCATGGTCGGGGCCGAGACCGGCATGCCCTGCAGGGCGCGCTGGATGTCGGCGCGCATCTCGGCCGCGCTCTGGTAGCGGTAGTTCGGGTCCTTCGTGAGCGCCTTCATGACGATCGCGTCGGCCCAGTGGGGGATGGACGGGTCGTAGTGCGACGGCGGCGACGCCTCTTCCCGAACGTGCTGGTACGCGATGGCCACCGGGGAGTCGCCCTGGAACGGCGGGCGCCCGGTGAGCAGCTCGAACAGCACACAGCCGGTGGAGTAGAGGTCGCTGCGAGCGTCGACCCGCTCACCCCGCGCCTGCTCCGGCGAGAGGTACTGCGCGGTGCCGATGACCTGCGCCGTCGCCGTCATCGTGGCGGCGGAGTCGGCCATCGCGCGGGCGATGCCGAAGTCCATGACCTTGACCTCGCCGCCGGCGGTCAGCATCACGTTGGCCGGCTTGATGTCACGGTGCACGATCCCGCCGCGGTGGCTGTAGTCCAGCGCGCGCAGGATGCCGTCCGCCATCTCCATGGCCCGCTCGGGCGCCAGCTTCTGCTCGTCGCGCAGGACGTCGCGGAGCGTGCGGCCCTCGACGAACTCCATGACGATGTACGGGACGGGATTGCCGTCCATGACGTCTTCGCCCGTGTCGTACACGGCGATGACGGACGGGTGGTTGAGCGATGCGGCGGACTGCGCCTCTCGGCGGAACCGCGCCTGGAACGTCGGATCCCGGGCCAGGTCGGCCCGAAGCGTCTTGATCGCTACAATTCGATCAAGACGGAGATCTCGAGCTCGGTAGACCTCGGCCATGCCACCACGCCCGATGACACCATCGAGCTCGTAGCGACCACCGAGTAGCCGAGGCTGAGTCATGTCTCGCACTTTCCCTCGTCGTCTACACCACGCTCTCCGAACCTATCTGCCTGGAGAACTGTCGCCAGGCGACGGCGTCGGAGAAGTCGACGGCGGTTCCGCCGTCGGTGTGGTAGGCGTCGGTTTCGGGGTTCTCCTCGTTCTGGTCGGTTTCGGGGCGGCCGCCGAGCTCTTGGTCGAACTCGGCGTCGGACTGGGGGTCGTCCGTTCGAAGGTCGAACCCGAGGGTACGGGGCGATCCGTCGGCTCGCCAAGGTGGGGCGCCCGAATATGCCTGGTCGGTGCGGTGCGACCGACCTGCTGAACCCGGTTGCCGTCCACGAGCTTAGTGTGGCCAGGACCTTTCCACAGGGCACCGACGGTGAACACGCCGACGCCGATGAGGACGGCCGCCGTGGCCCCGGTGAGCACCATGGGGAGGAGGAGCCCACGCCGGCGCTTGGGAGCCCTCCGGGATCCTCCGGTTCGCGCGGCACCGATCCGTTCGGTCGCCGAGCGGACCGCCTCGGGCGAGGCCGGCGGCCCGTACACCGGGCTCTCCGCCGTCCAGGACGCCTCCGGCGACCACGGCTGGGACGCGGGACCCTCCCCCGACCACGGCTGGGACGCCGGTCCCTCCGCCGACCAGGGGCCGGCGACCGGGCTCTCGACCGTCCAGCCGTGCGCGGCGGCGGTCTCCGCTGCCGAGGCGTCGTCGCCGAGGCCCAGCGAGTGGCGGATGGCGTAGGCGCCCTCGGCCACCTCACGCGCCGAGCTCGGACGGTCGTCGGGGTGCTTGGCCAGCAGCGCGCCGACCAGGCCGCGGACGGCCTGCGCCATCGATTCGGGCAGCGGCGGGGGCTCTTCGCGCACGTGCTTGAGCGCGAGCGCGACCGGCGTGTCGGCGACGAACGGCGGCCGCCCGGACAGGCATTCGAACGCGACGACGCCGAGGGAGTACAGGTCGGCGGCCGGGGTCACCCGCTTGCCCGTCGCCTGCTCCGGCGAGACGTACTGGGCGGTGCCCATGACCATGCCGGTCTGGGTCATCGACGAGTCGCCGCCGCCGCGCGCGATGCCGAAGTCGGTGATCTTCACGGTGCCGTCGGCGGTCACCATGAGGTTGCCGGGCTTGATGTCCCGGTGGATGATGCCCGCCGAGTGGGCGACCTGGAGGGCCTGCGCGGCCTGCCCGATGACGTCCAGTGTCGCGTCGACCGACAGCCGCCCGTCGCGGGTGAGGATGCGCGAGAGCGTCTCGCCCGGGACGAGCTCCATCACGAGGTAGGCGAGGTCGTCCTGCTCGCCGTAGTCGTACACCTGCGCGATGCCGCCGTGCTGCAGCCCCGCGGCGAACCGCGCCTCCGCGCGGAAGCGGCCCCGGAAGGTCTCGTCGTCGAGGTACTGCTGCTTGAGCAGCTTGACCGCCACCGGCCGGCCGAGGAGCCGGTCGGTGGCCTTCCAGACCTCGCCCATCCCGCCGACGGCCAGACGCTCGTCCAGCACGTATCGGTTGCTCAGGACGTCCGGGGCAGTCATCGTCAGCGCACCGCCTGGACCATTCTCAGCGCGATCGGTGCCGAGAACTTCGCACCGCTCGACCCACTCGGACCCTCGGTGACCACGGCGAAGGCGATCTTGGGGTTGTCCTTCGGGGCGAACCCGACGAACCAGTCCTCGTTGATCCCGCCGACGCCGGTCTCGGCGGTTCCGGTCTTACCGGCGATGTCCTGCCCGCCGACCGTGCTCGCCGCCGTACCGTGGTCGACCACCGCTCGCATCATCTCCTGGAGCTGCTGGGCGGTGCCGGAGCTGATCGGCTGCCCGAGCTGCTTCGGCTCGGCGGTCACCAGCTCGGACTGGTCCTGGGCGACGACCCGCTTGACGAGGTACGGCTTCATCATCTTGCCGTCGTTGGCCACCGTCTGCGCGACCATCGCCATCTGGAGCGGCGAGGCGGTGACGACCTCCTGGCCGATGCCGCTGCGGGCCAGCTGGTCGCCGTCGATCTGCTTGGTCGGGTAGACGCTGGTGGCGCTGGAGACACCGTTCTCGATCTGGGTGGGCGTGTTGAAGCCGAACTTGGCCGCCATCGCGCCGAGCCGCTGCTGCCCCAGCTGGCCCGCGAGCCGGGCGAACGTCGAGTTGCAGGACGCCGCGAACGACTCGATGAGCGCCGGAGAGCCGGTGCACCTGGCCTCGTCGCCGTCGGAGTTGTGCAGGGTCCTGCCCGTCACGGGCAGGTGGAACTCATTGGCGTCGAACCCCGAGTCCTTGGTGCCCAGGCCACCCTCGATGGCCGCGGCCGAGTCGATGATCTTGAACGAGGAGCCCGGCGCGAACGTCTCGCGCGTCGCGTAGTTCAACATCGGGTCGGGCTTCTTCTTCAGCGCCGCGAAGGCCTTGGTCGCCTTGTCCCCGTCGTGGACGGCGACGTCGTTCGTGTCGTAGGACGGGAAGGAGGCCATCGCCAGGATCGCGCCCGTCTTGACGTCGAGGGCGACCGCCGCGCCGCGCCGGAGCGTCTGGTTCTTGACGCCGCTGTAGGCGGCCTGCTGCGCGTCCGGGTCGATCGTCGTCTGGACGGTCGCGCCGGCGGCCTTCTTACCGACGAGGGCGTCGAACCAGTTGTGCAGGGCCAGCCGCTTGTCGGTGCCGTCCAGCAGGGGGTTCTCCGCGCCCTCCAGGCCCGTACGGCTGAACACGCTGACGTAGCCGGTGATCGGGGAGTACAGCGTGCCCTGGTTGTAGTGCCGCTGGTAGTTCTTCTTGTCCTTGTCGATTGGAGTGGAGTAGGCGAGCGTGACCTTCCCGGCCATGATCGGGCCGCGGTTGTACTGCCACTGCTGCGCGTACTGGCGGGAGTTCAGCGGGGAGGTCTTCAGCTTGTCCGCCTGCGACCCCTGGATGTAGTTCACGTTGATGATCAGAATGACCATCAACAGCAGGCCGGCCACCGTGACCTTACGGAGCGGCTTGTTCACCTGGTGCTCACCACCTGGGTCATTCCCTCGTCCTGGATCGGCTGCGGCGCGGGTCTCCGCGCCGTGTCGCTGATGCGGATCAGAATGGCGATCAGAATCCAGTTGGCGAGCAGTGACGACCCTCCCTGGGCGAGGAACGGCGTGGTCAGACCGGTCAGCGGGATCAGCTTGGTGACACCGCCGACGATGACGAAGACCTGGAGCGCGAACACGAACGACACACCACCGGCGAACAGCTTCGAGAAGTTGTCCTTCGTCGCCAGCGCCGCCTTCATGCCCCGCTGCACGATCAGCGCGTACACGAGGAGGATCACCATCGCGCCGGTGAGCCCGAGCTCCTCACCGAACGAGGTGAAGATGAAGTCGCTGAAGGAGTACGGGGTGCGCCACGGCTCGCCCTGGCCGAGCCCGGTGCCGAGCACACCGCCCTGGCCGAGCGAGAACAGGCCGCGCATCAGCTGACCGCTGTCGGCGATGTACTGGCCGTGCTGCGCGAGGCAGTGGGTGTAGTCGGTCTGGTTGTGCAGCTGCCCGGCGATCTGGCAGCCGCCGTCGAAGTACGACTTCGGATCCAGCCAGATGTTGATCCGCTGCTGGACGTGCGGGATGAACGGGGTGAGGGCGCTGGCCCCCGCCAGCAGGAGCCCGCCGATCGCCACCCACATGAACCGCTCGGTGGCGATGTACAGCATGCTCACGAACAGCCCGAAGAACAGGATCGCGGTGCCGAAGTCGTTCTCGAGCGCGAGAACGCCGAGACACAGTGCCCAGATCACCAGGATCGGGCCCAGGTCACGCCCCCGCGGGAGGTTCAGGGGGCCGATCTTCTTCCCGACGATCGACAGGGCCTGCCGCTTGTTGACCAGGTAACCGGCGAAGAACGCGACCAGCGCCAGCTTCGAGAACTCGCTGGGCTGGATGGAGAACGGCCCGAGCCGGATCCAGATCTTCGCGCCGAGGCTGCCGCTGATCGACGACGGCAGGAAGCCCGGCAGGGCCAGGAAGAACAACCCGGCCGCGCCGATCGTGTACATGTACCGCTGCAGGAACTTGATGTCCCGCAGCAGCACGATCGTCCCCGCGAACGCCGCGATGCTCAGCGCCGTCCACATCAGCTGGTTCGGGGCCGAAGCCCAGATCCCGGAGGGGTTCTTGCCCTGGGCCCGGGCCAGCAGGACGTCCCGGCTCGTACCGAGGTCGAGCCGGTAGATCATGGCCAGCCCGATGCCGTTCAGGAAGACCGCCAGCGGCAGCAGCAACGGATCGGCGTACGGCGCGAAGCGCATGATCAGGACGTACGAGATCGCGACGAGCACCGCCAGGCCGGCACCGTAGCCGTACATCCCGGTGGGCAGGGTGCCGTCTCGGGCGAGACCCACCTGGGCGAAGCCCGCGATGGTGATCACCATCGCGAAGATGAGCATCGCCAGTTGGGCGCTCCGCCGGGGGCGGGTCGCGATCTGAACGTCGGGTTCGGCGGCTGCGGAAGTCATCAGTGCTTATTGCTCGGCTTAGGACAGTCAGACCCGGCGGAGTTCGTCTTGCACCTGTCGGCCTGTTCCTTCAGATCGCTGACCTTGGCACGGGCCTGATCGATGGTGTCGACGGTGATGCCCCTGTGCACGCTGTCCTTGGCCGCCTTGGGGAGCTGGCTCGTGTGCAGCGGCGGATTGGACGGCTCGACGACCTTCTCGTCGCAGCCCTGCGACTTCTGGCCCTTGCCCTTCCAGATCGTCACGACGCCCTGAGGGTTGTCGGACACGACCAGGTGGCACACCTGCTGCCGCAGGTTGGTGACAGTGCCGCGGGCCTTCGCCAGGCTGCCGAGATTGTCGATCGTGTGGTTCACGGAGTTGCGGGCGTCTGTGGTGAGGTCCCCGACCTTCAGCGCGGGGCTCGGGCGCTCCTCCAGGTGGGACAGCTTGAAGCCCAGGATGTCCTGGTTGATCCCCTGGTAGATGACGACCTGACCATCGTCCGCCGCGACGTAGTACTGCCCCTGGATCGTGTCCCACGCGACGTACGACCCGCCCGCGGCCAGCAGGACCACCGCTCCGGCCGCGGCGACCAGCCACGGCCACCGGCGCCGTCGCCGCCCCACCGCCATCTGCGGCAGCGTGTCGTCCGGCTGATGACCGATCGCCGGCATGTCCGCCACGGTCACGGGAGCGGGCTGCTGCTGCGGGTCCCGCAACTGGGCGGCCCGCTGCGCCGGCGTCTCCCCGGCCATCGCGCCGGGCGGCGGCATGTCCGCATCGCCCCGCGTACGGCCGGCGTTCTGCGCGGCACCCGCCGTGATCGGCACCGACGGCGGGCCCTGCTGCTGCTCCAGCTCCACGACGTCGGCCACCACACACGTGATGTTGTCCGGGCCGCCACCGCGGTTCGCCAGGTCGATGAGCTGGCGAACGGCCTGGTCCGGCTCCGGCACCGTGCTCAGCGCGTGGTGGACCGTCTCCGCGCTCACCACCGTGCTCAGACCGTCGGAGCACAGGAGGTAGCGATCGCCGATCTGCGCCTCGCGCAGCGAGATGTCCGGATCGACCTCGCCCCGGCCGTCGAGCGCCCGCAGCAACAGGGAACGCTGCGGGTGTGAAGCGGCCTCGTCCAGGCTGATCCGGCCCTCGTCGACGAGCGACTGCACGAGGGTGTGGTCGTGGGTGATCTGGAACAGCTCACCGTTCCGCAGGAGGTACGCGCGCGAGTCGCCGATATGGACGAGGGCGACCTGCGGTCCGTTCCAGAGCATCGCGGTCAGGGTGCAACCCATCCCCTGCAGGGACGGATCACCCTCCACGATGCTGTGCAACGTCTCGTTGGCGCGATGCACCGCCTGCTCGAGCACGCCGACCAGCTCATGCGGCGGGACGTCGTGGTCGAGTGGCTTCAGGGTCTCGATGGCCGCGGCGCTGGCGATCTCGCCGCCGACATGGCCGCCCATGCCGTCGGCCACCGCGAGCAACCGGGGCCCGGCGTACGCCGAGTCCTCGTTGCCCTCGCGGAGCATGCCGACGTCCGACCGGGCGGCGAAACGAATTCCGATGGTCATTTGCGCAGCTCTATGACGGTCTTCCCGATGCGGATCGGTACGCCAACGGGGACGGGTTCCGGCCTGCTCACCTTGGCGCGCCCGAGGAAGGTGCCGTTCGTCGAACCGAGATCCTCCACGAACCACTGACCGTTCTGCGAGAAGAGCCGGGCGTGCCGCCCCGAAGAGTAGTCGTCTCCGAGAGGCAACGTGACGTCATTGGCACGACCCATCGTTATCTCCGTGCCGACGAGATCCATCGTCGTGCCGGCCCGGGCACCTTCGGTGATGACGAGCTTGGTCGGGTCCGCTCGCCTGACGCGTGGCGGCGCCGCCGACCGAGGCGGCCGGGCGGGCTGGGGGGCGCTCTTGGGCCGCGCCGCCTTCGCGGCGGCCTTCGAACCCCACAGGTCGGCACGGATGACGCCCGCGGCCGCGATGACGAACAGCCACAACACGGCTAGGAACGCCACCTTCATGAGCGTCAGGGTGATTTGGTTCATCGGAGTCGGAGCTACTCCCTATCGCGGCGGAACACCAGGGTTGTACGGCCCAGCGTCACACGTGCGCCATCGTGCAACGTCACGCGACGGATCGGCTGGCCGTTCACGAAAGTGCCGTTCGTCGACCCTAGATCAACCGCAACCACCTCCGGACCCTCGACTCTGATCTCGGCATGGTGCCGGGAAACGCCCGGATCGACAAGCCGAAGATCACAATCGGTGCCACGGCCGAGCAGCGTCACCGGGGTCGTCAGATCGTACGTGTGACTCGGCTGACCTTCCGTGCTCACGAGCAACCGCGGCCGGCCACCCGCGAACCCGCGCGGCGGCGGCGGCATGTCACTCATCGGCTGGCGGATCTCACCGCCCTCGACCGTCGAGCCACGGATGACGCCCGAACGGATCCGGAACATCCCCGTCCGCAGGTCATCGGCGTTCTCGAACCGCACCCGCACCGGCCCGACGAAGGAATAACCCTGCTCCTTCGCGTGCTCCCGGGCGAGATTGGCCAGCTCCTGGCTCAGGCTGTCGGCGTACACCTCCAACCGCTCACCGTCGGGGTGTGAGATCTCGACGACGAAGTCGTTCGGCACCAGCGTGCGACCCTGCGCCACGATCGCGGCGCGTTCGTCCATCTCGCGCTGAATGGCGCTGGCGACCTCGACAGGCTGGAGCTCCGACTTGAAAGCCCGCGCGAAAGCACCCTCGACCATGCCCTCGAGCCGACGCTCGAAGCGCTGTAGGACACCCACGTGCACCTCCCCTCTCCACTGCTAGACGATCGTATCTGTGCGTTGGTTCGTCCCGAGCAACCGATTCGGACCACCGGACGAATGGTGCTAACCTTTGGACGCGCCCAGGGCGGGTGGCGGAACGGCAGACGCGCACGGTTCAGGTCCGTGTGTCCGAAAGGACGTGAGGGTTCAAATCCCTCCTCGCCCACTCGGTGTCGGGGTCAGTATGGTCGCGGCTTTTGCCGCTTCCCGCTGGCCCCTTCGTCATTTCTTCCGGGGGACGACCCTCGGACCCCCGATGTGGGGGGCTTCGCCCCCCACGCCCCCCTTGTGGGCTGGCGTTGGTGATCGGGCTGGGTTTTCGCGGGTTCCCGCTTTTTTGGGGCTTTGCCCCTTGCCCCCCTCCTGGGCTTCGCTTCGCTTTGGGTTCGTTCGCTGGGGGTTCTAAAAGATCTACTGGGGTGTGGCTTTGTTGTGGGGTTGTGTTCACTGTGGCGAGCTGGGTCGGGTTGGGATGTGTAGGAGTTTGGTGAGGATCGTGCGGAGTTGGTCGCGCTCGGTGGGGGTCAGGCTGTGGAAGGTGTTCTCTAGGAAGTTCGGGGTCGCCGCCTCGGCCTCGGCCAGGCGGCGGCGGCCCTTGTCCGTGATGGTCACGGCGTACGAGCGTCGGTCGT
The DNA here is from genome assembly GCF_050942425.1 of Actinoallomurus sp. CA-150999. Taxonomy (NCBI): domain Bacteria; kingdom Bacillati; phylum Actinomycetota; class Actinomycetes; order Streptosporangiales; family Thermomonosporaceae; genus Actinoallomurus; species Actinoallomurus sp. CA-150999. The sequence continues at coordinate 92,320 of NZ_CP192063.1, forward strand.
GGGGGTTGCGCTCCCGGCGCACATGACCGGCCTTCTCCAGGTCGTCGCAGACGCTCACCATGACCGTGCGGTCGATGCGCAACTCCTCGCTCAGTGACTGCTGCGAACAGGGGCCGACGGCTTCGAGCATCTTCAGCACCAGATGCTGGCCTACGCCCAGACCGTGCTCACCGGCGTGCGCATCGGCGGCCCGTGCCACCGCGGCCGACGCTCGGCACAAGGCGATGTCCAGGCGCTCCGCCGCCAACCGCGGAAAGTAGGTCGGCTTCGGCGTGCGATCCGCTGCTGCTGTCATGGCCCGCATCGATCCCCTCGCTCGTTCGAGGATCGAACCTAGCAGCAACCGTCTGACCGCCGATTGTTTGACAGTAGATGATCTGTCGTCCTACGGTTTCGATCGTCTGTCCACAGATTGTTGGACGGCAGATGGACTGTCCCCTCGGCGGAGGAGAAGTGCGCCATGACCCTGGATCTGAGCCCCGACGAACTGCTGTCCACCACCCGTGCGGTGCGCAAGCGGCTCGATCTGTCCCGTCCGGTGCCCCGCAGACTGATCGAGGAATGCGTGGACCTGGCCACTCAGGCGCCCACCGGACGCAACCGCCAGCGCTGGCACTTCCTCATCGTCACCGACCACGACCGGCGGCAGATCGTCGCCGACATCTTCCGTCGCGCTCTGGCCGTCGGCGGCGGGCAACCGGTGAACGAACGCGACCTGCGCCGCATGAACGCTCACCCCGGCAGCATGGAGCGCATCCACGACGGGCTGCGACACCTGTACGACAACGTGCACCGCGTGCCCGCGTTCGTCATCCCCGCCGTCGAAGGACGTACCGACCGGGCGTCGGTGCTCGACCAGTCCATGACCTGGGGCTCCATCCTGCCCGCGGTGTGGAGCTTCATGCTCGCGGCCCGCGCCCGCGGCCTCGGCACCGTCTGGACCACCGCCCAGGGCCCCCTCGAGCGCGAACTCGCCAAGGCACTCGGCGTGCCGTACGACGAGGTCATGCTCGCCGCGTTCATCCCGCTCGCCTACACCATCGGGACCGACTTCAAGCCCGCTCGTCGCGTCCCGCGCGAGGAGGTCCTGCACTGGAACCGCTGGTAGGTGACCTCGGATCGATCATCCGTTGGTTCAGCGGCGGGCGAGGTCTCGGTAGTCCCGGAGGGTGATGTTCTCGGCGGCCTTGCGGGCGATCTTGGAGGCCATGTTCTTGCCGGGCAGGTAGGGCATGACCTTGTAGTAGCGGTTGAGGAACGCCGCCAGGGCGCGGCTGCTCGGGACCATGAGTTTGGCGACGCCGTCGCCCATCTTCTGGCAGCCCTTCGCGTACTCCCGCATCTCCTGCTCGTAGCGGGCGAACGCCACCCGGTGGTCGCCGTGGGCGGCGGCCAGTTCGCCGGCCAGGACGTACGCGCCGACCAGGGCGAGGCCCGAGCCCATGCCCGACAGTGAGGAGGGGCAGTACGCGGCGTCGCCGACCAGGGCGATCCGGCCGCGCGACCAGGAGTCCAGGTGGACCTGGCCGATCGAGTCGAAGTAGAAGTCGGGTGCGTACCGCATCTCGCGGAGTAGCCGGTCGCTCTCCCAGCCGTTGCCGGTGAACTGTTCGGTGAGGACGGCCTGCTGCCGTGCCACGTCGCGGCGGTCGAGGTCCAGGTCCGGTGAGCCGAAGTAGAACGCGGCCTTGGCCTCGGTGTTGTGGCGGGCGCTGTACAGGGCGACGAGGCGGTTTCCGGTGCGGTAGGCGTGTCCGGTGTGATCGAGGTCGAGGTGGTTGGACGTGGTGAAGATCGCGCAGTAGACGCCCAGGTGCTTCACGAACCGCTCTTCCGGACCGAAGGTCAGGCGGCGGGTGTTCGAGTGCAGGCCGTCGGCGCCGATGACCAGGTCGAACCTGCGCGGGGCGCTGCGCTCGAAGGTGACGTGCACGCCGTGGGCGTCCTCGGTGAGCGAGCTGATGGAGTCGCCGAAGATGTACTCCGTGTGGTCCTTTGTCGCGTCGTAGAGGATCCGGGACAGGTCGCCGCGGAGGATCTCGATGTCCCCGGCGAACAGGTCGGCGGGCATCTTGGCCACCGTGCGGCCCTTGTCGTTGACGTACGACATGTAACCCATGCCGGTCCGGGCGCGTTCGAGGTCGGCGAGGATGCCCATGCGGCGCAGGACCGTCAGGTGGGCCTCGCCCCGGAAGTCGACGGCGTACCCGCCGTCGCGGAGGGCCGGAGCACGTTCCACGATCGTGGGGGTGAAGCCGTGGCGGTGGAGCCAGTAGGCGAGCGCGGGGCCGGCGACGGAGGCGCCGGAGATCAGGACGTTGAGGTTCTTCATGCCGGTGAGCTTCGCGGGGAGCGCTCACCGGCGGCTCACCGTGCGCTCACCGCCTCGACGACGGTCTCGGGGAGCCCCATCGCGCGGAGGGACTCCGGGGTGGCCGTCCCCATCACGGCCGCCGCGGACTCGGCGGCCTCCCGGTAGCGCGCCCGCGCCGCCGTGTGGTCGCCGCGCGCCTCGGCGACGCGGCCCAGCCCGGCGAGCGTACGCACCCGGTTGCCGGCGCTCTTGATCCAGTGCGGGTCGAGCCGGTCCAGCGCCTCGTCGTACCGCCGGCCCGCCTCGGCCGGGTCCCCCGTCGACAGCGCGATGTCGCCGAGTCCGCGCAGGGCTGCCGCCAGGCAGGTGGCGCTGCCGGCGCGGCGGGCGAGACCGGCGGCCTTCTCGTAGTCGGCGCGCGCCGCTGCCGGGTCGTGCGCGAGGAGGTGATCACCCCGGTTGACGAGGAGGTCGGCGCTGTCCTCCAGGGCGCCGAGCCGTTCGGTGAGGGCCAGCGCCTCGTCGGTCAACGCGAGGGCCGTCGCCCGGTCCCCGCGCGTGCCCGCCAGGCCGGCGAGCGAGTCGAGGGCCAGCGCGGTGCCCCACCGGTCACCGAGCGAGCGGAACCCCTCGACGGCCGAGGCGAAGACGCGCTCGGCCGAGGTGGTGTCGCCCGCACCGAGCGGCCCGAAGCCGGAGACGTACCGCGCGGCCGCCCGCACCCACGGGTCGGAGCGTTCGCCCTGGGACGCCACCAGCGCGAACGCGCCGTGGGCGTCGCCATCGCCCGCGTTCCGCATCATCCACATGAGCAGGACGACCGGGTAACGGCCCGGCTCGGCGCCGGACCACGCGGCGGTGAGGGCCTTCGCGGCCGGGGCGCGGTGCCGCTGCCAGACCGGACGCCCGGTCGCGCCGGACGCCGCCGACAGCACGCACATCACGTACTCCTCGCCACGACCGGCGGGCGCGTCGCCGATCGCGTCGAGCAACGCCGTCGCCTGGGACGCGATCGACGCGGACGCGCCGCGGATCCACAGGTAGTGGGAGGCCGCGGCGATCAGGTCGAGGGCCGTCTCCCCATCCCCGGTCTCGACCGCCCAGCGCACTGCCGCGAGGAGGTCGCCGTGCTCGGCCGCGAGGACGGGCAGCCACTCCAGCTGTTCGGCCCGGCGCAGGTGCGGATCGGCGGTCCGCACCAGGTCCAGGAGATGCCGGGCGTGCGCACGCCGTACCGACTCGCCATCGCGCGTCGCGTCGAGCCGCTCGGCGGCGTAGGCGCGGATCGTCTCCAGCATCCGGTAGCGGCCGCCCGCGAACTCCAGGAGCGACTTGTCGAGCAGCGACTCCAGCGTGTCGAGGTCGGTGTCGCAGACGCGTACGGCGGACTCGGCCGTCGCGCCTCCGGCGAAGACGGCGAACCTGCGCGCCGCCCGTTGCTCGGGCTCGGAGAGCAGGTCCCAGCTCCACGCGACCACCGCGCGCAGCGTCCGATGCCGGTCGTCGACTCCGCGGCTGCCGCGCGCGGCGACACCGAGCCGGTCGTCCAGCCGTGCCGCGAGGTCGTCGATGTGCAGCGTCCGTAGCCGGGCCGCCGCGAGCTCGATCGCCAGCGGCAGGTCGTCAAGGGCCGCGCAGATCCGCCGTACGACCTCGGGGCCGGCGGTGAAACCGCGCTGGACGGCCTGGGCGCGGTCGGTGAAGAGGCGTGCGGCGGCCTGGGCGTCGAGCGGCCGCACCTGCACGAGGTGCTCGCCGATGACGCCGAGCGGCTCGCGGCTCGTCGCGAGGACGCGCAGGCGCGGGCAGGTCGCCAGCAGCCGTGCCGCGAGCGCGGCGGCGGCGTCGACGACGTGCTCGCAGTTGTCCAGGACGAGCAGGAGCACACGGTCCGACAGTGCGGTGATCAGCCGGTCCAGCGGCGTCTGCCCGCCGCTGCCCAGGTGGAGCCCGTTCTCACGCAGGCCGAGCGCGCCCAGCAGCGCCTGCGGCAGCCCCGCGCCGTCGCGCAGCGACGCCAGCTCGACGAAGCAGACCTCGTCGGCCACGTCACCGGCGACCTCGACGGACAGCCGGGTCTTGCCGACGCCGCCGGGGCCGATCAGCGTGACCAGCCGGGCAACGCGCAGCAGGTCGGCGATCTCGGCCACCTCGTCGTCGCGGCCGACGAAGGCCGTCAGCGGGACGGGCGGCGCGGCGGGCGACGGCGATGGGTCGGCGCTCAGCAGTTCCCGGTGCAGCGCGGTCAGTTCGGCCGAGGGGTCGGCGCCCAGTTCGTCGGCCAGGCGCCGTCTCGTCGCCTCGAACACGACGAGGGCCTCGGCCTGCCCGCCCTCGGCCGCCAGCGCCCGCATCAGCAGCGCCGCCGGCCGTTCCCGGAGCGGGTGGCGGCCGACCAGTTCGCGCAACTCGGGGACGCGGTTCTCGCCGAGCCGCAGCTCGGCCTCGATCCGGTCCTCGAGCGCCCCGAGCCGCTGCTCCTCGAGCCGTACGGCGGCGGCCTGCGCCGTCTCGCCCTCAGCGATGTCGGCCAGCGCGGGGCCCCGCCACAGCTCCAGCGCGTCGCGGAGCAGCGTGACCGCGCGTTCGGCGTCGCCGTCGCGCAGCGCCGCCCGGCCGTCCTGAGCCAGCCGCTCGAAACGGCAGGCGTCCACGTCGTCCGGTGGCACCGCGATCCGGTAGCCGGCCCCGGCCCGCTCGATCGCGGCCTCGGAGCCCAGGGCCGTACGGAGCCGGGACACCTGGGACTGCAGCGCGTGTGCCGACAGTGCCCCGTCCGGGTCGATCTCGTCGCCCAGCCGGTCGGCCGACACGACCTCACCAGGGCGTACGAGCAGCAGGGTCAGCAGCGCGCGGCGGGCCGGCCCACCCAGCGGAACCTCGGCTCCGTCGTCGCGCCATGCCCGGGTCTCGCCGAGGATTCCGAACCGCATGCCGGTGATTATCCACCGGTGAGGATCACTCCGAGGAGGGCGGGCACCGGCCCGCCCTCCCGTCGGCGCTGGTCATGGGGCGATCGGGCCGAGGTAGGTGCCGCCCGAGACGTCGACGGTCTGGCCGGTCACCCACCGCCCCTGCGGGCCCGCCAGGAAACCGACGACGTCGGCGACGTCCTCCGGCTCCCCGAGCCGCCCGAGCGCGGTGATCGCCTCGAGCTCGGCGACCACCTCGGGGATCGAGGTGTAGCCCGCGGTCAGGTCGGTCCGCACCGCGCCGGGCGCGACCGTGTTCACGGTGATGCCGCGCCGGCCCAGCTCGTTGGCCAGCGTCGGCGCCATCGACTCCAGGGCCGCCTTGCTGATCGTGTAGCCGATCTGGATGGAGACCGCGAACCGGCTGGCCGTCGAGCCCATGTTGATGATGCGGCCGCCGTCGTTCAACAGCGGCAGCGCGCGCTGGATCACGAAGAACGGCGTGGTGACGTTGATCGTGAGCAACCGGTCGAGCTCTTCGGGGGTGACCTGCGCGATCGGGCTGACCGGGCCGATGCCCGCGTTGTTGACCAGGATGTCCAGCCCGCGTCCCGCCAGCCCCGCGGTCAGGCCCTCGAACAGGCGGTCCACCGCTCCGTCGTCGCCGAACCGCGCCTGGACGGTGAACGCCCGGCCGCCCGCCTCCTCGATCCGCGCCACGGTCTCCTTGGCCGCCGCGTCGTTGTTGCCGTAGTGGACGGCGACCAGCGCGCCCTCGGCGGCCAGCCGCAGCGCGACCGCCCGGCCGATCCCCCGCGAGCCACCCGTCACCAGCGCCGTCTTGCCCGTCAGCATGCCCATCGCCCTGCTCCTCACTCAGTGGCCGGTCCTCGGTGGATCCGGCGATGGGGCAACAGTGGCGGGGACCCCTCACCGCCCACTCACCGCGCGCTCACCGCGTCGAGCCGGCCGCCGAACAGCGCGTGGACGGTCCAGGTGGAACCGGGAGCCTCAGATGTGGCCGGCCAGGTCGGCGAGGAGGCGGCGCTTGGAACGGGCGCCCATGATCTGCTGGACCACCTGGCCGTCGCGGTAGAGGTTCAGCGTGGGGAAGCCCATGACGCCGTACCGCTCCACGATCTCCGGGTTCTCGTCACCGTTGATCTTGGCGATCCGGAGGCGGTCACCGTACTCCGTCTCGATCTGCTCCAGGATCGGGGCGATCATCTTGCACGGAGGGCACCACTCCGCCCAGAAGTCGACCAGTATCGGCGTCTCGCCGCGGAGCACGTGCTCGTCGAAGTTCTCGCTGGTCAGCGTGATCATTTGTTCCCTCCGGGAAAAGGGCGCAGCCCGGGCAGGCCCGCGCCAGTTGGTCGGCCACATCGATCCGCCGCCTGATCAGGTCGCGGATCTCGGCGTCGATCTCGGCGAGCTTGCGCCGGTAGACGGCGACCGACTCCGGGCAGGCGGAACCCGTCGACTGGCCCGACCGCAGGCAGTCCACGAACGGCCGGGCGTCCTCCAGGGTGAAACCCGCCATCAGCAGCGAGCGGATCTCCACCACCAGGCGGAGGTCCGACTCGTCGTACTCCCGGTAGCCGTTCGCGGCACGGCGCGCGGGGAGCAGTCCCTGCTGCTCGTAGTAGCGGAGCGCGCGCGTGCTCACCCCGGCCCGCTCGGCCAGCTCACCGATCCGCATCGACCCTCCCTGATCGACGGCCGTCCGCGACGGTAACCCTTGACACCGGCGTCAAAGTCAAGCGGCCGGTGCCCGGCGATCGTATGCGCACTATCTGGCGTCTTGGTAGGTGAGACGCCTGTCTTGTCATGCGAGATATGGTCTAGAGTCGCGAGCCATGAGATCTCCCCCCAGCCGAGTCATCGTGGGGCTCGTCCTGACCGTCGCCGTCGCGGGATGCGCCGCCCTGTTCATGGTGTCCACCCGGCCGTGGGCGATGGCGGCCGTGCTCGCGGCGGGGATCGCGGCCGGCACGATCAACGCGATCGTCGGATCGGGATCATTGATCACATTCCCGACGCTGCTCGCCGTCGGCCTACCCCCCATCACCGCGAACGTCTCGAACAACATCGGCCTGGTCCCCGGCGGCGTCACCGGCGTCCTGGGGTACCGCGCCGAGCTCGCGGGACAGCGCGGCCGTCTCGCCCGGCTGGCCCCTGCCTCGGTGCTGGGTTCACTGATCGGCGGCTTGCTGCTGCTGAACCTGCCCGAGCAGGCGTTCACCACCGTCGTCACGGTGCTGATCGGCCTGTCCTGCGCCATGGTCGTCATCCAGCCCAAGCTCAGCCGCTGGCTGTCCGACCGGCCCCGGCGCGCGCACGGCGGACCCTGGCTCTTGCTGGGCGTGTTCGCCGGGGGCGTCTACGGCGGCTACTTCGGTGCGGCTCAGGGCGTGCTGCTGGTCGGCCTGCTCGGCATCTTCCTCGACGAGCACCTGCAACGGATCAACGCGGCCAAGAACGCCCTCACCCTGCTGGTGAACGCCACGGCGGCCGTGCTGTACATCCTGGTCGCCAAGGTCGACTGGTGGGCCGTGGCGCTCGTCGCGCTGGGGTCGATGGTCGGCGGCTACCTGGGCGCGCGCCTGGGACGCCGGCTCCCGACGCCGATCCTGCGCGGCGTGATCGTCTGCGTGGGCGTGGTGGCGATCGTCAAACTCGTCTCCGGTTGACCACGCACCGATGCCCTGTACGGACGCCTCGCCCGTACGGGGCATCGGTGATCATTGCTTCAGGCCATAGGCGTCAGGGGCGCTGGCCCGGCCGATCGACGATCGTCGGGGTGGCGTGCGTCTCGAGGTTGATGATGGCGCCCTTCTTGATCGTCGACCTGCCGTCCAGGGCCGTGGACGCGTGGTCCTTGACGGCGATGTCGCGCTCGCCCAGATACGCGTACGTCTTGGGATCGATCAAGATTTCCACGAACAGGTAGCCATTCTCGACGCGTCCCACCGCGATGGCCGGGCGTCCCTCCAGGTCGACGGTGTTCTTTCGCAGAGTGACACCGGAGATGCGGGCGATCGCTCGGTAGATCGCCGCCACGACCTTGGGCGGTGCCACGCCGTTCCGCAGGATCGCGCAGTACTGGCCGTAGAGCGCGGCCGCCCGCTCCTTCGCGTTCCTCGGCTTCATACCGCCGATGAACTCGTGGGAGGCGACGTAGGCGTCGAGGGCGGCCGGGTCCGTCGGCAGGGCGGCGAGCAGCGGATAGTTGTGCTTCCAGAGCTGATTGCCGTTCTCGATCCGGAGCTTCCCGTCGCCGTACTGGCCCTCCTGCGTCCGGGCGATCTGTGTGCCGTCGGCACGCCACCACGTGCGCTCGACGAACTTCACGAGCGGCGTCTTCGGGGTGTTCACGTGGGTTCCGATCGCGGGAAAGCGCTGGTGGGACTCCACGTAGATCCATTGGTCCGGGCGGGGCGCGAACGGCCGGGAGTCCGCGGCGCTGGCCGCGCGCTTCAGCAGGTCCTCGGCGTTGGCCACCGGGCCGGCGGGGATGATGGGGATCACCGGGCGCGGATGGCCGTGACCATCGGTGCCGCCGACGTTCTGCGCGATCGTGACGCTGGCGGCGATCGTGACCGCGAGGGCGCCGACGATGACCAGCCGGACACCCGTACGGGGCATCCGGAACGGCCGGCGCGACGGCCTCGTCGCCGGGACGCCCTGGGCGGCGGCGAGGAGGCGGCGGCGGCCTTCGATCACCGCGGTGGGGGCGGGCGGCGGGACTTCGGCGCACATGCGCTCGAGCTCGTTCATGGGTGAACTCCTTCGCCGACGATTCGGGGGTCGGTGCCGCCGAGCGCGTCGCGGGTCTTCTTCCGGGCCCGATTGAGCCGGGAGTGGACGGTGCCCTTGGCGATGCCGAGGGCGGAGGCGATCTCGTCGGCGGACAGGCCGCCGGCGGCGGTGAGCAGCAGGACGTCGCGCTGCCCGCGCGGCAGCCTGGCGAGCGCCGCCGCGAGTTCGCGGCGCATGCCCTGCGCGCTGACGCGCTCGGTGACGCGCTCGCTGGGGGACTCGACCGCCGGGTCGACGCCGGTCTTGGCGATGAGCCGCCAGAAGCGGTCCTCCGCCCGGTGGTGCCGTCCGACCAGGTGGGTGGCGATGCCGTAGAGCCAGGGCCGGGCGTTCGAGAACGCCGGGTCGTAGCGGGCCCGCTGCCGGAAGGCGATCAGGAACGTCTCGGCCATCAGATCGTCGGCCTCGTCGCGGCCGAGCCGCCGGGCGAGGTACCGGTGGATCGTCGCGTGATGCCGGTCGTACAGGGCCGCGAACCGCTCCGGTTCGCGCAGCGAGGCCTCGATCACCTCGGCGTCCGTCTCGGCGCTCACGGGCTTCTCGTCTCGGTCATGCGACCCTCTCGGGTGGGGGATGTCACCTGTTGTTGCCGCGGCCGGTGACGCCGCTTCCCCGAGCGTCGCGTACGGGACGGATCAGCTCCTCCGGCGGCCCTTCTCCCGGCGTGCGGCGCGCCCTCCGGGCAGGGGGCTGCGCTCAGGACGGAGGTGCGGGGCCGGATCCTGGCCATTGACGACGGTGGGCTCGGCGGGCGGTTCGATGCCGGTGGCGCGCCGGAGGAGGGCCCACAGGTGCCCGTTGACGTCGGCGGCGCGTTCGAGGGTCAGCAGGTGCCCGGCGCCGGGGATCACCGCGAGCTCGGCGCCGGGGATCTCCGCGACGAGGGCCTCGGCGTGCCGTACGGGCGTGATCAGGTCCCGGTCGCCGACCATGACGAGCACGGGCACGCGCCCGAGCGCGGGCAGCGCGGCCCGCTTGTCGTACGCGATGAGCTCCTTGTAGAAGTCGGCGATCACCTCGATGGGGACGGAGGCCATCAGCCGGGTGGTGACCTCGGCGACCTCCTTCGACACGCGGGCGCCGAAGAGGTACGACCGGGTCAGGAGGAAGGACATCCCGCCGAGCGGCCGCCGGGCGGCGTCCACCAGCCGGGCCTGGTGGCGGAGCGTGCCCAGTGTGACGGGGACCATGCGGTGCAGCACACGGGCCGTGCGCTCCGGCAACCCGATCGTCACGGAGGACAGGCCGCCGGAGGAGGTCGCGGCGAGGAGCACGCCGACGATCCGCTCGCCGAACAGCTCCGGGTGCGCCTCGGCGAGCCCCAGGATCGCCATGCCGCCCATCGAGTGGCCGACCAGGACGACCGGCCCCTCCCGTGCGGCCGCCTCGAGCACCGAGTACAGATCGCGGCCCAGTTGGTCGATGGTGGCGTTCGGCGGATCCCCCCAGCCGGATCGGCCGTGCCCGCGGAGGTCCCAGAGCACGGCGCGGGCCCGGCCGGCCAGCGCGTCCCGCTGGACGTGCCAGCTGGTGGAGTTGAGCAGGAACCCGTGGCAGAAGACGACGGTCACCCTGGCCTCGGCGGCCTCCTGTACCTCGACGTGCAGCCGGACGCCGTCATCGGCGGTGACCGTCGGCGTCCGGAGATCCGGCGGCCCCGCGTTCGGCCCCGCCCCGTCAGGAGATACGTTCGGCCACCAGGTGTGCCTGCCCAGCACCTTGGTGATTTCCGTGAACGACATGGCCACCTCCGCCCGTTGCCGCTCCCAGCTCTTTACGGTGGCCCCTAACAACAGTTTCGGTCATGGTGAAGGCATCGTCAAAGCGAGGGGCCGGATCGACGGAGCTCACGGCGTTGATGGCGGCGCCGTGGGGCGGCCCTCCGGCCATTCATCCGGTACGGGGCCTGCCACGGCGAGCCGTCCGTCCTCCTCCTCGGTGACGGTGGTGCCGAACGCCGCGCAGGCGGCGGCGAACCGCTTGTGGATCCAGGCGTGGTCGGCACCGGTGGCGAGACGGGTACGGGCGTACTCGAGCGTCAGCGGGACGGCGGTCAGCCGGGCGATCCGACGCCCCTCCAGTTTCACGTGGAACATGAGACCCAGATCGTTCCGCAATACCGGGTCCACGGCGTAGTCGTCGATGAGGTCGCCGAGGTCGTACAGGACGCGGCCGCCCACGCCGTGGAAGACATGCGCGGAGTGCCCGGCGACCAGCGTCGCCCCGGCGTCGACCAGCGCCCGCGCCGCCGTCCGTACGTAGCGAAGGGGCTCGGTGGTCATGTTCGGGCCCCAGTGCGCCAGCACGAGCACGAGGACCCCGTCGGCGGCCAGCGCGTGGATCCGGTCGGTGAGCCAGGCCGGGACCTCGCGGCGCAGGTCGGCGTACGCGACCCCGGGGCGGTCGCCGGCGGCGAAGTCGGACGGATGGTCGGTGACGCCGAGGACGGCCACGCGGGCGTCCCCGAGGTGGAAGAGGGCGGGTTCGCGCGCCCGCGGCAGGTCGGGTCCCGCGCCGACGGCCCGGATGCCCGCGTGGGTCAGGTGCGCGAGCGTGTCCGTCAGAGCCTCGTGGCCGTAGTCCAGTGCGTGGTTGTTGGCCAGCGTCACGCCGTCGATCCCCAGGTCTGTGAGGGTGTCGACGGCTCGCGGCGGGGCGCGGAAGTGGAACGGTTTACCGGGGGCCGGCCAGGGGTGGCCGCGCGCGGAAATACAGCACTCGAGGTTGATCAGCGACAGGTCGGCGGAGCGGAACGTCCGCCGCACCTCGTCGGCGAACAGCCCGTACGGGCCCGACGCGGCGATTCGCTCCGCGACCCCGCGTCCCAGCATCGTGTCGCCGCCCAGGGCGACGGTGATGGCCACGCCGGACTCCCCCTATCAGGATCGCCGTGCGGGCCGCGCCCGGCCAAGGGCCGAAGGTCCCGCCCGACGATCGAGGCGCAGTTCTCCCGAGCGGCCCGGCCGCGATGTTCTCCGGGCGGCCTTGCGGCGATCGTCCACAGCCTGTGGACGGAGCCGTACCCTGGGACCATGCCGGAGCTGCCGGAGGTGGAGTCCCTCGCCGCCTTCCTGCGCGAGCACGCCGTCGGGCGGGCGATCGCGCGGATCGACGTGGCCGCCATCTCGTCGTTGAAGACGTACGATCCGCCGATCACCGCGCTGAACGGCCTGACCGTCACCGGGGTCGCACGCCACGGTAAGTTCATCGACCTGGACGTCGACGGCCTGCACCTGGTCTTCCACCTGTCTCGCGCGGGCTGGCTGCGCTGGAAGGACGCGTTGCCGCCGGCGCCGCCCCGGCCGGGCAAGGGCCCGCTGGCCCTCCGGGTGCACCTCGACGACGGATCCGGGTTCGACCTGACCGAGGCGGGCACCCAGAAGCGGCTCGCGGTCTACGTCGTGCGCGACGCCGCGGAGGTCCCAGGTGTCGCCTCGCTCGGCCCGGACCCGCTCGCCGACGGTTTCACCGCGGACACGCTGAAGGGCATCCTCGACGGCCGGCGCACCCAGATCAAGGGACTGCTGCGCGACCAGAGCGTGATCGCCGGCATCGGCAACGCCTACTCCGACGAGGTCCTGCACGTGGCGCGGATGTCGCCGTTCAAGCTGGCGGCGAGCTTCACGGACGAGGACGTCGCGACGCTGTACGACGCGATCGTCCGTACGCTCGGCGATGCCGTCGAGCGCTCCCGCGGCCTGGCGGCCAAGGACCTCAAGGGCGAGAAGAAGGAGGGCCTGCGGGTGCACGGCCGGGCAGGTCAGAAGTGCCCGGTGTGCGGCGACACGATCAAAGAGGTGTCGTTCGCGGACTCCGCCCTGCAGTACTGCCCGACCTGCCAGACGGGCGGCAAGCCCCTGGCCGACCGCCGGATGTCCCGCCTGCTCAAGTAGGCCGCGCGCGGCGAGCGGCAGCACGTCATCGCCGGAGCCGGGCACCTCGTGTCAGGGGGTTGATTGAAGCTGAAAATCGTTCAACCTCAATGAACACGCCTGACAACACCCCCTCGGCCCGCCTCGGGCGATGCGCCTGCCGATCCACGATCCCAGACTCCTCAGCGGGCTGCCGGACCGTACGTCAGCGCGTGGCCGCCGCCCTCGCGGGCCGACGTCGACCGTGTCAGCGGACGGCCGCGGCCCTGCCGGAGCGTCGGAGGTCCGTGCTCAGCGGACCGGCGGGTGCGGACCGAACAGCACGCCCAGGGTGCCCCACCGCTTGATCTCGCAGCCGTTCTTGCGGCTGAACGTCGAGTCGACCTTCTTGCCGTTCCAGGTGCCCGTGACCGTGGCGGTCTCGGGGCCGCCGTAGATCTGGGTGCACATCACGTTCTTCGGCGTCGGGGCGAACGGGTCCTGGCCCGCCGCGCCCGCCGCGGTGAGCGCAGCGCACGCCTCCTTGGCCTTGGCCAGGTCGCCGCCGACAGGGTCGCAGGTGAGCGTCCGCGTCTTGGCCTGCGCCGTCTGCGAGTCGCGCACGGTGATGGTCAGCCGGGTCTTTCCCGCCCGCCCCGGCGCCGATGATCCAGGGGTGGACGGCCCGCTCGGCTTGACCGTCGCGTTGTCCTGCCCGCTGCCGCAACCGCCCAGCAACAGGGCGGCGGCGATGCCGGGGATGGCGACGGCCGCTGGTCCCAGTCTGGTTAGAGATTGCCTCATGACGATTCGACGCCGGGCGCCGGCTCGTGGTTCCGTTGACTTGTGAATGCCTTCAGGGACCAGGTTCCCGCCGTTGAGGTCGCCAAGGTTCCGGACGACGCATACCTCCTGGACGTGCGCGAACTGGACGAATGGCAGGCCGGGCACGCGCCTCGCGCGATCCACATCCCCCTCAGCCAGCTCGGCGCCCGCGCGTCCGAGGTGCCCACCGGCGAGGACGTCTTCGTCATCTGCCGGTCGGGGGCCCGGTCGGCGTCGGTGGTCATGGCGTTCAACAACGCCGGCTGGAAGACCGCGAACGTCTCGGGCGGCATGCACGCCTGGGTGGCGGCGGGCCGTCCGATGGTCAGTGAATCGGGCAGCGAGCCATACGTCGCCTGACGAGGTACATTAACGGCGGAAAAGTTCAGACCTCGCGGGAGCTCGGGCGACGACCGGGCTGAGAGGGCGGCTACGCACGTGCCGCCGACCGCTCGAACCTGACCGGGTAATGCCGGCGTAGGGAGTGTGCCTTGAGCACTGCCGTCGACGAACGTCCTCTCGACAACGAGGCCCCGTACACCCTCGACCAGCCCGCCCCCAAGGTCCTCAGCTTCTGGGACCAGAGCGCCTTCTGGGCCAACCTGGGCGTGAGCCTTCTCGCCTTCTCCGGCGCCTACTCGGTGCTCGCGCCGGACGCCCAGGGCAACCCCCGGCTGCCCATCGTCGCCGGGATCGTGGCAATGATCGTCGGCACCGTGATCGGCGGGATCATGCTCGGGCTGGCGGCCGTGTCGGGCACCCGCGCCGGCGTCCCGGCGATGATGATGCTGCGCGGCCTGTTCGGCACGCGCCTCTCGTACATCCCCACCGTGATGAACATCCTGCAGATGATCGGCTGGGGAACCTTCGAGCTGGTCACGATCGCGGGTGCGGCCAAGGAACTCTTCGGTGGCGGCCCGCACTGGGCGTACGTCATCGTCGCCGGCGTGATCACGACCGTGCTGACCATTTGGCCGCTCGGCTCCGTCCGGGTCCTGCGCCGGTACGTCACCGCGGCGGTCGTCCTGGCCCTCGCCTACTTCTACGTGCAGCTCGTCCGCCAGCCCCTGCCGAACCTCACCCACGGGTCGTGGAGCCACTTCTGGATCGGCGCGGACGCCGCGCTGGCCGTCTCCATCTCCTGGGTGCCCATGGCGGCCGACTACACGCGGCACTCCCGCTCCGAGCGGGCGGCGTTCGGTGCCGCGAGCGTGGCGTACGGGCTGACGCAGGTCGTCGCGTACGTCCTGGGCCTGCTGGCGCTCGCCCTGGTCGCCGGCGACTCGTCCAAGGTGTTCGGCCCGTTCCAGCACGTCGCCCTCGGCACGCTGTTCTTCGCCGTGTTCGTCCTGCGTGAGGTCGACCAGTCGTTCGCGAACGTCTACTCGACCGCGGTTTCGATCCAGAACCTCGTGCCCCGCGTGGACCGGCGGCTGCTCACCATCGCGCTGGGCGCCCTGACGACGCTGCTCGCCCTCGTCCTGAACATGAACAACTACTCGGGCTTCCTCACGCTGATCGGGTCGGTGTTCGTACCGATGCTCGGCGTGCTGGCCGTGGACTTCTTCTGCTTCACCGGACGGCGTGGCTGGGACGTCTCCGGCCGGGCGCCCGCCCGCTGGGGGATGGTCGTCGCGTGGGCGGCGGGCATCGCGACGTACCAGCTCATCAACCCCGGTCAGGTCGGATGGTGGTCGCGGATGTGGACGCACGTGCAGAGCACGCTGCACTTCACTCCGGCGGACTGGATGAGCGCCTCGCTCCTGTCCTTCGCCGTCGCGGCGGCGGTCACCGGCGCCATCGGCCTCATTCGCCGATGACCGGGAGGTCGGTCGGGGTTGGTTGGTTGGGGAAGAAGAGCCCCAATCGCACGTCACGGCGTCGTCGCGCCCGTCATGATGGGGATACGGAGTGGCGGGAGGCGATCACGATGGCGCAGTGTGATCACGACTGGGTGCAGACGGCGCCCAACCAGAAACGATGCCGCAAGTGTGGATTGGTGCTGACCTTCGCATAGGGACGCGGCGCGGGTGGCACTATGGGCCGCGTGAGCTCGTCTGACGCGATGATGCGGGCGGCGGTGGCCTCCTCCGCCGACGCGATGATCGCGTTGGGGGCCGACCAGACCGTCCAGCTGTGGAACCCTGCCGCCGAGCGGATGTTCGGCTGGACGGCGGAGGAAGTGCTGGGCCGGCCGATGCGCATCGTCCCCGAGGAGCACACCGCGGAGCACCGCGCCGTGCTCGAACGGGTCCGCGAGGGCGGCCACATCTCGTTCCTCACCCGGCGGCTGCACCGCGACGGCCGACTGATCGACACCCGGGCGGTCGCCAGCGCCATGCGCGGCGAGGACGGTGAGTTCCTCGGCTGGGTCGGCCTCTACCGCCCGGTGCGGGAGGACGAGGCCGTTCAGCACCAGACCGCCGAGCGCATCCGTCTCGTGCGGCGGCTCAACGACGTGGTGGCCGACCTCAACACCGAGCTGGAGCTCCCGGCGGTCCTCGACCGCGTCACGTCGGGTCTCATCGAGCTCACCGGCGCGGACGCCGCCGGCTTCGTCGTCATCGAGCAGGCCACCAACACCCTCCGGCTGGTCAGCATGACCGGGCTGCCCCGGCGGCTGCGCGGGGCGACCGCCGACCTCCGCTCCAGCCTCGTCGGCGAGCTGCTGCGCTCCGGCCGTACGGTCATGCTGGCCACGGCCGACACACGCAGCCTCAGTGACCTGATCTGGTCCGAGCTCGATGGCCTGCACACGATCGCCGTCGGCATCTCGAACGTCCAGGGCAGCCCGTACGGCGCGTTGTACGCCCTGTTCTCCCGGCGCAAGGCGGGCCACATCGAGCTGGAGCTCCTCGAGCTGTTCGCCGGGCACGCCGGCGTCGTCCTCGGCAACGCCATGAACTACGCCGAGGTGGTCCGGCAGCGCAGGCACGAGCGGGCGGTGATCGAGGCCAGCGCGGACGGCATCGCGGTGCTCGACCGCGACGGCGTCGTCCAGCGGTGGAATCCCGCGGCGCACGCGATCACCGGCCTCGCCGCCGAGGAGGTCATCGGCCGGCCGCTGCCGTTCGCGCTGCCGGCTCCGGGCGGAGAGTCGACGATTCAGCTGGAGTCCGGCACCTGGCTGAACGTCCTGCACACCGAGATCGAGGGCCACGACGAGGTGGTCGTGGACTTCCGTGACGTCACCGAGGCCAAGTCCCTCGAAGCGGCCAAGGACCTCTTCCTGTCCATGACCAGCCACGAGCTGCGCACGCCGATCACGGTCGTGCAGGGGTTCGCCAAGACGCTGGTCGACCGGTGGGAGAAGCTCGACGAGGCCGACCGGCGGCGCGCGGTCGCGACGATCGCCGACCGCGCGGACGCCCTCGGCCGTCTCGTCGACAACCTGCTGTACTCCCGCGCGGTGCCGAACGGGCTGAGCGTCACGAGCGAGCCGTTCGACCTGGGGCGGCTGCTGCGCGGCGCGGCGTACGGCTTCCGCGGCGTGTCCGAGCGTCACCTGGTCGAGCTGGAGATCGCCGAGGACCTGCCGTCGGCTCTCGGCGACTCGATGGCGACGGACATCATCGTCGGGCAGCTGCTGGAGAACGCGGTGAAGTACTCACCGGAGGGCGGCGTGATCACGGTCCGTGCGGGCGTCGACGGCGACGCCATCGTGGTGGCGGTGGAGGACGACGGGATCGGGATCGCCGCCGGTGACCGTGAGCGCGTCTTCGAGCGTTTCGTCCAGGGCGAGGCGGGGGACCGCCGTCGTTTCGGGGGCCTCGGACTCGGGCTGTACATCGTGCGCCGGCTGGCCCGTGCGCAGCACGGCGAGGTCTCCGCACACCCGCGTGCGGACGGGCTGGGAGGCACCTGCATGCGGTTCACCCTCCCCCGATTTGGTAACTCTGTGTGACAGGTCATACTGGTGCATACCGCTCAAATGGGCTGATCTTCGCAGCGTGGCGGAGGTCACAGTTACACGTGGTGTTGGTAACAGATTCCTGTGGCGCGGTTTCCAGGTTTTTTAAGCGGGCATTTCGGTTGTAACCGGGGTGACCACGTAACGGGGAGTATCCGGGAGCCAGTGCCCGGGGAGGTGAGGGTGTCGAGCGTCGTGTTCCTGCCACATGCGCCGTCCAGCGTCTCGGGCGTGCGAAAGCGCCTGTGCGCCGACCTGCTCGCGTCCGGTGTGTACGAGGAGGTCGCGGACGACGCGGCCGTCATCATCAGCGAGCTCATCAGCAACGCGCTGCGTCACGCACGCCCTCTACCGTCCGGGGAGATTCGCGTGTCCTGGAGCCGTGACGGTGACCTCATCCAACTGGCCGTCAGCGACGGCGGCTCGATGACCGAGCCGCGGCGGACGCGCGCCGCCCTATCCTCGCTCGGTGGCCGCGGGCTCAGCATCGTCGAGACGCTCTCGGAGGGCTGGGGCGTCTCCCATGAGGACGACGGCACCACCGTCTGGGCCAGCCTCCGCGCCACCCAGTCGGCCAACGGCCACCACCTGCCCGGGATCCACCCGATGAAGATCGCCTTCGACCCCTCCTTCTGAGTGTTACGCGGCGACGAGGCGCCCCTTCCCGGGAGAGGCGCCGTTCGCCGTGCTCTCTCGTTCACCATGTATCTTGGCGTTCAAGACGAATTGAGGGCTTGGATGTCGAGCGAACCCAGTGATGATCTCCGGCGGGCCGTCGGCGAGGAGATGCAGGCGATGCAGGCGGCCGTCGACGCCTATGACGACGCCGCCGCACGGGTCCTCGGCGTCAACCGGACGGACCTGCGCTGCCTCGAACTCCTCATGCGGCACGGCGCGCTGACCCCCGGCCGCATCGGACCCGAGCTCGGCCTGACCACCGGCAGCGTCACGGCGATGCTCGACCGGCTGGAGCGCCTCGGCTACGCGACCCGGTCGCCCGACCCCGGCGACCGGCGCAAGGTGCTGGTCACGATCACCGATACCGCCCGCGAGAAGGCATGGCGGCTGTACGGCCCGTTCGCCACCGAAGGCGACGCCCTCATGCGGGAGTACGGCGACGCCGACCTCGAAGTCCTGGCCGGCTTCCTGCGCCGCTCCCGCGAGCTCTACGAACGGCAGCTGAAGCGCACCCTCGAGGAACACGCCGGGCAGTAGCGCCGGGCGCGCTCCTCGGACGGCGCGATCGGCCTACACCGGGTCGCGGAGGATCGGGCAGGACATGCAGCGCGGGCCGCCCCGGCCGCTGCCCAGCTCGCTGCCCTGGATCCGGATGACCTCGATGCCCGCCGCCTCCAGGCGCGCGTTGGTCTCGACGTTGCGCTCGTACGCGACCGCCAGGCGCGGGCCGATCGCGAGGGTGTTGTTGCCGTCGTCCCACTGCTCGCGTTCGGCGGTCACGGGGTCGAGACCGGTGTCGATCACCCGGAGCCGGTCGATGCCCATCGCCTCGGCCGCGGCCTCCAGGAACGGCCGGGCCTGCGAGACGCGCAGGTCGTCGTCGCCCTTGGTCACCGTGTAGGCGACCAGGGAGTAGGCCACGGCCGGGTACATCACGACCTTGTCGACGTCGACCATCGTGCAGATGGTGTCGAGGTGCATCGTCGCGCGCTCCTGCGCGATCGGCACCGCCAGGACCGTGTGCGCGAGACCGGCGTCGAACGCGCGGCGGGCGATCCGCTCCACCCCGGCCGGGGTCGTACGCTCGCCGGTGCCGATCGCGAGCACGCCGGGGGCGAGCAGGAGGACGTCGCCGCCCTCGATGTGCTCCAGCCCCGGGGCGTACAGCTGCTTCGTGCCCTCGAACCGCGGGTGGTACCGGTAGATCACCCGGGTGAGGGCGGTCTCACGGCTGCGCGCCCGCATCGCGAGGCTCGTCACCGCGACCTGGTCGCCGACCCACACGCTCGAGTCGCGGGTGAACAGGACGTTCGGCAGTGGGTCGATGACGAAGTCGTGCCGGTCCATGAGCCGGTACACCAGGCCCCGTCCGGTCTTCAGCTCCTCATGGGCGAGCCCGGCCACGAGCACCTGGGTGAGGTCCTCGGTGGTCAGCTCCGCCAGGTGGCTCTCTAGGAGGACGCGGAGCTGGTCGCCGAGTCGCTGGTCGCGGAGGACGTCGGCGATCGCCTCGTCGCGCGCGTTCTGGTACTCCAGCGTCTCCTGGAGCAGCTCGGTGAGGTAGAGGACTTCGACGTCGTGGTCGCGCAGGGCCTGCGCGAAGGCGTCGTGCTCCTGCTGGGCCCGGCCGACCCAGGGGATGCCGTCGAAGAGCAGTTGATCGTTGTTGCGGGGGGTGAGTCGCTTGAGCTCTGGGCCCGGTCGGTGCAGAAGGACCGTGCGGAGGCGACCGACCTCGCTGTCGACGCGATGCGCATGAGTCACATGAGGAGCTTAACCGGATATTCCGCCGCTGACCTTTTCAGATCACCCTGAACCGGCCAAAGTCTCCGCAACGGGACAGGGGTGACGTGAGGGACGCGAGACGCGAGGCCCAGGCGATGCCCGAGCCTCGCGTCTCAACCGACTACCGGGACGATCTACCGGGGCGCCTCATTGGTCCACCCGGCGTTGGTCTGCTCCGTGCCGCTCATCTTCTTGTCGGAGTCGCCGAAGCCGGCGCTCTTCAGCTGCGAGGTCGCCGGATCGAGGACCAGCCTCCCCCAGCCGTCGCTGTAGCGGATCTTCAGACCCACGCCGCCCTTCACCGGACCGAGGTTCTGTACCTCCGGAAGTGCGGCGAGGGCACGGAACGCGGCGGCGCGGACCGCCGGCGGAGCCGGCGTCATCTTGAGCAGGCTGCCCAGCCCCGCGCTGATGACTTCATCCTTGGTCATTCCATGGCCGACGGCCTTCATCTCCCTGCTGTTCCGGGTGATGTAGGTTCTGAGCGCGTTCGGATCGGCCGGCAGCCGCTGGATCTGCTGGAAGCTCAGCATGATGTCGTTCACGCCGAAGCCGTTGTTCCAGAACCCGTGCTTGGCCCCGTTGACCACGATCGGACTGTTCGGTGCGCCCGACCTGGCCCAGGACTTGCCGTCGCGCCGGGTCCACGTCTCGATCACTGAGCCGCCGGTGCCGCTGCTGTCCGTCTTGGTGTAGTACGTCCTGACGTGCCAGTACGTGCCGGATCCGGCGGGGGCGTGCTCGGCGGTGGTCGCCGCCGCGAGCAGGACCTGCTTGCCGGATAGCGCCACGGCCGGGTGGGAGACCGAGCCGCTCGCGTGGGTCGCGGTCGGGGTGGACTTCCCGGAGCCTGCGGTGCCGATGACCACGGCGGCGGCGGTCGCGCCGGCGACGGCGGTCAGTGCCGCTCCGAGGATGACAGGGCGGCGCTTCGGCGAGCGACGGCGCGGGGCCTGCTCGGCCGAGCGGAGGTCCTGGTGGATCTGGCTCATCACGAACTCCTGGATTCGTCGGTGACGGCCGCTCGGCAGGTCCCGTTCCGCCGACGGCGGAAGCAACCGGGCCAGCTCCTCGCGATCGTCGCGGCCGGGCTGAGTCGGGGTGGTGTTCATCGGGCTTTCTCCTGAGCGGACCGGACCGCGATCTCGCGGTCACCTTCTCCCTGTCCGTGGCCGGTGTGCGGTTCCCGATCTCCGTCGGGCGGCCGAAGCCTTCCGGCGGCGACGAGTTTGTGCAGCTTCTTGCGTGCCCTCGACAGCCGGGAACGTACGGTGCCGACCGGGATGCCGAGCGCCTCGGCCGCCTCGCCGTAGTCGAGCCCGGACCACACACAGAGCGCCAGCACCTCCCGCTCGGGCTTCCGTAGCGCGGCCAGAGCCGTACGAACGAGGTCGAGACGTTCTCGGTCGTCGATGCGGCTCGTGACCTCCTCGGCGAAGTCCGGGACCGCGTCCTGCCCGGGAAGCCGTGCCAGCGCGCCGTCGTACCGCCGGGCGGCGCGGCGCACGTTCCGCGCGACGTTGGTGGCGATGCCGAGGAGCCAGGGGCGCAGTGAGCCACCGTCGGCGTCGACCCGGTCGCGGAACCGCCAGGCGTCGAGGAAGGTCAGCGAGACGACCTCCTCCGCCGTCGACCAGTTCCCCGTCAGGCGGAAGGCGTGGTTGTAGACCGAGCGCACGTGTTCGTCGAACAGTTCTCGGAACGCGTCCGGATCCCCGGCCCGTACCCGGGCGCGCATATTCATCTCCACGGCACAGGACTGTCCGGCCGGCCCTGGCCGGTTCCCGTGACCTGGATCACATGCCGGATCAGGGCAGGAAGACGGCGTACTCCGCGATCTCGGGCAGGAGGTCGGGGTGCAGGTCGGCGGTTGCCGCGAGCTCCTCCGCCGAAGAGAATCCGCCGACGTGGTCGCGGACGGTCGCGATGTGCTCGGCCAACTCCGGCGTCACTCCGGAGAACATCGTGAGGACCTGCGCGGGCACGTGGTTGACGTCGACGAGCCCGCCGTCGTCGTACTGGCGGGGCAGGTCAGGACGGCCGATCCGCAGCTCCCGGGCGAGGACGATGTCGGCGGCGGCCTGCTCGCGGGCCTTGTATCGCAGCTCACGCCGGAGGTTGGCGGCCGCGACGGCCTGGGCGTTGAGGTTGGCGGGCGGAGGCCCGACCGGGCCGACCGGGCGGATCGGGGGGCCGGGGGGCCCGATCGGCGGCATCGGACGGCCGTTGAACAGCAGGACGCCGTACGGGTCGACCGCGATGACCAGGCGCTTCTCGGTCCCGGTGATGGCGAGGATCACCCAGACGGGCAGCCACAGGCCGCACAGCAGCAGCGTGATGAGCAGGTGCAGGACGTGGTTCACCTGGCCGCCGCTGACCAGCACCGCCTGGGTGTCGGACTGCGCCTGGACGCGCCATCCGAACGAGGCCTGCCGCATGACCGCGTTGCCCAGGATCGCGCGGAGCTGCTCGGGCGGTAGGGGCGCCCCTACCGGCTGCCCCGGGAAACCCGGCGACTGCCCGGGCGGGATCGGTGGCGGACCGGGCGGGAACGGATTCATGATCTCCCCCTGCGTGCGCGGCTCGGGCGGCGGCTGCTCTGGCGGGTCCGGCTCCCTCCGCTCGGCTCAGGCTGTGTCAACGAACCGCACGGCTCTCATGCTCCCAGTACGGCTTGCGAAGCTCGCGCTTGAGCACCTTGCCGGTCGGGTTGCGGGGGATGGCCTCCGACCATTCCACGGAGGTCGGGCACTTGAAATGGGCCAGCCTGCTCCGGCAGAAGTCGATCAGCTCGCGCTCGCCGATCTCGGCGTCGCGGACGACGAAGGCCTTCGGCGTCTCACCCCACTTGTCGTCCGGCACGCCGATGACCGCGCAGTCGGTCACGGCGGGGTGGCTCATCAGGACGTTCTCCACCTCGGCGGGGTAGATGTTCTCCCCACCTGAGATGATCATGTCCTTCACGCGGTCGTGGATGTAGAGGTAGCCGTCCTCGTCGAGGTAGCCGGCGTCGCCGGTGCGCAGCCAGCCGCCGGGGAGCATGACGTCCCGGGTGGCCTCGTCCAGCGACCAGTAGCCCTTCATGTTCTGCGCGGTCCGGCAGACGATCTCGCCGACCCGTCCGGGTGGCAGCGGCTCGCCGGTCGCCGGGTCGACGATCTTCAGCTCGGTGCCGGGGTTGGCGATGCCCGCGCTGCGCAGCCGCGGACTGTCGGGCACGTGGTCGGCCGGGGGCAGGTGGGTGACGGCCCCCGTCGTCTCCGTCATGCCGTACACCTGCATGAAGTCGCACGAAGGCAGCATCTCCAGCGCACCGCGCAGCACGTCCTCGCTGATCGGCGAGGCCCCGTAGATGACGAGACGGAGGCTGGACAGGTCCGCCTCCCGAACCTGCGGCAGCTGCTGCATGAACAGCAGGAGCACCGGGACGAGGAAGACGTGGGTGACCTTGTGCTCCTCGATGGATCGCGCGATCCCGATCGGATCGGGCTCCCGCACGATCACGGCGGGGATGCCGGCGTAGATCCCGATGACCGCGAGGGCGCACCCGGCGATGTGATAGATCGGCATCGCGACCATCAGCACGCTGTCCGGGCGGATGTCCCAGAGCTCCTCGCTCGTCCGTAGCCCGGCCAGGAAGTTCTCGTGGGTCAGCATGACCCCTTTGGGCCGGCCGGTGGTGCCCGAGGAGTACAGCTGGACGAACACCTCGCCGGACTCGTCGCGGGGCCCGGCGTCCCGGTCGGTCCACGCACCGTAGTCCGTGTAGCCGTGATCGGTGCCACCGATGACGATCAGGTGCTCGGTGTGGCGCAGGCGGCCGGCGATGGCGTCCAGCACCGGAACGAATTCCGGCCCGACGACGAGCACCGGGGCCTGCGCGTTGTCGACGATGTAGGCGATCTCATCGGCGGACAGCCGGTAATTGATGGGAACCTGCACGGCTCCGGCCCGCGCCGCGCCGAACAGCAGCTCGGCGTAGGCCAGTGAGTTCTTGTCGAGCACGGCGACCCGGTCGCCGGGGCGTACGCCGGACGCCCGGAGGGACTCCGCGACCTGGTCCGCACGCCGGTCGAATTCCCGGTACGTGACGCGGACGCCTTCGTAGCTGAAGGCGGTCTCGTCTGGGTGTTCGCTTGCCCGGTCGCGAAGGATGCCCGTGAGGCTCATGGCCGAATCATCCGTGCCATCCATACGACGACACAAGACCCGCTATCTGCTCTTCGCCATTTTGCTGATCACCGTGACGATCACGGCGCCGATGACCGCGAGAACGCCGAGCCAGAGCAAGAACTTCAATGCGGAGATGAGCATTCCGAGGACCGTGAACAACAGCCAGATCGCCAGCAGTATCCCGATGATGGTGAGAATCGCACGCCCCATGAGGCGAGCGTACGCGGTTGGGACGCGGAGACAGTGCATTTCAGGCCGATCCCGGTCATGATCGCCGTCGCGTCGCGTGCCGCCATCTGTCGGTGCCGGCTGTGGACAACCGGTGGACAACCCGTGGACAAAATCGCGACGTGCGCTGGGGAACTCGGAAATCGCGACGCTTCGTCGCTGGTCAAAGCCGGTTTTCAAGCGCTGTGGGCGCCGTGGATGTCGGAACGCACAGCCTGTGGATAACTTGCTCCACCAGGCGTCCGTCCGCTCCTGTCGTCACCGGGCCGCCTCCTGTCCGGAGGTGGCGGCCCGACGCGTTCAGCGAGCCCGTACGCCGGGGATCGCGGGCCCGGCGGGTGCCCGCGGGTCGGTCATCCGCAGGACTTGCCCCACGCCTTCACGAGCGCGGCCGGCACCTTGCCGCAGGGGGAGCCTCCGGTGTCGCCCTCGTAACTCCAGTCGGTTCCGTTCGGGCTCTTCCAGACGAACGGGCCGTCCTGCTTGGTCGCCGGATCGTTCTTGAGTGAGATCTCGCCGATGGCGTAATACACGCCCCCGGCCTTTCCGTAGTGCGTTTCCGACGGGCCGACGACGTCGGACGTTTTCTCCTTCGGGTGTTTCTTCATCGCATTCATCAGGTAGGCGTCGACCAGAGCGGAGCGGACCGACGACGTCACCGGCAGCACGGTCGCGCCCTTGCCGGAGGCCTGGCCCTTTCCGGTTCCGCCGGACTTCCCGGTGGATTTACCGCTCGATTTCGACGGGCTTCCGGCTCCGGCGGAACTGGAAGCTCCCGGCGCGCTCGCGCTCGGCTGCGCGTCGGAGGAATCCTTCTTGGAACCGCATCCGGTGAGGACCAGTGCGGACAGGCCGATGGCGGCGGTAAGCCCCATCGCCTTGGGCATCGTTTTCGTCATGCATCGGTAGATGCTTCAAGATCACGGTTGGTTGGGGACGAAGAATAACGAAATGATCGCGGCCGCGTCAGGCCCCCGGTGGCCGGTCGACCATGTCCCGGACGGCGCGGAACGTCGGGCAGGGCCAGCGCCACATGCAGGCGCGACACCGGCGAAGCGGGTTGGCGACGTCGCTGGTGATGCCTCCGGAGTCCTGCGGCCGGTGCAGGTCGATGATGCGCAGGGTCATCTCGCAGAAGGCGGTGACGTCGTCGCGGGCGGAGGCGAGGAAAACAATGTCCTCCCGGGCCAGCCGGGCCTTGACCGGAACGTAGCCCTCGCGGTTCACCAGGCGCGAGACATATTGCGTAATAGACCGCCATGAACTGGATTTTTCCGAACGATCGCGAATGGTTTCCAGCCGCTCGCGAACCCGGTGGCGCCCCGGGTCGCCGGGTCTCTCGCTCGTCATCGTCCCAGCTTCTCGCACCGGCGACGCGCCGGTGGGTGGATTCACGCACTTCGACGCCGAGAATTGAGAAGATCTCCCCGACGCAGCTTTGGCACCTGAATTGCCGGATATTTCGCTCGTAAGCCGCAGAAGTCGTCGGCTCGTCGGCAAAGCGCATCCCACCGACTGGCAACGGCCGTTCCCTAATCTCGTTCGGCTCTGGTTCACCCGCTCCGAGAGCGCTAGTGTGCGGCTCGTGGAGCTAAAGGTCTCGACCGCGTCTCAGGGGGGTCACGCCGTCGTATCCGTCTACGGCGAGGTCGATCTCTATACGGCGCCAAGATTGCAAGCCGAGCTGGCCTCGCTCGTTCGCGACGGCGCCGGCCGGGTCGTGGTGGACCTGAGCGGGGTCGAGTTCTGTGACTCGACAGGGATGAACGTCCTGCTCTCGGCCATGAAACGACTCCGTGAGCACGGGGGCTCGCTCGAGCTCGCGTCGCCGCGTCCGGCCGTCCGCCGCATCCTTCAGGTCACGGGCCTCGACACGGTGTTCTCCGTGCACGATGCCCTACCGGCCCTCGAAGGCACCTGACCGCCACTACCATCGCCTTCATGCAGGCGGACACGGCCGTCATCATCGCGGCCAAGGACGAGCAGGACCGGATCGCCTCGACGGTGGAGGCGGCGGCGTCGCTGCCCGGCGTCGACCTCGTGGTCGTGGTCGACGACGGGTCCACCGACGCCACCGGACGGCTCGCCGAGGGCGCGGGCGCGAAGGTCGTACGGCACTCGCGCAACCGCGGCAAGGGCGCCGCGATGGAGACGGGCGCCGCCGCGGTGCGCCTGCTCGACGGCGACGTCCCCCGGCACCTGCTGTTCCTCGACGCCGACCTGGGCGACACGGCGCGCCAGGCCGGGCCGCTGATCGAGCCGGTCCGCACCGGGTCCGCCGCCATGTCCATCGCGGCCTTCAGCGACCGGGTGAAACTCGGCGGCCACGGCTTCGTGGTCCGGCTGTCCCGCGACGGCATCAAGCGCCTCACCGGCTGGACCGCCACGCAGCCGCTGAACGGCCAGCGCTGCCTCACCCGCGAGGCGTTCGAGGCGGCCCTGCCCCTCGCCCCCGGATTCGGGGTCGAGACCGGCCTCACGGTCGACCTCCTGCACAAGGGGTTCAAGGTGACCGAGGTCGAGGTCCCCCTGGCGCACCGTGCCACCGGCACCGACTGGCGAGCCCAGCTGCACCGGGCCCGGCAGTTCCGGGACGTCGGGCGCGCGCTCGCGGCACGGGAGCCCGCCGTGACCCGGCAGCTCGCCCGGCTCCGTCGTGCCACGCGCTGACCGATCGGGCCACGTCGTGTCACGCGCTGACCGAGCAGGCTACGCCGGCCTGGCCGCCGCCGCGCTCGGCCTGGCCTGCTTCCTGACCGTGGCCCTGCTCGGACCCTCGGTGATGGAGCCGGCCCTGCCCGGAGGTTCCGGACAGCCGCCCTACTCCCTCGGCGTCCACCCCTCCCCGCACCTCGTCATCGTGCTGACCGCGATCGGCGCCGGGCTCTCCGCGCTGGGCATCGGCCTGTGCCTGTACGCCTCCCGCCGTGGCTGGTGGATCTCGCCGCGGATCCTCCTGATCGCCGGAGGCGTCGCGGCGGTCGCGTTCATGTTCATGCCGCCCATCGGCTCGGCCGACCACCTCAACTACGCCGCGTACGGCCGCATGGCGGTCACCGGAAACGACCCGTACGCCACCGCGGCGCGCGGCCTGCCGGCCGACCCGGTGATCGGCGCGGTGCAGGACTGGCGGGACGCGCCCACCCTGTACGGGCCGATCGCCACCGCGCAGCAGACGTTCGCGTCGTTGATCGGCGGGCGCTCGGTCCGGCTCACCGTCTTCGTGATGTCGGTGACGCAGGTCGTGGCCTTCCTGACCGTCGGCCTGCTGCTCGCCCACGCCACGCGCGGCGACCGGGAGCGGCGGCTGCGCGCCGCGCTGCTGTGGTCGGCCAATCCGCTCATGCTGTACGCGCTGGTCGGCGGGGCGCACAACGACGTTCTCGCGCTGGCGTTCGCGGTCGCCGGGCTGGTCGTGTTCGCGCTGCCCGATCCACCGTGGTCGCGCCAGACGGACACCCGGACCCTCGGCCGGTGCGTCGCGGCCGGCATCCTCATCGGCGCGGGCGCCGCCGTGAAGATCAATGTGGCGATCGTCGCCGGGGGACCGGCCTGGATCCTGCTCCGCGACTGGTGGGAGGCCCGCCGGGCGACCGGAGCCGGGCGGGCGCCGGCCCGGAGCGGCGCCGGAGCGGCGGCCGCACGGCTGGTGGCGCTCCCCCTCACGGCGGCCGTGGTCACCGGCCTGGCGTACCTCATGGCCGGACCGCACTCCTTCGACCAGCTGGGCCGCGCGTCCCGGGCGGTGGCGCTGGCCACGCCCTGGCACCTGTTCGCCGGGGCGGGGGGCGGGCTCCTGCTGACACTGCCCCGCTCGGTGGTCCAGCGCGGTGCGATCGTCCTGACCGTCGTCCTGGCGGTCCTGCTGCTGCGCGCGACGCCCCGGCCGGGCGTCCGCGACGTGGGCGAGGTCACGGACACGACCGGGGAGGACGCGCTCCGGGTCAGCGCCGTGCTGGCGATCGCCTGGCTGTTCGCCGCCCCGTACGCCCTGCCCTGGTACGACGGCCTCGGCTGGGCGATGCTCGCGCTCGTGTCCACCCCCGTGACCGCGCCCGACCGCCCCTCTGCGGCCGCGCCGGACCGCTCGCCTGTGTCCACCCCCGTGGCTGCGCCCCGCCACCCCCTGGCCTGGTCGCGGATCGACGGGCTGATCCTGGCCCGGACGACCGTGCTGGTCCTCGCCTACCTGCCGGCCCGGGACCCGCGGCTCGCCGGGCTCCCGCACGCCCTCGACTGGCTGGTGACCGGCGTGCGCTCGCGCGTCACGCCTGCTGTGCTGACGGCTCTTCTGATGGCTCTGGTCGTGGTGGCTGTTCGGGCCCGCCGAGCTCCAGCGCCCGTACGCTCGCCGCGAGCGCCAGCGGGACCGCGACCGTGAACGCCATGGCCGGGATCGCCGCCCCGGAGTCGTTCACGAGCATGCCGACCACGGCGGTGACCAGTACGGCGAAGAACGTGGCCCGCAGCGCGGGAGCGCGCTCGTAGGCCATCTGCAGCGCGGCGGCGCGCCAGGCCAGCGGCCGCAGCAGCGCGAAGAACAAGAACCCGATGCCGGCCACGATGATCACCGTCAGCTGCCAGTGGCTGAGCGTGCCGATCATGCCGCGGAACTTCCGGAACAGCACCGTGCCCGCGTCGCCGCTCACCAGGTTGTTCCAGAACTCACCGATGTGGGTGGGGTTCGCCCGCAGCGAGTCGAGGAAGGAGACGCCCAGGACGAGTACGGCCCCGGCCGCCAGCACCGCGATCACCCGCGTGGGCCGGACCCGGCGGCCGGTCAGCATGAACGCGAACGCCGCGAACCCGGGGATCGTCGCGATGATGCCGCCGAAGTCCGCACCCCACATCGGCGCGCCGTCGACGACCAGCGCCGCCAGCCCGGCGGCGACGACGAGGACGAGAGGCAGGAGGCGACGGTCGCCGCGACCGGCGATCAGCCGCCCCGCCAGCGCCCCGGTCGCGATGATCACACCGGTTATCCACAGGGCCCACGTCGTGTTGCCGAAGCCGTAGAACCGGCCGGCGACGACCGGGGTGTAGCCGAGAACGCTGCAGTTCTGCAGGTGGTTGCCGGTCACCACGTCGAGGGTCAGGAACAGCGCCGTCGCGCCGGCCACGACCGCGCCCGGGCCGGTCACGGACCGGCGCCACGGACCGGCGAGCGCGGCGGCCGTGACCACGGCGACGCCGAGCAGCACGAGCAGGGTCAGCGTCAGCGCCGGGTGCCCGCTCCTCCACCACGGGTAGACGTTCGCCAGGAACGACGCCACCGGCAGCGCTCCGGCGGCCAGCGCCAGCGCCTTCGTCGTCGCCAGCAGCCCGTGTCCCTTACGGCGCAGCGCGACGGTCGCGAAGGCGTACAGCCCGATCTGCACCGCGATGAGGACGAGGTAGAAGGGGAAGACGAGCCGGTCGTACACCCGCGCGTGGGTGTCCCGGTCCGTCAGCGCGCGGACGACGCGGCCCACGGATGCCGACTTGCGCCCGTCGAGGCGCCACGGCGAGCCGATCGCGTCCGTCGGCTGCTTGGCGCCGAGGGTGTGCAGGACCGTCGAGGTCACGTCGGTGAGCGTGACCAGGCCGCTCGTGCGCGTGGAGTTCGCCGTGAGGTAGCGCGGGCCGTACCCGGGGCCGGTGGCCATGGCGACGTGCAGGCGGCCGGTGCTGGTGTTGTCGGACAGCCCGGCCAGCAGCACGGTCGTGCCGGCGGGCGCCGCCCGGAGGATCTTGCCGATCTGGGCGTCGGCGGCCGAGACCGCCGTCGCGCGTCCCTTGTCGGTGACGTGGACCTGGTGGCCGTTCACGTCCACGCCGGCGTTGATGTAGGCGCGGACGACGTCGTCGACGTCGACGACCGTGAGCGCGCAGCGCGACCAGGCGTCCGCCGGCGTCTTGTCCACCGAGGGGGTGTACCCGTCCACCCGGCCCGTGCCGTCCGCCGCGCCGACCGCCGCGCCCGGACCGATCGCCATCGTGCAGCCCCCGGCCCGGTGCACCGCGTCGCCCAGCAGGCCCAGCTTCGAGCCGTACTTGTTGTGCGCGTTGTCCTGGCGCAACCCGGCGAAGCCCGGCACCGCCGTCCCGCTCGGCGCGGGCGGCAGGCCACAGCCGCCGTGGCGCAGCTGTGACCGCTGGCCCGCCGACACGGTCAGCCAGCCGTCGATCGGGCAGGTGTGCCCGGCCACGGTCTTGACCGACAGCGAGCCGACGGCGGCCTGGCCGGTGAGGTTCCAGAGGTTGGGCGCGGTGGTCCGGCGGATGTCGCCCCAGCGCAGGCCCGGCACACCGATCAGCAGGACCCGGCCCTGGATCTTGGCGGGCGGCGCGGCCGTCTCCGTGGCCGACGCCGCGGCCGCGGTCTCCGGCAGCAGGCCCAGCAACGCGGCCGCGAACCCCACCAGCACGGCGATCGCCGCGCTCCTGCGGTGACGTTCCGCCATCCGTGGCCGTGCCACGATCACCTCCGGGTATCTGGGGGACCTCCCCAGGCTGGGGACCTCCCCAGGCTAGTGCCGCGTCCGAGTTGCTCGCGGATGTACGCGATTTTGCGGATCTTGCTGGCCGGTTGCGGGCAACGGGAATCGGACGTCGCGGGCTCTTCGCGCGGTTCCCCGCGTCACCGGCGTTCGGCGGTGTGGCCGTGCCGGTGCCGGACTTGGGACAGGATGGACCCATGGCTGAGCGAAGGACGAAACGCGAGATCGCGATGGTCGTCGCGGGTATCGCGATCGTCGTGGCCGCGGTGGGGCCGCTCGCCCTGCACTGGCTGACCAACCCGCCCGACCAGCGCATGGTCGACCTGGACGTCTACCGGTCCGGCGGGCAGGCCGTGCTGCGCGGGGCCCCGGTCTACGACTTCCTGACCCAGCCGCCGCAGCTACTCCCGTTCACCTATCCGCCCTTCGCCGTGCTGGTGGCGGTGCCGCTCGCCCTGCTGCCGTGGGCCGTCGCCCAGTGGCTGTGGGTCGGGCTCGTCCTGCTCGCCGTGACCATCACCGTGCGGTACGCCTTCCGCGCCCTGCTCGCCAGGGTCGGCCTGTGGGCGCCGGTGCTCACGGGCGTTCTCGTCGCGCTGTGCGCCTACCCCATGCCGCTGCGGGACCAGATCCGCTTCGGGCAGGTCGACGTCTTCCTCGTGGCGATGTGCGTGGCCGACTGCGCCGCGCCGCGGCCTCGTTGGCCACGGGGCCTGCTCATCGGGCTCGCCACGGCGGTCAAGCTCATCCCCGGCGTCTTCATCGTCTACTTCCTGATCACCGGTCGGCGCCGGGAGGCGGGCACGGCGATCGCCGGCGCGGTCGCCGCCACGCTCGGCACGTTCCTCCTCCTGCCGGTGGACTCGGCCGACTACTGGTTCGGCGCCCTCTTCGACAGCGAACGCCTCGGTTCCAACACCGCGACCACGAACCAGTCGATCCGCGGCATGCTGCTGCGGCTCTACCTGCCCGGCCCGGTCACGGCCCTCATCTGGCTCGCGTGCGTCGGGGTGATCGCTTACTTCGGCTTCCGCGCCGCGCGCCGTACCGTGCTGGCGGGCGACGAGATCGGGGGTGTCGCGATCACCGGGCTGATCGCGGTGGCCGTCTCGCCGGTCTCCTGGATTCATCATCTCGCCTGGCTGGTCGTCATCTTCGGGGCCATCGTGGGCACCGGCCGCGACCCGCGAAGGCTCGCGCTGGCGGCCGGGGTCTGGCTGTTCTACGTGCTCACGATCCCGTGGTGGGGGATCACTATGCTCGCTCACCACCTCGCACCGCGGCCGATTGGGCGAATCGTCCAAGATGCGTACGGTCTCGGGGCCCTGGGACTCCTTCTCCTCTTCTGCCGTCGGCGGCCCGCGCGGAAGGTACCGGAAAGAGAATCTCCGCGTGATCGCGTGGATACGTCGCGTGAGAACTCCCCGGTGGGTACGCTCGGACCGTGATCCTTATCACGATCGCCTTGGCCGCTGTCGGCATCGGCGGGCTCGGCCTCTATGCCGGGCTCAGCGCCCGGCGCCGCGCCACGCGGGCCGTCGAGGAATGCACCGAGATGATGCGCCGCCGCCTGCAGGTCAGCGCCGGTGCCACCGACGACCGCGCCATCCGCGACGTCGCCATCGTCCACTATGACGCGCTTCGCGAGGAGTCCGGCGGTCTGTCGTTCTCGCTCGCCCTGCTCAACTCCGCCGGCGACGGAGTCGTGCTCACCTCCATCAACGGGCGCACCGAGACCCGCACCTATGCCAAGATCGTGCAGAGTGGCCGCAGCCTCCAGTTGCTCTCTCCCGAAGAGGACCAGGTCGTACGCGCGGCCAGGCTCGGTCAGGGGCCGCAGATCCGGCTCGACGACGGGCGCGACATCGGCGTGAACAGCCGATCGTCCACGTCCACCTGACCCGAACCCCCGGTCACTTCCAGGCGCCGACCGGCCGTAACCTGGGATGACGCCGGACCGAAGCAGCAGCGGCATAAGGGGACTCCGTGACCGACGACAGCCCGCGAGACGGGGCGGCACCGGCCGACCGCCCGGAGCGGTTCGCCTATTTCGGCCCTGAGGGCACCTTCACCGAGGCCGCCCTGCTCACCCTTCCCGCGGCGCGGGCGGGCACCCGCGAGCCGTTCTCGACGGTTCCGATGGCGCTCGACGCGGTCCGCCGCGGCGACGCGGACGCCGCGATGGTCCCCCTGGAGAACTCCGTCGAGGGCCCGGTGACCACGACCGTCGACGAACTCGCCGACGGCGACGTGCTCCTCATCACCGATGAGGTGCTCATCCCCGTCGAGTTCTCGCTGCTGGTCCGCCCCGGCACGGCGATGGAGGACGTCAAGAGCATCTGCACCCACCCGCACGCGCACGCGCAGTGCCGCCGGTGGCTCGCCCATACGCTCCCGCACGCCCAGGTGACGACGGGCACGTCCACGGCCGGCGCCGCCATGGCGGTCGCCGACGCCACCTCGGGCTTCGACGCCGCGATCGCCGCCCCGATCGCCGGTGAGCGGTACGGCCTCACGGCCGCCGCGGGCAACATCGCCGACCGCCCCGGCGCCGTGACCCGGTTCGTCCTCGTACGGCCGCCCGGCCCGCCCGTCCAGCCCACGGGCTTCGACCGCACGTCGCTGATGGCCTACCTCACCGACGACCACGCGGGCGCCCTGCTGGAGTTCCTGACGGAGTTCGCGGTCCGCGGCGTCAACCTGACCCTGATCCAGTCCCGGCCGACCGGCGACGGCTTCGGCCGCTACCGCTTCTGGATCGACTGCGAGGGCCACGTCGCGGACGCCCGCGTCGGCGAGGCGCTCATGGGCCTGCGCCGCATCTGCCCCGGCATCCGCTTCCTCGGCAGCTACCCGCGAGCCGACCACGGCCGCACCGAGATCCGCCGCGGCACCCACGACGACGACTTCGCCGAGGCGTCCGCCTGGCTGCACGCCATCCGCTCCGGCCACGACCTGTGACGAACGGGCGGTGACCCCGGGGTCCCCAGTGGAGTCACCGCCCGTTCGATGCGGCTCCTGGCCTCGTTCGGGCGACGTGGTCGCCGACGCCACCGCCGGCAGACAGCGCCATCGCCCGCAACGCGGCGCGCCAAGTGCCGTCCGGGGCGGTCTGGAGGTCCTCCTCGTGACGGACGGCGGCGACCCCCAGTACGCCACCGCCGTCCGATCCGGCCCGTCGCCGTCGAACGGCAGGAAGGTGCCGGACTGTGCGGCGAGCGGCGCCGATCACGCCTTCGTGATCATTCCTGGTCGGTGAGTGAGCGGCAAAGCCTTTCAGCCAGGGATGAAACCCGGTGCCCATCAGGGGCGGAATCGACGCGTGCTCGCCGAGATCTTCGCCCTGGGCATGAATCTGCGCGGCTCGTGCTCTCCGGCGGGGCGAGCACGAGCCGCCCCGCCGGGCGCGGCTCTGTCAACGCGTCAGCCGAGTCAGCACGTCGTCATGCAGCAGCCCGTTGGTGACGACGGCACACTCCCGATCGACGCGCGGCTCGCCCGCCAGGTCGCTGAACCGGCCGCCGGCCTCCTCGACGATCACCTGGATCGGCGCGTTGTCCCAGATCTTGCCGCGAGGGTTCAGGCTGACGTCGCATCGGCCCTCGGCGACGAGCATCTGACCCCAGAAGCACGCCGACGCGAACTCGTACCGCGTCGCCTTGGACAGCCCGACGATGCCGGGCACCAGGCCGCGCCGCTCCCAGTGGTCCAGCGCGGCGTACGAGAGGTGCGCGTCCGCCAGGTCGTCGACCGCCGACACCCGCATCCGCCGCGCCGTACGGCCGTCACCGGAGCCGTCCACCGGCGGACCGCTGGTGTAGGCGCCATGGCCATGGGACGCCCACCAGCGGCGGCCCATCGCCGGGGATGACACCACGCCGACGGTGATCCGGCCCTGTTCCTCCAGCGCGATCAGGGTCGCGAACACCTCGATCCCCCGCGTGTAGTTGTCCGTGTGGTCGACGGGGTCGAGGATCCACCGGCGCCCCTCGCCCGGCGTCTCCTCGAACTCCTCGCCGACGACGCCGTCGTCCGGCCGGTGCTCCGCGATGAGCGACCGCAGGGCGCGTTCGGTCGCGAGGTCCGCCTCCGTCACCGCCGACCGGTCCGGCTTGGTCCGTACATCGAGGTCGGCGCTCCGGAACCGGCTCATCGTGATCGTGTCCGCCCGGTCCGCCAGGAACAGCGCGAAGGAGAGGTCGTCGTCCATGCCCGTGACTCTCCCATCCGCGTCGCACCGGCCGGTGAACGGACGACGCATCGCCGACGACATCGTCGCCTCACCGCCCCCTCGCGCGGCCGCCTTCGGCACCGGCGCCCGGATGATCGGTTATTGGGTCGGTCAGGGGTGGCCCGGACGGTAGCCTCGTGTCTGTGATTGACCTGCGAGCCCTTCGAAACGATCCCGACCGGCTGCGTGCGAGCCAGCGCGCCCGGGGCGAGGACGAGGCCGTCGTCGACCGGCTGCTCGACCTGGACGAGCGGCGCCGCTCCGCGCTGAGCGGCTTCGAGTCCCTGCGGGCGGAGCAGAAGAGTTTCGGCAAGTCGGTGTCGAAGGCGCAGGGCGAGGAGCGTCAGAAGCTGCTCGACCGGGCGAAGGAGCTCGCCCAGCAGGTCAAGGAGGCCGACGCCGAGGCACAGCGGCTCGAGCAGGAGCTGCAGGACGTGCTGCGCGTCGTGCCGAACATCGTGGAGGAGGGCGCGCCCGCCGGCGGCGAGGAGGACTACGTCGTCCTGGAAGAGATCGGCACCCCGCCCACGTTCGACTTCGAGCCGAAGGACCACCTGGAGCTGGGCGAGCGGCTCGGCGCGATCGACATGGAGCGCGGCGCGAAGGTCTCGGGCGCCCGGTTCTACTTCCTGACGGGCGTGGGCGCCCAGCTGCAGATGGCGCTGCTCAACCTCGCGATGGAGCAGGCGATCGAGGCCGGGTTCGTGCCGATGATCCCGCCGGTGCTGGTCAAGCCGGAGTCGATGGAGGGCACCGGGTTCCTCGGCGCGCACGCGTCGGAGGTCTACCACCTGGCCGAGGACGATCTGTACCTCGTGGGCACCTCCGAGGTGCCGCTGGCCGCCTACCACCGCGACGAGATCCTCACCGGTGACCTGCCCCGGCGCTACGTCGGCTGGTCGTCCTGCTTCCGGCGGGAGGCCGGATCGTACGGCAAGGACACCCGCGGCATCATCCGGGTGCACCAGTTCGACAAGGTGGAGATGTTCTCCTACTGCGATCCGGAGGACTCGCACGAGGAGCACCTGCGCCTGCTGGACTGGGAGAAGCAGATGCTCGCCAAGGTCGAGCTGCCCTACCGGGTGATCGACGTGGCAGCGGGCGACCTGGGTACGAGCGCGGCCCGCAAGTACGACTGCGAGGCCTGGGTGCCGACGCAGAGCCGCTACCGCGAGCTGACCTCGACCTCCAACTGCACGGAGTTCCAGGCGCGCCGGCTGTCCGTACGCTTCCGCGACGGCGAGGGCCGGACCCGTCCGGTGGCGACGCTGAACGGCACGCTGGCCACGACCCGGTGGATCGTCGCGATCCTGGAGAACCACCAGCAGGCCGACGGTTCGGTGCGCGTTCCGCAGGCGTTGCGGAAGTACCTCGGCCGTGAGGTGCTCGAGCCCGTGGCGCGATGACGCCGCCGCGGGCGGTCGCCACGGACCTGGACGGCACCGTCGTCCGCAGCGACTACACGGTGTCCGAGCGGACCGTGGCGGCGTTCGCCCGGGTGGAGCGGGCGGGCGCGATGCTCGTGCTCGTGACGGGGCGTCCGCCGCGCTGGATGCACTCGGTCGCCGACGCGGTCGCGCACCGGGGGCTGGCGATCTGCGCGAACGGCGCGATCGTCTACGACATGCACACCGAGCAGGTCGTGGACACGCACCTGATCCCGGTGGACGCGCTCCGGACGGCCGTCGAGGTGCTCGGCGAGGCCTTGCCGGGGGTCGGCTTCGCGGTCGAGCACGGCGACGGGCTGGTCTACGCGGACGGGTTCCAGCTGTCACGCTGGGATTCGCGGACGGCCCCGGCCCCCACGCCGATCGAGGAGCTCGTGTCGCGGCCGGCCGCCAAGCTGCTGGCCCGCCACCCCGAACTGCAGGCCGACGCGCTGCTGGCGGAGGTGCGGGCGCTGGTGGGCGACGTCGTCCTGCCCACCCACTCCAACGGCGACCGGTTGATCGAGATCAGCGCGCTGGGGGTGTCCAAGGCCAGCACGCTCGCCGAGCTGTGCGCCCGGCACGCCATCGACGCCGCCGACGTGGTGGCGTTCGGCGACATGCCGAACGACCTGCCGATGCTGGCCTGGGCGGGCCGGTCGTACGCCGTGGCCAACGCCCACCCCGACGTGCTGGCCGCCGTCCACCACAAGGTCGCGGCCAACGACGAGGACGGCGTGGCCCGCACGATCGAGGAGCTGTTCCCCGAGTGACGGACGCGGCCGGCGCGGCGACGTCGCCGGCCGCGGTCCAGCACGAGACCTGGGCTCAGGGGTGCTCGATCCCCACGAGGCGTACGGTGTCGTGCTCGGGCTCGAGGCCGTACGAGGTGCACCGGTTGTGGGCGTCGTAGCCGGTCACGGTGACCTTCCAGCCGGGCAGCCGTAGTGCGGTGAGCCGCTCGCGAACGTACCGCTCCGCGTCCGGCTGCGACACGCAACGGGCGAAGCGCTCGTGCAGGTCGGTGTCGAGCCGCCGTACGGCCTCGAACCTCGCGCGTTCGGCCGGCGACGCCGTACGCGTCGGGACGAGGCCCATCCTCTCGCACGTGCCCGCGGCGCCGGGGAAGACACCGACCGGGCCGGTCTTGAGGAGGCAGCTCACCAGCGGCGGCGCGGCGTGGACACCCTTCTTCACATGGCCCTTGCGCCACTCTTTCGCGCACGCGTCGAGCGGTGTCCTGTCGCCGACCCGCAGGATGGTGATGTCGCTCGTGTTCAGGTCGGCGCGGTCGTGGCATTCGACGTTCGTCGTGTCGGCCGCGCCGCCGCCGTCCCAGAACTGCGTCGTCGCGGTGGCGATCCCGCCTCCGGCGATCACCGCGCCCACGGTGATCCCGGTGATCCAGCGGGCCTTGCGGGAGAGGCGGCGGCGCCGCTCTTTCGGTGTGATCTCGGCCACGAGGTGCTCCCTGCGCTGAGCGTGCCGGGCCGGTGGCAGGTCACGCTCGGGAGGCACGCGCTCCCAGTCGTTCATGACGTTCCCTTCCTGGTCCGGGACGCAGTGGTTGTGTCACCCTGTCTGTGGCCGCCGGACGCCGAGGGTTCCCGGGCTTCCATGTCCCGGAGCCGGGCCCGGGCACGGGAGAGCCGCGAGCGCACCGTCCCCACCGGGACGTCGAGGGCGGTCGCGGCGTCCTCGTACGACAGGCCGTCCCACAGGCACAGCTCGATCACGTCCCGGTCGGCGGCGGGCAGTCGCCGCAGCAGTTCGGTGACGCGTCGCATGGCGCGTTCGTCGTCGAGGCGGTCGCCGACGTCGTCGGCGGGGTCGGGTTCGGGCAGGGCGGGCGGGACGCGGGCGAGCGCCGCTTGGTGCCGGCGCATCGAGCGGCGGGCGTTGCGTAGCACGTTGTTCGCGACGCCGAGGAACCAGGGCAGCGCCGTTTCCCGGGCGATGCGCACGTCGTCGCGGCGGCGCCAGGACTCGAGGAACACGACCGAGGTCAGGTCCTCGGCCATCGACCAGTCGCTCGTCCGGCGGAAGCAGTGGTTGTAGACGGCGCGCGCGTGCCGGTCGAAGAGCGTCCCGAACGCCTCGGGCTCGCCGTCGACCGCCCGCGCCCACAGCTCCGCGTCCGTGGGCAGATGATCAGTCACATCAGGTCCGTGTCCGCTCCTGCGGCGCGGGTTCCCACGACGGCGCCGAGACAGGAGACGGCGCGGGTCCGGCGTCGTGCCGGACCCGCGCCGCGCGGTCCTGATCGGGTACGGGCCCGGGGCCTACAGGTAGGGGCCGGACGAGTGGCCCGGGCCCGACTCGTCCTGCTGCGGGATCACACCCGGAGGAAGGGCGCGCCGCATCTGCTCCAGCTGGGCGCGGGCGGCCATCTGCTGGGCGAACAGCGTGGTCTGGATGCCGTGGAAGAGCCCTTCGAGCCAGCCGACGAGCTGCGCCTGGGCGACGCGGAGCTCCGCCTCGCTGGGCGTGGTGCCGGTGTTGGTGAACGGCAGGGAGATGCGCTCCAGCTCCGCGATCAGCTCGGGCGCGAGGCCGTCCTCGAGCTCCTTGATCGAACGCTGGTGGATCTCCGCCAGACGCGCCCGGCTGGCCTCGTCGAGGGGCGCCGCGCGCACCTCCTCGAGGAGCTGCCGGATCATGCTGCCGATGCGCATGACCTTGGCGGGCTGCTCGACCATCTCGGTGATCGGGCGCTCCTCCGAGTCGTCGGTGTTCTCCCCGGCCATCATGGGCAAGCCGTTCGGGCCGACGACGACGACCTGAGGGTCTTCGCTGTTCAGTGGATTATTCATAGATTTCCCAGTCTCACACCGTTAGAACGATCTTGCCGACGTGCGTGCTGCCCTCCATCGTGCGGTGCGCCGCGGAGGCCTCCGCCATGGGAAGCGTACGGTCCAGGATGGGGTGGACGGCACCGGACTCGACCTGCGGCCACACGTGCTCGCGGACCGCGGCGACGATTTCGGCCTTCTCTTCCAACGGCCGGGCTCGCAGTGAGGTTGCGTGGACCGATGCCCGTTTCGTCAGGAGCTTGCCCAGGTCGAGCTCTCCTACCCCGCCGCCTTGCAGCCCGATGACGACGAGCCGGCCGCCGGTGCCCAGCGCGTCGATGTTGCGGGGGAGGTACTTGGCGCCCATGTTGTCGAGGATCACATCGACCGGCCGGGCCGCCTCGACGAA
Organism: Actinoallomurus sp. CA-150999; assembly: GCF_050942425.1. Lineage (NCBI taxonomy): Bacteria > Bacillati > Actinomycetota > Actinomycetes > Streptosporangiales > Thermomonosporaceae > Actinoallomurus > Actinoallomurus sp. CA-150999. The sequence goes on from NZ_CP192063.1 coordinate 132,156, forward strand.
GTCCTCCGTCCGGTAGTTGATGGCGACGTCAGCGCCCAGCTCCCGGCACCGCTCCAGCTTCTCCTCGCTGCCGGCCGTGCACAGCACCCGCGCCCCGTGTGCCTTGGCGAGCTGGATCGCCATCGTCCCGATCCCGCCCGCACCGCCGTGCACGAGGAACGACTCGCCCGGACGGAGCCGGGCGAGCATGAACACGTTGGCCCACACCGTGCAGGCGACCTCGGGGAGCGCGGCCGCCTCGACCAGGCTCACCCCGCGCGGGACCGGCAGCAACTGGCCCGCGGGCACCGCGACCCGCGTGGCGTATCCGCCTCCGCTGAGGAGCGCGCAGGCCTCGTCGCCGACCTTCCACCCGGTGACGCCGTCACCGACCGCGGCGACGCGCCCGGAGGCTTCGAGGCCCGGATACTCGGGTGCACCTTCCGGTGGTGGATAAAATCCGAGGCGCTGCATGATATCGGCGCGGTTGACTCCGGCCGCAACGATGTCGAGCAGCACCTCGTCATGGCCGATGACGGGGTCGGCAACCTCACTCCACCGCAATACGTCGGGGTCGCCCGGTTTTTCGATGACGATGGCATGCATGGGCTTCACGGTAGCCGGGGATGCTCAAGCGACACGGTATTGGTCAAGGCCTGGGGTGGCTTAGGCTGCGGATGAACATATCGTGTTGATTCATCCACTGCGCGTCCGCGAGGGGGACCTGGTGGCCAAGAATGATCAGGATAAAACGGGCCGTTCTCTTGACGAACAGCTCGCGTCTCTTGATGCCATGAACAGCGAGCCCGGCGAACCGGGAGAAGACGCGGCCGCCGAGGCCGCGCCGCCACCCAACCCGTGGACGAACACCCCTCCCGCGCCGACGTTCCCCGCGGTGCCGCCCGACGCGTCCGGGCCCGGCGAGGGACAGCCGCCGTACGACTTCGGTGCGCCCGGGTATCCTCCGCCGCCGGAGTTCGGGGTGCCGCCGCAGTTCCCCGGTGCGCCGGCCCGGGAGTACGGCCCGGCCTTCGGGTCCTTCCCTCCGCAGGGCTTCGGCCCCCAAGAGGCACAGAACGCCGAGGCGGCGGAGCAGCGGGACGGCGCGCAGGGACCGCGGGACGGCCGCGAGGAGCCCGCGCAGCCGTACGACGCGGATCCCGCCGATCCCGCCGCGCCGTACGACGTGCAACAGCCGGCCCAGCCGGCCGCGCCGCAGGACGAGCCGCGCGGCGACGCGGCCGATGCCGAGCAGACCCAGCTCGTCCAGCAACAGCAGCAGCGGCCCGCCGCTGAGGCCACCCAGGCGGACGGCTTCGAGATATACGGCGACGGCGGCTACCCCGGTTACCCGCAGTACTCCGCTCCGCAGTTCACCTCGCCGCCCTACGCGCCGCCTCCGACCGGCTACCCGGCGCCCCCGGCCGATCCGGGGCAGCCCTATCCCGGGATGGCCCCGGACTACGGGGCGCAGTACCCCGGACCTCCCGACTACGGCCGGCAGCCCGAGCAGCAGCAGTTCCCGCAGCACTACCCGCAGCAGCAGGATCCGCGTTACGCCGGTCGGCCGCCGATGGAGCAGCAGGGGCCGCCCTACTCGGCACCGCCGTTCTCCCAGCAGCCCGAGGCGCAGCACTACCCGCAGCAGCAGGAGCACTTCCCGCAGCAGGAGCCGCCGGCGTACGCCCCGCAGCCCGAGGACGGCCCGCCGTTCGCGCCGCTGCCCGAGGCGTACGCCCAGCAGCAGGGCGGCGGGCAGACCTCCGACAGCCTCAGCGCCGACATGCTGTTGCGCGGTCGGAGGCAGGCGCCCGCCCACGGCTGGCGCCGCGCCCTCTACAAGGCGTCCGGAGGGACGATCCATCCCGGCGAGTCCCCGGCCGAGCTGCGCCGCCGCGAGCTGCTGGCCCGCGCCCGCACCCCGGTGGCCGGCGGCCACCACCGCGTCGCGGTGATGAGCCTCAAGGGCGGCGTCGGCAAGACCACCACGACGGTCGGGCTGGGCGCGACGCTGGCGTCCATGCGCGGCGACCGGGTGATCGCGGTCGACGCCAACCCCGACCGGGGCACGCTGTCGGACAAGGTACGGCTGGAGACGGCGACGACCGTCCGCGACCTGCTGAACGAGCACCAGCAGATCCAGCGGTACGCCGACGTGCGGGCCTACACCTCGCAGGCGTCCTCCCGGCTCGAGGTGCTCGCCTCCGACCGGGACCCGGCGGTCTCCGAGGCGTTCAGCGAGGACGACTACCGTACGGTCGCCCACGTCCTGGAGCACTTCTACTCGATCTGCATCACCGACTGCGGCACCGGCCTGCTGCACTCGGCGATGGCGGGCGTGCTCGGCCTGGCCAACCAGCTCGTGCTGGTCAGCTCGCCGTCGGTGGACGGCGCCCGGTCGGCCTCGGCCACGCTCGACTGGCTGGAGGCACACCACTACGGCGAGCTGGTCCGCAACGGCGTCGTCGTGCTGTCGATGGTGCGGACCCGCAGCAGGAGCACGGTCGACCTCGACCGGCTGCAGGCCCACTTCGAGAGCCGCTGCCGCGCGGTCGTCCGCATCCCGTACGACCCGCACCTGGAGGAGGGCGCGGAGGTCGAGCTGGAGCAGCTCTCCGCCGCGACCCAGGACGCCTACCTCACGCTGGCGGCGACGGTCGCCGACGGTTTCGCCTGGCCGCGCTGAGGCCGCGGGGCCGCGAACGGCCGTCGCCCGTCATGGGCGGCGGCCGTTTCAGTCGGCGGAGGCTGCGCGGCGGGATTCGAACCCGGACGGCGCGTTGGCGGAGGCTGCGGGCGGGATTCAGACCCGGATGGTGCAGATCAACCGGTTTTTGGCGGAGGGTGTGGGATTCGAACCCACGAGGACTGTCCCCAGCCCTGGGCGCTTTCAAGGCGCCTGCACTCGTCCACTATGCGAACCCTCCAGGCGATGACCACCATAGCGGCCCGGGCGGGGACCTCGCGCGCGGGACGCGTGTGCACAGCCTGTGGACGGCCGGGTCGGCGTGCGACCGATGTGCACAGCCTGTGGACAACCCGAGCGGCTCGTCAGCAAGCGCTTGATCCAGCCCTGTTCCCGCATCCAGCCCTGGAACGTCCCGCACGGGATGCGCGGGCAGGACACCTCCAGCACGAGCCGGTCGCCGACGCGCCAGCGTTCGCCGATCAGCGCGGCGTTGACGTCGGCGCCGGACGTGGTGAGGTTCTCGCCGAAGACGCCGTCCGGCAGCTCCCGCCCGAGCTCGGCGGCCCAGCGGTCCAGGTCCTCGCGCGCGTAGGCGTACACCGCCTGGTCGTCTCCGCCGTGGTTCCGGATGTCGTACACCCGGTCGCCGGCGAGGCCGACGGCGCCGGTGCCCTTGGGCCCCGGCGCCGTGACGGTGACCGGCCCGTCGATAGGCCGTTTGTCGATGCCCGTGACCCCCGAGTCCTTCCAGGGGTTCGATCGCGGTACGCCGATGTTCACCGAGACGATGAGCGCCATGCTCGAACGGTAGGCAGATCCCGGCGGCGATCGCGACCGATTTGTGCCCCGGCTACCCGGTGGTGATGAAGTCGCCCGGCTTCGTCACGACGGGGGACTCGAGGTAGAGGCTCTTGTACTCGTCCTGGATGCCGCTGTTGTGGATCTGGATGGCGAGGGGTCCCACGCGACCGGCGGTCTTGTCGGTGAATTTCAGGACCTCGACGGCCTTACAGGTGGCCGCGTCCGACTTCAGGGGGCAGCAGGCCATCCGCGCCACCCCGGTCGCCTGGGTGGCGACGATCTCGCACTGGCTCCACTTCTTGACGTCCCACTTCGGGTGGTCGTACTTCGTGAAGAGGCTGCCGCCGCCGTTGTTGTGTCCGGGCCGGTAGTCCCAGTGGCCGCCGTTCGGCGGCTGGAACTGGATGGCGCTGAGAGCGTCGCGGATCGGGTCGGTCGTGCCCCAGATGAGCACCGTGGGGGCGTGGTCGCCCTTCACCTGGCGGACGTTGAAGATCCACCGGAAGTCGCCGGCCTGGGCCTTGTTGTAGTAGATCCATCCGCGGCCGGCGGTGCCGGTGCCGTGGATGGCGCCGTTCTTGACGGTCCAGCCGGCGGCCTTGTGGGGTGTCCAGCCGTCGAGGGTCTTGCCGTCGAACATCGAGACGAGGTTCGGATCGCCGTACGGGTTGGGATCGGCGGTGGCGCTCGCCGCCGGTACGGCGACGCCCGCCAGGAGCAGTGCGAGCCCCAGGATGAGGGCTCCGAGTGAGCGATGGAACATGACCGCTGACCTCCTCTGGCCCGACGCCGGATCACGTCTCCGCGGCTGCGGAGGGACCCGGCGCCCGTACGACGGCGGCCGTCGTACGGTGTCGGAGGACTGCCAGGGGTCAGTCGCTAGGAAAACCTTTTCACCCCGACGTTAGGACGGCGGCCGGGGCGAGTCAAGGTCGTCGATTCGGAGTTCGAGAACGGGCTCGTCGAGCAGCGTGAACAACCGCACCCGGCGGAAGGGCGGCGCCGGTCCTTCCATTCCCAGCCGGGTCCACGCGACCTGCACGGTGTGGTGGACGAACGTTCGCGCGGCCAGGAAGAGGAGCATCGCCAGCGGCAACTCGCCCAGCGCCGCGGTGAGGACGGCCGTCCAGAAATCGGGCCCGCCCCAGCTCAGCATGATGTCGAACCAGGCGTCGCAGAGCAGCAGAGTTCCGGTGACGATGGCGCCGACGATCGCCAGCTGTCGTTTCTGCCAGATCGCCCAAGCCGTGGCCGCCAGGGCGAGCAGCAGGGCGATGTCGAAGCCGGTCCACGCGGCCTGCCACTGCCCCGCCGTGTACCGGACGGGAAGCGTGAGGGCGAGGAAGACGATCCACGGGATCAGGAAGACGCAGCAGGTCAGCAGGAAGGTGAGGCCGCGCCGCCGGCGCATGCGGAGACGCGGATCGGCCAGCGGGTCCGGCCGGTGGTGCAGGGCGATCAGCGCGCGCAGCAGGGCGGCGCGCTCGCGCGGCTCCAGCCGCGAGAGCTCCTCCGGTGTGATCATGCACGACCTCTCGACACGAAGGCGTCAACCGTCCGCCGGCCAGTGCCGCCAGTCGAACGCGTCGCGCCACCCCGGGGCGTCGGCCGCCCATGCGGTGAGGACCTCGTGGACCTGCCGCAGGTCGACGGCGACGGCCTCGAAGTGCCGGTCCGCCGTGCCTTCGCGGTACTCCACGGCGAACGTCCCGTCGGTCTCACGGTAGACCTGCATGTAGTGCCCGGCGTCGGGGGTGCCGAGTCGGTCCACGATGAGGTACTGGTTGCCCGGGCCGAGTTCGCCGAGCAGCTGGAGCAGCAGGACGCTGGAGGGGGCGTCGTACGCCGTCCCTCGCGCTGTTTCAGCACGCAATCCCGATCTGCCCACTCGTGCGACGTTATGCGACATTTCGCAGTGCTGTGAAGCGACGAGACAGCGCGCGGGTGCTGCCTTTAGGCTCCCCCGGCATCACCACACATGCGGTGATTCTGTGACAACGGGGAGTTTCATCTTGACGAGCATCAAGCGCGTGGCGACCGTCGCGGGCGTGGCCGCCGCGGCGACGTCGCTTTCGATCGCCGCCTGGGCGATGACCGGCGATTCCCATCCCAACACGAAGAACGTCTCGGCGTCCGGGCCGCAATCCTCGACCGCGAACTCCGCCGACGCCTCCGCGACCGCGCCGGGTGCGCAGGCGCTCACGGCCACCGGGGCCAAGCGCGCCCCCGGCCTCCTCAAGGGCGGGCAGGTCCTCAAGGCGGGCCAGTACGTGCGCTCGCCGAACAAGAAGTACGCGCTGCTCCAGCAGGCCGACGGCAACCTGGTCCTGTACAAGGGCAAGAAGGCGCTGTGGAGCAGTGTGACGGGGAAGCATCCCGGGGCTTTCGCGGCGATGCAGACGGACGGCAACCTCGTCGTCTACAGCAAGGCGAAGAAGGCCCTGTGGGACTCCGGCACCGGCCGCCAGCCGGGCGCGTTCCTCGCCGTCCAGAACGACGGCAACCTGGTCATCTACAGCAAGGCCAAGAAGGCGCTCTGGACGCGGAACATGAGCATCGAGCGCCTCCAGGCGGGGTACTCGCTGAACGCCGGCCAGGCGGTGAAGTCGCGCAACGGCCGGTACACGCTGCTCATGCAGACCGACGGCAACCTCGTGCTCTACCAGGGCAAGAAGGCCCTGTGGAGCACCATCACGGGGCGGCACCCGGGGGCGTACACGATCATGCAGACGGACGGCAACCTCGTCGTCTACGGCCAGGACCGCAAGCCGCTCTGGTACTCCAACACCGCCGGGCACCCGGGCGCGTTCCTCGAAGTCCAGAACGACGGCAACCTGGTCATCTACGGCACGAACAACAAGCCGCTGTGGTCACGGCACCTGTACAACGGGATCCTCGGCCCCGGGCAGAGCCTGCGCACCGGCGACGGGGTGCGCTCACCGAACGGCGTCTACTCGCTGTTCCAGCAGACCGACGGCAACGTGGCGCTGTACAAGGGCAAGGAGGCGCTGTGGAGCACGAAGACCCAGGGCACCGGCGTCTACAGCGTCATGCAGACGGACGGCAACTGGGTCGTCTACAGCGCGGCCGGCAAGCCGCTCTGGTACTCCAACACCGCGAACAACGCCGGCGCTTCGCTGGCGGTGCAGGATGACGGCAACCTGGTGATCTACGCGGCCGACCATCGGGTTCTCTGGGCATTCAAGAAGTGACTCCGGCTCCGCGAGCCCCGCACCCCTGATGTGCGGGGCTCGCGGTCTGTCCGATGTGGGAAAAGATCCGGTGCTGCTCGCCGAACCTCCACTATCGTCACGTGCATGGCGAAAAACGAACAGGACCCCGCGGGGAGCACCCAGCAGTTCCGGGCGTTCCAGAGCCAGGGCGAGTCCGCGCCGTCCGGCTCGAACACGGGACTGATCATCGGCGGCGCGGTCGTGCTGCTGGTGGTCATCGTGGTGGTCGCGCTGCTCGTCGTCTGACGCCGAGCGCCAACGCGTCAGCGGCCGCTCTCGGAGAAGTGCTGGAAGTCCCAGGGCCCGCCCCAGGTGCCACCCCAGCCCCAGCCGATCGACCGGAACGCGCGTACCACCTTGTCACCCGAGTGGATCACACCGGGATCCGTGCGCTTGCGGTTCCCGTACTTGACGCAGGCCGGATGCTCGATGTGGCCGTTCGGGTGGACGTAGGGGTTCTCGCAGGTGTTCAGGTCGACGGCGAGCCCGTAGGCGTGCTGTGACCAGTTGCTGGATCCGGTCGCGTTGCGGCAGTTGAACGCCGAGGTGTTGTCGGCCTCGATCGAGTCGAAGTCGCTGCCCTTGTACTTGTCGACGAGTTCCATGCGCCGGATCGGATAGCGCTGGTCGTACAGCTTGTGGAAGACCGTCACGATCTTCGGGGCGACGCGGGCATTGACGATCATCTCGCCGTCGTGCTGCTTGTGGTCCATGCCCCAGTAGGTCATCTGGATCAGCCGGAGACCGTCGATGCCGACCGGGCAGCCGGAGTGCCAGGAGTATTTCACCGTCGCGCGCGACGGAATCTTCATGATCTTCGCGGTGAAGGCCTGCGGTTTCGCCGATGCCTTGGTGGCGGACGGCGAGTGCGTCGGAGTGGCGGGCGCCTGGGTCGATGAGACCGGCGACGTCGCCGGAGCGGCCGGTGGCTCGGCCGAACCCGACGAACTCCCGCCGCAGGCCGAAAGGGCCAGGGCCGTGCCACCCAGGACGGCGGCCAGGGTGAGGCGTTCCATAACGGAAGCATTACATGCGGCCGCCGATGCTTCGTCCCAAATCACCAGGAGAACTACGCTGCCGCTACGGCCCGGCCAGCCGATCCCCGAGGACCGATCATGACGGAAACAGGCGACAAGCGGCGCCCGCCACTCGGGATGCGTGAGATCACCGCGGTGGGGAGCGGGCTCGGCACGTTCATCCTCGTCGACTCGATCATGATGTACTCCGCGTTCGAGATGAACGTCATGGGCGGCAAGGATTTCAGCCTGCTGTCCCAGGCGCTGGCGCTGCTCCTGCTGGCGTTCGGCCTCGGTGGCTTCCTCGCCTGGAAGATGACGGGGTTCACCCGGTTGTACGGGGTCGGGCTCATGTGCGGCTGGACCTTCATGACGCTGTTCTCGCTCGGCTTCTGCACCGGGCTGAACACGTGACCGGTCAGCGCATCTTGGCGACCTGCTCCGCGACGGCACCGAACGCCCGGCCGACGGCCTTGAGGTCGTCCGGGTCGATGACGTCGATGAAGAACTCCCGTACGGTGGTGACGTGATCGCGCGCCGCCTTCTCCAACAGGGCGAAGCCCTCGTCGGTGAGCTCGGCGTTGACCCCGCGCTTGTCGGCGCCGCAGGTGCCGCGGGCGACGAGGCCCTTGCACTCCAGGCGGGCCACGGTGTGGGAGAGGCGGCTCCGCGACTGGCTGGCGAACTCCGCGAGCTCGGCCATCCGCAGCCGCCGGCCGGGGGCCTCGGACAGCCGCACGAGGATCTCGTACTCGGCGGAGCTGAGCCCGTGCTTGGCCTTCAGGTCCCGGTCGAGGAGGTCGGCCAGCCGGACGCTGCCCTCGATGTAGGCGCGCCAGTCACGTTGTTGTGCGGCATCGAGCCAGCGCGGTTCGGTCATGTCTGCATCATACATAGTGATTGAAGTTTCAACAAACCTTCGTTACCGTGGCACGTGACACTTTCGGCGTACCGGCGGCTTGGTGCGACGGAATAGTTGAAACTTAAATCATGTTCCCTCGGTCGTACCGACCAAGGAGGTTCCGATGCCCGCCGTCACCGCCGATCCGCTGACCCTGACCCGACTGCCCCGTCTCCCCGAGCAGGAGACCGCCTGGCGGCCGGTCAAGAAGATCATCACCGCCTCGAAGCACCTCGAGGGGGAGGGTTTCCAGGTCCGCCGGCCGTTCCCCGGCATCGACCTGTCGCTCGCCGACCCCTTCCTCCTGCTCGACCACATGGGCGCGGTGGAGTACGCCCCGGGCGAGGCCAAGGGCACCCCCTGGCATCCGCACCGCGGGTTCGAGACCGTGACGTACATCATCGACGGCGCCTTCCAGCACCAGGACACCACGGGCGGCGGTGGCCTCATCGCCGACGGCGCCACCCAGTGGATGACCGCGGGCGCGGGGATCCAGCACATCGAGCAGCCCACGCCCGAGTTGGTCGCCACGGGCGGGCTCTTCCACGGCGTGCAGCTGTGGGTGAACCTGCCACGCGCCCAGAAGTGGGTGCCGCCGCGCTACCAGGACATCGAGTCGCGCGACGTGGCGCTGCTGACCAGCGACGACGGCTCGTCCATCGTGCGGGTGATCGCCGGCGAGCTGGCGGGCCACAAGGGGCCGGGCGTCACGTACACGCCGATCACCTACCTGCACGCGACCGTCGCGCCGGGCGCCCGGCTGACGCTGCCGTGGCCGCGCGACTTCAACGCGCTCGTCTACACGCTCTCCGGGCGCGGGCAGGCGGGCCCGGACGGACGCCCGCTGGACGAAGGACAGCTCGCCGTGTTCGGCGCGGGTGACGCGCTGACCGTCACGGCGGCCGACTCGCAGCCCGTCGCGAGCCGGAACGGCTGGGAGATCCTCATCCTCGGCGGCCTGCCGATCCGCGAGCCGATCGCGCGGTACGGACCGTTCGTCATGAACACCCGCCAGGAGATCATCGAGGCCTTCGAGGACTTCCAGGCGGGGCGCATGGGCACCGTGCCCGCGGAGAAGGTCCCGCATCGCAGCAGCGCCGACGAGCACCTGTCCTGACCTGACCGGGGCGGGATGCGTTCCGCCCCGGATCACCTCTTTCGAACAAGTGATGGCACAAGGCGATCGAAGTCAGTGGGGCTTGGCCATCGACACACATCGAAAGAGTGGGCGCACATGGGCATCATGAACCGGCTGCAGGAATTCCACGGCCTTCCGGTCTTCGACTTCCCCGCTTCGGTGGAGGATCCGCAGGACGCTGCCGGTCTGCCGACTCCCGAGTCGGTGGCCTGGCGTATCAGCGTGATGAACCCCTACGAAGGAGACGATTGGGAGGTGGTCTTCGGCCGGTTCCTCGCCGCCGTCGACACCTCGCAGGTGCGCGCCCTGATCGTGGGTTGCTGGGGGGACCCCGCCGACGGCCCGGAGGAGGCGATCAAACTCCTGGTGGCGGCGCATGACCGACTACCCGCCCTGCGTGCGTTGTTCCTCGGCGATATCACCGAGGACTTGTGCCAGATCTCCCACATCATCCAGGGCGAGGTGACCCCGCTACTGGACGCCTTCACGGAGCTGGAGGAATTCGGTGTGCGCGGTCAAGAGGAGCTGAGCTTTCCCGCGGTGCGCCACGAGCGGCTGCGCAAGCTGGTGATGCAGACCAGTGCCATGCCCGTCGAGGTGGTCCGCGGTGTGGCGGCCAGCGACCTGCCCGCACTCGAACACCTGGAGCTGTGGCTGGGCGCCTCGGAGTGGGGCGGGCACTACGAAGTGGCGGACCTCGCGCCGATTCTGGCCGGTACCCGGCTGCCGGCCCTCAAGCATCTGGCCCTGCGCAACAGCGAGCTCCAGGACGACATCTGCAAGGCCCTCGCCACCGCGCCCATCGTGGCGCGGCTCGACGAGCTCGACCTGTCCATGGGCGAGCTGACCGACGACGGCGTGACGGCGCTGGTGGCGGCGGGTCAGTCGTTCACCCACCTCAAGTCGCTGGACCTGTCCCACAACTTCCTCAGCACCGGGATGCGCACCTACCTGAAGGAACTGCCGGAATGGACGCGCATCCACATCAACACCGACCCCGACGACGCCGTGTTGTACGTGTCATTGGACGGCGTACTCCGACGCTTCATCAAGGTGGACGAGTAACGCAGCGACTCGGTCGGCCTTGAGCGGCTGAGTCCGGACGCCGGGGGCGGAGAGATCCGGCATAACGCATGAATGTCGCCGACGGGCGAGGGTACTTGTCCTGCGCTGTTTGGTCACCATAGAGAATTTTTAGTCTGACTGAACAGCGCAGAACGAGGGCAGTCGTCCCGGAGGGAAAGGATTCGTAATCCGCAGCGAATCCCCTGGCTCAGCCGTCGCCCGCGTCGGGGCGATCGAGCTCCGCGAGCATCTGGCGAGCCACGTCCGGGTACTTCCCGATGAGGACGCGCAGTTGTGCCTCCTCGGCGATGCGGCTCGCGCCGATGAACGGCGTTCGGCGCAGCAGGTCCTGAAACTCCGCCAGCGATCGGAGGAGCTCGTCTCCCGAGCTCATTGTGGGCGCTCATTGGTGAAGGTGCTCTTCGCGAGCCGGTCGGCGGAGCGGCCGTACTGCGGGCGCAACTGGCACACCTTCTGGAGCTTGCCGCACTTCGTCACCTGACCCTGCAGGTCGTCCGCGTTGGCGTCGGTGCTCACGTCGGACTTGACGGAGGGTTCACCTTGCTGGAGGTCGGCGATGAAGGCCTGGCTTTCGTCGAAGCGCAGTTGACCGGACGCCTAGTTCGGGACGAGGGCGAGGTAAAGACCCTTTGGGTATGGTATGACCGAATTCGAGCGAAGGCCCTACCCGAGGACGACTCAGTTTCGCTGATCACGAACATCATGGAGAGCCTGTGAATCAGGTCGTCGAATGGCGTACGTCCGAGCGAAGTAACACGCAGGGTGGCGAGTGCGTCGAAGTTGCTGTCTTCGAGGATGAGCGTTCGGTCTGATCCCCCAGGCACGAAGAGCCCCACCTCTCGGCCCGTGTGCGCGGGTTAGAGGTGGGGCTCTTTGGTGTGTCTGGGCCTGGTCATCGGGTGGCCTCGTCGTTGAAGGTGAGCGGGTCGCGGTGCAGGACGACCTTGGTGGTTTTGGCGGCGTAGGCGTGTGGGGCGTCGTTCCAGTCGGCAGCGAGGCTGGTGACCTGCTCGGCGGGGAAGCCGGTGCGGGCGACGAAGTCCAGCAGCGTGGGCAGGGTCGCGCGGGCGTGGGAGACGCCCACGCGTAGTGTCGCGTCGGTCGCGTACATCTGCATGAGGGGCACTCGGGTGCCGGAGGCCAGGTAGTAGCCGACCGCGGTGCACATGCCTCCGGGCGCCAGCGCGTGGACCGCCCGTCGCAGTCCGGCCGGGCGTGAGGTCGCCTCGACGACGACGTCGTACGCCGGCCGGCTTTGGCCGCCGTGGCGCGGGCCCTTCTCGGTGAGGGGTCGGGTGCGGGCGCCGAAGGATTCGGCGAGGTCCCGGCGCCGGGGATTGTCGTCCAGGTAGTCGACGGTGCTCGCGCCGTGCGCGACGGCGAGGCCCGCGGCGTACAGGCCGATGCTCTTGGCGCCGCCGGCCAGGATCAGCACCGATCCGCCCTCCCGGTCGGCCAGGGGCGGGACGACGGCCCGCCAGGCGTCGGCGAGGTTGTCGCCGGCCGCCGCGACCCGCAGGGCGGGGACCCCGTCGGGGACGGGCACGAGCATGTGGTCGGCGTACGGCACCCGGAGCCAGTCGGTGATCACGCCGCCCCAGGGTCCGCTGGCCGGCCCGAACCCGAACGCCGCCAGGGTGCTGCGCGTCGTGGTGGTGCACTTGGACGTCAGGCCGCGTCGGCACCGCTCGCATGAGCCGCATGAGATCGCCCAGGGCACGACGACCGTCTGCCCGACCTGTACGTGGCGTACGCCGGGTCCCACGACGGTTACCTGGGCGACGCACTCGTGGCCGATCGCGAACGGTCCCTTGAACGGGACCGGCCCGCAGATGGACGCCACGACCGGGTCGACGACGCCCAGGGCGACTCCGGCCTGCAGCGCGCGCGAGACCGGCCGGTGGATCGGCAGCGTGTCGCCGTCACAGCGGCCGGCGACGAACGGGCGCACGATCGCGTCACCCGCGTCCTCCAGCCCGACCTCGTCGCACTCATGCCAGGCCAGGCGGCCGCTGCGCGCCAACCGCAGCTCACGCATCGGCGACTCCTCACTCCCTCGACGATCCGTTTATGACAGTCGTCATAAACACGGGCCACGCTAGACTATGACGGTCGTTATAGCCAGGGGGAGTGCGTGTGCCCAGGACCGACCCGCAGGCCCGGGAGCGGATCGTGGCCGGCGTCGCCGACATGATCAGCCGGCGCGGCTTGAGCGCCACGAGCATCCGCGAGATGGCCAAGCACGCCAACGCGCCGCTGGGCTCCACGTACCACTACTTCCCCGAGGGCAAGCAGCAGCTGGCGACCGAGGCCGTTCGCTACGCCGGCGAGACGGTCGCCCGCAGGCTGCGCGAGGACCTCCAGGCGGGGCCGGTCGCGGGGCTGCGGTCGTTCCTCGCCCTGTGGCGCAAGATCGTCATCGGTACCGACTTCCATGCCGGCTGTCCGGTGCTGGCCGTCTCCATCGAAGAGCCCCCTACCGATGAGATCCCGGGCCCTGTCGTGGCCGCGGCAGAGGTCTTCGCCGAGTGGGAGAGCCTGCTGGCCGCCTCGCTGCGGGAGCACGGAGCCGAAGATCGGCAGGCGGCGCAGCTCGCGACGCTCATCGTCGCGGCCGTCGAGGGCACCGTGGCCATGTGCCGCGCCAAACGCAGCATCGAGCCCCTCGACCACACCGCCGAACAGCTCCAGGCCCTGGTCGACGGCGCCATCAAGAGGTGAACCGCCCCTCGAGGAGTGTGGGTCACCCGGTCCAGCGGGCCGCTTCGCCGATCCAGCGCCGGATCTCCGCAGGCCAGTCGACACGGTCGAGGTCGTGGTGTGCCGCGATGAAGCGGCGGGCGGGAGGCTTGTCGTTCCAGTACCGCGACTCTGGTGCGGCCGGCCGGACGAACACCTCGGAGCCGACCGCGTTGGTGAGGAAGGCGACCTCCAGATCGCCTGGTCCGCCGACCGCGGAGCCGCGATCTGTGAGGGTGAACGACTGGTGGAAGTCGAAGATCTGATCCGCCACCGGCACGCGTTCCCCCACGAGCCGGCTGGTGTGGAAGGTCCAGCCCGCCGCCGCGAAGGCGTCCATGATCGCTTCATGGAGCGGGAGCGAGGAGACGTGGATCAGGTCGTGGTCCGCGCCGTCCTGTGAGTCCTCGTCGCCGAGCAGGGTCTGTAGCCGCACCACCGGCCCCAGCGCCTGTCCGGCCAACTCGGTTATCGGCGTCTCCCAGGGCAGCCGCATCGAGAAGCGGACCTGATGCTCCTGTTCCTTCCGTACGACGAACGGACCGTCGAGGTACTGGTAGCCGATTTCGTCGGCCTCGGCTTCGCCGGTGTCCAGCTGGAGGTATTCGGCGACGGCCCGCAGGACGATGGTCTCTACCTGGACGTCTTTCCCGACGGCGCGGAGAACCACCTGCCCCGGGAAGGTATCGCCAGGACGGACGACCCCGGCGAGCACCTGCGTGTCGACCTCGACCGCTTCGCCGCCGGTCCACCTCTGCAGGCGCTTGAACATCGCGGGCTACAGCCTTCCCTGAGATTGATCAGGTGTGCAGGCTATCCGTTGAACAACGTACATGCCGTCTGTACGTACATGCTGCATGTATGTATCGTGAGCGGCATGATCAAGATCGGTTTGCTGTTGCCCACCCGTGAGGCCGCCATCAACGGCGACCGGCAGGTCTCGCGGATCATCGACTTCGCCCGCCGGGCGGAGGCCCTCGGCCTCGACTCGGTCTGGGCCGCCCGGCACTTCGTCATCCGCGTCGGGTCCCTCGACGCGCTGCCCCACCTGGAGCCTGTCGCCCGGATCGCGGACGCCGTACGGAAGACGGCGGGCACGGTGAGCGCCCGATGAGCCGTGAGGAGGTCGTGGCCGGGCTGTCCGGCCAGTACGCGGCCTTCGCCGCGCTGATCGACGGCCTGACCGCGGAGGAATGGGACGCGCCGACCCGGTGTGCCGGATGGCGGGTCCGCGATGTCGCCGGTCACGTCGTCGGCAACGCGGCCGACACCGCGAACGGCGTCGCCGGCACGCGTACGCCGGACGAGCAGGCGCGGGCCTTCCGAGGCGGGGGCCCGGATGATCTCGCCGCCGAGCTGCGAGCGTCCGCCGGACGCCTCATCCCGCTCCTCGAGACCTTGGACGACCGCGTCTGGGCCCGCCCGAGCCCGGTCCCCGGCCGGTCGATCGGGAACGGTGTGCACACGCTCTGGTACGACACGTTCGTGCACGGCGACGACGTTCGCGCGGCGCTCGGCCGGCCCGCGGATCGCGGACCCGGGCTCGCCGGAAGCGTCGACTGGCTCCGCGACGAGCTGGAGCGGCTCGGCCGGGGGCCGTACCGGCTGGTTCTGGACGGGCTCGGCGAGTACGCGATCGGCGCGGGCGGTCCGGTGCTGCGCGGGGATCCGCTGCGGTTCACACTCGTCGCGACCGGCCGGGCGGATCCGGCGGAGTTCGGGACGGACGCCGGTGTCAACGTGCACCTACGATGATCCCCATGAGCCGCAAGGTGGAGCAGGGCGAGGTGACGCGCGCGGCGCTCGTCGACGCGGCCGTCGCCCTCTTCACCGAGAAGGGCTACGCCGACACGTCGACCGCGGAGATCGTGCGGCGGGCCGATGTGACGCGCGGCGCGCTCTACCACCACTTCGCCGACAAGGAAGAGCTGTTCCGTGCGGCCCATGAGGCGGTGGAGAAGGACATCTTCGAGCGGGTTCGCACGGCGGCGGAGAAGGCCGAGGGCGGCGGCGTCGAGCGGCTGAAGGCGGGTGTAGACGCGTTTCTCGACTCCTGCCTCGAGCCCGTGGTCCGGCGCGTCCTGCTGACCGAGGGGCCGCTGGTGCTCGGGTGGGAGCGCTCGCTCACCTTCGACAACCCGTACTGCTCGCGGCGGCTGCTGCGGGCCGCCGTGGGGGAGTTGCGCCCCGGCGAGGAGCCCGAGCCGCTGGCCCATCTGCTGTACGGCGCGCTGCTGCAGGCGGGGCTGGTCGTCGCGGCCGACCGGGAGCGGCGTGCGGTGATGGGGCGCTCGTTGTCAGACCTCATCGATACTTTGTTCGAGGGATAGCCGGGTTCCGGCTGACGCGGCCGTCCGCGTGCGCTACCGTTGGGACGACTTCGAACACAGATTCGATGTCCTGTCCGCGCACGTTTTGAGGAGGCGGGGCCGGTGGCGACTCTCACCGCTCCGGGCGCGACACGGTGTCGGTCGCGTCGTCGCGCGACACGCCGTAGCGCTTTCTACGGAAATCTACGACCGCAGCTATATCCCCTCATAGAGTCCGAGAGCGTGGACCCCGTCCGTAATCCGTACGCCCCCGGCGCGGGGCAGCGCCCCCCGGAGCTCACCGGGCGCGACCGCGAGCTGCGGCAGTTCGAGGTGGTCCTCGAACGCGTCGCGCACGGCCGTCCCGAGCGCAGCATGATCCTGACCGGCCTGCGCGGCGTGGGAAAGACCGTGCTGCTCAACACGTTCCGCTCCATGGCGATCCAGAAGCTGTGGGGCACCGGCAAGATCGAGGCCCGGCCGGATCAGTCGATCCGCCGGCCCGTGGCCTCGGCCCTGCACATGGCGGTGCGCGAGCTGGCCCCACGGCACCGGGCGCCCGACCGCATCGAGGAGTTCCTCGGCGTGCTCAAGGCGTTCGCGCAGGCCGACGCCGAGCCGCCCAAGGGCAAGGCGGCGCCGCGCCGGTGGAACCCTGGCATCGACGTGCCCGCCGCGCGCGGCCGGGCCGACTCCGGTGACCTGGAGATCGACCTGACCGAGCTGTTCGTCGACGCCGCGTCGGTGGCCACCGACCTCGGGGTCGGCATCGCGCTGTACGTCGACGAGATGCAGGACATTCCGGCCGACGACGTCTCGGCGATGTGCGCGGCCTGCCACGAGCTGTCCCAGAACGGCGGCCCGCTCATCGTGGTCGGCGCGGGGCTGCCGCACCTGCCGGCGGTGCTGTCGGCCAGCAAGTCCTACTCCGAGCGCCTGTTCCGGTACGCCCGCATCGACCGGCTGGACCGGGAGGCCGCCGACCTGGCGCTGCTGGCCCCGGCCGAGCGCGAGGGCGTGATCTTCACTCCGGACGCCCTCGACGCCCTGTACGAGGCCGCGGACGGCTATCCGTACTTCGTGCAGGCGTACGGCAAGGTGGCCTGGGACATCGCGCCGGAGAGCCCGATCAACGACGGCGACATCAAGGTCGCGGCTCCGGAGGCGGAGGGGGAGCTGGCCGTCGGCTTCTTCGGCAGCCGGTACGAGCGTGCGACCCCGGCCGAGCGCGACTACATGCGCGCCATGGCGTCGCTGGGCGACGACCCGGTGCCGACCGCGACCGTCGCCGACGAGCTGGGCCGCAAGCCGTCCAGCCTCTCGCCGGCCCGGGACGGTCTGATCAAGAAGGGGCTCATCTACAGCGCGGAGCGCGGGCTGGTGGCGTTCACCGTCCCGCACTTCGGCCATTTCCTCAGGTCACAGCCGGTCTGAGGCTCCGCTACCGCTGTCTATCGCACTCTTGGAATGCTCCTAGAGAGTCGTAGAGAGTGCCATCGGCATGCCGTCTCGACAGGAATATACGGCTGTCTAGCCGCCCTCCTAGAAAGCGGTAGAAAAGGCGATGGCCGCCCGGGTGGTCTCCACCGGACGGCCGTCGAGGTCTCTATACGCATGTCTAGCGGTGGGTGAAGACACCCTTATAGAGAGGCAGAGACGCCGATGAGGTCGGCGGTGCGGACCACCTGGGCGAACCGCCCGTGGTGCAGGCTCGCGGCCGTGGCGCGGGTGAGCTCCTCCGCCGTCACCGTCTCGCCGTCCGGGCCGACGGCGTCGAACGTATGCATCGCGTCGATCGGGTAGAGCACGTCGTACCCGAGGTTGCCGCCCATACGGGCCGTGGTCTCGTTGCACATGTTCGTCTGGATGCCGGCGATCACGAGCTGGCCGATCCCGCGCTCGCGGAGCCAGCCGTCGAGGTCCGGCTTGCCGTAGAACGCCGAGTTGACGTTCTTGGTGACGAACAGGTCGGGCCGGGCGTCCCCGAACGCCTTCAGCACCACGTCCTTGAGCTCGTTGCCGGGGGACCCCGCCGCGAGGGGCGAGCCCGGACGGCTGTCGTGGCGGACCAGCACGATGGGCCGACCGGCCGATCGCCAGGCCCGGATCAGTGCCACGATGTTCTCCTCGGCGGCCGGGTTGTCCCGGCGGCCCCAGTACTCGTCCTCGAAGCCCTTCTGGACGTCGATGACGATGAGCGCGCTGTTCTCAGTGAGTTCGGTCATGTCATCGAGCATCCCGCCGGCGCAGGACGGCCACGAGTGGCAGAAATGTCGGCGTGCGGTACTTTTCTGCCATGCGTACCGTCGGCGTCGTCCTGTGCGACGGCATCCGCCCCTTCGACTACGGCGTGATCACCGAGGTGTGGGGCGTCTCCCGGCCCGCCGACCCGGGCTTCGAGCTGTGGCGCTGCGGCGAGGCCCTCATCGCTCTCCAGCACGGCGTGACCATCACTCCCGACCGGCCCCTGAGCGCGCTCACCGAGTGCGACCTCGTCGTCGTGCCCGGCCGCGTCGACGCCCTCGCCCCGGTGTCCGACGCGGTCCTCGACGCGCTGCGCGCCGCCCACGAGGCGGGGGTGCCGATCGCGTCGCTGTGCGCCGGGGCGTTCGTGCTCGGCGCGGCCGGCCTGCTCGAGGGCCGCCGCGCGGTCACCCACTGGGCGCTGACCGGCGCGCTCGCCGAGCGGTACCCGGCCGCCCGCGTGCAGCCCGACGTGCTGTTCGCCGAGGACGGCGGCATCTGGACCTCGGCGGGCACCGCCGCCGGCATCGACCTGTGCCTCCACCTCGTACGCCAGGCGTGCGGCGCCGCCGTCGCGAACTCCATCGCCCGGCGGATGGTCACCGCCGCGCACCGGGAGGGCGGCCAGGCGCAGTTCGTCGAGCATCCGGTCCCCGTCGCGGCCACCGCCCAGTCCGCCGTCGCCGACACCCTCGATTGGGCCCGCCACCACCTGGCCGAGCCGCTGTCCGTCGCCGACCTGGCGCGGCGGTCCGGCACGGCCCCCCGGACGTTCGCCCGCCACTTCACGCAGCTGACCGGCACGACCCCCGCGCACTGGCTCATCCGGCAGCGGGTCGCCGAGGCGCAGCGACTGCTGGAGACCACCGACCTGGCGGTGGAGCAGGTGGCGGCGCGGACCGGATTCGGCACCGCCACCATGCTCCGCCGCCACTTCGCGCGCGTCGTCGGCGTCCCGCCCACGAGCTACCGCCGGACGTTCGCCGGCTCGTCGCCGAATCCGTAGTCCTTCAGCGTCAGGCTGTTGACGACGTCGTTGAGGCGCTCGAGACCCTCCTCGTACCCCTGGATCTCCGCCTCCGGGTCGTTCGCCTTCTCCATGCGCTCCCGGTGGACCAGCGCGAGGGCCTGGTTCTTCTCGACGAAGTCGCGCAACTCCCCCTCGTACGCCGCGAACGCGGCCCGGTGGTCGCCGCCGGCCGCCGCGAGCTCGCCCGCCAAGACGTACGCGCCGATGAGGGCCATGCTCGTGCCCTGCCCGGTCATCGGCGACCCGCAGTAGCCCGCGTCGCCGAGCAGCACGACGCGCCCGCGCGACCAGTGGTCCATCTGGACCTGGGACATGGAGTCGAAGTGGAAGTCGGGCGCGTCCCACATGTACTTCAGCGCCGTCGGGAACACCCAGACGTCACCGACACGCTCGGCCAGGAGCCGTTTCTGCGCCTCGACGTCCCGGAAGTCGTAGTCGATCGGCTCGTCCGTCTCGAAGCCGATGTAGACCCGGACCTCCTTGTTGCCCCGCGCGCTCATGATGCCGCCGCCGACGCTCCCCGCCATGCAGAACGTCTGCCAGCGGTCGAGGTCGAGGAAGTTCGGCGCGGTGTACACCGCGAGGTACGTCCCGAGGTAGCGGAGGAGGTCCGACTCCGGGCCGAACACCAGCCGGCGGACGTTCGAGTGCAGCCCGTCGGCGCCGACGACCAGGTCGTACGAGCGCGTGCGGCCGCCCTCGAACGTGACGTGCACCGCGTCCTCGTCCTGGGCGACCGCGGCGATCGAGTCGTCGAACAGGTACTCCACCCGGTCCCCCACCGCGTTCCGCAGCAGCATGATGAGGTCGTCACGCATGATCTCGACGTCCGGGCTGTCGAGGTCTCCGCCGCTGAAGGTGCGCTCGGTGCTGGAGTAGATCTCGTTCCCCGCCGCGTCGACCGCCGACGAGCCGCGCATGTCGGTCTTGAGCTCGCGCAGGCCGGGCAGGATGCCCATCCGCTCGGCGACGGTGAGCGCCGGCCCGCGTACGTCGATCGCCTGCCCGCCGGGCCGGGGCTGAGGCGACCGCTCGACCACCGTCACGTCGCAGCCGGCGCGGTCCATCCAATACGCCTGCGCCAGTCCGGCGATGCCGGCGCCGGAGATGAGAACGCTCGTGTTCCGCATGAGATCACTCCTGGAGACCGATTCTGATCGGCGCGGTGTCCCCCGCGCCGATCCGAATGTCGCCCATGCCGCGCACCGTCGGCTGACAGCACGCTGGCGGAAGCCGCCGTGCCGCCGTCAGTGATCGCTCAGCGGCGTGTCAGATTCTTCCCGACCAACCTGCCCCGACCGACCTCCCGGCGTCAGACCGGGCGGTGTCCTCAGACGGGAGTGTGTATCCGCTGTGGACCGGAGTCGTCGTCCTGCCGCTCCCAGCCCGGATCCCACGCGACCCCGGCGCGTACGGCCGCCGACCCGCCGTCGACCGGGACGGCGAACACGACCTCCACGGGCTGTCCGTCCACTTCGGCCGGGTACGCGAGGTAGCGGTGGCACAGCTCGCGCCACACGTCGGTGGGCTCCGCCGAGGTCAGGGACGCCGCGTGCTCCCGCCAGGCGGCGCTCGGCCGCAACGCGGCGTACGTCGCGTCAAGCGGGACGTCGCGGAGCTCGCAGGGGACCGGATGGCGGATCCGCTCGACGGCGGCCACCACCTCGGGGGACAGGGCCAGGAACGCGACGCAGGTCACGGCGAGCAACGCCAGGGACCGGCCCCCGGCCGAGCCGAGGATCTCCGCACCGGTCCGCGGGACGCCGGCCGAGACGACGGCCGCCGCCGTCAGCGCCGACGCCCGGATGACGCCGAGGCGCCCCGCGGGCGTCGTGCCGAGCCGGCCGAAACACCCGCAGGCCTCTTCGGATCCGCGCCGGACCAGGTCGGCCACCACCGCCGCCGCGGTCGCGAAGAACACGGCACCCGCCAACCGGACCACGAGCAGCGTCGTCGTCAGCAGCAGTGTCCCGAGCACCACCTCGACGACCCCCACGGTCAGTGTGAAGGCCTCTCCCCGGTACCGGCCCATGACCGGGACCCGGCCGGCCCCGTGCGGGAACGCCTTCGCGGCGCCGGCGACCAGGAGGACGACGGCCAGGAACGGGATCTGCACCTCGCGGAAGAGCTCGATCATGGGCGGTCCACTCGTACCGTGACATTGAAACAACCGGCGTCCAGGTCGCCGCCCAGGTCGACGAACGCGCTCCTGGACAGTTCGACGACCCGGCCGCGCGGGGAGGTGCCGCACCGCACGCAGCGGTCGCAGAAGCGCGCGGCCAGGCAGCCGCACTCGATGATCGGCACGGGGGCCTCCCGGCCCGTGCACTCGTTGCGCACCCACAGCTCGCTGCCCAGCGAGAGGTACGGCAGCCGGACGCTCGGGCCGGTGCCGCAACCGCCACCGTGGCCGTACGGGTCGAGGGCCGGGTACGCCGCACCGTGTGCGCCGCCGGGGTCCTCGTACCAGGTGGCCGTGCCGCGCAGGACCCGCGGGGTCGTCCGGCGCGGCGGCGGGGCGACGGCGTGCGGGGCCGGCTGGGGCGACGAGCGCAGCGGCCGGAGCCCGAGGATCTCCCGGCCCCGCCGAATGCCGATCACGTCGAACAGCGCCCCCGGCTCGAGCTGCGGATGGCGCACCTGCACCCGGCGCAGAGCGTCGTCCGGAATCGCTACGGTCAGCTGCCCCCGGTGCGGTCCGGCGTCCACGTCGAAGCGATTCCCGACCCGTTCGGTGATGACACCGGTGACCCGTGCGACGTCGACCCAGATGCGCTCCGCGGCCAGGCCGCCCGCCTCCGTCGGACGCACCACCGCGCGCCGCCCAGGACGCAGCGCCGCGAGCTCGGCCTTGCCGTCGTACCAGATCGAGACCGTGGCCGACATCGGCAGCCGTACTTCGGAGCCGTCGGGCCTGGTCAGCACGAGGATGTGCGGGCTGGCGTCCACGATCACACCCTCGATGGCACGCAGGGGTCGGGAATGGTCGTCGAGACGGCCCAACGGATCACTGAGCACCGCCTGCCGGAGCCGGCGTCGGCGGTGCACTAAATCGCGGGATGGCAGCATGGGGGAAGCTCCGAACATCGATGAAACGCTCATGGCCGTCGCGACGGGAAGTCGCACGTCAAGACTTACCCCGTGCGTTCCTTCTGTCGACTCCTTTGTCCAAATCGGCCAAAGATGCCGAGAGGTATACGTGATGTTTTTTCGCGATTACTGTGCGCGTGGTTGGCCGAAACATGAGGTACGAGTTGATCCGTAATTACGATCTTCGTGCGATCGTCGGCATGGTGTCGATAAGAACGCACCGATCTGCCGGGCGGTGAAGTGGGCGCAGCATCGCACGATGAGTTCCGCGACTTCGTCGCGGAACGGCGACCCACGCTCCTGCGCGCCGCCCTCCTCCTCACCGCCGACCGTACCGAGGCGGAGGACCTGCTGCAGGCCGCCCTGGCCAAGACCTACCTCGCCTGGGACCGGATCAAGGACCGCACCGCCCTCGACGGCTACGTACGCCGGGCCATGGTGAACATCAACATCTCCTGGTGGCGGCGGCGTAGGCTCGAGGAGTACCCGACGGACGAGATGCCCGACACGCCCGTCGCCGACCACACCGACCGCAGCGAACTGCGCGACGTCCTCGAACGCCTGCTGGACCGCCTGCCGGCCCGCCAGCGCACGTACATCAGGCTGCGCTACTTCGACGACCTCACCGAGGCCGAGATCGCCCTCGCGCTCGGCGTCAGCGTCGGGACGGTCAAGAGCACCGTCTCACGGGCGATGGCCAAGCTCCGCGAGGACGCCGACGAGGAGTTCGCCTCTCTCGACTGACGTCAGGGTGCTGACAATGGCGCACGTAGGGGGCCAGAATCCGGTTCACACCCTCGAACGCGGGAGGCGCCGTGTGGAGCACGATGCAGGACTATCCGCTGACCATCTCCTCGATCATGCGCTACGGCACCGAGGTGTTCGGCGACGCGGAGGTCGCGACCTTCACCGGTGACGGCATGCGGCGCACCTCGTACGCCGAGCTCGGCCGTCGCGCCGCCCGCCTGGCGAACGCCCTGCGCCGCCTCGGCGTCCACGCCGACCAGCGGGTCGCCACGTTCCAGTGGAACAACACCGAGCACCTCGAGGCGTACCTCGCCATCCCGTCGATGGGCGCGGTCCTGCACACGCTCAACATCCGGCTCGCCGCCGACCAGGTCGTCTACATCGCCGACCACGCCGAGGACGACGTCGTCATCGTGGACGGCACACTAGTCCCCCTCCTGGCCCCGATGCTGCCGCGGATGAAGACCGTCCGGCACGTGATCGTCGTCGGCGAGGCCGACCCGACGCCGCTGGAGGCCGCCGGGAAGGAACTCCACTCGTACGAGGCGCTGCTCGCCGCCGAACCCGACACGTTCGACTGGCCGGAGATCGACGAACGCCAGGCCGCCGCCATGTGCTACACCAGCGGCACCACCGGCAACCCCAAGGGCGTCGTCTACTCCCACCGCACCGCGTTCCTCCACTCGATGGCGGCGTGCACCGGCAACGCCTTCGCGCTGTCCAGCGCGGACCGGGTCCTCCCCGTCGTGCCGATGTTCCACGCCAACGCCTGGGGCCTCCCGTACGCCGCCCTCATGGCCGGCGCGTCGCTCGTCATGCCCGACCGGTTCCTGCAGGCCGAGCCCCTCGTCCGCCTCATCGAGGACGAGCGCCCGACGGCCTCCGGAGCGGTTCCGACGATCTGGAACGAGGTCCTCCGCCACGCTCAGGAGACCGACGCGGACCTCAGCTCCCTCCGCCTCGTACCGTGCGGTGGTTCGGCCGTCCCCGAGTCGCTGATGCGGGCGTTCGAGGACCTCGGCGTCCGGATCGTGCAGGCATGGGGGATGACCGAGACCTCACCCCTCGCCTCGGTGGCACACCCGCCACCCGCCTGCCCCGACCCCTGGCGCTACCGCACCACCCAGGGCCGCATCATCAGCGGCCTCGAGGTCCGCACCGTCGGCGACGGCGACACGATCCTGCCCTCCGACGGCACCTCCGTCGGCGAGATCGAGATCCGCGGCGCCTGGATCACCGGCTCGTACTACAAGGACGAGGACCCCGCGAAGTTCCACGACGGCTGGCTGCGCACCGGCGACGTCGGCACCATCTCCCCCGACGGCTACCTCGTCCTCACCGACCGCGCCAAGGACGTCATCAAGTCGGGCGGCGAGTGGATATCGTCGGTGGAGCTGGAGAACCACCTCATGGGCCACCCCGACGTCATCGAGGCCGCCGTCATCGGCGTCCCCGACCCCAAGTGGCAGGAACGCCCACTCGCCTCGATCGTCCTCCGCGAAGGCGCCGTCGCCTCCGCCGGCGACCTCCGCACCTTCCTCGCCGAACGCGTGCCGAAGTGGCAACTCCCCGAGCGCTGGTCCTTCATCGCCTCCGTCCCGAAGACCTCGGTCGGCAAGTTCTCCAAGCGCACCCTCCGCCAGATGTACGCCGAGGGCGCCCTGGACGTCGTCACGTTGGAGTAGCCTGGCGGCTGCTCGGAGGGGCACGGCCGATCGCTTTGCCGGTAGGGCCTGATGCCCGGTACTCTGTGTGCGGCCTGGTGGCCACCGAGGAGGCTTCGCCTAGTCCGGTCTATGGCGCCGCACTGCTAATGCGGTTTGGGTTTACCGCCCATCCGGGGTTCAAATCCCCGAGCCTCCGCCCCATGATCAGGGCCTTCCCCAGTCGATGGCTGGGGAAGGCCCTTGATCGTCTCTGGGGTCCGAAGGGCCCCAGTCGCTGCTCCTCGCCCCATAGGGCGGCAGCCAGCCGGTTGCCCGCGTCCCTGGGCGGCGGCCACGTGGGTCTAGCGCCTCTCCTGGCGCAGTTACCGGGTCGCTCCGCAATACCCCGTGTCGGGCGACCGGGCCCGCCTAGACTCCAGGGCATGGATCTTAAAGAGGCGTCCTACATGGTCCTTAGCGAGTCCGCTCCGTATCAGGAACTGCGAAGCGTCGCCCAAGCCGCGTATGACGACTTCTCCACCGGTCGCGAAGTCCCCTACATCGCCCTAACCGGCATGCTCACCGAGGCCAGCCGCAAAGGCGTGCTGGGCAAACTCAAGCAGAGATACGGCTACGACACGTTCTGCGACATGGTCTTCGTGCTCGCCCGCGAGACAGATCGCCAGCGGACCATTGCCGGAAAAGCGCCCGTCAGAAGCCGCTAGAGCCTCCGACAGAACAAACACCCCCGGCGGGGGCACTCAGGCTCGGGGGAGCCCCAGGCCACACGTGCTGCAAAGCGGCGTTCAGGGAAGATCACCAGCACGGTTGCGATGTCCATTGGCGGCGTCGAGGATGCGGCGCGCTTCCTCACGCGTTAACAGTTCGATCTCGTGTTCGTCGTCATCGGCCACGGGCGCGTCGATGAGCCGTGCCGCGTTGTGGCCGACCTTGTCGCGTTGGAAGACATCAAACTCCCTGGTCAGGGGTGTTGTGACGGCCTCTTGAATCGGCCACGCACCGGTGGGGTCTTTGCCGTGAGCAGACCCGGTGACCGGGGCGGACTCCTTCCACGTCAGCACGACGACACCGACGAGAGGCTCCTCGTTGGCGAGTACGGCCGCTGCCTGCCCTACGATCTGATGACCTTCGAGGAGCGCGACCAGGTCGACGCCGAGCGCACCGACGCGATCCGAGAGACCGTGTCCAGCCTGCCCGCACGGCCCGGTACCCGACGCTAAGGAGCCCCCCAACCGTGAAGATCATCGACCGCGTCAAGTCGTACATCCGAGAGAAAAAGGGAAGCGACCCTCGCTCGACCGGCAACCCGCTCGACGGAGCGGCCGACCCCGCCCCGGTCACCGAGTCGGTCACCGAGCCGGCCGCGGAGTCGGTCACCGAACCGGCCGCCGAACCGGCCGCCGAACCGGCCGCCGAACCGGCCGCCGAACCGGCCCCCGAGCCGGTCGCGGAGCCGGTCGCGGAGTCGGTCACCGAGTCGGCTGCGGAGCCGGTCGCGGAGTCGGTCACCGAACCGGCCGCCGAACCGGCCGCCGAACCGGCCGCCGAACCGGCCGCCGAACCGGCCCCCGAGCCGGTCGCGGAGCCGGTCGCGGAGTCGGTCACCGAGTCGGCCGCGGAACCGGTCGCCGAGCCGACCACGGCGCCCGCCGCGTGCCCGCGCTGCGGCGCGACCGGCGAGGCGCCCTGCACGACCCCGTCCGGCAAAGCCACGAAGACCCACAAGGGTCGCGAGCAATGAGTTGCGGTGCTGCAGACTTCCGGACGGATCCGCGGGTCGACGCTGTGCGTGTGGCGTACTCGTCGAACACGCAGGTCGACCGCGTCCGGGTCCGCAGCCATCTGGAAGGGAATGCGTAGGCCCAGGCGATCTCTGCCGGACACGTGGGTGGTCCCAGAACTGCTCACCTGTGCAGACGCAGACGTCAACGGACCTTGGCGATGAACGGCGGAAGCTCGTTGGACTAACTGCTGATGCGGTTTGGGTTTACCGCCCATCCAGGGTTTAAATCCCCGAGCCTCCGCCCCATGATCAGGGCCTTCCCCAGCCGATGGCTGGGGAAGGCCCTTGATCGTCTCTGGGGCGCGAACGGCTTCCGCGTGAAGACCCGCGCGTGTCGGCGCGGCCGAACCACACGCGCTGAGGGCCCGGAGCGGAGATGTTCCGGGCCCTCAGCGGGTCAGGTGAAGAGCCGACCTCGTACGGTCGTCAGGTCCGGCCGGTCACTCAGGGGCAGATCTTCCTCGACTTCGAGCCCGCGTGCTCCCAGCGGAGGATGCCGTCGACGTTGTAGGCGAGCGTCTCCGACTCGACCTTCCACTTCTGGCACTTCGTTCCTGACATCTCGCCCGAGACGAGGTTGTAGAGCGATCGCTTGCCGTGCCTGGAACCGGCGTCGACCTTCTTGCCGTTCCGGTAGAGCGTGAGGCGGTTGTCGATGCGGGCGACCGGGTTGGCCTCGTTCGCACACTTGATCGTTACTCTGGCCTGTACGACGGTGGTCCGGACCGGATGCCAGATCTTGGCGCGGAGCTTGCAATGCGCGGGCTTCGCCTTGGCGGCGGCCGGGGCGGCCTTCACGGCGGAAGCGGAAAGGGTGGGGGACTTCGCCGGGACGGCGGACGTCTCCGCCTGTGCGGTGCCGGCGCTGAGGAACGCGATCCCGGACAGGGCTGTGGCCGTCAGAAGCCGAATACCGATCCTGCTCATCTTCGTCCGTCCTCTCGGTATATTCACAAAACCGTGTTCTCCGTGAGTCGACCTGGCGGCGCGGGCAGCGGAAAAGCGCGTCCTTTCGGGTTTTTGTGAGTCGGGCGTCGCAGGCCGGGGGCAGCGGAACGCGATCACTATTGCGTGGCGTCGCCGCGTCGGGCAACCGATCGGGAGCGCATCTCCGTCCAAAGATTGTCCGGCTGGACATTGGACAATGAACGGCCTGGTCAGAAGACTCGTGGCGGCATCGGCCGCCGCGTGTGGAAGTCGGCGGACGTCACGGATTCCGGACGCGGACGTCGAGGAATATAGGGTTCTTCTCGGTGAGTAGCAGGCGCTGATCCGCATCGGTCATCTTCCAGAAGACGCGGCACCGTACGGGTGCGGCCGCCGCGCGAACGCGCACCGAGACATCGACCGAGTTCCCCGGGTAAACGGTCGGAATCGGAACCATTCTCGGTGCCTGGCAGGGACTCTGGCCGATCTGCGTCAGATACCGATTCCGCCAGCGCACGCCTCCGGTGTTCCGGATTCGCCATACTTTCGTGAAATAAGCCCCCGCGTTCACAGCGGTGCCATCCGGGTAGGTGACGTCACCTTCGAATCGGGAATTATCGCCTGCTTCGGAGGTGGTGGGTTTCTGCGTCGCGGACGATCTGGCTACGGCCACGAAAACCGCCACTCCGGAGATCAGAATTCCGGCGACCGTCGCCGCGACGATGACGACGGGACGCGACCGGCGGGGAGCCCGAACGGGCGTGTCGTCGGATTCGGTCCCGGCGTCGGACTCCCGGGCCTGCTCCCAGCGCAGCCGCCACTCGTGCTCGGCCTCTTTCGCATCCCGACCCAGGGTGTCCACGGCGAGGACCCGGACGAACTCCCAGGTCGTCCCCCAAGACGGCAGGTCACGTCCGCGGGCCGCGGCGGCCAGCGACGACTTCGACGCGGCCGCTCCCAATCGGGAGGACATCTGCGCGAACGAAGGATCGTCCGCTCGGAGCTTCAGCCGCCACAGTTGATCCGCGAACGCGGCCACGGGACCGTCCTGTGGATCGGGTCGATCCGGCTTGCGTCCCCGTCGCGCGCCCGCGTCGTCACCCTGCACTCCCGCTGGTTCTCCCACGCTTCCGACCGCCTGTTCGAACTGCGACCCCACGGCACCGTCCCCGTACATGACGGGGCATCAAAGTTCGGTCTACCGACTTCCGGTGCATGATGCCATACGGTGACGTATGGTGGTGCCTTGGTGACAGGAGGGCCTGGAAGGGTCCAGGGCAACGGAGTGCCGGCGAGGAATGGTTAGCCTGCTTCGCATGATCGATGCTGACCAGCCGCTCCCTTATCGACTCCTCACCGGCCCGGATGACGCAGAGTTCTGCAAGAGGGTCAGCGAAGCCCTTGAACAGGGCTACGAACTCCACGGTTCGCCTGCGGTGACATTCGACGGGCAGCGAGTGATCGCCGCTCAAGCCGTGGTCCTCCGATCCGATCGGAACACTCGCGATGCCGTCGACTGAGCCGGAGCCTGCCGCGCTCACCGTCAGGGGAAAGCGGCGACTCGCAAGATCACGTGCGAGAGCGCCCGGAGGGGCTTCCGGGCGCTCGGCGACTCAGGGGTTCGTCAGGAGAAGAGCTGGCCGCGTACGGCACCGCCGGGGAACTCGGCGCTGTGCAGGTTGGCGTAGAACGCGGACGGGTTGGCGCGGATCTCGCCGACCACGGCCGGGTCGATCCCGGTGGCGGTGCCGGAGATCGCGAACACGTTGCTGGGAACGGGCGTGGTGAACAGCGGGACGACGACCGGGCCGTTGACGCCGAACGCGCCCTTGTGGATGTGGCCGAGGGTCGGGGTGACCCCGACCCAGGCGAAGGAGTAGCCGACCCGGTTCCCCTGCGGCCGGATGAACGCGACGGCGCGACCGTCGGGGTCGCCGACCTTCGGGCCGCCCGCGACCGGCACCTCCTGGTCGCCTGCGAGGAAGGCGCGTGCTCCGCCGCCCTTGAGCAGGGACAGCAGGTCGGCCGAGCGGTTCAGGGGAGTGAGCTGCCCGCGTACGGCGCCGCCGGGGAACTCCTTGCTGTGCAGGTTCAGGTAGAAGCCCGACGGGT
The DNA here is from genome assembly GCF_050942425.1 of Actinoallomurus sp. CA-150999. Classification (NCBI taxonomy): domain Bacteria; kingdom Bacillati; phylum Actinomycetota; class Actinomycetes; order Streptosporangiales; family Thermomonosporaceae; genus Actinoallomurus; species Actinoallomurus sp. CA-150999. Next base: position 161,647 of record NZ_CP192063.1, read on the forward strand.
TGGTGCGGAGACCGTCCGCGACGGCCGGGTCGGTGACGGTCACGGCACCGGCCGCGGCGTCGGCGGTGTCCGGCATCGGGCTCGTGAACAGGGGCACCTTGACGTCGCCGTTCGTTCCGGCGACGCCCTGATGGATGTGGCCGAGCGTTGGGGCGCCGATGTTCTTCCAGCTGAAGGCGAAGGTGATCCGGTCGCCCTGCACCCGTACGACGCCGGTCGCGCTGCCGTCCGGGTCGCCGACGGCCGGCTTTCCGGCCACCGGGACCTCGTTGCGCCCGGACAGCCGGGCGGCCAGGAACACCGGCGTCTGACGGGCCCGCGCGATCGCGGCGTTCAGGTCCGGTTGGGCCTCCGGGGCGCTACTCGCCGCTGTACTCGGCATGTTCATGCCCGGCATCCCGGGCATCGACGGCCCGGGTGTCTGGGCGGACGGCGAACCGTACGCGGCAGGGTTTCCGGAGTCGGCCCGGGCGGCGGTGGTGCCGAGCGCGCCGAGGGCGAGTGCCATGGCCGGGACGGTGACGGTGACGGTACGAATGCGCATTTTTCCACTCTCCGATTCGCTGATTCGTCCGGGAGTACGTCGGCCGTCGGCCGCCCGGTTCAACGAGGAACAATTTTTTTCGCATTGAACCCTCCCCGGCTCCGCGTGCGTACCGCATGCCGACACGCAGATCTCGGCTATGTCAGGGAGCAGTTCTCATGCGCGCACGATTCGCCGTCCTCGGTACCGCACTCGCCCTCGGTCTCACCGCGTGCGGTGGCGGTGGAACCGAAGCCCAGCACCACTCCGCCGCCTCGGGTGATTCGGCGGTGAGCGTCAAGGTGAGCCAGTCCAGTCTCGGTCCGATTCTGACGGACCGGAAAGGGCGGACCCTGTACGCGTTCGCCAGGGACAAGAACGGCGGCAGCAGCTGCACCGCGGACTGCGTCGCCACCTGGCCGGCGCTGACGAGCCGGAGCGCGGTGACCGCCGTGAGCGGCGCGAACAGCGCGCTTCTCGGCCAGACCCGCCGCGCGGAGGGCGCGACGCAGGCCACGTACGGCGACTGGCCGCTCTATTACTACGCCGGGGACATGAACGCCGGAGACGTCGACGGCCAGGGCGTGGACGGCGTCTGGTTCGCCGTGGGCGCCAACGGAAAACTGGTCAAGGCCGCGCAATAGCGATCGGAGGCAGGGTACAGCTCAATCGATCGCCGCGAAAGCCGGGTAATCAACCCGGCTTTTTCGCGTTCTCTGCGATACGAGCGGTTCGGTCAGACCGGTATCCGCAGGAGCGTTCCGCCATTTTCGATCGATACGTCGAAACGGACGATCTGCGAACGCTGAGCGGCGGTTCCGCCGTGCACCTGAAGATGCGCCGGGGCACCCGGAACGCCATATCCCTTCGGTGGGACCGCCCATTCCGTCACCACACTCCGCTGCCCGGAGCGCGTCACGGCCACCAGCCGGCAGGTCAGCGGTCCCCGGACACCGGCCAGGTCCAGCGCCACCATCGTCCCCCACGGCCGGCCGTCGGTCGCCACCGTCCCGCTCGCGTGGGTGACCGGGTCGGTCGCGGAGTGGCGTTCGCCACTGGCCAGCAGGTCCGCCGCCGGACTGCCGTGGTTGTGCGCCGGGGCCGATGGGTTCGTAAGAACCGCGCCGATCGTGACACCGCCCGCGACGATGGCCGCTCCCGCGGCCACCCCGATGAGGAGAGTGCCGCGCCGGCGGCGGCGCGCGGCCTGGCGCCGACGGCTCAGCAGGTCGGTGACGCCCTCCGGTGACGCACCGGACGCGCCGTCGATCGGGGCGACCCCCGTGAGCAGGGTGCGCATGCCGCCGAGGCTCTCGACCTCCGAGCCACAGGACGCGCACCCGGTGAGATGCTCCTCGAACGCGCGGCGATCGTCCTCCTCGAGGAGGCCGAGCACGTACGCGCCGACGTCGGTGTGCTCGACGCTCAACCGGCCACCTCCCCGTCTGTGCGGCACGGCGCCGCCTCGACGCCCGAAGCACCTCATCGGCCCTGTCCCTCACCGTATCCGTGGATGGGCCGGACACCCAGTGCCGGTCACAGACGGAAGGCTCCCCACACCCGTGACAGGCGAAGGGCTCCCCGCATCCATCACAGGCGGAGGGCGCCCAGCACCCGTCACAGGCGGAGGGCGAGCAGCGTCCGCCCGTCGTTCGCGACGACGTCGAAGCGGGCGAGGTCGGCGCGGGCGACGGCGGTGCCCCCATGGACCCGAAGGTGTTCCGGAGCGCCGGGGACGCCGTAGCCTCGCGGCGGAACGGCCCATTCCGTCACCACATGGCGGTTCCCGGTACGCGTCACCGCCACCAGCTTGCAGGTCAGCGGGCCGCGGACACCGGCCAGGTCCAACGCGACGTTGGTGCCCCAGCCCTTGGTCTCCGTGGCGACCGTCCCCCTCACCCCGGTCCCGGCGTCGACGCCCGAATGGGTCTCGCCCCTCGCGAGCAGGTCGGCCGCCATGTTCTGGTGATCCTCAGCGTGAACGGCGGTCCGCCCCTGGCCGGCGGTGGCGGCGCCGACCGTGGCACCACCCGCGACCAGCGCGACCGCGGCTGCGGCGCCGAGTGCCGCGATTCGCCGGTGGCGGCGCCGCGCGGCCGTCCGGCGATGACGCAACATCTCGACCAGACGGCCGTCCGATTCACCACCGCCTTCCGTACGGCCGTCGTCGTCCGTACGGCCGTCGTCGTCCGTACGGCCGTCGTCGTCCGTACGGCCGTCGTCGTCCGTACGGCCGTCGTCGGCCGGCCCGGCCTCGCGCAGCAACTCGTCGGCCGGCTCGGCCTCGCGCAGCAGCGTGGCCAGGCCGCCGAAGTCACGCAGCTCCTCCGTGCACAGGGCGCAGGACGCCAGATGGGTGTCGAAGGCGCGCCGGTCGGGCTCCTCGAGCAGGCCGAGAGCGTAGGCGGCGACGTCGGTGTGCCGAATGTCGGCGGTCATGCCCGCAGCCCCCTCTCCTCCAACGCAAGCTTGAGCGCCCGCAAGGCGTAGTACGTGCGTGACTTGACCGTGCCGACCGGGATGCCGAGGACCTCGGCGGCCTCGTTCACGCTGCGGTCCCGCAGGATGGTCTCGGTGAGGACCTCCCGGTGGGCCGGTGACAGGGCCTTGAGCGCCTCACTGACGACCACCGATCGCAGCAGCTCCTCCATCCCGTCACCGACCTGCAGCGTCTCCAGCGGTCCCTCCCCCGCTTCACTCGGCCGCGCCGCCTTGCGGCGCCGGTCGTCGATGACGATCCGGCGCGCGACCGTCGCCAGCCACGGCATCAGCGAGTCGCCGTCCACGTCGAGCCGGTCGATCGAGTTCCAGGCGCGGATCATCGTCTCCTGGACCACGTCCTCGGCCCACGAGCGGTCGCCGCCGACCTGCCGGAGCACGAAGGACAGCAGCGGGCGGTGGTACTCGCGGTAGAGCTCGGCGATGACGAGGTCGTCGGCCGGTTCGGTGACCGACCGGGCCCGCCGGGTCCAGGCCCGCAGCCCGCGCGGACGGGCGGAGTCATCGGGGACCGGGCGCGGGGAGGGCGGTATCTGCTGCCGCATCGTCGGATCTCCCCGTCATGGACCGTACGGTCCGGTGGGGCATGACCCGCGCCCATGCCACGCCAGTGCCCGGACCAGAGGCGACCGGGAGGATCCCGGCCGCCCCGCCCCCGACGGTTCGACCCCTGCCCGGCCGGCCCATGGCCGTACCACTCCTGCCTGTGCGGCCATGGGCCGTCGAGTCATGGCGATTCCTGCCTTCCAGGTCCACTGTCGGCAGGAAGTACGCGCGTGCCCCTCGGCAGGGTTCAACCGATTCGGGTCGGGCTGAACCTAGGGATCAGGAACGGGTGATCTCGTCGAGGGTGTCGAGGTCACTCGGCTCCGGTGTCCAGTTTCCGGCTTCGACGTTGCCACGGACCTGGTCAGGCGAGGTGGCGCCGGCGATCACCGAGGCCACGGCGGGCTGGGCGGCGAGGCCGCCGATGGCGACCTGGAGCATCGACAGGCCGCGCTGGTCGGCGAAGCCGCGGATCGCCTCGATGGTGTCCCAGTCGGCGTCGGCGTGGACCGAACGCTTGCTGTCGCCGATCCGCGTACCGGCCGGTGGCTGCTCGTCCCGCCGATACTTCCCGGTGAGCAGGCCGTTCGCGAGGGGGAAGTAGGGCAGCATCCCGACGCCGTACGCCTCGCAGGCCGGAAGCAGCTCGGCCTCGGGGCCGCGGTGCAGCAGGTTGTAGTAGTTCTGCGCGCTGATGAACCGCGCTCCGCCCCCGGCGCGGGCGGTGTACTCGGCCTCCACGACCTGCCAGCCGGCGAAGTTCGAGGAGCCGATGTAGCGGACCTTGCCCTCGCGGACGAGCTCGTCGAGGGCGGCGAGGGTCTCCTCGATCGGGGTCACGCCGTCCGGTGCGTGGTACTGGTAAAGGTCGATGTGGTCGGTGCCGAGCCGCCGCAGCGACGCCTCGACCGCCTTGCGGATGTAGCGGCGGGAGCCGCGCGCGCCGAAGTCGGGGCCGTTGGCGCCGTGCATGTCCATGCCGAACTTCGTCGCGACGATCACGTCGTCCCGGTGGCCCGCTAGGCAGCGGCCGAGGATCTCCTCGGACAGGCCGCCACCGCCGTAGATGTCGGCCACGTCGAACAGGGTGATCCCGGCGTCGAGTGCGGCGTCGATGACCTCCTGGCTGCCTTCGACGGTCTGCGTACGGGTTTTGGCCCGGCCGAGGTTGTTACAGCCGAGACCGACGACGGAGACCATGAGACCGGAGTCGCCCAGCGGGCGGTAAGCCATATCGGACATGACCGTGAGCCTATTCGAGCACTCCGTCGCGGGACGTGGTCGCCGGGTGTCGGGATCGGAGATCGACCGGCATCATCGACCCATGGACCAGGAGGACGGGTACCTGTTGGACAACCGGCGGGCCGAGGCCGGGGTCCGGTTCGACGCGCTGGCGGAGCTGTTCGACCCGTGGACGTTCCGCCACTTCGACGACATCGGCGTGGCCCCTGGCTGGAGCTGCTGGGAGGTGGGGGCGGGCGGGCCGTCGGTGCCCCGGTGGCTGGCCCACCGCGTCGGCGAGCGCGGCCGGGTTCTGGCGACCGACATCGACGTCTCATGGCTGCGGGACGCGCCGGGAGGCCGACCGGGCCGGGAGGTCGGGAAGAACAGGGTTGGTCGGCCAGAGAACAGCCCTGCCGTGGAGATACGTGCGCACGACGTCGCCCGCGATGAGCCGCCCGCGGAGACGTTCGACCTGGTCCACGCCCGCCTGGTCCTCGTCCACCTCCCCGACCGCGACAGGGCGCTGCGCTCGATGGTCGACAGCCTGCGCCCCGGGGGCGTGCTGCTCATCGAGGACGCCGATCCGGCGCTGCAACCGCTCGCCTGCCCCGACGAGCACGACGGCCCGCAGCGACTGGCCAACCGGATCCGGGCGGGCTTCCGCCGACTGCTGGCCGCGCGCGGCGCCGACCTGGCCTACGGGCGCACGCTGCCTCGGTTGCTCCGAACGGCGGGTCTGGAGGATGTACGAGCCGACGCGTACTTCCCGATGACCTCGCCCGCGTGCGGCGTGCTCGAGGCCGCGACCGTCAGGCAGCTCCGCGACCAGCTCATCGCCCACGGCCACGCCACCGCGGCGGAGATCGATGAGCATCTCGCCGCCATCGCCGCCGGTCACGTCGATCTCGCCACCGCGCCGATGATCTCCGCCTGGGGCCGCCGCCCGGAGAGCGGAATTCCGGGCCGGTGACTCCTGGATCATCCTGGGTAGGACCGTCCCGGTGACGACTGCGAATCTGCTCACCGACGCGTTCGGCCGGATCCGGGACGCCGTGCACCGGGCCGTCGACGGCCTCGGCCCCGAGGAACTGGCCTTCCGCGTCGACCCCGACGCGAACTCCATCGCCTGGCTGACGTGGCACCTCACCCGTATCCAGGACGACCACCTCGCGGACGCCGCCGGCACGACACAGGCGTGGACGTCCCGGGGCTGGGCCGAGCGGTTCGGCCTGCCCTTCGACGTGTCGGACACGGGGTACGGCCACGCGCCCGACCAGGTGGCGGCGGTCCGCGTCGAGTCGGCGGAGCTGCTGACGGGCTACCACGACGCCGTGTACCAGCAGAGCATCACGTACGTCGGCTCGCTGACCGACGACGACCTCACCCGGATCGTCGACCCTTCCTGGGACCCGCCGGTGACCCTGGGCGTACGGCTGGTCAGCGTCATCGCCGACGATCTGCAGCACGCCGGGCAGGCGGCCTTCGTCCGCGGCGCCCTGCTGCGGAGCCGCTGACCGGTGGCCTGTGACGGAGCCCTATCCCGGGTTCCGGAGGCGAGGGAGCGACCTGGGTAGCCCGAACGACGGGAGCACGCTGTTCTCGAAGCGGGTCATGCCGCAGACTCGGTCGCCGGCGAGGGTGAGGACGAACAGGCCGGTCCCGTGGCGGATGCCGGTCGGGGCGCGCAGGTAGGCGCCGAACGCCGGCTGACCGTTGGCTCGCGTCGGAACGAGGTCGAATCTCCGGCCCGCGCCGAAGAGGAGGCCGCAGAAGCGGGCCACGACGTCTCGGCCCTCGTATTCGAAGGGCAGCGGTGGCATGGACACGAAGACGTCGTCGGTCAGAAGGGCCACCAGCGCGTCGATGTCGGCGGACTCGTACGCGCTGACGAACTTCGCCACGATCGCATCCTCGGCGGGCGAGTCGGCGGCGGGAGGCGGTTCGCGGTCGGTGGCCGTCGACCGGCGGCGCTGCAGGCCGGCGCGCGCCCGCTTGAGAGCGCTCTTGACCGATTCAACGGTCGTGTCCAGCATGTCGGCCACCTCGTTCGCGTGGAATCCGAGGACGTCACGCAGGATGAGGACGGCGAGCTGGCGGGGCGGCAGGACTTGAAGCGCGGTCACGAAGGCCAGCGAGATGGATTCGGTCTGCTCGTAGCGGGCCTCCGGACGTAGATCGATCGTCCCTTCGAGGAGCGTGTCGGGGTACGGCTCGAGCCAGGAGACTTCGCCGAGCCGCGTCGGCTCGGGTGGTTCGACCCCGGGGATGTCCCACTCTTTGACCGGGCGTCGACTGGCCGAGCGGAGCGCGCTGAGGCACCTGTTGGTCGCGATCCGGTAGAGCCAGGTACGGATCGCGGCACGCCCGTCGAACCCTCCGAGACCCCGCCAGGCGGCCAACAACGTGTCCTGGAGGGCGTCCTCGGCGTCCTGGAAGGACCCGAGCATCCGGTAGCAGTGCACCTGTAGCTCGCGGCGGTACGGCTCGGTCAGCGCCCGGAACGCCTCGCCGTCACCGGCCCGCGCCCTGCCGATCAGGTCGGCTCTCACCAACTCCACTCTTGCCACCTCTCTCGTGCACCTTGTCGCGCTTCCACTTGTACGGACGCCGGCCGAGGTGCGAAAGGGGCGGTCGCCGAGCGCCCCCTTTCCCGGCGTCGCGGCGTCTAGATCGGTGGTAGCCGGCAACGCCAGCAAAGGAGAGCCGACATGGGAAAGATCGTCATCAGCGAGAACGTCCCAGCGGCAAGAAGTCCATGCGCCTCGCCGGCACCCGCGCCGTCGGTGACGGCCTCGTCCTGCTCACCTACCGAGCCGCCTAGGTACCCGCTGCGCCCGGCGGAAGGCCCTCCGGGCGCAGTCCCCGGCGTCGTTCAGGAGGCGGGTGTGGACAGCCAAGCGTCGATCTCTTGGTGCAGCCGGGCCTTGGTCGCCTCCGGAGCGAACGAGGCGTCGACTCCCGCACGAGACAACGCGGCCAGCACGGTGTCGTCGTACCCGAAGGCGTCACGGACGCGGGCGTACTCCTCCGTGAGGGTCGTGCCGATGATGACCGGGATGTCGGTGCTGATGGTGACCGTCAGCCCGGCGTCGCGTAGCCGGGGCAGCGGGTGGGCGGCGAACGAGGGCACCAGGCCGAGTGCGACGTTCGAGGACGGGCAGACCTCGAGCGGCAGTGCCCGGTCCCGTACCTCGGCGACGAGGTCCGGGTCGCCCAGGACGCGGATGCCGTGGCCGAGCCGATCGGCCTGGCCGACGGTCATCGCCTCGCGGATGCTCGCCGGTCCGCACATCTCGCCGGCGTGGTGCACCAGGCGCAGCCCGGCGTCCCGAGCCTCCCTGACGACCTCGGCGAAGGGGGCAAGGGGGTGGGACTCGTCGCCGGCCATGCCGATGCCGACGACCCCGTCCGCGGCGTGGCGGGCCGCCAGCTCGACGGTGCGCCGGGCGCGGTCCACCGAACGCCGCCGCGAGTGGTCCAGGATCACCCGGCACTCGATGTCGTACGCGGCCTGTCCCTCGGCGAGTCCGTCGAGGACGGCCTCCAACGGCATCTCAGGCCGGCCCAGACGCTCACCGTGCGCGGCCGCCGTGAAGGTGACCTCGGCGTAACGGGTCCCCTGCGCGGCCTCGTCCGCGCAGAACTCCACCGCGATCCGCCGGAAGTCCTCCGGACGGCGCAGGCAGTCGCGGACGGTCGTGCCGAGGTCGGCGAACTCGCGGAAGTCCTCGAACGCGACCGGGCCGTCGCCGTGTCGCTCCGGGACCGGAACGCCATTGGCCGCCCCGATCTCCTGGAGCGTCGCCCACCGGACGGTGCTCTCCAGGTGGACGTGCAGGTGGGCCTTTGGCAGGCGAGCCAGATCGCGCATGCCGCGATCCTAGGAACGACATCGCCGCACGTCACCTCATATATCGCGGCATTCGACCGCCATCGGAGCGGCGTGCCGGGCGGGCACTCGGCGTCGTGGGTCATGGCAACACCAAGGATTCGTGCGCGATAGGGGCCTTGGTCATTGCCGTCCGTTGGCGTTTCCGGCGCGCCGCTGAGCCCGTGCCGGTCGCGTCATGGAAAAGCGCTTGGTCGAGCGGGTGACCCTTTTACGTGGCCATCCGCAGCGCAGTGGCGGCGCGGAACGGCGGTGTTAGCCTTTCGACCGGTCAGAAAAAGACGTGATCGTGCGATCCCGCCGCGCACGTAGCTCGGCGAAAAGTCATTCGCAGCAGGATGGCGGAGAAATCACCCCGCATCAGCATCGAAGAAAACAAACACCCTTGGGGGAACCATGCGTAAATGGACTGTTCGCGCGGCCCGCGCCGTCCTCATCGGAGCCGCGTTCGCGGCGGCCGGGACCGGCATCGCCAACGCCGACACGACGAGCGGCGACCACAGCATCGCCGGCGGCGCGCAGGTCCCGGTGACCATTACCAACCTGCTGGCGGGCAGCCCGATCACCGTGCTCAGCCCACACTCGAACGTCTCGACCGGGAGCACGCAGCGCTACCGCTACAGCTACCACCACCGCAGCAGCAGCATCACGGCCACGTCGCTCGGCGGGTCGTCCATCGGTAGCGGCAACCAGGTCACCGCGCCGGTGACCGCGCCGATCGTCATCTGCGGCAACGCGATCTCCGCCGAGGGCGTCGCCGCCTCGAGTTGCAAGGGCCACTCGTCCATCTCGAGCGGCGCCTCGTCCGCGCAGGCGCCTTCCGCCTGCAACGCCTCGTGCGCCCAGGCGCCTTCCGCCTGCAACGCGTCCTGCGCGCAGGCACCCACCGCCTGCAACGCCGCGTGCGCTCCCGCGGCCGAGGCCCCCGCCGCGCCGGCCTGCCCGCAGGCCTGCGCTCCCGCGGCCCCCACGAAGCCGGAGGCGCCGGTCTGCTCGCAGGCGTGCCAGCAGCAGGCCGGAGCGCCGGCCACCTGCCAGGAGACCTGCGCCCAGCACTCGGCGCAGAGCACCGACATGGCCGGCGGCCAGATCCTCAGCAACAACCAGGCCATGATCCCGGTCACCGCGCCCATCGTGGCCTGCGGTAACTCGGGGGCCATCCGCGGCGTCGCCGCCTCGTCCTGCGACGGGGACGCGTCCATCGCCCGGAACGCCTCCTGACCTGAAGCATTTCCGCCCGGCCGGTCCTCCGGCCGGGCGGTTTTCATTTTTCCGGGCGGGTATTCTGTCCTCGATTGCTCGAATCGCCGGGCGGATCGGGTGCCTGTGTTTACTTGGATCTGACACATCTGAATACCAGGACTGACCTTTCCTTTCTGTGGAGCAGGTCGATATCCAGATGGCGAGCAATGCGCCGAAAAGGGTAATGGTACGTCTCCCTTCTTTCGGGGTATGTGCTGCTGCTGAGTAGCTCGCTCGCCATTTGGAGGATGGTGGATGACGTCGCCTGGTCACGAATATGCTTCGGTCGTAAAGCCGCACGTAGGCTCGGCCGGTCCCGCGTTACTGCGATATCCGGTCATCGGGGTGAGCGTGCTGCTCGCCTTTTGTACGCCCGGCGAGGCGTCGGCCCGTACGGACCGCGGATCCGCGGTGACGGCCGCCGCCCGGCCGTCCCAACGGCAGCTGCGGATCCTGCACGCCTACGAGCACTACCTGACACGAGTCACCGCCCAGCGGGCCGCCGCCCGACGGGCCGTGCACTTCGCCTACCGGCAGATGGGCAAGCCCTACCGATGGGGCGGGGCCGGGCCGCGATCGTACGACTGCTCGGGCCTATCCATGGCCGCGTGGCGGAGGGGCGGGGTGCCCCTGCCGCATCGGGCCGACATCCAGTACCACACGATCAGGCGCAAGGTGCCCATCAACCATCTGCGCCCGGGCGACCTCATCTTCTTCTCCGGCGCCCGCCACGTCGGCATCTATGTCGGCCACGGCCGCTTCGTCCACGCCCCGCACACCGGGACCGTCGTCCAGCGCGGTTCCCTGACGGGGTGGCGACGCCGGGCGTTCGCCGGTGCCGCCCGGCCGGGCGCTCCCGCCTATAGGGTCTGGCCTCGCTGGGTCCGCTCGCTCGCCACTCGGCCACGAAGACGGATCAGCGGATCGATGTCCATCCCGACCACGGCCGCGCCCGGGTCGGTGTCCATTCCGCGCCATCTCGCCCGGGCGGCTTCGGAGCCGACGTCCGTCCCGGCACCGCACCCGAGCACCACACCCACCGCGCCGGCGTCCGCCCCTGCGGCGTCGGCGCCCGCGGGGTCCGCGCCTGCGAGGTCGGCGCCAGCGGGGTCCGCGCCTGCGAGGTCGGCGCCTGCGGGCTCGGCGTCTGCGGGGTCCGCGCCCGCAGGGTCTGCCCCTGCGAGGCCCGTGCCAGCGAGGTCGGTGCCTGCGGCGTCGGCGCCCGCGGGCTCCGCGTCTGCGGCGTCGGCCCCTGCGGCGTCCGCGCCTGCCGGGTCTGCCCCTGTGGGGTCTGCGCCTGCGGGGTCCGCGCCCACGGTGTTGGCGCCCGCGGCGTCTGCGCCTGCGGGGTCCGCCTCTACGGGGTCGGCTCCTGCGGCATCCGCGCCTGCGGGGTCAGCTTCTGCGGCGCCCGTTCCCGTGGGGTCGGCGGCTGCCCCGGCGCGGCCCTCCGGGGGCTCGCCCGAACCGGCCGCCGCAGGGGCACCTCGCACGGCCTTCGCTTCAGGCCCGGCCGATGGGCAGGCCCGGGACGACGGAGCAGAGTGAGGCGGTCATCCGCCGTACGGGCAAGTCGGCGACCGACGTGGCGGGCACTCCGGCGAACGTTTCCGCCGAGTCGCCACGGGGTCCTACCGGAGGCGGCAGGGCGTTGTGACGTTGTCCTTTCAGCGACATTGCGCCATGCAAGGTTCATTTGCGATGTAGTGGGCAAAGTGCGGTCACGGCTGCCCTAGGGGCGAAAACATGAACAGAAACGATCGCGGGTCGGAACGACGGGAGGGTTCTCGGCATGGGCGGTGGGGCGCGCAGCGGAAGGACCCACACCAGCCGGTCATCCAGACGCTCGTCGCCGAACACGTGCACATTCTCCGGTTAGGGCTGTCCGCCTGCCTCGACGACGAGCCTGATATCCAAGTCGTCGCCGACGCATGGGACGCGGACGCTCTCGCGGCGGCCGTGGCGGAGCTACGGCCCGCCGTGGCCGTCATCGACGTGGACCTCCCCGGTACGGAGGCGGCGACCCGCTTCCATGCCGTGGCGTCCGGATGCGCGGTCGTGATGCTGGCCGACCAAGCCGATCCGGGCGGTGTCCGCCGGGCACTGGCCGTCGACCCGCTCGGCTTGATCAGCAGGCAGGCACCGGCGGAACTGGTGACGCGCTGCGTCCGCCATGTCGCGACGGGCCGACGGGTGATCGATCCGGAGCTGGCGCAGACCGCCCGCGTCGTCGGGGAGAACCCACTGACACCCCGCGAGCTGGAGGTTCTGCGGATCGCGGCGAACGGAGCCACGACCGCGGAGATAGCCGATGTGCTGTCGCTGTCGGTCAAGACGGTCCGGAACCACCTGTCGAGTGCCATCAGCCGGACGGAGGCCCGCAACCGGATCGACGCGATCCGGATCGCCAGCGAACACGCGTGGCTCTGACCATCGACGGGCGGTCGGCCGCAGCACGCGGTCGTCGATCCCGCCTGCGGCCGGCCTGGTCGCCCGCCGATGGTCCCGTCCTCGGTCCGGTCACCCACCGACAGTCGATCCGTCCCTGGTCCGGTAGTCCGTCGACGTCAAACCCGTCCCGGTCCGGCTGTCCGTCAACGGTCAACCCGTGCCCGGCACGCGGACCGCGCCGAGGGTGTGCAGCAGGTCCATCACCGGCTGGAGTTTCTCGTACAGCAACAGGATCGGCTCGCCGGGTGTGGCGACGCCGAGGGCGATGCCGACGGCGTCCTTGAGGTCTCCCGCCGGGTGGCAGCGAACGTCGGGGCGGGCGTCGACCAGCCCTCGTACGATCAGCCGGGACATCTCGCCGGGTCGGCGGCCGCGCAGATCCTCGTCCTCGTACACGACGACGCGGCCGAACGAATGGGCGACCGCGCGGGCGGTGTCGATGACGAGTTCGTCGCACCGGTCTCCGGGCAAGGTCACGGCGGCCACGCCGTCGCGTCCCCAGACCTGCCGGAGGAGTTCGCCGGCGGCGGCTACGGCCGCGGGATTGTGCGCGTAGTCGACCACGATCGGGCGATCGTCGATCCGGAAGGCGCAGCCGCGCCCGGGGTTCAGCTCGTGCGGGTCGAAGGACCGGAGACCTCGTGCAACCAGGTCGGCCGGTACGCCGAGCGCGCGTGCGGCGGCCGCGGCCGCCAGGGCGTCGCCGATCACGTGCCGCGCCCTTCCCCCGAACGCCCCGGCCACGTCGGCGACCGGCAGTAGTGCGTACCGGTGCGTCCCCTGGCCTTCTGTCAGCGCCCCGTCCTCGACGAAGTACGCGACGCCGCCGTCGCCGAGGTGCCGGGCGAGGCACGGTGTGGTCGCCGACATTCCGAAGTAGCGGACGGCCGGTTCGCGGTCCCGGACGCGCGGACGTTCGGCGAGCTCGGCGGTCCGAGGGTCGTCGGCGTTCAGCACGAGGTGCCCGCCGCGGCGGATCTCCTCGGCGACCAGGGCCTTGATCTCGACCAGGTCGTCGACCGTGGTGATGTCGTCGACGCCGAGGTGGTCGTCGGTGATGTTGGTGAGGACGGCGACGTCGGCGCGGTCGTAGCCCAGCCCGCGCCGTACGACGCCGCCGCGCGCGGTCTCCAGCACCGCGGCGTCGACGGTCCGGTCCCCGAGCACCATCGCGGCGGAGCGAGGACCCGACGCGTCGGCTTTGTAGACCAGCTCCCCGCCGACGTATACGCCCTCCGTGGTGGTCATGCCGACGCGCCGGCCGTCCTGCGCCAGGATGTGGGCGATCATGCGTACGGTCGTGGTCTTGCCGTTGGTGCCGGTGACGGAGACGATCGGCACGCGTCCGGACGTGCCGGGCGGATAGAGCCGGTCGATGATCTCGGCGGCGACGTCGCGGGGCCGCCCCTCGTACGGCGCGAGGTGCATGCGGAGGCCGGGTGAGGCGTTCACCTCGATGACGCCGGAGGCACCGGCGTCGGCGGGCAGCGGTGCGGTGATGTCCGGCAGGCGCAGGTCGATGCCGCAGATGTCGAGGCCGACCGTCGCCGCGACGCGGCGGCAGAGCCGTACGACGTCGGGGTGGACGGAGTCGGTGACGTCCTTGCTGGTCCCGCCGGTCGACAGGTTGGCGTTGCGGCGCAGCGTCACGACCTGGCCGGCGTCCGGCACGGAGTCCGGTCGCAGGCCCTGCCGGGCCAGGTGGCCCAGCTCCGTGGGGCCGAGCACGAGTCGGGTGAGCGGACGGTCGTGGCCCTCGCCGCGCGCCGGGTCGGCGTTGGCCGCGGCGACCAGCTCGGCGATCGTGAAGATGCCGTCGCCCGTCACCCGGGCCGGGCTGAGCTCGGCGGCGGCGACCACGCGATCTCCGACGACGAGCACCCGGTGGTCCCGGCCGGGCACGTACGCCTCGACGAGCGCGGCGCCCTCGTCGGCGGAGGCCGCAAAGAACGCGGCGGCCACCTCCTCGGGGTCGGTCAGCTCGATCGCGACGCCGGCCCCGTGGTGGCCGGCCGGCGGCTTGACCACGACCGGGGCGCCGATCTCGTGGAAGGCCGCGATCGCCTCCTCGGCGGTCGCCACGACGAGACCCTCCGGCACCGGCAGCCCGGCCCCTTCCAGCAGCCGTTTGGTGAGCATCTTGTCCCCGGCCGTCTCCACACCGATGGCGGAGGTCCGGTCGGTCATCGCCGCCCACACCGTACGCCGGTGCCGTCCGTATCCGAGGTGGAGCAGGTTGAGGTCGCCGACCCGGCGGACGGGGATGCCCCGACGCCGGGCCGCCGAGGCGAGCGCCGCGGTGCTGACGCCGAGGCGGGTCCGCTCGTACGCGGCGGCGAGGGCGGCGAGTTCGGCGTCGAACGCGCCGCCCACCTCGCCCTCGTTCACCAGACCGGTCACCGTCCGGATGGCGAGCTCGATGAGCCCGCCGACGAGCGAGCCTTCGGCGGGCTCGTCCCGGGGGCGTTCGAGGATGACGTCGTAGCATCCCGGCGCTCCGGCCCAGACCGTACGGCCGAAGCAGACGTCCCGGCCGATCACCGCGGACAGTTCGAGCGTCACGTGCTCGGTGACATGCCCGAAGTACGTGCCCCGGGCCATCGCGGCCAGCAGCCCGCCCGGCCGGCCCGCGGAACAGTGGTGGTCGGCCAGGCCCGGCAGGACCGACTCGAGCCGCCCGGCGAAGCCGGGGACGTCGGTGGTCTCCTGCTCGGTCAGTTCTCCTAAATCGAGACGGGCGATCACCACCGGTCGCGCGGTGTACACGTTGGGACCGTTCAGCCAGCGCAGATGCTCGAGGTGCACGGTTCACTCCTCTTCTGCGGGTAGGGGGCCGAACCACGGTTTGCGCTGTTCCATGTCGAACCAGCAGCCGGCCGGAAGGAGGTGCAGGCGTACGTGGAAGAGGACGATCGGATCGTCGTCGCAGTCCGCGTACCCGACGGTCGCCTGGTCGGCGTCCACGACGGTCACGACGCCGCTGCCGATCACTTCGAAGCGGCCCTTACGGACGACGATCGCGGTGTCCTCGTCGATGCCGACGCCCAGCCGCCGGGTGTCGAGCGCGATGCCGCTGAGCAGCCGCGGCAGCCGGCCGCGTTCGGCGAAGTGCATGTCGATGAGCACGTCGTCGAGCAGGCCGAGGCCGGGGCCGAGCCGTACCGCCGAGGCGGAGACCTCGTGACCGTCGCCTCCGAGGATCATCCAGCGGCCCATCGCGGTGGCGCCCGCGCTCGTACCCGCGATGACGAGCCCGTCGCCGCCGAGCCGCCGCCGGAGCAGGGCGTTGACCTTCGACCCCACGAGGCCGCGGATGCGCGACTGGTCACCGCCGCTGAACAGGACGCCGGTGGCCTTCCGGAGCACGTCGAGCGCCGCCTGGCTGTCGGCGGTGGCGCGGTGCGGGAGCCGGAGTTCGGTGACGGAGGAGACGCCGAGCCGGCGGAACACCCGGGTGTACTCGGCGGCCACCTCCTCGGGCATCTCGGTGGCCGTGGTCACGATCACGATGTGCGAGTCCCGTGCGCCGGAGAGGGCGACGAACTCCTCGAGAGGTCCGGTCCCGCAGGTGCGGTTCTCCGCACCGCCGATGACCAGGAGCCGGCCATCGCGCGGGCGCTCCTCCCTTATGTCGGTCACGACAGCTAGTTACCCTATTGTCACTTCAAGTAGTCGGACTGGGGCCCGGCTCGTCCCTGGCGTCCCGCGCCGCGCCGGACGGGCCCCGTCCGTCCGGGCGTCGTCGGCGGAATGGCGACGTACCGGCAGGGAGAAGTGGCACTGGAGCGTAAGGGCGAAGTGCCGGAGTGTAAGGGCGATGTAAGAGAGGGCGAGGACGTAAGGCCGATGAAGGTCACCGCGTCGGGCGGCAAGGAAGCGGCAAATTGCCCTAAACGCCGTAAAACTGGGCTAATGTGTAGCGCTCTTGATCGCTCTGACTGCCACGAGCCTCTCCGGTTGAGATCGGCGGGCGGGCTTCGTTCGCGACGTCGGCCTCCTGACCAGGAAGGACTGATTCGGCCGCCGTCGTAATCCGACAGGTCGCCTGCCGCTTCGGTAAGCTTTTTCTTACCTCAAGGATCCCCATCCGGTCGTCGTGCGTCTAAGGGTCGCTGGATTCACCGCTCACCGGAAGGGCATCGGGCAGGTAAGAAAAAGAGAGGCGCTGGTCATCCTCTGAGGGGCACACTCTCTCCGAAGTGGAGCGAATGGGGGCGCAAAGCCCAGTTTGCTTTGGAGGTGGCCATGCCGCACACGGACGTTTATGCCGACGTTCGCCTTATCTACCGTCTTCTTCTGGCGGTCGACGTCGAGAAATATAGTACGCGCGACGCGCGGGGACAGTTGCGCGCACAGACTGATCTCCGCAACATCCTCAGTCTGGCCGCGCAGAACGTCGGCCTCGACCGCAGCCTGTGGTACGAGCAGGTCAGCGGCGACGGCGAGCTCGCGGTCCTGCCCGAGGACGTCGACGTCTCCCTCGTCGTCGGCGACTTCACGCGCCAGCTCGAGACCGTCCTTGGCGAGTTCAACCAAGCGCGGACCGGGGGCCGGCGGCTGCGACTGCGCGTCGCGCTGCACCACGGCACCCTCACGCCCGGACCGTTCGGGCCGGCGGGCGACGCCCCCATCGTCGTCAGCCGCCTGCTCAACGCCAAGCCGCTGCGCCGCGTGCTCGCCGACCAGCAGCACCGCGACGTCGCGCTGATCGTCTCCCAGACGCTCTACCAGGACGTCGTACGGACCGGGTTCTGCTCCCTCGATCCGCAGGACTTCCAGGCGGTGCGGGTCAACGCCAAGGGCGTCCTCTACCACGGCTTCGTGCAGCGGCGCGCGGTCGAGGAGGAGCTCGCTCAGCCGGTGCTCCGGGCGATCGGGGAAGGCGGTGGCGGAGGGCACGTCGCGAAACTCGTCGCTCTTCCCGGCGGCCGGGGCTGACCGACGGCGTCGCTGCATCCCGTGAGCAGAGCGTCGCGGGTCAGAAGAGGGACAGGTCCCAGGTGACGGTGACCGGCGTGGAGCGGCCCGCCCCGTCGGTCAGCGTCACCACGGTCTGCCCGGGAGGCGTGATGCCCTTCCGGTCCAGGATGACCTGGACCGTGGCGTGCTCACCGGCCGAGATCTCGCCGGTCACGTTGGAAAGGACGATCTGCGGGTCGGAGTTGGTGGCGTTCCAGGCGACCTTGCCGTTCTTCGCGGTGAGCTGGATGTCGGCGATCTTGCTCATGGCATACAGGTGGATCGACACCGGGCTCACCACGAGCGTGCCCTTGGGCGGCTTCGGCGACTTCTTCGGCGGGGACTTCGTCGGGCCGGGCGACGGGACCAGCTCCGGTCCCGGGAGTTCCGGCCCCTTCGGTGGCGCGGTCCGAGGCGTGGCGGCGACGGGAATCTTGGACCGATGCGTCCGGGAGGTCGGCGTCTTCGGCCGCGGCTTACTCTGGCCGGGCCACTGCAGGTCCGGGACCGGCACGTTCGGGCCGATGAACATCATCACGACGACCGCGGTCGCCACCGCCGCCACCGACCCGCCGCTCGCGAACGCCCACCGCCGCGCCAGCCGGGACGGCGCGTCGGGCTGCTTGGGCATCCCCTCGGGCGTCAGGGCACCGCCACGCGCGGCGATCTCCGTCCGGTATCCGGCGAGTTCCGGATCGGTGCCCGCGTGGAGCACCCGATGCCGCAGCGAGGAAGGAGGCTCGGGCACCGGTACGGCGTCCACGACCTCCTCCCCGTCGGGGAACTGCCGCGCGGCGCGGCTCAGCCGCTCCTGAGCCCGGCGCGTCGTGACACCGAGCGTCGCGGCCAGGTCCTCGCCGGTCAGGTCGTGGCGGTGAACGAGGAAGAGCACCTCACGGTGGAAGAAGTCGAGCCGGGCGAAGGCCTGGTCGTCCGCCATCGCGGCCGGTCGCTTGCGGAGGAGGCAGCGCCGCCGCGCCGAGGCGTACAGCCAGGCGCGGAGCCGCTCGCGCTCGCGCAGGCGGGGCGCTCGGCGCGCCGCGTCGATGAAGGTGTCGTGCACGACGTCCGCGGCGGCCTTGTCATCGTCGAGAAGCGCCGAACAGTAGTCGTACAACCGCTCGGCGTACACGTCGTACAGCGTCGCCAGGGTCTCCTCGTCCCCCTCTTGCAACGCCTTGACGAGACGCTTGTCGGCGGTGGGGGCGAACCGTGACCACCTTGCCATGCACGTGCTCCACGTATCGGACCGGACGGCAGCGCTCCTGATTTACACCAGTGTCAAGGATAGGTCACAAGATCACCCGAATTACCGCAAAAGCCACTACGAAGAACTGAGCGCGAACGCCCCGTACCGGCGGCCGGTACGGGGCGTCCACATGGCGATCAGCGGCGCTGGCGATGCCGGGTCGACACCGCCAGCGCCGAGTCGTCGGAGAAGATCCCGTCCACGTCCAGCCGGTACAGGTCCGCCAGGAACCGCGACGCGTCACCCGCCGCCCGCTCGAAGCTCGGCGAACCCGGGTTGCCCTGCTGATACTCCGCGGGCAGGAAGTCGTTCTCCGGCCGCACCGTCCACGGATGCACCTTCAGCCCCACCCGGTGCGCGTCGCGTACGAGCGTCGTCGGCGCACCGGCATGGTTCGACGCGTCCACCGGAATGATCAGCGTCGTCGCCGGCCCGACGCCGTCCGCGTACGACTTGGTCTTCTTCAGAGCCACGAACTCCGGATGGCGCGCCACATCGGTCGTGTCGTTCAATCAGTCGTCGTGCCGGGGGAGACATGACGACGGGGAGACCTTCCCCCGGCTTGAGCCGGCCGGGGCAGACGACTCCGTCGAATCCGTCAGCCGTCCACACCGTTGATGAGCCTGCCGTCCGTCGACAGGGGAGGATCCGCGAGCTGAGGAAAGTAATGGCGGAAGAACAGATTCGCAGTGAGCTCCCGACGGCTTCGCACGCCCGCCTTGTCGAAAACCGACTTCAAGTGATCCTGGACCGTGTACGGAGAAAGGTGGAGGCGCCGCGCGATCTCATTGGTCGAGTTACCCCGGAGTACGTGCTGGGTAATCTGGCGTTCGCGGACGGACAATCCGTAAACGTCGAGGATGATGGCCGTGAGATCTCTCGCCTCCGCGGGAGCGATGGAAATGGCGGTCGCGGGCTCACCGCCCTGATCGACCGTCCAGGCGTGCAACGTCAGCCAGCGGCCCGAGCCGATGGGCGCCCGGGACCGCACCGGCGTGCCCGGCGTCGTCGTACAGGCGCGCGCGGCCAGCGCCTGAACGGCATAGGGGCAGGTGCCGTCATCGGTCGATCCGCTCTCCTGGAGCCGGTCGACCCAGTGCCGGGCGGTGTCCGAGAGCGACCGGATCCGCAGGTCGGCATCGAGCATGATCAGCCCGGGGGCGTCGGGAAGGTCACCCCGGTCGAGGCCCGACAGGAGTAGCGAACGCCGCAGCGCGTCCGAGGCGGGCCGGCTGACGGCCTCCGCCAGGGCCACGTCACCGGCGTCGAACGGCCGGCTGCCCTCGCCCCGGCACAGAACCAGCAGACCCCAGACCCGGTCGCCGTCGCGGAGCATCACCCGCAGTTCGTCCGAGAGCCGCAGCGGCTCGAGGATCTCCCGGTAGTACTTGCTGGTCGCCAGGTCGTGGTGGGTGGACTCGCTGAGCACGCTGACCCGGGCGGCCCGCTGGGCCAGCGCGCGGATGTTGTCGACGTCGTCCTGCTCGACGTGCTCGATCTGGAAGAGACGGCTCATGTACTCCGGCGGGAAACCGTGCGTGTGCTCGCCCCCGGTGTCCAGCATCGTCGACGGATCGAGCAGGACCCCGCACCACACGTCCGTCGGCATGACATCCGCCAGCGCGCCGACGGCATGGTCGATTATCTCGACGGCCCCGGTATCGGACCGAAGCTTCGACTGAAATCGCCGGACCGAATCAGCGATAGCTCGATCTCGGCGTGCTTTTGCCACGGTGGCATTGTAGTCGGGCATCCCACAAATCTGGGATGTTCTGCTTTCTGCCGCGAACCTACCCTCGAGGGTAATGGGGGGTGAGATCGAACGATCTCACTCGGGTGGGTTTCCGGAAAGAGGCATGTCATATGGTTCAGTCGACGGGGAACACGCGAACCGAACAGCCTTCGCCTCGCGACCAGAGAAAGCACCCCTATCTCTTCTACTGGCTCACCGCCGGCATCGGATCCGTCATCGTCGCGGTCATCAGCCTGGTCGCATCCCTCGTCTCCGGCTCGGGCTCCGGATCCGGCTCCGCGCCCGCCCAGGTGCAACCACCGGTGAACGTCTCCTCGCCGTCGTCCCCCCTGTCGGCCTCGACCCCGTCGTCACCAGAGTCATCACCGTCCTCATCACCCGCCTCGCCCCCGTCATCACCCGCCTCGGCCCCTGTCACACCGGTGGCCGCCGGCCCGGCGCCCGCAATCGGGATAATCATGGTTCCGGCGGGGTACACCGTGGCCTTGGTCCACGAGGGGCAGTGGCTGAGCACGCCGGTGACCGCCCGGCTGGTACGGGGAACGAGAGTCCGGATCTACTGCACCGTCGAAGGAGGCACGGTCACGGGACCCACCGGTCACTCGAGCGCCCTCTGGGACAAGATCGACGGCGGCTACATCCCCGACGTCGACGTGAACACCGGAACGCAGCAGCCGGTCCGCGGCAACTGCGGTCAGTGAGGGCCGCGCGGCCTGGGACGCCCGGAAGGGCGCGTACACCGCCGGATCGAGCGATGGCGGTCTTCGACGCGAACGCCCTGGTCTGCCCCGGCCGTCGGCGGGCGGACGGGTTTCGATTCGCGCGCTGAGGTCAAGTCCCGTACACTCTTGGACGCCAGCAGCCGTAGCTCAACGGATAGAGCATCTGACTACGGATCAGAAGGTTGGGGGTTCGAATCCCTCCGGCTGCGCACCAGATCAAAGGGCCCGTTCCGGTCAAGGAACGGGCCCTTCGTATGTGCGATGCCGAGCACGGCCGGGCTGATCGCTCACTCGTTGCCGTGTCCGCCTTCTCTGATCACGCGGCATCCTACGAAGCCCTTCGCCATGGGCAAAGCCATGCGATTGCCCGTGTGCTGGTTGTAGCTTGTCATACAACGGGGCTAGCATGTATGACATGAGGAAGGTGGCTCGTGGAGAAGCCGACGATCGAGCTTCCTTTCGAGTGGGACGATGCGAACCGCGATCACGCCCAGCGCCACGGCGTGACCGAGGACGAGATCAATCAGGCCGTCAGGAATCCACATGAGATCTTCGCGACGTACAAAGACGACGGCACTCGGCACGAAGACCGCTATCTGCTCCATGGCACAACTGACGGCGGTCGGCGGATCACCGTCGTGATCAAATACCCCGTGACCATCCGTCGTACGTGGGGGAAGCAGGAGCTGGATCTGGCGCGCCCGATCACCGCATATGAGAGGGATCCGTCATGACGACTGGCAAGCCACTCGAGCAGATGACCGAAGAGGAAGAAGCCGAGTACTTCTACGCCAACCGCGAGGAGTTCGAGCGCAACGCCAAGGCACCCGTCAGTCTCGAACGGGTGGTGTCAACCAGGTTCAGCGAGGACGAACTCAAGCTGATCGACGATGCCGCCAATGCGGCCGGGATGAAGCTCAGCACCTACATTCGCAAGGCAGCCGTCGAGGCCGCAGGCTCCCCGCAGCCGACACCAGACGCGGCCGGTCTGGCGGAGCTGCACGCTGACTTGTTGGCGGCGCTCGCTCGCGTGAAAGACATGGAAAAAAACGTCAAGGAGCACGGGCGCGCTGCGCGAAAGCGCCGTCGGGCGTCTGTCTCTGACACGCGTACGTGACCGCGTCCCTGGCTGGTGCGCCCGCAGGGCCGGGGGCGCGGTGGTGCGATCAGGATGGGCTTTGTACCGAAACCGCAGCCTCCTGGCCGACGACAGTGGTGACGACAACGACGACAACCGTCGCCACACGATCCCGGTCACGAGGCACCTATAGCTCATGGTCGCGGCGCATCGAGCATGCGCCACCGTCGGCTACGGATCAGAAGGTTGGGGGTTCGGATCCCTCCGGCTGCGCACCATGTCGAAGGCCCGTTCCGAGTCAGGAACGGGCCTTTGATTTTGAGCCACCTGGGTCAGGACCCGAACAGAGCCAGGCTCATCGACGTCGGCGGGCCGCGCATCGCGACGCGCCTGCCCCGTCCGCCGGCGGTCACAGGGGCGCGTCGTCGCGCAGGCCGGATGAGTAACTCTGCTGGGGGACTCTCGTGCTCAGCTCAGCGTCAAGTGCACGACATCGATCTCTTGCCCCCGAGCCCGCGCGAAGGAACGACCGCGCCCTGTCATGACGAAGCCGCACTTCTCCAGCACACGGACCGAACCGGCATTGTCAGCAGCAGCGGTGGCGTGCAGCGGCCGGGTGTCCTCCAGCCTGATCAGCTCAGCGAGCGCCTGCGAGGCGATGCCTCGACCCCAGTAAGACCGCCCGACGACATAGGAGACCTCCCGCTCGGAGGACGCCCCGCTGACTGTGGCGTACCCTGCCACAACGCCGTCTGCGAGAACGGTTCGCAAGAGCACCGCTGAATCGGACCGCACCTTGGCCCAGAACTGGTCGAAGTGACCGCGGTCGTAGTGATACTTCCTGGTAGCAGCCGCCATGTGCTGTAGTTGCGGGTCCGTCAGTTGCTCCCAGAAGACGGGCAGGTCGCTGTCCTGAGTTTCACGCAGGGATACCTCCATGGTGCCGCGTCATCCCCCTCAAGATCGTCGTCGAACCGTCGGGGAAGCCTAACCTCGGAATGCTGGGCCAACGATGCGCCGGAGGCCTACGTGCATCAACGGAAGTGGGAGAACGGCGAGCCGGTCCCGAAGCTCGAACGGCGGCGGACGAATCCCCAGCGGCCGGCGAAGCGCCGATTCCGTGGGTGATCGGTTTCAGCCGCTGCGGAGTGGCGGCGGCACCTCGGGCTCACCAGCACCAGGACCGGCGGCCGAGTTCGGATCGGACCTGTCGCCGTCGGAAGTGGCAAACATGGCCATGCAGGCGGTATCTGTGGTGGCATGCATTTTGCCGATCAGGGGGGAGGCCCAGTGCGGGGCTTTGTCGTGTCCCAGACAAATCCACGGGCCTTCCCGACGATCGCTGACGCAGCGAGGGCTTCGGGGCCGCCCGGCGAGCAGCTGCGCCACATCGTCGTGGAGCCGGGCAACTACCGTTCGGACGCCCTCAGATACTGGGGGAACGCGGTGATCACCGCGGCCGGGGGTCCTGGGACGGTCACGGTGAACTGCAACGGGAATTACACGCTGCGGGTCGAGGGCCACGTCACCCTGCGGGGCCTGACGTTGCACAACTGGAACGTCGACGGCAACGTCCTGGAGGCGGTGGGCGGCACGCTGATCGTCGAACAGTGTGAGTTGGTGAGCAAGTCGAGCCGCGCGATCAGCGTGTGGGATGGAGCCGAGCTCTTCGTCCGGCACAGCCGCGTCCACGGCGGTGGCATCGTCTACTCCGATTCCGCCGGTCTTGTCGAGCACACCGAGGTGTTCGACGCCGATCTTTGCGGGATCGCCATCCGCAACGCGAGCAGGGTCACCGTTCGAGACTGCCGCGTCCAGCGTGCGGGCGAACACGGCATCTGGGTGGCCGAGGGCTCGACGCCGCTGATCGAGCGTTGTGAGGTCGAGGGCTCCAAGTCCGCGAGCATCCTGGCGCAGGGGCACGCCAAGGCCACTGTCCGCGACTCTCGGCTCCGCGCGTCGGGTCAGTGCAGCCTTGTGGTCCGCGACAACGCCTCCGCCACCGCGGAGGAGTGCCTCATCACCGGATCAGGGGCCGAAGGCGTCTGGGTCACGGCCAACGGAACGCTGACCGCGCGGAGAGTAAGCATCGAGGACGGAAAGCGCCACGGTGCGCTGGTGGACGAGTCTTCCACGGCCGATTTCGAGGACTGCGACATCATGCAGTCGGTGAACTGCGGGCTGGCCGTGAGCGGTTCGGGCACGGCCAGGTTCACCGGCGGCACGATCACCAAATCCCAGTTCGGCGCATCGGCCGCGAACGAAGGAGTGCTCACGCTCGATCGGGCCAAGGTGTCGCACAACAAGAGCATCGGCGTCGCGGTGGATCCGGGCGCCAGAGTGGTCCTCCGCGACTGCACGATCATGGGCAACGCGGGTCAGGGCATCGTGACGGCCGACGGCGCACACGTACGCATGGAGCGGGTGAAATCCGAGGCGAACGGTGCCGATGACATCCTCGGAATCGAGATCGGCGCCCCTGCCGATTCCCGGGCCGCCACGACGGCGACTCCGGCGGCACCCGGCGCCGCCGCCCCGGAGACCGCGGACACGGCGCCCGAGCTCAGCGTCGACGAGCTGCTCGCCGAGTTGACCGCGATGGTGGGGTTGGCGGAGGTGAAGCGCGAGATCGGCAAGCTGGTCGGTCTCCTGCGTATCGCCGAACAGCGCAGACAGGCTGGGCTGCCGAGTGGACCGTCCATCGGCCGCCACATGGTCTTCGCCGGCGCCCCTGGCACCGGCAAGACCACGGTCGCCCGGCTGTACGGACGACTGCTCGCGGCTCTCGGCGTGGTCCCCAGCGGGCAGTTCACCGAGGTGTCGCGCGGGGAGCTGGTGGGGCAGGTGCTGGGCGAGACCACGCAGAAGACCACCGCCGTCTTCAACAAGGCGTTGGGCGGAGTGCTGTTCATCGACGAGGCGTACACCTTGTCCCGCCGGTTCGGCACCGGCACCGACTTCGGGCAGGAGGCCATCGACGCGCTCGTCAAACTCATGGAAGACCATCGCGACGAGATCGTCGTCATCGTCGCCGGCTATTCGGCCGAGATGCGCGAATTCTTGACGGCGAATCCCGGCCTGAAGTCGCGTATCTCCCGCACTATCGAATTCGAGAATTACAGCCCGGCCGAGTTGACGAGCATTACCGAGACGCTCGCCGAGCAGTACGGTTTTCGGCTCACCGGGCAGGCGCAGGAGGCACTTGTCGCGCACTTTCAGCGGGTACGGAGAGACGAGACCTTCGGCAACGGTCGGGAGGCCCGGCGCGTCTTCGAAGCCGCCGTTGAACAGCAGGCGCTCCGACTGTCCGGCCAGGACGGTCCCGCGTCATCGGAGGACCTGACCCTTCTGCTGCCCGAGGACTTCGATGGCGTCGTCGACAACGGCCTGAGTGCCAGGCTGGGTGCGGTCCGCGACGCGGGACAGCTCCAGGCGGTTCTCGACCGGCTCAGTGCGATGATCGGCCTGGAGGAGGTCAAGAGCCAGGTCCGGGACACCATCGATCTGATCGCCGCCACTCGGCGCAGGCAGCAGGAGGGCCTGGGCGCCACACCGATCTCGAGCCATCTGATCTTCTCAGGCCCGCCCGGAACCGGAAAGACCACGGTCGCGCGGCTCTACGGGGAGCTCTTGGCTGCTCTCGGCGTGCTGGCCCGAGGCCACTTCGTCGAAGCGTCCCGGGGCGATCTGGTCGGCCAGTACCTCGGTCACACCACGCAAAAGGCCACCGCCACGTTCAACGAGGCGCGTGGTGGGGTGCTGTTCATCGACGAGGTCTACGCTCTCGCACGGCAATTCGGCGCGAATACCGATTTCGGGCAGGAGGCCATCGACACGCTCGTGAAGCTCATGGAAGACCACCGCGAAGAGGTCGTCGTCATCGTCGCCGGATACACCGATGAGATGAACGACTTCCTCGCGGCGAACCCCGGACTCGCGTCGCGGTTCTCCCGGACCATCGCCTTCGCCCCGTACGGCCCGGACGAGCTGGTCGATATCTTCATCAGCATCGCGGAGTCCTCCGGTTTCGAAGTTCCCGCCAGTACGCGCTCCGCCGTCCACGATCACGTGACCGGTCAGACCGAAAGGTTCGACCAGGGAAACGGCCGCGAGATCCGCAAACTCTTCGAAGCCGCCCAGACCGCGCATGCGCGCCGTATCGCCCAGCTCGAGCGCAGCGGAACTCAGGCGACCCGCGATCAGCTGCAGACCCTTCTTCCAGCGGACGTCGAGGAAGCTCGCTGAGATCTGCGCGTCATCCAGCCGCACACGCCGGGGATCAGGTCACGCCGGAACGATGTAGAGGTGGCTCATCGCCGATCGATGCGTCGAGGTGGAACCGCGCCGGTCGGGCAGGCCGACCGCCGTGCCCTGCACCGCGCCGGTCTCGCCGCGCAGCCAGTCCACCCGCACGTAGGCGTTGAAGACCGGGGCGCAGCCCGGTGCTTTCGACACCGCGAAGTGCGGGGTGTACAGCGGCACTACGGCGTGGTGGACCCAGTACGGGATCGTCTTGGTGACGCTCGTCGAGGAGTTCGTGTGGCAGATCTTCTTGCCCGTCGCATTCCACTGGTTGACGATCAACGTGAACCGGGCAGTCGAGGAGCCGGCCTTGTTGCACGCGCCGACGCGCTGACACACCTGGTAGTCCACGTCGCCGAAGACGCTGAGTTCGCGGAACCCGGCCGGCGCAGTGGTGATCGGCAGCGCGGGCTGCCGCACGGTCCGGTGAGCTGAGTCCACCGGCAGGTCGCCGTAGGGGATCTCGTAATCGAGCGGCTTGCCGTTCGCCGCGTTCCTGACCGACTTGTCGGCGAACCCCAAAGAACCGCCCGCGATCTGCACCGAAGACGTCTGCTTGTAAAGCGAGGCGACCCTCGCGTACGTCGTGCAGGTGGCCGTCGTGGCCACGCCCGGGTGCAGCAGGAACTTGGTGACGATCCAGGTGTCTTCCCACTGCGGGTTCTGACCCGTGCCCGCGTAGATGTTCTGGCCCATCACCAGGTTCTTGCTGCCGCCCGGCCACGTGCAACGCACTTCGTTGTCCACGAGCGTTCGCACGGTGGCGGCGTTCGCGCGCAACCGCGAGACCACGTACGCGGTCTGGTTCGCGGCCGTTGCCAACCGTACGGTGCCGAGCGCCACGACGTTATGGTCGATCCCCGATTTCGGCGGCGGGGCGGTCACCCGCTGCGGTTTGAACGTGACCGACGAGGCGGCGGAAGCCTGGACCGGAGGGCAGTGGCCGGTCCGTTCGCCGATGCTGTTGATCTCTGCGTTGGACCTGGAGTCACCCGAGTAGTCGTTCTGGTCGGTGCACTTCACCCCCGCCTTCACCTGCGTACCCACCGAAGCCGTCGCGCTTTTCTGGGCCGGAGTCGCGGTGCTGGTGGGAGACGAAGCCGCGCTCACCGCACCTCCTTTGCAACCGGTCAGGAAGACGCCCAGTGTCACTATTGCGACCGCACCGAAGGTAACCCTCTTCGCAGGCAAAAGACCCTCCTCAATTCGCCGTTCCACGCTCCCACGATCGGGCCGCACTCTTGTGACGCGGCGGAGGCCGGAAAGGTTCACGGATCGAAGACGGACGCCTACCAACTGTGGCGTACGGACGCCGGGCAGGCGTCGAGAGGCTCTCCTCGCCGCCACGACCCTCACGACAACGACGACCACCAACGCCTCACCGTGCCGCCGATCAGCCCGAGATCGCAGAACTGCGGGCTTGAGGTGGAGCGCGCTCTAAGTTCTAGCGTGCCGGGCATGGACTACAGATTTCTCGGAGCGACCGGTCTTGAGGTCAGTGAGCTGTGCCTGGGCGCGATGATGTTCGGCAGCCAAACCGACGAGCGGACCAGTACGAAGATCCTGGACACGTTCCTCGAAGCGGGCGGAAACTTCATCGACACCGCCGACGTCTACGGCGAAGGAAGGTCGGAGGAGGTCCTCGGCCGGTGGCTCAAGACCAGACGCCGTGAGGACCACATCGTCGCGACCAAAGTGTCGAGGCCGGTCGGCCCGGGGCCCAACGACCGCGGCCTGTGCCGTAAACACATCCTCGACGGAGTGGATGCGAGCCTGCGTCGCCTCGGCACCGACTACATCGACCTCTACCAGTTCCATATCTGGGACGCCGGCACGCCCCTCACCGAGACCCTTTCGACCCTGGATACGCTCGTCCGAAGCGGCAAGGTCCGCTACGTCGGCGCCAGCAACTTCTGCGGATGGCAACTACAAAAGGCGATCGACCTCTGCCGCCGGCACGGCTGGGAACCACTCGTCAGCCTGCAACCGCTCTACACCCTGCTCGACCGCGAGGCCGAGTTGGAGCTTCTGCCCGTGTGTCAGAACGAAGGTGTCGGCGTGATCACCTGGTCCCCACTGCGGTCTGGCTGGTTGTCAGGGGCCTACCGGCGCGGCATGACCGCACCACCGCCGGACAGCAAGGTCAGCCAGCCGGGGTCGCACTCCTGGGACCGGTACGCCAACGACCAGACGTGGCATGTGCTCGACGAGCTCGCGGCAGTCGCCGACGAGGCCGACAGCACGCCGGCACGGGTGGCGGTCCGGTGGCTGCTGCAACGTCCCGGCGTCACCGCACCCATCATCGGCGCGCGCACCCATGCCCATCTCGACGACCTCCTCGGTGCCGTGGGGTGGTCGCTCACGCCGGAACAGATGAGCCGACTCGACGCCGCCAGCGAACCGGCCAGACTGCCCTATCCGCACAACCTGCCTCCGCTCGCCGGTCGTTCGCGACGAGCCGCGGGGCACGGCTGACGACAGGCTTTCCGGCCAACGCCTCGGCGGGAATTCGCTGGCGAGCCGGGCGCCTAGGGACCAGCATGGCCAGAGTGAGCGACGAACCCCAACGGTGGAGTCAGGCGACCGTCTATCCGGACATGTGGGTGAACCCGGATGAGGATCCCCGCGACAACACCGGAGCCAGCCCGGACGGCGAGCCCGCGACGCTGCAGGACTATCTCACGAACTACAGACTGACCCTGCTGATGAAATGCGAGGGTCTCAGCGCGGAACAGCTGGCCCGTCGGTCGGTCCCGCCGTCGACCATGTCACTGCTCGGCCTGCTCCGGCACCTCGCCGAGGTAGAGCGGGACTGGCGCGGCTGGGTCCTGCCCGGCGGCCCTCCACCGAAGCTGTACGGCGCGGGCGACGCCGCCTTCGACGGAGCGGTCGCCGAACAGGCGGTGGTCGACGCCGCCTACGCCGATCTCGCACGTGAGCAGGCGACCACCGACGCCGTGCTGGCCGAGTATCCGGATCTGAGCGTGCGTGTGGGGAAGGACGCCATCGCCGTCCGAGAACTGCTCGTACACCGGATCGAGGAGTACGCCCGACACTGCGGCCACGCGGACCTGTTGCGGGAGTGCGTCGACGGTCGCGTGGGCCAGTGAGGTCCGCCACCACTTCGGGAGCACGGCTTAAGCATCACCGCATCACTTCTGGCCCGCTGCGGAACGGTCCTCCTGCCAGCGCTGCACTGCCGTTCGCACGGCCTCTTCGTCTTCAAGAGCATGGGCACCGGATGCGCCTGCGGCGCCGAGGATCAATTCACCGTCGGTGACCAGAACACCGCCCGCCCACGGGACGAAGTCGCCGCCGTAGAGGTGCTGGATGCTGTCGACGATCCCCCCGGGGAGTTCGATCTGGCCGGAGGGCTTCAGTGCGGATAGCGCCGTGCGCGCCTTGGCTACGGCGATTCGGCTGGTCATCGGCATACCGCCGTCGTCCCGCCGCAGGGTGATCACCTCCCCGGCGACGTCGATGACGGCCACCGCCAGCGGAGGGAAACCTCGCTCCGCACCGACCGCCAACGCGGCCTGCACCAACCAATCCGCGTCGGCCAACTTCAATCCAGGAAGGCGTGGAGTATCAGACATGAAGGAGAAATTAACGGCGACAACCCCGGAAGTCAAAGGATGACCAAGACGACTTATAGCGCCTCTCGAAAGAGAGACGCTCTGGTCGTACGTTCCTTGTTAGCGGTGCTGTACTGGAGGGCAGTGGCCTGTCCGTTCGCCGATGCTGTTGATCTCCGCGTTGGACCTGGAGTCACTCGAATAGTTGATACGATCGGTGCACTTCACGCCGGCAAAACACCCTCCTGAATTCGCTGTTCCGCGCTCCCCTGTATCGGGTCACAACTCGTGAGATGCGGCGGAGGCCGGCGAAGTTCACGGATAAATGACGACCGCCTACGAAATGTGGCGGACGGACGGCAGGGCTGCGGTCAGCGCTTTGAACTCGGTGATCCGGAGCGCGTGTGCGACGAGGGCGTAGAGGATGCCGCCGGCGGTGGTAGCGGCGGTGATGGTCAGGAGCGAGGCCGTCCAGGTCGTTCCGGTCGCTGCGCCGATCGCCCATGCCGTGCCGGCGGCCGCCGCGGCGGCGAAGGCCGCGGCGATGAGCATCCGGACATGGGCGTGCAGGAGACGGTGTCCGTCGAGGCGGCCGATCCTGCGGCGGAGTAGGTGCGCGGTGAGCAGCAGGCCGGCGGTGTAGGCGATGGCGGAGCACGCCGCGAGCGCGATGACCAGGTTCGAACCGTGGGTGAACCTGGCGGCGGCCAGGCACGCGCTGATGGTGACGGCCGAGACCGTGACGCTGAGCAGGGCCGGGGTGCGGGTGTCACCCAGGGCGTAGAAGGCGCGCAGCATGATCTGGTAGGCGGCGAAGGGAACCAGCGCGAGCCCGTAGGCGGCCAGGACCAGGCCGGTGAGGTGGGCTGCGGCGGTTGACGCGTTGCCGTGGGCGAACAACACGTTCGTCAGGCGTGGGCCGAGCGTGATGAGCGCGGCGGCGACGGGCACCAGGACGACGCCGGTCAGCCGCAGGCTCTGGGACAGATCGGCGATGACCCGGGCGAGGTCACGGTCGGCGGCGGCCAGGCTGAGCCGGGGCAGGACTCCGGTGATGATGGTGACCGCGATGATGGCGTAGGGCAGCTGGAACAGGGTGTAGGCGTTGGAATAGACGCTGACGGCTCCCTTCCCGGCGTGGGAGGCCAGCCCGGTGGTCACGATGAACACCACTTGGGCGGCGCTGACCGACGCGATCGTCCATCCGGACATGGCAGCGATCCGGCGGACCCCGATGCCGCGGGGGTCGGCGTGCAACCTCAGCGTGAAACCGGCCCTGCGGCTGGTCAGCGCGAGTACGGCCATCTGCGCGGCGACCCCGGCGCTCGTACCGATCGACAACAGCAGCATCTGACCCTGGGTAAGGGACTCCAGCCTCCCGGTCCCGCCGATCAGCAGGAACAACCCGGCGGTGGCGATGACGACGAGATTGTTGGCCACCGGCGCCCACATCGGCGCGGCGAAGCGGCCACGAGCGTTGAGGACCGCGGCCAAGGTGGCGCTGACCCCGTAGAACAGGATCTGCGGCATGAAGTACCGAGTGAACACCACGGCCAGATGACGCTGCGCGGGAGTGAACCCCGGGACGTACAGGCCGACGATGAACGGCGCCACGATGATCGCGACGATCACCACGATCGCAAGGCCGTAGACCACCAGCGACAACAGCCGCTGAGCGAACAGGTCCCCGTCGACGCCGTCGTCGGCCGCCGTACGGACCAGCAGGGGCACCACGACACTTGCCAGGGCTCCACCCATCACCAGCTCATAGATGGTGTTCGGCGTGACGTTCGCCGCCGTGTAGGCGTCCAGCAGCCGGGTTCCCAGCCCTAGAGCGGCCACCAAGGCCAACGTGCGCAGAAACCCGGTGAGGCGCGAGACGGCGGTGGCCACCGCCATCGCCCGGCTCGCCGACATCAGCCGCGGTTGCTCCGACATCCGCTTACTTCTCCTTCATTCCCGAAGTGGTGGAGGATCGACAACGGCGTCACCCACAAGAGCTTCACGCCAGGGCCGCCCGCTCCACGACGTACCGACAGGCGCCTAGACGGTCTCCTCGGTGTTGTCCGTGACGTCACTCGGCTTGGCCATCCCCGAGGGCAACAGTAGGAAGACTTTGGAACTCAGGCGTTGCATGTCGCCGCCCCGTGCGCAGATGAGGCCGGCCGCGAAGTCGACGAGTTGCTGCGCTTCGTCGTCCGCCATGGCCGTGAGGTCCATGACGACCGGAACGCCGTTGCGAAAGTAGTGCCCTACGTACAGCACCTCGTTGTAGTCGCGTGGGCGCAGGCGCTTGACGATGCCCGTCGTGGTGCCGGGCCTGGCCGGCACCGACGGGATCAGCAGGAAGACCTTGGGGCTCAGGCGTTGCATGTCGCCGCCTCGCCCGCAGATGAGGCCCGCGGCGAAGTCGACGAGTTGTCTGGCCTCGTCGTCCGCCATCGCCGTGAGGTCCATCACGACGAGAAGGCCTTCGCGGAAATAGTGCCCCACGCGCCCGACGTCGTTGTAGCCGCGGGGCCGCACCGTCTCGAGTATCACCGGACCAGTCTTGCCGAGCAGGCGGAGACATCAAGCCCTCATCCGCGGAGAGTCCGCACATGTGCGGGCCTTCAGGCGCGCCGGGCCCGCCGGCTTCCGGGCGAGGAGGTAGCCGCGCCGCACCTTCAGGCGCGCGCCGGGCCCGCCGGCTTCACGGCGAGGACGTAGCCGCGCCGCACCTTCTCGGTCGCGCCGGTGGGCTCGCGTGTCATCCGGGCGACTTCGGTGAAGCCGGCCTGTCGTAGCAGGTCGGAGACGCGGTCGATCGGCCACCGGTGGAAGACCAGCGACACGTCGTGGCCGAACGCGCGCGCGAGGTGTAGCGGCTCGTCGCCGGTCTGGAAGACGAGCAGTATGTGCCCGCCAGGTGCGAGCGCCCGGTGGAACTCGGCGAACAGCTCCGGCAGTCGTTCCGTCGGGATGTGGATGACGGAGTACCAGGCGACGATGCCGCCGAGCGCTTCGTCCGCCACGTCCAGCGCGGTCATCGTGCCTTCCACGAACCGCAGGTGGGGATGGGTCCGACGGGCGAGCGTGACCATCGCCGGCGAGAGGTCGACGCCGTAGACGTCCAGGCCGAGAGCGTCGAGATGCGCGGTCACGTGGCCGGGGCCGGCGCCGAGATCGGCGATGGGGCGGCCCGTGCCCTCGGCTCGTACGAGGTCGGCGAACGTGGAGAGCATGGCACGGTCCAGCGGCCGGTCGTCGAGCCCGGCCCGGGACGCCTCACCGTAGGTGTCGTAGGCCGCCTGAACCGTCCGCAGGAAAGAAGGCTCCCTCACGAGATCACCGTAACCGAATGGGGCGTGGCTCGGAAGACCAGGCCTCGTCATTCGGAAGACCAGGTCTCATCATATTGAAATACGCGGTATGTCGGGGATTATTGCTGGAAGTGCTCGCGGCGCGAAGGCCGACCGCGAAAACGGCTGCCCTTGGCCAAAGATGAATGTGCGATTACTTTGGGCATTGCGCTGACGGGTAGATCCGGTCCGGATTCGAGATTCCTGGAGTTAGGAGAATCATGGAACGTGGCCGGACTCTCATAGCCGCGCTTTTCGGGCGCATGGGCCTAATCATCGGTCTCCTGGTGGGCGCATCGCTCGTCGCGGGGCCGGCGATGGCGATCCCGTCTTCGGCGGACCCGGTCAGGGTGCCGCTGTTCCGCATGTGGAACCCGACGATCGGCGACCACTTCTACACGACGTCCGCGCAAGAGCGCGACCGGGCGATCGCGAGGTACGGCTACACGGACGAGGGCGTCACGGCCCGCGTATTCGCGACTCCGCACTTCGGAACCACGCCGTTGTTCCGGCTCTGGAGCTCGGCGATCGGCGACCATTTCTACACGACGTCCCTGCAAGAGCGCGACCGCGCGATCGAGAGATACGGCTACACGGGCGAGGGGATCACCGCGTGGGTGTACACGGCCCCGCACTTCGGAACGACGCCGTTGTTCCGGCTCTGGAATCCGATAATTCGCGACCATTTCTACACGACTTCCGCTGAAGAGCGGGACAACGCGATCGCCAGGTACGGCTACGTCAACGAAGGCGTCGCCGGCGAGGTCTTCGCGGCCTGAGTCCGCATCGATCATCCCTGGCGTTCACGGCCTCTAGAAGGCGGTGACCGTCAGGGATTTTCGGGTGCCTCACGACGCGTCGTCGAAGGCGGCGCGGCTCTCAGGTGTCGGCGAGGGCGGCGGCGACGTCGTCGTAGATGGGGAGGCGTTGGGCCAGGCCGGTGATCCACAGGACTCGCGCGGTGCGGTACTGCGCGCCCGCCAGGGCGAGGAAGCCGTCTTCGGCCGCGGTGAGGCGCTTCCAGTAGGAGACCACGGTGCTGAGGGCGCTGGTGTCCATGAAGTCCAGGCCGGTCAGGTCGAGGATGATCTTGCCGCCGTGCTCCTTGATGACCTTGTCGAGGCACGTGATGAGCTCAGCCCTGCTGATGATGTCGAGTTCACCGCTGACGTGCAGGACAGTACGGTCGCCATGTCGGCTGGAAGAGAGTTCGAGCGCTGACATGGTGCCCCCCTCTGCCGTGGAGGACCCACGGTACCGGTCAGATGTACCGCGCTGTCGGAGAGAGTTCCAATCGTACGACTGTGCCGTTGATTCCCGTCCTGATGTTGACCGCCGAGCAGATCTGACGGGCGACCCAGATGCCCATGCCGCCCTCCGCCTCGGGCGGTGGAGGGGTTCCGCCGGGGGCGTCGGCGGGTGTCCACGTGCCGCTGTCGTGGATCTCGGCGATGACGCTGCCGTCCTCGGTCCACATGCTCAGCTCGGCGTGGGGCGACCCGTGGCGTACGGCGTTCGTCGCGATCTCGTTGACGGCGATGACCAGGTCGCCGATCAAGCCTTCGCTCACCTTGTAGCGGCGGGCAAGCGCCTCCGTGAAGCGGCGCACGCTCGGCAGTTGTTCCGCCGTGAACCTCATCTCACTCATGGAGCCGGCCGAATCGTTCGGTGGTCGCTGCCAGGGCCTTGCCATGGAGTGCGCAGCCACCATAACGAGCCCTCGCATGTCTGTCTCACCCTGCCCGTCATTCGACGTCATACTCACCCGTGCCATCGCGACTCAGACTGCGCAGTGTCATATACCCATTTGACGTGCTTTGCTGCGCGCAGGTGCCCGACTTCCGGAAACTCCGCTCCGGCCGGGGCGGCCACGGCGGCCGGGGTCGGCCGCGCCGGGCGAGTCGCTGGGCCGCGTAGGTGGTTCCGCCGACGCGGAGCCTGACGCCCCTCGGCGAATGATCGGATTTGGCCTACTTTGCCAGTAACAGACGCTTCTAGGGAGGTCTGGTGGCCATCGTCGTGAGCCTCGCCGCAGGGGAGGACCAACCGGTCGACCCCCGTGCCGACGCCTTCGTGCTGTTTCGTACCGAACTCTCCGACACCCACGGGCTGCACGGAGGCGACCTCTACTCGATCATCGTCGGCGGGGAGTATTGGGCGCTCTGCGACGCGCTCGCCGTCATCACGGGACTGAAGGCCGACGACCCGGTCGATGTGGCCTGGACCCGGATGAACGCCCAGGGCACATCCGTCGTCGACGATCCCTGGCGCATCACGTACCGGGGCGACCCGGGAGGCGGCCTCCGGGCGTCGCACGGCGGCCAGTTCGACCTCGACCGTACGGTCCGGCTCCGCCTCCGGGTCCACAATCCGAACGACTACCCGGTCACCGTCGGCGCCGCGACGGTCGCCCGGGTCGCACTGGTCGGCTACTGACCCGCGTCGCTCGGCCGCCGGCGACCTGATCCTGCCGGCTACTGATCCGCGTCGCTCGGCCGCCGGCGACCTGATCCTGCCGGCTGCCGTTCCGCGATGCTCGGCTGCCGGCAACCTGATCCTGTCCGCTACCGTGCTCGGCGGCCGGCGACCTGATCCTGTCGGCTGCCGTTCCGCGCTGATCCGGCCCCGGTCCGCCGGGACGGGATCAGCGCGGAGGAGACCAGCTCAGCGGCCGAACCGCACCTGGCCGCGAGCGTCGGCGGCGAGACGCACGGAGTCGCCGTCGCGGATCGGGGCCTGCTCGCCGGGCTGGAGCCGCCGGTCGTTGATGAAGGTGCCGTTCGTGGAGCGCTCGTCGCGGACCCACGCCTGGCCGTTGCCGTCGATGCCGATCGTGGCGTGCCGACGCGAGACGTTGTCGAACCGCGAGAACGTGCCCGCCACCGGCGACTGCACCGGGTCACGGCCCAGAACGAGTTCCTGGCCGGCGGTGCACTGCAGCTCGCCGGAGGAGAACTGGACGAAGACCGTGAGCTGCTGCTGCTGGCCCGGGCCGCCCGCCTGGTCGTGCAGCGGACGCAGACACGAGACACAGACTGGGTTGCCGATGTCGGGGATGTCGGCCCCGCAGTGCGGGCAGAACGGCGTGAACGCTGCCGTCGACTCCCCACCGGTCATGGTGGGCTCGCGCGGCGGCGGCGGCACGTGCGGAGCGCCGGGAGCGCCGTAGCCGCCGCCTCCGTACCCCTGCTGTTGCTGAGGCGGCGCGTACTGCTGCTGAGGCGCGCCGTACCCCTGCTGCTGGTCCTGCTGCGGGGGCGCGCCGTACGGGGACTGCTCCTGCTGCTGAGGGGCACCGTAAGACTGCTCCTGCTGCGGAGGAGCGCCGTACGCGGACGGGTCCTGCTGCTGCGGCGCGCCGTACTGCGGCTGGCCCTGCGCCGGCGGGTACTGCGCGTTGCGCTGCTGGTCCTGCGGTGCGCCGTATCCCTGCTGCTGCGGGGGCGCGCCGTACGGGGACTGCTCCTGCTGCTGCGGAGCGCCGTACGGGGGCGAGTCCTGCGGGGCGCCGTAGGACTGCTGCTGGTCCTGCTGCGGCGGGTACTGCTGCTGCGGTGCGCCGTAGGGCTGCTGCTGCTGTTGGTAGTCCTGCTGCGGCCCGCCGTACGACTGCTGCTGCGGAGCCCCGTAGGACTGCTGCTGCTGGTCGCCTTGCGGCGGGTACTGCTGCTGCGGATAGGACGACTGGCCCTGCCCCTGGTCCTGGGGCGGATAACCCCCGGGCTGCTGGGGAGCCGGGG
This sequence comes from Actinoallomurus sp. CA-150999, assembly GCF_050942425.1. Classification (NCBI taxonomy): domain Bacteria; kingdom Bacillati; phylum Actinomycetota; class Actinomycetes; order Streptosporangiales; family Thermomonosporaceae; genus Actinoallomurus; species Actinoallomurus sp. CA-150999. The sequence continues at coordinate 198,740 of NZ_CP192063.1, forward strand.
GCGCTTCGCGCCGGGCCAGGTTCGCTCCGCAGTTGATGCAGATCAGATCCCCTTGCCGTACCGGAGCGGCACAGACCGGGCATGTCAGGGGCGCCATGAAACCTCCCCGGCGTGTACCCCAGAGAGCGAGAGTCGCTCCGTCAGCCGCTCCATGTCGCCCCTCCGAGGAATCCCGATGTAGTAGATACGGTTGTCTTCCACCGAAACCTGCATATGGGGGGTTTCTTCGCCCCTCGCGTCACCATAGCGTTTCCTGCCAAGGTCACTGACAGCGATGATCTGTTGGTTCGACGATCCACGCCACCGAAGCCCCCGATCTTCTTGGTTCAGGCGTTCAATGTACGGTCCCGCGACGACCGCATCGCACAACTCGAGAAGTTCGCGGGTACGGGCGGACCTCCGGAGTCGTGACGCTGCGTATCCGCTGTACACCAGAACGTCGACTTCGGGCGGTGCCCAGGCCCGGATGCCGAGCAACAGAGCGCGCAGCGCCTCCGGCTGCTGGAAGGGCTCTCCGCCGGAGATCGTGACACCGTCGACGCCGCTCAGGGACCTGAGCCAGCCCAGCACCGTGGAGACCGGGATGGCCGTGCGCGGGTCCGCCTCCCACGTGTCACGGGACAGGCAGCCCGGACAGTGGATCGTGCAGCCCTGCGTCCAGATGCCCGCCCGGCGGCCGGGCCCCAGCGTGGTGACCGGGAAGTGCGCCTTGGCCAGCAGGAGTGTCCGCTCCTGGTCATGAGGACCGGCGTTCACCGCAGGTCCAGCCGGACGATGCTGCCGTCGCGGTGGATGTCCGTGACGGTCACGTCGGTGGCCGGGCCGAGGTCGAACAACGCGCGGGCCAGGGGGTTGATGAAGTACGACTCCAGGGCCATGCCGATCCCCCGGCCGCCCTTGTCGAGCTCGCTCGTGCACCAGACGCGCAGCGACGCGACCACGTCGTCCGCCAGCCGCAGCTTCATGTGGTGTTCGTCACTCACGCGACGGCAGATGTTGGCGAGCTGCAGATCGAAGATCTGATCGGCCGCCTCCGGACCGATGAAGTCGAAGATGACGATGTTGTCGCCGAACCGGTTGAGCAGCTCCGGCCGGTTCAGCGCGGTCGTGAAGTGCTCGGTGACGGCGCCGCGGACCTGCGCCTCGAGCTCCTCGTACGGCATGCCGGGCGTGATGCCACGGGTGCCGAGGTTGGAGGTGAAGACCAGGACCGACTCGGAGAAGAACGCGGTGTTGCCCCGGCCGTCGGTGAGCCGCCCGTCCTCGAGGATCTGCAGGAACTTGTCGAGGATGCGCGGGTGCGCCTTCTCGATCTCGTCGAACAGGATGACGCGGAACGGGTCCTGGCGCACGGCGTTCGTCAGCTCGCCGCCCGCCTCGAAGCCGACGTAGCCCGGCGGGGAGCCGATGAGCCGGTCACCGGCGTGCTCGGCGGAGAACTCGCTCATGTCGAACCGGAGGTAGGCGTCCTCGTTGCCGAACACCAGCGAGGTGATCGCCTTGGCCAGCTCGGTCTTGCCGACGCCGGTGGGCCCGGCGAAGAACAGCACGCCGCGCGGGCGGCTGGAGGCGCGGGCGGCCTGCGCCCCCGACAGGCCCAGGACGGCGCGCTTGAGGATGTCGAGCGTCTTGGTGACCGCCTGGGGCTGCCCGAGGACGCGGGCGGGCACGCGCTCCTCCCCGTCGACGATGCGCCGCCGCAGGTGCTCACGCTTCCAGGGGTTGTCCAGCACGCCGAGCTTGTACGTGCGGACGGCGTCGGGCAGGTCGTGCAGCGGGACGTCGCGTTCCTTGGCGAGCCGGGTGATCTCGATCATCGCCTGGAGCGTGAGCCCCTCCGCCTCCTGCGCGAAGTCGTCGGTGATGTCGAGCTCGGGGTCGGTCGTCTCGAACGCGCGGGCCAGCAGCCGCGCGGTCTGCTGCCGGTCGCCGAGGTGGGGGCGCGGGATGGCGATCTCGCGGATCGCGTCGTTGTCGGCGGTCAGCCACGGCGGTAGGTCGCCGGGGCGGTCGGCCAGCCAGATGACCGGGTTGTACAGCGGCTTCGGCCGGTCGCCGTCGCCGCGTACGGGCAGCGCGGTGCGGGAGAGCTTCTCGCAGAAGACGAAGAAGTCGCGCTCGGCCGGCTCGAGGTCGGTGGGGCTGCGGGCGATCCGGGAGGCGTAGTCGATGACGAACGCGGCGCGCATCGGCCGGGTGGGCCGGGCCAGCGCGCTCAGGAAGGCGCGGAGCCCCTCGAGGGAGGGGACCTTCCGCTCGTCGACGCGGTTGCCGAACAGGCTCGCCGCGGCGTCGGCGGCGGCCTTGTCGTCGGCGGGGTGGACCCGCAGCCCGTCGACGCGGTCGTAGCCGACCATGAAGGAGTAGCCGCTGCGGCGCAGCGCCTCCCACAGCAGCTCGCGGAGCGGGAAGAGCCGGCCCTCGTCGGGGACGAGGAAACTGTCGTGCAGGTTGCCCCAGAGGACGTACTGCGCGTGCACGGACAGGGTGGCGTCCAGCTCGCGGACGAACGCGGGCCAGCTCGCCAGTCGTGTGTCGCCCGAAGGACCCGGCTGCGTTGTCACCTGTCGAAGCCTAACCGCTGTGGGCCTCGTCTTCCGGCGGGTGACGACCGCGTGGCCCGGGATGTCCCGGTATCACGCGATCGTCACCGAACGGTCAGCTAGAGCCTGCGCGGAATGGGCGCCGGATCAGGGAGCGGCGTCCTGGCGAGTGCCTCGCAAGGCGGAGGAGGGAGTCAGCCCGGTGTTGGCTGGCGACCGACGACAACGCCGCGAGGTGCCGCCAGGGCGCCGCGAGCCCGGCAGTCCATTCCGCGTGGGCTCTTAGCCGCCGACCGCGCTCGCCGGCGGGGTCTTGTCCTGGAAGCCGGCGCCTGCGCTGCCGGCGTCCCTGCGGAACCCCTCGATCCCGTCGCCGACGGAACCGATCTCCGTGGGGTCGGCGTTCCCGCCCTTGAGCTTGCCGGCCAGGTCGTGCATCGACGCGCTGAGCTTGTCGATCGGGCCGATCAGCACCTTGCACAGGGTCGGGTCGGACTGCGCGTTGGTCTTCGCCCGCCGGAGCTGGTCGAAGGCGAAGACCGCGGCGAGGGCCGCCTTGGCGATCGACCTCTTCCGCTTCGGCGCGCCGGCCGAGAAGGCGCCGCTCCTGAGCGGCGTGTAGATGTAGCGCTTGAACGTGCCCGCCGCGAGACCGGCGTTCGTGATGAACCGGGTCTTGGCGAACTTCCTCGTCGACTTGGTCGGGCACGCCGCCGGAGCGGCGTTCTGCTCGTTTGCGCCCGGCGCCGTCGTAGTGGTGTTCGGCGCGGCGGCGGCCGGTGGCTGCGCCTCCTGCCGACTCTTGGTACCGCCACCGCACCCGGCGAGGGGCAGCAGCATTATCGAAATGATGATGAAGGATTTGCGGAGCATTCGTTTCCCCCGAATAGCCCACTGACTCGGACAATTTAGATGCGTCCTCGGCATCGCACTTACCTTTTTACCGTGCGAGTTGCGCCGACGTGAATAACAGGACTTCGATAAGACGAAGGCGTGAGTGCGATATCGTCATTCGATGTGACATCGCGGACCTCATTCGCCCTCGCTCTGCTGCTCCTGACCGCCGCAGGCTGCAGCCACGCCGAGCGGCCCGAACCGGCGGCCACCACTCCGACCGGACCGCCCGCCTCCGAGGCGTACAACGCCGATCAGCTCACCCAGGCGCTCCTCACCGACATTCCCGGATATGAGCGGTCAGGGGCGCCGCAATCAGGGCAGTACGGCTCGTTGGCCGCGGTACGGAATTCCCTGCAGATGCAGCAGGCGGCGAAGCTCGACAAACCGCAGTGCGCCTCGTCCACCCGGGCCGTCTCTTCGGAAAAGTCGGTCTGGTCCGCGCCCTCCGCGCTGGTCGCGTTCGTCAAGGGCCGGGACCAGACCGCCTCGGAGACCTTGATGGCGGTCGGCCCGGACATCGCCGCCCAGCAGGTGGAGCTCCGTGTGCCCGCCTCGTGCCGCAGCTTCCGCGTCGCCGTCGGCGGTCGCTGGGCGACCGGCTCGGTCGTCGAGGGCGGCGGCACGCGCATCGGCGAGGGATCCCGGACCGTCGGCGTCTCGACGACCTCCGGCACGACCTCGGTCCGGACGTGGTTCGTCGTGCTGCGCTCCCGCGGATACCTGGCCACGGTCACGCTGTACGGACCCGGCGCGACGCGGGACGAGGCCGAGCGTCTCGCCCAGCAGGCGTACCAGCAGGCCGAACGCATCCTGCCGTAGAGGGGATCTACGAGGTAACGTGCCCGTGGGTGAAGGAGGGCGCGGTGGTGGGCAGGCAGGGCCGGGTGACCGGCAAGATCGGTCCAGGCCTGGTCGGCGAGGTCATGATCCCGATTCGCGGTGGGGTCGAGGCGTTCTACGCCTATCCGGCCATCCAGGGGGAGGAGATCCCGGTGGGTTCCCTCGTGGTGGTGATGGATTATCACCCGCCGAGAACCGTCTACGTCTCCTCTGCGTCTATTTGACGTCAATACCGCTGCGGCTCCCGAGGAGGAGCGATGCCGATAGTCGCCTTTGTGATCGGCGGGGTCGTCGCCGTCATCGTCCTGGTTGTCCTGTTCAAGGCGATCTGGCGGGTCGCCGAACCCAACGAAGCGCTGATCATCTCCGGTCTCGGAGCGAGGGCGCACAACCGGGACACCGCCGAGAGTCTCGGTTTCAAGATCACGACGGGTAAGGGCACCATGGTCCTTCCCGGCTTCCAGACCTGCCGGCGGCTGTCGCTCGACACCCGGGTCTCCACACTCGAGGTCACCTGCGTGACCTCCCAGGGCATCAAGGTGCACGTCCGCGGCGTCGTGATCTACAAGGTCGGGGACGACTTCAGCTCCATCGCCAACGCCGCCCGGCGATTCCTGGACCAGCAGAAGCTCATGGACGACAAGACGCATCAGCTGTTCGCCGGGCACCTGCGCTCCATCGTCGGCAACCTCACCGTCGAGGACCTCCTCCGCGACCGTGACCGGCTGACCAACCAGGTCCGCACCTCCTCCGCCGACGAGATGGGCAAGCTCGGCCTCGTCGTCGACTCGCTGCAGATCCAGGACATCGAGGACGAGGTCGGCTACATCGACAACCTCGGCAAGCCGAATTCCGCCGCTGTCGCCTCGGCGGCGCGCATCGCCGAGGCACAGCGCAACCAAGAGGCGACCGAGGCGGAGCAGCTCGCCGAGCAGGCCAACGCCGGCCAGATCCGCGACACCGAGATCAAGAAGCGCGAGTACCAGGGCCAGGTCGACCAGGCCGCGGCCCAGGCCCGACAGCAGGTCATCCTCAAGGAGACCAAGAACGCCGAGCTCGAGGCCGACCGCCGCGAGAAGGCCCTGGAGGCCGAGGTCCGCAAGCCCGCCGACGCCAAGGCGTACGAGCGGGTCACCCTCGCGGAGGCCGAGCGGAAGGCGGCGGTGGCCAAGGCCAGCGCGGATGCGGAGGCCACGAAGATGGCCGGTCAGGCCCAGGCCGCGGCGACCCGGGAGAAGGGTCTGGCCGAGGCCGAGGCGATCAAGGCCAGGGCCGAGGCGCTCGCCGAGAACCAGGAGGCGGTCATCGCCCAGCAGCTCGCCGAGAACTGGCCCGAGATCGTCGCCGCGGGTGCCAAGGTCTTCGGCAACGTCGACAACATGGTCGTGCTCAATGGCGCGGAGGGCGTCGAGGACATGCTCGCCAAGGCGCTCACCCTGGGCGGCACCGGCCTCGGCGTCGCCCGGCAGCTGCTCTCCTCCATGAACGGGCAGCAGGACCTCGCCGCCCACAATGGCAAGCCCGCCTCCCCGGAGCAGGCCATCGAGCCCGGCAGCACCGCCTGAGGACGGCCCCGCGTGCCGCGGGTTCCGCCCTCGCGCAGGGCGGGGCCCGTACGCCGCGGGTTCGGCTCTCGGCCGGGGCGGGGGCCCGCATGCTGCGGCTTCCGCCCTCGGTTCGGGCGAGGTCCGTACGCCGCGGGTTCCGCTCTTCAGAGCGGAGCCCGCACCGCGCGGGTTTCGCCCGCGGTTCGGCCGAGCCCGTACGCCGCGGGTTCCGCTCTTCACGGCGGAGCCCGTACGGCACGGGTTTCGCCCGTGCCGCCTGAGGGTCCGGAGCGTTCGTTCCGGGCCCTCACACGGCGTGCGGCCCGATAGCGTTCCGATATGAGCGATGCACGGGTTGCCGTCACCGTCGATCTCGTCGTCCTCACGGTCCGCGAGCATCGGCTGTGCGCGCTCGTATGGCGTCGCGACCGGCCGCCGTACGCGGGGGCCTGGTCCCTCCCCGGCGGCTTCGTCCAGCTCGATGAGGACCTTCCCGTCGCCGCCCAGCGGCTGATGGCCGAGCGGGCGGGTCTGGCCGGGGTACGGGTGCATCTGGAGCAGCTCGCGACGTACGGCTATCCGGACCGCGACCCGCGTCAGCGGGTGGTCAGCGTGGCCTACCTGGGGCTCGCCCCCGACCTGCCGGCGTCGAGCCGGGCCCAGGTGCTGTGGGAGCCGGTCGACGACCTGACCCAGCGCGACCGGGCGGCGTTCGACCACCGCCGCATCCTGCTCGACGGGGTGGAGCGCGCCCGGGCCAAGCTGGAGTACTCGCCGTTGGCGGCGGCGTTCTGCCCGCCCGAGTTCACCGTCGCGGAGCTGCGGCGGGTGTACGAGATCGTGTGGGGCACGCCGCTCGATCCGCGGAACTTCCACCGGAAGGTGACGAAGGCGGAAGGGTTCCTGGTGCCGATGGACCGGACGACGACGCGGGACGGCGGGCGGCCCGCGCGGCTCTATCGTCGGGGCAGCGCCGAGTCGCTGCATCCTCCGATGATGCGCCCGGCCTGCTGATGAGTTATATGTCCGGTTTTGGTACCTTTCTGGCCATGCCCGATGACCTCTCCCCAGAGCTCGTACGCCAGATGATCGACGAGGTCGGCGAAGAAGGCGTCGCGGCGATGGGACGGATGCCGGGTCTCGCCGCCGCCGTCGACCAGCATTCCGCCGCGATCCGCGACGTCATCGCCGCGTCGGGCGAAGAGCTCACCCCCCGAGTCCTGCGCGACTACCTCGAAGGCTTCACCGACGCCGCCATCGAGCGCGGCTGGTGGCCGGGCGACGACTTCGACTGGGAGACGGTCCGCGTGATCGCCGTCTGCTCGATCATCCACGAGCTCCAAGGCCTCCGGTAACCGCCGGCCGACCGATCCGCGCGTCGGCCGGCGCGTCGCCGGTCGCCGTCAGCGCGGCCGGTCCTGCGGCCCCGGAGGTGTCTCGGGGGACGGGCCGCGCGGTGGCATCGTGCCCGTCTCCGAAGGACCACGCGGTGCCCCTGAGGTGCCACGCGGCTCCGAACGGCCGGGCGGTGCCTCCGGGGCGCCGCGCGGCGTCTCCGCCGTTCCGGTCCTCCCGGGCGAGGCCTCGCTCGGGGTTCCCACGCCTCGCTCGGCGTCCTCGCGCCCCCGCGCGTACGCTCCGGTGCGGGCCGTCGCCGTCTCGGCCTCCGCGTGCGTCAGCCACCGCTCCCAGCGCTGCTGCATGGGCCGGACCAGGCCGCCGCCCACGCCGATGGCGATGACGGCGCCGATCGTGGCCAGGACGGCGATCAGCACCGGCTCGGTGACGGTCGTGGCGATGCCCATCTGGTTGAGGGCGGCGATGACGCCCAGCGCGATGATGAAGATCGCGGCGAGGTTCGCCAGCAGCCGGCCGTACGACAGCCCGCCGAGCGCGCCGCCGACGAGGTCGCGCACCGCGTGCGCGATCGCGGAGGCGACGATGACGATGATCACGGCGACCGCCAGCCGGGGCAGCCAGGCCACGATGGAGCGCAGCACGTTGCTGACCGGGTTGGAGCCGAAGACGTTGAACGCCAGCTCCAGGGCGACCAGGAGGATCGCGTAGTACACCAGCTTGGCCAGCAGGCCGGACGCGTCGTACTCGCCGCGCCGGAGCGCGTCGCCCACCACTCCGCGTTCGGCGACGCGGTCGAAGTGGAGTCGTCGCAGGATCAGCGCGACCAGCCGCTGGATGACCTTCGCGATGATCCAGCCGATGACGAGGATGATGACGAAGACGATCAGCCTCGGCACGATCCGGGCGACGGCGTCCAGGACGTTCTGCAGGCTCCTGCCGACATCGATTTGCGCAACGGTGCCCATAGCGATCTCCCCCCGATGGCGCGGACACCTTTTGTAGCCGTTCATACCCTTTTGCGGGGTGGTGCACGCTGGTCGCCCACCGGTGGCGACAGCGCCCCGCCCCGCTTCGTAGAGTGATCCCGTACGTTTCCATTCCGGGAGGACAAGGGTGTCCGAGCAGCGCAGTCCACGCTTCCGTTCCGTGCTCGACGACTACGTCGCGTACAAGCCCGGCAAGGTCGCCAGGTCGTCCGAGGGGCGGTCGTTCAAGCTCTCGTCGAACGAGTCGCCGTACGGGCCGCTGCCGTCGGTGCGCGAGGTGATCAGCGAGGCGGGCGGGCTCGTCAACCGCTACCCCGACAACGGCTGCACGGCGCTGATCGACGCGATCGGCGGGCGCTTCGGCGTCCCGGCGGAGCACGTCGCCGTCGGCTGTGGTTCCGTCGGCGTGGCGCAGATGCTGCTGGAGTCCGTCGGCGAGCCCGGCGTCGAGGTGGTGTACGCCTGGCGTTCCTTCGAGGCCTACCCGATCCTCGCGGACCTGTCCGGCGTCACCTCGGTGCGCGTGCCGCTGGCCGAGGAGACCCACGACCTGCGGGCGATGGCCGACGCGATCACCGACCGGACCCGGCTGATCTTCGTCTGCAACCCGAACAACCCGACCGGCACGGTCGTCAAGCGCCCCGAGCTGGAGGCCTTCCTCGACCGGGTGCCGGAGGACTGCCTCGTCGTACTCGACGAGGCTTACCACGAGTACATCCGCGACCCCGAGATCCCCGACGGGCTCACGCTGTACGGCGACCGGCCGAACCTCGCCGTCCTGCGCACCTTCTCCAAGGCGTACGGCCTGGCGGGGCTGCGGGTCGGGTTCATGATCGCGCAGGAGCACATCGCCGAGCAGGTGCGCAAGACGTACCTGCCGTTCTCGGTCAACGCCGTCGCTCAGGCGGCCGCCGTCGCGTCCCTGCGCGCCGAGGACGAGCTCCTCGAACGCGTCGAGGCGACCGTGAAGGAGCGGGAGCGCGTCCGCGACGCGCTGCTCGCCCAGGGCTGGACGGTCCCGCCGACCGAGGCCAACTTCGTGTGGCTCCGGCTCGGCGAGGACACCATGGCGTTCTCCGGCGCGTGCGACGCCGCCGGGGTCAGCGTGCGGCCCTTCGCCGGCGAGGGGGCGCGCGTCACGATCGGCGCCCCGGAGGAGAACGACGCCTTCCTCGCCGTCGCGGAGGACTACCGCGCGCGGTCCTGACCCGCGGGCTCCACGGCCTTTTCGCCCCCGGCGCTCGGCTCCGGGGGCGCCTCCGTACGGGACCGACGCTCGGTGGACACGACGAGACCCACGCCGGCGATGATGATCAGGCCGCCGGCGAGGATCGTCCAGGTGGCGTGCTCACCGGCGAACGCCACGCCGAGCAGCACCGCCACCCCCGGGTTGACGTACGCGTACGTCCCGACGAGGGAGATCGGCGCGTTGCCCAGCAGCCAGACGTAGGACGTGAAGGCCACCAGCGAGCCGAACACGATCAGATAGGCGAGGCCCAGCCAGGAGGCCCGGGAGACGGCGTCGAGGTGCAGCGTCTCGCCGCGTCCGAACCCGAAGACGAACAGCGCCAGGCCGCCCGCCGCCATCTCGTACACGCTCGCGGTGAAGGGGTTCTCCGGCATCGGCAGCCGGGACGACAGGAACGAGCCGATCGACCACGACAGCGACGCGATCAGGATCACGACCACACCGGTCGCGTCGCCCGACCCGCCGCCGCGGGTGAGGGTGAGCAGCGCGAGCCCGCCGAAGCCGACCAGCACGCCCCCGATCGTGGCCGCCGCGGGCCGGTCGCCGGTGCTCCACCGGAAGATGACCAGCCACAGCGGCACGCTCGCGACGAGGAGCGCGGCCAGACCCGTGGAGATGTGCTGTTCGGCGACGCCGACCATGCCGTTGCCGCCGGTCAGCAGCAGCACGCCGACGAGCGCCGCGGTGCCGAGCCGGCGCCAGGGAACGCGCAGCACGGACGGCCCGCGCAGGATCACGAGCACGGCGGCGAGGACGATGGAGGCCGTCAGGAACCGGATGGCGGCACTGACCATCGGCGGCATCGTCTCGACGACGAAGTGGATGCCGAGGTAGGTGGAGCCCCAGACGACGTAGACGATCGGGAGGGTCACCCAGACCAACGGCGAGCGGGTGTCATGAGTCTGTGTGGTCATCGCTCATTACACGTTAGCGGTGCGAAGCACTTCGCGCCACGCCGTTTTCCGGACGTTCACCCCTTTAGCCGACGGTCGCGGCCCTTCGCGGTCAGGCGGACACTCCGACGGTCTGCGGGGAGTGGAACACGCGGTCGGGGTCGTACTGGTTCTTCACCTTGAGAAGCTTCGGATAGTTCGCGCCGTAGTAGGCCTCTTTCCAGTTGGAGAGCCCCGCGTCGGCGTAGTTCTGGTACGCCTGCCCGCTCGCGTACGGCTTCATCGCCGTGTGGAAGCTGCGCAGCCAGGCCTGCTGAGCCCGGATCGCGCCGGTGGCCGCGGCCGTCGTCCAGGTCGTGGTGAACTGCGCGTTGAAGAGGCCGTCCCGGTGGACGAACGCGGTGGCGTCCGGAGCCACCCGGTTCACGGCGCCGCCCAACGCGTCGAAGGCGATCCCGCCCTGCCCACCGCCCGCGAGGCCGCCGCGCCGCCGGACGGAGTTGAGGATCGTGTCGATGGCCGCCCCCGTCATCGGGCGGGTGAAGATGTGCGAGGCCGCGTACTCGGGTTCGCGGCTCTCCTGACCTGCGGGCGTACGGCCGGGAAGGCTGCCCGGCAGGTGGCATTGCGCCGTACTCCGCGTCGTGCAGCCGGCTTCGATCATCATCGCGTGTTCGAAGGTGGTCGTCTCGACCACCTGCGATGAGGGCGCCGCGCCGATCTTGGCCTGCAGGGCTTCGATCAGCCGCACGGCGTCATCCCGAGCACCGAGATAGGTGCCCCCGACCTGGAGGGTGGGCGCGGCCTGGGCCTGACCGTCGAGAACATGGAGGTTGGACCAGAGCGCGTCCGGCGCGAACGGCGCCCAGCGCTGCCAGGCGTCGATCACCGCTCGGGCGCTCGACCACGGCCAGCTCAGAAAGAACACGACGATCGACGAGGTGGGGTGCGTGGCGAACGTGAACGAGGTCGCCACGCCGAAGGTCGCCCCGCCGCCTCCCCGGCAGGCCCAGAACAGGTCGGGGTCGTTCCGCGCGTCGCAGCTGCGTTTCCGCCCGTCCGCCGTCACCATCTCGACCGCGCGGAGATTGTCGGAGAGGATTCCGTGCGCGCGGGAGACCACGCCGACACCGCCGCCGAGAGTCAGGCCGGAGATGCCGACGGTCGGACAGGACCCCGCCGGAATCGAGACGCCCGCGGTGTTGAGCCGGTCGTAGACGTCGACCAGCCGCGCCCCGGCGCCGATCGTCGCGGTACCCGACGCCGCATCGACCCGAATCGACGACATCGGGCTCACATCGATGACGAGGCCCGTGCTGAGCGACGCACCGGTATAGCTGTGCCCGCCGCACCGTGGCGTCACCGCCAGGCCATACTGCCGGACGAAATTCAGGCACTCCGCGACGTCATGCGGACTCTCGCAATAGGCGATTCCCGCCGGTCTGATCGTGTCGAAGCGAGGGTTGAAGTTCTTGCGCGCCGTGACGTAGTCGGCGTCATTCGGCCTGATCAGCCGCCCCGTCAGCGATCTGCCGAGCGCCGACCAGTCGGTGGTCTTCGGCGTGTGAGACGCGCGCAGTGGCCCGCTCGCGGCGGGGCTTTGACCAGGCGACTTGCACGCCGCCGCAGCTGTCGTCGTCAGCGCTCCGGAAACAGCGAGCCCGGCGGTACGCAGGAATTCTCTCCGCCCAAAAGTCATATCCCGGTAGATGCGACGAGTGATGGAGAAGTTCGTCTTCGTGTCGGCGGCGGACGTCAACCGCAGGCGTAGTCGAACGCGCCGGAGGCGTGGGCGACGGACTTCCCGGGCCGGAGGACCTCCAGGGTGGCGACCGCGTGCATCGTGCCGGTGCCCTTCACCGTCCAACGCAGCGGGACCTCGACCGAACGCTGCCCCTTGCGCACGCTCTCGGACAGCATCCCGGAGACCTGGCCGTCGCTGCGCCGCCACCGGTACGAGACGTCGCCGTAGCCCCCGTCCGTGCGGATCGTGCCGACCACCCGCACCGTCGTGTCGCACGACTGCGTCGCCTTCGGCGCGCTGACGCTCACGCCGGTCACCGTGACGCCGGGGCCGCCGCGCAGCAGCCACCACACGAGCAGGCCGGCGAGCACGGCGATGCCCAGTGTGAGCAGCCCGCCCACCAGCCGCCGCGAGAGCGAGCGGCGCGTCGCGGACCGGCCCCGCCACTTCCTCGCGACCCCCGGCGGCACTCCGGGCCCGAACCGCAGCGACACACCGTCCTCGGACGCCGTCGGCATCGCGCCGCCGTCTTCGGGGCGTGTCGGGTCGACACCACGCGTCGGGTCGACGGGCTGCGTCCAATCGAGGGGACGCATCCGGTCAACGGGCGGCGTCGGCTCGACGGCGCGCGTCTGGTCGATGGGGTGCACCGGATCGGTGGGACGCGTCCGGTGGTGCACCGGATCGGTGGGACGCGTCCGGTCGAGGTCACGCCGTGTCTCGTCCATCCCTGTCATCCCGTCCCCGTCTGCGGGCATGTTCCGGTGCCGGCGGCGGAATGGCCGTCGGCCGAGGCGGTGGCGTCCACCGCCCTGACGCACTGCGTGATGGTCGTGCCGGCCTGCACCGTGCGGCTGCCGGGCCCTTGAGCGCTCGTCGACGCGGTGACGGTCTGCTTTCCGGAGCTGAAGGTCACCGTGATGCTCACCGTGCCGGGACCGCTGATCGTCACGGTGACGGTGGCCGTCACGGGGTAGCCCCCGGCGGCGCGAGCCGTCGCCGAGCCGACGCTCACGCTGTCGACCTTGATGCCGGTGACCGCCGTGGGGACGGTCTTGGTGGGCTTCGGCGTCGGCTTCGGGGCGATGGCGACCGGGGTGGTCGGATCGGTGGTCGGGGGACTCGTCGTGGCGGGCGAGCCGGTCGTGCCCGAGGACGACGTCGGCGTGCCGGACGAGGGGACCGAGCCGGTCGGCGTGGTGCCGTCGGTCGGCGTCGGAGTCGCCGTCGGGGACGTCGTGTCGTCCGGAGGCGGGGACTCGGCGATCGCCGACGGCGTGGAGGTGGCGGACGCGCCCGAACCGAGGCTGTGGTGGACGCCCGCCAGGACGTACGCCCCGCCGCCGCCGGCCAGCAGCGCTCCGACCGCGACCCCGCCCACCACCATGAGGCGGCTCTTGCCGAGACGGGTCAGGGCGAGCGTCGTACCGCCGGTGGCGATCGGCTGGGCCAGGGGGAAGAGGTAGGCGAGCAGGGCGGCGAGGGCCGCGAGGCGGACCCGGCCGCGTTCCTCCCAGCCGGGGCCGTACCCGGCGAGCGCCGCGTCCTCCAACTCCCCGAGGAACACCTCGGCCGAAGGCGGCCGGTCGGCGAAGTCCTTCGCGAGGCCCCGCGCGACCAGGTCGCGCAGCTCGGGCGGGACCCGGTTGGCCGGGATGGGGTCCAGGCGGTGCGCGGCGGCGAGGGCCCACAGCCCGTCGACCGGGTACGGGCGTTCGCCGGTGAGGCACTCGTAGAAGACGGCGGTGGCGGCGTACACGTCCGTGGTCGGCCCGACGGCGCCGGAGGTCCACTGTTCGGGGGCCATGTAGGCGGGGGTTCCGGAGGCGGTCGCGCGCTCCTCCGCGTGGACGGCGATGCCGAAGTCCGCGAGCCTGCTCGCCCCGTCGTCGCGGACGAGCACGTTGGCGGGCTTGTAGTCGCGGTGGACGACGCCGGCGGCATGGGCCGCCGCGAGGCCTCGTAGCGAGCCCTTGAGGACGACCAGGGCGGCCTCCGGCCCGGTCGGGCCCTGGGTGCGGAGAATGTCCTTGAGCGTGACCCCGTCGACCAGCTCCATGACGAGGGCGGCGGCCGCCGGGGTCTCGACGTATTCGTAGAGGCGGACGATGTGCGGATCGGTCAGCTCGGCCATGAGCCGCGCCTCCGCCCGGAACCGTTCGAGGAAGCCGGGGTCCGACCGGAGCTCGTCCGACAGGTACTTGATGGCCGCCGGGGTGCCGGTCGCCTCGTGCACGGCGAGGAGCACCGTGCCGGAGGCGCCTTGGCCCAGGATCCGCACGTGCCGGTATCCGGGAACCGTCCAGTTTCCGTCCATGGCGTTCCTTGCTCGAAACAACGGAGAGCGTCGAAGCCCCGACACTATGTATGCGACGTTCACCGCACATGCCGAGTTGAGGAAACGCGATGAAGTGGCCGGATTCGGCCATGACCAGTGAAGATGACTATCGGTTGGGAACGGCGCGAAACATTCGCTGGTTTCAGCCGGTCACCATGCACCGACTCGGGCCGCCCGAATCTCGGCCGGGGTCGCCCCCAAGAGCCGACCAGGGCCGCCCGCCCCGGTAGCCCCAATAGCCGACCAGGGCCGCCCGGATATCGGGCGGCCCCGTCGCCGATGCCGCGGCCGGAGCGCGCTCTGAGCCCGCTCCGGCAGGTCAGCCCGTGGCTCTCGGCCCCAGCTTCTCGACGATCAGCCGGTACAACTGTCGGGGACGCCCCGGCTGCGGCGTGCGGTTCGGCGGGAGAGGCCAGGCGAGGCCCTCCTCCACCAGCGTCCGCAGCAGCCGCCGGGCGGTGCGCGGGGTGACGCCGAGCATCTTCCCGGCGTTCTCCGCGTCCACGATCAGCGGTTGCTGGGAGCCGCCCTCCTCACCGGGCTGGTCGGCCAGCTTGTCGGCCAGGCGCGCGAGGATCTCCAGTCCCTTCGGCTTGGCCGGCGCCGGGGCGCGCGGCGGCGTCCGGGGTGCGGGCACGAGCGCCCGGCCGTCCCGGTCGAGGGCGAAGCCCTGCGCCCGCTGGGACGTCTGCGACCGGGCGAGCGCCGCACGCGCGTGCGTCTCCGCTTCCTGGGCCGTGCGGCCCATGCCGATGCCGACCTCGACGGCCAGGCCCAGCTCCTCCCGTACCCGCTCGATGAACGGCGGGGTGCGGAAGCCCTCCGTCGCCGCCGCGATCGAGCCCCGGGTGGCGGTGACGAGGTAGCTGTGGTCGTCGAGCGGCCAGACCGCGCCGCTCATCCGGTGCGCCTCCTGCAGGAGGAGCCGCTGCAGGGACAGCTTCAGCTCCTCGCGCCAGTACCGCGGCGTGACACGGCGGGGGGTCTCCCGCAATGTCGGGACGTCGACGACCACCACCACGAGCTGAGACTCCTCCAGCCGGTGGTGGGCGCCGAGCAGTGCCGAGGTCTGCAGCGCCGAGCGGATCGCCGCACCGGTCGGGCGGATGCGGAGCGTCGGCACCCCGGCCAGCTCCAGTCGCTCCGCCGTCGCGTGGACGCAAGTGAGCGCGACACTTGTGGCGCCGCGGCGCCACAAACGCTCATGAAAGGCAGCCAGCGTCCCCGGTCCGGCAGCCTCCTCCCGCAAGTGCACGTGCTCGGTGTTGAGATTGATCTCGCCGTAGGCCTCTTCGACCTCCGCACGGCTGAGCACGTCGATGCTGACGCGCGCCGGCTCGTGGTTCTCGTCGAGCGCGGCGCGCAGAAGTGCGCCCTGCAATGCCGCGCCATTGAGAGGGACGAAGGTCGCCGGCATCGTGAGGACGCCCGCCTTGCGGGCGAACTCGTACGGGACCGGGCTGGCGAACAGACAGACGTCCACCCCCGACCCGAGCCGTACGACCTTGTCCGCTGCCTCCTGCTCGTCCCGGTACGCCGCCGCGACGAGGCGGCTGGGTACCGGGGTGGGGCCGTGGCCCATGAGCATGACCCGCTCGACCAGATCGTGTGGTCCGACGACGCCGATGGTCAGATCGGGTGTGACCGATCCGCCTCGAGGTCCGCTCATGTCCGCCCCTCCCGGCGCCTTCGCGCCTTTAGTGGCGGCCCCGTCCGCCGTGTACCCCCGCTCGTGACCGTCCATGGACGGCCCTCACCCAACGCATGACTCATCGCACTGACGCCCCTCCAGTCGTCCGCCCCAGCTCCGTGAACTTGGCCTCCATTGGGCAGATCGCCGGAGCACCACAGGATGTGACGCGTCTTCGCGAAATCGGTTAAGAGTGCGTCAGAAAACTACTAGTAGAGCGCGTCCGGTGAGGAAGTTATTACTAACCGGATAGGTCACCGGCGGTCGGAAGCCTTGTGATCATCTCGCATTCGACCGTTGCTCGACAGCCGCTTTACGAACAACGCCCCGTCACGTTCATCGAGCGAACGTGACGGGGCGTCGTCGTAAAAAGTGGGATCAGGCCAGGCGCTCGATATCCGCGCCCAGGGCGTTGAGCCGCCCGGCGATGTGCGAGTGGCCGCGGTCCAGGTAGTAGCCGTTGGTGATGGTGGTCTCGCCCTCGGCGACCAGACCGGCCAGCACGAGCGCGCTGCCGGTACGCAGGTCGTGCGCCACGACCTCGGCGCCGCGCAGCGGGGTCGCACCGTTGACCTTGGCCCGGTTGCCGTTCACCTCGATGTCGGCGCCCATCCGTACGAGCTCGTCGGCCAGCTTGAACCGGCCGTCGAAGATGCGCTCGTAGATGTAGCTCGGCCCGTCGGCGAGGCAGGACAGCGCCATGATCGGCGACTGCAGGTCGGTGGCGAAGCCGGGGTACTCGTCGGTGATCACGTTGATCGGGCGCAGCGGACGCTCGCGGCGCACCCGGAGGACGGCGCCCTCCTGGGAGAACTCCACGCCCATCTGCTCCAGCTTGTCGGCGGCGACGCCGAGGTGCTCGAGCGAGGCGCCGACCAGGCTGATCTCCCCGCCGGTGATGGCGGCCGCCATGACCAGGACGCCGGCGTCGATGCGGTCGGGCATCACCGTGTGCTGGGCCGCGGTGAGCCGGTCGACGCCCTCGACGGTGATGAATCCGGTGCCGCCGCCGGTGACGCGGGCGCCCATCCGCTGCACGAACTGGATGACGTCCAGGACCTCGGGCTCCAGCGCGCAGTTCTTGATCAGCGTGGTGCCCTGGGCCAGCGAGGCGGCCATGATGAGGTTCTCGGTGCCGGTGTGCGACGGCGTGTCCAGGTAGAGGGTGCCGCCCTGCAGCTGACCCGCCTTGACGTGGATGCTGCCCCGGCCGTCGGCGTGCACCTGCTCGGTGACCGTGGCGCCCATCCGCTTGAAGCCGTTGTAGTGGAAGTCGAGGTTGCGGCTGCCGAGGTTGCACCCGCCGACGCCCTCGATCACCGCCTCGCCGAGGCGGTGCAGCAACGCCGGGACGAACAGGAAGGAGCCACGGAACCGTGACGCGATCTCTTCGGGCAGGACCGGACTGGTCAGCTCCGACGCGTCGATCACCAGGGTGCGCTCGGCCTCGTGCAGCTCGGCCTTGGCGCCGACCGCCTCCGCCAGCTCGACCGCACGTCTCACGTCCTCGATGATCGGCACGTTGCGCAGGACCGTGTGGCCCTCCGCCGCCATCAGCGAGGCGCCGATCATGGGAAGTACGGCGTTCTTGGCGCCCTGCACGAATACGGTGCCGCGCAACTCGGCGCCACCCCGCACGCGGTAACGGACCTCGTGGCCCAAGCTCATATCGCCGGTGCTCCTTTGGCTGCGGTGAAGTTAGACTGCCCGCTCGGTCAGGTCGGCGGGTCACGAGTGCCGCGCGTGTGACGCGGGCTGGCCTCAGTATTCCACTGGGGCCCGTGTGGCATGACCGAAACGTCCGGTCTTAAACGTCCGGTCCGCTCAGTCGTCTCGATCTATTGGATGCCACCGGCCCCGGGTTGGTTCACGGGAATCCGGATCTCCAGCGACGCGGCGGGCCGATGCGTTCGCCGTGGTACGGGTATGGAGATGTGCCCCGAGGATACCCACGTCGACGACTGTTCCTGACGTGTCGGATCGGGCCACTATCGTCGGATCATGACCGAGGCACCCGGCTGGGCCGCGATCGACGACGCGCTCTCCCGCATCTACGGCGACACCGAGCCGCTCCATTTCGGCACCGTCCACAAGTGGGCCCTGGGCGGCCCGGACCCGCTCGACGGCATCAGCGCCTACCCGCGTACGGACCCGGTGCCGCACTGGCACTTCGTGAGCTACGGCATGTCGGAGCTGTATTCCAAGGAGTCGTCCGATCCGAGCGAGTCCGGCTGGGGATTCGAGTTCACGTTCCGGGTGGCCCGCGACCCGGCCGAGACCACGCCTCCCGTCTGGGCGATGAACTTCCTGCAGAACCTCGGGCGCTACGTCTTCCAGTCCGGCCGGTGGTTCGAGCCGGGCCACACGATGAACGCCAACGGCCCGATCGCCGCGAGCCGTACGGACTCGGCGATCCAGGCGCTCACGTTCACCGTCGACCCGGAGCTCGGCGAGATCTCCACCCCGCACGGGAAGGTTCAGTTCCTGCAGGTCGTCGGGTTGACGATCGAGGAGTACGAGGCCGCGCGCCAGTGGGAGAGCAGCGCGTTGCTCGGGCTGCTCGAGCCCAGGACGCCGCTCCACGTCACCGACCTCGACCGGGGCTCCCTCCTGGCCGACCCGGCGATCGCCGCGGCGGTCCGCGCCGGCATCGAGCGGGACGGGTCCGCGGGCGGCGCCCTCTACGTCAGCGTGGCGTCCTGGGCGGTCGAGGGGGAGACGACGGTCCTGACGTTCGGCGCGCTCCCGGCACCGGCCATCGCCCGCGCGGTGGCCGCGAGACTGCCGCGCGGCGAGGACGTCATCGTCAGCGAGGACGGCGGGTCCACGATCGCGTTCCTGCCGCATGAGCGGTTCGCCGCCGAGCCGATGGACGAGAAGTCGCTCACCATCGGTGTCCCGCCTGCCGCGATCGACGACCTCGTCGCCGCTCTTCGCCCCGAGGCCGGCCGGCACCCCGTGCCGTCCCTGCCCGGCCTCGTCATCGAGATCGAGCCGTCCATCATGCGCGACCCCCACGGCGAGCCCACCGGCGAGGTCATCGGCTGACCCGCCGCGTCGGCGCCTGGTTGTGCGCAGCTTGGCTCCGCGTCCGCATACGGCTGCGGGCCGCCCGGATCGGCGTCGGCTCGGTGGCTCGGAGTCAGTCCGCGACCGTGACGGTGTCGCCGACGGTGATCGTGCCGAGCGTGCGGGGGATGGCGTTCTGGCCGAAGACGACGCCGCGTTCGCCGTCGGGCAGCGTCTGAGTGCGGTAGGTCGCCAGGGTGCGCAAGGGCTCGCGGGCCTTGACCGCCGTCTCCTGGTCGGTCGTGGTGATGACGCAGCGGGTGCAGGGCTTGACCAGCTCCAACTCGACGCCGCCGACGTGGAGGCGGCGCACGGAGTCCTCGCCCCACGCGCCGAGGCCCTCGACCACGATGCTGGGCCGGAAGCGGTTCATCGGCAGCGGCTCGTCGAGGCGGGAGTTCAGCTCGTCGAGGGACTCCACCGAGGTCACGAGCAGCGGATAGCCGTCGGCGTACGCGACGGTGCCGCCGCCCGTTCCGGTCGGGCGCCGGCCGGTGAAGTGCATGAGGCGGCACTCCCGGCCCAGGACGTCGGTGAACCACTCGGCCGCCTCATCGCCCTGGTCGACGCCCTGGCACGGCTTGCCGTGCACCGTGACGTCGACCACCGGGCCGTCGGAGTGCGCGACGTGCGCCAGGGGCGTGACGTCACCGGCGGACGGCGCGACGTCACCCGCGAGCTCGACGGTCAGCTTCACGCCGTCGTACGACGGGCGCAGCAGCGCCATGCGCGGGGTCTCCCGCTGCGACAGGTGCCGCATGTCCGGGCGGACCAGCATGAACTCCCGGTCGTGCCGGAAGCCCTCCGGCAGCAGTTCGGCGCTGCTCAGCGGCGTGCCGCCGCCGCTCTTCAACGGGTAGACGTTCAGCTCACGGACGACGACCGACATGAAGGTTCCTTTCCCTCGTCTTCATGATCGCACCGCCGCCCGGGGGGTCAGCTGAGGGCGGCGAGGCGCTCGAACATCCCGGCGAGGCGCTCGACGTAGCGTTCGGGCCGGCAGACCTCGTCGAGCCGCGCCTCGTCGAGCGTCAGCCCGGCCTCGGCCGCCTGCCGGCGCAGCGTCTCGCGGAACGGCGTCCCGGTCTCCCACGTCTCCATCGCGGCCTTCTGCACGAGCGGGTACGCCTCGTCGTCGCGGGACATCCCGGCGTTGACCAGTTCGAGCAGAACGGTGCTGGTGTAGATCAGCCCGCCGGTGGACTCCAGGTTGGCGCGCATCCGGTTCTTGTCGACGACGAGGCCGGTGACGAGGCGGTGCGTGAGGTTGAGCATGTAGTCGAGCGCGATCGAGGCGTCGGGCAGGGCGATGCGCTCGGTGGAGGAGTGGGAGATGTCCCGCTCGTGCCACAGCGGGATGCCCTCCATCACCGGGGTGACCTGGGCGCGGACGATCCGGGCGAGGCCGGCGAGCCGCTCGGAGATGATCGGGTTCTTCTTGTGCGGCATCGCGGAGGAGCCCTTCTGGCCCTTCCCGAACGGCTCCCACAGCTCCCGTACCTCGGTGCGCTGGCCGTGCCGGACCTCCAGCGCGATCGCCTCGCACACCGTGGACATGATCGCCAGGGCGGAGACCCACTCGCTGATGCCGTCGCGGATCACGACCTGGGTGGAGACGTCGGCCGGGGCCAGGCCCAGCTCGGCGGCGACGTACCGCTCGACCTCGGGGTCGATGTTGGAGTAGGTGCCGACGGCGCCGGAGATGGCGCAGACGCCGACGGCCGCCCGCGCCCGCCGGAGGCGGTCGCGCGAACGGGCCATCGCGAACGCGAAGTCGGCGACCCGGTGCCCCCAGACGTCCGGCTCGCCGTGGATGCCGTGCGTCCGGCCGACGCGCAGGGTGTCGCGGTGCGCGAGACCGTGGTCGCGCAGCGCCGCGACCAGCGCGTCGGCCTTGGCGATCAGGATGTCGGTGGCCTCGACGAGCTGAACGGCGAGGGCCGTGTCGAGCAGGTCCGAGGACGTCATGCCGAAGTGCACGTACGCCGCGGCCTCACGGGGCGTGGTGTTGTCGGCCCACGCGGACAGGAACGCGATCACGTCGTGCTGCGTCGTCGCCTCGATCTCGGCGACGCGCTCGGGCGTCGGCGGAGGAGCGGCGCGCACCGGCTCGACGACGTCCGCCGGGACGGTGCCCGCCTTCGCGTGCGCCTCGAGCACCAGGGTCTCGACCCGGCACCACAGCTCGTACTTGTGCGCGTCGCTCCAGACGCGGCCCATCTCCGGAAGGGTGTAGCGCTCGATCACCCCTCCAGTCTCCCAGGCGTCAGAACAGGTAGCTCACCCAGGACCGCCAGTTCTCGTTGGCGTCGACCATGCTGAACGGCCCGTTCCCGTTGTCGGAGGAGTACTCCCACCAGGCGTAGTCGACGCCCTTGGACTTGTAGAGCGCGACCTTGTCCTTGATGTACTGGTCGTGGCCGGTGGCGCCCGAGCCGATGCCGAACTCCCCGATCCACACCGGCAGGCTCTCCGCCTTGGCCATGTCGAGCTGGACCTGCAGGTGCGAGGCGAGCGCGGCCTTGTTGGCCGAGTTGTAGCCGGTGGTGCCGTCGGAGGGGTTCGGGTTCTGGCCCAGGCCGTTTGCGTCGTAGCCGTTGGTGTTGGCGCTGTTCGGGTCGCCGTTGTAGTAGTCGTGCACCGACCAGATGAGGTTGCTGCGGCTGGTCGGCGTGAACGACGAGAACGACGAGGTGGGCACCTTCGAGTCGCCGTACGACGGTTCCAGCATGATGCTGGTGGTGCTGTCCTTGGCGCGGATCGCGTTCACGATCTGGGTGTAGTCGGACAGCAGCCTCGCGGACTTCGTGGAGGAGCGGAACGGCTCGTTGACCGGGTCGTACGCCGCGATCGCCGGCTCGTCCTGGTACCGGTTGGCGACGGTCTGCAGGAAGCCCAGGCCGTTCTCGACGACGGCGTCCAGGCCCTCGACCGAACCGTCGTCCGTGGGCGTCACCCGCGCCCAGTCCGGCACGTGCTCCTGGCCGTCGGGGCTGCCGGACATGTGGATGGTGTCGAGGATGACGTACAGGCCGGCGGCCTTCGCCCGCTCGACGGCCGTCGAGAGGGTGGTGAACGCCGTCTCGTTCCAGTCCGCCTCGGTCGGCTGGAACATGTCCCAGAACAGGACCATGCGGACCGCGGTGAAGCCCTTGGCCTTGATCGAGTCGTAGGTCGACTGTCCCCAGGTGTCGGTGCTGTTCGCGTCCCAGAGCGGCTGGATGTTCGTGGCGATCAGCTTGTGCACGGTGCCGGAGGAGTCCACGAACGCGTTGCTGGACGTGGCGTGCAGCCGCGTCAGCGCGGCGGCTTGTGCGGCGACCGGCCCGCGGGCCGGGGCGGCGGCCTGGGCCGTCCCGGCGGCACCGGTCGTCATGAGGAGTGTTGCGAGAGCGAGTCCGACTGATCGGCGCATGACCATCTTCCCTTCCGGATGACCAAGATCGTTTGGATCCTAGATCAACTTCTCCGGTCCGGGAGAGCGATCTTGATTGTTCCGATGGCGTTCGCGGGCGGGACACCGTCAGCCCGGGTGACCGGCGGGCTCCTCAGGGGTCGGCGAGAGCCGCCGTTCGACGATGAGCGCCGCGACGATGACGAGGACGAGGGCGATCAGCTCGGCCTCGGCGGCGACCTGGACGCCGAGGGCGATCGTGGCAAGGCACAGCGCCGCCGCGCCGACCCGGGGTGCCAGTGCGCCGATCCGCAGCGTACGGCGGAACGCGGCGTCGCCCACGAGGTAGGCCGCGACGCCCGCCCCGAGGGCGATCGCCGGCCCCGCGTGCAGCGGCTCGGCGGCATGACCCATCGCCTTCTTCACGCCAGCCGCCGCCGCGACCACCCCGATCATCACGGGAATGTGGGCGTAGAAGTACCCGTTCATGATCGCGCCCGTACGGCGCGCGTCGTCCATCGCCGTCAGCGCGTGTTCGGCCCGAACGTCGTCCTCGGCGAAGTACGTCCACCACAGCGCGGCGACGAGGGCCAGGCCGAGCACCGCCGCGAGCGTTGTGCCCACGGTGAGCGGCTCGTCCGGCAGGCCGATCCCGATGGCCACGACCGACTCGCCGAGCGTGATCAGGACCAGCAGGCCGTGCCGCTCGACGATGTGCGCGGCCCGCAGCATGAACCGGCCGCCCGGCCGCACGATGTACGGCAGGACGATCGGCACGAGCACCGCCGCGATCCACAGCGCGTACGTCCAGGCGCCGGACAGCAGCCCGGCGCCGATCACCAGGGCCGCCGCCACGACGTTGGCGGGCAGCACCCGCCAGAAATTACGGTTGGCCTGGACGTACAGGCTGCCGTGCACTAGGACGACGATGAGGTAGCCCAGCCCCCAGGCCACACCGCCGCCGTCGAAGGCCCGCGGCGTGGCCAGCGCCATGATCAGGAATCCGGCCATGCCCACGAGCAGCAGCAGCCGCCGGCCCGTCGTGGTGGGCGCGACGGTGTTCGTCAGCCAGGCGTACCCGGAGTAGATCCACCACAGCACGCCGAACAGCACCACGACGCGCAGCAACCCGAGCGGCGACAGCTCGTGCACCAGGACCGAGGTGAGCTGCGTGATCGTGAAGACGAAGACCAGGTCGAAGAAGAGCTCCAGGGTGGTGACCCGGTAGCCGTCCTCGGACTCCTCCCGCGCACCGACCGGATCGCCGCTTTGAACCTCCATAGCGGAAGGTCAGACCTTTGCCGCGATGTCCGTACGGTAGTGCGCGCCGCGTAGGCGGATCCGGTCCGCGGCGGTGTACGCCGCCGCGCGGGCGGCGGCGATGTCGGGACCGCTGCCGACGACGTTCAGCACCCGCCCGCCGGCCGAGACCGGCAGCCCCTCGTGCAGCTTGGTGCCGGCGTGCAGGACGTACGCGCCCTCGACCGCCTCGGCCTCTTCGACGCCGGCGATGGGGTCGCCGGTGGCGGGCTTGCCGGGGTAGTTCTCCGCCGCGATCACGACGGTGACCGCCGCGCCCGGCCGCCACTCCAGCGCCGGCGCGGAGCCCAGCCCCCCGACGGCGCAGGCCTGCAGCAGCCCGGCCAGCGGAGTGGCCAGCCGGTCGAGCACGACCTGGGTCTCCGGGTCGCCGAACCGGGCGTTGAACTCGATCACCCGGACGCCCTTCGACGTCAGCGCGAGCCCGGCGTACAGCACGCCGGTGTACGGCGTCTCGCGGCGGCGCAGCTCGTCCACCGTCGGCTGGACGACCGTGCGCACGACCTCGTCGACCAGGTCCGCGGGGGCCCAGGGCAGCGGGGTGTAGGCCCCCATGCCGCCGGTGTTCGGCCCCTTGTCGCCGTCGTGGGCGCGCTTGAAGTCCTGGGCCGGCAGCAGCGGCACGACGGTGGTGCCGTCGGTCAGCGCGAACAGCGAGACCTCGGGCCCGTCGAGGTACTCCTCGATGACGACGCGCTCGCACTCGTCGGCGTGCCGCTCGGCCGCCGCGCGGTCCTCGGTGACGACGACGCCCTTGCCGGCGGCCAGGCCGTCGTCCTTCACCACGTACGGCGGGCCGAACGCGTCCAGCGCCTCGCGGACCTCGCGGGCGCTCTCGCAGACGTGAGCGTCGGCGGTCGGGACGCCGGCCGCCTGCATGATCTCCTTGGCGAACGCCTTGGAACCCTCGATCCGCGCGGCCGCGGCGTCCGGGCCGAAGCACAGGAACCCGGCCCGGCGCAGGGCGTCACCGACACCCGCGACCAGCGGCGCCTCCGGCCCGATCACGACGAGCTGCGCCATGAGGCGTTGCGCGAGCTCGACCACGGCGACCGGATCGGTCGGATCCAGGACATGGTTGTCCGCGAGCGCGGCGGTGCCGGCGTTGCCGGGCGCGCAGTGCAGCGCGGTGACGTCAGGGTCGCGGGAAAGGGAGCGGACCAGCGCGTGTTCGCGCCCGCCCGAGCCGAGAACGAGGACTCGCACGTCGCAAAGCCTATCCAGATCTCCGGTTTCCAAGCTGGTGAGGGAAGCACGGACGGCCGTCCCGCGTTGACCTGACCAGACGGTGATCGCAGTGACTTCTGAAAGATTCTGGGAAACCGGTAAACCGCCCGCCGCGGTCGGGCGTCCTTAATTCCCGGTGTACCTTCAGAGCTCCGAGCTCTGAGCGCCGACGAACCTAAGGAGGTGGTTGGAATGAGCCCTGGCGATCCTTGCAGTAACGCCGAGCCTCCTCACAGTCCGACCATCTCTACTCGGCGTCCGGCCGCCTCCGGCGCGCGCTCCCCGCTCTGATCCCGGGTTGACGCGCGCTGCCGCGCGTGGGGCCGGTGCTGGGGAAGGAGTTCCCCCATGGCCATGACCAGGGTTCGCCCCGGACGCGCCACCCGCGTCCTGTTCAAGCCGCTCGCCCGTCCCGGCCGTATCGCTGCCGGTGAGTCGATCAACCAGCGGTCCGCGCTCATCGACTGGGCCGCGTACGTCGACGGGAAGCGTGTCGACACCGAGAGCCTCGCCGACGCCGTCGAGCTCGTCCGGGGCCCCGAGGACGAAGGCGGCGAGCCGCGGGGCGACTTCGTCTGGGTGGGGCTGCACGAGCCCGACGCCGAAGAGCTGGAGCGGCTGGCGGAGGTGTTCGGCCTGCACCCCCTCGCCGTCGAGGACGCCGTCCACGCGCACCAGCGGCCCAAGCTGGAGCGCTACGACGACGTGCAGTTCGTCGTCATGAAGACCATCGGGTACGTCGAGCGCGGCGGCACGGAGACCGTGCACACCGGCGAGATCATGATCTTCTGCGGGCCCGACTTCGTCGTCACCGTGCGGCACGGTGCGCACGGCGAGCTCGCGCCGGTCCGCCGCCGCCTCGAGAAGACACCGGAGCGTCTCGCGCTCGGTCCCGCCGCGGTCCTGCACGCGATCATCGACCGGGTCGTGGACGACTACATCTCCGTCGGCGACGCCGTCCAGCAGGACATCGACGAGGTCGAGGAGAACGTCTTCTCCGCCGACGCCACCAACCAGGCCGAGCGCATCTACCGGTTGAAGCGCGAGGTCATCCAGCTCAAGCGGGCCGTCGGTCCCCTCGCCGGCCCGGTGCGCAACCTGGCCGCCCGCCGCTTCGTGCCGACCGAGATCCGGGAGTACTTCCGCGACGTCGACGACCACCTCGCCCGCGTGCGCGAGCAGGTCGAGTCCTGCGACGAGCTGCTCACGCCGATCCTCCAGGCGCACCTCACCCAGGTGACCGTCACCGACAACCACGACATGCGCAAGATCTCCGCCTGGGCGGCGATCCTGGCCATGCCGACGGCGATCACCGGCGTGTACGGCATGAACTTCAAGTTCATGCCGGAGCTGCACTGGAAGTACGGCTACCTGCTCGCCCTCAGCGTCATCGTCGGCTCCTGTTTCGTCCTCTATCGGGGCTTTCGCCGCAATGGCTGGCTCTGAGGGTCAGCGAGCACACCTTCGCCGAACTCTTCTCCGCCGGCCGGGCCTCTACCGGGTCCTGGAACGCCAGAGGATCACTGTGTCCTCATCCACCCGGGTAGGGCAGTGACGTGCTGCCCCACGTCTACCGAGTCACCAAGTACGACCCCGCCGACCGCGATGAGGACGGCGGATATACCGGCGCGGAGGAAGCGGTCAGCGACCATGGACCGGTCGAAGCCGCCTACCTGGAGGCGGTGGCCGCCTTCGCCGAAGACACCGGCGTCCATGAGCTGACCGTACGAGAGCCGCAGGTCACCGCCTTCGCTCACTTCGGCCGGGAGCCGGCCGTCGAAGGCCACGGCCTGGCCGGGCTCTTCCCGCCCGACCTCACCGGTTTCCATGACGGCACGCACGTGCCGGTGTCCGTCGGCCTCGAACTGGTCCGGGCGATGCTCCGCGACAACGGTGTCTGGTGCCGCCTCGAGGTAGAGAACGTGTTCGCCGTACACGTCGGGTGGGACCAGTACGTCTACGTCGGCAGCAGCGAGCCCTGTGAAGGGGCGTTGGACCGGACCCGGGCATTGGGGCTGTTCCCCGAACGGATCGACGCCTCCCCCTACGACGCGGATCTCGATGACGAGCCCGGCGAACAGCGGCCCGCCGACGACACCTTCTGGGCTCGGCTGCGCTGGTTCATCGCCACGCAGCAGGCCGTCATCTTGGAAGAGGGCTACCTCCACAACGCGTCCCGCTGGCACCGCCTCACCGGCGACACCGTCGACGCGGTACGCGCCCGGCTCACCCCTCGTGCTCAACTCACCGTCTGGCCGGACCTGTCCACCGACGTCGACGAGATACTGGCCGTTCTCTCCGACAAGGACCTGATCGAACTCGTCTGGGAGAACGAAGACGGACAGATCACCAGCACGATCGCCGACGAGAGCCACTTCGCCGAACTGGCCCCGCGGATCGCCGGCGCACGTGCCGCCACCGTGCTTTCTCTGTACGCCGACGAACGCCACCCCCTCTTCACCGCCGTCCTACCCGACGGCGACGGCGTCCTGCGTGCCCGGTGGAGAACCGAGCCGACCCCGAGCGACCACGAATGGGCCTTCTTGAAGACCCTTCGCCAAGGCCAGATCTGTACCGGCATTGTCAGCGAGATCGCCGGCTTCGGGGTGACGTTCGTCGACATCGGCGGCTGCACCGCAATGATCAACGTTCCCGAACTGTCCTGGCGGTCCGTCGATCATCCTTCCGAGATCCTCACCGTTGGCCAGGAGATCACCGCACAGATCCTCGACGTCGACATGGTGCGCGAACGTGTGACACTGTCCCTCAAGGCGCTGCAAGAGGATCCGATGCGGCCGTCAGGGCCGAGTGGTTGACCGCCCCAGCACCGTACGGAGCCGGTCGGGGTAGTCGGTCACGATCGCGTCCACGCCGAACGCGATGTGCCGCGCCATCTCGACCGGGTCGTTGACCGTCCACGGAACGACGCGCAGGTTCAGGGCGTGCGCCGCCGCGACCAGTTCCGGGGTGACCATGACCCGCTTCGGGGAGATCATGGTCGCCCCGGCATCGGCCGCGGCGGCGGTCAGGCCACCTGCCGGATTCCGCCCGGCCAGCCACGACGCGTCGAGCGTGTCCGGCTCGACCAGCGCGACCCGCTGCCCGCCGGGCAGCAGCTCGCCCGCCACCGCCAGCACCCGCCAGTCGAACGCCAGCAGCCGCGACCGCTCCGTCAGCCCGTACGACTCCAGCACCTTCACCGCCGCGACCGTGATGGCCTCGACGTCCGGCCAGGACGGATCGGTCTTGATCTCCACCGCCAGCCGTACGTCGTGCGGGGCGACCAGCTCGCACACCTCCGCCAGCGTCGGCACCTCGGCGCCGGGGATCGGCGTCTGCGTCGCCGCGAACCGCTTGTTCTGGATCCCCGCGTCGAGCGTCTTGATCTGCGCGAGCGTCAGCTCCCCGATCGGCCGGCCGACGTACGGGAACATCGGGTCACGCGGCCGGTACGGCCCCCGGTCCCGTACGACCCCGGCGTTCAGCGACTGGTCGTGATGGAGCACCGGGACGCCGTCCGCGGTGAGCGCGACGTCCAGCTCCAGCACGTCGACGCCCAGCTCGAGCGTTCTCGCGAACCCCGGAAGGGTGTTCTCCGGCCACAGTCCCCGCGCTCCGCGGTGTCCCTGGATCTCCACCCGCCACAGCGTACGAGGCCGTGTCGGCGCCTTCGTGCCTCGGGTGGAGAAGGCTCGGTGAACACGCGAACCAGGAGGCAATCTGCGGCATTCGCCCGATCTGCGATGGCATTCACCGAGCATTCCGTACGACCCCGGCTCCCCCGGTCATGGGGCGGCGAGGGCCTCGGTGGGGGAGAGCCGGGCCGCGCGGATCGCCGGGTACAGACCGGCGATCCCGCCGATGACCAGCGTGGCGCCGACCCCGCCGGCCATCGCCCACGGCGGTACCACCGTCGGCCAGCCCTGCGACACCGCGAAGACCGCGGTGACGAGGATGCCGAGCGTCACGCCGCCCACGCCGCCGAGCACGGCCAGCAACTGCGACTCGGTGAGGAACTGCGCCCTGATCTGACCCCGCGTCGCGCCCAGGGAACGCCGCAGGCCGATCTCGGCACGACGCTCCAGGACCGAGATCACCATCGTGTTCGCCACCCCGACCCCGCCGACCAGGAGAGCCACCGCGCCCAGCCCCAGCAGGAGCCCGGTGAACGCCTTGTCGCTGGCGTTCTGGGCGGCGAGCGCGTCCGACGGACGGCTGACCTCCACCTCGGTCGGCGCGCTCGGGTTGGCGGTGGCCGCGAGCAGGTCCCGTACGTGCTCGACCGACTCCTTCTTGGCCCGCGTGTAGACCGTCGTGGGGTGGCCGTCGAAGCCGAGCCGGGAGACGGCCGCGTCCCAGCCGACCAGCGCGGCGGAGTTCAGCTCCGGCGTGAGCTGCGCCGGCTCCAGGATGCCGACGACCGTGAACCACTGCGAGCCGAGCCAGACCTGGACGCCCGGCTGCGCGACGCCGACCGCGTCCGCCGCGTCCGAGCCCAGCACGACGGCCGGGTACCGGCTCGTGGCCGCGTTGAGCCAGGTCCCGGCGGCCATCCGCAGACCCGCCGTACGGGGCAGGTCGAGGCGGGCCGCCAGGACGCCGATGCCGCCGGTCTCCCCCGCGTCGATGTGATCGTTGCGGTAGACGTTCGTGTTGGAGATCTTGCCCGTCGCCGAGGCGGAGATCACGTCGGTCATCCGGCCGATCATCGCGACCGACTCCTTGGGGAGCTCCGCGTTGGAGCCGAACAGGTCCTTGCCGGGCGCCACGGTCAGCATGTTGGTGCCCAGCCGGTCCAGCGTGGCCTGGAGCTGGGCCCGGCTGGAGGCCGAGATGCCGACCACGCCGATCATCGCGGCGATGCCGATCGCGATGCCCAGGGCGGACAGGAACACCCGCATCGGGCGGGCGCGCAGCCCGGCCGCGCCGACCCGCACCACGTCCCTGGGCCCCAGCCTGGCCGGCTGATCACCACCCGCCGATCGGCCGCCCTCCGGTTGCGCAGGCCGACCATCGTCCGTTGCCGCGGATGGGCCGCCGTACGGGCCCGCATGCCGACCGCTGTTCGTAGGTTGCCGGTCGTGCGCCGTGGCGGATGGGTCGCCGCCCGTCTCTGCGGATGGATCGGCCGGCCGTCCTTCGTCCGCCCGCGCCCGGCCGTCGCCGTGCGGGCCCGCGGGTCGGCCGTCCGCTCCCGCCGGTCGGCTGTCGTACGGGCCCACCGGTCGGCCGCCGTCCGCCCCCGCGGGTCGGCCGCCGTTCGCTTCCGCCGGGGCGTCGCCGTACGTTTCGGGCGGCTG
This sequence comes from Actinoallomurus sp. CA-150999, assembly GCF_050942425.1. Taxonomy (NCBI): domain Bacteria; kingdom Bacillati; phylum Actinomycetota; class Actinomycetes; order Streptosporangiales; family Thermomonosporaceae; genus Actinoallomurus; species Actinoallomurus sp. CA-150999. The sequence goes on from NZ_CP192063.1 coordinate 229,136, forward strand.
CGGGTCGTCTCGTCTGCGCCTCATCGTGCGGCCTCCGCTCGTGCGTCGTCCTGGACGACCCGGCCGTCGCGCATCCCGATCTGGCGGGGCAGCGTCGCGGCGATGTCGCGGTCATGCGTGATCACGATGACCGTGGTGCCGCCGTCGGCCAGCTCCCGGAGCAGGTCGATCACCCCGGCGCCGGAGGCGGTGTCCAGCGCGCCGGTCGGCTCGTCGGCCAGCAGCATCGCGGGTTCACCGATCACCGCGCGGGCGATCGCCACGCGCTGCTTCTCACCGCCGGACAGCTGGTGCGGCCGGTGGCCGAGCCGGTGGGCCAGGCCGACCCGCTCGAGGGCCAGGCGCGCACGGCGGCGGCGTTCGGCCGGGGGAACGCCGGCGTACAGCAGGCCGTCGGCGACATTGTCCAGCGCGCTGACCCCGGCGGCGAGGTGGAACTGCTGGAAGACGAACCCGATCCGCCGGGCGCGCAGCGCCGAGAGCCGCCGGTCCGGCAGGGAGGACACATCGCGGCCCTCGATGCGCACCGTGCCGCCGCTGGGCCGGTCCAGCGTGCCGATGAGGTGCAGCAACGTCGACTTGCCGGAGCCGGACGGGCCGACGATCGCGGCGAGTTCACCGGCCTCGACCGTCAGCGTCACCCCGTCCAGCGCCGTGACGTCGCCCGGGTACTCCTTGCGCACGTCCCGGAGTTCCACGACGGGCCCCACCACGGGCCCGCTCACTTCGGAACCCCCACGCTCATGCCCTCGGCCAGGCCGGAACCGGAGATCTCCACCTTGCCCTCGGTGAACGCACCGGTCTCCACGGGGACGGTACGGACGTGCCCGCCTTCGACGACCTGGACGCCGTAACCGCCGTCGGCCTGGGCGAGCAGCGCCTCGATCGGCACGGCGAGGACGTTCGCGTGCCGTTCGCTGGTCAGGTAGACCTCCACCGGCGCCTTGTCGAAGGAGCCCAGCGCCCCCTGGTCGTCGACGGTGACGGTCACCGCGACGGTGGTGGGGTTGTCGCCGTGCCCGGCCGTGGCGACCTTGCCGACCGTGGTGATCCGGCCCTTGGTGGTGCCGCCGCCGGGCAGTTCGATCGATACCTTGGCGCCCTTCTTGGCGAGCCGCTGGTACTGCACGTCGAGGTCGATGCTCACCTCCCGGCTGGTGCCGGTGTAGGTGAGCACGGGGCCGCTCGGCCGGTCACCGACCTGCGCCTTCCGCTCGGCGACCCGGATCTCCCCGGACGCGACCAGCACGGATCCGGGTGCGATCCGGCCCGTCTGGTCGAGGCCGAGGTCCTTCTGCCAGCGTTTCACCGCGTCGGCGGTGGCGGCGGTGTAGGTCTTGTCGACGGTGAAGCCGGTGTAGCCCAGGGCCTGGAGGTTCTGCTCGAACTGCAGGACGTCCCGGCCCTTGGTGCCGTCGGAGAGGGTCCGGTAGATCGGCAGCGACCCGTACAGCAGCGGCACCGGGTGGTCGTCCACCCGGTAGGCGGGCCGGCCGCGGGACACCACCGTGCCGGGTGCGGCCAGCCACGTCAGGACGCCGCGACCGCCCGCGCCGGCCGCCGTGCGCGTCGTGCCGTAGCCGAGTGTGCCGTCCACCTTCTGGGTCTCCACCAGGGTGGTCCGTTCGATCCGCGCGGTCGCGGGCGGGAGGGTGCTGCGCCCGGTGGGCGTGCCGCCCCCGCCGCCCAGGCCGGCCGCCGCCAGGCCGGCGACGCCGACCAGGAGCACGCCGACGCCGCTCAGGATGGCGGCGCGGGCCCTGCTCAATTCGTGCTCCGCGTGAGGGCCCGGCTGCCGCCGGGCCGATAGCTCGCGCAGGCCTTGTCGGCGTCCTTGAACGCCTGGCCGTCCGGGTTCACGTCACCGCCGCCGACGTTGTTGCTCTTCCCGCCGCCGCTCTTGACCACGATGCCGCCGTCGGGGTTCGGGTCGGGCATGTTGACGCCGTGCTGGCGCATGCACTTCGCGTAGGCGCGCATCTTCGCCAGCTCCTCCGGCTTGGGTTTGATCGGTTTGCCGCCGTTCGGCATCAGGTGGCCGCACTTGGCCTGGGCGGCCTTCATCGCCTTTTCGTTCATTTCGACCTTGTCGCTGCCGCCGTTCTTGGGGCCCGCGGCCCGAATCCGGACACCACCGTTTCCGTCGGTCTCCGGGTCGGCCATGTTCACGCCGTTGGCGCGCATGCACTTGGCGTAGGCGCGCATCTTCTGCACGTCACTGGCCGCACTCGCATTGGCGCCGGCCTTCTTGTGACCGGCCCCGCAGGCCGACAGCCCGAGGGTGAGCGTGGGCGCCAGGATGAGCGCCGCGACCGCCGTTCGTCGCATCAGTCGTCTCCTCGTCGACTCCGCCGGGCGGACCCCGGCGGACTGCGAGGAGTCAAATCACCGGCCGATAACCCGGGCGTAACCGGTTCTGGTTACGCCGGCGTTATGCCTGATGCCGCACGCTGTGCCGGAACGGTCGCCGAACGACGCATGGACGGGGAACGGTGCGCGTACTCATCGCCGAGGACGAGCGGATGCTCGCCGACTCGATCGCCGAGGGGCTGCGGGCTGAGGCCCTGGCCGTCGACGTGGCCTATGACGGGGACGCCGCGCTCGAACTCCTCGGCGTCAACGACTACGACGTGTTCGTCCTCGACCGCGACCTGCCGGTCGTGCACGGCGACGACGTCTGCCGCGCGGTCGTGGAGTCCGGGGCGGACGTCCGGGTGCTGATGCTCACCGCCGCCGCCACCGTACGAGCGCGGGTCGAGGGACTCGGGATCGGCGCCGACGACTACCTGATCAAGCCGTTCGCGTTCGAGGAACTGGTGGCCCGGATCCACGCGCTCGGCCGGCGGGCGCGGCCGGCCGACCCGCCGACCCTGGAGCGCGCCGGGATCCGGCTCGACCCCGCCCGCCGGGAGGCCTACCGGGACGGCCGCTACGTCCACCTGGCGCGCAAGGAGTTCGGTCTCCTGGCCGAGCTGCTGCGCGCGGACGGCACGGTCGTCTCGGCGGAACGGCTCCTGGAGAAGGTGTGGGACGAGCACACCGACCCGTTCACCAACACCGTACGGGTGACGCTCATGAAGCTCCGCCGCAAGCTCGGCGACCCACCCGTCATCGAGACCGTCCCGGGAGTGGGGTACCGCATCAAATGACGACGCTCGTCCGGAGGCCACAGCCCACCATCCGTGCCCGGCTCACCCTGCTGTACGGCGGGCTGTTCCTGGTCGGCGGCATCGTGCTGCTGACGCTGACCTACTTCCTCGTCGAGAACAGCATCCAGCACCGGGCCGCGAACGTCACCGCCGTCCAGGTCGGCGGCGCCGCTACCAACACCACCGAGTTGGTTCCGGTGAATCCGTCCAGTGGCGAGGCCGTCCCGGGCGTGCCGATGCCCGACAAGGTGTACACGGCCAGGCAGGCTCAGGGCATGCTCGTGAAGGCGAAGGAGGCGTCGTCCCGGCAAATGCTCAACTCGCTGCTGACCCAGGGCGCCATCGCGCTCGCCGCCGTGGGCGCGGCAGCCCTCGGACTCGGCTGGATGTTCGCCGGCCGGGCGCTGCGCCCCATCCACAAGATCACCGAGACCGCCCGGCGGGTGGCGCACAGCCGTAATCTCACCGAGCGGATCGCCTACGCCGGGCCGCGCGACGACGTGAAGGAACTGGCCGACACGTTCGACACCATGCTGGAGCGGCTCGCCCGCGCCTTCGAGGGGCAGCGGCGGTTCGTCGACAACGCCTCCCACGAGCTGCGCACGCCCCTGGCCATCAACCGGACCCTCATCGACGTCGCCGTACGCCGCCCCGACGCGAGCCCGGACGTGAAGCGGCTGGGCGAGTCGCTGCTCGTCGTCGGCGACCGGCACGAGCGGCTCATCGAAGGGCTGCTCACCCTTGCCGGCAGCGAGAACACCGTCGTCGACACCGCACCGCTCGACCTCGCCGACGTGGCCGGGCACGTCCTGGACCAGGCCAAGACCGAGCTGGAGAACCGGGGCCTGACCGTGCACCGCGCCCTCGGTCGCGCGCCGACCGAGGGCGACCCGGTCCTGGTGGAACGCATCGTCCAGAACCTGGTCGAGAACGCGATCCGGTACAACGTCGACGGCGGCGAGGTGCGGCTGGCCACCCGCCGACACGAGGGCGGCACCGAACTGGTCGTCGTGAACACCGGCCCGGTGATCCCCGCGTACGAGGTGGAGACGCTGTTCGAGCCGTTCCGGCGCCTCCGGAGCGACCGGGTGCGCTCCGACCGGGGTACCGGATTGGGCCTGTCGATCGTCCGAGCCATCGCGACCGCCCACCGCGGCGCCGTGACCGCCGCCCCCCGGGCGGGCGGCGGCCTCGCGGTGACGGTCCGGCTCCCGTCACTCAGGTGAGGTGGGTCATTCGCCGTGCCACCAGCGGCTCAGCGGGTTCCGTCGGCGTACGGGTGCGGCGGAGGGGCGCGGAGCGGGCGCGTGCGGGCCCCGGGCGGGTGCGGGCGAAGAGGGATCCGATGCCGGTGCGGGCGCGGGGCTTCCCTGCCGCGGTCCATGCGCGGGAGCACCCTGCCAGGCTGCCTGGACCGGGTCGGCGGCGGAACCGGCCGACGGCGCCTGGACGGCCGGGAACCGTACGGGCAGGGCCTTCAGCGCCCGCTGCGCGAAGCCCGGTCGCCATTCCAGCTGGTCGGCGGGGACGGCCAGCTCCATGTCCGGCAGTGCGTCGAGCAGTTTCTCCATGGCGACCGAGGCGATCAGGCGCGCCTGCCCCTGAACCGGGCACGTATGCGGGCCCGCGCCCCAGGCCAGGTGGGCGCGGTTGCCCGCCCGGTTCGCGGACGCGGTCGACGGATCGGTGTTGGCGGCGGCGAACCCGATGACGACGGGCTGGTCCGCCGGCAGTCGCACTCCGTGGAAGTCGAGGTCCTGGACCGGGTAGCTGATCGCCCAGTTGGCGATCGGCGGGTCGGTCCACAGCACCTCGTCCAGAGCGTCCGCGACGGGAAGGCTGCCGCCCGACAGGTCACCGGCGAACCGGTCGTCGGACAGCAGCAGCCGCAGGCCGTTGGCGATGAGGTTCTGCTCCGGCTCGGTGGCGAGGCCGACGAGCAGCGCGATCTGCTCGACCAGTTCCTCGTCGGTCAGCCGGGCCGGGTGCTCGACCAGCCACGTGGCCAGGTCCTCGGCGGGCCGCGCGCGCTTGAGCGCGACCAGCTCGGCGACGGCCTCCACCAGCATCTGGTTGTTCTTGGCCGTCTCGACGTTCTCGACGAGTCCCTGCATGCCGACGGCGATGCGGTCGCCGATCTCCGCCGGGCAGCCCAGCACCTCGTTGACCACCAGGAGCGGCAGGACCAGCGCGTACTCGGCGCGCAGATCGGCCGAGCCCTTCGTCGAGAATCGCCGGATGAGCAGCTCAGCGTGGCGTTCGACGGATTCGCGCAGCATGCTCAGGTCGATCCGGGACATGCCGTCGGAGATCGCCGCGCGCAGCCGGGAGTGGGCGGCGCCATCGGACAGATTGCAGGCCGGCCGGTACATCATGAACGGCACGACCGGGGAGTCCGGCGGAGCCGTCTGCTGCCAGCGGCGGGCGTCCTTGGGGAACGTGCCGGGGTCGCGCAGCACCTCCAGGGCGGCGTCGTACGAGATGACCAGGGACGCCGGGACGCCCGGGGCCAGCTCGACGGGCGCGACCGGCCCGTACCGGCGCAATGCCTCGTACATCCGGGCGGGCCGGGCCGCGAACTCGGGGCCGTACAGCGGTGCCCGGCCGTCGTGTGCGGGGCACCCCGGACCCGGTGTGGAGGAGCCCGTGATCTCGGGCGTGAGGTTGTCGGACATCAGGAATCCTCCTCGCCTACTGCCGTCCGCTCATTTGCCGTGCCACCAGCGGGCCAGGGCGCCGCGCCGGCGTTCCGGAACCGCCACGGGCCCCGGGGCCGGAACGGGGTCATTCGCCGCCGCGGCCGGTGTGGTGTTTCCCCGCTGGGCGGGGTCGCCCTCCCAGACGGCCGCGGCAGGCGGCGGGGGCGGCGGCGCTTGGGTGGGCGGGAATCGTACGGGCAGGGCCGTGAGCGCCCGCTGTGCGAAGCCGGGCCGCCATTCCAGCTGCCCGGCGGGGACGGCCAGCTCCATGTCCGGCAGTGCGTCGAGCAGCTTCTCCATGGCGACGGAGGCGATCAGCCGCGCTTGGCCCTGGACGGGGCAGGTGTGCGGGCCCGCGCCCCAGGCCAGGTGGGCACGGTTGCCCGCCCGGTTCGCGGACGCGGTCGACGGATCGGTGTTGGCGGCGGCGAACCCGATGACGACCGGCTGGTCGGCCGGCAGCCGTACGCCCCGGAACTCGACGTCCTCCACGGGGTAGCTGATCGCCCAGTTGGCGATCGGCGGGTCGGTCCACAGCACCTCGTCGAGCGCGTCGGCGACGGGGAGGCTGCCGCCGGACAGGTCACCGGCGAACCGTTTGTCGGACAGCAGCAGCCGCAGGCCGTTGGCGATGAGGTTCTGCTCCGGCTCGGTGGCGAGCCCGATCAGCGGGATGAACTGCTCGGTCACCTCTTCGTCGGTCAGCCGGGCCGGGTGGTCGAGTATCCAGGTGGTCAGGTCGTTGGCGGGCCGCGCGCGCTTGAGCGCGACCAGCTCACCGATGGCCTCCAGCAGGATCCGGTTGCTCTTCGCCGTGTCGACGTTCTCGACGAAACCCTGCATCGCGACGACGATGCGGTCGCCGATCTCCGGAGGGCAGCCCAACACTTCGTTGACCACCAGCAGGGGCACGACCAGCGCGTACTCGGCGCGCAGGTCGGCCGCGCCGCGCCCGGCGAATCGCCGGATGAGCGTCTCGGAGTGGCGTTCGACGGACGCGCGCAGCGTGTTCAGGTCGATGCGGGACAGGCTGTCGGAGACCGCCGCGCGCAGCCGGGCGTGCTCGGCGCCGTCGGTCTTGTTGCAGGCCGGCCGGTACTTCATGAACGGCACGACCGGCGAGTCCGGCGAGACGGTCCGCTCCCATCGGCGGGCGTCCTTGGGGAACCTCTCAGGGTCGCGCAGCACCGCGAGGGCGGCGTCGTACGAGATGATCAGGGACGCCGGGATGCCCGGGGCCAGCTCGACAGGGGCGACCGGGCCGTGGCGGCGCAGGGCGTCGTACACCCGCGCCGGATTCGCCGCGAACTCCGGCCCGTACAGCGGCGTCCGACCGGTGTGGACGGGGCAGCCCGACGCCGCGGCGTCAGAGGTCATCGGGGGTGTTCTTCTCGACGTCGATGAGGTACTCGACGAGCGAGATCAGCGCGCGCGTGGAGGACGCCTGATCGCGAGCGTCGCAGGTGATGAGCGGTGTGGAGGGCAGCAGGTCGAGGGCTTCGCGGAGCTCTTCCTCCGGGAAGGTCGGCGCGCCGTCGAACTGGTTGATCGCGACGGCGTACCGGAGCTTCTGCTCCTCGAGGAACCCCATGATGTCGAAGGACTGCTCGAGCCGCCGGGTGTCGGCCAGCACGAGCGCGCCGAGGGCCCCGCGCGACAGGTCGTGCCACAGCTGTGTGAACCGGTGCTGTCCCGGCGTCCCGAACAGGTAGAGCACGAGGTCGTCGCTCAGCGTCAGCCGGCCGAAGTCCATGGCGACGGTGGTCGTCTCCTTGTCCGGTACCCCGGCAAGGTCGTCGATCAGGGCGCCGGCCTGCGTCATCCGCTCCTCGGTGCGCAGCGGCCGGATCTCCGAGAGCGTGCCGACGTACGTGGTCTTGCCGACGGCGAAATGACCGACGATCAGCAGCTTGACCGAGGTCCGTACGGTGTCGCGCACATAGGTGCCGTCAGAGACGAGCGCGGAGTCCATCGAGCACCTCCTGAAGCACTCGGGTCGGGGGTTGGCCGGTGTCCGGCACGGACGCCCGGGTCACGATGTGGCCGCTGTCGACCAGGTCCGACAGCAGGACCTTGGTGACGCTGACGGGAAGGGAGAGGTGGCCGGCGACCTCCGCCACCGAGAGGGCCCCGCCCCGGCACAGCTCCATGACCCGCCTCTTCTCGGGGCTGAGGCCGACGACCTCGGAGCGCGCCGCCATCACCAGCGTGACCAGGTCGAAGATGTTCCGGGTCGGACGGGCACGCCCGCCGGTCACCACGTGCGGCCGGACCAGCGCGCGTTCACGGCGGGGCGCGCTCATAGCGACGCGCCCGGGGTCTGCCTCGGCGGGGCGGACAACTCCTTGCCCAGGCGTTGGACGAGTTCCTGGAGGCGGAACGAGATCGCCTCCATGTCGACGTTCTCCGTCGTGGAGACCGCGAGGTACGCGCCGGGGCCCGCGGCGACGAGGAAGACGTATCCGCCGTCGAACTCGCTGACGGTCTGGCGCCAGGTGGTGCGCGGGTCGCCGCAGAACTCCGCCGAGCTGCGGGCCAGTGACTGCAGCCCGGACATCCCGGCGGCGTGGCGTTCGGCGTCGTCGCGGCCGATGCGGTCGGAGTAGGCCATCAGGAGGCCGTCGGCGGACAGCAGGATCGCGTGCCGCGTCTCCGGCATCTTCAGGGCATCGTCGAGCATCCAGCCGAGCTTGTTGTTCGGATCCTTGGTCATTCGGCGACATTCCCTTCGGAGTCGGGAGAAACGATGGAACGACCGGCGCGGGTCCCCCGCTGCCACGCGCCCATCCCGGCGGCGGTCTCGCGCGCCGGCCGGGTGGAGGAGGCCGGCGCCCCGACGGAGGGGAGCGGCTGCTCGCCGGTGCCGTTCCCGGTGGCGGTGACGCGTCGGCGTTTCGGCAGACCGTGGGCTGTCGTCGTCTTCTCCTCCCGTGCGGGTGGCGACACCGGACTCCTCGGGGTCGGCGGGGCGGCGGGCGCCTCGATCGGCTCGGGCCGCGGTTCGGCGTGTACGGGCGTGGGGCCGGTGGCGACCTGGGTGAGCAGTTCGCTCGGGAGGAACAGCACGGCGCGCACCCCGCCGTACGGGGAGCGGCTGTCGACCGCGACCCGGAAGCCGTACCGCGCGGCGAGCACGCCGATCACGGCGAACCCGACCTGGGGCGGGTCGCCGAGCCGGTTGATGTCCACGGACTCGCGGCCCGACAGGAGCCGCTCGGCCCGCTGCAGTTCCTCCGGGTCCATGGCGACGCCGGCGTCGTCGATCACGATGGCGACGCCGTTGTGCGTCTGCCGGAGGTTGATCTCCACCGTGGTGTTCGGCTGGGAGTGCCGGGCGGCGTTGTCCAGGAGCTCGGCGACGGCCAGGACGACCGGCTCGACGGCGCGGCTGACGACCGCGATGTTGACCTGCGGCGGGACCTGGACGCGGAGGTAGTCGCGGATGCGGGAGGTCGCCCCGCGGACGACGTCGATCAGCGAGGCGGCGGACCGCTGCTGGCCCGGCCAGGATCCGCAGAGCACCGCGGTGGCCTGGGCGCGGCGCCCGAGCTGGGCGTTCATGTGGTCGATCTTCATGAGGCCCTCGAGCACGTCCGGGTCGTCGTGCCGGTCCTGCATGGTGGAGATGGCGAGCTGCTGCTCGTTGCCGAGGCTCTGCACCGCGCGCATCATCGCCTTCAGCGTCGCCTTCGCCGACTGGTCGGCGCGTTCCTTCGCGCGCTCGGCGTGTTCGGCGAAGATCCTCAGGATCGCCCGGATGCCTTGTTCGGCGCTCGTCTCGGCGAAGCTCGGATTGCGCGGGCCGGGCACCTCGACCGGCTTGCCGTACAGAGACTCCACCAAGGCCGGGACGCGAACCGTGACGAGGTGGCGCAGCTCCTCATCGCGGACGCGCGCCGTCTCCTCAAGCTCGTTGGCCCGTCGGCGAAACCGGGCGGTGATCTGCTGCTGCCGGATCAGCAGGACCACGGCGACCAGGAGCCCGGCCGCCAGGCACACGAACGCGACCGCCGTCATGTATCGCTCCATTTGCACCTCGGGGCGAGAATGCCGCATTACAGGACAGAACTCATGCAGATCGCAAAGCTACAGCCCGTGATCTTCTTGTGCCAGCGCGATACGAAAAAAGACCATGCCGGTGAACACTCGGTCACAGACGACTCAGCGGCCCCGGGACACCAGGGCCGCCGAGTCGGTGGATCAGACCAGGGAGCGCAGCTGGAGCGTCTGGTCGCGGCCCGGGCCGACGCCGATCGCGCTGATCTGGGCGCCCGACATCTCCTCCAGCGCCCGGACGTAGTCCTGCGCCTTCTTCGGGAGATCCTCGAACGTCTTGCACTCGGAGATGTCCTCCTGCCAGCCGTCGAGCTCCTCATAGATCGGCTTGGCGTGGTGGAACCCGGTCTGCGTCATCGGCAGCTCGTCGCAGCGCTCGCCGTCGACCTCGTACGCCACGCAGACCGGAACCTTCTCCAGGCCGGACAGCACGTCGAGCTTGGTCAGGAAGTAGTCGGTGACGCCGTTCACCCGCGTGGCGTACCGGGCGATCACCGCGTCGAACCAGCCGCAGCGGCGGTTGCGGCCCGTCGTGACGCCGTACTCGTGGCCGGTGGTGCGCAGCCAGTCGCCCGTCTCGTCGAGCAGCTCGGTCGGGAACGGCCCCGAGCCCACGCGCGTCGTGTAGGCCTTCAAGATGCCGATCACCTTGGTGATCCGGGTCGGGCCGACGCCGGAGCCCGCGCACGCCCCGCCCGAGGTCGGGCTGGAGGACGTGACGAAGGGGTACGTGCCGTGGTCGACGTCCAGCAGCGTGCCCTGGGCGCCCTCGAGCAGGACCAGCTTGTCCTGCTCGAGCGCCTTGTTGACCACGAGGGCGGTGTCGGCGATGTGCGGGCGCAGCCGCTCGCCGTACGCGATGTACTCGTCGATGATCGGGTCGATCTCGATCGCGCGCCGGTTGTAGACCTTGGCGAGGATCTGGTTCTTGTCGCGCAGCGCGAGGTCGAGCTTCTGCCGCAGGATGCCGGGGTCGAGCAGGTCCTGCACGCGGATGCCCATCCGCGCGATCTTGTCGCCGTACGCCGGGCCGATGCCGCGGCCGGTGGTGCCGATCCGCGCCTTGCCGAGGTACCGCTCGCTCACCTTGTCCAGGGCCTTGTGGTGGGGCATGATCAGGTGCGCGTTGGCCGAGATCAGCAGCCGATCGCAGTTCACCCCCCGCGCCTGAAGGCCGTCGATCTCCTCCAGCAGCACGCCGGGGTCGATGACCACGCCGTTGCCGATCACGGGTACGACGTCCGGGGAGAGCACCCCTGACGGAAGCAGATGCAACGCGTAGGACTGGTCGCCGATGACGACCGTGTGCCCCGCGTTGTTGCCGCCCTGGTACCGGACGACATAGTCGACATCGCCGCCGAGAATATCGGTGGCCTTGCCTTTGCCTTCGTCACCCCACTGGGCGCCGACGAGCACGATGGCCGGCATAGGAGCTCTCTCCCCTGGCATCGACGAAGCCCCTGGCGCAAGCAGCAGCGACAGGGGCTCTTGCGATCAGAGAGTACCCGCCGGATGACCGCGAGGAAAACGGCAGGAGCCGGTCAAGTGGCCAGGACCTCGGCGGCCGTTGGGCTGGAGTCCCGCAGGAAAGTTCGGCAGCGCTCGGCCTCGTCGTCCTCGCCGATCGCGGCGGCCGCGCGGCCGAGGGCGTGCAGGGCGCGCAGGAATCCGCGGTTCGGCGCGTGCTCCCACGGTATCGGGCCATGGCCCTTCCACCCCGCGCGGCGGAGCTGGTCGAGGCCACGGTGGTAGCCCGTACGCGCGTAGGCGTAGCTCTCGATCACATCGCCCTTCCCGAACGCGCGGTCGGCGAGCTCGGCCCAGGCGGCCGGATGCGCCGGGAAGCGCGCGGCGACCTCGAACGGGTCGACGCCGGCCTCCAGGGACTGTCGGGCTTCTTCGTTGTCCGGCAGCTCGGTCGGGGCCGGCCCGCCGAGAAGGTTCTGTGGCTCCATGGGGTCATCCTGCCCAATTCGGCGGCGATCTCCTATTGCGGAGGGCGGGAAAGTTCGGTGTTTTCACGGCGCGTAGCGTGGCGCGCATGACCGAAATCACGTTCACCATCGGTGAGGACCTGACCGTAAATCGCCTCGGGTTCGGCGCCATGCGGATCACCGGGCCCGGCATCTGGGGGCCGCCGGCCGACCGCGACGAGGCCGTCCGCGTGCTGCGCCGTGCCGTCGAGCTCGGGGTGGACTTCATCGACACCGCCGACTCGTACGGGCCGTACGTGTCGGAGGAGCTGATCCACGAGGCGCTGCACCCGTACGACGGCGTGACGATCGCCACGAAGGCCGGGCTGGTCCGAACGGGACCGAACGAATGGCATCCGGTGGGCCGGCCGAAGTACCTCCGCCAGGAGGTGATGATGAGCCTGAGCCGGCTCGGCCTGGACCGGATCGACCTGTTCCAGCTGCACCGCATCGACCCGGAGGTGCCGCTCGACGACCAGCTCGGGGAGCTGCGCGACCTGCGGGACGAGGGGAAGATCCGGCACATCGGGCTGTCCGAGGTCAGCGTCGAGGAGATCGAGAAGGCCCGGCAGATCGTTCCGATCGCCACCGTCCAGAACCTCTACAACCTGACGAACCGGCAGTCCGAGGACGTCCTCGACTACTGCGAACGGGAGAACATCGGCTTCATCCCGTGGTTCCCGCTCGCTGTGGGAGACCTCGCCAAGCCAGGCAGCCACCTCGACGAGATCGCCCACGAGCTGGACGCGACGCCGTCGCAGGTCGCGCTGGCGTGGCTGCTCCGGCGCTCGCCGGTCATCCTGCCGATCCCCGGCACCGGCTCGGTGGCGCACCTGGAGGAGAACATGGGCGGCGCGAACCTCACCCTGACCGACGAGCAGTTCGCCGCGCTCTCCTAAGGCCGCGCTCTCCTAAGGCCGCGCTCTCCTAAAGCCGCGCTCTCCTAAACGGGCAGTCGGTAGATCACCGTGCCCTCGTCGCCGCGGGCGACGAGGGCACGCGGCCACAGGTTGTGGATCGCGGCGCGCGCGGCGTGGTTGCCCGCGAGCACGTCGGCGCGCAGCTCGGTGATGCCGTGCCGCCGGGCCGATCCGGTCAGGTCCCCGATCAGCCGCGTGGCGACGCCCTGCCGCTGCCAGGGATCCGCGACCACGACGGCGAGGTCGGCACGCCAGGGCAGGCCGGTGTCGCGCGTGTACTCGGCGATCCCGACGACCTCGGAACCGGCCACGGCGACCAGCGCGTCGCGGTCGACGTGGTCGATGCCGTCGAGCGTGCGGGCGTAGAACGCCGGGATGTGCGGGGTGCCGGCGAAGAACCGGTGGTAGAGGCTCCGCCGCGACAGCCGCATCGCCAGGACGCCCTCCCGGTCACCGTCGTCGTAGGGCCGTAGGTCGACCGCCGGCGCGCCGGGTGCTGCCCGGGCAGCGAGTTTCGTCACGAAACCCATTGCATCACCAGCGAGTTGCGTGAAGCAACTCCTTGGAACGAAAAACGGGCCGGAAGGGAAGATCCCCTCCGGCCCTCGGTCGTACGGTCAGGCGGAGAGGCGTCCCAGGCCGAGGCGGTGGTCGCCGCCGACCAGCTGCTTCCACGGCAGGGCGGTGTGGCCGCCACCGGCCGGAAGGGCGAATCGGAGGGACTGAGGAGTGACCGTCGGCGTCGACACGACGTTCCAGTGAATGACGAGGTGGCCCACCTTGGCGTGCTTGCCGGGCTTGAGGACGACCGCCTGCTTGGCGGAGTAGCCGAGGCTCTTGTCGCCGTAGGCGTGGACCGGAACGCTGCGCGCGCCGCCCTCCTTGCCCTTGACCAGGTAGGTGAAGCCCTTCAGGCCGTTGCGCAGGACGCAGGCCTTCTTCGCGGTGTTGCGGAAGTCGAGGGTGGTGTAGCGCTGGCCCGCGCCCGGGTCGATGCGCTTGTTGAGGGAGACCTTGAGGTTCGCGGCCTTGCAGGAGGGCGTGGCGCTGGTGGTGGCGGCCATGGCGGGCACGGCGGCCGCGATCGAGCCGGCCGCGACGGCGCCGGTGACGACGGCGATCTGCATCCGGCGACGAGTGTTGTCTCGCATCCTGAACTCCCCGAGGGTCGGCGGGCGCTAGTGCGCCCGGGGATTGGTGTGTTCAGACATTGAGACGCTTGCGCGAGCAAGATCGTTCGCGGTTTCGCCGGAAATGATCAAGAAAAAATCACGGTGTGCCCGGGGCGGCGGCCTGCTGGACGACCCAGTCGGTCGGCAGGGCGCCCGGGCCTGGCCGGGGGTCGATGTCCGTCGGGCCCAGGGACGCGCCGCACTCCGAACAGGTCAGGGTCGGCGTCAGCTGCCCCGTGCAGCCGCGGTGGATGAGGACCATGGGCGCGCCGTTCTCGGCATAGTGCTGATCGCCCCACAGCAGCAGCGACATGATCACGGGCCACAGGCCCACGCCCTTGCGGGTCAGGCGGTACTCGTGGCGCTCCGGCCGCTCCTGGTAGAGATGCCGACGGAGGATGCCCTCGTCGCACAGGCGGTTCAGCCGGTCGGTGAGCACGTTACGTGCCACGCCCAGGCTTGCCTGGAAGTCGTCGAACCTGCGGACGCCCTCGAAAGCGTCCCGGATCACCAGCAGGGTCCAGCGGTCGCCGACGATCTCGAGGGCCCGGGCGATCGAGCAGTTCTGCGCGTCGTACGTGCGGTTGAGCACGCATTCAGCCTAAGTCGCCGAGTTGCGTCAAGCAACGCGGGGACGGCCGCATCCTCCGGCCGTCCCCGCGCACCGCGTCGCGGCCTTACTTGATCTTGGTGCCCTGCGAGAGCAGGTGCTCGCAGGCCTCGACGATGCGCGCGGCCATGCCCGCCTCGGCGGCCTTGCCGTACGCGCGCGGGTCGTAGGCCTTCTTGTTGCCGACCTCGCCGTCGACCTTCAGAACGCCGTCGTAGTTCTTGAACATGTGGTCGGCGACCGGCCGCGTGAAGGCGTACTGCGTGTCGGTGTCGATGTTCATCTTCACGACGCCGTACGACACCGCCTCGCGGATCTCCTCCAGCGTGGAGCCGGAGCCGCCGTGGAAGACCAGCTCGAAGGGCTTGTCCTTGCTGTAGCGCTCGCCGACGACGTCCTGGATCTCCTTGAGGACCTCCGGCCGCAGCTTCACGTGGCCCGGCTTGTAGACGCCGTGCACGTTGCCGAACGTCGCGGCGAGGAGGTAGCGGCCCTTCTCGCCGAGGCCCACGGCCTCGACCGTGGCCAGGGCGTCGCCGGGCGTCGTGTAGAGCTTCTCGTTGATCTCACCGACGACGCCGTCCTCTTCGCCGCCGACGACGCCGATCTCCATCTCCATGACGACGCGGGCCTTGGCGCACTCCTCGATGAGCTCCGCGGCGATCTGGAGGTTCTCCTCGAGCGGCACGGCCGAGCCGTCCCACATGTGCGACTGGAACAGCGGCTCCTCGCCGCGTGCCACCCGCTCCTGCGAGATCTTGACCAGCGGCTTCATGAAGCCGTCGAGCTTGTTCTTGGGGCAGTGGTCGGTGTGCAGCGCGATCTGCACCGGGTACTTCTCGGCGACCACGCGCGCGTACTCCGCGAGCGCCGTCGCGCCCGTCACCATGTCCTTCACCGTGGCGCCGGAGAGGAACTCCGCGCCACCGGTGGAGACCTGAATGATCCCGTCGCTCTCGGCCTCGGCGAACCCGCGCAGCGCGGCGTTCAGCGTCTGACTCGAGGTGACGTTGATCGCGGGGTAGGCGAAGCCCTGACGCTTTGCCCGATCGAGCATCTCCGCGTATACCTCTGGGGTCGCGATCGGCATGGCTCTTCCTTCCTTGGGCGTGGCTCCCGGCGGTCTCAACACCAGTATCCCGAAATACATCTGCGGCCCGGACCATGGCACGCCTACCGGTACGCTCGGCCCGTGGCCCTCGCCGTGAACATCATGGATCCCAAGTCCCTCATCGCGACGTTCGGACTGATCGGGATCCTCGCCGTCATCTTCGCCGAGACCGGCCTGCTCGTCGGGTTCTTCCTACCCGGCGACACCCTGCTGGTCACCGCGGGCGTCTTCACCACGACGACCGCCGCCCATGCCGCCAACATCACGCCGCTGCCGCTCCCGGCACTCCTGATCGGCGCGCCGCTGTGCGCCGTCGCGGGGGCCCAGGTGGGGCACTTCCTCGGCGCCAAGTACGGGCGAAAACTCTTCGACCGGCCTGACTCACGGCTGTTCCGGAAGGATCACGTCGACAAGGCCGAGCACTACTTCAACAAGTTCGGCCCGGCCAAGGCCGTGGTGCTGGCCCGCTTCGCCCCGGTCGTGCGCACCTTCCTCAACCCGCTCGCCGGGATGCTCGAGATGTCCGCGGGCCGGTTCCTCATCTTCAACATCATCGGCGGCGTTCTCTGGACGGAGTCGATCATCCTGCTCGGCCGTTTTCTCGGCGACCGGGTCAAGGGAATCGACAAGTACGTCCTCCCCGTCGTCGCCATCGCCGTCCTGATCTCGGTGATTCCGGTGATCCGGGAGATCCTGAAAGGCCCCAAGAAGTCGGGAGATGCGGATGATCGTAAGAAGCAGACGATGCCATCTGGCCGTCACCGTCGCTGACGGTCCCGGTTATCGCTAACCTCCCCCTGTGGGACGTCACCGATCAGACCCTATGGGTCTCGCACGCATCGCCATCGCGGTACTCGCCGTCACGCTGGCATTGGGTCTCGTGATCGTCGGTGGCGTGTCGCTCTATGGAGCACTCACCAAGGACGCGTCTAAGACCGCGTCCTCCTCGCCCGACCCGTCGACCAGCGGACAGGCCACGCAGACGGCTTCGAGCAAGCACGCCAGCTCGGAGCCCAAGGTTCAGTCCGGCAACGAGATCGACGTCCAGTGCCTCGTGGCGCAGTGTCCGATCTTCGTCGCGGGCCCCGGAGCGACGGACGTCATCTGGCAGGGCTCGCTCATCAAGGGCGAGGTCCGCAAGTTCAGCGAGACGCGGGTCATCATGCAGGTCGACGACGCGAGCACTGTCAGCGTGACCGTCAACGGCCAGAGGCAGCCCAGGGGACACCGCGGGCAGGCGCGCACCTACAAGGCCCCGACCAAACAGTGACCCAGGCCGGGGCTCGCTCGACCGACGAGCTCAGCCGATCCCGAGGTCGTCCAGGGTGAACGCCGAGCGGTAGTCCAGCCCCGCCTCGGCGATGCGGGGTGCCGCTCCGCGCTCGACGATGGTGGCCACGCCGACGACCTCGGCGCCCGCCTCACGGAGCGCCTCCACGGCGGTCAGCACGGAGCCGCCGGTCGTGGAGGTGTCCTCCACGGCCAGCACGCGCCGCCCGGTGACGTCGGGCCCCTCGACGCGCCGCTGCAGCCCGTGCGCCTTGCCCGCCTTGCGGACGACGAAGGCGTCGAGGTGCCGGCCGCGCGCGGCGGCGGCGTGCAGCATCGCGGTGGCGACCGGATCGGCGCCGAGCGTCAGCCCGCCCACGGCCTCGTAGTCGAGGTCGGCGGTGAGATCGAGCATGACCCGCCCGACGAGCGGCGCCGCACGCCCGTCGAGGCTCACGCGACGCAGGTCGATGTAGAAGTCGGCCTCCTGGCCGGACGACAGGACGACCCTGCCGTGCACCACCGCTTTGCTCTTGATCTCGGCCAGGAGATCGTCGCGATCCGTCATAAGCGAAACTCTATCCATGACACCCGGCACCGTCGTTCTGCTGCACAGCCCGCTGACCACCGCGTCCGCCTGGGGATCCCTCCCCGAGGCGCTCGGCGCGTACGAGGTCGTCGTGCCGGAGATCACCGACGACGACCGGGCGCCGTACGCCGGTCGCTACGTCGCGCGGGCCGCGCTGGAGATCACCAAGGCGGGCGTGCGGCCGCCCGTCGTCCTCGTCGGCCATGGCGGGGCGGGTCCGCTCCTGCCGCCGATCGGCGGCGCCCAGCGCGCCGCGCACCGCCTCGTCGGCGGCTACGTCTTCGTGGACGCCGAGCTTCCGCCGCCGGCGGGTTCGAGCCGGCTGGACCAGGCGACGGCGTTCGGCGCGGAGTTCGCCGAGTCGTTGAAGAACGGGGGCCGGTTCCCGGACGAGGAGCCGCCCGCGGGCGTGCCGTCCCGGCCGCGCGAGGAGGATTTCTTCACCGAGACGCTGCCGATGCCACAGGACTGGCCTGACGCCCCCTGCGGGTACCTCCGCACGTCTCCGGCGTACGACGGTCCGGCCGCGCAGGCGCGGCTGCGCGGCTGGACCGTCACCGCCGTCGACGCCGGTCACTTCGCCGCGGTCACCGACCCGCTCGCGACGGCGCGCGCCCTCACCGACCTGATCGCGGCCCTCTGATCGCGGACCGCCTCACCGAGCTGTCGGCGGCGCTCTGACCGACCTGATCGCGGCCCTCTGACCGAGCTGATCGGCGGCGCTCTGACCGAGCTGATCGCTGGCCAGCTGGCCGTGCGACACGCCAGAGATCCGGTCCGGGTCGCCTGTCCCGGAGGGGTGATCACTGTGTCCGTCGGGGCAGGCGGGCGAGATGTTCCTCCTGTAAGAAGCGGGTGGTACCGTCGCCCATCGGGCATCCGATCTCGGCCGTCTCACCAAGTCAGCCGTGTCGCGGCGCGCCCCGTCATACAGTGGCGAGCGACCGAGTCAACGGTGACACGCGGGAGGAGGGGTCTCGCCAGGGTGCGGAAAGCCGCATTTCCCTCATAATCTCGTGGAGCAGCCAATCACTGGATCGGCCCACGCCGACGACGGACTTCACTACGCTGTGGTTCCCGAGGTCGCTCGCCGGCTCGAAAGCTCACCCGTGGGTCACTGATAAGGGTCTCGTGCCGAGAAAGGGGCGGTGTTCGCGTGGATCGCTGTGCGCTGTTCGTAGATGCCGGCTATCTGCTGGCCGACGGCGCGATGGCGGTGCACGGTACCCGCCGTCGTGAATCGGTGTCGTTCGACTTCGGAGGCCTGCTCCAGCTCCTCGGCAACCTCGCCCGGGAGCGCACCGGCCTGCCGCTGCTGCGCTGCTACTGGTTCGAGGCGACGGTCGAGGGTCGGCGCACGCCGGAGCATGACGCGCTGGCCGACCTGCCGGGCATCAAGCTCCGCCTCTCCCGGCTCCGCCCGGGCCGCCGCGAGGGCGTCGACACCGAGATACACCGCGACCTCATGACGCTGGCCCGCAACGGCGGGGTCGCCGACGCCGTCATCGTGAGCGGCGACGAGGATCTCGCCCAGGTCATCGCCGACGCGCAGGACCTCGGCGTCCGCGTCACGGTCGTGCACGTGGCCGTCGACGGCAACTGGACGATCTCCCGGGTGCTCCGGCAGGAGTGCGACGACCTCATCGAGATCGGCTCCGGGCACCTCCGGCCGTACGTCAATCTGCTGGCGGGGGTCGACACCTCGGCCGCGCCGCTGGCCAACGGCGCGTCCAACGGCTCGGGCGGCGCCCTGGCCCCGTTGCGGCCGTCGCCGCAGCACGGCGCCGCACCGCCGAGCACGCCGATCACCGTGACGCCGTCACAGCTCGGCTCCTCGACGAACACGATCTCCTCCGGCCTCACCGGCTCCTCCGGCAGCGGACAGCCGAGCACGCCGACCCCGCCGCTGCGCTCGACCCCGATGCACGCGGCGCCGACGCCGCCGGCTCCGCCGTCGACCGGGCCGCAGACCGGCAGCAACGTCACCGGCCCGCAGTACCCCCAGCAGCCCGTCGGGCCCTACACCGGCCCCCAGCAGATCACGCCGTCCCCGGTCCAGCAGTCGACCCCGACGCTGGCCGACGCCGTGAAGGCGGCGCACAAGGAAGGGCAGGACTTCGGCGAGTCGGTCGCCCGGGACGCCCCCGCCCTCTGGCTGGAGGCCGTGCTGGCGCGCAAGCCGCGGATGCCGTCGGACCTGGAGGCGCGGCTGCTCCAGGGCTCGTCCCTGCCGATCGACTTTCTGCTCCACGACGAGGTACGCCACGCACTGCGACGCGGTTTCTGGGATGCGCTCGAACGCTCGCGGCGCAGCTGATCGCGGTAACGTCTCTACCGGCCGGTTCGCTCCGGTCGGCTACTGGTCGGCCTCCGGGTCGGCTTCTGGTCGAGCGATCATCCGAAATGACCAGATTCGCAGCAGGTACGCCGGGTAGCGTCTAGAAGGTGACGCATGTGACCGAAGACGATCTCGATGACCTCGAGTTCGAGACTCTCCGCACCGGTGATCACGCCGCGGCGGCGACACGGTTCGTCGAGTTGGCCGATACCGTCTCAGGCGGCGTTTCCCGCGCCAGCCTGTTGCTACGGGCCGGTGAACAGTGGCAGCACGCGGGCGAGCACGACAGGGCGGCCGAGGCCTACCGCGGTGCCTTGGACGACGGCGGGGAGACGTACGGCGATCCGCGCATCTACCTCGCCGGTGCCCTGTTCGAATTGGACCGTGCCGATGAGGCGCGGGCACTGATCGAGCAGGTACGCGCCGACGCGCCGAAGGACCCCGAGATCTTCCGCGCCGTCGCCGAGCTGCTGCATGAGCAGGGCGACCTGGTCGGCGCGCACGACTGGTCGACCGAAGGCGCCGACATCGCCCGGTCGTCCGATCCGGACGCCCTCGAGGGCCTGCTGCGGATCCGCTACCGCTGCCGTCTCGACCTCGGCCGCCCCGAGGACGAGTACGACGCGCTCCTCGACGATCTGCTGAAGAAGACCGACGACGCCCCGGACCAGCAGTTCCACTGACGCGTCGGCGACTCCGGCCCGCATCGACACCGCGCCCGTGCGGTGCGCGACGGGCCGGACGCGCATTCATCGATTCCGCTTATCGGGGATTCACGACAGAGGGGCACGGCCGAGCTCGCGGAACCGGTCCTCGGCGGCGGCGTCCCAACGTACCGACGCCGTCCTTCCGTCGACGTGCACGGTCGCCAGCGCGTTGTCGAACCAGGGCCCGTCGGTGACCCGCCACCCGAGCGGCGGTCTCCGTACGCCGGCGAGCCGGGCCAGCGCCCGCGCGGGCAGGTCGCCAACCCGTCGGCAGGCGACCTGGTTGGCCAGCTTGAACGGGCCCGTCAGCGGGTTGCGCAGCGGCGAGCAGACGACCTGGGAGATCGGCGTACGGGTCCCGCGCACTCGCGCGAGGTAGGAGTAGTGGACGTCACCGGAGAGCAGCGTGATGCTCGCCGGCGGGCGCGGCCCGTTCGCGACCTCCAGCAGGATGTCCGCCACCGCCCGGAACGACGCGTCGAACGCCGCCCAGTGCTCCAGGTCGAGGGTCTGCCGGAGCCGCTCGCCGAACCCGGCCGCCCGTCGTCCCCACGCGCCGCCCGCGACGGCCTCGTTCCACGCCTCCATGTGGTGGATCGCCGCGGGCAGCAGGAACGGCAGGGACGTCGCGACGATGAGATGGTCGACGTCGGCGCGGCACTGCTCGCCGAACCACGCGAGCTCCGCGTCGTCGAGCACCGCCCGCCGGCCCTCCTCCAGCACGCGCCCGCACCGGCTGTCCACGACGACGATCCGCGTCCGCCCGTGATCATGTACGTAGCTCCACCGGACCTCGCCGGGCGCCTGGTCCGCCCGCTCGGCGAACTCGTCCACGAGCTTCCCGGCGTCCCCGTCGGCCGCGAGCACCGCCTGGTAGACCGGGTCGGCGGCGCGCTCCGCCGGTGACAGGTTCCCGAGGTGCTGGTAGATCCAGTACGTGCCGAGTCCGGCGGTGATCCGCCGTTCCCACCAGGGATGGGCCCGTATCTCCCGCCGCCACGCCTCGGAGGTGTTCCAGTCGTCGCGGATGTCGTGGTCGTCGAAGACCATCGAGCTGGGCACCGTGGCCAGCAGCCACCGCACCGCCGGATCCGTCCCCCAGGCCAGCCGGTACAGGTGGGCGTACTCCTCGAAGTCGGCGATCTCGGCGTACGGCGGCGCCTCGATGTCACGCCGCGCCGCGATGAACTCCCGTACCTCCGGTGTCGTCTCGTCGGCGTACACCTGGTCGCCGATCAGCAACAGCTCGTCCGGCGGCTCGTCGCCCGCCATGAGCCGTCGCGCGCACACCGCCAGCGCGTCGACGCCGTGCGTCGCCTCCGAGGTCGGCGCGACCCGGCAGGACCCGACGGCGAACCGCCGCGCCCCGCCGGGCGTACGGGTGCGAATGCGTCCGGGCGGCGTCCCGGGCTCCGGCCACGCCCGCTCACCGTCGAGCAGCACGTCGTACGGGGTATCGGAGCCGGGCTCGAGGCCGTCGACGTCCACGAGCGCATAGTGATGCCCGTGGACCGTGAACGTACGGCTCGCGGCGTCCAGGACGCGGACCTCGCACGGCCGATCGGTCTCCACCCAGACCGTCGCCGTGCGCGCACCGACGTGGCGCAGCAACGGCCCGAGGATGAGTCGTGTCATGACCTAACGGACTACCGCGCCGAGGCCGACCGCGTCCACCTCGCCGGGGATCGTCAGCGGAGCTTGCCGAAGAACTCCCGGATGTCCTCGGCGAACACCTCGGGGAGCTCCATGGCGATGAAGTGGTGACTGCCGGGGCGGTTCTCGCCCCAGTGGACGATGTCGTTCTGGCGTTCGGCGAGGCGGCGGATGCCGGGCGGGCCGCTGTAGAGGCCGGTCGGCACCGCCGACTGCCCCTCCGGCCAGGCGAACCGCTCGCTGTTGTACATCAACCAGGAGGAGGACCCCGAGGTCCCGGTGAACCAGTACAGACTCACATTGGTCAGGAGCAGGTCCCGGTCGATGGCGTCCTCGGGCACGGTCACCGCGTAGCCGAACTCCTTGAACTTCTGCGTCATCCACGCCAGCAGGGCGACCGGCGAGTCGTTCCAGCCATAGGCGAAGGTCTGCGGCGCGGCGCGCAGCAGCGCGTGATGGTCGACGCCTCGGGCCCATTCCCCCATCTGTCCGAAGAAGGCCCGCTCGTCCTCGGTCAGCTCCGGAAGGTCGTCCTCGGTGGGGATCCCGAGGCCGCTGTCGATGTGCACTCCGACGACGCGGTCGGGGGCGACCGTCGCCAGCGCCGGTGCGACGTACGCGCCGAGGTCGCCACCCTGCGCGCCGTACCGGCGGTAGCCGAGGCGGTCCATCAGCTCCGCCCAGAGCCGGGCCACCCGCGTCACGTCCCAGCCCGTCTCCCGCGGGGCCGACGAGAACCCGAAGCCGGGAACCGACGGCACGACCACGTGGAACGCCTGCGCCGGGTCACCGCCGTACGCGCCCGGATCGGTCAGCGGGCCGATCAGGTCGACGAACTCGACGAAGGAGTTCGGCCAGCCGTGGGTGAGGATCAGCGGGAGCGCGTCCGGGTGCGGCGAGCGTACGTGCAGGAAGTGCACGTCCTGACCGTCGATCGTGGTCGTGAACTGGGGGAAGCCGTTCAGGCGCGCCTCGTGGGCGCGCCAGTCGTAGCCGTCGCGCCAGTACTCGGCCAGGTCCTTCAGGTAGGCGACCGGCACTCCCCGGCTCCAGCCCTCGCCCGGCAGCTGCGCGGGCCAGCGGGTACGGGCCAGTCGGTCGCGCAGGTCGTCCAGTTCGGCCTGCGGAACGTCGATGCGGAACGGCCGGATCTCTTCGCTCATCGTGTGCCCTATGTCTCGGAGGTCTGCGACGTCGTACGCCCCGACCGATTCGCGGTCGCGACGACGTGACGGACGCTATGCCCCATGTAGGTCGGATTCTGGCCTAGACTCCCGGCCTGTGACCTCGGCCCGCCTGCTGACGCTGCTCTCCTTGCTGCAGACCCCACGCGAGTGGCCGGGCAGCGAGCTCGCCGAGCGCCTGGAGGTCAGCCCCCGTACGGTCCGCCGCGACGTCGAGCGGCTGCGCGACCTCGGCTATCCGGTCGAGGCCACGATGGGCCCGGCGGGCGGCTACCGCCTGGTCGCCGGTACGGCCATGCCGCCGCTGCTCGTCGACGACGAAGAGGCGGTGGCCATCGCGGTCGCCCTGCGTACCGCGGCCGGGCATCCGGTCGGCGGCATCGAAGAGGCGTCCCTGCGGGCGCTGGCGAAGCTGGAGCAGGTACTGCCGTCGCGCCTGCGGCAGCGGGTGGGCGCGCTGAACGCCGCCACGGTCGCGCTGCTGGGCGTGGCCGGCCCGAGCATCGACCCGGACGACCTCACGACCGTCGCCATCGCCGTCGCGAGCCGCCGGGGCCTGCGCTTCGCCTACCGGCGCGGCGGCGGCGAGGGCGACCGCCTGGTCGAGCCGTACCGTCTGGTCGCCGCGGGACGCCGCTGGTACCTCGTCGCCTACGACCTCGACCGGGACGACTGGCGGATCTTCCGGATGGACCGCGTCCGGCGACCGCGCCCGACCGGCGTGCCGAACACGCCCCGCCGGCTTCCCGACGAGGACGCGGCCGCCTACGTCACGCGCAAGCTCTACTCGCTGGTCCCGACGTACCGGGCACTGGTCACCCTGCGCGTCCCGGCCGACGAGGTCCCGGCGGCCCGGCTCGGCGAGGTCGAGCCGATCGACGCGCACGGCTGCCGCCTGCGCACCCACGCGGACACCCTCGAATGGCTCGCCCAGCGGCTCACGATGCTCGGCTGCGAGTTCACCGTGCACGAGCCGCCCGAACTCGTCGCCTACCTGCGGGCGCTCGGGGCCCGCGCCCTCCGCGCCACGGGCGGATAGCGGTCGGGCCCCGCACGTGACGTGCGGGGCCCGACCGAGGAGGGTCTCAGGAGGCGGTGAGCACCGCCTCTGACTCCTGCTCCGCCTGGTCGGCCGTGCGGCCGCGGAGCACCAGGAGGGCGAGCAACGCCGCGGCGAGGACACCGGCCGCGCCGGCCGTGAAGGTGGTGGACATCGCGGTCGCGAAGGCGTCGCGGGCGGTGTGGGCCAGGCCGGTGTTCCCGGTCCGGGCGGCGATGGCGAGGGCCTCGCCGATCGAGTGCCGGGCCTGCTCGGGGGCGGTCTTGGGCATGGCGCCGGTGAAGGTGCTGGACAGGACGCTGCCGAGGATCGCGACGCCGAGTGCGGCGCCCGCCTGCTGGATCGTGTCGTTCAGCGCGGAGCCGACCCCGGCGTGCTCGGCCGGGACGGCGCCCATCAGGGCCGTGATCGCCGCCGGCACCGCCAGCCCGCCGCCGATGCCCATCAGGGCGAGCGCGACGCCCAGCACCGCGAACCCGTCGCCTGGTGCGACCGTCGCCAGCACGCCGAACCCCGCCGCGGTGATGACCAGCCCGGTGGCGGCCATGACGCGGTTCCCGAGCTTCTGACCCAGGCTCGCGCCGATGCCGTTGAACACGAGCGCGGCGACCGCCAGCGGGATGAACGCCAGCCCGGTCTTCATGGGCGAGTAGCCGAGGACGAACTGCAGGTACTGGGTCGCCGCGAGCAGCAGGCCGCCGTTGGCGATCTCCGCGAGGGTGAGGGAGAGGCTGCCGCCGGTGAAGTTCCGGTCGCGGAAGAGGCCCAGCGGAACCATCGGGGAGGAGGTGCGGGTCTCCCAGATCACGAAGCAGGTGAGCGCGGCGACGGCGACGGCGGTCCCGGCGATGGTGGCGGGGCCGAAGCCGTTCCTCGGCAGCTCGATGATCGTCCAGACGAGCGCCGTCATGCCGACGACCGACAGGACCGCGCCGAGCGGGTCGGGCTTGCGCCAGGGGCCCTTGGACTCGGGCATGAGGACGACCGCCGCGACGATCGCCAGCGCGGCGATCGGGATGTTGATCAGGAAGACCGCGCTCCAGCCGAACCGGGCGACGAGCAGACCGCCGACGACCGGGCCGCCCACGAGGCCGAGCATGGCGACGGCGCTCCACGCGGCCATCGCCTTCGGCCGCTCCGCCTCGTCGAACACGGTGATGAGGATGGACAGCATGCTGGGCATCACCAGCGCGCCGCCCACACCCATGAGCACCCGAGCCGCGATCAGCAGTCCGGGCCCGGTGGCGAACGTCGCCGCCAGCGAGGCTCCGCCGAAGAGGGCCAGCCCGATGACCATCATCCGCCGCCGGCCGAACCGGTCCGACAGGCTTCCCGCCGTCAGCAGCAGCCCGGCGAACACGAGGATGTAGGAGTCCAGGATCCACTGGATGTCCTGGGCGCTCGCGCCGAGGTCCTCGGTGAGCGCGGGGATCGCCACGTTGAGGGCCATGTTGTCGATGACCAGCACCAGCGTGCTGAGGCAGAGGACGACCAGGATGAGCCAGCGGCGTGGATGGCGAGTCATCACGCTTTCCCTTCGAACGATGCGTACAGTGTGCGCCAACTGGCGAACACTGTACGCACGACGGAACGCTGTGCGCAAGCGGTGAACGATGTACGCATCCGCATACGCTGTGCGCTAGGCTCGTGAGAACGACGAGGAGGAGATGCCGTGACCACCGATGACAGGCCGATCCCGTCGGTATGGGCGCGTCCCGGCCGAGAGAAGCGCGAGCAGCCGGCGCTGAGCCGACGGCAGATCGTGGCCGAGGCCGTCCGGCTGCTCGACGCGGAAGGCGTCGACGCGCTCAGCATGCGCAAGCTCGGCACCCGCCTCGGCGCGGGCGCGACCTCGCTGTACCGGCACGTCGCCAACAAGGACGAACTGGTCGAGCTGGCGGTCGACGAGGTCTTCGGCGAGCTGCGGGCCCCCGACATGAGCGACCCGGAACGCTGGCGCGAGGCGACCGCCGCCTGCGCCTATGGCCTGCGCGCCGTGATCCTGCGACACCCGTGGATCGCCTCCATGCTCGGCGCGATGGCCAACTACGGGCCGAACCTCATGCGCCTGTCGGAGGACCTGCTCGGCACACTGGAGGCCGCGGGGTTCTCCCTGACGGAGGCCAACAGCGCGATGAGCGCCGTCTTCGCCTACGTCATCGGGATGACGAGCAGCGAGGCGGCATGGCTGACCATGCTCGCCCGCAGCGGCCAGTCCGAGGACGAGTGGGCCGAGCGCCTGAAGCCCGCTCTCGAGGGACTCACCCGCTCACACCCGCGCCTCGGCGCGCTGTTCACCGCGCACGCGGACGAGGATCCCGTACGGCTCCGCGAGCAGGAGTTCGCGTACGGCCTCGACCGTATCCTCGACGGCCTCGCCCTCGCCCGCACCGGCGGCCCCGCGCCCGCCTGACCCGCTGCGGCGGGCCGGGTCGGACTCTGCCCGTTTGTCGCGTAAGTGTTGATTTCCCGCATACGGGAAGCGGTTGACCGTTAGAGAAATTGTTCCGCTTTGCGGATAGTGCGGGACTAGTGTGGATTTCGAGAAGTCGCTCACTGATTAGTGGGATGTGCGCTGAATCCAAGGTGTAGATATACCGCAAAGATATGGCCGGATTGACGCTGAGGTCGCGCTTATGGGTATCAATGGCGAGGTATGGCGATGCGGGTGGCGTAGCGCGCCACCTGCCCTATTCGAGGGGGAGCGTATGGTCCTCAAGACGATGATCGTGACCGGCCCTATGCTGGCGGCCGCGCTCGGCGTAGCCGCAGCGCCCGCACACGCGGTGCAATTGCGTCCGTCCGGTAAATCCGCCGGTGTTCTCCGGGTGCAGCCCGTGAATGCCGACAGATCAAATATCAATCGGATACGCCGGCACGACCAAGACGATGAAGAATTCAGGCGTCATCGGAGCCGCCATCACTTCGATCACGACGATGACGAAGCCCGAACCAGTCATACGCGCGCTGGCTTCAGAAGCGAGCATAGAGAGGACGACGATGACGATTCGTTCAGACGTCATCACCGGCAGCACGACTTCGACGAAGAGTAACGGCGTGGCCCTAATATCCGTGACACAGGCGAGTCGCTGAACCGAGCCCGAGCCGGTCGTGCGTGTCCCGTACCGGCTCGGTGGCCACCGCGGCCCAGCTCGATGAACCGCGCTGACTCGGCTCAGGGGTGGACTGGTGGAGAGCTGGAAGTCATAGGGGGAGTTCCCAGACGCGTACGGAGTCGACGTGGGCTGCGGCGATGACCACGGGACGGCTGCCGAGCTCGGTCAGGCGGACGCCGAACACCTCGCTGTCGTATTCGCGGAACGGCTCGCCGAGCAGTCGGCGCTCGGCCAGATCCCAGACACAGATCGTGCCGTTCTTGGCGCCGGTGACGGCGACCGGACGGCCCATCACCGAGCCCGTGTCCAGGCACGAGACGTCGCCACCGGGGAGGGCGAGCGGCTCGTCCCACTCACCGGTTTCGGGATCGCCCAGCAGCAGGCTCTGCCCGCCCGCCGCCACGACGCGCGTACCGCCGTCCACGGCCGCCAGGGCGAAGTCGGTCAGTGTCTCGTCGAGATCATCGAATTCTGCGAGGGAACATTGCTCATCGATGTCCCATACGAGCACCCCACCGTCGTGGCCGCCGGCCACCACGACCGGCCGATCCCCCAGCGTTCCCGCCGCGACGGCACTGCCGGCGCCTGACTGGGCGTACAACTCCTCGACCTGGATCTGGAAGTCATAGGCCGAAGGCCGATCGAGCCCCTCATCGCCGTCGTATTCGGCGACCGACGGGTCCCACAGTTGCACGTCCGTGCAGGACGAACCTCCGACGACGAGCATTGAGCGTCCCCCGAGGTCGGCCCTGGCCGTGGAGTCCACGCCGCCCTCCTGCGCGGTCAGCCGCACCTTGCCGGACTGGAGGTCCCACATGGCGAAGCCCTGGTGGTCTCCGCCACCGCCGATCACGATCCGGCCGTCCACGACCGCGGCGCCGAGCGCGGTGAGTTCGGTGTAGTCGCCGTCCCAGTCGACCCAGGGATTGTCGAGCGGGTACTCCGTCCACAGATCGGTCGCCGGGTCCCAGGTACAGGCATGGCGGCTGACGTCATGGGTGCCGACGAAGAGCAGCCGACCATCCAGGACGACGAGGTCGAAATCGTGGATCCTGCCGCGGGGAGGCGAGCTGACGATGATGGACCGGGCTGCGGGCATGCTCAGGAGCCTAGGGCGACGGCCGGTCTCGCAAGATCGATTTCCAGATGATCTCGGTCATGGAGTAAGGGGCACGAACGTCACGGAGAGCGCAAGCCGGCAACGGTGGCCATGGCCCACGCCTTGACGCGATTCGGAAAGCCGACAGCGGGGAACGTGCCGTCTTGGGCGACGTCATTGATGGTGACGCTGAAGGCCGTAGGCGTCGGACCAAGGGCCGGCGCGACGGCCCCGATGTCGGGAAGCGCGACATGCCGGTTCTGGTGGGAGTTGGCGCGGCGCAAGCGTTCGGTCAGGGGCGTGACCGCGGTGAGGCCATCGTTGAGATAGGTGTGCAGGATCGCCCAGGGGCGGGCCCGGTGTGGTGCGGGCAGGCGGCTGGGGTGCTGGAGCAGGAAGCAGGCGGCGGTGACGCCGTGCAGGGGACCCCAGGGCGGGCGCCGAGAGTGGTCCAACGCGAGCACGACGTTGAAGAGGTCTTCGCACGAGTGGGGTCGCACGGGCGCTCCGCACTCGGGACAGCGCGTCATGAGCACCAACGTATGGACTCCAGCCGGTGGAAGGTCAACCGCGCCGGACATCGCGGTACCCGCGTGTATGACGGGTCTCAGTGATCCGTCAACGGGGCGACTTCTCCCAGCGCCTCGACCAGTTGGGGCGGCAGCGGTATGGTCCCCGACCCGTCGGTGGCGACCACGACGTAGACGATGGAGCCGGTCGCGGTCGTCTCTCCGCCGTGCCGGAACGCGAAGCCGAGGGTGAAGCTCTTGCCGCCGATCCGGGCGGTGCTGACCAGGACCTCCGGCCGGTCGTGGTAGCGGATGGCGGCCGTCCAGTCCAGGTCGACGTGTGCATCGACACCCATCTGCGGCCGCACCAGGATCACCTGGCGACACTCTGGCACAGAAGCCGATCAAGGCCCGTTTCTGTAGGGCTCGACGATCGCGGCTCGGACGGGGAGTTCCCAGACGCGTACGGAGTCGACGTGGGCTGTCCGTCGTGTCCTTCAGCGAGCCGCCGAAGCTATTGGCGCGAATTTGACCTTGCGCGATCTGCGGCGGAGATGTCCATCACGTTGTGTGAAACAGCATTTTATGGCCTATTCCAGAGGTCGGTACGGTCGGATTCATGGAGTGGAATTTTCAGACGGCAGAAAAGCTCGCGGCTGCGTTGCGCGCCGGTGAAGTGACCTCGGCGGAACTGACCGACGAGGCGATCGCCCGTATCGAGCGGGACGACAAGACGATCAACGCGATCTGTGTGCCGGACTTCGACCGTGCGCGGGCCGCCGCGCGCGGTGCCGACCAGGCGCGCGCCCGCGGTGAGGACGGGCCGCTGCTCGGCATTCCGGTGACGGTCAAAGAGTCCTACAACGTCGCCGGGCTGCCCACGACCTGGGGCATGCCGCCGCACCGGAACTACATGCCGGCCGAGGACGCGGTGCAGGTGTCGCGACTCAAGGCCGCGGGCGCGGTGGTGCTCGGCAAGACCAATGTGCCGTTGGGGCTGCAGGATATACAGAGCTTCAACGAGATCTACGGCACCACCAATAACCCGTGGGATCACAGTCGTACGTCGGGTGGATCCTCCGGCGGGTCGGCGGCGGCCCTGGCGTCCGGGTTCGGCGCGCTGTCCATCGGCTCCGATCTTGCCGGCTCGCTGCGCACCCCCGCGCATTTCTGCGGCGTCTACGCGCACAAGCCGACGCTCGGGCTGGCGGCCAACCGCGGTATGGTCCCGCCGCCTGCGCCGGCATTGCCGGTCGACCTCGACCTCGCCGTCGTCGGTCCGATGGCGCGCACCGCCCGCGACCTCACGCTCCTGCTCGACGTCATGGCCGGACCGGACCCGCTGACGCTCGGCGTGGCGCACCGTTTGGCACTGCCGCCCGCCCGCCACGAGCGGCTCTGCGACTTTCGGGTCTTGGTCCTGGACGAGCATCCGCTCATTCCGACCGGGTCCGCCGTGCGGGCGGGCGTGAACCGGGTGGCCGCCGCGCTCGTCGACGGCGGTGCCCGCGTCGAACGGCACAGTCCGCTGCTGCCCGATCTGCCCGAAGCCGCGATGCTCTACATGCAGTTGCTGATTTCGGGTTCCGTTGCGCGTTTTCCCATTGAATCGTACGAGCAGCTGCGGACCCGCGTCGCCGGACTGAGCGCGGACGACCAGAGTCTTGACGCCGTGCGGCTGCGCGCCATGGTGTTCAGCCACCGCGACTGGATGGAGGCGAACAACCGCCGCGAGCTCCACCGCCACGGCTGGCGGCAGCTCTTCGCCGAGTTCGACGCCGTGGTGTGCCCGATCACGCCCACGCCCGCGTTCCCGCACGACCACAACCCCAATCCGTTGGAACGGCGCATCGACATCGACGGCGTCGAGTACCCGTATTTCGACCAACTCGTCTGGGCCGGTCTGGCCACCATGCCCGGTCTGCCCGCCACCGCCATACCCACGGGCCGGTCCCCCGAGGGTCTGCCGGTCGGAGTGCAGCTCATCGGTCCGATGTTCGAGGACCGCACCCCGCTTCGGCTGGCCGAACTGCTCGAGCAGAAGATCGGCGGCTTCCAGGCACCGAAGTAGGGCGGGCGGCTGCGGGCCTTCGAGGTCTTGGCGGCCTGTCCGTTCCGTTGCGGCGCCGGAAATGAATGACGAGGGGCCCGGCTTGCGCGCGGGCCCCTCGATCAGGTGGAGCGGTCAGTTCACGGTGACGGCGGGCTTGACGGTCAACGTGTCGGCGCCCTCGTCCAGGTCGACGATGACCTCGTCGCCGTCGCGGATGTCGCCGGCCAGCAGTTCCTTCGCCAGCTGGTCGCCGATCGCGCTCTGTACGAGGCGGCGGAGCGGGCGGGCGCCGTACGCCGGGTCGTAACCCGTGAGGGCGAGCCACTCGCTCGCTGCGTCGGTGACCGTCAGGGTCAGGCGACGGTCGGCGAGGCGGCGGGCCAGGCGGTCGATCTGCAGGTCGACGATCTTCGTGAGCTCCTCGGTCGACAGGGCGTCGAAGATGATGACGTCGTCGAGCCGGTTGAGGAACTCGGGCTTGAAGCTCGCCCGTACGGTGTTCAGGACGGCGTCGCGCTTGGCTCCGTTGTCCAGGGCCGGGTCGACCAGGAACTGGGAGCCGAGGTTCGACGTCATGATCAGGATCGTGTTGCGGAAGTCGACCGTACGGCCCTGGCCGTCGGTGAGCCGTCCGTCGTCGAGCACCTGCAGGAGGACGTCGAAGACCTCGGGGTGGGCCTTCTCGACCTCGTCCAGCAGGACGACGCAGTACGGGCGGCGGCGGACCGCCTCGGTGAGCTGGCCGCCCTCCTCGTACCCGACGTAGCCGGGAGGCGCGCCGACGAGGCGGGCGACCGAGTGCTTCTCGGCGTACTCGCTCATGTCGATGCGGACCATGGCCCGCTCGTCGTCGAACAGGAAGTCGGCGAGCGCCTTGGCAAGCTCGGTCTTCCCGACGCCGGTCGGGCCGAGGAACAGGAACGACCCGGTCGGCCGGTCGGGGTCGGAGACGCCCGCCCGCGCCCGGCGTACGGCGTCGGACACGGCGCGTACGGCGTCGGCCTGCCCGATGAGGCGGTTGCCGAGCTCGTCCTCCATGCGGAGCAGCTTGGTGGTCTCGCCTTCGAGGAGCCTGCCGACGGGGACGCCGGTCCACGAGGACACGACCTCGGCCACGTCGTCGGCGCCGACCTCCTCCTTGACCATGGTCTCGCGGGTCTCGGCGGCCTCGGACGCCTCGGCGAGCTGCTTGTCCAGCACCGGGATCTCGCCGTACATCAGGCGGGCGGAGGTCTCCAGGTCGCCGTCGCGCTGGGCGCGTTCGGCCTGGCCGCGCAGGTCGTCGATGCGCTTCTTGAGCTCACCGACCTTGTTCAGCCCGGCCTTCTCCCGCTCCCAGCGGCCGACGAGGGCGTTGAGGTGCTCCTGCCTGTCGGCGAGCTCGGCGCGGAGGCGTTCGAGGCGGTGCTTGGACGCCTCGTCGGACTCCTTCTCGAGGGCCAGCTCCTCCATCTTGAGCCGATCGACGGAGCGCTGCAGTTCGTCGATCTCGACGGGCCGCGAGTCGATCTCCATGCGGAGCCGGGAGGCGGCCTCGTCGACCAGGTCGATGGCCTTGTCGGGCAGGAACCGGGCGGTGATGTACCGGTCGGAGAGCGCGGCGGCGGCGACGAGGGCGGCGTCGGAGATCTGCACCTGGTGGTGCGCCTCATACCGGCCCTTGAGTCCGCGCAGGATCGCGATGGTGTCCTCGACCGTCGGCTCGCCGACGAGGACCTGCTGGAAGCGCCGCTCCAGCGCCGGGTCCTTCTCGATCCGCTCGCGGTACTCGTCGAGCGTGGTCGCGCCGATCATCCGCAGCTCGCCGCGGGCCAGCATGGGCTTGAGCATGTTGCCCGCGTCCATGGCGCCCTCGGCCGCGCCCGCCCCGACGACGGTGTGCAGCTCGTCGATGAACGTGACGACTTGGCCGTCGCTCTGCTTGATCTCGTTCAGGACCGCCTTGAGGCGCTCCTCGAACTCGCCGCGGAACTTCGCGCCCGCGACCATGGCGCCCAGGTCGAGGGAGATGAGGCGCTTGTTCTTCAGCGTCTCCGGCACGTCACCGGCGACGATCCGCTGGGCCAGGCCCTCGACGACCGCCGTCTTGCCGACGCCGGGCTCGCCGATGAGGACCGGGTTGTTCTTCGTACGGCGCGACAGCACCTGGACGACGCGGCGGATCTCGGTGTCGCGGCCGATGACCGGGTCGAGCTTTCCGTCCCGGGCCTGCGCGGTCAGGTCGACGCCGTACTTCTCCAGCGCCTGGTAGGTCTCTTCGGGGTTCTCGCTGGTCACGCGGGCGTGACCGCGGACCTTCTCGAACGCCTCGAGCAGCGCGTCGGGCGTCGCGCCGTTCTCCCTGAGGAGGGTGGCGACGGGACCGCCGTCGGTGGCCAGGCCGACGAGCAGGTGCTCGGTGGAGACGTATTCGTCCTCGAGCTGCTTGGCCCGGTTGGCGGCGGTGTTCAGCACCTTGAGCAGCAGCCGGGAGGTGTCCGGCGCGTTGACGGTCGAGCCGGCGGCCTTCGGCAGCGCCGCGATCTGCTCCTCGGCTCGGCGCCGGATGGCCTGCGGGTCCGCGCCGACGGCCTCGAGCAGGGGCGCGGCGATGCCGTCGGCCTGGCCGAGCAGCGCGACCAGCAGGTGCACCGGCTCGACCTGGGGGTGGCCCTCCGTCGCGGCACGTCGTACCGCGACCGAGACGGCATCTTGGCTCTTCTGGGTCAGCTTGTAATCCACTTATTCCTCCCCCCGCGACCGCCACAGCACCACGCTGGTCTGCCGGATCGGCACCAGGTCGGCTCCAGTGTCGGAACCGTGGGCGTTCTTCAGTTTTGCCAGCCGGGCGGCCACGGCGCGCGTGGACTCCAGCTCGTTGCTCAGCTCCTCGACCAGTGCGCGGAGGCGTGCCACCTCGGTGCGGAGCACGTCGGACTCGCGCTGGAGGTCGAGGATGTGCTTGATACCGGCGAGATTGATGCCCTCGTCCTGGGACAGCCGCTGGATCTCCCGCAGCAGGACGATGTCGCGCATGGAGTAGCGGCGCCCGCGTCCGGCCGTACGACCGGGGGACACCAGGCCCATCCGGTCGTACGTGCGGAGCGTCTGCGGGTGCAGCCCGGACAGCTGAGCCGCCACCGAGATGACGTAGACCGGACTGTCGTCGCCGAACGGGTCCATGACGATCACTCCTCTCTCGCCATCCGCAGCAGCTCGCTGCGCAGGTCCTCACCGTTGGTGCTCGCGCGGATCTTCTCCAGTGCCTCTCGCGTGGTCTCGTCGACCTTCTGCGGCACCTGGACCTCGACGGTCACCAGCAGGTCGCCCTTGGTGCCGTCGCGGCGGGTCGCGCCCTTGCCGCGGACGCGGAAGGTGCGCCCGTTGGGGGTGCCGGCCGGGATCCGCAGGGTCACCGGCTGGCCGCCGAGGACCGGTGCCTTGATCTCCGCGCCGAGCGCCGCCTCGGGGAACGTCACCGGGACCAGCACGGTCAGGTTGTCGCCCGACCGGCCGAACACCTTGTGCCCCGTGACGTGCACGACGACGTAGAGGTCACCGCTGGGGCCGCCGTTCTCGCCCGGCGCGCCCTTGGCCTTGAGCCGGATCCGCTGCCCGTCGCCCACCCCGGCCGGGATGCGCGCCTGGATGGTCCGGGTGCTCTGCGCCCGCCCGCTGCCGTGGCAGGTGAGACACGGGTCGTCGACCACGAGGCCCCGCCCGTGGCACTCGTGGCAGGGCTCGGAGAAGGCGAACCCGCCCGCGTTGCGGCTCTCCTGCCCCGTGCCCTCACAGCGGGGGCACACCCGGGGCACCGTGCCGGCCTTGGCGCCGGTGCCCCGGCAGGTGGGACATGCCGCCTCGCTGGTCAGCCGCAGCGGCACCGTCTTGCCCTCCAAGGCCTCGCTGAACGTCAGCGTGACCTCGGACTCGACGTCGGTGCCCCGACGGGGACGCCGCGTGGTCGTCGTACGGCGACCCCCGAACAGCCCGCCGAACAGGTCGCCGATGCGCTCGCCGGTGCCGGTCGTGCCACCGGCCTGGCCGCCGAACAGGTCGCCCAGGTCGAAGCCGAAGCCGCCCTGCGCACCGCCGCCGGGGCGGCGGGCCCCGCCGAACAGGCTGCGGGCCTCGTCGTACTCCTTACGGCGCTTCTCGTCGGACAGCACGTCGTAGGCCTCGGAGATCTCCTTGAACCTCTCCTCGGACTCGGCGTCGCCGCGGTTGGCGTCCGGGTGGTACTGCCGCGCCAGCTTGCGGTAGGACTTCTTGATCTCGTCCTGGGTTGCGGTCTTCGGAACACCGAGGACCTTGTAGTAGTCCTTCTCGAGAAAGTCCTTGGTGCTCACCGGCGTCCCTTACCTCTTCCCTGTCGGTGTTCGTCTCAGTCGTCGTCGGCGCCGTCGACGCCGGACTCGGCCTCCGGCTTGTCACCGTCGGCCGTGCTCTCCGCCGTTGCCTTCGCCTCCGGCTCGGCCTGCGGACCGAGGTCCGCGGTCGGCTCGGCCACGGCGACCCGCGCGGGCCGGAGGGTCCGCTCGCCGATGCGGTACCCCGACTGCAGGATCTGAACGGCCGTCGGCTCCTCGACCTCATCGGAGTAGGAGTGCATCAGGGCCTCGTGGACGTTCGGGTCGAACGGCTCACCGGCCGTGCCGAACGACTCCAGGCCGAGCTTGCCGACGATGCCCTCGAGGGACTCGGCGATCTGCTTGAAACCCCCGGTCAGCTCTTCGTGCTCCCGGGCCCGCCCGATGTCGTCGAGCACCGGCAGCAGCTCGCCGAGGACGTACGCCAGGGCCTGCTCGCGCACGGCCGCACGGTCCCGGTCGACCCGCTTGCGGTAGTTGGAGTACTCCGCCTGCAGCCGCTGAAGGTCGGTCGTGCGCTCGGACAGCTCCTTCTTGAGCTTCGCGACCTCTTCTCCGTCCGTGCCGGAGGGCGCTTTCTCGGTGGGGGGCGTGGGAGCCGACTTCGCCGGCTCCCGCACCTCACCGGTCTTGGGATCGATGCGCCGCTTGTCGCGGATCACCGGGCCCTGGCGCTCCTCGGCGTCGTCACGACGCTCCGTCACGCTTCCTCCTCAAGTACCAGTTCGTCACGGTGTGGGGGGACGACCCCGGTCACGCCGCGCCGCCCTTGGTGTCCTTGTCGTCGTCCACGATCTCGGCGTCGACGACCTCGTCGTCCTTCGGCTGCTCGCCCTGGGCCTGCGCGTCGGCCGTCGGGCCTTCGGCGCTCGCCTGGTTCTGGGCGTACATCGCGGCGCCCATCTTCTGGCTGACCTGGGCCAGCTTCTCGGAGCTGGTGCGGATCGCGTCGACGTCCGTACCCTCGAGGGCCTTCTTGACCTCGTCCAGCGCCGACTGGACCTCGGTCTTGACCTCGGCCGGGATCTTCTCGTCGTTCTCCCGGAGGAACTTCTCCGTGGAGTAGGCGAGGGTGTCGGCGTTGTTGCGGGTCTCGGTCTCCTCGCGGCGCGTGCGGTCGTCCTCGGCGTACTGCTCGGCCTCGCGCATCATGCGGTCGATGTCGTCCTTGGGCAGGGCCGACCCGCCCGTGATGGTCATCGACTGCTCCTTGCCGGTGCCGAGGTCCTTGGCGCCGACGTTCACGATGCCGTTGGCGTCGATGTCGAACGTGACCTCGATCTGCGGGACACCGCGCGGCGCCGGCGGAAGGCCGGTCAGCTGGAAGGTGCCGAGCTTCTTGTTGTACGCCGCGATCTCGCGCTCGCCCTGGTAGACCTGGATCTCCACGGACGGCTGGTTGTCGTCGGCGGTGGTGAACACCTCGGACCGCTTGGTCGGGATGGTGGTGTTCCGCTCGATGATCTTGGTGAAGATGCCGCCCTTGGTCTCGATGCCCAGGCTCAGCGGCGTGACGTCCAGCAGCAGGACGTCTTTGACCTCACCCTTGAGCACACCGGCCTGCAGGGACGCGCCGACCGCGACGACCTCGTCCGGGTTGACGCCCTTGTTGGCCTCCTTGCCGCCGGTCAGCTCCTTGACGAGCTCCGCGACGGCGGGCATGCGGGTCGAGCCGCCGACGAGAACAACGTGGTTGATCTCGCTCACGCTGATGTTGGCGTCCTTGATGACCTGCTGGAACGGGTTCTTGCAGCGGTCGAGCAGGTCGGACGTCATCTTCTGGAACTCGGCCCGGGTGAGCTTCTCGTCCAGGTGCAGCGGGCCCTCGGCCGAGGCCGTGATGTAGGGCAGGTTGATGCTGGTCTCCGACGAGCTGGAGAGCTCGATCTTGGCCTTCTCGGCGGCCTCACGGAGCCGCTGCAGCGCCATCTTGTCCTTGGACAGGTCGACGCCGTGCGCGTTCTTGAACTTGGTGACCAGCCAGTCGACGACCTTGCTGTCCCAGTCGTCGCCGCCGAGGTGGTTGTCGCCGTTGGTCGCCTTGACCTCGACGACGCCGTCGCCGACCTCGAGGAGGGAGACGTCGAAGGTGCCGCCACCGAGGTCGAAGACGAGGATCGTGGCCTCGCCCTCCTTCTCCAGGTGGTAGGCCAGGGCCGCGGACGTCGGCTCGTTGATGATGCGCAGGACGTTGAGGCCCGCGATCTGACCGGCCTCCTTGGTGGCCTGCCGCTGGTGGTCCGAGAAGTAGGCCGGGACGGTGATCACCGCGTCGGTGATCTTCTCGCCGAGGTATGCCTCCGCGTCGCGCTTGAGCTTCTGCAGCACGAACGCGCTGATCTGCTGCGGCGTGAAGTCCTTGCCGTCGATCGTGGTCTTCCAGTCGGTGCCCATTTCGCGCTTGACCGACCGGATGGTGCGATCGACGTTGGTCACCGCCTGGCGCTTGGCGACCTCGCCGACCAGGACTTCGCCGTTCTTGGCGAAGGCGACGACGGACGGCGTGGTCCTCGACCCCTCCGCGTTGGCGATGACGGTGGGCTCGCCACCCTCCAGGATCGCGACGACCGAGTTGGTCGTTCCAAGGTCGATACCGACCGCACGTGCCATGAGTTGGTTCCTCCGACTGTGAGCTTGCTAAGTCGATGAAGCTGAGTCCAGCAGACGCAAGACTGCCAAGCGGCTCCATAACTGTCAAATGACTTGAGTCCGGTTGACTCAACTTTGCTGCCTCGTACAACGGGCAGCAGGCCTGTGCTGTTCCCGAGCAGGGGAGAATTCCTGGATCTTCGGCAAGAGATGCAGATCAAAGAGGAGTTCGCCGCCCGGGCCACGCCGCTGCGCGACCCGTACGCCGCATTCGTCACGACCTGAGCGGACCCGGTCGGGCACGCGGTGACGTCATGCCGGACTGCTGCTGGACGAGACGCTGGGGCTCACCCCGGGCGTGGCCGTGCGGGTATTCCACGACCAGCTCCGCTTGTAGATGAAGCAGAGGCCGCCGGTCTGCAGCGCCTTGGCGAGTGCCGCCACGCTCAGCGTGTGCGGGCCGCCCTTCTCCGGCCACGGGTCGAAGACGGCGACGGTGCCCTTCGACCGGTCATAGCCGAACGCCACCACCATATGGTCGACCCGCCGGCCTCGCGTGGTGTCCTTGCGCCACGGCAGCCGCTCCCCCCAGACCGCGACCATCGGCGCCCGCCGCAGGACGCCGACGTCGTACGCCACCTCCCTCATGACGAAGTCGGGCTCGCTGTCCGGCCCGCCGGCGGTGTTGACCTGGTACGGGGTGTCGTGGAGATAGCCGTTGACGACGCCGTCGATGCTCTTGGAGGCGTAACCGCGCCGGTTCATCTTCATCTTCTTGGCCACCGCGGACTGGTCGACCGTGATGCCGAAGGTGCTGAGACTGATCGCCGCCGCGGCGGGTTCCGCGTAGTACGGATTGGCCTGGAGCCGTCCCGTCAGCGGCAGCAGGGACGAGGCCGGCGGGCTCGGGGTCGCGAGGGACGCCGACGCTTTCGGCGTCCTGACCGCCGTGCCGTGGGCCCGGCCCTCTCCGCGGGTCTCCACGATGACGATCGTGCCGGCGGCGATCGCGGCGACGGCCGCCGCGACTCCGGTCGCCCATCGACGACGTGACGCGCTGTCCACCCTGACGCTCCCCGGATCGGCGGCCTCAAGGGTGGCATCGGACCGCCGTCTTCGCCCTGGTTTCGACGCTGGCGAAAAGCCGCTGCTCACCGAAGATCGCGATCATTCGCCGTAACGTTCGTCGTCCCGCGGCCACTTCGCCGTGAACAAGCCCCCGGCCACGGGAGAGCGAGTGGCGATGAACGACGTCATGCGGCGGCTCGCCGATGTCCGGCCCGCACACCTGTCCCCTCCGTCCTCGCTCCCCTTCAAACGATGCTGAGACGGCTGAACCGTCAGAGGAGGCGCATCCGTACACATCGGGGACATGCATCCCAGGGATTTTCAGATGGTGCGAAACGCCCCGGTAGGCCGGGAACTCGATCGCGCCCATCGGGAGACTTAAGAGGAGACGGTTCCCGCAGCGGGCCCGGAGTGACAGAGGGGCTCCGTAGCGTGGGCCTCTCCCCGAGGTATGGCCGGAGCGGTGCCGTCGCGCCGGCGGGAAGGGAGACTGACGCGTGATGGACCTGACTCGGGTCGCCGGTGACACCGAGGATGACCCTTCCGCCCCTTCGCGAGGCGATCGTCGGCGCGGTCGGTCGCGTCTTGGCGTGGGAGTCCCGCTCGGCCTGGCCGTCACCGGAGCGATGGTCGCGGTCGCGCTGTCGGTCGGATCGTCGGCCCAGGAGCCCCGACGGCATGGTCCGCCCACCGGCCGGGACATCCTCCTCGCGGCGGCCACCGCCCTGGGCCACCGCCCGGATCTGACCACCGGGCGGTACTGGCGGGTCATCGAGACCGGGCGGTACACGCTCAACGCCACGAACGGCAGCGGGGAGGGCCCCATCGAGGTGCGAGTGCGCGACGGCATCTGGCTCGCCGGACCCGGCGGGGGGCAGACCGTCGCGTACCGGCGGTGCCTCGGCGCCCGCCCCCTCACCGCGCAGGAGCGGGCGGATCAGGGCGGCCTGCCGTCTCGAGGGTGGCCGGCGTACTCCACCAGCGCGCGGATCTGCGCGGCCGGGTCCGGACCGGCGGAGCGGGACGCTCACCTCGCCGCCGCCACCGACTACCGCCTCGCGGACGTCCCGGTCTCGCCGATCTGGCTGGACAACCTGTCGACGGACCCCGCCGTGCTGCGCCGCCAGATCGACGCGAAGCTCGCGACCGTGCACCAGGGCGGCCTGGCCGTGTACGGGCACATCGTGCTGCCGCAGCTGCTGACCGACCTGCCGATCCGCCCGGAGATCCGCGCGGCCGTCCTGCGGATGATGGCCGGCCTGCCGGGCGTACGAGCGGCGGGCAAGATCATGGACACGCTGGACCGTACGGGGGAGGGCGTCGTGATCAGCGGACTCGGCCTCGACAGGACCGAGCTGCGCTGGATCATCGATCCCGGCATGGGCCGCGTGCTGGACGTCCAGGAGGTCGTCACCGGCGCGGGTCGCCGTCCGGCGGGAGCGGTGGTGGCCGAGAAGGTGTACACGTCGGTGGGCTGGACCAACGAGTCGCCCGGCCCCGACACGTCGGCTTTCCAATAGACGCTGAAATCCGCCAGAGCTGAAACCCGACAGAGGGGAAGGGGACACGGGGCTGCGGGGGAGAAGGGGTGACCGTCATCCACGCCAATAGATGAGGCATCAGATGAAGGAGCCCCCCATGGCCGCTCCCCCCGACGTCGGGCCGGACGCCCGGACCGACGCTTCGGTGATCGAGCGGTCCTGGCATGACCCGGAGCGGTTCGGCGTGATCTTCGACGCGTACTTCGCGGAGATCCACGGTTACGTCGCCCGGCGCCTCGACGGCGCCGCCGCCGACGACATCGCGGCCGAGACCTTCCACGCCGCGTTTCGGAAGCGGAAGAAGTTCGACCTGTCACGGGAAAGCGCCCGGCCCTGGCTGTACGGCATCGCGACGAATCTCATCGCCAAGCACCGGCGGTCGGAGGCACGGAGGTTCCGTGCGCTGGGGCGGTTGGGCGGCGAACGCTCCGCCGGCGGGCACGAGGACCGGGTCGTCACCAGGGTGAGCGCCGAGCAGATGAAGGGCCGCCTGGCCCGGGGCGTCGGCGACCTGCCCGCCGACCAGCGTGACGTGCTGCTGCTCGTCGTCCTGGCCGACCTCAGCTACGAGGAGGTGGCGCAGGCGCTGGACGTCCCGTACGGAACGGTCGCCTCGCGGTTCAGCAGGGCTCGGAAAAAACTGCGCACGGCGCTGGGTGGAGTCGATCCCATGCTCGATCAGGAAGGACCCACCGATGGATGAACTGCAGGCCGTTCGGGAACTCCTCCCCGAGGCCCCGCCCCCGAAGGCCCGAGTGGTCGCCCAGGCTCGGCTGCGCGCGACCGGCGCCGGTCGGCGCCGCGCGCCACGGCTGCGCTGGACCCTGCCCGGTCTCGGCCTGGTCGCCGCGGCGACCGCGGTCGCGCTGGCCCTGGGCACGACCGGCGGCGCGCCGAAGCGTTCCATCCCGACGCCGCTACCGCTCGGCGGCAAGGCCGTGTTCCTGGCCGCGGCGGAGAGGGCCGAGAGCCAGCCCATGGGCGGCTACTGGTACTCCGACCAGATCTCCGGAGCGTCGTACCTGCTCAAAGACGGGTACGCCATCATCGGAGCGCACCTGGAAACCTTCGAGTGGACCGGGGCCGCCAAGAGCAGCGGTGGCCGCTTCTACGGGCGGGACCTGCCCGCGCGGCCGGCGACCCCGGAGGACGAGGCCGCCTGGCGCCGGGCGGGAGCGCCGAGGAGCTTCCGCGTGCTGTCGAACGGCTCCCCCATGACGTACACGCGCCACGCGAGCCGTTGGGAAGAGGACAAGGGAGGGCGGCGGCCCGGTGGCCGTTTCCCCCTCAGGGGTGGGGAGCTGACGACTCAGGAGGTGCTCCGGCTTCCCACCGATCCGGAGACGTTGGCGAGCCGGTTCTTGACCCCGCTCGTAGGGAAACGGCCACCGGGCGCGAGTGGGAGCCCGGTGCCGAAGGGGCCGGCTCCGGTGAGCAACGCGTACAAGCTCGAGCTGGCGGCGAGCCTGTTCGAGGGTGCGCCGCTGCCGCCGAAGGTACGCGCCGGATTGATGCGCGCGCTGGTCGCACAGCCCGGTGTGCACACCATCGAGACGGCGACCGACGCACTGGGCCGCCAGGGCGTCGCCCTCGCCGTCGACCAGCCGTCAGCGGGCTGGCAGCCCAACCCCGACGGGCATCTGGTCCGGAAGGAAAATGCCTACCGCGAGCAGGTTCAGCTCATCTTCGACAAGGGCACGGGGGCGCTCCTGGCGGACCAGACCGTTCTACTGACCCCCGGTGGCCAGTACCGGAGCCGCAAGCCCGGCTTCGTGATCGATTACCTGCTGACGCGGAGCTCCGGCTGGACCGATCACAAGCCGTCCCCGCCGTCGGCTCTGCCGTTCAAGTAACCGTCACGTGCGCGTCCCGTGCCTGGTCAGGGCGCGGGGCGCCCGCGTGCGCGGGGCCCGGATCGGGGGATCTGTCCGGTGATGGGCAGTTAAGCTACTGCTCGGTAGACTCTTGGGGTCCCATGTCGATGGCTGTCAGTCGCGAGCCGTACGCTGATTGCCAGCGCCGTACCCCAGGAGGACGGAACATTGGTTCTCAGGTTGATCATCGGGCTTGCCGCAACGGTGGTCGCGCTGGTGTTCGCCGTTCGGCGGGTCCTGTTCCTCTACAGGCTTGCGACGAACGGCCAGCCCGCCCCCGACCGCATCGCGCTCGCCAAGGCGAACGTCGGTGAGGACGTCAAGCTTCAGGCCGTCGAGGTCTTCGGGCAGCGCAAGCTGCTCAAATGGACCGTGCCCGGCCTCGCCCACTTCTTCGTCATGTGGGCGTTCTTCATCCTCGCCACCGTCTACCTCGAGGCGTACGGCGCGTTGTTCTTCGGGCTGGACTTCCACATCCCGCTGGTCGGCAAGTGGGGCGTGCTCGGCTTCCTGCAGGACTTCATCGCGGTCGCCGCGCTGCTCGGCCTGATCGCCTTCGCGATCATCCGGGTCAAGAACTCCCCCAAGAAGCTCGACCGCAAGTCCCGGTTCAAGGGCTCGCATCTCGGCGGCGCCTGGCTCGTCCTATTCATGATCTTCAACGTGATCTGGACGATGTTCCTGTTCCGGGGCGCGGGCGTGGCCACGGGCAAGTTCCCGTACGGGAACGCGGCGTTCATGTCGCACCTGGTCGGCAACGGCCTCAAGGGGCTGGGCCACGGCGCCGATGAGGCACTGGAGTCGGTCGGCCTGCTCCTGCACATCGGCGTGATGCTCGTCTTCCTGCTGATCGTGCTGAACTCCAAGCACCTGCACATCTTCGTCGCGCCGCTCAACGTCCTGTTCAAGCGCCGCCCGGACGGCCTCGGCGCGGTCCAGCCGATGATGAGCGACGGCAAGCCGATCGACTTCGAGGAGGCCGACCCGGACGAGGACACCTTCGGCCGCGGCAAGATCGAGGACTTCACCTGGAA
Source organism: Actinoallomurus sp. CA-150999 (assembly GCF_050942425.1). Taxonomy (NCBI): domain Bacteria; kingdom Bacillati; phylum Actinomycetota; class Actinomycetes; order Streptosporangiales; family Thermomonosporaceae; genus Actinoallomurus; species Actinoallomurus sp. CA-150999. The sequence goes on from NZ_CP192063.1 coordinate 272,858, forward strand.
GGGCTACCTCGACTTCGCCTCCTGCACCGAGTGCGGCCGCTGCCAGTCGCAGTGCCCCGCCTGGAACACCGGCAAGCCGCTGTCGCCGAAGACCCTCATCATGGACCTGCGCGACCACGCGCTGGTCAAGGCGCCGTACATCTTCGCCTCCGAAGAGGAGCAGGCGAACCTCCCCGAGGACGTCCTCAAGGAGGCCGGCCGGCCGCTCGTCGGCGGGGCGGACGTGAACGGCGTGATCGACCCGGACGTCCTGTGGTCCTGCACCAACTGCGGCGCCTGCGTCGAGCAGTGCCCGGTGGACATCGAGCACATCGACCACATCGTCGACATGCGCCGCTACCAGGTGATGATCGAGTCGAGCTTCCCGTCCGAGGCGGGCGTGATGCTCAAGAACCTCGAGAACAAGGGCAACCCCTGGGGCATGTCCGAAATGAAGCGCCTCGACTGGATCGAGGAGTTGGACTTCGAGGTCCCGGTCGTCGAGGAGAAGATGCCGGAGGACACCGAGTACCTCTTCTGGGTGGGCTGCGCCGGCGCACTCGAGGACCGGGCGAAGAAGACCACCAAGGCCATCGCGGAGTTGCTGCACATCGCGGGCGTGAAGTTCGCGGTGCTCGGCCCGATGGAGGCGTGCTCCGGTGACCCGGCCCGCCGCCTGGGCATGGAGTTCGTCTTCCAGATGCTCGCCCAGCAGAACGTCGAGACGCTCAACGAGGCGGGCGTCAAGAAGATCGTGGCGTCCTGCCCGCACTGCTTCAACACGCTCGCCAACGAGTACCCGCAGCTCGGCGGCACGTACGAGGTCGTGCACCACACGCAGCTGCTGTCGCACCTGGTCGAGACCGGCAAGCTCACGCCGGTCACGCCGATCGAGGAGAAGATCACCTACCACGACCCGTGCTTCCTCGGCCGGCACAACAAGGTGTACGCCCAGCCGCGCGACATCATGGCCCAGGTGCCCGGTGTCGAGACGCAGGAGATGCACCGCTGCAAGGAGCGGGGCTTCTGCTGCGGCGCCGGCGGCGCGCGGATGTGGATGGAAGAGCGCATCGGCAAGCGCATCAACACCGAGCGCGTCGAAGAGGCCCTCGAGACGGACCCGGACACCGTCTCCACGGCCTGCCCGTTCTGCCTCGTCATGCTCGGTGACGCCATCAACGAGAAGAAGAACAGCGGCGACGCGAAGGAGTCGCTCGAGGTCGTCGACGTCGCCCAGCTGCTGATCAAGTCGGTGAAGGGCGAGCCGGCCGAGCCCGCCTCCGCGGCCGCCGAGTAGGGCCGTACGCGAAGGGCCCGTCACCGATCGGTGACGGGCCCTTGCCACGTATAAAGGCGGTGCCATCTCGGGGGAGCGGGGATTTGAGATGACACCGCCCTGACGTACCCACCCCGATGTGACGAAGACCACAAGGATCGACGTAAACCGGATTGGTCGGTAACGCGTCGTCCGAAACTATCGACTTTGATCCTGGTTGGCCACCCGTTGTGGAAAGAATCACGATGTCAATCAGGTGGCCGCCGCCGAGACGACCGGTGCCGGGCCCCTCGGATGGGGCCCGGCGGCCGGATCAGCTCGTCAGCTTCTTGACGAGGTCGGGATGCTGCTTCTCCCACTCGGCGACGCCCTGCTCGGGCTTGTCCTTGTACTTGTTCATGACCAGGTCCTCGAGCGGGAACAGGTCGGCGTCGGACATCGTGAACTTCTTCAGCCAGCCGTTCAGCTGCGGGAAGTCCTTCGCGAAGCCCTGACGGCCGAGCGCGTGGATCTTCTCCGCCGAGCCGAAGGCGTTCTGCGGGTCGGCCAGCGGCTTGATCGGGAACCCGGTGTACGCCCAGTGCGGCTTCCACAGCGTCACCACGATCGGCTGCTTGCTCTGGACCGAGCGGTTCAGCTCCGCGAGCATCGCCGCGGTGCTGCTCTCGACGAGCTTGTAGTCGCCGAGGCCGTACCCGGGCAGCACCTTGTTCTTCACGATCTTCATCTCGCCGGCGCCCGGCTCGATGCCGACGACGCGACCCTTGTACCGGGCGCTCTGCCCCTTGAGGTCGGCGACGGAGTTCGCCGGGTCGTCCTTCAGGACGGCCAGCTGCATGCTGGCGTTCTTGTACCAGATCCCGATGTCGGTGATCTTGTCCTTGTACCGGTTGTAGTAGTCGGCGTGCGTGGCGGGCAGCCAGGCGTCCAGGAACAGGTCGATGTCGCCCTGGCCGAGCCCGGCGAACAGCGGACCGGCGTCGACCTGCTTGAGAGTGACCTGATAGCCCTTCTTCTCCAGCTGCGACTTCCACAGCTGGGTGACGGCGATGTCCTCGTCCCACGGGATGTAGCCGATGGTGATCGGCTTGCCCTTGCCGCCGCTCCCACCGGAGCCGACGACGCCGAGCGTGGCGGCGAGCAGCACGAAGACGACCACGCCGGACAGGGCCAGCGCCGGACGCGGCCGGTACCGCAGCACGGACAGCACGCCGCCCTGCATGGCCCGCTCGGCGTGCCGCCGCGCGGCCGGCGCCAGACGCTGCCCGAGAGCGCCCGTCATGCGGTCCAGGATGATCGCCAGCAGCACGACCGCGAGGCCGGACTCGGCGCCCGCCCCCAGGTTGTACTGCGTGATCGCGCCGAAGACGTTGGCGCCGAGGCCCTCCGCGCCGACCATGCCCGCGATGACGACCATGGACAGCGACAGCATGATGACCTGGTTGACGCCGGTCATGATGGTCGGCAGCGCCAGCGGCAACTGCACGCGCGTGAGGACCCGCGACGGCGGCGTGCCGAACGCCTCGGCCGCCTCGACCATCTCCTTGTCGACCTGCTTGATGCCGAGCTCCGTCAGGCGCACGCCCGGCGGAATCGAGAAGATCATCGTCGCGACGACGCCCGGCACCTCCCCGAGCCCGAAGAACGAGATCGCCGGGATCAGGTACACGAACGCCGGCATGGTCTGCATGAAGTCCAGCACCGGCCGGGCCACCGCCCCGAACGACGGCACCCGCGCGCTGAGGATGCCCAGCGGGATGCCGACGACGAGGGCGGCGAGGCTCGCGACCAGCACCAGCGCGAGCGTCTCCATGGCCGCGTTCCACTGGCCGAGCGCGTCGATCACCATCAGCCCGACGAACGTCAGAACGCCCGCGAGCAGGCCGCGTAGCCACCAGCACAGCATCGCCACCAGCGCGGCCAACGCCAGCGACGGCGGCGCGGTCAGCACATGGCTCAGCCCGTGCACGAGACCGCCGACGACGTCACTGACCGCGCTGAAGACCGGCTTGCCGTGCTTGGTCAGGAAGTCGACCGCGTCGGTGACCCAGTTTCCGAGGGGGATCCTAGGCATCGGTGTTCACCTCCGACGGGGCGGTGTCGCTCTCCTCCTCGCCGTCACCGCTTTCGGTGTGGCCGTTGCCGTTCAGGTTGCCCAGCGCAGCGAGCAGCGTCACCCGCGGGATCACGCCGAGGAGCTTGCCGTTCCCGTCGGTGACAGGAACGGGCAGCGGACTCTCCGCCGACAGCGTGAACAGGTCGGCCACGGCGGTGTCGGGGTCGACCGCGTGGTAACCCTTCTCGACGATGCCGTCGAGGGTGTTGCGGCCCTCCCGTACGGCCTTGGCCGCCGGCTCGGCGAACACCACGCCCACCAGCCGCCGGTCCTTCGCCACGACGAACGTGAACGACGCCTGCTGCTCCCGCATTACGCGCACGGCCGCGCGGGGACCGCCGCTCGGCTCCACGACGGAGATCGGCGTCTCCATGACCGAGCGCGCGGTGAGCACGCGCGTACGGTCGACGTCGGCGACGAACTGCGCGACGTAGTCGTTGGCCGGGTCGGTGAGGATCTCCTCGGCCGTACCGATCTGCATCACGCGCCCGCTACGCAGCATGGCGATCCGGTCGCCGAGCCGCATCGCCTCGTTCAGGTCGTGGGTGATGAACACGATCGTCTTGCCGAGCTCGCCCTGCAGGTCGAGCAGGAGGTCCTGCATCTCCCGCCGGATCAGCGGGTCGAGGGCGCTGAACGCCTCGTCCATCAGCAGGATGTCCGTCTCGGCCGCGAGCGCGCGGGCGATCCCCACACGCTGCTGCATGCCGCCGGAGAGCTGGTCGGGGTAGCGATCCTCCCAGCCGTCGAGACCGACGTAGTCCAGGAACTCCTTGGCCTTCGCCAGCCGTTCCTGCTTTGGAACGTTCCGAGTTTCGAGCCCGTACGCCGCGTTCTCCAGGACGGTGCGATGGGGGAAGAGGGCGAAGTGCTGGAAGACCATGCTGACCTTCTCCTGCCGGAGCCGGCGCAGGTCCTTCCCGCCGATGGAGGTGATGTCGACCCCGTCGATCTCGATGCTGCCGTCCGTCGGCTCGAGAAGGCCGTTCAGCATGCGGATCAGCGTGGACTTGCCGGAGCCCGAGAGCCCCATGACGACGAAGATCTCACCCTCATCGACCTCGAACGAGACGTCGGCGACGGCCGCGGTCACGCCCATACGGCGGAGCTCGTCGGGTTCAACTCCTTGACGGATTCTTCGGAGGGCTTCGGCTGATCGTCGGCCGAAGATCTTTGACACATGTTGCGCGCGGATTCTGGGCACATCGTCCTTTCGGTCCGGCCGCGCCGCCGTTCCGAGGGTCATGCGTCCCCGTCGAACCGCGCGGCAATCGTTTGCGAACCGCCGGCCCGCTCCCACCGCCGGTTCGCCTGTACGACCCAGGGGGAACAAGATGTGACGCACGTCACTCTTGTGGTCGCCAACCGACCGAATGGGTCATGCGTCAAGGAACTTTATCGCCAGGCAAAAAGGAATGCACATTCGTGTGCGATCGATCACAATCCGCTATTGATCGGTTTGACCTGGGAAGATCGGGGAACGCGCGCGGATCTACTCAGCGATAGAGGCCGGGATCGCCCGGCTCGAAGACCCGGAACCGATCCAGGTCCGTGGTGACGCCACCGACCCCTTGCGCCAGCTCGAGCGCGGCCGTCGCCGCCGATCGTACGAGCCGAGGGTCACGCTCCCCCGCGATACCGAACCGATACCCGTGCAGCCCGGGCTCGCGCCGCATCGGCCCCAGCGCCAGCGGCAGCAGCCAGCGCAGGCTCGGCACCTCCGGCCCGTCACAGCGGATATTGATCGGCGCACGCGGCGTCGTCAGGAAGAGCGAACCGTCCTCCGCCGTCCCGTCCGGCACCAGCCCCGGGATGAAGGCGCTGATCCGCGCGGCGAGCTCCCCGGGCGACACCTTCCGCGGCGTGTGCACCACGACGACCTCCGTCGGATCGTCGGCGACGAACTCCTGCGGCAGATGCGCGTACCCGCCGAACCGACGCGCCAGCCCCCGCGCCAGCCAGTTTTGGAACGGTCCCGAGTCGCTGGCCACGAACGCCTGGCCCTGCGGAAGGTTGCTCTTGGCGGCCAGGTCCGGAGTCACCGGATGCGGCCCGGCCAGCCGTACGCCCGCCCCGAAGCTGATCCCGCCGTCGACCGGCGCGGCCTCCGGATCGAACAGCCGGACCGCGGAGAGCAACCGCTCCGGCTCCGGCGACCGTGGCAACACCACCGCCGGCACCTTACGCAGCCGCCTGGCCGACACGCCGCCCATCAGATACGCGTGCGGTGAAAGTTGAGATAGGACCGCGACGGCGTCGGGCCACGCTGATCCTGATAACGCGACCCATGCCGCTTGGACCCGTACGGCTCCTCGACCGGAGAACTCGTCCGGAACAGGCACATCTGACCGATCTTCATGCCGGGCCACAGCTTGATCGGCAGCGTCGCGACGTTGGACAGCTCCAACGTCACATGCCCACAGAAGCCGGGGTCGATCCACCCGGCGGTCGAGTGCGTCAGCAGCCCGAGTCGACCCAGACTCGACTTGCCCTCGAGGCGGGCGGCGAGATCATCGGGCAGCCCGAACACCTCGTACGTCGAGGCCAGCACGAACTCCCCCGGGTGCAGGATGAACGGCTGATCCGACTCCACGTCGACGAGCCGGGTGAGGTCGGGCTGCTCCACGGCCGGATCGATGTGCGGATACTTGTGGTTCTCGAACACCCGGAAGTAGCGGTCGAGACGCACGTCGATACTCGACGGCTGAACCATGCCGGGGTCGTACGGATCGATCTTCATCCGCCCGGACTCGATCTCGGCCTTGAGATCACGATCGGAGAGCAGCACGACAAGAAAGTACCGGGTAATCACCCCGACACGTAAACGCCGGATCGGATCAACCAGGACCTCCCCTCGCCTAGGAGCCACGGCGAGCGGTCGGCCACTGATCGCCGGCTGATCGCGCGAGCCGGCTCCGATCGCACACAAAGTGGCTCCACGATCTTCGGTTTCCTGCAAGGACCTGCGCCGGACGGGGACTTTGCGTGCGTCCGGGCTCGTCCGCCCGCGTGATCCGGCCGGGAGCCGGAAGCCCTGAGCGCGAAGGGCGGGGGTTCCGGTAGCATGTGCGGGCGGTCTCCTGAGAAGGCGACCGATGCGGGTGTAGTTCAATGGCAGAACTCCAGCTTCCCAAGCTGGTAGCGCGGGTTCGATTCCCGTCACCCGCTCCACGCGACGAAGCCCCAGGCCAGGACACGAATCCCGGACGCTGGGGCTTCTCTCGTCAAGAGGCCTTTCGTCGCTTCCGTGCCCGTTGCGTGCCCGATCGCTCGTCAGGCTTCCCGCCGCCCGCGTCACCGGACTTCTGCGGCTTCTGGGAGCGCTTGAGCTCGCGCCGGACCATCTTGCCCAGCGTCGCGGCGATCTCCTTGTCTCGCTCCTGCCGAGCGTGGAGGTAGATCCGCGCCGCCCTGGTCGAGGAGTGGCCCATCCGGCTCATCAGCTCGGCCAGCGACGCGCCTGACTCGGCGGCGAAGGTGTTGCCGGTATGCCGCAGGTCATGAAGGTGGATGCCTTCAGGCAGGCCGCCCGCCGCGTCAAGTGCCCGCCTCCACGGATCCGTGAAGTTGCTGCGGCGCAGTTGGTTGCCCCTGACGCCGACGAACACGAAGCCATCCGGACCCGGCGCGGCGTACTCCTCCAGGTGCCGACGAAGGTCCGGGATGATCAGATCGGGGATCGCGACCTTGCGCGTGCTGGTCTCGGATTTCGGCGCGCCCTTCACGAGCGGCCCACCGGACGAAGACCCAACCGCGGATTCTCTCCAGCCATCGGCCCCTGACCTTCGCCACGGGACGGCCGCAGGGCCGCCGGCCAACTCACTTCGTTCGCCCGTCGGGTCGCCTTCGGCGATTGGACGGCAGCCCCGCTCTCCGGATCACGGGATGCTGTCTAATGGCCCAGCGCGGATCGTTGATCGGGTACGGGAAGGGTTGGCGCATGGCGGAACAGGACGTGCCATCCGATGGCCAGGCGCTGGGGTCGCCACCACGGAACTCGGTGTCGCTGGACGTGTTCCTTGGCGTGGCATCCCATCCCAGAGTGCCGTTCAGAGTGGTCGAACTGGCGGGGCGTGGCATCACGGCTGGCGCGGCTGCAACTCGATGGATGCTGGAGGTTGGGAAGCCGTCCCTCGACGGTCTCACGCTCGCCGACAAGGTCATCGAGTTCGGCGAGTGGGAAGAGCGACTCGTTGACCTCTGGAGGAGGTTCAGAAGCGGCGAGGTCGAAGCTGCGGCCTTCGAGATCCGCCTGGCTGAGATCGTCACAGCCATGGAGGACTGGCCGTCCAATCGCGATGGTCGAGGCTAGAGCTGGGCGCGGCCGCCACATGCCTCCGGCGGGGGCCTCAGGCTCGGGGATGGAGTTTGGGCCGCACGCGGCGCACGGTGGTCGGTGGCTGGTGTGGAAGGCGGATCGTCCCCTCTGCCTCCGTCCCAGGCAAAGCCCAGCGGGCCATGCCCCACGGGTCGAGGTCGTTCGTCCGTGGGGCGCTCCACCTCGACCCGTGGGGCATGGCCCGCTTCCCCTCCGGGGTGGGACGAAGGCAGAGGGGATGACCCGGCGGGCGGTGATGTGGCGTGGGCACGCCGTCGACATGGCCCGAGGCCGCCCCGCGTACTATCCGCGTATTCGAGAGTCCGGCACTCCCCCACCGGACTACCTCGCGCCGCAGGTCACGCCCCGGATCAGGCCGAGGTGCGTTACCGCCATCCGGAGCCGGGTGCGCAATTCAAGTGGGGATCGGTTATGCGCTCGGGGTCTCAAGCGTCGTATTGACCTGTCTTAGCTCACAGGCACATCCAGCAGTAGAGCTGGTCGTCTGCCTGGCGAGCGCGACGGGCCAGAGCCACAAAGCCCTCAATGATGTCCAGGGCGTGTGCCGCGTCCATATGACCGCTGAACTCCTCGATACGGGCCCATTCATCGGCGACCGAGGGCAGTGTGGAGTCATCGACGTCGGCGAGCGCGTCACGGATCCGATCACCGAGTTCTTCCAGCCAAGGGCCGGTGTTCCATGGAGACTCTTCGGGCAGCCGCTCGATCTCTTCCCGTGACTGTGGCTTCGTCTCCTCCGGCGGCCACACGCCAACGGTCTCGACCAGATCGATGCTCCACGGCACAGCGAGTATCAGTCCGACCAGTTGGCCGAGGATGACGACAGGATCGATACCTTTCGCATCCAACGCATCCACGCCCGCACCGATGGTCGCCGGGCCACGTGGTACATCATCACCCTGATCAAGCAGCCGAAGCGCCGCCTCCCTATCGGGTGCCCGGAAGTAGTCGAACAGCACGCCCACGCCATTTGCTCCCATCGACGCCTCAGAGGACCACCGTTGCGCGGATCGTACTGATACCCACCGTCAAATGACCGTCATGACCGATACGGCATCCTGCTCACGCGTGCCCGTTGCGTGCCCGTTAGAGCGGACGATCATGGTCACGTACGGTCGCTCACGGGGAGAACGCCGGGAACACGCAGGTCAGCCGTTCTGCAGGTGATCAACGATCAACGGAAGCGACTTCCCAAGCTGGTAGCGCGGGTTCGATTCCCGTCACCCGCTCCGACGAAGAAAGCCCAGACCAGGGACATGATCCCCAACCTGGGCTTTGATCTTGATGGGGCCGTTTTCGTCAAGGCGGCGGGGCAAGCGCCGCCGCAGGCCGCCCGCTCCGGCACGCCCTACGGGCGTGTGGCGTGGGCGCCGGTCCCTCGACCGTGCCGATCGGCCGGCTCACCGCGCGATGCCGCCACGCCCGTCCAAGTCCGGCAACATCATCGGCGAAGCGAGCCAAGATCAAGGGAGCCTCATGGCCGACGAACACGCAGTCATCGTCCATCTCAAGCTCGGTGACGACAGGTATGGGTCCGAGGATGAACGCGCTGCCATCCGCGCCCTTGAGCAAACACTGGCCGCCGCCATCGATTACGCAGATGCCGGAGAGCTCGACGGCAACGAGTTCGGCGGAGGCGAAGCCGTGCTCTACGCCTACGGTCCTCACGCAGGCGACCTCTTCGCTGCAATGGAGCCCGCCCTCCGAGACTCCACCATCAGGCCGGCCTACGCAATCGTCCGCTATGGCACCGCCACCGACCCCCAGTGCCGCGAAGACGTCATCCACCTCTAGACAAGACCGCCTCCGGCGGGGGCGCTTCCGGCTCCGGGAGCCACACCGGACACAGGTTGGTCGGTGGTTGAGGTGGAAGCCTGGTCATCCCGCCTACCGTCGCCCCAGGACAAGCCGAGGAGACCAGGCCCCAGGGGCGAAGGTCGCTCGTCCAGTGGGGCGCTCCACCTTCACCCCTGGGGCCTGCCCCGCTCCCCGGAGGGTGGGCCGACGGCAGACGGGATGACCAGGCAGGGCGCATCACACCGGGTCGGCGTCCTCGCTCTGTTTAACCGCGTTCAGAAGGCCAGACACCCATTCATCGTGACGTTCAAGCTGCGTAGCCCGAGCCCGACTCAACAGGACCATCTCCTTGGCCCGCCCCACAGCGCCAGGTCCGGCCTCCACCAAGTCGAGGGTCACGATGATCGAGTCCATCACGTCGACCTGCCGCATAGCCAACAACCGCTGCACAGCCTCCATGCCGTCTTGGACCAACACCCGCTGGCACTCCGACATCAATGGAGCCAGCCTCGCCGCGCGTTCGGGATCAAGCCCTCGGATCACGATGACCTCCGCTCACTTAGGTCGCATCTGGCCCGTGCCATTAGCCACGGTGAACAAAGGGCAACAGCGGGCACCCGCGACCACGTGACCGAGCAGGTCAGCTCCCAGAACGGCCAAGATCCGTACGCTTCCCAAGCTGGTAGCGCGGGTCCGATTCCCGTCACCCGCTCCACACGACGAAGCCCCAGGCCAGGACACTGAGCGGACGCGTCGGCTGCTCGGCAAAGCGCCCCTCAGGGCAGTTGGTAGTACTCCGCGTACCAGCGTGTCTGCGTCTGTACGGAGAAGTCTGTGAAGTCGCCGGCTGCTTCGCATGCGGTCAGGTGGTCAAGCGCTGCTGAGGCATCTCCGGGGTCCATGGCCGCCAGGTATGCCTTGGTCTCCTCAAGTCCGGCGCCGCAGAGCAACTGAACATCGATCGAGCAGTGGGCGTCCCAACCCGACGTCTTGGCCTGCCAGATGGTCAGCACATCGCCCAGGTCGCCGACCATGAACAACTGCACGCAGCTGAGCTTCATCAGTTCGGTGTCACCGTCGCCTTGGCGCTGACGCTCTAGCGTTGCGTGAGTCTTCAGCAGCTCCCGGACCTGCTGAAGATCTTCTGCAGATGGCCGCAGGCCGTAACGACGCAGGCTTTCGTCCTCATTCACGAGTGATCCTTGCCGGGAGAGTGGTGAAACTGGCGGCGGCACGGCCGCGAGCAGATGAGCTGTCGCCGATCGACCGAGACACGATCAGACGCGGGCCGGGCACGCGGCCTCGGCCCCGAAGGTGTCGCGGGTCATCAGAGACCTCGTAGGTCTCGTCGCCAGCGAGTTGGTGGCGTGCCGTAGCGGTTCTTGAACGCGCGGCTGAATGCCGCCTCCGACGTGTAGCCAACCCTCTGCGCGATGAGCGCGACCGGAAGGGAGGTGCCGCGCAGCAGGTCGGTGGCGGTGTCCAGGCGTACGTGCGCGAGATAGGTGGCCGGCGGCATCCCAACGCGAGCGACGAATCGCGCAGCGAACGCCGACCGGGAAAGGTTGCACGCTCGGGCCAGTTCCTCGACTGCCCAGTCGCGGCCGGGGTCTCGGTGGATAACGCTCAAGGCCAGACCGATCTGCGGGTCGAACGCACCGGCCAGCCAGTTCGGTTCGGCGTCCGTGCCGGCGGCCCAGGCGCGCATGATCTGGATGAAGATCAGATCGAGGATGCGGGCGACCATCACCGCCGACCCTTGAGAGGGCGATTGCATCTCGATTACGAGCATCCTGCGGGCGACTTCGATCCCTTCGAGCACTGGGCCGGGGGCGTCGCGCAGGATGATCACGGCCGGGAGGCTCCCGAGCAGGTGGCTCGCCTGCGGGTCGCCGATCGTGAATGTTCCGCAGAGCCAGCGTGCCGGCTCGCGTGCGTCGTTCTCGGCTGCGCCGGAACGCACGATCGCTTGTGCGCGCTTGCCTGCGTCGCTGATGTGGTGCGAGTCGCCGCGCGGGAGCAGGACGACATCGCCGCGGCTCAGGTGCTCGACGCGCGGGTCTCCGTCGACCCGAAGCACGAGTTCGCCCTCTTCGATGATGTGCAGGCTGCCGATATCGGCGAAGCCGATCGAGAAAGTCCGTGGCGGAGCGTACGCGACGATCCGTTCTCCGCTCAGACGGACCCTCCGGAGCAGCTCCGAGAGCAAATCGTGCGACTGACTATCTGCGTCGAGGCCGAGCGCGGCATCCTCAAGCGCTGGTGGATCGGCAAAGTCATGCGGCGTTCCGAGCAAATCGGCTGACGTCGCTGGACGATCAGCAAAATTTCCCGGCGGAGCGGTCATGGTCGCTACCCATTCCTCTAACTACGATCGACCAACAGTGAGTGGGACCAACAAACGGAAGGACTTAGGGCCACGTAGGGCGCTCTGGCATGTGCCAACTTCTTCTATCGGAGAAGCAGCTGCGCTAGCGGAAGTTCGCCCGACATCATCGCCCAAGTCTGGGTCTGCTCGCTTGCATCAACCGAGACTAACAACCAGGAGATTATCAATGACGGAGCAAGACAAGCCGACCAAAATCAGCTTCGTCTATTCCAACCCCACCGACCTGGACGCCTTCGAAGCAGCTTACTCCGAGCAGCTCGAGCTGGCGCGCAAGCTCCCCGGCCTGACTCGGCTGCAGGCGTCGAAGGTCTGGCCCAAGGAGGACGGCAGCCCGACTCCGGCGTACCGACTGTTGGACCTGTACTTCGCCGACTACGCGGCGGCCAGCGCCGCGGCCGCAGAGGCGGGTCCCCTCGTCGCCGCTACCCGCGAGCACGCCACCGGAGGGTTTCTGATCGCATTCGCGGAAATCATCGAGGACGCCTAGGCCGAACAAGACGGATTCCAGTCCCGTCGTCCATTGCGGCAATCAATTGCCGGGAGGGGGCAGGTCCCCCCTCCCGGCCCACTCCCCATAGCCTGCCGGCCGCGAGCAGCCTGATCCGGCTGTCCAGCATCGGCATCGTCCAAGGCTTTGGATTTAAGACCCGGGTGGCTGAGCATCCTCGGGACAGAAGAGCCGATCGCGTTGCAAACGCGCGTATTTTCGGTACGCCCTACGGACGTGCGGCGTGGGCGCCGGTCCGGAGCTTGAACGGAGATTCGCCGAGCGAGTCGGCGAAGCCGAGGTACGGCTCTGTTGGAATTTGAGATCGCTTATCAGTCAGCGTGATCTACAACGGTTAATCGAGCGTCGGCGCTTCTGCCTCCGGCGGAGGCACTCAGGCTCGGGGACGGCCCAGCACCGCGCCTGCCGCAAGGTTGTCAATGGTCGAGGTGGAAGCCGGGTTCTTCCCTCTGCCGACGCCTCAGGCAAAGCCCTGATCGCGGTCGTGGGCGTACGGGCCGACGTCGTCGTTCCCGGTAGGCGGCTTGCCGGCACTTGTTCGAGCAGTACGCGCGGCGGCGGATCGTGTAATCGAGGTCGGGCGCGCTCATCGCTGGTCGGTCGCTGGATTCGTGGAATTCCGCCGCAATCGCCGATGCCGGGGTGAGGCGGTCAGCTTGCTACGTCCACGCCCTCCTGGCATGCGTCCATGTAGGCACCCTTGCCGGCGGGGAACTTGCCCCCGCCTTTGACAGCATCACGGTAGGACCTCGCGCAGAAGTCGGAGGGAAGGTGATTCTTCCCAAAGAACATGACCATTCCGGCCGACTTCTTGACCATCTCGTGGCGGGTGTACTTCTTGCCGTTGGGGTCGATCAGGACCACCGTCGAGTCGCCTACCTTGTGACTCGCGGCCGGCGTGGCGGACGGGCTCGCGCTGGGGGATGGCGGGGCGGCCGGGGTGCTGCTCGCGCCCCCGCTCGCGGTCGCCGACCCGGGCGGAGTCGAGGGTCCGGCGGCGGTGTCGCCATCCTTGCAGCCCGCGGCCCCCACCGACAGAATGCCTAGCGACGCGACAATCAGCAGACTTTTGATGCTCGTGGCCACTTTTCCCCCTGTGCCCTGGGAAATACCCTGGGTGACCATAACAGGATTTCGGCACCGCTGCCCGGCGACGCTGCCCACGCCGCCTGGGCCCAGGCCGACAGCCGAGACCGCAGGCCGGGCCATTGGCAGGCCATTAACCCGGTGATCAAAGGGCAACAGCGGTCACTTGCGGATATATGTCCGTACAGGTCAGTGCGCCGGACAGTCCGGAACCGGACGATTCTGGCTCTGCTTCCCCGATTTCGAACCGTTCTCCCTCGTCTCGTCGCTCCGTAAGCTCGTCTGACATGTCCTGGATCCCGGTACTGTCCACCGTCGTCGGTGCTGTCATCGGCCTAGGCTCAGGACTGTTGACCGAACACCTGCGCGCAGGACGGGAGCACACCGGACAATCGCTCAGCGCCCGGCGAGACGTCTACGTCCAATATCTGGCGGCTCTCCACGACGCGAACGAGGCACTGCGTGCCGTCTCGCTCGGCGAGCACGCACCAGACCTCACCCGCAAGTCTGCAGCCCGCGTCGCATTCCGTTCCGCCCGGATCACCCAGGCCCGGGAGCACGTCATCCTCCTGGCCCCCGAACCTGTCATCACGGCGGCGGACAACGCCTACCGGAGCCTGCGAACGCTCCGGGACCGCATCGGTCAAGGTGAGCAGTTGGCCCAGTACGAGCCGGCGCTCATGGCCTATGGCGACAGCCTCGACGAGCTACGGCAGGCCGTCCGCCACGACCTCGGTATCAATGGTCGAAGTCCCCGCATCGAGCTCTGAGCGCCGCATTGCACGTTTCTCCAGCGCCGGTTGCGGGCCCCTGACCGTCAGGCAGCATCGGCCCGTCCCGCTCCCCGTGCGGATGGGACTAAGGCGGACAGGATGACCAGGTGGGCAGCGATTGGGCTCGCCTGGACGGAAAACGGGGAATGCGGACCGCTCGTGTGAGATGGATGTGATCCACTGTCGGCATGGGTGGTGCGCTAACGAGTCTGGTCGCGGTGGCCGGGACTCTGCTCGGCTCTGCTCTGACTTATTTCTTCCAGCGACGAACCGCGGGGCGTGCCGAGCAGTTCGCGCGAGATGAGCGGCTGCGGCAGGAACGTGTGTCGGCGTACAGCATGTTCGCCGAGGCGGTCATGGAGTACCGGCATGAAGAGTTGCAGGTATGGCTGCACCGCCACGGGGAACTCACCCACCCTCTTCCGGAACCATTCGAGGTCGAGCAAGGGCGTCTCCGCTCGCTGGCGTTGCGGGCGAGATACCGCGTACAGCTTCTGGCCGAGGAGCCCCGGCTGATCGAGCTCGCCAACCAGTCCCTCGATGCCGTGGCAGACATCCACCGTGCCAAAGACGCAACCGAGTTGATGGAGCACGGCGAGCGGACAGAGGAACGGGTCAGAGACTTCGTACGAGCGGCGGCCGCTGAGGTTCGTTGAACTGACGGTGCGCCGTGCCCGATCATCGGCAATGATCCGCATCTCGTGGGATCGGCGGGTCAGGCGACGGCCTCGGCCTCGGCCTCGATCATCTTCTCGATCGGCCGGGTGGCGACCGCGCCGACGGCGATACCGACGGCGATCGCGGCGATCAGTATCACGCTGGACAGCCAGGCCATCGTGGCGATGGGCAGGGTGAAAGCACCGATCAGACGGGCGACGCATTCGCCCAGCAGGGCACCGCCCCAGACGAGGCTGAAGCGGCGCTCGAGCCGGCCGAACACCGCCGATTCGGCGGACAACCGGTCCCACGCGGCGATCTTCGCTGCGTCCCCCTTGGTCATGAAGGGCTTGAGACCGGCCGACATCAAGAACCGGCCGCGCAGAGCCATCACGATGATGCTCAGGCCGATCACGCTGCTGACACCCGAATCCTTGGCCACCATCAGGCGGGCATCACCGGTGACGAAGCTGAGCGCGATCCCGGCCACGTTGACGAGCAGCATCAGGCCCGCCAGCCCGTTGAAGGTCCGGTGGCGAACGGCGTCGGCGATCGTGCGCACCGCCGGGACGACGCTGCTGAGCGCGAGCGAGGTGACCAGATCGACGCCCAGGCCCTTGTGCAGCAGGTAGTACGAACCCACCGGGAGAGCGACGTCCACGACCAGCGGCTTGAGGTTGCCCAGCAACTCCCCGCCGTTGGACTGCGGGCGCGACTCCGGGGCGGCGTCCTTCTCACCGGACCGGCCGGCCGTGACGGGGGAGGTGATCTGCGCCATTTACGTTCCTTCGCTCGGCTTGCTTCAGTGATGCAAGCTTCGCTGGAACGCAGGGTCACCCGGCAGATCCATCGATCCACGGTCGATCAGTACGAATGTCACCGCCCCGGCACAGTCATCGATGCCGATCCCCTCAGGTCGGTCGCCTTCCCGATCCGATCCCCTCGGGTCGGTCGCCTTCCCGATCCGGTCACCCGGGTCATCCCTGCTGCCGCCGTGTCGGCTGGCCGCTCATCTGCTCGGGTCATCGCGCAGGCACACCTTGCCGCCGTTCACCGGGTGCCGTTCGTGGGAGCCGGTGTCAGGTGATTCCTGATAGATATCCGATATGCAGGCACAGATGTGGGTGTCAGTGGCATCCATGATCGGGGTCGTACTGGGCGGAGGCCTGTCCTATCTGACCCAGCTCACCACCCAACGGCAGGCCAACCGCAATGAGGACAAGCGGCAGACGAAAGCGCTGGCCGAGGCGCGCCGAGCGGAGCAACTGGACCTCCTGCGCCAATTCATCCAGATCTCCCAGCGAGCAGAGCGCTTGGCTGAGGACCGTGACGGCAGCTCCGAGTGGGTGACGGCTGCCAAGAACGTCATGGACGATCTCTGGGCCTGCGAACGCGTCATCCATATCCTGTTCACGCCGACGCTCCACGAGCAGGCACGCCGATACGTCAAGGCGACCAATGATGTCCTATGGGAAGAACCGGCCGACGTATCAATGTGGGACTACCTAGAAGGACCTAAAACCAACTTCCTCGACGTAGCCCGTACGGAGCTTGCCTGACACATCGGACGGGTCACCAGCGTCACTGAGCGACGCGGCCGGGCCGAGTCCCCGGCGGACGGGATGACCTGGCAGGAGCGCTATGGCGGTCAGTCTTCGGGCGAGGGCTGCACCGGCGGAGCCGGGACCAGCGGTATCGGGTTTTCGTCGAAGGCGCGGAACACCCGCGTGGTCGGGTCCGGCGCGCCTTCGTCCTGAAGGCGATCGGTGAGCAGGAAGTCGGCCAGTTCGAACGCGGAGGCGTGCTCACTCTCGCTCAGGAAGAATGTTCCACCGATGAGCTGCGGATCCCAACCGTGCGCCAAGGCATAGTCGATGACCGTACGCACGTCCTTCGGGGTCGGATAGCTGGAATCGGTCGCGCACCCCCACGGCAAGACCGCCTTTGACAACAGGTCCGCCTGGAGCGCACGGCTGTTCTTCCCAGCGCCCCAGACGCGCACGCGAATGCACCTGTGGCAGTCGCGTTCACCGGCCACGTGACAGATCTGGCCCGTCCATACGAACTCCCGCCCGTTCGCGTACAGCTTCCGCAACCGCTCTTTCACGCTGCTCACCTCGCCTCACTGGCCGGGCCGAAGCCTATGGCGTCATCCTGCGTACTGCGAAAACAGGGCCGTGTCGTCGGCTCTCCGGCCGGTTCCAAGGTCAGTGATCTGTGTCGGCGAACCTCTTCGCGAGCTCGCGGTGCCGTTCTGCGGCCAGGGCGGCCTGGCCGCTGGTGATGGTCGCTCCCGGCATGCTGCCCAGACGCTCGATCTCTTCGGCGAAGCGGAGGTGCTGTCGGTGCGCGTGTTCGCGGCAGGGCAGACAGGTGACGCTCTCCGGGCGTGGAGAGGTCATCGCGTACGGCACCTTCTGCTCGCATCCGGTGGTGACGACGCTGGGTAGGTCGCCGGCGAGGCCGAAGGTGGACGCCATCATGTGGCGGACGGCCGCGTCGGCGTGGATCACGTTCAGTTGAACGTGAATGTGCGGATCGCTCCCGCCCATCTGTGCTCCTTGCCCCCGGCTGATCGGTAGCGGCCGGCGAATACAGAATGGCAGGCTAACCCGATTCAGTAGCCAGGGTGCTACCGAAGGCCATGAACTTAGACGCCTTCAGGCCGACCCGTCGTACCGAGCCTCAGCCTCGCCGAAGACCATGCGGTGTCCGCGCGCCGTGTCCATGTACTCGCGGACCCGGTGGATCAGACCGTCCCGGAGTTCGAAGACGAAGCAGTAGTCGTTGGCGTAGTGGTTGCCGTTGGCCAGCGTCGCCGTCATGGTCTCCTCCACGATCACTCGCTCGCCGTCGGCATAGATCCCGTGGAAGGTGACGGTGACGTCTCGCACGAAGAAACGGAGGAAGTCTTCGGCGAGGAACCGCACGATCTCCTTCCTGCCGACCAGATGGCTGGGACCTCCCAGCGCGACGGCGGTAGCGTTCCCCGGTGGCGCGAGCCACTCGGCGTCCTCGGTGAAGACCGCGGCGATTCGGTCGGCGTCGTGACTGGCGAACGCCTTCCACGCATCCTGGACGATGGCGCGGCTCTGCTGAGACATACCGCGACCGTAGACGGGCGTCGGCGTAGCGGCTGGCGGCTTTCCGCCCTCATCCCGAGCGACTATTCAAGATCCGGAACGCCCGCCACGCTCGGTGAGAGGCGGGCGGCGGAGGCCGTGTCGGGTCTCCTGTTCGAAGGCGTGTCCGGCCTGGAGGACGGCGAAGTCGGCGCGGTGTGGGCCGACGATCTGTACGCCGACCGGGAGGCCGCCGGGGGTGAAGCCGCCCGGCACGGACAGGGCCGGCGAGCCGGTGGCGCTGACGAAGTAGGCCGAGCGCATCCAGTCGAGGTACGTCTCCATCCGTACGCCGGCGATCTCGGTCGGGTATTCGAGGTCGATGGGGAACGGCGCGACCTGGCTGACCGGGAGCAGCAGGATGTCGTACGCCTCGAAGAACACGCGCGTGCGGTGGAACAGCTCGGTGTGCAGGACCTCGGCACGGGCCACGTCGGGGCCGCTGAGGGCGCGGCCGACCTGGGCGTTCCAGCGGATGCTGTCCTTCAGCGCCTCCGGCCGGGTGTCCAGGATGGGGCCGAACATCACCTCGAACTGCCACGCCCGCAGAGTGCGGAAGACCTCTTCCGCGCCCGAGAAGTCCGGGCAGGCGCGCTCGACGACGCAACCCACGGCGGCGAACGTCTTCGCCGCCGCCTCGACGACCTGGGCCACCTCCGGCTCGACCGGCACCGTACCGCCGAGGTCGGGTGACCAGGCGACGCGCAGGCCGCGCAGGTCGCGGTCGAGGGGCATGGCGAAGCGGGCGCCCGGGACCTCCAAGGCCATGGGTGAGCGCGGGTCCGGGCCGGCGATCGCCGACAGCAGGAGCGCTGCGTCGGCCACCGTACGGGCCATCGGGCCTTTGACGTTCATCGTCGTCCAGCTCATGGGGGCGGGCCAGTTCGGCACGCGTCCCGGCGATGGCCGGAAGCCCACGACGTTGTTGAACGACGCCGGGTTGCGCAGCGATCCGCCGGTGTCGCTGCCGTCGCACAGCGGGTGCATGCCGGCGGCGAGCGCCGCGGCCGCCCCTCCGCTGCTGCCGCCCGCCGACCTGCCCAGGTCGTACGGGTTGCGGGTGGCCCCGAACAGCGGGTTGAAGGTGTGCGAACCGGCCGCGAACTCAGGCACGTTCGTCTTGCCGATGGTGATCGCGCCGGCCGCGCGGATCCGCTCGACCACGAGGTCGTCCCGTTCGGGCACGTGGTCCGCGCGCAGCGGCGAGCCGTACGTCGTCCGGATGCCCGCGGTCTCGTGGATGTCCTTGTGCGCCACGGGCAGGCCGTGCAGCGGTCCGGTCTGCTCGCCGGCGGCCGTCCGCGCGTCGGCCGCCGCGGCGTCGTCCAGCGCCCGGTCGGCGACCAGCGTCACGATCGCGTTGACGGCCGGGTTCACCCGCTCGATCCGCTCGAGGTGCGCGGTGACGACCTCGCGGGCGGAGACCTCCCGGCGGTCGAGCAACCGCCGGAGCTCCAGCGCGGTCAGGTAGTGCAGCTCGGTCACTGACTCTCCTCAACGATCATCGGGCGGGCGACGGCGCGGACGGCGAGCTCGGCCACGGCCGCGACCGCGACGTTCACCGCCAGCCCGGCGATCCCGGCGTTGATGTGCGCGAGGTCGGTGTCGGTGAGCGTCGCCCACACGACCAGTGTCTCGCCCGCCGCCAGGCCGAGCAGCGCCGCGGGCAGGGAGAGGAGCCGCCGCCGGCCGACGGCCGCGATCATGGCCGGGATCAGCTGGGCGAAGCCGCTGACGGTGAGCAACTGCAGGTTGGCGAGCAGGTCCGGGCGCGAGATGCCGAGGACCAGCGCGACGCCGGCCGCCAGGACCACCACCGTGTGGTTGAGCAGGATCTTGGCGCGTTCGGTGCGGAGCCGTACGAGGTTGTTCGCCACCAGCGACGACAGCGCGACGCACATCGCGGCGGCCGGGACGATCGCCGAGCTCGCCGCCGCGAGGACGATCAGACCGGTCGCCCAGCCGGGCAGGGCGCCGTCGGCGAGGGTGAGGAGCACCCCGTTGCTCTTGGTCTTCGGCGACAGCACCAGCAGGCCGGCGAAGCCGACGATGACCGGCAGGATGATCGCGATCTGGTACAGCGGCAGGAAGACCGCGTTCCGGCGGATGACGCGCGGGCCGCGGGCGGACAGCATCGGCGCCCAGTGGTGGGGCGAGGTGAGGAAGACCGCCGCGATCGTCGAGATCAGCACGCTGGTCAGCCACCAGGTGCGGTCGTACGCACCGGAGTGCACGGTGAGCAGCTGCGCGTTGTGCGCCTGGATCTTGTGGAACATGCTTCCGACGCCGCCCGCGTAATGCACCGGGACGGCGATGACGAGGACCGCCAGCGCCCCGATCATCAGCAGGTCCTTCAGGTAGGCGGTGTTGGCGATGCCGCGGATGCCCGACCACAGCACGAAGGCGACCATCAGGACGGTGGCGATCACCATGCTGAGGTTCGCCGAGGACGTGCTGCCCGTCACCAGGCGCACCGCCAGGCCGAGGCCGGTGAGCTGGAGCTGGAGGTACGGCAGCAGGAAGACGAGCCCGAGCACCGCGACGATGCGGCCGAACATCGGGCTCGAGTAGCGCTCGGCGAAGAAGTCCGCCTGCGTCAGGTACCCGTGCCGGCGGCCGAGCCGCCACAGGACGGGCGCGAAGAAGTACTGGCCGATGAACGCGAGCGGGATGTAGAGGATCGCGTACGTCGCGGCGGCGCCGGTGGCGAAGGCGGCCCCGGCGACGCCGAGGAACGTGAAGGTGGTGAAGGACTCTCCGGCCTGCAGGAACCACATGGTGAAGCCGCCGAAGTTCCGGCCGCCCACCGTCCATTCGGCGAGGTCGATCGTACGGCCGCGGCGGCCGAGGAAGCCCAGGGCGGCGAGCAGGCAGAGGCCCGCGACGGTGACGGCGAGCGTACTGGTCATGACCGTTCCTCCGGGTCATCGGCGTGCGGGCGCCCCCACTCGACCACCGCGAGCGCCGGAGTGATCAGCAGCACCCACGCGCTGCACCAGACGAACAGGCGCGGCATGCCCAGCCACAGCCGCGGCGTGTTGACGAAGGGCAGCCAGACCGCGCTGAGCAGCGCCAGCGTCGGAACGAGTGGGAGGAGGACGAGCAGTCCGTGCCGGGACCGTGGCGTGCGACCGGGATCCATCGCGACTCCTTCGGGAGGGGGCTGGGCGTGTCCCGAGAACGTCGTCCGGACGGGGATCCGTGGGAGACGCCCTTCCGCCGCATTGAACCCGCCGTGACGCTCCGCCGCCTCGTCGTGACGGTCCAACAAACGACGGGCCGAATTCGTCGGCGCGAACAACATGGCCTGGCCGTCGGCCCAGGGTCCTGCGTCGTCGCGGCGCTCACCAGGACGGTTCGAGGTCGAGCAGGGGAAGGACGCGCTTTCCGAGCAGGTCGATGCCGTGGTCGGCGCTCAGTCCGTGCGGCGTGCCGAATTCGACGCGGCTCGCACCGGCGTCGATGAGCCGCTGGGCCTGAGTCGCCACATACTCGGGGGTTCCGGAGAACGCGAACAGGTCCAGCAGGTCACCGGGGATGAGCGCGCCCGCACCGCTGCGGTCTCCTTGAGCGAGCCGTTCCTTCACCCGGGCGAGCAGGTCGGTGGGCACCTCGATGGTGGGATCGAGTTCGGCCACCACGGCGAGGTACATGGCGACCTCGATGCGCGCCAGGGACCTGGCGCGCGCGCCGTCCTCGTCGACGACCGTCACCGCTCCGACCACGATGCCCACCTGGTCCGCCGAGACCGGCCCTGCGCCGATGCGGTGGCGCATCACGTCGATCATCGCGGGATTGGCGGTTCCTCCGATCTTTACTTCGTGGGCGATCCGGCCGGCCAGCGCGGCGGTCTGCGCACCCCAGGTCCCGATCAGCAGCGGGACCTCGGGACGGAAGGGGACATAACGCAAGTGCGCTTCCGGGGCGAGCTGGAAGACCTCGCCCTGGTAGCCGTCCCGCGTTCCGGAGAGCAGTGCGCGGATCAGCCCGGCGGAGTCCCGCAGATGAGCCAGCGGGCGAGGCTGACCGATACCGATGTCGCCCAGCCAGGTGCCGCGGGCCAGTCCGAGGTAGGCCCGGCCGGACGAGGCCAGGTCCAGGGCCGCGACCTGGCCGGCGATCTCGTAGGGATGCATCGAGTACGGGTTCCAGCACGCGGCACCGAGGCGGAGCCGCCGGGTCGCACGGGCCATCTCGAGCAGCGGAAAGATCGGTGGCTGGAACATGAGATCGCCGAAGACCGACAGTACGTCGAAGCCGAGATTCTCGGCCAGCGCGGCGAGCCGGGCGTAGTCGCCGGGTCGCTTGTCGCTCTGCAGGCCCAGGCCGATCTCGACCCGCGTCACGTCACATCCTCCGTGTTCAGCCGGCATGTTCCGATGCGGTCGATCCGCATGATCAGTCTTTCTTCGGGATCCGGGCAGCACACGAGCGTGTCCCGTTCCAGCCAGTCACCGCTGGGCAGGGCACGCTGCTTGGCAGGCAGCAACGGCAGCACCGCCTGCAGTGCGTAGACGCAGAAATGCCGTCCCTCGGGGATCCGCAGGTGCGCGCTGTCAACGAGTTCGAAGTAGTCTCCGACCGCCATCCCGCAGACGGACCTGCCCTCGATGCGGTCCACGGTGACGCGCAGGTCGTACAGCTCCGTCACCGGAGCCTCGGACGTCGGGGGACTCGTGTTTCTCTCGGGTGGGGTCGCCGGGCCGGTCATACCTTCTCCGCTACTGTCACGTGCCGTGCCGACAGGTCGAGGCCCACGCCTGCGGCGTCGGCCTTCGGCTTCGGCGTCGCGAGGCTCACGACCAGGACCACCACCGCGTTGATGACCATGGCGATCAGGCCGGGTTCCCACTCCGGCAGGTGCGCCGCCCAGTAGTGCTTGGCGAACGGAGCGAGCAGCGCGGTGAATCCGGCCACAATGCCGGCGAGCACCCCGATCGCGGACGTCCTGCGCCACAGGAAGGCGAGGAACACACCGGGCGCGAGCATGCCGATGGCCGAGTAGGCGTACAGCAGGATGTCGACGAGCGACTTGCTCTGACCGATCGTCAGCCAGACCGCGAGCCCGGCGAAGGCGACCATGGAGAGCCGGGAGATGAGCAGTGCGGCGCGGTCGGACAGCTCACGTCTCGCCAGGCCGACGACGTTGCGCGCGAACAGCGATCCGGAGGTGAGCAGCAGGACGGAACCCGGTGCGAGCGCGAGCAGGAAGCCGGTCCCGGCGAGGAGCCCGACCACCCAGGCGGGGTACTTGTCCGAGACGAACTGCAGCAGTGCCCCGTTGAGGTTCCCGCCCTCCGGTTTCGTTCCGGCGACCAGCGCCGCGAACCCGAGCAGGATGATGAAGAAGTACGCGAGTGAGTACAGCGGCTGCCAGATGGCGTTGCGCCGGATCGACGTGCCGGACGCCGCCGAGTAGGACACCTGGAAGAGGTGGGGGAACACCCAGTTGCCCAGCGCCACGTTCAGGGCCGAGGTCATGAGCCATGTCGACGTGGTCGGGGAATGCGGGTCGAGGCCGGGGAACCTGCCGATGCCGGGATGCCGCTGCTCGACGAGGTGGAAGATGTCGAGGAAGGACGACGCGCCGACCTTGCCCGCCACGGTGACGGTCAGCAGGACCACGAGGACGATCATCAGGATGTCCTTGACGCCTGCGGAGAAGGCCGCGGAGCGCAGTCCGGCCAGGAACACGAAGGCCAGCATCAGCACGGCGCCGATCACGACCGCGGCGTTCGGCGACACGGAGCCGCCGAGGGTCAGCCGTACGATCAGGCTGAGACTCACCAGCTGGATCTGCACGTAGACGATGAGCGCCGCGATGCCGACCACGGCCGTCACCGCACCGAGCCAGGGGGCGTCGTAGCGAGCGGCGAAGAAGTCGGCCTGGGTGATCAGTCCGTGCTTGCGCCCGGCCCGCCAGATCTTCGGCATGAGCAGGTAGCCGATGGCGTAGCTCAGCGAGACGGAGGTGAAGGCGAGGTACGCCGGGGCGCCCAGCGCCCACGCGTATCCGGAGATACCGAGAACGGCGAAGGTCGTGTAGACCTCTCCGGCATTCATGAACCAGAAGAGCACGGTGCCGAAGCGACGTCCGCCCACGGCCCAGCCGGACATGGTCTTGGGGGTGTTCGAGCGCCGCCCGAAGCCGATGGCGCCGACGGCGGTGCCCAGGACGATGATGAGGGCGAGTACGAGCGTCATGACGCGTCACCGTCCGCGTGCGGCGATCGGACGGCCGGCTGCGTCGACGCGATGAACTCGCGTTCCTCCGCATCCACGCCCGACCGGCGGTCCAAGCGGAAGACCAGGCCGACGACGGCCGTCGTCGCGATGACGCCGAGCATCTGCCAGAGCATGGGGAACGGCACGTTGAAGGGTGCGAACGACACGTCGTTGACCATGGGAACGAGGGCGACCTGCCAGATGAACGGCAGGACGAGCAGCCAGCGATAAGCGCGGGATCCAGCAGTGGGCGGTCGTTCGCGTCTCTGGGCAGATGTCATGGTTCTCTCCCGAAAGGGGGCGGCGCCGGGCTGATGACGTCACGACACTGTGCAGTCTGCCTGGACGGCGTGCTGTGAAACTAAACACATGGGCAGCGCTCGTCAAGGGGTGGAGGTCGACGCCTTGTTTTCCGGAGCTGTCGGCGTGACCAGTGTGAATGTCCATGACATCGGCCCGTTGCGCGCCGGACGTGGAGGAGCCGCCCGATTCGGCCTATTGTGTAGCCAGGCTGTACGGAGGACCATGATCGGCACGCAACTGCGAGAGCTTCGAACGAAGCGGGGACTGAGCCTGCGGGCCCTCGCCGCAGAGACGGGACTCTCGCCGACATTGCTCAGCCAGGTGGAGCGCGGTGTGACCGAGCCCAGCCTGGCCACGCTCCGCCGCCTCGCCGGCGTGTTCGGCGAATCGGTGGCATCGCTGTTCGACGACGCCGCGGCCCCTTCCGTCTGGGTGAGCCGACCGGGGGAACGCTCGACTCTCAGCGGACCGCGAGGGCTGGTCCGGTACGAGCGCCTGACTCCGGGCAACGGGCAACTCGAGGTGCTGCGCGCGGTGCTTCCTCCCGGCGCGGCGACCAGCGAGGAGCCCTGGGCGCATTCTTCGGTCGAGTGCGCGTACGTCATCGCGGGAACGCTGACCGTGGAGATCGCCAAGGTGACGCACCACGTCGCCGCCGGGGAATCGATCACCTTCGACTCGCGCCGGCCGCATCGATACGTCAACCCGTCCGGCGATCAGGTGGAGTACATCGTCTCGGTCACCCCGCCGTCTCCATAGACACGGAGAGCGGGCGATGGGCCGAATTCGTCGGCGCGAACGACGTGACCCGCACCGTGACCTCGCCGTAACATTCGAGGAACCTCTGAAACGGCGCGTAATCGGACAATGACCTGATGGTGGACAGCGAGGATCTCTGGGCGATCGCCGGGACGATCGCGAGTACGGTCGGCGCTCCGGTCACCATCGAGGACACCGACTCCGAGGTCGTCGCCTACTCTCCCGGCCAAGAGGGCTCCGACGACGCCCGCGTCGCCACGATCCTGGGCATGCGCGTGCCACAGCTCCACATCGACGCCATGCACACCCGGCACCTCGACGAGACGCTGGCGACCGCGACCGGGCTGTTCGTCGCGCACCTGACCGAGCTCGGCCTGCTGCCCCGGATCGTGGCGCCCGTCCGGGTGGACGGCGAACTGATCGGCTCGATCTGGGCGATGACCGCCGATCCGCTCGAGCCGGCACAGGAAAAGGCCCTCATGGACTCCGCCGCGCTCGTCGCGCCGTACCTGCTCCGCCGCCAGGCGGCGCGCCAGGCCGACGCGATGCGGCGCGCCGACGCGGTCCGGACCCTGCTCGGCGGCGGATTCGACGCCGCCGACGCCGCCGAGCGCCTGGACCTGACACCGGGACCGCTCGCCGTCCTCGCCATCACGGTCACCCCGCCCGCCGACGCCGGCATGAACGCGCACGGTGCCACGAGCGCGTACGCCACGAGCGCGAACGATGCCACGAGCGCGAACGGCGCCACGAGCGCGAATGACGCCGCGAGTGCGAATGACGCCGCGAGTGCGTACGGCGGCGGCCTGCTACGTCGTACGCAGTCGCTCCTGGACGCGCACCTGTCGGCGCTGCGCCACCGCGGGATCTGCGCGACCATCGACGACACCGCGTACGCGGTGGTGCCCGCGACCGACGATGAGGTGCCGCTGCGGATCGCCCGGGAGTTCCAGGCGCGCACCGAGCACGGCGACCGGCTGTCGGTCGGCGTCGGCCCCACCGTTCCCGGGCCACCCGACCTCGCGCGCTCCCGCGCCGACGCGGAGACGGTGCTGCGGCTCCTGCACCGGCAGGGCCGTACGGGCACCGTGGCGCACCTGCGGGACGTCTACCTGGACGTGCTCCTCATGCGGGCGATCGACTTCGCGGACACCGCGGGGTACGACCCGCTCGGTGCGATCACCGTGCTCACCGCGCACGACCGGCGCAAGGGCAGTGCGCTGCTGGAGAGCCTGGACCGGTACCTGGCCTGCGGCGAGGACATCCGCGCGGCAGCGACCGAACTGCACATCCACCCGAACACGCTGCGGTACCGGCTGCGCCGCGCGTGCGACGTGGCGGACATCGACCTCGCCGACACCGACACCAAGTTCCAACTGCGGCTGCAACTCCGATTGCGGGCGCTGCGCTCCTGCACCGACTGACCCGTCTTTACACGGATCCCAGCCGCTTCGCCTCTTCGTCGCCTGACCTGCCTTACGCGGATCCTCGCCGCCCCTTCGCCGGCTGACCCGCCCTCATACGGATCCCCGCCGCTTCGCTCCTTCGCCGACTGACCCGCTTTACGCGGCCGCTCCGACTCTTTGTCCCTCGCTACAAACCCCGGTCGCCGGACTGTGGCCGTGCGTACAGTGCACCGGCCGTCGGGCTCGGCCCATGCTGAGCGGCATGCGTACCGATGCGTCCCGTCCCCCGCAGAGCGCGCTCGTCGTCGGCGCCGGCATGGCCGGCCTCGCGACGGCCTGGTTCCTCCAGGAGCGCGGCGTCGAGGTCACCGTCGTGGAGCGGCGGCGCGTCGCCGCGGGGGCCTCCTGGGGCAACGCCGGCTGGCTGTCGCCGTCGCTGGCCGTGCCGCTCCCCGCGCCCGCCATGCTCCGTACCGGACTGCGCGAACTGCTGTCGCCGGCGTCGCCGTTGTACGTCCCGCCGCGCGCGGATCCGGGGCTCGGCCGGTTCCTCGCGGCGCTCGCCGGAAACTGCACGGACCGCAGGTGGCGGGTGTCGATGAGCGCGCTCGCTCCGCTCAACCGGCGGGCGCTCGACGCGTACGACGCGCTGGGCGATGGAGGTGTCAAAGAGCCGACCGTCTCCTCCGACCGCTTCCTGATCGTCTGCCGTACGGCGACGGAGCGGCAGGCGTTCGTCGACGAACTGGAGCGGGTCCGCGCCGCCGGCCAGGACGTCGACTATGAGCCGCTGACCGGCACCCAGGTGCGCGACGCCGAACCCGCGCTGTCGGACGCGGTCGGTCCCGGCCTGCTCCTGCACGGCCAGCGCTACATCGACCCGCCCGCCTTCATCGCCGCCCTCGCCGACTCGGTACGGGCCCGCGGCGGCCGGATCGTCGAGGACTCCCCGGTACGGTCCGTGCGGGACACCGGCGACGCCGCGGTGGTCGCCACCGCCGCGGGTACGACCCTGCGCGCCGACGCCGTGGTGCTGGCCGCCGGCGCCTGGCTCACCCCGCTGGCCCGCGCCTTCGGCGTACGGACTCCGGTCCAGGCCGGCCGCGGCTACAGCTTCAGCGTCTCCGGCCGCCTGCTGCCGTCCGGCCCGACCTACTTCCCCGGGCAGCACGTCGTCTGCACACCGCTGGGCGACGGACGCGTCCGCGTCTCCGGGATGATGGAATTCACTGCCCCCGACCGGCCGTTGGACCCGCGCCGGGTCCGGGCCGTCATCGCCGCCGCCCGGCCGATGCTGCGCGACGTCGACTGGGACGCCCGCACCGACGAGTGGGTCGGTTCCCGCCCTTGCAGCACGGACGGGCTTCCGCTGGTCGGCCCGACCAGGTCACCGCGCGTCTTCGTCTGCGGCGGCCACACGATGTGGGGGATCGCCCTCGGACCGCTGACCGGACGGCTGCTGGCCGAGGCCATGACGACGGGCCGTCCGGCCCCCGAACTGACACCTCTTCATCCGCTCCGCTGAGCCCGCCGGAACACCGTCGTCGCCCCATCGCCGAGTCTCTTCGTCGGCTCCTGCGAGTCTCGGCGAAAGGACGTCACCGAGCGCCGAGCGCAACCCACCGATGAGGCCGCAGGCGCGTGCCCGGGACGAACGCGGGGGGAGAGGGGATGAACGGTCCCGCAGCGTTCGGCGCGGGTGCCGCCCGGTAGGGACCCTCGGGAGCCGGGCGGCCCGAGTGTGCGGCTTGAACCGGTACCGGTTCGTGAGGCTTCTCCGATGCCTCGTACGCCGCGGGCCCTTGCCGCGACGCGGGGTTCAACGTGGTGAGCTCCCCCAGCGCGGGACCTGCGGCGGCGCTCGCCTCGGTCACCGCTCGCAACCGCCGTCGTGCGTTCTCGGCGCTCAGCCGCGCGGCCGGATCCTTGATCAGGAGACCCTTCAGGATCGGCGCGAGGGGGCCGGCCTTGGCCGGCGGTTCAGGCTCCTCGGTGAGGACCATGCCGATCAGGGCGGGGATCTCGCCGGCCATGTAGGCCGGCTCGCCCTCGACGGCGAAGTAGAGCACGGCGCCGAGCGACCACAGGTCCGACTCGGGGCCGGACGGGCGTCCGCGTAGACGTTCCGGCGCTATGTACCCGGGCGAGCCGATCAGCGCCCCGGTCTGGGTCAGCGCGGTCGCACCCTCCATCGCCGCGATGCCGAAGTCGGTCAGGACGATGCGATCGTCATCGCCGACCAACACGTTCCTCGGTGTGACGTCCCGGTGCAGGATTCCCGCGGCGTGGGCGGTGTCCAGCGCGTCGAGCATCTGCAGGCCGATCGCCGCGACGCGGTCAGGGAGGAGCGGGCCGTCTTCGCGGACCAGCTGGTCGAGTGACCTGCCACGTACGAGCCGCATGACGATCCACGGCAGGTCGTCCTCGGTGACCACGTCGTACACGCTGATGATCGCCGGGTGGTCGAGGTGGGCGGCGGCCCTCGCCTCACGAACGAACCGCTCAAGCAAGCCCGCACGAGTCGCGTCATCCAGATTGCCGGGAAGCAGGATCTCCTTCACCGCGACGTCACGCTCGAGGTACTCGTCGCGGGCGCGCCAGACGATCCCCATCCCACCGCGGCCAAGCGAGTCC
Source organism: Actinoallomurus sp. CA-150999 (assembly GCF_050942425.1). Lineage (NCBI taxonomy): Bacteria > Bacillati > Actinomycetota > Actinomycetes > Streptosporangiales > Thermomonosporaceae > Actinoallomurus > Actinoallomurus sp. CA-150999. The sequence goes on from NZ_CP192063.1 coordinate 302,227, forward strand.
AGCAGCCGGTAACGCCCTGCGATGGTCCGTTCTGCGGAACTTGGCATGGCGGGAAGATATCGCTCAGGCAGCGCTCAGCCCGACGCGGAAGCCGATGCCGGTCAAATTCGCAGGGCCCCGGAGTTCTCGCCGGCCGAGGTGGCTCAGTGGTGCTGTAGGGCGCGGAACTGGCGGCACCAGGTGCGGTTCCGGCCGGGCAGGCCGCCCGGCTCGGGCTTGCACACGTACGGGCAGAACAGGCTGTTGAGCAGCCAGGGGGTGCTGTGCGGGCCGAAGTCCTTTGACATCGCCGCGTCCTGGGTAATGCCGTAGGCGGCCACGGCGAGTTTCCCGGTACTGCGGAAACGCTCCATCTGGTCCGTCAGGAAATTCTTGTTGTCCGCGTACCACGAGTTGGAGAGCAGGAAGTCGTTCCACTTCTGCTCGTCGAAAGGGTGCTGGGTGGCGTCCTTGATGACCTGCCAGACGGGGGTCCCCTTCGCGATGGCGTGGCTGCGGGCGAAGGCCGGATTCACCGGGTCGCTCATGTGCTGCTTCCAGAGCTGCACCAGGGAGAACTCGGTGGCGAGGAACTTCTGGTCGCCGCGGAGGAAGGGCAGCACGTAGTCGACGTACTTCTGCGCCGCGGCCGGGCTGGGCACGTGCGGGTGGATGTCCACGCCCGCGATGGAGGGGGTGTGGGCGGTGAAGGTCATCCAGCGCCGCGTCTGCGCGGTTTCGGCGCCGGGCCGGTACAGGGCGGTGAGCGCCCCCATGTAGATGTCGGTCTTGCAGTTCGCTCCGAAGTGCGCCTGCCGGTAGCGGGCGGCGTGCAGGGCGAGCGCCTCGTAGAAGGCGTTGATGCGAGGGGTCTCGCGGTCCGTCTTACTCGTCTCGAAGAACGGCTCGTTGCCGACGGTCAGGATGTCGACCTTGCCCATGGTCGCGGCCAGGACCTTGTCCAGCCGGGCCAGGGCGGTCTTCATGGCCGGGCTGCCGGGTGTCGGTATCGGCTTGTCCTGGTACTGGAACTTCATGGTCAGCACGGTGCCGTAGCCGTGGGCGGCCGCCTGAAGCAACTTCGCGAGCCCGGGCTGGGTCGCCGGGTTCCCCGGGTCGGCGTGGGACATCAGATAGAAGCCGCGTATCCAGGTGCCCGAGACGGCCTTCAGCTCGGCGTAGTCGATCTTTTGCAGTGCCTGGTTGACGTTGGCGGCGAGTACGCCGGAGGCGGGCGGCGCGCTCACCCTGCCCGGGATGGAGGAGGAGCCCGCGGTGGGAGAGGAGTTGTTCCCGCCCGAGCCGCAGGCCGCCGTCCCCAGGGCCGCCAGCACGGCACCTCCGGAGAGGGCGAGCACCTGGCGCCGGGAGGTGTCCCCGCTCGGCCGTCCCGTGTCGAATTCCGCGTCGCTTCCTCTCATGCGCCGACCCGCCTCCCGGTTCGCTCTCTTCGTCCGTGCGGTCCCTGGAACAGACCTTTCCGTACCAGGACGGCACAGTACGCTCTGATCCGGCTGGTTCAGGCGCCCTTCTCGATCACGCGGCGGAGACCCTGGATGGCGGTAGTGATCCCTTTCTTGTCGTAGCCGCTGGTGGGCATGGTGGCGCCGTGAGCGTGCCGGACGACGCCCTGCGAATCGATGAGGATGCTGCCCGACTGCTGCATCGAGCCGAAGACCTTCCTGCTCAGGCCGATCATCTCGTGCGGGGTGCCACGGCGGCCTACGAGGACGGGGAACGGGACCTGCCGCTTGTCCTTCCACGCGGCCGCTTCTCGACGGTCCGCAGGAAGCGCGACGAGCACCCGGACGCCGTCGGCCGCGAACTCATCGCGGCGCCGGATGAGGTCCTGGACGTGCCTGTTGCAGACCGGGCACGACGTCGACCGCATGAAATAGATCAGCACGGCATTCTTGCCCTGATAGTCGGACAAGCGGACGGCCCGGCCGTCGGTGTCCTCCAGCAGTACGTCGGGCGCGGGCGATCCGGTTTCGAGCATGGCGAACTCCCCTTCGAAGTGGAAAGGCGGTTTGAACGGGTCAGGCGCTGGGGTTTCCGGGGTCATGCGGGCCATCGGCGGGGCCGGTCATGCCGCTCAAGCTGAGCCGGAGCCGGTTGCGGGCCCGGTGCAGCTGGGACTTCATCGCGGCGTTGCTCAAGCCGAGCGCCTCTGCGACGCTCCGCCCCGGGTAGCCCAGGACATCCCGCATGATCAACACTCTGCGCTGAACGTCCGGCAACTCCTGGATCGCCTGCGCGACGAGTTCGGCTTCCAGGCGCCGGATGGCCTCGTCCTCGGCCGACGTGGCCAGACCGGCTTCGGCCTCGTCAGGGCGCTCGAACAGCACTCGAGCGCGGCGCAGGCACTCGTTCCGGACGATTCGGAACATCCACGATGTCAGTGCCCCGGTGGCGCGCAGTGAGCCGATCTTCCGGTAGAGAATGATCAGCGCTTCCTGCGCCGCGTCTTCGGCGTCCTGCGAGGACGCGCAGAGATGCTCCGCGAAACGTCGTACGTGAGGATGGGCACCGTAGAGCACCGCGGTGATCGACTCCCGATCACCGGCCTGCGCGGCCTTGATGAGCTGCGCGTTCACCCAAGAGCGATCAGCCACGTCCACGCCCTCGCCGTCGCCGGAACGAGGTCCCGAAGAGTGCCTGCCGCACCGCCGGCAGAACGACGTCACCCACACCCATCTCCTTCCCCAGCATGGCCATCACCTCATAAGAGGCCCCCACACCGCGAAAGGATTCGGCAGAGGCGGGGATCCTTCGGGCGCTGCGGTTTACCGTGGAGCCGTGGCCTGGGACGCCTGGAACGAGGACGAGTACCTCGCCTGCCTCCGGGCGGAGCGTCGCGGTTACGCGTGGGTGATGCGGCGGTACGGAGGTCTCACGCCGGCCCGGGCGGAGGCGGCGGCTCTGGAGCACTATCCCTATGAGGCGAGCGACGCGCCGTACCGCGGGCTCGTCTTCCACGACCATTCGTGGCACTGGGCGATGTCGAAGATTCATGGGGACTCGTACTGGCGGGAGCACCCGGAACTGGCCGACCCGCCGCCGGAGTACTGGGCCGTATCCGACGCCTGAAGCGCCGAGGGCCGCTCCGCTGCGCTTATTCGTGAGGATGAGACGGCGTGCCGCACCCGTGGAAATCGGGGGTTTGCGGCTGACCTGGCCGGAGGTATCGTCGGAGTCGGCGGTTTCCGGCCGCATCTGGGTCCGCGGGCAGAGCTTCAAGCTCACCGGCATGCACAGGAGATCGACGGCACGTCTTTCCAGCCCGACGTCGCGGACCCGCGGGCGTGAAGGAAGGACTGCCTTGTCCGACCATGCACGCCGACTTCCCGACCGGCCGAACCTGCGGTACCTCAAGCAAGAGGCCAAGCGCCGTCTTGCGGCCGGGGAATTCGCGACACTTCATGAGGCCCACCTGGCCATCGCCCGGGAGCACGGGCTGCCGAGCTGGACCGTGCTCAAGGAGTTCATCGTCGCCGCGCGCGACCGGGACCGTCACGCGTTCCGGCAGGTCGGTTGGGTGATCTCCAGGTTCCGGGGCGCCGGTGCCCCGGACTGGACGGCCCCGGCCGAAGCCGAACTGCGGGAGCACTTCGGTGACTCCTACCTGCGTCTGGTGCCGCCGCGAACGATGGTCGGCACGCTCAGCCGGGTGGCCGAGCGGTTGGGCGCGGAACTCGTCGTCACTCGCGAGACCGCGCTTCAGCTTCGCGCGCAGGTCGCCGACCTGCGGATCGAGGCGATGGTCGAGGCCGATCCTCCGCACCGGATCACCGGGCTGCGGATGTACCCCGTGGGCGAGCGGGTCACCGACTCGCGCGTCGCAACACCGACGACCCGCACATCCGGCGCGGTCCCTCCCACAGCGGTCGAGGTCGCCGAGGAGTCGTTCGCCGAGCTCGGTCTCGTTGGTCTCGCCTTGGCGGGCGCGTCGCGAGTGCCGGGTCAGGACCGTCCCGTGACCTGGACGCTCGCGCGCGGGTGGGCCGACCTGGAGCGTACGGAGATGCTCCGGCCCGACCACCGCTTTCCGGCGTACGGGATCACCAAGCTCATCACGTCCACCGTCGTACTGCGTCTCGTCGCCGACGGCCGGATCCGCCTCGACGATCCGGCCGACGCGCATCTGCGTACGATCCGGCTCGCCGACGAGGCCGTGACCGTACGGGAGCTGCTCTCGCACACCGGAGGCGTGGACGGTCCCGAAGAGATGTTCGCCGGCAACGTGCCGGATTCGGGGTCGCTTCTCGGGCCGGTCGTGTCGTGCTCCGGTACGCGCGGCGGCTTCGCGCCGGGCAACGGCGGATACGCCGTCCTCGGACAGCTGATCGCCGACGTCACGGGGCTTCCGTACCCGGAGGCGGCCGCCCGTACGGTGCTCGAACCGCTCGGAATGAGCCGTTCGTGGTTTCCCGCGAGCCGGCCGGACGTCGAGGTGGTCACCGGTCACCGCCTGTCCGAGGACGGCTCGATGCGGCCGGAACCGACAAGGCTGTGCACCGTCCCGGCGGCGGGCGGTCTGTGGACGACCGCCGCGGACCTCGTCCGGTTCGGCCACGGGTGGTCCTCGCTGATCCCCCATGAGCTGGTACGAGAAGCACTGAGGCCGCATGCCGTACCCCACGAGGCGGGAGCGCGGATGGGGCTGGGCTGGCTGCTGAACCAGTCCAAGGACGTCGCAGGTCATCCCGGGAGCGGGCCGGGTGCCGCAGCGTCTTTGATCACCCGGCCGGACCTCGGGCAGGTAGGCGTCGCCCTGACCAATCGGCTCGTGCCGATCGAATCGGTCAACGCCCGCCTGGTCCGCCCGGTCGCCTGATCACACCCGTACGGTCGACGGCGAGCCGAGGGGAGGGGCCAGCCGCGTTTGCGCGGCCACCTCCCTGACCGGGTTCGCCTGGTCCCTCCCCGGCCGATGAGGCGAATCCTTGCCCGAGTGGCGCGGCTGTACTCATTGTCGGAACATGACGGTCGTGACATGGTCTGCGACGCTGTTGCCACTGGTGGGTGTGGCCCTCGGATCGGGTGGCACTCTGGTCGGCCAGTACCTCACCACACGGGTCGACGTACGTCGTCAACGGCGGGAGCAGTTGGCCGCCGAGCGAGGCGAGCGGAAGGAGGCGATCCTGGGTTTCCTGTCCGCCGCTCAGAGCGTCGAACTGCTCCTCGACGGCCAGGACTTCGCCGGGCGTCATCCTGAAGACGACGAGGTCATGGATCGGCTCCATGGGCTGTGGCTGGCCAAGAAGTCCTGCGAACTCGTGTGCTCGGCCGAAGTCGCCCAGGCCGCCCACGATTACACCCTCGCCCTGCACCGTCTCGTTCGCGGCGACTCTCGTACGGAAGGGGCGGCGTCCAAGGGGGACATTCGGCACGCGTTCATGGAAGCGGCCAGAAGGGAGTTGGGTGTGGCGGACGCTCCTCTACGACGCGGTCCCCTACCGCCGGTCAGCGGCCCCCCACCTCATGAGTGACCGCGAGGAACAGCGGGATTCGTTCGCCGGCTCGAGCGACGCCGAGACGCCGCCGGCGCGCTGCTGCGGGCGCCGCGATGTGGTGATCGCGGCGCCCGCCCGTGAGATCGGTCAGGGTCGTTGGCCTGCCTTGTCGACGACGCCGATCCGCGTCTGTGCGGACCACTGCACGATGTCACCCTTGCGGCTGCGCAGGGTGCCGTCGTCGCCGCGGGAGACGTGGTTCTTGATCACGACCGACCGTTCGCCGAGGTAGCTGTAGGTGCGCGCGTCGAGGATGAGTTCGTCGCGCAGGTAGCCCTCCTCGATGATCGCGAACGCGACTCCCGAACGGCCGGCGGCGTCGGTGGCCTGATGGACCAGCTGGACACCCTGCAGGCGCGACAGCACCTGGAAGAGCGCGGCCTGCACCTTCGGCGGGATGAGGCCGTTGCGCATGAACACGCCGATGTTGCTGAACACCGCCAGGTCGCGGGACCCCAAGGGTTCGTCGGCCGATGCGCGCAGTGTGGCGAGGAGCCGGTCCGGGTCGGTGGGCAGGCTACTGAGATAGGGGTAGTCGGACCGGGGCTCGGCGGGGAGGAGGTCGTCGATCGTCATGTTCCCGCTCGCGTCCATGTTCGCCTGTTTCTTCCCGTCGGCCCGGATCCACTCTGCCGTGGTGTGCCGCCGGCGGGGGGCGACCGGGCCGTTCGGCTCGCTGGAGTCGGCCAGAGGTGCGCTGCGCGTCTGGATATAGATCCACTGCAGGGGCGTGGGGGCGGTGAACGGCCTCGCGAGGGCCGCCTGTGCGGCGCGGTTGGCCAGGTCGACGGTGTTGGCGACCGGTGTTCCCTGGAACACGACGGGGGGTTCCGGGCGCCTGTGGTCGGCGCCCTTTCCCGTGTTCCCGACGACGGTGATGCCGGTGGCGGCGGCCGCCGCCACGAGCCCCCCGGCAACGGCGATGCGGAGCAGTCGGCGGCGCCCGACAATGGCACGCCGGGCATGGGTCGGGACGGTCCGCTGCTCCGTCTCGGTCGTAGCGGCGAGCAGCCGTGCGCGGGCGCGGCGAGCGGTCTCGGTCGTCATCCGCGGGGTATCGCTGCGAAGCTCGGCGAGCAGTTTCAGGTCGTCCATCGTCAGTCCCCCTCGATCAGGTCCGTGGTGGTGGCGAGCGCCTCGCGGGTCTTCTTGCGCGCCCGGTGGATACGGGAGCGCACCGTGCCCGTCGGCACGTCCAAGGCCTCCGCGACCTCTTCGTATGTCAGGCCGCCCCACGCGAGCAGCAGCAGCGTGTCGCGGTCGCGCGGTTTCAGGCCGGCGAGCGCGGCCGCGAGGGCCCGCTGATGTGACTGAGCGGCGACGCGCGCCACGACGGCGTTGTCCATCGATTCGGGCAGCGGGTCGACACCGGTCCGCTGCAGCGCCCGATACAGCCGTTCTTCCTCGCGCCGGTGCCGGGCGAGGAGATTGGTGGCGATCCCGTACAGCCACGGACGGGCCATAGGGCGCGTCGTGTCATAGGACGCACGACGGCGGAACGCAACGAGAAACGTCTCAGCGACGATGTCGTCGGCGTGCTCGGTGCCGACTCTGCGCGCCGCATAGCGATGAATGTCGTCGGCGTAACGGTCGAACAGCGTCGCGAATATCTCCGGATCCTGGTGAGACTCGACGATCAGCTGCGCATCGTCGCACTCCTCACGGACCGGATGGGCTGCCGTCACGTCGAAATTCCTTGGGACATCTCACGCCTTCCTCGGGGCAGTGTCGTCACCCCCTGTTTCCCGCACCCGCCGATTCGGTTCACACGATGACCGTGGCGGCATGGCCTGGGGAAGGGCCATGCGCGTCAACCCGGTGGCCAGGGCCAGGGAACGCACTGGAGGCAGCTCGCGGCCGCGTGCGGCATGACCCAGGGCAAGGTCAGCGAGTACATGAAGCAGGGCGGTCGGCAGGTGCTCGCCCTGGAGGTGTTCGAGCGCATCGCCGACGGCCTGGACATGCCGGACGACCCGCGGATGACCCTCGGCCTCGCCCCACGGTCCTTCCGCGCACCGCCGCAACCGGGATCCTCCGGGTGGTTGGCTGATCCGGAACTTTTGGGTTCACTTGGGAGGAATCCGTACGCGACCGATGGGGATGGCGAGTCCGTGCAGAGGCGTACGTTCCACCGTCTCGCGGCGGCGGGTCTCCTCGAGGCCATGCTCGCCGACCTCCCGTGCGGGGACGTGCCACTCACCGGTGTCGACGCCTTCGCCGCGGCTCTCACCGGTACGGCGGACGTTGCGGGGACCCTTCCCGAGCACGCTCGTACGGATCTGAGCACTCTTCGCGCATCGGTCACCTCGGTCAAACGCGCGCATCAGTCCTGCCGCTACTCAACCGTCATCGAGACACTTCCCGGCCTTCTTGCCGCTGTTCAGACGGCGTGCGACGTGCTGACCGGCGACGATCGCCACCAGGCGGACGCCTTGGCCGCCGAGGCGAACTACGTCGCGGCCAGTGTTCTTCTCAAGCTCGACAGCGAAGGGCTTGCCTGGCTTGCGGCCGACCGCAGCATGCGGGCCGCCCGCCGCAGCGAGGATCCGGTCGCGGTGGCGGCGAGCGCGCGCAATCTCACTCGCGTGCTGATGAAGGGCGGCCACTTCGGTGCGGCGAGCACGGCGGCGGCCGACTTCGCCGCCCGCCTCGATCGTGACGTCGGGGCGCACACGCCCGACTCGCTGTCGGTGTACGGAGCGCTGCTCCTCTGCGGTGCGGTGGCGGCCGGACGCCGGAATGACCGTGCCACCGCCGCGACCATGCTGGATGAAGCGGAGGGCGCCGCCCGACGCCTCGGCGGAGATCACAACTATCGGTGGACCGCTTTCGGACCGACCAATGTGCGGCTCCATCGGGTCAACATCTCCGGATCGCTCGGTGATGCGGGTCAGGCGATCGCGCAGGCGCGGCACGTCGATCTCGGCTGTGTGCCGATCACCGAACGCAAGGCGGTCCTGCTGATCGACACGTCCCGTTCCCTCCTGCAATGGGGCAAGCATGAGAAGGCGTACGAGGTCCTGCGGGCGGCCGAGCGGCTCGCGCCCGAAGAGGTCTCGGCGCGTCCGGCCGTGCACCGGCTCCCTCGTGACCTCCACGCCACGTCGCCGCCGAGCGCGAAGCGGCGCGTCACCGAGTTCGCCACGCAGATCGGGGTCCGGTTGTGACCGAGGAACGTCGCGCTCGCGTACTGTCCATCGTCGTCTGCGGCGCCGGGCCGGCCGGTGAGGTCGGGCGGCTGGTCGGACCGGCTCAGGAGCGGGGATGGGACGTCCAGGTCATCGCCACTCCGGCGGCGCTGGACTTCATCGACGTCGCCGACCTCGAGGCGCGGACGGGGCGGCCGGTCCGCAGCGCGTACCGGAAGCCGGGACAGCCCCGTTCGCCGAGATCGGACGCCGTCATCGTCGCGCCCGCGACGTACAACACCATCAACAAGACGGCAGTCGGGATCAGTGACACCTACGCGCTCGGGATCCTCGCCGAGGCACCGGGGCTCGGGATTCCCGTCGTCATGCTGCCCTTCGTGAACAGTGCGCTGGCGGGGCGCCGGGCCTTCCGCCGCAGCGTCGACGAGCTGCGGGCCGAGGGGGTGCGCGTGCTGTTCGGGCCGGGGGAGTTCGAGCCGCATCCTCCCGGTACGGGCGGTGAGCGCATTGATCGGTTCCCGTGGCTGTCGGCCCTGCTCCTGGCAGAGGAGATGACAACCCGCGCAATCGTCTGACCGACAGAACGCACTCAGAAACTGAAGGGAGGGGGCGATTTCTGGTTTCGGCGGGCCTTGGACGGGGCCACCACTGCCACCGCCTCGGCGGCGGAGCCGCTGTCAGCGCCCCTCAGGGCGAAGCCGTCCTGCGAATCTCCCCACATGGCGATCATGCCCCACGATAGGAACAATCCCTCGATGGCGGCGACCGCCCAGGCCAACCACGGGGCGTACACCGCCGCCGCGGCGAGGATCGACCCACCGGCCGACCAGATCGCGGTGACGGTCGCCAGCAGGATGAGCATGGAGATCACGAATGCGATCCGATGGATCCAGACGAGTTGGCCGATCATCTCACGCAGTGTCGCGACCCGGCGTTCGGCGCGGTCGGCCAGCGCCATTCCCGCGATGATGAACTCCAGGATCCTGCTGTCCGCGGAGGCCGCCGCGGTGCCCTGCCAGGTCGTCTGGAGTGCCCTACGGAGCCCGGCCACGTCAGAGCCGAAGAGCGCACGTGCTTCCTTGGCCACCTGGTCCCAGGTCTGAAGGGCTCGGTCGACGGAGCCGTCGTCCGACCAGACCACGGTGCCCCAGGCGATCGCCGTTCCGATCGTCAGAGCCGACATCCCGGCGCATGCCTTCAGGTTCGCCGCGGTCGCCGCGCCGAGCTCGGCGATGAACATCGCACCGGAGCCGACCAGTGCCGCAGCGGCCGGCACTGCTGCCAGGTCCGCCGGAGAGCCGGTCGCCGATATCGGGGGCGTCGCGGGGGAGGACGGTGGCGCCTGTGCTGCTCTAAAGACTCCGCGGGAATCAGGAATCCAACCTATGTCATAGAGCACGGCATTGACGTTGGCGTCCTCGGCGCTCAGGTAGCGCTTTGCGGACTTGTGGAGGTTCTCGGCGTAAGTTTGTGCAGTCTTGATACCGATCGTCAGGTTGGCGAGCTCATCTTCGCGAGAGATCGCATAATTGTGTCGAGCGCCTTCGCCGACCGCGCCAAAAGCGAGATGCGGAATGTAGCTCTGCTCATCGATCAATCTTCGCAGCGACTCGAGCCTGGCGGCCACGTCGTCCAGGTGTACGCCCGCGTCTCGCAGTGAGTCGTGATCAACACTTAGGTGGAGCGACACCGGGCATCCCTTTCGCGGAGGTCGCGCGATTGTGGTTCCTGTCAGGCGTCAATTCCTCGGAAAGCTACGCGGCTCGTCAACGCCGACACAACCCACTTCAAAAAGATGCGAACTGTGGGGTCCATAAGGCTGGTGCAGGTGGCGGGCCGAGCAGGGCCGCCATGGCTGAGGAGAGCTGTCCCTCCTGGACTCTGACGGTCTCCGGCGGACGTACAGGCGGCACGCGTTCTCCGGCTGGGCGGGTCACGATCCGTGTGACCGTCGGACCGGGCTGCTCGCATTCCGCCGAAATCCGGGAGGATCTTCGGCGCAGACTGTCGAACGGCGGGAGGGTGATGACGCGCGTCATCTCGATCATTACGGCCGCGTACGAGCCGGTTCCGGAGTTCCTGCACGCCGCGTACGAGTCGATCCTCGTACAGGAGCTCCCGCCGGGTTGGGCGTGGCAGTGGGTGGTCCAGGAGGACGGCGAGACCGGTGACGTGGCCGCGCTGCTCCCCGAGGATCCGCGGGTGAGCCCGGGGCACGGCCGGCGCGGAGGGGCGGGAGTCGCGCGGACGCTCGCGCTGTCCCGCGCTCGCGGGGAGCTGGTCAAGGTGCTCGACGCGGACGACCTGTTGACGCCCGGTGCGCTCGCTCGCGACATCGACGTCCTGGAACGGCATCCGGACCTCGCGTGGGCGACGTCCCGTGCGCTCGATCTGCTTCCCGACGGCTCACGCCTGGGAGTCGGCGGGGGGCCGCCGGTCGGCCGGCTCGCACGTGGAACGCTCCTGCGGCTGTGGCAGGAGAACGGCCATCGGCTGCCGGTGGTCCCCGCGACGCTGTGCGTACGCCGCGAGCTCCTCTTCGCGCTCGGCGGGTGGATGGCATTGCCCGCCTCGGAGGACACCGGTCTGCTGCTCGCCGCCGACGCGGTGGGCGACGGCTACTTCAGCGCCGAGCCCAGCATGCTGTACCGGAAGTGGGACGGACAGGCCACCGGCCAGGCGGCCCACGTCGACGGGGCGGAGTGGACCGCCCGCGTCCGGATCCTCGAGCAGCGCGCGGCGGCCCTCGCCGCGCTGCACGGGCCTGACCAGCCGTCTACCAGGCGGTATGCCGATTAATCATGCGACATTCGGCGTTCCGCTCGTTAGGTTACGCCTCATGAGACCGATCAGTGAGAGCGACATACGAGGCTCCTTCGTCAACTGCTCCAAGGGCGAGGCGCGCAAGCTTCACCTGCCTCGGGGTCTGGCCGATCTGCCATGGGACGACCTGGACTTCCTCGGCTGGCGGGACCAGGGAGCGCCGGACCGCGGCTATCTGATCGCCGAACGAGGCGACGGGCTGATCGGGGTCACGCTGCGCGTCGCATCCGAGAACCGCAGGAGCCTCGTGAAGACGACGGTCTGTTCCCTCTGCCTGACGTCACATGCCGGGTCGGGGGTCTCTCTCTTCGCCGCGCGCCGGGCGGGTGCCGCCGGGCGTGACGGCAACACGGTCGGCACGTACATCTGCGGCGACCTGGCCTGCCCCCTCTACGTACGGGGCAAGAAGAAGTCGGCGCTGGTCACCCGGTTCACCGAGTCGCTCAGCATCGAGGAGCAGGTCGACCGGATGCGCACCAACCTGGACGCCTTCCTGGACGAGGTCGTACGCGAGAAGACGACGTGACCTCATAGCGGACTATGCGTCGTCGTCCCCCGGCCATGTCCAGCGGGGGACCTGGCGGATGGGGTGCAGGTCGCCGTCGGTCTCGGCCCGCGAATTCTGTACGGCGACCTGCGAGCCGAACTCGATGTGCTCACGTACCGCCGTACGGAAGTCCTCGTCATCGGGCAGGTCGGCCTCGTCGAGCGCCTCCATGTACAGCGTCACGAAACGCCGGCGCTGCTCCTCTGCGATGCCGAGGTGGCGGTGCACCCGGATGATGTACTCGAAGCCCAGCTCTTCGGTGAAACGGTCGGGTCCGCCGAAGGACTCGGCCGTGAACCAGGTCAGACGCTCGACGTGATGGGGCCTGCGCTCCGGGAACAGGGATCGCAGCGAAGGGTCGGCGAGGACCTTCGCGTAGAAGATCTCTTCGAGTCGATGGAGGGGCTCGTCTCCGCCGGCGTGTTCATAAAGGCTCGGCATGCCAAAACCTCCAGGCCGCTGAGGAGAAGCTCTCACTTCGAGTGGTGGGCGAGGCCATCAATGTGGCAGATCCACGTTCGCCTCGCCATGGGTTGCAAGGAAGGTCGAATACCTCGTAGCGGTGCGTCCGAGCGTGCAACCCGAGACGGGGGTCGCGCGTATTGGAAGGGCGGAAGGCACCCACCGGAACGACGTACGGTCCCGGCCGTGCTCAACGGTGTCTTCCTCTTTCTCGGCCGCCCGCCGACAACCGCGCCATGAGGAGGGCGGCCGCGTCCGATCCGCGCTCACCGCGCGGACGTCTTCCCCGAAGGAGTGGACACCTTGCGCTTGACGCGTCTAGCCGCCTCGGCGGCCATCGCCGGTGCGCTGGCCACGCCGCTGGCCCTGAGCAACACTGCCTCCGCCGCGACCGGGACGGGCTCGGCCTATGGCCTGGCCGCCACCGGTCTGGTCAACATCCCCCAGACCCCCGCGGTCACCGCCACCGCCGACAAGAGCCTGGTGAGCCTGCCGGCCAACCCCCTCATCGACGTCAAGGTCCTGCACGTCACCGCCAAGCCCGCCTCCGCCCGCGCCAGCGTGGTCGACCTGAGCATCGCCAAGGCCGCCCTCACCGCCCACCTCGTCACCGCCACCTGCAAGGGCGGCACCGGCACCTCCACCCTGGCCGACGCACGCATCGGCAACCACCGGCTCGCCGCCTACGCCGCACCCAACAGCGCCCTGAACATCCCCGTCCAAGGACTGGGCACCGTCGGAGTCACGCTCAACAAGCAGGTCCGCAACCCCGACGGCAGCCTCACCGTCACCGCCATCGAGGTCCGCCTCACCGACGCCCAGACCATCAGCATCTCCTCCGCCACCTGCGGCGCCGGCACCTCCAGCCGGCCGCCCTCCCCGCCCCCCGGTCAGGCCACCGGCAAGCCGATCCCGGGGCCGACCGACCCGACCAGGCCTCCGGGCCAGGCGCCCAAACCCACCCCCGTCCCCGGCAACCTGCCCGTCACCGGCTGAGCTGCGGACGGTCCGACCTCGGGAGGGGACCAGCGCGCGGGTCCCCTCCCGCGTCCTACGTCGCGCCGTCGCGGTCCCGTACGGACCGGAACGCCTGGTACTCCCACTCCCGACGCCTTACCGTTCGTCCTGGGGCATCCCGGGCGCGGCGAGCAGCGTACGCCGGATGTGGCGGCCACCAACGCGCACGACGCGTACCACCATGAGTGGGACATTCGCCGCACGTTGGAGTCGGCGCCGAACTGACGATCACTGGCTGCGCAGGCCACTGATACTGCGGCGAATCAGCTGGGACCACTCATCGCGAACCCGTTGCCTGTCGGCCTCGGGCGTCTCGGTGAGCGCCATGCCGGCCCCACCCAGCATCCAGAACGCGAACCTGACCGTGGTGTCCATGCTCTCCGTCTCCCGCCAGTAGCCGGACTCGATGAGAGAGCGGATGAAGTGCTCGACCACGCCGTAGGCGTATTTCTGCTCGCACTCTCGCCAGCGGTGCCAGCCGAGCACGGTCGGCCCTTCCTGCCAGACCAGCCGCCCGTACATCGGGTCGCAGCACTTGTCGAGGAAGGCGTCGAGACCGCGGAGCGCGGCCTCCCACGGATCGGTCGCGCCCGCGGCGGCGGCGGCGACCTCCTCCATGGCGCGCTTCTCCTGTGCCTCCAGCACGGCCTCGAAGAGGGCCTGCTTGCTGGCGAAGTGGTGGTACACCGCGCCGCGGGTGACCTGGCTGGCCGCGGCGACCTGCTCCAGGGAGGTTCCGGCGCAGCCCTGCTCGGCGAAGAGCGCGGTCGCGTGTTCGAGGAGCGCCGCCTTCGTGGCTTCGGAGTACTGCTCGCGGCGGCTCTTGACACCGGACATACTCTAAGTCTAACTACATACTCTGTGTATGTGACCGACGATGAGTAGGTGAGTGTGCCATGACCGAATGGGAGCGGGCTCGGCGGAGGTATCGGCTGGTGCACGACCTCGCCGCCGCGTTCGAGAAGAAGGGCCCGCGAGCGCTCGCGGACCGGCAGCACGAGGTGGTGGCCGAGTACGGGGATCTCGACCGCTTTCTGCGTGATGTCCAGCGGCGCTACCTCACCGCGGCCTACACCCAGTTGGACGAGGTCATCGAGCAGGCGTCCGGCGACCCGAAGGGCGCGGTCGCCGACGCACTCGCCGCGGTCGCCGAGGCGTACCCGGCGTTCCGGCGGCTGCTGGAGGAGTACACCGATCACCCCGCGCTCGCCGAGGGAACGGCCCGCTTCCGGCATGCCGTGCTCAGCGCGACCGGCGTGGATCCCGCCGACCTGACGTCGTACCGTCCGAACCAAGAGGTGAAGGGGATCAGCCATGCCCGAAAGTCCGCCTTCTGCGCCGCTCTTCGACCCGTTCGCGCCTGGCTTCACTGACGACCCCTACCCGCAGTACGCCGCGATGCGGGAGGCCGCGCCGGTGCACGAGCATCCGTTCGGGTTCTGGCTGCTCACGCGGTACGAGGACGTCGCATGGCTGCTGCGGGCGGGTCTGTCGGTCGAGGACGACAACGTCGCCGACGGCCCGCTGCGGCAGATGCGGGCGGAGACGTACGGCGACCGCTCGCCGCGCTCGAACGCGAAGTCCATGCTCGACCGGGATCCGCCGGACCACACCCGGCTGCGCAGGCTGGTGTCGAAGGCGTTCACGCCCCGGGCCGTACGCGCGCTGCGGCCACGCGTGACCGACCTGGTCGACGGCATGCTGGCCGAGATGGAGCGGGCCGGGCGGGGGGACCTCGTCGAGGCCCTGGCGTACCCGCTGCCGTTCGCCGTGATCGCCGAGATGCTCGGCACGCCGTCCTCCGACCACGAGCGCATCCGGGAGCTGACGGGCCTGGTCGTACGGTCACTCGAACCCGTCGTCGACCCCGACCTCATCGCGTCCGTCGTCGCCGCGGAAGAGGAACTGAACGGCATCGCCGCCGAGATGATCGCCTGGAAGCGCGCCAATCCCGCGGACGACCTGCTCACCGCCCTCATCCACGCCGAGGACGAGGGCACCGTGCTGGACGACGACGAGTTGGTCGCCCAGACGCTGCTGCTGTACATCGCCGGCCACGAGACCACCGTGAACCTCATCGCGGGCGGGACGCTCGCGCTCCTTCGCCACCCCGGCCGCCTCGCCGCGCTGGCCCAGGACCCCGGCCTGGTGCCGAACGCCGTCGAGGAACTGCTGCGCTACGACAGCCCGGTTCAGGCGAGCAGGCGGATCACCCTGGAGCCCATCACCGTACGGGATATCGAGATCCCCGCCGGCGCCTTCGTGATGGCGAGCCTCGCCGCCGCCAACCGGGACGAGCGGTTCTGGGGGCCGGACGCCGCCGAGCTGCGCCTCGACCGGGAGAACGCGCATCAGCACGTGTCCTTCGGCGCGGGCCCGCACCACTGCCTCGGGGCGTCGCTGGCCCGGATGGAGGCGTGCGTCGCGTTCGAGCGCCTGGCGGCCCGCTTCCCCGACCTGACACTCGACGGCGACGTCTCGTGGAACGGCCGCATGAACCTCCGCGGCCCGGCCCACCTTCCAGTGTCCAGCGGCCGATGAGCATACCTTTGAATTATTTCAAAGGTTCGCTAGTCTGGGAGGTGTGAGCACCACCAAGGTTCCCTTTTCCCAGCTCATCCAGCAGCCCGCCAAGACCGTCGCCAAGCTGGAGGAGGCGCAGCAAGTGCGACTCGTGCGCCGCGACGGAGAAGACCTCGTCCTGGAGACGGCCAACCGAGCCGAGGCCGCCGCTGCGGCCATGACCGCCACGACTCGTATGTTCGTCTCGCTGATGAAGCAGGATGAAGGGGCGCGGGCACTGCTCATGGTGCTACCCGACGTGTTCCCCTGGGTGAAGTTCTTGCCGACCGAAGACGTACGAGCCTTCCTGGTCGAGCTGGTGGACACCGCGAACGCCTGTGCGGAGCTCGACACGCTTGTACCGTTGGAGACCGTCGTAGAGGCGTGGCGGAGCACCGCCAGGATCCACGCCGACCCGGAACTACATGCGAAGCTGACCGAGCCCTTGGAAGGTACCGACCACGGCCCCGTCTCCGTCGACTGAGACCTATGAGCCTGAAGCGTAAGGATCCCGTCGCGCCTCCGCCGATCGGCCAGGAATGGGATGTCCGGTTCGGCACGAGCGAAGCGGCGAAGGGCTGGCCTGAGCTTGCCAAACAGGCACCATCGAACACGCGTGAAGCATTCGAACTCATGCGAGCGAATCCGCGGCCGCCAGAGGACCGCAGACACAAGCGCCTGCGCGGAGAACTGGCCACCCACCAGTTCGAAGGACGCCCGCTGGAGCAATGGCAGATCGAGGTTACCGGCGGCGGGCGCATCTTCTACCTGGTCGACGACGAGAAGCGGACCGTGTGGGTGGTCACCGCCTCCTGCGGACATCCGAAAAAGACCGAGTAGCCCCCTGAGGAGAGTGTGCTCAGTCGGTGGGGATCGCGTAGCCGGGGATGGACGGCCAGCGGATCGTCATGACGACGGACTCCTCCTCGGCGTGCCAGGAGTGGTCGACGCCATGGCTCCACACGACGTAGTCGCCCTGCTCGGTCAGTACGACGTCGCCGTCGGGGAACTCCATGCGGAAGCGTCCGCTGATCAGGACGAGCAGGGCGGTGCGCTTCTCCTCGGTGGCCCACCGCGCCCGCCGGTCGCCGCGCGGGTGCACGCCCCACTTGATCTCGACGTCGTCGCTGTGCCGGATGTCGCCGACCGGCTTGAAATGCCCGAGGAGCCAGCCTCGATCGCCGGCCGCGTCCACGGCGGCCTTGCCCACGTACACGTTCTCCACCACGGTGCGCGACCGTAGCAGCACCCCTCAGAGGGCGTAGTCGTCGGTGAACCCGTACGTCTCGCCGGGGAACGCCAGGTCCACGACGAGCACCCGCCGGCCGGCGTCGTCGCCGACGGTGGCCCGGACCGCCAGCACCGGGGCGTTCCTGGGCAGGCCGAGGGCCTTGGTCTCCGCGCTCGTGGCGCGCCGGGCGGTGAGGTGCTCGGTGACGTGACCGAGGTCCCGGCCGGTCGCCGACCGGATCGACGCGCGGACGCTCGCCGCGGCCGGAGCGAGCCGGTCGAGTCCGGTCGCGTGGGCGACGTCCGGGTCGAGCCAGAGCCCGATGAACGCCGTCGGCTCGTCATCGGCCAGCACGACCCGCTGCCGCAGGACCAGGGGCGCGCCTTCGGGGACGCCGAGCAGCTCGGCGATGTCGGAGCGCGCCGGGCGTTGCTCGACGTAGGTGACCTCGCCCGGCTCGTCGGCTTCGACGCGGTCGAGCAGGTCGCGGACCGGCCGCCACCCGCCGGATCCCTCCGCCGAGGGCGGGGTCGTCGCGTCTTCCGTGGTCACAGCGGATCTCCCGATCGGATGGACGACTACCGATGCCCAACCTGACACACCGGACCCGGTCAGGGACGTCCGGGTCCGATGCGCCGCATCAGCACGCCCTTGTGGGCGGTCTCGAGCCGCCAGGTCACCGGCTCCCACCCGCGGGTCTCCAGCGTCTCGACGCAGTGGAGCAGGAGCGGCAGGACCCCTTGCACAGGTGCGCTCGTCATGCTGCGGGCGGGCACCATGACGAAGACGTACCGATGCGGGCAGCCGTCGAGCATCGTCGGGTCCTGAGCGAGATCCTCGCCTAGGACGTACCGCTCCTCGATCAGCCGGCGCTGCTGCTTCGGGTTCACGATCGGTCTCCTAGGCCAGAGAGGTCACTCGGACGCGTCGCCGCTGTTCGAACGGGCCGCGACGAGGTCGGCGCGGAGGCTCTCCGCGGCCGTGGCCGGCTCCTTCTGGTCGAGTGAGGTGAAGGCGGCGGCCGCGCGTTCCGCTCCGGCGATCGCCTCGTCGAAGCGCTCCAGCGCGCCGAGGACGCGCGCCTCGTCGAAGTCGATGAGGGCCGTCTCCCAGGTCAGTGCGACCGGCTCGCCCTCGGGCAGGGCGGCCAGCGCGGCTCGCGCGTTCGCCATGACGGTCAGGCCGTCCTCCGTCCGTCCGCTCCACATCACGCACAGGGCCTGTCGGCGCAGGGCCTGCACGGTCCCGTACGGGTCGCCCCCTGCCGTGGACGCCTCTGCTGCCGCGGCGAAGCGTTCGGCGGCGGTCGCGTCCTTGTCGAGGCGGCTCAGCAGGTCGCCGGCCTCGATGAGGAGGCGGGCGGCCACGGCGGGCTGTTCGGCGCGTTCGTCCTCGGCCAGGCGGGTGAAGTTGTCGGCGGCGGCGTCGATTTCGCCCAGTTCGCGCTGGGCGTTGGCGAGGAGGTAGCGGGCCCGCCGCACGGCGTCGGTGTCGCCGTGGGCCTCGAACAGCGGCAGCGCCTCCTCGGCGGTCTCGGCCGCCTCCAGGAACCGGCCGGTGTCGAGGTAGGCGACGCACAGGTCCTGCCGCGCGTACGCGGCCTGGTGGTGGGAGCCCTCGGCGGTGAAGACCGCGACGGCCTCGATCAGGTCCTCGGCGGCCTGGGCGGCGTCGCCGCGCGCCAGCAGGCGACCGCCCCGGACGGCGTACGCGCTCGCGCGGAACGCCGCCATGTCGGCCGGGGCGTTGGTGACGGCCTCGGTGAGCAGCGCGTCCGCCTCGGCGGCCTCCTTCTCGTCCTCGCTCGCCGACAGCCGCTGACCGAGGAGGAGGGCGGCCTCGGCGAGGGCCGCGCTCTGACCGCTCCGCCGGTAGCCGTCGGCGGACCGCCGGAGCGCGGCGATGACCTCTGTCTCGCGCCGGGCCGGGGCGAGGATGCGGGCGCGCGTCATCTCCAGGTCGGCGAGTTCGTCGAGGTCGTCCACTGCGGGCGCGCCGTCCAGCAGCGCGAGGGCCTCATCGGTGCGGCCCGCCTCGCCGTACGCGGCGGCCAGCCGTCCTCGGGCGGCGAGGGTCCGCCGGGAGTCGGCCGCGTTGCCGTCCAGCCAGGCGACGGCGCTCTGCAGCAGGGGCAGGCCCGTGTCGGCCTGGCCGGTCTGGAAGAGCACCGCGGCGTACCTGCTGGTCGCCGCCTGGGCGCGCTCCTCGTCCCCGCCCTGCGCGTACAGGTCCGCGGACCGCCGCCACACGTCCACCGCGCCCTGCGCGTCCCCCGCGAGGAGCCGCTCGAGTCCCTCGCCGTCGACGCGACGGCCCTGCTGGACGAGGGTGAGGTCGCCGCCGATCGCGTCGACGCGCCGCCAGGCGGCGAGCGCCGGGGCGGACTCGCGCCGCCTCCAGTGCCGTTCGGCCAGGTCGAGCAGCCGGTCGACGTCGTCGATGGCCGTGAGGTCGTCCTGGCGCGGGGCCGGGGTGGCGGGCGGCGTCGCGGCGCGGCGCGCGTACGGGGTCAGCGGGAGCTGTTCGACCAGCGGTTCGGCGTCGAGTAGCTCGCGGATGAGGCGGCCCTGCTCGGGCGTGCCGTTGCGGGCGTCGAACCGCGCGGCGACGTCGAGGGCGTGCCGGGCCAGCTCCTCGTTCAGCTCGGCGGCCGGAACCTCACCGGCGGGCCGGTCGCCGTGGGCCGGCCGGCGTACGGTCACGTCGCCGTGGCCGATCTCCGCGAGCCGCCGGAGCAGCAGCGCGCCCGCGGCGGCGAACCGCATGCCCTCGTACGGGGTCGGAGCCCGGTCGAGCCAGCCGAGGTGGCGTTCGAGGAGTTCGAGGCCGCGGGCCTCGTTGCCGCTGAGCGCGCAGAACTCCAGGTGCACGCCGATCCCCCACAGCTCCGCGATGCGGTCGCGCTGGGCGCGGTACGCGCGGCGGTGGGCGTCGGCGGCGGCGTCGAGGCGGCCGGTGCGGAGGAAGACGGGGAGCAGTTCGGTGAGGATCGTCTGCGGCTGCTCGTCGCAGCCGAGCTCTCCCCTCAGCAGCGGCTCGGCGAGCGCGACCGCGTCCTCGTCCCGGCCGCGCGCGGCCAGGTAGGACACCTTCATGCTGGGGTCGCAGCCCTCGCAGTCCGACAGCCCCGTGCGGGGAGCCGCGTGCCACCGGGTGTACGACTCGTCGGCGGCCTCCGCGCCGTGCACGTGCTGGGTGACGAGCGTGCGGCACATGTGGACCGGCTGCAGTCCCTCGCCGGCCAGCTGGTACCGGCGCTGCATGTCGTCCAGCACCGCGAGCGTACGGTCGAGCGGGATCTCGGGGAACTTCGTCAGCCCCGTGACGGTGGACTTGAACCCCCAGTAGAGGAGGTGCTCCTCGCCCCAGTCCGGGTTCCGGTCGTAGTCGCTGAGGCAGCGGACGAACACCGCG
Organism: Actinoallomurus sp. CA-150999; assembly: GCF_050942425.1. Classification (NCBI taxonomy): domain Bacteria; kingdom Bacillati; phylum Actinomycetota; class Actinomycetes; order Streptosporangiales; family Thermomonosporaceae; genus Actinoallomurus; species Actinoallomurus sp. CA-150999. Next base: position 322,927 of record NZ_CP192063.1, read on the forward strand.
AACGCCTTGGCGCGCTCGCCGCTCTGGACGTACTCCGTGCGCAGGTGGTTGCGGATCCGGTAGGCGAGGCGCTCGTCGCCGGCGGACTCCGCCTGGCGCAGCGACTCCTCCACCATGATGGTCCGCGCCTGGCCGTACGGCAGCTCTCCGGCACGGTTCATCAGCTCGACGGCCTTCGCGACAGTCACTTGCCCTCCGGGGTGGGGTCGTGGACGGCCCAGTCGAGCAGGCCGAGGAAGGACCGGTTGAGCACGGCGGTGTCGGCGGCCCGCAGGGGGTGGTGGCCGAGCAGGAGCGCCTGGCCGTAGAGGGCCTGGACCGCCAGCTCGATGAGGCCGGTCTCGGTCAGTGCGGTGATGCGGCGGGTGAGCGGGTTGCGGTGGTTGAGGACGAGCTGCGGGCGGTCGCTCGTGGACGTCATCCCCTCCAGCGCGCCCAGAACGTCGGACCACAGCGCGTCGGCGGACTCCCGCGCCTCGCGCAGCTCGGCCTGGTGGCGGGCGGCCCGGCTGGTCATGTACAGCGCGGGCAGCGACGCCGGGTCGAAGTCGCGGACGACGACCTCGCAGCCCAGCGAGTCGACGGCCCGCTGCGCCACGGCCAGGAAGGGGCGCAGCGCCAGCTCGGTCTCGGGGTCGAGCACGCCGAAGTGGGAGGTCAGCTCCGACGGGTCGAGCGGCCGCAGGACGGCGTCGGGGTCGATCGCCGGCAGCCGTTCGATGAGGTCGGCGTCGTAGACGTAACCGCCGTTGACCAGCGGCACGCCCTGCGCGCCGGAGACGGCCGCCAGGCGCCGGAACTCGTCGAGGTCCGCGGTGTAGCGGCCGTCGCGGTGCCGGGTACGGAACTCGGCGAGCGTCATCGGACCGGCGGACGTCTCGAACTCCAGCCACCGGTCGACGATCCGCAACATGTCGTCGTCGCGCAGCGCCATCGCCTTGACGCCCAGGTGGTGCAGGCGCAGGAAGGCGCGCAGCCGGGCCGGGTCGGTCTCCGACAGCCGTACGAGCCACTGCCGGACCTGCCGCCCGAGCGCGTCGCGGGTGGCGTCGAGCAGCTCGTCCTCGTACAGGGCCTCGCGCCCGGCCGTCGGCCGCAGCTCCCCGGCGTCGACCACGCAGCGGACGAAGAACGCCCAGTCGGGGAGCAGTCCCTCGACGCCCTCGGCCAGCAGCATCCGCTTGAGGTAGACGCGGTGCGCGCCGCGCGCGGTCGGGGTGACCGGCTGCGGCAGGACGAAGGCGACGCCGGTCAGCCCGGCCTCGGGGACGTCCAGGTCGATCACGTCGAACGGCGCGAACCCGAACAGGTGCCGGCAGTACTCGTCGAGCGCCGCGCGGCGACGGCCCGGGTCGGGGTACGCCGCGCGCCACGGCGGGCCGTCACCGGTGATCCGCCGCCCGTCGACGGTCAGCTCGACGGGGAGCAGCTCACCGTACGTCGCGGCCAGTTCGGTGACGGTCGCGGCGGTGAGCCAGTCGCTCGCACCGTGCCGGGCCCGCAGGCTCACGGTGGTGCCCGGCTCGTCCCGGGCGCCGGGTTCGACGCGGTAGCGCCCGTCGGCGAAGCCGGTCCACCGTACGGCCTCGCCACCCCGGGCGGAGCGGGTGACGACGGTGATCTCGTCGGCGACGAGGAACGCGGACAGCAGGCCGATGCCGAACTGCCCGAGGAAGTCGTGCCGGGCGAGGCCGAGCTCGTCGCGCTTGGAAGACCGGCCGATCGTCGCCAGCAGCTCGTGGACCTCCGCCTCGGTCAGGCCGATCCCGTCGTCGTGCACCCGGAGTTCTTCTCCGGTCTCGATCCGGATCCGCGCCGGGCCATCGCCGCGAGCGGTGCTGGCGTCGACGCCGTTCTGTAGCAGCTCTCGCAGGTAGACGCGGGGACTGGAGTACAGGTGCCTGCTCAGCAGGTCGACGACCCCGCGCAGATCGACTTGGAACGCCTGGTCCACCCCGTTGACCTCTCATCGATCGGTATTGCTGCCGATCACCCTAATGGCGGCCTATCCGGCACGCCTTCCGATATCACGAGACGGAGCGTAGGGAGATGCGGGGCGGGTATGGGTGTCGTGCCCCGTCATGGGGCGTTCGGAGCAAGGAGGCGGACATGGGGGAGCCGCGCGAAGCACAGCACGCGAAGCGAGACGCCGGGAGCGTGCCGCCGGTGGAGGCGGAGACGCCCGTCGAGGAAGAGGACCCGGACAGCGGACCCAGTACGGGCCCGCCCCATCCGGAGGACTTCAGCCCGGATGACTTCGAGTGAACGCCGCCCCGGCCGGTGAGGTCGGGGAACGGAGCGGGCGGTGAGCGGCGGGTGGGTCCAGCCGCTCTCTGCTGTGAAACCCGGTCGGCCAGTCGGCCCTCGGTCGCCGCTGACCCGTGAGGCCCGCTCTTGCCTGCGGCTCGGCTCGCCACCCTCTCTATTCGCGCTCATTCCCCGCGATCCTGGGGCTATAGATTGATCTGGCCTATTGAATTCCTCGAAACCATCGATTGGACTGATCTATCCCCGGCGCGCCACGCTGGAGGACATGACCGACCTATCGCTGACCGACGTCCTGCGGGCTCGCCGGACCATCGAACCGCACCTGCCGCCGACTCCCCTGTGGTCCTTTCCCATGCTGAACGACGTCGTCGGCGCCACCGTGCACGTCAAGCACGAGAACACCCAGCCGACCGGTGCCTTCAAGGTGCGCGGCGGGATCACGCTGCTCGCCGGCATGCGGCCGGAGGCACGTGAGCGCGGAGTCCTGGCGTTCTCGACCGGCAACCACGCCCAGTCGATCGCCTATGCCGCACGTCTCTTCGGCGTCCCGTGCGTCATCGTGATGCCGGAGAACCCCAATCCCGCCAAGGTGGGCGCGGTCCGGGCCCTCGGCGCCGACGTCGAGGTGCACGGCCAGGGGATGAGCGAGGCGCAGGAGTACGCGGAGAAGGTCGCCGCCGACCGCGGGATGACGCTGATCGGCGTCGCGGAGCCGGAGCTGATCAGCGGGGTCGGCACGCTGTACCTGGAGATGTTCGAGGCGGTGCCCGATCTCGACGTGCTGTTCGTGCCCGTCGGAGGAGGCAGCGGGGCCGCAGCGGCGTCACTGGTCGCCTCGGCGGTCGCACCGCGATGCCAGGTCGTCGCGGTGCAGTCGGAGTCCTCGCCCGCCGCGTACGACTCCTGGCGGGCCGGCGCGTGCGTCACCCGGCCCAACCGCACGGTCGTCGAGGGGCTGGCGACCGGACGCGGGTTCGACCTGCCGCAACAGATCATGCGTGCGCGCCTGGCCGACTTCGTGCTGGTCTCCGATGGGGAGATCCGGAGCGCGCAGCGACTCCTGCTCACCCACGCGCACACCTTGGCCGAGGGGGCCGGAGCGGCAGCGCTGGCGGGGCTGCTCGCCCGCCGCGACGAGTTCGCCGGGCGGCGGGTCGGGATCGTCTGCACGGGAGGCAACGCGTCGGCCGCCGAAGTCACCGAGGTGCTGGCCGCCGCCGACCCGGCCGGATGAGCCGAATTCGGCGGCTGGAGGGCCGGTGAACATAGCATGAACGCGCACCGTCGACAATAGGGCCACCGTATCAGCCTGATCGGGACTCGCGGCTCATTTTGTGCGCCTATCCCGGGTGTTACTTTCTGCGGAACACTCCCGCTGAAAGCGAAGGTCGGGCGTTGAGTTTCAAGTATGTTACGGCAGGTGCGGCGGCCGTCGGCGCCTCCATGATCGGCGTCCTGCTCGCGTCGGCGCCGGCGCAGGCGTCTGCTTACCCGCCCCTCGGAAAGAAGACCCTGAGCCGACCGTACTCGAAGAGCTACTGCCATTATTCCAAGGAATTGAAGCGGGGGATCAACGAGAAGCTTTCCGGGACGGTTCGTTACAAGCGGAACGCATACAAGTTCAACAAGAACATCCGCGTTCGGTTCTACGATCCGACGCTCGTGAACCCCACGGTCACCGTCACGACCACGAACAAGTGCGGCAAGGGCGCCAAGGCGGCCAAGGTCGACCGTACCGAGCTCACCCAGAAGTGGTACGACTGGAAGTGCCAGACCTCGGTGTCCGTGTTCGTCGGCTACCCCTGGTCGGTCGGGGTCAGCGGCACCATCAAGTGCGGTAAGACGAAGGCCGCGGATCGGAAGACGAACTACGGCAAGGGCTCCCACTACACGCAGTACAACTCCGGCGCGCCGGTGCGCTGGTCCTGGGGCAAGGATGGGAAGGGCATCGACAAGGGCGGCAAGATCTGCCTGAACGCCGACGCCTCCGCGGTCGCCTACATCGGCAACCGGTCCGACATGGCCAGCAGGCAACTCAATGTCTGCGTGACGGCGTCGTGGGGCGCGAAGTGATCGGTCGCGTCATCGTCGCCGCGACCGCGATCGCCGCGGGCGCGCTCATCACGCCCACACCCGCGCTGGCCTCGGCCTACCCGCCGCTCGGCAAGAAGACCCTGAGCCACTCCTACTCGACCGGTTACTGCTTCACCTCCAAGCAGCTGAAGAAGTCGCTCGTCGTGCGGCTGTCGGGGCGCGTGCGGTACCAGCGGAACGCGTACAAATTCAACAAGAACATCCGCGTGCGGTTCCACGACCCGACCCTGATCAATCCGAAGGTCGACGTGAAGGTCGCCACCAAGTGCGGGAAGGGCGCCAAGAAGGCCACGGTCAGCCGGACCAGGCTCGACCAGCGCTGGTACGACTGGAAGTGCAACCGGAAGGTCGGCATCACGATCGGCGTCGACCACGAGAAACAGTGGGGCGTCAGCGTCTACACGACCAAACGCTGTGGAAGCACCACGGCCGCCGACCGGGCGACAACGTACGGCCGGGGGTCGCACTACGAGCAGTTCAACAGCGGCGCCCCGGTCAAGTGGCACTGGGGCAGCGACGGGAAGGGGATCGACAAGGGCGGGAAGATCTGCCTGAACGCCGACGCCGGGGTCACGGCGTACATCGGCAACACGTCCGACACGGTGAACAGGCCGGTGTCGGTGTGCGTTCCAGCGTCATACGCGTAGAAGCGAGTCGATCCGGACCCGGGGCACCGGCGGTCAGCCGGTCGCCCCGGGCTCGTCGCACGCGGTGGCCTCAAGTGCGGTGACGCGCACCCAGAGACGCACGGACCGGTCCGATGGGGCTGGGTGACTGTGCGGTAACTTCGCCTTTCGGGGCAGGAATGAGTTGCCCGTACAGGCGTCGTCACCCGGGAGCAGCCCATGAACCGGCCGGTACGAATCGCGAACTGCTCCGGCTTCTACGGCGACCGGCTCACCGCCCTCGCCGAGATGGTGCGCGGCGGCCCGGTCGACGTCGTCACGGGCGACTACCTGGCCGAGGTCACCATGCTCGTGCTGGCGAAGAACCGGCTGAAGAAGCCCACCGGCGGGTACGCCACGACGTTCCTCCGCCAGCTGGAGCCGGTGGCCGCCGAGATCGCCGAGCGCGGCATCAAGGTCGTCGTCAACGCGGGCGGCCTCGACCCGGCCGGGCTCGCCCGGGACACCCGCGCGCTGCTGGCCGAGGCCGGAGTGGATCTCACGGTGGCACACGTCGAGGGCGACGACCTCAGTACCCGCCTGACCGAGCTGGCGGCCGAGGGCCACGACCTGGCCCACCTGGACACCGGGAAGCCGTTCACGAGCTGGGACCATGAGCCGCTCACCGCCAACGCGTACCTCGGCGGGTTCGGCATCGCCGCGGCGCTCCGGGGCGGCGCCGACATCGTGATCACCGGCCGGGTCGCCGACGCGTCGCTGGTGACGGGGGCCGCCGCCTGGTGGTGGGGCTGGTCGCCGGACGACCACGACGCCCTCGCCGGGGCGGTCGTCGCCGGGCACGTGATCGAGTGCGGGGCCCAGGCCACCGGCGGGAACTTCTCCGGATTCACCGCCATCCCCGACCTACGGCACCCCGGTTTCCCGATCGCGGAGGTCGACCGCGACGGCACGAGCGTCATCACCAGGCACGAGGGCGCCGGCGGGGCCGTCACGGTCGACACCGTCACCGCCCAACTGCTGTACGAGATCGGCGCGCCCGGCTACCTCAACCCGGACGTGGTCGCCCGGCTCGACACCGTCCGCCTGACGCAGGAGGGCCCCGACCGGGTCCGGATCAGCGGCACGGCCGGGCAGGCCCCGCCGCCGACGACCAAGGTCGCGGTGACCGGGCTCGGCGGCTGGCGCAACGGCTGTACGTTCGTGCTGACGGGGCTGGACATCGACGCCAAGGCCGCCCTGGTCGAACGCGCCGTGCACGCCCGCCTCGACGGCGACCCCGGCATCACGGACCTGCGTTTCACCCGCATCGGGCGGCCCGCGACGGACCCGGCCGACCAGATGGCCGGCTCCAGCCTCCTCCACGTCGCCGTCGACGGCGACCAGCGCAGCGCCGGGCGCGCGTTCTCCGCGCTCTGCGTCGAACTCGCCCTCTCCAGCTATCCCGGGATCTACGGCATGGGCGTGCCGACGGGCGGCTCCGCGTACGGCGTGTACTGGCCGACGCTCGTCCCCCAGCGCATCCTGCGGCACACGGTCGTGCACGCCGACGGACGGCAGGAGCTCATCCCCGCCCCCGCCGAGATCTCGGCTCCGACCGAGCCGGCGGAGGCCCCCGCTCCCGCCGAGCCGGTAGTGATCCCCGCACCTGCCGAGTCGGCGAAGGTCCGCACTCCCGCCGAGTCGGCGGCGATCTCCGCTTCCGCTTCGACGGCCGGTTCCGCTGCGACGGCCGGCTCCGCGAAGGAAGACCCGTACGAGCCGGGGCCGACCGTGGAGGGGCCGCTCGGCCGTCTCGTCCATGCCCGGTCCGGGGACAAGGGCGGCAACGCCAACGTCGGCCTGTGGGTCTCCGATCCTGATGCCTGGCCGTGGCTCGCCGCCACGATGACGGTCGACCGGCTCCAGGACCTGCTGCCCGAGACACGCGGGCTGACCGTCGAGCGGCACGTCCTGCCGAACCTTCGCGCGGTCAACTTCGTCGTCCAGGGCCTGCTCGACGGCGGCGCGACCGAGGCGCGCCGCTTCGACACCCAGGCCAAGGCGCTCGGCGAATGGCTGCGCGCCCGCCACGTACCCCTGCCGGAGCGCCTCCTGCGATGAACTCGGGCACCGAATCCGAACGGCGCCGGCGCACGGTGGCGTCGCTGGAGCTCGGTGTGCTGCTCGCCCTCGTCGGCGGTTTCCTCGACGCGTACTCCTTCATCAGCCTCGGCGGCGTCTTCGCCAACGCGCAGACCGGGAACGTCGTGCTGTTCGGCGTGGAGGCGGCCCGTGGTCACTGGGGCGCGGCCGTACGGCACATTCCGCCGATCCTGGCGTTCATGATCGGAGTGGGCGTGGCGGAGACCCTGCGCCGCCCCCGGGTCGCGGCCGTCGTCCGGTGGCCGGCGCGGGCGGCGCTCGTGCTGGAGATCCTCGTCCTGGCGGCCGTCGGGTTCCTGTCGTCCGTGGTTCCGCAGAGCGTGCTGGTGGTCGTCATCGCGTTCGTGGCGTCGGTCCAGGTGTCGACGTTCCGGACGCTGATCAACTGGACGTACAACACGACCATGACGACGGGGAACCTCCGTTCGGCCGCGCAGGCGCTGTACCTGGTGGTGGCCGACCGGGACCCCGAGGCGGCCCGGAAGGCCCGCAGTTTCGGGACGGTCATCCTCAGCTTCCTGGTGGGCGGGTTCGCCGGCGGCCTGCTGACGCTGCGAATCGGGGCGTGTTCGATCTGGATCTGCGCCGCCGTGCTGCTCCTCGCGCTGGGCCTGTTCGTCGTCGACGAGCACCGTGAGGTCTGGGGACGACGACTCTCGATGCCACGGCGGCCGCTCACACGTCGACGGCGGTGACCCCGACGTCGGTGGAAACCCGCCGGTAGAACCGCCGCCCGGGCCCGCGCGCACGGACGCGGCGCACCGGGTCATTGCGGGTCTCCATACGCTAGCGTATGTTACCCATACGCCACCGTACAGAAGAATGCTTCATTCTCTTCCAGCAGGTCGGTCCCGTGAAGCATGGCCTGAAGTGCGGTGATCTTCAGGGTCGATGGGGAGTGGTGACCGGTGTCTGGCGATTTGTTCGATGTGGCGTTGGAGCTGTTGCGCGCCAATCCGTATGGGTTCTTGACCACGGTGGACGATGGGCGCCCGCATACTCGGCTCGTCCAGCATGTCGGTGTTGATGCCGACGGGACCGTGTGGATCGGGACGAGCCCGGCGTCTCGTAAGGCCGCCGAGATCTCACGTCATCGGATGGTGTCTTACGCGGTCGAAGACAGGGCCGCTTTCGCCTACCTGTGCCTGCATGCGGACGCTGAACTGGTGGACGACAAGCCGGAACGGGTGGCTCGGTGGCAGGACGGATTGACGGCCTTCTTTCCGGACGGCCCGGCCGGGAACGACTTCGTGCTGATCCGGTTGCGTCCGCACAGAGTCGAACTCATGGACTTCTCCCGCAAGATCCATCCCGACCCCTACGGGCTGGTCCCCGCCACTGCCGAGGTGAACACCGTCACGTCGTATCGAATCGACCAATAGCCGATCTCCGTACGCTATCGTATGGTCATCCATACGCACCCGTACGGAGGGATGTTCCATGGGTCGTCGAAAACTGCTGTCGGTCGCGGTCGGGACCGCTGCGGCAACGCTGTTCATGGTGCCGAGCGCGTCGGCCTCCGCCGACGCCACGAAGACGATTCGCGGCGACGGCTACACGCTCACGGTGTCGCCGGAGGGCTCCGCCGACGCCCAGAGCGCCACATGCCGCATGACGGCAATCTGTCTCTGGAACAAGAAAAACTACAAGGGGACGAAATACACGCTGACCGCCCACAACCGCCGCTGCGTGACCTTCCACGGGGCCATCAACGACCACGTCCGCTCGTTGATCGTTGGCACGTATGTGACCGGAGCCCCACTGCGCCTGTGGCAGAAGATGGGTTGCCGAGGCTACGGGTCGAAGCAGCACCCGACGAACTCCCGCAGCGGCAACGTCAACGAGTACGTCCACGGCCACCAGCTCGGCTGGAGCGCGTTCGGTATCGCCGCGGATCAGGGCTGACCGGAGTCGAAAGACCTTTCCCGGAAGAAGGAAGACGAGGAAGACATGGTGCAGTCAACGATCCGCGTGGCCGTGGTGACCGGAGCGATCGCCTCGATCGCGGCCGTCCTCGCGCCCGCCGCCGGCGCCGACACCGCGGGGACGACGAAGGCCGCTCCGGTAGTGCGGTCTGCCATGCCGGTCCAGGCCGCGGCCGCGTGGCGCAACTGTCAGTTCAAGAAGCCCCAGGTCTGCGGTAAGCAGTCGGGGTCGAAGTTCCAGGGCCGGGCGAAGAACAACTCTCGTTCCACGATCAAGGGCCGGATGGGCGTACGGCTCTGGAACCCGGCGACGGGCACCGGAAGCACGAAATGGAACGCCACGCGGACGAAGACGCTGAAGCCGGGAGAGAGCGTGAACTCCTGGGTCGTCAAGTGCCCGAAGGGGTGGACCGCACAGGGGGTCTGGGACGCCAAGCCTGGAGCCAACTGGTACAGCGCCCCGTACACCTGCAAGTAGGCATCACGGGAGCGGACGGGGCAGGCCGGTGATGATGTCGCCCTTCACGGCGGCCCGGCCTGTGCCCGCCTCCCGCAGGTGGGCGGCGATGCGACATACGGCTACTCGTACGGGTCGCGCGGGGCGGGGACCTCGGTGAGGCTGGTGGCGCGTAGCTCGGGGACGCCGTCGGCGGCGCGCTGGAAGGTCCCGGTCACCGTGACCCACTGGTCGCGGATCGGGGACCTGCCCGTCGTGCCCGTGACGCGGACGACGGCCGCGACCGCGTCGGCGGCGCAGCAGGCGATCTGGTAGCGGGCGATCCGGAAGCCGGTGCGGTCGCTCGCCGGAGTGACGAACCCGGTCAGTCGTACCGGCGTCGCGCCGAAGCTCGCGCCGCCGTGGTCCGCGGCGCGCTCGTCGAACTCCAGGAGCGTCATCGGCACCGTACGGCCGGCGGGAAGCGAATCGAAGGTGCGCCCGGAGCTGCTGACGGCGACCGCGGCGCTGCGGCCGACGCCGAAGCTGCCCAGCGCGGGCGGTGTGACGAGCAGCAGCGCCAGGACGGGCCCGAGCAGCAGCCACCCGGCCCGGTCGCCGTGGTCGTGCCCGTGCGCGTCGCCGGTTCGGCGTCCGAATCCCAGGGACCGGGCGACGCCGATGAGGCCGAGGACGACGAGCAGGATGCCGGCGATGAGCAGTACGTCGCCCATGCCGGTCCGGATGTACTTGGCGTACGCGCCGCTCAGCGCGAGCCGTACCATCATCGCCCCGACGAGCAGGACCGTCGTCGCGCGGGCGTCCTCCGTCAAAGGAGCCACCACCCGACGAGTCCGGCGCAGGTGACCGCGACCGCGAACGTCGCGAGCGAGAACCGCCACGCGAATCGGGTGCCGAACGTCCCCGCCTGTAGCGCGAACAGTTTGACGTCCACCATCGGCCCGACGACGAGGAACGCCAGGCGCGCGGTGAGGGAGAACTGCTTGAGCCCTGCCGCGACGAAGGCGTCCGCCTCCGAGCACAGCGCCACGACCACGGCCAGGACGCCGAGCACGAGCAGCGAGAGCGGGCCGGCGCCGGCGACGGAGTCGATGACGTTCCGGGGCACGAGGGTCTGGAGGGTGGCCGCGGTGCCCGCCCCGATGACGAGGAATCCGCCCGCCTGCAGGAAGTCGTGCTGCGCGGTCGCCAAGAACACGCCGAGCCGGGGGCCCTCCTCCTCGCCGTGCCGCGTACGCCTCGGGGTGATCAGGTCGTCGCGGCCCAGCGCGATCCACAACAGGCCCATGACCACGGACGCGGCCAGGCTGGCCAGGAACCGCGCGACGACCATCGCGGGACGGCCGGGGAACGCGACCGCCGTCGAGACCAGCACCACCGGGTTGATGGCCGGCGCGGACAGCAGGAACGCGAACGCCGCCGCGGGCGTCACGCCGATGGAGACGAGCCGCGCGGCGACCGGGACGGAGCCGCACTCGCAGCCGGGCAGCGCCGCACCGGCCACGGCGGCGGCGGGCACCGCGAGCGCGGGGCGCTTGGGCAGCAACCGGGCGATCAGGCCGGGCGGCACGTACGCGGCGATCGTCGCGCTGACCGCGACGCCGAGCACGAGGAACGGCAGGGCCTGGACCGTGATCGCGACGAAGACGGTCGCCCAGTTGGCGATGGCGGGGTGGCCGAGCAGCCCGGTCAGCACCGGCCGCAGCACCACGGCGGCGACGATCAGCGCGGTGACCAGCGGCAGCCCGGCACCGCGCGCACGGCGAGGCGCGGCCGTGTCCGCGGCGGGAGGGGCCTCCGACGGGGAGGCAGGGGTCGGCACAGGCCGAAATCTATGCGCCTCGGCAAATCGGTCACAACACGAGGTCACGCCATGAAAACGAATTAACCTGGCGGCTTCCCGGCCGACATCGGATCATGACAAGGTACCCGCGGTATCAGCGTCCCTCGCCGGTAACGGCGTGGCTCTTCGGAGGAAGCCTTGCTCCCTGCGTTCCTGCGTTCCCGCGCGACCCGTGCGGGACTGATCGCCGTCGCGCTGGGCGCGGTGGTCGCCGCGCCTCTGGCCGTCACCGGCTCACAGCCGGCCGGCGCGGTCACCATCGCCGGCGCCCGTACGCTCTCCGACAAGGTCACGGTCGACTGGGCGGGCAAGAACCGGCCGCACGGCACGACCGACGTCCACCTGCTCGCCTGGAACGACTTCCACGGCAACCTCGAGCCCACCGGCCTGACCATGTACGGCAAGTTCGCGGGCGGCGCGGCGTACCTGGCCAAGGCGGTACGCGACAAGCAGGCGGCGTACGGCGCTCGCGAGGCGACCGTGATGGCCGGTGACAACATCGGCGCCAGCCCTCTGGTCAACGGGCTCTTCAACGAGGAACCGGCCACGGTCATGGCCAACCTCATGAACGTCGACTACTCCTCGGTCGGCAACCACGAGTTCGACAAGGGCAAGACCGAGCTGCAGCGGATCCAGAACGGCGGCTGCGCGCCCACCGGCTGCAAGGGCGCCCCGTACGCCGCGAAGGAACACCACCGGTGGACGACCAAGAAGACCTACCCGGGCGCCGACTTCCAGTACCTGTCCGCCAACGTGACGGACAAGGCGACCGGCAAGACGCTGTTCCCCGCGTACGGGATCAAGCGGTTCCCCGCCACCGGCGGGCGGTCCGTGCGGATCGGCTTCATCGGTGAGGTGCTGGAGGCGACGCCGACGATCGTCACCCCGACCGGCGTCGCCGGCCTCGATTTCACCGACGAGGCCGCGGCCGCGAACCGCGCCGTCAAGCAGCTCGCCCGCCAGGGCGTGAAGATCCCGGTGCTGGTGATCCACCAGGGCGGCTTCCAGACCGGCACGCTGACCGCGCCGAATGGCTGCGCCGGCAACCTCGCCGGCAGCGACATCGAGGCGATCGCCAAGAAGCTGGACCCGTCCATCAAGGTGATCGTGTCGGGCCACACGCACGCCGAGTACCGCTGCACGATCACGGTGAACGGTGTCACGCGCCTCATCACCAGCGCCGCGTCGTACGGCCGCATCCTCAGCGACATCAAGCTCACGGTCGACAACCACAACGGCACGCTGGTCTCCGCCGACGCCGCCAACTCGGTCGTCGAGAACGCCCTGAACACCCCCGGCCCGGGCGTCACCCGCAAGGACGACCCGTCGAAGGCGGACCCGCAGGTCGCCAAGGTCGTCAAGCAGTACGTCGACGCCTCCGCGCCGCTGGCCAACAAGGTCGTCGGCAAGATCCAGGGCGACCTGACCCGCGATGCCACCCCGCAGGGGGAGACCACGCTCGGCAGCGTGATCGCCGACGCGCAGCTCGCCGCGACCTCCGACGCGTCCAAGGGCGGCGCGCAGCTCGCGCTGATGAACCCGGGCGGCGTCCGTGCCGACCTGAAGACCGGTGACATCGCGGGCGGCGAGGCTCCCGGCGAGGTGACGTACGGCGAGGCGTTCACGGTGCAGCCGTTCGGCAACAGCCTCGTCACCAAGACGATGACCGGGGACATGCTCCGGCGCGTCCTGGAGCAGCAGTTCGCCGGCTGCGGGAGCCAGACCACGCAGAAGGTCCTGCAGATCTCCAAGACGCTCACCTACCAGTCGAACCCGTCCGCGGCCACCTGCGCCGGCAAGGTCGGCGAGATCAAGGTGAACGGCGCGACGGTCACCCCGACCACGAGCCTGCGCGTCACGATGAACAACTTCCTCGCCGCCGGCGGCGACGGGTTCACCGTCTTCAACGAGGGCACCGCCCCGCTCGGCGGCGCCCAGGACATCGACGCCTTCGTCGCCTACCTCGGCGCCGCCGGTACCACCGGCGTCGCCGTCCCGGCGAGGGACCGCATCACCCCGCTGTCCTGAACCTCGCGTGAAGGGCCAGGCCCGTACGGCTCATGCCGTACGGGCCTGGCCCTTTTTTGAGAGGTTGATCGCCGGCGCGCGCTGTGCGCCATCCACGTTCGCGAGGGAGCGCGTGGCTCCACACGCGCGTCAGGAGCCGTAACCGCCGAACGTCGTGTCGGTATGGCTCGCTCGTAGGGAGATCTTCCCGAACATCCGAGTCTTCCCGGTGTTCAGATCGGCGACGTACCCACGGTCGCTTAGGATCCCCACCCGACGGGGAACGATGGCGGACACGCCGAGGAAGATCTTCGTGTCACCGGCCCACCCGATGACGTCGGCCAGCCGAGCCGTCTCCTCGGGCAGACGGAGATGCCGCCGCCCGACCTCCTTACCGGTGCGCACGTCCACCAGCACGACGGTGTCCAGCGGGGACGGGGCGCTCAGGTCCTTACTTCTGGGGCCGGGGAGGGCCAGCAGCGTATGCCCGTCCGAGGAGACCGCGTTTCCCAGTGATTCGTAGTGCAGCTTCGGGTCGAGGAGTACGCGGCTTCGAAGGCGCCCGTCCGGGCCGGCGACCAAGAGGGTCGCCCGCTTGCCGTCGTCTTCGACGAGAGTGACCGTCGAGGCGTTTTTCCCCAGACCGAGCACCCAGCTGCCGGGCAGCTCGTGGACGCCGCCGGTCGCCGTGTCGGCCAGCAGGGCGTGGACCGAAGGTGTGCTGAACGAGATGGCGAGCCGCCGTCCGTCACCGGAGAACGTCAGTGCGGGCGCGTTCTGCCGCACATCTGCGAGGGCGAGCCGCCGGCCGACCACGGTGACGTGACCTGACAGGAGGTTCCGCACGACGACGTGCTCGTCGGACGGCCGGTAGTAGGCGATCAGGCGCCCGTCCGTGCTGATCTCCAGAGGCGCCGAACCACCGGACATGGAAGGGGCGGAACCGAGCGAGTCGGCCACCAGCCACTGCTTGCCGGACCGGCTGACCACGCGCCACTTGGTGCACGCGCCCGTACGGACCTCACTTCGCGCCCCCGCGCACCAGTCGAGGTACGCGTACTTGACCGGCTCGACCCGATGGTCGGGCAGCGGCTCGGGCAGCGCGCCCGCATTGAGCACCCGTTCGCCCGGTGCGACGGTGGGACCGATGTTGCGTCCAGGAGCGCCGAGCAGCGACACTGCGGCGACGACGGTGGCCGCGCCGACGGCCACGACCGGGGCGGTCAGGATCCGGGCCCGCCGGCGACGGCGGGCCCGTGTCATGACGCGGCCGACCAGATCGGGCTGGGGCGCCTCTTCGGCGAGATCCTGCAGGGCTTCGTGAAGACGGGTCATCGAGCCACTCCCGCGGGTTCGGTCTCGGCGTCGGTAAGTAGATCGGCGAGCCCGGGTTCCAGGGTCCGCAGCCGGGAGAGCGCACGATGGGTCTGGCTCTTGACGGTGCCGACCGAGCAGCCCAGCAGCGCGGCGGTCTCCGCCTCGGAGCGGTCCTCGTAGAACCGCAGCACGATCACGGCGCGCTGCTTCGGGGCGAGCCGGTTCAACGCCTGGCGAAGGAGGATCGCGGACACCGTGCCGTCGGTGAAGTCCGGACGGCTCTCCGGCTCCGGCGGATCCGCGGTGGGCCGGTCCCGATGCCGGCCTCTGCGCCGCCACCAGCTGATGTGCTCGTGGTAGAGGATCTTGCGCACGTACGCCTCCGGATCGCCCGCGGCGGCCACCCGGTCCCACCGCGCCGCGACCTTCACCAGCGCGCTCTGCACCAGGTCCTCGGCGAGATCACCATCGCCGGTCAGCAGGTACGCCGTTCGCATCAGCGCCTGCTGCCGAGCCGCCACGAACTCCGGCAACCCGTCGAATCGCGTCATTCCGCCTCCTCATCACCCCTACACACGCCGGGCGACCGCCGGAGGTTGGAACCTCGTGACACTTTTCTGAACCGTCACCGCAGTGCTCACCTCGTGGCGAGCCTGCGGGACCGGGCGGTCCAGTGTCACTTGGGTACCCGGAGCAGCGGCGAAAGGTTCGGTGTCCTAGTGGGTCCGATTCGGGGACGGTGCCTGTGGCGCGTGGGGGAGTTCGACCGTGATGAGGAGGCCGCCGGTGGGGCGGGGGGTGAGGTGGAGGGTTCCGTCGTGTGCTCGGATGATGCTGTGCACGATGGCCAGGCCGAGGCCGACGCCGGCGTGCTCGTCGCTGCGGATGCGTGTTGTTCCGCGTTGGAAGGGTTCGGTGAGGGTCGGTATTAGTTCCGGTGGGACCGGCCGGCCGGTGTTCTCGACCCGTAGGACGCTGGCGTGGTGCTGGGATTCGGTGTGGATTGTTACGGTGCCGCCGGTGGGGAGGTTGTGGACGATGGCGTTCTGGACGAGGTTGGTCGCCATCTCCAGGATGAGCGCGGCGGAGCCGAGGGTCTGTGTCTTCTCGCCGGTGACCTGAAGGGTGATCTGGCGTTTTTCGGCGAGCGGAAGCAGTGTTTCGGTGGCTTCTTCGGCGATGAGGGACAGGTCGATGGGCTCGCGGGTGAAGCTTTTGCGGTCGGCGCGGCTGAGCAGCAGGAGGGCCTCGGTGAGGTCGATCGCCCGCGTGTTCACAGTGTGGAGGCGTTCGATGAGTTCGCCCTGGTGCCGCGCAGGGTCGTTGCGGGCGGCGTCGAGGAGCGTCTGCGAGATCGCCAGCGGGGTGCGCAGTTCGTGGGAGGCGTTCGCGGCGAATCTCTGCTGTTCGGCGACGTGGGCTTCGAGTTGTTCGAGCATGGCGTCGAAAGCGTCGGCGAGTTCGCGGAACTCATCTTTGCGGCCCGGTAGCCGGATTCGGTGGGAGAGCGACCCGTTCGCGGCCGTGCGGGTGGCGTCCCTGATTCGGGCGAGCGGGGCGAGCATGCGGCCCGCGAGGATCCATCCTCCCAGGAGACCGAACACCAGCAGGAACGCCAGCACTTCGGCTGCCGTTGGGACGAAGGCGATCGGGCCGAAGTAGCGTGGGTTGAAGCCGTACTGGAGGTTGGAGAGGCTGCGAACGAAAATATCGGCGGGCGCGCCTCGCATGAGGAACACCCACACGGCGGCGAGCATCAAGGCGCCTGCGAGCATGAGGAAGCCGGCGTAGCTGAGGGTGAGTTTGAGGCGAACGCTCAAACCAGGTGCCCTGTCCATCGTCGTCTCCCCCGCCTCCGGCGTCTGGGCATACCCGAAGCCTAGGCAGCACGACATATCTTCGGCGTATGCAAACCGGACAGCCCATGCCCAGATAGCCCGCAAAGTCACCCATAGGGTTGACGGGGTGAGTCAAAACCACACGCCCGATGTCCATTTGCCCATGCTCACCGTGCCCCAGGCCGAACGCTTGCGTGGTCTGGCGTACGACTACTTCGCCCGGCGGGGTGTGCGTCCAACGGTCGAGGGCGGAGCCGTCACGCATGACGGGCGGCTCAGCCCGCTGACGACGCTGGCGCAGCGGTGTCGCACCACTCCGGAAGAACACTGGCCTGAGCTGGTCGCCGAGCACTTCGCCCGGCTGGAGGGCGCGTCCCAGGGCGGGGAGGGGCGGGAGGAACTGCTGCGGCAGTCGTACCTGCGGCTGGTCTCCGGCGACGCCTTCGCCGGAGACGCCGCCGACCACTTCCGCTACACCCGGCCGGTGGCCGAGGACCTGCTCCTGGCCCTGGCCCTGAACGCGCCCACCTCCGTACGGATCCTGAGCGATGCCGACGTGACCCGCGCGGGTCTCGACGAGCTCTGGGCGGCGGGCCGGGCGAACCTGCTGGGCGAGCCGGTGAAGCACACGGAGATGCGCGGGCGGTCGGGCGCGCTGCTGCACTCGGTCAGCGGCGACTCTCATTTCGTCGCGAGCAAGGCGCTCGTACTGTCCGAACTGGCCCAGGCCGTCACGGGCCGGGAACTGCCGGAGGCCGGGGCGCTCGTCGCCGTTCCGACCAGGCACCTGCTGGCCTTCCACCCGATCGTCGACGGCACCGTGGTGGACGCGGTCAACGACCTGAGCGACTACGCCCTGGGCGCCTACCAGGACGGGCCCGGTTCTCTCACTCCGCGGCTGTACTGGTGGCACCGGGGACGCCTGGTCTGCCTCACGGTCGTCGACCACGAGAGTCGCTCCCTGTCCATTCAGCCGCCGCAGGAACTGCTGGCGATGATGAAGCAGCTCCGCGGGGAACAGGGGACCTCGACCGGAAGTCCGGCGGCCACCGTCGAGGAGCTGGCGCGTACGGTGGACGACTTCACCGGGCGGCTGGAACAGGATCCTTCTTGTCTTGGCGACGCCTTCGCGGCGGCCCTGGCCCTGGCCCACGCTCGCTGCGCGGCCGACCCCGACGCCGCGATGCTGGAGAGTTGGGAGGCCTGGGTCAGGGCCATGCAGATCGGCTCCGCGATCTTCGCCACCACTCTTGCGCGGGAGGGCGCCGTGCAGTGCCGGATCGGCGACCGTGTGCTGACCCTGCCCGCCACCGGCCCCGCTCCGTACGCCGACGCTCGCGCCTGGCTCGACGCCTGCTGGCTCGCCCTCGTCTGCCGCGAAGGGGACCGGCTGACGATGCTGAGCCAGGTCCCGCTGGACGCTCTGCGCCGAGCCAGTGTTCAAGACGACTACGTCTTCCACTGGATCGACACTCTGCAGAGCCGCTGGCTGCGCCGGCCCATGGACGACATCGTCCCCAAGCTGATCGCCACCATGGAGACGTCCCACCCGCACGCGGCGACCCGCACCCCACGGGACTTCCTCGACCTGGTCGACTACCAGCCTGTCGCGCTCTTCCATCGGCTCATCACCGATGACAAAGCCGCCTTCGCCGCTGCCCTGACCGAGTCCCTCACGCACCACGAGCGCTACTGGAACGGTCAGGGGAGCGACGATCCGCGCAGCCGCGTGGCCCTGGGCCCGCTCGCGATGGCGTGTCTCGCCCACGACTGGGAATTCCCCGTCGACACCGCGTCGCCGTATCTGCCGAAGTACCTGGTCAACCGGGCGTGGTACGGGGAGTTTCCGACCTGAGCTCTCAGACGGACTGGTCGATGAGGTGTGCGTCCCAGACGGCCGCCGCCTGCTCGTGGGAGTCGACTCCGGCGAAGAACGCCGCGGCCAGTTCGGACTGGTCCGACTCGTAGCGGTGGGGGACCGTGAGGAACTTGGGGCGGTAGACGGCGAAGCCCTGGAGTTGTGGCCGGTAGGGGATGGCCATCCTCATCGACTGCCGGGCCGGGAGATATTCGACGGCGTCGATGAGCAGTGCGTCGATCCGCCGCGCGTCGGAGCGCAGGTATCCGTCGGCGACGAGCACCGCGCGCGCCCAGTCCTGGCGGCCCGTCTTCAGCGCCTCTTGGCCGGCTTTCGCGGCGTCGGCGATGTCATCGAAGACGAGGCGGTCCATGGCACGATCGCCCTGCGTGTCCTCGTAGCCGAACATGGGGATGAGGTTCTCCCCGTCGGAGACGCTCCAGATGCCGTGGGCGGCGAGGAATCCGGCCATGCGGGCGATCTTGTGCATGGTCCGTCACCATACAGTTCCGCGGAGTCAGGTACCGATGAGACGGGTGACGGCGGAGCGTACGGCCGGGCCGGCGGTGGCGGGGTCGTCGAGGTCGCCGGCGACGGCGAGGCCGTCGCGGAGTGCGAGGAGCATCAGCGCGGTGCGCTCCGCGTCCGGGTGACCGGCGGTGACGAGCAGGTCCTTCAGCGTGTCCCGGAACCATCGGCGGAAATCGTCGACCACGCGGCGTACGGGATGTTCGGGGTCGGGGTACTCCGCCGCCGCGTTGATGAACGCGCAGCCCCGGAAGCCCGGCTTGCAGGTGATCTCGCCGATGGCCTCGAAGACGGACACGATCCGCTCTTCGGGAGTGGCGCCCTGCGGTATCACGCGTCGCCGGATGAGCTCGACCTGCTCTTCCAGGTAGGCGTGGACGAGGTCGTCCTTTGACGGGAAGTGGTGGTAGAAGGTCGCCTTCGCCACGCCCGCCTCGGCGATGATCCGGTCGATGCCGACCGCGTGGATGCCCTCGGCGTAGAACAGCGCGAGCGCGGTGTCGAGGACGCGGCGCCGGGCAGGGCTCTCGCGCCGCGGGGCGATGGTCGTCGGAGCCATGCGTTGACATTACCAGACAGACCTGTCTAGTCTGAGCTCCAACGAAGACAGACAGGTCTGTCTGGACAAGGAGTACGGGACATGAGCACGCTCTACACCGCCATCGCCACCGCGTCCGGCCGGGACGGCCGCGCGGTCAGCTCCGACAAGAAGCTCGACGTCACCCTGGCCCGCCCGGTCGAGATGGGCGGTGACGGGGAGGGCACCAACCCCGAGCAGCTGTTCGCCGCGGGCTACTCCGCGTGCTTCGCGAGCGCGCTGAACCTCGTCGCGGCCAGCAAGAAGATCGACGTCTCCGACGCCGCCGTCACCGCCGAGGTCGGGCTCGGGCCGAACGGCAAGGGCGGCTTCGCCCTCTCGGTCACGCTGCGCGTCGAGCTGCCCGACGGCATTCCCGCCGAGGCCGGCCGCGAGCTCGTCGAGGCCGCCCACCAGGTGTGCCCCTACTCCAACGCCACCCGCGGCAACATCCCGGTGCAGCTCGTCGTCGAGTAGGGCGCTCGATGCGTCATCCGGTCAGGAGCGCTCGGCGGGCTCGTCGCGGTGCAGGAAGCCGCGTATCCTCTTCGCCGCGCCGGTCACGTCGCCGACCGGGTGACGCATCTCGGCGTTCCGCCAGTCGAAGTAGTTGCCCGACTCGCTGACGAAGATGTACAGCGGCACGCCCGGCACGTCCGTCGTGACGGCCAGGCCGGGCAGCGACCGTCTCAGGTCCGACTCCACTCCGAGCCGGGCCAGTTCCTTGCTCAGCCTCTCGAGTAGCTCGATCTCCTCCTCGTGAGCGATCGCGTGTCGCATCGCCGCACCCCTTCCGCCTCGGACGGTCCGGAACCCGGGCCGTCACCCGGCTGTACGTGGAGAAGGGGACCGAAGGTTCACCGCTTCGGGCGGACCTTTTTCGACGGTTCGGTCGGTCAGAATCCGCCGTCCGCGGTGATCGCTCGTCCGTCGTGGTCGGAGGCCGTCACCGTGTACCGGTCACCGTGCGCGTCGTGCCCGTGCGGAGAGCGGGAGTACTGGGCGGCGAAGACGTGCGCGCCGGGCGGCACCGACCGGCCGGGCCGCAGCACCCACCGGTAGACGAGGGCTCCCCGCTCGTCGCCGACGGTGATGAGGAAGTCGTCGCTCGGCAGCGTCGACCACGTGCCCGTCGCCCGTACGCCCTCGGTGCGCGTCACCCGCACGGTGACCTGCAGCTTCGTGAGCGGGCGGTCGCCCGTGACGGTCACGTCCTCCTGCGCCCAGTACGGATTGCTGCCCGGGTCGAGCCGCGCGGCGACCGCCCCCGGTTTCGCCCGCCGGGGCGTCGAGGGAGGCGAGCTCGTCGCCCGCGCCGTGGACGACGGCCGGACGGTACGGGCCGCGGTCGGCGGCGCGGACGCCGACGGGGACGGCCGCTCCGTCTGCACGGAACGGTGTCCGGCCGGAACCGCCGAGGTGTCCGACCCTCCGGGCCGCCAGGTCACCACCGTCACCGCCACCACGGCGACACCGGCCGCGGCCATCGCGGTCGCGGCGATCGGCCGGAACCGGGCTCGGCGGACCCGGCGCGACCCGGTCGCGGCGTCCACGCGCGCCCACATGCGGGCGCGGTCCGGCTCGTGCGCGTCCGCCTCCTCGCGCAGCGCCGAACGCAGCCAGCCGGGAGGCTCGTTCATCGCAGCTCCCCCGCTCGCCCGGCCGGGTGGGCCGGCGGCGACCGCCACGCACCCAGGGCCTTCTCCAACTCCGCCACCCCCCGAGACGTCTGACTCTTGACCGTGCCGACCGAGACGCCCAGCACGCGGGCCGTCTCCTGCTCCGACAGGTCGAAGGCGTACCGCAGGACCACGCACGCGCGCTTGCGCATCGGGAGCCGCCGCAACGCCGCCCGTACGTCGAGGACGGCGGGGATGTCCGGATCGTCGGAACGATCGCGGAACATCGCCCCGAGCAGTCCGGTACGCGCGCGCTCCCGGACCAGAGTACGGACCCGGCTGGCGGCGAGGTTGACCACGATGCGGCGAACGTACGCCAGCGGCTGGTCGGCCTTGCGGACCCGGCTCCATCGGTGCCATGCCGCGACGAACGCGTCGGCGGTCAGGTCGTCGGCGGCGTCCGCGTCGCCGGTGAGCAGGTAGGCGAGGCGTGACAGCTCGCGGTGGTGGGCTTCGAAGAACTCGTGGAACTCTGCTGCGTCGTCCTCGGACTGCACGGCGCGCTCCCGGATACCTCGGCGGAGGTCCGCTCGTCGGCCTCGGCCGCGCCGAGATTAGCAGTGTTAATGAGCTTTTTTCGTAACACGGCAACCTTTGGCCCCTCCTGCGGCGACTACGCCTCGGACCGATGAATCGAAGGGACCACGGTGAAGAAGCTCCTCCTCATTCCCGGCGTACTCGTGGCCGGTGGCCTGCTGTACGCCATCCCGTCGTTCGGGCACGGATCCGTCGCCACGCCTCAGTCGGCCGACAGCCGCGCGGGAACGGAGGCGGCGGCGGACGGGGCCGCCGTGCAGGCGGCGCTGCCCGGCCTGACCACGACGAAGGTCACGCTCGCGGCCGGCCTGCCCTACCTCACGCCCGGATACAACGGGACCCCCACGTACTCGCGGGTCGCGACCGCCGTCGCTCCCGACGGCACCTTCCGCGTCGCCTGGACGGACGGAAAGTCGGTGCACGTCACCTCGCTGACCAAGGGCCTGAAGCGGTCGGGCGCCGACACCGTCGTCCCGAACGCCGCCGAGGTCGGCGGCCTGATCGCGCACAACGGCGGGTTCGCGCTGCTCACCCGCCGCCCGGACACGAACAAGTGGCACGAGACCGCCGCGTACCTGGTGCGCTACCAGGGCGGCAAGCAGAAGTTCGCGGCCAAGCTGACCGGCGCGAGCAGCCATGACACCTCCCCGACTCTGGGGAGCGCGCTGGCCTGGAACGGCACGAAGTACGGCGCGTACTTCATCGTGCACGGCGCGGGCGGCTTCGCCGACGGGCACTTCGGGGACAAGCTCGCGTACGTGACGAGCGCCGGGAAGCGGGCGTCGGGCGGCTGGTCCTGGGGGTGCAGCCACAACGAGGGCATCGCGCTGCTGCCGGAGAAGTCCGGGCCGTTCGCGTCGCTGTGCTTCGAGGACTGGCGGTCCGGGCTCTTCGTGAGCACCGGCATCGGAGCGCCGAACAACGCTCCCGTCCTGCAGCGCGAGCAGTGCTGGGCGGGCTACTGCGGCGGCGCGTTCGGCGGCTTCGTACGGTCGTCGGCGGGCCGGTACGCCGCGGTGTTCACCTCGCGCGGCGCCGCCTCGGCCAAGCCCTCCGGCGACGGCCGCGGCTACACCGTCAAGGCCAAGTGGGCGACGCACCAGGTGGCGATCCACTTCCTCAAGAACAAGTCCACGCCCACCGGCAAGACCGTCTACCTCACCGCGGACCCGAAGACCGACCACGTCAACGTGCACGCCGCCCCGTACGGGCCGAACCGGATCCTCGTGAGCTGGCAGAGCGTCGCGAACGCCTCCTGCAAGGCCGGCACCTGCACGGGCCGGTTCACCGGCACGCACCTGCGGCTGGCCGACTACTCCGGCACGTGGGTGAGCAAGGACACGGTCGTCAAGGCGCAGATCGCCGGCGACATCGCCGTCCTGCCGAACCACGACCTGGTCTGGGCGTCCGTCAACGCGGCCCCGAACTACGCGTCCCCGCTCGCCAAATCGCCCAGGTCCCGCACACTGACCGTCGCCCGCCTGAGCTACAAGGGCTGACCTCGTAGCACCGCGACGCCCTGGGACTCCAGCCCCAGGGCGTCCTCGTGCCGGGTGCCGGTGAGCAGGTCGACGCAGCCGCCGGGAACGGCGACGGTGACCGGCTCATCCGTGTGGTTGAGCAGGAACAGGTGATCGCCCCGGCGTACGGCCTCGACGCCGTCGGGCACGTCCGCGACGGGGCGCGCTCCGGCCGCGGACGTGGTGTCGAGGAGCAGTGCGCGGAGCCGCGCGTCGTCGAGCCGGGTGCCGATGTACGTCGCGGTGCCCCGGCCGTGCGCGTGGCGGGTGACGGCCGGGCACCGTCCGAACGGCCCGTCCTCGAAGGTGGCGAGTACTTCGGCGCCCTCGGCGCGCATGAGGTCCTGCCACTCCGCGGCCGTGCTCGCCGACCCGTCGGACCAGCGCAGCGTCAGCGTCTCCTCGACCTGCAGCGGGTTGAACTCCTCGATCCGTACGCCCAGGAGGTCCTGGAAGGCGTTCGGGCGGCGGATGTGGTCGTGCTCGTCGACGACGCCGCTGAAGTACGACATGACGAGGTGGCCGCCGTCCTCGACGAACCGGGTGAGGTTCGCCGCCGCGGCGTCCGTGACCGCGTAGAGGTTCGGCACGACGACGAGCCGGTAGCCGGACAGGTCGGCGTCGGGGGCGACCATGTCGACGGGGATGTTCGCGCGCCACAGCGGCCGGTAGTGCGCGAGCGCCTGGTCGTGGAAGGCCACGTCGGTGGAGGGGCGGCCGCGCAGCTCCAGCGCCCACCAGCTCGGCCAGTCCCAGACCATGGCGACGTCCGCGTCGACCCGCGAGCCGGCGACGGGCGCGAGGTCGCGCAGCTCGGCGCCGAGTTCACGGACCTCCCGCCAGATACGCGAGTCGGTCCCGGCGTGCGGCACCATCGCGGAGAAGAACTTCTCGGCCCCGAACCGCGACGCCCGCCACTGGAAGAACATCACCGAGTCCGACCCCCGGGCCACCGCCTGGTGCGACCGCAGCCGCAGCTGCCCCGGCGGGCGCGCGGAATTGCGGCGGCGGGAGTTCATCGGCCCGGTCGACGACTCCATCAGGATGAACGGCCGTCCGCCGCGCAGCGACCGCATCAGGTCGAAGTTCAGCGCGGCTCTGACCTGGCCGATCGGGTCGCGGGCGTCGGGGTAGGCGTCGAGCGCCACGACGTCCTCCTCGGCCGCCCACTTCCAGTAGTCGAGCAGCTTGTAGGAGGCCATGAAGTTGGTCGTGACCGGGACGTCCGGGGTGTGGCGCCGCAGGATGTCGCGTTCGGCGGTGAAGCACTCCAGCGACGCGTCGCCGTTGAACCGCCGGAAGTCCACCACCTGCGACGGGTTGGGATCTCCGAGCACCGGGCCGGGCGGGTTGATCTCGTCCCACGAGCCGTAGCGCTGGCCCCAGAATGCCGTGCCCCACGCGTCGTTGAGTGCGTCGAGGTCGCCGTACCGGTCGGCGAGCCAGCGGCGGAAGTGCGCCGCCGACACCGGGCAGTGGCAGCCGTCCACGCCCGGGAACTCGTTGTTGACGTGCCACAGCGCCAGCGCCGGGTGCTCGGCGTAGCGGGCGGCGAGCCGTTCGACCAGGGCGGCCGCGCCGGCGCGGTAGACCGGAGAGGAGGCGCAGTAGTGCTGGCGCGCGCCGAACGTCAGCCGGCTCCCGTCCTCCCGCATGGGCAGCACCTCTGGATGCGCGGCGATCATCCAGGCGGGCGGCGCGGCCGTCGGCGTGGCCAGGTCCACCGCGATGCCGTTCTCCGCCAGGAGGTCCAGGACGCGGTCGAGCCAGTCGAAGGTGTAGCGGCCGGGTTCGGGTTCCAGCGCCGACCAGGAGAAGACCCCGACGGTGACGAGGTTGACCCCGGCCTCGCGCATGAGGGCGGCATCCTCGGCCCAGGTCTTCTCGGGCCACTGCTCGGGGTTGTAGTCGCCGCCGTACGCGAGCCCGCCGAGGCGTTCCCGCAGCGCGTCGATCCTCGGCCCCTCCCTCCCGTCGCTCAGCACGAGGTCACCTCCGTCCGTACGGTCGGCCCGCCGTCGCTCAGCACGGGGTCACCTCCACGGGGACGGTCAGGACGCGGTCCGTCCCGAGCACGCGTACCGGGCCGGTCAGGGTGAACGATCCGTTCAGCGGCAGGTCCGCGCTGGACGCGCCGACCGCCACGTCGATCCGCCCGGGTTCGACAACGCGCCGCAGGTCGGCGCCGGTGAACCCGGTCCGGTCAGCGTGCACGGTGAACGCCACGCGGGCGGCCGCGCCCGGTTCGAGCCGTACCCGCGCCCACCCGGCGAGCCACCGCACCGGCCGTACGACCGAGGCGACCGGGTCGCCCAGGTACAGCTGCACCACTTCGGTGCCGGGGCGGTCGCCGGTGTTGCGCACCGTGGCGGTGACGCGGATCGTCCCGTCCGTCGGCGCCGAGGGATCCACCTCGAGAGCCTCGTACGAGAAGCGGGTCCAGGTCAGGCCGTGCCCGAAGGGGAACAAGGGGGTCGGGTCGATCGAGCTCCAGCGGGAGGGCCCGCCGGTCCGCGAGTGCAGGTACGTCGTGGGCTGGCCGCCCGGGCCGCGCGGCACGCTGACCGGCAGCCGCCCCGACGGCTCGACGCGACCCGACAGCACGCCGGCGACGGCGGGGCCGCCCTCCTCGCCGGGGAAGAACGCCTGCACGATCGCGGCGGCCCGGTCGACGATGTCGCCGAGCGCGTACGGGCGGCCGGAGAGCATCACGACGACGGTGGGCGTACCGGTGGCGAGCACCGCGTCGGCGAGCTCCGCCTGCCGTCCGGGCAGGGCGAGGGTCTCGGCGTCGCAGCCCTCGCCCGAGGTGCCCCGGCCGAACAGGTCCGCGCGGTCGCCGAGCGCGAGTACGCAGACCTCCGCCCGGCGGGCTGCGGCGACGGCGGCGGCGATGTCCGCGTCGTCGGCGACCTCGACGCCGTGGCCGGCCGCGAGGTCGATCTCCGCCTCCGGGAGCTCGGCACGGAGCGCCTCGGCGAGAGTCGGGATGTCCACGCCGAGCGGCATGTCGGGGAACCGGCCGGTCATGTGGTTGGGGAAGGAGTAGCAGCCCAGCATGGCCCGGGCTTCGTCGGCGAGCGGGCCGGTCACCGCGATCCGGTCGGCCCGCAGCGGCAGGACGCCGTCGTTGGCGAGCAGCACGACGGACTGCTCGGCGATCCGCCGGGCGAGCCGCCGGTGCCCGGGCGGGTCGAAGTCGAGCGGGTCATTGGGCTGCTCTCCGTCCGGCGACTCCGCGTACGGTGCGGTGCCTCCGCTGCCGTCCGGTGACTCCGAGGGCGGCGCGGACTCCGCCGCGCCGTCGAGCAGGCCGAGCTCGTACTTGAGCGTGAGGACGCGGGACACCGAGCGGTCCAGGTGCTCGACGGGGATCGCACCGCTTCGCACCATCTCGACCAGGGGCGCGCCGTAGCAGCGGACCGTGGGCAGCTCGACGTCGACGCCGGCCCGCAGGGCGAGGGCGGCCGCCTCGCCGGTGGAGCCGGCGACGCCGTGCCAGTCGTCCAGGAACGAGATCCCGAAGTAGTCGGACACGACGATGCCCGTGAAGCCGAGTTCGTCGCGGAGCAGGCCGGTGAGCAGCCGCTCGTCGGCGTGGGCCGGGATCCCGTCGACGTCGGAGTAGGACTGCATGACCGAGCGGGCCCCGCCCTCGCGGAGCGCGAGCACGAACGGTTCGAGGACGACGTCGGCGAGCTCACGGGGGCCCAGCGCGGCGGGGGCGTGGTTGCGGCCCGCCCGGGAAGAGGCGTAGCCGGCGAAATGCTTCAGCGTCGCGACGATCCCGGAACGTTCCAACCCGCGTACGTATGCCGTGCCGACGAGACCGACGAGATACGGGTCCTCCCCGATCGTCTCCTCGGTGCGGCCCCACCGGGGGTCCCGCGTCACGTCGAGGACGGGGGCGAGGCCCTGGTGGACGCCGACCCGCCGCATGCTGCCGCCGATGGCGGCGGCCATCTCCTCCACCAGGCCGGGGTCGAACGTCGCCCCCCAGGCCAGCGGGGACGGGAAGACCGTCGCCGAGAAGGCCATGAAGCCGGTCAGGCACTCCTCATGGGCGATGGCCGGAATGCCGAACCGGTTGCCGGCGGCGACCCGGGCCTGGAGCTCGCGCAGCCGTGCCGCGCCCTCCGCGGGGGGCACCGGCGCCGTGCCGAAGACACGGGTGAGCTGGCCGAGTCCGGCCGCCATGACCTCCTCGAGGGGCGGCGGCTCGCCGAAGTCGTCCGGGAGCGGGGCCACCTCCTCACCGGGCCGGGCGGACACCGTCCAGTACCCGACGAGCTGGGCGGCCTTCTCCTCAACGGTCATCCGGTCCAGCAGGTCGGCGACGCGCTCGGCGACCGGCAGCCGGGGGTCGCGCCAGGACCCGGCCGGTCGTGCGGCTCCGGTCTCGGCCATCTCTCGTGCGGCTCGCGTGTCGGCCATGTGTCGTGGGGCTCCCGTCTGCCGTTCGAAGGTCGTGTGGGCCGGGCGTGTCCCGTGGGCCTCGCGCTCCCACCGCATCGAGGCCCACGGGGCACGCGTCTAGGGGGGTGTGCGGTGGGTCTTGTTCGTAGCGAGCGGCGTCCAGAGTGCGCCTCGCAAGGCGGAGGAGGGAGGCAGCCTGGTGTTGGCTGCCGACCGACGACAACGCGGCGAGGCGTGCTCTGGACGCCGCGCAGCCGGACGTAGATCCACCGCACACCCCCTAGGCGCCGGGTGGCGGCGCGGTGGAGAGGCGGACGCGCAGCTCGGTGGCGAGCTCCACGCGGGGACTGACCAGCGGCTCGCCGTCGAGCTGCTGGAAGATGCTCCGTGCCGCGGTCCGCCCCATCTCCTCCAGCGGCTGGCGGACCGTCGTCAGAGGTGGGGAGAGCCACTGGCACAGCGGAAGGTCGTCGAACCCGACGACGCTGAGGTCGTCCGGCACGCGCAGGTCCGCCTGCCGGGCCGCCTCGTAGGTGCCCATGGCCTGCTCGTCGTTGCCGGCGAAGACGGCGGTCGGCGGGTCCTCCAGCGCGAGCAGGTCGCGCGTGGCGCGAAAGGCTCCTTCGTGCCGAAAACCGCCGTAGCGGATCAGCCGCCGGTCGACCTCGATCCCGGCGCGCTCCAGCGCGGTGCGGTAACCATCGATCCGCGCCTGCGTGCAGAGCATGTCCGGGGGGCCGCCGATCACCGCGATCCGCCGGTGCCCGAGTGAGATCAGGTGCTCGGTCGCCGCCCGGCCGCCCGCCCAGTCGGTGGTACCGACGCTCGCCAGGCCGGGGCCCGGCGGCTCGATCGGGTCGATGACGACGAGGCCCACGCCGGTGCGTTCGAGCTGTTCGCGCTGGTCCGGGGTCATGCGGCAGCTCACCATGATCACTCCGTCGCTGCCGTGCAGCGCGATGAGGGAGGTCCAGCTCGACGGCCGGGCGTCGTCGTCGCGGACGAGGGAGACGACCGTGCCGACGCCGCGCTCGGCGCACTCCGCCTCGACGCCGCGCAGGATCTCGACGGCCCAGGGGCTGTCCAGTCCGCCGATGACGACGTCGATGAGGCCGGACCGGCGCGCCCGCCGCCCGCCTGGGGCCAGGTAGTTGTGGGCCTTCAGCAGGTCGGTGATCCGCTCTCGGGTCGCCGGCGCGACGTCGGTGCGG
This sequence comes from Actinoallomurus sp. CA-150999, assembly GCF_050942425.1. Classification (NCBI taxonomy): domain Bacteria; kingdom Bacillati; phylum Actinomycetota; class Actinomycetes; order Streptosporangiales; family Thermomonosporaceae; genus Actinoallomurus; species Actinoallomurus sp. CA-150999. Next base: position 351,770 of record NZ_CP192063.1, read on the forward strand.
CCGTTGAGGACCTTGGACACCGTCGCCGGGGAGACACCCGCCTCGGACGCGATGAAGGCGAGCGTGGGACGGGCGGTCGTGCCGCTCACTCGGCGGTCCATCGTCCGGCTTGACGTCTCACGTGCGCTCCTTCGCCGCTCGGCCGGTGTGAACGGTATCGCAAGTTTTCGAAGGTGCCTAGCCCCATTTAGCTCGGCAAATGCTGGCCTAAGAAAGATGTCCGCGAAGGGTTGACCGCTGTGAAGCGCTTTCTTAAGGTACGGCAGCAACCGGTTTATCGACATGTTTTCGAAACAGTAGCGACACGCCGTCGCAACGCCCGTCACTGCCGCACCCCACGCAAGGAGGACCGATGGGCGACACACCGCTCTCGCGCCGCACCTTCCTCTCGGCCGCCGGAGTCGCCGGGATCGCCGGCCTGGCCGGCCCCCTTCTCAGCGCCTGCGGAACGTCCGGGCCCACCGGGGGCAAGGGAGGCGGCAAGAACCTCCAGGTCTGGGTCCTGCAGGACGAGGGGCAGAACCCCATCCAGCAGGCGGCGATCGACGATTTCAACAAGACCTCGTCGACCAAGCTGAAGCTGGTGCCCACCGCCAGCTCCGGCAGCTCGGGCTACACCGACAAGCTCCGCATCGGCATGGGCTCGCCCAACCCGCCGGACCTGATCTTCAACTGGGGCACCGGCAGCATCCAGGACTACGCCCAGAGCGGCCGGCTCGTCGACCTCACCTCGCAGCTGAACAGCGACGCGACCTGGAAGAACTCCTTCCTGCAGTCGGTGCTCGACGCCGGGAAGGCCGACGGGAAGTACTACGGCATCCCGCTGCGCGGCATGCAGCCCGTGCTGGTCTTCTACAACAAGACGCTGTTCGCCCAGCACGGCCAGCAGCCCCCGGCGACCTACGACGACCTGCTCAAGCTCGTCACGTACTTCGACTCGAAGAAGATCCAGCCGTTCGCGCTCGGCCACGTCGACGCCTGGCCGAACCTCATGTGGCTGGAGTACCTCGTCGACCGCATCGGCGGGCCGACGGTCTTCGCGGGCATCCTCCAGAACGTCCTCGCCGGCAAGCCCGGCGGCTGGGGGCAGCCGGCGATGCTCGACTCCCTGCGGCGGATCCAGGACCTGGTCGACCGGCGGGCGTTCGGCACCAACTTCGCGTCGGTGAACTACGTCAACGACGGCGCCGGACTGCTGTTCGCCAAGGGCAAGGCCGCGATGCACCTGATGGGCACCTGGGAGGAGTCCAACCAGGTCGACAAGCACCCGGACTTCGCCAAGAAGGACCTCAGCTTCGCGCCGTTCCCCACGGTGGCCGGGGGCAAGGGCGACCCGAACAGCGTCGTCGGCAACCCCACCAACTACTTCTCCATCAGCAGCAAGTCCGCGGACGTCGCCGCCGCCACCGCCTTCCTCAAGAAGGAGATGGCCAACCCGATGTACGTCGACAAGCTGATCAAGGCGGGTGACGTGCCGGCCGTCAGCGGCCTGGAGTCGCGGCTGTCCGCCTCGCCCAATCCGGAGTTCGCCAAGTACGTCTACCAGATGGTGCAGAAGGCGCCGAGCTTCACGCTGTCCTGGGACCAGGCGCTGCCGCACCAGTTCACCGACCCGCTGCACAGCAACCTGCAAAAGGTCTTCCTCAAGAAGATGACACCCGAGCAGTTCGTCCAGGCCATGGACGCGGTCAAGTGACCGCGGCGCGCGCCGCCGTCGCGGGTACGGACCGGGCGGCGCGGCCGGGTGTGCTGTGGATCGTCCCCGCCGCGCTGTTCTTCGGAATCTTCGCCGGGGTGCCCCTGCTCCTGACCGCCGTCCTGTCCTTCACCCAGTGGAACGGTCTCGGCACACCCAAGTTCAACGGCCTGGCCAACTGGCACCGGATGCTGTCGGACGACGCGGTCTGGGAGTCCCTGCGGATCAGCCTGGTCTTCATGGTGCTGTGCTGGCTGGTGCAGACCCCGCTGTCCCTGCTGCTCGGCGTCTGGGCGGCGGGCCGGGAGCTGAACCGCGCGGTGCTGTCGTCGATCTTCTTCCTGCCGCTGCTGATGTCGACCGCCGCGATCGCCATCACCTGGCGGGTGCTGCTCGACCCGAACTTCGGGCTCGCCGCGACGATCGGCCCGTACATCGGCTTCCCGGACGGGAACATCGTGGGCAGCCAGCGCGGGGCCGTGGCGGCCATCGTCGTCGTCATCGCCTGGCAGTTCGTGCCGTTCCACACACTGCTGTACCAGGGCGCGGCGCGGCAGATCCCGCAGGTGCTGTACGACGCGGCGCTCATCGACGGCGCGAGCCGCGTCCGGCAGTTCTGGCACATCACGCTGCCGCAGCTCAGGCACACGATCGTCACGTCGTCGGTGCTGATGCTGGTCGGGTCGCTGACCTACTTCGAGACCATCCTGATCGTCACCAACGGTGGGCCGGGCACCGCCACGATGGTCCTGCCGCAGCGCATGTACCTCAGCGGCTTCCAGAGCTTCCAGATGGGGTACGCGAGCGTGATCGCGCTGGTCCTGGCCGCGCTCGGCACGGCGCTGTCGCTGCTCATCGTCCGCTTCTCCGGTTTCGGGAAGATGCGCAGCACGCTGGAGGGGATCTGACGCCATGGCGGTACTCCGGCAAGAGAGGCCCGTGCCGGTCGCGTCCGGCCGGCACCGCGGCCGTACGGGGCGGCGCCTGCGGCGGCCGAACTGGGCGGCCGGGGCGGCGGCCCTGGTGTGGCTCGTGTTCGTGGGCGTGCCGATCTACATCATGGTCAAGGACAGCTTCCAACCGAATGACGCCTACCTCGACGGCGGCCCGCTGTCCCCGCCGCACAGCCTGACCCTCGGCAACTTCGGCGAGGTCTTCGACAGCGGATACGCCCGCTACCTGGTCAACACGGCGGTCGTCACGGTGGCGAGTGTCGCGCTGACCGCGCTGCTCGCCTTCCCCGCCGCGTACGCGATCGTGCGGTCGCGCAGCCGGATCGTCTCCGCGACCTTCCGGATCTTCCTGGCCGGCCTCGCGGTCCCCGCGCAGGCCACGATCATCCCCGTCTACCTGATGATCACCCGGATGCACCTGTACGACTCGCCGACCGCGATCATTCTGCCGACCGTGGCGTTCGGGCTGCCGCTCAGCGTGCTGGTGCTGTCGTCGGCGCTGCGCGACGTGCCCCGCGAGCTGTACGAGGCGATGACGATCGACGGCGGCGGGGCGCTCCGGCTGATGTGGAGTCTCGCGCTGCCGCTCAGCCGGGCGTCGCTCACCACGATCTCGGTCTACAGCGCGCTCAACGCCTGGAACGGCTTCCTGTTCCCCCTCATCCTCACCCAGTCCCCCGAGCAGCGCGTCCAGACGCTGGGCCTGTGGAACTTCCAGAACGAGTTCGGCTCCAAAGTGCCCGACCTGATGGCCGCCGTGATGCTCTCGGCCCTCCCCATCTTCGTCGTCTACCTGTTCGCGCGTCGTTGGCTCATCGCCGGCCTGGCCGGCGTGGGCGGAAAGTAGCTCTTCCCTCATGCGCAGATCGCTTGCCCTCGCCCTCACCGTGGCGACCGCGTGCTCCCTCGCCCTCCCGGCGAGCGCCCAGGACGCGCCGCCGAGCCGCGTCGACTTCCGTACGAAGCTGCAGCCGATCGACGGATTCGGGTTCTCCGAGGCGTTCCAGCGGGCCGCCGTCATCCACGGGTTGCAGGGGCTCTCCGCGGCCAAGCAGAAAGAGGTCGTCGACCTGCTGTTCGGGCGGAGGACCGGCGCGGGCGCGTCCATCCTGCGGCTCGGCATCGGCTCGTCCGCCGACAACGTGTACGACCACATGCACTCGATCGAGCCGGCCGACCCGGGCGGTCCGGACGCGCCGCCGAAGTACGTCTGGGACGGAAACGACGGCGGTCAGGTCTGGCTCGCGAAGCAGGCCAGGTCGTACGGGGTGAAGCGGTTCTACGCGGACGCCTGGAGCGCTCCCGGCTTCATGAAGGACAACGGCACCGACGCGAACGGCGGCACCCTCTGCGGCCTGCAAGGCACGAACTGCGCGAGCGGCGACTGGCGGAAGGCGTATGCGAAGTACCTCGTCCAGTACGCCGAGTTCTACCGGAAGGAGGGCATCCGCCTCACCGACCTGGGCTTCACCAACGAGCCGGACATCACCGTCTCGTACGCCTCGATGCGGTTCACCCCCGCGCAGGCCGTGGAGTTCGTCAAGGTGCTCGGCCCGCTCGCCAAGAAGGCCGGCGTGAACCTGTCCTGCTGCGACCACACCGGCTGGGACGGCCAGAAGGAGTACACCAAGGCCATCGAGGCGGACCCGCAGGCCGCCAAGTGGGTCACGACCATCACCGGCCACGCCTACTCCAGCCCGGTGACCTCCCCGCAGCCGACCCGGCGGCACGCCTGGCTGTCGGAGTGGGGCCCCGGCGGCAACACCTGGAACGAGAACTGGGACGACGGCAGCGAGTACTCCGGCTTCGCGATCGCGGAGAACATCCACCGGACCATGACGGACGGCGACGCCAGCGCGTACGTCTACTGGCTCGCCGCCTCCGTCGGGGCGACCCGCGCGCTGATCCAGGTCGACGGCGACGCGTACCACGTGTCCAAGCGCTTCTGGGCGTTCGCGGCGTACAGCCGGTTCATCCGGCCGGGCGCGACCCGGGTGGCCGTCACCGCGTCCGACCCGGCGCTGAAGATCTCGGCCTACCGCAACGCCGACGGCACGAAGGTCGTCGAGATCCTCAACACCGGAACCGCCAAGACCAGCACGGACCTGAGCCTCGACTCGGGCGCCGGGCGCGCGCAGGCGTACCTCACCGACCAGGACCACTCGGTGTCGCCGGTGACCGGCGCGCGCACCCACGGCCGTGACCTGTCGGTGGACCTCGCGCCCCGCGCGCTGACCACGGTCGTCCTCAAGTGATCCGGGCCGCGATCGTCGGCACCGGAGGGATCGCGGGCATCTGTCACGTCCCCGCGCTGCGGGCGGAGGCGCACCGCGCCGAGATCGTCGCCGCCGTGGACATCGATCCCGTCCGAGTGAAGGACTTCTGCACCGAGCACGGCATCCCCGCCGCGTACACCGACCTGGAGGAGATGCTCGCGGCGACGACCCCCGATCTGGTGCACGTCTGCACGCCGCCGCACCTGCACGCCGCGCAGGTCGCGGCCTGCCTGCGGGCGGGCGCGTGGGTGCTGTGCGAGAAGCCGCCGTGCCTCTCGCTCGCCGAGTACGACGCGATGGTCACCGCCGAGCGCGACGGCGGCCCGTACGCGGCGGTCGTCTACCAGCACCGGTTCGGCTCCGGCGCCCGTCACCTGCGCCGCCTCATCGCCGAGGGCGAGCTGGGCCGGCCGCTCGTCGCGGTGTGCCTGACGACCTGGTACCGCGACCACGCGTACTTCGACGTGCCGTGGCGCGGCCGGTGGGACACCGAGGGCGGCGGGCCGACCATGGGCCACGGCATCCACCAGATGGACCTGCTGCTGGCCACGCTCGGCGACTGGGCCGAGGTGCGCGCCATGGCCGGACGGCTCGACCGGGACATCGAGACCGAGGACGTGTCCCTGGCGTCCGTGCGGTTCGAGAACGGCGCGCTGGCGTCGATCGTCAACAGCGTGCTGTCGCCGCGCGAGGAGAGCCGCCTGCGGTTCGACCTCACCGACGCGACCGTCGAACTGTCGCACCTGTACGGCTACGAGAACACGGACTGGACGTACACCCCGGCCCCGCAAGTCACCGACGAGGCGCGCATCGCCGGCTGGCGGACGCCCGAGACCGATGTCCCGAGCTCGCACACCGCGCTGCTGGCCGACCTGCTCGACGCGTACGAGCGCGGCGAACGCCCGGAGACCAGCGGCGCGGGCGGCCGGCAGACCCTGGAGCTCATCGCCGCGCTCTACAAGTCGGCGCTCACCGGCCGCCCCGTACACCGGGGCGAGATCGACGAGACGGACCCCTTCTACCGGGAGATGAACGGCGGGATGCAGCTGTGAGGATCGAGCACGTCGGCGACCACACCCTGACCGTGCACGAGCGGGGCGTGGAGCTCTTCCAGTACGTCTACCGGCCGGACATGCCGCCCTTCGAGGGGCCGAAGCCGTACCTGCACCCGGTCCGCACGCTCGCCGGAGACGTCGTCACCGCGTACCGGCCGCACGACCACCGCTGGCACAAGGGCGTCCAGATGACCGTGTCGCACCTGTCCGGCGAGAACTTCTGGGGCGGCGGCAGCTACGTCCGCGACCAGGGCTACGTCGACCTGCCGAACATCGGCGTCATGCGGCACGAGGAGTTCACCGAGGCCGACGGCGGGCGGATCGCCGAGCGGCTCACCTGGCACACCCAGGCGGGCGAGCACTGGGTGTACGAACTGCGCGAACTCACCGTCCGCGACGTCGAGGACGACTCGTGGGCCCTGGAGTTCGCCACGACACTGACCAACGTACGGGGGGAGGCGCTCGTCTTCGGCAGCCCCACGACGAACGGCCGCCCGGCCGCCGGGTACAGCGGCCTGTTCTGGCGAGGCCCGCGTGCCTTCACCGACGGGGAGATCGTCGCCGCGGAGGGGCAGGGCGGGCCGGAGATGATGGGCCGGCCCGCGGCCTGGCTCGCGTACGTCGGCCGGCACGACGAGGTCGACCGCGCCTCCACGCTGATGTTCTTCGACGACCCTGAGTACGGCAGCGACTGGTTCGTCCGGAACACGCCGTTCCCGGCGGTCAACCCGTCGCTCGCGTTCGCCGAGGAGTTCGCGCTGCCACCGGGCGAGACGCTGGGCGTGCGGTACCGGATCGTCGTCGCCGACGGCGCGTGGGACCGGGCGCGCCTGGACGCCTACGCGAAGGACCACCCGTGGTGAGCCCGCTGCCCGGCGCCGTCGGAGTCTCCGGCCTGCGCGTCTACGACTGGCCGACCGCCGACGGGCTGTGCGGCGGCTCCCCGCACGTCCACCTGACGTGCGCGGAGGCGTACGTCGTGGTGGCGGGCGAGGGCAGCGTGCAGACGCTGACCGGCGACGGGTTCGCCGAGACCCCGCTGCGGCCGGGGACGGTCGCCTGGTTCACGCCCGGGACGATCCACCGGCTTGTGAACGGCGACGGCGGCCTGCACGTCGTCGTCATCATGCAGAACAGCGGCCTGCCCGAGGCCGGCGACGCCGTCTTCACCTTCCCGCCGGAGATCCTCGCCGACCCGGAGGCGTACGGGTGGGCCGCCGCGCTGCGTCCCGATCCGGAGGCCGCGGCGCGACGCCGCCGCGACCTGGCCCTCGAGGGCTTCGCCGTGCTGCGCGAGCGGCTGTCCGGCGGCGATCCGACGGCGCTGCACGACTTCTACCGCTCCGCCGTACGGCTCAAGGAGGGGCTGTTCGGCGAGTGGGAGGAACGCTGGCGGGCCGGCGCGCTGGCCGAGGCCGAGCGGACCGGCGAGCACCTGAGCCGCCTCCGGGACGGCGACATCGGCCACCTGACGGAGGCGGCGGTCCACCGGCTGGAGCCGCCGCCCGAGCGCACGTTCGGCATGTGCGGCCGCCTCGACACCTACCCGCTCGGCTGACGCCTCACCAGGCCGCGCTCTCGACGTTTCCCTCGGAGGTGAGGCCGATCCGGATCCTTCCTCGATTCATGACGATGAGCGTCCCGGACCCGTTTCCACATTGAGTGCTGTTCCTGCTGATGAGGAGTCCGTTCGGGCCGGACGTCAGCATGTGCACCGGCCCGCAGCCCGGCAGGGTTGCGAGGATCCTCGTGAAACGACCATCGACGTATTCGGCCAGCACCGCCTTCGCTCGCCCCGATGACCTGGCACCGTCGACTGCGGCGATGACGGTATGACGGTCGCCGGACGGCACGGCGAACGCGATCGTGCCGCCGATCCTTCCTGCCCCGGCGACCAGGACCCGAGCGGAGCGCAGGTCCGATCCGGGCGCGGTCGTGTCGAGGGCACGTACCTGATTCGGACGACCCGTCACGCGCGCAGTGAAGATCAGCGTGGTGTTGTCCCCGGACCACGACAGGCCCCAGTCCCACTCCGTGGTCTTGGTGGAGGCGCTCGCATCCTGGGCCTTGGGCAGGGTCCACTCGCGACGCGCCCCGGTGCGCAGGTCGAGTACGCCGATGACGATCGGGTGGATGTTGGGCTGGGTCCCCGGGGCGAGGGTGATCTCTCGGGTGGTGTAGGCCAGATGCCGGCCGTCGGGGGAGAGGGCGAGCTTCCGTACGCCCCCCGGAACCGACCAGTGCGGCGCTGCTTCGACCACCGCACGACCGTCCTCGGTCAGCCGTACCATTCTGATCCGGCTCGTGCCGGACGGGCCGCTCTTCTCGGGCTGGGACACCAGATACGTGCCGGGACGCGGGCCCCTCGTCACCGCTGAGCCGTACCCGGTCTTCCCCTCGCCGTGCGGTTCGCCGGTACGGGAGTCGACCACGTCCAGGACGCCATCGTGCATTGCCAGCAGGTACGGAGACGCGGTCGCCGGAGTGGGCGGTGCCGGCCTCGAGTGCCGGGGCAGGATGACGAGGACCAAGGAGACGGCGACGACCACCGCGGCGGCGGCCGTGAGCGGTGCGATCACATTGAGCCGGAGCCGAGGGCGAACCGGCAGCCGGAGCGGCCTGGGCTCCTCCGGGCCCCAGGTGTCCGCGACGGCGCAGGCATCGCGGATCCGGTCTTCCAATCCCTTCATGACTGGTCTCCCAGGGTCTTACCGAGGGCGGCGAGCGCCCGCGACGTCGTGGACGAAACGGTTCCCCGGCTGACGCCCAGCGTGCGGGCGATCTCAGCCTCCGGCAGGTCCGCGTAAAAGCGCAGGTACAACACCTCTCGCTGCCGGCGTGGCAGGCGCGCGATCGCCTCGAGCAGCGTCCGGCGTTCCTCATCGACCATGACGGCCGACTCGGCCGACCAGGCCGGCGGAGGCTGACCCATGCCGAATCGGCGGGCCACCGCCCTGCGCCGCAGGACCGACCGGCAGCGGTTCAGCACCGCCGAGCGCGTGTACGTCACCGGGTCGTTTATCGACGGCCAGCGGCGGTGGAGTTCGAGGAAGGCGTCGTGGACGACGTCTTCGGCCGTCGCCTGGTCACCGACCATGAGCATGCCGAGGCGGATCAGACCGAGCGCATGCTCGCGGTACACCGAGGTGACCGCGCCCACGGCCTCGGGTGACCCGCGTTCGAGGATGAGGAGTTGGCGATTCACGGGACAGAGACGCCTGTGACACCGAAATGCTGAGCCGTCCCCGAGAATTCTTCGGACATCCGGTGGACCGTAGCCGAACGCGCGGGCCGCTCGCGGCCGACGCTTTCAGCTGCTTTCATGGCCGGCCTATCCCGGAGGATGAGAACCCGCAGGTCGGCCGGGTAGGCCCGGACCCCCGCACCGCCGTCGTTGACCCCTCCGAGATCGCGAACCGATCCTGAGGAAGCGCTCCCACCGCGCCGAACTCCCGCGGACATCCGTGCTCGGATCCGCGGGCGGATCGAAGGGAAACGGTGTCGTGAGAAAGCGACGGAAAAGCGCGCTCGCCGCGGCCCTAGGAATGGTGTCCATCCTGGTCATGAGCGTGTTCACGGGGCCCTCGGCGTGGGCGCACGGGGCGTTCATGCAGCCGGGCGCCCGTACGTTCCTGTGCTGGAAGGACGGCCTCACCTCGACCGGGGAGATCAAACCGCAGAACCCGGCGTGTGCGGCCGCCGTCGCCCAGAGCGGGGCCAACTCCCTCTACAACTGGTTCGCCGTGCTGCGCTCCGACGGCGCCGGCCGTACGCGCGGGTTCGTCCCCGACGGGCAGCTGTGCAGCGGCGGCAACCCCAACTACTCCGGGTTCGACCTGCCGAACGCCAACTGGCCGGTCACGCACCTGACCAGCGGTGCGAACTTCAATTTCCGCTACAACAAGTGGGCGGCGCACCCGGGCTGGTTCTACCTGTACGTCACGAAGGACGGCTGGGACCCGACCAAGCCGCTCACCTGGGACGAGATGGAGACCGACCCGTTCCTCGTGGCCGACCACCCGGCGGACACCGGGCCGACGGGCAGCGTCGACGGCTACTACTACTGGTCGGGCAACCTGCCCGCGAACAAGACCGGACGCCACATCATCTACTCCGTCTGGAAGCGCTCGGACAGCAACGAGACGTTCTACGGCTGCTCCGACGTGGTCTTCGACGGCGGCAACGGTGAGGTGACCGGCGTCGGCGACACCAGCGGCGGCGGTGGCGGCACGACCGTGCCGTGCACGGCGACGTTCAAGACGATCAGCAGCTGGTCCGGCGGCTACCAGGCCGAAGTGACGGTGAGCAACCCCGGCACCACCACGCTGAACGGCTGGACGGTGAGCTGGATCGTGCCGAGCGGCCAGACCATCAACAGCCTGTGGAACGGCACGCTCACCATGAGCGGAGACCTCGCGACCGTACGGAACGTGGATTACAACCGCAACGTCGCGGTCGGCGCGTCGACCACGTTCGGGCTGGTCGCGAACGGGACGGCGACCACACCCAGCCTCACCTGTACGAGCCCCTAGGACGGCCTGCCGCGGCGCGGGGGACATCGACCGTGATCTCCCCCGCGCCGCGTCATGAGCACCGGCCGAACCCTGCACATGAGGAGGAATCCACCATGCCGTCGCCACTCCGGCCGAGACTCGCGGCCGTCCTGGCGCTGTCGCTCGGCGTATTCCTGGCCGTCACCGCGCTGGCGGTGCGGCCGGCGTCCGCCGCGTCGACACTGAACCAGCTCGCCCAGGCGCAGGGCAGGTACTTCGGCTCGGCGACCGACAACCCCGAGCTGTCCGACACCCCGTACACCGAGATCCTCGGCAGCAGTGAGTTCGGCGCGATCACGCCCGGCAACTCGATGAAGTGGGATGCCACCGAGCCGTCGCAGGGCCAGTTCAGCTATACCAAGGGCGACGCCGTCGTGAGCTTCGCCAAGGCCCACAACCAGATCGTCCGCGGCCACACGCTGCTGTGGCACAACCAGCTGCCGGGCTGGCTCACCAGCGGCACCTGGACGGCCGCGCAGCTCACCTCGATCCTGCAGAACCACATCGCCAACGTCGCCGGCCACTACAAGGGCCAGGTCTACTCGTGGGACGTGGTCAACGAGCCGTTCAACGACGACGGCACCTACCGGTCGGACCTCTGGTACAACACGCTCGGCACCGGCTACATCGCCACCGCGCTGAAGGCCGCCCGCGCCGCCGACCCGAACGCCAAGCTCTACATCAACGACTACAACATCGACGGGCTCGGCGCGAAGAGCGACGCGATGTACAACCTGGTCAAGTCGCTGAAGGCACAGGGCGTGCCGATCGACGGCGTCGGCTTCCAGGGGCACCTCGCGATCCAGTACGGCTTCCCTACTGACGAGGCCGGGAACCTCCAGCGCTTCGCCGACCTCGGCGTCGACGTCGCCATCACCGAGCTGGACGTCCGCATGGTGCTGCCCGCGGACGCGACCAAGGTGGCCACGCAGGCGGAGTACTACACGAACGTCGTCAAGGCGTGCCTCACGGTGCCCCGCTGCGTCGGCATCACGATCTGGGACTACACCGACAAGTACTCCTGGATCCCCGGCGTCTTCAGCGGCCAGGGCTCGGCCCTGCCCTGGGACGAGAACCTCAACAAGAAACCCGACGTGTACGGCGCCATCTCCACCGCGCTCGGCGGCCCCGGCGGTGGCGGTGGTGGTGGCGGCGGGGGCACGACCGGCTGCAAGGTGACCTACTCGGCGAACGACTGGGGTACGGGCTTCACCGCCGCCGTCACCATCACCAACGGAAGCTCGGCCATCAGCGGCTGGACGCTGAAGTACTCCTACGCCGGGAACCAGACGCTGAGCCAGGGCTGGAGCGGCACCTGGTCGCAGTCCGGCAAGGACGTCACCGTCACCAACGCGAGCTGGAACGGCACTCTCGCCGCCGGCGCGTCCACGTCGGTCGGCGCCAACTTCACCTACACCGGTACGAACACCGCACCGACCGCCTTCACACTGAACGGCACCGCCTGCACCTGAGAACCGGCCGATGTCGGACGGGACTGTCAAGATCGACATATGACGGAAACCGACCTTCCCGACTGGGCGCCGGTGCCCACCGATCGATGGGCGCACGGGATGCGCGAACGGCTCGCCGAGGGGGTGCCGGCCGCACTGGACGAATTCGGCCGGCACCTCGCCGCTTTCGGCGACGGACTGGACAAGCGTCGCCGCGTGACGAAGACCTGGAAGAAACGCACGGTCAGGCTCCTCGGCGCCGACGGCGCGCCCGAGCTCGCCCGCGACGCCCTCCGACTGCTCGTCACGGACGTTTCGGGGCCGCTGGTCTCCAACGAGAACCGCGATCTCGCCCTCGGGTTCGTCCTGGCGGTGGGCCTCGCCGGAGAGCCGGCCGCCGTCCCCGACCTGTTCAGGCTCGCCCGCGAGGCCGCCAACCTGCCCGGCACTGCGGCCCTCATACGCGATGACGGGCTCGCGCAGGCCGCGTTCTCCGCCTTGGAAGACCTGAACCATACGGCCGCTCTGGACGCGCTCTGCCGGCTGCACCAGCAGGTCGACTATGTGATCCTGCGTGAGAAGCACCTGGCTCCGGTGCTCATCGACGCGGCCACGAGGCTGGGCATCCCCGAGGACCGGCGGATCGAACTCTCGGTGCCCGCACACGGCCTGACCGCCGACCACACCGGGACGTTCGGTCCCCGCGGAGAGGGGACGATCTACACCAACGTTCCGTTCCACGCCGAGATCACCATCGAGGACCCGCACACCGTCGCCGTGACGTGGATCGATGACGAGGGCACTCGTCATCGGACCACTTCGCCGTTCTCCTCGCCGAGGGGCTTCAAGAGCACCTACTTCTCGCACAACGTCGAGGTCCCGCGGATGCACGCCAACCGGGTCTCGGAGACCCTCGCCGCGGAACGCCGGCGCCTGCGCGACCTCCCGATCGCCGACCGTTGGCCGTTCGAGGAGTGGACCACCCTCTACCGCGACCACCCGATCACCGGTGCCGTGGCCCATGGATTGATCTGGGAGTTCGAGGCCGCGGACGGGTCGTGGACCGCGGCCCTGCCACTCCGCGACGGCTTCGCCACCCTGGACGGCGCCGTGCCACCGGACCCGTCCGACAAGACCGCCGTCCGTCTTTGGCACGCGTCCCGCGCCACTCCGGACGAGATCGAGGCTTGGCGGGCACGGCTCGCCGAGGCAGGTCGCGTCCAGCCGTTCGACCAGCTCGCCCCATGAACGGCGGGCCGGCCACGTGTTGTCACCAGGTGCAGGCGTGGGCCGTGTCACCGACGTCGACGCCGGCGGCGACCTCACCGAGCGTCCGGCGGCTCAGCGCGGGGCCGCCCTCGTAGTCACGTACGGTGAGCAGGCGCCCGTCGCCGAGGTCCACGGCGACGGCCGTGCCGCCGTCCGGTTCTCCGGTGGTCGAGACGGCGTTGACGGGGTAGGAGCGAGCGGGCCGTCCGCCGATCCGCAACGGCGTCCCCTGGGCGGGGAGACGTCCCTCGCCGACCTCGGCGCCTATCGACCGCAGTGCGCTCGTCGCCACGAGTTCCGCGCGGCAGCCCGAGTCGGTCCTGCTCACGACGACATGGTCCGTGGCGAACCCCGTCGGCAGCCAGGTGGCCCGCAACGGCGGGACGACCGTCGCCCGGCCGTCCGGGCCGACCGATCGGGCCACGTGCAGCGCGTCGGTGCAGGGGTCGATGAAGCCGTTCATGGTCACCGACAGCACCGCCTGGGCGGTGGGCCGCCAAGCGATCATGCACCTCCCCTGGCCGTCCTGCCACCGCCGGGCCTCGTGCCCGTTCACGTCCACCGTCGTGCTGCCCTGCTGACGGCGGAGCGACGTCAGGGGGTCCTCTCTTCCACCCTGCGTGGGCGGCTCGACCCCGACGTCGACCCTCGGCACCAGCGCGTTATCGACCGACCGTTCCGTCACCGAGCGGTCGGCCCAGGTACGGATCTGGATGGAATCCGACCGTCCCTGGCCGACCTGGCGAGCGACCTCGGTGAAGCCCTGCGGCAACCAGCCCGGCCGGTACAGGAGCCGGACCGGTGCTGGCCGCGGTCCCGCCTGGACCCGATGGCCGATCGATTCCGGCCCGCCGGACGGCACCCAGACAACGGCGGCCGCGATGGCCGCACCGGAGAGCACGACGGCCATGACGCCCTGCGTCGCCACGCGGCGTCGGCGGGCGCGTCCCATCCGTACGCGGAGGTCCGCCAGAACGCGGTCCGCCGCGGGAGCGTTCTCCGCCTGCCGCTCGAATGCCTGACGGATCACCTCATCGGTCGTCATCGCAGGTCTCCCCTCGCGGCGTGGTCGTGCGGATCCAGGTCCCCTTGGGGATCGAGTCGTAGCTCGGCCAGCGCCCGGGACGCGTGCGAGCGCACGGTCGCCTCGGAGCAGCCGAGGATGTCGGCGATCTCGGCGTTGGACAGGCCCTCGTAGTAGCGGAGGGCGAGCACCGCGCGCTGCCGTGGCGGCAGCGCCATGATCCCGGACCAGACGGCGTCGCGTTCCTCGACCTGTCCGGCATGGCCGTCGTCGGGTTCGATCGCGGCGTCCAGCACCCCGTCGGTGGCCGGTACCTCCCCGGAGGAGCGGCGTCGCCGCCACGACAGGTACTCGTTGGTGATCATTCGCCGCAGGTAGGCCTCAGGTGAGGCCATCGCGCCGATCCGCCGCCAGCGGCGCTGCGCCCTGATCAGCACGTCCTGCACGATGTCCTCCGCCCGATGCGGGTCACCGGTCAGCGCGGTGGCGAACCGCAGCAGCCTCGGCAGCCGCGCCGCCAGAAACTCCTCGAAGCCCACCGGCACCCCTATCTCTCGCCTCTGTCTCCCTCCTTGAACGTCGCAGGGGAGCCCATCCGTTGAGTCGCCGGCGGAATTCGCGCGTCAGCGGTCTTGCGGGAGGGCGGCGATGCCGTCGAGCAGGCGGTCCAGCGCGAACTCGAACCGGGTGCCGAGGTCCGGGGCGGTGAGGTCACCGGCCAGCGCGACGGTGTGCGGAAACTCGTCGGCGGGCAGGGCGGCGAGCCGGTCCCGCAGGTCGTCGAGGTAGGAGCGGGGAGGCCGGCCGGCGGCGACGGCGGCCGACAGCGGGGCCTGCTCGCCGCCGACGAAGCCGATCAGGAAGGTGGTCAGCAGGTACAGCGCGTAGGCGGTGTCCCGGTCGGAGAGCCCCGCGCCGCGCAGCGCCCCGAGCACGGCCTCGACCGTGCGCAACTGGCCACGGCCCGCGGCGAACCGGCCGGAGAGCAGCCGGGCCGAGTCCCGGTACGCGAGCAGGTGCCGGCGCAGCGCGCGCATGATCTCGGAGAGACCGGCTCGCCAGTCATCGCCGTCGTACGCCGGGAGGTCCGGCACGTCGGCCACCGCGTCGGCGAGCAGGTCGAGCAGCTCCTCCTTGTTCCGTACGTGCCAGTACAGCGACGCGGCGTGCACGTCGAGCCGGGCGGCGACCTTGTTCATCGTCAGGCCGTCCAGCCCTTCGGCCTGCAAGGTGTCCAGCCCGGCGGCCACGATCGCCTCCGGGCGGAGCTTCGGATCCGCCGCCGGCGGGCGGCCGCGTCGCGGCGGCATCGGGTTCCTCCCCTGGGGTTGCCGGTCGTTCGGGCCGTCCGTAATGTAGCGCCCGAGCAAAATCCAATGGCATTAGATTAAGGGGGCAGGCATGGCCGACGACTCGCCTGCGTGGTACGTCACGAGCGCGCTCTCGGCGCTCGCCGCGTACGGGGATGCGGTGGCGCTGCGGTACCACGGGCGCTCGGTCACCTACCGGGAACTGCTCGCCACGGTCCACCGGACCGCGCGGTTCCTGGAGCGGCGGGGACTGCGCCGAGGCCAGGGCGTCATGCTGCTTTCCCGCAACCGCCCGGAGGCGTTCGCAGTCAGACTCGCCGCCCACCTGCTCGGGCTCCGTTACACCCCGGTGTTCCCCGACACCGTCGGCGACGCGGACGAGCTGCGGCACCTGCTGACCGACACCCGGGCCACCGCCCTCGTGTCCGACCTGGAGATCGGGCCGGTGGCGGGCCTGGCCAAGAGTGCCGGCGTCCCGCTGGTGTACTCGCTCGTCGACCTCACGGCCGTCGCCGGAGGCGAGTCCGACGAGCCCGTCCCGGTACGGGCCCAGGAGGGCGACATCGCCCGAATCCTGTACACCGGCGGCACCACCGGCCGCCCGAAGGGCGTGCCCGCCACGTTCGCGGGACTCGGAGCGTCCACGAAGGCGTGGGCGGCGGCCGGGGCTGATGCGCCGCCGGAGGGCACGCGGTTCCTGCTGGCGACGCCCTTCGCTCACGGCTCCGGGGACGCCGCCCTGAACATGCTCCGCCTCGGCGCCGGTGTGGAGATCATGGACGGGTTCGACCCGGCCGAGATCGTCGCCGCGGTACGCGACGCTCCGGCGGCGATCACCTATCTGTACCCGTCGTGGCTGTACCGCCTGCTCGACCACGCCGAGGCGACCGGCGCCGACCTGACCCCGTTGAAGTTCGTCATGTACGGCAGCTCCCCCGTCGCCCCGGCCCGGCTGCGTCAGGCCCTTGAACTGCTCGGCCCCGGATTCATGCAGACGTACGCGACCACCGAGGCACCGGCCATCGCGACACTGCAGCCCGCCGACCACGCCGCCGCCCTGGCCGGTCGCCCCGAACTCCTCGCCTCGGTCGGCCGCCCGATGCCGGGCGTCACCGTCACGCTGCGGCGCACCGACGGCACGCCCGCACCACCCGGTGAGGTCGGAGAGGTCTGCGTCGAGGGACCGGGCGTGATGACCGGATACTGGAATCGCCCGGACGACCCCGGCCAGACCGTGCTAACGGACGGCCGACTGCGCACCGGCGACCTCGGCCGATTCGACGACGACGGCTACCTCTACCTGGTGGGCCGGCTGAAAGACATGATCATCGTCGACGGCTACAACCACTACGCCGGCCCGATCGAGGACGCGCTCACCGAGCACCCCGCCGTACGGGAGGCCGCCGTGGTCGGCGTGCCGGACGAACGCACCGGCGAAGCCATCCACGCCTTCGTGACAGTCCGCCCGCCCGGCATCACCCCGAACGCCCTGCGCTCCTGGGCAAGCGACCACCTGCCCACCGACGCCGTCCCCGTCACGATCACCGTCCTCGACGAGCTCCCGCTAACCCCGCTAGGCAAACCCAACAAAACCGCTCTCCATCCCCGAGCCACCCGGTCCGCGGGTACCTGAGCCGGGAGCCCGGCGGGATCCGATCCGCCGAGGATTTCCAGGGCCATGACCCCGAGAATCCTCGGCCACAGTCGGCAGGTTCAACACGCGAGTTGATCTCGCCAGGGGTGCGTGCCGAAGCTGTGCGCCAAGGCTTCGTTCAGCCAACGTCGCTGCACCTGGGTCAAGAACGGAAGAACCGCGGCGAAGTCGGTCTCGTCCTTTGGCCGGGGCTGCTTGGCCTTGTAGAACAGCTGGATCTCGGGAGCGAGGTAGGGGACGCCTTCTGGGCTGATCTCTCCGATCTCGGGCAGGGGGCGGCGAATGCCCGGATCGCGGCGCGAGAGCCAGTCACCGTCGCGTGTCTCATCGAGCATGATCTGGATGCGCCACGGCTCATCGGGACCCGGGCGGCACCAGACGTCGTGGACGGCTTGTGGCAGGGTCTCCGCAGGTTCCCAGGGACGCAGGACTCCGGGCGGATCGGCGGCCCAGTGCTCCCAGCCGCGCAGGACGCCGTGAAGGTGGATCTGATCCGGACGCAGCAGCATCACGTCGATGTCGCCGTGGTCGCGGAGGCGGCGGCCGGCGGCGAGTTCGATCGCGTACCCGCCGGCGACCCACCAACGACACGGCAACGCCGACAAGAGCGAAGCGACCTGCGCGGGCGTCGCCGGCTCCCAGCGCCCGTACGGCGCGACGATCGACCTCATGGCCTGCGCTCACCTCCCTGGGATGGTGCCGCTCTCTCACAGGGCCCACCAGCAGTACAGGCGCGTGCCCGCCGACCGCGCTCGCTGGGCGAGTTCCGACAGCAGCACGAGCACGTCGAGTGCGTGGTCGCGTGTGATGACCGATACAACACGGAGGTGCTCGCCTTCATCGGCGCCCTGCCCCACGTCGCGACTCTCGACCGGGCGGGGCGTGCGTGGCCGTACGCAATGCCCGGCGGACTACCTCACCAGAGTCTGCCGACCGTCGTGTTCATCGAGCCGTTCGTACGACGCGGGCGTCGGACCGTCGGATGGGAACCGGATCGCGACGTCCAGGCCGCCTTCCGGCCGGGCGTGCGCCGTGATGGTGGCGTCGTGGGCGGCGGCGATGGCGCGGACGATCGACAGGCCGAGGCCGTGGCCGCCGTCGCCCCGGGCGGTGCGTCCCTCGAGGCGCTGGAACGGCTCGAACAGGCCGTCCACCTGGTCGGGCGGGATCACGGGCCCGGTGTTGCGCACCGACAGCACGGCGTGACCCTCCTCGGTCGCCGTGTCGATCTCCACGCGCCCGCCGGGGACGTTGTAGCGCACCGCGTTGTCGATGAGGTTGGCCACGAGGCGTTCGGCGAGCGCCGGGTCGCCGGCGATCGGGGCGGGCGACGTCCGTACGTCGATGCGGAGGCCGAGCCGCTCGACCCCCGGACGAGGGGCGAGCAGCGCCTGGTCCGAGAGCTCCGCCAGGTCGAAGGGTTCCCGGCGGTCGAGTCCTCGTTCGCCGGTGGCCAGGGTGAGCAGCGCCTCGAGCAGGCGTTCCTGCTGCTCGCTGATGGCGAGCACGCGCTCGGACGTCGCCCGGAACGCCGCGAGCGTGGCCTCGCGGTCGGTGAGCGTCTCCTCCAGCAGCGCGTGTTCGAGGGTGAGTGGGGTGCGTAGCTCGTGGGCCGCGTTGGCGACGAAACGCTTGTGGGCGCCAAGCGCCGTCTCCAGCCGGCCGAGGAGGCCGTCGACGGTGTCGGCGAGGTCCTTCAGCTCGTCGCGCGGGCCGCTGACGGCGAGCCGTTCGTGCACGTTGCGCGCTGAGATCTGCTGGATCGTGGTGGTCATCGTCCGCAGCGGCCGGAGCACCCGCCCGGCGACCAGCCATCCCAGGACGATGGAGACCACCACCATGATCGCCAGTGCGACACCGGACTGGACCAGCATCGCGTGCATCTGGGCGGCGCGCTGCCGGGTCACCTCCGCGTCCATCCGCGCGCTGAGGCCGCTCGGATCTGGAGGCGGCGACAGGTACTGGAAGGTGTCGCCGCTCAGCGCGTGGCCCGGGCCCGGGCCGATCCGATAGAGGTACTTCTTCCGGCCGGTGGCGTGCTGGACGAGCAGGTACGTGATGGTGAGGAGCACGGCACCCGACATGGCGAACAGCACGCCGTACAGGAGGGTGAGGCGGAGGCGTACGGTGCGCGGGCGAAGCCCGTCCCCGACCCGCCCGCGGAGCGGTGTGCGCAGATTCATGGCCTTCATATCCGGTAGCCGCCCCGGGGAACGGTCTCGATGACGGGTGGGGCGCCGAGCTTCGACCGCAGCCGGTTGATCGTCGCCTTGACCGTGGTGGTGAACGGGTCGGCCGCCTCGTCCCACACCCGTTCGAGCAACTCCTCGGCGGGCACGGGGCGGCCTCGGGCGGCCAGCAGGTACTCCAGCACCGCGAACTCCTTCGGGCTGAGCGCCAGCCGCGCGCCCGCCCGGAACGCGGTCCGCTGCGCGGGGTCGAGCCGCAGGTCGGCGTGGGACAGGATCGGCGGCAGGGCCGGCTGCGCGCGGCGCCCGAGGGCCCGGACCCGCGCGACCAACTCAGCGTAGGCGAACGGCTTGGGCAGGTAGTCGTCGGCGCCCAGGCTGAGCCCCTCGACCCGGTCCGCGATCGTGCCGGACGCGGTCAGCATGAGCACCCGCGTGTGCCGCCCCTCCGCCATCAGCGCCGCGCAGACGTCGTCGCCGTGCACGCCGGGCAGGTCCCGGTCGAGCACGACGACGTCGTAGTCGGTCAGCGCCGTACGGTCGAGGGCGTCCTGGCCGTCGTAGGAGACGTCGACCGCCATGCCCTCCCGGCGCAGCACCCGCGCCACCGAATCGGCCAGCTCGACCTGGTCCTCGACGACGAGCACCCTCATCCGCGCACCTCTCGCATGGACGCCAGGATGCCTGACGCCCGGTCACAACCGCGTCACAGCGACGAGGACCGTGATGTGACCGCCCGGTCCGTAGAAACGACCTCAGACGCCGGGCCAGGTGGCTCCGGCGGCATCGAAACGCAGAGAGGTCGACGACATGACGAGCACGCACAAGGTGAGAACCCTCGGGACGATGGCCGCGGCGATCCTGATCACCGGGCTGGGCCTCACGGCCTGCGGGGGCGGTTCCGGCAAGGCATCCAGCGCCTCGACCTCCGCCGCGGCCCATTCCGGCGGGACCGCCGGGAACTCGACGAAGGCGGTCAAGTACGCCGAGTGCATGCGCAAGAACGGCGTGCCGGCGTTCCCCGACCCGGATCCGAACGGGCGGGTCATGCTCAGGGGGACGAAGGGGAGCGGGCTGGACCCCGAGTCGCCGCAGTTCAAGGCCGCCTCGCAGGCGTGTAAGGCGTTCGCGCCGCAGGGAGCCGTCGGCGGGGGCCAGACCGACCCCGCGATGCTGAAGTTCGCCGAGTGCATGCGGAAGAACGGCGTGCCCAACTTCCCCGACCCGCAGGGCGGGAAGCTCATCATGAAGCAAGGTTCGGGCATCGATCCGAACTCGCCGCAGTTCCAGGCCGCGCAGAAGACGTGCCAGAAGCTGCTCCCGGGCGGTACCCAGTGAGCTCGGACGGCCCGGTGAGCACATCCGTCTCCGGACGGGAGGTGGAGGCCATCGGCGCCACCGTGCCCGACCGGGCAGCCGAGCCGGAGACCTCAGAGGTCGCCACGCCAGAGCCGGCGAAGCCGCGGCGACGGCGCCGCCGCCGGTCCGTACGCGTCGGTGCCGCCGTCCTGGTCCTGGCGGTCGCGGCGGGTGTCGTGATCGCCGCCGCGCCGTTCGGCGAGGGGAGGAAGTCGCCCCCACCGCCCGCCGTCGGCGCACAGCTCGCCACCGTCCAACGGGGGCCGCTGGCGTCGCAGGTGAATCAGAGCGGCACCCTCTCGTACGTCGCTCAGGACGACGGAACCCCCTACACGGTCGTCGGTCACGCCACCGGCGTCTACACCTGGGTGCCGAGCACCGGCGACGAGATCAAGTGCGGCAAGGTCCTCTACTGGGTCGGCGACACTCCGGTGGTGCTGCTCTGCGGGAAGTGGCCGGCGTACCGCGACCTGTCGGAGGGGGACAGCGGCAAGGACGTGCGCGAGCTGAATCGCAACCTGGTGAAGCTCGGGTACGCCGACCGTTCGGAGCTCGACCCGGACTCGAAGTACTTCGGCGCGGAGACGGCGGCGGCGCTCGAGAAGCTGCAGGACAAGATCGGGGCCGATGAGACCGGGTCGCTCAAGCTCGGTGCGGCGGTGTTCCTGCCCGGCCCGCTGCGGATCACCAAGGCGATGGCCAAGCTGGGCACGAACGCCCGGCCGGGCGAGCAGGTCGCGCAGGCGACGTCGACCGACCGCCAGGTGACGGTGGGCCTGGACGCCTCGCAGCAGTCCCAGGTCAAGGTCGGCGACAAGGTACAGATCACCCTCCCGGACAACCGGACGACCTCCGGGAAGGTCGACCGGATCGGCGCGGTGGCGAGCTCGTCGGGGGACAAGGACTCCAGCAGCGTGACCGTCCCGGTGTACGTGACGCTCCAGCGCCCGAAGGACGCGGGCACGCTCGACCAGGCGCCCGTCCGGGTCGAGATCACCACCGCCGGGGTCAAGGACGCGCTGATCGTGCCGGTCACCGCGCTGAGCGGCCAGGCCGGCGGCGGCTACTCGGTGGAGAAGGTCGACGCCCGGGGCATGCACAGCGTCGTGCCGGTCACGCTCGGGCTGTTCGACAACGCGGACGGCCTCGTCCAGGTGTCGGGGAGCCTGTCCGAGGGCGACCGAGTGGTGGTGCCCGCCTCATGAGGCCGATACGACGGAGACCAGTGCCGGTCGTCGGCGGCGAACCACCGGCTCTCGACCTGGCGACGGTGACCAAGACGTACGGCGAGCAGCCGCCCGTACGCGCGCTGCGCGGGGTGAGCCTCACGGTACGGAAGGGCGAGCTGGTGGCGATCGTGGGCCCGTCCGGGTCCGGCAAGACCACGCTGCTGCACGTCATGGGCACGCTGGAACGGCCGACCACGGGCACGGTGAGCATCGACGGGGTCGACGTCGACCGCCTCGACGACCGCGGGCTCTCCGCGCTCCGGGCCCGCAGCATCGGCTTCGTCTTCCAGCAGTTCTTCCTGGCCGAGCACTCCACCGTGCTGGACAACGTCGCCGACGGTCTGCTGTACGCCGGCGTCGAGGTCCGCGAACGCCGGAGAAAGGCGATGGAGGCGCTCGCCCGCGTGGGACTGGAGGAGCGCGCGTCCTCCCGGCCGACGAAGATGTCGGGCGGCCAGCGGCAGCGGGTCGCGATCGCCCGCGCCCTCGTCGGCCGGCCGGCGATCGTGCTCGCCGACGAACCGACCGGCAACCTCGACAGCGCCACCGGGGCGTCGATCGTCGAGCTCCTCCACGAGCTAAACGCCGACGGCGCGACGATCGTCGTGATCACGCACGACGCGGAGCTGGCCGCCCACCTGCCCCGCCAGGTGCACGTACGCGACGGGCTGATCACCTCCGACAGCGCGGGCGACCGGGCGACCGAACGAGTGGCGGCCCGGCCATGACCGCCCTGGTTCCCGCCCGGCTGAGGTTCGGCGACCAGGCGCGCGTGGCGAGCGTCGGGCTCCGGGCCCGGCGGCTGCGGTCGGCGCTGTCGGCGCTCGGCATCGCGATCGGCACGGCCGCGATCGTCGCGGTGCTGGGGCTGTCCTCCTCGTCCCAGGCCGGTCTGCTGCACGAGATCGACCGTCTCGGCACGAACCTGCTGACGGCGAAGAGCGGACAGTCCTTCTCCGGGCAGGCGGCCCAGCTGCCGCAGGAGGCACCGGCGCGGATCTCGCGGCTCGCGGCCGTCGAGCAGGTGGCGGACACGGCCACCGTCGATACCGCGAAGGTCTACCGCAGCCCGCTGATCCCTCCGGTCAGCACGAACGCGCTCACCGTGCGGGCGACCAGCCTCAACCTGCTGCCGGTGATCGCCACGAGCGTCGCTCAGGGACGCTGGCTGAACTCCGCGACCGCCACGAAGCCCGTCGTGGTCCTCGGCGCGGTCGCCGCGCAACGGCTCGGGATCGACGGGGTCCACGCGGGGCAGCGTGTCTGGCTGGGCGGCCAGTGGTTCTACGTCGCCGGGATCCTCCAACCGGCCGTGCTGGCACCCGACATCGACACGAGCGCCCTGGTCGGCTACCCGGCCGCCCAGCGCTACCTGAACTACACGAGCATCGTCCACGGCAAGGCCGCGAACGGCCCGCCGAGCACGATGTACGTCCGGTGTGACACGAACCGGGTGAACGCGGTGCACGAGGTCCTGGCCCAGACCGCCAACCCCGAGTCGCCGAACGAGGTCGACATCAGCCAGCCCTCCGACGCGCTCACCGCACGGGCCGCCGCGAGCGGGGCGTTCAACAGCCTGTTCCTGGGCCTCGGCGTCGTCGCGCTGATCGTCGGCGCGGTCGGCGTGGCCAACATCATGATCATCTCGGTGCTCGAGCGCCGGTCGGAGATCGGCCTGCGCCGCGCGCTCGGCGCGACCCGGGGACAGATCCGTACGCAGTTCCTGTCGGAGGCGATCGCGCTGGCCTTCCTGGGCGGCGCCGTCGGTGTGGCGGCCGGCGTCCTGGCCACCGCCATCTACGCGGCGACCAAGCACTGGGCGGTCGTCATCCCTCCAGAGGCCTGGGCGGGCGGCATCGGTTCGGCCATCCTGATCGGCGCCCTCGCCGGCCTGCTTCCGGCCCTCCGCGCCTCCCGCATGGCCCCCACCGAGGCCCTGCGAACGGTCTGACCCGTACGGCCGTGATCGCCGAGGATCGTCGTGGGCAGAACACCGACGATCCTCGGCGGTCGACCGGCTATCCGCTCCGGGCCAGGGTGTTCCGCGGGCTTCCGGCGGAGGGTGATCGGCGTCTGATGAGGGATTCCGCTGCGATGAGGTTGACGATCCAGCCGAGGGCCTGGCCGATGGGGATCATGGATGGGGCCTTGTCGCCGATGGAGCCGAAGCCCGTGGTGGTGAAGGGGATCTGAGCGATGAGGAGGAGTGGGACGAGGATTCGGGAGGTGACGGCGAGGAAGGTCAGGGCGTAGTTGCGCATCATCCAGTTCTGGTGCCGGGTGTAGTCGTGGCGGCGGGCCGCTCGGTAGGCGAGGGCGCCGGTGATGACCCAGAGGACGGCGGGGATGGTCAGGCCGATCTGGGTGACGAGGCGCCCGGACAGCAGCGCCACTGGGACGGCGGCGATGGCGGAGGGCAGGACTCCGGCGAGTAGGTAGAGGCGGCCGATCGTGCGGTGGATCCTTCTGCGCGCTCGGATGGCCGGGACGAATTGAAGGGGGCCCAGGACGAGGGCGATGAACGCGGTGAAGATGTGGGTGACGAGCACGGCGTAGTGGGCTTCGCCGCTGACGTCCAATCGGCTGTTGCCGATGTCCAGGAGCAGGTAGGGGCTGACGAGGACCGCGCCGAAGACGGTGGCGACGATGAACATCAGCCAGACCTTGCGGGCTTTTCGCGGGATGGCGGCGGTCGGCCGGGCTGTCATCTGTTCCCCTTGATCAGCGGGAGGGCGATGATCGCGGCTGCGACCTGGCCGGGGTGGGAGATGAGGGACAGGTGTCGGGCACCGGGGATGATGGTCGGGGCCGGGGCACCGATCAGCTTCGCGGTGTCGTACGGCGATGAGCGGGAGAACACGTCATCCTCGGCTCCGAAGACCACCTTCTTCGGAACGGCGACCCGTGTCAGCGCGGCCAGCCGAGCGGCGGGCAGCCCCACGATGCCGCGCATGCTCCACAGCGCGTGTTCGGCGCTGGTGACCTGCAACGGTCGCCTCCACTGGTCCACGCCCGCGCCGTCGAGCCGGGGACAGGCCGGACCGCACTGGGAGCCGTAGATCTGGCGGATCACCCAGTCCGAC
Source organism: Actinoallomurus sp. CA-150999 (assembly GCF_050942425.1). Lineage (NCBI taxonomy): Bacteria > Bacillati > Actinomycetota > Actinomycetes > Streptosporangiales > Thermomonosporaceae > Actinoallomurus > Actinoallomurus sp. CA-150999. The sequence goes on from NZ_CP192063.1 coordinate 376,871, forward strand.
CGGACGGCGATCCGTAGCAGAGTCGTCCGGTACGGGTTGAGGAGCACACGCTGCAGGTCACCGGCGCCGGCCCCGGCACCGGTGTCCAGCCCGTCCCCATCGAGGAACACCAGGCCGTCGACGCGGCCGGGGGCCCGCAAGGCGGCCGCGGCCGCGACCGCGGCGCCCGTGGAATGTCCCACGAGCGTGGCGCGGTCCAGGTGCAAGGCGTCGAGGAAGCCGAGGAGCTGCGCCGCCTCGTGCTCGGCGTCGTACGGGCCGCGTCGCTCGCTGTACCCCCAGCCGGTCATGTCGAGGGCGTACACCCGGCGATGGGCGGCGAGCAGGCCCGCGACCCGGTTCCAGGTGTCGGCCGACTCGGCGGCGCCGTGCACGAGGACGACCGGCGGCCCGGCGCTGCCCCACTGCCGGTACCGCGTGCGGATCCCGTCGGCCGACACGAATCGCAGACCCGCGGGCTCGCCGGCGCGGCCGGCCGTCGCCGCGTTGTAGCCGAAACTGAAGAGGGTGGCCGTGACGATCAGCACCAGCACGGTCGCGAGTAGCCGTCGTGCCCATTTCCGTCGCCGGGTCGGCCTCGGCCCTCCCGCGCGACGGCGCGGCCATCGCCTGCGCACTCCGGTCCGTACCGCCCCCGATGCCGGACGCCGCGCTTCGTCCGGTTCTTCGGCGGGGACCACGCCGGGCCGTTCGTCGGCCTCCGTGACATCCTCTGGCATCATCGGCTGCTCATGACTCCCTCCGGCGACGGTGACGTCGCACCATCGTCGGAGGAGGTCACGACCACCGTCGTCGTATCGCGGGAGGCTTCCCGCATACCCCCCTCGGCGTAGGCGGCCCACGCGCCCCAGGCCCCGTGACGCCGGTCACCGCGCGGACACCCAGGACGGAATCACGGGCACGGCTTTCCTGGGACGGGCAACCCTTTCGGCGCCCTCGGCGGTACTCGTGAGCGGAAGCACGTGAGATGGGGTTGCCTATGCGAGATCGACCGGAGTTCACCGCCTACGTGGAGGAGCGGTCACCGCGGCTCGTCCGTACGGCGTATCTGCTGTGCCATGACTGGGCGCTCGCCGAGGATCTCGTGCAGACGGCGCTGGCGAAGGTCTGGCGCGCCTGGCGCCGGATCGGCACCGACCCGGACCCGTACGTGTACAAGGTCCTCGTCAACACGCACGCGTCGTGGTGGCGGCGCCGATGGCGGTCCGAGGTCCCGACCGAGACGGTGCCGGAGACGCCCGATCCCGCCGATGCGATGAGCGTCCGGGACGACCGGGCCGCCATCCACGCGGCGCTTCGGCGGCTGCCCGACCGGCAGCGCGCCGTGCTGGTGCTGCGCTACTTCGAGGACCTCACGGAGGCCGAGGTCGCCCGGATCATGGGCTGTTCGGTCGGCACGGTGAAGAGCCAGGCGAGCAAGGCGCTGGCCAAGCTGCGCATCGATCCAGAGTTCACCGCGCCCGCCGCGATTCCAGGGGGAGTGTCATGACGCGCACCATTCACGATCTGCAGGCCGTCCTCGAGGAGACCAGCGCCCGCCCACCCGTCGGCGACGACCGCATGAGCGGCGTACGGCGGAAGATCCGCCGGAACACCCGCCGGCGCCTGGCCGTCAACGCCGCGGTGAGCATCGCGGTCCTGGCGACCGTCGGCGTCGCCGTCCCCCGGCTGACCGACCGGGGCCCGGAGACGGAGCCGGTGGCCGGGGAGTCAGGCCCGCTGCCGGCGCGCTACATGGGCATGCCGCGCATCGCCGCCCAGACCTACGTCGAAGCCGGCAAGATGATGCGCCTGCGCTTCACGCCGACGGGCCGGGACACCGCGATCGTCATCCAGTGCCCCCCGGGGTTCAACAGCTGGCAGAAGGCGGGGAATTCATCGGACTCTGGAGACTGTCAGCGTAACCACCTCCTCCCCGGTTCGGTGACGCTCAGTGAGCCGAAGAGCGGATACCTCCCGCCGGGTGATCCTGTGGACCTGGAGTCCGCGGTCGTCCCGATCCGCGATCTAAGCCGGGTGACCCTCTCCGACTCCGTCCAGCCCTGGGAGGGAAAGCGCATGACGATCGGCCAGTACCTCGCCACGAACCCGGTCGGTAAGGCCACCTGGTCGGTCGCCGTCTACAGCGGCACCTGCAAAGGGAGTCTCTGCTAGTAGGCGGGCGGACCTGGTCTCGGCGTAGCCGAGGCTGGTAGTGGCTCGGCACCTGGCGGCTCGGCAACAAATGTCCTTCGGTGCGGCTGACGGTGAGCAAACGGCCCGCGCCGATATCCACCGCGACGGTCCCGCCGCCCTGGAAGGAGGACCACTCCGACGACCGCGATGACATAGGCGACGCGAAGCACGCCCAAGGCGTGAAGGGAGATCGGTATGAGGTGGCCGGCCAGGCGGGCCACGTGGAGAACGAGCAGCCCTCCCGTGGTCAGCCACGGCCCGCGCCATCGCGTCGCGATCAGATCGAAGGCGACGGCGCCGAGGAGGACCCCGGCGGTGTAGTAGGAGTACACCTCGGGGTCGAGCAGGATCCGCGCTGCCGTTGCGAGAAGGATGATCGCCGGCCATCGCCCTCGGATGACCGCGGCCGTCCCCAGCGCACAGCCGAGGAGCAGCTGGGCCGGGCGGTCCCAGGCCGGTGTTCTCGGGTCCGTGAATCCGAGGGTCCGCAGCCCCGACGAGACCGCGGTCGGAATGGTGAACCTCGTCGCCGCCAGGGTGTTCGGGTCGTACAGCAGGAATGGCAACCACGCCACCGCGAGGCCGAGCGCGCAGAAGACGGCCGCCCGCCACCAGTGGCGACGCGGAAGCGCCAGCAGCAGAGGGGCGAACGCCGCCGCCCAGGGCTTGGAGTCGGCGGCGGCCGCCACCAGCAGCCCGGTCGCGATCGGATTCCCGCGTACGAGCGCGCGCATCGCGGCGACCCCGAACCCCAGCGCCAGGACGTCGTCGAGATGGCCCGCATGGGTGACCAGTTCGGCCCACACCGGAAGAAACACGAGCCCGGCTGTGAGCAGCCGCGATGGCCTGCGTGCGGCCGTCGGGACCAGCTTCCACAGCGCTCCCAGCAGCGGCGGGCCCGTCGCGCTCATCAGTACCAGGGCCACGATGCGGCCCGGCCATGAACCGAGCAGCTGAAGGGGCGCGGCGACCAGGAAGGAGATCGGCCCGATCTGTAGCTCAGGGTGCGCGGCGTACAGGTGCATGCCCTGACCCGGCTCGTCGTCGAACAGCAGGTGGCCGCCCTGGGCGAAGTAGTGCCAGGATCCTCCGGCACCCGGGAGCCGGATGACCGTCCACAGCACGGTCCAGGCCCACAGCCACCACCAGACGCGGGACCGCCGCGTGGCGCCACGGTCGACCGGCTCGGAGACCGATGGCTCGGGACGTTCGAGCGCGGCCACCGGTGACGAGGTGCGATCGGTCATCGCGCCGTCCGCCGGAGACCGTACGGCTGTGCGGGTCGGTGCGCGAGTGCCGATCGGGGGCCGACCGTACTGTCGTCGCCCATGGTGGGTGCCTCCCATCAGCGGATTTTCCGATACACGCTAGGGAAGCCGAAGTAAGCGGACGTGAAGCCCAAGGCAAGCGGACGGTTTACTCCTCTTTCGGGCGATATGGAGGGAATATGCCGGTTCTCCATGGCCGCTGTTCGGGATCGTCCTTACCGTCGCGGGCGTCGGTGGGCTCATAGTGTTCGCCGAGGATCGTCGTGGGCGTAACCACGACGATCCTCGGCGAACGACCGCTACCCGCCCGTACGGTCGCCGTAGATGACACCGCGGCCGTTGGTGCCCACATAGACGCGGCCGTAGACGCGCGGGTCACCGGTGATGGCGGCGCCGATGTTGCCCCACTGGTGCGCGTCGTCGTTGATGCGAACCCAGGTGGCCCCGGAGTCGTCGGACCGGAAGATGCCGCGCACGCCGCCGACCTTGGCGATGATGTACAGCGCCGGGTAGGTCTTGCCCGAGGCGGCCATGCCGAAGCCGACGTTGTCGGCCTCCTGGACGTTCGAGAGCTTGGTGAACGTCGCGCCCGAGTCGGTCGAGTGCCACAGGCCGTACGTCGAGCCGGAGCCGCCGGCCAGCCAGATGTCGCCCTCGTGCCCGGCGACCGCCTTGAACCGTACGTTGCCGGACGACGGCAGGCCGGTCGCGGCGCTCGCGGTGAAGGTCGCGCCGCCGTCCGTACTGACGTAGAACCGTCCGCCGGAGAAGCCGTAGAACTTCTTCGGGTTGACCCGGTCGGAGCTCACCCGCGCGCCGGACGGGATGCCGGACGAGGCGGTCCAGGAGTTGCCGAAGCCGACCGCGTAGTACACGCCCGTGCCGTCGGGGCTCCACACGAACCGGCTGCCGTCGGCCGCCGCGGCGACGGTGCCGCCGTTGGTCACGCCGGGCGGCTCGCTGCCCTGCCACCAGTTCGCGCCGCCGTCGGTGGAGAAGGCGATCCGGTTGACGCTCGGGTTGGCGGACTTGTCGATGTCGCCGACGCGGACCATCCAGCCGGGGTTGGTCTCGGCGTAGTCGAGGCTCGTCGTGGAGGTCAGGGTCGGCTGGGTGTACATCATCGACGGGATCGCGTCGAGGTTGGTGTGCCGGAACCCGCCGACGTCACCGAGGGCCGACAGCAGGTGCGCGTCGCCGGACGGCGGGCTGATCAGGTCCAGGGCCGCGGTCTCCTCCAGGCCCTTGACCATCGGCTTGATCGCGATCTGCTTCCCGGCGTCCCAGTCCGTCAGGTTCGTCGTGCCATAGATCGTGGCGCCGGTCCCGTACATCATGCGCGCGGAGTTGAACGGGTCGATCTCGAGTGCCTCGGTCATCCAGCCGAGCTTGGGCGTGACCTCGGGCGGCTGCGGGTTCGCGCCGAACGTCAGCCACGGCACCGAGGACACGTCCAAGGTGTAGCGGAACGTACGGCTCGGGTAGCCGTTCCAGTCCCACGCGCGGGTCCAGGTCGCGCCGCTGTCGGTGCTGCGCCAGATCAGCGTGTCCGGCCACCAGGAGCTGTACCCGGTGACCATGATGGTGCCGGGGTGCTGCCGGTCGACGGTGAGCCCGCTGTAGCCGTAGTAGTTGTCGGAGCTCGACACCGGGATCGGGCTGATCTCGGTCCACGCGCCCGTCGCGGTGTTGTAGCGCCAGACCTGGCCCTTGGACCCGTCGTAGGGGCCGCCCTTGTCGCTGGTGGCGATGTACAGGTAGCCGTTGGTCGTGTCGAGCACGCCCTTGTGTGCCATGTAGCCGGTCGGCTGGCCGGCGACGCGCTGCCAGGTGGAGCCGCCGTCGGTGCTGCTGTAGACGGTGTTCTGCGGGTCGGCGACGCCGACATAGATGGTCTTGGTGGCGTTGCCCGAACTGCCGCTGCGCTTGTCGAACGTCACCCACACGACGCCCTGGTTGTCGCTGAGGTAGCCGGAGGAGTCGCTCGGGTCCTGCTTGTACGTCCCGGGGTTCGGGAAGGACGTGACCTTCGCCCAGGTGGCGCCGTAGTCGGTGCTCCTCCACAGGCCGTTGCCGCTCGGCGCGCCGAGGTAGAGGACGCTGTCCTTGTTCGGGTCGATGGCCAGGCGCTCGCCCATGCCACGGCCGGGCATGTTGCCGCCCAGCTTGAACGGCAGCGACGTGGCGGTCCAGCTGTCGCCCTTGTTCGTGGACCGCAGGATGGCGCCGTTGTTCGGGTCCCAGCTGTTGGTGTACATGCCGGCGGCGACGTACACGCGGTTCGGGTCGACCGGGTCGGTGGCCAGGCTCGCGGCCCCCATCCACCCCCAGTTCGTGAAGCCGATGGAGTCGAGCAGCGGGGTCCAGGAGCTCGTGCTCTGGTTCCAGCGGTACACGCCGCCGATGTCGGTGCGGGCGTAGACGAGGTTCGCCTGCGACTGGTTGAAGACGATGCTGGGGACGAACCCGCCGCCGCCGATCTGGACGTTCTTCCAGGTGTACGACTCCGCGGCGGAGGCCGCGCCGCCGGCGGCGACCTGGCCGGCGAGACCCGCCAGAACCATGATCGCGGCGGCCAGCGCGGCCGTGAACGCGCCGACCGGATTCCTGCGCATTGCCGAACTCCTCTCTCGGCAGCGCTTCCGGGAGGGTGGGCACCCAGACTGCCGATCAAGGACGACGCTCACACCGGCGTGTCGAGACCGTCAACGATTCGATTCGCCGTTCGACGGCCTTTCACGAATCGCCGGATCGACCAGCGGAAACGCGGAAAAGAATCCGTGCTATGGCGGCGCCGTTCGACCATGACTCAGGCGGGCTGGTCGGCCGCCCGGTGCGGGGTCTGGAAGACGCGCACGATGTCGCTCATGCGCTCGGTCATGACCTCCTCGGCCCGCTCGACGTACCGCTTGCGCTCGGCGCGGTGCTGGGCCCACGCGGGCGCGGACGGGGCGTTGCGGATGACCGCGTGCCAGCGGCCGGTCAGCTCGTCGAGGACCTGCCGGGCCTGCATGAAGGCGTGGCCGGGCAGGTCGACCTCACGGGACTGCCGTGCGGCCGTCTCGACCGACCGGTACGCCTTGGCGGCCTCGGCCGCCTGGTTCTCCTTACGGCCGGGGGCGACCATGCTGACGACCGTGGCGAGCAGGGCGGCGGCCAGCGCCAGCCCGCCCGCGACGAGAGGGAAGCGGTTGCCGGCCAGGACAAGGCTGCCGGACACCCCGGCGGCCAGGACGGCGGTCGACCCGAGCCACAGGTTCAGGACGCGCCAGATCTTCACCGTCTCGGCCTGGGCGCGCGCCGAGTGCGAGCAGTGCTCCTCGATCCGGTACAGCTCGGCGGCGACCGTCACGCGCCACGCGGGTTCGCTTCCGATGAAGAGTTCCTTGTCGACCATGGCGTTTCCCCTTGATTACTCGCCGATGATGACGCCGATGATTCAGCGGGTCGTGGTGGCGGTGAGCGCGTCACGAGGAAAAAGGGGAACGCCCTTGACCGAGGAATGGACTACTTCGCTGGGGCTACCGCCGTCGCAGGTCCGCGAACGCCTCGTCCCAGCGGTCGGCGACCTCGGAGATCCGGTAGCGGAGCGCCGTCTCCTTGCCGTTCTCGGCGAGCCGCCGCATCTCGTCGGGGCTGTCCATGAGCGACAGCAGGGCGTCGGCGAACGCGTCGATGTCGCCGTCCGGCACGAGGATGCCGTCCTGGCCGGACGTGATGATCTCCCGCGGGCCCTGCGGGCAGTCGAACGACACCACCGGCACCCCGGCCGCGAACGCCTCCACGATCGTCATCCCGAAGCCCTCGAAGCGGGAGGTGATGACGTGGATGGAGGCCTTGGCCAGCTCGCCCTCGACGTCGCTGGTCGACCCCATGAAGGCCACGTTGTTGTGCAGGCCGAGAGAGCGCGCCCGCTTACTCAGCCGGTCGCCGTGCGTGCCGTCGCCGTAGATGCGCAGCTTCCAGTCCGGGCGCTTCTCGACGACCTTGGCGAACGCGTCGAGCAGCCGGTCGTACCCCTTCACCTTGACCAGCCGGCCGGCGGCGAGAACGACGCGGTTCTCCAGCCGGGACTGCGGGCGCGGCGTGTCGGGCAGCCCGTTGCCGATGGCGTACACCCGGGTCGGGTGGCCATCGAGCATCCGCGCGTACTCGGTGTGGTCGGCGTCGGTCAGCGTGATGACCGCGTCGAGCTTGGGATACCAGGTGCGGATCTCCTCGAGGATCCCCGGCTTGTGCGCGCCGAAGTGGAGGTGCTCCTGACCGACCAGGATGACGCCGTCGCGCGCCAGCTGCGCGGCGGCGATGTTGAGCCCCGCCCGGGTGGTGACCAGGATGTCGGTCTGCATCTCGGCGAGGTACTTCTTGAGCGCGCGGTCGCTCTCGGCGTTGAAGTTGGCGTACGCGCGCTCGTCCGGGTGGAACAGCGTGCTCGGCTTCTCCAGCCGGGACGCGAACCCGAACCGCCACCACTTCTTCGCCGCGGGCCGCAGGTCGACCAGGTGGGTGAGCCGCACCTTGTCCGAGTGCGGCAGGAACGGCCGGTTGCGGTGCCGGAAGACGCTGACGACCTCGACGTCGTGTCGCAGCGCCAGTTCGTCGGCGAGGTTGAACGTGGCACGGACGGTGCCGCCCATGCCGTAGGCGTTCATGATGAGGATCGAGATCTTCATGTCGACGCCTCCGCGTTCGCGACGACCGTGGTGGCGATCGCGAGGTGGTCCTTGTCGGTGTAGTACGCCCGTACGCGTACGCGGTCGGTGTCACGCGCGACGTGCTGGGCCGGGAACCGCACCTTGTTCTTCTTCTGCGGGATGTCGTCGAGCCAGGTCGCGACGGTGAGCCCGCCGAGCTCGAGGTCCCAGAAGCCGCGTTCGGTCTCCACCGCGAAGGGGGAGTTCGGCAGCTCGGCCTCCCAGCGGTCGCCGGTGACGGTCGCCTCGCCGGTGACGGTGTCCCCGGTCTTACGCCGGGTGGCGACGATCCGCGCGTCGGCGAGTGTCGCGCCGTAGGCGAGGAACCCCTCGAACGTCAGCTTCTCCTCACCCGGGTGGACGGCGGTGACCTCGGCGTGCGGCTCGGCCGGGCGGACGTCGACGCGGAGCCCGCCGGAGGTGGCGCGGAAGGTCTTCAGCGCGCGGCCACGGGACCGGCGCGCGTACTCGATAAGGCCGTCGAGGGAGAATCCCGGATCGGTCGTCATGACCTCGGCCCCCGCCGCGTGCACCGACCAGGTGCCCTCGGTCAGGTCCAGGCCCGACAGGTCCGCCGCGTCGCCGTCGAGGGACACCGTGTGCGCGGCGTCCTCCCGCCGGAGCGTGAGCATCGCGGCGTCGGACGGTGGTTCGGCCCAGCGGATCCACAGGACATCGTCTGCGTCGAGGCGTGCCGACGCGGCGAGTACGACCATCGCTGTGGGGATCCCTTCGTCCTACCGGAGTGACCGGACATGTAACCAACACCCGGGTAAACGCGCGGCTAAGCGCTGGGTGCGTTCACGTGCGTGATCGCACTCAGGACGCGCGGTCGTCGACCGCGGTTTACAAGGGCAGCTTCATGCCCTCGTGGGTCGCTTCGAAGCCTAGGGACTCATAGAAGCGGATGGCGTCGGCGCGCCGCTTGTCGGAGGTCAGCTGGACGAGGCCGCAGCCGCGCCGCCGGGCCTCGCCGATCGCCCACTCGATCATCTGGTGGCCGAGGCCGCGGCCCCGGTGGGCACTGCTCACGCGGACCGCCTCGATCTGGGCGCGTTCGGTGCCCTTTCTGCTGAGCCCCGGGATGAACGTGAGCTGCAACGTGCCGGCGACCTCGCCGTCGATGTCGGCCACGACCAGGTGGTTGCGCGGGTCGGCGTCGATGGCGGCGAAGGCCGTCCAGTAGGCGTCGATGTCGCCTTCGCGGCCGGCGCCGATCGCGTCGTCGGCGAGGAGGGCGACGATCGCGGGGACGTCGTCCTTGATGGCGATACGGAAGGTCACGTCAGCGGTCACGGAAGAGATTTTAGTGAGAATTGACACGACTACTCGTAGTACTACAGTTGGTAGTACTACGATTCGTCATAGCGCGCTCAGGAGGCGGCGTGACCGCACCCCCGATGACGGATGCACCCAGCCGGCTCCTGGACCGCCACTGTCAGGAGCTGGTCGCGGACGAACTCGCCCGGCTCGCCCGTCGCGTTCCCTCGCTCGCGGACGAGCATCTCGGGGTCGTGGAGACCTCGCTCCGGCAGATCATCGATCGGCTGCTGCCGGTCCGGAGACGTGCCGAAACGCGCCCCGAGACTCTCGCGGCCTTGTTCGACCTGGAGGCATCTTAATGATCGAGCACTGGACGGACCTCGCGGCGTGCCAGGGTGTCGACCCCGAGCTCTTCTTCCCGGTGAGCGCGAGCGGGCCGGCGCTGGACCAGGTGTCCGACGCCAAGCGCGTCTGCGCGAGCTGTCCCGTGGTGTCCGACTGCCTGGCCTGGGCCCTCCGCGCCGGCGAGTCGGTCGGAGTCTGGGGCGGTACGACCCCCGACGAGCGCCGCTACCTGCGCCTGAAGCCGCTGCCCGCCGCACCCGCCTGGCACTGAGCCACGCCACCGAAGCCGCCCGACGGCGCTGATCCGCGCCGCCCGGCGGCGGCACTTCGGCCGGAACGGAGCCGGAGAGCGCTCCCATCCTTATTCCACGCCGACCGACGGCGACGTACCTTTGCGCTATGGCGGACCTCCCCACCACCGTGCGCTCCCCCGAGGGCGGACTCGTTGACCATGCCTCTCGCGCGCTCGGCGCGGTGTTCATCACCGTGGCGCTGCTCGGAGTCTGCTGGGTGCTGGAGGTGGTCAACTACGGCGGCGACCTCACCCGGCAGTACGGCATCCAGCCGCACAACGTGCACGCTGTGTGGCACATCTTCACGGCGCCGTTCCTGCACGCCAGCCTCGACCACATCACGGCCAACTCGGTACCACTGGCGATCTTCGGGTTCCTGACGGCGCTGCGCGGCCTGGGCCGCTTCATCGCCGTCAGCGTGATCACCATCGTGGTCAGCGGGCTGGGCGTGTGGTTCCTGTCCTCTTCGAACGTCGTGACCGTCGGCGCGAGCGGGCTGATCTTCGGCTACTTCGGCTACCTACTGGCCCGCGGCTTCTTCGAACGCCGGGTGCTGGACATCCTCCTCGGCGTCGCCATCGCCCTGGTGTACGGCACGATGATCTTCGGTGTGCTGCCCGGCCAGCCGGGCATCTCCTGGCAGGCCCACCTGTTCGGCCTGATCGGCGGCGTCCTCGCCGCCCGCATGACCAGGCAGCGCGCCTGACCTGCCGCTGGAGCCGTCACGCCGGTAATGCGCCACGCCCGCGCCGCCGTTGACCCGCACGGGGGACGAGCGTGCCGTCGCGGCCGTGCGTCACCAGCCGCTTCCGACGACTGGTGCCGATACCCGCGGCACTGACCACCAGAGCGGAACATTCCTCCAAGACAGTCGGCTGTGCGGTGGCGATGCTGGCGGTCATGCCTGGTCATGAAGGAGACCGCTCATGTGGTTGAAGTGTTGTGTCGCTCTGGTCAGCGCTGCGCTGATCGGAGTTGCCACCTCGTCGCCGGCGCGCGCGATGGGTGGGACGTCCCGCGATGCCTGGTTGCGGGCAGAGATCCAGAAGCTCGTCAATGTCGACGGCGTTCCCGGCGTAGCCGCGGTCACGAGCCACGACGGGCAGCCGGAGCGGCGGATGGCCGCGGGCCTCGCGGACATCCCCGCGGACCGGGCGATGCGACCCAACGACCGGTTCAGGATCGCCTCCATAACCAAGACCTTCGTCGCCACGGTGGTATTGCAGCTGGTCACGGAGCGCCGACTCGCACTCGACCAGCCGATCGCGGGGCTCCTACCTGAACCGGTACCGCACGCCGACCAGATCACCGTGCGGGAACTGCTCAACCACACCAGCGGACTCTTCGACTACTCGGATGATCCTCGCTTCGATCCGGGCGCCACCTACACCCCCGCGCAGCTCATCGCCTTGGGCGCCGAGCATTCGCCCTACTTCATGCCTGGGACCGGCTTCCGCTACTCGAGCACCAACTACATCGCCCTCGGCGAGATCGTTCATCAGGTCACCGGTCACGCGATCCAGGACGAAGTGCGGACGCGTCTGATCCACACCCTCCACCTGAGCAGCACGACCTTCCCCACCGCGACCACGGTCGCACCCCGGCAGGCACGCGGCTACGTTTTCGCCGCTCCTCTGCCTCCTCGTTCCGGTCCCGCACTCGACGTGACCACCCGGACAAGCGCCGGCGCGGCCGGGGCGGCGGCGGCGATGGTGTCGACAGGCGACGACGTCGACCGGTTTCTTGGAGCGCTACTCGCCGGGGGACTCTTCTCGCAGCACCTGCTCACAGAGATGAAGCGGCCCACGCCAGGAGCCGATGCGTTCTTCGCCGGTGCCGGCATGCCCGGCATCAGCTACGGCCTCGGCCTGGTGATCGTCTCGGCTCCGTGTGGAACGGCCTACGGCTCTTTGGGAGACATCGACGGGTACACCTCCAGCGTGATGCAACTCGGCCATCGCCGGGTCGCGCTGCTCATGAACACCGACTCTCTGCAGCCCTCGCTGCGCCGGCAGACGCTCTCCATCGCCGAGCAGGAGCTCTGCCGCGCCGGCTAGTCCAGGGCGGAACGGGTGCCCGTGACCGACGTCAGCCGCGCACGCTGACGTCGGTCACGGTTGCATCGCGCGGGGTCGTCAGCGCGTTCACGATGACCGTGGCGACCGTCCCGGGCGAGATGAACGCCGCCGGGTCGTACTCGTCGCCCTCCTGGGCGCGGACCTTGCGCTGCATCTCACTCGCCGTACGCCCCGGGTACACCGACGTCACCCGGATCTCCGGCTCTTCCGCCCGCAGCGCGTCGGCCAGGGCCTTCAGCGCGTGCTTGCTCGCCGCGTACGCGCCCCAGCCGGGGTTGGCGCGCAGCCCCGCCCCGGAGTTGACGAAGACGACGTGGCCACGAGCGGCGCGCAGCGACGGCAGCAGCAGCCGCGTCAGCTCGGCGGGGGCCGCGGCGTTGACCAGCAGTTGCTCGATCCACGCATCGGGTTGAGACTCGGCGACGGTGCCCAGCTCGACCGCGCCCGCGCTGTGGACCAGTCCGTCCAGCGGCGGCATGTCGACGTCCGCGAGCGACGCCTCGAGCCGGAGAGGCTCCGACAGATCGAGCGCGATCGTACGGACGCGGCCGCCGGCCTCCGAGACGGCCGACGCGGCCGTCATCGGCTCGGACCCGTTGGCGGTGAGCGGCGCGGTCGCCGGTTCGGGCCCGGCTGCGATGCGCGGGGCGTTAGCCGGATCGGACCGCGCTGCGGTGAGCGGGCCCGTCGCCGGTTCGGGCCCGGCCGCGGTACGCGGAGCCGTCGCCGGTCCGGACCCGGCGGTGAGCCGCGCGGCCGTCTCCGCGAGACGGTCGTCCGAGCGCCCGATCAGGATCAGCGCGTGTCCCGCCTCGTGCAGCAGTTCGGCCACGGCCGAGCCGATGCCGCCCGTGGCTCCCGTGATCAAGTACGTTCCCACGTGCCCATTCTCAACCGTGGCCCCGGCGGAACCGCGAACCCGCCCGCATCCGAACTCCTGGCCGCGATCACTCCGACAGCAGCGCGAGTCCTGCGGCCGCAGCGAAGCCGGCGGCTGCCAGCGCCATCACGCGACGGCCGGCGAGCAGTCCGGCCGCGACGTCGGCCAGGTCGCAGAGGGCTCCCAGGCGTAGGCCGAGGTCGCTGACGGCCGGATCCGAGGACAGGGTGGCGGCGCCGAGCGCGGCGTCCCGCGCGGCGAACAGGCGGACGAACAGGCCGCGGTCGTCGGAGAGCGCGCCGGGCAGCCCCACGGCGCGGCGCGCCAGTTGCGGCGCGGCGAGCGTCGTCAGGCCGACCAGTAGACGTGTCGCGCCCAGGGCGGCGACGACGCGTGCCGTGTTCTCCTTTGCGGCCCGCCCGGCCAGCGGCGGCAGACCCGACCGCCACCAGGCAGGCCATGCGGCCGGGCGCGTGGCGATGGCCAAGGCGAGCGGCACCGGGTCGAGGAACGAGCGGCGTGCCGTGACGAGACCGCGCTCGTCAAGGGTCAGCCGGTCTACGGCACGCACGCTGTGCGACCGGCCGCCGAGCGTGCCGGTGAGTTCGATGTCGATGTACAGGACGTCGCCGTGGCCGGCCCAGCCATGGACGCGGCCGCGTAGATCGGGGACGAGCGTGAGCAGTTGAGCGAGGCCGCGGTGCCAGACGGCCTGGCCACGCCCATTGCCGAGGAGGGGCTGCTCGAGGCAGATGTCCGCGGCGAGCAGATCGTCCCAGGCGTGCGGTTCGGGATTTCGCCAGCCGAGCGCGAAGCCCTCGACCACACGCTGCCGGTCGGTATCAGTGATACTCATAGTATCTACGGTACGGTCGGTAGCATGAATGCGCCACCCCAGCGACTCCAATACGTGGAGCAGACGCGACAGTCGCTTCTGAACTCGGCCGAACACCTGTTCATCGCCGACGGCTACCACGCGACCTCGCTGGACGCGATCGCCGAGGCCGCGCGCTTCACCAAGGGCGCGCTGTACCGGCATTTCGCCAACAAGGAGGCGGTCTTCACCGCCGTGGTGGAACGGGTGCAGCGCGAGGCCGTCGACCAGATCGCGCTCGATGACACATCCACCGCACCGAGCTGGCCCGGCGCCATGGCCGCCGTGGCCGCCTACCTCGACCTCACTACCTCCGAGCGGTTCCGCCGGATCGTGCTGGAAGAGGCACCAGGAGTGCTGGGCTGGGTGCGATGGAGAGCACTGGACGAGCAGACCACCGGCGGCGTCGTACGCCAAATGGTGGAGCGGCTCACCCGAAACGGCGTCATCGCGCCTGCCGACCTGGCCGTGACCAGCAGACTCATCTGTGCCATCGTCGCCGAGGCAGCGCTTGGCATGGCCACCGCCAACGATCCGCAGGTGGCCCGTCGTACCGCCCTCGCCTGCATCCAACAACTGCTGTCAGGACTGCGTGCCTGAACGCCGACAAAAGCACCAGGATGCTCAGGAAGGGCGCAGGACCCGGGCGACGCCGGAGATCAGGGCGGTGGCGAGGATCCAGCCTGTGCCGGTCAGGGTCCAGGCCAGCCAGATCGACCAGCCGATCGGCTCCCACGCGCTGCGCTGCCCGAACGTCTCGATGGGCAGCATCAGGTCGAGGGTGTAGATGAACGCGTGGAAGTGCGGCCGCTCGTCCGGCTGCTTGATCGTTTGCGGGTGGTGGATGCTGAAGACCACGGTGCCGACGGCGACGAGCACGATCAGCCACACCGCGGCGATCCAGGGCCGGTAGCCGTACCCGACCGTCCAGTCGAGCAGGACGCTCCAGGCCCGGCTGATCCGGCCGAGCTGCCGTCGCCGGGCCCGCTGCTTGGCGAGCTGGCACTTGCGGGCGAGGTCGTCCCGGCCGATCCGGCGCAGCCAGGAGGCGAGCTGCTCGTACGGCTGCGGGCGGAACCCGTGCGGGTCGCGGGAGATCCAGTCGAGCCGCTGGCCCTCCTCGGGCTCGCCGCGCAGCGTCTCGTACACGAGCCCGTTGAGCCGCAGTCGCTCCGGCCAGACGTCGGGCCGGTCCAGGATCACGTCGATGCGTGAGTACCCGAGCGTGACCTCGCCCTGGATCGGCTCGCGGGGGATGAGGATCAGTTCCTTGACGTTGGCGTGGCTGAGGTGAAGGGCGCGCCGGCCGGGCGCGCGGATCGCGCCCTGGTCGAACGAGAGAGTGCCGTCGATCCGCGCGCCGCGCAGGCGCACCGTGCCCTCGGCGGTGAAGCCCGCACTGCACTCCATGCGGTCCTGCACGGTCATGTTGTCGCCGTCGAGAACGCAGTCCGAGTCGCGCAGGGTCGTCCCGTACAGGAAGAATCCGCCGGTCATGCGCGCGCCCGTGAGACGCATCCCGCCGGTGATGTCGGAGTTGCGGATGAACGCGCCCGCGTCGACCGTGAGGCCGCCGCCGGACAGGGCATGGCCGCCGGGGTTGCTCAGCCGCACGTCGTTCATGCGGAAGCCGCCGGACAGGGATGCGCGCATCAGCCGCACCTCGCCCTCGATGAGCGACTCGGACAGGCTCAGGTAGCCCTCCGTCTGCAGCCCGCCGCCGTCGAAGCCGGGCAGGCGGCAGGCGTTGATGCGCATCTGCCGGGCGCGCGCGTTGGAGAAGTCCGGCGCCTCCTCCAGGACGCAGCGTTCCAGCCGGAGCTCGCAGCCGACCTCGCCGCCGGAGACGTCCAGCAGCCCGGTGATGCGTGCCCCGCGGAGGCGTACGGAGGGCACGTGCCCCGGCCTCGGCTCGCACGCTCCCAGGAGAAGCGCCGAGATCACCTCGGCCCGGATCGTACGGTCCGGGGCGCCGGTCGCGGTAGGCCGTTCGTCGCCGAGTGACACGAGCGTCCCCGTCGGGTAGGCGTCCCAGAGCCGCCGCTCGGCCGACGTCAGACGGGGTCGCCGTCGACCGTCCAGCCGGGCGAGGACGGAATCCCACGTATCGGCCACAGACGATCATCGTAGGGGCTACCCGTCCTGTCGGGTATGTCTGACGACACAGGCCGTCACGCCGCATGCGCGGCCGGTTCCACCGCGACCTCGAAGTCGTCCCTCGCGACGTGCTCCTGGACACGCTCGTACGGCAGTGCCGTCACCAGCGCGAAGTAGTAGATCACCAGCGCGAAGGCCGCGACGACCAGGAAGTCCCACCCGAAGGGCAGCACCTCGTGCGACCGGAACAGCCCGCCCTCGCCGGGGAACGCGCCGTAGTAGGAGATGATCCCCATGCCGACGAGGTACGGCCAGATCCAGACAGAGTGCCGCATCTCCAGGTTGGGCCGTTCCGCCGGCGGCCGGCTGTAGTACGAGATGGTCAGCAGCACGAAGCCGGCGACCACGGCGGCGAGCAGCCGCCACACCGTCTGCCAACTCGCCCAGTAGAGCAGCAGCGTGGCGAAGACGAAGCCGAGCGGGTTCAGGAACCCGGCGGCGGGCAGCCGGAACGGCCGGTCCCGGTGCGGGTCGGCCCGGCGCAGGTGCGCCATGGCCAGCGGGGTCGCCGTGTACATCAGCACGGCCGCCGAGGTGATGAACGAGACCAGCGTCTCCCAGCCCGGGAACGGCAGGAACAGGATCACCCCCATGATCCAGCCGAAGACGATGCCGTAGATGGGAACGCCGCGCGCGTTCACGAAGGCGAACCGGTCGGGGATGTACCGCTCGCGGCCCATGCCGTACAGCAGGCGTGCCTGGGTGCCGGTGTAGATGAGCCCGGTGCCGGTCGGCGAGATGAACGCGTCGGCGTACAGCAGGACGACGAGCCAGGTCAGGCCGAGCACGGTGGCCAGACCCGCGTACGGGCCGATGTCGTGGGTGAAGCTGAGGTTCGGCCAGCCGTGCGCGATGTCCCCCGGGTTGAGCGCACCGAGGAACGCCACCTGGAGCAGCGTGTAGATGGCGATGCCGATGAGCGTCGAGTAGATGACGGCGCGCCACACGTCACGGCGTGGATTGCGCGCCTCGCCGGCCATCTCGACGGCCGACTCGAAGCCGAGCTCGGCGAAGATCACTCCCAGCGGCAGGGCGAGGAACATGCCCTTGATGCCGTTGGTCGAGCTCGGGAAGAAGCCGCCCTGCGCGGTGAAGTTCTCCGGATGGAGGAAGAACAGGAAGGTGACGACGGTGAGCAGCGGGATCGCGATCTTCCACCAGACGGAGTAGGTGTTCGCCGTCGCGAAGACCTTGACCCCGAACGCGTTGATGATCGTGAACAGCAGCATCAGCAGGGCGGCGACGATGTAGCCGGCCGGGAAGGTGACGACCGCCGTGCCGTGCACCTTGTGGGTGAGCCAGTGCAGGGGCTCGATGGCGGAGGCGTACGTCAGCGACGCCTGCACCTCGATCGGCGCGATGGCCATCGAGTAGATCCAGCTCGCCCAGCCGATGGTGAAGCCGCCGAAGCCGCCGAAGGCGTAGTGCGAGAACCGTACGGTCGCACCCGCCATCGGGTACATGCCGCCGAGCTCGGCGTGGATGAGCGCGAGCGTCAGCAGCATGACGCCGGCGAGCGGCCAGGCGAGTACGGCGGCCGGTCCCGCGTGCTTGGCGGCGTTCATCGCGCCGAAGAGCCAGCCGGATCCGATGATGGAGCCGAGGGAGAAGAACGTCAGGCCGATGAGGCCGACCTCGCGCCGGAGCCTGCCGGCGTGCGCTTCCGTGGCCATGGCCTCCTCCTTCCGGCCCGTGAGGTCGCGGAGGGGGCGGGACCACGGCGGATGGGGCCGCTGTCCTGGTCCGACGATCACCCGGGTGCTTCCGAGCCGCCGTCACTTGGAGACATCCCGCAGTTGCTACCGCCCGTTCCTATAGAAACGGCCATATTTCGGGACAGAGTTTGTCTGTCCGGCTACTGGCGGGTAACCTCATCGTGTTACTGACTGGTACGTAACCGGGTGCGACCCGCCCGCCCGAGAGCAACGGGGTGTTCATGGGGCACTACAAGAGCAACCTGCGTGACATCGAGTTCAACCTCTTCGAGGTCCTCGGCCGTCAGGAGATCCTGGGAACCGGACCGTTCGGCGAGGTCGACGAGGCCACCGCGCGCAGCGTCCTGGACGAGGTGAACCGCCTCGCCACCGGCGTGCTCGCGGAGTCGTTCGAGGACGCCGACCGCCACCCGCCCGTGTTCGACCCCGAGACCAACACGGTCACGATGCCGGAGAGCTTCAAGAAGTCCTTCCGGGCGTACTTCAACGACGCCGAGTGGTGGCGCCTGGAGCTGCCGACCGACCTCGGCGGCATGAACGCTCCGCGCAGCCTCCACTGGGCCGTCGCCGAGCTCGTCCTCGGCGCGAACCCGGCGATCTGGATGTTCTCCAGCGGCCCGAGCTTCGCCTGGCTCCTCTGGAAGATCGGCACCCCGGAGCAGAAGAAGCTCGCCCAGATCGCGATCGAGAAGCACTGGGGCTCCACCATGGTGCTGACCGAGCCCGACGCGGGCTCCGACGTCGGCGCCGGCCGTGCGAAGGCGATCCAGCAGCCCGACGGCACCTGGCACATCGAGGGCGTCAAGCGCTTCATCACCAGCGGCGAGCACGACATGGCCGACAACATCCTGCACTACGTGCTGGCCCGCCCCGAGGGCGCCGGACCCGGCACCAAGGGCCTGTCGATGTTCATCGTGCCGAAGTACCTCGTCGACACCGAGACCGGTGAACTCCACGAGCGCAACGGCGCCTACGTCACCAACGTCGAGAAGAAGATGGGCCTGAAGGTCTCCACGACCTGCGAGCTCACCTTCGGCGAGAAGCACCCGGCCGTCGGCTACCTCGTGGGCGACGTCCACGAGGGCATCAAGCAGATGTTCATGATCATCGAGCAGGCCCGCATGATGGTCGGCACGAAGGCGATCTCGACGCTGTCCACCGGCTACCTCAACGCGCTGGAGTACGCCAAGGAGCGCGTGCAGGGCGCGGACCTCACCAAGACGGCCGACAAGGCCGCCCCGCGCGTCACCATCACCCACCACCCCGACGTACGCCGCCTCCTCATGCTGCAGAAGGCGTACGCCGAGGGCATGCGGGCGCTCGTCCTCTACACCGCCAGCTACCAGGACAAGGTCCAGCTCGCCGAGGCCGCCGGGGAGCCGGACAAGCTCGCGGAGAGGGTCAACGACCTGCTCCTGCCCATCGTCAAGGGCGTCGGCTCCGAGCGGGCGTACGAGGTGCTGACCCAGTCGCTGCAGACCCTCGGCGGCTCCGGCTTCCTCCAGGACTACCCGATCGAGCAGTACATCCGGGACGCCAAGATCGACTCGCTGTACGAGGGCACCACGGCGATCCAGGGCATGGACTTCTTCTTCCGCAAGATCCTGCGGGACAACGGCGAGGCGCTGCAGCACGTCGCCGCGCAGATCAAGAAGTTCGTGGAGAGCGACGCCGGCAACGGCCGGCTCAAGAACGAGCGCGCCCTGCTCGGCAAGGCCCTCGAGGACGCCCAGGGCATCATCAACCCGATGATCGGCTGGGCACTCGGCTCCATGGAGCGGCCGGAGGAGATCTACAAGGCCGGCCTCAACACGACCCGCCTCCTCATGGCCCTCGGCGACGTCGTCATCGCCTGGCTGCTCTGCCGCCAGGCCGAGGTCGCACTGGCCAGGCTGGGCGGCGAGGTCTCCGAAACCGACCGCGCCTTCTACACCGGCAAGGTCGCCGCCGCGCAGTTCTTCTGCGCGACCCAGCTGCCGAAGATCGCCGCCGAGCGCGCCATCACCGAGGCCACCACGGGCGACCTGATGGACCTCCCCGAAGAGGCCTTCTGACCCGAAGAGTGCTCACCGAGGTCCCGATGCCGATCCCCCATCGGCGCCGGGACCTCGCACGTTTCGGGCAGAAGCCGACCCTGGCGGGACGGCGGCACGGTAGAACGGCTCTCGATGAACCCTCTGACGCGAAGTGAAGAACTGCAGGTCGAGTCGATCAGGGAGGTGAACGACAATCCGCTCTTCGAGGTGACGTACGAGCAGGAGAGCATGTCGTTCCCGCTGGCCGACTTCGATCCGTTGTCCGAGACGAAGAAAGAGTGGGAGCACGTCAGGCTCAGCACCGAACTCAAGGACTGCGCCCTGCGGTTCTGGTCGCTCTCCTGCGGTTGGTCGGCTGTGGACCCGAAGCGGGACCTCTACGGCGAGTTCCATCTCCGGCATCTGTATCGGGCCCTTATCGGGGACCCCCCGCGCCACAATGACCTGGCCTCGGAGCGCGAGCGCCGGCTGATGGCCGAGCTGCGGATGATCGACTTCGCCCCCACCAGAGCGACGGGCGAAGCGGCCTTCATCCGCATCGAGCCGCACAAGGACCAATTGGAGATCTGGTACCAGGACCGGTATCTGTACGACGCGGAGAACAACACGCAAGGGTTTCTCAGGATGGAGCTCGATTACTGCGCTTACCTGGAGACCTTGCGCCTGACGAAGGGCGCTTTCGGCTGGCAGATGCTGTTCGTCGACGCGTCGCTGCGCGATAGTGAGTTCCGGACACATATGGAGAACCTGACGAACATGCTGGAGACGTTCCCCTCCGCATTCCCGCAGTACGACTACGCACCGCTGGTGAACCGCCTGGAGGCCCGCCTCTGACCCAGACCACCGGACGAGCGCTCACCAAGGTCCCGCCGCCGACACGATCGGCGTCCTCAACGGGCACGCCGCCCATGGAGGATGTCGCGCAGCTCGATCGCCGTCCGTGCGACCTCGATCCGGTGCCGTCCCCGTACAGCCGTCCAGGTCCGCCTCCACGGATCGAACAGAAAGCCCCAGCGGGGGAACTCGGCCCGCAACCGCGCGAGCCACATCGCGGCATCCGCCTCGTACGGGCGGGTTAATGGCTGATCGACTCGCGTATCGGACAGCTCGGGTTGCGGCCGTAGCGACGGCACCGCCGTACCGGCGACCCACGGGCCGGTCACGGCCGACCCCTGTCGGTGCCCTCGACGTGCAGGACTCTCGCGACCAGGCCGGCGGCTCGGCCGACCTCCTCTGCGGGACACATGTACTCGGTTTCCAACGGTGCGTCGCGGGTGGGCCTTGATTCGGTCATCGCGCTGCCTCCCAGCTTCGATTCAGGTAGCACTGCGGTGACCTTGAGTGAACACAGTGCGCCCTGGGTGGTGGCAGAGGACAATGCAGGTACAGGACGGGACACACTCCACGGTGTTCCGGGACGTCAGCAGAGGTGCTGCGACATGGACGCCGATACCCGTCGCCAACAGGCCGACCGCATTCGTACTGAACGCAAGGCGCGCGGCTGGGACAAACCGGAAATGGCACGTCGGCTGGCACGAGCGGCCGGAGATACGCGTGGTTCCCTGCCCGACCATGACAGCCTGCTCACGTACGTGAAGCGCTGGGAACGCGGTGCCGTCGGCGTCTCGGAGCGTTATCGCCTGCTCTACAGCCGTGCATTCAACATGGCGGAAGAGAACCTGTTCACGAGGCTGGCGACTCCCGAGCCCAGACGGTTCTCGGCCGAGACGACAGAATCGGTGATATCTGAAACCATTGAGTTAGTCGCGTGGATCGAACAGTCGAATATCGGTGATACGGCTATCGAGCTGCTTCGTGAGAACGCTCGTCGCCTCGCACATGAGTATCCGCGACGCTCGCCTCTTGCTGTGATGGCCGATGCCAGGCGGCTCCAACGTGGTGTCGCGACCATCCTTCGGTCTGGTCGGCAGCGAATGAACCAAACGAAAGCGCTTCTCGAACTATCTGCGGAGCTGCTTTCTCTGCTAGCGCTGCTGGCCGGTGACGTCGGACGCTATGGTCCCGCCAGGGCGTATGGGCGCACCGCCTGGTCTTGCGCCGAGGAAGCAGATTCAGACTTGGCGCGGGCCCTGGTCTTGGCGGCTCAGTCCAAGACGGCTCGCTGGGAGAACCGGTTTGCTGAGGCGGCGAGCCTCGCCGGCAGGGGAGTGGCCCTCAGCCCGAGTGGGCCGCAGAAAGTGCTCCTGGCCGTATCCGAAGCTACGGCATTGAAGTCGCTTGGAGATCTGGAAAAGGCCAGACACGCCCTCGTTACCGCGGACAAGGTCCGTGACGAGGTCGCCCTTTCCCGCCAAGAAGCCGATGCGTGGTCCTGTCCACGGGCGCGGCAAGCGACGTACGCGTTGCAGGTCCACCTCGGTGCCCGCGACCCGGGCGCGATGCTGCGCGCAGCCCAGGCCGCCGATAGCGCATGGGCAGAAGGGGATCCCTGGGTCTACGGGACCTGGGCTCAGGTCAGAATCGGTGCCGCTCTGGCCTACGTGCTGAGCGGCGACCCTGAAGGCGTCGCCGCTGAACTCGCACCCGTGTTCGAGATCAGCCCAGATTTCCGAGTAGCCACCATCAGCGGACGCATGAAAGCGGTGGAGCGGGGTCTTGCCCACCAACGTTACCGGGCTAGCGAGACGGCTAGGGGTGTTCAAGAACGTATTCGTTCTTTCTGTTCAGAATCATTCGAAGGCGAGTCGTGTCGCACCTTGGAGGTTCCTTGAGTCCGCTGCCTGAGAGAATGACAGATCACTGGTGGTGGCGCCCGGGAGTGCGTCCTGGACGCCGACTCTATGTATGGCACATATTGGTCGGCGAGCGTCCGGAAGTGGGAAGGCTGGTCGAAGAATGTCAAGCGCGACTTGAGGTAATCTCCGGACTGGATCCCGTGCCGACACGATGGCTGCACATGACAACGCAGATCGTCGGATTCGCGGATGAGATAAGCGATTCAGAGATAGAAAGTATGATCGACTCTGTTCGCGAACGAATGTGTTCAGTAGCGCCGACGACCACTATCCTCGGTCGACCGCTGTTCCATAGTGAAGCGGTTGTTCTCGGCGTGACTCCGAGAGATGGTCTGGACGCGGCGCGGGCGGGGATCAGGCAGGCGGTGGCCGTCACCGTGCGTACCAATCAACTCGCGGACGATCCTGACTGGATCCCTCACCTATCCGTCGCCTACAGCAATTCCGACGCTCCGGCGAGGCCAGTTATCGAGGCCATGCAGCCTCCCCCGGCACCGGTCGATGTACGGATCGACAGGATCGATCTGGTCAGTCAAGAACGTGTGGGCCACTGCTACGTCTGGGATCGCATCGCTACGGTCATCCTCGGGACTGGCCGGTAAGCCGACCTGCCGACATTCACCCACTTAGTGCCGCATCAGGCAACGTTCGTCCTGTGTTGATTGGGGCCCTAGCAGCGTTCGGAGCGAAAGCTGGAAGCTCCGAGATGCGCTGGGCGGATTGCTATCGTCCGCCCCTTCGTTTGCGCTGACCTCGCGACGTTTTTTCAAGCAGGAGCGGTTCCAAGCAGGAGCGGTATGGGCATTATGAGTTTTCTCGTGCCCAACCATAACGAGTCTCGTAGTCATCTTTCTCGCTTGGAAGCTCGGGTCGGTGGCTGAGACCAGCCTGCTTCGCCTCATGGGTGGTCTTGACCTCGGCGTGCTCATACCGGTTGGCTGTTGTGTACAACCCCTCCCGGTTCTGAATAAGAGCATTCGTGCCGTCATTGAGCTTTAGAATCGTCTGAGCACGTGACTTCTCGTATTCTTGCCGCAATCCCAGTTCTTCGCCAATTTTTCCGAAGCAATTCTCTGGTAGCGGTGCTGTGTCGAGGATCGATGGCGCTTCCGACCAGAGGTTCACCGCATCATTGATCTTATCGCCGCTCTTGCGAATCTGGCTCGCGCGAAATTTCAGGCTCGGCGGCATTGTGCTATCCCTTCGATATTTCTGTTCGTTCTAGCCGGGCATCTTTTTAAGAGCTTGTTCGGCCAGCTGCCTGGTCACCGGGCCTGCTTGGTCGATACGCGCCGTATCCGACGTCATATGCGATAGCTTAGTCGTGCTCCAATAAATGAGTACGTGGAGATTTCCGCGCATGATATCGACATTTTGTCGTTCGTGATCTTGGCAGAAGGCGCCGAAGGTGGTTGTTACCTTCTCGGGGCAATTGCCGGCATTGGAGAGGCTGGGAAATGTGGCGTCTGAGTCGCGTGGACGGAGATCCGATATTGCAACTCGCATGCTGGCCGTACCCTCGCTGCCCTCACGGCTGAGCCAGGTGCATTGTTGAAAGTACGGCTGAGTCTCTTTCTTTGGTTTGACGGACGCTAGTTGTTGGAGTCTTGAGATATTTTCTGGATCGATGAGAGTACATGGATCCGGAGGATCAAAGATGGTCATTTGTGGAGGTGTGGTGGGTTTGGCGGAGGATGCATTGGGTGAATTTGTGTGCCTTGGCGATGGCGTTTGATCTGCCGCACATCCGGCCAGCGTCATCGTAAGAATGCCAAGACCTGCAGCCACTTTGTTGTTCATGATCTGCTTTAGGCTTACTGGTAGGTCCAATGTTTCGGATTTTCGGTGCCGCTTGACATCTCCGCGGGAACGTTCAGTTTCGTTAGAGCATTGGCGAATTTCGCCAATCCTACCTTCTGGCTATTGATGGCTGCTCGTAGCTTTGTGTCCGCCTCATTGATCGCGGTTACGTAGTCCGTTAGTGCATTGAGGATCGTTGGCTTATCGTCCGACTTGGTCTTGGTGATGCCGATGCCTCCTAGGGCGGGCTGGATGCGGGAGGCTGCCAGTGTGGTGAGGTCCACCGCTGAATTGTAGGTGTTCGTCACTTGGACGGATAGGTCAAGGAGGGCCATTTCGGCGGCCAGGAGTGCCGTGGCGTTTCCGCTGACCACCTGAATATTCCTCGTCATCAGCTTATCGAACGCAACATAGGCGGTGCCTGCCCAGTCGGAGGCGAGCGAGTTCGACGAAGTGAAGAGTGGATTCTCGCAATCGTTTATATTCTGTGCGGCCTTGCGCCACTTTTCGGCTACGGCGATCACGCCGTTCGCGTCGCCTTTCATCGACTTGGCTGTACTAAGGGCTTTCAATCCACCCATAGCGTTTACTGCGAAGACCCCTGAGCGGACGATGCTTTCAGACTTTCCGGACCAGAGTTTTGTCGATATATGGAGGCGTCCGCCACCTATAGTAGGCGTCTTAAGTTTCGGCTTGGGAACCATTTTCTACGTCCTTTCTATAAGGTAATATAGGTGGCTCTCTAGCGCCTATAGGTTGCTGTCTGAGGCGGTTGTCTCGCGGAATGCTTTCGCTCGAAGTTTGTCGAGTTTTGTTTCAGCGCTTGATATTGCTTCGAGAATTCTCTCGCCAAGCTTAGATGTATCCGAAACAGTGACTTTGGTGTGGTCCAGGTCGATCGTGAGCCGACCGTCGGCCGTCAAGTTGACCACCCCGAGGTCCGGAGCGATCTGGGCTTTGACCACCAGTCTGGCCAGGCCTGCGATCATCCGTTCTCGCTTTGCGAGGAGTTCCTCACTTGCGTCGACGAGGTGTTCGGTTCGGCGGGATGCCGAGATCAACTCTGCGCGAAGCTCGTCATTGCGTCGGATGGCACGCTCGAAGTCGTCCGGCTGCGTCATGCCGCACCGCCCTCCGTCGGGTCCTGCCGGTGGAGCGCGGCCTCCAGCTTCTCCCGCCGCGCAGCGACCTGTCGTCGAGCATCCATGATCAGTTTTGCGATGAGCTCACCGAGCTGGTCGCCCTCCGGGCCGTTGACCGCGCCGGGATCGATGTCGAGCGATATCGGGCGGCCATCTCCTGTCACCACCAGCCGCAACCGACCGTCCGGCGACTTCTTCGCGAACCGTTCGGCCGCCAACCTTTTCTCCAACTTCGCGTACTGCGCCGCCCGTTCGGCGAGTTGGGCGACGACCTCGGCCAGCGAAGGCTCAATCGCCACATCGCTTTCGTCAGTGTCGATCGGTTCATTCGTCTCGGGGTAGCGCGGGTCGTTACGAGACTCGTCGGTGCCTGCAGGTTGAGGCACGGTCGGTGGCCTGGCGGACGGCGGAGGCGTGTCATCCTGCCTAGGCTTGCCGGCGGCTAGGCGCTTTTGAACCTCGCCCGGCGATGTCGGCGGATCGATGAGGCGCTCGTTGAGGAACTGGTCGAGTGAACCCGGACCCTCACCCATGGTCATCCACCCCGTCATGTCAGTTGACCCTGCGTAACCCCGACGTAGCCGTAGGCGTACGGCCATATTGCTTGATCTGTCATTGGCAGGCAACCGAAAGAATCGCATGTAGGTCGTACAGTCCATATGGTCACGTCCCGCCCTACCTGCCGTCTCCTTGGACACGCCGTGTCCGGCACCGTCGCTTGGTCCGGATGGATGCGATGTGGCATGGCGTCGGCCTACCGGGCTACGGGGGATCACCGGGCCGATAGGGTGGTGCGCCGCAGCGCACGGGTGTTTACTCGTAGTTGGGTTTCGCAGATCGGCCTGGGTCGGAGGCACGGTGGGGTTCGGCGTCAGCATCTTCCTGATCACCATCGGTGCGATCTTTAAGTGGGCCATCAAGGCGCACATCAGCGGCATCGACCTGCCTGCTCTGGGTGTCATCTTCATGGCGGTGGGCGGCGCGTCGTTCCTCCTGCAGATCGTCCTGATGAACCGCCAGCCCAAGAACCCGGAGACCGACGTCTTCACCGAAGGGCGCGGCAACGGCAACATGACGCACCCGGAGTGACCTCGCGCGCCGCACGTACGCGGCGGTGAACTCGCGCGAGCCGTACCGGCAACGGGAGTCACCGTCCCGCGGTGTAGACGACCGGCCAGATCAGCCCGCGTACCAAGGTCGTACTGCCGGAGTACCTCACGCCGTACGACTTCGCCTAACCTCCGCTACGGCCTGGATCCGGGAACGCTGAGCGCGGCCGTTTCGAAGAGCAGCTCTTCCTGGCCGGCCCGGCTGATGAGCTGCAGCCCGGTGGGCAGCCCGTCGACCGTCCCGGCCGGGATGGTGAGCGCGGGCAGGCCCAGCAGGTTCCATGGGCTGGTCAGGGCGAGCAGGGCATCGCGTACGCGCACCTCCTCGCCGTCCAGCAGAGTCTCCCGCTCGTCGATGAGCGGTGCGGTGAGCGGCACGGTCGGCAGCGCGAGGACGTCATGGCGTTCGAACAGCGCGTCGACGGCGTCGGCGAGCCGCGGGCGTGCCCGCATCGCCCGGACGTACTTCCAGGCGGGCACGGCGGCGGCTGCCCGGAGGCGTTCGAGGACTTCCGGGTCGAACAGGTCGGGTCGCTCGGCCAGGCGGTCGGCGTGCACGGCCGCGGCCTCGCCGCTCTGGATGGCGACGAACGCCTCACGAAGCTCTTCGGCGACCCCCGCGGGGATGCGGAGCTCATCCAGGCCCGCTGAGGATTCCAGCGTCGTACGCGCCGAGGCCAGGACGCGGGCGTCGGCGGGGAACACAGGGCGGGTGTCGAGCCAGCCGACGCGGGGTGGCCGGCCCGCCAGTGGCGTGTGGCCCGCTGACGGCGTGTGGCCCGCTGACGGCGTACGGCCCGCCGATGGTGTCCGGTCCGGGAGGAGCGCCCGGTAGGCGATCCGGCAGTCGTGTGCGCTCGCGGCGAGCAGACCGACGTGGTCCAGCGTCGTGGACAGCGGGAAGACGCCGTCGGTTGGGATCACGCCGTACGCGGGTTTGAATCCCGCGATCCCGCACAGGGCCGCCGGGATCCGTACGGAGCCACCGGTGTCCGTGCCGACGGCGAGCGGGACCATCCCCGCTGCCACGGCGGCGGCGCTTCCGGCGCTGGAGCCGCCGGTCATCCGCGCGGGATCGCGCGGGTTGCGGGAGGGGCCGTTGGCCGAGCGGTCCCCGGTGGGGCCGTAGGCGAATTCGTGCGTGGTGGTCTGGCCGACCACGATCGCGCCCGCCTCCCGGAAGAGCCGGACACAGGCCGCGTCGGTGGTGGCCACGTGGCCGGCATAGTGTCGTGAACCCATGCTCACGGGCCGGCCCGCGACCATGATGACGTCCTTGACCGCGACCGGTATCCCGTGCAGCGGACCCCGGTCGACGCCGTCGGCGAGTTCATGGTCCGCCCGCCAGGCCGCCGCCAGTGCCTCGTCGGCGGCCACGGTCACGAAGGCGTTGACGGTTCGATCGAGGCGGGTGATCGCGTTCAGCGCGTGCTGTACGAGGCCGACCGCCGTGCTCCGCTGCCGCCGTAGATCCGAGGCGAGGTCACTGAGCGACCGGCCGGCGAAGTGGCCCGAGGTCGCGGGGGGCGTAGCGGAGGAGGACATGGAGACTTCCTCTCAGTGCGGCCGATGACCGCAGTGCGGGCTGTGGTTCAGAGAAGATCACCGGGCGCTGAGCAGACCGGAGCCGGCTTCCACGGTAGGCGGCAGGCGGAAGACGGCGAACACGTCGGGGTCCTGGAACACCGTCGTCCGGGCGATCCCCGCGTCGGCGACCGTGAACACCTGAAGCGTGTGCAGGTGGTGGACGCCGTCGTCGCCCGGGATGTACGCGGCGACGGCGGGCTGACCGTTGGCGCCGACCGGGAACATCCGCCAGCCGATGCCTCGGAGCCGGAAACAGCGCGCGATGAAGCCGATGTAGTCGTCCTTGCCCACGTACCAGTTCAGGAACGGCGGCATCTCCAGGATGGCGTCCTCGGTCAGCAGCCGTTCGAGCGCCGCCAGGTCGGCGTTCTCGAGCGCCGCGACGTAGCGGTCGACCAGCGCGCGGTGCCGGCGGTCGGTCGGCTCGCTGATCTCGTCCTCGCCCACGGCGGCGACGAACGCCAGCCGGAGGCTTACCTGTCGGATTAGCGATCCGTAGCGATCCTGTGGCAGACTGTCACGCACACGCCCGGTGCCCAGGCGACGCCGGGCACCCTCCTCGGTGAGGTCACCAGACCTCACCGATCAGCGTCCGGAGGGACGTGCCACGAGGGCTGTCGGCTTCCGCCGTTCAGCACCAGGGCACGAAGGCGATTGGCTTACATCCCTGAGCGACACCGGGGATCGCTAAGCCAATCAGAGACGCTGCCCCGGGTGACGAGGGTTCGGGCCGGTCCGAAGCATCGCGTCCGGAAGCGGCTGTAGCCAGGACACCTCGTGTCCTGGCTACAGCCGCTGTTCGGGGTCGTCGCCGGGAGCGCCGATCTCCGACGGCAGCGGTCGGCGGGCCTGCTTCTCCAGCGCGGTGAGACAGGCGTTGGTCGCGATGCGGTGCAGCCACGTGCGCAGCGACGCACGCCGCTCGTCGAACCGGTCGTACGCCCGCCACGCCCGCAGCAGCGTCTCCTGGACGAGGTCCTCGGCCTCGTGGACCGACCCCAGCATCCGGTAACAGTGCGCCAGCAGCTCCGACCGGTACGGGTCGGCCCGGCGCTCGAAGTCCTCGCTGACCGGCACCTGTGTCACGCCTTCCCCTGGACCGCGGAGACCCGACACTACCCTCCGCTGCCGTCGCTCCGTCAGATCCCGGTCGCCCACCACCATGCCCATGAATTCCTCCTCGCGTGTACGTACTCCGCGGGAGAGGCGAACTCATCGCCCCGCGGCGACGGATCGGAGTCCGATGAATCGGGTCCGGCCGCTCGGTATGTACCGGCGGGCGCTCCCCAGAGCCGCCCGCGACCTACCGAACGGAGACAGCCATGACCAGACCGGTGCTCGCTTCGCAGCGCGCCGCAGCGACGCGTGAGGGGGAGGGGCGACGTTGGCTCATGCTCGCCGTGCTGCTGCTCGGCCAGTTCATGGGCCTGCTGGACGTCTTCATCGTGAACGTCGCGATGCCCGCCATCGGCGCCGACCTGCACGCCTCGGGCGCGTCACTCCAGCTCGTCGTGGGCGGCTATACCGCGGCGTACGCGATGCTGCTCATCACCGGAGCACGGTTCGGCACCCTGTACGGCCGACGGCGGATGTACCTTCTCGGCGTCATCGTGTTCACGGCGACGTCGTTCGCCTGCGGCGTCGCGCCGGGGACCGGGGTGCTGATCGCGTGCCGGTTCCTCCAGGGCGCGGGGGCGGCGGTCATGGTGCCGCAGATCATGAGTCTCATCCAGACGCGATTCACCGGCCCGGCGCGTGCGAAGGCGCTGTCCGCGTACGGCGTGGTGCTGTCGCTCGGCTCGGTCGCCGGCCTGGTGATCGGCGGACTGCTCGTCAGCGCGGACCTGTTCGGGCTGACCTGGCGGCCGGCCTTCCTCGTCAACGTCCCGCTCGGCGTCGTCCTCGCCCTTCTCGTGCCGCGCCTCGTGCCCGCCGACGAGCCGGACGCGGCCCGCCGCATCGACGTGCTCGGTCTCGCGATCGCGACCTCGGCGGCCTTCCTGATCGTGCTGCCGCTGGTCCTCGGCCGTGAGGAAGGCTGGCCGGCGTGGAGCCTCGGCTGCGTCGCCGCCGGAGTCGTCCTGGCCGGGATCTTCGTTCCGGTCGAACGGCGCGTGGCGGGACGTGGCGGGGATCCCCTGCTGGACCCGGCGGTACTGCGCAACCCCGGCGTCAGAGCCGGGATCGGCGCGCTCGCCGCCATGCAGGTGGGTTACGGAGGGTTCCTCTTCGTCTGCACCCTCCACCTGGAGGCCGGTCTCGGTGACAGCGCCCTGCGGGTCGGCCTCACCTATCTCCCGATGGCCGCGACGTTCGGGCTCGTCGGCTTCTACTGGCGTGCGCTGCCGGCCGTCGCCCACCGCGTGCTTCCGCCCATCGGGCTGGGCCTGTGCGCCGTGGCCTACCTCGGCATTTCGGCGGCCGTCCGCACCGGCGCGAGCGGCGGCGCGCTGATGTGGGCGGCGCTCGCGGTGGACGGGGTCGGCATGGGCCTGGCGGTCAGTCCGCTGCTCGCCCGGTCGCTGCTGCACGTCCCGCTCTCGCAGGCGGCCGACGCCAGCGGCCTGCTCACCACCACGATGCAACTGGGCCAGGTCCTGGGCGTCGCCGCCTTCGGCACGGTGTTCCTCTCGCTCCGGGACCACACCGCCGCCCACGCCACGTCGGCGCACGCATCCGCGACCGCCATGGCCACCACCGGTCACTGGCTCGCCCTGCTGGCGGCGATCGGCGTGCTCCCGGCGATCGCGCTCGCCCGTACGGCCCGAATCGCGTCGCCTTAGGCTCGCGATGTGAAGTACTTGCTGTTGATCTGCGGAGACGGCCCGGCGTACGAGGCGATGCTCGCCGACCCGGACTTCCTGCCCGCCTGCAAGGCCTGGGCCGCGGCCCGCGGCGAAAACCTGATCACGACCGGTGGGCTGGAACCCCCGGCGGACGCCACGACCGTCCGCGTCCGCGATGGCGAGGTCCTTCTCACCGACGGCCCGTTCGCCGAGTCCAAGGAGGTCGTCGCCGGGTTCAGCCTGATCGAATGCGCCTCGCGCGAAGAGGCCCTCAAAGCGGCCCGGACCCATCCGGTGGCGCGCCACGGGACGATCGAGCTACGCGCCGTACAGCCGTGAACGTCGAGTCGACGATCGCGGGCCTGTTCCGGGAGGAATGGGGTCAGGTCGTCGCGACGCTCATCCGGCTGACCGGCGACTGGGACCTGGCCGAGGACTGCGCGCAGGACGCCTTCACCCAGGCGATCCAGCGGTGGCCGGCGGAGGGGATTCCGCCGAGGCCGGGCGCGTGGCTCACCACGACCGCGCGCAACAAGGCGATCGACCGGCTCCGCCGGGCCGCCGTGGGCGTCGCCAAGATGCGCGAGCTGGCATCCGCCGTCTCCACGGCGGATGTGGACGGGGCCGATGGGTTCCCGGACGACCGGCTGCGGCTCATGTTCACGTGCTGCCATCCCGCCCTGCCGTTCGAGGCCCGGGTCGCGCTCACGCTACGGACCCTGGCCGGCCTGACCACGGCCGAGATCGCCCGAGCCTTCCTGGTCTCGGAGGGCACCATGTCCAAGCGGCTCACCCGGGCCAAAGGCAGGATCCGCGACGAGGGGATCCCGTTCCAGATACCGTCGCCGGAACTGCTGCCCGAACGGCTCGCCTCCGTGCTGGGCGTCCTCTATCTGCTCTTCAACGAGGGGTACGCGGCCAGCGGCGGTGACGCACTGATCCGGCAGGGCCTCTCGGACGAGGCGATCCGGCTGGGCCGCCTGCTCGTCCGGCTGATGCCGGAGGAGCCCGAGGCCGCCGGGCTGCTGGCGCTGATGGTGCTCCATGACGCCCGGCGTCCGGCCCGGCTCGATGGCGACGCACTGGTGCCGCTGGAGGAACAGGACCGCTCCCGGTGGCAGCACGAGCGGATCGCCGAGGGGACGGCAGTGCTCGACGAGGCGCTGCGCCACGGGCGCGTGGGGCCGTACCAGATCCAGGCCGCGATCGCCGCGTGCCACGCGACCGCACCCTCCTTCGAGGAGACGCCCTGGGTTGAGATCGCGGCCCTCTACCGCCGTCTCGAAGCACTTGTCCCATCCGCGATCGTCCGGCTGAACCGGGCGATCGCCGTGGGGATGGTCGACCCGGGGCGGGGACTGGCCCTTCTGTCGGCCCTGGAATCCGAGCTGCGCGACCATCACCTGCTGCCCGCCGCTCAAGCCGACCTCCTGCGCCGTCAGGGACGCCGTCCCGAGGCGGCCCTCGCCTACCGGTCGGCCCTGGCTCTGGCGCCGACCGGGCCGGAGCGCCGCTACCTCGAACGGAGACTCGCCGAGATCTCCGCCGGCGGGCTGTCCGTCTGACACGAGGCCGTTCGTAGGTGGGGTGAGATCGGAACACCGGAAAGGCCGAGACCATGAACATCACACATTCCGCCGACGGCACCGCGATCGCCTTCGACCGACTGGGATCGGGCAGCCCGATCATCCTGGTAAGCGGCGCGTCCTGCACCCGCGGCGTCCACGCGCCGCTGGCCGAACTGCTGTCGGCCGGACACACGGTCCTCAACTACGACCGGCGAGGACGCGGCGACAGCGGAGACACCCCGCCGTACGCGGTCGAGCGCGAGATCGAGGACCTCGCCGCGCTGATCGCGGAGGCCGGCGGCTCCGCGGCCGTGTTCGGCAACTCCTCTGGCGCGATCCTGGCGTTGCGCGCGGCGGCTGCGGGCCTGCCGGTCACCCGGCTCGCCCTGTGGGAGCCGCCGTTCCAGCTCGACGCCGACGCGCCCCGGCGCGCCCGCGCGTACGTCACCGAGCTGACGACCTGCCTGGCCGAAGACCGTCGTGGGGACGCCATGGCACTGTTCATGCGCTTTGTCGGCATGCCATCCGGCGTGATCGACCAGATGCGTCGGGCTCCGATGTGGGCGTCCATGGAGGCCATCGCCCCGACCCTCGCCTATGACGCCGCCGTCGTCGGAGACGGCGGTCTCCCGGCGGGTCTCGCGGACGTCGAGATCCCGACCCTGGTGCTGACCGGCTCCAAGACCGGCGCGTGGGCTCCGGCCGCCGCCGTCGCCCTGCTGGACGCCCTGCCGTCCGGCCGCCACACGACCCTCGACGGCCAGGACCACAACGTCTCCTGGGACGTCTTGGCCCCGCCCCTCGCGTCCTTCCTCTCCTGAGCCCGTACGATCCTCGACGTCGTCTCCATGCCATCGGGTGCGAGGTGGCCCCGTGTCACTCGTACCGCTGGACCGGTGTGCCGGTGGCGGTCACGACCTGGCGGCCACGGAGCGGAGAGTGCAGCGTGACGTCGGTGTAGCGCGTCGTGTACGGCCCGAATCCGCCCCACGGCCGGCCTCCGTCGGCGCAGTTCTCGCCGTTCCGGCTGAAGCCGCCCTCATAGAGGGTGACCGTCACCCTTGACGCGGTCTCGGTGACGGTGACGTGGTCGAGCACGCACCCGATCCGCTCCGCCCACGACCGCCAGATCACGCGCAGCCTCATGCCGTGCCCGGAGTACGCGTCCGGACCGATCGCGACCGGGTTCGCGGAACCCGGTTCCGCCCGCACCTTCTCGCTCTCGGTCGTGCCGTGCAGGCGAGGCTCCGCCGTGGCATGGGCGTGGTCGACCCAGCTGACCGTGACGAGGGCCACGACGGCGAGCGCGGCCAGACCTCGCCACGCGGCACTGGCCTCCCACCACCGCGTGTAGCGGTCGTCCGGATGGTCACGGGCCCAGGCCTTCGCCGGTACGCTCCACAACCTCCGAGGAGCGACGAGCATCACGACGGCCAGGGGCACGACCACGACCCAGGCGACGGCGAGCCACCACGGCGGCATGGATCCCTCCCATCCGCCGAACGCCTGACGGCCGGGCGATGCTGGCGGTAGCTTGATCGCTTATGTCACGGTTGCGTCGTCGGTACGTATTGTTCACCCTGGCCGCCCTGTCACTCGCCGGTTGTGGCACGGGTGCCGGGGCCAAGGACACGGCCGCGCACGGCGCATCGTCGGCGACGACCCAGGCGACCTCCTGGTGGCGGCCGAAGGTCGGCGTGAGCTGGCAGTGGCAGCTCAGCGGCAAGATCGACACATCGGTCAACGCGAGCGTCTTCGACGTCGACATGTTCGAGACGCCCAAGTCCACCGTGACCGCGCTGCACAAAAAGGGCCGCAAGGTCATCTGCTACGTGAGCATCGGCTCGGCGGAGAAAGGTCGGCCCGACTACAACAAGTTCCCCAAGTCCATCCTCGGCAAGAAGCTCGACGGGTGGCCGAATGAACGCTGGGTCGACATCCGCAAGATCGACGTACTGCAGCGCATCTGGGCCGCGCGCCTGGATCAGTGCAAGGCGAAGGGGTTCGACGGCGTCGAGCCGGACAACGTTGACGCCTACCAGAACAAGTCCGGCTTCCCGCTGACCGCGAAGCATCAACTGGCGTTCAACCGGATGCTCGCGCGCGTCGCCCACCAGAAGGGCCTGGCGGTCGGGCTGAAGAACGACCTCGACCAGATCCCGTCCCTGGTCAAGGACTTCGACTTCGCGGTGAACGAGCAGTGCGCGGAGTACAAGGAGTGCTCGGATCTCAAGCCGTTCATCACGGCCGGCAAGCCCGTCTTCCACGCCGAGTACAACCTGCCCCTGAGTAGGTTCTGCCCCGAGTCCAAGCGCCTGCGGCTCAGCTCCATCCGCAAGACCCTCGACCTCACCGCCAAGCGCCAGACCTGCCCCTGACCTCCGACGCTCGGGCCACCCTCGGTACGCGGTGATCCGACGGTAGGGCCCCTGGTCCCGGCCGAGTTTGGGACCAGAGGTCCAATTATCGCCCACGGTCTACCTCGGAAAACGGCCGATCGCTAAGCTCACTCCGCTCATATCGATTAGCCGCATAATGGCCTGAGCGAGGGAACAAAGAGATGGGTATTCGTCGGAGGCTGGCCGTATCGACGGTCGCCGCTCTGTCGCTCGCCGGTTTCGCCGCGGTCACCGCGGCCCCGGCCGAGGCCGCAGTCCACGGTTCGTGCGGCAAGGGCTGGTCCACCACGCCGCGGGACAAGGTGGCCATCAAAAGTGGCAAGACCACGTACGCCAACGTGTACGTGTACGTGAAGTCCTACCCGCATTCCAACTATCGAGATGTCTGTGCGATCGTCCGAGCCGCCGGGAAATATACGAGTTCGAAGCACCTAATGATGATCGGGCTCCAATTCAAGGACAAGGCCCCGGCGAAGGAGGGCACCGCCAGGTACTACGTCGGGCCGGTGAAGACTTCGCTCAGCGGTAGGTACCGGTCGTTCGGCACGATCACGATCGGCAAGACCGTGCACCACGTCAGCGGTCCCTGGCGGACCTGACCCGGCCCGCGAGTCGTCGCCCAGGGCAAGTTATGAACTCGGATGAGAAAGGACGGACTATGCGCAAACGGAGTCTGGCCGCCGCCGTGGCGACCGCGACCACGCTGCTGGTCCCCGCTCTGGCCGCCACGCCGGCCAACGCCGCGAGCAGCTTCCACTTTACGAACGACGTGTCGTGGAAGTGCATCGCGGGATCAGGAACGAACGTTTTCATCGATGCCTGCGGTGGCAGTGCCTCCCACAAGAAAACGGTTACCTTCCAGGTCAAGTGGGGAAATCACCTCGTCAACGTCGCCAGCGGCAAGTGCCTGGACATCGCGCTCGGTTCGAACAAAAAAGTGAACAGCGGCGACTACGTGGTGCAGAAAACCTGTAGCCGGAACGCTGCAAACCAGAAGTGGGACATTACTGGCGGGACTCCCGACAAGGGCGGCGAGTGGCTGACGATCATGCAGATGTCAAAGCCGCACCTCTTCATCTCGGAGAAGGGGGCCACGAAGTACTCCAAGGTGATCGTGGAGAAGCAGGGCTACCCCGTCCCCGACAGGCAGCTCTGGTTCAAGACCCCGGCGTAAGTGGCCTTCGCCTCGACGCTCTGAGCGGAGTCGGCTGAGCGGTTCTACGGCGTGAGGGTCGCGTTCGAGCCGTCGGCGGCGCGTCCGTGGGGGTTCGCCCTTATCTGAGGGAGGGGAGAACCCCCATGCAACCGGATCACCGTGACTCGGTGATCACCTGATCGACACCCGGCCGACCCAACAACGCCTTCAGGACCGCCTGGACATCGGCGCGCCCACGCGAGCATGGCCGGCCGGATGAGCCCGACGGCGTGTTCGCGGTACAACTCGTCGACGTCGGCGGGTGCCCGCGCGGAAGAGGCCATTTCAGTGTCCACATTCGAGAGACGCCTCAGCGCCCGGAATGCTGCGTGGCTACGTGGCCGGATCGGCGCGCGGGAGGAGCCGCTGCGCCCGGGCTACTCGATCAACCGCCTATTGCTCCACGATGCCGCTCATGCGGAGCGCGCCAGGCCCGCGCTGCGCAACTCTTCGGGTACGGCATCGTGTACGACCTTGGACCATGCGGCCAAGACGGGCGCAGGAGGAGTTGCCGCCTCGCTAGAGCCCAACCTTTCCTCGATCCAGGAGCGGATGAGCGTAGTGGGCTTGACACCGAGTTCGGCGGCCGCAGCCCGAACCTCGTCCATCGTCGACTTGGGGAGCCGGATCGACGACACGATCATGACGTCCGATGAGAGCGGCTCGTGGCGCTTCAGGTCCGCTTTGGCGATCTCCTGGCTGATGTCGGTCGTTTCGTAATGCTCGGCAATCCCGTCCAGTTCCTTGCCGTCCATCTCAACCGGCCTTTCGAGTGAACGTGCGCTTGGCGACTCACATATCGTCGATCCAGTACCGCTGCAGTCGGACGATTGCCTGCTCCCGGGTCATCTCGGCGACCTCCTTCTCGGAGACGCCGACCCGAGTGATCAGAAGATGAACCATGTCGGCAGGCAGGGCATCTTTGTCCGGTAGGGGCGCTCCTCTGCCTGGTCTTTCGCCATCGCGAACACAGGCCCAGAACTCCTGCTCAGAGACGTTCAGCTGGTCGCGGAGGACGTGCGCCCAAAGCTGCTTTGCATAGCCGCTGCGATCCACCGGATGGGAGATCCTCGTCCGCAGGATCGATCCGTCTGGCAGGTCGAGTTCGTAGGTGACGTGGTGTGATCCGGCGCGCCCGCGAGCGTTGCGTACTCGACGCCATCCTTCGGTCACGCAGAAGCACTCGTGATCCTTCCTGGTGGGCTGCGGCCAGGTCATGTGCCGTCCCCGATCAGCCAGTCGCGCAGCTGGTCATCGTTGCTCAGATCGATTAGCTGGACGAGCCCCCACTGCTGGCGATGGTTGGGGGCCTCGCGCAGTCGTTCTTGCCAATCGTGGGCATAGTCGCGAAGCGCGTCGACCATCTCGGCGATCGCATCGTCGAACGTGGTGCCATCGGCGGCGATGGGCAACCCGGGTAGGAAGACAGACCAACCGCCACCCTCGGCGACGACCTGTGCCCGAACCGGACTCACAACGGCGAGGAAGTGCCGCAGCCGATCCGCATCGACGACCGCGGCCATGGAGGACTCCCGGCGGACGGTAGCGGTGCATCCCAGCTCGGCCGCATCGAGGAGATCCTTCAGATGTGCGCGAGCCTCCGTGTAGCTGTTGAAGTGCACAGACGACATGATGCCACTCCCTGTCATCAATCATGCCGTTTCCGTGAACACGGCAAGTACGTCAAGTACTTAACGTACCCAGCTTAAGGAAGTGATCGTCTGTGCGCGGTGGCGGCTGTTGAGGGGTCTCCGGGCCGGTCGGCCCGGAGACCCCTGTCGTGTCAGCCCCAGGCGAGCATGCGCATGGGGTCCTCGAGCATGGCGCCGACCTCGCGGAGGACGGCGGAGCCGAGTTCGCCGTCGACGATGCGGTGGTCGAACGACAGCGCCAGCGTCGTCACTTTGCGGACCTTGATCTCGCCCTCGTGCACCCAGGGCATGTCCCTGATCTGACCGAACGCGAGGATCGCCGACTCGCCCGGCGTCAGGATCGGGGTGCCCGCGTCAACGCCGAAGACGCCGACGTTGGTGATCGTGATGGTGCCGTCGGACAGGTCGGCCGGGGTGGACTTGCCGGCCCGCGCCGTGGCGGCGAGGTCGGCGAGCGCCCGGGCCAGGTCCGGGAGCGACAGGTCGTGCGCGTCGCGGACCTTGGGCACGATCAGCCCGCGCTCGGTCGCGGCGGCGATGCCCAGGTGCACGTAGTGCTTGACCACGATCTCCTGGGCCTCTTCGTCCCACGCCGAGTTGATCAGCGGGTTGCGCCGGACCGCCAGCAGGAGCGCCTTGGCGACGAGCAGCAGCGGCGAGACCTTGACGCCCTCGAAATCGGGCAGGTCGCGCAGCCGCTTCACGGCGTTCATCGTCTCGGTGACGTCGACCTGCAGCCATTCGGTGACGTGCGGCGCGGTGAACGCCGACTGCACCATGGCCGCCGCCGTGTGCTTGCGCACGCCCCGGATGGGGATGCGCTCCTCGAGCCGCTCGCCTGCGGCCCGTACGGGCGTCGCGGGAACAGGCGTCGTCGCGGCCTGCCGGATGTCGTCCCGGGTGATCGACCCCTGCGGGCCGGTGCCGGCGATCGTGGTCAGGTCGACGCCGAGGTCCTTGGCCAGCTTGCGGACCGGTGGCTTGGCCAGCACCGCGACACGACCCCCGACCGCCCGTACCGGCGCGGCGGGTGCCGGAGCAGGGGGCTCCGGCCGTACGGGGGCTGCCGCTGCGGCCGGACCACCGGTCGCGGCCGGTGCGCTCTTACGCGGCCGGCGCTGGGTGGATCCCGCCTTCACGCCGTAGCCGACCAGCACCGGGACGCGCTTCTGCTCCGGGGCGGAGGGGTCGACCGCGGGGGCGGGGCTGCCCTCCATCCCCGGCTCCCGCGCGCCCTCGGCGGGCGCGGTCTCCGCTGCGGTCGCCGGGACGTCGCCGCCGACGGCGACCGAGATGATCGGCACGCCGACGTCGACGGTCGTGCCCTCCTCGACGAGGAGCTCGGCGACGGTCCCCTCGTACGGGCAGGGCAGCTCGACGACGGCCTTGGCCGTCTCGATCTCGACGATCGTCTGGTTGACCTCGACGGTGTCGCCCGGATGCACGTGCCACTTGACGATGTCGGCCTCGGTCAGGCCCTCGCCGACGTCCGGCAGCTTGAACTGCTTCAGCTCGCCCATGCTCACCACGCGAAGGTCCGGTCGACGGCGTCCAGGACGCGGTCGAGGTCGGGCAGGTAGTGGTCCTCGAGACGGGACGGCGGGTACGGCGTGGAGAAGCCGCCGACCCGCAGCACCGGTGCCTCCAGGTGGTAGAAGCACTTCTCGGTGATCCGCGCGGCCAGCTCGCCGCCGTACCCGTTGAACACCGGCGCCTCGTGCACGACGACGCACCGGCCGGTCCGGCGTACGGACTCCAGCACCGTCTGCTCGTCGAGCGGGTTGAGCGAGCGGATGTCGATGACCTCGATCGAGTGCTGCTCGTCGGCCTGCGCGGCTTCGAGGGAGGTCTTGACCATCGGCCCGTACGCGAGGACGGTCACGTCCTCGCCCGGTCGCGCGACGACGGCCTTGTCGAACGGGACGGCCTTGGACAGGTCCTGGTCGACGGGGGCCTTGTCCCAGTAGCGGCGCTTCGGCTCGAAGAAGATCACCGGGTCGGGGCACTCGATGGCCTGCTGGATCATCGTGTACGCGTCGGCCGGGTTCGAGCACGCGACGACGCGCAGGCCGCCGGTGTGGGTGAAGTACGCCTCCGGCGACTCGCTGTGGTGCTCGACGGCGCCGATGCCGCCGCCGCACGGGATGCGGATGACGACCGGCAGCTCCAGCGTGCCGAGCGAGCGCATCCGCATCTTGGCGAGCTGCGAGGTGATCTGGTTGAACGCCGGGAACACGAACCCGTCGAACTGGATCTCGCACACGGGCCGGTAGCCGCGCAGTGCGAGGCCGATCGCCGTGCCGACGATGCCGGACTCGGCCAGCGGCGTGTCGATGACGCGGGCCTCGCCGAAGTCCTTCTGCAGGCCGTCGGTCACCCGGAACA
Source organism: Actinoallomurus sp. CA-150999 (assembly GCF_050942425.1). Lineage (NCBI taxonomy): Bacteria > Bacillati > Actinomycetota > Actinomycetes > Streptosporangiales > Thermomonosporaceae > Actinoallomurus > Actinoallomurus sp. CA-150999. The sequence continues at coordinate 417,028 of NZ_CP192063.1, forward strand.
CGCCGCCGAGCTTCCCGACGTCCTCACCCATGATGAGGACCTTCGGGTCGTTCTCCATGGCCTTGCGAAGGCCCTCGTTCATGGCCCTGGAAAGAGTCAGCGTCTCAGCGCTCACCGTCGCACTCCCCTCCGCGCGTAGCCCCGGCCCGGGTCGGCCGCCCCCTCATCGGGACACATCCTCGAACGTCGCCAGGTAGGACATGAACTGGTCGCGTTCTTCCGCGAGCAGCGAGTGCTCGGTCGCATAGACGTTCTCCCAGATCGCCGTCGCCGCGGGGTCGGGCAATTCTAGGCACCGTTTCCGCAGGTCCGAGCCGACCTCTTTGGCTTCGGCCTCGATCGCGTCGAAGAATTCGCGATCGGCCATCTGGTTCTTCACGAGGTACGCCTTGACGCGCTCGATCGGGTCCTTGAGCTTCCAGGACTCCAGCTCCGCCTGGAGGCGGTAGCGCGTCGGGTCGTCGGTCGTGGTGTGGGCGCCCATCCGATAGGTGAACGCCTCGATGAGCGTGGGGCCCTGCCCGCTGCGGGCGTTCTCGAGGGCCTTCTTCGTGACGGCGTGCACGGCGAAGACGTCGTTGCCGTCGACGCGGATGCCGGGGAACCCGAAGCCCTCGGCCCGCCGGTACAGCGGGATCCGGGACTGCTTCTCCAGCGGCTCGGAGATCGCCCACTGGTTGTTCTGGCAGAAGAAGACGATCGGGGCGTTCTGCGCGGCCGACCAGACGAACGCCTCGTTGACGTCGCCCTGGCTCGTGGCGCCGTCGCCGAAGTAGACGATCGTGGCGTCCTCGGTGCCGTCCCGCTGGATGCCCATGGCGTAGCCCGTGGCGTGCAGGGCGTGGCTGCCGATGACGATCGTGTAGAGGTGGAAGTTGTGCAGCTTCGGATCCCACCCGGCGTGGTTGACGCCGCGGAACAGGCCCAGGAGGTCGAGCGCGTCGACGCCCCGGCACCAGGCCACCCCGTGCTCCCGGTAGCTCGGGAACGCCATGTCGTCCGGCCGCAGGGCGCGGGCGGAGCCGATCTGCGCGGCCTCCTGACCGAGCAGTGAGGCCCAGATGCCCAGCTCGCCCTGGCGGGTCAGCGCGACCGCCTCGGTGTCGATCCGGCGAACGATCACCAGATCCCGGTAGAGACCCTTGATCTCTTCGGGCGTCAGGTTCACGTCGTAGTCGGGGTGCTCGACCCGCTCGCCCTCAGGGGTGAGCAGCTGGACGAGCTCCGATGGGGGAGATTGTGCGTCGGTGCCCAGGGGCGCACCGCGCGCGGCGTCGACGATCACGTGCCACTCCTCGTGCGTTCAGGGCCTTTCGCGGGATCGCCGCGGTCGGCCTGGTTCGCGTCGCCCTTCCCGCGGATCCCGGCGGTTGCGGGAGACGTAGTCGTCATCGTGACAGACCTCTCGTACCCGGGCGCAAGCCTCGGGTTCTACGGATTCGTACCCGCAAGGTTGTGCCCTGCCACCAACGCGAATCACGCTCCGATTCGGTAAACGTGGGTCAGTCGCGGGACAGCACGCGCGTCGCGCCGGCGGCGACGGTCAAACCGAGGACGAAGCCCGCGACGACGAGTGCGTCGGATATCCACAGGTAGATGCCGTGCGGCGCGAACTCCCCCTCCTGGCCGAGCGAGCCGATCGGCAGCAGCACGTCCAGTGTGTAGAGGAACGGGTTGAACTGGGTGTTGTGCCCCGGCTCCTGGATCATCGGGTGGTGCTGGAAGACGATGGTGCCGAACGCCAGCAGCGCCACCAGCCACGCGGTGGCCAGGAACGGGCGATAGCCGTAGCCGACCGTCCAGTCCTGGAGGTAGCCCCACACCCGGCCCGGCACCGGCTGCGTCGTACGGCGGTGCCGCTGCTTGGCGAGCAGGACGGTGCGCCGCTCGCCGTCGTGCCCGAGGGCGCGGTAGGTCTCGGCGAGCTTCTCGTACGGCTGGGGGATGTAGCCGTCCGTGTCGCGGCGCACCCACTTCAGCCGCTCCTTCGCGACCAGCGGCGGGTCGATCATCTCGTACGTGAGGCCGTCGAGCTGGTATCTCGGCGCCCAGGAGAGCGGGTCGTCGCGCAGCAGCTTGAAGTGCGCGTAGCTCAGGTCGACGACGCCCTTGATCGGCTCGGCGGTCCGCAGCAGCACCTCTTCGGCCTGGGCCCGCTGGAGGTTCAGCGCCACACCGGCCGGGTTGCTGAGGCGCCCGCCGCGCAGGTTGAGCAGGCCGCCGATGTGCGCGCCCGCCAGGCTGACCACGCCCTCGGCGCGGAAGCCGTCCGAGCAGTAGATGTCGGTCTCGATGCTCATGTCGTCGCAGTTGAGCGCCGCACGTGCCGGATTGGACACCGACGCGCCGACCAGGGAGAGGTAGCCGCCGATCCGCGCGCCGCGCAGCCGGATCTCCCCTTCGGCGCTGAACCCGCCGTCGCAGAAGACGTTGGCCGCGACCGCGAGCCGACTGGCGTACAGCGCCTGCCCCTTGGGGTTGCGCAGCCGCGCCCCGCGGAAGATCAGCTGCCCGCCGACGTTCGCACCCGGCAGCCGGACCTCGCCCTCGGCGGTGAACCCCTGGTCGCAGTAGACGTTGTTGTCCACGACGAGGCGGTCGGCCAGCAGCGGCGCGTCACCGCCCGGGTGGGACAGGTGCGCGCCGGTCAGGTTGAGGATGCCCGTGATGTGGGCGCTGTCGAGCCAGACCCCGCCGTACACGTGGCTGCCCTCCAGCCACAGGTGCCCGTCGATGCGCGCGCCGGAGGCGACCAGGCCGGGCAGCCGGCAGCGCATGAAGTGGACGCTGCGCAGCTGCGCCCAGTACAGGTGCGGGGCCTCGGTGAGCTGGCAGCCGGTGAGCGCGAGCGGCACGGTCACGTGGGCGTGCCCGAGGTTCAGCGTCCCGGCGATCCGCGCACCGGTCAGGCGAACGGCGGCGACCTGGCCCGGCTCGTTCTCCCGCGCGCCGAGCAGCAGCGCGGAGATCACCTCGGCGCGGATGGTGCGCTCGGGGCCCCAGGCGTTCGTGCTGTCGAAGTCCTGATCACCGCCGGACAGGTCGACCGTCTCACCGCGCGGGAACGCGTCCCACAGCACGCGCTCGGGCGGGGTCAGCTCATCGCTCAGCATCAGACGAACTCCGGGGGGAAGACGAGAGAACCTTCATTTATATCGCTAGTGGCGGGAGAGCACCCGAGAGACACCTGCGGCGATGGTGGTCGCGAGGATCCAGCCCGACGCGACGAGCGCTGCGGCCAGCCACTGCTGCCAGCCGCGCGGCCCGAAGGCGTCCTCCTGACCGAAGCCGATGACCGGCAGCAACAGGTCGAGCGTGTACAGCAACGGATTGAACGGCGGCGCCTCGCCCGCCTTCAGCGGCGGCGGGTGGTGGACGCCGAACGCCACCACGCCGACGGCCAGCAGCCCGGCCAGCCACAGCACCGCCCGCTGCGGCCGGTAGCCGTAGCCGACCGTCCAGTCCTGCACGAGGCCCCAGACGGCGAGCCAGCGCGGCAGCGTACGCCGTCGGCGGCGCTGCCGGGCGAGCTGCACCGTACGGGCGTCGGCGTCCTGCCCGAGCCGCCGGTAGACGCCCGCGAGATGCTCGTACGGCTGCGGCTGGTACCCGTCGGCGCCGTCCAGCCAGCCGAGCCGGTCGGTGCCCGTGCCGGGCTCCTCGATCGCCTCGTAGGTGAAGCCCTCGAGCCGGGTGCCCGGCGGCCAGCCCGTCGGAGCGTCGCGGAGCACCTCGACGCGCGCGTGCCGTACGTCGACCGCGCCGTCCACACCGCGCGTCCTGAGTCGCAGCGTGGCGGCGCGCAGCTGCCGGCAGCTGATGGCGGCCTCCCTGGGAGCGCTGATCGTCGCGTCGTCGAAGCACAGGTCACCGCCGATCCTCGCGCCGGTGAACGAGACCCGGCCCTCGGCGGTGAAGCCGTCGCAGCAGTCGACCACGCCGGCGACGTTGATCCCGTGCGCCTTGAGCGCCCGAGTCCCCGGCGCGGTGAGGCGGGCGCCGGAGAAGTCGACGCTGGCTCCGACCCGGGTGTCGACCAGATGGACGGCGCCATCGGCGACGAACCCGTACTTACCGAACAGGCCGCCGGTGATCTCCACCCGGGAGGCACCCAGTGCGATGCCGCCCGGGTTGGACAGGTGCGCCCCGTCGAAGACGATCGAGCCGTTCACGTGGGCGGCGTCGAGGTAGATCTGCCCTTGCGCCCGGAAGCCCTTCGAGGCGCGCAGGCTGCTCCCGACGGTGACCAGGTGCCCGCGCAGGGCCATGCCCGAGGGATTGACCAGCTCCGCGCCGTTCAGATCGAGCATGCCGCCGATCACGGCCGAGCGCAGGCTGACCGTCCCCTCGGCGCGCAGGCCGTCTCCGACCTGGACGGCGCCCTCCACCCGGGCCCGGTCCAGATTCAGCGCGATGCCGCCCGGACAGGACAGCTGGGCGCCGTCGAGGTTGACGGTGCCCTGCACCCGGATGCCGCGGAGGAGGACCTCCCCTGAGGCCCGCATCTGGTCCGCGACCAGGTCACGGGACACCGTCAGGTCGTCCGCGCGGAGCGGCTCCGCGCCGTCGATCCGCGCCGAACTCAGCGACAGCGCGCCGTTGACCTTGGTGCCGACGAGCGTCACCGGGCCGTCGAAGCGGCAGTCTTTCAGCCAGAGCAGGCCGTCGATGTGGGCATCGGACGCCTGGAGACCCGGCAATCGCGAGCCGATGAGATTCACCTGTCGCATGCGCGCGCCGTAAAGGGTGGGCGCCTCGGTGAACTCGCAGTCGCGCAGGAGGGCGGCGTACGGGACGTCGGCGAAGGACAGGTCGAGGAGCCCCGTGATCCGGGCGCCTGTCAGCCGGACCGCCGGGACCCGTCCTGGCTCGGGCGGTCGCGCGCCGAGCAGCAGGGCCGCGATCACTTCGGCGCGCACCTCGCCCTGGCCGCCGAGGTCGACCGTCCGCGCCGCGGGGAATGCCTCCCAGAGAGCGGATTCCGGCTCGGTGAGTTCCTCGGCGCGCATGCGACTCCTCGGGGGGCGGGGGATCGGCCCTTACGATCCCATCGGGCGAGGGTTCGCGTCACCGACACAGTGGCGTTGCCGTACGCTTCGGTGCCGTAGCTGCAGATCAGAGGGGGTTGCCATGGCGCGTTTCATCGTCGACGTCATGTTGAAGCCGGAAATTCTCGATTCCCAGGGCCAGGCCGTCGCCCGGGCGTTGCCACGGCTCGGTTTCGAGGGCGTCACCGGGGTACGCCAAGGTAAGAGGTTCGAGATCGAAGTTGAAGGACCGGCCGACGAAGCGGCCACCGAACGTGTCCGGAAGATGGCTGAGACGTTGCTGGCCAACCCCGTCATCGAGACGTTCGAACTCCGCGCAGAATAGTCGCCTAAAGTTAGCTCGGTCCCGCGATTACGCCAGTTTCCACCGGGGAAGCCTTAGCTTCGTTGAAAGAATCAGCAGACGGGGTCGACCCCAGGTCAGGGGTCAGGACGACACATGAGGTGTCCGGTGGATATGAAGTTCTCACTCGACTTGCCGCGTGAGACTCTCAGCATCCCGGTGATCCGACGGGTCCTGGGCGATACGCTGCGCGGATTGGGGGTTTCGGAAGCCTGTATTGCCGACCTTCTCGTGGCCACATCCGAAGCCTGCACCAATGTCGTGCAGCACGTCGATTCGGCGACCCACTATGAAGTGATCGCCAGTATCGCCGGTGACCACTGCGTGCTGAAGGTCACCGACACGGGTCACGGCTTCCAAAGCGACGACCAGAAAGGCGCGGGGCCCGATTCGGAGTCCGGGCGCGGGATCAAGATCATGCAGGCACTCGTCGACGACGTCACCTTCGACAGTCGCCCCGACGCCGGCACCGTCGTCTACCTCCAGAAGAGACTGAGCTGGCAGGCGGAGTCCCCCATGCGCCTCCTGGAGCCCGAGCTGTTGAAAACCGCAGGGTAGACCCCGGATAAGCTGGGGCACGTCCCGACCGTTCCTTGATCGGAGTGTGCCCATGTCAGCCCGTGTGGGCGTCATCACCTTTCCCGGTTCGCTGGACGACCGGGACGCCGCACGCGCGGTCCGCATCGCCGGCGCCGAGCCGGTGTCCCTCTGGCACGCCGAGGCCGATCTCCTCGGTGTCGACGCCGTCGTCCTTCCCGGCGGCTTCTCCTACGGCGACTACCTCCGCGCCGGCGCCATCGCCCGGTTCGCGCCGCTCATGGACAAGCTCGTCGCGGCCGCCGGCGACGGCCTTCCGGTGCTCGGCATCTGCAACGGCTTCCAGGTGCTGTGCGAGTCGCACCTGCTGCCGGGCGCGCTGACCCGCAACGCCGGCCTGCACTTCGTGTGCCGCGCCCAGCGCCTGCGCATCGAGAACGCCGACAGCGCCTGGACCGCCGATTACGAGCAGGGCCAGGAGGTCGTCATCCCGGTCAAGAACATGGACGGCTGCTACGTCGCCGACGAGGCCACCCTCGACGAGCTGGAGTCCGCCGGCCGGGTCGTCGCCCGTTACGTCGACGTCAACCCCAACGGCTCCCTGCGGGACATCGCCGGCATCTGCAACGAGGCGGGCAACGTCGTCGGTCTGATGCCCCACCCCGAGCACGCCGTCGAGGCGCTGACCGGCACCTCCACCGAGGGGCTCGGCTTCTTCACCTCTGTCCTCAAGAAGTTGGTGCACCAGTGAGTGAGCAGGCCCACACGTCCGTCAACGAGCAGGCCGACGTCGGCGCGTCGGGGGCGAACCCCGACCTGTCGGCCCCGGAGCCCGCTGCGCCGCCGGTCGAGGTGGACACCGTCGACCGTGCGGAGCGGACGCCCGAGCGCGAACTGCCGTACGCCGAGCTCGGCCTGAAGGGCGACGAGTTCGCCCGCGTGCGGGAGATCCTGGGCCGGCGGCCCACCTCCGCCGAGCTGGCCATCTACTCGGTCATGTGGAGCGAGCACTGCTCGTACAAGAGCTCGCGGGTCCACCTGCGGCAGTTCGCCGACAAGGCGCCCCAGAGCGACGCGCTGCTCGTCGGCATGGGGGAGAACGCCGGGGTCGTCGACGTCGGCAACGGCTGGGCCGTCACCTTCAAGATCGAGTCGCACAACCACCCGTCGTACGTCGAGCCGTACCAGGGTGCGGCCACCGGCGTCGGCGGCATCGTCCGCGACATCATCTCGATGGGCGCCCGGCCGGTCGCGGTCATGGACTCCCTGCGCTTCGGCCTGCCCGAGGCCTCGGACACGCGGCGGGTGCTCGACGGCGTCGTCCGCGGCGTCGGCGGCTACGGCAACTGCCTCGGCCTGCCGAACATCGGCGGCGAGGTCGTCTTCGACCCCTGCTACGCCGCGAACCCGCTGGTCAACGCCCTGTGCGTGGGCGTGCTCAAGCCCGAGGACATCAAGCGGGCGATCGCGCCGGGCCCGGGCAACAAGGTGATCCTGTTCGGCGCGCGCACCGGGCCGGACGGCATCGGCGGCGCGTCCGTGCTGGCGAGCGCGACCTTCGACGAGCCGGGGGAGGCGGGGCGCAGCCAAGGGGGTGGAAGCACAGCCCACCAGAAGCGGCCGTCGGTGCAGGTCGGCGACCCCTTCATGGAGAAGGTCGTCACCGAGTGCTGCATGGAGATCTTCGCCGAGGACCTCGTCGTCGGCATCCAGGACCTCGGCGCGGCGGGCGTGTCCTGCGCGACCACGGAGCTGGCCGCGGCCGGCACCGGCGGCATGGACATCGACCTGACCCTGGTGCCGCTGCGCGACGCGACGCTGCGGCCCGAAGAGATCCTGATGAGCGAGTCGCAGGAGCGCATGATGGCCGTGGTCGAGCCGGCCAAGGTCGAGCGCTTCCTCGAGGTCTGCGCGAAGTGGGACGTCCTCGCCACCGTGATCGGTGAGGTCACCGACACGGGCCGGCTGCGGATGACCTGGCACGGCGAGACGATCGTCGACATCCCGCCGGGCACCGCCGCCGACGAGGGCCCGGTGTACGAGCGGCCGTACGAGGTGCCGGCCGACCTGGCGCAGCTGCAGGCCGACGGCCCGGGCCGCCTGCCGCGCCCGGCCACCGCCGAGGACCTGCGCAATACGGTGCTGTGGCTCATCGGCTCGCCGAACCTCGCCGACAAGACGTTCGTCACCTCGCAGTACGACCGGTTCGTGCTCGGCAACACCGTGCTGGCCATGCCGGAGGACGCCGGCGTGATCCGCATCGGCGACGGGCCGCAGGGCATCGCGCTGGCCACCGACGGCAACGGCCGCTACGCCCGGCTCGACCCGTACGCCGGCGCGCAGCTCGCCCTGTCGGAGGCGTACCGCAACGTCGCGACCACGGGTGCGCGGCCGCTCGCGGTCACCAACTGCCTCAACTTCGGCTCGCCGGAGGACCCGGGCGTGATGTGGCAGTTCGCGCGCGCCGTCGAGGGCCTCGCCGACGCCTGCCAGGCGCTGGGCGTCCCGGTGACCGGCGGCAACGTCAGCTTCTACAACCAGACGGGCAGCACGCCGATCAACCCCACCCCGGTGATCGGCGTCCTGGGCGTGCACGACGACGTCGACCGCCGCGTGCGGATGTCGTTCAACGTCGAGGGCACCACGCTGCTGCTGCTCGGCGAGACCCGGCCGGAGTTCGGCGGCTCCGAGTGGGCGAACGTCGTGTTCCAGCACCTGGGCGGGCTGCCGCCGCGCGTGGACCTCGCGGCCGAGGCGGCGCTGGCGTCCGTGCTCGTGACCGGGGCGCGGGAAGGCCTGCTGAGCGCCGCCCACGACCTGTCCGACGGCGGCCTGTCGCAGTCGCTGGTCGAGTCCTGCCTGCGCGGCGGGCTCGGCTGCGTGGTCAGTCTGCCGGACGACCCGTTCACCGAGCTGTTCAGCGAGTCCGTGGCCCGGGCCGTCGTGGCCGTCTACCCGGATCACGAGGAGCGGATCGTCGCCCTCGCCGAGGCCGCCGGGGTCCCGGTGCGCCGTCTGGGCACGGTCGGCGGCGACGCCTTCGAGGTGGAGGGCCTGTTCTCCATCCCGCTGAGCGAGCTGCGCGAGGTGCACCAGGGCGCCCTGCCCGCCCTGTTCGGCTGATCGAGCGACCGCGCCGGGCTAGGGCGTGTCCGGTGGATCTTCGTCCGGCTGCGCGGCGTCCAGAGCGCGCCTCGCCGCGTTGTCGTCGGTCGGCAGCCAACACCAGGCTGCCTCCCTCCTCCGCCTTGCGAGGCACACTCTGGACGGCCGCTCGCTACGAACAAGATCCACCGGACACGCCCTAGGGCCGGCGCGGTCAGCCCTTCGGGGCCAGGGCCCGGACGCCGGCGATGAACATGTCGATCCCGAGGGCGATCTCGGCGTCGGAGTCCTGCCCGGCGGAGAGCGCCGACGCGGCGGCGATGACGTGGCCGTATCGCTCGGGGGACATCGTCTCGAGCATGATGCGCTTGCGGCGATGGACCTCGGCGATCTCCTCGTCCGTCATCGTGGGCTTGACCTGTACGTCGCCGACGACGAGCGTGATCGCCGTGCGGAGGCCGTACTTGCAGATGGCGGCCGCCGGTTCGGGCTTGAATCCGCCCTCCGCGAGGACGGCCAGCGCCGCCTCCATGGAGTCGTAGCAGTGTGGGGCGTCGATCCAGGCGCCCATCAGCAGGCGAGCGGCGCTCGGATGCGCGCGTAGCACGCCCACGGCGGACGCCATCAACGCGCGGAGCCGGTCGTACCACGGTGCCACCGGGTCGACCTTCGTGTCGACCAGCGACCAGACGCGGTCGACGAGCGCGACGTGCAGCTCGTCCTTGTTCTTGAAATGCCAGTAGAGGGCCATCGGCGTCACGCCGAGCCGCTGGGCGAGCCGGCGGATCGTCAGCCCCTCGAGGCCCTCCTCGTCGGCGAGCGCCAAGGCGCCGTCCACCACTGTCTCCCGGCTCAGGCGAGCCCGTTCCTCATCTGCGGCCACTTGACAACTATACGCCGTACAAGCTTCCCTATACGAGGTACATGTACGACGTATAAGAACACTGTATAGGAGCGGGAGCAGGGCGAATGGAATCTCGTCGACGCTGGTGGACCCTGACCGGGGTCGCGCTGGCGACCTTCATGACCTACCTGGACAACAACGTCGTCAACGTGGCGCTGCCGTCCATCCAGCGCGACCTGCACCTGACGCTGTCCGGGCTGGAGTGGATCGTCAGCAGCTACATCCTGGTCTTCTCCGGCCTGATGCTCGTCGGCGGCAGACTCGGCGACGTGTACGGCCGCCGTCGGCTGTTCCTGGCCGGGCTGACCGTCTTCACCGCCGCGTCACTCCTGGCCGGGATCGCGGGGAACGAGACGACGCTGATCGTCGCCCGGGTCCTCCAGGGGGTCGGCGCGGCGGCGTCGGCGCCGTTGACGCTCGCGATCATCTCCTCGACCTTCCCCGACCCGCGCGAGCGTACGAGGGCGGTCGGGGTGTGGAGCGCGGTCGGCGCGCTCGCCCTGGCGCTCGGCCCGCTGACCGGCGGGTTCATCTCCGAGCGCTGGCACTGGGGCTGGATCTTCCTGATCAACGTCCCCGTGGGCGTGGTGACGATCGCGATCATCGCCTTCTCGATGCGCGAGACCGGTGAGGCCGTACGCCGCCGCCTCGACGCTCCGGGCCTGCTGACCTCCGCGGTCGCGCTGTTCTCCCTCACCTACGCGCTGATCGAGGGCCACGACCGGGGCTGGACCTCGGCCCTGATCCTCGGCGCCTTCGCCCTCGCCGCGGTCTCGGCGGCGGGGTTCATCGCGGCCGAGACCCGCACCGACGACCCGATGGTGGACCTGTCGATGTTCCGGGAGCGCGTCTTCAGCGGCGGCCTCGGCGCGATGGTCCTGTGGGGCTTCGGCGTGATGGGCGTCTACCTCTTCACGGCCATGTACCTGCAGAACATCCTGGGGTTCTCCCCGACCAAGGCGGGAGCGTCCATCATCCCGATGGCCCTGATGATGATCGTGGTCGCGCCGTTCGCCGGGACGGTCGCGCGGCGCCTCGGCACGAACCTCACCGTCGCGGCGGGCCTCGCCCTCAACGTCGTCGGAATGGTCATGGTCTCGTTCGTCGGCGAGGGCGGCAGCTTCATGGACCTGCTGCCCGCGTTCGTGGCCTTCGGCATCGGTTCCGGCTTCACGATGATGCCGCTGACCGACGCGATCATCGGGGTGCTCCCGCCCGCGCGGGCCGGTGCCGCCTCCGGTGTGCTCAACGCCTCCCGCGAGGTCTCCGGCCTGCTCGGCGTCACGATCATCGGCGCGATCCTGACCTCACGCCAGTCCGCGGTCCTGCACAGCGGCTCCACGCCGGTCCACGCCTTCCTGTCGGGCTACCAACTCGCCATCCTGGTCGGCGCCGCGATCGTCGCCGTTGGCGTCCCCCTCAGCCTCTACACCCTGCGCACCCGCCGTCAGGCCCCCGTGGGGACCGAGCCGCTGCTGGAGCCGGCCGCCTGAGGTGACCTTCCGATCCCCGGCGCTCCTGTGAGCGCCGGGGATCACCCGTGCTGCTCAGGTCAGGACGTACGCGGGAGCGCCGGAGGCATGGTCGGCGGCCAGCAGCCTCAGCCGCTCCTCGGCGGGCGAGCCGGCCGCCACGGTGTAGGCGACGAGCAGCTGATCCTCGTCGCCGGGAGGCGCGAAGGTCTCGAAGCGGAACTCCAGCTCGCCGACTCGCGGATGACGGATCAGCTTCCGGCCGTGCGTCTTCTCCACGACGTCCTGACCGGCCCAGAGGCGGCGGAACTCCTCGCTTCCCGCCGAGAGCTCCTCGACGAGGTCGGCCATCAGCGCGTCTCCCGGGTGCCGGCCCGCGTCGAGGCGCAGGTACGCGACGGTCTCCGCCGCGACGCCCTCCCATTCGGGGTACAGGGCACGGCCCGCCGGGTACAGGAAGGCGTGCCGAGCCGCGTTGGGCCGATCCATGCCGGAGAACCCGGTCACGGCGTCGGCAAGCGGGTTCCAGGCGAGGACGTCCATCCGGCGGCCGAGGATGAAGGCTGGAACGTCCCGCATCATCTCCAGCATCCGGAGCAGCCCGGGCCGTACGCGCTGTGGCCGCTCCGCCATGCGCGTCGTCCTGCCGGGGCGCGCCAGGTTGCGGAGATGGGCACTCTCGGTCCCGTCGAGGCGCAGTGCGCGGGCGATCGCGTCGAGCACGGCGTCGGACACGCTCGGACTGCGTCCCTGTTCCAGGCGTACGTAGTAGTCGACGCTGACACCGGCGAGCTGCGCCAGCTCCTCGCGGCGCAGGCCGGGCACCCGCCGGCGGCCGTACTCGGGCAGTCCCACGTCGCCGGGCTGGATGCGGGCACGCCGCGAGCGGAGGAACTCACCGATGCTCTGATCCATTCGTCCAGTATCGGTGCACCGCCGACCTGGCGGAGAACGCAAAAGAGGCCGCCGCCCGGCGCGGGCGGCGGCCTCTCGGCTCAGGAGCTCAGAGAGAGCTCTTGTAGAGCAGCCGGTTGGGGGTGTTCGGCTTGTTGTTCTTGATGGCGTTCAGGGTCGCGTGCGAGGTGAGCCACGACTGGACCGTGCCGAACGACTTCTGGCCGTACGTCGACTTGTAGAGCGCCGCGACACCGGCCACGAACGGCGTGGCCATCGACGTGCCGCTGAGGACCGCCGTGCCGCCGAGGTAGGTCGACTTGATGTTGCTACCGGGCGCGTAGATGTCCACGCACTTGCCGTAGTTGCTCCACGAGGTGCGGTTGTCGGCCGACGTGCTGGCCCCGACGGCCTCGACGCTCGCCGCGCTGGCCGGCGAGGTGTTGCAGGCGTTCAGCGGGTTGCCGTTCTCGTCGCCGTTGCCCGCGGCGACGGCGACGAACACCCCGGCCTTCGACAGCTTGGTGACCGCGTTGTTCAGCGCGGTGGACTTGCCGCCGCCCAGGGACAGGTTGGCGACCGACTTGGCACCGTGGTGCTTGATCACCCAGTTGATGCCCGCGATGACGTCGGAGGTCTGGCCGCGGCCGTCGCAGTCCAGGACCTGGACGCCGTGCAGGCGGACGCCCTTGGCGACGCCGTACGTCTTCGACCCGATGATGCCGGCCACGTGGGTGCCGTGGCCGTTGCAGTCCTTCTTGCCGTACACGGTGTTCGCCCGGCCCTGGAACTGGCTGAGCGAGGTGTCGATGCCGGTGTCGATCACGTAGGCGTCGACGCCGGAACCGGTGTGCTTGTAGGTGTACGTGTGCGAGAGCGGGAGCTTGTGCTGGTCGATTCGGTCCGGACCCCAGTTGACGTTCTTCTGGGTCGTGTTGATCTTGAAGACCTGGTCCTGCTCGATGGCGGCGACGTTCGGGTCGCTCTGCACCTTCTTGAGCTCCGACGGCGTCAGCTTCGCGGCGAAGCCGTCACCGAAGTCGAGGAGGCGGCGCACGCCGGTGAGCTTCGACAGGCGGGCGCCGGTGTGCTTCAGCGTCACGATGTACTGCCCGGGCACGGCCTCGGCGGAGGTGGAGGCGGAGGCGACCGCGACGTGGGCGGTGGGCGCGGTGATGGCGGCGTAGGCGGGGACGGCTGCTGCCGTGAGCGCGACGGCGGAGGACGCGATCACGAGTCTTCTGGCTCGGACCCTCACGTGGGGGCTCTCCTTCGAGTGGGGGGCGCGGGCCGGGAGGGGGGCACCGGCTGCGGAGTAACCAAACAACCACAAGACAGTACAGGTGTGGCAAGTGGTCTTTAGTGGCATATGGGGGACTAGGGCAATCTAGCGTGTCCTGTGGGCCAGCGGCCGCTGTTTTTGCCCGGTAACGTCGGTCCTGCCATGGCCCGACCCACACCCGAGCGGCTGCGCGCCGCCCTCGACGACCAATTCGCCGCGCTCGGCGAGGAGCCCTACGCGGGCCCGGCGGCCCGCCTCGCCGACGCCCTCATCGACGCGGTCGTGACCGCGTACGCCGCCGGCGCCGAACCCGAGCGCGCGGCCGCACGCCTGGCCGTGAAACTGCTGCTGGACCGGCTCGCCGGGGAGGCGCCGGGGCGCTCGGTGGAGGTGCGCGTGCCCCCATACGCAGCGGTGCAGTGCGTCGAGGGCCCGCGCCACACCCGCGGCACCCCACCGAACGTCATCGAGACCGATCCGAAGACGTGGATCCTGCTCGCGACCGGCCGGCTCGCCTGGGCGGACGCCACCGACCGGATCACGGCGAGCGGAGCACGGGCGGATCTGTCCGCCCATCTACCTGTTACGCCGTATTCGGCGAATGATCGATAAGAGGGCCGGCGGGGCTCGCCCGCCGGCCCGGGATCAGCCGAGCTCGAGCAGTTCCAGTCGCTCGGCGAGCACCCCGAAAAGCGGATCGTCCTCGTCCGGGGCGGATGACCCGCATCCCAGGCAGAAGGAGACCCCGTCCTGGACGACGAAGTACTCGCGCACCGCCCACGTCCGCCCGGCGTCGTGGCGCGCGCAGTTCAGCCGCGCGCCGGCCCGTCCGGCGACGGTCACGTCGCTGATCTCGAAATCGACGAAGCCGACCCCGGCGAGCGACTGCTGCGCGCCCTCGGCGATCTCGGTGGCGGAACGCCCGGGCCGTACGGGCTGACGGAAGACGATCAGGCTGTGCCTCCGGTCATCGGGGTCGACGAACCGCGCGGTCTCCCACGGGCTGTTCTTGAGGTTCGGCTCCCGCTCCTGCCAGTCCCCGGGGACTTGGAGCGCGTAGCCGAAGTCGGGTTTCTCGATGCGCTGCCACTGCACGGACTGCTCCTTGGCGTCCAGACGTCGAAGGTGCCTGAGGGCAGCGGTGTAGGACTCGCCCGTACGCCGGGCGCGCTCGCGGACGCGTCGCTTGAAGTGCTTGTTCGCCGTCATCAGGCCCTCGACACCACGCGACCCGACCCCCGGCGAACGAGCCCGTGGCGGGCGGATGACCAGCGATCCGAGGACGGGATCCCCTTTGCCTCCACCGAGCGGCCCTGCCGGGGAGGGCCGAAGGAGGTTGGGCGGCAGATCAACGCCCGCCGTCATGCTCCCTCCGGCCCACGAGGCCTGTCAAGACGGCGTCCGGCGGCGCCGCGGTGCTCCGTCGGCCGACGATGGTCAGGGGCGGGGTGTGGCCTTGAAGAAGGGCACGCGCTTCTGCAGGCACTCGTCCCGGGCCTGCTTCGTGGGGTAACGGGCCTGGTCGGAGCAGGGCGCGATCCGGCCGTAGAACCAGACGGCGAAGGCGATCGCGAGCGCCAGCGTCACCGCCGACAGGATCAGGCCCGCGACGGCCATGCCGCGGCCGTTCCGCTGGACCACCGCGATGACACCGACGACGACGCCGGCCAGCGCGGGCAGGACACCCAGGCCGCAGAGCCACAGCGTGAGGAGCCCAGCGATGCCGAGGACGAGCGCGGCGATGCCGAGCCCCCTGCGGCGTTGCGGCACCTCGCGCACCGGCTGATACACCATGTCACCCCCCGAACACCCATCGTGATGGATCGGCGCCGAGCGAGGCGGCGCGGCACGCCGAGCACGCGCAGGGAACCACGTTCGCCGCCCGCTCATGGCCCCGGCCGGAGCGGCGATCCCGGCTTCCGGAACGGCGATCCCGGCCCGGCAGAGTGGGCGTCGGCCACCCGCGACTGAGGGAGCTCGGCGAATGCCGCCTACACTGGCCATGTGTCGCGCGGAGACGGACGGCTGAGCCACGACCTCGACCCCCGGGATCGAAGCCCCCAGGACGCCTGCGGGGTCTTCGGCGTCTGGGCACCTGACGAGGAGGTCAGCAAGCTCGCCTACTTCGGCCTGTACGCCCTGCAGCACCGCGGCCAGGAGTCGGCCGGCATCGCGGTCAGCGACGGTGCGCGGATCGTCGTCTTCAAGGACATGGGCCTGGTGTCCCAGGTCTTCGAAGAGCCCGTGCTCAACACGCTGCGCGGGCACATCGCGGTCGGCCACTGCCGCTACTCCACGACCGGATCGAGCGTCTGGGAGAACGCCCAGCCGACGTTCCGCTCGACCGAGTCCGGCAGCCTGGCGCTGGGCCACAACGGCAACCTCATCAACACGCCGGAGCTGGCGGCCCGCGTCCCCACCGGGGAGCTGACCGCCACCACTGACACCGAGGTGCTCACCGCCCTGCTGGCCGGTGGCGAGGGCGGCGTCGAGGAGACCGCGCTGGAGGTGCTGCCGCTCGCCCGCGGCGCCTACTCCCTCGTCTTCATGACCGAACGCACCCTGTACGCCGCACGCGACCCGCAGGGGATCCGCCCGCTGGTGCTCGGCCGCCTCGAGCACGGCTGGGTGGTCGCCAGCGAGACCGCCGCCCTCGACATCGTCGGCGCCACGTTCGTCCGCGAGGTCGAGCCGGGCGAGCTGATCGCCATCGACGAGGCGGGCGTGCGGTCCACGCGGTTCGCCGTCGCCGAGCCCAAGGGCTGCCTGTTCGAGTACGTCTACGTCGCCCGGCCCGACACCTCGATCGCCGGGCGCAGCATCCAGGCCACCCGGGTCGACGTCGGCCGCCGGCTCGCCCGCGAGCACCCGGTCGAGGCCGACCTGGTCATCCCGACGCCCGAGTCCGGCACGCCGGCGGCGATCGGGTACGCCGAGGAGTCCGGCATCCCGTACGGCCAGGGCTTCGTGAAGAACTCCTACGTCGGCCGGACGTTCATCCAGCCGTCGCAGACCATCCGGCAGCTCGGCATCCGGCTGAAGCTCAACCCGCTGCGCGAGGCGATCGCGGGCAAGCGTCTGGTCGTCGTCGACGACTCGATCGTGCGCGGCAACACCCAGCGGGCGATCGTGAAGATGCTCCGCGAGGCGGGGGCCAAGGAGGTGCACGTCCGCATCTCCAGCCCGCCGGTGGCCTGGCCGTGCTTCTACGGCATCGACTTCGCCACCCGCGCGGAGCTGATCGCCGGCAACCTCTCGGTCGAGGAGATCCGCCAGTCCCTCGGCGCCGACACGCTCGGCTACATCTCGCTCGACGAGCTGATCGCCGCGACCCAGCAGGACAAGAGCCGCCTGTGCCGGGCCTGCTTCGACGGCATCTACCCGATCGACGTCGCCGAGGACGCCCGCGGCAAGCACCTGCTCGAAGAGGCCCGCCGGTGACCGACGACTCCACCGCCACGTCCTACGCCGCGGCCGGGGTGGACATCGCCGCGGGCGAGCGCGCCGTCGAGCTGATGAAGTCCCGCGTCGCGAAGTCCCGCCGGCCCGAGGTCGTCGATGACGTCAGCGGCTTCGCGGGCCTGTTCGACGTCTCGGCGCTCACGCGGTTCGAGCGGCCCCTGCTCGCCACCTCCACCGACGGCGTCGGCACCAAGGTCGACCTGGCACGGCGCCTCGGGGTGTACGACACGATCGGGCACGACCTGGTCGGCATGGTCATCGACGACCTGGTCGTCTGCGGCGCCGAGCCGCTGTTCATGACCGACTACATCGCCTGCGGCCGGGTCGTCCCCGAGCGGATCGCCGCGATCGTCGGCGGCATCGCCGAGGCGTGCTCCCTGGCGGGCTGTGCCCTGGTCGGCGGCGAGACCGCCGAGCACCCCGGGCTGCTGGAGCCCGACGAGTTCGACGTGGCCGGGGCGGGCACGGGCGTGGTCGAGGCGTCGAAGGTCCTCGGCCCGCACCGGGTGCGGCCCGGTGACGTGGTGCTGGGCCTGGCCTCCTCCGGGATCCACTCCAACGGCTACTCCCTGGTCCGGCACATCCTGCGGGAGACCGGGCTGTCACTGGAGGAGACCCCGGCCGAGCTGACCCGGTCGCTCGGCGAGGAGCTGCTCACGCCGACCCGGATCTACGCCAAGGACTGCCTGGCGCTGATCGCCGCGTCCGAGGTGCACGCGTTCGCGCACATCACCGGCGGCGGGCTCGCGGCGAACCTCGCGCGGTCGCTGCCGCCCGGCTGCGACGCCGTCCTCCAGCGCTCCTCCTGGGAGCCACCGCCGATCTTCGGTCTGCTGGAGACGTACGGCCGGGTGCCCCGCGCGGAGATGGACAAGACCTTCAACATGGGCGTCGGGATGGCCGCCGTCGTCGCCGCGTCCGACGCCGACGCCGCGCTCCGGACCGCGTCTGAGCACGGCGTGCCCGCCTGGGTGCTCGGCGAGATCGTCGAGGGCACGGGCCAGGCCCGCCTGGTGTGACCGGATCCGGCCGGTATTCGGGGCATCCGCGAACTCGCCCGCCGGCCGGGTCATCTATCCGGATATGAGGCGGTTCTGGATTGCCGTGTGGCGCTGCCGGGCGCCGCTGTCCGTCCTGTGCGCGCTCGGCGGGTACGCGCTGTTCCTGCCCGCCGCATGGTCGTACACCGAGGCGGGCCGGTACTGGACTGACCCGGCGCGTGCCCCGCAGGTGCCCGTGGGACTGGTCCTCGGCGCGGGGGTCATCGACGGCAAGCCGACCCCGATGCTGCTCGAGCGCCTCAAGCTGGGCGCGGAGCTGTATCGGAGGGGCAAGGTCAAGGTGCTGCTCGTCACCGGGGACAACAGCCGGAAGGACTACGACGAGCCGTCGGCCATGCGCGACGTCCTGGTCGCCGAGGGCGTGCCGCAGACGCGGATCGTCCTGGACTACGCGGGCTTCGACACCTGGGACTCGTGCGCCCGCGCGAAGCGGATCTTCGGCGTCGACCGGGCCATCGTCGTCACCCAGAACTTCCACCTGCCGCGGGCCATGGCCCTGTGCCGCGCGGCCGGCATCGAGACGTGGGGCGTCGGCGACGACAGCACCCGGTACGCGGCCCCGGCGACCGAGGCCCTCTACATGCGGGAGATTCCGGCCGCGCTCAAGGCGACGTACACGCTGGCGGTGCGCCCGCGGCCGTACTTCCTCGGCCCGCGAGAGCTCGGGATCCGCCGCGCCCTCGAGGCGGCCGGCAACTGGGCCCTCCGGCTGTTCGCGCTCGCCGAGAGCCGAGCCGATTCGCGGCCGCATTCGAGGCCGCCGGGCGGGGCCACGTTCGCTCCGGAGACCGGTCAGGGGCGCGGCGACGCCGGCGGGCCCCCGACCGGTGGTACGGGTCAGCCGGTCAGGGCCGGCTCCTTCATGCGTACGGAGGACTTCTCGTCCCGGCCGTCGTGCTGCGCCGCCCATGCCTGCAGTGCCGTACGGCAGGCGTGGTCGAGATGGCGCAGGCCGGACAGGTCGAGCTCGACCGCCCGTCCGTGCGGGATCGCCTCCAGCGTGTCGAGCACCTTCGGCAGGCGGAGGAACGTCGCGTTCCCGCTGAGCCGGATCACGATCCGGTCCGCCTCCTCGTCGACGTCGACATGGATCTCGGACACGTCCCACGCGGTCTTCACGACGGCCAGCAGGAGGCCGATGAGGACGCCCTCGAACAGGTTGGTGACGACGATCGCCAGCGCGGTCC
This sequence comes from Actinoallomurus sp. CA-150999, assembly GCF_050942425.1. Classification (NCBI taxonomy): domain Bacteria; kingdom Bacillati; phylum Actinomycetota; class Actinomycetes; order Streptosporangiales; family Thermomonosporaceae; genus Actinoallomurus; species Actinoallomurus sp. CA-150999. Next base: position 436,323 of record NZ_CP192063.1, read on the forward strand.
CGGTCAGGACGACCGCCTCACCGCGCTCGGTCCGCCAGAGCCGGCCGACCTCCCGCAGCGACAGTAGCTTCCAGCCCGCGTGCACGAGGATGGCGGCCAGGGCGGTCACGGGGATGTACCCGAGCGCCACCGGAAAGGCGGCGGTGAAGGCCAGGAGCCATACTCCGTGCAGGATCCGCGACGCCTTCGTCCGGGCGCCGGCCTGCACGTTCGCGGCGCTCCGCACGATGACGGCGGTCATCGGCAGGGCCCCGAGCAGGCCACAGATGGTGTTGCCGACGCCCTGCGCCATGAGCTCCCGGTCGTAGTCGGTCCGGGGACCGTGGTGCATCCGATCGACGGCCGCCGCGCTGAACAGGCTCTCCGCCGAGGCGATCAGCGCGAACGCCACCACGGTGCCGATGACGCCGACCGACGCCAGCCCGCCGAGCTCGGACAGGCCCGGCGGCTGGATCGAGCCGAGGAGGCCCTTGACCTCGATGCGCTTGACCGGCAGGTCGAACGCGATCGTGGCCAGCGTCGCCAGCGCGACCGCCACGAGAGCGCCCGGGACCACCTGCAGGCGCTTCGGCACGCGCTTCCAGCCGACGAGCACGACGATCGTCCCGATCCCGATCGCGCCGGCGGCGAGGGCGGCCGGTTCGGTGGCCGACTCGGTGAGCAGGCCGGGCAGCCCGGCGACGTTGGCCATCGCGGCACCGGGCGACTTGTTGTCGAACAGGCTGTGCACCTGCCCGGTGACGAGGACGAGGCCGATGCCGGCGAGCATGCCGTGCACGACCGAGATGGAGATCGCGCGGAACCAGCGGCCGAGCCGTAGCAGCCCCATTCCGAGTTGGATCAGGCCGGCGGCGATGACGATCGCCCCGAGGGTCCGCAGGCCGTACTCCTGCACGGCCTCGTACACGAGAACGGTGAGGCCGGCGGCGGGGCCGCTGACCTGGAGGCTGCTGCCCGGCAGGGCGCCGGCGATCAGGCCGCCGACGATGCCGGTGATCAGGCCGAGCTCGGCCGGGACACCGGAGGCGACGGCGACGCCGATGCACAGCGGCAGTGCGACGAGGAAGACGACGATCGACGAGAGGAAGTCCTGTCGCATGGCCTCAGGCCGGGAGAAGGGCAGTCCCATGGGCACCTCGTTTCAGGGTCGGGGGGATCAGAGCGGCGGGAAGGTGCCGGTCTGCGGGCGGTGGGCGCTGACCACGCCGGTGTCGATGGCGTAGAACCAGGCGTGCAGCGCGAGCCGCCCCTCGTCCACCCGGGCGGTGACGCTCGGGTGGGTGCGGAGCCGGTCCAGCTGGGTCAGGACGTGCCGCTGTACGGCGGAGGTGATGGACGCGCCGTCGGCCTCGGTCATCGCGTCCCGGACCGGGTCGTGCGGCTCGGTGTCGGCGAGCCAGCGCTGGACGGAGGGGATGGCGGTCAGGTCGCCGGCGCTCAGGAGCGCGCCCACGGCCCCGCAGTGGGAGTGCCCGCAGACGATGATGTTGGCCACCTCGAGGACCTCGACGGCGTACTCGATGGTGGCGGCCTCGGCGGTCACCCGCTCGGGGTGGTGGACGGGAACGATGTTCCCGGCGGTGCGGAGTTCGAAGAGCTCGCCCGGGCCGGAGCCGGTGATCAGTGTGGGCACCACGCGCGAGTCGGAGCAGGTGATGAACAGCGCCTCAGGGCGTTGGCCCTCGGCGAGGCGACCGAGATCCGTACGCCGGTCGGCCGCTCGCTTCGGGAACAGGCGGGCATTGTCGATCAGCGACTGCATGGGCACAGCCTTTCTTCGGGTCGTCGGAACCGATGTCAGGGAAGGTTCGAAGAGCACCTGGCGCGCGAGGCACGGCGCTGGGCCATCGCGGGCAGGCGTCAACCAGGCGGCGCGAGAGTCACGCCGTCTGCGGAGAAATCAGCGGAGAAAAGGGAAACGTCGGGCGGTCAGCCGCGCTGGACGTGGATCAGCAGCGGAATACCTGCAGCGACTCGGGGGAGGACGCGGACGGTTGACGCTCCGCGTGGCCGTCCCTGATCGGACCGGCGAATCCGGATGCCAGGTCGGCGGCGAGGCCGACCTGTCCGATCGGTGCGGCGGCGCGGTCGTCCTGAGAGGTGGGCGGGAGCCCCGGCACCCGCCGGCGGGTGAGCGTCAGGTGCTCGATCGCCGAATCGGGGGTGTCGAGCTCCTCGCCCGCCCGGTGGTCGCGCTCTGCGGCGGCGGTGGTCGCCGCCATCGGGGTATGGGAGTGGTCGGTCAGCAGGTCGGGGCCGCCGAGGAACGCCAGGGCGATCAGCAGCACCGCTGCGATCCAACCTGCGCGCGCCCTGAACACGACGTCCCCCCGACTCGAGTTCTGACTGAATTCGACCGGGGTCAGCCTAACCCGGAACCCTGCGTGATGGGGAGGCCGCATTTCGTGGTCGGTTGCGCGCTGGCCAGCGGTTTTTAGGGAGGTTTCCGGATGAACCGTGATAATCACCACTGCTCGGCCAGGGTGATTTAACCGGGGAGTTACACGCGGTCAGAGACTCGTAACGATCTGGACGGCCCCCGTAGGCCCCACATGGAGCCGCGCGGGCCGCGGGAGCGATGTCCCGCGGCCCGCACGAGCCGTCGACTACGTCGACTACGTCAACTACAGGTGTGGTCCGGCTTGAGCGCGAAGTCGGCCGTGGTCGACGCGAGCTTCACGATCTTGACGGATCTGGTCTGTGGCGCCCAGCCGTCCTTGGCCGCGATCAGGGTGAGCGGGTTGTTGCGGACGTCGAGCCACAGCACGTACTGACCGTTCTTATCGGTCTTGAGCGTGTAGCTCGCCGTCCAGCTGTCGATCTGTACCGTCGCCCCGGCCAGCGGCGCCGCCGCGCCGGTGCATCCGGCGCCCGTCACCGTCCCGGTGATCTTCCCCCAGGTCGACGGCGGCTTCACCGCGAGCGTGACCGGCACGGGCGCCACGCCGTACGGCGTCTTGGCGTCCACCGTCAGCTGCGCGGTGAACGTCCCCGGCTGGGTGATCGCGGCGACGTTCGCGTCGAACTTCACCGTGACCTTGGCGCTCTTGCCCGGCTGGATCGTCACCTCGGTGGTGTCCTCCGACAGCCACGGGACGTCGGCCCCCGCCGCGGTGCACTGGTCGTATCCGGGCAGGGTCTCGCCGCTCTTCACGGCGTTGAACTGGCCGAGGGAACCTCCGATCTTGTACAGGCCGCAGGCGGCGCCGCCGCGGTAGAGGGTGTTGTTGGAATTGGGCAGGGCCGTCCACGAGTCGGAGTCCGGGTGGTAGGCGAAGCCCTGGTTGGTGAGGGTGCTGGTGCCGTTGGTCACGCCGCCGGACACCAGCAGCTGGCCGCCGGACGCCGCGTAGCCCATCGCCCACAGGTCGATCGGCAGGTCGGCGATGGACGACCAGGTCCCGCTCGACGGGTCGAAGACGTACGCGTGCTTGCTGCTGACGCTGGACGACGAGCCGCCCGCGCAGTACAGCTTGCCGCCGAGCCCGCCGCAGGCGAGCCAGGCGGTCTTCTCCGGGTAGGCCGCCGCCGAGCTCCAGGAGTTCGCCGTCGGATCGTAGACCTGCACGTTGTCGGCGCCGCAGGTGTCCAGGCAGCCGCCCACGACGTAGACCTTGCCGCCGACGACGCCCACACCGGCACCCGCGTACGGCTTGGGGTTGTCGGCGCCGGCCGACCAGGCGCCGGTCGCCGGGTCGTAGATCTCGGTCTTGGCGACCGCCGCGCCGGTGGAGCTCCAGCCGCCGAAGACGTACAGCTTGCCGCCGACCGTCGCCGCGCCCGGGGCCTCCCGCGCGGTGCCCAGATCGGCGATCGGCGACCACGCCTGCCCGGTCGGGTCGTAGACGTACGCCTTGTTGAGAACGGACGAGGAGTCGACGCCGGCGATCGAGTAGATCTTGCCGCCGACGTTCACGACGGCGTTGTCCATGATCGTCGACGGGTAGTCGGCGATGCTCGTCCACGGCGGTGCGTACGGCGACGCGGCGGCCTTGGCCGCGGCCTTGGTCCGCGCCTTCGCGGCCTTGTCGGGCCGGAAGCGGCCCTGCGCGTAGTCTCCCTTCACGTTCTGCAGGGGGGCGCCCTGCGCCGCGGGGTGGTAGTCGCCCGGCTGCTCACCGATCTTGGCGGTCACCGGTGCGGAGCCGGTGTTCTTCAGGGTCAGGGTCGCGCTGCCCTGGCCCTGCCACGCGACCGTCTTCGTCAGCGCGGTCGGCGTGACCGCGAGCCGGGGAGCGGCCAGCGAGAAGTCCGCTGCCGTCGCCCAGCCGGCCGCCACGTTCGCGGTGACGTCCTTGGTGGAGAAGCCGCTCGCCGACGCCGTGAACCTATGACCGCCGGTGACCGAGGAGAACAGCCAGTAGAAGCCGTCGCCGAGGTTCGGGTCGTCCGGCGTCGCGGCCGAGGTCGCGCTCTCCGCCGGCCGGTCCGCCGACGTCACCTTGGCGCCGTTCACACCCGCCCCGGTGTTCTGGTCGAGGACCTGGCCGACGACGAGACCGCCGGAGGCCGGGTCGCACGTCCGCTCGCCCAGGAAGACGTCGTCGACCTGCCACCAGTAGCCGAACTTCCCGGTGAAGTGGAACCGCACCTGGACCGCGCTCTTGCCGGCCGCCGCCGACAGGTCGACGGTCTCCGTACGGGGCCCGCGCACGCTCGTCGTGTGGTGCGACGCCGTCGTCCATGTCTGGCCGCCGTCGACGCTCAGGTCCACGTCGCCGACCTGGCCGGAGTAGCCGTAGTAGTCGCTGCGGAACGACACGATCGGATGCGTCTTCCCGGTGAAGTCGGTCACCGGGCTGATCAGCGAGGTGTCCTGGCTGTTGCCCGCGCCGTACTTGTCGCTGTCGACGATCGCGAACCCGCCGGAGCCGCCGGTCTTGTTGCCGCGACCGCCCGGGTCGTTGAACACCCAGGTCTGGCCCTTGCCGGCCTTGTCGTCGACCGTCCACCCCGTCGGGGCGGCCGTCCCGTCGAAGCCCTCGGTCGTGCCCGCGTAGTGGTAGCCGTACCCGGGCGCGCTGCAGGTCGTCTGGTCCACCACCGTGGTGACGTCGTGCGTCGCGTCGGCGGACCCGACCTTCACGTCCTGGGTGTCCGAGGTGTACCCGGGGTACAGCGGGTCGACCTGGAGCGAGTAGGTGTCGTCGGCGGGCAGGCTGAGCGCGTACCGGCCCGTCTTCGGATCGGTGTAGGCGACAGCGGTCGGCTCGTCCTTGACACGGACGGTCGCGTAGACGGGCCAGCCGTGGCCGGACCCGTCCCGGACGAGACCGGTCACGTTGACGCGCGTCTTCGCGGCCAGTGCGAGGTTCTCGGTCACCGTCTGACCGTCGTCGACCTGGACGCCGCTCACGGTCTTCGAGGAGTACCCGAACTTGCTCGCGGTCACGTCGTACGTCCCGGGCGGCACGCTGAGGGTGTAGTTGCCCTGGCCGTCCGTCGTGGTGGTCGCGTCGCCCGCCTTGACCTTCGCGGCGGCCAGCGGGGTCGTCCCGTCGGTCACCGTGCCGCTGACGATGCCGTGCGGCCCGGACTTGAACGCCCCGACGCCCTTCGGCGTGCCGAGCCCGGTCGGCCCGTCGTACCCGCTGCCGGCCGTGCACAGGTAGGCGGGGCTGCAGCTGCCGTTGGAACCGCTCGTGACGTCGTTGAGGTCGCCCGGATGCGCGTACGGCAGGGCGTTCGGCGAGGAGCCCGTCGCCGGCGCGCCGGCCAGCGCGTAGACCGACGCGATGATCGGCGCGGACACGCTCGTGCCGCCGTAGACGTGCCAGCCGCCGTTGTAGACGGCGACGCCGGTGTTCGGGTCGGCCACCGCGGACACGTCGGCGATCGAACGCTTGGCGCAGCCGGTGTCCTGCTGGAACGACGGCTTGGCCTCGTACGCCGAGCAGCCGCTGCCCGCCCCGCTCCACGTCGTCTCGCTCCAGCCGCGCGAGGAGGAGTCCTTGACGAGGGACGTGCCGCCGACGGAGGTCACGTACGGCGAGGCCGCCGGATAGCTCGTGCCGTACCCGTCGTCGCCGCTGCTGGCCGTGACGACCACACCGGGGTGCTTGAAGTAGGCGTCGTCGGCCTGGCCCTCGTCGGAGCCCTCACCGCCGCCGTAGCTGTTGGAGACGAACTTGGCGCCCTGGGTGACCGCCTGGTTCACCGCCGTGCCGAGGTTGTCCATGCTGTTGTCGTCGGCCTCGACCAGCAGGATCTTGCAGCTCGGGCAGATGGCGCTGACCATGTCGATGTCGAGCGCGATCTCCCCGGACCATCCGGCGTCCGGCGCGGGGTAGCTGGTGCCGCCGCGCTGGTCGATCTTCTTGAAGCAGCCGTTGGCCGTCGTGCACGCCGGCAGCCCGTACTGCTGCCGGTAGACGGTCAGGTCGGCCTCGGCGTTCGGGTTGTCGAACGCGTCGACGATCGCGACCGTCTGGCCCGCCCCGGTCGCGGGCAGGTCGTACGCGCCGACCAGATCGGCGGGCGCCCATCCGGCCGGCGTGCTCTTCGGCTGCACGCCCTTCGGTCCGACCACGTCGTCGCGGACGAACGACTGGCACGCCATCTCGTCCGCCCGGGACGGCTTGGCGCAGACCCGGCTCGTCGGGTGCAGTCCCGGGGACGTCGGACTCGTCGCCTTCGTGTGTGGTACGGGGCGCTTGGCCGGGATGCCGGAGGCGGACGCCGCCGGGACCGTGACGGCCGTCAGAACGGCCACCATGAGCGCCACGATCAGGGCGCCCACGCGCCCGCCCGGGGGATTTACCGCGGGTGGATGGGGCAGGCGGCGAGACCGCCGCCGGCTGGGGGGTTGGGGCATGTACGTCTCTCCTGGCGGGGTGGGACTCGACCCAGATCGCGGGTCTCGTACCCGCCGATCGTCGCCCAGGAGCCGACAAAGATCATGTCCGCAGTTGGCCGGAAGTCAAGGTCACTGTCAGCTTGAAAACTCCTGAAAAAACGCTCAAAACGGAGAGAAGTTACCAAGCGTGAGTTTTTTCGCCATTCGGCACATTCCTGTGGACCGTGCCAGTGGCGACCCCTACAAACGGCGGCCCGCAAACTTGGCCGCGTAGCGAACCGGTCACGGCGAGCATCCAATGCCTCGGCACGGCATCGTATGCCGTCCTGGATTCAGGACATGCGGAATCGCTGCGGGACGGCGCGGGAGGAGAGCCCGCGACCTACGCCACTACGCCGGAGTCGGCGGGCACGTGCGAAAAGCGTCCCCGCCGTACTGGCGGGGACGCTTTTCGCGCGTACCTCCCGGCATACCCCTCAGGCCTCGGTCGGCCGGGCGACCGGGTGTCTCAGACTTTAAGACGGCACAACGCTGAGACGGCACTCAGCTCTTACCCGTGCCGTCCTTCTCGTCGTAGTCCTCGGCGTAGTCCGCATAGCGCGACGCGAGGTCTTCGTACGACGAGTCGTCGTCGTAGGGGTCATGGTCATCCTGCGAGTTCTGGTTGACGCCCAGCTCACCGCGCAGGCGATCCAGGTCCGTTCCGCCGCTGTTGTATTTCAGCCGGCGAGCAACCTTGACCTGCTTGGCCTTGGCTCGGCCGCGCCCCATTGGCTCGACCCCCTCGATGGTCGGGGACCCGTCGTATCGGCCCCACTTACGCTCGCTTACGCATCCGCAACCGAGCGCGACGTCACCCCGCGCATCGGCTACGGATACAACCGTACCCGTTTTGCGCCCAGCTCGGTACGTCGTCTACACGGCAGCGGCTGGTCTAGAGCTTAGCCGACCATTCCGGTCGACGCTCCGGCGGCCTCCAACAGAGGTAGATCCCCAGCGTGTGGCGATCACCGAGGGAGCAAGATCGTCCGCAGACGGCCGATTTCGGACATCCGTCGCTCGGCGAGCCGATCCGCCGCAACCGCGGGCGGCACGCCCTCGTCGGCGGCGATCGCGAAGATCCGCCGGGTCGTCTCGAAGATCCCGGTCGCCTTCTGCTTCGCCCGGTCGAAGTCGAAGCCCTCGATCTCGTCGGCGACCTGGATCACGCCGCCGGAGTTCACGACGTAGTCGGGCGCGTAGAGGACGCCCCGGTCGTCGAGCTGCTTCTCGATGCCCGGGTGGGCCAGCTGGTTGTTGGCCCCACCGCATACGATCTTGGCGCGCAGCGTGGCGACCGTCTCGTCGTCGAGGGCCGCGCCGAGCGCGCACGGGGAGTAGACGTCGATGTCGGAGCTCGTGAGGCCCTCGTGGCCGTCGACCACGTCGACCTCCGGGTGCTTCGCCCGGACGCGGGCCACGGCGGCCGCGCTCACGTCGGTGATCACCACGTCCGCGCCGTCCTCGCGCAGGTGCTCGACGAGCCGGTGGCCGACCTTGCCGACGCCCTCGACACCGACGCGCCGGCCGCGCAGCGTGGGCGAGCCCCACACGCGCTCGGCCGCCGCCCGCATGCCCTGGAAGACCCCGTACGCGGTGAGGATCGAGGAGTCCCCGGCGCCGCCGTGCGCGACCGTACGGCCCGTCACGTAGTCGCATTCCCGTGCGATGACGTCCATGTCCTCGGAGAAGGTGCCCACGTCACAGGCCGTGAAGTAGCGGCCGTTCAGCGACTGCACGAACCGCCCGTACGCCCGGAGCAGCGCTTCGGACTTGTCCGTGGCGGGATCGCCGATGATGACCGCTTTGCCGCCTCCGAGGTCCAGGTCGGCCAGGGCGTTCTTGTAGGCCATGCCCTTGGACAGGTTGAGGACGTCGGCCAGGGCCTCGTCCTCGGAGCCGTAGGGGTAGAAGCGGGTGCCGCCGAGCGCGGGCCCCAGGGCCGTCGAGTAGATGGCGATGATCGCCTTGAGGCCGCTGGTCTCGTCGTGACAGAAGACGACCTGTTCGTGGGGTGTGCCGAAGACCTTCGTCACTGTGGTGGCTCCTCTCTGAGCACACGCTGCCCGTGGCCGGGGTGAGGCACGAGCGGAATACCCGGCGCCGGCGGCGAAAACCGTGGATCGCACGGCCGTGACCGGCGCCGGGGCATGAGTCCGACAGGTTCAGGGTAGGCGTACCGGGGCCGGAGTGCAGGCAGCGGCACGACGGAACACACAGTGGTGGGTAGGTGAGGTCTCAGGAGGATCTCGGCGGCCCTGACGACGAGCGTTCTGCGCCGTGTCGTGTCACGATGCGATCGTGTTGCCTTACGCCGCCTACCTCCGGGTGTACGAACCGCTGGCCGCCTATCCCGAGCCGGAGCGCGCCCGGTGGTCGGCGTACGCCGAGTCGGAGGAAAGACCGCGGCGGGTCGGGGCGCTGGGCGTCGAGCATACTCGCGCGCTGTGGCGGATGATCGCGGTTCCGCCCATCGTCGCGCCGACGCGTGAGAGCGGCGACGCGTACGTCCGGCGTGTCGAGGGCGTGACATATGTCTGTCCGTGGGAGACGCGTCTGCGGTCGTGGCTGGCGTTCGACCGGTTCCGGGCGGAGATGCCCGAGCGGCTGACGGGCGCGTTCGTGCCGCCCCGTGTGGCCGAGCAGGCGGAGACGGCGTTCGAGAGCTGGAAACGCGAGTCGGGGTCGCTGACCCCGCACATCCTGTCGAGCACCTGGCAGGTCCCGCTGGCCTGGTTCCTGCCGTTCGTGGCCAAGGAGCGGTGGCTCGTGCTCGGCGGGCAGGCGGAGGCCGGATCCGGCGGCCCGACGACCGCCACGCCGACCCGTACGCTGATCTACGTCACGCCGATGGCCCAGGCGCGGCGGCGTGTCGCGCGTGCCCGGGGCGTCCTGCGGCGCCAGGTGGGCGAGGGGTTCGAGCTTGGCGACGTCGAGTCGGTGGGTCGCTGGCTCGAGGAGTTTCACCCGCACTCTCTGGTGGAGCTCGACTACGGCGGGTTGGTGCATCTGCTCGACGACGCGGCGTTGCGGGCCGACGAGTCGGTGGCGGAGATCGCCGCGGCCCTGATGGGGCTGGAGACCGGGCAGACCGAGGTCGCGGTCGCGATGCACAAGCGCGTGACCGCCCGGTGGCGGGTTGTACGAGCTCTTGAATCCGCCAACTGAGCAGGATTCCGTGCAACGCAGTGCCTCCGAGACCAGGTCACACGTCGGCGGCAAGCCGTTCCATCGTGTGAAGTGAGCAAAATTAGCCGAATCACCGCGCGATGCGACTATACGTGTCGCTAGAATCACGCAGCGTGACTCGACCACCAAAAATCACAGAGTTGCTATCAGGGACTTGCCTGTTGCGCTCAGTGGTGGCATGGTTACGTCTTGTGATGTCAAAGTGGTCCATCCAGACCATAAGAGACATCAGTGGCACGCGCGAGGTTCAAACGCTGGATCGCTGTCATCGGTCCACGGAGGAGAGGCCGCACAAATGTCAGCTCGTACGCCAGAGGCCGAGCCCCTGCTGACGCCGGCAGAGGTGGCGACGATGTTCCGCGTCGACCCCAAGACCGTCACCCGTTGGGCGAAGGCCGGGAAGTTGACGTCAATCCGGACGCTGGGAGGACATCGGCGCTACCGCGAGGCCGAGGTCCGCGCTCTGCTGGGGGGGATCCCGCAGCAGCGGTCGGAGTAGTCGGAAGAGACCCCGATCAGTCGTCGGCGAGCCGCACGGACCCGTCGGCGACGGTTCGACTGGGGGGCGCATGGCCGGCAGGCGCCGGGCGTGTCGCAATGAGCCGCGGGCTGGCGGGTCACCGCCGCTCGCGAAAGGTCGGGGAGATTCCGTGAGGTTCGACCGGTCCCGTTCCTTCGGGACCGTGCCGGGGGGTTGCACGGACTCCAGGTGATGGATGCCCCGCCCGAGACCGGGCGGGGCATCCACACTCATGAGTGTCACCGGGTGGCCGTGCCGCGCACTCGGTGCCCGTCAGCGGCGCCGGTCAGTGGTGCCCGTCAGCCGGTCCGGGACTCCCGGGACAGGCGTTCGAACAGCGCCGCCACCTCGGGGTCGTGCCGGGCGGCGACGTCCAGCAGCACGACGTGGTGATCGACGAGCAGCCGTTCGAGCTCTTCGCGGGGTATGTCGCGGTGTTCGAGCCAGTCGAGGCCGGCGGTCTCCACGGAGGCCATCCACGAACGCAGCGTGATGCGCAGGATGGGGCCCGGCTCCTCCACGCCGATGGCGGCGATGATCCGGCTCATCACGAGGCTGCGGATGCCCTCGATGACCTCGCCGATCTCGCCGGTCCGGTACGCCGGGCCGCCGCGCAACAGCGCGACGAACGCCGCGGCGTAGTGCTCGACGAAGTCGAAGTAGCGGTGCAGCGACACCGCCAGCCGCTCCAGGCCCCGGCCCTCCGTCGGCGGCTCGAGTAGATCGTTCAACTGCCGGGCGGCGGTGTGCAGGGCGGCGAGGTAGAGCTCCTGCTTGCCGCCGAAGTAGTGGTAGACCAGCGCGCGGGAGGCTCCGGCGGCGTCCGCGACGTCGTCGATCGAGATCTCCTCGGGCGGCCGGTCGCTGAACAGCTCGAGGGCGGCCGAGATCAGCTCCTCGCGGCGCTCGTCAACGCTGAGGCGCCGCCTTCCCGGCCGCGCGCCGGAAGAACGCCTGGGCGGTCCCGCCTGGCCTTCCGGAGCGGTTGCGCGATCAGCCACATTGGGAAGCGTATCGGAGCGGGCTTTCCGCGCGGTGGTTCCCTCGCTGGCTGGTCAACGCAGGGGCGCGAGGTAGTGACCTGGTCCGAAATGCCTCTCGGGTATGCCCCTTACTCAGGGTCACGGGCGTTGGAGGCGATGTAAGGGCATCATGGCATCTCCTCCCTTGCGGCGGTCCGCCGGTATCTGTCCCTGATTCAGGCGGTCGCTGGGACAGGAGAACCCCCATGCCCGAGGACCCACGCCAGGAGGCGGCCGTGCCCAAGGTGCCGGCGGCGAAGCCGACGATCCGTAACGTGGCCGAGCGTGCCGGCGTATCGAAATCGCTGGTCTCTCTCGTCATGCGCGGGTCGCCGCACGTCAGCGAGGCCCGGCGGCAGGCCGTGCTGAAGGCGGCCCGGGAGCTCGGGTACCGCCCCAACGCGGTCGCCCGCAGCCTGGTCGAGGGACGCACCCGGCTGATCGGTGCGCTGGTCGCCGACCTGCACAACCCGTTCTTCGCCGAGTTCCTCGACGGGCTGCAGGAGAGCCTGCACGGCGCGGGACTGCGCATGCTGGTCGGCAGCGGCCGCTGGGACCCGCAGTTCGAGGCGGAGGCCGTCGAGGCGTTCCTGGAGATGCGCGTGGACGGGCTCGTCCTCCTCAGCGTCGTGCCGGACACCCTGACCGAGACGGCGAAGAACGTCCCCGTCGTCGTCGTGGGCGAGCGCGACATCGAGGGAGTCGACATCGTCGTCGACGACGACGAGCTCGGCGCCCGGCTCGCGGTCGACCACCTCGTCGAACTGGGCCACCGTCGCATCGCCCACATCGAGGGCGCCCCTTCGACCACCGCGCACTACCGACGGGCCGGGTACGAATCGGCGATGCGCCGGCACGGCCTGGCCGACCGGATCGTCGTGGAGCCCGGCGACTTCACCGAGGAGGGCGGCTACCGCGCCGCCCGGAAGCTGCTCGCCCGGGACGAGCCCCCCACGGCGATCTTCGCGCCGAACGACCTCGTCGCCACCGGAGTGCTGTCCGCCGCCGACGAACGCGGACTGCGCGTCCCCGCCGACATCTCCATCGTCGGGTACGACAACACCCACCTGGCCGCCATCCGCCACATCGCCCTGACGAGCGTCGACCAGCCTCGCCGGGACATGGGCCGGGTCGCGGCCGAGCGTCTCTGCGCCCGCATCGAGGACCCGTTCCGGCACCCCCGGCAGACCCTCGTCACACCGCACCTGGTCATCCGCTCGACCACCGGCCCCGCCCCCCGCTGAGGACCCGAGCTCGAGATCTACCAACGGCACCGCTGATCTACCTGGAGGGCTCGCCGAGTCTTCGATGCGTAAGGGCGTCGCCAAGGCTCGCCGAAGCCCCGTACCGCGGAGCGACGCGGACGCCTTAATGGGTGCGTGACCGGCCGCCCGGCGGGTCGCCATCGGGAGTGTCGCCGGCCCTACCGGGGGGAGGGCCGGGGCGCCGAGGCGGAGACCGCCGGGCGGCGGGCGGGGCAATTCGCCGAATCTGGGGGCCGACAAGTGCGTGATCCGGAGTTGGTGTCATCCGCGCAGCGCGCGGCGAGTGAGCTGGAACGCGCGTGGTCGCAGTGGCGGCACGCCCGTGGGCTGATCGAGGAGGTCACCGAGTCCGTCGCCGGGTACGTGGCCCATTCGATCGACCACCCGTGGGGACGGCCCCGTGTGGTGCTCGGCCTGGACGCGGACGAGGCGCGGGCCCTCGCGGCCCTGCTCGGCAAGGAGAGCGTCGTCCGCTGACCCGCCCGATCGTGGCCGCCGTCGCGTGACTCAGCGCGGAGGGAGCGGCGGCGGCCACTCAGCGATTCTGGGGGAAGGCCACGGCATTACCCGGCGTTTGGCACACTGGGCGTGATGTGTTATTCCACGGTTCGCTCCGGCAGGGCGCTGAGCGCCCTGGTCATGACGGTGCTCGCGGGTGCGCTGGCCGCCTGTGGGACCGGGAGTTCGTCCTCGGCCTCGGCGGCTCCGCCGTCGGCCAAGGCGTCCTCCTCCCAGCCCGGCATCGCGCCCGGAGAGCCGTCGCCGGGCGGCGGGTCCCCGGGCACGGCGTCCAAGGGCTCCCTCGCCGGGAAGGTCATCGTGGTCGACCCCGGACACAACGGCGGTAACGCGAAGCACCCGGAGATCATCAACAAGAAGGTCAACGTCTACAACGGCTGGAAGGCCTGCAACACGACGGGCACCTCGACCGACGACAACTACAGCGAGCACGAGTTCACCTGGGACGTCGCCAACCGCCTCGCCAAGATCCTGCGGGCGAAGGGCGCCAAGGTCGTCATGACCCGCTCCAGCGACACCGGCGTCGGGCCGTGCGTCGACGAGCGCGCCCGGATCGGCAACCGCGCCCACGCCGACGCGGTCCTGGCCATCCACGGCGACGGCGCGCCCGCGAAGGGCCACGGTTTCCACATCATCGAGCCGGCGGTGATCAAGGGCCACAACGAGTCCATCATCGCGCCGTCCAAGCGGCTCGGCGGCGACATGCGCGACGCCTTCCACCAGGGCACCGGCATCCCGTTCTCCACCTACCTCGGCAAGAACGGCATCGACGTCCGCAGCGACCTCGGCGGGCTGAACGTCTCGACGCGGCCGGCCGTGTTCATCGAGTGCGGCAACATGCGCAACCCCGGTGACGCGGCGAAGATGAAGAGCCCGCAGGACCGCCAGCAGATGGCCGAGGCCCTCGCCGACGGCTTCGTGAAGTACCTGGGCTGAGGATGTCCGTCGACCAGGGCGCCGCCGAGCGCGTGCGCGGGTTGTTCGAGCACGCCGACTACACCGTCGCCGGGGTCCGGCATCTGCTCGGCCCGGTCGCCGGGGCGGCGCTGGCCCGCGACGAGATCGTCCCAGCCCTGCGGGCCACCCGGGGCGGCACGACCCTGGAGACGCTCGTCCGGTTGTTCTGGGTTCAGGTGCCGGTTCCGGAGTCGGCCCTGCCGTTCGAGGACCTGGCCGCCCTCGGGCTGGTCGAGCGGTCGGGCGGAGAGATTCGCGCGCTCGTGCACGTCGAACCGGTGGAGTCCGCGTCCGGGGTGCCTGACGACCCACCGTCCGCCCGGGGCCACATCGTCTCCGACCTGGTGGCGCGGCCGGGCGGCGACCGGGTCCGCCCCGACCACGTCGTCGGCCAGGGCGGGGCGTCGGGAAACCTGGCGCAGTTGGTCCGCCGCGGCCCGGTGGGCGACGTCCTGGACCTGGGGACGGGATCCGGCGTGCAGGCGGTCCACCTCGCGGACCGGGCCGGGAGCATCACCGCGACCGACGTCAGCCGGCGCGCCCTCGACCTCGCCCGGCTGAGCTTCGCGCTGTCCGGGATCGAGGCCGAGCTCCTAAAAGGCTCGCTGTTCGAGCCCGTCGAGGGCCGGACGTTCGACCTCATCGTGTCCAACCCGCCGTTCGTGATCTCACCGGACCTCCGGTTCGAGTACCGCGAGTCCGGGCTGCCGGGCGACGAGCTCTGCCGGCGGCTGGTCCGGCGGGCACCGGCCCACCTCGCGCCGGACGGCTGGTGCCAGCTGCTCGCCAACTGGCTGCACGTGGAGGGCGAGGACTGGCGCGAACGCGTCGCGGACTGGATCGAGGGCGTCGACGGCTGGGTCGTCGAACGCGACGTCCAGGATCCCGCGGAGTACGCCGAGCTGTGGCTGCGCGACTCCCGGGACGCCGGTTCGGCGGAGTACCGGCGGCGCTACGACGCCTGGCTCGACTACTTCGAGGCGAACAAGGTCACCGGCATCGGCTTCGGCTGGATCACCCTGCACAACTCCGGCGGCGAGGACGTCCGGGTCGAGGAACTGCGGCACGCCGTCGACCAGCCGGTCGGCGCCTACGTCCGCGACGTCGTGCGCGCCCGGCCGCGGCTCACCCCGGCGACCACGCTGCGCACCGTGCCGGGCATCGTGCAGGAACAGATCGGCCCGCCCGGCGTGGAGGACCCCGAGCGGATCCTGCTCCGGCAGACGCGCGGGTTGCGCCGCGTCGCGCAGGTCGGCACGGTCGAGGCCGCGCTGGCCGGGGCCTGCGACGGCGACCTGCCCCTCGGCCCGCTGCTCGACGCGATCGCCCAGCTCACCGAGACCGAAACCGGAGCCGTACGGGACCGTGCCCTCGCGGTGCTGCCGGATCTCGTGGCCGACGGGTTCTTTGACATCATTTGAGCATGGTCCCGATCCGTACGCTCACGCTCGGGGTGCCCGAGCCGCACCCGTTGGCCGCGGACGTCGTCACGAAGGGCGCGGACGCGCTGCGCCGCGCGGAGGCGGTCTTCCGCGAGGCGGGCCACGAGGTGCAGACCCTCCGGCTGTCGACCCGCCCCGTGTTCGACGACATGACGCCGACCGTCGCGTACGCGCGTGACCTGCAGGCCGCGCTCGACGACGCCGGCCTGACATATTGCTCGCTCGGCCCCGTGACGTCGGGCGTCGAGGCGATCCCGGACCTGCTCATCGGGAACGACGCCCTGAACCTCACCGTCCGCCTCGACGGCAACACCTCGGCGGCCCGGCCCGCGGCGGAGGCGATGCTGCGGCTGGCGAACGAGACGGAGGAGGGCTTCGGCAACTTCCGGTTCGCGGCGCTGGCGTGCGTCCCGCCGGGCAGCCCGTTCTTCCCGGCCGCCTACCACGAGGGAGCGGCGAACCTCACGGTCGGCCTGCAGGGAGCGAGCATCGCGGTCGCCGCGGCCAAGGGTGGCCTCGACGGCCTGACCGAACGCCTCGCCGCGGCCCTCACCGAGGAGGCCGCCCCGGTCGTTCGCCTCGCCGAGCGGGTGGCGGCCGAGCTGGGGGTGCGGTTCGGCGGCATCGACCTGTCCCCGGCCCCGAACGGCGCGGACAGCATCGGCGCGGCGTTCGAGGAGATCACCGGGGAGTTCGGCGCGCCCGGCACGCTCGCCGTCGCCGCCGCGCTGACCGCCGGGCTGCGCAGCACCGGCCTGCCGACCTGCGGCTACAACGGGCTGATGCTGCCGGTGATGGAGGACGTCGTCCTCGCCCGGCGCTGGGAGGAGGGCCGGATCGGCCTGCACGACCTGCTGGCGTACTCCTCGGTCTGCGGCACCGGCCTGGACACCGTGCCGCTGCCGGGCGACTCCTCGCCCGACGCCCTCGCCCGGCTGCTCCTGGACGTCACCGCGCTGGCCGTACGCCTCGGCAAGCCGCTGTCCGCACGGCTGTTCCCGGTCCCGGGCACGCGCGCCGGCGACCGCACCGCCTTCACCTCGGAGTACCTGACGAACACCACGGCCCGCTGGTGACCACCGCCGCCCCGGCGGTGACCTGCGGGGCGTGCGGCCGCCCTCAGGTGGGGACGCCCGGCGGGCGTACGGCGAGCGGCGCCGCCAGGGGGCGGACGGCCTGCGGTCAGGCGGGGACGCCACGGCGGGCGCTCGGCGGACGGCGCCGCCCGGCGGGGTACGCCCGGGGTCAGGCCGTGACGCGCTGGATCGCTTCCAGGGTCGTGGCGACGTACGTGTCGGGGTCGGCGAGGAACACGTCGTGGTCGTCGTCGATCTCGAGCACCTCGGCGTCCAGCAGTCGCGCCATCTCGTACTGGTCGGCGGGCGGCACCGCGCGGTCCTGGGTCGTCACCACGACGGCGGTGGGCAGGCCGGCGACCAGGGGGGCGTGCGGGCGGAAGTCGAACTCGTACTCGGCCAGCATCGTGTCCACGATCGCGCGCGGATGCGCCCGTACGAGCTCGCGGCGCAGCCAGGGCCACAGCCGCTCGGTCTCCGCGCTGCGCTTGCGGGTGTCGCTGAAGTAGCGCAGCGGGGCGGAACGGCCGATGTCGAAACGCGTCAGCGGCCGGGCGGCCTTCAGCAGGGGCCGGGTCACCCGGTCGGCGGGGCTGTCGAAGCGCAGGGCCGTGGACTGCAGCACGAGACCGGCGACGCGGTCCGGGTGGCGCCGCGCGAGTTCGAGGCCCACCGGGCCGCCGAGGGAGAAGCCGCACACGACGACCTCCTCGATCCCCAGCACGTCCAGCAGAGCGGCATGGTCGTCCGCCGCCGCGTCGACACGGAACTTCCCCGGCCGGCTCGGCCCTCGCCCGTGCCCGTGGTGGTCCATCGCCACCAAGCCCCCGGACAGGTGCGGCATGAGATGGCAGAAGTTGACGTCGGCCGTGAGCGCCCAGCCGTGCAGGAGGAGGACGGGCGCCGGGCCCTCGACGACCCGTACGGTGACCTCGCCGCGCCGGGGCAGCTGGACGACGCGTGCGGGCGGGAGAGGAGGCTCGACGACGGCCTCATCGACTCTGCCGACCCTGCGGACGAAGGAGAGTCCCCGCCGGAGATCCGCCTGCATCGAACTCATGATCGCAAGCTTGGCAGAACCAGGTGACGACGAGGTATGAGACCGTGGTCACATCCGTGTATTCCTGGGTTGACCTACGCTGAACGTGATGGAACGCATCCTCGTCAGCGCCTGTCTCCTGGGCCGGCCGGTGCGGTACGACGGCACCGGCAAGCGCAGTGACCACCGCGTGTTCGCGCGGTGGCGGGCTGAGGGGCGTCTCGTGCCGGTCTGCCCCGAGGTGCGCGGCGGGCTGCCCGTGCCGCGCCCGCCCGCCGAGATCCGCGGCGGCCTCGGCGGTGACGTCCTGGACGGGCGGGCCCGGGTGGTGACCCCCGGCGGCGAGGACGTCACGGCCTACTTCCTCGAGGGCGCGCGGCAGGCCCTCGAGCAGGCGCGCGCGAATGGCGTGCGCATGGCGATCCTCAAGGAGAGCAGCCCGTCCTGCGGCGTCGGGCGGATCTACGACGGCACCTTCAGCGGCGCCGCCGTCCCGGGGGAGGGCGTGACGACCGCCCTGCTCGAACGCCATGGGATCGCGGTGTTCGCCGAGGACGCCATCGACGCCGCAGCCGCTCACCTGGCCGCACTCGAAGCCTGAGCCGCTCCCTCCACACCTCCCGACCGGATCCTGAGCCGGAAAACGCGATATGTCTTGACCTCGTTCAAGACGCGATATATCTTCTCGCAAAACGAGTAGAACTTGAATGGAGATGGAGGAGGCATGACCACGATCGACGGGTCCCGGGCCGGGACCGCCGCCACGACGGCGTACCGATGGCGCTGGGCCGCGCTCTTCGTCCTGCTGGCAGCCGAGGTCATGGACATGCTCGACGCCATGATCACGAGCATCGCGGCGCCGTCGATCCGGGCGGACATCGGAGGCGGCGTCAGCACGGTGCAGTGGCTGGGCGCCGCCTACACCCTCGCCATGGCGATCGGCCTGCTCACCGGCGGGCGGCTGGGCGACGTCGTCGGCCGCAAACGGATGTTCCTGATCGGTGCGCTCGGCTTCACGGCCGGCTCGCTGCTGTGCGCGCTGGCGCAGTCGCCGGAGACACTGGTCGCCTTCCGCGGGCTGCAGGGGCTGTTCGGGGCGGTCATGCTCCCGCAGGGCCTCGGCATGATCAAGGAGATGTTCGCCGAGGAGGAGATGTCCAAGGCGTTCAGCATGTTCGGCCCGGTCATGGGCCTGTCATCGGTCGGCGGGCCGATCCTCGCCGGCTGGCTGATCGACGCCGACTACTTCGGCACCGGCTGGCGGATGATCTTCCTCATCAACCTGCCGCTCGGGCTCCTGGCCTTCGTCGGTGGGCTGCGGTTCCTGCCCGAGTCCCGGTCGGCGAGACCGCCCAGGCTGGACCTCGTCGGCGTGGTGTTCGCCGGGGCGGCGTCCGTGCTCCTCGTCTATCCGCTGCTGCAGGGCCGCGAGCTCGGCTGGCCGGCGTGGACGTTCCTCATGCTCGCGGGCGGGGTCGCCGTCTTCGGCCTCTTCGGGTGGTACGAAGGCCGCAGGCAGCGCGCGGGCGGCGATCCGCTCATCGTGCCGAGCCTGTTCCGCAAGCGCGGCTTCACGGGCGGTCTGATCGTCGGGGTCGTGTTCTTCTCCGGGATCGCCGGGTTCTCGCTTGTCTTCAGCCTCTTCCTGCAGATCGGTCTCGGCTACTCGCCGCTGCGGGCGGGCCTGGCCACGGTGCCGTGGTCGGTCGGCGTCATCATCGGGTTCGGCGTCGTCCAGGCGGTCCAGCGGTTCGGTCGTCTGGTCATCCACGTCGGCGCCCTCGTCATGGCGCTCGGTGTCGTGGGCATCATCCTGACCCTGCGCCTGGCGGGCACCGATGTCAGCCCCTGGGAGCTCATCCCCGCTCTCATCGTGACCGGTACCGGCATGGGCCTGCTGATGGGGCCGTTCTTCGAGATCGTGCTCGCCGGGGTCGAGCAGCACGAGACCGGCTCGGCGTCCGGCGCGCTCACCTCCGTCCAGCAGCTCGGCAGCTCACTCGGCGTCGCCGTCCTCGGCACCATCTTCTTCGGCATCCTCGGCGGCCAGGTCGCCGCCGCGACGGACACCGTGGCGCCGAAGGCGCTCGCCGCGGCCGGGGTCTCCGGCCCGCAGCGGGACCGGCTCGTCACCGCGCTGCGCGACTGCGGCCACGACCGGGCGGTGGCCAAGGACGCGGAGTCCGTCCCGGCGTCCTGCCTCCGTGCCGAGGGGCAGGTGCGCGCGGCCGGCGTACCGGCGCAGCGGGCGTCCGCCGAGATCGGGCGGACGGCGCTGCGGAAGGGGTTCACCGAGGCGATGAAACTGACGCTGTGGGTGGAGGCCGGCCTGCTCGGCCTGACCTTCCTCGCGGTGTTCCTGCTGCCGAGGCGCGCGCGTCCGCAGGAGTGAGCCGTCGGTGCTCGGTGAAGGCCGCCGCGAAAGCGGGCGAGCCGCCGCGAAACGGCTGCTCGCGATGCCTTCACCGAGCACCGCGTAGGGCTTCGGTCGTCGAAGCGGCCGTGTCGGATCCGCTTCGACCCGGGGCTCAGTCCTCGATGGAACGGCGTCCGGCGTCGCGTTCCTCCAGATCGCGGCGCCGCCGCTCGGCGTCGGTCGCCTTGCGCGTCACGCCGACCCCGCCCCAGAACGCGAACCCGGTGATGATGATCTTCGGTGCCCCCGGGGCGCCCACGCCGCTCGCGCGGTGGTCGAAGCCGCCCATGATGCCGATGCCGTTCACGTGGACCTCGGCGTCCTCCGGGACGATGATCTCCATGCCGCCCATCACGGCGAACGCCCGGATCGTCACCTGCCGGGACTCGAACCGCGCCTCGCGCAGGTCCAGCTGCCCGCCGCCCCAGAACGCGATGGCGGTGAGGTCTTCCGGGACGACCCAGGCGCCCTTGCGCTGGAAGCCGCTCATGATCCCGAGGAACGTCCGCGTTCCGGGCGTGCCGCCGAACCGGTCGCCCTGGGCGACGGCCGGCCGAGTCGCGGGTTCGGGCAGGTCGCGGGTGATGGGCTCCAGTTCGCCGTACGTCTTCGCCGCGTAGACTGCCGTGAGACGTTCGTCGAGTTCATCGAGGCCTAGTCGGCCTTCTCCTGCCGCCTCCCGCAGGATCGCGGCCACTTGGTCGCGCTCGGCGTCGGAGATGCGCATTTCGCGCCGCTCCGGAAGATTCGTCATGACCACACCCTAGATCGCCCGCTCGCAGATCCGTAGGCTTGCCGCTGGCAACCACGCTGGGGGATTTCTCGTGAAAAAGCAACGAACCGCCGTTCTCGCGTCGATCGCCCTCGCGGGCGGGGCCGCGCTCACCGCTCTCGCGCCCGTCGCCGCGCAGGCCGCCACCTTCAACCCGTGCTCGGCCGCGAACCACGGCAGGCTGAAGTACCCCACCGGGTCGGCCAAGCACGTGGTGTTCGCGATCTCCCCCGCGTACTCCTCGAACCACGTCGTGGTCACCGAGTGCGTCAAGCAGGGGAAGTCCTGGAAGAAGGTCAGCGCCACCACGGGGCGCGCGGGGACGAAGGCCTTCGCCCGGCCGGGTGCCAAGCGGGAGGGCGACGGCAAGTCGCCGACCGGCTCCTTCGCGCTCACCGAGGCGTTCGGCCTCGGAAACCCCGGCACCAAGCTGAAGTACCGCACGCTGCGCAGCAGCGGCGACTGCTGGGGATCGACGCCGGGCAAGAGCCACTACAACGACTAC
This sequence comes from Actinoallomurus sp. CA-150999, assembly GCF_050942425.1. Lineage (NCBI taxonomy): Bacteria > Bacillati > Actinomycetota > Actinomycetes > Streptosporangiales > Thermomonosporaceae > Actinoallomurus > Actinoallomurus sp. CA-150999. Next base: position 457,880 of record NZ_CP192063.1, read on the forward strand.
TACTCGGCGTCCCCGTGCCGCTCGACGGACGAGGACCTGTCGGCCACCGCGCGCCGCGGGCCGTACCACCAGGCGGTCGTGATCAACTACAACCGGCCCCACCCCAAGTCGGGGTACGGTTCGGCGATCTTCTTCCACGTCGGCGGCGTCACCCCGACCGCGGGATGCATCTCGATCAAGGAGCCGCAGCTGCGCGCCGTCATGCGCACCCTCGTCCCCAACGACCGGATGATCATGGGTCCGAAGAGCGCCCTCTTCCGCTGAAAGGCCTACGACCCACGGCCGATGGCGGGCCGCCGTCTCGCCGTGGATGAATGAGGGCATGGACGAAACCCGGCTGAAGGGCTACCTGGCGCGCATCGGCGCGGAGCGGCCCGCGCGGCCCGACGCCGCGGCACTGCGCGACCTGCACCTGCGCCACCTGCGCACCGTGCCGTTCGAGAACCTCGCCATCCACCTGAGTGAGGACATCGTCCTCGACGAGGACGCCCTGGTCGCCAAGGTCGTCGACCGGCGCCGGGGCGGGTTCTGCTACGAACTGAACGGGGCGTTCGGGGCGTTGCTGTCGGGGCTCGGCTACGACGTCACCCTGCTGGCCGCGCGGGTGTTCGGCGATGACGGCCTCGGCATCCCGTACGACCACATGGCGTTGCGGGTCGGGCCCTGGCTGGCCGACGTCGGGTTCGGCAGCCACTCCCACCACCCCCTGCGGATCGACGAGCGCGGCGACCAGGCGGATCCGGCAGGCGTCTTCCGGATCGTCGACACCTCCGACGGCGACCTCGACGTGCTGCAGAACGGCAGGCCGGTGTACCGCCTGGAGACGCGCCCGCGCACGCTCCGGGACTTCGTCGCGGGCTGCTGGTGGCACCGGACGTCACCGGAGTCGCACTTCACCCGGTCCCTCGTGTGCTCGATGCTCACCGAGACGGGCCGGATCACGCTCAGCGGCCGCACCCTCACCCGTACGGCCGGCGAGGAGCGCACGAAACGGGAGCTCGGCGACGACGCCGAGGTGCTCGCCGCCTACCGCACCCACTTCGGCATCGAGCTCGACCGCGTCCCCGAGATCAGGAGCCCGGTGTCCTGAGCGCGTCCTGACGCTCGGCCGCCCGTACGAGCCGGCGGGTCAGGGAGCGGACGATCACCAGCATCACCCGCTCCGCCAGCGGGCCGGAGCCGGGGATCAGCTCGGTGAACGTCCCCTGCCAGACGACGTCCGTGCCGCCGCCGTCGCGGGGCTCGAACCGCACCTCCGCCCGGTAGTCGCGGACCGGCATCGGCGTGCGCATGGCGTAGCCGTGCAACCGGTCCTGCTCGTAGGCGATCGTCTCCTCGCGGACCACGACCGGCCACAGGCCGAGGCGCCGGACCGCGCCGATCCCCCCGGGCGGCGGGTCGCCCTGCCGCTCCCACCACGACCGGGGCGCGAACAGGCCGGCCCACTCCGACCAGCGGGCGCCGTCCGCCGCCAGCCGGAAGAGTGTCGCGGCATCCGCCCGGCTGTGCGCCGTCGCTCTGACCGAGAACCTTCGCTCGTCGCGCGCCATACCGACCTCCCGGGGTGTCGCCCCCCACGATCTCGCGACACGCCGTCGCACACCAGGGCGTGTCCGATGTGTCCCTGCCCACCCGGGGCCCGCTGACAGGGCGGCGGGCCGGCTGTCAGCGGATGGTCCATGGCCGGTCAGCGCCGTCGCCCAGTCTTCCGAGCATGACGACGAACGAGAACATGCGGAACGCGGCCAGGATCGGGATCGCGGCATCGGCCGGCGTGCTGGCCGCGGCGCTCACGGCGGCCCCGGCCCTGGCCGCCGGGAGCCCGCGGACGGCGGAGGACGGACGGCTCGTGACCACGACGTCCGGTCCGGTGCTGGGTACGGTCGGATCGGACGTGCGGGAGTTCTCCGGCATCCCGTACGCGGCGCCCCCGGTCGGCGCGCTGCGGTGGACGCCGCCTCGGCCGGCGACCCCCTGGTCCCAGCCCAGGGACGCGACGAAGCCCGGCCCGGTGTGCGCGCAGGGCCCGTACAACAAGCCGGTGGGCAGCACGGTCAGCGAGGACTGCCTGACCCTCAACGTCACCGCGCCGCGCGACGCCTCGGCGGCCCGCAAGAAGCCGGTGATGGTGTTCCTGCACGGCGGTGACCTGACGACGGGGTCGGGAAGCCAGTTCGAGCCGCGCCGGATGGCGGCGCGGGGCGACGCCGTGGTGGTCACGGTCAACTACCGGCTCGGGATCTTCGGGTTCTTCGGCCACGCGGGGCTGCCCGGGTCGGGCACGTTCGGGCTGCAGGACCAGCAGGCGGCGCTGCGCTGGATCCGGCGGAACGCCGCCGCCTTCGGCGGAGACGCCCGCGACGTCACGCTCTTCGGCCAGTCCGCCGGAGCGAAGAGCACGTGCGCGCAGCTGACTTCGCCGGCCGCGAAGGGGCTGTTCGGCAAGGTCATCATCCAGAGCGCGAGCTGCGGCAGCTTCACCCCGACCCTCTACCCGGGACAGCCGGCTCCGACGACGACGGATTCGACCAAGTGGCGGTCGCTCACGGAGGTCGACGCGCAGGGCGGCGCGCTGGCCAAGACGCTGGGCTGCGAGGGCCAGGCGGACGCGATCGCCTGCCTGCGCGGACTCGGCACGGACCGGCTCCTGGCGCACACCGAGGAGTTCGGCAGCGCGGCGTACGGCACGCCGACCCTGCCGGAGGATCCGGAGGCGGCCATCCGCGCCGGGAGGTTCACCAAGGTGCCGGTCGTCATCGGCCACACCCGCGACGAGGGGCGCATGGTCACCGCCGCCCTGGTCAACCCGGCGATCGGCGGAACGCCGATGACCGAGCAGCGGTACGTCGAGCTCACCGACCAGGCGTACGGGGCGCGGGCGGCCGAGGTGCGCCGCCACTACCCGCCGTCCGCCTACACCGCCGCGGGTGCCCAGTGGGCGCCGGCGCTGGCCTGGGCGGCGATCGAGACCGACCGGACCACCGTCTGCCCGGTCCTGCGTGACGCGGACGCCATCGCGCGCCGTACGCCGGTGCACGCCTACGAGTTCGCCGACCCGGACGCGCCGACCTGGACGGCCTTCCCCGCCGGATTCCCGGCCGGTGCCTCGCACATCTCCGACCTGACCCTCCTGTTCGACGTGAACCGGCCGGACGGCACCCCGGTCACCCTGTCCGCCGCCCAGCGGAGGCTCGCGGCGACGATGATCGGCTACTGGACGGCCTTCGCCCACGGCGGCACGCCGGTCGCCGACGGCGCCCCCGGCTGGGCCCCGTACGCGCCGGGCGCCCGTCACGTCCAGACGCTGGCACCGGCCCGCATCGGCGGGGTCGACGACGCCACCGAGCACCAGTGCGCCTTCTGGAAGAACGCCCGCTAGGACACCGGCCACGGCCCTGGTCTCCGCGGAGGGCAGGGCCGTACGGCGTGGGTCAGCCGAACCGCCGCTGTCGCAGGTGCACGGCCTCGAGCAGGCCGAAGGCGATCATGTTGGCGAGTGTCGCCGACCCGCCGTAGGAGATGTACGGGAGGGGCACTCCCGTGATCGGCATGATGCCGATCGTCATGCCGATGTTCTCGAAGGTCTGGAACGCCAGCCAGGACACGACGCCGGTCGCGACGAGCATCCCGAAGCCGTTCGCGCACAGGGCGGCGATGCGCAGGCCGCGCCAGAGCACGACGCCGACGAGGACGACGATCAGCGCCGAGCCCAGGAAACCGAGTTCTTCGCCGGCGACCGTGAAGATGAAGTCCGTGTGCTGCTCGGGGACGAAGTGGCCGCCGGTCTGCTGCCCTCGGAACAGCCCCTGACCGGTCAGCCCGCCCGAACCGACGGCGATCCGGGCCTGCGCGGCGTTGTAACCGGCGCCCTTGGGGTCGGCGGCCGGGTCGGCGAAGGCGATGAACCGGTTGATCTGGTACGGCTTGAGCAGGTGGAACCGCCACGCGGCGATCCCGCCGCCCACGGCTCCGCCGACCAAGGCCAGCAGCCAGCGCTTGGGCGCCCCCGACACCGCCACCATCGCCAGGACGACGACGGCGAGGACCATGGTCGTCCCGAGGTCCGGCTGCATCATGATCAACGCGGCGAGCAGCCCGGCGAGGGCGAGGGCCGCCACGATGTCGCGCGTGTCGGGCGCGGTCTGGGCGTCGCGCGGCTCCCCGAGCAGCACGGCGAGCACCACCACGAGCCCGACCTTGGCGAACTCCGACGGCTGGAGCTGGAACCCGCCGCCCAACTCGATCCAGGAGTGATGCCCCTTGATCGTCGAGCCGAGCGGGGTCAGGACGAGGATCAGCCCGATGCAGGACAGGCCGTAGAGGATCGGGGCGTACGCGCGGACGAGCCGGTAGTCCAGCGCCGCGACCAGCGCGGCCAGCCCCAGGCCGATCGCCACCGTCAGCAGGTGCTTCTTCAGGAAGCTCTGCGGGTCGCGGCCGGCGCTCAGCAGGGCCGGGCGGGTCGCCGACCACACCAGGAGCGTGCCGATCAACGTCAGCATGACCACGGCGCTGACCAGCACCCAGTCGATCCGGCGCAGCGGCGACTCGTGGGCGGCCAGCCGGCGCAGCAGTGGACGCCGCGTCGCCGTCGTCACCGAGTTGTGGATCCCGAACATGGCACCCCCCGCCCGCCCCCCGACGGGCCCCGACCGTCGGCGGCCGGGGCCCACCGGCGCGGTGGGCCCCGGGCTGCCCGGCCCTTCCCCGGCGAGCCGGACGGCCGGGCGGGAGCCGAGTCCACCGATGGCGTCTCTCCGTAACTGATCCGTTACGCTACGAGCATACCCTCGGGTGGCGCGAACGCCGCTGAGGTGGAAGGGAGTGAGCGCGCGGCCCCCGGATCACAGGGGCACGAAGGTGCCCGTGTCCGGAGCGTGCCGCCACACCGCGCCGGTCTCGACGTCGAAGAACCAGCCGTGCAGTCGCAGGGTGCCGTTGGTCAGGCGCCGCGCCACCCACGGATAGCGCCGGAGCTTGTCCAGTTGGGCGACGAGGTGGGAACGCCCCGGATCCTCCTGGGCCCGTTCGGGGATCCCGCGCCACCGGTGCGTGTGCAACAGCCAGAATCGCGTGGTCGGGGCCTGGCGGAGGACTCGACCACTGGTACGGCCGCGCACCGCGCCGCACCGGGTGTGGCCGCACACGATGAGGTCCGGGATGCCGAGGACCACCACGGCGTACTCGAGGGTGGCCGCCTCCGCGGTCAGCCGCCCCAGCCGGTGGGGCGGGATGACGTTCCCCGCCGTCCGGAGCTCGAACAGGTCCCCCGGGGTGGAGCCGGTCAGCAGCGCCGGGACCACGCGGGCGTCGGAGCAGGAGACGAAGATCGCCTGCGGCCTGCTGCCGGGCTGTGGCGGGGAGAACGGTCCCCGCCGCGTGGCGACCTGCTGGTGGAAACTGCGGGCATGGTCGATCAGTGACTGCACGGTGTGTCCTTCGCGCTGATGACGGGTGAGGTGACCGGAGCTCCCGTCGCGCGCGACCGGCGATCGGCCGTCGTCGCGCGTGTACGGGAGGACCGCCGATCAGCAGCGGAAGACCTGCAGGCGGGCCGGTGCGGCATCGGTGACGAGCCGGGCCGACCGCGCGATCCGGTGGGGCGCGGCCGACCGCGCGGCCGGGTTCGCCTCGGTGAACGGCCCGGAGCAGCCTCGGGGCGTCTGGTCACCGTGGCCGGAGGGTGGCGCGGGCAGGCGGTGCAGGGTGGCGTCGCAGTGGCCCCACGGAACGGGCCGGCCTCCGTCGCCGGGGTCGGAGCGCAGGTGATGCGCCGACCGGGCGACCTGGCAGAGGCCGAGAGCCGGCCGATCGGCCCGGAGGGACACGAGCGCGCCCCCCGAGTGAACGCCGTGCGGAGACGTGCCGTGCAGGAGGAGGACGACGGTCACGGTGAGCGCCCACAGGATGACGGCCGCCACGCGTGCCGTCCGGAGCGCACCGTCCCCCGCTCGCCGCCTCCGGGCCAACCCGGCTCCAATCAATTACCAAGAGTGGTCAATCGATGACTCTATGTTGCCACTGTCGTCACGGGTCTACACACGTGGCGACGCAGAGGTGTCGGCGCGGCTAGGGCCTGTCTCGAAGTCGCCGCGCAGTAGGACAGCGGACTTCGAGACAGGCCCTTGGGCACACCGCTCGTACCGCGCTCGCGATCCGGGCGCTGACGCGCCGAGGACCGGGCCGGTCGGTGCGGCCCGGTCCTCGGCGTTCGATCTCCGGAGGTCACGACCCGGGACGGGGCGCTCCTCCCGCGGGCCGCGCGTCACCGCCGTGCCAGGTCATCTCCGCGCCGAGGTGGCCGGTGCGCACCACCCAGATCGCGGACACGATCGCCAGCACGACGGCGACGGCCGCCACCACGGTGCCGATCGCGGGGCGGGCCAGGAGGCCCTCCGACGTGACCGCGCGGTACCGCGCGAGGATGACCAGGGCGACCAGCACGAGGGTGAGCAGGGGCACGAGCATGCGCAGCTCCCCGCCGAGGTCCGCGTGCCGCTCCAGCAGCGAGGCCTCGCCGCCACCGCCCTGGGGTGCACCGCCGCCCTGGGGCGCGCGAGCGGCGCCGCCGCCGAGCTGCTTCATCCGCGCCATCCGCTCGTCGCGCAGCTTCTCGCCGGCGCCGGCGGTGAGGATGGTCGCCGCCATCGTCACGATGGCGAAGACCCCCGCCGCGAGCCCGTACCGCACCCGCCAGACCGGGCGGACCGCGAGGGCGATCACGACGCCCGCCAGGATGGGGACGAGCACCACGGGGATGTGCAGGAGCAGCGCGTGGGCGGGCAGCCCGAAGGCGGTCGACAGCTCGATCGGGGCGGCGGCGACCGCCACCACGATGGTCGCCACCAACAGGAGGACAGAGGGGTCCGAGCGGAAGAACGGCCGCGCGGGTGGTCCCGCGGTGGCGTCGGACTCGGACAGCGCCGTTTCGGTCATGGCCGGTGAACGTATTGGCGATGCCGCCACATTCGCTGAGAGGAATCTATGAATCCCTTCTGAACGCCGAGCCCGCCGCGCATGCCGTCGATCAGTCGCGCCGTGTGCCGCGTCTACCGCACACCGCGCCGACCGCGGCGATAACGTGTCTTGATCATGAAGGCGCGGTGAACGCCGCGAAGCGGATGGAAGGACGGGGTGTGTCGAGCCGGGGGAAGATCACGGGTGGCGTCCTGCTCCTGGTGGCCGTGGCCGCCTTGGGCCTGATCGCGAAGACGTCCACCTCGACCCGCGCCGACATCCGGCTCGACGAGCATCTCGCCACGCTGCGAACGCCACTCTTCACCCTGGTCGCCAAGGCGGCCACACTCGCCGCTCAGGCGGAGGTGGGTCTCGTCGCCGCGGTCGTCGTGCCCGCGGTGCTGTGGCTGCTCCGGCGTCGCCGCGACGCGCTGCTGACCGCCTGCGTGATGGTCGGGGCGTTGGCGATCGCCTTCGCGGTGAAGACCCTGGTCGCCGAGCACCGGCCGCCGAGGCGGTTGTGGCTCATCCCGCCGGACAACGCGATGAGCTTTCCGAGCGGGCACACCACCGTCGCCGCCGCCGCGGCGCTGCTGCTGGGCATGCTCGTGCGCGGCGGACTGCGGCCCGTGGCGATGGTGGCCGGAGTGATCTTCGCGGGCGTCGTGGCGATCGCCCGCATGTACCTCGGCGTCCACTACCTGCTCGACGTCGTCGGCGGGTGCCTGGCGGCGGTGAGCGCCGCGCTGCTGGTCTCCGGCTTCCTCGATCTGCCGCGCATCCGGCGCGGCCTGGAGGATGTAGGAACCCCCGCCGCCGGACGGCACCACGCCGGCCGTACGTCTCGGGTCGACACCGGACCGCGCTGAGCCTGCACCGTACGCTGCGCGTCCTGACCGAGCGTCGTCTCCGTACGCTCCGTGCCCTGGCCGGGCGCTGGCCCTGTGCGCTTCGTGTCCTGACCGAGCGTCGTCCCCGTACGCTTCGTGTCCTGGCCGGGCGCTGGCCCTGTATACCTTCCGCCGGGCGGGGCCGAGCGTGACGGCTCGTCGGCGGGCGACGCCGAGGCCGCGCCGTACGTTGCTCTTCAGGAGGACCGAGTGCCGCGGTACGGCGGGAGACCGGAGGGTAGGGCTCGGACATGTGGCCGGAAAGTGTGCGCCGGTGGACGCGCCGACGGTTCAGCCCTGACGGGCGGCTCGGCCTGCGGCTGACGCTGGCCTGCGCCGCCGTCTTCCTCGTCGCGGTGCCCTTCGTCGTCCTGCTGGCCCTGGTGAACGCCCGGTGGGCGCCGCTGCGGCACCTCGACGATGTCGCCACCGTCGACACGAACACCTTCGTCCTGCGGCACCGGGCGCTGGCCGGGCCGTTGCGGGCCACCGCGTACGTCTTCCACCCCTGGGTGTTCCGCGTGATCGTCCTGGCGCTGGCGGCATGGCTGCTCTTCCGGGGCGCGCGACGTCTCGCCGCGTTGGCCGTCGTGAACGTGCTGGTGGCCGGTGTACTGTCCGCGGGGCTCAAGACGGCCGTCGGGCGGCCGCGTCCCACGCTGCTCAGCCCGATCGCGCACGCCGGCGGGGCGTCGTTCCCGTCGGGGCACGCGCTGATGACGGTGGTGGGCACCGCGACGATCGTGCTCATCGTGCTGCCGGTCCTGCGCGGCGTCTGGCGTGCGGTCGCCTGGACGGCCGCCGCGGTGCTCAGCGTGGTCTCCGGGATGTGCCGCGTGCTGCTCGGCGTGCACTACGTCAGCGACGTCGTCGCCGGCTGGATCCTCGGCGTCGCGATCGTGCTGGCCACCACGGCGGTGTTCGAGGCGTGGCGGCGAGGCGAGGGCCGGCACCCGGCCGACCCGCTCCGCGAGGGCGCCGGCCCCGAGGCGAGAGCCTCGATCGCGGGCGACGACCACGCCTGATCCGCCGCGGGCGATGATGAGGTCCGGTCCGCCACGGGTGATGATGAGGCCCGGTCCGCCGTGGGCGACGACCAGGGCTCGGCCCGCCACGCGCGACGACCAAGGAGGGCCGTCTTTGGGTGAGAGCCGCTCTCGTCCAAGAGCCGTCCTCGGATGCGACGAGACCCCGGGCGGCGTCCGGCCGGGGTCTCTCATCGATGCCTCGTGTTACGAGTGGACCGGCCGCGAGGGCTCCTCGGCGGCCTTCGTCGTCGGCGTGGTGCCGGTGGGCCAGACGGCCGCGCAGTGCGTGCCTGCGGCGGGGAGCTTCAGCGAGGTCAGGTACGTCTCGATGTAGCCCTTCGCGCAGGGGCTGTTGCGGTAGTCGCCGTGTCCGACCCCGTCGTACTGCAGGAGCCGGGCACTCGGGATCTGCTTCGCCACCGTCGTGCTCCACACGTGCGGCGTGGCCACGTCGTACTTGCTCGCCGTGACCAGGATGGACGTCCCGGCCTTGACCGACAGGCGGTGCTGCGGGTTCGTCACCTTCGACGGCCAGCCGAGGCAGCTCGTGATGTCGCTCCAGAACTGCGACATGCGCGTGTGCGGCGCGATCTTCGCCAGGTTCTTCCGGTAGCGCTGCAGCTCGGTGAAGCCGCTCACCTGCCACTTCCAGTCCTGGCACCAGATGGCCTGGTAGGAGTTCTCGCCCAGGTCCGCGTGGGCGGGCCGGGCCGGCGAGGAGAGCGTACGGGCGGTGGCCTTGCCGTTCGCGAGGGACGCCAGCTTCGTGGCCAGTGCCGCCCAGCGCTCGCCCGGCCGGTACATCGGGCTGAACGCGATCTCGCGCAGCCCGTTGGCATCGATCGCCTTGCCGTTCGACGGGTCGGTCAGCGTGCCCTTCTCGGCCTTGGCGTACAGGCCGTCCCACACGGCCCGGACGTTCTGGCCGTGCAGCGCGCAGCCGCTCGTACGGGCGCACCAGTCGGCGAAGGAGTTGAACGACGACTCGAAGTCACGCGTCGCGGTCTCCAGGTACCGGTACGCCGACGTGATGCTGTGGTCCATGTTGGAGTCGATCGTCATCGCGCGGATGCGGCTGGGGAACAGCTCGGCGTACTGCTGGCCGATCTGTGTCCCGTACGACCCTCCGAAGTAACTGATCTTCTTCTCGCCGAGCGCCGCGCGGATGGCGTCCATGTCCCGGATGGTGCTGACCGTGTCGACGTGGTCGAACAGCGGTCCGGTGTTGGCGCGGCAGTCGGCACCGAGTTTCGCGTTGTACGCCAGCAGGCTCTTGTACTCGGCCTGCGTGCTCGGGAAGTCGGTCGGCGCCTTGTCGAGCAGGTCCTGGCTGCACTGGACCGGGTGGCTGCGCGAGACGCCACGCGGGTCCCAGCTGACGATGTCGAACCGCTGCCGCAGGACGCTGTCGTCCGTGATGCCCCGGCCGATGATGTACGAGTCGATGCCGGAGACGCCCGGCCCGCCGGGGTTGACGAGCAGGATGCCGATCCGGTGTTTCGGGTCGAGGGCGGGCAGCCGGCCGACCGCCAGGTCGAACGTCGCGCCCTTCGGCTTCGCCCAGTCGACGGGCACCTTGATCGTCGTGCAGTCGGATTTCTGCGTGCCGCCGCAGTCGTGCCACGACAGGCTCGCCGGCTTCGAGGCCGCGCCGGCGGTCGCGGGGGCGGCGACCATGGCCGTGGCACCGGCGATCAGGGCGGCCAGCGCCGCCGTCATTCTTCGCACCCGTACGTCTCCTGGAAGTGGGGGGCAACAGCGCCGTCAGACGAGACGGCGTGATCATGACAAAGATGATCTTAATGAGATCGCCGACAAGCAGGGACGAGACGGACCTTTCGCCCGGTGGGTCGCGGGGCTGCCCGACATTCCCTTTCCGGCTGCTGACGTTGTCGTGACCGGAATCGATCGTGTCTCTCGGTGATCGCACGAGAGCATTGGGTGCGGATCTGTCATCCGTCGCATCCACCATGCGGCCGGTCTCGTAGGAGCCTGATCGTCATGTGGCCGAGAACATGGACACCAGGGCGGCGTGCGGTGGTCGCGGCCGTGACCCTGCTGACCTGTGCCGCCCCCGGCTCGGCGTTGGCCGGGCCGTCACTCCCGGATCGGCCGATGCCGATCCCGCCCGTCCGGGTCCACGGCATCACCGCGATCTCCGCCGGCGTCGACTTCGCGCTGGCGCTGCGCACCGACGGCACGCTCGCCAGTTGGGGCAGGGACAACTTCGGGCAGGTCAGCTTCGCGCGCCGGTTGCGCGGCATCACGGCGATCTCCGCGGGGAACGACTTCGCCCTCGCGTTGCGTACGGACGGCACCGTCGTCGGCTGGGGGCGTGATGAGTTCGGTCAGGCGAGCCCGCCGCGCTGGCTGCGCGGCGTCCGGGGGATCTCGGCCGGCGGCGACTGGTCCATGGCGGTCAAGTGGGACGGCACCGTGGTGGCGTGGGGTAGCGACACCTTCCGGAAGGTGAGCTCGGCGAACCGTCTCTCCGGAATCACCGCCGTGACCGCCGGCGGAGACTTCGGCCTCGCGCTGCGCACCGACGGCACCGTGGTCGGCGTCGGCAGCGACGCGTTCGGTAAATCCAGCCTGGCGCGTTTCGTGCGCGGAGCCATCGCCATCACCAAGGGCACCAACTTCGGCCTCGCCCTCCTGGCTGACGGCACTCTCGTGGGCTGGGGCAGCGACGATTTCCGCCAGGTCACCCTCGCCCGGCGGGTCTTCGGGATCCGGGGGGTCTCCGCCAGCGCCGCGTTCGTCGACGCGGTGCGCTGGGACGGCACCGTGGTCGGCTGGGGTAACGACGAGTTCGGTCAGGCGAGTCCGCCGCGCTGGCTGCGCGGCATCACCGCGATCTCCACGGGCAACGACTTCGCGCTCGCCCTGCGGGCCGACGGCACCGTCGTCGAGTTCGGCCACGTCGTGCTGCCTCGCCGTGCGGGGGACGGCTCGGTCGTGATCTCGGGCACGTGAGACGCGGCCGCCGCGGCGGCAGGCGACGGCGGGGCCTGACGACGGACGATCCTCGCGACAAGCGGGGATGAGACGGACCTTTCGCCGGTGGGCGGGTCGACTCACGACGTTCCCTTTCCGGTTGCTGACGTTGTCGTGACCGGAATCGATCGTTGCTCTCGGTGCTCTCACGAGAGCATGGAGTTTTCATCCGCCGGCCGTCGCATCCATCGTGCGGCCGATCTCGTAGGGGGCCTGATCGTCATGTGGCCGAGAACGCGAACGCCACGGCGGCGTGCGGTGCTGCGCGCGGTGGCCGCGGCCGTGACCCTGCTGACCTGTGCCGCCCCTGGTCCGGCGTCGGCCGGGCCGTCGCTTCCCGGCCGGCCGATGCCGATCCAGCCCGTCCGGGTCCACGGCATCACCGCGGTCTCCGCGGGCGTCGACTTCGCGCTGGCGCTGCGCACGGACGGCACGGTCGCCAGTTGGGGGAGGGACAACTTCGGGCAGGTCAGCTTCGCGCGTCGGCTGCGCGGCATCATGGCGATCTCCGCGGGGAACGACTTCGCCCTCGCGTTGCGTACGGACGGCACGGTCGTCGGCTGGGGGCGTGATGAGTTCGGTCAGGCGAGCCCGCCGCGCTGGCTGCGCGGCGTCCGGGGGATCTCGGCCGGTGGCGACTTCGCTCTGGCGGTGAAGTGGGACGGCACCGTCGTCGGCTGGGGCAGTGATGAGTTCCGGAAGGTCAGCTCGGCCCAACGCCTCACGGGGATCACCGCCGTCTCCGCCGGTGGCGACTTCGGCCTCGCGCTGCGCAGCGACGGCACCGTGGTCGGGTTCGGCCACGACGAGTTCGGAAAGTCCAGTCTGACGCGCTTCCTGCGCGGCATCACCGCGATCAGCACCGGCAGCGACTTCGCCGTCGCCCTCCGGACGGACGGCACCGTCGCGGCGTGGGGAGGCGACGAGTTCCGCCAGGTCACCTCCGCCCGCCGGGTCTTCGGGATCCGGGACGTCTCCGCCAGCGCCGGGTTCGTGAGCGCGGTGCGGTGGGACGGCACCGTCGTCGGCTGGGGCCGGGACGAGTTCGGCCAGGCGAGCCCGCCGCGCGGGCTGCGGGGCATCACGGCCATCTCTTCGGGCAACGACTTCGTGCTCGCCCTGCGGGCCGACGGCACCGTCGTCGAGTACGGGCACGTCATTCCGGTCCGACGTGGTGACTAGACCGACGCGGGCTCGGGGTGGAGTTCGGCCGTCGGCGGTGCCACCGGCACCGGCGCGGCCTGACGACGGGCGATCTTCGGAGCCAGGGCTCCGACCCCCAGGGCCGCCGCGGTGCCGGCGAGCGCACTGAACCACCACACCACGGCCGGCCCGGCCGACGCGTAGACGCCCGTGCCCACGGAGAGGGCGGTGAACCGGGCGATGCCCCAGGTCCACTGGAAGGCGCCCTGGTAGCGGCCGCGGGCGTCCTCCGGCGCGAGGCTCGCCACGATCGCGCCGGCGACGCCGCCGACCGCCGCCTCGCCGGCCGACCACAGCACGACCGTCCCCGCGTACGCCCAGGGGCTGTGGGCGACCCCCGTCAGGGCGATGCCCACCGCGACCAGCACGCTGCCGGCCACGAACACCGGCACCTGCGCGAACCGCGACAGCACGTGCAGGGCCACCGGCTGCAGGACCACCACCAGGACGGCGTTGAGCGTCGCCATCACGCCGAGCGTGGCGGTCGACAGCCCGTCGTCACGGATCGCCAGCGGCAGGGCCACCTCGGTGAGCGAGTAGATCATCAGCCCGATCCCGAACAGCGGGAGCAACGCCCGCATCAGCGGATCCCGCAGCACCACGCCGTACCCCGCTCCGCTCGTGGAAGCGGCGGATCGGGTCGCTCTGCCGCGCCCACCGGGCAGCAGCGTCACCGCGATGCCGGCGAACGCCAGCGAGGTCGTGGCGTCGACGAGGAACAACAGCCAATAGCCGTGCGCGGCGAGGAACCCGCCGAGGATGCCGGCCACCGCGGTGCCGATGTTGACGCCCCAGTGGAACAGCGAGAACGCCCTGCGGCGCCCGTCGACCGGCACCGCGTCGGTCATCAGGGCCCCGGTGGCCGGGCTGACCATGCTGCCCGCCGCGCTGAGGAGCACGGCCGCGAAGGCCAGCGAGAGGACGTTCGGGGCGGCGTACAGCAGCCCCTGGGCGGTGGCGGTACCGAGCAGCCCGGCCAGGATCGTGGGGCGCCGCCCGATGCGGTCGGCGAGCAGCCCGCCGACCGCCGGCCCGATCAGGTTGCCCGCACCCAGCGCGCCGAGCACGTACGGCACCTGCTGCGTGGAGACGCCGCGCGACCCCAGATAGAACACGAGGAACGGCGTCACGACGTAGCCGATCCGGTTCACGATGGTCCCGGCGAAGATGATCCAGGCGGTACGGGGCAGCCCGCTGAAGGTGGAGAGCATGACCGAAATCCTGCGGCTGCCGTAGACTCACGGCCATTGATTAAGCCATGGCCGAATCCAGGGAGCGCCCATGCTGTCCGAACTGGCCTTCTCCGCGGACGACCTGGCACTCACCCGGCTCGCCATCTCCCCGATGTGGGAGGTCGTCAGCAGCTTCCGGCTCCTGATCGCCGGCTCCTCGCATCCGGTGCATCGCTCCTGGCTGGAGCAGGTACGACCGCGGGTGGCCGCCGCCGGGCTCGACGACGGCTGGCTCGCCCGGCTGATCCCGGCCCAGGGGTACCTCGCCGACTTCCTCACCCCGCCGCCCGTCGAGCCGACACCTGACCTCGAAACCGAGCTGGCCGTCATCCGCGCCACTCCGGCCGAGTACGTCCGGCGCGACGTCGACCACTTCGCGGCCGACGACCCGCGCCGCGCGGCCCTGCGCGCGGATCCAGAGGACCGCCTCGCCCAGGTCTGCGCGGAGATCGAGACCTACTGGGAGCTCGCCCTCGCCCCGTACTGGGCGAGGATCCGGGCCGTGCTGGACGCCGACGTGTTCCACCGCGCCCGGCAGGTCGCCGAGCGCGGCACCGGTCACCTGTTCAACGACCTGCACGCGACGCTGCGGTGGGACGACAACACCCTCCGGCTGGTCCGCCGGCACTGTGCCGTCTCGCGGGAGGCCGCCGGGCCGGGGCTGGTCCTGGTCCCGTCCGTGTTCGCGGAGCACGTGTTGACCTGGTCGCGTCCGCCGGAGCCGCCGCAGCTCGCCTACCCCGCCCGGGGGATCGGCACGCTGTGGGAACGCCGCCCGGTTCGACACGCCGACGCGATCGCCGCCGTCCTCGGCCGCTCCCGTACGCTCCTGCTGGTCGAGCTGGCGGCGCCGGCCTCCACGACCGAGCTCGCCCGTCGCACCGGCATGTCCGCGGCCGGGGTGTCCCAGCACCTGACCGCGCTGCGCGACGCGGGCATGGTCAGCTCCCACCGCGCCGGCCGCTCGGTCCTCTACGCCCGTACGGCGATCGCCGAGTCCCTCCTGGACACCGCCGCCTGACACTCGCCGCCGGCCGGGGCCCGTGTCGCTCGCTCCCGGAGCGAGCGACACGGGCCGAGACCGGCTAGGAGACCTTCTCGACAGCGGGGACGTGGGTGACCTGGTTCCAGGTGAACCGGTACTTGGCACCGCCCGCCGGCACGCTGAGTTTTAGATTCTCACCGCCCGCGGCCCCGCCCACGCCGTAGTTCTCGGTCCACGAGTCGTTGATCGCGATCTTCCACTCGTAGTCGCCGGCGGGCAGGGTGAACGTGCCGTGCCACTGGCCGTCGGTCGTGTCGAAGGCCAGCCGGCTGCTCGCGCAGGCCGGATCCCAGTCGCCGCCGCAACCGATCTCCGACTGCAGCGACCCGGCCACCGTCACGTGGTCCCGCGCCGGCTTGGGCTCGGCGGTCGTCACCGTGACCGGCGCGCTCGTGACGACGGGGCGCGAGCCGGGTTCGAGCAGGATGGCGCGGTACCGGACCTGCGTGCCCAGCGGCAGCTTCGCGACGTCGTCGGTGACGACGTAGTCCGGAGAGGACGTGTCCGTGCCCAGGTCCGCCCACGCGCCGCCGCCGACGCTGCGCTGGAACCGTACCGACTGCGTCGCCCGCTCCGGGTCGATGCTCGCCTGGACGGTCACCGGGTCGATGCCGGTCACGGTGCCGCCGTCCTTCGGGGCGGTCACGGTGACCGACGGCGCCGGCACGGCCGTCGACCGTACGTCGCTCCACCGGGTGTGACCGGCGTTGTCCAGGACGACGGCGCGGTAACGCAGCGGGGTGCCGGTCCGGAAGCCGCTGGTGTCGTGGAACACCTGGTACGGCGCGTTGTCGTCGGTGCCGATCGACTGCCACGGGCCATTCCCGACCTTGGCCTGGAACGTCACCTCGGCGAACGAGGAGCCGGCGACGTTCGCGCCGACGCGCATGCGGCCGTGGGACACGTCCGTGGGCGCGGGCGCGTCGAGCCGGATCGCCGGGGCGGCCTTGGACGCGGGGATCCGGCCGTCCGCGAGGTACACCACCGCGGACAGCGGCGGCACGGTCACGTCGAGGGTCCGGTCGCCCTTACTGCGCAGCGTGGCCGCCCCGGTGCCGTACACCTTCGTGAAGCCGCCGTCGGCGACGTATGTCGGGATGGCGGCCGACCGCGCCGTGGTGTCGTTGTTCAGCGCGACGACGTACTCCCGCTGCTGCTTCCGGTCGACGCGGGAGAACGCGAAGATCCCGGGACCGTCGGAGGCATAGCGCACCTGCTCCGCGCCGCTCCGCAGGGCGGCGTGCTGCTTCGTGACCGCGGCGAGCTCCCGGATCGTACGGTAGAGCGGGTGGCCGGGGTTGAAGTTGTCGACCGCGTGCGTCGAGTCGGTCCCGAGCAGGTCGTCCTTGAGGTATTCCGGCACCTTGCTGGCGAACATCGTCTGCCGCGCCAGCTGGTCCCCGCCCGTGCCCGTGAAGCCCTGCTCGTCGCCGTAGTAGACGACCGGGTTGCCGCGCGAGAAGTACATCAGCTCGTGCGCGAGCCGGTCCCGGGCGACCAGCTGCGCGTCCTGGGCGTTCGGATTGTCGCTCTTGAGGAAATAGCCGATGCGCCCCATGTCGTGGTTGCCGAGGAACGTCGGCAGCTCGTAGACGTTGGAGTCCGCGTCGGTGTACCAGTCGTCGTTCTGGAAGAACGTCGCCAGCGCGGTGTTCCCTCGGCTCCGTGACGCGAAGTCGCGCGCGGCGCTCTGGAACGGGAAGTCCAGGACCGCCTGCATCCTGTCGTGCGTCGTGTAGTGCGAGGTGAGGCTCTTCGCCGCCGCGTCGCTGCCGTCGAGGGCCACCTCACCGAACATGAAGAAGTCCGGCTTCCCGTGCGCCCGCGCGTACCGCACGAGTCCCGGCCCGAACGTCTGCCAGAACTCGTCGTTGACGTGCTTCATCGTGTCGATGCGGAAGCCGTCGATCCCGAAGTCCTTGATCCAGGTCTCGTAGACGTCCATGAATCCGCGCACGACGCGCGGGTTCTCGGTCATCAGGTCGTCGAGCCCGAAGAAGTCGCCGTACTGCGAGTCCTCGCCGGTGAACGTCGTGTTGCCGCGATTGTGGTACAGCGTCACGTCGTTGAGCCAGTCCGGCTTCTTGAGGTGCTTCTCGCTCTCGTCGAGCACGGGCGTGTACGGGAACGAGGTGTTCGGGTCCAGCTTCGGGAAGGTCGACGTGCCCGCGTAGTCGCGGTCGTCGAACGGCTTGCCGTCGGCGGTGCGGTACGGCTTCTGGTCCTTGGAGACGTACGCGGTGCGCGCCCCCTGCTTGTAGCCGATCACGTCGGCGGTGTGGTTGGTGATGATGTCGAAGTAGACCTTCATGCCGCGCGCGTGCGCGGCCTTGATCAGCGCCGCGAGGTCGGCGTTCGTGCCGAGGTGCGGGTCGATCTGCGTGAAGTCGGTGACCCAGTAACCGTGGTAACCCGCCGATGGGCCGTCCTCGAGTTGAACGGCCTTGTTCTTGAAGCTGGGGGTGAGCCAGATCGCGTTGGTCCCGAGCCCCTGGATGTAGTCGAGCTTCGACGCGACCCCCTTGAGGTCGCCGCCGTTGTAGAAGCCCTTGTTGGTGGGGTCGAACCCGGAGACCAGCCGGTCGTTCCCGAGACCGCCGGTGTCGTTGGCCGTGTCACCGTTCTTGAAGCGGTCGGCCATCACGAAGTAGAAGTTCTCGTTCGGGCTGCGGAGCGAGTGCAGGGCTCCGCCTCGAGGGGCGGGTTCGGCGTTGGCCGGCAGGGCCGCCGACCACGCGGCCACGCCGAGCGTGGCCGCGGCTGCGGCGAGGGCGGTGCGTACCGAGTTGCGCATCGTGCGGACTCCTGGCTCGTGGGTGCCAAGACGGTAATTCACCGCACGCCCGGAGAAAAGATCTTCGGCGCCCGACTCCGCTTTCAACGGGCCGGCTCACGTACGCCAAGGCTCCACCGGAGACGTCTCCGGTGGAGCCCTGGCGTGTCTTCGACGTCAGTCGCGGGGGCCGCGGTACCCGAGACGGCCGCGGGTGGCGATGAGGATTATCGCGGCGGCGGCGCCGTAGGCGATGCCGCCGGCGGTGAGTATCCACGACTCCTGCGTGCCCTTGAACAGTTCCGGCAGGAGGAGGCTGGCGACGGTGTTGTTGCTCGCGTGCAGGAGCAGGGCGACGGGCAGGCTCTCATCGGTGTGGTTGAACACCCAGGTGATGAGGTAGCTGATCGCCACGCACATCGCGACGAAGGTGCCGACCGTGAGCCACCAGTGGGCCGTGTCGGCCCGGGTGCCGGCGAGCGACCAGCTCGTGAAGAACAGCGGCAGGTGCCAGAAGGCCCAGACGACGCCGAGGATCAGGGTGCCGCGGGCCGCTCCGTGACGGCGCTGGATCAGCGGAAGGGCGACGTCGCGCCAGCCGGGCTCCTCGGCCATGCCGGTGGTCAGGACCTGGACGAGGAGCAGGGGCAGGTACGCGGCGGCGACCGCGACCGAAGGCGTGTGGAGGCCGTGGACGGCGCCGGGCATCAGGAGGGTGCCGCCCACCAGCAGGGCGGGGACACCGGTCAGCACGATCAGGTACCAGTACCAGCGCACGCGCAGCCGGAACAACCGCCGCCGCCAGTGCCGCAGCCCCTCCCGACCGCCGGTGATCGCCGTGACGACCAGTCCCGCGCCGAGCGGCCCGAGGTACGCGCCGGGGAGGACGCCGGGGATCTGGGTGTTGCCCAGGAACTCGGGGAAGCGGAAGTGCAGCACCCCGAGCCCGTCCGCGGACAGCACGTACGGCAGCCAGGCCAGCCAGCTCGCCGCGTACGCCAGCACGAAGAACGCGACCAGCGGATGCCGCTGGACGATCCCGAACGGGCCGCGTCGGCGTGGGTGTTCTGGTTCTGGGGTGTGGACTGCGGTGGCGGGCGGCGTCGGCGCGATCGACCTGCTCATCGGTCGGATCCTCCAGGGGGCGGGGCGGTCTGCGAACGAGAACATGGCATCACCGCACGACCCTCCGGGTCGCTCCCGCCACCTGCCCGAATTCGCTCCAGCGCCCTGCCCGCCCGAGGTAGTGCAGGCTGGAAAACCGCAGCTCACGCTCCCCGCGATCGGCCCCCGAACGTCGCGACGGCCTCGGCATTGACGTCACGAATCGGGAAAGCGGCGAGATTCGCCGTCCACGGTGGCGTACCAGCAGCCGGTGACCTTCACCGGCGAGCTCATCGACGTCCGTACCAAGGACCCGCTGGCCGGCGAGCCGGTGGGGATCAAGTTCAGGCCACCCGGCGCAAGTACCACGACGGTGGCCACCGGAACGACCGGATCCGACGGGCGCTTCACGATCAGCACGACGCTGCCGAGTGGTGGATATGTCTCGGCGGCGTTTCCGGGCGACACCGGCCTGGATCCCGGCAGCAGCTCGGGTCCGGACATACTGCTGCAGGCCGCGCATCTGCCGAGCCGGCTCGTGCTGGATCCGGTGCCCGCCTCCGTACCGGCCGGAACGCCGGTCACCTTCTCCGGCACGATGCAGGTCCAGGTCAACGGCGCCTGGGAGGCATTCCCGGGTGCTCCGCTCACTCTGACGATGGAACCGGCCAGCTCCAGCGAGTCGAACGTCACCTACGTGACGACCAGCGGTGCCGACGGCCGGTTCAGCCTGACCGAGCCGGTGAGTGGGACCAGTGACTGGAGTATCGCCGACACCCAGAAGGGCGTCCACCAGGGTGGGTGGTTCCAGGACTACACCAGAGCCGACTACAACTGGATCGACGGTGTGTCCAAGACGCGCGTCGCTCGCTTCAGCGTTCCGTCCCACGACGAGGCGCATCATGCCTATTCCTCCGGTCTGTATGCCACCGGCACGGTGGAGCGCTGGGACGGCAATTCCTGGGTCGGCCTGATCTACGACTGGGTCGACCTCTACTACCGGCCCAAGGGCTCCACCACCTGGCACAAGGGCAACGCCACGCAGACCGACGCGAACGGCCAATTCCGTAACGTCGTCGATATTCATCTCGGCACCGTCGATTGGCAGGCACGCGTGCGCGCGTCGGCCGACACCCTGACGTCCACGAGCGCCGGTACGGTCACCAGCACCGTCACCGACAAGACCCACTTCAGGTCCGCGTCCATCGCTCGCAGGTCGTCGAAGAGCTACCTCAACGGTCAGGTGACCGACTGGTACAGCGGCCCCTCCTTCTCCGATCTGCGCGGCCTGAAGGTCCACCTGTACTACCGGGCTCGGGGTTCAAAGACCTGGCATTCCTACCGGACCGCGATCCCTCGGCCGGAACGGTTTCTTCCAGTTCTCCGTGTCCAAGAACCACGGCTACTACTTCAAGGTCACCTTCCCGACCCAAGGCGCTTTCCAGTCCTCCACCAGCCGCACTCTGTGACCGAGCCGTCGCACAGACGAAGCCCGAGAAAGGCACCTGGTCACCGTTCGGGCAAGGTCCTTTCTCGGGCTTTCCAGCTAGGGCATGATCCCAGGCATGTCTTCCGAGTCCGTGGCGGTTACCTGCCCGGAGTGCAGTCAGACCCTGACCGAGAATGAGGGGTACCGAACCTGGTGCCCGGAGTGCGACTGGAACCTGACCGATGACTTCGGCCGGCCCCGGCGCGGTCTTGTTCGCCGTCGTTTGGACGATGCGTCGGCCGCTCTCGTCCTATCGCTCTATGACGACGTCCGTTCAGGTGAAAACCTCCGGCCTGGATGGAACATCGCCCGCGTGACCTCTTACGCGGTCGCGATCTGCATTCATTTAATCACGATTGGTATCGCCGTCGCGGCGGTGGCGGTGGGCCTGCTGTACCCGGTATTCCCCGCTTTTCTGTTGAGCCTGCTGCTGTTGGCCATCGCCTTTTTCATTCGCCCACGTTTCGGGCGCATCCCCAAGAGCAGCTTCCCGCTGGCGCGAACGGATGCACCACAGCTGTATCGGCTCATGGACCGGGTCGCCGACGAGGTGGGGGCACGGCGGGTCGATGTCATCGCCGTCGACCGCCTCTTCAACGCGTCGTGCGCGACTGTCGGGCTGCGGCGTCGGCGAGTCGTCGTCATCGGCCTACCGTTGTGGAACGCGCTGACTCCCGAAGAGAGGATCAGCGTGCTCAGCCATGAGATGGGTCATGCCGTCAATGGCGACAGTCGCCACCTGCTGGTCGTCGGGACGGCGCTGCACACCCTCGAACGGCTCTACGTCCTGCTCCGACGCGATCGGGAATGGGAGGCGCATGCGCCGGGGCTCTTTGCCCTCATGGGCTTGGCCCTGAGACTCGCCAAGTGGCTGCTGCGGCCGCCGGTCGCCGGAACCTATCTGGCTCTTTCTCTCCTGACCTTGCGCGCGGGTCAGCGAGCCGAGTACCTGGCCGACCGGCTTGCCGCAGTAGCCGCCTCTCCGGCAGCCGCAGCGGGTGCCCTGGACAAGGTCCGGACGGTCGAAGAGGCGTTGCTCCCCGCCGTCCACTTCCAGGCCGCCTTTCCCCAGAAGGTCGTCCTGTGGAAGAAGCATCGCGAGCTCATCGCCCGGATCCCGGCCCTCGAACTCGAACGTCGTCGGCGCATCTCCGCCGCCGCCGAACACCGTGTCGACCACAGCCACCCGCCGACCCACCTGCGCATCACACTGTTGCGGGAGTTCGCTCCGACAGAACCGAGGATCTCCCTTACCTCGCAGGAGGTCGAAGCGATCGAATCGGAGCTCGCCCCTCTTTACGCCAGGATCGCCGGACAGCTCGCCGCCCCCTACCGTGCCGCGAACTACGCGTCCTGAGGCGGGCGAACGAACGTACGATCACCTGCCTGCGGCTCAGGGGCGTTCGTAGAAACCGTCGAGACGGCCACGGGCGAGGACGCCGCCCGCAGCCGCGAGAACGTCGCGTGGCTTGGCGGAGTCCAGGGCGGCGCCGCTCGACGCCGCGGTGACCGGCTCGGCGAGAGCGAAGAGCTGGAAGACGTACCGGTGCGGGCCGTGGCCTTTGATCGGCGCCGGGCCGTGGTAGCCGCGGCCCATGCCCGAACGCAGCAGGCTCACGCCGTCGGCGGGGTTCTCGGCGCCGAGCGCCCCTTGGGCGAGGCCGGTCACCGAGGGGTCCAGCAGGGCGACGCAGTGGACGAACGGCGCGGCTGTGGGCGCGTCGGGATCCTCGACGACCAGCAGCAACTGCCCGGTGGACTCAGGTGCCGGGGACCAGTTCAAGGCCGGTGAGAGGTCCTTGCCGCCGATTCGCTTCGCGGCGTGAACGGTCGGGAGCGTCTCCTCGTTCTCGAAGTCCGGGCTGGTCAGGGTCAGCGTGTCCCCGTCGGCCAGGTTCGGTGAGTTCCAGGCGAGGCCCGTCTCTCCGGCTCGCCGGTTCTTCAGCATCTTGCCGATCACTGCCATGGTTTTCTCCTTCGGTCAGAGCCGCCGGGTGTCGGCGGAGACGAGCAGGGGCTGGGCGAAGCGGCAGATCTCCTCGGCCGCGTCGAACTCCTCGGTGGCCGGCTCGTCCCACTCGGGCGGGGTCGGCATACCCGGCCAGGTGTGGCCGCCGCCGTACACCGTCCAGGCGACGACCTGGGTGCCGCCGACGCCACCGTCCGTCGTGGTGCGGCTGGAGAGCTCGGTGGTGTGCGTCTCGCCCGGTCCGGATGGGCACCGGTCGATGGTGCGCCAGTGCTCGGCCGTCTCTTGCAGCGAGAGCATGCGACCGCGCAGCTCGCCGCCCGGTCCGCGGCGGCGGGAGTAGCCACCGTCGATCGGTGTGAGCTGGTCGGCCGTGCCGTGGATCAGCATCGCCGACACGGCGTGCGTCGGCCGACGGTCGCGCAGGGCCGCGGGCAGCCCGCCGGCGACGGCCGCCAGCACCGCCACTCGGTCGCTCGCCTCCGTCGCCATCCGGTGGGCCATGAAGGCGCCGTTGGAGATCCCCGCCACCACGACCCGATCCGGCGCTGTGTCGTACCGGTCGGCCGACCAGTCGATGATCGCGCGGAGGAAGGCGACGTCGTCCACTCCGGCCTCGTCGGACGTCGTGACACCACGGCCGTCCGCCCAGCACCCCTCGAAACCGTCCGGGTAGGCGACCGCCAGACCCCAGGCGTCGGCCTGCTCGTCGAAGGTGGTCCACTCGCGCATGATCCATCCGCCGGCGTCCGGGTTGTTGCCGTGCAGAACGAGGGCGAGCGGCATCTGCCGGTCATCCGGCACTGCTCGGGGCAGCCGGATCGTGAAGCCGCGCTCCCTCCCGCCGATCCTCAGCCGACCAGTGACGTCATCGCTCACCACGCGCCTCACTCCCACGGATACACGCAACCGAACTGCGCAGTTTTCCTGTACTTTAGCGGATATGAGACGGAACGCGGCAAACATGGATGAAGAAGCGGTGGCCGTCGGCGGAGAGGCGGCCACCGGGTCGGACGCCGCGGCCCTCGCCGATGAGCTGCAGTTCCTGGTCGGCGCGCTGGTCCGGCAGGTCCGGGCGGTATCGCCGGCTCGTGAGGTGACGCTGTCGCAGGTCTCGCTCCTCAAACGGCTCGACCGCGAGGGCCCGCACACCGTCGCCGACCTGGCCCGGCTGGACAAGATCACTCACCAGTCGGTCGCGGTCTCCGTGGCCGGCCTGGTCGACCGAGGACTCGTACGGCGCACCCCGGACCCCGACGACCGGCGACGAAAGCTCCTGGCCATCACGGACGACGGCAAGCGCCTGCTGGCCGAACGCCGGGACGCCGGCCACGAGAACCTCACGGACGCGATCGCCGGCCGACTCGACGACGCCGAGCGGACGCAACTCTCACAAACGCTCGTACTGCTCCGCCGCCTCCTCGACTGAAGCTCCGGTACCGGTCCGCTCGGCCCGCGCCGGCGGCTACGTGGCGGTGGGTTGCGGCCGGTTCTCCGCGATCCAGGCGTCGATCGTCTGCCACCAGTCGAAGAGCCACCGCTCCCGGTCGTCCTCGGGGATCGCTTCGCGCGGAACGCGCCACCACTGCGCGCGTAGCGGCTCCGAGATGACCGCGATCCGCAGGAACCGGTGCCGGCCGCGCGAGGCCACCGCGCCGATGAGCAGTAACAACGGGGAGGCCGCCACCGCCGCGATCGTCACCGCGAACAGCAGCGGAGCGAGGACGACGCGCCTGACGAACCGCGGCGGGAGCACGGCAGAATCACTGGTCCGACAGGTACGCACGGCTCGCCGCGTACGCCCGCTCGATGTTCGACTCGACCTGTGAGGCATCGCGGTAGCGCAGCTGGGACAGGCCCGCGCCCTGGCCGGTCGACCCGGTGGGCAGGACGTGGACGGTGACGTCATCGGGCAGTTCGGCCATCTCTTCCGCGAACCGGTGCCGCCGGGCGATCTCGAAGGCGACCAGGCCCACCTGCCAGGGCCTGGTCGGCGCGGTGAGTGGGGCCTCGATCCGGCCGACCTGCAGGACGTACACCCTCCGAGCCCCCTGCCGCAGGGCCCGGCCGACGGGGATGCTGTGCACGAGGCCGCCGTCGTAGAAGTGCTCGTCGCCGATGCGGACCGCCGGGAGAATACCGGGGACCGCGCAGGAGGCCAGCACCGCCGGGACGAGCGGGCCGTGGGTGAACCACCGCGCCTCGGCGCGTTCGACGTTGGCGGCCACACAGTGGAACGGCACGGCCAGGTCCTCGATCCGGTCGGCGGGGATCAGCGCGCCCAGCGCGGTCGCGAGGAGTTCCGCCGAGTGCAGGTGCGTGCCGGAACGGATCAGGGTCGACACGCGGCTGAAGAACGAGCCGGCGAACACCGACCCCGCCCCGTCGCCCTGCCACGCCTTGGTCAGCTGGTCGACGGCCTTCGCCGGGTCCGAGGCCACGAACGCCCCGTTGAAGGCGCCGACCGAGGTCCCGACGACCAGGTCCGGCCGGATTCGCGCCTCGGCGAGCGCCCGCAGCATGCCGACCTCATGGGCGCCCAGCAGTCCGCCGCCGCCCAGTACGAACGCGGTCTTGGGCTGATCCACAGCGTCTCCCGTCGTACGACCACAGCGCACCCCTCTTACCCCGATCGAGGCCATCGATGGCCACGAGGCGCGTCCTGTGCTTCACCGCCGTACGGCACGGGCCCCGACCTACACGAAGGGCGCTCTCACGGTCGCTCGAGCCGGGTGACGTCCCGGGCGGCCTCGGCGTCGCCCCTCGCCGCGGCATCGCGATAGAGACCCAGCGCCTCCTGCGGCCGGCCGGTCTCCTCGAGGAGTACTGCGAGGTTGTACATGATGCTCGTGTTCGCCGCGAAGTCGTCGTCTTCTGGGACGTCATACGACTCGGCTCGCTCGTCCAGTGCGCGGCGATACCACCGTTCCGCCTCATCTCGGCGTCCGGTTTCCTTGAGCAGGCAGGCGAGGCGGTTGCGTGCCGCCGGGTAGTCCACCTCGGCGGCCATCCGGTAATACCGCTCCGCTTCTTCCAACAGGCCGTCCTCTTCGAAGAAGATGCCGAGGTTGTAGCGGGCGATGAGACCAGGGCTGAGGGCGACCGCGCGACGGGTCCAGCGGAGGGCCGCGTCGCGATCATCGTCCTCGATGAGGAGCGCGAGGTTGATCATCGCGTCGGTGGCGCCCTGGTCTGCTGCCGCTCGATACCACCGGATGGCATCGTTCTCACGGCCGGCCTCGGCGTACAGGCGTCCCAGACGGACGGCAGCGTCGATATGACCCGCCTCGGCCGCCTGGCTCAGAAGGCGATCGGCCTCATCCATCCGACCGGAGAAATACGCGTCCTCGCCTAGGGAGTACAGGGCGCCGGGATCCACGGCTCCATCATGACCGCATCGACCGGAGGAGTGACACCGCCTCCTACGCGCAAGAGCCGTCGCATGTGGAGGTTCTTGCGCGTAGGAGCCGCAGGGTCACACGGACTGGTCGAAGAACTGGGAGGCCGGTTCCGTGACACGACCCTGCTGGGCGGTGACGGGCACTTGGCCCGCCGCCGAAGCACTTCCAGCACCACTGCGGGTGCGGGCCAGCTCCCGCTCCAGCTGCTGATTTTTCGTCACCAGCGCCGACATCGACTCCTCGCGCTCATCCCGCAGGTCGTGGAGCTCGCGGCGGACGCGCATGGAACGTAGTAGTGAGAGCAACGACACCGCGAGGCCCACGACGACGAACGCCGAGACGATCCCTCCGACGATGAATACCTGCGCGCCGGTATGTACTCCGGGGACATGATGGCCAAAGATGCTGAGCGAGGCGGATGACGAGTTCTCGGTGACGATGCCGACGCCCACTGCCACGGCGGCGGCGGCCAGGACGATTCCTAGGAAGACCATTCGGTCTTCTCCTCTCCTCGAGTCCTCTGATCGCCGCAGGCACACGAATCGATGGCTCCCGCGGCATCGTGCCACCATCTAGTCATATAGGTGGTTTGGTCAAGTTCGCCGGAAATCTCCTACTTCGACAGAGTGTCAACAAGTTCAGCGCTTCGCGTTTGTCTCGTAGCTCATCGTCAGTTTCCGCAGCAGCGGGCTCCTTGCCGAGAGGTGCTGCAAGGCCGCTATTGGATGCGATCTCTCATAAGAAAAAGACGCCCAGCAGGTCATGAGGACGATCTACGCCCACACCACGCGGGGGTGCCGGGATGGCCGTGTCAACGCGCAGTGGCCCCCGTCGTGACGAGCCGGGCCGGCGGGGCTTCTGCTGGACTCGCGGCCGCCGCCGCGTGATGATCTGTACGTGATGGACGACGTTCTGGCCGATCAGGTCGGCTATTACCGTCGCCGTGCGAGCGAGTACGACGTGACTGCGTACGGGGATGTCGCGGCGGCTCGGGAGCGCATCGCGCGGCTGGTCGCGCAGATGCGTCCGAGCGGACGAGTGTTGGAGATCGCCTGCGGAACCGGGCTGTGGACAGAGGCGCTCGTGGCCGCCGCTGACACGGTCGTGGCGATCGATGCGGCGCCCGAGGCAGTGGCCATCGCTCGTGATCGAGTGAGGTCCGGCAACGTCATTTTCGAGGTCGCCGACGTATTTTCGTGGACGACGGACGACCGGTTTGATGTGATCTTCTTCTCGGCCTGGCTTTCCCATGTGCCGATGACCCGGTTCGAACAGTTCTGGCGGATGACGCGGCGTCTCCTGGCCGAGGATGGACGCGTGTTGTTCATCGACGAGCACGCCGATATCTGCGAGAAAGAGACTTACGTCGCGGGCGCCGACGAAATCGTCGAACGGCGGCTGCGAGACGGCGGGAAGTTCCGGATCGTGAAGAACTTCGTGGACCCCGAAGCGTTGCAAGACCGGCTGCGGGATATGGGCTGGGACTGTCAGATCCGCCGGGACGGCGGCGACTGGATCCGTGGCGAGGCGCGTCCTGCGCAGTACCCCGGCTGACGATGTCCAGGCCCGCACGCTGGGAAGGCCCGGTTTCAGGCGACGACGCCCTGCGCAGCGAGCTGCGCGCGCTCGGGCGAACCGACGGTGTCAGCGCGCTTCACCTGTGGGTGGACTCTTCCGAGTCCGTCTGTGGGTGGTGGTGACGCACTTCGTACGCGGAGCAGCCTTGGGCCATGCACTCACTTCATTCCGTACTCGTCGTGCTCATCGGCGCCTGTGTCCTGACGTTTGTTGTGGCCTGGACTTTGGGTGCCGTCTATTTCGGTGTGAAGAGCCAGGCTGGTCTGGGCGGCTGGGTCCGTGGCATGCGTCGCGCCATGACTCGCCGGGCGCTGCTCATGGTGGGCGTCGGCGTGTTCGTCGTGGTGGTGAGACGCTTTCCGCATTCCTTCTGGCGCCATCTGCAGTACTGGCAGCCCGAGCTCGCGCTCCTGGGCGCCCTGATCGCCCTGGCCTCCACCGCTCTGCTGCTCTGGGCCCGCTGGGTTCTGGGCACCATGTGGGCCAGCGTTCCGATGCTCCAGGAGCACCACCAGCTGCGTACCGACGGACCGTACGGGCTGGTCCGACACCCCATCTACACCGGTCTGCTCGGCCTGGTCACCGGCGGCATGCTGGCCTGCGGCTTCGGCATCTGGATCGTTCTTCTGGTGATCGCCGTCCCCTGGCTGCTGCGCCGGGTTCGGATCGAGGATGGCCTGATGGCGAGTGAGTTCGGCGCCTCGTACGAGGCCTACCGCGCTCGCGTCCCGGCGCTGATCCCGTGGACCCGCCCGGCCGGCCTCCGCCATGCCGACGACCGGCAGTAGGGCCCAGGGTGCGGGTTATTTCCTTCGACGTCGTGTCGATCTGGTGGTCTGTCGTTCGTGTACGTGGCGAAGCCGGCGAGCCGTAACCCGGGATGTCATTCCACCGGAAGGGCGGCTTCGGTCGGCTGGATGTGGGTCAGTGTCGCCCTGGCCTTGGCCTGGAGAAGGGCCGTGCGGGTGAGCATCATGACCACCGCCATGAAGATCAGGGCGTCGGTGAGTGCGCCTCCGGAGACGGAATGGGTGGCCATCCATTTGCCCAGCTGCCGGCCGAAAACGTGTGCGGTGCCGTAGGCGAAGGCAAGGCGTGCGCCGACCACGGCGATCCACGTCAGGGCATAGCCGACGCCGGCACGGGACTTCGCGCAGCGGCGGCCTTTGGCCACGCCTTCATGTACGGGCATGAAGGCGCTGGCCAGGAGCCCCAGCAGCAGTCCCGCGACCGTGCCGGCGATTTCCAGCATCAGGCCGTACCCGCTGGTGGCGAGTTCGTCGATGAAGATCGGCACGATGGCTGCGGCGCTGATGACCGGGCGGAGAACGCGGGATCGGGTGACTCTTCGCGTGCCGAGATCGGATTCCAGCACGATGAAGAGTACGGCCAGATTCAAAATCCATACGCCCATGTCCATAGCCGTGGCCTTTCAGATTCGCGGTTTCGTTCTGCTGCGGCCACAATTTAGGAATTCGGGTATGTGTCCCACATCGGTTGGTGAACCGAGATGAGGTGGAGGTGGGGCGGGTCGAGGTCCCTCCACCCGATCTCCACCCGACTGATGTGCTACGTCACGGCGGCCGGATTCGACCTACGCGACCTCGGCATCACGGAGCACGCACGGATGCCAAAGGCCGAATCCGCTCAGCGCGGTGAAAAGTGAGCCCACACGGAAGCCCGAGGGTCACATTGAGGAGCGTCCGTCTTCCTGTCTGCTCCCAGCGAGGGTGAGGGCGAGCCGTACGGCCTCGGCGCGAGAGTGCAGGTCGGCCTTGGCGAACAGATTGTTGATGTGGGTCTTCACGGTGGCTTCGGTGATGTACAGGCGCCGGGCGATCTCGTTGTTGCGCAGGCCCTGGCCGATGAGGTCGAGGATCTCCCGTTCGCGCGCGGTCAGGGGCACAGCCGTGTCCGGCTCGGGTGCGGGGGCGCGGGTGGCGAGGGCGAGGAGCCGTGACTGCACGTCGGGGTCGAGGACCGCTTGGCCGGCGTGCGCGCCGCGTACGGCTTGGACGATCTTCGTACGGTCCGAGTCCTTGGTGAGGTAGCCGCGGGCGCCGGCGCGCAGTGCGGCGAGGATGGATTCGTCGTCCTCAAAGGTGGTCAGCACCACGACCGGCAGGCCAGGCCGGGCGGCCTGGATCCGGCGGGTGGCCTCGACGCCGCCCATGACCGGCATGTGCAGGTCCATGAGTACGACCTGCGGGTCGTGCTCATCGACCGCGGTGACCGCCTCCTCGCCGTTGGCGGCGGTGCCGACGACGGAGATGTCCGGGTCGAGGTCGAGCATGACCGCGAGTGCGTCCCGGATCGCGGCCTGGTCGTCGACGACCAACAGCCGGATCGACGTCATCGCGGCAACTCCAATCGCACTGTCCAGCCTGGGGCGGGCGATTCGGCGGGGCCAGCGTACAGCGTGCCCCCGAGCAGACTGGCGCGCTCGCGCATCCCGACCAGGCCCATCCCGCTGCCCGAGTCGTTCGGCCGGGCGCCGGGCTCGGCCGTCCCGGTGTCGGTGACGGTGAGCCGGATCAGCCGGTCGGTGTAGTCGAGCAGCAGGTGCACCTCGGCGCCGGGCGCATGCCGATGTGCGTTGGTGATCGCCTCCTGCGCGGTGCGGATGACGGCCTGGGCGACCTCGACCCGAACCCCGCCGGGCTCGCCCTGGATCTCGAAGCCGGCCGTGCCGCCGTGCGCGATACGGGCGATGGTCTCAGGAAGCGGCAACGTGTCCTCGCGCAGCGCGTGGATCGCGCGGCGGGTCTCCCCGATCCCCGACACCGCCAGGGCTCGTGCTCGCCGTACGGCCTCGTTGGCGTCCTGGTCTCGGCCCTCGGCGTGCAGGGCGTCGGCCATGTCCAACTGCATGGCGACGCCGGACAAGGCGTGGCCGAGTACGTCGTGGATCTCCCGGGCGATGCGCCCGCGTTCCTCCAGCGCGGCCTCCCGAGCCTCGGACGCGGCCGCGCGCCGGCTCTGCCGGGCGGCGAGGTCGGAGGCGGCCACCGCGTCGGCCCGTTCCCGGCGCGCGAGGCCGATGTAGAGGGGCAGGCCCACGATGAGCGAGATCCACCAGGTCCCCACGTCCGGCACGTGTAGCAGGGCGATGGCGACCCAGGTCGCGGTGGCCGTGACGGCGGTCCCGGCTCCGACGATGGTGAACGCGGCCCGCCGCGAGGCCAGCTTCTCGCCGGCGGTGATGGAGGCGAGGAACACCAATGCGTTGGCCGCAGTGGTCCCCGACAGCGGGAACAACAGCGCGCCGGCGGCCATGAACACCGACACCAGCGCTATCTGCATCCGGTCCGGCAGGCGACGCCAGGGCACGATCGACGACGCGACCCCCGCGGCGAGGGTGACCACCACCAAGCCCCAGGTCAGCCAGACGAACCGGACCGGCGGGCGCTCGACGAACTGGATCAGGCTGAGCACCGAGAGGGTACCGATGACGAACGGGCGGATCAGTTCGTCGGGGAACCGCGCCGAGGTTCCCGTCGGCGCGTCGTCGACGGGAACCCCGGCCGGGCGTGTGTCGTCAGGCTCACCGTTCATCGCCGGACATTCTCCGCCCATACCGGCCATGGTCATCGGTCACGGTGGTGCGGGTCATGCCCTTCGCGGGAGCCGCCGCTGTTCGGTCGCGGCCCATCGTACGGGGCGGAGCCGTTGTCGTTCGGCCGCCGGATGTCGAGGTTGCGCACGTCCTCGATCAGCGCCGCGAGGCCACCGCGCCGACGCGGAGGGCTTGTCTGGGACCTGGTCTGCACCTTCTCCTGCAACCCGTCCAGCAGGGACGACATCGTGGGCGGTGCGCCGTCGCGTCCCTTCGCCCACACGACCCGGCCGCTGGTGCGCATCGCCTTGGAGAGTACGGCCAGCCCCTCCACCAGCATGCCGGCGCCGAGCGTGAGCATCAGCCCACTGCTGCCGGCGTGCTCAGCGGTCGGGTCCACTACGCCCAGCACGACGCTCGCGCCGAACCTGACCGCGAGGTTGATCACCCACAACACCACGGTCGTGGCCGTGTAGCGCAGGTAGACGATGCCGTCCTTGTCGAACACGCGGATGCTCGCGCCGCGCAGCAGGCCCAGCACCAGGCTGAGCGCGGTGGAACCGACCAGGAATCCGATGGAGACCGGGGACTGGTGCACCTTGGCCAGATCGGTGAGCCCGACTCCTGCGAGCACGGCCGGGAGCAGCAGCATGCGCTTGGCCTCAGCGGGCTCGCCGAGCAGACGGCGGGCCAGGATGTAGCCGACCGCACCGATGATCAGGATGATCTCGACGGGACCGCTCACCGATCCCACCTCCTCCGCGGGGTACGTCATCTGGACGTCGCCACGGTAGGAAGCCGGCGGCCCCATCGTCGTGGGTCAGCCGCCGTATCTTGGGTGGACGTCCGTCTCCACCCGGAGCCGAGTGGGGCCGTCCAGTTCCGGTTCGCTCCCGGAGCGCTCAGCTCTCGTCCGATCGACGCAGCATGATTCCGTTTTCGAAGGTGCGGATGACCGTCGCGGTGACGCCGTGGCGGGGTAGCCGCCCGCCTTCCGACTCCTCAAGACCGGTGTAGACCAGTGCCCAGAGCACGTGCCGGATCCAGACGGGGCTCA
Source organism: Actinoallomurus sp. CA-150999 (assembly GCF_050942425.1). NCBI lineage: Bacteria > Bacillati > Actinomycetota > Actinomycetes > Streptosporangiales > Thermomonosporaceae > Actinoallomurus > Actinoallomurus sp. CA-150999. The sequence continues at coordinate 490,159 of NZ_CP192063.1, forward strand.
CCCCCGGGTCGAAGACCCCCTCGTCCTGGCCGCGACGGATGAGCGAGACCACCGCGTCCTCCAGTGGCGCGTCGGCCTTGGACACCCCGTAGGTCTCCAGCACGCGCGGATCGCCGAACACGAACATCAGCCGGTCGCCGACCTCGACCATCGCCGCCACCAGTCGGCGCATGGCCTCCAGCGGCGGTCCGTCTTCGATCGCCGCCGCCGCGGTGGATGCCGTGATCACCTCGACCGAGTCGTCCACCGCGGCTTTGATCAGCGTTTCCCGGTCCGGGAAGTAGCGGTGCAGGGTGGTGCGGCCGACCTCGGCGGCATCGGCGATCTCGGCGAGTGGCGCCGACCAGTCGCGGGCGAGCACAGAGGAGGCCGCGCTCAGGATGGCGCGGCGCGTGCGGTTGCGAGTTCCCGACTGCGTGTCTGCGGTGCCGCTCATTCGAAACAGCCTACAGTTGCCGATCCCCATATAGAACGCTAGCGTCCTCTTATGGAACATCAATGTTCCAAGAAGCCGACGAGGGGTGCTGATGATCCACGCCGAAGGTCTCACCCGGCGGTTCCGGGTGAGAAAGCGCACCATCGAAGCCGTCCAGGGCATCGACCTCCACGTCGAGGCCGGTGAACTGGTGGCACTCCTCGGGCCCAACGGCGCGGGAAAGTCGACGCTGCTGCGCATGCTCACCACCCTGCTTCCGCCGACCTCCGGCCGGGTGACCGTCGCCGGCCACGACGTCCTGACCGATCCCACCGGGGTGCGCTCGGCCATCGGTTACGTCGGGCAGAAGAGCAGTACGGGCGAGAACTTCCTGGTCCGAGACGAGTTGATCACCCAGGCGCGCAGCTACGGCCTGAGCAGGGCGCACGCTCGTCAGCGCGCCGACGAGGCGCTTCGGCTACTGGATCTGCAGCCGCTGGCCGCTCGTAAGCCGGCAACCCTCTCCGGCGGGCAACGTCGCCGGGTGGACGTGGCCATGTGCCTGCTCCACCGTCCCCGGCTGCTGTTCCTGGACGAGCCCTCCACAGGCCTCGATCCGCAGAGTCGCGCCAATCTGTGGGAGCACGTCCTGCGCCTGCGCGAACAACACGGTATGACCCTCTTCCTGACCACCCACTACCTCGACGAGGCCGACCGGATGGCCGAGCGGGTGCTGATCATCGACCGCGGCCGGATCATCGCCGACGGTACGGCCCAGGGGCTGAAGCGCGAACTCGCCGGAGACCAGGTCGTGGTCACCGTCGTCGATCCGACGGAGGCCGCGACCGCCACCGCCGTCGCCGAACGGATGCCCGCGGTCACCGCGGTGGAGACCGACGCGACGACCGTCCGGCTCCGCGTGCCCCGCGCCGAAACCGCGCTGCCCGAGTACCTGCGCACGCTCGACGCCGCCGGCATCACAGCCGTCACCGCCGAAACCCGACGGTCCACCTTGGACGACGTATTCCTGTCCCTCACCGGACGCAGCCTGCGCGAAGGCGACGCAACCGATCAGGACGACGGCGCCCATTCCTAGGACGGAGAAGCCGCAGCATGGTCAAGTTCCTTCGAGACACCACGATCGTGTTCTCTCGCGAATTCACCCCCGAACTACGCCAGCCCCTCAGCCTGATCTTCGCGATGATCCAGCCTCTTCTGTTCATGTTCCTGTTCGGCTGGCTGCTGCAGGGCGTGAGCGGATACGGCGCCTCCAGCGGGTCCTCCTGGCAGTGGTTCGCGCCCGGCATCCTGGTCATGATGGGCCTGTTCGGTCCGATGGCGGCCGGACATTCCCTGCTGATCGAACTGATCGGTGGTGCGACCGAGCGGATGATGGTCACCCCTCTCAGCCGCACCGCGATGCTGATCGGCCGGACCATGAAGGAGTCGGTGATCCTCCTCGTGCAGGCCACGCTCATCGTCGCGCTGGCCCTCCCGCTCGGATTCCGGCTCTACCCCGCCGGCGCGCTCGCCGGGCTGGCGTTGCTGGTGATATTCGGCATCGGTCTGAGCGGCCTGTCCTTCGCGCTCGCGATCGCCGCCCAACCCAACGGCACCCTCTTCTGGACCGTCACCCAGGTACTGACGTATCCGCTGCTTCTTCTCTCCGGCGTGCTGTTGCCGATCGAGCACGGTCCCGAATGGCTGAGGGCCATCGCCCGGCTGAACCCGATCGCCTACCTCGTACGCGCCGAGCGCGCTCTCTTCGCCGGCAAGCTCGCCGATCTTTCTGCGCTGTACGGCCTGATCGCCGCCTGTGCCCTCGCGGCCGTCGGGCTCTTTCTCGGCACCCGCACCATGCGCCGCGGGGTCTAGGGCCTGTCTCGAAGTCCGCTGTCCTACTGTGCGGCGCTACGGACGGGGACTTCGAGACAGGCCCTAGTCCCAAGATCGTGCGATCACCCGACGGCAACGGTCAGGGCAGCCGGCGCTCGCCGATCCGTGCTATGCGCCGCCGGCTGGCGTCGCCGGCGGCGAACCGCCGGTCGACGAAGGCGTCCTCGCCGGCCCCTTCGCCCAGCTGCCCGAACCACATAGCGTCCGGGTCATCACTGTCCACGTGGTTCCGCACGCGGATGCGCCAGAACACGGCGCTGGCAGCGAGGATGACGCCGACGAGGGCGCCCCAGATCAGGTAGGTGCTCATACGGCCAACGCCAACAAGGCGAGGGGCATGTCGATCACAGGCGGACCTCCGAGTGGTTGGCCAGCCACGTTTGTACGCGGATGCATCCCATCCACACGGCCGACTCGATGGCGTACAGCTCGTGGAGTATAGCGATTTTCGCCATGAAGCACCCATATGCTCACAATTAGGGCATAGCGGGATGATTTTGGGCATGTTACGGCAAGCTGGTTCTGCTGGAGGGCCTCTGAGGTTCGATGACGCCCCGTACACGCGAATGAGCTGCGCGATGCGCTCAGGGAGCGGTGACCGTGCGGGTCCCGCCAGGCCCGGTCACAGGGCGAGCAGTCCGGCGAGTGCCAGGGCGATCAGGACGACGCCGATCACCATCACGATGACCGTGCCGCCTCCGCGGTCGGGCTCGAAGACCCGGAAGACGTCCTGCCGCGTCACGAGACCGACGACCAGTGCGCCCACCCCGACGATTCCGAGCGACACGGCGGCAATGAGGAGCTGGACGTCTCCGCCGGGATGGGCGATGTGCGACGCTGCGGGGGCCGGACCGCTGCCCGGGGAGGACGACGGTCGCGGCCCGCATCAGCTTTCGGGGACGAGAGCCCGGCCGTAGTTCTCCGCCGCGAGGTAGGCCCGTAGGTGCGCGTGGCGGCTGCCGACCGCGATGTCCCGCCAGTACCGCTGCAACGCGTTGGTCGTGGCGAAGCCGCTCGCTCCGTGCAGGTCCAGCATCAGCTCCACGGCGGCCCGGCAGTCACGGGCGGCGTCCGGCAGGTCCATTCCCAGCCGCGCGTGGTCGGTCTCCGTGATGTCGCCCGCGTTGACGGCCTGCGCGGCGGCGAACAGGGTGCGTTCGGCGCGGTCCACGAGCAGCGTCGCCTGAGCCAGCCAGTGCCGCGCCGCCGGCGAATCACCCATCCGCGAGTACGCCGTCATGTACGGCTTGCGATCCGAGGCGAACATCGCGTTCGCGATGTCGAGCGCGCCGCGTGCCGCGCCCACCACCGGGGCGAGCACCGTGATCGCATAGAACACCATGGTGGCGTGAGCCGGTGGTTTCACCGGCCTCATCCGTTCTGCCGGCACCAGCAGGTCCCGGGCCACGACGGTGTGACTGCCGGTGCCGCGCATGCCGACGGAGTCCCAGGTCCGTTCGATGGTCAGGTCGGCCATGGGAATCACCGCGAACGCGTACGCGCCGTCGACCATCACCCCGAGGGCGGCCCAGGACGCGTCCTCGCAGCCGGAGACGTACGGCCAACGGCCGTTGATCCGGATGCCACCCGGCTCGGGCTCTCCACTGCCCGCCGCCAGACCGGATCCGCAGGCGAGCGCGTCCGGGTCGGCGTAGCACTCGGGTGGCACCGCGTCGCCGAAGACATCGTCGGTGAAGGTCTTGGCGGTCGCACAGGTGCCGGCGATCCAGGCGGTGGAGGGGCAGTACCGGCCCACCTCCGACAGGTGGTGAGCGACGGTGGTGGCGTCGGCCCAGGCCCCGCCGAACCGCTCGGGCGTCCGGAGGGCGAACCCGCCATGACGGCGCACCACGTCAAGGCTTTCGGTGGTCGGGCGATCCTGCTGCTCGGTCTTCTCGGCATTCCCGAGAAGGATGAGGGCCTGGTCGTGAGCGATCGCATCAGGTATCACGTCCATCGACTCAACCAGACGTGGACGTCGGCGACCATGTCCGATCGGCCCGGATGTATACGCGTGCGTCCCTTCCGAGGCGGCGCGCGACCTACGATCTGGCCATGGACATGATCAGCGAGGTGATCGGCACCATCCGTGCCGGTAACGCCTACGCTCGCCGGATCGCGGAGTCCGGCCCCTGGGGCGCGCGCTACCCCTCCTTCGCGGGCGTCGGGTTTCACATTGTGTTGAGCGGCACTGGTTGGCTGATCTCGAGGGGCGGCGAGTCGATCGCGCTGAAGCCGGGTGATGTCGTGGTCGCCCCGTACGGCTCCGAGCACGGGCTCAGCCACGCGCCGTCCGCACTCGGCGCGCTCCCGGCGGCGAGCATGAGTGGCGAGCCTCCGCGTCCCGGCCCGTCCGACTTCGAGTTCCTCTGCGGGTGCTATCGCCTGGACGGTGGCAAGGTTCATCGGTTTCTCCGTGCCCTGCCGGACGTCGTCGCGATCTCGCCGGACTACGAACGCCACCCGCAACTTCGGTCGCTGACGGATCTGCTCGACGACGACCTGTCCGAAACCCGGCCGGGCACCCACGCGACTCGATCCGCGCTCGTCGACCTCACGCTCGTCCACGCGCTGCGACATTGGCAGGAGCAGTCCAGCGACGAACCATGGCCGGGGATCACCGATCCGGGGGTCGCCGCGGCGCTGCGGGCCATCCACGACGCGCCGGACAGCCAATGGACGGTGCTGCGGCTGAGCGAGATCGCGGGCATGTCACGTACGACCTTCGTCCGGCGGTTCACCGACCTGGTCGGTAAGCCACCGGTGACATACCTGATCGACTGGCGCCTCGCTCTCGGCGCCCGGCTGCTGCGTGAGACCTCAGCGCCGCTGGCTGCGATCGCCCGACAGGTCGGCTACTCGACGGAGTTCGCGTTCGCGAACGCCTTCCGACGGGAGTACGGCACCTCACCAGGAAGATTCCGGCAGAATATGCAGGCCTCCGCCAGCCTGTGACTCTTGACCCGACGGCTACACCGTCGGCTCCACCTGCGCGGATCCATCACCTGGCTACGCAGCCTGCCAGGCCCCATGCTCCGAACTCACGACACGTCCTAACTCGATGGTGTGAACACCACGTCGACCCAGTAGTTGGTGGACTGGTAGGTCCCCGTGGGGAACGTGTTCGTGGCGCCGTAGGCGTACACACCGTTCCCGCCGGAATCAGCGCTCGCCGGCGCGGTCAAAGGACCGTTGGTGTACGCACTGGTGAAGTACGGTCGCGTCACAGAATAATTACCCAACGACGTGAAATAAGACGCGACATACGTAGTATTCGCCGTCACCGACACCGGGGTGGAAAAATTCGCCTGTTGCCAGCCCGACGCCGACTCACCGGTGAAAGTCGCACTCGCCAGCAACGTCCCGCTCGCAGTCCACAAACCTCCCACGTGAGTCCCCGTGTTCAGTGAACCCTTGTAGAACCGGATGCCACTGATGGAACCGTTCACAGACGCCGTGAACTTCACCCCGAGGGCAACTGGCTGAGCATCGGGATGCGATTGGACATCCGGAGCATCGGTACTCGTCCACAAGCTAGTAGAAACGACTTGATTGATCGTGGGTGAGGTGCTTGGGGCCCAGTGGATGGGTTGTTCTTGGTTGAAGGTGGTTCCGCCGAGGTAGACGGCGGTGATGGTGTGTTGGCCTGGGGTGAGGGTGGAGGTGGTGAGGGTGGCGGGTTGTGTGGTGCTGTTGAAGAAGGCGGTGCCGATGACGGTGTTGCCGTCTTTGAAGGCGACGTTTCCTTGGGGGGTGAGGGTGCCGCTGGTTTGCTGGACGATCGCGGTGAGGGTGACCGGTTCTCCGTTTCTGGCGGGGTTGTTGTTGGAGGTGAGGGTCGTGGTGGTCGGGCGGTCGTCGGGGAGTTGGATCAGGGTGGGGGGCTGGCTGGTGGCGCCGGTGATGGTGATGGCGTTGTTGAGGGTGAACAGGCGGCCTATGGGGTTGGCTCGGGTGTTGACGTTGATGGCGTTGGCGGCGATGAGGTTGCCGCGGAAGGTGGCGAAGGTGTTGAGCGTGGCGGAGTCGCTGATCGCCCAGTAGAGGTTGTTGGCCTGGGCGCCTCCGGTAAGGGTGATGGTGCTGGACATGGCGGCGCTGAGGGTGGCGGCTTTGAAGACGAAGATGGCGTCGGGGTTGGCTTGGGCGTCCAGGGTGAGGGTTCCGTTGATCTGGAAGTTGCCGGTGGTGGAGTCGTAGACGCCGGGGGTTCTGGTGGTGTTTCCCAGTTCCGCGGGCAAGGTGGCGTTCGGTGTCATCGCCGCGAGGTTGTTGTAGGCGGTCACGACGTCGGCTTTGGCGTTGGCCGCGGTGGAGTCGCCGGCGTGGGTGTTGCCGGTGATGGTGCCGGGCGGGAAGCCGGTGACGGTGGAGCCGGGGCTCACCCCGAGGTCTCCGATGACCGTGGTGAGATTGGTGTTGCTGACGCTTGATCCCGCCAGGACCGCGAACGGCGCCGCATTACCAATACTCACCGGCTGGGCCTGAGCACTTCCCGGTGTCATGGCGATGGCGCCCATCGAGAGAACGGCCGTCAGCGCGACGGACAGCCAGGAACGAGCGCTGTTTCGTGAGCTACGCGGGCGCCGGGCATCGTCCACGGCCGCGCATTTCCTCCAGGGGCGTACGCTGCTGCGGTTCGCTGCTGATTCCCGAGTTTCCGGACGCTGCTGAGCATTCACCCCATGCTCCAGCGCGGTCGAGCCGACCGCGTTATCGGATGCGTCGCTACGGAACATCGACATGTGACACAACTCCTCAAAGCCTCGTGCCGGAGCTCGCACAGCCACGATCAGGGCGTGAAATATCGCGCGAATGTCAGAACTCGGCCGCGAGCCGTCACCACGTGCGACGATTGTGTGCGCTTAGAACGGTAGCAAGTGCGCGTTTTAGCCGATCAACGAAGACTCCAGTTGATGGGCTTTTTTGTGCGAACCTTACCCCTCCATGTCCATGCGCGTTACTTACTTAAAGGTTTTAACTCGATATCTTGAGCTGAGCGTGCCAGCGGCGGCTCTGCTCGGCGTGTCGAATCGCTGGCCGTAAATAGGGGGAAATGGTATGGCATTTACTGATTTCCGCACATTGCTTGCATCGAAGGCACGCCTCTCGTTGGCAGCGCCTCTGGCGGCCCTTCTCGTCACGACCGTCGCCGGCGCAACGCAGAGCAACGTCGTCAAGGTACGGCCGGTGAGTATTGGTAATGCGGCGCCGTTCGCGGTCCTGGCGGGATCAAGCGTCAGCAACACCAATCTCACCACGGTCATCGGAGACCTCGGGGTGAGCCCCGGCTCCACCGTCACCGGCTTCCCGCCCGGCACCATCACCGGCAACACCCACGCCGGCGACTCCACCGCGGCCAACGCCAAAGCCGACGTCGTGACCGCCTACAACAACCTCGCGGCGATGACACCGAACGCCACCTTGCCCGCGGAACTGGGAAACACCACCAGAACCCCCGGCGTCTACGACTCCACCACCGGCAACTTCCAGATCAACGGAACCCTCACCCTGGACGCCCAAGCCAACCCCGACGCCATCTTCGTCTTCAAAGCCGCCACCCTCAGCGCCGCCATGTCCAGCACCATCACCCTTACCGGAGGCGCCCAGGCCAACAACCTCTACTGGGCGATCAGCGACTCCGCCACGCTCAACACCTTCGCCACCTTCCGCGGCAACCTCATCGCCGCCAACGCCATCAACGTCAACACCCGAGCCAACCCCATAGGCCGCCTGTTCACCCTCAACAACGCCATCACCATCACCGGCGCCACCAGCCAGCCCCCCACCCTGATCCAACTCCCCGACGACCGCCCGACCACCACGACCCTCACCTCCAACAACAACCCCGCCAGAAACGGAGAACCGGTCACCCTCACCGCGATCGTCCAGCAAACCAGCGGCACCCTCACCCCCCAAGGAAACGTCGCCTTCAAAGACGGCAACACCGTCATCGGCACCGCCTTCTTCAACAGCACCACACAACCCGCCACCCTCACCACCTCCACCCTCACCCCAGGCCAACACACCATCACCGCCGTCTACCTCGGCGGAACCACCTTCAACCAAGAACAACCCATCCACTGGGCCCCAAGCACCTCACCCGCAATCCTCGTGCGGACCACCTCCGACCAGCCCGTCGCCGAGGAAGTGCACTCCTAGCACGCCCGGGTTGTCGACAGCTCGGATGCCAAGCACCTCGATGCCGCCGCGCATCACCACTCCGCTGGACGTACCAAGGACCAATGAATTGAGCAGATCTAAGGTGCGAGACGGCGCGAACAGGCGAAGGCTGGGGCGCGGGCGGTGCCTGAGGCTCTGGATCGCTCGCGCGACCAGTCTGGTCGTCCTGCTCGGTCTGCTCCAGGGCGTTTCCAGTCCTTCGCACGCGTCCGCACCCAAGCCTGCTGGGCACGTTCCTCAGGTCGCGAGTGGTTCGCAGACAGCACCGGCAGCGTCGTTGAGAAACGCACCCGTCGCCAAGTCCGCCGACATGCGCTCAGCCCTGCCCGTACCACCTCCGAGAAACGGTCGAATTGCCAAGAGCGGGGCCCGCGCTCGTAGAGCAACGTGTCCACCGACGTCGGTCATTTGTATCGAGAACAGCCTTCCCGGAAACCCGCCCAGCCAATGGGATGTCTCCGGATCAGGTTCCCCGAATATCCAGGGATATGCCACTCAAATGAGTGTCGCCCAAGGGGAGACCGTACAATTCAAGGTGCTGACTCCCGCGACCGCCTATCACGTGGACATCTATCGCATGGGCTACTACGGCGGCATGGGAGCTCGCCTCATCGCTACGGTTCAGCCGTCCGCCGCTCTGCCGCAGACGCAGCCGAACTGTCTGACCGACAGCACGACCGGCTTGATCGACTGTGGCAACTGGGCGGTATCGGCCTCATGGGCTGTGCCGGCGAGCGCGGTCTCCGGCGTCTACATCGCGAAGCTGGTGCGTGACGACGTGACCGGTGAGGCCAGCCATATCGTCTTCGTCGTCCGGGACGACACACGTCACTCGGATTTTCTGGTGCAGACGTCTGACGCCACGTGGCAGGCGTACAACTCCTACGGCGGCAACAGCCTCTATACAGGTGCCCCGGCGGGCCGGGCGTTCAAGGTGAGCTACAACCGTCCGTTCAATACCCGGGACAGCTCTGTGTACAGCTGGTTCTTCGATTCCGAATATCCGATGGTCAGATGGCTCGAGGCGAACGCGTTCGACGTGAGCTATACCACCGACGTGGATACCGCCATGCGGCCGGCGGAGATTCTCGAGCACAAGGTCTTCATGTCCTCCGGCCATGACGAATACTGGTCCAACGAGATGCGGACCAACGTGCAGAACGCTCGCGACAATGGTGTGAACCTCACCTTCTTCTCCGGAAACGAGAGCTTCTGGAAGACCAGGTGGGAGAACAGCATCGCGGACGGCACCTCGTTCAGGACGCTCGTCTGCTACAAGGAGACGCTCGCGAACATGAGGCTCGATCCGACTTCGACGTGGACCGGGACGTGGCGCGATCCGCGTTTCTCCCCGCCGGCGGACGGAGGGCGACCGGAGAACGCACTGACAGGCACGCTGTTCATGGTCAACGGGGTCGCCAACGATTCGATGCAGGTCCCCGCTGCGTACAGCGACATGCGGTTGTGGCGCAACACGTCGATCGTCAATCTTCCTCCCGGCCAGGCGGCGACCTTTCCCGCAGGTACGCTGGGGTACGAGTGGGACGAGGCTCCCGACGACGCCACCGCACCGCCCGGACTGGTCAGGTACTCGAGTACGACCGTGAGCAAGGCCACCACATTCCTGCTCGACTACGGGGGCCAATACGGCGCGGGGACCGCCACACACAGCCTGACGCTTTACCGGGCTCCCAGCGGAGCGCTCGTCTTCGGAGCGGGAACCACCCAGTGGGCGTGGGGGCTCGACGCAGTCCACGATCGGGCCGGAAGCCCCACCGACATCAATATGCAGCAGGCGACGGTCAACCTCTTCGCTGACATGGGCACTCAGCCGGCCAGCCTCCAGCCCGGCCTGGTGCCGGCGACCCAGTCGACGGACACGTCTCCACCGACGTCAACGATCACCAATCCGTCGAGTGGTGCCGGTCTGGCCCTGGGAAGGGCGGTCACTATTCAGGGAACGGCCAGCGATACCGGGGGCGGCGTCGTCGGAGGTGTGGAAGTCTCGTTCGACGGCACACGATGGTTCGAGGCGACCGGCCGAAGCACCTGGCAGTACCAATGGACGCCCACCACCAATGGACCCGTGACGATCAGCGTTCGCGCAGTCGACGATATCGGCAACCTCCAGACGAATCCGACCACAGTGAATGTGACCGTAGGCGGGACATGTTGCACGCTTTGGTCGTCGACGACTGTCCCGGACGTGGATTCGAGCAACGATACCCAGTCCTTGGAAGTAGGGGTGAAGTTCAAGGCCACCGCCTCTGGCCAGATCACCGGGGTCAGGTTCTACAAGGGCGCGGCCAACACGGGGACGCACGTCGGCCATATATGGAGTTCTACCGGGACGCTACTCGCAGAAGCAACCTTTACCAATGAAACAGCAAGCGGCTGGCAGCAGGTGAATTTCTCCACCCCGGTGGACGTCAGTGCTAACACCACGTATGTCGCGTCTTATCATACGCCGGGCCATTATGCCATGTCGCGGCCGTACTTCACAAATGCATATAACAACTATCCTTTGACGGCGCCGGCGAGCGCTGATTCCGGCGGGAATGGTGTGTATGCCTACGGTGCCTCGAACACGTTCCCCACGGGGAGTTACCAGGCCACCAATTACTGGGTCGACGTGGTGTACACGCCAACGTCCAGCCTGTGGGACAGTACGGCGGTGCCGGCCGTCCAGTCGAATCCCGATACTTCGCCGGTCACCGTCGGGGTGAAGTTCACGGCGTCTGCGAACGGTTCCATCAGTGGTATCCGGTTCTTCAAGGGTTCGCTGAATACGGGGACTCACGTGGGTAGTTTGTGGAGTTCGAGTGGGACGTTGCTGGCGAGTGCGACCTTCAGTGGTGAGTCGGCGTCGGGCTGGCAGCAGGTGAACTTCTCCTCTCCGGTGGCGGTGACGGCGAATACGACGTATGTCGCGTCTTATTTCACGTCGTCGGGTTATTATTCTGTGACGCAGGCGTATTTCACCAGTGCGTACGTCAATGGTCCTTTGACGGCGCCGGCGAGCGCTGATTCCGGCGGGAATGGTGTGTATGCCTACGGTGCCGCGAACACGTTCCCCACGGGGAGTTACCAGTCCACCAATTACTGGGTCGACGTGGTGTACACGCCAACGTCCAGCCTGTGGGACAACACGGCGGTTCCGGCCGTCCAGTCGAATCCCGATACTTCGCCGGTCACCGTCGGGGTGAAGTTCACGGCGTCTGCGAACGGTTCCATCAGTGGTATCCGGTTCTTCAAGGGTTCGCTGAATACGGGGACTCACGTGGGTGGTTTGTGGAGTTCGAGTGGGACGTTGCTGGCGAGTGCGACCTTCAGTGGTGAGTCGGCGTCGGGCTGGCAGCAGGTGAACTTCTCCTCTCCGGTGGCGGTGACGGCGAATACGACGTATGTCGCGTCTTATTTCACGTCGTCGGGTTATTATTCTGTGACGCAGGCGTATTTCACCAGTGCGTACGTCAATGGTCCTTTGACCGCGCCGGCGAGCGCTGATTCCGGCGGGAATGGTGTGTATGCCTACGGTGCCTCGAACACGTTCCCCACGGGCAGCTACCAAGCCACCAACTACTGGGTCGACGTGGTGTTCGCAGGATCGAGTTAGCGGGCTGGAACAGCGGCGGCGCTCCCCAATATCCGCAGCGTGACCCACTGTTCCTTGCGCCGGGGTGGTCAAACGTGCTCTTAGTCGCGGTCACAATGCGCGATTGGTCAACGACGGAATGCGGATATTGACTGAACGGGCGAAGATCGCTAACGTCCGGTTCGCGCATCGTCTGCTTTGAATCATTGGCGCCATGACGGCATTGTCGAGCAGGGAGATTTCGCCGATCCGGCGGCGCAGATCACATATCGACTGAACGGGAGCGCGACATCAAGGAACGTTCTCTACTCGCCCACGCGACGATTCGACATCCTCTCTTCGCTGTCGCCGCTCTCATGTTCGTCGCCTCCATCCTTGTCGTCGGCGTCTCTGGCGGTGCTGAATCCCGTGCTCGGACGAAGGCTGCAGGCGTCTCGGCCATCGAGGCGCGGCCTAACGACGGCTCGGGATATTGGCCGGACTTCTCCAACACGGGCTACGCCAACACTCCGGCCAATGCTGGCGGCCTGGGCTTGGGTGCGTATCCAGGAGGCCTTACCGACTATGCGTCGAGTATGAGCGCCGACAAGCCATTGACGCTTGATTACCCGGACAACAGTGTCATCTCCTTCACGCACTTTTTTGCTGGCAAGGTATATATCTACGGCGACAATCTCACGTTCGTCGGCTGTTTGTTCGAGGGCACCGATCCCAACGATAATCTTGTACAGATATACTCCGACAGCAACATCAAGTTCCTGTACTCGACGTTCAAGCCCAACTCCTACTCGATGCCGCCCGGTAATGATGGCACCGTCTCGTCGTCGCATTCCAAGCCTGGTACGCCTTTCGACAAGTCCTGGCAGTTGTCCACGACGATGAAGGAAGCCGTTGCGGTCATGGACCACAACGACATCTGGGGCAACGCGGGTATGGAGATGGTCACGGGCTTCCCGGGGCGCCCATCGACCTGGACTAACAACTACATCCACGATATGACCGATACGTCGCACGACGTATATCACCATGACGGCATAGGGCCGCAGAGCGAAGGTGATGGCGGCCCCATGATCGTCGACCACAACACCCTGGCCTCGCTCGGCAACACCAACGCCCTGGCCCTCCAGGGCGGCGGTGTCTATGATCACATTTCATTTACGAACAACTATGTTTCCGGCTGGGGTTATGCCGTGCATATCGGCGACGTCGACAACGCCACCAACATCACCGTCACCGGAAATATCTTCTCGGCTGAGCTTGAGCAGTTGTACGGCTTCTTGTACGGCAATATCTGGGGTGGGTCGGCTCGCGGCTCCACCTGGCGTGGCAATCTCATTCAAGCTCGTTCCGGGGACGACAACCACACCTACTCGGCGGCCGACAACGGCAGATATCTATGGCCGACCGACGCTGTAAGCCATACCACCGACTACACAGGTTGAGTCAGAGCCGCTCGACGCCTGGCCGACCTCCTCGAAGCGGCTCGAATCGCGTCGGCGGCGGCCCGCAGAAGGCGACCGACTCTCAGGATGAGACTTCGTAGCGGGTGGCGATCGCGGCGGCGCGGTTGCGCAGGGAGGTGCGCAACCACCGCGGGGCCAGGGCTTCCGCGTCCGTGCCGAGCTGCCACAGCGCCCATTCGGCGTGCCTCGGATCTTGGAAGGTCACCTCCAGCCGCAGCCAGCCGTCTGAGTCGGCTCCTTCGGCGAGGACGGCCAGCGCGGTACCCAGCAGTTCCTCCCGCCGTACCGGGTCCACCCGTACCTGCACGGCGACTTGGTCGCCTCCGGTCCGGAACTGCGTGCTGCGTTCCTGCCAGGCTCGGTCCAGATCGACCCGGTCTGGTCGCTGTGCGGGTTCGGCGAGTTCCGTGGCGGCCAAGATCCGCGACAGCCGGTAGGTGCGGTCCGCGCCAGACCTCGTGGCCAGCAAGTAGCCCCGGTCGCGTATGGTGACCAGGCCGATCGGGTCCACCGTGCGCCATTTCGGGGTCTGGTCCGCGGCCGCGTAGTGGATCTGCAGCTTGTGTCCGGCGAACACCGCGCGCAGGACCTCGGCCGCTATGGCGTCAGACACCTCCTCAGCGACCAGCCGACGCGACAGAAGGTCGGTCTCCGGGTCGATGAGCAATCGCTCGGCCGCGCCGGCCGCGGTGTCCCGATAGCTTTCGGGCAGCGCGTCAACCACCTTGAGCATCGCCGAAGCGAGCGCCGAACCGAGGCCGAAGGCCTGCGCGCCGCGCCGCGATCCGGCGACCAGCAGGGCAAGGGCCTCGTCGGGGTTCAGTCCGGTGAGCTCAGTCCGGAAACCGGGCAACAACGCGAAACCGCCGTGCCGGCCGCGTTCGGCGTAGACCGGGACGCCGGCCGCGGACAGCGCCTCGATGTCGCGCAGCACGGTACGGGTGGACACCTCCAGCTCGCGGGCCAGCGTGGCCGCGGACAGCCGACCGTGCTGCCGCAGCAGCAGCACCAGGGAGACCAGCCGGTCGGCGCGCATGCGAAGACGCTACCGAAATACACGACACAGGATGTCGTGATTTGCCGGGAGGCTTGTCGACACGTCGCCAGAGACGGTGGCTACCGAGCCGATCGACGTACGTGATTTCGACGAATCGAATGGAGCTGATGCGGCAATGGAGCGAACGGCGGTCAACCCGTGGGCGTGGTCGGTGGAGATGGGGTACGACCAGGGTGAGATCGTCTCCGGGCACACCCGGACCCTGTACTGCTCTGGGCAGACCGCGATGAGCGGCGACGGCAAGCCCCAGCATGCCGGTGACATGGCGGCGCAGTTGGCGCTGAGCCTCGACAACCTGGAGACCGTGCTCGGGGAGGCCGGCATGTCCCTCGCGAACCTCGTCCGGCTCAACGTCTACACCACCGACGTCGACCGGCTCTTCGAGCACTACGGCGTGCTGGCGTCGCGGTTGGGCGCCGCCGGGGTGGCACCGTCCACCACGATGCTCGGGGTGACACGGCTGGCGATCCCCGACCTGATGGTCGAACTTGAGGGGACCGCCGTCGCGTGATGCGATCGTGCCGCCTCCGGCAGGGCTGCCGGAGGCGGCACGAGAAGTAGGCAGGCGGGCGATATCCGGTGTTCGTCTGCCTGCTCGACGTACGCCGGCGCCGCAGTGTCCGCGGACCTGAGTACGCACTCACGCCGGCCGAGACGGACGCGTGCGCGATGAGCGGTTCGGTCGGCGCTTGAAAAGAACGGCAACCATTGATCGAGTTCTTTTGCCGTGTGGTCGGCGCCCGTGTCGGGGTCTGTGTTGGTTCTGGTGATCGGGTGGTGAAGTGGCTCCGTATAGCACGGTGGCGGTGGGGGATCATCAGTTGGAAGAGTTATGGTCCGCTTTCTGGGGCGGCGTCGCTCTTGGTTCCCGGTTCGGGTTCGGTCATCTCGCGAAGTTGTCGTTCACCTGCGGGAATGTGGTGTGGTTCGTGGGTGGAGTGGGTTTTTTGGTGTGGGGTGGAAAAGGGGTTGGATAAGGGCGTGGGTGGAGAAGTTCGGTGGTTTGTGCGTGTTTCTGATCACGTGTATTGCGGCAAACCAGGTCCGGGTGGTTGAGGTCTCACCAGACCGGAAGCGCGCTCACCCAGAGCGGCCCTGGAGTTACGGAGATGACCTTATGCGTACGATCCTGGCGACCGCCGCGACCGCTGCGATTCTCGCTCTTGGCCTGTCGGCCTGCAACAACGCCGGAGGCACTGCGGCGGCCCCGGCGCCGTCGTCGGCCACGTCGTCGGCTGCGGCGACCAAGGCATCCCCTTCCGCTTCCGCCTCCTCTTCTGCGGGGCAGTCGACCGGGTCCAAGCAGCACAACACCGCGCCGTCCAAGCAGGACGCGCAGCCCAGCGACGGGAATGAGGCCGAGGGTGAGTTGACGTATCTCGCGCCCGGTAAGTACCAGGTGGGTGACACGGTGTTCTTCACGGCCACCGACACGGTCCTGATCGTGGCGGGCGGTAAGTGCCCGGATGGGGCGGCCCGTCCGGACAACCACTGCACCACCGACAACATGGACATGTGGGTCCAGTCCGCGCAGCGCTTCGCGAAGGTCAGCTTCAGCGGCCAGGCCGCCACCGTCATCCGCGAAGTCAACGACATCTGAGGATGGCCCGCCTCAAGGCCCGCATCCAGGCAGCCCAACGGCGCTGAGACTTGGGCGCGTATTCGACACGGCCACCCGTTGACGACCGAACACGACCAGACACACAACGAACAGCGTCCGACCTCATCCATACAGGTCGGGCGCTGTTCGCAAAGATCACGACTTGTGGGTGACTGTGCGTCGCTTGCTGGGTCTTACTTGTCGGCTGGCGTGTAGACCAGTTCGAGGATTCCGGACGGGAAGGCCGTGCTTTTCACCAAGCGCAGGTTCACGGCCTGATCAAGCTCGGGGAACAGAGGTGCGCCCTTGCCGGTGACGGCGGGTAGCACCCACAGCCGGTACTTCGACCACGCCGAGCTTGATCAGGGAGTGCATGAACTCGGTGCCACCGGCGGCGATGAGGTCCTTGCCGGGCTCGGCCTTGAGCTTGGCGATCTCTTCCGCCGTGTCACCGCCGGCGATCCGGGTCTCGGGCCAGTCGTCGGCGGTTTTGAGGGTGCGGGAGAACACGACCTTGGGGATCTCGTTCATCGCCTTGGCGGACGGGTGCTCGGAGTTGGGCCAGTATCCGGCCATGATCTCGTAGGTGTTGCGGCCCATGAGGAAGGCCCCGGCCTCCCACAGCCGGCTGACAAAATACTTCTCCTGCTCAGGGTCGTCGATGCTCATCATGACGTCCCGGATTCCGTTGTCCCCGTCAGCGCTCTTACCGTCGAGCGAGACGTAAAAACCCAGAATCAACTTCCGCATCCAGTCCCTCCAGTTGCTTCTTCCCGAGCCGGGACGGTCCCGGCACGCGCCCAACGCCCCGAGGGGGGTGCTTGGATGAGCTCATCGCTGATCAGCGTCCACCGCTCGATCAGCTCGTGCTCAATGGTTGATCACACACACTCAGACCGACGGTTCCCCCAAAACTCATCGCGCTCCGCGCCATCGGCACCTCTCACTCGCAGTGGTAAGCCGCTTCCTCCCGCCACAACCATCCGGGTGGCTCCCAAACTCACTAACACGGCCTCACGTCTACCAAGCGCCGCAGAGCCACTGACTAACATCCGGCTCTCGAACTCACTTACACAGCCACTCATCGGCAGTGCCAATGAGAAGAGTCAGGGACGTGACGGCATGAGGGCCGCGGCTTCCCTGCTCGCTGACCGGGTCGGGGCCGGTCATGGCCGTAGGCCACCCCGTAAGGGGCGACCGAAGGGAGCAGCCGGCGCCGTGGGCAGATTCCAGCGCAAGCGTCCACGGCGTAGAAGCCGCTGCCCGGAGCCCTGCGAGGCTGCCCGATGGAGCTGGCAACCTACTTCTTGGGCGTCGCTTCGTCGCCTCGGGGCGGCCGTGACCGGGCTGCGAGACGGGACCGGACGGGAACAGGCCGTGCCCGGCTCACCGAGCCGGGCACGGCCTGTTCCGGCGCCCGCTTGCGGGTGCCCTTGAATACCTGGACAAACTCACGGTCGGCGCTGCCTCGCCCTGCTCCAACGTGTGACGGCGTGTGATCACGACAGGCGCCGTACGGCGGTGTTGCTGTACTTCCGTGCTGTAGTGCGCCACGAGGTGTTGTGTGACCGAGTGGAGGTGGAAGGACTCCATCGCCTGGTTGTCGCAGCAGTCGGGTGGAGCTGAGGGCAGCCCGATCCCGGGGGTGCCGGGAGGGCGGGAAGCAGCGCTGGCAACGGGGGGCGGGCCAGAACTGCCAGATGGCCCGGGCTCTCCTAGCGAGACGAGAAGGTGCACGACAGAAACCAGTGCTAAATCCCCGTAAGGGAAGTGCCGGCTCCAACCCGGTGGATATGGGACGGTGTGCATCGCGTGACGATCTAAGAACTGTCTCGCCGACCCCCGCGCTTTGCAGCCGGGAATTCTCCGCTCCGAGCAATGGTATTGGTGCGGAGAATTCTCAGTGCGGGTAGGTCAGCGCTCCCACAGGGTCCAGTGGCCGTCTGTCTCCGGGTAGCACGAGAATTGGGTGTAGCCGCCGTTGTCCGCTGGGTTGGAGGTGTCGTGGATTCCGTCTATCTGGCAGGAGAGCAGGTTCGGGTACCCGCCTCCGACCACCGTCCATTGCCCGGGGGCGGCGAGAGCGGTGCCCGTGGTCAGTGAGACCGTGGCCACGGCGGCACCGGCGATCAGACCGGCAGCGACGATAGAGCGCAAGGACTTCATGTATCTCTCCTCTGAACGGGGCCGGGGCCGAAACGGCCAGCGACTCCTTGCGTGTCGTACATAGAGTCAGATGCTCACTACAGTGGCGTAAGTTCGCGGTGTTGCGGGATTTTCGGTGAATGTGCTGGTGAGGCTGCCGATAATCTTCTGTCGGCGTGGTCCTTGAGTGTCCGGATCGCCCGTCCCAACCGAATCCGGTGGCGCCGTCACCGTCAACAAAGCCGGGTGGGGCATCCACTCCAGCGTGGAAGACGGCGAGTCCGGTGATAAAGGCTTTCGCTCCGGCTTCAGTGGTGTTCCGCGTCGGATGGGCCGGTCAACCGGTTCGGGCCGGGACCGGTCCGCAGAGGCCGCACGTCCGACCCTTTTCAGGAGTGACATCACCCCTGTTCACAGTGTCGATGCCGAGGTCGGACGGTGGCCGACGTGTGCCTGCGTGAGCTGGAAGAGGACGTTGCCGTCATGGGTGCCGTCAACGGTCGGTGTCCTTGGGATGGCGAGGCGATGCGTAGACGACCCAGACGGTGCGGCTGTCATCGTCGATCACGTACGGGACGCGGCCGCCGCTGGTGACCTCGTATTCCCACTGTTCGAGATCGCGGCCGTTGTGGCGGTGGGTGGCGAGGTCACCGCGAAGACGATGCTGTCGTTCGTGGTTGGACCGGGAACGCGGCTCGTTGCGCAGGGAGTCCAGGCATCGGCGGGTGTTGGACAGGGCGAGGCGGCACAGCTTTTCTCAGCCGCGTACCGCCTCGCTGGTACCGAATCGGACGCCCCACTCGTCGTCTGGCGGTGGGACGGTGACCCTGTCGCCTCGCTTCGGACTCAAGGCGCGACCTCGACCGAACCGAAGTCGCCGGAGGTCGGTCGGAGCGCCTCCTCGTACTGCGCGCGATCTGCCTTGATACGCGCGGTGGCACGCCAGCCGGTGATCACTTCTTGGGCGTTCGTGTCGAGGTCGAGTTCGGCGGCGTCGGACAGCGCGTCGACCAGCTCGAGGGTGAAGGCGCGGACCTCTTCGGTGCTTAGGTGGCGTGCCCAGGGGAAGACGTCGGGCATGGCGAGCAGCAGCGCGCGGGCGCTCGGGTCGTGCTTCATCAGCGCCAAGAAGATCCGCGATGCGGTCGTCAGCGTCTCGTCACGCTGCTCTTCGCGGTCGGCTGCGGTGAGGTAGAAGTCAGGGGCGTTGCGGTGGGTGACCCGCAGTCGGCCGAGGCGCGATGCGCGCTCGGCGACGGACTTGGGGTTGCGGGACAGGTCGGAGAAGGTGACTGCGTCCGCGGTGGTGCCCATGCCGACAGCATATTCAGATCGTGTTCTGAAGTTGTCCTCGGTGGTCGCTGCCGTCGTCAGGCTGCTAAGGGCGCCGCAGGGCGGTTCTGCACACCGACGTCGACCAGCATCGCCCGCTCTGCCTGAGGACTCCGAACTCGCCCAGGCCATCGCCGTGCTGGCCCGCGCCGAGCAAGACGCCCAGAAGGTCCATGCATGGCCACGATTGATCGAGTTCTTTTGCCGTGTGGTCGGCGCCCGTGTCGGGGTCTGTGTTGGTTCTGGTGATCGGGTGGTGAAGTGGCTCCGTATAGCATGTTTGCGGTGGGGGATCATCAGCTGGAAGAGTTATGGTCCGCTTTCTGGGGCGGCGTCGCTCTTGGTCCGGGTTTGGGTTCGGTCATCTCGCGAAGTTGTTGTTCACCTGCGGGAATGTGGTGTTGTTCGTGGGTGGAGTGGGTTTTTTGGTGTGGGGTGGAAAAGGGGTTGGATAAGGGCGTGGGTGGAGAAGTTCGGTGGTTTGTGCGTGTTTCTGATCACGTGTATTGCGGCAAACCAGGTCCGGGTGGTTGAGGTCTCACCAGACCGGAAGCGCGCTCACCCAGAGCGGCCCTGGAGTTACGGAGATGACCTTATGCGTACGATCCTGGCGACCGCCGCGACCGCTGCGATTCTCGCTCTTGGCCTGTCGGCCTGCAACAACGCCGGAGGCACTGCGGCGGCCCCGGCGCCGTCGTCGGCCGCGTCGTCGGCTGCGGCGACCAAGGCTTCGCCTTCCGCTTCCGCTTCGTCTTCCTCTTCGTCTTCCGCGTCGGCGGGGTCCAAGCAGCACAACACCGCGCCGTCTAAGCAGGACGCGCAGCCCAGCGACGGGAATGAGGCCGAGGGTGAGTTGACGTATCTCGCGCCCGGTAAGTACCAGGTGGGTGACACGGTGTTCTTCACGGCCACCGACACGGTCCTGATCGTGGCGGGCGGTAAGTGCCCGGATGGGGCGGCCCGTCCGGACAACCACTGCACCACCGACAACATGGACATGTGGGTCCAGTCCGCGCAGCGCTTCGCGAAGGTCAGCTTCAGTGGCCAGGCCGCCACCGTCATCCGCGAAGTCAACGACATCTAAGGATGATCCGCCTCAAGCCCCGCATCCAGGCAGCCCAACGGCGCTGAGACTTGGGCACGTATTCGACACGGCCACCCGTTGACGACCGAACACGACCAGACACACAACGAACAGCGTCCGACCTCATCCATACAGGTCGGGCGCTGTTCCACTTATCGGCAGAGGCAGGGCCGAACCTCCCACCCTCCACTTTTCAGGAGTAACAACCCCCTGCTCGCTCCGGCGTGCGCCGTGAACGGGGTGGTGACCGGTTCTGTGACGTCGCTGTGACCGGCTCCTTGGCAGTCTGCCCGGCGTTCGTGTTTCCCGCGAGGAAGGGTTCCTTATGAGACGTGCCATAGTCGGTGGCGTGGGTGGTTTGGCCTGCGTGGTGCTGGCGCTGGGCAGCGCGGCACTGGGCACCTCCGTGCCGGCCGCCACCGTGGCGAGCCGGTCGGTTTCGGCGGTCGAGTGGAAGCCCTGCCCCACCTATTCCGATGAGGTGATCAAGAGCCTGGGCGCACCCAGCGAGCAGATACCGCAGTTCCGCGCGCAGCTGAAGCGCCTGGAGTGCGGGACGATCAGCGTCCCGCTGGATTACCGCCGCCCGGAAGGCCGGAAGATCAGCATCGCGTTCACCCGGCTGAAGGCCGTGGGCACCGAGCACCGGCTCGGCGCGCTGGCGATAGCCCCGGGCGGGCCTGGCGGCAGCGGATATCTCGACCCCATCGCGACGACGCTCAGGAACAAGGAGATCGCCCGGCTCAACGACCGGTACGACCTCATCGGCCTCGATCCCCGTGGAGTGAACTACAGCACCAAGACCAGCTGCGCAGGTACGCCTCCTCCCAATGCGGGACCCGGACCGCTGACCAAGGCGTCGGCCAAGCGGATCTACGAGGCTCAGGCGGCGGACAACGCCGCCTGCGGACGGTCCGATCCGGCCTTCCTCGGGCAGCTGACCACCGCGAACGTGGCCCGGGACCTGGATCGGGTGCGAGCCGCACTCGGTGAGCGCAGGTTCAACATCCTCGGCTTCTCTTGGGGCACCTGGCTCGGCGCGGTGTACCGCAGCCTCTTCGCCGACCGTACGGGGCGCGTCTTCCTGGACAGCCCGGCACCGCCGTACACCAGCTTCGCCGAGCATGACAAGGGGGTCGCTGAGGCCACAGAGCGGAACTTCGCGCGTATGGCGGCGTGGCTCGCGCGCTACCACACGACGTACGGCCTGGGCGCCACCGCACAGCAGGTGCGGGCCGCGGTCTTGAAGCTGCGCCACGACTATGACGCCAACCCCAAGACGTTCACCGACCTGAACAGACCGATCGACGGCTCCTCCATCGCCCAACTGGCCGGCACGACTTCACCTCAATGGCCGCAGGCCGGCCGGGCGCTCGCCGAGCTGCGGGACGCGACCGGCTCCCAAGCACCGCCCACCGTCAAAAAGATCTTCGGCGCCGAACCGGCCAAGCCCGTCCCCGGCGCACCCGAGATGATGAACATGACGATGAACCGGGCGACCGTCTGCAACGAAGATGAGAGCCGGCACGGCTTCTCCGCCGCCTGGACCGCCTACCAGCAGCGCCTCAAGCGCAACCCGGTGACGGCCTTCTACTTCGGCGCCGGATGCGCCGGCTGGCCGCTGCCCGTACAACAGACCCGGGTGCACCGCACTGGGGGGTCGCTGGTCTTGTCCGGGCACCGTTACGACATCATGTCCGCCTACAAGTGGACCCTGCAGATGCAGGCCGCCATCGGCGGCAAGGTCTACACCGTCGATGACGACGTCCACGTCTCGGCCACACGCGTGCCCGAATGCGCCGCAGACGTGGTGGCCTACTTCACCACCGGCCGGATCGACCACGGCTGCAGCGGAGAGAAGGTGCCAACTCCAACGGACCCGCAACAAGCCGGATCCCGGACCTGACCACTCCACCAGAACCGACAGCCGACAGGACAGATCAGGAGCCGGCCGGCAGCTCATCGGGCCGCCAGGCTCCGCACGCGGACGGGGCGGCCGCCGCTTCGGTCACCGGGGCGGCCGCCGGTCAACCGGCACCAGGAGCAGCAACGCCTCTGGCGGAAGACCGCCGAGGCGTGCCGGACACGACGGTACGGGGCTGCCCGGACGACCGGGACTGCCGGGTCTCGAGCGCGCGTTCGCCGCAAGCGGTGTGCCGCTGACCGTGCGGACCGGGCGCAGCGAGGAGGTCGCCCGGTGCTACGAGAGGCGTATGTGCTGGTCTGCCCGGACGGCCATGTGGCGTGGCGCGGGGACGACCTGCCATGCGACCCGGCGGCGCCGGCCGACACGGTACGAGGGACGGAGCCGACGCCGGACACAGCAAAAATGAACAGAGCTGAACACGGCCGCGCAGGTTGTTGCGTTCACCTTCTTTCCCGGCAGTCACGGCTGTGCGAGAGTGACATAGGACGTCCTACCTCCCCCGCCATCGACGATCGGAGGACAGTAGCCGTGCGCAAGAGACATCTCGTCAGAACCGCCTCTGCGGCCGTGCTTCCGCTGACCTGCATCCTCGCCGTGACCACACCCGCCCAGGCCGCGTACACCGCGTACAGCGCGCCTGCCGGTGCGCCCCGGCAGGCGGCCGCCGACCCGGATCAGCCCGCCGGAATACCGGCGACCGATCCGCACCTGGCCTTCGACGGCCACTGGGGCCGCGTCGGCAATGCCATGATCACCCCGAACTCGGGCTCCCAGCTGCGGTTCCGATTCACCGGGCGCACTCTCGCGGGCCGCTTCGACACCTCGTCGGTGACGCTTCCCGCGCAGATCTACGTGTCAATCGACGGGGCGGCCCCGGTCCGGTACACGGTTGACCGGGACCTGATCGACTTCACCCCGGCGCCGCTGACGGGTCGGAAGCACACCGCCGAAATCTCCGTCAAGGACGTCAACGAACACGCGAACCGGTGGGTCCTCCCCCTGCAGTCGGGCCTTTCATTCACCGGTCTCGAACTCGACCCCGGAGCCCATGTGCAGACGCCGGCGCCACTCGGGCACCTGCGCATGGAGTTCCTGGGCGACTCCATCACACAGGGCGTCAAGTCCCTGTGCGGGGTGATCGGCACAGACTGCGACGACGGCACCAAGGACTTCGCCCACCTGACGGGGAAGGCCTTCCACGCCCACACCAACCAGGTCGGGTTCGGCCGCCAGGGCATCCTCGTCAAGGGCAACGGCGGCGTGCCGACAGCGAGCGGCAGCTTCGGCTGGAACTTCCAGGACTCCCCGGCCGACCCGCTCTTCCGCCCCGACGCCGTGGTCGTCAACCAGGGCACGAACGACTACTTCCTCGGCGCCGAACCGTTCCGGCCCGCCTACCTGAGCTACTTGAAGCAGATCCGTGCGGCCTACCCGCACGCATGGATCTTCGCGATGCGTCCCTTTGGCGGCTACAACGCCGAGGACGTGGCCTCGGCGGTCACCGAGGCGAACGATCACAGGACCGTGTACGTCGACACCACGGGCTGGATGTCGGCGGACGCTGGCGACTACACCGACGGCGTCCATCCGGGCGTCGAGGCCCATGCGAGGGCGGCGGCGCTGCTGACCGACTTCATCGCGCACACGACCGGCTGGGCAGCGGACCCGGTCACCGTTCCCGCCGACCCGGCCGGCTGATCCCGGCCCCGAAACCAGCGTTTCAATTGCTGGCGTGGTCCAGCTCACGGGACGCTTGTGGACGACCCGAAGTTGAGGACGCCGAACCACGGAAAGTCGGTATCGGCTTGAGACTCCATGAGTTCGTTGATGTAGGAGTCGATGTCAGGGGCTGGGTGCGGGCCCTCAAGCTGTACGACCAAGTCCTCGTCACCTGGTGAGGCGAGGGGAGCCATTAGGGGCGACAATCGGGCGATGATGCCGTCCCAGTTGAGGGAGAGGCGTGCACCCTCGTCTGCCGGGGGCGGGTCGGTTCGCTTACGACTGGAAAAGTCATACCGATGCTGATTGTGCGTAGATACGGTCCTGGTGGCCCCGTCCAGCAGGTGAACGCTGACGAATTCGGTGACATCCAGCCCTGCGGCGAGTCGCCCGCATTGAACCGTCCACACGTTGACACTTTCACCGAGCAGGAAGTTGTTCAGGAGCCTGCCCATACTTTCGAAGTGGCCAAGCTTGGATTCCAGGCGGGCGTGCAACTCCTCCGTGGTGGCGTACGGTCGGAAGTACCCGACTTCGCCGATGACGCACATGGACTCTTCCAGGAGATAGAAGCTGCGCACTAGTTTTTGGTGGTCGGGCCTGTGTTCTTGGTGTGCTGACTGCATTGCCATCCTCCAGGCGCCTGCCTTATCTACCGGGGTGTAACCATAGAGGCGTGAGCTGACAACGGGCTGTGGTCCTGGGCGCGGGTCAAGCGGCAGTCACCTTCGGCGGCTGGGCGGCTGGGCGGTCCGGCGCGGCGGGACCGGACGGGACGGACCGAGCGGGGGCGCCACCGCGGTGATCGGTGGCGCCCCCGCATGCCCGGCGGACCGAGTCCGTCCGTTGCGCCAGCGCTTACCGGTCCGCGGGTTGATCCCGACGATCTGGCAAGCCTGCCTGCTGCTCATGCCCTCACGCATGAGCCGGAAGTATTCCTCGCGCTCACGGACCAGCTTCTTACGTCCTTGAGCCTGTCCCCGGTTCTCCCGGATCTCGAAAGCCATCGCATCCCCTCAACAGGGGTGTTGCGACGACCACTAGAACCCAAGTCTTCTCTCGGGGTCTTTCAGCAGGTCACGGGTGGTGGGCAGGGGCGGGGTCGAACCGCCGACCTTCAGCTTTTCAGGCGACTTATGTAGACATTTCACCAGCTCTCCTTGTGCTTCTGGCTGCTCTGAAGGTCCCCTCCCCGAGCGGGAGTGTCCGCCGTGGTTCGTCGCGGTGGTCACGCAGTTAGTCACCCATCGCCCGAGGCGGAGGCGGAGGCCGTTGGGGGACATGGGGGACACGTTGGGGTTGGCTGTCAGCGCTTAGCACTCTTCGTCCCGAACGCATCCCGATTCTCACCTGAGCTGCGCGTGCAGGCTGTGACCAGCATCGAGCGTCCCAGCGGCGTTCGTGGAGGTTCGCGGTGAACCACAGAGTTAGGCGGCCTCTTAGGCGACCCGCCTATCCGTCGGCCGAGCCCATGTTGGCTCACCAGCCTAACGGCTTGGTGGTCCACTCTCTGCCCCTGGCCCTAGGCACCCAGCTTGGGGTATTTCGGATCACGATCTTGTGACCTGCTCCGGTTCAGGTCAGCGGTGGTGTCGTGTTGCCTGTGAGTCCTGAGATCCGCCGACTCTGACAGGCATGTCCGGACACATCGCGCTAGCATCGCTGCCCGTGATCGCAGTGAGTGTCACCATCGGACTGGCGTTCATCGGTTACATCGTCACCTACTTCAACGGCCTGCGCCTGGCGCAGCGCCAAGAACGCCTTTCCCGAGTGAATCGCCAGCTTAGCGACTTCTACGGGCCGCTGCTTGCCCTCACCACGGCCAACGAACGCATCTTCAATGCCTTCGTTGAAAAGAACGCCCGTCCTGGCGGCAAGTCCATCTTTCAGGATGCGACTCCACCTACCGAGGAAGAACTCGGCGAGTGGCGATTCTGGGTCACAAACGTCTTTCTCTCAAATATCCAAGCCATGCGGGATATAGTCATTAGCCACACCGACCTATTGTCGGAACCTGAGATGCCATCGGTGCTGCTGGACTTGTGCGCGCACGTGTCAGGCTATGAAATCACTACGGCCCGATGGGCTCAGGGAAACTACGATGAGCATCTGTCCGTCGTTCACTTCCCCAGCGAAGAGATCGGCACCTACGCCCGGCAGGGCTTTAGCAAGTTGAAGGCAGAGCAAGCCGGTCTGCTCGGGCAACGCAGCAAGTGATTCACGGTGGCCGGCACGTGGTCGCTCAGGTCGTGATCCGGTCTGTGCTGCTGTGCGGAGCAGAAGGTATCCCGGATGTATCCCGCGTTTGGGCTGATCAGAGGGCTAGGGATACATGGGATACGTGGGATACATCCGTGACCCTCCGGAGAGCGCCCCGACCGGTCGCCCCCGTGCGTGCGGACAGAGGAGATGAGGGAGCTTTCATGGACGCATGTCGTCGCGTTCGATGAAGACCGGCAGACCTGGTGCCCAGTGTCCGAGGTGGGTTGGGAACACGAACAGTTCGCCGTCTACGTCTGGCGTTCGGTGCGAAAGACGGGCGACACCAAGACCGTAAAGTCGCGTCGGTCGCTCCGGCTCCCCAACCGATGCGTAGCGGCCCTCAAAGCGCTCAAGGCCGAACAGGACCGCCACCGTGGTGCCGGCCACGCGCGGGGCGGCAAGGATCTGGTGTTCTGCACCAGAACCGGGACAGCGCTCAGCGCGGGGAACGTACGGCGCGACTTCCGCACGGCTCTCGACAGTGCTGGCCTGGTCGGCAAGGAGTGGACTCCTCGGGAGCTGCGGCACAGCTTCGTGTCGCTGCTCTCCGCCCATGACGTACCGATCGAGAACATCTCTCGACTGGTGGGCCACACCAACATCGTGGTGACAGAGACCGTCTACCGCAAGCAGATACGACCGGTGATCCAAGACGGAGCGATCGCGATGAACGAGATCTTCCCAGCGGATTCCGAGCGGTAGTCACCCAGTTAGACACTCACGCCCCGTCTCCAGATATGGAGGCGGGGCGTTTTCGCTGATCTTGATGGTGGGCAGGGGCGGGGTCGAACCTCCGACCTTCCGTTTTTCAGGAGTAGCAACCACCCTGCTCAGAGACTCTATGCCCAGGCAGACGGTAGTGGGCGTGCGCCGACGGCTGTCCACGGTGGCCGACGTTGCCGTCACCGTTGCCGTCAACGACTGCGGCTGTCACGCAGTATCGGTGATGGCCATTCAACGCGGAGCATATGTACCTCGCGCTGTTCCTCTAGCACGAGGTATGTAGCGAGCCCGCGTTCGCCGAAGGCGTGCGTGAGCATGTTGCCCCGGGGATTGGCAGGTTGAACGGCTGCCCACTCCACGGCGCCGTCTCCAGCAACGTGAACAACTCGGCGAGCGGACGTAGAGCTCCCGCCGGGACCGCTTTGATCTGTTCCTCGGCGATCGGGTCCAGGTTGAGCCGGTACACCTACCGTCCGTTCTCACGCTCGGCGAGGATCTCGCGCCATGGTCTACCCGCGGGGACGGCCTCCCCTGCGGCAAGCTGACTGGCGCGAGCATGCATCCGCCGACGCCCTTCGGGGTCGTGCGCCGAGTCGCAAGCGGAGATCCACCAGCGGTGCACGAAGTCGTTCAGCACGCCGAGATCGAGGTTCACACGGACCTCGTCAAGCACCGCTTTGAGCCCGGCGTCGAACGCCTCACGGTCTTGAGGCACGACCAAGGCGGCCCGGATCGCGCGCAGGCTCTTGGCCGGCTCGGGTGCGCTGCCAGGGGCGAAGTCATGTGGTTGCGCAGTCATCCCGGGCCTCCTCTCCCTCCCCCAGACACACTCCCGCGAGTCGGAGAGCCCGGAAGGTAGGTAAGGGCGCCAGCGCGCGTCGGAAGCCAACATGTCCGCGATGTCCTCCATCTTCGCAATTCGCACCGATCGCCGGTTCCGATGCGTAGACTCTCGACCACTTTGGCACGCACAGCGGAACTGACGAGTGAAACGGAGCCTGCGAAGGCCGAGCTCCGCGCGGGAAGGGCGGTCCGCGCTATCGTCTCCGACGGCCGCGCGGTCCACGACGCCATCGAGGCGGTCCTGGCCGCGCCGGGGGAGTCCCGCGAGATCGCGCGACGGGCGTACGAAGTGGTGCGCGATCAGCTTGTCACCGGCGAACTGGACACGATGCCGGTGGACCGGCTCCGGGAGCTTATCCAGGGCCGGGTCACGTTCGTCCCCGTCAGGGACGCCGGTATCGACACAGTCGGCGCGGTCCTCACGACCGGCGCAGAAGCACTCAGGCGAATCCCCCGAGTACGCCGGAAGACGGCCAAGCGGATCATGGCCGCCGCATGGCAGATGCGGGAGTCCGTCGAGGAGAGCACCCGCGTCCGCATCGAACCAGACGCCCGTACCCCCGAGCAGACCGCTCTCATCGCCGCCTTGCGCCGCTACGAACGCACCAGGTCCGTGATGAAGGGCCCGGACCCGAGCCCGCTGGCAGGTGAGCTCGGGGGTTACCTCGGCCCTGCGGCACGCGGCGCGAGCCGCTGGGGAATGCTCTTCACATTCTCCAAGCGGAAGAGGCAGGAAGCTCGTGATGCACTCGTCCAGCTGGACGCCACCCTGAGTTCCAAGAAAGTCACTGCGGTACGCAAACGCCTGTCCACGGCCGAGTCCCGGCTGGAGAAGGCCGTAAAGACACCGAGGGCTGCCCGGCTATGGAGCGATTACCTCGCCCGCCCGGTCATCTACAACGGCCTGTTGATCGAGGTTGGGGGGCTCGACCCGGTCAAAGAGGCCGGTCAGGGATTCCTCCCCGCCGATATCGCCGAGCAGGTCCGCGTGTTTCCCCTCGACCAGTCCCGCCTCAAGACCTCGCTGCGTGGCTACCAGCTGTTCGGCGCGAAGTTCGCGCTGGTTCAGGAGCGGGTGATTCTCGGCGACGAGATGGGCCTTGGTAAGACGATGCAGTCGCTCGCCGCGATGTGCCACCTTGCGGCCAAGGGCGCGACGCACTTCCTGGTCGTCTGCCCGGCGAGCGTGGTCGTCAACTGGACTCGCGAGGTTGAGCGGCACACGCTGCTGGAGGTCCGCCGCGTGCACGGGCCTGGCGAGAAGCGGGAGGCGACCCAGCAGGAGTGGGCGGCCAGGGGTGGCGTGGCGGTCACGACATTCGAGGTGCTGCGCGCCATGCCGGAGGACCTGGACGTCTCTGTGGCGATGATGGTCGTCGACGAGGCGCACTACGTGAAGAACCCGACTGCGCTTCGCACGCAGGCGGTCAGCGAATGGGCGGCCCGGAGCAGGCGGGCGCTGTTCCTGACGGGGACGCCGATGGAGAACAAGGTGGGGGAGTTCCGAGTGCTGGTCGGGCACCTGCGCCCGGAGCTCGCCGAGAACCTGGACATACCGGACGGGGCGCTGGATGGCACCAAGTTCCGGGAGGCTGTGGCACCGGTCTACCTGCGGCGCAACCAGGAAGACGTGCTTAGCGAACTTCCGCCGCGGCTGGAGACGCAGGAATGGGTGGCACTCGAGGGACCGGCGCTGCGGGCGTACCAGAAGGCGGTCCTCGCGGGGAACTTCATGGCGATGCGCCGGGCGGCGTTCGGCCCGGGGACGGTGAAGGGATCGCCGAAGCTCCGGCGGCTGGTGGAGATCGTCAGTGAGGCCGCGGACGGCGGGCGCAAGGTCGTGGTGTTCTCGTACTTCCGCGACGTACTGGACACGGTGACACAGGTACTGGGCTCCGGGCGTCATGGCGTCCCCGGCGTGCATGTCGTCGGTCCGCTGACCGGGGGCATCCCGCCGGCGAACCGCCAAGCGATGGTGGACGAGTTCACTGCCGCCAAGGGGGCTGCGGTGCTGGTCTCCCAGATCCAGGCGGGCGGCGTGGGCCTGAACATCCAGGCCGCCTCGGTGGTCATCATCGCCGAGCCGCAGCTGACGCCCTCGATCGAGGAGCAGGCGATCGCCCGCGCGCACCGGATGGGCCAGGTGCGCCGCGTGGACGTGCACCGGCTGCTGTGCGGGGACAGCATCGACCAGCGAGTCCTCGAGCTGCTGGCGGACAAGCGCGAGGCGTTCGACGAGTACGCGCGCCGCAGCGACATGGCGAACGCGACGCCGGACGCGGTGGACACGGGCTCCGAGACCGAACTGCGGCGCCAAATCGTGGCCGCGGAACAGAAGCGCCTCAAGGCGGCGTGACCCGCAGAGCTTTCGTGGCCGCACGTCGTCGCGTTCGATGAACGCTCAGCGCGGGGAACGTCCGGCGCGACTTCCGCGTCGTTCTCGACCTCGCTGGCCCGGTGGGCAAGGAGTGGACGCCTTGGGAGCTGCGGCACAGCTTCGTATCGCTGCTCTCCGCCCATGACGCACCGATCGAGAACATCTCCCGGTTGGTGGGCCACACCAACACCGTGGTGACGGAGACCGTCTACTGCAAGCAGATACGACCGGTGATCCAAGACGGAGCGATCGCGATGAACGAGATCTTCCGAACGGACGGCTGACCGGGGGGTGCGGGGGCGGAGCCCCTGCATCGGGGGTTCCAGGGGGTCGTCCCCCTGGGAAAACACAAAGCCCCCGGCGAAGTCGATCGAAGATCGACGAGCACCAGGGGGCGAGTGGGCAGGGGCGGGGTCGAACCGCCGACCTTCCGCTTTTCAGGCGGACGCTCGTACCGACTGAGCTACCTGCCCGCGCGGCGCCGAACGGCGCCTCAGCGGTCCTGACGGGATTTGAACCCGCGGCCTCCACCTTGACAGGGTGGCGAGCACTCCTAGCTGCTCCACAGGACCTTGCTTCTTTCTGTAGTACCCCCGGAAGGATACCGTGCCCCCAACGGGATTCGAACCCGCGCTGCCGCCTTGAAAGGGCGGAGTCCTAGGCCGCTAGACGATGGGGACTCCGACGGACCTGGCCGCCGTTGCCCTTGGCGCCTGCCGTCGGGGACTCCGTCAGCATAGGGGACAACCACCCCAACCACCAAAGTGATTCCCTCCCTACCGCGGACGGCTCGCCTGGGACGGGCGTGGTGAGGGGTTGAACGGGGTCGGGGTGAGTGGCGATGCCGACGGTGATTGTGCAGGTGACGGCATGATCGGGCGGTCCGGTTTGGGCTCCAGGGTGCGTTCGATCTGGGCGGAAGTGAGACCTAGGCCACCCAGGCGGATGTCGTCCCAGCCCTGCAGGCGGTGGGTGGCCCGGTTGAAATACAGGACCGACATCTCGATCGGAGTGGGTTGTTCGTGTTCGAGGCCGCGCAGGCCGGCGCCGCCGGTCGAGCCCTGGACGAAGAGGCGGGTGCCGCTCGGCAGGAGACGGGTGGAGCGCTGGTGGGTGTGGCCGCACAGGATGAGCGGGGTGGTGCCGTCGAACGCCGCTCCCTCGTTCGGGTCGTGGGCGAGGACGATGTCGGGGGTCTTGCCGAGGTACTTCAGCTTCTGTACCGCGGTCCGGCCGTACCCGAGCATCTCCTGGGCGCCCACCAGGTCGCCGCGGGTGGTCTTGTCGGGGGTGAAGCGCGGATCGGGGGTGCCGAAGATCCGCAGGCCGCCGACGTCCGCGATCTGGTCGTCGAGGACGACGGCGTTCTTCTGGCGGCGTACGGCCTTCTCGATCGACACGGAGTCGTGGTTGCCGCGGATGAAGACGTACGGGACCTTGAGCTTGCTGATGGTGTTCGCGAACTTGTCCTCGGTCTTGGTGCCGTGGTCGGTGAGGTCGCCGGTGTCGATGACGACCTGGATGTGGAACTGGCTCACGACCTGGCGGATGACGCCCCAGGCGACCGGGTTGAGGTGGATGTCGGAGACGTGCAGGACGCGGATGGTCGTGGGGTCCGGTTCGTACGTCGGGAGGGTGGACGTGACGTCGTACAGGCGGGACATGTTGCCGACGAGCCGGGCCAGTTGCTCTCGGTAGGCCCCGATGCGGGACACGATCGTCTTGGCGTCGCCGACGACCTGTGGGGCGCTGGCGAGGATGCCGGTGAAGCGCGGCTCGGCGACCGACTCGGGGTTGAACGTCAGGCCGCCGATCAGGCCGACGACGAGCAGGCCGCTGAGGGCGCTGACGGTGGGCCACAACACTCCCCGCCAGCTGCGGAAGATGAGGAAGCCGGCGAGCGCCGCGCACGCGAGGGCGGCCAGGGTCGCCTTGACCGCCATGACGATGAACGCGTGCCGTACGTCGCGGCCGATCGTGTCGGAGAGGCGGTCGAAGGCCGCGGGGTCCTCGATGAGGGTCTTGGCGCGGTCGGGTCGGAGGCGGGTCACCTGGGCCTCGATCCGTACCGGGCCGGCGTGGCTGTCGAGGCGCAGCGTGCCCAGCGGAGGGATGTCGATGACCGTGCCGCCGGACATCGACGGGTGCAGCGCGAAGTCCACGTCGGCGGGGCCGACGTCGGTCTGGGCGTGACCGCCGACCAGGAGGCCGATCCAGCCGCCGATCAGGCCGACGGCGATGACCGCCGTGACGCGGCCGGCGAGACGTACGCGGCGCCGGGCGGTGAACCGACGCAGTTCGTTCCATGCTCGGGTCAACACGTTGGTACCTATGCTCATCCGGGCCCTCATCCACGCACAATGACGACGTGATCGATATAACGCGGGCGGAGTTCGAGGATCTCGTCGCCGAGGCCCTCGACACCATCCCTGAGGCTCTCACCACTCTGATGGACAACGTCGTGGTGATGGTCGAGGACGACGCACCCGAACCGGGACTGCTCGGACTGTACGAAGGCGTGCCGCTGACCGAGCGCGGCGACACGTACGCCGGGTATCTCCCGGACCGCATCACCGTCTATCGGCGGCCACTCCAGGCGATCTCCCGGACCCGCGATGACCTGGTGAAAGAGGTACGAGTGACGGTCGTCCACGAGATCGCCCACCACTTCGGCATCGACGATGAGCGATTGCACGAACTCGGCTGGTGATCCCGATTGTGCACGTTGGGTCACCTTCTTTGAACGCAGCGTGAGATAATCCGCGCAACCGGCCGTCTGCGGGTGGCGGCCGGACGACGTTCCGGCAGGGGAGCGCGCGTGGGAAGACATCGGCGGCCGTTCGATCGCCAGGTGACCTATCGGGAGGTTTTCGGAGTCGGTGAGTTCCGCTCGATCTGGCTCGCCCAGACGCTGTCGTACATCGGCGATCAGCTCGCCCAGATCGCTCTCGCGGTGCTCGTCTACAACAACACACATTCGGCGTTGCGGACCGCGGTCGCGTACGCCCTGACCTATCTTCCGTCGATCATGGGCGGGCCGGTGCTGTCGGTCCTGGCGGACCTGCTCCCGCGTCGCCGCGTGATGATCGTCTGTGACGTCGCGCGGACGGGCATCGTGGCGCTCATGGCGCTGCGCCACATGCCGTTCGCGGCGCTGTGTTTTCTGATCTTCTGGACCGTGCTACTCGGCGCGCCGTTCACCGCCGCACGCGCCGCGCTGCTGTCCGAGGTACTGCCCGGCGACATGTACGTCGTCGGCTCCGCGATCAACAACATCACCCACCAGCTCACCCAGACGCTGGGCTTCCTCGTGGGCGGGGCGGTCATCTTCGCCGTCGGCGCGCACCATGCCCTCGCGCTCGACGCGGCCACGTTCGCGATCTCGGCGGCCATCCTGCTGGCGGGCGTACGGGCGCGGCCCGCGCCGCGCCCGGAGGGCCGCAAACGCCCGTCGCTGTGGAGCATCACGGGCCAGGGCGCACGCCTGGTGTTCGGCGACCGTACGCTCCGGCCCCTGGTGTGCTTCGCGTGGCTGTGCGGGTTCTACGTGCTGCCGGAGGGGCTCGCCGCGCCGTACGCCAAGACGTTCGGCGCGAGCCCTGTGATCGTCGGGCTGCTGATGTCGGCGATGCCGTGCGGCATGGCGGCCGGGGCGTTCGCCTACAGTCGGTTCGTCCGCCCCGACGACCGCCTGCGGCTGATGGGCTGGATGGCGATGCTGTCGTGCGCACCGCTGGTGGGCGCGGGGCTGCGGCCGCCCCTGTGGGCCGTGATCGTCCTGCTGGCGCTGTCCGGCGTCGGCAGCGCGTACCAGATCGCGGCCAACGCCGCGTACGTCGCCGCCGTGCCGCCCGCCGGGCGCGGCCAGGCGTTCGGGCTGGCACAGTCCGGCATCCTGGCCAGCCAGGGCATCGGCATCCTGATCGGAGGCGCGCTGACCCAGGCGCTGGGGCCCGAGCCCGTCGTCGCCCTGGCGGGGATCGCCGGCCTGTCCGCCGCGACGATGCTCGCGCTGTCGTGGACGCGGATCCGGGGAGAGGTGATCGCGTCGAGCCAGGAGCGGGCGATGAGCGCCGCGGCCTAGGCCTTCGTCTGCTTGTTGATCAGGTCCTGGGCGATCGAGGTCTCCTTTCCCTCCTCGGGGATGATCAGGGTGGCGGCGACGTACAGGAGGATGCCCGCGCCGCTGGTCAGGACGGTCACGACGGCCAGGACGATCCGTACGATCGTCGGGTCGACGCCGAAGTACCTGCCGGCGCCGGCGCACACGCCGGTGATCATGCGCCCCTCGCGGGCGCGGCTGAGACGGCGCGGTTCGCTGCCGTCGGTGTGGAAGGTGTTCTCGCTCATGGTTCGATCGTGCCCCCCGTGGGTGCGGATCGCCATGGGGGCTTGCCCTGACGCGTCCCTGAGAGGCCCCTGATCGCCGGACCGTCACATCGACGTACGCTTTGGCTGCGAGGCGCCCCTCCGCCGTCTCGGCGTCAGAGGAGACCCTGGGAGGACCGATGGATCTGCTGCGCGTCGACGATCAGCTCACCGATGAGGAGCGCCTGGTCCGCGACACCGCCCGGCGCTTCGCCGCCGACCGGATCGAGCCGCACGTCGCCGACTGGTTCGAGGAGGGTGTCTTCCCCGTGGCCGAGCTCGCCCCCGAACTCGGCGAGCTGGGGTTCCTGGGCATGCACCTGTCCGGGTACGGCTGCCCCGGGGCCGGCGCGGTCGCGTACGGGGTCGCGTGCCGGGAGCTGGAGGCCGCCGACTCCGGGCTGCGCAGCTTCGTGTCCGTGCAGGGGTCGCTCGCCATGACGGCCGTCCACAAGTACGGCTCGGAGGAGCAGAAGCGGGAGTGGCTGCCCCGCATGGCCGCGGGCCGGGCCATCGGCTGTTTCGGGCTGACCGAGCCCGACCACGGCTCCGACCCGGCGAACATGCGGACGCACGCCAAGCGCGAAGGCTCCGACTGGATCCTGAGCGGCTCCAAGATGTGGATCACCAACGGCTCGATCGCCGACGTCGCGGTCGTCTGGGCGCGTACGGACGACGGCATCCGCGGCTTCCTCGTCCCGCGCGGCACTCGCGGGTTCACGACCCGGGACGTCCACAAGAAGCTGTCGCTGCGCGCGTCCGTGACGTCGGAGCTGACCCTCGACGACGTACGCGTGCCCGGCGACGCGCTGCTGCCCGGCGCTAAGGGCCTCAGAGGGCCGCTCGGGTGCCTGTCGGAGGCGCGGTACGGGATCATCTGGGGCGCGGTCGGAGCGGGCCGTGCGTGCTACGAGACGGCCGTCGAGTACGCCCGCACGCGCGAGCAGTTCGGCCGGCCGATCGGGGCGTTCCAGCTCACCCAGGAGAAGCTCGCCTGGATGGAGGTGGCGCTGGGCCAGGCGGGCCTGGTCGCCGTGCACATCGGGCGGCTGAAGGAGGCCGGGAAGGTCACGCCGCAGCAGGTGTCGTTCGGCAAGCTCGCCAACGTACGGGCTGCGCTCGACGTCGCCCGCCAGGCCCGCTCGGTCCTCGGCGCGAACGGCGTCACGCTGGAGTACCCCGTGATCCGGCACATGACCAACCTCGAGTCCGTCCTGACGTACGAGGGGACCCAGGAGATCCACACGCTCGTGCTCGGCGAAGCGATCACGGGCCTGTCCGCCTACCGCTGACCGGCCGCCAAGATCCGGCAAATTGCCGCATATGACCTGATCACGGTGGTGGTGCGCCGCGTTTGACCTGCGCTCGCGTACGGGAATGTCTGCTCTCGGCGATGGGCCGAGCCGGATCCGATCGACCCGCGAACCGCCGCTCCAAGGGAGGTCGGGCCATGACGACGCCGCGCATGACGCTCACCTCGGGATGGCTGACGTTCGCCGGCATCCTGGTGATCGTGACCGGGTTCTTCAACCTGATCGACGGACTGGTCGCGCTGTTGCGGGCGGACTACTACCTGGTGGCCGACCGCGACCTCCTCATTCTCAACTTCACCACCTGGGGGTGGATCTGGCTGATCCTCGGGGCCATCCAGATCATCGTCGGAGCCGGCATCCTCGCCGGCCGGATGTGGGCGCGCGCGGCCGGCGTGGTGCTGGCCGTCCTCGCGGCGCTCGGCCATCTGGTGTTCCTCCGAGCATTTCCGGTGTGGTCGGTGCTCGTCATCGCGTTCTGCGTCATCGTCGTGTACGCGTTGACCGCCCCACCCCGAGGTTCCAGGGCCGCCTGACCGCGTCCACCACGGCTTCCGTGTCGGTGTTCCGCCGGGGGCGACGCGGCAGGCTTCGGCGACGGCCTTCGGGCGGTTCGCCGAGGAGCGGCGTGCGCACGGCTTTGCGGCCAAGCCGTCGCACCCGCTTCGAGCGGCTCGTGCCCGTTCGCTCGAGACGGTCGTTCATCGGCCCGCGATCTGCAGGTAGTGCCGGTTGTACATGACGCCGAGGACGTTGCCGAACGGGTCGACCACGGAGGCGGTGACGAATCCGGGACCGCGCTCGACCGGCTTCTCGTACGCCGTGGCGCCCAGGGACAGCAGCCGCGCGAAGGCGGCCTCGACGTCGTCCACATGCCAGTAGGTGACCGCGCCACCGACCTCATCCGGGCGGGGGCGGGGGGCGAAGCGGCGGTCGATGATGCCGAGTTCGTGCTCGTAGTCGCCGACGCGGAACTCGGCGTAGGCGAGCGTGCCCTCGACCGGGCGCGTGAAGTACGGCTCGACGCCGAGCAGTTCGGTGTACCAGCGGGCGGCGGCGGTGACGTCGTCGGCGTAGAAGCTGACGGTGGTGAGGCCTCGCAGCATCGGACGGCTCCCTCTCATTCGGCTCCTTGGGGGACATCGCCCATCCTCCGCGCCAAAGTGCTCATCTATTGAGCACTTTGATGGAGAATCCTGGTCATGCGCGCCGACCGTCTCGTGGCCGTTCTGCTGCTGATGCAGACCCGCGGCCGGGTGACCGCGGCCGACCTGGCCGCCGAACTCGAGGTGTCGGTCGCCACCGCCCGCCGGGACCTGGAGGCGCTCGCGGCGGCGGGCGTTCCCGTCTACCCACAGCCCGGTCGCGGCGGCGGCTGGTCCCTGGTCGGTGGTGCCCGCACCGACCTCAGCGGTCTGACGGCGGCCGAGGCACAGGCGCTGTTCCTGCTCGTCGGCCCCACCGCGGCCGTCTCGCCCGCGGCGAGAGCGGCGCTGCGCAAGCTGATGGGAGCCCTGCCCCGGACCTTCCGGGCCGACGCCCAGGCCGCCACCGACGCGACGATGGTCGACCCCGTCCGGTGGGGCGAACGCGACCGTCCCCGGCCCGCGACGGTCGACCTGCTGCAGACCGCCGTGATCCGCCGCCGCAAGGTCCGCCTCACCTACGCCGGCCGCACCGGGGAACCGACGGTACGGCTGGTCGACCCGTGGGGCCTGATCGACAAGGACGACGTCTGGTACCTGCTCGCGGGGACCGACCGAGGACGGCGGACGTTCCGCGTCGACCGGATCGTCGAGGCCGAACCGACCGGCCAGGCCGCCGAACGCCCCGACGACTTCGCCCTCACCGCCGCCTGGCAGGAGGTCGTCGACGAGATCGAACGGCGGCGGTCCCGCACCTGGGCGACGGTGCTCATCGAGGAGCGGTTCGTGCCGATCCTGCGCGACCGGTTCGGACGGCACTGCCACCTCGACGGCGAACCCGACCACGGGCGGGTACGGGTCCGCCTCGCCGCTCCGACGCCTCTGGACATCGCCCGCCACCTCGCCGGCTGGGGCGCGCTGATCGAAGTCGTCGAACCCCGCTCCGTCCGGCAGGAACTCGCCCGCATCGGCGCCGAGCTCGTCGGCCGCTACGCCGACTGACCCGGGCTCGCCCGGGTGAACCGACCGCGGGTCCGCCCTCAGTACGCCGCCCAGAGATCATTTTGTTATCGGACGCGCCCGAACGGCCCGCACCGAGTCAGCGTCAGACCCGCCATCGGGAGACGATCTTGGGCGCCTGAAGTGCTCACCGGATTTCTCGATCGAGCAGGATGTTTCGGCGTTGTGGAGGATCGCGCGGTGACCAGTCGAGTTCTGTTGCCCGGCGACCCACGGCGTCTCGGCCCGTACGAGCTGACGGGACGTCTGGGGTCGGGCGGCCAGGGCGTCGTCTACCTGGCACGACGGGCCGACGATTCCGGTGAGTCCCCGCAGCGCCTCGCGGTGAAGATGCTCCGGCAGGACCTGGCGATCGACGACGCGGCGCGCGCCCGATTCGTACGGGAGGTCGCGGCGGCGAAGAAGGTCGCTCGTTTCTGCACGGCGCAGGTGATGGACGCCGACGTGACCGGCGACACCCCGTACATCGTCAGCGAGTACGTCGACGGTCCGTCCCTGCAGCGGCTGATATCGGAGAAGGGCCCGCGGGACGGCGCCGATCTGGAGCGGCTGGCGATCGCGACCGCGACCGCGCTCGTCGCCATCCACGACGCCGGGATCGTGCACCGCGATTTCAAACCGCACAACGTCCTGATCGGCCCGGACGGGGCGCGGGTGATCGATTTCGGCATCGCGCGCGCGTTGAACGCCGGCTCCGCGGTGTCCAGCCGGGTCTTCGGCACCCCGCCGTACATGGCGCCCGAGCAGCTCACCGACGGTCTCATCACGGCCGCCGCCGACGTCTTCGCCTGGGCCTCGACCATCACCTACGCGGCCTGCGGGCACCCGCCGTTCGGCAATGACACCCTCGAGGCCGTCACCTCCCGCATCCTGACCCATGAGCCCTTCCTCGGCGACCTGGAGAGGCCGCTGCGCGATCTCGTCGTCGCCTGCCTGGCCAAGAACCCAGACGACCGCCCCTCGGCCCAGCAGGTGCTGCTGCGTCTTCTCCGGCGCAGCGAGCCGGTCGCCATGCCCGCCGGCGATGTCCTCGAGCCGGCCACCTCGGTCATGCTGGTCGAAGGCACCGCGCTCGCCGACCCCACGAGGACCACTCCGGACCTGGTGGGCGGTGCGCACCGGAGCGCGGCGGACGTACCGTCCGGGACTGTCATGGCACCGGCGCCCGGTGGTCCCGGCCCTGACACCTCGCCGCTGTCCCGACAGACGCCGCCCCAGGGGCCCGCGTCCGGCGAGACGCCCGGCGCGGCGAGGCCGGGCCGTCGGAGGCGGCGCGTGGTCATCGTGTGTTCCGTGGCGGTCGCCGCCGTGGCCGTCGCGGCGACGATGGCGGTTCGCGGCATCGCCCATCGAGGACCTGACGCCACCCAGGCCAAGGCGGTCAACGAGCTTCTGGGCTCGCACCTGGCGGCGGGGAACCCACTGACCGGGAACTCCACGACCTGTGCCGACGTCGCCGCCACGATCCCGGCGTTCGAGCAGCTCGTCGGGGACCGCGGGCGGGAACTGGCCCAGGCGAGGACCCTGCGGGTCGACCGGTTGCCGCAGGGCGCCGACCTGCGGCAGGCCATCGTCGACGCCTACCAGTCCTCGCTCGACTCCGACCAGGCCCACCTCGCGTACGCCCAGCACGTGGCGGCGCGGAGATGCGGCACGCAGAACGCGCCGCAGACCGATGACCAGCGGCGGGCGCTCGTCGCCGACAACCAGGCCGGCCCCGCCAAACGGCGGGTCGTCGCGCTGTGGACCCCGATCGCGAAGAAGGCGCACCTGACGATCTACCGGTGGAACGACGTCTAGGCCTAGGGCCTGTCTCGAAGTCCGCTGTCCTACTGCGCGGCGTCCAGGCGGCGCCTCGCCGCGTTGTCGTCGGTCGCCAGCCAAAACCAGGCTGACTCCCTCCTCCGCCTTGCGAGGCACCACCTGGACACCGCTCGCTACGGACGGGGACTTCGAGACAGGCCCTAGCCGACGGCCGGCTCTTGGTGCAGGAGTTCGCCGGTGGGGAGCAGCCGGGCTGCGCGGCGGAAGGCCGCGAGGGCGGGCCGGTCATCGTCGTCCCGGGGGGGCGACGGCCATATGGGTCGGAGACATGTCCAGCGGCACGAAACACACGCCGGACGAGCGGGACACGGTGGGGTCACGCTCCAAGTCCTGGATGCGCCGACCGAACGGCTGGGCGCTGATGTAGTGCCGCTGGGCGGCGCGGCCGAAGTGCAACTCCTCCGCAAGCGTGATCGCGTAACGAAGTGACCGGATGTCCATGCGATTCCCTCGTGACTGCCACGGAACACAACTCCCGCATGCAAAGGAATACGACTCCCCACGCCCCCCGGAAGTTTTCGGCTGATTGTCGCCATCGTTCCCGGGCAATGCGGTACCGCTGGCCGCGGTTACTTCTCTCTGCACCGTCGTCTGCACTCGGGCTGGGCCAGGTGGCGGCTACCTCCGGTCGGGCATGGTGGATTCTCGGGTGCGGGCCGTGCGGGGACGCATGATGAGTGCGGCGACGTAGTACGTGCACGGTGTGGAGCCCGCGTTGGCGTAGGCGTGCGTGACGTCCGCGGCGAAGTAGGCCGAGTCGCCCTCGTCCAGGTCGATGGCCGTGTCGGCGATGGTCAGCCGGAGGGCGCCGGACTCGACGACGATGTACTCGTGGGAGCCCGGGGCGTACGCCGGGAAGCGGCCGGCGTCGCAGTCCGGCGGCAGCGTCGTACGGATCCATTCGAAGTTCACG
This sequence comes from Actinoallomurus sp. CA-150999, assembly GCF_050942425.1. NCBI lineage: Bacteria > Bacillati > Actinomycetota > Actinomycetes > Streptosporangiales > Thermomonosporaceae > Actinoallomurus > Actinoallomurus sp. CA-150999. The sequence goes on from NZ_CP192063.1 coordinate 531,360, forward strand.
CCCGGCACGACCGGTGACAGGATCGTCCGCCGCCACCCGCCGCGTTCGTCGATGGTGTCCTGGTCGGCGGCGCGGCGCACGATGACCCGGTTGTCCTCGGGCTGAGCGACGAGATCGGCGAGAGGCACACTGAGGCCGTCCGCGATGCGGGCGAGGACCACGATCGTGGGCGCCTTCTGCCCGCGCTCGACCGAGGACAGCATGCTCACGCTCACGTCCGCCGCCTCGGCCAACTGCTGAAGGGTCAGGCTCCGGTCGTGCCGCAACGCCTGGATGTGCCTGCCCAGCACCACGAGATCCAGCATTCCTCTATAATGTCATTAGATTTCGCTATAGAGAAACGAGCGCGTCGTGACAGCTCCCCAGGCGATCATTCGCCCCGCGGTCCAGGCAGACCTGAAGGCCGTAGCCGAGGTCTTCGCGCACTATGTCGCCAACACTGTGATCACCTTCGAGCAGATCCCGCCGACGGTCGCCGACTGGCGGCAGCGGCTCGACGACCTCACCGCCCGGGGCCTGCCCTTCCTGGTCGCCGAATCGTCCGGCGATGTGGCGGGGTACGCCTACGCCACGCCATGGCGTCCCAAGCCGGCCTACCGCCACACGGTGGAGAACTCGATCTATCTCGCCCCGGACCTGACCGGCAGAGGCCTTGGGAGCGCACTGCTCGGGGACCTGGTGGACCGGTGCGCCCAGGCGGACATGCGCCAGATGATCGCGGTCATCGCGGACAGCGGAAGCCGGGCCTCGGTCGCGCTGCACGAGCGGTTCGGTTTCACCCACGCCGGCCGGCTGACCGGCGTCGGTCACAAGCACGGCCGCTGGATCGACACGGTGCTCATGCAGCGGGCCCTGACCGCAGGCTAATCGGAGGTCAGACGGAACACCGGATGGCGCGATGCCTCGGCGGCGAACTCCTCGTCGGTCGAGTCGAGCGTGACGTCGAAGTACGCGCGGGTGATGGGGACCTCCCGCAGGTACTGCCGAAGGACGGGAACACTGTCCTCGGGGGCCACCTCGACGACGCGCAACGTCTCCCGATACCGCCCTCGGGCGAGCTGAACCTCTCCCGCGACACGAGCGTTACGCACCCAGTTGCTGACGCCGTAGGCGGCCACCAGCCATCGCTGGTCACCGTTCCGCATGACGTCGACCGGGGTTGAGCGCGGTTCGCCGGTCTTCCGGCCCCGCACGGTCAGTATGTGCCGGTAGCTCTTGCCCCGTCCGAGGCGGGTCATCACCCCGAAAACGCCATTGATGAACTTCGTGCCCGCTCCGACACGATAGGTCTTGGCCACTGTCCGCTCCTTCGCCGTCCTCCCGACCCTGAAGGACCGGAATCTTCATGTGAGTTTCTGGGAGTTTCCGACTGGCCCGCGCCGCGGCCTGCCGGTTTCCGGCGGACGGGGCCCCTTATTCACATGGCGCTCCCAGACTCGTACAGATCTGTCCCAGAGGAGCGGATCACTGTGACGTGGTGCGCGACGACGGCGCGCACCACGTACACGAATCGGCTCTGGAGTCATGATGATCGAAGTCCGCGGACTCACCAAACGCCACGGCGAGGTCCGGCCGCAGGGGGACCGACGGCCCCGCCGAGGCGCGATGTTCCTGCACTGCCTGAAGGCCGAGTGGATCAAGATCCGTACCATGCGGTCGACGGTCTACATCGTCCTCGGCACCTTGGCGATCGGTGTGGGTCTCGCCGCGCTGAACGGCACGTCCGCCGGGCGCGAATACGCGACCATGACGGCCGCCGACCGGGCCGCTTTCGACCCACTGGCCACCAGTCTGCGCGGATATCTGCTGGCGCAGATCACGCTCGGCCTGCTGGGCGGTCTGGCGATCACCTCCGAGTACGGTGCCCGCACGATCGTCAGCACGCTGGCGGCCGTGCCGCGCCGGGCCCGGGTCCTGGCCGCCAAAGCCGCGGTCCTGATGGCGGTCACACTGCCGGTCGGGCTGCTGGTGTCCCTCAGCGGCTTCCTCGTCGGGCAGGCGGCGCTGGCGGGCGCGGGCGCCCCGCACCTCTATCTGTCCGACCCTTCGGCGCTGCGCGGCATTCTGGGCGGCGGGCTCTATCTGATGCTCGCCGGCCTGTTCGGGCTCGCGATCGGCACGGTGCTCCGTAGTACGACGGCGACGGTGACGACGCTGTTCGGCACGATGCTGATCGTGCAGGCGTTCGCGCCGGCCCTGCCCGGGGCGCTCGGCGACTGGGTGACGAAATACTGGCCGCCCATCGCGGGCGGCCAGATCATCACCGGCCACCATGACCCGGCGCTGCTGGCCCCCTGGGCCGGGCTCGCCGTCATGGCCAGTTGTGTCGCGAAACTGCTGATGACGGCGTTCGTCGCCTTCCGCAAGCGGGACGCCTAGCGACGACGCCCGCCGACCACCTGATCGCCCTACGCCGGTCCTCGCCGGTGCGACCTGAATCTGGACAGCGCCGGCGCGGCTACGGCTTCAGCGTGCCGGGCCAGAGGTACTGGTCCGCGGGCACCGTCGCGCCGCGGAACCATGCCTGGAAGAAGCCGGTGAGGTCCTGTCCGGTGACCTTCTCCGCGAACGCCTCGAACTGCGGCCAGTCGACGTAGTCACCGCGGTGCTCCTGCGGCCACTGCTTGATCAGCCGGTAGAACGCCTTGTCGCCGACCTGCCGCCGGAGTGCGTGCAGGGCGAGCGGGCCCTTGCCGTACTCGTTGATCCCCGGTGCCTCGCCCGGGCGGTAGAGCTCCTTCCAGAAGTCGGCGTCGCCCTTCTTGGCGTTGACCTGCTCGCGGTAGCGGGCGTCGAGGTCGGCGCCGTCCTTGGCCTCGTCCCATAGCCACGTGGCGTAGGCGGCGAAGCACTCGGCCAGGCAATCGTCCTCGGGCCGGCGGGCGGCGGCCGAGACCCCGTACCACTGGTGAGTCTGCTCATGGACGACGGCGTCGAGGGTCATGAACTGCTTGTTGCCGGCGCCGAGGTACACGGGTCGGGTCTGCGGCGCGGTCGCCGGCGCGTCGTCGTCCACCTGGACGAATACGTTGCCGGCCGCCCGGAACGGGTACCGGCCGAACTCGCCGGAAAGGAACTCGAGGATCTCCGGCAACCGGTCCGCCAGCGGTTCGGTCGACTCCTGCAGCCCTGGTGCGTACGCGTTGACCACCGGGGTGCCGTCGGCGAGCGCCGACCGTTCGATCGTGAAGCGGTCGATGGACACGGCGATGTCGGCGGGGTCGACGTCCGGCTCCGTCCAGTCGAACGTGGCCGTGGTGGAGTCGCGCCGCACCGGGCGCTCCCGGCCGATGGAGACGACGCTCCAGCCGTCCGGCACGGTCGCGGCCAGGTGGAAGGCCGCCTTGTCGTGGGCGTCCTCGTGGACGGGGAACCACGCGCTGGAGCTTCCCTCGAATGCCGTGGCACCGCCCGACGCGGTGGGAAACCACCCGGCTCCCGGTGTCCCGTCGTACTCGACCCGGACCCGGAACCCGGCGCCGCGGCCGATCGGCGTCGCCGGCACGATGACGAGGTCCTTCTCGCCGGTCCGGGAGAAGGACTTCACCGCTTGTGAATCGACCGTGACCGAACGGACCGTCGGCCCGCTGAGGTCGAGCGTGAAGCTGTCCAGCGCTTCGGTCGCCGTGGCGCTGACCACTGTGGTGCCGCGAAACGTCCGGGTGTCCGGCTGGTAGTTCATCGTGATGTCGTAGCCGGTGACGTCGAAGCTCCCGCCTCCCGCCTCAGCCGCGTAAGCCGCCATGCCGGTACGCGGCGAACCGTCGGCGCCGAAGCTCGTGTCGGCGCCCACCACCATGCCGGCGAGCACGGTCGCGGCCACCAGTGCCCGACCGCGGCGCGAGCCCCGCCGATACGGATCGGTGCCCGGACGATCGCGGAATCCGCTGCCTCGAATGAGATCCATGGACGACAGGGTCGGCCGACGATGTCCGACCCGCGTCCCCGCCGCGTCGCAGTCCCGTCCCAGTGCCTTCCATGTTCTTGATCTTCTTGCACCGCCGGTTGGACGTACCCGTCAGCCGACCGGTCGTCAACCGACCTACCGGTCGGCGTCGGGAACGTCCCAGCGGGCGAGATCGCGCAGCCAGGTCCGCGCCGTACTGTCGGACGGCGCGCGCCAGTCGCCGCGGGGCGAGAGGGAGCCGCCGGCCGAGACCTTCGGCCCGTTCGGCATGGCCGACCGCTTGAACTGTGCGAACCCGAAGAAGCGGCGGCAGAAGACCTCCAGCCAGCGCCGGATCTCCGGCAGGTCGTAGGCCGCCCGCTTGGACTCGGGAAAGTTGGGCGGCCAGGCGCCCGCGGCCCGGTCGTGCCAGGCGTGCCAGGCCAGGAAGGCGATCTTCGACGGCCGGAAGCCGTAGCGCAGCACGTGGAAGAGCGTGAAGTCGTGCAGCGCGTACGGGCCGATCTTGGACTCGGTGGACTGCAGTTCCTCGCCAGGAACGAGCTCCGGGCTGATCTCCGTGTCGAGGATCGCGGCCAGCGTCTCGCCGGTCTCCTCGTCGAACTGCCCGCTGCCGACGACCCAGCGGATCAGGTGCTGGATGAGCGTCTTCGGCACGCCGGAGTTGACGTTGTAGTGGCTCATCTGGTCGCCGACGCCGTAGGTGCACCAGCCGAGCGCCAGCTCGGACAGGTCACCGGTGCCGAGCACGATGCCCCCGCGCTGGTTGGCCAGCCGGAACAGGTAGTCGGTGCGCAGCCCGGCCTGGACGTTCTCGAAGGTGATGTCGTACACCGGCTCGCCGGAGGAGAACGGGTGGCCGAGCTCCTCGAGCATCAGCCGTGCGGTCGGTGCGATGTCGAGCTCGGCCGCGGTGACGCCGAGCGCGCGCATGAGCTTGTGGGCGTTGTCCTTGGTGTGCTCGCTGGTCGCGAAGCCGGGCAGGGTGAAGCCCAGGATGTCGCTGCGCGGACGGCCGGCACGGTCCATCGCTCGGGCGGCGACGATCAGCGCGTGCGTGGAGTCGAGTCCGCCGGACACCCCGATGACGACCTTCGGGTCGCCGATCGCCGACAGCCGCTGCTGCAGACCCGCGACCTGGATGTTGTACGCCTCGTAGCAGTCCTGGGCGAGGCGGTCGGGGTCGGCCGGCACGAACGGGAACCGCTCGACCCGGCGCTTCAGCCCGAGGTCCGTCGTCGGCGGGTCGAGCCGGAACTCCACCTGCCGGAAGTCGCTGGTACGCGCGGCGTGGACGCGGCGGTTGTCGTCGAAGGTGCCCATCCGGTGGCGCTCCTGCCGCAGCAGGTCCAGGTCCACGTCGGCCACCGCGTACTGGTCGCCGAGCGGGAACCGGTCGGTCTCGGCCAGCAGGACCCCGTTCTCGTAGATCATGGTCTGGCCGTCCCAGGACAGGTCGGTGGTCGACTCGCCCAGCCCGGCCGCCGCGTAGACGTAGGCGGCGAGGCAGCGCGCGGACGCCGAGCGGCACAGCAGGCGCCGGTCCTCGGCCCGGCCGACCGTGATCGGGCTGCCCGAGAGGTTGGCGAGGACGGTCGCGCCGGCCAGCGCCGCCTCGGCGCTCGGCGGCACCGGCACCCACATGTCCTCGCAGATCTCCACGTGCAGCACGAGGCCGGGGACGTCCTCCGCCGCGAAGAGCAGGTCGACGCCGAACGGCACGGTCGTGCTGCCGAGCCGGATCGTGCCGCCGCGCTCGTCGTCGCCCGCGGCGATCTGCCGCCGCTCGTAGAGCTCCCGGTAGTTCGGGATGAAGGACTTGGGCGTGACGCCGAGGATCCGGCCGCGGTGCACGATCACCGCGCAGTTGTAGATCCGGTGGCGATGGCGCAGCGGGGCGCCGACGACGAGCACCGTCATCAGCTCCGCCGACCCGGCCACCACGGTCTCGAGCGCCTCCTCGACCTCGTCGAGCACCGCGTCCTGCAAGAGGAGGTCCTCGATCGAATAGCCGGTCAGGCAGAGCTCCGGGAAGACCGCGACGGCGACCCCCTCCTGCGCGCATCGGCGCGCCTGCCGCAGCACCGCCTCCGCGTTGGCGGACGGGTCGGCGATGGCGGCATGGCCGGTGCACGCGGCGATCCGCGCGAAGCCGTGTTGATAGATCGACCAGAAGTTCATCGGGACTCCGAATCCAGCCAGGGCCTGCGTCCCGGTCCGGTCGGGTGTGTTCCCGTGACACCCAGGACCATCGAGTAGAGGCTGGTCTGCGCGGCGATGAAGAGACGGTTGCGCTTGGCTCCGCCCCAGGTGATGTTGGCAACCGTCTCGGGGATGACGAGCCGTCCGATCAGCGTGCCGTCGGGATCGTAGCAGTGCACTCCGTCGTCCATCGCGGCCACCCAGAGCCGGCCGGCGTCGTCGAAACGGATGTTGTCGAAGCGGGCCGACGTACGGTCGGCGGCTTCGGCGAAGATCTCGCCGTCCGACAGCGTGCCGTCATCGCGTACGTCGAAGACCCGGATGAAGCCCGCCCGGGTGTCGGAGACGAAGAGTCGCCGCTCGTCGGGCGAGAAGACGAGGCCGTTCGGGGCGCCGAAGCAGTCGGCGACCAGCCGGACTTCGCCGGTGGCGGGATCGATGCGGTAGACGTTGTTCGAGCCGATCTCGCTCTGCGCGCGATAGCCCTCGTAGTCGCTCCTGATACCGAAGTCCGGGTCGGAGAACCAGATCGAGCCGTCGGACTTGACCGTCGCGTCGTTCGGGCTGTTCAGGCGCTTGCCCTGCCAGCGGTCGGCCAGCACCGTGACCGTGCCGTCGTGTTCGGTTCGCGTCACCCGGCGGTTCCCCTGCTCACAGGTGATCAGTCGGCCCTGGCGGTCGAGAGTGTTGCCGTTGGTGTGCCCAGCGGAGCGGCGGAAGACGCTGACGGCACCGGTCTCCTCGTCCCAGCGCAGCATCCGGTCGTTGGGGATGTCGCTCCAGATCAACTGTCGCCAGGCGGGCAGGTAGATCGGCCCCTCGGCCCAGCGGCAACCGGTGTACAGGACCTCCAGGTCATCATCACCGCTCATCCGGAACCGGTCGTCGAGCATCTCGTACAGCGCTGGGCGCAAGCTGGGCATGCGGATCCTCCCCATCCAGGTATAGGGCGAATCTAACGGGGCCTCGCCCTGCCGCGACGCCCCGGTCACGGTGCCGCGACGCTGAGGCCTAACGCGTCATCGACGGGTCCGGCACGGTGGCGTGTGCGGGCGGCGAAGGGCGGGTGCCCGTCGCGCGCCGAGCGCGGGCGAGGGACGCGAGTCCGGACAGGAGCAGGAGGGCGCAGGCCCAGGCGAACCAGTCGCCGAACCTCGTGTACACCGTGTCGGCCGAGCGGGTGGGCAGCGCGGTGACGACGGAGACGAACGGCGCGTCCGCGCTGTGCGCCTCGGCCCGGATCCGGCCGTGTGCGTCGCTCACGACCAGATCGCCGTTCCGGGCCGCGCGTGCCACGGTCAGCCCGTTCTCGACTCCCCGGGTCACCGCCATCCGGCCGTGCAGCCAGCGGTCCCGGTCGAAGTCCCAGGCGGGTACGAAGAGCGTGGTCGCGCCGCTCTTGCGGTAGTCGCGAACCAGGCCGGGCAGGTCCAGATCGAAGCAGATGGCGATCCCCCAGCGGGAGCCCGAACCCGGCACGAACGCCTTCCGGGTCCCGGGCTGGAAGTCGCTCTCCAGGCCGGGGATGAGGTGGTGCTTGAAGTACTCGACCGGCCGGCCGCCGTCCGCGGGGACGTCGATGGCCGTGTTACGGAGGACACCGGCCCGCTTGAGGATCAGCCCGGCGATGATGTCGACGTGCCGCTCGGCCGCGAGCCGTGCGAGCGGTGTCGTCAGAGCGGGCAGCGTCGCGTCGTCGGCGATGAACGCCTTCTCCGGCATGACCACGACCCGCGCGCCGCGTGCGGCGGCGTCCGGGATGCGCGCCAGGTACTGCCCGAGAAGGGCGTGTCCCCCCGGTGAGGCGACGGGGACCCAGCCGTCCCGGTCGGTCGCGAGCAGCGCCACCTTCTCGGCGCCTTCGCCGTCCGGCGTGCGCAGCCGCCAGGCGCCGTACCCGACCGTCAGGGCCAGGATGACGGCAGCCGTGACCACCACCCGGAACCGCCCGGCCGCCCGCGGCGTGAGGAGCGCGGCGGCGGCCGCGGGCGCTCCGAGGAGCAGGAAGGTGATTCCCCACGGCCCGGTGAGCGAGGCGCTCTGCAGGATGGGCAGGACGTCGGCCTGGGTGTAGGCCAGACTCCACCATGCCCCGTTCGGCGACACCACCGAGACCGCGTACTCGATGGCGACCCAGGCCGCCGGCACGACCGCGACGGCCGTCAGCGGACGCCCCCGCAGCATCAGCGCCCGCCACAGGAGGACGACCAGCCCGAACAGCAGCGCCGATCCGACGATCGTCGCGACGGCCATCGCCGGCGGGACCTGCACGGTGTGCAGGAAGTAGCCCCACATCGTCGTCTCGCCGCCGAGCCACGCGGCCGACGCCGCGAGGAACGCGGGGCGAGCGCCGACGCGGGAGGCGAGGACGAGCACCGGCAGCGGTGCGAGCCAGGTGAGCCAGGGCACCGGCGTGAGCCCGGTGCCGAAAAGGAACAGCGTCGTCGACAGCGCGGTTGCGGCGAGCACCACGGCGAGACGTCGAATCGGTGAGTTCATCGTGCGGCCTCCTTCTTCAGCCGCCCCGACGGTCCCGGATCGGGCCTGGACGCACATCGCCGACGCGAGCGATCCGCCTGCCGTTCGCACGGACAGACCGCCTGCGGGGCCGTCTCGTTCGCAGGAGTGAGACGGCCATCGGCCGGGCGAGGGAGGTGACGGCGGGTGCCGCGCGCCTAGTCTTTCCGGGTCCCTCTCACACCCCGGAGCCGGTCATGCGGGCGAACATCCTCAATCCGTCACGGGCCGACGTCGCGATCGCCGTCGTGGTCACCGTGATGACGGTGACGCCTGCGATCGTCCCGCACCGGCAGCCGTGGTGGTTCACGGCGCTCGCCGCCCTGATGTCCGTGCCCGTGCTGTGGCGCCGCCGCGCCCTTTTCACCGTCGGGGCGGTCGTGGGCTCCGCGACGACGATCCTGGCGATCGCCGCGAAGTCGCTGCCGCACTCCCCGATGCTGCTGCTGCCGTACGGCGTGCTCGTGTGGACCTGCACGTTCGCGGTGCGGGATCTCTCACCGGTACGGCGCGCCGTGGGACTCGTCGGCCTGGCCGTCGGTGTGGCCGTGTCGCTCATCGTGCCGCACGAGGATCTGGAGACCTACCGCTACCTCGTCACCGCGATCGTCGCCGCGTACGCCGTCGGCGTCGGGGTGCGGGCCCGGCGGGCCGCCCGGAACGCCGAACGGGAGCGCGAACGTCGCGTCCGCGAGGAACGCGTCGCCGCGGTCGAACGCGAACGCACCCGGATCGCCCGCGACATGCACGACATCGTGACCCACTCGGTCGGCCTCATGGTGATCCAGGCGGAGACCGGCCCGCTGGTCGTACGCGATCATCCGGAGAAGGCCGAGGCGGTCTTCGAGGGGATCGCGGAGACCGGACGGGACGCGGTCGGCCAGCTCCGCCTGATCCTCGGCGCGCTGCGCGGAAGCGACACGCACCACGACGCCGGTGGTCCCGGGCCGCAGCCGGGGCTCGACGCGCTGCCCACCCTGCTGAACAACGCCCGCCGGGCGGGCCTGGACGCCTCCACCGACGTGCGCGGTGAGCCACGGCGCCTTCCCGCCGACGTGGACATCGCCGCGTACCGGATCATCCAGGAGGCGCTGACCAACACGATCCGGCACGCGGGAGCGAGGACCGTCCGCGTACGGCTCCGCTGGTCCGGTGAGACCCTGGAGATCGAGGTCGCCGACGACGGCCGGGGCGCGCGGGAGCTACGGGAAGGACACGGCATGATCGGGATGCGTGAGCGGGTCACGGCCTGCGGCGGCCGGCTGGCCGTCCGGCCAGGGCACCCGGGGTTCGTCCTCACCGCGACCCTGCCGATCGGATGACGGCATGCTGCGCGTGCTCGTAGCTGACGACCAGGACCTGTTCCGCGGCGGCTTCGCGATGATCCTCAATGCCCATGACGACATCACGGTGGTCGGTGAGGCGGCCGACGGCGCCGAGGCCGTCGCCAAGGCGGTCGAGCTGGAGCCGGATCTGGTGCTCATGGACATCCGGATGCCGGGTGTGGACGGCGTCGAGGCCACCGCGCAGGTGTGCCGGAGGACGGACGCCAAGGTTCTCGTCCTGACGATGTACGACGTCGACGAGTACGTCTACGACGCCCTGCGCGCCGGCGCCAGCGGTTTCCTGCTCAAAGACGTGCGGCGCGACGACCTCGTACGCTCGGTCCGCCTGGTCGCCGAGGGCGAGTCGCTGCTGGCTCCCGCGATCACCCGGCGCCTGATCGCCGAGTTCGTCGGGCGGGGGCAGGCGCGGCCCCGGCTGCGGCAGCGCCTCGGCGAGCTGACCGATCGGGAGATGGAGACGCTGCGGCTGCTCGCGCGCGGCCGGTCCAACGCCGAGATCGCGGCGGACCTCGTGGTCACCGAGCACACGGTGAAGACCCACGTCAGCAACCTGCTGACGAAGCTGAACCTGCGCGACCGGGCCCAGGCCGTCGTCTTCGCGTACGAGTCCGGCCTGGTCGTCCCCGGCGACCACGAGGACGCAGTCCCCTAAAGCTGCCCGGTGGATCTCCGTGCGGCTGCGGCGCTCGCCACGAACAAGATCCACCGGACACCTCCGGGAGGCGCGAGGTGATGCGGTAGAGCCCGCGCGGCTACCGGGTGGTGCACACCCAGGTGATCCAACGGCCGCCGCCCGCGTTGGAGATGGCGTTGCTCTCGGCTTCGCTCCGGGTGTCGCCATGCCCGCCCCAGTACCTGTTGGTGCGGGAGTTGTACGCGACGGCACCGCAGCCGTTGACGAAGGTCGTGAGGACCTTGCAGCTGGAGCGGGGGCACTCATTCATCGCTCGCCGTTGGGCGGCGGACGAGGAGGTGTAGTCCCAGGCCTTGCCGGTGCTGCCGTCGCTCGCCACGGCGATGGCTCCCCAGTGCTGAGGCGGCGGCGAGTACGTGTCAGGCGGAGAGTACGGCGTATAGCTGGGCATCGCCGGCGGGCTGTAGGTGGGCGGCGTCGGGAAGTCCGGCACCGTGGGGCTCGCGGCCGCGATCCGGTGCCCCGAAGAGCTGGCGTCGAATGCCAACAACAGGATGCCGCCGCCGCCGATCAGCAGCACCAAGGCCGCGACGACGACGATGATGACGACCGCCGCGTTGTTGTTCGGCCGCTGCGGCGGACCCGGCGGTCCCCATCCCGGAGGTCCGGGCGGGCCGGGCGGACCGCCGGGCGGAGGTCCGTAGGAGGGCGGCTGGGCGCCGTACGGCGGCTGCGGGGGTTGCACGGGTGACCCACTCCCCAGATGCGTCAATGTCCGGAAGATCGTATCGGTTACTTCGTGACTACATGACTACGAAGCAGGGCTAAGACGCCACTTCTGGCAACTCGGTTCCATGCAGTCCCAGCGGTTGCCGTCCGTTCTGGCGGCCCGGCGCCTCCCTCGGCATGCAGGACGCCGCCGTGCCCGTCCGCCACCTGACCTCAGTAAGGCGTCCGGCACGTGTGCCGCTTCCGGCCCACGGGGTGATCAATCGCCGCCGACCGCTCGTGCTCACAGGGGTGCCCCCGCCGGATGATCATGAGGCGGAAGTTCGTGTGATAACCGTCACGGTGGCTGGGGAAAATCAGTTGGGTACTACGGCGAACTCGTGCCCCCATTGGTGACATCGAACCAAGTGATTTCGCAAATGAGAAAATGCACGAGGAGGTCGTACCAATGGAGCTCAAGCGTCTGCGTACCGCCGCTGTTCTTGCCTGTGGTGGCGGAATGGTCGCTCTTTCGCTCACCGCCTGTAACTTCAACGGAAGCGCGTCGGCGTCGGGTAATTCACCGGAGTCGTCGTCCGCCCCGACCGCGTCGTCGGCGCCGACCTCCTCCTCCCGCAATACCGGAAGCGGCGGCACGCGCAGCAGGCCGACGACCGCCGGTCAGAGTGACACGCCGAGCTGCATGGGATCCGAGCTTAAAGCCGAACTGCAGCTTCAAGATCCCGGCCTTAACGGATTGGAAGGGGAAATGGCAGCGGAAAAGGCGACTGCCACGCTGATCCTCACCAACCGGTCGAGTGAAACCTGCTACCTGCCGGCCGGCTGGACGCCGCTCGGGAAGGGCGGGGAGAACAACTACACCGCGATTCCCGCGACTCAGGTGAACTTCCCCGGCGCGGGTATGAGAATCACGCTGCGGCCCGGGAGTTCGGCCTTCGCCGGAACCAAGTGGCACACCACAAAGGGCTGCCCCGGCGGCACCACCGACGACCTCGGCGTCGCCTGGCACAGCACCTGGATCCCGCTCACCTACCACGGCCTCGACGACGGCTACCAGCCGCCGATCTGCGACAGCCTCACCCTGGGGACACTCCAGCCCACCATGAACGGCGTCAACTTCACCTGATCCGACGTCGACGCCGACGGGCTCGCACCTCTCCGCATGGACGCGGCAGGTGCGAGCCCGTCGGCGTCGTGGCGGAGCTCACGTTGGCCTGACACCCCGGATCGGGGGCCCTACGGGGCGGTCCGGTCGACAGCGGGTTCCGCTGTCCGGGGAGCGGCAGCCGACCGCGTGGGCAGCAGCAGGGCGGGGAGCAGCCCGAGGGAGGCGACGGCGGTCAGGCCCAGCAGCGCCGGTCGTGTCGCCTGGGCGGACGCGGACGCCGCCCGCAGCGCGGGAGAGCCCGAGGTCAGAAACCCTTCCGTCTGCAGCAGGATGGCCGCGATCGCGATGCCGAGGGTCGGGCCGACGTTCATGGCGGTCTGCTTGAGTCCGCCGACGACTCCGGCGTACCCGGCAGGGGCGTCGCCGACGACCGTGCCGGTGGCGGTGACCATCACGGCGGTGAAGCCGGCGCCGATCAGCGCGAACCACATGCCGCTCACGGCCCACGTATCGGTCGAGGTCAGATCGGACATCCCGAGGACGCCGAGGGGCAGCAGGGCCGAGCCGACGACGGCGGTGCGGCGCGGCCCGTACCGACGCACCGCACCGCCGGCCAGTGGCGCGCCGAGGACCATGAGCACCGTCAGCGGCAGGACACGCAGCGCCGCCGCCACGGGGCTGAGTCCCTGGACGTCCTGGAGCAGGAAGGTCGCCACGAACAGGGCTCCGAACATGCCGCCTGTGGTGAGGAGGAGAAGCGCCATGGCGGCCGTCACCGGGACCGAGCGCGCCACCGCGGGCGGCACGATCGGCTGGGCGGCGCGGCGTTCGTGGACGACCAGGAGTACCGCGCCGGCCGTGGTGCAGAGCAGGCCTGCGAGCGTCGGGCCGCCGGTCCAGCCGTGCGCGGGCACGCCGACCAGGGTGTAGACCAAGACGGCCAGAACACCGGCGACCAGTGCCGCGCCCGCGGCATCGAGCCGTTCGGATTCCCGATGCTCCCGCGCGGGCACCCGTACCGCCATGGTGACCGCGGCGATCGCCAGCCCGACGGGCACATTGACCACGAACACGCTGCGCCAGCCCAGGTGCGCCACCAGCACACCGCCGAGGACCGGCCCTGCCGTAGCGGCGACCCCGATGGCGCTGGTACGGACGGCGACCGCCGTGCCGAGCCGGTCCGCCGGGTAGGCCAGGCGCAGCAACGCCAGCGTCGCCGGCTGAAGCAGGGCGCCGAACACCCCCTGCACCACGCGAAGACCGATCACCCAGCCGATGCCCGGTGCGAACGCGATCCCGCCCGAGGCCCCCGCGAAACCGACCACGCCGCACAGCAGCAGCCGCCGATGGCCGTACCTGTCGCCCAGGCGTCCGGCGACGACCAGCAGCGCGGCCACGGCGAGCAGGTAGCCGGTGCTGGTCCACTGCGTCTGCGCGACACTGGCGCCCAGGTCGTGCCGGATGCTGGGCTGGGCCATGACCAGCACGGTGCCGTCCAAGGCGACCAGCATCGCGCCCGCCGCGCTGGTCACCAGGGCCAGGCGTCGCCGCATGACGCCGCTCACGCCGCGCCCAGGTGGGCGTCGATCACCGCGTCGATGAGCTGGTCGAGCCGGTCGCCGGTCTGTGGAGAGTCGTCCTCGCCCAGCGCCAGCCCGATGCTGCCCCACCCCCACAACTGGGTCAGGCCATGCACGTTCGCCCACAGCGCGACCGCGGTCACCGCCGCCGGGACGTCCTGCGGGCCCCGGTTCTCCCGGCAGCGGGTGACGAGCTCGACGATCCGGCCGAACATCGGCAGGGTCGCCTCCCGCAACTGCGGGCGGCCGGCCGCGCGCGCCTGGCCACGCAGCAGATCGTGCCGGAACATCAGCTCGAACATGCCGGGACGCTCCTGCGCGTACCGGACGTAAGCGGAAGCCAGCGCCCGCAGCTGTGTCCGCGGCGACGCGGCCTCGTCGACGGCCTCGGCGAACCGCCCGGCCAGATCGGCGAATCCGCGCCGGGCGATCGCCGACAGCAACGCCTGGTGGGTGGGGAAGTACCGGCGAGGCGCGCCGTGCGACACGCCGGCTCTGCGGGCGATCTCCCGCAGCCCCAGGGACGCGACGCCCTCGGTCAGCACCAGTTCCACACCGACATCGACCAGCCGGTCCCGAAGAGATTCCTCCGACTCCATAGACACTGTCTACCAGGACGCCGTAGACAGTGTCTACGCCTTACCCCGGAAGCCACCGGTGGCCGGACGGCAGGACCCCACCGATGCCGACACCGGCGTCGCTCGTCATGGTTCGCGACCTTCCCTGACACCTGCGGGACCGGTCCCGCAGGGAACGCGGCACGGTGGGTCCCCACCAACGGAAGGGGACTGCTCATGCCTCGGCGAACACTTGTCGCGACCCTGGCTCTCCTGCCCGCCGCCGCGATGCTGCTCGTGGCCTGCTCCGGCGACAAGAAGACCCCGTCACGGGCTACGACGTCCGCCAAGGCGACGCCGACGACCGCGTTGCCCGCCTCGTCCTCACCGCCGGCGCCTCAGCCCCCGTCGATCTCCACAGCGGCGGACGGGAGGAAGCTCTCGGCCTGCAAGGACGGCGAATGCGAGGTCGTGGTCGAGAAAGGGGATGTGATCCGGTTCGGCAACGCGGTGAAGACCAAGCCGAAGGTCGACGGGCTGACGGTCGTTGACGTCGGCGAGGAAGGCCCGGTTCTCGCACTCTCCTCGGGAATGACCACCACCGTCAACGGCGGCATCGAGATCAACGGCGGTCTCAGCATCGAGGCCGGCGTTCCCGAACACCACCGCGTCGCGATCCGGATCTCCCGGATTCGCTGAGGTCCGGCATCCGGCATCGGGACCGGTCCCAGGGCGGTCCTCCTATTTTCGCCGCATGCGTTTTCCGACAGCATCGCACGCTTGGGAGACGGACGTGATATTGCCAGTGAAGCCGATCCGACGCCCGCTGGCCGGGCTCAGGCCCGAGGCCCGGCAATGGCGGCAGCCGCGCGAATTCCGCATCCGGGCGACCGCCTGGCCCAATGCCGCCCTGGCGGTCTTCGCCGAATTCACCGCGGCGGCCGCCGCAGCCGCGGGCGAGGCCATGGAAGGGACCGACGGCCTCTCCGAGCGCTCCGTGGCGGATGTGGTGACCAGCATCTGGCGGCTCCGCGGCCGGATGGCGAAGCTGCCTGACGGAACGCGATCCATCACCCGCCATTTGGAGATGGCGTGGGACACCCTTACTGAAGCGGGTGTCGATACACGCGACCACCTGAACGATCCTTACGACTCCGGGCTCCCCTTCATCGTCGTGGCGTTTCAGCCGGTGCCGGGGATCGACCGTGAGCGGGTGATCGAGACCATCCGGCCGACGGTCTATCTGAACGACCGGGCGATCCAAACGGCCGAGGTGATCGTGGGAATTCCCGATGCGCAGAAGGAGCCCCGTTCATGACCAGAAGCACCATCGATTTCGGGATCGATCTCGGCACGACGAACAGTGCGGTCGCCGTGCTGAACGGCGTCGACGCTGAGATCATCAAGAATAACGACGGTGGCGAGACGACGCCTTCGGCGCTGTGGATCGATCGCCGGAACCGGCTCTACGTCGGGAAGTCGGCCAAGGAGCGCAGTGAGGCGGACCCGGAGAACACGTGCGTCGAGTTCAAACTCCGAATGGGTACCACGGGCCGGCCCAAGGTCTTCGAAGCGAGCGGCCGGTCGATGGAATCGGAGCAGATGTCGGCGGAGGTCCTCAAGTCGCTCAAGAGCGATGTCGCACAGCGGGCCGGAACCGACCTCCAAGCGGCGGTGATCACCGTTCCGGCGGCCTTCGAGTTGGCCGCCTGCGACGCCACGAGGCGTGCCGCGGAACTGGCCGGACTGAGGCATGCACCGCTGCTGCAGGAGCCCAGCGCGGCGGCACTGGCGTACGGATTCCAGACCGAGGCCGACAACGTCTTCTGGCTCGTGTACGACTTCGGCGGCGGAACCTTCGACGCCGCGGTGATCAACGTACGCGATGGCGAATTCACCGTCGTCAACCACCGAGGCGACAATTTCCTCGGCGGAAAGCTCATCGACTGGAAGATCGTCGAAGAGCTGTTCGTCCCGGTGGTGACGCGGGAGTACGGGATCTCAGACTTCCGCCGGGGCAACCCCAGGTGGAGAGGAGCGATCAACAAGCTCAAGCACGCGGCCGAGGCGGCCAAGATCCAGCTGTCCCAGGCGCGTACCACGGGAGGGCTGCTCGAGCTCAAGAGCGGCGACGGTGAGGCCTTCGAGTTCGAGTACGACCTCACCCGCGCCGACGTCGAACGATTCGCCGATCCGTTCATCACTCGATCCGTGAACCTCTGCCGCAAGGCCCTCCGGGAGAGCGGCCTGGGCCCTGGCGACATCGAGAAGGTGCTGCTGGTGGGCGGCCCGACACTGTCGCCGTACCTGCGCGAGCGGCTCGTCGACCCGCGGGAGGGGCTGGGCATCCCGCTGGACCACAGTCAGGACCCGATCACCGTGGTCGCGCGGGGTGCCGCGATCTTCGCCGGATCCAAGCGTCTCGACACCGTCCTGCCCCCGCCCGCGCCGTCCGGTGACACGTGCGTCATCGAGCTCGAGTACAGCCCGACGGGCCCGGACGCCGAGCCGCTCGTCGGAGGCAGGGTGACCGGAGCGGACACCGCGGGCTGGTCGATCGAATTCGTCAACCAGGCCCTGCGATGGCGCAGCGGAAAGATCGTTCTGACCGCCGAGGGAACGTTCACCACCACGCTGTGGGCCGAGAGGGGACGCGCCAACACCTTCCTCATCGAGCTCACCGACGCGACCGGGACGCCGCACCAGGCGACGCCCGACCGGCTGACGTACACCGTCGGTCTCGTCGACACGCAGCCCCCGCTCACGCACGCGATCGGTGTGGGCCTGGAGAACAACGAGGTCCATTGGCTTCTCGACCGCGGCACACCGCTCCCGGCACGGCGGAAGATCCTCCTGCGGACGACGGTCCCGATCAGCCGGGGACAGGTCAAGGGCATCCTCCGCATCCCGGTTCTGGAGGGGGAGCACGACCGGGCCGACCGCAACCGGCGGGCCGGCCGCCTGGAGGTCGAGCCGAGCCAGGTCCGGCGCGATATCCCCGAGGGAAGCGAGGTCGATCTCACGCTCTCCATCGACGAGTCCCGGATCCTCGTCGCGCGGGCGTACGTGCCCATCCTCGACGAGGAGTTCGAGCATGTGATCAACCTGCAGACGGTGACGGTACCCGAGCACGCGGATCTGGCCCGGGACGCCAAGGCCGAGAAGCACCGGCTGGAGGCGGCACGGCGGCGGGTGCCGGAGGTCGATGATCCACGCGCGGCGGAGATCCTCGACCGGATCGACGAGGAACAGATCGTCCAGGACGTCGGCGCGATGGTCGAAGCGGCGCGCGTCGATCCCGACGCGGCCACGGCCTGCGGAAAGCGACTTCTGGACCTCAAAGCCGCCCTCGACGAGCTCGAGGCCGCGCTCGAGTGGCCGCAGCTCGTCCAGGATTCGCGGGATCTCCTGCCGGCCGTACGGCAGCTGGTGATGGAGCAGGGGAGCGAGAGCCACCGGCGCTCCCTGGTCACCGCCGAGGCGGCGGTACGCGAGGCGATCGCGGCCCATGACGTGAACCTGCTCCGGCAGCGCCTGGAGGACCTGGGCAGCCTGGCGTCTCAGGTCCTTGACCACTCCGGCGAGCTGCCGTTCCTGGTGTTCGAGGACCTCAAACTGCGGCAGCCGGACATGCGCGACCCGACCGAGGCGGCGGAGCTCATCGCCGCGGGTGAGC
Organism: Actinoallomurus sp. CA-150999; assembly: GCF_050942425.1. Taxonomy (NCBI): domain Bacteria; kingdom Bacillati; phylum Actinomycetota; class Actinomycetes; order Streptosporangiales; family Thermomonosporaceae; genus Actinoallomurus; species Actinoallomurus sp. CA-150999. Next base: position 549,616 of record NZ_CP192063.1, read on the forward strand.
GTGCCGCGGCCAACCGCGACCCCGGCACTCTGCGCGAGGTCAACAGCCGGCTGAGACGCATGCTCCCCAAACCACCGCCCCCACTCGACCCGTTCAGCACCGTACGGAAGCACTGATGACCGAGCAGATCGCGCTGGCTCTCGCGACCCGCGAGGTGGTGCTGGCGCAGGCACGGACCCTGGCGCGGCAAGGCCGCTACGGCGAGGCCGAGCAGATACTCCGCGACCTGGAGCCGGACGTCCTCGTCCTGGATCTCCTGGCCCGAATCCACGCGCAGCAGGGGCGGCTAGGTCAGGCCGACCAATGCTGGGCCGCGGCGGAACGGCTGGCTCCCGACATCAGGGAGATCGCCGAGGGCCGCAGGCGCGTCGCGAGCATGCGCGGCGGCGCACGCCGGCGACGCGGACGCCTGGTGTACCGCGCCGGAGCGACCGCCGGGCTGGCGCTCACGTTCGCCTTGCTGGTGGACACGAGAGTTGAGCTCGGCAGGTTGCCGACGGCGCCGTACGTCCAGCCGTCCCATGCGCCGGCTCAGACCATGCGGCCGACCGCCGCCGACCTGGCCGGAATGGATCTCCGGCTGTCCGGCGTACGCGCGCGACGACGGTCCGGCGAGATCACCGTCACCTTCACGGAGGGGCTGTTCCGCGACGGTGTGACGCTTTCGTCCGGCGGGCGGACGGTCCTCGATGCGCTCGGCGCGCGGCTGCGTCCGTACGCCACGCGGATCTCCGTCGCCGTCATCGGCCACACCGACGACCTCACGGCGGCGGTCGGCGGCGATTACGCCGACAACCTGGAGCTCGGCACCCTGCGGGCGACGGTCGTACGGGAGGTCCTTCGAAGCGCGGCCGGGATTCCCACGACGCGGTTCTCGGTGTCGAGCCTGGGCGACGTGATGCCGCCGTTCCGTGGCCACGGCACCGCGGACCGGGCCCGTAACCGGACGGTGAGCCTGCGGATCAGCGCGGCCGGGGAGGGCTGAGCGATGGCGTCGGCGTACGAGCCCGTCTCCCTCCTCCAGCACGTGGGGCCTGAGCTGTACCGGGACAACGCCTTCCGGATCACGGGCCTCACGGTGGACGCCACGGCGCGTGACATCCGCCGGCAGGCCGAGAAGATGCGGGTCATGGCGCGGATCGGGACGGGCTCCGAGACGATGATCCTGCCCCTCGGCGACCCTCCCGACGACGCGGAGGTGCAGCAGGCCACGCAGCGCTTGCGGGATCCGGTGCACCGGATCCTGGACGAGCTGTTCTGGTTCTGGCCCGCGACGGACGGCGGCGCCGACGACGGGATCACCGCCCTGCGGCGCGGGGATCTCGACGCCGCGCTCCAGGGCTGGCGGGACACGGGACCGGCGGCCGTGGCCGTGCACAATCTGGCGGTGCTGAACCACGCACAGGCGCTCGACCATGACCGGTTCGACGCCCGCGGCCGGAGGCTGTGGAAAGACGCGTTCGCGTATTGGCGGAGGGTCGTCTCCGACGACGGATTCTGGGAACTGCTGGAGTCGCGCGTCCACGAGATGGCCGACCCTCGCCTGACGCCGGCCGCGGCCGGACGGCTGCGCGCGGACCTGCCCGCGGCACTGCTGTCCGTCAACGCGCGGCTGGCGGTCCGTGCGGCCGGAGACGGCTGCGCCGAGGACGCGGCCGAGCACATCGCGCTCATGCGTAAATCCGGATTCCGCCCGGCAACGGTCGATGAGGTCCTGCGCGACGCGATCGCGCCCGACATCGCCCGGATCAGGGCGCTGGGAGAGAACGCTCAGCAGGCCGTCGACGCCGATCCGCGGCACGGCCACGAGGTGATCCGGCGGTTCCTGGACCAGACCACGCCGCTGCTGGCCCTGCTGGCCTCGGTGTTCCCCGAGGATCACCCCGTACTGCTGGGCGCCCGCGACGAGGTCGCCGGCCGGGTCCTGCCCTGCGTCGTGCCGTACGTCAAGGAGACCGACGATTGGCGGATCGCCGGTGAACTCCTCGAACGGGCCCTGCCCATCGCGGCGACGGGGGCGGTACGCGACCGTCTGGAAGAGAACATCGCCGTCGTCAACGGCAATCTGCTGTACGAAACCTGCTGGTTCTGCGGGGAGAATCCAGCGCACGACCGGAGTGCCTACGCACTGAAGATGCACGGCGAGGTCCAGCGGACTTACGGCCGCATCCGGTGGAAGAGCCTCACGATCGAGGTTCCTCGCTGCGCCACGTGCAAGAAGGGACGGAAGACCCGGTCCCCTCACCCTCGTGCGATCGGCTGCGGCCTGGCCGTTCTGGTGGGCGCCGTGGCGATCGCCCTCTTCGCCGGCGACTCGCCGATCGCCGCTGCCGTCATCGGCATTGTGATCGCCGCTGTGGCCGTGCTTCGGGAGATGGGAAGACCGGGCCTGTTCACGGCCCGGCGATTCAGCACGGCGGGGAAATTCCCGCAGGTCCAAGAACAGCTCGCCAAGGGCTGGAGGTTCGGCGAGAAGCCACCGGGCGTGAACTGATTCAGCCGCATCCGCCGGGACTCTTGGGACCCCTCCCACCGCACCCGCCCTGATCTTCCGGGCCTTGACACACCGATCCGCACAGCAGACCACGGAGGCACGATGTCAACGAAGACCGGCGTCATCGCGGTGCTCGCCGCCACCGGCCTGACCATCGCGTGCTCGGCACCGGCCGACGGCGGCGTCACGCCATCTCCGGGCGCGACCGCCGGCACGCCGAGCGGCACGCGATGCACACGACACGTGGCCGACCTGCGGCAGGCGCGGTCCGCCGAGCCCGGCGACGTCGTCTGCATCGACAATGCCGCGGCCGGCAAGAGACTGCGGATCACCAAGGGCGGTACGGCCACGAAACCCATCACCTATGCCGGCCACGGCCAGGCGGTCGGCGGCATCACGATCGAGGCCGACAACGTGATCGTCGACGGCTACGTGATGAACGGGCCCTCGGCGCCGGGCGTCGAGATGACCGGCGACAACATCACCCTGCGGAACAACACGATCACCAAGCCGCATGGCGGCGACGGGGATGGGCTGCGCTTCTTCGGCAACGACCTCAAGATCCTCAACAACCGGATCAGCAGAACGAGCAACCGGTACGGCCACGCCGATTGCATGCAGACCTTCGCCAGTGACACGCCGCCGAGCCGCAACGTCCTGATCCAGGGCAACCGCTGCGAGGGCATCGACAACATGTGCCTGATGGCGGAAGGCCCGAACGACGGGGAGGGCGACGGCGTCGGCCACACCTCTGATTTCACGATCAGAAACAATTACTGCGAGACGCTGAAGGCCTCGCAGAATCTGATGTTCGAGGACGTGCAGAACACCGTCATCGACGGGAACGATTTCGCGGGCGACCCGGTCAAGGCGATCGGCCTCGCCATCGGCTCGACCGGCGCGCACGTCGGCTATCACAACACCAAGGGGCCGAAGATCAAATACCTGGTCGGCATCGACCGTTCCTCGCGCCCCGGATATCGGGGTCCGAAGCCCGGCGGCCGCCCCTGAGCGGCTTAATCCGCCTGATCGCCCTGGCCTCGCGGACTCACCGCCGCGCGCCATCCGCACCGCCTCGTGGCCTGACTGAAAATCCGACCAAAAGGTCCGGAAGAGTTAGGACCCGTGGCGTACAGTGGTCGCGTTCGCGTTGGGTAATGCGGAAGTTACGCATAGGTAATGCGGAGGCCGGGTGCAGGCTGGTCAGGTGATCGCCGACCGTTATCGGCTGGAGGAGCGGGTCGGCGCGGGCGGCGGTGGCACGGTCTGGCGCGCGGCGGACAGCAAACTCCCGCGGAATGTCGCGGTCAAACATGTGCTGTCCGCCGACAGCGGGCACGGTACCGAGCGGGTCGAACGACTGCTCCGCGAGGCCGACGCCCTGGCGCGACTGAACCACCCGCACGTCGTCACGCTCTTCGACGTGGCCCAGGAGGGCACCGAGTGGTGGCTCGTGATGGAGTACATCCCGTCGGGCAGCCTGGCCGACCAGGGGACGCTGCCTCCCGAGCGGGCAGCGCGGCTCGGCGTCCAGATCGCCGACGCGCTGGAGGCGGTGCACGGAGCCGGCCTCGTCCACGGTGACGTCAAGCCCGGCAACGTGCTCGTGACCGAGGACGGCCGGGCCAAGCTGGCCGACTTCGGGGCCTCCCGGACCGTGCACGCCGAGGTGACGCTCACCAAGACCGGCGGCCTGGTCGCCGGGACTCCGGCGTTCATCGCGCCTGAGGTGGCGGACGGAGCGGATCCCGTCCCGGCCTCCGACGTGTTCGGGCTCGGCGCCGCGCTGTTCGCCGCGGTCGAGGGACAGTCGCCGTACGGGCCGGAGAAGAATCCGATGGTGGTGCTCCGGAAGGCGGCCGAGAGGCGGATCGCCACGTCGCAACGGGGCGGCCCGCTGACCCCGGTGCTGGCCGAACTGATGCACGGCGACCCGGCCGGCCGCCCCACCGCCGGGCGGGCCCGCCGGCTTCTTGAACCCGTGGCCGCCTCGTCCTCGCCGGAGGACGGCGCCGTTCCCGTGGACACCGGGCCGAGCGGGACGCTTCGCCCGAACACCGGGTCCGACGGGGGCGATCAATCGGATCCGGAGCCGATCGGGAGCGGAGGTCGCCGCCGGCGCCGCACCGCCGTCGTCGCGGGTGCGGCCGCGGCGGCGCTCGGCCTCGGGGCATGGTTGATCTTCGATCCGCCGTTCGGCGGGGCGACGCCGAATCCGCGACCGTCCCGGACGGCTGCGCCGTCGGTCTTCGGCGACCCGCACACGGTCGATCCCTGCTCCCTTCAGAACGAGGCGAAACTCGCCCGATTCGGCAGCACGGGGCTGGACACCGCGTACGGCGATTTCAACCGGTGCGACGTTGTCGTGCATCCGCACGGCGGCGGTGAGGTGGATGTCAAAGCGGAGCTCCTCAACCCGGATTCCACGATGGACACGTCCGGGCGCCCCGAGAAGGTGGGCGCGATCCAGATCTGGAAGGAGCCGGACCAGGACGGCGACTGCACCCGGCTGCTGTTGCTCCCGGACAAAAGCCGGGTGGAGATCGAGGTGCAGTTCAACGACAAGGCCTCGGTGAACCTCTGCGCGATCACCGACACCGCCGTCGACAGCGCGGTCGCGGTGCTCTCCCGCGGCACGCTTCCCCGGCGGGCCACACCTCCGGTGAAGACGTCGCTGTTCTGGTCGGACGCCTGCTCGCTCGCGGACGCGAAGACGCTCTCCCGGTTCCCCGGCGTGGACGCCACACATCCTGACATCGGATTCGGCAACTGGGAGTGCACCTGGGGAAGCACGACCAGCCATACCGACCTCACCGTACGGTTCGACCAGGGCGGCCCGCTGACCGCGGACGACGGCCACGTCACGAAGCTCGGCGGGCACGAGGCATACGTCGACAGCGGATACGACGACAAGGCATGTGCCGTCCGGGTGCCTCATCGCCGTTTCACCACCGTGGGCGGAGACGAGAAGACGGAACAGCTGCTCATCATCGTCGGGGGAGAGGGAAGCTCGGCCTGGCGCTGCCGCGTGGCCACCGACGTCGCCGGGCCCATCGCCGCAAAGCTGCCCGGCGCCTGACCCGAGGGCCGGGGGAGGTTCTTCTCGGGAGGGGTCCCGGTAACCCCGTGGCATGCTGCCGCCAATCCATTCGGGGAGGTCGAAGTGGGCGACAAGCAGAACGTTCCAGGCGGCCGGCGGCTCTCGGCCGGGCACGCCAGCCTGGCCTTCGGCGTACCCTCGTCGATGCCGGGCGACATCTACGCGCTGGCGATCGGCGGAGGCATCACGGTCCGCCCGCAGGAGGGCCGCACCATCGTCTTCGGGCGCAACCGCCCGGAGGTGCAGGTCTGCATCGGCGAGCAGGACCGGCGGATCAGCCGCAGTCACGGCCTGCTCACCTGCCACGATCGCAGGTGGTGGGTGCGGACCACGGGGCGCCTGCCCGTTCGGTTCCCCGACGCGCGCCTGCTGTTCGCGGGAGACGAGCCCATCCCGCTCGCCGAGGGATACACGCCGTTGTTCGTCCGTGGCTCCAGCGGCCGTGAGCACCTGCTGGAGCTCTACGTGGCAGGAGCGGACGAGCCGCGGTCGACGTCCCAGCACGCCGACCCCACCCAGCCGCCGCGTACCTGGCGGCTCTTGCCCGCCGAGCGACTGATCCTCGTCGTCCTCGCCCAGCGGTACCTCCTTCACGAGCCGCACCCGCAGCCGCTGGCCTGGCAGCAGGCGTCCGAGCACCTGAACGATCTACAGCCCGACGCCGGCTGGACGGCCAAGAAAGTCGCGCACAAGGTCGCGACCGTCCGCGCCCGGCTGTCCAAAGCCGGCGTGTCCGGGCTGACCCGGGAAGAGGTCGGGGAGCCCATCGGCAACAAGTTGAATGAGAACCTCATCCGCGAGCTGATGGAGAGCACCACCCTCGTCCCGCCGGACCTCGCCGAGCTCGACGATCTCGAGTCCGCGACCGAGCGCGTCGATCCCACCACCGCGGTCGACTAGCGGCGGTCGTGCGCTGAAGAATTGAACCCCTTCGTCACTGTCACGTGGGACGGCCGGTGTCCTTGGATTAAGCTCTTCCGCAGCCGATCGTTACCGGTTGTTGACCCAAATCGTCAATGATCCATACGGTGAGCCGGTCGGCTCGCCGCATACGAGACGGCCATGGACAGTGCGATCGAGGTGGCGATGGGCAGGCGAGAGGCGCCGGTTCCGGACGGGCCCCTGAAGGAGTTCGCCCTCGCGCTCCGCGCGTTGCGCGTCAACGCGCCCGGTGCGCCGACCTACCGGCAGCTCGCCGACGAAGCGCACTACTCGGCCTCCGTCCTGTCGGTGGCCGCCGCCGGGCGCCGGCTGCCGAGCCTGGACGTCACCCTCGCGTTCGTCAGGGCCTGCGGCGGCGACACCGACGAGTGGCGGGAACGCTGGACCAGCCTGCACGCCGAGCTCCAGGCCCACCACCCGGACCTGATCCCCGACCTGGCGCAGGACCTCGACGGCTCACCCGCCGCACCAGAACCGTTGCCGCCGTCAGCGGTCCCGCCGCGGACGCGCTTCCACGGGCCGTTCCTGCGCCTTGGTCTCGGTGCCGCCGTGATCGTGGTCCTGGCCGCCGCGGCCGTCTTCGCCGCCGATGAGATGTCATCGTCCGGGACGAACGGCCGGACGGGTGCCAGGCACCACAGCACGACGCCATCGCCACAGGCCTGGACCGCGACGTCCGGACCATCGTGTGCGACGGGTCACGCCGTGGCGATCGACACCACCGGTTCTTGGACGCCTCTCCCGGGCAGCGCGACCGGTGGCTGTGGGGAGGCCTTGACCCACCGGACGACCGACAACAGCGACGGGGCGAACTGGGTGTTCTACCCCGGTGTCGGCAAGACGTGCACCTTCAAAATTTACATTCCAAATTCAACGGCCATCACCGCGAGGAATGTGACCTATCAGGCCTGGGACACGCTTCCTGGCAAGCATTTCGACCCGAATCGCATTGGTGGCAACGTTCGGGCGGACCAGTTCGCCAATCGGGGTGGCGCGATAACGCTTACCTTCGGGCCGACCAAGAATGGCACCATCGACCTGCAGATCTACGACAACTACCAGGACAATACGGTCGAGGTCGCCGACACGGTCGCCGCCACCTGCCGCTGAGCGTCATTCGTTCACCCGTCCTCCCGCGAGCCCTCTGCGGATTCCGCTGCCGCGATACCGAGGTCGGACAGGAACGCCGCGGCGGCAGGAGACGGCGGGAAGCGACCTCGGCGCTCTGCAAGCCGTCTGCTCTGGACTCTTCGCGGACTAGAACACGAAGGTCTACGTCGGCCCTTCCAGTGCATTGATCAGCGCGGTGGAGAGGGTTTCGGTGGGCCCTAGATGATGGCGGGGACACAGACCAGGCTGCTGTGGTTGGTCACGATGGCGAAAGCGGGGTGCACTTGATGGTGCTTCGCCGGTGGGCGGTCGACGCCCGGACGGGCTGACTTCGCTCGAATTTTCGAATCACCGAGCGGATTGCGGACACGGGTCGCTACTGTGCGTACATGTTCGGTTGCGCGTCATCTGGTGGTGTCGCATGAGCCGCAAGCTCCCGTTGGCCAAGGGCCAGGTGGCCCGGACGGCGGTCGCCCGGATGCTGCTGCGCGGTGGGGTGGATGAGAAGACCGGAGAGGCCCTGACGGCGCGGATGGTAGCCGAGCGGGTGGGCTGGGCCGCTGACCTGGTCGCGGGGATGACCGCTGGTCTGCTGGCCGAGCGTTGGAACACCGGTGATGTGGCGGGCTTGGCAGCCGGGGTGGATGGAGCGGGCCGTGTCTTGCCGTCGAATGCGTGGATGGCGTTGCGTCGCTTGGGCTGGGACGTGACCGTCCCCGATGGGGTCAAGGTCAATGATCGGATCGTGCGGATGGCTCAAGAACAGGCCGGGCGGATCCTGCGTGGTGCACAGCACCGTGCCGGGACGGTCGCCGGGGTCTTGGCGACCTGGCCCGCCGATCCGGTCAAGCGCACGGCGGCCGAGTGGGATGCCGTCCGTGAGGCGATCCCGGACGGCAGGTCCCTGACCAGCAGTGTGATCAGGGCGCGCACCCGGCAGATCACCGCGTTCGTCGCCAGGCATGGGCGGTTTCCGGTCGATGTGTTCGAACTGGAGAATCCGCCGAGCGCGGCGCGGATGCTGGTACTGGCCGCGGTGGACCGGCAGCAGGCCACCCTGGACCGCGCCGACGACGACCCTGCCAGGGTGTTGCTGCGGGTGCAGTTGCCCGTCCGCCCGGATCCGCGCTCGTACGCCGACTGGTCCTGGGTGGCTTGCTCGGTCACGCTGCCGCCCACCGTCTCGCCTGACGCGGTGCTGCATCTGCCCACGCTCCGCCCTCAGGGCCAGAAAGTGCGCGCGGATCTGGCGTTCTCCCATCCCGTTCCGAAAGCCGAACGGAAGGGTCACACGACGGCGCTGGGGGTGGACTGGGGCCTGAACACCCTGCTGTCGGCAGGCGCGGTGCACCGTCACAGCGACGGCCGTATCACCACGCTAGGGGCCGGAGCGATGTTCCGGGCCGGTGGGGTGATGGCCCGCCAGCACCGGCTACGCCGCCACGGCGAACACCTCCACGCCAAAACCGACACCTACACTCGCCTCATCGACGGCCAGGAAGATCACGACCTGGTCGCCAAACACGCCGTGCTGGCGGCCGAACACCGGCATGTGGCCGATCGCAGGTCGGGGTTGAACGATGCTCTGGCGTGGTCGGCGGCGCGGTGGGCGGTGGATCAGGCGATCGCGGTGGGTGCGAGTGTGATTTATGTGGAGGATCTGCGGTCGATGGAGGCCAAGGGCATGGGCCGCACCCTTAACACCCGCCTGTCCCAAGCCGTGCGGGGGCAGATCGTCGGCAACATGCGGCACCTGGCCGCCGAGACCGGCATCGCCGTCGTCACCGTCCTGGCCCGCAATACTTCCAAGCACTGCCCGCAGTGCCTAATGCCACTGCGGCACTGCAAGGCACCCGACCGGCCCACCGCATCCGGATGGAAATGGGCGATCTGCCCCGACCCTGACTGCGGCTGGCAAGGCGACCGTGACCACGGCGCGTGGCGGCGTATCGCCGCCCGCGGCCTGACCCACCAGCACAACACCACCGTCGTCGATCGTGCCACCGGCCAGATGGTCATCGGCCGGGTGGTCGACGAGCTCGAAGCGGGCGCAGTCGTCATCGCGACCGCCGCTCCTCCAGCCAGCGGGGGTGACCGGTCCAAGACCGGCCCCACCCCGCGCCGATCTCCACGCCCCGTGCCCAGGCGACGCGGGGCACCCTCCACCCCCAGCCCTCACGGGCCGGCGGGTCAGCGTCCGGAGGGACACGCTCACACGGACCACAGACTGCCTCGGGCGGCCTGCCGGTACCAGGGCGTGCGCACCACCACCGTGCACACGATCAGCTCAAGCACACCCGCCACCCGCCGGAACCAACCACGGCACCGGCCGCGAGGGGCGACACTGGGCGCAGGCTTCCACCTGCACGCCCACGCCACCCCACCCCGGTGGACAGATCCCCCAGCCACAACACTCCAATGTGACTACGGATCCCCAGCTGATCAGAGACGCTGATCCGCACCTGCCGACGCCGTAGATGGAACTGTTTCAGCGCGGCCGGCAGATCGACCGCCGTGACGGTGGGGATGGCGCCGATGGCGAGTCAGCAACGGGTCTCACCGACAGCGGCCGCCACCTCGGAGTGGGCTCGTTCGGCGGCGCCTAGGGCCTGTCTCGAAGTCCCCGTCCGTAGCGAGCGGTGTCCAGGTGGTGCCTCGCAAGGCGGAGGAGGGAGTCAGCCCGGTGTTGGCTGGCGACCGACGACAACGCGGCGAGGCGCCGCCTGGACGCCGCGCAGTAGGACAGCGGGACTTCGAGACAGGCCCTAGCATTCCGAGATGGATCGTCGACATGCTCGAGGAGTACGCGCAGGCATATGCCTCCGGTTGTGGAGACTTCACCATCGATACGGTCGCCGACCTTCTCGGCCGCCCCGGCGCGACATCGCCCGCGAGCACGCCGCGGCGTTCACAAAGGAGGGAATCAGGTGATGCGATTCGGCCTCCGGATTCGGATTGTGCCTGCCCAACGCCCGCTTCGACACGTCGCCGACCCGGGACACGCCGTACACTGCCGTCGCCATTCCCCGCTCCTGAGCCGGAGGTTGCTGATCGTCATGGATGACCGTCGCCGGGAACTGCTCGATGAGCTCTACGCGGATGGGTCGGCCTACGACGCCCGGCAGTCGGACCGGCTGCTTCGGCGACGAAACTTCGAGCCCGACGCCGCCGAGCTGCTGACCCTGGCGGTACGCATGGCCGGTGCGCGCGACATCGTCGAGATCGGAACCTCCAACGGCTACTCGACGATCTGGCTCGCCGACGCGGCCGCCGACACCGGCGGCACGGTGGTGAGCGTGGACACCGCGAGCACCGACGAGGCCGGTGAGAACCTCCGCCGGGCCGGACTGGCCGCACGCGTGCACCTCATCCAGGGCGACGGCGGTCGCCACCTGGCGGAGCTGCCGGACGGCAGCGTCGACCTCCTCTTCCTGGACGCCGAGCGGACCGCGTACACGAGCTGGTGGCCCCACCCGGTTCGAGTCCTTCGTCCGGGCGGGGTGCTGGCGGTCGACAACGTGCTCGTTCCCAGCCCGGACGAGCTGACCGGCTTTCTCGCCCTCGTCACCGAGGACGACCGGGTCACCGGGAGCACCGTGTCCGTGGGGAAGGGCCTGCACCTCGCCTGGCGCCGTACCGGCGGATAGCGCCGCCGGAGTTTCCGTCACTGAGGACGGGTCAGCCGGACGTATCCGTACGGGTTGAAGGACAGGTCGTCCTCATAGTCGTCGCCGTCGTACGGGCCGGTGCGCAGCACCCATCGGGGGGCGTCCTCGGCCATCCGGAAGCCGGCGCCGTCCTCGATCTCCTCCGCACGCGGATCGGTCAGCAGGTAGGTCGCCAACGTGTCCAGGTGCATGACCAGGTCCGGCAGGCCGTCCTCGGTCAGCTGTTCCTCGTCGACCTCGATCTCCACCTCGGGCGCGCCGAGCAGGTGCATGCCGCAGCTGTAGAGCACCTCACCGTCGTGGATCGGCCGCTGCACCCAAGCGGAGACGAGCACGTCGGCCAGGTCCTCGTCCTCGGCGCCGGCCGCTCGGTCGGCCAGGGCGAGCCAGCGGTCCCGGCCGTGCGTGATTCCGCTGCTCTCGTTCTTCACCGCGGTGGCGCCGGACCGCAGCAGAGCGGCCGTCGCCGCCAGCAGCCGCCGCGAAGTGTCGGCCGCCAGTTCGCGCATCATCGGCGCGGACAGCAGGTAGCCGACGGTGTCGTGGGACTCCACGGCGGCCCAGTCCGCCTCGTCGAACGAGGCCTCCGCCATGCTGGCCTCGAACGCCTTCGGCATCCGGGGATCGGGTTCGGTCTCGGAGTACTCGCGGTCGAGCACGAAACCGCCGAAGTCGGCGGCGATCCGTTCGATCTCCGAAAGGTCCAGCCCGGAGCCGAGTACGCACAGCACATGCCGGGGAATCGCGTCGCTCATTCCGCCACGTTATCGATCATCATCGACGTTCCGGGCCGATTCCCCGACGCCGAGTCCTCCGGCACGGTGAAGGAGGTGAACCCCTTTTCTCACCGTTCGGGGGCGGGCTGGACGAGACCGGACTGGTAGGCGATGACGACCAGTTGGGCGCGGTCGCGGGCGTGCAGTTTGGCCATGGCGCGGTGCACGTGGGTGCGCACCGTCAGCGGGCTGACGACGAATTTCTCGGCGATCTCGTCGTTGGAGAACCCTTGCGCGGCCAGGGCCATCACCTCGCGCTCGCGATCGGTGAGGGCGGCCAGCCGCTCGGGGGGAACCAGGTGGCCGTCGGGTTCGGGGGCGGCCAGGAAGCGGGTGATGAGCGCGCGGGTGGCCGCAGGGGACAGGAGCGCGTCGCCGGAGGCCACCGTACGGATGGCGGCCAGCAGGTCGTCGGCGGCGATGTCCTTGCCGAGGAAGCCGCTGGCGCCGGCGCGCAGGGCCCGTGCGACGTACTCGTCGATCTCGAACGTGGTGAGGATGAGGACGCGCGTGGCGGACAGGTCCGGATCGGCGCAGATCTCGGCGGTGGAGGTCAAGCCGTCGGTGCCCGGCATGCGGATGTCCATGACGACGACGTCGGGGTGGTGGGCGCGTGTCTGCTCCACGGCCTCCCTGCCGTCGGCGGCTTCGGCGACGACCTCCAGGTCGGCGCAGGAGTCGATCAGGATCCGGAAGGTCTGCCGCAGGAGGGCCTGGTCGTCGGCGAGCAGGACACGGATGGTCATCGGATTCGGTCTTCTTCCAGGGACGCGGGGTGCAGCGGGAGTTCGGCGGTGACCTGGAAGCCGCCTTCGGGACGGGCGCCCGTCCGCAGGCGGCCCCCGACCGACAGGGCGCGTTCGCGCATGCCGACGAGCCCGAAGCCGGTGTTCGGCGCCACGGAAGGCGCCGGTCCGGAAGGCGCCGGCCGGGAGGGGGTCGGTCCGGAAGGGGTCGGTCCGCCTCCGTCATCGGTGACCGTGACGGTCAGCCGGTCCTGAGCGTAGGCGAGGTTCACCCACGCCGTCGACGTGTCGGCGTGCTTGGTGACGTTGGTGAGCGCTTCCTGCACGATCCGGAACGCGGTGAGATCCACGCCTGGTGACAGCGATCGGGGTTCCCCTTCGGTGCTGACGGTGACCTTGAGCCCGGCGGGTTCGAAGGAACCGGTCAGGTCGGACAGCCGCGCGAGCCCGGGGACCGGCTCGGTGGGTGCGGCCGGGTCGTCGGCCTGGCGCAGGAGTCCGACGGTGGCCTTGAGTTCGCGCAGCGCCGCCGAGGTCGTGCCGGAGAGGTCCGCGAGGATCTCCTGGACCTGGTCGGGGTGGGTGCGTACCAGGTGCGCGGCGGTGCCGGCCTGCATGTTGGCCAGGACGAGGTGGTGGGCGACGACGTCGTGCAGTTCGCGGGCGATGCGCATGCGCTCGGCGGCGACCCGGTGGCGTGCCTCCTCCTCGCGGGTGCGCTCGGCGTGCTCGGCGCGGGCCTTGACCTCCTCCAGGTAGGCCCGCCGCAGCCGGACCGTGCTGCCGAGCACGGTCGGCAGCAGCAGCCAGGCGGCGGGTCCGACCCCCCTGAGCAGCAGGATGGTGACAGTGCTGACCGCCTTGGCGTCCAGCGAGTGATCGCTGGGGTCGAGGAGAAGGTCGGTGCCCACCACCAGCAGGGTGGCGGCGGACAGGGCGTAGAGGCGGGTGGACCTGCGGTCGACGCGGACCGCCAGCGAGTACAGGGCGGCCATGAGCGGTCCCAGCAGCAGGACCGTCAGCAGGTAGCCCAGGGCGGCCATGGCCACGGCGCAGGCGGTGGTCACCGCGACGGTGACGCGGGGGTGACCGCGATGCCACAGCAGGGCGGTGCAGGAGATGCCCGCCAGCAGCACGCCGGGCCACCACGGGACCCTGAGATCGGAGCCGGGGAGTCCGACCATGCTGCCGGGAAAGGCGCAGGCGAACAGCAGCAGTGACGCCACCACGTCGACGGGGCGGAGCTGGGCGTGGAGGCGGCTGCGGAGGTCTCGCCACCGGCTTGCGATCATTGAAGGGACTTCCTGTCGGTGCTGTGACCAGCGTGGACGACGATTCGACGGTATGCGAGGAGGGCCACCGCGGCGTCCTGTGGGGAGAAGAAGGGGCACGGCCACCCGGGGGTGGCCGTGCGGCGCTACGGGCCTAGTGGACGGGTTCGGGCTGGGGGACCGGGGAGGTGGCGGCTCGGCGGCTCAACGCCTCTCCCTCCACGTCGATACGCGGGAGCAGCCTGTCCAGCCAGCGGGGCATCCACCACGCCCGGTCGCCGAGCAGGGCGAGGACGGCGGGCACGATCGCCATCCGTACGACGAAGGCGTCGAACAGGACCGCGATGGACAGGCCGAACCCGATCATCTTGATCATGGATTCACCGGCGCCGATGAACCCGCTGAAGACCGCCATCATGATCAGTGCGGCGGCGACCACCACCCGGGCGCTGTGCCGGAACCCGGAGGCGATCGCCTGGCCGGCGGGTTCTCCGTGGACGTACGCCTCCCGCATGCGGGTGACCAGGAAGACCTCGTAGTCCATGGCGAGCCCGAAGACGATGCCCACCAGGAAGATCGGCATCATGCTCATGATCGGGCCGGTCTGGTGGACGCCGAGGAGGGCGGCGAGCCAGCCCCACTGAAAGACCGCGACGACGGCGCCGAGGGCGGCCAGCACCGACAGCAGGAAGCCCACGGCGGCCTTGAGGGGCACCAGCACGGACCGGAAGACCACCAGCAGGAGCAGGAACGCCAGGCCCACCACGACCGCCAGGTAGGGGATCAGCGCGTCCTGGACCTTGGCGGCGACGTCGATGTTCACCGCGGTGCTACCGGTGACCTCGAAGGTCGCTCCGGTGGCGGATTCGGTGACGGGGCGTTCGGCGCGGATGACCTTGACGAGGTCCTTGGTCTTCTGGTCGGTGGGGCTGGTGGCCGGTACCGCGGAGAAGACCGCGGTGTCGCCCGCGGGGTTGAACCGGGCCGGTGAGACGGAGACGACCCCGGCCGTGGCGGCGATCTTCTCGGTGATCGTGTTCACCGCGGCCTTGGGATCCCCGGTCCCCTTGGCGTCCACGACGATGGCCAGGGGACCGTTGAAGCCAGGGCCGAACCCCCTGGCGAGGTCGTCGTAGGCGCGGCGCTCGGTGGTGGAGGTGGGCTTGGCCTCGTCTCCGGGCATGCCCAGTTGCAGGTGCGTCGCCGGAAGCGCGATCGCTCCCAGGCCCGCGATGCCGGCGAGGAGCACGGGGATGGGGAAGCGCAGCACGAAGGCGGCCCAGCGGCTGCGCCGATGAGATGCGCCGCTCCGCTTCGAACCCTTGCGGACGGCGCGCGAAAGTACGGCGTCCGGCCAGAAGCCGAGCAGGGCCGGGACCAGCGTCAGCGCGATGAAGACGGCGACGAGGACCGCCCCTGCGGCCGCCAGCCCCATCTTGGTCAGCAGCGGAATGCCGACCACCGAGAGCCCGGCCAGCGCGATGATCACGGTGAGCCCGGCGAAGACGACCGCCGATCCGGCGGTACCGACCGCCAGCCCGGTGGCCTCGCGGGGCAGATGTCCGTTGGACCGTTCCTCGCGGTAACGGGAGACGACGAAGAGGGCGTAGTCGATCCCGACCGCCAGGCCGAGCATCGTGGCCAGGGTGCCGGTCGTCGCGGACAGCCCGAACGTCGTGCCCAGCGCCAGGATCGAGGCCATGCTGACACCGACGCCGAGGATCGCGGTCAGCAGCGGCAGCCCGGCGGCCGCCAGCGAGCCGAAGGTGACCAGCAGGACGATGGCGGCCACGGCGATGCCGATGCCTTCGGACGGCCCGCCCGCCGCGGGCCGGGTCGCGAGAGCGTCCCCGCCGACCTCGACGGTCAGGCCCGCGTCCCTGGCCTGGGCGACGGCGTCCTCCACCGTCTTCTTACTGGCGTCGGTGAGGTCGGTGGCCTTGACCTTGAAGGAGACCGTCGCGTATGCGGTCGAGGCGTCCTTGCTCACCGCGTGCGCCTGGAACGGGGAGACCGCACCGGCGACCTGCGGCCCGTGGGCCGCCTCGGCCACCACCTTGTCGATCGTCTTCCGGTTGTCCGCCGCCGTGATCTGCTGTCCGTTCGGGGCGACGAAGACGATCCGGGCGTTCGCCCCGTTGGCGTCGGATCCCGGGAAACGCTGGTCCATCAGGTCGAACGCCTTCTGGGACTCGATGCCCGGCATGGCGAACCCGTCGTCGGGTGCTTCGGAGGCTCTGGTGGCGCTGAATCCGACGGCGGCCATGACGGCCACCCAGAACACGGCGACGAGCCATCGCCACCGGAAGGCCAGACGGCCGAGCCGATAAAGGAATGAAGCCACAGCGGGTCTCCCATCAGATCTCGAGGTATGTCCCCGAGCCTGTCCGAGGGAGCCCCGCCCCGTCGTCGTGCGGCTGCCGACACTGCGGCTACTGAGAACGCAGTACGCCGGCGTGCGCGTGTAGTGCCTTCGCGGAGTCAGTCGGGAAGTGATCGTGGTAGCCCGAAGGACGGGAGAACGCTGTTGTCGAAGCGGGTGATGCCACGGATCCGGTCGCCGGTGACGGTGAGGACGAGGAGGCCGGTCCCGTGGCGGACACCGGTGGGGGCGCGGAGGTAGGCCGCGAGCGCGAGCTGACCGTTCGCCCGGGTCGGCACGAGGTCATAGGTCCGGTCCCGGCGGACGACGGCGGCGTAGAAGCGGGCGACGACGTCACGGCCCTGGTATTCGAGGGGAATCGGCGGCATGGAGACGCGGACGTCGTCGGTGAGCAGGGCGACCAGCGCGTCGACGTCGCCGGACCCGTACGCGCGGACGAACTT
Source organism: Actinoallomurus sp. CA-150999 (assembly GCF_050942425.1). Taxonomy (NCBI): domain Bacteria; kingdom Bacillati; phylum Actinomycetota; class Actinomycetes; order Streptosporangiales; family Thermomonosporaceae; genus Actinoallomurus; species Actinoallomurus sp. CA-150999. The sequence goes on from NZ_CP192063.1 coordinate 566,549, forward strand.
CTCCACGAGCGCCTGTTCGGAGGGTGAGCCGGGAGCGGGCGGCGGTTCGTGCTCGCCGGTCGGTGGCAGGTGGTGCTGGAGGCCGGCGCGGGCCCGCTTGAGGGCGCTGTTGACCGAGCCGACGGTCGAGTCGAGCATGTCGGCCACCTCGTTCGCGTGGAATCCGAGGACGTCGCGCAGGATGAGGACGGCGAGCTGGCGAGGTGGCAGGACCTGTAGTGCGGTCACGAAGGCCAGGGAGATCGCTTCCGTCTGCTCATAGCGGGCCTCCGGGCCGAGCGGCACGTCGATCGCACCCTCGAGGAGGGCGTCGGGGAAGGGCTCGAGCCACACGACTTCGCTGAGCCGGGTCGGTTCGGGCGGCTCGATCCCCGGGACGGCCCACTCCTTGGCCGGGCGCCGACTGGCCGCGCGCAGCGCGTTGAGGCACCGGTTGGTGGCGATCCGGTAGAGCCATGTCCGGATTGAGGCGCGTGCCTCGAACTTCTGGATGCCCTGCCAGGCGGCCAGCAGCGTGTCCTGCAGTGCGTCTTCGGCGTCCTGGAAGGAGCCGAGCATCCGGTAGCAGTGCACCTGCAGCTCATGACGGTGCGGTTCGGTCAGCTCCCGGAACGCCTCCTCATCTCCGGCCCGCGCCCTGGTGATCAGCTCGGTCGCCACCACTCCACCCCCGCGTCACGTCTCCGGCCTTGTCGGCCGATCTCAAGTATCGACACCGGCCGAGCCGTGAACTGGGCGGTCGGCGGGCGCCCAATTTTCGGCGTCGTGGTGTCTACCTCATCGATGGCCCGGGACGGCCCGGGCAGCAGGAAGAGATTCCCGTCAGACCTCGAAGGACCGCGCATGGCCCAGAAGACGAGCGGCTGGCTGCTCGGCCTGACCGCGGCGGCGTCGCTGATGGTGGCCCTGGACGCCACCGTGGTGGCGACCGCGTTGACCAGGATCCGGCTGGACCTGTCCGCCACCATGGAACAGCTCGAATGGACGGTGAACGCCTACAGCCTGAGTTTCGCCGTACTGCTGATGACCGGGGCCGCGCTCGGCGACCGGTTCGGGCGCAGACGGATGTTCGTGGCCGGACTGGGGCTGTTCACGGCGGCCTCGGCGGCGTGCGCGACGGCTCCCGGCATCGGCTGGCTGATCGTCGCCCGCGCCGTCCAGGGGTGCGGGGCCGCGCTGGTGATGCCGCTGGCGATGGCGCTGCTGAGCAACGGGTTCCCACCCGAGCGGCGGGCCAAGGCGTTGGGGATCTCCGCCGGGCTCACCGGGCTGGCGGTGGTGGCCGGTCCGGTGGTCGGCGGGGTCGTCACTCAGGGGCTGGCCTGGCAGTGGATCTTCTGGCTCGACGTGCCGATCGGCCTGGTCGTCATCCCGCTGGTGCTCCGACGCATTCCGGAGAGCCGCGGCGCCGGGACCTCCTTCGACCTCGGTGGCGTCGTGTTGGTGACCGGCGGTGCGTTCGGGCTGGTGTGGGGCCTGATCCGCGCCGACGGCGTCGGCTGGGGCGCGTTCGAGGTGGACGGTGCGCTGACGGCCGGGGCCGTACTGCTGGCGGCGTTCGTCGCCTGGGAGCTCCGCGTCCGGCAGCCGATGGTGCCGATGCGGTTGCTGCGCTCACGTGGCTTCTCCGCAGGCAACACGGCCGGGCTTTTCCTGTACGCGTCGCTGTACGGCTCGCTGTTCTTCATGGCCCAGTTCCTCCAGACGGGCCTGGGGGACGGGCCGATGGCCACCGGGCTCCGGCTCATGCCGTGGACGGCGACGGTGACCGTGGTGGCACCTGTCGCGGGGGCGCTGGTGAACCGGGTCGGGGCCCGTACGCTCACCGTCGCCGGACTGACCCTGCAGGCCGCCGGGATGGGGTGGATCGGGCTCGTCGCGGAGCCGTCCCTGGCACATGCGCAACTGATCGCACCGATGGTCGTCGCGGGCGCCGGAGTCAGCTTGGCGATGCCCGCCGCGCAGACCTCGGTCATCAACGCCGTCGCGCGGCAGGAGATCGGCAAGGCCTCCGGCGTCTTCAACATGCTGCGGCAGTTCGCCGCGGTGTTCGGTGTGGCGATCCTCGCCGCGGTGTTCACCGCCAAGGGCGGTTACGGCACCGCGCGAACCTTCTCCGACGGCTTCGCGCCCGCCATCGCCGTCAGCGGCGCGCTGTCGCTGACCGGTGCGCTCGCCGGCCTGTTCATTCCCGGACGGAGCCGGACGGCCCGGCAGGCGCCGACGCCGGCCGTACCCCGGCCGGAACCCGAGCTGACCCGCTGAGCCGAGAAATGGTCTGCGCGCCGACCCCTATGGCGTGCCGTTCTTCGACAGGGAGGAAATTGACATGGCGGATCTGAAGATTCACGCCGAAAGACTCCGCGAACTACACGGCGAAGAGATGCTCGTGCTGCCCAACGTGTGGGACGCGGCCGGCGCGACGATCGTGGCCGAAGCGGGGTTTCCCGCGGTCGCCACGTCCAGCGCCGCGATCGCGGCGATGCTCGGTCATCCCGACGGTGAGGGTGCGCCGTGGCAGGAGATGTTCGCCGCGGCCGGGCGGGTCGCCCGGGCGGTGTCAGTCCCGGTCACGGTGGATGCCGAGGCGGGGTACGGCATGCGGCCGCGTGAACTGGTGGACCGGTTGCTGGACATCGGCGTGGTCGGCTGCAACCTGGAGGACACCGATCACCGGGCGGGCGGCCTGGTCGAGGCCGGTGCGCAAGCCGAATGGCTCGCGGGCGTCCGCTCCGCCGCGGACGATGCCGGAGTCCCGATCGTCATCAACGCCCGCGTCGACACCTTCTTGCCGGTCAGCGGGATACCCGAGCCGGATCGGGTGGCGGAAACGGTACGACGGGGCCGGCTCTACCGGGACGCCGGCGCCGACTGCGTTTACCCGATCGGCGTGCGCCACCAGCGCGACCTCGCCACCCTCGTCGCCGAGATTCCCGGCCCGCTCAACGGCAACACAGGCGAATACCTGGACCTGGCCGCGCTCCGCGAACTGGGCGTGGCGCGAGTGTCCTACGGCCCGCGCTTCTTCCGCGAAGCCATGGCCGACCTGAGAACCACGGTCCAGAAACTGTCGGCCTGACGTACGCATCGCGGCGCGGGGGCCGCGTGTGTGGGTGACGAGTCTCATGCTTCCTCTGATTTCTCTAGCTGGGCAATTGTCGCGTTTCGTGAAATTCTGGACATAACGTCTAAAGTCAAATCTCTTGCTACCTGTCGCGGATGGTTTTGCGGCTCGCGGTATATGATTGGTAAACGATCTCTTTTTTATAAGGAAATCGCGCTATGCGAAGTTCGAGGCGCCGGACTGGTCGGACCCCCGCACCTGAAGCGACCTTGGCTGCGCCGCGTCCCATCGCGGCCCATGGGCTCGCCGCTGTCCGTCGCAGTCGCGTGACCTGCACCACAAACGGCGCGACGGCGATCGAAACGATTGCGTTTCGCATCTGGGGTGACCTAGCGTTACGGTACGAAACCGTTTCGGATCACATCGATACTGGCGCATAACTGAGCCATCCGGGGGGAGCCCATGTCATCCACGCAGGTCGACGCGGCCTTGGCCAGGCCGTCCGGCCAGACGCACCCGCACGCGAAGCACCGCTGGTGGGTGCTGGCCGTCATAGGCCTGGCCCAGTTGATGGTGGTGCTCGACGCGACGATCGTGAACATCGCACTGCCGTCCGCCCAGAAAGCCCTGGTGTTCGACAACAACGGGCGGCAGTGGATCGTCACCGCGTACTCCCTGGCCTTCGGCAGCCTGCTGCTGCTCGGCGGGCGGCTCGCCGACCTCTTCGGCCGCAGGACGACCTTCATCATCGGCATCATCGGCTTCGCCGGCGCCTCGGCGCTCGGCGGCGCGGCCAACGGCTTCACCATGCTGGTCGTCGCGCGCGCGGTGCAGGGCCTGTTCGGTGCTCTGCTGGCTCCGGCGGCGCTCTCCCTGCTCACCACGACGTTCACCGACGTCAAGGAACGCGCCAGGGCGTTCGGAATCTACGGCGCCATCGCCGGCTCCGGCGCCGCCGTCGGCCTGGTCCTCGGTGGCCTGCTCACCGAGTACCTGAACTGGCGCTGGACGCTGTACGTCAACGACATCATCGCGGTCCTCGCGCTGATCGGTGCGATCGCCTTCATCCGCCGTTCCGTCCCGACCCAGCGGCCGAAGCTGGACGTCCTCGGCGTCGTCCTGGTCTCCGGCGGTCTGTTCGGCATCGTCTACGGCTTCGCCAACGCGGACACACACGGCTGGCGCAACTGGATGACCTGGGGCTTCCTCGCCGGTGGCGGCGTGTTCCTCCTGGCGTTCTTCCTCTGGCAGCGCTGGGCGAAGCATCCCGTGCTGCCGCTGCGCGTGCTGGCGGACCGCAACCGCGCCGGTGCCCTGTCGACGGTGCTCATCTCGTCCGCCGGGATGTTCGGCGTGTTCCTCTTCCTCACCTATTACCTGCAGGGGACTCTGGGGTACTCGCCGGTCAAGAACGGCCTGGCCTTCCTGCCGATGGTGGGTGCGCTGATGGTGATGGCGCAGCTGTCGGTCAACCTGCTGGTGCCGAAGATCGGCCCCAAGGTGGTCGTGCCCATCGGCCTGCTGCTGGCCGCGAGCGGCATGGTCTTGCTGACCCGTCTCGGCCTGGACAGCAGCTACGTGAAGCACGTGCTTCCGCCGCTGCTGCTGATGGGCGGGGGTATCGGGCTGGCGATGCCCGCGGCCATGAGCTACGCCACCCTGGGCGTGCAGGCGAGCGACCAGGGCGTGGCCTCGGCGACCGTCAACACCACACAGCAGGTGGGCGGCTCGGTCAGCACCGCGCTGCTCAACACCCTGGCCACCAGCGCCGCCACCCGCTACGCGAAGCACCATCTGACCGACCCGCAGGTCAAGGCGAACGCGGCGTTGCACAGCTTCTCCACCGCCTACTGGTGGTCGGCCGGCTTCTTCGCCTTCGCCGTGCTCGTCACGGTGCTGCTCTTCCGCCGCAAGAAGAGCATCCGGGCCAGAGCGGCAGTCGCGCAGGACTCCCCGGCTCAGGCCACGACCCACGCCACGGCCCCCACGGAGGCCGCCCCCGTGCCCGCGCGCCCGGACACGGCCGGAGCGGGCATCATCCGCGGCCGGGTAAGGGACGGCGCGGGCGCGCCTGTGCCGCGCACCGCGATCACCCTGCTCGACTCGGCGGGCCACCAACTCGCCCGCGCCACCTCGCGTGAGGACGGCTCGTACGCGGTGGACACCTTCGAGCGCGGCGCCCTCGTCCTCATCGGCTCGGCGCCCGGTCACCAGCCACAGGTCGCCACCCTGACCGTGACCGGCGCACCGATCTCCTACGATCTCGTGATGCTCGCCAACACGGGCGGCGTGGCCGGTACGGTTCGCGGCGGGGACGGCGGTGCCGTGCCCGGTGCCGTGGTGGTGGCCACCGACCAGCGCGGTGAGGTGGCGGCCTCCGTCGTCACCGGAAGCGACGGCGGCTACCGGATCGATGACCTGCTGCCGGGCGACTACACGGTCACCGTCAGCGCGCCGGGCCACCGCCCGGCCGCCGAGCCGGCGACCGTCTCCGCCGAGCTGACCCGCTGCGACATCGAGCTTCTCGGCGCGGCGAGCCTGCGAGGGACGGTGCACACCCGGGACGGCCGTGCTCTGGACGACGCCCGCGTCACCCTGCTGGACGCCGCGGGCAACGTCGTCGGGACGCGCACCACCGGAGACGACGGGAGCTACTCCTTCACCGACCTGTCCAGCGAGCAGTACACCGTGATCGCCAGCGGCTACCCGCCGGTGGCCACACCGATCACGCTGAGCAGCGGCCAGGACGGTGTCGACATCGTGCTGGGCCACGAGGAGGCGTAAGCCTCGGTCTGGGCGACAACTCAATGGGACCCATCCCTGCGGGATGGGTCCCTGTTCCCCGAGGACGTCCTCGGGCGAAGGCCACCGCGCTGATTCCCGGCCGCGGTGGCCTTCGTCGTCGGAATCGCCTGGGACCCGGACGCCGCGGCGTCCGGGTCCCAGGCGATTCCGGGTCTGACCGGCTCTAAGCGGCGGGTGGCAGCTGTTCGCCCTGGACGGCCTGGATGTCGAGTTCCACGCGCAGGGTCGTGCCGACGGCGGCGATCCCGGCTTGGACGACCTGGTTGTAGTTCATGGCGAAGTCCTCGCGCCGCAGTTCGGTGGTGCCGCGGAACGAGATCCGCATCCCGCCCCACGGGTCAGGGCCGGTGCCGAGGTAGGACAGGTCCAGGTCGACGGAGCGGACGACGCCGTGCAGGGCGAGTTCGCCGTGGACCGTCCAGCGGGCCTCGCCGACCGCCGGGGTGATGCCGGTACTGCGGTAGGTGATCTTGGGATGGACGTCGACGTCGAGGAAGTCCGGCGAGCGCAGGTGGCCGTCGCGCATCCGGTTGCCCGTGTCGATCGAGGCGGCTTCGATGACCGCCTCAACGCTGGACGCCGGCGGGTTCTCGGCGATCTCGATCCGGCCGCCGAATTCCATGAACCGGCCGTGCACGCTGGTCAGTCCCAGGTGCTGGGCGACCGCGCGTACGGCGGAGTGGGCCGGGTCGATCGTCCAGGGGCCGGGCGGCGGGAGGTCGACGCCACCGGCGCGGGCCAGGGTGAGGGAGCCGAGATCGGCGCCCGAGGCGGTCACGAGGGCGGTGGAGGCGGCCGGGCTGTACCCGATGGCGGTGACGATCACCGTGTACGTGCCGGGTGCCAGAGGGTCGGTCCTGACGACGCCTTCCTCGGACGCCGTCTCGCGCAGCACCTGCTGCCCCGTCATGTCGGTGACGGTCAGCGCGGCGTGCGGGACGGCCCAGCCGTCCTTGGTACGGACGCGGGCCCGCAGACCGCCCGTTCCGGTGGTGCTCATGGTGGTTCTCCCCTCGAAGTCCTGCGATGTGGGCCCGGCCGGGGCGGCCTCGGCCAGGACCCCCTGCCGAGGCCGGTCCGGCCGGGCCCCTGCCGCCGGCCCGTACGTTCTCCCTGCCGTACGGACCGGCGGCCGTGTGTCACCGTTCGGGATGGCTCAGCTCCAGGTCGAAGCCGTCCGCCCCCTTGCCGTCGACGGTGAGCGCGGTGGCGATCGGCGGGTAGCCGCCGGCGATCAGCAGGTAGTCGCCCGCGTCCAGGTCGGCGAAGGCGTACGCGCCGTCCGACCCGGTGGTGGCGGTGGCGACCACGTTGCCGGCCGCGTCGACCAGGGTGACCCGGGCGTCCGGCAGCGGATTCTGTTCGGCCCCGGCCCGTACGACGCCCTGCAGTTGAACACCGGACCGGAGGACGACCTCCAGCCGGGTCATCCCCGCACCGGAGATCACGACCGGCAGCGCGGTGGGCCGGTGGCCGGCCGCGTTGACGGCGACGGTGACGTCACCCGCGGGCAGGTCGGTGATCAGGAAGGTGCCCCTGCGGTCGGACTCGGCCCTCGCGACCACCTCGCCGAGCACATCGGTCACCGCGACCATCGCGCCCTCGATCGGCAGGTGCCTGCTCGCGTCGGTCACGGTGCCGGCCAGCCCACTGGTCCCGGCGAGCAGCACATCGTAGGTCACCGGCTCCGCACTGTCGGAGACCATCACGGTGGACGCCTGCGGCTGGTGGCCGTCGGCGACCGCGATCAGGATGTACGAGCCGGAGCCCGGCGCGTCGAGGCTGTACCGGCCGTCGGTCCGGGCGACGGCTCGGCCGAGCTGGTGCCCGGTGAGGGAGACGAGCGTCAGCGTGGCTCCGCCGACGCCCGCGCCCTCCGAACCGCGCACCTGACCGCCGATGGACGGCCCGCCCGACGCCGGGACGGCGTCCCCGCCGCCCGCTGAGGCGTACGCGGCCAACGGCTGTGCCTGAGCCTGCAGGGCACCGGCCTGGGCCTGCGGGGCGTAGGCCTGGGCCTGCGAGGCGTAGGCCGGCGCTTGCGGGGCGCCGGCGCCGACCAGCACCGGTTCCCGTACGGGCTGCGGCTCGGCGAGCGGGATCTCCGAGAGCTCGCTCCTGTCCTCGGACCGCGCACGCAGGCCCTCGCCCTCCACGTCCACGTTGGGCAGGATGCGGTCCAGCCACTTCGGGAGCCACCAGGCCGCCTTGCCCAGCAGGGCCAGGACCGCCGGGACGATGGCCATCCGGACGATGAACGCGTCGAAGAACACCGCGATCGCCAGGCCGAAGCCCATCATCTTGATCATGGACTCGCTGGAGGTGATGAAGCCGGAGAAGACGGCGATCATGATGATCGCGGCGGCCGTGACCACCCGGGCGCCGTGCTTGAAGCCGGTCACCACGGCCTGCTTGGGCTGCTCACCGTGGACGTACGCCTCGCGCATCCGGGTGACGAGGAACACCTCGTAGTCCATGGCCAGACCGAAGACCACCCCGATCATGAAGATCGGCATCATCGACATGATCGGCCCGGTCTGCTGGACGCCGAGTAGATCGGCCAGCCAGCCCCACTGGAAGACCGCGACCACGGCACCCAGCGCCGCCAGCACCGACAGCAGGAAGCCCAGCGCCGCCTTCAGCGGGACCAGGATCGAGCGGAAGACCACCATCAGGAGCAGGAAGGCGAGGCCGACCACCAGGCACAGGTACGGGATCAGCGCGTCGGACAGCTTCTGCGAGAAGTCGATGTTCATCGCCGTCGTGCCGGTGACCAGCATGCGCGCGTTCGTGTCGGCCCGCACACCGTCGGCCTTGTCACGGATGGCGTGCACCAGGTCCTCGGTCTGCGTCGAGGACGGCTTCGAGGCCGGTATGACGGTGATCGTCGCCGTGTCGCCGGCCTTGTTGAACACCGCCGGCGTGACCGTCGCGACGTCCGTGAGTCCCTTGATGTCGTCGGTCACCGTGGCGGCGGCCGCCTTCGGGTCGCTGCTGGCCTTCGCGTCGACGACGACCATCAGCGGGCCGTTGAAGCCGGGTCCGAAGCCCTCCGAGAGCAGGTCGTACGCCCGCCGCTGGGTCGTGGACGTCGGCTGTGTGCCATCGTCGCCCAGCCCGAGTTTCAGCCCGCTCACCGGGGCGGCAGCCACGCCCAGGCCGACCATGCAGAGCAGCAGGACGGCGGCCGGGCGGCGGACGATGAAGGTCGCCCAGCGGGTGCCCATGTTGGGCTTGGCCTCGGCTCCTGCGGAGTGCTTGGACTTCTTGCCGCCCAGCAGCCTGCTCTTCTTGCCCGCGGGCTGGATCCTGCGGCCCGCGTATCCGAGCAGTGCCGGGATCATCGTCAGCGCGATCAGCACCGCGATCGCGACCGTGCCCGCCGCCGCGATGCCCATCTTGGTCAGCATCGGGACGTTGACGACCGCGAGGCCGACGAGCGCGATCACGACCGTCAGCCCGGCGAAGACCACCGCCGAGCCCGCGGTGCCGGCGGCCCGTCCGACCGCCTCATCACGCTCGCGACCCTCGGCCAGTTCGGCCCGGTAGCGGGAGACGATGAACAGGGCGTAGTCGATGCCGACGGCGAGGCCGATCATCATGGCCAGGATGGACGTGGTGGAGCCCAGGTCGAGCGCCTTGGCCAGAGCCGTGATGCCGGAGACGCCGATACCCACGCCGATGAGCGCGGTCAGCAACGGCAGCCCGGCCGCGACCAGTGAGCCCAGGGTGACGATGAGCACGACCGCCGCGATGGCGACGCCGACGACCTCTCCCGCGCCCGTCTCGGGCGTCGCCTGGAGCGCGTCCCCGCCGACCTCGACGGTCAGCCCGGCGTGCCGGGGCTCGTCCACGGTCTTCTTCAGGAAGTCCTTGGTCGAGCCCTTCATCGTCATGGACGGGACCGTGTACTTCACCTGCGCGTACGCGATCGTCCGGTCCTGGCTCACCGCGCGGGAGGTGAACGGGTCGGTGACGGCGCCGACCTCGGCGCCCGCGCGGAGTTCCTTGACGGTCTGCTCGACGGTCGCCTTGTTCGCGGCGTTCGTGATCTTCTCGCCCGCAGGGGCCTTGAAGACGACGCGCGCCGTCGCTCCGTCCGCGCTCATGCCGGGGAAGCGCTCGTTCAGTAGGTCGAAGGCCTTCTGGGCCTCGGTGCCGGGGATCGAGAAGGACGATCCGCCCGCGGCGGGGGCGTTGGCCGCCGCGACGCCGACGACGGTCAGCAGCAACACCCAGACGAGTGCGACGAAGTGCCGTCGCCGGAAGGCGAATCGGCCGAGTCTATAAAGGAAAGTGGCCACGGAGATGTACCCCCGGTTGGTTCAGGGCATGGCGGACCGCCCGACGACGTGAGCGGCCGTGTCAGGTAGAGGACTTGTGAGAGGGAAGGGTCAGGCGCCGAGAGCCGGGAGGACCACAGCGTCGAGGTAAGAATGGAGGAACGCCTGCGTCGGCGGCTCGTCGTCGATCAAGTTACGGGCGGCGAACGCGCCGATCATCATGTGCACCATGTATTCCAGCGCGGGGTTGTCCGCGCGGACCTCGCCGCGGTCGACGGCGCGCTGAAACACTCTTCGGAACTCGGCCATCTCCGGTTCGATGAGCTGCTCCCGGAACGCCTTCCTGAGGTCCGCGTTGTGGTGTATCGCCATGGCCAGACCGCGCATCAGCGAGGAGGCCTGTTCCATGGCGGGGTCGTCCTCGTGGGCTATGAGGGCGTGCAGGTCGCCCCGCAGCGACCCGGTGTCGACGTCGGCAGCGCTGCCCGGCTTTCCGTGGCGTATCGCCTTGGCGACCAGCTCGGCCTTGCCGCCCCACTGGCGGTAGAGCGTCGCCTTGCTGGACCGGGTGCGCGCGGCCACGGTGTCCATGGTGAGCGAGTCATAGCCGACTTCACGGAGCAGATCGAGCACGGCCTCGTACAGCTCGGCCTCGCGCTCGGGCGTGATCCGACTGCGACGCGGCGTTGCGACCTCAGTCATGCCACTCACCTTTCAGCTCCGCAGGGCACCGTTTCGTATGTCCATGAAGATACCCCGAGAGTCAGAGAAACGAAACGGTTTCGTACGTGTTCTGAGTCACGCCGCTTCGGTGATCTCTGGAAGACAGTCATGTTTGTTTGTAGGCTCTGGGCTACGCAACGAACGCGGAGGTCGTTCTGAAGCCACTCGAGCCCGCTGACCCCCTCCAGATCGGCCCGTATCGCACGGTCGCTGAGCTGGGCAGCGGCGGCATGGGGCGAGTGCTGCTGGGCGGATCCCCTGATGGCCGACTCGTCGCGATCAAGCAGATCCGGCCGGAGTTCGCCCGCGACGGCGGGTTCCGGGCACGGTTCCGGCGAGAGGTCGCGGCATCCCGCAAGGTGTCCGGGGCGTACACGGCCGCGGTGGTGGACGCGGACACCGAGGCGCCGACGCCGTGGCTGGCGTCGGTGTTCGTTCCCGGTCCGTCGCCCCGCGACGTGACGAAGCAGGCCGCGCTCGATCTGGAGGCACTCCGGCGGCTGGCCGCGGGGCTGGCCGCCGCCCTGGTCGCCATCCATGGGACCGGACTGATCCACCGCGACCTGAAGCCGTCGAACGTGCTGCTGGCCGCGGACGGGCCGCGTGTGATCGACTTCGGCATCGCCCGCGCGACCGAAGTCGAGGGGGACGACACCCGCACCGGGTGGCTGGTCGGCTCGCCGTCGTTCATGTCGCCGGAACAGGCCCAGCTTCGCTCACTGACCCCGGCCACCGACGTGTTCTCGCTCGGCTCCGTCCTGGCCAGTGCGTGCACAGGCGCGAGCCCGTTCGTCGGCGCCGCCACCCCGCAGACGTTGTACAGAGTGGTGCATCACGAGCCGGACCTCAGCATGATCCCGCCGGAGCTGCGGGGCCTGATCGCATCGTGCCTGGCCAAGGATCCGGCCGCACGCCCCACACCGGCGCAGCTGCTCTCGGCGATCGGCAACGTCCCCGCCTCCACCCGGGCCTGGCCGGACGCGGTGCACCGCCTCATCGAGGCCCAGCAGGCCGAGGTGGACCGAGCCCTCGGCGCGCCGCGTGTCCCGAAACCGGTCACTCTGCGGCTCTCCCGCCGGTCCTTGCTCTTCGCCGGCGGCGCGTTGGCCGGCGCCGGGGCCCTCACCGGCACCACGGCGTGGGCACTGGGCGGCGGCGGCTCGAAATCGCCAAAAGCGAAGATCGCGACGGCGCCGGCGAAGCCCCCGGTCATCCTGACCGGGCACCTCGGGCCGCTGACCAGGGTCGCCTTCAGCCCCGACGGCCACACGCTCGCCACCGCGAGCAACGACGGCACCGTACGGCTGTGGAGCGTGAGTTCGCACCAGCTGATCGGCCGGCCGTTGGTCGTCTCCACCGATTCGACCTCGGGGAAGAGCGTGGACGGACTGGCCTTCAGTCCGGACGGCCGCCTCCTGGTGACCGGAGGAGGCGACGGCGCGGCCCGGCTGTGGGACGTGGCCGGCCGGCGGAAGGTCGGCGAGACCTCGGAGCGCGCGTTTCCGATCAGCGATGTGGCGTTCAGCCCGGACGGTCGCCTGCTGGCCACCGCGGGAGGCGGCTCGGACCTCACGGATCAATCGGTCGCGCTGCTGTGGAACAGCCCTGGCCTGGACCGGAACGGGGCCCCGATCAGGAGCAGCAACGTTCTGGGATTCCGGCGGGTGGTGTTCAGCCCGAACGGGGGAACGCTGGTCACCGCCAACTGGCCCACGAAGACGCAGATCCAGTTCTGGGCGGTGAACGATCGGCACCAGATCGGGCAGCCGATCGCCATCGGGGAGTACTCCGTAAGCGACATCGCCTTCAGCCCGGACGGCCGGGTCGTGGCCTCGTGCGGCCAGGACAACGCGGTGCGGCTCTGGGACGCCGCGACCCACCAGCCGATCGGCCAGCCGCTCGTCGGCCACACCAGCTCCATCGAGGCCGTGGCGTTCAGCCCGGACGGCCGCACCCTCGCCAGCGGCGGCGACGACCAGACCACCCGGCTGTGGGACGTGGCCACCCGCAAGCAGATCGGACAGCCGCTCATCGGCCCCACCAAAGGGGTGACCAGCGTGGTCTTCAGCCCTGACGGTCGCACGCTCGCCGCCGGAAGCAGCGACCAGGCCGCATGGCTGTGGAGCATGGCATGACGACGCTCGTGCTGCCGACCCGGATCGGCCGGTACCGGGTGCTCACCGAACTCGGCGGCGGCAGCACCGGCCGCACCGTGCTCGGCGCCGCGCCGGACGGCCGGTTGGTCGCGATCAAACAACCGTGGCCGGAGTTGACCGCCGAGCCGACGTTCCGGATCCGGTTCCGGCAGGCGATCGAGACCGCCCGGCGGCTTCCCGTCGCACACACGGCGGCCGTGGTCGACGCCGACCCGCAGGCCGACCCTCCGTGGCTGGCGACCGAGTTCATCCCCGGCCCGCCGTTGGACGCGGTCGTCGGCGAGATCGGCCCTCTGCCCGAGGAAATGGTGCGGCGGCTGGCCGCAGGGCTGGCCACCGCCCTCGCCGCCATGCATCACGTCGGGATCACGCACGGCGACCTCGGTCCGGCGAACGTGCTTCTCGCGCCCGACGGGCTCCGGCTGGTCGACGCCGCCGTGGCCCGCGCCACCGACGTCGTGGGCGGAACCGAACTGAGCCGGACCGAGTGGCTGGACGCGGCATCGGCGTTCATGTCGCCCGAACAGGCCGCGGGTCACGCGCTCACACCGGCGAGCGACGTGTTCCAGCTCGGCGCGGTGCTCGCCTTCGCCTGTTCCGGCGTCGGCCCGTTCCCCGCGCCGAACGCGGTCGAGACGATCCATCGGATCCTGAACGGTGGGCCGGAGCTCGGCACGGTTCCGGGTCGCCTGCGGCCGATCATCGGAGACTGCCTGGCGCGGCATCCGGGTGCCCGGCCGACGGCGCAACAGGTGGTGCACGCCATCGGGCCGGTACCCGCGTCCATCCGGCCATGGCCGGACTCGGTGTACGTCATGGTCGACCGGCAGCAGGCCGAGATCGCCGGACTGGTTCGACCGGCCGGACCCGACCTGCCCACCATCGCGGGGCCGACCCGCGCCGATCTCGGCGAAGGCGGTGTGGCCAGAGTCGTTCGGGCATTCGGGGGCCGAGCGCGGCGGCGCGTCGTCCTCGCCGCAGCGGCCGGAGCGGTCGCGGTGGCGATGGCGACCGGGCTCGTCGTGTGGGGGCCGTGGCGGGCGGCGCCCACGCGGCCGAAACCGGCGGCGGCCCCGGCCGTCCCAGGGTGGATGCTGAGCGGGCACACCGACCGGCTGAATACGGTGGTGTTCAGCCCGGACGGCCGTACGGTGGCGTCGGCGAGCGACGACAAGACCGTACGGTTGTGGGACGTCACCAGCCGGCAGCAGGCCGGGGGCCCGCTCACCACGCCGGACAAGGTGATCGGTGCGGCGTTCACCGCGGACGGGCGGACACTGGTGAGCGTCGCGAACAACGGCGCCGCCCAGATCTGGGACGTCGCCGGTCGACGGCAGACCGACGAACTGCACATTCCGGTGGACAAGCTCGCCATGATGGGCCACACGATCAGCTCCGGCGACCACATGGCGCTCAGCCCGGACGGGCGCACCCTCGCCGTCAGCGCCGAGTCCGTGGTCGCGCTGATCGACCTGCCTGGGCGCAAACTGACCGGTGCCTTCGACACGACGACCGGCGGGGTCGAGGCGCTCACGTTCAGCCCGGACGGTAGGACACTGGCCACCGGCACCACCGGAACCAAGGACAACCTGCAGACCGGCAACTCCGAAGGCGTCGTCCAACTGTGGGACGTGGCCACCCGCCATCAGGCCGGATCTCCGCTCGGAGGCTTCACCTCCTGGGTGGAGGCGGTCGCGTTCAGTCCCGACGGCCGGATGCTGGCCACGTCGAGCGACCGGGATCTCCGGTTGTGGAACGTCGCAACCGAACAGCAGGCCAGCGCGCCACTCGGTGTCGGGGCGTTCGGGTTGGCGTTCAGCCCGGACGGCCGGACGCTGGCCTCCGCCGGGAACGACGAGGCGGTGCGGTTGTGGAGTGTCGCGGCGGGCCGGCAGACCGGGCGGCCGTTGGAGATCAAGGATCACGTGATCCACTCGGTGGCGTTCAGTCCGGATGGGCGCTATCTGGCCGCCGGAGGGATTCTCGCGATCGGATCCACCGGGCCGAAGGGGATCGTCGGCCTGTGGCGGATCCGGCGCTGACCTCCCGCGCTCGGCGTCAGCGCTGGAGGTGGTAGTCGGACGGCGCGAGTCGGCGGGTGCGCAGCCGGTAGCCGGTCATGAACCCGGGCCAGTTGTTGGTGTTGCGGCGGTCGGTGTCCAGATACCAGCTGTCGCAGCCGCCCTGGTTCCACACCGAGGTGCTCAGCCGCCGCTGGGTCGCGGTGTCGAACCGGTCCAGGACGTCCTCCCGGACGTCGAGGCTGCGGACGCCGGATGCGAGCAGCCGCGCGGCCTGGACGATGTAGGACGCCTGGCTCTCCAGCATGTGGACGATGGAGCCGGAGCCGACGTTGGTGTTGGGCCCGTACATCAGGAAGAAGTTGGGGAAGCCGGGCACGGCCATGCCGAGGTAGGCGCGCGCGCCGTCCTTCCAGGCGGCGCCCAGTTCGATGCCGTGGGCGCCGACGACGCGCATCGGGGCGACGAAGTCCTGGGAGCGGAAACCGGTGGCCCAGATGATGGTGTCGACCGGGTGGTGGTCGCTGTCGGCGGTACGGACGCCGTCCCGGGTGATCTGGGTGATGGGGCTGTCGACGACGTCGACGTTGGGCCGGTTGAGGGCTTCGTAGTAGTCGCCTGAGGTGAGGATGCGCTTGCACCCGGGTTCGTGGGGAGGCGTGAGACGGGCGCGCAGGCGCGGGTCGCGCACGCCGCGCAGCGCCAGACGGCACAGGGCGCGCACCGGGAGGGAAAGGACGCGGCGTCCGTGCGACGAGACCAGGGTCGGGTTGAGCACGAGTTCGAACCACAGGAAGACGCCCAGGCGCGACAGGCGCTGGACGGCGGGCACCCGGCGGTTGAGGGAGCGCCGCCAGCGGGGGTAGACGCGGTCGGGCTTGGGACTGATCCAGTGGGTCCCGTGCTGGAAGACCGTCAGCGACGCGGCGGCGGGGGCGATGCGCGGGACGAACTGGATCGCGCTGGCGCCGTTGCCGACGACCGCGACGTGTGCGTCCCGGAAGTCGTGCCGGTGGTCCCAGCGGGCGGAGTGGAAGGCGGTGCCGGCGAAGTCGCCGCGTCCGGGCAGCTCGGGGATCGCGGGGTTGCCGAGTTGTCCGCAGGCGGCCACGAGCAGGTCGTGGTGGTGCGTCTCGCCTCCTGCGGTGTGCAGCCGCCACCGGCCGGAGGCGGTGTCGAACTCGGCGTCGGTGATCGAGGTGCGGAACCGGAAGTGCCCGCTCAGCCCGTACTCGGCGGCGCAGTGCCGCAGGTAGTCCAGGATCTCGGGCTGCTCGGCGAACCGGCGCGTCCAGTCGGGCTTGGGCTCGAAGGAGTAGCTGTAGAGATGGGACGGGGCGTCACAGGCGGCCCCGGGATAGGTGTTGTCGCGCCAGACACCGCCCAGGTCGTCGGCCCGGTCGTAGATGGTGAGGTCGGTGAAACCGGCCCGCTTCAGCGCGATGGCCAGGCCGATGCCGCTGAATCCGCTGCCGACGATGGCGATCGACGGCCGGCTGCGGCCGGTGTTGCTGCTCACCATGCGCGGCTCCCTGCGGTGGGGTGAGATGGGTGGTGGAGCGCGGTCATTGCCGACATCTATGTCGGTTAGAGTGAAGGACCCGACGGAGGGAGTCAAGACGATGGGGGAAACTCCGCCCAAGACGCGGATGCGCGCCCCGGCACGTCGGGCGGTCATCACCGCTGCCGCGCTGAAGGTCTTCGCCGGCAAGGGCTACCACGGCACCTCTTTGGGTGAGATCGCCGCCGCGGCCGGGGTGGCGCGCACCGTGTTGTACGACCACTTCCCTTCCAAGCGGGTGCTGCTGCTGGCGGTGATGCAGGAGCAGAACGCCGCGCTGGTGGAGTACGTCGGCTCGCGCATCACCGGCTCGGGCCCGGCCGAGGAGCGGATGCGCTCGACGATCGACGCCTACTTCGGCTTCGCGCAGACCCGCCCTGAGGCCCGCCGCCTGCTGTTCGACCGCACCGACGAGGACGATCCGGAGATCCGCACCGTCCGGCAGGGCATCCGCGAATCGCGCACGCAGGCGGTGACCGCGCTGCTGGCGGGCGACATGCGTTCGGTCGGCGTCGACCCGTACGAGCCGGTCGCCGAGGCGATGGTCGAGCTGCTCATCACCGGCCTGGACGGGGTGGCGCAGTGGTGGGAACGCCACCCCGACATGCCGAGATCGACGTTGGTGGAAGGCGCGATGCGGCTGCTGTGGACGGGCCTGGGCCACGCGCCGCCTGCCGCTACGGACGGCTAGCCGCGTCCGGCCGCAATCGGCCGAATGAGATTCGAGACGCCGTGGGGCTTGACGCCCTGCGGCGTCCTGCTCATAGTGGGGACCCTCTAACCGACATCAGTGTCGGTTATTTCCTTCCGGTCGAGGAGCAGTCGTGGACGACCAGACCCCGTCGAAGAACCGTCCGTCCGACAGCACACACGGCATCAACCGCCGGGCTTTCGTCACCGGAGCCGCCGCGGCAGGGGCGGTGGCCGCCGCCGGAATCCTCGGCTCCGGTCAGCCCGCGTCGGCCACCCCGATCGCGCGACGCGCACCGCGCACCCGCCGTGCGGCGGAGGCCGGACGCCGCGTGGCGGTGTTCGGCGGCGGGATGGGCGGCCTGACCGTCGCGCACGAGCTCGCGGAACGCGGCTTCCAGGTCACCGTCTACGAACGCAAGGCGTGGGGCGGTAAGTGCCGCAGCATCCCCGTCCCCGGCACCGGCAGCGGCGGACGCCAGGACCTGCCCGGCGAGCACGGCTTCCGTTTCTTCCCCGGCTTCTACCAGAACCTGCCCGACACCATGAGCCGCATCCCGCTGCCCGGCGGCGGAAGCACCTTCGACAACCTGGTCGCGGGCAAGGAGGTCGCCGCCTACTACAACGGCACCAAGTTCACCCTGCCCGCCGCCGGCAGCATCCAGGGCACCCTGAGCCCCGACTCGCTGCTGGCGTTCCTGAAGACCGCCGTGTCGGTCGTCGGGACCGTCCCGGCGTGGGAGGTGGCGTACTTCCTGCAGAAGATGATCGCGTTCGTCACCAGCGGCCCGCTCCGTCGCTACCGGCAGTGGGAGAACATGAACTTCTCCGAGTTCGTCCACTCGGAGAAGATGTCCAAGCAGTACCAGGAACTCCTGGTGCAGATGTTCACCGGCACCCTGGTGGCCGCCAAACCCGACAAGGCCAACGCCCACACCATGGGACTGATGGCCGAGGCGTGGGTCTACAGCACCCTCGGCCTGGGCGGTTACAAGCAGCCCGACCGCCTGCTGAACGCCCCCACCAACGACGCGCTCATCGACCCGTGGATGACCCACCTGCGATCCCTCGGCGTGACCTTCCAGCAGGGCGCCACCCTCACCGGCCTCACCGTCACGGACAAGCAGGTCAGCGGCGCCCAGGTCAGCGGCCCCGCGGGCACGGACACCGTGCAGGCCGACCACTACGTGCTGGCCATGCCGATCGAACGCGCCGTCCCGCTCCTGGGCGACGACATCCTGGCCGCCGACCCGTCGCTGAAGTCACTGCGCAACCTGACCACCGACTGGATGAACGGCATCATGATCTACTTGCGGCAGCCGGTCGACCTGGCCAACGGCCACGTCGCCTACGCCGGGCAGCCCTGGTCGCTGACCTCCATCAGCCAGGCCCAGTTCTGGAAGAACAAGTTCGGCACCACGTACGGCGACGGCACCGTCAACGAGTGCCTGTCGATCGACCTGTCGGCCTGGGACCGCCCCGGCGTCCTGTACGGCAAGGCCGCCCGCGACTGCACCTCCGACCAGATCTTCCACGAGGTCGTCGAGCAACTGCGCCGGTCCATCCCCCTGGGGCCGGTGCTGCTGAACGACCTCAACCTGCACTCCTACTTCATCGATCCGGCCATCACCGGCAACGGCACCCCGCAGGTCGCCGACGACGAGCCCCTGCTCATCAACACCCCCGGCTCCTGGAACTCCCGCCCCGAGGCCACCACCGCCCTGCCCAACCTGTTCCTGGCCGCCGACTACGTCCGCGCCGACATCAACCTGGCCACCATGGAAGGCGCCAACACCGCCGCGCGCAAGGCCGCCAACGCCATCCTGGAAGCCTCCGGCGCCGGCGGCACCCCCGCCAAGATCTTCGACCTGTACCTGCCCACCGAGTTCCAGGGCTTCTACGATGACGATGACCGCCGCTTCAACGCGGGCCAGCCCAACGCCTTCGACCTGTGGGATCCCGCCAAACCCTGAGCCCCTTCAGCCCCGGGCGACCACTCACCGCGGTTGAACGGCACAATGATCCTCCTCGTGAGAAACGGTCACCGAGGAAGGATCATGCATGAAGTGCCCGGCATGCGAGATCGACGTGCCCTCAGGCCTGTCCGCCTGCACACGGTGCGGCGCAGCGCTCCCACCGGCGGAGGAGCGCTCCGGCTCACAACCGCCTTTCGCCGGCGACTCGGCGATGAACCCGCGAACCGAGCCATTGCCGGCCCAGGTCTGGGACGCGGGGGCGGAGACTCCTGAGAGTGTACGGCCCGAGGGTCCCGCAGTCGGCGGCACCGGCGAGGCCGATCCCGGTAATGCCACGCAACGCCTGGACGTCCCGGCGGCCGGCCCCGTGCCACCCGACCATCGCCCGGTCGGTTGGAATCCCGGTCCGCCGGGGCCCGGTGCGATGCCGTACGCACAGGATGCCGCCGGCCAGGCTTTCGGCCCTCCGGGGACGGACCCGATGCCGTACGCGCCCGACGCCGCCGGCCAAGGGTTCGGCTCTCCGGGACCTGGCGCGATGCCGTACGCGGCCGACCAGGGTTTCGGCTCCCCGATGCCATACGCGTCCGACCCTGCCGGCCAGGGTTTCGGTTCCCCGATGCCGTACGCGCCTGAGGCCGCCGGCCAGGGTTACGGCCCTCCGGGGCCCGGGGCGATGCCGCCGCCCGGATATCCGGGCGGCTGGGACCAGGCCGTTCCGCCGGTCGCCGGGGAAACCGCGGCGCCCACGTCGGGTGGCGGCATGGGACGGAATCGGATGCTGCTGCTCGGGGGAGGAGTCGCGGTCGCGGTCGTGCTCGTCGGAGGTCTGGCCGTCGCCCTGACACGGGGATCGGCGGACAAGACGCAGACTCCGCAGCAGAAGCCGGGTGCCGGCGGCGCCGCGCAGCAGGCCGCCGCCGTCGACCAGGTCCTCAAGTCCGGTCAGGTGGCCCGTGGGCATCTGCCGTCCCGCCTTCGGACGTGCGATGACGTGTCCGCGGGCGTCGCCGGTTTCCAGCAGGTCGTCCGGGATCGGCAGCAGGAGCTCTCCCAGGCGAAAGGGCTCAAGGTCGACCGGCTGCCCAGCGGACCGCGGCTCCGTCAGTCGATGATCGGCGCGTACCAGAGCTCCCTCAAGGCCGATCGGGCGTACCTGGCGTGGGCGCAGGGGGTGCGCACACGAAGTTGCGGCGCCAAGGTCGCCCCGCTGACGGCGGCGTACAAGAACGCCATCGCCGCCAACGACAAGGCGGGTCCCGCCAAGCGCCAGGTGGTCGCCTTGTGGAAACCGATCGCCGGCACCCACTCCCTGCCCACCTACGCGTGGAACCGCCTCTGATCGATCTCAACTCCGTCCGGGAGGCCGTCACAAACGGGGAGGTCGTCTGGTCCTTACTGTCGACAGTCCCTGTTTGGAGGAAACGCATGAGCGCTGAGCTCGCACACCTGCCCCCAGGCGTCGAGGTGATCACGACCCTGCCGGAGGCGGCGGCCCGGATCCCGGCGGGCGCCGAGGCCAGGACCATCCGGATCACCCTGTCGCCCGGTGACCCCGGCGCGCCCCCGCACCGGCACCCCGGGCCGATCTTCGGCTACGTGACCCAGGGCGAGATCCTCTTCGAGCTGGAGGGGCAGCCGCCCCGGGTGATCAAGGCCGGTGACGCCCTGTTCGAGCCCGGGGGCGATGTGATCCATCTCCAGGGCGCCAACAACCTTCCGGACGCGCAGTCGCAGATGGTGGTGACCATGTTCGCGCCGCCGGGTACCCCGATTCTGACCGTGGTCGGCGCGGAGGAGCTGGCCGAACGACGGCACCTGCGGGTCACCCGGCCGTGATGATCGGCCGCCGCCAGGGCGGCTAGGCGCGATTACCGAGTCCGCCCATGATCAGGTTGAGGGTGAACTCGAAGCGATCCAGGGCGGTGCCGGCCGTCAGTTCGGCCGCGTAGCGCTTGGTGTTGGGGAAGGCACCGGGCAACGCGGCGAATCGGCGTAGCAATTCGTCGCGGCTGACGGCCCACCCCTCCTGGTCGGCATGCCTGTCGAGCAGGGAGGTCTCGAGGCAGAAGGCGTTGACATAGAGGGTCAGGACGTCGACCGTCCATGCGGCCGTCTGCGGGTCGACGCCCCCCGCCAGCACGATGCCGAGCATGCCCTCGCTCACGCGCAGGGTTTCCAGGTTCGTTGGGACCCCGGCGAGCGCTGCCAGGGAGATGCCGGGGTAGCGCAGGTACTGATCACGCATCTGTGCGCAGACGCTGATGATCTGCTCACGCCAGGCGCTCGGATTCGGTTCGGGAAGCTCGATCGCGGCGCAGAGCCGTCCGATCAGGAGGTCGTCCAGGTCCTCCTTGTTGACGACGTGGGCGTAGAGCGACGCAGGGCCCGTTTCGAGGGCGCCGGCCACTCGTCGCATCGTCAGGGCGCCGTATCCCTCGCGCTCGACGATGCCGAGCGCGGTCTCGACGATGGCGTCGACGGTGATGGGCCTCTTGCGCCCCGCCGACGGTCCGCGACGGGTCGCGTCGGTGTCGCCGGCCAGGAGTTGCTGGTGCCGCGCTGCGCGCCGTCGCTGAGGAGGCGATGCCATGCGACAAGTCTAGATGAGGTACGAGCGTAGTTCTGGTTGACACGAACAGTGTTCCTAAATAGAACAGTGTTCGTGTCTACTGCCGGAGAGAAGCAGATGTCCGTGAAGACCTCGCTGACCACCATGAACTACGACGTGCTCGTGGCAGGTGCCGGGCCGGTCGGCCTGATGCTCGCGACCGAACTGCAGGTGGCGGGGGCCCGGGTGCTCGTCGTCGAACGGCGGACCGAGCTCGACACCGCGCTCAAGGCGGGCGGGATCAACACCGCCTCCGCCGAGGCCCTCGAACGGCGCGGCCTGCTCCCCGCGTTGAAGGCGGTGGAGGGGCCGCTGCCGTTTCAGGAGGAGCGGAGGCGGCCACCTTTCGCCGGGCACTTCGGTGGGATTCAGGTGCCGGCGGACCCCGTCGACGAGGAAGATCCGAGCCTGCGCGGTCGTGGCCCGACTTGGTACGTGCAGGTCCCGCAGGTCGAGGTGGAGCGGATCCTCGGTGAGCGCGCGGCGGAGCTCGGCGTCGAGGTTCGGCGCGGCGTCGAGGTGTGTGGATTCGACGCGGATGAGGCCGGCGTCACCGTGCACCTCCAAGGCCGGGACGACGTGCGCGTGGCGTGGCTCGTCGGCTGCGACGGAGGCCGCAGTCTGGTCCGGCGCCTGGCGGGCTTCGAGTTCCCCGGCACGGACCCCGAGATCACGGTCCGCCAGGCGGTGGCCACCGTGGAGGGGGCGGAGCGTCTGGGGCGAGGCTGGCAGCACACCCCCACCGGCGTCTACGTCTACGGGCCGATGCCGGGCCGTGTACGCACGGTCGAGCTGGACGGCCCTCCGGCGGACCGGGAGACACCGGTCACCGCGGCCGAGATGGAGGCCAGCCTGCGGCGCGTCAGCGGCGTCGACGTCCGCGTCACCGAGGTCGTCAGCGGCACGCGCTTCACGGACCACGCGCGGCAGGCGACGACCTATCGGCGCGGTCGCGTGCTCCTCTGCGGGGACGCCGCCCACGTGCACTCGCCCTTCAGCGGCCAGGGCCTGAACCTCGGGCTCGGCGATGCCGTCAACCTGGGCTGGAAGCTCGCCGCCACCGTGCGAGGGTGGGCGCCCGAGGGCCTGCTCGACACCTACACCGGCGAACGGCACCCGATCGGCGCCTGGGTGCTCGACTGGACGCGCGCGCAGGTGGCCGTGATGCGCGGCGACGCCTACAGCCGTGCCCTCAGAAGTGTGGTCACCGACTTCCTCGGCACACGGGACGGGGCGACCTACTACGTGAAGCGGATCTCAGGTCTGTGGCAGCGCTACGACCTGGGGGACGGCCATCCGCTGGTCGGCGCGACAATGCCCGACCTCCGGCTGGAGGACGGCACGCGGCTCGCCGACCACGCCCATGAGGGCCGGGCCCTGCTCGTCGATCTCGCCGGGGACGACCGGCTGGCGGCCCTGGCCAAGCCGTACGCCGGGCGTCTGGAACTGGTCCGAGGCGGTTCGGACGGCACCGGGGTGAGCGGCCTGCTGGTGCGTCCCGACGGCTTCGTGGCGTGGGCGTCGGACGACGGCGCCAGTGACCCCACCGGCCTGGAAGCCGCCCTGACGCGCTGGTTGGGGGACGACACGAGTCTGGGGACCCATATGGATGCGCCAATCCGAATGACGCTTGATTGATCACGATATGTAGTTATAGTACTACTGTCTGCATCACACTCCTCGCTGGAGGTTCCCCCGATGGATGCACGTCTGGACCGAATCAAGGCCGCGTTCGACGCCCTCGACACGAACTCCAACGGCTACCTGGAGGCGGAGGACTTCGACGGGCTCGGGCGCCGGATCAGCGAGGCGCTGGACGCGGCGGAGAGCTCACCCAAGGCTCAAGCGCTCCGCGCGAGCTGCCGGCGCTACTGGCAGGGCCTGGTCGACACCCTCGACCGGAACCATGACGGGAAGCTGAGCCCGGATGAATACGCCCGGTTCCACGAACCGCACGGGTACGAGGACAACGTCCGGCCCTACGCGGAGGCGCTGACCGCGATCTGCGATCGCGATGACGACGGCTTCGTCCAGCACGCCGACCTCGTACGGGGGCTGGGGGCGGTGGGCTTCCCCGTCGCGAACATCGAGGCTCTCTCCCGGGCGCTCGACCCGCAGGGCACCGGCCAGGTCTCCAGGACCGAGTGGCTGACCGCCATCGAGGACTTCTTCCTCGCCAGGGGCAGCCACGCCGTCAGCGACACCCTGGTCTGACAGGCGTCCCGGCAGCCGATGTCGATGCCGGTGCCCCACACCGGCATCGACGCGACGCGTGTTCCGTCTTATCTGACCGCCGCCGCACGGTTCGAGGACCGACCGTGCGGTGGGGCCTGGAGAGGAGAGCCCATGGCCGGCGACACCGGCGTGGAAGAAGGCGTCGGACGGACCGCCCTCATGGTCGCCGCGGCGCGGGCGATCGAGACCCACCGCCGCGACGCCCTGGCACGGGACGTCTATGCCGAGCACTTCGTACGCGCGGCACGGGCGTCCGCGGCCTGGCCGGTGCGCCTCCAGCAGGTTCCGGACGGCGACGCCGATCCGTTCTGGGGCCGGTTCGCGCGCTACTTCGGCCTGCGGACCAGGGTCCTCGACGACTTCCTCCTGCGGCAGGTGCGCGCGGGCACTCGACAGGTGGTCCTCCTCGGGGCGGGCCTGGACACGCGGGCGTACCGGCTCGACTGGCCGCCCGGCTGCACGATCTTTGAGATCGACCAGGAGGACGTCCTCGCGTTCAAGAACGGCGTGCTCGACGGGCTGGGTGCCGTGCCGACGGCCGAGCGCATCACGATCGGCGGCGATCTGCGCCTCGAATGGGCCGGGGAGCTGACCGGCGCCGGCTTCGACCCGGCCGCACCGACCGCCTGGCTCGCCGAGGGGCTGCTGCTCTACCTTCCCCACGCCGCCGAACGCGCCCTCATCGAGGCGGTGGACGGGCTGAGCGCGGTGGGGAGCGCCCTGGCCTACGAGGTCAAGCTCGGTACGGAGTCGGCGGCCGTCCGCGAAAGCCCGATCTACTCGGCGGCCAGGCGACGGATCGGCGTCGACCTTCTCGTCCTGTTCGGCGGGGAGCCGAGGCCCGACTCCGCCGGGGACCTGGCGGCCCGGGGCTGGTCCACGTCGGTCCACACCGCGTTCGAATTCACCCGCCGGCACGGGCGCGGCCCACACCCCGAGCCCGAGCGGCCCGACGCACTGGCCGCCAACCGGTGGGTGTTCGCAACCAAGCCCTGACCGTGACCCGGCCGGGAGGATCCTCAACGCGTACGAGCATGCCGCCTGAGCTGCACGGACGACTATCGGGCGGGTTCCACCCCGATGTGATCGAGAAGCCGGTCCAGCAGACGGTACGCGCGGTCACGGGACGCTTCGGCGTGCTTCTCGGCCTGCGCCAGGATCTCGGCGGGGTCGAATCCCGCGGCGCTCACGGTGTGGCGGGTGTCCGGGGTCATCCAGCGGGCCACGATCTCGGGGGTGACTTCGGGGTGGAACTGCAGGCCGAGGGTTCGGCCGAGGCGGAAGGCCTGGGGGCAGACGTCGGTCCAGGCGAGCCGCTCGGCGCCGGGCGGTGGCTCGAAGCGGTCGTGGTGGGCCTGGTACCAGGGGCCGGGTTCGATCAGACCGGGGTCGGTCGTCTGGATGTCGGTGAAGCCGTGCTCGGGCCGGGCGGCGAGGCGGACCTGTCCGCCGAGGGCGAAGGCCGCCAACTGGCCGCCGAAGCAGATGCCGAGGACCGGTGTCCCGGCGTCGTGAGCGCGCCGCAGCAGGGCCAGTTCGGGCAGCAGCCAGGAGCCCAGACCCGCGATGTCGTACGCCGACCAGGGCGCGCCGAGCGGAAGGACGAGGTCGTACGCGGCGGGGTCCGGGAAGTCGGTGCGCGGCGGCCCGTGCGGCGGGACCACCAGCAGCAGGTCCAGGTCGTATCCGCGCTGGACGAGCCGGTCGCCGATGTGGCCGGGTGCGGTGAGGTGGTCGTGCTGGATGACGAGGGCGCGTTTCATGCGGTGAGCGCTTCCACCCGGCGGATGACGTCGCGGCAGAAGGCGGCGATGCCGTGCGGGTCGTCGATGAATTGGGAGGGCTTGATGCAGAAGGTGGTGTAGCCGGCCGCCATCCGCTCCGGGATGTCGGCCAGCGCCCGGCCGAGGTCGGCGCAGGAGCGCTCGTCGGGGAACACCGCGCGGGTGCCGCCGACCAGTTCCAGCTCGGACGGTTCTCGGCCCGCCGCGGCGAGGGCGTCGCCCAGCCGCCGCATCTCCTCGCCGGCCGGATAGCCGAGCGGGTTGAAGCCGTGCCCGTACCGGACCAGTCGCCGCAGCAGGGCGGGGTGCAGGCCGGCTCCGCCGAACCACAGCGTCGGCCCGCCGGGCCGGTAGGCCTTGGGTTCGAGGTAGATGTCGCGGAACCGGTAGTGCTCGCCCTGGTAGGTGGCGGGGGACTCCTGCCACAGCAGCTCCCAGCCTTCCAGGTGCTCGTCGAGCAGCTTCCCCCGCAGCTCGTAGGGCACGCCGAGCGCGGCGTACTCGTCGCGGCTCCAGCTGACGGTGGGGAGAACGATCAGCCGGCCCTCGGAGAGCAGGTCGAGGGTGCCGAGTTCGCGGGCGAGCAGGAGCGGGTGCCGGAGCGGCGCGACGATCGCGGCGGCGGCCAGGCGGAGCCGCGTGGTGACCGCGGCGATGGCGCTGAGCAGCACGACCGAGCTGGGCCATGGCGTGTGCGGGTCCTGGTTGCCGGGCAGCGCGTACTCGCGGGGATTGGCCATTCGGCCGGCGGCGCCGGCGTCCGGGCCGAGGACGATGTGCTCGCTGAGCATGACCGAGTCGAAGCCGGCGTCCTCGGCCTCCCTGGCCCACCGCACCAGCGTGCGCAGGTCGCGCCCGCCGGTCATGGTCCAGTTCTCGCTGAGCACCAGTTGCATCCGCGGCGCGGGCTCCTGATTCCGCGGCAGGGTCATCGGCGCGGGCTCCTGACTCCGCGCAGTTCCCAGTCGCCGCCGAGCGCGGTCGACCGTACCTCTTCCGATTCGGTGGGCTGGGCGCCGACCTCGGCACGGATGCCGGCAGGTCCGTCCACGATGTGGCTGCGGAGGGTGCCGAGCCCCTCGACGGAGACCTCGACGAGGTCGCCCGGCCGCACCGGGCGGGATCCGGCCGGGGTGCCGGACAACAGCACGTCTCCGGGCACGAGGGTGATGGTGCGGGCGATGTCGGCGACGAGGTAGCGCATGTCCCACTGCATCTCGTCGGTGGAGCCGTCTTGTACGACGGTCCCGTTGACGTACGTGCGCAGCCGCTTGCCGCGGAAGTCCCAGTCGGTGACCAGGCCGGGGCCGAGCGGGGCGAGGGTGTCGGAACCCTTGACCCGCAGCATCGATCCGGCGTCGGTGTCGCGGAAGTCGTGCAGGCCGAAGTCGTTGGCGATGGTGTATCCGGCGATGTACGCGTCGGCGTCGGCGGGGGCGACGTCGCGGCAGGTCCTGCCGATGACGATGGCGACCTCGCCCTCGTAGTTGAGATACCGGCAGCCGGCCGGGCGGACGACCGCGCCGCCGTGCGCGTTGAGCGCCGAGGTCGGCTTGTGGAAGTACGTCGGTGCGGCCGGCAGCCGGGTCTGGAATTCCTCGACGCGACTGCGGTGGTTGAGGTGCACCGCGATGATCTTGCTGGGCTCGACCGGCGGCAGGTGCACCGCGTCGTCGGCCTTGACCCGGCGGCCGTCGCCGGCCACCAGTTCGTCCCCGTGGCGTTCCACCTGGACGACCGCGCCGTCCAGCACGATGCGGCGGTACTCAGCGCTCATCGCCGGTCCATCCCTTCGCGGGCCGGTCGAACCAGACGTGAGCCTGGCCGGTGCCGACCGAGTTCTCGTACTCGCCGTACTGCCGGCCCGGGGCGGTGCACCGCTCCTCGCCGAGCGCGCCGATCATCATCAGGTAGTGGCCGAAGTGGCCCTCCGGTTTGACGGACAGGAACTCTGGCATGGTCTTCAGAACCAGGTCGTGGCGGCCGTCCCGGAGCCAGCGGAGCCGTTCCTCGTCGGCCGCCCGGGCCTCGGCGGTACGGACGTGCACCGGGTCGGCGGGCTCGTGGTCGCGGATCTGGCGGAGCGGCCAGAAGGTGTGCGACAGCGCCCCCGACGCGACCAGGAGCACCTTGCGGTCGGTGGCCGCGATGCCGTCGGCCAGTGCCCGGCCGAGCCGCAGGTGATCCTCGGTGTCGCCGGTCTGGCAGACGCCGATGGAGATCCAGCGCTTGTCGGGCAGGCCCTCGCCCAGGTATTTCCACAGGTTGACGGTGGCGTAGAAGATGGGCAGGTACGGGTCGTCGATCGGGGTGATCCAGGTGCCGTGGTCGGCGGCGTGGCCGGCGATGGCGTGCGCGAGCTCCGGGTCGCCGGGAAAGTCGTAGGGGACGCGGCACATACCGCGGGGCAGTTCCTCAGAGGTGTAGAGGCCGGCCCGCCGATCCTGGGCGGAGACGACGAACTCCACCGTGGTGGCCCAGTGCGAGTCGAGCACGACGACGGTGTCGTAGTCGGCGGTCTCGAAGACCTCGCGGCGCAGCCGGCGGAGTCCCTCGACGAGCGTGTAGTCGCGGCCGTTGTTGAGCTCCAGCCGGGTCTGGAGCGGGAGCATGACGCTCGGGGTGTGGGCGAGCAGGCCCGCTCCGGTTACTTCTCCCATGGCGCGGTCACCGTGTTCTTGAGGTCGCAGTAGAAATCGAAGCTCCAGTCGCCGCCCTCGCGGCCGACGCCGGACTGCCGGGCGCCGCCGAACGGGGCGCGCAGGTCGCGGACGAAGAAGCAGTTGACCCAGACGGTGCCGGCCACCAGCGCGGCACTGACCCGTTCGGCCCGTTCCGGCGAGCCGGTGGCCACCACCGCGGCCAGCCCGTACCGGGTGCCGTTGGCCAGCGCTACCGCCTCCTCCTCGGTCCCGAAGGTCTGCAGGGTGAGTACCGGGCCGAAGACCTCCTCGGTGAGGATCTCGCTGCCCGGCGGCATTCCGGTGAGCAGGGTGGGCCGGTAGTAGAGCCCGCCCAGGTCCGTGTTGGGCCCGCCGCCCAGCAGGGTCGCGGCGCCCTGATCGGCGGCCCGCCGGACGAAGCCGTCGACCCGGGCCAGATGGTCGCGGTGGATGTTCGGGCCGACGTCGGTGCCGGGGGCGCGCGGATCGCCCTGCACCAGCCCCGAAGCGCGGGCCAGGAATCGCTCGGTGAACTCCGCGGCGACGCCGTCGTGGACCAGCAGCCGGGTTCCGGCCAGGCAGACCTGCCCGGCGTTGTCGTACTGTTCCACCGCCAGGTCGACCGCCAGGTCCAGATCGGCGTCCTCGAACACCAGCAGCGGAGACTTCCCGCCGAGCTCGAGGCTGAGCGGGGTCAGGTTGGCGGCCGCGGCGGCGGCGATCCGCCGGGCCGTCGGCACGGAGCCGGTGAAGCTGATCCGGCTGACCGCGGGGTCGGCGACCAGCGCCGCTCCGGCCTCCGCGCCGTACCCCTGCACGACGTTCAACACCCCGGACGGCAGCCCGGCCTCGGCGGCGATGTCGGCCAGCAGCGACGCGGTCAGCGGGGACCACTCGGCCGGCTTGAGCACCACGGTGTTCCCGGCGGCGAGCGCGGGCGCGACCTTCCAGGTGGCCAGCATCAGCGGCGCGTTCCACGGCGTGATCAGCACGCAGACCCCGGCCGGATCCCAGCTCACGTGGTTGCGGTGCCCCCGGGTCTCGAAGTCCTCGTGGCCGAGCCCGAGCAGCCAATCGGCGAAGAACCGGAAGTTGTGCGCCACCCGGGGCATCACCCCGTTCCGGTGGGAGCGCAGCAGCGCGCCGTTGTCGGTGGTCTCCACCAGCGCCAACTCGTCGAGGCGCTTGTCGACCCCGTCGGCGATCGCGTGCAGGATCCGGGCCCGCTCGGCCCGGTCGGTGGCCGCCCAGCCGGGGAAGGCGACCCGCGCGGCCTCGATCGCGGCGGCCGCCTCGGCCGCGCCGCCGCGGGCCACCTCGGCGATCACCTGACCGTCGATCGGCGACACGTCCGGGAACGTGCTCGTCGAGGCGACCCGCTCACCCGCGATCCAGTGCCGGGTGTCGACCGGGATCCCGGCGACCACTGCGGCATGTTCGGACATCGGCAACTCCAACTTGTTCGGGATCAAACAATCTAGATGAGGCGTGCGCGAAACTCAATACGTGTACAAGGTCGCGTTCCATCTGTTGAATGTACGGACTATCGTTCGTATCCGAACAAGGAGTGACGATGACCGATGAGTGGCTGCGGCGGGCCGCCGCGCTGACCTTCCCCGCCGGGCACCACCTGGGCGGCGAGTCGAACGCCGGCACCGCCGGAACGTTCCCGGTCATCTCGCCGCGCGACGGCGCCGTGCTCACCGAGGTGCCCGACGCGGGTCCGGCCGAGGTGGAGTCGGCGGTACGGGCGGCCCGGCGGGCCTTCGACGACGGCCCGTGGCCACGGCTCGAGCCCGCCGAACGCGGCCGGATCCTGCTGCGGCTCGCCGACCTCGTGGAACGCGACCGGGACGAGCTGGCCCTGCTGATCAGCCTGGAGATGGGCAAGCCGATCAAGGACTCCCACGGCATCGAACTGCGCGCGGTCATCAACACGTTGCGCTACTACGGCGAGCTGGCCGACAAGCTGACCGACGAGGCGCCGCAGGCCGGGCCGGACGCGCTGGCGCTGGTCACCCGCGAGCCGATCGGCGTCGTGGCCGCGATCGTGCCGTGGAACTTCCCCCTGACCCTGGCCACCTGGAAGGTCGCGGCGGCGCTGGCGGCGGGTTGCACGGTGGTGCTCAAACCGGCCGAGCAGACGCCGTTGTCGGCGCTGCGGCTCGGCGAACTCGGCACCGAGGCGGGGCTGCCGCCCGGGGTGTTCAACGTGCTCGCCGCGCGCGGCCGGGCCGCGGGGATCGCCCTGGGAAAGAGCCCGGACGTGGACGTGGTCGCCTTCACCGGCTCCACCGAGGTCGGCCGGCACTACCTGCACTACGCGGCGGACTCCAACCTCAAGCGGGTGTGGCTGGAACTCGGCGGCAAGTCCCCCAACCTGGTGCTTCCCGACGCGCCCGACCTGGCCACCGCCGCGGCGACGGCGGCCTGGGGCATCTTCTTCAACTCCGGGCAGATGTGCACCGCGCCGTCCCGGTTGCTCGTGCACCGCTCGATCGCGGCGGAGGTGGTCGACGCGGTGGTCGAGCGGGCTCAGGCGATCCGGATCGGCGACCCCCTGGACCCGGCCACGGAGATGGGCCCGATCGCGACCGCCCGGCAGCTCGCCTCGGTCGAGGAGCACATCGCATCCGCGGGTGCCCGGCTGCGCACCGGCGGGCAGCGGCTGGACCGGCCCGGCTTCTATCTGCAACCCACCGTCTTCGATCAGGTGACGCCGGACATGGAGATCTGCCGGGAGGAGATCTTCGGCCCGGTGCTGTCCGTCCTCACCTTCGACACCCTCGACGAGGCCGTCGCGCTGGCCAACGACTCGGTGTACGGGCTGGCCGCCGGGCTGTGGACGGCGGACCTGTCGACGGCGCACCGGGTCGCCCGGCGGCTGAAGGCCGGCACCGTCTGGGTCAACTGCTACGAGGAGGGCGGGCTGAACGTGCCGTTCGGTGGTTTCAAGCAGTCCGGGAACGGCCGGGACAAGTCGCTGCACGCGCTGGAGAAGTTCACCGAGCTGAAGACCACGTGGATCGCCCTGTGACGCGGCCGCTGATCGCGATGCACCCCATGGATAGCCTGGTGACGCGGCCGCTGATCGCGATCCCGGCGCGGTTCTCCGCGTCGGCGTCGGCGCTGCGGTTCGCCGCCGAGGTGAACGCCCGGGCGCTGGTCGAGGCGGTGTACCGGGCGGGCGGCGAGCCGTTCACCATGCACCCGGCCGCCGACTCCGACGTGGCCGAACGGCTGGCCCGCTGCGCCGGTCTGCTGCTGCCGGGCGGCGGCGACATCGCGCCCCGGCACTACGGCGGCGTTCCGGACGACAGCGTGTACGACGTGGACGAGGAGCAGGACGCCTTCGACTTCGCGCTGGCCCGCCACGCCCTGGCCGTCGGACTCCCGACGCTGGCGGTCTGCCGGGGGCTG
This sequence comes from Actinoallomurus sp. CA-150999, assembly GCF_050942425.1. Taxonomy (NCBI): domain Bacteria; kingdom Bacillati; phylum Actinomycetota; class Actinomycetes; order Streptosporangiales; family Thermomonosporaceae; genus Actinoallomurus; species Actinoallomurus sp. CA-150999. The sequence goes on from NZ_CP192063.1 coordinate 598,541, forward strand.
CAGGTGGTCAACACCGTGCTCGGCGGCACGCTGCACCGGGATCAGGGCGGGCACCGGCATGTCGTGCAGGACGCCGGCGTCGAGTCCGGATCTCTGCTCGCCGCCGTGGTGGGCGCGGACAAGGTCCGGATCTCCTGCTTCCACCACCAGTGCGTGGACCGGCTCGGTGCCGGCCTGGTGGTCAGCGCCCGGGCGGCGGACGGCACCGTCGAGGCGGTCGAACGGCGTACCGGCGCGGGCTGGTTCCTCGGGGTCCAGTGGCACCCCGAGGACCTGCCCGACGGTCAGGCCGTGTTCGCCGCGCTGGTGGCCGAGGCGAGCAGGGTGCCGCCGTTCCAGCAGACGCCGACCTGCCGGTAGTAGGCGCCGATCGGCTCCTCGATCCGCAGCAGCGACAGCTCCTCGGTCGGGGAGGCGAACAGCCTCAGGTCGGCGTCGGCCGCCCACGGAACACCGCCCTCGAAGGCGGCGGCACCGGATTCGACGAGTTCGTCCAGGGCCAGGCCCCTGCCGGGTTCGATGTGCGGCAGCCAGCGGTGGTGGGCCATCGGATGCGCGTTGACGAACCCGTTCGTCTCGGCCGGTTCGCGCAACGTGACGACGGCCTCGGCGAGCCGGCGGTCGGCGGCGGCCAGTGTCGCACCGAACCGGGCGCCCGCCTCGATCCGCGGCGCCGGCCCGTACGGGTGCGGCCGCGTCAGATGGATCGAGCCGAGCTTCTTCGGATAACCCTGGTGCAGACCGCGGGCGATCGCGAAGTCCTTGTCCACCCAGATGTAGACGCAGCGCGAGAACGTTCGGTCGCCGTACCGGCAGCGGACCACGGCGAAGCACTCCCTGTACTGGGAGCGCACCGGGTCCAGCAGTTCCTCCCGGGACTCGCCGCAGGACTGCCAGTCGGCCCAGATCAGCGCGACCGCGCCCGGGTCCTCCTCGGCCAGGGTGAGCGGGGCCGGCAGCAGCTCGGCGATCCGGGCCGGATCGGTGCGGTACTCGATGGTGAGCAGGTCACCGGAGTAGTACCACGGTGGTGAGGGGACCAGCGCCGAGCGTCCGGTCGCGGACTTGGGTGGGAAGAAGCCCTTCATCGAAAGCCTTTCAGGCGGGGAACGAGGACTTGGCCAGGCCACCGAAGTCCAGGAGCTGGGCGGTGCCGTTGATCCCGGCGGAGACCGGGGCGGCCAGATAGAGAATCGAGCGGGCGACGTCGGCCGGCCGGTGCACCGGGACCGGGAGCGCGTCGAAGGCCGCGCCGAGATCGGCCCGGGCCATCGGGGTGTCGACGATGCTCGGGCACACGCAGTTGACCCGGACCCGGGCCGCTTCCAGGTCGACGGCCAGCGCCCTGGTGAGCATGACCACGCCGCCCTTGGCCGCGCAGTACGCGACCATCCCGGGTGCCGCGACGAAGCCGGAGTCGGAGGCGACGAACACGATGGCCGGGGCGGAACTCGCCGCCATCGCCGGGGCCGCGTGCTTGGCGAGCAGGAACTGCCCGGTCAGGTTGACCTCGACGGTGCGGGTGAAGTCGTCGCGCGTGATGTCGGTGGCGGGCACCCCCATCGGACCGGAGATCCCGGCGCAGCCGACCGCGATGTCCAGTGGCCCGGCGGCGGCCACCGCCTCGCGTACCGACGCCTCGTCGGTCACGTCGCCCCGCACCCAGCGCACCGGCAGATCGTCCGGCCCGGCCGCCCGGTCCAGCACCGTGACCGCCGCGCCCTCGGCGAGGAAGGCCTCCACGGTCGCGGCGCCTATCCCGCTGGCACCGCCGCTGACCAGCACCGACCGACCGGACAGATGCAGCTCCATCAGGGCCTCCGCGGGGTGAGCCGGACCTCGAACGGCACGGTGCCCGGGTCGATCACCGTGGTGCCGCCGTCCACGGTGAGCACCGCGCCGTTGACCGCGGACGCGGCGGGCCCGGCCAGCCACCAGATCGCCTCGGCGACCTCGGCGGGCGCGGCCGGCCGCCGCTGCGGCGACAGCCGGGTCACCTCGGCGTAGGCGTCCGGTACGGACAGGCCCTCCGGTTCGCCGAACTCGCGCATCTCCATGTCGGCCATCTCGGTGCGCACCCAGCCGGGGCAGACGGTGTTGGCGCGGACGCCGCGCGGGCCGAACTCCACCGCGATCGACTGAGTCAGCATCGTGACGGCGGCCTTGGCCGAGGCGTACGCGACGGCCCCGGCGGGCGCTCGGAGCGCCGCGATCGAGCTCACCGTCACGAGCGCGCCCCGGCTTCGTACCAGGTGCGGCATGGCCGCCCGGGCCAGCCGGAAGACCGCGGTCAGGTTGGTCTCCAGGCTGTCTCGCCAGCTCTGCTCGGACACCTCCAGCAGGCCGCCGCTCCGCATCACGCCGGCGTTGGCGACCACCGCGTCGACCCGGCCGTACGCCTCCAACGCGGCCCCGACCAGGGCCTCCGGTGCGCCCGGGGTGGTCAGGTCGGCGGCGTGGACCAGGGCGCCGGTACGCTCGGCGACCTGCTCGAGTGCGTCGCGACGGCGGCCCGAGATGACCACCTGGGCCCCGGCGGCCGTGGCGAGTTCCGCCACGGCCGCTCCGATCCCACTTCCCCCGCCAGTGACGATCAAGACCATTACGGGGCCACCTGCTCGCGGACCGGGACCTCGCCGGTCACCGCACCGCCCTTGACCACGAGAGCCGCCACCACGGCGACCAGTACCGATGCGATGGCCAGGTAGCTGGCGGTCAGCGTGGGCTGCGGCACCTTGTAGATCGACCCGAACACCGCACCGCCGGTGATCAGCGCGGCCAACACCGAGCAGCTCCAGACCTGCACCGGTCTGCCCAGGTCGCGCAGGCCACGTGGGGCGCCGACGGCCATCGCCAGATAGATCGCGGCCAGACAGAACACGCCGTACGCCGACAGCCAGCCGTACCAGGGCCCATAGCCCGACGCGCCCGCCGGCGCGACCAGCTTGGGCGCGATCTGAGACGCCACGACGCACAGCAGGTAGACCGCACCGGTCAGCGCCGTCGCCCCGACCGGAGTGCCGCGCCGGGCCGACTCGCGGGCGAGCCTCGCGGGCAGCCAGCCGTCCTTGGCCATGGTCTGCAGGCCACGGCCGACCGAGACCGAGACCCCGATGTAGACCGCGAGGAGGTCGAGCATCACCATCACCGCGACCAGATCGCCCAGCCAGCTCGCCCCGTAGGCGTGACCGCTGGCCAGAGTGACCAGCGGCGACCCGGCGGCGGCCTGCTGCATCGCGTGGACATCGAAGTGGAAGCCCGCGACCTGGGCGTACGTGCCGAGCAGGAAGAACGCCGAAGCCACTGCCAGGGAGATCAGCACCGCCCGGGGAATGTGCCGCTCCGGGCTGCCGGTCTCCTCGGCCAGGTTGGCGGCGGCCTCGAAGCCGGTGAACAGCAGCACCCCGTACAGCACCGCGAACAGGATGCCGGCCCACCCGTCGCCGGACGACGAGGGGCGGAACGCCTTGACGCTGTTGCCCGAGCCGGTCTTGACGATGACATAGAGGAAGAACAGCGTCAGGACGGTCATCGACACCAGGGCCAGCACCAACTGGGCCCGGGTGGACACCTGGACGCCCACGTGCACGACCACCAGCAGCCCGGCCAGCAGACCCAGCTGCCAGACCAGGGTGGGGATCGCGTCGAAGCCCAACCGGGCCTTCAGCGTGTCGTGCACGAAGCCGCCGACGAAGACCGCGATGGCGGCACCGAGGATCATCACGCCGGAGTAGTAGACGTACCCCGCCGCGGCACCCGCCTTCTCTCCCAGGCCCAACGTCACGTAGTTGTACAGGGACCCGGCCGCCCGCACCCGCCGGGCGTAGGCCGACACCAGCCAGCCCAGGGCGAACATGCCCACCGCGGCCAGGACGACCGCCAGCGGCGCCGCCGAGCCGGCGCCCTTTCCGGTGGCGTTGAGGCCGATCAGCAGCCCCAGGACGATCGTGCCGGAGAAGACCGGGCCCATGAAACCGACGGATTGGGCGACGACGTCGAGGAGCGAGAGCTTCGCGTGCTTAGCGGGTGGTGACATCAACCACTCCAAGGGGTCACTGCGCCGGGGCGCAAATCGTTTGGTCCCGTACGGTAGACGGCGCATGGAGTGCTGACAAGGGATTCTCGCGGGTAGATTCCCAGCAAGAAGGTTGTCATCGCCGAGCTCGAATCCCATACTGTTTGGAACCAAACACCTGGAGGCGTTGCATGCCGTCCATCGACACCCGGGACGCCGATCTCGTCCGCGTGCTCTGGAGCGATCTGCACGGAGTGCCCCGAGGAAAGGACATCGCGGCGGCCGAGCTGCGCAACGTGGCCGAGACCGGGCTGGCGTTCTGCCAGGCGCTGATGGTGACCGACCTGAGCGCCGAACCGCTGGACGTCGCCGAGTCTTCCGGACGTGGCTGGCCGGACGGGCTGGCGGTGCCCGATCTGGACACGCTGCGCTTCCCCTCTCACGCGCCGGGCTATGCGATCGTGCTGGCCGACGTCCTCGACCCGGTATCGCGCAAACCGCTGGACGTGTCCCCGCGCGACCTGCTCCGCGCCCAGGTGAGCCGGTTCACCGAGCGCGGACTGCACCCGGTGGCCGCTCCGGAGCTGGAGTTCTACGTCTGCGCGCCGGATCAGCAGGCGCCGCACCGGTGGGTGCGCTACCTGGACCACGACTCCGCAGGGTACGTCGTGGGGGGTGCCTATGACCCGTCTGGCCTGCTGCCGGACCTGCTGCGACACTGCCGGGCCCTGAACCTGGGCACGATCGGCGGCTTCCACGAGTACACCGGCGGCCAGTTCGAGATCAACCAGGTGCACTCCGCCGCGCTCGACGCCTGCGACCGTACCTTCCTGTTCAAGCACGTCGTGAAGGAGGTCGCGGCCGGCCACGGGCTGCGGGCCACCTTCATGGGCCTGCCCTTCACCGGCCGGTCCGGCAGCGGCGGCCACATCCACCTGTCGCTCACCGACCCGGAAGGACGCAGCCTGTTCGCCACCGCCGACGGCGGCCTCAGCGACCTCGCACTGGCGTTCCTGGCCGGCATCCTGGAGCACGCCGCCGGGCTCACCGCGATCCTCAACCCGTCGATCAACGCCTTCAAGCGGCTCCGGGCCGGGGCGCTGGTGCCCCGCGACGCCGGCTGGGGGCTCGACGACCGTACGGCGCTGGTGCGGGTCCCTCCCGAGCGCGGGGCCGGCACCCGGCTGGAGACCCGCGTCGGTGACGGCATCCTCAACCCCTACCTGGGAGTGGCCGCGCTGCTGGCCGCCGGCCTGGACGGCATCGACCGGCAACTCGCCCCGCCCCCGGCACGCGCCTCCGGAGCGCCGCTACCGGAGTCGCTGGCCGCCGCCCTCACCGCCCTTGAGCAGGACAAGGCACTCGGCGAGGCGCTCGGTGGCCGATTCGTGGAGCTGTTCACCGCACTCAAGCGGCAGGAGATCGACCGGTACGAGCGGACCGTGACGGACTGGGAGTTTCACGAGTACTCCTGGCAGCTCTAACGTGACACCAACATCCCGAACCACGGCGAGAGGGCGACGTTGACCGGCCATCACACACTGCGGAACACCGAGGACGCCATCAGCAGCCGGCTCGGCGACCTCAACCTCGACTTCGAGGCCATGTGGGCGGTGTCGAACATCTACCGGGCCTCCGCCGCCATCCGCAACCACCTGGAGCAGACCGTGCTCCGCGGCACCGGGCTCACCTGGACCGGATTCGTCGTCCTGTGGGTCGTCTGGATCTGGGACGAGAGCGAGACCCGCCACGTCGCCGAGGAGGCCGGCATCTCCAAAGGCACCCTCACCGGCGTGATCAAAACCCTCGAGTCCTACCGCTACGTCAAACGCGGCCCCCACGCCACCGACAAACGCCGCGTCATGCTCTCCATCACCCCGACCGGCGACCGCCTCATGCGCACCCTCTTCCCCGAGTTCAACAAGGAAGAGGCCTTCGTCGTCAAGCAGCTCGACAGCACGCAGCGCCAAGACCTCGCCGGCTCCCTCCGCGCCATCGTCCAGCACCTGGAACAAACCGCCAGAGAGTGACCGGCGCGCAGAGCCACCAGCCGGCGTGACCGATCTCGCCGTCCACGTCAGCCTGGCACTGATGTGACAGAGGAGTCTTGTGACAGAGCGGGGACGAGACCAGGGCGTTGAGCCGCTGACGGGCGATGGCGTCACCCCCGGCATCGTGCGGATCGGCGACACCGTTCGCCGCCCGGTCCGCCCGTTCACCGCCACGATCCAGACCTACCTGGCCCACCTGCACCAGGCCGGATTCGCCGCAGCACCCGTTCCCTTCGGAATCGACGAGCAAGGCCGCGAAGTACTGTCCTTCGTCCCCGGAGACGTTCCACGAGAGCCCCTTCCCGCCGAAACCGCCGGCGAGGACGTCCTTGTCGCACTGGCCCAGCTCATCCACCGGTTGCATGACGCCGCACAGGGCTGGGTTCCCCCTCCCGACGCCACCTGGGGAGGCATTCCCGGATCCGACACCGTCCCCATCGGACCGGTGGACGGGGAACCCGAACTCGTCGGCCACCGCGACTACTGCCCCGGCAACGTCGTCTTCCGTGACGGCCTGCCCGCAGCCCTGATCGACTTCGACCTCGCCCGCCCGACCACGCGGCTCTACGACATCGCCAACGCCCTCTACTGGTGGGTGCCCCTGCTCGATCCCCGCGACAGGGCCCCGGCCTTCACCGACCTCGACGCCTCCCACCGGGTAACCGTCTTCGCCGACGCCTACGGAATGACCGCCCGGCAACGCCGTGAGCTGGTGCCCCTGGCCACCCGGATGGTTCACCGCTTCCACCTGACCGCCCGCGCGGCCGCCGGCGTCGACCCGGTGTTCCACCGCCTCTGGGAACAGGGCGTCAAGGACCGGATGCCCAGAGCCGAAGCATGGCTCGCACACGCGGGCCCCGCCATCGCCGCCCGACTCTGTTTCTGAAGGAGGCTTCCTCGGTCGGGGAATCAGCGGAACACGCCGCGATGGTCCATTCCTTCTCTGCCTGCAGAAATGCAAGGGCTTTTACTCGCTGTGATCTTTGGGGACCAGAACACAACCTTTCTGGTTGATGATCGCACGCCGCAGTCGTGCTGTCCTAGAACGGCTTCACCTCCTTGGCGCCATGGGCTGGGCACTGAATCCTGCTGCGCGGACGAACTGCGGGATGCGGAAATCCGCGCCGTACTCGGCTATGGGTTTTCGAGTCCAACCCCGCCGCACCGCCGAATGACTCTGACGGGAAACCCTGGTGACAACTGAAACCCACGGCGACCACCGGACCGAATCCGCGATCGAGTTGATCTTTAATGGAGCGTGAGGCGGCGATCGGCCGGATCGGGGGCTACCGGTCCTCGGTCGAGCCGGAGCGCGGGGAGGCCGAACAGGGTGAGTCGCTGCTCGGTTTCACCGGTGACCGGGGCGATGAGGGCGGTATGCCCTGCGTCGGTTATCGCGATGTCGAGGTCCTGCTGGGCCTGCGGTATCCGCGTACCGATCAGTGGGCGGAGTTGTCGTTCTATGCGACCGGGAAGGTGCAGGAGCTGTTGTTCAAGCTGCTGTTCACCGAGGTCAATTGGGTGCGGGATCTGTTGCTGGATGACGTGGTGGGGTCTGCTCTGTGGCGTCTGCGTCGTGTCGGGCACGTTCAGCGGATGCTCATCGCCTCCTGGGAGCAGCTGAGCTCGGTCACGCCTGCGGAGTTCGCGACGCTGCGGGACGAGTTGGGGGGTATCGCGTCGAGGTCACAGTCTCTGGCGTACCGCTCCTTCTGGCACCGGCGGCTGGAGTTCGCACTCGGTGGTAAATCGCCGGAGATGGTCGCGGCGTACGCGGCGGTGCCCCGGCTTCACGCCGTGATCGAGGCGACGCTGCGGGAGCCGAGTCTGTACGACGCGGTACTGGCCCTGTTGCGGCGCAAGGGCGCGGACATCCCCGTGGGATGCGTCGAACGTGACATCACCCGGCCGTACGAGCCGCATCCCGCGGTCGAGCGGGCGTGGGCCGAGATCTACCGCGAGGCGAGCGGGGAGATGTACTCACTGGCCGAGGCGCTGACCGGGCTGGACCATCGGTACGCCCACTGGCGCACCACCCATCTGCTGACCGTGCGACGCCTCCTGGACCACACGCCAGAAACCGGCCGCATTCCGAGCGCCGAACACCGGTTCTTCCCCGAGTTGCGGGCCGCCCGCTCGAAAGCATGACCCTCCGTACACCGGATGCCGTTCATCGGTGACGCGGTTCCGGCGCCCGTTGGGCGCCGGAACCGTGGCTCAACGGCTGACGACGGTCGGGTCCTCCCCGGTGTTGGCGGGTAGCAGTACGAGCTTGCCTCGGGGGTGGCCGCTCAGGCTGATCTCGAGTGCGGTGCGCCAGTCGTCGAGAGGGAAGGTGCGGGAGACCGGGATGGTGAACCGGCCATCGGCGGCACGCCGGGCGTACTCGCCGAGCACGTCGTGGCGCATCCCCTGCCCTAGATCCTCGTCGAAGCTGGTACGGACTCCGAGTTCCGCGGCCGTGGCGAAATCGCTGCAGGTGAGCACGCGGCGAGGATCACTCTCCGCGATCCGGACGAGGTCGGGCAGCACACCGCTGACCGGTGCGGTGTCGAAGATCAGGTCCACCGGTCCGCCGGCCGCCTTCGTGACCCGCTCGACCATTCCGTCTCCGTAGGAGGTGACGGTGGCGCCCAGTGCGCGGAGGCGTTCGGCGTGGGTGTCGCCGGCGGTGGCGAGCACCCGGGCGCCGCGGATCAGGCCGATCTGCACGGCGGCGAATCCGACCGTCGTCCCGGCGCCGTGCACCAGCAGCGTGTGGCCGGAGGTGACGCGCAGGCCCTCGAGGTGCCGGTAGGCGGTCTCGACCGCCATCGGCAGCGCGGCCGCCTGCACGAGGTCGAGCCCGGCGGGAACGCGAGCCCAGTTGGTCATGACCGCGAAGTCGGCGGCGCCGGCGCTGTGCCCGTCGGCGTAGTCGGCACTGCCCAGAACGGGGTCGCCGATGGCGACGTCGGTGACGCCGTCGCCGATCGCGTCGACGGTCCCCGACACTTCGAGACCGATGCCGCGTGGAAGCGTTCCGGGGAACAGTCCGCGGCACAGAGCCCAGTCGGCCGGGTTCAGCCCGCACGCGTGCACGGCCACGCGGATACGACCTGGGCCGGGATCCGGTATGGCGACCTGCTCCATCCGCAGCACGTCGGTCGGCTCTCCGTAATCGTGGAAGCGGATTCCGTTCATGGTGGCGCTGGAGGCAAGGTCATTCATGCGCTTCTCCAATAACAGGTCTCGAAGGCTGACGCGAGGGTTGGCCAGATGGCAACGGACATCACGCCGACCTGCCGGGACGTGGGCCGGGCAGGGCGAAGCGATCGCCGATCTCAGGAACGAGCCGGTAGCGACAGAGACTGTCACTACCGCTTGAGGCTAGCACGTAGCGTCAGACTCTGTCGCTACGTGATTCGGGCAGCGGAGTGCGCGAGGGCCCCGGCCGCCGGGCGCGCGGCCTTAACGTCAGGCACTGTCACTACAGTCCTATACTGGTGAGATGCCCCGCGATGGAGGACCTGCGCGCCTGCGCCTTCGGCAAGCAGCCCTCGACCTCTACGAGCAGCGTGGCTTCGACCAGGTCACCATCGCCGAGATCGCCGCCCGGGCCGACGTCACCGAGCGCACCTTCTACCGGCACTTCGCCGACAAGCGTGAAGTCCTCTTCGAAGGTGAAACGGCCCTGCGCGAGACGTTGGTCACCGGCGTGGCCGGCGCACCCCGAAACCTCGCGCCGCTCCCCACGCTGCTGTGGGCCTACCGCTCCGCCGTGCCTCTCCTCAAGGGCAACCGACGCTTCTCCGAACCGCTGCAGCGCGTCATCGCCGCCACCCCGGCCCTCCGCGAACGGCAACAGGCGAAGACCGCCATCCTGACCGAGACCCTCACCACCGCGCTCCAGGACAGGGGCACCCCAGAACCGACGGCCGCACTGACGGCCAGGGTCGGCATGGCGATCTTCAGCCACGTCGCCGCCATCTGGCTCCTTCACCCCCACAAAGACCTCGACAGACTCGTGTCCGACACCTTCGAAGATCTGCAGGCGCTCACCGCACCCCTAGGCGTCGGCGGACCCGAGGAGCACGCGGACGTCGCGGTTCAGGGATGAGATGGTGGAGCGTAGGCCGGGTCAAGGGAAAGGAAACCTTCCGGCGGAGGTGACGAGTTTTGTGGGCCGCCGCAAGGAGGTGGCTCAGGTGCGGCGCATGTTGGGGGATGCGCGGTTGGTGACTCTCGTCGGCACCGGGGGTGTGGGCAAGACCCGGTTGGCCCTGCGAGTGGCCGGGGAGGTGCGGCGGGCGTTCCCGGACGGGGTGTGGCTGGTGGAGTTGGCCGCGCTGGAAAGCCCGAAGCTGTTGGCCGAGACCGTGGTCGACGCGCTGGGGATCCATGACCGTTCTGCGCGGTCGGCCGTGGAGGTGCTGCTGGGGTTCCTGCACGACAAGCGGGCGTTGGTGGTGCTGGACAACTGTGAGCATCTGTTGCGTGAGTGTGCGGTCATCGCCGATGCGGTGCTGCGTGCGGCACCGGAAGTGCGCATCGTCGCCACCAGCCGGCAGCCGTTGGTCATCGACGGTGAGCGGTGCCTGCCGGTGCTGCCGCTCCCGCTGCCGGGCGATCATGATTCCGCTGAGGCGCTGATGCGTAGTGACGCGGTACGGCTGTTCGCCGAGCGTGCCGCGGCGGCGCGACCGGGGTTCGCCGTCACCGCCGGTGACGGCGAGGCGGTGGCGCGGATCTGTCAGCGGCTGGACGGCATCCCGCTGGGGATCGAGTTGGCCGCTGTGCGGTTGCGGTCGTTTTCGCTCAAGCAATTGGTGGATCGGCTGGATGATCGGTTCCGGTTGCCGGCCGGTGGGCCGCAGATGGCGCTGGCGCGGCATCGGACCTTGCGGGCGCTGATCGATTGGAGTTATGAGCTGTGCAGCGCCCAGGAGCGGTTGTTGTGGGCGCGGGTCTCGGTGTTCGCCGGCGGCCTGGATTTGGAGGCCGCTGAGGCGGTCTGCGTCGGCGAGGGCATCGATCGGCACGACATTTTTGATCTGCTGGCCGGGCTGGTGGACAAGTCAGTGCTGATTTGCGAGGAGCACGCGGGTAGGGCGCGGTACCGGATGTTGGAGACCATCCGCCAGTATGGCCGGGATCGGCTTGTTGAATCGGGGGAGGAGCAACGGCTGCGGTACCGGCACCGCGACTGGTTCCTGCGGCTGGCCGAACATGCCGAGGCCGACTGGTTCGGCCCGCACCAACGAAGCTGGCTCGCCCGGCTGGCCCCCGAACACCCCAACTTCCGCACCGCTCTGGACTACTGCCTGACCGCCCCTGGCCAGGCCCGAGCCGGGCTACGCATCGCCAGCGCGCTGTGGATCCATTGGCTGAACAGCAGCCTGCTGGGTGAAGGCCGGCAGTGGCTGGACCAGGCCCTGGCCTTGGACGCCGAAGCCTCCACGGACCGAGCCAAGGCTCTGCGGGCACACGCACTACTCGCCGTCGCGCAAGGGGACACAGAGACCGGAACCGCCCTGCTCGACCAGAGCCGCGCCCTGCTCAGGGAGCGCGGAGACGAATCGGGCCTGATGCACACCAACGGAGTGGAAGCCTTGGCCGCCCTCTTCGGCGACGACCTGCCCCGGGCCAGGGCGCGAGGCGAGGAGATGCTGGCGCGTTCCCGTGCTCTGGGCGAGGTGGACGAGCTGGTGATGTCGGGCTGGACCCCTCTGGTGCTGGCGACGGGCTTCCTCGGGGAGACCGAGCGGGCGATCGAACTCTGCCAAGAGGGCATCGCACTGTGCCGGGCGCATGGGGAGAACTGGTCCCTGACCCACCTGCTCCAGGCCTATGCCCTCGTTCTGAGGAGTCAGGAACCGCCGAACCCGGAGCGGACCCGGCAGGCCATCACCTCCCTGCAGGACGCCTTGCGCATCCACCGGGGGCTCAACGACATCTTCGGCGTGATTCCCGCCATCGAGTACCTGGGCTGGTCTCTCATCGCCGATGGGGACGGCGCGCGGGGTGCGCGGCTCCTGGGCGCCGCCCAGCGGGCATGGCAGGACATCGGGGGATACCTGTGGAGGTCCGAGTACTTCATCGCCCAGCATGACCGGTATGTGACCCAGGCTCGTGCGCTACTGGGCGAAAAGACCTACGACGCGGAGTTCCACCGCGGCACTGGCATGACCCTTGAGCAGGCCGTCGCCTACGCCGTGAAAGAACCCCTCTCGCCAGGGGAAGGGGCCGAAAGGCCGGAGCCGGAGCCGCTGACCCGCCGCGAAGCCGAAGTCGCCCGGCTCGTCGCCCAAGGGCTGAGTAACAAGGAGATCGCGGCCAGGCTGGTCGTCGCCTCCCGTACCGCCGAGGGACACGTCGAGCGGATCCTGGCCAAGCTCGGCTTCACCTCCCGTACGCAAATCGCCGTCTGGGTCCACGCACAAGAAGCCGAGCAGAGCGACAGAACAGTGTGAGTCACGAAGTAGGTCACCGTGGGGGCCGTGTCCGGTTTGCATATGTCGGCGATATGTCGTGCTGCTTAGGCTTCAGGGATGCGCGTGCTGATCGTGGAGGACGAGCCCTTCCTGGCCGAGGCCGTCCGTGACGGTCTGCGGCTGGAGGCGATGGCCGCCGACATCGCCGGCGACGGCGACACCGCCCTGGAACTGCTCGGCGTCAACTCCTATGACCTGGCGGTCCTGGACCGTGACATCCCCGGTCCCTCCGGCGATGAGATCGCCCGGCGCATCGTCGCCTCCGGCAGTGGCATCCCGATTCTCATGCTCACCGCCGCCGACCGCATCACCGTCTCCGCCCTGCGCAAACGACTCGGCGAACCACAGCTCATCGCCACCGTGCCCGGCGCCGGCTACCGAATCGACACGGGCATGGACCCCGCCCACCCTGGCAGCACTCATGAATAGACGTCCAGGGCTCAGTGCCCGACTGAAACTCACCATCAGCTACGCCGGATTCCTCCTCCTCGCCGGCGTTGTCCTGCTGGCCGTGGTGTGGGTGTACCTGGTGCGCTACGCACCTGGGGTGATAACCACCCCCAGTGGGACGCTGGCGCGCTCCGTCCGCCTGCGCTTCGCCCCCGGCGTGGCCGTAGCACTGGCCTTCCTTCTCGTGTTCGGCCTGCTGGGAGGATGGATCCTGGCCGGCCGGATGCTCGCCCCACTCACCCGGATCGCAGACGCGGCACGAATGGCCGCGAACGGATCACTGTCCCACCGGATCCGCCTGGAAGGCCCCGACGACGAATTCCGCGAACTCGCCGACGTGTTCGACGCCATGCTCGAACAACTCGAATCCCACGTCAGTGAACAGCAGAGGTTCGCCGCGAACGCCTCCCACGAACTGCGCACCCCGCTGGCGATCTCCCAGACACTCCTTGACGTCGCCCGCAACGACTCCACGGGGGGCCAGGGGGAACTCATCGAACGCCTCCGTATCGTCAACACGCGGGCGATCGACCTCACCGAGGCCCTGCTGCTGCTCAGCCGCGCCGACCGCAGGAGCTTCACCCGCGAGGCGGTCGACCTGTCCCTCATCGCCGAAGAAGCCGCCGAAACGCTGCTTCCCCTCGCCGAAAAGCGTCAGGTCACGCTCAACGTCACCGGCGAGAAGGCACAGACCGTCGGCTCCGCGGCGCTCCTGCTGCGGATGGTGATCAACCTCGTCCAGAACGCCATCGTCCACAACCTCCCGACCGGCGGCACCGTAACGGTACGTACCGAATCGCAGCACGACGCGAGCGTGCTGCGGGTCGAGAACACCGGCCATCGGGTCCCATCGGAACTGGTACCGACCCTCACCGAGCCCTTCCAACGCGGAACAACACGCATCCGCACCGACGAGCACGCCGGCGTCGGCCTCGGGCTGGCCATCGTGCACAGCATCGTCCGAGCACACACCGGAACCCTCGACCTCACCCCCCGCCCCACCGGCGGCCTCCTCGTCACGGTCCGACTTCCCGGCACGCCGCAGGCATCGTCCCCGAACCGGACCCACTAGATCGTTGAGTTGATCTCCTCGGTGCCTGCTCGACCTGATGTACGCCGGGTGTGGGCTCGCGCCGGGTGAATGCCGGCTGGTCGGTGGCGGCCCGCTTCAGGAGATCGGGTGGCCGTTCTCCAGGAGGACGGGTGTGCCTGCGGCCACCGCTTCCAAGCATGCGGCGATTCGGCGGGCCAGGCGTGCGTTGGCGAGATCGCCCACGCGCTCAGGCTCGACGAACGCGTACGAGGCCAGTTCCTCGGCAGGCAGCCGGATCGCCGTAACGTCGCGGTCGGACAGCACCCCGCCGTCGTAGACGAGCATCAGCCCCTCGGATAGTTCAGGCCGAGACGGCACCCAATCAATGGCCAGGACCCGCCGGACCGGCCGGTCCAACCCGAGTTCTTCGGCCACTTCTCGGCGGCACGCCGCGTGCGGGGATTCCTCCTTCTCGACGATGCCGCCGGGAATCTCCCACGTGGGCTTGTACGTCGGTTCGACCAGCAGCACTCGCCCGGCCGTGTCGCGGAACAACGCACCGGCGCCCATGCGCTTGCGCGGCAGAGACGCCGCGAACTGTTCAGGCGGCAGGGCCGCCGGACGAGGAGATTCCACTCGGCGAGGCTATCGAGGCGACCGCCTGCGTGGCCAAAACGCTGCTCATGTCCTACTCACACGACGTACGAGACGGTCAGGACGGTGACCGCGAGGGAGAGCATTCCCAGGCAGTTCAGCCAGAACTCCTTCCGGAGAAACCGTGCCCGGATGTGGGCGTAGACGGCGCAGCAGGCCTACCCCGTCGAGGCAGCCCTGGATGAAGGCCGGTGGACGGATCGACAGCAGTGCGTCAACAAACAGGACGAGGGCGAGTAGTGCCGTGGGCCACCAAAGGCTCGGGACGTCGAACATCATGCCTCCGATTGGTCCATGATGAGGCTGACGATGTCGCGAAACTGCTCGCGTCCGACGTCATCGGGAAGTGCCCCGTTCGACATCGTCATCAGGATGCCGAGGTAGGCGAAGTAAATCGATCGGGCCGCCCTGCCCGCGCGGTCCTCGTCGTGCCCCGCTCGGGGGAGCACCTGCTGGATCTCGCCGATCAGGGTCAGCCCGAGGTTCTGGAAGATCGCAGAGTCGTGTCGGCCACGCACGATCGTCGCCGCGTATTCGCGTGACAGCTCGCGGTCGAGCGCGAAGTAGTCAATGAACGGCTCGGCCAGCGCGATGACGTCGTCGACCGGGTCGGCCGACGGCTGTTCGGATCGGGCTCGGTCGCGTTCTCGGTGCACGGCATCGATCCAGCCGTCGAAGATCGCCACGAGCAGCCCATGCTTGTCGCCCACCGCCATCACGCTGCCCGCGCTGAGCCCGGCCTCGGCGGCGATCTGCCGGACGGTCGTCGCGTCGAAGCCCCGCTCGCGGAACAGCCGCTCCGCGGCCACGAGCACCTGATCTGTTCGTGCCGCTTATGCGCTGGGGCACAGGACGAAGAGCGGGAAGGTACGGCGGCTGGGTTGGTCGCCGATCTCCGTCAGCGCTGCGCGGATCTCGTGCAGGTGGCCTGTGGTCATCTGCAGTGGGGGTTCGTCGGGCTGGTAAACGGTGCGGATCGGATAGTCCACGCCCGGGTGCCGAGTCATTTCAATGTGGCAGCCGAGCACGTGGGTGACCGTCCGGTGGCCGCAGAAGTCGATCAAGCGATCGATCGTCCGGGCGAATGCCTGCCAGTCCTTGATATAGAGCCGGCCGGGGTAGACCGTGTCGCCGGTGAGGAGGAACCCGGTCCACGGATCGTAGAACGTGACCGCCGCTTCGTGGTGGCCCGGGGTGGCCAGGCACTCCAGCACCCGGCCGCCCAGGTCGACCTGCGTCACGGCATCAAAGTCGTCGGCGAATCCGAAGTACGGCCAGGTGGTGTCCTGCTCCGCGCCGACCACCGTGGTGTCGGGACGATCGGTGAACTGGCCGTCGCCTGCGATGTGGTCACCGTGCGGATGGGTGTGGAGCACCAGCAGTTGGTACCCGTGCCGAGGGTGACGGGCGAGCCAGGAGTCAACGAGCTCGTCGACCACCCGGCGAAGGGGGAAGAACTCGGCGGATGCGGTGGCTCCGGTGTCGATCAGCACAGCCCGGGCGTTGCCGAAGAGCAGGAACAGGAACGGCGCCTCGTAGTCGATCGCCATGTTCTGCCGGAAGATGAACGTGTGCTCGTCGTAGGCGTGGACCTGGATGTCCGGGTCGGTGTTGTGCTTGGCCGACGGCGAGCCGTGAATCCATCGGACATCCAGCGCACGAGGCCGGGGAGTCGCTCCGGTGAAGTCGATCAGGGAGGTGCGGGCACCCATGACGTCTCCTCGAGTGCGTCGTCTTGGCGGGCCGGGTACGGCGCACATCTCGTCCGGGGCAGGCACGTACTAGCCTCCGCCGCGACGGTAGCACGGCACCGAGCGGCTGGACCTCGCTCCGTCGGGTCGGTCGGAGCGCCCATCACAGCCGCGAAACTCAGCGTCGACGGCGGATCGACCATGCGCTGAGGCCGGTCCCCGCGCGGGGACCGGCCTCGGGGGTTGCGCTCTGCCCTATCGCTTCGTGACTTTGTGGATCCAGGCGAGTTGCTGGGCGATCTCCCCGGCCCCGGCCATCTTCTCTCGGTCGGAGCCGTAGAAGACGCCGAGCAGGGTCTCCTTGCCGTGTGCGCCGATGCTCATCACCGGGGCTCCAGAGTCGCCGCCGGCGGGAATCCCGGACACCTTCTCCAGGCAGAAGTCCGTGCCGCCCGGTTCGGCGTAGCCCTCGCAGCGGCGCGCGTCGGACCGTACGACCCGCAGCGTCGACTGCTTGAGCACGGGCGACTGGCAGGTGTTCTCATCCTTGGTGCAGGTGGCACCCCACCCGTACTGCCGCACGATCTCACCGGGGTGGACATGGGCCTTGGCCAGGCGCACCGGGCGGATCTTCATCGGCGAGACCTTGATGAGCATCATGTCAGCGCGCGAGTTCCCCGCCCGCTTGCCCACCGGGCGGACAGTGGTGCCCTTACGCATGTCGAGGTTGCCGACCCGGAACGAGATCCGCTTGTCGGCGACCGCCTGCCCCTGCTCGAAGAAGCAGTGCGAGGCGCTGATGACCCACTGCTTCGTGACCGCCGTCCCGGTGCACACCGGTTTGCCGTCGATGAGCATGCGCACCGCCCATGGGCCGTAAGTGCTCTTTGACCCGCCGATGACAGCCGAGGCCGGCCCGGACGCCATCACCGAGCCCGTCACCAGCAACAACGCGGACACCAACAGCACACGAACGCGACGCGCCATCCGGAACAGCTCCTCTTCTCGGGGCATGGCCTTACTGGTGGTGTAGATACGCGGTCAGATCAAAAAGTTTCCGATTACGCGTAGTTCGTCCTCAACCGTGGGTGTCTGCAGCAGGTGCTACGGCGGCGGCCGGTATCGCCGGAGTCGGTCGCTTGCTCGGTGGGGGTGCGGCAGGCGCATCCGGCGGTGGCGCTCTTGCCGAGAGTGTCGGCGCCGGCGGGTGGCCCGCTCTGACGCGCGCAGGGAGTGGGACCCACGTTCCCGCTCCCTGCGTCCCCGTATGCCTGCCCCGTCCCGTTCAGGGTGGATCAGGTGAAGTTGACGCCGTTCATGGTGGGCTGGAGTGTCCCCAGGGTGAGGCTGTCGCAGATCGGCGGCTGGTAGCCGTCGTCGAGGCCGTGGTAGGTGAGCGGGATCCAGGTGCTGTGCCAGGCGACGCCGAGGTCGTCGGTGGTACCGCCGGGGCAGCCCTTTGTGGTGTGCCACTTGGTTCCGGCGAAGGCCGAACTCCCGGGCCGCAGCGTGATTCTCATACCCGCGCCGGGGAAGTTCACCTGAGTCGCGGGAATCGCGGTGTAGTTGTTCTCCCCGCCCTTCCCGAGCGGCGTCCAGCCGGCCGGCAGGTAGCAGGTTTCACTCGACCGGTTGGTGAGGATCAGCGTGGCAGTCGCCTTTTCCGCTGCCATTTCCCCTTCCAATCCGTTAAGGCCGGGATCTTGAAGCTGCAGTTCGGCTTTAAGCTCGGATCCCATGCAGCTCGGCGTGTCACTCTGACCGGCGGTCGTCGGCCTGCTGCGCGTGCCGCCGCTTCCGGTATTGCGGGAGGAGGAGGTCGGCGCCGACGACGCGGTCGGGGCGGACGACGACTCCGGCGAATTACCCGACGCCGACGCGCTTCCGTTGAAGTTGCAGGCGGTGAGCGAAAGAGCGACCATTCCGCCACCACAGGCGAGAACAGCGGCGGTACGCAGACGCTTGAGCTCCATCGGTAAAACCTCCCGGTTGCTTACTGACTCGGTTAATCAGTTCGATGCCCGGTAATGGCATGGAGGTTCGCCGGGAAAGCCGGATTCCCCGTTTTTTCCGCTGTGACGGATGTCACGCGAACCCGGGAGGCCGGCAAAGAATCTTATTAGCCTCGATGTTTCGTGAGGTCGGTTGGGTCGCGCGGCGGTCTGGACCGACGCTCAGATCACTGAGGAGACCCTTGGAGGCTTCTCGGCGTGGACGAAGCATCGCGGTAAGAACGCAGATGCGGCTGGCCGATGCACGGCCACGGGCTGCCGGCCGACGCGTTGTACCAACGCCAAGGCAGGATTTGAGGTGGCGCTAACCGGGTGTCGTGTGGGGTGATTCCCGGGCCGGACGTCGGGCCGGAGGACGATAACGGCTGGCTCATTAGCTCCGGATCGTCCTGGCTCGGCCGGACTCAGCGCCGGGCGCCTTCTCGGGGACCCGGTCTTCCATGATGGTCACGGCCTGGCCGCGAACGCGGTCCCCGCATGCCCGCATGGGCGTACGCGGGGACCAAAAGAAACGGAAGGGTTTGAGATTGAGATTCACGAATCTGCTGCGCCGGATCGAGGAGTGGCGGGTTCTGACGAGCATAGGTATGTCGTGGATTGCTGACCGCTACCGTCACCGACGGCGGCGGTCAAAGCAATAAGCGAACCTCCGCCTGCAAACGATTGGAGGAGACCGCCCGCCGCTGGCGGGACGAGCCCCGGCGGCAGACGGCCGGAGGTGAACCCTGTCCCGCTCGGAAAGGCGCGCGCCGATCCGCGCCAGATGATCTCCCGGGCGGTGCCGTGACTACTCAACGGCATCTGACCTGGCCTTCTATGCTCAGCGCTCGTGTTTCTGCACCTCCATCAATCCGCGATGGATGGCCGCCTCACTTCATGGCGGGCTGCTCACTGTTCGGCGCCGCTCTCCGATGCGAGTGTCAGCAGGGAGTCGCGCTTGATCGCGACCAGGGAAAGTGTCTTGTAGCCGATCTCCTCGAACAGCACGGTGATCCGGTCGGGTTCGGCGCGCATGACCGTTCCCGGGCCCCATGCCTTGTGCACCACCTCGGAGTGGACCGGGAATGGACCGTCGACCCGCGTCGTGTCGACCGCCCCCGCGACGCAGTTGTCGCAGTTGTCGCAGGTCTTCGTCGTACGGGGCTCGCCGAAGTACTCCAGCAGATAGCGGCGGCGGCACCCGGTGGTCTCGGCGTAGCCGCGCATCATGTCGATGCGCGAGTCGTCCACCCGGCGGCGGCTCTCGTCCAGCTCCATCGCATCGGCCGCGGCCTGCTTGGGAGCGGGCCCCCGCTCGGCGTACCGCAGGTCTCCCCGGCCGCTCACCTCCACCGCCTTGGTGTGCTGGAGCAGGTTCACGAGAGAGGTCAGCTTGGACGGGCCGATGCCCAGCGTCTCGCGTACGGCGTGGGGCTTCACGGTGCCGCCGTGCTCGTGGAGCAGGACGGCGAGCCGGAGCAGCATCTCCTCGTCCGGCCGGCCGCCCGCGAAGAATCGGCGCAGGCCGAGGTCCTCCGACCGGTAGTACAGGACCGCCTCGGACGGCTCGCCGTCGCGGCCGGCCCGGCCGATCTCCTGGTAGTAGGAGTCCGGCGACTCGGGTGGGGCACTGTGCAGGACGTAGCGCACATTCGGCTTGTCGATCCCCATGCCGAAGGCGGAGGTGGCCACGACGACGTCGAGCCCGCCCTCGGAGAACAACGTGTGCACCCGCTCGCGTTCGGACGCCTTCATCCCCGCGTGATATGCCTCCGCGTGCAGCCCGGCCTCGGTCAGCTCTTTGGCGTACGCCGTGGCGTCGCGGCGTGTCGCGACGTACACCAGGCCGAGCCCGGACCGTCCGGCGGCGTCCGCGACGAGCGCGCGCCTCTTGGTGCTCTCCTCGGCGAACCGGCGGACCCGCAGCGTGATGTTGGGCCGGTCGAAGCCCCGGATGACCTGGTGGACGTCGCGGAGGCCGAGCACCTCCACGATGTCCTCGCGTACGGGCGGCGACGCGGTCGCGGTCAGCGCGATCACCGGGGGGTGGCCGAGGCGTTCGATGACCCGGCCGAGCCCGAGGTAGTCGGGCCGGAAGTCATGTCCCCAGGCCGAGACGCAGTGCGCCTCGTCGATCGCGATCAGCGAGGGCCGCGCCGCGGCGAGCCGGTCCACGACATCGGGCTTGGCGAGCTGCTCGGGGGAGAGGAAGACGTACTCGGCCTTACCGGCCCGGATCTGCTCCAGAGAGGCCTCGCTCGAGCCCGCGCGCTGCGCGGAGTTGACGACGACGGCGCCGCCCGCGTTCCGCTCGGCGAGCGAGAGCATCTGGTCCCGCTGCAGGGCGATCAACGGCGAGATCACGATGGTCGGGCCGTCGAGCAACTGGGCCGGGACCTGATAGGTCGCGGACTTGCCGCTGCCGGTCGGCATGACGACGAGTACGTCGTGCCCCTGAAGGAGGGACTGCATCGCCTCCGTCTGCCCGGGCCGCAGCTGCCGCCAGTCGAAGACCTCCCTCGCCGTCCGCTGAAGACGCCGCCGAGCCCCAAGCCGGCTCAACCCATTGCGAATCCCCATCCAGCGCCCTCCCTGACGGCACTCGTCGTTCGGTCCCCAGGACCGAGGCTCGATCATCCAACCAGGTCCGTACGACGGCCGGCGCCGGCTTTGCCGGTGTATGTGCGTCTCAACCGCGCCGCGCGCCGTCGGGCCAGATGGTGCGAACCGGGACGCGGCGCCGACGGGCGTCCCGGAAAGTTCTTCAACGAAATCCGGGAGTCGGTGTCGGATCGGGGCGGTGGTGTTCGTAGCAGGGGTGAGGCCGCCCACAAGGGGCGGCGCCAAGGTAGGGGACCGCGATCATGAAGCTGACGACCATGACTCAGGTCACCATCGATGGAGTGACGCAGGGAAACGGCCACGCGTCGGATGAGGACCGTAGGAACGGATTCGAGCGCGGAGGATGGGCCCGGGGGAAGGGCGACAACGAGACCCACGTGTTCATCAACCAGGCCTACCAGCGCGCCGAGGCGTTCCTGTTCGGCCGGCGGACCTACGAGCTGTTCGCCGCCTCATGGGGGACCTTGACGGTCCAGGACGCCCCTGGCTGGGAGTCCGTCGTGGAAGCGTTGAACACACGGCCCAAGTACGTGGCGTCGACCACGCTCACCGATCCGGCGTGGCCGGACACGACCGTCCTGTCCGGAGACGTCGCGGCCGCCGTCCGAGCACTGAAGGCCCGGCCGGGGGGGTGAGCTGCAGGTGCACGGCAGTGGCATCCTGACCCGGTGGCTGCTGGACAACGATCTGGTCGACGAGATGACTCTGATCACCGTCCCGGTGGTCGTCGGCCAGGGTGCGCGGTTGTTCCCCGACGCGGGCCCGGATCTCGCGCTCGACCTGGTCGAGTCGCGCGTCGACTCCAAGGGCGTGACGATCCAGGTCTACCGGTCGGCCGGGCGCCCGCAGTATGCGCCAACGGCGTGAAGTCCCTGACCAGCGAACCACGCTGTCCCGACACCACAGGAGATGATCTTCAGATGCAGTACCTGGTTTCCGTCGTCGATGACAAGACCAATCCCGGCAGCACGGACAGGCAGCCTGCCATCAGCGCGTTCAACGAGCGACTGATCGCCGAGGGCTACTGGGTCTTCGCGGGCGGACTCGCGGACACCGACGCGGCCACGGTCATCGACAACCGGGGCGAGCAGGCGGTGTTCAGCGACGGGCCCTTCGTGGAGTCGAAGGAGTACCTCGCCGGCGTCTGGGTGTGGGAGGCCCCCGATCTGGACGTGGCGCTCAAGCTCGCCGCCGAGGCGTCGAAGGTCTGCGATCGGAAGATCGAGGTACGGCCGTTCCAGTGAACGACGTCGACGTCCGCGAGGCGATCACCCGGGCCCACCATGAGGAGTGGGCCCGGGTGGTCGCCGCCTTGACCAGGCGTTTCGGTGACCTCGGCATCGCCGAGGAGGCGGCGGCCGAGGCGTTCGCGACCGCCGTCGAGCGGTGGCCGGCCGACGGCGTACCGCCCAACCCCGGCGCCTGGCTGACCACCACCGCGGGCCGCAAGGCCATCGACCGGATTCGGCGCGAGAACAAGCGCGACGACAAGCAGAAGGAGGCTCAGCTGGTGTACGACGGCGACCCGCCCGAGCCGGTCGGCGCCATCGACGACGATCGGCTCCGGCTGATCTTCATCTGCTGTCACCCGGCGCTGGCGATGGAGGCCCGCGTGGCACTGACGCTGCGCATGGTCGGCGGTCTGACCGTGCCCGAGATCGCCCGCGCCTTCCTGGTGGCCGAGAGTGCCATGGGGCAGCGGATCACCCGCGCGAAGGCCAAGATCAAGGCGGCCCGCATCCCGTACCGGGTGCCGTCCGCGGAGGATCTCCCGGCCCGCGTCTCCGGCGTACTCGCCGTCCTGTACCTGGTGTTCAACGAGGGCTACCTGGCGACCGGCTCCGACACCGATTCGGTACGTCACGACCTGACCGCCGAGGCGATCCGGCTCACTCGCCTGATCCGTGCCCTCCTGCCCGGCGACGGTGAGGTGGCCGGGCTACTGGCGCTGATGCTGCTCATCGAGGCGCGCCGCACCGCCCGGGTCTCGGCCGGCGGCGAACTGGTCTCCCTCGACGAGCAGGACCGTGGGGCCTGGGATACGGCGCTGATCGCCGAGGGCCACCGGCTGGTGCGCGAACGCCTCGCCGCTGCCGCCGCCGGGGTCGCTCCGGGCCGCTACCAGATCCTCGCCGCGATCAACGCCGTGCACACCTCCGCCCGCGACATCCGTGACACCGACTGGTCGCAGGTCCTCGCCCTCTACGACCAACTCGTCCGCCTCGACCCCTCGCCGATCATCGCCCTCAACCGGGCCATCGCGGTCGCCGAACTCGACGGCCCGGACGTCGCACTGGCAGCCGTCGACCGGCTTGAGAACACGCTGGCCGGCTATCACGCCTACCACGCCACCCGCGCCGAACTACTGCGCCGGCTGCGCCGCGGTCATGAGTCGCGCGCGGCCTACGACAAAGCCATCGAACTGGCGGGCAACACCGCCGAGACCGCCTACCTGACCCGCCGCCGCGACCAACTGCGGTAGCGCCCACGCGATCCCGATCAAAACCCCGCGCGTGTGCAGGTAAGTGTGCAGAGCCCGGTGGGGTTCGCATATTCCACGCGTGCGCGGCTGGGCTCACCGGCCGGTTTGGTCCACCCGGTCAGGCCATGGATGGCCGGAGGTTAGGTTCAGGACTTGCGGGTGAAGGTGAGGTGGTAGGTCTTACCGGCCTTGTAGTACGGGACGCCGTTCACTCCGGTCACGCCGCCGCTGTAAATGATGGACGGAGCCCACTGTCCCGGCGTCACGTACGCCGTGACGGTTCTCGGCGCCGTGAATGTCGCGAACGAATCCGCGCCCCGCCGGCAGGACGCCCAGGGAAGCATCATGAGAGTGGTGTCCGGCTCCCGGACGGTGCCCTTCAGTACTTTCACCGACAACTTGGCGAACGATGCGTGTGTCCAGGAGAACCCGGGCTCGGACGGGATACCGTAGGTCGGCTTTCCGATCGCCCAGTAGAAGGGGCCCGACCGCGTCGGTGACCACTCGACGGTCGCACTGAAACGGACGCTTCGGTTAGACGTTGGAATGGCATAGTTCGTCACGCCGTCGTAGTTCACCACGCTGTCGTTGTTGGCGATGCTGCCAAGGTAGTCACTGGCGACGCAGATGTCGGCGGAGTACATCACGCGATACGGGTGCGCGGTGTTCGTCGTCATGCTGATCCGCTTGCCCTGGCGGGCATCGAACCGCAGCGTGACGCGACCACCCTTCATGGTGAACGTCCGGCTCCCGATCGTCTGCGTGGCACCGGGGTTCGTGCCGTTCGGAGCGATGACTACGGCCACGCCGTAGTGGCCGTTGGGCAACGTCCGGGGCTTGGCGGTGGAGAACGAGTACCTCCGGTGAGTGCCGGTGTTGACGGCCCACGCGTGGGCGGACGTCACATGTCCCGAGCGGTCGACCGCCGTGATGATCAGTGAACCGCTGGCCGCCTCAGCCGGGATCGCGGTGCCGGCAAGGCAGAGAGATGTCAGCGAGGAGACGGCAGCTGCCCGTCGTGCACGGCCCATGATCGACCCACTTCCGTGATCTTTAGCGCTCAGGCAACCTAGCAGAGCGTTCCGCCGTTTCGCCCATATTTATAGCGATTTCAACCTGGCTGGCCCCACCACGGCCTCGCTCTGCCCCCACCACGAACACCGCAGCTCCGCCCGAGCAGGTGAACCCCAGATCAGGACTGGTAGGGCGCCTGGGACTCGAACCCAGAACCTATGGATTAAAAGCGTGCCTCATGAACCCTCTGGATATTTGTTCAGGTGGCAGACGCATTTGCCCCTACACGTCTTTTCTGAGCTGAGAATCGTTCCCGTTTCCTCGCGCGAACGGTGGACACACTGAGTGATGACACCGTTACAGTCGACCTACGCAGAGGCGGTAGCAGTCCTCATGACACAGGAAGCCAGGATCGACGTCGAGCTGACGTGGAATCAGGCCGAGGAGAAGTCCTCGGCCGAGAAGGTGGCGGAGTTCGCCGGCAATCTGCCGCCGGGGCCGTGGTTCGGCACCCCGACGGGCGTGGCGCACGCCGGCGACCGGCGGCCGAAGCACACCTGGCCGCTGCGGTCCGCCCGGCCGTACCGGCGGGAGATGGCCGTCGGTGAGGCTGCGGTCTACCTCGCCGACGGCCACGACGAACTCGAGCGTCCGTTCATCTTCGCGGACGGCTTCAACTACGGTCCTAGCGACCTGCCGGGGTTGTTCGCCCACTTCAACGCGCCCTACCCGGGCAGTGAGGTGGGCTTCCTCGACCATCTGCTCGCTGCGGGCATCGATGTCATCCTGGTGGGCTTCGAGCAGCGGCACACTCACATCCAGGCCAACGCCGGCGTGGTGATCAGCGCCATCAAGGAGGCCATCCAGCAGCGACGCGGCGACGCGCAGCTGATCGTCGGCGGGGTCAGCATGGGCGGCATCATCACCCGCTACGCCCTCGCCGAGATGGAAAAACAGAACCAGGACCACCAGACCGCGACCTACCTGTCCTGGGACTCCCCGCACAACGGCGCCTGGATCCCGCTGGTCCTGCAGCAGATGGCCTACTTCTTCGAGTCGCTGCCGACGGGGCCCGGGACGGTCAAGAAGGCCGAGCTGATCAGGAGCCCCGCCGCGCAGCAACTGCTGTACGCCTGGATCCCGGACGCGAAGTACGAAGGCCCCGTCGCCACCTCCAGCGAACTGCGCACGCAGTTCCTGGGTGAACTACGCGAGCTCGGCCAGTTCCCGAAGCGACCACACAAGCTAGGCGTGGCCAACGGCGCGGGCAACGGCATCGGCCGCGACCTGCCGCCCGGCGTGGAGGTGTTCAAGTACCAGGTACCGCTGGTCGTCTACGCCCAGGCGAACTTCCAGCCCGACGGCGGCGAGCGCAAGCCGATCGGTGAGATGCGGGCCGCCGGCCAGGTGCGACGGGGCTTCACCTCGTACGTCCCCGGCCTCGACGGCGTGCCCGGCGGCACCCTCGACTCCTTCGGCCAGATCGCCGACGAACTTGGGGCCGACATCCCGGAGACGTACAAGTTCAGCTGCTTCGTTCCCTCGGTGAGCGCGGTCGCGCTGGACTACGACCCGGCCGAGTGGAACGTCGACCCGTACGAGAATGTCGAGGCGGACGGTGTGAAAAGCGCGCTCGATGAGTTCAAGTGCGACAGCGAGAACACCGGGCACAGTCAGGTGACCAAGCCACTGGTCGACTGGATCGTGGAGCGAATCGTCCACTGACGCCAACCGCTGGGAGCATGCGGCCACTTCGGCGGGCTACCGACCCCGGATGGCCGCACTGCCCCCATCGGGAACAACGGAACGCTCATTTATAGGGGTGGGATGGGTGTAGGGAGAGTTCCGGCGCGGATGGCCGTGGCTTGGTGGGGAGTGAACGGTTGCTGGAACAGGCTCTGGTCTTGTTGCCAGGATCGGAACAGGTCCGCTATGAAGTTCATCCGGTCGCCTAGTTCGACCCAGTCGTCGGCGGCGCTGCCCAGCACGGTGTTGGGGGTGCGGTCGATGTCGTATAGCAAGGCCTTGAGTTCGATGTTGGAAAGATGGGTCAGGCCGGGCGGGAAGGTCGCTGCGAGGGTGGCCCGGCCGAGGTCGGCGCCCAGGTGCTGAATGGTAAGGCGGCGGGTCTGCCGGAAGTCGGGGGCGGGCATCCGGAGGTCCATCAGGTGGGCGGTGGCCATGGTCCGCCACAGCTGTGTCAGGCGCTTACGTAGCAGGGGCGAGGCAAGTGGGGAAACCTGCACCGGAACCAGCGCCTCGGTGATGGTCTCTTGCAAGCGGATCTGCTCGTGCAGGCCGACTCGCAGATTGGCCAGCAGGACGTGCTCGGCGCGTTCGGCGGCGTCGCGGGCGCGCATGGCGGCGTGATAGCTGTGCACGGCGGCGATCAGCAGTTCCCGGCCGCCCTGTCCGGTCGCGTCGGTACCCACCGCGGCAACGCAGCGTTCGAGCGCGTGGTCTTGGGCGGTGGGGTCGGAGGCGCCTGTGTACTCCTGGATCAGCTGGGCGTACAGCAACCCCAAGTCCTGGAACACCATGCGGTTACCGATAGCTACATTGTCGCCGACCTGCCGGACGGCGCGGGCGACCAGTTGAGGACCGACCGTCTGGATACGCTCGGGAACACGCTGGGCGAAGGCCGTCATGAGGCGGACCATTCGCGGGATGCCCTCACCGCGGATGAAGCGGCCGGCCGTGCGTGAAGCCCAGGTTCCAAAGCAACACCAGCTGACGTTGTCAGGACCCAGCAGTTCGGCCATCTCGATGGACAGGTCGTGGTACGCCTGGGTGATGCGCAGATTGCGCAGCACAGGGTCGGTGATGGCCGCTATCTCGGCGACCTCCTCCACGGTGACCCGGCAGGTCACATCCCGCGCGGGCGAGGCAGGAGTTGGCCAAGTGCCGGCGGCGTCGAGGGGCATGTGCGGACGATATCCAGCGCGCTTCTCGCCATGATAGTCACTAAAGGTGATACTAAAACTACTCTTTGAGAGCAGCTCGCTGTCGTTTGCGTTGGCGTCGTCTGCCCGCCCGCGCCCACTGGGGATCGCGGGCGGGCAGATTACCCGTCTTTCAGTGTTGTTTCAGTGTTGCCTGGCGCCGACGCTTCCGGCTCACGACGACGATTGCCGTGCCTGCACCGAGCAGCAAGGCAGCGATTGCGATCATCAGTAGCAGGTGGGACATACCTGTGAAGGGCAGGTGACCTCCGGGCCCGCCAGGCTTGCCCGGCTTGGTCGGCTTGGTAGGCGGTGGAGAGGTCGGAGGCGGAGAAGTCGGCGGTGCCTTGAGGATGTACACGCCGGCGTCGATCGTGTGATCAACTTCTCCCGACTTGCCCGGCGCCGTGACAGGTGCGTGTCCGTTGCACAGCTGCCCGGTCTTCGGCGGGATCACATTGGAGTCATGTGCCCGGTTGCTACCGGCCAGCGGGAGCGTGAACCGAAGCTTGGTGGCCGACGGCTGACCCGGCACCTTGCCGGTGTTCGCGGTACACACGTCGAACTGCACCGTGTATTTCGCACCCGGCGTGAGCTGGTAGGCGGCGCCGACCCCACCGAAGTAGTACTCGCCGGCGGCATCGGTCTTGGTCGTAGCGACCTGCTTGCCGCTGGCGCTCAACAGATTGATCGTCGCGCTCGGCAGCGGCACCTCCGCCGGATCCTGGATCCCATTGTGGTCGCCGTCGAACCACACCAGGTTACCGATCTGGATCGGCGCATTCGCCGCCGCATACGCGATATCGCCGAGCCCGCCGGCCTTACCGAACCCGTTCTGGCTCGGACCGACGAACTGGTACCCGTTGGCGGCATGGTTGTTACCGGGCCCTTGACCGGTCTCGATGTTGTAGTAACCGGTCCCGTCAGCGGCGTAGACGTCGGTCGGGTCCATCTCCGTGCTGACGACCCATTGCTGCTGCGGAATGTAGGCGACCGACCCTTGCGAGGCTTCGTTGTGCACCCCTTCGGGCTGGCTCGGTGCGCCGTTGTTCCGCACGTAGTCGCCCGGGAAGTATTCGACGACGCCGCTGTTCTCGCCGCCGTCGGTGGCGTAACTGGCGTGGTTGGGGCAATTTCCGGTGCCTTCCCACGAGTATCCACCGGTGGGCTTGGCGCAGGCCATGTTGATGTCACCACCGGACATGCCCATTTCCGCGGTGTCGATGAGCGGCCGAGGGTCCTGTCCACCCCAACTGAGAACGTCCATGAACCGGTCGCGGAAACCGAGGATCATCGAACCGTCACGGGCGAAGGCGAGGCTGGCGAGCTCGGGCTGCGGATCGACGAAGGCACCGGCGTATTTGAAGTTGTCCCAGGTCAACAGGTTGGTGTTCCACGGGTTCCAGTGCCTGACCCGGTCAGGTGCGCTGTTACCGCCAAAGACGGGACCGCGCTCACCGGTAAGCGAATGGGTCATCACCGTGGCGAATCGCTTGCCGTCGTAGGCGTAGACGACGGCTTTCAGGTCTGCGCGGTTCTGCGTGCTCTCCGCGCTACACACGCCGCCGACGTAGAGCGTGTTGTCATGCGTGGTAAGTCCGAACGGCCGCCAGTCGGTGCGCGCCGCGCAGCCCGGGTCCGGGATGGGCACCGTCGCTTTGGGTGCGGATGCGGTGGCCCTGGTCGCGTTGAAGCTGACCAGGGTCCGAGTCCGTAGGTTCACCGCGTACAGCGTCGAGCCGTCCTCCGACAGAGCCAGGCCGCCGATGCTCTCCTTACCTGGCGCGTTGGTGAACCCACCGTCCTTCTTCATGTTGGCGGTGTCGTGCGGCGTCACCGCGGCGCCCGGCACCTTCGCGAACAGGGTCGGCGCGCCCCCGCCGTTGGCCGGCACGGCGTAGATCGCGTCACCGCCCTTCGGCCCGTACGCGGTGTATCGCCGGGCGAACGCGCCCTGGAACAGCCGGTGCCGGTACCTGTCGTAGGCCAGCGCGAACGTCGTGCCCACCTGGGATTGCGTGTCGATCGTGGCCGGGCACGTCGCGTGGTCGGGACACGTACCCCGAACGTTCGTCCCGAACGCCACCAATGACCGGGTGTCGTTCCCGCCAGGACCATTCTGGATCGGCACGAAGTACCGCGAGTCCGGCAGCGCATAGTCGGCCGCGTCCCAGACCCCGGTGATCACCGAGGCGTTCTTGCCGCCCGACACGTCCACGAACGTCGTGAAGCTGTCGAAGTGGTTTGCCGCCGTCGAGGCCGGCGCCGCCCGCAGATAATTACTGTACGGCGCCGGGACGGCGACATCTACGCGGTAGTGGCCGCCGGTCAGCGCGGTCGACCGGGAGACCACCGCCTTTCCGGTGGCATCCGTGATGCCGGTGACCTGATGGCCGGCCGGGTCGGTGATCTGAACCTTCATGCCCCGCTGCGGCGCATCCATGGTCGCGTTGATCACGCCGGTGCCGAAGAAATCCCTCAGCACCTGAACTGTCAGTGTGCCGTCGCCAGTCGAAGCGGAGGCCGTCCCGGGCGTCGCGCCCATGGTGCTACCGAACAGCAGGAGAACGCTGAAGCCCACTCGCGCCAGCGGGCCCGTACTGCGCTTCCCGGCTGTCCGGTACGATCTTCTACCGAATCGGCCCATAGGCCATCACACTCCCTTGTCAGGTGAACCAGACACCCGCGTCGAACTGCACATCCGCTCCGCGGCCCCGGGTGACACGTCGGCCGCGAAAAAGGGGCCCACCGCTGTTTCCGTGGGCCTGGCTTCATGGTTGTCCTGGAGGTTCAGGCGGAATCCGCCGCGCGTGAGGGCGCCCATGACAATGGGTGAATCCAGGCTGTGGTCGCTGTAGGCGCGCGGGTCAGTAAACGCACGCGCGTTCGTGGCCTGGGGCGGGACTTTGCTCAGGCCTTCCGTGGGGTATGCACGGTAGAACACGGTGCCGATCGGGGTGATGGAAGCGCCCGCGGTGCACCGAATCCCCGCTCCGCTTGCGCGGGTTGCTGCGCAACTCAATCACCGCGTCATCGCCCCCAGCGCCAATCGCCATATGCCATAGGTCAGCGGCGCGTACGCCGTAACTCGATGCCGTCGAACCCTGCCTTTATCAGTCAAGAACCGGACAGGACACGACATTCATCCCGAACCCGTCACGGTTAACGACTCACGGAAACAACGCAGAGTCAGTATGGCCATCCCAAGCACCCACCGAACACAATACTGTACCGCGTGTGCGCCAAGAGTAAGATCGGCGGAAATCAGGGGATGAATGCGCGGAACGTGTTAACGTTGCGCCGCGTGCGGAGCATAAGAACCCAGCAGAGTCACTCGCGGCGCGCGGCCGGTCGGCGCCGATTTCTGCGGCCACGCTGGGTGGCAGCCGTCATCGCCGGTGCGGCTGCCGCGGTGGCCGCGCTCCTGATCGCTAGCAGCGGCTCCGCCCGTACCGTTCCGCGCGCATTGACCTCGGATCAGGCGAACCGTCTGGCGATCACGCGGTTCCGCAACTACCAGGCGGGCGGCCGCGCCGTGACGATCACCGTGCCGGGCACCGGCGGTAGGCTGATCATCACCGGATCCATCGACTACCGCGGCAAGCTCGGTTACGGCGCGGTGCACGGCACCGGGCGCGATACGTCCAGCGACGGGCTGATCGAGTGGACGGCCACCACCGTGTTCGTCCACCCGATGGCGGACGCCCCGGCGGACGCACCGGCATCGCCGCCGGGGTCGGGTTGGTACGGCCGTCCGCTGCGAACGTCCGGCAGTTCGCTGGACAGTTCGCTGGCCATCGCGCTGAGTCTCGGGAGCGACCGGCCGGACAATGCCGAACTACTGCCACAGAACGGTGCCGTCTGGGTTGGGCAGGACCGGTTGAACGGCCATCAGGTGGACGTCATGACCGGGCCGAGCGCCCGCGCCACGTCCGGCACGGCGGATTCCGTGCGCTACTGGATCGGCTCGGACGGCACCATGTACCGGGTTCGCATCGGCGTGGCTTCCGAATCACAGCCGGTGGTCATCGATTTCGACACCCAGAAGTACGTTCCGGTCCGGCCGGTACCCGGAGTCACCCCGACGCGGTAGCCGCCGCTCAGGATGTCTGCACCCGCGCGCCTGCGGCGAGCAGTGACGCCGGCGGCAGCGGGATGCCTGTCGTGTCCGGTAGGGCGGGAACGGCCGGAACAGCGGTGGCGCCCGTGGTGGTGGCGTTCGGGAACTGTGGCTGAGTGCCAGGCGCCGCCACATCGGTGAACGGAATACCGCGAGGTGCCGTCGGCCTCGCCCACGTTCCGGACGGCGAGGACGACCGGGCGGGAAGCGGGCAGGACGCGGTTGTCGCGAGATGGGCCGGCACCGTGGTTCGTAGATCATTGCCGTGCAGGCAGTTGCTCCGTCCCCGCGTGGCGGTGGGGAACGTCCAGCCGACGTCAACGCCGTTGGCGGCGAAGGTGTTGTCCAGGATCTGGTTGCCGTCCGGCGGTATGTCGGCGGTTGCGGTGATCACCAGCCCGGCGTTGCTGTTGCCGGCGATTCGGTTGCGGACGAACCGGTTGTCGGTGCCGCCATCGATGCCGACGCCGATGCCCCACCCGCCGTCGGCCTGTTCGGGGGTCGCCGTCTGCTGGTTGGCCGCGATCAGGTTGCCCGCGATGACGGCACCCTGCTGCGGGAGCAGCTTCTCCTGGTGGTCGGAGTCGGTGGTGAGTCCGACCCGGTTACCGACAAGGCGGTTACCGACCACGTACATGTCGCCACTGGCATTGGTGCCTTCGTAACCGACCGCGTTGAGTTCGGCGATGTTGTCCCGCACCACGACGTGACAGGGCCTGCACTGTCCGACGTAGATCCCCGAGTCGGCCCCGCCTGACGCGTACGAGTGCTCGATGACACCGTCCTGCGCGGAGAACGCGTAGATGCCGTACAGCCCGTTGCGGGTCGCGGTCACGTAGGAGACCAAGAACGATTTCAGGAAGGCGACGGGCTCATCGCCGGTGTCGTAGCCGCCCGACCGCCCCGGCAATCCGGCAACCGCCTTCGCCGAACCGGTGACCAGGACCCCGTTCTGCGTGTTGTTCTCCACGGTCAGGTTCTCCACGGCTACCCCGGGAGCGGCGACGACGATGCCGTTCGGCTGCTGCAACCGCCCGTCGATGACGACCTTGTCCCGAGACTCGCCACGAAGAGTGATGCGAGCCGTGGATATCTTCACCGACTCGTGGTACGTGCCCGGCGCGACCAACACGAGATCGCCGGGCTGAGCCAGAGACACCGCAGCCGAGATCGTCGGGGCGTCGGCCGGCACTTTGATCGTCACGTGTGCACCGGACGGTCGTCGGCCGTGGCTCGATCCGTCATCGTCGGCGCCGCAGCCGACCAGTACGAGTGCCAGTGTGCCCAGCACAGCAACCAACACCCGAGGACCGAAACGAGGCATGGCCGCATCCTGGCACGGACGCCGGCGGGATTCGGTGGTGTCAGGACGGATATGGCATTGTTCACACTGTGCGCATACCCCACTCCCACCCGTCACGCCGCACGTTCCTCAGTGCCACCGGCACCGTGGCGGCCGCCGGCCTCACCGCCGGGTGTGAATCGCGGTCCGCGCGGCCAGACCGGTCCGATGCCCCTGCGCCGACCCCGCCCGTGTCACCAACGGGCCGGTACCAGGCGGGCATCACGCTCCCGCAGCCGGCCCAACCGAACCTGCTGGCCGTGGTGGCCGACGTCGATCATGCCGTGGCTGCCGGCCTGTTGCTGGCCGAACTCGGCCAGAGCATCCGCACACTCACCTCGGGGACCGATACACGACTGCTGGGCCTGCCGCCGGGCGATCTCACCGTGACGATCGGGGTGGGCCCCCGACTGGTGCGCACGGTCGACCCTTCCCTGCCCGGCGCAGCAGACCTCCCACGATTCTCCCGCGAGCAGATCGCCCCGCAGGCACGCGGCGGTGACCTGCTGATACAGATCTGCGCCAGCGACGCCTTGGTAATACCGATCGTCGCTGCCGCACTCCTGCACCAGGCCGGTGACCGGATACACGAACGCTGGCGGCAGTCCGGAGCCCGCGGTTCGAACGTTCCAGTGGATCAGGGCCTTACCGCGCCACGAAACCCGTTCGGTTTCATCGACGGCATCGTGGGCCCCCACACCACGGCCGAACAACAACGCCACCTATGGTTGGCCGGGCCGGCTCCGGTCGCCGGTGGCACCCTTGCCGTACTACGACGCATGGAACTCGACCTGCCGCGGTTCGCCACGCTGTCCGTTGCCGACCAGGAGGCGGTCTTCGGCCGACACCGAGCCACTGGCATGCCCCTCTCTGGTGGCACCATCGCCTCGGGCCCGGACCTCGGCGCCAAAACGCCGGACGGACGCTACCTCGTCCCGGCAGACGCCCACGTCCGCAGAGCGAACGCCAACGCGGTCGGCGTCGGCCTCATGCTCCGTCGTTCCTACGGTACCGACGATCCCGCCCCCGGCCTGCTCTTCATGAGCTTCCAGAACGACATACGAACATTCACCAACACCCTCACCAATATGGATAACTCCGACGCACTGGTGAAATTCACGACCACGACCGCCAGCGGGACCTTCCTGATACTTCCCGGTTTCGACCAACAACACCCGCTTGGTGCCCAGCTCTTCCACTGAACAGGCCGACAACGGCTCGTGCTCGGGGTGAAGGTGGCCGCCTGGGGAGATTCTCAAGGACGCCGGCATCGACCCGGTGCCCGAACGGGACCGGACCGGCCCCGATGACGACGACGTCGTAAGTGTTGCTGTCCATGTCAGTTTCCCTTCGCGGCGCGGCCGAGGCGAAAGGCCGATATGAGGAAGAAGATGCCGCCGGGGATGGCGTAGCCGGCCGCGTTGGTCAGCGTCGGGTTGGCCGCGGAGGCGCCAAGGATGAACGACGCGCCGGCGAGTACCGAGATGGCGCCGCTGATGATCAACGGC
This sequence comes from Actinoallomurus sp. CA-150999, assembly GCF_050942425.1. Classification (NCBI taxonomy): domain Bacteria; kingdom Bacillati; phylum Actinomycetota; class Actinomycetes; order Streptosporangiales; family Thermomonosporaceae; genus Actinoallomurus; species Actinoallomurus sp. CA-150999. The sequence goes on from NZ_CP192063.1 coordinate 632,929, forward strand.
CATTGGCCGCCCATCTTGCGGCGCGTGACGCCCACGATCAGCTGAACCAGCCCGGCCACGACGGCCCAGGCGCCCCACACGCGCAGCACAGCCGGGATGCCGGACGCGCAGGCGATGGCCACGCCGATGGCGGTGATCAGGCTGACCGCGATGTTGACGTACAGCAGGGCAGGCGATCCGGTGGCGCGCGACGCGCGAGCGTCGATGACGGCGGCGGCCACGTCGAACATCGGGTAGAGCACGAGCAGGGTGACCGCGAGCGGACCCAGGTTCGAGGCGGTCGTGAACATCGCGAGGGCCCAGACGATGGCGAACGCGAACCGGACGAAGTACAGCCGCCGCAGTGCGGACGCGGTCCCGGAAATGCCGGGCGAAGCAGCGATGGAGCTCATGATGATCCTTCTCGGAGTTTGAGTGACGAGGAGACCGCCTCGCTCGTTCCGGGAAGGCGCTCCCGGCGCACGGGCGCTGCTGACGGCCCATGGTCGCGGGCCGCGAGACAGAACGTTCTACCTCGCATAGCCTGCAGTCCCTAGTGCAAACTGTCAAGACCGAACGTTCTACCTACTAGGGTGGTCGCATGCGTAGCGAATCCGAAGGTCGGCCGTCCGAAGGCCGGCCGTCCGAAGCGCGGTCCCGGCTGCTCCACACGGCCACCCGGCTCTTCTACGCGGAGGGCATCCACGCTGTCGGCATCGATCGCATCGTCGCCGAAGCGCAGGTGACGCGGGCCACCCTCTACCGGCACTTCCCCGGCAAGGAAGACCTTGTCCTCGCCTACCTGAACGAGGTCGACCGGGCCATGCGGGGTCAGGCGGACGAGGCCGTCGCCGCCGGACTACCGGCCGCCGACACCATCCGAGCCCTCAGCAAGTCCATCGCCCAAAGCATCCAGTCCCCCGGCTTCCGGGGATGCGCCTTCCTCAACGCTGCCGCCGAGTATCCCGACCCCGAGTCCCCGGTGCACAAGGCCGTGCTCGCCCACCGCCAATGGTTCCTGGAAACCATCACGGAACTGCTGGCCAAGATCCAGGAGACCGGCGCCGAGCCCGCCGCCCGCCACTTCGTGATGATGCGCGACGGTGCCATGGCCGCCGGCTGTCTATTCGACCCGGTGCTGATCTGCGAGACCTTGCTACGCGGAGTCGAGAGGCTCCTGAAGGTTTATGCCGTCACCGACTACAGCAAACCCGGCCGGAGTGTGGATGGCCTAGCAGGCCAGGAATCCGGTCATGGACTTGGCCGACAGGGCTGAACAGCTGCGGTTCCTCATTCGGGACCGCCCCAACCGCTGCGAGCACCCACGGAGCACCCACGGCGCCAAAACGATCAACACAAGATCCGCCAGACCCAAGAAACCGCAGGTCAACGGCCAGATGAGCGGTAGGGCGCCTGGGGCTCGAACCCAGAACCTATGGATTAAAAGTCCACAGTTCTGCAAGAATTCCTTACTCGACGCGCTACCGCGTCCTGTTTCGCAGTACCACTACGTCCCATTTGGTTCACGTTCGCCATTTCCCTCGCGGCGCATCGACCCTATGCCACACCGAGTGCTGCCGGGCCGTGCCGCGACATACGAGCAAACAGCGAGCAAACAACGTGACCGTACCAGCGGCCGCTGCGACGACTGCGTGCTCGAAATCTCTGACCGTCATACCCTGAAGTCATCAGGGGCCTCCTCTGCTCGTGGCGTCTGGTGACTACAACCCCGAGCATGCGCCCGGCGGAAACCGTCACAGTCGATGAGCGCCCACCGGCACGCCGCCGGAGCCCGACGCCGGTGCGGTGCCGGTCCGGCGTCCGCGCAGGGGCGGGCGGTTCCGGTGTCGGGCTGACGGCCAAGGCGCGTGGCCGCTCCGCGTGGGCGGGAGCGGCCACGCGCATCGCTCAGCGTTTCTGCGCGAGCAGTTTCTTATACGCGTCGGTGTTGAGGACGTCCTGGTCGCCGGGGAACACGCCGTTGTCGGCCCACTGCCAGATGGCCTGCCTGGTCCAGCCGGTGGGCAGGGGGCCGGGTGCGTCGCCGTGGTTGTTGATCCACAGCGGGTGGTCGGCGGCGAACTCGGTGGAGCCGCCGGTGCAGTCGTTCCACCATTCGGTGAAGGTGTTGATGACCGCGTTCCAGCCCGTACGTGCGTGGTATTCGTTCAGGAAGTCGCGGATCCAGCTGGTCATCTGGTCCGGTGCGAGGCCGAAGCACTTGTTGGTGCCGTCGGTGTCGGTGTAGGGGTCGTCTTCGATGTCGAGTACGCCGGGCAGGGTCAGGCCGTCGCCGGTCTGGCCGCCGCCGTTGTCGACGAAGTAGTCGGCCTGGGCGGCGCCGCTGGCCTTGTTGGGGATGGCGTAGTGGTAGGCGCCTCGGACGATGCCCACGTCGTGGGCGCCGTTGAACTGCTGGGGGAAGAAGGAGCTGTGGTAGGTCGTGCTCTCGGTCGCCTTCACGTACGCGAACTCCGCGCCGTTGGCCTTGACCGCGTTCCAGTCGACGTTGCCCTGCCATCCGCTGACGTCCAGGCCGGGGATCCCGTCCGGGGCGGTCGCCGCGCGTACTGACTGGCCGTGACGTGCGGCCGCGCCTCCGGTGTGGTCCTGGTCGGGGTGGGCGAGCCCGCCGCCGGGTCTGGGAGTGGCGGCCGCCGCCGTGCCGACGGTAAGCGCACCGCACGCGAGTGCCGTCCCGGCGGCGAGAGTGGTGACGAGACGGCGCGTGCGCCGAGTTGAACGCATGAAAACGCTCCTTTGTGAGGGAATTTCGGCAGGTTGATCAGGGGAGCGGCCTGCTGGGCGGCTCCCCTGATCAGGTGTCGATATCAGTAGCGGTAGGTGTGGTACGAAACGAATTGGTATTGACCCACGAATCCGCCTTCGACCCTGAACTCACCCGTACGGGTGCTGGGGTTGTGTGCCGCCGGGGTCTCCACACTGGAACGTGTGGTCTTATCGGCGACCTTGGTCACCTTGTGGTGCGGTTTGTCCGAGAAGGAGATGGCGGCCCTAGTCTCGTAAGGCCGCTTGGAGTACTTCGGCAGCTTCACGGTCTTGACCCAGATCGTCCTGCACGAATCGGAGCCCCAGACCTCGAGCGTCCCACCCCGGACATCGTGCGCCTTTTCATCCCCGCCGGTGATCTTGTACTTCGCGAGCAGGCGGCCGGTGTACTTGCCGTGGGCCTTCGCGCACGCCTTTGCCACACTCGTCGCGGTTCCGGGGACGGCAGTAGCCGCGACGGCGGGCAGGGTCGCTGTGACCAGGCCACCGGTGATCAGGCCGGCGATGATGAGGCCACGCACCTGGCGGCGGCTTTTCTCTCCCACAGAACTTCCTTTCTTTTCCGCAGAGCTTCCTTCGAGAAGGTGAGCGCCACAGGCCTTTCGGTGAGTGCGTGGCGTCCCATGAGTAGTTCCGGCCGCTGCCCCTGTACTTACCGGTCCTCCTCAGAAGTGATCGGGGCGGGTGTCGATAGGCGGCGACCTTCAGTGCAGGGCGCTGCCAGCGAGCCATCGGTTCCAGGAGACCGTCCAGTACTTCCAGTCGTCGGCGGACGGCTCATCGGCGAACGGGCGCGTCGTCCCGGTCACGTCCACAATGTCGCCACGCTGAGAGATGTCGTAGAAGTATTTGGCGCCTTCGGGGGTCGTGCGGACACAACCGTGGCTCTCATTCTGCTTGCCGAGGTAGTAGTACTCACCGACGCTTTGGTGCACGTACTCCCCACCCATCGTGATGCGCACCGCCAGGTGGACCACCTCACCCTGGTAGTCGTCACAGCCGGGCTGGCCGTGGCAGGTCGCCGTCATGTGCACGACCTGGGCCTTCTCCTTCGTGAGGTGGATCCCGTTGGTCGTGATGGTGGATTGCAGGTTGCCCTTTCCGGCGCTGATCGGGAATTTACGGACCGTGCCGTCGTGGTTCACCGTCATGTAGTGGGTCTTGGCGTTCGCCACGGTGACGTTGGAGTCACCGATCTTGAAGGACCGGGAGACGTCGCGGACGCCGTAGGTGTCGCGGGCGGCCCGCACGCCGGTCAGGTGCGCGGTGAAGGAGATCTTCTGGTGGGCGTGCCAGTACTTCCTGGTCCGGTAGACCACACGCCGGTCCGTGACCCAGCTCCAGGCGCCTTCATCGCCCTTGTCGCTCTTGACCTCCAGCGCTTTCTCGACGTTCGCCCGGTTGGCGACCGGGCCGGTGAAGTCGACGATGATGGGCATTCCGACGCCGACCTTCTCCCCGGGCATCGGCGTCACGTCCGCGACCCCGACTGTCTGCTTGGCCTTGGCCGTACGGAACGCACGGGTGACCGTGGTGGCCTTGCCCTTGGGGTTCTTGGCCGTGGTGGTGACCTTGTACGACGCGCCGGGCTTGAGGGTCCATGTGGTCTTCCAGGATGTGCGGCCGGCGTTGAAGGTGCCGGCGATGCCGGTGACCGACTCCAGCGTGCCGCCGGACACCGTGACCGTGACGCCCTGGTCCGGGCGAACGTCACTGCCCACGGCGCTGATGGACACCGTCGCGCTCGGCCCGGCGGTACCGTCCCGGCCGCTGGTGTCGGCCGCATTGGCCGAACAACCCGCCGCGGCGGCCAGGGTCACCGTCGCAACCAGATAGGTGAGTTTCATTCGAGGGGGCTCCAGGATGTGCTGCGAACTCAAGTAGAAGGTCAGGGGCGTTCAGAGCCGGGCAGTCTGAACCGGCCGCCGGCAAGGCTGCGGCTCGCCGGGCGCGGGCGGGGTCCCGTACCCGGCGAGCGTCGGCTCAGGGGGCGGTGTCGGTCCATGTGGCCGTGAGGAGCGCGCGGTAGTTCAGGATCGTGCCCGGGCGCGCCGACCTCTCCGACAGATCGGATGGGAGACGGGACACCGCCCGCCCGGTCGCCGGTCGGACCAGCACCGTCTCCTCGGCGAGGAAGGCGCCCGTCGCGGGATCGACGACGATGCGCTGCTCCGTCGACGGTTGGTCGCTCGGAGCACCGTCGCCGAGGGCGACGGCCACGCCCGGGCGCCCGAGCGGGTCCGTCGTGCCGCCCACGCTCCGGATGCCGGGAAGCTCGGCCAGCATCCGGTACGCCGCGGCGCGTACCTTTGCTGAGGCCGGTTCGGACAGGAGGACGTCGTACGCGCTGGAGAAAAGCCACTCGGCGGGGGAGCTGTGCCCTTCGGAGTCGTTCTTCCTCTTCATGAAGTACGTACGGAGCTGGGCAGGATCATCCGGTAGCCGATGTACGTCCTGGACGGAGCCGGCGGTGAAGGTCAACTGGACAGGTAGCCGTTCGGTCTTCCACCGCGAGGCGCCACTCGTCCAAGGGGTGAACGGCGGGGGGAACGTCCATCGCGTGGGTGATCCGGCCCTCTGCCACGCGGCCCGGTCGGCCTCGCCCTGGGGACGCGCGCCGAGCTCGCGAGTGACCTGCCAGGACGGCCGCCGCCCGATCCCGACCCACTGCTTCAGCAGCATCCGGCGCTCGATGACGTAACGGTCGGACGGCCGTCCGACGACCACGGCAGTGCCCTGTTGCTCGCTGGTCAGCCAGTAGCCGCCGCTCGTCACGGGCGCCTTCGCGGTCGAACTCGCGGCGCTGAGGAGGATCTCCCGGGCGGAGAGCTGGACGGGCCGGGACGAGCGGGGCGAGACCGGAGCGTCCGGGCCGCCGGTGACGGTGGCCGCGACCGCCACGGCGGCAGCCGTACCGGCGGCGGCGAGGCCGACCACGAACCACCGGCGGCCTGGCCGGGACGTACGACGACGCGGTCCGGTGAGGTCCTTCTCCAGGCGGCGCAGCGCCTGTGCGGTGGTCCGGGGCGACGGGGGAGGTGGTTCGCGGAGCAGCCCGCGGACCAGGTCCATCTCGTTCATGACGACTCCTCGTTGATCAGTGTGGGGTCAACCCCGCCCAGCGCCTCCCGCAGTTTTCTTCGAGCCCGGTTCAGCCGTGACGCCACGGTGCCGTACTTCAAGCCGAGCGCCTGTGCCACCTGCTCGTAGGTGAGGTCGGCGAGCGCCACGAGCAGGAGCACATCCCGGTCGCCGGCGGACAGCCCGGCCAGCGCCTCCGCGAGCTCGGCCCCCACACGACCCGCGGTCACCCGCGCGGCGACCCGCTCGTCGTGGTCGTACGTCACATCGTCCGCGGGTGTCCTGGCGAGCGCCCGGTAGAACCGCTTCTCCGCCCGCCGGTGCAGGCCGATCAGGTTGGTCGCGATGCCGTACAGCCACGGCCGTACGGCACCGCGTTCGGGGTCGAACCGGTAGCGTCGGCGGAACGCCGCGAGGAACGTCTCGGCGGCGATGTCGTCCGCGGCGTCCGGACCGAGCCGGCGGGTCACGTAGCGATGGATCTCGGCGAAGTGCCGATGGAAGATCTCGGCGAACAGTTCAGGCTCATGCCACGACTCTGCGATCACCGCCGCGTCGCCGAGCGGGGCCGCCGCGGCGTTCGCTGCGTGGCTCACGTCCATGTGAGGTCCTCTGATGGGGGACGGGTCGCCTTGTTCTCAACCGAAAGCCGGGCGACCCTTCACGCCATCGGGACGCGTGGTCGTCGTGGCGCAGGTGGTCCCGCGGCACCCGCTCCGGTCGTCTGCCCGTGCCAGGGGCGGTCAGGAGGAGCCGACGACGATGAGGCCGGACTCGTAGGCGGCGATGACGGCCTGGACGCGGTCGCGCAGGCCCAGTTTGCTGACCACGTTGCTGACGTGGGTCTTGACCGTGTGCTCGCTGAGGACCATGGCGGTGGCGATCTCCGCACGGACGTGACCGGCATCAGCCGAACCCGCCCGACTCCAACGGCACGGCACCGGCCATGCCCTCCCGTGAGCTGATCAGACTCATAGCCCCAAGATCTTCCAGGCGTCTCTGACAGTGCCCGCCGGTACTACGCCGCGTTGCGGCGACTTGGCATCGCCAGATCGCATAGTTATGCATCGGGATGCACATCCCTGATGGAGAGGGCGCATAAGATCGCGACAAAAGAGCACCGATGCCCACGAAACGATCATCGCAAGATCCGCCAGCGGCAAGAAGCCACAGGTCAGCGACCAGATGAGTGGTAGGGCGCCTGGGACTCGAACCCAGAACCTATGGATTAAAAGTCCACAGCTCTGCCATTGAGCTAACGCCCCGCTGCTCACGAGAGTACCGGAGGCACCGTACACCTTGCGCGAGGAATATCGGCTGCGGGAGGTGCTCGATGCCGCCGAGCGAGCCCAGCGTGGCCAGGGCGGGGACGCCGGATGAGTCGGCATCGATCGCTCCGTCACGTCGTACGGCCATGTGGTTCCGAGGCGGCCGCGGACGGCCGGGGCGTGGAGGGGCGGCCGGATGACCCTCTGTCGGCTTCGCCGGTTGCCCGGTTCCTGACCGCCGCGTCTCGCCCGCACCCACGGTCGGCGCCGCCTTACGGCGGTGCGCGATGCCGTGCGCCTGCGGCGTGTTCAAACCTCGTTCTTCGATAACGCCGAAATCGGCGCGTTAAACTCCATGGCAGATCATCAACGATTAATTCATCGCGGCCATCGACGTAATTGTCAAGGGAGTTCACTGGGCGGCGCGGAAGGTGCGATCTTCTGCTGCTCTTCTATCGTGAAGGTAATGCTGTACGACTCGCCCGAGCCCTCGCCGTCGACCGCATCACGCCGGATCCGCGGCGCCTCCGCCCTGTCGATCTCGCCTGAATCTGCTGGTCGGAGCGGGTTTCGGCGCCCTCAAGTGCGAACGTCCGCGGGCTGACCCCTCCCCCAAGAGGTCTACCCGCGGACGTTCACTTTCGGATGGCCCGGCTAGCATTCAGGATGCTCGCCTTTCGCATCGCGTCCCCCGATGAATCCCCCAATTCAACCGCGACGCTCTGGCCGTTGTGTTGGTCTGTGTTCTCGTACGAGGTTACGTACACCGCCCGCTGTATTCCACTCACTGTCGATGACAGTTCACGTACACCCAGGGATGACCCCCACGAGCCGCCCGACGACGGGCGGTCGGCCGGATCGGTTGGTACGGTGCGGGGAACCGACACGCAGACCGACCGGCCGGAGTGCTGCCCATGACCTCGCATTCGACCGCCCGCCCTCCGCGACAGACCTCGGCCGTCGGCCGGGGGACACGCGTGCGGGGCACCCGGCAGGCCGAGGCGCTGGGTCAGGTTCTCGCCGACCTGCCGGAGTTCCGCAGCGCTCAGGACATCCACGCCGAGCTGCGCCGGCGCGGCGAGCGCGTCGGGCTGACCACGGTCTATCGGCATCTCCAGGTGCTCAGCGAGGGCGGCGGCGTCGACACCCTGCGCGATGAGACCGGTGAGACGCTCTATCGCCGGTGTGAGAGCAGCACCCACCACCATCACGTGACCTGCAGGTCGTGCGGGCGCAGCGTGGAGGTGGAGGGGCGCGCGATCGAGCGCTGGGCCGAGCGCGTCGCCGCCGAGGCGGGCTTCACAGACGCCGATCACACCGTTGAGATCTTCGGGCTGTGCCCCGACTGCACCGCCGAGCGCGCCTGATCCGGGCGGTGTGAGCGTGCCGGACGGCGATCACGCCGACTCCGTCCAAAACGGCGCTCACCACGAACGTTGAACATTCCGCCGCCGCCCCGCGACTCCTGCCAGAGTGGGGGAAGTGCGGTTTGGAATGTTCTTGCTGGCGGCGCGGTTCCCCGGGCAGAGCGACGGCGAGGTGCTGTCCGCCACGGTCGAGGCGGCCGTCGCCGCCGAGCGGGCCGGTTTCGACGACGTGTGGCTCGCCGAGCATCACTTCATGTCGTACGGGATCTGCCCCTCTGCGATCTCCCTCGCGGCGTACGTCCTGGGCCGTACGGAGCGGATCGCGGTGGGGACGGCGGTGAGCGTGCTGTCCACCGCGCACCCGGTCGCGCTGGCCGAGCAGACCGCCTTGCTGGACCAGGTGTCCGGAGGCCGCTTCCGGCTCGGCGTCGGGCGGGGCGGCCCGTGGGTGGACCTGGAGGTGTTCGGCAGCGGGCTCGCGCGGTACGAGTCCGGCTTCGCCGAGAGCCTCGATCTGCTGCTGGCCGGACTGACCCGTACCCGGCTGTCGGCCGCCGGGCCGACCTTCGCCTTCCGCGAGGTGCCGATGGTGCCACGCCCTCGGACGCGCCCGTACCCGCCGGTCGTCGTCGCTTGTACCTCGGCGGCCACCGCCGCGCTCGCCGCCGAACGCCGCCTGCCCATGCTGCTCGGCCTGCACATCGGCGATGACGGCAGGCGCGCGATGGTCGCCGAGTACGCCGCGAGGTCCGCGGACGCGCCGGCGGACCACGTGGCCGCCGCCATGGCGTACGTCGCCGACACCCGGGCGGAGGCTCGGCGGACGCTGCGCGCCGAGCTGCCCCGCTGGCTGCGCCCTGGCCTGGCGGGCTATGTCCCCGTCGACGACCGGCCGTACCGTCCCCGCGACCCGGACGAGTACGCGGAGCTGCTGTGTCGCATCCACCCGGTCGGTACGCCCGAGGACTGCGTGCAGACCATGGCGGCGACGGTCGAACGCACCGGCATCCGCCACCTGATCCTCATGGTGGAAGGCGCCGGCTCCCCGGTGCGGACCCGGGAGAACATCGCCCGCCTCGGCGCCGAGGTCCTGCCCCGCCTACGCACCCGGTTCCGGGACCGCTGAGCACCCGGACGCCCGCCGTCCGAGCGCATTGTGGCTACCTCGATACTGACCGTATTTGTTGCTCTCTGTCATTATTCGTGCACGGGGAGGGGAAGATGCCTGGACGCGAAGCATTTCTGGCAATGGCCAAGACCCAGGTCGGTCCGCGGAGGCGGGCGGACGGCAGCACGGCATACGGCGACTGGTTCGCCGAGATCGTCGGAAATCGGTATCACCGTACCGGTGACTTCTGCGCCATGGGCCTGCTGTGGTGCGCCTGGAAGACCGACCAGGTCCTCGCCCTCGGCGGCGCGGACCCGCGGTGGGCGCGGTTGCCGACGTGGTGGGAGCACTGGCGAGAGATCGGCCGGTCGACGAGAAAGCCGGCGCGCGGCCGGATCGCCTTTTTCGATTTTGATTTCGCCGGAGAGCCCGGGCACGTCGGCGCGGTGCTGCAGGACAACGGAAACGGCTCGATCGTCTCGCTCGAGTTCAACACCCTGAACGGCTGGTGCGCCATTCGGGGCCGCCGGGTGTCCGACATTCTCGGCTTCGGCGATCCGGCCTGGCCGGAAGCGCGCGTGCCGCTCGTGGCGAGCGCGCCGAGGGTCAGCCGAGCGCGCGGTCGAGGTTGAACGCGGCGCTGATCAGGGCCATGTGGGTGAACGCCTGCGGGAAGTTGCCCTGCTGCTCTCCCGTATGGCTGATCTCCTCGGCGTACAGGCCGAGGTGGTTGGCGTAGGTGAGCATCTTCTCGAAGGCCAGCCGGGCCTCGTCGAGACGTCCGGCGCGGGTGAGCGCCTCGACATACCAGAAGGAGCAGATGGAGAAGGTGCCTTCCTCACCGGTCAGACCGTCGGGGCTGGCCTGTGGGTCGTAGCGGTAGACCAGCGAGTCGGACACCAGGTCCAGGGTGAGCGCGTCGAGGGTCGACAGCCACTTGGGGTCGGTGGGGGCGATGAACTTGGCCAGCGGCATCATCAGGATGGCGGCGTCGAGGACGTCGCCGTCCTCGTGCTGGACGAACGCCCGCCGCCGGTCGGACCAGCCGCGCAGCATGATTCGCCGGTAGATCGCGTCACGGCACTCCCGCCAGCGCAGGAGGTCGGCGGGCAATCCGCGGCGGTTGGCCATGCGGATGGCCCGTTCGATCGCCACCCAGCACATCAGCCGGGAGTACAGGAAGTTCTTGCGGCCGCCGCGGGTCTCCCACACGCCTTCGTCGGGCTGGTCCCAGTTGCCGCAGACCCAGTCGACGAGGGAGCAGACCGCGTCCCAGGCGCAGCTGGGGAGGGGCTTTCCCCACTTGTCGTAGAGGTACATGGAGTCGATCAGGGCGCCGTAGATGTCGAGCTGGAGCTGGGTGGCGGCGGCGTTGCCGACGCGTACGGGCGCCGAGCGCCGGTGGCCCTCCAGGTGGGGAAGCTCGAATTCGGGCAGGTCGGTGCGCCCGTCGATGCCGTACATGATCTGCAGCGGACCCGACGGCCCGTCATCGCGCAGGTCGACCCGCTCGGACAGGAAGGTCATGAACGCCTCGGCCTCCTCGGTGAAGCCCAGCCGCAGCAGCGCGTAGACGGCGAACGCGGCGTCGCGGACCCACAGGTAGCGGTAGTCCCAGTTGCGTGCGCCGCCGATGCGCTCGGGCAGGCTGGTGGTCGGCGCGGCGACGATCGCGCCGGTGGGGGCGTAGGTGAGCAGTTTGAGGGTCAGCGCGGACCGGTGCACCATCTCCCGCCACCGGCCGCGGTAGCGGGACGACGACAGCCAGCGCCGCCAGTACGCCACCGTGGCGGTGAACTCCTGCTCCGCCTCGGCGTGCGGGCAGCCGCGCTGCGTGATCTCACCACCGACCCGGTCGAGGGCGAACACCGCGCACTCGCCCTGCGAGAGCTTGAAATCCGCCCACACGTCCCGGTCGTCGGACTCGAGCGGCACCGTGGAGGTCAACGCCATCGACAGCGCGTCGGATTCGAACAGCGCGGTACGGCCCTGCGCCCGTACGGTGTGCGGCCGGGTGCCGTAGCCGAACCGGGGGGCCACCCGGGCCCGGAACGGGATGGTCCCGCGCACGCACATCACCCGCCGGATCAGCCGGTGCCGGTCCACCTCGCCGACGTCGCACACGGGCATGAAGTCCTGGATCTCGCCCACCCCGTCCTCGGTGAAGAACCGGGTGATCAGCACGTTGGTGTCGGGGAAGTAGAACTGCTTGGTCCGGGCCGGCGCGATGGAGGTGAGCTCGAAGCATCCGCCGCGGTCGGCGTCGAGGATCGCCGCGAAGACGCTGGGCGCGTCGAACGACGGGCAGCAGTACCAGTCGACGGTGCCGCGGGTGTCCACCAGGGCCACCGTCTGGAGGTCGCCGATCAGCCCGTGCTCGGCGATCGGCGCGTAACGAGAGGGCCCGCCGGGGCCGTGGTACATCGTCGGTTCGGCCATCGCAGCAGCCCTTTCCCCCGAGGACCACGCCGTGGTCCAGGTCGCTGACCTGCCGATTTCCACATTAGACGGCCTCGACGCACGCATGCGGCTCAGGACGCCGTACGGGCGAGGGCCCCGGTGATCTGAGTGGCCAGCACCTCCTCCAGGGCCGTGGCGAAGTCCAGGCGCAGCGCGGCCAGGGAGGGGTCGGCCTCGTAGGCGGCCAGCATGCTGTCCGACGGGCAGGTCTGGACCCACAGCGCGCCGATCAGCACGATCGCCGCACCGCACGCCATGAACGCCTGGTCGCCGAGCTCGGGCAGGTGGCGGCGGACGAGTTCGGTCATGGCGGTGAAGTTGTCCAGGCTGGCCCGCTTGTAGCGCGTGACGGCCTCGACCGAGACGTTGTGCTCCAGGACGCCGGCCTGGGCGCTGAGCAGGTCGCAGAACACCCGCTCGGGCGCGAGGGAGCGGGTGAGCGCGGCGGCGAGTTGGTCGCCGCGCCGGCGGGGTGTGCCCTGCGGGTCGACGTCGGCGGCGAGTCGCTCGGACAGCCGGCCGATCCACTGCTTCCACGCCTGGTCCAAGAGCTCCAGGAGGATCGCCTCGCGAGACTCGAAATAGCGCAGCACGTTGGACTTGGCCAGGCCGACGCGACGGCTGAGCTCGTTGAGGCTGACCTCGTTCACGGCCATCTGGTCGAGCATCGCGGCGGTGGTGTCGAGGATCGCCTGCCGCCGGATCTCCCGCTGCTCCTCGCTGCGCGCCCGCTTGAACGTCGTCATGACCCAATCCTACGAACCGCCGGTCTCTTGACAGTAGACCGCCGGTCTCTTATGTTGGTGGTGTGTAACAGACCGATGGTCTCTTGATCTACCGATCGAATCCCGGAGGGGTCATGAACGAGAAGTGGACCGCCGAGGACGTGCCCGACCAGCACGGCCGCGTCGCGGTGATCACCGGTGCCAACACCGGCCTCGGCTTCGAGACCGCCAAGGTCCTCGCAGTACGGGGCGCGGCGGTGGTGCTGGCGGTACGGGATACGGACAAGGGCAAGCAGGCCGCCGCCCGGATCGCCGACGCCGCCCCCGGCGCGGACGTCACGGTCCAGCACCTGGACCTGACCTCGCTGGACTCCATCCGCGCCGCGGCGGACGACCTGTGCACCGGCCACCCGAAGATCGACCTGCTGATCAACAATGCCGGGGTGATGTACACGCCGAAGCGGACCACCAAGGACGGGTTCGAGCTGCAGTTCGGCACCAACCACCTGGGGCACTTCGCGCTCACCGGCCTCCTGCTCGAGGCGATACTGCCGGTGCCCGGCTCCCGCGTGGTGACGGTCAGCAGCGTCGGCCACCGCATCCGGGCCGAGATCGACTTCGACGACCTGCAGTCCGAGCGGTCCTACAGCCGGATGGCGGCGTACGGCCGGTCCAAGCTGGCCAACCTCATGTTCACCTACGAGCTGCAACGCCGGTTGGCCGGCAAGGACGCGACGATCGCGGTGGCCGCCCACCCGGGCGGCTCGCAGACCGAGCTGGGGCGCAACCTCCCGGCGCCCCTTCGCGTCCTCGAGAGGGCCTTCGGTTCACTGCTCGCCCAGAGCGCGGCGATGGGCGCGCTGCCCACCCTGCGGGCCGCGACGAGCCCGGAGGTCCAAGGCGGCCAGTACTACGGCCCGGACGGGTTCGGCCAGACCAAGGGCCACCCGAGGCTCGTCGGGTCCAGCAGGCAGTCCCACGACGTCGCGGTCCAGCGCCGTCTGTGGGCGGTCTCGGAAGACCTGACCGGAGTGACGTTCCCGGTCTGATCGCGATCAGGGGGCGTCGACGACGTGGCCACCGGTGAGCCGGGTCGCCGCCGAGCTCGCGTAGTTGGCCTCCACGGCGGCACGCTCGGAGGCGTTGGGGGTGGCGTTCGTACACGAGACGCCGCCGGTCGAGCCGGACATCAGCGACGAGCAGGGGCCGGGCTTGTTGTCCGGGAGGCCGAGGCTGTGCCCGAGTTCGTGCGCCGCGATGCGGATCGTGTTGTACCCCTCGTTCACCGCCTCCCGGCCGAACCACACCGTTCCGCTCCCGCCCGGGCGGACGGGGCCGAGCGTCGACTGCGGCCAGCCGTCGAAGGCGACGATCCGGATCTCGGCCCTCGTCCCGGCCGTGGCCTCGACCAGGCGGACGTTCTTCACGCTCGCGTTCCAGGAATTGGCGCCGGCGACCACGGCGCTCTTGAACTCCGCGGCCTGGCTGTCGTCGTAGTGGAGAGTGATCGTGGCGAGTGCGGCCTGCTGGTGGGCGGCCGACGGCGAAGCGCTCGCGGCGGGGATCAGGCCGGCCGAGAGGGCGAGCGTGCCGGTGCCGATCAGGGCGGAGGCGATGGGGCGGTACGACATGGCGGGGGCCTTCCTCCGGCGGGACATATGTGTCCCGGAACAGGTGGCCCGAGCCTATGTGCGTAGGAGTGCCGCAACAAGAGTGGTCATGTGGCGAAAATCGGACAGTCATCCCTTGTCGCCGGTCGGCCCCTGCATATTCGCGGTGAGGAATTCCAGGATCATCGGGACCAGCTTCTTCAGGTCCTTGGTGAAGTGCTCGCCGTTCGGCTGGATGTAAGTGGTGGCGACCGTGGGCGGCTTGACCAGCTTCACCAGCGCGTTCATCCGGTCGACCTCGTCGCGGGACCGTGGAGACCCGCCGGAGATGAGGAGCAGCCGGAGGTCGGGCCGCGTCCTCTGGAGGATCAGATCCGGGCTGTTGGCCTGACGGCCCTTCTTCGACCAGTGCAGCTCGGTGTCGGGCTGGAAATAGCCGCCCCACGAGACGACGGCCTTGAAATCGTCGGGGTGCTCGGCGGCCAGCTTCACGGCGCAGAAGGCCCCGGACGAGGCCCCGGCCGTTCCCCAGCCGTCGCGGCTCGTCATCGTCCGGAAGTTCGCGCGGATGAAGGCGGGCACGTCCTCGCCCAGCCACGTGCCCATCTTCGGCTTGCCCGGGATGTCGCTGCACTCGGTGTCCTGGCGCGACGACGGCTGCAGGACGGGCATCACCATGATGAACGGATGGGCCTTGCCCATGCCGTTCAGCCGCACGTCGTCCTCCTGCGCCGGCAACACCTTCGGATTGGACCAGTAGTTGTAGCCGGAGCCGCTACCGCCCGTATGAAGGATGACGACGGGGAACCCGGTCTTGGCGTACCGCGGATCGTTGTACTGCGGTGGCAGCCAGACCCAGACCTTCCCGGTCCACCCGGACTTGGCCCCTTTCAGCCGCGTCATCAGAACCGGCCCGGCCGACGTATGGCGCGCGACGGTGAAGTGCGCCCGGGGACCGGTCGGCATCGCGACCGCCGGAGCGCGCGACGCCGGGGCCGTCCCCGCCGCCGTAGTGGCCCGGGGCGGCTCCGCGCTCTTCGCCGACGAACCGGACCCGCAACCGCTCAGCACCGCGGTGAGCAGAAACGCCGCCACGACGGACACCACCCGCGGCGACCCGCACCGGTAAGCCACCCGATCACTCCCGAGCCAGGCCGCGCATCGGCCTTCGAAGCCTCCACCGTACTGCCCGACCCGCATCGCCTGAAGATCGACCCGGTCGGCGAGATTCTCCCCGGCGAAGCCGGACGTCTGGTCCTACCTGCTCGTGGTCACGTGCGACCGGAGTGAGGCAGGGGTCTGTGTTGCATCGGACCCGCATAGGGCCAGAGTCCCATTTTCACGGTAAAAGCACCCTTCGCGCGGGCGCCGCGGTTACTCTCCCGCGAAACGATCATGGTCCTGGTGGACGTGAGCCTCCGGACGCCCCCGAAGGGAAATCGAGTGAATCTCAAGCAGGTGACCTTCGCTCTGGCCGCGGCCGGGACGACCCTGGTCGGCGCGGCCTCCGCCGCGTCGGCCGCTCCCGCCTCCGACGTTCACGCGCAGACGGCTTCTTATCAGTACAAGAGCGTGGCATCGGGCAAGTGCCTGGACACGAAGACGAACGCGGGCAACCAGGCCGTCCGCCGGGTCGCGTGCCACGGCCGAGGCCACAAGGACATCAAGCACCAGCTCTGGATCCTCGACAACAACAAGACGCTGCACAGCCTGATCAGCCCCGGCAACTGCCTGGCCCTCAGGAACAGCCAGTTCGTCATCTCGAAGAAGTGCAGCTACAGCGACAAGACGCAGCAGTGGCAGTGGGTCAGGCTCGCTAAGAACAAAATGTCGCTGAAGAACGTGAAGACGAAGAAGTGCCTCGCCCTCAACCACGATCCCTACCTGCTCGTGGTCAAGTGCAACAAGAACGCCAAGGGCGACCTCTGGACCCGGTCCTCCTGAACCGCGGCGGAGGCGGTCTGCGGTAGGCCGGGCGAGCGGCACGGCCCGGACGACCGTCGCCGACGGTCATTCGGCGGGCGGTGCGTAGAAGCGGATGAGACCGCCGATGTTCGTAAAGTCGGCCACGGCCTCGGTGAGGCGTTCGGCCCAGTCGTCGTCGGCCCGGCGGGCACCGACCGCGCTCTCGATCGCCGAGGGCGTGGCGGTGCCCCACAGGGCGGCGTCGCGGCCGGCGACGTCACGCTGGTCGCGGTCCCACCAACGGGACACGTGCTCGAGCTGGTCGGCGATGCCGTCCCCGGGAATCGGTCGCCCGTAGACCTGCTCCCAGCCGCCGCTCCCGGGATGCCGGCCGGCATCGGGCGTACGGCGGTGGGCCGCCTGGAGCTCCTCCAGGACGAGGCACCATCGGTACGGGGCGGCGAACCACTGTGGCTCTTCGCCGGTGCACACCCGTCCGCCGTCCAGCCGGCCGCGGAGCACGGTGATGAGGTGGTCGGCGAACCGGCCCGGGTCGCCGTTCGTGGCGATGACCGACGCACGGGAGGCCACGGCGGCGTCGACGGCGTGGGAGAGGGTGCAGTCACGGCGCCGGTCCGGCAGCGCCCGAAGGGAGTCCAGGACCGCCGCTCCGGGGACGGGGGAGCCCCAGCCGGTCAGATGCGCGGCGGCGGTCAGCTCGGCCCACAACACCACAGGCGGGTGGTCGGTGAGGACGCGCTGGGCGGTGCGCATCTCCCGCAGCGTGCAAGGCGCGGTACGGCAGTCAATGCCGCAGGTGCCGCTGCGGGAGGTGACGAGTGCGGCGGGGGAGGCGACGACGGCCGTGCGGGTGCTCTCTGTTCCCGTCCCGTCGGGCATGCGGACCAGGTGCGGATAGTCCATGCCGTCGCTGAACACCGCGCCCTCACCCGGCCGGAGAGTGACCAGGAACTGGGATTGGGCGTCGGTGATGTTCATGGTCGCGCCGACGGCGTCCCGGTCGTCCTTGGCGGGCAGCCGGTGCACGATCTTCACGGCGGTGTTCTTGATGACGTCCGGCACGAGCTTGGACGGGATCTGCTCGGCCACGATCAGACCCTCGCCGTACGCGCGGATCTCCGCCAGCAGCCCGGCGAACATCTCCACCGCGTGCGCGGCCGGCCCGGACTCCTCACTCTTGCGCAGCAGCCGGTGGGCCTCTTCGAACACGCTCAGGTGCGACAGGCCGGTCGCGACACCGCCGCCCGCGCGTTGCCGCATCCGCAGGTACTCCACCAGGCGGACGAGCACGGTCCCCATGAGGAACGCCTTGTCGCGGTCGTCACCCACGTCCTCGATCTCGAAGACGACGTTGCGAGAGAGCAGGCGCTCGAAGTCGATCGGGTGGCCGCCTTCGAAGAACCGGCCGGTCGTGCCCAGCCGGAGACTGGACAGCCGGACGCGGATGAACCCGCGGACGTTGTCGGTGATCTCCTTGCCGTACCCGATCTCGGTGACCACGTCCTCCGCGGCGGCCTGCAGGTCCGCCAGGGTCGGGTAGCGCGGCGCGGTCCCGGGCGTCCGGGGCTCGCCGAGCGCCAGGTCCCAGCCGAGCTGTTCGTAGCAGCGGGTCAACGCGGCCGACAGCACCTGAGGGAACGGCTCGTCGGACTCGAACGCCGCCAGGAACAGCGCCCGTACGAGGTCGGCGTGGGTCTGCAGCGGAAACGCCCGCCCGTTCGGATCTGTGGCCGGCTCGAGCGGATTGATGCCCGCGGCGATGGCGTCCACGTCGCCGGGCCGGATCGCGATGACCTCGGCGTCGGGCAGGCGAGCGGCCATCAGCCGGTATTCGGCCTTGGCCGGTTCGACCACCAGCCACGGCAGCCCGGCCCGGGTCGCCGACTCCAGCAGCCCGCGTACGGTCTGGGACTTGCCCGCACCGGTGGCGCCGCACACGAAGGTGTGCCGGTTCAGGCTCTCCAAGGGCACCGACAGCGTCCCGACATCGGCGCGGTTGCGGTCCAGGACCCGGCCGAGCGGCACACCACCGGAGGCCGTCTCGGGAGTGACGTCGAACTCCGGCCGTACGGCGAACCGGACTCCCGGCACCTCCCGTACCGGCGGCCGGGCCAGCGCCGCGACCAGCCGGGACCCGGCCTCGAACGGCCACGCCGCGCCCACCTTGGTGCCGTCCCCGTCGGGCAGTGGCGCGAGGGCGTACGGCAGGCCGTCCAGGTCCGCCGACGCGCAGACGAGCGCGGCCACCCGGGCCGCCGCCTCGGGAGCGGTGCCACCGGCCAGGAGATGCACGCGCCACAGCCCGCTCGTCGCGGCCTGGCGGAGTTCGCGATGGCGACGCTCGAGCCGGGCCGCCTCCACGGCGTTCTCCGGCGAGCGCTCGGCCATCGACTGAGCCGTGTACGCGCCGTCGGCGACCTCATCGGCCAGCCGACCGGCTTCGGCTGCGGGGACGGGCTCGGCCAGTAGCAGCCAGGCGAACGGCTGCGTCCACACGCTGAGGAGACAGTCCTCCAGCGACGGCCGCGCGCCCTGCGCCGCGTCCGGCTGATCGTCGGTGAGCAGGCCGTCGGTGATGCCGCCGATCCGCGTCCAACACGGCAGATCGCCCATCACGTCGGCGACGGCACCCGGTCGCAGCATCCGGCCGCGTCCGCCCACCGGCAGGTTCACCGCCGCGCCGCCGGAGCCGTCCTCGGTGATCAGGCTCTCGCCGCCGACGTACACCTCCACGGGCCCACCAGCGCTCGCCCGCCGCCAGCCGACGAGCACCGCTCCGCTGCCGTGGTACGCGGACACGAGCGCCGCCAGCCGCTGATCACGCCCTTCGTCCCGTCCGCCCGACTCGGTCTCGTCGGTGAGCCGGCGCCGCGGCACCTCGACCAACCGACACGCCGACATCGTCCGCGCCCGCTCCCACACCGATGCCGCCATCGCTCATTCACCGGCCCCGCTGGCCGGTGCCGCCCCGGTTGCCGTGGCGACAAGCCGTGCGTAGACCTCGGGCGAGGTGGTGTGACAGCCCAGGCGATGGCCGGTGAGCCGTCCGTGGTCATCGCTCGAGCCGGTCACGGCCAAGTCGAGATCGACGGCGAGGTCGCGCAAGTGATCACGCGCCGCCTCGTCATGATCGGTGTGGTCGACCTCGACGCCGAAGAGTCCGGCGTCGGCCAGCTCGGCGATCCATTCGTCGCGGATGACACGCCCACGCTTCGATGCCTTGGGGTGGGCCAGGACGGGCGCTCCGCCCGCGGCACGCACGAGTCGGACCGCCGCCATCGGATCCAGGGCATAGCGACTCACATACGCGCGGCCGCCCGGAGCCAGCCACTCGGTGGTGAACGCCTGCACAGGCTCGCTGATCACTCCGGCGTCGACCATGGCCCGGGCGATGTGCGGCCGTCCGACGACGCCATCACCGGCCAGCGTGGCCACCTGCTCCCAGGTGAGCGGAACACCGAGCTCGACGAGGCGTTCGACGACCTGCCGCCCTCGACGCTCCCGCGCCTCCCTGATCCGCTCACACTCCGCCGCAAGCTCCGGATCGGCCGGGTCGAACAGATAGGCGAGCAGATGAATGCTCATGCCCTCACGTCGGCAGGAGAGCTCCATGCCGGGCACGAGCGTCAAGCCAGCCGGCAGCGCCGCCGCCGCGGCCGACAGGCCGGCGACCGTGTCGTGGTCGGTCAAGGCCAGCACATCCAGACTGGCCTCACCGGCCCGCCGCACGACCTCGGCCGGCGGCTCCGTTCCATCGGACGCGTCGCTATGGCTGTGCAGATCTATCCGCATTCAGCATCCCCGTGTACCCGTATCCCGACGGTCCGTTCAGGAACCCGGACGCTGTTGCTGGCTCTCGGCGACCGCGTTGGCGAGAGCGGCGTACTGCTCCTTGGTCAGCTCATGGCGTATGTAGGCCACCGCCACCTCATCGAACGATCCTTCCAGGAAGGGTTCCGGATCTTGTTCTTCCAGCGCGAACGCTTCCCGTGCGTCGGCGGGGGACGCCACTTGACGGTGCGGCCATTGACGTTGCCGGAACCTTTCGGCGACCTCCTCCAAGCTCATGGAGCCATTACGGAGCTCAGCGAGCAGTTCCGTTACCTCACTCATCTTTGTTCCCTTCTGAGCTGTCGCTTGACTCCAGCAGCATAGGATCGCGGCCGTCGACGGAGTTATCGTAGATCCTCCATCTGTCGAACTGTGGTTTCAATTCTTCGAACACGCCGCGATTCACGCTGCCCCATGTGGGGTCGGCGTTGGCGCGGATGACGTCCGGCGGAACGAACCTGCCGCCAAGCCCTTCGCCGTTACGGTAATCCTCCAGGCTGTGGCGATGGCGTGCCTCTGCCCGCTCGATACTCTTGTCCACAGGGATGTGAACAAAAACCCCTTCGACGTTGCTGTAGTCGGCGTCGCGCAATTGCTGGATCCGCTTGGCGGCAGAGGACTTGGACGACATTGTGATATCCCAGATCATATTCTTTCGATCAGCATATGCCCTACCGGCAAGTAGTCCCGCGACCTGCGAAGATTCCTCATGGACAAGTGCGGAACACTCCATCGGAGCAAGCCCTCCAACCGTCGGTATCATCCCTCGCTTTCCCAAAGACTCCTTGATGTCGTCGGGGTTGATCGTAAGGAATTTCGAGCAATCGATACCGGCGTGATCCTCCAAAGTAGTGGACTTGCCGGCACCGCCAAGCCCGCCCGCGATGATCGCTTGACCATCGTTCGGCACGTCGGCAGCCGCCGAATACAACTCGTCAACGATCTGCTGATGGACCTCGATACGATCCGGGTTCCAGGCCGTGCGTTCTGGATTAATCGTGTGCTTGACGTCCGTCGATTCGCCCTGCTCAAGCGCCTCGCTCACCGTCGATTCGACGTGACGGGTGTGCTCGGCGTACGTGCGGTCGTCCAGCGGCTCACGTCGCTCGCCTCTGTCCGTCGGTTGGAAGATCGTGCCAGCCTGCGCATCCTTGGGCTGTTTCGCCGGTTCGACGATCTTCTCGGACTTATCTCCGGGGGCTTCTTTGACCTCAGGAGTCTTCTCGCGGTCGAGAGCTCCGAGGAATTCACCAAGGCCTCTTTTGTCGGCCAAGCCTTCACGGTGGTCATCCACCTGGCCCGGGGCATCGCTCGGCCCCTCGCCCGCATCGCCTTCGGATATGTCGGCATCCTCGGCTCCGCTCTGCGGAGTTGCTTCCTCGGCGGCAGGATCATCGCCTTCCGGCCGCACCGTATCCGCAACCGAGGGCTGATCATCACGATCTTCGCCACGTTCCGATTCAGCGGACTCGGTGTCCCCGGTCGCGTCGGGTTCCTCAGACGAGGACGGTTCATCGTCAAGGGCGCTGGGATCCGCTTCTCCGGCGCTGTCGTCGGCCGGTCGGCCGGTTTTCGTACCGGCCGGGCTCGCGTCGTTTTGATCGCGCGCGGTCTCGTTGGCTGCAGCCGCACCGGCCCGGCTCTCGGCGCGACTGGGGAAACCTTCCGCGCCGGGTCGATCGGGCGGAGGCCGCCGGTCGGTGACTGCGGTCTCCTCGGCGATCTCGGTGTCGCCGTCAGTCTCCATACTGCGATCAGCGGCCATCGGTCAGGCTGGTCCCTTCACCCACCACGAGCTGACCATCCACATTCTTCCTCGACAACGTGCCCCTGTGACGCGGTTGCCGTGCGCAGCGACCGTGGGTCAGGCTATTGAGGGCGTTGCCCAATTGGAAGCAGCGGTTCCAACCAGAAGTAGTGACAAGTCCGCTATCGCTCTGCTTGGGTAGTTCTTTCGGGGCGGTCAGACATGTTGTCAAGACCGGGATGTTGTGGAGGCACGGGGGTTTCAGGGGTATGACTGTCGAGCCCGTCGATCGTCAGTCGCTACTGGAACGGCGCTCGTTGCTGTTCTCTCCGGACCCGCGGCTGGGCTGGATCTTCCGTGACCGCCGGGCGTACTCCGTCCAGTTCACCGAGCCGCCGCCACCGGCGGAGCAGCTGCCTCAGTACCTGAATCAGCAGGTCACCGCCACACGGGAGGTCCTCGACCGGCGTCGTCGGCGCGCCCTTCCGCTGAGCGTCACGGGCTTCGTCATCCTCGCGTTGTTCTCCGCCTACTCCGTCAACGACCACGAGTGGGGCAAGACGTCGATCCCTCTCGGGTCGTTCGT
Organism: Actinoallomurus sp. CA-150999; assembly: GCF_050942425.1. NCBI lineage: Bacteria > Bacillati > Actinomycetota > Actinomycetes > Streptosporangiales > Thermomonosporaceae > Actinoallomurus > Actinoallomurus sp. CA-150999. The sequence continues at coordinate 655,407 of NZ_CP192063.1, forward strand.
GCTGGCCCTGATCTGTCTGGTGCCCGGCGTCGTGCTCACCGGGATCGCGGCCACCGCCCGGCGCAACGCCCGAGACGCGTACGAGACGGCCCGCCGCCGTGCCGAGGAGACGTACGGGGCGGCGATGCGCGACTGGCAGGCCCGTAGACATCGGCATGAGAGCACCGAGCACTACCAGGCGAACACCCGTCCCGAATGGGGCGCCGTGCCGCGTCCGCTGGCCCGCACACGGCTGGACGTGTTCGGCGGCACGCTGTGGAGCTGGGAGGCTCTGCTGACCACGTACGGCAGCTCGGCGCTGTACACCGGGCCGCTGCTGGTCATCGACCTGTCGCGCGAGATGGTCTGCGGCGAACTCGCCACGCTGTCCCGGGCCGCCGGCATCGACGTCGACGCCCAGCTTCTACCGGCGCAACTCGCCGCCTCGACGCTGCTGTCCGGCCTGGAGCCGCAAGACCTGGTGGACGCGATCGTCGAGTCGATGTACGGAGGATCACCGGACGCCGCGCGCGCCGATCGGGCCATGGACGACCGGATCCTCATGAAGATCTGTGAGGCGCTGGGTGACGACGTCTCCCTCGCCCGCATCGGCGCGGCGCTGCGTGCCCTCATGGGCGAGCCCGACGACTCGGCGGCCCTGGAGCGGGATGAGCGGCGCCGCATCGCCAACGAGTTGTTCAGCGTGGAGTACCGCCGTCAGGCGCACGCGAACCTGTCCCGCATCGAGTCGTATGTCCACCCGCTCGAACAGCTCGGCACGCAGCCCGAACGCCGCAACTCCGGCTACCTGACGTGCATCGCGCTGGACAGCAACGCCCGCAATGTCCGCTCGGAACTGCTCACCGACCTGATCGTGCAGTGGGTCACCCACCGCGTCGCAGCGTCCGGCAGCCCGCGTCCGTCCGTGTTGGTGGCCGGCGCCGACGAGTTGGCCCGCCGTCACCTCGAACGCCTGTCCGACGCGTGCGAACGCCGTGGCATCCCGCTGACGTTCCTGTACCGGCGGCTCCGCGAGACCGGAGGGGAGATGATCGGGGGCGGAGCGGTCGCGTTCATGCGGCTCGGCAATCACGAGGACGCCACGCGCGCCGCCGACTTCATCGGCCGCGACTACAGGTTCGTGCTGTCCCAGATCACCAAGAACGTCGGCGGCAACGAATCCCACACCGAGTCCGACACCGAAGGCGAAGGCGACTCCGACACCATCAGCCTGTCCACCTCGATCGGCACGTCCACCAACTGGGGCACGACCCGATCGTCGGGCGTCACGCGATCCGGCGGCGGCCCGTTCGGCTTCTTCGCCGACCGCTCGACGAACACCGGCGACTCGCGTACGCGGGGCGGCGGCACCAGTGAGACCGACACGCACGGGGAGAGCCGCTCGGTGTCCCGGAACTGGTCCAGCGCCTACTCCTACGCGGCCGGCACGAACTGGAGCGACGCGGACACCACCCAACGGGTGTACGAGTACGCGGTCGAACCGGTCACCCTGCAGCACCTGCCCGACCACGCCCTCCTGCTCGTCGAGACCCGCCACGAAGGCGGCCGGAAACTCACTCCGGTCGAATGCGACCCGGCCATCGTCACCCTCGACCGCGTCACCACCACCCCCCTGCCCGACCCACCACCCCGGCAGCCCTCGGCCGTGCCCGGCCCGCCGGGCTGGGCCACACCGTCGGCCGTCGAACCCCCACGCGAGCCACTGCCGTACGCCCCCGGCCCGCCGCCCGGCTACCAGACCGGCCCCCAGCCCCCGTCGGAGGATCAGGACTGGCGGCCAGGCCAGGTCATGCCGCGCACCACCCGATCACTCAGAGACCCGTCTCGCCAGAACCCGCCACCTCCCGGCAGCCGCCCACCCGGTACGGGAGACGACGACCGACCAGGCCCGCCACCCCTGTTCGGCCACGGAAACGGATAACCCGTGAACGGGAATCCGGCCAAGCGACCGTCGCGGCGACTTTGCCGCCATCGTGGTCATGTTGCCGCCGTTGTTGACGGGTCGATGACCGACTTGCCGGGCTTGGCGCGTCAACGCCGACGTCAATGTGGCTGATCGATCCAGGTCGGCCGGGGGAGTAGTCGTTTCTCGTCTCCTGGCAGGGCGAAGAGGCGGAAGTTCGAAGCGCGCGATCGGGACGATGGCACGATCGAGATCGACGTCCGGCCCGCGACCGTACGGAGAGTCGGGAGGTCGCCGGATCCCGCCCGCGCCAGGTAGGCCAAGCCCTGCTGCAGGAAGTCACGTGGCCCCGGGTCGAGGTGGGCGGCCCAGGAGGGATCGTCCTCGCCGCGCAGCCGGCAGTAGCACGCCAGGGCGTAACCGAACTCGGCCTCGGTGAGGTATCCGAGTCTTCCGTAGCCGTCGTTCCGGGCGCCGTTGAGGGAGCGCTCGTTCAGGTAGCCGCGCGGGCGGACGGACCAGCCGCGGTCGGCCTCCGCGAAGTGCAGGGCGGCGTTGGTCGTGAAGATCCCGAAGCCGAGGAAGACCGTCAGGAGGTCGGTTAGGCGTTCCTGGTCGCGGCGGGCGGCCGAGATACGACGCTCGCCGAGCAGCCGTACGTGGCAGAGCTCGTGCGCGATGATCGCCGTCAGGAACGCGGGATCGGCGGCCTCACGGACGTCAAGGCCGATGACGGCCCGGCCGTCCTCCTCGTGGTAGTGACCGACCGCACGCCGCCGACCGTCGCCCTCCGACTCGTCGAACAGGCGAAGGAAGAGCTCCTGTGAAGGGTCGACCGCCATCAGGTCGCGGACGCGGAACAGCAGTGCCTCGATCTGCTCCGGGGAGGCGGTGTACGGCTCGGGAAAGAAGTCGCGCGCCGGCAGCGCCACGTCGCGGAGCGCCGCTTCATCTCCGAACTCATCGGCGAACCACCGCATCGACGTCTCGATCCACGCCTGCACGGCCGGCCCGACGGGACATCCCATGGCCGTGCCCGAGGACCAGGGAGGTGCGACCGGCCGGTCGTCGTCCATCGAGCCTCCGTAGGAACGATCGCTACCGCTGCATGCCGCTCCATATGCTAACGCGGCCCATCGCGCTTTTCATCACTCCTGGAGCTACCTCCCCAAATCTCCGCTCTTTGGGGGTGGTCATCGATTGGCCGGTGACCCGCAGCACTTCTTGTACTTGCGCCCGGAATCGCACCAGCAGGGCTGGTTGCGCTCCGGCGGCCAGTGGAGGGTGGAGGCTTCTTCCTCCACCCGGTCCTGGAGGTACTCCATGCGGGTCTGCTGGTCTTTCGGGTCGCGTCCGTGCTCGTCGCCGTATCGCAGGAGGTCGTCGACGGTCGTCGGGAGGATCACGAGATTGGTGACGCCGCCTTCGTGGCAGGTCTCGCGCCATCCGCGTTCCACGCGGCGGAAGTAGGACGTCACGTCGTCGTCTTCGGGGTCGTCCACGTGCACGAGACCTTCGGCGAAGGCGCGCTTCACATCGGAGCGGACGAAGAACGACCCGACTCCGGTGGAGGGGGCATGGGACGGCCCGCCACGTTGTGCGACGCGGTTCAGCGCCTTCGTCATGTCGGCGTTACCGTCGACGGCAAGCCGATCGAATTCGTCGGGTGGCAGCCCGAGGGCCTTTCGTACGCGGGCGCGTCCGGCCAACTCGAGGTCGAAGGAGCCGATCTCCGGCTCGTCCTCGTCGCCCGCCTCGGAGAAGAAGTCTCGGCACGCCACGTTGTACCAGGTGAGAGCCTTCTCCAGCTGTCCCTGGGCTTCGAAGAACTCCGCCATCAGCGACGCGGGGCCGGGGAGGGGCCGTCTCTTCTCAAGACGCGCGATCTCGGCCCGCGCCTCGTCCTGACGGTCGACTTCATCCAGCACGTGGATCTTCTCGACGATGGCGTACTGGGCGTCGTCCTCCTCTGCCGCCGTCGCGGCGATCTTGTCGTAGATCCGCAGCGCTCTATCGGTCTCGCCGGCGTCGGCCCACTGCCCCGCCATCTCCAGCAGGATCTCGTCGCGTTCGTCCGGGTACACGGCGAGATCCCGTTCGAGGTCCTGGGCGTGCTTCCGGGCCTTCTCGCGATCACGCTGCGTCGACGACGTGTTCATATGGGTACGGTAGCGAGCCCGGCCGCCGGACCGGCGCGCATCGCGTCACGTGGCGAGGGTTCTTCGCAGACGCTGCGCGCGGCGTATGACGAGGGGCTGGACGGAGAGCAGCCGCGTGACCCGGTCGGTGCCGGTATGACCCGCCTCGATCGCGGTCTCCAACGCTGCCAGGAGCTGCGGGCCGAGCCCGGCGTCCACTACGGCCGCGTCGGCCAGGAACTCCGTACGGTCGGTGGACGGGCGTGCCAGGGTGGCACCGACGAAGGCGATGCCGACGGGGATCGCCAAGACCACGACGAGCAGCGCCACGGCGACGGTGAAGACGGACGACACCAGGAATCCGAACGGCGTGTGCCACCGTTTCGCGATCGCCCACATGCGGCGTACGGGCTGCCAGATCCGGGCGAGCAGCCACCACAGCGCCCGTACCGGCAGGGTCAGAAGCGTGTAGCAGACCACAGGAACGGCGTGCAGGCCGAGGTGGTGGCCGAGTTCGTGGACCAGCACCGCCTCCATCCGGTCGGCCGGCAGTGTGTTCACCGCGTAGGACGTCATGACGACGGTCCGGCCGGTGACGGCGGGCGCGTTCACGCCATCCGACTCGGCGATCATCAGCCGGTACCGCCCGGCCGTGACTCCCAGCCGCTGCAGCGCGCGGCGTGACGGCTCGGCGAGACGGCGGTGCTCCTCGGCGGCCGGATCACGGTAGCCGTACCAGGCGCGCTGGATCGTCTCCCGCGACCAGGTCGCCACCACCGCACCGAGCACCCAGGCGGCGAACGGCGCCAAGGCGCCCCAGACCGGCCAGACGAGGTGCAGCCCGTACGCGATCGGCGCGACGATCGCCAGCGCGCCGACCGCCGCGGGTATCAGCATCAGGACGCTGACCGTGACCGACACCAGGTTCGATCGTGTCGGCCGGGCCGGGCCACGCTCGATCGAACCGCTCGGTGGCAGACCGCCAGAGTGCGGCACCACGGCACGGCCGGGGGCGGACGGCCGGGGCGGTACGGTCACACCCGGTCCGTACGCGGCCGGCCGGCCGTCCTGCGGCCGCACCGGATGTACGGGAGCGGCGGGAGCCTGGCCGGCCGACGCGGCACGAGTGCCGGCGGTCCAGACCCGGCCGTCCCAGAAACGCTCGAACGGCTGCCCGCCCGGATCCGGATACCACCCGGCGGGAGGCCCGCCGGTCACCATGGCACCGATCCCTTCACCGGCTCTCCTCGCGTCCCGGTGACGTAAGGAGGTCGCCGAGGGCCTTGATGATGGTGTCCGTCGCTCCGGAGGCGGACTGGGCCGACGGGCCGAGGGACGAACTGCGCGCGCAGGTAGTCGAGGAACGAGCCCCGGCGGGTCTTGGTGAACAGCCGGGTGCGCTCGGTGGTGGACAGCTCGAAGAGGTCCCAGACGTCGAGATCGGCCGCGTTGTGGAGGTAGGCGACACCTCGGACGGCGTCCGGATGCTCGCTCAGCGAACCGACGAAGTCGGCGATGTGCTCGCAGTAGCCCTGCAAATCCTCATACATGTCGCATGTTCAATCGGCTTGGTGTGCCGGTTCTGCCGTAATTTTTAGGAGCGGCTACCTGAGTGTGCTCAATTGTCTCCGGTGAGCCATTCATCGGCGAGCTCACGGGCATCGCCTAGGAAGTCGTCTAGCGCCTGACCTGTGAGACTAGCGTCAACGATAAGTCCTGTGAGAAGAAGGATGAAATGGCGGCCCCTTATCTCGGGAGCGACATCATCGATGTCATCGCCAGTAGACACGGCCATGAGGAGATGCTCGGCGACCTGGGGGTCGATGGATTCAGCTAGCCGGTCAGACCTCGCCCGCGCCTTTTCGACAAATTCGACGACCTCGGACCTGTTGCCGTCCTTGAATTTCTGCTCCGCCGCCCTAAAGAATGCTGCAGTGACAAGAGCGAGATAGCCCTGACGCATCGTTGGGTCAAGTCGCTCGTACACTCGCTCATGAGTGTCCAAGTCGCCTGTCAAGACGGCGCGCAACGCCGCCACCTGATCAGCCGTAACCTTCATTATCGTTCCTCTCCTTGATCTTCTCTCGACCCCAGCGGAACAACTCGGTACCGACTATACCTAGGGCAAGTAGCGATGACGCCGCACTTCCGGGATCGATCCCAGAGTGCTGGGCATCGGATGCTACGGGGCCGCTATCGACCTGCGTCTCAGCATGGCCTGTGGGGCGTGGACCGAAAAAGTCGGCCGTCGTACTGGTGTACTCCTTGACCGCATCTTCTGCGTCGTCGTAGTGCTCGAAGAGGCTCGCGCGGAAGTTCTTGCCCTTGGGTTTTTCACCGTCGTCTGCGTCGGCCAGCTTGTCGCCGGCGGGCAGATCATTGAAGCTGTCTACGCCGTCAGTCCACTCAGCGTCTTTATCCCTGGCAGCCTGCTGGGATGAGTCCTTCCGCCCCTCGGCCTTGTCACGGTCCGGAGCGAATGGGTCGATCTGCTTCTTAATTGACTCATCGTCTAGCTTTGACGAAGCAAGTTCGTGCTTGGGCCCGGACGCGGAGGCCGAATCTTTGATAGCACCGTTATCCTGCTGGCTGAGCTCCCGGCTCTTAGCGCGGGCGTCCAACTCCTCGGCCAGGTTCGAAAAGTCGCCGCTAGATGGCTTCTGTTCCAACGGAGACGCATGCGTTCCCGTGTCCGGGGGTTTGTGCGCGTCATCCTGTCGGTGGTCGCTGTCTGGCATCGCGCCTGTGCCGTCCGACTCTTTCGAGCCGTCCCGGGAAGGACTGCCCCGACCCTCGCTACCTTGCTCACGCTCCTGCGCCGTCTCCGCGGTGCTCGGACCGTCATTGGCGCCGTTGCTCTCATCGGTTGCCTCGGCGGCCGACTCGACGGGCTTGCCGCTTGCGTTTATCGCCGCTCGGTGAGCGTCGGCACTGTAGGGACGTCCCGGCTCACCTGACCGGTCAGATGGCGGGCGGTGCTCAGGCTGACTAGGAGGGTCGCCGCCCTCGTCAACGTTGTCGGGCTCGTCGGCGTTGCCGCTGGTGCGGTCGATGCCCACGCCCTTCGTCCTTCCCGCCTTGCACGCGAACCCTCTTGGACAATGTGGGCACTAGGTAACCGCAGCACCGAACAGATCGTCAATGCGGGCGTTGTCCGAGCCTCGATACTTAGGGACTACCTAGCCACCCTGACGCTCTGCGTCAGGACGGCGACCTCGACGCACTGGTCACCTTTAGTGTCGGACTTACCACTCCTGCGCCATTCAAGCCGTGAGATGTCAGGCTTCATGTCCGTATCTCCCTGATTGTCCTCTTGATCAGAGTAACGGAGGCGTCCCGGTCCAAGGAGACCTTGGCCGTGCTCAAGAAATCCGCGCGGAAGCCGGCCACCTCCTGCGCGTCATGGAAGTACCGCTCGCCAGCATGGCCTTCACAGAAGACCACGTCCGGATCGGCCGGTTCAGGGAACGTGAGTATGACGTACGGGTAACCGATTCCGGCGTGGATCCCGGCAACGTACGGAAGGATTCGCAGGTCGACGCTGGGCAGCGTGGCCGCATCGATCAACGCCTCCAGTTGCGCCGTCATCGCCTCGCCGTCTCCCCCAGGTCGATGCAGTGCCGCCTCATCCACGAGTGCATGAAGTTCGAGAGGAGCCTCGGTATCCCGAAGCCGTTCTTGCCGCTTCATCCGTACGGTGATCCGCCTGTCTATCTCCTCTGGCGTGATCGTGTGGTTGGACGCGAGGATGACGGCCCTGGTGTACTCCGCTGTCTGAAGCAAACCGGGCACGATGCTCGGCTGGTAGTTGCGGATAAGTGATGCTTCGGCCTCGAGTTGGACGTACGGGCCGGGGAGGACGTCGCGGTAGGAGGACCACCAACCGCCGCGTTTGCGGGCGTTGCGCCCCAGGTCGATGAGCCGGTCACGGGTCTCCGCGTCGACCTTGTACAGCGCCAGGAGTTGGCGTAGGTCGCTTATGCCGATCGAACTCTGCGCGTTCTCGATTCGGACGATCTTGTAGGCGGAGGCGTCCAGGTACTCCGCGACGGCCTCCTGCGAGAGGCCGGCCTGCAGACGGAGGGCTCGCAGTTCGCCGGCCAGCCGACGCCGTAGGACGAGTGACGCGCTCATTGTGGTCCCTTCACTTGTGAGATCACGGTTCTTGGTCTAGCGTGCGACCGAACACATACTGTCATGATGCAACTACAGAGTGGTGTCAAATGGCTGAAAGCGGTGTCTCGGGCAAGCACGCCCGAGCAGATCTTCAACCGGGTGATCGGATCCACTACCTGGAAGCGCTCGCGGAGCGGCTGCGGGGAGAAGGGTGGTACGCCCGGGTCGTCTCCTCGGCCGGAGAGACCGCGTTAGTACGGGTGGTGAACCCGTCCGCCGCGCCTCTCAATGACGACATCACGGTCGGTCCGGATCAGGCGGGGCTGTGGTGGTTCCGCTGGTCGTTCGGGGTCCGGATCGCTCACGTCGACAACCTCGACATCGCCGCCGCCCGCATCATCCAGGTTCTCGGCTGCCCAGGCCGCTGACACACCCTCGCTGTGGCGGCCGGGACTTCCCCAACGACCTGGTCGCCGCGGCCTTCACCTCATGGAGGTCACGCCATGTTCACCGAGAACGACACCCAGACCCCGAACGAACAACGGCAGTGGTCCTGCCGCCTGGACGAAGACCCCGCCGCCGTCATCACCGCCCGCACCCTGGTCGCCACCGTCCTGACCGGCTGGGACACCGACCTCATCGAAGACACCATCCTGGTCACCAGCGAACTGGTCACCAACGCCCTCACCCACGGGACCGCACCGGTCACCCTCACCATCACCGTACGGACCGAACCCGAGCCGACCGTCATCCTGGAGGTCGCCGACGCCTCACCCGACCTGCCCGTCCAGGATCTCCCGGGGGAGGTCGGCCACTTCGGACTGTGGATCGCCGAAGAACTCGCCCGCGTCACCCTTCACCCCACCACGACCGGCAAGACCGTACGCGCCGAGTTCGTCCTCTTCGATCCACCGGCCACCCGGTGATCCGGACGTGTCACGGGAACCGCAGCAGCCCGGCCCATCATCTGATCCCGCAGATACCTATCGTGAGGACGCTGTCCATGGCCGACCATCCACAGCTCGGCGTCTACGATCTCGCCTACATCTGCGGAGGCCCGACCCGAGTGGTGACGGTCGCGGTACTCGCGCTCACAACCGACAAGCAGATCGCGATCTCACGCGCACTACACCGGGTTAGAGTCGTCCGACGCGAGCCCCGGGACGAGGTCGAATCGGCCGTACTCGCGGTGATCTCCGACGCGGGCAGGCCGCTCGGCGCGCTGACCGCCGCGGCCGCCGGCAGCGGTGCCGTCGTCGCGATCGCCGAGGCTCTACGCGAGCAGCGCGTACTGCCTGGCTCGCCCTGGAAGATCGGCCGGATCATCCATGCTGGCCGCCTGCGCCGGCGGCTACGCGCGAACCCGGCGGACGGGCTCGACCGTGTCGCGATCCTCGGACCGGCAGGCATTCTCGACGCCGCGCTGCGCAAGGTGTTCCAGACCCCGGATCCACAGTTCAAGGTGCCTGATCTCAAGCTGCCCCGGCTGCCCGACCGGAACGACCGGCGTTACGATCCGAACGCGGATGCGCACACCGCCGGCCAGCTCTACATGTACAGACCAGGCGGCACCGGCTGGGGCCTTTAGGAGCTGCGCCGGTCACCCTGACCGTCACCGTACGCGCCGAGCCGACTCACCGCGCTGTTCAGCAGTGACGAGGGCGCTCGCGCCGTACTGGCCGACCGGCCGCCTCGACTTGGAGCGGGCTCGTGCGGTCGTGATCCGGCGCGGTGGCACGTCATCGCCCGGCCCCCCGACGACCTTGTGTCAGAGGTGTTCATTGAGGGTGAAGGTTCTTCCGCTTCAATGAACACGCCTGACGCCCCGCCCTCGACCCGCCCGAGCGGTTCGCCCGAATCGCTGACATTCGTCATGGGGTGCCCCGAGCCGACCGCGCCCTGGCCACTAAACTCAAGGTCTACTTCCGCCCTCGACACCGAGATCGCGGCCACCGGATGGCAGCCTCCCAAATCCTTGACTACCGCGGCCAGGTCTTCATCAACTTCCGGGACTACACCTTCGACGATCCCGCCGCCCACGGCTATCGCTGGGTCGACGGCAAACGATTCGACCTGCGTTCCCCCGCTGTCGATGACATGACGCTCCTGTCCGCTGTCATCCGGCACGACCAGTTCCGCGACGACTACGCCGGCGGCGGCGTCGACCCACAAGGGACTCGCCACGGCCCCTACCAGCTGGAACACATCACCCCCGAGGCCTTCGAGCCAGTCGACGGACCAACCTCGACCGCCATGCTCGCCGCCTGGGCCGACCAGCACGGGGAGGTCCCGGAGCAACTGGCCGCCACCCTTTTCCGCGAAGTCTTCGAGCCCGTCCGGCAGGCCACTGGCCGTTACGGCCTCAAAAACCTCGGCCGAACCGCGTTCCACGACTGGGGTGGAGTAAACACCGACTTCCACGAACTCATCCTCATCGACCGGACCGCCGGCAGTCTCACCCTGATCGTGGCCGCCGACGACTGACAGGGCCCGCATCAACGATCCAAGTCTCATCCGCCAAGAGGGCGGGGCGTGGAAGATGACGCTGCGATCTACTGTGGATGGACGTCGTTTCCGGAAGCCGACCGCGCGCGGCTGACCATTTGCCGCAGGGCCTCGACGTGGCCATCGAAGGCCGTCCGCCCTTGTGGGGTGAGAGTGACCAGGGTGCGGGACCGACGGCCGGCGCCTTCCTTGCGGACCTGGGCGTACCCGGCCTGGGCGAGGGTCGAGACCTGTTTGGAGAGCGCGGAGTCGGTCAGTTCGAGGCTCTCCTTGAGGAAGCTGAACTCCGCCCACTCTGTTGCCGCGAGGAGCGCCATCAGGCTCAGCCGGGTCGGCGGATGGATCAGTTCGTCGAAGCCGGCGGGGACGGTCATGCCGTCCCCTGGCGCATCAGCGCCCGGTACAGCGGTTGGCCGGCCGCGATGAGGACGACGACCAGTACCCCGATAAGGGCGTGCCGCAGTGGGAGATCGATCCGGTCGACCAGCAGGATCCCGGCGCAGGAGAGGGTACCGCTGACGAGCGCAAAGCCACCGAGGACGGCCCAGAACCGGCCGGTCACCTGGGACCGGTGCATGACCGCCTTGCTGCGCTGGCCGGCGCGGGTGAAGCAGACCAGGGCGGCGACCGCGGCGACACCGAAGAGGCTCAACTGCAGGGCTGGGGGCCCCGGAAGATCCAGTGCCGCGAAGCCGGCGATCATCGCGAGCATGCCGGTGGCGTCCCAGCCGCGGTGACGGCCGCGGGATGCGCCGTCGATGGCCTGGTTGCGGCGTTTGGTGATCTCCGCGAGCTCGGCCTGGGCGTCCTCGAAGTGGTCCATTCCGACTCCTCCACGTTTGACTTGCCTGGCAGGAAAGCTAACACTCTACTTTCCTGCCAGGCAAGTCAAACGAGCTCATGCCATCATCGGGAACGTCACCGGCCCTGGCTGCCGCGCAGCGTGTCGAGCGGTCAGGTGCTGGCTCCCATGGGCCTCGCAGTGAGGGGGCGAGGCCACCGCCGGCGGCCGCGACCGTGGTCATCAAGGGCAAGGTGAGCCCGCGCGTTCCCGGGACGCCGACCGGTGGGTGTGCCCCGCCGGCCGGCACCGGCGTCGAAGAACGCGAGAACGCTAGGCTTTGAATTTGATATGTGCGGCCTTGATGTTGTGGCCAATGTGATTTGCCGTGGTGGAGACGCGGAACGTTTGCTTTCCGTGAGGATTCTTGATCCACCTGGAGAGGTAGCAGAAGTGTGACTTCGTCACGTTCTTGCATAGTTTACTCTTGGTGCCGCTTGAAATGGCGGAGAGATCCATGGCGACTTCTGCTTTGCGATTGCAGTAGACGGCGCCGGTGATGTAAATCTTGCTTCCGGAGGGGCTGGCGTCGACGTATGTGCGGCACTTGATGCTGTACGTGTAGCCGACCTCCGTCCACGGCCCCCATTGCTGTCGAGCCGTCGTGGAGATGGCGTTCGCCGGAGCAGTGATACAGGTGACGATTGCGGCACTCGCGCAAACCGTCGCGGCGGCGTTTCGAAGCAACTTCATTGAATGATCGTCCTCCCTGAACAGTTGACTCCGTCAAATAACGGAGACGGGGAAGAACCTAGCGCATTCGATCGAAGGATTATCGTGATTTATGCCGTTCGGCCTGGCCGTATTTGGTCAGCCCAAAATGTGAATGTCAGTGATTACCACGATGCGGGCGTGCGGGCAGTACGGGCAGTACGGGCAGTACGGGCCCTACGATCCGGACCCGCGCGCACGCGGTTTGATCACCTGTGGGTGCGGCGTTGCCGCTCTGGTCAGGAGAGCCGCCGTCTGATGTGCTCGTACAGGTCGTACTTCACGCCTGGATGAGTCCAGGCGAAGCCGAGGGTGCAAGGCCGCTGGTCGAGCCTGCGCAGCGTCATCTCCACGAGTCCGCTATCGGGCGCGTCTCTGGGGAATCGGGTCAGCTTCTTGACGGGGTGCGTTCCCACGCCGATGACGAACGGCGTGAGCGACAGACCGTTCACGGTCATCGTCACCTGGACCGAGGCCCCGGTGCACCCGGTCGTCTTCAACTCACCGGAGAGGGATCGGACCGGCAGACCCCTGATGGACAAGCCCCATGCCTGCTTCAGTACCGCGTGCAGCGTTGAATCGATCGGGAGGCTCCAGCGGAGAGGAAGATCCCGAAGGCATATTCCCGGACCTTGTGGCCCGTTGGGGTCGGGGCCGCCGCCGACCCCGCACACCAAGTGCTCTCGGCTGGCGGGCCTGTCGCCGGAGCGATACTCCAGTTGTCCGGCTCCGATACGGCCCCCGACGGAAACGTACATGACGAAGATCAGCGCGAGGGAGATCGCTCCTGTCGTCACGAGGACAGGCCACCACCAGCGCTGCGGTCGCCCCGTGTTCTCCGCATCCGCGTCGTCCGGCGGATCGGCCGACCACGAAGCGCCGCTCAGCTGCTCACGTAGGCGAAGGTTCCGGAACCGGTATGCCGAACCGGTCAGGCGCAGCACACCGAGCCGATGGGCGTCCTCGAGAAAGACCCACAGCCGCCAGGGGAGTCTGCCGGTCAACGCGTACCAGGTACGAGCCATCACGTACGAGCCCCAGCTCGAGCCGAGCAGTATCCCGCAGCCGAAACCCAACCCGGCCGCGGTGCCGAGATGTCGAGCGACCCGCGGAGTCACCCGGACCATGTCGTCCAGCCAGTACGCCGAAGCCAGCCGCACGATTCCAGTGCCGACGGCGCTCACCAGGATGGTCACGATCGCGCGCCGACGCAGCGTCGATTTCGGGCCACCGTACGCCCCGCCGCGCTCGTCGACGAGCAGGGTGTACAGGCCGGCGGCGATGACCACCCCGCAGCCGAACCACACGGCCGCGATCGCATCCACCAAACCGAAGCACCGGTAGAAGAACCAGCCGAGCAGACCGCCACACGGTAGGGAGAACGGCAGCGCCATGAGCGGGGAGAACACCTGCTTCCAGGCGAAGTCGACCGTGTCCCGGGCGCGCATCCGCAGGGCGATGAACTCCAGCCATCGCCCGGCCAGGCGGGACCGGTAGCGGCTTCCGGAAGCCTCCGAATAGATGGTCGGTATGTAGATCTCCAGCAGATGACGCTCGATGGCGTCCTGAGTGCCGAACCTCGCCGCGTCCAGTAGTTCGGCCGGCTCCTTCGCTCCCGACCGGTAGGCCGTACGCGCCAGATACAGCATCAGCGGGCTGCGCAGTGCACGGGCCGGCGGTGAGTCCGGCTCACGCAGCAGCCGCTCGAAGACCGGCTCCCACTGATCGTCCCGTGATGGGGATGACGTGCGCAGGAACGTCACCGCGGTGCTCGCCGCGACCGGTTCGAGTTCCACGACGGCGGCTCGGGTGAGGTATTGGCCGCTGGTCAGCACGGTGCGTTCGTACTCGGTGCCGCGACACGTCACCAGCAGCGGCACCCCGTCCGCCACAGCGGTGTCGATGGCCTCGATCGCGGGTGCACGCAGCGGCGCGGGGAGCTCGTCCAGGCCGTCCAGCACCGGCATGACCCGTCGTTCCTCGATCAGCCGCGCCGCCATGCGGCGGCCGTGGTCGGCCGCGAGATCAGGGCAGAGGGCCCGGATGCGCTTGGCCATCCAGGCGCGCAGCCCGACCTTGGGTCGCCAGGATGACAAGGTCAGCAGCACCGGCACCGGGTCACCCGCCTCGAGGTCACGGACCAGGTCACGGGCGAGCAGCAGCGCCAGCACACTCTTGCCCGACCCGGGCGCGCCGAGCACCACGAGCTGGCGCCGCGGCAGGCTGCGGATCAACGCGGCGATCTGGGTGACGTCACCGCCCGGCCGTGTCTCGCTTCGGGTGACCACCGTCTCGGGTCCCTGGACGGGTCGTCCGGTGGCCGACCACCGTACGGCGATCGGGTGGGGCCGCGTGAGCTGCTGGCGCCCTACCTCGGCCTCCAGTTCGGATCGGACCTTCGCCGCCAGCAGGGCGGCGGCGGCATCCAGCTCCGGTTCCGCGGCCACGTTCACGACCTGATGGACGTCTCCGCCCACGCGCGCATCGCGGACCGTCTGGTGGACGTGGACCGGCCGCCGCCTATGCGCCATCGCCGCCCGTACCTTGCGACTGGTCCAGGTCCCCGGCAATCTCGGAATCGGTCACGGACTGCTCACCCGGGCCGGGCAGCCGCTGGCGCGCACGACCTCCGACCTTCGTCCCGCTGATCCGCTGGCCGACCGAAGTGCGGTTCTGCCCCTTCAGTAATGCTTCCAGCCCACCCCCGACCACCACGAACGCGACCGTCGCCGCAGACCAGCGGGCGGCCCAGTGCTGGGTGAGCATTCCCGTGGTCACGTTCACGGCGGCGGCCACGGTCAGGCTCACCGTTCCGGTAATCCAGTGCTTGAGCCTCGAACCCACCGAAATGCGCCTCTCAGGCGAGATCGCCGTATCCCCCTGCGGACCACACGTGATGCCGGAAGTCACTGATCGGCATGAGCGTGCGTACGGGAAGGTCGAACCCGGCAGGAGATGCGACGAAGAACACTCCGTCGCAATGGCCGCAGTAGTAACCGAGATTCCACGCCTGACGGGCCTTGGGCAGGCCCTCTTCGACTCGCTTGTCGCGGCTCCGGTGAAGGACGAAGCTGCGCACGGCCACAACGGCTGCGAGTGCGAAGATCGCCGCTAAGAGAAAGAAGACCGTACGCGTCGTCGAACTCGTTTTGGCCGCGACCACCACCGAGATCACCGCGTCGGCGGCGTAGAACAACGCCCAGAGCGCCTGGCCGGCCGCACCTCCCGTGGCGGGAGCCGGCGTGAGCTCGCGCACGATCCGGCGCTCGCTGGTGACGTTGATGCTGCTCCGCGTCTTGGCCGCGAATGCGCGGACCTGCATGCCGCCGGTCACTCGCACGGTGCCGCTGTCGACGGTGCCTTTCGTGTCCGTGGTGCCAGTGCGCGGAAGTGAGCTCACCTTTGTCACGTGAGCGGTATCTCCGTGCTGCGGGCAACTCGTGTCCATGGCCTTGGGCGCCTTCCTCTCCGATGTCCAGCGCCGCCGATGTATTCAGGGGCTATGGATCACACACTGACGGCTCGCCCGCCGGATGGAAAGGGCCCTTCATGACCTCCGGTCAACCAACGATCAATCAATCAACGGACGTAAGCGGGTACGGCGGAAGATGGCCACCGCGCCGACGGCTGCGACCAGCGATACCAGCATGAGAGGCGCGCGTATCGCGTACTCGCGCATGACGCCGATGCTGTTCGCGTACGCGATCGTGGACGGGTGCCGCGGATCGTAGACGACGGCGAGCTTCTCACCGATGCGTGCGTACTTGCACCCGGAGAACTTTTCCACCTCTGGCGTGCCGTTGCTCCGGTCGACGAAGGTGATGTCGCAGGAGTTGCCCGTAGATCCCAGCACGTCGGCCGTGACCCGGACGCCGTGGTGTCGGAGCAGTTCGGCGTGCCGCAGGGCGTCGCGGATCGCGAGGGTCGGCAGTGTCACCGCGATGGCGGCGAAGACGAGACACCACAGCCAGTTGGCGGTGGAGCGACGGGTACGGATGTTTCCAGCCGGTCGTACGGCCATGGTGGTTCTCCCTGCGCCCTGCCCTTCCGGGACGGACCTACTCGGGTCCGTGGTCCGGAAGGCTCTCCACCGGCGCCGACCCCGAATCGCTCGTGACGCCACCGAGGACTAGGCTCCGTTCGGGCATCTGGAACGTGCCGCGTCTCGTTCCGACGCCGTGTCACCGTACCGCACCGCGGATGCGCCATTCGGGTGAGGAGACCTATGACCATTCCCCCTGACGGTCCCGGCGGTTACGGTGGCCCTTCCGACCCTGGAAACCGGGCACTTCGCCGAGGTCAGGGCGGGTTCGGTCCGCCGGACAACAGATATCAGCCGTCGATGCCCGGCCCACCCGTTCAGTCGGCGCCCGCGCGCGACCTCGGGCCGGCGCCGCGTCGCTCGCGGGTCGGATTGGTGACACAGTTCGTACTGCAGTTCATCTACATTCCGCTGTGGGTGCTGATAGCCGTCGGCCTGACCGTCCTGGCGATCTGGGCCGACAGCACCTCCAACGCCAATGTCGGCCCGCCGGGGGCCGTGTTCGGCTTTGCGAACGCCGCGATCTCCTGGCGGCGCTTCCGCGTCGAATGGAGCGGTCGCGCCACCGACTGGGAGCCGTTCACCGACGACTTGCTGACGGAGCGTTTCTCCCGCGGCGAGAAGAACAGCGGCTGGAGTGTGGCCACGCTGCCGCCGAACGGTGTCCGACGGGCCACCACGGACCTGCCCGTCCGCTACTACCGTGGCCTGAGCCCGGCCCAGGTCGAGCACCTGGCCCGCCTGCAAGGCTGGTCGGTGGACTGGGCGAGCGCCAAGTCGGCGCACAGGCTGTGCTTCTTCCGCCTCATGCCGCCTCCGGAGCAGGTCGGAGTCCCCCACCCCTATGGGCCATCGCCCGCACCCGGCATGCCGTGGGGCCCGCTGTCCTTCCGGGTGGCGATGCCGCTGCTCACCTGGGTCTTCATGCCGCGATTGCGCGCCCTGGAACTGCGCCGCAACCCCGACGCCTACCTCACGCACCTGCGGAAGTACCTCCCTGAGCGGTTCAAGACCGAACTGGCGCGGGACCCGCGCAAGAACTACCAGGCCGACGAGGCCGGCCGGATCCTGCGCCGGGTCAGCGTCAGCACCTGGCACTTCCGGGGCGCCGGCGCCCAGGCCGTGCTCCGGGTCGCCGCCGAACAGGGGTGGCAGCTCGACCACTCGTTCCCGGCCGAGCCGGGGACGACGCTGCACCTGTGTCGTTTGGACGACCTCGCCCGGCAGCGAAGCTGACGCCCTGGGGGAGTGGCACGATGTGCTCCATGCCGATTCGTCGGATCGGGACCGTGAACTTTGCTGATCGTCGTGGCGTCCAATCGGAAAAACCGGAAGGAGACCATGCGATGTCACACGACGGCGGCGGGTACAGCGGAGGCCATCACGGCGGGTTCGGTGGTCACCACCACGGCGGGTTCGGCGGCCATCATCACCACCACGGTGTCGACGGCAACGGTGGTCCAGGCGTTCCCTTCGTCAACGTCGGCGGCAGAAGGCGAAGCGATGTGCGTGGCGTCGTCATCTTCGTCGCCATCATGGCCGTGGCGGCTGCGGGATTGCTCATCGCTCACTCAGGCTGAGGCACCCCCGCCCAGTTCAACATCGCCCTGCGGCAACGATGGCATCGGCTTTACGGCTGGTCCGACGGTCCCTCGGCTTCCCTTCGCTGCTCGGGATCAAGGTGACGGTAGATCGTCGCGCGGCTCACTCCGAGGTTGGCGGCGATGTCGGCGACCGTGTTGACGCGCCTACCGTTCTTGTCGCGTTGCTCGTACATCTGTCGAACGATCGCTGTCTGCCGGTCGGTCATGGCCGCAGGCCGGCCACCACTACGACCGCGCCAGGCGAAGTACGCATCGCTGCCCTCCGGTAGGTAGATAAGCGCCAGGCCGGCGGCGGACGTGACCAGCGCAACGATGTACGTGACCACAAGATTCGCTGGTCCGAAAACGGCGAATACGTTGAGGACGCAGTTCAGCACGGCAAGGATCAAGAGCGCTATCCGGGCTCTGGGCCGGCCCCCACCCGCCCTTAGAGCGAACCACCCAAATGCAAGCAGCCAGATCGGGTACGTCACCGGCCCACCGACCTGATGGGTCGCATCCGCGTAGTTCACTGCGTAGGCGCACGCGGACACTCCGAGGAGAACAATGCCCGTAGTGACCCACCCAGGCCTGCGGACACGCACTCCGGCCGGCCTCGTCGATTCAGAATTGTCCCGGTCGTGCAGCGAACTGCTCATGAGGCCTCCCGAACCGCTTTGTGAGTGACCCGAACGCACCACCCACGAGATCGCACCACGCCATCATCCCGTGAAGAGCCGGGACCCGTCCCGACATTCACCCGGCCGCGCGTTCCACCAGTTCTTGGACACGCTGGGGCGTGTAGATGCCGTCGACGAGAAGCTCCGCCAGGCCGAGGATGCCGGCGCTGGGGTCGAGCTCACTGCGGACGATCTGCAGGTTGCGGGTGGCCAGGGGGAGTGAACGCCGGTAGACCACCTCGCGGATGCCGGCGAAGAGCTGCTCGTCGGTGTGGGCGAGCTGGCCGCCGATGGCGATGACGCGCGGGTTGAAGAGATTGACGGTGTCGGCTATCGCGCCGCCGAGGATGCGGGCCGCGCGCCGGGCGAGTCGTACGGCGACGAGATCGCCGCTGCGGATCAGTCGTACGGCGTCGTTGACCGTCGCCACCTCACGGCCGGCGTCCTGAAGGTCGCGGACGAGAGCCCAGCCCCCGGCATAGGCCTCGACACAGCCCGCGTTGCCGCATCGGCAGATCGGTGGCTCGGTGACGTCTTCGACGGTCACCTGGATATGACCGACATCACCGGCGGCGCCGTCCGCCCCCCGGTGGACCTGACCGCCGGCGATAAGGCCGGTGCCGACCCCCGTACCGATCTTGACCATGAGCAGGTGCGCCACATCGGGATAGCGCAGGCGCTGCTCGCCGACGGCCATCGCGTTGACGTCCTTGTCGACCAGGACCGGGCAGTCGTAGCGACGGATGAACCATCCGGGAATGTCGTAGCGGTCCCAGCCGGTCATGATGGGCGGGCTGACCACCCGGCCGGTGGCGAAGTCGACGGGGCCGGGAACGTCGATGCCCACGCCGAGCACGCTCTCTTCGGCGTGCTGGGTCTCCTTGAGCATCTCCGCGAAAAGCCCGTGCACCAGAGTGAGGATGGTCTCCGGACCGCTCGTCACGTCGGCGTCGGCCGCTCGCTCGGCGCGGACCGCGCCGCCGAGATCGCACAGGGCGGCGCGCAGCCCGGTCGCGCCGACGTCGGCCACCAGGAGCACACCGCGGTCCCGGTTGACGACGAACTGGCTGGCCGGTCGGCCTCGAGTGCGGGCCTCCTCCGGCGCCGGGACCAGCAGTCCCGCCGCGAGCAGGCTGTCGAGACGCTGGTTGACGGCCGTACGGGACAGTCCGCTGAGGCGCATAACGTCGGCTTTCGTCAGCCCTCCGCGGACGTCGCGGAACAGGCTGAACACCTCGCCGTGACTGACCCCCGCTCGTAGGGCAGCGACGTTATCTCCGCTCACGTGATCACCTTACCGACGCGCTCCTGGAGACAAAAGTATGGCATGTTTCGACTTCTAAAGTCGAAACGAGGGTTGTCGGGATCCCAAAGTGTCCGTATGTTCGTCACACTGAAGGCGAAAGGAGCGCTCCGATGCGAGTGCAGGAGACGGCAGGCCGCCGGATCGTCGCGGTGACGGCCGTTGCGACCGTCGGTGTACTGGGGCTTGGGGCCTGCGGTTCCAGCGGTTCCGGCGGTTCGGGTGGCGGCGCGAAGGTCGCCGCTGTGATCAAAGGTCTGGACAACCCGTTCTTCCAGACCATGAAGCAGGGGATCGACGAGCAGGCCCGGGCGGGCGGGGTCTCGACGACTGTGCAGGCAGCGAACGCGATCACCGACACGACGGGGCAGGCGGACAAGCTGAACGGTCTCGCCGGTCAGCCCTACTCCTGCTTCATCGTCAACCCGATCTCCGGCACCAATCTGGTGCAGGGGCTCGCCAAGATCGCCGCGCTCAAGAAGACGATCGTCAACATCGACAGCCCGATCGACGCCAAGGCGGCCAAGAGCGCGAAGGCGGCCCCGGCCACGTACATCGGCACCGACAACGTCCAGGCCGGGAAGATGGCCGGCGAGCAGATGGCCCGGATGGTCGGCTCCGGGGGCGACGTCGCCGTCGTCGGCGGCATCGCCGGAGACGTCACCAGCGGCGCGCGGATCACGGGATTCGGGCAGGGAATCGGCCCGAAACTGAAGGTCGTCCAGACCGTCGCCGCAGACTGGGATCGGCAGACCGCGCTCACTGCGGCGACCAACGTCCTGCGTGCCCACCCCAGCCTGAGCGGCTTCTTCGTCGCCAACGATGACATGGGGCTCGGTGTGGCGCGAGCCATCGCCAACGCCGGCAAGACCGGCAAGGTGAAGGTCATCAGCGTCGACGGCATCAAAGACGCCCTCCAAGCGGTCAAGAGCGGTTCTCTCGACGCCACCGTCGCGCAGTACCCGTACGCGATCGGCCTGATGGGCGTCGAGGCCTGCCAGGCCGCGGCCAAGGGCAAAAAGCTGCCCGCGGACGTCAAGGCCCCGGTCGAGCTGGTCACCAAGGCCGACGCCGACAAGGCCCTGGCCGTCACACCCAAGCCGTTCGGTTCGTACGACGATCCGTTCAAGGCACTCGGCAAGTAAGTGCGGCCCCGCGTCCCGGGCGAGAGCATTACACCCCGGGACGTCGTCGCGACAAGAAGGACGGAAATGGCAGACGCACAGCTCGCGGTGCCCGGCCGCGACGCCGGGTCCACGCGACTACGGGATATCGGCTTCTGGGCCGAGTGGGCGGCCCTCATCGGACTCGTCGTCCTCGTGGTCGTCTTCCAGAGCCTGAACTCCACATTCCTGAGCACCGGCAACGTGGAGTCGATGCTCGTGGCCGCCGCCATTCTGATCATTCTGGCGGTCGGTCAGACGTTCGTGATCACCACCGCCGGCATCGACCTGTCGGTCGCCTCCACCATGACCCTCGGCGCGGTCGTGTTCGGCCAGGCCTACACGAGCGGCTGGGGACTGCCGCTGTCCGTCGTCGTCGCCGTCGCCGCCTCGACCGTCGTCGGCCTGGTGAACGGAACGCTCATCGCCCGGGGGAAGATCGCCGACTTCATCGTCACGCTCGGGACGCTCTCGGCGGCCTCCGGGCTGGCGCTGATCCTGTCCAACGGCAAGCCGGTGACGATCGTGGACCCGTTCCTTCTGCGGCTGTCCACCGGCGGCCTGGGGATCTTCGGGTGGTCGTTCATCATCGCCGTCGTCGTCGCCGTCCTCGCGCACGTGGTGCTTTTTCACAGCCGCTTCGGCACACACGTGCTGGCGACCGGAGGGGCACCGGAATCGGCCACGGCCATGGGCATCAGCACCCGCCGGATCAAGATCGCCGTCTACACGATCTCCGGAGTCCTGGCCGGACTGGGCGCGATTCTGCTCGTGGCCAGGGTCGGCGCCGCCGAGCCCGCGGCCAACACCTCGTTTCTGCTCAACTCGGTCGCCGCCGTCGTGCTCGGTGGGGTCAGCCTCTTCGGCGGGCGCGGCACCATCACCGGCCCGGTCATCGGTGCGCTGCTGCTGACGGCACTGGTCAACGGGCTCACTCTGCTGGGGGTCTCCCAGTTCTACCAGCCCCTCGCCGTCGGCATCGTCGTGGTGCTGGCCGCACTCATGACGAGGTTCCAGCGATGACCGCTCAGCCAACGCCGGCCGGCACGGCCGGAGGCGTCCTGCTCGAATGCGAGAACGTCTCCCTGTCCTTCGGCAACGTCCACGCGCTCGTCGAGGTCTCCCTCACGCTGCGCCAAGGCGAGATCACCGCCCTGGTGGGCGACAACGGCGCGGGCAAGTCCACCCTGGTCCGCTGTATCTCCGGGATCCACCGGCCCGCCGGAGGTCGCGTTGCCCTCGACGGCCGTACGACCGCCTTCCGGTCCCCCGAGGACGCGCGCGAGGCCGGCATCGAGACCGTCCACCAGAATCTGGCGCTCGTGGAGGACCTCACCGTCTGGCAGAACCTGTTCCTCAACCGGGAACTCGTCCGGCGGCTGGGTCCGATCGCCATCCTCGATCGCAAGGCCATGCAGGCTCGCGCGCAGGAGATGGTGTCCACACTGGCGGTGAACGTCCCCGCGGTGCGGTCGCGCGTGCGGAGGCTGTCCGGCGGCCAGCGCCAGGCGGTGGCCATCTGCCGGGCGGCCGGCTTCAGCTCCCGGCTGGTCATCATGGACGAGCCGACGGCGGCCCTTGGCGTCCAGGAGACCGCCCGGGTCGAGGAACTCATCCTCAGACTCCGCGATGAGGGACACGCCATCCTGCTCATCAGTCACGACTTCGCTCAGGTCATGCGGCTCAGCCAGCAGGTATGGGTCATGCGCGCGGGCCGCTGCGTCGGCGGCCGCCGTACGGCCGACACGACGGGCGAGGAGATCGTCGCCCTCGTCACCGGTGCCAAGAGCCACTGATCCCACTCCGCCACCACCAGAAGGAACACAACCCGTATGACCGCGCAGACCACGCGAAACCCCATCGGCGTGCACGCCCTCGTCTGGGCCGGTGACACCTCGCCCTCATCGCTGGCCCATGCGATCGAGAAGACCAAGGCCACCGGTTTCGACCTGCTCGAGCTCTCGCTGCACGACTCGGTGAACCTCGACGTCGAGGCAGCGCGTGAGAGCCTACGGGCCGCGGGCCTGGGCGTGGCCTGCTCCCGTGGCCTGGCCTTCGACGCCGACATCTCAAGTGAGGACGGCGCGGTCGTCGAACGCGGCGAGAGACTACTGCAGGACTCCCTCGCCGTCACCGACCGGCTCGGTGGCACCCACTTCACCGGCGCGCTCTACAGCGCGCTCGGCAAATACGACAGGCCGCTCAGCGACGCGGGCCGCCGCAACGTGGTGGCCGTCCTGCGCCGGCTCGCGCAGGACGCCCGTCGGCGGGGCATGACCCTCGGCATCGAGATCTGCAACCGCTACGAGACCAACGTCGTCAACACCGCCCACGACGCGCTCGTCCTCGCCGACGACATCGGCGAGGACAACGTGCTCATCCACCTCGACACCTACCACATGAACATCGAGGAGGACGACCTAGTCCGGCCCGTGCACGAGGTCGGAGACAGGCTCGGCTACGTGCACATCGGCGAGAACCACCGCGGCTACCTCGGCTCCGGGCACCTGGACTTCACCTCGTTCTTCCACGCCTTGGCCGACGTCGGCTACCGGGGGCCCATCACATTCGAGTCCTTCTCCTCCGCCGTGGTGATGGCCGGACTGTCCAACGATCTGGCGATCTGGCGCAACCTCTGGTCGGACGGTGAGGACCTGGCACGGCATGCCCGCGGGTTCATCGCCGGTCACCTGGCCGCGGGCGGGGATCTCCGATGACGCTGGATGAGCTCACCACCCGCGCACGTTCGCTCCTGACGGGCGGCCATCGCGTCGTCCTGGGGATCGCCGGCCCCCCTGGGGCCGGAAAGACGACCTTCGCCGAGCATCTGGTCGGGCTGTTGCGCCGGACCCCGCCCGATGGAGCAGAGCCGGGCCAATGGGTGGCGCACGTGCCGATGGATGGCTTCCACCTCGCGGACGTCGAGCTCGATCGCTTGAGGCGGCGTGACCGTAAAGGCGCCCCGGATACCTTCGATGTCGCCGGTTACGCCGCGCTGCTCCGCCGGCTCCGCGCGGACGAGGATGAGGTCGTCTACGCGCCCGCGTTCGAACGGGACCTCGAGCAGCCGATCGCCGGCAGCATCCCCGTACCACGGGCCGCCCGGCTCATCGTCACCGAAGGGAACTACCTCCTGCTCGGCGACGGTCACTGGCCACGCGTACGGCGACAACTCGACGAGGTCTGGTACTGCGACCTCGACACGGACGAACGCCTACGCCGCCTCATCGCCCGCCACGAATGCTTCGGCAAGGACCACGAAGCGGCACTGGCCTGGGCGACGGGCACAGACCAACGCAACGCCGACCTCATCGCCGAGACCCGCCATCGTGCCGACCTCGTCATCCCCGACCCGGTCCTACGCGCGATCGACGATCGCGCCTTGAGAGCGGCAACGCCATCCGCTCCTTGACGTAGCGGTCCATCCTCGACGGCCGGACCGGACCGGGTTCACGCCGCGGGATCCGGGCCGTTCTATTCGGCGATGGTCACCATTTGGGGGGCTGGACGGTGGCGATGCCGAGCGTGTTGGTGCCGGGCAGGAGACCGGACAGGAGCGCGGCGGTGAGGATGGGGTTGTTCACGTCGACGAGCCGGTCGATCTCGGTCTCGCTCAGTGCCGTCCAGGCTCCGGCGGCGAGCCGGTCGGTGAGCCGTTCGACCTGGTCGCGGCCCTCGAGGCCGAGGTCGGTAGCCTTGCCGTCGGCGTCGATCCAGCCGCGCGACCGCAGCCGGTCCGCGGCCGCCTCCCACTGCTCGGAGGTCCACTGTCGGCTGTCGAAGGTCTCGACGGGGGCGGCGCCGATGGCGGCGAACGAGACCAGGGCCTCGCACGGGTCCAGGCCATTGGTGAGCAGCGCGGCGACATGTCCGTCGCCGCGCTGTTCGCGGATGATGGTGACCGCCTGCCACAGCACCAGGTGCGGCTCGTCGGGCCAGGGCAGGTCGGCGTTGCCCGCCGCCAGGGGCCGGCCGGCGGTGTCGGCGGCCTCGGCGACCCTGCGTACGAGCCGGGCGGCCTCCGCGAACCCGGCCGTGCCGATCTGGTCGCCCATCAGCCTGCGGAACAGCCGGTCGACCCCGCGCAGCCTGGCCGCGCGCACCTGCTCGGAGGTCGCGATGGTCCACGCGGGGGTGACGTGCTCGGTGACCATCTGCGGGCTGAAGCTGTAGAAGGCCGATGACACGCGTTCCGGGCCGGGCGCGCCGAGGGGCGCCGCGCGCAGCGGGAAGTAGGTCGGCCATCGGGTCGCCACGTCGTACCCGAGGGCCGCGAGTTCCTCGAACACTTCGGGCGCGTAGTAGACCAGCGCGTGAATCGGCTCGAACTGCTGCCACATCCGGCGTGCGGTCTGCAGGTAATAGGTGTCGGGCGTCATGGTGCACATCCTGGCTCACGGCGGCACGCGGTGTGGTCTCATGTGGATGATCTTGTCGACGGCGACCCATCGGAGGTCGAAATGATCTTGGTAACCGGAGCGACCGGCAATGTGGGCTCCGAACTGGTGAGTGCGCTCGCCGCTGGGGGACAGCGGGTCCGCGCCCTCGTCCGCGACCCGGGGAAGGCGGCGCTGCCGGCGGGCGTCGAGCCCGTCGTCGGAGACCTGAACCGGCCCGAGACCATGACGGACGCGCTGGCCGGGGTGAGCGCGGCCTTCCTGATGCCGGGATACGCGGACATGCCGGGCCTGCTGGCACGGGTCCGCGAGGCCGGGGCGGAGCGCGTGGTCCTGATGTCGGGCGGCTCGGCCGGAAGCGGGGACCTGAGCAACGCGGTGTCCCGCTACATGATCCTGTCCGAGCGGGCCGTCCGGGAGTCGGGCCTGCCGTGGACGTTCATCCGGCCTCGGGCGTTCATGTCCAACGCCCTTCGCTGGCTGCCCCAGCTCGCGGCCGGTGACGAGGTACGGGTCCCGTTCCCCACCGTGCGGGCCGCCGCCATCGACCCGTACGACATCGCGGCGGTCGCGGCGCGGGCGCTGGTGACCGGCGAGCACGAGGGCCGGATCCATGTGGTGTCGGGCCCGGAGTCGCTGCTGCCCGCGGATCAGATCGCCGTGCTGGCCAAGGTTCTCGACAGGGACCTGCGCTGCGTCGGCCTGACCGACGAGGAGGCTCGAACCGAGATGGAGGCGTCCATGCCGGTCGAGTACGTCGACGCCTTCTTCGACTTCTACGTCGGCGGCACGCTCGACGAGTCACCGGTCGAGCCGACCGTGCAGGAGGTGACCGGACGGCCGCCCCGTACCTTCGAGCAGTGGGCGCGGGCCCACGCCGACGCCTTCCGCTGATCCACCGAGCACCGCGCAGCCGGAACGAAACAACGGGGCCCGGCCGGGCACCGCCCCGCGCCGGGCGGATGCGGCCGGGCCCCGCGTGGACCGTCAGCGGAGCTTGTCGAACGTCACCGATCCGCCGAGGTTCTCGTCGTCGGTACCCCAGATCGCCTGGCCGCCGGGCAGCGCGACGATGCCCTCGACCTTACGATCGTCCTTCTTGGTGAACTTGCGCAGCGGCTTCAGGCTCGCCGTCTTCTTCAGGTGGAGTACGGGCGTGCGCCCTCCCTTGATGGTCAGTTTTCCGGCGTTGTAGACGGCCGAGCTGAACGGGCCGTTGTCGTCGTTCGGGTCCTGCGCCGACGACACCAGGACGGTGCCGTCGCTCAGCACCTTCAGGTCGCTGACGTGCCGGACCTCGTTCGCGCTCGGGAACGGCACGGCGAACTTGGCCTTGTCGGCGGTCGCGCCGATGTGCAGGCTCGCCTTGCCGACCGTCGCCGCAGCGGTGCGGACGACGGCCTTCTCGGAGTTCTTACCACGGGTCGCCCACACGGCGAAGATCTTGCCGACGGTGTTGCGGTACAGCGCGAAGCTCTCGTAGTTGTCGCCGCTCTTCCGGTCCGGAAGGGAGACGGGCGAGCCCTGGACCGTGGCCGTGCCGCCGGCGATCGCGACGTGGTACGCCGTGCCCTCACTGGCCAGCGCGATGTAGTGGTTCTTGCGTCCCGGGACGGCGTCGATCGCCTCCACGTCCTTGGGGAGAGGACCCTTCCAGGCCAAGGGGGTGACGACCGGGGCCTTGCCGGGCCTGAGCCGTACGGTGGAGATCCGGTTCTGTCCGTCCGCCTTGTTGTCGCGCACGATGACGACATCCGCCCGGTTGCGGCCGACGGGCGCGCCCGCGACGAGGGCCATGCCGCTCACGCCGCCGGTGATGTCCGTGCCGACGCGCTGCCAGGCCAGCGACTGCGCGGCCTGCGCGGGGAGGGCCGTCGCCAGGACGGCGCCGAACGCGGCGGTCGAAACGATCAGTTTGTTCATGATCACGAACGGGATGGTAGACGACCTGGTTTCCCTTTGTGTCGGGTTCGTGCCGTTCCGTGGTGAACGTCGGTCGAACGTCACGCGTCCGTTGCCGGACGCGATCCGCTTGACGTGGGCACGAAACGGGTGACGTAGCGGCGTTGCCAGGGCGTTTCGACGGCGCGCTTCGCGTAGTGCTCCCGGACGTACGCGACCGCCTCCTGGCCCGGTACCCCGTCCAGCACGGCGAGGCAGGCCAGCGCGGTCCCGGTCCGTCCGACCCCGCCGCCGCAGGCGATCTCGACGCGCTCGGTCTCGGCGCGCGTCCAGGCCTCGCGGAACGCGTCCACGGCGTCGGCGCGGTCGGACGGCAGCCGGAAGTCCGGCCAGCGCAGCCATCGCGTCTCCCAGGCGACGGACGGCGGTTCGTGGCCAAGGAGGTAGAGGCCGTACGTGGGCGCCGGTCCGTCCGGGAGCGGGCGGCGGAGTCCCCGGCCGCGGACGAGCCGGCCCGATGGCAGTCGGAGTACGCCCACGGCGGTGGGCTCCCACGTATTGATCATGGAACGAGAATAGCGTTCGCTTCTCCGGCTGGTGTCTCTTATCAGGTATTAAGCGGATATATTTCGCGAATCCGTCGTTTCTCGGAAAGGCTGCATTTTTGGGGCCAATGGCGGTGTGAGCTGCGGTGATGGAGCTGCTTTACCGCTGATTCGGCGAAATCGATGCGGGCCGCGGAATCTGCGGTAAGGATGGGGGCATGTCCTTTCCCTTAATGCCGGGGTTCGACCACATCAATGTGGTCGCCGACCTCGACCCGGTCGCCGCGATGCGGGACAGCGACCTCGGGGACCGCATCCGGATGTATCCCAAGCTCCTCCCCGCCGGTGCGCCCGACTTCGGGTACGCCGTGCAGCGGGGCACCGAATGGCGCATCGGCTGCGTCGGGGCGATGGATCCCGAAGGCGCCCGCTACAGTCTCGCCGCCGGCCTGCGCATCGAGGCGAAGGAGCGGGAGGAGGACCCGGAGGTCGCCCGCACGATGCGCGCGGTGGCCGATCGGCTCGACCCGGAGGACGGCAAGCAGCTTCCGAAGGACGAGTGGGAGATCGGTGACCGTCGTTTTCGCGTGATCCGGATCGAGAAGTTCACCCTCATCGGACGCCGGGTGATGGAGCCGCCGAGAGCGACCGACACCGACCCTCCGGACGAGGCGCGTTTCCTGGAGGACCACCTCATCGACCCGCCGGCGCCGGCGGGGCAGTGGGAGGCGCAACTGCGGTTGAACCTCGTCGGGCACCTGCCCATCCCCGGCACGGTGCCCGAGACGGTGGAGCTCGAGGCCCGCCACGCGATCCGCACCCATCCCGGTGTGGTCCTCCTCCCGCCCACCTTCACCGTCGTCGAGATCAAGGGGGACACCTGGGACCCTCTCACCGGCGCGGACGGTCCCGACCAGGCACGCACCCATCTGGCGAGGTACTTCAGCGAACTGCTGCCCCGGCTCCTGGAATTCCAGGGCGAGCCCGCCGAGCCCGAGGAGATCGCCGAGTGGGAGGACGCCGCGGAGCGGATCGAGGCGATGAGCGGGCCGGAGTTCGCCGTGCTGGACCGCAGGTTCCGCATCGTCCGCGTCTCGCGGATGCTCCGCGTCGGCAGGGACGGCCCGGAGGGGCCGCGCCCGTCCGACCAGGAGCGGTACGGCATGCACGGGACCCAGTCACGGTCCTGAGCATCCTCGCGCGTGCCGCCGCGGCCCGAGGTCGCGAATCACGGTGCGATCGCCGGTGGTGGCGCTACCTTGATCATCATGGAGTTCGTCTCGGCGCCGACCCTCGCGGAGTCCGTCGACAGGGATGGCCCGTTGCCGCCGGTCAGGGTCGCCGCGATCGGGCTCGCGTTGCTGGAGGTCCTGGACGAGGCACATCGAACCGGCGTCGTGCACGGTGACCTGAAACCCGCGAACGTCACGCTGCTGCCGGGCGACCGGATCGAGCTTGCCGACTTCGACCTCGCGCGGATCGCCGGCCACCCGGCCCCGACCCGCACCGGAACACTGTTCGGCTCACCCGCGTACATGGCGCCGGAACAGGTCCGGGGAGACCGCGGGGACGCCGCGACCGACTGGTGGGCGCTCGGCGCCACGCTGTACTACGCGGCCGAAGGCACGGCCGCGTTCGAACGCGACAGGTACGAGGCCTCCATCGCCGCCGTGCTGAACGAGTCGCCACCGCCACCGAGAAGGGCGGGCACCGACCTCGCCGCGTTGTTCTCCGCGCTGCTCGACAAGGATCCTTCGCAGCGCCCTGGATCGGCGTACATCCGTACGGTGCTCGAACGGGTCGCGTCGGGCGAGGCGACGTCCGAGCCGGCGCCGGAACCACCACTGGTGCCACCGCCCGCGTCGGAGTCGCTGACGACCGGGATCGGCCGGGCGATCGAGAACGTCATCCAGACCGGCGCCATGCCGGTACCGCGGGCGACCGTGACACGGAATGCGCCCGGACCGCCGCCCGGTGGCAGACGTGCCGTCCGCCGCAGCCTGCTCGCGGCGGGTGCGACCGCGCTGGTCGCCGTGGTCGTGCTCGGGGTCGGCGCGCCGCGTTGGCTCGCGCATGACCGCCACGGCGAGCGTCCGGCGGGCCGTCATGGCGCGTCTTTGCCTCCGGCGACCCGATACGGCGCGTCCGCGCCTTCGGCGTCCCGCCCGCCCTCCCCGGGCACCGCGATCCGCCGTTTCCAGGCGTGTCACGCTCGGCCGGCCGGTGTCACCTCGACGGCGGTGACGACCGTGAACGGCCATCCGGCGATCGTGGCCGGTTGCGGTGACGACACCGTGAAGGTGGCCGATCTCGAGACCGGCGCGCTCGGCCGCTCGTTCACCGCCCCTGGCGCGTTGAGCGTGCAGTCGGTCGCGGTGGGCGTCGTCGACGGCCGGCAGGTCGTCGTCGCGGGTACGCAACTGAGCGGCGACGGCAACGACTACATCCGGATGTGGGACCTGACGACCGGCTCCGAGACCGGAAAGACCTTCACCGGTCACACGAACGGCGTGACGTCGGTGGCGTTCGGCACGGTGAGCGGCCGGCAGGTCGTCGTCTCCGGCAGTTTCGACACGACCGTACAGACCTGGGATCCGGCCACCGGCAGGACCGTCGCTCCGCAACTCGACACCCACGCGGAGGTGATCTCGCTGGCGTTCGCCAGGCTGGAGGACGGCCGGCAGGTCGTCGCCGTGGGCGGTTACGGATCGGCTCTGCGGCTGTTCGACCGGACTTCGGGACGCCAGATCGGTGCCACCTTCACCGGGCACAGCGCCCATGGCAGTGAATACGTCACCTCCGTGGCGATCGGCGCCATCGGCGCACGTAAGGTCGTCGTCTCCGCCGGTGACGATTCGACGATCCAGGTCTCGGATCTGCTGACCGGTGAAAGGATCGGTGCCCCGACCCGGATGGCCGCCCACGCGGTCGCCGTCGCCTCCCTCGGCGGTCGGCAGGTGATCATCGCCGGCGGCACGGACCGCACCGTACGGCTGTGGGACCTCGCCACCGGAAAACCGGTCGGCGGCCCGTTCACCGGCGATTCCGTGGTCTCGTCGCTGACGACCACGACTCTCGACGGCAGGCTCGTCGCGGTCGCCGGGTACGAAGACGGCTCGGTGTCCGTCTGGAGTCTCGGCTGACCACCCGGGCCGATCTCCCGATTTAGTACGGCGATTGATGATCATTAGGATCCTCGGGTGATCATCAGAAGACGGTTCGCGGCCGGCCTGCTGTGCCTGCTGGCCGCCCTGGGGATGTTCGGTGTTCCACCCGCCTCCGCCGCCAAGGCCGGCGCCACCGAGCCGCCCAAGGTCGAGCTGGTCCTGGACGTCAGCGGCTCGATGCGGGCCAAGGACATCGACGGGCGAAGCCGGATCTCGGCGGCGCAGCAGTCCTTCGACGAAGTGGTGGACGCGCTGCCCGGCGAGACGCAGCTGGGCATCCGGGTGCTCGGATCCCGCTACCGCTACCCCGGCAGCCCCAAGACCGTCGGCTGCAAGGACACCCAGCAGATCAGCCCGGTCGGCCCCATGAACAAGACCGAGGCGAAGGCCGCGATCGCGACGCTGCGGCCCACCGGCTGGACCCCGATCGGGCTGGCCCTGCGGGCGGCGGCCAAGGACCTGGGCGCCGGGGAGACGACCCGGCGGATCGTCCTCATCACCGACGGCGAGGACACCTGCGCGCCGCCCGACCCGTGCGACGTCGCCCGCGAGCTCGCCGCGCAGGGCATCCACCTCGTCATCGACACGCTCGGCCTCAACCCGAACCAGAAGGTCCAGCAGCAGCTGACCTGCATCGCCAACGCGACCGGCGGAACGTACACCACCGTCCAGCACCAGCAGCAGCTCACCAGCCGGCTCAACCAGCTGGTCCGCCGCGCGGGCAGCACGTACCAGAAGACGCCACGGCAGGTGGCCGGGGGCGCGCAGTGCGCCAACGCCCCGGTGCTGTCGCCCGGTGTCTACACCGACCGCGAGCAGTTCGGCGAGCACCGCGTCTACCGGGTGCCCGTCTCCTCCGGGCAGGAACTGCGCGCCTCCGTGAGCGTCGCGCTCGACCGCAGGCTGAACCCGGACTACGGGGTGCTGCTGCGGGCGACGTCCCAGGACGGCCAGGAGCTCGTCCGTGGCACGGACGCGGGCAGCGGGCGTACCGACGTCCTGTCCACCGGCCTGCGCTGGTCCGACCAGCGCTCCGGCGAACCGTCCGGTCAGGACGCGTCCGCGTCGCCGTCCACGAGCGCGTCCCCGGCGGGCACCGTCTGCCTGGTGGTGAGCAACTCCTTCTCCGCGCCTCCCGGGGTACGGACGGCCCCCGGCATGCCGCTGGAGCTCACCGTCGACGTGGTGCCCTCCTCGCCCACGCCGAGCGGCCCGGACCTCGGCCGCGGCTGGCTCCTGCTCGTCGTGCTCGGCGTCGCCGGCCTGGTCGCCGGGCTGATCCTCGGCTGGCTCAACCGCTGGCGGATCGCCATCTGGAAGGAGAACTGACCGTGCGCGTAACGCCGCTTCTGACCCTTCCGGTCGCGACGGCCACGCTTGCGCTGGCCACCGCCGGGCCCGCCTTCGCCGGCGGCAAGGCGTCGCCCAAGCCCCACAAGACGATCGGCACCGCCGGGACGTCGTTCCTCACCGCGACCACCGTACGGCCCGGGCAGACCGCGCGGCTGTCGGCGTCGACCGGTGACTACCTGTACTGGCAGTTCGCCGCGGCGGCGGGTCAGACCGACCAGGTCGCCGTGACCGTCACGCTGCCGTCCGAGACGTCCCAGTCCGGGGCGGCGACCTGGACCGTCGACGTCTTCGACGGCCTGCGCCGCCGCCAGGCGTGCACCGAGGGCCCGCAGTCCGCCAACACGCAGCAGGGCACGGCCAAGATCGAACTGCACTGCGC
This sequence comes from Actinoallomurus sp. CA-150999, assembly GCF_050942425.1. Taxonomy (NCBI): domain Bacteria; kingdom Bacillati; phylum Actinomycetota; class Actinomycetes; order Streptosporangiales; family Thermomonosporaceae; genus Actinoallomurus; species Actinoallomurus sp. CA-150999. The sequence continues at coordinate 688,135 of NZ_CP192063.1, forward strand.
GCTGCGGCAGATCCGCTCCTGGGCCGAGCCCTGGTCCAGCGACCCGCTGCCGGGCACCTACTACGTCCGGCTGTCGGCGGTCGGCCTGCCGGATCAGGGCGCCGGCCTGCCGGTCGACGTACGGCTGCGGATCACTGCGCGGAACGGGAACGCCGAGCCGTCCGGCGCGCACCTGAAGGCGCCGTTGGCCCCCGCGGTCAACCCGGGAAGCACCACGGCGCCGGAGGCGGCGCCCTCGGCGGAGCCGTCGGCCGTCAGTTCGGCGCCGAAGCCGCTGCAGCGCGCCAAGAGCTGGTTCTCCTGGCCGTCGACCCGGTGGTGGTGGACGATCGGCGGCGGCGTGCTCGCCGCGGCCCTGGGCGTCGCCGGCTACAGCCTGACCCGCCATCCCCGGCGCTGGTTCTCCTGATTCGCCGACCCGGGCGGGCGCGCTCGTACGGCTCGCTCGCCCGGGCGTTGTAACAAGATCGTCGAAATCCAGGTTTCGGTCATGGTCAAACGATCTCTTCGTTACCGTAATGATCATGCCAACATCTCGGATCTGGGGGCGGAGCCTTGTCGGTTTCGTCGCTGTCGGCGCGCTGATGGGATCGGCCTGCTCGCCGGCCCAGCCGGTCAAGTCCACGAGCGCCGACACCTCCGCCAAGTCGATCGCGACCACGCTGCAGCAGACGATGGACGGCCTGAAGTTCCAGGAGGTCCTCGACACGGCTCCGGTCACGACGAGTGCGCAGGCCCGTACGCTCAAGGCCCACTCCGTGGACAAGGACGCGCAGACGCCGAAACAGCGGGCCCGCCTGCTGGCCGCCGCCGACGACGCCAAGCCGATCTCCCAGCAGCCGCAGCTCGACGCCACGGTCATCGAGCTGGACAAGCACAACCGGCCCGTGTCGTCCGGCACGGTGCTGATGAGCCCGCAGTACCCGCACGGCAAGGTCGTGTCGGTCGACAAGAACTTCCACACCAGCGACGTGCGCTGGCGGCAGTGGGACGACTCCGGCTGGTACACCAACCACGCGCAGGGCACGATCGACGTGGTGCCGGGCCGGGAGAACGCCTCGACCGACTTCATGCTGCCCTACCCGGCCTCGGTCCTGAAGCTGATGATCAACTTCGGGGTGCTGCGGCTGGTCGACAAGGGCGTCATCAAGCTCGACGACACCTACAGCTACCAGCCGACGGCCACCAGCAGCCTGTGCGGCGGAGCCACCAGCAGCACCATCCGCCAGTACGTCGACGACTCGCTGACCTGGTCCTCTAACCCGGCCTCGTGCGCGTTGATGAAGATGCTGTGGGACCACAACGCCGTGGACGACCTGAACCAGACCTTCCAGGACCTGGGTCTGGAGACGCTCCAGGTCAAGGGGACCAACGCGGCCAACGGCGGGCACTGGAGCAACCCGGTGACGATGAGCTCCCTCGACACCGCCAAGCTGCTCACGCTCATCAACGGCGCGCCCGGCAAGGTCTGGACGGCCCCGAACGGCAAGGCCGTCACCCGGAACGTGCTCAGCGCCTCGTCGCGGGAGTTCTTCAAGAAGGAGCTCGGCGACCAGGGCATGAACGACGTGCTGTCCACCTCGAACTGGTGCGGCGCGGACTACCCGGCCCCCGGAATGCCGCAGGTCGTCCCGCAGCGGTGGATCGCCGCGGACGGCAGCGTGACGGTCGACGGTGACGCCTACCAGCACGACGTGCGGCCCTGCAACGCCAAGGCCGAGGTGACCTTCGCCCACAAGACCGGCCTGGTCAGCAACTCCGGCAGCGACGCCGGAATCGTCCGCAACCTGCCCGGCAAGAACGGCCGCAACTACATCATCGCGGTCTTCTCCAACCTCGGGAACCAGTACATCGACCCCAACCGCCCGCCGACGGCCCCGGGCGCCCACCCGGTCGCCTACAGCGAGAAGTACGCCCAGCTCGGCCTGGCCATCGACAAGTACGAGGCCGCGAGGCACGGCCGGTAGTACCCGGCACTGACCAAGCGGTATGACGGCCGCCGTGCGATCGCACGGCGGCCGTCCGGCATTCGAGCCGGCGAGGCACGCCCGCCATCTCATGGGTCATCGAGGTCAGCGATGCCGGGCGGCCTGCCTGACGGGCCAAGAATCACCTGTTCCGCGCAGAACGGCGATGGCCGTGATCACCAGCCATGCCTGCAGAGCGAAAACCGCAATGCGCTCTGTGCCGCCCATTCCAAGGCCGAGATAGGTGCGGTTGAAGTGGAGAATCGTCGCAGCGAAGGCGAGGGTTCCGAGGGCCAGGGTCGGCACCTGAAGGGCCCTGAGCGGTCCTCTGCGGAAGGCCGGCCCGGCGACGAGCAGACCGATGTTGCCCCCGCCCATGATGAACAGTGCACCGAGTATGTGCACGTTGAGGTCGACGTCGGCGGGGCGCACCCCCGCGAGGAGATATCCACACGCGCCGATGACGATCAGCACCCGCGCGCTCACCGATGCGAACCCCTTCCCCCAGCACCGGGCGGTCAGGAAGACGCCGAGGATGATGAGCAGTGCGGTGATCGCGCATGATGTGTCGAGCAGCGTGTGCAGCGGCGAACAGATATAGCGAACAGGCGGATTATCGGCGGCATCGGTGTTTTTGCAATAGACATTTCCCAGGTCGCTGATGTTGTTGTTTCGCAGACTGTACGGGGTATGCCACGCCAGCTGCGCCACGATGTTGGCGAGCGTGAATACCAGTGCGCCGGCGATCCAAGAGATGGCGCCGACTCGGATTGCGGCGCATCGGCGCGTCGTGAAGGTCATGACCGCGATGCAATCATCGACGCGCGCCGGCGCCATGAGTGCTGTCGCCCAATCTCAGGTAGGGCTGGCCACCATCTGATGCATAGCGTGAGGGGGAAGGTCTTGCCGCCCGGCGGCCGGGTCCGGACCAACACGGATCGGAAGGTTGATCAGGGCGTCTCGTGGGCCGAGGCGGCCCCGGGGGCGGGTGCGTGTCCGGTCTCAGGACGCGTCTCAGCCGGATCTTAATCGGTTCTCATGTTCGTCTTCAGGGACTCTCAATCGAGGCCTCTAATGTCTTTCTCGTAAGCGCCGAAGGGCGACGGAGAAAGAAAGGGCTTGGAAATGAGCTTCCGCAAGATCGTGCCGGTTCCCCCCAAGAAGAAGCCGGCTCCGAAGCCGCCGCGCAAGCACCACAAGAAGCACTGCAACCCGCATCCCGCGCCGCAGCCCAAGCGCTGACCAGCGTTAACGGGGGGTAGGGGAGTCGGCGGGCATGGCCTGCCGGCTCCCTTTTCTCGTGCCCTGAGAAGTGCTCTGAGAAGAGGGAAAAATGCATCGGACGCCCGTTGCGTCGAGTCCTTCCGGTGTCTCCGCGAAGGACGCGTTCCGTCGATTCTGGCCGTACACGCGAGGGATCCGCCGGTGGCTGGTCGTCGGCGCGCTGCTGCTGATTCTGTCGGCGGCCTGCGAGGTCGTCGCGATCTGGCTGTTCGGCGACATCACCGACCGCGTGCTGGCGGCCAAGGACCTGCATGCCTTCTGGACGCCGGCGCTGATCTGGCTGGAGGTCGCGGTCCTGACCGGCGTCGCGACCTTCGGCGGGAGCTACCTGACGGCCCTGGTCGGGGAGCGGTTCCTGCTGCGGCTGCGCGACGCCGTCTTCGCGCACATCCAGCGGCTGTCCCCGGACTTCCTCGACAACCGGCGGCTCGGCGACCTCATGGTCCGTCTCACGGGCGACATCGAGGCGATCGAGCAGTTCGTCGCGTCCGGCGTGATCCAGACCGTCACCGCGGCGGTCAGCGCCGTGTTCTTCGCGGGCGCGGCGCTGTACGTCCGCTGGGATCTGGCGCTGGTGTCGTTCGCCGTCGCGCCGCTGTTCTGGGTCGCCGTGCGGAACTTCACCTCACGCTTCCGGGACGCCGCCGTACGGGAGCGGGAGAGCAGTGGGGCGATCACGAGCGTGGTGGAGGAGAGCCTGTCGAATCAGGCGCTCGTCCAGGCGTACAACCGGGAGCGCGCCGAACGGGGACGGCTGCACCGGGAGGGGCTGTCCTGGCTGGAGGCCAAGATGGCCGAGACCCGGCTGGCGGCGCTGTACGAGCCGCTGGTGCAGGTCATCGAGACGGTCTGCGTGCTGGTGGTGCTCGGCTTCGGAGCGTGGGAGCTCACGGCCGACCGCGTCACGCTGGGCGGCCTGCTGTCCTTCGCCGCCTACCTCGGCTACCTCTACCCGCCGATCCAGAGCCTCGGCCACGTCAACCTGATCGCCTCGGAGGCGACCGCGAGCGCCGAGCGGATCGTCGAGCTGATGGAGACCCGGCCCGCGGTGGCCGACCGCCCGGCCGCCCGCACCCGGGCCGCGCGGCGCGGACGGGTGGCCTTCGACGACGTCACCTTCCGGTACCCCGGCGCCGACCGGCCCGCCCTCGCGAACCTGTCATTCCGCGCCGGCCCCGAGGAACTCGTCCTGCTGACCGGGCCGAGCGGGTCGGGCAAGTCCACGATCACCAAGCTGCTGCTGCGCTTCTACGACCCCGAGGCCGGGCGGATTCGCCTCGACGGCGTCGACATCCGCGAGTTGTCGCTGGCGACCCTGCGCGACACGGTGACCGTGCTACAGCAGGAGACCATGCTCTTCCCCGGCTCGGTGCGCGACAACATCGCGTACGGCCGGGCGGGCGCCACCGACGAGCAGATCGTCGCCGCCGCGCGCGCCGCGGACGCCCACGACTTCGTCAGCGCGCTGCCCGACGGCTACGACACCCTGGTCGGGCAGCGCGGCCGGCTGCTGTCCGGCGGGCAGCGTCAGCGGATCGCCATCGCGCGGGCGATGGTCCGGGACGCGCCGGTGCTGATCCTCGACGAACCGACCACGGGCCTGGACGCGCCGACCGCCCGCCGGGTGCTGGAGCCCCTGCGGCGGCTGATGGCCGGCCGTACGACCATCCTCATCACGCACGACCTGCACCTGGCCCCCGAGGCCGACAAGGTCGTCACCCTTCGCCCCATTTCGACCGTTGATGATCCACAACTCGCGCGTTTGTCATAAGCTGCCCGATCACATCCCCCTCGCAAGGAGTGTCATTGGGTTCCCCCCGACTCATGGGCGGCGTCACGGCGGTCGCGGTCCTCGGCACGGTCGTGTCCGGATGTTCCTCCGCCACCTCGGCGCGGCCGCAGTCCGCCACGGTGACGCGCTCGGGCCCCGCGGCGGTCCAGTACGCGGACGATGACGCGAAGGCCGCCGCGTACTGGACACCGGAGCGCATGAAGGCGGCGAAGCCGCTCGCGGACGAGGCCGGTTCGGCCGCCGAGCGAACGCTGAGCGCCACGGCGCAGCCCAAGGGCGGGGCGCCGGTGACCCTCGACCCGGTTCTGCCGTCGGCCGCAGCGACCCGGACCACCTCGGGCGGCGTCAGCGCGGCCGGGAAGAAGCAGGCCACGTGGAAGCGCGGCGGACTGGTCGCCAAGACGGCGGGCAAGCTGTTCGGCAAGGGTGACGGCGGCAGCGGCTTCGTCGCCTCGGCCAACGTCGTCACGAGCAAGGACGGCGACGTCGCCCTCACCGTCGCGCACGCCCTGCGCACTCCGACGGGCAAGTGGACGACGAACCTCGTCTTCGTGCCGGGCTACAAGAACGGCAAGGCACCGTACGGGAAGTTCGCCGTGCGGCGGGCGTTCGTCCCCGGCGAGTACATGAAGAAGGACAGTGCCGGGAAGTGGGTGAAGGACCGGCGGTACGACTTCGGGGCCATCGTCCTCAAGCCCCTGAAGAACCGTAAGATCCAGTCGGTCGTCGGCGGCCAGGGCATCGCCTTCAACACCCCGGACCGGCCCACCGGCTACCTGTTCGGCTACCCGGCCAACGGCAACAAGGGCCAGACCCTGCAGTACTGCAGCGGTGCCCAGGTCACGGACCCGACCGGCGTCATGCCCCACGGCATGGCCTGTGACATGAACGGCGGCTCCAGCGGCGGCCCCTGGCTCAAGAAGTTCAACGTGACCAAGGGCAGCGGCTACCAGATCTCCGTCCACGCGGCGCACACCCCGAAGAGCCTGATCAGCTATGGGCCGTACTTCGGCGCCAGCGTGCTGGCCACCTTCCGCGCCGCCGAGAAGGCGTGACCGGCTGAGCCGGCCGGGGCCCGCCGTCCGTGCGGCGGCCCCGGCGCCGGGGGTCAGGCGCTGATCTGCACCGGGGTGCCGAGCGGCAGCATCTTCGCCATCTTGGTGATGACGGGGTTGCCGACGCGGACGCAGCCGTGGCTGACGGAATTGCCCAGCGACTTCGGCTCGTTCGTGCCGTGGATACCGATGATCGGGTCCTGGCCCTCGAACTGGGTGAGCTTCGTCGAGTAGCCGTTCAGGCCGTAGGCGTACGGTCCGTACGCCCCCTTGGGGTTCGGGGCCTGGAGGAGTTCGGCGATGTAGTAGCGGCCGCCCGGGGTTGGGGTGTCGGCCTTCCCGATCGCGGCGGGCGTGTCGATGACCGCGCGCTTGCCCTGGTAGACCTTGACACGGTGCGCGCCCTGGAGGACCTGCACCCAGTAGCTCGTCTTCGTGGTCGTGACGTCCTTCTCGGCGATCCAGCCCTGGCTGCCGTTCGGCGGCACCGGCAGCATGACGTGCAGCCAGCCGGGCTTGCTGCCGATGACCAGGAAGACCCGGGTGACGCCGTCCGGGTTGGGGTTCTGCAGCCGCATGCTCGGCGACGCGTCCCCGGGATTCGAGAAGATCTCGACGGTCTTCGAACGCGCGGTGGCGATCGTGCTCGGCGCCTCGCCCAGCTTCGCCGGCTCCGCGTCGGCCGCCTGGGAGTTCGCGCCCGCCGGAGCGCTCTTGTCATTGTGGGCAGAGCCGCCGCCGCAGCCGGTCAGCGTGATACCGAGGGCGACGCCGATCGCGGCTGCCGCCCAGCGGGGCCCCGATACGGCCGAGCTGATGGACATCGGTTCGGCTCCTTAAGAAGGATCGTGACGTGGATGGTAGGCGGACGGCCCGGGAACGCGCCTTCCCGGGCCGTCTGCGAACGTTCGGTCGTCAGCCGGTGAACTTCGGCTGCGCCTTGACCGGCGTCGCCGGACGCGCCTCGCCCGAGGGAGCGGTGGTCGTCGGCGACGGCGTCGCGGGACGCGCCTTCGTCGGGGCCGGCTTCGGGGTGTGCTTCTTCGGCGGCGCCGGGTTGCCCGGCTTCGACGGCTTCGGGGCGCCGGCGCAGTGCTTCGCGCCGAACGCGCCGTGCCGCTGCCAGACGGGCAGGTCGCCTCGGTCGGGACGGTACGCCACGACCTTCACGATCGAGGCGTGGGTCGGCAGTGCCACGCTGCCGCCCGCCGGTGCCTGGATCTTGGTGGGGCTCTGGCCGCCCTTGTCGTCGGACCAGGTGAAGGGCACCGCGCCCCAGCGGTTGGGGTTGGTGACCATCCAGTTCGGCTGGCCACTGGTGCCGCACTTCGCCTCGAGCCGGAGCGCGGGGTCGCGGTCGTTGCAGGCCCACGCGGGGGAGGCGGTCATCGTCGTGACGAGCGCGGCCGCCGTACCGGCAAAGGTCAGTGTCGCCTTGTTCAGGCGCATGCAGGACCTCCAGTAATGGAAGTTAGGTCGATGTGCGCCGTGAGGCTCATCCATCAACGGCGCACGCGGCACACTATCGGTCAGATACCACCTATGTCTCATTTATCAACGATGCTTTACCTTTAATCCGGACATCGAGCTCTATCTCCGCTGGATCCCCTGTGACAGTGGCGTTGCAGCGCGTCACGAACCCGTCCTCACAAGCGCCGAATTGCTGCCATCAGCGGTTGACCAGGGGTTTTCTGCATGCTTTGTGATATGTCTGACTCTCGGTCAGAATGGACGCCCTCGTGACGGCGAGATGGCCGAAAGCGCCATGGGAGGTTACGCGGACCCGGTCAGGGGGTCTGGGTACACCGCCTCACTGGGGTCTACCGGCTGGGACGCGATCGGCCGCGTCCGTAGCGTCGGCGGCATGAGATCACTCGTCAGCCGGCGAGGCGTCGCCCTCGCCACGACCGTCTGCGCCGGACTCGCCCTCACGGGATCGGCGCTCACCCCGATCCGTGCGACCGCCGCGCCGGCGGGTGCCCGCCCGGCCGCCGAGGCCTTCGCTCCGGCCACCGACCGGGGCACGCTCGCCGCGCCGCCCGTACACCTCACGACCCTTTCGGCCGCCGAGGTGCGCACCGCGCTGGCCAAGGCCGGGTTCGAGCAGGACTCGGTCCGGTACGGCGTTGCGTTGTACCGCCTGCTCTACCGAACGGTGGACGCCGACGGCCGGCCGACCGTCGCCAGCGGTCTGATCGTCCTGCCGCGCAGCGGCGACCGCAGGCCGCGCATCGTGTCGTTCACCCACGGCACCCAGAGCTACAAGGAAGACGCCCCTTCGATCGGCAAGGACGACTTCTCGTCCTCGCCGGCGATGACGTTCGGCGCCGCGGGCTTCGCCGCCGTCACCCCGGACTACCTCGGGTTGGGCGAGGGGCCGGGCACTCACCCGTGGATGGACGTCCCGTCGGAGACCACCGCGTCACTGGACATGCTGCGTGCGGCCCGCGCCTTCATGGCCGGCCGGGGAATGGTCCCGCAGCGGCGGGTCCTGGTCACCGGGTTCTCCCAGGGCGCGTCGGCGGCACTCGGGCTCGCCCGGGCGCTCCAGGACGGCGCCGACCGCTGGTACCGCCTCGGCGCCGTCGCGCCGATCAGCGGCGGATACGCCTTCCGCGACGCCGAGCTCCCGGCGCTCCTCGCGGGTAAGGAGATCCCGCCGAAACTCGGCGTGGCCTACACGACCTACCTGCTCGTCTCCTGGAACCGCCTGCATCACCTCTACGACTCTCCCGGCGAGGTGTTCCAGGCGCCGTACGCCGGCAAGGTGGACCGGCTGTTCGACGGGACGACCCCGGGCCAGGAGATGCTCGCCGCGCTGCCCGGCAGCCTCGACGAACTCCTCACCTCGCGCGGCCGGGCCATGCTCGAACACCCGACCGGAGCGTTCGCGAAGGCGCTGCGCGTCGCCGACGGGACGTGCACGGGCTGGGTTCCGCGCGCGCCCATCCGCCTGTACTACGCCGCGGGCGACGAGCAGGCCGTCACCGCCAACACCGACCACTGCCGGGCGGCGTTCCGCGCGAGCGGAGTGAACCTGACGCCGATCGACCTCGGCCCGACCGACTACCAGGGTTCCCGTCACCTCGGGACGGCGGTGACCGGCACCGCGGCGATCGTCGACTGGTTCACCCGCCTGCCCGCCTGAGCCGTGCGCAGCCTCCGGCAGGTCGCGCCAGGGACGTCACGAGTCCGGCTCGTCCGGCGGCGCGGCCAGGGGGCGGAGGATTCCCAGCAGTGTCGCCGTGTCGGGCACCCGCTGGAAGAACTCCGTGTCGGCCGCCTCGACCGCGGTGATCGCCGCCTGGGCCGCCTCGGCGCCCCGCTCGGTGACCCGCAGTCTTCGGGCCCGGGTGTCGGCGGGGTCGACCTTCCGCTCCAGGAGGCCCTTCTCCTCGAGCTTGCGCAGCACCTGCGACGTCATCTTGATATCCGTGGCGGCACGCCGGGCGAGGGTCAGCTGGTTGGGCTCCTCGCCGTGGGTGTTCAGCCACCAGGTGGTGGCCAGCAGGACGAACTGCACATGGGTGAGGCCGAGTGGGGCCAGGGTGGCGGTCATCTCCCGCTGCCAGCGCAGCGTGACCTGCCAGAGCAGGAACCCGGGGCTGTCGTCGGGATGGGACGTCATCGGGCCTCGGCCAGCCGGACCAGGGCCGCGACGGTCTCGGGGAAGTCGCCGGTGATGGCCGGGCCGAGCTGCGGACCGACCTGGTCGGCGGCCGGTCCGTCGATCTCCGTGCGGTAGACGATCCGGCTCCGGCCGTCGGCGAGCGGCTCGACGCGGTGCACGGTCGTGACGGTGAAGTCGCCGGCGTCCATCTGGTCGACGAACAGCGCGTTCTCCTCCACCTGGACCAGCTTCAGCAGGACCGGCTCGTCTCCGTGGGGCGTCATGGTGATCTGTGAACCGACCGCGAAGGCACCGTCGATCTCCACCTTCTCGATGTCGGCGTTCCAGGACTGCCAGCCGGGCACGTCGGACCACAGCCTCCAGATCGCCTCTGGGGCCGCGACCGTCTCCGCGCTGTGCTGGTACTCCCACATGTCCGTACTCCGTTCGATGAGAGGGCGTGGTCGTAATTTAGTCTTCGCGCAGACTATCTGTCCACCCAGTATCTTCCGGAAAAGCCGCGGCCCGGTGTCCACAGGTTGTGGACACCGGGCCGCGGATCCGTACGGGCGAGCGCGTCAGCCGTTGTAGCGGTACAGCGTCTGGCCGCTGCCGGTCGAGCTCGACGTGCTGCCGCCGTACTCGGTGGCCTTGACGACCGTGAGGTTCTTCTTGATCCAATCGGTGACCGTCGTGTTCCCGCCTCGGTTGTCGCCGCCGAGGAGGACGTAGCGCAGCTTGCCCTCCGCGAGGTACTGCTTCAGCTTCGCGACCGTCATGGCCGGGTCGCTGCCGGTGAAACCGCCCATCGCGATGACCGGTTCACCGGTCTTCAGGATGATCGACGAGGCGCTCTGCGCGCTGGAGACCGCGACGAGCCAGGTCGCGCCGCCTCGATTCTTCTCCAGGTACGAGATCAGCGATGTGCTCACGTCACCGCCGGGCCCGCCGCGCGCTGCCATGCCGCCCGACGGCGCGCCGCCGCCCTGGGGCGCCCCACCACCCGTGGGGGGCTTCATGCCGGTGGGCATCGAACGGCCGCTCATCCGCGGCCCGCCGCCCATCCCGCCCATGCCGCCCGCGGTGGCCGGTCCGGCCGTCGGGTTGGTGCCGTTCTCGCCGGTTCCGCCGAACGCCGTCGTGGTGGCGTACGCGGCGGGCCCGGCCAGGGACCCGACCAGGCCGACGGCCGCCGCGCCCAGGGCGAGCCGGGTCCGGGTACGCGGCGCGAGGCGCGCGATCACGAGTCCGGCCACACCGGCGACCGTGGCCGCCGCGACCAGCCAGGCGACCCACGGGTGCCAGCTCGGCGTACGGCGCAGCACGACGAACGCCCACCCGCCGGTGACGGCGAACGCGAGCGGCAGCGCCCAGGACCAGCGGCGCGGGGCCTGGTACATCGCCACCGTGCCGGCCCCCACCAGTGCGGCCAGCGCGGGTGCCATGGCGGTCGAGTAGTACGGGTGGAAGGTGCCCTGCGCGAAGCTGAACACCGCGTAGTGCACGGCGAGCCAGCCGCCCCACAACAGCAGCCCCGAGCGGGCCCGGTCGGTGCGCGGCGCACGGCCGCGCAGGGCGACCGGCACGACGAGCGCGATGACGGCGAACGGGATCAGCCAGGAGATCTGCCCGGCCATGATCTGGTTGAAGAGCCGGCCGGCGCCGGACGTGCCGCCGAAGTTCGCGCCCTGGCCCGCACCGCTGCCGCCGGCCGAGGCGCCGAAGATCCGGCCGAGGCCGTTGTAGCCGATGACGAGGTCCCAGACCGTGTTGTTCGTGCTGCCGCCGATGTACGGGCGGTCGCTCGCCGGCCACCGGTCGACGATCAGCATCCACCAGGCGCTGGACACCGCGAGTGTCACCCCGGCGGCCGCCAGGTGACCGATGCGCCGGACCGTCGAGCCCTTCGCGCACAGCAGGTACACCAGCGCGAAGCCGGGCAGGACCAGGTAGGCCTGCATCATCTTGGTGTTGAACCCGAGCCCGACGAACGCCGCGCAAACCAGCAGCCGGCGCAGGCGGCCGGACTCCAGCGCCCGCTGCAGCGCCCACGCGGCGAGCACGAGCAGCAGGACGAGTAGCGTGTCGGGGTTGTTGTCGCGGTCGATCGCGACCGTGATCGGCGTCAGCGTCAGCACGAGCGCCGCGATCAGCGCCGCGCGGTACCCGAAGCTCCGGCGGACGGTGGCGTACAGCACGGCGACGGCGGCGACGCCCATGACGACCTGCGGGCCGACGAGGCTCCAGCCGTTGACGCCGATCACCCGCGCGACCAGTGCCGAAATCCACAGCGCCAGCGGCGGCTTGTCGACGGTGATGTAGTTGCCGGCGTCCAGGGATCCGAAGAAGAAGGCCTTCCAGCTGTGCGCCCCGGACAGGACGGCGGCGGAGTAGTAGGAGTTGCCGGACAGGGACCAGACCCGCCAGCCGTACAGGACCGCGGCCATTGCGAGGATCGCCCACAGCGCCGGGCGCGCCCAGCGCTCGAGCGGGTCCCGGTCGTACGGGCCGGGGGCGCGCTGCCGGTGCCGTGCGGCGGGATCGCGGGTCATCGGGGCGGCGGGCGGGGAGATGTGCGTCGTGGACGGGGGCATGTGCGTCGTCATCCGGGTGGGTCTTCCTGTGCGGAGGGAGGGTGGGGGTCAGGCCGCGGCGCGGACGGCGGCGGGCCGCCGCCGGGACGGCACCGGGGCGCGGAACTCCCCGCGCCGGAGGCGCCGGCGGACCCGGGCGATGCCGCGCAGGTCGTCCAGTGCCGTCTGGACGATGTCGACGCGGCTGTCGGGGTCGTCCACCCAGTCGACCGGGACCTCGTGGACGCGCAGGTCGCTGCGTTCGGCGAGCACGAGCAGTTCGGTGTCGAAGAACCATGCCTGGTCCTCGACGAGCGGCAGCAGCGCCTGGACGATCTCGGTACGGCCGGCCTTGAACCCGCACTGCGCGTCGGAGAATTTCGCGCGCAGCGTCGTACGCAGCAGGAGGTTGTAGCAGCGGGAGATGATCTCGCGCTTCGGCCCACGCTCGACGCGGGCGCCACGGGCCAGGCGGGAGCCGATCGACAGGTCGCTGTGCCCCGACACCAGCGGCATGACCAGGGGCAGGAACCCGTCGAGGTCGGTGGACAGGTCGACGTCCATGTACGCGACGACGTCGGCGTCGCTCATGCCCCACACGTGCCGCAGGGCGCGGCCCCGGCCCTTCTGGTCCAGGTGGACGGCGCGGACGTGCGGCAGGTCCTGGGTGAGCCGCATGGCGACGTCCCAGGTCCGGTCGGTGCTGGCGTTGTCGGCGATCGTGATGCGGAAGGCGTACGGGAACGTGCCGGTCAGGTAGGTGTGCAGCCGGCCGACGCTCTGGGCGAGGACGTGTTCCTCGTTGTAGACCGGGATGACGACCTCCACCAGGACGTGGGACGACCTGCGGAGGGGACGGACGGGCATGTCCTGCGCGGTGAGGGTGAAGTCGCTCATGGCATCCACGGTCGTGAATCGCCGTGTGAACGGGCTGACACGTCCATGAGGTCTGCGTGAGAGCTCGGCCGCGGTGATGCGGCCGAGCTCTCACACGGCCTTCATCAAGCCCCCGGAAAGATGAAAGCCCCTATCGGGTGAAGGCCAGCGTGCCGAAGCCGAGCTGGTCGAAGCCGCCGCTGTTCGGGCCGTAGTTCCCGCCGCCGCCCTCGGGGCGCACCTTGGCGGCCATCGCCTTGGTGAACGGCGCGTGCAGGCCGCGGCGGCGGACGTAGTGGTTGTAGACCATCGCCCAGATCGGGCGGACGATGCCGCGAGCGGAGGGCGACACCTCGGTCTGGGTCAGGGTGCGTCCATGCGTGTTCGCCGCCCCGGACTTCCAGGTGTACGGCGTGAACGGCACGTCGTGCCCGAGGTTGTACTTGGCGACGTACTCACAACCCTTGAGGAAGCGGTTGTCGTCGTAGCCGTACAGGTCGTACCCCTGGTTCCACGCCATCTCGCAGAACGTGCCCATGAGCCCGATCCCGAGCGTGGCGTGCCCCTGGTCGCGCCCGGCCTCCTGCCACTGGCCGAGACCGCCCGGGTGGAGGTACGGGACGGCGTGGCGGATGGACCCGTTCCCCGCACCCGACTTGAAGTAGGTCACCGCCTGCCGCACCTTGGCGTGGTCGTCGCAGAGGATCCCGATGGCCAGCACCGAGCACATCGCCGTCAGGTCCCAGTTCGCCCAGTAGTTCGTGATGAACGCGCCGTTGTGGTGCTTCAGGAAGTCGTCGTTCATCGGGTAGAAGACCTCGCGCATCATCTTCTGGAATCGCGCGAGGTCGAAGCCGGGGTAGCCGCGCATGAGCTCGGCGGCGTTCGCGAACTGGTAGCCGTAGATCCCGGCGGCCAGGAACCGGTCGGCGTTACCGCTCACGGCCTTCAGGGTCGCGGACCAGGCGTTCAGGATGTCGCGCGCCGCGTCGCCGTGCACGCGATCCCCGGTGATCTTCCAGCGCAGGGCGTTCTGGTAGGCGGCGTGGATGTCGTTGTAGAGGAGGACGTAGTTCTGCGGTGAGCCGCCGCGGTACACCGTCGCCTGGGGGCGCGCCTTCCAGCCGCTGCGGGAGTGGGAGTTCGCCTCGAGGACCTTCCAGCCCGCCTGCCACGGCGCGGCGCCCGCGCGTACCTTGGTCCGCATCCGCTTGAGGTCGGCGCTCGTATGCAGCAGCCCCGGGTGGGCGAACCGCTTCGCCGGGGCCTTGGCCAGCTTCGCGCCCACGTTGCCGGCCGACGCGTGTCCGCCGTCGAGCAGCCCGGCTCCCGCGACACCGGCCACGCCGGCGACCGCCAGCCCACCCGTCAGACCCAGCACGCTCCGCCGACTCATCCGGCTCTGCACCATGATGTCTCCTATGCGTGTCGATGCTCTCGCTCAGGAGACGAGCCGGCCGCCCGGCGATAACCGTTTTTGACAGCCCCCGCCGGATCTCCCGGCGGAGGCTGGACGGCAGTGCCCGGGGCGTGTGCCGCTGGTGCGGGCGGCCCCTCGTTATCCGAACTGGCCGGGCTGGTAGTCGCCGGCGGGCTGCTGGATGATGACGTTCCCGCGGTTGAAGGCGTTGATGAGGGCGATGGCGCACACCAGGGCCGCGAGCTGGTCCTCGTCGTAGTACTTGGCGGCATTGGCCCAGGCGTCGTCGGTGACGCCACCGGCGGCGTCGGCGAGGCGGGTGCCCTGTTCGGCCAGTTCCAGAGCGGCGCGCTCGGCGTCGGTGAAGACCGTGGCCTCCCGCCAGGCCGCGACCAGGTTGAGGCGCGTCGAGGTCTCCCCGGCATGCGCGGCGTCCTTGGTGTGCATGTCGACGCAGAAACCGCAGCCGTTGATCTGACTGGCGCGGAGCTTCACCAGCTCCTGCGTCGCGGCCGGCAGCGTCGAGTCCGCGAGCATCCTGTCCGCCGCGACGAGGTGCCTACCGAACTTCGCTGCGACCCTGTTGTGGAAGACGTCCAAGCGAGCACTCATGGCGCACTCCTGTGTCGTTGTTTCCGGTTACACCTCTTTCGACGAAACAGCTCGGCAACCTGTGACGTGGGGTGTCTCGCCACCTGCCGACCGGCGCGCATCGATGAATCAGCAGCTGAAGCTCCGGATCGCCGCGCCACCCGAGGCGGCTGTCGTATGGAAGAACTCGACCAGCGCCCGGTGGTGGTACTCCAGATAGTCGAGGCTGTCGTCATTCCAGACCCGGGGGTAGACGTCCTCCTCGGTCATCTTCTTCGGGTCGTAGTGACCGGCCAACGCCTCGAACGGCGTCGCACCGAGGGCCCGTGCGGTGTCGGCGACCATGTCGTCGTCCCAGCCGAAAAGGGTGCAGCCCTCATCGATGAGATGGCCGTCCTCGTACAGATCGACATCCACCTCGGCCGCGTCCAGCAGGAACTGGATGCCGGCCCAGGCCTTGTCGAGATAGCAGGACGGCAGACTCTCATCGAACAGATAGTCCTCCGCCCACTCCGGATCCGCGATCGCCCGGTCCAGCTCCTCCGAGGTCACTCGAGTGAACGAGAGGACCATGCTCATGAATCCACCACTCTCCGATCGGCCACCCGAATCGGAGCCGAGTGTTCCATGCCGCGCAGACACCCCTATAGGTCCATGTACTACAACGTGTAGTACTTTGGCGGTGCCAGCGGGCATCGCGTGAGCTTCGCCTCCACGAGGCGGGCGTTTCGGCTTGGAGGTGAGGGCCGGTGGCTGAGCGGCTGACGGCGATCGTGGTGGGCGGCGGAATCGCGGGGCTCGCCTCGGCCATCTCGCTCGCGCAGGCGGGTTGGGCGGTCACGGTGCTGGAGCGTGCACCGGCCTTCGGGGAGGTCGGTGCGGGCCTGGCCATCACCCACAACGGGATGAGCGCCCTGGAGGCCATCGGCGTCGGCGAGGCCGTAGGAGCCGCCGGGTATGAGACCGTCCCCGCGGGCTTTCAGGATCCGGGAGGCCGCTGGCTGCTGCGGATCCCCGACACACCGGACGTGCGGGCGACCACCACGATCTGGGGCATTCACCGGCAACGCCTGCACTCCGCCCTGCGGGAGGCGGCCGAGGCCGCCGACGGCGTCGAGTTGGTCACCGGCGCCGAGGTCACCGCCGTCCGGCCGGGTCACCCCACCGACGAGCCGGCCGCCGTCACCTGGCAGACCTCTGACGGGCGGCACACCGGCGAATCCGGCTTGGTCGTGGCCGCCGACGGCGTTCGCAGCGCCGTCCGGCAGCAGCTGTTCCCGAACGCCCACGCCCGCTACAGCGGCAGCACCAGCTGGCGGGCGGTCATCCCCGACACCACCACCTCCGACGGCCGCCTCTTCCAGGTGTGGGGACCGGGCACGGAGTTCGGCGCCGTCCGGCTCAGCGACCGCGAGATGTACTGGTACGGGTACTTCCGGCACCCCGAGGGAGCCTCCTTCGACGACGAGCCGGCCGCCGCCCGCGACCATTTCTCCGGATGGTCCGCGCAGGTCCAGGCCATCGTGGCGGCCACCGCCGCGGACCAACTGATGCGCCACGACGTCTACCACCTGCCCGGCGGGCTCGGCGGCTACATCCGCGGGCGGGTCGTCATGGTCGGCGACGCCGCGCACGCCATGCTGCCCACCGTGGGGCAGGGAGCGTCTTCCGCCCTCGAAGACGGCGTCTGCGTGGGCCGCCTCATCGCGGCACCGGTCGCCGCCGGCGGCGACCTGGCCGCCGCCCTGGCCGCCTTCGATCAGGCCCGCCGGCCACGCTGCCGCCAGATCGCCCGGCTGTCGGCCATCACCGCGAGGTTCGGCGCCGACCTCGGCGGCGGCCTGCGACAATCCGTCCGCAACACCCTGCTGAGGCTCACCCCAGCCGGGTCCCTCGCCAAAGCCGCCACACCGATCGTGAGCTGGACGGCCCCGTAACGACAGGGTCACCTCGGGCCGAAACGCCTGGCGGGCCTATTGGGCGTCTATGCCCTCTTCCGCCGTAGATCGTGGCCGGTGCTGATCGCCACGGTGGCCAGGAGGCCCAGCGCCAGGGTCTGGACGAGGGAGTCCGGGTGGGGTGCGGTCCTGAGGAGGGTCTGGCTCGCCGCGAGGGCCAGTCCGGTCCCGATGTGCAGAAGGGCCGTGGACAGCCGGCGCGTGGTCGGCAGGGTGGCGGTCTGGGAGACGCGGGCGACGAGGGTGCACAGGCGGAGCGCGGTGAACCCCAGGGTGAGCCAGTAGTAGGCGACCAGGGCGGCTTCGGCGAAGCCCGTGGCGTGCTCGGCCACGCCGCTCCACGCCGTCAGGACCATGGCCAGGGCCGCGATGCCCGGGGCGGCCAGGGTGCGGACCGCCACGGCGGTCAGGTGGCGGAGCGTTTCGCCGCGCAGCGGTGGAAGCGGCGCGGCGAGGACGATGCCGAGCAGGAGCGGTGCGAGCCACAGGCTCGTGGCGGGGTGGCGGACGTCGGCGGTCAGAGTGGTGGATGGTGCGACCGCGCGCACCAGCAGCCCGCTCGTGGCGATGATCGCGAACAGGGTGACGGTCAGGACGCGGCGGGTCTGGCCGGTGAACGTCTCGGGCCAGTCGCCCGGGTGGAGCCAGAGTCGCGCGGCCCCCGCGAGGGTGTCGGGCCAGGAGCGCACTCCCGACGCGGACACCTCGCGGCTGATGTCCGCACCCCATCGCTCGCGAACGGCCGGCGGGTAGAGCCCGGCCAAGAGCGTGGCCGCCCTCATGCCGGATTGATCCCGAGCGCGCGCAGGCCCGCGGCGGAGACGCGGGCCATCTGCTGGAGCTCGGTGCGCAGCAGGTCGCGGCCCGTGTCGGTGATCTGCATGGTGCGGTGGCGTTCCCCGGGTTCGGCCGGCTCGTCCGCGGGCCGGATCAGCTCGCGCGTCTCCAACCGGGACAGTGCTCCGTAGAGGCTGCCGGGTCCGAGCTTGCGCCCGGTGAGCTCTTCGATCGCGGTGTTGATGGCGTATCCGTGGCGCGGGCCGTCCGCGAGGACGGTGAGCACGAGCATCTGCGCGTCATTGCTGTGCATCGGTCTCCTTCCCGCCTCAGCATAGTACGAGGGGCGATGCTACATGTCGCGTAGTAGGGCGCGCCCCGGTAATGGGACAAATCGCCAGCTGTCCTGTCGAGGAGGTGGCGAAGGTGAGCCGCTGTGGCGTCAGTGCAGAAGACCCAAGTAACGCGACAGGCCATGCTCGACCTGCGCCATGTCATCCCGCGTGAGGTAGTCCACGAGTTCGCCGGTGACGTATGAGACGTCGATGGTGCGGACCTGATCGATCAGGATCTTGGTATCCCGCCCCGCGATGACGACCTCCGGCCTGAAGACCGACGCCTGGGCGCTGGTCGAGGTCGGGACAATGGTCACCGCGGACCAGGCGTTCTGCTCGATGCTGATGACGAGCCCGAGGCGTCGGCCCCGTTGTTCGTGGCCGCGTTTGGCATCGCCAAGGTCTACTGGGTAGACCGCTCCCCGGATCATGCGCGATCGTGCGACCTCGCCGGAACGGTGAGGTCGGTGCCGGTGATGCGGATGTTGCCGTCGGCGTCGTACTCCCATGCATCCGCTTCAGCGGAGAGGTCTTCGGTCCTCAGCCGGTGCATGTCCGCGCGGGCACGCTCCTCCCACGCCTCGCGGTCCAGCAGTCGCAGCGCGCGGCGGATGACGTCGCTGGTCTTCTCATCCTTGCGGCGGTTGGCCTCGATGACACGGAGGTCTTCTTCGGTGGGACGGAATCCGACACTCATGAACCTAATGTACAACAATCGTTGGACGCCGTGCCTGGCGTCCATGGCCGCGCAGGTGGGCCGGCGTCGCGGGCCGGCCCACCACCCCATCGTTCAGAGGTTCGCCAGGTGTTCGAAGCCCGCGAGGAGGATGAGGTTGTCGACCCAGTCATTCGGACGCCAGTTGCTGATCCACTTGGGGTTGTTCGGGTCGGTGAGCCCGGCGCCGTAGGACTTCAGGACGTCGTAGCTGTGGTTCATGCAGTTGTTGCCCCACAGGTAGTAGCCGCGGCCCTTGTTGGCCTGGCCCTGCAGGTCGGCGGCGTGCACTGAGCTGTCCGTCGTGTTCTTACAGGTGTACTGCTTGTAGTACCCGCCGGGATGCTCGCCGGCCTTCACGTTGCGGAAGGTGTCCAGGACCTTCTGCCAGGTGCCGTTGTCCTCCCACGCCCCGTTGTTCTGGCCGGGGTTGATCTTCTTGGAGTTCGGGCCGCCCTCCTCGCCTGGCTGACCCTCCGTCGCGCCGAAGAACCAGTGGTCCTTCGGCGGCTCCTGGAAGGCCCAGCCGACGTGGCCGTTTCCCTTGGCGCCCTGGGGGGCGAGGAAGACGCACACCCGGCCGTGGCCGAGGGCGTGGGCGGGCGCTGTAGAGGTGAGGGTGACGCCCGCGGCGAGGACCGCGGGGGCCACGGCGAGGGTGAGTTTCCGCATGAGTTTCATCTGCCGTCTCCGCTCAGGGCGTTGTGATCTTCCAGTCCTGGATCTGTATCGGCCCGCAACCGAGGGACAACTCTCCCCAGCCGTGGGTGACCGTGCTGGCGTGGCGTTCGATGCCGGGCCAGCACCAGATGTGCAGCGTCCAGGCCCCGTCACCGGAGCAGTAGCCGTGGATCCGGTTGTCGTGTTCGTACTGGGCGGTGCAGTCCAGGCTCGCGGCCCGGGTCGGGGCGGCGGCCTGGGCGGGAGCCGCCGCGGCGAGCGCCGTCAGCGCCGCTGCGGTGAACGTGCCGGCGAGCGCCGTTCGAGTGCGCATCCGATCCTCCTTGGGTCACCGCTGGGCCATCGCCCTGCGGTACGCCCCACTCTCCGGGCCCGGCGTTGAGGAAACCTTGAATCAATCTTGGCGTCCTCCTCGACAGCGTGGTCAGATAGCGTCAAGGCGGCTGGTTCGGCCGGGAGACCGCCGCAGGTGACGCCGGACCGGCGGGGGTGTCTGTGGAGTTCCAGGTTCTTGGCGCGGTCCGGGCGTACGCCGAAGGACGACCATTGGACCTCGGACATCCGCGACAGCGGTGTGTGCTCGCCGGGTTGATCATTGAGCCGGGTGTCGTCCAGCCGGTGGAGCGCCTGATGCGGCTGGTCTGGGGCGACCACCCGCCTGACTCCGCGCGCAACGTGCTGTACGGCTACGTGTCCCGGCTGAAGAAGCTCCTCGGCGCGTACGGCGTCACGCTGGCGCGTGGCACGGGTGGTTACGCGCTGGAGGTGCCCCGCGACGCCGTCGACCTGTACCGCTTCCGCGCCTTCGTCGCCGACGCCCGGCAGGCCGACGACCCCTCCATCGCGTACGCCCTGCTCCGCGAGGCATTCGGGCTCTGGCACGGTACGCCCTTCGCCGATCTGTCCAGCGACCGTCTGGACAATGTCCGGCAGGCCATCGAGCAGGAGCGCTTGGAAGCGCTGCGGCTGTGCCACGGGATCGAGCTCGATCTGGGGCGCCACGCCGAACTCCTCGGTGAACTGCGTGCGCTGACCACCGACCATCCGCTCGACGAGGCGGCCGTCGGCCAGCTGATGCTGGCGCTGTACCGCTGCGGACGGCAGGCCGACGCTCTGGCCGCGTACGAGCGGATCCAGCGGGCGCTGGCGAACGAACTCGGCGCCGACCCAGGTCCTGACCTGCGGCAACTGCATCAGCGGATCCTCCGACACGATCCGTCCCTCGCGCTCTCCGGGTCGGGCGGAAACCGCGTACGCAGGCCGACGCAGCTCCCGCACGGCGTGCGCGGCTTCGTGGGTCGGCAGGCGGAGCTCGGTCGCCTCGACGCGTTGGCGGACCGGCTGGGGAACGACTCCGGCCAGGGCATGGTCCTGGTCGGCGTCAGCGGAACGGCCGGTGTCGGCAAGACCTCCCTGGTCGTGCACTGGGCCGAGGCGGCGGCCGACCACTTCCCCGACGGCCAGCTCTTCGCCGACCTGAGGGGGTTCGATGCCGAGCAGGCGCCGCTGCCGCCGGGTGACGTGCTCGGGCAGTTTCTGCGCGCCCTTGGAGTACCGTCCAAGGACATTCCCGCCGACATCGGAGAACGCGCGAGTCTCTACCGGTCGGCGCTCGGCGGCCGTCGCGTCCTGGTCGTGCTCGACAACGCCGCGACGTCCGATCAGGTGCGCCCGCTGCTGCCGGGCGGCCGGTCCTGCACAACGGTGTTCACCAGCCGCAGACGGCTGTCGGGTCTGATCGCCAAGGACGGCGCTCACGAGTTCACGCTCGACGTGCTGGACCACCGGGAGTCGCTGAATCTTCTCTCGGGTCTGGCGGGTGAGCGGCGCGTTGCGGACGAGCCGGAGGCCGCGGACCAGGTGGTCTCCCGGTGTGCGCGACTCCCGCTCGCGCTGTCCATCGTGGGCGCGAAGCTCGCCGGCAACGACCGTGGCCGCCTGCGCGACACCGCACGGGAACTCGCCGCCGACGACCGGCTGAAGGCCATGGCGCTCGACGACGATCCGGGGGCCGCCGTCGACGCCGCCCTCGGGCTGTCCTATCAGGCGCTCCCGGAGGACTGCCGCCGCTACTTCCGGCTCATCGGGCTGGTGCCGGGCCCGGACTTCACCCCGCACGCCGTTGCGGCGCTGGTCGGAACGTCCCTCGCGGAGGCGTCGGCCGCGCTCGGCAGGCTCGCGGCGTACCATCTCGTCGAACAGCACATGCCGGACCGTTACCGCTTCCACGACCTGTTGCGGCTCTACGCCGTCGATCGGGCCACGGTCGACGAGTCCGCGTCCGTACGGGACGAGGCCGTCGGGCGGCTTTTCGAGTGGTACCTGCGGACCGCCGAGGCCGCGGTGCGCTTGTACGACATGCAGTTCGTACGGCTGCCGCGGGACGGTGGTGACCCCGTGCCGCCGACGCTGGACTTTCCCGACCGCCCGGCCGCCGTCGGGTGGCTCGACGCCGAACGCCCGAACCTGTTCGCGGCGATCCACCGCGCCGCCCGGTCCGGGCCGTACGCCCTGGCATGGCACCTCGTCGACACACTGCGCGGGTATTCCCGGCTCCGGCCGTGCGGCATCGAATGGCTCGCGGCGACCGAGGCCGGGCTGGAGGCGGCCGCACGACACGGCGAGGAGTCGGCGAGGGCGGCCATGCACCTCGGCGTGGCGGACGCGTCCGCGAACCTGGGCGACGAGGAACGCTCCCTCGAACACGACGGTCACGCGCTGGATCTCAGCCGCCGCGGCGGCTGGCTCGCGGGCGAGGTCACCGCGCTCGGCGGTCTCGGGCGGGTCCACTGGGCGCGCGGGAGCCTGCATCAGGCGCTGAAGTACCTCGACGAGGCCCTGGCGATCTATCGGGAGATCGGGCACCGCATCGGTGAGAGCGTGAGTCTGGGCAGCCTCGGCCGCGTCTACCACGATCTCGGCCGGGTGGAGACGGCCCACGCCACGTACACACAGGCGCAGGAGCTCAGCCGGCAGATCGGTGCG
The DNA here is from genome assembly GCF_050942425.1 of Actinoallomurus sp. CA-150999. Taxonomy (NCBI): domain Bacteria; kingdom Bacillati; phylum Actinomycetota; class Actinomycetes; order Streptosporangiales; family Thermomonosporaceae; genus Actinoallomurus; species Actinoallomurus sp. CA-150999. The sequence continues at coordinate 710,754 of NZ_CP192063.1, forward strand.
CAGGTCGGGGAGGCGCTGACCTCCATGTATCTCGGGGTGGCCGATGACTGGCTGGGCCGGCCCGAGCGGGCGCGGGAGCATTTCCACCGGTCGCTGACGGCGAGCCGCGAGATCGATTTCAGGGTGGGGGAGGCGTTGAGCCTGTCCCACCTGAGCGGCCTGGACGGCAGGGCGGGGCATTACGATCAGGCGGCACGCAACGCCCGTCAGGCGTTCGCCATTCTTCACGACACCGGCGATCAGCGGGTCGAGGCCGAATGCCTGAACGCGATAGCCGATCATCTGCCACCGGAGAGGTGTGAGGAGTCGAGCGCGTGCCACGCCAAGGCCCTGGCCATCGCGCGGCGGGTCCAGTACCGGCGAGGCGAGATCCAGGCACTGATCGGGATGGCCCACGGGGCGCTCCGCGCGGATCGGGTCGACCAGGCCCTGACCCATGGCTCGGAGGCGCTCGTCCTGGCCCGGCGGGACGATTACCGAGCTTTCGAAGGGGAGGCCCTTACGATCATCGCGGAGGCGTGGCGGCGATCGGGTGAGACGAAGCGGGCCGTCGAGGGCTGTCGGCGGGCCCTGGACATCCACCGTGGCACAGGCCTGCTGGGCGGCCAGGCGCGAACCCTGCGGATCCTCGGTGACGCCCTCGACACGATGAGAGGGCGGGCCGCCGCCGAACCCCTCTGGCGGGAGGCCCTCGCACTCTTCGAGAAATTCGCGCCGGTCGCCGCGGACGAGGTGCGCAGACTCCTGGCAGACGGCTGACCAGCTCCAGCCAGTGAGGCTCTAGCTGCACGCTCGGTCCTTCAGGACCCCCTTCAGGACCGAGAAGCTGACCTAACGATGCGCAGTTCTGAACGCCTGCGGCGACCTCGCCTGTGGCGAGGCCGCCGCGTACGGTCGGCGGGGTCACCCGCGCCGACCGCGCCGTTCAGCGGACGGTCGGCGGGAGTACCTCCTCGGGGAGGCCCTGGAAGGTGACCGGGACCTGGAAGCGACGGATCGCGGCCGTGCCGACGGACGTGTGCAGCACCGAGGTGGTGGCGGGCCAGGGGCCGCCATGCTGCATCGCGTGGTTGACCGCGACGCCGGTGGGCCAGCCGTTGTAGACGACGCGGCCGACGTGGTGGGCCAGTTCGGTGACGAGGTCGCGGGCTAGCTCGGCGTCGCCGGGCTCGGCGTGGACGGTCGCGGTGAGCGAGCCGGGCACGGCGGCGGCCGCGGCGTGCAGCTCCTCCTCCGACGAATACTCGATGATGATGGACGAGGGGCCGAAGCACTCCTCCGCCAGCTCCGGCCGGGCCGCGAACTCCTCCGCGCTCACCGCGAACAGGTGTGCGCCGGCGCTCTCGGCGATCGTGCGCGTCTCGCCCGCGATCCGCTCGACCCCGCTGCGGAACCCGTCCGTGATCTGCGGCGTGAGCAGCGCCGGTGCCGGTACGGCCTCGACCGCCTCGGCCAGGACGGACTCGAGCCCGTGCCCGGCCGGCAGGAACACGAGCCCCGGTTTCGTGCAGAACTGCCCGGACCCGAGCGTGAACGAGCCGACGTAGCCGCGCGCGATCTCCTCGCCCCGGGCGGCCACGGCCGCCTCGGTGATGAAGACCGGGTTGACGCTGCCCAGCTCACCGTAGAACGGGATCGGGTCCGGGCGGCTCACGGCGGCGTCGAACAGCGCCCGGCCGCCGCGTACCGAACCGGTGAACCCGGCGGCCTTGATGTTCGGGTCCTTGATGAGCGCCAGGCCCGCCTCGAACCCGTGCACGATCGCGAACGTTCCCGCCGGTGCGCCCGCCTTGGCGAGGGCCTCGGTGATGATCTCGGCCGTACGGACCGAGGTGCGCGGGTGGCCGGGGTGCGCCTTCACGATGACGGGGCAGCCCGCCGCCCACGCCGAGGCGGTGTCGCCGCCCGCGACGGAGAACGCGAAGGGGAAGTTGCTCGCGGCGTACACCGCGACGGGGCCGATCGGCAGCAGCGCCCGCACGAACCCGGGCTCGGCGGTGTCCCGCTGGAAGCCCTCGCCGCGTGCCTCTTCGGCCAGCAGCCGCAGCTGTCCGGTGGTCCGGCCGACCTCGCCGGTCAGGCGGGTCGAGCCGAGCGCGGTCTCCGCGTCGGCCAGCGGCACGAGTTCTTCCACGGCCGCGTCCAGCGCGTCCGCGACGGCCTCCAGCAGCGCGGCCCGCTCGGGCAGCGGCAGCGCGGCGAGCGGGCGGGCGGCGTTCGCCGCGGCCTGGGTCAGCTCGGCGACCGTCTCGGCGGAGGTCTCCTCCACACCGGGCTCGAGGCGGTCGCCGGTCCGGGGGTCGACTCCGTACAGCAGGGTCATCACAGGTCTCCGTCGGTGGGGAAGCGGTTCAGGTCACCGGGCAGGCGCGAACCCAGCGGGGACATGCCGCCGTCGGCGCCGAGGCGCTCGAGGATGTCGAGGGTGAGGCGGCCGCGGTGCACGCGCTCGCGGATCGCGTTGACGGCCAGGTCGCGCAGGTGGCGGCCGACCGGGTAGATGCCGGGGGTGTTGCGCAGGCCGAACTTCAGGTAGATCGGCGCGCCGCAGCGGATCAGCTCGGCCGCGTCGTAGAGGCGGACGAACCCGCCGAGGTCGTCGGGGGCCTCGACGTAGAAGTCCATCGGCGCGGCGCTCTGCGCCCGCAGCTCGGCGATCTGCCCGATGGTCAGGTCGCTGGGCACGTTGATGGAGTCGCCGCCGAGCTTCTCCCAGATGGCGTACGCGGCCGGGTTGACCGGTCCGACGAGCGCCGACACCTTGAGGGTGACGTCGGCGGGGATGACGCCGGCGGTGCGCAGCCGGTGCAGGGTCCACAGCACGCCCTCGTCGGCGACGAGCAGGCACTTCACGCCGAGCGCCACGGCGCGTTCGGCCTCCTCGACGCACTGGGCGAGCTGGTCACGGCCCCGGGCGCGCGGGCCCGATCCGCCGGAGGACGCCTTCACGCCCGCGCCGATGTCCCACGTGCCGCGCGGGCCGACGAACAGGCACAGCTCGATGTGCCGCTCCTCGCACGCCTTCACCATCTCGGTGATCTCGGCGTCGGTGAGCATCCAGACGCCGCTGCCCTGGCTGATGCGGTGGATCGGCACTTCGAAGCGGTCGATCTCCTCCAACGCGGCGGCCAGGACCTCCGGTCCCTCACAGGACGGCAGCTCCGTCCGCCAGCTCCCGCCGTCGGGGAACCGGGCCTCCGAACCGGCCGGGGCGGCACTGCGGGCGGGCATGCCCAACTGGTCGAGCAGGTGCTCGCCGGGGTACCGGGGAACGCTCATCACACAACTCCTTAAGGCTTCAGAATGATCTTGCCGACATCGTCGCCGCCCTGCCCGAGGAGTGCCACCGCGTCGGCGTACTCCTCGAGGGTGAACTCGTGGGTCACCAGCGGCCCGAGGTCGAGCAGGCCGGCGGTGAAGGCCCGTACGGCGTGCGCCCAGGCCACCGACGGGGCGCCGAACACGCTCGTCACGGTCAGCTGGCGTTCGACGATGTCCGAGGGGGAGAGCATCTCCGGGACCACGCCGGGGATGCCGGTCAGCACCAGCCGTCCGCCCCGGCGCAGCAGCCGGGCGGACGCCGCCGCCGAGTCGCGGGCGCCGGCGGTCTCCACGACCACGTCGAGGTCGAGCTCGCCGAGCTCGTCCGGGTGGAAGTACGCCGTGGCCCCGCCTGCCCGCGCGACGGGCTCCCGGCCGGCGCGAGGGTCACTGACCACCAGCTCGGCGGGGGAGGACGCGGCCAGCAGCTGGATCGTGAGCAGCCCGAGCGTGCCCGCGCCGACGACGCCGACCCGCTCCCCGGGCAGCGAAGCGGCCCGCAGCACGGCGGCGGCCGCGACCGCCGCCGGCTCGAGGAGCACGGCCGCGCGCAGGTCGGTGCCCGCTGGCAGCGTGTGCAGCAGGCGGGCGGGCACGATCAGGTGGTCGGCGAACGCGCCGGGCCGGGTGAACCCGATCTCGTCGTACCCGGCGAGGCACAGGTTGCCCTCGCCCGCGTGGCAGCGTTCGCAGACCTGGCAGCTCACGAAGCCCTCACCGACCGTCGGCCGGCCGACGAGAGCCGGGTCGACGCCGGGTCCGACCTCTTCGATCGTCCCTGACCACTCGTGGCCGGGGACGATCGGGAAGGTGGCGTACGCGTCGGGACGACCGCCCTCGTACAGCTCGCGGTCGCTGCCGCAGATGCCCGCCGCCGCGACGCGGACGAGCACCTCGCCCGGTCCGGGCGTCGGGACCTCTCCCTTGACCAGCCGGTAGCGTCCCGGCTGTTCCAGGAGTACGGATCGGCTCACTTGGACTCGGCCCCGTCACGCTTGTGCCAGTCCTCGGCGAACAGGTTGAAGTTGGCGCGCTGGCGGGGGAACTCGGCGAGCGCGTCCAGGTCCAGTTCGACGCCCAGGCCGGGGGCCTCGGGGAGCGAGAAGTACCCGTCGACGACTTCGGGCAGGCCGGGTGCCACGCCCTTGATCGCCGAGTCGGCGAAGTCGTTGAAGTGCTCCTGGATCTTGAAGTTGGGCGTGCAGGCGCCCAGGTGCAGGTTGGCGGCGGTCAGCACGGGGCCGCCGACGTTGTGCGGGGCGACCATGACGTAGTGCGTCTCGGCGGTGGCGGCGAGTTTGCGGGCCTCGCCGATGCCGCCGATGTGGCCGATGTCCGGCTGGATGATGTCGACGGACTGCTGCTCGAACAGCTCGCGGAACTCGATCCGGTCATGGATGCGCTCGCCGGTCGCGATCGGCAGGTCGGTGTGCGCGGAGACCTTGGCGAGGGCCTTGAGGTTCTCCGGCGGGCAGGGCTCCTCGATCCAACTCGGGTTGAACGGCGCGAGCAGGCCGGCCAGGCGGATCGCGGTGGCAGGGGAGAACCGGCCGTGCATCTCGACGAGCAACTCGGCCTCCTCCCCGATGGCGTCGCGGACCGCTTCGACGAGGCTGACGGCGCGCATCGTCTCGGCGTGGTCCAGCTCCATGGTGCCTGATCCGAACGGGTCGAACTTCAGCGCCTGGTAGCCGCGCTCGACGACCTTCTTCGCCGCCCCGTGGAACGCCTCGGGGGTGAGCTCGACGGTGTACCAGCCGTTGGCGTACGCCTTGATCTTGTCGCGGACCTTGCCGCCGAGCAGGCGCCACACCGGCTGGCCGAGGGCCTTGCCGACAATGTCCCAGCAGGCCATCTCCACGCATGCGATGCCGGACATGACGACCTCACCGGCGCGGCCGTAGTCGCCGTACTTCATCCGGTGGACGAGGTCCTCGATGTTGAACGGGTCCGAGCCGACGATGTGGTTCACCTCGGCCTCGGCCAGGTAGCCGATGAGGGCGTCGGTGTGGTTCAGCATCCGGGCCTCGCCCACACCGACGAGCCCCTCGTCGGTATGGACCTGCACGAACGTGAGATTGCGCCAGGGGGTGCCGGCGACATGTGTGGTTACACGGGTGATTCTCATAGAGGGTCTCCCTACTTGATACTGCCCAGCGTCAGGCCGCTTCGCCAATAACGCTGCAGGAACAGGAAAGCGATGATCAGCGGCACGATGGCCACCAGCGCCCCGGTCACCACGAGACTGAACAGGGAGCTGTCCCCGCTCTGGATCGTCGCGGACTCGTACCAGGTCTGCAGGCCCACGGTGAGCGGGAAGAGCTTGTCGTTGCTCAGCATCACCAGGGGCAGGAAGAAGTTGTTCCAGGTCGCCACCATCGAGAACAGCAGGACCGTGACCAGCGCGGGCCGCATGACGGGCAGCACGACCCGCAGGAAGGTCCGGATCTCGCCGGCGCCGTCCATCCGCGCGGCCTCCAGCAGCTCGTCGGGGACCGAGTCCTGGACGTACACGCGGACGAGGTAGACGCCGAACGGGTTCAGCAACGACGGGAGAATCACCGCCCAGACCGTATCGGTGAGCTGCACCTTGCTCAGCAGCAGGTACGTCGGGATCACCAGCGCGGTCGACGGCACCATGATCAGGCCGAGCAGCACGGCGAACATCGCCCGCCGGCCCGGGAAGGAGAACTTCGCGAACGCGTAGCCGGCCAGGGTGGCGATGACGGTGGCGCCGACCCCGCCCCCGACGGCGTAGAGCACGGAGTTGCCGAGCCAGTGCAGGTAGATGTGGTGGTCCCGGCCCCACAGCCCCCGCAGGTTCGTCGCGAACGACCCCGGCGAGGAGAACCAGAGGCCGGGCTTGGAGAACAGCTCGTCGCCCTTCTTGGTGGAGGACGCCACCAGCCACCAGAGCGGGATCAGGAAGTAGACGCACAGGGCGACCATGAACAGCTGCACGCCCGCGCGCCGCGGCCGGAGAGCGAGGGGGAGGGCACTCACGAGAGTCCACTCCTTTTGCGGGTGAGGAACAGGAACAGGTACGAGCCGACGAACACCACCGCGCCGAGCGCGAACGAGATCGCCGCCGAGTAGTTGAACTGCGAGTACTGGAAGGCCAGCGAGAACGAGTACAGGTTCGGGGTGTAGCTCGGCGAGATCGTCGGGGCGAGCGGACGCAGCACGCGCGGCTCGGTGAAGAACTGCAGGGCCCCGATCATGGAGAACACCACGCAGAGGATCAGCGCGGAGGAGATCATCGGGACCTTGATGCGCAGCGCCGTCCGCACCGGCCCGGCGCCGTCGACGAGCGCGGCCTCGTAGACCTCGCGCGGCATCCCCTGCAGCGCCGCGTACAGGATGATCATGTTGTAGCCGGCCCACTGCCAGGTCGCGACGTTGCCCAGCGAGGTCAGGATCAGGTTGCCGGACAGCAGGCTGCCGTGGAAAACGGAGTGCAGCGGGCCGAACGTCGGGCTGTAGAGGAAGCCCCACATCAGCGCGCCGATGACGGCCGGCACCGCGTACGGCATGAACATCGCCAGCCGGAAGAACTTCGCCAACTTGCCCGTGACGGCGTCCAGGATGAGCGCGCTCACCAGCGCCAGCGCCAGCATGACGGGGGTCTGCACGACCGCGAAGACGATGACGCGCTCGACGCCGTGCAGGAACTCCGGGTCGGTGAACGCCTTGCGGTAGTTCGCCAGCCCGGAGAAGTGGGTGCCTGCGGCGAGCGTCGACGTGTAGAGGCTCATCCGGAGCGCGTACGCCAGCGGCAGCAGCAGGAACGCCACGACGACGAGGCAGAACGGGCTGACGAACAGCAGCCCGATGAAGCGCTCACGCCGCCTTCGGCCGTCCGCGCGGCGGCGTGCCGGCGCGGGGGCGGCCTCGGCGGGCGAGGGCGAGGGCGGCGCGGGAGCCGCGACGGACTTCGCGTTGCTCACATGTGCTCCTCGGATCGGTGGAAGGCCGTGTCACGCGGTCGTCCGGGGCGGTCGCGCGGACCGCCCCGGACGGAGCCGTCAGTGAACGGTGAATCCCTGCTGCTTGGCGTAGGAGGTGACCTTGTTCTGCAGGCCGTCGAGCGCGCCCGGCCAGTCGGTCGAGCCCTTCTGCGCCTGGCCGACCTGGTCGACGAGCGTGTTGTACGCGTAGTCCTGGAACGGGCTCCAGTCGAACTGCCCGATGCCGTCCGAGGCCGGGACGAAGACCTGGTTGACCTTCTGGTCCCCGAAGAACGGGTAGGTCTTGTTGACGAAGTAGTCCCAGTGCAGGATCGACTTGGCCGTCGGGAACAGGAACGCCTGGTCGATGCCGATCTTCCACTGATCCTGGTGGGTGCCGAAGAGGTTCATCGCGACCTCGGTGGCCTCCTTGGGGTGCTTCGTCTGGTCCGTCACGGCGAACGTCGACCCACCCCAGTCGCCCTGGGCGTTACCGCCCGCGGTCCACTGCGGGATCGGGGCGGCCCGCCACTTGCCGGCCGTCGACTTCGCGACCCCGGCCAGGTAGCCGGGGCCCCAGCCGGCGGCGATGTACGTCGCGTACCGCCCGGTGGACAGGCCGTTGTAGAAGTTGGTCTCGCCGTACGGGACGGGCTCGGCCAGCTTCTGCTTGACCATGTCGCCCCAGTACTGCATGACCTGCTTGGACGCCGGGTCGTTGAGCTTGACGCCGACGTTGGGGAGCGTGGACGCCGAGTACTGGTACGGCTTGGAACCCGCCTGCCACATGAGGCCCTGCAGCCAGCCCGCCGCGGCCTCGTTGTTGCCGAACGCCGTCATGTACGCGTTCGGGTCCGCGGCCTTCAGCTTCTTGGCCTGAGCCTGGAACTCGGCCCAGGTCTTGGGCACGGTGAGGTGGTACTTGTCGAAGATGTCCTTGCGGTAGAGCATCGCCATCGGACCCGCGTCGACCGGGATCGCGTACACCTTGTCGCCGTCGCTGACCTCTTTCCAGGCCCAGTCGGCGTAGTCGTTGGCGGCCGCCTTGGCGCCGTACTTGCCCATGTCGACCAGGTGCCTGGTGATCTCGATGGTGGGGAGTTCCTGGAACTCGAGCATGACGACGTCCGGCGCGCCGTGCTTGGCGGCGAGCGCGGTCTTCAGCTTGGTGTACTCGTCCTGGCCGACCCCTGCCTGCACCGCGTCGACCTTGACATCGGTGTGGGTGTTGTTGAAGTTGGCGACGACCTTGTCGAAGTCGGGGTACCAGGCCCAGACCTTGATGTGCACCGGACCGGAGGTCTTGCTGTCGCCGCCTCCGCCGCCGCACGCGGCGGCGCCGAGGCCGAGGGCCAGACCGGCGGCGAGAACCGTGAGCGCGCGCCGCGTCCTGTTCCTGATCATTCTTCCTCCTGCAGTGCTGCTGAAGCCGGATGCGATCCGGCCGACGCCCCCGATGTCAGAGTTGTGTTAGCGCTATCATTCGGGGCCGTCCGGGAGGGCGGCCGAGCTGGACGATGAATCGACGGTGGACGGAACCGTCAGCCGGGGCGGCCCGTGCTCTGACGCACGATGAGCTCCGGTTCGACGGTGATCCGGCGGCCCTCCTCACGCGGGGCGCCGCCGATGCGTTCCAGCAGGAGCCGGAGCGCGTGCCGGCCGACCTGACCGAAGTCCTGGCCGACCGTCGTCAGGGGTGGGCTGAGGTACGCCGCCTCCGGGACGTCGTCGAAGCCGGCGATGCTGACGTCGTCGGGAATGCGGCGGCCCGCCTCGTGCAGGGCCCGGATCAGGCCCACCGCCATCTGGTCGTTGGCGGTGAAGACCGCGGTCACCGAGGGGTCGTCGGCCAGCCGTTTGCCGAACTCATAGCCGCTGCGCGGGCTCCAGTCGCCGAAGACGACCGGGGGGACCTCCCGTCCCGCGGCGCGAAGGGTGTCCTCCCACGCCTTCCGGCGGGCGCCCGCCTCCAGCCAGTCGCTCGGGCCGGCGAGATGCCGCACGGTCCGGTGACCCAGGTCGAGGAGGTGCCGGGTCGCCGCCGCCGCGCCCGCGTACTGGTCGACGGCGGCGACGGGGATGACCCCGCCGTCCCCGCCGCCCACGGCGACGACCGGCAGGCCGGTGGACACGTCCGCGAGCCCTTCGACCGACGCGACGTGCGGGGCGATGATGATGACGCCGTCGACGGACTGACCGCGCAGCCGGTCCACGGCCTCGGCCACGTTGCGTTGCGTCAGCGCGGCCAGGCTGGTGATGGTCACGCCGTACTCCGCGTCCCGGGCGGCCTGCTCGATGCCGAACAGCATCGACGCCGGGCCGTACAGGGTGGTGTCGAAGCCGACCACCCCGAGGACGCCGGACCGGCCCGTGGCGAGGACCCGGGCGGCCGAGTTGGGCCGGTAGCCGAGCTCGCGCACGGCGTCGAGGACGCGCAGCCGCGTCTCGGGCGCGACCCGTCCCGGTGAGTTCAGCACCCGCGACACCGTCATGGGCGAGACGCCGGCCAGTCTTGCCACGTCCGCCATGACGACGGTGCCCGAGCCTCGGCCGGTCGGCTTCACGAGATCGTCGCCCAAGGTCACCTCCCCATGGTCCCGGACGGGGACGAGGCCGGGCTGACCTCGTCATGTTTCCAGCAGGTTGCGAGGAGTGTTAGCGATAACCGTCCAGAAGTCAACCGTTGACGTGAACGCATGGTTAGCGTTAACACTGGCTCTCCTAGGCGTCACTGTCCGCGACCAAAGGAGGACGAGTGTGCTGACGGCACGCATGACGCTGGACCCCGCCTTCCGCGTGGCACCGGTCAACCGCCGGACCTTCGGGACGTTCGTCGAACACCTCGGCCGGTGCGTCTACACCGGCATCTACGAGCCCGACCACCCGAGCGCGGACGACGACGGATTCCGCACCGACGTCCTCGAGCTGACCAAGGAGCTCGGGGTGAGCACCGTCCGCTACCCCGGCGGCAACTTCGTGTCGGGGTACCGCTGGGAGGACGGCATCGGGCCGGCCGAGTCGCGGCCCGCGCGCCTCGACCTCGCCTGGCACAGCCTCGAGCCCAACCACTTCGGGATCGACGAGTTCATGCGCTGGGCGCGCAAGGCGGACGTCGAGCCGATGATGGCCGTCAACCTGGGCACCCGTGGCCTGCAGGAGGCGCTCGACCTGCTGGAGTACTGCAACATCCCGTCCGGGACCCGGCTGTCGGACCTGCGGATCGCGAACGGGGCGAAGGACCCGTACGGGATCGCGATGTGGTGCCTGGGCAACGAGATGGACGGGCCCTGGCAGATCGGGCACAAGACGGCTCGGGAGTACGGCCGGCTCGCCGCCGAGGTGGCGCGGGCGATGCGCATGGTCGACAAGAAGCTCGAGCTGGTCGCCTGCGGGAGCTCCAGCTCCAGCATGCCGACCTTCGGCGCGTGGGAGGCGACCGTGCTCGAGGAGGCGTACGAGCACGTCGACTACATCTCGTGCCACGCCTACTACGAAGAGCGCGACGGCGACCTCGGCAGCTTCCTGGCCAGCTCCGTCGACATGGACCACTTCATCGCGTCGGTCGTGGCCACCGCCGACCACGTCGGGGCCCGGCTGCGCAGCCGCAAGAAGATCAACCTGTCGTTCGACGAGTGGAACGTCTGGTACCTGAGCCGGTTCGAGTCCGAGGGCCCGCCGAGCGACTGGCCGGTGGCGCCGCCGCTGCTGGAGGACCGGTACCACCTGGCCGACGCCGTCGCCCTCGGCGGCCTGCTGATCTCGCTGCTGCGGCACAGCGACCGGGTCACCGCCGCCTGCCTGGCCCAGCTCGTGAACGTCATCGCGCCGATCGTGACCGAGCCCGGCGGCCGGGCGTGGCGGCAGACGACGTTCCATCCGTTCGCGCAGGCGTCCCGGCACGCCGCCGGAGAGGTGCTGCGCGTCGAGCCGGTCTGCCCGACGTACGAGACGGCCGCGTACGGCGAGGTGCCGGTGCTCGACGCCGTCGCGACCCGCGACGAGGAGACCGGCGAGACCGCGCTCTTCATGGTCAACCGGTCGGTCGACCAGAGCCTCACCGTCGACGTCGACGTCCGCGCGCTTGGCGCGATTGAACCGGGGGAGGCGAGCACCCTCGCCGACCCCGATCCGTACGCCCGGAACACCGCGGACGACCCGTTCCGCGTCGTCCCGCGGGCCAACCCGGAGATCCGGGTGGAGGGAGGCAGCCTGACCGTGGTGTTGCCGCCCGTCTCGTGGAACGTCATCCGGCTTCTGGGCTGACCTCTGAAGAAGTGAGCAACCCTCGTGATGTTACCGGTCACACACTTGGCGTTCAGACTGTTTCGAGACAGGCGCGTTGCCGAACTGTGTCTTGACACCCGAATTGTGACCGTTAACACTCCAGCAAAGCAGTCGTAACCAACCCGTCGTACCCCCCCGTCCCACCCAAGGTGAGATATGAAGATCACGAAGTTGGCCACGATGGCCACGGGCCTGTGCATGGCCCTCGCCATGACCGCCTGCGGCTCGAGCACGAAGTCCGTCGACAAGAAGGGCGGCTCCGGCGGCTCGACCAAGGGTGCGCTCATCGGCGTCACGATGCCGACCAAGTCCTCCGAGCGGTGGATCCACGACGGGGACAACCTCAAGTCCTCGCTGGAGAAGCTGGGCTACAAGGTCGACCTGCAGTACGCCGAGAACGACATCCCCACCCAGGTCAACCAGGTTGAGAACCAGATCACCCGGGGCGCCAAGCTTCTGATCATCGCCTCGATCGACAACAAGTCCCTCAGCACGCAGCTGCAGGAGGCGCACGACAAGCACATCCCGGTCATCGCCTACGACCGGCTGCTCCTCAAGTCGCCGAACGTCGACTACTACGCGACCTTCGACAACTACAAGGTCGGCGTCCTGCAGGCGACGGCCCTCCTCACCGGCCTCGGCCTGAAGAAGGAGGACGGCACCGACGGCACCGCCAAGGGCCCGTTCAACATCGAGCTCTTCGCCGGCTCGCCCGACGACAACAACTCGTCGTACTTCTTCAACGGCGCGATGGACACCCTGAAGCCCTACATCCAGAAGGGCACCCTGGTCGTCAAGAGCAAGGAGACGGACTTCAAGACCGTCGCGATCCTGCGCTGGGACCCGGCCACCGCGCAGAAGCGCATGGAGGACCTGATCACCAAGGCCTACGGCGGTGGCACCAAGGTCAACGGCGTGCTCTCCCCGTACGACGGTCTGTCGATCGGCATCCTGTCCGCCCTCAAGAGCGCCGGCTACGGCACCTCCGGCCAGCCGTACCCGGTCGTGACCGGCCAGGACGCCGAGCTCGCCTCGGTCAAGTCGATCCTCAAGGGTGAGCAGTACTCCACCGTCTACAAGGACACCCGCCAGCTCGCCGCGGTCACCGTCAAGATGGCCGACACCGCCCTCAAGGGCGGCACGCCCACGGTGAACAACACCAAGGACTACAACAACGGCGTCAAGGTCGTCCCGTCGATGCTGCTCCAGCCGGTTCTGATCTTCAAGGACAACGTCCAGAAGAACCTCGTCGACACCGGCTACTACACCCAGCAGCAGCTGCAGTAGCGGATCGAGGGCGGGCGGCGCCGACGGCGCCGCCCGCCCTTCCGGCGTGACACGAAGGGCACGACATGACCGACGACGCGATTCTGCGGATGAGCGGGATCACCAAGACGTTCCCCGGCGTCAAGGCGCTGCAGGACGTGAACCTGGTGGTGCGGCGCGGCGAGATCCACGCGATCTGCGGTGAGAACGGCGCAGGCAAGTCCACCTTGATGAAGGTGCTGTCGGGCGTCTACCCGCACGGCTCGTACGAGGGCGACATCCACTTCGACGGCGAGCTGTGCCGCTTCTCCGGCATCCGCGACAGCGAGAAGCACGGCATCGTCATCATCCACCAGGAGCTGGCGCTCAGCCCGTACCTGTCGATCGCCGAGAACATCTTCCTCGGCAACGAGACGGCCCACCGCGGCCTCATCGACTGGAACAAGACCAACGCCAAGGCCGCCGAGCTGCTCGACCGCGTCGGCCTGGACGAGAACCCCACCATCGCGGCGATGGAGATCGGGGTCGGCAAGCAGCAGCTCGTCGAGATCGCCAAGGCGCTGTCCAAGGACGTGAAGCTGCTGATCCTGGACGAGCCCACGGCGGCGCTGAACGACTCCGACTCAGCGCACCTGCTCGACCTGCTGCGCGGCCTGCGCGAGCAGGGCATCACCTGCGTGATCATCTCCCACAAACTCAACGAGATCAAGGCCGTCGCGGACTCGACCACGATCCTGCGCGACGGCCGCACGATCGAGACGCTCGACATGGAGAAGGACCTCGTCACCGAGGACCGCATCATCTCCGGGATGGTCGGCCGCGACCTCGAGCACCGCTACCCCGAGCACGAGTCGAACGTCGGCGAGGAGGTGCTGCGGATCGAGGACTGGACCGTGCGCAGTCCCACCCAGCACGATCGCCTGGTCGTGAACGGCGCCAACCTCACGCTGCGGCGCGGCGAGATCGTCGGCCTGGCCGGGCTCATGGGCGCCGGCCGTACGGAGCTGGCGATGAGCGTGTTCGGCCGCAGCTACGGCGTCGGGATCACCGGCCGCATCTACAAGGACGGCAAGGAGATCCGCGTCAAGTCGGTCGGCGACGCCATCAAGCACGGCATCGCGTACGCCACCGAGGACCGCAAGCGGTACGGCCTGAACCTCATCGAGGACATCAAGCGCAACATCTCCGTCGCGGCACTGCTCAAGCTCGCGAAGCGGGGCTGGGTCAACGACAACGAGGAGATCCAGGTCGCCGAGCGCTACCGCAAGAGCATGAACATCAAGGCGCCGAACGTCGCCGCGATCGCCGGCAAGCTCTCCGGCGGGAACCAGCAGAAGGTCGTGCTGTCCAAGTGGCTGTTCACCGACCCGGACGTGCTGATCCTCGACGAGCCCACCCGCGGCATCGACGTCGGCGCGAAGTACGAGATCTACTCGATCATCAATGAGATGGCCGACCAGGGCAAGGCCGTGCTGGTCATCTCCTCGGAGTTGCCCGAGCTGCTCGGCATCTGCGACCGCATCTACGCGATGTCGGCCGGGCGTATCACCGGTGAGGTCCCCCGCGAGGAGGCCACTCCGGAGCGGCTGATGCAGTACATGACCCGTTACGACGAGGAGCAGGTAGTTTCATGAGCAGCGTCGCACCGGCCCGCCCGGACAAGGGCGAGGCTTCGCCGCCGTCCCGCGGCGTGACCGACCGGATTTTCTCCGTCAACCTGCGGCAGAGCGGTATCTACGTCGCGTTCGCGCTGATCGTGGCGCTGTTCGCGGTCCTCACCCACGGGAACCTGCTCTCGCCGGAGAACATGTCCAACGTTCTCGTGCAGAACTCCTACGTCCTGATCCTCGCGATCGGGATGATCCTCATCATCATCGCGGGCCACATCGACCTGTCGGTCGGCTCGGTCGTGGCCGTCACCGGTGGGTTGTCCGCCGTGCTGATGGTCAACCACCACATGCCCTGGCCGCTCGCCGTCATCCTGACGCTCGTGGCGGGCGCGATCATCGGCGCGTGGCAGGGGTACTGGATCGCCTACTTCGAGATCCCGGCGTTCATCGTGACGCTCGCCGGCATGCTCATCTTCCGCGCCCTCACCCTCACCGTGCTGGGCAACCAGGGCATCGGCCCGTTCCCCGACCAGGTCCGGACGTTCGCCAACGGCTTCCTGCCCGGCTACTTCGGCAACGTCGGCCTCGGCCCGCTCGGCGGCGGCGACCTGTTCACCCTGATCGTCGGCGTGATCGCCGTGGTGGGCATCGTGCTCACCCAGTGGCGGGCCCGGCAGGGCCGCGCGGGGTACGGCCAGAAGGTCGACGCGCTGCCGCTGTTCATCGTGAAGATGGCCCTCGCGGCGTTCGTCGTGATGTTCATCGCCGTGCAGCTCTCGCGGTTCAAGAACATGCCGGTCGTGCTCATCGTGCTGACCGTTCTGGTCCTCGGCTACACCCTCGTCACCACCCGCGCGATCTTCGGCCGGCACATCTACGCCATCGGCGGCAACCTGCAGGCCGCCCGGCTGTCCGGCATCAAGACCAAGTCCGTGGTGTTCTGGCTGTTCGTCAACATGGGCGTGCTGGCCGCGCTGGCCGGCGTCATCTTCGCCGGACGGCTCAACCAGGCAGGCCCGACCGCCGGCACCAGCTTCGAACTCGACTCGATCGCGGCGGCGTTCATCGGCGGCGCGGCGGTGCAGGGCGGCGTCGGCAAGGTCGTCGGCGCCATCACCGGTGGTCTCATCATGGCCGTCATCAACAACGGCATGTCCCTCCTCGGCGCGCCGAGCGAGCGGGTCATGCTGATCAAGGGCCTGGTGCTGCTGGCCGCCGTGGCGTTCGACGTCTGGGCCAAGCGCCGCGCCGGCACCTCCCGGTGAACCTGGACGCACCATCCGAAGACCGGGGCGACGCGCGGGTCACGGCGCGCCCCGGGCTTCGGGACGTGGCCAAACTCGCCGGGGTGTCGCACCAGACCGTGTCCCGGGTCTTCAAGGATCACCCGAGGGTGAGCTCGGAGACCCGGGCCAAGGTCCTGGCCGCGGCCGCTCAACTGGACTTCCGGCCCAACGCCTTCGCCCGGGCCCTGGCCACCGGCCGCTCGCGCACACTCGGCGTGGTCAGCTTCGACGCCACCCTCTACGGGCCCGCGTCGATGATCAGCGAGATGGAGCGCTGCGCCCGCCAGGCCGACTACTTCACCAGCGTCATCGCGCTGCAGTCGGCCAGCCAGCGCTCGATCAGCGAGGCGGCCGAGCGGCTGCGCGGCCAGGGCGTGGACGGGCTCATCGTGATCCCCGGACACGTCCCGCTGACCCAGACCACCAAACACCTGCCCTCCGACATCCCCCTCGTGGTGATGGAGAGCGAGACGATCGTCCCGGCCGTCGGAGTCGACCAGTACTCCGGGCCGAAGGCGGCGACGCGCTACCTCCTCGACCTCGGGCACCGGACGGTCCACCACCTGCCCGGCCCGCCGTCGTGGCTGGAGGCGCGCGAGCGCCACCGCGGCTGGCGGGACGCGCTGCTCGAGGCCGGTGCGCCGATCCCGCCGACGCTTCCGGGCGACTGGAGCGCCGGATCCGGGTACGACCGGGGCCTGGCCCTGGCCGCCGACCCGGAGGTCACGGCGGTGTTCGCCTCCAACGATCAGAACGCCCTCGGCCTGCTGCGGGCCCTGTACGAGGCGGGCCGTCGCGTGCCGGACGACGTCAGCGTCATCGGCTTCGACGACATCCCCGAGGCGGCATATTTCATCCCGCCGCTCACCACCATCCGCCAGGACTTCGCTGCCGTCGGCCGGTCGAGCGTTAACCTGCTGCTCGAACAGATAGAGAGCGGCCGTCGCAGCGACAAGAAGATCATCATCTCCACCGAGCTGGTCAGCCGCAGCAGCGCCGGCCGGGCCCCCGCCTGACCCTTGGCTCCGCGAAAGGTAACCCCGATGTCCTCCGCCCACGCCGTCACCGCGTCCTCCCGCCGCACGTCCGTGCGGCTCGCGGACGGAAGAGAGATCATCTACTTCGACGACGTGCCCGGGCTGGACCGATCCACCCCCGACCGGCGGGACCTGCCCCCGTACGCGCCCGCCGCCGAACTGCGGTACGACGAACTGCAGGGCGAGGAGGTCCTCGTCGCCGCGCACCGGCAGAACCGCACCTACCAGCCCGCGCCCGGCGAGTGCCCCCTCTGCCCGTCCCGCGACGGACACCTGAGCGAGATCCCCGCCTCCGACTACCACGTCGTGTCGTTCGAGAACCGCTTCCCCTCCCTCGGCGGCCCGGCCGGCGGGCGCTGCGAGGTGCTGTGCTTCACCAGCGACCACGACGGCTCCTTCGCGACCCTGCCGCCGGAGCGGCTCGCCACCGTCGGCCGTGCCTGGGCCGACCGCACGACCGAGCTCGGGGAGCGGCCCGACGTGGAGTACGTCTTCCTCTTCGAGAACCGCGGCGCGGCGATCGGCGCGACCCTCCCGCACCCGCACGGCCAGATCTACGGGTTCCCGTACATCCCGCCGATCCCGCGCCGGATGCTGGCCGCCGCCGAGCGGTTCCGCGAGGAGCACGGCGGGTGCCTCATGTGCGACGTCGTCGCCCGCGAGGCCGCCGGTCCCCGCGTCGTCGCCGAGACCGACGGCTTCCTCGCGTACGTGCCGGAGGCCGCCCGCTGGCCCTACGAGGTGTACGTCGCCCCGCGCTCCTGCGTCCCCGACCTGCCCGCCCTCGACGCCGCCGCGCGCGACGAGCTCATGGGCCTGTACGCCGACGTGCTGCGCCGCTTCGACGCCCTCTACGAGCAGACGACGCCGTACATGGCCTGCTGGTACCAGGCCCCGGCGCGCACTTCACGCGACCTGGCACACCTGGCCGCCCGCATCTACACGCCGCAGCGCACCGCCGACAAGCTGAAGTTCCTCGCCACGAGCGAGACCGGCGGCGGCGCGTACATCAACGACGTACTCCCCGAGACCGCCGCCGCCCGCCTCCGCGAGCTCTAGTCGTAGGCGATTCACCCCGCCGTCGCCCGTCTGGTGGAACCGCGGCGCGGCGGGGGGCGTCAGATCGAATGTCGGGGGGCTCGACACGATCCCGCGTGTGAGGTGGCCCATGCCGGACCACGACCTGTCCCCGTACGAAATCGCCTATCTCTTCGGCGGAGCCGACCGCGTGGCGGTGGTCGCGCTGGTCGTCCTGCACGAGGGCGGCCGCATCCGGATCACACCCGACCGGCACCGCGTGTACGCCGAACGGCGCACCGCGCAGGACCCGATCGAGACGGTCGCGCTGGCCGTCATCCCGGACATCGGACGGGTGCTCGGCCTGACCCGGTTGTTGGTCGCCCTGTCCCCGGCCGTCGCGGAGGTCGGCTGGAGGTTGCGCGACGAGAGGCTTCTTCCCTCCTCGCGGCTCGGCGCGCTGTGGCAGTGGCGCCGGATCAGGCGCGGCCGGTCCCTGCGGCGTCGGCTGGCCGAGGCACCGCAGGGACTCGTGCGCGTCGCCGTCCAGGGAACGGCCGGGATCGCCGACGACGAGCTCCGGGAGATCTTCGAGACGCACGTGTACACGCTGCCGAAGCACTCACCGCTGACCAACCCGAAACGGGACAGGCCGGTCGACCCGCTGCATGGCCGCACCCCCATGAACCCGGCGACGTACGACTTCACGGGCGGCTTTGACGGCTCGGGCGGCTGGGACGTGGGCGGCTACGGACATGCCGGCGGCTCGGACGGGGGAGGCCACGGTCATACCGGCGGCTCGGACGGGGGCGGCGGTTGGTGAGCCGTCACCCGTGGGTCAGGAGGGCGATGGCGCGGTCGAAGGCGGAGTCGCGGCCCTTGGCGAGTTCCTCGTCGGTGAAGACCGGGGTGCGGACGTCCGGCGGGATGCCGGGGCCGTCGAAGGTCGTGCCCGCGCGGGTGAGGAACTCCTCGTCGGGCAGCCCGAAGGCCCAGCCGTTCGGGAGGTGCCGGTCGAGGATGTCGGAGAAGACGCCCTGGGTGTTCTCGCCGATCCGGACCGGCCGGGGGAGGCGGTCGATGAGGGCCTGGGTGAAGGTCTCGCCGGCGCTGACGGTGGAACCGCCGGTGAGCATCGCGACCGGTCCCCGGTAGAGCGGCGCGTGGGCGGGGCGCACCCGGATCGGCTGGGGGCGCGTGAACCCGGCCGGGTTCTCCGGGTCGTTGCGGACCCGCTTGGAGTACGCCGTGTAGGCGCGGCCGGTGAGGCGGGAGGCGATGCGCAGCCCGAGGACGTCCGACCCGCCGCCGTTGACGCGCAGGTCGATGATGAGCCCCCGGAGCCTGCCGGGGCCGGCCGTGCGGGCGGGGGTGAGGACGGCGTCGAGCGCGCGGTCCAGCTCGGCCGCGTTGGCGGCGTAGGTGTCGGCGTCGGTGTAGCCGCCGAAGCCGGAGATCCGCAGGTAGCCGAGTCGGCCGGGCAGGTCGGCGTAGGAGATCCGGCCCTTGGCGAAGTCCCGCAGCGGCGCGTCCCGCTTGGCGATGAAGGCCTTGATCTTGGCGTCGTAGTCCGGCGTGGGCATGATCGTGCCGGGCCGCAGGTGGTAGTAGGGCTTGCCCCCGGCGATGATGCCCGTGTGCGCGTCGTGCAGCGGCGTGATCATGGCGTCGAGGATCGACAGCAGGCGGTCGTCGGTGGTCCCGGCGGTCACCTGCGGGCGGTAGCGCCGCCGCACGGCGTCCCAGTCGATTCCCTTGGCGGCGAAGAACGGGTAGTTCTCGGCGAACGTCTGCCAGAACACGTCGAACGTCGTCCGCGGATCCTTCGGAACGGGCCGGCCGCACCGGGCCGGCAGCGCGGCCGTCCGGCGCAGTCCCCGGACGCCGGCCGACCCGTCGATGCTGAGGTGACCGCCTCGGCCGTCGCGCCACACGCGGATGACGTCGTCGTCCTTGTCGGTGAACGTGGCCCTGCCTCCCGGGCCGACCGGCCCGCTCTGCCGCGCGGTGAACCCGGGCAGGCAGCTCACCGCGGTCGTCTCGTATCCGCTCATCCGGCCGTGGTCGATGGACAGGACGGTGGCATACCCGTCCGTGGTCCAGACGCCGTCGACCGGCCCGGCCGTCGTCGCGGCCGTGGCCGGCGGCACGGCCGCCGCCAGCGTGAGGGCGACGGCGACGGCCGTGGCCGTGGTCCTGAGGGGGATCTTCCCGGGCTTCAGCACGGTGACGTTCCTTCGACTCGGCGATCAGGGCGCCGTCAGGTTAATGACGCGCCCTTCGCCGTTTCGTCACCCCGCAGAGCCGGATCCGGGGTCACCCTGGAGGATGACGAGGATCAGCCCGGGACCGAGCCGCACGTGATGTTGATCGCCGAGCCGGTGATCGTACGGGCCCGGTCGGAGGCGGCGAAGGCGGCGACGTTACCGACGTCCTCCAGGCTCGCCCCACGGCCGAGCATGGTCTTCCCGACGAGGTCACCGACGATCGCGTCCCGGCCCTCGAAATCCTCCGGCAGCGTCTCGGGCACCCCGCCGGTCTGCAGGGTGACGACGCGCACGCCGTACGGGCCGAGCTCGCAGGCCAGACTGAGCCGCAGGGACTCCAGCGCGCCGAACGCGACCAGCAGCCCGCCGAGGCGCGGCATCGGCGGGCCGTACCCGCCGAAGATCAGGATCGCGCCCGAGCGCTGCCGCATCATGTGACGCGCGGCGGCCCGCGCCGTCAGGAACGTCGTGCGGACCGCCGTGACGACCGGCCGCTCGAAGTCCGCCAGGGACATCTCGGCGAGCGGCGTGCCCTGGACGTCGCCGTGCGCGATGACGTTGAACGAGACGTCCAGGCCGCCGAACTTCGCCGCGACCTCATCGGCGTGCTCGTCGACCGCTCCTTCGTCGAGCGCGTCGAGCACCGCAGTCTCGGCCCGGCCGCCCGCCGCGCGGATCGGCTCGGCGACCGCCTCCAGCCTCGCCGCCGTCCGCCCGGCCAGGTGGACGCGCGCCCCCTCCCGGGCGAAGGCCCGCGCCACCGCGCCGCCGATCACCCCGCCGCCTCCGTAGATGACGGCGTTCTTCCGCTCGAGCAACATGTCAGCGGCCCTGGAGCTCGGCGAGGAGCTCCTCCAGGCGTTCGTCGGAGTCGCGGATGCCGTGCTCCGCCCCGGAGGCGATCATGCCGTCGCGGTCCTCCACCGACTGGAAGCTCGACACCGACCGCACCAGCGTCCGGCCGTCGACGTCCTCGAACGTCACCGTCTCCAGGGCGACGTGGCCGGGCACGCCCTCGTACTCGAAGGTCTGCACGATGCCGTCGATCGACGGCTCGCCGTGGAAGACGCCGTGGAACCCGTACTCGTTGCCGGCCGGGTCGATGCTGACGTAGCGCCAGCGGCCGCCGTCGCGCGGCTCGTGGTAGTCGAAGCGCATGGTCAGCTCGCGCGGACCGAGCCAGCGCACGATCAGCTCCGGGTCGGTGTACGCCCGGAACACCAGGGCGCACGGTGCCTCGAACTCTCGCGTGATGATGATCTGCGGGATGCCGGGCTCAGCGGTGATCTGCGTCTTGGCCATCGTCTTCTCCGTTCGTCGTGGTCGCGTCGGCGCGGCCGTTTCCTCCTTGGCCCTGCAGTGCCGCGAGCAGCTCGTCGAGCCGTTCGTGGCTCTCGTCCCAGAACCGCTGGTAGCGGGCCAGCCAGGTGGTCACCTCGCGGAGCGGCTCGGCCTCCAGATGGCTGAGCCGGGCCGTCGCGCGACGGGTCCGGGAGATGAGCCCGGCGGTCTCCAGCACCTTCAGGTGCCGGGAGATCGCCGGCTGGGACACGTCGAACGGCGCGGCCAGCTCGGCCACCGTCGCGTCCCCCTGGGTCAGCCGGGTCAGAATCGCGCGCCGCGTGGGATCCGCGAGCGCCGCGAACACGAGGCTGATCCGGTCGTCGGCCACTTCATAACCACCTTGTTTTAGAACGAGTAGGTTAATAATCGGTCCGCACTCCGGCTCTGTCAAGGGACCGAGGCGAGTCACTGCCGGGCGAGCACGCCGGACGCCGTGACCTTGTCGTTCTTGTCGTGGTAGACGACGTCGAGCTTGGCGCTCTTACGCCGGCCGAGACGCATGTCGCCGACGTCGCAGCCGGTCATCGACGACCCGAACACGGTCTTCACCGTCAACCGGTCGTGTTCGAAGGAGACCGGCACCGCCGTGCCGGCGCACTTGCCGTCGAGGTAGCGCACCTCGCCGTTCTTCTTGCCGGCGTGCAGCGTGACCTCGGCCTTCCAGCGCTGGTGCGTGCCGTTCTTCGTGGTGGCGTCCGTCACCGTGCCCTTCCACCGGCCCGCGAACTTCGCCGGCACGGCCACCGACGGCTGCGGCCCGCGATCGGGGAAGAACGCGGAGAGGATGAGGACCAACGCCCCGCCGAACCACACGACTCCCCAGGCCACCGAACACCCGATACCGAACCTGGACCGCCGTCGGCGCGCCGGCCGGACGAAGCGCGGACGCGGGGGAGCCGGAGGTGGCGAGGTGTCCCATGAGGGTGGGGGCGGGCCGTGGTCAGTGACACCCCATGGGGGCGGGGGTGGGTCGGGATCGGAGGTGCCCCATGGGCTCGCGGGCGGAGGCGGGCCGTGGTCGGCGGTGTCCCACGGGTCCGCGGAAGGGGGCGGACCGGCGTCGGCGTTCGCCCACGGGTCCTGGGGCGGCGGGGCGCCGGGCGTCGCATCAGCCCAGGGATCATCGATGATCTCCTCGGGTTCCGGCTCCGGTTCCGGCGGCGTCGAGCGGAAGGCGTCGTAGGCGGCGCGGCGGTGCTGCAGGACGTCGCGCGCGGCGTTCAGCAGGCGGATGCGCTCCTCGGCGGCCTTCTTCGCCCGCGCGTCCGCGACCACATCGGGATGCCCGGTCTTCGCCAGGCTGCGGTACGCGCGCCGGATCTCGTCCTGGGTCGCGTCCGGGTCGACCCCGAGCACGTCGTACGCGTCGTGCCCCGAGAGTTCGGCGAAGTCCGCGGGCCTCACTTGCCCATTCGGCGCGCCACCGAGGCCCGGTAGCACGTCAGCGACCAGTGCGCGGTCGCGTCGGAATGGCCGGCGGGGATCACCTTCGTGCCGGACGCGACGGTGACGTCCCGCGCCCCGGCCAGGCAGACCATGAACATGTTGAGCTGGTGCTCGAACCCCTCGTACGCCCAGTTGCAGCGCAGCACGCGCTGCCCCGAGGTGAACGGCGTCTGCAGCAGCTCCTGCGCGCGCGGCGGGAGGTTGCCGAGCAGCCCCCGGTCGGCGGAGTCGAGCCCGGCGATCTGCGCGGCCGTCGGCCTCGGCCCGGACCCCAGGGCGGGACCGGACCCGGGCGCGTACGGCGGCGGCCGGTGGTCCACGCGGACATGCCGCAGCGACCCGGGCTCGAACAGGAACCCGGAGATGGCGTAGACCGGGCGATGCTCGGTGTTGATCCGCGGCTCGGCGATGGTCAGGCCCCGGTCCCCGAACACCACGGCGTACGGCCGACCATCGAGGCTGGACGAGTCACGGCGGGCGAACCAGTCGATGACGCCGCCGGCGAGCTCCGTCAGGCGCTCCCGGGTGCGCCCGCCGATCATCTCCCAGCACTCCTGGCGGAGCTTCTCCCCGGAGTTCAGGCCCATCTCCCCGGCCTGATGCAGTGGAGCCGTGCCGGGCCGCGTGGGCTCCAGCCCGCCGCCGCGCCGCGTGAGCGGACGATCGTCGCCGGTCGGGACGATGGGAAACGACGAGTCCACGCGCCGAGCCTCCTGCCCCGTTCCTGCCGACGGCCGAACCCCATTATGTCGAGCCAGGCAAGCCGCTGTCCCGTCCGGAGCAGGCCATCGCGCAATCCATGGGTGCTCGCATCGACTTCCAGCACCCGGCCGCTCAGCGCCTGCGTGCGACTCCGAGCGCCCGGCGGGTTGGGCTCAGCGTTTGCGGCCCGTGGCGCAGAGCATCCAGACGGACTCGGCGTCCCGTACGGCGTCCGGGTCGTCGGGCCGCCACTTCGGCAGGTTGACCAGGCCGGGCTCGACCAGGTCGTATCCGTCGAAGAGCGTTTCGATCTCCGTGCGTGAGCGGAGGACGGCCGGGGAGGTGGCGCGCTTCTTGTAGACGTCCGCGGCCGACTCCGCGCCGTCGGTGTTGCGGTCCGGCGGCGTGATGTGGGACAGCGCCAGGTAGCTGCCCGGCACGGACACGTCCCGGAACGCCGCGACGAGTCCGTACGGGTCATCCTCGTCGGCGATGAAGTGCAGCACCGACATGAACAGGACGGCGACCGGCTCGTCGAACCGGATCAGCCGGCGCGTGTCCGGGTGGTCGAGGATCGGGCCGGGGGCGCGCATGTCGGCCTCGACCACGGCGGTGGTGCCGTCGTCGGGCAGCAGCGCCTTCGCGTGGGCGCGGACGATCGGGTCGTTGTCGACGTACACGACGCGGGAGCCGGGTGCGACGGCCTGCGCGACCTCGTGCACGTTGCCCTGGGTCGGCAGCCCGGTCCCGACGTCGATGAACTGCCGGATGCCCGCCTCGCCCGCGAGGAAGCGCACGGCCCGGCCGAGGAACGCGCGGTTCTCCCGCGCCAGCACGCGCACCTCGGGGGCGGCGGTCAGGACCTGCTCGGCGGCGTCCCGGTCGACGGCGAAATTGTCCTTGCCACCGAGGTAGTAGTCGTACATCCGGGCCGGGGTCGGCCGGTCCGTACGGAGGTCGTGAACCGGGACCTCCTCGTCGTCCATCACGGACTCCCTCGATTCCATGCACGTGCCGTCGCGGACAATGACCGCCAGTCAAGGTGCAACGAATGTGAAGATCGTTCTGTTCCCATCTTCGGCCCGGCGAGTGCTCGGCGATCACGGACGCGTCGCTTCGCCGGGACCCCTCCCGTAGACGAGGGGCGAACATCGGGTTCCCCCGTTCCGCGGTAGAGGAGACCGGGATGTCTTCCCCGACGTTCGCCGTACCGAAGCCCGAGCCGCCCGAGGCTCGGGTGCACGACCCGCTGGCCGTTGCCGTCGGCAATGCCTCCCTACTGGGCGTCGGCTATCTGATGCTGGGGCGGCGCAGGCTTGCCGTCGCCGCCGGGGTGGTCACCGTCGTCCTCTTCTCCGTACTCGTCTCGGTCGCCCGGCCGTGGTTCGAGGTCGTCATGCTCCTTTGGTGGGCGGCCGTCATCGTGCACGGATGGTTCCTGGCGGGCGGGCGTACCAACCGGGTCGCGGTGCGCAGGCAGCGCCTGGTCGCGCTCGGCGTCACGGGTTCGGTCCTGCTGGTCCTGGGGCTCCTTCGGTTCGACGCGACCGGGATCGAGCGGAGCGTCGCCGACGCCCGCGCCGACGGCGACTGTACGAAGGTGCTGACCGCCCAGCACAAGGTGTGGTTCGGCCACCGCATGGCCGACGCCCCGCTGACCGCCCGCGGCGACAAGATGGCGCAGGCGTGCCACCGGCTCCACACGGCCAGGGCCGACTTGACCGCCGGGTTGCTGACCGCTGACCCCCTTCGGCTGAAGGCGGGTTTCGGCATTCTGGCCGCGGTCCTCTCCGAGCCTGGCAACGACAGGACGGTCAGCGCGGTCCTGAACGGGTTCCTGAGCGGCCTGCCCACCAACAGCCACTGCCGGACCGCCTCGATCACCGATTGGCTCCGCCATCGGAGGCCGAGCCACAACGCGCTGGACCGGTCCGCCGACACCGCCACGCAGACCGCGCCCGCGGCGCTCGTCGCATGTGGTGACGACCTCATGGCGGCCAAGGACTGGACGAACGCACGGATGCGTTATCAGCAACTGCTCGACCAGTTCCCCGGCGACGAACGCACGGCCAAGGCCCGGGAGGGCGTCACGCAGGCCACGCTGAAGATCGAACTGGCGAACGTCCGCAGGCTTTTGGAGGGGGACACCGACGAGCAGCCCGAGTACTGCTCCAAGCCGGCGAAGTACAGCGGCGCCCCTCCGTACGGCGGGGGAACCAACCGCGCGCTGTTCTACGGCAACGACCATTACACGGACAAGCTTCCGTCGAGTTGGCGGACCACCGACCCCGCGCACGCCGTGTTGGTGGTCTGCGCGGACGACGAGGACAGCGGAAGCGCCGTGGAGACGTGCCCCTACCGGAGCAGATCCTCAGGGACCGTCAGCGACGTGACGTTCCACAAGATCGCGATTCCCGTGAAGGTCTACGAGCTGCGGACCGGAAGGCTCGTGGCCAAGCGCAAGGTGCAGATCGACGGCGAGAGCTGCCCCTCGACCATCTCGTACTCGGACTTCGGCGGCATCGACACCGGCCCGCCAGATCAGGATGTCACCCCGTCCAAGGCCGACGTGCGGGACGCCTTCAGCCCGCTGATCATCCGGTAACCGGCGGCGAGCGTCCCTGCTCGGCCACGAACCGGCGCCTTCAGGGACGGGAACGGGCGCGGCGCCTTCGCGGCGTCGCGCCCGTTCGACGTACGACCGGCTCGGCCGGCCTCGCGGATCAGCCCGCGGAGCCGTTCCAGCCTGTCGTGAGCTGCTGCCGGGCGGCGTACCCGGTCGCACGGCCCGGGTAGACGAACATGATGCCGGTGCTCGCCTCGACGCCCACCAGGTCGTTGACGCCGTCGCCGGTGATGTCCCCGGTCAGCGTCAGCGAGCGGATGCCGCCCCAGCCGGAGCCCAGCTGCTTGGCCGTCCCGAGGGAACGGGTTCCGCCCGGGTAGACCCAGAGGGTGCCGTCGGACTTGCGCACCGCGAGGAGGTCGGGCTTGTTGTCCCCGGTGATGTCGGTGACGCCGGTCAGCTTCTCCATGCCGGTCCAGCCGCTCGCCCGCAGCTGCACGCGGCCGCCCAGACCCTTCACCTTGCCTGGGTAGAGCCACAGCGCGCCGTCGCTCTTGCTCACGGCGATGAGGTCGGCCCGGCCGTCGCCGGTGAGGTCTCCCATGCCGGTGAGCTCGGTCATACCGTTCCAGCCGCTGTTGCCGATCTTGACCGGCGTACCGACGGCGTTCGTGGCGCCGGGGTAGACCCACAGGGTGCCGTCGCTCTTGCGGACGGCGACGAGGTCGGCCTTACCGTCGCCGGTGAGGTCGCCGATGCCGGTGAGCTGGGTCATGCCGTTCCAGCCGCTGCTGCCGATCAGCTTCCGCCCGGACGCGGCGAACTTCGGGCCGGGGTACAGCCACAGCTTCCCGGTCGCCTGGTCGACCGCGACGGCGTCGGCCGTGCTGTCGCCGGTCTGGTTGCCCAGCGTCGACAGGCCCACGTCGGTGCGGGCGGTGACCAGGAACATCCCACTCGGCTGCATGTCCGCGGCGAGGCTCTTCGCCGAGAGGGTGTGCGTCCCGCCGGTGGACTTCCACGGGTCGAAGACGGTGATCGTCCCGGCGGTGCGGTTGTAGCCGTACGCGACGATGGCGTGCCCGACCTTGCTGCCGCTCATCTTGGAGTTCCACGGCAGCTTCTCCATCCACACCCCGAGGACGGGGGCCCGCTTGAGCACGCCGACGTCGTAGGACACCTTCGCCATCAGGCTGGAGGCGGTGGAGGCGTCCGCGAAGCCGTACGAGTAGCCGAGCGGGTCGGCATAGGAGTTGAGCACCGGCCGCGCCTGGGCGCCCGTCGTGCCCTTGGTGGGGCTGGTGCCCATCTTCTTGGCCAGGGTCTCCTGGCTCACGCTGACACCGAACGTCGACAGGCTCATCGACGACGACGTCGGCACACAGTTCATGTTGGTCTTCTGGTACTGCCCCTTCAGGGACAGCTTCGCCGAGGCCGGAGCGGCGGCCGCCGCCGTCGCGGTGACCTGCGGCGCCATCGCCCGCGCGCCCGGCTTGGCGACGAGGTTCGCGCCCGGCGGAGGCTTCGGCGCGGCGTTCGCCACGTCCGTCAGTCCTCCGCCCGCCAGGATGAGGGCCGCCACCGAGCCCACCGGAAGCACCCGCCGGCGATAAGACCTCATGCAATCTCCTCACTTCACTGCCGGTTCGCCGCGTCCGGTGCGGAGGCGCCGCGACCGCAGAGGGGTCGGGGCCGCGCCGGTCGCGGCTGAGCCGGTCGGATACCGGCCGGGGTCTTGGACGGCGCCGCGCCGGGTACGGATCCACGGAATTCGGGGGAAGGGCGGCGCGCCACGGACAGGCCGGACGTCGAACGCCGGTCACTTCAAAACCGGGCGGACCTCTATAGATCGCCCGGAGGACCGGCAACCGGATCGTACCGGACATCGATCTTGTGTGGTGGGAAGGGCGGCAGACGGGGGAGTGTCATGCCGGATGCTCAGGGGCGGACGGCGCTCACCAGCCAGACGGCACCGGGGATGCGGATGCCCTCCGCCGTCGCGTACGCCGAGAGCCCGGCCCGCAGTTCTTCGCGCGTCCTTTCGACGACGGCCGGCTCGACCCCTTCCAGGTTGAAGCGGACCGGTCCCTGGCCGAGGATGAACTCCGCCGCGTCGGTGGCGTCGCTGCCGTAGTCCATCGGCGCCTCGACCCCCGTGACGCTCACGTCCGCGAATCCGGCCGCACCGAGCACCTCGTGGATGCGGGCCGGATCCACCAGGGAGCCCATCCCCCGCGCGGCGGGCGATGGACCGCGCATCAGCGGCCTCAGCGCCGCGGTGGCACGGGCGTAGGCGCTGTCGGGGGTGCCGCCCTGCGGACCCACGAACACGAGCCGCCCGCCCGGCCGAAGCCCTCGCCGGATGTTGGCGAACGCGGCGACCAGGTCGTCGAAGAACATCACCCCGCCGCGGCTGATCGCGGCGTCGAAGCCGCCGTCGGGGAAGTGATGGACCTGGGCGTCCCCCAGCTCGAACCGGACGTTGGTGATGCCCTGCTCCGCCGCGTCGGCCCGGGCGCGTTCCAGCATCGGCGCCGAGATGTCGACGCCGACGACGTGCCCACGGGACGCGCGGCGCGCCGCCACGAGCGTGATCTGGCCGGTACCGCAGCCGATGTCGAGGACGCGGTCGTCCTCGTCGATCGCGGCGGCTCGGAACAGCGCGTCGTTGAAGGCGGCGACCATCGCGTCGTAACGGGTGGCGTTCCGCGCCCAGTTGGCGCCTTCCCAGCCGTTCCACGCTTCCGCTTGCCGGGTGTTGGCCATGGCCTGCATGGGGTTTCCTCCTGTGCCGTCGGTGATGCACGTAACTAGAGCTGAACTCTAGAGTTGATATCTAGAGGTAAGCTATAGCCATGAGTCAGGTCAAGGGCGAGGACAAGCGGGCGCGGAAGGCCAAGGAGACGCGGGGGCGCATGCTGGAGGCCGCACGCGAGCTGTTCGTCCAGCGCGGATACGGCGCGACGTCGCTCCAGGAGATCGCCGACCGGGCCGGCGTCGCCGTGCAGACGATCTACTTCACGTTCGGCAACAAGCGCGTGCTGCTCAAAGAGCTGGTCGACGTGTCGATCGCGGGTGACCATGAGCCGATCGCGACGATGGACCGTCCGTGGTTCCAGGAGGCCCTCGCCGCCGAGACCGCCGACGCCCAGCTACGGCTTCATGTCCACGGCACGCGCGGAATTCTGGAGCGAGTGGCTCCGATCATCGAGATGCTGCGTGCTGCCACCTTGGCCGATCCGGGGATCGCCGAGCTATGGGACCAGGACGTCGACCCGAGATCGACCGTCCACACGGCGGTGGCCCGGGCACTGGTGACGAAACCGGGGATCCGTGACGGGGTCACGGCGGAGTACGCCGCCGACCTCCTGTTCGGTCTGCTCAGCCCGGAGCTCTATCTTCTGTTCGTCCGTGATCGAGGCTGGTCGCCCGACCAGTGGGAGCACTGGTCGCATGAGACCCTGAGTTGGCGGCTCGGCGCCAGGTGAGACGGTCCGCGGCTCGTCGCTTCCCGTGACACGGAAGATGTTCATCTGGGCGACTACGATCGGACAAGATCAGGGTTAGTGATCACCCGGTCGGCGCGCTAGCCTCCTGCGGCACCCCCACGGAGGACTCGATGCGCGTTCGATCCCTGCTGACCGCGGGCGCCCTCGCCTTGGGCGTTCTCGGCGCACCCGCTTGGAGCGTTCCGGCGCGGGCGGAGCAGCCGCCGCCCGTCCCGGCCCCCTCCTACCAGACCGCCGTGCCCGGCGAGTCGATCGAGGCCGACCGGGTCGACCAGCCGGTCGCCCCGGGGATCGTCCGCACCACCTTCGACACCTTCGGCCGTACCGGCTGGACGCGCGCCCACGTGCTCAGCGCCGACCTGCGGAACCACTCGGTCGGCGTCGACCTGGTCGGCCGCAAGATCAGCGAGGCCCGGCCGCTCGGGCAGGCCGCCGACGAGCAGCGCGCGGTCGCCGCCGTCAACGGCGACTACTTCGACATCACCGAGACCAACGCCGCCATCGGCCCCGAGATCCAGGGCGGCACCCTCCGCAAGGGCACGAACCAGCCGTCGACCGTCGCCGCGATCGGCACCGACGGCCTCGCCCGCCTCGCCGACCTGGCCATCCAGGGCACGGCCACCGTCGCCGGCGTCGAACGACCCCTCGCCGCGCTCAACTCCGCGAGCGCGCCCGCCGACGGCATCGACGCCTTCACCCCGCAGTGGGGGCCGGGCCTGCGCACCCTCATCCGCGACCCGGGCCCGTACACCGAGCTCATCGTCGCGGGCGGCAAGGTGACCGCGGTCAACGACCACCTCACCACGACGCCCGTCCCCGACGACGGCCTCGTGCTCCTCGGGCGCGGCGCCGCCGCCGGGCAGCTCGCCGCCGCCAAGCCGGGCGACGCGGCGGCGATCTCGTTCGCCCCGAACACGAAGCTGAAGATGGCGCTGGGCAGCGGCGCGGTGCTCGTCCGCGACGGCAAGGCGATCGACTTCCCGCCGAGCACCGGCAACGACGCGCTCAAGCCCCGCACCGCCATCGGCTGGAGCGACGGCGGCCGCCGGCTCCTCCTCGTCGCCATCGACGGGTCGTCGAGCTTCTCCAGCGGGCTGAGCTTCGACGACACGGCCCGGCTGATGGCCCGCCTCGGCGCCGGCGACGCGTACATGCTCGACGGCGGCGGCTCCACCGAGGCCGTCGCCCGCCGCCCCGGCGACGCGGGCGTCAGCGTCGTGGGCACCCCCTCCGACGGCAGCGAGCGGCCCGTGCCGAACGGCGTCGGCCTGTTCAGCCGCAAGGGCTCCGGCACGCTGCAAGGGCTGGACGTACGGCCGCGCGCCGACCGCGTCTTCCCCGGCCTGACCCGCGACGTCACGGCCGCCGGGTACGACGAGACGTACGCGGCCGTGCCGATCGGCGGGCGCCACGTCTCCTGGAGCGCCGGGCGGCTCGGCCGGGTGAGCGGCGGCGTCTTCCACGCCTCCGCCCCGGGCTCCGGCCGGCTGCGGGCCTTCGCCGGGTCCGCGCGCGGCGAGCACGACCTGCGCGTCCTCGGCCCGCTGCACCGGCTCGCCTTCACCCGCCGCGCCGCCACCCTGACGCCCGGCACGCCGATGGACCTCGGGCTCACCGGGTACGACGCCGACGGCTTCAGCGCGCCCGTCGCCCCACGCGACGTCACCCTCGGCTACGACCACAACGCGATCGACGTCACCGTCGAACCCGACGGCAACCTGAAGCTCACCGGCAAGCCCGGCGCGAACGGCACCGGCACGACCCTGACCGCGACCGTCCGCGGCGTCACCGCGAAACTCCCCGTGTCGGTCGGCCTCGTCGACAAGTCCATGGCGGAGTTCGAGCCGGACGAGAAGTGGAGCGCGTCGGCCGCCCGGGGCACCGCCAAGGTCGACACCGTGGAGGCCGCCGACCGCCCCGGCGCGCCCGCCGGCAACCACGCGCTGCGCCTCACGTACGACTTCACCGGCCAGCCCAGCACCTCCGCGGGCTACGCCGTCGTCCAGCCGACCCCGCTCACCCTGCCGAGCGGCGCGAGCGGCCTCGCCCTGTGGGTGAAGGGCGACGGCAAGGAGCACTGGCTGCGCGCGACCCTCCGCTCCCAAGGCACCACCAACGTGCCGTTCACCTTCGCGCTCAGCGTCGACTGGACCGGCTGGCGGCGCGTCAGCGGCACCCTGCCCGCCGGGTTCGCCACGCCGATCACACTGTCGAACATCTACGTCGTCGAGACCGCGCAGGACAAGAAGGACGCCGGGGAGCTGGAGTTCGACGCCCTCGCCGCCCAGGTCGGCCAGCAGCCCGACGACCGCGAGGCGCCCATTCCCGACCCGTACGTCCTGCAGCAACGCGGTGTCGGCGCCGATCGCTGGACGTACGCCGTCATGTCCGACCTGCACGTCAGTGCCGCCCTGGGCGCCGGCTCCTTCCCCGCCAAGCAGGCGGCCGCCGCCCTCGACCAGGCCGTCGCCGCCCGGCCCGACTTCATCCTCGTCAACGGCGACTTCGTCGACAGCGACAGCCCGGCGGACTTCGCGTTCGCTCAGCAGTTGCTGAAGGACCACGTCCCGTCGACGCTGCCGGTGTACTGGGTGCCGGGCAACCACGAGGCCGGCCTGGGCTCGGGCGGGCTCGACAACTTCGTCAGCGCGACCGGCCGCAAGACCCGGCAGGTGTTCGACCACAAGGGCACGCGGTTCATCCTGCTCGACTCCCACACCGGCAGCCTGCGCACCTCCGACTGGGACCAGATCCCGGCGCTCCAGGACGAGCTGAACAAGGCCGCCACGGACCGCTCCGTCACGGGCGTCGTGGTGCTCTTCCACCACCCGCCGCACGACCCGTCCGGCGCCGGGGACTCCCAGCTCACCGACCAGCTCGAGGCGGGCCTCGTCGAACGCTGGCTGGCGACGTTCAGGGAGGAGTCCGGCAAGCCGGTCGCGCTGTTCAACGGCCACGCCCACACCGCCGCCGTCACCCGCACGGACGGCGTGCTCGAGGTGAACACCCCGGCCGTCGGCAAGACCCCGTACAGCTCGCCGGACCAGGGCGGCTTCTTCGGCTGGATGCGCGTCGGCGTCGACCCGCACCCCGCACGTGTACGGGCCGGTCTGCCGAATCCCGGCACGCGCGGCTGGCTGGAGGCCGAGAGCCGCCCGCTCATCGACGGCATCGAACTGTCGGCGCCCGAGCACGTGCCCGCCGGCGGATCCGGGCAGGTCGCCGCGACCGGCGTGACGAGCGGCTTCGGGCTGAAGTTCCCGCTCCGCTACCCGGCCAGCGTGACGTGGAGCGGCGGCCCGGGCCTGGTGGTGACCTCGTCCCCGGACGAGGCCAAGGCCGCCCGCCACCGCCGCGACGTCCTGGCCATCCTCGACCCGGCCACCGGCACCCTGAGCGCCGTACGCCCGGGTACGGTGACGGTCACGGTCACCTCCGGCCCCCAGACCAAGTCCGCCACAGTGACCATCGACCCGAGCACCTGACCGCGCTCGGCGTCGGCCGACGGATCGGCGACCGTACGCCGGCCGTCGGCACGGGCGGCCCCGAAGCGCCTGCCTCCGTACTGTGGCGTACGGTACGCTCGCCGAGGACGTCGTCGACCGTCCGCCCCTGAACCGGCCCCTGCTCAGAGCCTGAATTTGGCAGCGTCCTGCAGATCGGCCGGTGTCGACACGAAGCGAGAGACAGACGAAATCGGATATCCGAAATATTACCTGACGGGTGCGACCGTAATCGGCAGATCGCTGGGTGGGGGTTCGTTATGGAGTTCGGCCCGGGTATGAACGCCTGCCCGGTCTGCGGAATGGTGGACCAGACCCAGCCGGTCCAGGGCATCATCACTTCTCAGACGTCGTATTCCCGCGCGTACAGCAGCTCGGGCCACCGCGCGTACGGCTCATCGAGCACGCCTCTCGCCCAACTGCTGAGCCTTCCGCAGCCACGGTCCCCGGGGTGCCTCCTCGGTGCGGGACTCATCGTCTCGGTGATCGGTGTCCCGCTGGCGGCGATGTTCGTGCTGTTCGCGTTGCACGCGCGCCATGACGATCCGGGACACCCCTCGGTTGGGATGTCGATCGCGGCGGCCATGTTCCTGACGGTCGCGCTGTGGCTCCCGGGACCCATCTGCCTCATCATCGGGCTCTCCCGCCAACGCGGATTGCGTCGTGGAGCGCCGCTTCGGGAAAAAGCGTGGCAGGTGTCGGCGGCCGCCCGTTACTGCTTCCGCGATCACGTGGTGTATCTGCCGGACGGTGCGCACGCTCCAGCGGAGTTCGCCCGGTCGTTGTTCTTCGACATCGCACAGCGCGCTCTCGACCAGCCGAGCGCGCCACCGCAACTCAGGCGGTGAGACCGGGCTCGTCGCGCAGCGGGATTCCCCTCTTCCGACCTTGATCGATTACCGGATAGGGTCATCCGATCACGAAGGGAAGCCGACGCGGCGTCACCGAAGGAGTCAAGAGTGGGCCACCTTCCACGGCCGTTGCCGCAGCGCCTCTTCCTGCTGGCCTACAGCCTGGACAAAGAACGGCTCACGTCGCGTTCGCAGCTCGGAGCCGTACTGCGCGCCGCTGCCCTCGCCGACCTGCTTCTCGACGGCCACATCACGGAGGAGGATGGCAGGCCGAAGGCGGTCGGCCGCGGGCCGGCCGGCGACCCGTTCCTCGACACGGTGCTCGACCAGATCACGGCGGTCGACGGGCCGAAGTCATGGCAGCACTGGATGCGAAAGACCGAGCGGAAGGCGATGCCGGCCGTCGCCGAGCAGCTTCGGGACGCGGGTCTGGTCACCGCCGAACCGCGGCGGTTGATCCCGGGCGACCGGTTCGAGCTACGAGACCGGCAGGTGCTCACGGAGTATCTGGCCACCGTGCAGGCCGCCCTGCGGCAACCGGCCTACCAGGCGGATCCGCGTGACACCGCCGCCCTCGCGCTGTCGATAGCGGGCGACTTCACGACGGTGGCGGGTCTGCGCGAGCGGCGGCGGCACAAGCCCCGCGTACGCGAGCTCATCGCCGAACCCGTCCCGCGGAACCTGCGCAGGATCATCATGGCGCGACGGATCGCGGCAGGCGCGGCCGGAGG
Organism: Actinoallomurus sp. CA-150999; assembly: GCF_050942425.1. Taxonomy (NCBI): domain Bacteria; kingdom Bacillati; phylum Actinomycetota; class Actinomycetes; order Streptosporangiales; family Thermomonosporaceae; genus Actinoallomurus; species Actinoallomurus sp. CA-150999. The sequence goes on from NZ_CP192063.1 coordinate 745,441, forward strand.
CAGCTGATCGATGCCGCCGTCTCAGATGTCCTCCGAGACATGCTCGATGCAGAGCGCATCCCCATTTGCGATGGTGATGGCAAACTTCGCCCGCTCAGGCCTGCGGATGCGGATCTCCGTCTTGACGCCCGGCAGGGGAAGCCCCTCCCGGAGGCACTGGGCGCAAAAGAGGTGCATCGTGTTCCCTCCGTCGTGATCTCGGGTCGGGAGGTTAGCGCCCGGAGCACCTCGTCGTCAGGCCGAGTGGATACCAGCAGGCTCTGCGGCGACTCAGGTGCGAGCGGCAGCCGGTCACACCCGACCGGTATCGGTACGCCGTCGAGGCGCTTGAGCGCATCTGTCGCGCCGCCGCGGCGACCGGCAATCCGGCTGCCTGGACCTGAGGAGCCTTGATCAGATCACCGTGGCGTCATGAGTCCGATCGGGAGTGGAGGGCGCGGAGGCGTTCCACGACCGGCTCGTAATTGGGGAGCTTGCCGTTGGCGAGCCAGCGTTCGGCGAGGTCGAGGGCGGTGCGGCCGTCGCTGTCAGGGATGTCGCGGGCGCCGTGGCGGAGGATCTCGTCGACGAAGGCGACGAGGGTCTCGCTGGACACCTCGCGCTCGTAGTACCCGTAGAAGCCGAGCAGGGCGTGCAGGGCGCCGTCAGCGCTCGCCCCCGAGTCGAGCAGGAACCTCACCTCGTTCAGCCGGGTCTCCATGCTCGCGGTGGAGTAGTAGGGCAGGCTTCTCAGGAGCTCGGCGAGCGGAGAGCTCGCGAGGTGGGCGGCGTGGGCGCCGCGGTCGGTCAGGAAGCGGATCGTCTCCTCCGGGTAGGGGCGCGTCGCGATCGCGAGGTCGAGCAGCGTCGCACCCGTCAGGTCGCCCGCGTTCACCGGCGCCCCGGCCTCGACCAGCGTGCGGAGGATGCGCCGGTGGTCGGCGTCCTCGATACGCCCGGTGGCCGCTTTGACGGTCTCGCCGCCGACGAGAGCGGCGAAGTGCGGGGCGTTGCCGAATCCGGCCTGCAGGGCGGGGTCGGCCCCGGCCGCGAGCAGCGCTGCGACGGCGTCGGGACGGCGGCGCGCGACCGCGTGGTGGAGGGGGGACATACCGCGATCGTCGAGCGCGTTGACGTCCGCGCCGTCGGCGAGGGCGGCCGCGACGGCCGACGCGTCGTCCGCCTCCATAAGGGACCGGTCGGCGGGCGACGGCGAACCGGTCGGCTGGAGTTCGAGGACGGCGTAGGCCTCCTCCTGGTGCGGCGGGGCGGCGCTGGCGAGGAACACGAAGCGGGCGCCGGGGAAGAGGACAGGCGCCTTGCCGAGGTAATGATCGTTCCAGTGGTCGTCGGTCACGATGTCCATCGGCCCCATGTAGCCGAGCGCGGTGATGGCGAGCAGGCGTCGTCCCGCCGTCCGAATCCCGTCCAGTTCCTCCTCGTCTTCGTACTCGTCGAGGATCTCCTCGGTCGTGTCCTCGCCGAAGTCGCAGAACACGTTCGCCACATGGTCGAGCGCGTCGTACACCGACGAGGCCTCGCCGACCACCTCGGCGTGGAGCGGGTCGTCGTCATCGTCGAACTCATCGTCCAGCTCCGGCGAGGCCTCCTCGTCGTACAGAACGGCCGCGTAGCGCCCGTCGCAGAGCTCGGGCCGGAGCCGTTCGGAGTCGGCCTCGATCAGGCAGCGCAGCATCTCGTCGATGTCCATGGCGCCGAAGTGTGGCAGCCACCACCGACGCTCCACAGCGAAAGATCAACAGTCAATTTGACCATTGACGTGACCACAGGTGCGGATCAATAGTCGTTCATGTCGATCCCCCGCCCCGCTCCCGGTCCACGGAGTCCCGCCCGACCATCGATCCGCCACTTCGTCCGCCTGCTGGCGACCGCGTCACTCGTCGCCACGGCCATCCCCGCACTGGCCGGGACGAGCGTGGCCGCCGCGTCCATCTGCGACAAGTACTGCGACGGCCGCGACCCCGCCCAGTCCGCCGGCGACCGCGCTCCCGTCCAGGCCACCATCTACTCGCGGCAGATCGTCCTGCACCTCGACGACGACGCCGACGACATGGCCTGGGGCAGCATCGACAACGGCAACCCGGCCGACGAGGTGTGGCTGGACCGTTCGTTCGACGGCGGCCGGAGCTGGAGCCAGGGCAGCAAACTCGGCGACACGACCGTCCCCAGCGGCCAGCGCGGCTGGCGCACGCTCATGTACAACGTCGACGACTGGAACAACCGGGGCGTCGGCGCGGTACGCGCCTGCGGCAAGGCCGGCGACCGCGCCGAGGTCGCCTGCACCCCGTGGGCGCGTACGACCTGGAACGCCGGGAGCCGGTCGACCGCCGCGGCCACCGCGCTGATGATGTACTACGACAACGGCACCGGGCTGTGGACCACCACCAACTGGTGGAACTCCGCGAACGCGCTGACCGCGATCATCGACAACGTTCGGATCGCCGGAATGGGCAGCTACCAGTACGCGATCGCCGCCACGTACGACGCCAACCGCTCCGCGCAGGGCGGGAACTTCCGCAACGACTACCTCGACGACACCGGCTGGTGGGGCCTGGTCTGGGTGGACGCCTACGACCTGACCGGCGACAGCCGCTACCTGGACACCGCCCGCGCCGACGCGGACTGGATGACCTCCTACACCGACAGCACGTGCGGGGGCGGCGTCTGGTGGCGCACCCAGAAGGACTACAAGAACGCCATCGCCAACGAGCTGTACCTCCAGCTGACCGCCGCCCTGCACAACCGCATCCCCGGCGACACCGCGTACCTGAACCACGCGAAGCAGGAGTGGTCCTGGTTCAAGGCCTCCGGGATGATCAACTCCGCGAACCTGATCAACGACGGTCTCACCCTGTCGACCTGCAAGAACAACGGGCAGCCCGTCTACTCCTACAACCAGGGCGTCATCCTCAACGGCCTGGCCGAGCTGTACCGCGCCACCGGCGACTCCGGCCTGCTCACCGACGCGCGGCGGCTCGCCGACGCCTCCACGACCAACACGGCCCTCAACCCGAACGGGATCCTCGCCGACCCGGGTGAACCCCAGTCGAACGGCGGCGGCGACGGCCCGTCGTTCAAGGGCGTGTACGCGCGCGGGCTCGCCGTGCTCAACAAGGCCCTCGGCGACCACCCCTACACCGCCTACCTGAACCGGCAGGCGGACTCTGCTTACGCCCACGACCGGAACGCCCTCGACCAGTACGGCTACCACTGGGCGGGCCCGCTGGACTCGACGGACGCCGCCCGGCAGCAGAGCGCCCTGGACCTGATGAACGCCGCCGCTGCGAGCGGCGCGTGATCAGAATTCATTCGAATACTGGAAAATCACCTGAAGGAGGATGGGGAGCCTCGATATAGAAATTAAAAGCAATATTCGGCCGATCGATGCGGTGGCGATAAACGTGCGTGTCCTTTCTGGACGCGACGTCTATTCAATGATTCCTTTGGGACCGCTCGCTCATTACGAACGGTTGACGTCCGGTGTCGTGATGCGAGTCGGCGAATGGGTGCTGATCGCTCATTCGGTGCACATGGATCGCACGAACGAAGGAGAATCATGGCTATCGACGCAACCCCGGCCGACCGGTTCGCCTCCGACGCGCCGCGGCCTCGCGGTGGCCGGCCCACCGCGTGGCGGCGGCTCCGCGTGGGCGCCGGCCTGGCCGGCGCGCTGGCCGGGTCGGTCGCCTTCGCGGCCGCTCCGGCCAATGCGACATCCGGGCTGGCGGACGGCAGCTTCGAGTCCCCCGTGGTAAGGCCGGGCACCTTCCAGGACTTCGCCGCGGGACAGTTCATCGGACCATGGAGGGTGACCAACGGGAGCGTCGACCTGATCGGCGCCGGCTTCTGGCAGGCCGCGGACGGACGCCAGTCACTCGACCTGAGCGGCGGGTCCGCCGGCGGGGTGACCCAGACCTTCTCGACACGTCCGGGCGTCGTATACGAAGTGATCTACGCGCTGGCCGGAAATCCGGATGGGCCGCCGGCCGTGAAGACCGGACAGGTCTTCATCAACGGCGGCCTCGCGCAGAACTTCTCCTTCGACGTCACCGGTCACACCCGCGCCAATATGGGATATGTGACAAGGGCGGTCAGGTTCCGGGCGACCGGGGTCTCCACCACCGTCCAGTTCTCGAGTACGACGAACACGGCCTTCGGCCCGGTCATTGACGATGTGGCGGTCGACCGCTGCGGTTGCGGCGTGTAGGAAGCCATAGCCTCCGGGCATCGCCGGGCGCGAACAGCCGCCTGGCGATGCCCGGCCCGGCGCGCCTAATCAGGGCATGGGCGCATCCGTGTCCACAGCGCCGGTGGACTCCACATCCGGCGCAGCGGGCAGCGGGCGCGTACGGGCCCGGAGGAAGAGGCCGATGAGGCCGCACCCCGCGGCGATGGCCATGCCCGCGCGCATGCCGCCGAGCCGGTACCCGGACAGAGCCCAGGCGGTCGTCGCCAGCGCCGGGCCGAGGGAGAAGCCGAGCTGTCGGGCCAGACTCTGCGCGGCACCCGCGGTGCCGTGAAGCGCGCCCGGCGCGTTCGACATGACCATGGCGAAGTTGGGTCCCGCGAAGACGCCCGTTCCGATTCCGACGATCGCCAGCCGCCACCCCACGTCCACCGGGTGCCGGCCGGTGCCGAGCGGGACCAGCAGTGACGCCCCGACGGTGGTGATGAGAATGCCCGTCCACGCGACACCGGGCGCGTTCCACCGGTCGGCGAGGAACCCGCCGACCGGGCCGGAGACGACGTTCCCGACGGCGAGGGCGAGGACCGTCGTACCGGCGGTGGCGGCGGAGACGCCGAGCACTCGCTGGAGGTAGAAGGACGCCATGAACTCCACGAGCGAGATGGTCACCGCGTTCAGCAGCACCTGGCTCACCGGCGCCGCGACGCCCGGCGTCCGCGTCAGGGCCCGTACGGCCCGGCTGGAGGCGGACCGCCACCAGATCGCCACCGGAAACCCCGCGGTGGCGGTGAGCGCCAGCCAGGGCAGGCCGTGACCGGCTGAAAGCGACAGCCCGAGCAGCAGCGCGGCCGCGGCGACGCCCAGCACCGCCGTCTCGGACAGCAGCGTACGGTCCGGGGCGCCCAGCGGACCGTCGGGCCGCATCTGGACGAGCGCGATGACGATGACCAGGGCCCCGATCGGCAGGTTCAGGTAGAAGATCCATGGCCAGCCCCACGCCCCGACGATGAGGCCGCCGAGCGCCGGCCCGCTGACCGCGCCGAGCGGCCCGAGCGTCATGATCAGCGCACTCGCGCGCCCGGCCATCCCCGGCCGCACCGCACGCATCGCGATCACGGGGATGAGCGCGAACAGGATCCCGGCGAATCCCCCTTGGGCGACGCGCGCCGCCACCAGCCAGCCGAGCGCGGAAGCCGTACCGGCCGCCAGGCTGCTCAGCGTGAACCCGCCGATGCCGAAGAGCAGGGCGGCGCGCGGACCCGTACGGTCCAGCCAGCGCCCGGCCGGAAGCGTCAGGGCGATCAGCGGGAGCAGATAGCCGAGGACGACCCCGTCGCCGAACGCGCCGGCGTAACCCGCCGAGCGGTCTACCTGCATTTCACGTCGCGCGGAGACCTGCTCAGCGCGCTGTTCGACTACGTCAACGAGGTCGAGGACATCGAGGGTCGCTTCGCGCCCATCGGCGACGCACCCGACGCGGCCACCGCTCTGGAGGAGTTCGCCCGCCGCCACGCCGAGTACATGGCGCGCATCCTGCCGGTCTCCCGCGCCATCGAGCGCGCCGCCGGCACCGACCCCGACGCCGCCCGCCACTGGGAGACCGCCATGTACTGGCGGTACGAGACGAACCGCGCGCTCATTCGGCGACTCGACGAGGAAGGCGTGCTCGCGCCGGGCTGGACGGTCGACACCGCCACCGACATGCTGCTCGCCCTGATCTCCAACGGGGTGAGCGAGACGCTGCTCACCGACCGCGGCTGGACCCCCGAGCAGGCCGGCGAGCACATGGCCCGCCTGCTTCGCGCCACCTTCGTCGCCGGATAAGGCGACCGGCGACCGAATACATCAGGGTGACCGGGGAAGCGGACCGCGCCGACGGCATCGGTGTCAGCTGCAGACGAACTTCTCGCGAGGGCTGTTCACATAGTTCGACGCTGATCCGGCCTGATGGGTGACGATCGTCAGCCAGCCGTCGGTGATGAATCCGTGCTCTGTCGAGTGGCTGGGGCATTTGTAGGACGGGGTCAGGGTGATCCCAAGCCGGCATGGCTTCCAGCCCGCGTCCGCCCATTCGCCCTTCTGCACCCACTGACCGGTATAGGGAACCCACATCTGCAGCCGCGACTGGAGGTGGCAGGAGACGGGAGCCGGAGTGGTGCACCTGGTTATCTGAGACTTCCCGTGGATGTACCGATCTCTGGTGTGCAGCACGAAGGGTTGATGGGCGCTGAACCAGCAGCCCTCCACCGCTCTCACGTTCGCCGAGTCGGTGCCGGTGAATCCCTGCTCGGCGTTCGGCGGCGGGGTCGGCTCGTCCGGGCGCGGGATCGGTGTTCCGGAAGCGTACGCCGCCCCGACGAGGTTGCAGGTGAGCGCGATCGCGACCGGCCCTATCGACGTCCTGGCGAACACTATTCGTCCCCTTTCGCGGTCGTCTGTAATACTGCGGCGCGGCACCGGTGTCGCGTAGCCAGACTAATTCTCGCCGCATGAGTTGGAAGGCCGCATCGCCGGGACGAAGGAGAAATTAATTCTTCTGCAGGCATGAATGTCGTTAGCTGTCCAATGTTGGCCGCGTTCTGCAGTCCATCCTTACCGACCATGGGGATCTCCGTCACCGCGCGCCGGAAACGATCCGGGCCAGCGCCCGGGCGCCGGCCCGGATCTGAGGCGGGCACCGACGGTCCGGCGACCGGTTCCACTCGCTCGCCGCACAGCTCGGCGGTCCCCGAACGTCGTCGTCCGCACGGGGTACGCACGCCGCCCCCAATCGCACCCGGTTCGAACGTATGAGCGATCATGTCCAGGTGGCGGGCGAGTTGTACTTCTCGCCGGTCGTCCGACTCAGGAGGACCGGCCGGTACGTGTTCTTGCTGGCGTGGGAGCAGCATCCCCGAGGCGGGGCCTGGCGTGCGCGCGTGGCGTGGGTCGAGCGCCGGCCGGCGTCCTGGCGGGTCGGTGAAGGATGGGTGTCGGCCAAGGACGTGGAACCGGTAGAGGGCCAGGACTACCGACAGGTGCCGCGCCGGTATGAGGAACCCGACTTCTGATGTGTCCCTTCCCGGGCCCGGCCACTACCGGCTGCGGGCGCAAGCCCGCGGCCGCGACGCCGGGCAAGAAGTCGAGTTCATCGACGCCGACGAAGGCGAGGAAATGGCGGAACGGCACCTCTGCCAGAGCCGGCAGCGCGACCAGTGCCGACCCGCCGCGCGGCCGCCCATGACCGCGAGTTTTCGCGAGGGCATCCTGGCCGGGAGCGTGGCCGATGACGTAGGGACACCGGACTCCATGAAGTAGGGACTCTGGACTCTTCTCTGGCTCCCAGGCTTGCGATTACCCTCACCGGGGCGCACTCTTTCTCCTTGCGTAAGATTCGGTTTCTCGAATCGCTGGTCCTCTAGAAAGGAATTCATGCGTAGCATCAAATTCGCCGGAATCACTGCCGCGACCGGCTTCGCCTTGGCAATGCTGGCCGCGCCGAGCGCGCAGGCCGCTTCCACGGCTAAGGGTGTTTACCCATCGAAGGCGTCTGTCACGTGCGGTAAGGGCCGTGGCGGTAATAAGACTGTGAACTTCCACTGGAAGCGGGGCTCCCGCACCACGACGATCTACTTCAACAACCATTGCGCCAAGGGCAAGACGATCAAGGCGACCGTCGTTTATTTTGCGGGAAGCGTGGGACGGCCGGAGTGCTATCACCTGGATACCCACGGTCAGGCCACCGGAAGGAAAAAGTTCAAAAACCGTGGCGGTGATATGTATGTCTTTAGTGGCCGCTATGAAGATTGCTTTGCATGGCATAAAGCCTAGGCGACAGGTCTTCGCTCCGCGCTTGGGCGAGGATCGCTTTGATCTCGGCGGCGCATTCGGGATGTGCCGGTGCAATCCGCTGCGCGAGACGGTTGGATCGCGCGGTTCCGTCCTGGAATGATCGCGACAAGGCCGTACGATCGTCGGCGGCCTCGACGGACGGGGGCAGTTGACGATGCGACCTTTGCGGCCGGAGGACCCACGAGAGATCGGCTCCTATCGGCTGCTCGGTCGGCTCGGCGGCGGAGGCATGGGACAGGTCTTCCTCGGCCGTTCGCCAGGTGGGCGGCCGGTCGCGGTCAAAGTGCTGTTGCCGGGGCTGGCGGCCGACGACGGCTTTCGCCGCCGTTTCGACCAGGAGATCGAGGCGGCTCGCCGCGTCGGGGGCTTTCACACCGCTCCGGTCGTCGACGCCGACCCGACCGCTGCCCCTCCATGGCTGGTCACCGCGTACATTCCCGGCCCCTCGCTGCGGGAGGCGGTCGAAGCGTACGGGGCACTACCGCGGCGAGCGGTCCTGGCGCTGGGCGCCGGGCTGGCCGAAGGCCTGGCCGCGATCCACGCCTGTGGCCTGGTGCACCGGGACCTCAAGCCCGGCAACATCATCCTGGCCGCCGACGGTCCCCGGATCATCGACTTCGGCATCGCTCGCGCGATGGACGCCGCGAGGATCACGGCCGCCGGTGCGGCGCTCGGCACGCCGGGCTTCATGTCCCCCGAACAGATCCACGGCGACGGCGACCTCGGCCCCGCCTGCGACGTGTTCGCCTTGGGCTCCGTGCTGACGTTCGCCGCCACCGGCCGGGGACCCTTCGACGGGGGATCGGCGGCGTCGACCGGCTACCGGGTCCTCCACGCGGAGCCCGACCTGGACGCCGTGCCCCCGCCGGTCCGAGACCTGGTCGTCGCCTGCCTGGCCAAGGACCCGGCCGCTCGGCCCGCCGTCGCGGACGTCCTGCGCGAGCTGTCCCCATCGGTGGACACGTCCAGCAACTGGCTTCCCCCGGCGGTGGCGGCCATGATCGCGGAACGGAACGCCTCCATCGGCGCGGACGCGCCGCCTCCCGCCGAGCCGGGGACCCGGCCGCTCGACGAACCCCCAGCCGCACCCGCCGCCGAGATCCTTCCGCCCGCACCGTCCGAACCGAGCACCGCACGTCCCGAAGCATTCGCCCCGGGCACGATCGAGTGGACACCCGACCACGGCGTCGGGGGATGGGAGGCTCCGGGTCTCCCCGGGGCGGCCCCGTGGCAGGAACACCCACCGCTGAGCGGGCCGCCGCCGGCCTACCCACCGCTCTCCACACAGCCGACCTGGCCGGTCGAGACTCAGTCCCGGCCCTCCGGCGGAGCCGGAGCGAAACGCGCCGTGGTGGTGGTCGGGTCGGCGCTGGCGCTGCTGGCCGTGGCCGGCATCGTCGCGTTCGCCGCGACACGCGGCACCAAGGACTCCGGAGACCCGGGAGGCACTCCGAAGGGCGTGAGCGGAAGCGGAGCCGCCGGCCCGTCCACGCCGGGCAATCCGACGACCCCGCCAGGCGCCGCCGGCACAGCGGCCGTCGTCGGCACCTGGCAGGGCACCTACACCTGCGCACAGGGCCTGACCAACCTGCAATTGGTCATCGGGCCGTCGACGACGGACGGCGGGGTGGAGGCCACCTTCAACTTCTCCGCGAACCCCAGCAATCCGTCCGTCCCGTCCGGCTCGTACACCATGCAGGGGACCTTCGTCTCCCGGCACCTCGAGCTCCGCGGCGAGCGCTGGATCAACCGGCCGGGCGCGTACGAAATGGTCGGCCTCAGCGCCGACGTTCCCGAGGACCGCCCCTCCCGCATCTCGGGAAGCGTCGTCGCCGATACCGGCGGGTGCACGAGCTTCTCCGTCAACCGCAAATGAGCCGCCGACCGACACGTGAACGTGGCCGGGCGCGGGCGCGTCGCAGGCTAGGGCCGGCGAACCCGCAGGCGGGCCACGGGGAGCAGGCGTTCCTTCCTCATGTCGTACCTCTCATCGAGTGAGGCGCCCTTGACGAGGCGAGCCGCCGCCGTGGACTGCTCCGCCTCGCCGACCACCGGGAAGACGTCGGCGTCCATCTCCCGGATCATCACGCCGCCGACCTCCTCGTGGAGCCGGCGCACCTCCTCGGCGTCCGCCTCTCCGTCACCGACCACCGAGACGGCCGAACGCGTCGTACCCTCCTCGATCTCCACCGTGGCGCTCGTGGCAGCGCGCAGGTCGCCTACCCACCTCGCATCGGACAGACGGGCCGGCACGAGGAGGACGTAGTCGTCACCGTCGCGCAGGTACTGGACCGAGGGCGGATCGAGCTCGGGGACCCGACCGATTTCGGTGAGCCGCACGTGGGGCGGCCCGTCGAACCTGTGCAAGAGCACGCGTCCGCGGGACATCCGGAAGACCACTACGTTCGCCGCACCGATGACACGGATCAGGACGGCGTCCAAGGCGTACGTCACGAGCACCCTCCCCCATCGATGGGCCCGTACATCCACTCAGCACCTTAATCCGGCGGACGGCCCAGGGAGGCCCGGCTCGACATCCACATCACCGGTCGGGCCGGCCGACGTGTGTCACTTCTCCGGAAGGGGACCGATCAACTCGATGCCGTACTCGGCGCCCAGCGCCCGTACCTTCTCCGGCGTCATCGCGTCCGCCTCGATGAGGTCGTGCACGTCGCGGAAGAAGCCCTCAGGCCCACCGGGAATCATCATCGTCAGCTTGCGTCCGCCCTCCGGCCCCGCGCGCAGGCCGTGCACCAGCCCGCCGGGCACGTACGCCACCCCGCCGGCCTCGGCCGACAACCACTCGCCGGCGACGTAGAAGTCATAGCGGCCTTCGAGGATGTACCAGAGCTCGGCGAAGCCGTGCTGGTGCAGCGGCGTCGCGAAGCCGGGCGGGTCCATGCCCTCGACCATCCCGAGACCGCCACCGGTCGACTCCCCGGTGGCCTTCAGCCGCATGACGGAGCCATCGGGTGCCGCCGCCATCAGCCCTTCGCCCGGGGCCAGGACGTACGGGCGGAGCACCCGGCCTGTGTTCTCGTCGACGGCCATCGTCACGCGCCCACGAACTCGACCGTCGTCACACGGCCGTGGCAACGGGGGAGGGAAGCCAGAGCATGGCTTAGATGCCGATATGTCCGCATAAGACGATCTTGCCATGACCTGGGGGTTATTCGATCTTGGGCTGGGCCAACGAACGCCGAGGGGCGGGGCCGGGGGCGGACGGGCGGTCACGCGAGGCGGCCGCGATCTGGAAGCGAGGACGGAGACCGACGGCTACGGTGAGCGCGTGGCTTCGACCGCGCTGCAGCGTGCCCTCACCGAACCCGGCCCGGACCTACGCCCACTCCCTCGACGCGTCGAGGACCTGCTCCGCGAAACGGCCGCCCCGCCCCGGCTGGCCGCCCACCTGCGCGCCGTTCACGACGTCGCCCACCAGATCCTGGACTGGTTCGCCGAGCACTATGGCGCGGTCGCCGTCGACTGCGAGGCGGTCCTGTTCGGGGCGGCGACACATGACATCGGCAAGACCATCCACACCGATGAGCTGTCCGGTCCCGGATCAGCCCACGAGAAGGCGGGCCACCGCCTGCTGCTCGACCGCGGCGTCGACGAGCGCCTGGCCCGCTTCGCCCGCACCCATGCCGCCTGGACCGAACCCGGCATCGCGATCGAGGACCTGCTGGTGAGCCTCGCCGACAAGGTGTGGAAGGGCAAACGCGTCCCTGACCTGGAGCAGCGGGTGGTCGATCACCTGACGGCGGCGAGCGGCCAGGCCACCTGGCAGGCGTTCATCGACCTCGACGACCTCCTGACCGCCATCGCCACCGACGCCGACGGCCGCCTCGCCTTCCAATCGGCCCATCCGATCACCGGATGACAGCGGGCGGAGCCGACGTCTTCCGCCGGGCCGTACGCCGCGCGGTCATCCGACGGTCAGCACGATCTTGCCTTTGACGCGGCCGATCTCGCTGAGCTCGTGCGCCTTCGCGGCCTCCTCCAGGGGCAGGACCTGATCCACGAGGGCGCGGAGGGCACCGCGTTCGACCAGGTCGGTGACCTCACGTAGGTCGTCTCCGGAGGGTGTGAAGCCGAACTCGACGTAGCGCAGACCGCGAGCGCGGGCGACGTCGCGGGTCTCGGTCCGGTCGGGACCGGTGCCACGGACGTCGAGGAGAACGCCGTCCGGGGCGAGGGTCCGCAGCGACCGGGGCCCGTACTCGCCGCTGATCGGGTCGAGGACCACGTCGATGTCGCGGGCGGCGGTCGTGAAATCGGTGACGGTGTAGTCGATGAGCTCATCCGCGCCGAGCTCGCGCAGGAAGTCGTGCTTCTCGCGGCGGGCGGTGCCGATGACGTACGCGCCGCGGGCCTTCGCGATCTGCACGGCCAGGTGCCCGACGCCACCGGCCGCGGCATGGACGAGGACGCGCTGCCCCGCGCGGAGGCCGGCGATGCGGACGAGGGGCTGCCAGGCGGTGAGCACGGCGGTGGGCAGGGCGGCGGCGTGGACGAGGTCGAGGCTCGGCGGGGCGGGCGCGAGGGCCTGTTCCGGCGCGATGGCGTACTCGGCGTAGCTGCCGCTGGGCGGCAGCACCGCGCCGTACACCGAGTCGCCGGGCCGGAACCGTTCCACCTGGTCGCCGACGACCTCGACGGTTCCCGCCAGGTCGAGCCCGAGAGCGAAGGGCGGTTCGCCGAATCGACGCACGACCCCGGCGCGTCTCTTCCAGTCGGCCGGATTGACGCCGGCGGCCCGTACCCGCACGAGAACGTCCTGCGGGCCAGGGACGGGCCGGTCGGTCTCGATGACCTCCAGGACCTCCGGGCCGCCGAAGGACTGCAGGCTGATCGCGCGCATGCGTGTACTCATCTGGCCTTTCTCCTCCTCAGAGCGGCCTTTCCGGCCGCTCGTTCATCGTGGAGGAGGGCGGTACCTGTTGTGAAGTAGGCACCTGTTCGATATATAGGTACCTCATGGATACCGCCTCATCGGCTCGGTCCGACCTTCGCTTCACCTACCACCGCGACTGCCCCTCGCGGACGGTGATCGAGGTGCTGGCCAACAAGTGGGCGCTGTACGTCCTGGCCGTGCTGCGGCGTCAGGAGGGGCCCATGCGGTTCAACGAGCTGCGGCGCGTCCTGGACGGCGTCACGCAGAAGATGCTGACCCAGACGCTCCGGGCCCTGGAACGCGACGGGCTCGTCAGCCGCACCGTCTACCCGACCGTCCCGCTGCGCGTGGAGTACGGCCTGACACCGCTCGGGATCGAAGCCGGACGGCTGACCGGCGCGATCGCCGACTGGTCTTTGGAACACGCCCGGGAGATCCTCCGCGCCCGACGCGAGTTCGACGACCGCGCCGCCATGGAGCCGCAGCCGGTCCGCTGACGCTGCTCCGGAACGGCGGCCGACCCGGGGGCACGTCGTACGGGTCGCGGTCAGGCGGAGGCGCCGTCGACGGGCCGTTCCGGCTCGCCGTCGGCCGGGCGCGCGGCCTTCTCCAGACTGCGGCCGGTGCTGCGCGGCCCGAGCACCGCGACGTCCACGCACAACAGCACCAGGACGACCGCCGAACCGGTGAAGACCGCCCCGGCACCCAGGTTCTGGAGCGCGTGCAGCGCGACGAACGGCAGGACCGCCGACGTCGCCCGCGACAGGGAGTAGGCGATGCTGATCGCGCTGCTGCGGATGCCCGTCGGGAAGATCTCGGCCTGGTAGGAGTGGAAGGCGTTGGAGAACACGTTCGACGCGCAGGTCAGCACGAACCCACCGGCCACGATCAGCGCGGTGTCACGCGCGTACCCGAACACGAGCCCGGACGCGGCCATGACCAGCGCCGACCCGATGATCAACGTCTTGCGCTCGACGCGTTCAATGATGGGGATGGACAGCGCCGACCCCACCGGATAGCCGACGAAGCTGAGGGCCGCGTACCCCAGCGACTGCACGACATCGAACCCCTTGGCATGCAGGACCACCGGCGCAAGCGACCCGAACCCGTAATAGCCGACCGTCTGCAGCACCTGAAAGATCCACAGCATGACCGTGCGGCGCCGGTACTCACCGGCGAACATCTCCGCGAGACCGACCCGCGCGGCGGGCGCGTCCGTGTCCGGTTCCGCCGCCACCGGGGGCAGCGGGCCGTCCACGGTCGCCTCGACCCGGGCGACGATCTCGTCCGCCTCGGCCGTACGGCCCTGCGCGACGAGCCAGCGCGGTGACTCCGGCAGCCGGCCGCGCAGCACCCACACGATCAGAGCACCGAGCGCGCCGACGACCAGAAGCCACCGCCAGCCGTCGATGAGCAGATGCCGCCCCGCGACGAACCGGCCACCGAGGAACGCGGCGACGGGCACACCGCAGAAGCCGATGGTGTACGCCCAGGCGAGGTAGCGGCCACGGCCCCCGCGGGGCATGAACTCGCTGACGTACGTGTCGACGAGCGTCAACTCGGCACCGAGCGCCAGACCGCCGAGGAACCGCAGCACCAGGAACATGCCAAGGTCGGGCGCGAAGGCGGTAAGCAGGGACAGCAGCGAGTACAGGCCGAGGTTGACCAGGAACATCCGCCGCCGGCCGAACCGGTCCGCGGCCAGGCCCAGCCCGATCGCGCCGACGAACATCCCGGCGAACCCGGATGCGATCACCAGCGACTTACCGTTGGTGCCCAGGTGCCACTGCTCGGTCAGAACGGTGCCCAGCACCCCGCCGAGAAACACCTCATACAGGTCGAAGAAGGTCCCCAGACCCACCACGACGATCAGCATCCAGTGCCACCGCGTCACCGGCAGCCGATCGAGCCGCGCGGCGATGGAACGAGCGTCCGCGTCCAGGACCATGGGAGGACTCCTCACCTGTCAGGGGACGGGCGCATAAAACCACCCTGAGCGACGTCTCCGCCACGGTCTGTCCAAGATCTGAGACGTACGGTGAGGTCCGCCTTGCCGACCAGATGTCGGCCGATGACCGCCCGGAGGCGGCGAAGTAGCTGCATCAGCATTCGGATCGGCGAGGATCGGCGGTCGTCGTCGACGAACTCTGTTTGATATGTCTACCTCTGACCGAATTCGGCAGATCATTGTGGGAGTTCACGGATGGACTACGGCCCGGCGTCGAACGCCTGCCCGCTCTGCCACATGACGGACCAGACCCAACCAGGCCCGGGCATCGTCGCCTCCCAGACGGCGCACTCCAGCGCGTACGTCCGGGGCTACCGTGCGCACGGCACGTCGAGCACGTCCCTGGCGCAGCTGCTGGACCTCCCACGGCCGCGGCCTCCACGCGGCATGGTCACCACCGGTGTGATCCTCACGGTGATCGGCGTGCCGCTGGCGGCGCTGTTCCTGCTGGTCTCCTTGGCAGCACGCCACAGCTCGACGGATCCCGCCCCGGGATGGGCGTCCGCCATGGCGCCCCTGTTCATGACGATGCCGGTATGGCTGCCGGGCCTCGTCTGCCTCGTCGTCGGGTTCGCCCGCATGCGCGGCTTCCGCCGCGGAGCACCGCTCCGCGACCTGGCGTGGCAGGTATGGTCGACCGCCCGCTACTGCTTCCGCGACCACGCCGTTTTCCTGCCAGACGGCGCCCACGCTCGAGCGGAGTTCGCCCGCTCGCTCATCTTCGACAACGCCCAGCGCATCCTGACCGGATCCCACACGCCCGGCGTCAGGGCGTAAAAGCAAAGCGCGGTTCACCGCGCGGGTGCCGAGGTACGGCGGCCTTGCGTGAAGCGCTCGTCAATCCGGGTGCCATGCCGCAAGATGGCGACAGACGGGACTAGGGGACTTAAGGGACCGTCCGTGATCCTCGTCCGAGTGATCGAGGGTGGCCGCAGCCCCATTGTGCTGGTCGACGTGAAAAGAGACAGGCGATGTTCGAAGCGGTCCTCCGCGGTGCGTAGACGCTCCGCTGCGGCGATCCTTCTCGTGGCGACTGCGGCCCCGCTCGTGGCCTGCGGCCACGCGCAGAAGCCCTACGTGACCACCTGCCCATCGCCGAGGATGGTGTTCGTCGTCGGGAGCAGGAACATCGCGGCCAGCCATTGCGCTGACCAGTACCTCGTTCAGCCGACGGAGACCCTCCACGTCGGCCAGCGAATCAAAGCCGTTGCCCGCGCCGGCGAGGCGGTGCCCGTCAGCGACGACGAAAGAGTGCTCCGGGAAGTCTCTCGCAGCACTGACGGCCGGACTGCTGAGTACCAGGCACTTCGGCCCGGCAGCGCCGGACTCGACATCCACTACGGCCCGCCGTGTCCTCGTACTCAGGAAACGGATGAAGCGACCTCGCCCAGGTCTCCTGGGACGGACCTCTGTGCGCTGCTGCCGGTCCACGTTGTACCGGCGAATTGAGGACGACTCCGCGCAGTCATTTCGGCCAGGCCGCTCGATAAGCCCACCCGTCCGCTTCTGGCCAGGCGCCAATTCAGTGGATCTTGCGGACTAATGTGTTGATCGCGGATTTTGTCCTGATTCTGGCGGTACGGGGTTTCGATGCAATGCCAGGCAGGCGTGATCGCACGCGGACACGCGAGGGGGAACGGATGCGACGTGCTACGTGGAGAACGGTAAGCGGGGTTGCACTTTCGGTGGTCGGCCTGACGGCCGCGACTCCCGGACCGAAGGCGGGCGGAAGTAATGATGTCGCTTCAGAGTGCCGCCAGGTACCGGTAGTCGGAACGTACTACACGGACACCGCAGGAAGGCGTTCGGTGACGCCTTCGGCCAGTTCGTCTACTACCCGTGTGTACAACGTCTACGGCGGCCGCATGTCGGTCACCGCGCCGCCGAAGACCTGGAATCCGGTAATCGCATCCGACGCGGAGATTCAGCGCTACGGCCTGTATCCCCGGCCGAAATCAGCGACACAGCGTAAGCTGTGGGAACAGATGTATTCACACGTCTCGTCCTGGGTCGTCCCCGACATGTGCGCGACGAACGCCCACGCGACGGCCCCGAAATACCCGATCGATTCCCTCCCGATCTGGTCGGGGGCCGTGGCGAAGAAGGTCAAGGGCGCTCCGTCGTTCACCGGCGCCTCCTACGTATTCGACGAGCCGAAATTTGACGCAGTCTGCAAGCATGCATCCTCGTACAATCTCTGGTCGGGTCTGGGCGGACTCAAAAATGGCCGTCTGATGCAGAACGGTATAGATAACGCCGGCAAAGGGCTTAACGACGATTACGCCTGGTGGGAGGTGCTCAGCGAGGATCCGAAGAACAGTCTGCCGGAGATGGAGATCAAGAATTTCAAAGTCCGGGCCGGAGATCGGATCTTCGCCGGCACCAGCTACTACGCGCCGAAGAAGCAGGTCTCGTTCAACTTCTACAACTACCGTACGAAGAAGGCCGCGACTCTCGGCCCTTGGGGCGTGATCGACACCCCGAAGGGAAGCTACCTCGCATCGGCCTTCTACGACGGATCCACCGCAGAGCAGATCGTCGAGCGCACGACGGTCGGCAAGAAACCCGTGATGCTGCGCAAGCCGCATGGGGGATACAGCCACACCCACGAAGCCGGTTTCGCCAACGGGAAGCAGGACGGCGAGGATTTCGCGTTCAAGAACGTGTGGCAGTTCAACATGAGGGCCAACAGCAAGAAGCTATCGGAGCCGGTCCAGTTCATCTCCAAGGTGAAGAACGCCGGCACGTATCTGGCCCAGTGGAACAACAAGTGGGATTCCTGCGGCTCCTAGCTGACTGCCACAGACCATTCGGGTGGCTTCTCTGCCGGCGAACTTGGGCAGCCGCAGTCCCCTCCATGGCGAGCGAGTCGTCACCGTTGTCGTCCGTCCAACGACGCAGCCGTGACCCGTAGCCACTGTTCTCCACCGGTGAGGGCTGGTGCGCGCGTTGGTGCACGGCACCGTGGACTCGCATCGGCGAATGACCGATATCGGTCAGCCACCATCACTCCACGCTTGACCGAGTGAGATTACGGTCACAAGTCGTAACCGCTTCTCAAAGCGGTGCCAAGGTCGACGGGCCAGAGGGGGTCGCATGGCGAAGCGCCGGGGAGTGTGGACGGAGCTGCAACGGGAGCGGGCACGCAAGCAGCGTTTGGCGCAGCAGGCGTACCGTGCCTCCGTACAGGCGGCGAAGAAGGCGGAGCGAGAGCGCGAACAAGCCCAGCGAGCCGCTGCGCGACGTGCTGCCCAGAACGAGCGTGAGCGCAAACGGCTGTACATCGAAGACCGCAAGGCAGAGGCGGCCGACCAGGCCGCGGATCTTCGGGAGAGAATCGAGGAACTGGACTCGGTTCTCACTGCCGGGGTCCGGCGCCGTCCGGATGCGTCGTTCACGTCCTTGAAGCGCACCCACCAGCCCGCGCCCTTCGACTCGGGGGGATTCGACCGACCGATACCCCCACCGCAGTGGATCCCGCCACAGCCGCCAGGCGTAATAGGCGGCCTCTTGGGAGGTCGTGCTCGGTATGAGCGCGAGGAGGCGGCGGCCCGTCAAACATATGAGCGCCAGCGTGCCCAGCACGCCGCTGCCGAGGCCGATCGCCTCCGGCGACTCGAGGAACGACGACGAGCCTATGACCAACGGGTGGCCACGGAGTCCGAAGCCGTCCGCCGCCACAACGCCGAGATCGACGAGTTCGAACGAGACTTCCGCGCCGGCGACTCCGATGCCGTCGCCCGCTTCTTCACCCTGATCCTCGATTCATCGCCATACCCGGAAGGCTTTCCGCACCGCACACGGGCCATCTACCGCCCCGAGCCTCGTGAACTGGTGGTGGAGTACGAACTGCCGCCGCAGTCCGTCATCCCAGCCGAGCGCGACTACAAGTACGTGCAGAGCCGAGACGAGATCGACAAACTGGCACGGCCGGTCAAGGAGATCAAGGACCGGTACGCCCGCCTCATCGCCCAGATCGCGCTACGTACGCTCCACGAGGTATTCGCCGGCGACCCGGCCAAGATCGTCAAGGTTGCGTCGTTCAACGGACACGTCTCGACCACCGATCCCGCGACCGGACAACCCGTCCGGCCATGCCTGATCAGCGTCAGCGCGGAGAAGGATCTGTTCTCCGCGTTCCGGCTCGCCGACGTGGAGCCGGTGGCGTGCCTCAAGAAGCTGAACGCGCTGGTGTCCCAGCATCCGTACGACCTGGAGCCTGTACGGCCGGTCGTCGACTTCGAGGCGCTGCTGTCGCAGTACAAGTTCGTCGAAGGCATGGACGCCGTCGCCGGTCTGGACGCCCGCCGCGACCTCCTCGAGATGACGCCGACCGAGTTCGAGCACCTGGTCCGTCAACTGTTCGAGGCGATGGGCATGAAGTCATGGGCGACCCAGGCGTCCAAAGACGACGGTGTCGACGCCGTTGCCGTCAACGAGGATCCCGTCTTCGGCGGCCTGTGCGTCATCCAGGCCAAGCGCTACCGCAGCGCCGTCGGCGTCGAGCCCGTACGAGCGCTGGCCGGCGTGATGGAGGACAAGCACGCCACCAAAGGCATCATGGTCACGACCTCATGGGTGACCAAGGACGGTCACGCCTTCGCCGCACGTCACGGCCGTATCCAGATCATGGAGTGCGAGGAGATCAAGTACCTCTGCAAAGAGCACCTCGACCTCGACGTCTTGATCAGCCTCCCCAAGCCCCCGCCCAAGCGACGCTGACGCCTCTCATCCAGGAACTCACTGGGAGGCGTCCGCTCGTTGTCGACGCCGCCTAGCGCGCTGTCGCCAACCACAACACGGTGGGAGGTTCCTTCAGCCAGAACGTCGGCGGAGACCGGTGATGACCGAACCGAATGTCATCGACAACGCCGGTGCCGTCGCGTGCGGCAACATCATCGGCGGCGACCTGCGGCAGAACGTCACCGTCTACACCATTCCCGTCGTCGTGGATCAGCGGTCGACGGTCAGGTGACGCAGAGATGGGCCGACATCGAGATCTCCAGCACAGAACAGGTCGGCCAAGGTCACGGCGCCCGATCAATCCATCAATCAATAGATCAATGAAAGTCCCTTTCCTGTCGTGCTCCCTGCCCCAAAGATGAACAGACGCCGGATCACCCACAGGCAGGAAGAGAGTTCGATGAAACTCATCCGACGACGGAATTTCACCATGTCCGTATTGGCGGTAAGCATCGCAACCGCGCTGGTCGGCGCGGATCGCGTTCATGCCGCGCCAATTCCGGTACCCGGTGACGGGGGCAGTGTCTCCACGACCCTCGCCATCAACCAGGAGATCCCCGTCCTGGGCGGAACCACGTCCACCGACATCCAAACCGGGAGCGTCGAGCCAGGACAGGCCTACACGGTTCTGTGCTATCGCGACGGCGATACCGTGACGAACACGCAAACCAAGTCCAGCAGCCAGCGCTGGGCCCTAATCGCCGACCCCGCGAATCCCGCCACGTCGCTGGGCTACGTCCCCGCCATCGCGTTCAAATTCAACGACATCACCAATCAGGTCCCCGCCTGTATCGACACCTCTGTCGACGCGCCACCGAAACCCGAGCCCAAGCCCCCGAAAGAGAAATCACTGCTGAACGCTCTGCTGGCGTTCCCGCTCTTCTTCGCGTTCACCAAGAACGCTGTCAACCAGCAGACCCGGGCCGACTGCCTGAACCACCGGCCCAGCGGACTCACCAGCAAGGTCGAGAGCAACGGCGTTGGATGGAACGAATACACCACCGGCCCCGGCGGTCGGGCCGCCACGGCGACCGCGTGTCTGGACAGTACACACATAGCGGGTACTGGAGCCGCCGACGGCCTCGTTGTCGTCGGCCTGGCCGCGGCGCAGGCCAAAGCGATCTCGCAGAACACCGCCGCCGATCCGCCCGCTCCATGGGCCACTCCACGGACACGCGACGTCGCCCGCTGCCATCTGATCGCCGGAGCCAATAAGGGGAGCGTCGGAAGCCTCGGCGGGAACGGGAGTGAGCCGAGCAATTTCGTGCCCTGCTGGGGACAGCCGACCAATAACCCGGGAATGACCACCCCAGAAGAAGCCGTCCGCAGGTACGCGGGCGACACGGGTCCGGGAGAGGCCATCCTCTACGTGGTGAAGCCGCACTACGATACCTTCGCCAGCACAGTTCCGACTTCCATTACGATGGTCGCCTATCTCCAGTCCCCGGGCATGCCACCGCCGGGCAAGGAAGTGGTCTTCGAAATCGCCCCCAACGAAAAGGCGTTCACCACCGTCGGCAACCATCAAATAGTAATCAACCTGGGAGACTAGCTCAATTACCATGCGTTGGCCGGGCCGCTGAACTCCCGCTTTCATGGCGGGCCAGCGGCCGGCTGGCCACCTGCAGACGCGCAGCCCAAGGTCTGAGCGATCACCTCCGATGATACCTCTTTCTGCCAGTTGATGGGCCTATCCCTCGTCGAGCGTGGGGCCATGATCGCGCCCGTGTGGCTGCCCGGCCGCGAAGCCGAATGGCGCACGTGCCGCACCACGGTTCCCTGGCCGCACCAGTCGACTACGCAAGGATTCTCAGCAGAGCAGTTTCACCACCCAAAACTCAGGCGGCCAGGTCCAGGACGGTGAAGTCGACAAGTTCCTCGCGGGCCTGGAGGCGGTCGACCGGCAGCGCCTCATCGACAGCGTCGGCTACATCATGACCAACGTCGGCCGCCCCGACCTTGCCGACCAGCTAAGGCCTCATAGGGAAAGCCGGAGGGGCGATTCGGATGATCCTCCGGCTCTTCCATGAGGGGCCTACATGCCCCGTACTGCGGCCGGAAGATCATTCCCCGAGGTTCGCAGCGAGTAGGTCGGCGAGGAATTCCCGTGTCTCCGGATCGACCGCGTAGATCACGGTACCGACCATGCCGCGCGTCAGCAGCACCTTGTAGATGTTGCGGATGTGTCGCTCGTACTGCAGGTCGGTGACGGAACGCCGCTTGAAATCGGGATCCTTGTTGGCCTCCCGTACGGTGACCAGCCGGCCATTCCGGGCCACGATGTCGGGGCCGAGAATGACGCCCGACCAGTCGTACTCGAAGCCTTGCGCGGTGTAGACGCAGCCGACCTGCTCGAAGCCGCCGTCGAACGTCGCCCACAGCGCGCTCGGCGGCGCATCACCGACAGCTCGCTCGCCCTTGACGTTCCAGGGCCTGGCCCAGTCGCCGATCCGGACGTCGTCGACGAGACGACCGTCCACCGCATCGCTCCACGGCCAGCAGTAGCCGGCCGAGATCCGCGAGGAGTAGCCCTCCTCGAGCTTCTTCCGCAGGAGGTTCTCCATCTCCCACGGCGATTCGGCGAGACGGACCTCGAAGTGGTCATCACCGGTCCACTCCTCCGGGCCACCGGGCTCCAGATCGAGGAGGCGCAGCACCCAGTCCTCGTACTTGCGGCTGCCGCCGCAGCGGAACTGGCCGTCGAGCGGAACGTGGTGCACCCGGATCCCCAGCGAGGCGGCGTGTGACTTGATGGCCTCCACGGTGCCGATCTCGTTGGGCTTCACCACCTGGTGCTCGTCGAGCAGGAACACCGGCACCCGAGCGGCGGCGATCAGCTCGTCGACCTGCGGCCGCCCGGTCCGCTGCGTCGCCTTGGTGTATCGGTTCTCCGACGTCTCCCGGATACGGTGCGCCTCGTCGCAGATGAGCACGTCGAGGTCGTTCTTGTCGGCCTTCATGAAGCTGTTGAAGTACTTGAACATGTTCTGCACGCGGGAGGAGCCCTCGCCCACGTGGCGGCGCATCGTCTGCGTGAACGACCGCGACCCGGTCGCGTGCAGGACGGTGTGTCCCTGGCGGGAGAGGTCACCCAGCAGGGAGAGCGCGATGACGCTCTTTCCACTGCCCGGCCCACCCGTGACGATGACGACCTCTTTCGCATCGGATGTGCGGGCCTTGTGCACCGCGTGCTGCACGAGGTCGTACGCCAGCCGCTGCTCGGCGAGCAGCGTGAACTGCTCGCGGTCCTTGATCTCGGAGGCGGCCAGCTTCAGGAGCTGCTTCGACGGGCGTACCGCACTGTCGAACAACCGGTCCGCCGCGCCGGCCCCGCTCTGCGGAGCGAACTGCGCGCGCAGGTATTCGAGGAACGCGCCCCGGCGGGTCTTGGTGAACAGCCTGGTGCGCTCGGTGGTGGACAGTTCGAAGAGGTCCCGGACGTCGAGATCGGCGGCGTTGTGGAGATAGGCGACACCACGAACGGCGTCCGGATGCTCGCTCAACGAGCCGACGAAGTCGGCGATGTGCTCGCAGTAGCCCTGGACCTGCAGCAGCGGATGACCGAGCGGGCGGTGGAAGCCCTCGACCAGCACGAGGTGCTCGTCGTCCTCGTACATGTCGGCTTGGTTCCACTGCTTGAACTCGACGACATAGACATAGGCGTCGCCGCATCGCTCGGGATCCGCGCTGGGCTTCTATGTAAATCCCGCCTACTTCGACGAAACTGAGTGACCGACGCCATTGGAACGGACCCTTGAGAACGCTCTGGTTATGGACACATCGGATGCCAGCTTTCGTGGTATGCCAGCATCATTCCGCACCCTCCTCGAGCTCGAAGGTCGCCAACACCTCGTTCGCCAGCCACACGAGGTTCTCACCGCTGGGGATGGACCAGCGCGCCGTCCCTTGAACCGCCACGGGAGCGCCGTCCCAGCAGGCAAGCTTCCACATGGTCATGACGAGTCCGGTCGGCGAGTACTCCTTGCCGTCGGCCGCCCAGATCAGAGGCTTGGTCTTCTTGTTGGTCCAGGTGGCGATGCCTCGTTTGGGGTCAGCGTCAAGCCAGGGCCGCAAGGCTTCCTCTTCGGTTCCCCCGGGGGGATAGAAGAAGGTGAGCTGCGTACCCGCGGAGATACGGTTCGCCTGCACCAGCGTCGCGACCGTGTTCGGCTTCCGTGGCTTGGGCACGGTGACTTTGCGGTAGCCCACCGTCTCTGGCGCGAAGACCCCGCCTTCGAGGTCGTTCAGGACGAGACCGACGAGTTCGCGACCTCGCGCCTCGTTCGCGAATGTGCTGCGGATGTAAGAGCCGTCGGAGTACTGCGTGTCGATGTGGTGCGTGAGCAGGTCGACCACGGAAGCCACCAGTTCCGGGACCTCCTTGAGGAAGTCAGCCCACTCGGTTGGTCCGTCGTCGATGCGCGACAGACCGACATGCTGGAAGATCACATGGGCGAGCAGTAGATCGCCGTGTTCGGTCACGGAGGCCGCCCTGCTGAGCCGGCTCCTTCGGGTCTCATGCAGGGCCTCGCGGATGACCCGGTGCAGCTGCACTGTCCGCCAGATCTCTGCGGCACCGGGCGGGCGGCGGAACAACCGCGGGTAGATCCCGCCCTCGGGACGCCAAAGCTCGTCCGGATCAGCCTTGGCCTTGACCGAAAGAGCCGGGTCCCGGTGGGCGCAGAGCAGAGACATCCCTGCCTCGACGATCGAACAGCCGACCTCTCGCGGCGGGTCCATCTCTCCGCGCCGGAAGACATAGGTCATCTCAAGCGTCAGCTGGAAGTCGTCGCGGATCTCGGCCTGCACCGGGTCGAGCGCGACGAAGTCCCGCTGCTCCACATGGTTCTGGGTGTTGTTGGCCTTGGTGATTGCGGCGGCGAAGCCTTCGGGACCCGTCTTCATTGAAATGATCTTTACGCTGACCTGAGCGCCGACTCCAGCAGCGGGGGAGTGGCTTAGCGCCTCATGACACGAGGTGACGGTCTGCGCACCGTTGACCACGCTGGCGTTGCTGAGCGTCAGCGTCATCGGACTGCGCGGGTCGGCCCGGTTGAACGGAATCGCGTCGATCCCATCACAAAGGATCGTGATCCCGTTGTTGAAATACCAGAACGCCTCGGGGCGCTCGAGCAGCGTCCTGACGATCTGGCTGTTCACCGAAGTGAACCCGAGCCACTGGCGGATGTTCTGCGCGAACAGCCGACCTCCGTGCTCTTGATACCACTGTGCGACCTCCGCTGCTGAGACGCTGCCCTCGAACGCCTCATACGGGTCGGGCATCCGGTGCCATTGGGTCATCGGAACGCGCAATTCGACGGCGTCGGCGGCTTCGCTCCGGACCATCTGCCAGGCTTCCCTCGCTCCGACAACTCCGTAGTCGAGCGGCAGATCGTCGCCCAACCAGTTGTGCTCCCTCTTGGCGTCCTCGAAGACGTACTGGACGTGCTGCGAAAGCTTCGCCTCTCCCATCACCGCCACGAGCAGCGTGACCTGCGCTCTGGGGTGGTCCAGCGTCATATTGATCCGGTCGGCGAGCCTGCGGTACTTGTCACTCAACCGGTCGTACTGCTTATGACTGATCCGCTTGAACCCGTTGACCATCTTGAGCGCCTCGCCCTCCCCAACAGCGGCGGTCCCCTTGTCGCTCCACTTCGATTGGATCAGCCAGATCCTCGGCGCCCCATCCATGATCGCAACCGCGTCGATCCCGTAGTCGTTGAACCCGTCCACCACGAACGACGCCGCGGTCTCGGTGTCACACCCAGTCAGGCTCCGGGCGACGAGTGCGGCGAGGCCCCGCGACAGCAGGTTCTGCTCACGACTCCGCGCATCGTTGTTGGGTACATCGTCCAGCGGGATCAGCCCTTCGAACTCCCGCTTGATCGCCGCCGCCACCTGCCCCACCTGCCGAGGCCCGTCCACACTGACACCCTCCCGACCGCAGTTCTCCCCGTTGACTGGCACCCATCGGTGCCGTCTGCCCATGATGCCTTCCGGCGTTGGTCCACGCAGATCGTTTCCTGAAGAGCGTAGATCGACCACCGGAGTTCGGAATGTCGCTGCCGTGGCACATACTGTTCTCGGCGTTCGGTGTGGCTTTGATGATCGGCGAAGGGTACAGATGGACGAGCGGATCCGAGATCTCGCCCAGCGGTCGCCGAACTTCGGCTTCCTGCTGGACCATGAGCCGCTCCTGGTCCTCTACGGTGTCGGCGCCGAAGCAGCGATCTTCACCGATCCCAACGTGGCGATCTTCAAAGCCCGCCAGTTCGGCGAGGTCATGGCCACTGATCTCGTACGGCGGGGCCGTGTCCGGGCCGACGGTGATCGGCAAGTCGATCGGCTGAGGGCCCTGGACCGCGAGGGTTACCTGCACGGGGATGTCGGCAGGGCCTTCGACCAGATCCGAGGGTTGGGGAACCAAGCCGTCCATCAGAACCTCGCCGCCGAGAACAGCCCCGCAACCCAGCGGATGGCCTTCGAGGTCGTACGAGCGTGCTTCCGGCTCGGGGTCTGGTTCCACCGGCTGTTGAGTGGCACCCGGAACCAGATCGCCTTTGTGCCGCCTGAGCCACCGGCCGAGGCGCAGGCGGCGACCTCAGTCGACCGGGCCGAGCAGGAGGCGCTACGCGCCGAGTTCGAGAAGGCTCAGAAGGCGCTGGCCCAGGCACGGCTAACCTATGAGAAGACCGCCTCCAAAGAGCAGGCCGCCGAAGAAGCGCGGCGCAAGGCGGAAGCGGAGCTAGCCCAGGCCCGCGCGACGCAAGGCGACCTGATCGCGCTGGTCGAGGCGATGCGCGGCGAACTGACCGCGTTTCGCAGTCAGTTCGACAAGGCCAAGGCCACCACAACGCTTGAGCAGCGGGAGAAGCTGCTCGCCAACGCCGAGAACGCATCACGCGAGCCGCTGACTGAGGCGCAGGTTCGCGAACAGCTCGACCGAATGTTGATGGACGCGGGCTGGTCGGTGCAGAACCCGGGCGTTGGCCTGGACCTGTTCGCCGGCAAGGGCGTGGCCGTACGTGAGGTGACCACCAAGAAGGGCCGCGCCGACTACCTGCTCTACGTGGACCGCAAGCTGGCAGGCGTCATCGAGGCCAAACGTGAAGGCGCGGATCTGACGACGGCCGAGGAGCAGGCCGATGGTTACGCCGACAACCTGACCAGCGGTCAGCAGCGAGTCGCTTGGTTTCCGGCTTTGCCCTTTCGCTACTCCAGCGACGGCGGGGTGACCCGGTTCCGCAACACCCTGGACCCCGACTCACGGACCCGAGAAGTGTCCTTCTTCCACCGCCCTGAGACCGTCGCCCGCTGGATTCACGACGCTCGTACGGATCCACAGGCACCGACGTACCGGGCCAAGCTGCGGATGCGGATGCCTGAGCTGGTCACCGAAGGTCTGCGACCCGCACAGATCGACGCGGTCTGCGGTGTTGAGAAGTCGCTGGCAGCCGGCCGTGAGCGTGCTCTGATCCAGATGGCAACCGGCGCGGGCAAAACATACACCGCCGCGACGTTCTCCTACCGCTTGCTGAAATTCGCCAAGGCCGAGCGGATCCTGTTTCTGGTCGACCGCAACAACCTGGGCACCCAGGCGCGGAGCGAGTTCGAGAACTACACGACACCCGACGACGGCCGTAAGTTCACCGAGCTGTACAACGTGCAGCAACTGACTGGCGCGGACATGCTGGCCTCGTCCAAGGTCGTCGTCTCCACCATCCAGCGGCTCTATCTCGGTCTGTCAGGCAAGACGATCCCTCAGGGAGACGACGCCGAGCTCGACTCCTACGAGGTCGATGGGGACATCGACATCGCCTACAACGCCCAGTTCCCACCCGAGGCGTTCGACCTGATCATCGTGGATGAGTGCCATCGGTCCATCTACGGCAAATGGCGGAGTGTCCTGGAGTACTTCGACGCACCATTGGTCGGTCTGACCGCGACACCGGTGGCTCAGACGTTCGGGTTTTTCCACCAGAATCTGGTTAGCGAATACACCTATGAACAGGCCGTCGCCGACAACGTCAACGTCGACTTCAACGTCTACCGAATCAAAACCGAGATCTCCGAGTCCGGGGCACTCATCGAAGCCGGCACCACCGTCCCGGTGAAGGACCGCCGAACCCGCATCCAGCGCTATCAGGATCTGGACGACGACTTCCAGTACGGCAGCCGCGACGTCGGCTCTCGGGTCATGAGCCTCGGACAGTTGAAGACTGTCATCGAGACCTTCAGGGACCGCCTCTACACCGAGATCTTCGCCGAGCGGTCGCGACTCCTGCCGGAGAACCGGATGGTACCCAAGACCCTCATCTTCGCCAAGAACGACGACCACGCCGAAGAGATCGTCGACGCCGTCCGGGACGCGTTCGGTCGCGGGAACGAATTCTGCGCCAAGATCACACACAAGGCGAAGAGGCCGGCCGAGCTCTTGGCCGCCTTCCGGAACTCGGCATCCCTTCGGGTCGCGGTCACCGTCGACATGATTGCGACCGGGACCGATGTGAAGGCCCTAGAGTGCCTGATGTTCCTCCGGGATGTGCGGAGCTGGGCCTACTTCGAACAGATGAAGGGACGCGGAGCCCGGACGGTCCCACTCGCCGAGTTCCAGGCCGTCACCCCTGACATCGGGGAGAAGACCAGATTCGTCATCGTGGACGCCATCGGCGTCACCGAGAACCCCAAGGTCGACGCTGCGCCCCTTGACCGCGATCCGGCCAAGCAGGTCAGCCTGGAGAAGCTGCTCGCCAAGGTCGCCGCAGGGACCATCGATGACCAAGAGGTCTCCACCCTCGCATCGCGGCTTTCCAGGCTGGACAAGGATCTCGCCAACAGGCCAGACGAGAAGACCGAGATCGAACGGGTCGCGGGCGGGCCACTGCACAAGATCGTGCGCAGGCTTGTAGACGCCGTATCCGTGGACGGGCAGGAGGCCGCCAAGCTGAGCGGCGGTGAACCGGCGGTTCGCAAGCTCGTCAACGATGCGCTTCAACCGCTCTCCCGCAATCCCGAGCTTCGTAAGCGGTTGCTGGAGATCCGGCGGGCGATGGACATCCTTACCGACGAGGTCAATGCCGACCAGCTCCTCCACGCCGGCGCGGTCGTCGAGACGGCCGACGCCACCTCGATGGTAACGAGCTGGCGCGATTACCTTGCCGAAAATAGGGCAGAGATCGCCGCCTGGCACACTGCCTACGCCCAGCGGTCCGTGCCAGCCCGCGTGGTGTTCGACGAGCTCAAGGAGATCGCCGCACGAATCGCCCGGCCGCCCCGCCGGTGGACCCACGAGGCCTTGTGGAAGGCCTACGAGCAAGCCGGTCTCACCGCCTCCCGCAAGGGTGCCAAACATGGGGTCGCCGATTTGGTCTCCATCATCCGCTTCGAACTCGGCCTCGACTCCGAGCCGTTGCCATATGCCTCGCTGATCGAGGGCAGGTTCCGCAACTGGCTCACCCGCCAAGAACAAGCCGGTGCGAGATTCACCAATGATCAAGTGTGGTGGCTGGAGAACATCGCCCGGACGACCGCCATGACGGTACGCTTCGACAACGCCGACCTAGACCACGTGCCCTTCAGCAGCCGAGGCGGCACCGACGGCTTCCTCAAGGCGTTCGGTGACGACCGCGCCGTGACCATCCTCGACGAACTGGACCAGGAACTCACCGCATGACCGAACTGCCTGCAGGCTGGACATGGGCCACCGTCGGAGAACTCTGCGCAATCAACCCGCGGAACTTCACCACTACTCCTCGCGACGATGACCTTATTTCAAAAGTCCCAATGGCGGCAGTCGAGGCCGAGAGCGGACACCTGAACGGCTCTCAGCTAGTTCGGTACGGCGACGTCAAAAAGAAGTCACTCACGCCATTCGAGGAGAATGACGTACTTTTCGCCAAGGTTACACCTTGTATGGAGAACGGAAAAATAGCTCTAGCTGCCGGACTCAAGGGAGGCCGGGCCGTTGGAAGTACCGAGCTATTTGCGCTCCGCTCGTTTGGGGCAATCGAGCCAAAGTACTTGATGTATTTCCTAATTCAGCCTTCGGTGCGCAAAGCGGCAGAGCGTGCTATGACGGGGGCAGTCGGTCTGCGGCGTGTCCCGCGATCCCATCTTGAGTCATTGAGAATCCCGCTCCCATCAATTAACGAACAACGGCGCATCGTCGAAGTCCTCGAAGACCATCTCGCGCGCCTTGGTATAGCGCTGGCCGGCCTAAATTCCTCAATTAATCGTCTCTCCAGGTTTCGAGGGCAAATTACAGCGCTTGCTGGAACAGGCGGCCTTTCGTTGACTTCCGGCCGTCACGACGGATATATCAAAGACGGCGGTCTAGATGACGGACAGCTGCCCAAGATCGCAAAAGGGTGGCAATGGAAGCGCCTCGGCGAAATCGCTGAGGTTGTAGGTGGTGTGACGAAGGACTCGAAGAAACAGTTCGATCCCACGTATATAGACGTTCCGTATCTGCGAGTTGCCAATGTGCAGCGGGGAAGGATCGTCCTAGACGAGGTCTCGCACATTAGGGTGCCGAGATCGAAGCTCGACCATCTTAGACTGCAGTTCGGTGACGTGCTTCTGAACGAAGGCGGGGATCGCGATAAGTTGGGGCGAGGCTGGATTTGGGAGAATCAGATCCAGGATTGCATTCACCAGAATCATATATTTCGAGCCAGAGTCCACGAATCAGCTATTCATCCCAAGCTGCTCGCTTGGCACACGAACAGCTTCGGTAAGATCTGGTGCGATCGAAATGCAAAGCAAACGGTGAATCTCGCTTCGATTAGCCTAAAGAAGATCAAAATGCTTCCTGTCCCCGTCCCGCCGGAGGGGTTTGATCAAGAGCGTCTGATAGCAGAGGTCGAATCTCAACTTGCGGCCACCAGTCAGGTAGAAGAGGCTCTGGAAAGCGCAATCCGCCAGGGAGAGCGCCTTCGTATGAAGATCCTTGAAACGGCTTTCAGTGGTAACCTGATACCGCAAGATCCCGCCGACGAGCCCGTGTCAGCCTTGCTCGATCGGATCCGAGCCGAACGAGGAAACATCACGCAGGGCGGCCGGAGGCCGAAGAAGAGAACACGTCCCCAGAAAGAAACGTTGCTGTGACGATGACAGAATCGGCCGACCCGCAGGGGCTGGTCAATCGGCTGTGGAGCTATGCCGAGCTGTTGCGCCACAGCGGGGTTTCGACGTTGGACTACGTCGAGCAGTTGACATATCTGCTGTTCTTGAAGATGGCCGATGAGCGGAAAAACCGTCGGCTCAACGCTGAGACGATCGTGCCAGACGAGCTGGGCTGGCCGAGCTTGATGAACGTGTCGGCCGACGACCTGCTCGACCAGTATGAGGAGATCCTTGACAGACTGGGCAGGCGAAAGGGCATGCTCGGCGCGATCTTCAATGGTGCCAAGAACAAGATCCAGGAGCCGGCGGCCCTGGAGCGGCTGGTCAAGGACCTTATCGGGGCTCATCACTGGTCGAGCGAGGACACCGACATTAAGGGCGACGCCTACGAGGGCCTGCTCCAGCGTGGTGCCGAGGACAGGAAAACAGGGGCCGGGCAGTACTTCACGCCGAGGTCTGTCATCGACACAATGGTCGATTGCATCCTCCCCGGGCCGAAGGACACTGTCTTCGATCCGGCGTGCGGGACTGGAGGCTTCCTCATCGCGGCCCACGCACATGTTGAACGGGTGTACGGCACCGAGCTGGACGCGGACCGGCGCAGGGCGCTCAGTTCCGGGGCGATCCGTGGCGCTGAACTGGTCAGGGAAACCGCCCGTCTGGCCTCGATGAATATGCTGCTGCACGGAATCGGGCATGCCAACGGCGAACAGCTGATCACGGTCGGAGATTCGTTGGCCAAGCCACCCATGACTTACGTGGACGTCGTACTTGCAAACCCTCCTTTCGGAGTGGGTAGTGTGACAGGCGAGAACTACGCCAAATCACGTAGTGACTTCTGGACCGAGACCACCAACAAGCAGCTCAACTTCGTCCAGCACATCTTCACGATGCTGAAACTGAACGGCCGGGCAGCGGTCGTCCTGCCCGATAATGTGCTCTTCGATAGCGGCGCTGGCGAGACCATCCGCCGCCAGCTCTTGGACCGCTGCGACGTGCATACGCTACTGCGGCTGCCGACCGGGATCTTTTACGCTGGCGGTGTGAAGGCCAACGTCCTGTTCTTTGAGAAGAAAGCCGCCCGCGCTGATGGTGCTCCGGCGACCAAGCGGCTCTGGGTGTACGACTTCCGCACCGGCCAGCACTTCACCATGAAGCAGCGCCCGCTCAGGCGTGAGCACCTAGACGACTTCGTCAAGTGCTACCGGCCTGGCGAGCCGCGGGCTAACCGGTACGAGAGCGATCGTTTCAAGGCGTACGAGTACCAAGACCTTACCGCTCGCGACAAGGTCAACTTGGACCTGACCTTCCTCCAGGACGGGGCCGACGAGGTCCTGGAGGATCCGGATGTGATCGCCCAGGAGATCGTGGACGAACTGGAGAGCGCGCTGGCCGAGTTCTCCGCCATCACTGAGTCCCTCCAAGCGCTACGATCTTCTCGTGAGGAATCCGACATGTCTGAATAGTGATGCGCTCGGTCAGGGCCACACGCACTGGAACGTGCGGCCATGGCGGTGGGGATGACCAGCGGGCGAGGACTGTTCGAACCCCTCTGGAAATTCTACGATCAGTACCTCAGTACCAAGGCGTTCTCGGCCTTCGACTTCGCTGAACTAGTCACCTACCTGCTGTTCCTCAAACTTGATGACGAGCGTGGGTCCCGTCCTGCCGCGCTCGCGGTCCGGGTGGTGCCGAAAGGGCTCGGCTGGCCTTCGTTGGAGGGCAAGGCAGGGAAAGAGTTGGAGGACCAGTTCAACAAGACCCTTACAGAATGCGGCAAGTCCACCGCGGATCCCAGGATGGGGATCAGGAGGGCGATCTTCCACGAGGCCAGGTCGCCGGTCAGGAACCCGGCCAAGCTTGCCGAACTCATTAAGGACCATATCGGGGCACGTACCTGGAGCGACCATTTCACCAGCCTGCCGGACATGTATGGGCTGCTACTGGACCAGGCGAGCGGCAACTTCGAGATCAAGACAGGCCAGACATCCACCCCGGTCGCGCTGACGACTGCCGTTCTCGACTGCGTTCAGCCGAAGTCAACCGACACCGTCCTGGACCCGGCTTGCGGCCAGGGGGGCCTCCTGCTGGCGGCGTATGATGTCATGGCAACCGAAGGTGTCCCGTTCAGACTGACCGCGATCAAAGGTGCGGACCTTGACGAGCGGATGGTCCGGCTCGCGACCATGAACCTGCTTCTGCGGACCGGCATGCCCTTCACTGAACCGGCGCCAATCGAGAAGAAGGAGTCGCTGGAGGCTGCCGAGACCACGCTGCCCACGGTGGTCGTCTGCAACCCGCCGTTCCGGAGCACAGCCCCAGAGCCCGCTGCCCGAAGAGACTTCCGC
This sequence comes from Actinoallomurus sp. CA-150999, assembly GCF_050942425.1. NCBI lineage: Bacteria > Bacillati > Actinomycetota > Actinomycetes > Streptosporangiales > Thermomonosporaceae > Actinoallomurus > Actinoallomurus sp. CA-150999. The sequence goes on from NZ_CP192063.1 coordinate 778,575, forward strand.
GCCGTTACCTCCAAGTTTCCGCTCAGCTTCCTGCAGCACATTATGCGGGCACTTCCGCTTGGCGGCCGGGCCGCTGTCTTCGTACCCGATAACGTCTTGAACGGCGCTGGAAGCGAGAAGGCCGTACGGCAGTGGCTCTTCGAGCACTGCGACGTGCATACCTTGCTCCGCCTGCCGACCGGGGTCTTCGCCAGGGGTGTCGTTATGGCTAACGTACTGTTCTTCGACAAAGTACGGGTCCGCAGCGACGGACAACCTGCGACGAAAGAGCTGTGGGTCTACGACTTCCGGACCGGCCGTCACTTCGCGGCCAAGGAGAACCCTCTGGTACGGGCCGACCTCGACGACTTCGTCCAGTGCTTCCATGCCGACCAGCGGACACCGACCGATCATTTTAAGCGCTTCAGCTACGCCAAGCTGGAGAAACTTGACTTCAACCTTAACATTAGCTGTGTCTCCAAGGACTCTGTCCCCGACGAACTGCTGTCACCCCGGCAGCTCGCACTGGAGATCGCCGCGGAGCTACGGTCCGCGGCGGAGGAGTTCATTGCCCTCGCAGAGGCGCTGCCCTCGGAGGAAAATGACCCCACCCCCGAGGACGATAATCCCGAGGGGGACCAGTGACACCTGTCTTCCGGCAGTTCGCGGTGAACATCTCCTACGCGCACAACCTCATCACTGGAGGTAGAGCCCTCGAAGGTCTGCAGAGTGTCACTACTTCGGCCTTCGGCGACCTCAACGCCGCCGACCCGGCAGACCTGTACCGCGCGGCCTGGAGCCAAGCAGTCGCTGCACTGGACCACTGGCTGCACGAAGAGATCATCGAGCGGGCGGTCGAGCTAACCGATGATGGCAGCAACGCCCGCCCCAAGAAGCTGAACGCCCTCAAAATGCCGTGGAGCATGGTCGAGCGAAGTCACAAGGAAGAGATCAGAACCGTCTTCCGCGAGTTCCTCGAAGACGAGCTTCGCTTCCGCTCCTTTCACAGCACCGAGTCGATCACCCAAGGTATACAGCTCGTCAACCACTGGTCGCCATCACAGATCTGGAACAGGGTCGGCCAGCTCCGCGGCATGACGGCCGAGGCCGTCAAGTTTCGGCATGACAAGGAAGTCATCATGCGGCGCAACGACATCGCGCACCGCGCGGATCTCGCCCCCGTCCACGGTCGCCAGCCGATGGCTGCGGACGATGCCAAGGACGCCGTCGACTGGATCAACAAGCTGGCCGAAGCCTTGACCGTCGTACTCGATTCGTGAGCTCAGCCTCCCCCTGGTGCCAGCGAACGCGCTTTCCGGGCACCGTAGACAATCTCGTCGCACCATGGCAGCGTCGGAGCCCATGGTGCGGCGAGGACGAAGGTCGAACTCTTTGCCACCTCTCGACGGTCGGGCCGAAGCACGTATTCGGTCGACCGCTGCGTTGACGACCTGTTCGGTATTGCGGTTATCTGGTGCCCGCGTTGGCCAAAGGAGGCCGTCTCTGGAGCGGGGGAGGACACGGGCGTGGGCATCGACCGCACCAGCGGCGGTAGCGCCGACGAGCATGACGGTGCCGATCAGGGCAACGAACAGCCCGACCAGCCTGAGCGCCAGCCGACGCGCGGTCGGCCACAAGAGCAGGCAAAGCCCTCGCACGCCGACGAGGGACGGGCGGAGACGGAGGCTGGCCAGAGACCTCCGGTTGCTCTGCCAGGCGGTGGCGCCACCGCGACCATCAGTCGCCATGCATCGCGGTTGCTGCAGAGTCAGCCGAGATGCGGAGGCTTCCGGTGGTCAAGAGCGGTTGCGGAGGCTCCGATAGAGCAGTGCGCAAGCCGCACCGGCTGCTGCCCATAGCAGGCGCTCTTTCTTGCCGAGTGCACGCTGCGCCTCGGTCGTTCGAACCGGTGGGCTGGGCGTCGCCAGTGGTCGCGCTCGCTTGTACTCCTCGTCGAGGATCTCGTGAAAGCGTCGCTCGCGGCTGCTCGCCGACGTGGAGAGGCGGGCTTCTCGTGCGCTCTTCCAGTATTCGCGCCCGACGCGACCCTGGAACATCTCGTTCGCGATGGCGCGGAGGCGTGCTTCGGGAAGCGCTCTTGTCTCGAACGATAGCGACCATTCGGCAATGATCATGTTCGTGTAGAGCAGTTGCTTACGCGTTCTGGGATCATCAGGTGATGGCACGGGTCCCCAGCACTCGTCGAGGTCGGGGTCCTCCATCGCCATCTTGAGAAGGTCGCCAACGGCCTGGCGTCGAGTCTCTTCCCGAGCGAGCTTGGCCTCTCGTGCCTGATAGCTCAGCGTGACAACGATGCCGACAAGAGCGAGCACCGAGACGATCGCGGACGCCGCGCCGTATGTCTGGCCGATGAAGCTGAACCGCTCCCACTTGTTGGTGGCACCGTGGAAGATACCCAGCGCGATCGGGGAGACGCCGATCAGAGCGATGGCTGACAAGACGATGAGCAGCAGTACGACCGTGGTCAGCCCGCTTCTGATCCTGCGGTTACCGATTCGTTGGCGCATGCCGCTTAATTGTCGTTGTGGTCGCTATCTCGTTGGTAGCAGAGGCTCAACCTCGCGTGCGAAGTACTGCGGGAAGGGTTCCGCCAGTTTCCAGAGCGCCGCGATCTCTTCGATCACCTGACGGATGACGTCTGGGTCGTCGATGCGCCGAGCACCGCACGCCTTCCAGCCCTCGTCGTATCTGACGTGGTAAAGCGCGTGTTCGTCGACCAGGATTTCAGGTATCGGGGCGTCACGTTCCAGGTCGCGAACCTGCTCGGCGTTGAGAACGCGGATCGACGTACCTTCCTCGGCCAGAATCTTGAACCACTGCGTCTCCCACAGGAGATACCGTGACACCGGTCGCTCGACGATGCGCAGACGGCGAAGCTCGCTGCCCTGCCGCGCGTACTTCTCCGTCTCGCTGCGTGCGTCGGCCCGCTCGCTCTCGAACACGGTGAGCACCCGTGACCAGTCGCCGGCGAGGAAGGCCTGCCAGCTGGGATCGTCATCCGGTTCGTGGAAGTACTGGGAGCGCTCGAGCTTCCAGATCGGTCTGGTGACGTGCTCGCTCTCCCGGCGCCGCAGGTCATGGTAGGAGACGACGTCGAGCGTCTTCCCTGGTACTTCTCTTACGCGCTCAAGCATCCGGGATATCCGGTTTGGCGGCACTCAGCATGTTCCGAGGAATGACCACGAGGCGTTCGTCGGCGCCGATCCGGACATCCGGCGGCAAACGATCAGCAAATGCCGTCGTTACGTCGCGGCCAACGATTGCTATGTCGCCGTTGTCGAGTTCCCAGATGTCCGGGCAGTCGTTCGTGGTACGGCTGTTACCTAACTCGGCTGCGGTCTTACCGAGCCGACGTCTGAACTGCGCTTGCGGATCTACTTCCCATGGTCGGGGCACGATCTGCCTCCCTGGCGTGTGGCGGCACTTTCAAGAACTGTCGCAGGCCATGAGGAGCCGGACAAGCTTCTGCCTATGTCCCTCTGCTGCAGCGGCCGGGATGTCGGTTTGCGGCGTGCGGGGGTTCGAGGCGGCGGTTCGCGACTTACGAGTATTTTCCACGGATGGCTTGATGGCGGAGATTCCACCGGCTCGCGTTGCGCAGCCCTCTTGCTGGAGGCTCTGGAGTGCTGCCGTACGGGCGGTCTTACTCCCTGGACGTCTCGGTGGTGTTCCACCGGTCATGCAGATCGCGCGCTGTCCGCGCCAGCAGGGGTATGAGCCGGTGACGACTGCGGCCTCGTGTCTTGACCGCATGGCAGTCGGGGCATAGCGCGATCATCTGGATCGGGTGGTCACGGCCGCCATCGCTGATCTGGTCGACGTGATCGACCTCCAGGACCGGCTCTCCATGATCGTTGACGTCCGGAGCTGGGCGGCCACATTCCGGATTCTCGCAGCGACCTTGGCTGCGGATCAGGACCGCGCGACGGGCGAGGCTGAGGCGGATCAGGTCGCTGGCGATCCTGGTGCGGCGCCGCCCGTACGTTGCGGCCTCCTGGCGCGCGACCGAGTCGCACCAACGGGCGTATTCGGCTTTGGGATCGACCGTTGCACGGCCAAGAGTGTCCTCATCGGTGGCGACGTCTTGGTCGTACAGGCCGACGGCGGTGAGTAGTCCGCTCTCGTCGAAGTCGTCGAAGAACCGTGCTGCGATGGCCTCGACCATCTGGATTCGTGCGTGGCCGGATTCGCGGGCGAGAACATAGATTCGCTCTGGCAGGCCGCCGTCGGATGCATGTTCGGCGAACCAGGCCTTCACTGCGCTGTCTCCATGGGCGCGCGGGACGTCGGCCTGGCCAGGCAGGTCCCAGAGGCCCGCATGACGGAGGCGGCGATCGGGTAGTCGGGGCGGCCTTGGCGGCGTTCGCCGTCTCGGCGGTGCGTCTCCAGCAATGGGGTCAGTGCGGCGACGGTGTCGGCCCATCCCAGGAGGCGGTCGTGGCCGGCGCGGGCGCGGCCGATCGCCCACAAGAGGACGACGGCCCGTTTCAGCATCGGCTTGCCGCCGACCGAGGCGCGGCGCAGGTCGCCGACGGCCAACGTAATCTCGTCCATGGTCTGGAGGCCGATCGGGTCGGCGTCGGGCTCGCTGGTCACGTCGAAGCCGAGGCGCCGCAGAACCGTCACCGCGTGGCCGATACCGCCGGAGAACTCTTTCGCCGCCAGGGGAGACCGGCCAGGCAGGCGGCCGTGGGCGACTCCCGCGATGGCCTTGGAGTCGTAGCGCGCTCCTTCGTACCGGAGCCAGTACCGCCGGGAGGAGTCGAACCCGTACTTCTCCAGGAAGGCGTCCCGGCCCAGGCGGTCGAATTCGGCAATCGCGGCGAGGACTGCTTCGCGCGTGATGTCGGTGAGCGCCATGATCGCACCGTACGCCCGCTATGCGACAGATGTGGCGCCAGCAGGACGTCAGAGCGCAGCCCGCGTGTGCCTTGCCACGTAACTGACCCTGATGGAGACCCGGCGACGGGCCAGCGGGCACGATGGTTGTAGGAGCGAGTCCTTTGGAGAGGGACGTTGCTACCCTTCAAATCACCACTGACGGAGTGTGCTTACTTAGGAATTTCCTAAATGATTTTCGGATTTCCGCTTGCAGGTACTCTGTCTGTGAGGAGCTTGGAACGACGTCTCGCTCATAGCCGCGTTTTCGTGCAGCGAGGTATCTTACTATGCTCGGAGATCCGATATTGGAAACAAATAGTTCATCCTGGGTTCGAATGTCAGCCCGCAAACCCTCGAAATTCCGAGCGAGTCCGATGTCCAGAGTTGATGTATAGTACTTGCACTCAACGATAAGTAGACACTGGCTTCCGCGTGGCGCGATGCGCTGGACTCGACTTAGCTCAGCCTCTTCGGCCGGCAGGACTAGGACATCGCACTCGTGAAGAACGCCAGACGTTCCCTGAACGCGAACTCCGAGATGAACCTCGAGTGGAGGTGCGCCGTTGAACTCGATAAGGGCATGCGTGAAGGGTTGGCTGTCTCCATAGAGCTGACCCGGGCTAGTTCGAAAGACTAGCTTGTTAACTTTCGTGCCGTAAACATCTTCATAAGAAACGCTGGCACCGTTCCTGCTTGCAGTACTCACGATCAGCGAAAATATGTAACCCTCATATACATCTGATAGGTCAGCTGTCGATCTGTAGGGTGCTGAACCTATAGTAAGTAGACTCTTGATCTCGTCAAGAAGATCGCTGATCGTACTCAACCTCGCACCTCGCGAATTGCATCAGCCAGCAGGCCTCGGATTCGATTACGAGACTCTTGGGGTACTCGATCGTTCTTTATGGCAAGACTTTCGCGACGGCGGGCGCTTTCATCGGGTTCGAAGCTAGTATCCTCGACCTCCACTCTCATTCCTTCGTCGGTGTCTGGCGGAGTCGCCAACGTTTTAGTGATCTCACCTTCAATATCAGGAACCTCGATAAGAACTCGCCGGAGTGCGTCGAGGAGTAGTTCCAGTCGCTCTTGGTCTGTCATAGCTCGAGTTGTAATGACAAGCGTCCCTCGCTTGCGCGATGACTCATATTCGTCGCCGCTGAGCTGTTCACGATCAAGCGTTACGTATTCAGCCGCTGCGGCTCTAGGGCTCATAGGCTGGCGGTGAGGCCCCCCTCTTTGAGTCTGGCGACGGAGAATCCTCTCCTCAGGGACGCCAGCTGCGATAGCGGCATCAACCTCATCGAGCACCCACTCGAGACCAGTATCGGTCAAGGTATTTCGTATATCCTGCTCGGCGCGGCGCATCTCGAACTGGTTCACTTTTTCCTCCAAGTCTGAGCTATCTGGAGGGCAGCGAGCGCGCAAAACCTAGGAATAGCGACGCCGCTTCGCCCGACTGTTGCCCAACGAAGGTCAGATCGAAGGAGAGTCTAGTTCGTCAGCCCGGTACTGTCGCCTGAATCCGAGCTTCGCCTAAGTACTTGGCCACGGGTGGCCAGCGCAAGGTGCTCATTGCGACTACTCGGCTCGTTAGCGGCCTTGGCTGGCCGAGATGTCAAGAAGTCGAACACGTCAGCGTGGGCGGCTACGGTGGTTACCGTGACGAAGTGCCCTACAGGATCTATCCGGAACCGCGACGGTGACTCTGGTACTTCAGCGACACTTCGTGATCTGGCGGTGAGGGGAGTCTTCGCCTGTAATGGCATTATCGAGCGAGTTGTTGGCGTTGGCGCCATTGAGACCAGTGGATGATGCTGCTGATCGCACCGTGTGATTGGGATGACGAATGTGTTCAGCAGGCGGCGGATCTCCGGGACGGTCATCGGCTGAGTCCGGTTTCCGATGGCGGCCGTGGTGGCTGAGGTGAGTGCAGCCCGGTAGGCCAGGGCGAGCATCGCCAAGGTGATGAACCGGTGCCAGGCGGTCCAGGTCGTTCCCTCGGCTCGATGTACCGCGAAGCCGGCCCTCCCGCTGCAGCTTTAAGACGTAGTTCACCTGGTGGTGGGCTGTTCATTCCCCACCGAGAGGGCCGGAGCGGTCGACTATCCGGCGAATAATCCACATATGTCTACACGGAGGTCGTCCATGGCGCGTCCCAGATGGATTGTCGCGGGCATGGCCCTGCTCACCGCGTCCGCGACAGCGGTCGCCGGACCGGCGACGGCGGCCACGCCGTCGGGCGCGAACGCGCTGCCATGGAAATCAGCGACGGTGACGTGGACGTCCACGTCGCCCGTTCCAGGGGTGGAGGTCCGCACCGCGTCGGTCTTCGTACCGCAGGCGCGTCCCGTGTGGACCGTGACCGTGCAGGCTCCGGCCGTGAACCGGCTGACCGGTGCCGCTACCTGGGCGGAGCTTGGAGACGCCCAGTGGGCCGCCAAGACCGTCGCGCAGCTGGCCGCGGCGGGGATCGACGCACGCACCGAGCAGGTGCCGTGGCCCGCCTTCTCCGACACCCCACATGGCACCGAGGGGTACCGCGTGCGCGTCGGCGGGTTCGCCGCCCAGGCGGACGCACAGCGGCAGGCGGCTGCGGTCACCGCCGCCGGCCTGCACCCGGCCGTCGAATGGACCGGCTACGACGTCGACCAGGCGCCCGACCGGGAGAGCATCCACGTCGGCGTCGTGGACCCCGCGCGGTTCCACGGAAGCGTCGTCGCCAGCCACGGCAGCGCGGTCGCCGGGCGGGTGACGACATCCGCGCAGGCCCGCGCGGCCGGCTCCGTCCTCGCGGTCAACGGTGGCTTCTTCATCACCTCCGACGCCGACGGCGTCCAGGGGACGCAGTCGGGTCTCGCCGCCTACGGTGGCACTCTCGACGCCCAGTCCGCCGGCGCCCGGGCCGCGCTGATCCTGCAGAACGACGGCCACCGTAGCCGCGTCGCGAACCTCGTCTCGCGCGCGAGTGTCCGCGACGGCGCGGCGTCGTACGCGATCAATGGCATCAACCGGGTGCCGGGCAAGGTCCGTGACTGCGGTCGGCCGGGAGTGTCACCGACCGAACTGCCGCGTCAGGATTTCACCTGCACCAGCGCCGACGACCTCGTGCTGTTCACCCCTCACTTCGGGGCGAACCTGCCCACCGGGGCCGGCACGCAGGCCGTGCTCGACCACGGCGGCCGGGTGGTCGGCGTGGGGACGGGCGGCGGTACGGTCCCGGCCGGGGGATCGGTGCTCCAGGGGATCGGGACGGCCGCGACGTGGCTGAAGGCTCACGCTGTCGTCGGGCGGCGGCTGGCCGTCGACGAGCGGGTACGCGACTCCTCCGGGAAGGCCGTGCCGTTGGCCGGCAAGACCGGCATCGTGAGCGCCGGGCCGATTCTCGTACGCGACAGGCGCCTGGCGATCGACGCCGCCACTGAGGGGTTCGTGGATCCGGCGGATCTGTCCTTCGGCTACGCCTGGGCGGAACAACGCCAGCCCCGGACCCTCGCGGGCACGGACGCCCGGGGGCGGCTCATCCTCGTCACCGTCGACGGCCGCCAGCCGGGTGTCAGCGAAGGTGTGACGATCCAGGAGGCCGCCGAGCTGATGCGCGGGCTCGGCGCGGTGAACGCGCTGAACCTCGACGGCGGAGGGTCGACGGCGATGGCGGTCAACGGCGCTCTGGTGAACAAGCCGTCCGATGCAACCGGCGAACGCGCTGTCGGCGACACCGTGCAGGTTCTCCCGCGCTGATCCGTCCGAGCGCGTCACCTGCGTGACCACGATCGGCGACTGACCGAAGAGCGAAAGCAGCGGCGGTCACCTCGGCCTTGGAGCCGAGGTGACCGCCGCGTGCGTTACGAGGTCGGCCTGGTTACGGCTTCAGCCGTACGACCTGGGGGTCGTGGTCGCTCGTCTGGTTCGTGTACTCGGCGTTGACGTGGACCACCTGGTACTGCACGCCGTGCGTGCGCGGCGTCACCAGGATGTGGTCGAGCACCTCCGAGATACCGCTGTAAACGTAGGTGTACCGCTCGTTCACCGGGAGCGTGGCGATCAGGTCGGTCAGGATCGGCGTGCCGTGCCCGCTGGTGGACCCCGTCTTCAGCGCCGCGAGCGCGGGGCTGAACTGGTAGTCGTTCAGGTCGCCGAGCACGACCACGTCGGACTCCTTGTCCACCTTCAGGATCCGCTGGACGAAGGCGTGCACCGCCGTCGCCTGGGCTGCGCGCTGCACCGCCGACGACTGCGCCGGGTACTGATAGCGGCCGTCCGCGTTCTGGTCGCCGAGCTTGGAGGCGAAGTGGTTCGCGATGACGAACACCGGCTTGTTCCGGAACCGGAACTCGCCCGCGAGCGGCTTGCGGCTGGAGTTCCAGGCCGTGTTGGCCGGGTCGATCCGGCCCGGCGACAGCGTCAGGGCGGGCTTGCCCTTGAGCCTCTCGACGGACGTCGGGGTGGTCGAGCGGTCGACCGACGAGGCGCCCCGGTCGATGAACGACACGCGCGCCGGGTTGAACAGGTACACCACCCGGATGTTGCCGCCGGGCTGACCGCCGTCCTTGTCGTTCACCGGGTCGATCTCGCGCCAGTCGTACTTCGGGCCGCCCGCCGCGACGATCGCCGCGGTCAGCTTGGTCAGGGTCTTGTCGGCCGCGACCACGCCGTCGTCGGTGGCGCCGGTGTTGTCCTGTACTTCCTCGACCGCGATGATGTCGGGCTTGGCGAGGTTCTTCACGACTCCCTCGGCGAGCCGTGCGTACTTCGTGTCGGGGTCGCCGGGCGCGAGGTTCTCGACGTTGTACGTCGCGACCGCGAGCTGCTTGCTGCTCTGCGGTTTGGCGACGACGGGCGGCAGGTTCTTGTGCTGGACAGTGCCGACCTGCGTCGCGGCGATCGTGTAGCCGCCGAACTGGGAGTAGTCGACCGGGCCCGCGGTCGCGCCCTGGAGGACGTCGCCGACTGAGACGCCGGGGTTGCTGCCGTTCGCGGGCACGACCTCGATGCGGCCGGAGGGCACGGCGTTCTCGGCGAGGAGTTCGGTGCCACCGCGGTACGTCGTCGCTTGCGCCGGCTTCGTGGTGACGAACTGTTCACCGTAGCTGTTGGACGGGCCGATCACCCGGGCGTCGTCGACCTGCACCCGCATGCCCTCGCGCGACTCCCAGAAGTCGAGGGCCGAACGGGCCGGGTCGATCTGCGTCGACTCGATGTTGGCGCCGCCGAGGTCCGGGGCGTACTTGGCGGGGACCGTGTCCGGCTTGATGACCTCGGCCGCCGGCAGCGCGTTGCCGTGGGAGAGCACGGACGCGGTCGAGCCGCTGATCTCGGTCACCGACAGGTTGGAGGTCTTCTCGACCGTGTCGCCGCTGGACAGCGGGTAGTAGTCCTTGACGGTGCCCGAGACGAGCACGGAGTCGCCCACCGCCACGCCCGGCGAGGAGCTGTAGACGAAGATGCCCTCGCTGGTGGCCGGGCTCGCGTCCGGGGTCGGGTCTTGGATCCAGTAGCCCTTGCTGCTGCCCGCCGACCGGATCGCGGTGACGATGCCGGGCACGTTGGTGACCTTCTCACCGTTGTGCGGCGAGAGCCAGCTCGCGCCCTGGATGTCGTGGATGCGCAGCGGACCGGGCTCACCGCCGCCACCGCCGCCGCCTCCGCTCCCGGCGTTCGCGGCGCCGGGCGTCGGGTCGCCGGCGCCGAAGTCGGCGGAGTTGTCGTCGCTGTCCGCCTTGCTGCTTCGCTGTACGGAGGCGGTGTTGGACGCGCCCGCCGCCGGTGCCGTCTCGTTGAGCGCCGCGGTGCCGTAGCCGACGAGGTCGGCCGAGGCGCTCTGGCACGCCGCCGAGTCCGCGCAGGTCAGCGCGGTGGTGTCGTGGACCAGGGCGATCGTGCCGGCGGTGGCGGACATCGCGATGGTTCCGGTGGCCTGCGTCGCCGGCAGCGCCTGCGTACCGCCCGCGCCCTTCGCCTCACCGACGAGGTAGAAGCCGCCCGGCGCGATCGAGCCGCTCAGCGGGGTGACCTGCCAGGCGCCGGTCGCGCCGCCGGAGTGGTACTGGACCGACCAGCCGTCCAGGCTGACGGCCGCGTCGCTCCGGTTGGTGAGCTCGACGAAGTCGTTGGTGTAGGCGGCGCCGGAGTTCCCCCCGCCGCCGTACACCTCATTGACCACTACGGACGTCGCCGGTGTCGCGGACGCCGGTGAGTCGCCGACGGCGACCAGGGTGGCGAGCGCCAGGCCGCCGACCGCGGCACCCGCGATCGCCCTCGTACGGCCGGACAAGACATGGACGTGCAAAAGATCCTCCGATGACCGTTTTGTGTCGGCACCATAATGGTGGTGGAACGGCCGCGAGGAAATGGCGCGCGAGCGTATTTCTCGCGAACGGATCGTCGACTCTCGCCGGTGCGCACGAGCGTAGAGTCTTCGTCCGAAGAATCAGCCCGGAAACTATTCAACGCAAAGTGATCAGATGGTCACGGAAACGGCCGGTGGCGGCTGATTCCACCAAGTCGATGTCACGGGAATCGGTGGGTTCTGCCGACCCGGCGACGGACTCGACGGCGTGACCAGAAGCGGCCGAAGGCCGGACCCGGTCGGGGTCCGGCCCTCAGTCCTGGAGTCAACCCTCTGCGCGGATCTCCGCACCGACCTGATCGGTCAGCTTCCACCGGATCTCAGGACCAGGAGGGGCGGGCCAGAGGGTGATCTGGTGCTCCTCCACCATCTCCTCGTCGGCGGACGGGTCCACGAACCGCGCAGCCAGACGTACGGAGATCTCCGTCACCGACCAGGGCGGCCCGGCCGAGCCGTCGATCGCCCACCCCGAACTGCGGCGGCACGCACCGACCGTATTGACGATGGCCGCGACCGCCCTGGACACCCTGTGTGCGCGGCAACGACGTTGTGTGGCCTGGTGGCTGACCGGCGGCAACTACGCCGGCCTGGCCGTGGTCTGCTGCCCGAACCGAGATCCCCACGCGCGCGCTGACCGCTTGGCCGGCGTTGAACCCGGATGCCGAACGGGTGCGTAGGGTGGCGCCGTGACGGAGACAAAGGCCACGGGCTACGACTGCCTGTCATCTCGCCTGGTCCCGGAGATCGAGCTGCGGACGTTCCTGCTGGATTGTTTCGAGATCGCCGAGCACGAGTTGTTCCTTGGACATGCCGATCGCGTTGCCGACGATTTGGAGGACGTTCCGCGGGACGTGGTGTTCGCCGCGTTCTGCACGTACGAGCAACAGGTGTCCGGGCACTTCGCGATGAGCTTCGGTGTCGGCATCGAGGGCCGTCTTGTCGACCGGGTCGGCCGCCAGGAGTTCGCTGAACGGTTCGCCGCGCACTTCGATGTATACGTGCTGTACGGCGGTACCGAGCCGCGAGGACTGTGGACGGTGATCCTCCCGGACGGCAGCCTTCTCTGGGCCGACACGGAGGGGGACGACGACCGGTGCGTGCTCTATGTGGCCACCGCGCCAGTGCCAGGACTGCCCGAGGTCCGCGTGGACGAGAGTCTCTGGCAGCGCCAATGAGCCTCCGCCGGCTCCTGGTAGCTGAGAGTGTTGAAGTAACTCTGCAGTCTGATCACTGTGTCAGCAGGTTCTCAGGGAAGAGCAGGTCCAGGACGAGTTCGAGGGCCGATTCTTCTAGACGGAGATGTTGAGGGCGGTCATGGCGGGGGCCGTTCCGGGCCCAGATCGCGTCGACGGGTGGGCCGGTCTCAAACCGGGAGAAGGCGACGGTAATCCGGCTGTGGTCCTCGCCCGATGGGCCCGAGGAAGGCGTACGGAGAGCCACCCTGCACTCGATGAAGCGTCACCGAGTTACGGGCTCCCGTAGGCGCGCTTTCATCGCGCCAGCTTCGAGATGATCGCTCGCACCATCGATATGGCTTGATCACGACTCTGGCCATAGGGCAGCCGTGTTCCCTGCAGCGGACTGTGGCCCGCAGCACTCACCGGGTAGTCGGCCCCACGCCAGTTGATGATGATGCGTACGTTACGAAACCGGCACTCCACCACTGAGCCGCCTACATCATAAGTGGTCTCGTTCTGCTCCATGGCTGACGGAGACTTGAAGCGCTGCTGTATTACCGGAACTGAGAACGCGTCGTCCCCCAGGTTCCCCAAAGTCTCGAAGCGCCCCGTTTTCCCAGCGAAAATCTGGACAGAGCCTTCGGCTTCCGGGGGTGAATATCCAGCGCATCGCTCCTTGTTCTGCCCTGTACATCCGGCCTGATCAGATCTCAAGGCAGCGCTCGCCTTGTTATTGGACGAGTACCTGATGATTTCCATTCGCAAGGCGCGTGCGCTCGACTCGCTGAAGGTGCCCCATATGTAGAGCTGATCGTCGATATTGAAACCGGGCGGCGTATTGGCTCCCGGGCCTTCCCACCTGACTCCCGGCGGTACTGCGGCCTTGATGGTCGAATACAAAACCGGAAGTCCTAGGATCTGACCGGACTGCGCAAGACTGACCGTTCCAGGGCCCGGCGGAACGGCGAGAGCCGTCGACGTCGCCCGCGGTGATGCGTCACTCGATGGACGTGACGAGACATCGGGCCACAGCGCCCAGAGGAGCCCACCGCCAGCGAGGATCACCGCAGCGCCGGTCAGGGCCCATGCCCGCCTGCCTTTCGGCGGTCGGCGCGCCGCCGCGCCGGGCACACGATTGCGCGACGCGCCAGAGCCGCTATGTCGCGGTGCCTGTTCTTCCTCCTGCGGAGGCTCGAAGCCAGGTTTGCGTGAGGACGTGTCGTCCGACGTCATACGTTTCCCCTAGACCGGCTCGGCCACTAGGACAGCGCCCGTTCGGCATCCTAACCGGCCAACGCGGCTATTCCGATCTCGCCTCCGATATCCTCGATGACGGGCCCTACCGTACTCATGATACCTGGAAGGTTCTTTGCGCCCTTGAGGTCTCCGATGATCGTGCTGATCTTCTGGGCGTCTCCACCCACCTTTGAGACATCGCTGAGCGCCGACTTCAGGCTCTTTCCTGAGGTGCCGAGCTCACCCGCCTCCTTTTTCAGCTCGGCCTTGAGACGCGCGATCGCTACAGCATCGCTCTTCTGCTGATCAGCTGTCAGCAGGCCGTTCGGGTCGAGAGACCCGGGTTTGCCGCTTTCTCCGCTGTAGTAGTTCAGCCCGCTCATCAGGGCCGCTCCGAGGGCGACCAGCTCACTAGCGGCCTTGGAGCGCGCTCGCTGGGCGTTGATACGAGCCTTGTCGATCAATGCTTGAAGTTGGAGGTAAACGCTTGTCGGCGTTCCCGGGACCGTGGCGATCTCGGTGGCCTTACCGTCGGGCTCCACCTGCACGTAGCCCGCATTGACCCCCTTATCTACCTGCTGCTCCACCAGATACTCGGTCTTGGCAAGCCGCTCGGCCAACCTGTCGAGGACGCCGGCGATCGAGACGATGGCACGGTTCGTTCCGTTCATCATCACTGCGTCCTGCCCGAAACTTGCCTTGAACAGTGTCGCTGTTTCGCCGTGCCACCTCTCGTGGTCAGCGGCTATCAGCGAATCGACACATCGGGCAAGTGCCGAGACTTCAGTGTTACAGCCATCCGCAAATTTGTAGAGCTGGCTCGCCAGAGCTTGGATGCCCGCGAAATCTCCGGTGATGAAGTTCCCCCATGTCAGCGGGAGCGTCGGCCTAGCGGTGGGGGCGACAGCCTGCGGGAGCTTGCCGATCGGCGTTGGCTCCGGATCTGGATTATCCATTACGACGTGCCCCGATCAGGGATTGGGAGGGGTGGGGAACTTCGCGTTGGGAGCGATTTCAAGTACTGCGGTTTGTAGAATGATATTCGCATTGCTGGCATTCTCGGCGTCCTCGTATTTCTCGCCGGCGAGTAGCAGCTTGGCGCCGTGCTGATACATCGCTTGAGCGATCATCAGATGAAGTTCGCCTATCGTTCTTAGCGTTGTCTCGATCACCGAATTCGTTTGCGGATTTCCTGTATCAACCGGGTCGAATCCGGACATCGGCATGAGATTCTTGTAGTCAAGCGAGATCTGCTTGAACTTCCCACCGGTGTGTATCACGTCATCGATGAAAACGCTGTATCCATCTGATCTGTTAGTCATCGTCGTTCTCTCGCCATGCCTGCAGGTTGGCCTCCGTCCAGCGCGGCACGCCTTGCCTTAGCTCGGGATCGATCACAACACGCACCTTCGCCCCGGCCACCTGTACGAGCAGGTCGAGGGCGGCGATTCGGACATACGGCTGGTGGATTCCCAACTCCGCGACCAGTCGCTCCTTCGCGGTAAAGACTGCGAGCCCCGGCGAGCCGTCATCGAGTTGACGAAGTTCGAACCTGACGTGTTGTGTCTGCCCGCGCTCCGCGCGCCGGTATGGCCGGGTGGGAACGTAGACGAACGCGATAGCGTCGGCCGAGTTCGCGCCGTCCTCGCCCGAGTCTGGACTCTGCGTGTCCGTGTCCGGCCGTGTGGGAAGTGCGGCTGGCGGATCGTAGATGCCACCGGCCCCTTGCCGGGTGTTAGGCATGGCCCCCTGCCTTCGTCCGTCAGCCCCCGTCTGGTTCCCTGCCTGTCCAGAAAGCTCCGATATAGGGCATAGCTAATTGACGGTCAGTGCACGCAAACGTATCAGCCGATCGCTATATGCGTCAGCCCTTACAGGATTCGGTCCTTATGTGATCAGTCGCGGCCATTTCGAGATCATCGTCTGCGGCTAAGGCCGATGCAACACTTGGTCGTACCGACCGTGACGAACATGACGGAATTATGCGATTTGCTGATCCAAGTCGATCGTTGTTAGTCGGACCGGTCTGTCTCAGCACGATCTTCGCTGGCCGATGCTCGTACGTCCCCCGGGTTCGATGCCTCAGCACGGAACGGCCGGACAGGTCGGCTACCCGATGACCTCGGACGGCGCTAGGCTCATCGCCTTCGCGGACATGCTGCACGCATCGGTGCAGACGGCCGACCGGGTCTGGCCGATCGGGGCGAGCCGGCCACCGAGGCGTCCGCCGAAATCCGGCGCCGCATCCTTGGCCGGCTCGTCGACGAGCTGTCGATCGGCTTCGGTATCCATTTCGCCGACGTCCCATTCGGCGCGGCCCGCCGCCTCGGTGAGGCGTTCGCCTGGGAGTCTCTGGGCTAAGCCGAGACCGGCCCTATTCGGTCACGTCTCGGGATGTTTTCGGGTCGTCGACTTCCAGAATGGCCCTCGGGCCTCATCGAGGCTCGGATTCGCGCCCGAATATACATCTGGTATTCGCCGTATCGATATCGATATCCGACGAGAGTGTCGGTTACGGTGTAACCACCCTCGGGAGATGTGTGCGCTCAGGAGCGCACGGCGAATGAGTGCTCTGACGAAGCGCGAAGGATGGCGGGCTGATGGCGACAGCTCCGTACGGCTACGCGGTCGTCGATGTTGAGACGACCGGGTTGCGACCCGACTGGCAGGACCGGGTCATCGAGGTGGGCATCGTGCAGCTCGACGCCTCGGGGGACGTCACGGGTGAGTGGGCGACGCTCATCAACCCCGGGCGCGACCTGGGACCCCGCCGGATTCACCGGATCGTCGCCGCGGACATCCGGCACGCGCCCGTATTCGACGAGGTCGCGGGGACGATCGCCTCGCTCCTACGCGGGCGGGTCGGGGTCGCCCACAATCTGGCCTTCGACGCGCTGTTCATCTCGGGCGAGTTCGCCCGGCTCGGCTCCCCGGTTCCGCTCGCTTCTGAGGCGGGCGTGTGCACGATGAGGTGGGCGCCGCACTTCATGCCCGAGGCGCCGCGAAATCTGGCGGGATGCTGCGCGCTCGCCGATGTTCCGCTGAGCGGGCACCACGACGCGCTCGTCGACGCGCGTGCGGCGGCGGGGCTGCTCCGCCACTACCTCGCACTCGCCGAGGGGCGGGTTCCCTGGCCGGATCTGCTCGAGACCGCCGCGTCCGCGCCCTGGCCCGACCTGCCCAACTCAAATGCGCCCGCGGTAAGGCGCGGCGTTTCGGCCGAGCGGGACGGGCACTTCCTGGCCCGGATCCTCGACCGGATGCCACGGGTCCCCGAGCCCGCCGTGGCCGACTCCTACCTCGGCCTGCTCGACCGGGTGCTGCTCGATCGCCGGATCTCACCGACCCAGGCGGACGCGCTGGTGGAGTTCGCCGCCGCCGTCGGGCTGGGCCGCGCCGATCTCCATCGGCTGCATCACGATTATCTGGCCGCCCTCGCTCAGGCGGCTCTGGTCGACGGTGCCGTCACGCGGGCTCAGCGGGACGAACTCGTCCGCGTCGCCGCGCTCGTCGGGCTGCCACCCGGATCGGCGAGGCGGGCGCTGGAACGCGCCGCTGAGGGGAGGGCGCGCCCGTTCGACCGGTTCCGGCTGGAGCAGGGAGACCGGGTGGCGTTCACCGGCGAGGCGGAGCTCGGCCGGGACGTGCTGGAGGCGCGGGCCCGCTCGGCCGGGTACGTTCCGCATCCGCGCGTCACCAAGGAGGTGGCCCTGCTGGTGGCCGCCGACCCCGACACCCTCTCCCGCAAGGCACGCCGGGCGCGCATCTACGGCATCCCGATCGTGACGACCGGTACCTTCCTACAGCTGATCGGTCAGTAGCAGAAACCGCGCAGACCAGTCAGTAGCGGAAGCCGAACAGGCCGCCGTCCTCCCGTTCGTCGGTCATCTCGGCGCACACGTGAGGGTTCAGGCCGGGGTTCTCCCGGAGTGCGGCGTCGAGCCGGTCGGAGTCGAGGGCCGCGACGTACTGCAGCCCCTCCTCCTGGCACGTCTCCGCCGCGAGTCCGAGGGCCCTGGCGACGAGGCGCGCGTCGACGTGGTCGAAGAGATGGCTGTCGTGGACGAGGAAGTCGGGGCCGTGGCCGACGCGCTTCGCGATGACCGCCATGCAGAGGTCGAAGCAGAACAGCGCCATGGCCTGGACGTCGTGGGTGGCGTCGCCGCCGATGGTGGGCACGAACTTGTAGCCGGACTTCCGGGCCTCGATGGTCAGCGCCGCGGGCCGGCCGTCGCCGTAGAGGCGGTAGGCGTACCCGGCGTACAGGTGTGCGATGTCGACGATGTGGTCGCGCCGGTCGTGCAGATCCGCACTGATCTGCAAGGTGAGCTCGGCGGAGCGGAGCCGAAGGTGCCGGCTGGTGTTCTCCCAGCGGTCGACGATGGCGCGGCGTTCGACGAGCTCGCTCAATCGGCCGTCGATCACGGAGATCTGGCGTTGCAGCTCGCCGTACGTCTCGAACGCGCCGTCCGCCTCCAGCAGGCGCATCAGCTCGGCGCGTTCCCGGTCGAGGTCGGCCAGTTCCTGGCGTTCGCGCGAGGTCTCGCGCAACAGCCGGGCGCGCTCGGCCTGGAGGTAGCGGCGCCGGTTCGCGACGATCGAGTGATGGAACGCCCGGACCTCCTCGAAGCGGCGGGTGACGAGGTCGGGGAGTACGACGTTGACCTGGTCGAACACGTCGCGGACGAAGTCGTGGTCGGGAAGGCCCTGCTCGTCCTCGGAGATCGCCTTCTCGATGTCGTTGACGCTGCGTTCGATGACCACGAGGTGGTCGTTGATGCCGCGGATCCGTCTGCTGAGCTCGTCGACGCGCGTGCGGTGCTCGGCGTAGCGGTCCGCCGCGCGGAATTCCGCGATGTCGCTCGCGAGGGACTCCCGCTGGATCAGCAGGGTCCGGATCTGGGCGTCGAGGTCGTTGCCGCGGCCCAGGGTCATTCCCAGGATCGACTCTTTGGCGGCCTTCCGCAGCTCACGCAGGTTCCGGTCGGTCTCGCTCACCTCGCGGACCTTCGCCACCAGATCGACGTCGAGGCCGAACAGGTACGCGAGGGCGGGCTGCGTGTCGATCGCGCGCTGCTTGCGGTACGTCTCGGTCGGCGAGACGAACCCGCCCACTGTGACGTCCCGGACGTAGTAGGCGATGACCGAGCGGAAGGACGGTTCGTTGCCCCCGCCGGAGAGCCCGAACAACCCCGTACCGAGGCGGGAGCGCGCCTTCGCGAGCCTCAGGACCTCCTCGTCCAGCCGCACCGACCCGAGGTCGTCGCCGGTCCGTACGATCGTCGCGGGCCGGCCGGACAGGTCGAGGGTGAGGCCGAACTCCGCGCGGGCCAGGTCCGTACGGCGCAGCGGGTGTCCGGTGCGGATGTCGGAGCACAGTAGGAAGTCCAGGAGCCGGACAAAGCTCGTCTTGCCGACGGGATTCCTGCTGGTCCCGGCGTCGGGGGCCCGGTGCGCGACCGCGATGTTCAGGCCGTCGCCGAAGTGGGCCGTCTTGAACGCGGGCAGGTCGCTCGTGAGTTCACGCAGCACGGCTCTTCCTCATCAGTTCGCCGTCACGCTGATCGACGACGCCGATCGCGAAGAGGACATCGAGGGCCAGCGCGAACCACCAGAAGGGCAGCGCTGATTCGACGCCGCGAGCCGAACGCCATTCCTGCAGCCGATCCCATACCGCGCTGACGCTGCCCGGCTGGTCGAGCTGGACCAGAATCTGGGCACCGACCGCCAGCAGAGCCTGGTCGGCCGGTATGGATTTAGAAGGAAGCAGCACGCCGTTGCTCCTCGGGCGCCTCGAAGATCTCGCATTTTTCGAAGAAATGGGTGACGACCATGAGCGCCGCGCTGCGCTGCTGGGCCCTGTCGGGATAGCCGCCGGTTCCGAACGCCTCCTCGACGAGGTCGTCGCAGAGCGCGTGGAACACGGCGTCGGAGGAGTCGTAGACGGCGCGGTGACCCGCGAAACGCGCCTGGAGATTCTCCGACACCTGCGCCTGCTCACCGGGCGAGGCATAGGAGAAGTAGTAGTTCACATGGCCGGTGTGCACCTGGAATCGCTTGATCAATTCGGCGACCTCGGTGCCGAAGCCGTTGTGCTCGATCTTGCCGTAGACGACCTCGTGGATGGGGTTCAGATCCGGCCGCAGGCGGGTCCGGGCGAGGGACTCGACACAGCGCGCGATGTACGTCATTCCGGCGGGGTGATCGGACGGCGGCGAGCCGATGATCGTCGCGAGATGCCGCCGCGGCAGGAAAGCACAGTGGTTCCACAGGACCTGCGGCGGCCACACCTCGACGCGTACGGAGCCCTGGTACCGCTTCCGGAGCGCGATGACGGCGCGTGCCGCCATCTCGGGCAGCCCGTTCGCGTTGTTGTGCACGAACGCCCAGCGGTCCATGCTGTCACTCCAGTACTTCACGGCGGTGGCGAAATCGCTCTCCACCTTTTTCGTGACGTTCCGCTGATTCGGGTTGGTCGCGCCGTAGCAGGCCAGCATGAGCCCGCCGACCCATCCGTCGCAGCCCTTGTCGCCCCGTCCGGCCGGGTCGACCGCCATGAACTCGCCGGGATGTACCGCGTGCATCAGATCGTTGACGAACGCCTGCCATTCGAATCCGGTCTTCCTGACCGACAGAGACATGAACTGGCTGTGGAACCAAGCTCTGTCCTGATCGTCATTTGAGCTCATCGGTTCCTCGGAGAACACGAAAATAACACTGGTTTCGCATTCCATACTGCCTGCCACAACGTGTCCTTGATCAGGCGTTTTCCTCAATAGTAAGTGAACGCCGTACGGTCGTTGAGGCCTTCCGGATAACGGAATCCCGAACGCTATTAGGGTCGGGAACTATGGAGGATAAGGGAGGCCGTTATCCGCCCGCCGCCCTCTGTCCGGGGCCAGGTCGGTCAGCCGCCGATCGGTACCTCCGCCTGGTAGACCTCGCCGGTGGCCGGCACGGCCAGGGCCCACGACTTCAGCGAGCCGTGCCCCTCCCAGGGCAGGTGGTCGGAGATGCCGGTCAGCTGCTCGCTCGCGTCGCCGTTCAGCACGGTCACCTCGTTGATCGGGCCGTTCGGCATGCGGGCGCAGAAGGAGTACCACCAGATCGGCCGGTCCGGCAGCGCGTAGCCGCCGAAGAGCTGATCGGCCACGACGGCGGACGGCGGACGGTCCACGGCGGCCCGCTGTGTCGCCTGGCCCAGGCCGCCGAAGTCCCGTACGGCCAGCGGACCGTAGTGGATCCGCAGCGCCCGCTGTCCGTCGAACCGCAGGTCCGTGTGGACGTTGTGCGCGAGTTCGCTGCCGGGCAGGGCGAACGCCGCGAACACCGGGAACACGTTGTGCAGCCAGCCGTTGAGCGCGTCGGCGACCGGATGGATCCCGTCACGGGCCATGCCGACCGACTGGTCCCAGGCCGGGGTGTCATCCCACGCCGGGTGCCCGACCCCGACGGGCAGGCGGACGATGAGACCGTTCGGCTGGAGCTCCGGTGTGTCGACGGCCACGGTGAGCGCGGCGTCTGGGAGCCGGACGATCGGCCCGTCGAGATGGGCCGTTATCCCGTGGCCCTCGCGGAACATCCTGGCGAGCAACTCGGCCGTCGCTGATGCGTCCATGGGGTCCTTCCTCGCGATGTGAACGCGAAGTGAGACGTGACGACCGTTCGGCCGGGTTCCGGCGGAAGTGGCCGGGACTGGGCGACGGTGCCCCTCGTGTCCCTTCGGCAGGGAAAGACCAGGTCAGAGCTACTGGTACGCTGTGTCAAAATTTTTCCAGCCGTGTTCCGGTCACGCAAATAGTTGACCATCGCGGAGATGTGCCGCTCGTGAACGACCGCGCCGCCAGGGTGCCGTCAACGAGCCGGGCGTGTTCCACAAGATCCCCCTGAGGAGCATCCTCATGTCACGGCCCCCGTCGCAACACAAGATCGGCCGCGAGCGCCTGCTCGCGGCGGTCGGCGTGCCGATCATCGGCTCGGCCGCCCTGGTGACCCTCGCCCCGACCTCCGCGGTCGCGAGGCCCGCCTACGGCGCCGCCGGCATCACCTGGCAGGCCTGCTCGCGGTACGCCGGCGCCGGCTTCGAGGGCCCGCGCATGGATCGGATGCCCCGCGTCCGGCCGCTGATGGCCCGCCTGGAGTGCGGGACCCTGCGCGTTCCGCTGAACTATGACCAGCCGGACGGGCGGAAGATCAGCATCGCGGTGACCAGGCTGCCGGCCACCGACCCGGCGCATCGGCTGGGCAGCCTGGCGGTCAACCCCGGCGGCCCCGGCGCCAGCGGCTACCTGATGCCGATCAAGCTGATCAGGCGGAACCCGGCGAACGCGGGGCTGAACGAGCGGTACGACCTCATCGGTTTCGACCCCCGCGGAGTCGGCCGCAGCAGCAGGGTCGACTGCCCGGAACTGAGGCGCACGGTCGCACCGCCGCACGGGCCGCTGACCGAGCAGGCCGTCAGGCAGGCGTACGCGCGGCAGGTCGCGGCCAACCAGGCGTGCGCGAAACACGACCCGGCCTTCCTCTCTCACCTGACCACCGCCAACGTGGCGCGCGACCTCGATCAGATCCGCGCCGCGCTGGGGGAGACCACGATCAGCTACCTCGGCACCTCGTGGGGGACCGCGCTCGGCGCGAACTACCGCAGCCTGTTCCCGACCAGGGTGGCCCGGATGTGGCTGGACAGCGTGATGGGACCGGACTTCCGGCTGGACGCCTACGGGGACACCACCGCCCAGGCCAAGGAGCTGAACTTCTCGCGGCAGGCCGCGTGGATCGCGAAGCGGAACGCCAGGTACGGGCTCGGCACCACGCCCGAAACGGTCAAGGCCGCCGTACTGCGTCTGGAGCGCGCCTACGACGCCGACCCGAAGAGGTACGCTCACGCCTTCATCGACGGTGGCATGATCGCTCGCCTGGCATCCCAGGCGAGTGGGCACTGGGCACTGGCCGCGGAGGCGCTCAGGGCGCTGACGAATCCGCCCGGCCCCGTCGCGTCGCCCGCGCTGGCAAGGATCTTCGAGACGTTGAACCCGCCGGACGCGTCCGACGGGGACGACAACGTCATGTTCCGGGCGACGGTCTGTAACGAGGAGGCCGGGCGGCGTGACTTCGCCTCCGCGTGGGCCGCGTACCAGCGGCGCCTGGCCCGTTACCCGATCACCAGCCGGCACGCCGACCCTGTGCCCACCTGCGCGGGATGGCCTTTCCCCGTGCAGCGGTGGCCGCTGAAGGCCGGAGGCGGGTCGCTCCAGCTGTCCGCCCACCGGTACGAGACCACCACGCCGTACGTCTGGGCGAAGCAGATGCAGGCCCTGATCGGCGGGACGGTGCTGACCGTCGACGACGACGTCCACGCCTCCGCCGTCCAGGCCCCCGAGTGCGCGGCCCACATCGTGGCCTACTTCGACACCGGACGCCCCGACGCCGGCCGGTGCCCAGGTGCCCCGGAGCCGCCGGACGCCCCGTGAGGCCGTCGAACGCCGAGGCCGTGCCCGGTCCGACCGGGCACGGCCACCCGCTCGCCGCCGCCGAGGCGGCGGAGGATTAGGTCGCCGGGACCCCGCAGATGCGTACGAGCTCTCCCGCCGCCCATCGGATGGACGGGTGCTCGTCATCCCGCAGGTGAAGGAGTGAGGGGACCGCGGCCATGACCGCGTCGCGCTCCTCGCCGGGGCCGTCGGCGATGTCCGCGATGAGGAGCAGCAGGGTGTTGCGCGCCCCGTTCGTGGGGATGAGCATCCGTTCCACCAGGAACGGCACCGCGGGGGCGGCCGCGGCGATGGAATCGTGTTTGGAAACCAGGAGCTCGTAGAGCCTCTTGACCGCGGCCTGAGCGGCGTCCTCGTCGTCGGAGGCCACCTTGGCGATCAGGCCGGGGATCTCGTATCCGGGGCCGCGCTTCGTCCAGAGGGACGCCCAGTCGATCTCGTCGACCCGCAGCCGGAACCTGCGGGCCGGCCACAGCCGGTCCAGGTCGAGCCGGAGCGCCGCGGTGCCCTGGCCGGTGGTCACGTACAGCAGCCCGTCGGAGTCCAGGGCGAGGGCCTCGACGCCGGTACCGATCCGCAGGTCCGCGACATCCATGGAGCGCAGGTCCCAGACGCGCGTCAGCCCGTCCGCCCAGGCGGCGGCCAGGGCCGGGCCGGTCTCCAACTGCGTGGAGGTGAGCGCGGCGACGGGCGACCTTCGCCGGTCGAACGCCGCCCGTGAATTTTCGCGGCCGGGCACCCAGTGGCGGAGCACCCCATGGGCGTCGCCGCTCACGACGGCGCGGCCGCCGTACGTCGGCTGGAAGCAGGTGACGGCCGTCACGGGCGCGCGGTGCAGCACCTGGTCCACGGTCTCTGAGCCGTCGGCCGCCCAGACGTGGACGCGGCCGGTGGAGTCTCCCGCGACGGCCGTCGTCTCGTCCTGGTCGGCGGCGGCCGCCGTGCGCCCCGGCAGTTCGCCGAGCCCGGGGATGTCGGGGATGACCGTCACCGGTGGTGTGGCCGCGGTCGAGATGGCCGTCCAGCGGAGCCGGTCGTCCGTGCCGCCCTCGGTGAAGGACGCGGGGCCGAGATCCTCGACGGGAAGCGGCACCTCGCTCGGCTTCCCGAGCTCCTTGTCCGTCCAGCTGAGACCCAGGGTCTCCGCGACCTGGACGACGGCCTCGCGGGTCCGGCCCTGGATCACGATCGCGTAGTCGGCGCCCGGGCCCCGGCCGTGGCGGATGAGCGCGTCGGGAGCGCCGTAGGTGAGGGCGTCGGTGCCCATCTCCTGCCAGGGCAGCAGGCCCAGGTCCCGGTACGACGCCTGGAGCCGCTCGACGATCGCGGGGTCGTCGTCGACGACCGTACGGCGGACCCGCAGGGTCCAGCCGAAGTGCGCGGGGAGCCGTTCCATGGCCAGTTGCAGGAAGAACTCGGAGATGGAACGGCTCTGCACCACCCAGCCGTCATGGGTGTTGACCATGACCTTCGGGTCGGGAAGGCGCGCCTCGGAAGCGAGGTAACCCCACTGGTTGACGTACTGGTACTCGGCCATGATGACGCGGATCTCGTCATCCGGCGGATTCTCGACCGAGTCGGGCCCGGACGGCGGCCACTGCGAGTGCGTCCAGTACAGGCGTGGCCGGAAGGCGAAGGAGTTGACGGGGGAGTCCCACCATTCCACGAGCGCCGCCGGGATCGGATCCGACTCGTCGAGTTCGTATCCCGGCGCCTCGCCCTCTCGCGTCACGAGGGGTTCGCCGCCGGGATCCTCGTAGCCCCACTCGCGCTGCACCTCGTCGAGCAACTCCCAGCGCGTACGCTGCCGGGCGAGCCGTTCCGGGAACCGTCCGTAGTCGATGATCTCCGCCATGTGAGCATCCTAGGAACGTTCCATGGTAAAGATCGCAAAATCGCGGATTTTCCGGCGAGACCTTGGCCACTGGATGCGAGCCGCCCGCCGGAGCGCAGCGGCTCCGTGCCTGCGACGCGAGACCCGTTCCGGCCGGGCTCCGAGCGCGCGGAGGTTCAGCCGCGCCAGGGCGGCGCCGCGTGGAACGCCGGGTGCACCTCGATCGTCGGAGCCATGGTCTGCAGGAGCCGGCGGGCGCGGGACAGCGGATGCTGCGGGAAGTGCTGGTCCCACCACGGATCCTCGGACCAGTTGCGCGGGAGACCGCCCTGGACCTCGGGCGCGTACGGGTGCTGGGCCCAGTACCCCATCATCTCGTCGGGCGTACGGCCCTTCCCGTGTTCGGCCATGAAACGGTCGAACGCGGTCGCGTCGCGCATCCCGGTCACACCCTGTTCGACGCACAGGAATTTGAAGACCAGGCTGCGGTCGGCCCGCGGCAGGGTGAAGGACGCGATGTAGGCCACGCCGGGCCGGTCGGGCAGCGGCAGCTTGACGATCTGCTGGATCGTCGGGAGGCCGTGCAGGGTGACCAGGTCGAATTCGATCAGGCCTCCGCCGGAGGCGGCCGTGCGGGCGACAGTGTCGCGCCGAAGCTTGTCCAGGTCCTCCAGCGGCGCCGTCAGGTCGGGAGGGATGTCGAAGACGTGCAGCTCGGCGATGTCGCCGTCGGAGTTCTGGAAGGCACCGGGCTTCAGTTGCTCCCAGCCGGTCGGGTCGAAGCGTAGAGACATGAGGCGGCAGCTTAGCCAAAAGGGACATTCGACACTGATCCGACCCACTGCGCATCACGTCGCCATCCGGTCGCACGCGGAAGGTCGTCTCGTGCGGGCGGAAGGTCGTCTCGCGTGAGCGGAAGGTCGTCTTGCGCGAGCGGGAGGTCGTCTTGCGCGAGCGTGGGCATAGGGTTGCGAGACGTTCGCGTGTCGTGGAGAGGTCGGCTCACGACATGCTGATGCGACCTCTGGCGGATCATGGACAAGCTCGCTGAGTTCACGGAGAACAGGCCGCGGCTGTTCGGCCTGGCGTATCGGCTGCTCGGAGAGGCCGCCGAGGCCGAGGACGTCCTGCAGGACGCCTACCTGCGGTGGGAGGCGAGCGGGCCGGTCGAGGTTCCGGCGGCGTGGCTGACCAAGGTGGTCACGAACCTTTGCCTGAGCCGTCTCAACTCGGCGCGCGCCCGCCGGGAGAAGTACGTGGGTCCGTGGCTGCCCGAACCGGTGTTCACCGACGACGGCCGGCTCGGACCGCTCGAGACGGTCGAGCAGCGGGAGTCGCTCTCGCTCGGTGTGCTCGTACTCCTGGAGCGGCTGACGCCCGCCGAGCGGGCGGCGTTCGTGCTGCGGGAGGCGTTCGGCTACCGGCATGGGGACGTCGCCGACGTACTCGACATCGACGAGGCGCACGCCCGGCAGCTCTACCGGCGGGCCCGCGAGCACGTGGGCGAACACCGGCGGCGCTTCGCCGAACGCCCCGGGCAGCGCGAGGAGATCGTGCGCCGCTTCGTCGCCGCGGCCGGGGACGGCGACGTCGCCGGCCTGGAGCGGCTGCTCGCCGAGGACGTCATCGCCTGGTCGGACGGCGGAGGCAAGACCTCGGCCGCGCGGCGCCCGGTCGTGGGGCCGGCCGCCGTCGCGCGCCTGTACTGCGGGCTGGCCAACCACCCGCGCGCGGTCGACATCGAGGTATCGATCCAGGCGGTCAACGGCGAACCGGCGATCGTCGTGCACCAGGCGGGCGAGCTGTACCTGATCATCTCCCTCGACGTCGCCGGAGACCGGATCGTCGGCGTACGCGGCGTCCTCAACCCCGACAAGCTCGCGTACGCGTCGGCGCAGGAGACCCGAGCCGACCCCCGGCAGGTGTGAGCGACACCGTACGCGCAGCAGACCCCGGGTCGCGGTGGACGTGAGTGAGACCGTACGCGCAGCAGACCCCGGGTCGCGGTGGACGTGAGTGAGACCGTACGCGCAGCAGAGCTCGGGGCGCGGTAGGCGCGTCAGCGGCACCGTACGCGTGGCAGACCCCCCGGGGGGCAGGTGCGAGCGGCGCGGGACGCGCAGCAGGTCCCGCCTCGACGCGGTGCCGGGCGTGCGAGACGTGACCGTGGCGCGGCGGGTGTGAGCACGGTCACCAGGCGCGATCGTCACGAAACGGCACGGCTGCCGAGTCACCCCCTTGACGGCACATCGTCGACAGAGGGGAGCGTGAGATGACGGCGCGCATTCTGGTTCTCGGCGCGGGCTACGCGGGGCTGGTCGCGGCCGGGCTGATGGCGCGGCACCGGGACGCCCGGGTGACGTTGGTGAACGCGCGCGACCGGTTCGTGGAGCGCGTACGGCTGCACCAGGTCGCGACCGGTCAGCGGATACGGACGCGGCCGATCGTGGAACTGCTCGACGGTAAGCCCGTGGACTTCGTCGTCGGCCGGGTCACCGCGATCGACGCCGTGGGGCGCGAGGTCGAGCTGGCCGACGGGCGGCGGCTCGGCTACGACACCCTCGTCTACGCACTCGGCAGCAGCGGTTCCAACGCCGGCGCCGTGCCCGGGGCGGTCGAGCACGGCTACCCCCTCGCCACCGACGAGGACGCCGAACGGCTGCGGGAGCGGCTCGCCGGCGACGGCACGGTCGCGGTGGTCGGCGGCGGGCTGACCGGTATCGAGGCGGCGGCCGAGCTGGGAGAGACGCGACCGCGAGGGACGGTGCGGCTGGTGACCGCCGACCGGCTCGGCCCGGCGCTGTCCGAACGAGGCCGCAGGCACCTTCGGCGCGTCTTCGGCCGGCTCGGCGTGGACGTCCGGGAGAACACCCGGGTCGCCGAGGTTTGCGCGGACGGCCTGTCGCCGGCCGACGGTGAGAAGCTCCCGGCGGACATCGTCGTGTGGGCCGCCGGCTTCCGGGTATCCGTGCTGGCCCGTGACGCGGGGTTCGCGGTGGACGAGCAGGGGCGGATGGTCGTGGACTCGGCGTTGCGCTCGGTGTCGCATCCGGAGGTGTACGCGATCGGCGACGCGGCAGTCCTGCGGCGGCCGGACGGGCACGAGCTGCGGATGGCGTGTGCCACCGCGCTGCCGTCCGCCCGCCAGGTGGCGCGCGCGGTGGGCGCCGACCTGGCCGGGCGCGAGCCGGGCCCGTTCAAGTTCCGGTACGTCAACCAGTGCATCAGCCTGGGGCGGCGCGACGCCCTGGTGCAGTACGTCCGGGCCGACGACAGCCCGGTGGAACTCGTCCTCACCGGCCGGATCGCCGTCCTGTACAAGGAGGTGATCGTACGGGGGGCGTTCGCCGCGCAACGCCATCCCGCGATGGTCGTACTGACCCCCGGTGGCGGCCCATCCTGAGCCCGGATCGGCCGCGCCGCAGACCCGGCGCGGCCGACGCGGGAGTCGCCCGGCCGGTCGCGGCGCGGATGGATCGCGTCGCCCGTCGTCGGCCGGGCACGTTGGCGGCGTGGATGGATCGCGTCGCCTGTCGTCGGCCGGGCCTGTCGGCGGCGTGGATGGATCGCGTCGCCCGTCGCCCGTCGTCCGCCGGGCCCGTCGGCGGCGCGGTGGGTGGGCCGAATATTTTTCTGCCCGTTGTCGATTTCGGCGGGGGCCGCGTGTCGTGATTGATGACGGGAGCCGTTTGGCGGCTCGAGTGACACGCGAGGGAGACCGGAATGTCCAAGGACTTCGAGGTGTGCTGGGAGGGACGGCTGCCCGCCGCCCCCGAGGTGGTCTGGGACGCGATCACCGTGCACTGCGGCGGCTGGCTGTGGCCGATCGCGTACGAGCCGGGCGTCGGCGGCACCGAAGCGGGTCTGACGGCGGCCGGCGGGACGGTGACCACGTGGGAGCCGTCGCGGCACTTCGCCACGCGCGCGACCGACGGTACGGGGTTCAACGAGCTCGACTACCGGCTCGAGCCCAGCGGTACGGGCACCTACCTGCTGTACCGGCACCGCGGTGTGATGGGCGGAGACTACGCGCTGGAGCTCGACGCCTGCCGGCGGCACACGGCCTTCTACTACCACTCGCTCGGGCAGTACGTACGGCACTTCGCCGGCCGGGAGGCCGTGTACGGCACCGCCGAGGCACCCGAGATCTCCGCACACGGCGGGTTCGCGACGCTGCGGCGGGCCCTGGGCGTCGCGGACGACGTCGCCGTCGGGGACCGGGTACGGCTGACCCCGGTCGGCCCGGCGCCGATCGAGGGCGTCGTCGACTACGCGGACGAGACGTTCCTCGGCGTACGCGGGGCCGACGCGTTGTACCGCTTCTACGGGCGCGACGCCTGGAAGTGGCCGGTCGGCGTGGCACTCCACCTCTTCGCCGATGGCGGCGACGCGGCGGTCGGAGAGACTTGGCAGACCTGGCTGGACGGTGTCTTCGCGACCGAGGCGGTGGCGTGATGGCCCAGTACGCGGTGCTCATCTACGAACGTGAGACGTCCGCCGACCTCCCGCCGGAGGTCCTGCGGGAGCATGAACGTCTGCCGGAGCGCATCGCCGAGCAGGGCGGCCGGGTCGTCGCCGGGATGGCGCTCGAGCCGAGCGGGACGGCCACCGCGATCCGCGGGAGCCTGGTCACGGACGGCCCGTTCATCGAGACCAAGGAGGCGCTGGCCGGGGTGTTCGTCATCGAGGCCCGCGATCTGGACCACGCGCTGGCCCTGGCCCGGCTGACGCCGATCGTCAGCGGCGGTGTCGAGGTCAGGCCGCTGGTCGGTTTCCACGTACAGGAGGAGAGCTGAGCGACGTCGAACGGGCGGTCGCCGACGCGCACCGTCGCGAGTGGGCGTACGTGCTCGCCGCGACGGTGCGTACGACGCGCGACCTCGACGCCGCCGAGGAGGCCGTCCAGGACGCGTACATCCAGGCGCTGACCACCTGGGCACGCGACGGCGTGCCCGACCGGCCCGGCGCGTGGCTGACCACCGTCGCCCGACGGATCGCGCTCAACGCCCTCCGCCGCCGGCGGGCGTTGCAGGCCAGGCTTCCGCTGCTCGTGGAGGAGGAGAGCGATGAGATGCCCGACCCCGACACCATCCCCGACGACCGCCTACGGCTGATCTTCACGTGCTGCCATCCGGCACTGGCACCCGAGGCACAGATCGCGCTCACGCTGCGGCTGGTATGCGGGGTGACGACGGCGGACCTCGCGAAGGCGTTCCTCGTCGCCGAGGCGACGATGGCCGCCCGGCTCACGCGGGCCAAGAAGAAGATCACCGCAGCGCGCATCCCGTACGCCGTGCCGGCGGCCGGTGAGCTGCCCGCGCGTGTCGACGCGGTGCTCACCGTCATCCACCTGCTGTACGCCACCGGACACACCGCGCCCTCGGGGACCGACCTCGTCCGCGAAGAGCTCACCGGCCGAGCGCTCGACCTGGCCCGGATGCTGCGCCTGCTGCTCCCGGACGACGGCGAGGTCGCCGGCCTGCTGGCGTTGCTCCTCGCCCAGCATGCCCGCCGGGCCACGCGGACGGACGGGCAGGGCCGGCTGGTGCGCCTGGCGGACCAGGACCGCTCCCGATGGGACCGCGGGCTGATCGCCGAGGCGGACCGGCTCGTCGTCGGGGTGCTGCGGGCCGGTCCGCCGGGGCGTTTCACACTGCAGGCGGCGATCGCGGCGCTGCACGCCCAGGCCCCCGACTACGCGGGGACCGACTGGCCGCAGATCCTGACGCTGTACGACGAACTGCTGCGGATCTGGCCGTCCCCGGTCGTCGCGCTGAACCGGGCGGTGGCGGTCTCAATGGCCGACGGACCGCAGGCCGCGCTCGCCGAGGTGGAGGCGCTCGAACGCGACGGCCGGTTGGCCGGCTACCACTACCTGCCCGCCACGAAGGCGGATCTCCTGCACCGGCTCGGGCGCGACGAGGAGGCGGTCGAGCAGTACGAGGCGGCCCTCGCCCTCAGCGGCAACGCCGCCGAACGCGAGTTCCTCACCGAACGCATCCGGTCGGCCGGACACTGAACGCACGAAGCCCGATCGGCGTGGCATCGGCCAGCGGCCGTACGAAGGCCAGGCCGTCCGTACGGCGGGGCGACCGCGAATCCCGTCGCTCGGGTGTCGGCCGGGTCAGGGGATGACGTCGGCGCTGATGGTCGTGGTGGAGGTCCGGCAGGTGGACATCCGGCCGGTGATGCTCGCCTGGGCGGCCGAGTTACTGGCGCAGAGCCATCCCCGGACCGTCGCCACGCCGGCGCTGCCCTGCTTCGGAGTGTCCCTCCGGTAGTAGGTGCGGAAGACGGCCACCGCCGTCGCGCAGGCGACGCGCCCTTTCAGCACGCCGACCGCGGCCGTGGGGCCGTTGCCCGGGGGCTGGACCGTACCGCAGTTGGTCCTCGGGCCGGCGAGCTTCGGCTGGTGGGCGGAGCGCGACGGGGAGGCGGGCCGGTGCGACTTGGTATGAGTCGGGGTCGGAGTGATCGTGGGGCTCGCCGTGGGGCTCGCGATGGAGGACGACGGGGAGGCTTTCGGGGCGGCGCCGGGCTCGGAACCGTCGCGGCAGGCGTTCAAGGCGAGCAGAAGGAGCGGGAGGAGGACAAGGGCGCGACGATGCACAGGCGAGGACCCCCGGGGACGACTGCAAGATCGGGACAGTTTCCCAGACGCATCGTTTCTCGTCGGATCCGGGGCGTAGCGCGCTTCGTCGGTAGCGCGCGGCGAGGCAGAGCCCGATGGGTCCTCATCAGCCGGCGCATCTCTCCTCTTCCGGCCCGGTGGTGCGGCTTGCCCGAAGTCCGCCTGGAGGGTGATGAAACCATGGAAGAGCAGCTCAACAGCCTGATGTGGCACTGGGGAGACGCGGCGAGCGACGGGCAGCCGTCCTGGACGGTCGCTGCCGGGTGAGGGGGCCACGTGCACTTCCACGCGTACGCCTACCGCGGGCCCGGAGAAGCCGTCCAGACCTTCGACGCCGTACGGTCGCCGGGCGGCATCGGGTTCGAGACCTCGCCCGTCCCGCCCGAACGTACGTCCGCCTGGCTGGCCAAGCCCGCCCGCTTCATCAAGGCCACCTGGGACGATCCGGCGGAGGCCGTCGCCTGGCTGAAACGGCAGTACGCCGAGATCCAGCCGTCGCTCTCGCATCCCGAGTCGCAACGTCACGCCCCGGACGTACGGACCCTGGCCGCGACCGCCCTCGACACCCTCCAACGGGGCAACGATGTCGTCTGGGCCTGGTGGCTCACCGGCGGCAACTACATCGACATGGCCGTGGTGTGCTGCCCGAACCGCGACCTGGACACTCACTGTCCCCTTGGGCGCCGCTGATCGGCTGCATGCAGTGCGCGGGCCGGATCGGATCGGCTCGCGGAGTGGCCAGAAGCGGTTGGTAAAGGTTGCTTTACACTCTCTCGACTCCTAGTCAGGTTTCTTCTATCTTGCATGGGTTGCGCAGCCTTAGACGGGGGTCTGTCGCGTTGTCGCGTACACGCTGAGTAACGGCTATGTCGGCCGGTGGCGATGGCAGAAGCGAAGGGAACGGGGATGACGGGGAATCCGGATGACCGCCACGAACCGTTGGGGCTCCCCGGCTGGTGGCCTAAGGCCCGCGGGGAGGTTCGGTTCCCAACCGACGGAAGCCTGCCCACGGCAGCAAAGGCATTGGACGGACATCTGGACACCCTAAACGAGGCCATGAGGATACTGGCAGCTGAAGGGCTCGTCACTTCTGAGGATGTAGGGAACTGGGACGCCGGCCAAGAGTTGGCGCGAACGGTTAAGACCGCCCACGAGCACATCTTGGCGGTATATCGGGACTTCCAACGCCAACTCGCAGCGACGTCGCAACTGCTCGTGACGAATCACCGCCATCAAAATGATGCTGAGGAGGCATCATCCAAGGCGTCTCGGCGACTGGCCGGTGGCGAGCTTCCTTATTCTCAGCCAGATGTTCCGACGCAGCAGAGTGCGCCGTCCAAGGATTGAACGGGAACGGAAATGCTCGGTTCGAGGACATATACGATCAAGACGGGTGCGCAGCCGTCCGGGAATCCCGCCAACTACAACTATGTCCGGATAAAGACGCTGGTCGAAGCCACGAACCACGAGAAGGTGTCCACAGCCGGCGTGGCGTTCAACAACGCTGCGAAGCTCGTCGCCATGGCTGCTCACGAGCTGTATCTGGTCGGCACCAAGCTGTCAGAGAAGTGGGAGGGTGCCGATGCTGATGCGGCGCAGAAGGCGCTTGGACAACTGTACGCAACGGCGAATGAGTTGTTCGGGCGGAGCCAGCAGACCGGCTATGCGTTGCAGACATACGGCGCCGCATTGAAGCAGTTCAAAGGCCTTCAATGGCCGCAGTGGCCAGCTGATGACAGCCCGGTTCAGGACCAGCAGCGCCAGCAGGCTGCTGAGAAGGTGATGCAGGCCGTCAACAAACAGATCGCTGCGGCCTGGAGTTCCATGCCGGACAAGGTTCAGCAGAACCTGCCTGCCCTTGATGATAAACATCGAGGAACGCCCTACAACTCCGGTTCCCCCTCCCCTGGAGTAGGTGGAGGCGGCGGCGGTGCGCCGCGTGGCGTTACTCTGCCACAGTCACCGCACTCACCTGGATTGCCGCATTTGCCGCACGGAGGTGGAGACGGACTCCCCACAAACCCCGGCAGTGGGCACGGTACAGATCTCGCTGGTCTTCCATCGGCAGGCGGTGGGTTGGAGACTCCTTCGCCTTCGACCGGAGGTCCGTTGCCGCCGGGCCTGTCAGGTGGTGTCCCCCCATCCCCAGGAGGTGGTCTGACACCTGGAGGTATCGGCGGACCATCGCTGTATCCGGGCCCTGGTTCGATTCCTCGGATTGGTTCGGGTTCCAGCAGAGTCCCGTCGGAGGGACCCTCGTCCTCGGGCGTGAGCGGCGACAGCGCGGCGGCCCGCGCTGCTGCGATGGAAGACGCCGAGGCATCTCAAGCAGCACGCAATGAATTGACCGGGACTCAAATCGCGCCAGGTGGTGTGGCAGGGACGAAGGATACGGAACGTGAACGCACCACCTGGCTTGCCGAGGAAGAGGAGACCTGGGGAGCTGAAGCTGACGCTGTAGACCAGGTGCTGGGAATACCGTCGGCGGGCGGTTCCGCCGGCGAGGCGGAGACCGAACTGGACCGGAAGACGTGGTGTAACGAGGACCAGGAGATCTGGACCGGGGGAGAGGCGTTGCACTCCGGAACGATCGGTGAGGCACCGCCGCAGCGTGACGACGCCAATGCCGAGGACGTGACCGACGAACCCGACATCTTGGATCCCGAGCGGCTTCAAGAACTGCTGGACGTCATCGTCGCTGGAGATGAGGATATACCAGGCGGTTCGAAGAATACGGTCGGTACATCCACTGATCTCCTGGACGACCTGAATAGCGAAGGGGTCAACGACATCGACCGGTTGCTGAATGGCTAGGCGAGCTCTGACCTGGATTCGGCGCGCCCTCGCTGCAGCCGGCACGGTCACGGTGACCTTCACCACAGTGCCTATGGCCGGGGCGACTCCGCAGCCACGGAATGAGGAATGGTGGTTCTCCACCTGGGATATCCAGAAGAAGGTCTGGCCGCTTACGACCGGCCGGGGCATTACGGTCGCGGTGCTCGACACGGGGGTGAACGGGAAACTCCCCGATCTGGCGGATGTCGTTCTCCCCGGGACCGACCTGACGGGGCGGAAGGACGACGGCCGCATCGACTTCGACGCGGAGGGCGGTGGTCACGGCACCGGGATGACCGCTCTGATCTCGGCTCAGGGGCCGACGATGGTCGGAATAGCTCCAGGAGCCAAGATCCTTCCGGTCACCGTCTCCCGCGAACATGCGAACTACAGCAGCGGCGACGCTCAAGCAGATGGGATCCGGTATGCCGTCGACCACGGGGCCAAGGTGATCAGCATGTCCACCGGCGGCATAAGTCCTGATGGGCCGCTGGAGTGTGATTATTACCTTCAAAACGCCGTGGATTATGCGATCAAGCACGACGTGGTCTTGGTCGCCGCCGCAGGGAACGACGGGGACACTACCAACGCGCCGGCCTCTCCAGCGGCATGTCCGGGCGTCGTCGGCGTCGGTGCCGTCGACTATCAGGCGAGACCGTGGGTGAAGACCGCCCGACAGCCCTATGTTGTGGTCGCTGCGCCCGGGGTGGACACCGGGTCGATGGGTAGAGCCGGGGTGTTCAGCAACAGTTCCGGAACCAGCACATCGACCGCGCTGACTGCAGCAGCGGTGGCGCTGGTCCGGGCGAAGTTCCCGCAAATGTCGGGACGAGAGGTCGTCCAGCGGATCATCGCATCGGCGCTTGATACCGGGCCTCGCGGAGTCGATCTCCAGACCGGTTATGGCCTGCTCCGTCCGTACCACGCCCTCACCGACCGGGTGGCGGCCGACGCGCCGAACCCGGTCTACGATCGCTGGGACAAGGAACAGCGACAGAGCGGCATGACGATCACCCGTTCCCCCAAACCATCGGCCATCCATTCGGTCGTGGCGAAGCCGCACCGGAAATCCGGCGGCTCATCTTTGATTCTGTACACAGCGGCAGGACTCGTGATCCTGTCGCTGTTGGCCGGGGTCGGGGTGGTCGTCTTTCGCCACAAACGGGAGGTCCTCTCATGACGGTGGAAGGTGGGAGATGGGAAGGCAGAAGAAGTCACTGCCGCCGGGCTTCGGCGTAAAGATAAATCAGCTTCAGAAGAGGAGCAAGCAGGATCTGCGGAGGCAGGTCGCTTTCGCGGTTTTCTTCTTCACCGCGTTGTTCCTGGTGCCCGGCGTCGTGACTTTTACGAGTGGTGCATCGCCCGATCTTTCGATCCACAAGCTCCCCGCTTGGGGATTGTTGGTCGCCATTATTGGCCTGATGATTGGTGGCGACGTTCTCGCGGTGATGTCAATAAGCGGAGCCAGAGACGAGCAGCGCAAGAACCGTCTGTGTCTGGTCGCGTTCTGCCTGGTCGTGGCGGCATATCTGCTGATCGCGGTGTTCGCGTCCGTGTACACCTGAGACATGAGAGTTGGAGTAGGGGTATTTGGATGTCCACTCTTTCCGTACGGCCGGCTGATCTCGAGCACTATGGCGCCTTGGTCTCACGTGTCGGGGTCGCTGCGAAAAAAGCGCAATCGTATGTTGACGAACACGGTGCAGACTTCGGTGGCGCGTCTGGGCGCATTTGGTCTATTGTTTCCCGCTCACACGACGGCGCCATCAGTGCGGTGAACAAGATGCTTGGACATCTTGAAGAGATTGCCAACGAATCCAACGGCGGTCTGAAGCATGCGGCAAACTATTACCGGACGACAGAACATGCCACCGCTGCCAAGATTGATGCGACATATCCGGTGAAGCATCACGCATTGTCGGAGAAAGACCTCACTATGTCCCACTATGAGGATCTGACCGGCAATCCGCTTGCAACCCACAATTTTGTGGATACGAGCAATGCGCTCGCCGCCCTCGCGGAGCCCGATACTACGGAACTCGGGCCGTTCGAGAAGTTTGTTAATAATCCTGGCGGCGTCTTCGACTATCTTAGCCCATCGAATGCGGCGTGCAAGGTGATAGAACTCATCATCCATCACGACCCGATCGAGTGGTTCCTGGAGTGGTTTGATGGTGATTGGAAGAAGTGTTATGAGTGCGGAGGCGCCCTGGAAAATGTCGGGAAAATGATGGGAGTGACCTCCATCAATACGGTACATGGCGCTAACGAACTCCACAGCCTATGGCTGGGCAACACTGCTGACTCGGCATGGGATTACTTCGATGGATTGAGCGATGCGGTCAGCGAACAGCAAGAGGTGCTATCCAAGCTCGGCGAGAGATACAAGGTCACGGCCATGGGAATCTGCCGGCTCCAAGAGACGGCCGCCGGGATAATCAAGGGAATGATCGACGCAGCCCTGATCGCGTCGGCTGCGGCGGCGGGCGGCACGGTAACGGTAGAAACCGGAGCGGGACCTGCTATAGCTGGCATCATATCCGGTGTCGAGGCGGCGCGCATCTGGGAGATGTGGGAGCGCGCAAAGATGATTCCCGAGAAGGCAACTCAGGTCGGAAACAGCTTCGTGGGGTTTGCACAAACGGCCTCTTCGAAGACCGCTGACTTCGCCAAACATCCGCTTCCTAAGTCCGGATATAAGCCTCCCATGAAATAATGATCTAGAACGGAGCTTGTGTGCCATCTGGAAAGAACGACGCGCTGTGGGCAGAGTTGATGGACGTGGCGGGCGGAGACCCGGCACGCGCCGCACTTGTGAGATCGAGTCTTCGGAGCATTGCCGCCAGTCCTGCGCACAGTGCACTACGGGAGATGGCGCAAAATGTGCTGAGCGGACGTTCTGGATTTCGTGAGGCCGCGCTATCGGAGGCATACGGCCCGAATTTCACGAAGGCATTCCAGGTCTTCTGTTCGCACTATGAGCGATCTCCGGAGAGTAAGCGGCAAGAGATCGTAATCAAGGGGAACATTATTCTAGCGAAGATCAGAGAGCGGATATCCGAGGGTAAGGATTAAACGTTCTGGGGTGGCGCGAGGCGAGGGGTAACTGGACGCACGACACATGGTGCTACCTTTGCCGTCCAGAATGTCCGGGTAGGCGGACAGGAATAAGCGGACCACTTCGCCTGCCGGGAAGGGATGAACCGTTGCTGGCATCTCGTACGGCTCGGCAAGGTGGTGCGCGACGTTGACCTCAACTCTTGTTGAGGTCATACGGTCCTCCATGACGGCACGCGATCCGCGCTTGGGGGAAATCTCATGATCCTGGTCACTGGAGCGACCGGCAATGTCGGTCGGCACCTCGTCACTCGCCTGTCGGCGGCGGGTGTCCCGGTCCGTGCTCTCACCCGTGATCCCGAAGCGGCGGTCCTCCCCGAGGCCATCGCGGGGGATCTGGCTGATCCGGACAGCCTGGAGACGGCGCTCAAAGGTGCCGAGTCGGTGTTCCTCGTCTGGCCGTTCCTCACGACCGAGCAGGCGCCCGGCGTGCTCGAGGCGATCGGGCGGCACGCGCGCCACGTCGTCTACCTGTCCTCCCTCGGGGTGGACGACGACGCAGAGCGGCAAGCCGACCTGATCAATCAGTTCCATGCGAACATGGAGCGGCTCATCGAGACGAGCGGGCTGGAGTGGACCTTTCTGCGAGCGGGCACATTCGCCGCCAACGCCCTCGGCTGGGCCGAGCAGGTTCGCGCCGGAGACGTCGTCCGCTATCCCTTCGCCGGCGCCAAGGCGATCATCCATGAGGCCGACATCGCCGCTGCGGCGGCCCGTGCGCTGACCGAAGACGGGCACGTCGGCGCGAAGCACATCCTGACCGGGCCGGAGGCGCTGACCACGGCTGAGCGCGTTCAGGTGATCGGCGAGGCGATCGGCCGTACGCTGCGCTTCGAGAAGACTCCGGCCGAAGCGGCGCGGGCGCGGATGCTGGCCGACGGCTGGCCTCCCGCGCTCGTGGACGCCCTGCTGAGCGCGTCTGACGACCAGCCTGCCGTGGTCACCTCCACCGTCGAGGAGATCACTGGAGCACCGGCGCGAACGTTCCGCAACTGGGCCGTCGAACACGCCGACGCCTTCCGCTGAGCCCTCTTCCGATCGCCTCGTCGACGAGGCGGAACCGCTGGCCGCCCGTCTTCGCCTCCAGGGATGAACGTTGTCGGGGGTTGCGGGCCCGCGTCCGCCGCCTCACATCGCCGCGGCTTCTCGTCCGGGTAACCGCCTCTTCCCAATTCGGCGCGGGGGCGAGGAGGGCGGACGATCAGCTGCGGCCGAGGGCGCGGTACTCCCAGTCGGCGGCGCGCCAGGCGTTGGCGTCCAGGGTGTGTCGGCCGTCGACGAACCGGCGGTGCCGGACGACCTGGTGGAGGTTGCGGCTGCTTGGGCTTGGCCGCTTGAGGGCGGCCGGGCCGTAGGGTCTCCGGCCGCTCTTGCGCTGGTCACGAAGGGTGAGTTGACGAGTACCGTCCGATGCGCTTCAATAGGACCCATCGCCCCACTTGCCTAGGCGAGTGGGTCAGGCCCCGTCCTCATGGATGGGGCCTTGTCTTTTTCACCACTTTGTCGGGCGTTGCATCCGGCCTTGTCGATCCCACAGGGTGTCGGGGAATTGGCAGTCGCGAAGAGTGCTCGGGCGGATTTGACGGAAGAACGTCGGCGTGACCTGAAAGAGGGCGCCACTGCGTCTGTGTGGCGGATGTGGATTCGCGATGCCGATTCTGAGGTCAAGTTCATGGCGAACCATGCGGATCGGCTCCGCGAGGTCTGCGTCGTTTGTAATGATTACGGCGGTTTCGAAGTCGCTGCGGAACGCATCCGCGAGAAGATGAGTGGCGAGATTGACGTCTGAACCCTTTTCTTCCGTCTTTATCACTTCCACCGTTCGTGGGCCGTGCGCGGGAGGGTGCGCGAGGCGCATCCGCGTGGTCGTCTGCTGGAACCGCCCGAGGTGTACCTCCAGGTGCGGGATGGTGGCGAGCGCGCGCAGGTAGTACTGCTGCCGCTGGTGACATTGGGGGTCGTCCGGCCGGGGTGAGATCCGCGCGGTGAAGTAACGAATGCGATGTATCCGGTCATCCGGAAGGAGTCGTCGGGAAAGGGCATCAAGGTCGAGCCACTTGTACGGCGTCCCTTTGAGGCAGCCGTAGTAAAGATTGAACCCGTCGACGTAGACGTTGACTAACATGCGGTGATGGTATCGTCACCGAGCGTTAATTCGCACCTGTGTTCGGGATGGTCAAGGTGAGTCGGCTCGCGGGCGGCGGCAAAGCCCCCAAACCGGAAACATATTCGGATCTGTCGCTCAATCGGGCAAATCTCTGCGTCTCGGGATTGGCGGTGCGGATCGTGGTGGTCCGCGCCGCCGGATGAGTCGCTGAGTCGGCCGCGCGCGGTTGCGAGTGGCTCCGGGCCACCTGTGGCCGAATCACTCTCAGAGCTGCGACGGCGGGGTTACGTTGGCGGCGTCGACCCGACCGGCGGAGGAGTGACGATGTCCGATGAACGGCCCCCGGCGGCCGAGTCCCCGGTGCCCGAGATCGACACGACGGTGCCGCACTCGGCCAGGATCTTCGGGTACTGGCTGGGCGGGAAGGACAATTATCCGGTGGACCGGGCGGCCGGGGACCGGGTCCGGGAGCTGTTCCCGCAGATCGTCGACCTGGCGCGGGTCAGTCGGCAGTTCCTCGGCCGGGTCGTCCGTCACCTTGTCGCAGAGGAGGGGGTCCGGCAGATCCTCGACATCGGCTCGGGCCTGCCCACCGTCGACAACACCCATGAGGTGGCGCAGCGGGTGGCGCCTGAGACGCGGGTCGTGTACGTGGACAACGACCCGCTGGTGTTCGCGCACGCCCGGGCGCTGCTCGCCGGAGCGTCCGAGGGCACGGCCGAGTTCGTCCACGCCGACGTGCACGAACCGGAGGAGATCCTCAAGGCCGCGGCCCGGACGCTCGACTTCGACCGGCCCGTCGCGGTCGTCCTGATGGGCGTCCTCGCCCACGTGGCGGACTATGACGAGGCCCGGTCGATCGTACGGCGGCTGCTCGACCCTCTTCCGTCCGGCAGCCTCCTCGCGGTCCGGGACGGGACCGACACGGACGAGGCGTACGTCGAGGCCACCCGTCAGTACGCCGCGGGCGGCGCGGTCCCGTACAACCTTCGCAGTCCGGAGCGGATCGCCGGGTTCCTCGACGGTCTCGAACTCGTCGAGCCGGGGGTGGTGTCGTGCCCGCTGTGGCGGGCGGAGACGACGTCGCCGGTGCCGGTCGAGGAGGTGCCGGTGTACGGCGGTGTCGGCCGGAAGCCCTGACCGCCCTCCGCTCAGGGCTTGTGGCCCATGCCGCCGAGCGTCTCGACCCGCGGCGGAAGGCCGAACGGACTGTGCTCGGGACGCCACTGGGACACCGGCACCACGCCGGGCTCCAGGAGTTCCAGGCCGTCGAAGAAGCGGGTGATCTCCTCTGGCGAGCGGAGGTGGTACGGGATCGCGCCGCCGCTGTTGTAACGCTGGTGCGCCTCCCGGCGCTTCGGGTCGGTGTTCGTCCCGTCGTTGAGCACCAGGTAGCTGCCGGACGGCAGGGCGTCCAAGAGCCGCCGTGCGATCCCGTGCGGGTCCTCCGGGTCGTCGATGTGGCCCATGATGCCGAGCAGCATCAGTCCCACGGGACGGTCGAAGTCCAGCGTCGCGGCGGCGGCTTCCAGGATGCGGTCGGGGTCGCGCACGTCCGCGTCGATGTAGTCGGTGGCGCCCTCCGACGTGCTGGTGAGCAGGGCGCGGGCGTGCGCCAGTACGAGGGGGTCGTTGTCGACGTAGACGATCCGTGTCTCGGGGGCCACCCGCTGGGCGATCTCGTGGGTGTTGTCCACCGTCGGCAGGCCCGTGCCGATGTCGAGGAACTGCCGGATCCCGACCTCCCCCGCCAGGTGACGGACCGCGCGGGCGAGGAAGTGCCGGACGGCGCGGGCGGCGTCGACGATGCCCGGGAAGACCTCCCGGAACTCATCGCCGGCCTGGCGGTCGACGGGATAGTTGTCCTTCCCGCCGAGCCAGTAGTTCCAGATCCGGGCCGAGTGCGGCACGGTCGTGTCGATCTCGGGAGGGGCCTGCCGGTCGGGCGGCGACGGGGTGGTTCCGGGGGGCTGCGATGCGGGCGCTTCGTCGGTCACGGGGAAAACCTTTCCTCGATGCCGCGGGGAGGATGCCGTGGGGCAAACCGACCAATCCGGTTCGCACGGCCGAGGCTATCGTGAGAGGCTTCGAACGCGATCAGTGTCGGTGACGACTGTGGAGCGGAGAGGACGGCATGGTCACTGTCCCCCTCGGCGGTGGCGTGGCCGACAGCGCTCTGCTGGCCTACCGCCAGGCCGGTCCCACGGTGCTGCGGATGCTCGTCGGCGCCCAGCTGCGCCGGCTGCGCGAGGCTCAGGGTCTCACCTGTCAGAGCGCCGGAGCGGCGATCCACGCGTCGCACTCCAAGATCAGCCGCCTGGAGCTGGGACGGCGGGGTTTCAAGCAGCGCGACGTCGCCGAACTGCTCACCCTCTACGGCGTGGAGGACGAGGCCGAGCGCGCGACCCTGCTGACTCTCGCCGAACTGGCCACCGCGTCGCCGTGGTGGCGGGAGTACGCCGACGTCGTCCCCCGCTGGTTCGAGGACTATCTCGGGCTGGAGCAGGCCGCCAGCGTCATCCGCACCTACGAGGTGCAGTTCGTTCCCGGTCTGCTGCAGACGCCCGACTACGCCCGGGCCGTCGTCCGCCTCGCCCACGGCGACTACTCCGAGGCCACCATCGACCGTCGCGTCGCGCTACGGATGAAGCGGCAGCGGCTCCTGCTCGACCGGCCCAACCCGCCCAAACTCTGGGCCGTCATCGACGAGGCGGCGCTGCGCCGCCCCATCGGCGGCGCAGCGACCATGCGGGCCCAGCTCCAGCACCTCCTCGAGATCGCCGAGCTGCCCAACGTGACGATCGAGGTCATGCCGTTCAGCGCGGGCGGCCACGCCGCGGCCGGCGGCCCGATCACGCTGCTGCGCTTCCCCGAGGACGACATCCACGACGTCGTCTACCTCGAGCAGCTCACCAACGCCGTCTACGCCACGAAGACCACGGACGTCGACCACTACTGGCACGTCCTGAACCGCGTCGTCATCGAGGCCGAGCCGCCGAACGCGAGCGTCAAGATGCTCCAGCGGATCCTCCGCGAGACCTGATCAGGTCGACTTCCACTTCACGTTGCCGCGGACGTAGCCGGTGACGGAGTCGACCCATGAGCGGCCGGACTGGACCTTGAAGCAGGTGCCCTTCGCCAGCTTGTGCGGCTGGTTCAAGGTGTACCGGTGGTTCTTCGTCTTCAGCGTCACCCACTTGGTCAGGCCCACCTTGCTCTTGCAGGTGACCAGCCTGATCCCGATGCTCCCGCTGCCGGTCCGGGCGATCATGACGACCTGGAGAGTGCCCGGCTTGGTAACGGTGTAGACGTTCCTCGCCGTGCTCTTCTTGAAGGGGGCGGGGTGGAACGGGCCCCAGTTCCAATCTCCCACCGCCGTCGTGCCGACGGACTGGGTCGGAACGGCCGCCGAGGCGGAGGTAGCGGACAGGGCCACGGTGGCGGCACCGACGGCGATCGCCACGGCGGCGGACTTGAGGTACGGCATCATCGGCCTTTCACTCGGCGAATTGCTCGACTGATCGCGCATCCTCGCAGCGCATCATCGGCGGAGATAGAGGCTCAGAGCCCATTCACGGGGTGGTGAGATGGGGCGTCGGTCCTAACCGCTTACAGGGGAGATGACGGCCTGGACGCAGGCGCTGGCCGGTGGTCCGCCGGTGACCACGGTGCCGCCCGACATACCATGCGACTGAACGGGGGTTCCGGAGTCTCGATGCGAACACTGCTGATCGATAATTTCGACTCCTTCACCTTTAACCTCTTCCACCTGCTGGCCGAGGCGAACGGACGGCCGCCGGTGGTCGTGCACAACGATGTCGACTGGGCGACGCTGGACCCGCGCGACTTCGACAATGTCGTCATCTCGCCCGGCCCCGGACGTCCGGACCGCGAGCGGGACTTCGGGGTGTGCGCCCGCGCGATCCGTGAGTGGGACCTGCCCCTCCTCGGCGTGTGCCTCGGCCATCAGGGGATGTGCGAGCTGCTCGGCGGCACGGTCGAGCACGCTCCGGAGCCCGTGCACGGCCGGCCGTCCGCGATCCACCACACCGGGCGGGACGTGTTCACCGGGATCCCCTCGCCGTTCACGGCCGTGCGGTACCACTCGCTGGCCGTGACCTCGCTGCCGGAGGAGTTCGAGCCCGTCGCCTGGACGGCCGACGGCGTGCTCATGGGGGTACGCCACCGGACGCGGCCGCTGTGGGGCGTGCAGTTCCATCCCGAGTCGATCGGCACCGAGTACGGCCGCGAACTGCTCGCCAACTTCCGCGACCTCAGTGACCCTTCCCGGCCCGGGCCGGGTTCCCGGCCGGTCCCGGCGATCCTCGCCACGCCCCGGCCGGAGTCGGCTCCGGCGGATGCCCCATCCAGGTCCGAGTCCGTACCGGCGGACGCTGCCGTGCCCCGGCCGGAGCCGGGTCTGATGGATGCCGCCGCGCCGAGGCCGGAATCGGTTGCGGCGGATGCCGCCGTCTCCAGGTCCGAGCCGGTTCCGGTGGATGCCGCCGCGCCGAGGCCGGAATCGGTTCCGGTGGATGCCGCCGAGTCCAGGTCCGAGTCCGTTCCGAGGGACGCCGCCGTTCCTCGGCCTGAGGCGGCGGTTTCGAGAGACGCCGCCGCGCCTCCGTCCGCTTCGCCGTACCGGCTCGAGGTGCGGCGGCTCGACCGGGCGCCTGATCCGGAGACCGCCTACCGCGAGCTGTTCGCCGGCCGTCCGTGGAGTTTCTGGCTGGACGGTGCGGCCGGAGCCGACGTCGGGTCCCGCTTCTCGATCATGGGCGACGGCACCGGGCCGCTCGCGGAGTTCGTCACGTACCGGACGCGTGAGCGCACCGTACGCGTGCACCGCGCGGATCGGCCCGTCGAGCTCGCCCCCGGGCCGTTCCTCGACTACCTCGACGCCCGGCTCCGGGAGCGCGCCCTGCCTCCGGACGAGCGCCTGCCGTTCGACTTCGCCCTCGGCTACGTCGGCTACCTCGGCTACGAACTGAAGGCCGAGACCGGTGCCGCTGCCGTGTACGAGGCTCCGACGCCCGACGCCGCCCTGCTCTTCGCCGACCGCGCCGTCGTGATCGACCACGTGGAGGACTCCTGCTTCCTGCTATGCCTCGGCGAGGGCGACGAC
This sequence comes from Actinoallomurus sp. CA-150999, assembly GCF_050942425.1. Classification (NCBI taxonomy): domain Bacteria; kingdom Bacillati; phylum Actinomycetota; class Actinomycetes; order Streptosporangiales; family Thermomonosporaceae; genus Actinoallomurus; species Actinoallomurus sp. CA-150999. Next base: position 823,356 of record NZ_CP192063.1, read on the forward strand.
GACCCGCGGGCCGCCGCATGGCTCGACGCCACCGAGGCCCGGATCCGCCGCCTGCCCGCCGGAGGCGTACGCCGGCCGCCCGCACCTGACCTCGTGTCACCCCCAGCTGATCGCCTGCCGTTCGCAGCTGAGGTCGTGCCGCCCCCAGCCGATCGCCTGTCGTCCGCCGCTGACGTTGCACCGTCTCCAGCCGATCGCGTGTCGCCCGCGCCGGACCAAGTGCCCGCGCCGGGGCGAGTGCCGACCCTGCCGGGTCACGCGCCGGCCGTGCCGTACGCGCTGCGGCACGGTGAGGAGGCGTACCTCAAGCGGATCGCCGAGTGCCACCAGGAGATCCGCGATGGCGAGTCGTACGAGATCTGCCTGACCAACATGGCCGTCACGCGGGTGACCGTCGATCCGCTGCGAACGTACGGGTTCCTGCGCCGGATCAGCCCCGTGCCGTACGGCGCACTGCTGGACTTCCCGGGCGTCGCGGTGCTCAGCGCCTCCCCGGAACGCTTCCTGACCGTCGGGGCCGACCGGGTGGTCGAGTCCAAACCGATCAAGGGCACGCGGCCGCGCGGCACGACGCCGGAGGAGGACGCAGAGCTCCGCCGCGAACTGCGCGACAGCGCGAAGGACCGGGCGGAGAACCTGATGATCGTCGACCTGGTGCGCAACGACCTGGGCACCGTCTGCGAGGTCGGCTCGGTCCACGTCCCGCGCCTGTTCGCGGTCGAGTCGTACGCTCCGGTGCACCATCTGGTGTCGACCGTCCGGGGCACGTTGCGGCCGGGGGTCTCGGCGGTGGACTGCGTACGGGCGGCGTTCCCGGGCGGGTCGATGACCGGGGCGCCGAAGCTGCGCACCATGGAGATCATCGATCGGCTGGAGGAGGGGCCGCGCGGCGTGTACTCGGGGGTGCTCGGCTGGTTCTCCCTCAACGGCGCCGCGGACCTGGGCATGGTCATCCGTACGATCGTGATCACGCCCGAGGCGGTCGGTTTCGGAGTGGGCGGTGCGATCGTCGCGGCGTCCGACCCCGCTGCGGAGTTCGAAGAGACGCTGGTGAAGTCGCGGGCGATGGCCGCCGCACTCGGCTTGAGTATCGCCGTAGGTTCCGATTGAGTCATCGAGATCAGCTGTATGAGGCGAAATCGCACCATTTCCTATGACTGATCGTTAAGATCACAGCAACGGCCGTGACCTTTGAGTCCATGGGCGCGCCACTGCCGGGAGAGGTCGATGCTGTACGGACGTTCGGGCGAGCAGCGGGAGATCTCGCGACTCTTGGACTCGGCCCGATCCGGCCGAAGCGGGGCGCTGGTCCTGCGCGGCGCGGCGGGCATCGGCAAGTCGGTCCTGTTGACGCAGGCCGCCGCCGAGGCGACCCGGATGCGGGTGCTCCAGGTACGCGCGGTCGAGTCGGAGAGCGAGCTCCCGTTCGCCGCCCTGCAGCTCCTCCTGCGGCCCGTGCTCGACCGTGTCGACCGGCTGCCTCCCACGCAGGCCGAGGCGCTGCGCAGCGCGTTCGGGCTCGGCGAGGCGTCGATCCGCGACCGGTTCCTCATCGGCTTCGCGGTGCTGACCCTGCTGTCCGACCTCGGTGAGGACCGTCCCGTCCTCTGCCTGATCGACGACGCGCAGTGGCTCGACGGTGCCTCGACCGACGCTCTGACGTTCGCCGCACGGCGTCTGGAGGCCGACGCCGTCGCGATGATCTTCGCCGTACGGGACGACGCGCCCGCGCTGACCGGCGCCGACATTCCGGAGCTGCGGCTCGGCCGGCTCACCCCGCAGGCGGCCGAGGACCTGCTCGCCCAATACGCCGGGGACCTGGGCCCGCAGGTCCGTCAGCGCCTTCTCCAGGAGGCGGCCGGCAACCCGCTCGCGCTCATCGAACTGCCGAACATGCTCACCCCCGACCAGCGATCCGGCCGGCTGGGACCCCTCGCCGTCGCGGTCGACGGGGCGCCCCCGTCGAGCCGGGTGGAGGAGGCGTTCCAGCGGCAGATCAACGGCTTCCCCGAGGCGGCGCGGGACATGCTGCTCGTCGCCGCCGCGGACGACACCGGAGACGTCGCGGTGGTGCTGGGCGCGGCCGAGCGGCTCGGCGCCACCCCCGCCGACCTCGAGGCGGTGGAGCGGGCCGGCCTGCTCCACGTGTCGGCGACGGCGGTGGCCTTCCGGCACCCGCTGATCCGGGCGGCCGCCTACCAGTGCGCGCCGTACGCCCGGCGGGTCGCCGCGCACCGGGCGATCGCCGCCGTCCTGGAGCGGGCCGAGGACGCCGACCGGCGGGCGTGGCATCTGGCCGCCGCCGCGACCAGGCCGGACGACCAGGTCGCCGACGAACTGGAGAGCGTCGCCCGCCGGGCGCAGAAGCGCCAGGGCGCGGCAGTGGCGTCCGCGGCGTACGAACGCGCCGCTGAACTCACCTCGGACCCTCGCCTCGCGGCCTGCCGGCTGTCCGCCGCCGCGGAACTCGCGGTCCAGGCCGGGCAGTTCGGCCGGGCGACGGCCCTGGCCGACCAGGCCCTGCCGTTCGCCGACGACCCGAGGCCCCGCGCACGCATCGACCGCGTTCGCGCCTCGGTCGAATTCGAGCGGGGGTCTCTGGGCTGCGCCGGGCGCATCATGGTCGAGGGTGCCCGGCGGCTCGCGGCCTTCGACGCGACGGGCGCCGCCCACATGCTGCATCAGGCCGGCCGGAACGCGTCGTTCGCCGGCGACGCCGAACTCGCCCAGGCCGTCGTCGACGGCCTACGGGAGGTCGGCGAGGACACGGTCGCGCGCGGCATGAGCACGGTGGCGGCCGTGCTGGCGGACGAGGTCGTCGACGACCTCGGCCCGGTCCGGGACGCGGTCGCGTCCCTGCGCGCGGCGCCCGACGACAACATGGACCAGCGCCTGCTCGCCGTGTCCCTGAGCCTCATGGCGGGCGACGAGGTGACCGCCGCCGAACTGGCGGCCGCGGCCGTCACCCACTGCCGCGAACACGGCCTGATAGGAGTACTGCCGCAGGCGCTCGCACTGCTCGCCCAGTCCCACATGTTGCGCAGCCGCCTCGACGAGGCCGCCTCGGCCGCCGCCGAGGCGCTGGACGTCGCGCGCGACACCGGGCAGGCCCACCGTGTCGAGTACCTCGGCGGCGTCGTGGCCTGGCTGGCGGCGATCAAGGGCGACGACGAGCTCTGCGACCGGCTGGTCCGGGGCGCCGACGGGGCGGGCGAGGCCGGCCGGGTGATGGCGTCATGGGCGTCGGGCCTGCTGCACCTCGGCCGCCGCCGCACGTCGCCGGCCCTCGAACGGCTCGCCCTGATCTGGAACGGAGGCCGCCGGCACCAGACCGTCGCGCTGTACGCCGCCCCCGAGGTGATCGAGGCGGCGGCCCGCGCCGGACGGCCGGATCTCGCCGAGGAACCGATGTACCGGCTCGACCGCTGGGCCACCGCGATCGGGCGACCGTGGTCCGCGGCGGTGGTGGCCCGGTGCCGGGCACTCCTCGCCCCGGACGACGAGGCCGAGCGGTACTACGCGGAGGCGGTGCGCCTCTACGCGCATGAGGTGATCCCCGACCAGCCCTTCCAGCACGCCCGCGCCGAACTCCTCTACGGGGAGTGGCTCCGCCGGAAGCGGCGCCGCGCCGAGGCACGCGAACACCTCCGCGCGGCCTTCGAGATGTTCGACCACCTCGGTGCCGCGCCGTGGGTCGAGCGCGCCCGCGCCGAGCTTCGCGCCTCCGGCGAGGACGCCGTCTCCGCGACCCCCGGCCCGGCCGGCCTGCTCAGCCCACAGGAGAGCCAGGTCGTACGGCTGGCGGCGGCGGGCCTGTCGAACCGGGAGATCGGCGCCCAGCTGTTCCTGAGCCCGCGCACGGTCGGCAACCACCTGTACCGGGCGTTCCCCAAGCTCGGCGTCGGCTCGCGCAGCGAGCTGAGCGAACTGGACCTGAGCGCACTCGGCTGACGCGCGCCCCGCACTTAGGCGGGGGACCCGGAGTCCCAGCCGGAATTAGGTCCTGCGGCTCAAGCGCGGCTTAGTGAGGATCACTAACGTTTACGGCGAGGCGTCGGGTCATTCTTCCGGCGAGGTCACCGCCCCGCCCGGCGTCCGTCTGCTCATTCGCGCGGTCTCGGCGACTCAATCGGCGCGCGTCGGCCCGCCGGAGGATGAGTCGCCGGTACTCAGGAACTCCCGGCACCACCGTCGCTAACGTCGTCCTCGCAAGCGCAAATCCGAGGGCGGGGTCCCCAACTCGTGCCCTCGGAACAAGTCGGACGAAAGATCGCCGGGCTTCCCGGCACACGTCAGGGGCGCCCCGTACGATCGGGACGCCCCTGACGCGCGTTCGGGGAACCGTCGTGGCCAGGGATACGCCGGCGACGACCGTCGCGGACGCCGTCAGGGCGAAAACGACGGGCCGCCGGTGACCACGGGCGACACGCCTTGATGCCCCTCGCCTGGACTCGACCGCGTGATTCATGGTGGTCTGTGTCTGTATCGTGGCGCGAACGATGACTATGACATTCGGCCCCAGCACGGTCCTCGGCGACCGCTACCGGCTGGTCGAGCGCATCGCCGTCGGTGGGCAGGGCGAGGTCTGGCGCGCCGAGGACACCGCACTCGGTCGCCCGGTCGCGGTCAAGCTCCTGCGCGGCGAGTACGCCGACAGCGACGAGTTCCGCCACCGGTTCCGCCTGGAGGCGCAGAACGCCGCCGCCCTGTCCCACCCCGGCATCGCCCAGGTCTTCGACTACGACGAGGGCCGGGGCGACGAGCCGCCGTACCTCGTCATGGAGTACGTGGAGGGCGAGTCCCTCGCGGCGTCGATCGCCCGGGACGCGCCGATGGACCTCGACCGCGTGCTCGAGGTCATCGGCTCGGCGGCGGCCGCCCTGGCCGTGGCGCACGTCACCGGGCTCGTGCACCGTGACGTCAAGCCCGGGAACCTCCTGGTCGGCCGCGACGGCTCCATCAAGATCACCGACTTCGGCATCGCCCGCGCCGTGGACGCCATCCCGCTGACCCGGACCGGCATGCTCATGGGCACGCCGCTGTACCTGGCGCCCGAGCAGGCCGTGGGCAAGCAGGCGACGGCGGCCACCGACCTGTACGCGCTGGGCGTCATCGCGTACGAGATGCTCACCGGACGGCCGCCGTTCGAGGGGCCGCCGACCGCCGTGCTGCTCGCGCACCGCGACACCCCCCTCCCCGCCCTGCCTCCGTCCGTCCCGTCCGGTGTCCGCGACCTCGTCCTCGCACTGACGACGAAGGACCCGGCGATGCGACCCGCCGACGCGGTGTCCGTCGCCGACCGGGCCGCCCGGCTGCGAGCCGACCCCGGGGTGACGGTGGCGGGCGGAACCCGGCTGGACGGCGTTTCGATGCCGCCCGCGGCGGCACCGCCCCCGGGGATGGGGCCGTACGGCGGACCGGGGGATCCGGCCGGGCCCATGCACCCCGTCGGTGGGCCGGGGCATCCGGTCGGCGGCGCGACACAGGTCCTGTCCGTACCGGTGCCCGACGAGCCGGCCCGGCACCGCCGGGCACTTCCCTTGGCGGTCGGCGGTCTGGCGATCGCGTTGCTGGCCGGGGGAGTGGGATGGTTCGCCCGGCCGACGAGTCCGCACGGCCCGGCGACCCCGTCGTCCTCGGCGCCGGCCGCTCCCGTGGTCTCGCACCCGTCGTCCACCGCCCGGAAGCCCACCCCCCACAAGCGCGCTCAGCCAAAACACTCCAAACGCCCCGAAACGCACCGGAAGAAGAAGCACGGTAAGCATCACTGACCCGGCACCGACGGGACGCGGGGGCGCTGATCAGCGGTCTGCTTCCCGGTACGGCGTCTCCGGCCGTTCACCGACGTGGATGCCGCTTGTGCTCTTGATTCGTCCCCTGGCGTAGACGCCGCCGACGGTCTCGGCCCGGCCTCGGCATGGACGCCGCCGGCGGTCTCGGCCTGGCCCGGCATGGACGCCGCCGGCGGTCTCGGCCTGGCCCGGCATGGACGCCGCTGGCGGTCCCGGTCCGGCCCGGCGTGGACGCTGCTGGTGGTCTCGGTCCGTTCACCGGTGTGAACGCCGCTGGTGATCTCGGCCTGGCAACCCTCGCGGTGGCCAGGGGATTTCGCCTGCCGTTCATCCGTGCGTCACTCTACGCGGCCTGTGGTGCCATCCCGGCCTGATGGCGTATCCCTCGCAAGCAGCGGCTTTGCGATTTATTTGCTTAAGGGAGACCGTTACATGACCTCATCGTCGAGGCTGATCCGCCGGGGTGCCATCGCGGCGCTGGCCGTCGGTGCGCTGACCGCGGCGGCCATGCCGACCTTCGCGTCGGGCGGCGACCGTACCGACGCCGTCCGTTCCGCGATCAAGGGCGGCAAGGCCCGGAACGTCATCCTGCTCATCGGCGACGGCATGGGTGACTCGGAGATCACGATCGCCCGCAACTACGCCAAGGGCGCCGCCGGGCGGCTGGCCATTGACACCTTGCCGCTGACCGGCGAGTACACCACGTACGCCGTGAACAAGAGCGACCCGAGCAAGCCGGATTACGTCACCGACTCCGCCGCCAGCGGGACCGGCTGGGCCACCGGGCGCAAGTCCTACAACGGCGCGATCTCGGTGACGCCCGACGGCAAGCCGCAGGCGACCGTCCTGGAGCTGGCCAAGAAGGCCGGGTTCCGTACCGGCGACGTCAGCACGGCGGAGCTGGGCGACGCGACCCCGGCGGTCCTGGCCGCGCACGTCGCCGACCGGTCCTGCCAGGGCCCGGCCGACATGGCCAAGTGCCCGCAGGAGGACAAGGTGAACGGCGGGCCGGGCTCGATCGCCGAGCAGCAGGTGCAGACCGGCGCCGACGTCTACTTCGGCGGCGGCAAGGCCCGCTTCGCGCAGACGGTCAAGGCCGGGTCGTTCAAGGGCAAGACCGTCCTCGACCAGGCCGCCGCCGCGGGCTACAACGTCGTCACCGACGCCGCCGGCCTCGCCGCCGCGAAGCCGGACAAGAAGGTGCTCGGGCTGTTCGCCGACGGCAACATGCCGCTGGAGTGGACCGGTCCGCTCGCCAAGGTCGGCGGTACCGACCCCGCCAAGTGCACGCCGAACGCGCAGTTCAGCGGCCCGCACCTGCGCGACCTCGCCAACAAGGCGATCGGCCTCCTCGACGCGCAGTCGAAGAAGGGTAAGAAGGGCTTCTTCCTGCAGATCGAGGGCGCCTCGATCGACAAGCAGGACCACGCCGCGAACCCGTGCGGCCAGATCGGGGAGAACGTCGAGTTCGACCGGGCGGTGCAGGCTTCACTCGACTACGCCCGCCACCACAAGGACACCCTCGTGGTCGTCACGGCCGACCACGGGCACACCAGCCAGATCATCCCGCTCGAGGCCCAGAGCCCCGGCCAGACGGCGACGCTGATCACCGCGGACGGCAGCAACATGAAGATCAACTACGCGACCAACACCCCGGGCCAGTCGCAGGAGCACACCGGCACCGAGGTCCGGATCGCCGCTCAGGGCCCGCAGGCCGCGAACGTCGTCGGGGTCACCGACCAGACCGACCTGTTCGGCACGCTCACCCGAGCGCTCGACGTACGCCGCTGAGTCACGCTCACCCGAGCGCTCGACCTGCGCCGCTGAGTCACGCTCACCCAGCGCTCGACGTGCGCCGCTGAGTCACGTTCGCGAGGGCCGGTCACCGTGCGGTGGCCGGCCCTCCGCCATGACCCTGCGCCTCGCCCTCCGCACTCGCCCGTGCCCCGGCCTCCGCTCCGGCCACGGCCTCCGCTCCCACCACCGCGCCGGTGGCGGGGCCCGGGTCGGCCGCGGCGCCCGGGGCCACCGTCGTGTCGGGTTCGGCGGCGGTCGGTGGCCCGACGGCCGCGGAGAGGACCTGGGCGTTCGGCAGGTGGAACTCACCGTCGTCGGCCTTGAGCCGGACGTACGTCAGGCCGACCTCCATGACCGTGCCCTGGAACTCCCCGCCCAGGGGGCCGGACGACAGCCGTATCTCCTCGCCGACGACGAACGGCCTGGACAGCAGCAGGATGATGCCGGCGAAGAGGTTGGCGAGGGTCTGCTGGGCCGCGATCCCGACGAGTACGCCGGTCAGTGCGCCGCCGAGCACGAGCTGCCCGACGGGCAGGCCGAAGAGCTGCAGGGTGAGCACGAGAGTGGTCAGGCCGCCGACCAGGACCAGGACGAGCCGCACCATCGTGGCGTGGCTGGTGCCGATGCGGGGCAGCATGAGGTCTCGCACCCGGCCGGACAGCCCGAGCGTCGCGGAGAAGGCCAGCAGGCAGAACACCACCGCACAGCCGGCGGCGGCCAGCTGCCACGGCAGCCGCTGACCGGGGGTCCGGGTCTGCTGCCGGGCGAGGACCGACCCGGCCACCGCGAGCACGGCCAGCGCCGCGGCGATGATCGAACGCCACGGCCGTGCCCGGGTCCGCACCTTGGCCATCTGCTCGGCCAGATGTAGCTCGTTCACCTAGTTCTCCGAAGGATGTCCCGGCCTTCCTGCCGGGGAGGGATTCGGACTCCGCCAGGACAGTCCCGGCGTAGGCGGGACTGTCCTGGAACGGAGTTCACCGACATTCTGCCAATCGCCTTACAGGTCTGCATGTGATGCGTAAGGTGACGGTCATGCGGACGGCGTACAAGTGCCGGGCCTACCCGGACCCCGAACAAGCGGCGGTGTTCAGCCGCACGTTCGGGTGTGTGCGCCTGGTGTGGAACATGACCCTCGCCGAGCGTCATGCGGCGTATCACGAGCGGGGCGAGAGGACCTCCTACAAGCAGACCGATGCGACGTTGACCGGGTGGAAGAAGACCGAGGATCTGGCGTTTCTCTCGGAGGTGTCTTCGGTTCCGCTGCAGCAGACGCTGCGGCATCAGCACGCGGCGTTTGCGAACTTCTTCGCCGGCCGGGCGAAGTACCCGCGTTTCAAGACCCGCAGCTCGCGTCAGACCGCGCACTACACCCGCTCGGCGTTCCGCATGAAGAACGGCGAGCTGTTCATGGCCAAGACCACCACGCCACTGAGATTCGTGTGGTCCTTCGACGACGTCGACCCCGCCACGCTCAACCCGACCATGGTCGTCATCTCCCGGGATCCGGACGGCTGCTGGTACGTCACGTTCGCCATCGACACCGACGCCCCCGACCCCCTGGAGACCGCCGGGCACGCCATCGGAGTCGATCTCGGCATCAAGGACTTCGCGGTCACCTCGGATGGCGAACGCATCGCCAACCCCCGGCATCTGGAGCGCAAGGCCCGCAACCTCGCCCGCTACCAGCGGCGCATGGCCCGCTGCCAACGCGGCAGCATGAACCGGCGCAAAGCCAAGACCAAGGTCGCCCGCGCCCACCGCAAGGTCCGCAACGCCCGCGCCGACTTCCTGCACCGCACCAGCACCAACCTGATCCGCCGGGCCGACACCATCGTCATCGAAGACCTCGCGATCAAGAACATGGTCAAGAATCACGCGCTGGCGAGGGCGATCAGTGATGCGGGGTGGGGGGAGTTTCGGCGGCAGTTGGAGTACAAGGCCGAACGCGCTGGACGCACCCTCATCGTGATCGACCGCTGGTACCCCTCCTCCAAGACCTGCTCGGCCTGCGGGCACCTGCTCACCAAGCTGAGTCTTTCCACCCGGCACTGGACGTGTCCGGGCTGCCGCACCCGGCACGACCGGGACATCAACGCGGCCAAGAACATACTTGCGGCTGGTCGAGCCGTAGCCAGGGACAACCCTGGTGATGCCTGTGGAGCTGGTGTAAGACGGCAAGGGTCCTCCCTTCCGCATTCGGTGCTGAACCAGGAAACCCGCGCCGCGAGGCGCCCGGCGTAAGCCGGATCGGCCACAAGGCCGACGGGAATCCCCTTTCTTGAGGAGGGGAAGGAAGTCAACCACGACCACCTTCATGCGTACGAGGAGTAGAGTCCCGCCAACCGTACCGAGCGGGGCCCGAGTCTCCCCGAACCCCCGGGACGCAACGATCGCCACGCGGTCGGCGGAGCGGCGGGGAAGCCGGTGTCCGCCTGGAAGACCTCGACCCTTCAGGTCGACTACGTCTGCGTGTATCACTGAACCCGACGCGGGCCGCCTGTATCCGGCGAAAATGGAGCAATTCCGGCGAATTTCCACAGGTAACCGTAAGGCCGAGAAATTCCAGCCCACCGGCGGTGGCGCGATCCGGCCGCCGGGCCCAAAATTCCGCTTTCGCGGGTTAGCGTCAGGTGGCACGTGAACCGCGATGGGGGCCTCATGGGCGCGCGAACCCGGGCAGAGCAGCACGATATCGACCTCGCGGGACTGGACTTCTGGGCCCGTCCCGCCGAGGAGCGGTCGGCGGCATTCGCCCGGCTGCGGGCCCGCGACCGTCCCGTCTTCGTCACGGAACAGCGGGTGCCCTTCGTCCGCTCGGGCCGGGGCTTCTACGCGCTCGTCCGCCACGCCGACGTCGTACACGCCGGCCGCAACGCGAAGGTGTTCAGCAGCGAGCCCGCCGCGACCTCGCCCGAGCCGCCGCCGTGGATCGTCCTGCTCTTCGGGCGGCCCATGGTCAACATGGACGATCCGCGGCACGCCCGGCTCCGGCGGATCGTCTCGCGCGCCTTCACCCCACGTCGGCTGGAGCGCATCGACGAGCACATCGCCGCCACGGCCACGGCGATCGTCGACGACGTCCTCGAGCGTGGCTCGGGCGACTTCGTGGCCGACGTCGCCGCCCGCCTGCCGATCCGGGTGATCTCCGCGATGATGGGCATCCCCGAGCGGGACCACGCGAAGGTCGCCGCCTGCGTGGACGCCATGACGGAGTACTCCGGGGTCCGGGGAGACGTCGTACGGCTCCGTACGCTCCGCCTCCTCGCCGGCAACCTCAAGGCCATCATCGTCCTGCACCGCCTGGTCGCGCGCCTGGGCCGGGAGCGCCGCCGCAGACCGGCCGATGACCTGGTGTCGGCGCTCGTGAACGCGGACGTCGACGGCGAGCGGCTGTCGCTGCGCGAGCTGGGCGCGTTCTTCGACCTGCTGCTCGTCGCCGGGAACGAGACGACCCGGAACGCCCTCGCGCACGGGCTGAAACTGTTCACCGACCATCCGGGTCAGCGGGCGCTGCTCATGGCGGACTTCGACGGCCGGATCGGCGGGGCGATCGAGGAGATCGTCCGGTACGTCTCGCCGATCATTCAGTTCCGGCGCACGCTGACCTGCGACTACGAGATGAACGGCCAGTCCTACCGCGAAGGCGACAAGGTGGTGCTGTTCTACCTGTCGGCCAACCGGGACGAGAACGTGTTCGCGGACCCGGACGTCTTCGACATCCGCCGGGATCCCAACCCGCACGTCGGGTTCGGCGGCCCAGGACCGCACCTCTGCCTGGGCGCCAATCTCGCCCGGCGGGAGCTCACCGCGATGTTCCGGGAGCTCTTCACCCGCGTGCCCGGCATCAGGGCGACCGGCGAGCCGGAGCCGCTGCTCTCCGGCTTCGACAACGGCATCAAGCGGCTGCCGTACGAGATCTGAGGCGAATCGTCGTGGTCCTTCGCATGCGCCCGCCCATGCTGATCCTCTGCGTCACCGTCGCCGCGGCGTTGATCGCGACCCTCGGCTTCGCGGTCCGGCGCGCGGCGTCCTCGAACGACCGGCCGGAGGCGCGACCGGTCGGCGTCGTCGGGGCCCGCGGGATGACGGACTGGCCGGCATGGGGTTTCACGCACACGGACTACAGCGCCGACACGGGACCCGCCAGCGGCACCGCCGCGACCACGATCGCGCGGCAGCCCGTCGTGCAGAACCAGCACATCATGGGGTGGGGAGCGGGCAACCCGGAGCCGTCTCCCGGCGTCTTCGACTTCCGCTCGCTCGACCAGCGGATCGCCTTCATACGGAAGACCCACGGCGTTCCAGTGATCACCCTGTGCTGCGCGCCCGACTGGATGAAGGGCGGTCGGCCGGGCGCGACGGACTGGAGCAAACTGGAGGTCGCCCCGACGCCCGACCACTACCGCGACTACGCCGCACTGGCCGCCGCGGTCGCGCGGCGCTACCCGGACGTGCGCCACTTCCAGGTCTGGAACGAGCTCAAGGGCTTCTTCGACACGACGGCCGACCGCTGGAGGTACGAGGACTTCACCGACTTCTACAACGCGGTCTACGACGCCGTTAAGGCGGTCGACCCGCGCATCCAGGTCGGTGGTCCGTACATCCCGATGTACAGCTTCGTCCAAGGCCATCAGTCGTCGGTACGCGGCCCGTGGGGGAGCGTCGACCAGCGCGTCATCGACGCCGTCGACTACTGGCTGGCCCACAAGCACGGCGCCGACTTCATCGCGGTGGACGGGCCGACGGCCAGCGACGACCGCGACGTCTACCCCGACGAGGTGACCGCGCTGGGCAAGCTCACCGCGATCGACGAGTGGCTGCGGTCGAAGACGACGCTGCCGATCTGGTGGAGCGAGTTCTACGTCGAGCCGCAGAGCCTTCCGTGGGCCGAGAACAAGCGCATCGCCATCAACGCGGCGGCGCTCATCGAGTTCGCCCGGACCGGCGTCAGCACCGTCCTGTACTGGAACAACGAGGCCCAGGACGCTCGCTGCCAGGGCTGTCTGTGGATCAGCACGCTGGTGAGCACGGGCGGTGCGCCCGGGGGCATGCTCACCCTCCTCCAGAACTTCGCCCGCTGGTTCCCCGCCGGTACGGAACTGCTCGACGTGCGGCCGACCGACACACACGTCCGGGTGCTCGCCCAGCGGCACGAGGCGGTCGTCGTCAACGTGAGCGACCGCCGGGTCCGTACGCGGGTCGGTGGAGCCGAACTCACTCTCGCTCCGTACGAGGTCCGCTGGCTATCTCGGTAGCGGCCCGGCGATCGTCGTTCACGTGTCGCGCTCAGCGCCTGGCATGCCCGAAGCGGTGAGACGGGCGGAACCCCATGCCACCGTGCCCGAAGCGGTGGAACGGGCGGAACCCCATGCCACCATGCCGGAAGTGCCGGAAGTGGCGGCGGTGGAACGGCCGGAAGTGGCGGCGGTGGAAGGGCCGGAAGTGGTGGCGGTAGTACGGCCGGAAGTGATGACGGTAGTACGGCCGGTAGTGATGGCGGTAGTAGTGGTGCCGGTGATGCCGCCACCACCAGGGCCGGTGATAACGGTGATGCCGCCACCAACGTCGGTGGTGACGACGGAAGTGACGGCGGAAGTGGCGGTGCCGGAAGCGGTGGCGCCGGAAGTGGCGGCGACGGTTGTGATCGCTCGGCACCACGGTGCTCCCGGCGGCGGTCTGAGCCGGGCCGCTCGTCAGGCCACTCTGAGCGCTGGTGACGCCGCCTCTGGCGGGTACCGGCTGGGCCTCTGCGGGCGTTCCCGCGAACAGTACGCCTGCGGTCGCCGCGCTCACCAGGGCGAGGGCGGCGCTCTTCTTTGTCAGCACATCGAACTCCTTCCACTGAACGGGCCCTTTCGGAGCCGGTCGCGAATGAGGGTCGGAGTGGGAAGGGGCGCCGGAGTGGCCACTCCGGCGCCCCGTGCGGTGAACTGTCAACCCGTGCGGCTCAGGTGACGGCTATCCCGATGCCGACCGTCGCCGTCGCTAGCAGTTCGGCGACGTATCGGGCTGTTCTTGGTCAGTCGACGAACGCGAGGGCGTCACCGGCGCGGGCGAACACGTCGTCGCCGCGGATGATGGCCCGGGCACCGTCACGCCGGCCGCCGTCGAAGAACCGGCCGCGGCCGAGGAGGCCGTCGTCGCCGTCGCCGTCACGGAACCGGTTGTTGCGGAAGCAGCAGTCCCGGTCCCGGTCGAAGAAGCGGTGGCGGCGGAAGCGGAAGCGGAAACCATCGTTGCGGGCGACCGCGATGTTGTTGTTGCGGTTGTGGACGCGGACCCGGACGATGATCCGGTTTCTGTTCACGTTGACGTTCTTGTTGCGGTTGTGGGCGCTCACGCGGACGTGGTGGCGATGCCCGTGCCACGTGGGAACCTGGGCGGAGGCAGGCGAACCCGTGAGCAGGAGGCCGGCCGCGGTGGTAGCGACGACCAGACCGCCGGCGGCGCTTGTCTTCTTAAGCACGTCAACTCCTTGTTGCCGGAAATGGCTCGATGGCCAGCAGCGCCCGTTTTGAGCGCCATAGGCGTACTTTCCCGACAACGCTGTTGACATGGCAATCGAGCAGTAAGGTGCTTATAAAACGACGAAACCCCAGGGCAGGAGTAATCACTCCTGCCCTGGGGCTGGTCGTTCTGTCGGCGACTCTTTACCTAGTGGCTAATGCCATGATTTGTCCGAAAAGGCCGCTTATTGTGGTCAAAAGATTCGGTCGTTCACCGCACGCCATCGGTCCGAGTCGTCGACGTGCCTGCGTCGCTGGACGCCGGCGTCAGCTCACATGCCGGGCGCGCCAGGGGCCCCAGGCCCGCGGGTGGGCGGGTCGAACTGGAACTGCCGCTGGCGCTGTTGCTCGCGCTGCTGCTGGTTCTCGCGCTGGGCCTGGGCCTGGTCGTTCCGGGCGATCGCGATGTTGTTGTTGCGGTTCCGGATCCGGATGCGGATGCGGTTGAACAGCTCGTTCTCATTCGCGTTGAAGTTGCTGTGCCGGTGGAAGGCCCCGAAGCGGCTCGAGTGGCCCCCGCCGCCCCAGCCGCCCCAGGTGGGCGTGGCGGACGCCGGCGAGCCGCTGAGGAGCACGCCCGCAGCCGCGGCGATCACGAGACCGCCCAGCGTGTACGTCTTCTTCGACATCTCAATCTCCTGTCAGTGCTGAATCGGATGGTGTTGCGAGTCGTCAGGGCGTCTGCCACGAATCGGCCGCGGAGTCCTGATTGGAGCTCGCGCTCTGCCTCGGAGCGGTCCCGGGTGCCTGCTCCCGGACGGCGCTCGGCGCACCGGCCATCTGCGGACGGGCCGCCTGGACGGTCGGCGTGGCCGACGTGGTCGAGGGAGCGCTCGACGTGGTCGAGGGAGCGCTCGACGACGTCAAGGGAGCGCTCGCGGCGCCCGGCGCACCGGGGCTCCTCGTGGCCGTGCCTGGGTCCTCGAACTGCCGTTGCCGCTGCCGCTCGAGCTGCCGTTGCCGCTGCCGCTCGCGCTGCGCCTGGGCCTGTTCGTTCCGGGCGATCGCGATGTTGTTGTTGCGGTTGTAGATGAAGATCCGGATGAAGATGCGCGGACGGTTGTGGTTCAGCGCAATGTGCCGGTGACTGTGGAAGATGCGATGAGAGCTGTGGTGATGCCAGCCGGCCAGGTCGGCCTGGGCGTTCGCCGGCGAACCCGTCAGCAAGACGCCGGCGACTGCGGACGCCACCAAGCCGAGAGAGGCGCTTTTCATTTTCAGCACGCCGATCTCCTTTCGTCGTCTGGGAGAAGGGCGCCGGAGCGGTATCTCCGGCGCCCATTCCGGACCGGACGGGTAGGCGGCCGTCACCGCGTGGCTCGTCGAGCCATCGTCGTGTGATGCCGGCGTTCACCGCCCAGGATCAGACCCCGCTGGGCTCAGGCGCCGGGGGCGCCAGGGGCGGCCGGTGCGGCGCCCGGTACGGCGCCGGGCCGCGCCCCGTTCGCGGGCGGGTCGAACTGGAACTGCCGCTGCCGCTGGCGCTCAAGCTGCCGCTGGTTCTCGCGCTGGGCCTGGGCCTGGTCGTTGCGCGCGATCGCGATGTTGTTGTTCCGGTTCCGGATCCGCACGCGGATGCGGTTGAACAACTCGTTCTCATTCGCGTTGAAGTTGCGGTGGTGCGACCTGAAGCGGAAGTTGTGGCTGCTCCACCAGCCGCCGCCCCCGGTCTGAACCTGGGCGGACGACGGCGAACTGGTGAGAATCGCACCTGCGGCAGCGGCGATTGCCAGGCCGCTGATGGCGAACGTCTTCTTCAGCACGTCGGTCTCCTTATGTCGGAATGGCGCGATGGCCTTCACGAAACGGCGCTGCTCCCCGTGTTTCGGGTGGACGCCGTTGTTTGTAACATTCCCGCGCACTTTCTCGCGGAGCTAAGACCCGGGTAAGATGGCAATAAAGACCGAATCCAAAAAACCGGACTTAACGGTCGCTACCCCGCCTAGATCGACATCAGCCTCGAAATGCGTGAGGAAATCCTCAGGTCGAGCCCGGATCTGCTTCCGGAGTCCGCCCCGTACGGTGTGTCGCCGACGACGACACGCCGCCTCGGCACTAAGTTCAGGACCCCATGCCTACGCCCTGGGACACCGTCGTCAGCGGTCGAAGGCCCAGGACTCGTCGTCGTCATCGGAGCCGTCCGGCCCCGTCATCCGCATTTCCCTGGAATCCCGGTTATTCCGGCGACGTACGACGGCCAGGGTGAAAAGGGGTATACAGCCCACCGCGATGGCCATCAGCCCGCCGCGTGGCGACCAGATCGAGCAGGCCAGCATCACCTCGGCGACGGCGACGTTCAGGGCGATCGCGGCGGCACCGGACAAAATGCTCCGCGCCACCGGATCGAGCCCGGTGAGCAGCAGGGCCGTGCAGAAGGCCGGCGCCACGAAGGCGAATACCGGTACCAGCGCGTCGGCGGCCGGTGGCGCGTCCGGCAGGAACAGGGCGAGGGCGATCAGGCCGCCGATGAGGAATACGCTAGATGTCGCAAAAATCCGTCGCCTGCGCATCACGACCCCAATGTCAGAAAGCGCTCGATAATGACGGCTGCGAGGGTGATGACGAGAATAACGATCCATGGGGTGAATAGCCGGAGTCGTCGTTCCTCGCCGGGCGGGATCCGCAGGCGCACGACCTCCCGCGCGACCAGGAGCACGATCAGCAGGGGGAGAACGACGAGGCCGAGGGGGGTCCAGCTCGTCGAGCCGAACCGGAGGCGGCCCGCCGCCACCGGGGCGGGCGGCGAGCCGGGCGGCGGCGTCCGCAGTGCGTAGACGGTGGCGTCACCGTCGCGGAAGACCGGACGCAGCTGCGGCGCGGCGGCCAGCGTGGCTCGCATCCGGTCGGCGTACCCGGCGGGCAGGCCGTAGTTGTAGTGGTTGTACGCCTCGTTGGCCCGGGTGGTGATGAAGTAGCCGCCGGGTCGCTCGCGCAGCGCCGTGAGGATCCCGGAGATGTCGGCCGGATTCGCCGGAGCGCGCACGGCCGTGTAGTCGAAGCGCTCCATCGACCGCTCGCCCCACGGCATCATCGGGAAGTAGCCCGCGTCGTCGCGCGGATCCGCCTGCCATACGACATTGATCACGCCGGTCGGGCTCTGCCGCAGCATCGCCTCGAAGGCCCGCACCTCGCCCGGGCGTACCTGCTCGAACGTCTCATTGCCGAACCTGACGAACAGGAAGCCGCCCGCCAGCAGGAACCCGCAGACGGCGGCGGCGCAGACCGCGAGGGTACGGCGCGTCGCCGTGAACGTCGTCGGGAAGAACAGGTACGCCGCCAGAAGACAGGCGCCGGGGAGGACGAAGAAGTACACCCGCAGGGCGATCTCGCCGCCGTAGTTCTGCAGGCCCGCGGCGAGGAAGGGCGCCGCCAGCAGGACCAGCGCGACCCGGTCGTCGTGGCGGCGCAGCCGCCGCCGTACCGCCCCGGACACCGCGAGGAGCATGAGCACGGCGGCGATGAGGATCCGCACCAGCTGGATCGTCGCCAGGCTCTGGCTGCCGTTGCTCACCCGGCCGGCGACCCCGCCGGTCAGGTTGGACAGCAGCGCGCCCACGCCGGAGAACAGGTCGCCGATGTGTCCGGCCCAGTAGGCCGTCGCCATGAAACCGACCCAGCCGGCGACCATCACGGCGAGCAGGATCGGCAGACCCCGTGCCGTGCTCCGGCGGACGACCACCAGCGCGGCGCAGGTGAACAGGGTCACGAAGGGCGTGAGCTGATGGCTCGCGGTGGTCACCGCGAAGATCACCACGAGGAGCAGCACGAGGGCGGTGCGCGTACCGACGGGGACGTCGACCGGCGGCCGCTCGCCGGACGCCATCGGCCCGCGGACGAACGTCCGCACCCGGCTCTTCCGGGGCAGCCACGCGGCGGGCCGCACCGGCGGGCGGAACCAGTTCAGCAGCACCCCCATGAACAGCAGATAGAACAGGTAGGTGAAGCCCTGGGGGCTGAAGTAGTCCTGCCCGACCCAGTCCGCCACGACGAACAGCCACGCCGCGAACCAGCACGCGCGCCAGTTCGCGCGCATGACCCGCAGGATGAGGTACAGCGGCGCGAGGTACAGCAGCTGCGCGGCGACCGGCGCCCAGTGCAGGAGGGGCTCCAGGTCGCGCAGTCCGGCGGCCCGGGTCACGAAGGCGACGAACGCGAAGAACCCCGGCCAGCTGAACCTCGCGTCCAGCGCGTAGTCCGCCCTGCCCGTCCGCCCGATGTACTCGACGAATCCATAGTGCTGCCAGGCCGTCTCCGGCCGGGCGTACGGCTCCAGCGCCGGGGCGAGGCCGTGCAGGGCGACGACGATGCTCACGAGCTGCAGGAGCAGGAGCACCCGGCGCGGGCGGCCCAGCCACAGCGTGACGAAGAAGGCCGCGACGAGCAGGGCCGCGCCGACGAGGGTCGCGACCGGCAGCACCGAGATCAGCCCGTACCCGGTCAGGTGAGCGAGCCGCACGTGCCGCAGCGGGATCCAGTACAGCCCGAGCCCGGCCGCGAACAGCACCCAGGCCGGCCAGGACGCGGTCCGTGCGGCACGTCGCCGCCGGACGGCCCGCTTCGCCGGCCGGCGCGCGGCCTCCGGCGCGGGGGTCGCCTCCGATTCAGGCGTCGCGGTCGGTTCGGGCATGGCCTCCGGCGCCGCCGTCGTCGGCCCCGCGGCCTCCGGTTCGGGCGTCGTCTCCGGCGCCGGGATCGTCGTCGGTGCGTGCGTCACGGTCGCTGCGGCCGACGTGGTCGGCTCGGGCGTCGCGGTCGGCTCGGGTGTCGCCTCCGACACCGGCGTCGGGGTCGGGGTCGGCGCGGGTGCCGCGGTGCGGATCACCCGGAGCAGCGCCGGGGCCACGGCCAGCGCGAGTGCGACGCTGACCGAGAGCACGGCGTATCCGGGACCGGTCGTGCCGGGCAGCGCCAGGACCAGCGCCAGCACGCCGGCGAACCGCACCCCCTGCAGCACGGCGACCCGTCGGGTGCGCCGCCGCACCCGCAGCACGCCGATGTACACCTCGATCAGCGCCTTGGGCAGGGTGGAAAGGGCGAGCAGCCGCAGCAGCGGGGCGCCGTGCCGGGCGTAACCCGCACCGAACAGGGACAGCCCCATCGAGGCGCCGAACAGGAAGACCACGGTGACAGGCACGAGGATGAGCGTCATGCGCAGGAGCGCCGAGCGGCAGGCCGCGGCGAGGCCGCCCGCGTCGAACGCGCCCTCGACGGTGAGGGAGGTCGCCATGTTGACGGCGAGCACGTCCACGGTCGCGCCGAGCACCCATGCCAGGTAGAAGAACGCGTTCGTACTGGCGTCGAGGCGCGCGGCGACCACGACGGGGATGAGGTTGCACAGGGCGTAGTAGAACAGCGTTCCGGTGTAGTCGCCGGCGATGTAGCGGCCGATCTCCGCGCCCGTGGGGACCGGCCGGTCGCCCGCGGTCGCGGCGACGTGGCGGGGGATGAACCGCTGGTGGATCAGCGACTCGACCGGGATCAGCAGAAGGAGCGCGGACAGCACCCAGGAGATCGCGATCCCGTCCTCGGGCAGCGCCCCGGCCAGGACGACGAGCAGCACGAGCTTGAGGGCGGCGAACACCGTGTTCTTCCCGAGCACCCCGGTGGCGTGCCGCAGCCCGGTGAGCACCCCGTCCTGGGCGGTGAAGAGGCTCCACGAGACGACCGACGCGACGAAGAAGATCCCCGCGCCGAGCCCGGACAGGTGCGCGAACGACGGGCCCCACCACCGCAGCGTGAGCAGGAACCCGGCGGCCAGGGTGGCGGCGGCCGCGATGCCCGCGACGTACGTGCGCAGCACGAGCCGGCTCGTGCTCTGGCCCATCTCCGGGATGAACCGGATGAGGATGAAGTTGAGCGCCGTCAGGCCCCCGAGGAACATCATGGCCTGGTTCTGCGCGGACTGGCGGCCGACCTCGGCGGCGGGGTAGAAGTGCGCGGCGAGGAGCCAGTAGCCCAGCCCGAGCACGCCGGTGAGCCCACCATTGATCATCAGGGCGTACGCGTTGCGGAACAGCGGATTGGCCAGCTCGCTCCGCAGGGCCGCCATGGGCTCCAGTGTCGCCTCTTCCTCCGCCCGCGCAAGTGACTTCTGACGTGTCACACGGATCCTCGGAGGCGTCGAACGGCGTAGCGGGAGCGGCGGACCACGGCGTACCCCTTGGTCAGCGCGTGGTCGACCAGGAACCCCCGGCCTCGCAGGGCCCGCTCGAACGTAGTGAGGGATGTGCCGGCCCGGACGGTCAGCCGGGGCACGGCCAGCGTGTCGTCGTGCCCGGCCGCCAGGGCGTTCGCCACGGCGCAGGCCGCGCCGTACCCCGCCGCCCGGACCTCGCGCCGGACGCGCGCGCTGGAGTAGCCGTACGGATACGCCATCGTCGTCACGGCGCAGCCGAGCCGGTCCTCCAGGAGCCGCCTGCTCCGCAGCAGCTCCGTGCGCAGCACCGCGTCGCTGAGCTGGTCGAGCTCGGCGTGGCTGTGCCCGTGCCCGCCGACCTCCACCCCGCAGGACGTGATCTCCTCGGCCTGCCGCCAGCTGAGCATCCGGCCGAGCGGCCGCCCCGCGGCGTACGGCCCGGCGTCCCGGATCCAGCCCGTGGTGACGAACACCGTCGCGGAGAACCCGAACCGCTCGAGCAGCGGCAGCGCCCGCTCGTGGAAGTCGGCGTACCCGTCGTCGAAGGTGAGCACGACGGGCCGCCCGGTCGTGGGACGCCGCCGTACGAGCTCACCGAACGTGATGGGGGTGAAGCCGCCGTCCTTCAGGTAGGCGAGCTGCTCGGCGAACGCCTCCGGGCGCACCGCGAGCCGATCGGCCCCACCGATCGAGTGGTACATCAGAATGGGTACGGGGCGGGCGTCAGCCATGGGGCCTCCGGAAGGAGCCGGCCGCGTATCCGGACATGGTGAAGGCGAGCCCGGCGACGATCGCGCCCACACGCATGAGCCCGGCCGGGTCGCCGGCGGCGGCGGAGCGCATGCCGCGCCCGACGCCGCGCGGCAGCTCGACCAGGGCGTGCCGCCGTTCGCTGGCGAGCCCGTCGCCGACCCCGACGCTCTGCGTGACCATCGCCTTCGACAGTCCCTCGGCGTAGCAGCGGGTGCGGAAGTACGCGAAGCGCGCGCGTTCGCCGGGCACGCGGTGCCAGATGACCGCGCGGTCGTCGAACAGCAGCACCGTCTCCGGCGCGGCCTGGCGCAGACGGATGCAGAACTCGGTCTCCTCGCAGCCCAGCGGCCGTTTCCCCGGCGCCCGGCCGATGCCGCTGCGAAAGCCCCCGGCCACGTCGAACGCCGCGCGCCGGAACGAGGCGTTGCCGCCCATGAGGTTGCGGATCGGGCCGGCGGCCATCCCCCGGTACGTGCAGCCGACCACCCACGCGAATTCGTCGGGGAACCAGCGGGGCGCGTCGGACGGCCAGAGCGGCAGCGTACGGCCGCCGACCCCGGCGACGTCCGGTTCGGCGTACCCGGCGGCCAGCACGGACAGCCAGTCCGGGTCCGCCACCGCGTCGTCGTCGAGGAACGCGACCACGTCGCCGCGTGCCGCTGCCACACCGGTGTTCTTGCCGCCGGACAGCCCCTGCCGCCCGGTGTTGGGGATCACCCGGACGTCCGGGAGCGCTGCGCGGAGGCGTTCCCGCAGCGGCTCGTTGTGGTCGACGACGAGGATGATCTCGTGCGGCGCGAGCCGCTGCGCCCGTACGGACGCGACGGCGGCCAGGACGTCGTCCCAGCGCTGTTCGGTGTAGGCGCAGATGACCACGGAGATCTTCACGCCGCGCTCCCCTCTCCGGGCACGGGTCCGGGCCCACTCGTGCGGGGTTGTCCGGTCGCGCTCCCCTCCTCACTCTCTCTGCGGCCGGCTCGTCCCTCGCCGGCCACTCCGTTCGCTCGTCGGCTCGCCGCTCCGCCGGGGCGCAGCCGGGCGTACGCCCGCAGCACGCGGTCCGCGCCCGCGTACAGCGCCGGGTTGGCCAGCACGGCACTGCGCGCCCTGCGCATCGGGGCCTCCCGGACCCAGTGCAGCCCGGCGGCGGCCGAGACGCGGGCCGCGCGGCCCTCGGCGATCGGGAACTCGGCGTTCTTCAGCCAGTCCTTGTACTCCCGGCCGCCCCGCCCCATGGCGATCCAGCCGATCCCCGCGTCGGCCGCGGCCTCCGCCATCCGCAGATGGCCGATCATGCCGGGGGAGTACCGGCCGAACTCCACGTCGTACGCGGGGAACCAGCCGGCCATCACCGGCCCCGCCCGCAGGCCCAGGTGGGCCGAGACGGCGCGGTCCCCGGCGCGCAGCACGCTGAGCACCCCGACGCCCGTCGCGTGCAGGTGCTCGACCAGCGCCGTGATCCACGGCACGGCGAACCGGTCGGTGCGGCCCGTCCGGCGGTACTGGTCGGACTTCCACGCCATCAGGCGCCGCAGCTCCGCCGGGTCCCGCTCGTCGAACGTGTAACTCACCTCGCCGGTCTCGCGCCCGAGTTTGCGTTCCTTGTACCGGACGGTCTTGAGCGTCTTGGGCGAGCGTTTCCGCGCCTCGTCGGCGTACGCGGCGAAGCCTGCGGTCAGGTCCATCACCGGCTCGACACGCGTCTCCGCGTGGTACGGCGCGAACGCCGCCTGCTCGGCCAGCAGGTGATCGAACTCCCAGACCGACAGGCGGCAGGCACGCAGCAGCGCCCGCACGTCGAACTCCAGGTCCGGCGGCCCGACCAGGCCCTGGCAGTCCGTCAGGCCCGCGCCGATCGGCCGGCCCAGCCCGAGCGCGTGCCGCTCGTACGGCAGGAAACCCACGATCCGCGGCCCCTCGCTGAGCACGGCCACGCGCGCGTCGTCCCGGAAACGGCCCACGGCGAGGGCGAACTCCGGGGAGAGAAATGGATTGCCGAGAGCCGCGCCGGCGCCCTGGAGCGCGCGCCAGCGCGCCAGCTCCGGCTCCCCAAGCTCGTCCGGGCGTGCGATGTCGAACCTCACCCGGCGGCCCCCTCGACACCGGCCTGCTCCAGGCGGGCCTGCTCCAAGCGGGCCTGTTCCAGGGCGGATGGTTCGCGACCGGACAGGTCGGAGCCCGGCACGCCCCGGCCGGACCGGTCGAGGCCCGATACGCTCCGGCCGGTCCGCTCGAGGCCCGCCACTCCCTGCCCGGTCCGCTCGAGACCCGGCACGCCCTGGCCGGTCCGCTCGAGGCCCGATACGCCCCGGGCGGTTCGCTCGAGGCCCGGCAGGCTCCGGTCGGCCCGAACCCGCGCGTGCCGGCGGTTCACCGGCCCCCGGCGTCGCCGGACCATCGTGCGCAGCACCCGGAGGCCGTCGCGGCGGGCGTTCAGCTTCGAAACGCCCGACCTGCGGTCGAACTCATGGCTCGGCATCTCGGCGATGCGCAGCCCCGTGGTGATGGCGTTGACGCACAGCTCCGTCTCGATCTCGAACCCGTCGGCGGCCAAGCCCAGCCGGTCGACCACGGAGCGGCGTAATGCGATGAAGCCGTAGCACAGGTCCGTCCAGCGCACGCCGTACAGCATGTTGGCGAGCCTGGTCAGCCAGAGGTTCCCGGCGCGGCGCAGCCGGGTCAGGTCGTCGGAGCCCCCGCCGACGCAGTAGCGGGAGCCCTTGACGACGTCGAACCCGCAGCAGATCAGCGCGACGAACGCGTCGATCTCCTTGGGATCCATGCTCCCGTCGGCGTCGATGGCGACGATGACGTCGCTCGTCGCCGCCTGGAAGCCGGCCCGCATCGCCGCACCTTTCCCGGCGGGTGGCTGGCTGATGACGACGGCGTCCGGTCGCAGGCGCCGGGTGACGTCGGCGGTGCCGTCGGATGACTCGCCGTCGACGACGATGACCTCGTCCACCCCGGAGAGCCGGGGCAAGAGCCATCGCAGGTTGTCGGCTTCGTTGAGGGTGGGGATGACGGCGGTGACGGTCGGCCAGGACGCGCGGTGACGCGCCGCGTCCAGGTGATGCAGGAGCGCGCCGGAGCGTACGCCGGCGCGGTGCAGGGAGTCCGGCTCGTGCATGGTGGTGCCCCCGGTTTGGCAGGGGGTGCTCGGAGGGACTCGAGTCCGCCTGCCGAGGTCGATGACACCATCGATGGTCGACCGGACGGCGCGGAAATCCCTCCCCCGCCTGACGCACCCGGCCTACGTCAGCCGGACGGCTCCTCCGGGTGACGGAGCCGTCACCGAAGCCGTGTTCCGGAATCCGCGGTGGGCTGCGCGCGCGGCACCGGATAGGGTTGCCGTCTCCGGCAGTGTCCGCGTTCTGAGGAGGTGAGACCCATTCCCGCTGTGCAGGCAGGATGCTCTCACCAACCGGCCGTACGCTCCTGTTGAGAGCGAGAGCATCCTTCGGTTTCCCGAAAGGCTCTCATGTTGCTTTCCCCTTCTTCTCTTTCCACGGTCGTGGCCCGTCTCCGGGCCGCCGGATGCGTCTTCGCCGAGGACGAGGCACGGCTGTTGATCGAGACCGCGCGTACGCCGGATGACCTCGCCGCGATGGTGGACCGGCGCGTCGCCGGCCTGCCCCTTGAGTACGTGCTCGGCTGGGCGGAGTTCTGCGGGCTGCGCGTCGCCGTCGACCCGGGCGTGTTCGTGCCCCGGCGCCGTACCGAGTTCCTCGTCCGGCGGGCCGCCGCCCTCGCCCGCCCGGGGGCCGTCGTCGTCGACCTGTGCTGCGGCTCGGGAGCGCTCGGCGCGGCGCTGGCCACGATGCTCGGGGCGGCCGAGCCGTACACCGCCGCCGTCGATCCGGCCGGGGCACCCGCCTGTGGCGTCGATCGGGTCGAGGTGCACGCCGCCGATGTCGATCCGGCCGCCGTCGCCTGTGCCCGGCGAAACCTCGCCGCCGTCGGCGGCCGGGCGTACGAGGGTGACCTGTACGACCCGCTGCCGGCGACGCTGCGGGGCCGGGTCGACGTCCTGCTGGCCAACGTGCCGTACGTCCCCACCGAGGAGGTCGCCCTGCTGCCCGCCGAGGCCCGCGACCACGAGTTGCGGGTCGCGCTCGACGGCGGCGCGGACGGGCTGGACGTCCTCCGGCGGGTCACCGCCGAGGCGCGCGACTGGCTCGCGCCGGGCGGCGTGCTGCTGTCCGAGACGAGCGACCGGCAGGTGCCGGCCGCGCTGGAGGCCCTCGCCCGCGGCGGGCTGTCCGCCGAGGTGGCCGCCTGCGAGGAGACGGACGCGACGGTCGTCATCGGACGACTCGAGGCGGCCGGTTGACGGCGCGGCGGACTCAGGGCGCCTCGAGCGACCACCAGCGCGCGGCGAGAGCGTCGAGCGTGGGCACCGGTGGTTCGGGCATCTCCGTCAGGTACCAGGACAGGTCGCTGTAGCGGTGCAGGAGCGTGTACGCGAGCAGGCGACGCTGCAGCCTCACGTCGAGCCGGTCGTCGCCGTATCCGTACGCGGTGAGCAGGCGGCGCAGGAAGCGGGCGTCGCCGCGGGAGACGAACAGGCCCACCGAGACGAACTCGTACTCCCGGTCGCCCATCATGGCCGGTTCGAAGTCGTACAGGCCGGACAGCGACCATCCGCCGTCCGGCCCGGGGACGGCCAGCAGGTGCTCGCGCATGACCTCGGTGTGCAGCAGCACCGGTGGCGACTCCGGCAGCGGCACCGAGTCGAGGAAGTCCGAAATCTGCGCCGCCCAGCGCGGGTCGAGGCCTTGGGCGCGCTGGCGTTCGACGCAGCCATCCCGCCGGCCGGCGAGGAACTCCCGCCAATCCGGCGGCCCGAGAGCGGGGACGCGGATCGCGTGCAGGGCGGCGAGGGCGGTGCCGAGTTGTTCGGCGAGCCGGTCGCGGTCCCGTTGGCCGGTCCGCGGCCAGATCTCGGTCAGCGGTTCGCCGCGCAACCGCGTCATCAGCACATAACGCCAGTCCGCGAACTCGCCGGACTCCTCCACACGAGGAGTGGGCACCGGAAGCCGTCCGTTGATCGTGCGCAGCACACGATCCTCGATCTCCCAGTGCTCCCGGGCGGTCGGTGGATACAGCTTGAGCACGTACCGGTCGCCGACGGCGTAGACGGGCAGTGAGCCGTCCGGGAAGCGCGTGACCTCGACGTCGCCGTGCCCAAGGCGGCGGCACAGCGCCAAGACCCCCGGCCGGAGCCGAGCCTCGTCTCGGCGCACGGCCCTGAACTGCGCCTTGGTGGCCACCACGGGCAAGGAGTCGCTCGCCATCCGGCCAACGATACGGTCGGCCGGTCGACCCGATCGACCCTATTTCGTGCCGCCCGGCTTGGACGTTCCCTCAGCCGCGATGGGGCGGGCTGGTCGGGTGCGGTGCGGATTCCTCGGCGGGCACAGGCAACCTGGCGGCCACGACGGCGTCTCTGGGACATGAAAGCAGAAGCGGTGACTCACGTGGCACCACGCGCGAGGGACGTGGCGGATGCGGATGCCGCCGTCACGGCCCTGTATCGCGGTCATGCCCTGGGTCTGATGCGACTCGCATTGATCATGCTGGGCGACCGGCCGACCGCGGAGGACGTCGTGCAGGACGCCTTCCTCGGTCTGCACCGGCGCTGGGGGCATCTCCGTGACCGGGAGAACGCGCTGGCGTATGTCAGGTCCGCGGTCCTCAACAACTGCCGGTCGGCGCTGCGCCGCCGCCGGCTGACCCCGCGCGGGCGCCACGAGCCGCCGGTCTGGTCGGCGGAGGCCGCCGCGCTCGTCGGAGAGGAGCGGCGCGAGGTGATACGCGCTCTCCAGCGGCTTCCGGCCCGTCAGCGGGAGGCCCTGGTCCTGCGCTACTTCTGCGAGCTCACCGAAGAGGAGATCGCGCGCACCATGCGGGTCAGCCGCGGCACCGTCAAGTCCACGACGTCCCGGGCGCTGACCGCCCTGGCCCGCATTCTCGAGGAGGGGGAGCGATGAACACCATCGAGGAACGGCTGAAGGACTCGCTCGACGCCGTGGCGGAGACGCTGCCGGCCGAGGCGGTCCCGAACCTGCGACTGCCCACCCGTCGGCTCATCCTCTCCCGGCGGCTCGTACCCCTGATCGCGGCCGGTGCGGTCGCTGCGGCGACCGCCGGGGTGGCCGTCGCGCTGCCGGACGCGGCCCCCCGCCATCGGGCGCCTCAGGTGACGACGGTGCCGCCGCTGGGACAGGCCGCCATCCCGCCGCGTTACTACCTCGCCGCCGTCGTCCCGAACCGGATCGCCGTGCATGAGACGGCGAGCCGGCGGAAGGTCGCCCAGACGTCGATCGGGGGTGTCACGCGGCTGGCGGGGACGGGTGACGGCCGCACGTACTTCGCCATGACCGACCAGGGACCGCACCGGTTCTACCGAATCCGGATCACCGACAAGGGGAGGGTCGCCGAGACCACGCCCCTCCAGGTGAAGGTGGAGGCCGGCTCCGTGATCGGACTCGCGGCCTCCCGCGACGGCACGAAACTGGCCCTCGCGGTCCAGTTCGGCATGACGGGGAGATCACCGCATCCCGGCGCCAGGTACGGGGCGGTGGAAGTCGCCGACCTGACCACCGGTACGACGACGACGTGGCCCTCGCGCACGCCCGGGGTGGTGACATCCGTCGCCATGGACCCCACCGGGCGCACCGTCGCGTTCGACTGGCAGACGCTCAGCCGTGAACACGTTTCGCAGATCCGGGCGCTGGACGTGACGTCGAGCAACACCGACCTGCTGGCGAGCCGGATCGTGGTCCGCGGGGAGAGGATGGGCGTCGTCGGTGGACCGGTCGCCTTCAGCCCCGACGGACGCTCGATCGCCGCGATCGCCCAGACCGGGAATGGCGGCGTGCAGATCGTCCGGTATCCGGCGAATCCCGGCCCTCGCCCCCGCGTTCTGCTGTCGGGCAGGCCTGGCGGCTCTGGGGAGTTCCTGGTGCTCACCTTTGACCCGACGGGGACCAACCTGCTGCTCCAGGGCGGCGGATATCCGGTGAGCCTGCTCGCGAATGGAAAGGTCACCATGCTGGGCGACCGCAAGGACGCCGACGTGGAGGCGAGCGCCGCCTGGTGAGCGCGGAAGAGGGCTCGCCGCGACGCAAGTGATTACTTACAATGGCGGTATGGGCGATGGGTACTTCGATGACGGGGACCTGATCCGGGCGGTCGGCCGGGAGGGAGTGCTGATCGCGGCCGGGGGCGCCGCGTCACTCCTGCAGACCGCCCACCCGAAGATCGCGCAGGGCGTGTACGACCACAGCTACACCGCTCGGGACCCGCTGGGCCGGCTGCGCGGCACGATGCAGTGGGTGTACGCCGTGGAGTTCGGCACGCGGGAGGAGGCGGAGCGGCTGAGCTCGATCGTCCGCCGGATGCACGCCGGCGTGACCGGCGAGGACTATCGGGCCGACGACCCGGAGCTGCAGGTCTGGGTCGCCGCCACGCTCTTCGCCACCTCCGTCCACGCGTACCGGCTGCTCTTCCGGGAGCTCACCCGCGAGGAGCTCGAGACCTTCTACGAGCAGAACAAGCTCTTCGCGACGATCCTCGGCTGCCCGTACGAGATGATGCCGACGTCGTACGGGGAGTTCCGGGACTACTACGCGCGGACGCTCGCCTCGCTGCGGATCAACGACGCGTCGCGGGCGATCGCGCACCAGGTGATGCATCCCCGGCTGCCGGGCGGCCGGCTGAACGAGCCCGGCCTCGCGGCCATCCGCCTGCTCACGGCGGGGCTCATGCCGGATCCGATCAGGCGGCAGTACGGCTGGCGGTGGGACCGCGCCCGGCGCGTCCGCTTCCACCTGCTCGTCCGGTCGCTGCGGCTCGTCTACCCGCGGCTGCCGCTCCCGGTCCGCACGCTGCCGCGCGACTACTACCTGCACGAGCTGCGCCGCAGACTCGCCGGGCGTGTGAGTACCTGTTGACTTCCTGAGTGATGCGGGGGCGATCCTTTTCATCGCGAAGCGTCACTGTGCACCCTTCGGCGAAGGTTTTCCATGCCGGCTAACGGGTTGCGTATTCAGTCGCTGACGCTGATCCCCTTATTGAACTCTGCGGCGAACGGGGTGGCCGGATTTTTGGCCGGGCGGTGCGTGCACGCACCGCCCGGCCGGAGATCGATTTGCTGTCAACGCACCTGATACGACGAACAGACACCCAATTCTCGAGCCATACTTCGCTCCCAGCTTCTGAAAAGAAGCGCTTTCACGGTAACGGCCTGAGCGAGTGGTCGGCAGTAGCGAATCGGCAAGATCACGTAACGTCCCGGGAAAGGAATTTTGGTGGGTCCAGGGGCACCGGTAAGGGCTACGAGGCAATTACCGAGACCGCGTCTGCAGGACGCGGCCGTTGTTGCGGCCGGCTCGGCATCGTGACCCATCGCGCAACGTCGCAGACGTGGCTGCGCCTGGTCTCGATGGCGTCGTCGGGTATTCGCGACCGTGCAAATATCTGACCCGTCGCTGCATATAAGGCCCACTCTTCCCGGGTGGGCAGGGTGTATGGCAACTTCGGAATGTTGCCTCGCCCGTGCGTGATTCACCTCTTTTGTGAAGTAATATTCGTTACCTAAACATTAATTGAGTGATGCGCTTTGTGAAAGTCGGGCGGGTATCTACATCGCGCCATTGTCGGGCAATCAACGTAGCCTGATTTCGATTCGATGTGGGTGTCCAAATTGATTCATTACAAGAAAGAAAGGCCGGTCGGCGCCTGGTCTGGGCGACGCCATGTTGTCATGGCCGCGGCCTCGGCTTTCAGCGGCATGACCGTCGCCGTGCTATCGATGGGTCCGGCCGAGGCGGCACGTACGATTCCGGCGGTCTCTCCGGCCCTGCGTTTCGGCGTCGACCCGCTGTGCGACGGCGAGCATGCCGACCTCGCTCTGAACTGTTTGGAGGGGGCCGCCGCAGAAGTCCACAATGAGCTGGGCCGCGCCCAACACGGGGGCGGTGGGGCGAAAGCGATAATCAAGGACGTCCGGGCGAGGCGAGGTCCTCGGGGCCCTCGAGGTCGGCGCGGAGCAACCGGACCCACGGGCCCGACAGGGGCTACCGGGGCAACCGGCGCGACTGGACCCACGGGCCCCAGCGGAGCGACCGGGGCGACCGGAGCCACAGGTCCCACTGGAGCGACTGGGGCGACCGGCGCTGGACCGACGGGCCCCAGCGGAGCGACCGGGGCCACCGGGGCGACAGGCCCGACAGGGGCTACTGGACCGACGGGCGCTAGCGGGGCCACCGGGGCGACGGGCCCGACAGGGGCTACCGGCGCGACCGGCGCGACTGGACCGACGGGCCCCAGCGGAGCGGCCGGGGCGACCGGAGCCACAGGCCCGACCGGGGCGACTGGAGCCACTGGACCGACCGGGGCGACTGGGGCCACTGGACCGACGGGCCCCAGCGGAGCGACCGGGGCGACTGGCCCGACCGGGCCGACTGGGGCGACCGGACCGACAGGCGCGACCGGGGCGACCGGGCCCACGGGCCCGACCGGACCCACCGGCCCGACCGGAGCGACCGGTGCGACGGGGCCCACCGGGCCGGCGAAGTGCATCGACACGACGGTGCAGGGAAATTCGAAGTTCGTGCTGATCACCAGCAACAACCAGGTTCTAGGGCAAGAAGTCGTACTGACTCCGTCGCCCACGCCGGTGGGGCCGTTCGCGCCCGTCTCGAGCTTCGTCGGTACCAGCGCGGACTGCGTGTCAGCGACGACCATGGGCAACCAGATCCTCGTCACGGTGCGCACCACCAGCGGCTCGGTCCTCGAGTCGGAGTGCACGGCCAACCCGTCGGGGACCTTCCCGACTGCCTGCACGACTCCGATCGTGCTCGCCGCGGGACCCCTTCAGAGGTCCCGTCTTCATGGGGCGGCGGCCGCCGCGCCACCACTCCGGGCACCGCAATCGCCTGCGGCCCAGATGCCGCCGTCGACCGCAGGCCGGATGGCCGCGACGTCCGAACGAAGGAACTGGAGGCTGCGCCGAAACCGCTGAGCGCCTGCCTGCGCGGTGATGTCCTGGGCGCCCTCGGGCGGCGCCCAGGACGACCCGATCAGGCGCGATGACGCCGTGGGCGGCTTGGCCGCCCTGCCGTTGAGTGACTGAGACGCGCGTAGGGGGCGGGACCGGTCGGCCCCGCCCCCGACGCGACGGTCACTCGCCGGACCAGTTGGGCGCGCGCTTCTCGGCGAAGGCGGCGGCGCCCTCCATCGCGTCCTTGGACGCGAACACGGGGATGATGATCTCGCCCTGCCGGGCGAACTGCTCGTCGCTCGCCCAGTCGCGGGACTCGACGATGACGCGCTTGGTGGCGGCCAGGGCCAGGGGGGCGTTCGCCGCGACCTTGGCGGCCAGCTCCTTGGCGGCCTGCAGGGCCTGCCCGGGCTCGGTGACCCGATTGACCAGGCCGAGCTCGGCCAGCCGCGCGGCCGGGTAGTGGTCGCCGGTCAGCGCGATCTCCAGTGCGACGTGGTACGGGATCCGCTGCGGCAGCCGGAGCAGACCGCCCGCGCCGGCGACCAGGCCGCGCTTGACCTCCGGCAGCCCGAACTTCGACTCGGAGGACGCGACGATCATGTCGCAGGACAGTGCGAGCTCGAAGCCGCCCGCCAGGGCGTACCCCTCGACGGCGGCGATGATCGGCTTGGTCGGGGGCCGCTCGGTGATGCCGCCGAAGCCGCGGCCCCCTTTGGTCGGATCGTCACCGGTGAGGAACCCCTTGAGGTCCATGCCGGCGCTGAAGGTGCCGCCGGCGCCGGTGAGGACGTACGCGGAGACGTCCTTGCGGGCGTCGAACTCCTCGATCGCACTCGCGATGCCCTGGGCGACCGCGCCGTTGACGGCGTTCCTCGCCTCGGGCCGGTTGATCGTGATGACGGCGACGCCGCCGTCCACCTCGGTCAGGACCGCATCCGACATCGTCAGGACCTCACTTGGGCTGGAAGCGGATGCCGCCGTCGAAGCGGATGACTTCGGCGTTCACGTAGTCGTTCTCGACCAGGGAACGGACGAGGTGGGCGAACTCCGACGGCCGGCCCATGCGCTTGGGGAAGACGACCGGCGCGACGAGCTTCTTCTTGAACTCCTCGGCCGCATCGCCCTCGCCGTAGATCGGCGTGTCGATGATGCCCGGGCAGATGGTGTTGACGCGGACGCCGATGGCGGCCAGGTCGCGGGCGGCGGGCACGGTCATGCCGACGATGCCGCCCTTGGAGGAGGAGTAGGCGATCTGACCGGTCTGCCCTTCCAGAGCGGCGACCGAGGCGGTGTTGATGACGACGCCGCGGCTGCCGAACTCGTCCACCGGCTCGGTCTTGGCGATCGCGGCGGCACCGAGCCGCAGGCCGTTGAACGTACCGATCAGGTTGACCTCGATGACCTTCTTGTACGAGGCGAGGTCGTGGGGGGAGCCGTCCCGGTTCACGGTTCGTGTCGCCCAGCCGATGCCGGCGCTGTTCACCACGACGCGCAGCGGCGCGCCGGTGGCGACGGCCGCGTCGACGGCGGCCTGCACCTGCTGCTCGTCGGAGACGTCGACCTTGACGAAGACACCGCCGATCTCGTCGGCGATGGCCTTGCCCTTCTGCTCGTTGAGGTCGGCCACGACCACCTTGGCGCCGTGCGCCGCCAGGTCCCGCGCGGTCGCCTCACCGAGTCCGCTCGCGCCGCCCGTGACGATGGCGGCAACTCCGTTTACGTCCATAAGCAGGAGGCTACAGGAGAGACCAGAATCAGATTCGGGTGACGTTACTCACGCGTATCAAAATTCTTTCCCAGGGCCGGATCTCCTACTGATTCTCCACTTGAACGGAGGGCGGATGGCCGTTCCACGTGGCGAACAGTGAGGAGGTGGTCTCGCCCTTCGTGAAGTCCACCCGCAGCCACCCGGGCGCGTGCCAGGTCCGTACCTCCCACCCGGCGGCCGGTGTGGCGGAGACCAGCCGCGCCGACGTCGCGCCCATCGACAGCACGACCTGGCCGCCGTCGAGCGTGTAGCTGCGCGTGTCGGCGTGCGACGACGGGGAGGGCCTCGTACTCGACCGCGATGGCGTGGGACGTACGGTCCGCTTCGGCGTCGCCCGTACGGTGGGGCTCGGCTCCGCCGGAGAGGGCGGCGCGGTCGAGGTGGCCGACGACTCCGGCACGTGGTCGACGACCGAGCGCGCGGGCGGCGGCCCGAACACCGCGTTGTGCAGGACCGGGCGCGCGCCGAACCAGACCAGCAGCACCGCCAGTGAGGTCGCACCACCCCAGGCGGCCACGTACGTCATCGCCCGTCGCACCGCCCCATGGTGCCGCAATCGCCGTAGTTTGTTGCTATTTCGGCGCTTCTGCCGTGTCAGGGCTCTAAGGTGCCGGGCATGGCGAATGTGCTCGTGGTGGAGGACGACCAGTTCGTACGGTCGGCGCTGATCCGTGAGCTCACCGAGCGGGCCCACGTCGTCCGCAGCGCGGGCACCGCGCTGGACGCCCTGCGCGAGGTGACCCGCGCGGCGCCGGACGTCGTCGTCCTGGACCTGGGCCTGCCCGACCTCGACGGCGCGGAGGCGCTGAAGATGCTGCGCGGCGTGTCCGACGTCCCGGTCATCGTGGCGACCGCACGCGACGACGAGACCGAGATCGTACGGCTGCTGAACGCCGGAGCCGACGACTACCTGATCAAACCGTTCTCCGGCGAACACCTCAGCGCCCGTCTCGCCGCGGTGCTCCGGCGTTCCAAGCCGCCGTCCCAGGGGCGGCTGTGCGAGGTCGGCGGCCTCCGGGTCGACCTGGACCGGCGCGAGGCGTACCTCGACGACGTGCTCCTCGACCTGACACGCCGGGAGTTCGACCTGCTCGCCCACCTCGCGTCCCGCCCCGGCCACGTCGTCTCCCGCCGGGAGCTGCTCGCCGAGGTCTGGCAGCAGCCGTACGGCGACGACCAGACGATCGACGTGCACCTGTCCTGGCTGCGCCGCAAGCTCGGCGAGACGGCGTCCCGCCCGCGCTACCTGCACACGGTGCGTGGCGTGGGCGTCAAACTGATGGCGCCGCCGTGAGACGCTCCCTCGCGCTCGTGTCGGCGGCCGTCACGTCGATGGTCGCGCTGGCGTTCCTCATCCCGCTCGCGCTCATGGTCAAGGAGATCGCCCGGGACCGCGCACTCGCCGACGCCGAACGTCAGGCAGGGTCGCTCGCCCCGGCACTGGCCATCACGACCGACCGGACCGAGCTCGAACGCGCCGTCGCCAGCACGCAGGCTGGCGCGTCGGGCCGGATGGCGATCCACGTCCCCGCCGGGAGCCCGGCCGCGAACACGCCCGGCGACCTACCCCGTACGGGAACGGGGAAGGCGCCGCGTACGGGAACGGGGAAGGCGCCGCGTACGGGAGCGGGCGACGTACCGGGTACGGGAGCGGGGAAGGCGCCGCGTACGGGAGCGGGCGACGTACCGGGTACGGGAACGGGGAAGACGCCGCGTACGAGAGCAGGGAACGCATCGCGTACGGACACGGGGAACGAGCCGCGTACGAGAGTGGGGAAGACGCCGCGGACGGACACGGGCGACGCACCGCGTACGGGAGCGGGGGACGCGCCCCGCACGGGAGCGGCTGACGCACCGGGTACGGGAGTGGGGGGCCCGGCGACCGGGGGAGCGCGCGGGGCCGGGAGCACGGTGGGGACGTCGCATGCGCGGCAGGGCGACCTGGCGACCGCGACCGCGCGCGGCCGGGCCTTCTCCGCGCCCGCGCC
This sequence comes from Actinoallomurus sp. CA-150999, assembly GCF_050942425.1. Taxonomy (NCBI): domain Bacteria; kingdom Bacillati; phylum Actinomycetota; class Actinomycetes; order Streptosporangiales; family Thermomonosporaceae; genus Actinoallomurus; species Actinoallomurus sp. CA-150999. The sequence continues at coordinate 858,108 of NZ_CP192063.1, forward strand.
CGGCGGTTACGTGCTGCTGCAGCCGGTCGCGCTGGACCAGGACCGCACGGCGATCGTCGAGGTGTACCTGCCCCGCCAGGACCTGGCGCGGGGAGTGCGGGCCGCCTGGATCACGCTCACCCTCGTGGCGGCCGTGCTCGTCGCCGGGTCCGTCGTCGTCGCGGACCGTCTCGGCTCCCGCGTGGTCGGCTCCGCACGGACCCTGGCCCGGGCCGCGACCGCGCTCGGCGGCGGTGATCTGCGTACCCGCATCGACCCGCAGGGACCGCCGGAACTGCGCGAGGCCGGCCGCGCGTTCAACACGATGGCCGACCGGGTCGAACAACTCCTCGCTGCCGAACGCGAACTGATCGCCGACCTCTCCCACCGCCTGCGCACCCCGCTCACCGCCATGCGGCTCAACGCGGCGGCGCTCGGCCCGGAACCCGCGGCCGAGCAGACGCGGCTCGCCGTCGCGCGCCTCGAGGAGGAGGTCGACAAGATCATCCGGTCGGCGCGCAAGCCGAAGGAGACGTCCCGCTGCGACGCCGCCGAGGTGCTCCGCGACCGGATGGCCTTCTGGTCCGCACTGGCCGAGGACCAGGAACGCGACTGCGAGCTGATCGGCGCGGAGCAATCAGTCGCCGTTCCGGTGCCGCGCGCCGAGCTGAGCGCCGTGCTGGACTCGCTCCTGGGCAACGTGTTCCGGCACACCCCGGAGGGCACGGCGTTCGCGGTGACCCTTCACGCGGGCGCCGGGCTGGTCGGCATCCTCGTCGCCGACGCGGGCCCGGGGATCACCGACCCCGAGGCTGCGCTGCGCCGGGGATCCAGCGGCGGCGGTTCCACCGGCCTGGGGCTCGACATCGCGCGCCGCATGGCCGAGGCGATCGGCGGCGACGTGCGGATCGACCGCTCGGCGCTCGGCGGGGCACAGGTCCAGATCTGGCTCCCCACAACCCCGAAACGACCCCGCCGGGGCCGGCGGTCGTAGGGGCTGCTTCATGAGCCTGTTGTCCGGCCGGGCCACGAACGGGCCTTGTGAAATAGCCCTTGGCGTCCGGGGTTGCTCCGCGCGGTGTGACCGCTGCCGGCGCGGCTCGTGAAACAGCCATTGGCGTCCAGCGTCGCTCCGCGCGGTGTGACCGCTGCCGGCACCGCTGAAACAGGCCCGAGTGTCCGGTGCTGCTCAGCGCGGCGTGGCCGCCGTCGGGTGGAAGGCCGGGCCGTGGCCCGGGACCACGACGTCGGCCAAGGCGAGGAGCCGGGCGCGGCCCGTGTGCAGGGCGTCGAGGTCGGTGGCGTAGTTGTCCCCGACCGACGCCGCGGTGTTCCACAGATGCGTGAACGCGACGAGGCCCTCCGGCGTGCCGACGAGCGTGGTGATGTCCTCCGGGGTGTGGCCGGGAGTACGGATGAGACGGACGGATGGGCTCAGCTCGTACCCATCGGCGTCCCGGTCCTCCCAGACATCGCCCTGGTAGATCGCCCAGTGATCGTGGAACCGGGCGGCCGGGAACAGCGCGGCGTTAAGGGTGTGATCCGGATGATGGTGGCTGAACACCACGTCGGTCACGTCGCCCGGCTCCACGCCCAGGGCCCGCAACGGGTCGAGGATCAGGCTCCGATCACGGACCATCCCGGGGTCGGTCACCACCAGCCGGTCCCCGTCCCGGACGAAGCCGACAGTGCTGGCCACGGTGCCGCCGACGTACCCGGTGTGCAGCAGGGCGTAGGTCGCGCTCGACTCGCGCGGACGATCGCTCATGGCCGCAGTATCCGCCGCGATGATCGTCGCCGCGAGCCGTTCGACGACCGGATGGGGCCAGGACTCCGGCCGGTCCGCCTTCGGCGACCGCGGCGACCGCGGCGGCCGAGCGTCTCATCGGGGCCGTCATCCGGGCGTCCGCCTGGCAGCAGGGCCGTCACCCGGGGCATCCGTCTGTTACCAGGGCACCACCCCGGCGTCCTCGAAGAAGCCGCCGGTCGGGCCGTCGTCGGCCAGGGTCGCGAGCCGGATCGCGATCGCCGCGCCCTGTTCGGGGGTGCGGACGCCGCGGTGGCCGTTGAGGTCGGTCGCGCAGAAGCCGGGGCAGGCGGCGTTGATCAGGATGTTCGTGTCGCGCAGTTCCTTGGCGTACTGGACGGTGACGGCGTTGAGGAACGTCTTCGACGGCGAGTACGCGGCCGAGATCGGGCCCGTCGCGAGGGGGTCGTCGGTATTGGACTGCCGGGTGAGGGAGCCGACGCCGCTGGACATGTTCACGATCCGCGGCGACGCCGAGCGGCGCAGCAGCGGCAGCATCGCGTTCGTGACGCGGATGACGCCGATCACGTTGGTCTCCACCACCGTCCGCATGGTCGCGGGGTCGACGCTGGTCGGCTCCTGCGGCATGCCGCCGGTCACGCCGGCGTTGTTGACGAGCACGTCGAGCCGGCCGGCGCGCTCCTCGACCAGCCTGGCGGCGGCGGTCACGCTCGCGTCGTCGGTCACGTCGAGCGGTACCCCGAACGCGTCGACGCCGGCCGCGCGCAGCTTCTCCACGGCGGCTTCCCGGCGCTCCTCGTCCCGGGCGCCGACGCCGACGCTCCAGCCGAGCGCGCCCAGGCCGACCGCGATCTCGTATCCGATTCCCTTGTTCGCGCCGGTGACCAGCGCGATCGTCTGTTCGCTCATGCATTTGATCCTGTCCGCGTCTCGGTGAGGGCTCCAACACCGCTTGGGTAACCGGCGATACCTCACCGGTATCACCGCAGGTCATCGCCTTTTCTCGTCGCCCCCGGTACAGCGTTGCGCTCCGGTTCTCCGTCACCCCGTGCAGCGTTGCGTCGCCCGTTCTCCGTCCCTCCGGTACAGCGCTGCGTCGCCGTTCTCCGTCACCCCCGTATAGCGTTCCGCCGCTGGCTTCCCCATCACCCCGTAACGCGCTCGGCCGCTGGTTTCTCCGCCGCCCTGACCTCGCTGCGCTGCTGGCTTTCGGGGGCGCGGCACGGGTCGTCCCGCCGGGTACCGTGGCGGCATGGAGACGCGGGAGTTGCGGTACTTCGTCGCCGTCGCCGAGGAGCTGCACTTCGGGCGGGCCGCGCAGCGACTCGGGATCGCGCAGCCGCCGCTGTCGCGGGCGATCCAGCAGCTCGAACGGCGGCTCGGGGTGGCGCTGCTGGAACGCAACAGCCGCGCCGTCACACTGACCGAGGCCGGGTCGGTGCTGCTGCGCGAGGGCCGGGCGGCCCTCGACGCGGTCGACGCCGCCGACCGCCGTACCCGCCGCGCTGCCCTCGCCGCGACCGGCGAACCCGGCCTGGTCCTCGTCACGAAGGCCGGGGCGTCCAGCGAACTGCTGTCGAAGCTGCTCGACACGTACGCCGCCGAGCCCGGCGCGGTCACCGTCGACGTGCTCCTGTGCGGGCCCGGCGAGCAGGAGCGGCTGCTGCGCGACGGGCGGGCCGACGTCGCGCTGCTGCACCGGCCGTTCGACTCGACGGTCGGGTTCGACACCGAGGAGCTGTGCACGGAGGGGCAGGTCGTGATCCTGCCGGCCGGGCACGACCTCGCCGGCCGGGCCCACCTGCGGATGACCGACGTCACCGCGCTGCCCGGTCTGCCGATGCCCCGCTGGCCCAACCCCGACGGCACGTACCCGGACGGTCCCGGTCCGCAGGTCCGGGACCATGCGCAGCTGGTCCAGCTGATCGCGCTCGGCCGGGCTTCGGCGGTCCTGCCGGAGAACTGCCGGGTCCATCTGCGCCGCGACGTCGCCGCTGTCCCGGTGCTGGACGCGCCGAGGGTGACGACGGTGATCGCGTGGCCGCCGCACAGCCGATCCCAGGCCCTCGCCGGGCTGGTCCGAGCCGCGACCCGCCTCTAGGACGGGCACGTGCGTCCGTGATCGGAACCGGACCATCGAGCGGAGCCTCGGTCCGGAGTCGGTGAACCGAGCGGGGCCAAGGTCTGGGATCTGGTGAACCTGGCGGGGCCAAGGTCTGGGATCCGGGGAACCTGGCGGAGCGTCGGTCGGGGTCCGAAGAACCCGGCGCGCCCAAGGCCCGGGGTCCGAGGAACCTGGCGGGGCCAAGGTCCGGGGAACCCGGCGGAGCCAAGGTCTGGGGTCCGGTGAACTGGGCGGAGCCTCGGTCTGGGATCGCGGGAACCGGGCGGAGCGCTGATCGTTGATCACCATATGGCGCTGAAAGAGCTCTATCCGGCGATCGATCCGTATGACTCGGGTCTGCTCGAGGTCGGGGACGGCAACCGGATCCACTGGGAGGTCTGCGGGAACCCCGCCGGGAAGCCCGCGGTCTTCCTGCACGGCGGTCCCGGCGGCGGACTCCTGCCCTGGTTCCGCCGCTTCTTCGATCCGGAGGCCTACCGGATCGTGCTCTTCGACCAGCGCAACTGCGGTGCCAGCCGGCCGAGCGCCGGGGACCCGCGGGTCTCGCTGGAGCACAATACGACTCCGCACCTGATCTCCGACATGGAACGGCTCCGCGAGCATCTGTCCATCGACCGCTGGCTGGTCTTCGGGGGAAGCTGGGGCAGTACCCTCGCCCTCGCCTACGCCCAGGCCCACCCCGACCGCGTCACCGAACTCGTGCTGCGGGGCATCTACCTCATCCGCCCGTCCGACGAGGCATGGTCGTTCACGTCGACGGGCGCCGCCAAGCTCTTTCCCGCCGAGTGGGAGGCGTTCCGCGACGCGATCCCCGTCGCCGAGCGAGACGACCTGTTCGCGGCGTACGGCCGCCGCATCGGCGACCCGGACCCCGCGGTGCACCTTCGCGCGGCCCGTACCTGGATGGCCTGGGAAATGTCGGCCAACACGCTGCTCCCCGTCGAGCCGCCGGCCCTCGACGACGACGCCGTCCTCGCCGCCGCCCGCATCCTGCATCACTACGTCGGCAACGGCGGCTTCCACCCCGAAGGTGGTCTGCTGGCGGGCATCGCTCGCATCCGGCACATTCCCGCCGTGATCGTCAATGGCCGCTACGACATCAAGACCCCTCCCGATCAGGCATGGGAGCTGCATCGGGCCTGGCCCGAGGCCGAGTTCCACATCGTCGAGGACGCGGGCCACGGCAGCACGGAGCCCGGGACCCGTCACCTACTGATCGACGCCACCGACCGCTTCCGTCCCTGAAGCCCCCGCGGAAGGACCTGGCGGTGCCGGATCGGCCACGCCGGGGGCGGCAGTCTTAGGCGCTTTTCAGCCGCCCCTTAAGGGCGCCTTAACGGCGGCCGCCGAGGGGTTCCACGGCCGTACGTTGGCACCGCCCTGCAGGCGCACGACCGTAGACCCCCGCTTCCCTGGAGGCACCCCCTCATGAGTCCACACCCCACGCGACGGCGGCGGACGAAGCTGCCGATCGTCCTCGGCCTCGCGGCCGTCCTGGGCGTCGGCGGCGTCGCCCTCGCGACCGGCGGTACGAGCACCGGTGGCCTCACCGCGGCCACCGGATCGGCCGACACCGCATCGGTCAAGGCCGCGTTCCGTTCCGTCTCATCGTGGGACTCCGGCTACACCGGTCAGTACACGCTGACCAACACCGGCACCGACACCGTGCACGGCTGGGACCTGTCCTTCGACCTTCCGGCCGGTGCCAAGATGACCAGCCTGTGGAACGGCGTCTCCCACCAGGACGGCAGCCACGTCACGGTCAAGAACGAGTCCTGGAACGGCGACATCGGACCAGGCCAGGCCCGGCAGGTCGGGTTCACGGTGGACGGCAAGGCCGCGTCGCCGACCGCCTGCAAGGTGAACGGAGACTCCTGCTCGGGCGGCGGCGCCCCCGCACCCTCGCCCACGCCGACCAAGACGCCGCCCACGACGGAACCTCCGACGAGCAACCCTCCGCCGTCCTCGTCCTCCGGCGGGTTCGCGCCGTACGTGGACGTGGGCCTCTACCCGCCGTACGACCTGCCCGGCGCGGCGTCGAAGACCGGCGTGAAGACGTTCAACCTGGCGTTCATCACGGCGGGCGGCGGGTGCACCCCGAAGTGGGGTGGCTCCCAGGCGCTCGGTGACAACGAGGTCGCCAAGAAGATCGACGCGCTGCGCGCGGCCGGCGGCGACGTCCGTGTCTCGTTCGGCGGCGCCAACGGCACCGAACTCGCCGGGGCCTGCGGTGACTCCGGCCAGCTCGCCTCCGCGTACAAGCAGGTCATCGACACGTTCAAGCTCAAGAAGGTCGACTTCGACGTCGAGGGCGCCGCCATCGCCGACCAGGCGGCCAACACCCGGCGCGCCCAGGCGATCGCGTCACTGCAGAAGCAGGTTTCGGGGCTGGAGGTGTCGTTCACGCTGCCGGTCCTGCCGTCCGGGCTCACCCAGGACGGCGTGAACCTGCTGAAGAGCGCCAAGCAGAACGGCGACTCGGTCTCGGCCGTCAACATCATGGCCATGGACTACGGCGACGGCCAGGCCCCGAACCCCAGCGGCAAGATGGGCGACTACGCCATCCAGGCGGCGACGTCCACCGAGACCCAGGTACGCGGCGCGCTGGGCGTGAGCGACGCGTGGAGCAAGATCGCCGTCACTCCGATGATCGGCGTGAACGACACGAACACCGAGGTGTTCACGGTCGCCGACGCCAAGAAGCTCGCGGCCTTCGCCAAGCAGAAGAACCTCGCCTGGCTCTCCATGTGGTCCGCCACCCGGGACAAGCCCTGCCCCGGCGGTCCCCAGCAGTGGGCGAGCGCGACCTGCAGCAGCATCGCCCAGAACGAGGGCGACTTCGCCAAGACCTTCAACGGCTGATCCTCTGAGCTCCCCGCTCACGTGGCGGGCCGTGCGGCGCGGCACGGCCCGCCACGTCATGCGTACGGGTGGACTAGGCGGTCATCCCCGGCCCGTCCGCACCGGCTCGCCTGGCGGCAGCGCCCGATCAGGGGGCCATCGCCGCCCGTAGGCACTCGCGATGCGCTCGGGCCGTGGCCATCAGCCCGTCCAGCGCGTCCCGGGTCCGGATGAGCTCGGTGATGTGCTCGGAGAGCCGGTCCCGTTCCTGCGCCATCCGCTCCAGCGCGGCGTCGGAATTCTCCTCGCTGGGCGAATCGACGCACGGGAGCAGTTCGGTGATCGTGCGGCTGGACAGACCCGCGGCGTACAACCGCTGGATGAACGTGACCCGCTCGACGTCGTGCTCTGTGTAATGCCGCTGCCCGCTGGCGCTGCGAGTGCTGGTGAGCAGCCCCTGCTCTTCGTAGTAGCGCAAGGACCGGACGCTGACTCCGGCCCGTGACGCGAGCTCCCCGATGCGCACGTCGCCTCCCGTTGTGAACCACGACACAAAGCTTGCCTCTGACGTCAATGTCAGGTTCTAGCGTAACCGCCGTACCCGAGATCCGGGTGCCACGGATCACGAAGGAGCCCCGACGTGACGACCCTTTTCAGCAACTATCGGCTCGGCGACCTGACGCTGCCCAATCGGGTGGTGATGGCCCCGATGACACGGGTACGGGCCGCCGCCGGCGGTCTGGCGACGCCGTCGATGGCGACGTACTACGCCCAGCGGGCGACGGCCGGCCTGATCGTGTCCGAGGGCGTGCAGCCGAGTCCGATCGGGCAGTCCAGCCCGGGTACGCCGGGGCTGCACACCGATGAGCAGGTCGCCGCATGGCGCCCCGTGACCGCCGCCGTGCACTCCAACGGCGGGCGGATCTTCGCCCAGCTCATGCACGGCGGACGGGTCTCGCACCCCGACACCATCGGCGTACGGCCGGTCGGCCCCTCGGCCGTCCCCGCCGTCGGCGACGTGTTCACCCCGACCGGACTCCGGCCCGCACCGACGCCACGCGCCCTGGACACCGCCGAGATCCCGGAGCACGCCCGGTCGTACGCCGAGGCCGCCCGCCGTGCCGTCGACGCCGGCTTCGACGGGGTGGAGCTGCACGGCGCCAACGGCTACCTGATCTCGCAGTTCCTCTCATCGAACGCCAATCTGCGCACGGACGGCTACGGGGGCTCGGTGAGCAACCGGATCCGGTTCGCCGTCGAAGCGGTGTCCGCGACCGTCGAGGCCGTCGGCGGGGCCAGGACCGGGATCCGCCTCTCCCCGGGCGCGACGTTCTGGGGCGTCGAGGAGAGCGACGTCCCCGAGCTCTACACCGCCCTGCTGACCGAACTGGCCCGCCTGAATCTCGCCTACGTCCATCTCGAGGCCACCGCCGACGAAGAGGTGCTGGTCGGCCTGCGCCGTGCGTGGCCGGGGACCCTCGTCATGAACCCGACGCTCCCGATGGGACCGAAGCAGGCCGGACGGGACGACGCCGACCACTGGCTCGGGCTGGGAGCCGACCTCATCAGCTTCGGCCGAGCCTTCATCGCAAATCCCGACCTGGTCGAACGGCTGCGCACCGGGCTCCCGCTCGCCCCCGTCGACGAGGCCACGTACTACCAGGGCGGCGACGCGGGCTACCTGACCTACCCGGCGTACCAGCACGCCGCCTGAAACGGTGACGACGACCTTGCCGAGCCCGCTGTTCGCCTCCACGTGCCGGTGCGCGTCGGCGATGTCGGCCAGGTCGAAGGTGGAGTCGATCACCGGGGCCAGGGCACCCGAACGCAGTCCCGCGTTGACGAACGCCTCGCCGCGGCGAAGGGCCGCGGGGTCGTCGGTGACGACGTTGAGGCCGAAGCCGAAGACGTTGAGCGGCCAGTTCATCGGCAAGGGCGCGGGCCGCGGGTCGAGCCACCCGTAGACGATCAGCATCCCGCCCCGCGCCACGGTCCGGGCGAGATCGGCCAGGCCCGGCCCGGCGATGGAGTCGAAGACCAGCCGGGCGCCGCCGCCCGCGCGGGCGGCGGACGGCGGCGTCGGTTGTCGTCGTGTGCCGGTCCCGGCCTCACCGGCTGATGGACGCCCAGAAGCCGCAACGGTGTTCATGGCCGAGCTCGACCGGCCGGATACCGCCGGTGCCGGGGGCGAGCGACAGGACCCGCTCCGCGTCTGGGCGGGTACGCGCCCACGTCGGCGCCCCGCCGCCGTTCGGGTCGCCGGTGCGGGCGAACCGTGTCCAGTACCCGATCATCTGATCGGACAGCCGGCGCTGCTCCGCCGTGAGCGGTCCGTGGAACTGCGCGTCGTCGAACAGATACTGCAGCTCTGAGGCGTGGAACGCGCCCGTCGGGAACCCCGGCGCGGGGGAGTCGGTGGCCCACGGTGCGTTCTCGTCGGCGAACTCGTACGCGTAGGTCGGCACCCGCGCGCTCAGCGCCCGGTCGGCCTGGCGTGCCGTGCACGCCCAGCTGTAGTCGGTCCAGACGGTGGCCACCGCCGTGCTCGCCGAGTCGTACTTCGCCACCGGGTAGGCGGCCAGGACCTTCGCCGCCTTCTCCTTGCCGAAGAAGCCCTCGATCTCGCTCCGGTAGTCCGCCTCGGTGGTCGTGTGCCCGGTGAAGTACTCGAGCCCGGCGACGAACGTCCGGTGCTCGTCGCGCGTGGTGCCGTGGATGACGGGCACCTTCGCGAACCGTCCCGTCGCCAGCGCCGTCGCCGGGTCGGTCGGCAGCACGCCGCCGCCGGACACCGGACCGAACCCCTGGCCGCCGTCTGAGGCGTCCAGCAGAGCCGGGACCGGCTTGCCGCGCAGGCAGGCCGCGACGTCCGCCGCGCCGGCGCAGCCGAGCTTCGCCGCGACCGACGCGCCCTGCCGTTCGGCGTCCGCCCGCGGCCGTACGATCCAGTTCCCGTCCTTGTACGGCCACTGGGTCGTGAGGGCGCAGGGGCCGCTCTGCGCGATGGCGCGCTGGAACAGCCCGGCCGAGGCCGGGGCGGCCAGATGCGAGCAGACGCTCATGCCCCCGGCGGACTCCCCGAACAGCGTCACCTCGCCCGGGTCCCCGCCGAACGCGCCGGCGTTCCGCCGGACCCAGCGCAGCGCCGCCTGCTGGTCCTCCAGCCCGAAGTCGCCCGACAGCCGCCCGCCCCGGTCCAGCGACGGGTGGGCGAGGAACCCGAAGACGCCCAGCCGGTAGTTCAGGGTGACGACGACCACGTTCCCCTTCGTCGCCAGGCGCTCGGCCCCGTACAGGTCGCCGGAGCCGGAGTAGAAGCCGCCCCCGTGAATCCACACCATCACCGGGAGCCGTCGCCCGGTGGTGCGCCGGGGTGTGGTGACGTTGAGGTACAGGCAATCCTCCGCCTCGCTCGGCGCGTCGCCGAGGAAGCCCGCCGTCTGCGCGCACGCGCTGCCGGGTCTCGTCGCGTCCCGCGTCCGCGTCCACGAGGTGACGGGTCGCGGCGAGGTCCAGCGCAGGGGTCCCACCGGCGGCGCGGCGTACGGGATGCCCTCGAACGACCGGTGGTCGGCCGCGACGACGCCCCGTACGGGCCCCTCCGCGGTCCGCACCACCGCGGCGTCATCGTTCCCGGCGGCCATCGCCGGCACCGCCGTCCCGGTGAGCGCGACGAGGCCGAGCCCGGCCGCACCCGCTACGGCGACCCTGCGTGCCCTCGGTCTCGCGCGGTCTCGTTGTTCCGACATGAACGCCACCTCCACAGTTCGCGATCGGCGTTCACGACTTTGCGGCAGGACGCCCGCGGAGTCAGTGGGCTTCGGTCCCGCTTCGCGGACGCCCTGCGGTCACCGTGACGGTGCACCCAACACCACCCCGGGGCGTGGCGCGCATCCCGACGTACACGCCATCGGCCAGAACAGAGAACGTGTGCGCGAGCCGGGGGCCGCCATCCGGGCCCGGCCGTCCGGAGGACGGGGACCGCGGCGATGCGGGAGCGCGCTCGTAAAACCGTGGCGATGCGGGAGCGCGCTCGTAAAACCGTGGCGATGGAAGAGCGCGCTCGTAAATCAGGCGACATGCACCATGCCCACCAGGGATAATCGGCAGTATGTCCGATCCCGTGCGTGTCCGCGGCTCGGTCGTCATCCCTGACGCCGAGTTGCGCTGGCGTTTCTCCCGTTCGTCGGGGCCGGGCGGGCAGCATGTCAACACCAGCGACACCGCCGCCGAGCTGTCCTTCGACGTGGCCGGGTCCGCCGCACTCCCGAAGCCGTACAAGGAACGCGCGTTGCAGCGCCTCGCCGGACGCCTCGTCGGGGGCGTCATCACGATCCGCGCCGAGGAGCACCGGTCGCAGCTGCGCAACCGTGAGGCGGCGAAGGCACGGCTGTCCGCCTTGCTCGCCGAGGCGACCGCCCCGCCGCCGAAGCCGCGCCGTCCCACCAAGCCGAGCCGCCGCGTCCACGAGCGCCGTCTGGAGAACAAGCGCCGCCGCGGCGATGTGAAGCGGGGTCGCTCCGGCCGCTTCGACGCCTGAAACCTCCGCTCCGTCGTCGGGCCGACACCGGCGATCCTGCCTGCGGATTCAACCCGATTGCCAGATTGTCGGTGCCACCCGGCATCATGGTCCGGCCAACCCAAAATCGCAGCTAGCCGCCCATGTGGGCGATTGATGATTGGAAGACCGAAGTGAGCACTCTGCCACCACCTGAGCTCGCGGAAGATTCACCGCAGGTATCCGCGCAGCCGGCCGGGCTTGACCGGGGCGTGCTCGCGGTCGCTATGGTCGTCGTCCTCGGCGCCATCATGTCGATCCTCGACGTGACCGTCGTCAACGTCGCGATCAGCCACCTTGCCGGCGCGTTCAAATCCCCGCTCTCCACCATCCAGTGGGTGGCCACCGGCTACACGCTCGCCCTGGCCACCGTCATCCCGCTCACGGGGTGGGCGTCGGCGAGATTCGGCACGAAGCGGCTGTACATGATCTCCATTGCGCTCTTCGTGGCCGGATCGGCGTTGGCCGGCATGGCGTGGTCGGCCGAGTCGCTGATCGCCTTCCGCGTCCTGCAGGGCCTCGGCGGCGGCATGATCATGCCGGCCGGCATGACGATCCTCACCCAGAAGGCCGGGCCGTCGCGGGTCGGCCAGGTGATGAGCGTCGTCGGGATCCCGATGCTGCTCGGGCCGATCGGCGGACCGATTCTGGGCGGCTGGCTGGTCGATGACGTCTCCTGGCGATGGATCTTCTTCATCAACCTGCCGATCGGCGTCCTCGCGCTGTTCCTCGCCGCGAAGATCCTCGACCGCGACACCCCGCGCCCGGGCGAACGCCTGGACATCCTGGGCCTCATCCTGCTGTCGCCCGGCCTGGCCTCGCTCATCTACGGCCTGGCCACGGGCGCGCAGCACAGCGACTTCGGCCGGACCGACGTCCTGATCACCACGATCGTCGGAGCGGTCCTGGTGGTGCTGTTCGCGGTCCGCGCGCTGACCGCCGCCAACCCGCTGATCGACCTGCGGCTGCTGAAGCGGCGCTCCGTCGCGGCGGCCTCGGGCACGATGACGCTGTTCATGTGCGCGTTCATGGGCGCGATGCTCCTGCTGCCGCTGTACTACCAGGCGGTGCGGCAGGAGACCGCCTTCTCCTCCGGCCTGCTGCTCGCCCCGCAGGGCATCGGCGCGATGTTCACCATGCCGGTGGGCGGCAAGCTCACCGACCGGATCGGCCCGGGCCGGGTCGTCCTGATCGGTCTGGTCGTCGTGGTCGCCTCCGTGGCCGGCTTCACCGCGGTCCTGCAGGCCGACACCTCGTACTGGGTGCTCGGCAGCGTGCTGTTCGTGATGGGGCTGGGCATGGGCATGACGATGATGCCGACCATGGCGGCCGCGATCCAGACGCTCGTGCATGACGAGGTGCCCAAGGCCAGCACCATGCTGAACATCATTCAGCAGGTGTCCGCCTCCATCGGCACGGCGCTGATGTCCGTCCTGCTCGCGAACGCCCTGTCCGACAAGCTCGGCGGCCCGGCGGGCGGCGGGCTGTCCTCGGCCCAGAAGGTTCCGCCGCAGATCATGCAGAAGATCGCCGGTCCGATGGCGGACGCCTTCCAGAGCACCTACTGGTGGGCGGTGGGCCTGCTGGCACTGGCGTTCATCCCGGCGCTGCTGCTGCCCCGCCGCAAGCCGACCGGCACCTCGGCGGACGCACCGATGCCGATGCACTGAGCCTCGCTCAGCGCACGTCCCGGCCCCACGGTCTCGAACCGTGGGGCCGTCGTCGTCTCCAACCCGAAGGCTCGACCACGGTCCCGCGGCCCTCGACGGCCACGTTCGCTAACCGGGCTGTTCGTGGCTATCGGTGTCCTCGATCCGTACGGAGTCGACCGGCGACGTGCCGAGGGTCGTCAGTTCCAGGTCGATGAAGGCGCCGATCATCGCGCGGTACGTGCGCTCGACCACGTCCGGCGTCGCGCCCAGGTCGGCGGCCGCTGCCCGTACCCGCTGGACGACCTGTTCCACGCGCTGCGGTGCTCGTACGGCGGAGGCGTCGGTCTTGAGGCGGCCGGCCCGGCGTACGAGGTTCTCCCGTTCGGCCAGCAGGGCGACGATCCGGCGGTCGAGTTCGTCGATCTCGGTACGGATCCCGTGGATCTCGTCGTGGGTCATGGAGAGGCTTGTCCTCTGGTCGGCTCCCGAGCGTGCGATCTCGGCCGACCTCCACCCAGACCTGCTCTGGAGCGGCGGTCTGGGAACGCGTGACGACAGGCCGCCTATGAGCGGCGCCACCAGGATGCGAGGCGAGTCATCACCCGCCGACCCTAGCAGGGCGATGATCTTCCGGGGAGTTCAGGTGACCCGGGATCAGCTCCAGTCGGCGGAGCGGACGGCGCGGAGAGCCGCCTTGCGCGCGTCGCCCTTCAGGGTGTCGACGTAGAGCCGGCCCTTGAGGTGGCCCATCTCGTGCTGGAGGCAGCGGGCGAAGTAGCCGGTGCCCTCGACTCGCAGCGGCTTGCCGGTCATGTCGACGCCTTCGACGACGGCGTGGGCGTGCCGCGGGGTCGGGAAGCGGAGGCCGGGCAGCGACAGGCAGCCCTCGTCGTCCTCGATGGTCGCGCCGTCGGTGTCGATCAGCACCGGGTTGACAACGTGGCCGACGTGGTTGCGGCCGGCGTCGTCGTCGCAGTCGTACACGAAGACCTGCAGGGAGACGCCGATCTGGTTGGCTGCCAGCCCCGCACCGTCGTTGGCGTACATCGACGCGAACATGTCGTCGATCAGCCGCCGCAGGTCGTCGTCGAAGGACCGCACCGGGTCGCATTCGGTGCGCAGCACGGGATCGCCCATGTAGCGGATCGGGCGGACGATACCCGCGTCGTCGCGTTGTCGTCTCACAGACTAGGACTGTAGATGATCAGGCCGGTGACCGGCCAACATCACCGGCCTGATCATTTCACTCCGCGGTCTGGTCGCCGGTGGCGGGGAAGACCTGCACGTTGCGTTCCTGGGGCGGTTGCTGCTGCGGCGGCTGCGGCTGGGCCGGGACCTGGGGCGGCGTCTGGGCCTGGTGGTGGCGCCCGGCCGGGGACTGCGGCGGCTCGGGACGGGCGGCGGGCGGCTCCTGCTCGCTCTGCGACCCGACGGCGTTGGCGACCATCTGCTCCAGCGGGCCGGCCTTCTCCTCCTGCTCGAGGAGCGTCACCAGCGTGTCGGTGATCTCGTTGAGCCGGGTCAGCGCCTGCGTGTGCTGCTTCGTCAGCTGGGAGAGCCGCTCGGTGGCGCCCTCGTTGATGACCGAGGAACGGCGCTCGGCGGTGGTGAGCGTACGTTCGGCCTCAGTGCGGGCGTCGGTGACCAGACTGTCCGCTTCGTTCTTGGCCGCGGACATGATGCGCTCGGACTCCTGCTGAGCCGCCGACAGCATGTGGCCGGCGTTCTCCTGGGCCTGGGCGATGGCGTGCTCGGACCTGCTCTGGGCCTCGTCGACCACGCGCTTGGCCTCGTGCTCGGCCTCCTGCTGGATGTGGGCGACCTTGCGCTCGGCCTCACTCAGCTTCGACTGGGCCTCTTCTTCGGCGAGGTTGATGATCTGGCGAAGCCGCTCGCTGAGGTCGTCGCCGGTGGGACGCCGGGCCTCGCGGACCTCGGACATCTCCCGGCGGGTGCGCTCGACCTCGTCGAGGGCGCGCGACAATCGTGCTTCGAGCTCGCGGATCTGGTTGCGGGTACGGGCGATGTATTCGTCGACCTGACGGCGGTTGTAGCCGCGCATGACGATCTCGAACGACTCTTCGCGGACTTCCTCGCGGAAGAGGTTCGGCAGGATCTCGGCTTCGTTGCTCATTGCCCTAGGGGGGTCGAAGGAACGTCTCTGACGACTCTCGGGGGTTCCCCTCTTTCGCGCAAGGGGAATGCGGCTACTCGCACGAATTCCCGGCCCATCGGTGCGGCAGCATGAGAGTCTTCCCAGGTTAAATACCGCAAAATGTCGCTTATGGGAAATATGACGCGCCGACGGGGCGGAGACAGCGTGGTATCGGGCGCGGGCGGCGCGGCATGGGCCGGGGCGGGGCGGTATCCGGTGCGGGGACGGTGGCGCGCCCGCTTCTAGACTTGGCGACCGTGACGGATTTCTTCCACGGCACGCTCGGCGAGCACCGGCCCGACATCCACCCGGAGGCGTGGGTGGCCCCGGGCGCCGTCGTCGTCGGCCGCGTACGGCTCGGCCGGGCGGCCAACGTCTGGTACGGCTCGGTGCTGCGCGGCGACGACGAGGACATCATCGTCGGCGAGGAGTGCAACATCCAGGACCTGTGCTGCCTGCACTGTGACGCGGGCATGCCCGCCGTCCTGGAGGACCGGGTCAGCCTCGGCCACAAGGCCATGGTCCACGGCGCGCACATCGAGACCGGCTCCCTGATCGGCATCGGGGCGATCGTGCTGAACGGCGCGCGGATCGGCGCCGGCACGCTGGTCGCGGCCGGCGCGGTCGTCGGGCCGGGCAAGAAGATCCCCTCCGGGGTGCTCGTCGCCGGGGTTCCGGGAAGGATCGTCCGGGAGCTGAACGACGACGACCGGGCGGTGCTCGCCCACACACCGGAGACGTACGTCCGCAAGGCGGCCCGGCACCGCGACGCCCACTGGGCCTGACACACTGCCGCACGGCGCGGGTCGCGGCCGTCGGGGCCCACGGTCGCTCGGCGGTCACGCGCCCATGCCGGTGGGCCGTGCGGACGAGAGAGCGAGCGGCCCGGAGCTGAGTGCGCGCGGGTGGATCGGAGCCCGGCGCGGCGGCGCGGGACGTGGGGAGTGCGGGCCGAGCGCAGTGCTAGTCGCGCGGGCCGGGGCACGTACGCCGGTGGCGTCCGGTCACCGGCCCGCGCGGTTCAACGGCCGTCCAGGGTTTCAGTCGCCGCGCTGCGCGCCGCGGGAGCCGGGGGGCGTCGCGTCCGTCCAGTCCTGCGTGAGCACGGCGGACGAGCTGTACAACGAGCCCGGCGCCAGCCCCGCCGTGCTGCCGGCCGGCTTGAGGACGATCAGTTCCTCGGCCAGCGCACGGCCGGTCGCGGTGTCAATGATCAGACGGTGCTGCAGCGTGCCGTTGCCCTTCGTCGGCTCGGTGACCGCGATGGCGGTGCCCGTACGGCCTTGGGCGTCCTTCACCGCGCCGATCGCCTTCACCATCTTGAGGTCCGCGAGCATCCGGAAGGCCGCGCCGCGGACCTTCGGCGTCACCGGCATGTCCATGATCAGGCCCTTGGCCACGGTGTACAGCCACAGGTCGGAGCCCATCGCCTCGCTGGACGACTCGGTGCCGTGCCCCTGGTACCACCGCGACAGCGACGCCTTCAGCCGCTTCGGGTCGGCCGGCAGCGCACGCAGGTCCTTCATGGTGACGTTGCGGCCGAGCCAGAACACCTTGTCCCCGTCGACGAGCGGCGCGCGGCTCACGGACACCTTGCCCGGCTGCGCCGGCATGACCATCTTGCCCTTGCCCTTGCCGTACGGCGTGGCGCTGAACGTGAAGCTCGTCGGAGACCCGGCCTTCTTCCAGGCCGCCACGTCCGCCGCGGTCGCCGGACGGGCGCCGAGCCGCTGCTCGCTCGCCACCTGGTCCTGCCGTACGGCGCTCGGCGTCCACTGCTCGCTGCGACCCTCCGAGAGGACGGTGTAGTCACCGGTGGGTGCGGCCACCCGGAAGTAGGACCGGCCCAGCGTCACCGAATGCCAGTACTTTCCGACCCGGTCCGGCTGGACGTCCGCCCTGCTCGCCGCCGCCAGCAGTACCGTGTGGGCGTTCAACGCGACCGTACGGGGCGGGGACCCGGTGCCGCCCGGCCGGTCGCCGGCCGGCCCGCCGGCCGATCCACCGGTCGTGGAGATCGCGACCGCCGCCGCGGCAGCGGCCGCCGTGAGGCCGAGGCCGCCCGTCAGCCACATCGTCCGGCCGGGACGCGTACGGGCGCGGGTGCGGGCCCCGTCCCGGAGCCGTTCGCGGCCCGCCGTGACGGCGTCCGCCGTCGGAGCCGGCTTGTCCAGCAGCGAGCGGACCATCCGCAGGTCCTCATCCATGGGGGAGCTCCTTCTCGAGTGCGGTGCGAAGCTTCTTCCGGGCCCGGTTGAGGCGCGAGCCGACGGTTCCGTACGGGATCTTGAGTGCCTGGGCGACCTCTTCGTGACCGAAGTCGGCCAAGGCGACCAGCAGCAGGACGTCCCGCTCCTTGCGGGTGAGCGCGGCGATCGCGCGGGCCAGCTGTGGCTGCAGGCCGGCCGCGGTCACCGCCGTGACGACCTGGTTCTCGTGGCCGTCGTCGGCGGGGGCCGCGGTCGCGCGGGCGAGGGTCTCGTAGTGCCGGGACTCGACGCGCCGGTGCTGGGCGACGAGCTTGGTGGCGATGCCGAACAGCCACGGCCGCAGCGCCCCACGCGCCGGGTCGAACCGCTCCCGCTTACGGAACGCCACGAGGAACGTCTCGGCCGCGATGTCATCCGCGGCCTGCGTGTCGAGCCGTCCCGCGACGTACCGGTGGACATCCCCGAAGTACCGGTCGTAGACGGCGGTGAACCGATCGGGATCTCGCCGGTACTCCCGTACGAGGTCGGCGTCGCTCAGCTGCCCGACCCCGTCGATGCCGGCCAGGCCGGTCACGTCTTGATCTCCGTCATGGGCGCCTTCCGGGCGAGGTGGTCAACGGTCACCTGTACTCCGCGCCTTCGCCCGATCGCTTTCGCTCCCGATCGAAGAATTCCGGTACGGCTTCCCGCCGTGGTCGCTCGAGAAAGGCCACGGCTGATGGTCGGGGCGGCCTTGGTATGCCGTTTACCATTGCATGGTGGTCTGGGGGCAGGCGTACGGCGAGAAGCCCTCGGCCGCCGCCCAGGATCCGTTCGCGGTGGTCGAGCGGGACACGCGTGCCATGGTGACGGCGGGCTGGTGGGCCACCACGCCGCCCCTCCAGCGGCAGAACCTCACCGCCGGGCGGATGCTCGTCCTGCCCGACGGCACATGGTGGCTGTTCGGAGCGTGGGCCCGCTGGTACCGCTGGCTCCCCGCCGACGGCCAGTGGCACCTGTGCCCGCCTCCCCGGCTGCCGATGACGCGGACGTCGGCGCGCCCCCTGGCACAAGGCATGGCGGTGCCCCGCATTCCGCCCCACCTGGTGCCCTCCGGCCCCGACTTCAGCCAGGAGCCGCCGCAGGCGCTGCCCTTCGTGGACGTCGACGTACGGCCCGAGGTGACGTCCCGCGTACGGGCGACCCTCGAGTCGGCGGCGGCGCTCCCACCCCACGACTACCCGCACTGGTGGGGCGCCTTCTCCTCGTCCACGCCGAGCACCGTCGCCGTCGGCTGGGGCGTGATGCTGTGGTCCGCCGCCGCGCCGGTGTTCTACTCCGGCCTCGACGCCCAGCTGCTCGACATCTGGTCGCCGTACCGCGCCCGGCCGCTGCCCGACGTCGACGGGCCTCGCTGGCTCACCCCGCCACCGCTGGAGTCCCTGGTCGGGCTGTACGCCGAGCGGCTGCGCGCCCACCGGGTGGACGCCGCCGTCGTGATCCTGCGCACGATGTGGGCGATGGCCAGCGCCCTGCGCCAGGACGCCCGCTTCCGTCCCCGCGCGGACGCGCTCCTCGCCGTCCTCGGATCCACCCTGCACAATCCCACGGTCGACTACTCCGCCCTGCCGTACGGCGACCAGGCGATCGTCCAGCAGTGGCTCACCCGATGCCCGCCCGTGCTGGCGCCGGCGCTGCGCATCGAGGCATCCGCCGGCGAACACTTCCGCAACGCCTTCTACGACCTCGCCCTCACCCTCGCCTCGATCGCCGGCGACCCGGCCGAACAGGGGTACGTCGAACCCCGCCTCATCGCGGCCGCGCTGCTGGCCGCCGACCTCGCGGTCGTCCGGCGCGACGTCGCCGCGCAGGTCATCGGCTGGCTCGACCCCGAGACCCGGCGCACGACCCAGGCGATCCTCACCGGCCCGGACCACCCCCTACGGCGCTTCTGGCCCCAGGACAAGCGGCTCCCGCCCCTCCTGCGGCACCGCGTCGAGAAGCTCCGCCCCAGCGCGCGGGGCGCACTCCTGGCCACGATGTACGCCCTGGACCTCGCCTGGTGCCGACTGGGCGGCGGCATCCCGGCCCGGCCGCGCGGCTTCCCCATCCCGGTCGCGATCCTGTCCGAGATCCTCGGCCCCGACCGCGCCCGCTCCGCCGCGCCCGCCGACCCGGCGACGCCGACACCCGGCGTCGCCCCGCTAGCCCGGCAGTACCCCGCCCGCCCAGCACCCGCCGCACCGCCCGCAGCCCCACCCGTCGCCCACCAGCCACCCACCGGCCCACCGGGCCAGGCCCCCACCTGGGCCCCACCACCCGCCGCGGCGGCCGCATCTGCCGGAACGATGGCCGATGCGGGCCCGCCGCAGGTGGTGTCTCCTGCGGCGGGGGCCGCTGGGACGGTGGCGGACGTCGGTCCGCCTCCGGTCGCTCGGCCTGCCGTCTCTGCGGGCGGGGACGCCGCGCCGTTGGGCGCTCGACCCGACGTCACGTCCGGGGAGGCGGACGCTGATTCGCGGTCGGCGGCGGGTCTTGCGGGGGCGATGGCCGATGCCGGTCCGCCACAGGCGGTCCCTCCTGCGGCGGCGGGATCTGCGGCGACGATGGCGGACGTCGGTCCCCCGGCGGCTCCGCCTGCCGCCGCGGCGGGCGGTACGAAGGATGCCGCGCCGTCGGGCGCTCGGCCTGGGGACGTGCCCGGGGAGGCGGACGCCGATTCGCGGCCGGGGGCGGGTCTTCCGGGGACGGGGGACGATGTCGGTCCGCCTCGGGTCGATCAGCCTGCCGCCTCCGCGAGCGGTATGACGGACGCCGAGGCGTCGAGCGTTCGTTCCGGTGACGCTTCCAGGGATGCGGACGCTGATCCGCAGTCGGCGGCGACAGGGGCTGCGGGGGCGATGGCGGACGTCGGTCCGGCGGCTCCGCCTGCCGCCGCGGCGGGCGATGTGACGGACGCTGCGTCGCCGAGCGCTTGGCCTGACGATGCGTCCGAGGCAGACGCTGATCCGGCGTCGGCTGGTGCCGGACCTGCGGAGGCGATGGCGGGTGCCGGTCCGGGGGCTCGGTCTGCCGTCGCGGCGGCCGATACGCCGGACTCTGCGCCGTCGAGCGCTCGGTCCGACGAAGCGTCCGGGGACGCGGACGTCGATCCGCCTCCGGGCGTTCGGCCTGCGGACTCGGCGGCCAGGGACGCTGTGCCGTCGAATGCTCACGCCGATGCCTCGTTCGGGACTGCCGATCCGCAGTCGGCGGATGCCGGATCTGCGGGGACGATGGCGGATGTCGGTCCGGAGGCTTGGTCTGCCGCCGAAGCGGACGGTACGAAGGACGCCGCGCCATCGAGTGCCCGGTCCGATGCCTCGTCCGGGACCGTGGATGCCGATCCGCAGCCGGCGGCGGCCGGTCCTCCAGGAACGATGGCCGACTTCGGTCCGTTTCCTGCCGCTCAGTCGGCAGCCTCGATGGGCGGTACGACGGACGCCGAGGCGTCGGGTACTCGGCTCGATGACGCACCTGGGGAGGGGGACGCGGAACTCCCGGCGGCCGCTTCGCCGGCCACGCAGGTGGGGGGTGCACCGGAGGAGTCCGGCCCCGCGTCGAGCGAGCCAGGGGCCGTGCCCGTGTCGCCGGCCACCCGGGCATGGGATCCGTCGGGCGAGCCTGGATCCGTGTCTGTGCCGCCGGCTACACGGGCGTGGGATCCGTCGGGTGAGCCGGCGGCTGCGTCCGCGTCGGGTGAGTCGGGTCCTGTGTCTGTGCCGCCGGCCACGCGGGCGTGGGATCCGTCGGGCGAGCCTGGGCCCGCGTCCGTGCCGTCGACCAGGGTTGTGTGGGAGCCGGAGAAGGTGGGGGAGGCCACCATGCTCGACGGGCCGTCCGGCTCACCCGACGCCACGTACATCGACGCTCCCAGTGGCGGCACTCGGGCGGACGCCGGAGGGATTCCGATGGTGGACCGGCCTCCGGCGTACTCCGGTCCTCCCGTGCCGCCGGGTCTTCCGGCGCCCTTCACGCCGCCCACGTCGGCGGGTGGTCCCGTGCCGCCCGCGCCGCTCATCCCGGCGGGCACTCCCGGTCCTCTCGTACCGCCGGGCCCGGGCGGCGTACCCCAAGGCCCGGGTGACATGCCGCCGCGCCCAGGTGATGCGCCCCGCCCGGGCGGCGCGTATCGACCCGAGGCCGATCCCGGCGACGTGGCACGGCCTGGCGGTGTGGCACAGCCCGGCGACGTGGCACGGCCCGGTGGCTCGGCGCGGCCCGGTGACGTGGCGCGTTCTGGTCAGGTGCCTCATCCTGGCGCGCCCGGTGCGCCGGGACCTCCGCGTACCCGGGTCCTCGGTGAGCAGGGACGTTCCGCGGAGCCGCCGGGTACCCGCATCCAGCCGGAGCGGCCGGGCACCAGAATCATGTCGCAGACGATGATGGGCGACCTCCTGGGCGCGCCGATGCCCGGGCGTCCGGTCGGTGACATCGAGCCGCCGCCCTCCGGTACGGTCCTGCCCGAGGTGACGGAGCGGTTCGGCATCCGTTTCGTCTCCGGCCAGGATGCCCTCGCCGGGTTGCTCGACGACGTGCGCCGCCGGGCGTCGTCCGGCGAGGAGACGAGTCCGGCGCTCCTGGTCGTCGGCGCCCCGCACAGCGGCCAGCGTCGGCTTGCCCGGCTCGTCGCCCGTACGCTCGCCGGCGCGGGCGTCGGCGACGGCTCCGTGCGGACCGTCGACGGCACCGATGCGCACGGTGACCCGGTGCGGGTCTTCGGCGCGTCGTCGGCGGGCGGGACTCCGTTGTTGTTCGAGTGGCTCGACGCGGCCCTGTCGCGGGCGTCCGATCCGGCGGCGTCGGCCTCCGCCGTCACGCGCTCCCGGGGGAACGGCGCGGCGCTGATCGCGACCTGCGAGCCGGGTGCGTACAAGCGGCTGACGGCCGACTTCCCGGAGTTGATCGGGATGTTCCGGGTGTTCCGGCTGCCGGATCTGTCCGACACCGAGACCCGGCTGGCCCTCGTCCACGTACTGGCGGACGAGCGGCGGGTGACGGTCAACGCGCCCGCGCTGCAGACCGTGAAGGCGGACCTGCCGCGGCTGAAGGGGTACGGCGACCTACTGAACGCCCGTCTGGTCGAGGCGTACCTCGACCGGGCGATCGCCCGGCACACCGACCGGTTCGGGGCGGCGTCCCGCGACCGTCTGGTGCTGACGCCGGAGGACTTCAGCGGCGTGGCCGAGGAGATCGAGCCGGCCCTGCGCGCCCCCGGGGACGTCGATGGCTTCCTGCGTTCCCTCGACGAGATGATCGGTCTGGACGAGGTGAAGCAGACCGTCGGCGACCTGGTCACCGAGGCGCGGCTCGCGGCGGAGCGGGCGGCGCAGGGACTGCCGTCCGGCAATCCGAGTCGTCACCTGGTCTTCCTGGGTCGGCCGGGCACGGGTAAGCGGACCGTGGCGGGGCTGATCGGCGGCGTGTACGCCGCGCTGAACCTCCTCGACTCCGGGCAGGTTGTCGTGTGCAGCGCCCGCGACCTCGCCGGTGCCGACGCGGCGGCGAAGGTCGCCGCCCAGGTCGACCGGGCGGTCGGCGGTGTGCTGCTCATCGAGGACGCGTCGCTGCTCGACCGGACGTCCGCGGCGGTGACGGCGCTGCTGCGGCACATGGAGGAGCGGCGCGACAAGTTCTTGGTGATCTGTTCCAGCGAGCCGGCCGAGATGGACGGCTTCCTGCTCGCCAACCCGGGGTTCCGGGCGGAGTTCGGGGCGATCGTGGAGTTCCGGGAGCCGACGGACCGGCAGCTCGTGAAGTTGTTCTCCCGTTTCGCCGAACGCGAGCTCTACCTGCTGGACGAGGAGCTCCGCGTCGAGCTGCTGGGGCGTTTCGGCGAGATGCGCGGGTCGCGGGGGTTCGCGTTCGCCGAGACGGTGCGGCGGCTGTTCGACGCGATCGTGGCGCGGCAGGCGGCGCGGCTGGCCGGAGCGCGCGTGGACGCCGCGACAGTGGCCCGGCTCACTGTGCGTGACCTGCCGGAATCACCGGCGGAGCGACTGTTGCAGCATCTCCACGAGGACCGTACCCGCCGGTAGCCCGAGGTGGCCCTTGACTCCTCGAGGACCACCTCGGTGGGTGGGCGCCGAATGGCCCTCTTGGGTCATGTCCCGGGACGGGCCGGGCGCGTAGCCTTTCCACAGGTGTGGGGACGAACGGAGGTGGACGCGATGCGCCAGAACCTCGATATGCGCGTCCATGACCGTGTCGCGTTGGATGAGATCGAGCTGTACTCCGAGATGCTCAGCGCCGTCGCGACGGCGGATCGGCCGTTGACGACCGATGAGATCGACATGGTGCTCGGGATCGGCCACAGCACACGGTTGTGAGCGACGTCATGGTCGGCGCACGCGGGGATGCGCCGACTGCTCACTTCGGGATCCAGCACGCACCGGCGCGCCTACGAGCGAATCACGCTGATCCGGCTCACGACTTGACGAGGCGCGCGATGGCCGCCGAGGCCTCCTTCACCTTCTCCTCGGCCGCCGGGCCGCCCTCATTGATCGCTTCGGCGACGCAGTGGCCGAGATGGTCCTCGAGCAGGCCCAGCGCGACGGACTGCAGCGCACGGGTGACGGCCGACACCTGGGTGAGGACGTCGATGCAGTACTCATCCTCGGATACCATCCGCTGGAGTCCGCGCACCTGACCCTCGATGCGGCGCAGGCGGACGAGGTAGGCGTCCTTGTCGTTCGTATACCCGTGCATACCGGCCACTGTATACCCCCTAGGGGTAGAGCTCCAAGTGATCGTTTGAGGCGTCCGTTGCCCGGGCACCAGGGGCACGTATGGCCCGTGGATCCGATGTATCGCCCGACGGAACGGGACCGCACGAGGCGTGTTGCGGTGAAGTAACAGGGGGGCGAAGGTTCGCTTTCCCGCTGGTAAGCCGTACCATCCTCAGCGGACTGTTCCCGCACTTCAGGAGAAGGACGTGCGATTCCGACTCACCCCGCGTGAGGACAGCTACTACGACATGTTCGCGGATTCCGCGAACAACTTGGTCACAGGGGCCAGGCTGCTCGTGGAGCTGATCAGCGAAGGGGCCGACCGTGAGGGGATCGCGGAGAAGATGCGCGCCTGCGAGCACGCCGGCGACGAGTTCACTCACGCGATCATGCGCCGGCTCAACGAGAGCTTCATCACGCCCTTCGATCGCGAGGACATCTACCGGCTCGCGTCGACGCTCGATGACGTCATGGACTTCATGGAGGCGGCGGCCGACCTCGTCCTGCTGTACAAGCTCGACGAGCTGCCCCGAGACGTCATCGCGCAGGTCGAAGTGCTCGAGCGCGCGGCCGAGCTGACCGCGGACGCCATGCCGCGGCTGCGCGGGCTGCGCGACCTCAGCGAGTACTGGATCGAGATCAACCGGCTGGAGAACCAGGGCGACCAGACCTACCGGCGGCTCCTGGCCGAGCTGTTCAGCGGCAAGTACGACGCGCTGACCGTCCTGAAGGTCAAGGAGGTCGTCGACCAGCTCGAGGCCGCCGCGGACGCGTTCGAGCACGTCGCGAACATCGTCGAGACGATCGCGGTCAAGGAATCGTGAGCATCGTGTCGTCAAAGCGGTCGACCACCATGCGATGTCCGTCCGTAACGAGGAAGGGAACGCCGGCGTGGAGTTGACGGCCCTCATCGTCGTCGTGGGCATCGCGCTGTTCTTCAACTACACGAACGGTTTCCACGACGCCGCGAACGCGATCGCCACCTCCGTCTCCACCCGGGCGCTCACCCCTCGAGCGGCCTTGGCGATGGCCGCCGTGATGAACCTCCTCGGAGCGTTCCTCGGCACCGGCGTCGCCAAGACGGTCGGCAGCGGCATCATCGACCCGCCCAAGGACATGCACGGTCTGTCGATCGTCGCCGCCGCGCTGATCGGCGCGATCGTCTGGAACCTCATCACCTGGTACTTCGGCCTGCCGTCCTCGTCCACGCACGGACTGGTCGGCGGCCTGATCGGGGCCGCCATGGCGGCGTCCACGACCGTGCTGTGGCACGGGGTGTTCTACAAGATCGTGCTGTGGATGGTGCTGTCGCCGCTGATCGGCCTGATCCTCGGCTACCTGATCATGGTGGCGATGTTGTGGATCTTCCGAAAGGCCACTCCCGGCAAGGTCGGCCGCCGGTTCCGCATCGCGCAGTCGCTGTCCGCCGCGGCCATGGCCCTCGGCCACGGTCTGCAGGACGCCCAGAAGACCATGGGCATCATCGTGCTCGCGCTGGTCACGACCGGCTATCAGGCGACCGGCGACTCCCACGTCCCGGTCTGGGTGATCCTGGTCTGCGCGGCCGTGCTCTCCTTCGGCACGTACGCCGGCGGCTGGCGCATCATGCGGACCCTCGGCCGCAAGGTGATCGAGCTCGACCCGCCGAAGGGCTTCGCCGCCGAGGCCACCGCGGCCAGCATCCTGTACGCGACCGCGTTCATCTGGCAGGCCCCGGTCTCCACGACTCACACGATCACCGCGGCCATCATGGGCGTCGGATCGACCAAACGCCTGTCGGCGGTCCGCTGGGGCGTCGCGGGCAACATCGTGATGGCGTGGGTCCTCACCATTCCCGCGGCGGGGATCGTCGCCGCGATCGCGTACTGGGTCATGCACCTGTTCGCCTGACTCCGGAAAGGGGTGACCGGCGGCACGACGGGCCGCCGGTCTGCGGGCGGGGCCGACGGCCCCGCCCTCGCCGTTCCATCAGCCGAAGCGACCGGTGATGTAGTCCTCCGTGGCCTTCTCGCCCGGGTTCGTGAAGATCTTGTTGGTCTCGTCGATCTCCACCATCCGGCCCGGCTTGCCCGGCCCGGCGAGGTTGAAGAAGGCCGTACGGTCGCTCACCCGCGCCGCCTGCTGCATGTTGTGGGTGACGATGACGATCGTGTACTGGTCCTTCAGGTTGGCGATGAGGTCCTCGATCGCCAGCGTGGAGATCGGGTCCAGCGCCGAGCACGGCTCGTCCATCAGGAGCACCTGCGGCTCGACCGCGATGGCGCGGGCGATGCACAGCCGCTGCTGCTGACCACCGGACAGGCCGGCTCCCGGACGGCCCAGCCGGTCTTTGACCTCGTTCCACAGGTTCGCGCCGCGCAGGGACTTCTCCACGACCTCGTCGAGCTGTCCCTTGCGGCGGACGCCGTTGAGCTTCAGGCCCGCGACGACGTTCTCGTAGATCGACATCGTGGGGAACGGGTTGGGGCGCTGGAACACCATGCCGATCACCCGGCGCACGGCGACGGGGTCGACGCCCGCTCCGTACAAATCGAGCTCGTCGAGCAGCACCTTGCCCTCGACGCGAGCACTGGGGATCACCTCGTGCATCCGGTTGAGGGTCCGCAGGAAGGTCGACTTGCCGCACCCGGAGGGGCCGATGAACGCGGTCACCGAGCGCGGTTCGATCGTCATCGAGATGTCCTCGATGGCCCGGGTCTTGCCGTAGTAGGCGTTCAGCCCGGAGACCTCGATCCGCTTGGCCATGTGGGGAGTACTCCTATCGGGTAACGGGCTTGCGGAGGCGGGCGATGAGGCGCGCCGCCAGGTTGAGCACCATGACGAAGAGGATCAGCGTGAGCGCACCGGCCCACGCCCGGTCGATGGCGACCTGCTGCGGCAGCTGGGCCTGGTCCCAGACGAACAGCGGGAGCGCCATCTGCGGGTCCTTGAACGGGTTGTTGTTGATCGCCGTGGTGACCCAGACCGTCACGAGCAGCGGCGCGGTCTCACCCATGACGCGGGCGACGGCCAGCATGACGCCGGTGATGATGCCGGTGAACGCCGTCGGCAGCACGACGAAGCAGATCGTCCGCCAGCGCGGCACGCCGAGCGCGTACGACGCCTCGCGCAGGTCGTTCGGGACGAGCTTGAGCATCTCCTCGGCGGCGCGCACGACCGTGGGCATCATGAGGATCGACAGGGCGATCGAACCGGCGAAGCCCATGTACTGGAAGCCGAGCAGCTTGATCCAGAAGGCGAAGATGAACAGGCCCGACACGATCGAGGGCACGCCCGTCATGACGTCCACGAAGAAGGTGACGACCTTGGCCAGTCTGCTGTTGCCGCCGTACTCGACGAGGTAGACGGCGGTCAGGATGCCGATGGGGATGGCGATGACGCTCGCCAGCCCAACCTGCTCGATGGTGCCGATGATCGCGTGGTACGCGCCGCCGCCGGCGTCGCGCGCGCCGATCGCGTTCATCGAGTGGCTGAAGAACGTCCCGTCGAACCGCTTGAGGCCGTTCTTGATGACCGTGTACAGGACGGTGACGAGCGGGATGACGGCCAGCGCGAAGGCGATGCAGACCAGGACAAGTGCGATCTTGTCCTTGAGCTTGCGGACCGCGGAGGGGCCGGAGAGGTTGACGGTGCTCACACGAACTCCTTCCGGCGGGCGATGACCGCGCGGGCGGCCATGTTGACGATCAGGGTGATGACGAAGAGCACCAGACCGGAGGCGATGAGCGCGCTCTGGCCGTTCGGTCCGGCCATACCGAAGGTCAGGGCGATGTTGGCCGCGAAGGTGGTGCCACCGGGCTTGAGGATGTGCAGGCTGATCCCCGCGGCGGAGCCCAGCACCATCGCCACGGCGATCGTCTCGCCGAGGGCGCGGCCGAGGCCGAGCATCGAGGCGCTGATCACGCCGGAGCGCCCGAACGGCAGGACCGCCATCCGGATCACCTCCCAGCGCGTCGCGCCCAGTGCGAGGGCCGCCTCGACGTTGGCCCGGGGCACCTGCAGGAAGACCTCACGGGTGATCGAGGAGATGATCGGCAGGATCATGATCGCCAGCACGATGCCGGCCGTCAGCAGGCATCGCCCGCCGATCGCGTCACCGCCGAAGAGGGGAATCCAGCCCGCGTTCGAGTGCAGGAAGTCGGCCACGTGGTTCATCTTGGGCACGAAGAACTGCAGTCCCCACAGGCCGTACACGATGCTGGGCACGGCCGCGAGCAGGTCCACGACGTAGCCGAGCCCGTCGGCCAGTCGCCGCGGGGCGTAGAACGCGATGAACAGGGCGATGCCGATCGCGACCGGCGTGGCGATGATGAGCGCGAGCAACGACGACAGGATGGTCCCGAACGTCAGCTGCGCGATGCCGAATTTGGCGGGTGCCGCATCCGGACTCCAGTCCTGCGACGTGATGAAGTTCGCCTTGTCGCTCTGCAGCGCGGGCAGGGCCTTCACGACCAGGAACGCCGCGATCGCCGCCATGATCGCGAGGAGCAGGATCCCGGAGCCCTTGGCGGACAGCCCGAACACCCGGTCTCCCAGGCGCCCGGTACTCAACTTGCGGCCTCTGCCGCCCAGAGCGCCAGTCGCGCCCTGCTCGAGGGTCTCGCTGGTCATCCGGCCTCCCGTGCCCACCGACTCACCCTGTCGTTCATAGAGATCTCTTCACTAACATGCGGCCGAGCCGGTACGGGTGACCCGCACCGGCTCGGCACTCTGATCGGTCAGGACAGGCCCTTCACGGCGGCCTGGACCTTGGTCAGGATCGCGTCGGGCAGTGGCGCGTAGCCGAGGCCACTCAGCACCGACTGGCCCTGCTGGCTAGAGGTGTAGGTGAGGTACGACTTGACGAACTTCGCCTGCTGGTCGGGAAGGCCCTTCTCGCAGACGATCTCGTAGGTCACCAGGACGATCGGGTAGCCGTCCTTGGTCTTGTAGTCGATCTTGAGGGCGAGGTCGTTGCCGGTGCCCGCGACCGTGGCGCCGCCCGCGCCCTTCGAGGCGGTGTCGGAGGAGACCTCGACGAACTGGCCCGAACCGTTGGCGATCTTCGCGGTCTGGAGCTTGCCGTTGGTCGCGTACGAGAGCTCCGCGTAGGAGATCGCGCCGTCGGTCTGCTTCACGACCGTGGAGACGCCGTCGGACTTGGTCGCGCCCTGGCCGCCGGGGGCGGTCCACTTCTTGCCACCCGCGAACTTCCAGATGTCCGGAGCGGTGGCGGTCAGGAACTTGGTGAAGTTGTCCGTCGTGCCGGAGTCGTCGGCGCGGTGCACCGTGCTGATCTTGGTGCTCGGGAGCTTCGCCTGCGGGTTGTCCTTCTTGATCGCGGCGTCGTCCCAGGTCTTGATCTTGCCGGC
Organism: Actinoallomurus sp. CA-150999; assembly: GCF_050942425.1. Lineage (NCBI taxonomy): Bacteria > Bacillati > Actinomycetota > Actinomycetes > Streptosporangiales > Thermomonosporaceae > Actinoallomurus > Actinoallomurus sp. CA-150999. Next base: position 887,493 of record NZ_CP192063.1, read on the forward strand.
GAAGATGCTCGCCAGGGTGGTCGGCGACAGCTGCAGGCCGTCGACGCCCTTCAGGTTGTAGACGACCGCGATCGGGCCGACGACCATCGGCAGGTCAAGGGCCTTGCCGGTCTTGCAGCGAGCGTCGGCCGGGCCGTGCTCCTCGGGCTTCAGCGCCGAGTCGGAACCCGCGAAGGCCGCCTGGCCCTGCGTGAAGGCCTGGATGCCGGCGCCCGAACCGTTGGCGTTGTAGTTGAGGTTCGCCCCGGCGCAGTTCTGCTGGTAACCCTTGGTCCACTCGCTGATGGCGTTGGCCTGGGCGGTCGACCCGGCGGCGTTGACCTGGGTCTTCACGCAGTCACCGCTCGCGGCCGTGCCGCCACCGGTGCTGCTCTTGCCGCTGTTGTTATCCGTACCGCACGCGGTCAGCGCGAGCGCACCCGCAAGGGCTACGCCGCCAAGAGCGGCCAGCCGTGTGCTGTTGATCACCGAAGTTCTCCTCAAGGTTTAGTCGGGCGGGGCCCCGAGCTGTCCCCAGTCGGGGGGCACCGTCGATGCCCGACGCTAAGGAGGAGAGATGACCACTCACTCCGATCCAGATGAACGGAAGGTGAACGCGGTAGTGACTTCTCGCAAAAGAAGGGGTTCCTTGCGGCATCCGTATGGTTAACACGCCTGGATGCGGCCCCGTCAGAACCGATCGACGTCCGTGGCCGCGTTGGTGCGGGGCGCGGGGGCCGGGGAGCGGTACATCGCGTCGGTGGCGAAGTGCTCGAACCCGAGCCTCTCATAGAGGCTGGTCGCGGGTGTATTCGACTCGTCGGCGTAGAGCATGACCGTCGGCAGGCCCAGCGCCTTCAGGTGGTGCAGGCCCGCAAGGGTCAGCGCCCGGCCGAGCCCGAGTCCCTGCGCCGCCGGATCGACGCCGACGACGTAGACCTCGCCGACCCCTCCCTCGTGGACCTTGGTCCAGTGGAAGCCGATCAGCTCGCCGTCCCGTTCCGCGAGGAAGAACCCCTCCGGGGAGAACCACGGCTCGCGCTCGCGCCGCTCCAGATCCGCGCGGGTCCACGCGCCCTGCTCGGGATGGTCCGCGAAGGCGAGCGCGTTGACCCGGACCCACGCGTCCTCGTCCGCGCCCACGTCGAACGTGCGCAGCCGCACCCCATCCGGCCACGTCACCTCCGGCAGCGGCGTGTCGAGAGGCCGCCGCATTGTCCAGAGCGCCCGGAACCGTACGAAGCCGAGCGAACCGGCCAGCGCCACCGCACTCGGCAGCTCCCCGTGCGCCCAGACTCGCAGCGACCCGGCCCGCTCGAGCAACGCGGTGGCCAGCGCGCGGCCGTGCCCTCGTCGCCGGAAGGCGGGGTGGACCACGAACTCGGCGGCATCGCCGTCGAGGACGCCGACCCCGGCCAGTTCCTCGCCGTCGCGGGCGAGCACCGCGCCGCCGCCGTCACGCAGCCGCAACAGCGAACTCTCGCCGAGCGGCCGTACGCCATCGGCCTCGGCCGCCGCCTCCACGACCGCCAGCGCGGCCCTGACCTCGTCATCCGTCAGCAGTTCTCGTGCCATTACGTCCACGATCGGCAGCGTAACCCTCCGTCGCCTGACCCTCGATGTCAGAAGATCTGTCCGCACCCGTTCCATCGGGGGGTCATGGTGCCATACGATCGGGCCCTCACCTGCGCGGAAGGCGGTCGTCGTGGGCGATCCCGGACTCCCGATCATGGCCGGTGTGCTCGCCGTGCCCGTCGGAGTGCTGCTCCTCGTTCTCGTGCTCGCGATGATGGGGCGCCGCTGGGCGCTCGCCGGCCCGGACGAGGCGCTCGTGGCGGAGTACGACGCCGGGTACGAGGACGACGATCTCGAGCTCGAGCCCGCGCCGTCGCACCGACCGGCCTACGACCCGTACGCGGAGGCGGCCCCTGACCGCCACGGCTACGGCGAGCCGGCCCGCGACCCTTACGGATTCGCCCCTCAGGAAACGTACGCCGAGCCGCGCGACCCGTTTGGTACGCGCGCGGGCGACCCGTACGCCGAGCCCCACCCGTATGGCACGCACGCGAGCGATCCGTATTCCGAGCCGCGCGATCCGTATGGCACGCGCGAAAGCGACCCGTACGGATCGCCCGTACGTGAGCCGTACAGCGCCCCCGCGCGTGAGCCGTACGCATCGCCCCGGTCGGGATCGTCCGGCGTCTCCGACTGGGAGCCGTACGTCCCCGCCCAGCGACGCCCGCAGGAGCGGCCCTCTCAGCCCGAGTACGGCCTGGACGCCGATCAATACGGCGGGGGCTCGTCCTGGTCCACGGCGGACCCGTACGGCTCGTCTCAGGATCCGTACGGCTCCGCCCGCGACTCGTACGGGTCACCCGCCGCCTACGACGCCTACGACCGAGCGGCGTACGACGACCGACCCACGAACGGTGAGTCACGACATGCTCCGCCCGAAGACGACCGACGGGGCTTTCCCTACGGCCCGTACGGCTCCCGCTGAGCCCCACCGCCGGTACGAGCGATGTGACGGCGATCGCGACGAGGAAGGCAAATGATCCGCTTCGGCTTCGCACCTCTCGTGGTGTTCCTGGTAATCGTCGCGATCAAGATCGTCGTCGTCCTCCTGATCGTGCGACACAACAACCGGAAACGGCAGGCGGCCTCGGGAGCTCCGTACGGCCCCGGTACTCAGCAACCGTCCTTCCCACCGGGATACGGGCCGTACGGCCCGTCATCAAACCCGCCGGGCGGTCCGTACGCCCCGGCCGGATATTCCTCTCAGCAGCCGGGTGACCCGTACGGCGCGCCGTCGTCCCCACAGAACCCCGGTCCGTCGGCTGCCGGAAGCGGCTGGACGCAGCCGAGCTGACCGAGCGACGGCCCTGGCCGTCCTCACCGCCGCCGGAGACGCCCGGTCAGGACGCGCCGCGCTGACCCACACCGGGCCGGGCTCAGTGGTGGGCGGGCACCTCTTCCTCTGTGGGCGGCCGGTGGTCGGCGACGAAGCGGTAGCCGACGTTTCGCACCGTTCCAATGAGCGACTCGTACTCGGCGCCGAGCTTGGCCCGCAGGCGCCGGACGTGGACGTCCACGGTCCGGGTGCCGCCGAAGTAGTCGTAGCCCCAGACCTCCTGCAGCAGTTGGGCGCGGGTGAAGACCCGGCCTGGGTGCTGTGCGAGGTACTTGAGCAGCTCGAACTCCTTGAAGGTCAGGTCGAGCACGCGCCCGCGCAGCCGCGCGGTGTACGTCGCCTCGTCGATCGTCAGCTCGCCGCTGCGGATCTCCCCGGGCACGTCCTCGGGCTCGGCGGCGGCCACTCTTCCCAGCGCCAGCCGGATCCGCGCCTCGACCTCGGCCGGTCCGGCGGTCTGGAGGAAGACGTCGTCCAGCCCCCATTCCGGAGTGAGCGCGGCGAGTCCGCCTTCGGTGACGATCGCGATCAGTGGAGCGTCGAGACCGGTGGTGCGCAGGAGACGGCAGAGGCTCTTGGCCTGGGCGAGGTCCCGGCGCGCATCCACGAGCACCAGGTCGCACGGAGGCGCGTCGATGAGGGCCGAACCCTCCGCCGGCGCGACGCGAACGGAGTGCAAAAGCAGGCCCAGGGCGGGCAGGACCTCGTCAGAGGGTTCGAGCACGTTGGTCAGCAACAACAGGCTACTCATACGGCCTCCCGATCTGGCGGCCCCAAAAAGACGTCGAGGATCCGAGGGCGACGCTGCCCGGATCCCTAGTAGGCGAGGATATCGGACAGAGGGAAAGAGCTCACTACCGGAGTGGTGTAGACCACGGGAGAAAGAACATGGCGAAGGGCCTGATCAGGTACTGGGCCGCCGCTCGCGCGGCGGCGGGGACCGCGGAGGAGCCCTATGACGCCGCCACTCTGGCGGAGGCGCTGGCAGCCGCCTCGGCCGGGCGGGGGGCGGACTTCGAACGGGTGCTCGCCCGCAGTTCCTTCCTGGTGGACGGCGCTCCGGTCGGCACGAGGGACCCCGCTGGCATCGCGCTGCCAGAAGGCGGCACGGTCGAGGTCCTGCCCCCGTTCGCGGGCGGGTGAGGTGGTCCTCGCGACCGATCGGGGCCCCGGCCGATGTCACTATTCGGTGTGATTCGACGGAGGCCGCGCCCTCGATAGGGTGATCAGCAACCGCCGATCGGGAGAGACATGCGCAAAGCACTGGTGACCTGCCTGATTCTGCTGGTCGTGCTCGGCGGCGTCTTCGTCGCCGGCGACATCATCGGCCGCCGGGTGGCGCAGAACGAGATCGCCAAGAACGTCCGTGCGCAGTACACGCTCGACCACACCCCCAAGGTGTCCATCAAGGGCTTCCCGTTCCTCACCCAGGCGCTCGACGGTCGGTACGACGAGATCGACGTCAACGTCGGCGAGCTCACCGAGCAAGGGGTACGGCTCACCGACACGACGGTCGCGCTGAAGGGCGTCACCGCGCCGATGTCCGACGCGATGCACGGCGACGCCTCGAAGATGGTCGCCGACACCGCGACCTCCACGGCGACCATCGGCTACGACGACGTGAACAAGCAGGCGCCGAACCACATGAAGGTCTCGGCCAAGGGATCCGACCTGCAGGTACGCGGCCCGTACACCGTGCTGGGCGTCACGCAGACCGTCACCGCGACCGTGACGGTGCAACCCTCCGGCCGGAGCATCCGCGTGGTCCCGCAGACGGTCAAGGCGGGCGGCATGGCCGTGCCGGTCGGCCTCGTCCGGCAGGCGTTCACCTTCACGATGCCCGTCAAGGGCCTCCCGCTGGGCACACGGATCAGTGACGTCCAGGTCAAGCCCGAGGGCCTGCGCGTATCGACCACCGCACAGAACGTCAAACTTTCGAGCCTGAACGTCCACTGATCGGTGTGAACCTTCCGTCCCCGTCGTACGTGTTCTGAGTGTGGGACCGACTGCGGACGATCGGCTGCTGCGCGCACTGTACGCGGAGCACGGTGGGCCGCTTCTGGGCTACGTCCTGCGGCTGACCGGCGGCGACCGCCAGCAGGCCGAGGACATCGTCCAGGAGACGCTGCTCCGTGCCTGGCGTCATCCGGGCGCGCTGGTCGGCCGTCCCGTACGGCCCTGGCTGTTCACGGTCGCCCGCAACCTCGTCGTGGACGGGCACCGGGCGCGAAGATCCAGGCCGCCGGAGACCGGTGAGGAGGCACTCGCCGCCGTGCCGGCCGGCGACGACATCGACCGTGCCCTCGAGTCGTGGACGGTCGCCGAGGCGCTCGCGGACCTCAGCGTCGAGCACCGGGCCGTCCTGGTCGAGACGTACTACCGCGGACGTTCGGTCGCCGAGACGGCGGCGGTCCTCGGAATACCGCCCGGGACGGTCAAGTCACGGACGTACTACGCGCTGCGGGCGCTGAAGCTTGCATTGGAGGAACGGGGGTTGGCGCCATGATGCGGAACACCCAATGCGCCGATCTCAGAGCGTTGCTCGGGGTGTACGTCCTGGGCGCCATCGACCCGGCCGAACGCGCCGTGGTCGACGCCCACCTGAGCCACTGCCGTCGGTGCCGCGACGAACTGGCGGGCCTGGCGGGCCTGCCCGCCCTACTGGGCCGGGTGACCGAGGAGCAGATCGCGCAGGTCGCCGCTCCACCGCACGAACTGCTCGAGTCGATGCTCGGCCGCGCCGCCGGCGAGCATCGGGCCCGGGACCGCCGGAGCCGCAGGTGGCTGGCGGTGGCCGCGGCCGCCGCCGTGATCACGGGAGCGGCGGGGGTCGCGGGAGGCCTCCGGCTCGGCGCGGACCGGCCGGTCGCCACACCCACCCCCGGCTGGACGGCCACGCCCGGCCCGACGGTGGCCGGTGGCACGACCGTGCAGGGCAAGGACGCCGCGACGGGCGTCAGCGCGCGGATCACCATGTGGTCCAAGGAGTGGGGGACGGCCTTCACGGTCCGCCTGACCGGGGCGCCGGCGGGGTCCCGATGCCGGCTGGTCGCCGTCGACCGGAACGGGCAGCGGGACGTCGCGGGAGGCTGGCACGTGGAGTACGAGGGGCCCGCCGAGTTCGCCGGATCCTCCATGATCCCCCGAGACCGGATCGCCGCCGTGGAGGTCCGCACCGTCGACGGCAAACGGCTGCTCAGCGTGCCGGTCTGAGATCCGCAGGAATGCCCGGGGGACAGACCGAGGAGCGGGGGCGCGCAGACCCGTGAGAACGCGGCGACAGGCCGAGGATCGGGATCGCGGAGACCCGTGAGAACGCCCGGAGAAGAGCCGAGCCGTGGGACCGCAGGGACCGGAGACGGGCCGGGCGGCGAGGCCGCGGGAATGCCGGGGGCGGTGCGCGCCTTTGTGACAGGTGATGACAGGCGTATACGTCGCGGTGGCGGCGCTCATCCTTGCCATGGTGTTCGGCCTGATCTGGCGGCACCGCAATGGTGTGCTGCGCGCGCGGAAGGATGATGACGTGGAGCGTCTCGACGCCGCCGAGCTCGGTGCCGACCTCGGCGACCGGGCGACCCTGGTGCAGTTCTCCTCGGCCTTCTGCGCGCCCTGCCGCGCGACCCGGCGGGTCCTCGGCGAGGTGGCCGGCATGGTCGACGGCGTGGCGCACGTGGAGCTCGACGCGGAAGCCAACCTCGACCTCGTACGGCGCCTGAACGTCCTGCGCACCCCGACCGTCTTCGTACTCGACGGCTCCGGCCGGATCGTCCGCCGAGGCTCCGGCCTGCCTCGCAAGGCCGACATCATCGCCGCCGTCGGTGAGGCCGTCGCGTGAGGTCCGTCCCGAGCCCTTGGCGGCCCGCGGATTCAAGATCCTTCCGCTGGCGTCCGCGCAGGTCCTGGGGCGTCCTGGGGGAGTGTTTCACGTCTCGATGGTCGAGATGGGGTTTTACGAAGAGCGAGACGCCGCTTACCATCGTGTCCGTGCGTTCCTGGACAGAGCTGCTGACGAAGCGACGGGCGGTCGATTTCTGCCGCGTCGCCACCGCGCTCTGTCCTGCGGCCTGAGGCAGTTAGCCCGTCCAGCCCGTCGCACCACCGCAGTCACCAGGAGCATCAGCCGATGCAGGTCGACCCACGGGGTCAGCGTTTCGGCGCGACCCTCACCGCAATCGTCTTGATCGTCGTCCTTGTGAGCAGTAGTTGGTTGCTACTGGCGGCCCAGGCCGTCGTGTTCCTCGTCGGAGTCGTCTTCGGTCTCCGCAACGCCCCGTACGGCCTGATCTACCAGGCGCTCGTCCGACCCCGGCTCGGTGTTCCCCGTGAGCTCGAGCCGGAGGCGCCGCCGCGCTTCGCACAGGGAGTAGGAGCGGCGTTCGCCCTCATCGGGGTGTTCGGATACGTCGCGAAGGTTCCGGCGCTGGGTATGACCGCGACGGCGTTCGCACTCGTCGCGGCGGTCCTCAACGCCGCCTTCGGGTTCTGCCTGGGCTGTGAGGCTTATCTGCTGATCCGGCGGCTCGCTCCGAGGCGAGCCGCACCGTAGGCCGGGTTCTTTCCCAACAACACGGCCCCTGCCACGAACACCCGAAGAACGATCCGCCGACTCCACCAAGGAGGACCAACGCATGAGCCGCTCCGACGTCCTGGTCGATTCCGACTGGGTGCAGGCTCACCTCGACGACCCGGGTGTCGTCCTCGTCGAGGTCGACGAGGACACCAGCGCCTATGAGAAGGGCCACATCCGTGGCGCCGTCCGCATCGACTGGAGGACCGAACTCCAGGACCCGGTCCGCCGTGACTTCGTCGACAAGACCGGATTCGAGAACCTTCTCTCCGGGAAGGGCATCGCCGGCGACGACCTCGTGATCCTGTACGGGGGCAACAACAACTGGTTCGCCGCGTACGCGTACTGGTACTTCCGGCTGTACGGGCACCAGAACGTCAAGCTGCTCGACGGCGGCCGCAAGAAGTGGGAGCTGGACTCCCGGGAGCTCGTCGAGGCGGTCCCGTCGCGGCCGAAGACGGACTACGTCGCCCAGGAGCAGGACCTGACGATCCGCGCGTTCCGCGACGAGGTCGTCGACGCCATCAGCACGAAGAACCTCGTGGACGTCCGCTCGCCCGACGAGTTCTCCGGCAAGCTCCTCGCTCCCGCGCACCTGCCGCAGGAGCAGGCGCAGCGGGCCGGCCACGTCCCGACCGCGCGCAACATCCCGTGGTCGAAGGCGGCCAACGACGACGGCACCTTCAAGTCCGACGAGGAGCTCCAGAAGCTGTACGAAGAGGCCGGCGTCGACCTGTCGAAGCCGACCATCGCCTACTGCCGCATCGGTGAGCGCTCGTCGCACACCTGGTTCGCCCTGCACGAGCTGCTGGGCCTGCCCGACGTCAAGAACTACGACGGCTCCTGGACCGAGTACGGCTCGCTCGTGGGCGTGCCGATCGAGCTCGGCGACGCCAAGTAGCCGATCGTCGGCACAAGGACGCGCATCCCAAGGAGGAACAAATGAGCGACAGTTGCGGAGCTCCAGCCCAGACGGCGAGCCTGCCGGCCACGGTCGACCTGGCGAACGAAGCGGTCATCCAGGGCACGGTCGTACGCGAGGGCGCGCCGGTGCCCGGCGCCTACGCACGCCTGCTCGACGCGACCGGGGAGTTCACCGGTGAGGTCGTCACCAGCGACGAAGGGGTCTTCCGCTTCTTCGCCGCGCCCGGCGACTGGACGATCCGAGTGCTCGCCCCGGGCGGCGTCAGCCTCGACTCGCAGGTGACCGCCCAGATCGGCGAGGTCGCCAAGCTCGAGGTCGCCATCTAGCCACAGCGACCAAAGGTCCCGCCGTCACGCTCGCGTGGCGGCGGGATTTTTATCGTTCTAGGCCGGTTGGTCGCCCGAAGGCCGATCTCGTAGGCCACGCCGCATGCGCTCCAGGATTTCGAACTCCTCGGGCGTGAGGTTGGGTGCCACGTTGAGGGTGCCGTCGCCGCTCTTCAACGTGATCGGCGGTGGTGCCGGGTCGCCGGAGACGGTGAATGCGGGGGAACCGCCGCCGCCGGCGGCGTCGGCGGTCGGCGGCGCCTGCCGTTCGCCGCCCGATGAGCGATAGAGGTGTCTCAGCGCCCGTTCGGTCGAGGCGTCGTCGACCTCCGGGCAGTCGTATCGCGCGGCGGCGATGTGCGCGCGGAGTTCGGGGTCGGGTGCGAGGCCGTGGGTTTCCAGGTAGTAGGTGACCGTGTCGGTCCAGGTCCAGCTGCCGTCGGTCCGGAAGCTCAGCGGCACCACCTCGCCGCGGGAGCGGTCCACCCGGTCGATCTCGAGGGCGGTGGTGGACAGGATGGGACGGCCGGCCCTCAGGTAGTCCGCCAGCCGCCGACGCTCGGCGTCGTCGTCGACGACCGGGTGGTCGGCGTCGAAGTACGGCTCACCGGTCTCCGGGTCGGCACCGTCGAACGCCCGCGCGACGGGCACCGTCGCGACGATCTCGAGGTAGCCGTCGCTCCACCCGTGAAGCCCGTCGAACGCCTCCCGCGGGCCCCACCCGTAAACCTCCGACATCCGCTCGACCATCCGGCGGATACCTCGGGGAGCAGCGAGCAGCTCGCCGTCGGCCGTCAGCTCGATCGTCCCGATCTGACGGCCGTCGCGTACGTTCAGGACCGCGAGCACTTCTGGCGCTGCCATGGTCTAAGTATCGCCTCCTGCGCCATCCCGAGCATCGTTCCCCGGTTCGGCCGTGCCGCCTTCACGTTGCTGGCGAGCGTATTCCTCAGCCATCTCCTGGTACGGACGCATAGCCTCGGCGGCGAGCCGCTGGAACTCTTCTTCCTGCTCCGCGGTCGCCGACGCGTCCACGTGGTGCAACGCGTAGTCGGTGCCTCGTGGGCCCGGGCTGGCATGTTCGGTGTTGAACGGAGCGACGTCGCCGTACCGCCGTGCCCATTGCCGGTGCAGTTCCGCAAGACGGCTAAGGGCCTTCCTCCGTTCGCGTTCAAGCCTTTCCGGAGTGATCACGGCTTCTCACCTCCCGTACCTGTCCTCGGCCGGAGTTCATTCCCCATCCGTCCGTGGCTCGGGCGGTTCGAGGAAGCGGACGCCCGCCCATCCGGTACCGCGCAAGATCTCCTTGCCGTCCCAGGTCATGCGGCCGTCCGTATCGGGTCGTCGATTCTCCCAGCCCAGCCGGCTGATCTCGTACGCGGTGATCCTCCCGGGGGTCCCCCATGCCTCGGGAGTCGCCCGGTCGGCCATTGCCGCCCACTGCCGGAGTCCCTCGGGGGACATCCAGCCAGAGTCGACGTGATCGTTCACCGCCTCGACGACCCCTGGCAGGCCGCTCTCCGAGAAGGGGAGCCTGCTGTCGAAGTCGAATCCATACAGGACCCAGGCATATCCGCCGATGTCGATGTTGGCCCAGAGCGTGATCTCCGGAACATCCTGAGCGATGAGCAGGTTCTCCACCCGGTCCATCAGGTCGACGCCGATCCCGCGTCCTTGGTTATCCCCGTACAGCTCCACCAGGCCGATCTTCATGTAGGGATCCCGGTCCGGCTTGGCGTGGAACTCGAGTACCAGGACGCCTTGCGGCTGTCCGGCGCGATCGAAGAACTCGCCACTGATTATCGCCTGGTCGCCGAAGACACCGACCTCGTCGATCGAGAGACGCAGGCCGCTCGCCGGGTGTTCGAACGATAGGGCGTCATCAATCCACTGTCGGACGTCGGGGTGGACCGGGGACATGTCGGGCGTTGACTGCACGATGTCCCGCAGGTTGCCATCGTGCGGCAGGCCATCCGGGGGCAGGGCCTGCCGGATGGCGTCGGCGCGATCCCCCCATTCGGCGAATCGGTCCGGCTCCGCTGAGGTGCGATGAGCGGGCTCATCGCTCCTGCCGAGTTGGTGGTCGGTGACGCCGTCCTGGTCGGGAGAGCGCCCGTCAGTCTCGTCCGGCCGGAGGGCCGAGCCGCCGTCGACAGGGTCTTGGGGGCCCTTCGGCCTCGGTGGGGCTGCGGGCGCGGTCGGCCCGTCATCCCCGTCGTCTCGGTTCTCGTTGAACGGATCCGCGGAGTCACGAACCGGAGTGGAGTCTGGTCGGGCGGTCGGGAGGTCATCGGCGGCCCGCGGCTCGGCGGGGGCCTCATCGGAGGCCAGAAGAGAAGTCTCTCCCCGGGCGTTCTCCTCGATGTGCGCGAAACGGCGCATCATGCCGTCGTACCAGTCGTCTCCGTGTCCGAGCCGTTCGAATTCCGGACGTAGCGCTTCGAGCCGGCCCCTGATCAGCGCGGCATCGCTTGGGGACAGATCGTTGGGCTTCCAGTCGAATTCGTAGTGCCCCTCGCTGACTCTTTTCAGATCCGCGAAATGCGCGGAGAACGAGTTAGCGGTGGTGTCGACGTCTCTTCCGTGGAAGGCCAGATTGTGGTCGATTCCAAAGACGTCCCCATCGGTGATGATCCAGTTGCGGTTGTGTCGATCGGAGTTTTGGATCAGGAGGTCGAGGAGACCGAGGAGCTTGCCGCCACGGGTGTTCTGATAGCCGAGATGGTCCAAGTCCGAAGGGTCCCAGCTGGTCGGATGCTGGACGAACGCGGAGTCGCCCTCGATGTAGTCCATGTAAAGGACACGGTCGCTCTCCCGGTACACGCGTGGCACCGGCGCTTCGACGGCGCCACCGACCAGCGCGCCGAGTTCCTCGCGGTCGGCCTGATCCTCCCAGCCGACCCTCATCTCCTTGCGGACCGCGTGCGTCCCGTCGTTGAAGGTGACGAGCTCTACCTGTTTGGCCATCGTGGGGAAGTGACTCGAGGGGGTGTCGGCGTGGCCGAGGACCCTGGTGTGGGGATGGTCGATGCCGGTAGCGACGCTCTGGGCGAGTTCCTCGCGGCGCTGAGCGTGCGGGTCCGTGGCGGCCGGGGGCTCACCGTGCCCTGACGGCGCTCCGTCCTCGGGTGCGTTCCGGCGCAGCTCGTGCGGATGGGGCGGCGGCTCATCAGGACGAGCCGGCTGCGGTTCGCGCGGACCGGAGGGTGGCCCATCGGGACGGGTCGGCTGCGGTTCGCGCGGCAGGTCGGTGGTCGGGCCGTGCCCCGGTGTCTCGCCGCCCTCGCGCCCGCCGGGCGCCGGCTCGTGGCCCTGCGGAAGGACTCTGCCGTCTTCGGGAATGAAGATCCGCCACGCGCCCTCCGGAGGAAAGCGCATCGGAATGGGACGACCGTCGGCACCGACGCTCGGAGCGCTGACCTGCGGGCTGCCGTTCGAGTCGACCCACACCTCGTTGTCGGGAGCGATGACGATGCGGCCGGTCTCGTTGGCGATCTCCTGTGCCAGCGGACGCATCCCCTGCCCGCTGCGGCACCCCAGAGAGCGCAGGACAACCGGTCGGCCGTCACCGTCCGGGTGACCAGGTGCCTCGGCGAACCTGGGCTCGTGGCTCAGCAGGGTCGCGATGTCCCGGCCGGTCAGAGGCTCCGTGCCCGCTCGCCCGTTCGAGGAGTTCGCGTGCAGGTCGAGGGTGAAGACTCCGTCCACGGGGGTGGTCTGGTTCGCCGCCATCACCAGAGCCGCGTGCGACTGATCGTCCGGGTGGAAGTAGGCGACGCCTGCTGGGGTCTCCTCACGGGCGATGTCGTAGACATTCCGCAATCGCTGGTCCATGGGCTGCGGATGCATCGCGGTGTCCGGGTGCCCGGTGGTCCCCGGCAGCGGCGTGCCGTCCGACGGGAGCTCGGCGACGAAGATTCGATGGATCGGCTGGACGTTATCGTGCGCGCTGTCCAGGGGCAGTTCGATGTGCTCTTCGGCCAGGACGCGGAAGCGCGTTTCCGGCCTGAAGACGACCTGGTCGCGGCCGGTGAGGATCGAGACGTCGGCTCCGCTTCGAGAGTGGATCACAATCTCCACCGGGTGACCGTGGGCTGGAGTGTGAATCGAGGCCGTGTCCAGCATGCCGTGCATCGTCACGTCGGCGCCGGGGACCAACTCGGCCAGCCGGTCGGCCGGCAGCGACGTGTAGTGGTAGACAGTCTGTCGTTCGGCGGCCGGAAGGGCTCCCAGTCCCTCACTCGCGTCCCGGGCCCACGCCTGCGCCTCGGCGCGTACGTGGGGGTCGTCGCTGGCCAGCGCCTCGTTCAGGCGGCGGACGCCATCGTCGTCCAGGAGCCGCTCGACGGCGTCCCTCTGGTGCGGTGGAAGGTCTCCGAGGACATCGAAGCCGCCGTCGAGATCGTCCGCCCAGTGATCACCGACCTGATCGGTATGACCGGCACCGTCCGCCGAAATGGCAGGATCCGGCTCGCCGGCCGGCGTCGATCGCCGTAGGTCGGCGCCGCGTGGCCCGTGCTCGGCGGGCGTGATTCCTGGGCGGGTCTCGCCGGGGCGGGGGGTGTTGCCGGCCGGGTTCTCGGGGCGGCCGGGGGTGGTGGCGGTCCGGCTGTCGCGGTTCAGTATCTCGGCGATGCTCGGGCGTGTCGGTTCGCCGGGGCGGGCGGCGACGGGGCCGGTCTCGCCGGGTCGCGGCGGGAGCACGGCCGGGCCGGGTTGGCCTGGTGCGGCCTGCCCGCGGTCGGGGCCACTTGTGCCGCCCAGGTCACCGCCGTTGTTGCCGCTGGTGATCGGCCTGTCCTGGCCGCCCGTCAGCGGTGAGTCGGGCAGCCTGCCCGTGCCGCCGCCAGTGGGGGTTTCGGCTGTGGTAGCGCGCGAGTCGACGGGCCGGGGCTGGCCGCCCGTGGGTCCTTCACCTGGTCTTGTGGCGTTGCTGTTCTCGCTCGGCTTGGTGGCGTTGGGTTCCTCGCCGGGTTTGGTGCCGTTGCCGTTTTCGCCTGGCTTGGTGCCCTGTCCGGATCCTGGGCGGGTCTCGCCGGGGCGGGGGGTGTTGCCGGCCGGGTTCTCGGGGCGGCCGGGGGTGGTGGCGGTCCGGCTGTCGCGGTTCAGTATCTCGGCGATGCTCGGGCGTGTCGGTTCGCCGGGGCGGGCGGCGACGGGGCCGGTCTCGCCGGGTCGTGCCGGGAGCACGGCCGGGCCGGGTTGGCCTGGTGCGGCCTGCCCGCGGTCGGGGCCACTTGTGCCGCCCAGGTCACCGCCGTTGTTGCCGCTGGTGATCGGCCTGTCCTGGCCGCCCGTGAGCGGGGTGTCGGGCAGTCGGCCCGTACCGCCGCTGGGGGTTTCGTGGCTGCCGGCCAGTGCGGTGCCGTGCGGGCCGGTGCCGGTCGTGGCGCCGCTTTCGGTGGTGCCTCCGGGGGGCAGGGTGCGGCCGCCGCCTCCACCGCCACCAGGAGGGGGTGGATTGTCGTCGCGGTTGAGAGGTTTGTTCTGGGAGGTCTGCGGGTCCGGCGGCGACCCGCCGCCGGGTGCCGAGCCGTCGCCCTGCGAGCCGCCGCCGAACCGGCCCGCGACGTGTTGGCCGAGTTCTTTGGCGCCTCCGAATCCGGCCATGCCGAACCCGAACGCGGCCGCCTGACCGACATTCATGTGATTCGGATCGAAGATCGCCTGACTGGCCAGGTTCCCCGCGGTGCCGGTGGTGCCCGCGAACCCGAACCGGGCACCCACGCCCTTCATCCCCGGCGCGCCCATCCAATCGGCCAGCTTCGTCGTCAACGGATTGGCCTGCCGCGCCACCGCACGCCCCGCCAACCCCATCACCCCACCGGCGACCGCGCCCATCCCCACCGATTTACCGAACTCCCCCCAATTCCAGCCCTTCTGCACCCCCTCATGAATCCGGGCGTACTGACCGGCGGCGTCCATCCCCCCGCCGAACCAGGCACCCACCAGCGCACCGGACAACACCTGATGCTGACCCGCCCACACCGCGATCCGCTGCAGGAACGTCTTCAGCGCGAACCCTTCGGCCTCCGAAGCCCCGATCGCCGCGGCCTCTGAGGCACCGGCGGTGATCCACGACCAGGCGAACCCGATCGCCATCGTGATGACCACGAACGCACACGAAAGCTCGAACTGCAACCGCGCCGCCCGCTTCTGCGCCTGCAACCCCTCCACCCAGGAGGCCAGCCCCTGCAACGTCCCTTCCAGGAACCGCAGGCCCCCGAGCTCACCCCCACCCGACAACGCCTGAGCGAACGTCTTGAACTTGTCCGTCGCTTCACCGGCATTCAAGCTCGTCACCGCACCGGCGTGATCATCCAACTCACCCGCAGCCTGACCCACCGCATTCGCACACGCCGACAACGCCGACTGCATCCGAGCCAGGCCGTCCATGCTCCCGTCCGGCCACTGACATCCCCCGACCAGCATCTCCAGGAAGAACAAGCCCTGCTGCACGATCCCCGGCAGCTCATCGAACTCCCCGGCCACCCCGTTGAAATCAGCCTCCGGCCTCCGATACGGATCCTTGGCCGCCACCGCATCATGATCGGCGCCCTTCGGAATGTCCCCACCCACCGTGGACGCTGACTCCGCCAACTGGTACTGCTGACCGGCCACCACCAACATCCCACCGGTCGCCCGCACCAGATTCACCGCATCCTCAAGCGCCGCCAAACACCCATCCCGCGCCGCACCAAAACCCGCCGACCCCTCACTGCCCTTGAGAAACGCCTGACCAATGTCATCGTTACCCCAAGCCGCCCCCGCCCCCGACAACTCCGACACTAACGTGTCAACCGCCGACGCTAACGCGTCCGACAGCCCAGAAACCCCCCGACCCGACCTCACCCACGACTCGAAATTAGCTTCAAAACCCGTGGTCACTACACACCCCCGTCAAGCGAGCCCACAGGAGCAGCCGTTACCGGTCGACCTAAAACACCTCGGACGGACACGCCAAAAATCGCGGACCATGCCCGAGGAAACGCCCAGCTTTTCATTAGCCTCGCGCTACACCCGCATAGTGCTCGTGTGACCGTGAATAGTCCAGGTGTGCTCGGCCTGCTCGTGGTTCTCCACCATCGCCTGCAGGTCGGTAATGATCTTCATCTGGTCTTCACGGCAGGTCACCGTCGCGCTGACCTTGTCGAGTGCGCGGCGCATGTCCTTGGGCTGCTCGACCCGCCGGGAGTAATCCTCCATCAACTCTTCGGGCGACGTGCGAAGCACGGCTCTCATGTCCGCTCACCTCCGATCACATCGAAATGCCCTTGACCTTAAGACAGACTCGTCTGCCTCCCGATCGGTTCCCCTCTGTCTCCTTTGCCGGGGATTATTCGGATCTTTGTGGGCGGGCCGATGATCACTTCTAGTGGAGGGTGATGCGGTCGCCGTAGTAGAGCGACAGCGCATTCAGCGCTGCCTTCTAACCCGGGGTCTTGCCGGTCACGTTAGCCCGGCTCTTGTACGGGCTTTCGAATGACCAGCTAGAGCACCTTCAACGCGGCCTGTTCGGTCGGTCTTCACGACCGGGGCGTCGATCAGCACGACCGGGTAGACCGCATCGAGCGGGCGGGACTGCCATTGCGTCAGTTCTTCGGCGATGCGCCGCGAAGGAGGCGTTCGAGAAGCTCCAGGGGTGGAGCGACGGCTACATCCCGATCTGACGGCGATCGCGTACGTTCAGGACCGCGAGCACTTCTGGCGCTGCCATGGCTCAGGTGTCCATCTCTGGGAGGCCTGCATAGCATGACTATCGGCCCATCAGGTTCAGCAGCGGGGAAGTGTAACGGCATGGCGGTGTCCGACGTGGCGCAGGTCGACTATCGCTCGGGGGCTCTCGGCGATCGGTTCGGACGCTTCGAGCTGACGGTGCGCGCCGATGGCACGGCCGGGCTCGTGCATCACCACGTCACCGGGACGCGCGCCTGGACGGCACGTGTCGAGCCCGCGGTCTGGTCACGGTTGCTCGGCGCGCTCGACCGGTCCGGCTTCCCTGCGATCCCGGCGCGTCCGATCGTCCCCGGGGCGGCGCCTCGGGAGCTCCTGGTCGAACCGCTCGGCGAACTGATGGTCGGCTGGCACGATGTGGAGGAGGCCGGACTCACCGAGGTCTTCCGGATCCTGGACTCACTCGTCCGTCAGGTCGGCGACGGCGCCATCCGCTCCACAACCGACGATCTTCCGAGGGTGGTGCACTGGTCGGCCCCCGACTCCTCGCTGCCCGAACCGGTACGCGGGTCGTCCTCCGCCGCGGCGTTCGGCACCGTGGCCGGGCGGCCCGCCTGCGCCATCGGCGAGGAGGGCGGATTCAGTCTGCTCTCGGTCGAGGACCGGTCGTCTCTGGGTTCGTCCACCGTGAGCGACCTGTCGGTACGGGCGATGGCGCTCGGCACGGTCGAAGGCCATGACGTGGTCCTGGCCGCCGGAGACGACCGTGTGATCAGAGCATGGGACGCCCGGACGGGTGAAGTCCTGTACGCCCGGACCGGTCATCGCGGGGCGGTCACCGGCGTAACGGCCGCCCAGGTGGCGGGCCGTTCGGTCGTGTTGTCGGCCGGAACGGACGGCGACCTTCGAGTGTGGGCCGGTGACACCGCCGACGACCTGGGCGCCATCTCCGGCTGGGAAGGCGGATTCACGAGCATCTGCCACGCCCACGTCGCCGGTCTGGATCTGTTCGCCGCCGGAGGCGACGACGGCGTGGTCCGTGTCTGGAACGCCGCCGATGGCCAGTCCCTCCACACCCTGCGCGGCCACACGGGCTGGGTCAACGCCGTCGCCATGGTGAGCCTCGGCGACCAGGGCCTGCTCGCGTCCGGGGGAGCCGACCACATCGTACGACTGTGGGACCTGTCGGACGGCCGGGAGCTTCGCGCGTTCGAGGGCCACGGCGACAGCGTGACCGGTGTGGCGTTCGTCCTGCTGGACGGCCGTCCGGTGGTGGGATCCTGTGCGCTGGACGGGACCGTCCGAACGTGGGATGCGGTCACCGGCGAGGCTCTGGCGGAGCGATCCGCCGACGGTGATTGGCTCATCGCCATCGCCGCCGTCTCCGGCGACGGCCCACCGGCCTTCGTCACCGCCGGGATGGACGGCGGGATCCGGCTCTGGGAGATGAGGGACGGGCTCAGTCACGCCGCGATGTTGCCGGGAGAAGTGGTGCCGAGCGCCGTTGCCGCGGTCCGTACGGCCGATCGGACGATCATCGCGGCCGGCTGCACGGACGGCACGGTGAATCTGTGGAACGACGGCGCGCTCACCCGTACGCTTCCGCCGACCGACGGAACGATCACAGCGGTCGGCATCGGTCCCGGCGGGCTCCTCGTCGGAACGGACGACGGCACGGTGCGCGTTCACGACATCGGGACGGGCGACGAGTCGGCGGTGCCGACGCCGCACACCGCGCCGGTGCTGGCCTTGGCCTTCGCCGACGACATCCTGGTCTCCGGAGGGACGGACGCCGCCGTGCGCGTCTGGGACGGCGGATCCGGCGCACCGCGCGTCCGGCTCCTCGGCCACACCGAAGGCGTGGCCGCAGTCGCGGTCGGCCGCGTCGACGAACGCGTCGTCGTCGCCTCCGCCGGGTACGACCGGACCGTCCGGACCTGGGACGCCGCGACCGGCCGCCCGTTGCTGGTGATCCACGGGCACATGTACCCGGTGTACGCCCTGGCCTTCGGGGAGGGCATTCTCGCCTCGGCGAGCTATGACGGCGTCGTGCGAGTCTGGCACGCCGCCACCGGCGACCAGGTCGCGCTGCTGCCCGGCAACGACGGCCCGATCCGGGCGATGCGCTTCGCCGGCGACGACCTCGCGGTCGCCGCCGAGGACGGCGCGATCCGCGTGTGGCGGCTGCCCTCCGGCGAGCCGGTCGGTGAGGCGAAGGTGGAGCAGACGCCGCTTGCGGTGTCCTTCATCGACGGCCACTGGTACGTCGCCGGGGACCAGGGACTGACCGCTCTGGAGCTCTGACGGGACGGCGTCGCGCGGGTGCCCGGGCACCGTCGTTCCGGCTGCCCGGCTCGTTCCGCGGCGGCTCGAATCCCCAGTCGATCTCAACCGCGGTCGTCTGTTCGGAGCGCTGGGATGGAGGCCGCGGGAGGCGTTCGACGGGCTCCGCTAAGTATCGCCCTCGAATACCTGGGTCCGGTTCTGTGTACGACGGGCACCGACTCTGATGGATCCTGAGGCGTTAAGGCTGGTCAAAAGCGCCCAATCGCTACTCGGGTCGAGCCATATCTGCCGGTCCGCGGGTCCCTCCGGTCGAGTCAATGACCCGACCGGCTCGTAGAAGAAAGTGATCAGTACGAGTGGCACGGGCGCGTCCCATCGGGCCGGGCTGGGTGGCCGATCCCGGCGGCCGAGGATCACCGCCAGTTCCTCCTCCGAGCAGTCCGGTAGCCTGCCGACGGCCAGTTCCGCCTGCAGCCTGACCTGAACGTCGAGTGCCAAGCGGAGACGCGCCTCGGCGCGTTCGTCATCGTCGGTCAGCGCCGTGTAGCCGGGGATGAGCATCTCGATCAGTTCGACGATCTCATCCGCGTAGCCCCGGAGGGTGCCGCCCGCATAGATCATCTCGTAGGCGTACGGGCGACCATCCGCATTGGTCGGTGCGGTCGGAGGGGTGCCTACCGCGCCGGTGTTACGAAAACTGACTGCCATCAGAAGGGGTCCCCTTTTTCAGATGTCGTCACGCCCCGAGGGTCCACCGAGTAATGGCGAACAACGCCGTGGCCTGCTCCTTGTCGATGGTCCGGTGGAAGATGTCGTCCATCATCCGGCGGAAGGACAGACTCTCTGCCGGCCCGATGTCCTGGGGTTTTTCGGGGTACACGCCCAGCCTACGCTGGTCAAGGTGGGACCCCAGGGGATCGCGTAGCCCACCGTTGGGCGGCAGGAGACCGTTCGCCAGCCGGAAGGCCGCCTCGGTGATGCCCAACGACAACTTGACCCGGGTCTGGATCACCGCGGGATCGAGAGATCCATCCCACATGCGGAATTCGATGTGATCAGTTGCCTTTCCGCTCTTCATGCCGCTCATGTTCACGGCGAGACCGTGACCGTCATTAGGCGTGACCACCTGGCCGATCGAAGCGTAACCGCTCGTCAGTTGATCGTTCGGCCGGCAATACGTCATTCCGCGATGCCGATAGGCGTCTGGGTTCTGGGCGAGCCTGAACAGCGTGTCCATGTAGGAGTCGGTCATGTTCAGGACGCTGTGGTGATTTTCGACGATGTGGTCGTAGTCGTGGGTGCTGATATGAATATGGCCACCCGTCGAAAAGTCGACCTTTCCGCCATGGGACTGGACGACTTCGCAGATTTTGGCGATGGCATGCCACGTGGCCGGCTCATCGTACAGAATCGGTGACACGATCTCCCCGGCGACGCTGTCGTCGAGCTCGACTCGCCAGGTGTTACCGGCGTCGCTGTACCCTGCGGACTGAGCCGAGTGGTAATCATGCACGTCGGCGTCCAGAGCCAGACCGTGCGCATGAAGATCTCGTGCGATCGCCTCGAGCATAGGTCTGGATATGGCGGGTCCGCTGATCTCCAGTTCGAGCCCGAAGGCGCGGCCGCCGTTACGGGAGCCCAGACCGCCAGTGGCGTTCTCGTACATGTAGGGAATCGCTTGTTCGCCGCGCTCTGCGAGTGAGACGGCCCGCAGGTAATCTCGCTGGAACGCCTCGTGGTTCTTTGTGTAGGACACCTCCGGCTCATCCGGCCACCGTCCCCAGGCATCGGCACGTGCCTCCAGCGACCGGAGACGATCCGTCGCCATTTCCCGTTCCAGATCAGCGGCACCGTACCGAGTGAGAAGAGAAACCTCCTCACGGGCCCGCTGAGCGTCTGCGTCGGCCGCGATGCGGGACGCCTGCACCGCGTCACGTGCGTCGGTGGCCGCGGTATCGGTCGATGGATCACCTGGCACCGGCGACGTCGAATCCGTAAGGTCCGTCAAGGACCCGGCGGCGGCATCGGACGACCGATCCGCGGGAGCGTGTGCGCTCGGCTCCGTGTGCATCGACTCTTGGGACCGGACCAGTACATCGGCCAGTTCCGCTCGGGCGGTCGCCGTCTCCGGCGCGTATCCGCGTTGCTGAGCGTCGGTGAACATCTCCGCGAGACGACCGATCGAATAGTCCGCGCCCACGTCCTCGGCCAGACGCGCCAGCGGATCGACGACAAAGGGCCGGGATCCAGGCTCCGATCCGACGATCCTCGCCATCTCGCCCAGCGCCCGCGCCGCGGAGTCCGACAACTCCTCAGCGCCGTACCGCTCGGCGATCCGGATGCCGTCCCACAACGGATCGATCTCCCGCAGCCGGTCCAAGGTCGCGATGAGCGCGTCGCGATCGGTGGCTTCGGCCGGGCGGAGACCATGGCTCTGAGCCTCTTCGAACATGCGCAGCAGCCGCTCGTGCGAGTAGCCGAGGCCGAGATCATCCGCAAGGCGCAGCAGCTGGTCGACGGCCGGTGCCCGGTCGCCGCGAAGATGTGGGTCGACACCGACGATCTCATCAATCCGCCCTAGCGTGCGGGTCGTGTCACCATCGGCGTGCGACAGCGTGAGCCGCTCCGCGGCCACCAGTCCGTTCCAGAAGGTCGGATCGGAAGCGGCGAGCCTTGAGAGGACGGCCTCGAATTCCTGGCCGTCGGCGGCCCGAGCGGGGTCGAGGCCCTGCTTGTCGGCTTCGACGAAGGCAGTGGCGAAGGACTCGGCCAAGCGGCCGCCAGCGCCGGTCTGCGCGCCGAGATCCATCAGGGCCTCACCCGCTACGTGGTCATCGCTCCGAGTTCCCGATCCGTAGATCTCGTCCATTCGGCTCAGTGCACGCGCGACCGAGTCGCTGGGAGATGCGATCCTCAGCCGGTCGGCGATCACGAGTCCCTCCCACAGGCGTGGGTCGGATCGACGATGCGTGTCCAGCGCGGCCGGCAGTGAGTCCCGGTCGGTCGCCATGGCCGAACCACGATGCGCCCGTGCGTCATCGAACAGACGCGCGAGGACATCGAGCGAGGTACCCACGCCCAAGTCGTTGGACAGGCTCAGAAGAGGATCATCGCGCATGCCGTACCTGAACTCACCGCGTACGGAACCGAGGATTCCGTCGATCTCGCCGAGGGTCCGGAGGATGGCGTTGCTCCTGTCACCGAGCGACGGCAGGCCTTGCAACTCGTCGACGAGGGCCAACCCGTCCCAGAGATGCGGGTCCGCCGCCCGGTGGCGGTTCAACGCTTCCACCAGTCCGGCGCGGTCAGCGGCGCCGGCAGGGTCGAATCCCTGCGCCTGAGCATCGTCGAAGAGCCTTGCGAGGTCTCCGACGGACAGATCACTCAGTCCCACGGACGTGGCAACGTCCGTCAGGCCGTGGGCGACCGACATGTCATGCTGCGCATCCGCATCGAGGATGCGATTCATCCTGGCCAGCGCTCGGAGTTCGGGGTCGCTCGGATTGAGGACGAAGACGTCCGCAGCGACCCGTCTTCCTTCTTCCAACAGCCGTGCATCGTCCCGAGAGCCGCCTGGCGTCGGCCGCGTGTCGGTCGTCGGCCGAGCGAGCGGCTCGGACGACCCGTCGTACGGTTCGGTGGCAGAGCGCCTCTCGGTCGGCTCGTGGCCGCGCTGACCGTGTGGATCGGTGGTGGCCGCGTGCGGCCGGTCGGCGTCGTTCGGCTGCGGATCCGGGCCGTCCGCAGCCGGCGGTTCGTCGGCGTGCGGTCGCGCCGCCTGGGTGTTTAAAGGCCCCGCCGTGTCGCCGCCGCCGGGCTGATCGCCGGGAGATCCCGCATGATCCGCGGCACCGGCGAGGAGCGGCGTCTTGCCTTTGGCATGCCGCCCGATCTCGTCGAGTTCGCGCAGCATGTGGTCATGCCATTCGACCCGATCCCGTTCGACGAAATGCGGCCGGACCGATTGCACCTGTTCTTTCAGGAGCGCGATGTCCGCGGGATGGAAATCGTTGGGCAGCCAGCGGGCCGGGCCTGCACCGGTCTTCTCTATCAACGTGGAGAGGAAGGGGTGGAACCGGGTGTTCGGAACCTCGTCCGAGAACGACGCACGGCTGTGGTCGAAGCCGACCGGCGTACCGTCGTCGCGGACCATCCACCCGTTGCTGTTGCGCTCCATGTTGCCGGTGATCTTGTCGAGCACGCCGAGGAGGCGGCCGCCCAGCGTGTCCTGATACTGCCTGAGGCGTTTCGGCATGACCTCGATGCCGGGGTGCGCGACGCTCGCCAGCCGTCCGTCCAGGAACTCCAGGTAGACCTCCTGGGCGTTCTTTCGGAACGCGGCGGCGACGGGAGCCTTGATCGCCTGTCCCGTTATCGAGACGAGTTCCTCCTGATCCATCATCTCGATGTCGCCGCGCTTGCGGACACCATCGGTTCCGTCCTCGAACCAGACGTGGTCCGTGGACCATGCGTCCTTGCCGCCGAGCGGTTGGGTGAGGTCCTCCTTGACGCCGGACTCCACGCTTCGCCGCAATGAGTCCGCGTCACGTACCGAATGTGAAGCGGCGGACTCATCGATGTGGTCGCCGTGCGTGGGCTGCACGGGCTCATCGTGGCCCGGTCCGTCCGCAGTCGGCGGCTCGTCCCGAGGTCCGTGCCGCGGCTCGTCTCGAGGTCCGTGCGGCGGCTCGTCCGCAGGATGATCGGACCTGCCGGGATCGAACGGCTTGATCTCCGGGACGTTCCGTCCGGCGAGCGCGTCCCCGATGGCCTGTTCCAGGTCGTGGATCTCACCCTCGTCGAGCCGGAACAGCCGGATGTCGTCGACGGCACGCCGACGGAACTCCGGGTCGTCGACCAGATCCCTGATGACGTCGGTGACGGCGTGACCGCGCTCGTCCGGCGGAGCATCGTAGGCCTCGGCCAGCCGCCGGCCCGTCTCCGGATCGCCGGGCAGGTCCGAATGCATGCCCGTGTACGGGTCGTCCAGCGCGACGTCGGTGTTCGACGGGTCGAGTCGGCCGTCGTAGCCCGGATCGAGCAGGCGGTTCAGCGCGACATTGATGGCCTCCCACTTACGGGCCGCCGACTCCGGCGTGGTCGCATCGGTGTGGATCCACCGCTGGAGTTGGTCGGCGAAGTAGTGGCTCTGCCGCCAGTCGTCCGCGTTCCAGGGCCGCCATTCCCGGTCGCCCACGGAGTTCGACCGTCCGAGCCGATCCGGCAGGTTGTCCAGCTCACCGCCTTGCGTCAGGCGGTTGATCCGGTCCGAGGTCATGGACACGGCCGCCGGTTGCTCGACCGCGACGGCGCGCACCCGCTCACTGCCGGACTCGGGCAGCTCAGGGCCGAACAGCACCCGGCGCATCGTCCGCAGTGGGGCTTCCAAGGGGGCGTCGACACCGCGGAAGGTCGTGGGCTCGGAGCCGGGGGTGCCAAAGACGGGACGGTCACCACCGGCGTTCGCGGCCTCACCGCCTCCCGGCCCGGGAGCGTTGGTGTACTGCCACTCGTCCCAGTAGAGCTGCCAGCGCTCTCCCTTGTTTCCGCTGTATTCCCGGGCTTCGAAGTACACCGTGGGAGTGCCGAGCACAGCCGGAATCTCCAGAGCGCCACTCTCCATGCCGATCTGGATGACGTCGCGTTCGGCGTTGAAGTGGTGGAAGAAAAGCGCTTGCTCCCCATAGCTCAGGTCGTGGCGGTCGGCGTCCCAGTAGCGCACGAGGCTGTCGGCGTCCACCCCGTCGAGGACGCCATCGCGCTCCCAAGCGGCACGGAGCTCAGGCCGGCGGGCGAACAGGTCGTCGCCGAGCAGGAGGATCTGACGGTCCGGGTCCATCCGGCGCAGCGTCTCGATCGTCTGGCGGACGAACTCCGGCCGGGTGTCGAGGTGCGGGCCGTGACGTCCGCCCACGGCCTCCATCCGGCTGTCCCGGACCCACAGCATCGCGTACTTCCGGGGGCCGTCGTTCTCATGCCGCCCGTACAGGCCTTCGGCGACCTCACGCGCGCGGTTCTCGCGGATCTGCCCGCGCTCACCGGAGCCGCGGATCGAGTCCACGATGGCCTGCCGGGTCTCGACCGGCGTCGCGCGGACCGGGTCCAGCGCGTGGAGCGTCGCGCGGACGAAGCGGGACTCGGCGTACGGGCCTCGGCGGCCCTTGCCGTCGTGGGCCAGGACGACGCGCTCCGGGTCGACGCCGTGATCGTTGATCAGGCGATCACGAATGGCGAGAGCGTCGCGGAGCGGCTGGGCGTGCAGGTCAACGAGGTCATTGATCAGCTGTTCGGGGCTGTGGCCGCGGGTCGGCTCGCCGCGCATCCCATGCCAGGCGGCGACCGCGTTGGCCTGTTCGGTGGTCATGCCCTCCGGGACGGCGTCGAGGTGCATCAGGTGCGAGGCGCGCGCCTCGTACCGGTAGTTGTTGTACGTGCGGTTCGGCTGGTAGGCGATCTCGATGGTGGTGCCGCGATCGGCGAGCAGCGCGGCCGTGTGGATGAACAACTCGCCGCGCTGGTGCGTGTAGACCCGGAGGTTCTTCCGATCCAGGTTGGGCACCCGCGACGGCTTCTCACCGGAGTCCTTGAGCAGCTCCCGGACCTGCTCGAGCTTCTCGGGCACGGACAGGTCGGACCGCCCCTTGATATGGGCGATCTGAGACGCCAACTCCCCGTCGGCCAGCCTGTTCCACCGATCGATCTGCTCCTCGGTGGCGCGAATGTGCGAGTCGGGCGCACGGCCCTTTGCTTTGATCTCCCGGATCGCCGGCGGCTCCGGGCGCGCCGCTTCATCCGGTCTGGCGGCCGGCGGTGCCAGGCCTTTCTCCGCGTGGTCGGTGAGCATGTGGACGGCGTCGCGGGCGGCGGCGTGACCGTGCTCGGCGGCCAGGAGGTCCCCGGAGGCCCGGTGCAGCGCCTCGACAGGACTCTCGCCTGCCCGCCGGCCGCCCATCTCGTTGTTCAGGCGCTCGGCGAGCCGGGCCAGTCCGTCGATTTCCCGTGGTGTCGGTTCGCGACCCAGGGTCTGACGCGCCAGCTCATTGATCGAGTCGGCGCGGGGGAGGACGTCGCCCGGGCGGGCGCCGAGGACGTCCGCGAGATGGTTCAGCCGCTGGAGGTCCTCGCCTCGGAACGAATGGTCCGGTGCGGTCTCGTAGACCGTACGCGCGGCGTCCGCGAGCGCCTCGGTGTGGCGCAGTTCGGCGGCGGTCATCCGCTCGGTGGGAAGGTGGTCACCGAACACCGCGTGCATCCGGTCGAGCAGCCGAGCGTGCTCGAGATCGCTGCGCCCCTCCGGCGGGAACACGGGACGGCCCTCTTCGTCGACGCGACCAAGGAGATCGCGTACATGGTCGGGCACCTGGAGGGGGCCGTTCGCGCGGTCGGGCATCGCCCGCGGCTCTCCCGGAACGCCCTCGCGTGCCTCGCCGTGAACAGGCGGGAACGTCCGGTCGGTGAGGCCGTGGATCTGGGCGAGGTGACGATCCCGAAGGCCGACCGTTTCCGGAACCGGATGACCGTTGTGGTCCAGGACCACCGCGTGGTCCGCCCAGAACGTCTGGGCGCTGCCCATCATCGACGCGTCGCGGTGCGTGCCCTGCGCGGTCAGCGTCCGGCGGTCGGCACTCTGCGGAGAGGCATATTCGTCGACGAGATCGAGGTGGTGCCCGATCTCGTGGGCGAGAACGACCGGGTCCATGTCGGCGTACCACCGGAGCATGTTGGCGCGTTCGCCGCCGGCGGTCCCGTGGCCCGGCTTGAGTTGTACGACCTCGCCGGGTGGCAGGTCCGGCGCGTGCTCGAACTCCAGGCGTACGTGAAGCTGTGATCCGTCCTCCGGCCGGGCGCCGTCCGGCAGCCGATGCTGATGGTTGTAGAACAGGTCGACGGCGTCCATGGCGTTCGACTTGGCCCGCAGGACGTCTTCGGGACTCATCCGCGGATCCGCCTGATAGCGCACTTTGACCGTGTACTCGCTGACCATCCGTACGCTGCCGTCGGGCATCGTGATACCGATCCGTCGCAGGTCCACCTGCGAAGCGGCCTCGTACGGGTGGCGTTGACGGATGACAGGGGTCGGCTCGGCAGACGTACGCAGATGGGCCCACTGCGATGCGCGCGCCGCGTCAGCCGAGGTCAGCGTGTGCGCGTGCGTGCCTCCGAGGGCGGACGACTCTCTTTCGCCGTGGGCGCCGATCAGCGGCGGACGGGTGTCGGGGTTCAGATCCGGGCTGCGGGTGGAATGCACATGGTGCGGCGCGGCCGACGTACCGACGCCGTCGGCGTGCGGCCCCTCCAGACGCGCCCCGTGCTCCGCCGGGGACGCGTCCGCGGAGGGTGCGGTGGCGGGGCCGTGGTCGTTGTGCGGTGACGGGACGGCGTTGTCGGCCGGGCGCGACTGTCCCTCCGTTCGAGGCATCGGATGCTCGTTGCCGGCGAGGGCGGTGGGCCCGTCATCGGGTCTTGTGCCGCTGCCGGTTTCGCCCGGCCTTGGGCCCTTTCCGGATCCCGTGCCGGCTTCACCGGGCCGGGGGGCATTGCCGGTGGTTCCCTCGGGATGGCCGGGGGTGAGACCAGGCTGTCGCCCGGTCCGGCCATCGCCGTTCAATATTTCGGTGATTTTCGAGCCTGTCGGCTCATTCGGACGGGCGGCGCTGGGCCCGGTGTCGCCGGGTCGTGGCGGGAGCACGACGGGGCCGGCCTGGGGCGGCGTCGCCTGCCCGCGGTCGGAGCCACTCGCGCCGCCCACGTCACCGCCGGCGTTCCCGTCGTTGCCGCCGGCGATCGGTCGGCCCTGCCCACCCGTATCAAACGCGTGGCCCGTACCGCCGCCGGTGGGCGTGTCATGGCTGCCTGCCAGTGCGGTGCCATGCGGGCCGGTGCCGGTCGTGCCGCCGCTGTCGGTCGTGCCGCCGGAGGGCAGGGTGTGGCCTGCGCTCCCACCGGCCGTGCCCGGCTCCGGGCGGCCCCCACCGCCACCAGGAGGAGGTGGAGGGGGTGGATTGTCGTCGTGGTTGATGACCTTGTTCTGGGGGGCCTGCGGGTCCGACGGCGACCCGCCACCGGGTGGTGGCGGTGGCCCGTCGTCGCCACCGCGGAACCGGCCTGCCATATGTTGGCCGAGTTCCTTGGCACCCCCCAGCCCGGCCATGCCGAATCCGAACGCCGCCGCCTGCCCGACATTCATGTGGTCAGGGTCGAAGATCGCCTGACCCGCCAGGTTCCCCGCCGTACCGGTGGTGCCCGCGAACCCGAACCGGGCACCGACCCCCTTCATCCCCGGCGCGGCCATCCAATCGGCCAGTTTCGTCGTCAACGGATTGGCCTGCCGGGCAACAGCCCGACCCGCGACCCCCATCACCCCACCGGCGACCGCGCCCATCGCTACCGATTTGCCGAACTCCCCCCAATTCCAGCCCTTCTGCACTCCTTCGTGAATCCGCGCGTACTGCCCCGCCGCGTCCATCCCCGCACCGAACCAGGCACCCACCGCCGCAGCACTCAACACCTGATGCTGACCCGCCCACACCGCGATCCGCTGCAGAAAGGTCTTCAACGCGAAACCCTCAGCCTCCGACGCGCCGATCGCCGCCGCCTCCGAGGCACCCGCCGTGATCCACGACCAGGCGAACCCCATCAACATCGTGACCACGACGAACGCGCACGAGATCTCGAACTGCAGCCGCGCCGCCCGCTTCTGCGCCGCCAACCCCTCCACCGCCGACGCCAGCCCCTGCAACGTCCCCTCCAAGAACCGCAGCCCCCCGAACTCACCCCCACCCGACAACGCCTGAGCGAACGTCTTGAACTTGTCCGCCGCCTCACCCGCATTCAAACTCGTCACCGCACCCGCGTGATCATCCAACTCACCCGCAGCCTGACCCACCGCATCCGCACACGCACTCAACGCCGACTGCATCCGAGCCAGACCCGCCATATCCCCATCCGGCCACTGACACCCCCCCACCAACATCTCCAGGAAAAACAACCCCTGCTGCACCCACCCGGGCAGCTCGTCGAACTCCCCCACCGCACGATCAAAACCCGGCCGATCCCGCTTATACGGATCCCCCACCGCCCGCGCCCCATGATCGGCGCCCTTCGGAACATCGGCACCCACCGTCGACGCCGACTCCGCCAACTGATACTGCTGACCGGCCACCATCAACATCCCACCCGTGGCCCGCACCAGATTCACCGCATCCTCAAGCGCGTCCAAACACCCATCCCGCGCCGCACCAAAACCAGGCGACCCTTCGGATCCCTTCAACCACGCCTGACCGATGTCATCGTTACCCCACGCCGCCCCCACCGCAGCCAACTCCGACACCAACACATCCACCGCCGAAGCCAGGGTGTGCGACAACTCACCAAAACCCCGACCCGACTTCGCCCACGACGCGAAATGAGCGTCATAACCAACGGCCACCACTCACCCCCGGTCAGACGTTCGTCGGTCGATCTTTTTGCCCGCAGGGGAATATGCAGCCGACCGGCGCTTTACTCCGCATCAGTCTGAGTGGGCCAGAGTGGCTCCGCCTGACTGATCGCCGATCGATGGTATTCGGGCAGTCGGCTTTCGGCTGTGTAGACCTCGACCTGGGGAGTGGGTTCACCGGCGCGGACGAGCGCACTATGGAGATGATGCGTGACCACTGGGAGATCGGCGTCCGTCGTGGTCTCGGCAAGATAGATCCGGCGAGGGACCTGCAGGGCGGTCGGCGGGTACCGCCATACACGCGTGAGCGTGGTCACAGGGGAGTCCGCCGCAGCGTCGATCGCAGCCTGATCGACGGCGTCGGTGACACTCGGGCCAATGCCCCACGGGGGGACCGGAGCGAATCCCCATGGTGGAGGCTCAAGGCTCTGCCGGACTCCCGCCTCGACCAAAGACGGATCGACGCCATGGGCGGCCAGGAGGGACTGTAGCCGGGCGGCATCCTCGGCGCTGTAGGGAACGAGGCCGGCGCTGATGGCATCTCTGATCAGATATGCGACTCGATCGAGGCCACCTTCGGCGAGTGATTCACGCGCCTGGAAGAGGTCATTATCGGACAGCCAGCCCGCGAGCCGCAGGAGTACTTCATGCCATTCTACGCGGATGGCTGCGCCTGGTTCCTGAGACATCGATCACTCCCTTGAATTGGTCGACCCGGCGGGAGGACCTTCGGTCGAGGAGAGGATATCGTAGGCGCGTTTCGCGACGACGACTCTGAGTGGCATATCGAGCGTGCCGGCGATCGAGGTTACGTCGGGTGGCCAGGGCCTGCCCGCGCGAACGTCGTCGAGCAGCATACGGAACGCCGGATCGTTCCTCACGGTATCTGCGATCGCCTTCGCTGACGAGGAGATATGAAGCCACCCGTGCGCCGCCGCCGCCTGCCTGATGTGGTTGCCGAGTTCTCTGGCCTCGGAGACGCGCGCATAACCCTCTATCGTCTCCTGGTTCGTATGCGCATATCCGTCCGCTTCGTGGAGTGACCCGATAGGCTTTTGGTTCGGGTAGTAGATTTCCCGAGGAGTGGTGTACACCATCGCGGTATCGCTCCCCATGTGATTTCCCAGAAGCCCGTCGACGATATTGGCAGGTCCTTCTGGAAGTGGGCCGACGGTGTCGAATCGAACATAGTCGTTTCTGGTCACCCCCATGAGCCCGAGCCACTCATCGAGGCCAAGCGCGCCACGCCTCAGCGAGGGATCGATGACGACCTCGAAGACCTTGCCGCTGGGGCTCCGGACTTCTACGATCGGCGCGACATGATATCCCCAGCCGACATAGCCAGGCTTCCCCCATGCGGCGCCCCGGGCGCTGTCGGCCTGAACGGTGAGAAGTGAGCCGGGCCCCTGCCGTACGGCAAATATCTTCCTGGACGAATAGCCCCACTCCGCGAGCTTCTTCGCCATTCGGTGAGCGCGATCGTAGCAACCGTCCTCCGGGTGGCCGAATGGAATTCGCGCTTCCGTGCCTTGCCGGGTTCTGAATGTCTCCGTTGCCAGTTTGTCGTACAGGCCTTTGGCTTCCGAGATCGAGAGCACTCGGGTCTCGTGCTGTCCATCGCCCAGAAGGTGCGCTAGATACCCCGCTTCGGAGGATTGTCCGAATTTCTCATTTATGTGGCCTTTTAGTGGGCTATTGAAGTGATGCTGATAGTGCTGCTCAAGACCCCAGACGTCGTCTGGGCGGCGGCCGATGCGGTTGAGTAGTTCGCTGACCTTGGGCCCATCGGCTGCATTGATCGCATCATGAAGCTGTCGGGCGAAGTCGGCAGCCTGCTCCGGAGTGGTGATGGGGTCATTCCGCAGCCTTTGTGCCGTCGTCGGGTCGGGCAACAAGTGATCGACGTAGGGGTTAGGGTCGAAGGGCAGGCGGCCCTCCTGGTAGGCCCTCGTGATATCCGATCGTAGGTCGCGTCCGGTGGCCAGTCGGTAGGACTGGTCCAAGTGATGGGCGGCGACAGGATCTTGGCGCAGTTCATGGATTCGAGAGAGCAGGTCGGCGCCGTCGACGTGTCGGTCGCCCAATGCCGAGCGCACGTCCTCCGTGAGCCGGACCAGATCCACGGACGGTCGGCCATCCCGTTGCACGAGAGGTCCGGTCGGCCGAAGTTCGCTCAGGACCTGCGGAGGTACCTCAGGCGCCGGTACGGGGTCCGCGAAACCGGCACGACGAAGTTCCTCACTAATGAATGTCCGGTCCACAACGGTAGGCCGGGGAGGATGCTCCGGTGGTCGAACAGCAGGGCTGTGCGACTCGCTCGGGGACGAGTGATCGTCGCGCATCAGCCGAAGGCGAGGGTCCTGCGGCGTGTTCGCTTGATGATCGTCCGGTTTTCCGTTGAGCGCCTTTTCGATGGGGGAGGAGCCGGAGCGCTCGGAGGAAGTGCCCGTCCCATGACCATGACCGCTATGGCCGACTGGCACGCCGACGACTCCCGGCTCGCGGGCCTCGGGGCGTGGAGCGGTGTTCGCCGACGTGGTCGGCTCGGCGTTGTCGCCGCGTGGCGTAGCGGGCTCCGCCGCCGGGCGAGGCTGTCCCGCGGTCTGACCGGTAGGGCGGTCGTCGGTGGCGAATGGAGCGGGTTTCGCCCGGTCAGTGGACGAAGCACCGGGCTCGGCCGTGGTGGCACGCGAGTCGGCTGGCCGGGGCTGGCCGCCGGTGGGCCCCTCACCGGGTCTTGTGCCGCTGCCGCTTTCGCCCGGCCTCGGGCCCTCTCCGGTTCCCGGTCGGGGGCCGCCGCCGGTCGTTCCCTCGGGACGGCCAGAGGCAGTGCCAGGCTGTCGCCCGGTCCGGCTGTCGCCGTTCAACATCTCGGAGATGCTCGGGCGCGCCGACTCACCGGGGCGGGCGCCAGTGGGGCCGGCCTCGGGCGGTCGTACGGGGAACACGGCCGGGCCCGGCTGGCCCGACGTGGCCGGCCCGCGCTCGGAGCCGCCGGTGTACCCCTCATTGCCGCCGAGGACCGGCTTACTTTGCCCGCCCACGTTTGGCGACTCGGGCAGGTTGCTCGTCCCCCCGCTGGTGGGGGTTTCCGGCTTGCCGGCTGAGGCGAGGTCGGTGCCGTGCGTGCCGCTGGAGGGCGGGATGTGGCCCGCGTCGCCGCCGGTCGTGTCCGGGTACGGGTGGCCGGTTCCTCCGCTGGGGGGAGGCGGTTGCGGCCCGTCATCGCCGTGTGGTGCCCCTCCAGACGGGGGCGGGGGCGGGGGCCCGTCATCACCGCCACCGGTGGTGGACCCACGACCGTCGCTGCCGAAGCGGCCGGCAACGTGCTGGCCGAGTTCCTTGGCACCCCCCAAACCCGCCATGCCGAATCCGAACGCGGCCGCCTGACCGACATTCATGTGGTCAGGGTCGAAGATCGCCTGACTCGCCAGGTTCCCCGCGGTGCCGGTGGTACCGGCGAACCCGAACCGGGCGCCAACGCCCTTCATCCCCGGCGCGCGCATCCAATCGGCGAGCTTGGTCGTCAGCGGGTTGCTCTCACGGGCGACCGCACGCCCCGCCAACCCCATCACACCGCCGGCGACCGCGCCCATCCCCACCGATTTACCGAACTCCCCCCAATTCCAGCCCTTCTGCACCCCCTCATGAATCCGGGCGTACTGACCGGCGGCGTCCATCCCCCCGCCGAACCAGGCACCCACCAGCGCACCGGACAACACCTGATGCTGACCCGCCCACACCGCGATCCGCTGCAGGAACGTCTTCAGCGCGAACCCTTCGGCCTCCGAAGCCCCGATCGCCGCGGCCTCTGAGGCACCGGCGGTGATCCACGACCAGGCGAACCCGATCGCCATCGTGATGACCACGAACGCACACGAAAGCTCGAACTGCAACCGCGCCGCCCGCTTCTGCGCCTGCAACCCCTCCACCCAGGAGGCCAGCCCCTGCAACGTCCCTTCCAGGAACCGCAGGCCCCCGAGCTCACCCCCACCCGACAACGCCTGAGCGAACGTCTTGAACTTGTCCGTCGCTTCACCGGCATTCAAGCTCGTCACCGCACCGGCGTGATCATCCAACTCACCCGCAGCCTGACCCACCGCATTCGCACACGCCGACAACGCCGACTGCATCCGAGCCAGGCCGTCCATGCTCCCGTCCGGCCACTGACATCCCCCGACCAGCATCTCCAGGAAGAACAAGCCCTGCTGCACGATCCCCGGCAGCTCATCGAACTCCCCGGCCACCCCGTTGAAATCAGCCTCCGGCCTCCGATACGGATCCTTGGCCGCCACCGCATCATGATCGGCGCCCTTCGGAATGTCCCCACCCACCGTGGACGCCGACTCCGCCAACTGATACTGCTGACCGGCCACCACCAACATCCCACCGGTCGCCCGCACCAGATTCACCGCATCCTCAAGCGCCGCCAAACACCCATCCCGCGCCGCACCAAAACCCGCCGACCCCTCAGAACCCTTCAAAAACGCCTGACCAATGTCATCGTTACCCCACGCAGCACCCGCCCCCGACAACTCACCCACCAACGTGTCCACCGCCGTCGCCAACGAGTCGGACAACTCACCAAAACCCCGACCCGACTTCGTCCACGACTCGAAATGAGCTTCAAAACCGGTGGTCACCACGCACCCCCGTCACGCCAGACCAGCCCACACGCCAAAAGGCCGACCGTTGCCGGTCGACCTCGCACACCTCGTACAGACACGTCAGACCATGCCCGAGAACAAACACCCCTGCTTGTCATTCATCTGGCACTACACCCGCATAGTGCTCGCGTGACCGTGAATAGCCCTGGGGCGTTCGGCCTGCGCGTAGTTCTTCGCCATCGCCTGAAGGTCGGTCGTCATGCCCGCATCCCTTAGCGCAGCCGTCCAGCGTTCCGGCATGGACGGTGTCGTGATCTTCGCCAGGCCATCACGGCGGGTCGCCGTCGAGTCGCCCTCGTCGAGTGCGCGGCGCAGGTCCTTGAGTCGCTCGACCTGCCGGGAGTAATCCCTCATCAGCTCTTCGAGCGACGCGCGAAGCTCTGCTCTCATGCCCCTCCGATAATGTCGAAACGCTGGACCCTTAGACTCGTCAGCTGCGCGATCGGTTCCCCTTGTCCTCTTTGTCCCCATACGCGGCACGCCGAGCATAAGCTAGTCGCCTTCCCTCCCGCATCGTCTGCGGGCGGGCCGGTCGTGACGCTGAGACCACCATGAACGCCCCCGAGACCACCGTCAACGCCCCCCTGGATCCGCTGTGAACCCGGAATCGCAAGCCCTTCCATCGCCGAACCGCGGGCCGGGGCGGCGCTCGGTCCTCGCCACGTCGCCGGTGATCCTGCCGTGGGCCACGCTCCGGCTGGCCGGCCGGTTCGTGCTGCCGCTGGCGCTCTGGTACACGGTCGGTCAGGCGCTCCGGTACGCGCTGTTCTACAGCGGTTATCGGTTCGGGCTGCACAACGCCGTCGTGCCGGTCTTTGTGATGAGCTTCACCGTGATGGTCACCCTGTCGGTGACGGTGCTCATGGTCCACAGCGTCAAGGACGGCCTGCCCGCGGTCCGAGAGCACGAACTCGACGAGTCCCTCGCCTCATGGGCGGTGCAGGACGAAGAGACCATCGTCGACGCGCTGGCGCGTGCGTTGCTGCCCTTCATGATCTTCTACCTGGCCTGGAACTGGTTCGTCGACGACGCGCGGGCCTACGCGCAGAGCGTCACCGGCCGCGGCTTCGGAGAGCAGGGCTTCGGCGGGCAGATGGACGCCTTGAAGTCGATCGGCGCCCTCGAGCGTCACCTGTACATCGCGATCGCACTGACCGTCGCCTTCCTCATCGCCAAATTCGTCGCCGAGCGCGTGGTGGAACCGCGGTGGGCGCGGGCGGGCGGGGTGTTGATCGCCTTCTGTGAGGTCAACTGGACGCTGTTCGGCCTCTTCACGGTCAACCAGGCCCGGAACGCCGGCACCGGCTGGCTGCAGGGGCGGGTCGCGTGGGGATGGCTCGCCGACCTCACCGGCCCCCTGTTCGGCTGGGTGAGTGCGCTGTGGCCGTCCGTGAAGGAGGCGGTGCTCGGCTCCCTCGTATGGCTGGTGATCGCGGGAGTGATCCTCGGCGTCGACGCCGCCGAGGAGGCCGCGCTCGGCAGCGGCCGGCTGGCCCGGCGGATCATCGCGGCCAGCGGCATGGACAAGCCGCGCACACCGCTCGAGGTCCTCACCCGGGAGCTGCGCGACAAGTGGCTCCCGACCGTGTACGGGGTCCGGATGGTCATCCGAGCGGGGATACTCCCGTTCGGCGTCTTCTGCGCCCTGTTCACCGGCCTGGAGGTCGCCGCGGATCTGGCGCAGCGGGGCGTCTACGACCTGCTCGGCCCGCATCCGGTCGGCTGGTGGGAGGCGCGCCTGTCCATCGTCGACTTCGGTGTCGGCTTCGTCCATCAGGCGCTTCGCGTGTGCCTGCTGGCGGCGGCGTTCGACCTGGTGGTGGCCCGCGTCAATGCGCGAAAACGAGACCGTTCAGCGACTGGCCCGTCTGCGTCCTCGACTTCTGCGATATCGCCAGCAGCACGGAGCTGACCAGGGCGGCCGGTACGTCGGAGGTGACCGCGATCTGGGCGGTGCGCCCCGCGACCGGGTCCGGACCGAGCGGCGCCCCCGTCCACTCGTGCCCGGCGCCGTCCCGCAGGCGGTAAGCGGTCGCCTGGACGTCCTTGACCCCCTGGGCGTCGAGCGGCCGTACCTGGAGGATCAGTTTGATGTGCACGGCACCGGCCGGTGTCGTCGAGTCCCTCGCGGGTGTGGCCGTGTCCCGGCCGAGCATTCTCCACTGGGCGTGGCCGAGCACTCCGGTCTGGCCGAGCCGTACGGTCGTGTCGCGCTCCGGTGGCTGTATGTTCCTGGCCTGGTGACTGTCGTCGACCCATTGGACGGCGAGCAGGCCGGGTGCCAGGGCGAGCAGCACGGCCGCCTCGATCAGGCGCCGGCCGCGCCGTCCACCCTTCGCCCGTGATGCCACCGCCTCTTCGGAGGCGAGGGCCTGGAGCACGTCGGGCACCGTGTCCTCCAGCGGATCCCGCGTCCTGGGCGCGCGCGGATCCCGGACCGTGAACTCGTGCGGATCGCGGACGGTGTGCTCGTACGGGTCACGGGGTGCCCGCGAGCGCGCCGGTCGCTGATCGTACGGGTCGAACGTCATGTCGTCTTCAGGACGTAGTCGCGGGGAGCGCGGCCGATCAGGTCCGTCGCCTTTCGCGTGTCGATGCCCAGGTCCACATCGACCGAGGCGCTCAACTGGTTGAGCAGGTTGGACTCGCCGATGGTCAACCGCGCCCCGGCCAGCCGGTCCTTCGGGATCTCGAAGACGTACGACGCGGGACCCCAGAACATCGGTTCGTAGTTGCCGGAACGACCGGAGATGTCCGGGCGGCCGCTCTCGTCGTACGACACGCCACCGTGTGTGGTCAGCCGGACGTGCCCCGGCGTGAACGGCTTCTGATTGCTCTTGATCCGCAGGTAGACGATCACGAAGAGGCCGGGGCTGGGGACGGCCGTCCGGTTGAGGATGCTGTCCTTGACGATCGCGGTCGCCACGTCGACCCGGTCGACCTGGACGCTGAAGACGCGGTTGCCGACCACGGTGCCGATGCGGCCCCGGCTCACGATCGGGTCGAGCATCTTGGCGTCCTGGCGTGGCTTGACCCCGTGCAGCCACATGGCGGCGGCCATGAGCGCCACGGCGACGAGCCAGGAGACGGCCCTGATCACGATGTTCATGAGGTCGCCCCCGGCCGCACCGGAAGGGTCACCGTCGCGGTGACGGGCGAGGTGCTCGTGACGCTCCAGCTGATCTCGTTCGAGCTGAACGCCTGACCGTACTGCCACGCGCGCAGCGCAAGGGTGACGGACTGCGGCGTCGTCGTGTCCGGGAGCGGCCACACCAGCTGGACGACCACCGGGAGCCGCGGGTGGATCTCCGTGGTCGCGCCGCCGAGGAGGTCGCCGTTCGACTGCATCAGGTCCGCCTGCACGTATTTGCCGGGCTTGGGCTCGGCGACGACTCCGCTCAGGAACGAGCCCACGCCCCACGAGCGGTCTCCGGTGTTGGTCACGCGCGTCCGTACGATCAGTTTGTTATCGGCCTTGCCGAAACTCCCGATCTTGAACCGGCCCGCGCGGGCGTCGAGGACCTGCACCTTGAAGAGCCCCTGATCCACCGTCGCGCCGGGGGACACCGCGCTCGGTCCGCTCGGACGGGCGCCCAGGCCGCCGAACGCACCGGCCAGCGCGATCGTGACCACGATGACGCCGACGACGCTGAGCAGCACCGGCGGCCTGCGGCGCGGTGCGGTTTCGGAGCGATCGTGGTGGGCCACGAGGACTGATGCTAACGGGCCGTCTGCCCGGAATGACCGCGATCGGAACCTGTCGTCGCGTCGATCGTCTAAAGTGCGACTCTGGTCGGTGCGTTCCCGGGGGAGGCGGAACATGCGGGCGGTACGACTGGCGGGTCTCGCCGTCGCGGGTGCGCTGGCGCTCTCGGCGAGCGTATGCGCCCCGGCGGCTCTCGCGCTTCCCGACCGTGCCAAACCGTCGCCAACCGCCCATCCGAAGTCTCCGACCAAGTCGGCCACCAAGCCCACCCCCGCCCCGACGGTCACCAAGACCAAGACCAAGACGGCGACGCCCATCCCGCCCTGTCCCACCCCGCCGTCCTTCGCGGCGTCACGCGTTCAGCAGGTGCCGTGGGCGCAGTCGAGGCTCGACTTCACCAACGTCTGGAACATCACCCGGGGGAAGGGCGTCACGGTCGCCGTCGTCGACAGCGGTATCAGTCAGTCGCACCCGCAGTTGGCCGGCCGGGTCGTGAAGAGCATCGACCTCACCCACACCCACAACACCGACTGCTACGGCCACGGCACGGCGGTCGCCGGCATCATCGCGGCCCAGGACGAACGCAACAGCAAGTCGATGCCGTTCGTGGGCGTCGCCCCCGACGTCCAGCTGATCTCGATCAAGATTCAGAACCAAGAGCAGTCGGGCGACGACGGCACGCTGCTCGCCAAGGGCATCATCCGGGCCGTGGACGAAGGGGCGGACATCATCAACATCTCCGCCACCAACACCGACTATCCCCTTCTTCGGCAGGCGGTCGAGCACGCACGGAAGAAGGGCGTCCTGATCGTGGCCTCCGCGGGGAACACCGACCCGACCAAGAAGGCGAGCGAGCAGCGGGAATACCCCGCGTCGTACCCCGGCGTGCTCTCCGTCGGGGCCGTCGGGCCCGACGGTCCGTTGTCCGACTTCTCCAACACCACCTCGAGGGTGGACGTGTCCGCGCCCGGCGACAGCATCATCAGCACGGAGGGCGACGGCTACATCGGCGATCTTCGGGGCACGAGTTACTCCGCGCCGTACGTCACCGGCGTCGCGGCTCTGGTCAAGTCCGAGAAGCCGGACCTGACCCCGCCAGAGATCATCAGGCGCATCGTCGCCACCGCCGATGGCAGCATCGGGACCGGCAGCGGCGGCGGGATGGTCAACCCGCGTGAGGCGGTGACGGCGCTCATCAGCGACACGAGCGGTCCCTCCACGTCACCTCGGACGGGCGCCCAGCCGATCAACATCGGCGGTCCACCGCCGGTCGATCACCGGACCCGTGATCTCGGTGCGCTGATCGCGGTCTGCGCCATCGGCGGTGCGCTGCTGGTCGGGTTCGCGGGGGTCGTCGTGCCGCTCGGCGTGCGCCGGGGCTGGCGACCGGGCCGCGCCAAGCTCCCGCCCGACGACGACTCGACCTGACAGGGCGTTTCCCCGCCGCGAGATCATCGCCTTTCCGCGACCGTGCGCAGAGGTCAAGTCGTTCATCCAGGCGGTTCACGGCCGGTGGGAGACCGGGTCTAACTGGCCCTGGGTGAAATATCGGTGGCTTACCGTGACCGTGCCGCACCGAACTCGTCGTGCACATCGCCGTTACTTGATCGATTCACTTGCGACTTACCCATTGCCTCATAAATTCGGTGATGGTTTACTTGCCCGAAACGTAGTTAACCTCGTGGACATAATCTGCGAGGGAGTCGAGTGAGCCCGGACGGGGATCGGACCCGGTCCCACCGGCCGTTGGGTGGACGCGGGGTCCGGCCGAGGTGGTGATAGCGCAGGTGGCCATTGGCGAACGACCGCATACCCACGCCGACGACGCGGTAAACATCAGACCGAACGCATGACCCGGCGTGACTGGTCCTGGAAGTCCATCACCACTGGGCGGTCGAACGACACGGGCGATCGGTCCGTGGGGCGAAAGAAATCGCTGATCAGCGTAGGTGGCGCCACTTATGCGAACGATCCCGATCCTCGCCCATAAGCCTACGACGGCCGTCTGAGACGCAGCGAGAAGTTTCGCGACACGCCGGCGAGCTCCCGTTCGCAGCGGCGTGCCGCGCACGGTGGCTGCCGGGCGCGCCCTCTGCCGAGTTGGCCCGGTGCGACGAACGTCTGACAGGGGTGACTGTTGAGCGTCGGTCTTGATGTCAATTTCAAGTCGTGGGGGAAGTCGGGCCAGGGCGTTTCGGGGTTGTCGTACACGTTGGCCTCGGCGGTGGACACTTTGGTGTCGGAGTTGTCGGGGGCGGGGGCTGCGTGGGGGAACGATGACATTGGTCAGGCGTTTTTGAACGGCAGTGAGGGTTCTGCGGGGTTTGGTGCGGCGCGGGATGGGTGTTTGGACGCGCTTGAGGATGCGGTGAATTTGGTGCGGGCCACGGGTGGGATGTTGATGGTGGCCGGTCAGCAGTATCAGTTGGCGGAGTCGGCGTCGACGGTGGGTGCCGATGTTCCGAAGGGCGCCGATCACGGCGCGCAGTCGGTGGGGGATCCGTATAAGCGGGATACGCCGGGTTTTGATCGTGCGGTGGGGGAGTTCGATGAGCTGCCCGGGTGGGTGCAGCAGGGTTTGTTCTTTTTGGAGATGTTGGTGGGGGGGTGTCAGTGGCCGGACGGGGATATGGCGGGTCTGGCGCGGATGCAGTCGGCGTTGAGTGCGTGTGCGGATGCGGTGGGTCAGGCTGCGGGTGCGTTGGATGATCATGCCGGTGCGGTGACGAGTTTGAATGCCGGTGAGGCGACGGACAAGTTCAAGACGTTCGCCCAAGCCTTGTCGGGTGGGGGTGAGTTCGGGGGGCTGCGGTTCTTGGAGGGGACGTTGCAGGGGCTGGCGTCGGCAGTGGAGGGGCTGCAGGCGCAGAAGCGGGCGGCGCGGCTGCAGTTCGAGATTTCGTGTGCGTTCATCATTTTGACGATCGCGATCGGGTTCGCATGGTCGTTTTTCACCGCGGGTGCCTCAGAGGCGGTTGCGATGGCGGCGGCGCGGGCTGAGGGGTTTTCGTTGAAGTTGTTTCTTCAGCGGATCGCGGTGTGGGCGGGTCAGCATCAGGTTTTGTCCGCGGCGGCGGTGGGTGCCTGGTTCGGGGCGGGGATGGACGCCTCCGGCCAGTACGCCCGGATTCATGAGGGGGTGCAGAAGGGCTGGAATTGGGGGGAGTTCGGCAAGTCGGTGGGGATGGGCGCGGTCGCCGGCGGTGTGATGGGCCTCGCGGGGCGTGCGGTCGCCCGGCAGGCCAATCCGTTGACGACGAAGCTGGCGGATTGGATGGGCGCGCCGGGGATGAAGGGCGTGGGTGCCCGGTTCGGGTTCGCGGGCACCACCGGTACGGCGGGGAACCTGGCGAGTCAGGCGATCTTCGACCCGAATCACATGAATGTCGGTCAGGCGGCCGCGTTCGGGTTCGGCATGGCCGGCTTCGGGGCTGCCAAAGAGGCCGGCCAGTACACGGCGGGCAGGTTCGGCCGTGGCGGGTCCACCGATGGCGGTGGCGGGTCCACCACCGGTAGCGGTGATGACGGCCAGGTGCCCGTGCCTCCGGTTTCCGAGAGCGGCATTCCCAATGACCGCCCCACCTATCCCCACAAGTCCGAAACCGGTGTCGGCTACGACATCGAAGGCCAAGCCTACGACAACCCCAACCCCACCAACCCCAGTGGACCCGTCCACAACATCACCACCCTGCCCGAACACCCCACCGGTGGCACCGGTGGCACCGGCGGCACGCATGGCACCGACCTCGCGTCTGTCGGCAGGCAGGAATCCCCCGGCGGCGGGACGAGCAACCTGCCCGACTCACCGCTCACGGGCGGGCAGGGCAGGCTGATCACCGGCGGCGACACCGGGCACGGCGGCGGTGACGTGGGCGGCACCGGTGGTTCCGACCGCGGGCAGGCGCCGTCGGGCCAGCCCGGCCCGGCCGCGCTCCCGGCACGCCCCGGCGAGGCCGGTCCCGCCCGCCCCGGTGAGCCGGCGCGCCCGGGCATCGGCGAGGTGTTGAACCGCGATGGCAAGGCCGGGCCCCGGCCCGACGCCACCGGCCATCCCGAGGGAACGACCGGCAACGGCCCCCGGCCGGGCGAGACCGGCCCGGGATCCGGAGAGGGCCCGAGGCCGGGCGAAAACAGCAGCGGCACGAGACCCGATGAAGGTCCCACCGGCACCAGGCCGGACGACCCCACGGCCACCACGGGGCGGACGCCCCA
The DNA here is from genome assembly GCF_050942425.1 of Actinoallomurus sp. CA-150999. Classification (NCBI taxonomy): domain Bacteria; kingdom Bacillati; phylum Actinomycetota; class Actinomycetes; order Streptosporangiales; family Thermomonosporaceae; genus Actinoallomurus; species Actinoallomurus sp. CA-150999. Next base: position 929,184 of record NZ_CP192063.1, read on the forward strand.
CGCGACGCACGACCCGGCTGGCATGGCACGGAACGCGATGGACGAGGCACGGCGGGCGGTCGCGCCGGACGCCCTGCCGCTACGGGACGGCGGCGTGCGGGTGACCGGCGCCGACGGCCGGTCGGTCCACCTGCCGTACGAACGCCTGCGCGAGGCGCAGGACCGGCTCACGGCCCGCGCGGCCGAAGGCGCCACGGGCGAGCGCCTGTGTGCCGAAGCGGCCAACTGGCTGGGCGCGGAGGTCGCCCGGGCGACCGGTGGGCACTCACTCGAAGGCGGGCTGGACGCGCTGCACCAGCTCGCCGAGCATTCCCCGGAGACGCGGCCGGTCGCTACTGAGCTGGCTCACGAAACGCTGTCGGCCCACCCGGAGCGGACGGACCTGGCCGCGACCTGGCCGACCGGCGAGACCAGGCCCGAGCCGAGCCCGGTGATGCGGCCGGGCATGCACGAGCCGGCGACGCAGACGATCGTCCACCAGGCGGAGGAACTGGCCTCCACTCTGTCCACCGCCACCGTGCCCGAGGGAGCCTCCTCGGCGCCGCGTACCGGGCCGGAGGGGAGCGCCCCCGGCGGCGTCCATTCGGCACCGGACGCGGCCGGGAGCACGGTGCCCGCACCGGCCCGGCCGGCGCACCTGAGTCCTCTGTCCATCGAGGAGATCGGGTCGGCGATCGCGGAGCTGAAGCCGTCGCATCTGGGCCGTGGAGTGACCGGCCTGGAGTGGAATCCGGACACGGCGACGCTGCGGGTGCGGACCGAGTCGGGCGCGGTGCACGAGTTCCACATGACCGTCGGCGATATGGACGGAGCGGCGGCGCGGACACGGATCGGCGCGGACGGCCGGACGCACGAGGTGACGTGTGCCCCGTGGATGATGTCGAAAGAGGCGGCGCAGGCCGCCCACCTGTCGCCCGAGCGGGTCGCCGAGGCCGCGGACGAACTGCCACGGGCGCTGCTGCACCAGACGACGGACACCCTGCAGCGGGTCTCGGCCGCCGAAGCGAGGGCCGAGCAGGGCATCATCCGCCGCTGCCTGAACGCGATCGGTCCGGGACGGCACGGGGACCGGTCGGCGTCGGGCTACAACCAGCATCGGTACCTCGCGGACAAGTGGCTGCACGCCACCGACCCGGTGGAGCAGGCGCACTACGTGCGGGAGATCAACGACCTGGCGCGCGACCTGAAGGCGAAGGGCAGTACTCCTCCATCGCCGCCGTGGGTCAGCGGAGCCGACGGCGTGCTGCCGGCGGAGCGGCCCGCCGCTCCCACGCCCGAGGCCGCCCGGCTCGCCGAGCTGACCGGCCAGGTCGACAAGATGCACGAAGCGTTGCAGAACGACGTCACGGCGCTGGAAGAACGGGTGGCCGAGCATCGAAGGCTGGCCGACGAGGCCGGCAAGGACGTGCAGTCCGCCTTCGACAAGGTCACCCAGTGCGCGACGGAACGCGACCACGCCGCGGCCACCCGCGCCACCGACGCGGTGGCCGACGGCCAGGCGGCGCTGGACCGGCAGGTGCGCCACACGAAGATGGCCGACGGGTATGAGAAGGCGCTGACGGAGGCACGGGACGCGAAGATCACCTACGATGCGGCACGCAGCTGCTTGAAACAGCTCGCGGACGGGCCGGACGCCTCCACCGCCCGGGTGACCGCGAACGCCGCCGTGATCCTCGTCAAGGACGGCGCGGAGGCGATGGCGTCGTACGGCCACGCGCTGGATAAGACCGCGCCGCCGGACGCAGCCCTGCCCGGCGCCAAGATCATGGGCCCGCTGGCCCATCGGGACAAGCTCACCGAGACCACCAATGAGGCCGTCGAAGCGGCCGGTTGCACGACCAAGTTCGCGCCCGACGCGCTGGAGAAGACCCTGCGCGCGAGCACCCATGATCTGCTGTCCGAAGGGGGAGTGCTGATTCCCCTGGACAAGCCGGGCGCGTTCGCGCGGATTAAGGCCCAGGTGACCGACCTGGTCGAGGTCACGCCGGCGATGAAGCCGGCCGAGACGATGAGCGGAGGATTCGCGGAGGGCGGCCACGGACACGGGGCGACCGCCGCGCACAACCAGACCACGGCGGTCTCCGTCGACTCGTCGAAGCTGGCCGCGCTGATCCCCGATGGCGTCCACCCGATCCTGGACGGCGCCAAGGGGGTGTTGAAGGTCTTCGGTCCCGGCGTCGAGGTCGACGTCGGCCGGGGCCGGTCGATCAGCGGGAACGGTCTGCAGGACGCGCGACCCGGAGCGGTCGTCGACATCAGGAACGGCGAGCTTCGGGTGCTGGACGGCCGGGTCAAGTACGACGTGTCGGTGATTCCGGGGCATGACGTCCCGGAGACGCCGGCCGCACACGTCACCGAGGGCACCCGCGACGACGCCCCGAGCATGCAGGTGCTGGTGTCCAACAGCTTCACCGGGCGGGACCTGCCGCACAGCGTCCAGCTTCCTCCCGGCGAGGGCACCGGGAAGATGCCCCACCACGCCACGGTCGAGCTGAACGGCCTGGAGAAGTGGCACGACGACGTCGTCGAGTCCCTCACCCACCAGGAGGTCGAACTCGACCCGGTCACCCGGGAGCAGCTGCGGACCATCCTGACCCAGGAGGCCAAGGAATATCTGCAGCCGATGGTCAACAAGGAGCACGGCGAGCTTCGCATCATCCCCGGCGGGGACCTGGCCCTGCGGATGAAGGCCGAGTTCGATCCGACGAAGTTCGTCGCGCTGCCCTCCAGCAAGGTGGACTTCCTGGAGAAGGTCGACGTCGGCTTCCTGGGCACGTCCGGGAACGAGTCGTTCAACGTGTCCAGGAAGGTCGGCGGCTCGATCCCGCTCCAGATCGACAAGCTGTGGGGCGGCCCCAAGGACCTGATGCCCGGGCCGCATGAGGTCAACGTGGGCCTCAGCGGGAAGCTGAACGGCGACCGCGGCGTCACGCACTCCGAGACGGTGAACGTCGGAGGCACCTCCGTGCCGGTGTCCGTGGAACGCACGGTGGCCGAGACCCAGCCCGAGCACTTCCAGCGGGGCGGGGTGGTGGTCAAGGCAGAGCTCTACTCGCTGTCGGAGAACCGGTCGCTGGGGAGCGTCTCGGCTGACCTCGACGGAGTGATCCGGATGTCCGCGAAGGACGCCGCCGAGGCCGGCCTGCCCGTCGACGCCGCGGCGGTCAAGGTCGACCCGTCCGGTGAGATCGTCCGTAACCCCGACGGCTCGGTGGCCACGCCGCACGACCACGGCCCGGTCGCCCCGTCGGAGCAGAAGGGCATACCGGTACACATCGGCAACGGCCCCGGTCAGCTGCGCGGTGCCGGTTTCGCGCTGGTCCGGGACATCACGGGCATCGGCGAAGCCGTGAACAAGGCGATGCCGAAGCTCCAGGAGCTGAACCTCGTGCCGAAACTGGACGGCGACGGGATGCCGAGCGCGCCGAAGCACCCCGACCAGATGGAGTTCCTGCACAAGCTCGCGACGGTCCGGAAGCTGGAGGACTTCCCCGAACGGTTCTTCGACCCGCACTACGACCAGCTCTGCCAGCGGGGCATGAAGTTCGAGCTGGCCGACGGCCACACGCTCACCGTGCGGCTGAACCAGCGCTTTGACGAGTTCACCGACCTCGGCCCGGACACGACCAGGAACCTCGTCGCGCTGAACATCGACTCCCAGTCGTTCAGCTCCAATGCCAGCGATTCGGTGGCCGCCTCCGGCGGCGGTGGCCTGTCCGCCTCGTGGAAGAACTTCGGCGATCACAAAGCCGGCTTCGACGCGAACGTCGGCGGCAGCGGCGGAGTGAATCGCGGCCACTCCACCGGCCGGACCGAGTCGGCCATGGTCAACCACGTCGGGCTCAAGGAGCTCAAGCAGCTCCGGCGCTTCGAGGGGCAGCACGAGGCCGTTGTGGAGATCCGGGACCGGAACGGCAAGCTGATCGACCAGTTCAGCGAGCACGGCAAGGCGGACATCGCGTGGCCGAGCGAGATCCTGCCGGACGCCCAGTCCCGACCGGCCGAGGTGGAGCGTCTCCGCTCGCCGGAGGGCCTGCAGCCGACGCCGGAGAAGCTGGTCGACAAGGCGTATGTCGAGCACGTCGACGCCGGTCGGCTGCTCGATGAGATCGACCGGAAGACGGGCGGCAAGCTGCGATCGGCCGACGGGAACGAGGCGTTCCTCAATTCCGCGAGTCTGCGCGGCGTCAAGGTCAAGCTGCTGGGGAGCGGATACGAGACCGGCGTCGTCGTCGATCCGCACGGCCTGCGGCCGCGCAGCTACACGATCAAGGTCGAGATGGACGGGCTGGGGCCGTCCAAGGCCATCGACGCACACGACTCGGTGAGCGGAGACATCAACCTGACCGTCGAGGGCACGTCGACCTCCTCGTCGCACACGAAGGGCGGGAACGTCGGCGGCTCGGCCGGCGGCGGCCACCACGGTGCCGACGGATCGAGCCTGGACGGCGGCGCGGACCTCTCCCGGTCCACGAGCACGACGACCGGACACTCGACGAACTCCTCTTCAGGGCTTGAGCGGCTGGACATCCAGGTCGGCAAGGACGTCGGCGTCCACACGACGGGACACATGAAGATCACCGTCACCGACGACCTCACCGGCAAGAGCTGGGATGCGTCGGGTGACGTGCCGATGCGGCTGGGGGCGCGCGAGGCGGACGTCCTCCAGATGCACCTGGACGACGAGTTCCACCTTCCGCTGGACCGCATGTCCGACGTCGTCGAACGGCTTCGCAACGGCAACCTCGAACTCGACCCGAACCTCGCCGTCAAGGTGGTCGGCCGGTACGCCGAGGACCTGGCGGCCGCCCATTCCGGAGCCGGGGAGCTGCCGCCGCTGGCCGGGGAGCACACGCCGGAGGTCCTCGGCGACGTGCTGGAGAAGGTCACGGGCGTCGGCCACAACCTGACCGACACGCCGACGGAGCACCATCTGAACGAGGTGGCCACCCACGCCAGGGATCTGGAGCTGGCACCGGTGGAAGTCGCGCTGCCCAAACCCAACGAGAAGGCGATGGGCCTGAGCCTGTACGACGACGTCGTCTTCGACAAACCCATCCACGAGGCGGTCCTGGAGGCGATCGAGCAGCGTTCACCCGGGTTGCTGGACCGGGACCCGACGCTGCGGCAGCGGCTGTCCGCCCTGTACGAAGGCGCCCGCTGGGAGGGCCCGAGCGACAACATGTTCGACCCGTGGGGGGCCAGAGACGATATGCGGGTGCAGGTGGACCCGACCGGCCGTACCGAGGTGCTGCCCATCAGCGTGAAGGCCGAGTGGGACGGCAGGCCGGTGCTGCACGGCAAGGTGCCCGGGAAGGTACCGATCTTCCAGGCGTACCGCTACGAGGGCCACGGCGAGAACATGAACGCCGGCCACACCATCAGCGGTGACGTCAACGCCACGGACGGCGGTGCGGCCGGCGGCTCGACCAACGGTTCGGTCGGGACCGCCCGCAACCGGTCGGTCGGCGTGTCCGTCGGGAAAGAGCTGATCAGGCTGAAGCGGACGATGTGGACGGACGCCGACGGCCCAGCGGCGAACGCCGCCAAGGAGGCGAACGATCCGGGCAAGCGCAGCCTGCTCGACGACAAGAAGGGCATGGCGCAGATCACGCACCCGATCAAGATCACGGTCACCGTCGACCAGGTGCCTCTGGAGCCGGGACAGGTGAAACCGCCGACCGGGGAACGCCCGGAACCCGTCACGGTCGAGGTGCACGGCACGGTGGGTCGCACACTGCCGGCGCGGATGCTCCGACCCGCCGACGAACCCGTCGCCCCCGCGGCCGAGCACGTGCCCGACCACCGGCCGCTCGAGATCGGCAACGACTTCGCCGTCGACCACGTGGAGCCCGAAGGGCCGTACCACGCCATGCGCGACAACTTCGTCGACCTCCTCGGCAAGGGATCGCAGTGGGAAGTCGATCGGCGGCTCCAGCACGACTGGTCGGCGCTGCAGCGGCAGGCCCGGGTCGAGCAGATGATGGGCCAGGACGGCTACCCGATCGACATCAAGGTCGGGCGGCACGAGGTGCAGGCCGTCGTGCGGATGGAGCTCTCGGACCCGCAGATCCGCGACATCGGCGGCGCCGAGATCAGCCAGGTCGACCGGCGGGAGTACACCGAGTCCTCCTCCGCGTCGCGGAGCGAGCTGCTGCCGCCGAGCCGCAGTGTCGGAGTCGGCGGCGAACTGGGCCTCGGGGTCAAGCAGTCCTCCGGCGCCCAGGCGTCCAGGTCCATCTCGGACGCCGGCGGCGCCCGGTACGAGCACAGCGTGTTCGCCACCACCAACGAGGCGCACAGCGGTGAGTTCGCCGGGAAATACAAGATCGCCTTCTATCGGGACGGCAAGTTCGTGCACGAGGCCGTGGCGCACGGCGCCGTCCATCTGACGGTCGCCGGGCATGAGCTCGCGGCCGCGCAGGCCCGGCAGGAGGCGGTACCGCCGCCCGAGCTCCCGGGCGACGGCGCGCCGGCCGTGGGACCGGGCCGGCGCGAAGCCGGCAACGGCCGCTGGGAGCCCGTCCAGTTCGACCCGGCGGATCCGGAGGCGCCGCTACGGGCGGCACTCATGCGGGCCCGCCTGGACGACACGGAGGTCCGGATCGAGGTGACCGGCGACGGCGACGAGCCACACCGCTACATCGCCGCGCCGGACGGCACGCTGCGCACGGAGGGCGCCACCTGGTCCGACGGAGGATTCGCCCAGGCGTTCGCCCGGCTGCACCCGGCCCTGTCGGTCGTCGCGAGGGACCACGGGATCGACCTGCGCCCGGTGTTCAACCGGTCCGCCGAGGGCACCTTCGCCGACCGGGTGCGGGCCGAGCTCACCGCACGGGGTATCCCGATCCCGGCGGAGGCCGACGCAGTGGCATCCGGCTCAGGCGGTCCGGCAAGCCCAGGTCGGGGTGAGGTGACCGGCGAGGGCGGTATCGCGCCGATCAGCGGCGGCGCGTGAGCCCGCTGCCGGTCTAGGAGGGAGTACGACGATGCCGTTCGCGATAGCGCGGACCCGGGACGAGGCGCACCTGTACCTCGACCTGCACCCGTGCGAGGACTGTGGGTCGGTGGACACCGCCTGGGACAGCGCGCTGGTCGACGTCGGCGGCGAACTGGCCAACCGGTACGCCGGCACATGTGCGGGGTGCGGCCGGTCGCGCGAGTACCTGTTCGGCCTGCCCGCGCGGGAGGTCGCGCCGGTCGGCTTCCCGACGTTCGGCGGTCCGGAGCCGTCGCAGGTGGTGGATGCGGGACAATGGCTCTGGGTGGCCGACCTGTCCGCGGAGGGGGCGGCTGCGGAAGACCCGGAGGAGGCGCGAGGGACGCTGGCCGTCGCGATCGCCGCCGTGGAGGAGATCCTCAAGTTCATCGGCGCCGATGCCGAGCGAGCGCCGGAGCGGGCGTTCTGGTCGGAGACCGGGCGGCGGGTCCGCGACCAGGACCCGGCCCGGTTCACGCGCATGCGGCTGGTCGAGCTCCGGGAGGACCTCTCCCGGCGAGCGGCCGGTGGCCCCGGTACGGCACGCGGCTGAGGAGTGGGCTGAGACGTTGCGATACGCGAGGACCCTGGTCGAGGCGTACCTGTACTTCGACCTCGCGGCGGCCGAGTCCGGCGCGGCCGGCGACGTACGGGCGCGGACGACGCTGACCGAGGGCCAGGACGCCTGGACGCTTCGCTTCGGCGGCGCGGACGACGCCGGCCAGGGCGATGACGCCGACCAGGCCGGTCAAGGGGGCAACCGGATTCTTGACGCCCTCCAGGGCGATGACGCCGACCAGGCCGGTCAAAGTCAGGGCAACCGGATTCTTGACGCCCTCCAGGGCCATGACGCGGGCCGGGACCGGTCGGCACCGATCGAGGTGCGGGTGCGCCACTCCACCGAGGAGGCGGCGCGACGCCGGGGCCTGCGGTTCGGCTCGGACACCTCCGAGCTGATCGACGCCGGTCAGTGGATCCAGCTCAGCACCGTCTACGCGCGGCGGGCGTTGCGGGACGGCATCGCGTACGCCCAGGACCCGTCGGAGGAACGCCACCGCGCCGTGGTGGCCGACTGGGAGTTCGCCCGGGACACGGCGATCGAGGCCGCGAAGCACCTGCCGGAGGACGCCGACGAGATCCCCGACGAGGCGATCTGGACACCGCTGGGCGCCGAGACTCGCCGCGCGGCCCCGGATCGCTTCACGCGCGACCGGCTGGACCGGGACATCGCGTTCTACCAGCAGAGCCTGGAGGACGCCCGCCGCCAACGCGGCGGAGCCGCCTGACCGTATCGCGTGCCCGACCCACCGGGGTCAGGAGTTGCGCTTGAAGATGTCCTCGAACAGGCCCATGGCCTTGGACATGGCCTCCTTGGGGGACCCGGGCCCGTCCGGACCCCCGGCGCCCCACTCCTCGGCCAGCTTCGCGGGGTCCCCGAACGCCGGCTTCATCAGCTCGTTGGTCTGGGCGGTGAGGTCCTGGAACGCCTTGCCGGCGGCCTCGAGGACGGCCTCGGCGAGGACTTCGGAGCCGAGCTTCATGGCCCGCGGGTCGATCTGCACGCTCTTCAGGGCGCCACCAGGCGCGACCTCGACGACCACCTTGCCATCCGCGGCCTCACCCCGTCCGCGTGTCTCGGCGAGTTTCTCCCGCAGCTCCGCGAACCGTTCGGCCTGCTCGGTGAGCTGCTTGCGAATGCCTTCCATACCCTTGCTCGCGTCGACGGCTCCCTCATAGGGCGTCATGCGACTCCTTCCTCTCGGCGCGGCGCGGCGTGGTGGATCTCAGGAGTTATCCGTCTCCAGGTGGGCGGTCTGGATGAGCCGGTGCCCGGTCCGGCGTTCGACGAAGGTGCCGCGGCCGGGCGGCAGCGGCCTGGGCCGCACGTCGAACAGCGCGCCTTCGTCCTTGTTGCCGGACATGATAAGCGCGGGCGAGGCCATGTCCTTCAGCCGCTGGATGACCGGGTCGTACAGCGCCCGGCCCGCGCCACCCATGTTGCGCCCGAGGACGATGTGCAGACCGATGTCACGGGCCTGAGGGATCAGATCGGCGAGCGGCTGCAGCGGGTTGCCCGACGGGGTCGCGACGAGTTCGTAGTCGTCGATGACGATGAACAGGTCCGTGCCGGTCCACCAGGAGCGGTTCCGCAGCTGGTCGGGGGTCAGGTCCGCCGGCGGGAGCCTCTTGATCAGCGCGCCGTGGACGTCCTTGATCAGCTGTGTCGCGGCCGTCGACGACGCCGCGTAGCCGATGCGGTGCTCGGTCTCCGCGGCGTCCAGGAGGGACCGCCGGAAGTCGAGGAAGACGAGCCGCGCCTCCTGCGGCGAGTAGCGCTCGACGATCGAGTCGGCGATGATCCGCAGTAGGTTCGACTTGCCGCACTCGTTGTCCCCGAACACGACGAAGTGGGGGTCCGCGTCGAAGTCGAGCAGCACCGGACCCAGGTTGTCCTCGTCGATGCCGATCGGCACGCGGCGGCCCGTCTCCTGCGCGCTCGGCAGGGCCGCCGGCGGCAGCGACGCGGGCAGCATCCGCACCTGCGGGGCGGTGGGACCCTGCCAGGACCCCGCCACCGCCTCCACCAGCTTGTGCACCCCGTCGGAGAGGTCCTCGGTCGTGGACCGGCCGTCGGCCCTGGGCAGCGCGGCGAGGAAGTGCAGGCCCTCCCGGGTGATGCCACGTCCCGGGCGCCCTTCGGGGACGTTCGCGGCCATCTTCCGGTCGAACTCGGACTCGTACGGGTCGCCGAGCCGCAACTCCATCCGCGACCCGAACAGGTCACGGATGTTCATCCGGAACTCCGACCACTTGTTGGTGGCCGCGACGACGTGGATGCCGTAGCCCAGCCCGCGCGCGGCCAGATCGGTGACGGTCGACTCGACCTGCTCGAAGTCCTGGCGGACGATGAGCCAGTTGTCGACGACGAGGAAGACGTCGCCGAAGCCGTCACCGGGGATCTGGCCGGACGCGCGCATCCGGCGGTAGGTGGCGATGCCGTCGATGCCGCGTTCGGCGAAGTAGCGTTCGCGCTCCTCCAGCAGCCCGGCGACCTCGGCCACCGTCCGGCGTACGCGGTCGCCGTCGAGACGCGTCGCCACGCCGCCCACGTGCGGCAGGCCGTCGAGCGCGGCGAGGGTGCCGCCGCCGAAGTCCAGGCAGTAGAACTGCACCTCCTGCGGGGTGTGCATCAGCGCCAGCGACGTGACGATCGTGCGCAGCACGGTCGACTTGCCGCTCTGCGGCGCGCCGACGACGCCGATATGGCCGGCGGCCCCGGACACGTCCAGCCACATCGGGTCGCGGCGCTGGTCGAAGGGGCGGTCGACGATGCCGACCGCCGCGTGCAACCGGCCGCGGCCGTCCCATCCCGCCGTGGTGTAGCCGTGCTCGGGCGTCACCTGCAGGTTGGGCAGCATCTGGTCGAGCGTGGACGACTCGTCCAGCGGGGGCAGCCAGATCTCGTGCGCCGGGGGACCCTGACCGGCCAGGCGCCGGACCACGATGTCGAAGAGGGTGTCCTGGTTCTTCTCGTCCTGCTCCGGCTTGGCCTGCTGGGGATCCTCAATGATCTTCGGACGGATGTAGTCCGGCACGAAGGGCACGATCTGCTGGACCACGCGTGGGCCGGTCTCCTGACGACCGGCGTGGCCGTCCGGGTTGTACGCCCCGGAGACGTACGCCGCCTTGAACCGGATCATGGCCTCGGTACCGATCTTCAGGTAACCGTTACCGGGTGCCTGTGGCAGTTCGTACGCGTCGGGCACGCCCAGCACGACCCGGGACTCCATCGCCGAGAACGTCCGCAGGCCGATGCGGTACGACAGGTGGACGTCCAGGCCGCGGAGCTTGCCCTCCTCCAGGCGTTGCGAGGCCAGCAGCAGGTGCACGCCGAGCGACCGGCCGAGGCGGCCGATCATCACGAACAGCTCGGCGAACTCGGGCTTGGCGCTCAGCAGTTCGGAGAACTCGTCGAGGACGACGAACAGCGTCGGCATGGGCGTGAGCTGCGCGCCCTGCTCCCGGGCCTTCTCGTAGTCGCGCAACGAGGCGTAGTTCCCGGCGGCCCGCAGCCACTCCTGGCGCCGCACCATCTCGCCGTGCAGCGCGTCGTACATTCGGTCGACCAGGGGGAGCTCGTCCTCCAGGTTGGTGATGATGGCCGAGACGTGCTTCAGACCGTCCATGCCGAGGAACGTCGCGCCGCCCTTGAAGTCGACGAGCACGAAGTTGAGCACCTCGGACGAGTGCGTCATCGCGAGCCCGAGGACGAGCGTGCGCAGGAACTCGGACTTACCTGAACCGGTGGCGCCGATGCACAGGCCGTGCGGGCCGAAGCCGCCCTGCGCGGCCTCCTTGATGTCGAGCTCGACGGGGCGTCCATCGACGTCCACACCGACGGGCACGCGCAACCGGTTGCGGGGCGCGCGCGACCGCCACGTGACCTGGGGATCGACGCTGTAGGGATCCTCGACTCCGAGCAGCGACGTCAGGTTCATGCTGCCGGACAGCGCGTCGTACTCCTCGCCCGCTGCCTCGCTGGCCCGCAGCGGCGCGAGCTGACGGGCCAGACCCTCCGCCTGCACAAGGCTGAATTGGTCCGGTTTGCCGATCGCGGTGGGCACATCCTTGCCCGTACGGTCACGGTTGAGCATCTGCATCTGGTCGGGCGTGATGTTCAGCCGCAGCATCGTGTTGTCCGAGGTGGGGCTCACCGAGCCCGTGAGGTCGATCACGCAGACGCCATCGATGCCGTCCGCCCCGATCTGGGAGTCGGGAGTGACCATTCCGCCGTCCACGATGACGATGTGGTACGGCAGGTCGTCCTGGGTCAGGCCGGGGCTGAACCTCGGCCGGTCCTTCACCTCCTGGCCGAGCAGTGACTCCAGCTCCGACAGGCTGCGGGTGATCAGCCGGACCGGGCCGGCCGCGTCGTTCTCGCTCGGATGCATGGAGTGCGGCAACCACTTGACCCATTCCCAGTGCGCCATGCGCTCCGGTGACGCGCACACGCAGATCCGCACGTCGTCGGGGGAGTGGAACGACGCGATCTGGGCGATCATCGCGCGGATGAGGCCGCGGGTGGTCTCCGGCTCTCCCATCGCCTGGATCCGGGCGAACGACGCCAGCGAGACCGCGACCGGCAGCTCGGGAACGGTCGAGTGGGCGCGTACGAACCTGCGCAGCGCACCCGCCGTCATCGGCTCCAGGTCCTCGACCGGCTTCGTCTCGGGCACGATCAGCTGCACGGCGAGCTGCTGCGGGCCCGTCCCGACGCGGACGTTGGCGAAGTCCCCGTCCCGCGCGCGGCGTTCCCACAGCCGGGCGCTCATCACGAGGGACCACAGTGAGTCAGGGGCGGGGCTGTTCCACTCGAGCGCCTCGCGCTGCTGCTTGGCGGCCCGGCGCACCTTCCGGCGCGTCTGCGCGAGGTAGCGGTAGTAGTCGCGGCGCTCGCCGTTCAGCTTGAACTTGCGGTCACCGGCTCCGCGGCCCATCTGGCCCAGCATCATGCCGCCCATGGCGAGGGCCATGCCACCGCTGCTGACCAGCGACAACGGATTCGTGACGCCGCCGGCCGCGACCATCAGGCCGCTCATCCCCGCCATCGCGGCCATCGGCAGGTACATCATGACGGCCTGGAATCCGCCGCTGGTCACCTCGGGGATCTCGGGCGGGGATTCGAGCAGGATCTCGCCCTTGGGCATGGGCGGAGCGGGCCGCCTTTCCTGACGGCGTACCAAGATCGTACTCAACTGGTGCCTCCGCGGCCGTTACGCTGCTGTGGCCAGATTTTGTAAGTATTTCGGGGTCATCCTATGAAGAGTGTGACGCATAGGTAGCCCGAGCCGTGTAGCCGAAGAGGATGGAAGACCGGTGAGCTCGACGGCAGGAACGGAATTGAGCCGGGTCACGATCGTCGCCCCGCACAGACGGATCGACCTTTCGCTGCCGGCGGACGTCCCGCTGGCGCACATGCTGCCGACGCTGCTGCGCGTGGCCGGCGCGAACCTGGCGGACGCCGGTCTGGCCCACTCCGGCTGGGTGCTTCAGCGCCTCGACGACGCGCCCTTCGAGCCGGGGCGTTCGCTGTCCCAACTCGGGATCCGCGACGGTGAGGTGCTGTACCTCCGGCCGGGGATGGCACAGATCCCGGAGATGTCCTTCGACGACGTCGCCGACGTCATCGCCACGGGGATCAAGGACCGCTCCGACCGGTGGCGGCCGCACAGCACGCGCAACTACGGCCTCGGCGCGGCGGGGGCCGCGCTCGCCGTCGGCGTCCTCGCCGTCGCGCTGTCGGGCCCGCCGTGGACCGCCCCGACGATCGCCGCCGGCATCGTCGCGCTCCTGCTGCTCATCGGTGGCCTGGCCGTGTCCCGTGCGTTCGGCGACTCGGGCGCCGGCGCCATCCTCGGCTACGCCGCCGTGCCGTACGCCTTCCTCGCCGGCCTGCTGGCACCGGCCCGGCGCGGCATCGAGCTGACGCAGGTCGGCGCCCCGCACCTCCTGGCGGCCTTCGGCGCGGCCATGCTGGTCGCGGCCATCGCGGCGTTCGTGGTCGCCGACGGGGTGCCCGTCTTCCTCGGCATCGCCATCGCCGCCGCCATGGGCGCCATCGGCAGCGGCCTCGCCTACGCCTTCCCGAGCCTCCCGGCGCCCGGCATGGCGGGGACGGTCGCCGCCGTGGTGATGGCGTTCACCGCCCTGATCCCCATGCTGTCGTTCCGTCTCGCCCGGCTGCCGCTGCCGCCCGTGCCGACGAGCGCCGAGGACCTGCGACGCGACACCCAACTGGTCGAAGGCCGCGCCGTGCTCAAGCGCACGGTCGCGGCCGACAGGTACGCCACCGGCCTGGTCGCCGCCGTCGCCCTCGTCGCCATGGGCGGCATGCTCTTCCTCGCCTCCTCCGACAAGTGGTCCGGCCCGACGACGGCGGCGGCCATGGCGGTCTCGCTGCTGCTGCGCGCCCGGATCTTCCGCGGACGTGGCCAGCGCGTGTGGATGCTGACCGCGGGCCTGGTCGGGCTCGGGGCCCTCGACATCGGCCTGGCCCTCCGCGGCGACCAGGTGAGCACGCTCGCGGGCGTACTGCTCCCGCTCCTCGTTCTCGCCGGCGTCGTCGTGGGCATGGCCATGTGGCTGCCCGCCCACCGGCCGACACCGTTCTGGGGGCGCGCGGGCGACATCGTCGACATGATCCTGATCATCTCTCTGATCCCGCTGGCGCTGGCCGCACTCGACATCTACTCCACGATCCGCGGCCTCAAGGGCTGAAAGGGTTATCGATGCAGACCCGGCGCGATCTCTACCAGGCCCACAAGCTGATGATGCAGCGGGTCGGTCTGGCGCTGCTGCAGGGGGAGCCGGACGTCTCCGAGTCGCCGATGCGGCGGCTGTCGGTGGCGGCGTTCTCGGGTGCCATGGTCGCCGTCCTCCTCGCCGCCGTCTTCGGTGTCATGGGATTCATCTCCCCGGGCGGGGCAAAGGGCCTCGACCAGGGCGGCATGGTCATCATCGAGCGCGAGACCGGCACGAAGTACGTCTACGACACGAACGGCAAGCGGATGCTGCCGGTGCTCAATTTCGCCTCGGCGAAACTCGCTCTGAACTCCAGCAGCACCCAGCAACGCGTGGTGTCGCGGAAGTCCCTGGCGAAGTTCACCCGCGGCCCGATGATCGGCATCCCCGGCGCGCCCGACTCCCTCCCCGACCCCGACCACCTGGTCAAGAAGCCGTGGTCGGTCTGCGTCCGCAACGGTACGACGACGGCCGGCGGCACCCGTCCGGTGACCAGCCTCGTCGCCGGCACGAACGTCGGCGGCAACTTCATCGGCGTCGACCAGGCGGTGGTCGTTCAGGTGTCGGGCCAGCCGTACGTCATCTGGCACAACCAGCGGATGCACATGACGCTGCCGCCGGACCAGGCGAGCAGCGTCACCAAGGTCCAACCGGCCGAGGTCTCGCGGGCCTGGCTGAACACCGTCGACCCGGGGACGGATTTCGCCGCTCCACCGGTGGGGAACCGCGGTCAGGACGTGTCCGGCGTCGGCAGCGTCGGCCAGGTCTTCAAGGTGCCCTCGGGCGCCTATTACGTCCTGTTGTCGGATGGCTTCGCGCAGGTCTCCGGGACGCAGGCCATCCTGCTCCTCGCGGAGCCCGACACGAAGAGACAGGCCTACCACGGTCAGGCGGCCGTCGCCCGTGACACCGACTTCGGCACGGTGACGTCGAAGCCGTCGAGCCAGCACCTGCTGGACAGCCGGCTGCCGCCGGCCCTCCCGGACTTCGTGCCGTGGGATCCCTCGGAGCCGCTCTGCGCGGTCTACTCCGACACGGACAAGGGCTCGACCTCCGCCCGGCTCGCGATCGGCGGCTCGCTGCCGAACATCCAGGCACCGACCGCCGAGCAGGGCACGACCGTGGACCAGGTCATCCTTCCGCCGGGTGGCGCCGCGCTCGTCGGTCTGCTTCCCGGACCGAACCAGCTCAACTCGATCAACTCCTGGTACGTCGTCAACGACGCAGGCGTCTGCTTCCCCTTGTCGTCGAAGGACACCGCTGACAAGCTCGGCTACAAGGTGGCGAACGCCGCACCGATCCCCAAGAGCGTGCTGCAGCTGATGCCGACCGGGCCGACCCTCGATCCGACCAAGGCGCGGCAGCCCGCGCCGGCACCTAAGGCGAACGGTTGAGGATGGACATTCGACGCCTAATCGGGTTTAGACGCAGCACCGCTCAGGACGGTTCCATGTCGGCGAACGTGATTATCGCCATGCCGTCTCGACGGTTCTGAAAGATGTTCGGATCCAGACTGTAGTCGCAGGTCAGAGGGTCGTTGGTCGGTCGTCGCCCATTCGTTGGCGTGCTGTAACCGGGCGATAACATTATTCGCCAATGGCCGGGTCGACTGGATTTTCGTATGTTGCTGGACAGATCGCGACAAGCGCCGTAAGATTGGCCGCGAATTAGGGTAACGGGGTGTTCTCTAAGCCGATCGTTCTTCCCGCTCGGGTGGCGCGTCGCGGTGGTGGGACGCTGAGTACCGCACGTAGCCGATCACATGGAGGTGACGACTGTGGCGCAGGAGTCGGCACAGAATCGCGCGGCGATGAGGGTGGCAGCCGGTCACATCGACGACATCGCCAGCCAGATCAAGGGCCAGCAGATCAACCTCAACGGCCACAAGGACGCCGTCCTCGTGGGCTGGAGGGGCGATGCCGCGGGTGCCTTCGGCGCCGCGTTCACCGCCTTCGATGAGGACATGACGAAGGTGCTCACCACGCTGAACCGCCTTCACGAGAGCCTGGTCCACAACGAGATCAACTACCAGAAGAACGAAGAGTCTCAGAAAGAGGCCGTTAACAACATCCACCAGTTCATCAACGGCTTCTGACGGATCTGAGACTGGCGGAAGGGGACCCTGATGTCCGATGAGTTCACCCAAGTAAACTTCGGCGCGCTCAACACCGGTGAGCAGGATTTCGTCGCCGTCCACAACGCCGTGGTGGGCCTGCTGGAGGAGCTCGACACGCAGCTCCAGCAGAACCTGGCACAGTGGTCCGGTGACGCGCAGGGCCAGTACCACACCGCCAAGGCGCAGTGGACGGCCGCAGCGAACCACATGACGACGGCCATGAACAAGCTGGCCGCGGTCATCGGCACGGCGCACGAGAACTACACGGCGGTCGAGGCGGCCAACGCCAAGATGTGGTAACCGCCTCGACCGTGTTCGAGTGCGAGACGTCATGATGATGGCCCCGGTCGGCACCACGCGACCGGGGCCATCGTCGCCTGGTGACGGGAACCGGATCGCCACAGGGACCGTCATAACGAACAGCTGATGTAACGCCGGCCGACGTGGCCGGCAGGAGGTTCATCGTGGCACCTAAGGACAATGGCGGCGGAGACAACCTCCCGTCTCCGGACCTTCCCCAGGTGGGCAAGGACATCAATACGAACAGGTCGAAGCTGCACGATGTGTGGAAAGCCCTTCAGGGTGACCTGGACGACGTGAACAAGCATTCCACAAAGGGCTCTCTCTTCGACTTCCAGTCACTGGACGGGTCCACCGCGAAGGGCCTGCTGACCCAGCAGGACCTGGGTGAATACCCCGCCGCGACCGGCGTCTACAACACGACAAAGACGGCCTATAGCACTGTTGGTGACGTTTACGGTCAGTTCCTGGATGCGTACCAGGAGATGATCAAAACGATCAAGCGGGCGGCAGGTAACTACGACGACACTGAAGCCGCCAACGCGCAGAGTGCCCGAAACGCCCAAACCACGACGAATAACGCCCCCAAGGCGTCTTAGTCTCAGACCAGGGAAGGGATGACGACGATGGCGTCGCAGGATCGGGACATTCGGCAGGAAGCCCAGGCCGGGAGCTGGGGTCACTCCAGCTGGAACTTCTGGGACAACGACTACGAGGGCCTCCTGAAGATCGTCCGGGCGATGAAGCCGACCCGGGTGAACACTGCGGGCACGGCCTACAGCGACGTCGCCTCCCGGATGGCCACCAGCATCGAGCTCATCTACAAGCAGGCCGGCGTCCTGGCGGAGAACTGGAACTCCGACTCGACCGACGCGGGCATGAAGCAGCTGCAGAAGCTGTACGACCAGGCCCGCGAGATCCACGACAAGAGCTTCACGACCGGCTCCGCGCTGACGGACCACGCGAAGATGCAGAAAAGCTGGCAGGACAGCCTCGGTGACGAGCACTGGTACGGCGTGTCCATCGGTACCGGTGGCACGAGCGTCGGTGACTGGCTGGACGGCGACAGCTCCATGGGCCGGAAGCTGATGCAGAAGCTCCAGGATCAGACGGTTCAGTCCAACAACAACTTCCCGAGTGACATCCGGCAGGACATGCCGACGGCGACCGACGCCTCGCCGTTCGACCCCAGCAAATACAACGGTGGTCCGAACGGCGGTCCGAACGGCGGTCCGAACGGGGGGCCGACCGGTGGGCACATGCCAACTGGCGGAAACCTGCCTAATGGCGGACATCCGCCCAACGGCGGAAACCTCCCTAACGGTGGTCACCTGCCTAATGGCGGAAACCCGCCCAACGGTGGTCATCTGCCCAACGGTGGTCACCTGCCTAATGGCGGAAACCTTCCCAACGGTGGTCATCTGCCCAACGGCGGTCATCTCCCCGGCGGAAACGGTACGAACCTGGCCGGCCTTCCGGGCGGTGGTCCGGGCGGCGGTGGCCTCCCGAACGGCACCGGCCTCGGCGGCGACCCGTTCGGCGGAACCGGTGGTGGGCTCGGCCCCGGAACGATGGGTGCCGGCACTCTCGCCAACGGTGCCCTCGGCACTGGAGCCGGCGCGAACGGTCTGGCCAATGCCGGCCGCATGGGCGCCGGCGGCATGATGCCGCCCATGCACCCCGGCCACGGTCAGGGAGAGAAGGAGCGCGAGCGCGCGACCTGGCTGACCGAGGACGAGGACGTCTGGGGCGGAGACGGCGACGCCGTACCGGGACAGATCGGCTGAGCGTCCCCACGTGAGGCGCAATCCGTGATGGGCGGGCGGAGCGATGGCTCCGTCCGCCCACGCGGCTGTTCTGAGACCGTCAAGTCAATCGAGGTGAGTCAGTGCGACGGCTGATCCGATCCACGCTCGCGGCAGCGCTGGTGTCGCTGACGGCCCTGGGCGTGGGCCCCACGGCGGCCGCAGCGTCCTACCCGGCCCCGCTGGAGAACGAGTGGTGGTTCACCACCTGGGAGCTCCAGCAGAAGGTCTGGCCGGTCAGCCAGGGCGACGGCGTCACCGTCGCCGTGATCGACTCGGGCGTGCAGGCCGACCTCCCGGAACTCCGCGGCGTCGTACTCCCCGGATCGGATTCGACGGGCGGCGGTGACGGCCGCACCGACAGCGAGACCGGTCCGACGGGGGGCCACGGCACCGCCATGGCGGCTCTGATCGCGGCACAGGGCGGGCCGACGCGCTTTCTGGGCGCCGCACCTCGATCGAAGATCCTTCCGGTGGACATTCACACGTCGAGCGCGGCGATCGCGCCGGGGATCCGGTTCGCGGTGGATCACGGCGCCAAGGTGATCAACATCTCGCAGACGGTACCGGGCCAATGCCCGGATGTACTGCAGCGCGCCGTGGGCTACGCCATCGACCATGACGTCGTGGTGGTCGCCGCGGCCGGTAACGACGGGCAGGCCGACAACCCGTCGGAATACCCGGCCAACTGCGCCGGCGTGCTCGCGGTCGGGGGAGTCTCGGTCTCCGGTCAGAATTTCGTTCCCTTCGCGAAGACCGAGCGGCAGCCCTATGTCGCCGTCGCCGCGCCTGCCGGCCAGGTCGGCAGTGTGCTGAAGGACGGCCAGTTCCACACCTCCGAAGGCGGCACCAGTAGCGCGGCCGCCCTGACGTCGGCGACGGTCGCCCTTGTACGGGCGAAGCACCCGGACATGCACGCGCGTGAGGTCGTTCAGCGCATCGTCGCGTCCTGCCTCGACGTCGCGCCGTCGGGCCGGGATGACAGGACCGGATACGGCCTGCTCCGGCCGATGCACGCGCTGTCCGACACCGTGTCGAAGGACGCGCCCAACCCGGTCTTCGCCGCGTACGAGAAGTGGAAGTCGGGGCAGGGGGGCAGCACCGGCCAGAGCCCGGGGAGCGAGCCCACCAAGACGCCGAGCAGCCGCCGATCGGCCACCGAGCTCACATTGATGGCCCTGATCCCGATCATCCTGATCGCCGCGGTCGTAGCCCTCATCGTCCGCGCGCGGCGCGGCCGCACCCGGAGGCCTGCCCCCACGCCGGGCCCCTCCGAACAGGCTCGGTACCAGGATCCGCGTCACGGACCGCCGCCGTCATTCGGGCCGACGGAGACGCAGGAGCCGCCGCGCGACGGATCGAGGCCGACCTTCGAGCCGCCGGATCACGGACCACCCGCCGGACACGGCCGGTAGCGGCGAACGGCGCTCGGAACGTGGACGGGCCGCCTATCCACAGCGAAGAGCAAGCCGGGGTGCCGCCTCAGGTGGACACCCGATCCGTCCGAGGCGTTGTCATGCTCCCCGTGACCTCGGTGCGCATGGCCGGTCGCCATGTGGTGCCGCTCGCGGCCTGGTTCAGCGCGGGATACCTCGCCCGTTACCTGCTGACGTGGGCCGGTGTCGTGGTCGGTCATGGGCAGTACGAGCAGTGGCGCCGGATGGCGGCGACTCTTGTCTTCACCGCGCTCGTCACCGTGACACTCGCCACCGTGATCGGGATGCTGTGGACCATCCGGCGGCCGGACGACGAGTCGTTCGCCGACGCGGTCGGCCGGGCGTTGTTCCCATTCGTCGTCATCTACACGGCGTGGGGGATGTACACGGACGACGTGCGGCTGTTCAGCCGGGTCGATGTCGAGCACAATCTGCACAGTGCCACGCACGGTGCGGTGGCCGGTCAGGCGCTGTTCATCTCCGACGTGTGGATCGCCCTCTTGGGCGCGGCCGTCGCCTGGTCGCTCAGGCTTCTGCTCGAGCGTCGCCGCGAAGATCGGTGGGCCGGGCCGGTGCTCGCCTACACCGAGACGGCGTTCAACCTCTTCGCGGTGTCGTCCGTGTTCCTGCTCGCGGGGAAGGCCGCCGACTGGGTGACCGGTCGGCGGTTCTGGCCGGCCGGCCTGGACACGCATGGCCCGGCGATCGGGTTCGGGCTGGGCACACTCGCCCTTCCGCTCGTGTGGTTCGCGATGGCCGCGGCGGTCGAGGGAATCGGCGTCGAACCGGACGACCATCGGGCGGCGCTCGAGGGCACCCGGCTGCACCGGCTGGCCGTGGCCGGCGATCGCCACCGGGTGCTGGTCGGCCTGACGAGCGGTCTGCGCGAACGCTGGGTGCCGCTGCTGCACGCGACGCGTCTGATCCTGCGGGCGGGAGCACCTGCTCTCGGCCTGTTCTGCCTCTGTTACGTCACGGTGGACGCGGCGGTCGCGTACGGCTTCCGCGGAGTGCTGTACCTGATCGGCCCCGACCACGACCCGGCGGCCTGGAAGCCGATCCTGGTCCCGCTGGAGTTCACCCGCGAGCTGCTGAGGAACATCCTGCACGTCGCACTGCTCGCGGCGGCCGTCGATCTCATCCGGTCGGTCAGCGACGAAACCGAAGCACCGGAACCGGCCGCGGCGCCGGCTTGAGCGGGGAGTGACGCACCTCGGGTTCGACCTGGTCCGCGACGCCGGCCGGAACGTCGCCGCGCAGAGTCATCGTCTCGGCGTGCCCAGGCCGGCTGAAAGCGCCGCTCAGGTCCTCCCGGAGCATCCAGCGCCGGCCGCTTCGATCCCGTACGTCGACGACGACTTCCAGGTTCGACACGCCGTCCTGGTCGAGCGGGGTCTTGGCCAGCCGTACACGGACGCCGGTCGCCGTACGACCGAGGCTCAGCAGTCGCCAGGAGGCGTGGTCGAGGACCCCGGAGCCACCCGGCGGCACGGTCGTCACCGCCTCCCGCACGCGATGCCGGTCGTAGTAGCGAAGCTGCTCCCACAGAGGGGCGCCGACGGCGAGCGGCAGGAGGACCGCGAGCGCGACGGCGGCGCGGGCGGTCACGTGCCGGCTCTGGGGATGGTCGCCCGCTCGGGGGCGTCCGCGACCAGGTGCCGCGCACGTGCCTCTCCGATGCGCAGGGCGATCTCCGCCTGCGCGGTCAACTCGAAGCCGTAGGGCGGGAAACCGCCCGGCGGATCCTTCTCGTTCACCGGGCGGTCGGAGACCACGAGTGTGGATCCGGCCAGTTCGGACGGGGGGACCTCGAAGACCAACGGGCCCCGCCGCCAGAGCCCCGGGCCGAGGATGACGCCGCTCAGCGGATCGCCGTTCTGGGCGATCACGTTCTTGACGCTCTCCCGGTATTCGTAGCCGTTCCGCGTCCGCAGGTACGCGGTCGCCAGCCGCGCCGGAACGCGCCGGATCGTCGCGGCGGCGGTGACGATGACGAAGACACCGTCGGGCCGGAGGACCTCCTGCCCGTCGGGTGTCGCCGATCGGGCGACCGTGACGCCGTCCACCCGTACCGTGAACGCACCTGCGGTGACCGGAGCACCGGAGTGCCCGGTGGAGGCCAGCGGAGCGTACCGGTGGTCGTAGTCGTCCGGTGTGTGCGCCTTCATCCATCCGGCGACGAGCACCAGCGCGAGCCCGAGGAGGATCGCCGCGACGCGTCTCACAGACCCTCCCGGCGGAGCGGCAACGGCACGGCGAACTCGGCGGCCTGGCGGCTCTTCGGATCGGCGGGCTTGCGCGACACCCACTCGACATGGCCGTAGAAGAAGTCCTCCCGGTGGTCGTACCGCCACAACGCGAGACGGGCGTGGAAGCCCGGCGGGGGCACGGTGCCACGGGGCAGGACGTACCTCAGGACGACCGTGACGGGCACGCGCGGCGGCAGCATGTTCACGTCCGCCCCCTGGCTGGTCGCCTGGGCCATGACCGCGGTGACCGCGGGCCCACCGGCGGACTCCAGGGACAGGGCGTTGATCGTGAAGTCGTCGAGCAGTGCCGACCTGCGCTCCTTGCTCTTCACCCGCAGCGTGACGAGGAGCGAGACCACACTGCCGTGTGCGGGACGGCGGAGGACGGCATCGTCCACCGTGACCTCGTAAGCACCGAGATCGACCGCGGTCGCGGGCCGTCGGATCCGCGGTCGGGGAGCCGCGCGCAGACCGCCGGTCGCCCACAGGCCGATGAGCAGCACGACGGCCAGAGCGACGGATATGGTCCACAACAGCGGACGCGTCGCGATCTGTCCCGAAGGCCGCGAAATCGGCACGGCCGTGAGGCTACCGAAATTGTCCGTCGGGGGTCAGGATGACCGACAAGGCGGTGAGCGGAGTGATCGACCGGAGCTCCGGTCCGCGAGGAGGGTACGCGAATGGTCCATCACAGTGCGATGTTCTCGCTGATCCGGCTCGCCATATACCTGGTCATCTTCGGCGTGGTCGCAGTGATCGGCCTGATCGCTCGGGCGTCGAGGCGACGCAGCATGGCCCAGTACAGTCACGTTCCGCAGCAGACGTGGCAGCAGCCGGGGCCGCCTCCCGGGGCGCCGTACGGTTCCTGGGGCGGCCAACCGCAGCCGCCGTACCCCGGGCAGCCGCCGGCCCAGGGGTACGGGCAGGGATACGGAGACCCGGCAGGCCCCGGATACGGGCCTCAGCCGCCACCTGGGCCGGGAGGGCAGCCGTACGGCCCCGGCGGGCCTCCGCCCCAAGGCCCGAGCGGGCAGCCGCCGCAGAACCCGCCGTACGGCTCCTGGTGACCGCTCGACGGGGACGGCGCGCGTCCGCGCGAAGCGCGCTCCTCCGGTCGTACGATCAGTGATCGTCGGTGTCGTGGGGCTCTGGTCGGCCGGTGGCATGCCGGCCGGTTGAAACAGACCCCCGTTTCAGGCGAAGCTTTCTACGCTTGCCGCAGGAACACTCAAGGAACACGGGGCGTGGTCGATGTGACAGCTCGCGAAACCCGGTTACTGCAACCGGGCCGCGTGTACGTCGGCTGGCGTTACGCGCAGGTACACGACGACCCCGGGCCGCCGCCGAAGCGTCCGACTCCGCCCGAGGTCGAGATCGTCACGCCCGAATGGGTGATGCCGAAGCAGCGGGAGGACAACCTCTTCAACCGCCCTCTCAAGACCGTGATCGGCGCGGCGGGGGTCGGTGCCCTGCTGTTCGTGCTGCTCGGAGCCACCGGCATTCTGCCGTGGGCGTTCGCCGCGGCCGGGCTGGTGGCGTGCGGAGTGGTCGCCGCCATCATCGGCTACCCCATCTGGCAGGGCGAGAAGTCCTTGCGCGCCAAGGCGGTGGAGGAGAGGGAGCGTTTGGAGCACCGGCGTGAGGAGCGCCGGCGCCAACTCGAGGCCGCCCACGCCGAACACGCCCGCGCGTACCGGGAGTGGCAGCACCGCCGAGAGGCGTTCGAGTCGCAGCACGAGTGGTACGCCGTGACGTTGCCGCAGGGCGTCGACCGGGTGGACGTCGCCGGCGGCACGCTGGAGGGCTGGTCGGCGATGGTGACCATGATGGGCGCGGCGCGGCTCGCGGCGGGTTCTCAGGTCACCGTCCTGGACCTGTCCGAGGGCGCGGTCGCCCGGGAGCTCGCCGAGCTCGGCAACGACCAGGGCGAGCGGCCGCAGGTGTGGGTGCTGCCGAGCGACCTGCCGCAGCTGGACCTGACCCATGGCCTCGGTTCTGAGGAACTGGCCGACGTGCTCTCGCTCGTGGTGAGTGTGAGCGAAGAGCAGGGCAGCGCTCGGGACCTGTCCTTCGACAACGCCATCCTCGAACGCGTCCTCGGCGTCTTCGGCGGACGCGCGCCGATCCCGCGGATCACCGCGGCGCTGCGCGCGCTCGCACAGGTCGGCGACCCACGCGATGACCTTCGCGCCGGTCTCCTCACCGATGAGCAGCTCTCGAAGATCACGACGATGTTCGGCCGCGGTGCCGCGGACCGTGTCGTGATCGAGCGTGCCTGGGCGCTGGAGTCGCAGCTGCGCAAGCTGGAGAAGCTCGGATCGAGCCCGACACTGATGCCGCCCAGCCGGCTCCGCGTCATCGCGACCGACCGCCGCGCCGGGGTGCTCACCAACCGCGTCCTAGGCACGTACGTCACGGCGGCGCTGACGCATGTGCTGCGCAACTCCTCCCAGGGAGAGCCGTGGGAGCACACCCTGCTGGTGTGCGGCGCGGAGAAGCTTCGCGGCGACGTCATCGACCGGCTGATCGACTCGTGCGAGGCGACCTCGACGGGGCTGGTGCTGATGTACCGGTCGATCGGACCGCACGTGAAGGAGCGACTCGGCCGCGGTCATGCCGCCGTGGGCTTCATGCGCCTCGGCAACGCGGAGGACGCCCGCATCGCGGCGGAGCACATCGGCGTGGAGCAGAAGCTGGAGGTCGCCGAGCTCACCGAGAAGGTCGGTGACGCCGTGAGCCTCGACAAGGACGACTCGTACGTCAGCACGGTCGGCCCGTCGGCTCCGCTGCCGGTGTTCAACGGCAACGAGCCCACGGACGCGGCGCTTCCCGACGGGATCGGCCGCGCCACCGCGTGGGGGGAGAGCACGTCTGCCGCCGCCGAGGCGGGGAAGGGCGCACGCGAGCTCGCCGTGGAGCCGCAGGAACTGCAGCAGCTCCCGCCCACCGCGATGATCTTCACGCACGCGGAGACGTCTGGACGGCGCATCCTCGTCGTCGACGCCAATCCGGGCATCATGACGCTTCCCACGGCCAACATCCAGGAGTACGAAGAGGCCACGGACCCGTCGCGGGCCCGCCACGCCAAGCCGGACGTCATGCCCGACGACGGTGCGCGCCCCGCCCCCAACCTGGGCCCGCCGCCGGAGCGCCTCGACTTCCGTAAGAAGAAGCGTTAGGCCACCCGCCGACGTCCGCGCCTCCGCCGGAGGCTGAGCGGGTCCGTCGAGATCGCCGCGTCATTCCCCACGCCCGCGGGTGGCTCGCCGCGGATGGTGTGGCGGCAGCTGAACTTTTGCTGAACGGTCGGCCGCCGTACGCCGAACGCCGCCTCCCTTCGGGTTGCCGTACGTGGTGTCTTCGCAGGTCACAACCCTCGATGACCAGCCTGTTCCGATGAGCGCCATGCGTTGACAGATCATCCGGTATCGGGACGATGGTCTAGGGAGATCATCAGGGGATCTGGAGTCGGGGACAGAATGCAGACGCCCGCGCAGGACGTCATCGTCAACCATCGAGAACGGCTCAAGGAGCCTCGGCGGCTGCGGCACGGCACCCGCGACACGACCGCGATCGCTCGGACACACGCCGGCATCTCCGTCACGATCGGTGCACGTGCCGAGGCGCGCGGCATTCGCTTCGACCCTCCGCTTTCCACGGCATGAACGCCCGGCAGCCGGCCGTACGGCGATGTCCCTACGGAATTTCATCGTGGGGTGAGTCGTGAGCGTTGGTCTTGACGTCAATTTCAAGTCGTGGGGGAAGTCGGGTCAGGGTTTTTCGGAGTTGTCGTACACGCTGGCTTCGGCGGTGGACACTTTGGTGTCGGAGTTGTCGGGGGCGGGGGCTGCGTGGGGGAACGACGACATTGGTCAGGCGTTTCTGAACGGCAGTGAGGGTTCTCCGGGGTTTGGTGCGGCGCGGGATGGGTGTTTGGACGCGCTTGAGGATGCGGTGAATCTGGTGCGGGCTACCGGTGGGATGTTGAAGGTGGCCGGTCAGCAGTATCAGTTGGCGGAGTCGGCGTCGACGGTGGGTGGGGATATTCCGGCGGGTGCGGATCATGGGGCGCGGGCGGTGGGGGATCCGTATAAGCGGGATCGGCCGGGTTTTGATCGTGCGGTGGGTGAGTTCGACGAGCTGCCGGAGATCGTGCAAAAAGGCTTGTTCTTCCTGGAGATGCTGGTGGGGGGGTGCCAGTGGCCGGACGGGAGTATGGACGGGCTGGCTCGGATGCAGTCGGCGTTGTCGGCGTGTGCGGATGCGGTGGGTCAGGCTGCGGGTGCGTTGGATGATCATGCCGGTGCGGTGACGAGTTTGAATGCCGGTGAGGCCACCGACAAGTTCAAGACGTTCGCCCAAGCCCTGTCGGGTGGGGGTGAGTTCGGGGGCCTGCGGTTCTTGGAGGGGACGTTGCAGGGGCTGGCCTCCTGGGTGGAGGGGTTGCAGGCGCAGAAGCGGGCGGCGCGGTTGCAGTTCGAGCTTTCGTGTGCGTTCGTGGTGATCACGATGGCGATCGGGTTCGCGTGGTCGTTTTTCACTGCGGGTGCCTCGGAGGCGGTGGCGTTGGCCTCGTCGCAGGCTGAGGGGTTTTCGTTGAAGTTGTTTCTTCAGCGGATCGCGGTGTGGGCGGGTCAGCATCAGGTGCTCAGTGCGGCGGCGGTGGGTGCCTGGTTCGGCGGGGGGATGGACGCCGCCGGGCAGTATGCGCGGATTCATGAGGGGGTGCAGAAGGGCTGGAATTGGGGTGAGTTCGGCAAATCGGTGGGGATGGGTGCGGTTGCTGGTGGGGTGATGGGGTTGGCGGGGCGTGCGGTGGCGCGGCAGGCCAATCCGTTGACGACGAAGCTGGCGGATTGGATGGGCGCGCCGGGGATGAAGGGCGTGGGTGCCCGGTTCGGGTTCGCGGGCACGACGGGTACGGCGGGGAACCTGGCGGGTCAGGCGATCTTCGACCCGAATCACATGAATG
The DNA here is from genome assembly GCF_050942425.1 of Actinoallomurus sp. CA-150999. Taxonomy (NCBI): domain Bacteria; kingdom Bacillati; phylum Actinomycetota; class Actinomycetes; order Streptosporangiales; family Thermomonosporaceae; genus Actinoallomurus; species Actinoallomurus sp. CA-150999. The sequence continues at coordinate 956,343 of NZ_CP192063.1, forward strand.
TCGGTCAGGCGGCCGCGTTCGGGTTCGGGATGGCCGGATTCGGGGCCGCCAAGGAACTGGGCCAGCATGCCGCGGGGCGGTTCGGCGGCGGCTCGAACGATGGCGGTTCGAACAGCGGTGGTTCGAACGATGGCGGTTCGAACGATGGCGGCTCGAACAGTGGTGGTTCGAACGGCGACGGCTCGGTGCCCGTGCCTCCGGTTCCCGAAAGCGGCGGCCCGCACGGCACCACACTGGCCGGCAGCCACGAAACCCCCACCGGCGGCGGGACGGACCTTTCGGGTCTCGCGGCCGGGAACGGGCGCCCCGCGGAATCGCCCGGCGGCACCCAGGCTCCGCCCGCCTCGCAGCCTCTGGCCGCCGGCACAGGGGCCGACGGCGTGGGTACCGGCGCAGCGCGCGGGCCCGACGGCACCTCGACCGTAGGGATCCAGCCGGGTGCTTCGGGCTCTCGGCCGGCGCTCCCATCGCGTCCGGGTGAGCCGGTGGTCCGCGGCACCGGGCAGGCCGAACCGTCGGCGGCGGGCACCGGCCGCCGTGACATCGGCTCCCTCCTGAACGGAAACGGTTCCGAGCAGTCTCGTCCGGCGAATGCGGCCACGGGCACCTCCGGTCGGGGAACGACCGAGCTCGACAGACTGCTGAACCACTCACCCGAACAGACGGAGGCCGGGCCGGGAGATGCGGCCCAGCCGACAGTCGGTTCGACGCCGGACGGTCCTCCCGCGCACGCGGAGCCGGGTGGCCGACCCACGGAGCCGGATCCGCTGCTGCAGCCTGAACAGTACGGGGACACGGCACGGACGATCACGCAGCGGGTCGAACAGCTCGACGCCGACTCCTCGTCGACGACGGCGTCGGCTCCGCCGGACTCTCACGCGCCGCAGACCTCGCACCCCGCCGGAACCCCGGGCAGGGAGGCGACGGCCACGCCGCACGCGGAGGCGACCGCGCAGGCGGGCAGGCTCGCCGATTCCCTGCGGCGAGACGCCGGGGTTCTCCAGGAACGCGTGGCCGCCCACGAGGCGCTGGCGCGAGAGGCGGGAGCGAAGGCCGAAGCCGCCCTCAATGACTCGCTGACGGCGTTGGCGGAGGGCGGTCACGGGGCCCGGGAACGTAGCGACCAGGCACTCGCCGAGAGCAAGGCCGCACTGCGCGACCAGGCACGTCACACGGACGACGCCGCGTCCTGCCGGAAGACGCTGGAGAAGGCCCGTGAGGCGCAGATCGGCTACGACGCGCTGCGGAACTCCCTCCAACACGCCGCCACGAATGAGCACCCCTCGGAGTTCGAGGCGCAGGTGGCCGCCGGCACGGCCAGAAGGCTCGCCGAGAACGCGCAGGATCGACTTGCGGCCTACAACGACGCGAGGTCTGAGACGCCGGCGCCACATCCGTCGCAGAACACCGACCACGGCGCGCATCGAGACGGCACGGCGCCGGAGGGCACCCGCCTGTCGACCGAGCCCGCGGAGGCCGGCCGAAACGAGCCCACTGGTACGGCGCAGACCTCGCACGCCGATCCGCCCAAGCCGGTCGAGGAACCGCGAAGCGAGCCGACCACGCAACCGCGCACCGAGCCGGCTGGCGAGCCGCGTCCCGAGCCGACCGCGAAGCCGCGCACTGCGCCGACCGCGAAGCCCCGTACCGAGCCGACCGGCGAGCCGCGTACCGAGCCGCCTGCGGAGCCGCGTACGGAGGCGCCTGCGGAGCCGCGTACCGAGGCGCCTGCGGAGCCGCGTACCGAGCCGCCTGCGGAGCCGCGTACCGAGTCGACCGGTGAGCCGCGTACCGAGGCGGAAGGGCCATCGCCGGTCCCGCGCGGCGAGGCGGGGGAGCCGACCGGGGAGTCCTCTGCCGCGCACCCCGATACGTCCGAACCGACCGGGGAGTCCTCGGGGCACGCGGGATCGTCCGAGACCACCGCGCCGCGTACCGAGACCGGTGACGGGGAGCCTTCCGCGGAGCCGCGGCCCGAGATCCATCCGCCTCGGTACACCGACTACGGCGCGCTCGGAGACGGGACGGGGGTGGAGGGTGCCCGCCTGCCGATCGATCCGGCGGAGGCCGCGCGGCAGTGGGCCGCGGGCCTCCCCGACTATCTCCCCCCGAAGGTCCGGGCCGAGGTCGAGGCATACGTCCGCGACCTACTGAGCGATCCCAACCCCGACCGCTGGACCGACGTTCTGCAGGACGGCATCGCGTTCGAGTCGCACGGACACGTGGTGTGGATCAAGCCAAGGCTCGACACGTACACGCATGTGGAGACGCCTGAAGGCGCGCGTCACTACACGGTGTCCTTCGGCGGCTCGGGCGCGGGAGCGAAGGAGGGCGCGCGCGTCCATCGGGACGAGGCCGGTGGTGTCGTCGAGTTCTTGGACAACTCCGACGGACTGGAGAGGGTCAGCTTCCCGGGGCCGAACGTGGGCAAGGTCTCGGGTCACGCGCACGGCTCGTCGACGGAGGTCATGGCCGGTCACAAGTCGGTGGCGTTCAAGCACGACTTCTTCGACTGGACGGTTCGCATCGAGGCCCACGTCAATGGGGCCGATCGGGGGTACGGCGGCGTCGCTCCCGACCTGCGCCTGACCGTTCCCTTCCCGGAGCAGTTCCACCGCGAGGGGCCGTCCGTCGGCACCAGTGACCGGCCTCCGGCGCCGCGTCACATGGTGACGTCGGACCGGGCGCCTTCGGTGCGCAACCACGACGTGGTCGTCACCGCCGTCCAGACCGACAAACTGGTGACGGAGTTCCAGCGCCAGGCGTTGCAGGCGGGCATGTCGCCCAAGCGGATCGCGGAGATCGTCAACCGTGATCTCAACGGTCACCTCGGTCAGCAGATCCTGCTGAACCGTAGCCGGGACCTGTTGAACGGTGAGCTGCCGACCCCGGACGGCACCGTCAGATCGCGCGTTCTGCGTCTCGAGCGGCTGCCCGACAGCGACACGCCGATCCGCCAGGCGGTGCTGCGCGACGACCAGGGCCTGCTGACCACGACCAACGACTCCCACCAGTTCGGCCACAAGTGGGGCTTCAACTTCGGGTTGAAGCTCGGTATGGACAACCCGGCGGCGAAGTTCTTCGCCCGGATCGGCGGCAGCTACCAGGGCGGCAAGAACCACGTCGTCTCGTACTCGCACACGACTCTCCCGAAGATCACGCTGGTGCAGAAGGCCGATGTCGCCCGGTACCACGCGATCGTCCGGATGGAGGTCGAGACCCGGTTCGGCAGCTTCCCGGTCGACGTGCCGATGGAGCTGGCCGTGCGGGAGAACGACGCCGCTCGGTTCGAGACGGACCTTCTCGGCGGCGTCAAGACCGAGGGTCTCCTTCCCCCGGGCTCCGGCGAGCACGCCACCGCCCCGCAGGGGGAGACGCCTCGTACGGGCGACCCGGCGACGGGAGGCCAGGGCCACCAGGTGCCACCGGGCCACGCCGTGCCCGACCGCCTGGGAGGCGAGGCCGGCACGGGAACCTCCCCGGTTCCCCACGGGGGCGAGACCGGCAAGCAGGGCCCGTCGCCCCACGAGAGCGGCGAGCAAGGCCCGTCGCCCCGCGAGACCGGCGAGCAGGGCCCGCCGCCCCACGAGAGCGAGACCGGCAAGAGCCCGGATGAGGCGCCGGGCCACGGGCTCCCCGTCCACGCCGATCCGGCGAAGTCCCTGCCCGTCGCGCCGCACGAGCCGCACCCCGCGGAGCCGGCGCACCTCGCGGCGGGTCGCGGGGCCGGGATGGGCAAGCTGACCGGTCTCCGGGGCGCCGAGCGCGTCGTCACGGAGCTGCGCCACGAGATCGACACGGCACTGCCCGACCTCCCGGAGCGTGTACGGCGCCAGCTCGCGCTGGATCTGGAGGCGCGGTTCGGCCGTTCGGCCATGGAGGGCCGTACGCTCGCCGACCTGCTGCACGGCGACACGCACACGATCAAGGTCGGCAAGCACACGATCGAGATCGCCCACCGGGCCCAGCTGGGCGAACGCCGGAACGTCGAAGAGTTCGACATGACGGTGAACGACCGGAAGCTCGCCGGCTCGGGGACGGCGGTCGGACAGAGCCGGCATTCCGGCGCCGGCGCGGAGGTCGCCGGGAACGTCCGGTTCCAGGTGGGGGAGGTCGGGGTCGACGCTCCCAAGGTCTCCCTGCACGCCGGCGGGGGCAAGTCGAAGTCGGTGACCTTCCTGGGCGGCAACACGGAGTACCGCCGGACCGAGACCGACGGGCCCGTCACCGAGATCACCAAGGAGATGCGGCACCACGTACGGCTGCGGGTGAACGACGGGCGGAAGCAGCTCACCGACCAGTCCTGGGCGGTGAGCGGCGACGACGTCTCCGCTCGCGTCGTGGTCCCGCAGGAGCACGCGCCGGCGGCCACGGTCACGCCGGATGAGGTCGCGAAGGTCGGCCGGGTCGAGCGGGTGGACACGCTCCCCGACGACCACATCGACTTCGCGGGCCAGACCACCGGCGTCTTCCCGAGCTTCGGGGCCTCGCACGACCTTCCGTTCGAGGTGGCGCGGGCCGAGGCGGAGGCGAACGGCCGGCCGGCGCCGACCGACTTCCTGGATGTTCCACCGGAGATCCTGCAGGCCACCCGGCCGTCGGCGCTGGAGGCGCACCTCGCCGACCTGACCTCACGGGACGGCTGGCGGATCCAGGTGACCCAGCCGGACGGCAGCACGCGCGGCATGACGCTGCGGGCGCACTTCGGCACGCCGGAGCATGCCACGGCGCGGACGGGCATCGAGATCGAGCACTACCGGGCCGCGAACTCCCGGATGAAGGACGCGACGAGCACGGACCTCCGCGCCGAAGGCGAGCTGAAGGTCGGCGGCCGGGGCAAGGTCCACTTGGGCGGCGTCGAGGTCAAGGGCGTCGGCGAGGTCGGCGGGATGGGCGAGGTCGGCCGCCGGACCGGCAGCAGCGACTACACCGGCGCGAGCGACGTGATCCGGGGCACCTACAGCAGCGACGGGCTGACGCACTCTTTCAGCGGCTCGGACCTGTACCTGTCGGTCACCCCGGACGCGCCGGCCGGGCACCACGCGCAGACCGTTCACCTGCGCGTGAATGACGGCGCGGACTTCATGATGCCGGACCGGATCGCCCAGGATCACCACCTGGCGACCGCGCCGGACGTCCACGGCCAGGAGGGCGACCCCGTCGTGCCCCAGCCGGTGAGCGAACCGCGGACCTACCGGCCCGACCTCGCCATCACCTCCGCGCACGTCGAGCGCTTCGACGGCCAGGCGGTGCTGCCGAAGGTCGAGGGAATGCTCGAATCCCGCGGCCTCCTGCCCGAGGGCGGCCCGGCGAGGGAGATGCTCCGCAACGCGTTCGGCGAACCGGCCCTGGCCGCGAACCTGGCATCCCTGCGCAGGGGCGTCGTCCAGTGGTACCCGGTCGAGTCGGCCTACGGCTTCACCCGGCACGTGGGCATCCGCGTCCGGGCGGAGCTGGAAGGCGGAGCGCACACGGCCGAACGCCCGGACCTCAGCCACATGGCGCGTGTTCAGGGGCTCAGCGGATCCGAGACGTCCCATGGGCAGGGCTCCGGCCACGGCCTCAAGGGCCTCGTGCGAGGCATGGCCGAGGGTGAGTCGGGCTCCAGCCGCGGAGGCCAGGTCGGGGGCGGACGGGTCCACCGGTCCGAGACCGAGCACAGCGACGGCACCGGAGTGAAGGACATCGACCGGCGCCAGACACGTGAGGGCTCGCAGGAGTTCACGCACGGACTCAAGTACGAGATCGAGATCGTCGAGACTAAGGACCCGCCGCACGGCCTCGAACACGGCATCAACGCGATCCGGCGCGGCGCGGACGCGGTCGCGCGGCTGACCGGCAACGACGCCGCCGCGCGATACTTCGAACGCGTCCAGTCGGCCGGGAGCGAGAGCGCCACTGTGGGAGGCAGCGTTCGGCTGGTCGTCCCCGACCACCTCACCACGGTGGCAGGCGAGGGCGAGCACGTGTCCGGATGGGCGCCGGTCAGCGGAGAGTTCCCGCGATGGCAGACGCACACGGGGCCGACGGAGGTCAACGGGACCCTCGGCGACATGGTCGGCCGCATCTCCTTCCCCGGGGCGGAGGTCGTGCACGAGTACGCCCCGCTGGCGGCGTTGCCGCCGGAACGCCGCGGACCGACGCCCGCGGAGACCGACCGGCCCAACGGGTTCGAGCTGAGCAGGCCGCAGGGCATGAAGCTGTGGAAGCAGACCGAGCCGGCGACGATGATGTCGCAGGTCACGTCGCTGCTCGACCACTCGTACACGGTGGACGGCCTGCGGCCGGGCGAGAAGATCACCGTGGGCATGAACGTCACCGCGCTGAAGGAGGACGCCCAGGCGCTGCTCAAGCGGCGGGAGTACTCCCAGACCGCGACCAACCAGCGGGACGGCGGAGTGCACGGGACGGACTCCAGCGTGCGAGGCGGAGGGTCGGGCGGCACCTCCGGCGGCCACGGCCTCATGGTCTCCCACGGTCAGGGGAAGGGCTCGTCCGTCGCGCACGAGGCGGACAACGTCAACATCCGCGAACGCAACATCGAGGTCACCGACCAGAACATCATGTACGGCGCCGACGTCGTCCTGGTGTTCCACCGGGAGGGGGCCCCGGACCTGCTCGTCGACGTCGCGGACGCGCTGCACATCAGGCTCACCGCGGACGACGCCGCCGAGCTGGAGCGCCGCCACCCCGGCCTGGTCCACCGGCCCGCGAGCATCGAGAACCCACCGCCGACCGCCCCGGGCTTCCCGACGGCGCCCGCACGGGAGCCGGAACCGGTGGAGCGTCCGCAGGAGGGCGAGTAAGTGAGCGCGTCGAAGTGATCGCGGTGGCCGACTATGGCCGCGATGCCGCCGTGTGCGGCGGCTGGAGTCGCCGATCCATGGCGTCTACAGTTCTCGATCACCGGTCCCACCGAAGCCGGATGTCGGTGGGGCCGGTTACCGCGCCGCGCTCTCCGCTGGTGGCGGCATTCCATGCCCGGCCCGACCGGCCGCCGGCACCTTTCCGAACGCTCCTCGTAGTCCATTGACGGCGCTCCGGTGTCGGCCGTACGTTGGCCGATACCGACTGGTCGGTATGTACGCCATGGGAGGCCCTCCATGCCCACTGTCGAGACCGTTCGCGGCACCGTCGACGTCTCCGCGCTCGGCCGGACGCTGATGCACGAGCACGTCTTCGTGCTCGCCGCCGAGCACGTGCAGAACTACGGCGCCGCGGCCTGGTGGGACGAGGAGGAACGCGTCCAGGACGCGGTCGCCAAGCTGCGGGCGGCAGTGGCCAAGGGGATCACCACGATCGTCGACCCGACGGTGTGGGGCCTCGGGCGGTACATCCCGCGCGTCCAGCGGATCGCCGAGCAGGTGCCGGAGCTCAACATCGTCGTCGCCACCGGCCTGTACTCCTACGACGAGGTCCCGCATCAGTACGAGCACCGGGGGCCGGGCCTCCTGGTCGACATGCCCGAGCCGATGGTCGAGGACTTCACGCGCGACATCGTCGAGGGCATCGCGGGCACCGGCGTGAAGGCGGCCTTCCTCAAGTGCGTGGTCGAGGCGAAGGGCCTCACGCCCGGCGTCGAGCGCATCGCCCGCGCCGTCGCCCGTACTCACCGCGAGACGGGCGCGCCGATCACCGTGCACACCTCCAGCCCGGCGCAGGCCGGGCGCCTCGCCGTGGACCTGTTCGCGAAGGAGGGCGTCGACCTGTCCAAGGTGGTCATCGGGCACGCCGGCGACACCAACGACCTCGACTACCTGATGGAGCTGGCCGACACCGGCGCGATCCTCGGCATGGACCGGTTCGGGCTCGACGTCTACAACTCGACGCCGGACCGCGTCCGGACGATCGCGGCCCTGTGCGAACGGGGTTACGCCGACCGGATGGTGCTCAGCCACGACGCGAGCTGCTTCATCGACTACTGGGCCGGCGCCCACGACCAGGTGCGGTCCACGATGCCGAACTGGCAGTTCGAGCACATCAGCGACGAGGTGCTGCCCGCGCTCCGCGAGCTGGGCGTCTCGGACGCGCAGCTCGACCAGATGCTCGTCGGCAACCCACGGCGTTACTTCACCCGGGGGATCTGATGTTCGACGCCTCGGGAGTGGTGCGCGGCTCCGACGGGATCGCCCGGTACACCGGCCTGCCCGACAGCGTCGTCCACATGCTGCGGGCGACCGTCGACGCGAACCCGGACCGGGAGGCCGTCGTCGAGACCGGCGGCGGCCCGCGGCTGACGTATCAGGCGCTGTGGGACCGCGCGGCCCGGGTGGCCGGCGGTCTGCGGGCGGCCGGTGTCGGCCGCGGCGACCGCGTCGCGATCCGGTACGGCAACGGCGTCGACTGGGTGCTGGCCTTCTTCGGCGCGCAACTGGCCGGGGCGATCGCCGTCCCGGTGAACACGCGGTTCGCCGAGGAGGAGGCGCGCTACGTCATCGACGACAGCGGCGCGGCGTACGTCGCCGAGGGCCCGCTCCCGGACGGCACCCCGTACGCGGTCGAGGACCTGCGGCCCGACGACCCGGCGGCGATCTTCTACACCAGCGGCACGACGGGCTTCCCGAAGGGCGCGGTGACCACGCACGCCAACTTCCTGTCCAACTGCGAGAGCTGCCGCCGCGCGAAGCGGATCCAGAGCGGCGACCCGACGCGGAACCTCGTGTCCGTGCCGCTGTTCCACGTGACCGGATGCAACAGCCAGCTGCTCCTCACCTGCCATCTGGGCGGCACGACGGTGATCATGCCGAAGTTCGAGGTGCGCCCGTTCCTGGCGGCGATCGAGGAGGAGCGCATCGACGTCCTCACGAGCGTCCCGGCGATCTACTGGCTGGCCGTCAACGACGCGGCGTTCCGCGCGACCGACGTCTCGACGGTGCGCTACCTGTCGTACGGCGGGGCGCCGATCGCCCCGGACCTGGTCGGCCGGATCAAGGACGCCTTCCCCGCCGCACGGGTCGGCAACGGCTTCGGGCTCAGCGAGACCTCCAGCCTGACGACGTACCTGCCGCACGAGTACGCGGCGGCGCACGCGGACTCGGTCGGCTTCGCGGTGCCGGTGTGCGACCTGCGTCTCGACCTGCTCGACGGCGAACAGGAGGCCGGTGAGCTCCTCGTACGGGGCCCGAACGTCGTCGCCGGCTACTGGAACAAGCCCGAGGCCACCGCCGCGGCGTTCGTGGACGGCTGGCTGCACACGGGCGACATCGCCCGCATCGACGCCGAGGGGCTGGTCCACATCGTGGACCGGGCGAAGGACATGATCAACCGGGGCGGGGAGAACGTCTACAGCGTCGAGGTGGAGAACGCCCTGGCCGGGGCGCCCGGCGTGTTCGACGCGGCGGTCGTCGGCGTGCCCGACGAGGTGATGGGCGAGAAGGTCGGCGCGGTCATCGTCCCGATGCCGGGCACCGACCTCGACGTGAACGCAGTGCTGGCCCACCTGCGCGAGCGGCTGGCCGACTTTAAGGTCCCTCAGTACATCGCCGTACGGACCGACCCGCTCCCGCGCAATCCCGGCGGCAAGCTGCTCAAGCGTCGCGTCCGCGACCAGACCAAGTGGGGCGGCCCCCTGCGCTGAGCGCCGCGTCGGCTGATCCTCTGGCATGGCGGGCGCGGCCCTGAAATCCTGCTCGGGTGGCAGGTGTGATCGGGGGACTCCAAGGGCCGTGGTACCGCATTCAGGCGATCCTCTCGCCCGCGCACGCGGCGTCGGCGGAGTGGGACTTCGTCACGGTGCTGCCGGCCGTGCTGTCGGCCGCGCAGGGCCGGCGGCCCTTCGTCGTGGGGTGGATGTCACGGGGCGGCGGCGCGCCGCTCCAGCTCATCACCAACGCCGGGCCGCTGCACCTCACGCACGACCGGCAGCAGGGGCTGCTGTTCCCGCACGGCGCGCGTGGCGTACCGATCGGTGACGAGTGGCTGGACGACGCCGCCGCGATGACGTGGACGCGCTGCCCGGCGAGGCTGGCGCCGCCGCTGGCCTCCTCGCGGGCCGGCACCGGGCCGGGCCTGTTCGAGTCGACGCTGGTGACGCTGATGGATCGGCCGTTCGGCTGGCTCGTCATCGCCGACCAGTGCGGCGAGCAGGTGCTGCGCGACCAGGTCACCGACCTGCAGTACGAGCTGCAGATGCGGCGCCGGGGCGACGACGAGCTCGCCGTCGAACGCCTGGAGCGTCGGCTGGCCGAGCTCGACGCGTTCCAGGAGGCGGGGCTGTGGAACGTCCGGGTTCTGGCCGGCGCGGAGTCGGTCCAGGCCCTGGAGCAGATCGCGCCGGTGCTCGTCGGGTCGGTGGAGATGAGCCACCACCCGTACCGGCTCCGCTCCGGTGAGCGCGCCGTGCGCTTCCACGAGTCACTGCACGTCGACACGCAGGACCAGGATCTGCGGTCGCCGTTCGTCGCGACGGCGGGCGCCCTCTCCGCGCTCGCCGGCCTGCCGCGCCGCGAGGTGCCGGGGCTGCGGGTGCTCGACGCCGGCTACTTCGACGTCACCTCCGAGGTCGGCGGGGAGGAGGCCGCGGCCGGGGTCGCCCTCGGCGCGATCCTTGACGGCCAGGACCGGCAGGTCGGGATGTTCACGGTGCCGCTGCAGACCGTCAACCGCCACGTCTTCGTCACCGGGTCGACCGGGTCGGGCAAGTCGCAGACCGTCCGCCACCTGCTCGAGCAGCTCACCCGCAGCGGCATCCCCTGGCTGGCCATCGAGCCGGCCAAGTCCGAGTACGCCGCGATGTCCGGTCGTGTCGGCGCGCCGGTCACCGTCATCAACCCGTCCGACCCGGCGGCCGTGCCCCTCTCGGTCAACCCGCTCGCGCCCGAGCCCGGGTATCCCGTGCAGGCGCACATCGACATGGTGCGGGCGCTGTTCCAGGCGGCGTTCGACGCCGAGGAGCCCTTCCCGCAGATCATGTCGCAGGCGCTCCAGCGGGTGTACGAGGCGAACGGCTGGGACGTCGTCACCGGTCGGGGTCGCCCCGGATCCCCGATCGAGCCCGCCATCCCCACCCTCGAACAGCTGCAGAACGCCGCCCTCGACGTGATCGGCGACGTCGGCTACGGCAAGGAGCTGATGGCCGACGTGAAGGGCTTCGTCGACGTACGGCTCCGGTCCCTGCGCATCGGCTCGGCGGGCCGGTTCTTCCAGGGCGGTCACCCCGCCGACATCGAGGGGCTGCTGAGCCGCAACATCGTGCTCGCCGTCGAGGACGTCGCCAACGACGAGGACAAGGCGTTCCTCATGGGAACGCTGATCATCCGGATCGTCGAGCACCTGCGGCTGCGCGCCCGCCGCGGACGGACCCCGCGCGGCCTCGGGCACGTCATCGTCATCGAGGAGGCGCACCGGCTGCTGCGCAACCGCGGCGAGAACAGCGCGGGCGCGCACGCGGTCGAGCTGTTCGCCGGGATGCTCGCCGAGATTCGCGCGTACGGCGAGGGCATCGTCGTGGCCGAGCAGATCCCCACCAAACTCGTCCCCGACGTCGTCAAGAACACCGCGCTCAAGGTCGTGCACCGGCTGCCCGCGTACGACGACCGGCACATCGTCGGGGCCGCCATGAACCTCGACGACCAGCAGTCCCGCGAGGTCGTCTCCCTGCCGCCGGGCGTGGCCGCGGTCTTCGCGGACGGGATGGACCGCCCGGTGCGGGTTCGCGTCCCGCTCGGCGAGGACCGCGAGCGCGCGCTGCCCGGCCCGGTCCCGCCGATCGCCGGCCGCCGGTCGGCCGCGTGCGGCTGCGAGTGCCGTGACGGCCGGGCGTGTTCGCTGTACGAGCTGCGCGAGGCCGACCTGCTCGCCTCGGCGGCCGCGTGGGCGTGGCTGCGGGTCTGGGCCGACGCGCTGGTCCTCGCCTACGTCGTCGACCGCCCGACGCCGGCCGTGCCGGCCGACCTTCGCCGGGAATGGGCGGCGCAGCCCGCGCGCCTGCGCGAGTGCATGCTCGCGACAGTGCTGGACCGCGCGGTCGGCCGCCGCTCGGAGGCACTGCGCACCGCGTACGCTCCGGAGAAGCTCACCGCGACCGTGGCCGGTGCGGCGGATCGCCTGCTCGGCGGGGAGCCCGGCCTGACGGGCGTCCGGCCGGGCGCCGAATGGGTGATCCCACAGCTGCGCTGGCTGCACGAGATGGACCGGTTGTTTCCGTCCGGCCAGGGTGTGCCGGACAAGTACGCGCCCGCTCCGCCGCTGGACTACGAGCTGCCGGGGCTGCGGGAGCCCGCCGAGCCGCTGTTCGGCCACCGCGTCCGCGCCCTGCGCCGGCACCCTCTGTCGATGGCGCTGGAGGCGAACCGGCCCATCGCCCGTACGGCGATCCTGGGCGCCGACGACGACGCCGAGTTCGACCGCGACCTCGCGGTGGTGGCGGTCGGCGTCGACGCCGACGAACGGCTGCGGCACGTCGCCGACACGATGCGGGCGGCGTGGCTGCCGCACGTGCTCTCCTGGCCGGAACACCTCATCGACGGCCTCGCCGACCCGGACGGACCGCCGCCTTTCGCCGGCTGACTCCCGATGTCACGATCGGAGATCAACTCCGGGCTTCGGTCGATACCGGGAGTCGTCGGACGTTTACCATCCCCGCATGGTTGCGGAGTCGGTGCGGACCGAGAGCCATTTCCAGCATGCGCGACGGGCCGCGATACCCGGGGTGATGAGCACCGCGACCCGGTATCTCTGCGCAGCCGCCTACCTCGACGAGGGCTTCTGCCGGAAGGTCATCGGCGAGCTGGTCGACCCCGAACACCGCGCCGTCGTCCCGTCGTACGGCTTCGACGTCGGGCCGGTCATCACGCACGCCGTCCGGGCCCGCCGGCTGCAACTCATCCGCGATCTCGTGATCTGGGCGGTCCTGATCGGGTGCGCGGTCATCAGCCCGTTCGCGGCGTCGACCTTCTTCTGGACGGCGGTGCCGTTCGCCGTGGCCCGGCTCGTGCCCTGGCGGCGGTTCGGCTGGCGCCGGCGCTTCCAGGTCGCCTGGGCGCTGGTGGTGCTCTACTTCCTGTTCTGGCTGATCAGCGTGCTCGCCTTCGTCGTCTGGGCCTACATCGCGGCACAGAACTCGGGGTACTCGCCGCAGAACGGCGGGCCGCTGCCCCTGCCGACGGGCCTCTGGGGCAACCCGTGGCTGTACGTCTCGTGCACCGTCCTGCTCTGGATCGCGATGCTGGTCATCCCGTTCGGCTGGCAGGTGCTGGTCTTCTGGATGATGCGGACGGACCTCGCCCCTGGTGCCCGGACCCCGCAGCTGGACGTCCTCACGCCTCGCGCGCGGCGCCATGCGGAGCGGCTGGTCGACGCCCAGGTCGGCAACGTCACGCTGTACTCCGGCGACAACCCCTTCATCGGGTCGGGGGCGCCCGACTCCCCGTGGGCCAGGGCGTGGTCGATCGTCGTGGAACTCGACCGGCCCGCCACGCCGGACACGACGGCGAAGACCGTCGACCCGGTCGCGCTGCACGAGCACGTGCGCCGGCGGCTCATGGCCATGAGCGAGGAATGGCCGGCCGCCGACGGCGATCGACCGGACCGGTCCGACCCGCGCCGGCGTCTCCCGCCGAACGAACGGATCGCCGGGCTCAACATCGACTACCACGTCGTGGCGCGCGGCGACTGCACGCAGTACCCGCGCGCGTCCGAGCCCGGTTTCAACGTGCCGGACTACGCCGGGCATCCCCTGATCGACGGATCGGTGGGCATGCCGTACTCCAAGGCCACGGACGCATGCCGGGAGTCGATCGTCAGGCACCCGCAGGGCGGCGTCCGCTGCTATCAGCGCGTCACCATCGGAGCGGAGGGCCAGGCGGTCCGGGACGCGGCCGACCGGGTCATCGCGCCCGCCGAGGATCAGGACATCGTCGTGTCGGTGTTCATCTACCTCGCGGTGGAAGGGCACATGCTCTACGCGCAGTTCGTGGCCGACGTGCTGCCGCCCATTCGCCGCGAGTACCACCTGATCGACCACCTGGCCTCGTGCACCGACGCCTCGCTCATCGCGATGGCGATACGGCGTCGCTGGCTCTCCGTGCTGAGCGACGGCGTCATCGGGCCGTTCCGGGCGATCCGCACGCTCGGCCAGATGGCGGCCGCCCGGCTCCAGGACGACCAGCACCCCGAGCGGCTCACCGCGTACGACTACGGCGCCCGGCTGAGCGTGCGGGAACTGGCCGCCGAGGACACGCTCCCGACGTACCTTCAGGTCCTCGACGCGCACAAGTACTCCCGGCTCGTCGAGCGGCGCCTGAACGAGGCCGTGCTCGACCACCTGCAGAGCCGGGACATCGACGTGTCGGCCTACCGCATGCAGGCCAACCAGATCATCGAGCAGAGCGTGATGATCAACGGCGGCAACTACGGGCCGATCAACACCGGGTCCGGCTCGCAGGACAACCGCGGCATCACGATCACGTAGGAAAGGGCGGCATGGGCGACTTCTCCATCAGCGGCGGTAACTACGGGCCGATCAACACCGGCTCGGGATCACAGGACAACCGCGGCATGACCATCGGCTCGGCGGAGTCCGCCGACGCCTTGGTGCGCCTGGAGCGGCTGCTCGACGAGCACGCGCCCCGGCTCGAGGAGGGAGACGAGGCCCGCGACGACCTCGCCGACGTACGCGAGCAGGCCGGCAAGGACAAGCCGGACAAGCGCCGACTGACCGACACCCTCAAACGCCTGTCCGAACGCGTCGCGGCCGTCGGCGCGCTGGCCACCGCGGTGAAAGAGGTCGCCGACAAGCTCGGCGTTCACCTGCCCTGACGACGTCCTACAACTCGCCCCACGCGTAGACGGGCAGTCCCTGGCTCTGCGCGATGGGGCTCCACAGGGCGACCACACGCCGTTTGGCGGGGCCCGCCTTGTCGTTGGCGGCGATGGCGGCGTCGTGGTTCGCGGACTGCGGGGGTTCGCCCCCGCCGCATCCCGCGGCCTGCGTCTCCTGGGCCCAGGCCACATACGCCTTGTCCGCGTCCAGGGAACTCGAGTAGGCGTCGATCATCGCCTGCTTCAGGTCCGCGCCACCGGGCAGCTGGTCCGTCGGAACCTGCCGGGCTTGTGCCAGTTCGTTCTGCCGTTCCTGGACGACCTGCTGGAACGCCGGGGCCGCCGAGACGAGGTCGTCGCAGGTCGCCATGCTGACGGACAGCCTGTCGTGCGCGGCCTTGCCCGCCTGCAGGATCACGTTGACGGCGGCGGCCTGGGCCGCGGCGCCCTTGGCCGCGGGGCCCGACGGTGAGTCACCGGCCTGCGGTGTGTCGAGCTGCGTTCCGGTCGATTGAAGCGCGCTGGGCTCGGGGCCGGTACGGTGCTTCGGCGCCGGATGAGAGCCGGTGGACAGATCGACGACGAGTGCCAGGCCGACCGCCGTCACGGTGACGAGGCCGGCGGCCACCAGCGGGATCATCCACCGCCTCCGCGTGCTCCCATCCGGGGTCTTGCGGTGCCCGTGCCGTTCCCCCTGCGAGGCTGCGTCGTGGGCGGTCGGCGGAGCCCCCCAGTGCCGGAGGCCGTCGTCGTCGAAGTAGGCCGTGCCCGGAGAGAGATAGGCCGTGTCCGACGACAGGCCCGGGTCGCCGCCGCCTTGGAGGAATTCCGCTGCCTGCGCCGCCATGCGCTCCTCGGTGGGGGCCTCGAACGGCGCGGTCGAGGCGTCGAGAGGCGTCTCGACCGGCCCGTATCCGACGGTCTCCCCGTGCCGCGGCTGGAAGGGCCCTCGCTCCGATTGCGGCGTCTCATACCTCGGGGGCGGGGCATCGAGTTCTGGAGGTGGGGCCTCCAGCCCTGAGAGCGGGTTCTCCAGCCGGATCGGCCAGGCCTCCTGCCCGGCCGGCGGGACCTCCGCTTCCGGAGGTGAGGTCCCCTGTCCGGCCGGCGGGGCGGCCGCTCCCAGGGATGAGGTCTCCTGTCCGGCCGGCGGGGAGACCGCTCCAGAGGGTGAGGTCTCCTGCCCGGACGGTGAGGTCTCCTGCTCAGGCGGTGGAGAGGTCTCCTGCACCGGCGGCGGTGGTGGGACCGCCGGGAGCGACGCCCCGCAGCGGGTACAGGTCGGACGCCCCGAAGGCGTATGGCTGTCGCATGCCGGACACTTCATGCACTGCCCCTTTCCTCGGGAGATTCTGCCGACTCACGAGATCACGTGTGGATCGTTGTAGGACACGCCTCCATCACGAAGCGGGGACGGCGAAATCCGTGGGCGTGCGAAATCCACGGTGAAGAGCCGCGGGCGAGACCGGCGAATCGGAGCGAAGACCCCTGTGCCCAGGGACTTCACCGAGTTCGCAAGGAATGATAACTGTCGGTGCCGGATCGGATACTTCACGTCATGTGGAGATGGGCTCTCGCCGGAGCGGTGATGCTGACGGCGATCTGTGGCGTCTTCGTGTGGGACACCGGGCGCCTGCCGGGGGGCGGCGCGGCGCGAGACGCCGGCCGGCCTTCGGGGAGCGACGCCGCGGTGAGTGCGGCCGGACCGGAGCCGCCACCGGAGGCGCGGACCGCTCTCGTGGTGCGGGTCGTCGACGGCGACACCGTTCTGCTGCGGATCGGCGGCCGGGGGCTGCGCGTCAGGCTCATCGGAGTGGACGCCCCCGAGACCTGGGCGCGCCGAGACTGCTACGGCGCCGAGGCGGCCCGCGCGCTGCGTCGGCTGGTCCCCGTCGGCTCCGCGGTGCGCGTCATCGGTGATCGCGAGCCGTATGACCGCTTCGGCCGACGGCTCCTCCACCTGTGGACGAGCCGCGGTCGCCTCGTCAGCGCGGCACTGGTCCGAGCCGGATTCGCCCGCGCGCTGGCCATCCCGCCCGACACCCGATACGCCCCGCTTCTGGATGCGGCCGAGACCGCCGCTCGCCGGTCCGGCGCCGGTCTCTGGCGGGCATGCCGATGAGTCGGGGAAGAGCGGGAACTTTCTCCGTACTCTGTACGTCGTATGCTGTACGGAGTTCGGATGAAAGGATTTCCATGCAGGTCACCTCTTCGGCTGTCTCGCTGACCGTCGACGACGTCGCGGCGTCCGCCACCTTCCTGACCACCCACTTCGGCTACAAGGAGGTGATGGCCGCCGAGGGATTCGCCTCGCTCAACCGCGACGACGCCGCCATGGACGTGATCTTCCTGCGGCGGGGGATCGAGGTACTCCCGGAGGGATTCCGGGACCGGCATGCGGCCGGGGTCATCATCGCGCTGGTGGTCACCGACCTGGCGGCCGAAGAGGCGCGCCTCCGCGCCGCGGGCGTCGCCATCACCATGCCCCTGCGAGAAGAGCCCTGGGGAGAGCGGCTGTTCCAGGTCACCGATCCGAACGGTGTGATCGTTCAACTGGTCGAGTGGGTCACTCCGAGCGGGCAGGGCCACTGACCGAGACTTCCACAGGCTGTGGAAAACCCTGGGGGCTCTGCGCATGCGGCACCGTACGGTGCCCGCGTGCGGAGCCCTCCCGGAAGGGGCGGTGGCCGGGTGTGGCCTGACTCTGGTGTTGTGGCTGTGGCGCTATGGACGTGATCTTCGCGGCGGCCTAGCGTCCGGCTCATGTTCTGCTGCCGGCCCGGCCGTCGCGAACTGCTGCGCCTGAGCGCGATCGTCTCCGGGTTCTCCCTCATGTCGATGGTCGGGGAAGGTCGGTCGTTCGCGTCCGACGTCCGGCCGGTCAACCTCGAACTCGTCACCCTCACCGAGACCAGCGCGATCTTCACCTGGTACACCGGCGTGGCCGGCACCGACGACGGGCTGGGGCGGATGCGCCCCGCCCCGGCGGACGGGGAGATCCTCTGGGGCACGCGCCCGGACCGGCTGACCCGTACGGTGGGCGGCGCGGCGCACACGCCGTACCACTACATCGAGGTCACCGGCCTGGAGCCGGGCCGGACGTACTACTACCAGGCGCGGTCGCGGGGCCGGACGGCGTCGCCGACCCCCGTGGCGGGAGCCGCCGGGACGCCGCTGACCGGCGGCACCTTCTCCTTCACGACACCGCAGCCGCCGCCCGGCCGCTTCCTGTTCTCCATCGCGCTCTGCAACGACCTGCACCTGGGCGAGACCGTCGCGGGGCTGATCGGCGGGCTGCCGATCAAGGGCATCTCCCAGATTCCCGGTCGACCGCCGTACCCGGAGATCATGGCGAAGGCGCTCGTGAAGGACGCGCGGCATCGCGGCGCGACCTACCTCTTCGCGGCCGGCGACGTGTCCTCGGAGGCGGTGCCGGGCGACCTCGGCACGGCCAAGGGCATCCTCGACGGCTTCGGCGCCTACCGCCGCGACTACTTCGTCGCACGCGGCAATCACGACCGCGCGCACGACGGCCCCGCGTACGCCTCCTGCAGGGTCGGCGAGTGGCAGGGGCATGACTGCTTCCGCGACGCGTTCTCCGACGGGCCGACGTACTTCACCCACGACCTCGGCGGCCTGCGGATCATCGGGCTGGACACCTACGACAAGCCGGGCAACGGTGGAGACGCGGGCGGCCTGTCGCGTGAGCAGTTCGCCTGGTTCGAGACGGAGCTGAAGGAGCACAAGGATCAGCCGACGATCGTCTTCGGCCACCATCCGCTGCTGTCCCTCGACGATCCGCTGGCGGTGAGCGGCGGCACCTCGCTGGAGGTCGGCCAGACCGCGTCGATCATGGCGGCGTACGAGCGGACGCCCGGGGTCTTCCTGCACCACGCGGGCCACACGCACCGGAACAAGCGCACGGTGCTGCCCGGCAGCCGGCACGTGACCCAGCAGGAGGTGGGCGCGGTCAAAGAGTATCCCGGCGGGTTCAACCTGCTGCGCGTGCACAGCGGCGGGTACGCACTGAACTTCTACAAGACCCGTGACGACCTCGCCAGGGAGTGGAGCGAGCGCAGCCGGCAGGAGATCAACGGGCTGTGGCCGCAGTTCTCGTTCGGCCCGTCGGTCGCGGACCGCAACAGTGTTACCGCCCGCGACCTGTCCGGCGTCCGGGTGGCCCGGTGACCGCTGCGGCTCAGTAGACGAGGGCCTGGACGCCTTCGGTGGTGACCTCTTCGACGAAGGTCGGGGCACCCGCGATGCGGATGCCGGGCAGCACCTCATCGTCGGTAATGTCCCGGCGCGCCGCGCACTGCGTACAGACCGTGATCCGGCCGGCCGACAGCACGATGCCGAGCAGGTCCTCCAGCGGGGTCGCGTGCGGCAGCTCGAACTCCTTGGCCCGGCCGGGAAGCGCGAACCAGGAGGATTCGCCGGTCAGCCACAGAGATACGCTGACGCCGCTGGCCACGGCGGCCGCGGCGACCGTGAACGCCTGGTTGCAACGCTCAGGTGCCTCGGCGCCCGCCGTCACCTTGATGACGAGTGATCGTGCCATATCCGGCACACTAGTCCTCCGGGCTGGAAACCGGCACGGTCCTTGAGATGATCAGTGGCCGCAGCGCGCTCTTGGCAAGGACAAGGTCCCCCAGTTCGGTACGGGCCGGGCCGACGACGCGCAGCGGCTCCCCGTCGGTGATCACACGCTCCTCGACGACGAAACCGATCGTCCGCTCCCGGTGCCGCGGACGGGGAGGGGCGCCCAGCAGGGCCGCCAGGCGCGCGATCAGCGGGCCGTGCGGCGAGTCCTCGAACTCCGCGAACGCCGGCTCGCCCAGCTCCAGCTCGGCACCGTGCGCGTCGACGCGTACGGCGGCCGTGTCACCGCTCACGTACAGCGGCCCGCTGAGCTGCTCGGCGACCTTGACGTGGCGGACCACCCTGGTCGGGCCGAGCGGGCCTGGCCGCCACGCCCAGTACCGCTCGAGCACGGTCACGGCGTACCAGACGCAGGACACCCCGGACAGCGGCGCCGTCACCGTGCCGCCCGGACCGGTGACCGCGTGCCCGGCGACCTCGCGTGCCGCCCCGGGGGCGTTGTCGACGAGGGGCTCGGCCTTGTCCATCGCCCGCCGTCTGCGCGCCTTGCCGATCGTCTTGGCCATCGCGTCGGCGCCCGCCTCGACGCCCGCCGTGATCAATGACATCAGCGCGTACAACGGTCCTCCTCGAGAATAGGAAGATCAGACGCGATGCGGGACCGATCGGTTCACCGTGATCGCGAATCGGATCAGGTTACCGCCGATTAAACGCGGTGCACGCGGGGCGCGTCGCGCCGTCGAGCACTTCTGGGAAGCCCCCCTACGTGATCAGGCGGACCAGGTGACCGCCCGGGTCGGCGTGCATCAGCTCGAGCACGAGCCAGACCAGGCCGGCGGCGAGCAACACGCCTCCCAGGACGTAGCCCCAGATGAGATCGACCCGGAGGCTCGTCGACAGCTGTTCCTCCGAGCGCGTCGAGATGATGAACGGGCCGGTGTCGGGCCGGCGCATGACGAGCCGTCCGTCCTCGGCCATCGCCGCTCCGAGGACGTACAGCGGCTGGCCCGGGGCAACGATCCACTCCTCGTAGCGGTGGCCCAAGACGTTGCTGAAGTTGACCCGGAAGCTCAGACCGAACAGGTTGACGTCGCGGCCGGCGCGTTCGTAGTGCGACAGGGACTGCGGGGGCTCGTCGACCTCCTCGCCGGTGTGGACCAGGAGAATCTCCCCCGCGGCGTCGCGCACGGCGAAGGGCGCCCCGTGGACCTGGTCATGCACGGTCCGCTCCCGCGTCGTCGTCTCGGTCCTGCCGTCGCGCGTCTCGGTGTCCTGGTAGCGGACCGTCACCGTCGACCGGTGCCAGACGCACGGCTGCTGCGAGAACGGTGCCCGGACCGGTCCCTCGGGACCGGGCACGGCCGTCCCCTTGACCTCACAGACGACGGGCTCGTCGTACTCGGCGATCTCGGCACAGGTGACGGTCGGCGCCGCACGCATCGCGTTGCGCTTGCGCTGCTGGACGTACGCCTCGAAGAGGAATCGTACGCCGCTTGCGGCGAGGACCAGGGGAATCAGGAAGCGAATGAGAAAGTCGATCAAGGCGTCGCCTCACCCGTGGATCAGTTTGATCGCGAACCAGGCCAGGCCGCCGGCGAAGACCGCGCCGCCCGCGACATAGCCGAAGATGAACTTGAGCCGCAGGGACGACGACAGCTGTTCCTCCGAGCGCGTCGAGATGATGAACGGGTCGGCGTCGGGCCGGCGCATGCGGAGCCGGCCGCCCTCGGCCATCGCCGCTCCGAGGACGTACATCGACTGGCCCTGCGGGATGATCCACTCCTCGTAGCGGTGGCCTTTCACGTTGCTGAAGTTGACGCGCAGGCGCAGCCCGAACAGGTTGACGTCGCTCCCCGCCGGCTCGTAGTGCGACAAGGACTGCTCGGCGCCGTCCACCCGCTCACCGTCGTGCAAAACGACGATCTCCCCGGTGGCGTCCCGGACGCCGAAGGGGGCCCCGTGGGTCTCGTCGTGCACGGTCCGCTCGCGCGTCGTCGTCCGGCGCTCGCCGTCCCGGTACTCGTGGTGCTCATAGCGGACCGTCACCTTCGTCCGATGCCACACGCACGGCTGCCCGGAGAACGGCGCCTTGACGGGGCCCGCGCGTCCGGGCACGGCCGTCCCTTTGACCTCGCAGGTGACAGGCGAGTCGTACTCGGCGATCTCGGCGCAGCTGCGGGTCGGCGTCGCGTGCATCGCGTCGTGTTTGCGCTGCTGGAGGTACGCCCATACGCCGATCAGCAGGCCGAACAGGACAACGATCAAGGGAATGAACACGCGAGAACCTCCAGGGGGCGATTCGGACATTGCCCTGCGGTCGACGAGGTGTCGTCGTCCGGGCCGGGCCCGCTACGCTGGCCGAACATGGAACCTGAGCTGCATCCCAACCTCGAGCCGTTGGCGTTCCTTCTCGGAGACTGGGAGGGGGCGGGGGTCGGCGGCTACCCGACCGTCGAGAGCTTCCGCTTCGGACAAGAGCTCTCCTTCAGCCACAACGGTAAGCCGTACTTGATCTACACGAGCCGTACATGGCGGTTGGACGATGAAGGCAACCTCGCGGCTCCCCTCGCGCGGGAGAGCGGTTACTGGCGCGCGCACCCCGGCGGAAAGATCGAGTTGGTGCTCGCGCACCCGACGGGAATCGCCGAGATCTACGTGGGGCAGGCGGGGTTCAACCGGGTCGAGCTGATCACGGACGTCGTGGCGCGCACCGAGACCGCGAAGGAGTACACCGCCGGCAAGCGGCTGTACGGGCTGATCGGCGAGGACCTGGGTTACGCGTACGACATGGCGGCGGAGGGCCAGAGCCTCCAGTCCCACCTGTCGGCGCAGCTGAAACGCGTGTCCTGAGCGGTTCGGCGGACGCGGACGTGGACGACGCCGGCGTTACCGGCGTCCGCCGAACTCCCACTCGTGGACCTCGATGTCGGCGTACCGGTCCGAGGCCAGGATGGCGCGTGCCGCCTCCGGATCCGGTGCCCTGACCAGCGCCGCCGTACCCAGCCAGGTGGCGCCGTCGTCGGACAGCAGTGGCCCGTAGGCGATCAGCTCGTCCTGGTCGGACGGAACGGCGAGGTCGGCGTCCCTGTCCGGGCCGAGGCCGAGCACCAGGAACCGGCTGCCGCCGGTCCGGCCACCGGGGAACTCCCACATCGTGCGGCCCAGCAGGTTGCGCCACCGGCGCAGCAGCACGTCCCGGTACACACCCGCCTGGTGGTTCGGCTCGTCGAAGGCGAACGCGCGGGCGGCGGCGGCATCGGGCAGGTCGACGATGTGCACGCTGCCGGTGGGCGTGTCATCCGCCAGGAAGGTCGGGCCGCGGGCGATCAACTCTTTTTCGTACCGGTCCATGTAGGACCAGTGCTCTTCCACCAGCTCGTGGCGCAGCGCTTCGGAGCCGGGCCGGTCGCGGTGGTAGCAGAAGAACTCCATGCCCCGCAGTCTTCGTGTCGTTGGGAGAAAAGGAACGACCCCCGGGCTGCTCCTGCTGGTGCAGGGGTCGACAGGACTGGGTCGACCGGCCACGGGGGTCGGGTGTCTGCCTGGTATTCGCCGGCCGCGTCCTCGGCCGGTCTACCTCACCCGCGTCGGGGCGGGGTTGAGGCGGGACTGCGGCTAACGGACAGCCACCTCACGAGTCCTCGTACTATGCATACTTTCGGACCACCTCCTTTCCCGCTTAGCCCGAACGTTAGATCAGCGGCCACGGACGAGGCAAGGGGATTTTTGGCGGTCCGTTCCGGGAGACCCCCGCAGGACGCCCGACGGGACATAAACTCGGGCTCGTGGCGGAACCATGGCACGAGGAGCTGAGAGCGCGGGGCTACCGGGTGACCCCGCAGCGCCAGCTCGTGCTGGAGGCGGTCACCGCGCTGCGTCATGCGACCCCGGAGGAGATCTGCACCGAGGTGCAGCGGACCGCGCGCGGCGTCAACATCTCCACGATCTACCGGACGCTGGAGCTGCTCGAAGAGCTCGGGCTGGTCAAGCACACCCATCTGGGGCACAAACCGCCGACCTACCATCTCGCCAGCGAGGCCGACCACGTCCACCTGGTCTGCCGGGGGTGCGGTGAGGTCTACGACGTGACCCCGACCGTCGCGAAGGGCCTCGTCGACGTCCTGGAGCAGGAGTACGGCTTCGAGACCGACGTGCAGCACCTCACGGTCTACGGCCGCTGCCGCGACTGCCGGACGACGTAGGCTTGCGGTCATGGACAGCCCGCTGCTGAGCACGCCCGGGGCCGTACCGGCCGATTCGCCGGACGAAGGGGTCGCCGCGCACTACGGCGAGCCGTTCGCCGAGCAACGCGCCCTCGCGTCCGGGGCGGCGATCGTCGACCGGAGCAACCGCGGCGTCGTACGGATCGCCGGGGCGGATCGCCTGCAGTTCCTGCACAGCCTGATGAGCCAGCACCTGCAGTCCCTGCCGCCGCACACGCCGACCGAGGCGCTGCTGCTCAGCCCGCACGGCCACGTCGAGCACCACCTCGCCCTGGTGGACGACGGCGAGGCGGTGTGGGCGCACGTCGAGCCGGGCACGGCGCCGGAGCTCGCGCGCTTCCTCGACTCGATGCGGTTCATGATGCGCGTCGAGGTCACCGACGAGTCCGACGCGTACGCCGTCGTCACGCTCACCGGCGCCGAGCCGCCCGCGGACGCCCTGGTGACGACCGACGGCCTGATCGTGCCCCGCAAGGAGCTCGACCGCGACTGGCAGGCGCGCCCGGCCGGGCTGTGGGCGTACGAAGCGCTGCGCATCGCCGCGCACCGGCCCCGGTTCGGGCTCGACACCGACCACCGGACCATCCCGCACGAGGCCGGCTGGATCGACGTCGCCGTGCACCTCGACAAGGGCTGCTACCGCGGCCAGGAGACGGTGGCGCGGGTCCACAACCTCGGCCGCCCGCCGCGGCGGCTGGTGTTCCTGCACCTCGACGGGAGCGTCGACCGGCTGCCGGCACACGGCGAGCCGATCGAGGCCGGCGGCCGTACGGTCGGGTTCGTCGGCTCGGCGGCCCGCCACTACGAGCTGGGCCCGATCGCTCTCGGCCTGGTCAAGCGCAACGTGCCGATCGACGAGCCGCTGCTGGCCGGCGGGGTCGCGGCCGCGCAGGAGGTCATCGTCGACCCTGACACCGGAGCCAACGCCAAAATCGATCTTCGACGCCGATAAGCCGACAAACACCCGAACCTGGATCGCGATGGGCGGCGCTCATGGGAAGGTTTTCTCCGTCGGAAGAGGACGCGACGAGGAAAGAGAACATGGGGCGACGGCGGCGGCGAGTGCGGGAACCCGCCTACGCCTGGTGGATCGGGTTCGGCGTGCTGCTCCTGGCCGCCGTGTTCCTGACGTCGTGGCGGCTCGCGCTCATCGCGCTGCTGGGGTGGTGCCTGTATGAGTTCTCGCTGGTGCCGACGGTCTGCCGGGTGATGACCCGGCAGGGGTTCGCCTGCCACGAGCCGATCCGGGGGCGGCTGTTCGCCTGCTCCGCGGCACACCAGCAGGTCAAGAACGACGCTCTGTGGAGCGCGGTCCGGCTGCCGAACCCGTTCCGGCGGGAGTCGGTACCGGACCCGAACCGCGACACCGGGGTCGTCGTCTACTCGCCGAGCGTCCGCGCCCGCCTGGCGGAGAACGACCGCAACGTCCTGGCCCTCGCCGCCGCGGGCACGGTCGTCACCGTCATCTTCGCCGTGCTCGGCCTGAGCTCTTAGACCTCAAGGATGAGCGTGATCGGCCCGTCGTTGATGAGGGCGACCTTCATGTCGGCGCCGAAGACGCCGGTCTCCACGTGGGCGCCGAGGCGGCGCAGCTCCGCGACGACCTCGTCGACGAGCGGCTCGGCGACGGGGCCGGGCGCGGCCGCGATCCAGGACGGCCGGCGGCCCTTGCGCGTGTCGCCGTAGAGGGTGAACTGGCTGATCACGAGCAGCGGCGCGCCGAGGTCGGAGCAGGACGCCTCGGGACCCTCGGCGCCGTCGAACACCCGAAGCCCCCACAGCTTGGCCGCGAGCTTCTTCGCCTGCTCCGGGGTGTCGTCGTGCGTCACCCCGACGAGGGCCAGCAGGCCCGGTTCGTCGATCGCACCCACGACGCGACCCTCGACGGTCACGCTCGCCTGACTCACACGCTGGACGACTGCTCGCACGCCACCGCATTCTGCCGCACGCGGCACCCGCCGGATGAACGCACCCCTTTGCGAAAGATCTTCTCGCCAAATCGGCCTTCGACTTGAAATCATGCTGTCCATGGCCAGAACGCTGATAACAGTTGCGCCGACCGGGGCGGAGGCCGAGAAGGCCAAGGCTCCGGCGCTCCCCGTCACGCTCGACGAGCTCGTCCAGACGGCCAAGGAGTGCGAGGCCGCCGGCGCCGCCGTGATCCACGTCCACATCCGCGACGACGAGGCCCGGCCCACGCTCGACCTCGCGCGCCTGCGCGACACGGTCGCCGCCCTGCGCGCGAGCACGAACCTCATCGTGCAGTTGTCCACGGGCGGCGCGGTCACCGACCCGTACGGGCACCGGCTGCGGGTCCTCGACGCCGAGCCGGACGCCTGCTCGCTCACCTGTGGCACCGTCAACTTCGGCGACGACGTCTTCATGAACCCCTGGTCGTTCATGGCCGAGCTCTATCGGCTGACGCAGGAGCGGGAGGTCGTGCCGGAGTTCGAGCTGTTCGACCTCGGCCAGGTCGCGTCCCTGCACCGGCTGCTGGACACGTACGGTCCGCCGTTCGGCGGCCGGGTGCACTGCGACCTGGTCATGGGCGTGCCGGGCGGGATGCCGGGGGACGCGCGGACGCTGGTCGCCGCGGTGGAGGCGCTGCCCGCCGGGGCCACGTGGTCGGCGACGGGCATCGGCCGGACGACCCTGCCGGTGATGTACGCCGCTCTGTCGGCCGGGGGTCATCTGCGGGTGGGCATGGAGGACACCCTGAGCTACGCCAAGGGGCGGCCGGTCACGGCCAACGCGCAGCTCGTGGAGCGCGCGGCCACCTTGGCGCGGACCGCCCAGCGTGACCCGATGCCGCCCGATGAGGCGCGGACGTTCCTGGGCGTGAAGGACCGCTGAGACCGCCGGAGGTCCTCGGCTGACCCGTCTCCGAGCTGTGACACGGGCAACTCGTGAATCGAATACGGAGATCGTTCGCGGTTTGGTAGCTTTTGAGGTTATCTGTCGGAAACCGAGCTGTAGGTGGCCCGGTCGTCGATGTTCAGCCTCTGTTAACCATCGACGCGTTGGGGGTAGATTCCCGATAATAGCGATAGGATTTATATGAAAGCTTCGGTGAACTCCTGTGAAGTGACGCCTTGACCACGCAGAACATCCCCACGTCCACTCCGTCCTCCAGTCCTAGCCCGACTCCAACGCCGACCCCAACCGGGTCCCCGTCTCCGTCCCCGAGCGGCAGCCCGTCTCCGAGCCCGAGTGGTAGTCCGAGCCCGTCCCCGAGCGGTAGCCCGTCTCCGTCTCCGAGTGGCAGCCCGAGCCCGTCTCCGTCTCCGAGCGGCAGCCCGTCTCCGAGCCCGAGTGGCAGCCCGAGCCCGTCTCCGAGCCCGAGTGGTAGTCCGAGCCCGTCCCCGAGCGGCAGCCCGAGCCCGTCCCCGTCCCCGAGCGGCAGCCCGTCTCCGCCCCCAGCGCTGCCCGGGCGGTCATCCCTGGGAACGGGTAAAGACCTGAAGTTCCACGCGGATCAGGCCCTGAGCCTGGCTAAGGCGCTGGACGCCGACGGTGAAGTCACGCTCCCGCGCACGCTGAATTCCTTGCTGAACCAGATCGATGGCCTAGGCGACATCTGCGGCTCTGACAGCGAAGGCCGGAAAGCAGCGTCCGATTTCCAGAACGCCCGCGACAAGTTCACCACCTATGCCGGCGCCCTCGCCGACGGCTATGTCGGGGTGGCGACGCGGCTGTGCGAGATGGCGGCGAATGTCGCGGTCGCCGACTGGAACAGTATCGCCGCGCTGCCGAAGGTGGACCAGAGCGTCCCGATCGCCATGCCCACGATATGACGAGCCAACAGCACATGGAGACACGATGACCCGCGATGACGATGCGCCAGGCCTCAGCGATGAGCTCAAGAGAATGGTGCAGGAGTTCGGGGCGAGGGTTCAGCCGCTTGAAGAACTGCAGCACGAGGTCGCAGGGATTCGGGGAAGAGGCGAGGCGGCGGGCGGACTCGTGAAGGTCGAGGCCCTGCCGGGCGGCGGTCTGACCAGCCTGGTCATTGAATCGCGGGCGTTGCGGCTGGGCTCGGAGGCGCTGGCCGAAGCGATTCTGGAGGCCGTGAACCAGGCCTCCGGCGACGCCACCCGTGCCATGAGCGAGCTGGTGAACGGGACGACGTCGCCTATCTTCGCCGAAGCCCGACGGCTTCTCGAAGAAAGGCGGTAGGTCACTTCGGGTGAACGATGCCTTCCCGAAGTTGGCCGGTGGGGACGATGAACTTCGTAATCTCCTGCTGCCAGGTCGGCAGCAGGCTCGCCGGGTCATTGATGATGGCCGACGGGTTGTTCATGGCGTTCGAGGAGATCGTAAAGGCGTTCGATCCTGTGATGTACCAGAAGTAATGCTGGAAGACGGGATTCTGCGGGAGCAGCTTGCCGAGCGGCCCGAAGTTCGCCGCGTCCGCCTGGTAGAAGATCATCACGCCGACGAAGTCCTTCAGGAAGGTCATCGCGGTGTCCTTCAGGGTCACCGGCTTTCCGGTGATCGTGTTGGCCAGATCGTGGAGCGCGGTATCGATCACCGAGTAGAAGAGGCTGCCGACAACGGCGCGGAGCAGTCTTACCAGCAGCGTCACCTCCTCTTTCCTGATCGCGCGACGGACGAGCCAGGCGATGGCGCCACCAACCTCCGGCCAGGCATTGAAGAGGATGAATTCCGCCCAGGACTCGGCGGCCATGACCAGGATCACGAGTTGCACGTGCTCGAGCGCGTCGGCGTAGTCGTCGTATGCCTTGGCGACGAGCCGTGCATAGTTCGCGACCTGCGGCGGATAGGGCTTCAGATGGTCGTTCCAGTACCGCTCGAAGGCATCGATGCCGTGACCGGAGTTTTCCCTCATCACCTTGGCGAGCAGGGGCTCGACATCGGTGAGGCTGCTCTCCACCGCCTCGGCGATCTGGCGCCACAGCACAGCGGCCTGACGGGCCTTCTCCGGATCGCCGTCAGGCCACTCGGACAGGAGCGTGAACATGGTGAAAGCGCTGATGCCCATGCCGCCCAGTCCGAACATCAGTTTGTTGTTGACCATCGTCCTTGCACCCCCGAGTCCCGGCCAGACGCCGGAATTTATCAACCGTCGATGATCACTGCAAGATCTTTCCGGTAGGAAAAGTGGGAATCCGCACCCGCGCCGGGTCTCGCGTAGGGTGTCGGTGCAGGCAAGGCCGCCGTCGGCGTCGCTCTGCAGCCCGATCCGAGGTCGTCCACGACCAGCCGGCAGTGGCCGACCGTCGACCCCCGAAGAGAGTAGATGCACCCCGTCCTCGTCGAAGTGGAACGTTCCGGTTTTGTGGAGTCCCGGCACCGCGGTTCGGTGGCGGCCCTGGCCGCCGACGGCTCCCCGGCACTACGCATCGGATCCCCGGACGACCCGGTCTTCCCCCGGTCGGCGAACAAGCCGATGCAGGCGGTGGCGATGGCCCGCAGTGGCCTCGCCCTCGAGGGGGAACTGCTCGCGCTGTCGTCGGCCAGCCACTCCGGTGAGGACTTTCACGTGGAGGGCGCTCACAAGATCCTCACCGACGCGGGGCTCACGCCGGAGGCTCTCCAGTGCCCGCCCCAGTGGCCACTGGACCCGGACGTCGCCGTCCGCGCCGAGAAGTCACGGCTGCGGATGAACTGCTCCGGCAAGCACGCCGCCATGCTCGCCACCTGCGTCCTCAACGGCTGGCCGACGGAGTCGTACCTGGAGTTCGGCCACCCGCTGCAGCTGGCGGTACGGGACACGGTCGAGGAGCTCACCGGTGAGCGGATCACCGCGATCGGCGTGGACGGGTGCGGCGCGCCGCTGTTCGCCGTCTCGCTGACCGGGGTGGCGCGGGCGCTGCGCGCGCTCGTCATCGCCGAGCCCGGCACGCCGGAGCGGCGGCTCGCGGACGCGATGCGCGCCCACCCGGAGTGGACCTCGGGTACCCACCGCGACGAGTACCGGCTCATGACCGCCGTGCCGGGCCTGCTGGTCAAGTGCGGGGCCGAGGGCGTCGACGCCTTCGCGCTCGCGGACGGCCGCGCCGGCGCCATCAAGATCGACGATGGGGCGATGCGCGCCCGGACCCCGGTGACCGTGGCGACGCTGCGCGCCCTCGGCGCCGAGGTCCCCGACGAGCTCGCCACCGTGCCCCTGCACGGCGGCGACGCGATCGTCGGCGAGATCCGCGCGGTGAATATCTAAGAGAGGCTGCGGAACTGGCGGGACGCGGAGATCGCGCCGGACGTGGCGAGCGTGAAGGTGCGCATCGACTCGGCGAAGTTCGACAGGTCCCACTCGGCCGGTCCCTCGTACCAGTAGAGGTTGTCCGAGGGACCGTCGTTGCCCGCGCCGACGTCGGCGACCGTCTGCGCCCAGCGCTGGACGACGTCGAACACGACCGCGTACGGCAGGTAGTGCGAGAACAGCGCCACCCGGTGACCGGCCGGTGTGTCCGGCAGCTCGCCGCGGAACAGGTGCGCCCGGAAGCCCAGCGTGTGCGCCAGTACGGTCGCGCCCCGCGAGGTCTTGGCGGGCATGTACTGGCCGCCGACGGCCAGCGCCGCGCCGGCGATGATGACCGCCAGGCCGATCAGGGCGAGGTTCGTGTAGACGGCCAGCAGGATGGTCCCGACGACCCCGAGGCCGGCCAGCACCATGCCGATCGTGGTCCAGCGGGTGCGCTCGGAGTCGGGCCGGCGGGCGAACCAGCCCTGCCGGACGACGTCCACGTACAGGGCCTTGCGCACCGCCGCGAGCTGGTCGGCGAAGGTGCCGCCGAGCTCGGACAGCCGGACGACGTCGCGCCCGGTGAACAGGGCGTCGTAGAGGATCCGCTCGTACGGGAGAAGGTCGTCGGCTGGGCGGTCCATCCGGCGTAGCTGCCAGTCGAGGCCGTGCGTCTCGCGGGGCAGCTCCTCGATCAGGACGTAGCCGCGTACGGCCAGGTCGATGATGGTCGCGGTGACGTCGACGACGTCCGCCTGCTCGTCGATGAGCGTGCCGATCTGGCCGGGCCGTACGCCGTCCGGTGGGGCGAAGCCCGTCGAGTCGAGGGGGGCCTGGTCGCCCTCGGCCGCCTTCTTGTTGACGATGCGCCCGTCTCTGCCCCGCGTGACGTACAGCAGCGCCACCCCGCTGAGCAGCAGGACGAGCAGGCCGAGCAGGGTGCCGCCGGTGACCCCGTTGACGGTGAAGGCGGTGGCCACCGTGTGCCGCTCGTCGATGATCGGCTTGCCGGAGGTCGTGCCCGGCGGGTACCCGATCATGACCGTGACGTAGTCGCCCGGCTGGAGGTCCTGCTGCCGGAAGTCGGCCAGCGTGTGGGTGTGGTTGGTGAAGAACTGCGTGCAGCCGACGGTGCTCTCCGGCTCCCCGGCGAAGCAGTTGAGGTTCTGGACGACGGCGCTGGACTCGATGGTCACCCGGGTCTGCGTGACCGGGACGTGCCAGCCGCCCGCGGCCGTCCAGGTGAGCTGCTCGCCGGTGCGCAGCGCGGTGAGCGTGCCCTTGACCGTGTAGGACAGCTGGGCCGTCCGCCGGCCCGTGCCGCCGCCACCGGCGACCTGGAGCACCGCGTGGTCGCCCTGGTTCTTGAGCGTGCCGCCCCGGACGTCGCCGACGTCGAACCGGCGGTCCTGCCGATCGTCGAGGTGCTTGCGGCGGATGAGGGTACGCGCGGGCGCGTCCCCGTCGTAGACGACCGTCTCCTTGACCTGGAGCGTCCCGTCCGGCGCCACCGTGATCGCGACGGTGTCCTTGACGACCTGTCCCGACGCCGCCGACGCGGAGGCCGCGCCGACGAAGAGTCCTGCGGCGACGAGGGGGGCGGTCAGAAGCCGCGTGCGAACCCGCATGGGCGCACAGCGTACCGGTGAACCGCCGACCGAACGTGACCTGCTGATGTGACGATCATGAACCGATCGGTGGTCATTGCCGTACAAGTGATCGAGTTTTCGACGGTATGCGATGATTCTTGCTCCGGTCGTCCCTCCTGCGTGGAGCCGGCGTGCCGGTCCCAGGGGAGGAACGGACAGCAGTGCAAGGTCCCTATCGGCGGCGCCCGCCGGACGGCCCGGAGCCGCAGGGCCCGCCGTCCCGCCTGTGGCGTCGGCCGGCACGGGACATCGGCTACCTGCCACCGCGCCGCCCGCACCGGCGGCGCAGCGCGGCCGGCACGATCGTCGGCGCGCTCGGCGGCGTCGCCGGGCTGTGCACGGTCGCGATCGTCGCCTACTCGCTGGCCGGCCCGGACCGGCCCGCGGCGGGTGCCGGCACCACCCAAGCACCGCCGAACGCGGGTAGCAGGCAGGCCGCGTTCGCCGGCCCGCTCTACCGCAGCGGAGCGCTCGACCCGGTCGGCTGCGCGCTCCCGCCGATCCGGCAGCACGACGAGGACTCGATGCGGGTCTTCCTCGACCGGCTGTCGGACTGCCTGGACAACGCGTGGCGGCGGCAGTTCGCCAAGGTGGGTCTGGCCGGCTTCGCAGCCCCGAGCCGGGTGTTCTGGAGCGAATCGGGCAGCAGCCCGTGCGGGTCGTACCCGGCTCCCGGCGCCGCCGCGTTCTACTGCCCGGCCAACGACACGATGTACGTCGGCCTCGGTGACGTCGTGGAGACCGCGGGCGACGAGCCGGTGTCGCACTACGCGGTGTACGCGCGGGTGATCGCGCACGAGTACGGCCACCACGTGCAGGAGGACGCGGGCATCCTCGAGTACGGCCACCGGCTGATGGCCGGCTCGGCCGCCGAGGCCCGCGACGAGACGAGCCGCCGGATCGAGTTGCAGGCGCAGTGCTTCGCGGGCGCGTTCCTGTCGGCCCAGCGCGACAGCCTCCCCATGACGTCCTCGCAGTACCGGGCGGTGCTGGCCGACGCGCGAGCGCGCGGCGACGACGGCCAGCCGGACGGCCGGCGCGACCACGGCTCCGGGGCCGACTACGCGGGCTGGGTGGCCCGCGGCTACACGCAGCGCGTCCTGTCGTCCTGCAACACGTGGACGGCCACCCCCGCGGACGTTTCCTGACAGGAGGAGAGTGAATGGCTGGACCGGGCTCATGGGGACCCCCGCCCCAGGGACACGGTCGGGGATACGGCCCGCCTCCGGGCCAGGGCCAGGGATATGGCCAGGGATACGGCCGGCCCCAGGGACAAGGCCAGGGATATGGCCAGTCCCAGGGATACGGCCAGGGATATGGCGCGCCGCAGGGCTACGGTCCTTCGTACGGTCCGCCGCAGGGTCCGCCGCCCCGGCCGCCGTACGGCCCCGGGCAGGGCGGGCCTCACTACGCGGGTCCCGGTTACGGCTACCGGCCACCGCCCCGGCGGCGGAGCGGCGGAGGCGTGCGCGGCATCGGCGTGCTCGGCCTCCTCGCCATCATCGGGGTGGTCGGCGCGGTGGCCTCGAAGGTGATCACCAGGCCGGGGTACACGCCGAACCGGCCGCCGGTCAGCGCACCCTCCGCACCGGGCCAGAACGCCGCGACCAGCACGCTGTACAAGGTCGGCCGGCTGCCCTCGGACGGTTGCCAGGGCCGGCAGATCACCCAGGGCGACTCGCGGTCGTTCCGGCTGTTCCTCGACGGGACGACCGACTGCCTGGACCACGCCTGGGGCCAGGGCTTCGCGCACGCCGGCATGCGGTTCACCGCGCCGCACCGGGTGTTCTGGTCCACGGGGGGCCAGAGCCCCTGCGGGACCTACCCATCGCCGGGCGTCGCCGCGTTCTACTGCCCGTCCAACCAGTCGATGTACATCGGCGTCACCGACGCCCAGAAGGCGGCGGGCGGCCTGCCGGTGCGCTACAACGTGGCGTACGCCCGGGAGATCGCCCACGAGTACGGCCACGCGATCCAGGACCAGTCCGGCATCCTCCAGTACGCCCAGCAGGCGAGGTCCGAGGCGACGAGCACCACGGCCCGCAACGCCGTCACCAAGCGCAGCGAACTGCAGGCCCAGTGCCTGTCCGGGCTGTTCCTGGGCTCGGTGCGCTCGACGTTCCCCGTCACGCCCGACCAGTGGGCGATGGCCCTGAAGGACTCGTACGAGCGCGGTGACGACGGGCGCCCTCTCGACGAGCGGGACCACGGCACGGACGCGCACTACCGCGGCTGGGTCCAGATCGGCTACAACCGCGGCACCACGTCGGCCTGCAACACCTGGGCGGCCCCGTCCGGCTCGGTGAACTGACCGGTCCCCGGCCCCGGCCGGGGACCGTCTCCGCCGCGCCGTCAAGCCCTCTGGCGCACGGCGAACTCGCGATGTGACTCGTTTCACCGCGAAGTGCTTGCAACTGCGCTTGCAATAGCAAGCACGGCGGCGCACAGTGGATACATGGCGACTTCCAAAGTCGGCTCCATCGGGGAGTACATCAAAGAGCAGCGCAAGCGGGCCAAGGTCTCGCTGCGCCAGCTGGCCGAGGTCACGGGCGTTTCGAACCCCTACCTCAGCCAGATCGAGCGTGGGCTGCGCAAGCCGAGCGCGGAGATCCTGCAGCAGATCGCCAAGGGTCTGCGCATCTCCGCCGAAGCCCTGTACGTGCAAGCAGGGATCCTCGACGAGCGAGAGGCCGACACGGACGTCCAGGCCGCGATCAGGGCGGACGCGGACCTGTCGGAACGCCAGAAGCAGGTGCTGCTCGACATCTACGAGTCGTTCCGCCGGGAGAACGAGTCCAGTGGGAAAGCCGCCACCGAAGCCACCTCATCAACCGAAGGGTGAACCCAGACATGCCGAACATCACCGATAAGCTGCGCGACTCCAAGGCCTTCTACGTCGCCGCGGGCGCCGGCGACCTCGCCGTCGAGAAGATCCGCGAGGTGCCGGAGCGGATCAACCGCCTCCAGGAGCGGACGGACCCGAAGGACCTGGGCGGCGTCGCGCTCGGCTACGCGGCCCGGGTCGGCGGCCGGGCCGCCGAGGTCGTCGACGAGCTCGCCGAGCGCGGGAAGAAGATCGTGAGCCGGGGCGAGCGGCAGAAGTCCACGCAGCAGCTGGAGGAGTCCGCCAAGTCCACGGTCCGTAAGGCCAAGACGGCCGCCGGCTCCGCCAAGGAGACCACCAGGACGGCCGGCAAGGCCGCGACCGACGCTTCCAAGACGGTCGGCAACTGACCATCGGGAGCGTGCGTGTGCCGGGAGCCCGGGCGGATGTATCCGCCCGGGCTCCCGTATTTCCGGCCGCGACCATCGGCACGACCCCGACGGAACGCATACGCTGGGGCCGTACGTGATGACATTCGACGCGGCGCTCGTACGACGCCGCCCTGGTACAGGGGGTTGATCGTGCTAGGTCCAGCCCAGAGTTTTGTCGGCAATCTTTTCTGGGTCGTGGCCATCGCCGCCTTCATCGTCGAGGTCTGGGCGTTCGTCGACGCCGTACGTCGGCCGGCGGGGGCCTACTCGGCCGCGGGGAAGCTCACGAAACAGCTGTGGCTGATCATCCTTGGGGTCGCGCTGTTGTTCGGCCTGGCCGGCGCGGTCAGGTTCGTCTCGATCATCCAGATGCTGCCGGTCATCGGCTTCATCGCCGCCGCCGTCTACCTCGCCGACGTGCGGCCCGCTGTGCGGCAGTACGGCCGCGGCGGCTCGTCCTCCTCGGGCCCGTACGGCCCCTGGTGAGCCGCCGGCCGGTCAGGGCCGGTCGAGCCCCCGTTTGCGAAGGTCGGCGACGAGCCGGTCGGCGATGTGACGGGCGCCCGCGGCGGTGGGGTGGGTGCCGTCGGGCAGGATGTACTGCGGTGCGTTGCCGGTGCCCAGGTCGTGGTCGCCGGTGATCCACTGTTCGCTCAGTGGGTCGATGTACGGCACCTTCGACTCCGCGGCGACGCTGCCCAGGGCGTCCCGGATGGCCGTGACCTCCTTGGGCGGGCTGCCGCCGCCCCACATCGGGCCGATGAGGAGGAGCCGCGCCGTCGCCCAGCGCTGGTGCACCGTGCCCAGCAGCTGCCGGGCCGCCTCGCCGACGTCCGCCGCCGGATGCCGCCGGTCGTTGTGGCCGCCAGAGACGATCACCAGGTCGGGTGCCGGGCGCCAGGCGAGCTGCTCGGTGAACAGCCGCGCGAAGTCCTTGCCGACCTTGCCCTTGGCGATGAACCCGGTCTGCCGGTAGCCGCCGATGATGACCTGCCAGCCCAGGGTCCGGGCGGTCTCGGCGGCGTACGTCTGCTCCGGTATCTGTCCCACCTTGCCGGCGGTGTAGCTGTCGCCCAGGAACATGACGACGGGCGCGTGCGCCGCGTGCTGTTTCGGCGCGCGGGACGGGCCGTCGGCGCGCGCCCGGCGTTCCGTACCGCCGCAGCCCGCGAGCGCGAGGAGGGCGACGGCCGTGGCGACACAACGTACGGCGCGTCGTCTCAATCCCGCTCCTTGAGGTCGGCGCCCGAAATGGACGTCCTAAGCTGATCTCCATGACGACCACGCACCGGACGCAGCGGCTTGAGCTGACCGACCAGACGCTGCGCGAGTGGGAAGCGGTCGTGCTCGATTCGGGACCCGGGGGGATCGTCCTCGACCGCTCGGCATTTTATCCGGGTGGAGGCGGCCAGCCGCCGGATCACGGGGTTTTGCTCTGGCAGGGCGTGCAGACGCGGATCGTCGGCGTCCGCAAGGGCGACGATCTTCACCTCCTTCCCCACGAGGACGACCCGATTCCGCCGGTCGGCACGGCCGTGCGCGGTGCGGTCGAGGATGAGCGGCGGACGAGCCTGATGCGGACCCACTCCGGTCTGCACATCCTGTGCGGCGTCGTCTTCCGCGACTACGGATGTCTCGTCACGGGCGGAAACATGGAGCCCGGGGCCGCAAGGATGGATTTCAACCTCCCCGAGGTCCCGGCCGGGTTCAAGGAGGCCGTCGAGGCCGCCTGCAACACCGAGATCCAGGCGGACCGGCGCATCGACGTCAAGACCTTGCCGCGCGCCGAGGCGTTCGCGATCCCCGACATCATCCGGACGGCGACCAATCTGGTACCGCCGGAGGTGGAGGACGTCCGCATCGTCGACATCGTCGGGCTGGACACCCAGGCCGACGGCGGCACCCACGTCGCGTCCACCCGGCAGGTCGGCCGTCTCCAGGTCGCCAAGATCGAGAACAAGGGCCGAGGCTTCCGGCGCGTCCGCGTCAAGATCCTCGACTGAGCGGTCGCCGCCCTGGGGATTCGACCACGCTCTGAACCGTTGCCCGGCGGTCGCCGCTGCGCGAGAGTTCCACCGTCGGGCTTTCACCGGAGGTTCGTGGTCATGCGCGGGGCTCCGTCGGTGTGCGTCAGGATCGTTGGGCGGCGACCTGCCGGACCTGTCTTCGCGACAGGGGCACGCCGAACACGCGGACGTCGTCGACGGCGCCCTGCCAGCCGTCGATCAGCGAGCCCTTGAACAGGGCGCGGCCGATGTCGAGCGGGCCGCTCGCGCGGGTGATGGTCGTACGTTTCCGGCAGGAGCCGCGCTCGCCGTCCACATAGAGGCAGAGCTGCCGTTCGGCGGGATCGAAGACCGCCGCGAGATGCGTCCACCGCCCTGGGGCGGGGCGGCGACCGCCGAAGGCGGTGTCGTCGCCGTTCGCCCATCCGCTGCCGCGGTCGGGGACCATGAAGGCCCAGTCGGTGTGCTCCGCGTCGTAGGCGAGCAGAACCACGTCGGGCGCGGCACCCTCTTCGTGCACGGCGACCACCGTGCCGGAACGGCTGGGGTCCTCCAGGAGCGCCCACGCCGTGATCGTGAAGGGCGCGTCGGTACGGATGACGGGTCCGCGGGCGACCGCGTGACCGTTCCCGCCGAGGCTGAGCGCATGGCCGGGCGGCGCCGTCGTACGGGTGGCGTCGCCGCTGATCCGCAGGTTCATGCCGTGGCCGGAGGCATCCAGCGCGGTCCGCCCGCCGGTCTCCTCGAATCGCCACCAGCCGACCGGCGTCGGCGGCGGTGGCGCCGCCGGCGCGACGGTGCGGGCCGAGGGACGCGGTGGCTCGTCCGGTATGGCGCGCGACGAGGCACTGATCACGAGGACCAGGAGACTCGACGCGAGCACGCCGACGCGGGCCAGCGGACCCGTGCGCCGCCCGGCGGGTCGCGAGCGGACCAGGGCGCCGTCCGTGCGCCTGGCCGGGTCCGCGTCGGGCTCCGAGGCGGCCGCGTCCGGGTGCGCGGTCGGACGAGGCCGCGAGGCGCCGGCCGGAGCCGCCGAGAGTTCTTCGGGGAACCTGGCGGCGTCGTCAGAGGCGACCGCCGGTGCTTCGCCGGGCGGCCGGATGTCGTCGGGAGAGAGCGCCTGTGGTCGGCCGGTGAGCCGGGCGTCGTCGGGAGGGACTGCCGCTGGTTCGCCGGGACGCCGGGCGGCGTCCTCGGCGGGAGCATCGGGCGCGACCGGGGATGGTCCCGTGTCGTCGGCGAGTGGGGACGGCTCCGCCGTGGGGCGGGAGTCGGAGTGGGCGCCGACGGCGAGGGCGCGTCGGACCGCCACCCATGCCGCGACCGTCTCGTCAAGACAGCCACACGCCCTTACGAATCCCTTGACCAGCTCTTCCCGGGGGAGCGACTCACGTTTGAGAGCGGAGGCGATCGTGCTGTGCGGCAGGACGTATCCGTGCTTCGCCGCCTCTTTCTCCAGCTCACGGTAGGTCAGGCCGGACCATGCCTTGAGCCGCCGTAGCTGTGCGACGAAATCCGTAGCAGTGTGCGCGTCATGAGGAACCGGGGCGGAACTCTCCAAAGACACGGAAGAGAACTTACCTCGTACGACCGCGTCAAGTGGCCTGTTGGGGCAGGTCGACGAAGGCGGGGCTGCCCGGATACTCCGGGCAGCCCCGCCATGCTGAGCCGCTTACTTCACGTGCTTGTAGCGGATGCCGTAGTACCCGCCGGCCTTCAGCTGCTTCCAGGACTTGAAGGCCCGGTTGGCCTTGGTGCCCGTTTGGTTCTCCTGGAGGACCCAGACACCCTTCGACGTCCGCTTTTCGACGAGAGCCACGTGACCGGCCTCGCTCTCCGGGTTATGGGTGACCGCGTCGCCCGGCAGGATTTTCTTCTTCCAGTTCTTGATGGGCGAGCTGTACCGCTTGCCGATCAGGGTGCCGGTCCATTCCTGGTTGCTGCGCAGACCCCACGCCATCGACACGAACCCGGAGCAGTCCTGCCGGTAGGAACCCTTGCTGTCGCAGTGCCACTTCTTCTTCGAGTACCAGACCTTGCCGATCCAGGTCTTGCCGCGCGCGACGATCTGTGCGCGCGTCAGATGCAGATCTTTCTTGGGTTGGGGAGTCTTGCATTTACTGGCAGCGTCGATGGACGCCTGGTCCGTCGGCGTCGTGACGTTGGTGCGGTGGCTCGCGGCGTTCGCGGTGCTCGCGCCGGCGACGCCGACCAGTGCCACGGCCGCCAACTGGATGGGGATGAGCGTTTTGATGGAGGGCTTCATCGTTCCCCGTTTCGTCTCGGGAGGGGCGAACAGTGAAGAGCGTTGCGGAGTCCTGAGTCGACCCACAAGAGTTTCGAGCAGGCGTAAAAGGGATCGAAGTCAGAGGGGCGTGCCGGTACGAAAGGAGGTTCCGCAGGCTCTTTGGAGTGTTGTTTTTGATCACGATCTAAAGCATTGTCGCTATTCGCTGTGATTCGCCAGGCTCTGGAGTGCGCGGGACATCGCGGCGGGGCCGAGTTTCGCGAAGGCTGAAAGGCTCGCTTTTGGTCTCGGTTGGACTCGGTCGCGCTCGGACCATGACGATTCCAGGGAGGAATCAATGCGTAAGCAGATCGTGGGGCTGCTCGGCGCGGCCTCGATCGCCTCGACGGCGATGATCGCCGCGGCCCCGATGGCCGATGCCTCCACCTCGGCCAAGCTGGTCAGTTGCGGTAAGGCCGGCAAGGTCACGAAGAAGATGTGCACGCTGTACAAGAAGGCGAACACGGTCTCGTCTACGGAAAGATCGGCGAAAAGGCTAAGAAGGACGACAAGACTCACGGCACGAAGATGATGAAGTGGCTGGTGAAGAACCACGCCAAGTACTCCATCGACCACGTCATCTGGCAGGGCATCATCTACTCGCCGAACGGCAACTGGCTCGGCCACCCGGACAAGCATTGCAAGAAGCACTCCGGCGCCACGACTTGCCACCGGGACCACGTGCACGTGGCGGTCAGGCCGTAAGGCCCTCGGTCGACGGGCGGCCGTGGAGATCCCTGAGACCGCCCGGCACCGTGGCTCATTTCAGAAACGTGAGCGGGGCTGTCCGGACACCTCGGACAGCCCCGCTTTCCTATAGGTGCCTGATTCACTTGGCGATCGTTCACATGGCATTGACGCCGATCACATTGCCTGTCGGCTCAACCGTTCGGACACCATAGGGCGCTGCCGGCTGATCGGCGCTCCTGGGGACGACGTAAGCAGGGTCAGCCCGAGATCTGTGATCTCGTGGCAGACGGAGTAGCCGTCGCGTCGGGTGGTGATGAGGCCGGCCTCCCGGAGCACCTTGGTGTGATGGCTCACCGAGGCGGGGGAGATGCCGGCGGCCTTGGCGATGTCCGTCGTACTGCACCCGGCCATGCTCGTCTTGAGCACGGTGGTCCGCGTGCGGCCGAGCAGTCCTTCCAGGGGCTCCCCGCGAGTCTCCTCGTCGGTGTCGACCTTCTCCAGCCACGTGCGTCGGCTGACGGGAAAGACGAGCAGGGGCGGCCGCTCGGGATCCCGGAGGGTGATCGGGTGGTGGCGGCAGAAGAACGACGGGAGGAGGACCAGGCCGCGTCCGTTCAAGGTGATGTCCTGGTCGACGTAGTCGTCGACCTGAAGCACCGGGTGCTCCCAGCGGGCGTGCGGGTGGAGCGTGCCCAAGGCGCGTTCCACGCCGTGGTCGGCCAGCGTCTGGACGAGGCGCAGGCGCTCGGCCTCGATGTCGCGCGTGATCTGCCTCCAGTGGGGCGCCAGCGCGAGGGTGAAGAACCTCTGCAGGTCGTGGGCCACTCGCCGGACGGCCGCCGTGGTATCGAGCGACCGCGCGATGTAGGGCTTACGGCCG
This sequence comes from Actinoallomurus sp. CA-150999, assembly GCF_050942425.1. Classification (NCBI taxonomy): domain Bacteria; kingdom Bacillati; phylum Actinomycetota; class Actinomycetes; order Streptosporangiales; family Thermomonosporaceae; genus Actinoallomurus; species Actinoallomurus sp. CA-150999. Next base: position 996,903 of record NZ_CP192063.1, read on the forward strand.
TGCCGTGCGAATTCGGTGAAGTCGCGGGCCAGCTGATCCGGGGTGGTGGCCAGGACCTTCTGTAGTCCCTCATTCAGGGTGGCCGTTCCGCGCGTGGGGGTGATGAAGTCGGCGGAGTAGCCACGCGGTGGCGCGATCTCGAATAGCGGGGAAAGTGATTGTGGCATCAGGGGACGGGTGCGCCGCCGCCATCCGTCCAACGCGATTTCCTCGTTGCGTTCCTGGATCGCGTGCAGACTCAGCAGGATTTCCCAGAGCACGTCCGCCGATGGGGCAACGGTGGTGCGGGCGAGATCCTCTGGCTCGAAGTGGATCCGCAGCATTGACAGCCCTCCGCGTCGATATTGAGCCCTTGTTCGGTTGACGCCACTAGATCTATAGAAGCGCCGTGCCGTGGGGCAAGACTGAGGCTGTTCGACCCTGTTCGAATCCGTTCGAGGGTGCGCTGACGAGGCGGAACACCGCGCATTAGATCGATTTTCAACGTGCCAGAGTCCGTGGCTCGCTTCACGGCACGGGCCGGGTGAGGGCGGGGACGGACCCGAGGCCGTGCTCGACGATGGCCAGGGCGCGGTCGACCGCCTCGCGGGTGGCCTCCGGGTCGTATCCCTGGGCGCGGCAGTGGGCGATGACGGCGTTCATGCCGCCGACGAGCGCACCGGCGATCACGATGGCGTCGATCTCGCCGATGTCCGGGGAGAGCTCGGTCAGCCGTTCGACGACGTGCTGCTCGAGGTCGTGCATCCGCTTGAGGGCCCGCGCCTGGAGGGAGGGACGCTCGAGGATGAGCTGGATCTGGACCGCGCCGTACTCCCCGTGTGCGGCGGCGATCGCGTCGCTCATCTCGAAGACGATGCGGCGCATGGACTCCAGGGGAGTCTCGCCCGCGGGCCGGCGCGCGACGCCCTCCCGTACCTCGGCCAGGCGCTCGTCGATCTCCGCGAAGACGACGTCCTCCTTGGACGGGAAGTAGCTGAAGAACGTCCGCGGGGACACGTCGGCGGCCTCGGTGATGTCCGCGATCGTCGTCTCCTCGTAGCCGCGCTCGGCGAACAGGCGGAGGGCGGCTTCCGCGATCGCCCGCCGGGTCTTCAGCTTCTTCCGCTCCCGCAGGCCCATGTGATCCATCTCACCAATATATACAGTCGCTGCGACTTTGCAGGCGTTGCAAAGTTTCACCTCTCGTGCTGTTCTGTGGCTATGTCGGGGATTCTGGGGAGACTGGGGCGGTTCTGTGCCCGCCACGCGCGGTGGGTGATCCTGGTCTGGCTCGCCGTCGCGGTCGGCACCGGAGTCCTCGGAGCCGCCCGGGGCGGCACCTTCGTGCAGCAGGATCGCCTCCCCGGCACCGAGACCCAGCGCTCCATCGACCTGCTCCGCAAGAACTTCGCCGAGGTCACCGGGCCGACGGCCACGATCGTCTTCCACCCGCAACAGGGCGTCTCCATGTCCGACTGGCGCGTCGCGCTCCAGGTCGGAAAGGCCATCCAGCAGGTCGGCACGCTGCCCCGCGTCGCCATGGCGGAGAACCCCTACGGCGGCACCGGCGGCACCAAGGGCGCGAACGCCGTCGTCGCCGTCGCGCACTTCAAGGGCACCGCCCGCGACCTCTCCCTGGACGACCTGCACGCCCTCGAAGAGGCGACGGAGCCGGCCCGGCAGGCCGGCGTCGAGGTGGAATTCGGCGGCATCGTCACGACGATTCTCAACCAGCCGAAGGCGGGTCCCAAGGAGGGCATCGGCGTCGTCCTCGCCCTCGGCGTGCTGCTGGCCGCGTTCGGGTCGTTCCTCGCGGCCGGCGTGCCGATCGTCGTGTCCCTGTGCGCGATGGCGGTGGCGTACTCCCTCATCCATGTCGGCGCGTCGATCTGGCAGGTCCACCCGACCGCGCCCATGGTCGCGGCCATGCTCGGCCTCGGCGCGGGCATCGACTACGCGCTGTTCGTCGTCACACGCCACCGGCAACAACTCGCCGAGGGCATGGGCGTGGAGGAGTCGGTCGGCGAGGCGCTGGCGACCTCCGGGCACGCCGTCGTGTTCGCGGGCGGCACGGTCCTGTTCGCGATCTGCGGCCTGTGGTTCTCCGGCATCACCTTCGTCGGCATCATCGGACTCGCGACGGCGACGGCCGTGGCCTTCATGGTCACAGCGGCTCTCACGCTGCTCCCCGCCGTGCTCGGCGTCCTCGGCACGAACATCGACCGCTACCGGCTGCCCCGCATCCGGCCCGACCGCTCGACGCACCGCTGGGAGCGCTGGGGCCGCCACGTCGACCGGCACGCCTGGCCGTACGCGATCGCGGCGACGCTCGTGCTGCTCTTCCTCGCGCTACCGGTGCTCAGCCTGCGCTTCGGCATCATGTCCGACAGCACACTGCCGCACTCCACCAGCGCCCGTCGTGCGTACGACGTGACGGCGAAGGAGTTCGGACCCGGCTGGTACAGCCCGTTCGTGGTCGTCGCCACCGTCCCGAGCCCCGCGCGTCCGCCGCAGGCGGACGAGAACACCAGGACCGCCAAGGGCTGGACGGCCCTGCGCCAGGAGCCGGGCGGACGGCTGGCCGTCAGCCCGGACGACAAGCCGACGCCGAACCCGGAGGCCCGCCGCCTGGGCGATGACCTGCGGCGCGGCCTTCAGAAGGCGCCCGGCGTCGCCTCCGTCGACGACCCGGTCGTCATCGGCGACAGCGTCACGATCCAGGTCGCGCCCACCACGCCGCCGCAGGCCGCCGCGACCGCCGACCTCGTACGGCGGCTGCGGACGTCGGTGATCCCGCCGACCGTGGCCCGCCATCCGGGAGCACGCGCCTACCTGGGCGGGGCGTCGCCGGCGATCATCGACATGGCGACGATCGTCAAGCAGCGCATGCCGTACGTCATGATCATCGTCGTCGTGGTCGCGCTGGTGCTGCTCGTCATCGCGTTCCGCTCGATCATCGTGCCGATCAAGGCCGCGCTGATGAACATGCTGTCCATCGGCGCGGCGTACGGCGTGGTGGTGGCCGTCTTCCAGTGGGGCTGGGGCATCGACCTGATCGGTCTCGACCAGCCGACGCCGATCGTGTCGTTCGTGCCGCTGTTCATGTTCGCGCTGCTGTTCGGCCTGTCGATGGACTACGAGGTCTTCCTGCTGTCCCGGATCCGCGAGGAGTACCTCCGCACCGGCGACCCGCACGGCAGCGTCGTCACCGGCATCGCCTCGACCGCCCGGCTCATCACCTCGGCCGCGCTCATCATGATCTGCGTGTTCCTGAGCTTCCTGCCGCAGCCGGACTCGATGGTCAAGATGATGGGCCTCGGCCTGGCCGCCGCGGTCGCCGTGGACGCCACGGTCGTCCGCCTCGTGCTGGTCCCGGCCCTGATGAGCCTCCTCGGCCACGCCAACTGGTGGTTCCCGGGCCGCCGCCGTCCGCCCCCGCCACCCGTACGCCCCGAGGAACGCGCCCTCGAACACGCGTGACCGCCGGGCCCTCAGGCCGGGGTGAACCTCGCCGGGAGTGCCGACAGGCCGCGGAACAGCGGCGACGGCCGCCAGGTCAGCGCATCGGCCGGCACCGTGAGGAACACGTCCGGGAGCCGGTCGAGCAGGACCTCGATCGCGGCCTCGGCGATGACCTCGGCGATCTGCTGGGCCGCGTACGGGCACCGGTGCGAGCCATGGCTGAACGACATGTACGCCTGGTTGCCGATCGAGGTCAGGGGGTCCATCCGTACGAGCGGGTCATGGTTGGCCGCGGCCAGGCCGAGGATGAGCAGGTCGCCCTTGCGGAGTTGCCGGCCGCCCAACTGGACGTCGCAGGCGGCGAACCGGCCCGGGAAGTTCTGGGTCGGCGTGTCCTCCCAGAGCACCTCGTTGAGTGCCTGGCCGACGCTCCGGCGTCCGCCGAACAAGGTCGTCCCGAAGCGGTCGTCGGTGAGCAGCAGCCGCAGGGTGTTGCCGATCCAGTACGCGGTGGGCAACTGCCCGGCGTTCATCAGGTGGAGCAGATCCTCGGCGATCTCCTCGTCGGTGAGCCCGGCCGGGTGCGCCAGCAGCCGTGACGTGACATCGGAGGCGGGGTTCTCCCGTCGGAACCGCACCAGCCGTTGCACCTTCTCGCGGACGCGCCCGTAGGCCTCGTTCGCGCCCTCGCCCGCGGCGTGCGTCGTATAGACCTCACGGACCAGGTCGGCGGTCTCCGCCTCCGGCACGCCGATCATCCGGGCCACGACGGGCAGCGGCACTCCATCGGCGTACTGCGCGATCAGGTCGGCCTCACCGCTCCCGGCGAACGCGTCGATGAGCCGATCGGCGACCTGCTGGGCCTCCGTCCGCAAGGTGAACTGGTCGACATCGGCGAGCGCGGCGTCGAGCGCCCCGGAACGCCGCTCATGCTCGGCGCCCTCGGTGAACATCATGGTGGGCTGGTAGCCGATGAGCGGGAGCAGCGGCCAGTCGGCCGGGACCCGATCCCAGGCGTTCCAGCGCCGTGAGTCGCGCCCGAAGATCTGCGGATTCCCCGTGACGTACTGCACCTCGCGGTAGCCCAGCACCAACCACGCGGGCACGTCGCCGTCGAGCAGGACCGGAGCCACCGGGCCGTGCGCGCGCCGCATCTCGGCATAGAGGTCAGCGGACTTCCGCTGGAACTCCGGCCCGTACAGCGGGATCCGGGATCCGGCGAGCGGATCCTGGGACGACGGGTTCGTCATCGGGCACTCCTTGGCGTTACCGAGAGGCATCAGCGACACAGCGATCCACACGGCGGGGTGACCGGGACAATAACCGCTTTTCGGACTCTTTGGGTGGTGCTGAGTGTTTGGTCCGTTTCCGACTTTCAGTCACGGCACGGGTCAGCCGAGTGGCCCGTTCCACGGCCGGTGATCTGTCACCGCTCCGGACCATGCTGAGCACATGACACACGAGCCGTTCACGATCGCCATCGCGCAGGAGGTCCTCGATGACCTTCGCCACCGCCTGGATCGCACCCGGTTCGCCGAGCCGACCCCGGGCGCACCGTGGGCGGCGGGCACCGATCCGCACTATCTGCGGGAGCTGGTGGACTACTGGGCGCGCGGCTTCGACTGGCGAGCGCGTGAAGCAGAACTCAACGCACTGCCCCATCGGCTGGCCGACATCGACGGCACGCCCGTCCACTATGTCCACGTCAGGGGAGTGCGCGCTCCGGGCGCGGCTCCGCCGCCGGCGCTCGTGTTGACCCACGGCTGGCCCAGCAGCTTCGTGGAAATGCTGCCGCTGGTGCCGTTGCTCACCGACCCGGGCCGCCACGGCGCGGATCCAGGCAACGCGTTCGACGTGGTCATTCCCTCGCTGCCGGGGCACCTGTTCTCCGGGACCCCAGAGGGCCCGATCACCCGTCCGCTCATCGCCGGGCTGTGGGTCAGGCTGATGTCCGAGCTGGGGTACGAGCGGTTCGGCGCCCACGGTGGTGACATCGGCGCCGATGTCACCAACTGGCTGGCGATCGAGCATGCCGACCGGCTGATCGGCATCCACACGATCCACCCGAAGCTGCCCACCGAGCCCGACCCGCAGCGGCCGCTCTCAGCGGCCGAACAGGCCTATCTGGATCTGCGGGCCGTCGAGGACGAGGAGGACGGCGGCTACAGCGCCATGCAGATCACCCGCCCCGACACGCTCACCGCGGCCCTGCTCGACTCCCCGGCGGGCCTGGCCGCCTGGATCGTCGACAAATACCGCGCGTGGGGCGACTGTGGCGGCGACGTCGAGTCGCGGTTCTCCAAGGACCTGCTCCTCACCATCGTCACGCTCTACTGGGCGACCGGTTCGATCGGCACCTCGTTCCGCACGTATCACGACTACCCGCTCAACCCGCCGCGACCGCTGATCCACGTACCGACGGCCGTCACCCTCAGCACCGAGGACGCCACCTACCCGCGGGAGCTCGCGGAGCGCAGCTACACCGACATCCGGCAGTGGCGTGACGCCGATGCCGGCGGGCACTTCATGCCGCTGGAGGAGCCCGAGACGGTCGCCGAACAGATACGCGCGTTCTTCCGGTCCCTGCGGGAGTCGTAGGTTCGGAGCTCGTCAGGTGTGCTGGGGCATCGTGGTCCGGTAGTGCTCGGCGATCTCGTCGCTGGTGGTCAGCCACACGTCGGGCTGTGCGGCGAGGTAGGCCAGCGCCTGGTCGAGGTACTTCGCGCGGAACGCCTGGCCGATCACGAACGGGTGCAGGGCCAGCGCCATCACCCGGCCGCTGTCCTGTGAGTCCGCGCGCAGCTGCTCGTACTGGTCCCGCACCACCTGGACGAACTCCGGTCCGGTGGTGCCCTTGCCGAAGAGGCCCAGGTCGTTCAGCTCCACGGTGTACGGGACACTGATCATCCCGGGCACGTTCAACGGGTAGGGCTGGTCGTCGTTGGTCCAGTCCAGCACGTACGTGAGGCCGAGTTCGGCGAGCAGGGCCGGGGTGTCGAACGTCTCGGTCAGTCCCGGTCCCATCCAGCCGCGCGGCCGACGGCCGGTCGCCCCGGCGATGGTGTCGACGACCTCGGAGAGCACGGCGCGTTCCTCGTCGCGCGTCATGCCGGTGTGCAGGATCGAGTTGGTCCGCCCGTGCGCGAGCCACACCCAGTCCCGCTCCACGCCGGCCTTGACGATCTGCGGGTAGTGGTGGACGACGTCGGAGTTCAGCAGCACGCTGGCCCGGACACCGTGCCGGTCGAGGCTCTCCAGGACACGCCAGATGCCGACGCGGGGGCCGTAGTCGCGCCAGCCGTAGTTGAGCGCGTCGGGAACCAGCTCGGCGGTCCCGGGCCAGATGCTGGTGGAGGGGCGGTCGACCAGGAAGTGCTCGACGTTGAGTCCGACGTAGACGGCGACCCTCGCGCCGCCGGGCCAGCTGATCGGAGAGCGCTCGGTGATGGGGCTGTAGTCGTACAGTTCATTGGCAGATCGCATGGTCCAACGATCGGGTGTGCGGCGAGCCGGAACGAGATCGTTGTTCTCACCGATCGGTGCGCGCGACTCACCGATGGAGGGGATGGCTCGCGGTGATGGAGCGGCACGAGATCGAGGCGTTCCTGACGCTGGCCGAGGAGCTCCAATTCCGGCGCGCCGCGGAACGGCTCGGGCTGGCCCAGGGCCGGGTCAGCCAGATCATCAAGCAACTCGAACGACGCCTGGGCGTGACGCTGTTCGACCGTACGAGCCGCCGGGTCGCGCTGACCCCGGCCGGGCAGCGCCTCCACGACGACCTGGCCCCGGCCTACCGGCAGATCCAGGAGGCGGTGGCCCGGACGATCGCGTACGGCAAGGGCGTGACGGGGACGCTGCGCGTCGGCTTCTCCTCGCAGTGGGCGGGCGACGCGGTGCTCGAAGCCGCCGATGTTTTCCGCCGCCGCCACCCCGACTGCGCCGTACAGGTCCAGGAGGTTCAGCTCACCGACCCGTTCGGGCCGATGCGCGCGGGTGAACTGGACCTGCAGCTCACCGAGTTCCCCGTGCGCGAACCGGACCTGGTCGCCGGCCCGGTGATCTTTTCAGAACCGCGCGCTCTCATCGTCCCCGCGCGCCATCCTTTCGCCCGTCGCGAGTCGGTGTTCCTGGAGGACCTCGCCCGCACCTCGCTGGTGGCCATGTCGGGCGCCATCCCGGACTACTGGCTCGACCACCACTATCCGCGCGAGACACCCGAGGGACGAGCCATCGCCCGCAGCGCCTCCGCCGTCTACTGGGCCGAGGTCCTCTCACTCGTCGCCACGGGCCGTGGAGTCTCGCCCGCCGCCCTGCGCGCCGCGCAGTACAACGGACGCCCCGGCATCGTCTTCGTCCCGTTCCGCGACGCGCCACCCATCGAGTACGGACTGATCTGGCCGCGCAGCGGCCACACGGCACGCGTCCGCGCCTTCGCCGAGATACTCCGCCAGATCCCGACCTGACCGTACGAGCCGGCGAGCCCGCATGCCGGGTTGCTCGCGATCTCCCCCGGGCGGGGGACCCGGCTCCCCTTCGTCGGTGACGAGTACGGCCGTGCGGACTGCGATCTTCGGAATCGATGGACAGCCGCCACCGAAGGGGACCGACCGGATGACCACTCTCAGCCAAGCGTCTTGGGGGACGCGGCTGCGCGCCGCCTGGGCGGCCGCTCATGCTTCCGTGGCAGGGGTGCCGCGCTGGGCACGGATCGCCGCCTACGCCATCCCGTTCACCGTGCTGCCGTCCAGCCTCTGGCGGGTGGCGGCCGTCACCTTCCACGCGCCGATCGCCCATGGCGAGCAGGGCAGCGGCGAGCTGCCTTCGTGGCTGCCGATGGAGCTCTACGTCGTCGTACTCTCGATCTTCTCGGAGCTCCTGGCCTTCACCGCCGTCGGGCTGATCTCCACGTGGGGGGAGGTCTTCCCGCGTTGGGTACCGGGCCTACGCGGCCGGAAGGTGCCGGTACTCGCCGCCGTCATCCCGGCCTCCATCGGCGCGGGGATCCTTACGTTCATGTGGACCTCGGCGATGGCCGCCGTATCCCTCGGGCGTAACGTGCACGGCCGTCCGCTCGCCGCCGACTTCCCGCTGAATCTCTACGACTGGAAGGGCCTGCTCGCCGTCGCCGCCTACGTGCCGCTGCTGCTGTGGGGACCGCTGCTGGCAGCGGTCACCGTGGCGTACTGGAAACGCCGACGCCGTACCCCGCGGCTTAAGCCGGCTCGGGCAGGGGGCGTCTAGAAGATCGCCGGCGCCTCAAATGTGCCTACGGCCGCAGTACGCCGTTCCACCTGAACTGCCGGCCGGTGCTTCCCAGCATGAACGCGGTGACCGGCGGTGCGGTTCGGTCAGTGGGCATCGACTGCCTCCGGTGTGGCGAGGACGGCGGGCTTGAGAGTCTGCGCGCACCATTCCGTGAATCCGGTGGCCGGGCCCGCCTCCGGCGAGCGCTCGACGCCCGAGTCCAGGCCCTGGTCCTTGGCGCGCTTCATGTCGACGATGCCCTCGACGAACGCCTCGTTGAGGCCGTAGCCGAGCAGGGTGGACCGCAGCTCGTCGAGCGGCCGGCGCCGGTAGCGGACCGGACGGCCCAGCTCCTCGGTCATGATGCCGGCCAGGTCGTTGGGCGACAGGTCCTGCGGGCCGAGCACCGGAACACTCCCGACGCCGGTCCAGGAGCGGTCCAGCAGCAGCCCGGCCGCCGTCGCGGCGATGTCGGCGACGGCCACCAGCGGGGCCGGACGGTCCGCGGTGACGGTGTCGGTGAAGACGCCGTTCTCGCGGATCGAGTCGGCCTCCTCCAGCAGGTTCTCGAAGAAGGACGGGCAGGCCAGGGCGCGGTAGGCGACGCCGGAGTCGGCGATCAGGTCGTCCATGGCCAGGGAGGCGGTGACCAGCCCGGCCCGGGCGGCCTGCGGGGTGCCGCGGCCGAGCGCCGAGACGCCGACGACATGGCCGACGCCGTGGGCGGCGAACGCCCGCGCGGCCGGGCGGGTGAAGCCGCTCCACACCTCGTCGGGCGGGGCCGAGGCGTCCGGCGGCACCAGCCAGAAAACGGCATCGGCCCCGGCGAAGGCGCGCTCGACGGTCGCGGCGTCGCTGTGCGAGCCGGTGACCACCTCGACTCGTCCGCGCACGGCGTCGGGGAGCCGGGCCGGATCGCGGACCACGACGCGCAACTCCTCTCCGCGCGCGGGCGCGGCCTCGACCAGCAGCGACAGCAGCCGCCGGCCGATGTTCCCGGTGGGGGCGGTAATGACGATCATGAAAACCTCGCGGTCGGTGTCGGATCGGTACAGCCCCTTCAGCGTGCAGACCCGAACCGCATTGCCACAATGGGAACTTCAGCATCCAATCATTGCCCGAAACGGAATAATGTCGGTGAGCAGCCCAGACCCGAACCTCGACGCCAACCTCGCCGTCGCCCTCGACGCCCTGCTGACCGAGCAGAGCGTCACCCGTGCCGCCGCGCGGCTGCGCACCTCCCCCGCCGCGATGAGCCGCACCCTGGCCCGGCTGCGCCGGGTGCTCCAGGACCCGCTACTGGTGCGGGCCGGACAGGCGATGGTGCCCACACCCCGCGCCGAGGCGCTGCGGGACGAGGCCGCCGCGGTGGTACGCCGGCTGGAGGCATTGCTCACCCCGAGCGGCGGGATCGACCCCGCCGCACTGCGGCGCACCTTCACCGTCCAGGCCGCGGACCTCGTCGGCACGGCACTGGCGCCGGGTCTGCTCGGGCTGGCCCGGCGCCAGGCGCCGGGCGTCTCGCTGCGGGTGCTGGCCGAGGAGTGGGAGGCGGGCCCCGCGCTGCGCGAGGGCCGGATCGACCTGGAGATCGGGGTCATCGACCACGTCGACCCGGAGACCCGAGTAGAAGAGCTGGTCACGCTGCGGATGGCGGCCGGCGTCAGGGCCGGGCACCCGCTCGCCGAAGGAACCCTGACACCCGCGAGGCTGGCCGCGGCCGAGCACGTGGCGGTCAGCCGCCGGGGCCGCTTCACCGGCCCGCTGGACGCGGCCTTGGCCGAGCAAGGGCTCAGCCGGCGGGTCAGCACCGTCCTGCCCGGACACCTGGCGGCGATGGCGCTGGCCGCAGTCGGCGACGTGGTCTGCCTGGTACCGACCGCGCTGCCGGGCGAGCCCCCTTCACCACTCAGCGACGCGGCACACGCGCTGGGACTGCGCCTGCTGGAAATCCCACTGCCGCTGCCACCACTGACGATCGGCATGGCCTGGCACCCGCGCCACACCGCCGACGGGGCCCACCAGTGGCTGCGCGGCGCCGTGCGCCGGGTGCTCCGTCCGGCCCGGGAGGACTAGCCCACGACGCGGGTCCGCGCATGCCCCGGCGTGTGCCCGCCGCAGGACGGATGTCGGCAATTCAGGCGAATCGCTCGGGCGGGCCGAGGCTGTGCTGTCAGGGCCGTTTATTGAAGCTCAACGATGTTCAGTTTCAGTAAACGCCCATGGCGCGAGGTGCCTGGGGGCAGGGATGACGTACCCCGCCGCTCAAGTCGGCTCGGGAAAGGGGTGGCGAGAAGATTGCCAGCCTCCGGGCCTCAAACGTAGGTGGTCGCCCGGTCATGTCGGCCTTCGAAATCGGGGCAGGTCTCCCCGGTCCATGGGCAGAACAGCGGGTCGAAATCCCTGTCTGCCAGGTCGACGAGGAATTTGCGGTTGTCGGCGAAGCCCTCGTTGATCCATCGCGCGACGACGAGCACTGAGACCCGGGCGGCGCCCGCTCTCCGCAGGGCGAGCGCGGCCGACTGAGCGTGGCCGCCTCGCGCCCAGGTGTCGTCCATCACAAGCACATGCGAACCACGGGGAAGGAGGCCGTGAGCTGTGTAGTGATCAGGGTTCACCGATCTGGGGTCGGCGACGTTCGGCGAGGCGACGAGGGGAATCTCCGTTCCTGGCGCCGTGCCTTTGACCAACTGGTGGAGAGGGTGTTCTCCTGATCTCGCGGGCAACGAGGGCACGGTCGTCCAGTGCGTCACCGGGGCGTTGAGGAGGACGCCGGCGCATCCTGTGTGCGTGGACAGGGCAAGGATTAGAAGCATCGCCACGATGCGGCGGTGCTCTTCGACGGGTGGCTTCGCCTTGTAACCCCGCATGATGTAGCCGGACTGGCGAAGACCCACGGCGTAGGTCAGCGGCGCGACGGCATCTGCTAACCCGGCGTGGACCCGGTGCGCGTTGCAGGAGAAGCAGCACCTGAAACCGTCGACCGGCGTCGTGCAGACGGCGCACGTGACGTTGGCCTGGCGTAGCGGATTCCGGAGGTAACCGCCTGCCGCCGACACGAGGGCAGTCCGGAGACGGGCTTCTGCCTCGGGAGTGATCATGTCTGTGCGGACACCAGTCTCAGCAACTCGGCGTCGACCCGCGCACCCTCCGTGATCAATTCTTCGATGACCGACAGGACGGCGCTGGGTCGCTCGGCGACATGTACGCCGGGACGGCCGACCAGTGCCTTCGCCCAGTCGTTCCGCTCGACGACCAATTCGGTGAGAATCACCGGGCGGCCATGCTCCACGGCCAAGCGCGCCTGGATACGAGCGCCGCTCTGCTCACCCGCTTCGACCACCACTGTGGCGATCCCGTAGCCCGACATGGTGGCGTTTCTCATCGGGAAGTTGGATTTCTGGGGCGGAGCATCCGGCCAGAACTGTGACAGCAGGAGGCCATGTGATGCGATCTCCTCGTGCAACGCCCGATTCGCAGCCGGATATGTCTTGTTGATGCCCGTACCGATGACGGCGACGGTGCGACCATCGGCATCGAGAGCTGCGCGGTGCGCGGCTGTGTCGATCCCGAGGGCCAGCCCCGCAAGGACGGTTACATTGCGGGCGGCCAGTTCTTGTGCGAGGTGGGCGGCGATGCGGAGCCCGCGGTCGGATGCCTGGCGAGAGCCGACGACGGACACCGCGACCTCATCGGGCAGCAGGGTTCCGCGGGCGAAGAGCACCGGCGGCGCCTGATGAATGCCGCGCAGCCGCGAGGGATATTCGGCATCGAGGATCGTCAGCAGCCGATGCCCCTGGCTTGCCCACCGGCCAATGTCCTCGGCGGCTGAGCCTAGGGGATCGTCTTCGCCTGGCAGAGCCATCAGCGTCGCCGGTACGGTCGCGTCCCATACCTGCAGGGCGCTGCCCGCCTCGAGCACGTCGGCAGTGATCTCCGACCAGCTCATGCCGCCGGGGCGTGCGCGCAGCAGCGCGACAAGCGCTGCTCGTTCCCCGTGCATGGCCCCGTCCATGTCGCCAGGGTACGAGAGTGATCTTGGCATATCCACACTCCACCCCCTACGACCACACATATGTTCGAAATTATCAGCCTGGAGGGGCGTGGGCACCGGCGTACGGTCGAGATGACGCCGGCCTGGCTTCTCTCGAGCCACGTCCGCTTTCACTCGCGACGGGCCGATTCCAATTCGGCCGTAGTCACGGTGACGCCGGGAGCGGGGATGAGAGCGTGGACGGTTTTGTCGATCTGGGTGTAGGTGATCCAGCGGGCTGCGGCGTACGTGTCGACGATCCCCAGGCCCCAGCCGTTCGCCGGCGCGGGGTTCGCCGAAAAGGGGCGTGGGTCGGGGTCGGTGACGTAGAGGTGCACGTGGCGGTCGGTGGCGAGGATCCCGAGTCGCAGGGGGAGGTCGTGGGGCTCCCAGCGGCGGACCTCGGCGGCGGCGCGCCGGGCGTTCGTGACGAGTTCGGAGACGACCAGCACGATGTCGTCCGCGTGGCCGGGATCGGTGACGTGGTCCGCGATGACGTCGGCGGCGAACCGTCTGGCCTTGGCGACCGATGCGCGGCTGACGTTCAGCGCGATCCAGGACGGCCGGAGGACCGCCGGAGTGGGCGTCATGGAGGCCAGCGGGTCCGTGCGGACGCCCGGCAGGTCCGTCGCGAATTGAAATGCGTCGAAGGTCATTTTCGTCACCCATCGCTCTTCTCTCGCCACTTTCCGTGTTCGTCGGACAGCATGCGCCTCGCCTGGCTACGTTGACTAGGCGAGCTAGCGAGATTCAACAAAAGGAGTCACGGTGCGCTACCGCAGCGGATTCGACCCGGACGGCAATCTGTGGGACTTAATCGCTTTCGACCTCAGGAGACAGCGCCAAGAACGCGACATATCTCTCGCCGTCGTTGGTGAGGTCATCGGTCGGGACCGATCTCTGGTCGCCTACGTTGAATGCGGCAAAACCAAGCTCCAGGAGAAGCACGCGGTCAAGATCGATGATGCCTGGCGCACCGGCGGTCTCTACAGTCGCCTCGTCAAGTTCGCCAAGCTCGGACATGACGTCAGCTGGTCCGCGAGCTACTTGGAACTGGAAGCCGACGCTGGCGAACTCCGTAGTTGGGATCTTGGCTGGATACCCGGCCTCTTCCAGACCGAAGGCTACGCACGCGCTATGTTCGACGCGGCGGGCACTGACGGGGCGGAAGCGGGCGCCAAGGCTCGAGTCGAGAGACAGCAATGCCTGAACCGCACTCCTCCGCCCTGGGTGTGGGCGCTCATCGACGAGCGCGTCATAACCCAGCCGGTCGGCTCTTCCGAGATCATGTGCGAGCAACTCGCCCATCTGATCGAGTTGGCGAAACGTCCGCACGTCAGCGTGCGAGTGGTGCCGCAGTCCGTCGGCGCCCACGCTGGTCGGGACGGATCCTTCAAAATCATGACCATCGGGGGAGTGGATTCGGTTTACACGATCGCCCCTGGCGGCGGGCGGCTCATACAGGACACAACCGAGACAAATTCCTACCGAGTGTGGTTCGATCTCATCGGCGACGTCGCGTTGCCCAAGAACGCCTCGTTGGATCTGATCGTAGAAGCGATGGAGCGATTCTCATGACGACCTGGCGAAAGTCCAGTCGCAGCGAGAGCACCACCACGCAGGGCGACTGCGTCGAGGTGGCTGAGCTGATCCGTACTGACGAGCGCGGCTGAGCGAGTAGTTGGCGCCCTTTCGTTACCACTCGCTGGATGACGACAGCAGTCGCTGGGACGGGTTCCCGTTTCGGGACGGCGACATTGTGATCAGCACCCGGTCCAGGAGCGGTACGACCTGGACGCAGATGATCTGTGCGCTGCTGATCTTCCAGACTCCCGACCTGCCCGCTCCGCTGGGGCGATTGTCGCCGTGGCTGGACCACCTGACCATGCCGCGTGACGAGGTGTTCGCGCTGCTCGCCGCGCAGCAACACCGCCGGTTCATCAAGACGCACACGCCGTTGGACGGGATCCCGATCGATCCTCGCGTCACATACATCGTGACGGCCCGACATCCGCTCGACCTGGCGGTGTCGCTCTACCACCACATCACGAACATCGACATCGCCCGGATGTCGGAACTGACCGGCAATCAGCTGCCCACCGATCCGACGGCACAGCGCAAGACACTGCACGACTGGCTGCTCTCCTGGATCGGCCACGACACGGACCCCCGGCAGAACCTGGATTCACTGCCCGGCGTCATGTTTCACCTGGGCGACGCCTGGGCCAGGCGCGGCGACCCCAACGTGCTGCTGATCCACTATGACGACCTGTCCCGCGATCTCGAAGGACAGATGCGCAGGCTCGCGGAACACCTGGAGATAGCGGTGCCCGAACCTGCCTGGCCCGGGCTCGTACAGGCGGCGACCTTCGAGCGGATGCGGGCCGGTGCTGACCGGTTCGCCCCTGACGCCGGGATCATCAAGAGCACCACGTCGTTCTTCCGCCGGGGGCGGTCCGGCGCCGCCGAAGAGGTTCTCACCGACGATGAGATCGCCGGATATCGCGCCCGCGTGGCGTCGATGGCGCCGCCGGACCTTCTCGCCTGGCTCCACGCGCCGGGCGGCCGTGAGCCGGGCGACTTCCCCAAGGCCGGATGATCACGGGAGTTAGGATTTAGAGCGTGCTCGAAGTCAAGCAGCAGCCGGAATCCGAATCCGATCACTCCATCCCGCGGACGGGCCTGAGCATCGCCGAGGCCGCTCGCCGCACCGGAGTCAGCGTGCACACGCTCCGCTACTACGAACGCGCCGGCCTGGTCGTCACCCCCGTCGAACGCAACCACAGCGGCCGGCGGCGCTACCACCGGCTCGACCTCCAGTGGATCACCATCTGCACGAAACTGCGGGCCACCGGCATGCCGATCAAGACCATCCGCCGCTACGCCCAGCTCGTATCCGACGGGTCCGGTAACGAGCAGGAACGGCTTGCTCTGCTGGAGGCCCACCGCGCCGAGGTGACCGCCAAGCTCGCTGAGATACAGGAGAACCTCCGGCTCATCGACCACAAGATCGACACCTACCGAGGCAGTCTCGCCGTCGGCGACGCCGACCGACTCTGGGCGCCCACCCGCTGAGCGGCACTAACGCGACTCGCCGCTGGAGCCATCGTGCTCGGCCGAGTCCAGGGTCAGGATCGAGGGCAGGCCGCTGTCCGGGTGCAGTCGCAGCAACTGGTAGGCCATGCCGCCTCGGCCGGCGAGCATGCCCGGGGAGTACGCGTCGCGGGCCAGTCCGCTGGCCGGGCCGTTGTCCTCCAGGCTGGTGACGACCCGGGCGTCGAGCCCGGTACGGTCCAGCCCGGCCGGGGCGCGGTCGAGTGCCAGGGCGTGGTCGAACAGCTCCCAGCAGCCCAGGTCGCCGTGGCACAGGGTGTGGTTCCAGTCGAAGCCGCGCCGGGCGGCCGGCTCGACCGCGCGCCCCACGAGGGCGTCCGCGCCGTCCCAGCCGCGCCGTGCCAGGTCGGCGGCGCTGATCCCGATGCCGACGGCGCCGTGGCACCAGGCGGCCGAGGCCACCTTCTCCTCGGGTTCGCGCAGGTCGAGCCAGCCGTCGACGGTCGGGTCGTAGAGCGACTCCTCGAAGGAGAACGCGGCCCGTGCCGCGTCGGCGAATCGCGTTTCGCCGGTCGTCAGGGCGAGACGGGCCAGTGCCCACCCGATGCCGGTCGCGCCGTGGGCGAACCCGCCCAGGCCGTCCGGCCAGCGCTGGGAGGGCCAGCACAGGGTTCCCGCCTTCCACCGGGCGCCCGCGATGATCCGGTCGCCGATGATGACGGCATGGCGCGTCCAGTCGTCCTCACCGGTCACGGCGGCGAGTTGCAGCAGCGGGACGATCGCCCCGGCCATTCCGGTCAGCACGTCGAACCGGTCCTCGGCCGTGACCGCCTTGGGCAGCAGCGCGGCGAGCGCGCGGGCGCGGTCCAGGCCGTCCGGGCCGGCCGCGCCCCAGGCGTGCAGGGTCAGCCACGCCCAGATCTGCGAGCCGAGTCCGATGTACCCGCCGGGCGGCGGCGGGCGCAACCGGGTCTCCTCCAGGCGGAGGGCGGTGTCCTTGTCCTCTGCCGCGCGTACGGTGCGCAGCACGGCGTCGAGCAGCCCGGCCACACCGTCGACGTCATCGGCGCGGCCGGCGGTGTTCTCCCGCTGATACGCGGCGAGCAAGACGGCCACTCCGGTCAGGCCGCCGTAGACGTCCGGGCCCAGCGGTTGCACGGCCCAGCCCGCCGGGCCGAGCACCGGCGCGATCCACGTCACGGTGCCGTCCTCGGCGCGGAGCGCGGCGTCGCGAAGCTCGCGGATCAGCGCCGCCACGACCCGGCGTCGCCTGCGGTCCAGGTCGTCGCGGCGCGGCCGTTCCACCCGCATCCCCGGATCGCCCGGCAGCCAGCCGTCGTTGAGGTACGCGCTGACCAGCGTCGCCCGGATGACGTCGCGCTCCAGCCGGAGGTCGGCGGTGCGCCACCGCTGTAGCGCGGCCGCCACGAGGTCCTGTTCGGGCAGGTACGACGTGCCGCGCGGGCCGTCCAGCCGCCCGCGACGGGGCGTGGTGGCGAAGAACGGCACGTCCCCGTCGAACAGGTCGGCCACTTCCGCGGCGACGACCTCCGGATCGCCCGGCGCACCGGGAACGTGCCTGGCCATCGCGGTCAGCAGTTCGGTGGCGCGGTCCGCGGCGGCATCGGGGTCGTGCAGCGACACCGGATGCCACAGCATTCGACCCAGCTCGGTGTACGCCTCGGTGGAGCGCAGGACCACGCGGATCGGGCAGTCGGCGAAGCGGGCGAGCAGTGGTTCCAGGGCGCCCGCCCGGTCGATCGACCGCAACATCTCCGTCGTCTCGGCGAAGCCGTCGAGGACGCGTTGCCAGTGGTCGGCCAGCACCGGTTCCGGGCTGGGGTGGCTCGCACCGATCGTCGGCTCGACCGGTCGGGTTCCGATCCGTGCCTGGTCGCTGCCGGCGTCCACGATGGCCGGCAGTTCGGTGATCGGCTGCTCGCCGGGGAGCGATCCCGCCGCGGAGGCGTCCACGCCCCGCCAGCCCAGGGCGGTCCCCCGGTTGGGCAGCATCCCGGTCCGCAGCACGGTCGTGCCGACCAGCGCGCGCGCCCGGTCGGGCGCGAGCCCGAGCCCGGACGGAGGGATCGGGTGCACCGGCGTGAACAGCGTCTCGCAGTCCACGACGACCGGCGCCGGTCCGCAGGCGATGACGTTCTCGGCGTGCAGGTCGCTGCCGCCGAGCAGCCGCATCATGCCCAGCCAGTGGCCGATGCCACGGTAGAACGCGGACAGCTCCGCGACATCCGCGCAGTATCGGTGGGTCACGAACTCGGCCCAGCCGTACCCGTCGCGCGGCACGACCCGAGGGACCCGGATCCGCGTTCCCTCCGGGACGTCGCGGAACACCTCGGCCAGCATCTCGGCGAGCACCGCGTCCACGCTCACCGGCCGCGGCTTGTACACGACCGTGCCGGCGTCGAACTCCAGGAGGGCGACCGTGTGACCGCCCCGGTGGCTGTCCCCGGCGCCGAAGGTGACGCGAGACAGCGGCCCGGGTTCCGCGCCGAGCAGCCGCGCCGTCGCGTCCCGGTCGGCGGCCAGCCGACGGGCCAGCGCCAGCGCCGCGGCGCACCGCCTCGACAGCACCGTACGGAGCCGGGCGGGGAGCGGCGGGTAGTGCCCGGACAGGGACTCCCAGTACCGCGGAGACGACGACATCTCCGCGAATTCGGCCCAGCGCGCCGCGGGATCACCGGCCGTGAGGCGGCCGGTGATCCGTGCGGCGTTCAGCTCCAGAATCAGGACGCGGGCGACCTTACGATGAGCCGTCTCGTACAGCGCCGCCGCGGTGCCGTCCCGGATCGCGGTCCGCTCGGACTCGGCCAGGCCGGGGACGGATCCGAGTCGTTCCCACAGTCCGTCCAGGGCCGGCTCGACCAGGCAGTTCAGCGATCGTACGAAGTCACCGGCAGCAGGGCTCACGTCAGGGCTCACCGTCCGCGTCCAGTAGCGAGCTTCAGCAGCAGGGGTGGGTGTGCGAGGCGCTGCACGCGCTGCAGATGCCCGTGTAGCTCGTCTCCGCCTCGATGAGGTCCGCTTCCGCGAACGTGCCGGCCGCGAAGAGCGGTCCGGCGGGGTTGTCGTCTCCGGCGGTGGTCCGCCACTTCTCGGCGGTCCGTTCGGCGATCTCGGCTTCCTTGACGGTCATGCCATACCTCCGGCGCGTCCATTGGGCGATCAATGATTGATCACCTAATGCGGCTCATCGTGGCACCGGCGGAATAGAACACGAACTGACCGTTTGGTCCCGCAGTCGTCCCCCGCAGTTACGTTTCCATGTCGGAACGACTATACGGCGCGGTAACGAATCACCCTAAGAGTGGGCCGCTTAATGGGGCCGCCGCGCATTTAGCGCGTCACAAATGCCGGAAATGGATCGTTACGTTGCGTCGCCCGGCCGCGGATCCGGTGCCGCCGGGCGTCAGGCCGGGATGGCGTAGAGGATCAGAGGGAGGACGGCGACGAGGGTCGCGCCGGCCAGCATGGCGCCGCGCAGCGGGCGCGGGAACGGCGCCGGGGCCAGCAGCCGCCGGACCCGTACGAGAATCGGGCTGGTCTCGTCGGCCGTGTCGATGCCGGTGACGCCGAGGGTGCCGGCCGGGGTCGGGGCCGGGCGGGCGGCCGCGAACCGCAGCAGGGCCGTCGCGAGCTCCTTGGCCGGGCGGTGGCGGCGGGCGCGGTCGTCGGCGGCCATCTCGACGAGTAGCTCCACCGCGTCGAGGGTGCGGCCGACGATGCGCGCCTGCGGGAAGATCCGGCGCAGCGACGTGAAGGGCAGCAGGACGAGGTCGTGGCGTTCGCGGACGTGCGCGCGCTCATGGTCGAGCACAGCGGCCAGCTCGTACGGGCCGAGGATCTCCAGCGTGCCGGCGCTGACGACGACCTTGGACGAGCGTACGCCGGGGACGCAGTAGGCGGCCGCCGCCGGGTGGTCGAGCACGAGCGTGCCGGGCATCTCGGGGTCGCCGTGTGCCACGAGGGCGAGCAGGGCCCGGTGCCGCCGCCGCGCGCGGACGACTCCGGCGACCGCGACGAGCAGCATGGCGATGAGAACGAGCATGAAGGTCAGACCGGCGGCGACCGAGGCGATCCGGATCGGCGACAGGGCCTGCGGGTCGGCGAAGAAACGGATGACGCCGCCGACGACGCCCTCGCCGTACGGCGCGACGCCGAGGCCGAGCAGGGTACCGATGGAGGCCAGGCCCCAGGCCAGGCCAAGAGCCTGCCAGAGAACGATCGCGGTGCGCGGCGTCCGCCACGTCCAGCGGGCGCGCGTCAGCCGGTGCGCGCCGAACGCGCTCGCGGCTGCCACCAGGGCGAGTAGGGCCGTGCCGGTCATCCCGGTTATGTCCCTTCCACCTCGTCGAGCACGCGGCGCATCAGCTCGACCTCGTCACCGGAGACCGAGCGCGCGAAGTGCGCCAGCGCGGCATCGCGGTCACCGGTCATGTTGAGCGCGCCCAGCATGAGCTCGGCGACGTACGCCTCTTTCGTTGCCACCGGACGGTAGCGCCAGGCACGTCCTTCCCTCTCACGAACCAGAAAACCTTTTTTGGCCAGCCGGTCCAGGACCGTCATGACCGTGGTGTGCGCGAGGTCGCGGTCGTCGGCGAGCGCCCGGCCGACCTCACGGGCGGTCGCGCCGTTCTCCCGCTCCCACAGGACTTCCATGACCGTACGTTCGAGCTCTCCGAGACCCTTCACGCGATGCATCCTATCGTCCGTAGTACTACAGTCAGTAGTACTACTGTATGTAGGTCTTCGGCTCGCGAAAACCGATTGTGCGGTCCGGGCCGCGTGGGTACGGTCCGGGACATGGATCTTCACGAGGTGGGGCGGCGAGCTAGCCGCGCCGAGCCGGGGGACGGGTAGTCCCGGCCCGGCCCGGCTCGGCGTGTGCGTGTCATCGTCCCGCCGACCTCGTGAGGCTCTTTCATGCGATCCACCGAGATCCGTTCCGTCTTCCTCGATTTCTTCACCGCGCGCGGGCATCGCCGCGTGCCCGCGAGCTCACTGGTCTCGCCCGATCCCGAGTTGCTGCTGACCAACGCGGGGATGAACCAGTTCAAGCCGTACTACCTCGGCCGGAGCGTTCCGGACTTCCGCCGGGCGACCACGCTGCAGAAGTGCGTGCGCACCGTCGACGTGGACAACGTCGGCCGTACCGCCCGGCACGTCACGTTCTTCGAGATGCTCGGCAACTTCTCCTTCGGCGACTACTTCAAGGAGGAGACGGTCGCGTGGGCGTGGGAGCTGATCACCGAAGGGTTCGGCCTGCCGCGCGACCGGCTGTGGATCACCGTCTACGAGGACGACGACGAGGCCGAGCGCCTGTGGCGGAGGCTCGGGGTGCCCGGCGAGCGCATTCAGCGGCTCGGTAAAGAGGACAACTACTGGTCGATGGGCATGGCGGGCCCGTGCGGGCCGAGCTCGGAGATCCACTACGACCGTGGTCCGGCGTACGGTCCCGACGGCGGCCCCGTGTCGAGCGGCGAACGCTACCTGGAGCTGTGGAACCTCGTCTTCATGCAGGACGTTCGCGACGAGGACTTCCGTATTGTCGGGGAGCTTCCGGCCAAGAGCATCGACACCGGTCTCGGCGTGGACCGGCTCGCGCTCGTGCTGCAGGACGTGCCCGACATCTTCCACACCGACCTGATGCTCCCGGTACTGGAGACGGTGCGGGACCTGTCGGGTGGCGGCGACGACACCTCGCTGAAGATCGTCGCGGACCACGCGCGGGCGGCGGCGTTCCTCATCGCGGATGGGGTCCTGCCCTCGGGCGACGGGCGCGGGTACGTCCTGCGGCGGCTGCTGCGGCGGGCGATCCGGCACGCGCGGCTCCTGGGCGTCGAGGACGCGGTCCTGCCGACCGTGACCGGCGCGGTGGTGGACCTGCACGGTACGACCTGGCCGGAGCTCGAGACGGCGCGCCCGCTGATCGAGAAGGTGGTGAGCGCCGAGGAGGACGGCTTCGCGCGCACGCTGCGACAGGGGTCGCGGATCCTCGACACCGCGATCCGGGAGCGCCGGTTGTCGCCGCGGCTGGCGTTCGACCTGCACGACACGTACGGCTTCCCGTTCGACCTGACGGTGGACGCGGCGCGGGCGGCGGGGCTCACCGTCGACGAGAACGCGTTCGGCGCGCTGCTGGAGGAACGCCGCCGGCGCAGCCGGTCCGGCCGTACGGAGCCGGGCCGTGGGCCGCGGGCGGAGACCAGGACCGAGTTCGTCGGGTACGACGCGACGCGTGCGGAGGCGCGGCTGCGCACGATCCTCCGCGACGGGGTGGAGGTTCCGGCGGCGGTCGAGGGCGAGGAGGTCGAGGTGATCCTCGATCGGAGCCCGTTCTACGCGGAGGCGGGCGGCCAGGTCGGCGACCGGGGCCGCATCCGTACGGCGTCCGGCGCGGTCCTCGCCGTGACGGACACCCGGCCGGGCCACGTACACGTCGCGCGGGTCGAGTCGGGCGAGGTCGTGCCGGGAGAGGTCGAGGCGATCGTGGACGCCGAGCGGCGGGCGGCGGTCGCGCGGTCCCATACGGCGACGCACGTCCTGCACGCGATGCTGCGCCGGGTGCTCGGCGAGCACGCGGCCCAGCGGGGGTCGCTCGTCGACGCGGGACGGCTGCGGTTCGACTTCACGCACTTCGAGCCGCTCGCGCCCGAGCGGCTACGGGAGGTGCAGACCCTGGTCAACGAGCATCTGCTCGACGACCCGGAGGTCCGGGTGTGGCACGCGGACCGGGCGCAGGCGGAGGCGGCCGGGGCGATGGCGCTGTTCGGCGAGACGTACGGGGAGCACGTGCGGGTCGTCGACATCGGCGACTTCTCCCGCGAGCTGTGCGGCGGCACCCACGTCGGCCACGGATCGCAGGCGGGACCGGTGGACCTGCTCGGCGAGTCCTCGATCGGTTCCGGCGTGCGCCGGATCGAGGCGCTGACCGGCGTGGACGCGCTGCGGCACCAGGACCACGAGCGTGCGCTGCTCACCGAGCTCGCCGACCTCCTGCGGGTGCGCCCGGAGAAGGCGCCCGGGCGGCTGCGGCAGCGGCTGACCGAACTCGCGGAGGCGCGCCGCGTGCTGGAACGGCACCGGCGAGAGGAGCTGACGGCCGAGGCGGTACGCCTGACGGGGCTCGCCAAGCGCGTCGGCCAGGGCTGGCTGGTCGTCCAGCGGGTCTCCGGCGTGGACGCGGACGAACTGCGGCCGCTCGCGGCGGACGTCCTCGAACGCCGCGGCGGCGTG
Source organism: Actinoallomurus sp. CA-150999 (assembly GCF_050942425.1). Taxonomy (NCBI): domain Bacteria; kingdom Bacillati; phylum Actinomycetota; class Actinomycetes; order Streptosporangiales; family Thermomonosporaceae; genus Actinoallomurus; species Actinoallomurus sp. CA-150999. The sequence goes on from NZ_CP192063.1 coordinate 1,019,926, forward strand.
GTGGTGCTCGGCGCCGAGATCGGCGGCCGGGCGGTGATGGTCGCGGCGGTCAGCCCGGACCTCGGCGCACCGGCGCGTACGGTCCTGGCGTCCGCGGCGACCGCGATCGGCGGCGGCGCGGGCGGCAAGGGCACCGTCGCGAACGCGGGCGGCCGGCGCGCCGGACGACTGGACGAGGCCCTGCGGCTCGCGGCGAGCTCGGCGCGCGATCTACTCGGTGGCGGCTGAGACTGGCAGCGTCGGTCCGGGTCGGGCCGCCGACTGGCGATTGTTCTTGTCATTCCGATGGTGGTGAAAAATGGAGGAGAGCCGTGGATCGCCCGAGGAGTTCGCGGGCGCGATTCAGATCGCCTGCGGCTGCGGCTGCAGCCACCTCGCGCATCTCCCGCCAGGCCTGCGCCTGGAAATCGGCGTCGGCAAAAATGGAATCGGTGAGCTTTAGATCCCCCGAGGCGGCCATGGCGGAAACCAGCTCCAGCAGGTCCTGCAGTGTATGCGTGGGCCAATCCGAGATCTGATCCCTGCGTTGAAGGAAACGGTCGACAGTGTCGATCATTCGCAGCGTGAGTGTCGGGTCGTGGGACTGTCTGGAGAGCCTTTGATTAAGAGTGAAGATTTCATACATGGCCGCGAGGTCGTTACCAGTTACCTCAAGCATGCGATCATGGCGGGATTGGTCCATCGCCAGGTCGGCCATGCGTTGCACGTCCCCGATGCTGTTCAAGAGTCGGTAATAGCCGCGCAGGAAATATTCCGGAGTCTCGGCGGGCCAGCCCTGATCGCGGTAACCATCTGCCCAGGTGTGCAACCGTTGCCGGTATCCGGCGAGTCGGGCTTCGCCCAAATAGGCGACGGCTGCGTTTTGGATTTCCTCATGCGCCAGCACGTACACCACGGGCCCGGTCTCTGCCTGCCATCGACTGGCCCGTGTCGAGAAAGTGCGTCCTGATACGGCCGATAGGTGGTCGTCGATTTCAATCTCCGGCCACCCTGTCAGCGCGGCCAGATCTGCGCTGCTCAGGCCACCGCCAGCGGCAGCGACCAATCCCAAGAGGTCTTGTTCGGCGGGTGTACCGTGCAACAACTCCTTAAGCTCGCGCTGCGCATCGGCTTTGATCGCGTGGGCGTAGGGCGAGGGAGCAAGCCTCCGCACCACGCCGGGACCTCGCAGTGGATGTCCGTCAGGGACGTCGGCAGGGACGGGTGGGTTCGGGCGGCCTGCGATCACCACCCGGACTCCGTCTGGCAGGACCGCAGGAAGCATGGCGGCGATGCTGTGCGCGTCCGGGCCGGTCGTCACTCCTCGATCCTCATCCAATCCGTCGACGACCAACACCACTCGCTGTCTTTGGTCGGCGCAGCGGTGTGCGGCATCCTCGAGCATGGCGAGCAGGTGCGCTTCACGCGTCGCCTCCGTCAGGAACACGGGCATCGGTCGCCCGGCGACGTCGGTCAACTGCTCCAGGACCACGTCGACGAAGGCGTGCCGGTCGCTTTGGCCTGCCCATCGAGCGGTGATGAAGAACGACACCACTCGGACACCTTCAGGAGGGTTCAGTACGAACCACGCCATCAACGCCGACTTGCCGGACCACGCCGGTGCTTGCCACCACATCCATTGAGGGCCGACCTCGGCTGTGCAGAACTCCGTCAACTCCGCTAGTTCTGGCTCGCGTCCGACCAAATCCGGCGGAGCGATGCGCCGTACCTGCTGGAGATAAGCCGACCGCGCCACCGGCGTCGACACGGTATTGACCGTGAGGTCCCGCCCGGCGACGTAGGCGTCCTGCCCGGCGTTGACATCCTGACGCCGGACCCGCTCGTTCGGCGGAGGAGCCTCTGCTGACACGGCGTCTGGTCACCCCGTTTCGGATCGCTCGCTCACTCCGGAAACGGCGTCCGTCGCCGCTATCAGCGGCACGGCCTCGGACACCGCCGCCAGGTTCATCCGGCACACCGTTCACTGGACCACATCTGTCGGTCCAGCCTAGAACGCGCGGTTCTCCGAAAAGCAGCATGAATGGCCGTACAACTTCTGACCGGTTCGACCTCGAGCGCGCGTCGCCACCGTGACGGCACGGGCCGCTCAGGGTCCTCCTGCGAGGGCGCCGCGAGCGGCCCGGTCGCGTTTTGACATGTCAGGCGTGGCCGCCCATGACGTGCGGGGCGCGCAGCCGTACGGTCGGCAGGTGTTCGCGGACCAGCAGGCCGCTGGCGGCCAGCATCCAGAGCGCCGCGAGGACGCCGGGGACGTACGTCTCCAGCCATCCGCCGGGCACCAGAACGCCTCCGGTGATTCCCAGCGTGAAGGCGGCGAGCAACTGGAGCAGCGCGACGATTCCGGCGAACCACGCCATCCACATGGGAAAGACATGCGTGCGGGCGATGGCCACGGCGGTGGCGGCCAGCGTCAGTGCGACGGCGATCCCGGCCACCGTCCCCACGATGGTCATGGTGGCGTACGGCGCGGGCGAGAACAGCAGCAGCGCCCGGTACTCGGTCATGGCATAGGTCATCCCGGCGAACACCGAGATGGCCATGAAGGCGATCGCGGAGACGAGGATGAACCCCGCGAGGACGACGGTGGGGGCGTCGCTCTTGTCGTCCGCGCGCCGGAACGCCGTGGACAGGGCCGCGCCGAACCACAGGAACAGGGAGATGGCGATGGCGTACAGGATGGTGCCCCACATGATCTGAGCCCGGTGACCGGCCAGGTACATGGCGACCACCCCGGCGGCGTTCGTGAGCTGTGGCATGCCGCCCATCACGATCCGGCCGACCACCGCGAAGATCACCGCACCGATGCCGGCCAGACCGCCCCATCGCATCTCATGGCCTTCGCCCATCAGAATCATCTCCTCGGTGGAAGTGACCAGTACTCCAACGGTCGTCCGCCCGAAATGCCGTTTCTATGGCGAAAGGTGGTTTTTACCGCAAAGACGGCATCAAGAAGATCTATTGCGGGGCGACGGCCGACCAGGGGAGGGTGACCTCGCCGAGCCTCCACCGGGCCCGGCCCCCGAACGGCGGCGTCGTGACCACCGGATGGTCACGGGTGAGGAGCTCCACCGCCGTCACCCAGCGCTGTCGCGGCCCGAACACCGACTGCGGCGCGGCGGCCGCCCACGCGCGGTCGAACGCGGTCAGCAGTTCGTGGACCCGCTCGCCGGGGACGTTCCGGTGGATCAGCGTCTTGGGGAGCCGCTCGGCGAGCTGGGACGGATGCGACAGCGTCGGGAGGTGTGCCGCGAACGTGATCGTCCGCGGCACGGACACGCCCGGTCGACCTCCCGAACGGATGTGGGCCGTGGTCTCCAGGGCCACCCAGGCGGCCCGGCGGCCGATCTCCCCGCACGTGCCCTCGACGAGAACGCCATCGGGGGACAGCCCGGCGCACAGCCGATCCCACGCCGCCCAGGCCTCGTCCTCCCCGTACTGGCGCAGCACGTTGAACGCCCGGATCAGCGTCGGCGGCCGGTCCACGGGCAGTTCGAAACCGCCGAGCCGGAACGACAGCCCCTCGCGTTCGCGCGGTTTCGCCGCGGCGACCCGGGCCGCATCGATCTCGACGCCGACGACCTCGACCCGCGGATGCACCGCCCGCAGCCGTCCGAACAGCTCGGCCGTCGTGATCGGCGATGCCCCGAACCCGAGGTCCACGACGAGGGGCCGGTCGGCCCGCCGCAGCAGCGGGCCGTGGACCGAGGCGATCCAGCGGTCGGCGCGGCGGAGCCGGTTGGGCGCGGTCGTGCCGCGGGTGATGACGCCTTCGGGCCGTGGGGGACGGGGCACGCACCAAGTGTGCGGTCCCCGGCGGACCGCCGCGACCAGACGATCAGGTGATCAGACTCTGTGCACCTTGTGGGCGGCCGCCTGGGCGCGCGGCTTGACGTCGATCCGGTCGATGTTGACGTGCGACGGGCGGGTGACGGCCCAGCCGATGCAGTCGGCGACGTCCTCCGCGGTCAGCGGGTCGGCCACGCCCTCGTACGTCTTCTCGGCCTTCTCCTCATCTCCCTTGAACCGGACGAGGGAGAACTCGTCCGTCCGGACCATCCCCGGCGCCACCTCGGTGACGCGCACCGGCTTGTCGTACAGCTCCAGGCGGAGCGTGTCGTTGACGGCGGCGGCCCCGTGCTTGGCCGCGGTGTACCCGGCCCCGCCCTCGTAGACGACGTGCCCGGCCAGCGAGGTGATGTTCACGATGTGGCCGTCGCCGCTGTCGATGAGCTTGGGCAGCAGCGCCTTGGTGACCCGCATCAGCCCGAGGACGTTCGTCTCGAACATCCACTGCCAGTCGGCCGGGTCCGTCTCGGCGACCGGGTCCAGGCCGGCCGCCCCGCCGGCGTTGTTGACGAGGACGTGGCACTGCCGCAGCGACGCCGCGAAGGTGTCGACCGACTCCTGGGACGTCACGTCCAGGGCCACCACCGCGACGGCGTTCCGCCGCCCCGCAGGGTCGGCGCTCTCGATCTCCGCCTTGAGCTTTTCCAGGCGGTCGACGCGGCGCGCGGCGAGGACGACGTCGAACCCCTCGGCCGCGAGCCGGCGGGCCGTGGCCGCTCCGATTCCGCTGCTTGCTCCGGTGACTACTGCTGTTCTCCGCACGATCGACATCCTCTCAGGCGCATGGCGTACACCCCCGGGCCGGGGGAATGCGGTGATGTGGCCGATAAGTTGTTGTAACGGAGGTGGTGTCCGTGTCGGGTCTGGCCCGGGTCGCGACGATCAGTGTTCACACATCGCCGTTGGAACAGCCGGGGACCGGGGACGCCGGCGGGATGAACGTCTACATCGTCGAGGTCGCCAAACGCATGGCGGAACGCGGTGTCGAGGTCGACGTCTTCACCCGGCACACCTCACGGGCCCTCCCGCCGGTCGTCGAACTGGTGCCCGGCGTGAACGTCCGGCACGTCGCCGCCGGTCCGTTCGAGGACCTCGACAAGTCCGAACTGCCCGGCCACATGTGCGCGTTCACCTCCGAACTGCTGCGCATCGAGGCGGCGCACGACCCCGGCCACTACGACATCATCCACTCCCACTACTGGCTGTCCGGCCAGGCGGGGTGGGCCGCGCGACAGCGCTGGGGCGTCCCGCTCGTCCACTCCATGCACACCCTCGCGAAGGTCAAGAACACTTCGCTGGCCACCGGTGACACGCCCGAACCCCTCGGCCGCGTACTCGGCGAGCAGCAGGTCGTCGACTCCGCCGACCGGCTCGTGGCCAACACCGCCGAAGAGGCCCGGGAGCTCGCCTCGCTGTACGACGCCGACCCCGGCCAGGTCGCCACCGTCGCCCCCGGAGCGGACCTGTCCCGGTTCACCCCGCGGGACGGGGCACGGCACCGCCTGGGACTCCGTACGGACGCCGTCATCCTCCTGTTCGTCGGCCGCATCCAGCCGCTGAAGGCGCCCGACGTCCTCATCCACGCCGCCGCCCGCATGCTCGAGGACGACCCGAGCCTCCGCGACCGGCTGCTCGTCGCCGTCGTCGGCGGGCCCAGCGGGTCGGCGCGCTCCCGCCCGGAGGAACTGCGGAGCCTCGCGGCCCGGCTCGGCGTCGCCGACGTGGTCCGCTTCGAACCGCCCTGCCCCCAGGACGAACTGGCCGACTGGTACCGGGCCGCGGACGTCACCGTCGTCCCCTCCCACAGTGAGTCGTTCGGCCTGGTCGCCGTCGAGTCGCAGGCGTGCGGCACCCCGGTGGTCGCCGCATCGGTCGGCGGCCTGCGCATCGCCGTACGGGACGGCGGGTCCGGGGTCCTGATCGACGGCCACGACCCCGCCGACTACGCTCGCGTGCTGCACGGCCTGATCGGCACGCCGGGCCGGCTGCGCGCGATGTCGGACGCGGCCGTCCGCCACGCCAGGGGCTTCGGCTGGGACGCCACGGCCGACCGGCTCCTGGAGGTGTACGCCGAGGCCGTCGAGGCACGGACCATGGCCGTCTCCGCGTAAGGGAGGGCACGATGAACGCCGACGAGGCGCTCAAGGCGATCCTGGACGAGCAGGGGCTGGAGTACGAGCGTCCACGCCCCGGGGCGTACCTCGTGAAGCTCCCCGGCAAGCACAAGCTGGCGACGATGACCTGGCTCATCGCCGGCGACCACAGCCTGCACGTCGAGGCGTTCTTCTGCCGGCAGCCCGACGAGAACCACGAGGAGTTCTACCGCTGGCTGCTGCGCAAGAACGGCGGGATGTACGGCGTCGGGTTCACGCTCGACCCGGTCGGCGACGTCTACCTGGTGGGACGGCTTCCGCTCTCGGCGGTGACGCCCGAGGAGGTGGACCGGATCCTCGGCTGCGTGCTGACCTACTCTGACGACAATTTCGACCGCGCGTTGGAGCTCGGGTTCGCCGAGTCCATCCGGCGCGAGTGGGACTGGCGCGTGAAGCGCGGCGAGAGCGTGGCCAACCTGCGGCCGTTCGCCCGGATCCTGCCCGACGCGGCCGGTGGCGGCGCGGACCCCGTCCCCTCCGGCCCTGCCCTGGGCTGAGACTCTAACGAGAACAGATTCTAGTTTGATGTGCATATTGCGCACCATTGGTGGCTTTAAGTAGCTAAACTACCTGGCGTTGCGGGCGTACCGTACGGAGGGGGCGTGGAGTGACGGATCGGGACGATTCGGATTCAAAGAGCGTCGATCTGAGCACCCCCAACGCCGCCCGGATGTACGACTACTACCTAGGCGGGAAGGACAACCTGGCGCCCGACCGCGCCGCCGCCGAGATGGTCCTGCAGATCGCACCCGAGATCCGGATCGCCGCCCAGCAGAACCGCGCCTTCCTCGGCCGGGCCGTGCGCCACCTCGCCGAGGCGGGCATCCGGCAGTTCCTCGATGTGGGCACCGGGCTGCCGACCCAGAACAACGTCCACGAGGTCGCCCACCGCACCGCCCCCGAGGCCCAGGTCGTCTACGTCGACAACGACCCGGTCGTCCTCGCGCACGGCCGCGCGATCCTCGCCGGATCCAAGAACGTCGACATCCTCCAGGCCGACCTCCGGCAGCCCGAGGACATCCTGGGCAGCCCCGAGGTACGCGATCGCCTGGACTTCGACCGGCCGTTCGCGATCCTGCTCGTGGCGATCGTGCACTTCCTCCAGGACTCCGACGGCCCCGAGGAGATCGTCGCGCGGTTCCGGGACGCCCTGCCGCCGGGCGGGTACCTCGTGCTGAGCCACGTCTGCGGGGACGCCCTCCCGGACGCCGTCGCGCCCGTCATGGAGATCTACCGGCGTTCCTCCACCCCGATCATCACGCGCAGCACCGAGCGGATCCGCGGATTCTTCGGCGACCTGGAACTGGTCGACCCCGGGCTCGCCAACGTCTCGGCGTGGCGCCCCGAGACGGTGGAGGCCAAGCGGATCACCGAGAGGTACCCGCAGGGGTACTTCCTGGCGGGAGTCGCCCGCAAGCCCTGAGCTAGGCTCCTTTCCCATGGCGACATTGGTACTTCTCAGGCACGGCGAGAGCGTGTGGAACGCCGAAGGCCTGTTCACGGGCTGGGTGGACGTCGATCTGTCCGAGAAGGGGGAAGAAGAGGCGGTCACCGGCGGTGAGCTGCTACTCGACGCCGACATCCGGCTCGACGTGGTTCACACCTCGGTGCTCAAGCGGGCGATCCGTACGTCCAACATCGCGCTGGACGCCGCCGAGCAGCTGTGGATCCCCGTACGACGCTCCTGGCGGCTCAACGAGCGCCACTACGGGGCCCTGCAGGGCAAGAACAAGGCGCAGACGCGCGAGGAGTACGGCGACGAGCAGTTCATGACCTGGCGCCGGTCGTACGACACGCCTCCGCCGCCGATCGCCGACGACGACCCCCTGTCCCAGATCAACGACCCGCGGTACGCCCTCCTGCCCTCGGAGCTGATCCCGCGGACCGAGTGCCTGGCCGACGTGGTCGACCGCCTGCTGCCGTACTGGTACGACGCGATCGTCCCGGACCTCGCGGCGGGCCGCACGGTGCTGATCGCCGCGCACGGCAACTCGCTGCGCGCCCTGGTCAAGCACCTCGACGACATCTCCGACGAGGACATCGCCGGGCTCAACATCCCCACCGGCATCCCGCTGCTGTACGAGCTGGACGGCGACTTCGAGCCGCTCAAGAAGGGCGGGGAGTACCTCGACCCGGAGGCCGCCAAGGAGTCCATCGCGGCCGTCGCCAACCAGGGCAAGAAGTAGATCCTTTCCGGAAAGCACAGATCCCGGCAGCGGACTCGCTGCCGGGATCCGTTCGTTCGCGGCGATTATTCGGCGAGCTCGATGTTTTCCGCGTGCTCGCCGGTGACCAGGTAGACGACGTTCTCCGCCACGTGGACGGCGTGGTCGGCGAACCGCTCGAAGTAGCGGCCGGCCAGGGAGATGTCCACCGCCGGCTCGACCCCGTGCTTCCACTTCGGCGACAGCAGCGCGTCGAACAGCTTCCGGTGCAGCCGGTCCATCTGGTCGTCGTCGGTGTCGAGCTCGAGGCCCATCTCGACGTCGTGCGAGGCGATGACGCTGCCGGCCTTGGCGATCATGCGTTCGGCGATCTGGCCCATCTCCAGGACGGTGGCCTGCAGCTCCGGCGGGATGGCCGAGTCGGGGTGACGGCGGCGGGCGGTCTTGGCGAGGTGAACGGCGAGGTCGCCCATGCGCTCGATGTCACCGGCCATCCGCAGCGCGGCGATCAGCATGCGCAGGTCGCGGGCGACCGGCTGCTGCCGCGCCATCAGGTCGAAGACCGTCTCCTCGATCTCGGTCTCGAGCTTGTTGACCTGCTCGTCAGTGCTGATGACCTCTTCGGCGAGCCGCAGATCGGCGTCGAGCAGAGCCGTGCTGGCCCGCGTCATCGCCGATCGCACCAGCCGCGTCATCTCCACGAGCTTGTCGGAGAGCCCGTCGAGCTCCTCGTGGTAGGCGTCTCGCATAAAGATCCTTTATTCAGACGTGGTTATCCAGTTGGCAGCATCGTCGGATGCTGTGAACGGTTGTGTAGTCACAGGTTAACTTTTGACGAACGTCCTTGCGGCGTCGCAGCTCCGCGGGGCGACCTAGCCAGAGTGCCGCCTACGATCCAAGATGTGAATGTGGAGGTTGTCGCCGGCCTGGCGGGTGCCGTCGGGCTCGTAACCGGCCTGGTGGCAGGGCTGGCCGTCCGTGCCAGCGAGCGTGCCCAGCGGCCGGTGGATGCCCCCACCCCGCTGTCGAGCCTGCCGAGCGGTGTGGCGTCCGTGCTGAGCGTGCTCCCGTCCTCGGCCGTGGTCATCGACGGGGACGACCGCGTCCTGCGCGCCAGTTCGGCGGCGCGGGCGTTCGGTCTCGTCAGCGGTGATCGGCTGCTCGTCGACGAGCTCATCGCCATGGCGCGGCTCGTCCGCCGCGACGGTGAGATCCGCGAAGAGGAGATCGAGGTCGTCCACGGGCGCCGGGAGGGCCGCTGGTTCTCGGTCCGCGTCGCGCCGATGGGATCACACGGCCTCGTCCTCGTCCTCGCCGAGGACCTGACCGAGTTCCGCCGCGTCGAGGCGGTCCGGCGCGACTTCGTGGCCAACGTGAGCCACGAGCTGAAGACGCCGGTCGGCGCCCTGTCCCTGCTGTCCGAGGCGGTCGAGGACGCCGCCGAGGACCCGGAGGCCATTCGCCGCTTCTCGAAGCGCATGCAGCACGAGTCCGCGCGCCTGACCAACGTCATCCAGGACCTCATCACGCTCACCCGCCTGCAGGGCGGCGAGACCGTCGAGCGGCCCCGGACGATCAACCTCGACGACGTCATCCACGAGGCCGTCGACCGTTGTCGGCTCAAGGCGGAGCCCAAGGAGATCACCCTCGCCATCGGCGGCCGCGACGACCTGAAGGCGTACGGCGACGAAGAGCTCCTCACCACCGCGGTCCGCAACCTGATCGACAACGCCATCGCCTACAGCCCCGAACGCACGAGAGTCGTCGTGTGCACCCGGCTGGCCGACGAGAACCACATCGAGATCAGCGTCACCGACCAGGGCATCGGGATCCCCGAGGCCGACCTCGAGCGCATCTTCGAGCGCTTCTACCGGGTCGACCCCGCGCGATCCCGGCAGACCGGTGGCACCGGCCTCGGGCTCGCCATCGTCAAGCACGTCACGACCCGGCATCGGGGGGATGTGAACGTCTGGAGCAAGGAGGGATCCGGCTCGACCTTCACCATCCGCCTTCCGCTGCCCTCCGCCTCCGCACCCGCGAAGGAAATCACTGAGCAAGACACCGTACGGGAGGCCCCCTAGTGACCCGAGTGCTCGTCGTGGAAGACGAGGAGTCGTTCAGCGACGCGCTGTCGTACATGCTGCGCAAGGAGGGTTTCGAAGTCGCCGTCGCGGCGACCGGGCCGGACGCCCTGGAGTCCTTCGACCGCTCCGGCGCCGACCTCGTGCTGCTCGACCTGATGCTGCCCGGGCTCCCCGGCACCGAGGTGTGCAGAGAACTGCGCACCAAGTCGAACGTCCCCGTGATCATGCTCACGGCCAAGGACAGCGAGGTCGACAAGGTCGTCGGGCTGGAGCTCGGCGCGGACGACTACGTGACGAAGCCCTTCTCCTCCCGTGAACTGGTCGCCCGAATCCGCGCGGTGCTGCGCCGCAGAGGCGACGGCGAGGAACTGGCCCCCGCGACACTGGAGGCCGGACCGGTCCGCATGGACGTCGAGCGGCACGTCGTCACCGTCTCCGGCACCGAGGTGCCGCTGCCGCTCAAGGAGTTCGAACTCCTCGAGGTGCTGCTGCGCAACGCCGGACGCGTGCTGACCCGCATGCAGCTGATCGACCGCGTGTGGGGCGCCGACTACGTCGGCGACACCAAGACGCTCGACGTCCACATCAAGCGGCTCAGGGCGAAGATCGAGCCCGCCCCGTCGACGCCGCGGTTCATCATCACCGTGCGCGGGCTCGGCTACAAGTTCGAGCCCGACGAGTAAGCAGGCACGAGCCGGGCGTCTCCGCGGCGAAGCCGCCGGAGACGCCCGTTCTCGGGAGCCCTTGCCCTCAGAGGCGTCTGGCAACGCGAAAGCCCGCCGCTCCGGTACGGAGTCGGCGGGCTTGATGCTTCGCGTCTCAGGCGGACGGGCTCGCGGCGGGCTTCTTGACCTTCGCGTGCTTGCCCGACTTGGCGGCCGGGGTGGCGGAGCCCGCCGGGGCGGCCCCGCCTGCGGTCGGGCTCGCGGCCGCGCCCGGGCTGGTGCTCGCGCCGGGGTTCGGCGTGCCGGCCGGGGCGCTCGGAGCGCTCGGCGCCGGCGGGTAGGTCGCGTAGTAGCCGGCCCGCGGGACGACGGGGACGTCGATCGTGAGGGCGCCGGCCTGCTGGAAGTGCAGGGTCAGCCGGATCGACTCACCGCCCGTGAGCTCCTTGGCGAGGCCCTTGAGGACCACGCTCGGCGTCGCCCCCGCGGCGGTGCCGCCCGTGCTCGGAGTCTTCGGCGTGCCGCCCGGCACCGGGGAGCCCGCGGTCGGGGCGCCGGTCGGCGTCGTGCCCGGCTTGACCGGGGCCTTCTTGGCGCCCTTGGTCGGCGTGCCGCTCGGAGAGGCACTCGGAGTCGACACGCTGGGCGGCTGCTCGCCGGTGGCCTGGGGGTTCGTGGAGATCAGCTGATTCGGCGGCAGGTCCAGCCCGCCGTTCGCGATCTCGACCGACTGGGCCGTGCCCGCGGCCTCGACGCCGACGAGCTTGTCCGCCGAGGTGCCCTTGACGACGATCCACGCGTAGAACGGCGCGGAAGCGCCCACCGGCAGTCGCTGGCCGGGCTCGGGACCGAGCACGAAGGCGTTGCGGACGTCGACCCGGCCCACGGAGGCGTTGACGCCCTCGGTCAGGCGGGTCGGCAGCACCGACTGCGGATGCTGGCCGGCGGCGCAGGCGGACACCATCGGCGCGACGGCGAGGGCGCCGGCGATGGCCATGGCGACGGCCCGGCGGCGGTTGCGGCTCACGGCGTCGTTCTCTCCTTGGACAGGACTTGGGTCTTCCGAGGCGCGCGGAACGCCCGAATGTGAAGCGTAGCGAGGGTACCCCCGCGGGCCCGACAGGGGGCCGGTTTCGCGGGTGCCCGAAGATCGGGGAGTCCACGCGCGGAGCGCCATCGCCCGTACGGGGGAGCCCGCCGTACGACGGCTTATGGGGTACGCAGCGTCCTCAGGTCCGGGGTGAGGTCCCGGGTCGGCTGGACGCCGCGGATCACATCGCGGACGATCCTATCCGGGCGGACGAGCACCGCCGTCAGCCCCGCCGCCCGATAGGCCGTCGACAGCAGGCGATCGGGATCCTCCGCGGGAATGGCGTCACCTCGGGACACCGTGTCGGCGAGCCGCCGTACGTCGTCCGCGTCCCGGCCGGCGCGGCCGTCCGCGATCAACCAGGTCTGGAACCCCTGGGCCACGGCCTGCTGGGCGAGGCGCGTGACGGTGGCGTCGCAGTGGCAGTCGCGCGGCACGATCAGGACGAGGCCGGCCACGTTGATCAGTGTGTCGACCGGCATCTTCTGGCCGTTCACGGTCAGGTTCCCCGTGGGCAGCGCGCCGCCGGCGTCTCCCGGGCGGTGCCGCACCACGCCGGTCGGGGGGACCTGGATGGCGTGGTCGGTTGGTCGGGGCGAGACGACCGTCATCAGCACTCCGCTGATGAGGGCGACGAGGACGGCGCTGGCGATGAAGGGGGCGGCGATCCCGTAGCGGGTGAACGGGCGGGCGAGCCTGTGCCACCGCTCGCGGCGGCGGCGTTGCCGCAGCTCGCGGTGGTATGCGATCACATCGCGGTCGAGCTCCCGCGCATCGTCCGGGACGACGATGTCGACCTTGGGAAGCCCATAGTCGTCAGGGTCGCCGTCAAGCCCCACGCCACACCTACCTTCTCGGACCGCTGCCGGCCCCACCCCGGGTCGGCGCCCCCCGTGCACAGGGGATCACCGGCCCGTGTCGGCTCGTCCATCTCCAGTATGAGCCGCTTCCGGCGCTGTGTGAGCGGTGTGGCCCAATCCAATCCTCATAGCCGGGTGTTACACCGAATTCCAGCTTTGTCAATACCCTAATTACCCCGCTGACCTGCGTATATGTCCGGATGGTCGGTTCAGCAGGTCCCTGCAGCGTGCTACCCTTATCCATAGCGGAAGGGGTACTTGTCACATGACTTTCAAGGTCGGCGACACTGTCGTCTACCCCCACCATGGGGCTGCTCGGATCGAAGCCATCGAGACTCGTGCCATCAAAGGTCAGGACAAGACCTACCTGGTCCTGAAGGTCGATAAGGGCGATCTCACCGTTCGCGTTCCCGCGGAGAACGCCGAGCTGGTCGGCGTCCGCGACGTCGTGGGCCAGGAGGGGCTGGAGAAGGTGTTCGAGGTGCTTCGCGCACCTTACACCGAAGAGCCCACGAACTGGTCGAGGCGCTACAAGGCGAACCTCGAGAAGCTCGCGTCCGGCGACGTCAACAAGGTCGCCGAGGTTGTCCGGGACCTGTGGCGGCGTGACAAGGAGCGCGGCCTCTCGGCCGGTGAGAAGCGCATGCTGGCCAAGGCGCGGCAGATACTGGTCAGCGAGCTGGCGCTGGCCGAGAAGACCAACGAGGACAAGGCCGAGGCCCTCCTCGACGAGGTCTTGGCCAACTAACGCCTTGGCGACTCGGTTTCCACGGGTGGGCGTCGGAGTCGACGTCCACCCGTTCGCTTCTGGTCGCCCGCTACGGGTGGCCGGTCTGGACTGGCCCGGTCAGGGCGACGGCCTCGACGGGCACTCGGACGGCGACGTCGCGGCGCACGCGGCCTGCGACGCGCTCCTGTCCGCCGCCGGTCTCGGTGATCTCGGTGCGATCTTCGGCACCAGTGACCCGCGCTGGGCGGGAGCCTCCGGAGTGGATCTCCTGCGGGAGGTCGAACGCCGGATCACGGCCGCGGGGCACACCATCGGCAACGTCTCCATCCAGGTCATCGGGGTTCGTCCGCGGGTCGGCCCGCGGCGCGCCGAGGCGGAGAAGGCCCTGAGCGAGGCGCTGGGAGGCGCCCCGGTCAGCGTGTCCGGCACCACGACGGACGGCCTGGGCCTCACCGGCCGCGGCGAGGGGCTGGCCGCCATCGCGACCGCCCTCGTCCTCGTCTGACCACCGACGGCACGGCGCCGCCGCTACTCGACGGGGCTCGGCCGTGCGACGGCCGCCGCCCCCGATGGAGCCACTGGCGGTGCGGCACCCCCGGCCTCGACAGGCTGGGTCGTGCCACGGTCACCGAACCCGACGGAGCCACCGGCGGTACGGCACCCTCGACAGGCTGGGCTGCGGCGCGGTCGCCGATCTCGGCGGAGTTCGGCAGGCCATCGGCGGTGCGGCACCCCCGGCCTCGACAGGCTCGGTCGTGCCACGGTCACCGACCCCGGACGGAGTCAGCAGGCCACCGGTGGGCTGGGGCGGGGTCGCCGGCATCGACGGAGCTCAGCAGATCACCGGCAGCACGGTGCCGGTCACCTCGCCGAACCCGATCGGGACGCCGTCGGGCCCGGCGGCGGTCGCCTGGATCCGTACGGTGTCGCCGTCCTCCAGGAAGGCCCGGCGCTGCCCGTCGGGGAGCACCAGCGGGTCCCGGCCGTCCCAGGTGAGCTCGATCAGGCTGCCGCGTTCGTGCCGTGTCGGTCCGGAGACCGTTCCGGAGGCCATCAGGTCGCCGGTGCGCAGCGCGGCGCCGTTCACGGTGGCGTGGGCGAGCTGCTGCGGCGCGGTCCAGTACATCCTCGCGAACGGCGGGCGGCTCACGACGTGACCGTTGAGCTCGATCTGGAGCGTCATCTCCAGGCCCCAGGGCTCCTCGGTACGCAGGTACGGCAACGGCTCCGGACTCTGGGTCGGCGGGCCCGTACGGGCGCTCTCCAGGGCCGCCACGGGCACGACCCAGGGGGAGATCGACGTCGCGAAGGACTTGCCGAGGAACGGCCCGAGCGGCTGGTACTCCCACGCCTGGATGTCCCGGGCGCTCCAGTCGTTGACGAGCACGAAGCCGAACACGTGGTCGCGGAACCCGGCCGTCGGCACCGGCCGGCCGAGCGCCGAGGGCACGCCCACGACGAAGCCGACCTCCGCCTCGACGTCCAGCTTGACCGTCGGGCCGAACACCGGGCCGTCATCGCCCCGGCGCTGCCCGCAGGGCCGTACGATCGGCGTTCCCGACGGCACCACCGTGCCGGCCCGGCCGTGGTACCCGATCGGGAGGTGCAGCCAGTTCGGGGGGAGCGGATCCGCGCCCGGCCGGAAGATCTGGCTGACGTTCGTGGCGTGGTCGCGCGAGGAGTAGAAGTCGACGTAGTCGGCCACGTCGAACGGCAGGCGAGGTTCGGCCTCGCTCTGCGGCACGAGATGCGGCTCGACCTGCGCGCGGTACGCCGCGTCGGTGAGCAGCGTGGTCAGGCGGTCCCGGGTCGCCTGCCAGACCGCGCGCCCGGCGGCCATGAAGGTGTTCAGCGTCCCGGAGGCGAACCACCGCCGGTCGGCGAGCAGCCCCGCCGCCGCCAGCGCGGCCAGGTCCAGCACGTGGTCGCCGATGGCCACACCCACGCGCGGCAGCTCCCCGCGCCGGGAGAACACGCCGTACGGGAGGTTGTGCACCCCGAATCCGCTGCCGTCGGGAACGGGAACCCAGGTCTCCATGATCCATACCTTCCCAGGTCCGAGCGGATTCGATCCCGAAGGATCCGGCGTGCGCTCAGTCGCGGGGCGGCGTCGGCGAGCTGCGGAACTTGCTGGACGGCGGGGTCATGTCCTCGTCCCGTTGGGGCGCCCCCGGGGCGGCCGGCCAGGAGGCGTCGTCCTGCTCCGCCCACGACTGGGCGTCGCCGGCGTCCGGGTCCTCGGCCCGGTCCTCGGCGTACGCGTCCTCCTCCTCACCCGCCTGCGCCGCGTCGGCCACACCGGCGATCGGGATGCCGTCCGGGTCGGTGTCCGCCAGCCTGATGCCGTCGGGCTGGGTGTCGCCGAGCGACCGTCCTTTCTTAGGCGGCCCGACGAGCCGTACATCGGTCGGCAGCGAGGTCCGGGCCACCCAGCGCGGCGGGGGCTTCTCCTGCTCAGGGTCCACGGGCGTCTCGTTCACGGGCACGTTCACCTCCGGGTCGGGATCGGCCTTGGCCGGGTCCGTGTCCGTCCGGGACACGGTCTCGG
This sequence comes from Actinoallomurus sp. CA-150999, assembly GCF_050942425.1. Classification (NCBI taxonomy): domain Bacteria; kingdom Bacillati; phylum Actinomycetota; class Actinomycetes; order Streptosporangiales; family Thermomonosporaceae; genus Actinoallomurus; species Actinoallomurus sp. CA-150999. The sequence goes on from NZ_CP192063.1 coordinate 1,036,067, forward strand.
AGTCCCAGGGGTCCTCCGTCATGGATACCGCGCCGGAGCCTCGGGCGTCGTCCGCCAGAGGTACGGTTCCGGAGCCTCGGGTGTCGTCCGTGAGGGGTACGGTTCCGGAGCCTTGGATGTCGTCCGTGAGGGGTACGGCCCCGAAGTCCCGGGCGTTCGCGGTCCCCGAGCCCTCGGCGTCGGGTGCCGTGGCGGGGGACAGAGCGGGACCGGGCTGCCACGCGCGGTCCGCCTGCCGTTCCAGCTCCGGCGAGAGCAGCGGACCGTCCCGAAACGCCGCCGGCTCCAGGTCGGTCCCGGCGTCGGGCTCGGAAGCGGTTCCGGGAGACTCGGAAGCGGGTCCGAGCGCGCGTGGTGCCGCGGGACGCGGCAGCGGGCGGGTGTCGGAGGGCTCCTCGTCGAAGAGGCCCGGAATGAGCGCTCGCCGGGTGTCGGTCGGCTCGGCGTGGGTGTCCGTCGGCTCGGCGTCCGGCGAGGCGGCCGTGGCCGACGGGGAGTCCGGGACCGGCGGGGCGGTGGCGTCGCGCCGACGGCCCCGTACGACCTGCTTGATCATGGACAGCCACAGCCATACGGCGATCGCGAGGATCACCCAGGGGGCTGCCGCGACCCCGCCCGACAGCCATGGGCGCGACAGGTGGCGATAGCCGTGGACGGCGCGCTCGACCTCCGCGGCGCCGGCGCCGGCGATGAGCGCCAGCAGGAGCAGCCACCGGACGGCGCGCGCCCACCAGCGGGACCGGCGCGCGGTGAGGATCGACAGGATCACGACGACGATCAGTCCGTCGAGCACGCCGGGGTACAGGTACGCCCAGTGGCGCGCGGCGCCACCCTGGACGGCGAGCGCCCGCAGGTCGTCATAGGAGAGCACGAACGTCGCACCGGCCAGCGCCGCGACGCCGAGGCCGCCTGCGGCCGTCAGCAGCCGCCGCTGCGCCGTGGAGTACGGGGCGGGGGAGTCAGTCATAGCAGGGAAACCAACCATCGGCTCGGAGGTTCCCCTATCTTGACCGGATCAACGCGTCCGTGCTCTTATCGCCGTGCCGCGTGTCGCCCGGGGACGGTCGCGGAGCCGTACATGATCGGGCGAGCCTTGCGATTCCGGTGCCGGGAGCGGACGGGTATCGAATAGCCTCTAACGCGTGAGCCTGCGCCTCTACGACACCGGTACCCGTAGCATCCGCGAATTCGTCCCGCTCGAGGCGGGCCGGGCGGGGATCTACGTCTGTGGTGCCACGCCGCAGGCCGCCCCGCACATCGGGCACATGCGCTCCGGCGTCATCTACGACCTCGTGGTCCGCTGGCTGAGCGCCTCCGGCTACGACGTCACCTTCGTCCGGAACATCACCGACGTCGACGACAAGATCATCCGGGTCGCCGCCGAGACCGGTGCGCCGTGGTTCGCGGTGGCCGAGGCCAACCAGCGGGTCTTCGGCCGCGGCTACGACGCCCTCGGCTGCCTGCCGCCGACCATCGAGCCCCGTGCGACCGGGCACGTCCCCGAGATGATCGTGCTGATGCGCCGCCTCATCGAGGCGGGCCACGCCTACACCGTCGAGGGCGACGTCTACTTCGACGTCGCGTCCTGGGCCGATCGCTACGGCGCGCTGTCCAACCAGCGCCTCGAGAACATGCGGCCGGCCGGTGACACGCCCAACGAGGCGGCCAAGCACGACGCCCGCGACTTCGCGCTGTGGAAGGGCGCCAAACCGGGCGAGCCTAGCTGGGAGACGCCCTGGGGGCCGGGCCGCCCCGGCTGGCACCTCGAGTGCTCCGCGATGGCGACCAAGTACCTCGGGCCGATCTTCGACATCCACGGCGGCGGAGTCGACCTGATCTTCCCCCACCATGAGAACGAGCTCGCGCAGTCGACCGCCGCCGGTGACGGGTTCGCCCGGTATTGGCTGCACAACGGCCTGCTCACGGTGAACGGCGAGAAGATGAGCAAGTCCGTCGGCAACGTCGTGCTGCTGACGGATCTCCTCGACCGGGCCCGCCCGGTCGAGGTCCGTTACTACCTCGCCGCCGCCCACTACCGCTCGATCATCGACTACTCCGACGAGGCCCTGCGCGACGCCGCGCTGGCGTACCAGCGCGTCGAGGGATTCGTGACACGAGCCGTGGAGCTCACCGGACGCGTCGAGCCCGGCACGCCGCCCGCCCCGTTCGTCGACGCGATGAACGACGACCTCGGTGTTCCGCAGGCCCTGGCCGTCGTCCACGAGGCCGTCCGCGATGGCAACACCGCGCTCGCCGCCGGCGACAAGGACGCCGTGACCCGCGTCCTGGGCGAGGTGCGCGCGATGCTCGACATCCTCGGCCTCGACCCGTTGTCGGAGCAGTGGGAGGGCACCGGCGGCGACCTTCGCGAGGTCGTCGACGCGCTCGTGTCGGTGGCCCTCGAACAGCGGCAGGCGGCCCGGTCCCGCAAGGACTACGCCGCGGCCGACGCCATCCGCGACGGCCTGACCGCCGCGGGGATCCTGATCGAGGACACCCCGCGAGGCACCCGCTGGGAGCTCAAGCGCTCCTGAGCCACCCCGGCAGACAGCCGCGTACGGGGCGGTCTACGGACGGGGTTCCGATGGGGTCCCTCGATCCGGTTGCGGGGCGGCGCTCCGGGGGACGTACCGGTCGAGAAGTCCGACGGGTCCGAGCGGCCGCCCCGGCCGGGGCCCTGCCTGCCGAGGTGGTGCACGTGTTCGAGCGGTTCGCCGATACCGCACGCCGTGTCGTCGTTCACGCCCAGGAGGAGGCCCGCTCGCTCGAGCACGGCCATATCGGGACCGAGCATCTCCTTCTCGGTCTGCTGCGCGGTGACACGGACGGGGCCGTACGGGCCCTCGCCGCCGCGGGCGTCGACCTCGACACCACCCGTCGCGACGTGGAGGCCATCGCCGGACGGGGGTCACGGGAGCCCGAGAGCGACATCCCGTTCACACGACGGGCCAAGAAGGTCCTCGAGCTGTCCCTGCGCGAGGCACTGCAACTCGGCGACGACTACATCGGCAGCGAGCACATCCTCCTCGGCCTCATGCGCGAGACCGACGGGGTCGGCGCTCGGGTCCTGCAGCGGCGCGGCGTCGACGTGGCCGAACTGCGGAGCGCCGTCATCCTGGACCTGCAGAGCCGCCGGACGGGTCGCCCTCAGCCCTCACCCCGGGAGGCGGCGGGCCGCGAGGCCCCGGTCGGCGACCGGCCCGTCGAGACGGGTCCGGCGGGGGAACCGCCGCTCGAGACGGGTCCGGCGGGGGAACGGCCGGCCGAGACGGGTTCGGCCGGCGAACGGCCGATCGAGGCCGCGATCGAGGCCGTCGGAGAGCGGCTGACCGCCATCGAACACCGGCTGGAGCGTATCGAGCGGCTCCTGCGGGACGGTTCGGGTCCCGGAGCCGCGTAGAGTCTGTGCCGGGGCGACAGATCGCCCGGTGCACCAGCGGAGGGCGAGGATGTCGAAGCGTCGCAAGAAGGGGCCGAGTCACACACTGAAGGCCGAGGATCGGCACTGGTACGGCAAACGCCAGACCGCCCGCGCAGCCAAGTCGGCGACACGCACCGGCACCGCCACCACCGCCGGCACCCGGCGTACGCCCTCGTCGTCCCCCACGGAGCGGCCGGCCCGGCGATTCTCGCCGGAGGGCCCGGAGCTGGTCACCGGCCGTAACCCGGTCGTCGAGGCGCTGCGAGCCGGCATCCCGGCCAGCGCCCTGTACGTCATGACCGGGGCGTCGGACGACCGCGTCCGCGAGTCCATCAAGCTCGCCACCGACGCCGGTGTCCCGCTGCTGGAGGCGGGCAAGGCCGAGCTCGACCGGATGACCGATCGGGCCGTGCACCAGGGCATCGTCCTCCAGGTCCCCGAATACCGTTACGCGCACCCCGACGACCTGCTGCGCCGTGGCACCCCTCCGCTCGTCGTCGCCCTCGACGGAGTCACCGACCCGCGCAACCTGGGGGCGATCGTCCGGTCGGCGGCGGCGTTCGGCGCGCATGGTGTGCTCGTGCCCGAGCGCCGGGCGGCGGGAGTGACCGCCGGGGCCTGGAAGACCTCCGCGGGCACCCTCGCCTCGGTCCCGGTCGCCCGCGCCACCAACCTCGTACGCGCGCTGAAGAGCTACCAGAGTGCCGGTCTGTTCGTCGCCGGGCTGGATGCCCGCGGCGCGGTCGGCGTCGGCGATCTGGAGGCCGCGAGCGGTCCGCTCGTACTGGTCGTGGGCTCAGAGGGCAAGGGCCTGTCGCGGTTGGTCGCCGAGACGTGCGACCTGGTGGTCAACATCCCGATGGGCCCGAGCGCCGAGTCTCTCAACGCCGGCGTCGCCGGGGGCATCGCCATGTACGAGATCGCCCGCCGTCGCTCTCAGCGGTAGTCCGTGACCGGGGCGTCCTTCTTGTCGCCGAAGTAGACCTCTTCGAAGAACCGGCTCGCCTCCGGCTGCGAGCCGTCGAGGTCGGTGAAGCCGTAGTGCTTGGCCAGTACCCCGGACGACAGCGCCTTGCCGGACCAGCGGGCCACGTCCGGGTCGGCGGCCAGCGCGGCCACCGCCCGCCCGATGTAGCGGGGCGACTCCGCGATCGCGAACCACTTGTCCTTCGCGATCCCGTCCCGCCAGGTCTCCTCGGTGACCCCGAAGTGCTCGAGCATCTCCTCCGAGCGCAGGAACCCGGGCGTCAGCGACAGTGACGTGACGCCGTGCGGGGCCAGCTCCTCGTGCAGCATCTTGCCGAGCCGCGTGATCGCCACCTTCACCAGATCGAAGAACATCGATCCCCGATAGCGGTCGTTGAACATGTCATCCCCGTCGGTGATCTCCACGACCAGGCCACGGCCCCGCCGTACGAGCAGCGGGAGGACCGTGTGGAGCGTGATCAGGTGGGTCTCCAATCCGTTGCGGACCGCCTGCAGGCCCTTGTCCAGGTCGTGCTCCCACAGCGGCGCCCACTCGATCCACTGGTCACCGCCCCACGTGTCATCGACGAGCACGTCCAGGCGGCCGTCCTGTTCTTCCTCGATCCGGCGGACCACCGCCCGTACGTCCGCCGGCACCATGTGGTCGCACCGCACCGCGATGCCCTGGCCGCCCGCCTCCGTCACCAGCTCGGCGGTCTCCTCGATCGTCTCCGTACGGCCAAGCGGGCTGCGCGACTCCCGCGTGCTGCGGCCGGTGACGTACACCGTCGCGCCGGCCGCCCCCAACTCGACCGCCATGCCCCGCCCGGCACCCCGGGTACCCCCGGTGACCAGTGCGACGTGTCCCCTCAGTGGACCGGTCACATGCCCTCCTCGATCGCTCCTGCGTCTGAACCGTGACACCAGCCGGCCAGGACCGCGCCGACGTCGGCGCGCATCCGGTCGCACAGACCACCGGCCGGCCGCGCCGACCAGTGCAGCGTGGTCCCGTCGGCGACCGCGGTGAGAATCCGGGCGGCCGCCGGTACGAGCGGTGCGCCCGGGAGCCGTCCCTCGCGCACCGCCCGCTCGAGCAACGGGACGAGCCCTTCCTCCAGGGCCGCGTACAGCTCCGCCAGCAGCCCGCGCAGCTCCTCATCGGCCAGATCGACGGCCAACTGCGCCAGATTGTTGGGGGCCGTCTCGGGATCGTCCAGCGGCGCGAAGGCCCGGACCAACACGTCGATCACCGCGGTGACCGGATCGCCGGCCTCCTCCACCGCCACGCGCATACCATGCCGTGTGCTCTCGACCGCCGTCCGGCTCATCGCGACCAGCAGCCCATGCTTGGACGTGAACCGCTGCGCCACCGTCCCGACGGCGACCCCCGCCTCCCGAGCCACGTCCGCCAGCGTGAACCCCGGCCCCAGCCGGCTGATGACCACCCCGGCGGCGGCCAGCAGACGTTCATCCGTGATCTTCCTCGGCCGTGCCACGTCATTATTGAACCACGGTTCATTAATGCTCCGCCAGCGCCCGGTGACCCGACGCGACCGGAGAGTCCGACCCGCGAGCGCGTCTGAGTCGCGGCGTATACGCGCTATCGTGGTGACGCTGCAGAAGCAGCGCCGCCTCCGTAGCTCAGCTGGCAGAGCGTCCGCCTTGTAAGCGGCAGGTCGCCGGTTCGAATCCGGCCGGAGGCTCCACCCCTGAGCAGGAAAAACGCCCCGCCTCTGATCACAGAGACGGGGCGTGAGTGTCTAACCGGGTGACTGCGCTTCCGGCTCGGCGGGGAAGGTGGCGTCCACGGCGCGGGCGCCCTCCTACGTGATGTCGTAGGGCGTCGTGCAGGTCTGGTGCGTTCCACGTGCAGTGGGCTCAGGCGGCGTCGCGCCATACCCAGACTGGTAATGCTTGTGCCCACGAGGTACGTCACGTAGAGATCGTTCTTCCATCCGACTTGCCAACCGAAGTCTAGGTTTCTCGGAGACCGTGGGGGTTTCTAGCTGTCAGGGATCGGTTCGGCAAGGGCCGACCGAGCGGCGGGTGCCGGGAAGGGGTCGGCGAAGTACTGAGTCTCGTGCGTCACCAGACGATCGCCGAACTCCATGATGCTGACCGTGTAGGTGGGCGCCCCGTCATAAGTGATGATGCACTCGCTTACCCACAGGTCGTCGGCGCCGGAAATCCGCAGGACGGTGAAGTGGCGTTCGGCCGGGTGCCCGCCGCGCTGCGCCTGGATCCTCGATCGGCCGCGGAAACGTTCCCCTGACTGCGGGTAGTCGAGGATCGCGTCCGTTGCGTAGATCGCGTGCTCGGTGTCGATGTCTCCGCGCTCGGAGGCCGCCCAGTGTTGCTCTATCCCGGCCCGGGTCCTGGCGTCGTGATCCATTGCGCTGCTCACCCCGCCCTGGTGTGAGGACTACGGGACGATAATGACCTTACCCATCCTCCCCGCCTCGGCGGCCGAGGTCAGGAGGGGGAAGTTCGACCACGACGCGATAGGCGGCAGGTTCTGAGGTGATGTGGAGGCCAGGATCGTCGAACATGCGTCGCAGCGAGGCAAGCCACTCGGGATTGGCGGTGGCTTTGTCGAGCGCGGTGCCCGAGCTCCAGTCGGCGATGTGGACGAACCGCGCCTCAGGTGCGTCGGCGAGCGTCCTGTGCAGGCGGGAGCGAAGAAAGCCGGGTTGAGTCGACATGATCCGGGCGTTCTCCCGGTACACATCGACGAAATACTCGGCTTCGTCCGCTGGCACTGTGTAGTTCTTGATCAAGGTGATCGGCTCATCAACGCCGGTGTTCGACTCCAAGGATTGACTCATGCCGATAAAGACCGGATACGTCCCGAGCTTGTGACGTTGAGGTGGTCGTAGGGCGTCATGCAGGTCTGATGTGTGGTCGGCGAGGACGGTGATGACCCCGCCGAGGTGGTGGTAGCCGGTGGCACGAGAGATGCCGTGGTCACGGGTCAGCGTGGTGACGTCGGAACCAACATGGGTCCGGGATCCCGTCTCGCCACCGGTAGCCGGTCTTCCGGCCGATCCCGACCTGACGGTATGCCTCGACAGGTCCTTCTCCGGGAGGATGCCGTACTCCTCTTGGCGCGATCAGATCGTTCGGAGTGGGGACGCCGGCTGCGGTGGTCGCGTTCTAGCGTCGTCGCCGTGATCAGAATCCGTCGTACTGCCGCAGCCGCCGCCCTCGCGCTCGTCCTGCCGCTGCCCGTCGTCGCAGCGGGTCAGGCGATGGCCGCCCCCATGTCAGCACCATTCATCGCCGCGTCCTCGAACCCGAACCTCCATGCGGACCTGCCAAGCCCGACAGGTCCGCACGCGGTCGGCCGCGAGATCCTGCACTTCGTTGACGAGCATCGCCGGGACCCCTGGGTGCCGTCCGCAGGCCCGCGGCAGCTGATGGTGTCCCTGTACTACCCCGCCAGACCCGGCACGGGCGGGCCGGCTCCGTACATGACCACCGAGGCAGCCCGGCTCATGCTGCAGATGAAGCTTCCGGGCACCACCATCCCTGCCGAGGCGGTCAGCCGGACCCGCACCTGGGCGCACTCCGGCGCGCGCCCGGAGCACGGCAGGTTCCCGCTGGTGCTGCTCTCGCCCGGTTTCACCATGCCGCGTACTGAGCTGACGAGTCTCGCCGAGGATCTGGCAAGCCGCGGGTACGTCGTCGCGCTCGTCGACCATACCTACGAGAATTCCGGCACGACCTTCCCCGACGGACGGACGCTCACCTGCGCCATCTGCGACAAGCCTCCCGCGGGCGGTTCCGGGGTCGTGGCGGAGAGCCGGGCGAAGGACATCTCTTTCGTGATCGACGAGCTGACGGGCCGCCGCCATCCTCGCCGGTGGTACGCCCAAATGATCGACGCCGGGCGGATCGGCATGGCCGGGCATTCCCTCGGCGGCGCCGCCGCGGTTCCGACCATGGCCACCGACAAGCGAGTACGGGCCGGGGTGAACCTGGACGGCACCATGGACGCGCCGGTCCCCGCCGCCGGCCTCGGCGGTCGCCCGTTCATGCTGGTCGGCCACGACATGGGCGGCGTGGTGGATCCCACCTGGGCGAGCGCCTGGGCGAAGCTGGACGGCTGGAAGCGGTGGCTGACGGTCTCGGGTTCTAATCACGGCAGTTTCACCGATGTGCCGATCCTCGCCGAGAAGCTGGGCATCCCCGAGCCTCCCGGTACGACGATCTCCGCTCATCGGTCGGTGCAGATCACCCGTGCCTACGTCGGGGCGTTCTTCGACCTGCACCTGCGCGGTATCCGCGAGCCGGTCCTCGACGGCCCATCCGCCGCCTTCCCGGAGGTCGAGGTCCGCCGCTGATGGAGCGCCTCAACGACCCGAATCGCTCAGCCGGTCCCGCTGTAGGGCCGAGGGCATTCTTGATCGCTCCCTCACGACGCCAGCGGACGGATCGTGTTGACGATCTGCCGCAGTGTCTTGTCGTTCACGGTCCCTGGACCGGTGCTGTTGGAGAAGACGTAGAAGGTGACCGACACACCCTGCCGGGAGGCGAATGTGGCGACGTACAGCGTTCCGCCGTTCGGTTTGCACGCGGTCCCGTTGCCGCCCTTCGTCTTGGTGACGACCTTTTGCAGCACTGCCTTGAGGCCGCCGATCGTCGGGTGCTCCGCCATCGGTGCCTCCGTCCGGGGAAGCACGCCTCCGAGTTGGTAAGCGAAGTTCGCCCATTGGAGCGCGTCGTGGGCGGCGGCCACCTCAAGGGTCTCCATCTGACCTGATGAGGCCGAGATGATGCCCGCGCCACCGAGCAGTCCCGACTGGACGATCGAGCAGGTCTTCTGGCTGATGTCGGCGACGCCGTTCGAACCGACGACGGTATTCCCGCTGGCGTCGGCGAGGCCCACACCCGTGCTCGGAGCTTCGACCTTCCAACCCGGCGGGACGTTGTACACCACGCCGTAGTCGGGAGCGGACACGACCTGCCAGCCTGGGACCTGCGGTGGCGATTTCGGGCTGACACCGGGCGGTGCCGGGGCGCCCGCGGTGGACTTGCCGGCTACTGGGCGTGACGGCGCTTTGGCGGCCGAATCGCCGTGTACGAAATACCCACCGGCCCCCGCGGCCACCACGAGCACGGCGGCTCCCGCGATCTCCGCCAATAGACGCCCACGGCTGCTCTTGCTCTTGCTCGCGGCCACGGTCGGCGCACCGTCGTTGACCGTCGAGTCCAACCCCGGGGGATTCGCCAGTGGCCAACTGGCGGTGTGCTGAGGGGCGGGCCCCATCGACTCGCGGAGTACCGCGAGGGCGGCGGCTGCGCTCTGCGGTCGTGCGGCAGGGTCCTCGGCCAGGAGATCCAGCACCAGACGGTCGAGGTGCGGCGGCACATCGGCCCGGCGGGACGCCGGTGGTACGGGGGGCGACTCTGCCGGCGGTGCGCCCGTCAGCAGTTCATAGAGGACGCGCCCGAGGGCGTACAGATCCACACGGGGATCGGCGGTGTCCGTCCGCATTACGCCGACGCCCAGGTTGCAGAGCTTCACGTCCCCGTTGTCGAGGAGGAACAGATCGGCGGACGTGAGGCCACCGTGAACGACGCTCTGGGCATGCACGGCCGTCATGGCGTCGAGGGACTGCTCGGCCACCCTGGTGACCTGCCCGACGGGCAGTCCGCCGCCCTGCGCGGCCAGGACGGTCTTCAGGTCCCGCCCTTCGAAATACTCGGTTACGAGGAACACCGGGGGCTCGGCGGTCCCGATGTCCAACATCGCCTCGACCGCGGGATGCCGTACCGTCGCCGCCTTCTCGGCCTGAAGACGGAACGCGGCGACGCCTGCCTGGTCGGTGGCGGCCGGTGCGGCGAAGGCCTTGACGGTGACCGTCCGGTTCAGCCGAAGGTCGAACCCGCGCCATACCTCACCGGCCCCGAGGTCGCCGATCGCCGCGTCGAGACGGTACCGCCCGGAAAGGATCTGACCGGGTTGCTGTCCCAAGGTGTTCCGCACGATCGTCCCTCATTGCTTCCAGTAAACGCCCTGGTTGTCGCCAAGGCCGTAGGGTTTCTCCCACCACTGAACGGCGGTGATGTCCCGCCCCTTGGGGGCCAGGATGACCGTGCAGGTGTCGTAACGGGCTCCATGATGGAACCCGCCGTCGTTGATGACGACTGCGCGACACTGGCTGGGGAAGTCCTTTGGATCCTCCGACGTGATGGTGTTGTCGACGGAGATGCCCGTGGAGTCGACCCCGATCATCTGGTTGGCGGGATTGAAGTCCAGGTAGGGGTCATCGGGTCCGAGATTGGTCACCGTGAAATGGGCGTAGTACGGGGTCGTGTCCCTGTCCGAACGCGACAGTTTCAGGCCGGCCAGGTCGGCCTTGGAACCCTTGACGAGCGAGGTCACGGTCACCCCTACCGCATCCGTATGCATCCCTTGGGCGACAGGCACGATGGCCATCTGACCGATCTGCTTCTGGTCACCGGGTCTGGCCTGACCAGGCACCGTTCCACCGACCGGCTTGAGCATCGGGAGTCCGCTGGAGGACGGATGCGTCGTCGTCTTCGACTTCGCGCCGTCGCCACCGAAGCCGTTCGGCAGCGCGAAGACCCCGGCTCCGACCAGCGCCGCCGCCCCGAGCACACCACCGACGACGGCGACGACGCGCTTCCGGCTCTTCGGCGTCTTGATGACAGAGGACGTGGCGCCCGTCGTCGTCCCCAGGGATTGATCCACGGTAGGCGGCTGCGGACGCAGGTACGGCGGCGGACCAGCGGGAGGAACGGCGGTGTGCCCGGACCAACGCAGGAAGTCCCGTACGGCGGCGGCGCTGACGGGCCGGTGGTCGGGCGACTTGGCCAGCAGGTCCAGGACCAGCCGTTCGAGATGAACGGGGATGTCCGGACGGTGTGAACGCAACGGCAGCGGCGCCTCGTTGAGGTGCTTGTACATGATCGCGGCGAGTCCCGAGTCGCCGTCCGCGTCGAACGCGGGCCTCCCCGTGAACAGCTCGTACAGCACCCCGCCGAGCGCATAGAGGTCGGCGCGATAGTCGGCCGGCTCACCGAGGAACTCCTCTGGAGCCATGTAGCGAGGCGTGCCGATCAGCCCGCCGGTGGCTGTCAGCGTCGTACGGTCGGCCAGCCGGGCGATGCCGAAGTCACAGATCTTCACCCGGCCGTCCTGCTGGAGAAACAGGTTCGCCGGCTTGATGTCCCGGTGGACGACACCGCGTGCGTGCGCCACCGCGAGTGCATCGGTGATCTGCTCCGCCAGTCCCACGACCTGGTCGATCGGCAGCCCGCCGGGATTCGTCGCGACGACCCGGGTCAGGTCGGATCCCTGGAGGAGCTCCATCACGAGGAACATCACGGGACCATGGGTGTCGATGTCGAAGACCGCGCAGATGCCCGGATGCTGCAGACCGGCGGCGGATTCGGCCTCCCGGCGGAACCGCGCGACCCCGTTCTCGTCCTGCGCCGCCTGCGACGGGAGGATTTTGATCGCGATCGGCCGGTTCAGGCCGAGGTCGACCCCGCGCCATACCTGCCCCATGGCGCCCGCGCCGATGGGGGCGTCCAATCGGTACCGCTCGGCCAGTAGTAGCCCAGCCTCCAGGCTCAGCTCACCCGGCAACGCGACTCCCCGAACGATCTTCAAACGGCTGCCCGACATTCCACCACGAAGAGCATTGAAGGTGAAACCCGCTGTGGAAAATGCGCGGAATCCGGCGACGGCGTCGACGGATCGGTCGGGACTCCGCCCAGGTCGGCGGGGGAGCGACCCAAGCTCCGGGCGTACTATAAACCCGTCGGTGTTCCTTACCCTCGGTTCGATGAGCGTGTCCAGCAGACGAAGGATGCGCCTAGTGGATGATCTGGCCTACCGTCGTCCAGTCCGTGGTGGTGGCCTTCTGAGCGGCGGCCAGTGTCACTGTGCCGGAGCATACGGCCTTGTACAGAACCTGGAGGACATGCTCACGCGCGATTCTGCCAGCGGCCGTGGGTTGCTCACGCGTCGGCAGTTTCGGGATCTGGACATCATCAGCGTGTAGCGGCTCCAGCGGCGCTTCCCGAAGACGCACGACAATCCATCCGCTGTTGCGCAGCCTCGTCGCCTTGCGCTTGTCGTGCGCATCGCGACCACGGTGCCAGTAGGAGCCGTCGAACTCGACGATCAGCTTCAGGCCGGCCTCGACCATGTCGCAGTGGAGCCAGCGGCCACGATCCTGCACGCTAAGAGGAGTGAGCCCAGGGAGAGCTAGTTGCAGTTCCTCGCGGAGTCGCGTCTCTTGCGCCGACGTGGTGCGAGGCACACACCCAGGGCAGCCGGATCCGCCGTTGATGCGAGCGTTGGGCGGAGTCCGCCACTCATGCCCAAGCATGCAACGCCACCAGACATCGCGATGGCTGTTCGGGGTGACCTGGTAGGGACGAAGCTCCCTGTTGCGGGTCGGATGCCACTGCGCAGAGACATCGGGGTATAGGGAAGCGAGGTCGTTTCCGTATCCGACCTTCTTGCCTGCACAGTACGGGCAACCACTGCCATGCCGACGGCTCAGCGGCCTTGTCTGATACGCGTGGCCGACGGGGCACTCCCACCAGGCCATGATCTTGCTGCCTGGGTTGAGACTTTCTGGCGTAAGGTCGCCATTCAGGCTCGGATGCCAATCTGCGGCAAGGTGCGGGTGAATGTCCGCAAAAGAGCACCCTGGGCGGGCTCGCCGCTTCTCTTCTTCGGTCGCACGCCTACCGCATGCGGGACAACCGGCTCCTAGGTTTCGGCTTCCAACCGCAGCTTGCCACTCATGGCCACAGGTTCGACAACGCCACCAGACCTTTTGGTCTACTCCGGCAAGGATTTCGGTCGGGGTTATCGGAAGGTTCTTCGTTGGGTGCCATTCTTCGGCGAGATCGGGATTCTTGAGATCCAGAGCCCTGCACCGCCAGCACGGTCCCTTGCCTGCGACCCGCTCCCTTACGGCTGCCTGCCACTCGTGTCCCTCGCTGCATCGCCACCAGACGGAAGCATGGGATCCGGCGATGACGTTCGCGGGACCATCGGGGTGATTGCGTGTGGGATGCCACTGAGTCGCGATCTCAGGGCTTATTGTCGCCAACGATTTGTCCGGCGGCACGACCCGAGGGCAAGCCAGGCATCCCTGCCCTGCCCACTTGTTCCTAACCGGCGCCTGGTACTCGTGTCCCGCAGAGCACCGCCACCAAACGACGCGCTTCGACTGCGCCCCTACGCGCCACGGCGTCAGATTGCCGTTGCGAATCGGATGCCATTCGCTGACAACACCCGGACACTTCTCGGCGAGCGAGCAGCCGACCGGGACGGATAGCGAGTAGTTCGGCACATGCCAATCTTCTCACAAGATATGTTCGATTGAAGCCATTCGATAGCTCCTAGCCGGTAGCCCGAAGCGCTGTTGTCCAGTCCGCCAAGATGGCTTTCTGCGCCGCTGCCAGAGTCACAGCCCCAGCACAGACGCGCTTGTAAAGCTCAAACTCGACACGATCCTTGGGGTTCGGATTTCCGGGTTCGGGCCACAGGTTGTGCGGGTCGGTCGGGTTGCCGCCGAGGCTGAGCGGCAGGAAATGATCTTCCTCGTAGGATCGCGGGTTGGTGTCGCTGTAGCCGTACTCGCGGATCTGCTGCCGCTTCAACGCGTCGGTGTAGGCGACGGGTGGGCGGATCGTCTTGGTGTAGCCGGCGACACAGATCGTGTTGTGAATGGTCGCCTGGGTCACGGCGGGGTTGAGGGCGCCAGGGGTGCAGTGCGGGTCCGGGTGGGTGGTGGCCGGGTCGAGGCTGGAGGCGTGACAAGACCCGGGCGCGAGGGTGCTGGTCGGTTCCGGAACGGCGGTGTCGGTTGGCGTCCCCGCGGATTGCGGGGAGCCGGTCCGGTCGCGGTGCGATGAGACCTGCGAGGCGGTGGAGCTGCAGCCGGCCAGCAGCAGGCACGTGGCAATGGCGGCCGTGATGGAGCGACGCATGAGAGGGACCTCCCAAATCGGGAATATCCATCATGCAGCCAGATGAGCGATTGAGTCGGATAAATAGCTGGAATCAGACGTATCCACGCAGGAGGTTCTATCGGGCGGGTAATCGCGGTCGCGCGTTTCCGTAGACCCCGCCTGACCTGGCCAGGGATCGGTCGCCCAGTGCGTGGGATATAGACGGGATCGCGGTGCCTTCGAACGGCCGGCGGTGTGCCGTTAGCGCTGGTCAAGGGGAGCGACAAAAGACGACGACAGGCGAACGCCCCGCCTCGTGGAGACGGGGCGTGAGTGTCCGACCGGCCGCTCGCCCGTGACCCGGACGTCAGGCTTCCAGGTCCTCCTTGCGGATGTACCAGACGTGCCAGGCGATCAGGCAGGCCAGCACGGCGAACCACACCACGGTGGTGACCAAGGAGATGAGGTCGATCGGCAAGGTGTAGACGAGCACGATGTGCGCCACCGCATTGGCCAGCAGCACGGCGCCCCAGACGGCCGTGTCGATGCGCAGCCCGCGCCGGAACCGGGCGTCGGTGTCCCAGCGGGCCGCCCACGCGGCCGCACCCTCGGCACCGCGCTTGATCTCGGCGATCGTACGGCCGAGCGTCAGCTGGGCGGGCCTGCCGACGCCGACCGTGACCAGCATCCAGGCGCCGAACAGGCCGCCCAGCGCGGCGGTCCAGCCCTCCCGGATCGCGAGGCTGCGCGGGTCGTCCGACAACAGGCCGAGCGCGACGGAGAGCACCAGGACACTCAACGTGACCAGGGCGAGGAGGTCGATCCGGCGGTTGCGCACGATGGTCCACACCGCGTACGGCGCGGCCACCAGGACGCCGGCCATCAGCGCCCACCACTGGCTCACGCCGGCGGCGCGCAGACCATAGAACAGCGCCATCGGCACGACCACCTCGAACACGACGGTCAGCACGTTGGCGCGGATCACCCGGCGCAGGCCCACGTCGGGCGCGGTCTTCTCGTCGATCATCATGCGGATTCCCCTTCGGGGTCGGCTGCGGTCGCCCGCACGTAGAGGTCGGCGAGCTCGCGACCGATGCGGGCGAGCTCGGTGGGTTCGGGTGCGGCGGCGGTCGCGCGGACGACGACGGCGTCGAGACCACTGATGAAGGCGATCGCCGTGGTCCGCGTGTCGAGGGGACGGAAGACGCCCGCCGCCTGCCCGGTGCGCAGGTGCTCCTCGACCATGGCGAGACGTCCGTTGACGGCGGCGCTCTGCGAGCCGGCGTTCTTCACGATGTCGATCAGCGCCCGGACCTCGGCGGGGTGCTCGCCGACGAGCGCGATGTTCGACTCGACGTAGGCGCGCAGCTGCGCGATGTGGCCCTCGGCGGCGTCGATGTGCGGCTGCATGAACGCCCCGGTGACCTTCTCGATCTCGGCGACGCACGCCGCGAGCAGATCGTCCTTTCCGGCGAAGTGGTAGCTGATCATGCCGGTGCTCGACAGGCCGGCGTGCTTCGCGATCCGGCTGAACGACGCCTTGGCGTAGCCGACCTCGGCGATCACCTCGATCGCCGCCGTCACGATCTGGGCGCGCCTGCCTGACTCGGTGAACGTTCTTGCTCGCATGAGCAAAATTTAGCTCGCTCGAGCAAATCCTGCAAGCCGTTGGTTCAAGGACGCGAGTGGGTGGGCGCTCCTCGGCAGTGTCGGCCTGGTCCGCTCAGCGTGTCCCGACTCGCCTCGCTCGAGGGGTCTCGGTAAGCCGAGAGGCCGGCTCTGACGTCACGGCCGTGATCCCAGCCTCTTTATAGACATAAGCGTTTTTTTGCTGCCGATCGGTCAGTATGATCCCCCTCGTGCGCACCGATCCTGACGAGCTCTTGGCCGGGCGGTATCGGCTGCTCGACGAAATCGGCCGAGGTGGGATGGGTGTCGTCTGGCGGGCCTCGGACACCGATCTCGACCGTACGGTCGCGATCAAGGAGTTGCGGCTCCCCGACGGCGTCGACGACGGTGAACGGGCCACCTTCTACGCGCGCTTGGAACGGGAGGCCAGGGCCGCCGCGCGGCTGAAACACCCCGGGATCGTCACGGTCCACGACCGGCTCACCGTCGGCGACCGGCCGTGGATCGTCATGGAGTACGTCGAAGGCGGATCCCTTCATGATCTCCTCGGCGAACACGAGCGGCTGGAGGTCAATGCCGTCGCCGCTCTCGGGGTGAAGATGCTGACGGCGCTGCGGGCCGCGCATGCCGCCGGGGTCGTGCACCGCGATGTCAAACCCGCCAACGTCCTGTTGGAGGGCGACCGCGTCGTCCTCACCGACTTCGGCATCGCCACCCTCGAAGGCGACAGCACGCTCACCCGGTCCGGAGCGATTCTCGGGACACCGGCGTTCATGGCCCCCGAACAGGTCCGGGGACAGGACGCCACCCCGGAGACCGACCTGTGGTCGCTCGGGGCCACCCTGTACGCGGCCGTGGAAGGGCAGGTGCCGTTCGGCGGAGCGAGCACCGGCGGGATCTTCGTGGCCATCGCCACCGAGGACCCGCACCCGTTCGTCCACGCCGGACCGCTCGCGGCCGTCCTCACGGGGCTCCTCGACAAGGACCCGGCGCAGCGGCTGAACGCCGACGACACCCACCGGCTCCTCACCGAAGTCAGCCGCGGCGCCGCACCCCTGCCGACACGGGTGGCCCCTCCACCGCCCCCGCACGTACCGGTGTCACCGCTCCCGCACGTACCGGTCTCACCGCCCGTGCCGCCTCCGATGCCACTGCTGCCCACACGGCCTGCGGCCGGGCCGGCCGGCACTCTGCCGCCGAGACCTTTTCTGTACGCCGGGGCGGCGGCCGGGGTGATCGTCGCTGCCCTTGTGGGCACGTTGGTGCTGTGGCCGGACTCCGGGTCCGGCAAAGCCGGCGGCGCGCCGGTCCCCGCCGTTGCCACGACACCGGCCTCGTCGCCTCCGGCGTACACGCCGCCGGCCCCGGCCCCTGCCACCAGCTACCCGGTCGCCCCGGCGCACACACCGATGAGCGCCGTCGCCATCAACCGGGTGTTCAAGAAGTACATGAACAGCCTCGCCGACCACGACATGACGAACCTGCGAGCGGCGTGCTGTCCACGGCTGCGTTCCACCCTGCTCGGGTTCGCGCTCAACGGCTATTACGTCGGCCGATGGAAGATGAAGCCGTACACCATCCCCCCGGGCGCGGACCAGCTCAGTGTCGAGGCCAATTTCACCCAGGAGGACCCCGACACCGGGAACAGCGCCGGCGACATCGACAACCAATGGATCATCGAACGGGAGTCCGACGGCCGGTACTTCGTGTGCGGGTGGCTCAACTACAGGGGACAGTAGCGAGCCACGGATGTCCGATCCGTTCATGCCGGCGGGGACCGTCGTGTCTAGCGTGTGGGGCATGACGAATCCCAGACTCGCGGTGATCTCCATCATCACGGACGACATGCCGGCCGCCATCGCCTTCTACGAATCGTGCGGGCTCCAGCTGAGCGGCGGAGGCCCGAACGAGCCGCACTCGGAGTTCGGCGGTGCGGGCATCAAGGTCATGCTCGACACCCGCGAGGTGGTCACGGGCATAGACCCGCACTGGAAGCCGCCGAGCGGCGGACACGCGATGGCGCTGGCGTTCGACTGCGGGACGCCCGACGACGTGGATGCCACGTTCGACCGGATGGTCGCGGCGGGAGCAGGGGTCGGCAAGAAGCCGTGGGACGCGTTCTGGGGACAGCGCTATGCCGTCATCACCGATCCCGACGGCAACCCCGTGGATCTGTTCGCGGCGTTGGGCTGAGGCTCATCGAGCGCCTGCTGGTCCCTCCACAGGTGGGACGCGTCGGCGTAGCCGGCGTCGGCGGCCGCCCCCGCGCGGGTGTGGCCGGCTGACAAGAGACGATCGGCCTTCCGCAGTCGAAGCACGCGCTGCAGGTGCTTGGCGCCGTAGCCGTACCACTGCCCGGCAAGCCGCTGGAGTTGCCGGGAAGAGTAGCCGGTTCGGTCGGCGACCTGGGCGATGGACAGCCCCGAACTCAAGTCGGCGGCCACGCGGACGGGGCGTTGGTCGATCATGAGGTCGGCCACGGCGCCGGCGGCGAGGTCGACCAACGCGACGGCCGGGTGCTCGGCGGCGGCCAGCCGCGTCTCCCACCGCCGAGCGCCGAGCCCGATCACGGCGTCGAGGCTGACGACGCTGTCGGCCAACTGGTCCGCTCCGGTCCGCAGCAGTTGCGGGAGGACTCCCGGCCAGAACCTCAGCCCGACCATGCATCCCGCTTGGCCCGGCGCGAAGACACGAGCGTGCGAATCGGCGCCCGCGATCAGCAGCGTCTCACCGGTCCACAGCAAGTCCATGCAGCCGTCCGGGACGATGACGGACTCGTCACCGGTGAAGGCGTTGCGCCAGATCGTCCCGTGCGCAGCCGGCGCCGCACGCTCCTCGTACCGTCTCGCGCCTGTCACAAGACAAGAACCTAGCCGAGGCCGCACGCTGAGCCGGTGGGAAGTCTCGCTCCGCGGCCGGCCGCATCGCCTCCGACGCGGCAGGTGCATCAGAAATTTAAATAAGTTGCTGATATAGTTTCCCGTGTCCGCCCTGGTCCGGGTGGGTGCGCGGGGGCGACCGACGTCTCCACGCGTCTCGACGGCTTCGGCCGGCGCGGTTGGAGGAAGCGATGACGAGCCAGGAGACCACCCGATCACGCGGTGCCGAGGCCCGGCCGTTTCCGCTGGAGCCGAAGCCGATCCACGTGGCCGACGACGTGCTCACCGACCTACGGCGGCGCCTTGAACTGACCCGGCTGCCGGTCGACGCGGGCAACGACGACTGGTACTACGGCGTGAACCGCGCGTACCTGCAGGAACTCGTCGACTACTGGCGCACCGGCTACGACTGGCGTACGGCCGAGGCCGCGATTAACGCCTACGAGCACTACCGCGTCGAGGTCGACGGCGTGCCGGTCCACTTCATGCGCAGGCCCGGCGTCGGGCCGAACCCGACACCGTTGATCCTCACGCACGGCTGGCCCTGGACGTTCTGGCACTGGTCCAAGGTCGTCGACCCGCTGGCCGACCCGGGAGCGTACGGCGGCGACCCGGCCGAGGCGTTCGACGTGATCGTCCCCTCGCTGCCCGGATTCGGGTTCTCCACGCCGCTGCCGGACGACCCGGACATGAACTTCTGGAAGATCGCCGAGCTCTGGCATGTCCTCATGACCCGGATTCTCGGCCACGACAAGTACGCCGCCGCGGGCTGCGACGTCGGAGCCCTGATCACCGGCCAGCTCGGACACAAGTACCCCGATGAGCTGTACGCCATCCACATCGGCTCCGGCCGGAAGCTCGACATGTTCAACGGCGACCGGGCGTGGGACTTCAGCGGCGGCCTGCCCATCCCCGACGGCCTGCCCGCCGAGGTCCGCGACCGGATCGTCGCGCTCGAGAGGCGGTTCGCCGTCCACCTCGCCGCGCACATGCTCGCGCCGAGCACGCTCGCGCACGGATTGTCCGACTCACCCGCCGGGATGCTCGCCTGGATCCTCGAGCGCTGGGTGAAGTGGAGCGACAACGGCGGCGACATCGAGACCGTCTTCAGCAAGGACGACCTGCTCACCCACGCCATGATCTTCTGGGTGAACAACGCGATCGGCACCTCGATCCGCACCTACGCCAACAACAACCGCTACCCGTGGACCCCGTCTCACGACCGGCGACCGGTCATCGAGGCACCCACCGGCATCACCTTCGTCGGCTACGAGAACCCGCCCGGCGTCAGCACCGACCAGCGGGTCCAGAACTTCCTCGACAGCGACCGCGCCGACTGGTACCACCACGTCAACCTCACCGTGCACGACCGCGGCGGTCACTTCATCCCCTGGGAGATACCGGACGAGTGGGTCGATGACCTGCGGCGTACGTTCCGCGGCCGCCGATAGCCGACCGGCGTCCACGAGCCACCCGATCGCGGCGGGTACGGGCCATCGGGGGCGACGGCACCGAACGCCGTCATCGCGAGATAGCCGGTGATCTCCTGCGATCTGCGCGACCGGTCCGCGACGGGCTCACGGACTGGTGAGAGCGGCGCTTCCCAGGACGGCGTGCGGGCGGCGGCTCAGCGTGAGCGGAGGCGAGGCTCCCGGAGGTCCTCCGGCACGACGGCCGGCCAGCGGCCCAGCATCGCGTCCTTGACCTCGGCCCGGGCCATCGTCATGCACCTGCCGGCCCGTTCGGCGCGCTCGTCCTGCCGTCTGGCGGTGTTCGCCTTGATGGCGACACTGGCCAGCGAGGTGAACAGGTCGACGTCGCTGTCACCGTCGAGCTGCACCCGGATCCAGTCCCCGCCGGGGGTCATCTGCACCCGACCGGACTCCAACAGGGGGCGGCGGAGACGCCCGATGACCGCCCAGGTCAGCCGCAGCTCCAAGGCCCCGTCGGCGTGCAGGTGCGCGAGCTGACGACCGCCGACGTTCAGCGCCGTCCCGAGACCGCAGGTAGCCCGTCCGCTGCGCACCCCGGGCCACGATGCCACCCGCGCCATCGCGCGGTCGGCGTACGACGTGGTCTCAACCCTCTTCACCCGCATAGGAGCATGTTTCACCCTGGAGGGTCGTGATCGGTAGTCCTGTGGCAAAAGACACGTTGTGGGACGGATGCCTCACAGTCATCCACTGTTCAAGTGAAGCCTTGGCGGTACGACGCTCGCGTACGGGGGTGTCCCGGCCTATCGGCGCTCGGAAGCGCCGGCGACTCTCGGCGCTCGCGTCCGTCGACGTGTACGCGGGCTACTTGCAGGAGCGGTTCGTCAGCGAGGGCTGCCACCGAGGTGATGCTTCAGGAAACTCGTGTCCAGCTCTATCCGTCCCTGCAACCGCCAGCTGCGGCGCTGAAATACGAGATCACCGGTCACCGTCAGCGGGATCTTTGCGCTGTAGGCCCGAATTGCCCACTCGTGGTCTTCCGCGCTCAGTGTCATGTGGACGTTTCGCAGTCGACCGTTGACCTCTGTCGCGATGGTGATCGCTCCACTGTCGGCCTCGCCGGTGTCGTCCTCGCGCGACAGTGAGCGCACAACGCCTACGAGCGTCACTCGCCGAGGAGGCTCTTCCTGCCGTATGAGCCGCTCGCGGACCCGACTGAGCGCGCTCACGGCGGCGTGCTCCAAGATGATCGGTTCTCGGCCGACTTTCGGCTTGCGCTCCGTGGCCGCCCATTCGAAAGACAGGTCCAAGGTTCTGATGTCCTCTGGCTGGGTGAGGTCCTCCAAGGACTCCACGAGAACGGCGCTCAACCCCCATCGCGAGGGTTCTAGGGGTACGTCGACGCGGCGGCCGACAGCCAGATCGCGGGTTGTCTCCAGGCCTAGGGCCAAGGTCTCCATCACGTGGCGAGAGAAGACGCCCGCCTGCTGATCGTTGGTCACCGCGGTAGGCCGAGTGAGTGGGGGGTCGCCCAATCGCGAGACGACTGTGAAGACGAAACTTCCGCGCTTCGTGTGGCCGAGCCTGACATCCTCCTCCAGGAAGTCGCTGACCGTTGCTGGGCGGCGGCCCTGATGGGAGCGGTCCGGATTGGCTGCGGTCGTTGCGGCAGCCTTCAGCATCTTATGGATCGCTTCGAGTGCGGCTCCGGCCTGCCGAAACGGTATCGTTCCGTCGGACATCGGTCGCGATGATTCGCTCCTGGAGCTTGGCGGCGTCCCAGTCGTTTATTCCACCGATGGTGCGCAGCGCGTCGTAGAAGCGTTGCCCGAAGTCCTCGTAGTCGGTGGCTAGGGGCAGCATGATGCGGGCCTTGAGCGTGCCGCTGTCGGCAAGGCTCCAGATCTCCTTGATCTGGTCCTGCCGTGACTCGAGCTGCCAGCGCTCAGCGGCGAGGTATTGAGAGACAGCCGCAGGGGTCAGCATCGAGGCGATCTCGCGGTAGGTGGCTTCCTGCGCGAATGGGCTCACCAGTCGCCTCCCTCGCCGATGGATTTCATTATGTCGAGTAGTTGTGATACATCGAACAGGTTACTACGCGGTAGATGCACAGTTTTGCTGGCGCAGTCGTCACTGATTGTGCCCAGTTCTGTGGCGCTCTGCCAGTACATGCAGCTTCGGGCGATTAGGCGATCTTCGTCCTGATCAAGCCATTTGTTAAGATCTTCGTGAACTGCCGGTATTCCCAGGTAGGCGGGTATGTAACGCTTGCGATTTGTTAAATTCAGGAACGGTTTGCGCTCCAACTGCCATGCCAGATGGTCATGGCTCAACAGGTCGGTCTGAGAGGTGCACTTCAGCTGTAGCTCGAACTGTGGGGCGTAATACCGTTCATAGCCGGCAGATGAGACTACGGTCACGTCGACGCCGTCGTAATCCGTCTTGTGATCCTTGAGAGAACATCCTGCCGCAGCCGTGACCATGTGCAGGTAGGCCAAGCTCAGTTGCTGCTTCATCTCGTTCGGCGGAAGACCGTCGGGAGGGATGCTCTGCGATCCGCTACTCACTCTGTCACCGCCCGTTCCGGCATGCATACTCCCCTTGCTGACGCATTGCGCACCTCGGGCGGGAACGTTACCTGGCCCTCGCGTGGGCCGGTAAGGGATTCGGTTGAATCTTTCGCAGGGAGCCGATCTCTGCTGGTTATTGAGTTTTGGTATGCACCAATTTCCCGATTAGGGGGACGAGTAAGTCAGGTGCGTGCCATAGGGACAAAGGCCCGTACGGGACGGTCGTTCGGGAGCAGGGTCAGGCGCGCTCGGCGGTCAGGCTGCCCGAGTCGGTGCGCAGGTACAGTCGGCGCGGGGCGGACGGGTCGTGGGGAACCGACGAGACCCTCCTGCTGCCGCTGTCGCTGTTCGCCTCCACGTCGTACGGGCCGCCGGGGACCGTGACGTGGAGCGATCCGGAGTCGGTGGTCGCGCGTACGTTGGTGGGCGCGGCGGCGAATTCCAGCCGGAGGCTGCCGGAGTCGGACGACGCTCGTACGGTCGGGGATCGCAGGTCGATGGCGCGGACCGATCCCGACTCGGACGCGAGGTCCAGCGTGCCCCACAGGTCCTCGACCGCGACCGAACCGGAGTCGCTGTGGGCGCGCACCGCGCCTTTGACGGAGCGGACCTTGACGGACCCCGAGTCGCTCTCCGCGTCGACGGTCGCGACTCCGCTGATGTCGAGTTTGCCGCTGTCGGCGCGGGCCCGGACGGTGACGGAGGCGGGGACGGTCAGCTCGTAGTCGACGCTGCAGCGCGAGCAGTCCTTGGTGAACGTCAGGGTCCCGTTGTCGAGCCGCTGTCCGGGATGCGGGGTGCCGTCCTGGTAGTGGACGGTCCGGTGGATCCGCACTCCGGAGCCGCCCGTGGTGATGGTCACGCGGCCGTCGTCCCCGTTCACGTCCACGACCTTCACCGGTCCGCTGATGTCGGCGTCGGCGGTCAGTTCGTGGCGGTAGCCGGCGAAGTGCACGCCGACGCCGCACCCAGGGAGGACGGCGACGGCGAGCAGGGAAAGAGCCAGGCCACGTTTTCTCACGGACGAGCTCCTCCAGGTCGGTTGCACCGCACGCTACTGGAACGCGGCGCTGGACCCTATGGGGGCGACAGGCGTGACGCGGGTGGGGTTATCCCCCCTACGCCATCACGTCTCGGACTTATCGTCGGGTTCAGCGGGAGGCGGGTCCGCGGTCTCACTCGCGGAGCTCCACGACGTGGACCAGCCCGAACCGGTCTCCCCGCCGAGTAGCGGAGACCCCCAGTTGCGGGTGTCCTCCTTCAGCCGGTCGAACCCGCGGCGGATGCTCTCCCAGCTCTCCTCCGCGAGCGGTGTGCCGACGTCGGAGGACGAGTCGATCGGCGCGTCGCTCAGCGGGTCGGGGGCGCCGCCGGACCGGACGTCCGGGCCGACCGCGGGCGACGGATCGCTCGACGCCGTGGCACCGCTCAGCGGCGTACGGGACGCGGGGGCGGACCGACCCGGCTCGGACCCGGAGGGGGCGTTGGCGGCCACCGGTCCGCCGGCCGCCGGGAACGCCTCGGTGCGTGCCTCCGGCCCGGCCGCCGACGGACCGGAGGGCAAAGGAACGGACCAGGCCGCGTTCTCGTCGGGCGGTGGCACGCCGGGACCTCCGCGACGGGGCGGCTCTGCGGCGGCGGGACCGGCGGCTGGCATCGGTCCGGTCGGGGGCTCGGCGGGCGGCCGGTCGGCGGCGAAGGGTGATGGTCCGGTGGGGGATCGATCGCCGACGGGGGAGGAAGGCGACGGCCTGGCCGGGTCGCCGAACCCGGTGTCGGGGAACGAGGCGTCCGACGATGGC
The DNA here is from genome assembly GCF_050942425.1 of Actinoallomurus sp. CA-150999. Taxonomy (NCBI): domain Bacteria; kingdom Bacillati; phylum Actinomycetota; class Actinomycetes; order Streptosporangiales; family Thermomonosporaceae; genus Actinoallomurus; species Actinoallomurus sp. CA-150999. The sequence continues at coordinate 1,060,712 of NZ_CP192063.1, forward strand.
TGCTGCCAGGGTGACGGCTCCTCCGGACGCCGGGACCGCGGCGAGGCGTCGGTCTCGCCTCGCCGCCACGCGGAGGCGTCCGTGGAGCGTTCCGGCGCCGAGTCGGACGCGAGGGGTTCCCATGAGGACGATGGTTCGGTCGGCCGAGGCTCCCAGGGAGACGGCCGCTCGGCCGGTCGGGGCTCCCACGGCGAGGAGGGCTCGTCCGAGCGTGGCTCCCAGGGCGAGGGGCCTGGGGGCCGGCTCTGCCGTGGGGAGCGCCCGGTCGAGCGCGGTTGCCATGGGTCGGACTCGGCGGGTGAGGCGGCGGCGACCGGTGCGAGGGTCTCCTCCTCCTCGGCGGCCCGGTCGGCGGCGAGACGCCGGCGGCGCTGCCGCCAGCCCAGGATGAGGCTGAGGACGAGCAGGGTGCCGCCGCCGCTCAGGACGGCGACGAGCATGAGATCGGGCCCGCCCTTCGCCGAGGACCCGGTGGGAGCGGGCGTGGTGGACGAGTCCGGCTGCTTCACGCCGGCGCCCCCGTGCTCGGCCTTGTTGATGCGGGCGGCCGTGCGCAGCGTGCCCAGCGCGTCGGCCACGCCGGTGCCGATCGCGGTGTTGCGGCCGTCGGCCGGACGGTGCGTCGTGCCCTCCTCGAGCGTCTGCTTGACCTCGTCCGGCGTGAGGCGGGGGTAACGGGCCTTGACCAGGGCGCTCATACCGGCCACGAGAGCCGCGGACGAACTGGTCCCGGTGCCGAGGACGTAGCCGTGCCCTGAGACGTCGGCGCTGACGATCTCGACGCCGGGTGCCGAGACCGACACGTACGTGTGGCGGTTCGTGAACTTGGTCGGTTTGAAAGCGCGGTCGACGGCGCCGACGGCGATCACTCCGGGGTAGGCGGCCGGGTAGTTGCGCCGATTTCCCGTGGCGCCGTCGTTGCCGGAAGAGGCCACGAGCACGACGCCCTTGCCGAGCGCGTACTTGATCGCCGTCTCTTCGAGCGGGTTGCCGTTGTAGAAGAGCTTGCCGCCGCCGAGCGACATGCTGATGACCTGCGCGCCGTGGTCGGTGGCGTACCGGATGCCCTTGGCGATGGCGTCGCGCGAGTGGGCGACCTGCGCGTGGTCGTCCCGCATCGGGTCGTTCAGTTCCCAGGTGACCCGGATGGAGAGGATCTTCGCCTCCGGCGCCACGCCCATGATCCCCGCGTTGCCGCCGGCGCCGTGCCCGTGGCCCGCGATGAGACTGGCCATCTCGGTGCCGTGGCGGCCCCAGTAGCGGTTGCCCGGTTTGCGGGCGTGCCCGGTGAAGTCGGGGCCGTCGACCACGCGGCCGGTGAGGTCCGGCTGGTGGCCGTCCACACCGGTGTCGAGCACGGCCACGGTCACGCCGTCGCCCCGTGAGTACTTCCACGCACGCGGAAGGTGAAGAGCGCCCAGTGTCCACTGCTGGCCGCGGTACAGGTCCACCGTGGCCGTACGGCCTGCCGGGCGGGCCGGCCGGCCCGGCACGGCCGACTGGGCAGCCGGGACGGACAACACCGCGACGGCGGCGCTGACCAGCAGCGCGGAGACGAGGCGAGGAAAGGTGCGGCGGGGCTCGGATACGGGCACCGGTTTCCTCCCCGGTATCGGCGGCGGGCGTCATTCTGCCACGGAGGAATGGGGAACGCTCTCGCGATCGATGCCATTTCGGTGCGCTTGGGACGCAACGCGTCACGGAGCGTGGCGGAAATGCCAGGTCGGGGGCGCGTGCCGGTCCGGGTACCTTTCTCGTCGCGAGAAGGACGCCGGGCCCGGTCTCCGCTGGTCCGCGAGCTGTGCGTCGTGCGCCCTTCCCCGGCGACCGGCCTGATCCCGAGCCGGTTCCGTCTGCTCCACCCGGCGTACGCCGGAAGCCTCCCGCCGTATGACGACCACCAGGGAGACCCGGGCGCACGATCGGGGCATGGAAACGATGATCCTCGCCGGGCACGGTCCCTGGCACCACGAAGGCGGCCCTGGCTGGTGGCCCGTCATCCCTCTCGCGTTCGGTCTCTTCTGGCTGCTAGTCCTCGGCGGAGGCGGCTACCTGCTCTGGCGGCGTACGAAGTCGCCGGCGAAGGCGGAGTCCGTCCTCGCCGAGCGCTACGCGCGGGGCGAGATCGACGAGGAGGAGTACCGCGAGCGGCTGGCCGTCCTGCGCTCCTGACTCCCGTCAGAATCCGGCGGCGGCTCGGCTCACCGGGGTGTGGTCTCGTGGGGCCGTTCGGTGCCTGGAGCCGTGGGGGCGTCCTCGAGCTGGTCGGCGGGCGAGCCGGCCGCCTCGAGGAGCCTGCCGGCTCCCGTCTGGTCGATGGGGATGCTCGCCGCGGCGTCGCTGAAACGCCGCAGAAGGCGGGCGAACTGGATGCGCTCCTCCGGGGCCCAGTCGGCGACGAGCTGGCGAATGAAGTTCCGCCGGAACTCATCGGCCATCTGCTTGATCCGCCGACCGGCGTCGGTCAGCTGAAGGTGGGCGCGCCGGGCGTCGACGGGGGATGCCTGGCGGGAGACGAACCCCCCGTCGATGGCGTGGCCGACGAGCCGGCTCGCGGTCGACGGGTCGACATCGAGGTGCTCGGCGACGGCACCGACGGTGACGTCACCGTGCTCCTCGCTCTGTCGGCAGATGGCGTAGATCACCATCAGGTTGGACAGCTGGATGCCCTGTCCCTGCTCACATTCCTCACGGAGCCGCCGTAGCAGCTGCGGTTTGATCCACAGCCTGCGCAGCTGGAAGGCGGCCTGCTCGATCTCCGCGACGCTCGCGTCGATGTCGGTACCCACACCGTCACAGTAATTGAGCCCGTGCTCCGAGCCCGCATCCAACGAGATCATCCCCACCAGAACGCCGTGGCGATGATTCCGTACAGCACCATCAGCGTCGCGCCCTCAAGCCAGTTCGACTCTCCGTCGAGCACCACCAGAACGGTGATCACCACGGCCATGATCAGGACTGCGATCAGCAGCGGGGAGAGCACCAGGGTGAACGACGCGCCGACCAGCGGGGAGAGCAGGACGAGCGCGGGGGCGACGACCAGGGCGATCTGCAGCGGACTCTGGAGGATGACCGACAGGGCGTGGTCGGACTGGTTCTTGAGGGCGAACTGGATGCCGACGACGTTCTCGACGGCGTTTCCGGCGATCGCCACGATGACGAGACCGGCGAACGCCTGGGAGATGCCGAGGGCGTCCATGGCGGGCTCCAGGGCGGCCACGAACCAGTCGGAGACGAACGCCGCGCCGACTCCGGTCAGCGCCAGCATGATCAGGGAGACGGGCAGGGGCCACGACGACCCGTGGGACGAGCCCTCCGCGTCGCCGGCCTTCGCGGTCACGGCCGCGTCGACCTTCTCCGCGGTCTCGACGGTGCCACCGACGGCCTGAGCCGCCGGGGCGCCGCCGACGGCCGCAGCCGTCTCTCCGGCCCCGCCGACGGCCGGAGCCGTCGCCCCGGCGGGCGCCTCATTGGACTTCTGCCGCTTGATCGCACTGGGGAGCGAGGCCACGAACAGTCCCAGCAGCAGGATCGACACCACGACGGACAGGTCGCGTTCGTGCAGGGCCGCTTTCGTCGCATGAGAGCCGAGCGCCGCGGTCAGGGACGGGACCAGCAGCGCCGCCACCGACAGCGTGAGCAGCATCGAGAGCGTACGGGCGGCGTCGCTGCCGAACTTCTGCGGCCCGTGCTTGACGCCTCCGAGCAGGAACGCCAGGCCCAGCACGAGCAGGACGTTAGCGAGGATGGAGCCGACGATCGTGGCTGTCGCGACGCCGTACAGCTTCTTCTGCAGCGCGAACAGGACGACGAACAACTCGGGGAGGTTCCCCAGCGCGCTCTGGACGACCCCGGTCGCGCCCGCACCGAGATGCTCGGCCAGGTTCTCGACGCTACGGCCGACCAGGGTGGCCAGGAGCGCGAGCGCGAGCGCCGCGACCACGAAGGGGACGACGGTCCCGCCGATCTTGCCGAAATGCGTGACGCCGGCCGCGATGGCCGCCACCGCAGTGACGATCATCAGGCGCCAGTCCGAGCGCGAAAAAACCATGGGGGAGATCATGCCGCAATCGGACCTGCGGTTTTGACGGTTTGTTGACCTTTAGTGCATCGATGGGGCGGTGACGGAGACGCGGACGTGCGCCCCCGGCGGCAGGCCCAGGCGCTGGGCGGCGTTTCCGGAGTTCACTGCGAGAGCGAGGCATCCCGCGGAGTCGACGTAGGCCACCAGCTCCCCGGGCGGCGCCGCGGCGAACGTCTCGCCGTACGGCACGGTGAGGGTGCGGCGCCCGAGCGTCATGGTCAACGACGTGCCGCTCACCGCGCCGATCCGGTGCAGGTCGTCGGCGGTCACGGAGAGCTGGACGTTCCCGAACCGGTCGACGGTCAGCACCTCGCCGTCGGCGGTGCCCTCCTGGACGCGGCGCGTCGGCCGGGGAAGCATCACGAGGTCGGCGGCGTCGAACTCCGTGCCGACCGCCGCGACGTCCAGCCCCGCCGCGAGGTGGGCCGCCACCGGCGAGAACATGTCCCGGCCGTGGAACGTGGCCGACAGGGGCTCGAGCCACAGCTTGGAGTTGGTCAGCTCGAACGCCCGCGCTCCGCTGTCGGGCAGCGACCACGACAGCAGCCCGTTGTCCGGCCCGACGAAGATCCGGTCGCCCGCGGCGACCGCGACCGCCCGCCGCGACGTGCCCACGCCGGGATCGACGATCGCCACGTGCACGCCATCGGGGAGGTACGGCACGGTCTGGGCGAGGATCGCCGCACCACGGCGCACGTCACCGGGAGGGACGAGGTGGGTGATGTCGACGATGCGGGTGCTCGGAGAGATGCGTGAGATGACTCCGTGACAGGCGGCGACGAAGCCGTCCTCCAGCCCGTAGTCGGTCAGCAGCGTTACGCAGTTGGTGAGCGCCACGGTTGAAGAGTACGTCGAGGCCGGTCCCGGAGAACACCGCCAACCAGCCGCCGATCACGCGTAGCATGACAGCCCCCCGACCCGTACAGAGGGGACCTGATGCAACCGGCGAACGCCCGGGGCGATGGCCCTGACAAAGACAAAGACGGCCGCCTGACCCAGCGCGACCGGGAGATCCTCGACTTCGAACGACAATGGTGGAAGCACGCGGGCGCGAAGGAACAGGCGATCCGCGAGCTGTTCGACATGTCGTCGACCCGCTACTACCAGCTCCTCAACCAGCTGATCGACCGGCCCGAGGCCCTGGAGCACGACCCCATGCTCGTGAAGCGGCTCCGCCGGCAGCGATCCGCGCGGCAGCGCCAGCGGGCCGCGCGCCGGCTCGGCATCCGGACCTGACCGCCCGAAGCGGCCCGGAGGGCCGACCTTCCGGGTGTATCGCGTTCACGGTGACCTCGATACCCGCCTCGCGCAGCGCCTTGGGTGGGTCTGGTCGTTCGGCTTCGGTGCCGTCGAGGGGCCGCCGTTCGTCGTCGGAGAGTTCGCGCTTCGGTGGCGTCGAGGGGCCGGCGGATGGTGCGCGGGTCGCCATCGCGACGGCGGCCGGCTGATCGGGTGCCTCGGCGGCCGTGGGCGGTGGGTGATCCGGCGTGGATTGATCCGCGACCGGGACGGCCGTACGGGCGGCGGCCGTCGGCGGCGCGTCGTAAAGTGGCGTGACCGGCCGATGACGGACCGTACGCCGCCGTAACCGGCCGCGACGGGATCGCCAACCGAACGAGAGGGACGATCGATGAGCGCCGCCTCCCTGGAAGCACAGACGACCGCCGGAGCCGAGGGCCTGTCCGCGATCCGTGCCCGCCCGCGGCAGGCGCTGATCGGCTTCGATTTCGACGGAACACTCTCGCCCATCGTCGACGACCCGGCGGAGGCGCGCGCTCACCCCGGTGTCGCGCCGGCGCTGCGCCGGCTGGCGCCGCTCGTCGGCACGATCGCCGTCATCACGGGCCGTCCGGCCGCGACCGCCGTCGAGCGCGGCGGGTTCGAGGGCATTGAGAACCTCCTGGTCCTCGGCCAGTACGGCCGGGAGCGCTGGGAGAACGGCGTCCTGGAGGTTCCGGAGCCGCCGCCCGGGGTCGCGGAGGTCCGCGCCAAGCTTCCCCAGATCCTCCAGAACGCCCCGGAAGGCGTCACGATCGAGGACAAGGGGCTCGCGCTGGCGGTGCACACCCGGCGCGCCGCCGAGCCGCAGGTCGCCCTGGATCGGCTGCGCAGCATCGTCGCGGCCCTGGCCGAGCGCACCGGCCTCGCCGTCGAGCCGGGCCGCTTCGTGCTGGAGCTGCGCCCGCCCGGCATGGACAAGGGCGGGGCGCTTCGGGCGCTGGTCGCCGAGCGCGGCGCTTCGTCCGTGCTGTTCGGCGGCGATGACCTCGGGGACCTCGCGGCGTTCGACGCGATCGAGGCGCTGCGCAAGGAGGGCGTCCCCGGCGTCAAGGTGTGCAGTTCCTCCGACGAGGTCACCGCCGTGGCCGAGCGCGCGGATCTCGTGGTCGACGGCCCGGCGGGTGTGGCCAGTGTGATCGAATCGCTCGCGAGCGAATTGGCGTAACGGTAGAGTCGTCGCCCCAACCGTCCGACAACGGACGAAATGCCCGATTCCGGGTATAGGTGACGACCGAAAGGGTAGCCCGGTGGCCATTCGCAAGGAGACCATCAAACAGCAGGCCAGTGAAATGGTGGTCCAGGCCATGCAGCCCGGCGACCAGATCGTCAGCGGCGTGTACGCCATCACCGGCCCGAGCCCGTGGCTGATGAACCAGCTCGGCCTGCTCGGCCAGTTCTTCATCGACTACTACTTCGTCGCCGTCACCCGCCAGCAGGTCATCTTCGTCAAGATGAACCGCATGACGAACCGGCCCAAGGAGATCTCCTACGCCGTTCCGCTCCAGGCCGTCCAGATCTCCGACTACAAGCGCAGCGCGCTGTGGAGCTCGTTCCGCTACGCCGTGCCGAACGCGCCCAAGCCGATCCGGCTCAACGTCCACCGCATCTGGCGGCAGGAGCTCGACGCCCTGGTCAACGCGTTCGGCGTGCCGGCCGCCTGACCTCGCGACCGCGCGTATGCGCGCCTCCGGCCAGGCCCGGCAGGCGATCGCCCGATGAGAACGCCTCTGGACGGCCCGTGGCCGACCGGAGGCGTTTTCTCGTGCTGTGTGATGCCGAGGTCAGTCCTCGTCGTCGGCGAGGATGCCGTACAGGCGGCGCCGCGCGTCGTTGATGACCTCGAGGGCGCGTTCGCGCTGGTCCTCGTTGCCGGCGTGCATGACCTGCCGGATCGCCATCATCAGCTGGCCCATCGCGGTGTGGACGTGCGTGGCGGCGGCCCCGGCGTCCTCGGTGATCTCCGCCCACGGCGGCGTCCGCCCGGCCGACTCGGCCTCACCGCGGCCGGCGTCCGTCAGCGCGAACAGCCGCTTGCCGGACGACTCCTGCCCGGAGATGAGCCCTTCGTCCTCCAGCAGCTGCAGCGTCGGGTACACCGACCCCGGGCTGGGCCGCCAGATCCCGCCCGTGCGGGTCGCCAGCTCCTGGATCATCTCGTAGCCGTGCATGGGGCGCTCGGCCAGCAGCGCGAGGATCGCGGCCCGCACGTTGCCGCGTTTCGTACGGCGCCCGCCGCGCCCGCCGCGGCCGCGCGGACCGAACCCGGGCCCGAAGCCCGGCCCCCAGTCACCGAACGCCGCGCGTTCCTCACGGTGCCGTGATCCTCTGCGCATGACCTCTCCCGACGATGTTCGACGATATATCGTACGGTCGGTCAGCCCTTGGTCTGGATGCTGTCCAGGATCTTCTTGGTCAGGTCGGGCGGTCCGGCCAGCTTCACGCGCACCCACATCGCGTACTTCCCGCTCGCGTCCTTCAGGCCCACCTCGTTGATCGTGATCGTGCCGCAGTGCCACGGGTTGATCTGCCCGCTCAGCGTGCCGTGGTGGTACGGCTGCGCGGCGCCGGCGGTGCACTTGAGGCGATGCCGCCCCAGACCGGGCGGCGGCAGGGTGGCGTTCAGGTCGTGGGTGAGCCCCGCGAAGACGCCCGGCGTCGGGACGTCGTCCTTGACGAACTGGGCGTAGTCGGGGGTGGCGCGCAGCGCGGGCGCGTTCGCTCGGTCCGTCACCGCGATCGGCCAGGTGGTGTGATCGGTCTGCAGCTTCCAGGTCGGCGGCACGCGGATGCTCAGGCGGTGCGTCACGTCGGTCACCGTGACGAGGCCGTCCCCGGGCTTGCCGTGTGACTTCGAGGAACCGGTGAGCTTGCCGATCGCGAAGGCGCCCCCACCGCCGACGACCAGCACTGCGGCGAGGCCGGCGACGACGATCAACCGCTTGCGGCTCGCCGGGCCGGCGGGTGTTCTGCCGCCCGTGCCACCGGAGCGGTGCGACCCGGACGTCTTGGGGCCGGTGCCGCGAGGCCCTCCGATCGGCAGGTCGACGACCGTGTCGTTGCCGACGTCGGCCGGAGGCGGCGTGTTGATCGTCCGGTCCCGCGCGTTCTCGTACGGCGGCGCCGAACCCGGATCCTCCACCGGCGGGACCCGGACCGTACGGTCCGACGGCCCCGTGGAACCGGGGGCGCCCGGGATCGGGTGGACGTAGAGCGTCCCCCCCGGCACCGGACCGTCCTCCGGGTGGCCTGCGGAGGGGTCGTCCGGGATCGGAGTGACCCGGACCGTACGGTCCGGCGGAGGCCCGCCGCCCGGGCCGTCCGTGGAGGCGTCCGGGATCGGGGGGACGTCGAACGTACGGTCCGGCGGTGGCCCGCCCTCCGGGCCGGGGTCGTCCGGGATCGGGTGGCCGCGGAGCGTACCCCCCGCCGGGCCGCCGGGCGACACGCCCGGGGTCCATCCACCGCCCGATCCGGAGTCCGCCGTCGTCGCCATGTCGCCGGTCTCGGGATCGTCGCGCAGCGTGGCGTCGTCGACGGACATCAGCGGGACGCTCAGGGCGGCCGCGAACGCCTCGGCGGACGGCCAGCGGCGCTCCCGATCGCCTTCCAGGGCCCGCATCACGATCTCGTCGACGGCCGGGGGGAGACCGGGCCGCGCCGCGCTCGGCGGAGCCTCCACCGGCGCCGGACCCGGGGCATCGCCGGTGAGGAGGTGGAACGTCAGCGCGCCCAGCCCGTACACGTCGGCCCGGACGTCGAGGCCGCCGCCGAAGCGGGCCTGTTCGGGCGACATGTAGCCCGGGGTGCCCACCGGCATCGTGAACGCCCCGGAGGCGTGCGCGAGCGCCTTGGCGAGCCCGAGGTCGGCGATGAGCAGGCGTTCGCCGCCATCGGTGGTCGACTGGAACAGGACGTTCGACGGCTTGAGATCACGGTGGATCACGCCGAGCCGGTTGATGACCTCCACCCCGTGGGAGATCTCGATGGCCAGCCGCAGCGCCTCGGAGATCGGGATCTCCCGCGCCCGCATCCGGTCCGCGAGCGTGCCACGGTCGGCGTACGACATGACGAAGTAGGGCCGGCCGTCCTCCAACTCCCCGATGTCGTGCACGCGCACCAGGCGTTCGGAGTCGGCGCGGCGCAGGATCTTGGCCTCTTCCAGGAAGCGACTTCGTACGTCGAGGTCGTCGATTAGCCCCCCGGCCAGCACCTTCACGGCCACGGGGGCATCGAGCAACTCGTCTCGGGCCAGCCAAACGGAAGCGAATGCTCCGGACCCAAGAACACGATCGATTCGGTAACGGCCGACGGCGGAAGGCATGGACACCCCCGTATCATGCCCAATATCGGGGCTATAGCGAGGGCGAGGCGGCTTCATGGCGTACGACGAGCGGACCGAAGAACTGGCGGAGCGGGCCGCTAAAGGTGACTCAGCGGCGTTGAACGAACTACTTAGAGTCATCGAATCTGACGTTTTGCGTCACTGCTCCCGGTTTCTCCCGTGCCGGCAGGACGCCGAGGAGGCGTGCCAGGACGCGCTCATGCAGGTCGCGCGCAACATCGGGCGGTTCGAGGGCCGTTCGCGGTTCAGCACGTGGCTGCACGTCGTCGTGGCCAACTCCGCGCGCTCGACGTACCGCTCGCTCAAGCGCCGGTCGGTGGAGCAGGCGGGCGAGCTGCCCCAGCAGCGCCCGGACCCGCACCGTACGAGCGTCATCGCCGGTTCGCGCGTGGACATCCTCGAGGCGATGGAGGATCTGGAGCGTCGCAAGCCGGACCTCATCGAGGCCCTGGTGCTGCGCGACGTGTCCCAGCTGGAGTACAGCGAGATCGCCCAGCAGCTCAACCTGCCCCTGGGCACGGTGAAGTCCCGGATCCACGAGGCGCGCAAGCAGTTCCGGCAGTCGCTCGGCGACGACTACAGCTGACCGTCCAGGGCGGCGAGCTGGGCGCCGAACCACTCCTGGGGAGGCAGGGTCGTCGCGGCGGCGGTCAGCCGGGCGCAGCGCTCGGCGCGCTCGTCGGGCGGCATGAGCAGCGCCTGGTTCAGCGCCTCGGCGGTCTGTGACACGTCGAACGGGTTGATCATCAGGGCGTCGTCGTCCATCTCGGCGGCGGCCCCGGCCTCTCGGGACAGCACGAGGGCGCAGCCCCGCTCCGACAGCACCGGCCCTTCCTTGGCGACGAGGTTCATGCCGTCCCGGATCGGGTTGACCAGGAGGACGTCGGCCAGGCCGTACGCCGCCAGAGAGCGTGGATAGTCGTCGTTGACCTGCAGGATCAGCGGCTCCCACGTGCCGTCCCCGAACTCGTCGGAGATCTCGGCGGCGATCCGCTGCACTGCGGCGGTGTACTCGCGGTACTCCGGCAGGTCGTGGCGGGAGGGGTAGGCGAAGGCCAGGTGCACCACCCGGCCGTGCCACTCCGGGTGCTTGGCGAGCAGCTCGCGGTAGGCCGCGAGCCCCCGCACGATGTTCTTGGACAGCTCCGTACGGTCGATCCGCACGATGAGTCGGCGGTCGCCGACCTGCTCGCGCAGGGCCTTCTTGCGGGCCTGCACATCGGGTTCGGCGGCGCGTGCCCGGAGGGAGTCGCCGTCGATCCCCAGCCCGTGCACGCCGATGCGGGTGACGCGACCGGCGTGGGTGACGGTGCGCGCCACCGGGTCGACCTTCGCCTGCAGGACGGCGGCGCAGCAGTCGATGAACGCGTCGGCCCAGCGCTGGGCGTGGAACCCGGCGTGGTCGGCGCCGAGGATGCCCTCGAGGACCTCCCGCCCGATGTCGTCCGGCAGCAGGCGGTAGTACTCCGGCGGGGCCCACGGCGTGTGCGCGAAGTGGACGATCTTCAGGTCGGGGCGGCGCTCGCGCAGCATCCCGGGGGCGAGCGTCAGGTGGTAGTCCTGGATCGCGACCTTCGCGCCCGGCCGCGCGTCCCGGGCCAGCGCGTCGGCGAACGCCGCGTTGTACGCCTCGTAGGACTGCCAGTCCCGCCGGGACCGCGCGTCGAAGTGCGGCGTGTTCGGGCTGTCGTACAGCATGTGATGGACGAACCAGAGTGTGGAATTGGCCACGGCGTTGTAGGCGCGGTGGAAGGTGCCGGCCGGGATGTCCAGCATTCGGACGGCGCCGGCGCCGTAGGCGTCCAGCCGGCCGTCCTCCACGCGGCGGGCCGCGGCGCGGTCGGCGTCCGACAGCGCCGCGCAGACCCACAGGATGTCACCGCCCAGACCCGCCAGGGCCGAGACGAGACCGCCGCCGCCACGCCGCATGGACAGCGTGCCGTCGTCGGCGAGCGCGAAGGACACCGGACCGCGGTTGGAAGCGACGAGGACCTGCGAGTCACCCATGAAGGGAGCGTAACCGGCCGGGGTTGAGGAGGGTCGAAGAAGGTCGAATGGTGGGCGGTTCGGGACGTCGTCCCGCCGATACGTCGTCGCGTGACCGGGCCTCTCGTGGCGCTTCGCGGCCCGGCGTACGGCTCCGGCGGTGTCTCGCGACCTGAGACGCGCTTGGCGGGGAACCGGTCAGTCACGTATACAAGTCAACAGACAACTTCATAAAGCTCATCCAGAGGGGTGGAGGGACCGGCCCGTTGAAGCCCCGGCAACCCTCCCGGATATGCGGTTACCCGCGTGCTTCGCACGCGTCCGACTCGCGCTGACAGCGAGGCCGCCCGGGACAGGTGCCAACTCCGGCTCGTGACCAAGGTGGCACGGGAAAGATGAGGAGAGAGGCCTCGCTCCATGTCGCAGTCCGCTGCCCGCAATCTCGGCCCCGCGACCGCACTGACGTGCCGTGAATGCGGTGAATCCTACGATCTGGGCCCTCGCTACGCCTGCGAGCTCTGTTTCGGCCCACTGGAAGTCTCCTACGATCTCGCCGGCGTGACCCGGGAGCAGATCGAGTCCGGCCCGCGCAACATCTGGCGCTACCGCGGCCTGCTGCCCGTTCCGTCGAACGTCGTCGACACGCCCAACACCGAGCCCGGCTTCACCCGCCTCGTACGCGCCGACAACCTCGCCGAGTCGCTGGGGCTGCGGTCGCTGTGGGTCAAGGACGACAGCGGCAACCCGACCCACTCGTTCAAGGACCGGGTCGTGGCGGTGGCGCTGGCCGCCGCCCGTGAGCTCGGTTTCAAGGTCCTGGCCTGCCCGTCCACCGGCAACCTCGCCAACGCGGTCGCCGCCGCGGCGGCGCGTGCCGGCATCCGCAGCGCCGTGTTCGTGCCGTCCGACCTCGAACGCCAGAAGATCGTCACGACGGCGGTGTACGGCGGGACGTTCGTCACCGTCGACGGCAACTACGACGACGTCAACCGGCTGGCCTCGGAGCTCGCGGGCGAGCAGGAGGACTGGGCGTTCGTCAACGTCAACGTCCGGCCGTACTACGCCGAGGGCTCGAAGACCATCGGGTACGAGATCGCCGAGCAGCTCGGCTGGCGGCTGCCCGAGCAGATCGTCATCCCGATCGCGTCCGGCTCCCAGCTCACGAAGATCGACAAGGCCTTCCAGGAGTTCATCAAGCTGGGCCTCGTCGAGGACCGGCCGTACAAGATCTTCGGAGCGCAGGCGACCGGCTGCTCGCCCGTCTCGGCGGCCTTCAAGGCGGGGCTCGACGTCGTCCAGCCCGTCAAGCCGGCCACGATCGCCAAGTCCCTCGCGATCGGCAACCCCGCCGACGGGCCGTACGTCCTCGACGCCGTACGCCGCACCGGCGGGGCCATCGAGGACGTCTCCGACGAAGAGGTCGTCGACAGCATCGCGCTGCTCGCCCGCACCGAGGGCATCTTCGGCGAGACGGCGGGCGGTGTCACGCTGGGCGCCCTCCGTAAGCTGCTGGCCGGCGGCGCACTCGACCCGGAAGCCGAGACCGTCTTCATCAACTCCGGCGACGGTCTCAAGACCCTGGACGCGGTGGCCCCGGTCGCCGTGCCGTCCGCGAACATCGCTCCGACCATCGAGGCATTCCGAAAGGCAGGTCTGGCGTGAGCTCGATCAGTGTCCGCATCCCGACGATCCTCCGGAGCTACACCGGAGGTGAGGCCGAGGTGAAGGCGACGGGCTCGACCGTGCGCGAGGTCGTCGCCGACCTGGAGACCAACTACTCCGGCATCGCGGCGCGCATCCTCGACGACAACGGCAAGATCCGGCGGTTCGTCAACGTCTACGTGGGCGAGGAGGACGTGCGGTTCGCCGACGGGCTCGACACGCCGACGCCGGACGGTGTCCAGATCTCCATCATCCCGGCCGTCGCCGGCGGCTGAGCCCTTCGCGGGGTGACGCCCCGTGGTCAGGACGTATCCGCGATCCCCGGTGGTCGCCGAGTCTACGGATTCGGTGACCACCGGGGATCGTGCGTTCGGCAGCCGAAACGACCGAGGTAGAGGCTCCCACTCCGCTCTGCCGCGCGGTAATTCGGGCTCACGTATACGGATTTATCGGTAGGCGTCGCGAGTTCCGTCTGCGGGATTCTCTTTTTGACCGACATCGGCCGCGCGCACTTCTCGGGTAAAGGCTGTTCCACGGACGGTAGCCGTGTGTAGGGTCGGCGATGGCCGCCGCAGCCGAGTCGGCGGGCGATCGGCGGGTTCCGCAGTGGTCCGGCGGGCTCGAATCAGTGGCCGTGGCCAATGGTCACGGGAATTGCCCTGGTGGGAGTTGTTAGGAATGGCGCAAGGCACCGTCAAATGGTTCAACGCGGACAAAGGCTACGGCTTCATCGCGGTCGACGGTGGCAGGGATGTGTTCGTGCACTACTCGGCCATCCAGTCGGATGGCTACCGCAGCCTCGAGCAGGGGCAGCGGGTCGAGTTCGAGATCACACAGAGCGACCGGGGTCCCCAGGCGGACGCCGTGCGGGCGCTCTGAGTCCCATAGCCCGACGGAGGCCCGGCGCTTCGGCGCCGGGCCTCCGGCCGTCCGAACGCCTCCCCCGCTCGGCCCGCCGGCCGTGAGCGGCCCGCTCCGGCCGTCGCCGTGCGGGTCTCCGGGCTCCCAGTTGTACGCGCGGTCGAGGCCCTGGCGTAACCCCGCAGACCTGGCGTTATAGCGTGCTGGGGGAGGGTGCCGGCGCGAAATGGCGAGAAGTTCACCCTGGTGAGAGGGGACCGCGCTTGCACTCTCGGGGGCAGAGTGCTAAACAAGCGGTTGGCACTCTACTCTTGAGAGTGCCAACGAAGTGATCGAGGCGATGAGGCCTCGTGCCCGGCGACGGCATGGAAGTCGTCGGACGGGGTCGTCCGTCGCGGGCGTCGACTCGATCCAGTGATAGCCACCCCGTTCCGGGAGGATCTGGAGCTTATGGCTGCAAAGATGATCGCGTTCGACGAGGACGCGCGACGCGGCCTCGAGCGCGGCATGAACCAGCTTGCCGACGCCGTGAAGGTGACCCTCGGTCCCAAGGGCCGCAACGTCGTTCTGGAGAAGAAGTGGGGCGCCCCCACGATCACCAACGACGGTGTATCCATCGCCAAGGAGATCGAGCTCGAGGACCCGTGGGAGAAGATCGGGGCCGAGCTCGTCAAAGAGGTCGCGAAGAAGACCGACGACGTAGCCGGTGACGGCACCACCACGGCCACCGTGCTGGCCCAGGCGCTGGTCCGCGAGGGCCTGCGCAACGTGGCCGCCGGCGCCAACCCGATGTCCCTGAAGCGGGGCATCGAGTCCGCCGTGGAGCGCGTCAGCGAGGAGCTCTCCAAGATCGCGAAGGACGTGGAGACCAAGGAGCAGATCGCTTCCACGGCCTCCATCTCCGCGGGCGACACCTCGATCGGCGAGATGATCGCCGAGGCGATGGACAAGGTCGGCAAGGAAGGCGTCATCACGGTCGAGGAGAGCCAGACCTTCGGTCTGGAGCTCGAGCTGACCGAGGGCATGCGCTTCGACAAGGGCTACGTGTCGCACTACTTCGTGACCGACCCGGAGCGTATGGAGGCCGTCTTCGACGACCCCTACATCCTCATCGTCAGCTCGAAGATCTCGGCCAACAAGGACCTCGTGCCGGTTCTCGAGCAGGTCATGCAGGGCGGCAAGCCGCTCGTCATCATCGCTGAGGACGTCGAGGGCGAGGCTCTGGCCACCCTGGTCGTCAACAAGATCCGCGGTGTCTTCAAGTCCGTCGCCATCAAGGCCCCGGGCTTCGGCGACCGCCGCAAGGCCATGCTGCAGGACATCGCGATCCTGACCGGTGGCCAGGTCATCAGCGAGGACATCGGCCTCAAGCTGGAGAACACCACGCTCGACATGCTCGGCCAGGCCAAGCGCATCGTGGTGACCAAGGACGAGACCACCATCGTCGATGGCGCCGGCAACCCCGACGACATCGCGGGCCGCGTCAACGAGATCCGCGCGGAGATCGAGAACTCCGACTCCGACTACGACCGCGAGAAGCTCCAGGAGCGCCTCGCCAAGCTGGCCGGCGGCGTCGCCGTCATCAAGGCCGGCGCGGCCACCGAGGTCGAGCTCAAGGAGCGCAAGCACCGCATCGAGGACGCCGTTCGCAACGCGAAGGCGGCCGTCGAGGAGGGCATCGTCCCCGGCGGTGGTGTCGCGCTGCTGCAGGCGAGCGCCAAGGCGTTCGACAAGATCGAGCTCGAGGGCGACGAGGCGACCGGTGCGTCGATCGTCAAGCGCGCCCTGGAAGAGCCGCTGAAGCAGATCGCGGTCAACGCCGGCCTCGAGGGCGGCGTGGTGGCCGAGAAGGTCCGCAACCTCGAGCCGGGTCAGGGCCTCAACGCCGCGACCGGCGACTACGTCAACATGTTCGACGCGGGCATCATCGACCCCGCGAAGGTGACGCGTTCGGCGCTGCAGAACGCCGCGTCCATCGCGGCGCTGTTCCTCACCACCGAGGCGGTCATCGCCGAGAAGCCGGAGAAGGAGAAGGCTCCGGCCGGCGACCCCTCCGGCGGCATGGGCGGCATGGACTTCTGAGTCCACTCGCTCAAGGGGCGGTCCTGTGTGCTGGGACCGCCCCTTTCGCATGCCCGCGCCGTCGCACGGAGCGCCCTGAGTGCCGGGACCGGCGGTGTGGCCCGGAGCCGTGGTCCGTCGCGAGTCCGTCCGGAACGTCAGTCGTTGTCTCGGCCGGAGGCCGCGCGAGCGGTGGCGACGGCGAGGGGAGCGCAGGCGAGGATGCCGAGCGCGACCGGAATCGTGCGGCGCAGGCCGTGCCGGGAGATCGCGCCCTCCCGTACGGCGCTCCGCAGCACCGCGACCCCGATCGGCAGGTTGAGGCCCACGGCGGTGACGAGGCCGGGCGCGTAGCCGCGCGCGACGACGGCGGCGGGCACGTGGGGGAGCGCCACGTTGAGCAGTATCACCCCGGCCATGCCCGCGGGCAGGTACGGCTTCCAGGCGGCGGGCCGGCCCGTCGTCCCGACGGCGACCGCCGCCACGCCGAGCCCGGAGATCACCGTCATGAGCCCGTTGAGGGCGCCCTGGTCGAGCCGGCCCGCTTGGTCGAGCCGGCCCGCGAGACTCGGGAAACGGCGCATGGTGAGCGCCTCCTCGGTGTTGTGCAGCGCGAACGCGCCCGCCAGCGCCCAGGACCACCTCTTCCATCCGGCCATGACCATCTCCCTAACGAAACTGTGAGTAGCGTAAATAGCGTTCGGCATAATACGCAACTGTGAGTATCGGAAGGCCGCGGGACGCGGCTCGCGACCGCGCGATCCTGTCGGCGACGCTGGAACTCCTGGCCGAGGGCGGCTACCCCGCCCTCCGCGTCGACGACGTCGCCCGGCGCGCGGGAGTGGCCAAGACGACGATCTACCGTCGCTGGCCCTCGAAGGGTGAGATGGTCCTCGACGCGGTCGCCGCGCAGCTCGGGGACCGGTCGGTCGAGGAGACCGGCGACCCGCTGGCGGACCTGCGGCGGCTGCTCGAGGTGACGTACGAGCGGCTCGCCGAGACCGTCGCCGGCCGGGCCCTCCCGGCCCTCTCGGCCGAGCTCATGGCCGATCATGCCCTCGCCGAGGAGTACCGGAGGCGCTTCGTCCACCCGCTGCGGGACCGCGCGCGGACGCTCATCCGGCGGGCGGTCGACCAGGGGAGGCTACGCGGTGATGTGGACCCGGAACTGCTGATGGACGCCGTCGTCGGGCCGGCGCTGTATCGGCCGATCGCCCTCGGTGTCCCGGCCCCGGCCGCGTCGGCCTCGGCGATTTTCGACCTGGTGATCAGCGGAGCGGGCCATTCGTAAGCGTACGGAAGGTAAAAAACGTAAGCTTCTGCCCGTGGATCTCTTCAACTCCCCTGTTCTGCTCGTTGAGCAGCCTAAAAAAGTGTTCGCGGTCGAGTCGAAGTACACCGTCTTCAACGCCCAGGGCCAACCGGTCGCGATCGTCGGCGAGCCGAACCTGTCCGGGGGCAAGAAGGCGATGCGCTTCATGTTCTCGGATCTTTCGAACAACACGCGGCACACCCTGCACGTGATGCGCCCCGACGGCGCGCCGATGCTGATCATCGACAAGCCGTTCGCCCTGGCGACGCCGAAGGTGAAGATCACCTGGCCGAACGGCCAGCCGATCGGCGCCATCCAATGCCATTTCGGGCTCAAGCCGCGCTTCACGATGCTGGACCCGCAGGATCGCCAGATCGGCGAGATCCGCGGTGACTTCTTCGCCTGGGACTTCCGGGTCACCGACTGGCAGGGCGTCGAGGTCGCTCAGGTCAACAAGCAGTGGGAGGGCCTCGCCGCCGCCTGGTTCACGACGGCCGACCGCTACGCCGTCCAGATCCCGTACCAGCTGCCCGACCCGCTCCGCACCCTCGTCATCTCCACGGCCATCACCATCGACGTGGTCCTGCGAGAGAACAAGAAGTAACCGTAAGTCGGCCGACCGTTTGAAATCCTGAATCCGGCCCACCTGTCGACCGCATGATCATCGAGAATCCCTCTCGTGATCATGCGGAAGGCCGTCTCGTGGTCTTACTTCGTCGGCTCGGCGCTGTCCAGCTACCTTGGTCCGGCGCTCACGGTGGTGATGTTCGCGCGGCTCGCCCCGACCGGCACCGCGGCGCTCCGCATCTGGACCGGTGCTCTCGTGCTCGCCGTGTGGCGGCGCCCGTGGCGGACCCTGCGGGCCGCCGGCCCGGCCGGACGCCGCGTGATCGTGGCGTGGGGCGCCGTCCTCGGTCTGCTCAATCTCGCCTTCTATCAGGCGATCGCGATCCTGCCGCTGGGCACCGTGGCCGCGATCGAGTTCCTCCCGGTGATCGTCCTCGCGACGTTCGGCGCCCGTACTCCGCGGAACATCGCCGCGGTGCTCGCCGTCACCGCGGGCGTCGTGGTGCTGACCGACGCCCGGCTGACCGGGGCACCGCTCGGGTTCCTCTTCGCCTTCGTCGACGCGCTGACGTTCGCGCTCTACATCGTGGTCGCCCACCGGGCCGCACGGCGGCTGCCCGGACGGCTCGGCGGAATCGACGGGCTGGCGGCGGCGATGCTGGTCGCCTGCGTGGTCACCGCGCCGTTCGCGGTACGGGACGTCCTGCCGGCGCTCGCCGGCCCGCGCCCTCTCGCCGCCGCACTCGGCGTGGGCGTCGCCTCGGTCCTGCCGTACGTCTGTGACCAGCTGGCGATGGCCCGGATGGCGCGCTCGACGTACGCTCTGCTGCTCGCGCTGTTGCCCGCGACGGCCACAGTGGTCGGCGCGGTGGTGCTCCGGCAGTCACCCTCGCTCCTCGAGATCGCGGGACTGGCGGCCGTCATGCTCGGCGTCGCCGTCCACGAGCACGGCCCGGACGCCGAGACGCCACCCGAGGAACAGGCGATCGAAGAGGTCGCGCCCGCTTCGCCCGACCTGGTCGGCTCATAGCCGGGCACCCCTAGGGGAGGCCGAGTAGGTCGGCCATGCGGTCGACGGTGTGGTCGAAGAAGGCGTCGGCGGGGTCGAGGGCGTTGGCGTACTGGCCGAACAGTTCGAACGACACCATGCCGAACAGCTGCGTCCAGGCCACCGCGCCTCGGACGAGCAGGTGGCCGGGGATGTTCGGTCCGATGAAGGCGGCGATGCGGGTGGCCTGCTCGGTGAGGGCCGGTGGCAGGGGGTCCTCGCCGTCCGGGGCGGCCAGTGCGCCGGCCTCGTAGGCGTCGCGGATGACGGCCATGATGGCGATGGGTATGCGCGTGGCCGGCGCGATCGTCGTCTCGGGGGCCGCGTACCCGGGCACTGGTGAGCCGTAGACCAGCGCGTACTCGTGGGGATGTGCGGTCGCCCAGGCGCGTACCGTCCGGCAGATCGCCTGCCAGCGGGCGCGGAGGCCGGCCGGGGCCGCGGTCCGGTCGGCGGCCTCCACCTCGTCGGCGAGCGCCGAGTACGCGTCGATGATCAGTGCGGTGAGCAGGTCGTCGCGGCTGGCGAAGTAGCGGTACAGGGCCGAGGAGACCATGCCGAGCTCGCGGGCCACGGCGCGCAGCGACAGCCCCTGTGCGCCGGAGACAGCCAGCTGGCGGCGGGCCTCGTTCTTGATCTCCTGGGTCAGTTCGGCCCTCGCTCGCTCGCGGGCGGTACGACTCGCGCTCATGGGCACAGTCTTGCAGGGATGAGATCGGCGCACAAATTCGAGAGCAGTGCTCTTGCTTTGCGGACATCCGCTGATGCACACTGCTCTTAAGCGAGAGCACTGCTCACAAAGGAGTCGAGATGACCGCCGCCGCCACCGAACCCCGTCACGTCCAGGCAGCCGGGTTCGAGATCTACTTCAACAAGTTCGTGCACTTCCTGACGCGGAAGGGGATCAGCCTCTTCGGGACGCGGGTCCTCGCCGTCCGGGGTCGTACCAGCGGGGAGTGGCGCACCACCCCGGTCAACCTGCTGACCCACGACGGCACGCGCTATCTGGTCGCCCCGCGCGGCCACACCCAGTGGGTGCGCAACATCCGTGTCGCCGGCGGGGGCGAGCTTCGCCTGGGCCGCCGGGTCGAGTCGTTCACCGTGACCGAGTTGCCGGACGACCAGAAGCTCCCGCTACTGCGCAACTATCTTCGGCGGTGGGGCTGGGAGGTTGCCCGGTTCTTCGAAGAAGACATCAAGAACGCCGACGATGAGCGGCTCAAGGCGATCGCGTCCACCGTCCCGATCTTCCGCGTCGACTGAGTCCGATCTTCTCGCCGGTACGGCGTCGGCGTCGATGTGTTGGTGGAGCCGTGCTCCGTGAGGAAGGCCTTGCGGGTGGGCACTATGGCCCCAGTTGACTCTGTCGCGAGCGGCGACGGTAAGGCCGATGAGGCCAGCAACGCACACATGGCGACAATTGAGTAATGATACAGTCACGGACTGTGAAACTGGCGGTGCAGGTGAAGCTGTTGGTAATGCCTGAGCAGGCGGCAGCGCTGGCAGCAACCCTGCATGCCTGCAACGGCGCCGCCGGGCAGGCCTCACGGATCGCGTTCGAGCGGAGGGTTTTCTCTCGGATCCGGTTGCAGAAGCTGGCGTACACGGAGCTGAAGGCACAGGGGTTGTCGGCGCAGCCAGCGTTACATGTGATCCGCAAGGTCGCCGACGCGTACACAGCGCTGCACACTCAGATTCAGGCCGGCATCCTCGGCAAGGAAGGATCTGCCCGCCGCACCAAGGCCCAGACGGAACCGATCCGCTTCCGCCGAGATGCTGCCCAGCCATTCGATGATCGGTGTTTGTCGTGGCAGATGGACGCCCGCACGGTGTCGATCTGGACGGTGCACGGCCGGTGCAAGAATGTCGCGTTCACGGGCGAGCCGTCGCAACTGAAGATCCTGTCCGAGTACCGCAAGGGCGAGAGCGACCTGGTGCACCGGGACGGAAAGTGGTTCCTGCTCGCGACCTGCGAGATTCCTGAGGCGGAGCTGAATGCCAGCCCCACCGACTGGATCGGGGTTGACCGTGGGATCGCCAATCTCGCCACGACCAGCGATGGGGACAACCATCAGGGGCGTGGGCTGGAGCGGTATCGGCGGCGGATGGCCTGGGTGCGGGCTGAGTTGCAGGCCAAGGGCACCAAGTCCGCCAAACGCAAGCTCAAGCGGCGGGCGCGCCGGGAATCGCGCCACGCCGCACACGTGAATCATAAGATCGCTAAGACGGTGGTGGCCGATGCCCAACGCACCGGTCGCGGCATCGCCCTGGAAGACCTCCAGGGGATCCGTGACCGGGTACGGCTGACGCGGCACCAGCGGGCCACCCTCTCCTCCTGGCCGTTCCACCAACTGGGTGAGTTCATCGCCTACAAGGCCCGCCGCAAAGGCGTGCCCGTCTTGGTGGTGGATCCGGCCTACACCTCCCAGAGATGCCCGCGCTGCGGGCACGTCTCCCGCAAGAACCGTCCCTGCCGGGACGACTTTTGCTGCGTGGTCTGCGGGCTCGCTGGCCCGGCCGACCACATCGCCGCCGTGAACGTGCGCGTACGAGCACGGACGGCGTGGGCGTTCGTCAACACGCCGAATGCGGCCGTGTCACCGTCTCCGGGTCAGGGACAGTCACGAGCCGCAAAACCACCCTCTCCCGGGTTAGGTAGTTGACGCGGTGGGGCTGGGTCAGATCTCCTCGTCGGAGGAGTAGACGGCGTCGGCGTCGACGATGCGGTAGGCGTAGCCCTGCTCGGCGAGGAAGCGCTGCCGGTGGGCGGCGTAGTCCTGGTCGAGGGTGTCGCGGGCGACGACCGAGTAGAACCGCGCGCCCTTGCCCGACGCCTTCGGGCGCAGGACGCGGCCGAGCCGCTGCGCCTCCTCCTGGCGCGACCCGAACGTCCCCGAGACCTGGATGGCCACCGAGGCCTCGGGCAGGTCGATGGAGAAGTTGGCGACCTTCGAGACGATCAGGACGGACAGCTCGCCGCTGCGGAAGGCGTCGAACAGCCGCTCCCGCTCCTTGATCTTCGTCTCGCCCTTGATCACCGGCGCGTCGAGGCGCTCGCCGAGCTCGTCGAGCTGGTCGATGTACTGGCCGATGACGAGCAGCTGCTCGCCGCGGTGGCGCTCGACGAGGGCCTCCACGACCGAGGTCTTGGTCGCCGTCGTCGAGCAGAAACGGTAGCGCTCCTCCTGCTCGGCGGTCGCGTAGGCGAGGCGCTCGGAGTCGGTGAGCGTCACCCGGACCTCGACGCAGTCGGCCGGGGCGATCCAGCCCTGGGCCTCCATCTCCTTCCACGGCGCGTCGTACCGCTTCGGGCCGATGAGGGAGAACACGTCGCCTTCGCGGCCGTCCTCGCGGACGAGCGTCGCGGTCAGGCCGAGCCGCCGGCGGGTCTGCAGGTCGGCGGTCATCCGGAAGATCGGCGCGGGCAGCAGGTGCACCTCGTCGTACAGGACGAGGCCCCAGTCGCGGGCGTCGAAGAGCTCCAGGTGGGAGTAGACGCCCTTCCGCCGGGTGGTCATGATCTGGTACGTCGCGATCGTCACCGGCCGGATCTCCTTCTTGGTGCCGGTGTACTCCCCGATCTCCTCCTCGG
Source organism: Actinoallomurus sp. CA-150999 (assembly GCF_050942425.1). Taxonomy (NCBI): domain Bacteria; kingdom Bacillati; phylum Actinomycetota; class Actinomycetes; order Streptosporangiales; family Thermomonosporaceae; genus Actinoallomurus; species Actinoallomurus sp. CA-150999. Next base: position 1,083,508 of record NZ_CP192063.1, read on the forward strand.
TCAGCGAGGTGCGGCGCAGCAGCTCCTGTTTCCACTGGTGCGCCGACACGGTGTTGGTGACGAGGATCAGCGTGGTGGCGGACGCGTGGGCCATCGCGGCGGCGCCCACGATCGTCTTGCCCGCGCCGCAGGGCAGCACGACGACGCCCGAGCCACCGTGCCAGAACGACTCGGCGGCGTCGCGCTGGTAGGTCCGCAGCTCCCAGCCGTTCTCCTCCAGGCTGATCGGGTGGGCCTCGCCGTCGACGTACCCGGCGAGGTCCTCGGCCGGCCAGCCCAGCTTGAGCAGGGTCTGCTTGAGCGTGCCCCGCTCGCTGGGGTGCACGGCCACGGTGTCGTCGTCGACGCGCTGACCGAACATCGCCTTGAGCTTCTTGGCCCGCAGCACCTCTTCGAGCACCGCGCGGTCCGACGAGGCCAGCACCAGCCCGTACGTCGGGTGTTTCTCCAGCCGCAGCCGGCCGTACCGGCCCATCGTGTCGGTGACGTCGACGAGCAGCGCGTGCGGCACGGGGTAACGCGCGTAGGTGATGAGCGCGTCGATCACCTGCTCGGCGTCGTGGCCCGCGGCGCGGGCGTTCCAGAGCGCGAGCGGGGTGATCCGGTACGTGTGGACGTGCTCGGGCGCCCGCTCCAGTTCGGCGAACGGCGCGATCGCCTTGCGGCATTCGTTCGCCAGGTCGTGGTCGACCTCGAGCAGCAGGGTCTTGTCGGACTGGACGATGAGCGGGCCGTCGGTCACGGGATGCCTTTCTGGGGTGGAACCTCAGTGTCCAACAGTCGGAGCCCCCAAAAGGCTTCCCGCGCGTGATCGGTCAGTACGTGCCGCTGGTGCTCGACGAGTGGTTGGCGAACGTGCCGATGCTGTACAGCACCACGAACAGGATGATGACCAGCACGATATTGAGGACGACGCAGACCCACGACCACAAGGTCAGCTGCTTGGCGGACTCCGGGTCGGTGTTGTTCCGGTTCATGGCCATCGCGGCGAGGATGATGCCGGGCAGCCAGGCGATCCCGCCGCAGCAGAGCAGCGCGGAGATGATGTTGCAGACGAGCGCCCCGACCGTGCTCCCGTTGGAGCCGCTGCTCGGTGCGCCCGGCGGCCCGTAGTAGCCGTAACCCTGCTGCTGCCCGTAGGCGTTCTGCTGGGCGTACGGGTCCTGCCAGCCGGGCTGGGCGTTCTGCCAGCCCTGCTGGCCATAGGGGTCCTGCCCGTACGGGTTCTGGCCACCTTGACCGTACTGCCCATACGGGTCCTGCCATGTCACGGTGAGCCCCCAGGTCGACAATCCAAGGATGTAAACGGCACGCCAAGCATGACGGATAAGTACGACTCATCCGATCACCGTTTGGTTCCATCTTGCCGTCCCGAAAGTCGATTGTCCGAGGGACTTTCCGGTTCGACGAGAAACAGGCCCAGTACGAGGGCGGCGACGGGGACCGCGCCCAGGCTCAGGAAGACCCCCTGCGGGCCGTACGCCTCGGCGATGAGGCCGAACACCGGGGAGATCAGGCCGCCGACGCTGACTCCCAGGCCCAGCGTGACCCCGGCCGCCGTTCCCGGCCGTGTCGGCAGGTAGTCCTGGCCGAGCTTGACGAGCACCGCGAACGGGATGTTCAGCGCGACGCCGCTGAACACGGCGAACAGCAGGGGAACGACCGGGCCCGGGGCCAGGCGGAGCCCGACCAGAGCGGGGATCGCCACCGCGCCGCCGATCTGCACGGTCCGGACCAGGCCGATCCGGTCGGCGACGCGGCCGCCGAGCAGGGTGCCGGCGACGCCCCCGACGAGGAAGCACGCCAGTGCGGCGCCCGCGAGCACGCGTGAGGAGTGCAGGTGCCGGATCCAGTACAGCTCGATGAAGGTGTTGACGCCGAAGAAGGCCACGGACCGCACGATCTCGATGCCGGTCAGCACGAGGAACGGCGGCCAGCGGTCCGTTCCCGTCCGTGCCGCGGCGGACGCGGTCCCGGCCCGTCGCCGCCCGTGCCGGAGGAGGACGAAGGCGATCAACAGGGCGGGCGGGATGAACAGCGCGCTCGCCCCGACGCCCATCGACACCAGCGCGGGCGTCGCCAGGACCGGAGCGAGGAAGAACCCGACACTGCCGCCCGCGGCGAACAGGCTCATCGCGGTGGTGCTGTCGCCGGCCGTCTCCCGAGCCCCTTTCCCGGCGGCCGGATGGAACATCGCCACGCCCAGCCCGGAGATCAGGATCAGGCTCCAGACGAGGGCGTAGGAGTTCACCAGTCCGGACAGCCCGAACCCGAGCCCGGCGACCGCCACGCCCACGGCGGCCAGCCGGCCGAGTCCCTTCCGGTCCACGGCCACGCCGATGAACGGCTGAGGCACCGAACTGCCCAGCGTGGCGGCGAGGGTCAGCCCGGAGGCGGCCACGTAGCCGTAGTGACGGTCCAGCACGAAGTACGGCACGCTCGCGGGGACCAGCCCCTGATACAGGTCGTCGACCGCGTGCGCGACCGCCCACACCCACATCCGCCGCAACGCCGAGGACGGCACGGTCGGCTCCGGCGTGGTCGGCTTGGTCGGCCCGAGGGCGTCGGCCGCTTCGCTCACGGTCTCCGTACGGGGCGCTCCGTCGCCGACACGGGTCCCTTCGGTGGTCATGATCGAGGTCCTGAGTGACACATGTGCTCAGGATCGGGTCCGGTACGGGGAGCGGGCTTCCGGTACTCTGCCAACAAATGTCGGTAACCCGCCAACATCTCACCGGCCCGACGCGCAAGTCGTTGCAGCACGGCGCCTGGATCGACTGGCACGACCACGCCCGGCACCAGCTCGTCCATCCGAGCCGGGGCGTGCTGCAGGTCTCCACGAGCGCGGGCTCATGGGTCGTCCCTCCACACCGCGCCGTGTGGATCCCCGCCGCCGTGGCCCACTCCCACCAGGCGCACGGCCCCACGCAGATGCGGACCCTCGTCTTCGACGCCCGGGTCAACCCGCTCGGGCTCGACGCGCCCACCGTCCTGGCGGTGACCCCGCTGATGCGCGAAGTGATCATCGCGCTCAGCGACGACGACGGACTGACCACCCGCCGGCGGCGCAACCTCGAGGCGGTCGCCCTCGACCAGCTGCGCCGCGTCGAGGCACTCCCGCTGTGCCTGCCGACACCGGCCGACCCCCGGCTCCGCGACGTGGCGGGAATCCTGACCGCCGACCCCACTGACCAGCGCTCCCTCGCCGAACTCGGGCGGGCCGTGGGCGCGGGCGAACGCACGCTCAGTCGGCTCTTCCGGGAACAGACGGGGATGACCTTCCCGCAGTGGCGCACCCAACTGCGGCTGCACCACTCCCTCACACTCCTCGCCACCGGAACGTCGGTCACCACCGTCGCGGCCGCCAGCGGCTTCCGCAGCCCCAGCGCGTACATCGAGTCGTTCCGCCACGCCTTCGGCGTCACCCCCGGCCGGTACGCGGGCGGCGCCGACCCGCGCTGACTCTTTGCCGCCCTACGGGTTGGCGATGGGCGCGGCCCGGTTACGCATCACGGAGTGACGCAGGTGATGAGTGTCGGGGAGCGCGAGGCGTTCCTCGCGGGAGTACGGCTCGGCGTGCTGAGTGTGACCGAGAGCGGCGGAGACCGGGCGCCGGTGACCGTGCCGATGTGGTATGCCTACGAGCCCGGTGGCGAGCTGTACTTCATCACCGGGGCGAAGAGCCGTAAGGCCGAGCTGATCCAGGAGGCCGGCCGGGTCACGCTGTGCGTGCACAACGACGACCCGCCCTACCGGTACGTGACCGTGGAGGGGCCGGTCACCGCCGTCGACGAACCGGCCGGGGAGGCCGAGCGTGCCGCGCTGGCCCACCGTTATCTGGGGCCGGAACTCGGCGAGCGGTATCTCCAGAGCACCAGCGGAGAGGGCCTCACGCTGATCCGGATGCGTCCCGTGCATTGGTCGAGCGCCGACTTCGGCAAGCGCGGGGGATGATCTGCCGCGCGTTTCTTCGCCGCGAGGATATGGGCGTGAAATGGGAAGGGCCGAGGGGCCGTATTCGGGGGTCGATGGCCCCTCGACCCATTTCGCCGTGGTGAGCTGATGGATCCGGCATCAGCCTGTCCTGGGCGCGCTAACGGACGTTCTTGTAACGGCGCGCCGAGAAGGTGGCCGCATAGGAGGCCGACCAGGTGTGCTGGCCCGCCTTGGCGCCTGGGTGGGGTTCCTCCCACACGATCGGGCGGCCCCCGCTCGCCCAGCCCATGAAGATCGCGACGTGGCCCTTCGACGTGCTCTGCGGGTCGTGGGTCAGCACGTCACCGTACCGGAGCGATTTCTTGGAGATGGCGCGGGAAAAGCTAAGGAGGCTTCCGGTCCATTGGGACGTGTGCAGCCCCCAGGCCATCGAGACGTAGCCGGAGCAGTCCTGCCGGTAGCGGCCGTAGCCGTTGCAGTAGTAGCGGCTCTGGGAGTACGAGACCTTGCCGAGCCAGCTGTGGGCACGGGTCTTGATCTGGGCTCGGGTCAGGTGCAGGTTGCTGCGGGGGTTGCCCTTGCACGCCTGGGCTGTGACGTCCGTGGCCGTCACGGCGGCCGGGGCTTTCGCGGTGGCCGGGGCGGCGACGGCGGCGTGTGCGGTCGCCATTCCGGTCAGGGCAAGGCCGGCCGTCATCGTCGTCGCTGCCAGGGTCTTTACGGTAATGCGCATCTGAACTCCCGTTGTGGAGAGATGACTATGGGCATTACGGTCGGCCGACCGATGGGAACCCTGCCTTCTGTGATGTACGAGTCGCAAGGGCAAAAGAGTGACATTTGTGTGCGCTCGGTGACATTCGCGGATTGATCATGGAATATCGGCGCTGAATGCCGGTGACCGGAAACGGCCACGGCCGCCGGGTTTCGGCGCAGAATAAGCCGTTGACCTCGGCACGGGCGGTGCTGTGAGTCAGGGCGAGCCGTCGACCTCGGCGCGGGCGGTGTTGCGGGTTGAGACGAGCTGTTGACGTTGGCGCGCTCAGGTGTTGCGGGTCAGGACGAGGTGGTGACGTCGGCGTAGCGGGTGCTGTGAGCTAGGGCGAGCTGTCGACCTCGGCGCGGGCGGTGTTGCAGGTTAAGGCGAGCTGTTGACGTCGGCGCGCCTAGGTGATGTGGGTCAGGGCGAGGTGGTGACGTCGGGGTGGCCGGAGCAGTGGGCGAGGACGAGCTGCCGAGTTCGACGACGTCGGTGCTGCGGGTCAGGGCGAGCCGTCGACCTCGGCGACGCCGGTGATGCGGTGCAGGGCGAAGCGCTGTACGGCGGCCCGCGTCGCGTCGTACGCGGTGAGGAACCCGCCCTCCACGCGAGCCGGCTCGATGATGCGGCTGGACGCCTGCCCCTGCTGGTCGAGGTAGCCGATCCACACGCGGGCGCCCCGATCGGCCGCCTGCCGGAGCTGCTTGACCATGGCCATGGCCGGGGAGCGCGGCGGCGCGCCGCTCGGGACGGCGGCCCGCGCGGCGCTCTCGCCCGCCCGGAGCGCGCGGACGGCCGCCGTCACGACCGACGGATCCGGGCCGGCCACGCCGACCAGGGAGTGGTGCGCCGGTTCGTACGTGCCGTGCGTGGTCTCGGCCCGGCGCGCGTCGAGGCGGGTGACGACGACGGAGCCCTCCGGCGACTCGGCCACCGGCGCGTACCCCAGCGCGCGCAGGGACTCCAGCAGCTCGCCGCGGGAGATCCGGGAGGCCAGGACCGTCGGCGCGAGCCGGTGCAGCCGCAGCTGGTCCGAGCGCCGGTCCGCGAGGATCTCGTCGAGCACGGCCGGGTCGTCGCAGCGGACGTACGCCGAGGCGACGCCGACCCGCAACCGGCCGTGCCGGCGGGCGACGTCCTCGATGAGGTAGGTCAACGGCTGCGGCAGGTCGGTGGCCGAATGCCGCTTGAGCAGGTCGATCAGCTCGGCCGCGCCGCGACCAGCGTCGAGCGCCCGGCGTACCGACTCCGGGGTGAAGCGGTAGACGGTGGCGCCGCCGGTGGACTCGACGTCGGCGGCGAGCGCGAGCTCGCGGGCCAGGTCGCTGACGAGCGGGCCCGGGGCGACCGCCGTCAGGTCGGCCTGGATGAGCACGTGGTCGACCGGTTCGGGCAGTACGGCGGCGAGCGCCTTGGCCGCGTCGCCGCCCGAGAGGAGCGCCCGGGCGTGGCCGGACAGGGCGCCGAGCCCGGTGATACCGAGCACCTCGGCCTCGCGAAGGGTCCAGCCGACGAGGCGTTCGCGCAGGGTGCCGCCGCGGCGCGGCTGCTGCCACGTGAGGTAGGCGAAGACGTCGTCCGCCCTGGGCGCGGTCCCCGGCTCGGCGTCGCCGAGCGCGCCGAGCACCGAGCGCCGCACCTGCGGGGCGCTCACCCGTACGGCCTCGTCGGACAGCGCGTTGATGAGCCGGTCGCGGTCGTCGCGCTCGCCCGCGAGGCCGGATGCCCGGTCGGTCAGCAGCCAGGCATTGGCCAGGTCGGTCCAGCGGCGCTCGACGTCCCGCAGCCGCCACAGGTCGTACGCCTGGGTCGGCAGCCACTCCGCGCCCGCCGGGCCGTCGTGGTCGCCGTCGCGGGCGAGCAGCCCGGCGGCGTACGCCACCTCGATGAGCAGCGCGGCCGTCCACTCGGGCACGTCGAGCCGGCCGGCGGTGGCGCGCAGGTCGCGGATGCCGAGGCCGCCGCCGCGCAGCACGCCGGGCGGGTCGACGCCCCAGTGGTCGAGCAGGTCCTCGATCGTGCGCACGAACGTGAACGCCTGGCCGCCGGCGGTGCGATCCACGAGCGACCGCGGGCGCGCGGTGCCGTCGAGGGGCGGCGGTGCCGTCCGCAACTCGGCGAAGACGCGGCCGCCGCGCAGGTGCAGCCCGACCTCGCGGGGCAGGGTCACGGTGCGGTCGTCGGTCGCGGCCAGCAGGCCGCGCGCGAGAAGGCGCTCGATGGGGGAGGCGGCCGTGGCGAGGCTGACGGGCCGGCGGGCGCCGTCGACCCGGCCGACAGGCGGCCCCCACGCGAGCCGGTCGAGCGCGGCCCTCGCCTCTGGGCCCGCGTCCTCGATCAAGGCGGCGATCCGGCCCGGGATGTCGTCGACCGACTCCAGACCGAGGTCGCCGAGCAGCTCCGCCAGCCGGTCGGAGGGATAGGAGGCGAACGCCTCCCGGAGCGACGGGCCGAGTCCGGCCGGGTGCGGAATGACCTGCCGCCCGCCCGGCACCACCCGGAGGGCCTCGTCCTCGCCCCACACCAGGGCCAGGGTGCGCAGCCGGTCCACGGTCTCCCGGATCCGGGCGCCGGCCTCGGCGGCCGGCTCGGCGGAGACGGCCGTCACGAGGTCGTCGTAGGGGATGGGCGTGGGCAGGACCAGCAGCGCCTCGAAGACGTTCAGCGCGAGCCGGTCGAGGCGGTCGAGCGCCCGCGACACGGCGGATGCCGCGGACGCCCGGGCGGCCAGCGCTCCCATGTCGGCGGGCACGGGAGTGATCAACTCGGGGCGAGCCGCGAACAGGGCGCGCAGACCGTCGTCGTCGCGCGCCCGCAGCCAGTCGGCGTAGGTCTCCGTGCTCACGACGACAACGGTATTCGCGGATGGCGACCTGATGGTCCCGCACGGGTACGGAATCGACGCCGCGCGTGATCGCGGCCAGGGCGTGTCCGACGAATCCCGTTCGTGGCGAGCGGCGTCCAGGCGTCGTCCGGGCGTCGCGCAGCCGAACAGCGGATTTGTCAGACACGCCCTGAGCGTCAGGGCGCCGTCCCGACCCCTGCCTCGGCCAGGCGGCCGGCGGGGAGCCGGCCACTCCTGTTCACGAAGGTCAGCGCGGTCGCCGAGAAAACGCCGAGGAGCAGCAGCACGAGCCACGGCAGGCCCGCCACGTTCAGGGCGCGCGACAGGCCCATCGCGGCGGCGCTGAGCAGGTTGCCGAAGACGGAGCCGACTCCGGACAGCAGGTTGTTGACGCTGTAGTACGTCCCGATCCCGCGGTCGCCGGCGAGGTCGGCGATGGTGGCCATCTCGAACGGGAAGACCATCATCATGCCGACGGACAGGATCGCCGCGCACAGCATGATGGGGAGCAGGCGGATGAGCGGACCGCCGTGCGCGGGCGGCAACATCAACGGGACGAACGCGACACCCATGATGATCAGGCCGCGCACCATGACCTGGCCGGGTGTCCAGCGCCGCTCGCACCACTGCGTGAGGCGTACCTGTCCCGCGAGACCGAGCAGGGCCGACAGGACGAACAGGGCCGTGATGCCGGTGCGGCCTCCGGACACGTGGCGTACCTCGATCGGCAGGCCGAACGAGAGCTGGTAGACGAGCGAGTACGACGCGAACATCGTCGCGGCGAAGGCGAGGAACACGCGGTCGCCGAGCGCCTCCCGCCACTCGGCCCAGAGCGGACGCGCCGAGCCCGCGTGGACGCCGGCACAGGAGGGCAGCACCCGCCACTGCACCAGCGTGAGGACGACGAAGACCCCGGCCGCCGCCATGCACAGCGTTTCGAACCCCGAGTCGACCAGCAGGATTCCGGCGATCGGGCCGATGAGCAGCCCGACCCGGCGGCAGACGCTCGTCAGGGCGAACGCCTCGACCTTCCGCTCGCCTTCCACCTGGGCGAGGTACGCGCGCCTGGCGGGGATGAACAGCGCGCGGGCGAGCCCGCTGAACAGCGCTGCCCCGATCAGCCACGGCACGGCGGTGGACAGGCCGAACAGCGCGCAGCCCAGGGCCTCGAGCGCGCATCCGACCACGAGCACCGGCTTGTAGCCGATACGGTCGCCGAGCGTGCCGACGACGGCGAACAGGCCCTCGCTGAAGTGGCGCAGCCCCAGGAGGATGCCGACGAGCCAGACCGCCAGCCCGACCCGGTGCGTCAGGTGGTCGGCGAGGTACGGCGCGAGCATGAGGAGCCCGGCCGTCTCACCGCTCTCGTTGACCAGCAGGATCTTGGCGGGGCGGCTCATGGACATGAACCCCCGCACCGTGGCGATCACTGTTCTTCCCCTCGTACGGACATGGTGCTCCGTTCGGACTGCGTGGGCGGGCCGTCGGGGGGATGGAACTGCGGCGTGGGCTCCTCGGCGCGCGTGATGGCCGACCACACTATGGAGCAGCTTCTTTACCGTCCGTGACGAGTGGCGAAGTGGAGGGAGCGTCCTTTCCTGGCCGCCAATCCTCACTGGCCACTACAGCCACGTCGGTCCCAGGGGAAATGATTACCTCTGCTTAAGAGGTAATATCCGGAATTATGGGCAGCGATGGCGTTCGGCTGGGCGGCGACCTCATGGACGTGACCATGGCGATGCGCCGCCTCGTACGGCGCAGGCTGCGCGGAGTGACACCACCGCCGGACCTGCGCCCGGCCCAGGTCGAGCTGATGCTGGTCGTCGACCGCAACCCCGGGGTGAGCGTGGCGGCGGCCGCGCGCGAGCTCCGGCTGGCCGACAACACGGTGAGCACCCTGGTCAACCAGCTGATCCGGGCCGGGATGCTGCGCAGGGAGACCGACCCGGACGACCGACGGGCCGCCCGGCTGGAGCTCACGGGCGCGGCACGCCGGCGCATCGCCGACTGGCGGGACCGTAGGGCCCACCTCGTCGGGGCACGGCTCGACGAACTGTCCGACGAGGACCGGGCGTCGATCGCCGCGGCGCTGCCCGCCCTGCGCCGACTGCTCGCCCGACTGGCGGAGCCGGCGGACGGCGCCGCCGGCCGCACGGCCGGCCCGTTCACGGAGCCGGCCGACGTGGGCCGCCCGGCGGCGACATCCGCGTTGCTGTCCGACGACGAGGCCGACCGCCCGGCCGCTCCGGACAACGCCGGCGGTCGTCCGGCCGCGTCGGACGGCGCAGCAGGCTGCCAAACCGTTTCAGGCAATGCCGTTGGTCGCCCGGCGGCGTCATCTGCGCTGCCGCGCGACGACGAGGCCGATCGCTCGGCCGCGTCGGACGGCGCAGCAGGCCGCCAGGCCGTTTCAGACGACGCCGTCGGTCCCTCGGCGGCGTCATCCGTGCACGCGTCTTCAGACGGGGGTGACAAATGAGCGACGGGAGCGAACCGGCGGACCGGCTCGCGGTGGTGTGCCGGGGGCTGCGGCACGCGTTCGGTGGCAACGTCGCGGTCGACGGCGTCGACCTGGAGGTGGCCGAGGGTGAGGTCTTCGGCCTGCTCGGCCCGAACGGGGCGGGCAAGACCACGACGATCCGGCTGATCACCACTCTGCTGCCCGCCACGCCGGGCATGGTGGAGGTGTTCGGGCTCGACGTGGCACGCCATCGGATGGCCGTGCGCCGGGCGATCGGCTACCTGCCCCAGCAACTGTCCGCCGACGCCGCGCTGACCGGCCTGGAGAACGTCGAGCTCTTCGCCCGGCTGTTCGACGTGCCGCGCCGCCATCGCCGGGAACGAGTTGAGGAGGTCCTGTCCGCGGTCGGGCTCGCCGACGCGGCCGACCGGCGCGCGCAGACGTACTCCGGGGGGATGATCCGGCGGCTCGAACTCGCTCAGGCCCTCGTCAGCGCCCCGCGCCTGCTCATCCTCGACGAGCCGACCATCGGCCTGGACCCGGTCGCGCGCGACGGGGTCTGGGAGCGCATCCAGGAGGTTCGGCACGCCACCGGGATGACCGTTCTGGTGACCACCCACTACATGGACGAGGCCGACCAGCACTGCGGCCGGATCGCGCTCATGCACCGGGGCCGGATCCAGGCCCTCGGTACCCCGACCGAACTCAAGTCCGGGCTGGAACCCGGTGCCACCCTGGAGGAGGTGTTCCGTGCCTACACCGGAGACCGGCTCGACGAGCCGGGACACGGATTCCGCGACACGCGCCGCACCCGGCGCACGGCCGGCCGACTCGGCTGAGCCCGCGACCTCGGGGCCACCGGTCGGCTCGGCTGAGCCCGTGACCTCGGGACCGTCCGTCGGCTCGGCTGACCCTGTGGCCTCCCGGCCGCTGGTCGGCTTGGTCGAGCCGTCGGCCCGCCGGGCGGCTTGGCGCCTGCCGCTCGCGCGGGTGACCGCGATGTGCATCGTCGAGCTGCAGAAGATGCGGCACGACCGGACGGAGCTCTACACCCGCGCGATCCAGCCCGCGCTGTGGATGCTGATCTTCGGGGAGACGTTCTCCAGGATCCGGGCCATCCCCACCGGGCACGTGCCGTACCTGGACTACCTGGCACCGGGCATCCTCGCTCAGTCCGCCCTCTTCATCGCGATCTTCTACGGCATCCAGATCATCTGGGAGCGCGACGCGGGCGTGCTGGCCAAGCTGCTCGTCACGCCGACCCCGCGGGCGGCGCTGGTCACCGGAAAGGCGTTCGCCGCGGGAGTGCGCTCCCTGGCCCAGGCCGTGGCCATCATGATCCTTTCCGCGCTGCTCGGTGTGGCGCTGACCGTCAACCCGGTGCGCTGGCTCGGGGTCGTGGTGGTCGTGATGCTCGGCACCGCGTTCTTCTCGTGCCTGTCGATGACCATCGCCGGTATCGCCATCTCCCGGGACCGGCTGATGGGCATCGGGCAGGCGATCACGATGCCGTTGTTCTTCGGGTCGAACGCGCTGTACCCGGTGAACATCATGCCGGGGTGGCTGCGCGCCATCAGCCGCGTCAACCCGCTGAGCTACGAGGTCGACGCCCTGCGCAACCTGCTGATCGGCACGCCGGGGCATCTCCCTCTCGACATCGGGGTGCTCGTGGTGGCCGCGGCGGCCGGGATCGCGGCCTCGTCGGCGTTGCTGGGCCGGCTCGTCCGCTGAGCGGGGCCCGGCGGCAGCGGACCGACCGGCGGCTGAGTGGATCGCTTGGCCGCCGGTCGGTCCGCCGCGGCCGATTCGGGGATCTGCCTGGCCGCTATCGGCCGACGACCACTGCCGAACCGGCCGGGCCTGCTACTGGACGGCTTCGGCGGCCGTGCCGACCAGGCCCATGGCGAGGCGGGACCAGCCGTTGATGAAGCGCTCTTCGTCGATGCGGTTGGGCGCAGCGTAGAGGGCGTCCTGGGCGAGCCAGTAGTTGACGATCGCCCCGCCGAGGGTCAGGGCGATGGCGTCCCAGTCTTCGTCGATTCCGGCCATCTCCGGCTGGCGGGCCAGCCACTTGCCGAACAGGTCGTAGAGAGGGTTGGCGATGCCCTCGCGCATCTCGGCGACGAGGTTGGGGAACTTGTCCAGGTCGCGGAAGAGGACCCGGATGAGGTCGGCCTCCTCCCGCATCTTGGCGAGGCCCGCCGACGCGGCCGCGCTCAGCCGGTCGGCCAGCGGCCGGTCCTGGATGTCGACCGACCGCTCGAAGATCGTGGCGATCTGCTCGGAGGTGCGGGCGATGTGCTCGCGTACGGCGGCGGCCAGAACCTCCTCCTTGGAGCGGAAGTGGCGATAGAGCCCACCGGCACCTGGGGACAGGCCCGCCGCGGCCTCGATCTCCGCCACGGATGTCGCGGCGTAGCCCCGTTCGGCGAACAGCCGGAGCGCCTCGGCGACGATCCGTTCTCGGGTAGATCTTTGCATTTTCGTGTGCTCCTCCGAGAAAGAGCGTAAGCCATGGAACGGTCGCCCGTTGTCGTACGGATTCGTCATCTCACAGGGCGTGACAGTGCGCGTACGGAGGCGACGGTCAGCGAATCCTCCGGATCAGCCCGGCGGCCACCCTTCCGGCGATGAGGTACACGGCGGCGGCGATCCCGTAGTTGACGAGCACCGCCACGCGTTCGTCCTTGGGCGTGAACATGTCCCGGAACTCCCACGCGAATCCCTGCGCCCGGTCGTTCACCGTCCGAACGATCGGGTTGGCGGGATTGGCGGAGAACACGACGAAGGCGATGTGCAGGGACAACACCACCGCGACGACCGTCGCGGCGACCGCGACCACGGTGGCCGCGACGCCTGCGGCTCTGGCCAGACCGCTGCGGAGCGGATCGCCGTTCGGACGGTGTCGACCGGCCTGCGGAACGGTCCGGTCGGCGGAGGACTCGTCTCGGCCGGAATCCTGGACGACATTTCCGGACTTACTACGCCATCTCGCCATTTTCTTTTCTTACTCTCGAGATCGATTTTCCGTCTGTACGGTTCGAGGGGTGGCCGCTGGGTATATCCGCATCACGTAACCGCAGTTATGGGCTTGCAATTAATGCGAGCCCGACCGGTGACCAGATCAATAGATCCAGATTTCGCGCAGACTCCGCGCCCTCCCACTCGGATCCCGTCGCATCGCCACTACCGGGAGGGCGCGGGCACGCGTGCTTCGGCATGGTACGTACCCTAAGGCGCGTGCTCGCTGTGGGATTCGATCTGGACATGACCCTTGCCGACACCCGTACGGGGATCGCCGCCGCCTTCGAGAGGCTGTCGGCGGAGACCGGGGTGCCCATCGACACGGCCGCCGTGACCTCGCGCCTCGGCCCGCCGCTGGAGACCGAACTCGCCTACTGGTTCCCGCCCGAGGACGTCGCGGAGTTGGCCGCGCGGTACCGCGCCTTCTACGGCGAGGTCGCCGTTCCCCGTACGTCCCCCATGCCCGGTGCGAGCGCGGCCGTCGACGCCGTACGGGCCTGGGGCGGGCGCGTCATCGTCGTCACCGCCAAGAACCAGCGCGACGCCGAGGCGACCGTCCGGTTCCTCGGCCTGAACGTCAACGCCGTGGCCGGTGGGCTGTTCGGCGCCGGGAAGGGCTCGGCGCTGACGGAGTTCGGCGCGACGGCGTACGCCGGGGACCACGTCGCCGACATCGACGCCGCCCGGGCGGCGGGCGCCCGCAGTGTCGCGATCGCCACCGGCCCGTACGATTCGGAGGCGCTGCGGGCCTACGGAGCCGATATCGTGTTGCCCGATTTGCGGAGTTTCCCGGACACTTTGCATGAACTGATCAACCCTGGTTCCGCATCGAGGCAATAGCCTTGATGTGACCCGCCCGGACAAGAGCTAGCAACGAGGTCCCCTGTGCCCACTGGCAAGGTCAAGTGGTACGACGCCGACAAGGGATTCGGCTTCCTCACCCGCGATGACGGTGGTGAGGTGTTCGTTCATTCCTCCGCGCTGCCCGGCGGCGTGACCTCGCTCAAACCCGGGCAGCGCGTCGAGTTCGGGGTCGTCGAGGGCCGCAAGGGACAGCAGGCGCTGAGCGTTCGCACGCTCGACAACCCGCCGTCGGTGGTCAAGGGCAAGCGCAAGAAGCCCGACGAGATGGTGGAGATCGTCGAGGACCTCATCAAGCTCCTCGATGGCATCTCCACCACCTATCGTCGGGGCAAGCACCCCGAAGGCAAGATCGCCAAGAAGATCGGTGAGGTGCTGCGCGCGGTCGCGGACGACCTCGACCCGCAGTAGGGCCCGTCTCAAAGCCCCGCTGTCCTACTGCGTGGCGCTACGGACGGGGGCTTTGAGACGGGCCCTAGTCACGCGGTGGTGTCGGCGACGCTCGGCTCGCCCTCGGCGGCGCGCTCGCGGCGTCGTACGGCACGGCGGCTCCTGGACCGGGACGCCAGCGTGAGCAGGGAGAGCGCGAGCGCGCCGGCCACCGCGGCGAGGGCGAGGTGGCCGTTCGAGGCGACGATCGACATGCCGAGCCCGGTCAGCCCGCCGACCACCCAGACGAGTTGGTGCACCGTCTCCGTCACCGCGAACGTCGACGACCGCACCTCCTCGCCGATCTCCCGCTGCACGATCGCGTCCAGGCCGAGCTTGCCCAGCGACTGACCGAGCGCGCCGACGAACGCCACCACGAGCGCGGCGATGAGGCCGAAGAACGCCGCGCACACCGCCGCCGTCACCGTCGCGGTCGCCAGCGTGCCGAACACGATCGCGCGCGGCGCCCGCGCCTTGACCAGCGCGCCCAGGCCGGTTCCGGCCAGGCCGCCCGCGCCGGCGGAGGCCGCCAGCAGGCCCAGCGCGATGTTGGGCGAGACCGGCTGGACGAACCCCTTGGTCCGCAGCAGGAACGCCAGATAGAGGATCAAGAACCCGGCGAACGCCCGCAGGGCCGCGTTGGCGAGCATCGCCTCCCCGACCACCGGCCCGACCCGCAGCAGAGTCCGCCAGCGGCCCCGGCCGTCCGTACGGGCTCCCTCCGGGGCGCCCGTGTCGGGCGTGTCGACGTGGGACGGCAGCCGCATGGCGGAGATCGCGCCGATCATGAAGACGACCGTCGCGACGCGCAGCGCCCAGCCGGCGTTCGTGACGGCGACCAGACCCGCCCCGAGCGGCGCCATGATCGACGCGGCGACCAGGCCGGTGAACGACGCGCGGGCGTTCGCGGTGACCAGGGCGAGGCCGTCGGGCAGCACCTGCGGCGTGACGGCACTGCGCGACACCCCGAACGCCTTCGACAGCACCAGCGCCCCGAACGCCGCGGGCATCAGCGTCACCGGATCCTTGTGCAGGACCGCCCCGGCCATCCCCCAGCACAGCAGGCCGCGCGCCAGCATCGTGCCCGCGATCGCGATGCGCCGCGCGTGGCGCATGTGGTCGAGCACCGGCCCGATCAGGGGCGCGACCAGCGCGAACGGCGCCATCGTCACCAAGAGGTAAAGGGCGACCTGGCCACGCGCCTGCTGAACGTCAAGGTTGAAGAACATCGTGCCCGCCAGCGCCACCGCGATCAGCGCGTCCCCGGCGCTGTTCAGCGCGCCCAGCTCGATCAGGGCGCCCAGCCCGCTGCCGCCCGCGCCCCCGGCGTGCGTGGCCCGACGGGTCGCCCGCCCGGCCTTCTGGGCCACCCCGCGCATCGACCGCCCCATGCCGCGCGTACGTGACCACAAACTCATGCCGTCAAGTCTGCCTCTTTGCGGCGAACCCATGCCCATTGATGAGCGACAATCGTGTATGTGAGTCCTGTGCGTTCCACCAGTCCGGCCGCCACCAGGCGGAGCCGTACCCCTGTGATCGACGCCATCGCCGCCGAGGCCGTCGATCTGGCACGCGCGGCGGCCGAGGAGACGTCCCGGCCGGAGTTCGTCGGCGAGCACCTCGGAATGCTCCCCGAGGCGGAACGGGTCGTCACCCACTACTTCGCCTGCCTCGACCCGGCCTACCGCGGCTGGCGCTGGGCCGTCTCGGTCGTCCGCGCCTCCCGCGCCAAACACGCCACCGTCAGCGAGAGCGTGCTGCTGCCCGGCGACGACGCCATGCTCTCTCCCGACTGGGTGCCGTGGAGCGACCGGCTGCGCCCCGGCGACCTCGGTCCCGGCGACCTGCTGCCGACGACGGCCGACGACCCACGCTTGGCGCCCGGATTCACGAGTACGGAGGAGATCGACGTCGAGCTCGGCTGGGAGCTGGGCCTCGGCAAGGCCCGCGTGCTGTCCGCCGAGGGCCGCGACGACGCCGCCGGCCGGTGGTACGGCGGGGAGTCCGGCCCGGAGGCGCCGGTCGCCCGCTCCGCACCGGCACAGTGCGCGACCTGCGGCTTCTTCGTGCCGCTCGCGGGCTCCCTGCAGCAGGTCTTCGGCGTGTGCGCCAACGAGTACGCCCCCGACGACGGCAAGGTCGTCTCCGTCGACCACGGATGCGGTGCCCACTCCGAGGCCGTGGTGGCGCCGCCCTCGGCCGAGGTCGCGCCCCCCATCGTCGACGAGATGGGCTACGACGTGGTGCCGTCGGCGACCCTGACCGACGAGGAGGCCCTCGGCCACAGCTGACCGTCCCAGGAGGTCGGTCCGGGCCGGGAGGTCGATCGGGCGCGGCCTGGGAGGTCGGTCGGGTTCAGGCCGGGAGGTCGGTCGGGTTCAGGTTGGTCGGGACGGATTAGTCGGGCGGATTCGCCGAGTGCAATCGGTCGGGAAAGCTCGCGAGGTCGGTTGGGGCAGGCACTCGGGGTCGGCCGGGTGCGGGCACGCGGGGTCGGCCCGCGCACCGCATCCCCGGCCGGTCGCCGCGCTCGACGCGGCGGCGGGTTCGCGAGCGCGGTCGACTGGCCGCGCGCAGGGCGTCGGGAAGGTCCGGCACCAGTGGATGAGGCACAAGACGCGGCGGCGGGTTCGTGAGTGTGGCCGACCGGCGCGCACGGCATCGGGACGGTCCGGCAGCAGTGGAGAGGTACGAGATGGACGACCCGTTCGGCACTGCGGCGATCCGTGCTCGGGTGCTGGATGCCTGGGCAGCGTCGCCGGCGCGGTTCCGCGAGGACGCCAACGCCGAAGAGGATCTCGCGCGAGGTGGCTACCGCGACCGGGTGATCGTCGAGCTGGCGCAGAACGCCGCCGACGCGGCCGCCCGCGCCGGTGTTCCCGGCCGGATCCGGTTCATACTGCGTGACGGCGTGCTGAGCGCCGCCAACGTCGGCGCGCCGCTGGACGCGGCCGGGGTCGAGGCGCTGAGCACGCTGCGGGCCTCCGCCAAACGCGACGAGGCACACGCGGTCGGCCGGTTCGGCGTCGGTTTCGCCGCCGTCGTCGCGGTCAGCGACGACCCGTCCATCGTCTCCGGCGGGGCAGCGGTCGCCTGGTCGGCTGAACGCACCCGCGAGGCAGTGGCGCGGATCCTCGGGGCCGCTGCCGAGCTGGACCGGCGCGGCGGCCACGTGCCGGTCCTACGCCTGCCTTTCGCCGCACCCGCCACACCGCTCCCAGAGACCGCGTCTGCCGCGTCGGCTCCGGAAGCTGCGTCTGCCGGGTTGGCTCCCGAGGCCGCGCCCGCTGGGCCGGTTCCGGGGGCCGCGTCTGCCGAGTCGGATCAGGAAGCTGCGTCTGCCGGGTCGGTTCCCGAGGCCGCGCCCGCTGGGTCGGTTTCGGAAGTTGTGTCTGCCGGGCCGAGCCCGGTGGTCGCGTCTGCCGGGTCGATTCCGGAGGTGGCGTCTGCTGGGTCGGCTCCGGAGGCGGCGCCCGCTGCGGTTCCGGAGGGGTACGACTCGCTTGTCCGGCTGCCGTTGCGCGACGCGGACGCCGAGACGCTGGTCCGGCGGCTGCTCGCCGAGACCGGCCCGGCTCTGCTCCTGTCCCTGCCCGCCCTCGCCGAGATCGCCATCGAGGTCGACGGCGAGGTCCGTACGCTGCACGCGACCTGGGACCCGCCGGCCGAAGGGGCCGCGACCGGCTCGGTGACCGTGAACGGCACGACCTGGCGCACCGCCGAGGCCCACGGCGAGGTCGCGGCGGACCTGCTGGCGGACCGGCCGGTCGAGGAGCGCCCCTACTGGCAGGTGCGCTGGGCCGTCGCCGACGAGCCGCTGCCCGACGACGTGCCGGCCGTGATCCACGCGCCGACGCCGAGCGACGAGCCGCTCGGCCTGCCGGCGCTGCTCATCGCGTCGTTCCCGCTCGCCCCCGACCGGCGGCACGTCGCCCCCGGACCGCTGACCGACTTCCTCATCGAGCGGGCGGCCGAGGCGTACACCGCGCTGCTGCCGCCGGACCCGCGCCTCCTCGACCTGGTGCCCGGCCCGGTCGCCAAGGGCGAACTGGACGCCCGGCTCCGCCGCGCGATCCTCACCCGCCTCCCCGACCTGCCGCTCCTGCCGACCATCCCCGAGACCCGCGGGCCGGACCTCGGCGAGCACGTGCCCGAGGCGGACCCTGCCCGCTCCGAAAACGAGTCGGACATCGCCTGGACCGACGTCGAGACACCGTGGAGCGATGAACCGGTTCGGGTTCGGGGGCGGGACGCCGTTGTCGTGGATGGTCCGGCGGCGCTCACTGATGTGCTCGCGGAGGTCGTTCCCGGTCTGCTGCCCGTCGGCTGGCCGGCCCGCCATCCGGCCCTGGCCGCGCTCGGCGTCCGCCGGCTGAGCGTCGCGGACGTCGCCGATGTACTCGCCGGGCTGGACCGCGAGCCCGCGTGGTGGCGGCGCCTGTACGCCGCGCTGGACGGTGCCGACCGTGACGCGCTCGCCGGGTTGCCCGTGCCCCTCGCCGACGGCCGCACCGTACGCGGGCCGCGTGGCCTGCTCGTCACCGACCCTGAGGGGCTCGACGCCCTCGGCCTGCGCGTCGTCCACCCGGAGGCCGCGCACTCGCTGCTGCTCCGGCTCGGTGCCGTCGAGGCCGGCCCGCGCGCCGTCCTCACCGATGCGGCGACGCGCGGGGCGGTCGCCGCGTCGTACGACGAGGAGGACCCGGAGCCGATCTGGCACGCCGTGCTCACCCTCGTCGCCCGCGCCCACCTGCGGCCGGGGGAGGAGCCGTGGCTGGCCGAGCTCGCGCTGCCCGGCGACGACGGCGAGCCGTACCCGGCCGGTGAGCTGCTGCTGCCGGGCGCGCCGCTGGCGCTGGCCGAGGTGATGGCCGACGACGCGCCGTTCGGCGTCGTGGACGCCGACCTGGTCGAGCGGTACGGCGCGGAGGTGCTCGAGGCCGCCGGGGTACTGCGGACGTTCGCGCTCGTCCGGTCCGAGGATGTCATCGAGCCGGAGTTCCACCTTGATGGCGAGGAGGAGTGGGCGGAATCGTTCGACGCCGGGTACGTCATCCCGGAGTTCACGGCAGTGCGCGACCTGGAGTTCGTCGCCGACTGGCGGGAGGCGCTCCGCCTCCTGGCCGAGCCGGACCTTCGCGCCGCCGTCGTCGAACCCGTCCGCGTCGTCCTCGCCGACGGCCGCCACGTGGACGTCCCCTCGTACACCGCGTGGTGGCTGCGCCGGCACCCCGTCCTGGACGGCCACCGGCCCGAGTCACTGTGCGTGGGTGAGGACCTGGCCGACCTGTACGACGCGGCCCCGGCGGACCTGGACCCGCGCTTCGCCGTGGCGCTCGGCGTACGGACCACGGTCGACGCGCTGCTCGCCGAGCCCGACGGCCCGGCCGAGCTCCTCGACCGCCTCGCCGACCCGGCCCGTACGGTGTCCCGTGAGCGGCTGCGGGACCTGTGGGCCGCGCTGGCCCGTACGGACCTGAACGTCGAGCCGCCGGACCACGTACGGGCGCTGGTGGACGGCGAGCCGGAGGTCGTCCCGGCCGAGGACGCCATCGTCGTCGACCGCCCCGACCTGCTGCCGCTGCTGCGCGGCCAGCCGCTGCTGTTCGTCCCGCCGCATGTGGCGGACGCGCTCGAGCTCTCGCTGGGCGGCGAAGAGGTCCCCGGCGTCGTCGCGTCGGCGGGCGAGGAGCGCCCGGTGCCCGCGGTGGCGCGGGCGGTCCTCGCCGAGGCACCGGAGACGTACGTCCACCATGAGCGCCTGGTCGTGGACGGTCAGGAGGTCGCCTGGTGGTACGCCGACGGCACCGTCCACGCGAGCGGCCCGGCAGGCCTGGCCCGGGGGCTGGCGTGGGCGTGCGACCGCTGGCCCGACCGCCTGCTCGCCGAGGCCGCCCTCCGCGACCCGGAGCACCTGCCGGACCTCCTCGCCGAGGACGACCTGGGCGCGTCTTCGGCTTCGTAGGGGCCTGCCCGGCTGAGAAATGGCTGGCGGGCCGGACCATCTCCGTGCTTGCATGACCGCATGGTGTCCACCGACCGCTTGGTCGCTTTCGCGGCCATGTCCTTCCTGCTCATCGTGATTCCCGGTCCCAGCGTGCTCTTCGTGATCGGGCGGGCGCTGGCGCAGGGGCGCCGCGCCGCACTGACCTCAGTCGTGGGGAACGCGCTCGGCGCCTACGTGCTCATCGTGGCCGTGGCACTGGGGATCGGGTCCATCGTGGAGCGCTCCGTCCTCGTCTTCACGGTGCTCAAGCTGGCGGGCGCCGCCTACCTGGTGTACCTCGGCGTGAAGGCGTGGCGGGCGCGCGGTTCGCTGCGGGCCGCGTTCGCGGACGGCGGGCCGACGCATGGCGGCCTGCGCACGCTCTGGGAGGGGTTCGCGGTCGGTGTGTCGAACCCCAAGACCATCGTGTTCTTCGCGGCCGTGCTGCCGCAGTTCGTCGATCGTGGTCAGGGGCATGTCGCGGTTCAGATGCTCGTGCTCGGGCTGGTCTTCGACGTCATCGCGCTCACCTCGGACACGGTGTGGGGTCTGGTCGCGTCCACGGCAAGGGATTGGTTCGCCCGCTCGCCGCAGCGCCTCGCCGCGGTCGGCGGGGCCGGTGGGCTCGCGATGATCGGCCTCGGCGTCGCCGTCGCCGCGACCGGACGAAAAGACTGAGATCCACCCTGGAGATATCGCTGCCCGACCCCGCCGAATCAGGCCTCAGGACGCGTCGCCGGCGGTCAGGGTGTCGAGCCAGCGGATCAGGCGGTCGCCTTCGCGGGTCACGATGTCGGGGTCGCGCAGGGCGTTGGCCAGGAGCGACATGCCCTGGTAGCCCGCGACGAGCGTGACGGCGAGGTCGCCGGGGTCGGGGAGGCCGAGCGCGCGGAACTGGTGTTCCACCCAGTCCAGCAGCACGCGGATGACGCGGCCCGCCTCCTGGTCGAGGGTGCCGTCGGCGCGTTTGTCGAGTTCGGCGGCGAGGGTGCCGGTGGGGCAGCCGTACCGGGCGGCGGTGTCGCGTTGGCCCACCCACGCGTCGACCAGGGCCTTGAGGCGGTCGAGGGGGTCGGGGAGTTTGTCGAGCTCGGTGGTGAGCTCGCCCAGGGTCCCCTCGTGTTCGGACAGGGCGGCCTGGACCAGTTCGTCCTTGGTCTTGAAGTAGTAGTAGACGTTCCCGACGGGGACGTCGGCGGTCTTGGCGATGTCGGCGATCGTGGTGCGCTCGACCCCTTGCCGGTGGAGGACCTGAGCGGCCGCCGCCGTCAGACGGCGGCGCTTGTCCGTTCCGCGCACCCGAGACTTCGTTGAGTCAGTCACCCAACTAACTATAGACAGTCGCCCTGGGAGTCGTGCTACCGTCTTACTTAGTCAGCCGACTAACTAACTCTGAGGAGATCGATATGATCGTGGTGACAGGCGCGACCGGCAACGTGGGCCGATCGCTCGTGCGGGTCCTCGCGGCGGCCGGGGAGCAGGTGCTGGCGACGTCCCGAGGGATCGCGGAAACCGATGTGCCGCAGGGTGTCCGGCACCGGCGGGCGGACCTGGCCGACCCGGAGAGCCTCCGCCCCGTCTTCGACGGCGCCGACGCCCTGTTCCTGCAGAACGGCGGCGCCAGCGCGCACCTGCTCAGCACCCCGGACATCCTCGACGTCGCCAAGGCCGGCGGCGTCACGCGCGTGGTGTTGCTGTCCTCCCTGGGCGTGGCGACCCGGCCGGAGTCGCCCTCCCACGGAATGCTCGGGAGGTCCATCGAGGACGCCGTCCGGCAATCCGGCATGGACTGGACGATCCTGCGCCCCGGCGGCTTCGACTCCAACGCCTATGCCTGGGTCGAACCGGTCCGTGCTCAGCGGACCGTCGCCGCGCCGTTCGCCGAGGTCGGCCTGCCGACCATCGACCCGGACGACATCGCCGAGGTCGCCGCCGCGGTCCTGCGCCAGGACGGCCACGCCGGAGAGGTCTACGAGCTCACCGGCCCCGCCCTCGTCACGCCCCGGCAGCAGGCCGAGGCCATCGGCGCCGCGATCGGCGAGCCGATCCGGTTCGTCGAGCAGACTCGCGACGAGGCTCGTACGCAGATGCTGCGGTTCATGCCCGAGCCGGTGGCCGAGACCACCCTCACCATCCTCGGTGAGCCCACCCTGGCCGAACTGCGCGTCAGCCCCGACGTGGAGCGGGTCCTCGGTCGCGCACCCCGTACCTTCGCCGTCTGGGCCGACCGTAACGCCGCCGCTTTTCGCTGACCGCGGTCGGCGCCGTCCGAGAGCGTCACCGCGTCAGCGCGTACGCCACGTGCGGCGGCCAGGCGGGGGTGCGGTGACGTTCGAGGATATTTATGCCGTGGACGCACGTTATGCAATTAACGTCCGAATCAGTTGTCGGAAAACGTCGGAGAAGCCGGTTGTCGAACCTCCTCGTGGATTGCGCCGAACCGGGACCTGAGGCCCTTGTGGACCGCGCCAAACCGGGACTTCCGGCCCTTGTCGTTCGGCGAGGCAGCACCGTAGGTTTCGGCTGTCCATTTAGTGAGATCTTCGGGGATCGCAGGTGACACGGACGATTGCGGCAATGAGCGACGGGCTGCTCGTCGCGGCGTTGACCACCCGATGACCCGAGGTCGTCGATGAAGCGCAGTGATCAACCGTTCGGTGGCCACCGGCGTGACCGCATGCCATCCGCCGTGGTGGCATGTCGGTGACGCGCACCGCTCCGGCGCCGGACGAGGACTCGGCGGCCGACGTCAGTGCCGACCGCGAAGGGAATCCGATCAGGGGCGGCCGGTTGCGCCTGCGCGCCGTCACCTCGGCGATGGGGCTGCAGTTCCGGGCCGCTCCGATTGGCGGGTGGCTGCTCCTGGCCGTGACGACCGTCTCTGGCGTCGGGCCCGCCGTCATGGCGTGGCTCGCCAAGCTGATGTTCGACGAACTCGGGCGCGGTGGCCACGCCGACGCGGGGCGAGCGGTCGCGTTGGGCGTGGCGATGGCGACGACCGGCGCTCTCATCGCGGTCCTCGCGCAGGTGAGCGGATACCTCGACGAACTGGTCCGACAGCGCCTCGTGGTGACGATCGAGCGCCGGCTCTTCGCCAAGGTCAACGAGTTCCGGGGGTTGCGCAGGTTCGAGGATCCGGAGTTCCACGACCGGCTGAGGCTGGCCCAGCAGGCGTCCCAGGACGCGCCGCACAACATCACGACCTTCGGTCAGCAGGTCGTCCAGGCCGTCGCCTCGATCGGGGGCTTTCTCGGCGTGATGCTCGCGGTATGGCCTCCGATGGCGGCACTGCTGCTCGCCTCGGGCGTCGCCGCGCTGATCTCACGGCTCGCGATCGCCCGCCGTCAGGTGGAGGTCTCCGAAGCCGTGTCGGCCAAGTACCGGCGCCGGCTGTTCTATCGCTCACTGCTCACCGAGCCTCGCGCGGCGAAGGAGATACGTCTCTTCGGCCTGGGCGGCTTTCTTCACGGGCGGCTGGTGAACGCCATCTCCGGAGCCACGGAGGCGGAACTGGCGGTCGTGCGCCGCAGCACGCTGGTCCAGTCCGGATTCGCCCTGCTCAACGGAGTGGTGACGGGCTTCGGCATCCTCGTGGTCGTCGCCGGAGCGGCTCACCAGCGCTTCACCGTCGGCGACGTCACCCTGTTCATCGCCGCGGTGGCGGGGGTGCAGGGAGCGTTCACCGGTGTCGTCCTCCAGGCGGGGATGGCGGCCGAGGCGGTCCGGCTGTTCGACCACTATGTCGGCCTGATGGCCGACCGCGACGACCTCGTGACGGGTCACGCGCCGGCACCGCCCCTGCGCGGGGGGCTGGAGCTCCGCGACGTGTGGTTCCGGTACGACCAGAACGGCCCGTGGGTGCTGCGTGGTGTCGACCTGACGCTTCCGGCGGGCTCGTCGCTGGGGCTGGTCGGCGTCAACGGCGCGGGCAAGAGCACCCTCGTCAAGCTCCTGTGCCGGCTCTACGACCCGGAGCGCGGGGCGATCCTGTGGGACGGCGTCGACCTGCGGGACATGGACGTCGACGCCCTGCGCCGCCGCATCGGCGCGACGTTCCAGGACTACATGACCTATGACCTCACCGCGCACGAGAACATCGGTCTCGGCGACCTGCCCCGCGCCGAGGACGGCGATCGTGTCCGTACGGCGGCCCGGCTGGCCGGAATCGACGCCACGCTGCGACGCCTGCCGCACGGCTACGACACTCAGCTGAGCCGCGTCCACCTCGACGAAGAGGACGACAGTACGGGCGTGACGCTGTCCGGTGGGCAGTGGCAGCGCGTCGCCCTGGCCCGCTCGCTGATGCGTTCCGACGCGGACCTGCTGATCCTCGACGAGCCCAGCTCGGGGCTGGACCCCGAGGCCGAGCACCAGATCCACCGTGCGCTCGCCGAGCACCGCGCCGGCCGGACCAGCCTGCTCATCTCGCATCGGCTCAGCGCGCTACGTGACGCCGACCTCATCGCGGTTCTCCAGGACGGACGGGTGGCCGAACTCGGGAGCCATGACGACCTGATGGATCTGGACGGCGGATACGCCAGGCTCTTCGGCCTTCAGGCCGCGGGTTACCAACCCGCGGGCGCTTCTCGGCCCGCGCACGGCGCGAATGACCGAAACGGGGAGAGTCTGTGATGCCTTTCGAGAACACGGTGACCCGCCGGCCGTACGGCATGCCCGTCGTCGCCGGCCTGACGACGGTGCTCTGCGGTACCGCCGTCGCGATCGCCCTTCGATCGCTTCATGCGCGATTGGCGCTGGTCCGGGTGGTGGGAAGCAGCATGGCGCCCACCTTCGCCGACGGTGACCGTCTGCTGGTGCGCCGCACCGTACGACCTCGGCGTGGGGACGTGGTGGTCTTTCGCAATCCCGCCACGAAGGGCGAGCCCGATCCGCCGTGGTTGGTGAAGCGGGTTTCGGCCGCTCCCGGAGATCGAGTGCCGGAGGAGGTGCTCGCCGTGGTCGGTGCGGCCCACGGGGCGGTGGTGCCGCTCGACTGTCTCGTCGTGCGCGGCGACGCGGAGCGGAGCCTGGACTCCCGGCAGTTGGGTTATATCTCCGCGGCCACAGTCCTGGGGACGGTGCTACGGCCCCTGTGAGAACAGCCGCATTGATCGTGGAACGGAACAGGCGGCCCCCCATTAGCGAATGCTTTCCGAGGAGCCGCCCTGGCAGCCGGTTTATCGGCTATCGCCGACTAGCAGCGGTTGGTGTCCTTGGTGCAGATGCCATTGCAGTTGTGGTAGTACTTGTACCCACCCTTGCAATAGCAGTATTCGCCGTGCTCCGGGACGCACGCGCCGGCCGACTGCTCCTTGAGAACCGCACTCAGCAGCCTGTCGCTGACCGCACCGAACATACGAGACATCTGCAACCTCCTAAAAAGGTCGGGAATCCGTTAGGTGCAATCTATGTCGTTTCGCGGACCAAGATCAAGTCTTGCGCGTGAATTAATTTTGAGTTACCCATGGATGTGGCTGGTCGTTTATTCGTTGCATTGAACGACAGCGGTCGGTAATTGATTTAATCGGTATTGTATATTTGAAACTCGCCTCGGAGAGTCATCCATGCCCTACGTAGTCGCGGCACTGATCATCCTCACCGTGGTCTGCCTGTTGAACCTCCTGCTGACGTTCGGCATCATCCGTCGGCTCCGCGGGCAGAGCGGCGGGCATCATGACGTGCCCGAGGACCTGACCCTGCCGGCGGGTGCGGTCGTGCCGGAGTTCACCGCCACCACCACGGCCGGCGGCGCGGTCTCGCGGTCGACCGTGAGCGGCGGTGTCATCGCGTTCTTCTCGCCCGGCTGCGGCGCCTGCGAAAAGCAGCTACCGCGCTTCACCGACCTCGCGCGCACGCTCGCCGGAGACGAGGACACGCCCGTCCTCGCCGTACTCCACGGCACGATGGAGGAGACCCGGGATCAACTCGCCGCACTGTCACCGGTCGTCGAGGTCGTCGTCGAAGAACCGGACGACCCCATCGGTA
Organism: Actinoallomurus sp. CA-150999; assembly: GCF_050942425.1. Lineage (NCBI taxonomy): Bacteria > Bacillati > Actinomycetota > Actinomycetes > Streptosporangiales > Thermomonosporaceae > Actinoallomurus > Actinoallomurus sp. CA-150999. Next base: position 1,109,792 of record NZ_CP192063.1, read on the forward strand.
CCGCCTTCGCCGTGACCGGCTACCCGTCATTCGTGGTGATCGACGCGGACGGGAAGATCGCGGCGACGTCTTACACGCTGGACCGACTCCCGCTCCCGATCGTCTCCGCCGCGCGAGCCGAATAGGTCGACGGCGGGGCCGACCGCCAGAGGTCGGCGCCGTCAGGGGACGTCGCCGCGCCCCCAGGACCACAACGCCTCCAGCACCGGGGCCAGGGCCCGGCCCCGGTCCGTCAGCGCGTACGTCACGCGCGGCGGCCAGGCCGGGATGCGGTGACGTTCGAGGACGCCCGCCTCGGTCAGCTGCGCCAGCCGTTCGGAGAGGACCTTGTCCGACAGGCCCGTGAGGGCGGCGGCGAGCCGGGAATAGCTCAGCTCATCGGAGCGCAGGAACTCGCGGAGGATCAGCGGGGTCCAGCGCCCCCGGAGTGCGGCGAGGGCGACCTCGACGGGGCAGTCCGGATGCGGCTCGGGCGTCGGGCCGGAACAGACGTCCAGTAGCCCGTGACCAACGCCTTGGTGAGTCACGAGTGCGCCTCCTAGCGTCCTGCCGGACGGTGCTCGGCGAAGAGTGAGGAACGGTCATGCGCGTACATCATCTCGACTGCGGATCCCTCCGTGTGATCGCGCCGGTCGGCGAGGACCTGCCGCCCGCGCGGGCGGTCTGCCACTGCCTGCTCATCGAGACGGACGCCGACGGCCTGGTCCTGGTGGACAGCGGCTTCGGCGGTGAGGACACGGTGAGTCCCGGCGAGAGGCTCGGCGCGGACTTCCTCACCTTCGCCGAGCCGGTCCTCGACCCGGCCCAGCCGGCGGTCCGGCAGGTCGCCCGGCTGGGCTTCGACCCCGCGGACGTACGCCACATCGTGCTCACCCACCTGCACCGGGACCACACGGGCGGCCTCCCCGACTTCCCGTACGCCACGGTCCATCTGCACGAGGAGGAGTACCGGGCCGTGACCGATCCGGCCGCCGAGCACCATCGGGCGAGCGTCGAGCGCTTCATGCCGGCGCATCGGGCGCACGGCCCGCGCCTGACCCCGGCCAGGAGCCACCCGGGCGACTCCTGGCCGGGGATCGAGAACGTCGCTCGCCTGGAAGGCCTGGCGGCGGACATCCTGCTGGTGCCGCTCTTCGGGCACACGCCGGGGCACAGCGGCGTGGCCGTACGATCCGGCGACCGTTGGCTGCTCAACGCGGGCGACGCCTACTTCTACCACCGCGAACTCGAAGCCGACCCGCCCGTATCCCATCCCGAGCTGGACCTGATCCAGCAGAACGCCCAGGTCGATCCGGAAGCCCGGCTCGACGGCCTGCATCGGCTGCGCGCCCTGCACCGCGAACACGGCGACGAGGTCGACATCTTCTGCGCCCACGACCCCTGGGAGTTCCAGAGATACGACTCGGCCCGTAGATAAAGCTCTATTGCCGTGCGGATGGTGTCGGACAAAGCATGACGACCACCGACGACTGGGCCGTCGGCCTGCTCCGGTGCCGGCGTCAGCCGGTCGCGTGGTCGGCGGCGTGCCTTTGGGCGGCGGCTTCGCGGGACCGCTGGAGGCGCGGGATGTACCAGCAGCCGAAGACGCCCATCGCGAAGCCGACCACGCAGACCCAGCGCCACCAGTGGTCGCGAGCGGGGAGCGGGATGAGCAGGAGCACGATGAAGGCAACGGCGAACGCCGCCGCGCCGACGGCCGAGGTCAGGACGTCGTTGGTCTTGATGGGCTCCGTGACATGACGTCGCTCGCGACTCATGGAATCAGCGTAGCCGCCCCAGGTGGTCGGCGAAGTCCGGGGCGGTGGCGTCGTTTCGGGGCGGTATGGGCGCGGGCCGGGAAATTCGTCGGTCTGCGCAGGTCCCCGGGGGTGTCGCGCGGGGATGGGGTGCGTTACCTTCCGGGGCAAGTGCTCGCCGGAGGGTTCGTCGACGGCCGGGCTCGGTGATCGGTGGCACGCGGTGCCGTTCTCCGGGAGGAGGGTCAGAGTCGTACGCATTGCTAACGACCTTGCGGAATACGAGTCGCACGCGTATCGTTAGCAAGAGTAATGACTCATGCTAAAGAACATGCCAACATCGCAGACCAGAAGTCGTGCGGGCCTGGCAGCGGCCCTGCGCGTCTCCGTAAGCAGGCTGTCACGACGAATGCGCGCTCAGGCGGGACAGTCGCTGAGCGTCACCCAGCTCGCCGCGCTCGGCGCGGTCTCGCGGCACGCCGCGATGACGCCGGGGGAGCTGGCCGAGCACGAGAAGGTACAACCCCCCTCGATGACCCGAGTGATCGCCGCGCTGGAGGAGCGGGGCCTGCTGACACGCAACCCGCATCCGACGGATCGGCGGCAGGTCATCCTGAGCGTGACGGAGGAGGGCGAGAAGCTCCTGAAGGAGGAGCGGCGTCGCAAGGAGGCGTGGCTGGCCCAGCGGCTGGCGGAGCTGACCCCCGAGGAGAGGGAGATCCTGCGTCAGGCGGCGCCGATCCTGGAGCGCCTGAGCAAGGTCTGAGCCTGTTCCGGTCGCTGCGCAACCGCAACTACCGGCTGTTCGCGGCCGGTCAGGTCGTCTCCAACACCGGCACGTGGATGCAGCGGGTCGCGCAGGACTGGCTGGTCCTCGACCTCACCCACGGCAGCGGAGCGGCGCTCGGCATCACGACGGGCTTGCAGTTCCTGCCGCTGCTGTTGTTCGGCCTGTACGGCGGCGTGCTGGCCGACCGATACCGCAAGCGGCGCGTGCTCATGGTCACCCAGGCGGTGATGGGCGCGCTCGCGCTGGTGCTCGGCCTGCTCGCGGTCACCGGCAGCGCCCAGGTGTGGCACGTGTACGCGCTGGCCTTCGGCCTCGGCGTGGCCACGGTGGTGGACAACCCGACCCGGCAGACGTTCGCGGTGGAGATGGTCGGGCGCGCCGACCTGTCCAACGCCATCGCGCTGAACAGCGCGATCTTCAACATGGCGCGGATCCTCGGCCCGGCGGTCGCCGGCGTGCTGATCGCCGCCATCGGCACCGCCCCGGTCTTCCTCGTCAACGCCGGGTCGTACGGCGCCGTGCTGCTCGGGCTCTACCTGATGCGCGAGGACGAGCTGAATCTCCGGGAACCCGTCCCCCGGGCGAAGGGCCAACTGCGCGAAGGGCTGCGGTACGTCCGGCAGCGCCGCGACCTGGTCATGGTGCTCACGCTGGTGCTGTTCGTCGCCGCGTTCGGCATGAACTTCCAGATGACGACCGCGCTGATGAGCCGCCAGGTCTTCCACAGCGGCGCGTCCTCGTTCGGCCTCGCCTCGACCATGCTGGCCGTCGGTGCGCTGTCGGGTTCGCTGCTGGCCGCGCGCCGCAAGAACCTGAGAATGCGGCTGCTGTTCGCCGCCGCGACGGTCTTCGGCGTCCTGGAGATCGCGAGCGGTCTGATGCCGGACTACGTGTCCTTCGTCGTGCTGCTGGTGCCCACGGGCATCGCGCTGCTGACGTTCAACACGGCCGCCAACGCGGTCATGCAGCTGAGCGTGCCGTCGGAGATGCGCGGCCGGGTCATGGGCCTGTACATGCTCGTGTTCGCGGGCAGCTCCCCGATCGGCTCGCCGCTCATCGGCTGGCTGGCGGAGGTCTTCGGGCCGCGATCGAGCATGATCATCGGTGGCGTCGTGTCCCTCGCCGCCGTCTTCGGAGTCGTCGCCGTCATGGCACCGGGCCCAGCCCGCGACGCCCTACGGGCAGGCAGGCTCCGGGCACTGCTCGCGACGACGCGGTGACGGCCTGGACGTCGGTCGGGCTGATCGGCCTGGATGTTGGTCGGGCTGATCGGTCGGGGCGGGGTCGCGGCTGAGAGGCCGGCCTTTCGTCGGCGGGTCGGCCGGACGGTCCGTGAGTGAGAGGCTGGCATGTGTGAGGCTTTTCGTCGCGCTCATGCCGCCGGAGACCGTGCTCGACGAGGTCGAGGCCGCGTTCCGCCCCCACCGCGCCGCGCATCCGGACCTGCGCTGGACGCGCCGGGCGTCGTGGCACGTGACGCTGGCGTTCTACGGCGAGGTGGACGATCGGGTCGTGCCGCGCCTGCTGCCCCGGCTCGAACGCGCCGCCGGCCGGCATCCGCACCGTACGGTGATGTTCGCCGGCGCGGGCGCCTTTCCGCGCCCCGCGTCCGCCCGGGTGCTGTGGACCGGTCTCGAGTCCGATCTGCGGCGTCTCGCCGACTCGTGCGTGGCCGCGGCCCGCAGGGAAGGCGTCGACGCGGACGAACACAAGCGCTTTCACCCCCATCTCACGCTGGCCCGCGCCCGCGAACCGTTCGACCTGCGGCCGCTCGTGGCCGAGGCCGACACCTTCGAAGGCAGCCTCTGGACCGTCGGCGAGATCCACCTCGTCCGTAGCCATCTCGGCGGTGAGGCACCACGCTACGAGACCCTAGCGGCGTGGCCCCTCGCATGAGCCGTGCCGCGATGGCAGGACGAGAACCGCGTCACAACACGATCAGTTTCGCCCCGGCCGCCAGGGTGAGCCGGTGATGCGCTCGTACAGCTCGATGTAGCGGGCTTGGCTGGCCGCGACGATGTCGTCCGGGATCGGTGGGCCCGGCGGGGTGCGGTCCCAGTCGGTGACCGTCGCCGACCAGTCGCGGACGAACTGCTTGTCCAGCGAGTGCTGCGCCCGGCCGGGCTCCCAGGCGTCGGCGGGCCAGAACCGGGAGGAGTCCGAGGTCAGCAGCTCGTCGGCGAGGACCAGCGTGCCGTCCGGCGCCCGGCCGAACTCCAGCTTCGTGTCGGCGATGATGATGCCGCGCTCGGCGGCCAGCGCCGCCCCCCGACGGTAGATCTCCAGGGTCGCGTCGCGGAGGCGTTCGGCGGTCTCCGCGCCGATCTCCCGCGCGACCTCGTCGAAGGTGATGAACTCGTCGTGCCCGGTCGCCGCCTTGGTCGTCGGCGTGAACACCGGCTCCGGCAGCCGGGACGCCTCGACGAGGCCCGGCGGCAGCGGCACCCCGGAGACCGTCCCCTGCTTCTGGTACTCCTTGAGACCAAGGCCGGTGAGGTAACCGCGGGCGATGAACTCGACCGGCAGCATCTCCAGGCGGCGGCAGCGGATCGCCCGTCCCGCCCACTCGGCCGGCACGTCGTCGGCGGAGATCACATGGTTGGGCATGACGTCGGCGAGCTGCTCGAACCACCACAGCGACAGCCGCGTGAGGATCTTCCCCTTGTCCGGGATCGGCGTCGGGAGCACGACGTCGTACACGCTCACCCGGTCGGTCGCGACGAGGATCAGATCGTCGCCGTCCGCGTAGACGTCGCGGACCTTGCCCGAATGCACCAGCTCCATGTGTTCTCGCAATCTCACGCCCACGGCCCCGCTCGGGCCCGACTCACCGCTACTGAGAACGTACCGGTCGCGCAGGTGAGCGGCCCGAGCGGGGATGGAGTGGCGCACGACGGGGACCGCGACGGAGCGACGCGTCGTCGCCGGGCGTCAGGCGGCGTGGCCGCCGTCGATGGCGAACGCGGCGCCGGTGACGTAGCCGGCCTCGTCACCGGCGAGGTAGGCCACCACGCCGGCGACCTCGTCGGGCGTGCCGAAGCGGCCGACGGCGGCGAGCGCCCGCTGCCCCTCGGCGAACGGGCCGTCCGCCGGGTTCATGTCGGTGTCGACGGCACCGCAGTTCAGGACGTTCACCGTGATGCCGCGCCCGCCCAGCTCACGCGCCAGGCCCTTCGTGAGGCCGAGCAGGGCGGACTTGCTCATGGTGTACACGCTCATGCCCGGGAAGGGCACGTGCGAGGTCAGACCGCTGCCGATGCTGATGATCCGGCCGCCGTCGCCGAGGTGCCGCGCCGCCGCCTGCGACGCGAGGAATACGCCCCGCACGTTGACGGCCAGCGTCTGGTCGACCTGCTCCAGGGACAGGTCCTCGAGCGGGCCGAGCACACCGATGCCGGCGTTGTTCACCAGGATGTCGAGCCGGCCGAGGTCCGCCGCGACGCGGTCGACCGCGCCCACGACCGCCTGCGGGTCCGCCGCGTCGGCCTGGACGGCCATCCCACGCCGGCCGGTCGCCTCGATCTTCGTGACCACCTGCTGGGCCTGCTCGTCGGAGTTCACGTACGTGATCGCGACGTCGGCGCCCTCAGAGGCCAGCCGGTAGGCGATCGCCGCGCCGATGCCGCGGCTGCCGCCGGTGACCAGAGCGACCTTGCCGTTAAGACGGGACATGCTCATCCTCATTTCTCGGGAGTGGGACGGGTCAGGGTGTCGTTGACGGCCGCGGTGTCCCAGTAGAAGGGCCGGAACTCGGTGATGCGGCCGTCCCGGACCGTGATCTGCTGGAGCACCGTCGTCTCGATCGACCGGCCGGTGGCGCGAGCGGTCAGGCGTCCGTGGTTGGAGACGATGACGGTGTCGCCGTCCACCCACTGCCGGCGTTCGAGGAACTCCAGCGACCGCCAGGCCTCGCTCATCGCCGCCATGAACCGCTCCATGCCGTCGTGGCCGCGCCACACGCCGCCGTACGGCAGCGTCGGTGCCTGGTGCATCACGACGTCGGGCGCGAGATGCGCGGCCATGCCGCCGAAGTCGGCGACGCCCGGCCCGCCCGCCGTGATGTAGGCGGCCTCCGCGGCGAAGAACGCGTCGAGCACGGTGAGGACGTCGTCGCGACCGCTCATCGGCATCCGGACCCTTTCTCATCACGTCGGCGTCGCGGCCGGCGCACCCCCGTGGTGCACCGATCTCGCGCCGCCGCCTCATGAACCCCGCCCGGCCGGGATCGGTTGCACCCGGCGGCCGGACTCGTCGCCGAAGAGCGGGCGCGGAGCTCGGCGGAGGCGGCCTCACCAGTGATGATGTGCCGCGAAGCGGCAGGTTCCGTGGTTCCTGCGCGCGCATTGTGCGTGTCCGGGCGCCTGGGTGAAACGTGGACGGTGTGCGGCGACGCGGTCTATCGTGATCAATGACCGGCCGGGGGCGTACAGGCCGCCGGTCGGGACAGGACGGGTCGGACGGTCGGCGGGGGTGGGCGTGAAGAGCCGCACCTTGCTCCGGGGACGGCTGCTGACACTGCTCGCCGGATTCTTCGGCTTCGTCATGACCGCCGTCCTGGCGGCGATCCCGGGCACCGCCGTCGCCGACGTCATCCGCGTGGGCAGCGGCGAGACCGCCAACGCCGCCGGAACCGGTGGCTCGGCGGCGACCGTCGCCGCCCTCGACCGGAGCTCCGGACGTTCCCGCGCGGCTCCGGCCGGCACCCCCCACGTTCCGCGCCGACTCGCATCGGCGTTCGTCCGCACGGTGGGGGCCGGCGCCTTCGCCGTTCCGCGAGGGTCCGCTGCGGCGGACGCGATCGAGAGGCCGTCGTTCGGGACGGCGGCCGCCCACCCCGTCGCGGATGGCGCCTGCGCCGGGCGGACGGCAGCAGTCCACCTGGTCGCGGATCGCATCGGTGCGGGGCGCGGGACCGTCGCGTCACGTTTCCTGGCCGGTGACGAACCCGCGGCCGACCGGGCCGGTCCGGGCCCCGCCATACCGGCGGCATCCGTGGATCACATCCGGATGTCCCGGCGTGTGGCCGCCGTCGTCGCGGCGCACTCGGTGGCGCCGCCGGCCGTCTTCACCTCCGCGGTCAGCCTCCGCGGGCCTCCTTCCCACACGGGTTCCTGACGTTCCCGTTCGTCGTCCGTGGCGTCCTCGTGAGCGCCGCGGCGTTCCCGTGTGGAGGCATGTCATCTCTCGTATCACCGCGCGGCGGGCACATTCGGTGCTCGCCCGATCACGCGCATTCTCGTACTCGGATCCGTCCGCCCGTCGTATCGGCCGCGGGTCGGTCGTTCTCCCCGGCCGCGGGTCGGCTGTTCCCTTCGGTTCTGGGGTGGCCGTCGCCGTCGGTCGCGGGCCGGCCGTTCGCTGGGAGAGCGGATGCTGACCGCTCTCGTCCGGGCCTGCCGGACTCCTGACCTGCGTCGGAAACTGCTGTTCACGCTCGGCATCGTCGTCGTGTTCCGGCTCGGCCAGAACCTGCCCGCGCCGGGCGTCGACGTGTCGGCCGTCAAGGCGTGCGCGCAGGCCGCCGCCCACGGCGGCCGGGCCGACGTCTTCAGCATGATCAACCTGTTCAGCGGGGGAGCGCTGCTCAAGCTCTCGGTCATGGCGCTGGGCATCTACCCGTACGTCACCGCGAGCATCATCCTGCAGTTGCTGACGGTGGTGATCCCGCGTCTGGAGGCCCTCAAGAAGGAGGGGCAGGCCGGCACCACCAAGATCACTCAGTACACCCGCTACCTCACGGTCGCGCTGGCGATCCTCCAGGGCGCGACCGTCGTGGCGATGGCGGCGTCCGGCAACCTCTTCCCCGGCTGCGGGCAGCGGATCCTGGGCGACCCCGGGATGCTGACCGTCGTCACGATGGTGGCCTGCATGGTCGCCGGTACCGCCGTCATCATGTGGCTGGGCGAGCTGATCACCGAGCGGGGCATCGGCAACGGCATGTCCATCCTGATCTTCACGCAGGTGGTCGCCGTCTTCCCGACCGAGTTCTGGAACATCTACACCAGGAAGGGCGGGTTCACCTTCGCGCTGGTGACGGCGACGAGCCTCGCGGTGATGGCCGGGGTCGTCTTCGTCGAACAGGCCCAGCGGCGCATCCCCGTGCAGTACGCCAAACGGGTGGTCGGCCGGCGCGCGTACGGCGGTACGTCCACCTACATCCCGCTGAAGGTCAACCAGGCCGGAGTCATCCCGGCGATCTTCGCCTCATCGATGCTGTCCGTTCCGGCGCTGGCGGCTGAGCTCTGGCCTCGGAACACCTTCCTCAACCGCACCCTGGCCCCGCTCACCCGGCAGGACGATCCCTGGCACATGGTCACCCTGTTCGGGCTGATCGTGTTCTTCACCTACTTCTACGTCGCGATCACCTTCAACCCGACCGAGATCGCCGACAACATGAAGAAGTACGGCGGGTTCGTCCCCGGGATCCGCCCGGGGCGGCCCACCGCCGGGTACCTCGACTACGTGCTCACCCGGATCACCGCGCCCGGGGCCCTCTACCTGGGGTTGATCTCGCTCATCCCGATGGTCGCGCTGTCGCTGTTCGGCGCCACGCAGGACTTCCCGTTCGGCGGGACCAGCCTCCTGATCGTCGTCGGCGTCGCGCTGGACACCGTGAAGCAGATCGAGAGCCGGCTGCAGCAGCACAACTACGAGGGGTTCCTCCAGTAGGGCGGACGCTCGGTGAAGGGGCCGAACGGGGCATGTTCCCGGCTCCTTCACCGAGCGTCGTGCGCCCCATCCGCTACTGGCGGCGGAGGGCACGGGTGATCGCGGTGGCGATCGTCGTGGCGAGGATCCAGCCGACGATGGTCAGGCCGTACATCAGCCACTGCGACCAACCGGGCAGCGGGGCGTACGCCTTCCGCTGCCCGAGGTCGATGATCGGCAGCAGCAGGTCCAGCGTGTAGATGAACGCGTTGAACGACGGTGCCTTACCGGGCTCCGCCGCGATCGGGTGCCGCGCGTGGAAGGCGACCGTCCCGATGATCAGCATCACCGCGAGCCAGCCCGCTGCCCGCCACGGCCGGTAGCCGTACCCGACCGTCGCGTCCTGCAGGTATCCCCAGACCTTGATCGGCAGGGGGAGGCCCATTCGGCGGCGACGTTCCTTCGCCAGTAGCACGTTCCGGGCATAGGCGTCGTTGCCCGTGTGGCGGTAGGTCTCGGCCAGTTGCTCGTACGGCTGGGGACGGAAACCGGGGGGCGTCCTGTCGAGCCAGGCCAGCCCCGTGTCCACACTGGTGGACGGTGCGATCGCGTTGTAGGTGAGGCCGTCCAGCCGCAACGTGCCGGGCAGCGCGCCCGGCGCGTACTCCAGCAGGCCCAGCTGCGCGTACCGGAGATCCACGGTGCCGCTCGGCGGGACGGCCGGACGCAGGATCAGCTCGCGGGCCGTGAGCCACCAGCACCCCAGACTCAACGCCGACTGGTCCTCGAAACAGGCGTGGGAGAAGTCCAGCGGGCCGGTGATGCGCGCTCCCGACAGCCGGACGCTGCCTTTGACGGTGAAGCCGTCGCGGCAGTACATCCCGTCCGCCGCGAGCCCGCTGGCGTGCAGGCCGATGCGGTGGGGATTGAGGATCCGCGCGCCGTCGAGGATGAGCGGACCGATGATCCGAGCGTTGAGCAGGTGCAGCTCGCCGTGGGCGGTGAAATCGCCGGTGCAGCGCATCTCGCCCTGCACGGTGAGCCGGGCCCCGCGCAGCGCGTACCCACCCGGGTTGCTCAGGCGGGCTCCGTCGAGGTTCAGCCGGCCTTCGATCGTCGCACCGTCCACGTCGATCGACCCGTCCGCGGAGAACGCGTTCCGGGCGAGGAAATCCCCGCCGACGACGATCCGGGGAGCCGCGAGCGCGCACGCCTTCGGATTGGAGAGCGTGGCCCCATCGAAGTCGATGCTGTCGCCGATGCGGGCACCGGGGAAGCGGATCTCGCCGTTCGCGTGGAAGCCGTCGCGGCACAGCAGATCGGCATCCACCTGGAGCCGATCCGCTTCGAAGACCGGGCGGCCCGGACCGCCGCCGGGATCGCCGAGCCGCGCTCCGTTCATGAACAGCGCCCCGCGGATGCGCGTGGCGATGAGGCGGACCGTCTCGTCGATCACGGTGTCGGTCAGCAGCAGGTGACCGTCGATGAACGCCGTCGACGCGTGAAGTCCCTCACGAAGGTGTGATCCACGCAGGTCGATCTCCCGTGACCGCACGCCGTGGAAGTCGAGCAGGCCGGTGATGTGGCAGGAACGCAGGCTCAGCGGGTGGGTCACCGAGGCGAACCTGAGGTCGAGGGCGCCCACGATGCGCGCTCCGGTGATCCGTATCGCCGGAACGCCGGCCCGGCTCGGTGGCGTGGCACTGACGAGGAAGTGTCGGATCACCTCCGCTCGGATCGTCCGGCCGGGTCCCCAGGTGGCGCCGCGTCCCGGGTCTCCGCTTCCCAACGTCAGGCGTTTACCGGTGGAGAACGCCTCTGCCAGCTTTCGCTCCGAGACGGTCAGTTGCTTGATCCGCACGAACACCTCCACTCCAGTGATGTCCCGGAGAACGGGATATGTCGCATGAGTGGCCGGGATCGGCCGTCGATGAAGCACTGCCGGTTCGTGGCTCCGCACACCGTCCGCTTCTGACCTCAGCCGGTGCGGCCTCGCCACACCGTTCCGCCGCCGGCGCTCAACCGCGCAGGCGGTGGTCGAGGGCGGTGTGGCGGCGTCCGGCGCCGGCCGTGCGGACGGCGGCGGCCAGGGCCCTGGGGGAGCCGGCCAGCACGACGAGCTTCTTGGCGCGGGTGACGGCGGTGTACAGCAGGTTGCGCTGCAGCATCATCCACGAGCTCGTCGTCAGCGGAATGACGACGGCGGGGTACTCGCTGCCCTGCGAGCGGTGGATCGTCACGGCGTACGCGTGGGCGAGCTCGTCCAGCTCGGCGAAGTCGTAGTCGACGCTCTCGTCCTCGTCGGTGAGCACGGTCAGCGTCTGCTCCTCCAGCGACATGCCGGTGACCACGCCCACCGTGCCGTTGAAGATTCCGGCGGCGCCCTTGTCGTAGTTGTTGCGCAGCTGGGTGACCTTGTCGCCGACGCGGAACACCCGCCCGCCGTAGCGGCGCTCGGCCTTCCCCTCGTGGTGCGGCGTGAGCGCCTCCTGCAGGAGCGTGTTGAGGTTCCCCGCGCCGGCCGGGCCACGGTGCATCGGGGCGAGCACCTGGACGTCGCGGCGCGGGTCGAGGCCGAATTTGCGCGGGATCCGCTGCGCCACGATCTCGACGGTCAGCTCCGCGGTGGGCTCGGCCTCCTCGCACGGGAACAGGAAGAAGTCCGGGAAACCCCGCGTCCGCGGCGACTGTCCCGCGTTGATCCGGTGGGCGTTGACCACGATCCCGGACTGCTGAGCCTGCCGGAAGATCTTGGTCAGGCGTACGCGGGGGATCACGTCGGCGGCCAGCAGGTCGCGCAGCACCTCCCCGGCGCCGACGGACGGGAGCTGGTCGACGTCGCCGACGAGCAGCAGGTGCGCGCCGCGCGGAACGGCCTTGACCAGCTTGTTCGCGAGGATGACGTCGACCATGGAGGACTCGTCGACGACGACGAGGTCGGCGTCGAGCGGGTTGTCGCGGTCGAACTTCGGGTCGCCGCCGGGCTGCAACTGCAGCAGCCGGTGCACCGTCGCGGCCTCGTGACCGGTCAGCTCGGCCAGCCGCTTCGCCGCCCGCCCCGTGGGCGCGACCAGCACGACCTTGGACTGTTTGGCCCGCGCCAGCTCGACGATGGAGCGCACCGTGAAGCTCTTCCCGCAGCCGGGCCCGCCGGTGAGCACCGCGACCTTTTCGGTCAGCGCCAGGCGTACGGCCTCCTCCTGCTCGGGGGCCAGGTCCATTCCGGTCCGCTTTCGCAGCCAGCCGAGGGCCTTGTCCCAGTCGACGCCCTGGAAGGCGGACAGGCGATCCTCGCCGACGCCCAGGAGGTCCAGCAGCCCGGTCGCCAGCGAGCGTTCGGCGCGGTGGAACGGCACCAGGTACACCGCCGGCACCTCGCCCTCACCGGCCGCCACGCGCTCCCGGACGATCTCCTCCGCGGCGACCGCCTCCTCCAGGCAGGGACCGACGAGCTCGCGCGGCACCTCCAGGATCTTCGTCGCCTCGGTGAGCAGGTTGGGCTCGGGCAGGTAGCAGTGCCCGTCGTCGGCCGCCTCCGACAGGGTGTACTGCAGCCCCGCCTTGATCCGCTCAGGGCTGTCGTGCGGGATGCCGACCGCCTGCGCGATCGTGTCGGCGGTCTTGAACCCGATGCCCCACACGTCGGCGGCCAGCCGGTACGGCTCCTTCCGCACCACCGAGATCGACTCGTCGCCGTACTGCTTGTAGATCCGCACTGCCAGCGACGTCGACACGCCGTGCCCTTGCAGGAAGACCATCACCTCCTTGATGGCCTTCTGCTCCTCCCAGGCGGCGGCGATGCGGTTGGACCGCTTCGGGCCCAGCCCGTACACCTCGACCAGGCGCTCGGGCTCCTCCTCGATCACGCGCAGGATGTCGGTGCCGAAGTGCTCGACCATCCGGTCGGCCATCACCGGGCCGATGCCCTTGATCAGCCCGGAGCCGAGATACTTGCGGATGCCCTGCACGGTGGCGGGCAGCACGGTCGTGTACGAGTGCGCCTCGAACTGCCGGCCGTACTTCGGATGCGACGTCCACCGCCCGGTCAGCCGCAGGCTCTCGCCGACCTGCGCGCCGAGCAGCGCTCCCACGACCGTGAGCAGCTCCGAACCGGTCCGGTCGGTGGCGACCCGCGCGACGGTGTACCCGGTCTCCTCGCTGGCGAAGGTGATCCGCTCGAGCACGGCCTCCAAGACCCGCGTCCCGGGAGGGGAAGACGCCGCCTGTGGCTCCGACACGTGGCCATACTGCCCGAGATCAGGGAGGCGGAGACAGCTGGGACTGGGGGCTGCGCGATTCTCGTGCGGGAGCGCATAGGCTCGGCTTGTGAATCGTGCTCCTCGATGGCTGTTGCCGACCGTGCTGGCGGCGCTCGTCTTCGCCGTCGTCCTCGGCACGCTCCTCCATTGAGGCGGCTGAGCCGGGGCGGGTCACCCGGTCGATCGGCGCCGGTCAAGGCGCGTACGTTCGCCGCTCTCCTGGCCGTCGGTGGCCCGCTGGTGTGGGCGGTGCCCGCCAGGGCGGCGGCGCCCGTACGGGCCCTCGCCGAGGGCGCGAAGGAGCTCTGCACGATCGACGACCCGCGCATCGACGAGTCCAGCGGGCTGGGTGCGAGCCGGCGCCATCCCGGGATCGTCTACACGTTCAACGACTCGGGCGGCTCTAATCAGCTGTTCGCGCTGGGGATCGACGACTGCCGGGTCCGGGCGGCGATCACGCTCGGCGGGGCGCACAACCGCGACTGGGAGGCGATGGCGGTCGGCGCGGACGGCTACCTCTACGTCGGTGACATCGGCGACAACCTCAAGGATCAGCCGTACTCCACCGTCTACCGCATCCCCGAGCCGAAGACGATCCGTAACCAGACGGTGCCCGCCACGAGGTACCGGATCAAGTTCGAGGACGGGTCGCACAACGCCGAGACACTCATGGTCGACCCGCGCACGAGCCGGATCTACATCGCGAGCAAGGAGTTCGGTGGATCGCTGTACGAGGGGCCGAAGAAACTGAGCACCAGCGGCTACAACGTCATGCACCAGGTCGGTGACACCCCGCTGTACTCGACGGATGGGGCGTTCGCGCCGGACGGGCGCTCCTTCGTCGTCCGCGGCTACTGGGACGCCGAGATCTACACCGCGCCCGGCAAGGAACTCACCGGCGTCAAGGTCCCGGACCAGAAGCTCGGCGAGGGCATCGCGTACACCGCCGACGGCCGGTCGTTGCTGTTCAGCGGCGAGGGCGTACGGCAGCCGCTGTGGCAGGAGCCGGTTCCGAAGGAGGCGCTGCCGTCGCCCACGCCGACCTCGAAGCACCGGACGACACCGGCCGGCGGGACCGGCGACGGAATGCACAAGGGCCGCACGATGCTGGGCGTAGTGATCGTCGGGGCGCTCGCCCTGGCCGGTGTTGTGGTGTTCGCTCGCAGACGAGCGTCATGACGAATGGGACGCTGACATGTCACGATCTGTTCTCGTGGACCTCGAGCTGATCGGCCTTCGGGCCCCCGCGCGGCGGTCGCGCCCCGTCGCGCCCGGCCTGTTCGCGCTGCTGTCCCTGCTGGTGGCCCTTCTCCCCATCCCGCAGCCCGGCGTGTGGCTGGGGGCCGTCGTCGCCTGCAACCTCATGCCGTGGCTGCTCGGCCTGCGGTCGCACCGCACCGGTGTCTGGCGGCTGTCCGAGGCGGGCCTCGAACGCCTCGGACCCGACGGCTCGGTGGAGGAGGCGTACGAGCGGGACCGGATCGAGGAGTTCACGGTCACCGCGGACGACGAGGTCTTGACGATCTTCCACAAGTTCGGGTCGACCGCCGCGGGCACCCTCACCGAGATGGGCTTCGACCCGCTCACGTTCTACATGACGGCCCGCAGGCTCGGGATCACCACCCACGTCATCGACGGCGACCGCTCGGTCTTCGACGATGGCGACCTGCCGTCGGAGGAGGACGCGCCGCGCGCCCTCGGCCGCCGTGCCGAGCAGCGCCTGCGCGACCAGGAGGCGACCCTGCTGGCCGTCGCCCACGAACCCCACCCCGCCGCGCTGACCGCGCCGACGACCCTGGACACCGCGGTGACCGGGCGGCGGCGCTCGGTCGCGCTCGGGATCCTCCTCTCGCTGCTCGCCCTCACGATGCTCGTCCGGTCCGCCTTCGACGGCGGCCTCGGGTTCGGCGACCGGCTCATGGGCGGCCTGTGGGCGGTCGTCGGCGCGGTCGCGGTCCTCGGCGCGCGCCGCCGCCGGCTGACGGGCGCGCCGCTGTCCTGGTCGATCAGCCCCAACGAACTGCGCGTCCGGCACGCCACGGTCGCCGAGTGGCGGGTGCGCGCCGACCATGTCGCCGCCGTCGTCGTCGGCCCGGGCACGGCCGTCGACCCGGTGACGGGCCGGCTGACCGGACGGCACACCGTCGTCACGGTGTTCGGCCATCGCTTGCAGGTGCTGGCGCGTCTCCCCGCCGAGGGCCTGGACGCCTTCCAGCTCACGCACGCCCTCAACGAACGCGGCTACCAGGTCGTCACACCCGAGCAGGGGGTACGGCGGCCGTCCCAGTACGGCCTCGCAGGGCTGCCGGACATCTTCGCCCGGGTGCCCGGCGGACGCCTCGTCGTCGACGAGGACGGCATCGGCTGGGCCGACGGAGCCGGCGACGTCATCCTGCGGATGCCCCGCGAACGCATCGGCGGCATGGAACTCCTGACCGTCGACGGCCACGCCTGGCTGCGGATGTACGACGACGACGGCGACGAGTTCCTCGCCGCGCCGCTGTCGATGCTCCGCATCTCCCGTACGGACCTGCGCGAGGCCGCCCGCCGGATGCAGCTGCCGATCACCGACGCCGAGTACGACGCGTACGTCAACGCCGCCTTCCACGGCTCCATGACCCGCATCGAGGGGGCCCTCGAACCGTCCCCGGCCCTCACCGAGCCGGAGACGAAGACCCTGCCGCCGGTGCAGCTGGACGTGCCCCGGCGTACCCGCGTGCTGGCGTACGCCGTCACCGCGACGCTCTGCGAACTGGTCGCGGTGCTCGGATCGATCTGGCTACGCGGCGACCTCGGGGGCTTCTGGACCGCGCTGTCGTGGGCCGCGCCGACCGGGCTCGTCCTCGGGCTCGCGGGCACCTGGCTGTACGACCGCAACCGGCCGCAACTGCGCATCTCCTCGTCCGGGATCTCGTCGGTGACACGGCTGGGGCGTACGGAGTGGAGCGTTACACGGCAGGCGCTCGGCGGCGTGGGCATCGACGAGTCCGAGGCGCCGAGACTGGTGGTGTGGAGCCCGGTGGGCCGGGTCCTGCGGCGAGTGTCGTTCCCGCCGGACCTGGCCGAGCTGCGCCGCGCCTGCGAACGCCACGGCCTGCCCTGGGGCCCGCCCGACGCCGGCCACGGCGCCGCCCCGCCCCCGGAGCTGTGACCGGACAGGCCGATCAGGCGCCGTCCATGCCGAATGAGTCGTGGATCGCCCGCGCCTCGACCGCCACGACGTGGAAATCGACCACGCGTTCGGCGATGGCGCGCGCCCGTTCCTGAACGTATGTGGCACACCAGGACCCACCAGGGCGCGAAAGCGCTGGTCGTGGCCGCCATCGTGCGTTTGCCCCTGCCGCGGCGTGTTGTCAGTGCGGCCTCGTACGCTCTCGGGAACGTGATCGAAGGGATGGTCGTGGAAGACTCGACGGGTATATCAGCGCTGGCCAAGGTCCTGCCTCCGGATCTCGGCGCGGACGAGGAGATCGACTGGTCGGCGGCCGAGGCGCGGTGGGGCACGCGGTTCCCGCGTGACTACATGGCCTTCATGTCCATCTACGGCGCCGGCTCCTTCGCCGAGGTCGGCATCCTCATGCCGTTGCCCAAGGAGTACATCCAGTGGGACCCCGGCACCTTCGAGGAGGAGACGGAGAACGCTCGTGACACCTGGGAGATGCTGGGCGGCCAAGAAGGCCTCGACATCGACCCGGACGACATCCTCGCCTGGGGCATCACCTCGGGCCCCGACATCTTGTGCTGGCTGACCACCGACTCCGACCCCGACAACTGGCCCGTCCTGGTCTGTGGCCGACACACCCGGGACGACTTCACTCTCTTTCCCTGCGGCATGGTCGAATTCCTCCGCAGGCTGCTCCTAGACGAGTACGACCCCTACCCCCTCAGCATCGTCCGCGGCCCCTCTCCGCGCTACGTGCACTGGCTTGAACAACAGAAACGCCGGAAGGCGGGCTTGGACCGCTACTCCGGTGAACCACGATCAACCCACCATTAGGGTCCGTCACGACCGTGCTGGTCACAGCCGGGTGAGATCCACTGCCGATAGACGTCCTAAGGCCAGTCCGCGGGCGGCCGGACGTAGGTGCCCTTGCCGGGGACCGTCCTCAGGTATCCGAGCCGTTCGAGATGCGACAGTGCCCGGTGGACGGCCCGCTGTTCGATCCGGAGTATCGGGGCGAGCTCGTCGCTGGAGAGGATCTTCCGGCCGGGCGGCCAGTCCGCCGCAGCGGATGCGGTCCCGCATGGTCTCCGCCGCTCGGCGGGCGTTCACGTCGTCCACGAAGCCGTCCACCGAACGCCCTGGCGTCCTCGCGGCCAACTCGATCTCACCGATCCGTTGCAGCAGCCGGGACACGGACGCCTCATCGATGACCACCGGGTCGGTGCTGATCGCGGAGAACGCGGTGAAGGCCTGCCGCCAGGCCGACCAGATGATGACCCACCCGCCGTACGTGCTCTGCAGGCTCGTCGCGACCGCTTCCGAGTGGAGATTCCGGCCTGCGCCACCCGATGCGCGGGAGCGTCGCCGGGTACGGTCCGTCGAGCGCGTCACCGGTCCTCCCGCGGCGCGGAGCGGGGCGGCTCGCCGGCGACGCGGAGGACGCGAGTGATCTTCTCGGCCGCCTGGAAGATGTCGTCCGCCGCGCAGAGCGGCTCGTACTCCGGCGGCGAATCGCAGGTCGGGCCGGACCACTGCCAGAACCACATCAGCCGCCCGTCGCCGTCGGCACCGCACATCACGGTCTGGCGCAGGCCGGGATTCAGGGCTTTCGCGTGGTGGTCGCCGTCCGGCGGGTCACCGGCGGGATTGCTCGCCAGCACCCAGGCGCCACGGGACACGCGGGCACGCAGACCGCGGGCGGTCAACGCCGCCGTCAGGCGTTCGGTGAGCTGCGACGTACGCGCCTCGACGGATGCCGGGGTCACCGGACCCACGGCGGGAGAACTCGGCATCGGGCGTCAACCTTTCGTGTCATTGCCGCTGCGCGGGTGGGATCGCCGATCGATCCGGCGCAGGCGTCGGTGACGTTGAGTGAAGCCGCTGCGGAGACACCGGAATAAGACAGATACTGACCGACAGGACTCGGACACTGTGCGTGTCCGGGTATGTCGGGGGCGAGCCGGAGGATGGGGTCGTGGCCGGTGACGAGACGCCGCGGTGGGCGGCACGGTTACGAGCGGAGCGAGAGCGGCGTTCGTGGAACAAACACGAGATGGCTCGCCGGCTGCACAAGGCCGTCGGTCAACCGTATCCGCCCGTCAACTCGCTGGTCCGGCAGATCCTCGGCTGGGAGAAGGGCGAACACTTCCCCCGCGACTGGACGGCGGCGTACGCCACGGCGTTCGAGATGACCGAGGCGGAGCTGTTCGGACTTTCTTCGCATTTGGGCCTGGCCGGGAGCGGCGATGGCGGCGCACCCTCGGAGTCGAGGGAGGTGGACCCCACGAAGCGCCGCGACGCCTTGCGACTCGGCCTCGCCGCCACCGTCGCGCCAGCCGTGCTGGGGGAGGCCGCCTCCGAGGCGATGGAGTTCACCCGGATCGCCGGAGCCTCTGCGGTCGGGCCCGGGACCTTCGACCACCTCCAGGCGGCCGTCGCCGCCATCGACCGGTCGTACACGACCGAGCCGCCCGGCGAGGTCTTCGCCGTCGCCCGCGCCTACCGCGCCCGCGTCCAGGAGCTGATTCAGGGCCCGCACACGCTCAAGCAGGGGCGTGAGCTGTACGTCTGGGCCGCCTGGCTGTCCGAACTGCTCGCCTGGCTCGCCCACGACCTGGGTCATCCGCTGACCGCCGAGACGTACGCGATCGACTGCTACGAACACGCCGACCAGGCCGGCCACGACGAACTCTGTGCCTGGGCCGCCGACGCCCTCGCCTCGATCGCCACCTACACCGACCGCCCCGACCGGGCCGTCGCCGCAGCCCGCAGAGGCATCACCAGGGCCCCCGGCGGTCACCCCATCGCCGTCCGCCTGCGGGCCAAGGCCGCCCGGGCTCACGCCCGTCTCGGCCAACGGGCCGAGTGCGAGGACCTGCTCCGAGGAGCCGAAGAACTGCACGACCGCCTGCCCGCCCGGCCGCCCCACCGCTTCGGCGCGGAAACCGGCCCACTCGCCGAGTATGCCGTGACGGCCTATCCCGCCTCGGCGTTCATCTGGCTTGAGGACTACGAGCAGGCGAGACGTCATGCGGAACGCGCGGTGGCCGTTCACGCGTCGGCGTCGTCGACGGACCCGTCTCCCGGCCACGTGGCCATCGCACGAATCGATCTGGGGATCGCACTGTGTCACCTCGGCGCTCCGGATGCGGCCGCCGCAGCCGGTGCAACCGCACTCGAATCGTCGCGCGTCTTCGAATCACTGCGCGCTCGTGCCGGGGACCTGGACGCCGCGCTGACGGCCCGCTACGCCGAGACGGGGTTCGCGCGGGACTTCCACGAGCGATACCTCGAGCTGAGGCGGGTGTCGTCCAGGCATTCGACCTGATCACGGGTATCTACTGCGCGCTATCGGCAGTCGATACCAATGATCATTAAAGGTGTGATTCTCCAGTCTCACGGTGCTCGCTCCTGTAGCTTCCTTGATCATCAATGCGTGTGATCGTTGGCCGCCCGTGCCCGATGTGAGGCGACGGGCCTACTCGAGATGGGGATGGTCTCGCCGTGCGGTCGTGGATCTTGGGCACTGCAGGTGGCGTCGCGCTGATCACCGGAATCGGCGTGTGCATCGGTCTCGGCCAGACGTCGGGCGGAGCTCATGCCGGGCTCGAGGCGTCGAAGGCCGGGCTGACGCCCGGCTTTCCGAATGCCCGGAACACTGGGGTACCGGCCGGTACTCACCTCAAGTCGCATACCGGGAATCTGACCATCAGGAAAGACGGGACCGTCATCAAGGGTTGGAAACTGCACGGTTCCCTCGACATCTACGCCAAGAACGTCACCATCGTGGACTCCGAGATCACATCGGCCAACTGGTGGGGTGTGAACCTCAGAGGGAGCGGGACCGGCCTCAGGGTCCTGCACTCCACGATCACCGGGGTGAAGGGCAAGGGACCGGACAACGGAGGTGAGGACTACGCGGTCTCGAACATGGGATCGGGCACGGTGGAGGTCGGCTTCGACAACGTCTCGAAGTTCGGCGACGCGCTGTCCATGGGCCACGGGCAGATCCACGACAACTATGTCCACGGCCTACAGGCGTTCCGCAACCTCTCACACACCTACCAGCACACCGACGCTGTGATATCCGACGGCAGCGACAAGCGGGGCCTGGTCGTCCGTCACAACACGCTGCTCAACTGGATGCCCGCCTCCAAGGGCGCCAGTGCCGCCGTCGGCCTGTTCGCCGACGACGGGCCCGTCACCAACACGGTCATCGACCACAACCTCATCGCCGGTGGCGCCTACGCCCTCTACGCCGGAGGCGCGGGATCGGCCAAGGTGAAGATCACGAACAACCTGTTCTCCACTCGGTACTGGCCCAAGTGCGGCTACTACGGACCGGTCGCCTACTGGAACCCCAAGGGCGCCGGAAACGTGTGGTCGGGGAACAAGTGGGCCGACGGCCCACGGGCAGGACGCGCGGTCGTGGCCTGACGGTGACGGCCGTAGGCGACGTGCCTCAACTCTCAGTGGCTCTTGGTCGTGCCTTCAGCTGTGGAGATCACCGAGCCAGCTCAAGGCGTTCAGCCCGGGAAGGAAGCAGTATTCGCCGCCGCGGGTGATGACGAAGCGGGGCAGCGCTCGCAGGCGCCGTCGCAGTGGCCGCTGAGGGATGGTGAAGTCGTCGGGGCCGTCGCTGGAGCCGATGAGAGGATCGCGTGCGTTGCCCGCGCCGAAGAAGACGCCGTCGTTCATCCATTCGGACTGGACGAACTCGAACTGCCGGCCCAGGTGGGCTCCGATGAAGGCGAACATCAGACCTCGGTCGGCCCCGTCATCCTCCAGCATCCCGTCGGGTAGTGGCGGTCCGTAGGCGGTGCCGCGCCGGATCATCCGGTGCAGCCTCGGCTCTCCGGCCACCGCTGCGTCGCGGGGGTTGCCACGGCGGATGTGGCAGCCGCCGGGGGTGATGAACCCCGCCGGGTCGTCGTGTTCGTACAGGAAGGCGTTGTTGCGGCGAGGGTCGGCGCCCAGGACGGGATCATCGCACGAGGGGCTGAGCGCCAGCGGAGCGCCGCCGCGCCAGCGGCCCATGATCTTGGCGGCCAGTAGCTCCTCGTCCTCGGGTCCGGTGGCGTTGTCCTTCAGGTAGCGGCGGAAGGCCGCGACGCGCTGGTGGAGTTTGCGGAAGGCCGCGTAGGTGCCGTTGCGGCCCAGGATCTCGGGCTGCGGGGCTTGGACGCCACCGAGCTCATCGGGGTAGCCGAGCACGAACTCCCCAGCCTTGAGCGGTGCTTCCAGCGGGTTGGATCCGGCGATGCCGCTGCCTTCGACGGCCGGATGACTGATGCCGTCGCGGTAGCCGAAGGGTTCGGTCTCGGTGGGCAGCGCCTGGCAGTCCTGCCGCCAGATCGCGCTCACCCCGGACAGGTGCTGAAAGGCGGGGCGGGCGCGGTCGATGGCCGCCTGAAGGCGGGCGCTGTCGGGCGCCAGAGCGGTCAGCACCACGTGGACGTCGGGTGTGCCGAGCGGTGCCTCCCAGTGCTCGGGACTGCTGTCGCCGACGTCGCCGAGCGCTACGGCCCGGGCGGCCATCCCCTGCCGGAACTCCCAGGCGAAGGTCTCCAGAGCTTGCGGCGGCACGCCCAGGGCCTTGAGGCCGCAGAAGGTGAGCGCGACGCTCACCCAGGTATCGCCCAGCGGGCTCGTGGTGTCGGCGGCCGAGGTCACCACGGCGCGTACGCGCCGCATCAGCTCCCGGCCGTGCGCGCGGTCGTCGATACGAAACAGGATGTAGGTGGCCGCGTACGGGGTCGGGCGGGGGCTGAGGACGCCGCGTTGGATGTCGTCGAGCTCGAGCGCGGCATGTGTTGGTGTACTCACCGATCTCCCTCTCCCGCCGCCTGGGGCGTCACTTCGCCGAGACGATGTTCATCCAGAAGGCGCGCAGGCTCTCATCGCCGCCGAACAGCGAGCTGAAGATCGTGGAGTCGGCCAGTAGCACGTCGCCGGCGCGTTCTCCCGCGGGGGGCATCCACAGGCACATGTTGAACTCGGTGTTGCCGGCCTCGGTGAAGGGGTGCGGCGGCCTGGAGAGGTCGATCGGCTGGCGGCCCAGCACGTGGATGACGTCCGGCTCGTCGGTCGTCACCGCGTAGTGCGGCAGGTGCATGTGGAAGTTGAAGGTGGTCACGCCATCCAGCCATCCCCTGGTATCCAGGTCCCGATTGACCGACAGCGGCGCGATCTTGTTGGCCTGCTGTACCGCGGGCCGCAGCCCGTAGCGGTTTTCCACCGGCACCCCGAGGCCGCGCATCAGGTCGCGGACGTAGCGGCCGAAGCGTTGCCGGCGGGGTACCAGGGCGTCTCCATGGTGGTGGTACTCGGCGTCGCGTACGGCCATATCGTCTGAGGCCCCCACGTCGTGGTGCGGTCCCAGCACCAGGCAGGTGCCCTCCCGGGCCAGGAAATGCCGCAGCGCCTCGATCTCTGCGGGCTCGGCCTCCTGCCCGGTGATCATGTGATCCAGGCCGAAGACGAACAGGGTGTCGGTGTCATCCAGCACCCGCTCGTCCAGCACGGTGCGGAAGCCTGCCTGGTCGATGCGCTGGTACACCGGCACGCTGTGGCCGGTGGCCTCCTCGACGAACTGCTGGAACGGCGCCCACCCCCAGAAGAACAGCTCCAGCGATCCGGCGATGCCCTGCTGGAAGCGCAGCGGATCGGACCAGCGCGGGTCCTCATAGGCCGGCCAGTTCACTCGCCGCACCTCGGTCAGCGTGGAGAACCGGTTGTCGAGCTCGGCCGGGTTCCTGCCCGCCTCGGCCGGATAGCTCCACGAGACGTAGATGCTCACCCGCCGGCGGCCTGGGGTGTAGGGGCGCGGCACGTGGTTCTGGTTGTAGACGCGGGCGGTCCTGGACTCGCTCATCTCGCCTCCGATCACCAGTAGGACGCACCGGGGGCCTGGTCTTACTGCATCTGGTCGAGCATCTCCGACAGGGCGCCTTTGATCCGCAGCGCTTTTTTGATCTCATCGGCGGTGACGTACGGATACTCTCCGTACTCGATGAAGCTCGGGCAGTGGTGCTCGCGGACGAATCTGACGAACGCCTCGGGATTGGTCTTCCAGTCCTCGGGGAAGCCCACGAGGTTCTCGAACGCCGTGTTCACCCCCGCCTTGGTGAACAACGCGATGGCGTCTTCGGTGTACTTGTCGAAGTCAGTGTCGAAGATCCCCTGGTACATGAACCGGGTGTCGTCATCGAACAACACCCAGCGTAGGTAGTGCAGCTTCAGCGGCGCCAGAAGAGACGGATCGGCCTCCAAGGCCTTGGCCAGCGCGTGACCGTAGTTACGGATGGCTTCGGCGCGGCCGGGCTTGACGTCGGCGTTGACGGTGAACCCGTAACACGCCGGGGTCTGCGGAAAGACCGGCCCGTACTTGCCCTGTTCGAGGTGGTCGGTCTCCTTGGGAATCGAGACAGCCTGCGGCGTGATGTCCATGCCGGCTCCTCCCTCGCCCGGTCAGAGGGGGAACAGGCCAACGGCCACCTGACAGGTCAAATCATCCCACAGGCCGGCCTGCGTTCGAAGGGCACGCAACTGCCCACCGAGCTGACGATCTGACAAATCAGGTATAGAGTGTCAGCATGTCCACCTCGATGGAGGCGAAGCGGGAGCAGGTCGTGTCCGCCGCGCTCGGTGTGTTCGGCAGGTACGGCTATCGCCGTACGTCGATGGACCTCGTCGCGCAAGCGGCGCGGATGTCGCGGCCGGCCGTGTACCAGCACTTCAAGAACAAGGAAGAGATCTTCCGCGCGGTCGGGCAGCTGATCGCCGAGCGGGTCACGGCGGCGGCGCGGGAGGCGGGACAGGCCGGGCGGCCGGTCGCGGAGCGGCTGTACGGGACGCTGGTCGTCAAGCTCGACCTGTTCGCGGGCACGATCGACGCCGAGTTCCGGGCGGAGCTGTTCAGCGAGGCGGCGGACATCGCCCAGGACGTCGTCCGGGCCTTCGAGGACGCCTATCGCGACGTGGTCGAGGCCGTTCTTCTCGACTGTGCCGACGAACTCGATCTGCTCGGCCACGCACTGTCCGCCCGCGACGCCGCCACGCTTCTGCTCGACGCCCTGGCCGGGATCACTCAGGCCCGAGAGGAGCCGGAGGTCCTGCACGCCCGGCTTCGGCAGCTCGTCGAGCTGACCGTTCGAGGCCTCACCGGCACCCCCGAGAAGAGATGATCACATGAGCCTGGTCCTGAGCTTCCTCGCCGGCGTCTTCGGCGCGAACGCCACCCCGCACTTCGTCAAAGGCATCACCAAGGAGCGCTTCCCCTGCGTGTTCGGCAGCGGTCCGCTGGTCAACCTGGTCGCGGGCTGGGCGATGTACGTCATCGCCGCGCTGACGGCCGTCGCCGCCGACATGACGGCCCATCCCGTGCCCGCCTTCTCGGCCGCCGCCGTCGGCGTTCTGGCCATGGGCGTGTTCCACGCCACCATCGGCGCCTTCGGCAGGGGGCGGCCGGCCTCGACCCCCAAGCCGTGACCCCGAACGTCCCGGTGCCTCAGTGTGCCGTTGGGCGGCCCAGCGCCCGTCGGGTGGCGGCGGCGAGGGCGGTGAGGGGGTCGGGGGCGGCGTGGGGAGTGCGCCAGGCGATCACGTGGTCGGGGCGGACCAGCAGGGCGCCGTGGTCGCTGATGCCGCAGGCGTCGGCGGGCCGTGTCGGTGCTGAGGCGATCTGGTGGGGCAGGAGCGTCGCGTCGAGGAAGGTGCCGTGCGGATCCAGCCGGTGTGCGGCTTGTACCCAGGGGTGTCCGCCGGGTCCGGCGAGGAGCAGGTAGCGGCCGTCGCGGACCAGGTCGAGCGTGGAGCCGGGCCCGTCCTGGCCGATGAGGGGCAGGTGCGGCAGCCGGGTGCCGGGCTCGCCGCGCCAGTGGTCCGGCTCGTCGGCCGCCGGCAGATCGGTCGGTTCGGCGCCGGGTACGGGGTAGCGGTAGCCGATGGCCACCGCCGCCTCACTGAGCAGCGGACGGTCCTCGATCGGGACCTGGGCGCGGTCGCGGGCGCGCAGGAGCGCCTGCTCGACCGTGATCCGGCCCACGGCGCGGCGCTCGGGCTCGTAGTCCTCCAGCAGCCGCGCGTCCGCGTGGCCGCGCAGGACCGAGACCAGTTTGGCGGTGAGGTTCCAGGCGTCCTGGATGCCGGCGTTGGCGCCGAAGCCGCCGGTCGGCGGGGTGACGTGCACCGCGTCGCCGAGCAGGAAGACCCGGCCGGCGCCGTACGAGTCGGCCACCCAGCCGCCCATCTGCCAGGGGCGGCTCCCGGTGAGCGTGAAACGCGATGCCGGCAGGCCGAGCGCGCGTGAGACGATCCCACGGCACCGCCGGCCATCGAACGTCGCCGGATCGGTGAGCGCGGGATCGTAGGTCACCGACACCGTCCCGCGATCCTGTGCGGTGTTCCAGGACAGGAACGCCTGCTCGGGCGGGCCGGTGAAGGCCAGGGCGAGTCGGCGGCCCTCGAGCAGCCGGCGCAGGTCGGCTTCGAAGCCGATCTCCATGACGTGCGCGATCACCTCGGTGCCGCTGCGGCTGATGCCCAGGCTCTCGCGGACGGTGCTGCCGTTTCCGTCCGCGGCCAGGAGATAGTCGGCCGCCACGGTGTACGTGCTGCCGTCGGTACGGCGTATCAGCGCCACGACGTGGTCGTCGTGCCGGCGTAGTTCGAGAAGGCGGTGGCCGAAGCGCAGGTCGGCGCCGGCGGCGCGGGCGTGCGCGCGGACGACGATCTCCAGGTCGGCCTGTTTGACGAAGGCGCTGGGGCAGGGCGAGACGCTGCTGAAGTCCGCTGCGGCCGGGAGCCGCCAGCGCCGCAGCTCCGGGCCGGCGAGCGAGGCGACCACCGCGGCGTGGTCGGCCGGTGGGAGGCGGTGCTGGACGGCGTAGATGTCCTGGTCGGCGCCGACACAGCGGTACGCCTCCATCGTGCGCGGATAGAACAGCTTGGCGCGAAGCCGGGTCGAGACCGCGGCGTGCTTCTCGACCAGGACGGGGGCGATGCCGCGGGCGCCGAGGAACAGCGCGGCCGAAGCCCCCACGATGCTCCCACCCACGATCAGAACGGGAACGCGTGCGGGCGGAGACTCGCCGCCTGCTCTGGCGGCCGCGGTGCTGGGATCGGGCATGGGAACCTCTCGCAAACGAATCAGAACAGGTCTGTTCCATTATTGCCATACGCCGGAAAGCAAACGCAACAGCTCTGTATCGTTACTGGAGTGAACGCGGAACTCCAAGGCCGTCGCGGCGGGCGGCAGCGCGACCCTGCCACCGACGCGGCCATCATCGACGCGGTCCTCGACATGGTCGCCGCCGGCGCCACCCTCACCGGCCTTTCACTGGTGGCCATCGCCAAGCAGGCCGGAGTCTCCCGCAACAGCGTCTACCGGCGGTGGAAGACCAAGGACGAGCTCTACCTCGACGTGCTGGAGACGATCAACGAGCGACGGCCCTCGGCGCCCGGTGCCGGTACCCGCGACGACCTGGCCGTCCTCCTGCGGGCCCTCGCCGAGCGCGTCGTCGACAAGCGGGCCAGCAGCATGCTGCGAGCCCTCAACGCCGAGGCCGCGGCCTTCCCCCGGCTGCACGGCCGCTACTTCGAGGAGATCGTCGCCCCCCGCCGGGAAGCCATGAACCACGTCCTGCGACGCGGCGTGGAACGAGGAGAGATCCGCCCGGACATCGACCCCGACCTGATCTCCGAACTCCTCGTCTCACCTCTCCTCGCCCGCATGGCATCGGGCAACATCGACCAACTCATCCCGGAACAGGCCAGCCGGCAGATCATCGACCTGGTCCTCGACGGCGCGGCGGCCACACCGGGCTGACGGCAAAGGACGCTCCTGCTCTCGCGGGCCGAGCGCCGCTCGAACTCCGGCGGCCGCAGGGTCAGGCCGTCCTCACCGGGCGGCGCTCGGGGCGCCTGCGTCGGCCGGCGTAGAACATCGTGGCGCCGGTCAGCACGAACAGCCCGGCCGCGATCTGCACGGTGACGCTGAGCGGTGGATGATCGGGCCCGTCCGGGAGCCGCGGGTCGAGCAGCCCCAGCGGGTCCTTGCGGAGCGTGACCCGCTGCAGCGAGGTGAAATGGTCGTCGCAGTTCTCCTGCTCGGAGACCACGTGCTGCTCACCGGTCGGCTCGACCACCGTGCAGTACAGGTCGGCCCCGCGCCGGTTGTGCCGGTCCTCGACCTTGGCGACGGTGGCGGGAGCCGGCGTTCCCAGGGCCTTCATGTACAGCTCGTACAGGCCGGGCCCGGCGAACAGCGTCAGGGCGAGGCCGCTGCAGGAGATGACCACGGCGGCTCCGGCGCGATGCCAGATCCCGCCGGCGAGGATGGCGGCGACGGCCCAGGCCGCGAGGGCGACGATCACGCCGACGACGATGAGGCCGTGCGGATACTGGGCGAGCCACGCCCCGAGGACGAACAGCACGGGGACGGCGCAGGCCCACGCCAGGGAGCTGAGCAGCCGGCGGGCGGGGGAGAGGGGCCGGTCCGCCGTCATGGGCGGAACGGTGCCGGGCGATCCCATCTAAAGACGCTCGACGACGTGGTCGACGCAGGCGGTGAGCGCCTCGATGTCGTCCGGGTCGATCGCCGGGTACATCGCGATGCGCAGCTGGTTGCGGCCCAGGCTCCGGTACGGCTCGGTGTCGACGATGCCGTTGGCGCGCAGGACCTTCGCCACCTGGGAGGCGTCGACGCCCTCGAAGTCGATCGTGCCCACGACGTTCGAGCGCTGGGCGGGGTCGGCGACGAACGGCGTGGTGTAGGAGGTCTTCTCCGCCCAGGTGTAGAGCCGCCGCGCGGACTCGGCGCTGCGCCCGGTCGACCAGGCCAGGCCGCCCCGCTCGAGGAACCATTCGATCTGCTCGGCCATGAGCAGCAGCGTCGCGACCGCCGGGGTGTTGTACGTCTGGTCCTTGCGGGAGTTGGTCACCGCGACGGTCAGGTCGTAGAAGTCGGGGATGTAGCGGCCGGAGGCGGCGATCTCCTCGATCCGGGCCAGCGCGGCCGGGGACATCAGCGCCAGCCACAGCCCGCCGTCGGAGGCGAACCCCTTCTGCGGCGCGAAGTAGTAGACGTCGGTCTCGGCGACGTCGACGGGCAGGCCTGCCGCGCCGCTGGTCGCGTCGACGAGGACGAGCCCGGAGCCCGACGGCCGCTCGATCGGCATGGCGACGCCGGTGGAGGTCTCGTTGTGGGTGAAGGCGTAGACGTCGACGGAGTCGTCGGCCACCGGGGAGGGATGGGAGCCCGGCTCGCTCTCGATCACCGACGGGTCGGCGAGCCACGGGGCCTTCTTCGTGACCTTCGCGAACTTCGAGGAGAACTCCCCGAAGGTCAGATGCTGCGACCGCTCCCGTACGAGCCCGAACGCGGCGGCGTCCCAGAACGCCGTCGTGCCGCCGTTGCTCAGCACGACCTCGTATCCCTCGGGCGGCGAGAACAGCTGTGCCAGCCCTTCGCGGACGCGCGCGACGAGCGACTTGACCGGCCGCTGCCGGTGCGAGGTGCCGAGGTAGGTGGCGCCGGACGCTGCCAGGGCGGCCACCTGCTCGGGACGGACCTTCGACGGCCCGGAGCCGAAGCGGCCGTCGGCGGGCTTGAGGCTGTCGGGGAGCACGATGTCGGTCACGTCCAGCAAGAATAGTTGAGGCGCAGCGCCGCGCAGCGGCCTTTCCACAGCTTGAGACGCCGCCCCCTGTCAAGACCGGCGGCGGAGCGCCCAGATCACCAGGCCGAGCAGCACGAGCGCACAGCCCACGGACACGGTCGCCGGGTAGAGCCACGGGCGGCCCGCGCGGTGGGCGTCCAGCGCCGCACCCCCGGAGTCGTACGACAGCAGCGCGAGGGCCCCGGCCATCACCCAGCCGACGATCTTCCAGGAGAGCGCGTCGCGGCTCTGGACGCGCTCGCGCCGCTCGCGTTCCTGCCGCAGCAGCTCGACGTCACGCTCGTCGGGTTCCTCGTCGCGGGGGCCGGTGTACATGGCCCCATCCTCCCTCCGGCAGAAAGGCGAACGGCCCGTGACGCCGGAGCATCACGGGCCCTACGGGAGGGAACGCCGTCAGCGCTTGTCCAGCACCTCGGACGCGCCGTCGACATCGGCGACCGGGCGGGACGCCGGGCCGACATAGTGGGCGCTCGGACGCACCAGGCGGCCGGTGCGCTTCTGCTCCAGGATGTGCGCGGCCCAGCCCGCCGTACGGGCGCAGGTGAACATGGCCGGCATCATGTGCGGCGGCACCTCGGCGAAGTCGAGGATCACCGCGGCCCAGAACTCCACGTTCGTCTCGATCGGACGGTCGGGACGGCGCTCGCGCAGCTCGGCCAGCGCGGCGTCCTCCAGAGCCTTGGCCGCCTCGAACCGAGAGGCGTTCAGCTCCTTGGCCGTACGGCGGAGCACGCGGGCGCGCGGGTCCTCGGCGCGGTAGACGCGGTGGCCGAAGCCCATGAGCCGCTCGTGGTTGTCCAGGATGTCGGTCACGACCTTGCGGGCGTCACCGAGCTGCTCGACCTTCTCGATCATCGGCAGCACACGAGCCGGGGCACCGCCGTGCAGCGGGCCGGACATCGCACCGATCGCACCCGAGATCGACGCCGCCACGTCCGCGCCGGTGGAGGCGATGACGCGGGCGGTGAAGGTCGAGGCGTTCATGCCGTGCTCGGCGGCCGAGACCCAGTACGCGTCGATGGCCTTGACGTGCTGCGGGTCCGGCTCACCACGCCAGCGGATCATGAACCGCTCGGTGATCGTCGTGCCTTCGCTGACACGGCTCTGGGGGACCATCGGCAGGCCCAGGCCGCGGGCGCTCTGCGCCACGAACGACAGGGCGGTCACCGACGTACGGGCCAGGTCCTCGCGCGCCTGCTCGTCGCTGATGTCCAGCAGCGGGCGCATGCCGTACGCCGGAGCGATGATCGGCAGCGCGCTCTGGACGTCGACGCGGACGTCGCCGGAGTGCACCGGCAGCACGTGCGGCTCGGCCGGAGCCAGCCCGGGGGTGAAGCTGTTGTCGACCAGCAGGCCCCACGCGTCACCGAAGGAGACGCGGCCAACGAGGTCTTCGATGTCGACTCCCCGGTACCGGAGAGCCCCGCCCTCCTTGTCCGGTTCCGCGATCTCAGTCTCGAAGGCGACTACGCCCTCGAGGCCGGGTTTGAAGTCGGACATGTTCTGTCCTGCCTTTCGTCCCCTTGATGTACAGACGCCAATTGGTAATTGAACCGCTTCATCGGGGCTGAGCCGTACCCGGGGGGGTGTGAGATGCGCAATTTTTTCCGTTTGGGCAACTCTCGCGGGAACCTTGTCGCGTCCTGCAGGGCCTCACGCGAGAGGATGTCCTGTCGTGGAGCACCATGATGTCGCAGCCTTCCGAGAGTCCTACATGGGCGGGGGCCTGCACGCCCGAGACCTCGCACCCGACCCGCTGACGCAGTTCGGCACCTGGTTCACCGACGCGGTCGGGGCGGGGCTGACCGAGCCCAACGCCATGGTCCTCAGCACCGTCGACGCTGACGGCCGGCCCAGTGTACGTACCGTGCTGCTCAAGGGGTACGGCCCGGACGGGTTCCGCTTCTTCACCAACCACCGCTCCCGCAAGGCGCAGGCGATCGCGGCCGATCCCCGGGTGGCGCTGCTCTTCCCGTGGCACCCGCTGCGCCGCCAGGTGATCGTCGAGGGGACCGCCGAGCACCTGCCGCGCGAGGAGTCGGCGGCGTACTTCGCGACCCGGCCGTACGGCTCGCAGCTGGGCGCCTGGACGAGCGAGAACCAGTCCGCGGTCATCACCGAGCGCGCCGAGCTGGAGCGCCGCTACGTCGAGCTGGAGGAGCTCTGGCCGCACGAGGTGCCGCTCCCGGACTTCTGGGGCGGCTACCGGGTGATGCCGATGAGGGTGGAGTTCTGGCAGGGACGCCCCGACCGGCTGCACGACCGGCTCCGCTACCGGCGCGCGGCCCCGGGCGAAGAGGGCGAATGGGCCATCGAGAGACTTAGTCCGTGAGCCCCGACCCCGATTCCTCCTCGCCTGACCTGCGTTCCACCTCCGACGATCAGCCGTCCACGGCCCGGCGCGCCGCCCGGTCGAGGCGCCTCGGCGCGCTGGCGCGGCGGGCCGCCATCGACACGCGCCCGCTGCGGCACCCGGCGTTCCGGCGGCTGTGGATCGGCCAAGGAGTCTCGTTCGGCGGCTTCGCGCTCACCTCGGTGGCGATCTCCGTCCAGGTGTACGACCTGACCAAGTCCTCGCTCTGGGTCGGGATGCTGGGCCCGGCCAACCTGATCCCGCTGATCGTCTTCGGCCTGTGGGGCGGCGCGGTCGCCGACGCCATGGACCGCCGGAGGCTGCTCATCATCGCGTCCCTGATCACGTGGACGTCCACCCTCGGCCTGTTGCTCCAGGCGCTGCTCCACGCCGGGAGCGTTCCACTGATCATCGGGCTGGTCGTGGTGCAGGCCATCGGAGTCGCCATCTCCTCGCCGACCCGCGGCGCGGTCATCCCGCGCCTGCTGCCGGTCGAACTGGTCCCCGCGGCCAACACGCTGAACTTCACCGCCTCGCAGGTGGCCACGTTCGCCGGCCCCATGCTGGCCGGCGTCGTGATCGGGCACGGCGGCTACGCGATGGCGTACGGCATCGACGCCGTGCTGTTCACGGTCGGGCTGTACGCCACCGTCCGCCTGCCCTCGATGGCGCCGCTGGGCGACGAGACGGGGCGGCCCGGGCTGCGCTCGGTCATCGAGGGACTGCGCTTCCTCGCCACCCGGCCCGTCCTGATGATGTCGTTCGTCGTCGACATCATCGCGATGGCCGTCGCCTTGCCCAGGGCGCTGTTCCCGGAGGTCGCCGAGATTCGCTTCGGCGGCGAGGAGGCCGTGGGCTGGCTCATCGCGGCGATCGGCGTCGGCGGCGTCATCGGCGGCCTGTTGTCCGGCTGGATCGGCCGGATCCGCCGCCAGGGCATCGCGCTGATCGTCGCCATCGTGGCGTG
Organism: Actinoallomurus sp. CA-150999; assembly: GCF_050942425.1. NCBI lineage: Bacteria > Bacillati > Actinomycetota > Actinomycetes > Streptosporangiales > Thermomonosporaceae > Actinoallomurus > Actinoallomurus sp. CA-150999. The sequence continues at coordinate 1,142,388 of NZ_CP192063.1, forward strand.
GGGCCTGGCCGTGGCGGCGTCGGGACTCGCGCACTCGCTGTGGCTCGCCGTCCTGTTCCTCGCGCTCGGCGGCGCGGCCGATCTCGTGTCGGGGGTGTTCCGGCAGACGATCCTGCAGACGTACGCCCCAGACGAGATGCGAGGACGCCTGCAGGGGGTCTTCACGGTCGTCGTCGCGGGCGGTCCCCGGCTGGGAGATCTCCGCGCCGGGGCGCTCGCCGCGGGGGTCGGCGCGACCGCGTCCTGGGTCGGCGGCGGAATCGCCTGCGCGGTCCTCGTCGTCCTCGTCGGCCTGGCCGTGCCGTCCTTCCGCCGCTACACCGCGGACCGCTAGCCCGAACGGCGTAGCAGAGCCGGAACTCGCCGGGGCAGGGCATTGCCCCGGAGCGACCGGCGCACTACCGTTCGCAACGCCCACATGATCATCCGTACCCGCCCGGAGATTTCATGCAGCGACGCCTGCGAGCGGCGATGACGCTCGCCCTGATCGGCCTGCCCGCGACCCTGAGTGCGGCCCCTGCCCACGCCGCCTCCCGCACACCGTGGGCTGTCGGCCGGACGCCGGGCGCCGCGACCCGCGTGGCGGAGGCCGCCGTTCGTGCGCCGGGGGCTGCGACCCGTACGGCGGAGGCCACTGCTCGTACGCCGTGGGCCGCAGCCCGTACGGCGGAGGCCGCCGCCCGCACGCCCGGGGTCGCCGACGTCGACGGTGACGGGTACGGCGATCTGGCGATCGGTGCGCCGGGCGCGGCCGGCGGCGGCAGGGTGGCCGTCGTGTACGGCTCGCGCGGCGGCGCGAACGTCAAGCGCCATCAGGTCCTCGCGCCGCTCAAGGCGGGAGGCGCGTTCGGCACGGCGGTCGCGACCGCGGACTTCGACGGCGACGGGCATGCCGACCTGGCGGTGGGCGCACCCGGACACGGCACGATCGAGATCTTCACTGGGAGCCGGTCGGGGCTGACCCGGCACGCGGTCCTGACCCCCGGCGACGGGGCGGGGCGGGCCCTCGCGGTCGGCGACGTCGATCACGACGGGCACCCCGATCTCCTCGCGGCGACGAAGTCCGCCCTCCTGGTGATCGGGTTCGCCACCGGCGACGCGAAGGTCGTGGCCACGATCAAGGGCAGGACCGCGGCGCACGTCGCCCTGGCCGCAGGTGACGTGAACGGCGACGGGTACGCCGACGCGGCGTGGAACGCCGACGGCCGCCTGCGTCTCCTCCACGGATCGAAGACCGGGCTGCGGGCGGTGTCCGGCACGGCGAGCGTCGGGTCCACCGGCGGCCTGGCGATCGCCGACGTCAACGGGGACCACCACGGGGACGTCGTCGCGGGCGACCCCGCGGGATCCCACGGCGGGCTCGTGAAGATCTACCCCGGCGGCGACCTCGGGCACCCGCGGACGTTCTCGCAGGACTCCAGCGGCGTGCCCGGCACCGGGGAGAAGGGCGACGAGTTCGGCGCCGCGGTCGCCGCGCGCGACGTCGACGGCGACGGGCGCTCCGAGGTGGTGGTCGGCGCTCCGGGTGAGGACATCGGCAAGCGCCGGAACGCCGGGGCCGTGACCGTCCTGCGCGGGAACGCGCACTGGAAGCTGGGCTCCGGCTCCTCGGCGTTCAGCCAGAACACCGAGGGCGTGCCGGGCGTCGCGGAGACCGGCGACCGGTACGGCGGTGCGCTCTCCCTCGCCGATCTCGACGGCGACACGAGGCTCGACCTGGCCGTCGGCACCCCCGGCGAGAACGGCGGCGACGGCGGCGTCTCGATCTACCCGGGCCAGGGCATCGCGGGCATGATCGTCTTCGGCGGCAAGTCCGCCGGCGTGTCCGCCGCCAAGGCCGCCTTCGGCGCGTCCGTCGCGGGCTGACCGCCGGGGGAGCACCGCCCGAGGCCGGTACGGGGAAGGGCAGGGCCCGGCCCAGAGCGGCTGTGGGGACCCCGGCCTTATGGCCCGGCTCAGAGCGGCTCCGGGATCCCGGCCGTACGGCCCCGGCTAGAGCGGTTGCGGGACCCCGGCCGTACGGCCCGGCGCTAGTGCAGGACCTCGGCGGCGACCTTCAGGTCCGAGACCAGGCCGGCGTACGCCGCGTCGCGGTCGTCGGCGCGCAGCACGGCCGACGGGTGGATGGTCGCGACGTAGAAGCCGTTCTGCGTGGCCGACTCGTCGTCCAGCGGCGGGCGCGTGATCAGCTGGCCGCGCTGCTTCGTCACGCGGAAGGACGGGCCGAGGAGTGCCTTGCCCGCCGTCGCGCCGAGCACCACGATCACCTCGGGATCGATGATCCGCAGCTCGGCGGTGAGCCAGGGCTTGCACGCCGAGATGTGCGTCACGTCCGGCGTCTGGTGGATGCGGCGTTTGCCCGGCCCGGACTGGCTGAACCGGAAGTGCTTGACGGAGTTGGTGACGTAGGCGTCGCCCCGCTCGATCCCCGCCTCGGAGAGGGCCTTGTCCAGTAGCCGGCCCGCCGGGCCCACGAACGGCGCGCCCTGGCGATCCTCCTGGTCACCGGGCTGCTCGCCGACCAGCACCACCCGCGCGGCCGGGCCGCCGGATCCGAGGACGGCCTGGGTGGCGTGCTCGTACAGGTCGCAGCCGTGGCAGTCCTGCACGGCACGGCGCAGCCCGTCGAGATCCGCCCCGGCCGGGACGTAGTGTTCGGCACCTTCGAAACGTGTCATCGCGCGCTCAATCTACCCAGGGCGGGCCGCCCGAAGCTGCCGGGAAGAGCAGGTCCGCCCGGGACGTTCAAAGAATGAGGACACAAGGATCGCCCCCTGCCCTTTTCGGTTCCCCAACCGTCGCTGATCCGCCGTAGCATGGGGCGAGACTGGAGGAAGCCTTGACCGCACACGGCTTGATCGACACCACGGAGATGTATCTCCGTACGATCTTCGAGCTCGAAGAAGAGGGCATCGTCCCCCTTCGTGCGCGCATTGCCGAGCGGTTGTCGCAGAGCGGTCCCACGGTCAGCCAGACGGTCGCGCGGATGGAGCGCGACGGCCTGGTTCGCGTCGAGGGCGACCGTCACCTGGAGCTCACCGACAACGGCCGGTCCCTGGCCGTGCGGGTCATGCGCAAGCACCGGCTCGCCGAATGCCTGCTCGTCAACGTCATCGGCCTGCCGTGGGAGGACGTCCACGTCGAGGCCTGCCGTTGGGAGCACGTGATGTCGGAGGAGGTCGAGCGGCGCATCGTCGCGCTGCTCGGCGGCCCGTCTGCGTGCCCGCACGGCAACCCGATCCCCGGACTGGCCGAGCTCGGCGCTACTGCCGAGGCGCCGGAGGCGGAGCCGCTGGCGCTCATGACCGATGTCGCGACCGAGAGCGGGGTCCCCGTGGTCGTGCAGCGGATCAGTGAGCAGGTCCAGGGCGATCGCGCGCTGATGGTCCAACTCAAGCAGATCGGGATTCAACCGGGACGAGAGGTGACGCTTGCGGCCGGCGACGACGGTATCCGAGTGACGCGTGACGACGAAGCCGACAGTCCGTCCGCCGAGATTCCACGCCGTGTGGCGTCTCACGTCTTCGTGTCGAAGCGCTGAGTTGCCGCCCGTTCGGCGTATCCCGGCGCGGCGTTCGTCGTTCAATAAGTACGGGGGGACGATGTCCGGGGGGCCGAGTGAGTGATCGCAAGGTGACAGGCCCATGACGCGCCGACGTGATTCACGCGTCGACGCGCTTCTGCCGCCGAAGACCGTGCTGGACGCCATGGAGATGGCGGTCATCGTCTGCGACCGGTACGGCAACCTCATCTATACCAACCCCTTCACCGAGACCCTCCTCGGATTCGGTGGCCCGGAGTACATCGGCCGGTCGTGGCTGTCCCTCGGCGTCGCCGAGGAGGACCACGAGCAGGCCAAGGAGCTGGCCCGGCGCGTCCTGCGCGGCGCGGTGTGGGAGGGGACCTTCTGCAACGTCCGGGCCGACGGCAGCACCGTCTACACCCGGGCGTACGCCGTTCCCCTGCGTCACCCCTCCGGCAGCGTCGAGGGGCTGGTCATCTTCGGCCGGGAGGCGCTGCGCAGCAACCAGCGCGACCAGGACCGCTACGGCCTGCTCGAGCGGATCGGCGAGCGGCTGGCCGGCTCGCTGGAGCTGCAGCAGACCTTGCGGCGGGTCGCCGACACGCTCGTTCCCCAGTTCGCCGATCACTGCTTCATCGACCTGTTCAGCGGCGACCAGCTCATCCGGCGGGTGGGTCGGCACGCCGGTGCCTGGACCCCGCCGCCGGGCACCTGGCGGGAGATCGGCGAGACGGTCGAGTACCCGCCCGGTCACTTCTGCGCGAAGGCGATGACGCGCCGCGACGCGGTCCTGGTCGACGACGTCGTCGCCGATCGGATGAAGGCGCCGACCCCGGCGAGCAGGCGGCTCGGCGAGGAGGTCGGCGTGACCTCGATCATCGCGGCGCCCTTGCTGGCGCGCGGGGAGCTGCTCGGCGTGATGAGCCTGGCCCTGTCCGGCCTCACCGTGCGGCCCGACCCGCACTTCGACGGATTCGACCGTGACCTCATCGGCGCCATCGCGAGCCGGGTGGCGCTGGCGATCGACAACGCCATGCTCTTCGAGGAGGAGCGCGAGACCGCCCTGGCGTTCCAGAAGCAGCTCCTGCCCGGCGACCGGCCGCCGCCCCTGGACGGGCTGGAGATCGCCTGGCGGTACGAACCGGCCCGCCCGCTGGAGTCGCATGGCCAGGGCATCCAGACGCAGGTCGGCGGCGACTGGTACGACGTGATCCCGCTGTCGGCGGGCCGGGTCGGCCTGGTCATCGGCGACGTCGAGGGCCGGGGAGCCCGCGCCGCCGCCGTCATGGGGCAACTGCGGGCGGCGCTGCGCGCGTTCGCGCAGGACGACAAGCCGCCGGCCGACATCCTTCTCAAGCTGGACGAGTGGGTGCGCACGATGAGCACCCCGGTCCGGTACGCCAACGGTGCCACACCCGGCGGCCAGGAGACGCCGCTCGTCTCCGTCACGTACTTCGTGTACGACGCCTGGTCCCGCCACCTCTCCTTCGCCAACGCGGGGCACCAGCCGCCGCTGCTCGTCCTCGACGGCGAGGTGGGCGAGCTGGAGGCCAGCGGCCGGGGCGCCATGCTCGGCGTCCGCCAGCCGGGCGTGGGCGGCGACATCCGGTACGAAGAGGAGACCCGCGAGCTGCCGCCCGGCAGCACGCTGGTCCTCTACACCGACGGGCTGATCGAGCGCCGGCCCAAGGAGGACGGCGATCACCACAGCCGGGAGCAGGCGCGCGAGCTGCTGTACCAGGCGGTTCGCAAGGCGGCCCGCGGCGACGTCGAGTCGATCGCCAACGCGGCGTTCGAGGCCGTCCCCGGCGACATCGACGACGATGTGGCCATCGTCGTGGTCCGCACCGCACCGACCCGGCTGCAGGTCCAGGAGCGCACCTTCCCCGCCGAGCCGATCATGGTGTCGGAGGCGCGCCGGCTGGCCGCCGAGACGTTCGCCGACTGGGGCATGCTGGACGAACAGTCCGACATGGCCTGCCTGCTGGTCTCCGAGGTGGTCACCAACGTCGTACTGCACGCGGCCAACGCCCCGGCCCCGCGCCGCGAGCTGGTGCTGGAGGGCGCGCTGGGCCTCGACGGCCCAGGCGGTTTCGACGACCCGTGGGAACTGCCCGACCTGACCCGCCGCGAGCCCGTCACCAAGGAGTTCACGCTCCGGCTGCGGCGAGGCGGGAAGGCCGTCTGGGTCGAGGTCCTGGACAAGGACATGCGCCTGCCCCGCATCCGGAGCGCCGGTGAGACCGACGAAGGCGGCCGTGGCCTCTACCTGGTCGACCAGCTAGCCGCCAGGTGGGGCTCCCGCCCGACGAGCGACGGCAAGGCCGTGTGGTTCGAGATCCCCTTGAAGTCCTGAGTGAGCACCTCCTTGCCGTCGGCGTTGACGCGCAAAGCCGGGCAATTCCGGCGGCGAGGCGTCCACATCGGCGGCAAGGTGTCGATGGCGGCGGCAAGGTCAGGTGGCGCCGCCGATCAGCTTTCGGCTGATGACCCCGTTTCGGTTCCGAAGCCGTTCAGGGACCGGCGTTCATCCTCCGTTAGCGTCTCCTGGAACACCGTGATGTGCAGGCCGGCCGGGGCGTCGAGGCGTGCGTTCAGCGACTGCCAGGGGGTCAGCGTGGGCGGGGCCACCTGTTCGGCGCCGGCGGCCACCAGCCGGCCGGTGGTGGACTGGGCGTCGTCGACCTCGAACGCGACACGGATCTTGGGCGCGACCTGACGACCCACCTCGACCTCGTCGATGTACCGCTTGTGCGCCGGGTTCGCGATCTCCAGGGTGGCCCGGCCGACGTCCAGGATCACGACGCGGGCGTCCCCTTCGTTGGAGAAGGCCGCCTGCTCGGGCAGGCCCAGCGCGTCGCGATAGAAGGCGAGCGCGGCCTCGTAGTCCTCGGCCTCGACGACCAGGCGAAGCTGGCGGACGGGTACGGACTCACGATCATCTGACATGCGAAGGCTCCGATTCGGGTGGACACGATTTTCTTGGTGAATGAGCTGATCATCAGGGTGCGTCGGCCGCGGCCCCATTCGCACCGGGATCTTCCTCGAGGAGTCCCCGATCATTTTCCATGTCCGCGGCCGCGTTCGCCCGGTCGATCTCCGGCATGTGCCGTTCCGCCCACTCGCGCACCACGGCCAGCGGGACCTCCAGGGACAGCCCGAGCTCGGTGAGTCGGTAGTGCACCTGGGGCGGCACGGTCGGTTCCACCCGGCGGGCGACCAGGCCGTCCCGAACCAGGCTGTGCAGGGTCGTGGACAGCATCTTCTGGGACACCCCGGGCATCCGCCGGCGCAGTTCGGCGAACCGGACCTCTGCCGGGTCGGCCTCGGCCAGCACCTTGACCAGCATGGACGTCCACTTGGTACCGATCCGGTCCAGCAGCTTACGGGTTGGGCAGGCCGGATCGAACACGTCGCCGCGCCTGGTCACCTGGACCTCACCACCTGTCGGGAAAGTGCCTTCTTGGCAGCTCAATCTTGGTCACTTATCGTTCTTTGGTAACAAATAGTAACCATAAACGGAGTCGGCCGTGAATCACTTCGTAATCACAGGCGCGCGCGTCTTCGATGGTGAGGACCTCCTTGGGGTCGTTGATGTCGAAGTCGCAGACGGCAAGATCGTGAGCGTCGCGGGTAGACGCCCCGAGGGAGTCGAACTGATCGATGGCACTGGTGCCACGTTGTTGCCCGGCCTGTTCGACGCTCACACGCATACCGATGCGGAGTCACTCCGCCAGTCCCTGACGTTCGGAATTACCACCGAGCTCGACATGCTCTCGATCCCGGAACGAATGATCCCGCTGCGCCGCCAGGTCGCCGAGTCGAGTGACCTCGCCGACGTGCGCTCCCCATCCATCGGGCTCACTCCTGCGGACGGGCACCCGCATCAGCTCCGGAAAGGGGAAGGCGACCCACCGTGGCCGACGGCCACGCGCGTGGACGAGATCCCAGCATTCGTTGAGGCCAGGATCGCCGAGGGCGCCGACTACCTCAAGGTGCTGGTGGAGGACGGCCACGTGTTCGGCTCGTCCCTGCCCAGCCTCGCTTCCGAGTTGGTCGCGGCGACCGTTCGTGAGGGCCACGCCCGCAACAAGATGGTCCTCGCACACGCGATGACCATCGAGACGGCCGATCAGGTTGTCGACGCCGGCGTCGACGGATTCACTCACCTCTTCTTCGATCGGCCTTATACCGACGAGCTGATCGAGAAGATCGCTGCTGCCGGCATCTTCGTGGTTCCTACGCTGACGGTGATCGCGTCGATCACCGGCGAGCCCGCCGGTGACGAGCTCGCCAAGGATCCGCGGGTTCCCCCAAAGCTGACGCCGGTATGGCTCGACAATCTGTCCGGCGCGATGGCGACAAGTCCACCCGAAAACTTCGGCTACGCGCTTGAGGCGCTCCCAGCGCTGCAGCGAGCCGGCGTCGACATTCTCGCGGGCACGGATGCCGCACACCTCGGCGCACCGGGAATGGCCCACGGCGCCAGCCTTCACGACGAACTGCGGCTCCTCGTGATGGCAGGCTTCACGCCGATGGAGGCACTGCGGGCAGCGACCTCCGTTCCGGCGCGTCGGTTCGGCCTTGATGACCGTGGTCGAATCAAACCCGGGCTCCGAGCCGACCTCACGCTGGTCGCCGGCGACCCGACTGTCACCATCGGCGACACCCTCTCTGTCCAGCGCGTATGGCGCGGAGGGATACCGGCATCCCTGGCGCCGACGTCCGCCACGATCTGAAGCGAAACGACGTCTTAGGGTGGAGGGGTGCTGGCGTGGGAGGTCCGGCAGCCCGGGCCGATCAAGACCGAGCCCCTGCGGGCGGTGGACCGACCCGTTCCCGAGCCGGGGCCTGGAGAGGTGCTCGTGCGCGTGCGCGCCTGCGGGGTGTGCCGCACCGACCTCCACGTCGCCGAGGGAGACCTGCCGCCGCACCTGCCCGGCGTGACGCCGGGCCACGAGATCGTCGGCGAGGTCGTGACCCCCGGCGAGCGGTTCGCGGCGGGTGACCGGGTCGGGGTGGCGTGGCTGCGCGGCACCTGCGGGATGTGCAAGTACTGCCGGCGCGGCGACGAGAACCTCTGCCCCCGCTCGGTCTACACCGGCTGGGACGCGCACGGCGGATACGCCGAGTTCGCGGTCGCCCCGGAGGCGTACATCTATCCGCTGCCCGGCGACCGGGCCGACGTCGAGCTCGCACCGCTGCTGTGCGCCGGGATCATCGGTTACCGCGCGCTGCGCAGCGCCGCCCTGCCGCCCGCCGGACGGCTCGGCATCTGGGGCTTCGGCGGGTCGGCGCACCTCGCGGCGCAGGTCGCCATCGCCGAGGGCGCCGAGGTCCACGTGTTCACCCGGGCGGCGGCGGCCCGCACCCTGGCGCTCGAGCTCGGGGCGGCATCCGCGCAGGACTCGTTCGATCCGAGCCCGGAGCCGCTCGACTCGGCGATCATCTTCGCCCCCGCCGGCGAGCTCGTCCCGGCTGCCCTCGAGCGCCTCGACCGCGGTGGCACGCTCGCCATCGCCGGCATCCACCTCACCGACATCCCGGCCCTGAACTACCAGGCCGATCTCTTCCAGGAGCGCCGGCTCCGCAGCGTGACCGCCAACACGCGCGCGGACGGCGAGGAGTTCCTCCGGCTGGCCGATCGGCTGCGGCTCAAGGTCACGGTCACGCCCTACTCCCTGACCGAGGCGGACCGCGCGCTGGCGGACCTGGCCGCCGACCGGGTCAACGGCGCGGCGGTGCTGCTTCCACCAGGCCCCCGCTGACCGGCTAGTGGGCTCGGTCGGCGCCGGCGGGGGCGGCGGCGACGTAGGCCCACGACTGGGTGAACCACAGCTCCCGGCCGATCAGGCGGGGGCGCGCTCCGGTCTTCGGGCCGCCGTCGAGCTCGGCGGTCAGCTCCTTCCGGATGCGGTCGCCGTTCCCGACGGCGGCGAGCCACGGTTCGACCGGGCGCTCGATGGTGAACACCTCGAGCCGGCGCGTCTCACCTCCGGCCTCGTGGACCAGGTCCATCAGGTCGCCGAACGTGCGCGTCGTCGTGCGGGCCGGGTCGCGGAGGCGTTCGATGCGGCCGCTGTCGCCGGCGCGGGTCCGTACGAGGTCGGTGATGATGAGCCGTCCGGAGCAGACGCCGAGGAGCCGCCGGACCAGGGTCACCGGGTCCGTGTCGGGCGTCGGCGTCAGGCGGGCGGTGATCAGCGTGAACGGCCCCTCGGGTGGCGCGGTGGCGTCCGCGCTGGTCAGGCGCTGAACCCGCGGGCCGAGGAGCGGCGCGACGTCGGAGGCGCCGCAGGTGACGTCGAGACAAGTGTCGTCCGGCCGAGGCTCGGCGAAATCCACAAGTCTGCGCACGTGACAGGCGGTTTCGGTCGCGGGCGCGCTGGCTTGTGGCATAGGGCCCTCCCGGGCAGGACGGTGCTTCGTAAGCGATAAGACGCCGCACCAGCACCGTCGGTTCGGTGACGGCGCTATTTTCCGGCGTGGTGCTGTCCCCACATCATGAGCGCCACGATCACGAAGACGACCATCAGCCCGATGACGCGATCACGGGACATGCCGAGCCCGATGCGTTTCGCGACACGGCTGACGATGAACGCCACGAGGATCGCCAGTAGTGCAAGCGTTACGACCCCACTCACGCTTCTCTCCTCCGGTCCGACCCGGAACCCAGACTAACCCGGCGGAGCCCCGCGTTGCATGACGCCGCTCATCCGCGGGTACGGCGAGGAACATTACAGATAGTAGTGTGGCAATTACCGACAGGGGGAGACATGCAGCGTCATCCGTACCTGCGCGCGCTTCCGGCGGCGGCTGCGATCGTCACGACGGCCGTCACCGTCACGGCGGCTCCGGCATCCGGCGCCGGCGCCGCGCGGCCGACGTCGGTGACGGTCGCGCCGACATCCCGGGCCCCGGTGTCCGCCCAGGACCGCGCCTGGCTGCGAGAGGCTCACCAGGCCAACCTCGCGGAGATCGACGTCGGCGGGCTGGCCCGGAAGAAGGGCACGACCCCGGAGGTGCGCTCGGTCGGCCGGATGCTCGTGACCGACCACACCGCCTTCGACGGCAAGGTGACCCGCTTGGCCGAGCGTCTGGGGGTGTCCCTGCCCAAGACGCCCACGCCGGACGACGCGGCCGTCGCCGACCGGCTGCAGAAGGCGTCGGGAAAGGCCTTCGACCAGGAGTTCCTCAGCGCCATGGCGGGCGGGCACGAGAAGGTCATCACCGACACCCGGACCCAGATCTCCCAGGGATCGTCCGCCCGGGTGATCGCCCTGGCCAAGAAGGCCCTCCCCGAGCTGCGCAAGCACCTGGCGATGGTGCGGAAGGCCCAGACCTCCGGCTGATCGTCCTCACGCGCTCACCTTCGCGAGGGCGGAGGCCGACCGACCGCCACGCGACTGGGTACTGAGGCCACGGCCTGCTACGAGGTCGGCTGCTCCATGGGACGGGGCGTACGTGGCAGGGCCAGGATGAGGGCGAGACCGACGAGGACGAGGACCAGGGCGAACGCACACCCGGCCGCGAACGCGTGGTCCCAGCCGCGGTTGACCGCCCGGAACACCACCACACCGACCAGCGCGACGCCCACCGAGCCGCCGATCTGCTGGGCCGTGGCCAGCACACCCGAGGCGGTGCCGACGTGCTCCTCCCGTACGCCCTTCAGGGCCACGTTGAGCAGCGGCGTCTGCACGAGGCCCATGCCCGCGCCGAGGACGACCGTCGCCGTCATGATCGAGACCGTGGTGTACGACTCCAGGAGCAGCACGGTGAGCCCGGCCGCCGCGACCACCGCACCCGCGACGAGCAGCCGTCGTCCGAGCAGCGGGGCCAGCCGGCCGGCGGCCAGCGACCCCGCCAGGAAGGCCAGCGCGAACGGCGCGAACGCCAGCCCGGCGCGCAGTGCGGTCAGCCGCAGACCCTCCTGCAACTCCATGGCCATCACGAAATTGAAGCCGTTCACCATCACGTACCAGGCCAGGACGATCACGGCGCCGAGGGTGAACCGGCGGTCCCGGAACAGCCGCAGGTCGACGAGCGGGTCGGCGACCCGGCGTTCCGCAGTGGCGAAGGCGGCCAGCGCGAGAGGCGCGGCGGCCAGGCAGAGCCACGTCCACACCGGCCAGCCCAGCTGACGGCCCTCGATCAGAGGCAGGACGAGGAGGGCCAGCGCACCGCTGAGCAGCGCCATGCCGGGCCGGTCGATCCGGCCGGCGGCGGCGGCACGCGACTCCGGGATCAGGACCCGGGCGGCCAGGAAGATCACCGCTCCGAGGGGCAGGTTCACGAAGAACACCGCCCGCCAGGGCAACGCCTGGAGCATGACCCCGCCGAGCACCTGCCCGACCACCGAGGCCATGCCGAGGACCGCGCCCATGACCGCGAACGGCCGGTCCCGGCGCTCCGGCGGGAAGAGCACCTGGACGAGGGAGAACGCCTGGGGCAGGGCGAGCGCGGAGCCGACCCCCTGCACGAGCCGGGCGGCGACCAGGAGGCCGGCGTCCGGCGCGAGACCGCTCGCCGCCGACGCCACGGTGAACAGTGCGACCCCCGTGCAGAACATCCGCCGTCGGCCGTACCGGTCGCCGAGCCGCCCACCGGTCACGAGCGTGACGGCGTAGGTGAGCTGGAATCCGGCGAGCACGAGCTGTCCGACGGCCGGCGACGCGTGCAGGGCGCGTTCGATGGCCGGGACGGCCACCAGCACCTTGAACAGGTCGCTGATCGTGAGGAAGACACCCGCGTACGCCGCGATCAGCGCGGGCCACGGCCGGATCCGCGTCCGCTCGGGGGCTTGCGTGAGAGCTGTCATGCCTCCCACGATGGGAGGAACAGTAAACGGGTACCAGATGTGCTTCATCCTGGTATAAGGAGTACCGCCCAATGTCCAGCCGTGACGAGCTCGCCGCCTTCCTCCGGTTCCGCCGCGAACGCCTCACCCCCGAAGATGTCGGCCTGCCCGGCGGCGGGCGGCGCCGTACGCCCGGGCTGCGCCGCGAGGAGGTCGCCACGCTCGCGGGCGTCAGCACGACCTGGTACACGTGGCTCGAGCAGGCCCGGGACGTGACGCCCAGCCGGCAGGTGCTCGACGCGCTCGCCCGCACACTGCAGCTGTCCCCGGCCGAGCACGACTACCTGTTCACCCTGGCCGGTCAGCCGGCCACCCCGGCGGCCGAGAAGGTCGACGTGCATCCGACGATGCGGGCGTTCGTCGACTCCCTCGACCCGCAACCCGCCTACATCGCCAACGAGACCTGGGACGTCCTCGCCTACAACCGGGCGCAGGCGGCACTGATCGCCGAGTACGACGAGCTGCCGCCGGAGCAGCGCAACGTGATCTGGCTGATGTTCAACAGTCCCGAGATCCGCGCGCGCATCGTCGACTGGGAGACCGACGCCCGCTCGATGGTGGCCAAGTTCCGGGCGGCGGCCGCCGAGCAGGCGGGCAACCCGCGCATGCGCGCGCTCACCGACGACCTGGTGAAGAGCAGCCCGGAGTTCCGCGACCTGTGGGCCGGCCACGACGTCCGTGGCCACGACCCGGCCCGCAAACGCATCGACCACCCGGCCGTCGGCCTGATCGAGCTCGACTACGTGAAGCTGGAGTGCGTCGGCCGCCCCGGGCAGATCCTCACCGCCCACCTCCCCGCCGACCCCGAATCCGCCGCCAAACTGAGGAAGCTGGTCGAGCAGGGGGCGGGGACGAGCTCGTCGCGGCCGTGAGTGAAATGCACATGCCGGGATATGTCGGCTAATATCTTTTGTACGGGAGTCGATATGGCCGATCGCTTCGTCGGCCGATAACCCGCCCGCCGTCGGCCCGCAATCCCCAGCTTTCGGGATAACGCATTTTCGCCGCCGTTCCTATCTTGGAACTCGTCGAGATTCTTCGACCTCCAAGAGAGGAAATCTCATGCGAAACATCGGAATCCCCATGCGGACCGGATTCAGGACCGCCGTGGCCGCGGCCGTCCTGGGCGGCGGTCTGCTCGCGTCCATCCCTCCGGCCAGCGCCGACTCGGCCCGCAGCGTCGAGGTGTTCCTGAACAACCTCACCCGCTGTGACCTGACCCTCGTCACCACCCGGCTCGACCACGGCAAGTTCGAGGTCCGGCCGCCCCAGCTCATCCTGCTGGGCGACCAGGGACGGTGGGAGTCGGTGTCCGACGGAATCGCCACCGGGACCGAGGGAGAAGCGGATTACTTCACCCAGTCCTGCCGGAATCCGGCCAACAACAACAAGCGCATCCATTTCCACTGGGACAATCCGTTCATCGGATCGAACTCCTATGACAGCGCCGGTACCGACGGCGCCTTCCGCTCGAACATCGTCGGCGGCTCCGGAAACCACGCGGGCGTGTCCGTGAGTTTCATGCCCGCCTGACGGATCCGGCGGGAGATGCCGCATGCGGCATCTCCCGCCACCAGGGCCGCGATCTTCGGTGGATCGGCCGTCGGCGGGTCCACGCACGCTTGCGACCCGCGTGAGTCGACTGATCAGTGATCAGCCGGGTGAGCAGAGTCCGCGCGGGTGTTACTTCGCTGTTCGTGGCGACGAGCTGTGAGCTAGATCATCGTTGAGGTTGACCTTGGGTCAGGGTGGAAGCTCCTCGCAGCGGGACGACGTCGACCGGACGTCACCGATGCGAAGGAGCGAACCGCGATGTCCATCACCCTTTCCGACCAGGACAAGAGCACCCTGCGGACCGCCGCGTACGGCGCCTTGTCGTTGATGGTCGCCGCCACCGGCTCGCCCCGCAAGGCCGCCGCGAATGCCTCCATCGCCCTGACGGCGGCGACCGGTCTGGTCGGGCACGTGCTCGCCGCGAAGGCCAAGGACATCGAACTGAAGGGCAAGACCGTCGCCGAACTCGCCGACCGGGTACTGCCGGCCCTGACCGCGGCCATGAAGCTGCTCGGCGAGCAGGCTCCGGCAGAAGCCGACAACTTCCGCTGCACCATCCTCCTCGCCATCGAAGCCGCCCACGTCCACCCGGACGAGCCCAGCACCATTACGGCCGAGATGGCTCGCAAGATCACCGCCGCCCTCGACGCCGGGGTGGCCACCGCCGACAATGGGGCTGTTGCCGGGCAGGATCGCCCGGAGTTGCGGAAGGCGATCGAGGAGATCGTCGATTCCGGTTTCGTCGGGGTGTCGCTGCGTGTGCACGACGAGCGGGGCGAGTGGGTCGGCGGCGCCGGGGCGGCCGAGCTGGGTGGGGCCGCGAAGCCGCCGCCGAACGGGCATGTCCGGATCGGCAGCAACACCAAGACCTTCACCGCCACCCTGGTACTGCAGCTGGTGGCCGAGGGCAAGATCGCGCTGGACGCGCCGGCGGCCGGCTACCTGCCCGAGTTTGGGCTGGACGAGCGGATCACGGTGCGGATGCTGGTGCAGCACACCAGCGGGGTGTTCAACTTCAGCGGCGAGATCTACGACGACGGGACGGTCGTGCCGGGGATCCCCAACCCCTACGGCATCACGGGCAAAGAGTGGGTGGACAACCGGTTCAAGGCCTACCGGCCGGAGGAGCTGGTACGGCTGGCGTTGTCCAAGCCGGCGCGGTTCGAGCCGGGGACGAGCTGGAGCTACTCCAACACCAACTACGTGCTGGCCCGGCTGCTGATCGAGAAGGTCACCGGCCGCTCGCTCGCCGAGGAGATGCAGCGGCTGATCCTGGGGCCGCTCGGCCTGGCGGGCACGGTGGTGCCGGACGCCTCGGCGGAGATCCCCGCGCCGCACGCCCACGCCTACTACCGGTACGAGGACGCCGGCCAGACCAAGACGATCGACATCACCCGCCACAACCCCTCATGGGTCTCCACCGGCGGCGACATGATCTCGACCACCGAGGATCTGGCCACATTCATCTCCGCGCTGATGAGTGGCAAGCTCCTGCCGGCCGAGCTACTGGCCGAGATGTGCACGCCGCATCCGACGGGCATCCCGAAGATGGGCTACGGCCTGGGGGTGTTCGTGCTGGACACGGACTGCGGTGGAACCGTCATCACCCACAACGGCGGCATGGCCGGCTACGCGACGCTGATGTACAGCACCCCCGACGGCAGTAAGACCCTGACCGCCGCGCTGAACTGTGTGGACGACGCCGACCTGTCCATCGCGACGGCTTTCCTGGGCGCCCAGCAACGGCTCGTCAACGAGGTGTTCTGCGGCGGACAGGCCGATCCGGCTCAGCCGGCGGACTGACACCTCGTACGCCTTGAGGGGCGATCCCCTCCGGTCGTGCGTCAGGTGGAGCGCGAACCGGGCCACGCCGAGCCGGGCGAGCTCGGCGTGGCCCGTCCACATGCTCTGCGTAGCCGCCGAGCTCGAACACAAGGCAGGCTGAGCGAATGAGGAACGGAGTGACGATCGGGCAGGCGGCGGCATTCGTCGGCGTCACGGTGAAGACGGTGCGGCACTACCACAAGCTCGGTGTGGTCGATGAGCCCGAACGCGACAGCTCCGGTTACCGGCGGTACGGATCGGCCGCGTTGTTGCGACTGGTGCAGGTCCGGACGCTGGCCGCCGCCGGAGTGCCGCTGGCCGAGATCGGGCCCCTGCTCGACGCCGACGCCGCGCGGTTCGCCGCCGCACTCGCCGACGTCGAGCGGCAGCTCACCGAACGGATCGAGGAGTTGATCGCGCGGCGTGACACGCTGCACCGGCTCGCCGATGGCGATCGGGCGCTGCTGCCCGACCGTGCTGTGGCGCTGCTGGAGCGGATGCCCGGCCTCGGCTTCCCCACGGACGAGGTGGCGGCCACCAGGGAGGGCTGGGTGCTGGCCAAGGCCCTGGTCCCCGAAGGCTTCGACGACTACCTCACCGATGTCGAGCACGCCCTCGACGACCCACGGTTCGTCGCCTTGTTCAAGCGCGGCGTCGAAGCCGCGGCCTGGGAACCGGACGACCCGCGCATCGACGAGCTCGCCACCGCCTTCGCCGACCACTGCCTCGCCAACCCCGCACAGCTGAAGATCGTGACCGGCCTGCAAGCCGGCACCGAGGCCGCGACCCGATACCAGCTGATCGCCCACCACGGCGAAGAGCAGGGATCGGCCACGGCCCGGCTGGTCGCGCTTCTCGAGACCAAGCTCCGCTCCGCCGGCATCCGTATCCCCGGGCCGGCCTCCCGCTGACCACGCCATCGCCACCGCGGCCGGCGTCGGCGACCAGAGCGTGCGGTCACTTCGGCGATGAGCAGCGGCTTCACGAGACCACCGCTCGCTGCAGATCGCCCGAGTCGGAGTCGGGACCGTGCGCGGAGGGCTCCGGCTCGCGCGCGCGACGGGACCCCAGGGCGATGGCGGGGAGGGCGGCGGCGAGAAGGCTGATGGCCGCGAGTGTCGCGAAGCCGTACCGGGTGTCCGAGTGGTCGGTGATCGTCGCCACGACGAGCATGACGACGACGGTGCCGGCGAGGGCGCAGGCGTTGGCGACGCCGAAGACCCGTCCGATCCGGTGCTCGGGCGCCGAGGCGAGCAGCAGTGCCCGTGACGCGATGCGCGCCTGCCCGAACCCGCACGCGCCGACGAGCACCAACGGCATCAGCCCGGCGACGCCGTACCGCGGCTGCAGGATCAGCATGCCGTTGCACAGCAGGAACCCGGTCAGGGCGATGCGCAGGTCGCCGAACCTGCGACCGACCAGGCGGTACGCCGCCGCCGCGAGCAGGAAACCGAGGCCGCCCAGGGCGTCGACCAGGCCGAGGACCGCGCTGCCGCGATGAAGCTCGCCGACGACGAGGACGGGCAGGAGCGCGTTGAAGACCGTCACGACGACACTGCCCTGGGCGTACAGGAGGATGAGCCAGCCGGTGGCCACGCGCCGACCGGCCCCGGCGGGGGCGTCGTGCGGGCCGGTCACCGGCTCGGCGGCCGGGTGCGCGGGCCGGCGGCCGACCGCGAACACGCACACCGCCGAGGCGACGAACGTCCCGGCGTTGAACGCGAAGAGCGGCACGGCCCCGAACCACTGGACCGCGAAGCCGCCGACCGACGCCGACAGCAGCATCCCGGCCTGCATCGCGATCTCGTAGTTCGCGTTGAACCGGCGCAGTTCGGTGGGCCGGACCCGCTCCTTGATCAGGCCCGCGCTGACCGGCACGAACATTGTGGCGACCACCGCCAGCGCCAGGTTGGCGGCGTAGACGACGACGTTCGTCGGCGCACCGGCCGCCAGCCCGACCGGCAGGGCCAGCGCGGCGAGCGCGCCGGCCAGGTCGCAGCAGACCCAGAGCGTACGACGGTCGAACCGGTCGGCGAGGCGGCCGAAGAAGGGGGACAGCACCGCCTGGGGAGCGGCGACCGCGATGAACAGCCAGCCGACCGCCAGCATCGTCCGCTCGGCCCGGACGAGCAGCAGTGCCGCGGCGATCAGCTGGATGTTGTTGCCCAGCGAGGTGATGAAGGTGGCGGGGATCAGCAGGCGCTCGGCCCGCCGGATCCGCGCGTCGTTGTGGGGGTGCACGGCGTCCTCGGCGAGTGTGGTCGATCGGCCGCGGTCGGCGGCCGTACCGATGATCGCCGGTCCCGGCTGACATCTCCTGTCAGGATTCCGCCGGGACGATCCGTGCCACGTACTTGCCGGTGCCGCGCCCGTCGGCGAGCAGCTGGTGGGCGGCGGGGACCTCGGACAGCGACTCGATCTCGGTGACCGGGACGTACAGCCGCCCCTCGGCGATGAGGTCGAGGACGCGGCGCAGCGCCACCGCCACGCGTTCGGGCGCCGTGACCGCCAGCGCGCTGATGCTGAACCCGCTGATGGCGATGTTCCCCGCGCGCAGCCGGTCGAGGCCGGGGAGCGCGGCGGCCTGTCCGCCGCCCGCGTTGCCGAACAGCACGACGCGTCCGCTTGGGCTGATCACCTCCACGTCGGCGTCCAGCAGGGCGGTGCCGAGCGGGTCCAGGATGACGTCGACGCCGCCGTCGGCGGCCGCGCGCACCGCCTCGGCCAGGTCGCCCTCGCGGGGGACGACGGCGTCGTAGCCGCTCTTCAGGGCCGCGGGGATCTTGTCGGCGCGGCCCACGGTGCCGACGAGCCGTCCGCCGCCCAACGCCGGGACGAGCTGCGCCACCGCGCCGCCGACGCCTCCGCTGGCCGAGTGCACCAGCACGGTCTCGCCCGGACTGAACCGGGCGGCGTCCGTGAGCAGCAGCAGCGCGGTCGCGAGCATCAGCGGGGCCGCCGCCGCGACGGCCGACGGCACCTCGTCGGGGACCGGGACGGTGAGCTCAGCCGGTGCGAGGGCGACCTCCGCCAGCCCGCCGGCTCCCGGCAGGAACGCGGCCACCCGCTGCCCGGCGGCCAGGCCGGTGACGCCCGCGCCGACCTCGCGTACGGTCCCGGCGACCTCCTTGCCCGGCGCGAAGGGCCAGGACGCGTAGCCGGCGTCGCCGCGGCGGGCCATGACGTCGATGAAGTTGATCCCCGCGTGGGTGACGTCGATGGTCACCTCCCCGGTGCCGGGGCGCGGCGCCTCCACGTGCCGGACCTCCGTACGGTCGGAGCGCTGGGACGGCGCGGTCATGACGAGAGCACGCATGACGTCTCCTCGTTCGAATTTCGATGTTCGTCGTACGACGAATGTCGTACCACAGTTGTACGATGGTTGTCGAAAGAGAGGTCGTCTCGATGCCCCGATCGCAACGCCGTACGCTGACCCACCCGGAGGCCGACGAACTGGACGTGCTGGACGTCCTGCACGCGCTGTCGGACCCCACACGGATGACGATCGTCCAGACGCTGCGTGCCGACCCGGAGCGAGCCTGCGGCACGTTCCCCGTGGACGTCGCGCCCTCGACGCTCACGCACCACTTCCGGGTGCTCCGCGAGGCGGGCGTCATCCGTCAGCGGGAGGACGGCAACCGCCGCTGGACGACACTGCGGCGAGACGACCTCGAGGCCCGCTTCCCGGGGCTGGTCGAGGCCGTCGTCACGGCGTACGAGCGGCAGGCGCCGCCACCCGGCTCAGGGGCGGGTCAGCCGCACTGATCGCCGTCGCAGGCGTCCGTGCCTGAGGAGGCCGCCGCCGGCTCCCCGGAACGCCCGGCAGGGGCCTTCTTGCCGAGCAGGCGCCGGGGGCCGGAGCCCTCCTCGCCGAGCTGGTCGTACGGGTTGGACAGGCGGCACCGGCTCAGCGACAGGCAGCCGCAGCCGATGCAGTCGGTCAGGTCGTCGCGCAGGCGCTGCAGCTGCTCGATGCGGGCGTCGAGCTCGGTGCGCCACGTGGCGGACAGCAGCTCCCAGTCCTTGCGGGTGGGGGTGCGTTCCTCCGGAAGTCGGCCGAGGGCCTCCCGGATCTGGCTCAGCGGGATGCCGACGCGTTGGGAGACCCGGATGAACGCCACGCGCCGCAGGACGTCCCGGGCGTAGCGGCGCTGGTTACCCGCCGTGCGGCGGCTGCGGATCAGGCCCTTGGCCTCGTAGAAGTGCAGTGCCGAGACGGCGACGCCGCTGCGGGCGGCCACCTGTCCCACGGTCAGCTCGCAGGCGTCCCATCGGGGGTGTTCCATGCTCCCAACCCTAGATTCCTGAGAGCTGCGTCATATGGACGAGTCGCCGGAGCGAGGTAACCTCGTACTGACCGAATTGTGTTCGGTTCTGATTGGGACGGAACCCCCAGAAGAGACTTGGAGGCGTCGTGGCCGAGGCGTACATCGTCGGAGCGGTCCGTACCCCCGTAGGCACCAAGAAGGGCGCGCTGGCCGCCGTGCACCCGGCCGACCTGGGCGCACACGTGCTCAAGGAACTGGTCGAGCGCACAGGCGTCGACCCTGAAGCGGTCGACGACGTCATCATGGGCTGCGTCATGCAGGTCGGCCCACAGTCGCTCGACATCGCCCGTACGGCGTGGCTGTCCGCCGGGCTGCCCGAGCGGGTGCCCGGCGTCACCATCGACCGCCAGTGCGGGTCGTCCCAGCAGGGGATCCACTTCGCCGCGCAGGGCGTCCTGTCCGGCACGCAGGACCTCGTCGTCGCCTCCGGCGTGGAGAACATGGGCATGGTCCCCATGGGCTCCAGCGTCGCCATGGCCCTCGAGAAGGGCATGCCGTTCCCGTACGGCGAGGGCTGGTCCGCGCGGTACGGCGACCAGGAGATCTCCCAGTTCCGCGGCGCGCAGCTGATGTGCGAGAAGTGGGGTTTCAAGCGTGGTGACCTCGAGGCGTTCGCCCTGGAGAGCCACCGGCGCGCGGTCCACGCCATCGAGAACGGTCACTTCGACCGGGAGACCGCGCCCATCGCCGGCGTGACCAAGGACGAGGGCGCCCGCCCGGACACCTCGCTGGAGAAGATGGCGGGTCTGCAGCCGCTGCGCGAGGGCTGGGAGCTGACCGCGGCCATCGCCTCGCAGATCTCCGTCGGCGCCGGCGCGCTGCTGATCGCCTCGGAGGAGGCCGTCCGCGAGCACGGCCTGACCCCGCGGGCGCGCATCCACACGCTCGTCGTCGAGGGCTCCGACCCGGTGTACATGCTGACCGGGCCGATCCCGGCCACCGAGAAGGCACTCCGGAAGGGCGGGCTGTCGATCGACGACATCGACGTGTTCGAGGTCAACGAGGCGTTCGCGCCGGTCCCGCTCGCCTGGGCCCGCGAGACGGGCGCCTCGCTGGAGAAGACCAACCCGAACGGCGGCGCGATCGCCCTCGGCCACCCGCTCGGCGCGACGGGCAGCATCCTGATGACCAAGCTCCTGCACGAGCTGGAGCGCACCGGCGGACGCTACGGCCTGCAGACGATGTGTGAGGGCGGCGGCCAGGCCAACGCCACCATCATCGAGCGCCTCTGACCTGATCGCGGGGGGCGGGGCCCGCTGGGCCCCGCCCTTCGTAAAGAAGCCCACAACCCACGCGTGTGGCGTCCGTGCGGGGCGTACGGCGTGCCCCACGATGGCACGCGTCATGGTCCTCACTGAAGAAGAACACCGGCCGCTGTACTCCGTCGGGCAGGCCGCCGCGATGCTGGAGACGCGCCGGAGGTTCCTGCATCGTCTCGATCGGTACGGCGTCGTGTGCCCTCGACGCACCCCCGGCGGCCATCGCCGTTATTCGGCGTACGAGATCGGCCGGATTCGGCGCGTCATCGAACTCGCCGACGAGGGCGTCACGCTGATCGGCATCCGGCACGTCATCGGCCTGGAGAAGCGCATCCGGGAGCTGGAGGCGCAGCTCGACGCGGCCTGGGACCGCGTCTTCCAGTTGGAGAAACGCCCAGTGGTCCCGCGGATGCGGCGCGAGCGGATCCCGCCGATCTGACGGCTCACTGGACCGGCCAGGGCCTGACCTCCACGTCGCCGAGCCGGGTCAGGTCCACCCGGTCCTCCTCGGCGAGGACGCCGATCAGCTCCTCCGCCTCGGACGGCGTCACGTGGCGGCCCCGCGAGCACCGCGCGGTGGAGTCCGGGCTCTCCAGCCACAGCCGGGGCCCGTCCTCCCACATCATCTGCACGATCGCGCCGGACCGGCCCTCGAACGTGGCGAAGTTGCCCTTGCGGGGCCTCAGATCGAGCAGGACGCCGCGGGACTCCGCGAGCGACATCGGGACCGCGTCGTCCTGCGCCCGCCCTCGTGCGTAGTCGCAGTAGGTCACCTTGAGGGGGCCGGTGGTCTCCGGCTCGGGACCTCCGGGCCAGGTCGCGAGCTCGCCGAACCG
This sequence comes from Actinoallomurus sp. CA-150999, assembly GCF_050942425.1. NCBI lineage: Bacteria > Bacillati > Actinomycetota > Actinomycetes > Streptosporangiales > Thermomonosporaceae > Actinoallomurus > Actinoallomurus sp. CA-150999. Next base: position 1,164,569 of record NZ_CP192063.1, read on the forward strand.
CCGACGTCGCCAGGTGAGCTGGACGTCGATCCGCTTGGCGTGATCGCCGTTCCACTGGGAGGCCAGGCCGTGCCGGCCCAGCGCCGCGACGACCTCCTCGCCGATCCGCGTCGCGGTGGCGACGTCTCCGTCGAAGCCGCCGTACGACAGGTAGAGCCCGTGTCCCTCGATGGCGCCCTCGATGTCCTGGTGGTGGCAGAAGGCGTAGCCGCGCATCTCGGCGCCCTCGGGCACCTCGTCGCCGATCTCGGAGACACCGCAGTTCTGACAGCAGGTGAAGTCCGCCCGTGCCACGATGCCGGCGGCCTCGAGGTCCTGGAACGCCCGGAGCAGCCGGTCGGAGTCGAGGACGTCCGGCCAGGTCTCCTGATCGGCGAGGTAGGCCGCGAACTCCTCCTTGGCGATCTCGGTGGCCGCCTCGGCGACCGCGTCGGAGTCGGGCGCGGTGTCGAGGTAGTCGACGGACTCCTCGACGATGGTGTCGAAATCGTCGTCGCCGGTGGCCAGGGCTCCACGGATGAAGCTCCGCAGCAGGTCACGGTCCTCGCTGTCGATCATCCTGCGATTATGGCGGTCGGCGGTGACACTCCGTCGCGGATCCGTGCGATCTCAGGCCCGGGTGCGATCGTAGTGCCGTCGTGCCTTGGTGCGGTTGCCGCACCGGCGCATCGAGCACCACTGCCGGTTGCGGGCCGGAGAGCGGTCGACGAAGCGGATCCCGCAGTCGTGCGCGGCGCATACCCGCAGCAGGTCGTCGCCGGTGAGCAGTTCGACGGCGTCGACGGCCAGCACGGCGAGTGCCGCTGCCGTCGACTCGTCGCGCGGCGCGGCGACGGGACGTCCCGCGGCGTCCAGCGCCAGGCGGGGGAGCGGCGGCGCCGCCGCGACCGCCGCGTTGATCACGTCCGTCGCCTCCCCGGCGGTGCGGGGAAGGCCGTCGCCGGCCTCCGCGACGGCGCCGCGGTCCGCGGGGCTCGCGGCGGGGAACGCCAGGAGGTCGATCGCCTCGCGCAGGCGCCGGGCGGCCCGCAGGTCGTCCTCGCCGGGAACGCCGGGCAGGTCCGCCGTACGCAGCCACGCCTCGAGGTCGGCCGGGGCGCGCAAGGTCTCACGGCCGCCGAGCTTGCGGTCGCGGACCGTGTTGATCAGGTCGACGCTCGGCCGTCCGCCGTACCAGAGCCAATCCCCCATAACCCCATCATATGGTTAGAATCGGCCTTAACCGCATAAGGGGGTTAGAGATGGCGATCGCAACGGTGAACGGCATCCGCCTGCACTACCGGCGGACGGGTGACGGGCCGCTTCTCGTCCTGCTGCACGGCTGGCCGCAGACCGGGCACTGCTGGCGGCACCTCGTCGGGCCGCTCAGCGAGGCGTACACGGTCGTGGTTCCCGACCTGCGCGGCTACGGGCGCAGCGACCTGCCGACGGACGGCCATGACAAGCGCACCCGCGCCGAGGACCTGCATCGGCTCATCCGCGACCTCGGGCACGAGTCGGCCACGGTCATCGGCCACGACCGGGGCGCCCGCGTGGCGCACCGCTGGGCGCTCGACCATCCCGGGGACATCGAGCGGCTCGTCGTGATGGACATCATCCCGACACGCGAGATGTGGCGGCGGATGGACGCCGACCTGGCCCGCCGTACCTGGCACTGGCTCTTCCACCTGCAGCCCGACCTGCCCGAACTGCTAGCCGGGGCGGACCCCGGGGCGTACGTGCGATACCTCATCGACAGCTGGTCGCACGTGCCGCTCCCGGAGGAGGACATCGCGGAGTACGTCCGGGCGTTCTCGCGGCCGGGCGCGCTGCGCGCCGGGTTCGACGACTACCGCGCCTCGGACGAGGACGCCGAGCACGACGAGGCCGACGCCGGCCGGCGGATCCCGATGCCGCTGCTGGCCCTGTGGGGCGAGCACAGTTTCCTGCAGACGATCGACGCCGTCGCGGTCTGGCGCGACTACGCCGAGAACGTCACCGGCCGGATGATCGAGGACTGCGGCCACTTCCTCGCCGAGGAACGCCCCGAGGCCGTCCTCGAAGAGCTGACGGGCTTCTTGCAGCTCTCGAAGGGCTGACGGGCTCCTGCGGCCCTCGAAGGGCTGACGGGCTCCTAGAGCCATCGAGGAGCGGACGGGGTTCATGACGGGCTGATCCCCGGCGGTCGCGAGGGTCGCGGTGGCGACCGCCGGGGGTCGAGGTTCGGTCAGCGGGGGGCAGTGTCCGCCCAGCCCATCTCCAGGAACAGCTCGTGCGTGAAGACCGTCCCCGGCTTCATCCCCTCGACCATGAGGCCCTGCCCGGACACCAGCACGGTCTCGGTACCGAGCACCTGATAGGTGCCGGGCCGCAGCAGCAGTTCGACGTCGAACGTTCCGCTCCCGTCCGAGCGCGTCACCGCCAGCGTGGTGGCGACCCGTCCGTAGACGTCCTTGGTCAGGCCCTTGTTGCGGATGCCCGGCGTGCCGGCGAGCGCCCGGAAGACGGCGGCGCGCAGTTTCGGCGAGCCGGGTTGCGCCAGGAAGTGCGCGGCGTTGGTGAGCGCGACACTCGGGCCCCCGCCGGGTTTGAGCAGGTACGCCCGCAGCGCCGGCAGGTCGTCCGCGAGCGCCTCGCGCTCGGCCTGGGGCAGATCCGGGTTCGGCGGGCATATCCGCGGCTTGGTGGCGCACTTCTTCCTTGCCTGGGCCAGCATCTTCTCGAAGCCCTTCCGCTCCGTCGGCGTCGTCCGTACGAGATCCCACTTGCCCGGGGCCGCGGTCTGCGTGATGGCGTCTCCGTTGGAGATCACGCGCCAGGTCGTCGGCGAGCCGGCGCGCTGCCAGGCGGCCCGGTCGGCGGGCGTCTGCGGGATCGCCCCGGCGAACCGGCTGCGGAAGACGTCGTCGTCCTTGTCCGTCCGGGCGATCCACTGGTCGATCTCGTGCCGGGCGCCGGTGATCACATAGTCGCCCTTCGCGACGCGGTACGCCTGACCGTCGATCTCGTGGGAGTGCCAGTAGCGCCCGACCGGTTCGGACGCGGCCTTCTGCGCGGCGGCGAGCAGCACCTGCTGCGCGGTGAGCTCCGTCGTCGGCGTGCTCCGGGGGACGGAGGAGCCGCCGCTCACCATGAGGGTGATGGCGGTCGCGATGGCCACCGCCGCCACGCCGAGCCCGCCCAGCCCCAGCCGGAAGGCCGTGTCCCGCGGCCGCGGCCGGAGCTTCGCCTGGGCGAGGACGCGCCGCCGCCCCTCGGCGATCACCTCTGCCGATGGTGGAGCCTCCGCCAGGAAGGTCCGGATCATGCGCTCGTCATCCATCGTTGTCCTCCCCGAGCACGGAGCGCACCTTCTTGCGGGCCCGGCTCAGCCGCGAGCCGACCGTTCCGTACGAGATTTCGAGCGCCTCGGAGATCTCCTCGTGGGAGAGCCCGGAGACGGCGCTGAGCAGCAGGACGTCGCGCTGGCCCCGCGGCAGCGCGGCGAGCGCCTTGGCGAGGCGCGGCTGTAGGCCCTCGGCGCGGACCCAGTTGATGACGCGGTTCTCGTGGCTGTCGGCGACCTCTTCCGGGCCGAGCTTGGCCAGGGCGCGGTACCGGCGCATCTCCTGCCGCCGATGCTGCGCGACGAGCCGCGTCGCGATGCCGAACAACCAGGGCCGTACGGCGCCCTTCGCCGGGTCGTACCCGCCGCGTTTGCGCAGGGCGATGAGGAATGTGTCGGCGGCGATGTCGTCGGCGACGTCCCGGCCCAGGCGGCTCGCGACGTAGTTGTGGATGGCGGGGAAATGCTCGTCGTAGAGCGCGGCGAAGGCGTCGGGCGTGTGTGCGGTCGGCTCGGCGATCCGCGCGCCCTTCACGTTCTGACGTCCATCGTGGGCACCTTCCGGTGAGCGGGAGCTGTCACCGGTACTCCGACGAAGGCCCTGAGGCCTTTCCCGACGCCCGACATGATCGATCCCCGGTGGCCGCCGCACTCTACGGCCCCCGGGGATCTCGTCGTTCGTCAGGCGACGGTGCGGTGGACGTTCTCGCGCTCGGTCGGGCCGGGCTCGGCCTCGGCGATCCACGGGCCGGGGATCGACGGGTCGAGCACGCCCTCCTCCAGCCAGGTGTGGCGGCCGTCCAGCACCTGCCTGGCGACCTTCCCGTCGAGGGCGTCGGTGTTGTGCCAGAGCCGGTCGAACAGCTCGCCGATCCGCACCCGCGCCTGTTCGCAGAACGCGTCCGCCAGCTCGTACGCCTCCGGCCGGTCGTCGGCCCTGGCTCGGACGCAGACGGCGCTGATCGCGAAGAGTTCGGCGCCGATGTCGACCATGCGGCCGAGGAAGCCCTGCTTGCGCTCGAGGGCGCCCTGCCAGCGCCCCGCGGCGTAGAACACCGAGCGGGCCAGCTTGCGCGCGGAGCGTTCGGCGTAGCGCAGGTGCCGGGCCAGCGGGCCGAACTCGCCGTACGACCCGGGGCGCTGCCCCGCCCCGGCGAGAAGCGTCGGGAACCAGGTGGAGTAGAAGCCGCCCGCGCGGCCGACCGCCTTGGCCTTCGCCTTCAAGTCGGCGTCGGGGTCGATGATGTCGCCGGCCACCGACAGGTGCGTGTCGACCGCCTCACGGGCGATGAGGAGCCGCATGATCTCCGAGGAGCCCTCGAAGATGCGGTTGATGCGCAGGTCGCGCAGGAGCTGCTCGGCGGGCACGCCCCGCTCGCCGCGCGCCGCCAGCGATTCGGCGGTCTCGTAGCCGCGCCCGCCGCGGATCTGCACGAGCTCGTCGGCGACGCGGCAGGCCATCTCCGAGGCCCACAGCTTGGCCAGCGCCGCCTCGATGCGGATGTCATTGCGCTCGTTGTCGGCGAGGACGCTGGACAGGTCGACCATCGCCTCCAGCGCGTACGCCGTCGCGGCGATGAACGAGATCTTGGTGGCGACGGCCTCGTGCTCGCCGATCGGGCGGCCCCACTGGACGCGCTCCTTCGACCACTCACGGGCGATCTTCGTGCACCACTTGGCCGAACCCGCGCACATGGCCGGCAGCGACAGGCGCCCGGTGTTGAGCGTGGTCAGCGCGATCTTCAGGCCCTGGCCCTCCTCGCCGACGCGGTTCGCGGCGGGAACCCGGACCTGGTGGAAGCGGGTGACGCCGTTCTCGATGCCGCGCAGGCCCATGAAGGCGTTGCGGTTCTCGACGGTGATCCCCTCGGCGTTCGCGTCGACGACGAACGCCGTGATGCCGCCCCGGTGGCCCTCGGACTTCGGCACCCGCGCCATGACGACGAGCAGGTCCGCGACGACGCCGTTGGTGGTCCACAGCTTGACGCCGTCGACGACGTAGTCGTCGCCGTCCGGGACGGCGGCGGTGCGCAGCCGGGCCGGGTCGGAGCCGACGTCGGGCTCGGTGAGCAGGAAGGCGCTGATCTCGTTGACGCAGCGTGGCAGGAACGTCCGCTTCTGCTGGTCGGTGCCGAAGAGCTTGACCGGCTGGGGAACGCCGATGGACTGGTGGGCCGACAGCATCGCGCCGATCGCGGAGTGCGCGGACCCGGCGAGCATGAGCGCCTTGTTGTAGTAGACCTGGCTCAGGCCCAGGCCGCCGTACTGCTCGGGGATCTTCATGCCGAAGGCGCCGAGGGCCTTCAGCCCCTTGATCACGTCATCGGGGATGCGGGCCTCGCGCTCGATGATCCGGGCGTCCACCTTCGTCTCGCAGAACTCCCGGAGCCGCGCCAGGAACTCCTCGCCCTTGCCTCGCTCCTCCTCGTCCACCCGGGGGTGGGGGTGGATGAGGTCGAGCCGGAAGTCGCCGAGAAAGAGCTGCTTGCCGAAGCTCGGCAGGCGCCACGCCGTTTCGCGTGCCTCTTCGGCGACGCGGCGGGCGGTGCGTTCGTCCACGTGCGCCATGAGGATTCACCTCCGTAGGAAGTTACTCCTTGGTTTTACCCGCCAGTAGCCCCGCTATTCGGGGCGACGCGTGGGAGTTCGACGCGGACGACCGTGCCCGCGCCCGGCATCGAACGCAGCGCGGCCTGCCCGCCGTGCGCCGCCGCGATCGCCGCGACGATCGCCAGCCCCAGGCCGCTGCCGCCGCTGCCCTGGGCGTGGTGGAACCGGTCGAAGGCCCGCGCGGCCTCCTCCGGGGTCATCCCCGGCCCTTCGTCGGCGACCTCGAGGACGACCGCGGAGTGCGTCCGCGCCAGCCGTACGGTCGCCGGGGTGCGGGGCGGGGTGTGCGCCCGCACGTTGGCCAGCAGGTTCGCCAGGATCTGCCGGATCCGCGCCTCGTCGGCCATGGTGACCAGCGAGTCCGGCACCTCCAGGCGTACCGGCCGGTCCGGCTCCACCGCCGTCGCGTCGGCCGCGGCCTCCCGTGCCAGCGACGCCAGGTCGACCGGCTCCGGGGACAGCGCCGAGCCCTTGTCCAGGCGTGCGAGCTCCAGCAGTTCGTCAACGAGACGGCCCATGCGCCCCGCCTCCCCGGAGATCCGCCGCATCGCCTCCTCGGCGCTCACCGCACCCTGCTCGTACAGGTCGGAGTAGCCCCGGATGGTCGTCAGCGGCGTGCGCAGCTCGTGCGAGGCCTCGGCGGCGAACTCCCGCACCTTCGCCTCCGAGCGCAGCCGCGCGAGGAACGCCTGCTCGATCCGGCCGAGCATGACGTTGATCGCGCCGGCCAGCCGGCCCACCTCCGACGGCGACTCCTCCATCCGGGCGCTCAGATTGCCGCCGCCCGCGATCCCGTGAGCCGTGGCCGCCATCCGGGACAACGGCGAGAGCCCCCGGCGGACCAGCCCGCGGCCGAGCAGCGCGACCAGACCGAGGACGACCAGCCCCGTGGCCGACTCGGCGACGACGAGGCCCGCCACGGTCGCGTGGACGTCGGTGAGCGGGTCCACGATGACGGTGGCGTTCCCGCGCGGCCCCGCGCGGGCGATCGCGCGCATCCCCCCGAACCGGAACGGCTTCCCCCGCCGCCCCTCGGCGAGCAGCCGGCTCTGGCCCAGCAGCCGGGCGCGCTCCAGCGCACGGTTCGGGTCGGGATAGCCGTTCCCCGCCGCCCAGACCCGGCCCGCCGGGGTCACGTGGAGCACGACGTAGCGGCCGGAGACGCCGTTGTCCACGGTCACGGCCAGCCTGGGGTTCCGCCGTACCGCCTCCAGCTGGTTGTTCACGCGGTGCAGCAGGTAGGTCCGCAGCGCGAGCGCGCTGGCCAGGCCCATGAGCGTCAGCCCCACCGCCGTGACGGCGAGCAGCCCGGCGACGAGCCGGGAGTTGAGCGATCTCATGCCGGGGGCCGCAGGGCGTAGCCGACGCCCCGCTGCGTATGGATCAGGTCGGGCCCGAGCTTGCGGCGCAGGTAGCTGATGTAGGTCTCCACGACCGGCGAGCCCGCCGAGTGGTCCCAGCCCCAGACGTTCTCCAGCAGCTGCGCCCGGGTCAGCACCCGGCCCGGATTTCGCATGAAGAACGTGAGCAGCCGGAACTCCGTCGGTGACAGCTCGATCTCGGCACCGGCCCGGCGTACCGTCCAGTGGGAGATGTCGACCTCGAGGTCGCCCACGCGGAGCACCTCGTCGGCGGAGCCGCGCGGCCGGGTGCGGCGCAGCACCGCGCGTACGCGGGCGACGAGCGCGTCCACCGCGAACGGCTTGGTCACGTAGTCGTCGCCGCCGAGCGTCAGCCCCGTCACCGTGTCCGAGGGCGTGTCGCGGGCCGTCAGGAAGATGATCGGCGTCTCGTCGCCGTCGCCGCGCAGGCGACGGCAGACCTCGAAGCCGTCCAGGTCGGGCAGCATGATGTCGAGCACGATGAGTCCCGGGCGGTCGTCGTGCACGCGACGCAGCGCCTCGGCTCCCGTGGCCGCCGTCACGACGGCGAACCCGTGGAAGCGCAGGGCGACCTCCACCAGATCCCGGATGTTCGGCTCGTCGTCGACGACGAGCACTCGTGGGTTGTCCATCGGCTCCATCATGACGCCGTTCCCCGGCCCCGGGGCGGCGGGGCTCCGGGGCCGGGGCGGGCCGGTCAGCTGTGGGAGGGAGCCGGCGACGCGGTCTCCTGGGCCGGCACCTTGTTCGGGACGACGACGCGTTTCGCCGTACGGGCGCCGCCGGCGTCCAGGCCCGCGACGAAGACGAAGTCTCCCGTGGCCAGCTGCGACACGGTGGACTTGGCCTTGTCCTTGCGGACCCGGGTCTTGTCGTCGGTCTTCCACTGCCAGGTCACGCCGTCGGCGCTGCGGACGCTGAGCGTCCCGCCGCTCGTCGCGGTCAGCCGCCCCCGCTGCCACTCGACCTGAGTGAACCCCTTCTTCGTACGGACGGTCGCCTGCCCGTGGATGCCACGGGCGCCGCGCACGCCGCGCAGCGGATGCCGCTTCGCGCCGGCGGCCGCCTTGGCGCCGGGGTGTCCGGACGCGCCCGCCGACGCGGGAACGGCCAGGTAGACGCCCGTACCCACGACCGCGATGGCGAACGCGGAGACACCGCCAATGATCTTCTTGTCCAACTTCGGCCTCCTCTCTGGTTGCCCTCATCCAGTGAAGGAGAAGGTCTTGAAGAACCCGGTGGAGGAATCTGGGAGAACCGTGGGAGATGGCCGGGAGCGGTCCAAGACGGGCAGATTGCACAAAGCGCTTGACCCTGCAACGCGCGGGGGGTTCGCTGTCCGTGATGAATGAGACACGGAGGCCAACCCTCATCGTCTCGGTGCAGCGCGCGCTGCATCTCCTGGAGGCGGTGGCGTCGCACCCCGGCGGCGCACCGGCGAAACAGCTCGCCCGTCAGGCCGGCCTGCCGCTGGCCACGACGTATCACCTGCTGCGCACACTCGTCCATGAGGGATACGTCGTACGGACGAGCGACGGGTCGTACCTCCTCGGCGACCGGGTCGACTCGCTCCAGGACGACCGGCGCACCCAGGACCGGCTCGTACGGATCCGGGACGCGTTGACCTCCCTCCGTGACGAGCTCGGTGTGGCGGCGTACCTCAGCCTCTACGAGGAGGGGGAGTTCCGCGTCATCGACATCGCGGACGGCCCGCGGACGCCCCGGGTCGACCTGTCGATCGGCCTGGCCCAGACGGCGCACGCCACCGCGATCGGCAAGTGCGTGCTGGCCCAGCTCGACACGCGGGCCCGGCGGGACCATCTCGCCCGGCATCCGCTGATCGACCTGACGCCCCACACGATCACCCATCGCGGCGAGCTCGAACGCCGGCTCGGCTCCCCGCTCGCCGTCGACCGAGAGGAGTACCTCCTCGGCACCGGGTGCGCCGCCGTCCCGGTGACCGACGCGTCCGGAAAGACGGTCGGGGCCCTCGCGGTCTCCTGCAGCCCGGCGAGACTGGCGAAGGTCGAGGCCCGCGCCCCGCGTCTCCAGGCCGCCGCCGCACAGATCGATCGAGCACTCACCATCTGAAAACAGCCATCTTGCGGTCGATCCGGATTATCGTGAACCTATGTGGCATGGGCGGCGGCCCCCCACAGATTCCCGCCCCGGGCCATGGTCCGACCTCGATGTGCTCATGGCCACGGCTGTCGTAGGGTTTGGCCTTCCGGCCACCACGGTCCCGGGGCGGGGCATTCCACCCACGCGCGTCGTTCACGGTGGCAGCATGAGCACCGGCTGTGGATAGACTTCTCACCCACCTGGGCCTGTCGTCGACTTTCAGCGAGTGATCGCATGCCAGCAGAGCAGAAGAATTCCATCGCACGCTCCCTCCTCGGCCTGCTCGGCAGCGGCAAGCCGGCGACCGAGACCTTCGAAGGTGATGATCAGCCCGCCGCCGGAGAGGGGCAGCTGGAGAACCACCTCGGCGGCGATGAGGCGAAGAACTACCGCCAGTACGAGTACGACACGGTGGCCCCGCACGTCGGCAAGTCACTGCTGGAGGTCGGCTCCGGCCTCGGCCACTTCTCCGAGCAGTTCGCGGGCCGCCTCGACTACCTCGTCGTGAGTGACAACGACCCCTACTGTGTCGAGCAGCTGAACAAGCGCTACCAGGGCAACGACGACGTCGAGGTGCTCGACCTCGCGCTGCCCGCCGAGATCAAGATCAAGCGCAAGGTCGACACCGTCGTCATGATGAACGTCCTGGAGCACATCAAGGACGACGTGCAGGCGCTGAAAGACCTGGCCGCGGTGGTCGAGCCCGGCGGCCGCATCGTCATCTGGGTGCCCGGCTACATGCAGCTGTACGGCGACTTCGACCGCAAGGTCGGCCACGTGACCCGCTACACGCCGAAGACCCTGGCCGCGACGGTCACGGGCGCCGGGCTCGGCATCGACATGCTCAAGCCGATCAACTTCCTCGGCGGCATCGCCTGGTGGGCCGCGGTCCGCCGGGGCGGCGCCGGCTACCCCGACCCGAAGCTCGTCAAGATCTACGACCGTACGGTCGTGCCGACCACCCGCCTCATCGAGCGGTTCGTCCGCCCGCCGTTCGGCCAGACCGTCTTCTGCGTCGCCCGCGTCCCGGAGTGACCCGACACCGTACGGCGGAGACCTGATCCCGTCCTGCGCCGTCCCCGCTCCTCAGGGCTCTGAGGAGCGGGGACGGCGCGCTAATCGAGGACTTTGAGCACTTCCTGTGCCAGCGGCCCGGCGGACGCGGGGTTCTGGCCGGTGTACAGGTTGCGGTCCACGACCGTGTACGGCTTCCAGATCTCGCCGCGGGTGAAGTCGACGCCCAGCTTGACCAATTCGTCCTCGAGCAGCCACCTGGCTTTGGAAGCCAGTCCGACGCCCTCCTCTTCGTCGTTGGTGAAGCCGGTGACCTGGTAGCCGGCGAAAGGTGAGACTCCCTTCCGCCGAGTGGCCAGCATCGCGACCGGGGCATGGCAGACGATGGCCAGGGGCTTGCCTGAGGCGAGGGCCGCGGTCAGCAGCCGACCCGAGTCGGCGTCTTCCCACAGGTCTTCCATGGGGCCGTGGCCCCCGGGGTAGTAGACCGCGTCGAAGTCTTCCAGGCGGACGTCCGCCAGCTCGATCGGCCGCCGCAGCTCTTCGGCTGATCGCAGGATCTCCTCTTCCTCCAGAGCGATCTGCTCACTGCCGGCCATCGAGGGCCGCAGGCTCATGACGTCCACGTGCGGCACCACACCACCGGGGGTGGCGACCACGATCTCGTGGCCTGCCTCGGTGAGCGCGCTGTACGGGGCGGTGAACTCCTCCGCCCAGTAACCGGTCGGATGCCGGGTGCCGTCCTTGAGCGTCCAGTAACTCGCTCCGGTCACCACGAACAGAATCTTGGCCATATGCGAACCCCCCGTCGCCGCATGAGCGGTATGGCCGCGAATGTGACGTCTGTCACCCTATACGCCATTCATGACCCCTAAGACTCCGGGGCCACGTACGGCGCATCGGCGATCACGGCAGTGGCAGCGGGCAGCACGGTTCGCCGGCGCAGGTGATCAGGTCGTCGCACCCGGCGGCGAGCGCCGTCCGTAGGGTGTCGGCGATGACGGTGAGGTCGGCGATCCTGGCCTCCACCTCGGCGAGCTTGACGCGTGCCCGTTCGGACAGCCCGGCGGCGTGGCGGCGGTGGCCACGGGCCTGGAGCAGTTCGGCGACCTCCTCCAGGGTGAATCCCAGTCGCTGCGCCGCCTTGATCACATGCAGCAGCGTGACCGCCTGCGGCGGGTACAGCCGGTGCCCGCCGGTCGTGCGCCGCGGCTCGGGCAGCAGCCCACGCCGCTCGTAGTACCGCAACGTCTGCGGGTTGACTCCGGCGGCCGCCGCGAGCTGCCCGCTGCGCATCCCCATCGCGTCGGTCATGCCTCGTCCCCGGCTCGTGCACGGGCGGCCAGCGCCCGCAGCACCCCGGCATGCTCGTCGCCGACGGTGATGTCCAGGGCGAGATCGCCGCCGGTGGCGGTCAGCGTGAAGGTGAAGAACGAGCAGCACGCGGTCTCCCGTACCGCGAGCTCGGCGGTGCGGGCGGCGACCGACTTCTCGGGGCGCAAGCGCATCCGGATCCGGGTCGGCTCGACCTCCTCCAGCCCGGTCACCGCCTCGGCGAACAGCTCATCGAACTCGGCCACCCGCAGCGGCCGCTCGGCCGTCGGCAGCGTGCAGGCCTGCGGCACCCAGTCCGCATCGGTCCGCGTCTCCTGGTTCGGCTTCATGCGACGACGGTAAGCCTGTACCCAGGTACCGGATGCAAGCTCGCCGTCGAGGACACTGGCGTCATGGATGAGCGAGCGGAGCTCGTGCGCAGACTGGACTCCGCGGTGCAGGTTCTGCGACATGGCCGTTTCGGGCTGTACGGCCCGGTGATCCGGGACCGGTTCCTGGGCGGCCTGCCCGATGACGTGTCGCCGACCGGGTACCGCGTGCTGCGGTTCATCGAGGTCAGTTCTCCGCCGCCGCCCAGTGTGTCCGATGTCGCCGCCATGCTCCTGGTCGACCGCGCACGCGCCGTGCGCGTCGTCGACCGGCTGGCGGCGGACGGCCTGGTGGCCCGGGTCCGCGACGACCTGGATCGGCGGATCCGCCGGGTCGCGCTGACCGAGGACGGACACCGCCATCTACGGTTGGCCGGCGCGCGGCGAGCGGAGCTCCTCGGTGAAGCCCTGTCGGACTGGTCGGGAGGGGACCTGGAGCACCTGGCGGCCTACCTCGAGCAGCTGAACGACTCCGTCGTACGCCATCTGCCCTGGCCCGAGGAGACGTGAGCCGACCGCCGAAAATGGTTGTCCGGGTTAACCGCCAGGTCGTCGCGTCAGTGGCGGTCAGTGGCGCAGTGTTCGCCGTCCGCCGGTACCGGGCGGACCGTGCCGATCTGAAGAGTTGTCCCCATGACGACGACATCGACGGGCGGCGGGCACGCCGCGGACAACGGCGAGCAGAGCACGGCTAGGGGTCTCCCGGGCGGGGTGAGCCGACGTGGCCTCCTGGGAGCGGCGGGTACCGGCGCGGCGGCGGGTCTCGTCGCCGTCACGGGCGTCCGGCCGGCGGCCGCCTCACCGATGCTGTGGAGCCGGCCTGCGGGGTCGGGCATGCCGCCTGTCAGCGGCCTGCACCTGCAGTTCGGCGAGGACGCCGCCAGAGAGGTCGTCGTGTCCTGGCAGACCTCGGTGCCCGTACGGCGGCCGAAGGTTCTGCTCGGCACACCGGCCGACGGCTTCGGCCGCGAGGTGGCGGCCGAGACGTCGTTCTACAAGGACGGCCAGTCCGGGCAGACCATCTACTCGCACCACGCGAGCCTGAGCCGGCTGCGTCCCGACACCGACTACGTGTACGCCGCGGTTCACGACGGGGCGACCCCGGAGCCCGGGTCGTTCCGGACCGGTCCGCGCGGCAGGGCGCCGTTCACCTTCACCAGCTTCGGCGACCAGGGCACCCCCACCGTCGGGAAACTGAACGGCCCGAAGCCACCGAAGATCACCGAGAAGCAGATCTATCTCAACGACAACCTCGGCTCGCCGTACGCGGGCGACGTGACCACCGCCGTCGAACGCGTCGCGCCGCTCTTCCACCTCATGAACGGTGACCTCTGCTACGCGAACCTGGCCGCGGACCGCCTCCGTACCTGGTCGGACTGGTTCGACATGACGACCCGGTCCGCGCGGTTCCGGCCCTGGATGCCCGCCGCCGGCAATCACGAGAACGAACTCGGCAACGGACCGATCGGCTTCGCCGCCTACCAGACCTACTTCGCGCTACCCGGCAACGGCGGCGACGCCGAGACCAGGGGCCTGTGGTACGCGTTCACCGTCGGGTCCGTCCGTGTGGTGAGCCTGGCCAACGACGACATCGTGTACCAGGACGCCGGCAACTCCTACGTCCGCGGCTACTCCGGTGGCGCCCAGCGGCGCTGGCTGGAGGCCGAACTCGCGCGCACCCGCGCGAACAAGAACATCGACTGGATCGTCGTCGTGATGCACCAGGTCGCCATCTCCACCGCCGACCATCCCGGCAACGGCGCCGACCTCGGCATCCGCCAGGAATGGCTACCGCTGTTCGACAAGTACGGCGTCGACGTCGTCGTCTGCGGTCACGAACATCACTACGAGCGGTCCCACCCGATCCGCGGCCACGATTCCAACGACACCATGACGCCCGACCCGGCGCAGACCCGCACCGACGTCGTCGACACCGGCAAGGGAACCGTCCACATGATCATCGGTGGCGGCGGCACCTCGATCCCGTCGACGGACGTGCTCTTCGACAAACCCCAGTGCAACGTGATCACCGGTGTCGGCCCGGCCGGCGCCAACGGCAAGAAGACCCCGATCTACGTGACGGAACCGGCACCGTGGTCGGCGGTCCGCGACCGCGTGAACCCGTACGGCTTCGTCGCCTTCTCCGTCGACCCGGGCACCCGGCCCGGCGGCCGCACGACGATGGCCGTGACCTACTACGCCGTCACTGGCCTGTACGGCCAGACCACCCCGGTCGACACCTTCACCCTCCAACGAACCCGCCAAGACGGCTGACGGGCCCCGAGAACTCTCGGTGGGCAGGGTGCTAGGTTGCGGCGGCGTGGCGACATCCTCCCGGCAGAAGCCGCCGTTCCTTTATGTGATCGATGATGATTTCGTGCCGCCCGATCGGGGTGACGAGCAGGAAGGGCCTGAGTCTGCGGTTCCCGCTGGTGATCCGGACGAGGCGGTGCGGCTCTTCCACCACTACCGGCGGCTGATGGCGCAGATCCTCGGGTACGAGGAGGAACTCCCCGAGCCCGCGAGCGAGGAGGACCTCTCCGCGGTGGAGGAGGAACTCGGCGTCGCACTGCCTCCGGATCTCCGCGCGCTGTATGGCATCGCCGACGGTGACGGTGGCCTCGTCAACCCGCTGTTCGACCGGCAGGAGTGGCTCCCCCTTGCCGAGATCGGCGACCTGGATGACGAGTGGCTCGAAATCGCGCAGGAATGGCAGCGCGAACCCTGGCGCCGGACGGTGTTCGATACCCAGCCCCCGAACACCGTCCGGAGGTCGCCGCTGCGTCCGGGCTGGATCCGGTTCGCGTTCGACACCGGCGGCAACTGGCTCGCCGTGGACATGGATCCCGGGCCGAACGGTCGTCCCGGGCAGGTCATCGCGGTCGGAGTCGACTACACGGAGGGTCCGACCTACGTCACCGATTCGGTGACCACGTTCCTGCGCCGTCTGGTGGAAGCGCTGGAACGCGGTGACCACCGCCGTCACGACAAGAGCCTGTGGATCGACGCGGACCTGCCGGATCTGCCCGGCGAACACACCGGGTACAGCGACGGCCGGCCCTCCCTCACGCGGGCCGGGCAGGCCGGTCCGCGTGTGCAGGAGGTCCGGGTGTCCGCCGTGGAGGATTGCGCGTTCCTCGCCGCGGTGCCCGACGTGTGTTCGCTGGTGCTGTCGAGCAAGGGTTCGCCCGACCTGACCCCGCTCGGTGACCGTCCGGTGGAGTATCTGGAACTCGATGTGGAGTCGGCTGACCTGACGGCGCCGGCCCGAAACCGGGAGTTGCGTTCGCTGTCGGTCACCTGCGCGCGGCCCGTCGAGTTGGCGCCGCTCCGTGCGGTGCCCAACCTGTGGGCGCTGGACATCGCGGCGGCATCCGTCGCCGACATCGCCACGGTGACCGAGCTGAACGGATTGCGGTACCTGGAGGTGACCCAGGAGCAATGGCGGGAACTGTCGGAACTGGGCGGCCTGCCGCCGCTGGCCGTCGTCGGCGTCCACCCCCACCGACCCGAACGCGACCGGCCGGTCCCAACGAGCTGGGTCACCACCGACGGCAAGCCACCATCGTCAACAGCCTGAACCAGTGCCTGGGCGAGGGGACTCGCACGCAGCGGCCGATCCACCGGTGCGGTCGACGAGCGCCGCCGCTCAAGGGTTGAGGCGGAGGCGGTGGGCGGTGGCGGCGGCCTCGGTGCGGCTTGAGACGTTCAGTTTTGTGAGGATGTTGGAGACGTGGACGCTGGCGGTCTTGGCGGAGATGAACAGCTTCGCGGCGATCTCCCGGTTGCTGAGGCCCTCGGCCAGCAGGCGCAGCACCTCCTGCTCGCGAGGCGTCAGCCCGAGCGGTGTCTGACCGCCGGGCCCGCGGTCCAGGCGGAGCCGGGCGCGCCGGGCGACCTGGTCGATGTCCGCGCGTAGCGGTCGTGCCTTGAGCCGGTCGGCGATGTCGGCGGCGTTGCAGAGCAGCCGGGTCGCGGCGTCGCGGTCTCCGTCGGCGATGGCGGCCTCGGCGGTCCGGAGCAGCGCGTGGGCCTGGGGGTACGGGGAGCCGAGTTCGCCCCACGCGGTTGCCGCCGCCTCCCACGCCGTACGGTCCGCGGTGCCGTCGGCCAGGGCGGACTCCGCGTCGAACGTCGTGCGCCAGGCCGCCATCACCGGGCCGTACGCCGGCTTCGCCGCGGCGATCGCCCGGAGCCGGTCGGCGAGCGCCCGGTCACCTTCCATGACGCAGGCCCGCATGCCCGCGACCAGGATCGGCCAGATGTACCGGGCCTCCCGGCCCATGTCGTGGTCTGTGACGGCGCGTACGGTCGCCGCGACGGCGCCGGGGCCGTCGCCCTCGGCGAGACGCAACTCGATGCTCAGCCGCGCGAGGGGGAGGAGCTGTTGCGGATAGGGGTCGTCCGCGGCGGAGAGCGCGGTGAGCCTCTCCACCATGGCCGCCGCGTCGCCGTCACCACGGGCGATGGCGATCGCGGCGCGGCAGAGGAGCAGCTGAGAGAGCCGCCCCAGGCTGGGGGACACCTTCTCGGCGACCTCGATGGTCTCCAGCGCCTCGTCCCAGCGGCCGAGCGCGACTTGCGCGTCGGATGTGTTGTGGGCCGCGATGATCCCCTTCGTACGGGCCTGGCCGAGCGATTCGGCCAGCGTCAGCGTCCGCCGTCCTGCGGCGATGGCCGCCTCGTACTCTCCCTTGATGAAGAGGACGTCGAGGGTGTTGACGTGCGAGCGGAGCCGGGCGTCGTCGTCGTGCGCGTGAGCCGCCCGCGCGGCGGCCTGCTCCAGCGCGGCCAGCGCCTCGGCGAAGCGGCCGTGGATCGCCTCCGCGATCGCGAGGTTGTTGAGCGCTTCGGCCGCGGCACAGTCGTCACCGACGCGGTCGGCGAGCGTGAGGGACTCCTCGATGACCGGCCGTGCCTCGTCCTCATCGCCCAACAGGACCAGGATGCGGCTCAGAGGTTCCAGCACCGCCGCCCGCTCCGGGGAGTCCTCCGGCAGCAGGCGCTGGGCTCGTCGCAGGTCGTCGAGGGCGCCCGCCTGCCCTCGGTCGAACTTCAGCCGTGCCCGTCGCCGGAGGATCAACGCGACCTGCTCGGGGTCGTGCTCCTCATCGACCTCGGCGAGGGCGGCGCGGACGAACGCGAGGCCGCGGTCGGGTTCGCCGGAGGCGCCGGCCGCCTGGGCGGCGCGCCGGAGCACGCCGACATGGTCCACGCCGATCCGGGTCGCCGCGTCCGGCACCCGCTCCCACAGCTCGAGTACCCGCTCGAGCATCTGCAGCTGCTCCGCGTACGCGAACGCGGCCTCCGACACGCGGGCGGCCTGCCAGGCGGCCTGCAGGGCGCGCTCGTGATCGTGTGCGCCGTGCCAGTGCATGGCCACCTCGACGGCGAAGCGCCCGCCGGCGCTCAGCGAGGGGTCGGCCTCCAGCGCCTCGGCGAACCGCTGGTGAAAGCGCGAGTGCTCGCCGGGAAGCAGCTCGTCGTGGATCGCCTCCCAGATGAGCGCGTGCCGGAAGGCGTACGCCTGGTCGTCGATGACCAGGATGTTCCCGTCCACGGCGGGTCGTAGCAGGGACGACATCGCCGCGTCGTCGAGCCCGGAGACGGCGGCGAGCAGCGCGTGCCCGAACCGTACGCCGGCGACGGCGGCCAGGTGCAGCAGGTCCTGTGTCTCCTCGGACAGCAGACGCACGCCCGCGAGGACGAGGTCGCGGAGCGACTCCGGCATCCCGCAGTCGGGACAGTCGGCGGTCGCCTCGACGAGCAGCGGGATGCCGGAGCTGCGCTCGTACACCGCGTCGACGACTCTCGAGTCGGGTTCGCCGCCGAGGATGCCGGCGAGCTGGCCGGCGGTCTCCGCGCGCGTCAACCGGGGGAGGTCGATCCGGACCACGCCCTCGACGCGCTCCAGCTCCGCGATCACGGGACGCATGGGATGGGACCGGTGCAGTTCGTCGGAGCGGAAGGTGATGATCAGTAGGACGGCGGCGTGCCGCAGGCTGCGCAGCAGGAAGATCAGCAGGTCGCGGGTGGACCGGTCGGCCCAGTGGGCGTCCTCGATGATCAGCGCCAGCGGGCGGCGTTCGGCGAGCCGTTCCAAGAGGACGAGCATCTGCTCGAACAGCCGTACCCGGGCGCTGTCCGGATCGGGGTCGGCCGCCGGTTCGCCGAACTCGGGAAGCAGCCGGGCCAGGTCGCGTGCGCCATCGTGTGGCATCAGCGCGGCGATCTCCGCCGCGCCTACCTCGCGGACGAGCTGGCGGAGCGCGGCGGTGAACGGGGCGTACGGGAAGCCGACGGTGCTGAGCTGCAGGCAGGCGCCGGTGAGGATCAGTGCCTCACCGGCGATCCGGTCGGCGAACTCCCCGACCAGCCGGGTCTTGCCGCCGCCCGCCTCGCCGCCGATCAGTACGGCGCCGGGCGTCCCGGCCGTCGCCCGTCGCAGGGCGTCGGCCAGGACGGAGAGCTCTGGCTGTCGGCCCACGAACGCGGGGCTCACCTCACGTGCGCGCACGCCGTCCAGAATGCCACGCATGTCGGGATCTCAGGCCGAAGTGCCGCGCGGCCGCGGTGTCCGAAGGGACAGGCGCCGCCCGCGGGGGAGGTGAAGGAGCCGACGTTCCCGCGCCGTCTCCCGCAACTCCCGCGTACGCTCGGTGATCAGCGCGTACGAGATGTCGGGGTGCATGGTGTCCTCCTGTGTGAGTGGCTGACACCATTAAGACTCGGTCTAAGACGGGATCCGGCACATCGGGTGAATGTCCTATCCGAGGCTTACCGGCCCGCCTACCAGGCGCTTCCCGAGACTAAGCCCTGTATGGGGACTTAGACGAGGCCGAGTCGGTGGGCGGCGGCCGCGGCCTCGCCACGGCTGCCGACCTGCAGCTTCGCCAGGATGTTGGACACGTGGACGCTGGCCGTCTTCGCGGAGATGAACAGCCGGCCGGCGATCTCCCGGTTGCTGCGCCCCTCCGCGACGAGCCGGAGCACCTCCAGCTCGCGCGGGGTCAGTCCGAGTGTGGACGTGCCGGTCCGCCCGCCGAGGGCGATCCTGGACCGCCGGGCGTGCGCCTCGATCCGCTCGAGGAGCGGCCGGGCGCCGAGGCCCTCGGCGATCTCGGCGGCCTGCCGCAGCCGCGCGGTCGTGTCCTCCCGGGCCCCGGCGTCGTGCGGGTCGTTCGCCTCGGCGGTCCGCAGCAGCGCGTACGCCAGGGGATAGGGCTGCTTGAGGGCTTCGAACGCGTCCGCGGCGGCCGCCCACGTCTCCCGGTCGAGCACGCCTTCGGCGCGGGCCGCCTCGGCCTCGAAGAGCAGCGCGTACGCCTGCTGGACCCGGCCGCCCCCGGAGGTCTTCTCGGCGGCCGCCCGGATCCGGGTCAGCAGTCCGGCGGCGCGCTCGCCGCCCGCCTCCACGCACGCCCGAGCGGCGGAGCACAGCAACGGCAGGCCGTAGCGTGCGTTGACCGACGGCTGCAGCTCCAGCACCTGCTCGACGGCGTCGAGCGCTCCGGACAGGTCGCCCTCGGCGACCCGCAGGTCGATCCGCAGTCCCTCGGAGGGGAACAGCTCCTGCGTGCGGGAGAAGGTCGGGGCGAGCACCGCGTCCAGGGTGCTCACGGCGCGGGCGGCGGCGTCGAGGTCGCCGCGCGCCACCGCGATCACGCCGATGATGTACTGCAGCGAAACTCGGGTCAGGGGCGGTGGGGACAACTCCAGTGCGTGCTCGGTGACTTCGAGGGCCTCGTCCCAGCGGCCCAGCGACACCAGCGGCTCGGCCAGGTTGATGCTCAGGAACGCCCCGGAGGTGCGCGCCACGCCGCTCTTGCCGGCGAGTGCGACGCCGCGCCGCGCGACCTCGATGGCCCGCTCGTGCTCACCGAGGCCCTCGAGCACGTGGGACTCGTTCGTGGCGATGCGCAGCATCGCCGAGTCGTCCGAACCGCCCCGCAGGTACACCGCCTCGGCCTTGGCCAGCTCGGCGAGATGGCGTTCGCCGTCGTCCTCGGAGAAGTCACAGCCGGCGATCGTCGTCAGCGCGTGCGCCTCGACCGTCGCGTCGCCGACCGCGCGGGCCGTGGTGAGGGCGTCGACGGCGAGCGCCCGCCCCTCCTCCAGTCCGGTCGGCAGCAGATACAGCTGCTGGGCGAGGGTCGACAGCACGCGAGCCCGCGCCACGCTGGGCGGGTCGGCGGGCACCAGCCGCGCCGCCTCCCGCAGGTCGTCGAGCGCCTTCGGATGGCCGAGGCGGATCCTGAGCCGGCCGCGGTACTCCAGGACGCCGGCGGCCCGGATCGGATCGTCGACCTCCTTCAGCGCCGCCTTGGCGAAGGCGACGCCGCGTTCGGTCTCGCCCGCCAGGTCGGAGGCGTCGATCGCCATCTCCAGGACCCCGATGTGATCGACCCCGAGCCGCTCCGCCGCGTCCGGCACCTTGTCCCACAGCTCGAGGACGCGGTCGAGCATGCGCAGGCACTCGGTGTACGCGGTCGCCTCCTTGGCGACCTGCGCGGCCTTCCAGGCGCTGACCAGCGCCCAGGTGGCGTCGTGCGCGGAGTACCAGTGGTGGGCGAGCTCGGCCGCCGCGCGGCCCATCGGGACCAGCGACGGATTCTTCTCCAGCGCCTCGGCGAACCGCGTGTGGGTGCGGGTGTGCTCGCCGGGCAGCAGGTCGCCGTGGACGGCCTCGCGCATCAGCGCGTGCCGGAAACCGTACGCCTCGCCGTCCACGACCAGGACGTTCGCGGCCACGGCGGGCCGCAGCACCCGGGACAGCGCGCCGTCGTCCAGGCCCGTCACCGAGGCGAGCAGCGCGTGCTCGACGCGGTCGCCGCCCGCGCTGGTGACGCGCAGGATGTCCTGGGTCTCCTCCGGCAGCTTCCGTACGCTGCCGAG
This sequence comes from Actinoallomurus sp. CA-150999, assembly GCF_050942425.1. NCBI lineage: Bacteria > Bacillati > Actinomycetota > Actinomycetes > Streptosporangiales > Thermomonosporaceae > Actinoallomurus > Actinoallomurus sp. CA-150999. The sequence goes on from NZ_CP192063.1 coordinate 1,185,598, forward strand.
GATGAGGTCGCGCAGCGACTCGGGCAGTTCGCCGTTGATCCGGTCGTTGCAGTCCAGCAGGGCCTCGACGAACAGCGGGTTGCCCTCGCTCCGCTCGTACACGGCGTCGAGGGTCCGCTGGTCGAGGTCGCGGCCGAGGATGTCGCGGGCCTGCTCGGCGACGGCACGGCGGGGCAGGCGGTCCAGGTCGAGCCGCCGGACCCAGTCGGCGCGGTTCAGCTCGGCGAGCAGCGGGCGGAGCGGATGATCGCGGTGCAGTTCGTCGGACCGGTAGGTAACGATCACCAGCAGCCCGGACGGGATGTTGCGGATCAGGTAGCTGAGCAGGTCGCGGGTGGATCGTTCCGCCCAGTGCACGTCCTCGATGACCAGGACGGCCGGCTCGTCCGCGGTCAGCCGTTCGAAGAGCAGCAGGATGTGGTCGAACAGGCGGATGCGCGCCTCCGCCGTACCGGTCTCGGTGTCCGGCTCGCCGAACTCCGGCAGCAGCCGGGCCAGCCCGGCCGGTGTCCCGCCGGGCAGCAGCGCGGCGATGCCCTCCACGCCGATCTCCCGGACCATCCGGCGCAGCACGGCGCTGAACGGAGCGAACGGCAGGCCCTCGGCGCTGATCTGGAGGCAGCCGCCGACGAACGTCCGTACGCCGGGGTGCGCGTCCAGGAACTCCCGGATGAGCCGGCTCTTGCCGACGCCCGCCTCGCCGCCGACGAGCAGGGCGGTCGGCACTTCACGCAGGGCTCTGTCGAGGAAGGCGAGCTCATCGGCCCGCCCGGCCAGAACGGCGCTGACCCCCTGCTGATTCTGCACGCACCAAGGATGCCATCCAGCCGGGACAAAACGGACTGTTTATTCGTCCGGCGAACGCTCGTACGGGCGGTCGGGCGCGTGCCGGCCCGGATCCGTACCCGACCAGCCGTCGGCGTCGTCGAGGTCCGGTGCCCGGCCGGGCGGCAGCGGCGGATCGTGCAGCGTCCGTACGGGACTGCCGTCGAGGACGCCGCGCTGCTGAAAGTGGTCGACGGTCCGCATCTCGGCGGGCGACAGGACGGGCGCGACCGGCGCGCCGGCGGCCGTCAGCCGGGTGACCGCGGTGTCCCGGGGCAGCGCGGCGATCCGCTCGGCGACGTCCCGGTCGAGCTCCTCCGCCCGGGCCAGTCGCTCGGGGAAGCTCAGGCCGGCGTGGTGGTCGAGCCCAAGGGCCTGGCAGGTGGCCGCCCACAGCCGGTCCTCCGACACGACTCCGAGGCCGATCCTCCCGCCGTCCCGTGCCGGGTAGGCGCCGTATCCCGGCACGGGCCTGCCGGACTTGGAGGTGCCGGGCACCGGGAGGGTGCCCATCCAGTTCGCCAGAACGTCGGCCATGCCGAGATCGATGCGCTCGCCCCGGCCCTTGTGACACGCGGCCAGGATCGCGAAGGCGGCCATCGTCGCCGCGGCCATGTCCGCGACGGGAAACTCGTGCCCGCCGTCGTTCGGCGGGGCGGTGCCCGCGTACGCGCGGTAGTTGACGTCATGCCCCGGCAGCGAGGCGAGCGGGCCGCTCGCGCCGTACCCGGAGATCGAGCAGTAGACGATGCGCGGGTTCACCGCGCGAACCGCCTCGTAGCCCACGCCGAGCCGGTCGGCGACGCCGGGCCGATAGCCCTCGACGAAGACGTCCGCCTCCGCGGCCAGCTCCAGGCACCGCGCGGCGTCGGCCTTGAGATCGATCATGACGCTGCGCTTGTGCCGGTTGAGCAGGTCGAAGTGGCCGCGGAACGCCCGCATCGGCTCGCCGCCCGGCGGTTCGACCTTCAGCACCTCCGCGCCGAGCTGGGCCAGCAGCTGCGTGGCGTACGGCCCGGGCCGCCACATCGTCAGATCCAGCACCCGAAGCCCGTCCAGCAGTCCCATGATCTAGTTATACCAAGCACTTGCTTGGCACTCTGTGCGCAAACCCGGTTAGTGACCTGCCGAAAATGGCGAAATCTCCTGTTCGCGTGGTTTGTGTGCTTGGTTATCTGGGCCACGCCGAATGCCGCGTGGCCCTATGGCTCATTCGCGGAGCCTGATCTGACTCTCCCCCCGCATCGGAAGGTGTAATGCGACGCTCTCTTGCCGTGGTCGGTACGACCACGGCACTCACGGCCGCCTTCGCCTCGTCGGCGACCGCCGCGACCGGCTGGCGGATCGCGGGCACCCACGCGAACGCCACACTCCGCGCCGTCGCGGCCATCAACGCCAAGGACGTCTGGGCCGTCGGCTCCGACGAATCCGGGAACAAGAACCGCGCGCTCGTCCGCCACTGGAACGGCAAGAAGTGGAAGACGCTGGCGGTCCCCTCCGCGGTCAAGGGGATCTACCTCGACCACGTGGCCGCCTCGTCGAGCACGAACGTCTGGGTCACCGGTACGGACGCCCACGAGAAGGCCTACGCACTGCACTGGGACGGTAAGAAGTGGCACACCGCCCCCGGCCATCGGACCTTCGAGCCGGGGGGTGACGCGATCGCGGCACTCGGCAAGAAGGACGTCTGGCTGCTGGGCATGGGCTCGTACGGCTTCGGGGCGGGCCATGCGCTGCACTTCGACGGCAAGCGCTGGAAGTCCGTCTCCGTGCCCGGATGGGTGACGGGCGTCAGCGCGGTTTCGAGCCGCGACGTCTGGGCGATCGGCTACGTTTCAGCGAAGACGCAGACCGAACCGGCCGTGATGCACTGGAACGGCAAGAAGTGGAAGACGGTGCTGACCCGCACCGATGACGCCGGCTTCAGCAGCCTCCGACCTCTCGGTGCCAAGGACGTCTGGGTGTCCGGATCGGTGTCGGAGCGTGGCGTGACCCTGCACTGGAACGGCAAGAAGTGGACGACCGCGACGCCCGTAGCCGGGGTCGGGCGCATCGGCGCTCTCGTCTCGGACGGCTCGAAGGGTCTGTGGGCGGTCGCGGACGACACCCGGCTCCTGCGCTACCACGCCGGCCGCTGGAGCCCGGTCGCGCTGCCGCAGCGCGCCGGGTACACGACGCGGCTCGGCGCGCTCGCTCAGGTGAAGGGGTCGACCTCCGTGTGGGGCGTCGGTACCCTTAGCGTCCCCGCCAGTGGCGATTACGCCGACAAGGCCGACGTGATCGTTAAGTACGGTCGCTGATCGGTGGGAGGCGTCTGCCGGTATGGCGGACGCCTCCCGACTTTCCGTGGCTGTCCACATTTGGGGAAACAAAGGCCGTCCGGTGTCCAGGCGGTGTGTAGATCGTCGTCAATTGTGGAATGCATCCCTCCGAAACTGATCAACACGGGGGGATGGATCAGTGCCCACGAAGACCACGACGCGGTCGACCGCCCGCCGTTCCACGGCGAGCTCGAGCCGCACAGCGAAGACCGGCGCGAAGAAGACCACCGCCGCCAAGAAGCCGTCCGCCAAGAGCGCGATGGCGAAGAAGACCACGTCCAAGAGTTCGATCACTCCGGCCGCCGCCGCGACGAAGGTGTCGTCCGCGGCCACCAAGGTCTCGTCGGCGGCGTCGAAGATGACGGCGGCGGCGGGCAAGGCCACCAGCTCGGCTCAGGCGATGAACACCGCCCTGAAGGCGATGAACACCGCCACCAAGGCCATGATGACCGCCGCCGAGTCGCTCACCACGGCCGCGAAGTCGATGTCGGCGATGAAGATGCCGGCCGCGGCGCAGCCTCGGACCACGGCCAGGAGGGCGACGACCGCCACCAAGACCACCGCGGCGAAGAAACCGGCGGCCAAGAGCACGGCGGCGAAGAAGGCCACCGCGAAGAAGACGACGACCGCGAAGGCCAGGACGGCGAAGGCGAAACCGAAGAGCACCGCGAAGGCCGCCGCCAAGGCACCGGCACCGCCACCGGAGACCGCTGCCGTCGGCGGACCGGCGTCCGAGCGGGCGGGCGGGTTCCTCAACGGGCTCGTCGGGAACCGCAATCCGCTGTGACGGCTGGGGCGTGCTCTGGGCACCGCGCAGCCGGACGTAGATCCACCGGACGCGCCCTAAGCCGGAGCCCTCGCCGAGGCGGTGATGGCTCCGGCGCGTGCCCGTCCGGACGCCGCCCCGCCCGACGTGAGGGACCCATGGACAATCGACGATCATCGCTGCCGGGCGGGACCGAGCCCGGCGTGCCCAGGCCGAATGCCGCTCGCGACGCGGAACTGACAAACTGTCGTCGAGAGGTGATCCAGGGATGCAGGACAACGAGATTCTCGGTCATATCAACGAGCTTGTGGACGAGGAGCACACGCTCCGCGAACGGCTGCAGAAGGGGGACCTGACCGCGACGGAGGAGCACCAGCGGCTGCGCTCACTCGAAGTGCAGCTCGACCAGTGCTGGGACCTCCTGCGCCAGCGTCGGGCGCGGCGCGACGCCGGGGAGGACCCCGAGGCCGCCGAGTCCAGGCCGGAGGGCGAGGTCGAGGGCTACCTTCAGTAGGCTCCCACAGGCCAGGTGTGCACCGGGGCGTTGGTGTGCATGCGGTCGATGTAGCGGCACGTCATGAGCCGCAGCGCCTCCTCGCGGTCGGCGTCGGCCGCGCGGACGGTCTCCGTCTGCCACGTCGCGCCGTTCCGGCCGGTCTTGCATCGCCGTTCGACGATGCCGAGAAGCCGGTCGCGGACGATCGTGTCGACGCCCCACCGGTCGAGGCCGGTGACGGCCTGCGGGAGCAGGTGCCGCAGGACGAGTTCGGTGACCGGCACCTCGCCGACCCCGGGCCAGAAGACTCGGGCGGCGAGGCCGTGCCGCGCGCCCCGGCGGGCGTTGTCGGCCGCTGCGGCGAACGGCATCCGCTCCCAGACCGGATGCTCCTCCTCCGCCAGGGCCCGTACGAGGCCGTAGTAGAAGGCCGCGTTGGCCATGGTGTCGGCGACGGTCGGGCCGGCGGGCAGGATGCGGTTCTCCACGCGCAGGTGCGGGCGGCCGTCGACGGCGGCGTACACCGGGCGGTTCCAGCGGTAGATCGTGCCGTTGTGCAGTGAGAGCTCGGCCAGCTCGGGGATCTCGCCGCGGGCCAGCGCCGCCTGCGGATCCTCGTCCTCGCATATCGGCAGCAGCGCGGAGAAGTAGCGCGCGTTCTCCTCGAACAGGTCGAAGGCCGAGTCGATCCAGCGTTCGCCGAACCAGACGCGGGGCCGTACGCCCTGGACCTTGAGCTCCTCGGACCGCGTGTCGGTCGCCTGCTCGAACAGCGGGAGGCGGGTCTCCCGCCACAGCTCCCGGCCGAACAGGAACGGTGAGTTCGCGCCGAGCGCCACCTGGACCCCGGCGATGGCCTGGGCGGCGTTCCAGGACGCCGCGAAGTCGTCCGGTCCGACCTGCAGGTGGAACTGGACGCTCGTGCAGGCCGCCTCGGGCACGATGCAGTCGGCGGACGCGCTGAGCTGCTCGACCCCGTCGATCTCCAGGTGGAGGCTTTCGCCGCGGGCCGCGAGGACCTGCTCGTTGAGGAGCCTGTACCGCGGGTTCGCCGACAGGGCTGCCTCGCCGACGTCGGACTCCCGCAGCGTCGGGAGGATGCCGATCATCGCCAGCCGGGCGCCCACCTCGCGCGCCCGCCCGTCGGCGTGGTTGAGATTGTCGCGGATGCTCTGCTCGAGCATCGCGAGCGACTTGCCGGCCAGCGAGGTGGGCGGCATGTTGATCTCGATGTTGAACTGCGCGAGCTCGGTCGCCCAGGCGCCGGGATCGGCGATGGACTCGAGCACGGCCGCGTTGCGCATCGCGGGCCGGCCGGTTTCGTCGACGAGATTGAGCTCGACCTCCATGCCGATGGAGGCCCGGTCGTCCTCGAACCGCGAGTCGCGCAGCATCGTCGACAGGGCTTCCAGACAGCGTCGGACCTTCTCCCGGTAACGCCGCCGGTCCTCCTTGGTGATGGCGATCGCCGCCACGTCCCTGCCCATGCAAAGCCTCCGGGGGTGTTCGTCCCACCTTCCTCGGAGGAAGGCATACCCCTAGTCCACGATGGTAAGAACCGCGTCCCGGTCTTTCGCGGCGGACGTGGCGAGAGTCTCATACCGGGAGCGATGTTCCCGGATCGCCTCGGTGATCTGTCCGGCCTCGCGGATGATCCGGGCCTTCTCCCGGACCGCGGCCTGGGCGGCCACCCGGCGGGCGTGCCGCTGCACCAGCCAGAGGACCGCCCCGCCGACGGTCACCACCCCGGGCAGGACCGGGAGGGCGCCGAGCCCGAGGGGGATCGTGACGGCCAGGAGAACGACGCCGGCACCGGCCAGGATCAGACCGGCCCGCTCGGCGAGGGGGTTGGTGGCGTACTGGGCGTCGACCCCGGCCTCCATCTCCGCCGTCGAGTCCGGCCCGTCGGGGCCGATCGACAGGTAATAGCCGCCGACCCGGACCCGAAGGCGCTCCGGGGCCTGACGGGACGCCTTCTCCGCCAGATCCTCGGCTGCCGCGGCGATCCAGCGGCGCCCGGCCCGCAGGGCGAGCAGGCGCCGGGCCGGCGTGCTCTTCTCGAACATGTCGCCGCGCAGCAGCTCGAGGGTCTCCCCTCCCGGGGCGTCCCACGCCTTCGGCGTTGTCGCCGCGCCGTTCTCGATGATCTGCCGCAGCTCGCGGGCCCGGGCGAGCAGGGGCGCCTCGTCGGGGCTGCCCTCGTCGACGAGCCCGGTCAGCAGCGCGCCGAGCTCCTCCGGGACGGCGTCCGCCGTCTCGGCGGGGGGCTCGGCCGCGGGAAGGGCCTCTTCGAGGCGGGTCCGCAGGCGGGCGAGGCGGGCGGCGTACGCGGGCGGCTCGGTCAGCGCCGCCTCGGACTGCAGGACCCGCGGCAGCCAGGAGGTCTCCGCCCGGCCGCTCCCCTCGGAGGCGATCTTCTCGCGCCAGCGCGCACCCTCCGCGTCGGCCGCCTTGGCCGGGAGACCGTCGACGAACTCGGCCAGCCGCTGCTCGATGTGGGACCGTCCCGTCTCGCCGAAGACGCCCTCGGCACAGGCCGTCCACAGCAGCCGCCGCACCCGGGTGACCGTCGTTTCGAGGGCCGGCAGGGCCCGTGCCAGCCAGGGCGTGACCAGCGAGTTTCGGCCCGCCACCGCGAGGGCCAGCGTCAGGAACAGCGCCGTCCGCTCCTCGTCGCGGCGGGTCGCCTCGGCGGCGTGCGACTCGGCGGCCACCTCGTCGCCGCGGAGCAGGGCGTGCAGTGCCTCGGCGGCCGGTCCGAGCCAGTAGCCGGGGCAGTCCGCCAGGTCCAGGCCGGACGGGTCGGTGATCTCCCGCAGCAGCCGCCGGGTGTCGGCGCGGATGGCGGACTCCCGGTCGAAAGTCGCGAGCTCCATACGAAGGTCCGACAGCTCGACGAAGGCGTCGAACGACCGGGCGAGCCGGTCGATCCGCCGCTCGAGCGTGCCCTGGACCTGCGACAGCTTCGACTGCAGCGTCCGCGACCTGTGGTCCGCGTACTGGTAGGCGGCGTTGACCTCTTCTTGCAGGCCGCGGATCTGACGGTCCTGCCGATAGTCGGCCCAGTCGCTCACGCCGCCTCCTTGATCAGACCCCCGGCACTGTATCCGCCGGATATGCGACGTACGGGGGCCTCTGCGCGTTCCGCAGAAAACGCGCGGGAGCGGGCGCGTTCGGCACCCGCTCCCGCGCTGAAAGCGTGATCGAACAGGGCTACATGCGCTCCGGCGTGGCCACGCCGAGCAGCTCCAGGCCCTTGACCAGCGTGCGCAGGGTCAGCGCGCACAGGGCCAGCCGGGACGCCTTCGTGGCCTCGTCGGGGGCCTTCAGCACCGGGCAGTTCTCGTAGAACGTGGTGTAGGCCGAGGCCAGCTCGAAGAGGTAGGCGCAGAGCCGGTGCGGCTCGGCGGTCTCGCCGGTCTGGTGGACGGCGGCGCCGAAGCCCAGCAGGTGCAGGGCGAGCGCCCGCTCGGCCTCATGGCCGAGCGCGATCGGCCCGGTCGCCTCCTCGGGGGCCACGCCGCCCTTGCGGAAGATCGACCGGATCCGCGCCGTGGCGTACTGGAGGTACGGGCCGGTGTTGCCCCGGAAGGAGATCATCCGATCGAAGTCGAAGACGTACTCGCTGCCGCGCGCCGTCGACAGGTCGGCGTACTTCACCGCGCCCATGCCGACCGCCTCGACGACCTGCCGCCGGGTCTCCTCGTCGAACGGCTCGTCGTGCGGGACCTCGTCGAACGCAACGCCCGCCCGCTCGACGGCCTCGTCCAGCAGCTCGGTCAGCTTGACCGACTTGCCGCTCCGAGTCCGGAAGATCTTCCCGTCCGGGCCCAGCACGCTGCCGATCTGGGCGTGCTCGGCGCTCACCTCGTCCGGCAGCCAGCCCGCCATCCGGGCCACCGCGAACACCATCTGGAAGTGCAGCGCCTGCTGGCTGCCGACCACGTAGATCATCCGGTCGACGTTGATCTTGTCGACGCGGTACCGGATCGTGGCCAGGTCGGAGGTGGAGTAGTTGTAGCCGCCGTCGCTCTTGCGAATGATCACCGGCAGCGGGTCGCCGTCCCGGCCGGTGAACCCGGGCGGGAACACGCACAGCGCACCGTCGCTGATCACTCCCAGGCCCTTGGCCTTCAGCTCCTCGGCGATGTCACCGAGCATGTCGTCGTAGAAGCTCTCGCCCCGGATGTCGTCGTCGGTCAGCGTGACGCCGAGCCGACCGTAGACCTTGTGGAGGTAGATCTTCGACAGCTCGACCAGCCGCTCCCAGTGCCGGATGGTGTCCGGATCGTGGGCCTGGAGCTTCACGACCCGCTCCCGCGACCGCTGGGCGAACTCCGGCTCGGAGCCGAACCGCTCCCGGGCCGCCTGGTAGAAGGCGTTCGGGTCCGTCTCGAGGAGCTTGGCCTCCGCTGAGCCCTCACCGACGTCGAGCAGGAGCTCGATCAGCATGCCGTACGGCGTGCCCCAGTCACCGACGTGGTTGTCCCGGATCACCTGGTGCCCGGCGAACTCCAGCACCCGCGCGATCGCGTCGCCGACGATCGTGGTCCGCAGGTGGCCGACGTGCATCTCCTTGGCGATGTTCGGAGAGGAGTACTCCACGATCGTCGTCTGCGGCGCGCCGGTCTTCTCGACGGCCAGCCGCTCGTCGCCGTACATCGCCTGGGCCTGCCCGGCGATCCAGCCGGCGCCGAGCGTGAGGTTGATGAACCCCGGCCCGCTGATCTCGACCTTCTCGCAGACGTCGGACACGTCGAGGTGCGCCACGATCTCGGTCGCGATGTCGCGCGGCTTTCGGCCCAGCTTCTTGGCGAGCGGGAGCGCGACGTTCGCCTGGAAGTCGGCGAACTGCGACGGGCGGATCACCGGGTCGGCGTCGGGCTCTCCGAACGCCGCTCCGAGAGCGGCCTGGACGCGGGCGGCGAGAACGTGCTGCGGGTCGGACATCAAGATCCTCGGTGAGTACGGCTTCGGCAGCTCAGGCTGCACGGTCCACTCAGCCTATCGGCGACCGGCCCCAGCCCCATCCGAATTACCTTCGCGTCACCCGGTCGAGCCGACCACCGTGAACTCCAGGCCGGCCTTCTGGAGCCGGGCGAGGAGCGCGTCGCCCATCGCCTGGGCCGTGGTGACCTGGCCCGCCGTCTCGGGCAGGTCGTCGAAGGCCAGGCACAGCGCCGACTCGGCGAGCATCTTCGCGGTCTCCTCATAGCCGGGATCCCCGCCGGACACCTTCGTGACGACCTTCCGGCCGCCGCCCTCGCCGGCGAAGTGCACGCTGAACCAGCTCTTGGCGCGCCTCTCGGGGGAGGGGCCGTCCCCGGGCGTGAACCGATCGAGCAGCCGGTCGCGTACGGGCCCGACCTGGGCGACCGTCGCGACGCCCGCCGCCCCGGCGGCCAGGCCGACGGCGGACGCCAGGTGCCGCACCGCACCGAAGTGGCCGTAGGCGAAGTCGGGACCGTAGCGGTCCAGGGCCGCCGCCGAGCGCCGTACGACATCGGGGTCGATGGTCGGCAACGGCAGCGCCCAGGCGCCGAGCCCGCCGTTGCGGTGCGGCCGGCCCTGAACGGCGCGGACCCGGCGATCCGCCAGGGGAGGCTCCGCCTGCCGCCGTTCCCGGTGGATCTTCGCCGCCGTACGGAAGTGCGCCGCCGCGGTGATCGCGGAGTGGATCGTGCCGCTGGAGGGCACGCCGCTCGCCTGGACGTATCCGCGCACCCGCAACGGGACGCCCTCGGGCAGCCGCTGGACGGTGAAGTAGACGCCGAGGTCGTGCGGCACCGAGTCGAACCCGCAGGCGTGCACGATCCGCGCCCCGGTCTCGGCGGCCCGCGCGTGGTACCGGAGGTACATCAGGTCGACGAACTCCGGCTCCCCGGTGAGGTCGACATAGTCCGTGCCGGCCTCGGCGCAGGCGGCCACGAGCGGCTCACCGTACGTGACGTACGGGCCGACCGTGCTGATCACCACCCGGGCGGACGAGGCGATCTCCCGCAGGGAGGAGGCGTCGGACACGTCGGCACGCAGCAGCGGCACGTCGAGCCCGAGCCGGTCGCTCAGCGCCCGGAGCTTCGCGGGGTTCCGCCCGGCGATGGCCCACGTCCCGGTCGCGTGCGCGGCGAGGTATTCGGCGGTGAGCGCCCCGGTGAACCCGGTGGCGCCGAACAGCACGATGTCAAAGGGGCGATCCATGGGTCCTGCTTACCCTCTAGAACCCCATTCTAGGAAGGGGGCCCACCCCCGGCCTCTCGCTCGCTCGTCGCCTCGTCGCTCCGGTCAGGGCTCCTCGGCGTCGGGCTCGCCGTGGCCGCGGCGGGGGAACCGGTGCGGGCGGGCGGCGGCCAGGCCCTCGCCGATCTGCTCGACGATCCGGCCGGCCGCCAGGTCGCGGGCGAGGACGCACGCGGCCGCGACGCCGGTGGCCCGCGAGGCGCCGTGCGCGATGACGACGGTGCCGTTCAGGCCGAGGAGCACGCCGCCGCCGTGCGTCTCGGGGTCCAGGCGGTCGCGCAGCCCGCGCAGTTGCCGGCGCTGCAGCAGCGCGGCCACGCGCGAGAGCCGGGCGGAGCCGATCGCCGTGCGCATCTCCGTGACCGCCAGCCGTACGGCGCCCTCGACGGTCTTGAGCGCGATGTTCCCGGTGAACCCGTCGGTGACCACGACGTCCACCGCGCCGGTCAGCAGGTCGGTGCCTTCGACGTTGCCGACGAACTGGACGCCCGGCACGTCCCCGGACAGCAGTTCGTGCGCGCGGCGGGTCAGCTTGTTGCCCTTGCCCGCCTCCTCGCCGATCGTCAGCAGTCCCACGCGTGGAGATTCGACGCCGAGCCTGATCCGCGCGTACGCGGTGCCGAGCGTGGCGAACTGGACGAGCATCTCCGGCTTGGCGTCGGCCGTGGCGCCGGCGTCCAGGAGCACCGTGGGGCGCGGGCGGGTGGGCAGCACCACCGCGAGCGCCGGGCGCATGACGCCGGGCTGTCCGCGCAGGCGCAGCCGGGAGGTCGCGACGACCCCGCCGGTGGACCCGGCCGACACGAGCGCGGCGGCGTGGCCCCGGCGGATCAGGTGGCAGGCGACCGCCACGGAGGAGCGGGGCCGCCGCCACCCGGCCAGCGCTCCCTCGTCCATGGCCAGGGCGTCCTCGGCGTGCGCGATCGGGACCTCACCGAGCGCGTCGTGCTCGCGCAGCAGATCCCGGACGCGGCGGGCCTGCCCGACGAGCACGAGCCGGACGCCGTGTTCGCGAACAGCGGCGACGGCACCGGCCACGATCTCCTCCGGTCCGTGGTCGCCGCCCATCGCGTCCACCGCGATCCGCGGCCCCTCGGCGCGGGCGTCCGCCCGTCCCTCGGCCACCTTCGTGGTCTTCCTCCCGGCCGCTCCGTCGGCCCGCCTCTCGACCACCTCCGTGATCTTCCTTCCGGTCGCTCCCTCGGCCGGTCTCCCGGTCGGCCCGTCCGTCTGCCTCCCCGGTTGTCCGTCGGACTTCCTCCCGGCCGACCCGTTGAGCCGGGTCGCGATCCGCCGCTCAGCGCGCCCGCCGTCGCGTCCCTCGGCCCGGCCCGTCATTCGGGGTCCAGACAGCCCTGGCCGAGGCACGGCCGGCGGACGACCTCACGGCCGCTCACGGTGATCACATAATCCTGGCGCGGGTGGGCGGAGCCGGCCTCGTAGGCGACGGCGTCCACCCGGACCGGCTCGCCGCGGACCGTACGGCCGACGCATCGCACCCGGACGACCGACAGCGTGTCCGCCGACAGGGTCCGGCAGTTCATGCGCGAGCGGACGGCGTACCCGATGCCGCGCAGTTCGTCGGCCGTGCCCTTGGCGGTGGCGTTGAGCAGCGAGCTCTCCGACACCTTGCGCACCGGATCGCCGCACGAGCCCGCGAACAGCGCGAGCAACGCGATCAGGACGAGCACGAGCGGTTTCACAGGTCGCGCACCGCCTGGGCGACGACGTCGGGCCGGTCGACCTGCACCAGGTGCCCGACGTCGGGGAGGACGACCTGCCGCCCTCGCGGGCTGAGCGCGGCCAGGACGGCATGCGTCCGCCGCCACTTCTCGCCGGTGCCGCGCACGTCGCCGAGCGCGGTGATCACGCACAGGGGGATGTCGGGGAACGCCCGGTGCCGCCGCAGGGTGAGCAGGTCGGCGGCCATTCGCCGATAGGTGGTGTCCTCGGCGAGGAGGGCCCCCAGGACGTGCCCACGGGTGCAGACGGCGCGGACGAACTCCGGTGGCGCGACGTTTCCACGCGCGCTCATCATCCGCATCGCCACACCGTGGACGGTGGGCCCGGCCAGCCGGGCGAAGCCGCTCACGTCAGCGACCGTACCGGCGAGGCGGGCGAGGGGTGCGAGGCGGGTCAGCGGGCCGGCGAACCTCGGTGTCCCGGGCTCCGCGCTCGGGTCGACCAGGACCATGCCGGCGACCAGGTCCGGGTGGAGCCGCGCGAACGCCTCGGCGTGGAACCCGGCGAACGAGTGCGCGACTACGGTCACGGGCGCGCCCGCCCACCGGGCCAGCGCCGCGAGCCGGTCGGCCTCCGCGCGGAGGGTGCCGGTGTGCCGTACGGGAGGGCTGCCACCGAGGCCCGGGCGGTCGAAGGCGATCGTGCGGCGCTCGTCGCGGAGCAGCCGGACGACAGGGATCCAGTCGAACCAGGCGCCGCCGAGCCCGGCGCTCAGCAGCAGGGGAGGGGATCCGGTTCCGTCCGAGACGACGTGCAGGCGGTCTCCGCCGACGGTGACGATCTCGCCGGGCAGGCGGTCGTTCACGGGTAGCTGGCCTTCTCCCGTACGGCCGGGTCCCCGGTCCGCCGGATCGGGCGGGTGACGATCCGCCCGGGGGCGCGGGCGCGGCGCCGCCCGGTGTAGAGCTCGACGGCGATGACGAACAGCCACACCGAGATCACGGTCACCTGGATTCGCTCCATGACGCCGAGCGCCAGGCCGAAGTACATCAGGGGCAGTGTGGCCAGCGCGGTCGTGGTCTCCACGACCATGACGGGCCAGCTCCAGCGGGCGAGCACCGGCCAGCGGCCGTACCGGCGGGCGGCGATGGTGAGGGCGATGAGGCTGACGATGCCGCTGGTGACGACCAGCGTGCTGGTCACCGAGTGGAACTCATGGGCGAAGGAGACCTTCTCGGCCCGCTCGCGCAGCGCGCAGGTCGCGTCGGAGTTGGGCGCGCAGTCCATCGCGAACAGGGAGTCGCCGATCGAGAAGATCCCGAACAGCAGGAGGGCGAGCCACCCGGCGAGCGCCCAGCCGCGCGGCCGGAGCCGGCGCAGCACGACGGCCGCGACCGTGATCGACAAGGCGCCCGCGAGGAAGTCACAGCCGGAGAAGAGCCCGTGGTAGGGCTGGTCGGTGGCGGACAGCTCGCTGACGTACCCGTTGACGGCGTCCAGGTGCGGGTTGAGGAGGAACTGCAGGATCCAGGAGCTGTAGACGACGCCCGCGACGGCAGCGAGGGGCGGCACGAACGCCGGCACCCTCCCCTGGTCACGTGCACGCTCGGACGAGCTCACTCTCACTTCCTTCGGGTCCCCCGCTCGATTCCCAGCATAGGTATGCGGCACCGGCTGTGGGGGAGTGCCCTGCGACGGACTTAAGCCGCGAAGTGCGTGTTCTTACGATCCCTGGAAGATTCTGGAGAACACGCCGGCATCCTCGTCCAGCCCGCTGCAGGTGTCGTTCTTGGCCGTGGTGTCCAGGGTGCAGGGGATGTCCCGGGTGATCGACCACATCGACAGGCGGCCCAGCCCGCGGGCGGCCGCCCAGGCGCGGACCTGCCGGGCGTCGGCGGACTGGAACCCGGCGCCGGTGTCCGCCACGCCGATGACGGGCGCGATGCCCATCCGCCGCCACGTCGTGGTGGCGTCCTGGCGGTAGAGCCGCTGCAACTGGCCGTGGGCGGCGGTCGCGGCGGAGATCAGGGCGGGTCCGGTGCCGCCGGCCGGGAGGAGGTCGACGATCGAGACGTCGGCCCCGGCCGCGGCGGCGCCGCGCAGCGCGGCCAGCGCGGTGTCCGTGAGGCCGGAGCGGTGCAGCGGGAGCGTGAAGGACACGCGGAGGCCCGGGTCGTCGTGCTGGAGCCGGGCGAGCGCCTGGGCGCGGCGACCGGCCGACGCGGCGTCGGCCAGGGCCGCGTCGGTCAGGAAGAAATCGATCTGTCGCGTGTCCGTGGCGGCCAGCACGGAGCGGTACCGCGCGGTCAGGTCGTCGACGTCGGGGCAGCCGTGGGCGAGATCGATGGCGTGCGGGCCGCCGAAGGAGACGATGGTCTCACCGGGGATCTTCGAGAGTCGCCGGTGGACGACCGGGTCGGCGATCGGCGTGGTGCCGCCCCAGGTCGCGGTGCATCCGTCGCCGGCCGCGACGAAGCCGACGGTGTAGTCCCGTACGCCGGTCCGCGCCGCGGTCCTGGCGAAGTCCAGCGGCGGCCAGCTGAGCACGTCGGCGTACGGGGCGAACGTGAGCCGGGCGGCGGGTGCGGGCGAGGCGGTCGCCTCCGGCGACGCGGTGGCCGACGGCGCGGCGGGCGCGGGCCGGGCGGCGGTGGCCTGGGTGCGCGGGCCGGGGAGCTCCGTCATCGCCGCGCCGGACCGGGAGTCGGGACGGGAGCGGGCCGAAGGAGCGGCGCGCTGGTCGAGGTGGCCGGTCGCGGCGAGCACCGCGCCGCCCGTGCCGGGGATGAGCAGACCGGCCGAGAGCAGCGCGATCCTGCGGCTCAGCCGGGGTGATGCGCGGCGCTTACGGTGTCTGCCCACGACCTCTCCTCGTGGGGCGGCAGGGACACCGCTGACCATGGTGACCGCTGTCGCAGGTGGGATCCGTCCCCGGCAGTATGGCGCAGCGCTCGGTCAAGATCACGAACTGGCCTCCGCGTGTCGCCTTGGCACTTCTGTTGCTGTTCAGACGTTGATCGTTCAGCGGAGGCCGCTGTTGAGTATCGAAAAGCCCAAGTGCGGGTACCGAATAGGTAAGAAACGGGGCTTAACGGTTCAATAGGGGTGGGGAGCGTGGCGAGCTGCGGCGTGATGGCGTCGCGGCCTGACCGTGAAGGAGGGCGAACCCCGACAGCGGACGCCTGCGGCGGGTCCCGATGAGACCCGATGCGACAGGCGTCGCGCGCGCGTTTCCCGTCGACTCGGAGGAGTAACGTCAACGTGACCTTGGTCAACGACGCGGCGCCGGCCGCGGTGAACACCACCGGCCGCAGGTTCCGCGCCTTTACGGCAAAGCACCTCGGCGAGCTCACCGCTCGTGCAGGGTTGACCGCCGAGCAACGCCTGGCGATCCAGGCGGTCGCGACGGTCCTGCCGTTCCGTACCAACAGCTACGTCGTCGACGAGCTGATCGACTGGTCCGCCGCTCCGGAGGACCCGATGTACCGGCTCGTCTTCCCGCAGGAGGACATGCTCCCCGCGGAGGACGTCGCCCGCATCTCCGACCTGCTGCGCAGGGGAGCACCTAAGGCCGAGGTGAACGCCGCCGCCCACGAGGTGCGCATGAAGCTCAACCCGCACCCGGCGGGTCAGCTGCAGCTCAACATCCCGACTCTCAAAGAGGAGCCGGTGCCCGGGGTACAGCACAAGTACCCCGAGACGGTGCTGTTCTTCCCTAAACAGGGGCAGACGTGCCACGCGTACTGCACCTACTGCTTCCGGTGGGCACAGTTCGTCGGCGAACCCGACCTGAAGATGGCGGGCGACGACGTCGAGCAGCTCAAGCGCTACCTGCTCGCCCACCCGGAGGTCACCAGCGTCCTGTTCACGGGCGGCGACCCGATGATCATGGGTGAGACCGTGCTCCGCCGCTACATCGAGCCGCTGCTGGACCTGGAGCAGCTCGAGTCGATCCGGATCGGCAGCAAGGCCATGGCGTACTGGCCGCAGCGTTGGGTCACCGACCCCGACGCGGACGACACGCTCCGCCTGTTCGAGAAGGTCGTCGACGCGGGCAAGAACCTCGCGTTCATGGCGCACTTCACCCACCCGCGCGAGCTCGAGTCCGACCTCGTGTCGGAGGCGAGCCGGCGCATCCTCAGCACCGGCGCCGTCATCCGTACGCAGGCGCCGCTCATCCGCACGATCAACGACATGCCCCTGACGTGGGAGGCCATGTGGCGGCGACAGCTGCAGATGGGCATGGTCCCCTACTACATGTTCGTGGAACGTGACACCGGACCACAGGACTACTTCGCCGTACCGCTCGCCCGGGCATACGAGATCTTCCGCGACGCCTACAAGAACGTCTCGGGGCTCTGCCGCACCGTGCGCGGCCCGTCGATGTCCGCGACGCCGGGCAAGGTGTGCGTCGACGGCGTCGTCGAGATCGGCGGGGAGAAGCTGTTCGTCCTGCACTTCATCCAGTGCCGTGACCCGGAGTTCGTCAACCGGCCGTTCTTCGCCAAGTACGACCCGGAGGCCGTCTGGCTGACCGACCTCCGGCCGGCCTTCGGCGACCGGTTCCCCTTCGAGGGCATCGTCACGGGCGGGGACGTCAGCGCACACGACGTCGTCGCCGCCGGCCCGTCCCTGTGACCGGCCGGATGCCCTAGCCCACGCCCGGCGAAACGGTTGTGGGGCCGTACCTGTGGTGCGGCCCCACGAACGCGTCCCGCCCGGGAGGTCAGTACGCCGAGACCTCGATGAGGTTGCCGTCGGGGTCGCGGAAGCACACGTCCAGAACGGTCCCGGCGGGCCGGCACCGCTCCGTACGAGCGGGGCCGGCCCACTGCGATCAGTGGCCGTATTCGGGGGCGACCTGGGCGCGGGCCAGGGTGTGGGCGGTGATGTTGAAGCCGACGACGGCGGGCGACGCGTCGTCCGGTACGCCCAGCTCATCGACGTCGAGCGCGTGCACGGTGAAGACGTACCGGTGCGGCGTGCCCGGCGGCGGGGCGGCCCCGCCGAACTCCTTGTTCCCGTAGTCGTTGCGGCCGTGCTTGGCGCCCTCGGGCAGTCCCTTGAAGTCACCGCCGCCCGCCCCGGTCGGCAGCTCGGTCACCGACGCGGGCAGGTCGTACAGGACCCAGTGCCAGAAGCCGCTGCCGGTCGGGGCGTCGGGGTCATAGCAGGTGACGGCGAAGCTCTTGGTCTCCGGGGGGAAACCATCCCAGCTCAGGTGCGGAGAGAGGTTCTCGCCGGTGAATCCCCAGTCGTTGAAGACGTGGGCGTTCGGCATCTGCTTGCCGTGCGCCACGTCATCGCTGGTGACGGTGAAGGACGGGACCTCGGGCAGGAACTCATGGGGCAGTGGTGGCCGACCCGCCATGGCAATCTCCTCGCTCGGTTCGACGGTTACGCCTCAGTCCTACCAGCCGTGCCCGCCGCGGCGGCGATGATCCTCCCCAGGACGAGGTCGACGGCGGCCGCCAAGGGGACCGCCACCAGGACGACACCGGTCTGCGTCACCGCCCACGGCTCGCCGGAACCGAGTCGGGCGGGAATCCCGGTGGCCACCGTCGGGTCCACCGGGGCCAGCGCCCGCGCGTAGACGAAGTCCCCGGCCGACAGCGTGAACGCCAGGACCGCGACCGCGGCGATCGCGGGTGCGAGCTGGGGAAGCACGACCCGCAGGAACGCGGCGACGCGGCCGTGCCCGTCCACGAGCGCCTGGTCCTCGATATCGGCGGGGACCGCCCGGAGGAAACCGCCGAACAGCAGCACCGCCACCGGGATGGTGAGCGTCGGCTGGACGAGCACGAGCGTCCCGAGGGAGGGCCCGAGGCCGAGTTCGCGCGCGGCCCAGGAGAACGGCAGGACGAGGGCCACGGCCGGCGCCACCACCAGGACGGCGATCGCCCGCCCGACCGCGCCGCCCCACCGCGGACGGGTCAGCGCGTACGCGGCCGGGAGCGCGACCAGCAGCGTGGCCACCGTGACGAGCACGCCGACGACCAGCGTGTTCCCCACGAACGCCGGGAAGGGGGTGGAGCGCAGCAGGAGGCGTACACGCGCCACGACACCCGCGTCATCCGGAGACGACCGCCGGACGCCGGTGACCGCGCTCCACAGGAACGGCACCGCGCACAGGAGCGCGGCGCCGGCCGCCGTCGCGTAGAGCGCCGACCGCGCCAGCACATGGCGCACGGTGTACCGCCGCCGCTGCCGCGCCAACTCCCGCGCCGCCGTCCGCGCGGCCAGTCCCTCGGTGACGCTCACCGATCCGCCTCCCAGCGTCGTACGACGCGGGCGGCCGATCCGCAGGTGGCGCTCATCGGCCCGTCCCCCGATCTCGTACGACCGGTCCACTGGTGGCGCTCATCGGTCAGCTCCCCGGCGTCGTACGACATGGGCCGCGATCCGCCGACGACGCCTCACCGGTCCGCGCTCCGGTGTCGTACGACGCGGAGCAGACCCGCCGCTCCGGCGAGCGGCAGCGGCAGGAGCAGGACGGCGATCGCCGCTCCCTGCCCGAGCGCGCCGCCTTCGACCCCGCGGGCGTAGGACAGGGTGGCGAGCGTCTGACTCGCGTGGCCCGGGCCGCCATGTGTCAGCACGTTCACGACGGTGACGTCGGCGCTGGCCAGCGTGGCGGTGAGGAGCGCGGCGACCGCGATGGACGGCAGGGTGAGGGGGATCGTCACGTCGAACGCCCGCCGCACGGCGCCCGCCCCGTCGACGCGCGCGGCGTCCCGGACGTCGCGGGGGATCGCCGCCAGCCCGGCCGCCATGACGACCGCGGCGAGCGGCGTCAGCCGCCAGGCCTGCACCGCGACGATCGCGCCCATCGTCACGACGGGCCGTCCGTGCCAGGAGGCGCCGGGCGGGATCCCGACCGCGCGCAGGAGCCACCCGGCCGGGGAACCGGCCGAGTCGAGCAGCCACCGCCAGGAGGTCGCCGACAGCGCCGCCGGCGTCGTCCACGGCAGCAGCACGAGCAGCCGGACGAGCCATCGGCCGCGGAACCGGGCCAGCAGGACGTGGGCCAGGACCTGACCGCCCAGCACGACCAGGACCGTCGAGGCGCCGGTGATCAGCAGCGTGTCGCCCAGCGCCCGCCAGAACACGCCCTCGGACAGCACGGTCGTGAACTGCCGCACGCCGGTGAAGCGGTACGCGGGGCGGCCGGCGGTCGCCGCGGAGAACGCCAGCACCACCGCGAGGACGAGCGGCACGACGACGAGCGCCGCCAGGTAGATGACCGACGGCAGCAGGAACACCCAGGTCATCAGGCCCGGCCGGTCCGCCAGGCCGCCCCGGCGAGCTCCCGGCGCGGCTTCGGCGGCCACGCCCCTCACCCGCCGATCCGTACGGGCGCCGTCCGGTTCCCGTACTCGGCGTCGAAGAAGCGCATTCGGTCACCCGGCACGGCGAACTCCCGGGTCTGCCCGTCGGTGAGGGGCGTGGTGACGGTGGCGGGCAGCCGCGCGATCACCCGGGTCTCCGGGCCGATTCGTGTCACCGTGCCGTACACGTGGCGGTCGCCCGACAGGTACTCGATCCGGTCGACGCGCAGCGGCATGGTGACCCGCCGGTCCGCGGGGACCTCCTCGGCGGGCAGCAGGTGCTCGGGCCGGAAGCCGATGAGCCGGTCGCCGCGCGGCACCAGGTTCATCGGCGGCGTGCCGATGAGCGTCGCGACGAATGTGTCGACCGGCTCGTCGTACAGGTCCTGGGGCGTGCCGACCTGGCGGAACCGCCCGGCGTCCAGCACGGCGACGCGGTCGCCGAGGCCCATCGCCTCGGCCTGGTCGTGCGTCACGCAGATCATCGTGGTGCCGAGACGCCGCTGCAGCGCCCGCAGTTCGTCGCGGGCGGCGGTGTGCGACCGCGCGTCGACCCCGGACAGCGGCTCGTCGAGCAACAGTACGGCCGGTTCCCGGGCCACGGCGCGGGCCAGGGCCACCCGGCGGCGTTCGTCCCCGGACAGCCGGCCGGGACGGCGGTCCAGCAGGTGCGCGATGCCGAGCAGGTCGGCGGCCCAGCGGGCCTTGCGCTCGCGGGTGCCGCGCGGCACGCGCTCGGCCTTGAGCGGGAACTCGATGTTGCCGCGCACGGTCTTGTGCGGGTACAGGGCGTGCGAGGCCGCCACCAGGCCGACCCGGCGGATCCGCGGCGGCAGGCCGTTCATGAGGTGACCGCCGAGGTGGACCTCGCCCGCGGTCGGGGCCTCGAGACCGGCGATGGCGCGCAACAGGGTCGTCTTACCGGAGCCGGGAGGGCCGAGCAGGACGACGCACTCGCCCCGTCCGGTCGTCAGGTCGACGCCGTCGAGCGCGCGCACGTGCCGCTTGCCGGGGCCTTCGTACACCTTCACCAGGCCCCGTACCTCGACGACCTTCACCGCCGGGCGAGCGGTTCGGCGGCGTCGCGCGCACCGGCGGGACGGGAGGAGAACGGAGTGACGGAACGAGAGGGATGGAGGAAGTCGTGTCGGGACAGAGGACGCCGATCCGGCATTGGACCTTCCCCGTGCAGAGGTTCCTCCCTCGAAAGTAGATCGATCTTGGCCGTGCGGCCAGCGGCAGTTGACGCACAGGACCGCATCCGTGGCTTTTCTTCGGTAACCCGTGTGTTCTGTGTGACCAAAGCGCTACAGTGCGTGATCGTAAATCGGACGAGATCTGGGCGTGTGCCGGAAGTCAGGTGGTCGGCCGCCCAGCGACGAAGAGAGAACCGAACATGCGTGGACTCCCCATCGCCACCATGGCCGCCGTCGGTGCGGCCGTTATCGGAAGCGTCTCCCCGCCGTACCGGGCCGTACCGGGGCGATCCGGTACGCACGGGGCCGCTCCGATGGCCGCGGTGTCCGGCGTTCCGGCGGGGACCGCTCCGATGGCCGCGATGCGGCCGTCCGCGGTGTTCAACGTCCCCTCCGGATCGGCGGCGGAGCAGAACGCCATCGCGCACCAGGTCAACCAGCTGACCGCCGGTGCTCCGCGCGGGGCGCTGATCCAGATCGCGGTGTTCATGTTCACGTCCAAAGCGTTCGCCCAGACCCTGATCGACGCCAAGAAGCGCGGGGCGCGCGTGCAGCTCGTCGTCGACGCGAGCACCCGCGACAACGACGCCTACCGGAGCGTCGAACGCGCCCTGGGCACCAGCCGCAAGAGCTCATCGTGGGTGGTGGCCTGCCGCAGCGGGTGCATCGGTGACGCGATCATGCACAACAAGTTCTTCCTGTTCTCCCGCACCGGCCGGGCGCGCGACGTCGTGGTGCAGTCCTCGGCCAACCTGACGACGCGCAACCGCGTGAACGCCTGGAACAACGCCTTCACGATCAGCGATGCACGGCTCTACCGGGCGTACGGGCGCTACTTCGCCGCGCTGGCGGTCCGGCGTCACGAGCGGGACCACTATCGGGTCGCCCACAGCGGGCGCGTCACGGCGTACACCTTCCCGCGTGCGGGCGACTCGCCGAAGACCGACACCCTGTACGAGCTCCTGGGGCACGTCGGCTGCGCCCGGGGCACCGCGGTGCGCGTCACGACCTTCAACCTCAGCCGTACGGCCGTCGCCGAGCGGCTGTGGTCGCTCTCCCACCAGGGCTGCGACGTCCGCGTCATCTACACGAACCTCAGCGCGCGGGCCCACGACATCCTCGCGCAGGACGGCGGACCGCAGCTGCTGAACAGCCACTACCTGTACTTCAACGAGGACGGCGACGAGGTCGACGCCTTCGCCCATTCCAAGTACGTGCTGATCGACGGCACTTACGCCGGGCACACCCGCAAGGTCGTGATCACCGGCAGCCCGAACTACACCGAGCCGGCCCTGCGGCACAACGACGAGACGATGATCACCATTGAGGGTGCGGACATCTACCGGGCCTACCAGGGCAACTTCGCGCGGCTCTGGCAGGCCGCCCAGACCCACTACCAGCTGAACGGCGACGTGCCGGACCCCGACGATCCGGCGGCGCCGATCGATGACTGACATGCCGACGGGGCCGGCCCATCGCTGGGCCGGCCCCGTCGGCGTACGTACGAGCCTGCTCTAGAAGCCGTTCCCCGGAACTTCCCGGCTTCTCGCGGCAGGACCTACTTGCTGGTGGCCTCGGTATAGGCGTCGACGACCGCGTCGGTTTCGCCGTCCATGACCAGCCGGCCCTCGTCGACCCAGAGCACCCGGTTGCACATCTCCTTGATCGAGTCGAGCTGGTGGGCGACGAGGAAGACCGCGCCGGCCTCCTCGCGCAGCTCGTCGATCTTGGCCGCGCTCTTGCGCCGGAACTTCGCGTCACCCGTGGCCAGCGCCTCGTCGATCAGCAGCACGTCGTGGGACTTGGACGCGGCGATCGCGAACCGCAGCCGCGAGCCCATGCCGGAGGAGTAGGCGTTCATCGGCAGCTGGATGAAGCCCTCCTTGAGACCGGCGAACTTCACGATCTCGTCGTACTTCTGCTTGACCTCGTCCGGCCGCATGCCCATCGCCAGGCAGCCGAGCACGATGTTGCGCTCGCCGGTCAGGTCGTTCATCAGGGCGGCGTTGACGCCGAGCAGCGACGGCTGGCCCTCGGTGTAGACGCCGCCGCGCTGCGGCGGCAGCAGCCCGGCGATGGCCTTCAGCAGCGTCGACTTGCCCGAACCGTTGGTGCCGATGACGCCGATCGCGTCGCCCTTGTAGGCGATGAAGGACATCCCGCGGATCGCGTGGACCTCCTTCATGGACGGGCGGTGCTCCCGGCGCATGATGCGTTTGAGCGCGTTGTTGGCGTTGCCCTTGCCGCCCGCGCCGTACACCCGGTAGATGATGTGCAGGTCGTCGACCACCACGATGGGCTCGCGGTTCGGGTCGATCACCACGGGCGGAGCCGACCCGTCGGGTGCTCCGGACACCTTGACCTTCTCCTTGACGGCGTCAGCCACGGCCGTACCTCTCCTCCGCGCGGTGGAAGAACCAGAAGCCCACCACGAACGCGACCACGGCCCAGCCTGCGGCGTAGTACCAGATCATGTGGTTCGTCGTGGCGAGCGAGGCGTGTTCCTTACAGGCACTGGCGGCCTTGGCGACCTGCTTCGGCGTGAACGCCTGAGCGTGGCACTGTTTCTCGAAGGTGCCCTGCATCTTGTGCAGGTCCTTGCGATAGGAGCCCATCAGCGCGCGGCGGGCCAGCTCGACGTAGACCGATCCGGGATTGGCCGCCATGAGCTTGAGGACCCAGCCGGGGACCTTCCCCGCCAGGGCGTACATCGAGAACATGATGCCGGAGAAGTACAGCCAGGTGCGCAGGATGAAGGGCAGCAGCTGGCTGAGGTCGGGAACGAAGGCGCCGATGCGGGCGACCACCAGGCTGACGCCGATGTTGAACATCAGCTGCAGCAGCAGCACCGGAATGATCAGAACCCACTCCCACGTGGGCCACTCCTGGAAGCCGAACATGATGGCGACCAGCACGGCCATCGCCGCGAACAGCTGCTGCAACTCGACGATCGTGTACGAGAACGGCAGCGTCGCCCGCGGGAAGTGCAGGGCGCGGATCAGCGACATGCTGGTCTGAACCGACTTGGCGCCCGAGGTCACCGACCGCTGAGTGAAGTGGAAGAAGAAGATCCCGATCACCAGGAACGGGATGTAATGCGTCACGTCACTCTTGCGGCCGAGCAGCAGACCGAAGATCAGGTAGTAGACCAGCGCGTTGAGCAGGGGGGTGAGCACCTGCCACAGCTGGCCGAGACGCGACTCGGTGTACATGGCCACGCTCTTGGCGGAGGCGAACGCCCAAATGAAGTGACGTCGCTGCCAGAGTTGGCGGATGTACGGACCGATGGGGGGACGAGCGGCGCTCTGCTTGAGCCCGTTACGCGTGGCGAACTCGGCCAGCGATTGGTTCCCATTCATGTGAGGGGGCTCCGCGATCGCGCTGACCTGCCCGCCACCCGAGGCTCCGAGCCGTTCCGGGTGACTCATGCGGAGCAGCCTATTGCAGTCCGGGGCGCGGGAACGACCAACCGGCAGATGCAGTGCCAAGAATGTGATCTTTGGCGTGATCCGGTGAGCAACGGGGATACACCGGTTCATGTCCCTGTTGAATCGAGCGAGAGAGCTGGATAAGCGCGCTTTCGGCGCGGTCGCGGCGGCCGAGCTGCCCGGGCTCGAGTACATCCTCCCCCGGCTCTCCAGAATCGCGAACCATTCGGTGCTGTGGGGCGGCGTCGCCGGAGGTCTCGCGCTCACCCGGCAGCCGCGGCTGCGCCGGGCGGCGCTACGCGGGGTCATCGCGATCGGCCTGGCCAGCCCGCTCGCGAATCTGGTGGGCAAGCAGGCGTTCCGCCGCCCCCGCCCGCTGATCGAGCTGTTCACCCCGTCGGCGCGCCCGGTCGTCACCCGGGTCGGGGTCACCCTCATCCCCTCGATCCGCTCGCCGTGGCGGCTGCCGACGTCCCCGTCGTTCCCGTCGGGCCATTCGGCGTCGGCGGCGGCGTTCGCCACGGGGATCTCGCTGGAGGCGCCGGCGGCCGTGGCCGTGCCGGTGGGGATCACGGCCGCGGCGGTGGCCTTCTCCCGTATCTACACCGGCGCGCACTACCCGGGCGACGTGCTGGCCGGGGTCGCGCTGGGCACCGCCGCCGGCCTCGGCACCCGGCTGCTGTGGCCCACCATGCCCCGATCGGCGAGCGCGCGGTGGGTGGTGCCGGCCGAGGCGGTCCCCGGCGTGGCCCTCGACCACGACCTGCCCCTCCTGGTCGTCCCCGGAGGGACCCTCAACCACTTCGCGCGGGCGCTGGGGATCCACACCGTCGCCGACGCGGTCGCGGCCTACCGCTCCGGGCGCGTCGCGCGCGTGGACGTCGGCCGGGCCGGCACCGTGACCGTCACCAAGCAGGCCGCCGCACTTGCCGTGTTCGTACCCTCCAGGACGGCCACCGGATGATGATCACGCTGGTACCGGCCAGGATTCGTGACTGCTCTGGTCGGGTAGGGCGGCTTGAGGGGGGTGGTCACGCAGAGCGACCGCCCGGCTTCAAGTCGATGATCTCGGGCGTTCCCCATCCGGGGGGTCGGACCGGAACGTCAGCGTGCCGGGGGAGCGCCTGAGAGGGGGCTATGGCGAAAGGTGAGGTCATCCATGCAGCGCGAGAGCGACAAGCAGGGTACGGCCCAAGACGAGCGCCTCCGGAAGGAGACGAAGAACCTGATCGGGGGAAGCGGATCGGCGCAGGCGGAGCACGGCGGCACGGACGCGGACGCCGCGGCACGTCCGCCGAGACCGTCGCCCGCCGAGGTCGCCCGCAGGGCGGAGCTCAGCCGGCACCTGCCGCCGAGCGAGTTCCCCGCCGACCGACGGCGGCTGCTCGCTCACCTGCGGAGCAAAGGCGCGCCCGGCTCGGTGGTCGAGACGATCTCCAGGCTGCCCGAGGGTAAGGAGTTCCGGACCATCGGCGAGATCGTCCGTGAGATCGGCCTGACCGCCCCGCACTGAGACGTGGACCGTTGAACCAGAGAATCTCGGACCGGAGGCGCCCGTCCGGGCGCCTCCCCGTGACGGCGGACCCGGCGGGTCCCGGACGTACGCTGGTGTCATGGCGTTGACCGCGGGCACCTACACGCTCGGGCCGCAGACCGGACGGCTCCTGCTCCGTACCTCGCGTAGCGGAGTCGGCCGCAAGGTGGGCCACGATCTGACGATCGAGGTCACCCGCTGGTCCGGTGAGGCCGTCGTCGACCCGGCGGACCCCGCGAGCCTGTCGGTGACCGTGTCGGCGGAGGTCGACTCGCTCAAGGTGCGCGAGGGCACCGGCGGCGTGAAACCGCTGACCGACTCCGACCGCGCCGAGATCGAGAAGACCGCGCGCGAGAAGATCCTCCGGGCCGCGCAGCACCCGGAGATCACCTTCCGGTCGACCGGCGCGGAGGGCGCCCCCGAGGCGTTCACGCTCACCGGCGAGCTGACGATCATGGGACGGACGCACCCGATCGCGGTCCGCGGAGCCGTGGCCGACGACCGGGTCCACGGTGGGGCGGCCGTCGTCCAGACGCAGTGGGGCATCAAGCCGTACTCCGCCCTGCTCGGCGCGCTCAAGCTCGCCGACGAGGTCGACGTGGAGTTCGACCTGACCCTCCCCGCCACCGGCTGACGCGCGCCGGTCAGCCGAGGTCGGCGCAGCCGGCCTCGGCGGGAAGCAGAGGGCGAAAGGACAGCTGGTACTTCCCATCGTCGCCGGCCCAGAGCGTGTTCGGGGAGGCGGACGCGGCCAGGTCCCGCACCTTGCGCAACTCCTCGCCGGTGACGATCATGCACCGACCGTGGTCGGCCGATGCCGAGCTCCTGCTGAGCGGGCTGAAAGGCCAGGCACGCTCGGGCGCGCCGAGATTTCCGCCGGTGACGACGGCAAGGCGGGTGTAGCGGTAGGTGTCCGGTGGCCGGACCTGGTCCTTGCGCGCGAGCGTACGAGGGTCGAAGGAACCGAGCCGGGCGATCGCACCTCTGCGGCCATGGTCGGAGCGGTCCGGGAGTACGACACGGGTCACCGCTCGCCGGGTGTTCGACACGAGGGTGACGATGAGGACACCTGCGTCAGGTGCCTGCCGGTCATAGTGCCGCGGGGTCGCCAGTCCGGCGTCGAGGGCGCGTTCGTACAGCCGATCCGCGGCCGAACGGGTGAGATGGAAGGCGCGGATCGTGGGTAGCGCGCCGACCGTCCCGCCGGGGAACAAGAGGGTGCCGTCCCCGTACAGCGCGAAGGCCGGCAGCGGTGTCCGGCCGGGCGGCGCGGGCGATCCCTCGATCCACAGTCCGCTGAGGACCAACGTGCCAGGGGAGTGGGGCCGGTCGGCCCGCGCTCTGCCGCCTCCGGTGCAGGCCGCTGCCGCGGCCGTCGTGGCCAGGATCGCCACGGCCGCGAGTGTGGTTCTGGTCAGGCCCACGACGATCGGACGAGGCCGACTCCCGGTTGGTTCCATCCGGGAGTCGGCCCCGTCCATGCCGTAATCGGCCATCTACTTCGGCCGCTCGATCACGGGCGCGTCGCAAGGGCCGGTGCATGGCGGCCCTTGCGACCCGCCAGCCGGTGCATGGCGGCCCGCCGCCGCCTTGCCGTTCACCGGGCGTTTCGCCGGTCGAGGAGGGCGCACGCGGCGACCGCGCAGACGAAGAACGCCGCGCCGCCCTGCAACACGCGCATCTCGGTGTGACCGCCGGGTAGGAGCAGGCCCGCGGCTCCGCCGCACACGCCGGCGGCGACGGCCACCGCCATCTGCCGGACCCACGCCCCGGCATCGCCGGGCGTCACGGCGAAGGTGTCGCGTACGCCGTACCAGGCGGCCGCCACGACGATGAGCGCCCCGGCGCCCGCCGACAGGTAGGCGGTGCCGAAGTTGAGGCCGTACCGCACCGGGAGGGCGGGCACGAAGAACAGCACGAGAAACCACCCGAAGGACCTGGCGATGGAGTCGACGCCACGGCCCGGCGGGCGCTTCGGCACGACGCGCGCCGCGGCGCGGGCCGCGGCCACCACCGTCCCGGCGGCCACGGCGATCGGCAGCCGCGCCACCAGGTGGCCGAGGTTGTAGAGCAGCGCGGTGTCGTACACGACGAGGATGAGCAGGCCCAGCCCCAGGGTGGAGGCGGCGAAGACGAGGAGCCCGGGCAGCCCCCGGGCGTCATCGGCGGCGTCACGGGACAGGCGGGCGGTCCACAGCGGCACGATCAGCCCGGCGGCGGCCCGGATGGCGAGATCGTCCCAGGTGTACGGGTTGCGCAGCGACCACTCGATCAGGCCGAACGTCACCGTGTACGACGCCGCCACCCAGGGCACGAGCCGGAGCGCGCGCCGGTACACGGACCCGGAGAACCACCGGCACACCGTCAGGTACGCGAGGACCACGAAGGGGAGCTCGAGGAACGCCTGCACCCTCAGCACGCTGGGCGCGAGCACCGTGGGGGCGGGGAACCACCGGGCCGCCGCCTCGACCCACGGCGCGTCGGCGAGCGCGAACCAGCCCGTCGGCAGGTAGCGCGCGATGAACGCGGGGCTGCCGTGATGGACCCGGACGACGTAGACGGTGAACAGGACCTGATTCAGGTAGATCAGCGCGGTGACGGCCGCCAGGGAGACGAGCGGCTGCCCCTTCCCCCCGCCACGCCTCGGCCGGCCCCGGGGCTCTGGGCGCGCCGTCGGCCCCTCCGGGTCCGCACCCGCGAGCCGATCCCCCGAACGCCGCTCTGTCGGATCTTCCGGGCCCGCACCTGCGAGCCGGTCTCCCGAGCGCCGCACCGTCGGATCCTTCGGGCCCGCACCGTGATCTTCCGAATGCCGTACGGGCGGCTGCGGCGAGGGCGCGTCATCGCCGCGCCGTGACAGCGCCAGGGCGACCACTACGGCGGCGATGATGATCGCCGCCAGTGTTACGGACACGGGCGCGTCTCCTCAGGCTCGGCAGGCGTTCTCGGCCAGGGCGCGCCCGGCTCAGCGGGGGCGCGCCACTCTGGCCTCGTCCCACACCGGCTCGGCCGACTCGTAGACCGTCCCGTCCGCGCCGAAGACCGCGAAGCGGTCGAACGATCGGGCGAACCACCGGTCGTGGGTGACGGCCAGCACGGTGCCCTCGTAGGCCTCCAGGCCCTCCTGCAGAGCCTCGGCACTGGCCAGGTCGAGGTTGTCGGTGGGCTCGTCGAGCAGCAGCAGCGTACAGCCGCTCAGCTCCAGCAGCAGGATCTGCAAGCGGGCCTGCTGGCCCCCGGACAGCGTCTCGAACGGCTGATCGCCGCAGTACTGGAGCTCGTACCGGGCCAGCGCGGCCATCGCCTCGTCGCGCAGCCGGGCGTGCTCCGTCATGAGGATCTCGGCCGGGGTACGGCCCTGCAGGTCCGGGCGGGTGTGGGTCTGTGCGAAGAGCCCCGGGACGACCCGCGCGCCGAGCCGGGCGGTGCCCGTGTGCGCGACGTCCTCCCCGGCCAGCAGCCGCAGGAAGTGGCTCTTGCCGGAGCCGTTGGAACCGAGGACCGCCACGCGCTCGCCGTACCAGACCTCGAGGTCGAACGGGTGCATCAGGCCGGTGAGCTCCAGCCCTTCGCAGCCGACGGCGCGCTTGCCGGTCCGGCCGCCGCGCAGGCGGACCTTGATGTTCTGGTCGCGCGGCGGGATCTCCGGCGGCCCGGCCTCCTCGAACCGCCGCAGCCGTGTCTTCGCCGCCTGGTAGCGCGACGCCATGTCGGAGTTGTTCGCCGCCTTCTCCTTGAACATGCGGACGAGCGCCTTCAGCTTGGCGTGCTCCTCGTCCCAGCGGCGGCGCAGCTCCTCCAGCCGCTCGTTGCGGGCACGGCGGGCCCGCGCGTAGGTCGTGAAGCCGCCGCCGTGCACCCAGACCGTCCCGGCCTCCACGGTGACGATCTGCCGGGCGGCATGGGCCAGCAGCTCGCGGTCGTGCGAGACGAGCAGCACGGTCTTCGCCGTCTCGCGCAGCCGCTCCTCCAGCCAGCGCTTGCCGGGCACGTCCAGGTAGTTGTCGGGCTCGTCGAGCAGCAGCACCTCGTCGGGGCCGCGGAAGAGCGTCTCCAGGACGAGGCGTTTCTGCTCCCCGCCGGACAGCGTCTTCACGTCGCGCCATCGGGCCCGGTCGTACGGCGTGCCGAGCGCGGCGACGCAGCAGGCGTCCCAGAGCACCTCGGCGTCGTAGCCGCCCGCGTCGCCCCACTCGGTGAGCGCCCGGGCGTAGCGCATCTGGGTGGGCTCGTCGTCGCGCTCCATCATGGCCAGCTCGGCCCGCTCCAAGGCCGTGGCGGCCTCGCGCACGCGCGGCGGAGCGGTGGACACGAGCAGGTCGTGGACGGTCGTCTCGTCGCGGATGCTGCCGATGAACTGCCGCATCACGCCCAGCCCGCCGCTGCGGGAGATCGTGCCGTCCTGGGGCTCGAGGTCGCCCGCGACGAGCCGGAGCAGCGTGGTCTTGCCCGCGCCGTTCGGCCCGACCAGGGCGGCCACCGCCCCGTCGGCCACCCGGAACGACGCGTCGGCCAGCAGCACCCGGCTGTCGGGGAGGACATGGCTCAGATGCGCGACTTCGACGTGGCCCACGGTCGCCCAGTCTCCGGCATCGCAGCGGACGAGCCAACGGATTTTCCGCCCGCATCCCGTACGCCCGCTCCCCGTACGCCCGCTCCCCGTACGGCCTCCGCCCGCCCGTACAGGCGCCCGCCCCCACGGCGGCCCGCCCGTGCGGCCTCACTCCCGTGCGGCCTCCGCCTGGGTACGGTCTCCGTCCGCGTACAGCGGCCACGCCTGGGCGGCCGCCGCGGCCGTACGGTCAGCCCCCCTTGCCCAGGGTGTTCCAGCGGGACGGCGGCCAGACGATCACGAAGGCCCGGCCGATCACGGCCTTCACCGGGACCGTGCCCTGGTAGCCGTCCTCCATGTGGAACCGCGAGTCGGCGGAGTCCGACCGGTGGTCTCCCATCACCCAGAGACGGCCGGCCGGGACCTTCACCGGGCCGAACGGCTTGTGGTCGTCCTCGAAGATGTACGGCTCGTTGAGCGGCTTTCCGTCGACGAGCACCCGGCCCTGTTTGTCGCAGCACTGGACGGTCTGGCCGCCCACCGCGATCACCCGCTTCACGAGGTCCTTCTCGTTGGCCTGCGGCAGGCCGAACAGCCCGCCGACCCAGCCGAACGCGCGCCGCAGCGGGTTGGTCGACTGGGCGATCCGCGTCTCCGGCTCCCACGACCCGGGAGCGCGGAACACCACGATGTCCCCGGGGTTCGGGTCGTGGAACCGGTAGCCGGCCTTGTAGACGAGGATCCGGTCCCCGGTGCAGCCGGCACAGCCGTGCAGGGTCCGCTCCATCGACTCCGACGGGATGAAGAACGCCTGGACCAGGAAGGTCTTGATGAGCAGAGACAGCACGAGGGCGATTCCGAGAAGAATCGGAAGTTCGCGCCAAAATGACCGCTTTTTGGCGGGCTTTTTCTGCTCTGCCTCGCCTGGGGACTCGTCTGACACGAGTTGTACGGTAGACCGAGTCAGGATGTGATCGGTGTAAAGGGTCCGTCATCACGGGGCTGTCCTCCCGGGTTGTCCACGTGACCGTCCCAGGGCCGGTACCCTCGGCTGCGTGAGTCGGGAAGGTGTCACTCCTCAGTCTGAAGACTTCTCCGCCTGGTACAACGAGGTCGTCGTCCAGGCCGAGCTGGTCGATCGCGGCCCGGTGCGGGGCACGATGGTCATCCGGCCGTACGGCTATCGCATGTGGGAGCTGCTGCAGGCCGACCTCGACGGCCGCATCAAGGAGGCCGGGCACGGCAACGCCTGCTTCCCGATGTTCATCCCGGAGTCGTACTTCAAGCGCGAGGCCGAGCACGTCGAGGGGTTCTCGCCCGAGCTGGCCGTCGTGACGGTCGCCGGCGGCAAGGAGCTGGAGGAGCCGCTGGTCGTGCGGCCCACCTCCGAGACCGTCATCGGCGAGTACATGGCCAAGTGGATCGACTCGCACCGCGACCTGCCGCTCCTGCTCAACCAGTGGGCCAACGTCGTGCGCTGGGAGCTGCGGCCCCGCATGTTCCTGCGCACCACCGAGTTCCTCTGGCAGGAGGGGCACACCGCGCACGCGGACGAGGACGACGCGATGCGCGAGACGATGTGGGCGCTGGACGCCTACGCGGGCGTCGCCCGCGAGCTGGCCGCGATGCCGGTGATCGAGGGTGAGAAGACGCCGAGCGAGCGGTTCGCCGGGGCGGTGCGCACCTACTCGATCGAGGGCATGATGCGTGACGGCCGGGCCCTGCAGGCCGGCACCTCGCACTACCTCGGCACCAACTTCGCCAAGGTCTTCGACATCCAGTACCAGGACGCCCAGGGCGATCTGGTGTACGCCCACACCACGTCCTGGGGCATGAGCACCCGCATGATCGGCGGCGTGATCATGACGCACGGCGACGACAAGGGCCTCGTGCTCCCGCCGCGCATCGCGACGTACCAGGTCGTGATCGTGCCGATCGGCCGTGACGAGGTCGCCGAGCGCACGGTCGCCGCGGCGCGCGAGCTGGCGGACCGGCTGAAGAAGGCCGGCGTCCGCGTGCACGTCGACGAGCGCACCCAGCTCCGCCCCGGGTTCAAGTACAACGACTGGGAGATGCGCGGCGTCCCGATCCGGCTGGAGATCGGCGCCCGCGACCTCGACGCCGGCGTCGTGACACTGGCCCGCCGCCTCGGCGACCAGGGCAAGGAGCAGATCCCGCTCGACCAGGTCCCGGAGGTGCTGCCCGGCGTCCTCGAGGACTTCCAGGCGTTCCTCTACACCCGAGCAGAGCAGTACCGCGACGAGCACACCGCCGACATCGACGACTGGGACTCCTTCCGCACCCAGGTCGCCGAGGGCTGGGCGCGCGTCCTGCACTGCGGCCGTACGGACTGCGAGGACGAGATCAAGGCCGACACGGCGGCCACGCCGCGCGTGGTCCCGCTCGAGGCACCCGAGGAGACCGGGTCCTGCTTCCGCTGCGGGCAGCCGTCCGCGTACGGCAAGCGGGTCATCTTCGGCCGCTCGTACTGACCTCGACCGGCCGCTCGTATCGGCCTCGACCAGTCGCGAAACCGCCCTCCTGCCGCACACGGGGGCGGTTTCGTCGTCGCGTCAGTCGATCATGGGGGCCGGGCAGGGTCGTCGCCCGGCGCGTCCTTCTCCTCGCAGTCGGCCTCCTCTTCGACCCGGGTGGGGACGCGGTGCCGGGTGAGCATCGGCTGCACGAACCACGCCCACGCGACGACCGCCACGATCGCCGCGGCCGTCACGGCCGCCAGCGTGGAGGAGAAGAACCCCCTTGCGGCGACGGCCACGGCACTGGACATCGACACGGTGAGGGCCAGCGTGCCCGCGATGCCGTATCGGTTCGACCGGGTGATCAGCAGGTCCTTCCGGCCGGAGCGGAACAGCATCCGGTGCTGGGCGGCGGGGGCCATCAGGCAGATGGACGCGCACGCCGCCGTGATCAGCGACAGGTAGAACACCCACTGCCCGGCGTGACCGACCCGCTTGAACCCGTTGGAGAACGGCAGCGTCAGCAGGAACGCGAACAGGAACTGCACCCCGGCCACGATGACGCGCAGCTCTTGGAGCATCTCGACGAGTTCGCGGTCGATGCGTTCCCGGGGCGTCTCGTCCCGTGCTGAAGATCCGGATGCCGGTGTGGAGCCCATCGAACCTCTGTCAGGTTTCCTCGTCTTCATCCCCGGCGCAGGGGATGACGCCCGCGAGGACGGGCTCCGGCACGGGCTGCAGGGACTCGTAGACCTTGACGGTCTCGTACGCGACCCGCTCCCAGGCGAACCGGGACCGGATCCGGTCGACGGCGCCGATGCTGAGGGCGGTCCGCTGCGTCTGGTCGGCGAGCAGGGCCCGAACCCGGCGGGCGATCTCCATGGGGCGGTCGGCCGGGACGTGGATGCCCGTGACGTTCTCGACCACCGAGTCGAGGTGGCCGCCGACGGGGGATGCGACGACGGGCGTCCCGCAGGCCATCGACTCCAGCGGCACCCGGCCGACCGTCTCGTACGCCGGAACGCTGATCGTCAGGTCGGCGGAGCGCAGGAGCTTCGGGGCGTCATTGGCCGACACCCGGCCGATGAAGGTCACCCGGTCGGCGACGCCGGCCTCCTTGGCCTTGATCCGCAGCTGGTGGACGGTCTCGTCGGTCTCGAGATCCTCTCGGGCCGGGCCGCCGGCCACGACGAGTTCGGCATCCGGGATCCGGGCCAGCGCCTGGATGACCGAGGTCACGCCCTGGTGCCGGCCGAGCCGCATGAGCGTGACCAGGCGCGCCGCCTCGCCGCGGGGCAGGGCCGGGCCGTTCGGCGAGAACTTGTCCACGTCGACGCCGGAGGGCACCAGCGTGACCTGGCGGCGCTGAACGCCCAGCCGTACGAGTTCGGTCTGCTCGCTCTCGGTCGTGGCGACGACCAGGCGCACGCTGCGGCCGATGGCCTTCTCCAGGCGGACCCGGGTCGGCGAGACCGGCTGCCCGGTCCGGGCCAGAGTCGTCCCCAGGGTGTGGAAGGACTGGACGACGGGGATGTCGAGGCCGTTCGCCCCGGCGATCGCGGCCAGGCCACTCACCCAGTGGTGGGCGTGGACCACCTCGGGGCGCCGGCCGTGCCAGCGTCGCGCGAGCCGCGCGCCGAAGTCGGCGAGGTACGGCAGCAGCTCGTCATCGGCGAGCGGGCGGACGGGGCCGACCGCCAGCTGCTCCACGGTGACCCCGGGAGCGAACCGCACCCGCTCCCGCGGGTCGCGGCCGTCCTGCCGGGTGTAGACGGTGACCCGGTGCCCTTGCCGACCGAGTTCGCGGGCGAGTTCGGCCAGGTGCGACCCGAGGCTGTCGCCGAGTTCATCGGCGGTTCCGAGGGGGCTGTCCTGGACCGAGACCATGGCGATGTTCATCATCGAGCAACCTCCGGGAAGTTCAGGCGGCCGGGCGCGTCGGTGTCCGCGACGATCTCGGCCCGTCCGGCTCCCGAAACGACGGAACGGGAACGGCGGGGGCGATCGGGGATGGGGAAGGCACGCGCGCGCTCACGGCCGGAGCAGGGGTCCGGCTGCGCGGGGGAAAGTGAGGGAACCGCGGACGTCAGGCCGTTGACCAGGCCCGAATCGAATTTACGCATGCACACCCTCCGGAGATCGAGGGCGAATATGCCGCCCTCCCGTGGTGTGCCTGCGTCTTAGGCACGAGTTCCTGGACCCAATTATTACCTGATGGCCCGGCCCTTAAACAGTCGCCCGCCGGTGTGGGCTCAGACGGCCGACCCGGACACCGCGACCCGGCCGGGAACGCCGCTGGTATCCCCGGTGACGCGCAGGGCCAGCATCGACACGTCGTCGCGCAGCTCGCCGCGGCAGAACTCGGTGAGCTCGTGCTCGACCGCCAGCGGCATGTCGGCGACCGGGCGGTCGGCGTGGGCGGCGAGGACCTCGACGAGGCGCTCGTGGCCGAAGCGGTTCCGCAGCGCGTCGGAGCTCTCCACAAGGCCGTCGGAGTAGAGGAACAGGGTGTCGCCGGTCTCGAGCTCGAGCGACTCGACGCCGACCTCGAAGTCGTCCGCGAACAGGCCCAGCGGGATGCCGCCGCCGCTCAGGGTGCGGATCAGCCCGTCGCGCCGGATCAGCACGGCGGGCGGGTGCCCGGCGCTGCCGATCATGACGGCCAGACCCTCGTCGCGCGGCTCGACGCAGGCCATCACGGCCGTGACGAAACGCTCCTGATCGAGCAGCGTCTCGTTGACCATCGACAGGACCTCGTCGGGCTTGGCGTTCCACCGGGCGAGGATCCGGATGCCGTGCCGGGCGCCGGCGTTCACGGCCGTCGCGTCGTCGCCCTTACCGCACACGTCGCCCAGGGCGAGACCCCAGCCCGACGCGGTGGGGAAGACGTCGTAGAAGTCGCCGCCGAATCCGCTGTCCCGCGTGGCCACGACGTACCGCGCGGAGATCTCGGCGCCCGGGATGGCCGGCAGCTCGCTGGGCAGCAGACCGGCGCGAAGCCGCTCGGTGACCTCCATACGGCGGCGGTACCGCCGCCCGGTGCGGATCACCAGCGCGAGGTTGCGGGCCAGTCGCTCGACCAGCCCGAGATCCATCAGGTCGAACGGTCCCTGCTCGCCCGAGACGGTCAGCGTCAGCGTGCCCAGCCGGTGCTCGCCGTCGTCCAGCGGCACACAGATCAGCGACGACGCCTCGATCAGCCCGCACACCGGCAGATCGCCCTCGGTGGTGCCGAGCGTCCTCAGGTCGTCGATGTGGGCCTGCAGCACCTCCTGGCCGCTGTCGCACACGGAGACGGGCAGCGAACCGGGGCCCGGATGGACGTTCTCCAGCATCCGGGCGATCTCCGTGGACCGCTCGTCCTCCGGTCCGATCACGACCTGCCGCCGGAGTGTGCCGTTCTGCTCGAGGTCGACGATGACCCAGTCGGCGAGCTCCGCGGCGAGCAGCCGGGCCGACCGGCGCACCGCGATCGACTCGGTCAGGGAGTCGTCCTCCAGCAGCATCCCGGTCGCGGTGGCGAGGACGTCCATCCGGTGCACGACCGTGGCCACGGCGTCGGGGGCCGTCGGCTCGTACGGCGCCTCCTCCGCCGCCGGCTCGCGCGTCGCCGGGGCGGTCGCCGCGACCACGAGCGGGTCGGGCTCCCCGCTCACCCAGATCCGGGCGAGGGTCACGTCGGCGTTCACCGGGCCGTGCTTGGACAGGAAGCGCACCCGCGTACGGCGTCGCTGCCCCGAGTGGAACACCCCGGCGATGTGCGAGCCGACCGCCGCCCGCGTCGCCATGTCGCAGAAGACCGGGAACGGCTTGCCGGTGAGGTAACCCGCCGACGAGCCCAGCAGAGCGCCGGCCTGGCGGTTCACCCGGCGGACCGTGCCATCGCGCTCCAGCAGGAACAGCGGCACCGGAGCGTCCTGGAACACCGTGCGCAGCATCCGGCGCTCGCTCTCCGCGGCCTCCGATCTGGCCTCCGCGGAGGCGCGGTCCTCGCCCGTGGCGCCGAGCGCCGCCACGGCCAGCTCCAACTCGACGAGGGCCGCCTCCAGGAGCGGGCCGGAGTCGGCCTCGGGCAGGGAGGCGGCACTGCGCAGCTCGCTCACGCGGGTCCGGAGCTTGGCCGTCTCCTGAAGGAGTGACTCCGTCTCCTGCTGGTCGGACATGGCGCCTCCCAGCCTGGTGTGATCGCGGTCTGCGACCAAATCGGACGGCTGTTCGTACTCTAACGGCCGTCCGCTGCCCCGGCGAGACCAGACCGCCCGGAGCCGCCGCCGCCCGGCCCGCTGCCCTCGACGATCCGCCGGGCCAGCGCCGTCAGCTTGACGTGGCGGTTCTGGGAGATGCGCTTGAGCTCGTCGAACGCGGTATCGGCGTCACAGCCCATCGCGTGCATGAGCACGCCCTTCGCCTGGTCGACGATGGCCCGCGCCTCCACGGCCTGCCGCAACTGCACCGCCGTACGGTGGGCGTCCTCATAGTGCCGGGTGTTCGACACGGCCGCGCCGCCCTGTGCGGCGAGCAGGGCCCCGAGCCCGAGCCCCTGCTGATCGAGCGCGCCGGGCACCACGCCGTACATCGTGAGCGTCACGATGATCGGTCCGGTGCGGTGCACCGTCGTCGCGAAGCACCGCACTCCGCGCTGCAGCGCGATGGCGGTGAACCCGGGCCACCGGGTCTCGACCAGCGTGTCGCCGCAGAACACCGGGGTCTCGCTGCGCGCCACCTCGAAGATCGGGCCGTCCCGGCGGGCGCACTGGATCTCGCTCAGGTACGACAGGTCCGGGTGGGTGTCGGCCTCGTCCAGCGGCTCGGGATCGTCCCCGGCGGTCCACCGGATCCCGGTCGCGCCCGCGCAGCCCCCCACCGTACGGACCGCCAGCTCGGTCACGCGCCGGAGCGCCGCGGTCTCCGACGCCTCGTGGATCAGACTCAACCGGGCGATCTCAACGGCCAGCTCGCTGCTGATGTGCGGTCCGTAACCCACGCCGTCCACGGTAACCCGTCCTCAGTCGCCGGTGCGCTCGCCGCCGATGACGACGGCGGACGCGTCGTCCTCGGGGACCACGTCCCGGAGCGAGACGATGCCCACCGCGCGGCCGTTCTCCACGACCGGTAGCCGCCGTACGCCTCGTTCGCGCATGAGCCGCACGGCGGCGTCGGTCTCGTCGTCGGGCCCGATCGTCACCACACCGGCGCTGCAGACCTGATCGAGCCGCGTGCCGCGCAGGTCGCGCCCTTCCGCCACGGCACGGACGACGATGTCGCGATCGGTGAGCACCCCGCACAGCCGGCCGGCCTGAGTGACGAGCACCCCGCCGACTCCTTGGTCACGCATCAATCGAGCCGCCTCGGTGAGCGGTGCGTCGAGAGGGAGGGCGACCGGCTCGGGCGTCATCACGTCGCGTATCTTCTGCGCCATTGCGAACACTCCCTTCGCCCGTCATGCGCCGACTACCCCCGAAGGCGGGTCTTATTCCGGCCGCGCGGGCGTACGGAGCTCGGCCGCGACCGGGACGTCCGCCGACGTTCGCTCTTCAGAAATCGAAGATCGAACCGGTCTGGGTGCGCATCATGCAGGTGTTCGGGAACTTCGCGGTGTACTTGACCGCCTCGCCGCGCAGCTGCCCTTCCGCGCTGGTCGTGACCGGTGAGTAGATCATGAAGCACGCGCGTGGATTCTTCTCGTCCGAGGCGAGCTTGAAGTCGCCGTGCGTCTTGGCGACGTCGGCGCAGGCCTGCTCGGCCTTCGGGTGGGTGCCGCCGGCCGGGTCGCACTGCAGCGTCACGGTCTTCGGCGCGGCCGAGCCTACGGTCGTCGTGAGCGTGAGCTGGGTCGGCCCGTGCACGGTCTGGCCGCCCGCGGCGATCGACTGCGCCGGTGAGGCGGCGACGCTCGCCTGCGGCGACGCGGCGGACGGCGTGGTGGCGACGTCGCCCGGAAGCGACGGCGCGCCCGGTGAGGCCCCCGGCGCCGTCCCGGCGCCCGGCGCCGACATGTTGTGGACGACGGTGCCCCGCGGCACCGGCCGGACATGCCGCAGGAGGCGCTGGGAGGCGGCCGTCCTGCCGTGGGCGCCCGTCGCCGGTGGCGCGGGTCTGCTCTGGGCTCCGGCCGGAGCCGCGGAGAACGTCGCTGGGATGGCTGCGGCGATGGAAAACGCCAGGAAACGTCGCATGTGATTTCCCCCCGGAAGGTCCCGCCTGATCAGCGGAACTCAATCGCTCACTGTAGCGCACCGCTCTCGCTCGGTAATCGGCTCCAGTGGTGGTACGGGACGCCGGGAACAGGCGCACGCAGATAGGATCAGGAGCGTTTCCGCCCCCAAACGCCCGGTGTGCGCCGAGAGGAGACCGGTGTCCGAGCAGGACTGGCAGGTCACCGTGCTCACCGAGCTCGGTATCCCGCTATCCGGGCTCGTCACCGCCGACCCGAGTCGTCGTCCCATGCCCTCGTCCGGAGGCCTGGAGGCGCAGAGTCACGAGCCGACCGGCGGCATTCCCGAGCCTCCGTCGCCGGCCGACGGGCCGGAGGAGCCACGCCCGGCCGAGGTCGGGTCCGTGATCGGGGGACCGGCCGCCGAGCCGGCCGAACGCACCACGGCCGACCCGTCCGCCGACCGGCCCGTCACCGGCGCTCCTGGCGACGACCGGGCCACCCCGTTCGGTGGCGTCGCCCCCGAGCCGGCCGGTGACGCGGCCCACGTGCCCCAGGACGCTCCGGCGGCGCAGGAGCCGTCCGCGTGGTCGGCTTCCGCCGTCGAGCCGTCGATCGCGCCGGACCCGGCTGCCGCGTGGACGGAGCAGCCGCCGGCGGCGGAGCGGACCACGGCCGAACCCGCCGACGCACCGTCGCGGCCCTCGCCGTCCTGGGACCAGAGCCCGCAGCAGAGCGAGCCGGCGCAGCCGGACCAGGAGGCACCGCCCCGTCCCCAGCAGCCCCCGGCCGCCGCGTGGGAACAGAACGTCCCGCCGCAGGCGGAGCAGGCCCCGCCCGCCGGGTGGGATCAGAACGTGCCGCCGCAGGCGGACCCGATGTCGCCGCAGGCGGAGCAGGCCCCGGCCGCCGCGTGGGCGCAGAACGCTCCGCCGCAGGCGGAGCAGGGCCCACCTGCCGCGTGGGATCAGAACGTGCCGCCGCAGGTGGGGCAGGGCCCGCCCGCCGCGTGGGAACAGAGCGCTCCGCCGCAGGCGGAGCAGGGGCAGCCGACGTCGTGGGATCCGAGCCCAGGGCAGTGGGATCAAGGGGCGCCGCCCCGCCCGGAGCAGGCGCCGCCTCCCGCATGGGAGCAGGGCGTCCCGCAGCAGGCGGAACAGGCACCGCCGCCGCAGGCGGAACAGGCACCGCCGCCGCAGGCGGAACACGCGTCGCCGTCGCCGATGGATGCGGGTCCGCCGGTGTCGTGGGACCAGGGGGCGCAGTCCCGTCCCGAGCAGCCCTCGCCTCCTCAGCGGGAGCAGGGGGTGCCGTCCCGTCCCGAGCAGGCGCCGCCTCCCGTGTGGGATCAGGGGGCGTCGCCCCGTGCTGAGGGGGCCCCGCCTCCCGCGTGGGAGCAGAACGTTCCGCCCCGTCCCGAGCAGGCCCCGCCTCCCGTGTGGGATCAGGGGGCGTCGCCCCGTGCTGAGGGGGCCCCGCCTCCCGCGTGGGAGCAGAACGTTCCGCCCCGCCCCGAGCAGGCCCCGCCTCCCCAGTGGGACCAGGGGGTGCCGTCCAGTCCTGAGCAGGCCCCGCCTCCCGCATGGGAGCAGAGCGCTTCGCCGCAGGCGGAGCAGGTGCCGCCTCCTCCCCAGTGGGAGCTGAGTGTCCCACCGCAGGGGGAGCAGGAGCCGCCCCCGGCGTCGTGGGATCCGGAGCCCCAGATGCAGTGGGACCAGGCCGCCCAGCCGGCGTGGGGTGCCGAGGCGGAGCAGCAGGGTGCCCCTGCCGCGCCCGGGCGCGAGGCCTGGGACCAGTCGGGCTCCCAGGCGTGGCAGCTGGAGCCCGAAGACCCGGCATCGCAGCCTCCGCGGAATCCGCGCGCGCCCGGCCCGCAGCAGGGAGGCCCCCAGCAGGGCGGCCCCCAGCACGGCGGGCCGCCGCAGACCGGGCCGCCGGTCACCGGCGGGCCGATGGCCGCCCACGACCTCGTGCGCCGGTCCGCGTACGGCGACCCTCTCATGCGCCGGATGTCCCGGGGGATGCTCCGCGCGGTGGGGGCGGCCGCCGCGAACAATGTGCGCAAGGCCGCCGACGTGGAGGCCGTGCTGAGCCGGCCGGTCCCGTCCTGTCGGCAGATCGCGGTCACCAGCATCCGGGGTGGCGCCGGCAAGACCACGGTCGCGGGGCTGACCGCGACGGTGATCGCCCAGTACCGGCAGGACCGCGTCCTGGCCGTGGACGCCGACTCGGGGCTCGGCTCGCTGCCGCTGCGGATGGGCGTGGGCAACCAGCGTTCGCTGCACGACCTGACGTCGGCGCACCCGCGGTCCTTCGAGGAGGCGTCCCAGTACCTCGCGCAGACGACCGACGGGCTGTGGGTGCTGTCCGGTACGGCCGGAGGGCGGATCACCGGCGAGCTGGACCTGGCCACGTTCCGTGCCGCCGCGGGCGCGATGAGCCGCTACTTCGCCGCGACGGTCGTCGACTGCGGGGCCGGGCTGCTGCCGGAGCTGCAGCGCGGCATCCTCGCCGACTCCCACGCCCAGGTCATGGTGACGCCGGGCACGGTCGACGGGGCGCTCAGCGCGCACGGGGCCTTGGAGTGGCAGGCACGGAACGGCTACGAATATCTCCTGCCCCGTACGGTGATCGCGTTCGTGACGCACACGCCGCACGTCGACGCGGATCTGGGGCGTGCGGCGCAGATGCTGAGCTCAGGCGGGCTGCCGGTGGTGCACATCCCGTACGACCGGCACCTGGCCGCGGGAACGGCGGTAGAGTCCGCGCGGATCGGCCATGAGACCCGGGCGGCGGTCATCCGCATCGCGGTCGAGGCGTTCGCCCGGGCGGTCGTCGCGTGAGACCGACGCCGACAGGCCGCGTGGGGACAACGCCGACAGGCCGCGTGAGAACGGCTCTCGACGGGTTCCGTGAGGACGACCCCGATAGGAGGTGAGGCTCTTGACCAGCGACATCGTCGCGTTGGTGCGGCACCAGCCCGATATCTCGACCGTCATAGAAGGCATGATCGCCTTCGGCGAGTCGCTGGAGCCGTACGACGCGGGGGACGGAGCCGTCCACCTCTGCGACAGTGGGGGACGGCTGGCCGTCTCCATCGAGACGCCGCAGCTCGTCCAGGTGCGCGGTGAGTTGGAGCGGCTGCTCGGCCCGGAACTGGCCGACCGCGTACGGGTGCCGATCTGGTGGGTCGAGGTGCGCGCTGCGGCGGGCGTGCCGGACGCCGCCCGGATCGCCCGCCGGTTCGCGGACGACATGGTGCACTGGCAGGGCGGCACGGTCTGGGCCGGACCCCCGGGCGTCGAGGAAGGCCCGTGAGCGGGCCGGCGGCGGACGCGCTGACGCCGAAGGCCATGGTGGTCCTGCAGGATCGGCCGGTCGTCGCGTTCACGAAGTGGCTCGCGGACGGGCTGCGCTTCTGCAGTGAGACGCGGCGCGGGCTCCAGATCGTCACGGGGCCGGACTCGCGGATCACGGTGCCGCTGCGGCTGGTCCTCACCGGCCCGAACACCCATTGGGTCGTCCGTGCGGACGGCGGTTACTACGACGGGCTGTCCGGCGTCCCGCTCGTGTGGGACGGCGGCACGTTCGTCACCGACCCGAATGCCCGGACGTACGCGCCCGCCTACACGGCGCCTCCGACCGAGCCGGTGGGGGCGCAGCTGACGGTGACGTTCCGGGTGCGCCACACGTCGGACACGGAGATCGGCGCGGCGGCCGAGCAGGTCTGCACGGCGCTGACGGGCGCGCCGCCCGGAGGCTGGGGGATCGCCGAACCCGCCACCGACGTGTGGCGGCGGGAGCAGTTGAGCGAGCTGTTCTGGTCGCGGGGGGCCGGTGCCACGTGGCTGACGATGGTGGGGGCCGGGAGTCGGCCCGCCGTCGGCACGCTGCTCGTGTCGAAGGCGGGCGAGGCGGTCGAGGAGGCGGTGACGCTCGTCGTCGGGTACGCCGACCCGCGGGAGGTGCCGGTCGGCACGCTGTCGGCGCAGCTCGGCGGGATCGCCGCCGGGCGGCATTTGATCTCGCTGTTCGCCCAGCTCAGCAACGGTCGCGCCGATCTTACGGCCGTCCCGCGCTGGCTGGGGCCGCCCGCTCCCATCGGCATGGCCGTGGGCGGTTCGGCCCCGGGACCACCGGGCATTCCCGCGCAGCAGATCGGGGACGCTCAGTCACCGGCGGTCTGGTACGTGCTCGGCGACGGCCGGCAGCAGGAGGGCTGGCAGCGCTACGAGCAACTGACCCGGCACCTACAAGGGGGAGTCTCCTGATCGGCCGAAGCCGACCTGGTGGTGTTGACAACGCGGCGAGGCGCCGCCTGGGCGCCGCGCGGTAGGACAGCGGGACTTCGAGACAGTCCCTATGCGGCGCGGACGACGGCGACGCGCGGCGCGTACTCCTTGAGCTGCTCGCGCAGCTGACGGCGGCCGCGGTGCAGCCGGGACATCACCGTGCCGATGGGCGTGCCCATCATCTCGGCGATCTCCTTGTAGGGGTAGCCCTCGACGTCGGCGAGGTATACCGCGGTGCGGAACTCCACGGGCAGGCCGCGCAGCGCCTTGATCACGTCGGAGTCGGGCATGCGGTCCAGCGCCTCGTGCTCGGCCGAGCGCAGGCCGGTGGAGGAGTGCGACTCGGCGCGGGCGAGCTGCCAGTCCTCGATCTCGTCGGTGGCGGCGCGCTGGGGCTCGCGCTGCTTCTTGCGGTAGGTGTTGATGAAGTTGTTGGTCAGGATGCGGTGCATCCAGGCCTTGAGGTTCGTGCCCTCTTCGAACTGGTGGAAGTTGACGTAGGCCTTGGCGAGGGTCTCCTGGAGGAGGTCCTCGGCGTCGGCGGAGTTACGCGTCATCCGCACCGCGCTGGCGTACAGCGGGTCGATGAGCGGCGTGACGTCGCGCTGATATCGCTCGACGTCCTGGCGGCGTGCATCGCTCGCCACAGTCGTCATTTTGCTGCTCCGTAGGGGTGTTGACCTGGACGAATCCGTCCGCGGTCGGGGGCGCTCCCCGCTGTGCGAGGCCGGGTCGAGACGCCGGACACGGAGGGTCTCCGTGCAGCTGTCGGCTATGGTGTGCCCGCCAGGGGCCATGAAATCGCATCGCCGATAGGCTGCCGACGACTGCGTCGACTGACCGGCGAGGAGGCTGGACGCCTCTCACGCGGGGCGCCTACCGGAAGCGTCATTCTAACGCAAGCTCGGCGGACCGGGAAATGAGCTTCGTCACACTCCGTGGTCCCATCGCCGTCTCCTCTGCTCTCTCCGGCGGGGCGGGGCGGGGCGAAGGGGTGGTTACCCGGTTTTGGTAAGAGACAACGTGAATGATGCGCGTTTGCCGTGGCTGGCAGCTGAGGCCAGTGGTCCACAGCTTCCGCTCCCGTCGGCGAGAACACGGAGAGCGTGGTCACGCGATCATCACGCCGCGTGACCACGCTCTCGGTGGCCGCCTCGCCGATCAGCCGATCAGCTGCTTCATCGCCGCGCCGATGATCTTGTTGCGCTCGGCGGTGGACGGCACCTGCTCCAGCCCGAACCCGAAGAGCAGGGTGTCGGGGGTGGCGACGGCCGCGACGCCGAATCCCTGGGCCCGGTGGAAGTCCTTCACGTCCGGCGGGCTGCCCGCCGGCGCTCCGGGGGTGGACCAGGGGCCGAGACCGCTCTCGAAGCCCTCGGCGTCGAGGGTGCCGGTCGTGGTCGTGACCTTGGTGTCGTCGACGAACGCGCCGGTCCCGCCGGTGGCCGGGTCCGTCACGTAGCTGAT
The DNA here is from genome assembly GCF_050942425.1 of Actinoallomurus sp. CA-150999. NCBI lineage: Bacteria > Bacillati > Actinomycetota > Actinomycetes > Streptosporangiales > Thermomonosporaceae > Actinoallomurus > Actinoallomurus sp. CA-150999. Next base: position 1,230,354 of record NZ_CP192063.1, read on the forward strand.
CGAGATCTCGACCTTCTTGCCGGCGTACGCCGACAGGTCGAACGACACCGGCTGCCAGCCGTCCGAGCTACCGGTGAAGGAGTTCCAGGCGCCGCTGGTGCCCGTCGCCGTGCACGGGCTGCCCGGCGTCAGGTAGTGCTTCAGCCAGGGGTGCAGGGCGAGCAGGAAGCCCTGGTCGCAGTCGGACGGCACCGTGGCCTTCGTGCGCCCGCCCAGGTCGGGCAGGGTCGTCCAGTCGTCCGCGCCCGCGGTGTGCGCCTCGACGATCACGTGGTCGTAGCCCTGCTCGGTGTCGTAGGAGAACTTCGCCGCCAGCCTGGGTTGCTCGCCGGCCGTGACGCCGGTCAGGTCGACGGTGCGGGTCAGGCGCATGTACGAGCTGTCCGCGTGCGGCCCGGCGGCGTACCAGGACCCCTCGACCGGGTCGAACGGCCCGCCCTTGCTGCTGTACTCCCCGGCCGCCCAGCTCTTGAACTGCGGGAACCTCTCAACCGGCAGGTTGTCGCTCGTCACGTCGAAGTTCCCCGCCTCGTTCAGCGGGTTGTCCGTGCTGGCGAGCGCGGCGGTGAGCCCGGTGAGCGGGGCACCGGTGCCGCGGAAGCCGGTCGGGTTCTGCCGGGTCACCCGGCTGTACCCGCCGAGGTAGTACTGCACGAAGTCGTCGGCCAGCAGCTCGCAGTCGTCGCGCAGGTCGGCGGTGACGACGCACGGCTTCTCCGGGTGTCCCTTGAGGCCGTAGTAGATGCCGCCACCGTTCGCCCCGGCGAGCGGGCCGAAGTAGCCGGCCGTCTCACCGGTGTAGAGCAGCTTGCCGCCCTCGTTGAGATAGTCCCGTACGAACAGAGTCGTGTGGACCTCGCGGTCGGCGATCTCCGAGTCGGGGAACTTCTGGCTCCCGACCGGGACGTACTCGTCGGCCGCGTCCTGCGTGAGGCGGTTGTCGCCGAGGTACCAGACGACGCCCTTGAAATGGCCGAGCACGCCGAGGTCGTGCGGGACGCCGTCCCGGTCGATGTCCCACACCACGGCCTTGATCTTGTTGGCCTTGAGCGCGTCGACGTACGCCTGGGCGTACTTCGGCTTGTTCGTGCCCGGCGGGTAGGTCGGGTTGACGCCCGTGTAGTCCTCGTCGGCGAGCACCAGCACCGAGGCGCCCTTCTGGTCCCGTACGGCGAAGGTGAACGACGTGCTGACCTTCCCGCCCGCGATGAACCAGGCCTGGACCTTGTCGCCGGGCCGCAGGCCGCGGATCGTGCCCCGGTATTCGGCGAAGTAGTTCCTGCTGTCCTGGCCGTACCGCTCGCCGCCCTGCCACTCGTGGACCGATGCCGTACGCGCGGGGCCGCCGTTGATCTTGTAGCGCAGCCGCTTGCCGGGCAGGGACCGGCGGATCACGGACGCCACCGTCTGTGTGGATCCGTACGACGTGCCGAACGAGTCGACCGCGAAGTCCGGCACCGTACGGCCGACGGGGGAGATCGGGTGGGCCGGGTCGTGGGCGGAGGCGGAGAGGTCGAGGGAGAGCGGGAGGTTCTTCTCGAACTCCTTTTGGATCAGCTTCTCGCTGTCGGGGAACTGGAAGACCTGGGCGGTGCTGCCGCCGCAGTCGGCGGGCGTCCAGTCGTCGTTCGGGTCGCTGTTCACCGCCGTGAGGCAGGTGCTCTGCTCGGGGGTGTACGTCAGCGTGCCGAGCACCGACTCGGTGTACCCGTCGGTCTCGCCGTTGGTGGTGTACAGCTGGGCGCCCAGCTCCGGCGTGTAGCCGGGGACGGCCGAGTGGTCGAGGTCGCCGAGGACCGCGTCGTGGATCACGTCGTCCGGGCTGCGGGTGAGCGACTGCCAGCCCACGCCGTGCAACAGCAGTTGCGCCGCTGAGTGCCAGTTCAGCAGGAACTTCGGGCGGATCCTCTTGTAGAGGGCGATCTGCGCCTTCGTCTCCGGCTCCGACGCAGGCCCGCTGCCGCGGTAGGTCTCGTCGGCCTGGGCCGCCGACGAACCCTCGTTGTCGTAGCCCCACTTGTAGGGGAAGTTGCGGTTCGGGTCGACGCCGTCGTTCGAGGTGATCTTGCCGTCGCCGTCGTTGTCCCGGAGGTTCTTGCGCCAGAACCGGTTGCCCGGTGTGAACGTGTAGTCGTACCCGTCGACGTTCACGACGGGGATGAACCACAGCTCGTCGGTGTTGACGGCCTTGGTCACCTGGGGGTTCTTGCCGTAGTTGTCGAGGACGTAGTGGAGCAGCCGGCGTACGGTCTCGGTCGCGATCCACTCCCGGGCGTGCTGGGTGCCCTGGTAGACGACCGCGGGGCGGCGGCCCGGCCGCAGCGAGCGGGCGTTCCGTGTCACCTTGATGGCGGTGATCGGCTTGCCCTGCACGGTGGTGCCGATGTCGACGGCCTGGGCGATGTCGGCGTGCGCCGCCGCCGCGTTCAGGATCTCCTCGCGGAGGTTGCCGGGCCCGGTGTACGGGCGGAAGACGTGGTCGCCCTTGGCGGCCAGGGCGGCGCGCTGGGCGGCGGTCTTACCGTTCACGACGCTGAGCTTCAGGTCGAGGCCCTGGGCGCGCAGGCGCTGGGCCTGCCGGCCGCCCATGAAGATCTCGACGTGCACCTTGCCACCGGTGACCTTTCCGGTGTGGATGTCCTCGTCGTCGAGCCCGGCGCCGTGCAGGGCCCGGGCCTGGGCGAGGGGGATGTCGCCCGTGTACAGGTCGACATGGTCGCTGACGGCACCGGGTTTCGGTGGCGACGCGTTCGTCGGCGTGGATTGCAGGCCGACGACCAAGGCCGAGGCGGCCAGGACGGAAAGGAACACGCGCTTCACGGCGACTCCACGTTGTCTGGAGGTCCCATGTGGGGTGGCGCAATGTTCCCTCAGGGTCGAGAGCGGTTGAAGACGCCTAGCCGAAGCCGGACGGCCTCATGTGGTCACCGTGGCGTGCGGATCAAACCGCCCGGTTACGTAATCGCATCGAAACGCAGCGAGTTGGCCTGCGCGGATGTAACGTCGGTCACATCGCGGGTCGGGGGGCCGTGCGTTGGATGCTCGCCTGAGAGGGGGATCCTCGGTGGTCACTCGACAACGCCCCGCCGCCCGGCTCACCGCGGCCGGCGCGTCGCCCCGGCTGCTCGATCAGCACCTGCTCGGGATCAGCCCGCTCGCCGTGATCCTCCTCGACGAGCTCGGCCGGGTCACCCACTGGAACCCTGTCGCCGAGGACCTGTTCGGCGCCCCGTACGACGCGGTGGCCGGTCGCCCGCTGCGCTCGCTGCTGCGACTGCCGCAGGAGCACCGGTCGGCGTTCGAGTCCGGCGGGCGCCACGTGCGGCACGTCTGGACCGGCGTGTTCCTGGTCCCGCGCCTCGACGACGGCCGGTTGCGGGAGATCGCCTGGTGGGTCTACCCGCTGCCCGGCCCGGACGGCGCCCGGGGGCTCGCCGTGGCCGCCGACGCCCAGCGGATCCGGGAGAACGGCCCCGGACTGGCGCTCGGCGACGTCCTCATGGCGCCCCCGCCGCGCACTCCGCTCAGCGCCAACGGCGGCGTCCGCTTCCTGCGCGTCGAGCCCACGCTCGTCCAGTCGTCCACCGACGCACCGCTGTTCCGGCGACGGCTCACCGAGATGCTGCCGCCCGACGCCGACCCGGAGGCGATCGCCGATCACGTCCTGGCCCGTGGCTACCCGGCCGTCAACATCAGCGTCACCGTACGCCTGCCGTTCGCGGACCACCGGGCCGTGTCACCGCGGATGACGCGCGTCCGGCCCACCGTCCCGCCCCCGCACGAACCGCCGGTCCTCGACTCGATGGAGCAGGCGGCCGCCCAGGAGCGCCTCGACTTCCTCAACCACGTCGGCGCCCGGCTCGCCGACACCCTCGACCCGGTGCAGACCGCCGGGGCCCTGTGCGACGCGCTCGTGCCCTCGTTCGCCGACTTCGCCGGCGTCCAGCTGCTCGAGTCGATCGTCTCGGACCAGGAGCTGCCGCCCGCGGAGGCGGACGCGTCCCCCAACATCGTCCGCGTGGCCATGCGGTACGACGAGGAGGACGGCCGCTGGGACGACCTGGTCCCGCTGGGCGAGGTGATCCGGCTGCCGTCGGGGCTGCCGCTCATCCGTGACCTCACGACGGGGCACAGCCTCAGCTACTCCCGGATCAGCGACCGCATCAGCCGGCGCATCTCCGCCTACCTCGGCGGCCGCGACCTGCGGGCCCTGCTGCGCGGCCGGGCGCTGCTCATCACGCCGCTCATCGCCCGCGGCAAGGTCTTAGGCACGATCGTCCTGATGCGCCGAGGTGACCGGCCGCCGTTCGGCGAGGCCGACGTGGCGCTGGTCGAGGAGATGGGCCGCCGCGCCGCGGTCTGCGTCGACAACGGACGCCTCTACCGCCGGGAGGCGCGCGTCGCGGCCCAGCTGCAGCACAGCATGCTGCCCGACGCCCCGCCCGTCGTCGCCGGCGCGCAGATCTGCTACCGCTACGTCCCGGCCGACGAGGCCGTCCGGGTCGGCGGCGACTGGTTCGACGCGATCCCCCTGCCCGGCAGCAGGCTCGCCCTCGTCGTCGGCGACGTCATGGGCCACGGACTCACCTCCGCCGCGATCATGGGCCAGCTCCGCACCGCCGTGCGCACGCTCGCCCCCCAGGACCTCCCGCCCGACCAGTTGCTCCGCCAGCTCGACGACCTCGCCCGGCGACTCGGCGACGACTGCCTCGCCACCTGCATCTACGCCGTGTACGACCCGGTGGCGCGGCGCTGCGAGATCGCCAACGCCGGGCACCTGCCGCCGGTCCTGGTCTCCCCGTCCGGCGAGTCCTGGCTACTGGAGGTCCCGCCCGGCGCGCCGATCGGCGTGGGCGGCGTCGCCTTCGAGACGGTCGGCTTCGACGTGGAGGACGGCAGCCAGTTCGTCCTGTGCACCGACGGCCTCGTCGAACGCCGCGGCCAGCCCCTCGACGCCGGGCTCACCGCGATGCGGGAGTTCCTCAGCGGCCCGCTCCGCCCGCTCGAGACCGTCTGCGAGACCCTCATCGAGGGCTTCTGCACGGCCGGCCGGCACGACGACGACATCGCCCTGCTGGCCGTACGCCTCGAGGGCATTCCCAAGGAGGACGTCTTCTCCTGGTCCCTCACGGCGACGCCGAGCGTCGTGCGCGAGACCCGCCGTCTCGCCCACCAGGCCCTGGAGACCTGGGGCCTGACGGCCCTGGCGCCCAACGTTGAGCTCCTGGTCAGCGAGCTGGTCACCAACGCCGTCGTGCACGGCGCCGGCGACGTCGGGCTTCGCCTCATCCGGGCGAACTCCCTGCTGTGCGAGGTCCGCGACGACGGGCACGACCTGCCGCACCTGTGCCGCGCCGAGGCCACCGACGAGAACGGCCGCGGCCTGCAGCTCGTCAGCGCGCTCGCCGAGCGCTGGGGCACCCAGCGGACCCCGACCGGCAAGGTCGTCTGGTTCGAACACTCCCTGTAGGGATCCGGAGGTCAGGGCTGGATCTGCTTGGACCGCTCGTTGTAGACGCCGGTGTACTCCTGGCGCGACAGCTTCTGGATCTCCTTCATGATCTCGTCCACCATCGCGCGCCGGGCCTTCGCCGGCGGCATGTCCGCGAACGCCGTGTAGTCGATCGGCTTGCCGAACTTCACGCCCGGCCGGTGCAGGCGGGGGATCGGGATCTTCGAGCCGACAGGCATGATCTTCTCGGTGCCCTTCACCGCGACCGGGACGACGCTGGCCTGGGCGTTCAGCGCCAGCCACCCCACGCCCGTGTGGCCGCGGTAGAGCCGGCCGTCCTCCGAGCGGGTGCCCTCCGGGTAGATCGCGAAGGCGTTGCCGTTGTTCAGGACACCCAGCGCGATGTCCAGCGCGGCGACCGCGGCGCGCTGCTCCGCGCGCGGGACCGGGACGTGGCCCATCGCGTCCAGGAACGCCCCGAGGATCCGCGCCGCGCCCTTGCCCTCGAAGTACTCCGCCTTGGCGATGAACGTCACCCGGCGCGGCACCACGAGCGGGATCAGGACGCTGTCCACGAACGACAGGTGGTTGCTGGCGAGGACGACCGCGCCATCCTCGGGGACGTTCTCCAGCCCCACGACGACCGGCCGGAACACGATCCGGAGCAGCGGCCGGACCACCCGGTACATGAACCAGTACAGCAACTGTGCCTCCTACGACTCTCCGTCACTGTAGACCCGGCGAGAGCGGGAGGCTCACACCCGAAGCTAGTGGATCATCGTTGGGTCGCACTGGTACTGCCTGGTCTGACGCAGCGGGCGGAACCCCAGCCGCTCGTTCACCGCGAGCATGTGGGTGTTGTCCTCGGCGTTGTCGGTCTCGATCTCCAGCACGGCGGGCCACTCGGCGCGCAGCCATTCCAGCATGGCCGCCTTGACCCACAGCCCGAGTCCCTTCCCACGATGCGCGGACACGACCGCCGTGTCGTACTGGATCGCCCGCGTGCCGTCCCCGACCGGGATCACCAGCTCCGTGAAGCCCGCGATCGTGTCGTCGTGCAGGGCGGCCACCGTCAGCAGCGTGTCCCCGCGCTTCTCGACGACCTCGGCCATGTCCCGTACGCGGTCGATGTCCCAGGTGGTCGTGCCGTAGTCCATCTTCCCCGTCGGCATGTCGCCCATGGCGCTCTTGGCCGCGGCGAACGCCTCTGCCAGGTCGCCCGGCACCACCCCGAGCCATCGGGTCAGGTGGTACCCCGGGTGCTCGGTCCGTACGAGGTCCTCGACGCCGCGCGCCTCGGGGACGTTCAGCAGCAGGAGGCTGAGGGAGAGCGCGCAGGTGAAGCCGTTCGCCTCGAGGAAGGCCGCGCCGGAGGCCTGGGCGGACGCCTCCACGACCAGGCTCCGGCGGTTCTCGTCCCGTGCCGCCCGCGCGACCGTCCGCAGCAGGCGGGTCCCGGCGCCCCGTCGGCGGTGCTCGGGATGGATGTGCAGGGTGAACTCCCCGAGGTGACGCCGGCCCTGCCCCTCGAACAGGCGGAGCCGCGCCACCCCCGTCACCGTGTCGTCCGTGGTGGCGACCCACATCAGGTGACGGCTGCCGACCCCGGGCGTGGTGAGCCGGCCGTGCACCTGGTCGAGGGTCGGCGCCGGCTCGCCGGGGAAATCGTGTGCGACCGACGCCGCGACGACCTCGTGCCACGCGGCGACGTCGGTGTCGGAAACATCGCGCAGTCGCTGAACCCTGTCCACGGACGCTCCTCGATCGTTGGTCCACGCTTTCCTATGGACCGTACGCGCCACAGCCCGACCACGTCTTTGATTCCGAAGAGCACCCGGGCCGGTATTCGCGCCGGATTTCTCCGCCTGCCCGGACGGCGTCTCAAGGCCGCCCGCGACGACGCTTATGCCCTACATGTCGCGTACGCTTCCGAGCACGTGCGGGCAGGTCGCGGAGGCGACCGCCGAGGCACGGAACAGACGTCATTGGATGCGAAGGGTGGACAGCGTGGGCGACGACCTCCAACGGGTTCTGGTGGTCATCCCGACGTACAACGAGCGGGAGAACCTGGAGATCATCGTCGACCGGGTCCGGGCCGCCGCCCCCGCGGCCGACATCCTGATCGCCGACGACGCCAGTCCGGACGGCACCGGGAGGATCGCCGACGAGATCGCCGCCCGCGACGAGCAGGTCCACGTCCTGCACCGCGCGGGCAAGGAGGGTCTCGGCGCGGCGTACGTCGCCGGGTTCGGCTGGGGCCTGGAGCGGGACTACGACGCGCTCGTGGAGATGGACGCGGACGGCTCCCACCGGCCCGAGGAACTCCCGAGGCTCCTGAAAGCCCTGGAAGACAACGACCTGGCCATCGGATCCCGGTGGGTGCGCGGCGGCAAGGTCGAGAACTGGCCGAAGAACCGCGAGGTCCTCTCCCGCGGCGCGAACACCTACGCGCGGCTGCTGCTGGGCATCCCCGTGCACGACTCGACCGGCGGGTTCCGCGCCTACCGCGCCAGCACGCTGCGCAAGATCGGCATCGACGACGTCGTCTCCCAGGGGTACTGCTTCCAGGTCGACCTGACCCTGCGCACGATCCGCCACGGCCTCCGGGTGGCCGAGGTTCCGATCACCTTCGTCGAGCGGGAGCGCGGCGATTCGAAGATGAGCCGCGACATCATCGTCGAGGCCTTCCGGCGCGTCACCGAGTGGGGCGTGCAGTACCGCGTGGCCCGCCTGACCCGCCGTACGTGACGCGGCGTGCCGGGACGCCTCCGTTCAGGCGTTGCGGCGGGGACTACGACGCGGATTTAGCGGCGCAGTGATCATTTCTGACCATTCCGGCTTTCGGTAAATGCATCCACATGTGTGGCGTAACATTAGCGTGCGCTTTTTTGGGCGCTTCCTCCCCCGCATGAGAAAACACACGTGCACCACGGCCTACCCCTGCCCGGATCCGACCAGGTAAGCGAGAGACCACCCCTCGAAGCCCCTCGGTCGTCCGGCGATCGAACCCTGGTCCGGGACCGGTGGTGGCGCGACCCGTACCTGGTCGTCGCGATCCCCGTCGGACTCTGGGCGATCCTCGTCACACTCCGGCACACCTGGACCAGCGACTTCCTGCTGCACCTGGCGACCGTCGACTCCCTGGCACGCGACCTCTGGGACCCGGTCGACCCGCTGGTCGGCCAGGCCTCCGGCAGCCCGTACTACTCCCCGTACGCTCTCCTGCTGGGCGCGACCAAGGCGGCGACGGGACTGTCCGCCCGGACGGTGCTCGAATTCGCCGGGATGGTCAACGTCGCACTGCTGCTCTTCGCCCTGCGCCGCTTCTGCCGCCACCTGGGCGGCGGACGCCTCGCGGCGGCACTGGCCCTGGTCTTCACCCTCCTCCTGTGGGGCATCGCCCCCGTCGCGTGGAGCGGCTTCCTCGGGCTGTACTCCCTCTCCTGGATCATGTGCTACCCCAGCGTCATCGGCACGGCGCTCATGCTCCTGGTCTGGGACGCGTTCCTGCGCCACCGTTCACGGCCCGAGGGCATGGGCGCGCTGGCCACCGTCGCGCTGCTCGGCGCCCTGGTCGTCCTGATCCACCCGTTCACCGCCGTGAGCATGACGATCGGCCTTGTCGCCTTCGTCCTGGCCGACCCGAAGGCCGCGCTCCGCGCGCGGCCGTTGGGTCTCGCCGCGGGCGCGGCGGCGGCCTTCCTCCTCGTCATGGCGTGGCCCTGGTCGGACGTCTCCACCCTGTTCGGGGCGGCGGGCAGCTTCAACACCATCCACAAGGTCCTCATCACGAACGTCGTCAAGGACGGCGGATTCGCCGCGTACGGCCTCGCCCTCGTCGGCCTGCCCGCACTCGCCACCGGCGGCCGCCGTCCACTCGGCCGCGAACTGCAGATCCTCTTCCTCCTCGCCGTCACGGTGATCTCCGTCGGCGCGGCCACCGGCTCGTACGGCCTGGCACGCGCGATACCGGTCGCCATGCTGCCGCTCCACCTGGCACTCGCGTCCTACCTCGCCGAGCGTGCCAAGGGCTGGCGGCCGTACGCGGCGGTCGCCCTCATCGCCTGCTGCGTCGGCCTGTACGGCGAGTCGGCCGGCCTGATCCGCGCCTACTGGCGCAACGTCTCCCCGGCCACCCTCCGCGCCTGGGGAGCCCCACCACCCGCCCCCTCGTACGACCACGTCCTCGAGGGCATCGAGCCCGGCGAGGTGGTCATCACGGACGACTGGGCCCTCGGCCGCCTCGTCAACGCCCGGGGCGCCTACACGGTCGTACCCGCCTGGCCGTACCCGTTCGTGGACGAGGCCGCCCGCACCCGCGACACGACGGCCTTCTTCGCACCGGACACCGCCCCCCGCGACCGCCTGGCCATCGCCGAGCGCTACGGCGTCACCTGCGCGCTGGTCACCCGCGACCGCGCCATCCTGAAACGGGACGCCCTCCCCGGCTTCACCGTCACCGCCCGAATGACCTTTCCCCGAGCCGTCCGCCTTTGCCGCTCCTGACCGGGTTGGAGGGGCCGGGTCGCCGTGATCGGCCGGTCAAGGGGGCGCTCAGGCGGTGACCGGTTCGGTGTCTCTCCGGAAGCGGTCGATGAGCCGGCCACCGTAGGTCGCGGCCGCGGGCGCGAGCAGCCACGCGAACGGAATGGCGGGTACGGCCCAGGGGAGCGCGGCGGTCACCGCGAAGAACCCCGCGACCGCCCAGGAACTGCTCGCCCCCCGCCGTACCTCCGCCATGTCGGCGTCCGGCGACAGGACGGACGGGCTGCGGTGAGCGACCTCCTTCAACGCCGCCTCAGAGAACAGCAGCGCCGCCTCCGACCCCGCGAACACGCACAGCGCGAGAGGGTTGTCGATGGCGTGCCCGAGCAACGCGGTCGGGAAGGGAAGGAGGGCCACGAAGAGCAGCAAGGGCGCATGCCACGCCGTGAACGCCCGGTTCAGCCGATCGACCTGGTCCATGAGCACGTGATGCCTGCGCCATACGGTCCAGAGCAGGGCGAAGGCCAGGAAGAAGGCGAAGAACGCCTCCCACTCGTGCGTCAGGAACCGCCACAGACTGGCGGAACTCTTCAGAGCATCGCCCTCGGGCCGCTTGATCTCGATCACGAGAAGCGTCATGGCGATCGCGAAGATGGCGTCGGTGAACATCGCCATCCGCTCGGGAGTGTCCCCCGGGGCGGCCTCCGCCCGCTCGGGAGTGTCCGTCAGGCCGGGCTTCGCCCGCTCACGGTCCACGTCGCCGACTGTCATGCACAATCTCCTCGCCATGCGATGGGACGATCACATGGCGGGCGGACCTACGGTGACCGCGAGGGCCACCACCGCCGGATGCCGCAGGTGATCACTGAACGAGAAAATACCGCCGTACAGGCACAGACCGCACCATATGCCCCTAGAGGGAGAGGTCCGGGCCTGAGTCCGCAGCTCGCCTTGCCGCCGTTCTTGCCCCGCCATCTCGGGCAAAGCGCCCGCTGCGCCGTCCATACCGGCGGCAACGAGTCAACGACGGTTACAAGGTGCGGCTCGCCATAACGCCAGCCTCACGGCCGACTGGGCTCGTGGCGACAGTCAAGACCGTTGACCGCGGTCCCACGGTGACGATGCGCGTGTCGACGTCGGCGAAGCCGGTGTCCGAGGCGAGCGACGCCGCGTCCCCGGCTGTCCGGGGCAGTGGCAGGTCCGCGGCGACGAGGTCGGCGAAACGCCCGGAGGGCCAGAACTGTGACGCCAACGGCAGCGTGAAGCCCACCCGTCCACCGGGCCGAAGCGCGCGCCGCCAGTCGGCCAACGCCCGCATACCGAGAAAGTGAAGGGACGAGGCGCACAGGATCAAGTCGAGCCCGCCGTCCGCCACGGGCAACGGCACCGCCGCCTCGACGTGCCAATCGATCGCCCGCTCCAGACCGAGCCGCTCGGCACGGGCCCGGCCCGCCCGGATCATTCCCGCCGAAAGGTCGACGGCGAGGATCGGCGTGCCCGTACGGGATCGTGCCCGTGCGACCGCCAGCGCCACCGCCCCGCTCCCACACGCCACGTCGGCGACCCTGTCTTCGTCGACAGGCCCCAAGAGGGCGAGCAGAGCCCGGGCGACCTCATCGTGATGATCGTTGTCATAGCCGTCGGCCAGCTCGTCGAACGCCCGCGCCATCTGCTCCGAACCCGTCACGGGCACACCGTAGGCGACATTCGGCGATGCCGGCAGTGCCGTGTAGGCGGCCGCGCCTTCGCTGGTTGACCCAGGTCGAGTAAGGCGGAAGGGGCTCCGCGCAAGGCGGAACCCCTTTGCGGAGTAGGAGCCCGGGTGAATCAGGGGAAGATCCGCTCGAAGCGGAACGACGTGCGACCGTTCGGGTCGGAGAGGATGTCGGCGGCGGAGGTCGCACCGGCGGCGTTGACGCGGGTCGCCTGCAACCTGATGGCCGTCGGCCCGCCGACCCTGATGCGCTCACTGATCGGCGCGGTCGTGTTCACCCCGTACGGGGCCGCGCCGGGGTTACCGTCGATGATCTGAGTGATGAGCCGTTCGCTGTTCGGCAGGACGGCGGCCGTGGTGACGTTGAAGAGCCGGGCGACGATGTACGCGTTGACCGGAGGCGTGCCGCTGAGCCGCCCGCGGACATCCAGGTCGAGCGTGTATATGCCGGCGGTGGGGAGCGTGACCTGCAGGCTGGAGTTCGCCCAGGTGCCGGACGGGGTCGGCTGGAGGTTGAGGCCGGCCGGCAGGTAGGCGATGCCGGACGGTCCGAGCTGAGCGTTGTACGCCTCGGCGGCCGTGCCGAAGGCCGGGGCGATGCCGTGCCGGCTCGTCGTGGCGGTGAAGGTGCCGGCGTGAGCGGAGACGGCGTGAGCGGAGCCGGCGAAGATCCCGAGGAATATGGTGGTTCCGAGGGCGGCGGTTAGTCGACGCATGACGTCCTTCCTGGTCAGGGGCCCTGACGTTCAGCCGACCTCTACCCGCGCCATACTCAGTCTATGCACAGAGAGTAATTGATAATTGACGGAACGTGTGGCCGAGACTGGTGGCATGAACATGAAGGTGATCGTGCGTTCGACGACGGCCCAAGACCCGGCGTTCGATGAGATCGGCGACCTGTTCAACGACTATCGGGCGCACTACGGCCATCCTGGTTCGAGCGAGGCCACGCGCCGATGGCTGCGTGACCAACTCACCGAGCGACGACTGCAACTCGCCGTTGCCGTGGTCGGCGGCCGTGGGGCGGGCTTCATCACCACGACCGTGATGCCGGCGTCCCAGACACTACGTACCTTCTGGCTGATCCGAGACCTCTACGTCAGCCCGGAACACCGACGAAGCGGCGTCGCCCGGGCTCTACTCCAGCACGTCATCGAGGCGGCTCGCGCCGGCGGCGCGCATCGCTTGTCGCTGCAGACCGAGACTGCGAATACTGCGGCGCTTCGCCTGTACGCGTCCGCTGGATTCGAATCCGTCACCGGGCTACAGCTGCTCAACCTCAAGCTCACCTAAGGTAATCCTGATGGTGATGTCTGGAGCTCAGGGCACTCTTGCGTGCCCTGAGCTGATGCTGTGGTGTGGAAACGCCGTCGACTGGCACTCAGGGCATCGGGTGGTCTCGAAGGATCTTCACCTTCTTGGGGTGCTCACGATCGGCCAGGCACGCATAGCCGGTCCGACCCGCACCGATGCCTCCGGCGGTCATGGCACCAATTCTCCGGTGTTGTACCAGTACCACCGGCCTCCACCATAAGTGCACTCCCAAATATATCCGTCGACTCCCGCAATCCGCTGCCCGTCGTTGAAACCGTTGCAGGGTTGGCTGGGGTAGTAGTCCGGTACGACGTGCGAGGGATTTGTGGCTGTGGCCACGCGAGCGCCAGCGCTATGTGTTGGCGATGCCGATGCGGACGCAGATCCGGTGGCGGTCACAGCGAGTGCGAATGCTGCGATGGCCACGATCCGCCGTCCTGCCAGTCTGGGCTTACTCCTCATTTATCTACCTCCATCTGATGAAGATCAGCAACGCCACGTCTCCGCACTGATCAACAGCTCCTGGGCCAACTCGGTCACTGGCCTCTCACTCGCCCGCCGCAGCACCAGGATCTCCCGGCGATGCGGCTCGGCGATCGCGTTGAAGACGTCCGACGTCGTCGCTGCTCGTGCCATAGGCTTGGGGCGCAAGGGTGAACGCCACCGCAGAGGAGAGCATCCCCCGGGGCCCCGCTTGGACTATCCGGCCGGCAATTCTCGATAAGCCCCGCTATCGACCCTGATCAGCGGTTCTTCAACACTCACTTAGGCCACGAACAGGTCGTACCAGGGCCCGTGGCTCGGGTCGCTGGTGTCTAGCGCGCAGTAGTAGTCACTCCACCGGCCCGAAGCGACGAGCGATTGGCCCGCCGCACTGCAGTCGGCGAAGGACAAGTAGTGGTTGAAGTACTTGTAGCTACAGCCGCTCGGTCCGCCGCAGCTCGGCTGGGCGACGCCGTTCGACCGGACGGTGTCGGCGGACGCAGTGGTGGCCGCGCCTGCGAAGGCGACGGTCGCCAGGGCGGTCGTCGCGAGGGCGCGTCTCATCATGGTCTTCATGCAAACCTCCTGGTAGATGCGGGCCTTGCTGGATGTAGCACTGCTCACGACTGGGAGGATTCAATGCCATGTCGGGCGATGCGGTGGATCCTTGCCTGGCCGCCAGTTGTTGTGTGCTTCTTCTTGCCTGACAGTGACTTTATTACTCGCAGTTTTTCTCGAGTGATATGTGTAGCCATTATGCGCAGCGGCCAAGGGAGGTGCGATCGTTTAAGCCCACGAGTTAAACGATCGCCTGCGGTCCAGGGCCTCGTCATCGGAATCATGTGAACCACACCGCCCACCCCAACAGCAGATCCCCACCAGCCCACAGCGCCTGCCGCCTCACCAAGCGGCGTGCGTCAGCGCATCGAAGCGATCATCTGGACGTTGACGAACCAACTGGGCCTGGAACGCCACAACGTCCGCACCGCCGAAGGGCTCTGGGCCCGCATCAGCCAGCGCATCCTGGCCCTCAACGCCGCCATCTGGCACAACTGGCAAACCGGAGCACCCACCAAACGATCACTTACCGCCTCTGCCCACTGACGAGCTTTCCCATCAATGATCAAGGCGGCGGCACAAGCGCCGCCGCAGGCCGCCCGCTCCGGCCCACCCTACGGGCGTGCGGCGTGGGCGCCGGTCCCTCCGGCCGTGCCGATCGGGCGGCCCAACACAGCCTTCGATCGCCACCGCGTCCTACGCGTGCTCGCTGATCGAGGCAGCGGATCTCGTCGCGATGCAGAACGGATGCCCAGCCGGATCGAGCAGCACCCGGAACCTCTCGCCCCCCGGTTGGAAGTCGGCCAACATAGCGCCAATGCCGAGGAGTTGCTTCTCGGCCTGATCGAGGTCGTCGACCGCGAAATCCAGATGGAGCCGTCGCGCGGCGTCGGGGTCAGGCCACCGGGCCGGCGCAGGGTTCGCGACCCGCTGGAAATCGAGGCGAACACTGCCGTCGATGACGAGCGCGGCGAAGTCCTCGTTGGACGAGAAGGACAGCTCGCCGCCCAAGAACGCCTGGTAGAACCGTACGAGTCCGGCCGGGTCCGGGCAGTCAATGGTGACGGCGAACAGGCGCGGCGTAGCGATCACGGGGCTCCTCGGCTGTGAAGGGCACGTCAAGTGCCACATTAGGCGGCAGACATCCGGTCCACGTGTCGGCTAAACCGTTCGACGAAGCCTCCGGCGGGGGACTCAGGCTCGGGGATGGAGTTGGCCCGCACGATGCGCACGGTGGTCAGTGGCTGGGGTGGAAGCCGGGTGAACTGCGGCGAGTGTCGCCGAGGCGTGCCCGTTGCGTGCCCGTTAGAGCCGACGATCACGGTCGCCTGCGGTCGCTTACGGGGAGAGCGCCGGGAAGGCACAGGTCAGCAGCTTCGCAGGTGATCAAATCACCGGCACCGACTTCCCAAGCCGGCAGCATCGCTAAGACAATTGAGCGGTGTTTATCAACATCAGACGTCCGCCGCGAGGCTGGCCATATCCGTGCCCATGCTGCGGGTATCACACGCTCGATGAGCGGGGCATGTACGAGATCTGCCCTGTCTGCTTCTGGGAAGACGACGGCCAGGACGAGCATGACGCCGATGAGGTTCGCGGCGGTCCCAACCGTGGGTTGAGTCTGACTCAGGCCAGGCGAAACTTCGCGACCTTTGGAGCCAGCGAGCGGCGTCGACTCCCGAATGTGCGTGACCCTCTTCCGGAAGAGCGTTCGCAGGCGGCGAGGGCCGACCGTCCTAGCCACTAGCGGGCCATTAGCTCCGGTGAGTGGGGGCCAACAGCGGTCACTCGCGGCCAAGCCAACGCCTAGCTCAGCCCCCGTGACGGCCCGGAATTAGAGGAGGGTGGTCGAGCTGTTGCTGTTCAGAAGGCTGATCACGCCGTCTGTGGGTCCTTCGATTCCGTCGATTAGGTAGTCGGGCAGGGGGATGTGGGCGAGCTCCCGGCCGGTGCCTGCGTCCAGGACGGTCAGTTGCTGGACGTCTCTTTCCTTTCCGGTGCCTGTGCAGGTCATCGGTGCGTATATGCGGCGGCCGTCGACGGCGATGCCCCTGTCCCCCACCAAGGGTGGGAGGTCGCCTGCATGTCTGGATACTTGCTCTCGGAGGTTGGACATGAGCAGTGGTCGATGGACGTTCACATACGAGGAGCCTTGGTGGATTGCACGACGGACTCCGGAAGCGGATGCCAATACGGTGCGAGCGGTCGAAACCTTTTTTGACCCCGTGGCTAACGACCCGGAGACGATAGAGGAACTCCTGAACGTTTGGCGGGACGGCTGCGAGTGCTTTGGGATCGGCTTCCGGACGGGGACGGAAGGCGGCGCAGTGGAGAGAATCAGTGATGAAGAGGTCGAATTGCAAGATAGGTACCGGCAGTTCGACAACGTTGTGATCAGCGTTGACGAGTTCGAGGACATGCTCCTGACGCTTAAACGGGCATCAAGCGAACATGGCCCGAAGAACCCTGTGGTCTCCCCGGACGAATCAACCTGATGCACCGCACAGTGCCCTGGGCAGGGCATCGAGAACGGCTGCCCCTGATCTAGGGGAGCGGGGCCGCCGGCAGACTCGCATTCGCTCGCCCTACGGGTGGCCTACGGCCATCAGACGGCAGCCCCGCTCACCACATCACGGGGACTGTAGAAGATGCCTCCGGCGGGGGCGCTTCCGGCTCCGGGATGGGAGCCACACCGGGCACCGGTTGGTCAGTGGTTGAGGTGGAAGCCTGCTCATCCCGCCTGCCGACGCCCCAGGACAAGCCGAGCAGACCACGCCCCAGGGGTCAAGGTCGTTCGTCCAGCGGGGCGCTCCACCTCGACCCCTGGGGCATGGCCCGCTCCCCGGAGGGTGGGACGACGGCAGACGGGATGACCAGGCCGGGGGAGCTGTGGCGTAGCGCCACGGATGTAGGGCAGGTCGAGCGGCGTCGTCACCGTCCCACGGGGTGCTAGCTTCCTCGTGCACGATCTTGTCGGTGGCGGGAACCTCGACCACCGCCGAATACACCAAGCGGACGTCGTACTCCGTCCAGCAATCGGAGATCTCAACACCGACCTCGGCTCCGCACCGGGCGCATAGCAAGTTGAGTCCGCTGAGTCCATCCAGCCTGCAGCAACCGGAAAGGCGCTCCGAACTCACGTGGTGCCGCATCAGCACACCATCCAGAGGGTTGATTACGCGCGTAGCGGTTGAATGATCCGGTCCGATGCGGAACGGCTTCGGGTCCGCCGAGAAGAGCCCCTTCGCCACAGTGGACGGTCCATAGCTGTAGTGCTCCCTTCCCTGCACTCGGGGCAGCCGGGTCCACTCTGTCTGCTGAACGGGATTCGACAACGGGGCACTGCACTGACGACACCTGAAGACGATCAGCACTCTCGTCCATCACCTCACACCAGGCGGACTGCGCTCCTAGAGCCCAACCGTACGGGTAACGCCTCCGGAGCCGGTAGCGCAAGGCATCTCGGGCCATTAAGCCGGGGGAGCTGACGGCAGTGACGGCAACGGTGACGGCAACAGAGGCAGCCGCCGCCGGATGATCACGGCTTCGTGCAGACGACGGACGTTGGGCCCGAGGCTTGATCGCCTGGACCATGATCGAGCTGATAGGGATGCGGTCAGGTGGTAAGCCCAGCTCCGTACTCTCCACCAGTTCCGGACCGAGGCCGCAGCGTCCGAGTACGGGCTAGGCTTGACCCGACGCTGGCAAGGTAGGCCGACACCAAGATCCGGAACATGCGCGGAACGGGCACCATCCGGACGCGCGCAGCGGTCAGGCTCCGCTAGGCTCTACCAGCGACAAGCCCTCGTAGCTCAGGGGATAGAGCAACGGTTTCCTAAACCGTGTGCCGCAGGTTCGAATCCTGCCGGGGGCACCCACCTGATCAAGGAAAACTCCGGTTGACCAGCATGAACATCGGTCGCCGGGGTTTCGCGTGTGTGCAGCAGTATGCCACCGGAAGCAGATCCCGGCCGTTGGTCGCGGGATATACGCGGGATGAGCGTCCGGGCGTCGGCCCAGGTCAGCGCCCGAAAAAGCGAAGGGCTCCGGGATGAACCGGAGCCCTGTCACCGAAGCGCGCGTCACGCCGCAAGTGCCTTCTCAATCATGCGGTTGATCCGTTCCTCGTCGCCGTCGAGACAACCTGCATAGACCTTCCACAGCACCTCGACACTGTGGCCCAGCCGCCGGGCGACCTCCTTGGGCGGGACACCGGCGTTGAGGAGCAGCGTCGCGCAGGCGTGCCGAAGGTCGTACGGCCGACCGGCGAGCGGTGTGACCTGCTGTTCGGGGGAGAGGCCGATGGTTCGGGCGTCCTGCCAGATACGCCATACGGCCGACGCGGAGACGGTTCCGCCGGTCGAGGTACGGAACAGCCGGCCATCCTCGGCCGCCCCGAACGCACCGTGGTGTTCGCGGAGAATCCGCACCAGCTCCGGTGGGATCGGGACCACTCGCTTCTCACCAACCGGCCGCCGTTTCAAGCCCTTGTCGTCATGCGTCTTGCCGCTGTCGGTGTAGAGCCGACCAGGGCCAGGCCGTGACCTGGCGAGCACCAGCCGGCCCCATCCAGCCTCGGGGAGGTTGCAGGAGCATTCCCCGTCACAGACACACAGCTCCGGAAGCTCACAGTCCTGACGCCGAAGGCCAGCCGCCTCGGACGGGCGGAGACCGCCGTAGTACATGCAGGCATACAGCGCCCGGAGACGACGACCACGGCCGTTGAACCGGCCCACGTAGGTCACCGCCGCAAGGAGTTGTCGCGCCTGGACGGGATTGGCGACAACGCTGCGGTCAACCTGCTCGACCTTGTCGGGTGCCTTCCAGTCGACCTGGTCGATCGGATTGGCGTCGAGCAGCTTCCGCTCTTTGACCGCGTACTTGAGCACGTTGTAGAGAACCGCGCGCTTCCGGGCGATGGTCGTGGCAGCCGCTGGGCGACCGTCCATGGTGACCGCGATGGCGTTCAGCGCGGAGCGAGTTACGTCAGCCTCGGCCAGGGCCGCCACGGGGAGCGATCGGCTTTGCAGCCACTTGAGAGCCGCAGCCTCCTCGTCCGGTACAGGCAGTTCCCAGCGCGGAGGATTCAGCGCATGGTGGAGCAGAGCCCGCCGGAGAAGCTTCGCGGCCGGTGCTCCCTTCTTGTCCGTGACGAGCGCGGGCGTCACCGTCGCCAGGGCGTCGAGAGTGCTCTTGCGGGTCTCACCGGCCGCAGGCGACCACTTGGCCTTGATGTACGACCTCACGAGCTCATACCAGGTGACGGCCGATTCCTTGGGGAGCATCGACTCGGGCAGGCCTGTCTCTACGTCGAACGCTTCGCCGGCCTTTGCCGCCTGCCGCAGGTCGGACAGGAAACTGTCGGCCAGGGCCTTGGTCCGGCGCGTCCGAGAGCGCTGCTTGCCAGCGACGACCCAGCGGATCTCATACGAGGCGGTCTTGCTGGACTTGTTTCGGCGGACGTCCCAGAACTTCACATCGGTCGACTTCACGCCGCCTCCCGCAGGGTCTCCAGCCAGGAGGCGAACTCACTGCGCCAAATGCGGATCTCGCCGTTCGGCAGCTTGAGACCGGCGGGAGCGTTGCCCAGTTCGCGCCACCGGTAGAACGTCCGGCGGGAGACCCCACCGAGTTCGGCGAGGACTTCGGGAACTGTCATCAGCTCATCTCGTCTGCTCACAGGACCTCCATGAGTTCCGGCAGGCTTCCGCCCGCTCCGGTGGAGTCGAATGGGGGCAAGGGCTTGCCGCTGAGCGCGGCGGTCAGGAACGCTTCGCCGGGTGTGTGGCCTTGTCCGACGTAGTCCCAGTGCGCGACGACGAGCACCTGGTCCTCGTCGAAGAGGGGCAGCCGGCCGGTCGTGATCTCGTGTTCGCGCTGGTTGAAGGCCATACGCGCTTGGCGGAGCGCGCCGAGAGTGGTCGAGTACCGGCGCGACTTGGTCGAGAAGTGGCCCCGGAAGCCGAGCATGTGCGCCCAGTCGGCAAGCCGAAGATGGGCCATCTCGACCAGCGCCCCGAGACGCCGACACTCAGCGATCAACCGGCGGGCATGGTCGCGGACGTTGAGCCGGTCGAGGTCATCGGTCGGACGGATACGCCGGTCCAGGGTGCCGACACACTCAGCCGCTTTCGTGGCGTACTTGGCGATGTAACCCGCCACGGCTTGGTCGCTCAGATCGCCGGTCGTGGTGATCGGCCGCACGTCGACCTGTGAACCCCACGCCAGCGCGCGGGCGGGAAGGTTCTCGGCCTCCGGTGTGGTCACCGTGACCGCGCGGGCAGCATGACGTACGGCGTCGTCGAGGAGGTCACCGGTTGCCCAAGCAGGCGGGGACATGGTCGGCCCGTCCGGTCCATCGAGGCGGATGACGGCGTGGAAGTGGACCACGCCCCGGCGTTGGTATTCGGCGACCTTGGCGAAGGAGACGGCCAGCACAGCCCGTAGTTCGGCCACGGTCAGGCCCGCCGACTTGGCCAGCCGTCGACGCAGGGCGAGCGTGAAGCGCCGCCACAGCTCAGGGGCGAGCGCGTTGAACAGGACTGAGCCGGTGTAGTCGTAGCAGTCTGGGCAGAGCGGTTCACCCAACCGCCGATCGTCGGCCCCATGCCGCTCGGTGCAGGACTGAGGCCGGCCGTGCGGGCAGTCACCCAAGTCTCGGCGAGGGCGGCACGGCCGGACGGTGCTGTTCTTCTCTCGCCGGGCGTGGACCGGCCCGAACGAGGGAGCGGTCAGGGTGACGAACGCGGCCGGATGCTCGGTGACGGTGTCGGGGACGCCTTTGCCGCCGACCAGGCCCGCCCGGACGAGTTGGTAGGTGTCGGCCCGGTAGACCTCCGCACACGAGGGACACCGCGAGGCACGGCGGGTTTTGCACGCCACGCGCAGCACCCCGTCCGGCTCGTGGAGCGTGGAGTAGCGGTGGAGAAGGGCGCCGGTGAGCGGGTCGCGGTAGTCGACACGCCCGCGTAGGTGGATGGGTTGGGCGCAGCCGCCGGTCTTGCGGATCTGGGCGGTCCAGCGGTGGTAGTCGGGGGAGGTGGCGCGGCGGGCGATGTCGCGGAGGGTCAGCGGCGATGGGGCGGTAGCAGGCAAGATGGAGGGGTCTCCTGTCGTTTGAACGCGGTTGGGGATGGCCCCCGACGTGGCGCGGAACTTGGCGGTTGTTGGGCCACGCCGGGGGCGCAGAGCCTCAGCAGAGTCCGAGGCCCTGGCAGTGCTGGCAGGTCTGGCCGTCGGAGGTCAGGCCGCCGGTGCAGTGGCAGCACTGCCAGTGCTCCACAGGCGGCACGAGCGCCGGACGGTCCTCGTCCAGGCCGTTCACGCGGCTTCCTCGGTCGTGGTGTTGAAGGCCGGGGCGTAGGTCATCAGCGCGTTGTGGGCGGCCATGCGGCGGGCGGGGATGTGCACGATCCGATAGGTGATGCGGCCGAAGGTCCTGGACGCGGTGTAGTGGCCGCCGGGGCTACGGACCGGGGTCACGTCGAGGAGAGCGGCGATCCGCTCGACCTCGGCCGTCTCCTGCTCGTCGGTGCCCTCGGTGTGGACGCTGACTTCCCAGCCGTACTCATAGACGGGGATGGCGGGATTGGCCTCCAAGAAGTCAGCGAGTGCCCGGAGGCCGGCGATGGTCTGGGTACGGGCGAACAGGTCACCGGGCACGATCGGCTGCGTGGTCATGGCGGTTTCCTCTCAGGCGGTGCGGATCTGGCGGAGCAGGTCAGAGGCGAGCTGGTTGGACACGCCCAGCCGGGCGCGCAGCACATCGCGGGTGATCGGCCGCCCGTGCCGTTCCTCGTGTTCAGTGGCCACGCGACGGGCGAAGGTGAGCAGTTCGGCCGCCGGACCGATCGCTGAAGGAGGTTCGTCCCGGCGCTCGTCCTGGCTCTGGGCGTCGTCTTGGTCGTCCCGGACGAGGACGAGGTCAGAGGACAGCGGTCCGAACGACGGCGGGACCGGGGACGACTCGGCGGGGACCGTCGCGGACGGGCACATGTCGGCCGGTCGCCGACCGGTGGAGCGCCGTTCGAGCATGGAGACGGCGACCAGGAATGCGCCTGCCGGGGTGGCGGCGGTCAGCCAGCCCCAGGGTGTGGGTTCGGCTTGGGCGAGGTTGGCGGCCAACGAGAGCACCACCCCGCCGGCCAGCACCAGCGACGGCCAGGAGACCGGTCCGGTACGGCGTCCGGTGCGCCGGTCCCGCTGACGTTCGCGGGCGGCCATGACACAGGTCAGGTCGATGCAGACGGCAATCGCCCAGGCCATCCAGCCGTGTTGTCCGTGCTGGCGGGCGGTGTCACGGATGTGGGTGAACGACCCCGCCGCAGCAATCGCCGCCAGGACGACGACCGGCCCGGAGTCGGCCACCAGGCCACCGAGGCGGGGCATCACGCCGCCCCCAGCTCGCACGCGCCCAGCAGCGCGGCCAGTTCAGGGTCACAGTGGTGGGTGTCGGCCCAGTCGAGGAGCCAGCCCAGCGCGTCCGGGTAGGCCGACTCCGTCTCGGCGCACCGGGCGCAGGCCGCGACGTGGACACCGCGCGTGTCGTCGAAGGCCAGCCGGACGGGGCCGAGGACGGGTCGGCGGGATGCGGACGGACGGCCGTCCCGGCGGCGGGGACGAGCGGACGAGGAGCGGACGGCGGGACGGCGCAGGGGAATCACGTTCGTCATGGGAAGCTCCGGGAGGTCGAGACAGGGTGGTTAGGCGGCCTGGTCGTCCGGCAGCGCACACGGGCCGGTTCGGACGAGTTGCGCCCAGGGGGTGGCGAGGTAGCGGTGTCCGTGGGCGGCGGCTTCCGCATCGGCCTCAGTGGTCAAAGCCGACCGCGCCCGATCCCAGGACCCGTCACTGCCAGCCACGATCGCCACGCCGGGCGTCTCGGCCGGGATGGCACGGGCCGCTTCGAGTGCGGCCGGGTCCATGTCGCCGAGCGTCATCGTGGCCGTCTCGGGGTCGTTGACCCGGTGGCAGACGCGGCCGGACAGTTGGGAGCGCAGGGCGGTGACGCCGGGGCCGAGGTCGGAGCCGATGCGCTGGCCGCAGACGATCAGGTAGACCCCGAACGCCCGCCCGAGTTGAGCGATGCGCAGCAACGCGACCGAGGTCTTGGCGACCTCGTCTTTCTCGGCCTTGTCCGCGATCAAGAACAGCTCAGCGACCTCGTCGACCACGACGACGATCGGCATGGGCCGCAGTTCCTCAGGCAGCCGCCACACGTTGCGGACGCCGTGTTCGCGGCAGTCGGCCATCCGATGCGTCAGCTCCGAGACCAGTCCATCAAGGAGGCGCACACACCCTGCCCGCGTCGTGGCCAGCGCGGACATGCGGGACGCGTAGGGGGTCAGCTCGACTCCGCCCTTGAGGTCGAAGCCGACGAGGGCGACCGGTTGCGGGGCGAGGCCGGCGATGATGGCGTTGAGCAGTGTGGACTTGCCCGATTGGGTGGCGCCGGCGAACAGCCAGTGCGGGACGGTCTTGAAGTCGATCACCCAGGTCCGACCGTTCTCCAGCACGCCAGGCCGGACCCTCAGCAGGTCCCCTGGCTCAGGGGGCAGTGGCGGGACCGTGATGAGGGGGTCTTTGCGGGTGGCGATCAGCACGACCTTGCCCGGCTTGGATTCCAGCACCCGCACCGCGTGCGCCCGCCAGGCGTGCGCCAGCCGTTCGGCGACCTTGGCGAAGTCGTCGGGGATCTGCCCGTCGTTCAGCGTGATCCGGAGTCGCCAGCCCAGCCGGGAGGGGCGGATCAGCCCGAGGCGGGGAGCCTTTTCGATCTCCACCCGCCGCAGGTGCCGACGCTCCACGATCGCCGTCGCCTCACGGGAAGCGGCCCCTAGGACGGGGACGGAGTCCAGGGTGATGCGCCAGCGCCGCCGCTTGTGAGTCAGTTTGCAGGCTGAGGCGACGTGCTGCCAGGTGGCGTACAGCCACACCGCGCGGGCCGGGAACCCGACGCACAGCCAGAACGACAGCGGATGAAACCGCCGCCACACCAGGCCCCCGGCGACCACGGCGACAAGACCCGCAACCACCTCGAACAGCGTTGCCTTGTCGAACATCACGGCCCCGCTCAGGCAGCCCGGACGACGGACACGGGCACGACGGCCGAGGCCCCGAAGGAGACGCCGTGCCGCTGCTGGCCGTTCATGACCTGCTCCCATGGACGGGCGATCAGGTCGGAGACAGTGACGATCTGACCTACCTGAACCTCAGGATCACCGGGGACGTTCACCGTGACCAGGTCGATCCGGCCGGCCTCGTTCGCGACCGACAGACCCACCTGGAAGACGGTGCGGCCCTGGTTGTCGACCTTGATCTCACCGGTCTCGCGGTTGACCAGCTTCGGCGCCGGCGGCGCGACGCACACGAAGGTCAGGGCGCGGGTGTCGACGGGGATACCGATGTTCTGCATACCACTCCTCGATGAAGTGCTTCCTGCTTTCCTAGGAAGCTTTGATCCATAGGTTACTTAGGAAAGCAGGAAGCGCAAGGAGTTCTGCCCAACTTTCTTGGGAAACCTAGAAACCTGGGCTACGTCAGCTACTCTGATCGCATGCCAAGCGCGCATCCCGACCGCCGCAAGTTGTACGTCCGTATCGCTGATGAGCTGCGAGAAGACCTTGCAGCCGGGCGGTTCCCGGTGGGGGAGCCGTTCCCTCCGATAGGGGAGTTGGCCGAGCGGTTCAGGTCTGCGAAGGCGACCATCGAGCGGGCCGTCGAGGTGCTGCGTGGCGAAGGGCTGCTTGAGAGCAGGCAGGGAAGTCGAACCGTGGTGATCGCGGTACCGGATTCATCGACCGGAACGCATGACGGCTCGGAGGAGCGGAGCGAAGAGTTTCAGATCATCTTCGGCCAGCTCCAGGAGATGCGCAGCGCCATCGGCCACCTGCGGGCCAAGATCGAGGAACTCGACGAGCGCACCAAAGGGCTGTGAACCGCTCGACCGGTCGGCCCGTGTTTCGCGACGCTATGCCTGTGATGGTCGGCGGTCAGCGCTGTTGGCCGACGCCGAGCGTCCAGCGTGCGCCCTGACGCGGGGAGGGCCAGGGCCACGCTTGTGATTTGAGGACCGCGTGAGTCAACTGCTCAGGATCAGCGGCCTCGACTAGCCGCCATCCCGCCGGCGGTGGGACCAGCGCCCACCAGGACCCCGTACATGCTCCGAACCAGAACACCAAGCCCGGAAACCGCCGACGCAGCAGCGCGGCGGCATCGGTGGTCATGACCGCTCGCCCGGCCCCGCATTGCGCTGCTTCAGGTACTCGGCGAGGCGGGCCGCAGCACCGGCCGGATCGTCGACCGCGTGGCGCTCGTGGTCATCGCGCCGCCACACGAACGACCCACGCGACGTGTCGACCTCCACCCAGATCTTCCGGTGGCTCAGATCGCTCCGCAGCGACACGGCCGGACGCGCGTCGCTCAGCCCAGCGTTGACGCCGAGCCGGACTAGGTGACGGCACAACTCGACCAGCGTTTCAAGCTCTTGCTCACGGGTGAACCCGTCCACGCTCTTGCTCCCCTCAGTGAAAGCGAGGCCGGCGACGGGAAACCCAGGTCATCCCTCACCCCAACCGCGCGGAGCAAGGCAGGCCACAAATGACCCTCGTTTCGACGTCACCGGCCCCGCGGCTCATCACGCCGCTACGGCCGGCGGGTGCTCAGGCGGTGCGTTCGGTCTGTGTTTGTGAAGGAGCCGTGATCCGGCGCGCGATGTCAGCGGCCCGAACCTGCAGCTCACTCAGTTCCGCAGAGATCTGCGCGATCTCTTCCAGCAGTAGCCGGCGTTCGGCGTCCGTCATGCGCGCCGTTCTCCTTTTCGCTGCCTGCTTGCGTGCCTGCTCGATAGAGGTGACCCGTCCGGAGTCCTTGTCGGTACTCATTCCTCACCGCCGAGAAGATGCAGACCCTGGACGTGTTCGGCGATCCGCCGGGCCGCCCCGGCGATGTCGTTGACCGGGTGCTGGTGATTGGCTCCGGCCCAGGAGAAGTAGCGGCTGCTGAAGCTGACGAAGACCCACAGAGGCACACCGGGGGTCTTGGTCGTGACGGCCAGCCCTGCGACGTCCTCAGAGATCTCCGATCTGACGTCGTGCTGCGTCAGCGCCGCTCGCAACTCGGCGAGAAGGTCCAGCTCCAGTTGCCTGCTCGTTTCCAACGTTCCCCCTCGGTGGGAGCGGGACCGGTGACATGGGGCCACGGCTGTCAACCTCGCCATGTCACCGGTCCCGCTTTCGATCACACCTAGGAGCCTCGCGGCGAGACGCGTTGCGCTGCGATACCGCGCCTACTGCATCCCGGACGTCTTGGTCTCTGTTCGCCTCGTCTATGTCTCACTTCGTGTTACGTTCGCGGTGATGGAAAGCCAGGCGATGACGACTCCCCCCATGCGGTTGAAAGTCCTACTCCGCGAACG
The DNA here is from genome assembly GCF_050942425.1 of Actinoallomurus sp. CA-150999. NCBI lineage: Bacteria > Bacillati > Actinomycetota > Actinomycetes > Streptosporangiales > Thermomonosporaceae > Actinoallomurus > Actinoallomurus sp. CA-150999. The sequence goes on from NZ_CP192063.1 coordinate 1,256,775, forward strand.
CCATTGGCAGACCTATCGGACATTTAGGTCTGAATACGACAAAGCCGCCCGCAAGGTTGACCTGTCCCTTGTTGGTGCAGCACCGAGTCGCGCGCAGCTTCACCGGTGGACCTCTGGCGAGGTCAAGGGCCTTCCGTACTCCGACCACTGCCGGGTGCTGGAGAAGATGTTCCCCGGGTGGACGGCTGAGCAGTTGTTCGAGCGGGTCACCGAAGACCAGGCCGAGCGCCCGTCGCCCGCCGAAGAACCCGCCAGCACGGACAAGGCTGCGGAACTGCTGAAGGCCATCGACCAGAACCTTCACGCGCCTCAGGGCGACGTCGAGTGGGGACCTCCTGCGGAGCCGGCCCCGTCAGTCTCCCCGGCCCTGGTGCACACGGTGGAAGGAGCCAGCGACACCGCTCGCAGACTCGGACGTCAACTGCTTGAGCTGCAACGCGTCCTCCGCCTCAGCGACGACGAGGCCGCCCAGTTGGCCCAGTTGTCGGGGAACATCGTTGAGCTGTCGATGAGCATCGACATCGATATCGATCCCGACGGGTGGTCCCGGGTGACCTATCGCCATCAGATGCTCAACCTGAGCGACAAGCCCATGGCTCGCCTGTCGCGGGAGGTGTGGTTCGAGAACACACGGGACCGGCTCAGTATCGACCCGGTCAGCGACCCGGACCGTCGCGTCATGATCCAGCGCATTCACGACACCGCGAACCTGTCCACGTTCGCCTGCCAGATCTCCCCGCCGATCCAGCCGGGGGAGACGGCCACCGTTGGCTGTGTCTGCGAAGGCGGGCAGTTCCTTAACGATCACTACTGGCGGCAGTCGATCCCTCGGTACACGCGGCACTACACCCTCCGTGTCCGGCACCAGGGCGCCCGCCAGTTGTTGCGGTGCTGGGCGACCGAGGAGGAGCCCAACGGTTCGGAGAACTCTGCTGAGGATGCTTTGGTGTGGGACTACGACGGGGATGACGTCGTGATGACCCTGACCCGCGACCACCTGCGCCCGAACCAGGCCCTCACACTGCGATGGGATGTCCCGCATGAGTCTGCGTGATGCGATCGAGACGACTCTTCGCGCCTGGAACGCCTACGAGATCGAGCGGGGCGATTCGCCGACCATCGATTTCGACTGCTTCCCCGACGGCCCGGAAGTCGAACCGGCATCTGACCGCCTCACCGTCTATCGCCAACTCGCGCAGCTCCGCACGTCGGCCGAAGGTCCATTGGCCAGCCGGCTGGACGCCGATCTTGCCTATCTCGGTGCCCTTCTCGGCGAACGGCCACCGCTGAGCGACTACATCCGTGCCACCCAAGGCTGCGGGTCCGCCGGATGGCCCGACGACTACGTCGCCGAACGCGCTGAGCTGGCCCGCCGCGCGCTTGCTGATCTAGGCATTGGATGGGGGCCGAACACCAACGCCGACCTCCGCCAGGCCGAAGGCTTGCTGGACGTGAACGAGGCCCCCGACGCCATCCGTCAGGCCGCGCAAGACCTTGAGCCGGCCGTACGGGAGGCGACCGGCAGCACCGCCCCCTACACGCTGACGATCGAGACGACCGAGGTCGACGCGTACTGGGCGTACTGGCTCGATGGCGCCGGCGACCACGTCCGGCTGCGGCTCAACCTTCCGAACGTCGAGTTCACCCAGGCCGGTGCCCGGCAGTTCGCCCTCCACGAAGTCCTCGGCCACGGCCTGCAAAGCGCCAGCCTCGCGGCCAGAGCGGCCGTCGAAGACGTTCCGTGGGTCCGCTTGCTGTCGATCCACGCCCCGCAGCAGGTCATGCTCGAAGGACTCGCCCAGGCGTGGCCGCTGTTCATCCTGCCCGATGACAAGGTGCTCATCGCCCGCCTGCGGCTCAGCCACTACACCCAGCTCGTCCTCGCTCAGGTCCACCGAGCCATCAACGCAGGGACCCCGGTGATCGAGTGCGCCGACCACCTACGCGCATGCCTGCCCTGGGAGAGCGACAAGACGATCGCCGGTGATCTGGCCGACCGGGGAGCCGATCCCACCCACCGGTCCTACATGTGGGCATACCCGGCAGGGTTCGACTGGTTCACCGCCCTCGCCGAGGCCGACGTTAAGGTGTCCCGGGAGGTGCTCAATGCCGCATACCGGGACCCACTCACCCCAGCCGACCTCACCGAACTCTGGCCCGAAGGACCGCCTATCGGTGGACCCGGAGGCCCTGTTCGTCTACGGAAGCCTCCAATTCCCTGACGTCCTGTTCGCCCTCATCGACCGCGTCCCCGACCACGAACCCGTGGCCGCCGAAGGATGGCGCGTTGCCGCGCTCCCCGAACGGGTCTACCCCGGACTTGTCATCGGCGACGGCACCGCCCGCGGCTTCCTCCTGACCGGACTCACCGCCGAAGAATGGCGCGTACTCGACGCGTTCGAAGACCCCGTCTACGACCTCACACGCATCGCCCTCATCGACGGCCGCCACGGGTGGGGATACGTCTGCAACCCAGAAGCCGAAGTCGAGGCGCACGACTGGTCCGCCGAAGACTTCCAGGCGCAACACCTTCCGACCTACGTCGAACGCTGCGCGGCATGGCGTCAACGCTACGAACAGCGGGAACAAGCCGGCTGATAAGCATCAACCGGGACAGGACAACGCAGGCAGTCCGCCCGGATGAGGACTTTCTCCACGTCTTCAAGGGCGGCCCGCTGCGCGGGCCGCCGGGCGGCCGACCGGCCCTCGGGCCGGGCGTGCGGCCTCTGCGGGCCGACCCGTCCCGAGACCGGTCGGCCGCCCCCGCCCAATACGGAACACCACCGAAGCCGCAGAGGCGTCTACTGGCAGACTGCCCGTTCCCCCACGCTGCGTCAGTCTCGCAGCCGCGATCGATGCGTCAAGGCCAAGCCGCCACGCGGTCGAACAGGCCGAGCCTTGACCCACCGGCCACGTCTGGAGCGGATGGCAGCTACGAGGAGAACGTGGAAGGAGTGGGAGCGACGGCGAAGGCCGTGACGATCGCAGTGGGTGGTTGCGCACTCCACGGGGTTGGGCGATCGGCTGACGCGCCGCTTCCGGTCCTCGGGCCGTGGCCGGCCCTGCGGTCCGGGTCGGCTTGTCCTCGAATTTATTGGTTGCTGAGGTCTGAATTGGAAAAGATCAACTTGTTGAGGGTGATATCCGGTGCGATCGGCAACGCTGATCAGTACAAGAGTGCACATATCAGTGAGTTAGTAGCCTTTACGCCTCCACTCCGGCATGATGGCTGTGTGGACTATGATCTGACGCGGCTCGGCTCCCGAGAGTTCGAGCATTTGACGCAAGCTCTCGCTGTCAAGATTTTCGGCCACGATGTCAGTGTCTTTGGGGATGGGCCGGACGGCGGTCGCGAAGCTTCGTTTTATGGCGAGACAAAACTCCCTGGCCCTAACAGTCAAGTGCAATGGAATGGCTACGTTGTTCTTCAGGCCAAGTTTCGAGTTCGGCCACTAGGTGTCGCGCAGAACGCCGCTTGGTTCCTGTCGGAAGTTCGAAAAGAGCTATCCGCGTGGGGAGAATCGAGATCTTCTCGCGTCCGTAGCGAGAGGCTTCCGGAGTATCTAATAATTGCTACTAACGTAGTCCTTTCTCCTGTGGCTGATTCTGGAGGCATTGATCGCGCTAATGCGGCGATTGAGAATGCGAAGAATGAGTTTGGCCTCCCTCTCAAGGGGTGGGCGATATGGCATTATGACCAAATCTGTACTTTCTTGGATATTTACCCTGAGATACGCCAAACATACGGCGCGATGGTGACGCCTGGTGACGTTCTCGCGCAGATGCGCTCTACGCTTCTGCAATTGGAAGAGAATAATGGCGCTTCCATGCTGCCTCGCGTTAAGTTCTATCCTGGAAAGACTTCTGACGTTGTGGATGCACGGTTCGCTGACGAAATGAAAAAGCGTGTGGCCATGCATCATGCACTCACAGGAAGGGGCTTCGATGCGATTGACTTCTGGCGCTCTTTTGATGCGTGCCTAAGAAGGCAGGGGCATGACAATCTTGAGGTAGTTGCCATGCGCCCCTATCATTTGATTATCAATGGCGAGCGATGGCATCTTGGTACTCAATGGGCAGATGACCACCGAGGTGTTGAGGTTGGACTGTCGGAGCTTAGTTGGCCGGAGGAGGACAGTCCGTCGAGCTGGATTGAAGACGCGTACACTGCCGAACTCTGCGCCGCGGGTGTCAGTACCCATATGGCTGCCTATGCGGAGGCAAGCGATAGAATCTTCGTTTTTCGTTGGGAAAGAGATGGAAGCGAGTTCGTTCATCAATTGTATGAACTCCCGCGCAAGGCTCTAATCGGTGGCCTCCGCGAAGCAAGGGCGGAGATGTTTAGATCCAACAAGTACGGTTGTTTTGAGGCTTCTATATCGTATTCGACATCAGGTCTAATCTTCACAGTCGCGCTCGACCCGAATCTGTGGGCGACGGCTACCCTTCAGAAGAGGGACTGTGTAAATCATGGTTCTTGGGTAATCGTCGAATAGTGCGCCGTATAGCACGTGTCTGGGTCGGACGACATCGGATCGGAGTTCGCATCGGGGGTAACGCAACGGCAGCATAGTGCTAACGCTGCTGCTAACAGCGTCCTGGACGATCTTGGACAGGCCTGGGCCACTCTGCGGCCAGACGGCAGGCCACGGGCTAGCGCTGGATCCCTGTGGACAGGTCTAGCCTGATTCGTAATGATTAGCCCTGACGATCGTTGGCGCATCACCGGCGCTCGCGGCCTGGGAAGGATGGCGCGCCGCCACTGTGGTTCCTCTGCTCTTGGTCGGCTTCTCCGAGAGCCGCAGGGATGACGCTATTCGTCTTCACTCTTGTAGGCGGATGTTGTCAAAGCGCGCAGTTCCCTTTCGGTGATTCGAGTGTTGGGGTGGTCGGGGCCTAGCACTCGTTTCTCGGTCTGGAGGAGGTCGCGATATAGGCGGTCGGCTTCGGCGGGGTTGCCTTGTTCGGCGACCATTCGGGCGATCTCGTACCGGGTGGTCAGGGTGACTGGGTGGTCGGGGTCCAGAACTCGTTCTAGGGTCTGGATGAGGTCGCGGAATAGGCGTTCGGCTTCGGCAGGGTTGCCCCGCACAGCGACCATCCGGGCGATGTGACTCCGGGCGGTCAGGGTGACTGGGTGGTCGGGGTCCAGCACCCGTTCTAGAGCTGGGAGGAGGTCGCGGAATAGGCGTTCGGCTTCGGCAGGGTCGCCTTTTTCGGCGACCATCCGGGCGATCTGACCTCGGGTGTTCAAGGTGACAGGGTGGTCGGGGCCTAGCACTCGTTTCTCGGTCTGGAGGAGGTCGCGATATAGGCGTTCGGCTTCGGCAGGGTTGCCTCTTTCGACGACCATCCAGGCGATCTGACTTCGGGCGTTCAAGGTGTTGGGGTGGTCGGGGTCCAGAACTCGTTCTAGGGTCTGAAGGAGGTCGCGATATAGGCGTTCGGCTTCGGCGGGGTTGCCTTGTTCGGCGACCATTCGGGCGATCTCGTACCGGGTGGTCAGGGTGACTGGGTGGTCGGGGTCCAGAACTCGTTCTAGGGTCTGAAGGAGGTCGCGGAATAGGCGTTCGGCTTTGGCGGGGTCGCCGGAGAAGCTGTACGCTCCTGCCTGTTGTTTGCGCAGCTGGATCGTGGCCCGGTGGTCCGTGCCCAGCCGCTGGGTGTGTTGCAGGGCGGTCTCCGCCACCGTTCGTGACGCGGTGTAGGAGCCGGCCCATAGCAGTGTCATGGCGGCGTTCGCGGCGGCGCTGGCCAAGGTCGCCAGTGAGGGTTCCTCGAGCTGCGTGGATGTGGTGGTGAGGAGTTCCTCCAGATGTGGCAGCCACGTAGACCAGACCGGCCAGTCACGAGGATCCTGTGAGTTCAGCTCGTCGGTTGCGGCCGCCAGTAGTTCCACCGCCACGATCGTCGCCATACGGCCCGCGATTCCTGAACCTAGCTGATGCCGTACGGTCTCCGTGACCAAAGGATGCAGCGTCACCGTGTTAGCGCTAGACGCCTGCACCGGGACCGCGCCAGGGGAGGCGTTCATTTGGATCAGCCCAACCGACAACAACGCCTCCAACCCCACCGCCACCGTGGCAGAACCAGCGTTCTCGCAGACTCGGCCCAGTACCTGGTGATCCAACCCGCCCGTCGGGATCGGCACCGCCCCGGCGAATCGCGCCAGGACTCCTAACAACCCGCGGGCCTGTGGCACGCCCGCCCGCGCGAGCTGTTCGAGCGACACCTCCCAGGTACGCGTCACCACTTCCCGGTCACCATCTGGCTCATCGGCCGCTTCCGGCGGCTCCCATACGGCCGGGCCCTCGGCCTCCAACGCCGCGTGGTAGCCGGCGAACGTCCGTGTGGCTGAGAACGGGGAACCCAACTGCGAACCCGCGTGGTGCAATGCCAGCGCCAGCCCACCCAGCCGCTCCGACAACGCCTCAGCGTCCGCCCGATCGCCGGCCTGGGGAGCCAGGTCCAGTAGCACCCGACCGCCGTCCTCGTCCGACAGCCATCCGACCGGATGCAACTCAACCGCCCGGCCCCATCTGCGCATATCGCCGTTTCGGCTGGTCACGATGACCAATCCCGCCCGCGACCCCCGTACCCACCCGTTCCCATCCCGGACCCGCCGACCGGCAACCCCCAACACGCGAAGGTCATCGGCGTTATCGATCACCAACACCCAACCCGGACGCGCCTCCAACTGCTCCCACAACACATCACAGGCATCGGCCCGGCCGGCCCGCGCCGCCTCCACCGCAGCTGCATCGGCCCCCAGCGCCTGCGCCAATCCCAACAATGTGGAGGTCAACGACGCTGCATCAACACCCGGAACCCACCACACCGGCCGATCTTCCGCCAAGGCGGCCTCGGCCACCTGCAACGCGACCGTCGACTTGCCGGTTCCGCCCATCCCGGCCAGCGCATGCGCCCGCCCATCGGGGGCGGTCACCAACTCGCACAACCGGCCCACCAGCACGTCCCGGCCCCGCACATGCGCAGGCAGCCGACCTAGTGGAGGCCACAACAACCCCCGACCACCGGCCCGCCTATCCGCAGGCATCGGCGGATGCCCGTTGATGGTCATCGGGCCCACAGAGGCAAAGATGTCCCGGTGGGCGCTCATGTCCTGGCGAACCGCCGGCTCGTCCAGCCCGCCGACATTCGGTGAGATCGTCATTGGGCTACTCCGCCGAGTCGGGCCGCTGATTCACGGTCATATCCCGCCCCGCCGTGTAGGCGTCCCGGCCCGCTCGTACGTTCTGAACCACCGCGCCAGCCCCGCCGTACTCACGCGCCCAGCCAACCAACTCGCCCGCGAACTCCTCATCACGCCGCGCGTACCACGCCAACGCCGACGCCAACTCACCCACCCGCCCCTCATCGCCAGGGTCCTCTACCGCCCGCTCCAACGTATCCACCGAACGCGCATCGGATCCGAAAACCTCACGCACCCGATCCCGGATCCGCTTCACCACTCCCAGCGCCGCGCTTTCCCCTAGCCCCGAAACCGCACCCGTGGCCGCCATCAACGCCACCGCCTCCGACACCGACGCGACATCCACCACGAACCCTCCGCGTCCACCGAACCGAGCCCTTGACGGGCCAAGAAAGAACGATCACTACCGATCAAACGGCGTACACAATGCAACCATTCGACGCCCACACCCGCCAACCGGTTCACCACCGGCCGTTATAGGCGCAACACGGGCACTGGCCGACAGCCGAAATCGCTAGTTCGTTCGAACCATGCCGGGTTAGTGCGAATGCTTCGCCCAGATCGTCAGCATCAAGTGCGACCGGTCCGCGGTGACTGTGCGCTGGAGAGCCCGGATCGCCGCTGGAGCTATACGCGTTCCATGATCACATCGGACGGTAGGCAACCCAGCGGGCCGAGAGCCGGTAGCGCGGGACATACGCCGGATGACCTCAGCTTGGGTTGGCTGGCTGCCCGGTGCGAGCCTAGGTCAACGGGGGAGCGAAGTCGCGATCGCTGACCTTCTGTAAATCCGCCGGCGCTAGCTGGGGCTGTTGCTGTACAGCACGGAAGTACAGCAACACCGCCGTACAGCGCCTGTCGTGATCGCACGGCATCACACGTCCGAGCAGGGCGAGCCAGCACCGACCATGATCGCGCCGGTAGTTCGGGACGATGGGCAGCGGTATTTGAGTTGATTGCTGCTTTCGTCCAAATCGATCATGGAGGCGTGATCGACAGAGACGGTGCCGTGCGGTTGGTCGAAGACCTGCTTCGGGCCGAAGAACGCCAGTTCGCGGAGCGTGGCCAGCCGGTCACTCTCGCGATCAGTAAGGTCACCGAGCACCGCCTCGGCTGGATTATCAGCTCGCAGTCCGAGGCATACCTTCGCAGCGGCAACGTCAGCGACATGCTCGTCGGCGGTGGTCCCTATCTGGTCGACCGCCACGATAGAAGCATCCACCACATTCCGATCACCGACTACGTCGGCGGGCTCTGGGAAGAGGACTACGAGCAGCGCATCAAGCCAACGGAAGCCGCTGATGCCGACCCTCACCGCGGTATCCCGTTCGCGACCGAAGTCCGTGAAGCGCTGGCGCAAGAAGGCCGGGTCACGGCCATCCGGCTCCTCAGGCGATGTGCCCCTTCTTTGAACATGACGCAGGCCAGCGTCTACGTGACGGTGGTAGGGAATGGCGAGTGCCCACCAACTGAGTTGATCGAACTGGCTCGGCCACCTCAACCGTTCTCGCCCCGGCTGGGAATCCGGACGATCGCCGGCCCATGCGAGTCGTGACCCGGATCGCCCAAGAGTCACCGCCGTTCCGGGTTACCGCGTCTCAGCCGGGCTCCCACGGTGGCTTGCTAACGCTGCTGCTAACAACCGCCCTGGACGGCTGGGGACGGATGTGGACGATGTGGCCGTCTGATAGCAGGTCGGCAGACGGCCGTGGACAGCGACGGACGTCCAAAGTCTGACTCGTAATGAATAGGTCCCTGGTCGTGTCCGAGCATGGCGGGGGCGAGGTTAGATGTCGGTGCGGTTCCTAGCCGGCGTCGAGGTGCTGCAGGAGTTCCTTTGCGGCTGGGCGGTGGTGGCCGCCCGCGGAGGGGTCCTGTGCCGCTCTTCGCAGCATGTCTGCCGCCATCCGTACTCTTTCCGCGATGCCTTCGCACGGGTCTACAGGGCCGCGCTCGGAATCGTCGTAGGTTGCGCACCCTGGATCGGCCACGAAGCGACCCCACCGTCCAACAGTGTGTGGAGAGCTCCCCTGCGTGCCGGGCCTGGTTGGTCGGCGATCACTTCCAAAAACAGGGCCGTTGCCGGTACCGCAGCCGGATACAGCGTCCCCGCGTGATCGTGCTGACCGCGTTCCGCAGATCCCGTCATAGGAACGTCGTCCGATAGCGGCGAGGCCATGCGCCGAGCAACGGCCTTGGCGACAGCACAGGGGCGGAGAGATACCCCTATATATGTCAGTCCAGGATGAAGAGCCCTGAGACGTCCGGTTCGCAACGCGACCACGTCCCAATCCGTCGCTGAGGCTGAATCGGCTTCGCTAGGCCGGCATCGCGCTGAAAGCGATCACGCGGTTCGATCACATGTTCGCGGTATAGATCGTGGGAGAGAAGAGCATCGTCCAGGACGTTGGCTAGGCCGTTCCCACCGCTGAGACGGCCGGTCTGCCTTGCACAATGGGCGGCTTGGGCAGCCCAGTTCGTCATAACTCGTCGCGCGACAGATCTCAAGGCGACCAGATCTGATTCCCGGTCTTTGTCCCCGTGGGCATAGGCGGAACGAGCCGAGTACCCGTTGCCGACTACATCCCGCACCCTGAGGCGGTCGTCATCGTCCTCGCCGACCAGCACTGCAGCGCGCTGCTGTACCTTCCTGCTCAGGTCAGTTCTTCCACCATCTCCGCCGGCAAGTAGGCATTCCAGGGCGGCTGTAAGCCTGAACGCGGCCTCACTTGCATGCAATGTGGAGACTTGCGCCTCTCCTTTGAGACCGCCAAGAACGTGGCACTTTACGAAGAGGAAATGATCCGCCGCGCGAGCAAGTTGGCCGCGCCGACGTTCATCAAGCAGATCAACGATCCCCTGGAAAGTCCGGCAGAAAAGTGAGAGATTGGGCAGATCGGCTGATGAAATCGAAAAAGGCCCGTATGTCGATGATTCAAACGGCTTGATCGAATAACCCCATCGAGAGACCTCGGAAGGCGACGGCCACGGCGAGTTTTCTCGAATGACGCGTCGTCCTTGTTCCACCCGATAGTAGGCTCCGGCGATTACAGGAGAATCAAGAGCTAGATTGAGTGCCAGCAGCGGCCATACCAGAACTCTGGGCCCGTCATCATCGACCGGAACAGGTCGACTACTCAAAAGGCGACGGAGAGCGCCATGCCCGGCCCCGTGGCACGTGCGCGGCGAATAGGGATCACCTGCAACGCCGGGAGCTCCTTTTACTGGCAGTGTCGGATCATTGGCGTAATCGAAATTGGCGAGCTGCCATCCGCCGAGGTCAATTGGTTCGGAAGCCTCTGATGTCAGGTTGATGCAGACGTATTCCCAGTGCGCAACCTCTGGTCCGCACGCATAGCCGACTGCCCTCTCCACGGCATCAGAAAGACTCGTATTCTCGCAGCTCGATAGCACGCTAAGGGCGATTGACGCGATCCTGATCGCATAGCCTTTGCTTCCTCGCCTAGAATTGGCGAAGTGACGTCGGAGAGGGGTCTGCCTCTCATAGCCCGTCTCGACGATTGCTGCGGCTGCGGCTGCATCAGCGTCGGGCAGCTCGGATTCAATGAGATGCTCCAAGACGCGGCGACTTACACCCTCTAGAAGGCCGCTGGATCTCCCGCTTATTGGCCCCTCGATCGCCCGATATAGGCTCCGGATTTCATTTTTCGTCATTCGCCTGTACTGGCGGACGGCGCGGGTTAGCGCGTCCACCAGGTCATGCCGCGCCGTTGTAGTCATCGCGCGCAACGATATACGAGAGGCAAGAAACCTGCCTGCCGTTTTCTCGGGGGACTGTGGAGGTCCCCCAAGGCGCCGTCCATCCGGTCGGCCGCCTTGCGCGGCACGTCGAGACGGACATAGGTGCCGGTCAGGCCGCTTGTTCGTCGCTGTCTGACGATGGCGTACGGAGCGCTCGCCGGACGGCGCGCCAGGCCTGGATCACCTCGATGACCTTGAGCAAGATCTCCCGGAGCATAATTAGGAGCAACGTCACCATGCCGGTGGCGCTGAGGACAGCGAGTGTGGCCTCATTCCAGCTCACGGCCTGAACCCCTGAAGTGTCAGCCGTGCCCTTTCCAGGCGTACGTCAGTGCTCGCGGCTGCGCGAACCTGGGTGGCTCCCGCCAAGCCAATCGGTGGTTCGGAAAGTGCTGCTGCGACGTCTTTTTCGAACGGAAAACGATGCCACTCAAGCAGCCACTGGTTCCCAGATCCCCAGAGGTGTCGCTCTTCAAATCCCCGTCCTCGCTCTGTGCGGCTCCCAGGACGGTCCAGCGGATCGTAGAACCAGTTGCCCAAGGCCCAGTCGCGACGGGAGCGCGCCGCAATCCGGCAGACAAGGCCCGCCATGAGGCGCTCGGCTGCTTCGTTGATCTCCGGGAGTTCGTCGAGCAAATCTTGTTCCTGCGCGCTCAGTGGCTGGCTAAGCGGCTGGAAGTCGGTTGACGATCTGCGGTTAGTGACTCGCGGCCATCGTCCGTCACGCTCCCCGGTGACGATGAGTTCAGCACCCGTCGGGACGTGTCGTGTTATGTAGGTACCCGGCCCACGGCGGTCTTCCAGCCTTAGCCCAGGTAGGCAGGCATGACGTGCGTCCCGCGGAAGGAGGTAAGACACGACGTTGTGTGGAACGTCAGAAATAAGGACCAGGCGGTCGTAGCGCGGCGAGACAACGATGTTGTATGCGACGAGCGATGAAATTCCCCAGCGCGCGGGTGGGTAGGTCGTACTGGTGCCGTAAGTGTTGAAGATCCCTAGCGCGAGGAGAGCGCGAAGCCGTCGCTGTTCCGGGGTGCAATGATCGATCCCATGGGAGCCGTCTCGCGCCAGCCCGGCTCGGGCAGACTTTGGATGCTCGCCAAGGCTCTCGACTCTGACTTGGACACTGTTGCGTTTGACTTCAGGCATGCTCACACCTCAGCGCCTCCCGGCAAGCGCTCAGCTGATGACATACCAACGTCCAACATGGAACAGCCGCGGAGCTGAGTGCACCACACCCATTCAGCAGCACTTCGGGTACCGGGCCTGAAGCTCATTGCTGCCCACCGACTCTCCGCGAGCCAGCGTGCGGCAAATATACCCGACAGGCGCGAGCCTTGGGGCGATCGCTGCAATACGGCTTCCGGGGGTCGGGCCGTGGCCAGCCCTGCGCTCCCAGGTCCGTTTGCCCTCGGAATGTGAGGGTGCTGTCGCAGGTCATCGAGGCTGTCGTACAGCACCGGAGTACAGCGACAGCCCCTCACTACCGCTTATACGATCGTCCAGCTCCAGACGTCGCAACGTAGGCGAGGCGATGAAGGGCCAGGAGTGCCGGTAGTCCGGGACGAAGAGGCATTGCTGAACGGAACCGCAGTTGCTCTATGTCTTCAGTGTCCGCGTGGTCGCCATGTCCGCGAGACTTGCCCCAGACCACACACTGACGCTGGCGAGGTCGGAGCGGACCACCATGCCGCCGGCCTGGCCGCGGAGGTTGCTAACGCTTCTGCTAACAACGGCCCTGGAACGCCGTGGACCCATCTGGACGACTCGGCGGCTTAAAGCAAGGTCAGGGCACGAACTGGATGGCTATGGACACGCTCGATCTTGCTACGGATCTGTGAGTGTGTTTCCTGGCGGTTCTGGGTGGATTGCCGCCAGGATCGGTGTCGGCGATACCGGGTGACTCGCTACGGATCTGGCCGCCAGTGGGCGTGCCCTTCATCTGACCTGTCCCCGGGTCGTCGGCCCCGGCCTGGCTCACCGTGTTGTCCTGATCAGAAGCCTGTCCGCCTGATGGCGTGACCCCTCACAGATATGCCACCCGGTGACTCCTCCCAGGCCGGTGCCGATGTCGGCCCCTGACCCCTGGAAGGAGACGCGAGGCCGGATGAGCATGCTGGCAGAGCTGGTGGATGTCGTCATTGGGATCGACACCCACCGCGACAGTCATGAGGTGGAGATCGCCGATGCGGCCGGCAGGCCGATCGAGAGGATACGGATCGGCAACGACAGCGCCGGGTTCACGCAGTTGCTGGAAGCCATCGCAGACCTGGGAACCGGGTCGCGGGTGGTGGCCTCGGTGGAGGGCAGCCGAAGCTATGGGGTCGGGCTGGCGCGGACGCTGACCGCAGCCGGCGTGCGGGTGATCGAGTGTGAGCAGCCCAGCCGTGCCCAGCGCCGCGGGAAGGGCAAATCCGATGCCATCGACGCCCACCTGGCGGTGCTGGCCGCGCTGCGGCTGGACGCAGACCGGCTTGCGGCGCCACGTGCCGATGGAGACCGGGAGGCGCTGCGTATCCTGCTGGTCGCGCGCGAGGAGATCACCGTGATGCGCACCGCGCAGACCAACCGGCTACGCGCCTTGCTGCTCGCCGGAGACGACACCGACCGCCAGGCCGCCCGCGGCTCCTTGACCCAGACCGCGCTTGCCGCTCTGGCCGGACGCGAACCTTCCGCTCACGCTGGTCGCGATCAGATCGTGCGGCAGGCCGAAATCCGCCGACTCGCCCTCGCGCTGGCTCAGGCCTGGCGCGAGCTGAAGGAAAACCGCGCGCAGCTGCTGGCCATCGTCGATGACATCGCTCCTGGTCTGACCAGCCGGTACGGCATCGGGCCGGTCAGCGCCGCCCAGGCCATCGTGAGCTTCTCCCACCCCGGCAGATGCCGCAACGAGGCCGCGTTCGCCGCACTCAGTGGCACCAACCCGATCCCGGCCAGCAGCGGCAAGACCATCCGGCACCGGCTCAACCATGGTGGCGACCGCGCACTGAACCGAGCCATTCACGCCATCGCACTCACCCGGATACGCCACTGCCCCCGCACCCGCGCCTACATCAACCGGCGCACCGCTGAAGGCAAGACCCCGCGAGAGATCCGCCGCTGCCTCAAGCGATACATCGCCCGCGAGCTCTACCGGCAACTCAATCACGCGATGACCCAGCCCCAGGCCTCTTGACAAACATAGAAGCGTCAGATGGCGAGACTCGCGAACGTTTCCGACGGGCCTCTTGCCGGGGTGCCCTGCTGCGGTTATTGGCTGATCAGGGTCAGGCCTTCGTGTTCGGCGAAGTCTTCGTAGTCCTTGACGTTCAGGGTGGCCAACGGCAGGTCGTAGGTGAGGGCGCAGGCCGCAATCCACGAGTCGTTGGCGGGACGGGGACGACCACGGCGGATGGCGTACGCGGATATCTGGCCCCAGGTGCGGGCGACGTCATCGGTGTACGGCAGCACGATCACGCCGTCGAGCCAGTGGCCGAGGGCGTCGCGGTTGCGGCGGCCCCACTGCCGGAGTTCTGCCCACTGGATCAGCTCGCCGAGGGTGACGAACGTGATGCACGGCTGCTTGCCGATCAGCCGTGTCATGACAGGGGAGGGGAGCCGGCGCTTGAGGCTGAGGGACGAGACGTCCGTGTCGAGGACTACGCGATCCACGGCGGCTCAGGCGAGGTCGGCGTGACGGGAGGCGTGGACGTGCGCCAGGAAGGCGTCAAGCTCCTCGTCGGTGTCGAAGACGTCGTCCTGGGCGAGGTCGTCGGCAGACTCGATCGGCCGGACGTGCTTGTGCCGCGCCAACTCGTCGAGCGAGACTGAGCCGCGCTCGGGTGGCTCGGCCGTGTACTCCGCGCTGCTGGTGGTCACCGTCACCTCCTGTCGTCGACACTACGAGTGTCGCACGGCCGCCGGCCGCACGGAGAGCGAAGCGGACACCCCGAAGCACGAGCCACCGCACGCGGGATATACGCGGGATGGCGCCCGTCTACGCTTCACCCCGAAGGTAGCCCTCCGCAGGTCAGGCCCGCTACGGCCGTCGGATCGCCTGTGGATTCCTAAACCGTGTGCCGCAGGTTCGAATCCTGCCGGGGGCACCTTTGTGATGTCTCAGGACATCGGAAACCCTCCGAACCTACGGGGTCGGGGGGTTTTTGCTTTGTGGTTGGTAGTCGCGGCTGGGGTCGAGGATCAGGTCGCGGAGGAGTTCGCCGGTGGCGGCGTTAACGACGCGGATGTGCAGGTCCTCGATGAGCATGATCACGTGGGTTCGGGCGTGGGTTCGTCCGATGCCGATGTGGTGGAGCCGGCCGCCTGAGCGGAGGGTGACGACGCCGCTGTCATCGATGCGGTCGTGGCGGACTCTGGTGTGGGTGTCGGCGGTTCGGCTGCCGGCCGGTAGTGCTTTGGGCCGGGCGGTGTAGACCGTGGCGGGCGTGGCCCGGTGCGGCAGGGATCGGTGTGGGCGGGTGTGGTTGTAGGCGTGGGTGAAGCGGTCGATCAGGGTTTGCAACTGGGCGAGGGTGGTGGGCTGGTCGGGCTGGGCACGCAGCCATTTCTTCATGGTCTGCTGGAAGCGTTCCACTTTTCCGCAGGTGGTGGGGTGGTTCGGGGTGGAGTTCTTCTGGGTGATGTGCAGGCGGCGGAGTTCGTGTTCGAACGCGTTGCGTCCCCCTCGGCCGCCCGATAGGCGGGTGGTGAAGACCATCCCGTTGTCGGTCAGGGTCGAGGCGGGGACGCCGTGCAGGCGGACGGCCCGGCGGAAGGTGTCGCGCACGATGGGGTCGGTGACGCGGGTCCAGGCACTGACGTGCAGGGCGTAGCGGGAGTGGTCGTCCAGCCAGGTGAGGATCTCGGTGTCGGTGCCGTCGGCCAGGCGGTAGTGGGTGAAGTCGGCCTGCCAGGTCTCATTCGGCAGCTCGGCCTCAAAGCGCAGGTAGGACGAGCGCGGTCGCTTCTTCGGCGCCGGAGTGACCAGGCCGTGGCGGGTCAGGTAGCGGCTGATCGTGGCGCGGGAGACCCGGATCTGATGGTGGTGGGCCAGGTGCCAGGCGATCGTGTCCGCTCCGGCGTCCAGGCCCTGATCGGACAGTTCCTTACGCAGCCGGGTGATCAGCTCGACCGTGTCCGCCTCGATTGCGTTCGGTGAGATCTTCGGCCGCCGGGACCGTGGCTCGAACGCTGCCTCGCCTTCGGCCCGGTAGCGGGCGATGAGCTTGGACACCCACCCTTTGGACACTCCGTAGGCCCGGGCGACCTCGGCCTGTGAGCGGCCCTCGACGATGACCGCGGTGATCACGAGTCTGGCTTTGGACACCGCCAGACTCTGGCCGCCGAGGGTTTCCTATGTCTTGAGACATGCGTTTCCTATGTCCTGAGACTGAACACTGCCGGGGGCACCCCGTCTGACCACGAAAAAAAGCCCCGCTGACCAGCGCGAACGCCGGTCGCCGGGGTCTCGTATGTGTGCAGCCATCTGCCATCCGAAGCAGCCCCGGCCGTTGGTCGCGGGATATACGCGGGGTGAGAGTCCAGGCGTCGACCCAGGTCAGCCCCTGAAAAGCGAAGGGCTCCGGGATGAACCGGAGCCCTGTCCGTCGGCTGTGTCTGGGAAGGCGGGCAGTTTCTGAACGATCACTACTGGCGGCAGTCGATCCCCCGGTACACGCGGCACTACACCCTCCGGATCCGCCACGAGGGCGCCCGCCGGCTGCTGCGATGCTGGGCCACCAAGGAAGAGCCGAACGGCTCGGAGAACTCTGCTGAGGATGCTTTGGTGTGGGACTACGACGGGGACGACGTGAAGGTTCCCCATCACCCTGGCAACTCTAGGTAGCGCCCTTGACGCCCGTGCCGGCAGTGATCAGGTGGCCTTGCCGCGGGCGATGTAGACGTTCATGTTCGTGAAGTCGAGGGTGACGTTGTAGGGCTTCCAGAAGCAGTGGGCGAACCATCCCGTCGTGTCGAACCCTGTCCCATAGGGGAAGGGCACGTTGACACGCCCGTTTGGGTCTGCTTCGCAGTAGACCTCGTTGGCGACGGCGTCGCCGATGCGGATCTCTTTCGGGTAGCAGGGGTAGGCGGTGGTTGCGTGGCTGTGGGCGAACGTCTCGATCGGGCGGTCGGAGTCGGTGCGGACCCCCAACTGCTTGGCCACCTCCCCGGGCATGCCGGCGACCATTTCGCCTTCTCCGCCGAGGTTCACGCCCATCACCCGTGGGCCGGAGCCGGCGATGCTGCCGATGCTGTGCACATAGTGATCAAGGGCCAGCCACATCGGCAGGGGCTTTGCGCCCGCCCGGGTGGCGGCGGCGCGTATCTTCTGGGCCGCGCCGGGGGTCGGGCGGCGCAGGATCAGCGACCGGCCCGCGTAGTCGAAGGTGGTCAGCAGGTGGTAGAAGACCCACGTGCCGATCATGCCGTCGTGGTCAGTGCTGACATCCTCGCCCGACTCCGTCGCCGACCAGCCCACGGGGACGTTGCGCAGTTCTATGTCGCCCAGCTTGAAGGAGTCCAGAACCCCGTAGTACACCCATATGGTCTCGCCTTCGAAGTCGGTCTTTTCCTTGTACACGGCGGTCAGCCCGGCTTCCTTGGCTACCGACAAGGTTACGCTCAGATTCGAGGCGCCGGTGTAGAATGTGAAGCTCTTCGGGGGGCCGCCGTTTACCGAGGCCTGTACCGCCGGAGACGGGTCCAGCTGCTGAAATGGCACCCGCGCGATGTCGCCGTTGATCTGATACGGCTCGCCGCTGAATGCCGCGAACCATGTGGCGTAGTCTTCGTCGCCGCCCGCTCGCCAGCGTGGTACGGCGAGGGAGAATTTGTCCTGCCGGATATAGCAGTCGCCCAGGAGCTCGTTGGTCTCCTTGTCGTCGGGTGCCAACTTGAGGGCCATCGTGAGATACTTCTCGGCGTCGGGGAACTTGTTGCTCAGTAGCCCTACATAGCCGCGCTGGCGGGCCGCGTGCAGGTTCGTGGGGTCTTTTTTCAGGATCGCCTCATACGCGCGGCCGGCCTCCTCGAACTTTCCCGCCTTGAACAACGCATCCGCGTCATCGCCGCCGGCTTTCGCCGTGGCCGCCTTGCCGAGCAGTGGCGTGGTCGCGGCGGCACCGGCCACCACGGCGGCGCCCCGCAACAGCGAACGCCGGTCCCATTCTCCGCCATCAGCCACGGCCTTCTCCTCTTCCGTGATCACCTTCCGCCCGGGCGCCATGCCCCGGCACGAACCGCTGTGGTCCGTGCCCCCACTGAAGACGGAGGAGTGTTGCGGTGGCGTATGCGTTTTTCGATACGCCCGCGATACACCCAATCCCCGGCATCAAGGAACCGGCGCAAGCCGGCAGTGCGATGTAGGCGGCGGCGCTCCGCGGCGCCGCAGGCCGCCCGCTCTGGCACGCCCTACGGGCGTGCGGCGTGGGCGCCGGTCCCTCCGGCCGTGCCGATCGGGTGGCCCGCCGACATCCCGCTCCCGACTCTGACAACGCCGGCTATAGGGCTGCCCTCCGGACGATCCGGTGGCTCACCGGGATCGACCCCACAGCTTCTCGCGCAACTCGGTGGCCGCCTCGCCGAGAAGGACCGAGCGAATCAGCAGTTCGAGCATCACACCGTCGAACTCATCAGAGCGAGAACGATAGCGGTCCCTATCGGACTCAACGACACCCGCAGAGATGCGGACACCACCCTCGGCCCCGACGAATGACACCTCATAGATGCCATATCCGGTCCAGCTTCGGTGCATGAACAGCCTGTCGCCCTCGGCGAAGATGTCCCACTTCTCGTCCATGTCACGCGCTCGATAACCGATACAGATGCGCTCCCACTCCTCATCCATCCAGATCCGATCGGGCACAGCCGACAACGGCCGCGGAGCGACGATCGGAAAGACTCGCCCCAGAGTCGACCTGGTAACAGGCTCGGCGGAGAACATGGGCGAATCGTACTAATCGGGCAAATCTTCATGCCTCCGGCGGGGGCGTCAGGTTCCGGGATGGCCGTGCCGACGGGCGGAGGGCTCTGCCCGTCGGAACGGCCACTTCAGCCTCGCTTTGCGCCTTCGATGGCGCCACGACGAGATCAGCGATGCCCTGGCGAAGGTCGACCAGTTCGGGCTGCGCCGAGCGGATCGCGGACAGGCCTGATCGACGATTTCGCCGACAGCGGTGAGGCGGAGCTGATGCAGCAGTACGCTTATTCGATGCCGGTGCTGACCGTCACGGGAATCCTTGGCCTTTGCCTGGGGAAAGAGCGAGGCCGTCGCCCGGGGTCTGGTCACGGTGGTCGACAGCGTGAAGGCGTCCGCCGAGGTCTACGGGCCGGTCGTCGCCGCGATGCACCGCCTCGTACCGGAAAAGCGCACGGATCCAGGTGCGGACGTCGCCTCGCGCATGGTGACGCACGCGTTCGCCCTCACCGACGAGGCACTCGTCGCCGACATGGTCGTCCTGGGGCTCGCAGGCCAGGAGCCGACGGCCAACTGGATCGGCGACACCCCGCGGTCGATGCTCACCGACGACTGGCTCTCTCCGGAGGGAGCGTCGGCCAGGCGTTCAACGAGGTGCCGTGGGAGGACGAGCCGGTGCGGAACAACCTCGCGGGCCGGCCCACCCGGCTCGGGGGGCCGGCACATCAAGGTCGGCGACAGCCTGATCATGTGCCCGGCCGGGGCGAACGCCGATCCGTACGTGCGGCCCACCGGTTCCACCGGCAGCACCGCGAATTACGCGCACCTGTCGTTCGCCCATGGCAGCCATGGATGCCCGCACCCCGCCCATGAATCCTCCCCGGCGCCGAGCGCCGGGTGAGCCTGATCGCAGTCTCCTGGAAAGCAGGCCATGTCTCCACTGGACCCGACCGCTGACGCGACGATCCGGCCCCTGGGCCCTCCGTCCCCGCCTCACCCGGACGCCGTTCCCCTGTACGGATCGAATTACGAGAGGGAAGACCCCGCCCGGATGTACGGGGAGCTGAGGAAGGATCACGGGGCGGTCGTGCCCGTACTGCTCGTGGGTGACATCCCCGCCTGGCTGGTGATCGGGTACCGCGAGCTCCACCACGTCGTCGGCGACCCGACGCTGTTCGCCCGTGACTCCCGCCACTGGAACCAGTGGGATCGGGTCCCGCCCGACTGGCCGCTGATGGCGTTCGTCGGCTACCAGCCCTCCATCCTGTTCACCGCGGGGGCCGAGCATCGGCGGCGCAGCGGGGCGATCAGCGACGCCCTGGCGGAGGTCGACCAGTTCGCGTTGCGGGCCCAGTGCGAGCGGTTCGCCGACGGGCTGATCGACGATTTCGCCGGCAACGGCACGGCGGAACTGCTGACGCAGTACGCGTACGCGATGCCGGTGCTGGCCGTCGGGGGGGTGATGGGCATACCCCCGGACCAGGTCGAGGCCGTCGCCCGGGACGTCGTCACGGCGCTGGACGGCGGGGAGGACTCCCTCGAGGCCTTCGGGCGGGTCGCTGCCGTGATGTCCCAGCTCGTGCAGACCAAACGCGTCGAGCCCGGCTCCGACGTCGTCTCCCGCATGGTGACCCACCCGGCGGGCCTCACCGATGAGGAACTCGCTCAGGACCTGATCATCTTGATGACGGCGGGACAGGAGACCACGTCCAACTGGATCGGCAACACCCTCCGGCTGATGCTGATCGACGACCGGTTCTCTCTGACCCTGGCGGGCGGCCGCCAGAGTGTGGGTCAGGCGATGAACGAGGTGCTGTGGGATGAATCGCCCGCGCAGGGCACCGTGGGTCGCTGGGCCACCCGTGACACCCTCCTGGGCGGACGGCACATCAAGGCCGGTGACCTGCTCGTCGTCGGGCTGGCCGGAGGAAACGCCGATCCGCAGGTACGGTCCGGACTCGACGTCGGCGCAGGGGGCAACCACGCCCACCTGTCCTTCTCCCACGGCGACCACGGGTGCCCCTACCCGGCTCCGGAGATCGCCGAGATCATCGCCGAGACCGCCGTCGAGGTGTTGCTGGACCGCCTTCCGGACGTGAGGTTGGCGCTCCCGCCGAGCGAACTCCAATGGCGGTCGTCCTTCCAGATCCGTGGCCTCACCGCGCTGCCGGTGGAGTTCTCCCCGACGCCCCCGGTCGGCGCTTCCCGATAGATCACTCCCGTACAGCTCACTGCGGAGACCGATGCACCGGGGAATGCGGTCGACGAGTACGAAGCCGGGTGCTGTCGCAGCGATGAGTCTGCCGGCGCCCACAGGTCTACCTCCCGACCGAGAGAACTCGAGACGACCAACTCATCGGGAGTAAGGCATGGGTCTCATCCACATCGAGCTGTTCGCAACCCTCGACCTCGTCGGGCAGGCGCCTGGCAGCCCCGACGAGGACCCGATGGGGTTCCCGTTCGGCGGCTGGCAGGCGCCCCTGATGGACGAGGTCGCCGGGGCGCAGGTCGGTGCCGCGTACGAGGGCACGGACGCCCTCCTGCTCGGCCGGCGAACGTACGACATCTTCGCCGCCTACTGGCCGTACCAGGAGGGCGGCCAGGACAACGAGATCGCCACGCTCTTCAACAGCGTCCCGAAGTACGTGGCCTCCCGTGGCAGGCCCGACCTCTCGTGGGCCGGGTCCACGCAGCTCGGCCCGGATCTGGCCGCCGCGGTGCGCGAGATCCGTGACCGGCACGAGCACGTGAAGGTCGTCGGGAGCCTGAACCTGGTGCAGACCCTCCTGCGCGAGAGGCTCTTCGACCGTCTCGACCTCTGGGTGCACCCGATCATGCTCGGCGTCGGGAAGAAGGTGTTCGACGGTGGCGCGGTGCCCACGAACGTCACACTCCTCGAACCGCCGGTGGCCGGTCCGAGGGGCACCGTGTACCTGCGGTACGGGCTCGCCGATGGCGCGCCCGGGTCGGGGGACATGACCGCACCCGATCGCGGTGTCGAGCGCGACGACTGAAGCCCGTCCCACGGGGTCCGCGTCGTCGGCACTGAATCCGCCAGGTCGGCGTCCTCCACGCCGGGCGTGCCGCCTGTTCCGGCCGACCCGCCGCAGCCGTAGCGGTGGCGCTGGTGATCGGCGATCGATGGTGCCGCTACTCGCTCATCGGGACTACTCGGAGTCGATGCGCGTTGCGGCTTGGCGGGCGCGGTGGTTGGCGACGTTGATCCGGTTGCCGCACAGGCCGGGCATGCAGTAGCGGCGGCGACCGGGTCGGGTGGTGTCGATGAAGGCTCCCCGGCAGGTGGGTGCGCCGCATGGGCGGAATCGCTGCTCGCCGAGGGTGTGTACGACTCCGAGGATGCCGATGCCGCAGATCAATGAGAGGGCATCGGCGATGGTCGCCCCGTCGCGGAGTGGGGCGGCCCAGCGTGTGCGGTTCTCGTGTCCGGGATCGGGGATCAGGGTGGTGCCCTGGGCGGGCGAGGTGAGCGTGGTGGCGCCGGTGATGAGGTGGTCGCGGTCGGGGTGATCGATCAGGTCGCGCACGGTCGTGCGAAGTGCGTGAACCGCATGGAGGCCACGTGCGCGGCGGGCGAGTTCGGACAGTGCGCCGGCCCCGTCTCCGTGCAGGTCGGTGAACGCGACGAGGGCGGCCAGGTCGGGCAGGTGGTCGTCGCCGCGCCAGACCTCGGTGGTGGTGTTGACCAGTTCGGTCGCGACGCCCGCCGCCCAGACGTAATCGTCAAAAGCAACTTGCATCCCTTACGAACCTCCCGCTAACGTCGATTAAAGGCCACTTTATCCCTTACATGTGACGCGGAGTGGCGACCGCCGCCCACGCCCCCGTTCAGGAGATCTCGCCCATGTCAGAGCTGGAGATCGATGCCGTCGTGTTCGACGTGCTCGGCACGCTCGTCGACGAACCCGCCGGTATCCGCGCCGGCATCCGGGAACTCGACCCCTCGTTCGACGATCCCAGGATCGAGCGGCTCTTGTCGCTCTGGCAGCGGCACATCGACCGCGAACAGCGTCGCGTCCTCGACGGCGGCCGGCCCTACGTCACCAGCGACGCCCTCGACCGGGAGGCCGCCCGGCTCGTCGCCGACGCCGCCGGGGTCGACGACCCGGCCGCCGTGGCGGCGCTGGCCCTGTCGGCTCGCCGGCTCCCGCCGTGGCCCGACACCGTGGCAGGGCTCGCCCGGCTCGCCGACCGGTTCCCGCTGATCGGACTCTCCAACGCGAGCCGGACGGCGCTGCTGGGGCTCAACGCGCATGCCGGACTGCGCTGGCACCAGGCTTTGTCCGCCGAAGACGCCCGGACGTACAAGCCGGACCCGGCGGTCTACCGGCTGGCCGTCGCCGTCTCCGGACGACCGCCGGAGCGGCTGCTGATGGTCGCCGCCCACGCCTGGGACCTGCGCGGCGCGCAGGGCCTCGGCCTGCGCACCGCCTACGTCGCCCGCCCCGTCGGCGACCCGCCCACCTCCTCGGACCGGTTCGACTTGCACGTCGACGGCCTGGCCGGCCTGGCCGACCGACTCGGCAAGACCTGATCACGCTGCCTCCGGCGTGAACAGGCACCTGTTCGACCAGCCGCTCGTCGGCCGGTTTCCGATGCGCCGGCACGTACTGCGCATCGACGGCGCCGACGGCCAGTTGATCATCGCCTACCGGCCCGAACCTGGCGGGCCGGCCGCCGCCGCGCTGGCCGGGCTCGCCGAGCTCCAGGCGTCCTGACCAGCGGTGGCACGAGGTTTCAGATTTTTTGCCCGCGATGTCGATTCGGCGGTTCCGCCGTTCGACTCAGGGGTGAGAGGGTCCGAAAGGGGCCCGGGACTCTGCGGGAGAAGACCGTGAAGTACATGCTGATCATGCGCGCGACCGACGAGGCGTACGCCTCCTTCATGGACGTCGACTTCAACGAGATCGTCGAGGCGATGGGCCGGTTCAACAACGAGATGATCTCGGCGGGCGTGCTGGTCGCCGCCGAGGGTCTCGACGACGCGTCGCAGGGCGTCGTCGTCGACTACTCCTCCGACCCTCCGGTCGTCACCGACGGGCCGTACGGTGAGACCAAGGAGCTGTTCGGCGGCTTCTGGATCCTCGATGTCGCCTCGAAGGAAGAGGCCGTCGCGTGGGCCAAGCGGGCGCCGATGAGCGGTCCCGGGATGAAGGCCGAGATCCGTCGCGTCACCAGCATCGACGAGCTCCCGCAGGACAACGAGTGGATTCAGAAGGAGCGGGCGTGGCGGGTGGCGACCGGCCAGCTGTGACCCCGCCGGACGGCGGCCGGCAGGCCGTCGTGGCGGTGTGGCGGATCGAGTCCGCGCGCATCGTCAGCACGCTCGCGCGGTTCACCGGCGATTTCGCGCTGGCCGAGGACCTGGCCCAGGAGGCGCTGGCCGAGGCGCTCGTCGCCTGGCCGCGCGACGGCGTGCCGCGTAATCCCGCGGGGTGGTTGCTCACCGTGGCGCGGCGTCGTGCCATCGACTCCTTCCGCCGCCGCTCGGCTCTCGACGAGAGGTACGCCGCCCTCGCCCGGCATCTGGACGAGGGCGGTGTCGCCTCTGGCGACCCGGCGACGCCCGCACCGGACGGCGACCTGCTGTGGGATCCGGACCGCATCGACGACGACGTGTTGGCGCTGATGTTCATCGCCTGCCACCCGGTGCTGTCGCGGGAGGCGCAGATCGCGCTGACGCTCCGCGTCCTCGGCGGTCTCACGAGCGACGAGATCGCCCGGGCCTTCCTCGAACCGACCGCCACGGTGCAGGCTCGGATCACGCGGGCCAAGAAGACGCTCGCGGCCGCGCGGGTGGCGTTCGAGGTGCCGCCGCCCGATGAGTGTCGCAAGCGGCTCGGCTCGGTGCTGAGTGTGCTCTACCTGATCTTCACGGAGGGCTCGACCGCCACCTCCGGAAGCGAGTGGATCCGCCCCGACCTGGCTCGCGAGGCGATCCGGATGACCCGGATCCTGGCGCGGCTGGTTCCGGACGAGGCGGAGGTGCACGGCCTGCTCGCGCTCCTCGAGCTCACCGCCGCACGGTTCCCGGCGCGCCTGGACGCCGACGGCGAACCGGTCCTGCTGGAGGAGCAGGACCGTCGGCGCTGGGACCGGGCGGCGATCCGGCGCGGCCGGGCGGCCTTGGCCCAGGCCGGGCGGGTCGGCCGTGGGCTCGGCGCCTATGGCGTGCAGGCGGCGATCGCCGAGTGTCATGCGGTCGCGACCTCCGTCGAGCAGACGGATTGGGAACGGATCGTGCTGCTCTACGAGGCGCTCGGCCGGCTGGCGCCGTCACCCGTCGTCGAGCTCAACCGGGCGGTCGCGGTCTCGATGGCCCAGGGCCCGGCGGCCGCGCTGCCCATCGTCGACGACCTGGTCGCGGCGGGCGGCCTCTCCGGCTCTCACCTGCTGCCGAGCGTACGCGGTGAGCTGCTCAGACGCCTCGGGAAGCGCGACGACGCGCGCCATGAGATCGAGCTCGCCGTACGGCTCTGCGGGAACGAGCGTGAGCGCCGCCTGCTCCAGCGCAAACTCACCGACCTGGCCTGAGCGCGCGTCACCGGCGGGGGCGGCGTGCCGACTCCGTGTGCCGCCACCGCCGTCCGAGTTCCTCGTCGCTCGGTGGGGAGGCGGGCAGTGGCGTGGCCGACGTGTCGGCGCGCAGCGCGTCCAGGACGAGCGTCAGGTAGCGGCGGCGCAGGGCGGCGGTGCGAGCGGCGTCGCCGAGACGGATCGCGGTGATCTGATCGAAGATCATCGGGATGTCGCGGGCGTCCACGTCCGGCCGCAGCGCGCCGGCCGTCTTCGCGCGCTCGAGGATCCGCGCGGCGAGTGAGGACGCGTCCGCGGCCAGGCGGTGCATCTCCGGGGTCGGGGTGAACGTGCCGGCCAGGTGAACCGTCAGGGAGTGCACGTCCGAGTCGATGACCTCGCCCACGAAGGCCGCGAAGGCGTCCCAGGGATCGCTGTGCCGGGCCGGCGCCGACTCCGCGATCGCCATGAACCGGCGCAGGCCGTCCTCGCAGAGTGTGCGCAGCAGCTCTTCCTTGCCGGCGTAGCGCCGGTAGAGGGCGCCGACGCCCACGCCCGCCTCCTCCGCCACCGCCGAGATCGGCGCCGCAGGGTCGCGGATGAACACGGCTCGGGCGGCGTCGAGGATCACCCGGTCGTTGCGGGCGGCTTCGGCCTGGCGGCCTCGCAGGCCAGGGGTCTTGGTCTCCATGGTCCCGATTCTAGCTTGAACGGAAGGTTCTGTTCCGATAATCTTTGAACAGAACGATCCGTTCCGATTAACCCGGAGGTTCGCATGACCGCCACGTCCTGGTCGCTGCTCGAGCAGTCCCACAACGCGCTGCGCGCATCCGTCGCCGAGGTCGCCGACGCCGACTGGGCCGCGAAGACGCCGTGCGACCAGTGGAACGTCGCCCAGGTGCTGCGGCACGCCGCCGGCGACCAGTGTGCCTACGCCGCCACGATCACCGGTGCCGGCGGGCCGGAGGAGAACCCGTTCGACCCCGCGACGGACGCTCCCGGCGACCCGAAAGACCTCCTCGAGACCGCCCTGGACACCTCGGCGCGGGCCTTCGCCACCGTGACGCCGGACGCGCAGGCCGTCCCGACGCCGCTGCCGCAGGGGCCACTGCCGGCCGAGATCGCCGTCGGCGCCGCCGCGCTGGACGCCGCCGTGCACGCCTGGGACATCGCGGTCGCCACCGGTCGCCCGTCGCCGCTGAGCACCGACCTGTCCGAGCGCCTCCTGCCGGTGGCCGAGGCCCTCGCCGAGCCGCTCCGCGGCTTCGCCTACGCGCCCGCCCTCGACCCGCACCCGGCCGACGACGCCACCGCCGCGCTGCTGCGCTATCTCGGCCGCGACCCGGAATGGGCCCGCTGAGCCGTACGGCGGGGGGCCGCCACGGAATGACCTCCGCTGCTCGGCGGCAGAGTCGATCGGTGCCGTGCCGCAGCTGAGGGGGTATCCGCTGGGTCTTGCTCCGGATGCCGCGCGGCCGGACGGACACCCCTCCTAGGCGGCCGCCGGGTGGCCCTTGAACACCTGCCGGGTGTGCCAGGCGACGTGGTCGGCGGCGAGGGTGGGCCGACCCGGCTGCGGAGCGGTGAGACGGCGCCCGGAGAGTGCGTGGACGGCCTGGCCGGCATCGCTGCGCGCGACGTACAGCTCCGACACGCGGATGCGAAGCTCGCTCGTCAGCCCGAGGACTCCCAGGTCGAACAGGGCGTGATGCAGGGCGCACAGGGCGAGCGCGTTGTCGATCTCGTCCGGCCCCTCCTGGCTGTGCCATCGGACGTGCGCGGCCTGGAGACCGACGGGGTTGCGGCCGAGCGCTCCGTCGAAGCCGCACATCGCGCACGCGTAGGCGTACGCGCGCAGCACCTGCTCGGCGAATCCCGCCTTGCGGCCGCGTCCCCCGGACGTCGGGTCGAGAGCGGCGAGGTCCAGGCCGACCGCCGTGCAGATCAGCTCGGCCAGGGCGGGCGTGAAGTGACGGTCGAGGAGCACCCGTACGGCCGCCGCCATGGTGGACGGCGTGGCCAGCAGCCGTTCCACCGGAGGCCGGAGGCGTCCGGTCGCCGCGCGGTCGAGGAGCCATCCGCGACGTTCCGGCGCATCCGGGCCGATCTCTGCGCCGGTACCGTCCCGCAGTTCCCAGAGCTCCCGCTCGAGGTGGACGAACGGCATCGCGGCGCGCTGCCGAGCCGCCGACGGACTCGCGACGGGCGGGCCGAACTCATTGATGAGGAGGCTGACCGGCTCCTCGGCGTCTTCATAGGTGACGGCGCTGCTCCCCGTGGCCGTCAGCCGCCCGAACAGCCACAGCAGGAGCAACGGCTTGTGCGGGGCGCGGACACCGCCGACGTTCGCCCGGCGCAGGCCGGCCAGCCGCTCCAGCAGATCTTCCCTGAGCACCCACGCCACTGTGCCACGCCGCCCGGACGAATCAGTCCTATGTCGGGTGATAGCGGGGAGTTCTCGGCGAGCCGGGCTTTCCGCTCGGGATGCGCCGGTCATCGCCCCAGGACCACCTGAGTGGTCACCGGTACGCCGTTGCGCTGGTAGGTGAGGAAGACGCGATCGCCGGGCGCGTAGCGCTGGAGCAGCGCCACCAGGATCGTGGTGTTGTTGACGGGGGAGCCGCCGAAGACCGTGATGATGTCACCCGGCTGCAGGCCGACCAGGGCGGCCGGACCTCCCGGGAAGACGGCGGGCCTGCCGTTCGTTCCGGCGGTGGCGATGCGTGCGCCGGGGCCGGGATAGGTCGTGTCGAGCAACACGCCCAAGGTCGCTTTTCCGGCGCTCGGACCGGTCGTGGAGGCGGGCGAGGTGGCGTCCGGTCCTGTCGCCGTGGTCGAGGAGCCGGTCGTCGATCCGCCCGCGACGTTGGCGTGGCCGGAGTGAAGGCGGTCCGCCCACAGCGCCACGGTGCCCACCGTCACGACCGCCAGCAGGCAGAGCGCGCCGAGCAGCGCGACCGTGGCCGTGCTCGTACGGCGCCGGGGGCCCAGTGGGGCAGGTGGAACGGGTGGCTCATTCAGGCGCTTCGTGGCGCGGTTCTCGTAACGGGGTTCGGTGGCCTGGTGCCCGGAGATCACGGCGTCCAGGAACGTCGCCGCGTCGGCCGCGGTGGCCCGCGCGTTGGGATCCTTCGTCAGCAGTGCGCGCAGCAGCGGGGTCAGCGGTCCGGCACGCAGCGGAGCTGGTGGATCGGCGGTGAGCACCGCCGCCAGGACGGCCCAGCCGCCGGAGCCCTCGAACGGCCGCCTGCCCTCCACGCAGGTGTACAGGGTCGCGCCGAGCGACCACAGGTCGGACGCCGGTGTGGCCTCCATGCCGTTCGCCTGCTCCGGCGCCATGAACGCGGGAGTGCCGAGGCGCTCGCCGGCCGCGGTCAGCGACGAGTCGCCTGTCATGCTGGCGATCCCGAAGTCGGTGATGATCACGCGGCGGTCGGTGACCAGGACGTTGGCGGGCTTCAGATCGCGATGGACGATGCCCGCGGCGTGCGCCGTGCGCAGGGCGTCGAGCATCTGGGCGCCGATCGAGGCGACCTGGGAGGGCGGCAACGGCCCCTCGGCGGCGACGATCTGCTGGAGGGACCGTCCGCGGACGAACTCCATGACGATCACAGGTGTGCGTTCGTGCTCGATCATGTCGAAGACCGTGACGATGCCCGGATGGTCGAGCCCGGCGGCCGAGCGCGCCTCCCGTATCGCCCGCTGCATGCGGACCGCCCGCTCGTCTCCGGGAAGGTCAGCGGGGAGGATCAGTTCCTTCACCGCGACCTCGCGGTCGAGCACGGTGTCCCACGCCCGCCAGACGGTGCCCATCCCGCCTTTGCCGACCTGAGCGGAAAGCCGGTAACGCCCGCCGATCAACTTGTTAGCCCCGCCTTCCATAGAACGGACATTAACTCGTCCGGCGCGAGAGAAATGCGGAGATCGCCGCACTCACGGCGTCTGCCGGACACATCGCTCGCGAGCCGCAGGCGACCGCCACCCGAACCGGTCCGGCTCAACTGTTACTCGGGGACGGCCGGCCGGAAGGCGACGGAGAATTCGCCGCGGATGCCCCGACCAGCGCCAGGATCTGCGGGTTCAACAGGTCCGAGAGGCGGGCGTAGGGCACTTTGACCATCGTGAACAAGCCCATGCAGTTCTCGCCCGGATACCAGTTGAACTCGAGGTGGTCGGACGCCAGGCCGATCGACATTCCGGAGATCGATCCGCGGTACAGCGTCATGGGCATGTAGTCGCAGGCACCGTTCGCCTTCGGCTGCGGGACCCGGTCGGCCAGCGCCCTGAATCCCGCCTGGGTGAGCACGCCGGTACGGAAGATGTCCGCCTGCGTGAGAACCCGGCCGGTCGTCAGGTCGATGTTGACCGCCCGCGACGCGATCGAACTGCCGCCGGCGACGCACACCGGAACGTCGACGATGGAGAGGACCGAGAGGACTCGCGGGCCGCGCAGCACGATCCGCGCGGAGACGTGGATCGGCCGCGGCGTGCGAGGGGACGGCTGCTGGTTCCGCTTGCAGAAATCGCCCCACATGGCGCGGGCTTCGGCGACCCCGGTGTCGATCGGTTCGTGCAAGGCCTGGTCGACCTTCTGCTGGATCGCCGGATCCCGATACCCCGAGACCGTGATGTACTGCGCACGGTCCAGGTCGAACGGCATGCCCGGGAAATTCCGGCTCTCGGTCCGTACGTCGAAGGACACGGGCCGTACGAGGGGCGTCGGCGTCGCCGTGCGCGTCGGCCTGTGGTGCGGGCGGGAGACGTAGACGCCCGCCGCGCCGGCGGCGACGACCGCACCGACGCCGAGCCCGACCGCGACTTTGGCGCCCAGTTTCGTTCCGGCCACCCGCGTAAGGTGTGCGGTCCCGTGCGCCGTCGAACCGCCGCTCGTACCGGTGCCACTCGTTCCGGTTCCGCCCGCCGCTCCGGCACCGGTGGTCGTACCGCCCGATCCGGCGAGGAGGCCGGCGAGCGGGAACAACGCCGCGAGTGCCGTGCCGAGCATCGCGAGACGTCGTGCGCCGCGCGTCTCCCATTCGGGGCCGTACGCGTGGGTCGCGGCCTCCTCGAGTTCGTCGACGAACCGGGCCGCGCTCGCGAAACGAGCCGTCGCGTCCTTGGCCATGCCGTGTTCGATCAGCGGGCGCAGCGGCTCGGGAACGTCCTCCACCGGGATCGGCGCGCCGACGTGCTGCGCCCTCCAGGTGGCGACGCCGTCGGCCTCGTACGGTCTGCGGCCGGTCACGCATTCGAAGAACACGCAGGTCGCCGCGTAGACGTCGGTGGCGGGCGTCGCGGGCTCGTCCCGCCACTGCTCCGGCGCCATGTACGCGGGGGTGCCCGCTCGGGGTCCACGCCCGCCGGACAGCGCCGCGATGCCGAAGTCGATCAGTTTGCTGACGCCGTCGCCTCGTACGACGACGTTGTTCGGCTTGTAGTCGCGGTGCACGACGCTCACCGCGTGGGCGGCGGCGAGTCCCAGCAATGAGCCCTTGAGCACCACGAGGGAGGCGAGCGGGTCCAGGGACCCGTGCTCGGCGATGACCTCCCGCAGGGAGATCCCGTCGATGGCCTCCATGAGGATCGCCGAGCCCGAGGGGTCGTCGAAGTAGTCGTACCAGCGGGCGACGTACGGGCTGACGACCCCTTTCATCAGCGCCGACTCCCGGCGGAACCACTCCCGCGTCTCCGGGTCGGCCGCCGCGAACACGTACTTCAACACCATGAGCCGGCCCGAGCCGTCCTCCCGGACCAGCACCGCGCGTCCCTGGCCGCCCGCACCGAGCTCCCGTACCTCGGTGAATCCCGGTACCCGCCAGCCGCTCATGGGCCCTCCCGCCGACCGTGGCCCCGCTTCCCGGCGCGTCATCCGCGGGGTGCCGTCATCAGGACATCGTTCTTAAGACGGGAGATTTCGCTTCCGGGTGCCGCCCGGGTCGGCCACCTCCGGCCACCCCGCTCTCATCCGGAAGGCTCCTCGCCGAGGACGTACGGCGATGGCGTACGAGCGCGCGTGCCCGGTGTCCGTGGTCAGTGCGGTCGTGCGGTCGCCGGGCGGGACCGGTCCTCTCTCTTGCGGGCGCGGTAGGCGGCGGCGTTCACCATGTGGCGGCACTTGGTGGAACACCACTCTCGGCGTGACCCGCGTGAACGATCGATGTAGACCTGCGTGCACTCGGGCCGGCCGCACTCGCTGAGCAGCGACGCGTCCGACCCGGCGAGGATGTCGATCGCGGTCCGCGCGATGGACGACAGGGCCTGGTCCGGGGTGGCCTCGATCCGCCGCCCGGCGGGGCCGAGCTGCGGGATCGTACAGGGGGTGCGCGCCGTGGCGTTCACGAGCGAGACCGCGCTCTCGTCGAAGCCCTCCTTCGCCAGTTTCGCGGCGATGAGCGAGTAGACCGCCTCCCGGAGTGCCACCGCCTTCGAGACGTCGGACGGACGGGAGTCCGTGTCGCCGTCGACGATCCCCGACTCCCGGAACCACGCGTCCAGGCTTCCCGGCGACGTGAGCATCTCCCGTGGGGCGGCGTTGCGCCGGGCGCGCAGCGTTCCGACGAAGTCGAGCGCCGGGTTGCCGCAGGGGAAGACGTGTTCCATGTTATCAGTTTGACCGATGACGATCTGGCGTGCAAAGGGCCTGGCACCAGGCCGGTCAGGCCCGCGGACAGAGCGCGCGGTCGCACGGGTGTCGGAGCCGATTCCGGATCGTCTACGGGCACGTCGACGACGCGGAGGCCGAGCCGGACGTCCGCGCCGCGCTGCTCGAATCGCGGGCCCCGCCGACGCGAGATGTTCCGATCTGTTCTGCTGCGGTGACCGGGGCGAGGGCACAGGGTCGTGAGGGCGACCGGGCCGAGACCCGGTCATCCACGGTGACCTCTAACGCTTGTAGGGGTCGCCGTCGGGCAGCCAGGCGTCCGGCTCGTGCATGCCGAGGTCGCCGACGCCGTCGGTGAGAGCGTCCGCGGCGGCGAGCACGGCAGAGCGGACCTCGGCGTGGCGCCAGACGAGTGACCACGTCCAGTAGACCTTCGGGGCGATCACCGGCCGCTGGACGAGGTCGGGCGGCAGCGGGGTGGTCTGCCCTTTGGGGCAGTTGACGATCGGGCGCCGGCTGCGGCGGACGTGGTCGAAGAAGGCGGGGCCCGTGACTCCACCGTCGGAGATGCGCATCACCTGGGCGCCGGTGTCGCGGGCGAGCTGCTCGGCGAAGAGGTTCCAGGACTCCCAGGACGTGGTGTCGTCGTCGAGGAGGACGGTGGTGTCGCGGGCCTCGACATCGCCGGTGTCCTCGCCGGTGGAGACGGCGTAGAGCCGGTCGGCGCCGAGCAGCCGGGCCTGCAGGCCGTGTCGAGCGAGATCCGCCGCCCGTACCCAGCACACCGCGAGGTCGAGGCTGCCGTCGGCGACCCGGGCGGCCTGGGCGTGCGACGGAGCGATCCAGGCGTCGACGTGGAGCCGGGCGACCGCGGACGTTCGGGCGGTCAGGTCCGCGGGCACCCAGTTGACGTAACCGAGCCGTACCGGTTCGGAACCGGAGATCCGGGCCGCACGCCGCTGGAGGTCGTCGGCGCGTTCCAGCAGGGCACGGGTGTGCGGCAGGAGGGCCGCGCCGGCCGGCGTGAGGGTGACCGAGCGGCGGTCGCGATCGAACAGCCGCACCCCGAGGTCGCGTTCGAGCGCTTTGATCTGCTGCGACAGCGAAGGCCCGGCGATCATCAGCCGCTCAGCGGCCCGTCCGAAGTTCAGCTCCTCGGCGACCGTGAGGAAGTACCGCAACTGGCGCAGCTCCACTCCCGCATGTTAAGCGCCTGGGAGTCTGTGCCTACCAGCAGGGAGGAAACCGGTCGTGGCGTCGGCCCGAGCGGCACCGCACGCTTGGAATCAGGGGAGCGCCGGAGCGCATCCGGTGCCCCGGATGTCCGCCGACGAGCATCGAGGAATCGCGATGAAGGAGTTTCTGGTAGAGATCACCACGACCGTCCCCGAGGGCACCGACCCGGCCGAGGTCGAGCGCCGCCGCACCGCCGAAGCCGCACGAGCCAAGGAACTGGCAGCCACCGGCCACCTGGCCCGGCTGTGGCGCCCGGTCGGGGAGCTCCGCAGCATCGGCCTGTGGCGCGCGGACGACGAGGCCGACCTGCACGAGAAGGTCCTCGGAACCCTGCCGCTCCGCCCGTGGATGACGCTCGCGGTCACCCCCGTGGAGCCCCATCCCAACGACCCGGGCACGCGCGACACCGCCTGACCGGCACGCCCCTTCGCCCTACGCCCGCGCCGACGGGCATGCGGCGGAGCACGGGCAGCGGCGCCGCCGTCCGACCGACGGCACGCTCCTCGCGCGAAGCACCGCACGGCCAGGAGCCGCCTGGCATTCCGTATGGCGGGGAGCGGCTTGGCATCCCGTACGGCGGGGAGCCGTC
The DNA here is from genome assembly GCF_050942425.1 of Actinoallomurus sp. CA-150999. NCBI lineage: Bacteria > Bacillati > Actinomycetota > Actinomycetes > Streptosporangiales > Thermomonosporaceae > Actinoallomurus > Actinoallomurus sp. CA-150999. Next base: position 1,290,607 of record NZ_CP192063.1, read on the forward strand.
CGGCATCTCGTATGGCGGGGAGCCGCCTGGCATCTCGTACGGCGGGGAGCCGTCCGGCATCTCGTATGGCGGGGAGCCGCCTGGCATCTCGTATGGCGGGGAGCGGCTCGAGATCCCGTACGGCGGGGAGCCGTCCGGCATCCCTCATGGCGGGGAGCCGCCTGGCATTCCGTACGGCCGGGAGCCATCCGACAACCTGTACAGCGGCGAGCCGCCCGGCACCCCGTTACGGACTCGCCCTCTCGAGGAACATTGTGATCCCATCGTCCCTGCAGGACCGCACCACGCACGGCGCCGTGCCCCGATCGGCTTGGATCCACGTCATCCAGGCCGCCGCCGCTCTGGCGGCCGGAATGGGCGTCGGCCGCTTCGTCTACACCCCGATCCTTCCTCTGATGCACGCCCAGGCCGGCCTGTCGGCCGGGAGCGGCGCGGATCTCGCCACCGCCAACTACGTCGGATATCTGGTCGGGGCCCTCGCCGGCATCTTCCTGCCGCGGCTGACGCGTTCTTCGGTCGTCCTGCGCGGCTCCCTGCTGGTACTGGCGGTGACCCTCGCCGCGATGCCGTTGACGCACACCGCGGCGCTGTGGCTGGCGCTTCGGCTGTGCGCGGGCGTGACCAGCGCGCTGATCTTCGTCATCGCCGTCGGCTCACTGCTGGGCCGGTTGCGCGACCACCCCGCTCATCTGCCCGGCTGGGCCTTCGGCGGCGTCGGTGCCGGCATCGCCCTGTCCGGGCTGCTGGTCCTGCTCCTGCGCTCGGTCGCCGACTGGCGCGCCGCCTGGTGGGCGTCCGCCGTGCTGGCCATGGTGTTCGCCGCGGCCTCGTGGAACCTCCGGATGGAACCGGCACCTCAGCCCGTGACCACGGCGTCCCCGGTACGAGAACGGGCGACGGAGCCGCGCACCCATCGCTGGTTCACCGCCCTGTTCGCGTCGTACACCCTCGAAGGCATCGGCTACATCATCGCCGGAACGTTCCTGGTCGCCGCGATCGAGCAGGGTTCCCCGGGGTGGATCGGCGGCGGTGCCTGGGTGCTGGTCGGAGCGGCGGCCGTCCCCTCCTCCGCGCTGTGGGCGTGGTCGGGCCGGCGCTGGTCTCGCCCAGGTCTCCTGCTGACCGCATTGGTCGTGCAGGCCATCGGCATCGCCCTGCCCGCCCTGATCGGCGGGGTGGCCGCGGCACTGATCTCGGCGCTCCTCTTCGGCGCCACGTTCCTCGGAGTCAGCACCATCGCGCTCGCCACCGGCGCCCACCTGCGGTTCCCCCGCTCGGTCGCGCTGCTGACCGCCGGGTACTCCGTCGGCCAGATCCTCGGACCGCTGGTCGTCAGCCCGTTGCTCCACCACGGCTATCGCCAGGCCTTGATCCTCGCGGCCGTCGTGGTCCTGGCCGCCGCGATCGCCGCCGCCGTCCTTCGGGTCGGCTTCCCGCACCGCATGCCCGCGCCGAGCGATCCGGCCGTGCAGCCCTGATCGTTGCCAAGGTCGTCGCCGCCGGCGCGTCGCGTCATCGGCTTGACAGATGACGCTCGCCAATGCGAATCTCGTCATCAGTTAAACCGATGACGCGCTCGAGGGTTCTCGGGCACGTTCCTTCGCGAAGGGCATCGCCATGGCTTCCAGCTACACCGCCGTAGTCACCGCGACCCGAGAGGGCCGTATCGGAGAGGCCGCGCGGCGGCCTCCTCGGACCACAGAGGCGCTTGGCGCGGATGCCCACCGGCGCTGCCCCTTCTCCAAGGCCACCCGCGACAACATCCCGGTGGCCATCGAGGCGACCGTCGTCGCCTGACCCCGACCCTCAAAGAGACGCCCGGCGGGCGGCTCGTCCGTGAAGGAGGAACACGATGCGGATTTCCAGAGCGCTCATGACGTTGTCGGTGGTCCTGACCATGGTGGCCGTCACTCTCGGCTGTTTCGCCGACGTCTTCTGAACGCGCGCCCCGGCGGTGCGGCCGCTGGGGAGGGGTGCTGAGCACGTGGTTCAGGAGGAGACGGCCACCACGGTGCGGTGGGTGCGGGGGTCGTCGATCAGGTCGAGGATGACCGCGGCCAGGTCGGCGCGGGAGGTCTGGGTGCCGACCCGGCCGGTGGCGCCGATGGAGGTGCGGGGGCGTCCGCCGGCGGGCCGGTCGGTCAGCCGGGTGGGGCGTACGGCGGTCCAGGTCAGGTCGCTGTCGGCAAGGAGTTCTTCCATTCGGGTCATGTCGGCGTAGGTGTGGCGCATGAGGCGGTGCAGGCCGCGGGCCAGCAGCCGGGTGGCGGCTCCGGCGTCGGCCGGCGTGCCGAGCCCGGCCGAGGAGATGACGATGAGGCGTCCGCTGGGCTTCATGGCCGCGACGATCTCGCCGGTGCCGGCCGAGTAGACGGTGGTCGGTCCGCGTCCGGTGGCGCCGAGCGCGGAGACGACCAGGTCGTGGTCGTCGAGCATTCCGTGCAGCGAACCGGGCGTCTGGACGTCGGTGCCGACCGGCGTGAGGCGAGGATGAACGCCGGAGAGGGCGCCGGGCCTCCGGGCGATCGCGGTGACCCGGTGTCCGAGGGCCAGGGCCTGGTCGACGATGATCCGCCCGGTGCGGCCGGTCGCGCCGATGACGGCGATGGAGGCCATGGGACTCGTGCTCCTCAGCCGGCGGCGGGCTTGGTGGCGGGCTGGAACCTGAAGGAGATGGCCTCCATCAGCCCCTTGCGCTGGGTCTTCTGGACGGCGGCGATCCGCCAGCGGCCGCTCTCCCGGACGAGCGTGTAGGTGGCGAGCTTGCCGAGCTTCTTCGGCTTGCCCTTGTGGACGTCGCCGCGGGTGACGACGACGGCCGTGTCGGCGCCGAAGAAGCGGATGTCGACGATCTCGATGGCGAGCCGGCTGCCCTTCAGGAAGCTGTCGAACAGGGCCTGGTGGGCGCGGCCGATCTCAGGTCCGCCGCGGTAGACGGTCCCGACGTAGGTGACGTCCGTCGCGTCGTCGGTGAACAGCTCGCCGTACGCGGTGCCGTCGCCGCGGTTCCAGGCGTCCTGGCTCTGCTCGAGCAGGGCGTGGACGGCGACGAGATCGGCTGGGGCGGCGGTGCCGGCGCTGATGGCGGTGGTGTGTTCTACGCCCCGGTCAGCTCGATGGGAGTGGACGGGTCGTCGTGATCCCGCTGGGTGGTCTCCACCTCGTCGCCTTCGGGCGGCGGCACGAGCTCTGCCTTCACCCAGCCCTGGCGGTCCAGGGCGGTGAGGAAGGCGTCGACGAGCACCGGGTCGAACTGCGTACCGGCACCGCGCCGGAGCTCGTCGATCGCGGTCTGGATCGGCAGGCCCGGACGGTACGAGCGGGACGAGGTCATCGCGTCGAAGGTGTCGGCGACCGCGATGATGCGCGCGAACTCGGGGATCTCCTCGCCGACCAGGCCCATGGGATATCCGGTGCCGTCGAGCCGCTCGTGGTGGTGCATGATGCCGCCCAGCGCCTCGTCGAGGAAGTCGATGCCCCGCACGATCTCCTCGCCGCGCATGGGGTGCAGCTGGACGGCGGCGAACTCCTCCTCGGTGAGTTGGCCGGGCTTCTGCAGCACCTTGGTCGGCACGCCCAGCTTGCCCACGTCGTGCAGCATCCCCGCGTAGCGGATCCGGTCGATCCGGTCCGTCCGCATGCCGATCTGCCGGGCGATCATCACCGACCCGTAGGCGACGCGCTCGCTGTGGCCGCGGGTGTAGTAGTCCTTGGTCTCGACCGCCTGGCAGAGCGCGGCGACGGTGGCCGCCTGCGCCCGCTGCTGGGCGGCGATCTGCGTGAACGCCCACCGGGCGGTGAACAGCGGCATCAGCACCAGGACGGCGGACAGGCCGCCGGCGGTCGGCCAGATGCCCGCGATCAGCAGCCCGATCATGCCGAACGCGAGGCACCAGGGGGCGACCAGGCGCCCGGTCGCCAGCACCTCCCGCCAGGTCGCCTGGCGGCTGATGAGCAGGACGGCGGCCATCAGCGCGAGGTTCACCGTGACGAACGTGATGAGGGCGCCGACGAACGGGCCGAGGACGTGCCGCGTCCAGTCGGCCTCGCCCCAGCGGTAGGTGTGGCCGCCGAGGCACAGGAAGACCGCGCCCGCGGCGTAACCGCTCAGGGCGTACTGGGCGGCGTTGAAGAGTCGTTTGATCAGGCCGAGGTCGCGCCGGCCGGTGAGCATCGCCGTGACGCCGATCAGCGTCGCGCCGACCGGGCCGGCCAGCACCACGGCGGCCAGGCCCGTCGAGAAGCTCATCGAAACGCGGGCGCGTTTGATCGTCAGCGTCGCCGCCGACGACTCGGTGACCAGGAACAGCGCGGCGAGGATGGCGAGCCTCGGCCAGCACAGGCCCGTTAACGAGGACGTGGCGATGACGCCGAACGCCAAGGCGATGACACCGCCGGCATAGGCCCGTGCGGCAAGAGGCAGTCCGCGCATCGCGACCTCCCAGGGGACGACTGTAGTCACAGTGTCACAGATCGTGATCGTCCGCGATAGGCCGCGCGGGCATGCTCCTGTAACGCGTCGCGCCCGGCCGGTCTCCCCGGCCGGGCGCGGCTCCTTCTCGGCGGCGGGTCAGCCGCCCGCGCAGTGGGGGATGCCCGGCGAGTAGCCGTCGGCGCCCACCACCGGCGTGTTCATGTACCAGTCGTAGACGTACGTTCCGTCGGTGAGCCGGTCCCAGGTGGTGAAGGGCCGGCCGTTCTTGACCCGGCCGTCGACCTGGTCGCCGTGGACGGTCTGGCAGGACACCGAGAGCGTGGCGCCCTCCGGCGCGTAGCGGACCACGTGGCCGACGTGGGGCCGGCTCTGCACCGCGAGCCCCTGGGCGTCGACGCCGGTCACCTGGTACGGCAGGCCGTCCGCCTTGCCGGGGGCGAACTTGCGCAGCCGGTCCATCGAACCACCGAAGAGATCCAGATCGACGTCGCCGGACACCCCGGGCGCCGGGCCCACGCCGGTCTGCCAGAAGGTGTAGTACGGCCAGCCGCCCGGCATGGCCGGTTGGCTCACTCCCCAGTGCGCCACCCAGAGCGGGTTGGTGTGGGCGAACGCCGTGCTCCCGCCGACGCAGTCCTGCCAGAAGGCGGGCGAAACGTAGATCACCGCGTCGGCCCCCGTACGGCGCTTGACCTCGGCGGTGAAGTCGCGGATGTACGCCTGCCAGGTGCCCGCGCTCACCCCGTCACAGCGAGGCTGGCTCGTGTTGTGCTCGACGTCCAGGGCCGGAGGCAGCGTCCGGCCGTCGGGCGTGTAGTGGATCTGGTCCAGGAACCAGTCCGCGTGGGTGGTCCCCGTCTCGAACACCGGCTCGGCGAAGAAGTACGCGCCGGCCAGCAGCCCGGCCGCCTTCGCCCCGTTCGTCTGCGCGGCGTACGACGCGTTCTTGGCCGTGCCGTCCGCCGCGCTGACGTAGGCGAACCGCCGCCCCGACGCGTACACCTGCGACCAGTTGATGTTCGGCTGCCCGCTCGAGACGTCGAGGCCGGGGACGGTCGCGCCGCCCGCCGCCCTGGCGACGGGCGCGCGCAGCGGACCGGGCGTCGGTGTCGCGGCGGACGCCGCGCCGCTCCCCAGGCCGAGCGCCGCCATCGCAGCGGCGCCCACGACGACCTTGCGCGCCACCGAGCCCCCGCTCAGCACCAGACGCTCCAGCCGTAACGGGATCCGTCGCCCCAGCCGATGGCGTGCGCCGTCGTGCCGTTGTTGTCCTGGAACTGGATGTCGTAGACCTGGGCGGCGTCGAAGACGTGGGTCCAGCCCTCATGGGCGTTCTCGTCGAGCTTGACGGAGAATTTGGTGCTCCAGGGGCGGATCCAGTACCCGATGTACACCGGGGCGGTCGCATGGCCGGCGGGCACGTAGAACCAGAACTGGCAACGCTTGGTCGTCCTGGCGGAGACGTCGTACGAGTAGTCGACCCGGACGCAGGACGTGTTGCCGCCCGAGTACGTCCAATGCATCGGCACGCCGTACCCGTCGGTCGCCGCGAAAGACTGGTCGCCCGGGCACTGATTTCCCGTGGTGACCCGTGGTCCGACGCAGTAATGGTTCGGGCTCGCCACGCACGGGTCGTGGTCGACCGCGGCGGACGCGGATGACATGCCGGGGATAAGGGCCGCCACGGCGAATGCCGCGGCGGCCAAGGCCGTCGGGAGGAGTCTTTTGGAGGGCATTCAGTGCCGCCTTTCTCGCGGGGCGCCGTTGACCGGACGCGCCGATTCTCACCGGCGCCCGCGGCACCGGTCATGCCAGGTGAATGCACGTCCCCGCCGTCCGGTAGAAGAATGACGCCGCCCTGTGGTGCGAACGCACCACACGCGAAGAGCCGGCAATGCCGTGGTTCGTGGCGAGAGAAAGGGTCAGACGCTCGGGCGGCCGCGCCGTCGGAGGGCCGCGCGGGTGAGTTCCGCCTTGTTCCCGACCTGCAGCTTGCGGCGGATCCGCTCGACGTACGTGTCGACCGTCGCCTTGGTCACGCCCATCCGCCGGGCGGTCTGCGCGTGGGTGAAGCCGCGGGCGATCCAGCCGAGCGCCTCTTCCTCGCGGGGTGACAGCTCCGGTTCGGTGGTCCGGCCCGCCAGGACCGCGCCGACCATGTCGGCGAGCTGCGAAGAGAGGAAGAAACCACCGCTCGCGACCGTGGTGATGGCCGCCGCGAACTGGTCGGCCGCGCTGTCCTTCGTGAGGTATCCCGAGGCACCGGCGCGGATGGCGGCGACGACGTCGTGCCGGTGCCGCGACGCGGACATGACCAGGACCGGTACGCGGGGCGCGAGCTCCTGGACCACGTCCAGGGAGGGCACGTCGGTGGCGAGGTAGAGGTCCACCAGGACGACGTCGAGTCCGTCGAGGTCGCGCCCGACCTCCGGGGACGCGAGGAGGGCGGCCGGGGTGTCCGCGGTGGTCACGACGTGGATCTCGGGGAACTCGGCGAGCAGGAGCTCGATCCCGCGCAGCGTCACCGGATGGTCGTCGATGGCCCCGACTCGGATGCCGTGCGTCGCCACCACGTCCTATCTCCCGCCCTTCGTTCCTGACCACCCTCGTGGGGGTGCGCGGGTGCCGTCAACCGCCGGGGGTGAGGTGTATTCGCACCACGGCGAGGTGCTCCCCAACGCCTGACATGACGCGCGCCGGTGCCCGCCCGAGACTCGTCGTCGACCCCACCCCGCCTTCAGATGGAGGAGAGTCATGGTGCGAAACCTGGCACGCCTGGCCGTGGCCGCGCTGTTGTCCGCGCCGGTGCTCGGCGTCGTCGGCGTCGTCGGCGCCGCGACGCCGGCGAGCGCGTGCGCGGCCGCCGACCCGTACAGCGGCACGTGCGTGACCCCGGTCAACTACAAGATCAGCGGGACCGACGGCACGCTCGCCGTCCAGGCGGACCCGAAGGTCGGCAACGTCAAGACCACCCTCAAGGAGGGCGCCACCGTCGGCGTGATCTGCCAGATCAACGACGGAGGCACCGACACGTACGACAACCTCCTGAGCCGTACGTGGGACTACACGACGGCGGGCGGCTGGGTCTACGACCACTTCGTGACCACGCCGGCCCAGGACAAGAACGGCTGGTCGCCCGGCGTCCGCCACTGCGACGCTCCGCCGAGCTCGCCGCTGAACCCGAACGCCTACCCGTGGCCCGCCCAGGACGCCTGGGTCGCCGACGGGCACGGCTACTACGAGGGCGAGTGCACGTCCTTCGCCGCCTGGGCGGTGCGCTCCGACGGGCTGCACCACACCAAGTCGCCCGACTGGCTCGGCAACGCCGACATGTGGCACGGGGCCTCGGTCGACGCGAGCCCGCACGTCGGTGACGTCGCGCAGTGGGACGACAACCACAACCAGGCGGGCGACAAAGGCCACGTCGCCTATGTCGCGGCCGTCTACAACAATGGCACCATCAAGGTCGAGGAATACAACTGGGGCAACTTCCACCGGCTGAACATCCGCACCATCTCCGCCTCCGCCCCGAGCCGTTACCTTCGTTTCTGACCCGGCCATCGCCGTCGTCGCGGCAGAAGCCGATGATCTGTGCTTGCCAAACGACGGTGTGAGCCATGGATCACCTTTCGATCAGGCGCATTCCCGCCGTACGGGCGGCCGAATACGGATGCGGCCGACGGGGCGATCACCGGGATATTCCGTGGTAACTTCTGGGCGCTGATCCCCGCCGGGGACGGCTGTGACCCGGACGGTGACCAATGGATGCCCGCCCGTCGGCCGGCGCCGTCGCTCAGAATGAGGCGACACTCGCCCGCGCGGCGGTGCTGTTCCGATGCGGCGGCCTCGCCGAGATCGCACTCGTCGTGGGATTCGACGCTCCCAATTACGGAAACCGAGTCTGGGCGGCCGTCGCTCTCGCGGTCGCCGTCTTCGTCGAAGGCACGGTGCTGTGCGCGGCGTGCCTGCGGGCCAGGCGGATCCGGCCCGAGTGGGCCCTGGCGGACGTGTGGTTCATCGTCGCCGTGCTCCTGATCGGCGCGGTGATCACCGCCCAGCCGCACGCGCGGCTGTACTTCGCCTACCCCTACTCGATCATCAGCTCCGTGGCGTTCGGCGTGGCCCTGCGCCGCCTGCGCACGGTCATCGGCGCCACCGCTCTGCTCGCCGTCGCCGACGCGTTCGCCTCGGCGTACTGGCACGGCGATCCGGCGATCAGCGTGACGCTCAACGCCCTCACCTACGCCCCGAACACGCTGGTGGCCTTCCTCGTCTCCCGGCGGATGCGGACGACCGCCCGGGAGCTCGACGAGAGCCGGATCCGGGAGGCCGAACTGGCACGGGACCGCGAGCGCGCCCGGCACGCCCGCATCCTGCACGACCGGATCCTGCAGACCATGGAGGCGCTCGCCCGCGGCCCCTGGATCGCCGACCGGGAGTTCCGGATGCGGGTCGCGGAGGAGACCGCGTGGCTCCGGGCGCTCGTCGAAGGCGGCCCCGACGCGGACGGCGACCTCGTCGGCCTGTTGCAGGGCGTCGTCGCGCGCAAGGCCCGGGACGGCCTGCGCGTCGAGTTCAACGGGACCATGCTCACGGAGTCGCCGGGATGGCGCTCCCTCGATGCCTCGGTCTGCGCGGCGCTGGCCGGGGCCGCCGAGGAGGCACTGACCAATGTGGCCAAGCACGCGGGCGTGTCGACCGCCGTGCTGCGCGTCGGCGCGGAGCCGGACGTCCTCACGCTCAGCGTGGTCGACCAGGGCTGCGGCTTCGACCCGTCGGCCGAGCACCGGGGGATCGGCCTGGACCAGTCGATCCGGGGCCGGATCGCCGAGATCGGCGGCACGGTGCTGATCGACTCGGCGCCGGGAGCCGGCACCTACATCGAGATCACGCTGCCGCTTCCCGCGGCCGACCCGGGCCGAGAGCACGTCGCCCCGGCTCGGGAAAGCGTCGACCCGCAGGTCCAACAGGGGTGCTGAGCGGGCCACGGTGAGAGCGCTCTCAGGCATCGTGACCAGCCGTTTCTCCGAGGCGAAGTACGCGCGGGCAGCGGTGGCCGCGACCCCGGCGCGGTGCGGCACGTTGCGTAAGGCGCCCCGGGATGGTGCGAAATTCTGCCGTTGATGCAAATGAGGCCATTTGGCTCCGCTATGGTCTGCCTGATACGGGGGGCTGCAGATACGGAGGAAATGTGCGCCGTTACCTTGTGGTCACCGGCTTGACGCTGCTCGCGATCACCGCTTCGGCCTGTGGCAGCGGTTCCAAGGGCGACAAGAAGGACGCTGCGGCGGTCGCGCCCCGCGACGCGGCGGTGAGTCCCACGGTCACCCCGCACAAGGTGGTCGTCTTCGTCGATCGCAAGAAGCAGGCCGAGACCATGACGACGGCGGGTACGGTCCGGGAGGTGCTCGCCCAGCTGAAAATCCAGCTCGGCAAGTACGACCTGGTCACGCCCGCCGCAGAGGAACCTCCCACGGCCACGATCAAGGTGCTGCGGCTCCTGTCCGCGCCGAAGACCAAGAAGGTCGCGATCCCGGCGTCGACGGTCGAGAAGAAGGACGGCAAGCTTCCGCCCTTCAGCCGCAAGGTGACCCGGGAGGGCCGCTCCGGCCTCAAGCTCGTGACGACCGCGTACGTACGGCGGCACGGCAAGAAGGTCGAGGCCGTCATCGACCAGAAGATCAAGCGCAAGCCCGTGTCGCAGATCGTCTCGCTCGGCCCCCAGGGGGTCGGCACCGGCTCGGCGGCCCGGCTCAACTGGGCGGCGCTGGCCAAGTGCGAGTCGGGCGGCAACCCCAGGGCGGTGAACCCGGCCGGTTACTACGGGCTCTACCAGTTCAACCGGCAGTCCTGGGCGACGGTCGGCGGCTCGGGACTGCCCAGCGGGGCGTCCGCGGCCGAGCAGACCTACCGGGCCCAGCTCCTCTACAACCGCGTGAACGGCCGCTGGCAGGGTCAGTGGCCGAACTGCGGTCACTTCCTGTTCAGCTGAGACGCGTCACGGGCGGGGTGCGGGGGGAGCACCCCGCCCGTAAGCAGGGGGAAGGGGCAAGCCTGCGGCGATCGCGGGGAAAGGCTCGCGGACGGGGTGCCGGGGACGCACCCCGCCCGAAAACCGGGGGGAAGGGGCGATCAGGGATTCGGCCGCCGGGGGGCGTCGAGGGCGGCCGACGATCTTCTGTTCTCGGAGGCTCCGGGATCCGGGGACCCGTTCTCCAGCAGGCGTTCCAGTGACGTTAAGAGACGTGTTCGGGCACGTCAACGGCCCGCTGTCGACAATGTCGAACAGCGGGCCGCGACATCCGAGCCGCACCGGTATTCAGGCGCGATTGGGTGCTTCCGGGTAAACCTCCGGTGGATGTGATGTCGGTCACATAAGGTGGTCGAGGTGGACGATCCGCAGTAGCCGGCGGAGCCGGTGGTCCGGATCGGCCAGCGTGAGCCGCCCGCCCGATCGGCCGGCCTCGTTGGCGCACCGCACCAGGGCGCCGAGTCCGCGCGCGTCACAGAACGACAGACCGGACGCATCGATGACGACATCGGGCCCGTGCCGGATGATCACCTCGAGCACGAGGTCTTCGAAGGCACCTGCGCAGGCGATGTCCAGTTCGCCGTGGACCGAGACCACGGGAGCCGCGCCCGGACGTACCCGCACGATCGTTCTGAGCGCCGGTGCGAGGCGCTGCCAGCCTTCCGGTATGGCCATGTCCCAACCTGCAGAAGGCGGATAGGCCAGCGGCTTTCCTGCCATGAATGTCCCCGGATCAGAAGGACGGAGCGCGCCACGCCCCCCCGGCGCGGCGCTGACCGGCCGTATCGGCTCGATCTCCGCCTGGTAAGAGAATGGTCGCTGGACGGCAACGGGCGGCACTAGGGCCGAAAGTCCCATAGACGGCAAACACCCGGATCATCCCCTACGCTGGCCGCCGTGCCGGAGATCATCGATTACGGACGGTTCAGCGAGCGACTGCGGCGGGTGATGCCGCGGTGGGACGACCGCAGGCGCATGACCCCCGACGAGTTCGCCGCGCACCTGGCGGACACCGGCCCGCGCTGGGAACTGCTGCGGGCGTTCCAGGAGGAATGGGGGTACGAGCCGCCCGGTGGCGAACCTCGCTGGCCGCGCTGGTCGGAGTCCGAACACGAGGCGTACGTCCGCCGCCTCAAGACCGAGTGGACGGGCGAGGAGGACGACGAGTTCGCCCGCGTCGACCTGGCACTGCCGATCCCCGCGGCGCTGGACGAGTGGTGGGACCTGCCGTTCAACTCCTTCACCTACCAGCCGCGCCTGTACTGGACGAACCCGGAGTGGCCGCCGACGGTACGTCCCGACCCCACCGGCTACGGCGTCTCGGACGGGCTGCCGCCGGGCAACCCCTTCGTCGGGCCGGGCGACGACCACCGGGTCTGCGTGTTCAAGGCGGAGTATGAGTACTGCAACGAATGGGGGTACCTCGCCGCCGACGCCGCCCTCGCCGATCCGAAGGTGCTGGTCAGTGACGAGGACGGCTGGGTCATGCAGTCCCGGTCGATCTCGGAGTTCTTCCTGCAGCTGGCCGTGATGCGGTTGCCCTACCACTTCGGCTGGAGCGTGCGCCTTGGCGAGGTGGAGCCCGAGCTTGAGGACCGGATCCGGCGGACCTTCCCGGAACTGGGCCTGCTGCCCTGGCGTGAACTCAGCACCCGGATCGTCGCCTACGGCGCACCCGACGCGATCATCTACCTCGACGGAGGGGGAGAGGCCGACTACCTCTTCATGGTGTTCGCCCGGACCCGTACGGCCCTCGAGGACCTCGCCCGTACGCTCGGCGTCGACTGGAGCGACGACATCAAGTCCCCTCCAGCCGACGCACCGGATCCCCAGGACAGCGCGGGACCACCGGCCCCCGAATCGCTGTCGCTCCGCCCGGGACAGTCCGACCCCGACGGGTGGTGGACCGTGGAGGCCGTCTCCGACCAGCCGCTGCCGTCCGCCGAGCCTGAGCTCCCGGCACCGCTGCGCGGCGCCGACCGACCGGCGGGCCTCACCACCTGGACCGCGGATCCGGACGCCGGCGTAGCGGCGGGGGACCAGGCAGGCGGCCTGCACGTCTGGCTGGCCACCCGTCCGGACGCCCCTGGCGCGGACGATCCGGCCCCCGGCGGCGCGGCTTCGGGCGAACGGAGTCCGGACGATGCGGCGTCGGGCGACGAGGCATTTCGCGATCCTGCTTCGGGTGCCTCTGGAACGGTCGACGCGGCTGTGGAGAACGCGGCACCGGGCGACTCTGCGCCGGACACCGGTGCGGAAGGCACGCCTTCGGAGGCGGTCCCGGTGCCTCCGCTTGTCCGTACGGCGCACAAGGCGGGGGTGACGGCGATCGCCTGCCGGCGGTTCGACGGCTTCGGGGTCACGGTGGTGAGCGGGGACGAGACCGGGCTCGTGAAGGTGTGGCTGCCCGAGGAGGGTGGCTGGGGGCCGAAAGGGCTGGACCGTCAGGGCGGGCCGGTGGTCGCGGTCAGCGCCGAGCACCTGCCGACCGGACCCGCCTTCGCGGTGGCATGGCGCACCGGGATGGTACGCCTGTGGGACATGCGCACCGCCCGCGTCGCGACCTTGGGCCTCGGGTTCGGCATCAAGACGCTGAGACTGGATCCGGGAGGGACCCTCACCGTCAGTGGTTCGACGGAGAGCGCCATCCTGCGCCTCGACGCCGATCTCCTGTGGCCGCAGCGGGAGCTGATTGAGCTGCTGGACCGGTTCGCCTGGGACCAGCTGGAGGGCGCGCGGGGGCCGGCCACCGAGTTCCCGGGCTGGATCCTCGCCGCGGCGTCCGCCGACGCCGAGGCCGCCGAGGCGGCACTGCCCGACCTGCGCGCCACTCTGTACGAGGAAGGGGCGGTCTTCCCGGTGACCGTCGCGGCCGGCTCGTACCTCGTGAAGCTCGCGGCGGATCCGAACAACCACGTCCGGCGTCCCCTGCTGGTCCTGCTGACCGAGATCGCGCGGGCCGCCGCCGTACCGGCCGATGAGGACTGGGCCGAGCACGTCCGCTCGACGATCGAGGAGTGCCTCCCTCTGGTGGCCGAACTGCTGGAGGACGCGGACCCGGGCGTTCGTGAGGCGGCGGAAGGGCTACTGGCGGAGTTCCCCGAAGAGGCGACGGGTCCATCTCGATAGAGCCGAAATCCCGGAAAGTGACGATCGCGTGAACCAGACGATCATGTCCGGCGTCTCCTTAGTGAAGGGATGTTTACGGTAAGCGCGAGCGCTCCGCCTCGGACCCACTTGGTGATCTCACGACATTCGCCCGAGATGGGTCGGCGGCGCGCTGGAGTGAGCGCCGGGCGTCCCTTACCGAATCTCACTGAGCGGTTCACCGAAAGGGTGAAGATGCGACGAATGCTCATGGGGGCCGGCGCGGCGGCGCTGGCCTTCGGAATCGGCGCCGGTACGGCGCATGCGGCCACTCCGGCCTGGCGGATCACCCAGGCCACGAAGCACGAGGGCATCAACGACCTGACCGTCGCGTCCACCGGCAGCAGTTGGGCGGTGGGCGAGCAGGACGTCAACGGGAAGAGCCGGCCGCTCATCCAGCACCTGTCCGGGACGACCTGGAAGGACGTGAAGCTGCCCGCGAGCTGGTCGATGTCGCTCAAGGTCATCGACGCGTCGTCGAGCAAGAACGTCTGGGCGTTCGGCGAAGATGGCTCGATCGTGCGCTGGAACGGCAAGAAGTGGACGCTGTCGAAGTTCACCGGCGGCTTCCACCCGACCGACGCCGAGGCGATCAGTGCCTCCGATGTGTGGGCGGTCAACGGCGGCACGACGGCCCGGCACTGGAACGGCAAGAAGTGGGCGAGTGTGAAACTGCCCGCCCAGGTCGGCTCCATTCACGCGGTGTCCGCCAAGAACATCTGGGCGGCCGGGGCCATCGGCGCCACCAAAGGCGCGGTGATCCACTGGACCGGTAAGTCGTGGAAGGTCGCCAAGACCGTCACCCTGCCCAAGCCGAGTGCCGACGCGACCACGACCTTCATGGACGTCACCGTGTCGGGTAAGAGCGTCTGGGCGGTCGGCTCGCAGTCGTGGGAGTGCGGCGTGGACGGCGACGACACCTGCTACAAGCCGCTGGCGCTCCGGCTGACCGGCACGAAGGCCAAGACCTTCGTCGCCACGAAGGGCGTCGGCTACACCAAGGTGGCCGCCGACGGATCGGGCGGCGCGTGGATCCTGCAGGGCGGGTGGGACCCGACGTTCGTCCACGTCACGGGCGACAAGCTCACCTCCGCGGCCGCGCCGCGCCCGACCAACTACGACGTCAACCTGACCACGCTGGAGAACCGTCCGGGCACGAAGACCGTCTGGTCGGGCGGCGGATCGTACCCGGAGGGCGACCCCGACGACCCGACCGGCTACGGCCTCTACCTCAGCGCCGGCTGAGCGCCCGCTGAACGGCCGCGCGGGACGGTCATCACCTCGCAGGCCGATCGTTCACTGACCGGTCGCCTCGGCTGATCGTTCGGCCAGGTTCGGTCGATCGTTCACCGGTCGATCGGGCCGGCCGGTCATCCGCCGGCCGATTCTTCGTACGGGCCTGGGACCCACGTCCCGGGCCCGTACGTCGTCCAGCCCCGTTCAGTGGTCCGCGAGCCGACCCAGGAGCGGGATCGCGCCGGCCAGGGCGCGCTGTTCTTCGGGGCTGAGCTCACTGCCGATCGCCTCGGCCAGCCAGCCGGCCCTCCTGGTCCGCTGGCTCTGCAGCGCGGCGCGTCCCGCGTCGGTGATGCCGAGCAGATTCTTGCGGCGGTCGTGCGGGTGCGGCCCGGAGGAGATCAGCTCGAGGGAGATGAGCTGCCCGACGGTACGCGCCATCGACTGGTGCCGTACGTGCTGCCGGTCGGCCAGTTCGCTGGTGCTCATGGGGCCTTCCCGGTCGAGGTTGCCGAGGACGGCCGCCTGCCCGGCGGGCAGGTCCGTCCGGTCGCGGGCCCGCCGCACCAACCGTCCGATGACCAGCCGTAGTTCGCGGGCGATTTCGTCGACGTCCACCTCGCTCACACGGGGACTCTACAGCCTTGCTGTATATTCGGCGGAGATATACAGCCAAACTGTACAAATTCGGAGTGAGGGGACGTCGGGCATGAAGCTGACGAAGCTGGGACACGCCTGCATCAGGCTGGAGAAGGACGGCACGACGCTGGTGGTGGACCCCGGCGGCCTGACCGGGCCGGGAGCGTTGGAGGGCGCCGACGCGGTGCTCGTCACCCACGAGCACTTCGATCACTTCGACGAGGGCGCGCTCCGCGCCGCGCTCGACGCGTCGCCGGGACTCCGCGTCTGGACCAACAGCGCCACCGCCGCCAAGCTCGAAGGACTGGGCGGCCGGGTCACGGCCGTCGGTCACGGTGACGCCTTCGACATCGACGGCATCGGCGTGGAGGTGTACGGGGAGTGGCACGCGGTCATCCATCCGGACATCCCGCGTATCGGCAACGTCGGGTTCCTCGTCGACGGGAAGATCTTCCACCCGGGTGACGCCTTCACCGTGCCGGAGCGGACGGTCGACACCCTCATGGTGCCGATCAGCGGCCCTTGGCAGAAGCCCGCCGAGGCCATCGACTACGTCCGCGCCGTCAAGCCGGCCCGCGCCTTCTCCGTGCACGACGAGATCCTCAGCGAGGTCGGCAAGACGCTCGTGAACGGCCTCCTCGGTGAGAACGGTCCGGGCACCGGCGCCGCGTACGACCGGCTCTCACCGGACGACGTCGTCGAACTCTGATGCGGGCGGCGGGGACGCCTCGGGGGCGTCCCCGCTGTCACCATGGGGCAACATTGCCGATGCCGAACGCGACTGTTGCGATCGGTTCACTCTTTGTTAAGCGCACCAAAATAGGATTTTGGGGGTAAACGCCGCCGCTCAGATTGCGGGATCAATGGGCAACTGGTCGTTTCTGGTCGTGGCCGTCGTGATCACGGCCCTGGCGTTCGACTTCACCAACGGCTTCCACGACACCGCGAACGCGATGGCGACGTCCATCGCGACCGGTGCACTACCTCCCCGAATCGCGGTGGCGATCTCGGGGGCGCTCAACCTGGTCGGCGCGTTCCTGTCCACGGAGGTCGCGAAGACCATCTCCGGCGGGATCGTCGACGACTCCCTCGTCAAACCATCGATGATCTTCGCGGGCCTGGTCGGCGCCATCGTGTGGAACCTCGTGACCTGGCTGCTCGGCCTGCCGTCGAGCTCGTCCCACGCGCTGTTCGGCGGCCTCATCGGCGCGACGTGGGTGGGCGCCGGGGTCAAGGGCGTGCACTTCAGCACGGTGATGGAGAAGATCGTCATCCCCGCGCTCGCCTCGCCGCTGATCGCGGGCGTGGTCGCGATGACGGCAACCTACCTGGCGTACGTGATCACCTCCCGTGGGGACCGGGACAAGGTCGGCCGAGGGTTCAAGGGCGGGCAGATCGCCTCGGCCTCACTCGTGTCACTGGCGCACGGGACCAACGACGCGCAGAAGACCATGGGCGTCATCACCCTCACGCTGATCTCCGCGGGCATCCTGGCGCACGGTTCCGGCCCGCCGTGGTGGGTCGTCTTGATGGCCGGCCTGGCGATCGCGTTCGGGACGTACATCGGCGGCTGGCGGATCATCCGGACGATGGGCAAGGGACTCACCGACATCGAGTCGCCGCAGGGCTTCGCGGCCGAGACCTCGGCCACCACCGTCATCCTGGCCTCGTCCCACCTCGGGTTCGCGCTGTCCACGACGCAGGTCTGCTCCGGCGCGATCCTCGGCGCGGGGGTCGGCCGCCGGCTCGCGGAGGTGCGCTGGAGCGTCGCGGGCCGGATGGTGCTGGCGTGGGTGTTCACGCTGCCCGCGGCGGCGGCGGTCGGAGGGGTCGCCGCGGCAGTGGCCGAGCAGGGCACCGTGGGGATCTCCGTGGTCTTCATAGCGGCGGTCGCCGTGGCGGTCGCGATCTACGCGATCTCCCGGCGGAACCCGGTGCACGCCGCCAACGTGAACGACCAACCGACGACGACGGTCCTGCCGCCTCCGCAGGCCTCCGCCGCGTGAGAGGGAGTACGTCGATGGACATCAAGTGGAACGCCCTCGGCGAGGTGGCCGCGGTCGCCTTCGCCGTCGGAGTGGCGATCGTAGTGATCTTCGCGGTCGGCATCCTCGCGTGGTCGTCACGCTCGCCCGAGGGTGCCCACCACGGCCGGGGGGAAAGCACGACGTTGGCGACAGTGGGGGCGGGCCTGTGCTTCCTCGCCTGCGCGGTGATCGTCGGCTACGGCATCTATCTGATCGTCCCGCAGTTCCACTGATCCGGCCTCGTCAGCGGCGCGGCGGCCCGGTCAGGTCCCGCGCCGCCCCGCAGGCCGGCGGTCCGGGGCGTCGGCGTCCTGGAGGAGGTGCTCGTCGGCGAGGTCGAGGACATCGCCGGGCGTACGTGTTCCTCATGACGAAGCCGTTCGCCACCGGAACCGTCCTCACCGTCGACGGCGGGAGCGTCCTCGTCTGAGCCGGACCACCGTGGCGACGGCGCCCGCCAGGCCGATCACGCCCACGACGACGGCCAGGTGGACGCCGTACGCCTGGGGGAGCCGCGAGGGATTACCGGCCTGGCGGCCGAGCCCGAGGACCATCGGCAGCGCCACGGCCGAGACCGAGCCCGCGAGGATCAACGAGACCCGGACCGGTCCGCGGTACGGCCCGGGGATCCGCCCCGTCAGCGCCGCCGCCGCGAGCAGCAGCGGGGCCAGCAGCAGGTCGTGGGCGAGGGCCGCGCCCACGAACCAGACGAACCAGCCCGCCGGGTGCGTATCGGCGGCGTCCGCGAGCAGCCCGACGCCGCCGACGCCGATCAGCGCCGCGCCGAGGCCGTAGACGACGAGCCGGCCCTTCACGACCGGCTCACCACCAGCCGGGCGATCCACTTGGTCTGCAGCACGCCGGGACGGTCGGGCGCGATCAGGCGGCACGGGTACCCGTGATCGAGCGACAGCGGCTCGCCGTTCAGATCCAGGGCGAGGAGCGTGAGCTCGTCGTGCCAGTGCGGAGGGTCCACCTCCGAGGTCCGGTATCGCCCGCGCGCCTCCAGCGACTCCACCCGTACGCGGGCGTCCGCGTCGACGCCCGCCGCGTGGAGGACGTCACGGAGCCGGACGCCCGCCCAGGTCGCCTCCGCGCTCCAGCCCTCGACACAGGCGATCGGCAGGCGTACGACATGGCGGGGCATGGCCCGCAGATCGGCGAGGGAGAGGGACAGTTCGCGCGTCACGTCACCGGTGACGGCGAGCCGCCAGGCCGGATCCCGGGTGACGCCGGCGGCCGCCGCGGTCTTGTTCACCGGCAGGCGTTGCGGTCCCACCCCCGGCCGGCGCGGGGCCAGCAGCGCCAGCCCGCCGAGCGGCGTGAACGTCTCCCCGACGGTCACCAGCCCGACCAGGCCACACGCCCCCGCGACGGTCGCGAGCACGCCCCGGCGGGACGGCCCCACCGGACGGGCGGCCGGCGCCTTGGTGCCCCACAGGCCGCGCACCTTGGCCCACTGGTTCGCGACGTGGATGAGGAGCGCACCGTAGACGATGTAGGCCGTCCAGTAGTGCGCCGCCGGGAAGAAGAACGGGAACGGATAGAAGTACGCGATATTGAACAGCCCGGTCACCAGCTGGAACAGCGCGCCGGCGACCAACGGGAAGACCAGCGCCCGTTCGACCGCGTGTCCCGCCGAGCGCACCGGCGGCCACTGCCACAGCTTCGGATAGACCGTCCACAGCTTGGCGAGCAGCAGCGGGATCGTGGCCAGGCCGCCGATCACGTGCAGGCCCTGTGTAAGGCGGTAGAGGCCGACCGGCCGGGACGGCCAGACCGCCCATCCCGGCGGGTGCTGCATGAAGTGACTGATCAGCCCGGTGACGAATGCCACGGTGAAACTCACACCTAGCCCGATACCGAGCCACGCGGCCGTACGCTCGTCGCCGGCCCTCCCACCGAGCCGCCGGAATGCGCCGAGTCGCTGGAATGCGCCGAGTCGCTGGAATGCGCGGAGCCGTGGGAACGCGCCCAACCGTCGGAGCCTGCCGAACCGGCGGAACGCGGCGATCAGCCGGTCGGGGCGAGGTCCGCGAACCATCGCTCGGCCTCCGTCCAGACCTCGGCGACGCGCAGCCCGGCCTGCTCCGCGTACCCGCCGATCGCGTCCCGCCCGACGTGCGCCCAGCGGAACCAGCCGCTCGCCCGCCGCCCGTCGCGCAGCCGTATCCATTCGGTGCGCGTCACCGAATGCAACTCGACAACGGCCCGGCCGCCCCGGTGCAGCAGCGCCTCGACACGGTGCAGCAGCACCACCGGGTCGCCGCCGATGCCGATGTTGCCGTCGGCCAGCAGCACCGTCTCCCAGCGTCCGGCACCCGGGACGTGGTCGAACACGTCGCGGACCAGGGCCAGCCCGCCCGCCGCACGCGTCATCTCCACGGCGTACGGAGTGACGTCGATGCCCAGTGCCGGCAGGCCACGCTCGGCGAGCGCGACGGTGAGCCGCCCGGGACCGGACCCCACGTCGAGGGTCGGCCCGGCGCAGCGGTCAAGCAGCGCGTCGTCGCCCGGCCGCCCGTCGCACCACTGGTCCACGGGCAGTCGCTCACGCCGCCCGTCGGCGTGCTCGATCTCCACCGCCCCGAGCCCGGCGAGCGAACCCTCGTACAAGCCGCCGATCACCGCGCGGCCTCCTCCGTCGGACGGGCTGCTGGGCCTACGGAAGCCAGGCTGTATTCGTTCGTGCGGGGACTCGGTACGGCCAGGGCGGTAAGCGTGGCCGCGAAGCGTGTTCCGGGGGCCTGTGCCGCCACTCGTACGGCGTCGGCGGCGGTGTCCACGTCGGTCAGCGTGTCGAGCGTGGTGACGCGCATGCCGCGCAGGCGGGCGCGCTGGTGCGCCCCCGTGTCCGGGCGGGACATCGGCACGCCGAGGAACAGCCGGGGATCGGGCTCGCGCAGGCCGATCAGCCAGAAGCCGCCGTCGGCGGCCGGTCCGAAGACCGCGTCCCCGTCCTCCAGACACCGTGCCGCCCGGGTGAGCGCGGCGGGAGTGACCTGGGGCGTGTCCATGCCGACCAGGACCGCGGCGCCGTCGGCGTCGGCGAAGGCGTTCGCGAGCCTCTCGTCGAGGCCCTCGCCCCGCTGCGGGATCACCTCGAACCCTTCCGGCAGCCACGGCCCCGGATGCCCGGCGAGGACCAGCACGCGCCGCGCCGCCGGGGTCGCGGCGACGGCGGCGAGAGTGTCGGCCAGCGCGGCCTCCGCCAGCGAGGCCGCCTGTTCCGGCGTGTACGGCGGTGTGAGCCGCGTCTTGACCCGGCCGGGCACCGGTTCCTTGGCGATGACCAGCAGCGTCGTCGACCCGCCTGCGGCCAGGTCGTCTTCCACTTCAAGGGCCGTCATACCGTCTCCAGCACGTGTCGCATGTCCTGGATCGCCCGCAGCGTTCCCCGTACGGTGCCGGTGACCTTGGAACGGCCGGTCCGCGGGTGGTAGGCGACGTCCGTCTCGGCGATGCGCCACCCTGCGGCGCGGGCTCGCAGCACCATCTCCAGCGGGTATCCGGACCGCCGGTCGGTCAGGCCCAGGTCGAGCAGGCGAGCCCGCCGCGCCGCCCGCATCGGTCCGAGGTCGCGCAGACCGGCGCGACGCGCGACGACGGCGTTGCCGAGCCGGGCATGCGGCGGCCAGGCGCGGAGCGACACCGGTCGCCGTCGGCCGAGCGCGAGATCGACCCCGGATGCGCCGTCGGGAGCCTTCGTGCTCAAGGTCGCCCTGTCCCACGGCCCGCTGTCGGGAGCGTTCGCGCCCATGGTGGCCCTGTCCCACGGCCGGCCGTCGGGAGCGTTCGCGCCTATAGCGGCCTCTTCCCATGACCCGCGGTCGGGACCGTTCGTGCCCATGGGGGCCCTATCCCACGACCTCCTATCGGGAGCGTCCGTGCGCACGGTGGTGCCGTCCGGCGGCTCGCCGTCGTCATCGGCGAGGAGGCCGACGACCTTGGGCAGGTCGGTGGGGTCGAGGGACGCGTCCGCGTCCATGAAGCAGACGATCTCGGCGCTCGCGGCCAGCAGCCCGGCGTGGCAGGCGGCGCCGAACCCACGACGTGGCTCGGGGACGACGAGTGCACCGTGCTCCGCGGCGATCTCAGCCGAGCCGTCGGTGGACCCGTTGTCGACCACGATCGGGCGATAACCCTCGGGCATCCTCGTCAGCACCCACGGCAGTGCGGCGGCCTCGTCGAGGCAGGGCAGTACGACGTCGATCATGTCGGCGACGCTACGCCCGGACCTCGGTGATCGACCCTTACGGAGTGATGACGGGGATCCGTGGCGGATCCGCTCGTGATCAACCTCGGCGTCCTGGTGTGCTCAGGTGGACGCCGAGCCGGAACATCCGTGGCCAACCCTTACGGAGTGATGACGTGTAGGGCGCATCCCCACTGGTCAGCCCTACTGTGAAGATGTGATCAGCTTCAGCGGGCCGGTGACCTCGCCCGGCAGCGAAGAGCATTCCTACGGTCCCTTGGGTGAGCCGGGCCGGGCGGCCGGACGGTTCACCGGCCGTACGGTCGCGCGCCGCCGCACGGCGCTCGCGGTGTGGGGCGCGATCATCGTGGTCGGGTTCGGAGCCGGCGCGATCCTCCGGTCCACCGGGCATCTCCCGGTGGACCGGTTCCCGCCGTTGCACGCGGAGCCCCGGCTGTTGATCGGGCCGCTGCTGCCCGCGATGGTCGTGGGGCTGGTCGGGATCACGGTCCTGCCGGTCGCGGCCCGACGGCTGCCGTGGGGGGCGGTGCTGCTGACCGCGTGGCTCGGATCGGCGCTGTGGGCCGTCGCCCTCCAGCTGCCGGACGGACTCGCCCGCCCGCTGACCGCCCCGACCGAGTACCTCGCGGGCCTGCCCGCGATCGGCGATCATCCGCTCCGCTGGCTCCGCGGGTTCGCGGCGGCGATGCAGGCGTACCCGACGCACGTGAAGGGCCATCCGCCCCTGCCGACCCTGATCCTGTGGGCGCTCCAGCGGGCGGGGCTGCGCGACGCGGGCTGGGCGGCGGCCTTGGTGATCACCGCCGGGAGCTCCGCCTCGGCCGCGATCGCGGTCACCGTGCGGAGGCTGGCCGGCGCCGACGCGGCCCGCCGGGCGGTGCCGTTCGTCGTCCTCGCGCCCACGGCCCTCTGGATCGCCACCAGCATGGACGCCTTCTTCCTCGGCGTCGCCGCCTGGGCGGTGGCCCTGGTCACGGTCGCCGCCACGCGGCCCGCTCCGGACGGGTTCGAAGGGGGAGTTCGACTGCTCCGGTCCACGTCGGGGGACCGCGGGCCGGGAGCGCGAGGATGGGCGGTGCTCGGGTGCGCGTTCGCGGGTGGGCTGCTGCTCGGCTCCCTGCCGTACCTGAGCTACGGGCTGCTGCCGATGTTCGCGCTGCCGCTCGCCGTCCTCGTCCTGACGCGACCGTCCCGAGGGGTTCTCGGCGCGCTGGCCGCAGGGTGCGTGGTCGTGCCCGCAGCCTTCACGCTCGCCGGGTTCTCCTGGTTCGCGGGCGTCGCCGGAACGCACACGGCCTGGGCGGCCGGCGGCGGAGCGCGCGCCCGGCCGTACGCGTACTTCCTCGTCGGCGACCTGTCCGTGCTGGCGCTGCTGATCGGCCCCGCGACCGCCGTGGCCCTCCCCACCGTGCTCGGACACGCGGCCGCCCTCGCCAGGGGCCGGTGGCGCAGCGCGGGTCGCGGGGCCGTTGCCGTCGAGAGGCCTGGCGTTCCCGCGTGGACCGGGCGGCTGGGGTGGGCGGTCGCCGCCGCGTTCGTCGGGATGATCGCCCTCGATCTGTCCGGGGTCACGCGTGGCGAGGTGGAGCGGATCTGGATCCCGTACGCCGCGTGGGCGACGATCGCGCCCGCCGTCGTCCGTCCGCCGGCCCGTACGCTGCTCCTCGCGCAGGTGGCCACCGCCCTCGTGATCCAGGCCCTGGTGAGGTCGCCGTGGTGAGATCCGAGACCGGCCGTGTCCTCGTGGTCGACGACGATCCGACCGTCGCCGACGTCGTCTCCCGCTACCTCGTCCGCGACGGGCACGAGGTCGTCTGTGTCGCCGACGGGCACGCCGCGCTGCGCGCCGCCGAGGAGCAGCCTCCGGACCTGGTCGTGCTCGACCTCATGCTGCCCGGCATCGACGGCCTGGAGGTGTGTCGCCGGCTCCGCGAGCGCTGGCCGGTGCCGATCGTCATGCTGACCGCGCTGGGCGAGGAGACCGACCGCCTCATCGGCCTGGAGACGGGTGCGGACGACTATGTGACCAAGCCGTTCAGCCCGCGTGAGCTGGCCCTGCGCGTGAGGTCCGTCCTGCGCAGGGCGCGCGGCGCGCTCGCCCCGACCGGTGAGACGATCACCGACGGCGACCTGACCGTGGACGCCGCCGCCCACGAGGTACGGCTCGGCGGGGAGGAGATCTCCCTCACCGCCCGTGAGTTCGACCTGCTGGCGTTCCTGATGCGCCATCCGCGGCAGGCGTTCACCCGCATGGACCTGCTCCAGAAGGTCTGGGGCTGGGAGTTCGGCGACTCGTCGACGGTCACCGTCCACGTTCGCCGGCTCCGAGAGAAGATCGAAGAAGACCCCACCGCGCCCCGGCGGATCCTCACCGTCTG
The DNA here is from genome assembly GCF_050942425.1 of Actinoallomurus sp. CA-150999. Taxonomy (NCBI): domain Bacteria; kingdom Bacillati; phylum Actinomycetota; class Actinomycetes; order Streptosporangiales; family Thermomonosporaceae; genus Actinoallomurus; species Actinoallomurus sp. CA-150999. The sequence continues at coordinate 1,314,716 of NZ_CP192063.1, forward strand.
GGGTGTCGGCTACCGATACGAGCCGCTCACATGATTCCTTTCACCGCGTTCGCCGAGGTGGTGGCGTACGCCGCCGGGGCCGCGCTGCTCGTCGGCGCCGCCGGCGTCTCGGCGCTGTACGCCCTGCGCGGGCGTTCCATCGCCGCCCTGCTGGCCGTCGTCTCGGCCGCCACCGTCCTGGCCACCGTCGCCGGCATCGTGGCGATCACACTGAAGATGCTGATCAGCGACCATGACCGGTCCGTCGCTCTGACGGTCACCGTGATCGGCGGGCTGGTCGGGCTCGGCGTGTCCCTGCTGCTCGGCCACCGGCTGATCGGCGGCACGCGCTCGCTGCTGGTGTCCGTACGGCGGGCGGGGGAGAGCGGACGGTTCCGCCCGCCGGAGCGGCGGCTGCCCGCCGAACTCGCCGAGCTCGGCACCGAACTGTCCACCGCCTACGACAACCTCGACGCCGCCCGTGCCCGCGAACGCGCGCTGGAGAGCAGCCGCCGCGAGCTCGTCGCCTGGGTGAGCCACGACCTGCGTACGCCGCTGGCCGGGCTGCGGGCCATGGCGGAGGCCCTCGAGGACGAGGTGGTGGCCGACCGGGCGACGGTGCGCCAGTACCACGCGCAGATCCGAGCGGAGACCGACCGGCTCACCGCGATGGTGGACGACCTGTTCGAGCTGTCCCGGATCCACGCCGGGGCGCTGCGTCTCTCGCGGCAGCGGGTCGGGCTCGGCGACCTGGTGTCGGAGACGGTCGCCGGGACGGAGCCGCTGGCCCGGGCCAAGGGCGTCCGGCTGCGCGGACAGGCGCAGGGAGCCCTGCCCGTGGAGGTGGACGCCGCCGAGCTCGGCCGCGCGCTGCGTAACCTGGTGGTGAACGCGATCCGGCACACGCCGGAGGACGGCGGCGTGGAGATCGTGGCGGGCGCGGAGGAGGGCATGGCGTACGTCGCGGTGTCCGACGCCTGCGGCGGGATCCCGGACGAGGACCTCCCGCGCCTGTTCGACGTTGCCTTCCGGGGCGAGGCCGCCCGCACGCCGGGCGGCGGGGCCGGCCTCGGCCTGGCCATCGCCCGCGGCATCGTCGAGGCCCACGCCGGCCAGATCGGCGTCTCGAACGCGGGCCCCGGCTGCCGCTTCATCGTCCGCCTCCCTCTAGGCGCCTGATTCGCGGGAGCCGCCCGCTCCGCAGTCGGCCTTCCTCTGGGTGCCTGGTTCCCAGGGGCGCCTCCCGCGTCGTTCGCCTCCACTGCGGCGCCTGATCCCCGGGGGGCTGCCGCTTCATTGTCCGCCTTCCTCAAGGCGCCTGATTCCCGGGGCGGGCTGGCGCTTGGTCGTCGGTCTTGCTCTGGGCGGCTGATTCCCGGGGCCGCCTCCGGCCCGGCGCTTGGCATCGAAAGGTGTCGCCGCGCCGGGCATGGCCCGTCGACGTCGACGCGTCCTGCGGGCAGACCGTTTCCGGTCGGCCCGCGCCGGTCGGTCGGAGGCCGCTTGCCCGCGTCGGCCCCGTCGACGTCGACGCGGCCTGCGGCGAGACCGTCTCAGGCGGGCCCGCGCCGGTCGGAGCCCGCTCGCCCGTGTCGGCCCGTCGGCGTCGACGGGAACTCAGGGCCGGGTGGCGAACTCGGCCATGCCCTCATCGAACGGAACGGCGGCCCGGTAGCCGAGCTCCGTACGGGCGCGGTCGGGCGAGGCGACGATGTGGCGGACGTCGCCCAGCCGGTAGTCGCCGGTCACCACGGGATCGGGCCCGCCGTACACCTTGGCGAGGGCGACCGCCATGTCGCCGACCGTGCGCGGCTCGCCGCTCGCGATGTTGTACGACCGCAGCGCGCCGGCCGGCGACCCCGGCGACTCCAGGGCCAGGACGTTGGCGCGGGCGACGTCCCGTACGTGGACGAAGTCGCGGCGCTGCCCGCCGTCCTCGAAGACGCGGGGCGGCTCGCCGCGTTCGAGGCTGGAGCGGAAGATCGCGGCGACGCCCGCGTACGGGGTGTCGCGCGGCATCCGCGGCCCGTACACGTTGTGGTAGCGCAGCGCCACGACGCTCCCGCCGATCGCGCGGGCCCAGGACGCGGCGAGGTGCTCCTGGGCGAGCTTGGAATCGGCGTACGCGTTGCGAGGGTCGACGGGTGCGTCCTCGCCGACGGTGCCCGGCATCAGCGCCGCGCCGCACAGCGGGCAGCGGGGCTCGAACCGGCCCGCAGCGAGGTCGGCCTCCTCCCGGGGGCCGGGCCGTACCCGCCCGTGCCCGGCGCAGTCGTACGCGCCCTCGCCGTAGACCACCATCGACGACGCCAGTACGAGCCGCCGTACGCCCGCCCCGGCCATGCCGGCGAGGAGGACGGCCGTGCCGAGTACGTTCGTCGAGGCGTAGGCGGGCAGGTCGGAGACGTCGACGCCCAGCCCGACCTTGGCCGCCTGATGGCAGACCGCGTCGGCGCCGATGAGGCACCGTGCGACGGTCGCGGCGTCCCGTACGTCCTCGCCCGACCGCAGGTCGAGCGGACGCACCTCATGGCCGTGCTCCTGGAGGGTCTCGACGATGTGGGATCCGATGAACCCGGCGGAGCCGGTCACGAGCACGCGCATGCTCGCACGGTAACCACGCCGAGACGGCCGGAACGGGGACGGCGGCGAGCCGTCCGCATTCCGTAAGAATCACCGCGTATGCGATCAGGCGGCGACTTCGGCGTCGAGGTTGCCGGCGATCCGCTCCAGGAGGCTCATCAGGGTGTCGTAGTCGTCGTTCGACAGGCCGTCGACCACGCGGGCGCGGGCGGCGTGCATGCGCTCTGCCACGCGGGCGTACGCGGCCCGGCCTGTGTCGGTGAGCGTGAGGTCGCTCTCGTCGGTCCGGGTGACCCAGCCGCGGTCGGCGAGTTCGTCGACGTACGGCCGCATCGTGGGCTCGTCGTCGGTGATGAACGGCGCCATGGCCTGGTCCAGTCGCTCCGGGCCGATCGGCCCGGAGGCGATCGTGTTGAGCACCTGCCAGAACCGCCGGTTCAGCCCTTCCTCGGCGAGTACGCGGCGGCCCATCTCCTCGATGCGCTGGTCGATGTGCTTCACCCAGTAGCCGAACGGGCGGGTCTGTCGTACGTCGGGGCGCTGCTGCATCGATGCCTCAACTTTCATGTAAAAGTGCATGCATTTGTAAGCTAGCATCCATGGATCCGATACGGCAACAAGAGGCCCTAACCGCGGTGGAGCGCGCCATGGTCGCCATCCGCCGCAGCCAGACGCGCCGCGCGATGAGCAGGCTCGGGCGGGATCTCGAGGGCGGCACCTTCGACCCGACCGTCTTCGGCGTCCTCGACGCGATCGAGGGGATGGGACGGCCTTGCACGGTCACCGAGGTGGCCGCGGCGCTCGACGTCGACCAGCCGAGGGCGAGCCGTCTGGTGGCGCGCGCCGTCGACGCCGGCCTGCTCGTCCGCCAGGCCGACCAGCGCGACGGCCGCCGTACGCCCGTCGCGCTCACCGACCGCGCCCGGGAGCAGCTCGATCGGATGCATCGGTTCCGGCAGGAGACGTTCGGGCGGGCGATGGCCGACTGGCCGGACGACGACCGGGCGACGTTCGCCCGGCTGCTGACCTCGTTCGTCGAGTCCTTCACCGCGCTGACCGCGGCACCCGGCGCCGGTGAAACTTTCAGCGGGGATCGGCCGCCTCCCGGCCGGTCGGCGGACCGGTGACCAGCAGGGGCGCGCACCGCGGCCGACACCGCCGGGCCGGCCCGTGCCCACGGCTTTGACGCGTGATCCGCCCCGGCGGAACCTGCTCCTGATCGGGAGACCCTTCAGGAGGTGCGATGTCCGGCGAACGACGAGTCGGTTCGGCCGTCGCGGTGTCACTGGCGTCGATGACGCTCGTCGCGCTCGGCGGCCCGGCGTCGGCGGCCACGGTCGTCACCGTGGCCCAGGACGGCAGCGGGAACTACACCACCGTCCAGGCCGCCGTGAACGCCGCGCCGTCCAACGGCTCCGGCTTTGAGATCGACATCAAGCCGGGGACGTACCGGGGCACCGTCTCGGTCCCGTCCGCCAAGACCCACGTCACCCTCAAGGGCCTCGGGTCGAGCAGGGACCAGGTCGTCATCGTCGAGAACCACGCGGCGAGCCAGTACGGGACGCAGGGCAGCGCGACGGTGTCCGTGTCCGCGAACGACTTCAAAGCCACGAACCTGACGTTCTCCAACGACTACGACGAGGCGAAGAACGGCAGCTCGCAGGCGGTGGCACTGGACCTGGGCGCCGACCGGGCCGTCCTGGACAACGTGCGCGTCCTCGCGAACCAGGACACGCTGCTGCTGTGGACGGCGAGCACGGGCACGGTCGGCCGCTCGTACATCCGCGCGTCCTACATCGAGGGTGACGTCGACTTCATCTTCGGCCGGGGGACCGCGGTGTTCGACCGGTCGGAGATCCACTCGCTGAGCCGCGGCTCGTCGAGCAACAACGGGTACGTCACCGCGGCTGCCACGAACAAGGCCAATCCCTACGGCTTCCTGTTCTACAAGTCGACGCTGACGAGCAACGCGCCGGCCAAGTCGGTCTACCTCGGCCGCCCCTGGCACCCGTCCAACGACGCCAACGCGGTGGGCCAGGTCCTGTTCCGCGAGTGCACGCTCGGCGCGCACATCCGCAACGACCCCTGGACGGACATGTCCGGGTTCTCGTGGAAGGACGCGCGCTTCTCCGAGTACGCGAACACGGGCGCCGGTGCGGCGGTCAACTCCAACCGGCCGCAGCTGAGCGCCTCCCAGGCGTCCTCCTACACGCCGGCCCGCTACCTGGCCGGCTCCGACGGCTGGAACCCGGTCTACTGACGGAGGCTGAGATGCCCAGACCTCGTCCGCGCAGGTGGCTGCCCGCCCTGAGCGCGCTGCTGCTCGCCTGCGCCTCCCCGGTGGCGGCCGGATCGCCTGCCGGCGCAGCCCGTCCGGCGGCGATGCCGTCCGCGTCCTCGCCGGTGACCGGCAACGCGACCTGGTTCACCGGGCTCGGCTCCCCGTACGGCGGGTGCGGGCTGCCGCAGGCGAACCTCGACAGCCAGGACTTCGTCGCGCTCAACGTCTTCAACACCCCGCACGACTACAACGGCTATCCCCGTCCGATCGCGGCGTCGGACGCGGCCCGCATGGGGATCTTCGCCAACGGCCAGAACTGCGGCCGGTACGTCCAGGTCACGATCGGCGACTACTGCACGGGCGTCAACGACGGAGCGCCGAACCAGGCGTTCTGCCGGAACGGCTCCTGGGTCGCCGACGCCTACAACGGCGCGACGCTGACGATGCTGGTGGGAGACAGCTGCGCCGACGGCAACGCCTGGTGCCGCGACGACCCGTACCACCTCGACCTCGCGCAGGCGTCGCTGAACCGGTTCGCCAAGAACGGCACACCGGTCGGCGACATGTACCCGAACCACTGGAACAACCGGCACATCAGCTGGCAGTTCGTGTCCGCGCCCGGGTACAGCGGCGACATCAAGATCGGGTTCCTGCAGGGCGCGCAGGTCTGGTGGCCGGTCATCGCCGTCTCCCACCTGCCGAACGGGATCCACGGTGTGCAGTACTACGACGGGAGCACCTGGAAGAACGCGACGATGGACAGCGACATGGGCCAGGCGTACGTCATCGGCGCGACCGCGACCGCCGGCCGCGACTTCCGGATCCGCGTGACCGACGCCAACGATACGCTGATCAACGGCGGCCGCATCTATTCGTTCTCCCTCCCGAGTTCGTGCGGAAACTCCTGCAGCCCGGCCTACACAGGGGTGACCTACACAACGAGCTGACCAGGGCCTCATTGCCGCCGTCGTTGACCGCAGAAGGTGGAGATAACGGCCATCTGCGGTCCACGGCGGCGGCGGTGAGACACCATCGGCGGCGAAGTGGCTTCGGTTTCTCGGCACGCAGTGGCGCTTACCCGTCTCCCGCGCGCTCCCGTACCGTCGCCGTGTGATCGTCTTCGCGCACCTCAGCGACACCCACCTCGACGGCTCGCCGCGCGCCGCCGCGCGTACGGAGGCCGTCATGGCCTACCTCGACCGGCTGCCGTACGACCTCGACGCCGTGCTGGTCACCGGGGACATCGCCGACCATGGCCTGGCCACCGAGTACGAGGAGGCGCGCACGGTCCTGGCGTCGCGGCACCCGGTGCTGACCTGCCCGGGCAACCATGACGTCCGCGGCCCGTACCGGCAGGTGCTACTCGACGCACCGGCCACCGACGGCCCCGTCAACCAGAAGCATCGCGTCGCGGGGGCGGTGTTCGCGATGTGCGACTCCTCGATCCCGGGGCGGGACGACGGCCGTCTCGACGACGAGACCCTGACCTGGCTGGAGGGGGTGCTCGCCGATACGCCGTCCGGAACGCCGGTGTTCATCGTCTTCCATCACCCGCCCGTCGTCCTGCATGCCCCGTACGTCGACGCGATCCGGCAGTTCGGCGAGGACCGGCTCGCCGGGCTCATCGCCCGTCACCCGAACGTCGTCGCCGTCCTCTGCGGCCACGCCCACACTCCGGCGGCGACGACGTTCGCGGGCCGGCCGCTGCTGGTCGCGCCCGGGGTCGTCTCCACCGTCCGCCTGCCGTGGGAGACCGGCACGTGGGGTACGGGCACGGACGGCCTCGTCGACCACGACCTCCCTCCCGCGCTCGCCTTCCACGTCCTGGACGACGAGGGGCGGCTGACCACCCACTATCGGGTGGTCGTCGTCTGAGGGTCATGGGCCGGTGACTTCGTACGGGGCGAGGGCGCCGAGCCTCCCGCGCTTGCCTTCCACGTCCTGGACGACGAGGGGCGGCTGACCACCCACTATCGGGTGGTCGTCACCTGACCGTCACGGGCCGGTGACCTGCCAGGTGACGTCGTACGGGGCGAGGAAGCCGAGGAAGTCCGCCGGGTCGAACGCCTGAGCCGGGGTCAGCGCCCCCGCCCGCCTCTCACCGGAGACCCGGCCCTCGTCGGCGGCGAGCCGCCGCGCCCCTTCCACAGCGATCACCGCGGTGAGCCCGTACGGGTCGGGGCCGGTGACCCAGCCACGTGCCCGGCCGCCCCGGCCGTCGTCGGCCTGGGCGACCATGAGCCACCGGGCGGCCCGGCGGGCGTCCTCGTCCGGCGTCTCGGGGATGCTCTCCACGACGTCCGGCGTCAGCGCCAGGAACATCGCGGCCACCTCGGCCGCCACGACACTCCGGACGCGGCGCGCCGACACGTGGCGCGGCACGGTGACGACCCCCGGCAGCGCGAACGGCGTGACCGGCACCTCTTCGTCCGCGCCGGGTACGACGAGCGACGCGGGCGCGTCATCACCGGCCGGGACCCAGGCGCCGTCGACGTAGTCGACCGCCCCTTCGGCGAACACTTCCGCCATCGTTCGCGCGGTCCCGCGCGAGGCCCCACCGGGACGCCGCATGTCCGCGATGAGCAGCTCCTCGACCGGCGAGACCCGCTCGGCCGTCAGGTGCGCGATCAGGTCGCCGGGGCCACCGTCGTCGGCGAGTGCCGGAACGACCGCGACTCCGGCGCGTTCCGCGTCGGCGTCGTACGCCGACAGGATCCGGTCGATGTACCGCTGCTCACCGGTGGTGTCGACATAGTGCCGGCCCGCCGCGATGGCGGCGCGCACCACGGGTTCGCCCCGTGACGTGAACGGCCCCGCGCAGTTGACCACCGCGTCGCAGTCGCCGAACGCGTCGGCCAGGGCCGCGGGGTCATCCAGGCCCGCGACACGGACGTCCCCACCTCCGGCCTCCACGGCGGCCTTGCGCAGGCGTTCCTCGCTCCGGCCGACCAGGACCGGGGTCATGCCCCGACGGCGTACCTCGGCGACCGCGAGCCGGCCCGTGAATCCACTGGCCCCGTAGACGGCGATCCTCATCTCGTTCTCCCTGAAGGTCTCGGGCGGATCGCGGCACGTCCGCGACCTCGCCCGGGAATCACCGTAGGAATCGCGAGCGGCCGATCCCATGCCCGTACGTCCGCGTTCCATGTCCGATCGTCTTGCTCGTGTGTTGTGGGCCGTACGGTTGGTGCATGGACGTGCTGAGCGACGCGATCGCGGTGATGCGCACGGGCCGGCCGCACTCGTCACGGACCCGGCTGTGCGCCCCGTGGGGGATCCGGTTCCAGCCGCAGGAGGGCGCCGGGTTCCACGTGATCCTGCAGGGTTCCTGCTGGCTGATCCCGGCCCGCGGCGAGCCCGTCGCGCTGAACGTCGGCGACGTCGTCTTCCTGCCGCGCGAACTCGGCCACGGGATCGCCGACACCCCGTCACGGCGCCTGGCCGACGTCCGCCTCACGTACGACGACCTGCCGCTCGGCGGCGAGGGCCTCTACCTTGGCGCGGACGCGGACGACGGTTCCGGCACGCGGACCGCAGGCGACGGGCCAGGCGTCCGGACCGCGGGTGACGGGTCGGGCGTCCGGACCGCAGGCGGCGGGTCGGGCGTCCGGACTGCGGGCGGCGGGTCGGGCGTCTGGGGCGGGCGTGACGGGTCGGGTGTCCGGACCGAGATGCTGTGCGGCGCGTACCGCCTCGACCACTCGCGGGCCCATCCGCTGCTGACGGAGTTGCCCGACGTCGTTCACCTGCCCGCCCGCGTCGGCCGGCATCCCGCGCTGCGGGCCGCGATCGACCTGCTCGGCCACGAGCTCGGCGCCCGTCCCCGCCCCGGCGGGGACGCCGCACTGTCCGGACTGCTGGACCTGCTCCTGCTGTACATCCTTCGCGCGTACTACGAGGACCAGCCCGATGAGGTGACGGCCGGCTGGGGCGCCGCGCTGCGCGACCCGGCCGTCGCGGGCGCGTTGCGCGCCGTCCACGAGGACCCCGCCCGGCCGTGGACGGTCGAGTCGCTCGCCGCCCAAGCCGGGCTGTCGCGAGCGGCCTTCGCCCGGCGCTTCACGGCCATGGTCGGCTCGCCACCGCTGGGCTACCTCACGTGGTGGCGGATGACGATCGCGGCGCGGCTCCTCCGCGACACCGACCTGCCACTGCGCTCAGTGGCCGAACGCACCGGCTACACCTCGGAGTTCGCCTTCGCCAGGGCGTTCAAGCGAGAGTTCACGACCGCCCCCGGCCGGTACCGCGCGGGTTCACCGGCCGCGCAGTCATCGCTTACAGGCTGACGAGGCGCTGCGGCGTTTCGGGTGCCTCGGGTTCACTGGGCGCCCCGTCATGGCTCACGGGCTGGTGACGCGCTGCGGCGTTTCGGGCGCCGCGGGTTCGTCGGGCGGGGGCTGACGACGTGTGGGGGCGCCTCGGGTGCCTCGGGTTCACCGGGCGCCCCATCATCGCTTACGGGCTGGTGACGCGCTGCGGCGCTTCGGCGCTGCGGGTTCGCCGGGCGGGGGCTGATGAGGCGTGGCGGCACTTCGGGTACCGCGCGTCCATCGGGCACCTCGTGAGCGCTACCGGGTCGATGACGCGTGGCGGCGCTTCGGGCATGCGGTCATCGCTCACGGGCAGCCAGCGCGCTGCGGCGCTTCCGGGTGACCTCCTGGCCGATCGCGAACAGCAGCCACGCGAACGCCGTGCCGTCGTCGATGATGCCGACGGGCAGGAACACGTCCGGGATCAGGTCGACGGGGGAGAGGATGTAGATGACGACGGCGATCATCGCGATGATCTTGCCTTTGCTCGTCCGGTACATCTGCTCCTGGACCCGCGCCTGCACGCCGCCCCGGATCACCCCGGAGGAAGACCGTGCTCCGGTCGGCCGGGGGGTACGGCGCAGCCGGACGATACCGACGACGAGCAGGACGCCGCCGACGGCCATCCCGACGATGCCGACCGTGCGAACGTCGAGGGTCCCGACGTCACCGCCGACGGCGAATGTCAGGATCGCGCCGACGAAGAGGACGAGAGCGCCCAGCCAGGCCATTGCTCCTCCGAAGGGTCGCGGACACCGCGAGTATCTCCCGCTTTCGCCCACATATTCGCAGCGCACGCCGACGACCACCGTACGGGCGTCGGCGCCGCACGCCGTCACTGAGACGCCGCACGGGGACTATCGGTGCCACGGGACGGTCAGCAGCCGCGGCACGGGGGAGTACCGGTGTCACGGGGTGGTCAGCAGCCGCCGTACGGGCGTCGGCGCCGTCCGCGAGACGCCGCACGGGGGGTATCGGTGCCACGCCGCTGTCGCCGGGCGCCGGGCGCCGTGCGGGTGTCGGTTGCGACCTGCTGCGCCTGCGGCGGCCGCTTTGACCGCGCCGAGGAACTCTGCGGCCGGCTCGCCGCCGGCCGACCGCGCCGCTACCGCCAGGCACTGTTCGGGCGTCGATACCCGCGCAGCCGCGCTGCCCCGCTGCCGCCGAGCGCTGTTCGGGCGCAGACGCCGCGCCGCCGCGCGGGCATCGGCGCTGCCCCGCCGGGTGCCGGGGCAGGTGTCGGTGCCACGCCGCTGTCGCCGGGCGGATGTCGGCGCTGCCCCGCTGCCGCTGGGCCTCAGTGCTGTGCCGCAGCCACCAGGCGTCGTACGGGCGCTGCCGGGCCGGGCCGGCCGTCAGCGGACGCCTCGCGGGCGGAACTGGATGCTGATGCGTGGCCCGCAGGGCCGGGCGGTCTTCGGGACGGCGTGCTCCCAGGTGCGCTGGCAGCTGCCGCCCATGACGATGAGGTCACCGTGACCGAGGTCGTACCGCAGGGTCGTGCCGCCCCCGCGCGGGCGGAGCGTGAGCGCGCGGGGCGCACCGACCGAGATGATCGCCACCATGGTGTCGTGTGTGCTGCCGCGCCCGATCGTGTCGCCGTGCCAGGCGACGCTGTCGCGGCCGTCGCGGTAGAAGCACAGCCCGGCGGTGCGGAACGGCTCGCCGAGTTCGGCGGCGTAGTGCGCGTCCAGCGTGCGCTTCGCCTCGTCGAGGGCCGGGTCGGGCAGCGGCTCGCCCTCTTCGTAGAACTTCAGCAGGCGGGGTACGTCGACGACCCGGTCGTACATGTGTCGCCGTTCGGCGTGCCATGGGACGGTGTCGCGGAGCCGCTCGAAGAGCGTGTCCGCCCCGGTCACCCAGCCCCGGCGTACGTCGATCCAGGCCCCGCGGTCGAGGACGGTGCGGTGCACCGACGAGCCGAGCGGGCCGAGGCCGATCTCGTCGTCGAAGTCGAGCAGCGACGCCTGGAAAGCCTCTGTCATACGACGAGTCTACGCACCTGTTCAAACGCGTGTTCGATCATCCGGCTCGAAGGTCCAGGCGCCAGTCGTTGCAGCGCATCGGGTGCCCCGGCGGGTACTCGAAGTCGCAGGGGCCGAGCAGGGTGAAGCCGAGCTTCCGGCAGATCGCGTTGGACGCGGGATGGTCGACGGACGGGTACGCGTGCAGGAACCGGTGCCGCCGCTCGGCGCGGGCACGCTCGACGACGAGACGGCCCGCGGCGGTCGCCAGCCCCCGGCCGCCGAACTCCGGCAGGATGCCCCAGCCCGTCTCGTAGACGGTCTCGCCCCGCCACTCGCGCTCCCAGTATCCGATGCTGCCGACGGCCGTGCCTTCCGGGAGGACGACGACGCGGAACATCCCGCCGGACCCTTCGTCTCCCGGCTCCAGGTAGCGCTGGTGTCGGCGGAGGACCTGCTCCTCGGTCTCCGGGCCACCGAGATGCTCCGTCATCTCCGGAGCGTTGATGCGCCGGAGCAGCTCGAGGTCGCCCTCGGCCCACGGCTCGATCCGGACGGCGGTGGTCTGTGGTGTCATGTCATCTTCCTTTCGCGATGTGTTCGAGGTCGACCGGCCTGCGCGGGAGGTCGCGCATCCGGGGCAGCGGGGACGGCAGTAGCGGCAGGACGCTCGCGACGCCGCCGATCACGGCGATCCAGAGGGTCGGACGCAGCCCGATCCGGTCGCCCAGCAGACCTCCGGCGAGCGCGCCGAGGGGCCTCGCCCCCGCGTTGAACGCCAGGTACGCGCCCTGGACGCGAGAGCGCAGGCGGCCCGGCGTCAGCGCCTGCTGGATCGCGTTGCCGCTGATGTCGCAGAGCATGAGGCCGAGCCCGCCCCCGAACTGGGCGAGCGTCATGAGCGCGACGGCGCCCCATCCGCCGTCCGGGGCGAGGGGGACCAGAGCCAGTGCCGCGGGGTACAGGAGCGAGCCGAGGACGTACGCGCGTCCCAGCCCGATGCGTCCGCTCGTCCTGCCGGTCACCGCGGAGCCGAGCAGGGCCCCGCAGGCGCCCACGCCGAGGGTGAGCCCGATCATCCCGGCCGACAGGCCGAGAGTGCGCGCGGCGAAGAGGATGACCAGGGCGAAGTACACGGAGTGGAAGAAGCTCAGGCTGGTCTCGGCGGCGAACTTCGCGCGGAGGGCCGGTGTCCGCCGTACGAAGGCGAGCCCTTCCCGGACGCCGTGGCCGGAGACGGCCCGATTCACCGGCTCGGGCGGCCGGATCGACCGGAGCAGCAGCGCCGATCCGAGGAAGGAGGCGACGTCGATGATCAGGGCTATGGGCGCGGACATCATCTGGACGAGCACACCGGCGGCGCTCGGTCCGGCGACCCAGGAGAAGGAGTAGCTGCCGCGGATCAGGGAGTTGCCCTGGACGTACGACTCGCGTGGCACGACGGCGGTGAACAGCCCGACGGCGCTCACGTTGAACAGGACGGCCAACGTGCCCGTCAGGAACGCGACGAGGTAGAGCTGGCCGAGGGTGAGCACGCCGAGCCAGTACGCCAGCGGCACCGACGCCAGGAGCACGGCCCGGCCCAGATCGGCGCTGACCATGGTCGCGCGGTGCTTGCCGTACCGGTCGGCGAACGCCCCCGCGTGCAGCGAGAACACCAGATTCGCCGCCGTGCCGGCGGCCGCGAGGAGTCCCGTCTCGGAGGCGGACGCGCCAAGAGTCAGGACCGCCGTCATCGGCAGGGCCACCACCGTCACCTGGTCGCCCAGATAGGAGATCGTCTGAGCGGCCCAGAGACGCCGGAACGCCCTCAGGCGCGACAGGTCGGGGAGCCGTTTGGCGATCCGGTCACGCCATGCCGGTTCGCGCCGGCCGCGAAGGCGCGGCGGCGGTGTCGTCTGCGAGAGCATGGGATCTCCGAACCGAGCGGTGAACCGTCCGAAAAGTATGCTCTAGCTAAACTAAGTTTGCCAATACCGAAGAGGGGTTCGATGGCCACCGACGCGTCCGAGCCGCGCGACGACCGTGACTCCGGGCCGGGCTCCGGCTCTCGGCCGCGGATCGGAGACCGGCTGCGGCGGGCGCGACGGCAGCGGGAGCTGACGATCGAACAGCTCGCCCAGGCCACCGGGCTGACCAAGGGATTCCTCTCCCAGGTCGAGCGGGACCGGGCCAACGTGTCGGTCGCCTCGCTCCTGCGGATCTGCGAGGTGCTCGGCGTCCGGGTGGGAGAGCTGTTCGACGACGGGGAGTCCGGGCTGGTGCCGGGCGACCGCCGGCCCGCGCTGCACTTCGGCGGCAGCGGGGTCCAGGACTTCCTGCTCACCCCCCGCGCGAACCGGACCATCCAGGTCATCCAGTCGACGGTGGCGCCGGGCGGGAACAGTGAAGGGGACGGGGATCCGCCCTATCGCACCCGCTCCGACGCCCAGTTCATCCACGTCACGAAGGGAGAGTTCGAGATCACCCTCGACGGCGAGGTGCTCCGACTCAAAGCAGGGGACTCCCTGACCTTCACCGGCCGAGAGAAGCGAAGCTGGCGCAACCCGTCGGCGGACGAGGACGCCGAGCTGCTGTGGATGCTCACGCCCTCCCTGTTCTGACCTGGCTTGATCACCGAGATGGATCTCGAGCGGGTAGAGGACCCCGGCGCCGGGGTCCTCTACCGCCGTGCCCAGGGCTGTTCTTATTTGATCTTTTGGGTGTAGACGACGCGGTCGACGAGGCGTTCGTGCTGGCCGGGTGGGGTGAAGTAGAGGTCGAAGGTGTGGTGGCCGTGTCGGCCGATGGTGATGACGGTGCGCATGGGGATGGTCTTGCCGAGGTATTCGGGGCCGAGTACGCCGGGGTCGGTGAACTCGCCGGGGATGGACAGTACGGAGGAGGTCGCGGTGACGGGGTTGCCGCGGTAGGTCATGGCGGTGGGGGTGACGCTGTCGAAGGTGGTCCATTCGTAGCGGTGGTCGATGTTGGAGAAGCCGAGGATGCCGAGGCGGTAGTAGTGGTTTCCGCCGAGGGTTCCTTGGGTCTGTTCTTCCAGGAAGCGGCCGCCGGTCTTGGTGATCCAGTGGGTGGTGACGGTGATGTCGTGGGAGACGATGGGTGTGCCGCCGCCGAGGATGTAGTTGGTCTTGACGGCCTTCCAGGTGCCGACCAGCGGGTCCAGTGCGCGTTGGTACGGGCCGGGGTTGAGGTTGTCGGCCGGGGTGGTGGAGGCAGAGGCGGGCCGGTGCTGAACGGACGCACCCGCCACACCGGTCAGACCGACGACGAGGAGGGACGCCGCGATCGTGAGCGAGAACTTCTTGATCATGGTTCAACTCCGTTGGTCGATAGGTGATCGGTTACGCGGACCGGGCGAGTGCGGGCAGCCGGTCCTTATGCCGTCCCGCTCGCAGCGAGCCTCACGTCCGCCCGCCCCGCGGCAGCGTCAGCGTCGCCCCCGCCGTCAGTACGAGCCCGGCCGCCGCGGCCAGCATGCTCCACCGCATGCCGGCCAGGAACGTGTCCGCGCCCGCCAGTAGCGCCCCGAAGACCGCCACCGCGATCGCTCCGCCGACCTGGCGGCCGGTGTTGAGCACGGCGCCCGCGGTGCCGGCCCGGTCTGCGGGCACCGCGTCGAGCAGCATCGCGGTCAGCGCCGGCACCGCGAGCGCGCCGCCCAGGCCGACCGGCACCATCAGCAGTGCCACCGTCCACACATCGGTGTGCGCGCCGACCGTGGTCAACGCCACCAGCCCGGCCGTCCCGAGTAGCTGTCCCGCGACCATCGGCACCCGCGGGCCGAACCGCCCGGCCAGCTTCGCCGAGGCCAGGTTCACCACCGCGACCAGTGCCGTCATCGGAATGAACATCAGGCCCGTGCGCAGCGCGGACTGCCCGCGCTCCTGCTGCAGGTACAGACTGAAGATGAACACCCCGCCGTAGTAGGCGGCATTGAGCATGAAACCGACCACCAGCGACACCGCCACCACCCGCGAGCGGAACAGCGGCAGCGGGAGCATCGGGTGCGCGCCCCTGGCCTGCGCCACGATGAAGGCGGCTGCCGCGGCCACGGCCACCAGCAGCGACACCACCACGGGTGGCCGGCCGAAACCCTCGGCGCCGCCCTCGATCACGCCGTACGTCAGCGCGCCCATCGCGACCACCGCCGTCACCTGCCCGACCGCGTCCAGCCGCGAGGGCAGCCGCGGGGAGGCCGGCACGCGGGCGAGCAGGGCGAGCGCCAGCAGGCCCGCCGGGAGATTGACGAAGAAGATCCACCGCCACCCTACGGAAGCGGTGAGTGCCCCGCCGAGCACCGGCCCGGCCGCCACCGCGACGGCGCCGCCCACGGTCCAGATGGCGATCGCCCGCGCCCGCTTCGCCTGATCGGGAAAGCCCTGCCGGACCAGGGCGAGGGACGCCGGCATCATCACCGCCGCCGCGGCCCCCTGCACCAGTCGCGCGATCACCAGCACGCCGAGCCCGGGCGCGAACCCGCACGCCGCGGAGGCCAGCGCGAAGAGCACCAGCCCGCCGCCGAACGCCCGCCGGGCCCCGATGCGATCGGAGAGGGCGCCCGCGGAGAGCATCAGGGCGGCGAACATCAGCGTGTATCCGTCCACCACCCATTGCAGGCCGGACATGCCACCGCCGAGGCTGCGGCCGATGTGGGGCAGTGCGACGGTGACGATCAACGCGTCCAGCGAGATGAGGAAGAAGCCCAGCATGGCGGCGCCGAGCACCACCGGAGATCCGCCCCGGACCGCCTCCGGCGCCGCGACCGCGGTGCGGGCGGCAGCGGAGGGCGTGGGCAGGGATTTCATCAGGACGCTCCTGAGACGTTCAGATAGGCGATGGTCGACGGTGCGGTTCAGGCGTCGTCGAAGTCGGTGCCGCGCGAGACCGGCTCCCACTCCCGCAGCTCCTCGCGGATCGCGTCCGCGTGCACGACGAGGGCGTCGACGGCGTCGTTGCCGAGCGGCAGGCGCAGCGGCGTCTTCTCCGCGTCGAGCGCGGTGAGGATGGCGGCGGCGGCCTTCGCCGGGTCGCCGGGCTGCTGACCGTGGGCGCCGCCTGCCATCGTCCGGGTGGGGCCGACCGTTTCGGCGTAGGCGTCCATGGCCGCCGACTGGTAGAGCGCGCCGCCGAACAGGCTCGTACGGAAGGCGCCCGGCTCGACGATCAGCACCCTGATCCCGTACGGGGCGACCTCCTGCGCGAGTGCCTCGGACATCCCCTCGAGGGCGAACTTGGTCGCCGAGTACGCCCCGAACCCGGCGAACGACAGTTGCCCGCCCATGCTGCTGATCTGCACGATGGCCCCGGATCGCCGGTCGCGCATGTGCGGCAGCACCGCCCGGGTGAGCGCGGCGGGGCCGAAGAAGTGCACGTCCATCAGGTCGCGGAACTCCCGGTCGGTCGTCTCCTCGACCGCGCCGATCTGGCTGTGGCCGGCGTTGTTGACGAGGACGTCGATCCGGCCGTACCAGAGCATGACCTCGGCGACGACGGCGGCGACACGGGCGGTGTCGGTGACGTCGAGCTGGACGGTGTTCACGCGGTCGGGGTGGGCGGCGACCAGGTCGTCAAGGGCCTCCGGCTTGCGGGCGGTGGCCACCACGGTGTCACCGGCGGCCAGTGCCGCCTCGGCGATCGACCGGCCGAAACCGGAGGACGCACCGGTGATCAACCAGACCCGGCCGCTCGCCTCACGCGTGTTCTCAATGCTCATGTCGCTGACTCCAATCGAAGATGTCTCCGTTATGTCAGCGGATGGAGCGGGGCGTCCAAGACAGAAGATCGTTTGAGCGATAAAGAGCGTTTATCATCGCAGCGTGGAGCTTCGTCAGTTGCGCTACCTGATCGCGATCGACGACGAGGGGAACGTCGGCCGTGCCGCCGAGCGGCTGTTCGTCAGTCAGCCCGCCCTCTCGTACGCCCTCAAGAACCTCGAGGCGGAGTTCGGCGTACGGCTGTTCGACCGGCACGCCGGCGGTGTGACCGCCACCCCGGCGGGGCGTGACGTGATCACCGAGGCCCGCCGTACGCTCCGCCAGGCCGAACGCGTCACCGCCGCCGCCGAACGCCACCGCAGGGGCGCGACCGGCGTGCTACGGGTGGGGTTCGAGGCGAGCGGCGCGGGGGAGTTGACGACACGCGCCCGCGCGGAGTTCGCCCGCCGCCATCCGGGCGTACGGGTCGAGCCCAAGCGGTTCGACTGGGGCGAGGAGGCGTCGGCGCTGCGGGACGGCCGCGTCGACGTCGCCTTCGTCTGGCTGCCCGCCGACCTGACCGGAATGCGCAGCGAGATCGTCCATACCGAGGCGAGAGTGGTCGGCCTGCCCGCCGGGCACCCGCTCGCCGGCCGTACGGAGATGTCGATCCTCGACGTCAAGGACGAGCCCCTCATGTGGACCGAACGCGCGCCGCGCGCGTGGGTCGACTGGTGGGCGGTCAACCCACGGCCGGACGGATCGGCCCCGCGCTGGGGGCCGACCAACGACAACGTCGAGGAGATGCTGGAGCAGGTCGCGGAGGGCGTCGCGATCTGCTTCGCGCCCATGAGCATGGCCCGCTACTACGCCCGGCCCGACCTCGCCTGGGTTCCGCTCACCGACGTCGAGCCGCTTCGCGTCGCACTCGCCTGGCCCGCCACCACGGACAACCCGCTGGTCCACGGCTTCGCCCACGTCGTGGGAGAACTCGCCGCCGACCGCAGGTAGAGCCGGTGCTCACCGGGCCGCGCGGTGGACCCGCTCGACGGTGCTCACCAGATCGGAGAGGTCGGGCAGGACAGCGTCCGTGATCGACGGATCGTCCTGCTCGCCCAGCCGATTGATCCACACCCGTGGAATGTTCAGCGCGTGGGCCGGCCGCATGTCGTGGAAGTAGCTCTGCGCGATGTGAACCCAGGTGTCCCGGGTGGCGCCGAAGGATTCCGCGAACCGGTGGAAGTGGTTGTGGTCGGGCTTGTAGCTGCCGACATCCTCTGCCGTCACGACCGCGTCGATCGGGACCACGAGCCGACGCTGGGTCTCTCCGATCACGTCACGGTCGCAGTTGGTCAGCAGCGCGATCCGCCAACCGGCGTCGCGCAGCCGCGCCAGGGCAAGCCGCGTATCGGGGAAGACCGGCCAGTAGGGAATCCCCGTGGCCAGCACCGACGCGTCGTCCGGGAGCAGATCGAGCCCCGCCTCCCCGGCCGCCCGGCGTAGCGACTCCGTGAGGACGTCTCGGTAGCGCATCGCCGGGAAGTCGCGCTGCACCTCGGGCTCGTGGCGGTTGTAGATCTCCAGCAACTCGGCGCCGCGACCGGGGAACAGCAGCTCAGCGCCGGTGGCGATCCCGTGCCGCCAGTCGACCAGGGTGCCGAAGCAGTCGAACGTCGCCCAGCGGATCTCACTCATCGTCGCCTCCTGGGTGAAAGAACCAGACACGGTCAGTCTGCTATACAGTTATACAGGCGTGGTGAACCTCGGCGCGAAGCGGATCGCCGGCTTCCGCAGCGAGTTCCTGTTGCTCGGCGGACAGGGCCAGGACGGAGTCGTGCACCTGCTCGCGCCCGATCAGGGGACGCCTGGGGACGTCATCTGCTGACGGATTGTCATGCTGTCTGACTGATAGTCTGAGAGCGTTCAGGACCGGGAGGGGTGCACCAGGTGGCCACGGCCTTGCAGACCACGAGCACACGCGACGCGCTCGTGGCCGAGGTTCGCCGCCGGATTCTCAGTGGTGACCTCAAGCCCGGCGAGCCGCTGACCGAGAACGGACTGGCGACGGAGTTCGGCGTGGCCAGGCCGACGGTGCGCTCGGCTCTGCAGGAGCTGGCCGCCAGGCACCTGGCACAGCGATCCGGCCGGTCGCTGCAGGTGCCCACGTTCACCCCGGACGACGTACGTGACCTGTTCTTCGTACGCACCCCGCTGGAGTTGGAGGCCGTGCGGCGGATCATCGCCGAGGGCCGATCACTGACGCCGGCCGAGGAGGCCCTCGCGGCGATGCAGGGTCTTCCGGAGACGGCGAGCTGGGGCGAGCGGGTCGAGGCGCACACGGCGTTCCACATCGCCCTCATCCACTGCGCGGGCAGCGAACGACTGGACCGGATCTATCCGGCCATGCAGGAAGAGATGCAGCTGTGCCTGGCCCAGCTCGGTGATTCCTACCCCGGGCCGCACGATCTGGCGGCCGAGCACTGGGCACTGCTGGAGGCCGTACGGTCCGGTGACCAGAAACGAGCCGTCACACAGATGCGAGAGCACCTGGAAGGGGCCATGCACGGCCTGATCGGGTAGCCGGTCCTCCGCGTCGAGTTCGTTGGTCCCCGGCTTCGCGCGCGTCGTAGGAGAACTCGCCGTCGGCACGCCGGCCGAGCGTCAGTAGACGATGGGGACGGCGTTGTAGAAGGCGAGGCCCTTTCCCGCCCAGCGGGCTTCGACCTCGAGCGTCCCGTGCCCACCGGCCGGTACCGCCCTCGTCGAGAGGACCGCGCGGGTGGCGGCCTCGCGATAATTCTCACCGAGCTTCGAATGCTCGGTGGCCTCCGTGGCGTACGTCGCGATCCAGACGCTCGTCGGGTACGCCCGCTTGTCGTACTTCCCGTCCTTCTTCACCTGGGCCCACGCGGTTCCGCAGACGGTGGACCGCATGACGATGACGGTGCCGCCCCGCCTGCCCTTCGCCGTGCCCATCTCACCCATGACGGGAACCGTCCGTACGACCGTGCCCTGGTACTTGCCGTGCGCGGCGGCGCACATCTTTATGTCACGGCCGGTGTTCGCCGGGGCCGCGGTCGATACGACGAGGGACACCTTCGGGTCGCCGGACGCGGACCTGCCGGGCGCGCCGGCGGTCACCTTGGCCGCCGCGGCGGCGGTGGCGCTGGACGCGGACGTGGACGGCGCGACGGAGTTCACCGTGACGGCGACGCCGGCGACGACGACCGCCGCGATCAGCACGGGCTTGCGCCGCCGGTTCTTGGTGTCCATCGGTATCTCCCCGAGCTCGCATGAGCGCGGTGCCGCACTCATGATCATGGGTCTCATAAAGGAAGATGTCCTTTAGGCCCCCAAAGTTGCTCGGGTTCGCCGGGAAATTTCGGCGTCCTGCGCACCGGAACGTTTAGCCGCAGGTCACGCCGTCGCCGCCATGCGAGGTCGTCGGCAGGTGCCCGGGTCGACCGCCGCTTCGTGCAAGATCTGGCCAAGATGTGCCGGCCCCTGAGAAGATGCCTATTAAGGAGACGTGGGTGTTCTTCTGACGGGGGTGATCAACTTGCTGGGACCGTTGCGGCCTGGCGATGCCTCCGAGATCGGTCCATACCGGCTGACCGGCCGCCTGGGTGCCGGCGGAATGGGGCAGGTCTTCCTGGGGCGATCGCACGCCGGTCGGCTCGTTGCGGTGAAACTGATGCGCAGCGAGTTGGGAGAAGATCCAGGGTTTCGTCGCCGCTTCGTCCAGGAAGTGGAAGCGGCGCGACGGGTCGGGGGCTTCTACACCGCACCTGTCGTGGCCGCGGATCCTGAGGCCGATCCGCCATGGTTGGCCACCGCCTTCGTGCCCGGCCCTTCGCTGCAGGAAGCGGTTGACACGAACGGGCCGCTGCCGCTCAACGCCGTTCGCGCGCTTGGCGCCGGGGTGGCTGAGGGCCTGATCGCGATTCACGACTGCGGCCTTGTCCACCGTGACCTCAAGCCGGGCAATGTGATCCTCGCTGCCGACGGTCCGAGGGTGATCGACTTTGGGATCGCCCGTGCCCTGGACGACGCCACCCACCACACATCCGCGGTGATCGGCACCCCTGGTTTCATGTCGCCGGAGCAGGCCCGAGGTGGTCCCGTCGGCCCGGCCGCCGACGTGTTCTCGCTCGGCGCGCTTATGGTGTTCGCAGCCACCGGTCGTAGTCCCTTCGGCGGCGGCGCAATCGAAGCGGTCATCTACCGCGTAGTCCACGAGTCCGCCGACCTCAGCGATGTTCCTGCGTCACTCACTGAGGCGGCCAGCGCGTGCTTGGCCAAGAACCCGGCTGACCGACCCACCCTCGCCGACCTCTTGGGCCGGCTCACGACACCCGCGGCTTCCCAGGCGGCCGCGACCCGGCAGCTCGCTGCCGCTGCCCATACGTTCACGGAACCGCTTCCACCGTCGCGACCCGCGGTCACGGGCGCCGGGACGAAGACGGGTTTCCCGGCTTCACCCGAGACCCCCGTGGCAGCACGCCGGCCACGCTCGAGATCCCGGTACCGGCGTGGGCCACTATGGGGGGCCGCCCTGCTCGCTACGGCCGCAGTCGTCGGCTCGACGGCATTGCTGTCGCATCAGGCGTCGTCCAAACGCCCGGCGTCATCTTCGCAGCACACACGATCCACCGAGCCGGTCACCACCCCGAGCAGTGCTGGGCGGCCACCTGTCAACCTGGCCCTGAACAAGCCGGTCATCGTCTCCAGCAAGGCCGACGTCCCGGGGTGGGCGCCAGATGATGCCACAGACGGCGACACCACGCCGTCGACCGATGGTGCGAACTCGGGCTGGGCCAGCCAGCCCAACACGAGCACCAACGCGACCGAGTGGATTCAGGTGGACCTGGGCTCCGTGGAGCCGATCGACGAAGTCGATCTATACCCGCGAAACGATCCGGACGTTCCCGGGGGCTGCTTTCCGAGGGACTTCGCGATCTTGGTGAGTAGCGACGGGAACGCGTGGACACGAATGGCGTCGGAGACGAACTACCCGGCTCCCGGAACGCGGCCGCAGCGCTTCACATTCTCCAGGACCATCGCGCGCTATGTGAAAGTGACCGGGACTCAGCTGACGCAGGACGAGTTCGGCCAATATTATTTCGAACTTAAAGAGGTCGAGGTTTTCAACCGCTGAGCGAACAACGCCTTGGGCAAGCGTCAACGCAGCCGACCGACCATCCGCCGGGCAGCGGCCCGGCGGGGCGGTCATCCGTGATGTCGCCGGTCAGCGCGTGACGGCGGCAGCCGACAGCACCGCGACCTCGACGCAGCGGACCAGGCCCTGCTGCCCGTCCCAGGGCCGCACGGAGCTCACCACTTCCACTTTCAGTTCCGCTGGGCGGACGTCGAGGAACCATCGAGGACCACGGCACCGGTCGAACGTGTCGGCGTTCAGGTCTTTCTGCCGGCGTGGATGTTGGTGTTCCGGGTTAGTTGTCGGAAGTTGCTCCGCCGTCGGCCGAGAGGGCGGAGAATGTCCCCCACGACGAGGCTGCGCGCCGTACCTGGGGGAGCTGGGGGAGCCTCTTGCGGCGGATGAGTTCGAGGTCCGGTCAGCGGAGGTAATGATGAAGATCGCGTTCTTCGGCGATGTCCACGGTTGTGTGCTGCACGCGTTGGGAGCAGCCGTCATGCTCGCCCGCCATCGGGCTGTCGAACTCGACGCCGTGATCCAGGTCGGAGATCTGGGCGCGTTCCCGGCGCCTGAGCGGTGGGACGAGTCCAGCCACCGTTTCGGAGCTGACAATCCAGCTCAGGGTGACTTCTTCCGCCTCCTGGACCCCCAACCACGCCTGGCCGGGGGCGTCCGCCTCGCCCTTCAGCAGATTCCCCCGTTTCTGTTCCTCAGCGGCAATCATGAGGATCATCAATGGCTGGCCGGCCTGCACAATGCCAGCGCCGCCGCCGTGACACCGGTGGATCCCCTCGGCGCCTATCACCATGTCACTTGCGGACATATCACTGACGTCGCGGGACAACGCATAGCGTTCCTCGGGAAGATCGAATGTCCGGACTCGATGGACTTCGACCATGACGCCTACACCCGCCTCCTGACCATTGAACCCGGCAGTGTGGACATCCTGGTCACGCACGACGGCCCCTACGGCATGTCGTCCTGGCGCGGCATCACCCAAGGGTCCAGGAAACTGAGCAAACTCATCGAACGCCTACAGCCGCGCCTGCACATCAGCGGCCACTACCACCATGAGAACGGCCCACGCCACTATGGCGCGACAACGTCCTATGCGCTCGGCCAGCTAGTCCGCCCCAAGGTCGACATTAGAGACTCCCAGCCGGTCAATCCTCGGCAGCAGATCACGCCGGGCAGCATCGGCCTACTCGACACCCGGACCTACGCCTTCGAATACATCCACGACCCGTGGCTCGCCGACATCCACGGCGACCAGATCGACCTGCCCGCACTGGTCACTGTCTCTTCTCCCTAGCCAGGCCGGCCACCGCTTTGCGCCCGCAGAATCCGCCAGGTTGTCGACCGCAGTTCAGCGAGCGCCGTTGCCGATAGGTCCATCCGAAACGGACAAGCTGTGTAGAGAGCGGACACCGTGGACATGGTGCCCGATAGCGGTCGCCTGAGTTGGATGCATGCGTGGAGTGATCTACGTCACATGCACGCCGTGGGGAGTCACATTCGGAATGGCTGAAATGTCTTAACTCTCGGACGAGTTCGATGAGCAGAAGGCAGGTCATGATGAACAAGCGGCTAGCTCTGTCGGCAATCATCGTTCCGGTGGCGTTGGGGGTGCCGGCGCTGTCCGCCACGGCGGCCCACGCGGGTCAGATCGGCGCGCTGGCGCACGGAACCAGCGGGACCGTCAACACCAGGGACTCCGGGCCGAAGGGTGGCACGGGCTTCTTCTGGTACGACGGCAACGGCGCGCAGCCCAGGAACAAGTCCGTCATCGCCGCCCGCGACAATCAGGGCGGCGACCACAAATGGGTGTACGTGGAACTCGACCTGATTCGCAAGGGTCCCGACCTGGTCCTCGCCACCATGGAGAATAAGAGCGGCAAGAGCCGCAACATCCAGTACAAGGTCGTCAACGTCAAGGACGGCAGCCCGGTGCGGCTCACGGTCTGCCTGAGTGACCGTAACGGCTTGATCGAGCCCTACTGCAACTCGAAGAACTTCATCGCCTGACAGCCGATCCGACCGTGCCCCGTGCGCGTTCGGCCGGGGCACGGCCCGATCGGGCCGTGCCCCGGCCGAACGCGAGCGGCTCGCCGCGACCTGGACGCAGTTCCCCACCGTTGTCGGCGCTGTAGGTGGACGTACGCCATTCGGGGGTGGGAGTCAGCTCCATCGTTCGCCGTCCTCGTGTGATGAGTTCGACGGGCCGGTCAGCCGACAGCGGCCGCGACCGGTAGTACCGCGACCTCGACGCAGTCGCCGCCGTTGTCGCTGCTGTGGCTGGCCTTGCGCCAGACCGCGATCTGGACGCAGTTCCCGCCGTGGTCGCCGCTGTGGGTGGATGTGCGCCATTCAGGGGTGGGGGTCAGTTCCATCGTTCTTTCGCCGTCCTCTTGATCAGATCGAGGGACTGATCGACCGGCAGCGCCCGTGACCGGATCGACTCGAACCGCTGGGTTAGTCGTCTTACGACGCTTGGCTCGCCTGTCGTGATTCCGCGCACCGCCGTCTCCTCGAACGCTACCTCTCTCTGATCGTCAAGTGTGGCAAGCGCGAACGATCCGTTGACGCCGCCGTGCAATCCGAACGGAAGCACCTGCACGCTTATCCGATCGGAGACGACCGCGACCAGGTGCTGGAGTTGTTCGCGCATCACCTCCGGGTTGCCGACCTCTCTCCAGAGCACGCTCTCATCGAGCACACAGACGAGGTAGGGCGGCTCTGGCTCGCTCCGTCGCAGGATCTCCTGACGTTCCATCCGTGCGCGCACTGCCTGGTCATCGCCGTGCAGCAGCGCCCGCGCGTACGCCTCGGTCTGCAGTAGGCCGTACACCAGCGCGAGCTCGAAACTGCGCAGCAGGTCGGCGGCGGACTCGTGGATGGGCCAGTCGAACCATGGTGGGTGGACGCTGCGTTTGAGGAGGCCGTCCCAGAGGCGGGGGAGGATGCCGTCGCCGCGGAGGACCTGGTCCATCTTCACGGCGAAGGCTCGCAGCGGCATGTCCTCCGCTCGCTCGACGGAGCCGATGTGCGAGCCGCTGTAGTTGGCCTTCGTCCCGGCCTGGTCCTGCGACAGACCGGCGCGCTCACGGAGGAAGCGCAGCTCGGAGCCGAAGAGGGCGAGGGGAGAGGACGACGGGTCGAGGGGGTTGGGTCGGCGCGGCATGGGCCACCTCCGTTGGCAGGCGTTGGCAACCGACGGGGGCCGATTGACCAGTTGTTAACGGAGTGTAGAGATAGCAGTTACTCCATGTGAGGCCGTCAGGGAGGCTGTGGAAAACAAATTCCGGCACACGAGCGGCGGGGTGAGTGTGGTGACGGTGATCGGGGGAGTCGATCCGCGGGTCGTACCGGCTGGCGGGTGCGCGGCCTGGATCCTGCCCGCGGGCCCGACGGGGGCGGGGTTCGCGCGGAGCGTGCTCAAGGCGGTGTTCGCGGAGCTGCGGATGCCCGCCGTCACCACGTACGACGCGGCCGTCGCGCTCTCCGAGTTGGCGACCAACGTTCACCTGCACGCGTACGGCGGCGAGGCACCGACCCGGCCGCCGCTGGCAGGCCTGCCGGAGCTGTGGGCGTACGTGCGGTGGCGTGCGCGGCCGGAGGTCGTGTTCGCCGTGTACGACTCGGCGCCCTGGCAGGGGCCTCTGCCGGACGGGCGGCTGCGGCCGTCGCCGTACGCCGAGGGCGGGCGCGGGTTCGAGGTGGTGGACGCGCTGACCGCAGAGTACGGCGGCGAGTGGGGCGTGCACCGGACCCGGTCGCGGCTCGGCGCCGGGCCCGTTCCGGGGAAGGCCGTGTACTTCACCGTGCCCGTGCCGCCCGGGCTCGTCGCCCCGAGGCCGAGCCCGGCGCGCCGGACGGCGGAGGAGATCCACGCCCTGCTCGCCGCCCGGGGCCTCGGACCCCTGCAACTCGCCATCGGCTACGGCATGGCCGTCATCTGCGTCCGCGCCGGGGTGCACGTCTGGGTGCGAGAGGCGTCGATCAGCTACCGAGCGCCGGGCCGAGGCACGGTACGCCACCCGCCGTACGACCGGTTGGAAGTGGTAGAGCGCATTGTGGGCCACTGCACGGATCTCGATGCCGCCAACGCGCCTGACCGTCGTCGTCGTTGACTCCTTGCCGCCGCCGTGGCCGGTCGAATGCCCGAATCGCGGGGGTTTCGCACGTCAACGACGGCGGCAATGTCCCGCGCGCCGTACGGCGCGTTGCGCACGGCCGCCGCAACCACGCCGCAACCTGCTCGACGCCGTCCGCATCCGGGGAGGCCCTCCTGGCCCCCACCGTGACCCGGCGACTCATCGCCGAGTTCATCCGCCGGCCGCCCGCCACGCCGTGAACGCCGGGAGCGCGGCCACTGTCGGCCGGATCCCGGATACGGAGAAACCGATTGATCATCGCCATCGTCCAAGGGGCCGTCCGCGATGCCTGGAGGAGAGTGCGATGGGTCGATTCCCCCGAAGAGCGCCGCGAGGCGTGGTCCGGCTGATGACGGTGCCCATGTTCGCCGCGGCGCTGCTCTTCGGCGGTCCCGCGTCGGCCGCGACGCCGGAACCGTCGGTGAGTCCCTCGGAGACGTCCTCCGCCACGGTGAAGATCACCGACGACTCTCATGTGCTGTCCAAGGCCGATCGTTCGTCGCTGCGGGATGCGCCTTCCATCTTCGGCTCGTCCGACCCGAACCCGGACCCGGTCTGGATCTACACCACGACCGACCTGGCGCGCGACAAGGCCGCCTTCGACCAGCGGTACGAGACCATGCGCGGATCGGCGCCGGCCAACGTCGTCATCATGGCCGTGAACACCAAGTCCCGGCACATCGTCATCACCAGCGGGACCAGTTCCGGGCTGTCGGACGCCATGGCCGACACGGCACGCGAGGACTTCACGAGCAGCTTCCAGATGGAGCCGAATTACGGCAAGGCGCTGAACTCCGCACTGACCTACATCGAGACCGCGTTGCATCTGCAGGCGACGTTCTCGCCGTCCGCATCCGTCGGCGCCGGATCGAAACATCACGGTGGTTCCGGAGGGCTCCTCGCCGCGGTGCTGGTCATCGCGTTCATCATCTTGGTCGGCGTCGTCGCCAAAAGTGCGGGAGCGCGGAGCACCAGCGGCGGATCGGGCGGCCGGCGGTACCGGAGCTACGAGGATCAGTCTTCGTACGTGGACTCCGGCGCCGCCTTCAGCGCCTTCGACTCGGGATCGTCCAGTGACTTCTCCAGCGGGAGCGGCGATTCCGGCGGGTACACGTCGGGTGGCGATTCGGGCGGCGGCACCTCGAGCGGCGACTTCTGAACGACCGCCACCGCCGCCTTCCGGCATCGCCGGGCAGGGAGGCCCGCTCCTATGAACGGCCCAGACCGCGGAGTGCGGCCCGGAGGGACTCCTCCGTGGTGCCGTGCCAGGCCACGAAGCCGTCCGGTCGTACGAGCGCGGCGTCGTCCATCGTGCCGAACTCGTGGACGCGCACGTCCATCCCCGGTGAAGCGGCTCGCCACCGCCGGACGTCGGCGCCGGCGAACAGTGTCCACCGCGAGCCGGCCAGGTCCAGGGTGGAGACGCGGCCGGTCCCGGCGGAGTCCACCCAGCGATGCGGGAACCGGTGGCCGGGGCGGACGGCGTCGTCCAGAGGGTCGGATTCGGCGGTGTCGTACGGCGGGTAGGCGTAGCACATCATGCCGCGCAGGTAGTCGACGGCGACCTTCTCGTACAGCTGGTTCGGGTCGCCATCCAGCGACAGGTAGCCCTGATGCATCCGGCGCGAGACGGCCAGGGACGCCTGGGCGGCGGCCCGGCGTTCGGGCTCGTAGGTGTCGAGCAGCACCGGGGTGAACTCCCCGCGCAGGACGGCGGCGATCTTCCAGGCGAGGTTGTGGCCGTCCTGGATCCCGGTGTTCATGCCGAGCCCGCCCGCCGAACTCTGCACGTGGGCGGCGTCCCCGGCCAGGAAGACCCGGCCCGCCCGGAAGGAGGAGGCCATGCCGATGGCGGCCTCCCAGGCGTTGACGGCGTGCAGTTCGATCGGGATCGTCTCGTCGCCGATCACGGCTCGCAGCAGCGCGATGGTCTCGGCTTCGGTCAGGTCGGCGAGGCCTTCGGGCTTGCCGGGATGGTCCATGATGTGCGAGGACCACTGGTCCCGCCCGTTCTTCGACATCAACGTGGCGTACACCGCGTCGTTGCGGACGATGCACATGTGCGTGCCCCACTCCTCGAGGAAGGGCCCGAGATCGGCGCGGAAGAAGGCGGTGTTGGGACGCGAGATGACCTCGCGGTCCGGCACCGTGATGCCCAGCCGCGCGCGTACGCCGCTGTTCGCGCCGTCCGCGCCGATCAGATACTCGGCCCTGACCTCCCAGTGCTCGCCCGTGGCGGCGTCCGCGATCCGCGCGCGTACGTGGTCGGCCTCGGGGGCGAGGTCGACCAGCCGTGCGCCGAACCGGACCTCGCCGCCGCGCCGGCGTAGTTCGTCCAGCGCGAGGCGCTGCACCTGGTCGTGTGTCAGGACGAGGCGGGGATTCACCGGGCTGCAGGTCTCGAGCATCCTGGAGTACCGCTCCGGCAGCCCGCCCTCGTGCAGGGTGACGCCGAGCCCGCGGTCCTTGAAGATCGTCCGCATCGGAGCGCCGCCCTCCCAGCCGACGTCCGTCAGCGCCGGTTCCAGCCCGATCGAGCGGAACACCTCCAGCGTGCGCAGGCTCGTGCTCGCGCGCGGCACCGCCGATATCGAATCCCGCTTCTCGACGACGAGGGGCCGGACGCCCCAGTGGGCGAGGAACAGGCCCGTCGACAGGCCGACCGGCCCGCCGCCCACCACCAGCACCGGCACATCCTGAGTACGCATCGAACGCTCCCTCTCGCGGTTGCCCAGGTGATTCACCCTGCACGCTCAAGCCGACTTGAGCGCAAGATGGCGGCATGGGAGACGAGCGCTACTCGATCAGTCAGGTCGCCCGCTGCTTCGGCATGCCGGTATCGACGCTGCGTTACTACGACGACCTGGGCCTCCTGCCGGCCGCCGAACGCCGGGGGAACGTCCGCCACTACGGCCAGGCGGAGCTGCGCCGGCTCGCCCTCATCCGGCGTCTGCACCAGCACGGCCTGGTCAGCCTGGCCGACACCGCCACCCTGATCGGCGACGACCCGGATCGGCCCTCGGGGCGCGACGTGCTGACCGGTTCGATCACGGCGATCGAGCAGCAGATCGATCACCTGCGGAGCGCTCAGAAGCTCCTCGAGCACCTGCTGACCTGCCCGAAGGCCGACCCGGTCCGCGAATGCAGCCAGCTGCGCGCCGAACTCGGCCAAGCCGTCGACGAAGCACTCGCCTCATTGATCATCTAGCCATTGATCATCAGCCATCCCAGGATGCGGGATTCAGGGTGCGGGGGCCGGAGCGTCGAGGCGGTCGAGCACCGTGTTGCGGACCTGCTGGAAGATCACCGAGGTGCGGAAGCCGGCGACCTCCCGGCGCGTGCTGAGCCGGTCGACCAGGACGGCGTGCAGGTGCTCGAGGTCCTGCACCGCGACGTGCAGGAGGAAGTCGTCGTCGCCGGAGATGACGAACACGCTCAGCACCTCCGGAAGCCGGGACGCGAAGTCCTTGAACGCGTCGATGATCGGTCGGCTGGGCACCCGCAGCTTCACCGAGACGAAGGCCTGCACGCCCCGGTTCAGGGCGGGGAGGCTGATGTCGGCGTGGTAGCCGCGGATCACGCCGCGGCGGGTGAGCGTGCGCACGCGTTCCAGGCAGGTCGACGGCGCGATGCCGAGCCGGCGGGCCAGCTCGCGGTTGGACTGCCGTGCATCCGATTGGAGAAGGCGCACGATTTCAACGTCGAGTTCGTCCATGGCCGGATTATGCACTCCAATTCCGGCCGAACGTTCGGTGGAAGGCCGGATCCGGCGATCGTATGGCTACCGTCGAGGCGAATCACCCATCAGCGAGGAGGACGACGTGACGCTGCCGACGCGGAGCCGGACGGCGAGGCCGGTCGCCGACGTCCCCGAGCACCGCCTGGGCCTGGCGCAGGGCACCGCGCTGTTCGTCGGGGCCGTCCTGGGCCCTGGAGTGCTGGCCCTGCCGCAGCTGGCCGCCGTCGCGGCCGGGCCCGCCTCGATCCTCGCGTGGGCGGCGCTCCTGGCGCTGAGCGCGCCGGTCGCATTGACCTTCGCGGCGCTGGGGGCGCGGTTCCCCGACGGGGGCGGGGTCGCGTCCTTCACCGCGCGGGCGTTCGGGCCCCGGACGGCGGCGGTCGTCGGATGGTGGTTCTACGGCATCGTCCCGGTGGGCACGCTGGCCGGTGCGCTGATCGGCGGCGACTACGTCGTCGCGGCCGTCGGCCTGGACCGCTCGTGGGCCGTGGTGGTGGCGATCGCCCTGCTGGCGGCCGCGTTCGTCACGAACCACGGCGGCCTGCGCATGTCCGGCCGGGTGCAGCTCGTGCTGGTGTGCGGGCTGGCCGCGCTGCTGGCCACCGCGATCGTCGCGGCGGGCCCGCGGTCGTCGTGGGGGAACTTCACGCCGTTCGCGCCGCACGGCGTGCTCGGCGTGGTGCACGCGGCCGGGGTGCTGTTCTTCGCCTTCGCGGGGTGGGAGGCGGCGAGCCACCTGTCAGGGGAGTTCGCCGACCCGCGACGCTCGATGCCCCGCGCCACCGCGCTGACCCTCCTCATCGTCGGCGTCCTCTATCTCGGGCTGGTCGTCACGGTGATCGGCGTGCTCGGCGGCCGGGCCGCCACCTCACCGGTGCCGCTCGCACTGCTCCTGCAGGAGGGACTCGGGGACGGGGCCCGCGTCGCCACCGGAGTCGTGGCGGTGATCCTCAGCTTCATCGCGATCAACACGTACGTCGCCGGCGGGGCCAGGCTCGGGGCAGCGCTGGCCCGCGACGGCGCCCTGCCCGCGCCGCTGGCCCGCGGATCGGCGGCCGGGCAGGTGCCGCACCGCAGCCTCGGACTGCTGGCGGCTCTCACGGCCCTGGTCACCGCCGTCGCCGTTCCGTACGGGCTCGGCCTGGACACCCTCATGCGGGCCACGGCGGCCTGCCTGGCCGCCGTCACGGTGGTCGGGACGGCCGCCGCCGTCCGGCTCCTCACCGGCCGCGGCCGTACGGTGGCCGCGGCGGCGACCGTCTTCACCGGCCTGGTGCTGCTGTCCTGCGCGGCCTACCTCCTCGTGCCCGCCGCCCTGGCCGTGGGCGGCGCCCTGGCCGGTCACCGGTCCGGTCGTGCCGAGGAACGCGCCGGCGGATGACCTCCGGTCATGGCGTGCCGGTGAGGTTTTGCAGCACCTCGTAGACCTGCTGCGTGGTGGGGGGACCGACGGGGAGCGGCCGGGTGGCGGCCTCGGTGCGCAGGCCGTCGAGGAGGAAGGCGACACTGCGCCGCCAGGCGTCCGGGGCCGCGTCGGCGGTGGCGCGGGCCAGCAGGGCGTTGGCGCCGAAGGTGAACGCGAGGTCCGCCCCGGTGAAGTCGGGGCGTAGGGAACCTGCGCGGTGGGCCCGCTCGATGATCCGCTCGGCGGTGTCCTTCGCCCGGCCGCAGACGGTCATGAGGCCCTCGGCGCCCGGGTAGCGGCCACTGACCACATCGGCGACCGCGGGATCGACGGCCTGCAGTTCGCAGAGCTTCTCGATGTAGTACGCGAACCCCTCCCAGGCGTCCTCGAAGGACAGGGCCTTCTGGGCGACCTCGTCGAGGCGGTCCGCCGCCAGGTCGGTCACCACCTCGTCGATGAGCGCCTCGCGGCTGCCGAAGAGGTTGTAGAGAGTGCCGTGGCTCACGCCGGCCCGCCGGGCGATCTCCTTCAGGGGCACGTGGAGGCCGCGTTCTTGGAAGAGCTCGGCAGCGGCTGCTCGCAGCTTCTCCGCGTTTCGTTGCGCGTCGGCCCGCATCCGGTGGTTCCTCCTGGTCCTGGCGTGGCGTTCCCCATGATCGCACCTCCCCGCCGAGCGAAATTTGACCCGGGGGTCAACTTCCATGCTAGCGTTGGGACTCAAGTTGACCGCTGGGTCAAGATAACTGAGGCAAGGAGCAGCCCCATGTCCAAAGTGATCGCCATCTTCGGCGCCGGCACCGGTCTCGGTGTGTCCGTGGCCCGCCGCTTCGGGCGCGAAGGCTTCCGGGTCGCCCTGGTGGCACGCCGCAAGGACCGGCTGGACGCGCTCGTCGAGCAGCTCGCCGGCGAAGGCATTGAGGCGGCCGCCTTCTCCGCCGACCTGTCCAAGCCCGACGAGGTGCCCGTTCTGGCCGCGGCCATTCGCGACCGCTTCGGCCGGATCGACGTCGTCGAGTACGGGCCGATCGGCGGCGAGCAGGGCTTCACCCCGGCCGCCGAGCTGGACGCGGCCACCCTGGAGGGGCTGATCCCGCTGTTGCTGCTCACCCCGGTGGAGGTGGTCCGCGCCGTGCTGCCAGAGTGGACCGAGCGCGGCGACGGCGCCTTCCTGCTGACCCAGGGCTACTCGGCGGTGCAGCCGATGCCCCACCTCAGCGGTGTCGGCCCGGTCATGTCCGCCGCCCGCAACTACCTGTACTCCCTCAACGCCGAGCTGGCCGACACCGGCGTCTACGCCGGCACTCTCTCCATCGGGGCCATGATCGCCCGCAGCGAGATAGCCGAGGTGGCCGTGGCCGCCTCCGAGGAGCTCGCGGCGTTCCCGGTCGTCGACCCGGACGACCTCGCCGCGTACTACTGGGACATGTACACCAAGCGCGACCGCGTCGAGCAGCTCCACCCCGAGCAGCCCACCGCCGGATAACCCGGCAAACGCCCCCCGGGGCTCATCGGGCATCAGGCCCGGGCCTCCGGGCCGAACCAGCGGGCCAAGGCCTCGCGGAGGCCGGTCTCGTCGTCGCCCGCCCAGGCGACGTAGCCGTCCGGCCGCACGAGGAGCGCCGTCGCGGGCGGCGTGCCGGTCGGGGCGGCCGTGACGACGTCGACGCGGCCGGTCCAGCCCCGGGCCGCCTCCCGTACGGCCGTGCCGTCGGTGAGGTCGAGCAGGACGGGTCGGCCGGCGTGGAACAGGTCCCCGGCCGGCCGCTCGCCGTCCGCGGTCTTGACGGTCAGGTCGGGAAGGAATCCGCCGGTGAGGGGATGGGGCCCGGCCAGGTCGTAGCGGACCTCCAGCGCGCTGACCATGTTGCCCAGGTGGCGGTTGACGGGCTCGAGCTCCATCAGCTCGGTGAACATCTCCCGCAGCGGCGTCAGCCGCGGGTCCGGGTTCATGAGCGCGACCTGGGCGCGGGTGTTGTGCAGGACGCGTGCGGCGACGGGACGTCGTTCGGACTCGTAGGTGTCCAGCAGACCCTCGGGCGCCCGGCCGGTGACGGTCGCCGCCAGCTTCCAGCCGAGGTTCACCGCGTCCTGGACGCCGAGGTTGAGGCCCTGGCCGCCGAACGGCGAGTGCACGTGGGCGGCGTCGCCCGCGAGCAGGACCCGGCCGCGGCGGTAACGGTCGGCCAGGCGGGTGTTGTCGGTGAACCGGGACAGCCACTGAGGCGTTGCGGGGAGCTCGACCTCGCGGCCGACGACGCGCCGGATCGAGTCGGTCATCTCCCGCTCGGTCATCGGGGCCGCGCGGTCGGCGGGCGGTCCGTCGAACTCCACGGTCAGCACCCGGAACGGCGTGATCTGGACGACCCCGCCGGCGGTGCGGTGCCATCCCATCCCCGGGTCCTCCAGCAGCGCGGGCACGTGGACGTCGGCCAGCCGGCCGGTGATCGTCGGGTCGGTGCCAGGGAAGGCGAACCCCGCGAGCCTGCGGACGGCACTGCGCCCGCCGTCGCAGCCGACCAGGTACGCCGCGCGAAACACCCGCTGCCCGTCCGGGCCGTCGGTCTCGACCGTGACCCCGTCCTCGTCCTGGGTCACCCCGGCGACCGCCGCCCCGCGACGGATCTTGGCGCCCAGCTCGACGGCGCGCTCGGCGAGCACCGCCTCGATCGCGGCCTGTCCTGACGCGAGGAGCCTCGGGTACCGGGTCCGCAGGCGATCGAGCCGGATCGTGCGGATTCCCGCGAAGTGCGCGAGCGCGATCGGCGATCGGCCGGCCGTGCCGCCGGTCCTGCCGGAGCCGGGAAAGCCGCCTCGCTCCTCGAAGCGCTCCACGAGGCCGCGCAGCTGCACCGTCTCGATGCTGCGGGGGTGCAGTCCGAACGCCTTCGAGTACGGGACCGGCTCGAGAAGCGGGTCGACGACGAGCACGTCGATGCCGCGCAGCCGCAGCTCGGCGGCCAGCATCAGCCCGACGGGCCCGGCGCCGGCGATGAGGACCTGAGTGTCCACGGGGGGCTCCTTAACTTGTTAAGTGACGGGCATCAGATTCCCCTTAACGCGTTAAGCTGTCAACTCGGACAAGGAGGGAACTCATGGCGATCGACCGGGACCACGCCGTCCGTACGGCCCTGCGCCTCCTCGACGCCGAGGGCCTCGACAAGCTGTCCCTGCGCCGGATCGCCGCCGAGCTGGACGTCCGCGCGCCGGCGCTGTACTGGCATTTCGCGAACAAGCGCGCCCTGCTCGACCACATGGCCGACGTGATCCTCGCACCCGCCGTGCCCGCGCTCGCCGGGCCCGCCCACCCGGACGAATGGCCGCAGTGGCTGCTGCGGACCGCCGAGCTCCTGCGCTCGACGCTGCTCGCGCACACCGACGGCGCCCGGGTCGCCCTCGGGGCGAACCTCATCCGAGCGGTCGCCCTCGGGATGTTCGTCGAACGCACCGCCGAGGTCCTGCACGGCGCCGGCTTCACCCTCCGCGACGCCTCCCGCGCGGCGGGCTCCTTCTCCTGGTTCGTCGTCGGCCGCACCGTCGAGGAGCAGTCGCTTCCGGAGCTCGACGCCGCCGAGACCGAACAGGCTCGGACGCTCTTCCCGACCATCGCCCGTGCCTCGGCCGAATGTGCCACCAGCGACACCCGGGACGAGGCCTTCCGGTACAGCGTCCAGATCATGATCGCCGGGTTGCGCACCCTCCGGAGAGAGGCGGCGGACAACGCGGCCGAACCCGGCCGGGAGGCGCCCAGGAGCCGCACCCCGTGATCACGTGACGTTTCGCGCCGGTGCTCGCCGACCGAAACGGATGACTCAGTCGGCGACGCGCGCGCCCAGGCGCTCCGGCGCGTTCTCCTCGACGAAGCGTTCGAGATCGGGAAGAGGCAGGCCCGGCGGCGGTGTCACCACGAGCCGGTCCACGCCGAGCTCGGCGTACGCGCGAACGGTCTCCGGGTCGAGGCGGCGTGCGGGGGTGACCGACACGTGGAGCCGCCGGCCGGTCTCCTGTTCCGCCGCCCGCAGGGAGTCGAGCTGAGCGGCGGTGGCACGCAGGCCCAGCATCCAGCCGTACCAGCCGTCGGCGAGGCGGGCCGCGCGCCGGTGCGCCGCCGCGCTGTTCCCGCCCACGACCACCGGCACCGGGCGCTGCAGCGGGCGAGGATGCGCGTCGACCTTCGCGAAGTCGACGAACCGCCCGTGGAAGGCCGGTTCCGGGGACTCCCACAGGGCTCGCATCGCCGCGAGATACTCCTCCGCGCGCTGTCCGCGCCCGGTCGGCGGCACGCCCAGGGCGCGCAGCTCCGGTTCGAGGTAGCCGATCCCCAACCCGAAGATCAGCCGCCCGCCGCTGAGCACGTCCACGCTCGCGAGCTGCTTGGCCAGGATCAGTGGATCGCGCTGGGGGAGGATGACCACCCCGGTGGCCAGCCGGATGCGGGTGGTGTGCGCCGCCGCGAAGGCGAGCGCGACCAGCGGATCGAGCAGGGGCGCATCGGGATCGAGCGGTGACGACTCGGTTCGCGGAGACGGAAGCACCACATGGTCGGCGGCCCAGAGCGAGTCGTAGCCGAGGCGCTCCGCGAGGGCGGCGACGCGCGCGGCGCCGTCCCGGCCCGCGGCGGAGTGGCCGTTCGGGGCGTGCAGCCCGATCGTCGGATCCATGGCGACTCACGCTAGGACGGGAGCGCGGCGGACGACCAGCGACGATCTCGCATGCCCGCCATCCCGTCGGCGCATGGGCGGCCTCGGCGCCGGAGGCGTCCGCGGAGAAGACCGACGGCCCTACCGGGAATCCCGGCAGGGCCGTCGACGTATGTGTACCGATGTGTGGGTCGCCTCTCGGCGAAAGGCACAACGCGGCTCCAGCCGAACGGTATTCCGCGAAGGCAGAAGGTGAGGCCCGGGGACACCAGGCACATCGGCCACGTGAAATGTAACGGGGCGAGTAGCGGCATTGTTCCCGAACGGCCAGATTTCTCCGCGATGAGTCCACGACCCGCCGGTCCGGGCGGCTCATCGCCGCCGAACGCGGGGGAGGACTCCGGCGGGAAGCGCCGACCTACCACCGGCGGCCCGCCCGCGAGGCCCTGGACGGGCATCCGCACCGCGGCGACCACCGGTCCGCCCCGCAGGGCCGACCCCCGGGGCCGCTCACTCCCGCTGGATGTTGGCGTCGTCGCCGGAGACGACGAGCATGCCGTCGATCTCCGCCAAGGTCGTGGCCAGCTCGTTGACCGACCCGGTGCCCTGCACGGACAGCCAGACCGAGACGATCCGGGGATCGTGCCCCTCGTCGCGTTGGTCGATCGACAGCTCGCTGACCGTGAAACCCCGGTTGGTGCAGTGGGCCATGGCCTCCCGCAGCGTGCCACGTCCGCCGAGGTAGGCGAGCCGCAGCCGGGAGGGCGCGTACTTCGACCGGGGCAGCCGCGCGGCCAGCGGCGTCAGGCCGAATATCACCAGGAAGTGCCCGGCGGTCACCAGCACCGCGAGCAGCCAGAGACCGGCGCCCGCGGCCATCCCCACGGCGCTGGTCAGCCACACGATGGCCGCGGTGGTGAGTCCGCGCACCACGTCGCGGCGGACGAAGATCAGCCCGCCGCCGATGAACCCGATGCCGGAGACGATCTGGGCGGCGACCCGGGACGGATCCAGGGCGACGTGCGCGCCCAGGACATCGGTGAATCCGTACTTCGACACCAGCATGATCAAGGCCGAGGCGAAGCCGACGAGGGTGTGCGTGCGCAGGCCGGCGCTCTTCTGCCGGATCTCGCGTTCGAGCCCGATCGCGGCCGACAGCACGAGCGCCAGCACGAGCTCGCCGACCTGCACCCATCCTTGCCCGGTCGGCTGCCCGAAAAGCGCCGGCGTCATCACCTCAGGCTATTCCGGTGCCTCAGAGCGGTGGTCGGTCACCCTTGAGGCTCCGGGTGCCGTCACCTCATGGGCTGCGGCTGCTCGGCCGTCGGGATGATCACGGCGGTGCACTCGGGGCAGCGTCGCGCCGCCAGGGGGATCTTCATCGTGCACTCGGGGCAGTCGCGCTCGGTCTCCGCCTGCTTCCGATCGAACAGCTGCAGCAGGCGCGCGACCGGCAGCACGATCATGAAGTAGACGACCGCCGCGGAGATGAGGAAGGACAGGGCCTGGGTGAGGAATGCGCCGTAGGTGAACTGGGTCTTGCCGGCGTGGAGCACGAGGTCGTTGAAGTTGGGCGTCCCGCCCACGAGGGACAGCAGCGGGTTGATGAAGGAGTCGACGACGCTCTTGACGAGGTTGCTGAACTGGGTACCGATGACCACCGCCACGGCGAGGTCGATCAGGTTGCCGCGCAGAATGAATTTACGAAAGCCGCTCATCACGGCACGCACGTTACCGATACTTGACGATCCCGCCGAATGTGATCGTTCCACTGTGGAACGTACCGCCCGTACGGACCTGCGGCGGGCCCGTACGGGACGGCGGGAGGGTCAGCGGTCGGCGGCGACGGTCTCGGCGGCGGTGGGTTCGGCCGCGCCGGCCCGGCCGTGGCGGACGAATGCGGCGATGAGCACGACGGCGGCGACCACGACCGACCACAGGACCTGTGGCCGCCCGCTGTCGTCGAACAGCATCGTGATGAGGATCGCGGCGATCCCGGCGACCGTGGCGATGGTCAGGTACGGGAACAGCCACATGCGGACGAGCAGCCGGTCGGGCGCCTCTCGTTCCAGGCGGCGGCGCATCCGCAGCTGCGACACGGCGATCACCGCCCACACGAAGAGGGCTACGGCGCCGGAGCCGTTCAGCAGGAAGAGGAAGACCGTGTCCGGGCTGGTGTAGTTGAAGATCACCGCGAGGAACCCGAACGCCACCGACACCCAGATCGCGACGTGCGGGACGCCGCGTGCGGTGGTGGCCTTGAAGACCTTCGGCGCGTCGCCGCGCTCGGCCAGCGAGAAGGCCATGCGTGACGCCGTGTAGAGGCCGGAGTTCAGGCAGGACAGGACGGCGGTGAGGACGATGACGTCCATGATGGTGCCCGCCCCGGAGATGCCGATGTTGTCGAGCACCGCGACGTACGGGCTCTGCTTGACGCTGCTCGCGTTCCAGGGCAGCAGGGTGATGACGACGGCGATGGACCCGAGGTAGAAGACCAGGATCCGCCAGATCACGCTGTTGACGGCGCGGGTGACCGCGCGGCCCGGGTCCTTCGACTCGCCCGCCGCGATCGTGACGATCTCACTGCCCATGAACGCGAAGACCACGGTCAGCAGGCCGGTGATGACCGCGCCGTACCCGTGCGGGAAGAAGCCGCCGTGCCCGGTGAGGTTGGTCATGCCGACGGTGTGGGTGCCGGGCAGCAGCCCGAAGATGGCGAGCACGCCGAGCACGATGAACACGCCGATCGCGATGACCTTGATCAAGCTGAACCAGAACTCGAATTCCCCGTACGAGCCGACGGAGAACAGGTTCGTCGCGGTCAGCAGGGTCATCAGGAGCAGCGCCAGGAGCCACTGCGGCAGCTCGGGGATCCAGCCGTGCACGATCTTCGCGCCGGCGGTCGCCTCGACGGCGAGGACCACGGCCCAGAACCACCAGTACAGCCAGCCGATCGTGAAGCCCGCCCAGCGGCCGATCGCGCGGTCGGCGTACGCCGAGAAGGAGCCGGTGTCCGGCGACGCGGCGGACATCTCGCCGAGCATTCGCATCACGAGGACGACGAGCAGGCCGGCGATGCCGTACGAGACGAGGATCGCCGGACCGGTCGTGTGGATCCCGGCGCCGGAGCCGACGAACAGTCCCGCCCCGATGACGCCGCCGATGGCGATCATGCCGACGTGGCGGTTCTTCAACCCCTTCTGGAGGCTTTGATCGGCCATGTACCCCTCCTGTCGCTATGCGTGTTTGAAGCGTTACACCGCGAGCTCAGAGGAGCTTAAGTGGTGACTGGGGGACAATGTCCGGCTCAGGCACGATTAAAACCCGCCAGGCGCGATCTTCGAGCCTGGCGGGAGCGATCCTGGAGGTCGTCAGGTCTCGGGCTGCTCCGTCAGCGGCAGGAGCACCTGGAAGCGGGTGTCGCCCGGCTCCGACGTGACCCGCAGGTCGCCGTGGTGGCGGTTCACCACGATCCGCCAGGAGATGTCCAGCCCGAGGCCGGTGCCCTCGCCGACCGGTTTCGTCGTGAAGAACGGCTCGAAGATCCGCTCCCGCTGGTCTTCCGGAATGCCCGGACCGGTGTCGCAGATCTCGACGAGCGCCTGGTCGTTCTTCCGGCTCGTGCGGATCGTGAGCGTCCCCTCGCCCTTCATCGCGCCGAGCGCGTTGTCCACGAGGTTGGTCCAGACCTGGTTGAGCTCGCCGGCGTACGCCGGGATGTGCGGCAGCGACCGGTCGAACTCCTTCACGACCCGGACGTTCTTCCCGATCTTCCCCGACATCATGATCAGGGTGGACACCAGGCCGTCGTGCACGTCCACCCACTGGAACGGGGCCCGGTCCATCTGGGAGTACTGCTTGGCCGCGCCGACGAGCGTGGAGATCCGGGTGGTGGCGTCCTCGATCTCGCCCATCAGCGTCTCGGTCTCGACCGCGTAGCCGAGCCAGCGCAGGGCCGTGCCCAGATGCTCGGTGCCGACCGCCTCGCGCACCTCGTTCAGGCGATCGACCGTGATGCCGGCCGGCGCGAAGACGGCGGCGAGGTCCCAGCCGTCGGTGACGCCGTGCTCGTCGAACCAGTCGGTGAGCTCGTCCTCCCGGTCGGCGGTCTGCATCGCGGTCAGCTCCGGCGCGTCGGCGATCTGCTTGACCATGACCTCCTGGACGTCGATGAGGCGTTCGAGCAGGTCGGGGTCGATGGCGTTGCGGGCGAGCAGCGCCAACTTGTGCCGCATCCCCGCCACGCGCTCCCGCAGTGAGGAGGTGGCCCGGACGGCCGCGGCGGCCGGGTTGTTCAGCTCATGGGTCAGCCCGGCCGACAGCGCGCCGAGCGCGAGCAGCCGCTCCCGCCGGCCGACGGTGGCGTCGATGTTGCGCCGCCCGAGGAACATCCCCTCCAGCAGGTGCGCCGCCATCGGGAACCACGCGATGAAGCGTTCGCCGAACTCCGCGGTCGGCAGCGTGAGGGCCGTCATGTCGGTGACGGCGTACACCGAGGCGCCATAGCCCTGCTCGCGCCGATCGGTCATGTAGAACTGGGTCGCGCCGAAGTACGATCCCCGCTGCTCGCTCCGGACGACCTCCACCTCGTCGCCGTGGACCATCCGGCACATGCGCAGCGTGCCGGACAACAGTACGTAGAAGCAGGTCGCGGGCTCGCCCTCGGCGATGACCTGAGCTCCCGCCTGGTAGTGCTCGATGGCCGCGTGCTCCGCGATCCACGCCACCTGCTCATCGGTGAGCGCCTCGAACAGGAAGAGGGTCCGCAGCTCGGCAGGGGAGAGGGATGCAGTGGTCAACGTTCCTCCAGGTACCGATGCACGAGCGCGACCGCCATCGCGCCCTCGCCGACGGCCGAGGCGACACGCTTCACCGATTGCGAGCGTACGTCACCGGCGACGAAGACCCCGGGTACGGACGACTCCAGGTAGAGCGGATCGCGGTCGAGGGTCCAGCCCTGGGGGCGGTGGCCCTCGCGCAGCAGGTCCGGCCCGGTGCACACGAAGCCGTGGGAGTCCCGGAAGATCGAGTCGCCGAGCCATTCCGTACGGGGCGCCGCGCCGATGAACACGAACAGGTGGTTCGTCGGCAGGGTCTCGGTGGCGCCGGTGCTCGCGTCGCGCAGCGTCACCCGCTCCAGATGCTCCTCACCCTCCACGGCCTCGACCGTGGTGCACACCCGGACCCGGACGTTGTCGATGGCCCGGAGCTGCTCGATCAGGTAGTACGACATCGAGCGTTCCAGGGCCGGGCCCCGTACGAGGAGGTTGACCGTCCGGGCGTAGCGGGAGAAGAACACCGCGGCCTGGCCGGCGGAGTTCGCCCCGCCGACGATGTAGACGTCCTCGCCGCTGCAGGACTGGGCCTCGGTCGACGCGGAGCCGTAGTACACGCCCCGGCCGGTGAGGCGCTCGATGCCCTCCGCCTGCAGGGCCCGGTAGGACACGCCCGTCGCCAGTACCACGGCGTGCGTGGCGATCTCCGAGCCGTCGCCGAACGTGATCACCCGGGCCGAGCCGCGGACGGTCAGCCCGACGACGTCGCGGGCGGTGAGCACCTCGGCGCCGAACTTCAGCGCCTGCCGCCGCGCGCGGCCGGTGAGCTGCGCGCCGGAGACGCCGTCGGGGAAGCCGAGGTAGTTCTCGATCCGGGAGCTCTGCCCGGCCTGGCCGCCGGTGGCCTTCTTCTCGACCAGGACGGTCCGCAGGCCCTCGGACGCGCCGTACAGGGCGGCCCCCAGCCCGGCGGGACCGCCGCCGATCACGACGAGGTCGTAGAACTCCGCGGCCGGTTCGGTCGACAGCCCGACGGCGGCGGCGATCTCCGAGCCGGTCGGGGCGCGCAGCGCCTTGCCGTCCGGCGTGATGACCACCGGGATCTCTTCCTGGGTGGCGCCGGCCGCGTCCAGCAGCCGGCAGGCCTCGGGCTCGTCGACGGAGTACCACCGGTAGGGGACCGAGTTGCGGGCCAGGAACTGGCGCACCTCATACGACGGCCGCGACCAGCGGTGCCCGATGAGCTTGGTCTCCTCGACCGGGCGGTCGCCGACGGCGTGCCAGGTCTCCACCAGCGCGTCCACCACCGGGTACAGCTTCTCCTCCGGGGGGTCCCAGGGCTTGAGCAGGTAGTGGTCGACGTCCACGACGTTGATCGCCTGGATCGCGGCGTCGGTGTCGGCGTAAGCGGTGAGCAGGGCGCGCCGGGCGTGCGGGAACAGGTCCATCGCCTGCTCCAGGAAGGCGATGCCGTTCATGTTCGGCATTCGGTAGTCGGCGAGGATCGCGGCGACCGCGTCGCCGCGCAGCTTGATCTCGCGCAGGGCGTCCAGGGCGTCGGCACCTGAGTCTGCCCGGACGACGCGGTAGTCGGTTCCGTAACGTCGCCGCAGGTCACGGGCGACGGCACGGGAGACCGAGGGATCATCGTCGACCGTCATCAGGATGGGCATGCTCATAGCCCGAATCATTCCAGCTCATCGCTTTCCGGACGAGGCTTCCGCTGGCCGGGCCGGGCCGGTCCCACCTCGGTCCGCGGCCGGACATGCGATACGTGATGGGCCCGCCGCGCTGGGCGACGGGTTACGGACACGCCGCCCGAGGTGAGGTCTTTATCACCGTACGGTGATGGTGCCGATATCCAGCGTCATCTCTCCACGTCGACTCATGTCGGCATCTGTTGCCAACTGATTATCCAGAGTCACCCACGTACCCATCGTTACCTGTGGTAGTTATTTGGCTTCCCTCCGAGATAACGGTCTCGCGAGATCCCCCGCTCGCCTCCCCCCTGAATCACGATCTCCTGGAGTATTCGTGACCGATCGTTCCAACCGCGCCCGTCGCGGCCGTGCGGCAGTGCCGTACGCGGCGATGGACGCGCGCAGTCTGACGACGGCCGCCGTGGTCATCGCGGCCGTCGCGATGGCGGCGACGGGCTGTGGCAAGAGCCACTCGTCGCCGCAGGCCGGCGACAAGGCGGCACCATCCATCGGGAAGCTTCCGCAGACGACGACCTACACGACCGTGAAAGGCCTCGGCCAGGACACCGCCGCCGCCGCGACCGACGGCGCGGTGGTGCACCCGAAGGCGGCCGTGCCGGTCTCGGCCACGGCCGGGGGGCCGCCGGTCGCCGCGCTGCCCAGCACCCAGCTCGGCAGCCCCACCTGGGTCCCGGTCGTCGCGACGAAGCCGGGCTGGGACCAGGTGCTGCTGCCCAGCCGGCCGAACCGCTCCACCGGCTGGATCCCCACCGGGAAGGTCGGCCTGGACACCGCCCGCAGCCCGTACCTCATCAAGGTCGACACCTCGGCGCGCACGCTCACGCTCACCAAGTCCGGCCACAAGCTCGGCAACTGGACCGTCGCGGTGGGCGCCGCCAAGACGCCGACTCCCGTCGGGCGGACGTTCCTGCTGGCCTCACTCGCGCCCGCCAAGAAGACCTTCAGCCCGCTGATCCTGCCGGTCGGGGCGCACTCCGAGACGCTCGACACCTTCGGCGGCGGCCCCGGCACGGTGGCCTTCCACGGCTGGCCGAGCGCGTCGGTGTTCGGCAAGGCGGTCACGCACGGCTGCGTCCGCGTACCCGCGGACGCCCTGACGAAGCTGTCCGAGGTACCCCTCGGCACGCCGGTCGTCGTCACGGCCTGATCTCACCGCCGGAGCGGATCAGTCTCTCCGCCCGGCCGGAGCGGTCGGCGGCGGTCCGATATCCGGCCCGCCGGCCATCTAATCCCGGGCATCGCGCCCGGTCCTCGCCACGGCCCGTCCGGGCACTGTGGCATGCCTTTTCCGCATCGAAGGAGTTTCACTCGTGCGTTCGACACGTCTGGCCGCCACTACCGCGGTCATCGCCGGTGCGCTGGCCGCGCCTCTGGCCCTGACCGGCACCGCCTCGGCCACCGCCGGGACGGGCTCGGCCTATGGCCTGGCCGCCACCGGTCTGGTCAACATCCCGCAGACCCCCGCGGTCACCGCCACCGCCGACAAGAGCCTGGTGAGCCTGCCGGCCAACCCCCTCATCGACGTCAAGGTCCTGCACGTCACCGCCAAGCCCGCCTCCGCCCGCGCCAGCGTGGTCGACCTGAGCATCGCCAAGGCCGCCCTGACCGCCCACCTCGTCACCGCCACCTGCAAGGGCGGCACCGGCACCTCCACCCTGGCCGACGCACGCATCGGCAACCACCGGCTCGCCGCCTACGCCGCGCCCAACAGCGCCCTGAACGTCCCCGTCCAAGGACTGGGCACCGTCGGAGTCACGCTCAACAAGCAGGTCCGCAACCCCGACGGCAGCCTCACCGTCACCGCCATCGAGGTCCGCCTCACCGACGCCCAGACCATCAGCATCTCCTCCGCCACCTGCGCGCGTACCGGCGGCACGCCCACGACCCCGCCCGGCGGCCCGACCGAGACCCCGGTCCCCACCCCGACCGCTCCCGGTAGCCCCACCACCCCGCCGAGCCAGGCGCCCAAGCCCACCCCCGTCCCCAGCAACCTTCCCGTCACCGGCTGACGCCGGCCTGACCGCCGACGGTCTCCGCAGGGACTCGGGGTCCCCGCGGAGACCGTTCGCGCGTGCCGGAGCCGCAAAGCAGGGTAATGCCAGTAAAAGTGACAAAACGTCCCGCCAGAACTACAGAACCACTACTATTTCCCTCCCATGCGCGACCTGGCTCCTGCCCGAACCAGGACGAACATCGCGGCTGAGGCGAGGGGATCGAGATAGAGACGTACGAATGCGTGAGTCGGCAAAAGCGAATCGGTTTCACTTCTTG
The DNA here is from genome assembly GCF_050942425.1 of Actinoallomurus sp. CA-150999. Classification (NCBI taxonomy): domain Bacteria; kingdom Bacillati; phylum Actinomycetota; class Actinomycetes; order Streptosporangiales; family Thermomonosporaceae; genus Actinoallomurus; species Actinoallomurus sp. CA-150999. Next base: position 1,359,389 of record NZ_CP192063.1, read on the forward strand.
CCGCTCTAGTCGCCTCTTCGTGCGCCGCTCCGCCGAGGACGTCGCCGCCTTCCGCGCCGAACGGCGCGCTCACGCCGATTTACCGACTATTTGGTGAGTGCGGTCGGACGTCCCCGTTCGTTGCGGGTGGACCGGCCCATGGCTCCCGGATGACCCCGTTCCGATCCAACCGCCGACGAGGACCTGATTCATGTCAGCAAACGTTCCAACCCACGAGCGGGCCGAGCGCCCGCCGATGGACCGGGCCCTGCTCGTCCTGCTGGCCGCGGTGATCGTCACCGGGGGCGGCTGCCTGGTGGCGACGGCCTCGGTCCCCGCCGCCGACCGCGCGGTCGTGGCCGCCTACACCGGGGTCGCCGCGCTCGTCATCTGCGTCGCGCTCACGCTCGCCGCCTACGGACTCCAGACCGCCCGCCTGCTCCGCGACCGGATGGGCGTGATGGAGTCGGACCTCGGCCGGCTCTCCGACCAGACGCTGCCCGCCGTGGTGAAGCGGCTGCGCGACGGCGCGTCCACCGACACGGCCATGTCCGCGGTCGAACAGCCCGGCGACGCCACCCACCGGCGCATCCTCCGCACCCTCGTCGACGAGGTCGGGCGGGGAGAGCGCATGCGCGCGGCCGCGATGACGGCCTGTGCGAACGCCGCCGGCCGCGTCCAGGCGCTGGCCACGAGCATGCTCGCCGACCTGCGCGAGATGGAGAACCGTCACGATGAGGAGGTCCTCGGCGACCTGCTCAAGGTCGACCACGCGACCGCGCAGGCCAGCCGCCTCGCCGACAGCATCGCCGTGCTGACCGGCGCCCGCTCGGGCCGCCGCTGGACCAAGCCGATCGTGATGGAGAGCATCCTGCGCGGCGCCGTTGGCCGAATCAGCGCCTACCAGCGGGTGCGGACGCACTCCACCAGCAGCGTCGCCGTCGCCGGATACGCCGCCGAAGGCGTCATGCACGCACTGGCCGAGCTGATGGACAACGCGACGAGCTTCTCGCCGCCCTCCGAAGAGGTCCACGTGTACGTCGAAGAGGTGTACGCGGGCATCGTGGTCACGATCGAGGACGGTGGCCTCGGCATGAGCGCCGCGGCGCTGGAGCGCGCGGAGCGGGCCGTCTCCTCCGAGTCCCTCGACCTGACGACGCTGTCCGGTACACGTCTCGGCCTCGCGGTGGTGGGCTGCCTCGCCCGCAAGCACGGCCTGACCGTCTCCTTCCGCCCGTCCTCCCGTGGCGGCACCGGCGTGGTCGTCATGATCCCGCGGCAGCTGATCACGCAGGCGCTGGTGACCGTCGAGGGCGCGCCGCGCACCGTCGGCACGGGTATCCGTCAGGGCGTCGCCGAGCGGACCGGTCTGGACGCCGTCCCGGGCGATCTGGCCATTCCCGAGCCGGTCGGCGCCGTCGCCACGCGGGTGGACGTTCCCGTCGAGGCCGCGGCGCCCGTCGGCGCGGACGAGGACATCGCGGTGACGACCGGGCCGCTCAACATCGTCGAGGCCGAAAGCGAGAGCACCACGACCAGTGACGAGATGATCGCCGGACTGCCGAAGCGCCGCAGGGGACAGACGCTCGCGGCGGCGTCCTCCGAGCCGGCCGAGGAACCGAAGCCTCGATCCGCGAAGCCCGCGTCCGACCCCGCAGCCAGGTTCAGCGCCTTCCGCGAGGCCGGACGCCGCCAGCGTACGAGCGATGACGCGCCCGCCTCCGACACGGATGAGGCCTGAACGCCGGGCTCGCCCTGCCAGGCCGGAATGACACGACAAGAGATTGGAGGCAGGGGACGAGTCTCCGGCGCCCGCGCCAGGACCACCGCCCCGAACAACCTATGAAGACCACAGACCGCGATCTCGACTGGCTGTTGGAGAACCTCCTTGAGAGGACGCCCGAGAGCCGGCACGCCATCGTGCTGTCCAAGGACGGGCTGAAGCTCTGCCACACGTACGGCCTTTCCGTCGACCAGGCCGACCAGCTGGCCGCCATCGCCTCGGGCATCCAGGCCCTGTCGTACGGTGCCTCCGCCGAGTTCGGCGACGGCAGCGGCGGGCTCCGCCAGTCGATGACCGAGTTCCACGGCGGGCTGCTGTTCATCGTCGAGGCGGGCGAAGGGGCCCACCTCGCCGTCATCGCGAGCGATGAGGCCGACGTCGGCGTGATCGGGCACAACATGCACGAGCTGGTCGAGCAGCTCGGCGAGTACCTGGTCGCCGCTCCCCGGCAGCCGCAGCAGGGCAGCGCCGCGCGATGACGTCACGGCCAGTCGACAGAGAGGACCCGGACCGGCTCTACATCGTCACGGGCGGGCGTAGCCAGGTCGATGAGAGCTCCATCGACCTGGTCTCTCTGATCGTCAGCGAGTGCGATCCCGCTCCGGGCATGCAGTCCGAGCACGTGAGGATCCTCCGAATGTGCACCAACCCGATGGCGGTCGTGGAGATCGCCGCGGATCTCGGACTGCCGGTCAGCGTGGTGAAGATCCTCCTGTGCGACCTGCTCGACACCGGCCGGATCACCGCTCGCCACCCGACCGCGGCCCCCGCCAAGACCAAACTCCCCGACCCCGCCATCCTGAAGCAGGTGCTCCTTGGACTTGAAAAGCTCTGATCGGGTCACTAGTACGCCGCTGCGGAGCACCGCCAGCAACGGACTGAAGATCGTGATCGTCGGTGGCTTCGGCGTGGGCAAGACGACGATGGTCCGATCGGTCAGTGAGATCCGGCCCCTGAGCACCGAAGAGGTCATGACCCGCGCCGGCGTCGGCATCGACGACGCCGGCGGCGTGCAGGACAAGACCACGACCACGGTCGCGTTCGACTTCGGCCGGATCAGCCTGAACGACCAGATGGTGCTCTACCTGTTCGGGGCTCCGGGGCAGCAGCGGTTCTGGTTCCTGTGGGACCGGTTGTTCTCCGGCACCCTCGGAGCGGTCGTGCTCGTCGACACCCGGCGGGTCCAGGACTCCTGGTACGCCATCGACCGGCTCGAGCACCACGGGATGCCGTTCATCGTCGCGCGCAACGACTTCGGCGGACCGGCGCACAACCTGGAGGACATCCGGCAGGCGCTCGACCTGTCCCCGGACGTCCCGCTGATCGACTGCGACGCCCGCGAGCGCGAGTCGAGCAAGAAGGTCCTGATCACTCTCGTGAACCACCTGTACGCCCTCTCCACCGCGGCAGAAGGCGCCCCATGACCCAGCCGCCGCCGGAGCCTGGGCAGGTGCTCGCCGAGCATCCGGACGCGGTCCCGCTGTACGGGCCGCGCTACCAGGAGGACCCGGCCGAGCTGTTCCGTGAGCTGCGGCGGACGCACGGGCCCGTCGTTCCGGTGCTGCTCGAAGGCGACGTCTTCGCGTGGCTGGTGATCGGATACCGGGAGCTGCACCAGCTCCTGAGCGATCCGCAACTGTTCGCCCGCGACTCGCGCATCTGGAACCAATGGCCGAACGTCCCGCCGGACTGGCCGCTCATGGCGTTCATCGCCTACCAGCCGTCGGTGCTGTTCGGTGAGGGGCCGGACCACCAGCGCCGGGTCGACGCCATCGGCGACGCCGCCGGCGGCGTGGACCAGTTCGAGCTGCGGGCCCGGTGTGAGGAGATCGCCGACGCGCTGATCGACGGCTTCGCCGGCAGCGGCCAGGCCGAGCTCATGACCCAGTACGCCCGCTCCATGCCGGTGATCGCCGTCGCCAGAATGGTCGGCATCCCGACCGGCGAGATCGAGGTCGTCGCCCGGGACGCCATCGCCGTGCTCGACGGCGGCGACGGCGCCGTGGAGGCCTACGGCCGGCTCGTCGCCGCGATGCAGCGCCTCCTGGAGGCCAAGCGTGCGGAGCCGGGCCCGGACGTCGCCTCCCGGATGCTGGCCCACCCGGCGGCCCTCACCGACGAGGAACTCGCCTCCGACCTGATGATCGTCGCGACCGCGGGCCTGGAAGCGACGGCGAACTGGATCGGCAACACCCTCCAGCTGATGCTGACCGACGACCGGTTCTCCCTCACCCTCTCCGGCGGCCGCCAGAGCGTCGGCCAGGCCCTCAACGAGGTGCTGTGGGAGGACGCGCCGGTGCAGAACAGCCTCGGGCGGTGGGCGACCCGCGACACGCAGCTGGGCGGGCGGCACATCCAGGCCGGTGACGGGCTCATCCTCGGCCTCGCCGGCGCCAACGCCGACCCGTACGTGCGGGCCGCCTCGCCGGGAGCCACGCCGGCCAACAACGCGCACCTGTCCTTCTCGCACGGCAGCCACGGGTGCCCGCACCCGGCGCCGGAACTCGCGGAGGTCATCGCCCGTACGGCGGTCGAGGTGCTCCTCGACCGCATCCCGGACGTGATCCTCGCGGTGCCCGCCGAAGAACTGACCTGGCGGCCGTCCTTCCAGTTGCGCGGATTGCTCTCTCTGCCGGTGAAGTTCTCTCCGGTGCCCGCCACGAGGTCGTGATCCGTGGCATCTTCTCTCCCCGGCGCCGGGTCTTGATCCACTAAGCCACGCCCAGCCGCCCGCACTGGACGACCTTCACCACCCCGGAAGGCACCCCATGACCGAGCTCGACCCGACGTACCACCTCCCGGGCCCGCCGTCCCCGATCCCGCCGGACGCCGTCCCGCTGTACGGCCCGCGATACCAGGAGAGCCCGGCCGAGCTGTTCAGCGAGTTGCGGCGGACGCACGGGCCGGTCGTGCCAGTGCTGCTCGAAGGCGACGTGTTCGCGTGGCTGGTGATCGGATACCGGGAGCTGCACCAGCTCATGGGCGATCCGCAGTTGTTCGCCCGGGACTCGCGCATCTGGAACCAATGGCCGAACATCCCGCCCGACTGGCCGCTCATGACGTTCGTCGCCTACCAGCCGTCGATCCTGTTCGGTGAGGGGCCCGACCATCAGCGCCGGGTCGACGCGATGAGCGGTGCCCTCTCTGAAGTGGACCAGTTCGAGTTGCGCGCCCGGTGTGAGGAGGTCGCCGACGCGCTGATCGACGGCTTCGCCGGCAGCGGCGCGGCCGAGCTCATGACGCAGTACGTCTACTCGATTCCGGTGATGACCGTCGCCTGGATGATGGGCATCTCGACGACCGAGATCGATGGCGTCGCCCGGGACGCCGTCGCCGCGCTCGATGGCGGAGAGGATGCCGCGGCGGCCTACGGGCGGCTCGTCGCCGCGATGCAGACTCTGCTGGAGGCCAAGCGTGCCGAGCCGGGCCCGGACGTCGCCTCCCGGATGCTGGCCCACCCGGCGGCCCTCACCGACGAGGAACTCGCCGCGGACCTGCTCCTCGTGGCGATGGGCGGACAGGAACCGACGGCGCTCTGGATCGGCAACACGCTGCACCTGATGCTGACCGACGACCGGTTCTCCCTGACCCTCTCCGGCGGTCGCAGCAGTGTCGGGCAGGCGCTCAACGAGGTGCTGTGGGAGAACGCGCCGGTGCAGGCCGGCCTCGGGCGGTGGGCGACCCGGGACACGCAGCTGGGCGGGCGGCAGATCCAGGCCGGTGACGCGCTTCTCCTCGGCCTCGCCGGCGCGAACGCCGACCCGTACATCCGGGCCGCCTCGCAGGGAGCCGCGCCGGTCAACAACGCGCACCTGTCCTTCGCGCACGGCAGCCACGGGTGCCCGCACCCGGCGCCGGAGATCGCGGAGGTCATCGCCCGTACCGCCGTCGAGGTGCTCCTCGACCGCATTCCGGACGTGATCCTCGCGGTGCCCGCCGAAGACCTGACCTGGCGGCCGTCCTTCCAGATGCGCGGATTGCTCTCTCTGCCAGTGAAGTTCTCCCCGGTGCCCGCCACGAGGTCGTGATCCGTGGCATCCTCTCTCCCCGGCGCCGGGTCTTGATCCACTAAGCCACGCCCAGCCGCCCGCACTGGACGACCCTCAGCCCCGGAAGGCAAGCCCCATGATCGAGCTCGATCCGAACGACCCGACGAACCGTCCCCTGGGCCCGCCGTCCCCGGTCCCGCCCGACGCCGTCCCGCTGTACGGGCCGCGTTACCAGGAGGACCCGGCCGCGCTGTTCCGGGAGCTCAGGCGGGAGTACGGGCCCGTCGTGCCGGCGCTGCTCCAGGGCGACATCTTCGCGTGGCTGGTGATGGGATACCGGGAGCTGCACCAGCTGTTCAGCGACCCCCAGCTGTTCGCGCGCGACCCGCGCATCTGGAACCAGTGGCCGAACGTCCCGCCGGACTGGCCGCTCATCCAGTACACCGCCTACCAGTCGTCGGTGCTGTTCGGCGAGGGGCCGGCCCACCAGCGCCGGGTCGACGCCATCAGCGACGCCCTCTCCGGAGTGGACCAGTTCGAGCTGCGCGCCCGGTGTGAGGAGATCGCCGACGCGCTGATCGACGAGTTCGCCGGCAGCGGCAAGGCCGAGCTCATGACGCAGTACGCCTACTCGATGCCGGTCATGGCCATCGCCGGGCTCATCGGCCTCTCCGTCGGCGAGGTCGGGGACGTCGCACGGGACCTCGTCACCTCGCTCGACGGCGGCGAGGCGGCCATCCCGGCTTACGAGAGGGTCGCCGGCACGATGCAGCGCCTCGTCGGGGCGAAGCGCGCGGAGCCGGGCCCGGACGTCACCTCCCGGATGCTGGCCCACCCGGCGGGCCTCACCGACGAGGAGCTCTTCTTCGACGTGCTCCTCCTCACGCTCGCGGCCCAGGAACCGACGGCGAACTGGATCGGCAACACCCTCCAGCTGATGCTGACCGACGACCGGTTCTCCCTCACCCTCTCCGGTGGCCGTCAGAGCGTCGGCCAGGCGCTCAACGAGGTGATGTGGGAGAACACCCCGGTGCAGAACAGCCTCGGGCGCTGGGCCACCCGTGACACGCAGCTGGGCGGGCGGCACATCCGGGCCGGTGACGGGCTCATCCTCGGCATCGCCGGCGCCAACGCCGACCCGTACGTCCGGCCCGCCTCGGTGGCCGGCGTGCCCGCCAACAACGCGCACCTGACCTTCGCGCACGGCAGCCACGGGTGCCCGCACCCGGCGCCGGAACTCGCCGAGGTCATCGCCCGTACCGCCGTCGAGGTGCTCCTCGACCGGATCCCGGACGTGACCCTGGCGGTGCCCGCCGAGCAGCTGACCTGGCGGCCGTCGTTCCAGATCCGCGGCATGCTCTCGCTGCCCGTCACGTTCGCCCCGGCCTCGGTCGCCACCGGGCCCTGACCCACCACCCGTGAAAGTCCCCGGCGCCGGTCACCGCCGGGCTCTAATCATGCTGTATTTCTCCCGACCAACCGACCCCGACCGACCTCGTATCTCTCCCGACCAACCAACCCCGACCGACCTCCCGGGCTGGAAAGGCCATCAATGACCGAGGCCGAGCCGACCGCCGACGCGACGATCCGGCCCCTGGGGCCGCCGTCCCCGGTTCCGCCGGGCGCCGTGCGGCTGTACGGGTCGCAGTACGACATGGAGAACCCCGCTCGGCTCTACGGCGAGCTGCGGGAGGAGCACGGACCGGTCGTGCCGGTTCTGCTCGAGGGGGACGTGCCGGCGTGGCTCGTGGTCGGCTACCGGGAGGTCCACCAGGCGCTGAACGATTCGGTGATGTTCGCCCGCGACTCGCGCCGCTGGAACCAGTGGCCGAACGTCCCGTCGGACTGGCCCCTCATGGTCCTCGTCGGCTACCAGCCGGGATCGATCCTGTTCAGCGAAGGGGCCGCCCACCAGCGGCGGGCCGAGGTGATGACCGACGCCATGGCGGAGGTCGACCAGTTCGAGCTGCGGTCCCGGTGCGAGCGGATCGCCGACGGGCTCATCGATGAGTTCTGCCTCGCCGACGAGGCCGAGCTCCTGGCCCGGTTCGCGAACCGGATGCCGATCCTGGCGCTCGCCGGGATGTTCGGCCTGCCCGAGTCCGAGGTGCCCAGTGCCGCCGAGGACGTGATCGCCATCATCGACGGCGGGGAGGGCTCGCTCGAGGCGTACCAGCGGTTCGCGGCGACTCTGGGCGGGCTCGTCCAGCTGAAGCGCGCCGAGCCCGGGCCGGACGTCGCCTCCCGGATGGTCCACCACCCGGCCGGCCTGTCCGATGACGAACTCGCCCAGGACCTCCTCATCATGACGATCGCCGGCCAGGACCCCACGGCCAACTGGATCGGCAACACGCTGCGGCTCATGCTGGTCGACGACCGGTTCTCCCTGACCCTCGCGGGCGGGCGCCGCAGCGTGGGTCAGGCGATGAACGAGGTCATGTGGGAGGAGTCGCCCGCCCAGAACACCTTCCGCTGGGTGACCCGCGACACCATGCTGGGCGGCCGGCAGCTCCGCGCCGGCGACGCCCTCGTCGTCTGCTTCGCCGGCGGGAACTCCGACCCCCTGGTACACCCGGACCTCGGCACCGGCGCGGAGAGCAACCACGCCCACTTCTCCTTCGGCCACGGCGACCACAGCTGCCCCTACCCGGCGCCGGAACTCGGTCAGGTCATCGCCCAGACCTCCGTGGAGGTCCTCCTGGACCGCCTTCCGGACGTACGCCTGGCGGTGCCGCCGAGCGAGCTCGAATGGCGGCCGTCCTTCCGGGTCCGCGGCCTGACCTCGCTGCCGGTGAGGTTCTCCCCGACGATTCCCGTCGGCGCCTGACGGGGAGCCTGAGGCCGGTCAGTCCAGCGGGATCCGCAGGGCGACGCTGCCGCGCAGGTCGAGCCAGGCCGCCGTCGGCGTGCGGACCATGCGCAGGACCACCTCCTCGCAGCCGGGGCAGCGGGCGACGAGCCCCGGCGCGTGGGTGTAAACCCGCAGGTCCGCGACCGGGCCCGTACGGCCGCAGCTCGCGCACCGGGTGTCCGCCGTGGTGACGTCGAAGGTGAAGATCTCGCTCAGCGGGCCGGCGAGCGCGTTGCCGTCCTCGTAGTCGTCGATCACGTCAGCCTCCAGTCGGGCCGAATCGCTCGGTCTTGATCTTGTGTGCGTCGTGGCCGAGGGACAGGAGGATGTCGGCGGCGGTCTCGACGAACCCGGTGGGCCCGCAGACGAAGCAGTCCGGCGCGAAGTCGGCGGGCCATCCGCCGGAGTTCAGGTCGGCGACGGTGAGCCGCCCGGGTGGTCGGGACCAGCCCTCCGGCACCTCCCGGGTGTAGACGTACGTGACGTCGAGGCCGGGGTCGGGGCGGCGCAGCTCGGCCGCGTAGTACCGGTCGGCGGGCGTCCGTACCGAGTAGACGAGCCGGAAGGGCGTACGGCTGCCCGCCTGGCGGCGCGCCCGGAGCATCGCCATCAGCGGCACGATGCCCGAGCCGCCCGCCACGAGCAGCACCGGCGCGACGTCGGCGGGCCGCCAGACGAACCACCCGCCGACGGGCCCGCGGATCTCCACCGGGTCGCCGACGGACAGGCCCTCGGTGAGGTAGGCGGAGACCTCACCGTCGGGGACGTCCTGGACGGTCAGCTCGACGCGGTCGCCGTCGGCGGGCGCGGCGAGGGAGTAGCTGCGCTGGGCCGTGTAGCCGTCGTCGGCGGTGAGCCGCACGTCGACGTGCTGACCGGCCAGGTGACCCGGCCATCCGGGCGTGTCGAAGACCAGCGTGCGGGCCGTCGCCGTCTCCGCCCGCGCCTCGGCGAGCCGGGCGACCCGCCAGCTCAGTCGCCCTGGTACCGCTGCTCGCGCCATGGGTCCCCATAGTCGTGGTAGCCGGCGGTCTCCCAGAAGCCCGGCTCGTCCTCGTCCATCAGCGTGATGCCGCGCACCCACTTGGCGGACTTCCAGAAGTACAGGTGCGGCACCACCAGCCGGGCCGGGCCGCCGTGCTCGGGCGCCAGGTCCTCGCCGTCGTAGCGGTACGCGATCCACGCCTGGCCGTCGAGGAGGTCCTCCAGCGGCAGGTTCGTGGTGTAGCCGCCGTACGAGTGGACGAGGGCGTAGTCGGCGGCGGTGTCGACGTCCTCCAGCACGGTGTCGAGGGACACGCCCTCCCAGGTGGTGCGGAGCTTCGACCACTTGGTGACGCAGTGGATGTCCACCGTGGGTGTCTCGCTGGGCAGCGCCATGAGCTCCTGCCAGGTCCAGCGGTGCTCCTGGCCCGTCTCGGTGGTGACCGTGAACTCCCAGTCCTCGGTCCGGATCCGCGGGGTGGGACCGGCCGACAGAACGGGGAAGTCCTCGGTGAGGTACTGGCCGGGGGGCAGCTTCACGCCCACTCCCCGCCGCCGGCCGTGGAACCCGGGCGACACGATCCCCATCACCCGCCTCCCTTCGTTCGTTCGCTTTCAAGGTGCCGTACCCGTTTTGTTCGGCGGTTTGTACGGTGACCGCCGCCTCGCTCGCCCAAAACCGATCATCCTCGCCCTAGTGACCGTATGAGTGATTAAACACCGCTAATCTGCTCGCGTGAGTGGGCGACATCGGGACAAAAGGGGCGAAATGCGCACAGTCGTCGTCCGGCGACTGAGCGCGCTGACGGCGGGTGCCCCGCGCCGGCGAATGGTGCTCGTCGGCGGGATCATCGCCGCGTTCGTCCTGGTCATCGGTGGAATGATCACCCTCTTTGCCGGAAGCGGCGGGTCGAACAGAGAGGCGGCCAGGGTGACGCCGCCCGCGACGTCCGCGACCAGCGTCTCGCCGCGGGTGGGGTCGTCTTTGCGCGAGCGGACTCCGGCCCCTGCCGTCCGGACCGTGTCGACGCGGCCCTCGGCGAGTGGGCAGCCGTCCCCGGCGCGCACGACACCGACCACCGCCCCTGCGTCGCCCGACTGCCCGCCCGGGCTGCGCAAATCGCCGCGGAAGTGCAAGACGCGCACGCATCAAGACGGGCAGGACTGAGCGCGGACGACGGGGAGACGGCTCGAGTCGGCCACGGACGGGGACGTCGAGACAGGACCTAAGCGGTCAGCGCGACGGCAGCCTCGCCGGTGTGGGCGAGGAAGGTGAAGGTCTCCTGGAAGTACAGCTGCACGGTGTCCGCGTCGTGGCTCAGGTAACCGATCGAGAGGTCCTGGCCGAGACACAGCTCGAAGTCGCCGCCGCGCGTGGACAGCAGGAACGCGCCGTCGATCGCCGGCGCCCAGACGATCTCGCCGTCCAGCACCCGGGCGATGTGCTCGTGGATCGGGTAGCCGTGGTCGGTGGTCTCGTTGACGGCGGTGTACGCGTCGGCGCTCAGCACCAGCGCATTCCGGCCGCCGACACCCGCGAGCCGCAGCGCGCTCACGGCCCGGCTGACCGCCTCGGGGTACTCGCGCACGTCGGACGGCAGGGACAACACAGGGTTCGAGGCGCTCGCGCGGATGCCCGCGATGCCGCCCTCGGCGTACCCCTCGAAGATCGCGCGGTCCTCGGCGAACGCGATTCGCCGGGCCGCGTCCTTCACCGGCTGCCAGTCGGCGTCCTTGGCCCCACGCTCGACGTCGTCGACCTGGCGCCGGTCGATGGTGAACGGCACACGGAGCTCGACGATCGGCTGGGCCCGGCGCGTGTGCGCGACGATGCCGTCACCCGGGGCGGCGACCGGGTCCAGGTGCCCGGTCGCGACCGCGGACAGCTCGACGCCGCCCGGTTCCGGGACGTCGACGACGCGGCGGCCGGCCACGTGGCGCTCGAACGTCCGCCGGGCCTCGGCCTCCAGATCGGCCCAGGCGACGGCGGAGATGGGTGCGAGTTCACGATGCAGATTGTTCAACGGGTCGCGCTCCTGTTCAGGCCGCCGATCCCCAGGGAACCGTCGGGCGTGATCTTCGGCTTGCCGGGGGTCGTGTCGGACGCCGCCCCCGTCGCGCCGGTGTCCGTCCCGAGGACGTCCGTCGTGGCGGCGGCTTCGGCGGGAGGCGGGTCATCGAGGAGGTCGGCGCTCGGCACGAAGAACAGCGTTCCGGTCACCGGCGTCGAGAAGTCGAGGATCCGGTCGTGGTTGCCCGGAGGGTCGCCGATGAACATGTTCTCGAGCATCTTCTCGGTCACGGCCGGCGTGCGGGCGTAGCCGATGAAGTAGGTGCCGAACTCCCCGCGGCCGACGTTGCCGAAGGGCATGTTGTCGCGCAGGATCTGGCGCTCGGTGCCGTCCGGGTCGGTGATCGTGGTCAGCGCGACGTGGGAGTTCGACGGCTTGACCGCGTCGTCCAGTTCGACGTTCTCCAGCTTCGTGCGGCCGATGATCCGTTCCTGGACGTCCACCGGCAGGGCGTTCCACGCGTCCATGTCGTGCAGGTACTTCTGCACGATCACGTAGCTTCCGCCGGCGAACTCCGGATCCTCGTCTCCGATCAGGACCGCCTCGCTCGCCGCCGGGCCCACCGGGTTCTCGGTGCCGTCGACGAAGCCGAGCAGGTCGCGCACGTCGAAGAACATGAACCCCTGCACCTCGTCCTCCACCGTCACGGCCCCGCGCAGGCGGTTCATGACCAGGGAGGCCAGCTCGAAGCACAGGTCGGGCCGGGCGGCGCGGATGTGGAAGAGCAGGTCGCCGGGTGTGGCCACGGCGTGGTGCACGGCTCCGGGCATCTCGCGGAAGGGATGCAGCTCGGCCGGGCGCGGCCCGCCGAAGAGCCGGTCCCAGGCGTCCGACCCGATGCCGGCGACGCAGCTCAACCTGCCGTCCGGCACCCGGAAGCCGACCGACCGCGTCAGCCCGGAAAGGTCGGCCAGCAGCTCGCGGGCGATGGGCTCGCCGCCGGGGTCGATCGTGACCACGAGAAAGGCCGCCGCGGTGGTCAGCGGGCTCAGCACCGGCTGCGGGGTCTGTCCCTGCGTCGTCTCGGCCATCGCACGACCCTTCTTCGCGGGAATCCGAGGAAAGCCTGTCATGCCGGAACGCCTCCCGGTGCGCGCGGGGTGCGTGTTCGCCGATTCGATCTTCGCAGGCAACCCAAGATCGCTACTCTGCTCGCGTGAGTGGGAGACACCGGGATGAAGCACGCAAAGAGCGCACGGACGGCGCGCGGGGAGCGCCGGCATCGGCGTTGCGCTGGATCGCCTTCGGCGGCGGGTCCATCGCCGCTCTGGGCCTGGTCATCGTAGGTGCGACCGTTCTCTTCCACCATGGTCGCGAAGCGAAGGGCGATACGGCGGACACGATGCCGTCCGCCATGGCGTCCATGCTGACCGCGCCGTCCAACCCGTTCGAGCCGTCCGTGTCGGCCGCGCCGTTGGCGTCGGAATCGCCACGGGCCACACCGGCCGCGAAGCGCACGCACCGGGCACCGGTCGTCCGGAGGACGTCGACACGGCCCGAGGTCCCGCCGACACGGCCGCCTGAGACGCGCCCCCCTGGCAAGCCCGTCGCCACGCCGACGCCGACGCACTGCGTCCTGCCATCAGGGGTGACGTGCACCTTCCCCTAGACTCCGCGGGCGTGCCAGTTCATCGGCACGTCGCCGGTCTCCGGGTCGGCCGGCGAGTTGGGACCGAACTCCAGGGCGGCGTCGGCGGCGATCCGAATGATGATCGGCCGCAGCTCGACGCCGGACTGCCAGTGGCCGGGCAGCGCGGCCGTGCCGTACCGCGCGCCCAGTAGATTGCCGCAGATCGACCCGGTCGAGTCGCTGTCGCCGGAGTGGTTCACCGCGCACCGCAAAGCCCGGCGTACGACGTCGACGGGCTCGCCGTCGCGTACGGCCAGCGCGGCGCACACCCCGATGGCCAGAGCCTCCTCGCCGGTCCACCCGCCGCCGAGCGTCTCCAGCCGCTCCGGCGTGAGCGCGTCACCCTCCCGGGCCAGCGCGATCGCCGCGTCCAGCGACGCCGAGGTCTCCTCGTGTCCCTGGTAGGTCTCCAGCTCCGTACGGGCGGCGTCGAGCGCGTCCGCGAGGTCGGCGCCGCGCAGCAGGCCCCACACGGCCGCGGCCAGCACGCCGGCCGGCAGGTACCCGCTGGGATGGCCGTGGGTCAGGGCCGCCGACCTGACGCCCATCGCGAACGCGGCCCGGCGGCATTCGGCGGCGCCCGCCGGTACGCGCGGAGAGAAGGGGAAGCCCGCCGGCGCCGCCCGCATGACCCCGCCGCAGCCCTTCGAGTCGTTGATCGGCTCCTCGACGCTCCCCACGGGGACGTAGGGGCGCTGCCGGGCGGCGACCGTGTGCAGGGCGGCCTGGCAGGTCCGGCCCGGTCCGCGCCGCTGGTGCATCTCCGGCTGGGCGAACAGCCAGCTTCCGGCGTACACGTCCTGCTCGGGGATCTCCTCGCCCTGGGTGCGGAACCAGCGCAGGTACGCCGCCTGCAGCAGACCGGGCGCGGCGCCGCCGATGCCCTTGGCACGCTCCCGGATCGACGCCTGGATGAGCGCTTCGGCGGTGAACAGCGTCATCTGCGTGTCGTCCGTGATGGCGCCCGCCCGAACCCGGGCGTCGCTGTACTCGGCCAGCCCCGCATCGCCGTACGTCGCCCGGATCTCCGCGATCGGCCGGCCCTCGATCGGCGCGCCGAGCGCGTCGCCGATGGCACCTCCCAGCAGGCATCCCAGCATGCGGTCCGGATCCGGAAATGTCATGCGATCGCCCACTTCGGTAAGTCTGCCAGGAAGTGACCCTGAATCGGGCGGTGCGAGTCTTCGGATACGACTACTCGGCGGGCTCTTTCTCGCTACCCTGACTCCCCGTGGATGGCGTATACGAGGACGCAACGGACACTCCGCGAACGACCATCATCAGCCGTCTGTGGGGACGGTTCGAGTTGCTGCCGTTTCGCCGCGGCGTGACGCTGATCGCCGTCCTCATCGCCGTGCCGGCCCTTCTCATCGGCGGCCTCGTGGTCCTCCACGGAGGTGGGAAGGGCGACCGGCCCCCGTCTCGTACGGCCGCCGCGGCGCCGTCGGCGCGGCAGAGCGACCCGAGCGCGATCGACCGGGCGCAGCGCACGTGGGGCGAGTTCGTGGCCTCCCGCAGCGAACGGCCCGCGTCCAAGTCCGCCTCGGGGGCCCCACGCGCGCCGCAGAGCCCGCATTCGCGGCCGGCCCCCACCGCGGGCCAGCCCTCCTCCGGCACCCGATGCCCGCCGGAGCTGAAGAAATGGCCCTGGATGTGGGAGCTGTGCAAACATCGGCGCGGCGGCGGCCACGGACGCCCCTGAGGTCTCCGGCAAAGCATGGAGCACCCCGTCACCTGTAGTACCGTCGTCCCGCCGCACTAGTTCCCCAGTCCCCCGGAGGATCTCCGCGTGCCAAGCACTCGGTCAGCGGCGCTGATGGCGGCGATCACGGCGGTCGTGCTCTTGCTGATAACGGGCGCTGCGGATCAGTCGTCGGCGGCCCAATCGCCATCGGCCGACAGCGTCAAAACCCTGCGCCAGCAGGCCGAACAGGCCAAGAACGAGCTGTCCAAGGCCACCAAGGCCTGGCAGGAGCGTAAGAACGCGCTGAACGCCTCGGAGGCGAAGCTCAAGACGACGCTCGCCGACCTCGGCACCGCAGGCGCCGAGCTGAACAAGATCCGTGAGCCGCTGGCCCAGCTGGCCGCCAGCGCGTACAAGCAGCCGGGCGTCATCGGGGTGCCGGGGCTGATCGGGGGCAGCGACCCTGACGGCGCGCTGGCCGCGGCGACCGACCTGACGATGCTCACCAACGACCAGAAGTCCCTCATCGACAAGGCGGGCCGCCTGCAGAAGCAACGCGAGCAACTGGCCGCGTCGGCGCAGGAACTGCAGTCGAACAACGCGGTCGAGGAGGCGAAGCTCGCGCAGGAGATGAACGGGCTCAAGGACCGCTCCTCCCGCATCACCGCGCAGCTGACCGCCGCGCTCAAGAAGCTCGATCCCAACACCCGGCTGCAGCTCACCTGCCAGAAGAGCCTCGTCCCCGAGGCGAAGAAGTTCCCCAACGGCCTGATCCCCTCGCGCTACCTCTGCACGCTGCCGCAGCCCGGCCGGTCGCTCCGCGCGGACGCCGCGTTGGCCTTCTACAAGCTGAACTCCGCCTACAAGGCGCATTTCGGCACGCAGATGTGCCTCACCGACTCCTACCGGCCGCTGGCCGAGCAGCAGCGGATCTACGCCAACC
This sequence comes from Actinoallomurus sp. CA-150999, assembly GCF_050942425.1. Classification (NCBI taxonomy): domain Bacteria; kingdom Bacillati; phylum Actinomycetota; class Actinomycetes; order Streptosporangiales; family Thermomonosporaceae; genus Actinoallomurus; species Actinoallomurus sp. CA-150999. The sequence continues at coordinate 1,375,304 of NZ_CP192063.1, forward strand.
GGCCCGGCATGGCGGCCGTGCCGGGGCACAGCAACCACGGTTGGGGCACCGCCGTCGACCTGTGCGGCGGCGTGCAGAGCCAGGGCTCCGCGCAGTTCAACTGGCTCCAGGCCAATTCGAAGACGTACGACTTCTTCCACCCGGCGTGGGCCTACAGCAGCCCCTTCGAGCCGTGGCACTGGGAGTACACCAAGGAGGACACTCCCGACTCCAGCGACTGAGGCGGCATGACCGTCGTACTAGCCGACGATCGAGACCGACAGGCGGGAGTCGACGGCGGCGCGGGCGATGGCGGCCGCCTGGGCGCGACCGGTGCGCAGCACGATGAGGGCTCCCTCGTCGGGGTCCGGGCCGGGCCGGGGCACGGCGACCACCGGGACTCCGGCCGCGACCGTGCGCGCCGGCAGCGGGCCTTCGGCGCGGGCGGCCAGGAGGTCGACGCGGTCGCCGGCGTGCAGCAGCCGTACGACGGCGGCGTCGGCGAGCCGTACCGGAATGGCGACCGTGCCGGGGTCGGCGCCGTCCAGGAGAGTGCCGCCGCGTAGCCGTACGTCGGTCAGCGGCTCACCCCGGCGGATCGGCCCGGTGAGGGTGCGCCCGGCCGCCTGGCGGACCGCGCCGTCGGGCACCGCGCGGGCGGGCAGGGCGCGCACGCCGACGTCGGCGGCACCCAGCGTCGCGCCGGCCGGCAGGTCGCGGGCGGCCACGAGGACCGGGACGCCGCGCGGGTGCGGGCGGGCGGCGGCCAGGCCGAACGCCGCCGCACCGGCCGCGAGCCCCGCGGCGATGAGGCGCCGATGCCGGCTCAGCAGCGTTCTCATCGCCGGCCGCCGCCCGCACGCCGCCGCGCCTGTTGGAGCGCGGCGTGCCGTCCCCGCGTGCCCGCCTCGGCTGAGGGAGTGAAGATCTCGGCCGCGCGATGCCCGCCGGCTCGGGTGCCACCGTCGGCTCGGCCGCACCCCCTGGTCATGGCAGGTCGAGGGGGAGCTTGAGACCGTCGAGAGCGTTCGGGCAGGGGCAGTCGCGCTCGGCGGACAGCGCGCCGACGATGTCGATGACGAGGTCGCGCAGGCGGTCGACGTTCTGCGCGAAGACGCGGAGCACCTCCTCGTGGGTCACGCCCGCGCCCTCTTCGACGCCGGCGTCGAGGTCGGTGACCAGGCAGGCCGGGATGTAGCAGAGGGCCAGCTCGCGGGCGAGGACGGCCTCGGGATGGCCGGTCATGCCGACGAGGGTCCAGCCCTGCGCGGCGAACCACCGGGACTCGGCCCGCGTCGAGAAGCGCGGCCCCTCGATGATGACGAGCGTGCCGTCGTCGACCGGCTGCCAGCCCGCACCCTGGGCGGCCTCCACCACCGTGCGGCGTCCGCGCGGGCAGTAGGGGTCGGCGAACGCGACGTGCACGGCGCCGTCGTCGTAGTAGGTCTGCGCGCGGCCGCTGGTGCGGTCGACGAGCTGGTCGGGGACGGCGAGCGTGCCGGGGCCGTACTCCGGGACGAGGGAGCCCACCGCGCTCGGGGCCACGACCTGGCGGACGCCGAGGGAGCGCAGGGCCCAGAGGTTGGCCCGGTAGGGGATCTTGTGCGGCGGGAAGCGGTGGTCGCGGCCATGCCGCGGCAGGAACGCCACCCGGCGGCCGGCCACCGTGGCCAGGGCGATGGAGTCGCTGGGCGGGCCGTACGGGGTGTCGACCTGGATCTCCTCGACGTCGTCGAGGAAGGAGTAGAAGCCGGACCCGCCGATCACGCCGATCTCTGCATGCATGAGCGGGACCCTAGCCGCCCGCCGCACCGCCCCGCGAGAGCGCCCCCACAGCCTGTGGACAACTCCCGGCGACCGGGTCCTGCCGCCACTCATATCGAACTCGCGATATGTCTTGTCTGATCGACAGACGCGTAATATCTTCTCTCAAACAGAGACGACATGTCGCGTTTCAGGGAAGGTGAACCATGCCCAGTCGACTGGCCGGACTCCCCGCCGGCCGCCGTACCAAGTGGGTCGTCCTCGCCGTCTGGCTCGTCCTCCTGATGGTCGGCGGCGCCCTCGGAGGCAGGCTGCAGGGTGCTACGAAGAACAGCGCCGACGCCTACCTGCCCGGGGGCGCCGAGGCCACCCAGGTCATCAAGCTGCAGAAGAAGCTGCACCACGAGGACGGGATGCTCACCATCGTGGCGTACGAGCGGCGCGGCGGCGTCACCGCGCAGGACGTGGCGTCCGCGCGGTCGGCGGCCGAGCGGTTGAAGGGCGTGCCGCACATCGGGCCGGTGACCGGCCCGATCACGGCACGGGACGGCGAGGCGATGCAACTGCTCGTCCCGATCCAGGGGGACGGGGACGCCGTCCTCACCGCCATCGACGAGGTCCGGAAGGTCGTCGAGCGCGGCCCGCCCGCGGGTCTCGACGTCCGGGTGACCGGCCCGGGCGGCACGATGTCGGACCTGATCGGGGTCTTCAAGGAGATCGACGGCACGCTGCTGTTCGTCACGCTGGGCGTGGTGATCGTCATGCTGCTGCTGACGTACCGCAGCCCGTTCCTGTGGATCGTCCCGCTGTTCGCGGTCGGCTCGGCGTACATGCTGTCGCAGGGGCTCGTGTACCTGCTGGCCGAGGCGGGGCTCACCGTCAACAGCCAGAGCACCGGGATCCTGGCGGTGCTGGTCTTCGGCGTGGGCACGGACTACGCGCTCCTGCTCATCGCCCGCTACCGGGAGGAACTGCACCGGCACGAGGACCGGCACGAGGCGATGCGGCTCGCGTTGCGCCGCGCGGGGCCCGCCGTCCTCGCCAGCGCCGCCACGGTCACGCTCGCCACGCTGTGCCTGCTGGTCGCCGAGCTCAACTCCACCAGCGGCCTCGGCCCGGTCGCGGCGGTCGGCGTCGTCTGCGCGCTCGTCGCCATGACCACACTGCTGCCCGCCCTGCTCACGGCCCTGCCGCGCCGCGTGTTCTGGCCGGCGGTACCCCGGTACGACGTCCGGTACGTCGCCGAGCCCGACGCGCTGGAGAAGGAGCACGGCGTCTGGGCCCGCGTCGCGGGCTTCGTCAGCGCCCGGCCGCGCGTGATCACGGTCGGCGGCGTGCTGGTGCTCGCGGCGCTGGCGTTCGGCATGCTGTCGCTGAAGACCGGCCCGGTGTCCAACGCCGGCCAGTTCGTCGGGACGCCCGACTCGGTGGTGGGCGAGCGGGTGATGGCGCGGCACTTCCCGGCCGGTGCCGGCAGCCCGGCGGTCGTGATCGGCCCGCGCGATCCCGGCCTCAGGGCCGCGATCACCCGCACGCCCGGGGTGTCCGACGTGAGCGCGCCGGCCGCCCTCGGAGGCTACGAGCAGTACGAGGCGACGCTGTCCAGCGCGGCGGACACCCAGGCGGCGCGGGACACGGTCGACCGGCTACGCGCCGCCGTACGGCCCCTGGGCGCCAAGGTCGGCGGCAACACCGCCGTCAACCTCGACACCCAGCGTGCCGCCGCGCACGACAACAAGGTGATCATCCCGATCATCCTCGCCGTCGTGTTCGTGATCCTCGCCCTGCTGCTGCGGGCCGTCGTCGCGCCGGTGCTGCTGATGGCGACCGTGGTGCTGTCGTTCGCCGCGTCGCTCGGGGTCTGCGGGCTGGTGTTCACGCACGTGTTCGGCTTCGAGGGCGCCGACTCGGGGTTCCCGCTGCAGATCTTCCTCTTCCTGGTCGCCCTCGGCGTCGACTACAACATCTTCCTCATGACGCGGGTGCGTGAGGAGTCCCAGCGGCTGGGCACGCGGCGCGGCGTGCTGCGCGGGCTCACCGTGACCGGCGGTGTGATCACGTCGGCCGGGGTGGTGCTGGCCGCGACGTTCGCGGCACTGGCGACCCTGCCGGTGACCGGAACGGTGGAGATGGCCTTCGCGGTGGCCTTCGGGGTGCTGCTCGACAGCCTGCTGATCCGGTCCCTGGTGGTGCCGGCGCTGGCGTACCAGATGGGCCGGCGCGTCTGGTGGCCGGGCCGCGCGGCGGGGGACCGGCCGCTCGCAGCGGGCGAACGGCCGCTGCCGCAGGCCGTTCGCTGATCACGCCGGACGGGCCCTCCGCGGGTTGGCGAAAGTGGCCGAAGGTCACCGAGCGGCACGACCCGCGGGGCCCGTCGTCGGGGCGTCGTCCGGTGCCGGGGTCAGGCGACCTTCTCGCCGGACGACGAGCCCGACGAACCAGATGAACTCGAAGAGCTTGAAGAACTCGAGGAGCTCGAAGACTCAGAGGAGGACGTCGACTCCTTCTTCGCCTCGGCCTTGGCGGGCTCGTTCTTCTTCGCCGAACCGCTGGACGAGGTGGTCGCACCGCTGCGGCTGTCGGTGCGGTAGAAGCCCGAACCCTTGAACACGATCGCGGCCGCGGAGAACACCTTGCGCAGACGCCCGCCGCATGCGGGGCACTCGGTCAGCGCGTCGTCGCTGAACTTCTGCACGACCTCCAGAGGCTCACCGCATTCGGTGCACGCGTACTGATACGTCGGCACGAGTTCCTCCTAGCTGTACACAGCCCTCAGGACTGGCACTCTCACTCAATGACTGCTAATGCTACCGGGCGTCGAATCATTCCCGGCGCCCATGCTCACTCTTCGCCCCGCTCGCCGTACCAGCCAGCCAGCTTCCCGCGCCTGCTGACGGCCCGCAACCGGCGTTCGGCCGCCGGGCGGGCGGCGCTCGTGGCCACGACCAGCAACTCGTCGCCCGCCTGCAGGGCCGTGTCGGGGCCCGGCACGAAGCTCTGGCCCTCCCGTACGACGAGGGTGATCACCGCTCCCTCGGGCAGGCGCAGCTCGAAGATCTCCACGCCGTTGAGGTGAGAGTCCGGCGGGATCCGGATCTCCAGCAGGTCGGCGTGCAGCTCCTCCAGGGGAGCGGCCTCGATGTCGATCTCCCGGGCGCGGTCGGGGATGGTCACCTTCAGGACCCGCGCCAGCGACGCGAGCGTCGGCCCCTGCAGCAGGGTGAAGACCACCACGATGATGAACACCTGCGCGAACAGCGCATGCGCCCCGGGCAGCCCGGCCGACGCCGGGATGGTGGCCAGCACGATCGGCACCGCGCCGCGCAGCCCCGCCCACGACAGGAACGCCTTCTCCCGCCAGCCGATCCCGAAGAACGGCGTGGAGACCAGCACCGACAGCGGCCGGGCCACCAGCACCAGCGCGAAGCCGCAGATCAGGGCCGCGCCGATCTGCGCGGGCAGCTCCTGCGGCGAGTCGAGAATGCCGAGCATGATGAAGAGCCCGATCTGGGCCAGCCACGCGAGCCCCTCGGCGAACCCCCGGGTGGCCGGGCGGTGCGGCAGCGGGCTGTTGCCGAGCACCAGGGCCGAGATGTACGTCGCGAGGAACCCGCTGGCGTGCGCCATCGACGCCGCGCCGTACGCACCGACGGTCAGCGACAGCACCGCGATCGGGTACAGGCCCGACGCGGGCAGCGCCGCCCGGCGCAGGGCGAACGCGCCGAACCGGCCGACCACCAGGCCGATCACCGCGCCGACGGCCAGCTCGTAGACCAGTTCGGCCACCATGAGCAGCGGCGTCGGCGCGTGGTGGGAGCTCAGGGCGACGACGAGGATGACGACCGGCGCGTCGTTGAAGCCCGACTCGGCCTCGAGCACCCCGGTCAGGCGTTCGGGCAGCGGCAGCCGCCGCAGCACGGAGAAGACCGCCGCGGCGTCGGTCGGGGCGAGCACCGCCCCCAGCAGCATCGCCAGCCGCCACTCGATGCCCACGAGCCAGTGCGCCGCCGCCGCGACGACCACGATGCTGACCGCCGTGCCGGCGATCGACAGCGAGAGCGCGGCCGGCACTCCCGGCCGTACGGCCGACCAGCGGGTGGTGAGCCCGCCTTCGGCCAGGATCAGGACCAGGGCCGCCAGGCCCAGGTTCTCGGCGACGATCATGTTGTCGAAGCGGATGCCGAACCCCGCCTCGCCGAGCAGCAGGCCGAGCGCCAGGTACAGGAGCAGACTCGGCAGCCCGCTCCGGTGCGCCAGGCGCACCGCCACGATCGCTGCGATGACCACGACCGAGCCGAGCAGCAGCCACAGGTCGAGTTCCACCGACACCCCCTTGATCAGGACTTTCTCACAACCGGTCACAGGTGGTGGACAGGGCGTCTCCCGGTGCGGAGACCGGGGGACGTTCCGGGAACGCGGTCGCGCTGCACTGCGCGACCACGGATGTGTGTTCGCGTGTTCGCCGTCGGCTCGAGGCCAGGGCCCTACGGGCCCGGGACGCGAGTCCTAACGGTGGTGGATGAGTGAGTCGAGGCCGTTGACGATGTTCGCCACCGGGCGGCCCTCTACCGCCGCCCGGATGTTGTCGATCACGGCCGTGATGATGTTCAGCTGCGACTGTCTGGTCGAACCCGCGGCGTGCGGGGACAGCAGGACGTTCTCGTGCCGCCGGAGCGGGTGATCGGCGGGCAGGGGTTCGTCGTCGAAGACGTCGAGTGCCGCCCCGGCCAGCCGGCCGCTCTCGAGCGCGGCGAGCACGTCCGCGTCCGGCGCGATGCCGCCCCGCGCGACGTTGACCAGGAAGGCGCCCGCCGGCAGCAGCGCGAGCCGACGGGAGTCGAGCAACCCGACGGTCTCCGGAGTGCGCGGCAGGCAGACGACGAGGATGTCGGAGCCGGCCAGCAGGTCGTCGATCTCCTGGTAGACGCCGGTGTCCCGGCGCCGCCGCGACCAGTACGCGACCTGGCAGCCGAGCGCCTCGAACAGCCGCGCCGCCTCCGCGCCGATCGCGCCCATGCCGAGCACGCCGACCCGGCGGTTCGCCAACTCGTCCGAGCCGCGCGCGGCGGCCTCCAACTGCGGCCAGCCGCCCTCGCGCATGCGCCGGTCCGCCCACGAGAGCTGCCGGGACAGGTCCAGCGCGGCGCTCAGGGCCCATTCGGCCACCGACCGGGCGTTCGCCCCGGCGGTGTTGGCCACGGGCACCCCGGCGGCGGTCAGCGCGTCGACGTCGAGCGAGTCCACCCCGACGGACGGCATCTGCACGAACGCCAGGTGCGGTGCGGCCGCCACGGCGGCGGCGTCGATCGCGAGCTCGCCGGTGAAGTCGCCGACGACCAGCTCCGCGTCGGCCAGCGATGAGTGCAGGGCCTCGCGGCTCCGCTCGACGGGCACGGTGACGTCGGCGCCGAGCGGGTCGAAGACATGGTGGATCAGGTCGGCGCCGAGAGGCGGGAGCGCGAGCAGCTTCCAGCTCATGGTCGGACCCCCGTCCCGGCGAACCGGACGAGGCCGCCCGACGGCGTGACCGCCGCCCGTACCGGCCGATCGTGCGGCTCGGCGGGAAGGGTGTCGACCAGCTCGGTGTCGTACACCGGCGCGATCGTGAGGATGCTCTCGGCGACGCGGGCCAGCGCCCGGTCGTACGAGCCGCCGCCGCGCCCGAGGCGCACACCTGTCGACGACACCGCCAGCGCGGGGACGATCACCAGGTCGGCGCTGCGGATCGCCTCCGGTCCCCGTGCGGGCTCGGTGGGCTCCAGCAGGCCGAACCGCCCCGGCTCCAGGGACTCGGGGCCCTCGTAGGAGGCCCAGTCGAGGTCACCGTCGGGCAGCAGCCGGGGGACGAGGACGTACGTCCCGCGCTTCCACAGCGCGAACAGCAGGCTCTGCGTGGCCGGCTCGGTGCCGACCGAGATGTACGCGGCGACGGTGCCGGCCATCTCCGCCTCCGGCAGCGTCAGCACGGTGTCGCGCAACAGCCGCCCGGCGGCGGTGCGTTCGTCGGGTGTGAGGCGGGCGCGGGCCGCCAGCAGATCCGAACGCAGGGCCGTCTTGTCCTCGGTCATGTCGCGCACGTCTCCATTGTCCCGTGAAATCAGAGTGAGATCTCCGTGAAGATGAGCGCCGCACGGGGGGACCGTCCGCTGAACCGGCCCGATCGACGGTTAGGGTCTTGTCATGGCCGACCACGTATCCGTCACCAAGGCGGTCGTTCCCGCTGCCGGCCTTGGCACGCGGTTCCTGCCCGCCACCAAGGCGACGCCCAAGGAGATGCTCCCGATCGTCGACAAGCCGGCGATCCAGTACGTCGTCGAGGAGGCCGTCGCCGCCGGGCTCGACGACATCCTGTTGGTCACCGGCCGTGGGAAGCGGCCGATCGAGGACCACTTCGACCGCGCGTACGAGCTGGAGGAGGCGCTGCGCGCCAAGGACGACCCCGAGCGGCTCGCCTCCGTGCGGGAGTCCAGCGAGCTCGGCGACGTGCACTACGTGCGCCAGGGCGAGCCCAAGGGTCTCGGGCACGCCGTCCACTGCGCCCAGCGGCACGTCGGGAACGAACCCTTCGCCGTGCTGCTCGGCGACGACCTCATCGACGAGCGCGACCAGCTCCTGCAGCGCATGCTGGAGGTGCGGGAGAGGCACGGCGGCAGCGTGGTGGCGCTGATGGAGGTCGAGCCCGAGCAGGTGTCGCTGTACGGCTGCGCCGCGATCCAGCCGACCGACGAGGACGACGTCGTCCGCGTGACCGACCTCGTCGAGAAGCCGGTGCCGGGGGAGGCCCCCAGCCGGTGGATCATCATCGGCCGCTACGTCTGCGACCCCGCGATCTTCGACGTGCTGGAGAAGACCCCGCCCGGCCGGGGCGGCGAGATCCAGCTCACCGACGCGCTGCTGACGCTCGCCCGGCGGGACCGCTCCGAGGGCGGCCCGGTGCACGGCGTGCTGTTCCGCGGCCGCCGCTACGACACCGGCAACAAACTCGACTACCTGCGCACCGTGGTGCAGTTCGCGGCCGACCGGCCCGAGCTGGCCGACGAGTTCCTGCCGTGGCTGCGCGAGTTCGTGGCGAAGCACGATGAAACAGGTAGATGAACATCTGGCGGACATCCTGGGGGCGATACGGGAGCTTCCGCCCCTGGAGTTGGCCCTGCCGGAGTCATACGGAGGCGTCCTCGCCGAGCCCGTCACCGCACCCGTCGACCTGCCGCCGTTCGACAACTCCGCCATGGACGGCTACGCGGTGCTGGCCTCGGACGTCGCGTCCGCGGCCGAGACATCACCCGTGACCCTGTCGGTCGTCGGCGACATCGCCGCCGGCGACCAGGGCGCGTACGGCATCGGCCCGGGCCTGTGCGCCCGGATCATGACCGGCGCGCCCCTTCCCGGGGGCGCGGACGCCATCGTCCCGGTCGAGTGGACCGACGGCGGCACCGCCAAGGTGACGATCCGGCGGTCCGCCACGCCCGGCCACTACATCCGGCGCGCCGGCGAGGACGTCACCGCCGGGCAGACCGTCCTCCCGGAGGGCACCCGGCTCGGACCCGCGCAGATCGGCATGCTCGCCGCCGTCGGCCGGGCCCGCGTCCTCGTACGCCCCCGGCCCCGCGTCGCCGTGCTGTCCACCGGCAGCGAGCTGATCGAGCCCGGCCGCCCGGTCGGGCCCGGCCAGATCTGGGACTCCAACAGCTTCGCGCTCACCGCCGCCGTCACCGCGGCGGGCGGCGTCGGCTTCCGGCAGGGCACGGTCGGCGACGACCCGCGCGAGGTGCTCGCCACGATCGAGGAGCAGCTCGCCTACGCCGACCTGATCATCACCTCGGGCGGGGTCAGCATGGGCGCCCGCGACGTCGTCAAGGAGGTGCTGTCCGGGCTGGGGACCATGCGGTTCGAGAAGGTCGCGATGCGGCCCGGCAAGCCGCAGGGCTTCGGCCTGCTCGACGACCGCGTCCCCGTCTTCACCCTGCCCGGCAACCCGGTCAGCGCGTACGTCTCCTTCCAGGTGTTCGTCCGACCGGCGCTGCGCGCGCTACAGGGCCTCCCGCCCACGCCGCCGCGGACCGTACGGGCCTACCTCGCCGTGCCGATCACCTACTCGCCAGAGGGACTGCGGCAGTACCTGCGCGCGGAGCTCTCCGTCGACGAGGACGGGAATCACCGGGTGGTCCCGGCGGAGGGGCAGGGCTCCCACCAGGTGTTCTCGCTGGCGTCCTCGAACGCGCTGATCGTCGTGCCTGAGGACGTCACCGACCTCCAGGCGGGGGACAACGTCGACGTGCTGGAGCTGCCGTGACCGGATTCTCCCATCTCGACGACTCTGGGGCCGCCCGCATGGTCGACGTCTCCGGCAAGGAGGTCTCGGCGCGTACGGCCACGGCCACCGGATTCGTCCGGCTGTCCGCGGAGTGCGTCGCCGCCCTGCGCGCCGGGAACGTCCCCAAGGGCGACGCCCTCGCGGTCGCCCGCATCGCGGGCATCCAGGCGGCCAAGCGCACCCCCGACCTCGTCCCGCTCTGCCACCCGATCGCCATCCACGGCGTCACCGTCGACCTGACCGTCCAAGACGACGGCGTGGCGATCTCCGCGCAGGTGCGCACCGCCGACCGTACGGGCGTGGAGATGGAGGCGCTGACCTGCGTGTCCGTCGCCGGCCTCGCCCTCATCGACATGGTCAAGGCGGTCGACCCCGCAGCGGTGATCACCGACGTACGCGTCGAGGAGAAGACCGGCGGCAAGACCGGCCTCTGGCGGCGGCCATGACGGTGATCAGGGCGCTCGCGGTGACCGTGTCGAACCGCGCGTCCGCCGGCGTCTACGAGGACCGCTCCGGGCCCGTCCTCGCCGGGCTCCTGCGGGACCTGGGCTGCGAGGTCGACGGACCCGTCGTCGTCCCCGACGGCGAGCCGGTGGAGAAGGTCCTGCGCGACGCCGTCGCCCAGGGCTACGACGCCGTCGTCACCAGCGGCGGCACCGGCCTCACCCCGACCGACCGTACGCCTGAGATGACCCGGCGCGTCATCGAGCGCGAGATCCCCGGCATCGCGGAGGCCATCCGGCTCACAGGCCGCGAGAAGGTCCCGTCCGCGATCCTCTCCCGTGGCCTCGCCGGCGTCGCCGGACGTACCCTGATCGTCAACCTGCCCGGTTCGACGGGCGGGGTGCGCGACGGCATGGCCGTGCTCGGCGAGGTGCTGAGACACGCCGTCGACCAGATCGGCGGCGGCGACCATCCACGCACACCCTGAACGAGGATGGCGTCAGGCCCTTCCTCGGGGAATCATGGGAGTGTGGAACGCATGCGGGGTTGGCCGGCCAACCTGAACGAGGGGCCGGTCGGGCTACGGCCCTTGCGGCTACGCGACGCGTCGACCTGGCGAGAGGTGCGGATCCGCAACGCCGAATGGCTGCGGCCCTGGGAGCCCACCAACCCCGAGACCCCGCTGTTCCGCAGCGGCCTCGGCCCCTACCTCAGCATGGTGCAGACCATGCGGCGCGAGGCGCGGCACGGCCTCGCCCTGCCCTGGGTCGTCACCTACGAAGGGGCGTTCGCCGGGCAGCTCACCATCGGCGCCATCGTCTGGGGGTCCGCCCGCTCGGCACAGATCGGCTACTGGGTCGACAAGGCCGTCGCCGGCCGCGGCGTCATGCCGACCGCCGTCGCCCTCGCCGTCGATCACGCCTTCTTCAACGTCGGCCTGCACCGCGTCGAGGCCAACATCCGTCCCGAGAACACCGCCAGCCGTCGCGTCGTCGAAAAACTCGGCTTCCGCGAAGAGGGCGTGCGCCGGCGTCACCTGCACATCGACGGGGCCTGGCGCGACCACATCTGCTACGCGCTGACTTCCGAGGACATCCCCGGCGGCCTCATGGCCCGCTGGCGCGCCAGCACCCGCCAGGCCTTTCCGCGCTGACACCGTGATCGCGCGGCGCCGCTGCGGATATCGGAATGTGATGTTCACGGAGCCGTACTCCGGAGACCATTGAGGCGGGCACCGCACCGCGTGATCATGTCGCCCGGAAACTTTCGGTCAGGAAAGCTTCAGGAACGATCCGATCTCGCGACACACCGCCCCTAATGCTCGTCAACCACTGACGGTGGGTCTTAGCGTGCGGGACGTGAGCGTGCGCGTCTGCGAGGTCAGCCTGCGGCCTGGACGCGTCTATGAGGAGGGCTGATGAGCAGCGCACTCCTCTATCTCGCGATCGTAGCCGTCTGGGGCATCGTTCTGGTCCCCATGTGGCTCCGTCGTGACGGTTCCCGGACCCGGCAGCGCCGCTTCGACGAGGACATCGACACCCTGACGGAGTCGCCCGCCGAGGTCGCCGACAACGTCGACGAGGCCCCGCCCGAGGACCACCCCGTCCCGGCCCCGCAGGCCCGCCAGGCCGCCCGCAGGCGCGCGAGCCGCGCCGCCGTTATCGCCCGCCGCCGACGCCGCACCGTCGGTCTCCTCCTGCTGGTGCTCACCGCCGTCGCCACCGTCGTCGCCGGCGTAACGCCATGGTGGTTCATCGCGCCCCCGTCAGTCCTCCTCGTCGGCCACCTGACGCTGCTGCGCATCGCCTTCAAGGTGGACGCCGAACGCCGCCGCGCCCGCCACCACGCCCGCCTCCGCGCGATGGAGGCCGAACGCCGCCGCGCGGAGGAGCAGGCCCGCCTCGCCCGCGAGGCCCAGCGCACCGCCGAGGTCATCACCATGCCCGAGCGGCCACAGGAAGAGGTCTACGACCAGTACACCGACCAGCGCGCCGTCGGCGACTGAGCCCGCTCCCCGGCGACCTGCCGCCTGAGCCCGCCACGCGGTCGAGCTCTCCACGGGGGAAGCGGAGACTTACTCACGGTCGCCGATCCGGTGTGATCGGCAACACCAGGTAACCGATGCGCGAGCAGTGCCCAATGTTTGCTAGCCTTACCTCGTCCTTGGGGCTGTAGCGCAGTCCGGTAGCGCACCTCGTTCGCATCGAGGGGGTCAGGGGTTCAAATCCCCTCAGCTCCACTTCGGACCTGGGACCAGTGTGGTCGCGGCGTGCCGCTTCCCCATTGGTCCTTCGTCATTTCTGTCCAGGGGGCGACCCCCTGGAACCCCCGATGTGGGGGCTCCGCCCCCACGCCCCCCCTGCGCGGGCTGGTGTCGCCTTGATGTGTCGGCTTCGCCACGCCCCCTGCGCGGGCTGGTGTCGCCTTGATGTGTCGGCTTCGCGACGGCCCCTGCGCGGGCTGGGGTTTCCTTGGTGTGCGGGCTGGGGTTTCTCCGCCCCTATGCCCCGTGTGGGGGCTGGCGTCGCCTTGATGTGCGGGCTTCGCCACGGGCCCCTGCGTCGTAGTTCGTCGGCTGCTCCGTAGCGAGGCGGGACGTTTCTGGATGCGTCTGGGCTCGTGGATGTCGATTCGGTGGTCGTCCGTTCGTGTAGACGGTGACGGGCCACCAATGCGGCCCGCAGGAGGGAAGGACAGAGGACCCATGATCGAGTACCTGCCCCCACCCCGGACGCTGCTGACAGGCCTGGCCATGGTCGAGTCCGCCCGGTGGCACGACGGCCGGCTGTGGTTCGCCCACTGGGGGGCGGGCGAGGTCGTCGCCGTCGACATGGACGGCACAGCCGAGGTGATGGCCGAGGGGCCGCCCCAGATGGGCTGGGCGATCGACTGGCTGCCCGACGGGCGCCTCGTGACGACCGGCCCGGCCGTCACCCGCCAGGAGCCGGACGGAGCCCTGGTGACGCACTGCGAGCGGGGTGGCAACGAGATCGTGATCGATCCGCGCGGCCACATGTACGTCAACGGTTTCGACTTCGACTTCATCGGTGGTGGCACGCCGAAGCCGGGCTGGATCAACCTCGTCGCGTCCGACGGGACCTACCGTCAAGTGGCCGGCGACATCGAGTTCCCCAACGGCATGGTGGTGACGCCGGACGGCTCCACTCTGGTCGTTGCCGAGTCGTTCGCCGGCCGGCTCAGTGCGTTCGACATCCAGGATGACGGCGCACTCACCGACCGCAGAGTGTGGGCCGAGGGGCAGGGCCCGGACGGCATCTGCGTGGACGCCGAATCGGCGATCTGGACGCAGACCGCCGACACGGCCGCACACACAGGTGATCCGAACGCTCCGGCAGGCGCGTGTGTCCGGGTGCTCGACGGCGGCGAGATCACCCACCGTGTCGAGACCGAACTGCCATGCTTCGCCGCCACTCTCGGCGGTCCCGATGGCCGCCACCTGTTCCTGCTCTGCAACGAGTTCGAGGGAGTCGACCGAATGCAGGCGGTGCAGGCCCGCCGATCCGCCACGATCTTCGTGACCGAAGCCCCGGTCCCTAGAGCGAGTCACCGGCCAACGTGAGCAGAACCCGGCGCGAGCGCACCGTGGGGTCCCCGGGGTCGGCCCACCAAAGCACGTTTTTCACGTGCCGTCGGTGAGGGCGTAGGTGAGGGCTTGGTCGATGGGGAGTCCGACGCCTTCGTCGAAGAGCTTGGCGTACGTGTCCTCGCCCAGCGCCGCCCGGGTGCGTTGCTCACAGAGCCGGTGGTCGGCGGCCAGGTGTCGCTGGGTCAGGGGCGCCGCGGTGAAGCGCCAGATCGCGTGGGCGCAACCGAGCAGCCGGGCCGAGCCTTCGAAGGCGCGGTGAGCGGCGGCGTCCCAGGCGAGGACCTCCAGGCAGTGGGCGATGCCCCAGCCGTCGATGTGGGGGGAGACCCGGAGCCTTTCCCGGGCCAGCGAGGTCGCCCGCTCGCGGTCACCGATCAACCAGTTGGCGACACCGCACAACCCCAGGGACCGGGCGTACGTCATCGGGGCGCCGGCCCGATCCGCTATCTCCAGGCACTGCTCGCCGAAGACCCGGGAGCGGTCGGCCTCGCCGAGGAGCGCGGTGCCGTACGTCAGGAAACGCAGGGTCATCCACACGCCCACGTGGTCATCGAGCGTCTGCAGGCGGGTGAGGGCGTCCTCCAGGAAGGCCACGGCGCGGTGCAGATCGCCGCAGAAGAACGCGTGCATGCCGCGGAGCATCGTGGCATGGGCCCAGGCCGACTCGTCGCCCAGGCGTTCGGCCAGGGCGAGGCACTGGTCGATCAGCGACTGTGCCGTCTCCCATTCGGCCACCAGGAGAGCCAGCCATCCGTTCACCCAGAGGGCCTTGGCCCGTGTCGGGCTCGGCTCGGGGGTGAGGGACAGGGCCCGGTCGAGCCAGTACCGTCCCTCCTGATGGCGGACCGCCGTGGTCCAGTAAGGCCACAGGGAGCAGGCGATCCGCAGCCCGTCGCCTGCCTGACCGGGCTCGCTGACGCAGAACTCCAATGCGGATCGTACGTTGGAGTAGTCGACCCCCAACCGGTCGAATCCCTCCACTTCCTCGGCGCTGAGGAACCGGCGTTCCGACTGCCGGGCGACCTCCGCGAAGTGATCCCGGTGGTGCGTCCGTACCGTCCTGGCCTGACCGGAACGAGTCAGGCGCTGGGTGCCGTACTCACGGATAGGCTCCAGCATCCGGTACCGGGCGACCTGCCCGGCCGGTGAGGAGACCAGCACGGACTTGTCGACCAGGCCGGCCAGGAGCGTGAGCACGTCCACGTCTTCGATCCCGTCACCGGAACAGACCTGCTCGGCGGCGCCGATGTCGAAGCCGCCGCTGAACACCGATGCCCGCATCCACAACTGTTGCTCCGCCTTCGAACAGAGGTGGAAGCTCCAGTCGATCGCCGCCTGCATGGTCTGGAGCCGTGGCGTCGCCATCTGCGCCCCCGCGCCCAGGGCCTGCAACGAGTGTTCGCCGAGCCGAGCCAGGATCGCCTCGACGGGCATGGCCCGCACGCGTACGGCGGCCAGTTCGATCGCCAGGGGGATGCCGTCCAGCCGCCGGCAGATCTCGGCGACGTCCGCACGGCTCGCCGCGGTGACGGCGAAGCCCGGGAGCGCGGCGGCCGCACGCTCGGCGAACAGCCGCACCGCGTCGCTGCGCCCTGGCGCGCCCTGCTCGTCCGGCGGGACCGGCAACGGCGGCAACTCCACGAGCCACTCCCCGGCCGCGTGCAGCGCCTGCCGACTGGTCGCCAGGATCCGCAATCCGGGGGCGGCCTGCAGCAACTCGGTCACCAGGACCGCACAGGAGTCCACCAGGTGCTCGCAGTTGTCCAGCACCAGCAGAAGATCCTTCTCCGCAAGGAACCGCGCCAGGACCTCCCGAACGGCGCAACCCGACTCACCGGGCACGCCGACCGCGTCCCCGACCGTCTGGGCCAAGAATCGCGCGTCCTTCAGCGCGGCCAGCTCCACGAGCCGTACACCGTCGGCGAACGAGCTCGCCGACTGCCGCGCCACCCGCTGCGCCAGCCGGGTCTTGCCGACCCCTGGTCCACCGGTCACGGTCACCAGCCGATGCCGCCGGATGAGCCGCTTCACCGAGCTGATCTCGCGCCCGCGGCCCACGAAACTGGTCAGGTCAACGGGAAGGTTCCCTGCCGGGTACGCCGAATGGGAACCTGCCATGGCAGCCCCCTCCCCCCAGCAGTCAATCTAATCCCCATCTCCGGGAGTACGACAGGTCGCCCATCGTCACCCCTCTTTGACCAGCCGGTACACCGGCTGCTCCACGGTGTCCTGGACCTGTTGGAACCGGCTCTGGGGGTCCACGCGGGCGAGGTGGCGATCAGTGCGCGGATCCGGAGGTCATCCGCATGGGAAGCGCGGTGCCGCCGATGTTCACCCTGCGAGACCCCGATGGGAACACCCTCGTCGTCATCGGCTCGGCCTGAACCGCCACCCGGTCGGTCATCGGCAAAGAGGCCGGAGACGTCGTGACGATCCGCCTCGAGGAGCGGATCAAGAGCTGAGACCGGACCCGCGCCTCCGTACGGGGCGCTTCGCGCGAAGGCGGGTCCGGCCGTAACGTGACCGCTGCCGATACCGAAGGCGTACGGCTCACAGGAGGTGCTCAGGGTGGCGGACGACGAGGTCGCACAGACCTTCAAGGAGATCGATTACGACGGCGACGGCTACATCACCGCGATGGAGTTCAAGCTCGCCATGACCAGGCGCCACGAGGCGGTCAGTGGTGACGAGATCAACTCGATCTTCGCCCACGCCGACGGCGACGGGGACGGACGCATCAACCTCGCGGAGTTCACCAAGGCATGGAATGCCTGATACCGCGTACTGACCGTTGGCGATCGCAGCACCTCTCTGGAGCCGGCGATCGCCAACGGTCAGTGGGGTCATCGGCGCTGGGGTTTAACGCCCGGTAAGACCGCCCGTCCTTCGCCGTCAAGATCGTTACCATGCCGCGTATCAAGGACGATCTTGAAGGAGGTCGGATGAACGTACGCGTCAAGGCCGCTCTGGTCGCGGCGACCGCAGCCACCGTCGTCGGCGGGCTCGCCCTTCCCGCGAACGCGGGCACGTACCAGGCGGAGGCGGTTCACGGGAGCTTCTCGTGCGGCGGGGGTTCAAAGCAGACGCTCAACTACTCCTACGCGCGCGGTAACGTCACGGTGACCGTGTACTACAACAACCACTGCTCGCACGCGATGCACATCGCCGGTGACAAGCAGACCAGTCGCGGGACGATCGAGCAGTTCGGCTGCTTCACGGCGCCGGCGTACAAGAAGAGCAATCACGTCTTCCGGGTGAACGGCCCCGACTTCTCCGACGTCAACCTGGTCAAGTCCTGCTGAGCGGCATGACCTGACGGTGATCCTGCGCACCGGACGGCGCAGGATCGACCCGCCCCGCTCGAGCGTCGGGGCGCCGACGGCCTGATTCCCGCATTGCGGGGTCGGCCGGTCATCGTCATGGACCGCGACGCCGCGTCGTTCCGCCAGGCGTCCCCGCCCTCGACCTCCCGGCTCGGCCGTACGTTCCTTTTCCGGATTTTCGCCGACACGCCCGGGGCCGAACTCTTGGCGCGACACTGACCCCGCCGCCATCCCACGACGCTCGCCGGGGGCCTTGGGCCTGGGATCCTTGGGCTTTCGTCGCAACAACCCGCAACCCCCCGACGAGGTCCTTAGTGGCTTTATTCGGGATATTTCGGGCATTAAGGGATTCTTTAGCGGTGCTGTTCGTTGCCGAAACGGCGACCGCGCCACACCGCGATCGTGCGGCCGTTCGTGTTCCTCCGGCCGTACGGCAAACCGAGCGGGTGCCCAGCGGGTCTCCCTTGGTAAAGGATCTAGGCTGTCAAGCTGGGACACAGGAGTGCATATGGGACAACGTGCGGTCGATGCCGTCTCCGACGGCGGGGAGGACACCGCCACCGGTGACACCGAGGACGACGCCACGGCCGAGGACGCCGAGGGCGACGCCACGGGCCGGGACGAGGAGGACGGCTCCACCGCAGGTGGCTCCGGTGGCGGAGCCGCTACCGGAGGAGGCGAGGCCGACGCCACGGCAGGGGCCGCCCCCGTAAAGACGAGGGCGACGGCGAAACGCGAGCCGGTCGCCGCCGACGGCCGACGCGGAGCGCTCGCCGGCGGCGGCATCTCCGTCGTGATGGCCGCGGCGGCGCCGAAGCGCCCCGCGAACGCCGGTAACGGCGCGCGGGTCGCGACCCCGGCCGATGAGAGCCTCGACACGGTCGCCGACGACGGCGCGGGCGCCTCCGATGCGACCGAGGAGAAGGCCGCCCCGGCCCCCGGCGGCGGTGAGCCGGCCGGGAGCGCGACCGACAGCGGCGACGCGGCCGGTGAAGGCGCGGTCGATGACGACGCGGTCGCGAACCGCGGTGGTGCTCCTGTGGCCGACGACGCGGTCGTGACGGGCGGTGGTGCTCCTGCGGCGGATGACGACGTGGTCGTGAACGGCAGTGGCGCTCCTGCGGCCGACGACGCGGTTGCGGACGGTGGTGACGTTCCTGCGCCGGATGACAACGTGGTCACGGGCGGCGGCGCTTCTGTGGCCGATGACGACGCCGTGACGGACGGCGGGGACGCCCTGGCGGCCGATGGCGGTCCGGACGCCGCCGTCCTCGACGGTGGTGACGCTCTCGCGGGCGATGAAGACGCGTCCTCGGCCGAGGACGGTCCGGATGCCGCCGTGGCAGGGCCGGGTTCGGAGGCCGCCGCCGACGGTGGTGGCGCTCCTGCGGCCGGTGAGGACGCGGCTTCGGCGGAGGACGGTCCGGATGCCGCCGTGGCGGAGCCGGGTTCGGAGGCCGTCGCTGATGACGGCGCCGAGGCGGCGTTCCAGGACGCCGGCCCGGCGGACGGGGACGCGGCCGTCGGCGGGAGGTCCCGCCGGGGGCTCGGGTCCGCGCTGGGGCTGACGGTCGCCTCGGCCGTGGTCTGGGGCGTGGCGCACGTCTGGGCCGGGCGCCGTGTCGCCGGATTCCTCCTCATGGGGCTGTTCGCGATCATCGTCGGCGGGGGAGTCGCCGCCGGCCTGCTCTACCAGCGGGATCTCAAGCAGATCGCGGTCCAGCGGGACTGGCTGGCCGGCATCACCGGCGGCATCCTGGCGCTCGCGCTCGTCTGGGCCGTCATCGTCGTCCGCTCGTACCAGGTCGTACGGCCGCGAGGCATGGCCCGTACGGCGCGGGTCCTCGCCGGCGCGCTGGTCGTCGTGCTCGCCGTCGGCGTGTGCACGCCGCTCGTCTGGGCCGCGCGCAGCACGTACACCCTGCGGGACACGATCGGCACGATCTTCCACGGCGACGAGGCGCGGCCGCAGCCGCCCGTCAACATGGACGACCCGTGGAAGGACAAGCCGCGGGTCAACATCCTGCTCCTCGGCGGCGACGGGGCCGGCGACCGCGTCGGCGTCCGGACGGACAGCATGACGGTCGCGAGCGTCGACACCAAGACCGGGAACACGGTGCTGTTCAGCCTGCCCCGGAACCTCCAGCACTTCCCGATGATCCCGCGGCTGCGCTCCCGCTGGCCCGACGGGTTCACCGGGGTCGGCGCGCCGGGTGACGAAGGGCTGCTGAACGAGCTGTTCCAGGACGCCGAGGACGACCCCTCGCTCGTACCCGGCTTCGACAAGGGACGCCGGGGACCGGAGCTGGTCCGGGAGGAGATCTCCTACCTCATCGGCCAGCCGATCGACTACTACATCCTCGTGAACCTGTTCGGCTTCGCCGACATCGTCGACGCGATCGGCGGGGTCAAGGTGCACATCGCGCAGGACATCCCGTTCGGCGGCCCGGAGGACGGCAGCGCGCCGACCGGGGTCCTCAAGGCCGGCGACCGCGAGCTGAGCGGCAAGGAGGCGCTCTGGTACGGGCGCTCGCGCACCGCCAGCAGCGACTTCGTCCGCATGGGCCGGCAGAAGTGCCT
Source organism: Actinoallomurus sp. CA-150999 (assembly GCF_050942425.1). Lineage (NCBI taxonomy): Bacteria > Bacillati > Actinomycetota > Actinomycetes > Streptosporangiales > Thermomonosporaceae > Actinoallomurus > Actinoallomurus sp. CA-150999. Next base: position 1,395,315 of record NZ_CP192063.1, read on the forward strand.
GATGAAGGCGATCGCCGAGCAGGCCGATCCGCAGCGGGTGCTGACGCGGTTCCAGCAGCTCGCCGCCGCCGCGAAGAAGACGATCTCGGCGAACATCCCGGCCGAGCTGCTGCCCGCCCTCATCAAGCTGTCGAGCACGGTGAAGCACGGCGCGCAGATCAGGAGCCTGATGTTCGTGCCGCCGGAGTTCCATGTCGTCCGGCCGGACGTCGGTGTCATGCGGCGCGCGGTCACGAACGCGATCGCGGCCAGCGAGGAGGGGTCGGCCACGGCCTCGCCGAATCCCGAGGCGTCCGCCTCGGCCCAGCCTTCCGGCGTCTCCGCGGCGCCCGGTGCGTCCAGTGGTCCGTCGTCGGCGCCGACCGCGGAGGCGTCTCCGGCAGGCTCGGGTAGTGCGGCGTCGCCCGCGGGGTCTCCGGGCGACTCGGCGACTCCGAGCGCTGGTGACCAGCCGTCCGCGGGCGCGTCGCCCAGTGCCCATGCCAAGGACAAAGCGGTCTCGCTGACGGCCGCCTGCGGAGGTTAGAGGCCACGCATATAGCGGCCATTCAACCGGTCTTCGTGAACTTTTACCGATTGCCCCGATAAGCAGGGCCGTGTGCCTTACCTTGCTATCGGGGCAGGTGGGGGTCATGCGTCGGGTAGGATCCACCAGTCAACGCCAATGGTCACTTACCGCGTATATTCAATCACTTTGCAAACCGATCGGTGGGGCCGCACGTCCCGGATGGAGACGTGGCCGCAGTGAGCTGCGCTCGCGAGCAGAGGATCAGGAGACTTCATGGCACGACGTCAGGGTTGGGGGCGTGAGCCGGATCCGGTCGCCGGTCTGTGGCGAGCATTGGGGCTGACGCTCGCCTCTGCGGTCGTGTGGGGTGTGGCCCACGTCTCGGCGGGCCGCCGGGCCGCGGGCTTCACCTTGATGGGTGTGCTGGCGCTCCTGGTGGGCGGGGGTGCGACGGCGGCGCTGGCGTTCCAGGAGAAGCTCAAGCAGATCGCCGTGCAGGGCGTCTGGCTGAACGTCATCACCGTGGGGATCCTGGCGCTGGCGCTGGCATGGGCGTCCGTCATCATCCGGTCGTACCAGGTGGTGCGCCCGCCGGGGCTGCCGACGGCGATGCGCATCGCGTCGACGACGCTGGTCGTGGTGATGTCGGTGTTGATCTGCACGCCTTTCGTGTACGCGGCGAACACCACCTATGTGCTGCGGGACACCCTTTCGAAGATCTTCCCTGGTGACGACAACTCGGGTCAGAAGGTCGACGCGGCCAACCCGTGGAAGAACATGCCGCGGGTCAACGTCCTGCTGCTGGGCGGTGACGGCGGCAAGGACCGCAAGGGCATCCGCACCGACAGCATGACGGTCGCCAGCATCGACACCAAGACCGGGAACACGGTCCTGCTGAGCCTGCCCCGCAGCCTGCAGAAGTTCCAGCTGCCGCCCCGGCTGCGGTCCAAGTGGCCGTACGGCTACACCGGGGACGCGCCGAACCCGCAGCACCCGGGCAGCGAGGGTCTGCTCAACGAGCTGTACATCCAAGGCGAGCAGAACTCCCAGCTCGAGCCCGGATACAAGAAGGGGCAGCGCGGTCCGCACCTGACCGAAGAGGTGATCAGTTACCTCACCGGGCTGAAGATTCACTACTACGTGCTGGTCAACCTGGGCGGATTCAAGGACATCGTGGACGCCATCGGTGGTGTAACGGTCCACATCGAAAAGCCGCTTCCGATCGGCGGTGAGATCGTCAATGGCCGCCAGACCAAGCCGCCGACGGGCTACCTCCCCAAGGGCACCCACCACCTGAACGGCGAGAAGGCCCTGTGGTACGGCCGGTCCCGTGACGCCGACGACGACTTCCACCGGATGGACCGGCAGAAGTGCCTGCTGAAGGACATCGGCCAGCAGGCTGACGCCCAGAAGGTCGTCACGCACTTCCAGCAGCTGGCCAAGGCCGCGACCAACACGATCTCCACCAACATCCCGTCCGCGCTGCTGCCGGCGCTTGTGAAGCTGTCCGGAAAGGTCAAGAACGGCGCCGACATCCACAGCCTCCCGTACAACCCGGACAAGATTCCCGGCTTCCACGTCTACGAGCCGAACGTCCAGATCATGCGGGCCGCGGCGGCCAAGGCGATCGCCGAAAGCGACAACCCGCAGAAGACGACGGCCACTCCGGCGGTCAGCCCGACAGTTAAGAAGAAGAACAAAAAGAAGTCGGCGAGCGTCTCACCCAGTGGGTCGGCGACCGCCTCTCCGGGCTCGGGTGGCGCGGTCTCGCTGAAGAACGTCTGCGGCTGAGCCGCTCCTCACCGCGGACGTCCGGCCGACCGGCATCGCATGCCGGTCCGCCGGGCGGAACACGCGGAGCGGGCGCCGCGATCAGCGGCGTCCGCGACCTGAGGATCAGGAGTGTGCATGGCAGGTGGTCAGGCGGCGGGGCGTAGGCCCATACCGATCGCCGGTCTGTGGCGGGCACTGGGGCTGACGCTCGCGTCCGCGGTCGTGTGGGGTGTCGCTCACGTGGCGGCGGGTCGCAGGGCCGTCGGGTTCACTCTGATGGGCCTGCTCGCGATACTCGTGGCCGGTTCGGCGACGCTGGTGCTGGCGTTCCAGGACACGATGAAACAACTCGTGGTCCAGGATCTGTGGCTGAACGTCATCACCGCGGCGATCATCGCGCTGGCGCTGGTGTGGGCTTTGATCGTGATCCGGTCGTACCAGGTGGTGCGGCCGCCGGGGTTGCCGACGGCGATGCGCATCGCGTCGACGACGTTGGTCGTGGTGCTGTCGGTGTTGATCTGCACCCCGTTCGTGTACGCCGCCAACGCGACGTACGTGCTGCGGGACACCCTGTCGAAGATCTTTCCGGGTGACGACCATTCCGGTCAGGCGGTGGACGCTGACAATCCGTGGAAGAACATGCCGCGGGTCAACGTGGCGCTGCTGGGCGGCGACGGCGGCAACGACCGCAAAGGCATCCGCACCGACAGCATGACGGTCGCCAGCATCGACACCAAGACCGGCAACACCGTCATGTTGAGCCTTCCGCGAGGGCTGTACAAGTTCGACATGCCGCCCCGGTTGCGGTCGCGGTTCCCGAACGGCTTCACGGGTGAGCCCGGGGACCAGGGTCTGCTCAACGAGCTCTACCTCTATGGTGAGCACCACGCCGAGCTGGAGCCGGGTTACAAGAAGGGCCAGCGTGGCCCCCACCTCCTCGAAGACGTGATCGGGTACCTCCTTGGCTTGAAGATCAACTACTACGTGCTGGTCAACCTGGACGGGTTCAAGGACATCGTCAACGCCATGGGCGGCGTCGACGTGCACGTCGAGAAACCGCCGGCGAACAGTGGAATGCCCGGTCTGCCGATCGGCGGCGATCCGGACAAGCACCTCCCGCCGACCGGCTATCTCTATCCCGGCAAGCAGCACCTCAACGGTGAGAAGGCGCTGTGGTACGGCCGTAACCGCCACGCCGACGACGACTTCCACCGGATGGACCGGCAGAAGTGCCTGCTCAAGGACATCGCGGAACAGGCCAACCCGCAGAAGGTCGTCACTCACTTCGAGAAGCTGGCCAAGGCCGCGACCAACACGATCTCCACGAACATCCCGTCGGCGCTGCTGCCAGCCCTGGTGAAGCTGTCCGGCACCGTCAAGCACGGCGCCGACATCACCAGCCTGACGTACAGCCCCTACAAGATCCCCGGCTTCCACACCGACCGGCGGGCGGACGCGACCATCATCCAGGTGATGCGCCGGGTGGCGGCCAAGGCCATCGCCGACAGCGCCAACCCGCAAAAGCCCGGCCCGAGCCCGACCACGACCGTCAAGAAACACAAGAAGAAGAAGGTGAACACCGGCGCGACGGCGAGCCCCAGCGCGTCCAGCGGATCCAGTGGATCGGTCTCGCTGAAGAACGCCTGCGGCTGAGCCGCTCCTCGCAGCGGAGCCCCGGCCGCCCCGCGGCGGCTCGGGGCCCGGGGGCCACTACGGTGGTCCGGGGGCATCACGACGGTCCGGGGCATGGCGGTCTGGGAGGCACAATGTGCTGATGACCCGTATCCCTCCGCTGCGCTCGCGCGTGCTCGTGGCGATCGTCGGCGTGGCCGCCCTCGCGGTCGTGCTCTTCGCGATCCCGCTGGCCATCGCGCTGCAGCGGTTGTACCGGGACGAGGCGATCGTGTCGCTCGAACGCGACGCGACCCGGATATCCGCGGCGGTGCCCGACACCATCGCGAAGCATCCGAAGCCGGTGCCGCTGCCCACTGGCATGTCGTCGCGGCACCTGAGCGTGGGCATCTACGACCTCAACGGCAACCGGATCGCGCTCCACGGGCCGCGGAACTCGCCGGTCGCGGGCGCCGCGGGAGACGGGCGCGTGCACGAGGCCGTGGAGAACGGCCTGCTGGCCGTCTCCGCCCCCGTCCCCTCCGACGAGACCATCGTGGCGGTGGTCCGGGTCGCGACACCGTACAAGCACGTCACCGGGCGCGCCGAGAAGGCGTGGCTGCTGATGGTCGCGCTCGCGACCCTCGTCGTCGGGCTGGCCGCCGTCGTGGCACGGAGGCAGGCGGGCCGGCTCGCCGCGCCGCTCGAACGGCTGACGTGGGACGCGCAGGCGCTCGGCAGCGGTGACTTCAGCATCCGCGCGCGGTCCGTCGGCGTCCGCGAGGCGGACGCCGCGAGCCTCGCCCTGGAGGCGACCGCCCGGCGCCTCGGCGAGCTGCTCGAGCGCGAGCGCGCGTTCAGCGCGCACGTGTCCCACCAGCTGCGCACCCCGCTGACGGGGCTCCTCCTGGGCCTGGAGTCCGGCCTGAACGGGGGCGACCCGCGCGCGGTCATCCGCACCGCCCTGGAGCGCGGCGAGCACCTGCAGGAGATCATCGACGACCTCGTCCGCCTGTCGCGAGGCAGTTCGACCGACCGGGGAGTGCTCGACGTCCAGGCGCTGCTCGAAGAGGTCCGCGTCCGGACGGCGGTCACGGTGCGGATCGAGGACGGCCTCCCCGAAGTTCGGGCGTCGCTGTCGGCCGTGCGTCAGATCTTGAACGTCCTCGTCGAGAACGCCGTCAACCACGGCAAGCCGCCCATCACCGTGGCCGCCGTCGACGTCGGCCAGGGCCTCGCGATCGAGGTCAGCGACGAGGGCCCGGGGGTCCCCGACGGCTACGACGTCTTCCGCGGTCCGTCGGACGGGCACGGCATCGGGCTCGCCCTGGCGCGTTCGCTCGCCGAGGCCGAGGGCGGGCGCCTGGTCCTGCGGCGCCCGTCACCTCCGACCTTTAGCCTGCTCTTGCCCACGAGCGACTATCGTGGCGCCGGTTGATCCTCATGCCTCGCCACTCACACTCCCGCCACCGCGTCGCGCTCGTACCGGTACCCGCGCCCGCGCAGCGTCGTGATCTGCCCGAACGGGCCCAGCTTGCGGCGCAGCGTCGACACGTGCACGTCCAAGGTCTTGGTCGGGCCGAACCAGTTCTCGTCCCAGACCTCGTCCATGAGCTGCTCGCGGCTCACGACCTCACCGGCCCGGGTCACGAGCGCGGCCAGCAGGTCGAACTCCTTCGGGCGCAGCGGCACCTCGGTGTCGTCGATCTGCACCCGGCGCGCCGGCAGGTCCAGGCGCAGCCGGCCCACCGTGATCACCCGGTCGCCCGGTTCGGCGGCCCGGCGGCGCAGGTGGGCGCGGATCCGCGCCACGAGCTCGGTCAGGCGGAACGGCTTCGTCAGGTAGTCGTCGGCCCCGGCGTCCAAGGCGACGACCACCTCGAACTCCTCGGTCCGCGCCGTCAGCACGACGATGACGGCGAGAGGAAGCTCCGCCCGGAGCCGTCGGCACAGCTCCACGCCCTCGATGTCCGGCAGGCCGAGATCGAGCAAGATAAGATCCGGCGGATGCGCGCGCACGTCCGCCAACGCCACCGCGCCCGACGTGGCAAGACCCGCCTCATACCCACTGGCGGACAAGGCCTTCAACAATTCAGATCCGATGATGGCGTCGTCCTCCACCACCAGGATTCGTTCCCGCGTCACACCACTGATCCTAAGGAACCCTCCAAGATGATCGAGGGTTGACGCAAAGAACTGTTCGTTTCACCCGAAAGCAGCCAAGGGGTTCTGCAGCATGACAGACGTCAGCGTGATCGTGATCGTCTACAACGACGCCGATCGCCTGCCTACCGCTGTGCGGTCCGTGCTCGACCAATCGCATCGCGACGTCGAGTGTGTGATCGTCAACGACGCCAGCACCGATGCGACCGCGCAGGTCGCCGATTCGCTGGTGGCGGAGAACCCGCACCGGATCCGGGTCGTGCATCGGAAGGACAACTCCGGAGGCTGCGGGCAGCCGCGCAACGACGGCATCGAGGTGGCGCGCGGCACGTACCTGATGTTCCTCGACAGCGACGACACCCTCGACCCGCACGCCTGCCGCAACATGGTCGCCACGGCGGAGCAGACCGGCGCGGAGCTGGTGTCGGGATGCTGCTGGCGGGTGTTCCCCGACAAGGGCGAGGAGCGCGCCTGGTACCGCGGTGTGTACCGCGACCGGGCTGTCTACGCCTCGGTGCGGGAGCGGCCGGAGCTGCTGTACGACACGCTGTCCACGAACAAGCTGTACCGGCGGGACTTCCTCGACCGCGAGGGGCTGCGCTTCGTCGAGCGGCTGCACTACGAGGACCTGCTGTTCAGCACGCAGGCGTACCTCGCCGCGCGGATGATCGCGATCATCCCGCACCGGGTCTACAACTGGATGACCTACGAGAACGCCGTCACGCTCTCGATCACCAACCAGCGCGCGGAGGTCCGCAACTTCGCCGACCGGCTGGAGATCTTCCGGCGCATCGACGCGGTGTACGCGCGGTACGGCGCCGACGACCTGAAGCTCCGCAAGGACATCAAGTTCCTCAACCACGACCTGCTGCTGTACATCCGCGGCCTGCGCAGTCGCAGCGCGGAGTACCGCGAGGCGTTCGTCGACCTGGCCCGCGACTACATGAGCACCCTCGACCCCCGTGCGTTCGAGGAGGCCCACGAGCTGCAGGCCATCATCGGCTTCATGATCATAAACGGGGACATCGAGGGCGCCGTCTCGGCGGCCGACTACGTGCCCCGCAAGGGCGCCAAGCCCCGGCTGACCGCCCCGCTCGTCGAGCACGACGGCCGCATCTACTGGTCGGCGGACCACCTCGACACCGAGGACGGCCGTCAGGTCCTCGACGTCACCGACCTCGGCATCCACTCCCTGCCGCTCAAGAGCCTCAACCCCGGCGGCTCCCTCACCGGCATCGAGCGCACCGGCGCGACGTACCGGCTGACCGGCGACATCGTGAACCCGCTCGGCCGGATCGCCGCCGACGCGAAGCTCAAGGCGCGCCTGGAGATCCGCGACCGCAGCCGCAAGGGCCGGTTCTTCTCCGTGCCCGCGACGGTCACCCACACCGGCGGCCGCATCCACTGGGACGCCGACGTCTGGCCCCAGCGCGACATCCGGCCGCTCGGCTTCGTCGACCAGAGCTGGGGCCTGCGGCTGCGGCTGACGGTCGGCGACGAGGAGCTCATCATCCGGCTCTTCGCCGACCACGCCATGGACGACATCGCCCTTCCCGTACGGCCGCGCCTGACGCGGCTGGCCGGCGACCACCTGGAGGCGTACGTCCCGGAGTCCGGTGAGCTGTCGTTCCGGCTCGTCGCCCACGGACGCATCGCCCGCGCGTTCCTCACCGCCCTGCGCGGGTTCACCTCCAGCGGGCGCGGGCGGCGCTGGTGGGTCGGCCTGCTGCGGAGCGAGAAGTCGCTGCGCGACGTCTTCACCCGCCGCAGCACCAAGATGTCGGTCTACAACAGGTTCCTCATCCGCCTGCCGATCCGCCGGGACACCATCGTCTTCGAGAGCCACCTCGGCAAGCAGTACTCCGACAGCCCGAAGTACATCTACGAGGAGCTGCGCAAGTCCGGCGCGAAGTACACCGCGATCTGGTCGTACGCCGGTAGCCCGAGCGGCTACCCGAAGGACGCCAAGCTCGTGCGCCGGGGCTCCTGGTCGTACTACCTCGCCCTGGCCCGGGCCCGCTACTGGGTCGATAACCAAGGCTTCCCGCGCGAGGCCGTCAAACGCCCGCAGACCACCTACATCCAGACCTGGCACGGCTCGGCGTACAAGCTCATGGGCGTCGACGCGCCGGAGACCAAGCGCGGCACCCGCGCGCAGCGGGCCCGCCTGCAGGAGATGGTCGACCGCTTCGACCACTTCCTGATCCGCACCGAGCAGGACGCCCAGACCCTCGTCAAGGGCCTCGGGGTCCGCGCCGAGCTCATCCGCAGCGGCTACCCCCGCAACGACGCCCTCATCAATGGCGAGGACCCCACCGCGCTGCGCAAGAAGCTCAAGCTCACCGACGGGCGCAAGGTCGTGCTGTACGCCCCGACCTTCCGCACCGACGAGAAGGGCCGGCCCGAGAAGCGCCTGGAGATGCCGTTCGACCTCGAGCGCTTCGCCCACGAGCTCGGCGAGACCCACATCCTCCTCGTCCGGCCGCACTACCTCAACACCGTCGTCGTGCCGCCCAGCCTGAGCGGTACCGTCCGCAACGTCATGGACGTCGACGACGTCAGCTCGCTGCTGCTGCTCACGGACACACTGATCACGGACTACTCGTCGATCATGTTCGACTACGCGCTGCTCGACCGGCCGATGGTGTTCTTCGCGCCGGACCTCGACGACTACACCCACTCCCGCGGCTCGTACTTCGACCTCAAGGAGCACGCGCCCGGCCCCGTGGTCGCCGAGCCCGACGAGCTCTTCGCGGCGCTGCGCGACCTCGACCGCGACACGTACGCCAAGCAGCGCCACGCCTTCGTCGAGAAGTTCGGCGAATACGACCAGGGAACGGCCGCCAAGCAGGTCGTCGCACGCTTCTTCACGGGAAACGGCAATGGCTGAATCGCGCGACATCTTCATCGTCTGCAACAACCACGAGGAGCTCGGCGGCCTCCAGCGCTGGGCCCACCACGTCGGCCGGCTGTTCACCGAACGCGGCCACCGGGTGCACATCATCGGCGTCACGCACGCCGAGGAGGTCCACGACTACGGTCGCGACCTGCCGTACGAGCTGCACACCCTGCACGAGACCCCGCCACCGCCCCGCAAGGGCGGCCGCATCCGCGAGCTGCGGCGCGTCGCCGCCCAGCGCCAGGGCGCCGCGAAGCTCACCGCCCTGTTCCGCGCCGCCCGGCCCGGCGGGATCGTCATCGCCGCACAGGTCTGGGCCATGGAGTGGGTCGCCCTCGCCGACACCGCCGGGATGCCGGTCATCGGCATGAGCCACGAGTCGTACGCCGCGACGAAGGGCTCCTCCCGCTTCCCCCGGGTGCAGCGCTACTTCGCCGACGTCGACCGGCTCTGCGTGCTCACCACCGAGGACGCCGACTCCTGGGCCCGCGCCGGGATGTCCAACGCCGACGTGATGCCCAACCCGCTGCACGTCACGCCCACGGCCTTCCCGGACCTCACCGTGCCCGTCATCGTGGGCCTCGGCCGGCTGTCCTTCGAGAAGGGCCAGGACATGCTCCTGGAGTCCTGGGCCAAGATCACCGAACGCGCGCGGACCAGTCCCTCGCCGAACCGCCCGCCGACGTGGCGGCTGCGGCTGTACGGCTCCGGACCGGAGGAGGAGGCGCTGCGCGCCAAGGCCGGCGAACTCGGCGTCACCATCGAGATGCCCGGCACGACCTCCGACATCCAGGGCGCCCTGACCAACGCCTCGATCTACGCGCTGCCGTCGCGGAGCGAGGGCTTCCCGATGGGCATCCTGGAGGCCATGGCGTACGGCCTGCCCGTCGTCGCCTTCGACAGCGCACCCGGCGTCCGCGAGCTCATCACGCACGAGGTCGACGGCATCCTCGTCACACCGGGCAACGTCGCGGAGTTCGCCGAGGCGCTCGAACGCCTCATGGACGACCCGGACCTGCGCGCCAAGATGGGCGAGGCGGGCCGGCAGTCGGTGCAGCGGTTCTCGGCCGACGTGGTCGTCGACCGCTGGGAGCGCCTGTTCTCCCTCGTCTACCGCTGACGGAGCGGACGCAGCCGACGCAGCGGCCGGGGCAGGGAGCGTTCCCGTGTACCGGCCGCTAAGGTCCGCTCGGCGCTTTTCGGCCGCTCCCAGGTGCAGGGGCGGGCAGGGGACGCCCGCTCCTCCACGGCCTGGATCGCCAGGCTGATCAGGGTGATCAGCAGCGAGCCCGCGGTGTCGGTGTCGAGGCGCACGGTCACCCAGTCGTCGCCCGGCCGGAGAACGATCTGACCGGACTCGGCGAGCACCTGGTCGAGCCGGTCGATGAACGGCCGGGTGAGCCGCAGATCGGCCTCGTCACCGGTGTGCAGATGAAGAACCTGGGTGCCGTGGAACGCGAATCCTCGGCCGACGCCGCACGATGGACGACCGGTGTCCAACCCGGGCCACGCCGTCAGTTGTGCGGCCACTCGTTCGGCTGTACTCCGGCTTTTCGGAGGGCCTGTCACGGTCCCAGGATCCCGTGCCACCCCTGTTCCCATAAGGGCTCGCGCCTCAATCGTTATCAAGCGGTTTACCGTTCTCTTCACCTTCCCGCCGCCGTCGTGACGCTCGGCGGCCCTCTTCCGGGGTAATGGAGGATCGCCTGCCTCGATCTTCCAGGGGGGTCGTACGGTGGACGGGTGATCTCTCGCAGCGACGTCGAAGCGGCCAGGGCCCGGATCGGCTCCCGGGTACGCACGACACCGGTCTTCGCGGACGGCGACCGATGGCTGAAGCTGGAGCAGCTCCAGCACACCGGCTCGTTCAAGGCGCGCGGGGCGTTCAACCGCATCGTCGCCGCCGCCGAGCAGGGCGGCCTGCCGGGCGTGGGCGTGGTCGCGGCCTCCGGCGGCAACGCCGGGCTGGCCGTCGCGTACGCCGCCCGTGAGCTCGGCGTCCCCGCCGAGGTCTACGTCCCCGAGACCGCACCCGCCGTCAAGGTGGCCGGGCTCAGGGCGCTCGGCGCCGCCGTCGTCCAGGTGGGCCGCGAGTACGCGGAGGCGTACGACGCCGCCACCAAGCGGGTCGCCGATACCGGCGCGCTGTTCTGCCACGCGTACGACCAGCCGGAGATCTGCGCCGGCCAGGGCACCCTCGCGCTAGAACTGGAGGAGCAGACCGGCGGTGTCGACACGGTCCTCGTCGCGGTCGGAGGCGGCGGGCTCATGGCCGGGATCGCCGCCGCGCTGGAGGGTCGATCCCGCGTCATCGCCGTCGAGCCGCACGGCTGCGCCTCCCTGAACGCCGCACTGGCGGCCGGCGAGCCGGTCGACGTCGAGGTCTCGGGCGTGGCGGCCGACTCCCTGGGCGCCCGCCGCATCGGCGAGATCGCCTTCGCCGTCGCCCGCCGCACCGACGTGACGTCCCTCCTGGTCGGCGACGAGGACGTGATCGCGGCCCGCCGTGACCTGTGGCGCCGCTACCACCTCGTCCTGGAACACGGCACCGCCGCGGCCTACGCCGCCCTCTTGACCGGCGCCTACCGTCCGAGCCCGGGAGAGCGCCTCGCCGTCATCTGCTGCGGTGCCAACACCGACCCGTCCGACCTGACGGAACGTGGAACTCTGACCGCCACAGAGTGAATCCTGGTCGCGAGACCGAAGCTCGATTATTTCTCTATATTAGAGAGTATTGACAGGCGGTCGGTCCTGGATCTTTACTGGGGTCGAATGATGAACGGGGGTACCCGGCCCCGTGGATGACCTAGGAGAGCCCCCCGTGACCAGCAGCATCTCGTACAAGACCGACCACGTGATCTCCGCCGACGGCACGCGGATCGGGTTCCGTACCCTCGGCAACGGGCCTGGCCTGGTGCTGCTGCACGGCTCCATGCAGTGGTCGGGCAGCCACCTGGGGCTGGCCGCGTTGCTGGCCGACCGGTTCACCCTGTATCTCCCCGATCGGCGCGGACGCGGGCAGAGCGGTCCCTATCCCGCGGCTGACGATTTCGGCATCCGTACCGAACTGGACGACGTGGCCGCGGTCCTGGAGGTGACCGGCGCCCGTGACCTGTTCGGCGTCAGCGCCAGCGGCCTGATCGCGCTCGAGGCCGCTCGTACCCTGCCCGGCATCCGCAGGGTGGCCGTGTACGAGCCCGCGCTGGTCGTGGGCGGCGAGGACCTGTCGTCCTGGCTGGCGCGGTACGACCAGGAGATCGCCGCCGGCAAGGTCGCCGCGGCCCTGGTCACGGCGATGATGGGTCTGCGGCTGGGCCCTCCGGCGTTCTTCCCACACGGCCTGATGACCCTGCTGACCAAGGCCGTCCTGAAGAGCCAGGACAAGAAGGCCGCGGCCGGCGAGCCGACCATGCGCAGCCTCGCTTCCACGCTCGGGTACGAGGGCCGCCTGGTCCGGGAGATGGCCGGCACCCTGGACCACTACGCCGACCTCACCACCGAGGTCCTGCTGCTGGGCGGCAGCAAGGGGCTGTCGTGGATCAAGCCCGCTCTCGACGCGCTCGACGCGACGATCCCCAACAGCACCCGCGTCGAGTTGCCCGGCCTCGACCACGGCGGCACCGCCGACGCCGGACCCGACGGCCCGGCCGGGAAGCCGGCCGCCGTCGCCCCCGAACTCCGCCGCTTCTTCGCGGCCTGACCTCGCTCAGATCCAGTCGCGTTTGCGGAAGACGATGTAGAGGGCGATTCCGGTGACGACGAGGATCACGATGCTCGATGCGAAGCCCCACTGCTTCCCGAAGCCCGGGTACGGGACGTTCTCGCCGTAGAAGCCGGTGATGGCGGTGGGGACGGCGATGACGGCCGCCCAGCCGGTGAGCTTCTTCATCACGAGGTTCAGGTAGTTGCCCTGCATGGCGATGCGGGTCTCCTGCAGGCTCGTCACGACGTCGCGCAGGCTGTCGGTCCAGTCGGTGGCGCGCAGGACGTGGTCGTAGACGTCCTGGTAGTACGGCGTCATCGGCGCGGGGACGATCTCCAGGTCGCGCCGGAGCAGGCTGTTGACGACCTCCCGCATCGGCAGGACGACCCGGCGCATCAGGGCGAGGCTCTTGCGCAGCTGGTAGCTCCGCTGCTGTGTGCCGGTGTCGGGCATGTGCCCGGCGAAGAGGTCCTCCTCGAGGCCGTCGATCTGGTCGTCGAGCGCCTGCACCGCCTCGAAGTGCCCGTCGACGATCAGGTCGAGCAGCCCGTGCAGGAGGTAGGCCACGCCGTACTGGGCGAGGTCCGGCGAGCCGTCCCAGCGCTGAAGGAGCCCGTCGAGGTCGAAGCTCTCGTCGCCGCGTACGGTCACCAGCGCCCGCTTCGTGATGAACGCGGAGATCTCCTGCTTGTCCAGCTTCGTGCCGTCGGCGGAGAGGTGGACGGAGTAGGCGTTCAGGAACAGGTGGCCGTCGTACCGGTCGAGCTTGGGCCGCTCGTGGTGGCTGACCGCGTCCTCGACGGCGAGCGGGGACAGGCCGAGCTCCTCGGTGATGAGGCCGAGGCCCTCGGTGTCCGGCGCGCACAGGTCCAGCCAGACGACGGTGTCCGGCTCTTCGAGGTAGTCGCTGATCAGGTCGGCCGGAAAGTCCTCCGCCTCCAGCCGTCCCTTACGCCAGACCCTGGTCCGCGGTTTCAGATCCATGAGGAGAACCACATGCGGGCGTGCCAGGAGTCATAGCTCACGATCTGGCCCGCCAGCACGGGATAGAGGTAGTAGAAGTTGGCCAGCACCGTGAGGACGTACGCGCCGGTGATCGCGGAGCCGAACACCCGGCGTGCCGGGAGTGCGGTGGCCGGGCCGATGATCAGTCCGATCACCAGCACGATGGACAGCACCATGAACGGCAGCATCGGCGTGGCGTAGAACAGGAACATCGTGCGGTGGTTCAGGCCGTAGTAGAACCACGGCACCCAGCCGGCCAGGAATCCGAGGAGCGTGACGCCGGCCCGCCAGTCGCGGTGCACCAGCCACCAGGCGGCCAGTACGAGCATCGTGATGATGGACACCCACCAGATGGCCGGGGTGCCGATGTCGAGCACTTCGCGCGAGCAGGTGGGGGCGCCGCAGCCGGACGGCTGGGTGTAGTAGAAGGCCACCGGTCGTTTGAGGACCAGCCAGTTCCACGGCCAGGACTGGTAGTCGTGCTTGACCGTGAGCGTGGTGTGGAAGTGCCACATCTGCTTGTGGTAGTCCCACAGCCGGGGCATCGCCTGGAAGAACGCGGTCACCGGGTTGGACGCGACGTTGCCGCGGCCCCAGCCGCCGGCGTTGAAGATCCAGCCGCTCCACCAGGCGACATAGGTGATGACGCTCAGTACGACCATGGACAGGAACGCGGGAATGGCCTCCAGGGCGAGCGCTCCGGCGTACGGGCGCTGCACCCCCGCGGCCCGGCGGGCGCCGATCGACCAGACGAACGTCAGGGCGCCGAACGCCGCGATGTAGTACAGGCCGGTCCATTTCGTCGCGGTGGCCGTGCCGAGGCAGAGCCCCGCCGGGATCAGCCACCAGTGCATGACGAACGGGCCGAAGCCGTCGTCGTCACCGCGTTCGGCGATCTTTCGGGCGAGCCGGGCCCGGGAGACGTCCCGGTCGATGACGATGCACGCGAACCCGGCCAGGATCCAGAACATCACGAAGACGTCGAGGATCGCCGTGCGGCTCGTGACCAGGTGCATGCCGTCCAGCGCGAGCAGCAGCCCGGCGGCCATGCCGAGCAGCGTCGACCGCGTCATCCGCCGGGCGACCCGCGCGAGGATCAGCACCGACAGGGTGCCGATCAGCGCGGCCGAGAAGCGCCAGCCGAACGGCGTCATGCCGAACAGCCACTCACCGATGGCGATGATCCACTTGCCGGCGGGCGGGTGCGCGATGAAGCTGCCGCCCGGGGAGAAGATGTGGAGGTTCTGTGGGTCCTGGAGCAGGAACTTGTCGGCGTCCTTGACCGTGTTGTGCTCGTACCCGAACTTCAACAGCGCGTACGCGTCCTTCGCGTAGTACGTCTCGTCGAAGATCACGGCTCTGGGTTTGCCGAGATTCCAGAATCGCAGCACGCCCGCGAATATGGTCACGGCCAGCGGGCCCAGCCACCCCATCAGCTTGTTGCCGGGCATGCCGGGCGTGAGCCACTGGCGCAGTGAGGGTGGTCTCCTGCGCTGCTCGGGCCGGGCTTCGGGTTCGATTCCTGTCATCGCCACCACCCCGACATCGTACGGGCGACAGCCGTAGTATTCGCGCACTTCACGGTCATGGAGCGTTCTGGAGCCGACCGAGGACCGCCTCACGGCCGCCTGTGCTCGAAGATGGAGACGTGGAGAACTCAGGGACGCTGACGCTGGCCGCCGCACCGATCGGACGAGCGGAGGACGCGTCGGCGCGGTTGCGCACGGCCCTCGCGGACGCCGACATCATCGCCGCGGAGGACACCCGGCGGCTCCGCCGGCTGGCCGCCGATCTGGACGTCTCCCCGACCGGCCGCGTCGTGTCGTACTACGACGTCAACGAGCGGGCCCGCGCCGTCGAGCTCCTCGACGAGCTGCGGGCCGGGCACGACGTGCTCGTCGTCACCGACGCGGGGCTGCCGGGGGTCTCCGACCCCGGCTACCGCCTCGTCACGGCGGCGGTGGAGGCGGAGGTGCCGGTCACCGTCCTTCCCGGACCGTCCGCGGTCACGACGGCGCTGGTCATCTCGGGGCTGCCCAGTGACCGGTTCTGCTTCGAGGGGTTCCTGCCCCGCAAGGCGGGGGAGCGGGCCGCGCGGCTGCGGGCCCTCGCCGGCGAGGCGCGCACGATGGTGTTCTTCGAGGCGCCGCACCGGCTCGCCGCGACGCTGGCGGCGATGGCCACCGCCCTCGGGTCCGACCGGCGCGGCGCGGTGTGCCGGGAGCTGACGAAGACGTACGAGGAGGTGCGCCGGGGACCGCTGGGCGAGCTGGCGGAATGGGCGGCCGACGGCGTGCGTGGGGAGATCACGCTGGTCGTCGCGGGAGCGCCCGAGCGGGTGGGTGAGGTCGACCTCGCCGAGCTCGCGGCGGAGGTGGAGCGCCGGGTGGGCGACGGGGTGCAGCGTAAGCAGGCGATCGGTGATGTGGCGCGGGAGCACGGGGTCCCGAAGCGGGAGCTCTATGACGCCGTCGTCGCCCGTAAAGCGGATCATTGACCGTTATTTGACGTTCTTTTTGGGTGTGCGGCCGTACGCAAAGCGTCACTTGGTGGGGAAAGATAACTTGGGTGCGCATTTCACGCGCGTACGCCGATTCCCCCGGGGGTGACGCACATGCACGAATCCATGATCTCACCCGAGACGTGGACCTATGAGTGCCTGGCGTGTTTGCACGAATGGCACGAGGAATTCGAGGTCGGGCACTGCGCCGACGGGCATGGCGGCGAGGTCGTCTACTACCGACGCAACGGTCACCGCTGCACGTCCCCGTGGGCGGAGCTGTTCTGCCCGTCCTGCGGGACGTACGACGTCAAGATCCTCCCTCCGGGCCGGCCGCGGAGCCAGGCCGTCCCGCCGCAGCGCCACGGTGAGCTGGAGATGATCTTCAAGCTCCGCCGGCTCCACGCCTACTGATCGACCGGGGCGTGTCCCCGTCCGACGCGCGGCGGCCCTGCGCCGCCGCGCGTCGCACCGCCGCCGGGTACGCGGCAGGGGCACGGGACACACGCCCCAGGGCCTGCCTCAAAGCCCCCGTCCGCAGCGCGGACGGGGGCTTTGAGATGAGCCCTACGCCGGCACCGCCTCGCCGGATGAGGAGGAATCCGTGTCCGCCGCGTCGGACCCGTCCGACGAGCCGCCGCGGCGGCGGGCCACCCGGGCCAGCTTCCGGCGAGGCTCGGCGGAGAAGGTGATCGCCGCCGCGATGCAGGCCAGCGGCACGGTCGGCAGGACGTACCGGTAGTCGAACTCGGCGGTGGCCGGCGGCACGAGCAGCAGGCCGGTCGCCGTGATCCAGGGCAGGAGCGCGGCGCCGCCCCACCGCCGCCACAGCGGGATCAGCCCGGCCAGGCCGACGATGAGGATGCCGCCCACGAGCGTGCCGGGCAGGTGGACGTGCCGCTGGTAGGTCCGGATGATCCTGGCGTACGGGTCGACGATGTCGGTGCGGGCGTCGCCCTGCTCGTAGGTGCGCGCCTCCGAGGCGGCCGTGCGGTCCCTGCTCATCCGCCACGTCGGCAGGGCGGCAGACTTCGTACCGAACTGATACATCTCGTAGGTCGCGCGGTCCGGGAAGACGGTCCGTTTCCAGTGGAACGTGAAAAGAAAGTCCTTTCCGACGACCTTCAGATAGTCCAAGGGTTGCGCCATGATCGCGCGCTTGGCGAAGTCGCTGGCGAGCTGGTTCTGATAATCGGTGAACCGCGCCGCCGGAATGCGGTGGAACGGCGAGTTGCGGTCCCAGATGGCGTCTTGGGAGAAGACCAGCGGCGTGTGCGAGGTCTTGTTGTTCTTGCACAGGGCGTACTCGGTCACCGGCGGTTTGATCTTGTTGCAGTCCGCGAACGCCGAGACCCGCGCGTAGAGGAACACGCCGCTGCTCATGGTCATGCCCGGCTTGCCGTAGTACGACCAGAACCATCCGGCGTAGGCGGCCAGCGGCAGCGCGCAGACCACGACGGTGGCCGCGATCACCCGCCACTTGACCCGCCGGACCACGAAGTAGACCACCACGGCGGCCAGCACGGGCGTGCCGACCGTACGCGTCAGCGTGGCGAGCCCCAGCAGCAGCCCCGCGAGAGCGCCGACCTTCCACGTCAGCTCCCGGCCGTGCCACAGCAGCAGTGTGACGATCGACACGAGCAGGAAGCCGAACAGCGTGTCGGAAAGGATCAGGTGCTCGAGCTGGATCTGGTACCCGTCGAACAGCAACGGCACCGTCGCCAGGCTCGCCCCCCACCCCGGCAGCCCGAACCTCTTGCGCAGCACGGCGTAGATCATGACCGCGGAGGCCAGACCCATGAGGTGCTGGATCGTCGCGACGAGCATGAAGCTGTGGAACGGCTTCAAGATCCACAGCATGCCCGAGTAGCCGTCCGGCCGGATCGCATGTGGATACGGGCTGATCGCAACATGAAGATAATCGAAAGAATCGTTGAACCAGGACGCCGGCCGGTATCCCAGCGTGGCGATCATCCGGAGCAGCGCGCCCGCCGCGAGCACCACTGTAAAAATCTTGTGCCGGCGCATGAGCGCCCACAGCCCCGATCCGCGAACGACCGGCGCCTCTTCTGCCACCTGCTCATCAACCGTTGTGACCTGCGATTCCTCATCGGATCGCCCACCGGTCACCACGGAAGCCCCGCCCCGCTCTCCGGCGTTCGTCAAGTCCGGACCGACCTTCCTGGACCCCACAGCCCCTATCCTGATATCCCCAGCCTGCCGTCGCACCAGCTCTCCATGTGGAGTTAAAGGTTGCGACTTTGCAACACGAGGTCGCTCGTCTGCAGGCATCATGGATAACACGCGCCACTTGTCGGAACACGACGAGGTTAGTCGAAAAACCCCCAAGCCAGTGCTGCGGGGTGATGGAGGACACGACGTGGAACTCTCCGTAGTGATGCCGTGCTTGAACGAGGCGGAGACCGTCGAGACCTGTGTTCGTAAGGCCCTCGGCTTCTTCGAAGAGCATGGTGTCGACGGCGAGGTCATCATCGCCGACAACGGCAGTACTGATGGCAGCCGGCAACTGGCCCGTGACGCGGGTGCCCGTGTCGTGCCCGTTTCCAGCAAGGGGTACGGCAACGCCCTGATGGGCGGCATCCGGGCCGCGCGCGGCACCTATGTCGTGATGGGTGACGCCGACGACTCCTACGACTTCACCAGCTTGATGCCGTTCCTGGAGCAGCTGCGGGACGGCGCGGACCTCGTCATGGGCAACCGGTTCAAGGGCGGCATCGCCCCCGGCGCCATGCCCCCGCTGCACAAGTACCTGGGCAACCCGGTGCTGAGCTTCATCGGCCGGCTGTTCTTCCGCAGCAAGATCGGTGACTTCCACTGCGGGCTGCGCGGGTTCCGCCGCGACTCGATCCTGCGGCTGGAGCTGCAGACCGGCGGCATGGAGTTCGCCAGCGAGATGGTGGTCCGCTCCACTCTCGCCAAGTACGACATCCGCGAGGTCCCGACCACGCTGTCGCCCGACGGCCGGTCGCGGCCGCCGCACCTCAGCACCTGGCGTGACGGCTGGCGCCACCTGCGCTTCCTGGCGCTCTACAGCCCGCGCTGGCTGTTCCTGATCCCCGGCCTGATCATGATGGTGCTCGGTCTCGTGGCGGGGGTCGCCCTGTCCGCCGGGCCGATCCGGTTCGGCGAGGTCGCCTTCGACGTCGACACCCTCGTCGGCGCCTCGGCGGCGCTGGTGATCGGCTTCCAAGCGGTGATCTTCGCGCTGCTGACCAAGGTCTATGCCATGGAGGAAGGCTTCCTTCCCCATGACAAACGGGTGCAGCGCATCATCGACTCCTGGAGCCTGGAACGCGGTCTCGTCGTCGGTGGGCTGCTCGCGCTCGCCGGTCTCGTCGGGCTGGTCGCCTCGCTGTTCCACTGGCAGGTGCACAGCTTCGGGCAGCTCGATCCCCGGCACTCGCTGCGCATCGTCGTGCCCGCCGCCACCGCGCTCATCATGAGCTTCCAGATGATCTTCGCGTCGCTGTTCGTCAGCATCCTCGACATCCGCCGCCGGTCGCACCCGCCGGTGACCGACCCGGCGGACGAGGCCGCCGACGTCGTCGACGCCGCGGCGCACAAGGTCCGGAGCGAGAGCAAGGACGCCGAGCCCGCGACGGAGCAGGGCGACGCGAGCACCGCCGCCCCGGAAGCAGCCGGCGACGCCGAGCCCGTGACCGCCGACGTCTCCGCGACCACCGAGGCCGACGCGAGCGACGAGGACAAGGCTGACAAGTCCGCCTGACCAGCGTCTTAAAAGGGAGCCCCGGCGATCCGCCGGGGCTTTCTTCGTGGTGAAAATGAAGGCTCGCGCGGCATCCGGCGTTCACCCGACTTTTGGGGAATGTTCAGCGTCTAAGTTGCCCGATATCCCCGGGGGCCTGCCACCGCGTGCGCTCGCCGGCGTGTGATCCGCCGATCGGCTCACCCGGCGTGTAATCCGCCGTCCGCCGTACGGGACTACTTCGCGACCGACCGGAACCGACGCGAAGGACGGCAGGAGTGAACGACCCCGCCGAGAGATTCACCGCCCTGTACGACCGGTACTACCGGAACGTGCTGGGCTACGCGCTGCTGCGCGCCGAACAGAGCGCTGCCGAGGACGTCGTCAGCGAGGTGTTCCTGATCGCGTGGAGGCGGCTCGACGACCTACCCGAGTCACCGCTGCCCTGGCTGCTCGGAGTGGCGCGCAACCTGCTCTTCAAACAGTACGACGCCGTACGCCGGCGGCAGGTGCTCACCGACCGGCTCGCGGACGCGGCCGGCGACCAGGACCTGACCGGCCTGGACGTGGCCGAGCAGGTCGTGGAGCGCGACGCCGCGAAGGCGCTGCTGGCCGAGCTGGGGGAGAAGGACGTCGAGGCCCTCGTGCTGGCGACCTGGTACGGCCTCACTCCCCGGCAGGCCGCCCGGGTCCTCGGCTGCACGGCGGCGACGTTCACGGTGCGGCTGCATCGCGCCCGCAAGCGGCTGGCCAAGGTGACCTCCGCCGCGTCCTCCCGCAGCCGCCCGGCCGCCCACGGCCGGATGGCGCTGATCAACGAGGAGGCCCGATGAGCCGTTCGCACGAGACCGCAGGAGCCGAAATGAACCGCACCGTCGACCCGATGAACACGCTCCGCACCCGGCTCGAGGGACTGGCCGAGGACGGCTACCGGCGGCGCCGCGACACGGACCTGCCCCGGGTGCTCGAGACCGCACGGCGCCCGGCCCGGACCGACCGCCGGGCACTCCCCGCACGGAACCGGCGGCCGGTGCTCCTCCTCGCCGGTGCGACGGCCGCGGTCGTGGCGCTCGGCGCCGCGGTCGTACCGGGCGCGGTGTCCGGGTCGAAGCCCGGCACGGCGCCGCCCCAGAGGCTCGACGTGAAGACCGTGCTGCTGACCGCCGCCGAGACCGTCGCCAAGGAACCGGCGGCGACCCACGGCCGCTTCTGGTACACCCGGACCCAGGTGATCGACCAGGCCAGGCAGCCCGGCAACGGGCTGAGGCCGAAGGGCGTCAGCGCGAACGGAGGCCCGAGGACGGGCCCCTACTACCCGTACACGGCCTACGTGAGCATCACGTGGGAGAACTGGGACCCGTACCGGCAGGGGGACACCAGCCGCACGGTGGACAGGGACATCACGACGAGCTTCGCCTCACCGGCCGACAAGACGGCGTGGAAGCGGGCCGGCTCGCCCTCCCTCACGGACTTCAAGCCCTTCTCGGCGGACTCACGCGAGGGGCAGGACCCGTTCCTGGAGATCGGGCTGCCGAAGGGCACGCTGGCGAAGGACCTGCCGAAACTGCCGACCACGCCGGACGGGCTCAAGACACTGATCCGGCAGGACTGGAACAAGGCGCCGGCGACCCAGCGGAACGCGCTGACCGCCTACATCTGTGAGATGGCGGAGAACGTCATCAGCGCCCCGGTCACGCCCGCCACCCGCGCGGCCGCGTACCGGCTGCTCGCCGCCCAGCCGGGCATCCGCATGGTCGGCAAGGTCCGCGACCGGCTCGGTCGCCCCGGGGTCGCCCTGGCCATGCGGCGCGTGAACCTCGGCTCGGATCGCAAGCCCCACCAGGTGGAGGTCCACACGATCTTCGACCCGAAGACGGCGAAGATCCTGGGGTCGGAGACGTACGACATCAGCGGAGGAAAGGTCGCGGGCCGGCCGTCGAGCATCAGCCTTCTGGTCGGCTCCGGCTGGACCGACCGGCTCGGCGCGCCGGCCCGCGGCTGACGCGCGGAGGAGGGGCGTGCGGCGCCGATCGAGGGCCGGCGTCGCACGCTCTCGGCCCGCAGGTGAGAAAGTCGGTATCGGAATGAGTCATCGGCGAGTGCCCCGTAGGCTTAGCACATGTCCAGCCGTCACATCCTGACCGCGCCCGCTTGGCCGTACGCCAACGGGCCCCGCCACATCGGGCACGTCTCCGGTTTCGCGCTGCCCGCCGACATGTTCAGCCGCTACCAGCGGATGGCGGGCAACAAGGTCCTGATGGTCAGCGGCACCGACGAGCACGGCACGCCGATTCAGGTGCAGGCCGACAAGGAGGGCGTGTCAGCCCGTGAGCTGGCCGACCGCTACAACCGGGTGATCGCCCAGGATCTCCACGGCCTCGGCATGTCGTACGACCTGTTCACCCGGACGACGACGCGCAACCACTACGCCGTCGCCCAGGAGATCTTCAAGGGCCTCTACGACAACGGCTACGTCTTCAAGAAGACGACGATGGGCGCGATCTCCCCGTCCACGGGCCGCACCCTGCCCGACCGCTACATCGAGGGCACCTGCCCGATCTGCGGGTACGACGGGGCGCGCGGCGACCAGTGCGACAACTGCGGCAACCAGCTCGACCCGATCGACCTGATCAACCCGCGGAGCCGCATCAACGGCGAGACGCCGAAGTTCGTCGAGACCGAGCACTTCTTCCTCGACCTGCCCGCGTTCTCCGAGACCCTCGGATCGTGGCTGCAGGGCAAGGAGGGGCTCTGGCGGCCGAACGTCTACAAGTTCACCCGCAACCTCCTCGACGACATGCAGCCCCGGCCGATCAGCCGGGACCTCGACTGGGGCGTGCCCGTGCCGCTGCCGGGCTGGGTCGACCGGCCGGACAAGCGGCTGTACGTCTGGTTCGACGCGGTCATCGGCTACCTGTCGGCGTCCGTGGAGTGGGCCCGGCGCAGCGGCGACCCGGACGCCTGGCGCGCCTGGTGGCAGAGCCCGGACGCCGAGGCGTACTACTTCATGGGCAAGGACAACATCGTCTTCCACTCCGAGATCTGGCCGGCCATGCTGCTCGGCTACAACGGAGAGGGCGACAAGGGCGGCACAGCCGGCTCCCTCGGCAAGCTCAACCTGCCCACCGAGGTGGTGTCCTCGGAGTTCCTGACCATGGAGGGCAAGAAGTTCTCCTCCTCGCGCCAGGTCGTGATCTACGTCCGTGACTTCCTGGAGCGGTACGACGTCGACGCGCTGCGCTACTACATCGCGGTCGCCGGCCCGGAGAACCAGGACACCGACTTCACCTGGTCGGAGTTCGTCCGCCGCAACAACGACGAGCTGGTCGCCACCTGGGGCAACCTGGTGAACCGCTCGCTCTCGTTCGCGGCCAAGAACATCGGCGAGATTCCCGCCGCCGGCGAGCTCACCGACCTCGACCGGGACCTCATGGAGCGGTCACGCAAGGCGTTCGACGCCGTCGGCGCGGAGCTGGCGCGCTCGCGGTTCAAGAACGCCGCGAACGAGGCGATGCGCACCGTCGCGGAGGCGAACAAGTACCTGTCCGAGCAGGCGCCGTGGAAGCTGAAGAACGACGACCCGGAGCGGATGAAGACGATCCTGCACGTCGCGCTGCAGCTCGTCGACGACGCCAAGTCGCTGCTCACGCCGTTCCTGCCGGCGTCCTCGGAGAAGGTCCACCGGATGCTCGGCGGGCAGGGCGAGTGGAGCGGCGCCCCGGAGATCCGCGAGGTCTCCGAGGACGGCGGCCCGGACTACCCGGTCCTGACCGGGTCGTACGACACCGAGGCCCGCTGGGAGTCGCGCCCGATCACGGCCGGCACGCCGCTGGCGCCGCCGAAGCCGCTGTTCGCCAAGCTCGACCCCTCGGTCGTGGACGAGGAGCTCGCGCGGCTCGAGCAGGCCTGACACACCGCTCATACGACGTCGCGTCACAGGGCAGGGTGCTCACTATGGGGGCGGAGATGGAGACGTCCAACGGGTTCCGGGGAGCGGCATTCCCGCCGCTGCCCGAGCCGTTGCCGGTCGAGGTGTTCGACAGCCACTGTCACCTCGACATCCTCGAGGTGCCGATCACGGAGGTGCTCGCCGCCGCCCACTCGGTCGGCATCCGGCGGGCAGTGACCGTGGGCTACGACCTGGCCTCGTCACAGCACGCCGCCGACGCGGCCGCGACGTACGACGACGTGTACGCGGCGGTGGCGATCCACCCGAACGACGCGGGTGACGCCACCGCCGACGTCCTCGCCGACATCGCCAAGCTCGCCGCCCTGCCGTACGTCCGCGCCGTCGGCGAGACCGGGCTCGACTACTACCGCGACTGGGCCGCGGTCGAGGACCAGCAGCGGTCCTTCCGCGCCCACATCGACATCGCCAAGCGCAGCGGCAAGGCCCTCGTCATCCACGACCGCGACGCGCACGACGACGTCCTGCGCATCCTGGCGGAGGAGGGCCCGCCGGAGAAGGTCGTCTTCCACTGCTACTCCGGCGACCGGGAGATGGCCAAGGTCTGCGCCGACCACGGCTACTACATGAGCTTCGCCGGCAACATCACGTTCAAGAACGCCGCCGACCTGCGCGAGGCCGCGGCCGTGGCACCACTGGACCTGCTCCTCGTGGAGACCGACGCGCCGTACCTCACACCGGTGCCGCACCGGGGCAAGCCGAACGCCCCGTACCTCGTCCCGCTCACCGTCCGCTGCCTCGCCGAGACCAAGAACGTCGACCTCGCCGACCTGTGCACCGCCATCGCCACCAACGGCGAACGCGTCTTCGGCCCCTGGTGAGTGCGGTAAGTAGCTGAACGATCACGATCGACGTCATACATTCGATTGCGTGGGAAGTATGACAGTGAGCGAACGGGAGATGTCGGACGCCGAGGCGGCCGATTTCTACAACGAGCACCGAGACGACCCGGAGATGTGGGGCGAGCAGGTGGACGTCAAGATCTCCCGGAAGCTGGACAACGTCGTCTCGGTCCGCTTCAACGCGGTCGAGATCGAGCGGATCCAGCAGGCTGCTGACGCGGCGGGCCTGAGTCTGTCGTCGTTCATCCGCCGCGCCGCCCTGACGGCACCTGGTGCTGAAGTGCTCGACATCGACCGAGCACGCAAGGACATGGCCCAGTAACTCCCGGCAGACCTCAGCGGCGTGGTGGTTCGGACGGGGAGCGCATCGCCAACCCCCGCCACCTGGAGCGCAAGGCCCGCAACCTGGCCCGGTATCAGCGGCGCATGGCCCGCTGCCAGCGCGGGAGCATGAACCGCCGGCCGAGCTGAGTCTTTCCACCCGGCACTGGACGTGTCCGGGCTGCCGCACCCGGCACGACCGGGACATCAACGCGGCCAAGAACATCCTTGCGGCTGGTCGAGCCGTAACCGGGCAAACCCCCGGTGATGCCTGTGGAGCTGGTGTCAGACGGCAAGGGTCCTCCCTTCCGCAGCCGGCGCTGAAACAGGAAACCCGCGCCGCGAGGCGCCCGGCATAGACCGGGTTCGGCCGCAAGGCCGATGGGAACCCCCTCCCTCGGGAGGGGAGCAGTCAAAAGCCCTCCTCGCCCCCGCCCGTCCCTGAGGGGAACGGCCGGCGCATCCAGACTGTCGCGCGTACGGAAGACTGTGCGTGTGGGTGAACGACTTCTCGGGGCGGCCGACGTACGCGAACTGGCCGGCGGGCTGGGGCTGCGTCCGACCAAGACCCTCGGCCAGAACTTCGTGATCGACGCGAACACCGTGCGCCGCATCGTCCGCGATGCCGAGGTCGCACCGGAGGACGTGGTCCTGGAGGTCGGGCCGGGCCTCGGCTCCCTGACCCTGGCCCTGCTGCCGGCCGCGAGCCGCGTCGTGGCCGTCGAGGTCGACCCGGCGCTGGCCCAGCGACTACCCGCGACCGTCGCCGAACGCGCCCCGGACCTCGCCGACCGCCTCGAGGTCGTCCCCGCCGACGCCCTGCGCATCGCCGAACTGCCCGGCCCACCGCCCACCGCGCTCGTCGCCAACCTCCCGTACAACGTCGCGGTGCCCGTCGTCCTGCACCTGCTCGGGACGTTCCCGTCGATCCGGCACGGGCTCGTCATGGTGCAGGCCGAGGTCGCCGACCGGCTCACCGCGGGGCCGGGCGGCAAGGTGTACGGCGTGCCGTCGGTGAAGATGGCCTGGTACGCGCACGCCCGCCGCGCCGGGAACGTCGGCCGCGCGGTCTTCTGGCCGGCACCGAACGTCGACTCCGGACTCGTCGCCTTCACCCGTCGCGAGCCGCCGTCCACCTCGGCCTCACGCAAGGAGGTCTTCGCCGCGATCGACGCCGCGTTCGCGCAGCGCCGCAAGACCCTCCGCGCGGCCCTGGCCGGCTGGGCGGGTTCGGCCGCGGCGGCGGAGGAGGCCCTGCGCGCCGCCGATGTCGACCCGGCCACCCGCGGCGAGGCCCTCGACGTCGAAGCCTTCACCCGCATCGCCGAACACCGGCCCTCGTCACCTACGATCGGTTGACCGTGACCACTGTGACCGTGCGCGTGCCCGCCAAGGTGAACCTCCAGCTGAGCGTCGGCCCCGTCCGCGACGACGGCTACCACGACCTCGTCAACGTCTTCCACGCCGTCTCACTGTTCGACGAGGTGACCGCCTCCCCGGCCGACGCGCTCAGCGTTGCGGTCGAGGGTCCGGCGGGCGTGCCCACCGGCCCCGACAACCTGGCCGCCCGCGCCGCGACCCTGCTGGCCGAGCACCTCGGCCGGCGGCCGGACGTCGCCCTGCACATCCGCAAGGACATCCCGGTCGCCGGAGGCATGGCCGGCGGCAGCGCCGACGCGGCGGCGGCCCTCCTGGCCTGCGACGTGCTGTGGAAGGCGAGACTGGACCGCGAGACGCTCCTCGAACTCGCCGCCCGTCTCGGCAGTGACGTCCCGTTCGCGCTGCTCGGCGGCACCGCCGTCGGTCTCGGCAGGGGAGAGCGGCTCACGCCTGTCGAGGTGGTGGGAGAGTTCCATTGGGTGTTCGGATACGCGGATGGCGGCCTGTCCACGCCCGCGGTGTACGCCGAGTGCGACCGGCTGCGCGCGGCGGGGGAGCAGGACAGCGTGTGGCCACAGGTGTCGGATGATCTGATGGCGGCCCTGAAGACCGGCGACGCCGAGGCGCTCGGTCGGGCGCTGCACAACGACCTGCAACCAGCGGCGTTGAGCCTGCGCCCGTCGTTGGGTGAGGCGCTCGCGGCGGGCCGTGACGCGGGAGCCCTTGGCTCCCTCGCGTCGGGCTCCGGCCCCACGTGTGCCTTCCTGGCCGCCTCTTTGGACCACTCGGCCGAACTGGCCGCTGCCCTGAACGAGTCGGGCCGGTTCGCCGCCGTACGCCCGGCCGTCGGCCCGGTACCGGGTGTCACTTTGGCGTGACTCAGCGTATCGGTGGGGGCGCAAGCCGCGAAACGGTCAGTCCCCCACCGGAAGGGTCACGGCTTGGCAACGCACACGGTAAGTAGCCTGGACGTCACCTGTCAGACTCCGTAAAGTCTAGGACGTTTTTGGGATCTGACGGGGTGTGCAGGGGCCGGTGAGATGACGCATCATTGCGAGCGTCGGCGTTCCTGCTGAGACAGTGCGGTGCACGGGGGTGCTCGCACGAGGAGGCGATGGCTGTTGCCACCGGTGAACGCGAATTCCGTACCGCTCCCGATGTACAACAATTGGCCGGGCATCGACGACCCGGGCAAGCTGAGGGTGAACACCGGTCAGATCAGGGTGGCGGCCAAGCGACTTGAGGGTCACCTTGAAGATCTCCTCGCGGCGACGGAGAACCTGAACCGCCCCGAACCGGTGGCGTTCGGCCAGTGGGACGCCGCACTGTCGTTCCAGCCAAGTGTCGAGGCCGGCCACCAGTCCCTCGCCGACCAGCACAGCCGTGTCCTGCACGCCCTGATGAGCACGATCAAGAAGCTGCATCGTGCGGCGAAGGTGTACGACGCGAACGAGGTGGACCTCGAGCGGCGGATCGCCGCGGTGGACAAGCGCCTGAACGTCCAGACCACGTCCGACCTGGGCGGCCACGCCGCCTCCTCGGCGCCGTCCAAGCAGGCGCCGACAGTGCCTAATTCGTTGAACCCGGACGGGAGAAACTGACATGGCCGACTCTTACTCGTCGCCCATGCGCGCCAGCGCTCCTTCCGGAACGCCGGGCGAATACAACGATCCAGCAGACATCGACAAACTCCTGAGGCAGACGGCTCCCGGCCACGTCAAGAAGGCTGGAAAGGATTACCAGACGTTCGCTTCGGCGCACGGGAAGTTCGCTGGTGACATGGTCACTGTCCGCGACATCCTTCATGAAGCTTGGGGAGGAAAAGACGCCGCCGCCGCGCAGTCGGCGCTGCGGGAGATCTGGGCTTCCTCAGCGGCTCTCGACCAGGCCGCCAATGAATTCGGAACGGCGCTCATGGACCACGGTCAGAACCTCACCTGGTACCAGAAGAGGTCGTTTACGTCGCCATCCAAGAACCTGGCCGAAGCCCGAAGCTGGATGGCTGGCGCGAATGAGCGCATCTCTCAGGCGTGGTTGGCGATGCCCTCGGAAGTCAGCACCACGCTTCCGCCGAGTCCGAACGAGGGAGGCCTTGGCCCGACGCAAGGCCACGGTCCTTCCTCAGGACCGATCTCAGGCGGTGGTATAGCGGGGAGAAACAGCGGGCATTCACCGTATGCTGGTGGGCTCGGGCCGAACTTGTCAGGTCGGCCTCCCGGAGGGAAACATCTCCCTCCTGCAGCAGGTGGGAAAAACACGGACCTTGCGGGGTGGCCCCCATCCACACCGTCCGGCAGCGGTCCGGGTGGCGGAACGGGCCTGCCCATCAACGGGCCTGGAGGAATGCCCGGGGGCTCTACATTCCCTGGCTCGGGCGGCGGACCGCCAACGGGATCGGTCGTTCCCGGGCTGACTGGCCCACCTCGCGTAGGCGGCGTGGGGACGAACGGCCTCGAGACCGGACGAGGCGCATTGCGCGCTGGCCTATCGAGTGCAGCAGCGGAAGAAGCCCAGGCCGCCGAGGCAGGTGCCGCGAGAGCCGGAATGGTGAGCCCTCTGGCTGGTCCTGGAGCGAATCGCGACGAGCGGGAACGTACGCGACAGACGTGGCTCGCAGAGGAGCATGATGTTTGGACGGGCGAGATTGAGTCCGCTCCGCCGCTTATCGGGGCGATGCCCGAGAGGACAGAAGATCCCGAGCAGGTTGTACAGATCGATCTTTCAGCTGATTCCGACGATCTAGCCGCACTCCTAGAAGAACTGGATATCGATCAAGCTGACGCTGATCCAGCGGATGAAGTCGCCGAGCTGCGTGCGAAACTCGAGCGGCTGGAGCGAGAGGCGAGTGCGGAGCAGGGACTGGCGAGCGGAGGCGCAACTGAGCCTGACGTCGCGAATTGGATCACTGAGGAAAACACGTGACGATTGTTCGCCGTATCCTCCTAGGGCTGGCCGGGTCGAGCGTCCTTGCCTTGGCGGCGGTTCCCGCGAATGCGATGCCGCGACCGCAGGCCGATGAATGGTGGTTCGCGGCATGGGGGGTCCGAAGCGATGTTTGGCCTGTAACGAAGGGGCAGGGCGTCACCGTTGCCGTCTTGGACACAGGAGTCAACGCATCGTTGCCGGAACTCTCAGGGGCGGTACTTAAAGGAGACGACACAACAGGAAATCGCGGCGACGGGCGGCACGACTCTGATGAGAAGGATGGCGGCCATGGCACTGCTATGGCTGCTCTAATAGCGGGACAGGGCGGCGGCAGCACCGACTTTCAGGGAATTGCCCCAAAAGCGAAGATCTTGCCAGTCCATGTGACGTCTAAACTGGGTGATCCTGCTGGTTTGTTGCAAGCTTACTCCGCTGGAATCCGCCTAGCAGTTGATCGCGGTGCGAAAGTGGTGAATCTTTCGCAAGGTGTAAACTCGGAGACGATGCCGAATCACTGCGATCCGCGAGTTCAGCAAGCGATCGCATACGCTATTCAACACGACGTTGTCGTGGTAGCCAGCGCGGGCAACGAAGGTACTGGAGCAAACTGGCCGAATCTGCCCGCCTCCTGTGCTGGTGTACTGGCTGTCGGAGCCATTGATAAGAGCCTAGGCCCGTGGGCGGCAACCCAGCAGCAATCCTATGTCGCGGTATCTGCTCCTGGAGTGGGGCCAATGATCGACAAGGATGGCCGATACCACCCGAACGGTTGGGGAACGAGCATGTCGGCAGCACTTACCTCGGGTGCCGTCGCCCTTATTCGCTCTCATAATCCCGAGATGCCGGCGCGGACCGTCGTGCAGCGACTAATTACGACCGCCCACCCGCTGGGGCCTTCCAAGTGGAATAACCGGACGGGCTACGGTGCCATCCAGATAACCGCCGCCATGAACCCGGAGCGTTATCCCGTTCCGGCCAACGCGCCGAACCCTGTCTACGAAGCGCTCGAGAAATGGAAGGCATCCCAGCCGGTCGCTAAAGAGCCTTCCACGGCAAGGCAGGGCCATTCGTCGAACTTGCCTGGTGAGCGAGCGCACAAAGGCGGTCGAGTCAGCGTAACTTCGATTGCAGTCGCTGGAGCCCTTGTCGTCATACTACTAGTAGGCGCGATAGTTGCTATTCGGAAGCGTCCACGTGGCGCCCTAAGCGTATCAGGCACTATGCCATGGGGCCCGGGTAATGATCGTCGTGAGTGATAATCGGTGAAGGATGCGAATGAGCTTCCAGGACATGATTCTCCTGTAGCCGCTTCCGGAGCTCCGACTGATCCATCGATGAGCGACCCCTCGGTGCGCACAGCCTACGAAGCGCGGAAGAAGGTAACCGAGCGAGTCGCTTTAGTGTACGTGCCCACTGCACCGAGTGCACGTGCTCAAGGGGATGGGCCTCGGCAGGGAGTTTGAGTTGCGCCAACTTGCCGACGGTACCGGTGCCCTACCGGTTTTCACCGATCCGGACTTGGTCGTTGCGCAGCTCGGAGAGCTCCAACTGTTTGAAAAAACGCCGGTGCTCGCACCACCAGTGTCGTTCGGCCCCGTGCGGTCGTTGTAAGCCTGCGCGGTATGTCGGGTCTTTGGGCTCGAAACATATCCGTTCCGTATACATTTATCGTCACATCCTCTTGACTTTGTGTATCGAGCTTGTTAAATTCGCAGACGTTCGGGAAAAGTTACGGACACATTCGGCCGGAGGCTCACGTCCCGGTCGTTCCGTCGTTCACATGCGACGTTCTCTTAATAAGCATGGGGGCTCACGTGGGTGAGATGCTGGATATCATGCGCCGGACAAGGATTCGCGCATCATCGCCGGACAAATCACTCGCCATCATCGTGTCCGGAATGCCCGCCAATATCACGGTGGAAATCGCTTCCGGCGCACATGCCCGGCACACCGAACGTTCCTTCGAGCAGCAGGTGAACGCCGCCATCAGGGTAGCCATGGTCGGCTACCAGCAGGTGGCGATGAAGGCCTGGCGCAAGGCGGCCAAGGTTCCCGAACCGGAGTCGGCGGCCGGATCATCGGTGGAGCGTCGGCGTCGGGGCGGCGACGCGGGTGAACGCCGACGCCTGTTTATCGAGGAATAGGCTTCGGGATATGGTGATTCCCGCTCTCCGGCTCGTTGCCGGTTTCGCGCTGCTGGGGGCCGGGTTGGCAGGCTGCGGCGGATCCGGCTCGCCGGACCTACCAAAGCCCTCTCCAAAGACAAGCCAGCGGGCCGCATTGCCGACGTGCGTTGACGTCGTTCGGCATATTCCGCACACTGCCTTCGTCGTACAGGACATCAAGCGGTACCCGACAGAGCAGCCATCTGGTGCGTCCGACCGTCAACCGCGTTTCGACCTTAACTGTCCCACCGCGTTCGGCCATCTTTCGGACGGCGGCAACGGAACCGCGGAAGTCCTGCTCACTCGCATGAGCGTGCCCTCACTCGACGGCACGCCGCGGGCGAAATACCTCGGAAATCTCATTAAGAGCAAGTTGTACAACAATATATGCCTCGGCGATCGGGTGGACGTCCGAGGCGATCCTCCGGTCGCCGCAAGCTGCTACGACCCGACCATGCCGCTCGCCGGCCGGGCGGTCGTACAGGGCGACCTGGCGATCGCCGTGGGAGTCAGCGCGGAGCGGTCGGCGAATAGGGATGCCGGGCAGGAGCGCCGACTGCTCGAAAGCGCCGCGCAGGCGGTGGTGGACGCGGTCGCCCGCATGTCCTGATCGACAGGGGGATGAAATATGGATTCAATGCGTGACAGGTATGAGCAGGCCCTTGACGAACTTTCGCTCACTGTCAGGTCGCCAGGGCGATGGGTGACGCTGCGCAGGAGTCGTACCGGCGCGGTCACTGTGGAATTGAAACGCGATACGCTTCGCCAGCTCGACGAGCAGCAACTCGCAGCGGAACTCCAGGCCGTTTTGAACGGGGCATACCGCGCCTATCGAGACCAGGGACGGAAACTCCGTCAGCAGATCTTCGGTCCTGACTATGACGACATTCAGAATGCCAGCAGCGTGTAGGCGCGGAGGGACTCAAACGTGGTAACGCTTTCGGCCGAGGTGCAGGCTCTCGTCGGCCACGCGTCGTATCGTTATGACGACAGCCTGATCTGCGACGGCCTCCGGCACTTCGCCAGGTTTGCCGCGGACGTTCCGGATTCCGCTTGGGGGCAGATGCAGTGGTCTCGGCGGTGGGCGCAGGACTGGGAAAGCGCCACGTCCGCACGTGTACGGGAAGCTCAGACGGCGCGCGACCTTCAGAGTGAAACGGGATCGAAACTGTCCAAGGTGGCGGCAAACTATTCTCATACGGAAATCAGCACCAAGCTTTCCGCCGAGAGGCTGCTGTCCAAGGAGAACAGCTTCCTTCTCCCGTGGATCCAGGCGTCCGAGAAAGGCCAAGGACCCATATCGACGGCACCCGGACACACCCCACATGGGCCGAATTACGCGAACACCCCTGATCTGCCCTATGCGATACCCTCAGGCGACCCGGGTCAGAATGTGGACCCCAACGATCCAAAAAACCGGATCATGTTCGCCAGTGCGGACCACGACTTCGATCATCCATTCGCCAAGAAACAGGGACACATTGTGCTGGCGGACCGGGCATTGATGGTGCTCGGTAACACGGCCGGACGGGCAGCCCTTGACACATTCCTGAATGCCAACGAGCACTACATCCAGGACGCCCAGAATATTGTCAGGTCCAACGGCGCCGCGACGAGTAAGATGCCGCTGGACGACTTCATCCAAGATGTACGCTTTGCTCTCCCAGGTGCCATCCAAAATCGCGCGGAGCTGTTCAACGCGCTCAGCAACGAGTACGGCGAACTCAGTGCGGAGATGACAACTCAAACGAACGGGTTGAAGAGCTACTGGCAGGGGCCGGGCGCCGAGGCATACGGCCTCCACGCTGACCGATGCATCAAGTACTTCGACACGCTGAAGGAGCAGGCGGCGTGGGTGGGTAGCGAGGGTACCAAGGCGGCCAACGCGGTCAACAGCCTACAGAACGCCTACGCCCAGGCCGGTAACGCGAAGGTCGGCAACCTCATCACGGCGCTCAAGGCCTACAAGGACGCCGCCGCCGGTTTCACCAAGGGCTCGACCCAAGAGCCGCTCGCGGCCCTCGTTGACGCACTAAGCGCGATGGCGAGCGCCTTCTTTGCGAAATGGCAGCAGGCGAACGCGGACGCCGGCGAGATCCTGAAGATCGACCAGAAGGCGAGCGACACGGCCCCCAACCTCGGCGACGGCACGCATCGGCCGCAGTCGTTCCCGAGCGAGGCTGGCGCGGCACCGTACGACGACTCGAGCCGTTGGAAACAATCCTGACGAGAAATCGGCCACTTCCGGAAATCGTCCCGGCCCGTACACGGCAGTGCCGATCAGCAGCGTGTGCGACGCCATAACTCGCCCACGGCATCTGATCTGAGCCTACCGGCGCATTGACGTCGACAGTGGGTCGCAGAGGCTGTCGCCGTACGCTGCCACTTAATTAAGTGCAGCCACTAACCGCACCGCTCGTGGCAAGCGGCTGGCTGGTCGCCTTTTCGCAGGGGGGCACCCTGGTAGCCGTGTCGAGCGGTCCGCAAGTACTGCTGTATCGGCTGCGCCGAAGGCGCTGAGGTGAGCGGGTGCGAACGTCCTAGAAGAACACAAGTCTGCCCGGCAGCCTAGTGTGACGGCGGTGGAGGCACAGGGTCTGGGACATGTTCACTACCTTGCGGCTGACTGCGGCTGAACTCATTCCATCCCACGTTCAGCTCCACACAATTTCCGTTGGCGTCGCTGTGGGAGCTCTTCCGCCAGGCGGGGAAGTCGGCTTGCGGGCTCATCCAGCGCCTCCTACAGGAGATCTCAGCTACAGGTCCTTTGCCGCCGAGGCGATCAGAGCCGCCGATTCAGTTGGAGACAGCGCCATCGCCTGCAACGTCCCGTATGTCCGACTGTACCGGCGGACCTCGCGTTCGCTTTGGAGCACGAGGCCAGTTGTTGCTGTCTCCAGATACACCATGCCGAGGTCGTCGCTTGCCCGGAACACGAGCAGGACGAAGTCGCCGGTGAGGGCGGGGTGGGCGCCTGCCGCGTACGGCAGCACCTGGATCTTGACGTTCGGCAGCCTGCTCAGTTCACCGAGATGTTCAAGTTGGTTGCGCATCGTCTCTGGTCCGCCGACATGGTGGCGGAGCACCGCCTCGTCGAGGATGACCTGAAGCGCGAGAGGATCCTCCTGCCGGATGATGAGCTCTTGCCTGGTCCGTCGGATCTCGATCCTTTCGTCGGCGTCCACGATCCCCTCGACGTCCGTCGCGTCGATCACGGCCCGTGCGTAGGCGTCCGTTTGGAGGATTCCCGGAACGATCTGGCAATGCCAGCCATTGACCACGCGAGCCCCGGACTCGGCCGCGATCAGTAGGTCGAACTTAGGCTTCAATCCTTTGTCGGCGAGCTTCCGCCACCAGTCCGGTTTGCCCGAGAAGCCGGCGCGGGCGAGGGACAGAGGTTCCTCCTGCTGGCCGTCTTCGATCGCCGTGTGCCGGCTTTAGAGGTCGAGGAGGCTGCGGACGTCTTTGGCCTTCATGCCCCGCTCGCCGTGCTCGACCCTCGACATCCATGACTGGTCGTAGTCCAGCTCCTGCTCGATGTCCTTGAGACTGAGCCCGGTTCGCGGTCATCACCGCCCGCACCCTGGTCGCCACCGTCCTGACCGGCTGGGACACCGACCTCATCGAAGACACCATCCTGGTCACCAGCGAACTGGTCACCAACGCCCTCACCCACGGGACCGCACCGGTCACCCTCACCATCACCGTACGGACCGAACCCGAACCCACCGTCATCCTCGACATCGCCGACACCTCACCCGACCTACCCGTCCAAGACCTCCCCGGCGAGGTCGGCCACTTCGGCCTGTGGATCGCCGAAGAACTCGCCCGCCTCACCGTCCACCCCACCCCGACCGGCAAGACCGTACGCGCCGAATTCGTCCTCTTCGACCAACCGGCCATCGGCTGATCGGGCTAGGACCCGCACGCACACAAACTCTCGCCTCTGGCTCGCGTTTCCGCAGGTGAACGAAGATCGTGCAGCCAATTTGTGTGCGAACGGGGCCGGTATCGGTGGCAGCGCGCGTCATACCCGGCGTCGGCCAGGACACTGCAAGGGCAGACTGCGGGCAGGAATCGGGACGCGGAGGTGGGGCCGATGGGTGACGGGGCTTCGATCGGGACGGTGACGATCACTGTCTGCCGGGAGCGGGATGTCGAGCTACTCGAGCGGTACATGCCCTCGCCGGGGCGGAACCGGTTCCACGCGCGGCGGTTCGCGCGGCAGGAGCAAGGCCTGAGCACCTACCTGGTGGCCTGGCTGGACGAACGGCCGGTGGGTTCGGGGGCGATCTTGTGGGGCGGGTGTGGGGCGGTTGAGGTCCGGCGGCGCTATGCGGACTGTCCGGAGCTCGGTGGGCTCGGTGTGTGGCCGCCGGAGCTGCGGTCGCGGGGGATCGGGACGGCTTTGATACGCGCGGCCGAGGCCCGCGTTCGCGAGCGCGGTCACGGCATGATCGGGCTCGGCGTGAACGACGATAACCATGCCGCGGCCGCGTTGTACCTGCGGCTGGGCTATCAGGAGACTGGCTGCCACTACCTCGATCGGTACGACTACGTCGAGACGGACGGCGTCATCCGTCAGGCTGCCGATCCCACCCGCTTCCTGGTGAAGCCGCTGGATGAGACATCGTGATGAGCCGGCACCCTCGCCGCTGATCGTGATGACGCGTCGATCACACTCATCCCGTACGCGAGCGGCGGGTGCGCGCTTCGTACGCGGGGCGGTCGGTGGGCGGATGCCACTACCCTTGGTGGCGTCGTGAATCTGATCAATGTTGAAGGCCTGAGCAAGGCGTACGGGCCGGTCCCCCTGCTCGACGATGTCTCCCTCGGCGTGTTCGCCGGCGACCGGATCGGTGTCGTCGGGCGTAACGGCGACGGGAAGAGCACGCTCGTCTCTCTGTTGGCCGGCCGCATCGAGCCCGACAGCGGGCGGGTCACGCATGCACGGGGCGTGCGGCTGGGGTTCCTGACCCAGCGCGATGAGTTCCCCGACGGTGCGACCGTTCGCTCGGTGGTGTTCGGCGATCAGGCCGAGCACGAGTGGGCGAGTGACGCCCGTGCGCGGGACATCCTCGCCGGGTTGCTGCCGGGGGTCTCGCTGGACGCCCCGATGGCCGGTATGTCCGGTGGGGAACGTCGGCGGGTGGCGCTGGCCCGGCTGCTCGTGCCCGAGACCGATCTGCTGGTCCTGGACGAGCCCACCAACCATCTTGACATCGAGGCGATCGCCTGGCTCGCCGGGCACCTGAAGGATCGCACGCTGATCGTCGTCACGCACGACCGGTGGTTCCTGGACGCGGTGACCGACCGTACGTGGGAGGTGGCCGACGGGCAGGTGCACCGGTACGAGGGCGGCTATTCCGCGTACGTCCTGGCCAAGGCCGAGCGGGCCCGCATCGCCGCGTCGACCGAGGAGAAGCGGCAGAACCTCCTCCGCAAGGAGCTGGCGTGGCTTCGCCGGGGGCCGCAGGCCCGTACGTCGAAGCCGAAGTTCCGCGTCGATGCGGCTAACGCGCTGATCGCGAACGAGCCGCCGGCCCGCGACACCGTGGAGCTCGTCCGGTTCGCGACGGCGCGGCTCGGCAAGACCGTGTACGACGTCGAGGACGTGACCGTGCGCGTCGGCGATCGTGCGATCTTCGAGCACCTGACGTGGCAGCTCGGACCAGGAGACCGGGTCGGGATCGTCGGCGTCAACGGCAGCGGGAAGACCACGCTGCTGCGGCTGCTGGAGGGTACGGTCGCGCCGGCCGCCGGGCGGGTCATCCGCGGGAAGACCGTGCAGCTCGCGCACCTGTCGCAGGAGCTGGGCGAGCTCGACCCGGGCCGTCGCGTCCTGGAGTCGGTCGAGGAGATCAAGCGCCGGATCACGCTGGGGAAGAAGGAGTTCTCCGCCGGTCAGATGCTCGAGCGTTTCGGGTTCCGCGGCGACGCGCAGTGGACCCCGGTGGGCGACCTGTCCGGTGGGGAGCGGCGGCGCCTGCAACTGCTGCGGCTGCTCATGGCCGAGCCGAACGTCCTCCTGCTGGACGAGCCGACCAACGACCTGGACATCGAGACGCTGACCGAGCTGGAGGACCTGCTCGACGGATGGCCGGGGTCGTTGATGCTGGTCAGCCACGACCGGTACTTCCTCGAGCGGGTCAGCGACCACGTCCTCGCGCTGCTGGGCGACGGCCGGCTGTCGCTGCTGCCCGGCGGGGTCGACGAGTACCTCGACCGGCGCCACCGTTCGACTCCGGAGCCCCCGCCCGTACGGGCCGCCGAGCCGAAGCCGGCCAAGAACTCCTGGCAGGCGAAGAAGGAGCTCGACCGGCTCGAACGCCGGATCGAGAAGCTCGGTGCCCGCGAGGCGGAGCTGCACGAGCTGATGGCCACCCACGCCACCGACCACGAGAAACTGCTCGAACTCGACGCGGAGCTGAAGAGCGTACGCGCCGAGCGCGAGGAGATCGAGGAGCAGTGGCTCGTCCTCGCCGACGAGGCGTAGGGGACCGTACGAGGGTTGTTCATCACCGGCCGATGCCGCGATGATCCTTTTTCATGTCGACATGGATCACGCGCTTCGACGGTACGGGTGACGGGTTGCGGCTGGCGGTCAAGGACGCCATCGATATCGAGGGATCGCCGACGACCGCGGGCAGCCGCGCCGTCGCCGACCGCGCCGAGCCGGCGGTGGCCGACGCCAGGGTCGTGGCGACGGCGCGCGCCCAGGGTGCGCGGATCGTCGGCAAGGCGAACCTCACCGAGTTCTGCCTCGGCGCGGACGGCGTGAACCCGTGGTTCGGAACTCCGGTCAACCCTCTCGACCCGGCGCGTGTCCCCGGCGGATCGTCCAGTGGCTCGGCCGTGGCCGTCGCCACCGGAGAGGCGGACGTCGCGTTCGGCACGGACACCGCCGGGTCGGTGCGGATCCCGGCCGCCTGCTGTGGCATCGCGTCGCTGAAGACGACGCACGGCCGCGTGCCCCTCGACGGCGTCTATCCGCTCTCACCCTCCCTCGACACGGTCGGCCCGATGGCCAGGGACGTCGCAGGGGTGAGCCTGGGCATGGGGCTGATCGAGCCCGGCTTCGCCCCGGCCCCGTACGACCCGGGCAGGACCGTCGGCCGGCTGCGAATCCCCGGGGTGGCCGAACCGGCGATCGACGCGGCGGTGGACGCGGCGCTGCGCCAGGTGTTCACGGTGGTGGACGAGACCTGTGCGCACTTCGCGGACGCCGTCCTGGCCAACGGCGTGTTCGTCGGTGAGGAGGCCTATCGCCAGAACGGTCACCTTCTGGACGACGCGAGCCGGCTCAGCGAACGGATGTACCGGCGGCTGAGCGGTCTGCGTACCGACGCGGAGGGCAAGCGGGGATGGGCCGAGGCGACCCGGACGGCGATTCGGGCGGAGCTCGACGTCCTGTTCGAGCGACACGCGGTCCTCGCGTTGCCGGTCCTGCCGACCGTGGCGCCGCCGCCTCCGGACGGAGACGACGATCTCCTGTTGTGCGTGCTGACCGCACCGTTCAACGTCGCTGGGCTGCCGGTCTTCGCGCTTCCGGTGCCGCTGCCCGGGTCCCATCTACCGGCCGCCGTGCAGCTCGTCGGACCGGCGGGAGGCGAGGAACTGCTGTGCGGCGCGGCCGCCGCTCTGGAAGCCGCACTCGGCTGACCGTTCGCCTGGCTGCTCGGCTGGCCGTTCGCTCGGCTGCCCGGCTGCTCGGCGCAGGATCCGCTCGGCCGAGGACGCGCTGGAGTCGAGGGGACCGGTCGCTCGATTGAGAGGGCCGTGGCGCGGGAGGACTGTCGGTTCGGTGGCGAGAAGGGCAAGATGATTCCGTGACCTTGGTAATGGCGAGCATACGAGGCCGACGATGACGACATGGCTGCTCCGGATGGAGGCACCCGGAGACGGCCCCCGGCTCGCCGTCAAGGACGCGATCGACGTCGCGGGGGTGCCGACAACCGCGGCCTGCCCCGTCATCGGGGACCGTGCCGCGCCGGCCGGGGCGGACGCTCCCTGCGTCGCCGCCGCGCGGGCGCAGGGCGCCCGGATCGTCGGCAAGACGAACCTCACCGAGCTGTGCCGGGCCATCGACGGCATCAACCCCTGGACGGGCACTCCGGTGAACCCGCTCGATCCGCGACGGGTACCGGGCGGTTCGTCCAGTGGCTCGGCGGTGGCCGTCGCGATCGGCGAGGCCGATGTCGCGCTCGGCACCGACACGGCCGGATCCATACGGGTCCCGGCGGCGTGCTGTGGAGTCACCGGCTTGAAGACGACGCACGGCCGGGTCTCTCTGGAGGGAGTGTTCTCGCTCGCGCCGTCACTCGACACGGTCGGGCCACTCGGCGGTGACGTCGCGGCGGTCGCGCTGGGCATGGGGCTGATCGAGCCGGACTTCACACCGAAGCCGTACGAGGCCGGAGTCGTCGTCGGTCGGCTGCGCCCGGACGGCGTCGCGGTCGATCCGGCGATCGATGCCGCCGTCGACGCGGCGCTGCGCGCGGCGGGCCTGGCGTTCGCCGACGAGTCCATGGACACCTGGGCCGACGCCCTGTCGGCCGGCAACACGATGATCCTCGGCGAAGGTCATCGTGCGCACCGGGGCCTGCTGGCCTACCCGGACCGGATGAGCGTCCGCATCCGGCGGCGCATCGAACGCGGCGAACGGGTCACGGACGGCATGCTCGACGAGGCGTACACCACCCGGGCGGCGACCCGAGACCTCTTCGACAAGCTCCTCGAACGTTACGCGGTGCTCGCCCTGCCGACGATCTCGCAGCGACCGCCCCTGATCGGCGCCGAGCGCGAGGTGGACCTGACCGAGCTCACGCTGCCGTTCAGCCTGTCCGGTCACCCCGCGCTGGCGCTTCCCGTGCCGGTGGCCGGGGACGGTGAGCTGCCCGCCTCGCTGCAGCTCGTCGGGCCGATGGGCGGCGAGGAGCGGCTGCTGGCCGTCGGCGCGGCCATCGAGGCGGCCCTGCGCCGATGACGGTGCTCACGTTCGGGCACGGCACCGCGTCGCGGGACCGGATCGCCGAGCTCCTGACGGACGCGGGCGTCGTGTTGCTCGTCGACGTGCGTACGGCGCCGGGGAGTCGGCGCAATCCGCACGTGGCGCGGCACGAGCTGGAACGATGGCTGCCGGAGCACGGGATCGACTACCGGTGGGACAAGCGTCTCGGCGGCTTCCGGCGGCCGCCCACGGACTCTCCCGACGTCTTCTGGCGGGAGGAGATGTTCCGTGGGTACGCCGCCCACATGCGCGACGCGGAGTTCGGCGCGGCGATCGACGAGTTGCTGCGGGAGGACCGGCGGCAGGCCGTGATGTGCAGCGAGAGCGTCTGGTGGCGCTGTCATCGGCGGTTGATCGCCGACTACCTCGTGCTGGTCAGCGGCGTGCCGGTCGATCACCTCATGCACGACGGGCGGCTCGTCCCGCACACTCCGGCACCGGGCGCCCGGATTCTCGACGACGGGCTCCTCGTCTACGACGGCGGCCAGGAGCCGCTCATCTGAGTCGAACGCCGATGGCACCGAACGCCGATGGCACCGAACGCCGATGGCACCGGGATGCAGAAGGCACCGAACACCGAGGGCGCCGAAGGCCGAGGGCACCCGAACAAAGAAGGCACCCGAACGCAGAGGGCCGGTCGCCGAAACGGCGACCGGCCCCGTTGACCGATCATTCCCGGTCAGGGTCGGGAGTCGGTCGCGCGCGGCGACCGGCTCCGGCTATCCCTTGAAGTCCGGGTAGATCTTCTTGCTGTTCGCGGCGGTGTAGTGCTTCGACGCGGCGTGGTGGACCCGGTAGTACCAGTCCCGGTCCGGGGGGAACTTCAGCTTGAAGGTCACGTTGCCGTTCTTCCCGACCTTCTGGCACTTGAGGGTCTTCCAACGTTGCTGGGAGGGCTTGCCCTTCTTGGTGGCCTTGTGCTGCAGGCACAGGCTCTCGCCCTTGACGGCCTTCAGCTTGTCCTTGACGGTGGTGTAGGCGCCGGCCTTGACGACCAGGTAGGTCCCCGACGCGCCGTCACCGTCGGCGAAGTTCCACTTGGGTGACGCGCTGGAGGCGTTCGGGCCGACGATCTTCATGTGGTGACGGGTGGCCGCCTCCGCGCTGCCGGCGACGGCGGTGAGGGGAACGGCCACGGCCGCGGTGGTGACGACCGCGGCGATGAAGCGTCGCATCATCTTCTCCTTGTTGATCTTGATGGACGTCCGGGTGTGATGGCTCAAGATCAACTGGAGTTCGTTTGCTCGGAGTCCGTGGCCGGATCGGGTCAATCCACGTCTCGGGCGAACAAAAGCGGTGCGGAGATCGACAGCCGATCGGAGCGGCCGTCCGACGCTTCAGGCGGCCGGGTCGGTGTCGAAGGGGACCAGGAGCGAGCGCAGCAGGCTCGCGAGCGTGCGACGGTCACCGGGGCTGAGGGAGCCTAGGAGCTCGCGCTCGCGGTCCACGAGGTCGGCGAACGCGGCGTCGACCCTCGTGCGGCCGGCGTCCGTCAGCCGGACG
The DNA here is from genome assembly GCF_050942425.1 of Actinoallomurus sp. CA-150999. Classification (NCBI taxonomy): domain Bacteria; kingdom Bacillati; phylum Actinomycetota; class Actinomycetes; order Streptosporangiales; family Thermomonosporaceae; genus Actinoallomurus; species Actinoallomurus sp. CA-150999. The sequence continues at coordinate 1,437,317 of NZ_CP192063.1, forward strand.
AGGACACCGCGCTTGTCCTGCGGGTCGGGGCTCCGGCGGACGAGGCCCGCGGACTCCAGCCGGTCGATCCGGTTGGTCATCGTGCCGGAGGTGACCAGGGTGGCGCGGAGCAGGCGGCCGGGACTCAGTTCGTACGGCGGACCGGCGCGGCGTAGTGCGGTCAGCACGTCGAACTCCCACGACTCCATGCCGTGCGCGGCGAAGACCGCCCGGCGGGCGCGGTCGAGGTGCCGGGCGAGCCGGGAGACCCGGCTGAGGACGTGCAGCGGCTCGACATCGAGGTCCGGGCGCTCCGTGTGCCAGGCCTCGACCAGCCGGTCTACCTCGTCCTCCACAACCGATCACCTTACCTGTCTTGACGTCGAGATATCCACGTCAGATCATCCGTCTTGACATCAAGAGACCAGCATCACCGGTGACTCCCCGGACATGCCCCAGGGGCCACGGGTGGGAGGGAAATGACGTTGAGCCTCCTGATCGGAGTTCATCACGTGCAGCTCGCCGCACCTTCGGGCACGGAAGGGCGGATGCGGGAGTTCTACGCCGGCACGCTCGGGCTGACCGAGGTGCCCAAACCGGTGGAACTGGCCGCGCGGGGCGGAGCGTGGTTCCGTGCGCCGGGCATCGAGATCCACATCGGGGCCGAGGCCGGCTTCCGGCCCGCGCGAAAGGCTCATCCGGGGATCCTCGTCCGCGACCTGGAGGCCCTGGCCGCCCGACTCCGAGCCGCAGGCTATTGCGTCGTCCGCGACGGCCTGCTGCCCGGATACCGGCGCTTCTACGTCGAGGACCCTGTCGGCAACCGCTTGGAATTCCTCGAGCCCGAAGAGGCGGTCTGACCCAGGGCGCGTCCGGTGGATCTTTGTCCGGCTGCGCCATGAACAAGATCCACCGGACGCGCCCTGGGCACGTGAACCGGGCCGGCCCGGTCCTCCGGGCACCGCGTAGGTGTCACGGGCCGCGGGCCTCGCGGTCGGCGAGCATCTCCCAGTCGGCGAGGACGTCGAGCAGGATGCCGAGGATCCGCCGCAGCTCCTCCACATGGTCCGTCTTGCGCACCGCGTCTTCGAAGCCGGCCGGCTGGGTGTCGAGCGCCAACACGGCGTCCTCCAGGCGCTCGGTGAGCCGCATCGCACAGATGTCGCCCTGTGCGTCGGCCACGCCGCGCGCTCGCCGGACCCCTGCCGCGCGCTCGGTCTCCCCGCCGGCGCGCCCTCGCCCGGCACGGCCTCGATCGGAACCACCGGATCGGTATCGCACTGCCCACCTCCTGGATCCGCCGACGGCGGATCACCGCCCGGTGAGGGCACGGATCCGCGGACGGGCGCGAGCCCGTCATCGTCGCTTGGTCGGGTACGACCATAGGGACGGGGTGTGACAGAACAGCTACATGAAGTGAGGGGGTCGAGGAGGCGCCCGATCAGAGTGTTCCGGGCTCCACGCCGTTCCGGCGGGCGGCCCGGGCGTGCTCCTTCGCCTCCTTGGCCGCCTCCTTGGCCTCCTTGGCCGCTTCCTTGGCCCGGGCCTTCAGGTCCTTCTGGCGGGCCTTGTGGTCCGTCGTCAGGTACGGCTTCGGCTCGAGGCCGGAGAGCCCGTTCCACGCGAGGTTCACCAGGTGGGCGGCGACCTCTTCGCGCTTGGGCTTGCGCACGTCCAGCCAGTAGGTGCCGGTCATGGCGACCATCCCGATGAGCGCCTGGGCGTACAGCGGGGCCGCCTTCGGGTCGAAGCCCTTCTCCTTGAACTCGTCCCCGAGAATGTGCTCGACCTGGTTGGCGATGTCGCTGAGCAGGCTGGCGAACGTCCCCGTGGCCGAGGCGGCGTGCGAGTCGCGGACGAGGATGCGGAAGCCCTCACTGCTGTTCTCGATGTACTCGAGGAGTGCGAGGGCCGCGCGTTCGATCTTCTGCCGGGGGTGCCCGCCGACCAGGGCCTTGGTGACCAGGTCGAGTAGTCGCTCCATCTCGCGGTCGACGACGACCGCGTAGAGCCCTTCCTTTCCGCCGAAGTGCTCGTAGACCACCGGCTTGGACACTCCCGCGACGCTGGCGATCTCCTCTATGGAGGTGCCGTCGAATCCGCGTTCGGCGAAGAGTGTCCTGCCGATGTCGAGCAGTTGCTCCCGTCGTTCTTTTCCGGTCATACGCTTCCGGCGTGACCGTGGGGGTTCGCTCACGTCCTCAATTGTTGCGGTAGCGGCCGAATCGTTGGCTACGCTCACTGCCTGCTCTTCCCTGGCGGCCCTGGACTCCCGACCGCAGGCGGCGCCGTGTGAGACTGATTAGTTTCGCTTACGATATCCGCTTTGCGGCGAGCCGTTCGGCGTTCGGCCAACGAACGTCGGATACCCAGCCGAGCTTTTCGAAGATCCAGATGGTCCGGGCGCTGATGTCGACCTGGCCTTTCAGTACGCCGTGCCGGGCGCAGGTCGGGTCCGCGTGGTGCAGGTTGTGCCAGGACTCGCCGAAGGACGGGATCGCCAGCCACCAGACGTTACGGGCCTTGTCCCGTGAGTCGAACGCCTCGTCACCCATCACGTGGCAGATCGAGTTGATGGACCAGGTGACGTGGTGCAGCAGGGCGACGCGGACCAGCGAGCCCCAGAAGAAGGCGGTCAGCGCGCCCCACCAGGACATCGTGAGGAGCCCGCCGAGCACCGCCGGGATCAGCATGGACGCGGCGACGATGCCGGGGAACACCCTGCTGATGCGGCGGATGTCCTTGTCGGCCACCAGGTCGGGGCAGAACTTCGCGGGCGAGGTGCGGCCGGCGTCGAACAGCCAGCCCATGTGCGCCCAGATCAGACCCTTGCTGAGCGCCTTCCAGTCGCCGCCGAAGCGCCACGGCGAGTGCGGGTCGCCCTCCTTGTCGGAGTACTTGTGGTGGCGGCGGTGCGTGGCCACCCAGTCGATCACGCTCATCTCGATCGAGAGGCTGCCGGCGAGGGCCAGCACGATGCGCAGGGGGCGCTTGGCCTTGAACGACTTATGGGTGAAGAGGCGGTGGTAACCGACCGTGACCCCCATGCCGGTGATCGTGTACATGACGGCGGTGATCGCCACATCGCTCCAGCCGAGACCCCAGCCCCAGGCGAACGGCACGGCCGCGACGACGGCGAGGAGCGGAACGACGATGAAGACGGCCAGCAGGACGCGTTCGAAAATGCCCTTGGGCTTCGCTTCGAGGTCGGGTCGGACCTGCGATCGGGGTGGCGCGGACGGGGCTACGGTCATGCGGCTTCCTCCTGCCCATCGGGAAACTTACGGCTACGCAACCGTAACCTACGGCGGCGTAAGTTAGGTAGATACCCGACAGTATTCCCGCAAACATGTCGCACGAGTCACACGGCGCTCGCCGGTCGGCAAGCCGCCGTTGAGTCCCTCATGACGACGTCCATGACATGGGGGATCCGCCGGGATGGTCCAGGTGTGGGCGCGGCGACTCTTCGTGATCGAAACCGATGCGCCGTCCGACGGGGCAGCCGCTATCGTTAGGGATGCCCGGCGGCAGGAATGCCGCCACGGCGATCCGGCGTGGTGAAATCGGCATCACGGAGGGTTTTGGTCCCTTTATTTCTGGTTCGAGCCCAGACGCCGGAGCTCACTCCCCAGCCCGTACCATCGCGCTGACCTGGGGTTCGCCTGCCCGCCGCCCGGACCGGGGCGCGCGGGCCGCCGACGCGGGCGGTATCCTTCGGGTGTCGGGCGGGTAACGGCCCTGCGACCCCGCCTTCTCGCAGGCCGGCACCTCACCGGAGGTCTCCCCAGACATCCGTGGCCCGGCTCGAACCTGTCAGCGACGCCGAGGAGCCTCCTCCAGTGAGCGGAGCGAGCCACCGGGCGATGCCATGTCTCGCGTGCACCACCGAACCGTCCGGTGAGGTGGTCGCGTGACCATGAGCCGCCCAGCAGCCGTCATCGTCCTCGCCGCGGGCGAGGGCACCCGGATGAAGTCCCGCACCACCCCGAAGGTCCTGCACGAACTGGGCGGACGCAGCCTGGTCGGGCACGTCCTCGCCGCGGCCCGCGACCTACGGCCCGAACGCGTCGTGGTCGTCGTCGGGCACGGCCGGGACAAGGTCGTCGAGCACCTCGCGGAGATCGCTCCCGACGCGGTCGCGGTGACCCAGGAACAGCAGAACGGCACCGGCCACGCGGTGCGGGTCGTCCTCGAGGCGGTCGGCGCGCTGACCGGCACGGTCGTCGTCACCAACGGCGACCACCCGCTGTTGCGCGGTGAGACCCTGACCGAGCTCGTACGGGCCCACGAGACCGAGGGCAACGCCGTCACGGTGCTGAGCACCGACATCCCCGACCCGACGGGGTACGGCCGGATCGTCCGGGGGCCCGGCGGCGAGGTCGCCGCGATCGTGGAGCACAAGGACGCGGGCCCCGACCAGCGGGCCATCAACGAGATCAACGTCGGCATGTACGCCTTCGACGGAAAGCTCCTGGCGGACGCGCTGGGCCGGGTCACCACCGACAACGCCAGCGGCGAGGAGTACCTCACCGACGTCGTCGGGATCCTCCGCGGGGACGGCCACCGGGCCGGCGCGTACAAGGCGGCCGACTGGATCGAGACCCAGGGCGTCAACGACCGGGTCCAGCTCGCCCAGGCGCGACGCCAGCTGAACGACCGGATCCTCGAGGCGCACATGCGCGCCGGCGTGACGATCGTCGATCCGATGTCCACGTGGATCGACGTCCAGGCGACGCTCGAGCCCGATGTGATCATCGAGCCGGGCACCCAGCTGCGCGGCGCCACCCACGTGTCGGCGGGCGCGCGGATCGGCCCGAACGCCACGATCACCGACACCTCGATCGGGGAGGACGCCGTGGTGGTCAACGCCGTGTGCGTCTCCGCCGAGATCGGGTCGGAGGTGAGCGTCGGTCCCTTCGCCTACCTGCGGCCGGGCACCAGGCTGGCCCGCAAGGCCAAGATCGGCACGTACGTCGAGACCAAGAACGCCGTGGTCGGCGAGGGCAGCAAGGTTCCGCACCTGACCTACGTCGGCGACGCGGAGATCGGCGAGGGCTCCAACATCGGCGCCGCCTGCGTCTTCGTGAACTACGACGGCGTCACCAAGAGCCGCAGCGTCGTCGGCGACCACGTCAAGGTCGGCAGCGACAACATGATCGTCGCTCCGGTCACGATCGGCGACGGCGCGTACACCGCGGCCGGTTCGGTGATCACGAATGACGTGCCGCCGGGCGCGATGGCGGTCGCCCGGGCGCGCCAGCGCAACGTCGAGGGGTGGGTCGAGCGCAAGCGCGCCGGCACCCCTTCGGCCGAGGCGGCGCGCCGCGCCGGCGAGCAGGACGGCCAGGACAGCGAGTAAGGGGACGGTACGGGTGACAGGGATGAAGGCGACGGGCGAGAAGAAGCTGATGCTCTTCTCCGGCCGGGCATACCCCGAACTGGCCGAAGAGGTGGCAGAGGCCCTCAACGTGGAGCCGACGCCCACGTCGGCGTACGACTTCGCCAACGGTGAGACGTTCGTGCGGTTCAACGAGTCGGTGCGTGGCTCCGACGCGTTCGTGCTGCAGAGCCACACCGCCCCGATCAATCAGTGGATCATGGAGCAGCTGATCATGGTCGACGCCCTCAAACGGGCGTCGGCCAAACGGATCACGGTCGTCGCGCCGTTCTTCGGCTACGCGCGGCAGGACAAGAAGCACCGCGGCCGCGAGCCGATCTCCGCGCGCCTGATGGCGGATCTGTTCAAGACCGCCGGCGCGGACCGGCTCATGGCCGTCGACCTGCACACCGCGCAGATCCAGGGCTTCTTCGACGGCCCGGTGGACCACCTGTTCGCCCTGCCGCTCCTCACGAGCTACATCAAGTCCAAGCTCGACACCGCGCAGGTGACGGTGGTCGCCCCGGACGCCGGGCGGGTGCGCGTCGCGGAGCGCTGGAGCGACGAGCTCGGCGGCTGCCCGATGGCGATCATTCACAAGCGGCGCGACCCGGAGGTCGCGAACGAGGTGAAGGTCTTCGACGTCGTCGGTGAGGTCGCCGGCCGCACGTGCGTCGTCGTCGACGACATGATCGACACCGGCGGCACGATCGTGAAGGCGGCCGAAGCGCTGTTCGAGGAGGGCGCCGAGCGCGTCGTGGTGGCCGCCACGCACGGCGTGCTGTCCGGGCCCGCCGTCGATCGGCTGAAGAACTCCCGGATCTCCGAGGTCGTACTCACCAACACCCTGCCGATCCCGGACAACAAGCGGTTCGACAAGCTGACCGTGCTGTCGATCGCGCCGCTGCTGGCGCGGGCGATCAGTGAGGTGTTCAGTGACGGCTCGGTGACCAGCCTCTTCGGCGGTCACAGCTGAGAATCCGACCCTCGGCACGAACCGGAACGCCGATCGGCTAAACTTGGGAGACCGTGTGCGTCCGACGCTGCGTTGAAGGGCTCGCCCACCTTGAGCCCGGCCGCGAGGAGCACCGACGATCTTCGACGCCACGCGCGCCGACTTTGTACCGACAAGCTTCATTTCAGCGAGGAGTTTTCGCCGTGTCCGAGGTACGCATTGCCGCCGAGCCCCGCACCGAATTCGGTAAGGGCCCCGCACGGCGCGCTCGCAGGGCCGGCAAGGTGCCCGCAGTTCTGTACGGCCACGGCACCGACCCGAAGCACATCACGCTGCCCGGCCACGAGCTGATGCTCGCCCTCAAGACCCCCAACGTGCTGCTGCGCGTCGAGGGCCTCGGGGACGGCGCCGAGCTCGCGCTTCCGAAGGACGTCCAGCGCGACCCGCTCAAGGGCTTCCTCGAGCACGTCGACCTGCTCGTCGTGAAGCGCGGCGAGAAGGTCACCGTTGAGGTTCCCATCCAGGTGACCGGCGACATCGCGCCGGGCGGCATGCTCGACCAGCAGCTCGTGCAGATCGCCCTCGAGGCCGAGGCGACCCACCTGCCCGGGGCGGTCGAGGTCGACGTCGCGGGCCTGGAGGTCGGCACTCAGATTCTCGCCAAGGACCTCAAGCTGCCGGAGGGCTCGACGCTCGGCGCCGACGAGGAGGCCCTGGTGCTGCACGTCGTGGCGGCGCCGACGGCCGAGCAGATCGAGGCGGCGACCGCCGGCGAGGCCGAGGCGCCCGCGGCCGAGGCCGCCCCCGCCGAGCCTGCCGAGGGCGGCGAGGAGTAAGAGCGCCGCCCAGGCACCCGACCTGCTCGGGTGCCGGACGTCCGTCCAGGCGCCGGGCGCGCCGAGGCGGCGGACGTCCGCGCCCTGTGCGCCCCTGCCTGGGACGACGGGACGGCTTCGCGGCCGCGCCCGCGTCGCGCGGTCATTCACTAGTGTGTGAGCGCCCCTACCACGGGGCGCCCAGAGCCCGTGTGGAATGGGTGTCGGGCCGACCCGGCGGCCCGTTGCGCGCGGGCTTTGACGTATGTCGGTGATGGCGGACCGGAGCAGCGAGCCGCCGAGCGAGCGGAGTGGGCGGCGAGGGACGAGTCGCCCGCGAAGCGAGTGAGAAGGCGAGTGCGACCATGAGCGGGTGGCGAGCCGCCGAGCGAGCGGAGTGGGCGGCGAGGGACGAGTCGCCCGCGAAGCGAGTGAGAAGGGGAGCGCGACCATGAGCGGTGCGAACGAGCCCTGGCTCGTCGTCGGGCTCGGCAATCCCGGACCGCAGTACGCCGGTAACCGGCACAATGTCGGCTTCATGGTCCTCGACGTGCTGGCGGCGCGGATGGGCGGGCGGTTCAAGGCGCACAAGTCGCGCGCCGAGGTCGTCGAGGGCCGTCTCGTGGGCGTCCGGGTGGTGCTCGCGAAGCCCCGGTCGTACATGAACGAGTCCGGGGGCCCGGTCAAGGCGCTGCGCGACTTCTACAAGGTTCCGCTCGAGCACGTTGTCGTCGTCCACGACGAACTCGACATCCCGTACGGCACGCTGCGGTTGAAGCGCGGTGGCGGCGACAACGGCCACAACGGACTGCGCTCGATCACCAAGGCGCTCGGCGGCCCTGACTATCTCCGGGTGAGGTTCGGCATCGGCCGCCCGCCGGGGCGCATGGACGCCGCGGCTTTCGTGTTGCGTGACTTCTCCGCGACCGAGCGCAAGGAACTCGACCTCAACGCCGAACGCGCCGCCGACGCCACGGAAGCGTTGTTCACCGACGGTCTGGAACGCGCGCAGAACGTCTATCACACCGCATAGAAGGTCTTTCGCACCGCTGCGTAGTCGAGTGCCGCGCAAAGCGTGGTTTCCATCACTCTGTGCACTCTGGGTCTCTATCGTGCCGGGTGTAGGCATCCGGAATACAGCGCCGTTCAGTCTCCCGATGGCCGAAAGGCCGCAATTCGGTACTGACTGTCACTGATAGGACGCGGAGGGCGGTAAACGGCGAAACGTGTGAACCTCTGGTGTCCACGACGCGTCCTGATCCGGCAGAGTCCTGGGGTATTTCGGCGAGGGGTGAGATGGCGGTCGTCGGAAAGACGTGGCCGGAGGCCCAGTCCGTCCACAACGGTCGTTCGCAGGCCGAGGCCTGGGCATCCGGGTACGCACGGCAGGCGTTCTGCGTCGACTTCTTCGCGGCCCTGCTCGCCGGCCTGATCGCGTTCGTCGCCCGATTCCGCTATCCCACGTTCGGCGACCCCTGGAGCACGCCGTATATCGGGCTGAGCCTCGTCCTGCCCTTCCTGTGGACGGGTGTGCTCAACATGGGACGCGCGTACGAGCAGCGGCTGTTCGGCGTCGGCTCCGAGGAGTTCCGCCGGGTCATCCAGGCCGGATTCTCGCTGACCGCGACGGTCGCGATCGCCGCGTACGCCACCAAGATCGACGTCGCCCGTGGGTACGTCATCGTGGCGCTGCCGCTCTCGACGATGCTCGGGCTGGCCGGTCGCTACCAGCTGCGCAAGCGGCTGCACCACCGGCGGAAGGCGGGCGCGTGCATGCGCCGCGTCGTGGCCGCCGGTCACCGGGCGGCAGTGGCCGACCTGGTCAAGCAGCTGCGCCGCGAGACCCACCACGGCATGGAGATCGTCGCCGCCTGTCTCCCCCCGATGCTCGCCTCCGGCGACGACGCCGTCCACGAGATCGAGGGCGTCCGGGTCGCCGGAGACTTCGCCGGGATCGCCGGCGTCGTCGAGACCGCGCAGGCGGACACCGTCGCCGTCCTGGCCTGTCCGGAACTGGACGGCGTGGTCCTGCGTCGCCTCGCCTGGCAGCTGGAGAAGGACGACGTCGACCTCGTCGTCGCGCCCGCGCTCATGGAGGTCGCCGGCCCGCGTACCTCCATTCGCCCGGTCGCCGGGCTGCCGCTCCTGCACGTCGAACACCCCGAGCTGACCGGCGTCCGCCGGCTCGCCAAGAGCGCGTTCGACCGGACCGTCGCCTGCGCGGCACTGATCGTCCTGTGGCCACTGTTGGCCGCCATCGTGATCGCCATCCGGCTGGAGAGCCACGGTCCCGCGCTGTTCCGCCAGACCAGGGTGGGCCGGGACGGCCGTGAGTTCACCGTGCTGAAGTTCCGCACGATGGTCGTGGACGCCGAGCTGCGCAAGGCCGAGCTGCTGAAGCTCAACGACCACGACGGAGTCCTGTTCAAGATCAAGAACGATCCGCGGATCACCCGGATCGGGGCCTGGCTGCGCCGCTACTCCCTCGACGAGCTGCCGCAGCTGTTCAACGTGATCTGGGGCGACATGTCGCTGGTCGGCCCCCGTCCGCCGCTCCCCGAAGAGGTCGCCCAGTACGGCGACGACGTGCGGCGCCGCCTCGTCGTACGACCGGGCATGACCGGTCTGTGGCAGGTGAGCGGCCGGGCGGATCTGACATGGGAGGAATCCGTGCGGCTGGATCTGCGTTATGTCGAGAACTGGTCTTTGACACTCGACCTGCAGATCCTGTGGAAGACCTGGGCCGCCGTGTTGCACGGTTCCGGGGCCTACTGACGTGTAGTAGAGAGAAGTACGTGACACAAGACGACCACGCCCTCGCCCGGGACCTGGCCACCGAAGCGGGAGCGCTTCTGCTGCGCCTGCGCGCCGCGTCCGGCTTCGCCGACATCAAGACCCTCCGCGACACCGGTGATCGGGAGTCGCACGTCTACCTGACGGAGGCGCTCGCCCGGCAGCGCCCCGGTGACGCGATCCTCAGCGAGGAGGGCAAGGACGACCTCGACCGCCTCGACGCCGACCGTCTGTGGATCATCGATCCGCTCGACGGCACCCGTGAGTACGGCGAGGAGGGACGGGCCGACTGGGCCGTCCACGTCGCCCTCTGGGAGCGGGGTGCGGACGGGACCGGGCGGCTCACCGCCGGCGCCGTCGCACTGCCCGCCCAGGGCCGGACCCTCTCCACCGCGGAGCCGACGCCACCGCGCCCGCTGAGCGATCCGTCACACATCAGGCTCACCGTCAGCCGCAGCCGCCCGCCGGCGTTCCTCGACCGGCTGCTCGAGGCACTCGACGCGGACGTGGAATTGGTCACCATCGGATCGGCCGGTGCGAAGGTCGCCGCGATGATCCTCGGAGACGTCGATGCCTATGTACACGCGGGCGGACAGTACGAATGGGACTCCGCCGCGCCGGTCGCCGTCGCCCGGGCCGTGGGCGCCCATACCTCCCGTATCGACGGATCACCCTTGATCTATAACAATGAGGACACCCTCCTCCCGGATATCCTGGTCTGCCACCCGGACCTGGCGCCGACGCTGCTCGCCGGTATCCGGGCGGTCTCGTAAGCGAACCCCGGGAGCGGCTCCACATGCAGCGCACAACCGCTGACACCCGCGACTACCGGACGTCCCAGCTGGGCGTCCTGGAGTCCGAATCGATCCACATCATCCGGGAGGTCGCGGCCGAGTTCGAACGGCCCGTCCTGCTCTTCTCCGGCGGCAAGGACAGCATTGTCATGCTGCGCCTCGCCGAGAAGGCGTTCTGGCCGGCGCCGGTCCCCTTCCCCGTCATGCACGTCGACACGGGGCACAACTTCCCGGAGGTCATCGAGTTCCGCGACCGTCGCGTCGCCGAGCTCGGCGTCCGCCTGGTGATCGCCTCCGTCCAGGAGTCCATCGACAAGGGGCGCGTCGTCGAGGAGACCGGCCGGCGGGCCAGCCGGAACCGCCTGCAGACCACCACACTGCTCGACGCCATCGAAGAGCACCGCTTCGACGCGGCCTTCGGCGGCGCCCGCCGCGACGAGGAGAAGGCCCGCGCCAAGGAGCGCGTCGTCTCCTTCCGCGACGACTTCGGCCAGTGGGATCCGAAGAATCAGCGGCCTGAGCTGTGGAACCTGTACAACACGCGGATCCGTCAGGGCGAGCACGTCCGGGTGTTCCCGCTGTCGAACTGGACCGAGCTGGACATCTGGGACTACATCCAGACGGAGGGTCTGGAGATCCCGTCCATCTACTTCGCGCACACCCGCACCGTCTTCGAACGCGACGGCATGCTGCTCGCCGACAGCCCGTACTCCAACCGGGGCGACGACGAGCCGGCCTTCGAGGCGATGGTCCGCTACCGCACGGTCGGTGACATGAGCTGCACGGGCGCCGTCGAGTCGACGGCGGTCACCCTGGGCGACGTCATGACCGAGATCGCGGCCACGCGGATCACCGAGCGCGGCCAGACCCGCGCCGACGACCGCACCAGCGAGGCCGCCATGGAGGACCGCAAGCGGGAGGGCTACTTCTAATGAGCCGGGAGCGAACCCGACGCAGTGAGCGGAGTGTCCGGCGCCGCGAAGCAAGCCGGACGCGGAGGGAACGAGGAGCGGAGAGCGACCAGTGAGCATGGACATTCTGCGGCTGGCCACCGCCGGCTCGGTCGACGACGGTAAGTCCACCCTCATCGGACGCCTGCTCTTCGACTCCAAGTCGATCTTCGAGGACCAGCTCGAGGCCGTCGAGCGCACCAGCCGGGACCGGGGCGAGGACTACACCAACCTCGCCCTGCTGACCGACGGCCTGCGCGCCGAGCGCGAGCAGGGCATCACGATCGACGTCGCCTACCGCTACTTCGCCACGCCCCGGCGGAAGTTCATCATCGCCGACACCCCCGGGCACATTCAGTACACCCGGAACATGGTGACCGGCGCCTCGACCGCCGACCTGGCGATCGTCCTGATCGACGCGCGCAAGGGCATCCTCGAACAGTCGCGCCGGCACGCGTTCCTGACAACGCTGCTGCGGGTGCCGCACCTCGTGCTGGCGGTCAACAAGATGGACCTCGTCGACTACGACCAGGCGACGTTCGAGCGGATCAAGGACGAGTTCACGTCGTTCGCGGCCAAGCTGTCCGTCGGCGACCTGACGTTCATCCCGATCTCGGCTCTGCACGGCGACAACGTCGTCGAGCGGTCGGCGAACATGCAGTGGTACGACGGTCCGTCGCTGCTGCACCACCTGGAGAACGTCCACATCGCCTCCGACCGCAACCTCATCGACGTGCGGTTCCCCGTGCAGTACGTCATCCGCCCGCACAAGTCCACCGACCCGGAGCTGCACGACTACCGCGGCTACGCGGGTCAGGTCTCGGGCGGCGTGCTCAAGCCGGGCGACGAGGTCATGCACCTGCCGTCCGGGCTGACCACGCGGATCAAGCGCATCGACACCGCCGACGGGCCGGTGGACGAGGCGTTCCCGCCGATGTCGGTGACGCTCCTGCTGGAGGACGACATCGACATCTCCCGGGGCGACATGATCTGCCGGCCGCACAACCGGCCGCAGGTCACTCAGGACGTCGACGCGATGGTCTGCTGGATGTCCGACGAGCGGCCCCTCGTGCCGCGCGGCAAGCTGATCATCAAGCACACCACCCGTATGGCCAAGGCGATGGTCAAGGATCTGCACTACCGGCTCGACGTCAACACGCTGCACCGCCACGAGGACGCCGAGCGGCTGCAGCTGAACGAGATCGGCCGGATCAGCCTGCGCGTCACCCAGCCGCTGTTCGCCGACGACTATGCCCGCAACCGCGCCACCGGCGGGTTCATCCTCATCGACGAGGCCACCAACGCCACGGTCGCCGCCGGCATGATCATGGAGAACCGCTAGATCGTACGGGGCCCGGCTCCTCGGCGAGCCGGGCCCGTACGCTCATTTCTGGTGACCGGGTGGGAATCCGCCGGTCGCGATCGGTCCCCACTCCTCGATGTGGATGCGGATGAGCGACTTGTCCTGCCGCCGCATCGCCTCCCGGTACTCCTCCCAGTCGGGGTGCTCACCGGCGATGCAGCGGTAGTACTCGACGAGCCCCTCCAGGGCCTCGGGCATGTCCAGCACCTCGGCACGCCCGTCGACCTGGACGTACGGGCCGTCCCAGTCGTCGGACAGCACACAGATCGACACCCGCTCGTCCCGGCGCAGGTTCCGCGCCTTGACCCGCTCGGGATAGGTGGAGATCACGATGCGTCCCTCGCCGTCGACGCCACAGGCGACGGGGGACATCTGGGGACGGCCACTCGACCGTACGGTCGCCAGCAGCCCGTGATGCCGCGGGCGCAGGAACTCCAGCAGGGCGTCCCGGTCGACACGCTCGGCGGTCGCGATTCTCGGAGCCACAGAAATCGCCTTTCCGGATGGAACGGTTACTGCGCGACAGACTAGATCTGTACCCTTTCCGGGTGCTGCCCTCCGTCGGAGTGGTGATCCCCACTCACAACCGTCCCGAGTTGCTGCGCCGCGCGGTGGAGTCGGTGCTCGCCCAGGAGTACGACGGACCGGTTCGCGTCGTCGTCGTGTACGACCGGGCGACACCCGACCAGAACCTGGCGGGGGACCGGGTCGAGGTGCTCGCCAACACCCGTACGCCAGGGCTCCCCGGCAGCCGCAACACCGGCATCCTCGCGCTCGACACCGACTTCGTGGCCTCCTGCGACGACGACGACGTGTGGCTGCCCGGCAAGCTCGCGGCCCAGGTCGCCGCCCTTCAGGACGAGCCCGAGGCGGTGCTCTGCAGCTGCGGCATCGTGGTCGACTTCGACGGCCGGGAGATGCCCCGGCTCGCCGGCGCCGATCACGTCCGCTTCGACGACCTCGTCGGCGACCGGGTGATGAGCGTGCACTCCTCGACGTACGTGGCGCGGCGCGAGGCGCTGATCGACATCGGCATGGTCGACGAGACGATCCCCGGCGGTCAGGGCGAGGACTGGGACCTCGCGCTACGGGCGGCCCGGCGGCATCCGATCGTCAACGTCGACCGTCCGTACGTCCGCGTGCTGTTCGGCCAGACCTCGTACTACGCGCAGGCATGGGAGACGAAGGTGGAGGCCCTGCGGTGGTTCCTCGACCGGTATCCCGAGATCGGCCGCTCCCCGGCCGCCGCCGGGCGCGTGTACGGGCAGATCGCGTTCGGCTGCGCCACGATCGGCCGGCGCCGGGAGGCCGTCCGCTGGGCCGGTCGTGCGGTGCGCGCCAACTGGAAGGAGCGCCGGGTGCCGTTCGCGCTCGCCGTCGCCTCCGGCGTGGTCTCGGGCAAGCGCGTCCTGCTGACCCTGCACGCCCGCGGCCGAGGCATCTGACCGACCCCCGGCCGGGACGATCGATCAGGTCCAGGTGACCTTGGGGTGCGCCGCGGTCTCGTCGGCGCTGTTGTCGGTCGGCGCCTGGCGCGTCGAGTCGGCGGGCCGGGCGGCCTCGGCGCGGTGGCCGCCGTCGGTGCGCCGGGCGGTCTCCGCCGGCCGGGGCGCCTCGGCGGACCGCGACCGGCCGCCGGAGCGTCCCGCGGACCGGCCCGACGCGGCGGACACGTCCTGGCCGGTCGGAAGCGCGGTCTCGTTGGTCCGGACGGAGTCCTCGGTGGACGCGGGCGGGAGCGGCTCGGGGCGGTGGCGCCGGCCCCTCCGCGGCGGGCTGTCCTCGTCGGAGACGGCGACCATGTCCATGACCGTCGGCGGCTCCTCGATGGCCTGGTACTTGCTCGGCGCCGCCGGCGGAGCAGACGGCCGCTCGCGCAACGGCGGCGGGGTCCGCGCCGGAAGCGAAGGCCGCGGCGGCGCGGTCGGCATCTTGTCGTCCTGGGTGGGGAGGACGACCGCGCCCATCACCGCGGCGCCCATCCGGTCGATGCGGCGCACGCCGTCGCGGACCTGGGCGTAGCGCGCGAGGGGGATCTCGACCACCATGAGCGCGGCGTCGGCCAGGTCCGCGAGCGCCTGGGCGTCGGCGCCCAGCTCGGTGGACGGGGCCTCGATGACCGTGAACCGGTACTTCTCGCGCAGCGACCCGATCAGCTTGGTCATCTGCTCCCGCTGCAGCAGCTCGGCGGCCAGTTCGCCGTTCGCGCCGACCGTGATGGCGCTGAGGGTCGGCGCGCCGTGGTTCTTGCGGATCACCTCGCGGGCCTCGGCCCAGCCGAGCAGCACCTCCGACAGCCCCGGGCCCTCCGGGAGGCCGAGGAGCTCGCCGGCCACCGAGGAGTTCAGGTCCGCGCAGATCAGCAGCACGTCGGAGCCGGTGCGCGCGAGCGCGGCGGCGAGGTTGGCGGCGACGATGCTGCCGCCGCGGCCCGGGGCCGCCCCGGTGACCAGGAGCACGTGGTTGCCGTGGCCGAGCGTGGCGGTGAGGACGTGGGACAGCTCGTGGAAGCTCTGGCCGGTCCGGCTGCGCGCCGGGAGCAGCCCCAGCCCCTCCCGGCCGCGCTTGGCCGGGACGTCCACGAGGACCGGCAGGTCGAGGATCCGCTCGATGTCCTGCGCCGTACGCACCCGCTTGTCCGTGCGGTCCAGCAGGATGGCCAGGACTACGCCCAGCAGCAGGCCGCCCACGAGGCCGCTGGGCAGGTACTTCGTCAGCGTGGGGTCCGAGGGGGCCGACGGTAGCCGGGCGTCGGTGATGATCTGGCCCGGGCTGACGTTGGCGGCTTGCACCCGCAGGTCGGACGCCTTGTTGTTCAGGACCTGCATCTGGGAGACGACCAGGTTCTTCTGGACCTTGTCGGCCATCGTCCGAAGCTGCTTGGAAAGGGAGTTGATCTGCCGTTCCAGCGCGGACATCTGGCTCATCAGGATGTTGGTGGCGCTGTCGCGCCGGTCGTCCAGGTAGGCCTGCGCGAACGCGTGCGCGCGGCTGCGGGCGCCGTCCGCGGTCGCCGCCTCGACCGTGATGTACAGGACCGTGGAGTTGTTCGGGACGTTCACCGACACCGACGCGCTCAGCTCGCCCGGGGTGGCCTTCGAGCCGAGACTCCTGGCCACCCGCTCGGCCACGGAGTACGACCGTACGCGCTGCGCTTCGGTCTGCAGGTTGATGTCCTGCTGGCGACCGGACTGGCTGCCGCTGTCCAGCGTGGTGGGGGTGACGTTGACGACCGTGAAGGCGGAGTAGGTCTTGGGCATGACGACGACGAGCATCGCCGCCAGCGCGACGCCGAGCGCGGCGGCCGCGGCAACGACCCACCAGCGGCGTTTGAGCATTGCGAGATACTCAGCGAGCTCGCGTGAGCCCCCCGTGGCCGTGGCGTCCATCTGGCTGCGTGACCCCTTCGCCGAAGGTCTATGAGACCGCCATAAGATACCTTGCCGAACATCACGGAAACCTCTGCTCGTAAGGGCTCGTTCCGTGTTCGGAATGATTGTTCAGGTAATCGACGTCGGCGATCGTCGATCTGGGGCAATTCGCGGCGCGGTCTCGCTGATCGAAATCTGTTTTGTATAGGTACGTGGTGTAATCGTGCCGTTCCGAGGCGTGTCAGTTCCCGCGGTACTAAGAACGCCGGCGGACGTGGAAGACGATGAGTCCGAATCCGATGAGCGCCGCCACCCCGCCGATGACCAACGCGATCATCGTGACGTTCTGCCCGCCGCCGGCGTTGTCGGCGCTCTGCCCGGCCGGGGCGGCGGTGCGCGCGGCATCGGCCGAGTTGGGCAGCGGAACCCGCCAGATCGGCTGCCCCGCCCCCTCGGAGTTGACCAGCAACGCGTGGCCGTCGGGCGTGAAGGTCACGCCCTCACCCTGCTTCTGCCGCGGCAGCAGGATCTCCACCGGGTCCTGGGTCAGGGACTTGGCGATGTCGCCGCCGTTGATCCACCAGACGTACGCGGTGTCGTCGTTGCGGATGACCACGCGGTCGCCGGTGGGGGAGAAGGCGCCGCCGGACGCCCCGGTGATCGGGACGTTCGGGACGACGGCGCGCAGGAGGTTGACGCCCTGCGGGTTCAGGCTCGCCGGCGCGGCCCACAGCGCGGCGCGCTGCTGGGCGTTCTCGGTCTTGTTCACCACGAACACGTGGCCGGTGCCCGGCTGGACCAGCAGCGTCTCGGCGTTGCGGCCGGTGACGCCGTCGGCGTACCGCAGGCGGTAGGTCTCCAGGCCGGTCGCCGTGACCTGGCCGGTCGAGTCCGGCGACGGCTCGGCGAACCGGTACACCTGGTAGTCGCGCCGGCCGGACTTGTGGTCCTTCTGCCGGGTGAGCAGCGCGTCCCCGATGTCGCCCATGAAGATGAACCGCTTGCCGTTGCGGAGCCGGACGGCGTTCATGTCCTCCCAGTCCTGGTTGGAACCGGCGGGCAGGCGGATCGTGAACTGCACCTTGCCCTTGGCCCCGAGCCCGAAGACGTCCGTGGTGCGGCCCGAGTCCTCGTGGGAGTACAGGACGCGGCCGTTCTCGCTCGTCGCCAGCCCGCTCGCCTGGGTGATGCGCGGGTCGGTGACGGTCTCGACGACCTGGGCGTCGATGGGCCCCGGCGCCGCCGCGATCCGGGCGGTGGCGGCGGTCGGCCAGAAGGCGCAGAGCGCGGCCAGGACCGCCGAAGGCACGCGATAAAGGCGCATGGGCATGCTGATCCCCGGATCTCCCCACTAAGTCTCTGAGAAGGTAAGGCTCGGGGCTGCCCCCGGTAAACTCCTGCCGCCTGCGAGTCTAGGGAGCCATCGGTGTCGAACGGGTACGAAGCGGCGGTTCCGGCGATCACGCACGTCGCCGGCGTGTCTCCCGGCCGGCGGGCCTGATCCTCTCGTGGTCGCCTTCAGCGCCGTGAGGCCGTCGTCCCGGCACGGCTCCGACACGCCCTCCTCGCCGGAGGAGCCCTCGTGGGGGCAGGAACTGCCCATCTGGCCGCTCCTGGTCTTCTTCGCCGGCTACCCGGTGCTGTGGGTCCTGGGTCTCGGCGGCTTCGCCGCCAGCCTGGCCGCCCTGCCGATGCTCGGCATCCTCCTGCTGCGGCGCGGCATCCGCGTGCCCCCGAGCTTCGGGCTGTGGCTGCTCTTCCTGCTCTGGATGACGTTCTCGGCCACCCAGCTCGACACCGCCGGACGCATGATCGGATTCGTCTTCCGGTACATGAATTACGCGGCGGCCACAATCTTCTTCCTCTACGTCTACAACTCCGCGCGCCGCACGCTTCCGCTCACCCGGCTCGTCGGTCTCATGGTCCTGTTCTGGGTCTGGGTCGTGGCCGGCGGCTACCTGGGCGTCGTGCTGCCGAACGGCTCGATCAGCACGCCCATGCAGAGCCTGCTGCCCGGGTCGATCGTGGGCAACGACTACGTGAGCCAGCTGGTCCACCCGAAGTTCGCCGAGGTCCAGCGGCCATGGGGAGCGCCGAAGGCGTACAACCGGCCGAGCGCCCCCTTCGCGTACACCAACACCTGGGGCAGTCACTTCGCGCTGCTGGTGCCGTTCGCGATCCTCTACATGCGGACGGCGGCGGTCCAGTGGCGCCGCAACGCCGTCACGGTCCTGCTGATCGCCTCGCTGGTGCCCGCCTTCAGCACCCTGAACCGCGGCATGTTCCTCGCGGTCGGCGTCGGCGTCGTGTACGCGGCCGTCCGGTTCGGCTTCCGCGGCCAGGTGAAGTGGCTGGCGGCGGTGCTGGTCCTGCTGGGGATCGGCCTGGCGACGGCCTCGGCCCTCGGGGTGGGGCAGAGCGTCGGCAGCCGCACCCAGTACAGCTCCACGAACGCCGGACGGACGACGATCTACCGGGAGGCGTTCGAGCGCACCCTCGAGTCGCCGTTCATCGGGTACGGTGCGCCGCGCCCCTCCAAGACCCTCAACATCTCGGTCGGCACGCAGGGCCAGGTCTGGAACATCATGTTCTCGTTCGGCTTCGTGGCGCTGGTCCTGTTCTGTGCCTGGCTGTGGTCGCTGCCACTGCGCACGCGGGCCGCGCCGGGCGCGCTGATCTGGCTGCACGTCGTCACCGTGATGGCCGCCTTCATGATCTTTTATTACGGGCTGGACGGCTCCCAGCTCGTGGTCATCTTCGTCGCCGCGGCGCTCGTGCTCCGGGAGAGGGCGGCCGGCCCGGATCCCGCGCCCGCCCGGCCGCCCGCGACCGGCCTCGCCCGGCTCGCGTCCGCGCCGGGCCGGCCGGAGTCCCGTGGCCTGTCCGGCTGGGTCCGGTACACGCCGGGGCCGACCTGGAGCCAGGGCGAGGAGGAGGACGAGTGACCACGCAGGCCGAGGCGGTCGAGGGACGGAGCCAGGCCGGGGAGCGACGAGTGACCAGGCAGGCCGAGGCGGTCGAGGGACGGAGCCAGGCCGGGGAGCGACGAGTGACCAGGCAGGCCGAGGCGGTCGAGGGACGGAGCCAGGCCGGGGAGCGACGAGTGACCAGGCAGGCCGAGGCGGCCGAGGGGCGGAACCAGGCCGGGGAGGGCGACGAGTGACCACGCGGTCCGAGGCGGCCGAGGGGCGGGGAATGACCACGCAGGTCGAGCACGCCGACCGTGCCCGGCGCTCGCACTTTCGCGAGTTCGCGCGCGGCGGGCTCATCGGGCTGGTCGGCTCGGGTGTCGCGGCCCTCGGCGGCTTCCTCCTGACCGTCGTCGTCGCCCGGGCGCTCGGCCCCGCGCAGACCGGCGTGTTCTTCACGGTGGTCGCCCTCTTCATGATCCTCACCGAGGTCACCGAACTGGGTGCCGACACCGGCCTGGTGCGCAGCACCGCGCGGCTGCGCGCCCTCGGTCGGCCCGGCGACCTGCGCCGGGTCGTCGTCGCCGCGCTCGTGCCAGTCCTGGCCGTGGGTGCCGTCACCGGGCTGGCGGTGTTCGCGCTCGCGCCCTGGCTGGCCGGGCTTCTCGTCGACGCCGCGCACCACGACGACGCCGTCTTCCTGCTGCGGGTCTGCGGACCCGTCCTGTCCGTGTCGGCCGCCCGCAACGTCGCGCTGTCGGGCACCCGCGGCCTGGGCAACCTCACCGCGTTCACGATCCAGGCGAACGTCATCACGCCGCTCAGCCGGCCGGTGCTGGTCATCGCCGTCGCCGCCCTCGGCTACGGCGCGGGCGCGGTCATGGTCGCCTGGTCTCTGCCGATCGGGCTGACCTTCGTCGCGGCGGTGGTGATCCTGTGGCGGCTGGTCCGGCGGGCCGAGGCGGAGCCCCCGGCCGCCCCGGCGGAGCACGCTTCGCCCGGCCCCGAGGACCCCTCGGCCGTACGGGAGTTCTGGGCCTTCTCGGGCCTGCGCGGCGTCGCGGCCATGCTCGAGATCGTCGTCGTCTGGCTCGGCGTGCCGCTGGTCAGCGCGATGGTGTCCAGCCACGACGCCGGCATCTACGCCACCGCCGGCCGGTTCATCACGACGGGGACCCTCGTGCTGGCGGCCACGCGGCTCGCCGTGGCGCCGCAGATCGCGGGTCTGCTCGCCCAGGGGGAGACCCGGCAGGCCGAGGACCTCAACGCGGTCGCCACCGGCTGGGTCGTCGCCGCTTCCTGGCCGCTCTACCTCGCCCTGGCGGTCTTCGGGCCGTTCGTGCTCACGCTCTTCGGCCAGGACTTCCGCGGCGGCGCCGCGGCGATGGCGATCCTCGCCTGCGCGATGGCGCTGGTGCTGGCGACGGGCAACGTGCAGACCGTCCTGCTCATGGGCGGCAAGAGCTCGTGGAACCTCCTCGACAAGGCCATCGTCGTGGTCGTGATGGTGGTGCTCCACCTGCTGCTGGTGCCGCCGTTCGGCATCGTCGGCGCCGCCGTCGCGTGGGGCCTGTCGATGCTCGTGGACAACGGGCTGGCCGTCGTGCAGGTGCGCTACCTCATGGGCCTGCGGCTCCGTACGAGGACGCTCGCCCCCGTCGGGGCCTGGGCGCTGGTCTGGTTCGGCGGCCTCGGCGTCGCGCTGCGGGCGCTCTTCGGGACCGGTCTGCCCGTGTTCGCGGCGTACGTCGTCCTGGCCGGCTGCGGGTACGGGGCCGTGCTGTGGCGGCTGCGGCACGTGCTGCACGCCGATGTGATGGTCGGGGCCCTCCGGTCGCGCGGACGCGGCGGACGGGCCGACGAGAACGAGGAGGGCTGACGTGCCGACGGGGTTCGTCACGCGGGCCAAGGACCGCTCGCCACGCTGGATGAAGGACACCGCCAACGCGATGACGCGGGCGTACGCCGTGCGGACCGCCGACCAGCGCCACCTGCCGGACTTCCTCATCATCGGCACCAAGCGCGGCGGCACCACGTCACTGTGGAACTACCTCATCCAGCACCCGCTGGTCATGCCGATGTATCCGGCCTCACGTGGGGTGAAGAGCCCCGGCTACTACTACGTCAACTACGGCAAGGGCGACGCCTGGTACCGCTCGCACTTCGCCACCGAGCGGGAGCTCGACCGGATCGAGGAACGGCTGGGCACCCGCCCCGTCACCGGGGAGGCTTGCCCGTACTACATGTACTTCCCGCCGGTCCCCGAGCGGGTGCGCGCCCGCACTCCGGACGTGAAGATCATCGTGACGCTGCGCGACCCGGTGAAGCGCGCCTACTCGCACTACTGGGAGCGGGTCGGCGACGGCGTGGAGGACCTGAGCTTCGAGGATGCCCTGGCCGCCGAGCCGGAGCGGCTGCGCGGCGAGCGCGAGAAGATGGCCGCCGACCCGATGTACTACAGCCGGGCGCACGACTTCTACACCTACCGCGACCGCGGGATCTACCGGCCGCAGCTGGAGAACTGGTTCTCGGTCTTTCCCCGCGAGCAGTTCCTCATCATGCCGGCGGAGGACCTCTACGGGAACGAGCAGGCGGCCGTGGACCGGGTGACCGAATTCCTCGGACTTCCTGCACATCCGCTGAAGATCGCCAAACGGCACAACCACCTGCCGGCGCCCCCCATGAACCCGGACATCAAGGAAGAACTCACGGAGTTCTACCGCCCGCACAACCGTGCGCTCTATGCTCTCCTCGGCGAGGAGTATTCCTGGCCCGCGTGACGCGCGCCGAGACGACGTCCGTCCGCCGCTTCCGGTTTACCGGCCCGACAAAATTTCTTCGGCTAATTACCGGTAATAGCGGAATGGTTACACTCGTTGACAGCGCGTGCGTCTTGCACTAATTTTGCGACGTTCCTGCGCCAGCTCCCTCTGTGCTGCAGAATTACTTATCCCCCCGAGCCCCCTGCTCGCCGCACATACACCGCGGGAGAGTTCATGGCATTTCGTCTGCCACCGCGCAAGG
This sequence comes from Actinoallomurus sp. CA-150999, assembly GCF_050942425.1. Lineage (NCBI taxonomy): Bacteria > Bacillati > Actinomycetota > Actinomycetes > Streptosporangiales > Thermomonosporaceae > Actinoallomurus > Actinoallomurus sp. CA-150999. Next base: position 1,459,647 of record NZ_CP192063.1, read on the forward strand.
CGTCCCTCGCCGTCGGCGCGGCCGCGCTGGTAGCGGCCGCCGGCGTCGTATTCGTCCCCGAGTTCGCCAGCGCGGGCGCGCCGGACGGCAAGTCCTCCAGCGCCGCCGGGCTGTCCTGCTGGGCGATCAAGCAGGACTACCCGAAGAGCGCCACCGGCCTGTACTGGCTGAAGACACCTCGGATGACCAGCGCCCAGCAGTTCTACTGCGACATGACCACCGACGGCGGAGGCTGGGTCCTCGTCGGCCGTGGTCGGGAGAGCTGGAACTTCCACTACGCCGGGCAGAGCAGCGCGTCGAACGTGCGCAACACGCCCACCGGCACCGCCGCCTTCGCGCCCGCCGCCGTCCCCGGCGACACCATCAACGGGCTGTTCAACGGCGGCCCGATCGACGAGGTCCGGCTGCACCGTGCGAAGAACACCACCGGCACCTCCTGGCAGGACCTCCTGCTGAAGTACAAGAACCTGGCGGACTGGTCCTGGACCTTCGACGGCGGGCTGCCGCTGGAGTCGGCCTCCTTCGACGGCACGGACTACAGCGGCGGATACACCGACAAGACCGGTAGTACCAGCTCGCTGCGCCCGTACAACTACCTGTCCACCGTCAAGGACACGAACAACGCGTGGAAGAAGGGCTTCGCGTACGGCGGCCTCGACGGCGGGTCGACCAGCGCGAGCAGCTACCTGTACCGGGCCTCGTCCAAGGGCCAGGCCCTTCCCTTCACACAGGTCTTCATCCGGCCGAAGATCACCGCCGCGACCGGCGGACCGGCCCCGGCCACGCCGAAGCTGGTCAGCGGCAAGACCTCGTCCAGCCCCTGGGGCGTCACGGGCGTCGTCGGCGGCGGCACCGGTGAAGAGAACATCGAGGTGCACGCCCTCGGCGTCGTCGGCAGCACGCTCTACGTCGGCGGCAAGTTCCAGTACGTCCAGAAGGGCGCCAGCCCGGCCGCCGGCCAGAAGGTCGAGCAGTCCTACCTCGCGGCCTTCGACACCAGCACCGGCGAGTGGAAGTCCGACTTCCGGCCCAAGCTCAACGGCATGGTCTGGGCGATCAAGGGAACGAGCGACAAGCTGTTCGTCTCCGGCGACTTCACCAGCGTGAACGGCGTCGCCAACACCGGCGGCGTCGCCGCCCTCGACCTCAAGACCGGCGCCCCCGTGTCCACGTGGAAGGCCGGCCTGATTCGCGGCAGCGGCACCGCGCGTGGCCGCGCCATGGACATCCAGGACGGCTGGCTCTACATCGGCGGCACGTTCGACCACATCAAGGGCGGCACGACCATCGCCAAGTCGCCGTTCTGGGTCGGCGGCGCTGCACGCGTCAAGGTGACGGACGGCACCCCGGACACCACGTGGAACCCGTTCTTCGACGCGGGCGTGTACTCCCTCGACGCCAGCTCGAAGGGCGACCGCGTCTACTTCGGCGGCCGCATGAAGCACATGGGCAAGCAGAAGGACGTCGCGATCAACGACTTCGCGATCGTCAGCACGGCGGCGCCCGGCGGCCACATCTCCGGGCTCGGCGACACGAAGTGGATCCCCAGCATCTCCGACCCGGACAAGCCCTACCGCAACACGATCCTCGAGGTCGGGGACCGCGTCTGGATGGGCGGGTCAGAGCACGACATCCAGGTCTACGACCGGGACTTCAACAACAAGATCGGCGGGAACCTCGCCCGCTCGGGCGGTGACTTCCAGTCGTCCGTCGAGATCAACGGGGTCCTGTACGCCGGGTCGCACGGCTTCGACTTCGACTACACCGACGGCTGGACGTACCCGGACCCGAAGGTCGGCGGCTACTCCAACGTGCACCGCCTCAACATGGTCGGTGCCTGGAACGCCCAGACCGGCAAGTACCTGCCCAACTGGAACCCCATCTTCGCGTCGCGGGCCGGAAACGGCGTCTGGGCGCTCGTGAAGGACAACAATGGGTGCATGTGGGCCGGTGGCGACCTGAAGAGCGGTTCCTGGACCGGCTCCGCCTACCAGTGGCTCGGCGGATTCGGCCGATTCTGCCCCTGACCCGACCATTCGGGCCGGGCTCGGTCGCTTCCGCGTCGTGATCAGGGAATCACCCGCCGGGTGATTCCCTGATCACGCTTAGGGGGACGGCCGGAACGGGAGGTCTTGGACGTATGAGTATCGCCAGAGGACGCAGGCGAGGCGTCGCGCTGTCGGCGGTGGCGCTGATCGGGGCGGGCGCCGTCCTGTCCGCCTGCGGCTCCGCGAGCGGCAACGACAAGGGCGGATCGAAGTCACACGGGGGAGCCCTCACCCTCGCGGAGGGCAGGGCCGGGGTCAAAGGCGGATCCTGTGGAGCCGACGCCAAGCTGATGCCGAAGTGCGGGGCGTACTGGGGCATCTACTCGGTCCAGGGCGCGTCGCTCACCTCGGCCGTCACCGACATCGAGGGGAAGGCCGGCCGGCGTTTCGACATCGTCCTGCGCTTCCACGACTTCTCGAACAAGCCGGGACCGGGCGTTTTCCCCGACGACTCCGAACGTGAGCTCGGCCGCTCCCGGCTGCTGTTCTTCGCCTGGGAGAGCAAGCTCTACGGAAAGCAGCAGAGCTACAAGTGGCGCGACATCGCCGCGGGCACCTACGACCGGTCCGTCATCCAGCCCGTCGCCAATCGCGTGAAGGCGTACGGGCGGAAGGTCTTCATGTCCTTCGACCCGGAGATGGACCGGCACATGACCAAGGGCGAGCTCAAGGGCAACGAGGCGGAGTACGTCGCCGCGGCCCGGCACGTCCACGACGTCTTCGCCAAGGCCGGTGTCACGAACGTCGTCTGGGTCTGGGTCGTGACCGGGGCGCTCAGCGGGGACAACCCCCAGCGGATCCTCCACTCCTACCCGGGCGACGCGTACGCCGACTGGGTGGGCTGGGACCCGTACAACTTCTACAAGTGCCACGGCGGGCAGTGGCGGACGTTCGACGAGAAGATCGGGCAGACGTACCGGTTCTTCGAGAAGAACGGGCTCGGCAAGAAGCCGTTCATCCTGCCCGAGTACGGCACCCAGTTCGACCCGGCCGATCCGAAACGTTCGCTTCAGTGGTACCGCGAGATCCCTGGCGTGCTGAAGCAGAAGTACCCCAACATCGCCGGCCTGGTCCGCTTCGACGCGGGGCCCGGCTGCAACCTGAAGGTCGACAACGGCCCGGGCATGCTGAACTCCTACGCCGAGACCGGCCGCGACCCGTACCTCAACACGTCCGCTCAGTAGCGGCGCTCGGGTCTTACCGGGACCCGTGCCCCAGTACGGCTAGTGGGACTCGGCGGGCCGGTCGCGCCGGCGGCGCCGGCCCCGGGGTACGGCGACGAGTTCGTCCACCAGACGGCCGAACCGCGCGACGGCGGGCGCGGTCTCGTCGGCCGCGTCGGACACGGTGTACGTCCCGGGCTCGGCGAGAGCGCGGTCCAGGTGGGCGTGCAGGTCCTCGGCGGTCTCGGCGAGGGCGACCTTGCCGAACGCCGCGACGTGCCGGGAGAACCGCACCTGGTGGTCGTCGACGACCTCGTCCAGCCGCGCGATCCGCGGCACCACGATCGGCAGGCTGCCCGCCTGCCGGCTCTCCGTGATCGAGCCGGGGCCGCCCTGGCAGACGACGACGGCCGCCTCCCGGAACAGCGCCTGCATGTCGGCGTGCGGCAGGAACTCGTGGCACTCCGCGCCCACCGGGGGATCGGCCGGGCCGTGCTGCACGACGCAGCGGGCGTGGCCGTTCGCGGCAAGCCACTGCTCCATCCAGCCCATCAACCGGTCGAACCGGTGATGGTCGGTGCCCACCGTCACGAACACCAGCGGCTTATCCGTCCCGTTCACAGCAACTGCCCCACGACGGTTCCCTTCGGATAGCGCGCCCGCTGCTCCTCCCACTGCAGGAGGAACAGGTCGGCGATCGGATAGCAGAGGCGGCCGGTGAGCGTGCCCGAGTCGATACGGTCGTAAACCTCGAGATAGACGGTGCGCCTGCGCATGAGGCGGCCCAGGACGAAGAACGGCACGGCGACGCCCGCCCCGGAGCTCACGATCACGTCGGGCTTGTAGCGCGGGAGCAGCCGGATCGCGAGCCACAGGTTCCGCAGCAGGTTCGGGATGTTCCGGGTCGTCGGATGGTAGGCCCAGGTCACCTGCTCGTCCGCGAGGAGGGAACAGGCGTCGGCCTTCTCGAACGTCACCCACATCCGCTCGTGCTCGGACCACCAGGGCTGCAGGCGGTACAGCTGGGTCAGATGCCCGCCGGTCGAGCACACCAGGAGGACTCTCACCGCTCCTCCAGGACCTCGAGCATGGCGGGGTGGAGAGCGGGGTTCCAGCCGCCGCCCAGCCGCTTGAGGTGGTACGTCCGCATGAACATCTCCAGCAGGTAGAGCCGTGCGAGCAGCCCGCGATGGTCGGGAGGGACCGTGGGGAGCTCGTCGGCGGCGGCCGTCCGTACGGCGGCGACCGCCTCGGCCAGCGGCCGGCCGCGCAGCACCAGCGCCACCTGGAACCTCCAGTGCAGGAGGTCGAAGCCGACCGGGGCCTCCTCGGCGCTGTGCTCCCAGTCGAAGACGTAGAGGTCTCCGGCGTGGCGGCCCATGTTCCACGGCACCCAGTCGCCGTGCCAGCGGCCGACGAGCAGGGGAGCGCCGCCGTGCTCGCGTTCGAGCTCGTCGCAGTGGGCGCCGATCAGCGCCGCGAGCCGCGGCTCCTCGGCGTCGGCGGCCAGCACGTCCGCCTCCGACCGCAGCGCCCGCCAGAATCCCGCGTCGGCCAGCTTCGTCGTACGGGCGGCGAAGGGACCCGGGAGGTCGGCCGGGGTCGGTCGGTCAGGGGAGACCGAGAGGTCGGTCGGGGTCAGTTGGCCGGGAGAGACCGGGAGGTCGGTCGGGGTCGGTTGGTCGGGGGAGACCGGGAGGTCGGTCGGGGTCGGTTGGTCGGGAGAGACAGCGTCGTACGACACGGCCGGCGGCCCGTCCTCCGCCCGGTAGCGGCGGATCCGGAGCGGCAGCGGCGCCGTGACGGTGAGGTCGTAGTCGCGCCAGGGGCCGTGGTGCAGCAACCGCGGCACCTGGACGCCGCCGGCCGCGGCCTCCTCGGTGACGGCGGCGATGGCGGCCGCCTCGCGCCGGGTCATCTCCCGGGTGGCGTCGTTCCAGCCCACCTTGGCGTATCCGACGGGGGTGCCGTCGGCGCCGAAGAGCTGAAGGGTCGGCTTCAGGTTGGGGTCGGGCGGCCGGACGCCGACGCCGAGCGCGAGCCGCGGCACGCCGAGCACCCGCTGGAGGTGCGCGCTCAGGAGGTAGTCGCCGAGCTCGGCGGGGGGAAGCTCCTCCGGCACGCACACGAGCAGCCGGTGCCGCAGCAGGAGCGGGCCCAGCCCCGTACGGAAGCCGGCGCCCAGGACGGTCCGCGGAACGCGGAGGCGGGCCCAGCGCAGCCCGTTGTAGTGGGTGAGGCTCCCGGCCGCGACCGCGCGGCCATCGAGCGGCACGAGGAACCGCGGCCGCTCCGGGGAGGGGATCACGGCGTACCGCTCGACCACGCGGTGGCCCGCCGGGACGTCACCCGACGTGACACGGACCGGCCACCCGGAGGACTCCGGCTCGGGCAGCCAAAGCCGTTCGACAAGTGCGCGGAGCACAGCTTCCCCTGATGCGCTTGATCAACCCGGAAGTGCCCAGTGGCCTACTTCAACTTTCCCGGCACTTTACCGTAATCGTAGTTTCATCAGCGGCCTCATCACCCCAATTCCGGAACGGCAGTACCCTCGGTCACGGAACGGAAGCGGAATTCACAGTGAAGGGCGCGGGATGGGCATGGGCGGCGGGCCGCTGGTCGTGATCGTGCTGTCCCACCGGCACCCGGCGCAGGTCGCCCGCCTGGTCGACCGGATCCGCACCGGCACCGACACGGTCGCGGTCGTCCACCACGACCCGAGCGGCGAGCCGCTGACCCTCCGTCCCGCCTCCGACGTCGCCCTCATCCCCGACGCCCGGCCCTGCCGATGGGGGCGGCTCTCCCTCGTCGAGGCGCAGTGGCGCTCGCTGCGCTGGGTGGCGGACAACATCCCGGAGTTCTCCTGGGCCCTGCTCGTCTCCGGTCAGGACCATCCGATCCGGCCCATGACCGCGATCGAGAAGGAGCTCACCGCCTCACCGTACGACGCGTACCTGCGGCACTTCGCCGTGACGTCCGATCCGGCGGAGGACACCGACCCCTGGCAGGCGGTGACCCGCAGACGCTACCTGCGCAAGCGACGCCTGCCCCGCACCCACCGGTCGGTGCCGCTGCCGCTCGCGCGGCGTCATCCCTACCGGGACGGCGTCGGACTGTACGTCGGCGACATGTGGTTCAACCTGTCCGCGACCGCCGTGCACGGCATGCTCGCCGACCCCCTGGCCGACCGCCTGCTGCGCTACCTGCGGTACGCGCCGATCCCCGACGAGGCGTTCATCTGCTCCATGGCCCGCAACACGCGGCCCGCGCTGTCCGTCGCCAATGACAGCAAGCGGTTCATTCGCTGGGGTCCGGACGCCAGCCATCCCGACCTGATCACCGCGGACCACCTCGACGAGATCCGGGCCAGCGACGCCTTCTTCGCCCGCAAGGTGGACGTCTCCGCGCATCCCGAGATCCCGGACCTGCTCGACCAGGTCGCCGCCGAGCGCACGGCGTCCTGACCCGTTCGTCTCAGCGCACGATGTTGATGGCCCGCTGGTGGATCCGGCAGTACCGCCGCTTCTTGCAGAAGGCGTGATTCGTGTTGGTCAGCGCGCGCACGTTGCCGTCCGAGACGTGTTGGATCCCCTTGAGAAAAGCGGGACTTCGGATGGTGATCGAGTTGGTGTTGTGGCTCCCGTTGCCGTTGTGGTTGTTGTCACCGGTCAGGGCCGTGATCGGCGCCTGCCGGGGCAGCACGGCGGCCCGCGCCTCGAGGCCGGGCGACGCGCAGAGGGCGGTGCTCAACGCGAGGCCGGAGACGGCGACGAGGCGGCGGCCGACGGTTCCTCTCATGTGGGCTTCCTTTCACGGGAGAGCCATCGCGGTGCCCGGTTGCGGCAGCCGGGGGAGATGCTCCACACCCCCCGGGCTCCGCTGCGTCTCTACCCGATGGCCGTCGGTGGACCATGGTGCACGCCGTTCCCGGTCCGGATGATTAACCCCGGTTTGCCGGATCGTCCGCTCGGACGATCCGGTGCTGGACGAGTCCCGGGAAGAAGTTGGCCGGACATTCGAACGACCCCGCCGGTCCTCGCTCCTCCCCGGCGGCGGCCGGGCCGGCCGAGCCCTCGTCCATCAGCATGAGGCCGTACGGGCCCATGTAGAGCAGGCGGCCGGGCGGAGTGCGCGTCTCCGGCACCGTCCGTGTCTCTGGCACCGTGCGTGTCTCCGGCGCCGTGAACGGATCGCTTCCCGTCGGCGCCGCGGTCTTCTCCGGAGCGACCACCGTCACGTTCTGTCTCACGGTGCAGACCCGGACATTGCGGCAGAACGCGTTCTGCGTATCAGCCACCCCACCGGCGTTCCGGTTGTTCGTGTGCTGGTAGCCGTGATTGTGGATGGGACTTCTCACCGACAGGGCGTTGTTGTTGTGGTGGCCGTTTCCGTCGTGCGTGTGGTCGGCGAGGAGGCGGGCCGGCGCTGCCGCCGGTGTCTCCGCGGCCCGCGCGGCGGACGGGAGCCAGGCGAGGGCGAAGACGCCCGCCGTCAAGGCGTAGGCGCCGGCCTTCCGGCGGATCGCGGCCTTATCGGCGATCGATTCTCCGCGGGTGCCCTGTCGGATCATTCTCCCACCTTCGTGAGTCGGTGATTCCAGACGCGAACGGTCCGTTCGCCGGGCCTACCCGGGATCGATATCGCGATCACCTTCGGTGTGATCGGTGGTTGAATTATTACTCGTTCATTGTCGCCGGCTCACCGGCGAATCAGGTGAAAACCGTCGCGGGGCGGGAATGGGCGCGGCGACGCGGAGTGGCTGGGGATGCCCCATCGCCATCCGGATTCCGAGATACGCGAAGGGAATGAGCAGGGTCAGGTCCGCGACATGGGCTATCGCGATCTCGCGGGGGATCCGGCTGAGCGGAAAGGCCACCGCGCCGACGGAGGTCAGAACTCCGATCGTCACGGGAACGGCCCGGATCCGCGTGAGCACGACGCCGAGGACGAGAACGCTGGCGGGGAATGCCAGGCCGGCGAACCAGAATGCGACGGCGGCCGCAGCCGGGTGCTCCTGGAGCAGGTGCACGGCCTGGGTGTGCGAGACGCCGAACAGCTCTTCCTGCATGCCCTGCAGGCCGAACGACGCCCCGCCGACGCATCCGTACACGGCCACCGGAAGGGCGACCGCGGCATAGCGCGGGACCCGCGGCTCGATGAGGCGATAGACCGCCACCAGGCCGACGATCCAACCTATCGTCGCCGCGACGATGAGTGTTCCGGCCGTAATTCCTTGGTGCCGGTCGCTCCAGTAAAATGTGGAAATACCCTGGATCGTCGGGGCCAAGATGAGACACGCGCCGGCGATCGTACGGGAAACAGGGTGCATCATTCATTCCTCCGTGGCGTGTTCGTGTCCATTGCCATGGAGAGAACAGTAGAAAGGAACGCCGGGAAATCCATCCGCTCGGCGTCGCGACCCGATACCGCGGTCGCGGTAGAAGGGCTAGTTCTGGGGTGGTACGCCCGGGAGCCCGCCCGCCATTCCCGACCGGTAGGCGAACACCACGAGTTGGGCGCGATCCCGTGCCCCCAGCTTCGTCATCGCCCGGTTGACGTGGGTCTTGGCGGTCGCCGGGCTCATCGCCAGCCGCACCCCGATCTCCTGGTTGGTCAGTCCCTCGGCCACGAGCGACACGACCTGGCGTTCCCGGTCGGTGAGGGCGGTCCACCGGTCCGGGTCGAACGCCGGCCCTCCCGTCCGTCCCACGAACGCCGCGATCAATCGTCGGGTGACCTGGGGCGCGAGGAGTGCGTCACCGGCGAACACGATGCGCACCGCCTGCCGCAGAGTGTCCGGTTCGATGTCCTTGAGGAGGAACCCGCTGGCGCCCGCGTGCAGCGCGCTGTAGACGTACCGGTCCAGGTCGAAGGTCGTCAGGACGATCACCTTCACGTCCGGCGCGCGCTCGTCGGCCAGGATCCTCCGGGTCGCCGCCAGCCCGTCGGTGCCGGGCATCCGCACGTCCATGAGGACCACGTCGGGGCGGTGGGCATGGGTCAGCGCGACCGCCTCCTCACCGTCGGCGGCCTCCGCGACCACCTCGATGTCGTCCGTTCGCTCCAGGAGGATGCGAAAGCCCGCCCGGACCAGCGTCTGGTCATCGGCCAGCAGCACCCGGATCGTCACGTCGTCTCCTCGTCCGGCGGCCAGGCGGATGCCCGGGCGGTCATGCCGTCTCCTCGCCCGACGGCGCGCATTCGATCAGGGCGCTCACGTCGTCTCCTCGTCCGGCAGCGCGGGGCGGATCGGGGCGGTCACGGTCTCCTCGTCCGGTAGCCAGGCACGCACCCGGAAGCCGCCCCTTCCGTCGGGCCGCCGGAACGGACCGGCGGTGAACCGGCCGCCCAGACCGGCCGCCCGCTCGGCCATGCCGCGCAGGCCGTGGCCCGGCCCGGCGTGCCCGACCGCGCCGTCGTCGTGCTCTCGCCCGGCGCGCCCGGTCGCGCGGTCGTCGCCGTCGGGCTCGGTCGCGCGGTCTTCGCGGCCTGGCCGGGCGTGCCCGGCTGTGCGGTCGTCGTGGCCTGGCCGGGCGCGCTGGGTCGTGCGGTCGTCGTGGCCGCCGCCGTCGTCGACCACTTCGAGTGCGAGGCCCCCGTCGTCGTACCGGACCAGGATCTCCACCAGGTCGGCGTCGGCATGGCGCAACGCGTTCGTGAGCGCCTCCTGCGCGATCCGGTAGGCCGTGAACTCCACCAGACGCGACAGCGGGCGGCGCTCGCCCTCGATCCGCACCTCGACGCGCGGGCCACCGCCGCCGACCGCCCGCGCCAGGTCCTCGAGCCGGTCGATGCCGGGGGCGGGGGGCTCCACGTCGCCCTCACCGGGGTCCCGCAGGACCCCGACGGTCGCCCGCAGCTCGGCCAGCGCCTCACCGCCGGCGCGCCGTACCGCCTCGATCGCCTCTCTCGCCTGGGCGGGCGCCTCGGTCAGCAGCTCCGCGGCCACGCTCGCCTGCACGTTGATGACGGCGATGGTGTGGGCGGACACGTCGTGGAGTTCGCGGGCGATGCGGATCCGCTCCTCGGCGAGGCGCTGGGCGGCGACCTGGTCCCGGTGCGCGGCGAGGAGCGCCAGCCGCGCCTCGAACTCCGCTCGCCGGGCACGGCGGCTGCGTACGGCGTCGCCCAGCAGGAGGGCGGCGACGAACACCACCGTCGACCCGTCCAGCGCGGCGTCGAACAGACGGACGCCGCTGTGCTTCGTCCGGGCCAGCGCGTCGGACACGATCATCCAGCCCGCGAGGGAGAGGGCCGCCCAGCGGCGAGGGGCGGCGGCGGCCGAATAGAGGGCGACCCACACCGGGACGGCCGGCGCTCCGCCCGGATAGTCCGCCACGTGGTAGATCAACCAGAGCAGGGAGACGACGCCGATCGTCAGGGCCGGCCGGCGGCCGCGCAGGAGCAGGGCCAGCGCCATCGCCAGCCCGAGGCCGTACGCCGCCGCGTCCGGGGTCCGGTCTCCGGTGTCCGGCGTCGCCGTGCCGATGCGATAGAGGGTCGCCGCCCCGACGACCGCGCACAGGGCCGGCTCCCTCGCCCACGGCGGAACCGCCGTGATCCGATGGCGCGCCCGCGTCAGGTCCACGCCCCCACCGTACGGACGATCACCCCGAGCGCGGAGCGCCGGAACGCGCGTGAGGGGTGGCGGGGCGGCCCCGCAGCGGACCGCCCACGGCGCCGCCGTCGTCGCTGAGATGCGTCAGGGCGGCGCGGAACCGTCCGCGCCGCCCTGGTTCGAGTGTCGCCTCGCGAGGCCTCCCTGACCGGATCCGGTCAGCCAGACCTCAACCGGCCGGCGGACAGGTCAGCGGCCGAGGACGGATGTGCCGGTTCGCGGTCGGTCCGGACCGCTCGGGCGGACGGGTCAGTGGCTGAGGAGGGACGTGCCGGTTCGCGGTCGGTCGGAACCGCCGGGGCGGCCGCCGCGCCCTCGCGCGGGAACGGCAGCGGCCGCAGGCCGTTCCAGGCGCGCAGCAGCGACCAGACCGCGATACCGCCGACGACCGCGGCGACCAGTGCCCACGCCATCTGGGTGGTGCCGACGTTGAACATCTTCAGCGCCGACGCCAGCAGGACGAACGCCAGCACCCACCGGATGATGCCGCCCGGCGCCCGGGACGACGCCAGGGACCCGAGGAAGACGCCGGGGATCGAGCCGACCAGCAGCGCGAGGGTGATCGCCAGCTTGAAGTCGCCGAACAGGATGTGGCCGAGGGCCGCCGCCCAGACCAGGGGCACGGCCTGGAGGAGGTCGGTGCCGACGAGACGGTTCGCGTTGAGCTTGGGATAGAGCGCGAGCAACGCCACGATGATCAGCGAGCCGGAGCCGACCGAGGTCATGCCGACCACGAGGCCACCCACTGCTCCGACCATCATGGTCGGGATCGGGCGTACGGAAATCGACGAGGGGGCCGCCTCGGTGGTCTCCTCGGACGACGGGCGGCGCGCCGCGCGCCGGGGGCCACGGTCGGCCATCGTCAGGTAGCTGCGGATGGTCAGGCCGGCGGCGGCGATGAGCAGGGCCACCCCGAGCGCGATCTCGATGACGTTCTGCACGTTGCTGCCGCGCCCGAGGGCCCGGGCGAGGAGCACCCCGCAGAACGCGGTCGGCACGGAGCCCGCGCACAGCCAGGCGACGAGACGCAGGTTGACCGTGCCCCTGCGGAGGTGGACGAGGCTGCCTACCGGCTTCATCACGGCGGCGGCGACGAGGTCGCTGGAGACCGCGGTCAGGGGCGGAACGCCGAAGAAGACCGTGAGCATCGGCGTCATGAGGGCGCCGCCGCCCATGCCGGTCAGCCCGACGACGATCGCCACCAGGAACGATCCGAGCGCCATCTGGTAATCGAAGTGCATCCGTATGCCCTACCCGTTTAATCGGGAAAGTCGGACATTCAGAGTATGCGGTGACGGCAAGGGCACGCCAGGCAAGGTCCCGGTGTGCACTCGGTGACTAGTTCCTTACTCTGAGCGCACCCAGCCGCCGGCGACCAGCAGGTCGAGTACCCGCTCCACCGCCGCCTCCGCGGTCAGCTCCGTGGTGTCCAGCGTGAGCTCGGCGTCATCCGGCACTTCGTACGGATCGGAGATCCCGGTGAACTCCGGGATGAGACCGGCCCGCGCCTTGGCGTACAGGCCCTTGCGGTCGCGGCGCTCGCACTCTTCCAGGGGCGTCGCCACGTGCACGAGGACGAAGTCGCCCGTGGCGTTCACCATGCGGCGCACCTCCGCCCGGGTCGCGGCGTACGGGGCGATCGGCGCGCAGATCGCGACCCCGCCGTGCCGGGTGATCTCGGCGGCGACGTACCCGATGCGGCGGATGTTGAGGTCGCGGTCGTCCTTGGAGAACGTCAGGCCGGCCGACAGCAGCCGGCGTACGACGTCGCCGTCGAGGAGGGTGACCGTGCGGCCGCCCCGCTCGACGAGGGCGTCCGCCAGCCCGCGGGCGATCGTCGACTTGCCCGAGCCGGACAGCCCGGTGAAGAACACGGTGATGCCCCGCCCGTGCCGCGGCGGGTGCGCACGGCGCAGCTCCTCCGCCACCGCCGGCGGCGTGAACCACTCGGGGATCTTCTCGCCGCGGTCCAGCAGCGCGGCCAGCTCCGCCTCGGTCGGCTCGGGCCGGGCGTGGTCGGCCTCGATCTTGGAGAGCGGCCGCCACACCTCGACGCTCTCGTCGTACGCCCACGGCTCCGGCGTGACGAGCTCGATCGGCAGGTCCCCGATCGCCACCACGAGCGCGGCGCCACCGGCGTGGGCGGTCTCCTCGGAGTCGGCCGTGAAGAAGTGCGTGGCACCGTACGCGGCGGCGACGTGAGCGGCGAGGGCCAGATCGCGGCCCGGCCGCTCGATCAACGGCACCGGAACGACGAGCGAGTCGGCCGGCAGCTCGCGGCGTACGGCCAGCACGGCGCGGACCAGGGCGTCGTCGTGCCCCTCGCCGATCAACGGGAGCAGCAGCAGCCGCGCGTCGAGCTTCTCGGCGAGCTGCCGCAACTGGCCCAGGTGCCGCCGGTGCAGCGGAGTGCGGGTCGCGATCGCCAGCGTCGTCGCTCCCGCCAACTCGGCACGCACCTCGCGCGGCGACCGGCGCAACCGGCGGAACGGTCCGTGCTCCGAAGCGCCCAGCGCCTCGACCGGGCCGGCGGCCCGCCACGACGTCGTCGCCGACGTCCGGAGCGGATCGCCCTCCGGGAACCCGGGCGGAGAGGCGGCGTCCTTCCACGTCTCCGTCACGTGGAGGACCGCCACCGGTGCCCCCTCCGGGTCGGCCAGGAGCAGCCGCTCCTCCTTGGTGAGGTCCTCCGGGATCGCGAGCGTGACCGGCACCGGCCAGGGCGTGCCGTCGGACAGCCGCCCGGCGGCGGCCACGGTCGCCGCGTCCACCGCCCCGAGGAACCCGGTCAGCGGATGGAACGCGCCGTTCAGCAGCAGTTCGAGGTCGGCCAGCTCGGCCGGGCCGGGCGTGAGGCTCGGCATGTCGCGTAGGTCGCCGGCTTCCGTCGTCAACGCAGGCTCCGATCGTCTCTCGACCGATGACCATAGAACTCTACGCTCTGCCCGCGTCACCTCAGATGATGCGCGCGTAGCGATTCTCCGGTTTGCGGATCACCATCGTCGCCTCGCTGTACGCCGAGGTCACCCGATTCCGGGACAAGGCGGCCAGGGCCCGGCACAGCATGCTCACGGCCAGCCCCGACCTGGTCACCGTCGCGGCGGACGTGTGCTCTTCCGTGATGACCAGCCCGCGCATGAGGCAGTACGCCCGCATCCCGGACAGCGACGCCGCCCGCTCGTACACCGCCTGAGGCGGGGTCTCGCGCTGCCAGAGCACGGACCGCAGCCACCGCGGCGCGACCCGGTCCAGACGTCCGAACGCGGTGTCGCGGTCATGGAACCGTACGAGCAGCAGCCCGCCCGGCTTCAGCGCCGCGACGATCCGGTCGAGGACCAGCTCGGCGTGCGGGATCCGCTCGATCAGGTACGAGGCGTGCACGATGTCGTACACGCGCGGCGGCATGGGCACCGTCCGCAGATCGCCCAGATGCCAGGCATCGAGGTCACGGCGGACCCGGACGCGCGCGCGGACCCCCGGCAGGTCGACGTCGACCCCGGTGACGTGGCACCCGACGGCGCCCAGCTCGAGCGGAGCCGCCTTCCGGCCGCACCCGGCGTCGAGGACGTGCAGAGGCTCGAAGGGCCTCTCCTCGGCGTACTCGCGAACGCGTTCGTGGAAGAGGTCACCGTCGAAGGTCGGCGGCGTGCGCAGCTCGGTCACGCCCCGGAGCGTAGCTCTCCGCTCGCTCTCCGTGCGCACATTCGGCATTGTGCGTGTCGTGTTCAACGGCGCTCGCTCCGCGAGCGCGGTTCGCGGCGCTCAACGCGCTGCCTTCCCTCGTCGCTCTTCAATCCAGACGACGCGCGCCCGCTCACACCCGCTCGGCCGGGGCGCGGGCGGTGTGTGGTACGCGTGGCGCGTAGGCTGGGGACCCCGGGGTGAGATCACTCTCCGGGCCTTCACGCTGCCTCACCCTTGATGAGCCCATGACGCTTTCCGGACTGCTCGACGTCGCCGCCGTCGATCCCGCACTCGCCCGCGCCCTCAAGAGCGCCGACGCCCACCTGGACCTCGTCGCGCCACCCGCGCTGCGCCCCGTCCTCGGCGCCGCGCTCGCCCGTGAACGTGGGCGCACCGTCCTGATGGTCACCGCGACCGGCCGGGAGGCCGAGGACCTCACCGCGGCCCTGACGAGCCTGCTCGACCCCGCCGCCGTCGCGCAGTTCCCGGCCTGGGAGACGCTGCCGCACGAGCGCCTGTCGCCCCGTTCGGACACGGTCGGCCAGCGGCTCGCCGTGCTGCGGCGGCTCGCCCACGGCGACCCCGAGGACCCGGCGGCCGGTCCGCTGCAGGTCGTCGTCGCGCCCGTCCGGGCGGTGCTGCAGCCTCTCGTGTCCGGGCTCGGCGACCTGGAGCCGGTGCGCCTGCGGGTCGGTGACGACGTCGAGCTGGACGACGCGGTGCGCCGCCTCGTCGACGGCGGGTACCACCGCGTGGACCTGGTCGAGAAGCGCGGCGAGATCGCCGTCCGCGGCGGCATCCTCGACGTGTTCCCGCCCACCGAGGAGCATCCGCTGCGGGTGGAGTTCTGGGGCGACCAGATCGAGGAGATCCGCTACTTCAAGGCGGCCGACCAGCGTTCGCTGGAGGTCGCGCAGGACGGGCTGTGGGCGCCGCCGTGCCGGGAGCTGCCGCTCACCGCGTCCGTCCGCGAGCGCGCCCGTGACCTCGGCCGCCAGCATCCGGCGCTCGCCGAGATCCTCGAGCAGATCGCCGACGGAGCGGCCGTCGAGGGCATGGAGGCGTTCGCGCCGGTCCTCGCCGACCACATGGAGCTGCTCCTCGACGTGGTCCCGGCCGGTTCCTCCGTCATCGTCTGCGACCCCGAGCGAATCCGCACCCGCGCCGCGGAGCTGGTCAGCACGAGCCAGGAGTTCCTGGAGGCCTCCTGGGTCAACGCGGCGGCGGGCGGAGAGGCGCCGATCGACCTGGGCGCGGCCGCGTACAAGACCCTCGACGAGGTCCGCGACCACACGGCCGAGCTCGGTCTCGCCTGGTGGACGATCACCCCGTTCGCGAGCGCGGAGTCCGCGGGCACCGGCCCGACCCGGCGCGAGTACTCCGCGGCCACGGGCGAGTTCACCGAGATCGCCGCCGACGACACCTCAGGCGAGGACGACGGCGGCGCGCTGCGGATCGGGGCCCGCGCGGCGGAGTCCTACCGGGGCGACACCCAGCGGGTGATGGCCGACGTCAAGGGCTGGATCCACGAAGAGTGGCGGGTCGTCCTGGTCACCGAGGGCCACGGGCCGGCCGAGCGGCTGGCCGAGGTCGTCCGCGAGGAGGGCCTCGGCGCGAAGGTCGTCGACCTGGACGGGTCGCCGGAGCCCGCGATCGTCAACGTCTCCTGCGGGCTCCTCGAGCACGGCTTCGTCTGGGACGACGTGAAGCTCGCCGTGCTCACCGAGACCGACCTGTCCGGGCAGAAGTCCTCGACCAAGGACATGCGGCGGATGCCGTCGCGGCGGCGGGGCGGCGTCGACCCGCTACAGCTCACCCCCGGCGACTACATCGTGCACGAGCAGCACGGCGTCGGCCGGTACGTCGAGATGGCCAGCCGGACCGTGCAGGGCGCCACCCGCGAGTACCTCATCATCGAGTACGCCAAGGGCGACCGCCTGTTCGTGCCCACCGACCAGCTCGACGAGGTCACCCGCTACGTCGGCGGTGAGGCGCCCAGTCTGCACCGGCTCGGCGGCGCCGAATGGCAGAAGCAGAAGGGCCGGGCGCGCAAGGCCGTCCGCCAGATCGCGGGCGAGCTGATCCGGCTCTACTCCGCGCGGCAGGCCTCACCGGGGCATCCGTTCCAGACGGACACCCCGTGGCAGCGCGAGCTGGAGGACGCATTCCCGTACATCGAGACGCCCGACCAGCTCGCCGCCATCGACGAGGTCAAGGGCGACATGGAGAAGGCGGTCCCGATGGACCGCCTCATCTGCGGCGACGTCGGCTACGGCAAGACCGAGATCGCCGTGCGCGCGGCGTTCAAGGCGGCGCAGGACGGCAAGCAGGTCGCCGTGCTGGTGCCGACGACGCTGCTGGTCCAGCAGCACCTGTCGACGTTCAGCGAGCGGTTCGCCGCCTTCCCGGTCGTGATCAAGCCGATCAGCCGGTTCCAGACCGACAAGGAGGTCGCCGAGACGCTGCGCGGCGTCGCCGACGGCACCGTCGACCTCGTCATCGGCACCCACCGGCTGCTGTCGCCGGAGACCCGCTTCAAGGACCTCGGTCTGATCATCATCGACGAGGAGCAGCGGTTCGGCGTCGAGCACAAGGAACGCATGAAGGAGATGCGCACCCAGGTCGACGTGCTGGCCATGTCGGCCACGCCGATCCCGCGCACCCTGGAGATGGGGCTCACCGGCATCCGGGAGATGTCGACGATCCTCACCCCGCCGGAGGAGCGGCACCCCGTCCTGACGTTCGTCGGACCGTACGACGACAAGCAGATCGCCGCGGCCATCCGGCGGGAGCTGCTCCGCGAGGGCCAGGTCTTCTTCGTGCACAACCGCGTGCGCTCGATCGACAAGGTCGCCAAGCACCTCACCGAACTCGTCCCGGAGGCCCGGGTCGGCGTCGCGCACGGCCAGATGAACGAGCACCAGCTCGAGAAGATCATGGTCGACTTCTGGGAGAAGGAGTACGACGTCCTCGTCGCCACCACGATCGTGGAGAGCGGCCTCGACATCCCGAACGCCAACACCCTGATCGTGGACCGTGCCGACATGTACGGCCTGTCGCAGCTGCACCAGCTGCGCGGGCGCGTCGGCCGGGGCCGCGAACGCGCGTACGCCTACTTCCTCTACCCGCCCGAGGTGCCGCTGACCGAGACCGCCCACGAGCGGCTCGCGACGATCGCCCAGCACACCGAGATGGGCGCGGGCATGTTCGTGGCCATGAAGGACCTGGAGATCCGCGGGGCCGGCAACGTCCTCGGCGCCGAGCAGTCCGGGCACATCGCCGGGGTCGGTTTCGACCTGTACGTCCGCATGGTCGGGGAGGCCGTGCGCGAGCTGCGCGAGGAGGGCGTCCCCGAGACGCCCGAGGTCAAGGTGGAGCTGCCGGTCGACGCGCACATCCCGCACGAGTACGTCCCCGGCGAGCGGCTGCGGCTCGACGCGTACCGCCGGATCGCGGCGATCCAGAACGACGACGAGATCGCCGCCGTCCGCGACGAGCTGGTGGACCGCTTCGGGCCCCTGCCCGTGCCGGTGCTGAACCTGCTGGAGGTCGCGCGGTTCCGCGCCCTCGCCCGCCGGGGCGGCCTGACGGACGTCACGCTCCAGGGCAACCACATCCGGTTCTCGCCGGTCAGCCTGCCCGAGTCGCGGACGGTACGGCTGCAGCGCCTGTACCCGAAGAGCATCCTGAAGGCGGCGACCAATACCCTGCTGGTGCCGGTGCCCAAGACCGCTCCGCTGGGTGGGCGCCCGCTGCGCGACCAAGAGCTGCTGAAATGGTGTACCGATCTGGTGGAGGCGCTGTTCCTCGCGGATCCCGTGGCCAGATGACGAGCCGGGGCGAAGAGATCCCCGGTGCCGGACGTACCCGCGACCGACGGGCCGCGGACGACGAAAATGAGAAGGACGCTCTGTGTTCCGAAAGCCGTTCACCATCACTCTGAGCGCGGTGCTCGCCGGTGCCGCGCTGACCGCCTGCGGCCCCCTCAAGACCGGCGCGGCGGCCATCGTCGGCAACGACCGCATCACGGTCGCGAAGCTCAACAAGACGGTCGACGAGTGGTCCAAGGAACTGCCGAAGTACCCCGCCGCGCAGCAGATCGCCCAGCAGGCCCAGGCGCAGGGGCAGCAGGTACCCTTCGACCCGTCGTCGCCGCAGCGCAGCGCCCTCTACCAGCTCGTCGACATGAGGGTCTGGGAGGAGGTCGCCCGTAACGACGGTGTGAGGGTCAACGGCGGCCAGGTCGACGCGCTCATCGCGCGCAACGGCGGCATGGCGACGCTCGACGCCAACGTCGTCGCCCAGGGCCTGCCGATCAGGTTCAGCCGCGACTACGCCAAGTCGGTCCTGCTCCGCACGGCGGTCATGCAGCGGTACGGCGTGACGACCGCGACCGACCAGCAGTCGCAGCAGCAGGCGCTGCAGCAGGTCGCCGGCAGCTACCAGCGGGCGGGGCGCCGCCTCAAGCTCGACGTGAACCCGCGCTACGGCTCCTTCGACTTCCAGCGCATGTCGCTCGGCCCGGTCTGCCCCACCCTGTCCAAGCCGGACTCCGGCACGCCCAGCGCGAGCGGCGGGAACTCGTGCCAGGTCTGACCTTCCTCGCGTCCTCGCCGCGGGTCGCGCCGGGGCAGCTGACCTGGCCGGCCTGGGAGGCCCTGCGCTCGGCCGACCGGGTGCTCACCGGCACCGCCGAGCACCCGCAGCTGCCGTACATCCGGCAGGCCGGCGTGGCGGTCGAGGTCACCGAGCCGGACGCCGCCGCCCTCGTCCGCGAGGCGTCGTCCGGGACGGTCGTGTGGCTGGCCGACATCGAGGGCGACGAGACGCTGATGCGCTCGGTCGGCTCGATCCTCGTCGGGCTGGACGAGCCGCCGCAGGTCGAGGTCGTCCAGGGCGCGTACGACCTGCCCGGCGCGCGGTTCCTCGACCTCGTCGCCGTCATGGAGACGCTGCGCCGCGAGTGTCCCTGGGACCGCAAGCAGACGCACGCCTCCCTCGCGCCGTACCTGCTGGAGGAGGCGTACGAGGTCGTCGACACGATCGACGGCGGTGACCTCGAGGCGCTGCGCGAGGAGCTCGGCGACGTCCTGATGCAGGTGGCGTTCCACGCTGAGGTGTCACCGGACTTCACCGTGGACGACGTGGCCGAGGGCATCGTGGAGAAGCTCGTCCGCCGGCATCCCCACGTGTTCGGTGACGTCACGGTCGCGGACGCCGACGAGGTCAACGCCAACTGGGACAAGATCAAGTCGGCCGAGCGCGGCGAGGACGCGTCGATCTTCCAGGGTGTTCCGATGGCGCAGCCCGCGCTCTCGCTCGCCGCCCAGCTGCAGCGGCGTGCCGCCAAGGCCGGGATGCCGGAGGAGCTGTTCACCGACGACGAGGTCGGCGCGGACCTGTTCGCGCTCGTCCGTCGCCTCCGCGAGGAGGGCCGCGACCCCGAAGCCGAGCTCCGCGCCGCCGCCCGGCGCTTCCACGACCGCGTCCAGCGGCGAGAAGACACCGAATAGCCTCCATACGGGCGGTCCGTAGCCGCCGCGATTCGCCCTACAGGTTTCCGGTCACCATGTGTATGGGGATGACCGCGAATTGTGGGGGAGGATTCACGGGGGCGATCGGCGCGGATCTCGGATCTGCTGATCGCCGGGGTCGCTACGGGCGTGCTGTCGGCGGTTCTCGTGCTGCAGTTCGCGCTGCCTGCCGGGCTGGGTGTGAAGAAGGCCCGGCACACCTTCGAGACGCTGCCGCACGCGCTGATCTCGCCGGTGCTCCCGCAGCGGTCGGTCATCCTGGCCGCCGACGGGTCGAAGCTCGCGACGTTCTACTACGAGAACCGCGTCGAGGTGCCGCTCGCCAAGGTGGCCCCGATCATGCGCCAGGCGATCATCGCCATCGAGGACAGCCGCTTCTACCACCACGGGGCGCTCGACGCGAAGGGCATCGTGCGGGCGCTGGTCGCCAACCTCAGCGCGGGCACCGTCATCCAGGGCGGTTCCACGCTCAGCCAGCAGTACGTCAAGAACGCCCTCGCCGAGACGGCGACCACCGCCACGGCGCGCCGGGAGGCGCTCGAACCCACCGCGGTCCGCAAACTGCGCGAACTGCGGCTCGCCGTCGCCCTGGAGAAGCACCTCACCAAGGACCAGATCCTCGAGCGGTATCTCAACATCGCCTACTTCGGCGACGGCGCGTACGGCGTGGAGGAGGCGGCGCGGCACTACTTCCGGGTGCACGCCGCCGACCTGACCCTCGTCCAGGCGGCGACGCTCGCGGGGATCGTACGGGCGCCGCAGACGTACAACCCGCACCTGCACCCGATGCGCGGCCGGGAACGCCGCGACACCGTCCTCGACCGCATGGCGCAGCTGAAGGTGATCACGCCGCAGCAGGACACGGAGACGAAGGCCCTGCCGCTCACGCTGCGGATCACCGGCACGCCGAACGGCTGCGTGGAGAGCTCGGCGCCGTTCTTCTGCGACTACGTCCAGCGGGAGATCCTGGCCAACCGGGCGTTCGGCAAGACGGCGCAGGAACGCCGGTTCCTGCTGCAGCGGGGCGGTCTGCAGATCCACACCACGCTTGAACCCCCCATGCAGAAAGCCGCCCAACGTGCTCTGAACCACTACGTACCGCCCAACAACAAGTCGGGTAAGGCGGCTGCCGAGGTTCTCGTCCGGCCGGGGACGGGGGAGATCACCGCGATGGCCGTCGACCGGAAGATGGGCGACAGCACCAAGCGGGGCACCCTGTGGGTGAACCTCGCCGCCGACTCCGACCACGGCTCCAGCCTGGGCATGCAGGCGGGGTCGACGTTCAAGGTGTTCACCCTGGCGGCGGCGCTGGACAAGGGCATGGCGTTCGGGGACCAGCTCGACGCGCCGAAGTCGTTCGTCCCCACCGGCTTCCGGAACTGCGCCGGAGACCGGGTCGGCGACCCCAACGTCTCCCTCGGCAACGCGGCCGACGGGGAGGGCGGGAAGAAGTTCACGCTCGTGACCGGCACCTGGCATTCGGTGAACACCTTCTTCCTCACGCTGGAGCGCAAGGTCGGGCTGTGCGCGACGTACAAGATGGCCAATCGCCTGGGCATGCGCCGGGCCACCGGGGAGAAGCTGGAGCAGTACCCGTCGTTCACGCTCGGGTTCAACACCGTCTCGCCGCTGCGGCTCGCGGCCGCGTACGCGGCGTTCGCGGCGCGCGGCCGCTACTGCCGCCCGATCGCGATCACGCGGATCGACGGGCCGACCGGATCGCTGCCGGTGCCCCGCGCCAAGTGTCACCAGGCGATCGACAAGGGCGTCGCCGACGCGGTCAGTCACGTGCTCCAGGGGGTGCTGACCAAGGGCACCGCCAAGGGCAATGACATCGGGCGGCCGGCGGCCGGCAAGACGGGGACGGTCGACAACTTCTCGGCCGCCTGGTTCGCCGGTTACACCCCTGACATGGCCAGCGCCGTGTGGGTCGGCGACCCACGGGGCGGATACAAGCATCCGCTGCGCGACGTCTGCCTGGGGGAGGCCTGCTACGGGGAGGTGTTCGGCGCGGACGTGCCCGCGCCGATCTGGCGGGAGACGATGGAGGCCGCGCTGCGAGGGGTCCCGGAGCACGGCTTCCACGGCCCGCCCGGGGACTACTTCCGGAAGGGGAACGGCGAGGAGGAGGACAAGGACAAAGACAAGGACAAGAAGGACAAGAACGACAAGGACGCGGCCGGGGACCAGGACGGGACGGAGCCGCCGCGCGAGCCGGACGGCCGGACACCGCGCCCCATCATCAAGGGCTTGCCGTTCTTCTGGCCGTGGCTCCCGGAGTGAGCGTGATGTGTGTTGCATTCGACGCGTATGGGGGATCCGGTGGCGTTTTGTTAGGGCAGTGAGATCCGTCCGGGACCGGTTCGTCGTACGCTGACCCCGTGCCATCTGGGGGTAGCCCGCAGCGAGACGCCATGGGGATCATCGGGCGTCTCGCGGGCTCCGGTGTCATCGCCGGAGTGCTCGTGGCGCTGATCGCCTTCTCCACCGTCGGGGTGGCCGGCATCGGCGCGCGTAACGGCGCGAACTGGTTCGAGGACATCCCCGGCGATCTGCGCACCCCACCGGTCGCGCAGCGCTCGGTGATCCTGGCCGCCGACGGGTCGAAACTCGCGACGTTCTACTACGAGAACCGCCTGGACGTGCCCCTGAACAAGGTGGCGCCCATCATGCGCAAGGCGATCCTCGCCATCGAGGACAACCGCTTCTACGAACACGGCGGGCTCGACTTCAAGGCCACGGTGCGCGCCCTCGCCAGCAACCTCGCCGCCGGGCAGGTGACGCAGGGCGGGTCGGGCATCACCCAGCAGTACATCAAGAACCTTCTCGTCGAGACCGCCGACACCGACGCGGAACGCCAGGAGGCCCGGGCGGAGACGCCCGCGCGGAAACTCCGCGAGCTCCGCTACGCCGTGGCGATCGAGAAGCAGCTCACCAAGGACCAGATCCTCGAGCGGTACCTCAACATCGCCTACTTCGGCAGCGGCGCGTACGGCATCGAGGCCGCCTCCCGGCACTACTTCGGCAAGCCCGCCACCCAGCTCTCCCTCGCCGACGCGGCGCTCCTCGCCGGCGTCGTCCGCTATCCGTACGCCTACGACCCGACGGTCAACCCGGGCCTGGCCATCCAGCGGCGCAACACCGTGCTGGCTCGCATGCGCGAGCTCGGCTGGATCCCCGCCGCCACCGCGTCGGCCGCCCAGCGGGCGCCCCTGAACCTGCACGTCAAGTCGACCCCGAACGGCTGCGTGGAGAGCTCCGCGCCGTTCTTCTGCGACTACGTCGAACGCGAGATCCTCGACGACCCGGCCTTCGGCGCCACCGCCAAACAGCGGCAGCGACTGCTCCAGCAGGGCGGGCTGACCATCCGGACGACCCTGGACCCCCGGATGCAGCAGGCCGCACAGCGCGCGGTCGATCACTATGTGCCGCAGAAGAACTCCAGCCGCAAGGCGGCCGCCGAGGCCCTCGTCGAGCCGGGCACCGGCCAAATCAAGGCCATGGCCGTCGACCGAAAATTGGGGCCCAGTGAGCAGCGAGGCAAGACCTGGGTCAACTTCGCCGCCGACTCCGACCACGGCACCAGCATCGGCATGCAGGCCGGGTCCACCTTCAAGATCTTCACGTTGGCGGCCGCCCTGGATCAGGGCATGCCCTTCGGCCACCGCCTCATGGCTCCCGACCACTACACCCCGACCGGGTTCCGCGACTGCGACGGACGGTCGGTGAACTCCAACGAGTCGCTGGGCAACGCCGGCGACGGCGAGGGTGGCCGGACGTTCAGCCTCGTCACCGGCACGTGGCACTCGGTCAACACGTTCTTCCTCCGGCTGGAGAAACAGGTCGGCCTCTGCGACACGGTCAAGATGGCCGAGAAGCTCGGCATGCGGCGCGCCGACGGTTCCGCGCTGCAGCAGTACCCCTCGTTCACGCTGGGCTTCAACACGGTCTCGCCAGTGCGCCTGGCGGCCGCGTACGCGGCGTTCGCGGCGCGCGGCGAGTACTGCAAGCCGATCGTCCTGACGAAGATCACGGACACGGCCGGCCACGAGCTGAAGGTTCCGAGCGCCGGCTGCCATCAGGCGATCGACAAGGGCGTCGCCGACGCGGTCAACCACGTGCTGCAGGGCGTGCTCACCAAGGGCACGGCGGCCGGCATGGGCATCGGCCGCCCCGCCGCGGGCAAGACCGGCACCGTCGACGGGTTCTCGTCGGCCTGGTTCGCCGGGTACACGCCCGACCTGGCGAGCGCGGTCTGGGTCGGCGACCCGCGCGGCGGCTACCGGCACCCCCTGCGGGACGTCTGCCTGGGCGGCAGCTGCTACGGCGAGGTGTTCGGCGCGGACATCCCCGCGCCCATCTGGCGGCAGACGATGCTCGGCGCGCTGGAGGACGTGCCCGAGCACGACTTCCACAGCCCGCCGAGCGACTACTACAGCGAGGGCTCCGGTGAGGACCGCGTCCAGGTCCCCGACGTGCTCGGCCTCAGCCCGTCGGAGGCCGCCTCCCGGCTGACCGCGGCGGGCTTCGACGTGAGCTTCGGGCCGCGCGTCGACTCCGACACGTACGCCAAGAACACCGTCGCGCGTACCTCGCCCGGTGCCGGCGCGTCGGTCGAGCCCGGCGAGACGGTCACCATCTACGTCAGCAAGGGCGCGAAGAAGCAGCCCAAGCCTCCGATCACGCCGCCGCCCGGCGGGCCCAGCTTCCCGCCCGTGCCGACGCCTCCCGGCGGGCCTCCGGTGGGCCGGACTCCCAACGGCCTCTGATTCGCACGGCCCCTGACGCGATCCGCGTCGGAAGGGCGGCGGCCGGTCCACGCGTCCGTACATTTCGGGCGTATGACGTAATTCACCGCATTGTGTGAACGCGGCGACTTTTAGTGCTTAACGGGTGGGAAGCGATGAACCGCTCCCAGAACCTCAGATCTGTCCGCAATCCCTTCACTGCGTCGTGACGGCTTTCTACGGTGATCGAATCCTGACGGTACGCAATCACAAAGGAGACGACGTGGGCGCTCCCCCGCAACAGCCCACCGTGCGAAGCCTCGTACCCGCGCGGATCGATCGGCTGCCTTGGTCACGCTTTCACACCCGGATGATCGCCGCCCTCGGCGTGGCCTGGGTGCTCGACGGGCTGGAAATCCAGATCGCCAGCATCGTCGGACCAGTTCTGCAACACGCCGGAACCCTGCACCTGACCTCGCAAGAGGTGGGGTTCTCGGCGACCATCTACCTGATCGGTGAGGTGGTCGGCGCGCTGGTGTTCGGCCGGCTGTCCGACAAGCTCGGACGGCGCAAGCTGTTCATCGCCACCCTCGGGCTCTACCTCGTCGCCAACGGTCTGACCGCGTTCTCGTTCAACTACGCGAGCTTCCTCGCCCTCCGCTTCATCGCCGGAATGGGCATCGGTGGCGAGTACGCGGCGATCCACTCCGCGATCGACGAACTGATCCCGGCCAAATATCGCGGCCGGGTCGACTTGGCGGTCAGCGGCACCTACTGGTTCGGCGCGATCATCGCGTCGCTGAGCGAGTACATCCTTCTCAACAAGGACATCCTTCCCGACAACTGGGGTTGGCGGGTCGGCTTCTTCATCGGCCCGATCCTCGGCCTGGCGATCTGGGGGCTGCGCCGCACGCTTCCGGAGAGCCCCCGCTGGCAGCTCGCCCACGGGCAGGCGGAAGAGGCGGAGAAGACCGTCGCGCTGATCGAACGCGAGGTCGAGGCCTCCGGCAAGACCCTCGAGCCGGTCGACCCCGACAAGTACATCGAGGTGCGCCCGCAGGAGTCGGTGTCGTTCCTCCAGGTCGCGCGGATCCTGTTCCGGCAGTACCCCTCGCGGTCGGTCCTCGGCGCCACGCTGATGATCAGCCAGTCGTTCCTCTACAACGCGATCTTCTTCACGTACGGCCTCGTGCTCAAGCACTTCTACGGAGTCTCCGACCACGACGTGGCGAAGTACTTCTTCGCCTTCGCGGCCGGGAACCTCCTGGGCCCGCTGCTGATCGGGCGGCTGTTCGACACGATCGGCCGCAAGCAGATGATCGCCGGGACGTACCTCGTATCCGGCGCGCTCCTCGCGGTCAGCGGCTACCTGTTCAAGATCGGCAGTCTGACGGCGTTCACGCAGACGGCGCTCTGGACGGTGATCTTCTTCATCGCCTCGGCGGCGGCCAGCTCCGGCTACCTCACCGTGAGCGAGATCTTCCCGATGGAGCTGCGTTCCCAGGCGATCGCGCTGTTCTTCGCGATCGCCCAGGTCTTCGGGGCGCTCGGCCCGACGATCTTCGGGTCTCTGATCGGTGACCAGGACCACCCGGACCGGGGCAAACTGTTCATCGCCTACCTCATCGCGGCGGGCGTCATGGGCATCGCCGGAGTCGTCGCCGCGATCTTCGGCGTGAAGTGCGAGGGGGCGTCCCTGGAGGACATCGCCACTCCGCTCAGCGCGATCAAGAAGGTGCCTGAGCGGCTCGCCGAGTCCCTCGACGACATCGAGGCGGGACCCGGCCCAGCGCCGGCGGTCTGACGCCGTACTGGCGGGCTGAGAATGTACGGTCCCGCGCCGGAGTCCTCCGGCGCGGGACCGTCGTCGTTCGGCAGGGAGCGGTCAGCGGGGGAGGCCGACCGATTTCTCCGGGGGCATGATGACGCCGCCGGAGGCGTTCAGCCGGGCCTTCGCCGCCGGGCCGCGCCAGGCGCGGACGTCGGTGCCGGCCGGGGCGTGGCGGGCGATGTAGTCGGCGTAGACCGTGAACCAATCCTGCGCGGTGTACGGCGACCAGCCGTGCTGCTTGGCGCGGCCGTACACGAACGTCGCGTCCGCGGTGGGCGACGTGCGCACGTCGAGGGTCTGCTGCAGCAACTGCACGGCGTCGTTGAGGAAGTAGGTGTCGGTGTCGCCGACGTAGACGTAGAGCTTGCCCTGGAGCTTCGGGCCGAGGGTCGGCCATTCGGCGGCGAGCTTGGCGCTCAGGTCCATCGGCTTCCACCGCGCGGCGACGGCGGGGTCGATCGCACCCGTCCGCTTGTCCCAGGCGAGCGCCGGATAGCCGTCCGCGCCCTGCGGGCCGTACACCGCCTCCCAGATCGCCCAGGCGCCCCCGGACCGGTCACGGTCGCCGCGCGCCAGCTCCCAGAGGTTCTCCTGCGCCATCACGTAGTTGGTGTCGCCGGCGACGTTCCGGCTGTCCGGACGGGGCGTGCGGTCCCAGTCGCGGATCGTGTCGTAGGCGTTCGCGTCGCCGTACACGTTGACGATCTGGTGACGGTGGAAGTCGACCGGATCCGGATAGCCCGCGAACGTCCCGCCGTACACGTCCGGATAGAACACCTGGCTGGCGAGGGCCTCCCAGCCGCCGGTCGAGCCGCCCGCCGTGATCCGCGCCCAGGGCGCCGCGATCGTGCGGAACCGGGCGTCGAGCGCGGGGATCAGCTCCTTGGTCGTGGCGTCGCCGTACGGGCCGAGGTTCGCGGAGTTCACCACGTACGAGGAGTCGTAGAAGGGGTTCTCCTCACGGACCTCCACGCTGATGAACCGAGGTGCGCTCCCCGACATCCACCACTTGGAGAAGGCATTGCCCTGGTCCTCGCGGAACCCGTGCGGCGCGTTCGTCGTGAAGTGCGCGAAGTGGTACTCGACCGGGTACCGCGTGTTCCCGGAGGCGTCGTAGTCGGCGGGCAGGAGCACGTTCGCGCCGACGTACATCGGCTGTCCCCAGAATTTCGTCAGGGACGGGCTGAGGATCTTGATGTGCTTGACGTGCGGCGTGTCCGCCGGGTTGCCCTGCTGGCAGGTGCCGCCGGCCGGCACCGGCTCGGCGGGCGTGATCAGATGGTCCAGGTTCAGCCGGATCGTCCCGGAGCTCCTCGGAGCGACGTCGATCGTCTGCGGCGTGCCGTACATGTTGCCGGGCGAGTTGAACAGATCCTGTCCGTCGCCGCACGGCATGTGGAGCTTCACGGTCGAGCCGTCGGCGCGGTGGAACGTCGTGTACACGTTGAAGAACGCCTGCACCGTGTAGCGCCCCGACGGCAGGTCGCGCAGCCGCTCCAGGGGATAGCCGTACGCCTGGCCGTCCACGTACGCGGTGCGGCCAGGCTTCAGGCCGTCGACGTCCCGGCCCCAGAAGGGCACGCCGCCGGTGATGTCGATCTGCTCACGCGGCTCCGCCGTGTTCTTACGGGAGACCACGACGTACACACGGCCGTCGGCGGCGGCCTGTCGGAGGGACGAGGGGAACGATACGGCGAATCGCAGCGACGGATGAGCGTCATCGGCGGCGGCCGTTCCGGCCCCCACCAGCAGCATCAGGCCGGCCACGCCAAGGGCACGAGCACGCACGGGCGTGCCTCCTCTTGATCAAACTTGAGGTTACGGCGTGGACGATGTCATGGATTCGGCCACTACGGAATGGGTCTTCGGTGAATACTCCGTTCGTGGCCGGTTCAGGACGGGTCGAGGCCGCGGCGGGCGCGCAAGGCACGGTCGGCGGCGGAGAACAGCCGGTCGATCACGATGCCGATCACCAGGATCACGATCATGATCGCGATCATGTCGGGTGCGTCGATGTTCTCCCGGGCGTACTCCAGGCGGACGCCGAGCGACGTGTGATGCCCGATGATCACCAGTAGCTCGCCCGCCATCAGGCTGCGCCACGCGAACGCCCAGCCCTGCTTGAGCCCGGTCACGAACGCCGGAAGCGACGCGGGCAGGATCAGATGCCGGTACAGCGCGAAGCCGCGCAGCCCCAGGATCTTCCCCGCCCGCAGCAGGATCGGCGGCGTGTAGTCGACGCCCGCGATCAGGCCGTTGGCGATCGACGGCGCCGCGCCGAGCACGATCACGAACATGATCGCGCTCTCGCTGAGCTGGAACAGCAGGATGGCGAGCGGGAACCAGGCGATCGAGGGCATCGTCTGCAGCCCGGTGATCAGCGATCCGAACGCCACCCGCAGGAACCGCACGCGCGACACCACGGCACCGATCACCGCGCCGACGAGGATCGCGAGCGCGAACCCGATCACGGCCCGGCGCATGGTCAGGCCCAGCCCCGACCAGAACGCCGACTCGCTCAGATCCTTGCCCAGCTGAGGGAAGACCTGCGCCGGTCCGGGGAGGACGTACGTCGGCTTCCAGCCGCTGAGGACGACGAGTTCCCAGGCGCCGATCGCGATGGCGACCGCGGCGAGCACCGGCCACACCGACGACCAGGCCCGGTGCAGCAGACCGGGGCGGGAGCGCGCCGCCATCTCCAGCGCGTCCAGCCCCGCGATCTGACGGTCGAGTACGTCGGTTCCGGCCGGTGAACCGCTCTTCGGGATGTCATGATCCATGACGGCCGACCTCCTCGCGCAGCCGATCGGTGATCCGTCCCGCGAGGGTCGCGACCTCGCCGGAGTCGATGCGCCGGGGACGATCCAGCGGCACGGGGAACTCCTCGACCACGCGGCCGGGACGGCTGGACAGCAGGACGACACGGTCGCCGAGGCGTACGGCCTCGCGCACGTTGTGCGTGACGAACAGCACGGTCAGGGAGCGCTCGGACCAGATGCGTTCCAGCTCGTCGTGGAGCAGGTCGCGGGTCATCGCGTCGAGCGCGCCGAACGGTTCGTCCATCAGCAGCACGTCGCTGTCCTGAGCGAGGGCCCGGGCGATGGCCACGCGCTGGCGCATCCCGCCGGACAGCTCGTGCGGCCGCTTCTTGCCGAAGTCCTCGAGATGCACGACCTCCAGCAGTTCGGCCGCCTGCCGCCGGCGTTCGGCCTTCGGAACGCCGCGGGTGCGCAGGGCCAGCTCGACGTTGCCGGCGACGGTCAGCCACGGGAACAGCGCGGGCTCCTGGAACATCAGGCCCACTCGTGCTCCGCCGACGTCGATCGTGCCGAGCGTCGGCCGGTCCAGCCCGGCGACCAGCGACAGCAATGTGCTCTTGCCGCATCCGGACGCTCCCAGGATGCAGACGAACTCCTCGGGCGCGACCGACAGCGACACCTGGTCCAGAGCCAGGAGCGCGCCGCCGCCGGTGCCGTACGCCTTGGAGACACCCTCGATCCGGACCGAAGGCGCGGTCGTGCGCCGCGGATCCTCTGTCGTCACAGCCATGTCTTCTCCCTCGGGTGAGCGTCCTGTCAGGACTCGCTCACCGCCGGCTTGCCCTTGGACTTCAGGACCTCGTTGAGCGGGCCGAGGTCGTAGATGCCCTTGAGGTCGACGTGGTCCAGCAGGCCGACCGCCTCGGCGTGCTGGGCGCTCGCGTTCAGCGACGACGCGATGGGGTCGTTGGTGAAGGTGACGTTCTTGAACGTGGCGTCCAGGGCGGCCTGCTTGAGCGGCTTGCCGGTCAGGGAGGCCAGTTCGGTGTTCGCGGACTGCTCCGCGCCGGCCTTGTCGGAGTTGATGTAGTCGGTCGCCTCGACCTGCGCCTCGAGCAGCTTCTTCACCAGGTCGGGGTGCTTCTTCAGGAACTCGGTGCGCACGATCAGGTTGGTGATCACGAACTTGCCGCCCGGCCACAGCGAGGCCTCGTCGACCAGCTTCTTGCCCTTGTCCTCCAGGACCAGCCGGGAGGCGTACGGCTCCGGCACCCACGCCCCGTCGATCTGACCCTGCGCGAACGCCTGCAGGGTCTGGGAGTTGTCCTGGGGGACGACGTGGACGTCGCCGCCGCCGGCCTTGTCCGTCTTGAGGCCCTGCTGCTTGAGCCAGTAGCGCAGGGCGACGTCCTGGGTGTTGCCGAGCTGCGGAGTGGCGATCTTCTTACCGCGCAGATCGGCGGCGGACTTGATGGACGGCTTGACGATCAGGGCGGCGCCGCCACTGGCCGCACCAGAAATGATCTTTATGGCCTGGCCGTGCGATTTCACGAAGGCGTTGATGGCGGGGTTCGGGCCGACGTATGTCGCGTCCACCGCGCCGGAGAAGATCGCCTCGGTGGCGGCCGGACCGGCGTTGAACGTCAACGTTTTCGGCGCCTTGCCGAGGTACTTGGTGAAGATCCCCTTCTGCACGCCGACGAGCGCCGTGGCGTGGGTGATGTTCGGGAAGAAGCCGAGCTTGACGGTGGTGTCGTCGCCGGAGGAGGAGCCGGATGCCTTGTCGCCGCCGCCGCACGCGGTGAGCAGCCCGGTGCCGGCGAGGAGGGCGAGGGCGAAGGCCGCGGACCGCGGTTTCATTGCGACTCCCATTTTGTCGATCGAACAGGTCTGTTTGGTCGCTTAAGTAGACAAGGCGCACGAAGTAAGCGTCAAGTAGCCGCGATACGGGTGTAACCGGCCAACTACGGGGCGAAGGGGTGCCAGCTGGGCGCTCGTCGATGAAGGCGGGGCATCCCGTGGCGCGATCCGGCCACCGGAGGCCGCCGCAGGACGAGAAAGGCGCAACGGGGGTGGCGTTGCACGACCGCCCTACCCGGGTTGGCTAGGCTCAGGGCGGAAACGTTTGGCAGTGATCACAAGGAGCTCAAGTGTCGTCGATCGATGCCGTACACGCTCGGGAGATCCTCGACTCGCGTGGTAACCCCACAGTCGAGGTGGAAGTGCTGCTCGACGACGGCAGCGAAGCACGCGCCGCGGTGCCCAGTGGCGCCTCGACCGGCCAGTTCGAGGCGGTCGAGCTCCGCGACGGCGGCGAGCGCTACAACGGCAAGGGCGTCGAGAAGGCCGTGCTCGGCGTGCTCGACGAGATCGCCCCCGAGATCCTGGGCTACGACGCGGACGACCAGCGCCTGATCGACCAGGCGCTCATCGACCTCGACGGCACCCCGGACAAGTCCCGCCTCGGCGCCAACGCCATCCTCGGCGTCAGCCTGGCGGTGGCCAAGGCGGCGGCGAAGGCGGCGAACCTCCCGCTGTTCCGTTACGTCGGCGGGCCCAACGCCCACCTGCTGCCGGTGCCGATGATGAACATCCTCAACGGCGGCGCCCACGCCGACACCAACGTCGACATCCAGGAGTTCATGGTCGCGCCGATCGGCGCGTCGACGTACAGCGAGGCGCTCCGCTGGGGCGCGGAGACCTACCACGCCCTGAAGGCCGTGCTCAAGGGCCGCGGGCTCGCGACCGGACTCGGCGACGAGGGCGGCTTCGCCCCCGAGCTGCCGAGCAACCGCGACGCCCTCGACCTGATCCTCGAGGCCGTCCAGCGGGCCGGCTTCCGGCCGGGCACCGACATCGCGCTCGCCCTCGACGTCGCCGCGACGGAGTTCCACTCCGACGGCGCGTACGCCTTCGAGGGTGGCAAGCGGTCCGCCGAGGAGATGGCCACCTACTACGGTAAGCTGCTCGACGCGTACCCGCTCGTCTCCATCGAGGACCCCCTGTCCGAGGAGGACTGGGCCGGCTGGAAGGCCCTCACCGACGCCGTGGGGTCCCGCGTTCAGATCGTCGGCGACGACCTGTTCGTGACCAACCCCGAGCGTCTGCAGCGCGGCATCGACGCCGGCTCGGCCAACGCGCTCCTCGTCAAGGTCAACCAGATCGGCACGCTGACCGAGACCCTCGACGCGGTGAACCTCGCCCACATGAACGGCTTCCGCACGATGATGAGCCACCGTTCGGGCGAGACCGAGGACACCACGATCGCCGACCTGGCGGTGGCCGCCGGCTGCGGCCAGATCAAGACGGGCGCCCCGGCGCGGAGCGACCGGGTCGCCAAGTACAACCAGCTGCTGCGCATCGAGGAGCTCCTCGACGACGCGGCGCGATACGCCGGTGCGGCGGCCTTCCCCCGGTTCAGCTGGGAGTAAGAGCCCGCTCCGATGGCCGAGGCGAAGCGGCGACCGCCTGAGCGGAACGCCAGGGATGCGCGGCGGACTCATCTGACGAGTCGCGCCGCGATCCTGGCGGTCGTCGCATGCGCCATCGCCCTGAGCCTCGCCTATCCCGTCCGGGAGTACATCGCCCAGCGCCGGGAGATCGCCCAGCTTCGCGTGCAGCAGCGTGTGGCGCAGGCTCAGGTCCAGCAGCTCTCCCAGCAGAAGCAGCGGCTCGGCGACGAGTCGTACATCAAACGGGAGGCCCGCCGCCGGTTGCACATGTGCGACCCGGGGGCGAAGTGCTACGTGGTGCTGGGCGGGGGCCAGAGCGGCGGCCAGGACGCCGGTCACAAGCGTCGGCCGCCCACCCCGCCCTGGTACGTCACCTTGTGGCGGTCGGTGGACGCGGCCGATCGCCATCGCTGACCGCGTACCCTTTCAGGCGGCATTCGGACTCGGCCGGCATCCTGACGCGGTCTGTATGTGAATTCGGCCGGTATTCGGATTCGGCGCAGCGCCTGCGGCGACGCTCGGCGATGCGAGGTCGAGTGGGTGCCGGCTCGGTTCCAGAGTCGTGGGTTCGGGCGGTGGCCGAGTTCGTCGGCTCCGCGGGTTCTGGCCGGGCCTGGTCGGAGAGGGCGCACGTTCGACAGGGCAGGATTCGGTGGATGCAGGTTCCGGCGGTGCGGCGTATGCCGGCAGGCGGGACCTGTCGGGTGACTCCGGAGGACGTACCGGTGATCGATGAACGCGACGTCGCGGCGGTGACCGCACAGCTGGGCCGCGAACCGCGGGGGGTGCGGGCGGTCGCGCATCGCTGCCCTTGCGGACTGCCGGACGTCGTCGAGACCGCGCCGCGACTGCCCGATGGCACGCCTTTTCCGACGTTGTTCTACCTGACCTGCCCCAAGGCGGCCTCGGCGATCGGCACGCTCGAGGCCAGTGGGCTGATGCGCGAGATGACGGCCCGGCTGGCCACCGACCCAGAACTGGCCGCGGCGTACGAGGCCGCACATCGCGACTACCTCGATCGTCGTGATGCCGCCGCCGAGGAAGAGGGCGTCGAGCCGCTCCCCGCCGGAATGCAGAGCGCGGGTGGCATGCCGGCCCGGATCAAGTGCCTGCACGCCCTCGTCGCCCACGAACTCGCCGTACCCGGGGCGAATCCCTTCGGGCGGGAGGCGCTGGAGGCGCTGCCCGAGTGGTGGCGTACCGGTCCATGTGCGGCTTCCGGCCCGAGTCCGGCTTTGAGCGGTCCCGAAGGTGAACGGTCTTCGCAAACTGGTGACACAGAGAGTCAAGGACTGTCATGATCTGTGTTGCGCTGGGGGTGGCGGCCGGAACGGACGCCGTGGGGGCGCCGAGCCCGGGTGGCTCGGCCGGAGGTGACGGAGCGCGGCGCCGCCGCGCCGACGAGGTGCGCCTGGAGGCGAACGAATCGTGAGCACAGCGACACGCGTCGCGGCGGTCGACTGCGGTACGAACTCGGTTCGTCTGCTCATCGCCGACATCGCGGACGGTCGGCTGACCGACCTCGAACGGCGAATGGAGATCGTCCGTCTCGGGCAAGGCGTCGACGAGACCGGCCGGCTGGCTCCCGAAGCGCTCGACCGCACATTCGCCGCCATGCGCGGTTACGCGAAGCTGATCGCCGCACACGACGTCGCCGGCACCCCGATCAAGACGAGGGTCGTCGCCACGAGCGCCACCCGTGATGCGACCAACCGCGACGACTTCGTCCGCGGCGTCGTCGACATCTTCGGAGTCGAACCCGAAGTGATCTCCGGCGAGGAAGAGGCGCGCCTCTCGTTCATCGGCGCGACCAAGGACCTGTCGTCGCTACGGCCCATGCGTCCGTACCTCGTCGTCGACATCGGCGGCGGCTCCACCGAGTTCGTCTTCGGAACCACCGAGGTGGAGGCCGCACGCTCGGTCGACATCGGCTGTGTGCGGCTCACGGAGCGGCACCTCCGCTCCGATCCGCCCTCACCGGAACAGGTCGCCGCGGCGGTCGCGGACATCGACGCCGCCCTCGCCAGCGTGCGTTACGGCGAGGCGGAGCCGGAGGCGGTGAGTCCGAACGGGCTCTCCGTCCGCGGTCCGGCCGGCCCGGCCGCCGCCGATCCGGCGGTGAGCGCTCGCGTCGGCACCGACGCCGCACCCCCGCGCGAACCCGTCGCCGACCAAGCCCCCGGTGGCCTCCCCGCCGTTCCCGTCACCGAGGCGCGCACCCTCGTCGGTCTGGCCGGGTCGGTGACCACGGTGGCGGGCATCGCACTCGGCCTGCCCGAGTACGACTCGGAGCGCATTCACCTGTCTCGTATCCGGGCGCGGCAGGTGCACGACGTGACGCGGACGCTGCTGCGCTCGACGCACGACGAGCGCAGCCGGATCGGCGTGATGCACCCTGGGCGGGTGGACGTCATCGGCGCCGGAGCGCTCATCCTCGACCGCATCATGCGCGAGTACGCCTTCGCCGACCTTGTCGTGAGCGAGCGGGACATCCTCGACGGCATCGCCTGGTCGCTGGTCTGAGGGAATGCCGGGCGTTATGTCGGAGGGTGCGGCTGGTGGGATGTCGGAGGGTACGACTGGTGGGATGAACGCCCCCTTTGTTCCCCCGGGGTCCGGGCATCCCGAGGATCCGGCCACCCCCGAGACACCCGTCGCGCGGACCTCCGAGGACGTCCGCGTCCTCGCGGCCGCCGCGCCCACGCTCACCGAACTCGTGGCCCGGCAGTCGGTGTGCCGCGCCTGCCCCCGTCTCGTCGAGTGGCGCGAACAGGTCGCGGTCGAACGCCGCCGGGCGTACGCGGACGAGGAGTACTGGGGACGGCCGGTGCCCGGCTGGGGCGACCCCGAGCCACGCGTCCTCATCGTCGGTCTCGCACCCGCCGCCCATGGCGGCAACCGCACGGGACGGATCTTCACCGGCGACCGTAGCGGTGACTGGCTCTTCGCGTCGCTGTATCGGACCGGGCTGGCGGCGATCCCCACCAGTACCCATGCCGGCGACGGCCAGCGGCTGCTCGGTGCCCGTGTCGTCGCATCGGTACGCTGCGCGCCGCCCGCCAACAAGCCGACGACGGCCGAACGCGCCGCCTGCTTCCCCTGGCTGGCGCGGGAACTGCGGTTCGTGGCCGACACGGTCCGGGCGATCGTCGTCTTGGGCGGGTACGGCTGGCAGGCGCTGTGGCCGGCGTTGAACGAGGCCGGGTACGCGCTGCCCAGACCTCGGCCCGCGTTCGGTCACGGAGTCGAGGTTCCGCTGACCGCGCCAGGTGGCGGATCGACCCTCCTCCTGGGCTGCTATCACCCGAGCCAGCAGAACACCTTCACCGGGCGGGTCACCGAGGAGATGCTCGACGCCGTGTTCCTCAGGGCCCGGGAGTACGCGGAGCCGACAGGGGACCGGTCCGGCTGAGTCTTCCCGGCAGGGGCTGCGAGAGCGCGCTACGCCCTGCGGTGCGCGTGTACGGGCCCAGGACGGCGCTCGCGTGTTGAGTCGGGGTGAGGAGTCGGCTCGATGGTGAGAGAGCCCGGCCGGGCGAGTGACGGGCGGAGCGATGCCCAGTGGAGCCCCCGCTTCCACTGGACAGCCCCCGTGGCCCCGCCGGTCACTCGGCTCGGCTTCTTTCTCCCTGTTTGACGCGGCATCAGGCCAAGTGGTTCGTGCGTGATGCGATTCACAAGGCCGCCTCTCCCATCGTGGATCGTCCAGGAGTACGGTGAAAGCGTAGGTTGTGAAAACTTTCACAAAGTGCGGCGCAGTTTCGGGAGGATCCCATGGGTACCGGAACCGGTATGGCCAAGCACGTGCTCATCGTCGGTGGCGGCTACGTCGGCATGTACACCGCTCTCCGCCTGCACAAGAAGATGCGGCGAGAGTTCAAACGCGGTGAGCTCGAGATCACGGTCGTCGATCCGCAGTCGTACATGACCTACCAGCCGTTCCTGCCGGAGGCGGCGGCGGGCAACCTCGAGCCACGGCACGTCGTGGTCCCGCTGCGACGTGTGCTGCCGCGAGCGACGATCCTCAACGGCCGTGTCACCCGCATCGAGCACACGAACCGTCAGGCGTGGGTCGAGATCGTGGGCAGTGCCTCCGCGGAGGGGATCGGCGGCGGCCAGGCGGACCGGTCGCCCGAGACGCGCGTGCTGTCCTACGACACCCTCGTCTTCTGCCCGGGATCGATCTCCCGAACGCTGCCGATTCCCGGCCTCGCCGAATGTGGCATCGGTTTCAAGACGGTGGGTGAGGCGATCTACCTGCGCAACCACGTCCTCGCCCAGCTCGACATCGCGGCATCCACCGCGAACCCGCAGACACGGAAGCGCGCCTTGACCTTCGTTTTCGTGGGCGGCGGCTTCGCGGGCGTCGAGGCGCTGGCCGAGCTCGAGGACATGGCCCGCGACGCCTGCGAGTATTACCCGAACATCGAGCCGTCCGACATGCGGTGGATCCTCGTCGAGGCGAGCGACCACATTCTGCCGGAGGTCGGTGCGGACATGGGGCGGTGGACCGTCGAGGCGCTGCGTCAGCGCAGTATCGCGGTCAAGCTCGAGACGCTCCTCAAGTCCGCCGAAGACCATCACATCGTCCTCAGCGATGGAGAGGAATTCGACGCCGGCACCCTAGTTTGGACGGCCGGCGTGAAGCCCAATCCCGTTGCCAAGCGGACTGATCTTCCGATCGATGAGAAGGGTCGAATCAAGGCGACCGCCGAATTGACGGTGGAAGGCGTGCCTGACGCGTTCACCGCAGGCGACACCGCGGCCGTCCCCGACCTGACGAAACCCGGTGAGTTCACCGCGCCGAACGCTCAACACGCGGTTCGGCAGGCCAAGACTCTGGGAGACAACGTTGTCGCGTCGCTGCGGGGCGGGCAACTGCAGCCTTACAAACACGCATATGCCGGATCAGTCGCGAGCCTCGGTCTGCACAAGGGCGTCGCTCAGATCTACGGGATCAAGATGCGTGGTCTCCTCGCATGGTTCATGCACCGTACGTACCACCTGTCCCGGGTGCCGACCTTCAACCGCAAGACGCGGGTGACGGCCGACTGGACTCTCGCCGTCTTCTTCAAGCGTGAGGTCGTGTCACTCGGCGCCATCCAGCGGCCACGCGAAGAGTTCGAGCTCGCGGCGCGGAAAGACTGAGCGGTATTCGGCCTGTATTTAGGGCGCGGCACTAATAGGCGTTATTTGTCGCATTTACTGGGTGGTCCCTTATTGGCGCATGCCCGGTATGATTACGCCGCCCCCGTAGCCCAACAGGCAGAGGCAGACTCCCTAAAAGAGTCGGTTGTGTCGGTTCGACTCCGACCGGGGGCACTGTTGCCTTGACAGTTGTCGACGTCGGAGTCGACATGTTTGGTCCAACATGCCCGCGGTGGCCTATCTGCCTGCCGGTGCCGCCGGTATCGGTCTGCCGATTCGCGACCGATACCGGCCGCGCCGATCCCAGCGATCCATGATATAAACCGGCCGCCTGCGGCTCCTATGACGTGAGCGTTGCCGCGGGTGTCTGCTCGCCGGAGAAGGCCGCCGGTCGGCGCGTCGGCCAACGGGCCGGCTGGCGTTGCGCGGATGCTCTGTGAGGGTCATCGCCGCTGTCAGGGGAATGTTCGTCGGAGTACGTCGGACCACCTGCGGTTCCACCTGCAGAGTGGTGGTGACCCACCGTGGTGGCGGGAACAGGGCGACCACGACCGGTCGTTAACGTGATCGACAACGAGTCGGGAGGGTATTGCATGGAGAGTAGAAATCCGGTCTTCTCCCGGCGTGGCGCCTTCGGGCAGCAGGCATCGGGATCAGTGCCGAGCGCTTACCGGCTCGAGGCGATGTACAACGCGCCCGCGTACGCGCCGCCCCGGACCATGACCATCGACGACGTCGTCGTGCGTTCGTTCTTGACGCTCGGCACACTCGTCGCGGCCGGCGCACTCGCATGGGTCTTCGTGCCGGAGCGCATCGCGAACGCCGTCGCGATCGCCGCCGTGGTCGTCGGCCTGATCTTCTGGGCGATCCTGACGTTCGGCCGCAAGATCAATCCGGTTCTCGTGCTGGGCTTCGCGGCCTCGTACGGCGTGGCGGTGGGCGTGATCAGCCACGCCTACAACTCCGTCTACAACGGGATCGTCCTCCAGGCCGTGGTCGGGACCGCGCTGGCCTTCGGCGCGATGCTCACCGTGTACGCCCTCCGGATCGTCCGCGTCACACCGAAGTTCGTGCGTTTCGTGATCGCGGCCGGCCTCGCTCTCGTGGGCCTGATGGTGCTCAACCTGCTGGTATCGATCTTCCACGTCGGTGGCATCGGGATCAGGGAGAACGGTCCACTCGGGATCATCTTCAGCGTCGCGGCGATCCTCGTCGGCTGTCTCTATCTGTTGCTGGACTTCAGCTCCATCGAGGACGGCGTCCGCTCTGGGGCCCCGGAGAAGGCTTCGTGGCTCGCTGCGTTCGGACTCACCCTGAGCCTGGTCTGGATCTATCTGGAGCTGCTCCGGTTCCTGTCGTACTTCTACAATCGCGACTGACGTACGGCGGCGGAGCGGTGCACTCGGGGGTCGAGCGCATCGATGTGGTCGATCGGGGCCGACGGTGCATCGGGGCGGTCCACCGAGCCGATCCGGATCCGCCGCTGCCCGGGTCCGGGCCGAGTCGTCCGCGGGATGGAGCAATACGCTGACGCCCCCGCGTTCCCGCGGGGGCGTCAGCGTCATGTCAACCGTGAATGTCGGGGCCGGCGCGGGTGATCGTCGCCCGGATGACGACCCGGCGATCTCGCTCCATCGCGGCGCGATAGTCGTCCCAGTCGGGATGCTCGCCGGAGATCTTCCGGTAATAGTCGATCAGGGGCTCCATGGCCTCGGGCAGACGGACGATCTCGGCTTCGCCGTCGACCTGCGTCCACTCGCCGAAGAAGGCGTCGGTGAAGACACAGAAGGTCACGCGAGGCTCGCGCATCACGTTGCGCGTCTTCACCGCGGTCTCTCGGGTACTGACGACGACCCGACCCGCGTCATCGACCGCGCAGAGAACCGGTGAGGTCTGCGGGCGCCCATCGGCGTGAGACGTCACCATCACCGCTCGATGGTGCTTCGCGATGAAGTCGAGCGCCCTGTGCCGGTCCACCCCGCTCAGAACCGGACGGCGCGGCGATGCAGCTCGTGTTCGTGCACGAGGGCGGCCGCGTACCCGTGCGATAGCCCGTGTTCGTCGGCCAGCCAGTTGACCCGCTCGTCGCATCGTAGGAAGGCGGGGCCGTTGTCGATGGCTTCGAACCACTCGGGGAGGTCACGTCCTGTGACTTTCGGGATGCGTGCGATGAGATTCTTGTGCGTCTCCGGTGAGTGGTTCAAAGACATAGGCACCTCCTGGCTGGGCGTGCTGCTTGTGATGACTC
This sequence comes from Actinoallomurus sp. CA-150999, assembly GCF_050942425.1. Classification (NCBI taxonomy): domain Bacteria; kingdom Bacillati; phylum Actinomycetota; class Actinomycetes; order Streptosporangiales; family Thermomonosporaceae; genus Actinoallomurus; species Actinoallomurus sp. CA-150999. The sequence continues at coordinate 1,499,859 of NZ_CP192063.1, forward strand.
TGCAACAGCGATCCCAATCACACAACCCCCCGAGGGAGACCTTTCTGTCACGGGACGTAGATCCTTGATTGCATACCGTCCCTGATAAGTTACGAACTGCTAACGAAACCTCCCGGCGATGATGTCCCGCTGGGGGGTTTCTCGTGAACTGGCCGCCCCGCGGGGTGAGCCGGCGCGCCGCGCGCCGCAGGCGGGGCATCAGACGTCAGGCCACATCCGCGGGAGCGTCGGCGTCCGGTACGGCTTGGTCGGCAGGGCTTGGCCTGGTTCAGCCCGGCTTGGGCGGCACGGTTTGGTCGGCAGGGCTTGGGCGGCACGGCTTGGCTCGGCTCTGCCCGGGTTGGTCTGGTCGGACATCCGGCGTGGCACGTCCGGGTCGGCACGACAGGTGGTCTCCTTGACCTCCGGCGTGGCGGCACGCCGGAGGTCATCAGCAGTGCGCTCATCGCATGCCCGGTCCTGCGCCGTGGCCTCTGTGCTCAGCTGAGCCGTTCGAAGACCATCGCCATTCCCTGGCCACCGCCGACGCACATCGTCTCCAGGCCGAAGGCCTTGTCGCGCCACTGGAGACCGTTGAGGAGCGTGCCGGTGATCCGCGCCCCGGTCATGCCGAACGGGTGACCGACCGCGATCGCGCCGCCGTTGACGTTCAGCTTGTCGATGTCGATACCCAGGTCCTGGTATGACGGGATCACCTGTGCGGCGAACGCCTCGTTGATCTCGACGAGATCGATGTCGTCGATGGTCAGGCCGCCGTTCTTCAGAGCGCGCCGAGACGCCTCCACCGGCCCGAGGCCCATGATCTCCGGCGACAGCGCCGACACGCCAGAGGAGACGATGCGGGCGAGCGGAGTGATGCCGAGTTCGGCGGCCTTGGTGTCGCTCATCACGATGACCGCGGCCGCACCGTCATTGAGCGGGCAGCAGTTGCCTGCGGTGATCGTGCCGTCCGGGCGGAAGACCGGCTGGAGCTGCGACACCTTTTCCAGTGTCGTACCGGCGCGCGGGCCGTCATCCTCGGCGACGACGGTTCCGTCCGGGAGCTCGACCGGCGTGATCTCGCGTTCGAAGAAGCCGTTCTTGATCGCCTCTTCGGCGAGGTTCTGGGAACGCACGCCGAACTCATCCTGCTCGGCACGGCTGACGCCACGCAGCCGGGCGACGTTCTCCGCCGTCTGGCCCATCGCGATATAGACGTCCGGAAGCGTGCTGTCCTCCCGCGGGTCGTGCCACGTTTCGGCGTTGCCTTCGGCCCGTTTGGCGGTACGGGCCTGGGCCTCGGAGAACAGCGGGTTCTGGGTGTCGGGAAGACCGTCGCTACTGCCCTTGGCGAACCGGCTGACCATCTCCACCCCAGCCGACACGATTACATCGGCCTCGCCGGACTTGATGGCGTGGAAGGCCATCCGCGTGGTCTGCAGGGAAGATGAGCAGTAGCGGGTGATCGTGGCGCCCGGCACGCTGTCGTATCCGAGGAGGATGGCGACCACGCGAGCCATGTTGTAGCCCTGCTCGCCGCCGGGCAGGCCGCAGCCCAGCAGAAGATCATCAATGTCATTCGGATCCAGCTGCGGAACCTTGTCCAACGCCGCCCGCACGACGCGGGCGGTGAGGTCGTCGGGACGCAGGTCCTTCAGGGACCCCTTGAACGCTCGCCCGATCGGGGAGCGGGTGGTCGCGACGATGACAGCCTCAGGCATGATGGAGCTCCTCTTCCTTGGCCGACCCGGGCACCGATGGCCCCTGTGCCCCGTTCGCAGGCTACTGCTTATCGGCGCTCGAACCTACTGATGGGTAGCCAATCGGAGGGTCATCAACTCGGCAACACCTCGGGGCCAGGTGAATCCCGCGGACCGGTGTCGTACGAACCGCTGTTCACTCATCCGGCCCCCTGCGGACACCCTTGAGCAAGGGCTCTGAGGGTGGAGCGGCCGGCGGATGCGAGTCGCCCGGCGGCGCGCCGCCACAACGCGCCGTCGCCTGCGCTGCGGCTGACGCGTCGGTGCTGCACCCGCGGCTAACCGAGCATTCCCGGGACGGTGCCCTCGGCGTCATGTCGTCCGTGCAGGCCGCCGTGTTCGTCTCGCCACACTCGCCAACCATCGACGGCGCCGGTGTACCAGCCAGGGGGCGGTTCGGTGGACGCGAGTCTTCGGCCGGTCAACATGTCGTACGGACATACGGCGGGGACCGGAAAGAACCGCGTGCTTCCGTTGATCTTCAGTGGTGCCGGTGTCGTCGTGCAGAACGACCACGCCCGGACGTGCCCGGCGATCAGCCCTCCGGTCCGGAGGTCGTACGTCTGACCGGGATGGCCTGGTTGGAGCAGGCCCAGCGCTGACAGGTCGGCGGGGAACGCGGGCCACCGGTCGGGGCCGGAGTTCGGCGGCGCGGGGATCGCCGCCACGGCCCGGCCTGTGTGTGGGTTGACCTGGGTGAAACCGCCATAGCGGTCATTAGGGTCGACGTCACGGGTCACCAGCGCCACTGCGGGATCGGCGCTCGGGTACAGACGGAGCGACCGGTGGTGGGCCCACTGCAGCGCGCCGTCCTCCGTGCGGAGAGAAAAGAAACCGAACGCCGACAGCGGTGCCCCCTGGCGTGCCCGGAAGGGAGCGAGATAGCCGATCAGGTCGTTGTCGAGGGCGCCGAAGGACCAGCCGCCGGACAGATCGACCGTTCCGCCGAGAGCCCGCTCGACAGGGAACGACCACAGCGACCGGCCGCTCGCCAGGTCGTGAGCCTCTATTACCGGATGTGCGGCGATCCGGAACACCACCACGCGTCGGCGATCGGCCCATTCAGCCTCGGCGACGCCCGGCATGGTCCATGACGCCTTGCCGGTGGTGGGATCGAGCACCGCGAATCGTGCGCTCTTCTCGGCGGTGAACTCCGACAGGCAGAGCGAGTCACCGCACCGCGTGGGCCCGAACGTCGTCCCGACGGGGCGCGCCCACCGTTGACTCCCGGTACGGACATCCCGGCCGACCACCTCGGCCCCGGAAGATCGTGGCTCGACGCTTCCCACGACGGCACGGCCCGGCGGCCCGGCCACGGCCGGCGGCGCGACGCCCAGGTCGGCCGGGCGACCCGACGTCGTGGATGGCCGAGACCACAGGCGCCGGCCGGTGGCGAGGTCGAAGACGATCGTCCACAGTCGTCCTTCGTCGTCGAGCGAGGTGACCGCAGTGACGCCTCCGCCGATGGCCGGCCGACTCACGACACCGGCGGATGCGTCCTGCCACCCAGCGGCGGCGGAGGTCGGATCAGCCCCGCCGGATGCCGAGCACCCGAGAGCGGTCGACAGCATGGCGAACTGGAGGGAGATGACCGCGATGCCGTGCCGTGAGCGTCCAGCGTGGCGCCGATGGGCATGAGAGGGCGGTCCGGAACACCCGTCACGCCGTCGCCCGCTTGGCGCCATGCTCGTCTCCCGGAGGGGTTGTCCACGCGTGGACAGACGGTAACAACAAATCGCGACGACTGCAGCACGGACCGTGATGATGGTAGGTGAGGTACCTTCTGAGCAGAACTATTGCCGACGACAGGGACGTCGCTGGTGCACGTGCACAACTCGCTGACGGGGCTCATCGGGGACACCCCCTTGGTACGCCTCCGCAACGTCACGACCGAAGCCACGGCGCAGGTCCTGGCCAAGGTCGAATATTTCAATCCGGGCGGGTCGGTAAAGGACCGCATCGCCGTTCGCATGGTCGAGGCCGCCGAAGAATCCGGCGCCCTCAAACCGGGCGGCACGATCGTCGAACCCACCTCCGGCAACACGGGCGTCGGACTCGCCATCGTGGCCCAGGAGAAGGGGTACCGGTGTGTGTTCATCTGCCCCGACAAGGTGGCGAACGACAAGATCGCCGTGCTTCGCGCGTACGGCGCGGAAGTCGTGGTGTGCCCGACGGCGGTGTCTCCTGACCACCCGGACTCCTACTACTCGGTCTCCGACCGCCTCGCCGCGGAGATCCCGGGGGCCTGGAAGCCTGACCAGTACGCCAACCCGAACAACCCGCGCTCGCATTACGAGACGACGGGCCCGGAGATCTGGGCGCAGACCGAAGGGCGTGTCACGCACTTCATCGCGGGGATCGGCACGGGCGGCACCATTACCGGAACCGGCCGATACCTCAAGGAGGTCTCGGACGGGCGCGTCCAGGTCATCGGCGCGGATCCGGAAGGGTCGGTCTACTCCGGCGGCACCGGTCGGCCGTACCTCGTCGAGGGCGTTGGCGAGGACATCTGGCCGGAGGCGTACGACCGCGACATATGTGACCGGGTCATCGCCGTGAGCGACAAGGATTCGTTCACCATGACCCGGCGGCTGGCGCGGGAAGAGGGGCTACTGGTCGGCGGTTCCTGCGGGTTGGCGGTCGTGGCCGCGCTCCGAGTCGCGGCCGAGGCCGGTCCGGACGACGTGGTCGTCGTCCTGCTGCCCGATGGCGGACGAGGCTACCTGTCAAAGATCTTCAATGACGACTGGATGGCCGACTACGGCTTCCTCACCTCCGAGACCGAGGAGCCGCGAATCGCCGATGTGCTCGCGCGGAAGGGCTCCGGGCTGCCGGAGTTCGTGCATGTTCACCCGCACGAGTCCGTGGGCACCGCAGTGTCGATTCTTCGCGAATACGACGTCTCCCAGCTGCCGGTGATGAAGGAGGAGCCGCCCGTGATGGCCGCCGAGGTCGTCGGCTCTGTGGGGGAGCGTGACCTTCTCGCGGCGCTGGTGAGCGGCAAGGCGGCTCTGGAGGACCCGTTGGGAGACCACATGGCACCACCGCTGCCGATGGTGGGGTCAGGAGAAGCCGTGAGCAAAGCCGTGAGCGTCCTGGAGAACGCCGGTGCCGCCGTCGTGCTCGTCGACGGCAAACCGGCCGGTCTCATTACCCGGCAGGACCTTCTCGGTTTCCTCGCAAGCGGCTGAGCGCCGCTGCGTGGCTGTCCCCCGCGTTAGCGGCTGTACCAGGTGCTACCTGGCTGGTCCCGCAGCACGTGGTGATTTCTCACGCTGAGTAGTCGTTCCCCGTGAGGAGGTCTATCGCCTCACGGGGAACAACTGCACATGGCGAGACGCGGACTCTGAACGAGCGGTGCCTGTGCAGCCCTCGGCGCCGACCTTGAGAAGCTCTAGTCGTCCGAGTCCGGTGATTCGCCCTCCGGTAACTCGGCGTCCGGTGGTTCACCGTCCGGTGGGTCCGGCGGCTTCTGGTGGATGTGACCCGCGCGGTCCTCGTGATTCTGCTTATGGAGGTTGTGCCAGCGGCAGAGCGGCTGGCCATTGTCGAGGTCGGTGCGGCCGCCTTGCGCCCAGGGCTGTTTGTGGTCGATGTCAGCCCAGGCCGGTGGCCGATCGCAGCCCTCCGCGGCACAGGTGTCGTGCAGGGCCAGGTAGATGTCGCGTTGGTCGCTGGAGAAGAGCCGACGGGTCCGGCCCCAGTTAAGTGGCTGTCCACCGGCGGTGAATCGGTCGGCGACCGAGCCGTCAGGCCCGATGAAGATCTGATGGATCCCAGCGTGGTGGCGCTGGATCATCTCCCGGATCTGCGCGGCGGTCAGGACGGTGCCGAATTCGGTGCGGCCCGCTGGAGCCTGAGCAACGGGCACGTCGGGATCAACGGTGGCCGTGCTGGCGATCAAGTGGACCCGCACGGGGGCGCCACCGCGCTCGCGATACCCGTGTCGCCCGGCTGCTTTCAACGCGACCTGACAGGCGGTGACCAGCCCGCGCAGGCGCCGATGGCCGGGGAGGTTCTGCCAGCGCGGTAGCTCGGCGTTCGGTGTCGGCGCGAACGCGTCGATCGCCTTCTCCACGATGGCGAGGTCCTCGGCACCCATTTCCGCGCTGAGGAGTCCGATGCCGTCGATGCCCTGCCCGACGTTGAGGAACGACTGCCGGTCGATCTGACGGCGGCGTTGCTCGGCGGTCTCGCCGTCGAGCGTCACCGCGATCCGGGTGGCGGCCTTGCGAAGCTGCCCCGGCGTCCCCGCGGAGGCGAACCCAAGAAGCGCCGGCTGGGCGGCCTGCGCCACGCGTTCGGGAGTCCAGGAGCCGGTCATCGTGTCAGCGGCTCGATCGATCCCTTCTGCGATCGTCGCAACGTCCCCGAATCCGATTTCGCCGTCCGCGAAGGCGGCGAGTGTGTCGGCCAGCAGAGAACGGCGAGCCGCGAGGGTGGCGAGCTGTTTGGCCTCCCACGGGCGCAGTCGGCATCGCCGTCCCAGCCACCCGGTGAGGGACGGGCAGCCATCGGCCGCCGGACCGCCCAACGCGTCGAACCTGCCGAGTCTGCGTGCCGCCTCGAGCTGCAGACATCCGATCGCGCGGACGATCAGCGCGCTCTCCTCACCTATGTCCGCCGCCGCGGAGGCGTCGATGTCACAGGCGGCCAGCATCGCCAGCCCCGCCTGGATCGATTCCAGAGCCTGAGCCGCCGATGCCGCCCCACCTGAGCCCGCCTCGCCGGTATCCACCCCACCTTCCTACCGCCCGTAACGGCACCGATGACAGCGCGTCGCACCGCCCTGTGGATAACCGGCGCCGGCGCCGAAGCGGCGCGACCGACGAACTCGGTCTGACCGTCGTGGCTTGAGTCTCAAGTGACTTGAGCCTTCATAGTCGGTCGAAGAGCCCGTTGAGGAAAAGGGTCCGTTGAGGAACAGGGCCCGCTGAGGAACAGAGTCCGCCGGAGGGACCTCGCACCGAGGATCCCCGACACGGCGCCGCTTACAGATGCCGACGCAGACCTAGAACGCTGATCCGGATTTGCGGATTGGTCAGTACAGAGAACCGGGAGGCGTGATGCCCGAAGCAGTCGCACCATCTTCAGAACACACAGTGATGTCAGGGAACGTCGAGCTCGCCATTCGAGATCACGGCGGATCCGGCGATGCGGTCGTGCTGTTGCACGGGGGCGGCCGCAGCATGGAGGACTGGCGGTTGGTCGCGCCTCCGCTGGTAGCGGCCGGACTGCGGGTGGTGACGGCAGACCTGCGGGGGCACGGACGTTCCGGACCGGGACTGTGGTCCTGGGAAGCCGGGCTGAAGGACCTGGCCGCGGTCGTCGAGGACCGCGGGCTGGAACGGCCGGCCGTGGTGGGACATTCGTTGGGCGGGCTGGTCGCGGCTCTTTGGGCGACGCGCCATCCGGAGTGCCCTCTCACGGTGAATCTCGACGGCCACACCAATCCGATCGGCCCGTTCGACGGGCTCGATGCCGAGGCAGCGCGAGCCGCGGAGGCGACCATGCGCGACTTCCTCGAGAGCTCCGTGCGGCAGGCCGGTGACCCCGCACTGGCACGACTGGTGGCCGAGTTGGGCAACCTTGATCTTTTCGCCACTTACCGCGCGGCGCGCTGCCCGCTGGTGGTGGTCGCATCGGCCGGCCGAGGCATGGTCGAGCTGCTGCCATCCGACGCCGCCGCGGTGTTCCCGGCGTATCAGCGGGGCTTCGCCAAGGAACTGTCCGCAGCGGAGGCCGTAACGCCCCTGCTGTCCGTGGTGGACGTCGACACCGGCCATGATGTGCACTTGGAGGACGCCGATCAGGTCGTCCGCCTGATTCTGGACCGCTTGGTTCCGGAAACACGCCCGTAAGCCGACACCCGGAGGCCACAGATCCGCGGGGAATGCGTGAGGCTGGACGGTGTGAACGAGGACGGCTGCTACACCATCGGTCAGGTGGCCCGGCTCAGTGGTCTGTCGGTGCCGACGGTTCGGTACTACTCCGATGCGGGGCTGGTTCCGCCCAGCGGCCGAACGGCCGGCGGTTACCGAATCTATGACCGGGAGGCGCTGACACGGTTGGAACTCGTCCGGACTCTCCGCGACCTCGGTGTCGATCTGGCCACGGTCGCTCGTGTGCTCGCCGGTGCGGAGACTCTGGCCGAGGTCGCCGATCGGCAGATCGCCGCCTTGGAAGTGCAGGTACAGGCGCTGCGCGTGCGCCAGGCCGTGCTGCGTCACGTCGTCACGAACGGTGCGGACGCCGCCGACATGGCGCGCGCGAACCGGCTGGCCAGGTTGTCCGTCGACCGACGTCGCCGGATGGTGGCGGACCTCATCGAGGAGGCGACCCGAGGGCTCGACATGGAACCGGGCTTCGCGGCTCATCTGCGATCGATGCTGCCCGATCTGCCGGAGGCCGCCGCGCCGGCACAGATCGAGGCCTGGGTCGAGCTGGCGGGGTTGGTCGGTGACGAAGGATTCCGCGCGGACGTTCGGCGAGCCTTCGAAAGACACGCCGCCGATCGTGCCTCCGGAGCCGACGGGGGCGATCCGGCGAGCTGGCAGCGGGCCGAGAAGGCCACCATCGAGCTCGCGGGCAAGGCGCTCGCGACCGGCGTCTCGCCGACGGCTACGGAGGCCAGGCCCATCGTCGAAGAGCTGGCCGCTGCCTTCGCCGACGCTCATCGACGCCGCGACGACGCGGACTTTCGGTCATGGCTCGCCGAGCGTCTCCGTATCGGCGCGAATGCCCAGGTATCGCGTTACTGGACATTGCTAGCAGTGATTAACGGCCGGCCCGCCAAGACCGACCCGGTACAAGCCGCTCAGTGGTTCCTGACCGCGCTCAAAGCGGCCGACACTCCGCCCGCTGCCGACGTCCTACCTCCGGTCGACGTCCCATCTCCGGCCCAGGTCCCACTCCCAGCCCAGGTCCCACTTCCACCCGAGGTCCTATCTCCACCCGAGGTCCTATCTCCACCCGAGGTCCTATCTCCACCCGAGGTCCTATCTCCACCCGAGGTCCTATCTCCACCCGAGGTCCTATCTCCGGCCCACGACCCGTCTCCAGCCGGCGTCCCGCCCACAAGCGGCACCTGACTGACCCCCGCCTAGACACCTCACCGCCGATCCACGACGCCTGGCGCGGCCCCTGACCAACGGAATCGCCGGAACGATGAAGCCCCGGCGACGCGACCGCGTCACCGGGGCTTCACCATTCCTACTGCGATGAATCGCTACGACCAGCTGTCAATGGTCGCGTACGGGCACCAACCCACTGGGTCAGCCCCGACGATCGGCCATGTCGTACCGCTCCATGGCGGGCGGTTCCTCCGGCCGCCGGCGAACGGCGTCACCGTGCCCGGGCCACCAGGCCTTGTGACCCATCAGCGCCGTGATGGACGGCACGAAGAACGCCGACATGACGAAGGCGGACAGGAGGATGCCGATGGCGACACCGAACCCGATCTCCGCCGACATCGAGTCGGGTGACAGGGTCAGCACCCCGAACGTACCGGCCAGGATCACACCGGCCGCCGCGACCGTCGGTCCGGCGTGCTGGATGCCGAGCGCGGCGGCGCGCCGTGGGTCGTGCCCCTCGCGTGCCTCCTCGCGCAGTCGCGCGATCATCAGGATGTTGTAGTCCGTGCCGATCGCGAGGACGAAGAGGTACAGGATGATCGGGAGCTGGAACATCAGCCCGCCCTTGCCCTCGATCCCCTGGAACAGCCCGACGGTCGCGCCGAGCGTGGCCGCGAAGCCGAGCAGCACCGCGATCACCAGGTAGACCGGAGCGACCAGCGCGCGCAGCAGCAGCGCGAGGATCAGGCCGATCAGCAGCACCGCCACCGGGAGGATGACCGACAGGTCACGGTTGTTGATCTCGTTGATGTCCGCGAACGCGGCCGTGGTCCCACCCACGAGCACCTTGGTTCCCGGCGGTGCGTTCTGGTGGGCGAGGTCCCGGAACGGCCCCTTGACCAGGCTGATCGCCTCGTTCGAGTTGGGGTTCAGCTTGAGGATGACGGTGATCTTGGCGACGGACTGGTCCGCGTTGTACTGCGGAGGTGACACCTGGCCGATGCCCTTGGCACCCTGCAGCGTCTGGTCGAACTTCTGGACCGCGCTCTTGTCGAGCGGCCCGTTGCCCTGGACGTACACCTCGGTGGGAGCGGTCAGACCGGACGGCAGGCTGGCCCGGAAGTCCTTGAGCGCCTTGGCCGACTCGGTGTTCTGCGGGGCCGCGGCCTGGAAGTCGTAGTCCGCCTTGAAAGCGAGGGCGCCCGCGGCGAGGGCCGCGAGGACGAGTCCGGAGGCGACCGCGGCGACGAGCGGGCGGCGTCCGACGCCGTTGCCGACACGCACCCACAGTCCGGGCTTCGGCTCCTTCTTCCACGACTTCGACGGCCAGAACACGACGCGGCCCATCAGCGACACGATCGCGGGCACGAGCGTCAGCGACGTGATGAACATGACGCCGACGGCGATCGCGAGCTGGGGACCGAGTGCGCCGAACGCCTTGAACGAGGCGAGCACCAGGACGATGAACGCGGCGATGACGGCACCGGCGGCGGAGGCGATGGCCTCGCCCACCCGCTCGACGCTCGTGATCATCGCGGTCTTCTTGTCCTCACCGGCCCGCAGGCGTTCCCGGTACCGGAAGAGCAGGAACAGGATGTAGTCGGTGCCGATGCCGTACAGGACGACGAGGATGATCGTGTTGAAGCCCTCGTCGAAGCTCAGGTCGAACGCCTTCCCGATGAAGGCGGTGACCGCGTTCGCCACCAGCGACACCAGGACGATCACGATGATCGGTAGCAGCGCCGCGATCGGGCTGCGGAAGATGATCAAGATCAGCGTGATGATGAGAACGACCGTCGCGAGTCCGATCAGCGCCATCGTCTGCTGCTGGGACTTCTGGTTGTCCAGGCTGGACGCGAAGTTGCCCGTCACGCCGTACGACAGCCCGCTGCCCTTCAGTTGGTCGGCGGTAACGCTGCGGATCTGCTTGACGGCGTCCTGGTTCTTCGTCTGCGTCTTGCTGTCGAACCCGTTTGGCAGTCCCGCGACGATGAGCTGAACCTTGTGGTTCTGCGACAGCATCTGCGGGCTGGTCACGACCTGCTGGACGTTCGGGATCGCCTTGGCCTGGATGGCCTTGACGACCTCGCCGATCTTCTGCTGGTCGGCGGTCGTCAGCGGGCCCCCGTCGCTCCGCTTGACGACGACCATCTCGCGGCTGAACTTCTGGTCACCGGTCGGGAAGGCCTTCTCCGCCAGCTTCGACGCCGCGACCGACTCGTACTTGCTCGGCAGGAACGCCTGCTGGTCCGACTTGGTGGTCATTTTGGGGGCGAACACCACCAGAGCGGCCGCCGCGACGAGCCACGCGACGATCGTCCACCATGGGTGTCGTACGACACCACGCCCCAGCCATCCGAACACGGGTGGCTCCCCTTCGTAGATTGTTCTTGAGTACCGTCCGACTGTAGGCAGGCAAAGCAGCCCTTACCTCCCCTTGGCAGTTGATTTCCGGTCTAGTCCCTATGGCGGAGAGGGTTCATCCCTGGGTAGGGACGATGCGGTGCACTTGTGCCCCTCCCGAGGCACTAACCTCGCGTGCATGGACGGTTTCAACCACGAGGCCGGCTTCGAGACGCTCGCCATTCACGCAGGTCAAGAGGCCGATCCCGCGACAGGGGCGGTCGTACCGCCGATATATCAGGTGTCCACCTACAAGCAGGACGGCGTCGGCGGCCTGCGCGGCGGATACGAGTACAGCCGGTCGGCCAACCCGACCCGTACGGCGCTGGAGGAGTGCCTCGCCGCACTCGAGGGCGGCGTACGGGGCCTGGCGTTCGCCTCGGGGATGGCCGCCGAGGACACCCTGCTCCGCACCATCTGCAAGCCGGGCGACCACGTGCTGATCCCCGATGACGCCTACGGCGGCACCTTCCGGCTGATCTCGAAGGTTCTCGCCCGGTGGGGGGTGACGTACGATCCGGTGCCGCTGACGGACGTCCAGGCCGTACGCGCCGCCGTCCGCCCGGAGACGAAGCTCATCTGGGTGGAGACGCCCACGAACCCGCTGCTGGGCGTGGCCGACATCGCCGCCCTGGCACACGTGGCGCGGGAGACGGGCGCCCGCCTCATCGTGGACAACACCTTCGCCTCGCCCTACCTCCAGCGGCCGCTCGCCCTGGGCGCCGACGTCGTCGTCCACTCCACGACCAAGTACATCGGCGGCCACTCCGACGTGGTCGGCGGCGCGCTGGTCGCGGCCGACGTCGAGCTGGCTCAGGAGCTGGTCTTCCACCAGAACGCCATGGGGGCGGTCGCCGGACCGTTCGACGCGTGGCTCACCCTGCGCGGCGTGAAGACGCTGGGCGTCCGCATGGACCGGCACTGCGCCAACGCCTCCCGGATCGCCGAGTTCCTCAGCCGGCACCCCCGGGTCAGCGCCGTGCACTACCCGGGCCTGCCCGAGGACCCGGGCCACGAGGTGGCGGCCAAGCAGATGCGAGCGTTCGGCGGCATGGTGTCGTTCCGGCACGCCGACGGCGAGGAGGCGGCCGTACGGGTCTGCGAGCGCGCCAAGATCTTCACCCTCGGCGAGTCCCTCGGCGGCGTCGAGTCGCTGATCGAGCACCCGGGCCGGATGACCCACGCCTCGGCCGCCGGGTCACCGCTGGAGGTGCCGGGCGACCTCGTACGCCTGTCGGTCGGCATCGAGGACGTGGACGACCTGCTCGCCGATCTGGAACAGGCCCTCGAGGTCTAGGACACGCCTAGGCGTTCCAGACCATCAGGACGAGGACCACGATCCAGATCAGGGCGACCACGCCGGAGAGGGTGGCGATCCGGCCGGTCTCCACTTTGGCGATCTCGCCGAGCGGAGGACGTGCGGCCCCGGGCTCCGGCTTTTCGGCGTCCGGGCCCGTCTCGGCTTCCGCCGCCGGACCGTCACCGGGCGCGGTGACGGTCTCGGCGGCCTCGGCCGGAGCGGCCTCCGCCGGCGTCGCCGGAGCGGCCTCGGCGGGCGTCGGGGCCGGCCGCCGCTCGGCGTCGGCGACTTCGAGTTTGTGAACGGCCTTGCGCTGATCGCGTTCGACGATCACCAGCAGCACCAGCGCGACGATGAACAGCGTCATCGACGCGGACAGCCACACCTTGCTGAACTGCCCATGCGCCAGGAGCCCGCCGAACAGGAAGATGCCCAGCGTGAGCAGGCCGTAGATGCGGGTGACACGGTGGAGGTAGCGCACGATGCCCGGCTCGCCCCGGCGGATGTAGCGGGGCGTTGCCATGGTCGCCGCGGTCAGCGGCCCCAGAGTGAAGATCGCGAAGCCGATGTGCAGCGTCAGTAGCAAGCGATCAGCGCTCGACATGGTGCCGACCCTAGCCCGAACAAGCCGATACTCCCAGTAAGACTCACTCTATCTCCGCCGGGATCCCAGCAGCGGAGACCGGCCCGGACACCCGGACAACGCCACCACATCTCACCGGACGGGCCGGTCGCGCCAGGCCGGGACGAGCGCGACGGCCATCAGGGCGCCGGTGAGGACGAACGCCCAGGCGTACCCGGTCCGCCCGGCGAGCACCCCGAACCCCGCGGCGCCGACGCCCATACCCGCGTCGTACGCGAAGTTCCACAGCGCGCCGACGACACCGTGGCCGGAAGACGTCACGCGCGCGTACATCATCGTCAGGGTGGCGTTCTGCGTGATCCCGAAGCCGATGCCGAAGAGCGCCACGCCCGAGACAACCGTGACAGGGCTTCGAGTCTCCGCCGTGACGAGCATTCCGGCGGCCGACGCCAGCAGGCCGGGGATGACCAGTCGCGCGGCTCCGTGCCGGTCGCCGTACCGTCCCGCGAACCAGCGCGCCACCGTGGACGCCGCAGGCTGGACGAACAACGCGACGGCGACCAGGCCCGTGAGCCGCGACGGGACGGCGAGCGGCAGGAACGTCACGATGATCCCCGCGCCGAGCGCGGTGGCCGCGAAGACGAGCGTGGGCCGTACGAGGGCGGCCGAACGGAGGCCGGCGACGACCCCGATGGAGCGTTCGGACCGGGCTTCGCGCTTGGGCAGGCCCGGAACGACGAGGAGCGGGGCCAGCGCCACGACGGCGGCGGCGCCGCAGACCGGGGCGTACCCGACGTGCCGGGCGAGCCACACCCCCAGGGGCAGGGCGACGAGCGACGGGACGCCGGACACGATGCCGGCGAGGGCGAGACCCTCACCCCTCCGCTCCGCGGGGATCAGCGACACCGTCAGCGCGGCCCCCGCGACGATCGTGAGCGCGAATCCCAGGCCGCGTACGAGGCAGATCACGACGATCCACGCCAGGCTCCCCGAGGCGGTCAGGACGAGCGCGGGCGCGCCGAGAAAGACCAGCCCGCCCGCCAGCACGCCACGGTGACCGTATCGGGCGACGAGTCGTGGGGCCGCCAGCTCGCCGATGACGGTGGCCAGCATGAGCGCGCTCGTCGCCGCCCCGGCGGCGCCGCCGCCCGCACCGGAGGACGCGGTCGCGTAGAGCGGAACGACCGACAGCAGCAGGAAGAAGTTCGCCGAGGCGCCGATCACGGTGACGAAGCGCAGGGCCAGCGCCCTGCTCAGGAGGGGCGGCCTCGCCGCGGCGGGCGCGGCCGGGGGGATCATCGACGTGGTCATGAGCCTGACGGTAGGAGGCAGGCGGATCGCCGGTAAGTTCCACTTTCATGCCGCTCGACTGGTCCAGTTCGTCGCCCGATCTGCTGCTCGCCATCGACCGGGACGGCCGAGAGCCCATGCGCTGCCAGCTGGAACGCCAGATCCGCGACGCGATCCGATCCGGACGGCTGCGGGTCGGCGAACGGCTGCCGTCGTCGCGACTCCTCGCCCGCGACCTTGGACTCTCCCGGGGACTCGTGCAGGAGTGCTACATCCAGCTCCAGGCCGAGGGCTATCTGGTGGCGCGCGCCGGTTCCGCCACCCGCGTCGCGGCGGGCGCGTGCGTCGCACCGGCGCCGGCCCCGCCACCGGATCGGCGTCCGCGCCTGCTCGCGGACTTCCGGTGGGGCGTGCCGGACCTGGGCGGCTTTCCGCGTGCCGACTGGTCATGGGCGATGCGGGAGGCCGTACGGACGCTGCCGAGGTCCGCGCTCGACTACGGCGACCCCCGCGGCAGTGCGGTACTCCGTGACGTCCTGGCGGGTTACGTTCGGCGGGTGCGGGCCGCGTCGGCGGATCCGGAGAGCATCGTGATCTGTTCGGGCTACGCGCAGGGGCTCAACGTCGCCCTGCGGGCCTTGGCCCGTACGGGCGTCCGCACCGTGGCGTACGAGGACCCGGGCTCGCCGGGGACCGTGACCTCGGCCGCGACCCGGGCGGGCCTGTCGGCGATACCCGTGCCGGTCGACGAGCACGGGATCGACGTCGCCGCGCTCGCCGCGACGGACGCCCGCGCCGTCGTCGTCACGCCCGCGCACCAGTGGCCGACCGGGGTCGTCCTGGCACCCGAGAGACGGTTGGCCTTGATCGAGTGGGCGGCGCGCCGCGACGCGGTCGTCATCGAGGATGACTACGACGCGGAGTTCCGCTACGACCGAGAGCCGGTCGGCGCACTGCAGGGACTCGCCGCCGACCGCGTGATCGCCATCGGTACCGTCAGCAAATCGCTGGCGCCGGCGCTGCGGATCGGCTGGATCCTCTGCCCACCCGCCCTCGCCCGGCAGATGGCCGAGGACAAGAATCTGGACGACCGGGGTTCTCCGGCGCTCGACCAGCACGCTCTCGCGAGGATGATCGAGTCGGGCCGATTCGACCGGCATCTGCGCCGGATGCGCGGCGTCTACGCGGCGCGCCGGACGGCACTGGTGGAGGCGCTCGCCGAGCACGCTCCGAGCGTCCGGGTGACCGGGCTCGCCGCCGGTTTCCACGCGGTGGCGCACCTTGACGGATCGCTCGACGAACAGGCCGTGATCGCCGCCGCCCGGGAACGCTCGGTCGGTCTCTACGGCATGAGCCCGTGCCGTTCCGGGCACGAGGGCACGCCGGTCCAGCTGATCCTCGGCTTCGGCGACGTCGGCGAGCGCGCGATCAGCGCGGGCGTCACAGCGGTCGCCGACCTGCTGAGCTGACCTGACACCCTGACCGCGTCAAGAGCACGCCTCGGCCACAGGCTCGGCGTCACTCCTCCTCAAGAGGACGGCCCGGTCCCTTCCGCCGGCCGCGCACACATGTCACTCCCGAGCACGCGGCCGTGTCCCTCCGGATGGGGACGGCGCCTCGCCGGCCGCAGCGCTGTCACTCCGGACGGCGCCTCGCCCGCGCGGCCGGACCGGTGCGACCCCCGTATCCGCCATGTGGGGGCTCAGCCACTCCGGCCGCGGCGGACGCGGAGGTAGTCGCGGACGACGTACTCGCCGAGCCGGTCGGGCGTCGGAGCGAAGACCCGGCCGCCGTTACGCCGCGCCACCTCCTGGACGAAGGACACGAGGCGTTCGTCGTCGGCGAGCATGAAGATGTTCAGTGTCGCGCGGCGCCGGGTCATCTTGTCCACCTCGGCGAGCGTGAGCTCCAGCGTCTCCCGCGACGGCGGCCAGTCGAACGACGAGCGGCCGTCCCGCAGCAGGTGCGCGGTCGGCTCGCCGTCCGTGATGATCAGCACGATCGGCTCGTGCTCCGGGTGTTTCTCCAGGTGGCGTCCTGCGATGAGCAGGGCGTGATGCAGGTTGGTGCCCTGCACCATGTCCCAGTCCAGGCCGGCCAGCTCGGTGGGCGGGAGCACCCGCGCGTAGTTGGAGAACCCGATGACCTGGATCGCGTCCTGCGGGTACTTGCTGGACACCAGCGTGTGCAGGGCGAGCGCGGTCTGCTTCGCCGATCCCCAGGTGCCGCGCAGCGCCATGGAGTACGACAGGTCCACCAGGAGGCACACCGCCGCCGCCGTACGGCGTTCGGTCTCGAGGACCTCGAAGTCGTCCACGGTCAGGCGCACACCCACACCGCCGGGCCGGCGCTCGCCGCGCCGCAGCGCGTTCGACACGGTGCGTACGACGTCGATCGGCTGCTCGTCGCCGTGCTGCCAGGGGCGGCTCCCTCCGGTCAGCTCGCCCGCCTGGCCCGCGTCGGACTGGTCGTGGTCGCCGCGCCGGGCGGTGTCCAACTGGGCGAACACCCGCCGCAGCGCGGTCTCCCCGAGGCGGCGGACCGCCTTCGGCGTCAGATCGAGGGCCCCGCCCCGGCGCTTGAGGTAGCCCTGGCGCTCGAGCTCGGCCTCGATGCGGCGCAGCTCGGCGAGGTCGTCGACCGCCTGCCGTCCCAGGGCGCGGCGCACCGCCTCCTCGTCGATGTCGTCCATCCGCGCGCCGGGGTAGTCCTGCCGCAGCGCGCCTTCCAGCTCGGCCAGGTCCGCGAGCTCCTGCAGCGCGGTCGTCGCGTCGCCCATGGACATCGGGTCGTCGCCGGTCATGCGCTCGGACCCGGACCAGTCGAGGTCGGGCCGGCGCTGCCGCAGCGACGAGGACAGCCGTTCCATCTCCATGGCCAGCCCGGCGTCCTCGAGCGTCTGCGCCATGAGCGCGGCGAGCTCCGCGCGCTGCTCGGGGGTGAGCGAGGCGAGCAGCCGTTCGGTGGCCGCGGCGCGCCGCGCCAGCGAGTCGACGAGCTGTTCGAGATTCTGCGGATCATCCGGGAAGAAGTCGCCGTACTCCCGCATGAAGGCCTCGAAGTCCTCCTGGGTGTGCTCACCCCGGGCGTCCTTCTCGAGCATGTCGTTGAGCGCGGCCATCATGTCCTTGACCCGCTGCATCGCCGCAGGGTCCGGGTCGCTCAGGGCCTGCTTCATCCCGCGGAACTGCGCGTCCAGCACGTCGCGGCGCAGCAGGTCTTTCAGCTCCTCGAACGTCTGCCGGGCGTCCGGCGACCGCCAGTCGTACGACGCGAGGCGGCGGACAGCCTGCGCGGTGTCGGCCGGGAGGGCGTCCAGTTCGGCCTCCCGCAGTCGCGCCTCGTCGCTCGGGTCGGGGAACAACTCCGCGCGTTCCTGGCCGATCGCCCGGTCGAGCAGGGACCGCGCCTCCTCGAGGGTGCCGTCCAGCCGGCCGCGTCCGCGCAGCTCCTGCCGACGGGCCCGGACCTGCCGCAGCAGGTCGTCCAGGCCGCGCCGCCGCTGTTCGCCGGGCAGTCCCCGGCGCAGCAGGTCGCGCAGCGCGTCAGTGGGGCTCGTGCCCTCCAGCATCGAGTCGCCCATGGCGTCGAGCGCGGCGCGCACGTCGTACGGGGGCGCGAGCGGGTCCGGCCCCTCGTGGTACGAGCCATAGCGATATCCGGCCACGGCGACCTCCTAGGGTCATATCCGGTATGTAGAGGCTCCGTCGGAGGTGTCCTTGGACAGCCGGCGCATCAGGTAGAGCCCTTCCAGCGCGAACTCCAGCGCCGCCGCCGCGTGTCCGGGCGACTCGCCCTCCATGCCGAGGCTGTGCATGATCCGCGCCAGGCCGGACACCGGGCCGATCCGGTGCAGCAGCTCGGCGGCGGGCACCAGCTCGCCGGAGTCGACCGTCGCTCCCCGGTCGAACCGGTCCAGCAGGCCGGTGAGGTCGACCGGGCCGAGCGCGCGCCGCCAGGTCTCCGCCGTCGCCCGGCGCAGCAGGTGCGCGAGTACCTCGTCCTCGCGGCCCTCCTCGCTGACCTCGAACTCCACCTTGCCGAGGAGGGTCGGCACGATCGACGGCAGGTCGCACACGCGGGCCACCGGCTGCTCTTCGCCCGCGATGGCCGACCGGCGCATCGCGGACGCCGCCACCGTCTCGGTCGCGGCGATCGCGAACCGCGCGGACACGCCGGACCGGGTGTCGACCGCCGGGGACTCCCGGACCAGCCGGGTGAACCGCGCGATGACCTCCATCAGGTGGACGGGCACCGCCGCGGAGACCTGGGCCTCCTGGCCGATCAGCACGAGTTCGTCGTCCACGTCCAAGGGGTAGTGCGTACGGATCTCCGCCCCGAAGCGGTCCTTCAGCGGGGTGATGATCCGGCCCCGGTTGGTGTAGTCCTCCGGGTTGGCGCTGGCCACCAGCAGGACGTCCAGCGGCAGCCGCAGGTTGTAGCCGCGGATCTGCACGTCCCGCTCCTCCAGGACGTTCAGCAGCGAGACCTGGATGCGCTCGGCGAGATCGGGCAGCTCGTTGACGCAGAAGATCCCGCGGTTCGTCCGAGGCACCAGCCCGTAGTGCACGGTCTCCGGGTCCCCGAGGGTGCGGCCCTCCGCCACCTTGATCGGGTCGATGTCGCCGATCAGGTCGCCGACGCTCGTGTCCGGGGTGGCGAGCTTCTCTCCGTACCGTTCGTCCCGGTGCTTCCAGGCGACCGGCAGATCATCGCCCAGCTCGGCGAGCAACCGGCGGCAGCGCACGCACACCGGTGCGTACGGATGGTCGTTGATCTCGCAACCGTCGACCACCGGCGTCCACTCGTCCAGCAGGCCGCCGAGCGTACGGATCAGCCGCGACTTGCCCTGCCCGCGCTCGCCGAGGAGGACCAGGTCGTGTCCCGCGAGCAGAGCGCGCTCAAGGTGCGGCAGGACCGTGTCGTCGAACCCGACGATGCCCGGGAACCGCGGCTCGCCCGAACGCAGGCGGGCGACGAGGTTCTGCTGGATCTCGGCCTTGACGGACCGGTGGACGTGGCCACCGGCCCGAAGCTCGCGGAGTGTCGTTGGTCGCGTATTCACTTTCGGCACCGCTCCTCACTCGCTGGACGGCCGGCGCGCCGCGTGCCGCGGCACGCGGTCGAACCTTCCCGGCCGGCCACTCCGCTCGCCACGTCCGGCTCGCTGTGTTCGATGGTCGCTCGACCCTCCTGGCCCGCTTCGTGGGCGGCGTCGTTCCTCGGCCGCCCGCTCCGCCGGCCGCGTCGGGCTCGTGCGTGGTTCAAGGATCGCTCACCGTTCCGACTCGCTTCGCGGGCGGCACCGTCGTGCCGGAGGCGCTGCCCGGCCGCCCGCTCCACTCGCCGTCTCCGGCTCGCTCGTGTTCAACGGTCGCTCGACCCTCCTCGCTCGCTTCGCGGACCGCGTCCGTCGTGCCGGAGGCGCGCCAAGAGACGCTGCCCGGCCGCCCGCTCCACTCGCCGTCTCCGGCTCGCTCGTGTTCAACGGTCGCTCGACCCTCCTCGCTCGCTTCGCGGACCGCGTCCGTCGTGCCGGAGGCGCGCCAAGAGACGCTGCCCGGCCGCCCGCTCCACTCGCCGTCTCCGGCTCGCTCGTGTTCAACGGTCGCTCGACCCTCCTCGCTCGCTTCGCGGACCGCGTCCGTCGTGCCGGAGGCGCGCCAAGAGACGCTGCCCGGCCGCCCGCTCCACTCGCTGCGTCGGGATCGGTGTGTTCAATGGTCGCTCGACCCTCCTCGTTCGCTTCGCAGGTGGCCTCGTTACTTAGCCGCCCACTCCGCTCACTGCGTCGGGCTCGCTCCGTTCAAGAGTCGCTTGGGTTCGACCCTATGCCGGGATCTTCGCCGCCGCATCCGACCATGGGGCGCGTCGTCCGCCGGAGATGGACGGTGCCGGGTGACCGAACGGTGCCGGCGCCTGCCATCATTACCGGCCGATCGTGGTCGCGTGGCGTCGTCTGATGCCTGTGGTAGACCGTAATCATCCGCAGTCGCGGTGGAGGGGAGGGGGCCGATGGCACGCTTCGGTGACGGGCTGGCGGTCGGGCCGGATCTGGTCGAGGCCGCGGAGTCCGCGGTGGCTCAGGCGGTCGCGCCGCTGGACGGTCTTCCGGACCTGGTCTTCGTCTTCGTGTCCGCGCCGGATCCGGACGCCGTCGAGCCCGCGGCGCGGCGGGCGATGGAGATCGCGGGCACCCCCAACGTCATCGGCTGCGGCGCCCCCGGAGTGATCGGCGGAAGCCAGGGGGTCGAGGGGGCGAGCGCGGTCAGCGCCTGGGCGGCCCGGCTTCCGGAGGCCCGTGTCGAGCCGTTCCGGCTGGAGACGCTGAAGTTCCCCGCCGCGGAGACGGACTCGATGCCGCGCCTGGCGGTCGTCGGCATGCCGCAGACCCGGGACGACGACGTGGTGGCCGTGCTGCTGGCCGACCCGTACAGCTTTCCCGTGGACGCGTTCGTCGAGCGATCCGGCGAGGTGCTGCCCGGGCTGCCGCTCGTCGGCGGTCTGGCGACCGGGCAGGGGGGCCGGGGGACCACGCGGCTCTTCGCGGACGGGGAGATCGTCGACTCCGGGGCCGTCGGAGTGCTGCTCGGCGGGTCCGTGATGACCTCGACCGTGGTGAGCCAGGGCGCCCGGCCCGTCGGCCCGACCATGGTGGTCACCAAGGCCGAGGAGAACATCCTGTACGAGCTGGCCGGCATGTCCGCGCTGGCCAAGCTGGAGGAGATCGTCGCCGACCTGCCGGAAGGCGACCGGGAGCTGATCGAGGCCGGGCTGCTGATCGGTGTGGCCATGGACGAGTACGCCGACGAGCACGAACGCGGCGACTTCCTCGTCCGCGGGGTGATCGGCGCGGATCCGGAGGTCGGCGCGCTCGCCACCGGCGACGTCATCGACGTCGGCCGTACGGTCCGCTTCCACGTGCGCGACGCCGGCGCGGCGGACGAGGACCTCACCCATCTCCTGGGCGACCTCGACCTGGCCCCCATCGAGGGGGCGCTGCTGTTCGCCTGCACCGGGCGGGGCCGTGGGATGTTCCCGACCTCGGATCACGACGTACGAGCGCTGCGTGATGTGCTGGGTGGACCGGGTGTCGGCGGGTTCTTCGCCGCCGGCGAGATCGGCCCGGTCGCGGGGCGCAACCATGTGCACAGCTTCACCGCGTCGATCCTGGCCTTCGGGCCCGGCAGCAAGGAGGACTCCGCGTGACCGGCTCCGTTCTCGCCATCGATGTCGGCGGCACGAAGATGGCCGCCGCCCTGGTCGAGCCGGGCGGGCGGATCGCCGCCTATGAGCGGATCGCGACCCCGCAGCCGCCGCACGCCGACGCCGATGGTCTCTGGCGGACGGTGCTGACCCTGATCGACAAGCTCGCGTCCGAGCGGCTCGCCGGGGTCGGGGTGGGGTGTGGCGGGCCGATGAGCTGGCCGAGCGGGAAGGTGTCCCCGCTCAACATCCCCGCGTGGCGGGGGTTCCCGCTGCGTGAGCGGCTTCAGGAGCGGTTCCCGGGCCTGCCGGTGCGCCTCCACAACGACGCGGTCGCGGTGGCGGTGGGGGAGCACTGGCGCGGCGCCGGCCGTGGCCGCGACGGCATGCTCGGCATGGTCGTCTCGACCGGTGTGGGCGGCGGGCTGATCCTCGGCGGCCGCCTGGTCGACGGCGTCAGCGGCAACGCCGGGCACATCGGTCACGTGATCGTCGATCACGAGGGGCCGGCCTGCGAGTGCGGCGGGCGCGGCTGCCTGGAGGCCATCGCCCGAGGTCCGGGCCTGGCGGCCTGGGCGCGGGAGCAGGGCTGGCCGGGCGAGACCGGCAAGGAGCTCGCCGACGATGCCGCCCGAGGGCACCCCATCGCCGTCCGGGCGATGAACCGCGCCGGGTGGGCGCTCGGCGTGGCGATCGCCTCCGCGACGCACCTGTGCGACCTGGAGGTCGTGGCGATCGGCGGGGGCCTGTCCCAGGCCGGTCCGCTGCTGTTCCGGCCGCTCGAGGAGACGCTGCGGGCGCACGCCCGGATGGAGTTCGCCCGGCAGGTGCGGGTCGTGCCCGCGGCGCTGGGGCAGACGGCGGGCCTCGTCGGCGCCGCGGCGTTCATTCTCGCCGCCGACCGCTACTGGACCGCGGACTGATCGCGCACGTGCGGGCCGGGGCCCGCCATGACCGTGGGAGACTTTTGGCATGAGCGGTCCCGTCAGCGCGGATGATGTTCGCGCGGCTCGCGAGCTGCTGCGCGAGGTCACCGTGACCACGCCGATCCTGGAGTCCCGGTCGCTGTCGGCGAAGGTCGGCGGCCCCGTCCTGCTCAAATGCGAGAATCTCCAGCGCGCGGGATCGTTCAAGTCCCGCGGGGCGTACGTCCGCATCTCCCGCCTCACCGACGAGGAGCGGGCACGCGGCGTGGTCGCGGCGAGCGCGGGCAATCACGCGCAGGGCGTGGCGCTGGCCGCCACCCTGCTCGGAGCCCGCAGCGTCGTCTTCATGCCCGAGGGCGCGCCGCTGCCCAAGGTCGCCGCGACCCGGGCGTACGGCGCGGAGGTGATCTTCGGCGGGCCGGGCGTGGACGCCTGCCTGGCCGCCGCGAAGGCCTACGCGCGCGACAACGGCGCCGTGTTCATCCACCCGTTCGATCACGCCGACGTGGTGGCGGGGCAGGGCACGGTCGGCCTGGAGATCCTCGAGCAGTGCCCGGAGGTCCGCACCATCGTCGTGCCGGTGGGAGGCGGCGGCCTGATCGCGGGGATCGCGGCGGCCGTCAAGGAGCTCCGGCCCGACGTCCGGGTGATCGGCGTGCAGGCGGAGCAGGCGGCGGCGTTCCCGCCCTCGCTGGCCGCGGGCCGTCCCGTGGCGGTGGAGCCGGCCGGGACCATGGCCGACGGCATCGCGGTCGGCCGGCCGGGCGACCTGACGTTCGAGCTGGTCTCCAAGCTCGTCGACTCCGTCGTCACCATCTCCGAGGAGACGCTCTCCCAGGCCCTGCTGAACTGCCTAGAACGCTCCAAGCAGGTCGTCGAGCCCGCCGGTGCGGTCGGCGTCGCCGCGCTCCTGGACCGGCCGCAGATGTTCGAGCCGCCCGTGGTGACCGTCCTGTCCGGCGGGAACATCGACCCGCTGCTGCTGTCGAAGGTGCTCCGGCACGGCCTGGCCGTGGCCGGCCGCTACCTGATGTTCCGCGTACGGCTCCGCGACCGGCCGGGCGCGCTCGTGACGCTGCTCGGTGAGCTGGCCGAGCTGGAGGTCAACGTCCTCGACGTCGTCCACCAGCGGACCGCCGCCCGGTTGAACGTCGACGAGGCCGAGGTGCTGCTGCACCTGGAGACCCGCGGCCCGGACCACTGCGACGAGGTGCTCGGCCGCCTGCGCGCCGAGGGGTACACGCTCAGCTTCACCTGACCCGCCCCCGGCCCTGCTCGAGCCATATCCGGCTTCGGGTTTCACCGGGCGGTTAATCGGTTGTGCCCGATTCGAACGCCGCGTACGGTCGGGGCGCTCGCCAGCGCCGGAGTGTCGTAACCATCTGATATCACCGGCGGAGATCCCACTTCCGTTCTCTGCGGGGGACCACGTGTCCGACATCATCGTTGCCGAAGGTCTGGCCAAGCACTACGGAAAGGTCACCGCGCTGGACGGCGTGGACCTGCGGGTGCCGGCCGGCACCGTTCTCGGTCTGCTCGGCCCCAACGGCGCGGGCAAGACCACAGCCGTACGAATCCTCACCACGCTGCTGCGACCGGACGCGGGGCGTGCCTCGATCGCCGGTCACGACGTCGCCCGGGAGCCAGGCGCCGTCCGTAAGATCATCGGCCTGTCCGGGCAGTACGCCGCGGTCGACGAGCACCTCACCGGCCGGGAGAACCTCGAGATGGTCGGCCGGCTCTACCACCTGGGCGGCAAGGCGGCCCGGGATCGCGCCGGGGAGCTGCTCGACCGGTTCTCCCTGAGCGACGCGGCCGATCGGGTCACCAAGACCTACTCCGGCGGGATGCGCCGGCGTCTCGACCTCGCCGCGAGCCTCGTCGCGCGCCCGCAGGTCATCTTCCTCGACGAGCCCACCACCGGCCTGGACCCGCGCAGCCGCCTCGGCATGTGGGACGTCATCCGGGAGCTGGTCCGCGAGGGCTCGACGCTGCTGCTGACCACCCAGTACCTCGAAGAGGCCGACGCGCTGGCCGACGACATCGCGATCATCGATCAGGGCAAGGTGATCGCCACGGGCACCGCGGACGAGCTCAAGGCGCAGGTCGGGGGCGAGCGCGTCGAGCTGACCGTCGCCGACCGGTCCGAGCTGGCCAAGGCCGCCACCGCGCTGCGCCGGGTCGCCACCGACGAGCCGGTCGTCGACGAGGACAGCCACCTGGTCACCGTTCAGGTCACGGGCGGCACCCGCGCGCTCGCCGAGGTCGTCCGCGAACTGGACACCGCGGGGGTCGAGGCGCAGGACCTGGCGCTGCGCCGTCCCACCCTCGACGAGGTCTTCCTGTCCCTGACCGGTCACGTCGCCGACGAGGAGAAGTGATCCCATGAGCGTCCCGTACGCCGTCGCCGACGCGGCGGTCATCACCCGGCGTCACCTGAAGCACACGACGCGGATCCCCGAGCTGCTGTTCTTCTCGATCATGCAGCCGATCATCTTCATCCTGCTGTTCACGGTGGTCTTCGCCAACGCGATCAAGATCCCGGGCATGGACTACAAGAACTACATGATGCCCGCGATCTTCGTGCAGACCATGGCGTTCGCCACCGCAGGCACCTCCGTGGGCCTCGCCGACGACCTGCACAAGGGGCTGATCGACCGGTTCCGGTCCCTGCCGATGGCCCGGTCGGCCGTGCTGGTCGGCCGGCTGGTCGCGGAGTCGGCGCGTAACACTCTCACGCTGCTCATCATGGTCGCGGCCGGATACGCCGTCGGGTTCCGGTTCCAGAACGGCGTGGCGCCGGCGCTCGGCGGCATCCTGCTGCTGATCGCCTTCGCGTTCGCGTTCTCCTCGATCGGGACGGTGATCGGCCTGGGCGTGAAGTCGGTCGAGGCGGCCAACATGGCCGGCATGATCTGGATCTTCCCGCTGACCTTCCTGAGCAACGGGTTCGTCGGCATGGACAGTCTGCCCGGCTGGCTTCAGGACGCCGTCCGGTACAGCCCCGTGACCACGATGAACGACGCGCTGCGGGCCATGTTCTACGGCCACGGGCGGGCCATCGCCACGCCGGCCCTGCAGTCGGTCGCCTGGATCGTCGGCATCACGCTGGTCTTCCTGTTCCTCGGCGTCCGCCAGTACAAGAAGGCCGCCAGCCGCTGACCGCCACGGCCGAAGTGAACGACCCGGCGGCCTCGGGTGAGGCCGCCGGGTCGCGGTCGTTCTGGTGCGGTGGTCCCGCTCAGAGGGCGGGCTTGCCCGCGGAGTAGACCCACGCCTTGAACAGTTTGTCCAGGTCCTTGTGGGTGAAGTGCTCGGTGAAGGCGATGAATTGGGCCGTCGTGTCGTTGCCGTAGCGGTGCGCCGCCGGCCACGCCTTGATCAGCTTGAAGAACGTCTCGTCGCCGACGGCCTTGCGGATCTGGTGGATCGTCATCGCGGCGCGCGTGTACACGAGGTCGTCGAAGATGTGGTCGCGGCCCGGGTCGGCGACCTTGCCGCTCCAGTCGGTCTTCGCGGAGGCGTACGCCTCGTCGAACAGCTGCTGCGCGGTCTTTCCGCCGTGCTGCTCGCTGTACAGCCACTCGGTGTACGTCGCGAACCCCTCGTTCAGCCAGATGTGCTTCCACTGCGCCGGCGTGACGGAGTCGCCGAACCACTGGTGCCCCAGCTCGTGCGCGAGCAGGTCCGCGCTCGGCAGCGCACCGGCGGTGCGCCGCGCGTAGACCGGACGGCCCTGGGTCTCCAGGGAGTAGCCGACGTTCGGGGCGAGCACGTCGATCCCGCCGACGGAGCCGAACGGGTAGCGGCCGAAGAGCTTCTGCTCCCACTCGATGACGTTCGCGGTCGCCGTGTTGAAGTCACCGGAAGGGGAGGCCACGGCGACCGCGGGAAGGCGGCGCCGGTCGGTACTCCCCGACGCGGTGGCGCCGGCCGCCGCCTTCACCGCGGCCGGGTCGACGGCGGTGATGTTGCGCAGGCCGCTCGGCGTGCGGGTGTCCTTGACGTCGAAGTGGCCGATCGCCACCATGACGAGCTCGCTTGCGGTCGGCTGCCGGTCGATCCAGCGATAGGTGGTGGTCGACCCGTGCGTGTCGGCGCCGGCGGGCTCGCCGTTCGCGAGCGCCTTCAGGCCCTTCGGCACCGTGATGGTGAAGTCGTAGGTCGCCTTGTCACCGGTGCTGTCGTTGACGGGGTACCAGGTCGCCGAGCCGAACGGCTGTGACAGGGCCACCGCGCCGTCGTGGGTGGCGATCCAGCCCGAGACGCCGAGCGCCTTGTCGTTGATCATCTGCGGCACGCCGGAGTAGGCGACGTCGACGGTGAACGCCCGTCCCTCGCGCAGACCGCGCGGGGGCGTGATCACGAGCTCCTGCGCGCCGGTGCGCTTGTACGCGGCAGCCTGCCCGTCTACCGTCAGCTTGCCGATCTTGAGCGGGCCGAGGAAGTCCAGGTCGAACCGGGACAGGTTCTGCGTGGCGGTCGCGAAGATCTTCGCGTGCGCGTTGATCGCCTTGGTGCCGGCGTCGTACGTGAGCGACAGGCTGTAGTGCCGGGCGTTGTAGCCGCCGTTCCCCATGTCGGGGAAGTACGGGTCCCCGGCTCCGGGTGCGCCGGGCGTGAAGCCGCTCTGAGCCTCGGCGGCGGAAAGGGGGGTGAGCAGGCCGGTCGCCGCCACGACGGCGGCGATCGACAGAGCTCGTGGGGTTAGCCTCGCCATGCAACTCTCCAGTTGTCTTCTGAGCACAACGCCCGAGGGGCAACGCGGGACACAGCATGCTCTCTGTCACCACGCACCACAAGGCCGCTTCGTTGATCACCACGTGGTCGGCCGGGTCGTCCCGTACAGCCATACCTGGAAGAACCGGCCGAGATCCTTACCGGACATCCGTTCGGCGAGGGCGATGAACTGCGGCGTCGTGGCGTTCCCGTGCCGGTGCTGACTCGTCCAGGCCCGCAGGATCGCGAAGAACGTCGCGTCCCCGACCTTCTGCCGCAGGGCGTGCAGGGTCATCGCGCCGCGCTCGTACACCGAACGGCCGAACAGCCGCGCCCGGCCGGGCCCGGCGGGGGGCACGGACCACAGATCCGGGCTGTCGGTCTGCCGGTACCGCTGGTCGAACTGCGTCTGCACCGACGGGCCGGTGCCGCTCCGCTCGCCCCAGATCCACTCGGCGTACGTGGCGAAGCCCTCGTTGAGCCAGATGTCGCTCCAGTGGGTGAGGGTGACGCTGTCGCCGAACCACTGGTGCGACAGCTCGTGGGCGATGGTGTTGGGATCGCCGCCCATCGGCCCGCCGTACTCCGGCTTGGTCTGGGTCTCCAGGGCGAAGCCGACCTGGACGTCGTCGACGACGCCTCCGGTGGAGCCGAACGGGTACGGGCCGAACAGCTTCGCCCACGCGTCGGTGACGCGCGCGGTCGTGTCGTACAGCTTGTCCACGGTCGTCGTCGTGATCGCGGGATCGACGGCCGCGTACACCGGGATGCCGCCGGGCGTACGGCCGGTACGGACCTTGAACCGTCCCACGTCGACCATGGCCAGGTAGGTCGCCATGGGGGAGTCCTCGCGCCAGGAGTAGGTCGTCGAGTCGCCCGCGGTGCGGGTGCCGGTCAGCCAGCCGTTGGCGATCGCGGTGAGCCCGCGCGGAACCGTCACGCGGAAACCGAACGTCGCCTTGTCCGTGGGGTGGTCGTTGGAGGGGAACCACGTGTGCGCCCCGCTCGGCTCGTCGCCGGTGAACACCCCGTCGGAGGTGGGGAGCCAGCCGTACCTGCCGAGCACCGGATCGTTGATCGCGTGCGGGTTCCCGGAGTACTCCACCTGGACGGTGAAGTTCCCACCCCGGGCGATCGGCGTACGAGGGGTGACGACGAGCTCGCTGCCGTTACGGGTGTACGAGGCGGCCGCGCCGCCGACCGTCACCTTCGAGACGGTGAGCCCGCTGAGATCCAGGTCGAAGCGCGTCAGCCGGTTCGTCGCGACCGCGCTGAGGGTCGCGGTCCCGGCCAGCTCGGGCGTGGTGCGTGGCTTGATGCGCAGGTCCAGGTCGTAGTTCCGTACGTCGTAGCCGCCGTTGCCGTCACCGGGGGTGTAGGGGTCTCCCGCGCTCGCGGCCCCGACGCCCGGGGCCGCAGAAGCCACCCGCGACGCCGGTGACCGCGCGGGGTCGCCGTTGTCCGAGCAGGCGGTGAGGACGCTGAGGGCCAGCGCGCTCGCAATGATCTGGGACGCATGGCTCACCGACCCAGCCTGACGGCAAAACGGCGATATGGGCAACTCGGCGCTTTACCCGATCCGGCCCGCGAAGGGGGTTAACCGGATCGGGCGGCACCTGCTTGGGTGACTTTTTACCGGCCGATTGCGATCGATCTCCGCTTTGCTACGCCGGTTCGCCGACTAGAGATTTCCGCGGAGTTCCTGCTCGCGCTCGATCGCCTCGAAAAGCGCCTTGAAGTTGCCCTTACCGAATCCGAGTGAACCGTGCCGTTCGATCAGTTCGAAGAAGACCGTCGGCCGGTCCTGCACCGGCTTGGTGAAGATCTGCAGCAGGTAGCCGTCCTCGTCCCGGTCCACCAGGATCCCGCGCTTCTGCAGCTCCTCGATCGGCGCGCGGACCTCGCCGATGCGTTCGCGCAGCTCCGGGTCCTCGTAGTAGGAGTCGGGCGTGTTCAGGAACTCCACGCCCGCCGCGCGCATCGAGTCGACCGCGTGCAGGATGTCGCCCGTCGCCAGCGCGATGTGCTGCATGCCGGGACCGCCGTAGAACTCCAGATACTCGTCGATCTGCGACTTCTTCTTGGCGATCGCCGGCTCGTTCAGCGGGAACTTCACCTTTCTGGTGCCGTCGGCCACGACCTTCGACATCAGCGCGGAGTACTCGGTGGCGATGTCATCGCCGACGAACTCCTTCATGTTGGTGAAGCCCATCACGCGCTGGTAGAACTCCACCCACTCGTCCATCTTGCCGAGCTCGACATTGCCGACGCAGTGGTCGATCGCCTGGAAGTACCTCTTGGCGGGCGGCGCGACGATCGGGTCGACGGCGACGTATCCCGGCAGATACGGGCCGGAGTAGTCGGTTCGCTGGACGAGTGAGTGCCGTGTCTCGCCGTAGGTGGCGATGGCCGCGATCACGACCTTGCCGTGGTCGTCCTCGGCGACGTGCGGGGCCTCGACGCTCCGCGCCCCCCGGGCGATCGCGTGCCGGTAGGCCGTCTCGGCGTCCGGCACCTCGATGGCCAGGTCGATCGCGCCGTCGCCATGCTCCGCGACGTGCCGGCCGAGGTCGGTGCCGGCGCGGACGGCGCCCTTGAGGACGAAGCGCGCGCCGCCAGACTCCAGCACGAACGCGGCCTCGTCCCGGCTGCCGGTCTCCGGCCCCTTGTACGCGACGCACCGCATCCCGAACGCGGTCGAGTAGTAGTGCGCCGCCTGCCTGGCGTTGCCCACGGCGAACACGACGGCGTCCATGCCCTTGACGGGGAACGGGTCCTCGCGGCGCGCCTGCGGCGCCCGGCGGTCGTCGGCGTGCTGCTCCGGCGTCAGGTTCTTCTGCCCGGCTACGTCGGTCATGGTTACTCCCTGCGCGGTGGTGAGCGACGTTCCCCCACAATGTCGATCGTCGGCTACATAGTGCGCAAGGGGCATCGATTTGACTGCGCAACCTGTACAGTGGTGATCGGGAGATGGGGGTATATCTGTACACCCTGCCCAGGTGGCCGAGAGGGCGACATGATCGATGAGCTGGACGCCCGGCTGATCGGGCTGCTCACGGAGGAACCGCGCATCGGTGTGCTGGAGTGCTCACGCCGGCTCGGCGTGGCGCGCGGCACCGTGCAGGCGCGGCTTGACCGGCTCCAGGAGCGCGGAGTCATCCGCGGGTTCGGGCCGGACGTGAACCCCGCCGCGCTGGGCTACCAGGTCGCCGCGTTCGTCACCCTGGAGATCCGGCAGGCCGGCGGCCACGACCCCGTCGCCGACCGGCTGGCGGCGATCCCCGAGGTGATCGAGGTGCACACGATCACCGGCGGGGGCGACATGCTGTGCCGCATCGTCGGGCGGAGCAACCAGGATCTCCAGCGCGTCATCGACCAGATCGTCGACGTCGAGGGCGTCCAGCGGACGTCGACCGTCATCGCGCTGGCCACCCCCGTTCCGCAGCGGACACTGCCCCTGGTACGAGCGGCCGCCCGATCCTGAGTCCGGTGCCTGGCCCGCGGCGACGGTCCGGCCTGCGGCAAGGCGGCATGAGCCGGGCGTCCAACCTGGGGCTGACGTCCGGCATGTGACGGGCGTCCAGCCTGAGACCGGGGTCCGGGCCGAGGTGAAGGTCCGGCGTGTGACGGACGTCCTACCTCAGTTCGGCGTCCGGCCTCCGGCGACGGTCCGGCCTGCGGCAAGGCGGCATGAGCCGGACATCCAACCTGGGACTGGCGTCTCCGGTCTGAGACCGGGGTCCGGGCCGAGGTGAAGGTCCGGCGTATGACGGACGTCCTACCTGAGCCTGGCGTCCGGGCTGAAGCGAGGGTCCGGCGTGTGACAGACGTCCGACGTGAGATCGGCATTCGATCCGAGGCGAAGGTCCGCATAAGACCGGCGTCCGGCCCTGGCGTGCGTCATCGCCCGCACGCTGCGAACGTGCGGACGATGACGAGTACGACCATCCGGGCGTCCTCAGCGTGGACCTTTTTCGCCCATGCTGGACGCGCCGGCCCAGGGCCAGGATCCGGTCGGCGCCGGACGACCAGCATCCGGTCGGCGCCGGACGACCAGCATCCGGTCAGCACCGGAAAACCAGCATCCGGTCAGCACCGGAAAACCCGAGCCGGTGATCAGAGGTGGGTCAGCCGCCGACGTACGGCGTGGCGTCGAGGATCTCGACCTGCATGCCGCGGCCGTTCGGCAGCGTGTACTTGGCCTTCTCGCCGACCTTCTTGCCGTTGATCGCGGCGCCGAGCGGGGACTTGGGGGAGTAGACGTCGATCGGGGCGCCGCTCTCCTCACGAGAGGCCAGCAGGAACGTGACCTCCTCGTCATCGCCGACGAACTGCACGGTCACGGTCATGCCGGGTCCGACCACGCCTTCGGTGCGGGGGGCCTCGCCCACGCGGGCGTTCTGCAGGATCTGCTGGAGCTGGAGGACGCGGCCCTCCTGCTTGCCCTGCTCCTCCTTGGCCGCGTGGTATCCGCCGTTCTCCCGCAGATCCCCTTCTTCACGAGCGGCCTCGATCTTCTGCGCGATCGCGATCCGGCCCTCGCCCGTGAGGTAGTCCAGCTCAGCCTTGAGCCGGTCGTACGCCTCCTGGGTGAGCCAGGTGACGTTCTCATTGCGGGTCTCGGTCACGGGTACTCCTCATCCACATGAAGTGCGGCCGTTGAACTCTCTAGGCTACCGGCATTTGAACGTGAAGTAGCCGGGGGACGAGAGCTTTATGCCGTTATGACGTTCATGTTTGTTCCCCGGCGGGGAACCCTTTTTAACCTGTTCGGCAGTCCGTGACGGTCACGGATGTGGCGCGCGCGGACGTCGGCAGCTCCTGGTGCCGCTCGACGCTGCCGGTCCCCGGCGGGATGGTGATCTCGGCCCGGCCGAGCTCGCCGTGATCGGTGCCGTACGCGACGATCGCGCACCGCACGTTCTCGCCCTTCGGCTTGCTGACCTGGTAGTGCACGCGCACCGATCGATCGGCCAGCTGGAAGGAGATTACCTCCGGGGTCACCCCGGGCTTGCCCTCGGAGTATCCCACGATGATCGCCCAGCCCACGGCGCAGATCGCCACGAACACGCCGATGACCCCGTAGGCCACCATGTTGCCCTTGCGGGCGGTACTGCTCGTGCTCATCGGCGTCGCGGCGTGGCCGCCTCGGTGGTGGGGTCGAGGGCGAACACCGCATCCCTCCCTCGAATGTCGGTGGCGGTCGTTACCGTGTCCGCGCGCGGGAATCTCCGTGCGGGGGTCCGGTGTTCTCCGGAAGAATCGTTCTCGGCGAGAGCGGCCTCCGGCGACCCGGTGGCCGCGCGCGCGACGATTACGACCTTACGCTGACGGGGAGCCTACGTTGTCCGAGGTATCGACCGGTTCGGAGCCATTGCGTCTGATGGCCGTCCATGCTCATCCGGACGACGAGTCCAGCAAGGGCGCCGCCACCATGGCGCGTTACACCGCCGAGGGGGTCCAGGTGCTGGTGGTCACCTGCACCGGGGGCGAGCGCGGCGACATCCTCAACCCGGCGATGGAGAAGCCGGAGATCAAGGCCGACCTCGCGGCGGTGCGCATGGAGGAGATGGCCAAGGCCCGCGAGATCCTGGGCGTCGAGCAGCGGTGGCTGGGCTTCGTCGACTCGGGGCTGCCCGAGGGCGACCCGCTGCCGCCGCTGCCGGAGGGCTGCTTCGCCCTGCAGCCGCTCGATGTGGCGAGTGAGCCGCTGGTCCGGGCCATGCGGGAGTTCCGGCCGCACGTCGTGCTGACCTATGACGACAATGGCGGCTATCCCCACCCTGACCACATCATGTGCCACAAGATCTCGGTGGAGGCCTTCGAGGCGGCCGGCGACCCCGACCGCTACCCCGGCACCGGTGAGCCGTGGCAGCCGCTGAAGCTCTACTACCACATGACCTTCCACCAGAAGCGGTTCGAGGCCGAGCACGAGGCGATGATCAAGGCGGGCCTCGAGTCGCCGTACGCCGAGATGCTCAAGCGCTGGCAGGACCGCCCGCTCCAGTGGGAGATCACCACGCGGGTGCCGTGCGCCGACTACTTCGAGGTGCGCGATCAGGCGCTGCTGGCGCACGCCACCCAGATCGACCCGAACGGCCCCTTCTTCGCATGCCCGACGGACATCAAGCGCGAGGCATGGCCGACCGAGGACTACCATTTGGCGCGTTCCCTGGTCGATACGGAGCTGCCGGAGGACGACCTGTTCGCCGGCGTCCGGGAAAAGGTGTGTCTGCCATGATGGTTCTCGCCGTCAACGAAGACCAGGTCACCCCTGGCGTGGTGGCCTTCTTCATCGTCGCGGCACTGGGCCTGACGCTCTTCTTCCTGATCCGTTCGATGAACAAGCAGATCCGGAAGATCGAGGCGCCGAGCGAGGAAGAGCTCCGGCAGGCCGACTGGGAGCGCCGGCAGAAGGAGAGCGCCCGGTCCAAGGAGAGCGCCGAGTCCACGGAGGACGAGCGCGACGCTTGATCTCCCGCCGTTCACGGCAGACCTTCCCCGCCGCCGCGAGGCGACCGGCGCCGCAAACCGGCACCACGACAGGGTCGGTACGGCGGGACGTCGCCGGGTGACGACCGGCGCGGTGGGGTGACTGGCTTCGTGCGGCGACTGGTAAGGCGAGACGTTGCCGCGCGACGACCGGTGCGGCGAGCCGACACCACGACCGGATCGGCACCGCGGGACGTCGCCGGGCGACGATCAGCGCGGCGGGTGGCTGGCTTCGCGCGGTGACCGGTAAGGCGAGACGTTGCCGCGCGACGACCGGTGCGGCGAGCCGACACCACGACCGGATCGGCACCGCGGGACGTCGCCGGGCGACGATCAGCGCGGCGGGTGGCTGGCTTCGCGCGGTGACCGGTAAGGCGAGACGTTGCCGCGCGACGACCGGTGCGGCGAGCCGACACCACGACCGGATCGGCACCGCGGGACGTCGCCGGGCGACGATCAGCGCGGCGGGTGGCTGGCTTCGCGCGGTGACCGGTAAGGCGAGACGTTGCCGCGCGACGACCGGTGCGGCGAACCAGCACTACGAAGGGACCGGCGCTGCGATGCGACCGGCGAGTCGACCGACTCCGCGCGGCGATCGGGTCGGCAGGGCGACCGGCACCGCGACGGGACTGACGCTGCGAGGCAACCGGTGCGGCGGAGCGACCGTCTCCGCGCGACGAACTGGCACCGTTGGGCGACCCGCGCGGCGAGGGGCGGCCTGACCGGTGCGTACGCCGCGAGTCGCGTGCCCCCGAGCGGTCGCGTCAGGTGAGGGACCGGGCGGCCGGGTCCGGGCGAGGCGGGTACTCCGGGACCGCGGCCGACGGCGTGCGGTCGCGAAGCCGATCCAGCCGGTCGGCGATCCCGGCTCCGATGACGATCACGACCAGCCCGGCGACGGCGTCGGCGAGGTAGTGGTTGCCCGTCCCGATCACGACGGCGACCATGAAGACCGGGTAGGCGACCGCGATGACCTGGAGCCACCGGCGGACGGTGTTGCGGGCGATCTGCCAGCCGCACCAGGCCGCCCAGCCCACGTGGAGCGAGGGCATCGCGGCGAACTCGTTCGTCAGCCCGCCCAGGCCCTTCGGCGCGCTGGCGTCCCCGGACCACCAGCCCCAGTCCTGGTACTTCGCGAGCGTGTCGACGAAGCCGGGCAGCATCCGCGGCGGGGCCGTCGGGAACAGCGAGAAACCCACGAGCCCGAGCAGCGTGGCCACGACGAGCGTCGTACGGGCCCGCGCGTACTGCCAGGGGCGCTTCTTCCAGAGCCAGACGAGCACGAGCGGCGTGACGAGATAGTGCAGGGTCGCGTAGGCGTACGACATCGTGACGCCGAGGATCGGCCAGGCGGAGACGGCGTGGTTGACGGTGCGCTCGTGGGCGACGCGCAGCGCCTGCTCGATGCCCAGCACGTGATGCGCGTCGGCGAGCGCCTGCCCGTGGCCGGCGGCCACCAGCACGCGCACGCCGTCGTACATCAGGTACACGGCCAAGAGCACGAGCACCTCGCGCCACCAGCGGCTACGGGTCCGGAAGGAGGCGGCCGGAAGCGGGGGCGGTGCCGAATACATCCGGGGAACTTTCGTCACCAATGCGGGACCCCCTCCGCCGTCGTACCTCTGGTCGAGGTCTCTCGGTACCCTCATGAAACGGTGTTATGTGTAACGTACATCTACCTACTTCATTCCCCGCAGGGGCCCAGGGGTCGCGGGGCGTCTCACGAGGAGGCTCTCAGGACGCCTTCAGGTAGTCCTCAACTCCGCAGGTCACTATGGAGGGGTGAGTGAAGCGCGTCTCCTGGTGGTCGAAGACGAACCCAACATCCTCGAGCTGCTGTCCGGCAGTCTGCGGTACGCGGGATTCGAGGTGGCGACGGCGACCGGCGGCACCGAGGCCGTCCAGGTCGCCCTGCAGCGCCGGCCGGATCTGATCGTGCTGGACGTCATGCTGCCCGACATGGACGGCTTCGACGTCATCCGGCGGCTACGCGGCGGCGGGGCCCACATTCCCGTGCTGTTCCTGACCGCGAGGGACGCCACTCAGGACAAGATCCGCGGCCTGACGCTGGGCGGCGACGACTACGTCACCAAGCCGTTCAGCCTCGAGGAGGTCATCGCGCGCATCCGCGCCGTGCTGCGCCGCGCCCAGGGCGGCCCGGCCGAGCCCCCGCCCCGGCTGAGCTTCGCCGACCTCGAACTCGACGAGGAGAGTCACGAGGTCTGGCGGGCGGGCAAGCCCATCCAGCTGTCGCCCACCGAGTTCAAGCTGCTGCGCTACTTCATGACCAACGCCAATCGCGTGCTGTCCAAGGCGCAGATCCTCGACCACGTCTGGGACTACGACTTCCGCGGCGACACGGGCATCGTCGAGTCCTACGTCTCGGTGCTGCGCCGCAAGCTCGACAAGCTCGGCCCGCGCCTCATCCATACGCTGCGCGGCGTCGGTTACGTGCTGCGCCTGCCGCCGGAACGCTGATGGCCGCCTGGGTGCGGAGCCTGTCCGCCCGGACCCCCCTGCGGACCAAGCTCATCGCCGCCGTCCTGACGCTGGTCACCCTGGCCCTGATCGTGGTCGGCGTCGCCAGCGTCTCGGTGATGCGCTCCTACCTGCTGAGCCGTACCGACGCTCAGCTGGGCGACGCGACCAAGCGGACGCTCAACGCGGTCAGAAGCGGTAAGCCCTTGCCCCGCCAGAGCGGGCAGTACGCCGTTCAGATACGCGATGCCCAGGGCAAGGTCCTCGAAGAAATCCCCGCAGCGTCGTCCTGGGGGATCGTCAAGTCGGATCCCGACGTCCCGGAGGACCCGGTCTGGCTGACGGAGCATGCTCACGGGTCGGTCACCGTCGGAGCGGTGGGCGGGGACGCACGCTGGCGCGTGCACATCGAGCCGGTGGGCAGCGGCTACGTCGTGGTGGGCAGCGATTTCACCGATGCCGGACACACGGTGGGGAAGCTCGTCGGCGTCGAGCTGATCGTCGGCAGCGTCGCCTTGGTCCTCGTCGCCGGGCTGGGGATCGCCATCGTCGGTGCCAGCCTGCGCTCCCTCCAGCAGATCGAGCACACGGCCGCCGCCATCGCGACCGGAGATCTGTCACGTCGCGTGCCCGACGCCGACCCGCGTACCGAGGTCGGCCGTCTTGGGGACGCCCTCAACGGCATGCTCGCTCAGATCGAGTCGGCCTTCCACGCACAGGCGCGGTCCGAGGCCACCGCCCGCGAGTCCGAGGAGCGGATGCGCCGCTTCGTCGCCGACGCCAGCCACGAACTGCGCACGCCGCTCAGCGTGATCAGGGGATTCGCGGAGTACTACCGCCAGCGCGGCGACGTCGACCGCGCCGAACTGGACAAGCTCATCGGCCGGGTCGAGGACGAGGCGGTCCGGATGGGTGCGCTCGTCGACGACCTGCTGCTCCTGGCTCGCCTCGACCAGCAGCGCCCCCTCGACACGCTTCCCGTCGACCTGCTCGCCCTGGCCGCCGACGCCGTCCACGACGCGCGCGTGCTGGACCGCGATCGCGAGATCACGCTCTCGGTGCGCAGCGGTTCGGCGTTCATCGTCACCGGCGATGAGCTACGTCTGCGGCAGGTTATCCGCAACCTCCTGAGCAACGCGCTGCAGCACACCCCGGCCGGCACGCCGATCGAGGTGACCGTCCGCTCCGGTCGGCTCGGCGACGCTCCCGCGGCCGCACTCGAGGTCGCCGACCAGGGGCCGGGCATG
The DNA here is from genome assembly GCF_050942425.1 of Actinoallomurus sp. CA-150999. Classification (NCBI taxonomy): domain Bacteria; kingdom Bacillati; phylum Actinomycetota; class Actinomycetes; order Streptosporangiales; family Thermomonosporaceae; genus Actinoallomurus; species Actinoallomurus sp. CA-150999. The sequence goes on from NZ_CP192063.1 coordinate 1,537,315, forward strand.
CCGCCCGAGGAGGCGGAGCGGGTGTTCGAGCGGTTCTACCGTGCGGATCCCGCGCGAGGCCGAGGCGGCACCGGGCTGGGGCTGGCGATCGTCGCCGGACTGGTCCACGCCCACGGCGGCGTAGTGGAGGTGGAGACGGCCCCTGACAGCGGCGCCACCTTCCTGGTCACCCTTCCACTGGACCCGGACGCGATCGACGCTGATCCGGCCGAGGCGGCCCGCACATAACAGGCGGCCTCCGCGCTCCAGCCGAGGCCACCGCCGCGAGCCCCTCCGGGCCGGATACGAGAGCGGCGGGCCCCGGGAGCCGGATAGGCCGCCGGATACGAGAGCGGCAGGCCCGAGAGCCGGATCGGCCGCCGGATGACGCCACCGGCATTTGTGGCCGCCGACCACGCGAGGCCACCGACCTTGCTGTACGACGCTGTGCTCGATGGTCGGCGCGCACGCCGCCACCGGCATTTGCGGGCCGCTGACCCCGGCTCGTGGGTCCCGCGCGACGACCGCCGTCCTGTCGCCGGTGCCCTCATGAGGCGGGTGGCGGCGCCGGTCGCGGCATAGCTGCGCGGCCGGCTTGCTCGACGCGGGTCCGCCGCCGTCAATTGCGCTGCACCGGGCCGCGCAGCAATCTTGTGGCGGCTTAGGCCGCGCTCAGCGCCGGTGCGGAGCACGGCGCGGCCGTGGCCGCCGACCCGCGGCCCGATGCCGTGCTCGATGAGCAGCGCATACGCCGCCACCCCGATCGAGCCGCCGCTCGAGCTCTTCCAGCCGACGGGCAAGCTGTACGCGGACGGCTGTCCGACGGGCACGGCCGACGCGACCGCGTACGTACGCGAGGCATCGGCCATGCGGGCGCCGACCATGCGAGGCCGTCCCCGCCTGCGACGACGATGCGGCGGGGTGCCGCGCCCGGCCGTCTTCGGCTCTTATCAGGGCCTTATTGGGAGAACTTTCAGGGTCGCCTCAGGAGCGCTCCAGGCCGGGCGGTCATCCTCAAAGAGTCAGACAAAGTACGGACTTTGGGGGACGAAGCAATGGAAACCCACGACCGGCCCGCGGGCGAGCGTCCCGAGGAATCGCAGGCCGGGACGACACCATCCGTGGAGTCACGGACGGGTTCCTCGTCCACATCCGAAGCACAGCCCGACGACGTCCGCTCTTGGCCACCGGCCGAGCAGTCTCCGTACGGGGAGCGACCCGGACCGGGGACCCCGGCATCGCCGGCGCACGAGACGCAGGGCGGGCCGCAGGCGTACGGCCCGCAGGGACCGCAGCCTGGACCGCAAGCACAAGACGGCCGCGACGATCAGCCGTACGGCGCGCCGCAGGAGGCGGCGTACGGACCCCAGGGAACGCAGCCGGGACCGGAGGCACAAGACGGCCGCGACGATCAGCCGTACGGCGCTCCACAGGAGGCGGCGGCGTACGGGGCGACGGGAGAGCGACCGTCCCCGGGCGCGTACGGTTCCGGGGCTGAGGTGCCGCCCTACGGGGGCTCGTACGCGTACCACCAGCAAGGGGAGGCGAAGCCGTCCGGCTGGTGGACGGCGCGGCGGAGGGCGGCGGCCGGTGGCGTCGCGCTCGCCCTGGTACTCACCGGGGGAATCGCCGGCGGTGCCGTCGCGGCGCTGATCGACAACGGCCGCACCGTGTTCGCGAGCCCGACCGCCGTCCAGCCGGCCTCCAACAAGAGCGTCACCGGCATCGCGGCCATCGCCCAGGCGGTGCAGCCGAGCGTCGTGTCCATCACGGTGACCACCGAGACCGGCCAGGGCGAGGGGTCCGGGGTCATCCTGCGCTCCGACGGCGTGATCCTCACCAACAACCATGTCGTGGCCGACGCCGCCCAGGGCGGCCAGATCTCAGTGAACTTCAGTGACGGCAAGAAGGCGTCGGCCACCGTGCTCGGCACGGACCCGTCGACGGACCTCGCGGTGATCAAGGCGGCCGGCGTGTCCGGGCTCAAGCCCGCGACGCTCGGCAACAGCGACCAACTGCAGGTCGGCGATTCGGTGGTGGCGATCGGCAGCCCGCTCGGCCTGGAGGGGTCGGTGACCTCCGGCATCGTCAGCGCGCTGCACCGCACCCTCAACGAGGGCGACAACGAGCAGCAGCAGCCTCCCGGGTTCGGGGGCCGGCAGGGCCAGTCGAACAGCTCGTCGGCGACCATCGGTGACGCGATCCAGACCGACGCGGCGATCAACCCGGGCAACTCCGGCGGTCCGCTGGTGAACGCCTCGGGCCAGGTCATCGGCATCAACACGGCGATCGCCACCTCGGGCGGCAGCAACGGAAACATCGGCGTCGGGTTCGCGATCCCGATCGACACCGCCCGGCAGGTCTCCGACCAGCTCATCAAGTCGGGTAAGGCCACCCACGCCTACCTCGGTGTTTCGCTGTCCGACGCGGCCGGCGACCAGCAGGGCGCCCTGATCGCGGGCGTGCAGAAGGGAACACCGGCGGCATCGGCCGGCCTTCAGCAGGGCGACGTCGTCACCCAGGCCGACGGCAAGGCCGTCACCGACGCGCAGACCCTGTCCGCGGCGATCCGCGGACACCAGCCCGGCGACAAGATCTCGCTGACCTACGTCCGCAACGGCAGCAAGCACACGGCCAGCGTGACCCTCGCGTCCAACTCGGGCAGCTGACCCGAGCGACGCGCCGGGCGGGGAACCGCCCGGACGGCCCGGCGGAGAGCGTCCCACACACGGACCCCCTTCGCCGGGCCGCCCGCGTCCGCGCACAACCGCATGCAGCGCACGCAGCCGCATGTGGTTCCATGCCGACGGGATCGCGCCCGGCCTGTCCGGCCCCGACCAGGCCGGTGCCCGCCACGACAAGGCCCCTCCGCAGACCGGCTCGACGACCAACCGCCATCGACGCCGGCCAGTGACCGCCGAAGATCAGGCGGTCGTCCCCGGAGCCCGCTTCGATGGTCGCCGGCCCCGAAAGCCGTCCGCCGGAGCGGCGGACGCCGTGAACAGTGCGCACGCCGGGGCGTCGATCACCACGGACGAGGCAGACGTCCGGGCAGGACCATCGCGGTGAACTCTCGATCTGCCACGCTCTCCGCGCACCTCACCGTACGGGCCCCGGTGGGGTCGTCTCGACTCCGTGTACGGCTCGGGTGAGGTCGTCTCGACACGTACGGCCTGGTGGGGTCGTCTCGACACCGCGTACCGCCCTGGCCAGGTCGTCTCGACACCGTACGGTGCCGGGACGCCTCGACCATCCGAGGCATCGTCGGCCGGGTGACAGGGCGCGTCTGGTGGATCCTTGTCCGGTCGCGCGACATCCGGGGCGCGCCTCGCGGCGTTGCCGCCCCACCCCACGAAAACGCGCGGAGGGTGCTTCGCCGACCACCTTGCCCTCGGCGGCCCGGGAGATACCAGCAGCCAAAACCTGGTCGCCTACCTCCTCTGCCTTTGCGAGACACACTCTGGATCGCCGCTCGCCACGAACAAGGTTCATCCGACGCGCCCCAGGCCCCCGACCAGGACGCCGGCGCTCACTGATGTACCAGCACCGGCGACAGGACCGGACCGATCTGTCTCAGCGCGGGCGGGGACGGCGCGTGGCCGACCCGGCGGCCTGACGCGGTCGCCCCTCGGGGGCTGACGCAGTCGACCCGGCGGTCTGACGCGGTCGCCCCTCGGGGGCTGACGCAGTCGACCCGGCGGTCTGACGCGGTCGCCCCTCGGGGGCTGACGCAGTCGACCCGGCGGTCTGACGCGGTCGGCCCCGGGGGCTGGTGTGGTCGCGGCGGCCTGACGCGGCTGACCCCCGGAAGGCTGGCGCGGTCGACCTGGCGGCCTGGCGCAGTCGGCCCCCCGGGGCTGGCGCGGCCGGCCCGGGGGCTGGCGCGGGTGCCCCGGCGGTCTGGCGCTCTGTCCATCGGTCACGGGCGATCGGTCTCGTCGGCACTTAGCCGGCGAGCCGGAGCTCCGTCTGGCTTCGAGGTGGGCGGGCGGGCGTCAGGCGCCGGGGAAGGCGCCGTCCGGAAAACCGTCCGGGCCGGTTCCGGTCGGCATCACCACGTGGTCGCCGGGGGACAGGCCGCCGGTGACCGCGACGTACCGGTCGCTTCGCACCCCGAGGCGTACGGTCCGGGTGATGGTGCGTCCGTCGTGCCGTACGAGCACGGTGGCCGTGCCGTCGGGCTCGGTTCGGACCACGTCGGAGGGAACGTACAGCACGCTCTGGGCCTGCGCGGTCACGACATCGACGGTCGCGCTCATGCCCACCAGTACGCCGGCCGGCGGGTCGTCGAGGGAGATGTTCACGCCGACCCGCGCGAGGTTGCCGCTGGTGGTGGCCGCCGGGTCGATGCCGGTGACGGCGCCGGAGTACTGCCCGTTCGTCGACATTCCGAGCCCGACCGTCGCCCGCTGGCCGATCTTGAGCCTTTCGACGTCGCCGAGCGAGAACAGGGCCCGCACCTGGAGGTCGGTCAAGTCGCCCAGCGTGATGAAGCCGCCCGCGCTCGTGCCGACCTGGGAACCTGCCGTTCCGGCGATCGACAGCACGGTGCCCGCGATGGGGGCTTTGAGCGTGGTCGCGGACAGCGTGCGCTCGGCCTGTCGTACGTCGACCTCGGCCTGGGTGACCTTCGCGGAGGCCTGTTCGGCGGCGCCCGCCTGGCAGCCGCCTCCCTTGCCCGCACCGCCGCCGCTGGGACGACCACCGCCCGAGCCGGGCTTGCCGCCGTGTGCCCCGTGGCCGCCGGGCTTCGGGTGACCGCTCGGCTTGGGGTGACCGCTCGGCCGGGGATGGCCGGTGGGCTTGGGACTCCCGGTCGGCCGCGGCGTGTGGGTGGGCGTCGGGGTCGGGGTCGGAGTGGGTGTCGGCGAGGTCGGAGTCGGAGTTGGGGTCGGCGTAGGGGTGGGTGAGGTGCTGGTGGGCTGCGGGGTGGGCGTCCGTGTCGGGCGAGGACGCCGGTAGCCGGCCGTCTGTACCGTCGCCCCGCCCCCGCCCCCGCCCCCGCCCCCGCCCCCGCCCCCGGTTCCGCCGGCCGCGGCGGTGTTCCCGGATCCGCTCCCCGCGCCGGACCCGCTCCCCGCGCCGGACCCGCCGGCGCCGCCGGAACCCGTGCACACGCCGTTCAGCGCGTTGGCGTAGGTGCTCTGCGCCGCCGCGAGCGCGGCGTCGGCGACCTCCACCTGCTCCTGGGCAGCGGTGTCGTCGAGACGGGCGAGGACCTGGCCGGCCCGTACCCGGGCACCCGGCGCGACGTCGATCTCCTTCACCGTTCCCGAGGTGCCGAAGACGAGATCGCGGGTGTCCGCGCTCCGTACGCTCCCCGCGGCGCCCGCCGTCGCCGTCACGTCCCCGCGCCGTACCACGGCGTACGCCGTGCCGCTCGCATTGGTGTCGCCGACGGCCACCACCCCGGTGGTCAGCATGACCACCGCTCCGGCGGTGAGCCACGGTGGTCTCCGAAGGTCGCGCATGGTCGGCCGATTCACGCGTCGGATCCTGGCGGATGAAGGTCACAGGGACCCGAACCCATCCTCAGAGTTAGCTGAAGGCGGGCTCTCCGAGCATGGCGGGCCACTGGTCGCGGCCTCGACACCTGCGCGACGGCCGTACGGCTCACAGAAAGCTTTCAGGGTCGGATCAGGTTCGTCCAAGCAGTCTCCTGGACGCTGTGGCGAGTGAAATCCCTCCTCCGTCGCCGTGGCGTGCTGATCAACGGCGCGCTGGCCGTGGTACTCATCGGCGGTGCCGGGTTCGCGTACCTTTCGCTGGACGATCACGCGGGCGCTTCGTCGCCGGGCCGGATCGTCCGGGTGAGCCGTGGCACCATCGTCGCCTCGGTGTCGGCCTCCGGCACGGTCGCGAGCGCCAAGTCCCGCGACCTCTCGTTCACCACGAGCGGCACCGTCGACAAGATCAACGTTCAGGTGGGCGACAAGGTCGACAAGGGCCAGGTGCTCGCCACCGTCGACGACGCGAACGCCCGCGACAACCTCCAGGCCGCGCAGGCCGCCCTCGACGCAGCCGAGGCCGGTGACACGTCGACGGCCTCGGGCTACTCGTCCTACATGCAGGCGAAGACGTCCTACAACAGTGCCAAGCGCGCCCTGGACGGTACCGAGCTCACCGCGCCGTTCGGCGGCACCATCGTCGCGGTCAACGGAACGGTCGGCGGCTCCTCCAGCGGATCGACCAGCGGGTCGGCCGGAACGTCGGGATCGTCGGGTTCCGGCGGCTCTGCGGGCTCCGGCGGGGGCTCCGGCGGGGGCTCCGGCGGGTCGGGCGGCGGCTCGGCCGGCTCGGGCGGTTCGGCCGGCTCCTCGAGCGGGTCGGGCGGCGGGTTCATGACGATCGCCGACACCTCCAAGCTCGTGGTCACCGGAAACTTCACGGAGGCCGACGTCGCCAAGGTCAAGAAGGGCCAGCAGGCGAGCGTGACCTTCGACGCCGTCCAGAACGCCCAGGCGGCGGGCAAGGTCACCCAGATCGACCAGACCGCGACCACCTCGAACAACGTCGTGCAGTACGGCGTGACCGTCTCGCTCACCCACCCGCCCACCGGCCTCCGCATCGGCGCCACCGCCACCGTCCGGGTGACCACCGCGCGGGCGGAGAACGTGCTGTACGTCCCGACCGCCGCCGTCCGGACCGCCGGGGGCCGCAGCACGGTGACCGTGCTGCAGGGAGATAAGCAGGCGATCCGGCTCGTGCAGACCGGCGTCCAGGGTGACCAGGGCACCCAGATCACGTCGGGACTGGGCGACGGCGACCAGGTCGTGATCACGTCCACCGCGACGACGGGCACCGGTGGATTCCCGTCGGGCCGCTTCCCCGGCGTGGGCGGCGGAGGCGGCGGACTCGGCGGCGCCCGCGGCGGTGCCGGCGCCGGAGGCCGAGGGTGACCGTCCTCGACGTCCAGGACGTGACCAAGGTGTACGGGGCGGGTGACACGGCGGTGCACGCGCTGCGCGGCGTCCGCCTCGCCGTCGACGAGGGCGACTATGTCGCGATCATGGGGGCGTCCGGCTCGGGCAAGTCGACGCTCATGAACATCCTGGGCTGCCTCGACGTGCCCACCGGAGGCCGGTACCTCCTCGACGGGCTGGACGTCGGCGCGCTCGACGACCGGCGGCTGGCGATCCTGCGCAATCGGCGCATCGGGTTCGTGTTCCAGTCCTTCAACCTGATCCCGCGGATGAGCGCCCTGGCCAACGTCGAACTGCCGCTCGCGTATGGCGGCGTGAAGGCAGCGGAGCGGAGGCGGCGGGCCCTCGCCGCCCTGGAACAGGTCGGCCTCGCCGACCGGGTCGGCCACGAACCGAACGAGCTGTCCGGCGGCCAGCAGCAGCGCGTCGCCGTCGCCCGCGCCCTCGTCACCGCGCCGGCGCTCCTGCTCGCCGACGAACCCACCGGCAACCTCGACACCCACTCGACCGCCGACGTGCTGGGCGTACTCGACCGCCTCAACGCCGACGGCCGCACCATCGTGCTGATCACTCACGAGGACGACGTCGCGCGCCGTGCCAAGCGGGTGATCCGGCTGGTCGACGGGCGCATCGTCGAGGACCGCCGTACGGCTCCCGTGGCCCGTCCGCCGCACGGACCGGCGGGGATGGGGGCGGACCTCCGATGACGCTGGAAGTACTCCGGTTCGCCCTGCGCGGGCTCGCCGCGAACAAGCTGCGCAGCGGCCTGACCACCCTCGGCATCCTCATCGGCGTCGGCGCTGTGATCATGCTGGTGGCGGTCGGGAACGGCTCGTCCCAGCAGGTGCAGAAGAACATCGAACGGCTCGGCACGAACACCCTGACCGTCATGCCGTCCACCGCGGGCGGACGCGGCGGCGGTGGGGGGTTCGCCCGCCTCTTCGGCGGGGGAGGCGGCAGCGGGCGGGCGCAGCAGCAGACCGGGCCGCGCGCGCAGGCCAAGACCCTGACCGTCGAGGACGCCCGCGCCCTGGCCGACTCGGCGAACGCCCCCTCGGTCAAGACCGTCTCGCCGGTGGTCACCTCATCGTCCGTGAACTCGACGTACGAAGGGACCGCCCACGCGATCCAGCAGTTCGTCGGCACCTACCCGGCGTACTTCGACGCCTCCAACGACCCGGTGGCCCGGGGGACGTACTTCACCGATGACGACGTACTGAACGGCCGCAAGGTCGTGGTCATCGGGAACACGGTGGCCGAGGACCTGTTCGGCACGGTCGACCCGGTGGGCAAACAGATCACCGTCAGCGGGGTGAACTTCACCGTCGTCGGGGTCCTGAAGACCAAGGGCTCGTCCGGCTTCCAGGACGCCGACGACGTCGCGATCGCGCCGCTGCCGGCCGTTCAGCAGAGCCTGACCGGCTACGGGGCGCTGAACCAGATCGTCGTCCAGGCCAAGACGCCGAAGGCGGTGGACACCGCGCAGTCCGAGGTCACCGACATCCTGAACCAGCGGCACGACATCACCGGTTCCAACACCGCCGACTTCCAGATCCTGAACCAGGCGAGCCTGCAGTCGGCGATCAGCAGCAGCAGCCGGACGTTCACCGTGCTGCTCGGCGCGGTCGCGGCCATCAGCCTGCTCGTCGGCGGCATCGGTATCACCAACATCATGCTGGTGACCGTCACCGAGCGGACCCGCGAGATCGGCATCCGCAAGGCCATCGGAGCGCCGCGCGGCGCCATCCTCGGCCAGTTCCTCGTCGAGGCGACCGTGCTCAGTCTCCTGGGCGGGCTGCTCGGGGTCGCCGCGGGCGTGATCGGCAGCCAGTTCAAGGTCGTCGGCGTGCAGCCGGTGATCGTGCCATCGTCGATCGCACTGGCGCTCGGCGTATCGGTCGCGATCGGTCTGTTCTTCGGCAGCTACCCGGCCAACCGGGCGGCCAAGCTCCGGCCCATCGAAGCACTCCGCCACGAATAGCGAATAAGGAAGAACCATGCCTGGTACACGGCGCAAGGGCAGTGACGCACCGCTCGATGACGTGCCGCCGGAAGAGTTGCTGCGCACCTCGCCGTTCGAGGGGGATCTGACCGAGGAACTCGCGGCCGCCGAGCCGCGACCGGCCCGCCGGATCCCCTCGGCCACCGCGCTCCTCGCGGCCGGAGTGCTGGTCGTCGCGGGTTTCGTCGGGGGAGTGCAGGCGGACAAGCACTGGGGCACGAAGCAGTCGCCCACGGGGTTCGCCCAGTTCGCGCGTGGATCCGGCCAGGGCGGGGGCGGCTACCTCGGCTTCGGCGGGGGAACGGGCCAGCGCGGCGCGTTCGGCCAGGGCGGCTTCGGCCAGGGAGGGACGGGCCAGGGCGGCGCGGCGCCCGGCACCGCCCCGGGCGCGGGCGGCGGTGCCGCGCCCGGCGGCGCGGGCACGACCGGCACGGTCAAACTCATCGACGGCGACGTCATCTACGTCCAGACGGCCAACGGGATCGTGCGCGTGAAGACGACCGGCTCCACCAAGGTCTCCGTCACCAAGAGCGCGAAACTCACCGACCTCAAGACCGGCGCGTCCATCGTCGTCCAGGGCACGCCCGGCCAGGACGGCAGCGTGACCGCCACCACGGTGACCCAGAACCACTGAGACGGCGCCGCCTGCCCTGTGAGTGAGCCCCCGGCGCGCGGCTGCGCTGGGGGCCGCGGTGGGCAACGTGCCAGGGTCCTACAGACGGCACTACTTCGACCACGACCGGCGGGCCGGCCGTCCAGGGGCGCAGGCCCCCGGTCCGTTCCGCCTTGGGGTGTAGGCCCGGCCCGTGTTGCCCTGGGGCAGCGGCCCCCGCCCGCATCGGCTCGGGGCACCAGCCCTGCCTGTGCCGTCTTGGCGCACTGGGCCCCGTCCGCGTTGGCTTGGGGCGTAGGTCCGGCCTGTGCCGCCTTGGGGCAGCGGCCCCCGCCTGCATCGGCTTGGGCCACCGGCCCCGCCTGCATCGGCTTGTGGTGCAGACCCAACCGGTGCCATCTTGAGGCACTGGCCCCCGCCCTCATCGGCTTGGGGCGTAGACCCCGCCCGTGCCGCTTTGGGGCACTGGCCCCCGCCTGCATCGGCTGGGGTGCAGGCCCCACCTGTGCCGTCTTGAGGCACTGGCCCTCGCCCGCATCGGCTTAGGGCACAGACCCCGCCGGTGCCGACTTGGGGCACCGGTCTCCGCCTGTGGGGGCTCAGTTCGGCGACGGCCGCGGGGAGAAGGTCGGCAGCAGCGGACGACAGATCTTCAACGCCTTGGCGACCTTCGGGTCGGACGTCTGGAGCCCGCCGAGGAAGCCCATGCCCCGCCGCGCCCCCGGTGTACGGGCCGCGCCCGGCGAGCGTACGGCCCCGGGCGTCGGGGTCGGCAGCGTCACGCCGTGATCGCCCAGGCAACTGCGGAACGCCTGGATCTGCTGCATCCCCTGGCGCTGCCCCTGCGGGGCGACCGACCGGCACGCGTCCCGCGCCGCCTGGGGCACCTCGCCGAAGCCGCCGAACCCACCGCCGCGCTGCCCGGCCTGACCGGACGGCCGGGCGCTGGGACGGGCCGTCGGGATGTTCACCCCGTGACTGCGCAGGCAGGCGGCGTACGCCGCGAAGCCGTTCCGGCCGGACCCGGCCGACCCGGAGGGTGAGGCCGCAGCCGCCGTCTTGCCGCCGGAGGATCCGCAGGCGGCGCAGAGCAACAGTGTGGCCGCCGACGCCAGCAGCGCTCCGCCGTGGAGAGTTCGCATGGGGCGCGATGATGGCCGAGCTTCCTGGAACCCGCCTTCGGCGTAGCTGAGAGATTGCCCAATGCCGCCCGCCCGGGCCACGCCCGCGAGACCATCACCCCGCTGCCCGCTGCCCGCTGCCCGCTGCCCGCTGCCCGCTGCCCGCTGCCCGCTGCCCGCTGCCCGCTGCCCGCTGCCCGCTGCCCGCTGCCCGCTGCCCGCTGCCCGCTGCCCGCTGCCCGCTGCCCGCTGCCCGCTGCCCGCTGCCCGCTGCCCGCTGCCCGCTGCCCGCTGCCCGCTGCCCGCTGCCCGCTGCCCGCTGCCCGGCCAATGTGTGCTGCGAGTCCTCCGCCCGCGACGCCGCCACCCTCCACTGCCCGTGCCGTGTCGTCGAACCCACCTGGCCGTCGGTCGTACTCCGCCCTTCTCGTTATCGTGCGTGGGTGACGCTTCCGTCTCGCCCAGGAGCCCGCTGATGCCCCATCCGCCGAAGGTATTCGCCGGCGTCGAAGTGACCCCGCTGTGCGACGCGGTCGGCCCCATGGGCCCCACCCTGCGCAGACCGCTCGACGAGACCTTCCCCGGAGCGACGGCCGAGCACTGGGCCGCGGTGGACGCCGCGGACTGGGTGCTGCACTTCCACTGTTACCTGCTGCGCGACCCCGCGAACCGGACGATCCTGGTCGACACCGGGATCGGCGGGACCGACGGTCCGGCGTCCACGTGGGCGCCCGTGCCCGGCAGGCTGATGGCGGAGGTCGCGGCGGCCGGGCTCCGCCCGGAGGACGTCGACGTCGTCGTGCTGACCCACCTGCACAGCGACCATGCCGGAGGAGCCGTCGTGGACGGCGTTCCCGCCTTCCCCGACGCGCGCTACCTCCTCCAGCGCGACGAACTCGACTGGGTCCGCGGGCCGGTGCTGGACCAGGTCGTACGCCCGTTGGGTGACTCGCTCCAGGTCGTCGACGGCCTGGTGGAGATGGCCTCGGGGATCACTCTCGTCCCCACGCCCGGCCACACGCCGGGACACCAGTCGGTCGAGGTCGGCCCGCTCGTGCTCGGCGGCGACGTCGTCCTGCACCCGGTCCAACTGGTCGACCCGTCCATCCGCTACGCGCACGACGAGGACGCCGACCTCGCCGCGGCGACCCGTGCCGCGCTGCTGACGCGGATCCGCGAACGCTCCGGCACCCTGGGCACGGCGCACTTCGCCGAGCCGTTCACCGAACTCCGGGATCCCGCGCCCGGCTCGGCGCGCCCGTAAAACGGGCCCAACTCCGGGATCCCGCGCCCGCCTCCGCCCGCCCGTAAAAACGGACCGAACTCCGGGATCACGCGCTCGGCTCCGCGCGCCCGTAAAACGGACCGAACTCCGGGATCCCGCGCCCGCCTCCGCCCGCCCGTAAAAACGGACCGAACTCCCGGACCCGCCCCCGGCTCGGTGCGTCCATGGAACCGACCGAGCTCCGGGATCCCGCCCCCGGCTCCGCGCGCCCGTAATACCGACCGAACTCCCGGACCCCCCGGGCTCCGCGCGCCCGGAAAACCGGATGACGCCGGCGGCCTCCCGGCGCAGAATTCACACGTGGACAGGCCATGGACGCTCGACGAAACGGCGCACGCCGGCCCGGAACACCTCGACGCCGGCTTCGTGGCCGGGTTCGACCGGAAACAGGGATATCCCGATCCCGCCGGCGATCTCGGGGTATTCGCCGCTCACGGACTCGGCGGGACCTCGACCATCGCCGATCTCGGCGCCGGGACGGGGCGGTTCGCGCTCGCCGCCGCGCGTCGCTTCGGCCACGTCACCGCCGTCGACGTCTCACCGGCGATGGTGGAGTTCCTGACGGACCGTGCCGCCGAGGCCGGGGTGCGCAACCTGGACTGCGTTCAGGCGGGGTTCCTGAGCTACGAGCACCGAGGGCCGCTCCTCGACGGGGTGTACACCCGTCATGCCCTGCATCAGCTGCCCGACTTCTGGAAGGCGGTCGCGCTCGACCGTGTCGCCCGGATGCTTCGGCCGGGCGGGGTGCTCCTGCTGCGCGATCTGATCTACGACTTCGCCCCGGGGGAGGCGGACGAGGTCTTCGACCGGTGGCTCGACGGCGCGGCCGACGATCCGGCGCTGGGTTACACCCGGGAGGACTACGCGGAGCACATCCGGACCGAGCACAGCACGTTCCGCTGGCTGCTCGAGCCGATGCTCACCCGGGCCGGCTTCGAGATCGTCGACACGGAGTTCAGCAGGTCGGTGTACGGGGCCTACACCTGCGTCAGGCGCTGATCACGCGACCGGAAGGCAAGGTGCTCTTCGCGGCGACCCGGCCGGTCGCGACGCTCTAACCGGTTGCGACGCTCTAGAACCGGCCGGCCGCGACGCTCTAGAAGGTGATGTCGCCGCGGATGTCGCGAGCCTGGACGACATTGCCGTGGACGTCGCCGGTGACGGTGTTGCTGATGCTCCCGGCGTCGACCAGCGCGCGCTCGGCCCGGGCCACCCAGTGGCGGACCTGGACCGCGCCCTGCGGGTCGCGGGCCGAGTCGGCGACCAGGGCCTCGGCCAGGGACCTGATCGAGTCGGCGTCGCCGGGGCGCTCTCCAAGGCGTTTGGCGGCCTCGACAGACGTGCTGCGGCGGCCGAACGCGCGCCGTACGACCGAGGTCAGGTTGTCCCAGAGCTGCTCACCGACCTTGCCGGTCGTCCCGTCGAAGATCTTCGACAGGAGAGTGACGAGCGCCGACACCGATATCGGATCCACTGTGCGCCCTCCGACGTTCGGGACTATGCCGACAGACTAAGTCTTCTGACGACCCGCTGCCCGTGAACCCGCCACGCCGTACCAATACGGTGGGTTCACGGCCCGCACTCCGGGCAGGGGACGCATCGAGGCGCGAGACGCGCGGAAAGAGCGGACGGACGATGCACTGAACGCGCGACGGGCGACGCGCCGTGGAGAGCGCGCCCACACCCGGACGCACCGATCGACGGCGGGACCATTGATGAATCGACTGAAGGACGCCACGAGCCCGTACCTGCTGCAGCACGCGGACAATCCCGTCCACTGGTTCCCGTGGGGGGACGAGGCGTTCGAGGAGGCCCGGCGCAGGGACGTGCCCATCCTGCTGAGCGTCGGCTACTCCGCCTGCCACTGGTGTCACGTGATGGCGCATGAGTCCTTCGAGGACGAGCAGACGGCGCGGCTGATGAACGAGCTGTTCGTCAGCGTCAAGGTGGACCGCGAGGAGCGCCCCGACGTCGACGCGGTCTACATGGAGGCCACCCAGGCGATGACGGGTCAGGGCGGCTGGCCGATGACCGTCTTCATGACGCCCGGCGGCGAGCCGTTCTACTGCGGCACCTACTTCCCCCGGCCGCACTTCCAGCAGCTCCTGCGCGCGGTCGACCAGGCCTGGCGGGACAAGCGCGACGACGTGATCGCCCAGGGGCGGAAGGTCGTCGGCGCGCTCGCCGGCCAGGCCGCCATCGGGGGAGAGGGCGCCCCTGAGCCGGAGGTGCTCGACACGGCCGTACGCGACCTGGAGCGGTCGTACGACGGGGCGAATGGCGGGTTCGGCGGGGCGCCGAAGTTCCCGCCGTCGATGGTGCTGGAGTTCATGCTCCGCCATGCCGCCCGGGGCGGCGACGGCCTGGCGATGGCCGAGGGCACGCTCGAGGCGATGGCGCGGGGCGGCATGTACGACCAGCTCGGCGGAGGGTTCGCCCGCTACTCGGTGGACGCCCACTGGGCCGTGCCGCACTTCGAGAAGATGCTGTACGACAACGCCCTGCTGGCGCGCGTGTACGCGCACTGGTGGCGGCTGTCCGGTGGCCCGCTCGCCCGCCGCGTCGCCCTGGAGACGTGCGACTGGATGCTCCGGGACCTGCGTACGCCGGAGGGCGGGTTCGCCAGCGCCCTCGACGCGGACAGCGAGAACGCCGAGGGCCGCCACGAGGAGGGCGCGTACTACGTCTGGACGCCCGGCGAACTGTCCGAGGTCCTCGGCGAGGACGACGGGGCGTACGCGGCGGCGCTGTTCCAGGTGACCGGCGCCGGCACGTTCGAGCACGGCACGTCCGTCCTGCAGCTGCGCGCGGACCCCGAGGACGAGGAGCGGTACGCGCGGATCCGGGCCGCGCTGCTGGACGTGCGGTCCCGGCGGGTCCCGCCGGGCCGCGACGACAAGGTGGTCGCCGCCTGGAACGGCCTGGCGATCGCCGCGCTGGCGGAGTGCGGCGCGTACTTCGACCGGCCGGATCTCGTCGCCGCGGCGGAGGACGCGGTCCGGCTGCTGCGGGAGACGCACTGGCGGGATAGGCGACTGCTGCGCACCTCGCGCGCGGGGGAGGCCGGGACCAACGCGGGCGTCCTCGAGGACTACGCCGACCTGGCCGAGGGGCTGATCGCGCTGTACGGCGTGACCGGCGAGGCGGCCCACGCGCGGTTCGCCGGAGAGCTCCTGGACGTCGTCCTGGAGCGGTTCGCCGACGGGCACGGCGGCTTCTACGACACCGCCGATGACGCCGAGCGCCTGTGGAAGCGCCCGCAGGATCCCACCGACAACGCCACCCCTTCCGGCCGGTTCGCGGCGGCGGGTGCGCTGCTGTCGTACGCCGCGCTCACCGGCTCGGCCCGGCACCGGGAGGCCGCCCTCGCGGCCCTCGGTCCCGTGACGCCGCTCGCCCGGCAGCACTCCCGCTTCGCCGGGTGGGGGCTCGCCGTGGCGGAGGCGGTCGTCGCCGGACCGCTGGAGATCGCCATCGTCGGCCCGGCGGACGATCCGCGCACGCGCGAGCTGCACCGGGCGGCGCTGCTCGGCTCGCTGCCCGCGGTCGTTGCCGCCGGCACCGGAGTGCCGCTGCTGGAGGGCCGGACGCCCGTCGACGGGAGGCCCGCCGCGTACGTCTGCCGCGACTTCACGTGCCGGCTTCCGGTCACGGAGGTCGGCGCCCTGCAGGAGCAGATCCGGGCCGCCGCGAAGCGCTGATCACGGCCGGGGGTGGATCCGGCCGGTCCATAACGTCGTGTTCCGTCTATTTCGCGGCCGGACTCATTGGAATCTCTGTCAATATTGCTCCGATGCGGGCTTGATCTTTGGGTTACGGCAGTGTTACCTCAGAACGAGCGCCCGCACGGCGTGCCGAACGGGCGGACAACAGTGGCCGACGAGGCGCGTGGGCATCTGGACGACCATCGCGGTCGTAGGTCATAGTCGTACAACGCACTGGGGACGAGGGAGGGCGCCGTGCGCTGGGCGAGCCGCCGCATGCTGCCGACGGTCGTGGGTGTTTCACTGGCCACCACCATCGCCGCCGATTTCGCGATCGTGCTGGCCGGGCCGTTGAAACCCGTGGCGCAGCTCGCCGCGGGGCGCTATGTCGCCGCGGCGGACAGCACGAGTTACCGGGTGGCCGGGCTCCAGAAGACCATCACCCCGCACCTCCTGATCGCCTCCCCGCAGTCCCTTCCCGCGGACGCCATCGAGAAGGTCCGCCAGGCGAATGGCGTCAAGGCCGTGGAGGTCGTCGACGCGGCGCGTGCGCTCGTGGGCGGCAAGCGCGTGGGCGTTCTGGGCGTCGAGCCGTCGACGTTCCGTGCCTACACGCCCGAGGCGAGCGCCAAGTCCGACGCCCTGTGGAACAACATCGCGGGCGGCGACGTCGCGATCTCCTTCACGATGGGCCAGGACGGCGGCATCCCGCTGGCCTCCCAGACGCAGATCGGCGGCCAGAGCCACCAGACGTCCGTGCGCGTCGGCGCCTACGCCACGATGGGCATCGACCAGGTCGACGCGGTGGTGTCGCACTACACCGCGCAGACGATCGGCATGCCGTCCGGCAACGCGCTGCTCGTCAGCGCTCCTCGCGCGGACCTCGTCAAGCTCCGCAAGCAGCTGGCCAAGCTCCTGCCCAAGGGCACCAAGATGGCCACGCTCGAGTCGCGGTTCGACGGCCCGACCGTGCCCGGCGGCGGCGTCGGCGGCGCTCCCGGCCGCGTGCTGACCGCCACGCAGGTCAGCACCGTCATCCGGGCCGCCGAGTCCAAGATCGGCATGCCGTACGTCTGGGGTGGCGAATCGGACCGCGAAGGCGGCTACGACTGCTCCGGCCTCGTGCAGTACGCCTTCGCCCAGGCCGGCATCAAGATGCCGCGCACGGCCGACATCCAGGCGTTCACCGGCTGGCGGCTGCCGTACAACCAGGCCCAGCCGGGCGACCTGCTGACGTGGAAGAACGACCCGACCTTCAACGGCGTCTCGCATATCGCGATCTACCTCGGCAACAACAAGATGGTCGTCGCGCGGCACACCGGCACCCTGATCCAGATTCAGGACGTCTACCTGAACAACTTCTGGGGCGCCATCCGCGTCAACCCCCAGCTCGCCGCCACCAAGTGACACCCCGCCGCACGCCGCGTGAGCGGCGCACGGCGTGTCACAGGGGGCAGCCCGCGATGAGGAAGTCGACGCCGCGGTCGAGCAGCTCGACGATGTCGGTCTTGCCGTCGGCCTCCACCCAGCCGAGTATGGCCGTCTCCCAGACGGCGATGACGGCCGCGACGAACGCCTGAAGCTCGAAGTCGCTTGTCGGCCGGCCGAGCCGCTCGGCGAGCACCTCGAGGATCGCGTGCTGGCTGACCTTCGTCTGGTCCCACTGCCGGGACCGCAGAGCCGGGACGGACAGCATCAGCCGCGTGCGGCCGAGCATCCGCTGCCGGTCGGTCGCCACCATCTCGTCGACCATCGCGCGCATGACGTTGCGCAGCGCCTCCACGGGGGGCAGCTCCGGCGGCAGCGCGCGGATGGCGTCGACGATCAACTCGTCGTACTCGTCCGTGAGCACCGTGTCCTCCTTCGTGGGGAAGTACCGGAAGAACGTGCTCGGTGAGACCTCCGCCGCCTCGGCGATCTGCTCGACGGTCGTCGCGTCGTACCCCTGTTCCTGAAAGAGCCGGAGCGCGTGCTCCTGGATGGAACGCCGGGTCTTCAGCTTCTTCCGTTCGCGCAGGCCGAGGCGTTGTTCGAGCGACCGTTCAAGCGGAGACGTACTCATGTGTCGATTGTCCGTTACTCAGGGGGGCGGTGGCACCTCGGCGCGGCAGGAGGATGACGGCGAGGACCGCCGCGGCCACCATGATCCCCGTTCCCGCCAGAAGGGTGAGGTCCATGCCGTGCGTGAACGCCGCCCGCGCGGAGTGGAGCAGGTGCGGGTCGTGCAGGCGCCCGGCCACCGCGAGCCCGCCGCCGACCCCGGCCCGCGCCGCATCGGCGGCCGCGGGCGGCAGCCCGGCCACGTCCACGTGCCCGCGGTAGCCGCCGGACAGCAGGCTGCCCAGGACGGCGGCTCCGAACGCCCCTCCGACGAGCCGGACGGTCATGAGCACGGCGGATCCGACGCCCGCCTGTTCGGCCGACAGCGCGCTCATCGCCGCCGTCATCGAGGCGGGCAGCATCAGGCCCATGCCGAGGCCCGCGACGGTCAGCCAGGCGGCGGCCAGGCCGTACCCCGATCCGGCGGTGGTGGTGGCGCCGGCGACCATCGCGGCGGCTATCAACAGCCCGCCGGCGGCGATGGTGACGCGGGGGCCGAGCCGC
This sequence comes from Actinoallomurus sp. CA-150999, assembly GCF_050942425.1. Classification (NCBI taxonomy): domain Bacteria; kingdom Bacillati; phylum Actinomycetota; class Actinomycetes; order Streptosporangiales; family Thermomonosporaceae; genus Actinoallomurus; species Actinoallomurus sp. CA-150999. The sequence goes on from NZ_CP192063.1 coordinate 1,555,546, forward strand.
TTGACGAGCAGCGCGCTCAGCCGGGAGGTCGCCAGCAGACCGCCGATGAGGGGCAGGAGCCGGACCCCGGATCCCAGTGGGTCCGTCCCGAGGACGGACTGGAAGTACTGCGGGGCGACGAAGAGCACGCCGAACATGGCGAAGGTCATCAGCGTGGCCGGAACGACGCCCCCGGTGAAGCTCCGGTCGGCGAAGAGGCTCAGGTCGATCAGCGGGTGGCGGACGCGCCGGGTCCACACCACGAAGACCACGAGGGCGACGGCGCCGGCGGTCATCACGCCCCACACGCCAGGGCTCGACCAGCCGTAGTCCTCCTCCTGGATCGTGCCGTACACGAGGGCGACCAGGCCGCCGGTCGACAGCAGGAGGCCGGCGAAGTCCGGCCGGGGCGCCGTGGCGGACCGGGACTCGGGGATCAGGACGAGACCGAGCACCAGGGCCACCGCCGAGACGGGGATGTTGATGAAGAAGATCGATCCCCACCAGAAGTGGTCGAGCAGGTAGCCGCCGATGATCGGGCCGAGCGGCAGGCCCAGGAACGACGCGCCGGCCCACGCGGCGAGCGCCTTCGGCCGCTCATCGGGCGGGAAGACGACGAGCAGCACCGACATGGCCAGCGGCGTGATGGCCGCCGAACCGACGCCCATGAGCGTACGGGCGGTGATCAGGCCGGCGGGGCTGGAGACGAGCGTGGCGAGCACCGAGCCGGCCAGGAACAGCGCCAGACCGGCGAGCAGCGTCTTCTTGCGGCCGTACCGGTCGCCGATCAGGCCGGCCGGGATGAGGAGGGTCGCGGAGACGAGGGTGTACGACGCGACGATCCACTGGAGCGCGCTGGTGCCGGCGTGCAGCTGGACGGAGAGGGTCGGGAGGGCGATGTTGAGCGCGGTCAGGTCGAGGCTGACGGCGAGGAGGATGACGACGAGCGCGCCGAGCACCCACCACCGCCGGGATCCGAGAGAGGTCATGACAGCTTCTCCTCAATGATTCTTCCTATGAAAAGAGAGTAACTGTCAAAAGCGAGTTGTTGTCAACCCGTCGTGCCCCTTGGCGCGGCCTCGATACCGTGTAATCATGATTACATGACTACGACAGAAGCTGCGGAAGAGAAGCTCCGCGGGTGGTTCTCCGGCCGGCTGCCCGAGGATTGGTTCGACGGCCCGCCCCGCGTCGTCCTCGACCGGGAGGAGATCAGCGTCATCGGCCGGCTCACCGAGCCGGAGCTCGCCGAGGGTGCGTCCGACGCCGAGCGGGCGGAGGCCGTCGCCGGGCAGATCCAGCGCTTCCGCGAGGAGACTCGTGATCAGCGGATCGACATCGCGCGCGAGGCCGAGCACCGCTTCGCCCGCAAGGTCTCCTGGGGTGTGGAGTGCGGCGACGAGAAGGTCATGTTCACCACGCTGTCCGTGCCGGTGATGACCCGCCTCCGCCAGTCCGAGCGCCGCGTCCTCGACACGCTGGTCGACGCCGGGGTGGCGCGCAGCCGTAGCGACGCGCTCGCCTGGTGCGTCCGTCTCGTCGGGAAGAACGCCGACGAGTGGCTGGCCGAGTTGCGTGACGCGCTGTTGCATGTAGAGCGGGCGAGGGCCGCCGGCCCTCAGGTCTGACGGGGCGCCGGTCCCAGGCCTGACGCCGGGCGGGCGCGGGGCGCCGGCGGCGCGTGCGCGCCTCTGCCTGAGACTGTCGAGGCGCGCCCAACGGCCTCCGCATTCGAGAAAGTCCGAAACACGCGTGAAACAACGAGGAATTGTCGAGAAGGCCGATCAAGAGATGCTGTTCGGTCCAGACCAAAGGTCTAATCCAGTGGTCTAATCCAAAGGTCTATACCAATTCGCCATAAACGACCTTCCCTCCGCTGACAAGTGCTTGACGGGGGGATGTTCAAAATGCCGTACGTGGGTACACTCACGAAATCCCGACCAACAACCCATCGGGTGTCCCCGTGCGAAGGAGCGATCGTGGCGTACGAGGTCAAGGCCAGGTCCGTCGAGTGGAATCCGACCGCGGCCCGACTGCGTGAACTCACCGAGAAGATGCCCAACTCCCGGCTGACCGAGTTCGGCAACGTGGTGGTGAAGGCGCGGGTGGACAGCCGGAGCGCCAAGTCCACCTACATCGTCGAGGACTCCACCAACACCACCAAGCAGACGATCACTCGCGACGAGTACGACCGCGTCGCGGCCGCCCAGGACGCCCACCTCGCAGGGCAGGACGTGGTCGTGGTGGACGGGTACATCGGCAGCGACCTCGCCTTCCGCACGAAGGCGCGGCTGGTCATCGACGCCGCGAACGCCAACATCGCCGGGATGCAGAAGCAGCTCTACTACCCGGCCGGGGAGGACTACGACCCGGCGACCTGGGACCCCGACACGACCGTCGTGTACACCCCGAACCTCCCGATGGAGGGCTATCCCAACGACCGGCTCATCGCGGTCGACCTCAATGCGAACATCACGCGGGTCTTCAATTCGGACTACTTCGGGGAGTCCAAGAAGGGCGGCCTGCGGATGTGGAACAACATCGTTTATGAGCGCGGCGGTCTTTCTCTGCACGCGGGCTGCAAAGTGATCCCGGTGGGCGGTGACAACAAGACGGTCCTCATCGTCGGCCTGTCCGGCACGGGCAAGACGACGACGACTTTCACCACCCAGCTCGGCAGTAAGCCGGTCCAGGACGACTTCCTCGCCTTGATGCCGGAAGGTCGTGTCTACACCACCGAGAACGGCTGTTTCGCCAAGACATTCGGCCTGGACCCGAAATTCGAGCCGACGATCTACAACGCCACGGTGAAGCCCGACGCCTATCTTGAGAACGTCTCGGTCGACGCCGGCGGCAAGGTCGACTTCTTCGACACCTCCTACACCAAGAACGGGCGGACCACCTGGCCGTTCAAGTACGTCGACCCGTGGCCGGCCGACCAGGTGGAGCCCGCCGAGTTCCTGCTGATCCTCAACCGCAACGAGAACATCGTCCCGGGCGTGGCCCGGCTCGACCGCGCGCAGGCGGCCGCGTACTTCATGCTCGGCGAGACGACCGGCACGAGCGCCGGCGGCAAGGACGAGGAGGGCAGGTTCCTGCGGGTGCCCGGCACCAACCCGTTCTTCCCCCGCGACATGGCCGACATGGGCAACCGGATGCTCGAGCTGCTCGACAGCCACGAGCTGAAGGTGTTCGTGCTCAACACCGGCCGCGTCGGCGGCGGTGAGGGCGACGACCGCGCCAAGAAGGTGACGATCCCGCACTCGTCGGCGATCGTGCAGGCCATCGTGCAGGACACGATCGAGTGGGAGGACGACCCCGACTTCGGGTACGAGATCGCGTCGTCCCTGCCGGGCGTCGACGACCTCGAGATCCTCCAGCCCCGGCGGCTGTACGAGCGGCAGGGCCGGATGGAGGAGTACGACGCCATGGTCGAGCGTTTGAAAGCGGAGCGGCGGGAATACCTTTCGTCCTTCGCCGGCCTGGACGAGGCGATCGTCAAATCGATCGGCTGACCAATCCCGGGGATGGGTGGCCCCGGTGGCGGAGCGCCGCCGCCGGGGCGTTTCACGGTCGGCCGCAGTGCACCCGCCTCCGACGTTTCACAACCGCCGATGGCGCGAAGTCAGATTGAACGTCCGGTCAAGTATCCCGCGAGCTCTCGATTTGCTCCAAAACAGCAATCTACGCTTACCCATGTGGCAGAACTACGCTGCGTCGACGGATCACAGCTCGAGGTGATCATGGTCCCGGCCCGGGACCGGGGCGGCACCCCGTACGAGGTGACGCTCGAACTCCGGCGCGACGGGCGGTCGTTCGGCGCGGTGGGCGAGCGCTGCGGGTACTTCCTGGCCACGCTCGCCCGCCGGGTGACCGCCGCGCGCGTCGACGGCTCGCCGGAGGCCCGCTCCTGGCCCGACGAGGACGACCGCTTCCCCGATCCGGTCCCCGCGGACTCGGGCACGCCGGGACGGGACCGGCTCGTCTCCCGCGAACCCGAGCTCTTCGCGTTCCGGCGCCGGGAACGCACGGACACGGCCGGCGCGGGCGAGCTCCGCTGCACGCTCCGCACGTCCTGCACCTGGCTGTCCGGCCCGGGGGACCGCGGCGGAGAGTGGCGGCGGTCCCGCAGGGCCGTCGTGGAGGCCTGGGGTTCGGACGGCCACGGCGTGCGCGCCGTCCTGACCTCCGAGGAACTCGCCGACTTCCTGGCGGTCCTGGTGTACGAGGCGCGCCGGGTGGGCGCCGATTACCGAGACGTCTTCGCGAGTTCACCGGTACGCGCCCGGCATGCGCCCTCCGGGGCGATAATTGACTGCTGATCCCCCCTGGCGTCGATGAAGAAGGTGCGGCATATGGGCTTGCGAGACCTGGTCTACAAGCTTTACGAGCGACGGCTCGAGACGAGGCTCAGCCCCGACACCACACCGCGGCACATCGGCGTGATCCTCGACGGCAACCGCCGGTGGGCGCGGTCGATGGGCCTCAACGACGTCGCCAGAGGCCACCAGCGGGGCGCCGACAAGATCTCCGAACTGGTCCAGTGGTCGCAGGAGACGGGCGTCCAGGTGGTCACCCTGTGGCTGCTGTCGACGGACAACCTCTCCCGCCCGGCGGAGGAGCTGGATCCGCTGTTGGGGATCATCGAGAACACCGTGGAGGGACTGGCCGGCCAGGGCTGGCGCGTCCAGCCTGTTGGCGCGCTCGACCTCCTGCCCGACAAAACCGCACGTGTGCTGAAGCAGGCCGCCGAAAGCACATCTGACGCTCCTGGTCTGATTGTGAACGTCGCGGTTGGGTATGGAGGTAGACGTGAGATCGCTGATGCGGTGCGCTCACTCCTGCACGAGCACGCCAGCAGGGGCACCAGCATCGAGGAACTGGCCGAGATCCTCGATGTCGAGCACATCGCGGAGCATCTGTACACCCGCGGCCAACCCGACCCGGACCTCGTCATCCGTACGTCGGGAGAGCAACGCCTGTCCGGCTTCATGCTCTGGCAGAGCGCCCACTCGGAGTTCTACTTCTGCGAGGCCTTCTGGCCTGACTTCCGCAAGGTCGACTTCCTGCGGGCGATTCGTGCCTACGCCGCGCGGCATCGGCGCTACGGCTCCTGAACCGTCTGTTACGCGTCCCCGACAGGCCGGTTACGGCCCTGTTAGGAATCGGTGCGCATCTGTTCTCGGGCGGTTCCATCGGCCTAGCGTCGTACCAGGTCCCCCCGAGGAAAGGGCGCTCTCCCGGGCGACTCGCCTGGGTTGGTGCCCGAAGGAGAACGAGTGGCCACACCTTCCGCCACCCGGCGCACGTACGTCCTCGACACCAGCGTTCTGCTCGCGGACCCGGGTGCGCTGACCCGGTTCGCCGAGCACGAGGTCGTACTCCCGATCGTCGTGATCACCGAACTCGAGGCCAAGCGCCACCACCCGGAGCTCGGCTACTTCGCGCGGAACGCCCTGCGCACCCTGGACGACCTGCGGGTCGCCCACGGCCGCTTGGACGAGCCGCTCCCCGTCGGTGATCAGGGTGGAACGGTCCGAGTCGAGCTCAACCACTCGGACCCGTCCGTCCTGCCGGCCGGATTCCGGCTCGGGGACAACGACACGCGGATCCTCTCGGTGGCGCTGTCGCTGTCCCACGAGGGCCACGACGTCGTGCTCGTGTCCAAGGACCTGCCGCTGCGGGTCAAGGCGGCGTCGGTCGGCCTCGCGGCGGAGGAGTACCGCGCCGAGTCGGTGGTCGAGACCGGCCACACGGGCATGGCGGAGCTCGAGATCGGCTCCGAGCAGCTGGAGGATCTGTACGACAACGGCCGGCTCGACCTGGAGGAGGCGCGGGAGCTGCTGTGCCACACGGGTCTCCGGCTGATCTCGGCGGGCGGCTCCGCGCTCGGGCGGGTGATGCCCGACAAGTCGGTGCACCTCGTCCGGGGCGACCGGGAGGTCTTCGGCCTGCGCGGACGGTCGGCGGAGCAGCGGGTGGCACTGGACCTGCTGACGGACGAGGAGATCGGCATCATCTCGCTCGGCGGGCGGGCCGGCACCGGCAAGTCCGCGCTGGCGCTGTGCGCGGGCCTGGAGGCCGTCCTCGAGCGCCGCAGCCACCGCAAGGTCGTGGTGTTCCGGCCGCTGTACGCCGTCGGCGGGCAGGAGCTCGGCTACCTCCCCGGCACGGAGAACGAGAAGATGTCGCCGTGGGGGCAGGCGGTGTACGACACCCTGTCCGCGATGACGACGCCGGAGGTCGTCGAGGAGGTCCTCGACCGGGGCATGCTCGAGGTGCTTCCGCTGACCCACATCCGCGGCCGCTCGCTGCACGACTCCTTCGTGATCGTCGACGAGGCGCAGTCCCTCGAACGCGGCGTGCTGCTCACCGTGCTCTCGCGCATCGGCACGGGCTCGCGCGTGGTGCTCACCCATGACATCGCCCAGCGGGACAACCTGCGGGTCGGCCGGCACGACGGCGTCGTCGCGGTGGTCGAGAAGCTCAAGGGCCACCCGCTGTTCGCGCACGTGACCCTCACCCGGTCCGAGCGCTCGCCGATCGCCGCTCTCGTCACCGAGACGCTCGGCGACGTCGGCGTCTGATCCGCGTACGGCGTACGGGGCTCCCTCGATCCGATCGGGGGAGCCCTTTTTCGTCACGTGCCGGAGTCACTTGAATGACCACTGTCATGGTGTGACCAACATCACATAACGATAGTGGCACTTCGGAAAACCCTGCTAGGAGTGCACATTCGGGGGTCTGTGCCCAGTGTGACGCGATTAGTCGTGAGATCGGTCACGCTGTTCCGGTTGCGGAGTACCCCCCGTCTTAATGCAGTGTTGTCCGCCGTAAGCACTCCTGCGGGACACCCCCCGGTCCCCGGCGTGACCCCCCGTACGCCATGTTCCGGGAGAGGCTGTCCCGCCCAGGGTGCCGTGAGCACGACGACGGCACCGGGGTGAAGGCATTCGTACGCGTGCCCATGCGCGTGCGACCGTCGGAAGGACCGCCTTGTACGGAGACCGTTTCGGGTCCCCTGGGCGAGACGATCGACAAGACGGCACGGAGCCTCACGGGCCGTGGGACGACGCTCGTTTCCCCCAGAACCAGCCCTCGTCCGAGGACGTGAAGGTGGCGGGTACTCCCATCGCGCCGGAGCCTGAGCGGCCTGATCTTTCGGGTGCCACTTCCGCCATGCCCGTCCCCGGGATGGCCGAAACCGCCCGTGAGGACGAATTCGAGGCCACCCGCCACGACTTCGGCGCTCCCCCTCCCGGCGGTCCGCCGCCGACCCCCTCTGGCTCCGGAGACGACGAGTTCGAGTCGATGCGCCGCAACTCCCGCTCCTCGAACAAGCTCCTCAAGATCGGCGCGATCGCCGCGGCCGCGGCCGTCGTCGTCGGCGGTGGCACCGCCGCGTTCGCCCTCACCGGCGGCGGTGGTTCCAAGCCCACCGCTAAGGCCGCCGACCCGTCCACTTCGGTGCAGACCCAGGCGCAGCAGCCGGCTCCGCTCACGGACGCGCAGCGCAAGAACATCGAGAGCCAGCGCCAAAAGGTGCTGAAGCAGCGCGCCCTTCGCGCCGCCCGCGACGAGAACGACCGGCCGAAGCTGCTGGCGAAGGGCGAGCCGATCCCGACCAAGACGCCGACCACCGACCCGGGCTCGGGCGGCGGAGGCGGAGGCGGAGGCGCCGGCGACCCGGTTCCGGCCGGCGAGGCCCAGAAGATCGCCCGGTCGATGCTGTCGAGCTTCGGCTGGAGCCCGAGCTCGCAGTTCGGCTGCCTGGTCAACCTGTGGAACCGCGAGAGCGGCTGGAACACCCACGCGGCGAACCCCTCGGGCGCGTACGGCATCCCGCAGGCGCTTCCCGGCTCGAAGATGGCCAGCGCCGGGTCCGACTGGCAGAACAACGCCACCACCCAGATCAAGTGGGGCCTCGGCTACATCAAGAGCCGTTACAGCACGCCCTGCGGCGCCTGGGGCCACTCCCAGTCCACCGGCTGGTACTGACAGACCCTCTCCGGCCCGGCGGCCACCGGCCGCCGGGCCTTCCCGTGGGTCGTGAGACACCCTGCGGGAGCCGAACGCGGCGGATCACCGCCGCACCGCCCCGGATGCCCGGCCGTTCCCCACGGCCGGACACGGCGTCCCACCGGGACGCCGCCCGGTCGCCCGGTCGCCTTCACCCTCGCTCCACGAAGGCAGCTCCGGCCGAGGCGGACACCGCTCGTCGCGCGACCGGCGCGCCGGCCGATGAAAGGTCCTTATTGTTCCCCAAGCGCCCACGTGGGCTCTCCGCGGTCAAGGCCGGAGCACTCGCACTCGGCATGTGCCTCACCATCGGCCTCGCCGCCGAGGCACCGGTCCAGGCCGCGTCGCCGACCACGGCGGCCGAACGCGTCGTCGCCGTCAGCGCGCAGAAGAAGCTGAGCCGCAAGCAGCGGAATCAGCGCATCGCCAAGCCGCTCCTGAAGAAGCGCTGGCCTCGCCGCTCCTCCCTCTGGTACGCCGCGCAGTTCAAATGCCTCGCCAAGCTGTGGGACCGCGAGAGCAACTGGAACCACCGGGCGCACAACCCCTGGTCGGGTGCCTACGGCATCCCGCAGGCACTGCCCGGAAAGAAGATGCGCACCGTCGGCAAGGACTGGCAGACGAACCCGGCGACCCAGATCAAATGGGGTCTGAAGTACATCAAGGGCCGCTACAAGACGACGTGCGGCGCCTGGTCGTATTCGCGCCACCACGGCTACTACTGAGGCCAAAGGCCGCCGATTCACCCCGACACTCTTGATCGGCGGCAAGAAGTCGGTAAAACAACGGCACAAACGCGGCCGGGAGCGGTGTCGAACCGCGCGCGGCACGGAACGTGTCATGGCGTGGTGACAGACCGTTCATCGCCGATGACGGACCGTCACCGTCACTCCGAAGCGCGAGACCTCGCGTACGGCGGCCCCTGAGGGGGCCGCCGTCCGACGGCCCGGTCGCCCTCAGGCAGCCGAACGGCGGAGTGAAGGCCTGCGCGGAGCGCGACCGGCGCTCCGGCTGACGGAAGAGCCGACTTGGATCTCAAACTGACGGGACTCTCCCGGAGTAGCGTGGCCGCGCTCGGCAGCGCCGCCGCCCTCATCACCGGCCTGGCGGGGGAGTCACCCGCCCGCAGCGCCGTGACCGCCCACGCGTGGCCCGCGATGGTGCCGCCCCGGCCGCCGGAGCTGACCATCACCGAGCGCAACAGGATCCTCGCCCTGCCGTTCCTCGTCGAACACGGCTGGTCGTACCGGCAGTACCAGTGCCTGGACCGGCTGTGGATGCACGAGAGCAGCTGGAACCACCGCGCCCGCAACCCGTGGTCGGGCGCGTACGGCATCCCGCAGGCCCTCCCGGCGGCGAAGATGCGCACCGCCGGGGCGGACTGGAAGACCAGCGCGGCCACCCAGATCAAGTGGGGCCTCGGCTACATCCAGAGCCGGTACGGAAATCCCTGCGCGGCATTGGGCCACTCGGGCTCCGCCGGCTGGTACTGATCCAGGCGTCCCTTCCCGGCCGGCCCTGGGACGGGCCGGCCGGAAAGCGGTCAAGAACCGGCGGGACGGGTCATCGCCAGAACGTCGAGAGCGGCGTCGAGCTGCTCGACCGTCAACCGGCCCGCGTCGACGTGCCCGCGCTCGAGGACGACCTCGCGGATGGTCTTGCGCTCGCGCAGCGCCTGCTTGGCGACGGCCGCCGCCTCCTCGTAGCCGATGTAGCGGTTGAGCGGTGTGACGATCGACGGCGACGACTCGGCGTACTCGCGGCAGCGGTCCACGTCGGCCTCGATGCCGTCGACGCACCGGTCGGCGAAGAGCCGGGAGACGTTCGCCAGCAGCCGGATCGACTCCAGGAGGTTGCGGGCGAACATCGGCAGCATCACATTGAGCTCGAAGTTGCCCGCCGCGCCGCCGAACGCGATGGCGGCGTCATTGCCGATCACCTGCGCGGCGACCTGGCACACCGCCTCGGGGATCACCGGATTCACCTTGCCCGGCATGATCGACGAGCCGGGCTGAAGGTCGGGCAGCCGGATCTCGCCCAGCCCCGCACGCGGCCCCGAACCCATCCAGCGCAGGTCATTGGCGATCTTCGTCAGGCCGACCGCGATCGTCTTGACCGCGCCACTGGTCTCCACGAGGGCGTCGCGCGCCCCCTGCGCCTCGAAATGGTTCCGGGCCTCGGTGAGCGGCAGGCCCGTGGCCCGCGCCAGCTCGGCGATGACGCGCTCCGCGAAGCCCGCTGGGGTGTTGATGCCGGTGCCCACGGCCGTGCCCCCGAGCGGCAGCTCGGCGAGCCGCGGCAGCACGGCCTCCAGCCGCTCGACGCCGTACCGCACCTGAGCGGTGTAGCCGCCGAACTCCTGGCCCAGCGTGACCGGGGTGGCGTCCATCAGGTGCGTCCGCCCCGCCTTCACCACGGACGCGAACTCCCCGGCCTTGCGGTCCAGCGCACCCTCGAGGTGACACAGGGCGGGGATGAGCTCCTGTACGACCAGGCCGGTCGCCGCGACGTGGATGGACGAGGGGAACACGTCGTTGGACGACTGCGAGGCGTTGACGTGGTCGTTGGGATGCACGGGCCGGCCCAGCCGCTCCTGGGCGAGCGTGGCGATGACCTCGTTGGTGTTCATGTTCGACGAGGTGCCGGACCCGGTCTGGAACACGTCGACCGGGAAGTGCGCGTCGTGCTCGCCGCCCGCGACCTCTAGGGCGGCCTCCGCGATCGCGTCGGCCATCCCCTTGTCGACCACCTCGAGCTCGGCGTTGACCTTGGCGGCGGCGGCCTTGATGTGGCCGAGCGCGGCGATGTGCGCGCGGTCCAGCCGCTGCCCCGAGATGGGGAAGTTCTCCACCGCCCGCTGGGTCTGGGCCCGCCACTTCGCCCACGCGGGCACGCGTACCTCCCCCATGGAGTCGTGCTCGATCCGGAACTCCTGCTCTTCGCTCATCGCCCTCTCCCGAGCCGGTCGCTTCGTCCCCGTCGCTACCGACTTTAGAGACGACGGCATTCCATGGATCGGCGGGGCACCCTGGGCACCGGCGAGCGAGGGATCCTCGTACGCTCCGGCGAGACCCGGCGCTCCATGGCGCGGTGCCGGGAAGGCTCCAGCGAGCGAGGGATTCGTACGTCCCGATGAGTCCCGGCGCTTCGTGCCGGCGAGGCCTCAGTGCGCCGGAGACTCGTACGCCCGACAGGTCCCGGCGCTCGGCGGTGGCGGCGCAGCGGGGCGGCCTCAGCGGGCGAGGGGTTCGTACGCTCCGGCGAGTCTCGGTGCTTCGTGGTGGCGGCGTGGGGAGCCGCTAGCGTGCCGGAGAGTCGTACGCCCGACGGGTCCTGGCGCTCGGCGGTGGCGGTGCGCGGGGGGCTCAGCGCGCCAGGGACTCGTACGCTCCGACGAGCCACTCGATCGGGCCGGTGGTGGCCTCCGGACCGCGGCCCAGGCGCACTCGGATCCGGGCGCGGGAGGTGCCGGCGGGAAGGCTCAGCGCGGCCGGCATCGTGATCCGGTGCCCGCTCGCGGTGCAGTCGCCGCTCACCGTCCGGCCAGGGGCGCCCAGCGCGTAGGCCGTGAAGGACAGCCGGCGGGCACCGGACCGGCAGACGACGAGGACACCGATGCGGCGACCGTGGTCGGGAACGCTGAGCGTGATGGCCGAAGTGCCCGGCCAGGCGCCGCTCTTCTTCGCGACCCGGCGCGACACCGGCCGGTCCGACGCGTCCAGCAGAGTGGCGGGCAGGACGCCCTGCGACCGCGCGGAGACAGGAGGCGGCGCGGAGGACCCGGCGGAGGGGGTGCTCGGCGCCGACGTGCCGACGGCGGGCGCACGGCCGTCCGGCGCTTCACGGCGGCCGGCACCCCAGCCGTTGAGCCCGGCGAACACGCCGGCCCCGACCGCGAGCGCCAGCACGGCGGCGGTCAAGGCGGGGAGCATGCCCGGCCGGTCCAGCAGCCGTCGGCGCCGTGCCGATCCCGAACCCGGCGCCTCGGAGACCTCCGGCCGCGGAGTCGGCAGCCATCCGGCCGTCTGCCGCGCCGGCGGTCGTTCCGCCGGTCCGCCCTGCGTCCCTTCGCCCGCCGCACGGTCCTGTCGCGTGCGGTTCTGGCCGGACCGCCCGAAGCCGGGCGGGGTGCCCTGGGCGGACCCGGACCGGTCGAGGCCAGGGGAAGTCCGCCCCGACCGCCGCGACGGGCCGAGGCCGGGCGGAGTCGGCTCGGATCGCCGTGATGGGTCGTGGCCGGGAGGAGCCGGCTGGGACGGCTGCGATGGGTCGTGGCCGGGAGGGGGCGGCTGGGACGGCCGTGATGGGTCGTGGCCGGGAGGGGGCGGCTGGGACGGCCGTGATGGGTCGTGGCCGGGAGGGGGCGGCTGGGACAGCTGCGACGGGTCGCGGCTGGGAGGGGGCTCGGGTCGCCGTGACGGGTCGTGGCCGGGACGGGGCTCGGATCGCTGCGACGGATCGACGCCGGGAGGGGGCGGCTCGGATCGTCGCGAGCGGTCGAGGTCGGGCGGTACGGACCGGGATCGTCCGGAGCGGCCGAGACCGGGAGGCGCGGGCTGGGCCCGTCCGGGCCGACGGGGGCCGGACAGCTCCCGGCTCGACCACTCGTGACTGGCCCGCCGGCTCGACCGCGCCCGCGAGGACTCGGCGGGCCGGGGCGGCAGCGGTGGGGCCGCGGAGGCGGCCAGCAGGGTGGCGGCGCGTTCGGAGGTGAGCCGCCGTGCCGCGTCCTTCTGCAGGAGTCCCTCGAGCAGCGGGCGCAGCGGCCCGGCGCGCACCGGAGGGTCGGGCTCCGCGGTGACGAGCGCGCTGAGGGTGGCCATGGCCGTCTCGAAGTCGTACGGGGGCCGTCCTTCGACGGCGGCGTAGAGGGTGGCACCGAGCGACCACAGGTCGGACGCCGGCGACGCCCGCTCGCCCCGGGCCACCTCCGGCGCGACGTACGCGGGCGAGCCCATGAACGTGCCCGACTGGGTGAGCGTCGTGGCGCCGTCGTACGTCGCGATGCCGAAGTCGGTCAGCACCACCCGCCCGGAGGTCTCCAGCAGGACGTTGCTGGGCTTGACGTCACGGTGGACGATGCCGGCCTCGTGCGCCGCCCGCAGCGCGTCGAGCAGCTGCCGGCCGATCTCCGCGACGCGTACGGGGGAGATCGGGCCGTCGTCGACGAAGACGTCCTCCAGCGACCGGGCCGCGACGTACTCCATGACCAGCCATGGGCGGTCGTCCTCGACCACCACGTCGTACATGGCGATGAGGTTCGGGTGGTCCAGCCGGCCCGCGGACATCGCCTCGCGGTTCGTCCGCTTGATGAGGTTGATCCGTTCCCGGGGCCGCAGGCTGGGCGGGAGGTGGACCTCCTTGACAGCGACTTCACGCTCTTCGGTCTCGTCGTACGCCCACCAGACCGTGCCCATGCCGCCTCGGCCGATCTCCTCGATCAGCCGGTAACGACCGGAGAGCAAGCGATCCCGGGACTCGGCCACGAAGCGCAAGATACCCGCGTGTGCCGGTCGCGGCACGCGGATCCTTACCGTGATCTTGCACTCAGGTCGGCACCGCTGCAAGATCGGAGCTGACAGGCAGGTCTTGTGTCGACGCCATCGGAAGAGGCGTGGGGATGGAAACCTTTTCGGCTTCGGGGCTCGGCGGACCCACGGTCGTCGCTTCCGGTGTGCTGCCGCTCGAGATCGACGACCCCGTGTCCATCGGGGGACACAGCCTCGTCGCGAGGCTGGGCTCGGGCGGGATGGGCGTCGTCTACCTGGGACGCGACGAGAAGGGCAGGCTCGTCGCGGTCAAGACAGCGCGCCCCGAGGACGCCGACGACCCCGACGTGCGTCTCCGCTTCCAGAGCGAGGCGAACTGCGCGCGGCGGGTCCCGGCCGGCTGGACGGCACGGGTGCTCGCCGACGGGACCGCCGAGAGGCCGCCCTACCTGATCACCGAGTACGTCGATGGTCCCTCACTGGCGCACATCGTCGACACCGACGGCCCGCTGCGATCCGAGCAGCTGCGCGCGCTCGCCACCGGCGTCGCGCGGGCGCTGGCCGCGATCCACGGGGCCGGCCTGGTGCACCGGGACCTCAAGCCGGCCAATGTGCTGCTGACCCCGACGGGGCCGCGCATCATCGACTTCGGCATCGCGCAGCGCCTCCCCGCGTCGGGCGGGCCCACGAAGGACGGGGTGGTGATGGGCAGCCCCGGCTGGATCCCGCCGGAGCGGCTGACCGGGCGGCCCGCGACCAGCGCGTCCGACGTCTTCGGCTGGGGCTGCCTCGTGGCCTACGCCGGGACGGGCCGCAACCCGTTCGGCGAGGGTGACGGCGACGAGGTGGCGGGGCGGACGATCCACGATCCACCCGACCTCGACGGGCTGCACGAGCCGCTCCGCCCTCTGGTCGCGGAGGCGCTGGCGAAGGACCCGGCGGAACGGCCGCGGACCGCGGAGCTGCTGGCGAGGCTCGGGGGCGATGTCACGACGCCCACCGAGATCCGCCACACGCGGCGGCCGGTGGTGCCGACCCTGGCCGCCGTCGCGTTCGCCGCGGCCGCGGTGGCGGTGGCGGTCACGGCAACGGTCGGCTCCGGATCCGACGAGAAGGAGAAGCAGCCGGCTCCCGGCAACGGCACCGTCACCTCGCCGCACCGCGGCACCCCCAGCCTCCACCCCGGCGGCCGGCTGCCGCCAGGGCCCGAGGCCGCCCGTACCCCGCCGCCCAGTCACCCCGCCGCGTCGCACACGCCGGCGAGGACGAGCCCGGCCGTGACCGCCCCGACGACCAAGGCCGCCAAGACCGGCAATGGCCCGGCCGGCAACAAGGGCAACGGCAAGGGCAGGGGCAGGGGAAAAGGCGGCGGCAAGAAGGTCACGGTCAAGTAGCCGCCGCCCTCCCCGGAGCGCGTCAGCGCCCCCGCCGGTCGCAGCGGCCCCCTTCTCAGCCGCCTGCCGCCGCGGCCCGAGGCCGCCTGTACCCCGCCGCGTCGCACACGCCGGCGAGGACGAGCCCGGCCGTTAAGTCGAGGAAGCACGCGGCGGCGGCGGATGATCCTCTCGACGCGCCGGCGACGCACTCCGGCGCGCCCCGGAGAGCGCGCCGGACGACGGCCGCGGGCGCGTCAGCGCCGCCCGATGGTCAGCAGCGGCCCGGTCGTGTCGGCGAAGAAGTCGTCTCCCTTGTCGTTCACGACGATGAAGGCCGGGAAGTCCTCGACCTCGATCTTCCAGACCGCCTCCATGCCCAGCTCGGGGTACTCCAGCACCTCGACCTTCTTGATGCAGTCCTGGGCCAGGCGGGCGGCCGGGCCGCCGATCGACCCGAGGTAGAAGCCGCCGTGCTTCTTGCACGCCTCGGTCACCTGCTTGCTGCGGTTGCCCTTGGCGAGCATGACGAAGGAGCCCCCGGCGGCCTGGAACTGCTCGACGTAGGAGTCCATCCGGCCGGCCGTCGTCGGGCCGAACGACCCGCTCGCGTACCCCTCCGGGGTCTTGGCCGGACCGGCGTAGTAGACGGCGTGGTCGCGGAGGTACTGCGGCATCGGCTCGCCGGCGTCCAGCCGCTCCTTGATCTTGGCGTGGGCGATGTCCCGGGCGACGACGAGCGGCCCGGTCAGGGAGAGCCGCGTCTTGACGGGGTACCGGCCGAGTTCGGCGCGGATCTCGTCCATCGGGCGGTTCAGGT
This sequence comes from Actinoallomurus sp. CA-150999, assembly GCF_050942425.1. Classification (NCBI taxonomy): domain Bacteria; kingdom Bacillati; phylum Actinomycetota; class Actinomycetes; order Streptosporangiales; family Thermomonosporaceae; genus Actinoallomurus; species Actinoallomurus sp. CA-150999. The sequence goes on from NZ_CP192063.1 coordinate 1,571,226, forward strand.
CGACGCGGACGACGTCGCCCTCGAGGTCGTCGTGGGTGGTCTCGGGGAGGTACCGCGCCGGGTCGGGTTCGAGCTGCTCGAGGAAGACGCCATCCCGGGTGATCTTCGCGAGGGCCTGCCGGTCGGCGCTGCAGGACACGGCGATCGCCACCGGGCAGGACGCGCCGTGGCGCGGCAGCCGCACCACGCGGACGTCGTGGCAGAAGTACTTACCGCCGAACTGTGCGCCGATCCCGAGCTTCTGCGTGAGCTCGAAGACCTGCTGCTCCAGCTCCAGGTCGCGGAACCCGTGGCCGGTGGGGCTCCCCTCGGCCGGCAGCGTGTCGAGGTAGTGCGCGGAGGCGTACTTGGCGGTCTTGAGGGCGTACTCGGCGCTCGTGCCGCCCACGACGATCGCGAGGTGGTACGGCGGGCAGGCGGCGGTGCCCAGCGACCGGATCTTCTCCTCCAGGAAGGTCAGCATCCGGTTCGGGTTCAGGACGGCCTTGGTCTCCTGGTACAGGAAGGACTTGTTCGCGCTGCCGCCGCCCTTGGCCATGAACAGGAACTTGTACGCCTCGCCGGGCGCGGCGTACAGCTCGATCTGGGCGGGCAGGTTGCTGCCGGTGTTCTTCTCCTCCCACATGGTCAGCGGCGCCATCTGGGAGTAGCGGAGGTTCAGCCGCGTGTACGCGTCGTACACGCCGCGCGCGATGTGGCGTTCGTCGTCGCCGTCGGTCAGGACGTGCTGGCCGCGCTTGCCCATGACGATCGCGGTGCCGGTGTCCTGGCACATGGGCAGGACGCCGGCCGCCGCGATGTTGGCGTTCTTGAGCAGGTCGAGGGCCACGAACCGGTCGTTCGGCGACGACTCCGGGTCGTCGAGGATCTTCCGGAGCTGGGTCAGGTGGGCGGGCCGGAGCAGGTGCGAGATGTCGTGGATCGCGGTCTCGGTGAGCAGCCGGAGCACCTCGGGCTCGACCTGGAGGAAGCTGCGGCCACCTGCCTCGAACTCGCTGATCCCGTCGCTCGTCAGCAGGCGGTACTCGGTCTCGTCCGGGCCCTGGGGGAGAAGCTCGGTGAAGGCGAATTCGGGCATCGACGTCCTCGCTGATGACGCGGTCATGGGTGTGGTCACCAAGACTAGAGCGGCGTGCCGGCGGTGCCGAACGCGCCTCGGTGCGGAGCGCCCCTTGCCCTGGCGCGCTGGCGGAGGTATGACGGCAAAAGGGGGAAGACATGCTGCTCAACGTCTATGCCGGGCCAGCGGGAACGTTCCACCACCCGAGCATCTTCTACATCGTGCTCGCCATCGTCGGTGTGGCGTTCGTCGCCGGCATCGTCGTGAGCCTGCTCCTGCTGGTGCTGCGGAACATCAACCGCGAGTGGCCGATCCGCTGATCCGCTGCGACGACCACGGCGCCGCCCTCGACGAGGCGGCGCCGGAGTCCCGGCCGTGCCCGACGCGCCCGCTCGGGGGCGTACGGTCCGGCCCTTGATCAGGCTCAGGCGGCGGGGCGTACGGTCCGGCCGCTGATCACGCTCAGGCCGCGGGGCGTGCGCTGCGGGGGCGGCGCGCCCCCAGGTCTGCCACGCCGAGGACCACCCCCAGACCCACGAGAACGGATCCGACGAACTCCGCCGGCCGGATCGTGCGGACGCCCAGGAACACCGTGGTGGCCAGGGCGCTCACGGGGGTCAGCCCGGAGAACAGGCCGGCCAGGTCCGCGCCGATCAGGTTGATCGCGTCGTACCAGAGGATGAAGGCGGTGATGGCGACGAACGTCGCCAGATAGCCGATGCTCAGGGCCTCACTCACGCTCGGACGCCGTACGACGGCGGTGCCGTCCAAGGCCAGGCCGATGGCGAAGAGGATCATCGCGGCCGCCGCCGAGGAGTACGCCGACACGAGGATCGGCCCGAACTTCGGCAGCAGCGGGATGGCCAGCAGGGAGAAGAGCACCTGGCAGAGGAGAGCGCCCACGGCCAGCACCAGGCCGAGCGGCCGGTCTCCGCACAGCCCGCTGGTCAGCCCCGCGCCGACCGTGACGATGACGGCGGCGGTGACAAGCCGCGCGGTCGGGCGTCTACGTTCCATCAAGGGCCCGATGAGCGCGAAGACGATCGGGGCGGATCCGATCACCGTGCCGATCGTCGCGGGGCTGGTGTAGTGCGTCGCGTCGACGACGCAGAGATTGAATCCCGCAAGTCCGGTGGCGGCCAGGACGGCGAACAGCAGTCCTTCGCGGACGGTCGGCCGGACGAGGAGGGCATCGGGCTCGACGGACGGGAACCGCGTCGCCCGGCGGCGCCTGCGCCACTGGCCGACACCGAGGAGGAAGACGGTGGCCACGGCATAGCGGATGGCCTGGCCGCCGTAGACGGGATAGTGGACGATCACCGCCGCGACGGCGGCGATGGTTCCGGTGGCGACCATGGCGAGGGCTGCCTGCGCCATGCCACGGGCACGGGCTGCGGACTGTTCCATGACCGTCACGCTAAGTAGCAAATGGTCCTCTCGCGAGGGTCGGCCGAAGATCTTTACAGCGGGCCATGTGTTCGAAGGCCGCGCCGCGCCGGTGCCCCCTGATTCAAGGGTTTAGCCTGGTCAGGCCGTTCGGCGGCGTCGGTGGACCGCCCGGCGCGGCCCCACGCCGCTCGGTTTCCGCGATCTGCCGCTCGCACTCCGCCGCCCACGCGCGATCGCGCCCGCGGAGGGCCCGTCGCCCCTACTCCCGCGTCACGAACACGGCGCGTCGCCGACACGCACTTGTCCCTGATCCGCCGACGGCGTGACGGCCCCCGCCGAAGGGTCCTCGGCCGCACTCGCCCTCTCACTCACTCCGCGGCCGGTTCCCGCTTCCCCGGCCACCTGCCGGTCTCCGGTTCCCCGCCGGGGACCCGGCCTCTCGCCCGCTCAGCGGCTCGCCGCTCTGTCCGTGGTCGCGCTCGCCGTCTCACTCGCTTCGCGCTCGGCTGGTGCCTCACCGGCCACCTGTTGATCTCCAGCCTCCTGTCGGGGGCCCACCCCTGGCCTCTCGCTCGCTCGGCGGCTCGTTGCTCCTCCTCCGAGACCGGCCGCGACACCGCATCCGACGAGGAGCGATCCGAGGAGTTCCGCGCGGCTCGGCGTGCCGAGCCCGAGCGCCATCGTGGTGACCGCCGCGCTGACCGGGATGAGGCCGGCGAACAGCCCGGCCCGGTCCGCGCCGATCCGGCCCAGCGCGTCGTACCACAGGACGAACGCCCCCACCGTGACGACGATCGCGAGGTAGGCGAATCCCGCCACCTCGCCCGGAGTCGGCGTCCGCACGACGGCGGTGCCGTCCACGAGCAGGCCGACGGCGAGCAGCATCGGGACGGCGGCCGCCGCCGAGTACGCCGACACCCGGACCGGCCCGAGCCGGGGCAGGAGCGGCACGGCCAGCAGCGAGAAGCCCATCTCGCCGGCGAGCGCGCCGACGGCCAGCAGCAGCCCGGTGAGGCTGCCGCCTCCGAGCCCGTTGGCCGCCGCCGCGCCCAGCGCCACGACGACCGCAGCGGCCACGAGACGCGGTGCCGGACGGCGACGCTCCGCCAGGGGCGCGACGACCGCCAGCAGTACCGGGACGGCGCCCACCACCGTGCCGATCATCGCGGGAGTGGTGTGCCGAGTCCCCTCGACGATGCAGATGTTGAACCCGGCCAGGCCGGTCGCGGCGAGCGCGATGATGAGCGCCCACTCCCGCAGCGTGGGGCGGGAACGGGTCCGCCCGGGCCCGGCTGCTCCGGGCCGGGCACCCGGCCCGTGCGTCGCCGACCGGCGCTCACACAGTCGCGCGACGGCCAGGAGGATGAGCGCGGCGACGGCGTAACGCACGGCCTGGCCGCCGTACACCGGATACCGGGCGATCGCCGCGGACACGGCGGTCAGCGTGCCGACGAGAGTCATCGCGACGGCGGCCTGCACGACGCCGCGTGGACTGGTGGTCTGCTCCATGGGCTGAGACGCTAAGCACTGATTGGTCCGCGAACGAGGACCAATCGGACACTGCCGATGAGGACCATTGCGAAGGAGGACCGCGGGGTGGACCTGCATCTGACGCTCGATCGCTCCGCCGGACGGCTGGCCGGGCAGCTCGCCGACCGGCTGCGCGATCTCGTACGGCGCGGAGCGCTCGTCCCCGGTCACCGCCTGCCGTCCACCCGCGATCTCGCCGGTGACCTGCACGTCTCCCGGGGCGTCGTGGTCACGGCGTACGAGCAGCTCGTCGCCGAGGGGTTCCTCGTCTCGCGTCAGGGCGACGGCACGCGGGTGGCCCGCGCCCCCGTCGCCGAACCTCCGCCGGCGTCCGGCAGCGCGGCGCACCGGCGCGTGCTCCGGCTCGCCGCCGGCATGGACGCCGGACCGGCCGACCCGCCGGGCATCGCGTACGACCTGCGCCCCGGCAAGCCCGACCTGGCGTCGTTCCCACGGGAACGGTGGGCGACGGTCACACGGGACGTGCTCCGCGAGCTCCCGCACGCCGAGCTGAACTACCCGGACCCGGCCGGCACCTGGGCGCTGCGGACGGAGCTCGCGGGCTACCTGGCCCGCGTCCGCGCCGCCGTGGCCGAACCGGGGACGGTCGTGGTCACCGCCGGGGTCGCCCACGCGCTGTCGATGGTCCCGCGGATCCTCCTGGAGGAGGGGCACCGGCTGCTCGCGGTCGAGGACCCGCTCGCCCACCAGCAGCTCCCGCTGATCCGCGCGACCGGCGTGCGCATGGTCGGCGTGCCCGTCGACGAGGAGGGCATCGACGTCGCCGCGCTGGCCCGGACCCGGGCACGGGCGCTGCTCATCACCCCGGCGCACCAGTTCCCCACCGGGGTGGTGCTGTCGCCCGGGCGGCGTGCGGCCCTCGTCGAGTGGGCGCGAGCCACCGACGCGCTGATCATCGAGGACGACTACGACGGGGAGTTCCGGTACGACCGCGAGCCGGTCGGCTGCCTGCAGGGCCTCGCTCCGGAGCGCGTGGTCCTGGCCGGGTCGGTGAGCAAGGCGCTGTCCCCGGCGCTGCGGCTCGGCTGGGCGGTCGCGCCGCCATGGCTGGCGACCCGGCTGCGCGCCGCGCGGGCGCTGTACGACCTCGGCCCTTCGGTGCCGGACCAGCACGTGCTCGCCCGGATGATCGCGACCGGCGCGTACGACCGGCACCTGCGCCTCATGCGGCGGCGCTACCGGGACCGCCGCGACGCGTTCATCTCCGCCCTGACCCGCCGCCTGCCGGAGGTCCGGGTGCACGGCGTGTCCGCCGGGCTGCACGCCTACCTCGAGCTTCCCGCCGGCACCGACGAGGCCGAGGTCGTCGCCCGGGCGGCGGCGCTCGGCGTCGCCGTCGAAGGCGTCGCCCCGATGCGCCTGGGGCACCCGGGACCGCCCGCGATCGTCGTCGGCTACGCCCGCGTGCCGGAACGCCGCCTCACCGAGGCGGTGAACCTCCTCGCCCGCGCCGTATCCGGCGTCGGCGGCCCCGCATCCGCGACCTCGGAGGCGCGGACAGACTGAGCCGCTCGCCGTACCGGGTGCCGCAGCGCCCCCTCCGGTCCCTCACGGCACCGGCGAATCGGCTGTGTCGATCGCTCATCCGCGGGTACGACGTGCTGCGATGAGGAGGACGACAATGAGTCTTGACGAAGCCGCCCGCCAGCTCGAACTCGCCGCCCACGATACCCAGGTCGCCTTCGACTGCATCGGTCTCGGTGACATCGAACGCGCCCACACCCATGCGATCACCGCCCGCGCGGCGGCCGACGCGGCCGAGGCCGCACTGCGGATCGCCCTCACGCAGCTGAAGACCCCCGAGGAGGCCGAACGCGCCGGTGAGGAGGCCATCCAGCGCCTCCAGCGTGAGATGAGCCCGCACGCCTCCCAGCCCTGAAGTCCGCCGCCGACCGCGTCACCGCCACCAGCGGGACGCGGTCGTCCCTTGCCCGGTCCTCGGGCGGCCAGGTGCGCCCGGCCGCAATCGGCGGACAGCGGGGCCGCGCAGGCTCGGCAGGGTCGAGGCCGAGCTCAAAGGCCCAGCGCACACCGGAGGGGATCAGGCCGCCGAGCTCCCGGTGGCGCTGCTCAGGTGAAGGCGGTGACGCCCTCGTATTCGCCTTGGCGTGCTTGGCCGGTCACCTCGTATTCGAGGAGCAACAGGCCGTTCGGTGTGGCTTCGTGATGGAGCAGGCGGAGGCCGGACGGGGTGCCTGCGCCGGTCAGTAGACGCCGGCCGGTCCGGAGGACGGCGGGGGCGACCACGAGGCGGAGGGTGTCGATCAGGCCCGCCGACAGCAGTGAGTCGCCGAGGCGACCGCTGCCGTGGATCTGGAGTTCCCGGCCTGGCCGTGCCTTGAGTTCGGTGACCGCGTGGACCGGATCGCCCTTGAGGACGATCGTGGGGTTCCAGGTCCCTTCGGTGAGGGTGTTCGTCACGACGTACTTCGGCAGGGTGTTCATCCGTTCGGCGAACGGGTCGGCCGGGTCGGTGATCTTCGGCCAGTCGCGCGCGAATGCCTCGTAGGTCCGCCGGCCGAGCAGCAGACCGTCGGCGAGGTCGAGCCAGTCGGAGGCGCGCTGGACGAACGTCCCGTCCATGTGGGGGACAAGCCAGCCGCCGCGGGTGAATCCGTCGCTGGTGTCCTCGTCCGGTGAGCCAGGTCCCTGGCTGACCCCGTCCAGTGTGACGAACTCGGTGAGGGTGATCTTCATCGCGGAACCATGCTCTCGGCGAGCGCGGCCAACTGGCCGGCGACCGTCCCCCAGCCCTCGGCGAAGCCGAGCTTCTCGTGATGAGCGCGGGCCTCCGGGTCGCCGTGCCGGACGACGATCCGGTAGTCCGTGCCGTCCGGGTGATCGTTTAGCGTGATCGTGGCGGTCATCGGGACCGGAGCGGGGCTCGCGGGCCGCCATGTGCTGTCGATCGCATTGGTGAACACGATCCGCTCGAGTTCGTCCACGGCGAGGAAGCACGCGTCCAGGTGCGGGACGAACTCGGCCCCGTCGTCACTCAGCCGCGTCACGAACGCCCCGCCGGGCCACAGGTCCAGGCGCTCCACGCGGCAGCGGGACGGAGCCGGGACCCACCACTGCTCAAGCCGGGACGGGTCGGTCCAGGCCCTCCACACGATCGCGCGCGGAGCGCGAATGATCCGCTCCAGGCCAAGGTCGAGATCGGGATTCACTGCCTGCTCTCCTCCGGGTCGGTGACGAACTGTTCGAGGCGGTCGGTGCGCTCTTCCCAGATCCGGCGCTGCTCCGCGAGCCAATCGTCGACCAAGGCGAGCCGCTCGTGGTTGAGCACGCAGGTGCGCACCCGGCCGGACTTGACCGTGTGGATCAGCCCGTTCGATTCGAGCGTCCGCACATGCTTCATGAAGGAGGGAAGGGTCATCGGGAACTCGCGAGCGAGGTCGCCGACGCTCATGGGCCCGCGGCCGAGACGCCGGACGACGGCGCGCCGGGTCGGGTCGGCGAGGGCGACGAACACCCCGTCGAGCTGCGCCAAATACTGTGCCACGTGGCTAAGTATCGTAACTCCCAACAGTTAGCGCAATGGCTAAGTGTCGAGCCGTGCAGGCGATCACAGATCGTCACCGGCCGTTACAGAGAAAGGCTCAATGAGATGACAACGGCGGCTTCACCGAGCATTACGCACGCCTCTGGAGGCCGCCTACGATCGCCTTGTGCGTGTGGGACCACAGCCCAGGGAAAGCTCCGGCGGACGGCGCGCCTCAGTCGACGGCCGTCCAGCCCCGGCTCTGCGTGGCCGCGTCCTCGCCTACACGGGCTACCGGGAGACGGCCCCGACACCGGTCCGCCGGCGGGAGACACCCGCCGGCGAGCTGATCCTCATCCTCGGGTTTGGAAAAGCGCACCACGCGCAGCCGGCACCGGACGCCCACGACCTGCGCCCGTTCACCTCGTTCGTCGCCGGGTTCCACGACCGGCCGACTCTGACCGGCCACGACGGCGGCCAGTTCGGCCTCCAGGTCCGACTCGATCCTCTCGGCGCCTTCACCCTGTTCGGCGTGCCCGCCCATGAGCTGAGCAACCGGATCGTGGCCCTGTCGGACCTGTTCGGCGCGGCCGCTGAGCACTGGACGGAGCGCCTGGCGGATCTGCGATCCTGGCCGGCACGCTTCGCGCTCCTCGACGCGCTTCTCGCCGAGCGGATCGCGGCGGGCCCGGTGCCGTCGCCGGAGGTCGCGTCGGCGTGGCAGGCGATGCGCCGCGTCCACGGCGCGGTAAGGATCGCAGAGCTGGCCACCCGGACCGGGCGCAGCGACCGGTTCCTCGCCGCCCGCTTCCGGCAGCAGATCGGCACGACGCCCAAGAACGCCGCGCGCGTACTGCGCTACGAACATGCGGCGCGACTGCTGGCACGCGGCGATCTGCCTCCGGCCCAGGTCGCGGTGGCGTGCGGGTACGCAGACCAGGCCCACCTGACGCGGGAGTTCACCAGGTTCGCGGCCACGACCCCGGCCGTCGTCCGCCGATGGGCCGCGTAAGCGGTCGATTTCCTTCAAGACCCGGTCACCGGCCTCCTCCTACGGTCGTCGCGTCGGCCCGGAAGAAAGGAATCGATCATGTACGACCCGCGACGCGGCTATCCGATCATCGTTCCCTGTGTCCTGTACGACGATCCGCCGGCGGCGGCTCGATGGCTCTCGGCCGTCATCGGGATCCGCGAGGTGGTCCGGGCGTCGCTGCCGGATGGCTGGGTCGGCCACGTGGAGGTGGAACGCGACGGCCTGATCATCCTCCTCGGGCGTCGTGGAGGGCAGTTCGTCGACACGTCCAGCCTCACCCAGGTCTTCGTCGACGACCTCGACAGGGCGTGCGAGCAGGCGGTCGCCGGAGGAGGCGTGATCCTGGAACCACCGGAGGACCGGCCCTGGGGCGTTCGTCAGGCGGTGGTCGCCGACCCGGAGGGGCAGCGTTGGGCCCTGACCCGGCATGTCCGCGACACCGACCCGGCGACCTGGTACGGCAGGATCCTCGGACCGGTGCCCGGCTGAGCGATCGGTACCGCCCGCCCCGGCTTCAGACGACGGGGCATTCTGCGACGGCGGAGCCGGGCATCGCCCGGTCCGCCGGCACAGGTACGAAACCGCGTGCCGTGAGGGCGTCGTGAAGCGCGATCGCCGTCGAGGCGACCTCGATATCGTGGCGTCCTCGGACGGCGATCCAGGTGGATCTCCACGGGTCGAACAGGATGCCCCAGCGAGGGAAATCGGCACGCAGGCGTGCGAGCCAGGACCCGGTCGCCGCTCCGTACGGCTGCGCGGCCGGTAAGAACACCGAATCGACGCGAGTGACAGGTTCCGCCAGGGCCGCGGGACCTTGGCGGTGCGGCCACGGGCTGCTCACGGGCGGCCTTCGACGTCGACGTGCAGGACCTTTCTGATGAGGGTGGTGGCGTGGTCGATCTGCTCAGCCGGGCACATGTACTCCGCCTCCAGTGGTGCGTCGCGGGCGGGGCCGGTCCAGCACCAGTACCAGTTCAGCGACCCACCGTCGGGAGCGATGGCCACGTACTGGGAGAGACCAGGATTCATCGCCTCCCCGCGCGGATCATCGGTCATCGATGCCTTGGGGGCCCAGGCCATCAGGGCGCTGGTCCCTATCCGCACCTCCAGCCCGTGGCATCGCAGGGCCGTGGCGAGTTCGTCCAGCCGGGCACGGATCACCCGCTCCAGCCGGATGACGCCATTCCCTGATGTAGATATTTCTGCCCTGGTCGCTGGTTCATCGGCGCCATCGGCCCCCGAAATATCGGACAATTCCTCGATCCTTTCCCTCGATCCGCGATGCCTTGATATGCATTCCAAGAATGCATTCACCCGGCATGGATGTCGCCGTTCCACGGCACATCGGGATAGCGCTGGAAATGAGGAGGGATCGCCATGCAGGCCAAGCCGTCGCCGGATCCGAAGTCGTCCATGTGGGCGTGGATGGCCCACGACCTGCGCTTTCACCGTGCCCAGCGCAATCTGGCCGGGGACGCCGTGGCGAAGATCCTCAACTGCGGGCGGTCCAGCATTTCCAGACTGGAGAACGCCGAGGCGAAGCTGGACGACGGGCAGGCGGCGACCCTCGATCGGGCCTGGCGCACGGGCGGCCACTTCTCCATCCAGTTGTGGTACGCCCAACGGGGCCACGACCCGAACTGGCATCAGCAGCACCTGGACATCGAGGCCCGGTCCTCGGTGATCAAGGTCTTCGAGGCGCTGGTCGTGCCCGGTCTTCTGCAGACTCCGGAATACGCTCACGCGGTCATCGCAACGAGCGGTGTGCCGAACGTCGATCGCCTGGTGGAGGAGCGGATGTCCCGGCAAACGATATTGACGCGGGACGACCCGCCCGTATTGTTGATATTGCTTACGGAAAGCGTGCTCGACTGGCCGATAGGAGGCCGTGCGGTGATGCGGAATCAGCTCGCCCGCCTCCTGGAGGTGTCCGAGTTGCCGGATGTCGGGATTCGCGTCGTTCCCCGGTCCGCGGGCGCCCACTTCGGGGTCGACGGTAGCTTCAAGATCATGTCGGGTCCGTCGGGCGACGTCGCCTACACCGAGTCCCCGGGCGGCGGGCGGCTGGTGCCGTCGGCGGACGAGGTCCGCTCGTACCTCCTCCGGTACGACCGCATCGGCCAGAAGGCCCTACCCGAGGACCAGTCCCGGGAATTGATCAAGCGAGTCATGGAGGCGATGGAATGAACATTCCGGTCTGGCGGAAGAGCAGCCGCAGCGGGGCGCAGCAGGGTGACTGCGTCGAGGTCGCGGTCGTCGAGACGGACGTGCGGCCGTTCATGGAGACGATGGAATGAACGGTCCGGTCTGGCGGAAGAGCAGCCGCAGCGGGGTACAGCAGGGTGACTGCGTCGAGGTCGCGGTCGTCGAGACGGACGCGCGGCCGTCCTGACGACCGGAACTCAACCCGCTCTCAGCGGCAGGTGCGCCGGCATGTGCCGCCCGCTCAGACGACCGGGCGCTCGGCGACCGCCGGATTGGGTCCCGCGCCCGCGACCGGTGTCGGCTCGAACCCCCGGGCCGTCACGAGGACGACGAGACAGAGCGCGGCGCCGATGGCGTACGCGATCCACAGGTTGGAGGCGGCCGCGCCCGCGACCACCGCCCCGAGCACGAAGCCCGCGTAGTTGAAGACGTTGACCCGGGACACGGCGATGCCCAGCCCTGTCGGATCGAGCCGGCCGGCCGCCGAGAACGACGTGGGCACCACGACGGACAGGCCGAGCCCGGCGACGGCGAACCCGGCGATGGCGACGGCGGGGTTCGGAGCGGCGGCCGCGGTGAGCAGCCCGACACCGCCGATGAGGCCACCCGCCGCGACGACCTTCGCCGCGCCGCGGGCGCGGACGAGCAGGTCCGCGCCGGTCCGGCTCAGCATCATGAAGACCTGGTACGCGACGTACCCCAGCGGGGCGACGAAGCCGGAGGCGTGCAGGTCGTCCTTGAGGTACTTCGCGCTGTAGCTCGACGTCGCCGAGTCCGCGATGTACATGCAGGTCACGGCCGCGCCGATGATGATGATCGGCTTCCAGGGCACCCTCTTGGCCGCGGCCTTCAGCTGTTCGTCGCTGGGCCCGGTGGCCTCCATCGCCTTCGGGTACAGGCGGCGGCCGGTCCACACGGACACCACGAGGCCGATCGCCGCCGGGATGGCGAAGCCGGTCCCCAGCCCCATGTCGATCTTGTTGGCGAGCGCGCTCCACAGGCCCGCGATGATGCCCGCCGCGCTCCACACGGCGTGGAACCCGGTGAGCAGGCTCTTGCCGTACCGTGTCTCGGCGGTCACCGCCTGGGCGTTCATCGACGCGTCCACCGCGCCGACGAACAGGCCGAACAGCGCCGTCGAGCCGTACAGCGCGAGGTCCCCGGGCGCGATCCCGATCGCGACGATCGACAGGAGGACGAGCGGCTGGGCGATGCGCAGCACCGGGCCGCTTCCGTGCCGCGGCATGAGCGAGCCGGCGAGCACGCTGCCCAGCCCGGCGACCACCGGCACGGCCAGGAGCACCAGCGCGAGGGTGGCGTCGCTGAGGTTGTGCGCCTTCTGGATCTCCGGGATGCGGGTCACGAGAGCAGCGAAGGAGAGCCCCTGGACCCCGAACGCCGCGTACGCCGCGCGCCGACCTCGCCGAGTCCGTTGATCGATGTCCGCCGCCACGCTGTCCTCCGGAACGTGAAATACGTTCGCGTCAGCGTAGGTAGTGGATCTCGGCAGGTCAATAGACCGGAGGCGAACCGGCGGAGTGGCCGGCCGGAGACGACCGAACACTACCCGGGCGATCGGTGAAAGAGAGGTGACCATCCCCCCTGTGGAAGGCAGACGATGAGACGAAGGACCTGGACATGGCCGCGGTGATGCGAGCGCTCCCCACGGAGGAGGCCACCGATGCCGCGATCATCGAGCAGTCCTTGCGTGAGCCGGAGACCTTCGCGGCGATCTTCGATCGCTATTACGCGCTGATCCACGGGTACGCCGCGCGCCGGCTCGGCGCCGGTCTGGCCGACGATGTGGCCGCCGAGACGTTCCTGATCGCGTTCGACAACCGGACGAAGTACGACGTGTCCCGCGCGGACGCCCGGCCGTGGCTGTACGGGATCGCCTCCAACCTGATCTCCCGGCACCACCGGGCGGAGGTCCGGCAGTACCGCGCGCTGGCTCGTACGGGCGTCGACGAGGTCAGCGAGGGCCACGCGGACCGCGTCGTGGTCCGGCTCGACGCGCAGGCCCACCGGGGGCGGCTGGCGGCCGCACTGGCCGAGATCGCCGACGGCGACCGGGACGTTCTCCTCCTGGTCGCCTGGGCCGACCTGACCTCGGAGAAGGCGGGAGAGGCCCTCGGCATCCCCGCCGGAACGGCACGGTCGCGGCTGCACCGAGCCCGCAAACGGATCCGCGCCGCCCTGGGCCGGACCGACCCGGAGACCACCCGAGAGGACCGCTGACGATGGACGACCTGACCACGCTCCGCGACGCCTGGGACCGCCCGGCACCTCCGTCGGCGACCGCGCACGCGGCGGCGCGCGCCGCCCTCCTCGAGCGGGCCTCCGCCCGTACGGCCGGAACGACGCCCCGGCGTGCGCGCCGGTTCCGGCTGCCCCGGATGGGCCTGCGGATCGCCGCCGTCGGCGCGCTGGCCGTCACGATCGCGGCCGGCGTCACCGTGGCGCAGAACCTCGGCGGCACGGACAAGAACGGCCACCCTCGCCCGGTCGTGCCCGGCCTGCCCGCCGGTTCGGTGGCCAACGCCCAGACGGTGCTGGCCCAGGCGGCCGAGAATGCACAGGCCCGCCCGCACCAACCTCCCCGCGCCGACCAGTGGGTCTATACCGAGACGCGGTACACCTCTCCCGGGAATCCACCGATCGGGAAGGTCCAGACGTCCAAGACGCCGCTGAAGACACAGATCCGTCGGACCTGGTACCGGGGCGACGGCAGGAGGTCGGCCTTCTACGATCACGGCAAACTGCTGATCGGCCCGTCGGGCGGTGGGGTGCCCCCTGTCGGCTATACCTCCCTGTCGGCCCTGCCACGTGACCCGGACGCGCTGCTGGCATGGTTCCGCCGGCAGGGTGTCCCCGGCGACACCGCGGACGAACGCGACGGCCATGTCTTCGACCTCCTCGGCTCACTGCTCAACAACAACGGTGTCGTGCCGCCGCAGCAGGAGGCGACGGTCTACCGGGCGATGGCGAAGATCTCCGGAGTGACGCTCAACAAGGAGGCGCTGGACGTCGACGGGCGTCCGGCTCTCGCCGTCTCCCGCGTCGACGAGGGCTGGCTGCGGAGTGAAATCCTGTTCGATCGGAAGACGTACGCCTTCCTGGGCGAGCGGTCCATCGCGGTCAAGGACCACACGGGCGATGCCGGCACCGGCAAGTCCGGTTCCTGGACCGTCAAGAAGGGAACGATCGACGTCTTGGCCGTGCGCCTCGCGGCCGGCGTCGTCGACAAGCCCGGACAGCGCCTCTAGCGGACGCCATACGGAATTCGGGTCCGGCCCGGTCGCGGCCGGACCCGAACCACCGCTGTCAGCCGACGCCGTGGACGGTGCCGTCGTCCTTCAATCGATGAGGCGGCGGCGCATGCCGCGTACGGCGAGGACCCACATGAGCGCGGCGAACAGCGCGAGCGCGCCCATGTGGCCGAGGTCGGCGAGGGGCCGGAAGCCGAACGCCGCGTGCCGGACCAGCTCGACGCAGTGATAGAGCGGGTTGAACCGGGCGGCCGTGCGGGCCCAGCCCGGCAGCCCGCCGATCGGGAAGAACGTGCCCGCGACCAGGAAGATCGGGGTGAGCACCCCGGTGATCACATAGTCGAAGCTGTTGATCGACGGGACGACCGTGGACATCCAGACGCCGAACAGCGCGAACCCGATCGCCGTGAGGATCGTGAAGACCGGTACGACGAGCATGCCGGCGGCCGGAGGCAGGCCGAAGGCCAGCGCGACCAGCAGCGGCACGCAGGAGAACAGCCCGCCCTTGACCGCGATCCACGACGTCTCGCCGGCCACGAGCTCGTGCACGTCCACCGGCGTCGCCAGTACCGCGTCGTACGAGTGCTGGTAGGTGCGCCGGATGTAGGTGTTGAACATCCCGGGGAACGCGGACGTGAACAGGGACGCGGTCGCCACGACGCCCGTGCCGACGAAGTCGACGTAGCGGTAGCCGGCGATGCTCCCCAGCAGCGACCCGAACCCGAAGCCGAACGCCAGCAGGTAGATCGTCGGTTCGACGGTCGCGGCGAAGGACGTGGAGGTCCAGTAGCGCCGGAACAGCGCCAGCTCCCGCCGCCAGACACCGCGCACCGGCGCCCACTCGAATCTGCGGAGTCTCGTGTCAGCCAACGTTCTCTCCGGTCAGGACGACGAACACGTCCTCGAGGTTGGCCGCCCGCCGTACGACCCGATCTCCGTTGCCGAGGGCGTCGGCCAGCGAGGGCGGGATGTGCTCGGCGCGCAGCACCGACACGGTCGGGCCGGTGCGGCAGGTGGGCAGGCCGGCCCGCCGTACGAGGTCCTCGATCTCCGCGAGCCGGTCGGGCGGGCCGTGGTGCTCCTCGACGCTGCCGCCGGCGTGATGGGCGATGAGGTCTCCGGGGCTGCCCTGGGCGACGATCCGGCCGCCGGACATCAGCGCGCAGGTGTCGGCGAGCCGCTCGGCCTCCTCGATGTAGTGCGTGGACATCAGCACGGTCGTGCCCTCGTCGCGCAGCCCGGCGATCAGCCCCCACAGGTCGGCGCGGACCTGCGGGTCGAGGCCGACGGTGGGCTCGTCGAGCAGGACGAGGCGGGGCGAGTGCACGAGCCCGCGGGCGACGAGGAGCCGCCGGCGCATGCCGCCCGAGAGGTTCACGACGCGGGTCCCGGCGCGGCCGGCGAGCTGGGCGATCTCCAGGGCGCGGTCGACGGCCGGGCGGCGCTCGGCCCGGGGCACGCGGTACAGGTGGGCGAAGACCTCGAGGTTCTGCCGGACGGTGAGCTCTTCGTCGAGGTTGTCGGTCTGCGGTACGACGCCCATGAGCGCGCGCGCCTCTTTGGACCCGGCCGGGACTGGATGGCCGAGGACGGTGATCTCGCCCTCGTCGGCGCGGGACTGGGCGGTGAGCATCCGCATCGTCGTCGACTTGCCCGCGCCGTTCGGGCCGAGCAGCCCGAAGCAGACACCGGCCGGGACCTCCAGGGTGAGCCCGTCGACCGCGCTGATCTGCGATCCGTCCTTGTCGCGGTACCGCTTGACGACGTCGCGCAGGGTGATCGCCGGGAGGTCCGCCATGAGCCCACGCTACGAAGCGCCCCCGACCGCGCGCCAGCGAATATCGTCGAGCCGTGGAGTTGCCGTGGAAACCGAACGAGCAGCACGTGCCGGCGCGTGACCTGCGCGCCTCCGACGCCGACCGGGAACGGGTGGTCGAGTTGCTGCGCGACGCCCACGGCGACGGCCGGCTGACCGTCGACGAGCACGCCGAGCGCGTCGAGGGCGCGTACACCGCCCGTACGCTGGGCGAACTGGCCGAGCTGACCGCCGATCTGACCCCGGCCGAGCAGCAGCCGATCCAGATCGAGCACCGCCCGCTGGTCGCCCTCTTCGGCACCGTACGGCGCGGCGGACGCTGGGTGGTGCCGGTGAGCCTCCCGGTGTC
Source organism: Actinoallomurus sp. CA-150999 (assembly GCF_050942425.1). NCBI lineage: Bacteria > Bacillati > Actinomycetota > Actinomycetes > Streptosporangiales > Thermomonosporaceae > Actinoallomurus > Actinoallomurus sp. CA-150999. Next base: position 1,587,382 of record NZ_CP192063.1, read on the forward strand.
CGCGTTGTTCGGCACCGTGGAGATCGACCTGCGGGAGGCCCTGCTGCAGCGCCGGCACGTGGTCGTGCGGGCGGCGATGTTCGGCGGGCGGCTCCGTCTCGTCGTCCCGGAGGGGGTGCGCGTGGAGTTCACCGGCCGCTCCGTCCTCGGTTCGCGGGACCTGCGGGTGCGGGCGCCGTACGCCGACGACGCCCCGGTGGTGGAGGTCAGCGGCGTGGTCGTCCTCGGATCGGTGGGCGCCCGTACGCCCAAGCGGCGCCGGCGCTGGCGGGTGGCCCGCCGCCGCCCGTGACGAGGCTGCGGCAAGACCAGCAGGTCATGGCCCGTTCGATAACGGTTAAGACTCCTCCCCTTGCCGCCTCTTGAACTGGTACGGACCAGCTCCTATCGTTCAGAGCCATGCGCGATTTTGCTCAATCAGCGGCTCAATCGTGCAGAACCTTTCATGCCCGTGAAAGGAGGCGGCGGCGCGAGCCGCACAGCTGTGCCACGCCAAACGGCTGCTCGAAGGGTGACGGTCGAGGGGTCGGGCCGGGGGATTGGCGAACCCATCAGAAGACAGTGACCGGGGACGTCGCGCGCACCCGCGTGGCCCCGGAGCCGATGCAGGAGCAGAAGGCGGGGACAGGTGAAACGGCATCTCATGGGCGCCATCGCCGCGGGTCTCACGGTGGCCCTCGGTATTTCCGGCTGCAGCAAGGGCAGTTCGTCCGGCGGTGGCGGTGACAATAAGACGATCAGGTTCGTCGCCGCGATCTACGATGACAAGACCAAGGGCCTCTGGGACAGTCTGATCAAGACGTTCGAGGCACAGAACAAGGGTTACAAGGTCAACCTGGAGATGGTCGACTGGACCCAGATGGACGCCAAGGTGAAGACCTACGTCCAGACGAAGCAGACGCCCGACATCCTGAACTACAACGCGTTCGCCGACTTCGCCCGGGACGGTCTGCTCTTCCCGACCTCGGACGTGTTGTCCCCGCAGGTGTCCAGCGACATCCTCCCGTCGTTCATCGACGGCGACAAGTACAAGGGCACCCAGTACGCCGCGCCGCTGCTGTCCAGCGTCCGGCTGTTCTTCTACAACAAGGACGTCTTCCAGAAGGCCGGCATCACCACGCCGCCCAAGACGTGGGCCGACGTTCAGTCCGACGCTCAGAAGATCAAGGACAAGGTGAAGGGCGTCTTCCCCTTGGGTCTGCCGCTCGGTGCCGAGGAGTCCCAGGCCGAGTTCTTCATGTGGGCGATGAACAACGGCGGCGGCTACGTCGACCAGTCCGGCAACTGGGCGATCGACAGCCCGGCCAACGTGGACACGGTCAACTACCTCAAGGGCCTGACCAAGAGCGGCCTCACGCAGCCGAACCCGGAGACGACCGACCGTAAGGACGTCTTCAACGAGTTCGCGCAGGGCAAGATCGGCATGCTCAACGGCGCGGTGTTCATGCCCGCGGGCTTCATCAACAAGGTCAACGCCAAGCTGCCGTACGGCATCGCGCCGCTGCCCAGCAAGAGCGGCTCGGCGTCCAGCACGCTCGGTGTGCAGGACTTCCTGGTGGCGTTCAAGAACAACGGCGGTAAGAAGAAGGATGCCGTCTCGAAGTTCCTGAACTTCTTCTACCAGACGAACAACGTGGCCAACTTCCAGAAGGAAGAAGGCTTCCTGCCGGTGACCAAGTCGGCGGGCGACGTGATCTCGGGCGCCGTGCCGTACGACAAGCCGTTCATCGACGCGCTGCCGAACGCGAAGTTCTACCCCACGGGCAACGCCGCCTGGGGACCGCTGGCGAACACGATCAAGGAGAAGCTCGGCACCGCCATCACCGGCGACCCGAAGAGCGTCCTGAGTGGCCTCCAGCAGACCGCGCAGAAGAACGGCTGACGGACCGCCCGTGCACGACACCGTTGAGGCGCGCGGCGCCGGGGCCACGGCCCCGGTGCCGGCGCCGCCGTCGACGAGCGCCCTCCGCCGGTTCGGCCGGGCACTCGCCCCGCTTCCGTGGATCGGCCCCGCCGTCATCCTGATCGGGGCCGTGGTCCTGTGGCCGGTGATCGAGATGGTCCGGACGTCGCTGCTGAGGATCAGCTCGTCCGGGGCGACGCTCGGCAGCCGCGGGACCGGCAACTACCACAACCTGTTCGACGAGCCAGACCTCGTCAGCGTGCTGCTGCGCACCGTGGTGTGGGTGGTCGGCGTCGTCGTGGTGACGATCGTGGTGTCGCTGGCGCTCGGGCAGTTGCTCAACGCCCGCTTCCCGGGGCGGCGCGTGGTGCGCTGGGCGGTCATCGTGCCCTGGGCCGCGTCGGTCCTGATGACCGCGCTGACGTGGAAGTGGATGCTCAACTACTACTACGGGGTCGTCAACAAGATCCTCCAGGGCGTCGGGCTCACCGATCACCCGGTGAACTGGCTGTCGCACCCCACGCAGGCACTGATGTGGATGATGTGGGTGGCGGTCTTCGTCTCGCTGCCGTTCACCTCGTTCGTCATCCTGGCCGGCCTGCAGACCGTCCCGGGCGATGTCTACGAGGCGGCCCGGGTCGACGGCGCCGGCCGCGCCACGACGTACTTCCGCATCACGCTGCCGCTGTTGCGGCCGTCCCTGCTGGTCGCGGCGATCATCAACGTGATCAACGTCTTCAACTCCTTCCCGATCATCTACGCGATGACCGGGGGCGGGCCGGGGAGCAAGACCGACACCAGCACGACCTTCATGTACAAGCTCGCCTTCACCGGCACCGGTGACGTCGGGGAGTCCGCCGCGATGGCGGTCGTGAACTTCGCGCTGATCCTGATCCTGGTGTTGGTGTACCTGCGGGTCGTCGGCTGGCGCGGGGAGGCGGAAGCATGAGCAGCCTGAGCACGCCGCGCCGGCAGGGGCCGGGAGGTCGGTCGGGGTCGGTTGGTCGGGGAAGACAGGCGGGGCGATCGGCCGGGGTCGACTGGTCGAAGATGGCCCGCCGGGCGCTCCTCGCCTGTGTCGGCTACCTGGTCGCGTTCGTCTTCGTCGCGCCGTACCTGGAGATGGCGCTGACCGCGCTCAAGCCCGATCGCGAGCTGACCAAGTCGCCGACCACGTTCTTTCCGAAGCACTGGGACTTCGCCAACTTCGTCAACGTGTGGAAAGCAGCGCCGATCTGGAAGAACATGCAGGTGTCGCTCATCGTCGCCGCCGCGGCGACGCTGATCGCACTGGCGGTGGCGCTGCCGGCGGCGTACTACACCGCCCGCAACCGGTTCCGCGGGCGTGGCGCGTTCCTGCTGCTCGTGCTCGTCACCCAGATGTTCGCGCCGACCGCGCTGGTGATCGGCATCTACCGCGAGATGGTGGCGCTCAACCTGACCGACACGCTGTTCGGGCTGATCCTGGTCAACGCCGCCTTCAACCTGCCGTTCTGCGTGTGGATCCTGCACGGGTACTTCTCCAGCATCCCGAAGGCGCTGGAGGAGGCCGCCTACCTGGACGGGGCGGGCAAGGTCAAGGCGCTGACCCGGGTGACGTTGCCGCTGTCCCTGCCCGGCCTGGTCACCGCGGTGATCTACACGTTCATCGGGGCGTGGAACGAGTACGTGGTCGCCCTGACGATCACGTCGTCCCCCGACCGCCAGCCGCTGACCGTGGCCGTCCCCGGATTCGTCACGTCGTACCAGCAGCACTGGCAGTACCTGTTCGCGACCTCGCTGATCGCGATCGTGCCGGTGGTCGTCCTGTTCGTCTTCATCGAGCGCTACCTCATCGGCGGCCTCACCGCCGGCTCGGTGAAGTAACCGCCGTGGGAACGGAGCGGGGGCGGTCGCGCCCCCGCTCCGTACGTTCAGGAGGCGGCGTCGAAGTCGATCGCGGAGTAGGCCCGGAGCTTGGACAGCCGGTGCTCGCTCTTGATCCGGCGGATCGTCCCGCTGCGCGAGCGCATGACCAGCGAGTGCGTGGACGTGATCCCCTTGCCGTACCGGACGCCCTCGACCAACTCGCCGTCGGTGATGCCGGTCGCCGCGAAGAACACGTCGTCGGAGGTCACCAGGTCGTCGGTGGTGAGCACCCGCGACAGGTCGTGCCCGGCGTCGATCGCCTTCTGCCGCTCCGCGTCGTCCTTCGGCCACAGTTTGCCCTGGAGGATGCCGCCGAGGGCCTTGATCGCACAGGCGGCGATGATGCCCTCCGGGGTGCCGCCGATGCCCAGCATCAGGTCGATGCCGGTGCCCTCACGGGCCGCCATGATCGCGCCGGCCACGTCGCCGTCGGTGATGAACTTGATGCGCGCCCCCGCCTCGCGGATCTCCTTCACGATGCCCTCGTGCCGCGGCCGGTCGAGGATCACGACCGTCACGTCACCGGCCGAGCAGCCCTTGGCCCGGGCGACGGCGCGGATGTTGTCGGCGACGGGCGCCTCGATGTTCACCACGTCGGCCGCTTCCGGCCCGGTCGCCAGCTTCTCCATGTAGAACACGGCGGACGGGTCGTACATCGTGCCCCGGGGCGCCACCGCGATCACGGCGATCGCGTTGTTCTGCCCCAGCGCCGTCAGCCGCGTCCCGTCGATCGGGTCGACGGCCACATCGCAGTCGGCGCCGCTGCCGTCCCCGACCTGCTCACCGTTGAACAGCATCGGCGCGTGGTCCTTCTCACCCTCACCGATCACCACGACGCCGTTCATCGACACGGTGTTGATGAGCTGCCGCATGGCGTTCACGGCGGCCCCGTCGGCACCGTTCTTGTCACCCCGCCCGACCCATCGGGCCGCGGCCATCGCCGCCGCCTCCGTCACGCGTACCAGTTCCAGGGCGAGGTTGCGGTCGGGGGCGTGGGCTTCGGTGGCCAGCGGGGACGATACGGTCGTTTCTTCAGTCATGGCGATCCGGGCCTTTCCTGCGGGCTTTACCTGACGGGTCACCCCGGCGGGTCTCCTCCGATCGTATTTCCGAGCAGACAGGGCGTAATCTAGGGCCGTCATGAGCAGCGACATCGAGTGGCAGGCCGGCGAACGGCCGACGCCGGCCGGCGGGCCGTCCGCCCGGCGGGTGTTCCGCCCGGCCCCGACCCGACGAGGAGCGCGCCAGTGAGCGTCGAACCGGTTTCGCGTATGTCGGATCGAGGCGCCGCCACGCGGAGCGCGCTGCTGCAGGCCGCCCGCGAGGTGTTCTCCGAGGCCGGGTTCGCCCAGGCGGCGGTCACCGACATCGTCGCCAAGGCGGGGGCCAGCGTCGGCAGCCTCTACCACCACTTCAGCGGCAAGGCCGATCTCTACCTGACGCTCTTCGGCGAGTTCCAGGCCCGCCAGCAGGAGCGCACGCGCGAGGCCGTCCACACGGCCCGCGACGCGGGCGAGGCCGACCCGATGCGCCTGTTCATCGCGGGGGCGCGCGCCTACCTCGACGGCTGCCTCGCCGAGCCGGACCTGTCCCGGCTGTTCGTGTCCGGTGACGGCCCGCCCGGGTTCGACCGGGTGCTGCACGACCGGCTGCGGACCTGGGCCCGGCGCAACGCCGCGCTCTTCGACGCGGGCGACGGCGACGTCGACGAGGCGCTCGTGGTCGTGCTGACCGGCGCTGTGTCGGGCGCCGTCGCGGAGGTGGCCCTGTCGGAGGACGAAGAGGTCTCCCGGCGGCTGGCCGACGACGTGCTCGTGATCATTTCTAGTCTGGAGGGCCGGCGTGAGCGAAGGCCGTGAGACGGCCCCGGTGACGAACGACCCCGTCACCTCCCCGGAGTCGCCGGTGAGCACCGTCTCCCCGGAGCAGGCGCCGGCCGGCGAGGGGCCCATCGTCGTGTCGCCGTCGGTGTACCGGCGTCTCATGTCCGGGTTTCCGGGGTTCGCGATGGCGATGCTCTCCTGCCTGGTGATCGTCGGGTTCGTGCTGCTGGTCACCCCCCGGCGCAACCAGAGCGCCACGCCGCAGGTGGACTACCGCGGCGACATGAACGGCCTGGTGGCGATCGCGCCGTTCACCGTGCAGGCGCCCCAGGGGCTGGGCCCGAAGTGGTACCCGACGAGTTCGCGGCTGACGGGCCGGGCGAACGGCCCGGTGGGCTGGCATCTCGGCTTCTACACGCCGGACAAGCAGTATGCCGCGCTCGAGGAGAGCAATGAGGGACCCGACGGCAGCGCCGGGTTCGTCGCCCGCATGACGAGCCAGGGCAAGCCGGACGGCTCCCTGCCGGTTGCCGGTGCGACCTGGGACAAGACGTTCCGGAAGGACAAGCACCAGCGGTCGCTGGTGCGGCGGCTGCCCGGCGTGACGCTGGTCGTCACCGGTACGGCCTCGTACGAGGAACTGGCCATGCTGGCGGGCTCGCTCAAACCGCAGCCGAAGAGCCACTCCTAGGATGTCCGTAACCCCCCGGTAGCGGGGAAATTCATGTAGCTTGTGGGGCTATGGGGACCCTACTGATCGTCGCGCTTGCGGAAGGCAATGCAGGCACACACCTCCCCATGGAGACACACCACGGTGGACTCCTCATTCGCAGAACATGAAGTGCTTTCGGATTCCGCGGGCGGGCGATTCACGTCCCTGAGCGGACGCGAACGCACGAGCATGGCGGCGGCCGTCGCCCTCGTCGTCGGACTTGCCCTCGGCGGTGGAGGCTGGCTCGTCTACCGTAACCACACGGCGTGTCAGGACCGGACCCTCACCGTGACGGCCGATCCGGCCATCGCGGCGGCGGTGACCGAAGTGGCGACCCGCTACAACGCGTCGAAGTGCGCCGACGTGAACGTCGTGACCGGCGACTCCGCGCAGACGGCGCGGGTCCTGGCCGCCGGTGACACGACGGCCGACGCCCGGCCCGACGTCTGGATCGCCGACTCCTCGCTGTGGCTCGACGGCGTCAAGGATCCCGCGGTCCGCTCCGCGACGTCCGTGGCCTCGTCTCCGGTCGTGTTCGCCATGACGCCGACCGGCGCCCAGCACTACGGGTCCGCCCTGGTGAAACAGGGCTGGGGCGGTTTCCGTGACGACACCTACCGCCTGCGGTTGCTCGACCCCGATCCGTCCGCGACGGGGATGGCGTCGCTGCTGGCGCTCTCGTCCGCCGCCGGTAACGGCACGGCCGGGCTGCAGGCGTTCAGCCGCATGCTGGAGGACGTCAAGCCGTCGTCCGATCCCACGGAGGCCGTCAACGCCCTCGGTGACCAGGGCGAGCCGCCCGTGCTGCCCCTCTCGGAGCAGACGATCTGGCGGCAGCGGCAGCAGGGACGCCAGGTCGCGGCGGTCTACCCGCAGGCGGCGCCGGTGCTCGACTTCCCGTACGTCGCCCTCACCACGGACCGGGAGCGCAAGCGGATCGCGGCGGGCCTGCTCACCGCGCTGCGCTCGCCCGACGGAGCGGCCCGGCTGCACGACGCCTGGCTCCGTACGCCCGACGGGGCCGCGGGCCGGCTCGTCTCCGCAGGCCTGCCGGCCGCCGCGCCGCGCGTACTCCCGGTGACGAGCCCGGGAGCGGCACGCGCGATGCGCGACACGTGGCGGAAGATGCGAACGAGTCTGCGGGCGCTCGCCCTCGTCGACGTGTCGGACGCCACGCTCGCCCGCATGGGGTCGGGCACGCGTACCCAGATGATGGCGGAGTCGCTGAACAACGGCTTCTCGCTGCTGGACGACGACACCGAGTTCGGGCTGTGGTCCTTCCCCGGCGCCCGTTCCCGCCCGTACCGGCGGCTGGTCGAGGTCGGCCGGCTGCAGGAGATCGGAACCGGCGGCACCCGCAGGGCACGGCTGCAGAAGCAGATCTCCGGGCTGAGGGCGCAGAAGGGGAGAGACGGCGGCCTGTACGACGCGATCCTCGACGCGTACCGCGAACTGTCGCGGAACTACCGGCCCGGCATGCTCAACGAGGTCCTCGTCCTGACCGGCGGCGCCACCGGCGAGCACGACAAGATCTCACTGGACCGGCTGGTGGCCGAGCTCAAGAAGGACTTCGACCCGGAACAACAGGTGAACATCACCTTCCTGGCCTTCGGGAACGGCATCAAGATGGCGCCGCTCAAGAAGATCGCCGAGGCCACGCAGGGCGCCGCCTACAACATCCAGAACGATCGGCAGATCATGACGTTGTTCCGGTGCGCCATCCCGCTGCGGGTCAAGGACGACCTGCGCTGTTCCCAGTGACCCATGAACGGCACTCTGTCCTCGCGGCTGAGCGTTACCGTCCGGCTGCTGATGTACGCGCGTCTGCTGTTGCTCGCGATGGCCGTGGTCCTCGTGCCGAGCGAGCAGTTCACCCCCACGGTGCTCGTCCCGATGGGCGTCGTGGCCGCGGTCTCGCTCGCGGTCGCCCAGGTGCCCCGGCGGCTGCTGCCGCTGCTGGCCCGCACGCCGGTCACGCTCGCCGTGGACGCCGCGGCGGCCTACCTCGTGCTGCAGGCCGCCGGGGCCTTCGGTCCGTACTTCCTGTTCAGCGTGGTCACGTCGGCTCTCGCCGGAGTGCTGTACGAGTGGCGGGGACTGCTGTTCGTCTGCGCGCTGCAGATCGCCCTGTACGACCTCGCCGCCCGCTCGATCGAGAGCGTCAACCTCCAGGCGGTGGTCGCGCTGCCCGTCTTCTACCCGGTGGCGGGGTGCATCGGCGTCGCCGTGCACCGGCTGCTCGTGCAGTTCGCCGAGGCGGAGGAGGCCCGCCGCAGGGCCGAGGTGGTGGCGGCGTCCGCGGAGGAACGCCTGCGGCTCGCCCGTGACATGCACGACTCACTGGCCAAGACGCTGCACGGCGTCGCGCTCTCGGCGGCCGCGCTGCCCGCCTGGGTGCGCAAGTCACCGGAGCGCGCCGAACAGGAGGCACAGAACATCGCCACCGGTGCGAAGGTCGCGGTGGCCGAGGCCCGCGAGCTCATCGCCGGCCTGCGGGACGGCGGACAGAGCCGGCCCCTCGCCGCGGCCGTCCGCCAGATGGCGGAGGACTGGGCGGCGTGCACCGGCGTCACGGTGGTGGTCGTCACCGAGGACGACGTGGAGCTTCCGCCCGTCCGGCGAGCGGAGACACTGGCGATCCTGAAAGAGGCGCTGACCAACGTGGAACGGCACGCGGCCGCCACGACGGTGCAGGTCGGCCTGACCACGGACGACCGCGGCGTGCGGCTGTGGGTGCGCGACGACGGGAAGGGCTTCGAATGCCCGCCCGAGATGGCGGACCTGACGGCCGACCTGGCGCGGGGCGGTCACTACGGGGTCGTCGGAATGGGAGAACGAGCCAGGCGGGTCGGCGGCGAACTCACGCTGGCGTCCTCGCCCGGGAAAGGCAGCACCCTCACGGTCAGCCTGCCGGAGGTTCACCGAGCACGGGAGACGGTTCGATGATCAGCGTCATGGTGGCGGACGACAACCCGGTGGTCCTCATGGGGCTCGTGGCCCTGCTCGAGACCGCCGACGACGTCAAGGTGGTCGCGACGGCCGGAGACGGCCGGCAGGCCATCGACCTGGCGCGGCAGCTGCGCCCGGACCTCGTGCTCCTCGACGTGCGCATGCCCGACGTCGACGGCGTACGGGCGGCCCGGACGCTCAGCACCATCACCAAGGTGCTGATGCTCTCCTACAGCGACGACTCCGAGTCGATCCGCTCGTCCATCCAGGCCGGCGCCGTCGGCTACCTCATCCACGGGTCCTTCTCCCCGGACGAACTCGTCGTGGCGATCCGCGACGTGGTCGCGGGCCGGGCCAACCCGCTGTCCGCGGTCGCGGCCCGCGTCGTGGTACAGACGCTGCAGTCCGCGTCGGGCGCCTCACCGGCGGGCGACGAGTGCCTGGGCCTGTCCACGCGGGAGGTCGAGGTGATGCGGCTCATCACGCAGGGACGCTCGAACGTCGAGATCGCCGACGAACTCGTCCTCTCCGAGAAGACCGTCAAGAACCACGTCAGCCGCATCTACGCGAAGCTCGGCGTGCGAACGAGGGCGGCGGCGATCGCCCGCTGGCTGGGCACGGCGAGCTCCTGACCGCCGCGCCCGCCGTCTCACCCCACCGTCCGTACGGCCCGTACGGCGATGCGCGGCAAGGCGGCGGCACAGGTCCGAACAGCGGTGTGAGTCGTAACAACGGCGCTCGGAACGGCGGCGTGGGTCAGGGCGGCGCGGGGAGGTAGGACGTCGGTACGGGGCAGGGCAGCGGCGCGGGGCCGGGCGGCGCCGGGAGGTAGGACGTCGGTACGGATCCGGGCGGCGACACGAGTCCGGGCGGCGGCACGGGTCAGAACGGCGCGTTCTCCGGGCGTTCCGTGGGCTCGGCGCGCTCGGCCATGGCGGCCGCGAGCCGGGCCCGGGCCCCCTCGAGCCACTCCCCGCAGATCGCGGCCAGTCTCTCGCCGCGCTCCCAGAGCGCCAGCGACTCCTCCAGTGTGAGCCCGCCCGCCTCAAGCCGCCGCACGACGTCCGTCAGCTCGTCGCGCGCCTGTTCGTAGGACAGCTCCGGTTTCTCCTCCGCCACATCCCCCACCCTAAGGGCGGCGGACCTAGGATTCCGCCCATGCCCCTCGTACGTGCCGCGGTCGTCACGCCATCGACCGGCGGCCCGGCCCGGACGGCGAGCCGCTGTACCGCTCTCTCGGCTTCACCGAGCACCCCGTGCCGACGCTCAGCCGCAAGGGGTAGAGCGCCCTCCGGTCAGTGGGACGACAGGTTTCCGATGATCACGAGCATCCAGAACAGAGCGAAGATCACCGGGTAGACGTAGGCGGTCGGCCGCTGGAACACCGGCGGGCCCGGGTCCAGGGGCGCCCGGCCGGCGAGCGGCTGCGGGGCCGGCAGGTTCGCGACCTTGCCGCGAGCGATGATGTTCATCAGCAGGAAGATCGGGGTGAGGACCAGCGCGCCGATGCTGCACCAGCCGCCGGCGAGCGTCTTGGTCGTCTGCTTGCGGAACGTCGCCAGACCGCAGTCACGGCAGAACGGCCCGGTCGCCGTCCAGATCGTGTGCATGACGACGGCGCCCACGACACCCCGGAAGGTCGCGTGCGCGGCGGGCGCGCTGCCGCAGACGCGGCAGGTCACGCCGTTGTTGAACGACGCCGCCGGGTAGTCCTGCTGCTCCTGCTGGTAGGCCGGGTACCCCTGGGGCTGTGCTTGAAAGCCCTGCTGCTGTCCCTGGTAGCCCTGTTGCGGTCCCGGATATCCCTGGGGCTGTCCCTGGTACGCCTGCGGCTGCCCCTGGTAGGGCTGCTGGTAACCCTGCCCGGCCGGGTACGGCTGCTGGTATCCCGCCGGCTGCCCCTGCGCGGGCGGGTATCCCTGCGGCGCCTGCTGGGGCTGCTGGCCCTGGTACGGCTGCTGGTATCCCTGCTGGCCGTAGGGCTGCTGACCGTAAGGGCCGGGGGAGGGCTGCTGGTACGGCGGAGGCTGGGTCAACGGAGGTCCTTAAACGACGATCTCGGGCCCTTGCCGCTGTCACGATCGGCCCGAACGGGAAATACGGGACAAGACTCTATCTTCGCGACCTGTGTGACCGGTGCGCATCCCGTTTCGAAGAGTGTGCAATCGTTCCTCAGACCGCGTCGATCCGCACCGTGACCCGGCCGTCCTTGAACCGCAGCAGCAACTCGTCGTCCTTGCTCACGTCCGCCGCCGCGCGTACGACGGACTCGTCGGGGCGCTGCGCGATGGCGTAGCCCCGCTCGAGCGTGGCCGCCGGTGACAGGGCGACGAGCCGCGCGCGGGTGTGGGAGAGGCCGTCCTCCGCCCGGTCCAGCGCCGCGGACAGGCAGCGCCGGGACCGGTCCCGCAGCGTCGCCACGCCCTCCGCCTGGCGTTCGATCTCGCGGGCCGGGTCGGCCAGCGCGGGCCGGGAGCGCATCCCCGCAAGCCACTGGACCTCCCGTTCGACCCGTCCGGACAGGCACCGGCGCCCCCGGTCGCGCAGCTGCCCGATCAGCGCGAGCTGCTCGCGCACGTCGGGCACGGTCTTCTTGGCCGCGTCCGTCGGGGTCGAGGCGCGCACGTCGGCGACGTAGTCGAGCAGAGGCGTGTCCTGCTCATGGCCGATCGCGGAGACCACGGGCGTACGGGCGGCCGCCACCGCGCGGACCAGCGCCTCGTCGGAGAACGGCAGGAGATCCTCCAGAGACCCGCCTCCACGGGCGATGATGATCACATCGACGTCGGGAGCGGCGTCCAGCCGGTGGAGCGCGTCGATGATCTCGTTCACCGCGTACGACCCCTGCACGGCGGTGTTCTCGACGGTGAAGCGGACGGCGGGCCAGCGGCGCCGGGAGTTCTCCAGCACGTCGCGCTCGGCGGCGGAGTCGCGGCCGCAGATCAGCCCGATCGTGCCGGGCAGGAAGGGCAGCGGCCGCTTTCGCTCGGCGTTGAACACCCCTTCGGAGGTGAGGAGCTGCTTGAGGCGTTCGAGCCGGGCCAGCAGCTCGCCGACACCGACCGGCCGGATCTCGAACGCCGAGAGCGCGAACGAACCCCGGTTGATGTAGAAGTCCGGTTTGGCGTGCACGACGACCCGAGCACCGTCGACGACGGCCGGACCGGCGTTGTCGCACACCGCCCGCGGGCAGACCACCCGCACGGAGACGTTGGCGACCGGGTCGCGCAGCGTGAAGTACACCGTGCCGGCCCGGCGGTTCAGCTCGGTGATCTGCCCCTCGACCCAGATCCGGCCGAGCTTGGCGATCCAGCCGCCTACCAGCTGCAGAACGGTGCGGACCGGGGTGGGCGACTCCGGTGAGGTCTCCAACGCCATGAGGGAAGCCTAGCCAATACTTCGTCACCCGATATATGGTTCGGCGTCATGCGGTCGATGAGCGAACCCACGTACTTCATTCTGGCAGCGCTCCTCGACGGTCCCCTGCACGGCTACGCGATCATCAAGCGCGCCGAGGAACAGTCCGGCGGCCGGGTGCGGCTCGCGGTCGGCACGCTGTACGGCGCGCTCGACCGGCTTGCCGGCACCGGCATGATCGCCGTGGACCGTGAGGAGACCGTCGGTGGACGGCCCCGCCGCTACTTCCGGATCACCGAGGACGGCGCCGAGGCCGTCACCGAGGAGGCGAAGCGCATGGCCCGAGCGGCCAGGATCGTGTTCGGACGGCCCGGAACGGCACTGTCGTGAGCGGCCCGGAGCCGCGCGACGCCGAGCGGATCGAGGCGCGTCCGGGCGTGGCGGAGCGGTGCTACCACCGCCTGCTGCGGGCGTACCCGCCCGCCTATCGCGCCGCGCACGGAGAGGAGATCGTCGGAACACTCCTGGAGGTCTCGGCGGGGCGTGGGCGACCGTCCGCCCGCGAGTCCGCCGGCCTGGTGCGCGGCGGTCTGGCGGCCCGCCTCCACGAGCGCACCGCGCACCCCACTCCGTGGTGGGCCGACGGCCTGGCCCTGGGCGCCTTCCTCATCGCCCTGAGCGACCTCGCCGCCGACCTCGCGCACCTCGACGGCGGCGTGGGGAACGCCGCGTGGCTGGTGTGTTCGCTGGTCCTGGTCGGGGCACTCCTCCACGGCCGGTTCCAGGTGGCGCTGACCGTGACGTTGCTCCAGGTGTTCCAGCTGATCTGCCCGCTGATCGGTGCCGCGGACCTCACGGGTGGCCTCCTGCCGTTCTTCGGCCCGGTGAACGGCGGCGCGATGGACCTCATGGGGTACGTCCCCATGGCGGTCGCCCTGACCGTCCTCGTGGTGCGCCGTCCGCCCAGGCCACGGAGTCGTTCGTGGTGGTGGGCGGCCGGGGCGGTCGTCCTGTCGGCGGCCTGGCACGTGCAGGTCCAGTGGGCCGCCCACCGCGAGACGCTCTGCACCGCCGACGACATCTGCCGCAGGGTCTGGGTGGTCGACCGGGTCGAACTCTACGGGGACGTCTACCTCGCCCTGATGATCCTCCTGCTGTCCTGCGGGATCTGGGCGACCGCGGTGACCAGGGACCTGCGCTGGCCGCTGGCCGCGGCGATCTTCCTCCTGGCGAGCGCCGTCCCTAATGTCGCCCTCACGATGACCAGCGCCATCGGCGCGATGCTGATCCCGGTCGTGTTCTGGGCCGTCCAGGCCGTCCTGGTCGCGGCGATGGTCGTCACAGCCCGCCGAGGCGCCCGCGCTCGGGCCTGAGTCGTCCTCCCGGCGATGCGTGTCCGTCAGCGGCCGCGCGGGAGGGGAGCTCCGGCGGTCACCCGGGACCTGCGCTGGCCGCTCGCCGGGAGGTTCTTCCTCCTGGCGAACGCCGGCCCCTATGCCCTTCGCACGATGGCCGGCGGTCTCGGCCCGGCCGCACTCTGGGGCGTCCAGGTCCTGCTCGTCGGCGCGATGATCGTCTCACGGCCCGTCTAGGTGTCCGCGCCCGGGTCTGAGTCACGCCGCATCCTCCCCGAGTGCGCTGAGTGTGCCCTCGAGGAGGCGTCGGTGATCACTTCCCGCTGCGGTGCGGGTCAGCTCTGGCTTCGCAGTTTGGCGATGCGGTTCTCGTACATGCGCAGGAAATCGGCGCGGGCGGCGTGCGCCCGCTCGTAGTCGCGCAGTTCGTTGACCTGACGCGCGTTGAGGTTGCGCAGCCGGGCCCGTACGGACGCGATCGAGGCGCCGTCGTAGTCGGGGATCGGCAGCTCCTTGCCGGAAGCCGGCCCGGTGCTCGGCGCGGTCGTGCCCGCGCTCCCGGCGGCCTCCGCCTTCGCCGCGGCGGCGGGCGCGCTCTTGGCCGGAGCGGCCTTCGCCTTGGCCGGAGCCGCGGGCACGGCCGCCTTCGCGGGAGCGCCGGTGGTCCTTCCCTTCGCGGCCGGCCCCGCGGTCTTCGCGGACGTCGCGGACTCGGCGGCGCGCGCGGCCTTGGCCGGCTTCGCCTCGGTCGCCTTCGCCTCGGCCGCCTTGGTCCGGCGTGCGGCCGTGCCGGACCGCGAGGCCGACGCGGCGGCGCCCTTCGCCCCGGACGCGGCCGGCTTGTCCTTCGCCGGAGCGGACTCGGCCCGCGAGGCGGCCGACGGCTTCGTACGGCCAGGCGCCGGGCGTGTACGCGCGGCCCCGCTCGGCTTGCCCACGGCGATCTCGGAGCTCGCCGCGGACGGCGCGGGGCCTTCCCCGGCGTCCGCCTGCTCATCGGGAGCGGTTCGTCCGGTGACCTTGCCCACGATCCGGCCGGTGAGGTCCTCCGCGTCGCCGCGAAGCCGCCCGAGCACGGGTCCCAGGCCCGCCTCACGGGCCTCTTTGTAGTCCTTCCGGACACGGTCGGTGAGCAGCAGCGCCTGACCGACGCCCATCACGGCCAGCCGGGCGGCGTGGATGGGGAGTTCGCTGACGGTCTCCCGGACTTGCTCCTTCAGCCGGCGCGGCGATCGTGTCATCGTTGTTTCAGCTCCCTCCAGCCCCGCGGACGCGGACTGGTCGGTATGACGGATCTGTTATCCACCACTCTGCCCTACGGTGCAGTGGCGTTCACGCGCCGTGGCCGGGTTTTTCTTCGCCCGAAACCGGCGCACTCCGATCACACCTACCATGGAACACATGACTCGTCGGGTTCTTCTGGCCAAGCCGCGCGGCTACTGCGCGGGCGTCGATCGTGCGGTGCAGACGGTGGAGTTGGCGCTCGAGCGCTACGGCGCGCCCATCTACGTCCGCAAGCAGATCGTCCACAACGTCCACGTGGTGAAGACCCTCGAAGAACGCGGCGCCATCTTCGTCGAGGAGACCGAGGAGGTGCCGGAGGGCGCCATCGTCGTCTTCTCCGCGCACGGCGTCGCCCCGGTCGTCCACGACGAGGCCGCCGATCTGAAGCTCCGTACGATCGACGCCACCTGCCCGCTGGTCACCAAGGTCCACAAGGAGGCCAGGCGGTTCGCCACCGACGACTACGACATCCTCCTGATCGGGCACGAGGGGCACGAGGAGGTCATCGGCACCAGCGGCGAGGCCCCCGAGCACATCCAGCTGGTCGACGGTCCCGACGACGTCGCGAACGTCCAGGTGCGCGACCCTGAGAAGGTCGTGTGGCTCTCCCAGACCACGCTGTCGGTCGACGAGACGAACGCCACGGTCGAGGCCCTCCGCGCCCGCTTCCCGAAGCTTCTCGACCCGCCGTCCGACGACATCTGCTACGCCACGCAGAACCGCCAGGTCGCGGTCAAGGAGATCGCCGCCGAGTCGCAGCTGGTCATCGTGGTCGGCTCGCAGAACTCCTCCAACTCCAAGCGTCTCGTCGAGGTGGCCAAGGACCACGGCGCCGACGCCGCGTACCTCGTCGACTACGCCGAGCAGATCGACGCGGCGTGGCTCGAGGGGGTCGACACCATCGGGCTGACCAGCGGCGCGTCGGTGCCGGAAGAGCTGATCGAGGGCGTGCTGGCCCGCCTCGCGGAGTTCGGTTTCGACAGTGTCGAAGAGGTCGAGTCCGTTCGCGAGCGGATGGTCTTCGCGCTGCCCCACGAACTCCGCCGCGACCTGCGCTCGGCTTAGGGCCTGTCTCGAAGTCCCGCTGTCCTACTGCGCGGCGCCCAGGCGGCGCCTCGCCGCGTTGTCGTCGGTCGCCAGCCAACACCAGGCTGACTCCCTCCTCCGCCTTGCGAGGCACCACCTGGACACCGCTCGCTACGGACGGGGACTCCGAGACAGGCCCGAGGGGAGCGTCACTCGCCCGCGGGCTCCTCCGCGGGCGGGGCCTTCGCGGCCGGGAGCCGTCCTCCGGGGCTCTCGTCCCACCGGACCGGGTCGTCGTCCTCGTCCTTCTTCCGGCCGCGCAGCGACGTGCGGCCGCGGAACGGGTTGTCGGCCGCGACCCGGGCGCTCAGATCCCGCAGGTTCGCGGGAAGACCCCGCGGAACGGCGATCAGTACGACGAGCACCGCGCCGACGAAGAGCCAGGGCACGCTCGAGGTCAGCTTCGCCGCCACGGCCACCACGGTGCTCAGCAGGAACGACTTCTCCCCGACCGATCCGATGAGCGCCGACACCAGCGTCACCAGGAAGAACAGCAGCGGCGGGCTCACCACGAGTGTCAGCAGGTCCGTACGGCGGGTCGCCAGCACCGCCAGCAGGCACCCGACGACGAAGAAGAGCCCCTGCGCCGACCGCAGCCCGAACATTCCGCCGATCACCGCGCCGAGCAGCGTGCACGCGAGCACCACGGTTGCGCCGCCCCGGCCGGTCAGCGTGACGGCCGAGCGGGCCCGTGAGCGCTCCGCCGGGGTCGCGGCCGGACGCCGCGTCGTCTCAGGTCGCCGAGCGGAGACCGTCTCAGGGTCTCCGCGCGTGTCCGTTGCCACCAGCCCGCCTCAGGGTCGACAGTGCCTGCCTCCACGGTAACCCGTTCGGTACGCCGCGTCTCGCGACACGACGTCAGGGGAGCAGGCGGATCTGACGATGTTCCTCGGCGTCGTCGGCGAGCTCCGCGGCGGACGGGGAGCGGGCCGGTTCGTCCACGGAGGCGGGCGGGTCGAGGTCGGCGTCGGTCACGCCCAGCTCGTTGAGCCGGCGCGCGGTGACCAGGACCCGGCTCTCCAGCGACCCGATCGTCCGGTTGTAGGCGACGACGGCGTTCGTCAGGGACTTACCGAGCTGGTCGACGTGGCGGCCGAGCGTGCCGAGCCGCTCGTACAGCTCCCGGCCGAGCTCGAACACCGCACGGGCGTTCTCCGACAACGCCTGCTGCTGCCAGGCGTAATGGGCCGTACGCAGCAGGCTGACCAGCGTCGTCGGCGTGGCGATGTGCACGCGGCGGCGCATCGCGTACTCCAGCAGCCCGGGGTCCCGGTCCAGCGCCGGCGCCAGGAACGCCTCGCCCGGCACGAACAGCACCACGAACTCCGGAGCCGGGCTGAACGCCTGCCAGTACGACTTGGCCCCCAGGCGGTCCACGTGCTCACGCAGGTGCCGCGCGTGCGCGTCCAGCCGCGCCTCCCACGCCGCGGGGTCGTCCGCCCCGGCGGCGTCCAGGTAGGCGGCCAGGGACACCTTCGAGTCGACGACGATGTTCTTGCCGCCCGCCAGCCGTACGACCATGTCGGGCCGGAGGCCGTTCGCGGCGGTGGCCTGCTCGTCGAAGTCGCAGTGCCGGGTCATCCCGGAGATCTCCACCACCCGGCGCAGCTGGAGCTCGCCCCACCGGCCGCGCGCCTCCGGCCGCTGCAGGGCCCGTACGAGCGTCTGCGTCTCCCGGCGGAGCTGGTCGGAACTCTGGCGTACGAACTCGACCTGCTTGGCCAGCATGGCGTGCGACTCACGCCGCCCGGTCTCGACCTCGCGCAGCTGCGCCTCGACCTTGTTCAGCGTGTCCCTGAGCGGCGCGATGCGCTTGTCCAGCTCACCGGCGGCCTCGGCGTTGGCGGTCGCCAGGCGGGTTCCGGCGAGTTCGAGGAAGCGCTGGTTGCTCGCGTCGAGCGCCTCCGCCGACAGCGCCTGGAACCGCTCGGTCAGCCGCTCCTCGACGTACGCGAGCTTCTCCTCGGCGGCCTTCGCCCGCGCGGTGATCACCGCGGTCCGGCTCCGCGCCCACGCGATGCCGAGCGCCGTACCCACGACCAGACCGATCACCAGCCCGAGGAGAACGTCCATGCCCGCATCGTGACAAAAGCAGTGCGCGAATGTCCGCCCGACGCGCGGGCGAGACCGTTGACCTCCCGCCGTCTGGGCCGTCCGGCCGGTCCCCGAGGGCCCGTAGACTCTGCGTCCGTGAGCCTGTCCATCGGAATCGTCGGGCTGCCCAACGTGGGCAAGTCGACCCTGTTCAACGCGTTGACCAAGAACACCGCACTCGCGGCGAACTACCCGTTCGCGACGATCGAGCCGAACGTCGGTGTCGTGGCCGTGCCCGACCCACGCCTCGACGAGCTGGCCAGGCTGTACGACTCGGCCAAGATCGTCCACGCGACCATGCAGTTCGTCGACATCGCGGGCATCGTGAAGGGCGCGTCCGAGGGGCAGGGACTCGGCAACCAGTTCCTCGCCAACATCCGGGAGACCGACGCGATCTGCCAGGTCATCCGGGTGTTCGACGATCCGGACGTGACCCACATCGACGGCGACGTCGCCCCGCTCCGCGACATCGAGACCATCAACACCGAGCTGATCCTCGCCGACCTCCAGACCCTGGAGAAGGCCCTGCCGCGCCTGGAGAAGGAGGCGCGGACGACGAAGGACCGCGACAAGCTCGCCGTCATCGACGCGGCCCGGGCGGCGCAGAAGACCCTCAACGACGGCACCACGATCTACGCCTCCGGTCTCGACCCGGTGCCGCTGCGTGAGCTGCACCTGCTGACCGCCAAGCCGTTCCTCTACGTCTTCAACGTGGACGAGGACGAGCTCGGGGACGAGGCGCTGCGCGCACGGCTGCAGGAGCTCGTCGCCCCGGCCGAGGCCATCTTCCTCGACGCCAAGATCGAGTCGGAGCTCATCGAGCTGCCCGACGAGGAGGCCCTGGAGCTCCTGCGGTCCACCGGGCAGGAGGAGCCGGGTCTGCTGCAGCTCGTCCGCGTCGGCTTCGACACGCTCGGGCTGCAGACGTTCCTCACCGCCGGCCCCAAGGAGGCCCGCGCCTGGACCATCCGCAAGGGCTCCACCGCACCGGAGGCCGCCGGGGTGATCCACACGGACTTCCAGAAGGGCTTCATCAAGGCCGAGATCGTGTCGTACGAGGATCTGGTGGCCGAGAGGTCCGTCGCCGCCGCCCGCTCGGCCGGAAAGGCCAGGATGGAGGGCAAAGAGTACGTCATGCAGGACGGTGACGTGGTCGAGTTCCGCTTCAACGTGTAGGAGGGGAGACGAACCTCGCTGTCCGGTAATGCTCCACCGGCTACCGAGTTGTCCACAACCGCGCGGCGGGACTGTGCATCCTCGCTCGGCACTGGAACAATTGACCGCCGTGGTTAAGGTGGTAAACCGAACTCGATCAGACGGATAAGACGGCGCGCCGATCCGGGGGGAAGGCGCGAGCGGAGGCATGATGGCTCGCAGGTCGTCCGGCGTTGTAGACGCCGGCGCGTCCGGTTACCCACCGGGCGGTTACCCGCCCGCCGACCCTTGGGATACTCCGGACGACAAGGGGCGCCGAGGCAAGCGCCGTGGCGGCTCCGATGGTGGCGGCGACGACCGTCGCAACTGGGGCGGTTCCGGTGGGCGCTGGTTCATCTACGTCGGCCGGGCCATCCTCTGGGCGTTCCTCATCGTTGTGCTGGTCAACGGCATCCGGGCGCCGTTCGAGCGGTTCACCTCGGAGCGGTCCAACACTCCGGCGACCGGTGACGCCGCGAAGCCGCGGTTTCCCGAGGCGGCGGCCTCCGCGTACGCCCTGTCGTTCGCTCAGGTCTATCTGAATTACGACCAGGCGTTTGCGCAGGATCGGCAGAAACAACTCGCCCAGTTCATCGCCGGTGGGATCGATCCGCAGCTCGGCTGGGACGGCACCGGGAAATCGGTGTTGCAGTCCGCGTACGTCGCGTCGGTGCGCGCGAATGACGATCAGCACGGCGTCGTCACTCTTCTCGCGCGGGCCAACGGACGGTTCTTCCAGCTCGCCGTCCCCGTCTATGCCAAGGACGGGGCGATGGCGATCACGGGGCGTCCCGCCACGCTCCCGCCCCCTCCCACCGCGTCGGTTCCCCCAGTGGCTCAGGAGCGTGACTCCGCGCTCGAGGCCGAGCTTCAGCAACCTCTGACGGACTTCTTCAAGGCCTACGCGGCCAGTGACGCCGGTTCGCTTCAGCGTTACTCCGATCCTCCCGTGACCGGACTGGGCAACGCCGTCACCTTCGGCCAGCTGAAAGACGTCGTCGCCCCGCGCGGCGACGTCGGGTCCCGCACGGTGACGGCGACCGTCGTCTGGCAGATTCCCGCTGGTCAGCCCAAGACGGTGGGCGGAACGCTCGAGCAGACATACCAGCTCGCATTGGTGAAGAAAGGCGGATATTGGTTCGTCAGGGACATTCAAGGTTCTACGCTTCCGGCCGGATCATGACATCCAGGCCGGCCCGTCCCGAACGTTACGATTCACTCCCCGACCAAGGAAGGCCAGCCCGATGATCCAACACATGTTGGCGATGCTGCCTCAACATGTCGGCGCGGCGCCTAACAACGGTCTGGACACCGACAATCTCGCGAAATGGCTGCGGGATATCTTCGGACCGCTGTTCCTGGTCGTCGTCTCCATTGTCGCGATCTTCTTCCTCTTCACACGAGAGATAACGCGATTCGTGCAATTCATTCTGTTGGCGATCGGCATCGGAGTCATCTTCTACGTCCCCAATATCATCGAGACGACGGCCAAGGCGATTGCGACGGCGCTTGGAATCAAAACATCCTGAACACGGCCGGTGTCATGTCGGTCTAGTCATGGCTGGTCTCAATTAGGGGAGTGGGGCCCGGGTGGATCTGCCTACGTACACCAACATCTGGCGCATCGAGAAGCGGCTTTACAAGCTCTACGACCTGCGGCTGCCGATGCCGTTGCCGCTGGTGCAGATCGGTGTGTTCGTCGGTGTCTTCCTACCCTGGATCGTCCTGCTCCAGGTGGCCGGCCTGCCGTTCCACGCGCCGTGGCACGTCGTCTATCTCGTGCCTCCCGGCGTCCTGACCTGGCTGGCCACTCGTCCCGTCATCGAAGGCAAACGGCTCACCGAGCTGCTGATCTCCCAGGTGCGCTACCTCACCGAGGCCCGCACCTGGGCCCGGCTGACGCCCATCCACGAGCCGGGTGAGGTCGCCGTCGTCGGCCGCGTGTGGCGGCGCGGCCACCTGTCCGGCCAGCGGGTGCACGCCGGGCGTCCCGCGTCCGAACCGGTCGAGCACGCACCCGCACTGGGGGCCACGGCGACGCCGGCGGTGACCGCTCCGCCCATGCCCGAGCGCGCCGGCGCCGGACCCGCGGCGTTCGGCGCGGCCCGCCGTCCCGCCGCCGCCCAGCGCCCGCCCGCTCCGAGCCTGCAACCGACACCCCACGACGGCACCGCGGTCGCGCCACCGCCCGGCGGACGCCGGCTCACCTCACCCCGCGTCGAGCCGACGAGGCCGCAGCCGGTGCGCTCCGAGCCCGCCGCCCGGCCCACGCCGATCCGACCGCCCCGTCCTCGGCCCACGGCGCCCCAACCAGCCCGCGGCCTGCCGGCGGCCGGCACTCCTGCCACTCCGACGACGCCGGGCACTCCGACGGCGCCGGGCAGTCCGGCGACGCCAGGCACGCCCGTGCGGCCCGGCTCACCGGCGAGGCCCGGGCTCCCGGCCGCGCCGGCCGCCCACGCGACCGGTCCGGCGTCCGCCGAGCCGGAGAGCGCGGACAGGCGCGCGACCGGGCGCGGACGTCCCGCGGAGGGCCGTCCCGAGACCACTCCCCAGGGGCCTGGGGGAGAGCCCGACGCGCCACGCCGCGTGACGAGGCAGCGCAGCACCTCCCACGAGCCGGAGGCACCGGCGGCCACCACCCGGCCGACGCCGACCCTGCCGCCGCAGGCCCCCACGGGGCCGTCCTCGGACACGCCCACGCCGGCTCACCCTGACGCGCCGGCACGCCTGGACGCGCTGGCACCTTCCGACGCGCCCGCTCGCCCTGACGCGCCTGCCACCCCGAACGCGCCCACTCGCGCCGACACCGGGGCAAAGCCGGCCGAGTCCCCCGCCGCCGGCCGGCACGCCGCTCCGCAGAGCCCACCGGCGGCGCCTCCCGGCGCTTCGCCGACGATCGCCTCAGACGGTGCCAGCACGCCCCGTCCCACGAGCACCACGCCCGCGCGGCTCTCGGCAGCCGGTCGGCCCGACCGGCCGGCCGAGACCGGTGAGCCTGGACGGCCGGCCCGGCCGAGTCGGCCCGCCGTGCCGGGGCAGGCCGACCAGGGCGGGCCGCCGGCCCAGGTGATCCCGCTGCCGCACGGGCGGCACGCCAAGCCCGCCGACGACCCCGCCGCCCACGGCTCCGCCGAGCCGCCGACCGGGACCGACGGACCGGCACGGCCCGGCGGCGGACGGCCGGCCGAGGCGGCGGCGGACCACGACGCGGCGGCCCTGAGCGACGAAGAGCAGGCCATCGCCGAGGCCCGTACCGACCAGATCGTGTGGCCGGCGGCGTCCCGGCGCACCCGCGCGCCGCGACCCGACGCGGGCGACGCCGCCCCACCGGCGGCGGACGCGGACACCGCTCCACCGCGCGTGGGCAGCGCTCCACCTCGGCCGGAGGAGGGCACCCCTCAACCGCGACCGGATCAACCGCGACCGGACGCGGGCACTGCTCAACCGCGACCGGACGCAGGCAATGGTCAACCGCGACCGGACGTGGGCACCGCTCAGCCCCGGATGGACACGGGCGCCGCTTCGGCTCAGCCGGAGAAGGACACGGCCCGACCGCAGGCGGACACGGGCACCTCCCCACAGCGCGATACCTCTCCCGGCCGCCCGGGCAGGCCCGCGGCAGCGCCCCGAGGCCGGTCGCACGGGGAAGAGGCGACTCCTTCCCGCGAGGCACGGCCACCGGCCGCCCGCGAGACGTCCACCCCGGCACCAGGGTGGACGCCGCCCGCGCCCGGAGTGCTCCCGTCCCGCCCGGCGACACCGCCGGCGCCTCCGCGGGCTCCGGCGGCCGGGTCCGCATCGCCGCCCGCCGCGTCACCACGGCCCGCCTCGCCGCAGACGCCCGCCCAGCCGCCTCGTTCGCAGCCGGCCAGGCCGGCGCAGGTTCCCGCGGTACGGCCCGCCCGTCCCACGACGCCGCCACGGCAGGGCGCCGACCAGCAGGCCTGGCCGGTCCGGCCGGATGCCGCCGCCGCGGCATCACCGGAGTCGCCTCCCCGCGCCGTTCGCTCCGGCCCCGCCTCGCCGGTGCGTCCCGGGCCGATGCCCCAGACCGGGCACGAGGACGAGGGACGCGATGACGGCCGCGGCCGTCGGAGGATCTTCTCGGGCGGCGGCAGCGGCGACGGCGACTACGAGCAGCGCGTACGGACCGCGTTCGCGGGTGCGCGGCGCGTCGTCGTGCTCGGCTGCACCGGCGGAGCGGGGCAGACCGTCACCGGCCTCATGCTCGGTCACACCTTCGCCCAGCATCGCGGCGACCGGATCGTGGCGGTCGACGTCAACCCCGGCCCGGGCGCCATGGCCCGTCGCACCAAGACCGAGACGCGGGAGACGCTCACCTCGCTGATCACCCACGCCGAGCAGGTCACCGGCTACCAGATGATGCGCCGCTACACCTCCATCTCCAAGTCGGGGCTGGAGGTCGTCGCGGCCGGCAAGAACCCGGTCCAGGCCCTCGACGACCGCGACTACGCCCTCGCGATGCGGACGCTCGACCGGTTCTACTCGATCACGCTGCTCGACGCCGCGGCCGCCGTGGTCGCCCGCGTGCTGCCGTACGCCGACCAGATCGTGCTGGTCGCTCCGGCCAGTTCCGACGCGCCGCGGGCGGTGGCCATGACCTTCGAGTGGCTCGACGGCCACGGCTACGAGGACCTGCGCTCCCGCGCCGTCACCGTGATCAACGGAGTGAGCCGCCGCAGCATGGACGACGTGGAGCAGGCCGAGGCGGTGGCCCGCGGGCGGTGCCGCGCGCTCGTGCGCATCCCCTGGGACGACCACCTCAGCCTCGACCGGGCCCCGCGCAACGAGCTGCGGTCCCTGCGCGCGCCCACCCGGAAGGCGTACATCGCCCTTGGCGGTGTCGTCGCCGGCGGCCTCGTCCAGACGCCGGGCCGCTACCCACAGCAGGAGGTCTCCCGATGAGCCGGCAGCGTCCGCCGGACGTTCACCCGGTACGGCGGGACGCGCCGTCGGGTGGCGTGCCGCGAAGCGGCCCGGAGAAGGCGGCCCGCAGGCGACGGGCCGGAGACGTGAGACGACCGGGCCGTGCACGATCAGCGTGTTCAGTGAGGACGGGGAGTTACCGATGAGCAGGGCATCCAAGGCCCGCAGCCGGCTGGCCGTGCGGTATTTCGACGACCGGATCCTCCTCACCGACAACGCCGCCTGGGCGTACTTCCGGCTGCCCACGGTCTCGTACGAGTTCACGACGAACGAAGAGCGTGAGGCGCTCGCCACCAACATCACCATCGCGATGGCCGGCATCCGCATGCAGGACGCCGAGATCCACCTGCGGATCGCGCACCGCACCTACCCGGCGGCGGAATGGGCGCTGGCCCTCGACGAGACCTCCGACAGCGGCCCCGGGTGGCGCGAGTACCTCGAGGAGATGTACGCCCACGTCTGGTCCAAGGACTTCTGGACCAAGGAGGTCTACCTCGGCGTACGCCTCGGCCAGCGCGGAGTCGGCGCCCAGCTGTCCGGCGGGGCGTTCAAGCAGCTCTTCGGGCTCTACAAGCGCAGCGAGGAGGTCCTCGGGCTACACGACGACGCGATCCCCGAAAAGGAGGTCGCGCGCTGGACCGAACAGGCAGAGCGGCTCGGCCGTTCCCTCGGCGGCAGCGCCCTGTACGCCCGGCACGCCACGTCCACCGAGATCGCCTGGCTGTTCCAGCACGCGGCCACCGGTGCCCTGACCGACCCGCCGCCCTCGGCCACCCCCCGCCGCACCTGGGGTGCCGGCGAGATCGAGAGCCTCGTCGAGGGCACGATCGTCAACGGCCGCTCGAACCTCCGCATGGAGCAGCCGAGCGGATCGTCCCACGTCGCGTACCTGTCCTTCGCGCGCTTCCCCGACCTGATGCCGTTCCCGGACGGCGAGCCCTGGATGCACTTCGCCGACGCGCTGCCCTTCCCGGTCGAGGTGTCGGCACGGATGAAGCTCGTCCCGCCCGCGAAGGCGTCCAAGGACGTCTCCCGTAAGCTCGCCCACGCCCGGGACATGGACCAGCACATCCGGGAGGCCGGAGCGGAGGCCCCCATCGCGCTGGCGGAACAGATCGACGCCGCGCGCATGCTTGAGCACGGCATCACCAAGGAGCGCCTGCCGTTCGTGTACGGCTGGCACCGGCTCATCGTCTCCGCGCCGACCGAGGAGCTCCTGCAGCAGCGCGTCGACGCGGTCGTCGAGCACTACCGCGACCTCGGCATCGACATCGTCTGCTCGACCGGCGACCAGTTCTCGCTGTTCTGCGAGTCGCTGCCCGGCGATCGGATCCGCGTCAACGCCTACGCCCAGCGGCAGCCGCTCCGTACGATCGCGGGCGGCATGCCCACGGCGACCGTCGACCTGGGGGACCGGAGGGATGACACCGCCTCCGGCTGGGTCGGGCCGTACATCGGCGAGACCCTCGGCCGCGCCCGCTCCATCGTGCACTTCGACCCCCTCGTCGCCGCCGCCCGCAACCGCCCCACCGCCGTCGCCATCACCGGCGAGCCCGGTGGCGGTAAGACGACGCTGGCGCTGCTGCTGCTGTACCAGATGGCCCTGCGCGGGGTGACGATCGCGGCGATCGATCCGAAGGGCGACGCCGAGTCCCTGGTCGAGCTCCTGCGCCGACGCGGACGCCGCGCCCGCACCCTGCCGCTGGGCTCGGCCGCTCCCGGCCTGCTCGACCCGTTCAGCTTCGGCGACGACCTCGCCGCCAAGAAGACCATGGCCACCGAGACGCTCCGGCTGCTGCTCCCGCGCATGTCCGAAGAGCGGGAGTCCGCCATGATCCAGGCGGTCGGTGCGGTCGCCAACCAACCACAGCCGTCGCTCGGCAAGGTCGTCGACTATCTCGACGCCTCCGAGGATCCGGCGTCGAAGAACCTGGGCGCCGTCCTGCGTTCAATGTCGGAGATGCGCCTCGCCCGGCTCTGCTTCGACCCGTCCGGCGGCGAGCGGATCGACACGGCCGGCTGGACGACCGTCTTCACCCTCGGCGGCCTCACCCTGCCGGACGTCGCGATCAACCGCGAGGACTACTCCTACGAGCAGCGGCTCTCCGTGGCCCTGATGTACCTCGTGTCGCAGTTCGCCCGCCGCCTGATGCACGGCCTTGACCGCCACCTCCCGAAGACCATCTTCCTTGACGAGGCGTGGGCGATCACCCAGACGCCCGAGGGCGCCAAGCTCATCCCCGAGGTCTCCCGGATGGGCCGCTCCCGCAACACCGCCCTGATCCTCGTCTCGCAGAACGCCGGCGACCTGCTGAACGAACAGGTGACCAACTGTCTCTCGTCCGTCTACTCGTTCCGCTCGACGGAGCGCAACGAGGTCGGCAACGTCATGGCCCTCCTCGGCGTCGAGAACTCCGACGAGCACCGCGCCGTACTGCGCAACCTCGGCAACGGCGAGTGCATCTTCCGGGACCTCGACGGCCGCGCCGGCCGCATCGGCGTGGACCTCATCTCCGAGGAACTGCTCCGCTGGCTCGACACCAACCCGACACGCTCCAAGCCCGGTGAAACCGGTGCGCAGGAGCCGTCCGACGCGCATAGTGGGAACGAGCGACCAACTCGTCCCTCCACCGCCCCCCGCGACCCCGCCACAGAGGTCACCCAGGAGGTCCCCCGATGAGGGTGCCAGGCATCCGCCGCCGAACCGCAGCGACGGGCAAGTCATGGGGGAAGCGCAGGTCGCTCCTCATCCTCGTGCTCATGGCGATGTTCACCCTCAGCCCTCTGGGTGTGGCAAGCGCCAGCCCGATTCCGCTCCCGAGCGTGAATGACACCTGCAGGCCCGCGGATAACCCTCCTCCGCAGCTGTACGGCTCAGGTATCGACGGGATGATCAAGCCTCCAAATTATCCCAGTGATCAACTGAAAAAGTTGCCGCCGGAAGGGCTTACATATTACGACCGCTACGGCACGGCTGGTCAGTCATGGTATGCCGTTGACATGGGTTGCGCCGACTCTATGTCGATGGTGGGTAATGCCATCTCTAATGTGGTCTTCACGCTGGCCAAGGCGTTTGATCGTACGACGATCACTATTTATCAGGCGGCTGCATCCGAGTCGCTACTCGGATGGCTGAAGAAAACAGTTGATGGTGTTATCCATAGCGTAGGAAACACGTTCGGAGCCAAGTACTGGTCATGGGTCGTGATCCTGGGGGCGCTCTGGTTGGCGTGGTGGGGGTTGATTCGCCGCAGAGCCAGCAAGGTAGCCGAAGGTACCATCTGGATGGTTGTGGCCATGGTCGCGTTGATCTGGCTGATAGGTCGGCCCGGGGACTTTACGACGCTCGGTACGAAGATTTCAAATGGGGCAACTGCGGCGTTCAATGCGGCATTGCCGCAGGGGGACACGGGTGGCTCTACCTGCATACCTGATAAGGTGAGTAACCCGAAAATTGCGCGAGATGACGCTGTAACGAAGAATGCCAATGGCCTCTGGGTTACGCTTGTCTGCAAGCCGTGGCTTATGGGCGAATTCGGCACCGATGACTCAAAGAGTAAAATAGTACAAGAAAATGCGGCCAAGTTGCTGTCGTCGCAGGCGGTGGATCTTAGCGAGACTTATGGAACAAAGGGGCCAAGTCTCGACCGCAAGAGTAATGACTATAAGGCTGTCGCGAGGAATATAAAAGGTAATTACGGTGGCGCCTATTCCCTATTTCAAGGGAAGGACTGGACATCGAGGCTTGCCGTTGCTTTTGGTGCGCTGTTGGCTGCGCTCGTGGCGGGTCTACTGGTCCTTGTCATCGCCGTAATGTTGATGATTTTCAAGATTTCCTTTCTGCTGCTTCTGGTGGCCGGGCCGATATTCCTGGGTATCGGTATCCATCCCGGTATCGGCCGGGTCATCGCTATGCGCTGGTTTGAGTTGCTCCTGTCGACCCTGCTGAAGCAGGCGGCCCTGATCGGAGTGCTGGCGCTCCTGCTGTGGTGCTACGGGCTGGTCATGGCTGAGAGCCTGCCGTGGGGACTGCAGATCCTGCTCATCTCCCTGGTCACGCTGGCGGCGTTCGTCTACCGGAAGCCGTTCCAGCACCTGTTCGCGGCGGTCGGATACTCCGCTGTCGGCTCCCGGAAGGGCGAGCAGGAGGTCGAGCTGGCCATCCGGGAGACGCGGAAGCGGACCACCGCGGTCGCGACCGCGGCCGTTCCCGGAGCGGTGGGCTACCGGCTCGGTCGCTGGGGCAAGCGCGACTCCGGCAACCTTGCGGGCGCACCCGCGCTCAGGGGTGACGAGTCGGCCGACTTCGACACGGCGGGTCGTGAGGTGGTCGGCGCGTCCGACCGTCGTGGGCGCGCCACCCAGCTCGCGGCCAAGGCCGCTGGCGCGGCGCGAGGCAGTGCTCCTCCGCTGAACCTGTCCCCGCGTGCCCAGGCCGCCGCATCGCCGCCGGTCGGAAGGGCGAACGGCGGCAGCCTGTGGGGCTCGCGTCCCTCCGGATCGGCCGGAGGGAGCCGTCCGCCGGCTCCGCGCCCGCCGGCGGATTCACCAGCGCGCGAGGAGCGCCGCCCGAGCGCCGCCGCCGGAGGCGGGGGTTCGCGTCCGCCTGCGGCGCCCACCGGCCCGAGCTGGGCTGCTCCCGGGAAGACCAGCGCGGGCCGGGGGTCCGGCACCCGCAACCCGCCTCGCAGGCCAGCCGGTGGAGGCGAGAGCGGCCGCGGCAGGTCAGGCGGAGGCGGGAACGACGGCGCGCCGAGCGGCGGTTCCGGTGGTGGCCGGAGTTGGTTCGGCGGCGGGTCCGGCGGCCGTACGACTCCGCGACGAGACTCCGGTGGTTCGGGGGATCGGCAGCAGAATCCGCCCGCGCGCGGAGCAGCGTCCGGATCGAGGCCTGGCCCCGCGTCCGGGGCCACTCGGCGTGACGAGAGTCCTTCCGAGCGGAAGGCGCCGCCGCCGCTGTGGTCGGGCAGGTCGCGGGATGACGGCCCGTCCATGCCGTTCTGGCTGCGACCGGTGAAGCGCGAGGACGGTGACGACGAACGATGAGGGGCCGATGGACCTGACTGATCGCCAGCGCAAGTTCCTGTTCGCCGCGCTGGTGGTGCTCCTTGTCGCGGCCGGAGTGATCCTGACCGTCGGCACCGGACGAGGTAAGCACAAGAGCTCGGCAGGGCGGGAAGGGGCGACCTCGTCCCCGTCGCCGTCCGCGCCGTCAACGCCCGCGCCGGGACTGACCGGTCCTCCGCCGAGCGGTGGTTCGTACGACATCTACTCGCTCCTGCCGTTCACGCAGAAGGACTTCAGTGCGGCGGCGGACGTGGCCCGTCGTTTCACCATCGCGTACGGCACGTATCGGTACGACGAACAGCCGGGCGCCTTCATCGGGCGGATGCAGGGCATGGTGACCGCCGATCTCTCGGCGCAACTGCAGCGCGACTCGTCGGCGCCGGGCGTCCTCGAGCAGCGGAAGCAGGATAAGGAGGTCTCGACCTCCGATGCGCATCTGGACTCTCTCCGGGACATGGAGAAGGACCAGTTCATCTTCCTGGTCACCGGAACGCAGCACATCAACAAGGGAGGAAGTCCCAGCGACAGCAGTCAGCAGTACGCCGTCACGGTGACGAGGTCCGGTGGAGGCTGGGTCGTCTTCGCATTCCAGCCGGCCAATGTAGGGGACAAGTGAAGGGAAAGAGATGAGGCTTCGCCGGCACTCGCAGCTCGGCGTCGGCTTGGGGGGGCGGAGTGGTAGCCGTCGTATTGTCTCTCTTCATCATTTCACGCGATCGGATCGGGGCGCGGTCCGCCTGCCGATCATCATCGCCGGAGGCGCTGCGGCTCTGTTCTTCATGAGCCTGGTGTCCATTCCTCTGTTCTTCGGAGCTAACAACCTCTTTCAGGGTGCCAGCGGCGGCGGAAACTGCACGGACACCTCCGGCGCCGCCTCACAGCCCCAGCAGTCCAGCGATGCCAACGGCATCCCGTCCAACTATCTGGAGCTCTACAAGAAGGCGGGCCAGCAGTACGGCATCCCCTGGAACGTGCTCGCCGGAATCGGCTGGGTGGAGACCCATCACGGTCAGCTCAAGGCGCCCGGTGTCCTCAGCGGCGAGAATTCCATGCACGCGGGTGGCCCCATGCAGTTCATTCCCGGCACCTGGGCGGAGTTCGGAGTCGACGGCAACGGCGACGGCAAGAAGGACCGCTACGATCCGGCCGATGCCATTCCCGCCGCTGCTCGGTATCTGAAGCACAACGGTGCGCCGGATCGTATGCGCACGGCCATCTTCATGTACAACCACTTGGTGTCCTACGTCAACAACGTGCTGTCCATGGCGAAGAAATACGCTTCAGGCAGCTTCGACGTGGTCCAAGCCAACGGCCCGAACTGTACCGATATGAACGGTGCCCCGGTCGCCCCGAGCGCGGTGGCCGCGACGGTGATCGCCTTCGCCAAGGCACAGTTGGGCAAGCCCTATGTCTACGGCGCGACCGGACCGAACAGCTTCGACTGTTCCGGGCTGACGCTGTCCGCGTACAAGAGCGCCGGCGTCACCATTCCACGTCTTTCGGATGATCAGTATTGGTGGGGGGCATCGGTGCCCCGAGGGCAGGAGCAGCCGGGCGATCTCGTCTACTTCGAGTACCTGCCGGGGCATACCGGTCCGGGGCATGTCGGTATCGTCTACAACCCTCAGAAAGGCATCATGATCGTCGCGCCGCATACCGGCGACGTCGTCAAGCTCCAGAACTACAAGACCTATCCTGGTGGCGCCGTCGGCTTCACCCGTCCGACGGCTCACAACGGTCATAACGGCCCGACTGAGAGGCGCTGAGTGCACGGTGAGCGGCGGATGCCGCGCCTCGTAGTGGGAGCAGCGATCATTCACCGGAGTCGGCTTCTGGCGGCTCGCCGCGCCGAGCCGCCGGAACTGGCCGGTGGATGGGAGTTTCCGGGCGGGAAGCTCGAGACGGGAGAGACCGAGCAGGACGCTCTCGTCCGGGAATGCCGTGAAGAGTTGGGGATCGACATAGCGGTCGGCGAGCGGATCGGTGAAGACTGTCCGCTTCACAACGGAATGGTGATGAGCGTCTGGACCGCCTCGCTCGTGCGCGGCGAGCCCGAGGCTCGCGAGCATTCCGAGCTTCGCTGGCTGACCGAGGCCGAGCTGTTCGACGTACCCTGGCTGCCGGCCGACCTGCCCGTGGTCGAGGCCGTGCGCAGACACCTGAAGGAATCTGGATGATCGTCGCCTTTTCGATCACCCCGCTCGGGGTGGGCGAGTCCGTGGGAGAGTACGTCGCCGAAGCGGTGCGGGTCGTCCGGGAGAGTGGACTGCCCAACCGGACCGATGCCATGTTCACCAGTGTCGAGGGCGAGTGGGACGAGGTGATGGACGTGGTGAAGCGCGCCGTCGACGCGGTCGCTGCCCGCAGCCCGAGGGTCAGCCTCGTCCTGAAAGCGGACATCCGGGAGGGAATCGTCGACGGCCTGACCACGAAGGTCGAGGCGGTCGAACGGCACTTGGGTGAGACCTCATGAAGGTGAAGGCGCCGGCTCTGCGGACGACGTGCGGATGAGCGTCAGAATCTCGGGCCGAACGAGGTCGGAGATCCTGGCGTAGGGAACCGTGATCACCGTCTCGACGCACGAGTACGCATATCCCAGCATCGGCGGCGTGACGTCGAACTCGATCCCGTCTCGGGTGGGCATCAGGTCCAACGCGCGCTTGTCCTTGTCATCATCATCGATGGTGGTGGCGCTGACATGGCTCGGATCGATCTTCGGGTCGCCATTGCACAGCGCGCCACCGGGTGCGGCCTTGTCGATCCGCCCTTCGAGATCTTTCAGCCCGGACTTGTCGAAGACGGTGTCGCGGAGGATGTCCCGAGCCTTCAATCGTCGTCCAGTGGCCAGATCGACCACTACGGCTCGCGTGGTGGTCAGGTCGAAAGGGGTGAGAGGCGCATCGTGGGGGAGGAAGGCGTACCGGGCGGCAATCAGCCGGGGGCCCCGCAGGCCCAGCTCCACCTTCGTCGTCACCGTCGGATGGTCGGAGGTCGGGACGCTGGATTCACGAGCGATCTCATATCTCTTCAGTTCCTGATCGAGAGGGAGCCGTAGCACCTGGTTGACCGCCTGCTCGATGGCCGGGTCCCGAAGTCCGGCGACGTGGACGTATCTGCCCTCGACCGTCATCGCCGGGTGCGTGTACGTCCGCTCCATGGAGGCGTACGAGATGGTGAACGGTTTCCGAACGGCCACCGGCGCGGGGCGCTTCTCATGGTGCTTGCCTTGATGCAGCAGAGCGGCGGTGCCTGCGATCCCCACGATGATCGCCCCGATGGCACCGACGCCGACCTTGGCGCCGGTCTTGCCGAGGAGAGTCCTGCCCACCGTACGACCGGCGGTTCCGCCAGCCCCGCCGGCGCCTCCCGCACTTGTGCTGCCACCCGCGCCGGCACCGGTTCCCGTCCCCGCCGAGCCTGCTCCGCTTCCCGCTCCACCGCCGCCCGCGCCGACGCCGCCTGGGGCGGTGCCGAGAAGGAGGGCGAAGGGCAGCAGCGCGGCCAGGCCCGCGACGGCCTCGGCGAGGCGTCTCCAGCCGTTGCGCTCCCAATCAGGGCCGTACGCCTCCCTGGCCGCGGCCTCCAGCTCGGCCACGAACTCGAGCGCTCCCGGTGGCCGATCGGCCGGGTCCTTCGCCATACCGCGCATGACCAACGGCCGCACCGGCTCGGGAAGGTCGTCGAGCGGAATCGGTGCGGTCACGTGCTGACGTCGCAGCGCCGCCTGATCACCGTCGTACGGCCGATGGCCCGTGACGCACTCGAAGAAGACGCAGGTCGCTGCGTAGACATCGGTCGCGGGACCGGCCGGTCCGCCTTCCCACTGCTCCGGCGCCATGTACGAGGGCGTGCCGGCCGGCCGACCGGATTCCCCCGACCACACGGCGATCCCGAAGTCGGAGACCTTGCTCTGGCCGTCCTGCCCGACCAGGACGTTCGCGGGCTTGTAGTCGCGGTGCACGACCGAGGCGGCATGAGCCGCGGCGAGTCCGAGCAGAGAACCCCTGAGCACCGACAGGGCCGCCTCTGGCCCCGCGAGGCCGTGAGCGTCCAGCACCGCGCGGAGGGACGCGCCGTCGACCGCTTCCATGACGATCGCCGCGTGGTCCTGTCCCTCGACGTATTCGTAGAGCCGGGTGACGTAAGGGCTGTCCAGGGTGGCCAGCGTGCGTGCCTCGTCCCGGAACGAGGTCAAGAAGGCCTCGCCGCCAAGCCGTTCGGCGTCCAGGTACTTGATGGCGACGATGGTGCCGGAATCGTCGTGGCGGGCCAGTACGACCCGTCCGAAGCCACCGGAGCCGAGCTCGCCGAGTTCGGTGTAGCCCGGCACCGTCCAGTGGCTCACGTACGCTCCTCGCTCTCGCGGACGGCCCATCATGGGGCGCGATAGCAGCGGCGTGCAAGATCAAACAGGGCGGGACGCCTCGGTGAATGCTCCGGCCAGGATCGAGGCGTCCCACCCATGATTCGACGCGAGACCCGGTGCTCTGGTTGCCATCGCGGCCGAACGGATCAAAAGATGTGCGCTCGCGCAGCGTCCGTGTCCTCGTACGGGCCGGACGGCGGCGCGATCGGGGGCCTCGGCGGGCCAAGTAGAATGAGATTGCCGCGCGGATCCCGCGGCGACTCCCACACCACGAAGCGAGACCCGCACGCATGCCCATCGCCACTCGGGACGATCTCCGTAACGTTGCGATCGTCGCCCACGTCGACCACGGCAAGACAACGCTCGTTGACGCCATGCTCTGGCAGTCCGGCGCGTTCCGTGAGAACCAGGACGTCGACGAGCGGGTCATGGACTCCAACGACCTCGAACGCGAGAAGGGCATCACCATTCTCGCGAAGAACACCGCCGTGCTGCACGGTGGCATGACGATCAACATCATCGACACCCCGGGCCACGCCGACTTCGGCGGCGAGGTCGAGCGCGGCCTGTCGATGGTCGACGGTGTGGTCCTCCTCGTCGACGCCTCCGAGGGTCCGCTGCCGCAGACCCGCTTCGTCCTGCGCAAGGCCCTTGCCGGCAAGCTGCCGGTCATCCTCGTGGTCAACAAGGTCGACCGGCCGGACGCCCGCATCTCCGAAGTGGTCGACGAGACGTACGAGCTGTTCATGGACCTCGACGCGTCCGAGGACCAGATCGACTTCCCGATCGTGTACGCCTCGGCGAAGGCCGGGCGGGCCAGCCTCAACAAGCCGGAGGACGGCGGCCTGCCGGACGCCGAGGACCTCGAGCCGCTGTTCCAGGTCATCCGGGAGACGATCCCCGCGCCGGCGTACGACCCGAGCACGCCGCTGCAGGCGCACGTGACCAACCTCGACGCCAGCTCCTATCTCGGCCGTATCGCGCTGTGCCGGGTGCACGCCGGGACGATCAAGAAGGGTCAGCAGGTCGCCTGGTGCAAGCACGACGGCACCATCGAGCGCGTCAAGATCACCGAGCTGATGATGACGGAGGCGCTCGAGCGCAAGCCGGCCGAGCAGGCCGGTCCGGGCGACATCATCGCCATCGCCGGCATCCCGGACATCATGATCGGTGACACGCTCGCCGACCCCGACGACCCGCGGCCGCTCCCGTTCATCACGGTCGACGAGCCGGCGATCTCGATGACCCTCGGTACGAACACCGGCCCGCTGGCGGGTCGAGAGAAGGGCACCAAGGTCACCGCGCGGCTGGTCAAGGACCGGCTCGACCGCGAGCTCATCGGCAACGTCTCCATCCGCGTGCTGCCGACCGACCGCCCCGACTCCTGGGAGGTCCAGGGCCGCGGCGAGCTCGCGCTGGCCATCCTGGTCGAGACCATGCGCCGAGAGGGCTACGAGCTCACCATCGGCAAGCCCCGCGTCGTCACCAAGGAGATCGACGGAAAGCTGCACGAGCCCGTCGAGCACCTCACCGTCGACGCCCCCGAGGAGTACCTCGGCGCGATCACCCAGCTGCTCGCCGTCCGCAAGGGCCGCATGGAGCAGATGACCAACCACGGCACCGGCTGGATCCGGATGGAGTTCATCGTCCCGGCTCGTGGCCTGATCGGATTCCGCACCGAGTTCCTCACCGAGACCCGTGGCACGGGCATCGCGCACCAGGTCTTCGAGGGGTACGAGCCCTGGTTCGGCGAGCTGCGCACCCGCCCGACCGGCTCGCTGGTCTCCGACCGCACCGGTGCCGCCACCGCGTACGCCATGTTCAACCTGCAGGAGCGCGGCTCCCTGTTCGTCGAGCCCGGCACCGAGGTGTACGAAGGCATGATCGTCGGGGAGAACTCCCGCGCCGACGACATGGACGTCAACATCACCAAGGAGAAGCAGAAGACGAACATCCGGTCCTCGACGGCGGAGACGTTCGAGCGGCTCACCCCGCCGCGCGTCCTCAGCCTGGAGGCCGCACTGGAGTTCGTCGCGGACGACGAGTGCGTCGAGCTCACCCCGAGCGCGATCCGCCTCCGCAAGGTCATCCTCGACTCGAAGGAGCGTGAGCGCACCCGCGCCCGCGCCAAGCGCGGCCAGGCGTGAGCCGCCACGACAGGTGACCGAGTGGACGGATGACGTCCGCCCGGTCACTTGCCGAGTTCGCGACGGCGTTCGTTCTGCTGGCGGCTTGACCGCTGACGCTGTGCCACGGGCAGACGCTGCGTCCCCGGCTCGATCCGCCAGCGCACGTCGGCGTTGATGCCCGCCTCGGCCAGACGCCGGCGCGCCTCGTCGAAGGAGGCGCACCACTGCTCCTCCCGTTCGACGTCGAGACGACGCTGCTCGTCGCTCTCCGCCGGTTCGGTGCGCAGCAACGCCATCCTTACCTGCCGTGCTTCGTCGACGCGGACCTTGACGGCGTGCTGCGGCCAGTCGCCTCGCGTGAGCACCGCTTCGCCGTCCTGAGCGGTGAGCGTCTCGAAGCCGTCGCCGACCTCGTAGCCCAGCGCGCCGAACGCTTCGCGCAGCACCGTGGCGACGTACTCCTGCTCGGCCTGCCGCTGAACGTCCTCGACGAGACGAACGGCCTCGGCCCGCAGCTCCTCGTCGAAGAGACGCACACCGTCCGCGACCTCGCGGAGCCGGACCCGTACGTCCTCCGCCGCTGGATGCGCCTCCAGCTCGCGGAGGAACCGCAGCGCGGCGGCCCTGCCGTCACGGCGCTCACGAGCCCGTTCGTTGGCCTCCTGGATACGAATACGGACCTCGGTGAGCCGCCCTTCGGCCTCTGACACGGTGGACGCGTCCGCGGCCTGTTCCGCGGCCTCGGTAACGGCCCGCCGATCCTCATCGGTGGCGTCCGGCGCCAGCCGTTTGAGGAGACGGGTGAGATCGGCCGGGGACGCCGTGGGAAGAGGAGCGGCCGCCGACCGGCCGTCCACCGGCTTCGCCCGGATCGACGACGAGACGGCGTCGAAGATCCGTCCGGTGGCCGCCTCGGCGATCGCCTCCGCCAGCGACTCCTCGGCCACCGCGATCCGTGCGTCGGCCTCGGTGATCCATGCGGCGAGCTCCTCGGCGGACCGGCCGGAGAACTCGACTGGAACAGGGAGCTCGACGGCCACGCCGTGACGGCGAGCCGCTTGCGCCAGCGCGGCGATCCGGGCGGTCCGATCCAGCGCCTCACCCACCGCCTTCTCCAGCTCCTGTGCCTCCTGCAGCTCTTGCGCCCGGACTTCGGCACGCCCCTCCGCGAGAGCGGCGAGCGCGCCTGCCCCGGCCGCCGCCAGACCGGCCGCACCCCCCATCACCCGCACGAGCCCGAGAGACGCGATCACCGCCGCGTCCAGGGCGATGTCCGCCTCGACACCGCTGCTCACAGTCGTCCTCCCATGGCCTGCTCACGAGCTTGTTCATGGTGCTGACGCCATCGCTGCATCCGTATCCCGGTCATGACCACGTG
Source organism: Actinoallomurus sp. CA-150999 (assembly GCF_050942425.1). Taxonomy (NCBI): domain Bacteria; kingdom Bacillati; phylum Actinomycetota; class Actinomycetes; order Streptosporangiales; family Thermomonosporaceae; genus Actinoallomurus; species Actinoallomurus sp. CA-150999. The sequence continues at coordinate 1,624,937 of NZ_CP192063.1, forward strand.
CGCGAGCGGTACGACGACGAGGACCGCCAGCCACAGGAGCCAGGCGATCGAGAGAAGAGCTGAAACAAGGACCACGATGAAGAGGAGCGGCACGATGCCGACGACGAGCAGAAGGCCGCAGCCTTGAGGGCCGGTGCGTCGTGTTCGGGAGGACACCTGCCGCGACGCCCCGGAAAGCGCCCGCCCCGTTCCCCGCAGCATCTTCGACAGCCACAGCCATGGGCCGAGAGGAAGATAGTCGCCCCCCTGACGGATCGCCAGCACGCCCTCGGCCGCCATGTCGACGAGCGACGCGATCACGGCAGCGATCAGGAGCAACGGCGTCGGATCGGACGAGGTGCCCGTGGTCCCCGCGGTCGAGCGTACGCTCGCGGATTGCAGCACCTGTGGGGTCAGCCAACTTCCGCCGATCCAGACGACGGCGAGAGGGAGGGTCCAGAGGATCGCACGGATCAACGCCGCGTTACGACCGGCGAGACGCTGCCGCTCGAGATCCTCCCAGTGCCTGCGTCCTTGGGCGGACCGCTGTTCCGATTCATATCGCCGGCGGGCAGCGGCCTCCGTTTCCAGGACCGCGTCCGGCGCCGTCCGCACGAGTGCGAACAGCCGGAGAGGATCGTCACCCGCCTGATCGGAGAGCCACGAGAACCAAGAAACTGGTTCTCGCACCGATTCGCGGGCCCGACCGGCTGCCGTGGCCAGTGACTCCTGCGCCTGGTCGGGCCGACCGGCGAGGGCGAGCAGGGTGGTCAGCACGACCGGGGGTTCGTCCAGGCCCCTCGCCCCGGCGTCGGGAAGACGGCCGGCCGATCGGGGGAGCTGGGAACGCAGCCACTCGGCCTGCCGGTTCCAGGACGTCACCAGTCCCTGCCAGCGATGGTCGATGGCGGTCAGTTCATCGGTCCCGGCGAAGCCGGCCAGGACCGGGAGCAGTCGATGCTCCCACAGCGCCCGGGCCACGCTCGCCGCCGTCCGGTGGTCCGGATGGTGCTGATCGTCGACGACGGCCGCGAGGACCGGGAGGTCGTCGGGGAGCAGGCGCAGCCCGAGGAAGTGGGGTTCGAGGGTGGGATCCAGCCAGCGCAGTAGGTACAGCAGCTTGACGTCGGGCGAGTGGTCGCCGGTCAGGCGTTCGTCGATGAGGCGGATGCGGCCTTCCGGATCGTCGTCGAAGCCGTTCAGCCAGCCGCGAAGCGCCTGCCACGCCTCACTCGGACCGACAGGGGTGTACATCGTCCCGAAGAAGTAGCGAGCCGCGGACTCCCAGTCGGCGAGCAACGCGCGCGCCAGCTCGCCGCGGTCGGTGTACGTCCGGCCCCCGAAGGCCAGCGCGCCCGCGGAGGTGCCCGCGGTGAGCGGCGATGTGGCCGGCGGCGTCGGCGTGGCCACCGCGGGGCTCGCCCCGTCGAGCCACTGCCTGACCTCCTCGCCACCCCATCGCCGACGTGGGTCTCGGGTCAGCAGGCCCTGACAGAGCAGGCGCATCCGCGGATCGGCGATGTCGTCGCAGTCGATGGTGCGGGTCGCGAGATGGTCGACGACCGCCGTCTCGCTCATGCCCGCGAACGGGGTACGGCCGCTCAGCAACTCGCGCGCGATGATGCCGAGCGACCACCAGTCGCGGGCGGGGGAGACCTGGCCGGACAGCGACTCCGGTGCGGCGTACGCGAGAGTGCGTGACGAGGACGCGAACACGACGCTCTGCTCGATCACTCGGCTCAGGCCGAAGTCGGTGATGGCGAGACGGAGTGGCGTGGTTCCGCGAACCAGAACGTTCTCCGGTTTCAGGTCGCGGTGCACGATCCCGGCTGCGTGCAGCCGATCCAACCCGGCCGCGAGCTGCGCGACGGCCTCGGCGACGAGAGCCAGAGGTAGTTGGGCGCCGAGTACCCGTAGGTTGCCCGCCGGGACGTACTCAATGACCTCGTAGTCGCGGCCCTCCGCGTGCCCGGTCTCGATGATGCGCACGACATGCGGGGAGTTGAGCGTAGGCAGTTCCCGCCACACCGAACGGTCGGCCGTGAAGCCCCGCCGGAAGATCTTGACGACGAGCTCCGCGCCCACGGCGTCGCGGACGTGCAGCAGGTCGGATTCGGCCCCCTGAGCGGGGAGCTCGCCGAGGACGGTGAAGCGGTCGGCGAGGTCGGCGGGAAGCCGGACGAGCGACGGACCGGGCGCGCCGCCGTCACGACGGGTGAGGCTGGCCGAATCGCCCTGGGACGGAACGGTGTCGCGGCGCGTCTCGAACTCCTCGCGCCGCGTCTCGGACGGCCCTTCGATGCCCGCCACTACCCGTCCCCTGCCACGTCAGTTGGTGCTTCCGAGGCTTTAACGCGCTTGCCATATCCAACTATCTCGATCAGTGCAGTTCTCCCTGGCTTCGTATGGCATTCAGATGTTCCGTGACCTTGAACTGGTTGATCACAAACTCTAGGAACATCCGAATCATGACGAGCTGGAACAGCCAAATAACCGGTGAGGAGCCGATGATCACGAGCCCGAGAAACCAGCCGTTTCGTAGCTGAAATACCCAAACACCGATGCCAAGTACAGCTAGAGAGTTACAGCTGATCAATAGTATTGAAAGGACGTATACAATTCTGATCAGCTTTGCCGTGACGGTGTGGTCGAAGTTCAGGTCGAAAAGCGCGCCGAGGAAGCCCTTGTCGGTGGGGCGGCGGGGCGGGTAGCCCGGTGATCCCTGGGTGCTTTGGAGAGAGGGGCCGTAACCCGGCGGCGGGCCCTGCCAAGGGGCGGCCGGAGGTGGGGGCTGGTTGGGGGGTGGCGCGTAGGCGCCGTACGGTGGCTGTCCGCCAGGGGGCGGCTGAGGAGGGCCTTGATAGGGCTGGGGGTCGCCCTGGCGCGGGGGTGGGGGGCGGTGCCCGGGATCGTCGGGGGCGTTGGGCATCTCGGTCTCCTCGGCTTCCACCTGTCAAAGGCTAGAGCGCGGAGGGTCTCAGTTCACATGACCAGGCCGTGCTGATCCCGTTTGTCCGCTTCATTCGGTCAGTCGACGGCCCTCGTACGGCCCGACCCAGGACGGATGGCGTGTGGCAGCACGCCCCACAAACGTCAGCGCCCCGGCAGCAGGCCGGGGCACAGTGAAGACCGGTCGGTCAGACCTTGGGGGTTTCCTTGGTGCGCTTTACGACGCCGATCTTGGAGCCGAGCCAGACCAGGGGGTCGTAGCGGCGGCCCACGACGCGCTCCTTCATGGGGATGAGTGCGTTATCGGTGATCTTGATGTGCTCGGGGCAGACCTCGGTGCAGCACTTGGTGATGTTGCAGTAGCCGAGCCCGAAGTCGTCCTGGGCGATCTGCCGGCGGTCGGCGACGTCGGCCGGGTGCATCTCCAGCTCCGCGACCCGCATGAGGAAGCGCGGGCCCGAGAAGTGCTCCTTGTTCTCCTCGTGGTCGCGGATCACGTGGCAGGTCATGGCGGACGGATCCGGCGGCGCGATCATCCAGGGCCTCACGGTCCACGACATCGGCGATGAGGCCGTCCACCCGCGGAACTTCAGCAGCGGCGACACGGTCCAGTACAACCGCATCTACAACACCGGGCTGCGGCGGGCGAAGTTCGGCGAGGGCGTCTACCTCGGCTCTGCCCGGTCGAACTGGAGCCAGGTCAGCGGCGGCCGGATGGACAAGAGCGACGGCAACGTCGTGCGCGGCAACGTCATCCGGGCGACCACCGAGGCCGTGGACATCAAGGAAGGCACCAGCGGCGGTCGCGTCATCGGCAACGTCTTCGAGGGGGCGGCGCTCGGCGGGAACAAGACAACGACTCCTGGGCCGACGTCAAGGGCAACGGCTACGTGATCCAGGACAACACCGGGACGACGACCCCGAAGGACGGCTTCCAGACCCGCCAGATCCTCAAGGGGTGGGGCACCGGCAACGTCTTCCGCGGCGACACGATCGACCTGGACGGCGGCGACGGCGTCGCCGACACGGCCGGCGGCAACACGGTCGCCTGCGACAACAAGGTGCGCGGCGGCCGGCTCACCAAGAACGGCAAGTGCTCGCGAACCAAGGGGAGAAGGCGATGGATTCCAAGCCGACCGAGCTGCCACGGCTCACCGTCATCGGCACCGGCTACCTGGGGGCCACCCACGCGGTCTGCAGGGCCGCCCTGGGGTTCGAGGTCCTCGGCGTGGACGTCGAAAAGAAGAAGATCGCCAAGCTAGCGTCCGGCGAGGTGCCGTTCTTCGAACCCGGCCTGCGCGAGCTGCTCACCAACGCGCTCGACTCCGGCAAGCTGCGGTTCGGCACGTCGTTCGAGGAGGCCGGGGCGTTCGGCGACGTCCACTTCATCTGCAGCGCTCGCCCGATTTCTAGGCGGTTGTACGTCACGCAGGCTTACGCTAACTTTACATTCCTTGACATGGTCAGAAGCATCAGGGGGCCGATGCGATGGCGCATCCAAAGGATTCAAACGCGACTCCGCACCTTCCGTCACTTGACCCTCCGTCGTCATCCAATCCGGGATCCGGGCCGAGCGACTTGGGCCCGATACTCGCCCGGCCGGTCGCATACGGACCGTCATGGCCAGGCGGCGGCAAGGAGAAGATCAGCCCGTCCGTGCACCGGGAGAAGCTGCGCGAGCTGGCCCGTCGGCTAGAGCGAGAGCTCGAACGCTATGAAAAGCTCGCGCGTCATCTCCATCGGGCCGGGAACCTGAGCGCGGCCGATATCGGACAGTGGCAGGCCGCCAATGACCTGCACACGACGCACCAAGAGGCGCACGCGGCCCTGCGCCAACTGTTCGACGCGCACGTGAACGCGCACGCGAGCCTCATCGCTCGGATCAACCAGACGGCCCAGGCCTACGACGACGCGGAGTGGGAAACCACCACATCGATTCGGAAGATCGAAGGCGCCATAGACCACCCCGATGCCAATCCGGCCGCTGCCACGTCAGACGGGGCGCCGAAGCCACTCAACTATTAGATAGGAGCCTCTGGTGCCGTCTGAGGTAAAGAGCGCGGAAGTTCAGGCCCCCGCGCCCAGGGTGGGCGACGTTCAGTATGACGCGCAAACGATCGAGAACTGGGCCAAGGCGACGAGGCCGGGGCGCGTGGCGGCCAGCGGCAAGGCGTTCACCAGCTTCGGCGATGGCCTACACGAGTCCCTCGACCTCCTGTACCGCACCGCCCAAGACCTCGCGGAGGTCTGGAACGGCGAGCCGTCTGCGGCTGCGGCTCAGACCCAGCTACAGCAACTGTACGTGTCGGCCAAAGAGATCGGTGAGGCCAGCAAGAGGGTCGGTACCGCACTGACGCAGCACGGCACGACCGATCTGCCGAAGCTGAAGGCCTACTTCAGTTCTTCCGAGTGGCGCCAGATAAAGAAGAACGCCACGCCGGTCCAGATCACGGGAGTACGCCCAGGGGGAGGCTTTTCCCTCACCCCTCAATTCGGCATGGGGAGTGCGGATGAGGCGGCGGCCAACAAGCTCAGCGAGCATAATGGCACGATCTCGGCCGCGTACACGGCTATACCTAAGTGGTATTCCGTGACGCTCCCGACGGGCTTGAAGCGAGGGGACCACGGGAACATCCCGACGCATGGACCAGGTGCACCCGGCGGTGCTCCTCCAGGCTCACCGAGCCACGGAGTCGGAGGCGGCGGCGGAAAGCTCCCTGGCGGAGGAAGCCTCCCCCACCCGCACGTGCCGAAAATGCCGACTCCCGGTGACGGCACCGGCCCGGGCGCACACGGAAACGGCACTCAGCTGTCGGGGCTCCAACCGGGGGGCGGGACGCCGATGCCTCCTGACCCGCGCAGCGGTCTGACGCCGGATCCGGGGATTTCCCGTGGTCCGCTGGCAGGGGGAACCGGCCCCGGCAGGGACGTGTTCTCGCCCGGCATCGCCGGGCCGGGTTACTCATCCGGACCCGGAGCGGCATCTTCGCGGCCATCGGTCGGCGGTCGCGGGATCGGCGGAGCGGAATCCGCAGCTGCTTCGGAGGCGGCAGCTGCTCGTAACCTCCAACGAGGAGCTGCGGGCCAGGTCGGCATGGTCCCGTCCGGCGGCGCGGCTGGTGACAAGAAAGAGCGCCAGCGGACCACCTGGATGTCCGAGGACGAAGACACATGGCGGCCAAGCGACATTGCGGAGGTCCCTGAACTGATCAGCCGACCGCCGGCGACACACAAGGTCGAACCGGACGAAGACCTAGACTTCTACGAAGAAGATCTCGATCTTTAATGCGCCGACTTTGCCGACCGGTGACGGCAACGTCGATCCTGTCAGCGATGCTCATCATTGGGCCAGCCCCCATCGGAAGTGCGGCCGGCTCGCGCTCCGATGAATGGTGGTTGGACAGTTGGGGGATGTCGAAGATCTGGCCGGTCACCAGGGGGGACGGAGTCACCGTCGCCGTTCTCGACACCGGAGTGAATGCCAGGCTTCCAGAACTCGCGGACGCCGTGCTTCGGGGGGGCGACACCACAGGCTCCGGCACCGACGGGCGTAAGGATCTCGACGACGAGGATGACGGCCATGGTACGGCCATGGCCGCGTTGATAGCGGCGCGGCCACGCGCTGACGGCTTCGTCGGCGTCGCACCAGAAGCCCATGTTCTTCCCGTACAGGTGAGTGGATCGCCCACCTCCGACGCACACACAGCGCTCGTACGCGGCATCCGTTTCGCGGCCGACCATGGCGCCCAAGTCATCAGCATGTCCGTGGGGCTCGATGGCGACACGGTTCCGAACCACTGCCCGGACGATATCCAAGCAGCGATCGCTTATGCCGCACGGCGCGACATCGTCGTCGTCGCCGCCGCCGGAAACTCCGGCGACGAACTGAATGATCACGAGTACCCGGCCGCCTGCGCCGGCGTCGTGGCCGTCGGAGCCGTGGATTCGGACAACAGGCCCTGGGCGAAGACCCAGCGTCAGGATTACGTCACGGTCGCCGCGCCAGGTGTCCACATCGGATGGCTGGCCGCGAGCGGCAAGTACTACCCGAACGGATGGGGCACGAGTCAGGCCACAGCATTGACCGCCGCCGGGGTGGCGCTAGTCCGATCGACCAATCGCACCATGTCGGCGCGGACCGTCGTTCAGCGGATGATCGCGACGGCGAATCCCACCGCGGACACCCTTCCGGACAGCCGCACCGGCTACGGCGTCTTCCGGATTCACCGTGCATTGGACACCGCCGGCTTCCCCGTCAGAGCCGACTCCCCGAACCCCGTCTATCAGCGGCTAGATCAGTGGATGGCCAGGCAGCGAGCCTCCGCCTCCCCGCGCAGCAATGAACAACAGGGGAAAGAGAAGAGTCACCATTCACTCTCGGCGATGTACAAGTACAGTGCGGTTTCCGCGCTTGTTGTTGCCATGATAGGCGTCTCGGTCGGCATTTACTTCCGGAGGCGCGTCGCCGGTTAGCAGCGGCCACCTATAAGGAGTAACGGATCATATGAGTCCGGAGCGATCAAAAGCCACGTGGTCAACGGGTTATTCTGCCGAGCGCGGCAAGCTCGTCGAGTTCAGCAATCGGTGGAGTGGCGCCAGCAACTATTGGCGTTTCTGGAACCTCAGACTCGTCAGACAGAACGATATCCGCAACAACACAGGAAATATTGTCAAAATATTCTTTCTCAAGCGCCTGTTCAGCGAGTTCTCGAGCCACTTCTCCCGGCCTGGAACCCTGTGCGAGTAGTAGCTCTAGCCGATCAAAGGATAGGACCTTCCATACGCCGTCGGTGCAGAGTAGGTATCGGTCACCGAGTTGGGCTTCCAATTGAAAGAAGTCTGCCTCCAGCGCCCGAGAACAATCGAGCACCCGCATGAGCATGCGATCATAGCCGCCCTTCTCGGCTTCTTCCGCAGTCATTTCACCCTCGGAGATCAGTTTATTGGCGAGTGTATGGTCCTGCGTAAGAAGTGAAAGCCGCCCATTTCGGAACAGATATGCACGCGAGTCACCTATATGCGATACAGAAATGGCGTCTTCAGAAAGCAGTACAGAGGTCAATGTAGTGCCGCATGGAGCCCAGTCTTTGTCATATTTGCCCAGCGCGACTAGCCAATCATGGGCATTATTGACCCCCCGCTTCAGTGCGGTGATGTCCTTGCCGCTTGCCTGTGAATCTAGAGCACGCAACGCCTCGATCGCCACAGCACTGGCCATTCGTTCATTGAATGCACTTGCGAAACCATCCGCAACGGCCAGGAGATACGGTCCTGCATATGCGGCATCTTCGTTGTCATCACGCTGCGCCCCGGATTCCGAGAATGCCGCGCGACTGAATCTCACTTTTCGGGAGTTCATCTGACCCCTCCAATCGTTGGCTTCGTCAAAACGGAGGCGCCCCATGGAAAAAGGTTGTTATAGCTCTAGCAGCATCATTCCTAGCAAGATACCGCACTTCTTCTGCCGTGAAACTCTCCTCCATTCCAGCGAGGATCTTCTTCGCATCCACGCCCAAGAGACTGAAGCTGATCTTCCCATTCATCCGTACAACCCTGTCGATCAGATGCTCTGTAAACGCCTTCCTGTTTTCGAATCCGGGATACTGTGCACGGAGATCGGCAAACATTTCATGCTTGAATGTAATTGCGTTCATCCGTCTAGCGAAATTATATAGTTCGTCAGGGTGCGGTATATCGCGGTACATCGTACCGCCGATCTCGACGTCCGCGGTCGGACTTACTCTACCCAAAGCAAGATGCGGCCCTTCCGCTCCCTTCAACCCAAGGGGGTCGATGAGGGCGTAGGGGTTCGTAACGTAGCTGTAGTGATTCGCACCGGCGGCGAGGCCGAGAGGATCGGGAGTGATGTAGCGACCAACGGTTGGATCGTAGTAGCGATGATAGTTGTAGTGATACCCGGTTTCGGTATCGTAATATTGGCCAGGAAAACGCAAGGCGCAATTAGTGCCGCCAGAACCGACTGTCGGGTTTCCCCAGAGAGTGGTTGCGTTATGCCCGCTGAGATTCCCAGCGGGATCGACGAGTTCGGCCGGGATGCCGTTCTGATCCGCGATGATCGCGTGAAACTGCTGGTCGACCCATTCCTGGGAGTTGGCCGCAAGGTGGAGACGTTCGGTTTGGGTAAGGGGTGTAAAGGTGCCGGGTTGGTAATCCCAGGTGACGGTGTGGGCCGGACGGTCCTCAGCGATGCGGGTTTCCTCGATGACGGCCGGGCCGTCCCAGGTGAAGTCGACTTCTTCCGCGACACCGTCTCCATTGGCGATCAGGCGTTGCTTGCCGATCCGGCGTCCCAGAGGGTCATAGCGATAGCGCCAATAGTCGCCCTCGGGAGTGACTACGGCGACCAGAAGGTCGTCAGGAGCCCAACTGTAGGTCCATTCTCGAATCTGGCCCGACAGGGCCAGATAACGGCGGCGGATCAGCCGTCCCTGGGCGTCGTAGTCACAGACGACACGTCCCGCACGGCGGATCAGTGTCCCGGTGTAGGTGTACTGGCCGGTGGTAGCGGTCAGGAGGTCGTCATCGGACCCGGCAGGTAGGTCGGCGGCGGTGAGGCTTCCGATCTGGTCGTAGGCGTAGCGTTCGCTCCATCCTTGAGCGGTGACAGTCATCGCCCGGTTGACTCGATCGAGGTCGTAATGGCGGCCGCCGCTGAGACGGTCGTTGATCGCGGTGATATGGCCATCGAGGCGGCGACCGTACGTACGGAATTGCAGCAGCCGTGGCTCGCTTTCGCTTTGCGAAAGCCGCCCATCCTGCCGGTCCTGCCTGCGTTGCGAACCGGTTGCCGGGGTGGGTGCCCCCCACAGGGCCTGCGAGATCAGCCGGTGGCCAATGTCGTACCGTTGGTCGAGAATCGCCCCGGCGCCGATATGCCTTCTAACCTCACGGCCAGCGGCATCGTAGGTGAACTGCAAGGTCTGGCCGCCGGTTGCCATACCGACCGGCCGGCCAACCGGATCGTAGGTCCAGACGGTCTCCGCGCCGGAAGGGGTGCGGCGGTGGATGCGCCGGCCGGCGGAGTCGTAGGCGAAGGTCACGGAGCGGCCATTGCAGGTTTCGGCGAGCACCCGTCCCAGCGGATCACGCTGCACGGTCACGTCGGCGTCCGGGCCGATCGCGTGGGTCAGCTGCCCGGCGGCGTCATAGGTGAAGTGAGTGGTGCGGTCACCGGCACGCTCTTCGACGACGTTACCGAGGGCGTCGCGGGTGTAGGTGATGCTCTCTCCCGCACCGTTGACTCGCGCCGACAGCCGCCCGGTCGGATCATGCTCGTACCGGAGTATCCGGCCGTTAAAGTCGGATTCCCGTACCAGGTTCCCAGCCGGATCATAGGTGTACGACCAGGTCAGTCCTTGGGGACCGGTGACGGCGATGAGCCGAAGCTCTGTGTCATGATCAAACGTCAACGTTATACCGTCCGGGCCCGTCCGGCTGGTAGGAACGTCGAACGGCCCGTAAGCGATATGAGTCGCCTGTCCGACGGCGTCCACCGTCGTGACCAGATTCCCTTCCGGGTCGTACTCCCACGTCTCGGTACCACCCGCCGGTGTGGTGTGGGTGGTGCGATGGCCTTCGACACTCCAGCCGAGTCGGGTGATCCCGCCCACTGGATCGGTCACCGCGACTATTCGCCCGAACTCATCCCGCTGATAGGTGGTAATGGCATCTAGCGGATCGGTCACTCTCACTGCCAGCCCGGCAGGGTTTGCATCGACCCGGCTGGTGTTTCCGAGCGGGTCGGTCACCGAGGCGAGACCGCCGTGGCCGTCATAGGTGTAGCGGGTGACCGCGCCCAAGGGGTCGGTGACAGCGGTCAGGTTCCCGGCTTGGTCATAGGTGGAGCGCCAGATAGCGCCATCGGGGCCGGTGACCTGGACGGGCATATTCAGCTCATCGAACACAGACCGCAGATACGTGCCATCGGGAAACTGCACCTGTGCCCGGTTGCCGTATTCGTCGTACCAGTGACGGACCGTGTGTCCTAGCGGATCCGTCCGCGAGATGAGCCGGTCGCGTTCGTCCCACTCCGAGACGGTCGTGTGGCCCAGCGCGTTGGTCTCCGCGACGACCTGACCACGCTCATTGATCTGGTAGGTGGTCTCCTGGCCAAGGGAGTCGGTCAGAACGCTCCACCGGCCTCCCACGTCATAACGCAAAGAGGCATTCAGGTAGCCGTCGGTACCGTATCCCGCCACCGCGCGACCGCGATGGTCGTATTCATAGTGGTACCCGTGCCCATTCCGATCGGTCCAGCCGGTCATCCGCCCGGGGTCGTCATAATCGAAGCGAAACGGCAAACCGGAAGAGTTGGTGACCTCATTGAGGTTCCCGTCGGGGTCATAGCCATACCGTACAAGCGCGACGCCTTCGCTGGACTCTTCCGTGAGAAGTCGCAACGCCCGTATACGCTTGCGTGCCGTTGGGCCGTCGGTGTCGACCGCGACCTGGTACCCACCCGAATGCCGAACTGCGTTCAGCACCCCAAAACTATCGTAATCGAAGTCGATCTGGTTGCCGTTACGATCACTGATCGCGGTGATAGGCCACGTATTCTGGTGAACTCCTCGCGGCATCCGAAAATGGAACCGCTGCCCCGACCGTGGGTCATCGATTGCATACCCATCCGCTCCAAGCCAGGTCAGTAGCCGCGCCGGCCCGCTAGTGGGGGGCAATGACGTTCCCGAGGAAAACGCCCGTGGATAGGTACGGATCGTCCCGTCAGCCGCCGCATAGCGGATTGCGTCCGCCGCCACCTCCAGCCGCTGGTCCAGCATCGAAGCCCAGGAGATACCGAACAGTCCACCCTGCCGGTACGACGATAGGTGCACTCGGCTCAACACCAGCGGTAGCGCCCCTGGAAGGCTTACGTCCGATTGCGCGAACGACACCTCACCGGTGGCGACGTTGATGGGGTCCTTCGTCGTCGTGGTCGCTTCAGGGGCTTGACCGGTCCGACCCTCCTCGAGCGATCTGGCGGTCTTTCGTTCAGCGTCGGTCGCGGCCTGCCCGCTGTCGCGTGCCAAGTCCTTTCCGAGGTTCTTCCCGGCCTGTTTGCCAGCGCCTTCGGCGATGTCTTTGGCCACCTCCTCGCCCGCCTCGGCTCCGGCACGCTTGGCGGCCTTCCCGAGCAGCTTCCGGACGACTTTGGTGACGATCGTCGACTCGACCTCACCACCAGCCATCAAGTAGCCCCGAGGATCGTGTTGATCGCCTCGTTGATGATCGCGTTAACGATCCGCTGCTGGATCTCCTTGAACACCGGTATCTCCAACAGCGATGCCCCGAACGTCACCGCTGCGGTCGCGACCGCCTCGATGATCTCGGCCAGGAGGATCGACAACTGAACGATCACATTGACCTTCAGCGCCAGGACCACAGCGGCGCACACCATCAACACCGCGCCCAGTGCATGCGCGGCCGTTGCACCGTCACTCAACACCCGAGCCGGGGACTCCTCGTGTTCCCAACGGCTCTTGAACCTTTCAACCGCCGGCCCGCTGTTACCCGACCACACCTCCTCGGCGGCGCTTTGCGCATCCCGGCTGATCTGCTGCAACCGGCTGCCGTATGCCGACCATGAATGCCCGAGAGAGAGCAGCCGTTCCTCATCGATCTCCGGCCAGGTGAATCCCAGATCATTCAGCAGCGTTTCCAATTGCCCCGGAAGCGTCAGTCCCATGCCTACAGATCCTCACCTACACGCTTCGCTGCAGCAACTCCCGCATTCTCCGCACCGTCGTAGCGAGCAGCCATTACATCGACCGCCTTCCCGAACGATACGAATGCTTTAACCGCCGAATCGTATGACGTGTGCGCCCAGGAAATCACCGCCTCATAAGAGGCCCCAATCAACGATCCGACCATATCGGTCGAGCCGTACTTCAAATCCTTCGCTTGGGCCTGAAAAGATTTCCATTCTTTATCCAGCGACTCGCCCGCCCGATGAAGATCCGACGCCGCCCGCCGCAATGATCCCGACTGAATTTTGATCCCATCATCGGTCACTGCTCGCTCCATCGGCCGCTTCCTGGATCTTCGCAACCGTCTCAGCAACCCCTTGGCTGATCCGATTCATCTGCCGAACAGACTCGGCCTGCAAGATCTCGAGCGCACTTGCCAAAGCACCCGGATCCATCGTCCCTGCACCGGCCTTGGCTGTCTTGGCCCGCAGGTTACTCATCGCGGCATTCACGGCCTTCGTGATCAGGCCGCACAACTCCTCAGACCCGAGCCGCATCAATTGCGGGTCCACATGGAGTTTCTCCACCCGGCCACCGGCGACTACCACCGCAGCGACCTTCCCGTCGGCCGCCCTACCACGACCCCGCAATGGTTCGGCAGGCTTTCTGCCTTTCGAGCGGCCACCGGAGGGCCTAGGCGATGCCAGTCCTGCCATCACGCGCCGCGTGTCCTCGAACAACAGGTCAAGACTCGCAGCATCGAACGTATCCCCGGTCACCAGGCGCCCCCACGATTCATGCGGATGATAAAGTAGCACTGACCATAACGGCGAGCCTGCAATAGCTGCAAGCGCCCGGGTTGCGGACACCTCCGGAACCTCCTATATGGAGTGTTCAGCGAGCCTCGCGAGGATCCAGCCCGCCGCCAGGCCGACGGGCGCAACGTTCGGAGCGGGAAACACCGCCTCGTCCTGGCCGCGTTCCGTTGGCCGACCGAGCCAGCCGTATCTCGTGCCGCCAGAACCCACTAAATGATTTATTCCAAGGGATCTTGATGTGCGAACGCAGCGAGGGTGTCCAAGATCAGGTTGTCTTCCCGACCGCCGGGCACCTGGCGTCCTGGGCCAAGTTCACGCTGCTGGTGAAGGAGTCCGCCGGGAAGAAGAAGGGCAAGAACGCCACCGGCCACGGCGACCCCTACCTGGCCCGCGGCTCGGCAACACCGCCATGGCCATCGGCCGCACCGATACCTGAACCGAGTCTTCGCGTTTGTGCTTCGACCTGATGGTGCCTCGGCCCCGTGTGGTTTCGCGAGGTCGAGGCACCGAGACGGTCAGGCCTTCGGGGTCTCCTTGGTGCGCTTTACGACGCCGATCTTGGAGCCGAGCCAGACCAGGGGGTCGTAGCGGCGGCCGACGACGCGCTCCTTCATGGGGATGAGTGCGTTATCGGTGATCTTGATGTGTTCGGGGCAGACCTCGGTGCAGCACTTGGTGATGTTGCAGTAGCCGAGCCCGAAGTCGTCCTGGGCGATCTGCCGGCGGTCGGCGACGTCGGCGGGGTGCATCTCCAGTTCCGCGACCCGCATGAGGAAGCGCGGGCCGGAGAAGTGCTCTTTGTTCTCCTCGTGGTCGCGGATGACGTGGCAGGTGTTGTTGCACAGGAAGCATTCGATGCACTTGCGGAACTCCTGCGAGCGCTCGACGTCCACCTGCTGCATCCGGAACTCACCGGGCTCGACCTCGCCGCCGTCGAAGGCGGGGACCTCGCGGGCCTTCTCGTAGTTGTACGAGACGTCGGTGACCAGGTCGCGGATGACGGGGAACGTGCGCATCGGCGTGACCGTGACGGTCTCGTCCTCGGTGAACGTCGACATTCGCGTCATGCACAGCAGCCGCGGCCGGCCGTTGATCTCCGCGGAACAGGAACCGCACTTGCCGGCCTTGCAGTTCCAGCGGACGGCCAGGTCGGGCGCCTCGGTGGCCTGCAGCCGGTGGATGACGTCGAGGACGACCTCGCCCTCGTTGACCTCGACGGTGTAGTCCTTGAGCTCGCCCTCGCCGGCGTCGCCGCGCCAGACCCGGAACTTCGCCTTGTAGCCCATCTCAGTTCTTCTCCTCAGCGGGGAGCTCGCCCTCGGTCAGGTACTTCTTCAGCTCGTCGAGTTCGAAGAGCGAGAGGAGGTCCTCACGCATCGGCTCCATGTCCTGGCGCTTGAGCTCGACGTTGCCGTCGGTGAGGCGGCACACGAGGTTGAGCTTGCGCCAGTCGGCGGACATCTTCGGGTAGTCGTCGCGGGTGTGGCCGCCGCGGCTCTCCTGGCGTTCGAGGGCGGCGCGGGCCACGCACTCCGAGACGATCAGCATGTTGCGCAGGTCGAGGGCGAGGTGCCAGCCGGGGTGGTAGGCGGGGCCCTGCCCCTCCGTGACCGTAGCGCCGGCCGAGGGCGCGACCGCGACGTTGTTCACCCGCTCGCGGAGCTTGCCGAGCGCCTCGATGGCCTGCTCGAGCTCCTCCTCGCGGCGGATGATGCCGACGAGGTCGTTCATGGTCTGCTGGAGCTCCTGGTGGACCGCGTAGGGGTTCTCCCCGGTCTCGCGCTCGTACGGCTCCAGGGCCTCGGCGATCGCGGCCTCGACCTCGGACTCGGGCACCGACACGGTGGTCTCGGAGGCGTACTCGGAGGCGCCCAGGCCGGCCCGGCGTCCGAAGACGAGCAGGTCGGACAGGGAGTTGCCGCCGAGGCGGTTGGACCCGTGCATGCCGCCGGAGACCTCGCCGGCCGCGAACAGGCCGGGCACGAGCGCGGCGCCCGTGTCGGGGTCGACCTCGACGCCGCCCATGACGTAGTGGCAGGTCGGCCCGACCTCCATGGGCTCGGCCGTGATGTCGACGTCGGCCAGCTCCTTGAACTGGTGGTGCATCGACGGCAGCCGCTTGATGATCTGTTCGGGCTTGAGCCGGGAGGCGATGTCGAGGAAGACGCCGCCGTGCGGGGATCCGCGGCCGGCCTTCACCTCGGAGTTGATCGCGCGGGCGACCTCGTCACGGGGCAGCAGCTCGGGCGGGCGCCGGTTGTTGTCCGGGTCCTCGTACCAGCGGTCGCCCTCTTCCTCCGACGTCGCGTACTTGTCCTTGAAGACGTCCGGGATGTACTCGAACATGAACCGCTTGCCGTCGGAGTTCTTCAGCACGCCGCCGTCGCCGCGAACGGACTCGGTGACGAGGATGCCCTTGACCGACGGTGGCCAGACCATGCCGGTCGGGTGGAACTGCACGAACTCCATGTTGATCAGCGAGGCCCCGGCGAGCAGGGCGAGCGCGTGGCCGTCCCCGGTGTACTCCCAGGAGTTGGAGGTCACCTTGAACGACTTGCCGATGCCGCCGGTGGCCAGCACCACGGCGGGGGCTTCGAAGACCACGAACTTCCCGGTCTCGCGGATGTAGCCGAACGCGCCGCAGATCTTGCCCTCCTCGTCCTTGAGGAGCCGGGTGATGGTCGTCTCGGCGAAGACCTTGAGTCGGGCGTCGTAGTCGCCGAGCTCCCGGTGGTCCTTCTGCTGGAGGGCGACGATCTTCTGCTGGCAGGTGCGGATCAGCTCGAGGCCGGTGCGGTCGCCGACGTGCGCCAGGCGCGGGTACTCGTGCCCGCCGAAGTTGCGCTGGCTGATCTTGCCTTCCTTGGTGCGGTCGAACAGCGCGCCCCAGGCCTCCAGCTCCCAGATGCGGTCGGGAGCCTCCTTGGCGTGCAGCTCGGCCATGCGCCAGTTGTTGAGGAACTTCCCGCCGCGCATGGTGTCGCGGTAGTGGACCTGCCAGTTGTCCTTGGAGTTGACGTTGCCCATGGCCGCCGCGGCGCCGCCCTCGGCCATGACCGTGTGGGCCTTGCCGAACAGCGACTTGGAGATGATCGCGGTCTTCTTGCCCTGCAGCCGCGCCTCGATCGCGGCGCGCAGCCCGGCGCCGCCGGCGCCGATGACGACGACGTCGTACTGCAGCCTCTCGATGTCAGTCACTTGTGGTCGTCCTTAGTTGAAGATCCGCAGGTCGGAGAATGATCCGTGCGCCACGAGCGCGACGTACGCGTCGGCCACCGCGAGCGTGCCGAGCGTGATCAGGGCGAACTGCCCGTGCCGGGTGTTCAGCCTGCTGATCTGCGTCCAGAGCCAGTAGCGGACGGGGTGCTTGGAGAAGTTCTTCAGGCGCCCGCCCATGACGTGCCGGCACGAGTGGCAGGACAGGGTGTAGGCCCACAGCATGATCACGTTGACCCACAGGATGATGGTGCCGAGCCCGATGCCGAAGCCGCCGTCCTTGCCGTGGAAGGCGTTGATCGCGTCCCAGGTGTTGACGACGGAGATCAGTGCGGCGATCACCCAGAAGTAACGGTGGGCGTTCTGCAGGATGAGCGGGAGGCGCGTCTCGCCGGAGTAGGCGCCCGGGGTCTTGCGGGCCGGGCTCTTGTCCGGGACCGCGCACGCCGACGGCGTGAGCCAGAACGCCCGGTAGTACGACTTGCGGTAGTAATAGCAGGTCAGCCGGAACCCGAGCAGGAACGGCAGCGAGATCAAGGCGTACGGGATGAAGAACGGCAGGTGGGCAGGGACGAACCTGCCGAAGTCCGCGGCACCTGCCGGGCACGCCTTGCTGACGCACGGTGAGTAGAACGGCGTCAGGTAGTGGTACTTCTCGACCCAGAAACTACTGCCCATCATCGATCGCACGGTCGCGTAGATCACCCACGCCGTGAACACGATGAACGTGATCAGGGGGCTGGTCCAGTAGCGGTCCGTGCGTAGGGTGCGCGCCGGGATCTGGGCCCGATCCTTGGCCGGCGCGTCAACCGTCGTCTGCGTCATCCGGAGTCTCCATCGAAGGCACATCGCCTGGGAGGGCCGCTTATACTCCAGCCTCTCCTCTGCGGGCGCACTACGTTATTAGGGAGTTGTCACGAGCAAGATACGAGGCGCGAACACGCAATGTGAAACTGCCCACTTACCAGTGAGTAACAGGGCAAATAATGCGCCTAATGTACCGTAAATCGACATATGCGAATTATGGTATCTAATGAGTGGTTGATGCGCTAGTGCCCGATTGTGGCTCGCGAGGCTAGGATCGCCGCATGGGACAGCGGTCACGCGGGACGGGTCAGCGCACACGGTCGAGCTTCGGCCAGGGCGCGTACGTCGTGCGCTACGCGTGGTGGAGCCCACTCGTCCCCACGCTCGTGGGCGCGGCCCTCGTCGCGGGATTCCTGATCGTCGAGCTGCGGCGCCCGGGGAACGAGCGCTGGCGGCCGGCCGTCCATCCGGGCGTCGACGACTGGATCAACTTCGTGGCCCGCTGCCTGATGCCGCTCGCCGGTATCGCCCTCTTCGTGCTCGCGGCCGTCTACCTGCGCCGTGTCGTACGGGGCCGGGTGGCGTTCGCCATCGCGCGCGACGGCGTCTACTGGTGCCCCTCCGGGAACCGCGCCAAGGGCGAGTGGTTCTCCTGGGACGACGTCGCGGCGATCGAGTTCCACGCGGCCGAAGGCGGCTCCACCGGCCATGGCGCCGTGGCGCTGCTCGGGTACGCGCCGCCGGACGAGGATCTCCCGCGCCTGGTCTCCACCCGCCTCGGCGGCTGGCGGATCGGCCGCCGCCGGCTGGTCCGGGCGCTCCGCGAGTTCGCCCCGCACGTCGAAGTCCTCAGATGACGAGCGTGCGGGCGGGCCGTCGATCGAGATGACGCGCTCGCGGACGAGCCGTTGAGATGACGAACGCGCGGGCGGGCTGTTGGTCGAGATGACGAGCGTACGGGCGGGTCGTTAGTCGAGCCGCTGGACGCCCGGCGGCAGCGCGTCGCCGGCCTCGGCGTCGCGCAGGAAGCCGAGCAGCGTCTCGCGGAACGCCCGCGCGGCGTGTGTCGGGTCGACGTCCTTGCGGTGGGCCAGCGCGATCGTGCGCTGCAGCCCGGGCGGGGCCAGCGGAGTGCCGACGAGGCCGGGCCGTCCGGCGAGGACCATCGACGGCACGACGGCCGCGCCGAGGCCGGCCTCGACGAACCGCAGTACCGCGTCCATCTCTCCGCCCTCGACGGCGAACCGCGGCTCGAACCCCGCCTGCCGGCAGGCCGCCTGCGTCGCCTCCCGCAGGTCGTACCCGCGGCGGAACATCACCAGCGGCCGCGACCGCAGGTCCTCGATCCGCAGCCGGGAGCGCTTCGGCGCGTCCGCGTGCGACGACACGACGACGAGCTCCTCGCGCAGGATCGGCGTCGTCTCCAGGGCCGGGTCCGTGCTCTGCAGCGGCAGGATGATCAGGGCCAGGTCGAGCTGCCCGCGCGCCAGGTCCCGTACGAGGTCGCGGGAGCCGCCCTCCTCGACGCGCAGCTCGATCCCGGGGTAGCGGGTGCGGAAGCGCATCAGCGCGTCGGCGAGCAGCCCGGCGAACAGGGACGGGGTCGCGCCCAGCCGCACCCGTCCGCGCCGCAGCCCCGTCAGGTCCTGCACCTCCCGGCGGGCCGTCTCGACGTCGGCGAGGATGCGCCGCGCGAGCGGAAGCAGCGCCTCGCCGGCCGGGGTCAGCGTGATGTTGCCGCGGGCGCGGCTGAACAGGGGGGCGCCCAGCTCCGCTTCCAGGGTCCTGATCTGCTTGGACAGGGACGGCTGTGCGACGCGCAGAGTTTCCGCCGCCTGTGTGAAGTGCCGCACCTCGGCCACCGCGACGAAGTACGAAAGCTGCTGTAGCTGCACGCTCCATAGCCTACGGCTATGGAAACGAGCGTCATCATGTCTCGGCCCGCAGGATCGCCGTCATCCTGGTCGGCCTCCACCGGCAGCACGGTGTGTTCAGCGAGGTGTCGCGTGGCGTGGCCTCACCGCGCGCACCTTCTTTAACTAAGTTCAAGAACGCTCTTGCACTTAGTTCAAGTCGCAGGTTAGTGTCTTCCTCGTCAGCCAGTTGAACTAAGTGCAAGTAACGCACGGATGCCCCGGAGGAGACCCCCGTGAACACCCTCGCCGCCGTCATGCAGCTGCTCGTCGCCGCCGCCTTCGTCAGCATCCCGCTGGTCCGCCACCGGTACGGCCCCGCAGCCAAGGCCGCCGCGCAGGCCGAGCTGCGCCGCCAGAACGTGCGGCCCGAGGTCCTGGACGAGAACAAGCTCCGCTTCGACGCCGGCGGCCACGAGACCGCGGCCCCCGCCACCGTCGCCGCGGTGATGATCACCACCGCCGTCCTCAACCTCGCCGGCCACGGGCTGGCCCAGCCGCTGACCTGGATCTTCTCCTCGCTGGTCCTGCTGTTGAACGCCGGGATCGTCTACAGCAACCTCACCGCGGTCAAGTCCGTGCAGGCCGCCTTCCGCCGCAAGGGCGACCCCGAACTGGCCCGCGTCCAGGTCGCGCCCTTCCTCAAGGCCGCCGAGAACGCCTTCCCCTCCTGGGTCCGCGCCCAGACCTACATCCGCAACACCACCGTCTTCGCCGGCTCGGCCATCGCCCTGATCGCCGTCTCCGTCGGCTGAGCCACCCGCCCACGACACCAACGGCCCGGGGCCCACCAGCCCTCGGGCCGTTCCCGCTGTCCGCGTCGCGCCGCCCCTACGAGGGTTCCCGCCGCTGGTGTGAAGTGCCTCACCTCGGCCGCGGCGACGAAGTACGAAAGCCGCTGTCGCTGCACGCTCCATAGCCTACGGCTATGGAAACGAGCGTCATCATGTCTTGGACGCCACGATCGAATCGGACATACCTTCCGCCATGTGTCGTCCGTGACCCGATCCACGCCGGTGGCCACCCGCTCCCGCCCGAAGGCCCCGTCGCCCGCGGCCGGTCCGCTGAAGCGGTACCGCTCGTCCGTCGGCAAGAAGGCCGTCATGGCGGTGACCGGCGCCGTCCTCGTCCTGTTCCTCATCGCCCACGCGATCGGCAACCTCAAGGTCTTCCTGGGCCGCCAGGACTTCGACCACTACTCCCACTGGCTGCGCACGATCGGCGAGCCCGCGATCCCGCACCGCGTCTTCCTGACCATCCTGGAAGTCGTCCTCGTCGTCGCCGTGATCCTGCACATGTGGGCGGCGGTCTCCCTGGCCCGCCAGGCGCGCCGGGCCCGCCCCATCCGGTACGCCGCGCGGCCGAAGGCGCATGAGAACCGCTACGCCACGCACGTCATGCGGTACGGCGGGATCGTCATCCTGCTGTTCGTCATCTGGCACCTGCTGGACCTGACCTTCGGCGCGGTCAACCCGAAGGGCGGGAAGGCCGAGGCGTACGACAAGGTCGTCGCGGACTTCGACCCCTCCCGCTGGTACATCTCGCTCTTCTATGTCGTCGCCGTCGTCCTGGTCGGCCTCCACCTGCGCCACGGCCTGTTCAGCGCCGTGCAGACGCTCGGCTGGGGCCGCCGGGGCCGGTACCCCGCCGTCCGCCTGGCCGCCGACGTCGTCGCGGCGCTGCTGGTGATCGGCTTCGTGTCCGTTCCCGTCATGGTCACGATCGGAGTGGTGAAGTAGCCATGAGCGAACTGTTCACCGAAGGCACCTCGATCGAGGACGACAAGGCGCCCGCCGGCCCGATCGCGGAGCGCTGGGACAAGCGCCGCTTCGGCGGCAAGCTGGTCAACCCGGCCAACCGCCGGAAGATGTCGGTGATCGTGGTGGGCACCGGCCTTGCGGGCGGCTCGGCCGCCGCGACGCTCGGCGAGCTGGGCTACCACGTCAAGTCGTTCTGCTACCAGGACAGCCCCCGGCGCGCGCACAGCATCGCCGCGCAGGGCGGCATCAACGCCGCGAAGAACTACCGCAACGACGGCGACAGCATCCAGCGCCTCTTCTACGACACGGTCAAGGGCGGCGACTACCGCTCCCGCGAGTCGAACGTCTACCGCCTCGCCCAGGTCAGCGTCGAGATCATCGACCAGTGTGTGGCGCAGGGCGTGCCGTTCGCCCGCGACTACGGCGGCCTGCTGGACACCCGGTCGTTCGGCGGCGTGCAGGTCTCCCGGACGTTCTACGCCCGGGGCCAGACGGGCCAGCAGCTGCTGCTCGGCGCGTACCAGGCCCTCGAGCGGCAGGTCGCCGCCGGGACCGTGGAGATGTTCGCCCGGCACGAGATGCTCGAGCTGATCATGGTCGACGGTGTGGCCCGGGGCATCATCGCCCGCGACATGGTCACCGGCGAGATCGAGACGCACACCGCCGACGCGGTCGTGCTGGCCTCCGGCGGGTACGGCAACGTCTTCTTCCTGTCGACCAACGCCAAGGGCTGCAACGTCACCGCGACGTGGCGGGCGCACCGCAAGGGCGCGCTGTTCGCCAACCCCTGCTACACGCAGATCCACCCGACCTGCATCCCGCAGAGCGGCGAGCACCAGTCGAAGCTGACCCTGATGTCGGAGTCGCTGCGCAACGACGGCCGGGTCTGGGTGCCGGTGAAGAAGGGCGACACCCGCAAGCCGGGCGACATCCCCGAGGACGAGCGCGACTACTACCTCGAGCGCATCTACCCGTCCTTCGGCAACCTGGTGCCGCGCGACATCGCCTCCCGCGCCGCCAAGAACGTCTGCGACGAGGGCCGCGGCGTCGGCCCCGGCGGCCTGGGCGTCTACCTGGACTTCGCCGACGCGATCGCGCGGCTGGGCCGGGACGCCGTCGCCGCGAAGTACGGCAACCTCTTCGAGATGTACGAGCGCATCACCGGCGAGGACCCGTTCGAGGTGCCGATGCGCATCTACCCGGCGGTGCACTACACGATGGGCGGCCTGTGGGTCGACTACGACCTGCAGTCGACCATCCCGGGCCTGTTCGTGATCGGTGAGGCGAACTTCTCCGACCACGGCGCGAACCGCCTCGGCGCCTCCGCGCTGATGCAGGGCCTGGCCGACGGCTACTTCGTGCTGCCGAACACCATCAGCGACTACCTCGCCAAGGGCCCGCTGCCGAAGATCGGCGACGACCACGAGGCCGTCGTCGAGGCCCGCGAGTCGGTGACGGACCGCATCGAGAAGCTGCTGTCGATCGACGGCGACCGCACCCCCGACTCCTTCCACCGTGAGCTCGGCGCGGTCATGTGGGAGTACTGCGGGATGGAGCGCACCGACGCCGGTCTGCGCAAGGCCATCGACCGGATCCGCGAGCTCCGCCAGGAGTTCTGGACCCGCGTCAAGGTCCCCGGCGAGAACGAGGAGCTCAACCAGAACCTCGAGAAGGCCGGCCGCATCGCCGACTTCTTCGAGCTGGCCGAGCTGATGTGCATCGACGCCCTGCACCGCGAGGAGTCCGCCGGCGGCCACTTCCGCGCCGAGTCGCAGACCCCCGACGGCGAGGCGCTCCGCGACGACGAGAGGTTCGCCTACGTGGCGGCGTGGGAGTACACGGGCCACGCGCCCGTCCTCCACAAGGAGAACCTCGAGTACGAGTACGTCAAGATGACCCAGAGGTCGTACAAGTAATGAAGCTCACGCTGAAGATCTGGCGGCAGAAGAACGCCGCCGACGAGGGCCGGATGGCCTCGTACGAGCTCGACGGCGTCTCGCCGGACATGTCGTTCCTGGAGATGCTCGACGTCCTCAACGAGCGGCTGATCCTGGAGGGCGAGGACCCGGTCGCGTTCGACCACGACTGCCGCGAGGGCATCTGCGGCATGTGCTCGCTCGTGATCGACGGCACGCCGCACGGCCCGGAGAAGGCGACGACCACCTGCCAGCTCCACATGCGGAAGTTCGAGGACGGCGACGTCATCACGATCGAGCCGTGGCGGGCGCGGGCGTTCCCGGTCATCAAGGACCTGGTGGTGGACCGGACGGCGTTCGACCGGATCATCCAGGCCGGCGGCTACGTCAGCGCCCCGACCGGCTCGGCGCCCGAGGCCGCGGCCCTCCCGGTGCCGAAGGAGGACGCGAACGACGCGTTCGACGCGGCGACCTGCATCGGCTGCGGGGCGTGCGTGGCGGCCTGCCCGAACGCCTCCGCGATGCTGTTCACCGCCGCGAAGATCACCCACCTGGGCCTGCTGCCGCAGGGCCAGCCGGAGCGGTACGACCGCGTCACCGCGATGGTGGACCAGATGGACGCCGAGGGCTTCGGCGGCTGCACGAACACCGGCGAGTGCACCGCGGTCTGCCCGAAGGGCATCCCGTTCGAGACGATCTCCCGTCTCAACGCCGACCTGCTCAAGGCCGTCCGCGGCTGAGCGGGCGGCGACCCGGACTTCACGGCCCGGGAGGAAGGTACGTCCCCCCTTCCTCTTGGGCCGTGAACATTCAGCCGACCGCGAGCTGCGTGACCGAGGGCCCCGGCAGGGTGAGGCTGATCTGCCCGGACTGGACGGGCAGCGAGCCGAGCGACGCGGGCGCGGCGTAGGAGACCGAACCGCCGTCCTTCTGGAAGCCGGTGGCCGTGGTGCCGCCGTCGACCCCGATGACGGCCTGCCGGCTCGTCGTGCCCTTGTTCACGATCACGATGACGTTCGGGTCCGCCGACGCGTACACCTCGACGTCCGGGAGGGTCGTCGACGAGGAGACCAGACTGGTGCCGAAGTGCTTCAGCGAGGTGCCCTGCTGGCCGGTGAAGAAGCCCAGGCCGCTGTAGATCGGCATCCGCTCGTCCAGGCCGGCGCCGTTCTGGGCGTACGACGGCCGGTCCGCGTTCGCCCGGTCGTACAGCAGGCCGAGGTCGCCGTTCTTGTCGGCGAAGGCCATGCCGGTCCCGCCCGCGGCGACGACGTGACCGAAGGCGCTGGCGGCCCACCAGATGGCGGCGTTGCGGTACTGCACGGGCTCGGTGCCGGTGTTCCCGCAGCTGCTCGGCGCGGTGTGCACGCTCCAGTCGGAGTTCATCTCACCGACCTCGACGCCGATCGACGACGCCCGGCTCGGGACCGTCGCCTGGATCATGCTGCGGAGGCGGGTGATGTCGTTCTCCCACTCGACCGTGCCGGCCAGCAACCGATCGTCGCAGAGGAACGTGTCGCCGCCCATGCCGTACTTGTGGAAGTCGACGAAGTCCGTCCGTGAGCCGCTGCCGTCCAGGAAGGTCTGGAGGAAGTCCCAGTTCGGGTAGGCCGTGGCGGGTCCACCGACCTTGATGGTCGGGTCGACGGCCTTCATCGCGTCGTAGGCGGCGTTGAACTTCGCGGAGTAGTCCGCCGCGTCCATCTTGGCCCCGTCGGGCTCGTTGCCGAGGATCCAGCGGGTGACCTTGTTCGGGGCGCCGCCCGTGTTGAAGTGGCGGACGAGCCCGGCGGCGTCGACCGGGTCCAGGGGCGCGATCACGATCGGCGTCGAGCCGAGATCCTTGATCGATGACACCCACTCGTCGCCGGTCGGCCCGCGGTCGGCGCCGTCACCGCCGGCCACGATCTTGCTGGTGGTGTCGCCGGGGACGCTGTAGACGAGCTGCATGCGCGCCAGGCCGTACCGGCCGCCGCCGAGCATGGCCCGCTGGGTCGCGTCATTGGTGATGTAGTTCCCGTAGCCGTACCCGGAGATGTCGATGCCGAAGGTCTCCGGCGGTACGGGGCGGACCGCCTGGCCGAAGGCGACGGTGACGTTGGCCGTCGCGGCGTCGGCGGGGCCGGCGGCGGACAGCAGGGCGGCGGCGACCGCACCGGTGGAAAGCAGGGCTCTGAGCGTTCTCATGTGTGGACCGGCTCCGGCGGGGAAATGATCTTGAGTGGTGGCGGACGGATGATCCACTCCGCGCGGTGATCCTCGCACTCGCGGACGTCCTCCGACAGGGGCCTGCGGCCCAATCACGAGCCGTACGGACGCGGTCGCCGGAAGGGCCGGTCGATGAGGACCGTTGGTAGGTATGTTTCAATATCAAAACGGTTGACGTAAAGATCTACCAGCGCCGGGCCGTATTGCCCCACGCTAGGGCCGTTCCCTGTACGACTCCGGAGGTGGACGGCCCCGATGACCGTGAAAAAGAGCCGCTGGCTCATCTCCCTGACCGCGGTTGCACTCGCGGCTTCCGCCTGTGGCGGCGGCGGGTCCGGCGGTGCCAAGGACAAGTCCTTCAGCTTCGCCATCACCGAGCCGGAGCACCTCACGCCGGGCAACACCAACGACGGTCAGGGCCTCAACGTCGACGAAGCGTTGTTCGACCGGCTCATGGCGCTCGACCCGACGGGCAAGCCCGTGCCGCAGGAGGCCGAGTCCCTCACCTCCACGGACCAGAAGGTCTGGACCGCCAAGATCAAGCCGGGGCTCACCTTCCACAACGGCGAGCCGGTCACCGCGCAGAGCTACATCGACGCGTGGAACCAGGCCGCGTACGGTCCCAACGGCTGGGGCAACAACGCCTACTTCGCCACCATCGACGGCTACGACGACATGAACCCGTCGGACGAGAAGGCCAAGCCCAAGGCCGACAAGCTCCGTGGGCTGAAGGCCGTCGACGACCACACCCTTCAGATCACGCTCTCGAGGCCGTTCAGCCAGCTGCCGCTGGTGCTGTCCTTCGCCGGCACCGCGCCGCTGCCCAAGGCGGCGCTGAGCGACCTCAAGGGGTTCGAGCAGAAGCCGATCGGCAACGGCCCGTTCATGCTGGACGGCGCCTGGGAGCACAACCGGCAGATCAAGCTCAAGAAGTTCCCGGGCTACAAGGGGCCGCGACCCGCCCACGCCGACGGGCTCACCTTCAAGATCTACGCCGGCCGTGACGCCGCGTACACCGATCTGCAGGCCGGGAAGGTCGACTTCGACAGCCAGATCCCGGCGGCCAAGGTCCCGCAGGCCAAGCGGGTGCTCGCCAAGCGCTTCCTGAGCGTGCCGAGCGGCACGATGGACTTCCTCGAGTTCCCGCTGTACGACAAGGCGTTCACCAACCCGGACCTGCGCAAGGCCATCTCGATGGCCATCGACCGGCAGTCGATCGTGGACTCCGTCTACAACGGCGCGTTCAAGCCGGTCGGGTCGCTGCTCGCGCCGATCGTCCCCGGCTACCGGGAGAACGCCTGCGGCCAGGCGTGCACGTACAACCCGCAGGCGGCCAAGCAGCTGTTCGACAAGGCGGGCGGCTTCAACGGCACGCTGCACCTGATGTTCTCCAACGCCGACTCGACGTACGAGCAGTGGATGACCGACATCGCCAACCAGCTCAAGCAGAACCTCGGCATCAAGGACATCGTCTTCGACAAGGTCCAGGTGTCGGACTACCTGACCAAGCTGAGCGACCACAAGGCGACCGGCCCGTACCGCAGCAACTGGATCATGGACTACCCGAGCGCGGAGGACTACCTCACCCCGCGCTGCACGCCGCCGATCCGCTCCGGCTACGACGGTGCGGCCTGCCTCGGCCTGATCAAGCAGGGGAACGCCGCCGGTGACCCGCAGCAGGCACAGCAGTTCTACCAGCAGGCCGAGGACGTCGTGCTGAAGGACATGCCGCTCACCCCGCTGTGGAACTGGCGGGACCAGGCCGGCTACTCCAACCGGATCTCGGGCGTCTCCGTCGACCCGTACACCATGCCTCTGCTGCGGCTGGACAAGGTGACGGTCAAGTAGCGTGTGGCGTTTCGTTCTCCGGCGCCTGCTGCAGATGGTGCCGGTCGTCCTCGGGACGACCTTCCTGATCTACGTGCTGGTGTTCGCGCTGCCCGGTGACCCCATCCGGGTCCTGGGCGGCGACAAACCCATGCCACCGTCCGTGTACGAGGCGCTCCGGCACCACTATCACCTCGACGAGCCGCT
This sequence comes from Actinoallomurus sp. CA-150999, assembly GCF_050942425.1. NCBI lineage: Bacteria > Bacillati > Actinomycetota > Actinomycetes > Streptosporangiales > Thermomonosporaceae > Actinoallomurus > Actinoallomurus sp. CA-150999. The sequence continues at coordinate 1,652,241 of NZ_CP192063.1, forward strand.
GATCGAGCAGTACGGCCGGTACCTGCTCGGGCTGTTCCGCGGCGATTTCGGGGAGACGCTCAACGGCCAGTCCGTCTCGAGCCTCATGGGCTCGAGCTGGACGGTCACCGTGCAGCTCGCCCTCACCGCGTGGATCTTCGAGTTGGTCATGGGGATCACGCTCGGCGTGTGGGCGGGGCTGCGCAAGGGCGGGATCGTCGACTCCCTGGTGCTGAGCGGCACGACGTTCGTCATCGCCGTACCGCAGTTCGTGCTGGGCTACTCCGCGCAGCTGGTGTTCGGGCTGAAACTCGGCCTGTTCCCGACCGTGGGCACCGACGACGGCTGGCCGTACAGCTACCTGCTGCCCGGCATGATCCTCGGCTCGCTGAGCCTGGCGTACATCGCCCGGCTCACCCGCACCAGCCTGATCGAGAACATGCGGGCCGACTACGTGCGGACCGCGCTCGCCAAGGGGCTGCCGCGCCGGCGGATCGTCGTCCGGCACACCCTGCGCAACTCCCTGATCCCGGTGGTGACCTACCTCGGCATCGACCTGGGGAACCTGCTGGCCGGCGCGATCATCATCGAGGGCATCTTCAACCTGCCCGGCATCGGCCAGCAGATCTTCCTGGCGATCCAGATCAAGGACGGGCCGACCGTCGTCGGGATCTCGACGTTCCTCGTGCTGATCTACCTGGCGGCCAACCTGGTCGTCGACATCGTGTACGGCGCTCTCGACCCGAGGATCCGGTATGAGTGAGACAGCGGACACGCTCGCGGTCGCGCAGACCGGCTCCGAGGTCGTCGGCGCCTCAGCCTCCCTGTGGAGCGACGCGTGGCGCGAGCTGCGGCGGCGCGTGATCTTCTGGGTGTCGGTCGCGATCCTTCTGGTGATGGGCCTGATCGCGGCGTTCCCGGCGCTGTTCACCGACCGGGGGTCCAACGACCGCTGCGACGTCAAACTGGCGAAGCACGGGCCGTCGTCGTGGAATCCCTTCGCGGCGGGCGGGCATCCGTTCGGGTACGACACGCACGGCTGCGACTACTGGGCCCAGATCGTGCACGGCGCGCGGGCGCCGATGATCGTCGGGTTCGTGGTGACGGGGATCGCCCTGACCCTGGCGATCGTGCTCGGCTCGCTGTCCGGCTACTTCGGGCGCTGGCTCGACACGATCATCTCCCGGCTCACCGACATCCTGTTCGGGCTGCCGCTGGTCCTGGGCGCGCTGGTGATCCTGACCGCGTTCCCCGACCACGGCGTGTGGACGATGTCGCTGGTGCTGGGCGTGCTGTGGTGGCCGACGATGACCCGCCTGATGCGGGGTCAGGTGCTGGCCGTCCGCGACGCCGACTACGTCCAGGCGGCGCGGATGCTCGGCGCCGGCGACGTACGGATCATGGCGCGGCACATCCTGCCGAACGCCATCGCGCCGGTCTTCGTCTACGCCATGCTCAACGTGGGAGTGGTGATCGGGTACGAGGCGACGCTCGACTACCTCGGCGTCGGCCTGCAGTACCCCACGGTCTCGTGGGGCCTGCAGCTGAGCCAGGCCCAGGAGCTGTTCACCGATTATCCCTACCTGCTCATCTATCCCGCGATACTCCTGACGGCGACCGTACTCAGCTTCCTGCTGCTCGGCGACGCCGTTCGCGACGCCCTGGACCCGAAACTGCGCTGATGAACACACCCGACCCCGCTCCGGGGACACCGCTGCTCCAGGTCGAGGATCTGCACGTCGAGTTCCGCATGCGCGGATCGACGGTGCACGCCGTCAACGGGCTCTCCTACGCGCTCCAGGAGGGCGAGACGCTCGCGATCCTGGGCGAGTCCGGGTCCGGCAAGAGCGTGAGCGCGCAGGCCGTGATGGGCATCCTCGACACCCCGCCCGCGTACGTCACGAAGGGCGCCGTACGGTTCCGCGGGACCGAGCTGCTCGGCCTGCCGGAGAAGAAGCGCCGGATCTACCGGGGCGCGCACATCGCGATGATCTTCCAGGACGCGCTGTCGGCGCTGAACCCGGTGCACCGGGTCGGCGACCAGATCGCCGAGATGCTGCTCGTCCACCGGGGCCTGTCCCGCGGCGACGCCCGGAAGCGGGCGATCGAGCTGATGGACCGCGTGCGGATCCCGTCGGCCGCCGACCGGGCGACCGACTACCCGCACCAGTTCTCCGGCGGCATGCGGCAGCGCGTGATGATCGCGATGGCGCTGGCCCTCGAACCCGACGTGCTCATCGCCGACGAGCCGACCACGGCCCTCGACGTCACCGTGCAGGCGCAGATCATGAAGCTGCTGCGGGACCTGCAGGACGAGATGGCGATGGGCCTGATCCTCATCACGCACGACCTCGGCGTCGTGGCGGACGTCGCCGACCGCATCGTGGTGATGTACGCCGGGCGCGTGGTCGAGCAGGCCGAGGTCAAGGAGCTGTACGCCCGGCCCGCGCACCCGTACACCGAGGGGCTGCTGGCGTCGGTGCCGCGCGTCGACGTACGCGAGAGCGCGCTGACGCCGATCAAGGGCGCGCCGCCGAACCTGGCCGCGATCCCCTCCGGCTGCCCGTTCCATCCGCGCTGCCCACGGGCGCGGGAGGAGCGCTGCCCGGACGAGGTGCCCGAGCTGCGCGACGTCACCGGCACCGGGCACGGGAGCGCCTGTCACTACGCGGAGGAGGTGCTCGGTGGCTGACGAGATCCTTCAGGTCGAGAACCTGGTCAAGCACTTCCCGCTCACCCAGGGCGTCGTGCTCAAACGCCAGATCGGGCAGGTCAAGGCGGTCGACGGGGTCTCCTTCGGGCTGCGCAAGGGCGAGACGCTGGGCCTGGTGGGGGAGTCCGGCTGCGGCAAGAGCACCCTCGCCAAGCTGCTCATGGCCCTCGAACGCCCTACCTCCGGCACCGTGCGGTTCGAGGACCGGGACGTCTTCGCGCTGTCGAAGGCGGAGCTGCGGCGGCTGCGCCGCCGGGTGCAGATGGTGCTGCAGGACCCCTACACCTCCCTGAACCCGCGCATGACCGTCGGCGACATCGTCGGCGAGCCGTTCGCGATCCACGGCGACCCCGACGGCGGGCGCCGCCGCCGCGTCCGGGAGCTGCTGGAGATCGTCGGCCTCGACCCCGACCACGTCAACCGGTACCCGCACCAGTTCTCCGGCGGGCAGCGGCAGCGGATCGGCATCGCCCGCGCGCTCGCGCTCCGGCCCGATGTGATCATCTGCGACGAGCCGGTGTCCGCGCTGGACGTCTCGGTCCAGGCACAGGTCATGAACCTCCTCGCCGAGCTGCAGGAGGAGTTCGGCCTGTCGTACGTCTTCATCGCGCACGACCTGGCCGTCGTGCGGCACATCTCCGACCGGGTCGCGGTGATGTACCTCGGGAAGATCGTCGAGGTCGGCGACGAGGAGCAGATCTACGACCATCCGACGCACCCGTACACGCAGGCGCTGCTGTCGGCCGTCCCGGTGCCCGACCCGACGCGGCGCGGGACCCCGATCGTGCTCGAGGGCGACGTGCCGAGCCCGACGAACCCGCCGTCCGGCTGCCGGTTCCGTACGCGCTGCTGGAAGGCCCAGGACGTCTGCGCGACGGAGGAACCCCTCCTGGAGATCAGGGCCGCGCGCGGCCCCGAGGAGGGCCCGGACGGGGGGACGACGGGTTCGCTCCACCCGAGCGCCTGCCACTTCGCCGACGAGAAAATCAGTCGCGCCCGATCGTGAGCGCTGGGTAGCGTCGAAGGATCTGCCGTCTCCTGATCGGCGGTTCCCATGCGCTCATTTCCCGTGCCGGACCCCGGCATGCCCGACGACCGGTCGCCCGCGCGCTACCTGCTGTGGGCGGCGCGTGCCCAAGGCGGCACGATGGCCGCCGCGGCCGGTTCCGGCGTGGTGTGGATGGCCAGCCAGGCCCTGATGCCCGCCGTGATCGGCCGGGCGATCGACGCTGGCCTGACCGCCCGCGACGCCGGGGCCCTGCTGACCTGGTCCGGGGTGCTGCTGGCCCTCGGCGTGATCCAGGCGATCACCGGCGTGCTGCGGCACCGCTACTCCACGGTCAACTGGCTGGGCGCGGCGTTCCGCACGGTCCAGGTGACGACCCGCCAGGCCGCCCGGCTCGGCGCGACGCTGCCGAAGCGGCTCGCGAGCGGCGAGGTCGTCAGCGTCGGGATCGCCGACATCTCCCACATCGGCGCGGCGATGGACATCTGCGGACGCGGCAGCGGCGCGGTCATCGCGATCGGCGTGGCGGGCGCGGTCCTGCTGACGACCTCCTGGCGGCTCGGCCTGATCGTCCTGGCCGGAGTGCCGTTGCTGGCCTTCGTGGTGGGCCCGCTGCTGCGCCCGCTGCACCGGTACCAGCAGCGCCAGCGCGAGCTGCAGGGCGAGCTGGCCACCCGGGCGGGCGACATCGTCACGGGACTGCGCGTGCTGCGCGGGATCGGCGGCGAGCAGGTGTTCGCCGCGCGGTACCGCGAGGAGTCCCAGACGGTCCGCGCGGCCGGCGTCCGCGTCGCGCGCACCGAGTCACTCCTGGACGGCGCGCAGGTGCTGCTGCCCGGCCTGCTGGTCGCGCTGGTCACCTGGGCGGGGGCGCGGTTCGCCCTGAACGGCGAGATCACGACCGGCGAGCTGGTCGCCTTCTACGGCTACGCCGTCTTCCTCGTCGACCCGCTGCGGACCCTCACCGAGGCGGCCGACAAGCTCACCAAGGCGCACGTCGCCGCGCGCCGGGTCGTGCGGATCCTCCGGATGACCCCCGAGCCGCCCGACCTGGGCACCGGGTCCCCGGCCGGCGGCGACCTGGTCGACGGGGAGTCCGGCGTCGTCGTACGGCCCGGCCGGCTCACCGCGATCGCCGCGACCGCCCCGGAGGACGCCCAGGCCATCGCGGACCGGCTCGGCCGCTTCGCCGACGGGGCGGTCACCTGGGGCGGCGTGCCCCTGCGCGAGCTGTCCCTGCCGTCCGTGCGCGAGGCGATCCTGGTCGCCGACAACGAGGCGCGGCTGTTCTCCGGGCGGCTGCTGGACGAGCTCGGCGGCCCCGGCGGGGCACCGGAGCCCGCCGTCCGGGCGGCACTGCGCACGGCGTGCGCGGAGGACGTCGTCGACGAGCTGCCGGACGGCCTGCACTCGGCGGTCGCCGAGGGCGGCCGGGAGTTCTCCGGCGGCCAGCAGCAGCGGCTCCGGCTCGCCCGCGCCCTCGCCGCCGACCCAGATGTCCTCGTCCTCGTCGAGCCGACGTCGGCGATCGACGCCCACACCGAGGCCCGGATCGCGGGCCGCCTCGGGGCGCACCGAGAGGGGCGCACGACGGTCGTGTGCACGACCAGCCCGCTCGTCCTCGACCACGCCGACGAGGTGATCTTCGTCCAGGACGGCAAGGCCGCGGCGACGGGCCGCCACCACGAGCTGCTCACCGCCGAGCCCGCCTACGCCACCACCGTGACCCGAGAGGAGCAGTGAACGTGCCGGAGGGGCGCGACGTCACGACGGAAGAGCGCGACGACGACCGGATCGACGAGGAGACGCGGCGGCCGGGCGAGGGACAGGACGTCACGGCCGAGGAGCGTGAGCGGCGCGCGTCGTCTGGACGGAAGACCGAAACGACCGGCGCGACGAGGGAGGACGGCGCGTTGGGCGCCGCGAACCGCGCTCGCGGAGCGAGCGCCATCCAACGCGACGACCGGACCGACGAGGAGACCCGGCGGCCGGGCGAGGGGCACGACGCGCCCGGGGCCGCGCGGATCCTGCCGGTCGCCTCGGCGGCCCAGGTGCGGGCGTACGCGCGGCGGCTGACGCTCGCCTATCCGCGTGAGCTCACCGTCGTGCTCGGTCTGCACGGCCTCGCCGCGATCGCCGGGCTGGTCGCCCCGCGTCTCCTCGGCGAGCTCGTGCAGAACGTACGCGCCGGGTCCTCGCACGTGACGGTCGACCGCATCGCGATCGCCATCCTGGTCTTCGTCGTCGCGCAGGGCGTGCTGCTGCGGTACGCCGTCTTCATGTCCGCGCGGCTCGGCGAGAAGGTCCTGGCGCGGCTGCGCGAGGAGTTCGTCGACCGGGTCCTGGAGCTGCCGCTGTCCACGGTCGAGCGGGCCGGCACCGGCGACCTGGTCACCCGCACGGCACGCGACGTCGACGCCCTCGCCCGTACGGTGCGGCACGCGGTGCCCGAGACGCTGATCGCGATGGTCACCGGCGCGTTCGCGGTCGGCGCGCTGCTGCTCGTCGGGCCGCTGCTGGCCCTGCCGTGCCTCGTCGGCGTGCCGCTGCTGTGGTGCGGCACCCGGTGGTACCTCAAACGGGCCCGCGACGGCTACCTCTGGGAGAACGAGGCATGGGGCGGCGTGACCTCCGGCCTCACCGAGACGGTCGACGGCGCGCGCACCATCGAGACGCTGCGGCTGGAGGGCCGCCGCGTCGCGCGGACCGACGCCGACCTCGCCGGCGCGTGGAAGGCCGAGCGGTACACCCTCGGACTGCGCCTGGTGTGGTTCCCGCTGGTGGAGATCGGCTACGTGCTCCCGGTCGCGGCGACGCTGCTGATCGGCGGGCTGTTCTACCTCCACGGCCTGGCATCGCTCGCCCAGGTCACCGCCGCCACCCTGTACGTCCAGCAGCTCATCGACCCGCTCGACCGGTTCCTGTCCTGGGTCGACGAGCTGCAGGTCGGCGGCGCGTCCCTGGCCCGGCTGCTGGGGGTCTCCGAGGTGCCGGCGGACCGCGTGCCGAGCGACGAACGGCCCGACGGCGAGCGGATGACGGTCGACGCGGTGCGGTACTCCTACCGGGACGGCCAGGACGTGCTGCACGGGATCGACCTGCGCCTGCGACCGGGAGAACGGCTCGCCATGGTCGGGCCGAGCGGCGCGGGCAAGTCCACCCTCGGCCGGCTGCTCGCCGGCGTGCTGCGGCCCCGCACCGGGGCGGTCACCGTCGGCGGGGTGCCGCTGGTGGACCTGCCGCTGGAGGACCTGCGCCGCAACGTCGCCCTGGTCACCCAGGAGCACCACGTGTTCCGGGGCACGGTGCGCGACAACCTGGTGCTGGCCCGGCCGGACGCGACCGACGAGGAGCTGGCGCGGGCCCTGGACGCCGTGGACGCGACGTGGGCGAACGCGATGCTGGACACCGAGGTCGGCACCGGCAACACGGCGCTGTCACCGGCCCAGGCGCAGCAGCTCGCGCTCGCCCGTCTCGTCCTGGCCGATCCCCACACGCTGGTGCTGGACGAGGCGACCTCGCTGCTGGACCCGCGCGCCGCCCGGCACCTCGAGCGCAGCCTGTCGGCGGTGCTCGACGGCCGTACGGTCGTGGCGATCGCACACCGGCTGCACACCGCGCACGACGCCGACCGCGTCGCCGTCGTGGAGGACGGCCGGATCACCGAGCTCGGCGGCCACCACGACCTGATCGCCCGCGACGGCTCCTACGCCGCCCTGTGGCGCTCCTGGCACGGCCAGGGCTGAGGGGCCAGGGGAGGCTGTGCGCGGAGACCGGCCGTAGCGGTCCAGGGATGGGGCGACCAGGGGTCGCCGACGGCGAGGAAGGCGTGACAGGCATCGTTCCGGGAACGAGGGACGCGCCCGCTATCCAGCCCGGTTCTGGGACGCATGAAGAAGTCGTCGATCTGCCGGACCACGTGATGAACTGGTCGAAGTCGACGGGCTTGGTGACGTAGGCCGGCGCTGAGGACACCGACGTCTCCCGTGAACCGTTGTGCTTTCATGATCAAATGAGGTATGAGGAGGCGCTGTCCGGCGTCCGTGAGCTGTGTGTCGAACATCTGGGGGAACACCTCGGGGCTCAGGTGGCGGCGTTGGCGCGGCCCGGGTTCGAGCTGAAGCCCGCGGACGAGGATGCCGCGGTGACCGGGTTGTGCCGGTGGGGCGGCCCGGCGCTGCTGGAGCCGGGCACACAGTGGCCCATGTACGCGGGTGTACCGCTCAGCGTGTACGCCGTGCTCGATGTCGGCGCGCTCGGCCCGTGGCTCGGTGATCAGGTCCCGGCGACCGGGTCCGCGCTGCTCAATTTCTTCTTCCTGGATCCATGGACCGGGTCCCAGGAGGTTCCGAAAGACGCCGGCGGCTTCAGCTACGAGGATCCGCGGGTATGCCGGGTCGTTCCTGCCGACTCACAACGTGCGGTCGAGGTGCCGGCGCCGGATCCAGCCCCGAGATTCGACGGAGTTCCGCTGCACGCCCACCCTGTCGTCACCTTGCCTTCGGCCTCGTCCTACGACTGCGATCCGGTGCTCAGCACTCTCGACTATGGCGACGCGATCGAGGAGTCGTCTCTTTACCAGGTGGATCCCGCCTGGCTGGTGGTCGACAAGTTCGGCGAGGCCGCCTGGCCGCAGTACTGCGTGGACGAGCAGGGCATCGAGTGGGGCGGCATGCGTAATCAGGCGTTCGGCTGGCCGCCGATCCACAGCTACGGCGTTGGCCTGTTGGAGGATCTGTCGCAGGACGAGCCCTACGCTCACCTGCTCACTCTCGGCGCCACCGATATGTGGGAATGGGGTGATGGGGGCATCCTGCGGTTCGTCGCCCCGGCCAAAGCGTTCCGGGCAGGCGACATGAGCCAGGCGCGAGCCAATCCCGACGCCTGGTAGTGAGGTGCCTTCCTTGCCGTCGGCGTTGACGTCATAAAGCGCGCAAACAGCGCATATGCCGGTCCACTGCGACGGCAAAGTGTCCAGGACGACGGCGAAGTGGCCGGCTTACCGCGTCAGGAGCGGGGGAGTTTGACGACGCTGACGAAGAAGTCGTCGATTTGCCGGACCACCCTGATGAACTGGTCGAGGTCGACGGGCTTGGTGACGTAGGCGTTGGCGTGCAGCCGGTAGCTGCGGAGGATGTCCTCTTCGGCCTCGGAGGTGGTGAGGACGACGACCGGGATCGTGCGCAGCGTCTCGTCGGCCTTGATCTCCCCCAGCACCTGCCGGCCGTCCATGCGCGGCAGGTTGAGGTCGAGGAGCACCAGGTCGGGGCGTGGCGCGTCGGTGTAGTCGCCCTCCCGCCGCAGGAAGCGCATCGCCTCTTCGCCGTCGCTGACGATCGACAGCTTGTTTCTGACCCCGGTGTCGTCGAACGCCTCTTTGGTCAGCACGACGTCACCGGGATCGTCCTCGACGAGGAGCACTTCGATCGGGCGGATGATCACGTCGTTCATTCCTCGGCGTTCTCTGTGGTGTCGTCGGCGATGGCGGGCAGCGTCCACCGGATCGTGGTGCCCCGCTGCTCCGGCTCGGTTTCCAGCCAGATGCGTCCGCCATGGTATTCGACGATTTTCTTGCACAACGCCAGCCCGATCCCGGTCCCGGCGTATTCGTCCTTGGGATGCAGGCGCTGGAAGATGAGGAAGATCCGGTCGGCGTACGCGGCGTCGATGCCGATGCCGTTGTCGCTGCAGGCGAACTCCCAGACCTCCTCGTCCCGCCGGGCCGAGACGTGCACGCGCGGCGCCTCCTCGCTGCGGAACTTGATGGCGTTGCCGACGAGGTTCTGGAACAGCTGGGTCAGCAGGGTCGCGTCGCCGGTCACCTTGGGCAGCGGGTCCCAGCTGATGCCCGCGTCCGACTCGGAGCGGGCGAGGCCGAGGTTGTCCAGGGCCCGCTGCAGCGTTTTTTCGCAGTCCACGACCGCCATGTCGCGGCTCACCCGGCCGACCCGGGAGAAGTTCAGCAGGTCGTTGATGAGCGACTGCATGCGCTTGGCGCCGTCGACCGCGAAGTCGATGTACTGCCGGCCGCGGTCGTCGAGGACGTCGGAGTAGCGGCGTTCGAGCATCTGGCAGAAGCTCGCGACCTTGCGCAGGGGCTCCTGCAGGTCGTGGCTGGCGACGTAGGCGAACTGCTCCAGCTCGGCGTTGGAGCGGCGCAGCTCCTGGGTCTGCTCGTCGAGCTTGGCGCGCGCCTCGGACGCCTCCCGCCACTCCTCCAGGATGTGGTTGCGCATCGCGTCGATGTGCGCGGCCAGCTCGGCGATCTCGGCCGGCCCGGAGGCCTGCAGCGGATGCGTCAGGTCGCCCTGGGAGACGCGGCGGACCTGGCCGGTCAGCGCGGACACGGGACGCAGGACCGTACGCCGGATCAGGAGGGTGAGCCCGAGGGCGCCGACGACCAGGGCGATCGCGCCGCCGAGCAGGGTCTCGTACAGCCGGTTCACCTGGTCGTTCAGCCGGTCGGCGGCGTGGTGCTGCAGCGCGGCGAGCCGGGTGCGCTCGGCCGCGGCCGCGTCGCGGACCGCGGCGAACCGCTGCTCGCCCAGGACCTCGGACGGCTTCCCCGTCTTGGTGATCAGCGGGTCGGCGTAGTCGTGCCGCCAGGCGGCCAGCCGGGAGCCGACCTCGGTGAGTCCGGCGCGGGCCGGCCCGGCGTCGTGGGCGTCGCGCAGGAGCCGCGTCGTCTCGGCGATGGCGGCGGAGGTCTCGGCCTCGGCGCGCCGGTAGTCGGCGGGACCCGTCGCGGCGCCGGTCAGCGTGTACGCGCGCACCGCGCCGACCTCCGCCGAGATGGACGTGCTGAGCCGGGCGGACTGCAGCACGGCCGGGTCGATGTGGCGGAGCAGCGTGGTGCGGGCGGAGGCGCCGTCGCGGACCGCCAGCCCGATGACGGTGCCGACGGCGACGACCGCGAGCAGCAGGAGGACGATGCCGAGGCCGTACCAGTGGCCGACGCCGAACCTCGGTACGCCCTCCGCGTCGACCTGGAGCGTCGGCTGGCGCGGGCGGCGTATCGAGGGAGTGGTCACCGGGCGGCCTTTCCGGACAGCATCACCACGGCGAGGTCGTCGGTGAGCGCCTCGCCGTTGAGCGCCTCCACCGCGGTGACGAGGTGGTCGATGAGCAGGTCGCCGGTGAGGCCCTGGGCGCGCGCGGCGGAGGCCATCTCGACCAGGCCCTCGGTGCCGAGGCGGTCGGGCCCGCCGCCGACGCGGCCCTCGATCAGCCCGTCGGTGTACAGCATGAGCGACCAGCGGCCGGTCAGCTCGACCTCCGCGGCCGGCCATTCGGAGCCGGGGAACAGGCCGAGCGCCGGGCCGTACGCGTCGTCGGGCAGTGCCGTGGCCGTGGTCTCGCCGAACAGCAGCGGCGCGGGATGGCCGGCCATGCGGAACCGCGCGCGCTGCCGGTCGGGTGCGATCGTGACCATGCTGAGCGTCGTGAAGATCTCCTCCGACCAGCGTTCGTGTCCCAGGACCGTGTCGAGCGTGCCCAGCAGGTCCATGCCGGTGTGCCCGGCCAGCACGAGGGTGCGCCAGGCCATCCGCAGCCGGACGCCGAGGGAGGCCTCGTCCGGGCCGTGCCCGCAGACGTCGCCGATGACGAGGTGGACGGTGCCGTCGGCGGTCTGCACCGTGTCGTAGAAGTCGCCGCCGAGGAGGGCGCGCTCGCGGCCGGGGCGGTAGCGCGTGTGGTGCTGCAGCTCCGGGTCGTCGATCAGCGGGACCGGCAGCAGCCCCAGCTCGATCCGGGCGTTCTCCTCGCTGCGCAGCTCGGCCTCCATGAGCTGCCGTTCGGAGTCCTCGGCGCGCTTGCGCTCCAGGGCGTACCGGATGGCACGGGCCAGCAGCGGCCCGTCGACCTCGTGCTTGATCAGGTAGTCCTCGGCGCCGGCGGCCACGGCGGCGACGCCCACCGCCGCGTCGCTGCGCCCGGTGAGGACGAGAACGGCCGAGCGCGGAGCCATGTCGAGCACCGCGCGCAGCAGGTCGAGCCCCTCGGCGTCGGGCAGCGACAGGTCCACCACCGCGCAGTGGATGCCCGGGCGCAGCCGCTCCCGGGCCTCGCGGAGCGTGCGCGCCTGGACGATGCGGGCGTCCGGGAGCTCCTCGCCGAGGAGCTCCTCGAAGAGGAAGGCGTCACCCGGGTCGTCCTCGATCAGCAGGATCTCCAGCTTGCCGTCGCCGGGAACGACCGAGGTCGAGTGCTCGATTATCGCGCTCACGTCTCGTCGGGGGTCGGGGTGCCCATCGCACCGTCGGAAGAATGGTGCCCGCTCCGGGGCGTCGGAGCAACGGTCACGCGAGCGCTTCCTTCAAGAACCGTATTTGAAGCAGCAGAAGGTTCTCGGCGACGACCTCCTGCGGCGTCATGTGGGTGACCCCGGACAGCGGCAGCACGCTGTGTGGCCGGCCCGCGGCCAGCAGCGCGGAGGACAGCCGAAGCGTGTGCGCGGCGACGACGTTGTCGTCGGCCAGCCCGTGGATGAGCAGCAGCGGCCGGGTGAGGTCGGCGCCTTCGGACGCCGCGCGCGTCAGGTCGCACTTCTCGTACGCCTCGGGGTCCTCGCCCGGGTGGCCGAGGTAGCGCTCGGTGTAGTGCGTGTCGTACAGCGTCCAGTCGGTGACCGGCGCGCCGGCGATCGCGGCGTGGAAGACGTCCGGCCGGCGCAGGACCGCGAGCGCGGCGAGGTAGCCGCCGAACGACCAGCCCCGGATGCCCACCCGCGACAGGTCGAGGGGGAAGCGCTCGGCCGCCCCGCGCAGCGCCGCGATCTGGTCGTCGAGCACCGGGTCCGCCATGTTCCTGTGGACGGCCCGCTCCCACGCGCCGCCCCGGCCCGGGGTGCCGCGCCCGTCCGCGACCACGACCGCGAACCCCTGGTCGGCGAGCCACTGCGGCTCGGCGAAGGCGCGCCGCGCCGCCATGACGCGCTGGGCGTGCGGCCCGCCGTACGGGTCCATCAGGACCGGCAGCGGATCATCCCCGGTGTACCCCGTCGGGAGCAGCACCGCGGTGCGCAGCTCCCGCTCGCCGGTGCGGATCAGGGTGACGCCGACGTCGAGGGACGGCCGTTCGGCGTGCGAGGCGATCCGGCCGACCGGCCGGCCGCCGCGCAGCACCGTCGTCTCCACGCCGAACCGGTCGAGCCGGCTGCCGGTGACGACGGTGGTGCCGCCGCGTCGCCGCGCGCCGAAGACGCCCGCGCCGTCGCTCACCCGGCTCAGGCCGCCGGGGGAGTACGCCCAGACGTGGATCTCGGTCGGCTCCTCGGAGGCGGTGAACAGGACGGTGTCGCCGTCCACGTCGAGCACCGAGCGTACGTGCAGGTCGTCGGGGGTCACGCGCTCGCCGCCGACGATGAGTCCGCGTGCGTCGTGCCCGTCCTCGGCGGCCCACACCAGGTCGCCGTCCCCGGTACGGGCGGGCACGCCCGGCGCGATGTCCAGCCAGACCGGGTCGGTGTCCTCGCGGACGAGCGTGGTCCGGCCGGTCGCGGGGTCGGCCTCGAGGATCCGCATCGTCTTCTGGTCGCGGGTCTGGACGACGAGCAGGACGCCGCGGGAGTCCCAGCGGGCGGTGACGAGGTACGGGAACGTGGCGCGGTCCCACTCGACCGCCTGCCGCCCGCCGTCGAGCCCGAGGACGACGAGGGAGACGTCGGCGTTCGGCGTGCCGGCGGCCGGGTAGCCGACCTCGCGGGGCGCCGCCTCCGGGTGGGCGGGGTCGGCGATGTGCCACCGGTGCACCGGCGACTCGTCGACGCGGGCGGTCAGGATCGCGGTGCCGTCGGGCGCCCACCAGTAGCCGCGCATGCGCTGCATCTCCTCGGCGGCGATGAACTCCGCGAGGCCGTACGAGATCTGCTCGTCCTCCGGCTCGGCCAGCGCGCGGTCGGCGCCGGTGGCCACCTCGATCACGCGCAGGGCGCGCCCGGAGACGTACGCGACGCGGGTCCCGCTCGGGTCCGGGCGCGGGTCGAAGACAGGGACGGCGGCGTCCAGGGGCCGGACCTCCGCGTCGAGGTCGGTGACGAACAGCCGCCCGGACAGCGCGAACGCGGCGAGCGAGAGCCGCTCGTCGGCGGCGTACGCGACCACGCCGCCCGCCTGCTCACGGGCGCGCTCGCGGCGGGCCCGCTCCTCGGCCGGCAGGTCCTCCTCGCCGGGCAGGTCGAGGGCGCGCGGGTCGACGATGAGGCGCTCCTTGGCCTCCGCGCCGTCGCCGGGGACGTCGAGCGCCCACAGGCAGGTGACCGGATCGGTGCCTCCCCGTGAGCGGAGGAACACCACCCGTGAACCGTCGGGAGAGACCTGGAAACCGCGCGGGGCTCCGAGCGTGAACCGCCGTGTACGCGCACTCTGCCGGGGAAAGCTCGTCGTCATGCCTCGATCCTGCCAGGAGCGTGTGAATGCTCCGTGCAAGTCCGTCGGTCATACGGAAGACTGTCCCCATCCATGTGCCGTTCCCCCCAGGAGTATTGATGTCGCCCGACGCCCGTCCCCTCAAGCCCGGTGACCCGGACAGACTGGGGTCGTACGAGATAACGGGTCGCCTGGGCGAGGGCGGCCAGGGGACCGTCTATCTCGGCCGCTCCGCCGCCGGGGACCCGGTGGCCGTCAAGCTGCTCCGCGCCGACCTCGCCCATGACGACACCGCGCGCGGCCGGTTCCTGCGGGAGCTGTCCGCCGTCAAGAGTGTCGCCCGGTTCTGCACCGCCCAGGTGCTGGAGGCCGACGTCGACGGCGACCGGCCCTATATCGTCAGCGAGTTCGTTCCCGGGCCCTCGCTGCAGGAGCTCGTCACGAGAGAGTCCCCCCGTTCCGAGGCCGAGCTCGAGCGCCTGGCCATCGGCACGGTCACCGCGCTCGTCGCGATCCACCAGGCGGGGATCGTCCACCGTGATTTCAAGCCCCAGAACGTCCTGATCGGCCCCGACGGCCCCCGCGTCATCGACTTCGGCATCGCCAAGGCCCTCGACACGGCCGCGACGATGACCAACTCCGCCATCGGCACGCCCGCCTACATGGCGCCCGAGCAGCTCACCGGCAAGGAGATCACCGCGAAGGCGGACATCTTCGCCTGGGGCTCGACGATGGTGTACGCCGCCACCGGCGCCGCGGCGTTCGGGCAGGACACCGTGATGGCGGTGATCAACCGCATCCTCAGCGAGCCGCCGGACCTCGGCGGCGTGCAGGAGCCGCTGCGCGGCATCATCGCCGCCTGCCTCGCCAAGGACCCGGCCGCGCGCCCGACCGCCCAGCAGCTGCTGATGCTGCTGCTCGGCCAGGAGGGCGTCACGCCGGCCGCTCCGATGCCGGGCGGCGGCCCGCAGACGGCGATCCTGGACCAGGGCGCCGCGTTCGCCGACACGAGGATGGCCGGGGCGGCGCCGACCGCGCCGGTCACCCCGGCCGCGCCGACGGTCGCGGGCGCCGGTCTGGGCGCCATGGGGGCGGCGGGCGCCGCCGGCCCGCCGACCATGCCGCACTACCCGGGGATGACGCATCCGGGCGGCCAGGACCGCCGCGGGATGTCGCCGCGGATGGTCCTGGCGGCCGTCGCCGGTGTGGTGCTGGCGCTGGGGATCGCCGCCATGATCGTCTGGGCGGCCGCGCACCGCGCCGACACGACCGGCAACCACGGTCCGGCGCAGACCGTCGAGAGCTCCGGCGAGCCGTCGCAAAACACCGATAAACCGGAGCAGCCGACGCAGACCAACACGCATCGCGAGCCGTCGTACACCCAGCGGCCGACGTCCCACCGGCCCACCGCCACCCACACGGTGACGAGCTCGCCCCCGACCGAGCCGAGCGGCGGCACGTCCCCGACCGGCAGGCCGACGGGCGGCGGGAAGCCCACCGGAGGCAGCACCGGAGGCACCGGCGACGGCACGGGCGGGAAGAAGCCGACCGGCGGGGCGACCAATCCCGCCGCCGGATAACGTGTTCGGTCATGGCCGACCTGCGCATTCTGTTCGTGCACGCCCATCCGGACGACGAGTCGATCGAGACCGGGGCGACGATGGCGAAGTACGCCGCCGAGGGCGCCCACGTCTGCCTGGTCACCTGCACGCGCGGGGAGGAGGGCGAGATCGTCCCCGAGGAGCTGCGCCACCTGGACGGTGACGCGCTGGGGGAGTACCGGGTCGGTGAGCTCGCGCGGGCGTGTGCCGCCCTCGGCGTGACGGACCACCGGTTCCTCGGCGGCCCGGGGCGCTGGCGCGACTCCGGGATGATGGGTGTGGCGTCCAACGATCATCCCCGGTGCTTCTGGCGGGCCGACGTCGACGAGGCCGCCGCCGAGCTCGTCGCGATCGTGCGGGAGGTGCGCCCGCAGGTGATCGTGACCTACGACGCCGACGGCTTCTACGGCCATCCGGACCACATCCAGGCGCATCGGGTCGCGTGGCGGGCGTTCGAGCGCGCCGCGGACCCGTCCTTCGGCGCCGGTGAGCCGTGGCGGCCCTCGCGGTTCTACGCGACCGCGCTGCCCCTGTCGGTGCTGGAGGAAGGGGTGGGCCGGGGGCCGTTCCAGCAGGTCGGGTCCGTGTCCGACTTCGGCTTCGGCGTGCCCGACGAGCAGGTGACCACGCGCGTCGACGCCCGTGACCACCTGCCGGCCAAGGAGGCCGCGATGCGGGCGCACCGGACGCAGCTCACCGTCGATCCGCCGTACTTCGCGCTGTCCAACGACATCGGGCAGCCGCTCCCGGGCGTCGAGTACTACACGCTGCTGGCCGGGGAGCCGGGGCCGCTGGGCGAGGACGGCCGTGAGTCCGGCTTCGCCGAGCCGGTAACCTGACCCGCTGTGGACGGATGGACGGGCCCTCACGCCCCTCAGGAGACGGGTGTCCCTGCCCCCCAGGAGCCGGCGAGCGAGCCGGGGCTGGTGACCGGCGCCGCGTACGGCGTGCTCGCCGTGCTGGGCCTGTTCCTCGGCGTGGTGGGGTCGTTCGAGTTCTCCTGGACGGCCGGGAGCGTACCCGTGGCGGCCATCCTGCTGTCCCTCGTCGAGTTCGGGGCCTTCCGCTTCGCGGGTTGGGGGATGAGCGGCCGGCTCGGCGTGGCCGCGATGGCCGTCCCGTGGCTGATCGTCGTCGTGCTGCTGTCGAGCCGGCGCCCCGAAGGCGACCTCATCGTCACCGGCACCACCAGCGGGTACGTCTTCATCTTCGGCGGGGCGATCGCCGCCGTCGCCGCCGCGGTGGCCACCCGGCCGGCGCGGCCGTGGATCCTGCAGGGTGCGCCGCCGGTCTCCCCGCCGCGGGACTGAACGCGAGCACCGAGCCGCGCCTACGGTAACGGCGCGGCCATGCACGCCGCGCCGTTGCCGTACGGCTGGATCGTGTACGCGGGCGCGCACCCGATCGTCGGTCAGCCGGTGGTCGCCTCGACCGTCTCGGGAGAGCGTTCCGCGGTCTTGCCGCGGCGCCCGCGCATCGCGAGGCAGGCGAGGGATCCGACGAACACCAGGATGATCGGCAGGGTCATCGTCGGCTTCATCGCATCGACGAACCCGTGCGCGAACACGCTCTGGGCGGCGTGGGTGATCTGGTCGACGACCTGCTGGGGGAGGTTACGCGGCAGGTGCTGGGCCGCGCCGGTCTGCCCGGAGCCCACCTCGAGACCGCCCTTGGCGGCCTTCTTGAAGCCCTCGACGAAGGGGGCGCGGGCCTGAGCGGGCAGCTGCCCGGCGCGCTTCTCGGCCTCGGCGCGGAGGTGGGAGGCGAGCTGGTTCTGCAGGATGGCGCCCGCCGTGGCACTGCCGACCACGGAACCGACCTGCCGGATCGTGTTGTTGACGCCGGAGGCCGCGCCGGCCATCCGGGGGTCCACCCCGCGCATGGCCTCGGTGGCCATCGGCGCGAACACGCCGCCGATGCCGACACCGGCGACGACCAGCCCGGGCAGGAAGGCCGGCCAGTGGGTGTCGGCGCCGGCGATCAGCACGATCCAGCCCATGCCGATCCCGTACAGCGCGAGGCCGGCCATGAGGATGAACTTGCCGCCGATCTTGTCGGAGAGCCGTCCGGCGACCGGCGCGAGGAACATCGACACGACCGACGACGGCGCCATCACCAGGCCCGCCTTGAGCGCGCTGAAGCCGAGCACCGACTGCAGGTAGATGGTCAGCGGCAGGAACATGCCGATCATCCCGATCGACACGATGGCGCCGACGAAGTTCATGACCGTGAAGTTGCGGTCCCGGAACAGGGCGAACGGGACCAGCGGCTCGCGGTCCTGCCGACCGCGCTGCTGCATGATGAAGACGACGAACACGACGGCCGCCGCGGCGAACAGGGCCCAGATGACGCCGTTCCAGTCGTACCGCTGCCCTTCGGTGAGGGCGAAGGTGAGGCAGAACAGCGCGACCGAGGCGATCAGCACGCCGGTGAGGTCGAGACGGTGCGTGCGTTCGACGCGGACGCCGGGGATCACGGTGAACGCCAGGAACAGCACGATCACGCCGATGGGCAGGTTGACGAAGAAGATCCACCGCCAGTCGAGGGCGGTGACCAGGAGTCCGCCGAGGGTCGGCCCGGCGATGGTCGCGACGCCCGCGACCGCTCCCCAGATGCCCAGCGCGGTGCCCCGGCGCTCGGCGGGGAAGGTGGCGATGATGATCGCCATCGTCTGTGGCATGAGCATGGCCGCGCCCAGGCCCTGAACGGCGCGGAAGGCGATCAGCTCGGCGGGGTTCTGGGAGACCCCGCAGAGCAGGCTGGCGATGGTGAAGATGGCCACCCCGCCGATGAACAGCGTGCGCTGGCCGCGCAGGTCACCCAGCCGGCCCGCGGTGATCAGCAGGACCGCGAGGATGAGGACGTAGGCGTTGACCACCCAGAGGACCTCGTCCAGCGACGCGTTCAGCTTGTCGATCATGCTGGGCATCGCGATGTTCACGATCGTGAGGTCCAGCAGTGTCATGAAGAACCCGAGACTGAGCGTCACGAGGATCGCCCAGGGGTTACCGCGCCATTTCGTCATTTGTCGTTGTTCTCCCCGTTTCGGCGGTCATGGGGCCGCCATGTCATCCGGCCGTTCTTGATGTCCGCGACCAGCGCGTTGACGAACTCGAGCTCGGAGCGCAGCCGGGCGTTGCACAACTCCAGCTCGATCACCGACACGCGTTCGAGACCCTGCTTCGCCAGGTTCGTGAGGACCGTGTCGTGCGCGGCCAGCTGCGCCTCGAGCCGGACGGTCCGGCGGTCGAGCAGCTGGGCAGCCTCCTCTGGCGGCAGCATCCCCAGGAACGACAGCGCCATGTCGAAGGTCGGGTACTCCTCCACGGGGTGGCGCAGGAACTCCCGGAGGCGGGAATACGCCTCGTCGCGCCCCTGTTCGGTGATCGCGTAGACGGTGCGCTCCGGACGGCGGCCCTCCCGTGTGGTCTCGACGGGCTCGATCAGGCCCTGGCCGGCGAGCCGCTCCACCGTGTGATACAGCGACCCGTGCGCGACCTTGACCACCTGGTCGATGGAGTAGTCGCGGATGCGCTGCTGCATCTCGTACGGGTGCATGGGCTCCTCGTTGAGCAGCCTGAGGACCGTGAGTGCGAGCGGCGTGAGCGGTCGTGACATGGGCCTCGTTTCTCGTCCGTTCCGAATAATCCATGTGGACTATAGGCCCGAGTTGCGACGGCTGCAATCTGATTTAGGGCAACAAAGGGGTAAACGTCGGAGACCCGGACCGGGCGGTCCGGGCCTCCGACGGCGGGTGGGAGGAAAGAGGCGTCACACCTCGGTGAGCACGGCCTCCAGCTGGTCGAGGGCCCAGTCGAGGTCCTCCTGGCTCACCACGAGCGGCGGCGCCAGCCGGAGCGTCGTCTCGTGCGTCTCCTTCGCCAGCACACCGCGCTCCATGAGTCTCTCGCTGACCGGGCGGGCCTTGCCGTTCAGCTCGACGCCCGCCCACAGGCCGCGCCCGCGCACCTCGCGGACGTGGTCGGACGGCAGCCCGCCGAGACGCGCGTGCAGGTGCGCGCCGAGCGTCCTGGACCGTTCCTGGAACTCCCCGGTCCTCAGCATGGCGATGACCTCGCGCGCCACCGCGCAGGCCAGCGGGTTGCCGCCGAACGTCGACCCGTGCTGGCCGGGCTTGAAGACGCCCAGCACGTCGCGGTCCGCGACGACCGCCGAGACCGGCAGGATGCCGCCGCCCAGCGCCTTGCCGAGGATGTAGACGTCCGGCACGACGTTCTCGTGCTCGACGGCGAAGGTCGTGCCGGTGCGGCCCAGCCCCGACTGGATCTCGTCGGCGAGCATCAGCGCGCCCCGCGCCGTGCAGATCTCGCGCACCGCCGTCAGGAACCCGCTCGGCGGGACGTTCACGCCGGCCTCGCCCTGGATCGGCTCGACGAGCACGCCGACCGTGTCGTCGTCGACGGCCGCGCGCAGCGCCTCGACGTCGCCGTACGGCACGGTGCGGAAGCCCGGCGTGAACGGACCGTAGGAGTTCCGTGCGTCCGGGTCGGTGGAGAAGCTGACGATCGTGGTCGTCCGGCCGTGGAAGTTGCCCTCGAACGTGACGATGTTCGCCTGGTCGGCGGGCACGCCCTTGACCTCGTAGCCCCACTTGCGGGCGGTCTTCAGCGCCGTCTCGACGGCCTCGGCGCCGCTGTTCATCGGCAGGACCATGTCCTTGCCGGCCAGCTCGGCCAGCTCCGCGACGAACGGCCCGAACTGGTCGTGGTCGAACGCCCGGCTGACCAGCGTGACGCGGTCGAGCTGCCGCCGGACCGCCTCGACCAGCCGCGGGTGGCGGTGCCCGAAGTTGACCGCGGAGTACGCCGAGAGCATGTCGAGATACCGCTTGCCCTCGACGTCCGTCACCCAGGCGCCCTCGGCCTCGGCGATGACGATCGGCAACGGGTGGTAGTTGTGCGCGCTGTGCTCCTCCGACAGCGCCCGCAGCTCCTGCGTGTTCAACGGTGCTCCTTCTCGGACCTGCGGGGTCTCCCCAGTCCTATTGTTCCTGCTACGGGCGGAGTTCGAGGGTGCAGCACTTCGGGCCGCCCCCCGCCTTGCGCAGCTCGGTCATCTCGATCGGGATGACCTGGTAGCCACGCTCCGTGAGCCGGGCGATCAGCGTGGTGGCGTCGTCCGGGACGATCACGTGACGTCCGTCGCTGACCGCGTTGAGGCCGAACGCGAGGGCGTCCTCCTCGGTGGCCTCGATCAGCTCGGGGAACAGCGTCTTGAGCTTGATCAGGCCGTCCTCGTCGAAGGCGCCCGGGTAGTACGCCGCCGTGAACGGGTCGATCACGCACAGCGCCGTGTCGAGGTGGTAGAAGCGCGGGTCGACGAGCCGCACGCTGACCACGGGCAGCCCGAAGGCGTCGTGCAGTTCGTTGTGCGCGACCGGGTCCGTACGGAACCCGTGCCCCGCCACGATCGCGCGGTAGGCGAAGGCGTAGTCACCCTCGCCCTCGTTGACGTACTCGGCCGCCCGGATGCGGCGGTAGCCGTGCTCCTCGAACCACGCCCGGTGCGCGTCGGCCTCGGCGGCGCGCTCGGAGTGGCGGAACTTCGCGCCCAGCACCATGCCGCCCACGACCGTCGCGCCGTTCGCGGCGAACACCATGTCCGGCAGGCCTGGGACGGGCGGCAGCACGTGCACGGTATGCCCGAGTGAGACGTACGTGGCGCGCAGGCGCTCCCACTCGTGGCAGGCCCGGTCACGGTCGACCGGGGTCTTGGGGTCCATCCACGCGTTGATCGCGTATTGGACGTCGAAGTAGGTCGGCGGGCACATCAGGTAGGTCCGTGCCGGCTGCCCCGCCGGGATGCCCGCGCCGTTGCGGGCAAGGGTCTGCATCGTCATCGATGTGGTTCTCCTGGCAATGCGGGCCCGATATCGCGCCCTGTGGTTGGTGAGGCACCACTCGAAGCGTAAGGTCGACATGTCCGCAACACCAATAACGGATATGCGCGTGGGAGGGTCTGATCATTGCGTCTTGACGACCTGGATCGGCAGATCGTTGCGTGTCTGCTGGAGAACGCCCGGGCGTCCTTCGCCCAGATCGGTGACGAGATCGGGTTGTCGGCGCCCGCGGTGAAACGCCGGGTCGACCGGCTCCGGCACGACGGCGTGATCACGGGCTACGCCGCGGTCGTCGACCCCTCCGCGCTGGGCTGGACCACGGAGGCGTTCGTGGAGCTGTTCTGCGCTGGGCGCACGTCCCCCGACGAGATCTCCGCGAGCGTCCGCCGGCACCCCGAGGTGGTCGCCGCGTACACGGTCACGGGGGAGGCCAACGCGCTGATCCACCTGCGGGCCCGCGACATCCAGGCCCTCGAGGAGGCCCTGGAACGGCTGCGCAACGAACCGAACATCGTGCAGACCAAGACGTCCATCGTCCTGTCCCGCCTGATCGGCCGCCCGACCGGCGGGCCGGACACCTGATTACGATGCGGTGGATGAGCTTCATGACGGCTGATCTGTTCGACGAGTACGGTCCGGAGCTGGCGAGCTGCGAGACGCAGTTCCGCTCGTACGGGGCGCGGGAACGGTTCGCGGGGCCGCTGGCGACCGTCCGCTGCCTCGAGGACAACGCGCTGCTCAAGAAGGTCCTCGCCACGCCGGGGGAGGGCCGCGTGCTCGTCATCGACGGCGGCGGCTCGCTGCGCACCGCGCTGATGGGCGACATGATCGCCGGGTCGGCGGTCGCGAGCGGATGGGCCGGCGTGGTGATCAACGGTGCGGTCCGCGACGTCGTCGCGCTCCGCGGACTCGACCTCGGGATCAGGGCGCTCGGCTCGAATCCGCGCAAGAGCGCGAAGGAGGGCACGGGCGAGGTCGACGTGCCGGTCGTCTTCGGCGGGGTGGAGTTCCGGCCCGGGGCATGGCTGTACGCCGACGAGGACGGCGTCGTCGTGGCGGCCCGCCGCCTGGTCTAGGGGAGCCTTCCGAGCTGCTTCGTCAGCAGCGCCGTCGCCTTCTCGGTGACCGGGTCCCCGGACGCCTTCGGGCCGACGCGCTCCCAGTACATCGACACCAGGACGACGTTGCCGCGGCTCACGTAGTCGTACACGCGGTAGAACACGTTGATCACGCTGGACGACGGTGAGATCAGTGACTTCTCGAAGCCGCGGACGTGCGACCAGCCGGGCGTCGTCTCGTCCGAGGCGCGCCAGGTGTCGTCGTGTGCCAGGGCGATGCGGTCCCCGGAGAGGGTCTTCTGCGGGACGTGTTTCTTGGCCGGGCACCCGGTGACCTTGGCGCGGATGGTCGCGAACATGGCCGACGCGGCGGCCGCGTCCGGGTAGGTCAGCGCGATCTGCCCGAAGTTCGCCCCGCCGTACCGGCTCGTGTTGAACTCGTGGGCCTTGATCTCCGGGCTTCCCGACGGCTTGATCGCCGAGAGCGAGCAGGACGGGACGGCGTGGTCCTTCAGGGCCGGCGTGCTCAGCGGCTGCTCGGCGACGTGCGGGTCGACGTCATGGGTCGACAGGAGGGCCGCCGCCACGCGGCCGGGCGCGTAGCTCGGCGCCGGAGACGGGCTCGCCGGCGTCGTACGGGCGGACGGCCCGGCGGACTTCGCCGTCTTGTGATCGCCTCCGCCACCGCACCCGGCGAGGAGGACGCCGGCGGCGAGCAGGGCCAGGGGGTGTCCGGCGGAGATCCACCGGACACCCCCGAGGACACGCGGACGTGGTCGGAACACCGGTCGCTCCTCCTCCGGGGCGGCGTGCGTCAGCCGGGCTGGGCCTGGGTCTGCACCTCGCCGACCGCGAGGGCGAGGTTTCCGGCGGGACCGTTCATCTGCCCGAACACCCCGCCGGGGGTGTCGCACTCGGCACCTACGCAGGCCCAGGTGATGTTGTAGCTGATGGTCGCGGTGACCGTGTACTTGCCGCCCGGCTGGCCGGCCGAGGACTTCTCGTAGGTGTATCCGCAGTCGGTGCCGCCGGGCGTGCCCGCCGTCGCCCCGGCGCAGGACACGCTCTTCCCGTCGCCCATGTTCCAGGTCACGTTCTGCAGGGCGGCGGTGACCGTCACCTGCTGGCCCGGCACCGTGGCCTGGGCCGTCTTGTTGCCCACGTCGTCCACCCACAGGCCGGTCGTCATCCGGATGTACGTGCGCGGGCTCGGCGCCGTGCCGATCTTCGGGACGGGCAGCTGGAGGTTGTCGCGGGCGTCGTACGCGACGTCGATCGTGGGGATGTGCGGTGCGGCCTGGGGCGCGGCCCCGCCCGGGGCGCAGACCACCTGGCCGCCCACGGTGGGGCAGCCGAGACCGGGACCGGTGTCGCCGCCCCCGCCCCCGCCACCACCGCCGCCTCCGCTGCCGGTGCCGCCTCCACCAACGGGGACGGTGCCGCCGCTGTGGGCGCAGGCGTTGGGGAGGCACATCGGGGCCGCGGACGCCGTCCCGGTCGCCAGGCCGACGACGCCGCCCGCGAGGAGGATCGGCAGGACGGCGATGGAGGATCGTCTGGTCAGCATTTCCTGCCCTCCGTCGCGTCGGAGATCTTGTAGGTGCCGTCGGTGTAGCGCATGATCGCCTGGTAAAGGTTGCTGCCGTTGTGCCAGGCCGCGAGCCGCTTTCCGGTCTTCGCCGAGAAGCGGTACGACCCGAGGGTCTGCACACAGTCGATGATCACGACGATCGAGTCGTCCTTGGAACCGCCCTGAACGCGCGGATTCAGCACATTATGAAATCGCCAGAAGACACCCTGTCGCCGGATCTTCGCGACGTCCTTGTCGATGATCGACAGAAGAGGGTCCATGGCGACCGCGTCGAGCCGGCTCGTGTCGTTCGTCTCGTACGCCTGCTCGTACATCCGCTGATACTCGCGGTAGGCGGTGAGGGCGGACTGCGGGGTCCTGGGGAGCGGGCCCCCACCGGCCGCCGGTGAGCCCGCCGGGTCCGCTGTGCCCGCCGTGCCGTCGGACTGCGGCGCGGAGCCTGCGGATGAGGAGGTCGTGGGGGAATCCGGCTGGACCTGCCCGCTGGGATGGAAGCCGCCGCTCGCACGGCCTCCACAGGCTGTGAGCAGGCCCACCAGGGTCAGTGTGCCGACGCACAAGCGGAATCGCATCGTCAATTCCCGGGCATCGGGGCAAATTACCTCATGAGCTTACTGAGACGGTAGGGGCAAGAAAAGAGGTTCCCAAGAACCGGGGGATCGGTCAGGGACTTATCCCGGATTAGAGACGGCCGACCAGCCGAACCAGGTCAAGCCCCAGAATCATGTCGAGCGCGATCGCCGTCTCGAATTTCGCCCCAGGCGCCACGGAGTCGTCCGTCGCGAGCCGGGACAGCGTCGACAGCGCGGCGGGAGTGTCCAGGTCGTCGTCGAGGTGCGCGACCGCCTCGGCCACGTACGAGCGGTCGAGCGGCCGTCCCGGCGACTCGGCCCAGCCGGCGACGCCGCGCCGCCACGAGGTGAGCGAGGCGTCGGCCCGGGTCAGGTCCGCCCGGGTGTGGGCGGCGTCCGCCCGATAGTGGGTCTCCAGCAGCGCCAGGCGCACGGCGAGCGGGTCCAGGCCGTCCCAGGGCGCCGGGTCCCAGCGCCCGACGGCCTCGCCGACGCGCACGTCGGCCGGTCCCGACGACAGCTGGGCGGGGCGAACCCCCAGGTCCGGCGCGCCGGGCACGGCGTTCCAGACCCCCACGGCGCGCACCCGATGGTGTTCGGCGAGCCGGCGGATCAGGTCGCCGACCACCTGGGCGCGCAGCTCTTCGGCGCAGGCCACCCGGAGGACTCCGGGGCGGGCCGGGACGACCTCCGCGACGCGGCCGGTTCCGGGGTCGTAAAGGCGCACCATGCCGACGACAGTACCCATCTCTCCGCGAACCCGACCGCCACCGCCGGAGCCTAGGGGCTGGGTTTCCGCCGGAGACGTTCAGCGTCTCCTACCGGCCAAGCGAAGCCCCGGGAATCGTCCCGGCTGGATGCCCGGCGTGTGTCGACCGTCTTCGTGCACCGGTCGGCGCCAGGCAGAGCCGCGACCTGCGTGGCGCGTCCCTCCGGAGACGTTCAGCTTTGGGGAGCCGATGGCACGTGCGGGGCGGGTTGCGGCTGCGGGGCCGGCGGCGGAGGAGTGGGCGACGCCTGCGGGGCCGGCGGCTGGACGAGCTCGTCCCCGCCGGGCTTGCGCACGGCGGCGAACCGGAGCCGTACATAGTCGGCCATCCAGCCGGACTCGCGGCGCAGGGCGGGCGCGGCGAGCTCGTTCACCCGGTCGAGAAGCGGACCGGCGATCTCCGGGGGGACCTCGGCGATCAGCTCCGGCGCGAAGAGCCGGACCCAGTCGGCGGCGCCGTCGGGGCACTCGGCCAGGCGGGTGGGCCGGTCGGCGTACTCCATGAGCCGGATCACGAAGCCGCCCTCTTCGAGGCGGGCGGCGTACTCGGCCGGGGTGGGGAAGTACCAGGGCAGCTCGGGCTCGGGCAGGCCGAAGACGCGCCATGCCGTCTGCACGGCGGCGATCAGCTCGGCGCAGTTGCCCGCCCCGCCCATCTCCGCGACGAACCGTCCGCCCGGCCGGAGATTGGCGTGCACGCGGGAGATGACCGCCGAAGGGTCGCGGGACATCCAGTGCAGCGCCGAGTTGGAGAAGACCGCGTCGTACCGATCACCGGTCGTGAAGCCGTGGGCGTCGCCCACGGCGAACGACAGGTGAGGGTGCTCGGATCGCGCCGCGTTGACCATCTCGACGGATTCGTCGATGCCGAGCACCTCTGCGCCGCGCGCGGCGATCTCGACGGTCATCGTGCCGGTCCCACAGCCCAGGTCGATGATGCGCTCGTCGGGCTGAGGATCGAGCAGGTCGAGCAGCGGCGCCCCGTGCGCGGAGACGTACCCGAACGCGGTGTCGTACGTCGCCACGGCCCATTGCATGAGCCGAAACATATAGGACAAACATGGCAAGTGCCGTAACGTCTCGCATCCTGGATCGTTAGTAGTGACTCGTGTCACGTCCGTGTCAGGATCCTTCTCCTCGGAGGGTGGGTTATCCACAGACCGGGGTGGAGGACTTACGGCGCACGAGCGGGCCGGGTCAGGCTTTCCGGGAGACCGATTCCCGGAGGCTTTCCATGATCGACCTGACGATTCCCGAGACCGTGACGGCCCCCTTCGTGGTGGCCACCGCGCATCCGCTCGACGACCCGGCGGCCGCCGCGCGCGGCCGGGTGCGACTGCCGTTAGCGGCCGAGCTGCTCGGCTCGTCGCTCCTGCGGTTCCGCAGCCGCCCCGCGGCCGAGTCCGGCTACGCCGACCTGCTCGGCAGCGCCGCCTGGGCGCGTCCGGAGCAGGCGCACCTCCTCGACAAGGCCCGGCACCACATCGTCATCACCGGGCACGCCCCGCCCGTCTCGCAGCCCGAGCACGCGCAGGCCGCCCGCGAGATCGCCCGGGTCGTCGCCGAGGCCTGCGAAGGCGTCGTCTACGACGCCTGGTCCCACCAGGTGCTGCCGCACGCCTTCCGGTTCGGTGCCGAGCATCCCGAGTTCTGCCTGGCCGACGACTGGCTCGCGACCTTCGTCACCGGCGAGGAGGACGACGACCTGCACCTCGTGACCGCCGGGCTGCACCGCTTCGGCCTTCCCGAGCTGGAGGCCGTCGGCGTCCCCGGCGGCAACCTGTTCGCGGCCATCACGCTGCTGCGCTGCCTGGCCGTGGGGCTGCTCGACGAGCACTGGGCGTGGCTGGCCTGCAACCCCGGCGCGCGGCGCCGCCGCATCCCCGAGGAGACGCGGGTGGACGGCGCCGACGTGTGGCGCTACTGGGCGGCCGAGCCGGCGGGCGTCGCCGGTGCGCCCGTGCGCGTCCGCCTGCGGCCCGCCCCGCCCGAGGGCGGCGACACCCTGCCCTACCTCGTCGCCGGGCCGCCCGCCGGCTTCGACGCCCCCGCCGCCCTGTGGTGGAACGACGTCGTCGACCTGGCCATGCCGTACGTCCCCGAGGCACCACGCCGCACCGCCGCCTGAGCCGCGGAGCGCGCCCGTCCACCACGAACACCAGGAGACGGTCATGTCCCCCTTCGTGCTGTCCGTTCCCGAGGTCGTCACCTCGCACTATGTGATCGCGACCAGCGAGCCGCCGCCAGACCCCTACGCGGTCGTCCCGTGGCGCGTGCCCGAGCCGTTCCGCAAATCAGCCATCGAGGCGCTCAAGTCCCCGCGGCTCGGCATCTTCACCATCGACGCCGGCGAGGCGACCTGGCGTCTCGACGACGTCCTGGCCTGCGAGGAGGATCGGCGGCGCATCCACGAGTCCTCCCACCAGATCCTGCTCGTGCACCAGGCGCTGACCGTGGAGCAGCCGCACCGCGAGCAGGTCGCGCGCGCCGTGGCGCGGGCCCTCGCCGACGCCACGGGCGGCGTCCTCATCGACCCGCAGGCCCGGCAGGTCCTCCTCCGCGACGGCCTGGCCCGCGCCGAGCGCGGCTGGTTCCGCATGGGCGACCAGTGGTTCGGCACCCGCTACGACGTCGACGAGGCGGCGCGGCGCCTGCATTCGCCCGGCGGTGATCCCACCGCCTGCGGGTGCCTGCGCATCACCCTCCTCGGGCTGCGGCGTTTCGGGCTGCCGGACCTCGCGATCGACAAGGTCGCCTGCGCCCAGGACCTGCCCGCGCTCAACCTCCTGCGCGCGGTCGCGTCCCGGCTGCTCACCGACCAGTGGCGATGGTGCCGGGAGCGGCCGGCACGGCCCACGCGCCGGCTCGACGACCATCCGAAGATCGAGCCGGACGACTTCTGGGCCTTCTGGGGCGCCACGCCCTACCTGGACGGCCGCCCGGTCGTCACGCGACTCGTGACCAGCTCGGCCACGACCCTGGAGGTGGCCCCGCCGGACGGCTATGTCGGCACCGTGGCCGACTGGAGCCGGGAGGTCCTCGCTCCGGCGATGCCACCCCTGGTCGGCTGCCCCGCCGACGAGGACTCGGCTCACGCCCGCTCCGCCGGCGGCGGGGCGTGACAGTCGGCGGCGGGGCGTGACCGTTGGAGGGGCGCGTGACGGGCCGATGGGGCCGGCGGCGTGGCCGCCGGAGGGGCAAGGAGGTGACGGGGGCAGGAAGGTGAGGGTCGGCGGGGGCGGGGCGTGACGGTCGGCGGGGTTGGCTCGCCGAGCCGAGCGCGCTCGCTGTACTGGTAGGTCGACCCGGCCGTGGCCGCGGCGGTCGCCGACCACAGCTCTAGAATCCGATTCTGTATTCGTCCGCGGCGCGAGGAGCAGCAGTGACGTACACCGAGATCGACTACACCGTGGCCGGCGGGATCGCCACCATCACCCTCGACCGGCCCGAGCGGCTCAACGCCTTCACGCTCGTGATGCGCGGCGAGCTGATCGACGCCTTCGACCGCGCCGACGCGGACGACGCCGTGCGGGCGGTCGTCGTCACCGGTCGGGGCCGGGCCTTCTGCGCCGGCGCGGACCTCGAGCGCGGCGGCTCGACCTTCGACTACAAGGCCGCCAAGGAGATGTTCGGCGGCGAGGACACCTTCGAGGACGGCGCGCCCCGCGACGGCGGAGGCACCGTCGCCCTGCGGATCGCCCGGTCCCTCAAGCCGGTCATCGGGGCGATCAACGGCCCGGCGGTGGGCGTGGGCGTCACGATGACCCTCCCGATGGACATCCGGCTCGCCGCGGACGGTGCGAGGTTCGGCTTCGTGTTCGCCCGGCGCGGCATCGTCACCGAGGCCGCGTCGAGCTGGTTCCTGCCGCGGATCGTCGGCATCTCCCAGGCCATGGAGTGGGCCGCGACGGGCCGGGTCTTCGGCGCCGAGGAGGCGCTCCGCGGGCGGCTTGTGTCCGCCGTGCATCCCGCGGATGAGCTCCTGGAGGCGGCCTATGCCCTGGCAGGGGAGATCGCGGCCAACACCTCGGCGGTGGCCGTCGCGGCCGTACGGCGGCTGATGTGGTCCGGCCTGGGCCTGTCCACACCGTGGGACGCGCACCAGGCCGACTCCCGCCTGATGTACGCGCTCGGGTCCGCACCGGACGCGGCCGAGGGGGTGACGTCTTTCTTGGAGAAGCGCCCGGCGGACTTCCCGATGAAGGTCAGCCAGGACCTGCCCGAGGAGGTCCCCGACTGGCCGGCCCGGTGACCGGCCACCAGCCGCTGCGAGTCCGGTCTGCCGTCCGCAGGGGCTCGATCACGTCTCCCGAAACATGATCAACGTGTGGTTATAGTCACTCCACGTCGTCCGTCTTTGCGCGCTCTCCGGGAGAGTCCATGCCTGTCGCCCCACCCGACCTGTCCGCGTATTTCACGGACGGCAGAAGCTACCGGGACACGGGCACCACGATCGTCGGCGACCCGTACGACTTCCTCCAGAAGATCACGGTGGAGCACCTGGGCGAGCTGTCGACGCCGAGCGGGCGGGTCATCGCTTGCGATCCGATGCTCGTCGGCTCCGACCTGCCGGCCCTCGCCGAACACATCGAGCCCGGCCGCCATCCGGTCTCGGTGGCGAGGCTGACCACGGCGATGGCCGAGTACCCGGAAGGCACCTGGAGCGAGATCGCCGCCATGCGGCTCGTCGTCCGCGACGCCCCTGCGGTCGCCTGGGAAGCGGCGCTGCTGGAGGGGCAGGAGGACCCCGAGGTGCTCTACGGCTATCCGGTCGACACCGGCTTGGCCTGCTTCGTGGACGCGGCCGCCAACACCGCCTTCGGCCGGCAGGACGACCCGTGGGAGAACCTGACCGAAGCGTCCCGCGGCTGGGACGCCGTTCCGGCGGTCGTCACCGAACCGGCCACCGGCCACGCCATCGCGGTCACGCGCTCGGGCGCGGGCGACGGCCTCTATCCGAACTGGATCGGCCGCGACGCCGACGGCGAGGTCACCTGCATCGTGACGACGTTTATCGAGATACTCCGGTCGTGAGACCGGAGAGCTCCCTTTCCGTTACTCTTTGTGAGTCCGCGATGGCCAAGCGGATTCGCGGCCGGGCGGGCCGTGACAGCGCGGGGAGCCCTCCAGCCGTTGGGCGGGGCCGTGAACCGCGAACCACCGGCTTCTCCTTCGCGAGAGGTTGGAATCTCCGGCCTTTAGGCGGGAGAGGACGTCAAGCACGACATCAAGTGAGCGTCCCGCGAGCGCCGCTGCCCCCGGACCCCCGTGACCGACGAGCGATCAGGTCCGGGCGGCGCGGCGTGGGGGAGGCGGGGGCACGACCTTGCCCGCCACCAACTCCGCCTCGGGGACCGAGACGATCGAGCCGTCCCGGCGGCGCACGGTCAGCAGCCCGTCCGCCCACGCCTGTAGCTCACCGACCACGTCGCTGTACGATCCGCTATCAAGGCGACGTCGGAGCGACACGCGACGTCCGATGTCGGACGGAGCTATCGAAACGACATAGCGGGCGGAGAATCGCGGTCCGATGTGACGCCCCCCATGGTGAAAGCGTTGACTGACAGCAGCAATACTAGGCAATGACACCGCTGCGAGCGTGGCGATGGCCACAGACGTTGAGGAGTAGGACGTGACCTACGTCATCGCGCAGCCTTGCGTGGACGTACTCGACAAGGCGTGCATCGAGGAATGCCCCGTCGACTGCATCTACGAGGGCAAGCGCATGCTCTACATCCACCCGGACGAGTGCGTCGACTGCGGCGCCTGTGAGCCGGTGTGCCCGGTCGAGGCGATCTTCTATGAAGACGACACACCGGATCAGTGGAAGGACTTCTACAAGGCGAACGTGGAGTTCTTCGACGATCTGGGCTCGCCGGGAGGGGCGTCCAAGGTCGGCAAGATCGACAAGGACCACCCGATCGTGGCGGCGCTGCCGCCGCAGGCCGAGGACGCCTGAGCCCACGCGCCCGGCGCCTTCCGGACGCGTGAGTTCAACACAGGCCGAGGCGCGCCGCCCGCCAGTCAGCGGCAGGCGGCGCGCGAACGTTCGAGCGAACGCGCCGCAGCGAGCCCTGTGTCCGGCCGAGCAACGAGGCCGGACACAGGGCGAGTGAGCAGCGTGAGCGCCATGGGCAGGGGGACAGATGATCACGACGCTGCCGGACTTTCCCTGGGACCTGCTGGCCCCGTACAAGGAGCAGGCGCGGCAGCATGCCGGCGGCATCGTCGACCTGTCGGTCGGCACGCCGGTCGACCCCACGCCTGAGATCGTCCGGCGGGCGCTCGTGGACGCGGCCGACGCGCCGGGATACCCCGCGACGTACGGCACCCCCGAACTGCGCGACGCCGTGGCCGGCTGGTTGATCCGCCGGCTCGGTATCGAGGCCGACCCGGCCGCGGTCCTGCCGGTCATCGGCACCAAGGAGGCCGTCGCCTGGCTGCCCACGCTGCTCGGCGCGGGCCCCGGCGACACCGTGGCCTTCCCGGAGCTGGCCTACCCGACGTACGACGTCGGCGCGCGGCTGGCCGGCGCGACGCCCCGGGCCGTCGACGGGCTGTTCTCTCTCGGCCCGGAGACGCCGAAGATCGTCTGGATCAACTCGCCGTCGAACCCCACCGGCAAGGTGCTGCCGGCCGAGCACCTGCGCAAGGTCGTGGCGTGGGCGCGGACGCGCGGGGCCATCGTCATCAGCGACGAGTGCTACGTCGAGCTCGGCTGGGACGCCGAGCCGGTGTCGGTCCTGCGCCCCGACGTCTGCGATGGGGACCACCGCGGCCTGCTCGCCCTGCACTCGCTGTCCAAGCGCTCCAACCTCGCCGGGTACCGCGCCGGTTTCATCACCGGTGACCCCTCCCTGGTCGCCGCGCTCCTGGAGATCCGCAAGCACGCGGGCATGATCGTTCCCGCACCGGTCCAGGCCGCGATGACGGCCGCCTTCGGCGACGACGCGCACGTCGAGGAGCAGCGTGCCCGCTACGCCCGCAGGCGCGCCGTCCTCCGTACGGCCCTGGAGTCGTACGGCTTCCGTATCGACCACTCCGAGGCGGGGCTGTACCTCTGGGCGAGCCGCGACGAGCCCTGCTGGGACACCGTGAAGGCCCTCGCCGAGCTGGGCGTGCTCGTCGCCCCCGGCGAGTTCTACGGCGAGGCGGGCGCCCGGCACGTGCGCGTCGCCATCACCGCCACCGACGAGCGCGTCGACGCCGCCGTCGCCCGGCTGACCGCCTGACCCACCCGCGCGTCCCGCATTCCCCGGGAGTCTCCAGCGGCGGCGGGCGTCGGCAGGGCGACGTGCGTCGCCCACCGCGGCGGAGACGGTGATCCCGGCGTCCTCGAGCGGCCGGGTGAGACCACGCCGGAAGAGCATGCCGTCCTCGGCGAGCATCACACGCGTGGGCCGAGGCTGGGGGATGCCCAGTGGACCTTCGTCCGGCTTACGAACAAGATCCACCGGACACCCCTCAGACCGCTGTGATCACGCGTTGCTCTCGGCGGCCGGTTCGGGGGTCTTCTCCGGTTCGGGGCGGGGCTGGGGGCGGAGCACCGAGAAGGCCAGGACGGCGGCGGCGATGCCGCCGAACACCCCGACGATGGAGGTGGTCGACATGGCGTCGACGAACGCGTCCTTCGCGGTCCGGGCCAGCGTGGCGTCGCCGCGCGCCGCCGCGATGGCGAGGGCCTCGCCGATCGAGTGACGCGCCGGGCCGGTGACGCTCTTGGGCATGCTGGACGTGTAGGCCGCCGTGAGCACGCTGCCCAGGATGGCGACGCTGAGCGCCTGGCCGACCTGCTGGACGGTGTCGTTGACGGCCGAGCCGACCCCGGCCCGCTCGGGAGGCAGGGCGCCCAGCAGGGTGCCGTAGGCGGCGGGTCCGGCCGTTCCGCTGCCCGCTCCGATGACCACGAGGGCGATGGAGAGCTTGAGGTAGCCGTCGCCCGGAGAGATCGAGTAGAGCACCGCGAACCCGCCGGCCAGCAGGATGAGCCCGGCGGCGAGCGCGACGCGGGCGCCGAACCTCTTGTCGACCACCACGCCGAGGCCGTTGAAGGCCATCGCGGTGATGACGAGCGGGATGAGCGCGGTCCCCGCCTTCATCGGCCCGTATCCCAGCACGAACTGCAGGTACTGCGTGAGCGCCAGCAGCACGCCGCCGGCGGAGAACGACAGCAGGACGATCGACAGGCTGGCGCCGCTGAAGTTCCGGTCGCGGAACAGGGCGAGCGGCAGCATCGGCTCCGGGCAGCGCCGCTCCCACAGGACGAAGGCGGTGAGCGCTACGACCGCGACGGCGAACCCGCCGAGCGCCTGGGTGGAGGACGAGCCGTCCTTGGCCGAGTTGATGACCCCCCACACCAGGGCGGTGATGCCGACCATGGACAGGAGGGCGCCGACGAGGTCGGGGCGGACGGCGGGCCCCCGCGACTCGGGGATGATCAGCAGCGCGGCGATGATGCCGAGGATGGCGATCGGCACGTTGAGCAGGAAGACCGAGCCCCACCAGAAGTGCTGCAGCATGAAGCCGCCCAGGGTGGGGCCGCCGACCGCGCCGAGCATGAGGACCGAACTCCAGATGGCGATGGCCTTCTTGCGCTCCGTGTCGTCGAAGACGGTGGTGAGGATGGACAGCGTGCCCGGCATCAGGAACGCGCCGCCGATCCCCATGGCGGCGCGGGCGGCGATGAGCTGACCGGGGCTGCCGGCGAAGGAGGCGACGAGGGACGCGCCGCCGAACAGGACCAGCCCGATGATCAGACCGCGGCGCCGGCCGTGCCGGTCGGACAGGCTGCCCGCGGTGAGCAGGAGCCCGGCGAAGACCAGGATGTACGCGTCGATGATCCACTGGATGTCGGAGCTGCTCGCGTGGATGTTCCGGATCAGCGACGGGATGGCGACGTTGAGCACCGTGTTGTCGATGACCAGGACGAGCAGGCTCAGGCAGAGCACGCCGAGGATCCACCAGCGGCGCGGATGAGAGGTCGACATGAGCGTCCGTTCGTACGGTGTGCGATTTTCTCGCACACCGTACCACGCGCCTCGAACGCCGTACGATTCTGCTCGCACACTGTACGAGCGACGGTAGAGTGAGAGGACAAGCCACCCCTGGTGAAGGACGTCGAATGTCGTCGAACGCGGATCCTCTCGCGAACTCTGTCTGGACCCGGCCGCCACGCTCGCGCGGTGGCCAGCCGACGCTCAGCCGCGAGCAGATCGTGCGCGCCGCCATCGAGCTGCTCGACGAGAAGGGGCTCGACGGCCTGAGCATGCGTCGCCTCGGCAGCAGGCTGGCCGCCGGGGCCACCTCCGCCTACTGGTACGTCGCGACCAAGGACGAGCTGCTCGAGCTGGCCCAGGACGAGGTCATGGGGGAGATCGAGATCCCGGACACCGACGCGGCGGACTGGCGGACCGCGGCCTCCGCCGCGGCGCATGGACTGCGCGCGGTGATCCTGCGTCATCCCTGGATCACGGGTCTGTACGGCGTCCGCCCCGCCATGGGCCCCAACTCGATGCGGGTGAGCGACCGGCTGATCGGGATGCTGACGGACGCCGGCTTCTCGGGCCTGGAGGTCGCCTACGCGAGCTCACTGGTGCTGTCCCACACCATCGGCTCGGCCACGATAGAGGCCGCGTGGAAGGGGTCGATCGCCCCGTCGGGCAAGACCCCCAACGAGGTGGTCGACGAGATGCGGCCCTACATCGACGAGGTCGCCTCCCGCTACGAGAACTACGGCGCGTGGTGGCGGGAGAACAAGACGTTGGACGTCGACACCATGCAGGACGACAACTTCGCCTTCGGGGTGGAGCGGCTCCTCGACGGCCTGCAGTCGTGGCTCGACCGGCGGGACGCCGGGGACCGTCACGACGCCGGCCGGGCGTGAGCGAGGGCGCGTGCCCGAACCGGGACGGCATGACGGGGCGGCCCTCAGAAGCCGGGAGTGACCGGCATGTAAGTGGTAAATTACTCGCGAGTCGGTTCGTTCAGCCCGAGGGAGGCCGATGGTGCGGCGCGAGATCTTCACGGATGAGCACGAGGCCTTCCGCGACATGGTGCGGTCGTTCATCGCCAAGGAGATCGCGCCGTTCCACGAGCAGTGGGAGAAGGACGGCGTCGTCTCCCGCGACGTGTGGCTGGCCGCCGGGCGGCAGGGGCTGCTCGGCATCGACATCGCCGAGGAGTACGGCGGCGGGGGCGACCCCGACTACCGCTACTACGTCGTGTTCAACGAGGAGCTGGCCCGCGCGGGTGCCCACGGCCCCGGCTTCGCGGTCCACAACGACATCAACGGCGCGTACCTGAACCGGCTCGCCACCGACGAGCAGAGGCGGCGGTGGTTCCCCGGCTACTGCTCCGGCGAGATCGTCACCGCGATCGCCATGACCGAGCCTGCCGCGGGTTCGGACCTGCAGGGCATCCGCACCACCGCCGTACGGGACGGCGGCGACTACGTCCTCAACGGGCAGAAGACGTTCATCTCCAACGGCATCCTGTCCGACCTGGTCATCGTGGTCGCGCGGACCGACCCCGACGCCGGGCACCAGGGCATCAGCCTCCTCGTCGTCGAACGCGGCATGAAGGGCTTCGAGCGCGGCCGCAACCTCGAAAAGATCGGCCTGCACGCCCAGGACACCGCCGAGCTGTACTTCGAGGACGTCCGCGTGCCCCGGGAGAACCTCCTCGGTGAGGAGGGGCAGGGATTCATCCACCTGATGCAGAATCTCCCGAGGGAGCGGGTGTCGATCGGCGTGGGAGCCCTGGCGGGCGCGGAGAAGGCCTTCGAGCAGACCCTGGAGTACTGCAAGACCCGGGAGGCGTTCGGCCGCCCGATCGGCCGCTTCCAGCACAACCGGTTCACCCTGGCCGAGATGAAGACCGAGCTGACGGTCGCCCGCTCCTTCACCGACCGGTGCATCACCGAGCACGTCGACGACCGCCTCGGCACCGAGGAGGCCTCCATGCTCAAGTGGTGGAACACCGAGCTGTGCAACCGGGTCGTCGACCGCTGCCTGCAACTGCACGGCGGTTACGGCTACATGAGCGAGTTCCCGATCGCCAAGGCGTACCTCGACGCCCGGATCCAGACCATCTTCGGCGGCACGACCGAGATCATGAAGGAGATCATCGGCCGCGGCCTGGGCGTCTAGCCCAACCTGCCGCCCGCGACGGTTGCCGCGGCGTGCGGGCCGGAGCCGATGGAGTCTCTCGGGGGCACCCTCGAGCTCGCCGCGCTGTCAGGGGCGCTGCCCTGGCCGAAAGCGGAGGCGGTCGGCGGCTGGTGGAACCGCCGGTTCGACCCCGAGGTCGACCTGGTCGGAGCCGATCGCGCGCCGGTCGCGGGCACCATCTTCTTCGCCGGGTCGATCAAGTGGCTCGCGAGCCCCTTCGACGGCCACGACCTTGCCGCGACGCGGCGCGCCGTCACGCGGATTCCCGGCTTCGACTCGGGGGCGACCGGCCTTGTCGTCGCCTCCCGGGGCGGCCTCGGCGCTGATGTCGAGCGATCCATCGACCTGCTGTGGAGCCCCGAGGACGTGGTCGGGGCCTGGCGCGGGTGATCGCGCCCCTCAGCCGACCGTCAGGACCGCGTTGCCGCGGATCCCGCGGGCACGCAGGTCGGTGATGACGTCGGCGGTACGGCTCCAGTCGAGCACCGTGCCGATCTCGGGGTGCAGCCGTCCGCCGGCGACCAGCCTGACGAGCGCGGCCAGGTCCCGGCCGTACGTCACGTCGGACACCGTGTAGTCGAAGTGCCTGATGCGGCCCTGGGCGGGACCCTTGAAGAAGTCGAAGAAGTCGAGCGTCACGGGCGTACGGCCGGCCTGTCCGAACCAGATGAGCAGGCCGCCCGGGGCCAAGTGGGCGAGCGCCGCGGGCAGGCTGTCGCCGCCGACCGACTCCAGCACGACGTCGTACGGGCCCGCCGCGTCGTTCACCGAGGTCAGCAGGTCCGTCGCGCCGAGCTCCAGCAGCCGGGCACCGCGTTCCTCGGTGGCGCTGACGGCCGTGACCTCGGCGCCGGACGCGGCGGCGAGCTCGGTGACGTAGTGGCCGACGCCGCCGCTGGCGCCGGTGAGGAGTACGCGCCGGCCGGCGAGCGGGCCCGCCGCGCGGAGGAGCCGCAGCGCGGTGATCCCGGCCAGCGGCAGCGCCGCCGCGGTCACCGCGTCCACGCTGTCGGGCAGTTCGGCGACGCTCGACGTGGGCACGGCGACCCGCTCGGCCCATCCGTAGGCCGGGGGATGGGCCACGACGCGGGTGCCCGGCGCCGGTCCGGTGCCGTCCGCCGCGGCGCGAACGACGGTGCCGGCGACGTCCTTGCCCGGGCGCCAGCCCGGCCAGCGGCGGTCGAGCGCGCCGTCGAGCTGGAACGTCTCGCCGCGGTTGACGGAGTACGCCTCCACGGCGATCACCACCTCGTCGGCGGCGGGCTCGGGCTCGGCGGCCTCGCCGAGGATGACCGCCTTGTCGGCGGCCGAACCGGGAAGCATCGCCTTCATGGTGAAACCTGCCTTTCCGGGTGTCAGGGAATGGACGCGGCCGGGTCAGCCGAAGACGACGTTCTTCGCGTGCAGGGTGTCGAAGTACTCGCGGACCGCCGCGATCTTGCCGTCGTGGACGGTGAAGATCGCCAGGCAGTGCTGGTCGTAGCGTCCGCCGGTCTTGCTGAGCGCTCGGGTGTTCCACTCGGCCAGCACCTGGTCGCCCTCGGCGATCACGCCCGTGAACTCCAGCGCCATGGACTCCGGCACCAGCCGGGACACCATCGCCGGCACGAACTCGCCGAGGATCTCGTCCGGCCCGGTCCACGTCCGCGACAACGGCAGGTCGCCCGCCAGCGTCCAGGTCGCCTCGGGGGTGAAGAAGCCGCGGAGCACCGTGAAGTCGCCGCCGGTGAGGGCATTCATGTAATCGAGGACAACGGCCTTGCTCTGCGCCGTGACGTCATCGGCATTCAGCGTTGAGGTCATTTCCCGAACCTTTCTCGAACGGTTTCTTTCCGGTGTCTCGAACGTAGGCGGAGCCGGACGGCGAAGGGAAAGACCTGTTGCTTCTCGGCTTAGAACGTCGCGGCATAAGTGCAGCTCGGAGCCCGTGTAAGATGCCTCGCGTGCCGGATCTTCACCGTCTTCGCTGCTTTCTGGCCGTCGCGCGGGAACGCAACTTCACCCGTGCCGCCGAGCAGCTGCACATCGCCCAGCCCGCGCTGAGCCGCCACGTCCGGCAGCTCGAGCAGGAATTGGGCGTACGGCTGCTGGACCGGACCACGCAGTACGTCGAGCCCACCGAGGCCGGCCGGGTGCTGATGGAGCGCGGGGCGGCCCTGTGCGAGGAGGCCGACCGTCTGTGGCGCGACGTGCGCGCCTACGCCGACGGCGAGCACGGCACCCTCACGATCGGCTACAGCGCCAGCCTCGGCTACGAGACCGCCCCCGCCCTCCTCGCGGCCCTGGCCGAACAGCATTCCGGCATCACGGTCGACACCCGGCTGCTGTCCACGACCGACATCGTCGGCGGTGTCGCCGACGGCACCCTCGACGCGGGCCTCGTACGCTGCCCGCCGCCCGTACCCGACCTGGTGCGCACCATGCTCAGACTGGAACCGCAGGGCGTGCTCATGCACGCCGAACACCCGCTCGCCGGCCGTCGCGCGGTGGCCGCCGCCGACCTCGGCGAGGAGACCCTGCTCGTGCACGCCCGGGAGGCCAACCCCGGCCACTACGACGCGATCATGGAGATCCTGCGCCGCGCGGGTGTCTCCCCGCGGCTACGACCGCGTCAGCTGTCGTTCGACGCCGCGCACACGCCGGTGGCGCGGGACGACGCCGTCTCCATCGTCGGGCAGTCCGCAGCCGGGAGCCTGCCGGCCCACCTGGTGTGGCGGCCGTTGACCCCCGCGACCACCATCGAGATCCACCTGCTCACCCGCGGCAAGGGCACCACCCCGGCCCTCGCCCGGCTGCTGCGGACGGCGTCCGCCACGGCCCGCGCCCACGGCTGGCTCCGTACGGCCGACGCGGCGGGCCTCAGCGGATGACGATCCGGTCGGCGGGCGCCGCCTTGTCGTGCGTCCAGCCGTCGTGCCCCTGCTCCGCCCGCCAGTGCCTGCCGGCGTAGCGCACCTCGCGGAGCCCGAACGGCTGGGCGTGCGCGACCATCCAGATGGCCATGGTCCAGCCCGCGCGGGCGTTCGCCGCGGTGATCGCGTCGCCGCCGGTGTCCTTGCGCTTCAGCGCCTTGTCCAGGGCGCCCAGAGCCTGCCGCGGGTCGCTCTGCTTCTTGCGCTTGTTCGGGGGATACCAGCACCGCATGGCGCCGGGCACGCGCCCGGTATAGACCGCGGCCATGATCTTGGCGTCTTCCTCGTGCCGGGCGTACGCCTTGCCGTCCGCGCTGCGCTGGACCTTCTGGGCCGCCTCGTGGACGGGCATGCCGCTGTAGTCCTTGATCTTGACGAGCGCGCTGAAGAACCGGTTCGCGGCGTACACCGGGTCCTTCAGCTGGTTGACCGTCCCCCATCCCTGCGACGGGCGCTGCTGGAAGAGGCCGACCGAGTCGCGGTCGCCGCTCTCGAGGTTGCGCAGGTGCGACTCCTGCAGCGCCGTCGCGTACGCGATGATCACTGCCTCTTCGGGGAGCTTCTTGCGCAGCGCGACGGCGGCGATGGTCGCGGCGTTGCCCGCCTGGTCCAGGTCGAGCGGCATCACGCCGGCGGTCGTCCGGGCCTCGCAGTTGGTGCCGTGGAGGTACGGGCGGAAGTGGACGTACAGCGCGATGGCGCCGCCGACGATGACGAGCGTCGTGGCCAATCCGATGATGGCGAGCCGTAGCCGCCCACTCCTCCGACTCACGGCACGAAGGTACCCGGTTCGCACACCCTGCCGGACATCTTGCGCCGAGGCCGCCGCTATCCTCACCGGCATGACCGACACGTTCACCAGCCCGATCTCAAGCGCCATCGACGAGCTGTGGGAGCGCCGGGCGGACCTGAGCCCTGAGGACACCGACGCCCGTTCCGCCATCGTGGCCGCCGTCGATCTGCTCGACGCCGGGCAGGCGCGTGTGGCGTTCGTCGACGAGGCCACCGACGAGGTGATCGTCGACGAGCGCGCCAAGCGGGCGATCCTGCTCAGCTTCAAGGTGCTGGGCATGGCCCGGGCACAGGTGGGCGACTTCCACTACCACGACCGGATCCCGCTGAAGACCCGCCTCGACGGCGTGCGCGTCGTGCCGGGCGCCATCGCCCGCTGGGGCTCCCACCTCGCGCCGGGCGTCGTCCTGATGCCGTCCTTCACCAACATCGGCGCCTACGTCGACTCCGGCACGATGGTCGACACCTGGGCGACGGTCGGATCCTGCGCGCAGGTCGGCAAGAACGTCCACCTGTCCGGTGGCGTCGGCATCGGCGGCGTGCTGGAGCCGCCGAACGCCAAGCCTGTCATCATCGGGGACGAGGCCATGATCGGCAGCCGCTCGATGATCGTCGAGGGCGCCCGCGTGGGCACGGGCGCGGTCGTCGGCTCCGGCACGAACCTCTCCGCCTCGATGCCGGTCATCGACGTGGAGACGGGCGAGGAGCTCGGCCGCGGCCGGATCCCCGACTGGTGCGTCGCCGTCGGCGGAACGCGCCTGAAGGAGTTCTCCGGCGGCACCTTCGGGATGCCCGCCGTCCTGGTGATCAAGCGCCTCGAGCCGGGCGTACGGCACGACAAGTCGCAGCTCAACGACGTCCTGCGCGACCACGGCCTGAGCGCCTGACCGACCCGTACGGGGCGTCTACCGGCCCGGAAGCCTCGACGGCCTGAGCGCCTGACGGGGCATCCGGCGGCCCGGAAGCCTCGACGGACCGGACGCGAACGCGCGCGGCGCCGGAGCCCTGCTCCGGCGCCGCGCCGTCACGCGATCAGGTGTTGTCGGCCAGGGCGAGCAGGCGCGTGGAGTCTCCGTTGAAGACGTCCTGGTCGCCGGGGAACGTCCCGCTGTCGGCGTACTGCCAGAAGGTGTAGAAGCTCCAGCCCGCCGGCAGCGTGCCTGCGGAGCTCGCCCACTTCGCGATCCACAGCGGGCTGTTGGTGGCGAACGTCGTGTCGGTGTTACCGGTGCAGCTGGTCCACCAGCTCAGGCTGGTGTAGATGACCGCCCACCGGCCGCTCTTGGCGTGGTACTCGTTGATGAACGCGTGGATCCAGCTGCGCATCGACGCCTGGCTGAGCCCGTAGCAGGACGCCCCGTACGGGTTGCTCTCCAGGTCGACCGCGCCGGGCAGGGTGTGGTGGTCCGCCGACCAGCCGCCGCCGTGCGCGGCGAAGTAGTCGGCCTGCGCCGCGCCGCTCGAGGTGTCCGGCGTGGCGAAGTGGTAGGCGCCCCGGATCAGGCCGACGTTGTACGACCCGACGTACTGCTGCGAGAAGTACGGGTTCTGGTACGTCGTTCCCTCGGTGGCCTTGACATACGCGAACTGCGCGCCGTTGCTCTTGACCGAGCTCCAGGTGACGTTGCCCTGGTGGCTGGAGACGTCGAGGCCGAGCGGGCCGGACACGAGCGGGGTGACGGTGCCGGACCCGCTGCCCTCGAGGCTGGAGCCCGCATGGTCCTTGTCGGGGTGCGTGATCGGGTTGGGTGACGCGCCGGCCGCGGGGCCGGCGGCCAGGACGCCTCCGGCGAGGGAGAGCGCGGCGAACGCCGTGCTCAGCCGGCGGATGATGCGGTTGCGGGGGGACGGGGCCACGGTTCCTCCTGGGGTCGTGTGGCGGGACGGGAGGGCCGCCCCTGGGGCCGGGGCATGCCACGTGCGAGGGCCCGGTGACGGCGGGTCGCCGTGAGCGGGCGGATCGGTCGACGGCGGGTCGTCGTGAGCGGGCCGAGTCAGGTGACGGCGAGTCGTCGTGAGTGGGCGGGTTCGGTTGACGGTGGGTCGACCGTGAGCGGGCGGTTCGGGTCGTCCGCGAGCGGTCGGGGCGGTCGAGGGTGAGCCGATCGTGAGCGGGCGGTTCGGGTCGACCGTGAGCGGTCGGGGCGGTCGAGGGTGAGCCGATCGTGAGCGGTCGGTTCGGGTCGACCGTGAGCGGTCGGCGGTCGACGGTGGGACGACCGTGAGCGGGCCGGATCAGGTGACGGTGGGTCGGCCGTCAGGGGCGGGGTTCGGTGGCGCCGACGGCGGGGCCGTGGTCGCCGAGGGTGCGTGGGCCGGGCAGGCCGGATCGCGTGACGGAGCCGGCTCGAGCGGCGGACG
The DNA here is from genome assembly GCF_050942425.1 of Actinoallomurus sp. CA-150999. Lineage (NCBI taxonomy): Bacteria > Bacillati > Actinomycetota > Actinomycetes > Streptosporangiales > Thermomonosporaceae > Actinoallomurus > Actinoallomurus sp. CA-150999. Next base: position 1,694,990 of record NZ_CP192063.1, read on the forward strand.
CCAGGCCGAGCGTGCCCGCGACCTCCGATCGGAGCCGGGGCAACTGGGCGTAGAGCGCGTCACCGGGGCACTGGGTGGAGTTGTAGTCGCGATGGCCGACGATCGCGGTCGCCGGCGACAGCCCGTACAGGTCGCAGAGCCAGGCGAGGGTCTGGACGAGGGCGTTCCAGAGGGCGGTGGGCGGCAGCTCGGTGGTGTAGGTGCCCTCGTTCTCGATGCCGAGCGTGTGGCCGTTCTCGTTGGCGCACTGGGCGCCGAAGACGTTCTCGCGCTGCCCGATGGCCTCGAGCGTGCGGTTGCGGCCCTCCATGACGTAGCCGCCGCGGCTGATGGTCAGTTGCTGCCCGGTGTCGCTCCAGCCGTTGGTGTCCATGTGGAGGTTCTGGCAGTCGCGGGACAGCTGGAAGGCGTGGGCGAGGGAGTAGTCGGTGGAGTTGGGGAACGCCATGTGGTGCACGATCAGGTGGTCGGGCGCCTTGATGATCGTGGCCGGCGAGGTGGGCGGACGGGCGCTCCACTCGGCGCGCGTGTAGACGCGGGGCGCGGTGACGGCCCGCGCGCGGCGGGGCCGGGCCAGGTCGGCGGCGCCGATGAGCGCGGCACCGCCCGCGATGACGGCCGCCCGAGTGAGCAGATCGCGACGGCCGAGACCACCGGGCGCGGCGGTCGCCGTCGCGAGCCGCTGGGGCGCGGTCGCGTACGTCAGCGGGTCGGGTTCGGCGACGCTGAGCAAGCGGGCCTCGGTGGCCGCCGTCGCGGGCGGCTGGGGCGCGGTCGCGGGCGTCAGCGGGTCGGGTTCGGCGACGCTGAGCGGATGGGGCTCGGGAGCCGCCGTTGCGGGTGGCCGGGGCGCGGTCGCGGACGTGGGCGGATGGGGTTCGGTGACACCGGGTGTGGTGGCCGCCGGCGCGAGCGGCCGGGGTTCGGCGGCGCGCGGTGCGGCGGTCGCCGGTGCGGGTGGGTGGGGTTCGGTGACGCCGGGTATGGCTGCGGCTGAGGTGATCGGGTCGTGACGGTCGGGGACGAGGCTGTCGTACGTGGAGGCCACCCCTGGGGCGAGGCGGCCGGCGGGGGGTTCCGGCATGGTGGGAGCTCCTTCCGGCGGGGGTGAAAGGGGCCCGCTCCCACATATGTAAATATCCAACGGCAGGACCATCGAATAGGTGGAAAATTCCCCTAAGCTCAGCCGTTTTTTGGCAGATCGTCACATCCGCGCAGCTGATACCAGGTCGACGCGGGGTTTCCGGCGGCAGGGTGACTGGCCGGATCCGGGCACCTCTGGCGTAGGCTCATGCGGCATGCGGCTTGATCTGACCCAGGACGTCGCCTCCCTCACCGCGGCGATCGTCGACATCGAATCGGTGAGCGGCAACGAGAAGGCGCTCGCCGACGCCGTCGAGGAGGCGCTGCGCGCCCTGCCCCACCTGTCCGTCGAACGCGACGGCGACACCGTGATCGCGCGCACGTCGCAGGGCCGGAGCGAGCGGGTGGTGATCGCCGGGCACCTCGACACGGTCCCGGTCAACCACAACCTCCCCTCCCGGGTCGAGGGCGACCGCCTGTACGGCTGCGGGACCGGCGACATGAAGGCCGGCGTCGCCGTGCAGCTCAAGCTGGCCACCATCGCCGAGACGACCCGGGACGTCACCTACTTCTTCTACGAGTGCGAAGAGGTCGAGGAGGCCCGCAACGGGCTCAAGCGCATCGGGCAGACCCGCCCCGAGCTGCTGCAGGCCGACTTCGCGGTCCTCATGGAGCCGTCGGGTGGCATCGTGGAGGGTGGCTGTCAGGGCACCATCCGCGTGGAGGTCAAGGTCCCGGGCGAGCGGGCGCACAGCGCGCGGTCGTGGATGGGCTCGAACGCCATCCACCACGCCGGCGCGGTCCTCGACGTCCTGCGGGCGTACGAGCCGAAGCGTCCCGTGGTCGACGGCCTGGAGTTCCACGAGGGGCTCAACGCGGTGTTCATCGGGGGCGGCGTCGCGGGCAACGTGATCCCCGACGAGTGCGTCGTCACGATCAACTACCGGTTCGCGCCCGACAAGTCCCTGGGCGACGCGGAGAAGTACCTGCGCGAACTGTTCGGAGGCTACGAGGTGACCGTGGTCGACGGTGCTCCCGGCGCCCGGCCGGGTCTGACGCATCCGGTCGCGTCCGCGTTCGCCGCGGCCACCGGCGGCGAGGCGCGCGCCAAGCTCGGCTGGACGGACGTGGCGAGGTTCTCCGAGCTGGGCATTCCGGCCGTCAACTACGGTCCCGGCGAGCCCAGCCTGTCGCACACGCGTGACGAGTACGTGGAGATTCCGCGTATCTTCGCCAGCGAGGAGCGAATGCGGGCCTGGCTCACCACGTGAGCCCTGCCCGGCCCACGGGTCCGGCTCATGACCTGAGCCGCGCCCGGTCCACGGGACCGGCTCACGACCCGAGCCGCGCCCGGCCCTTGACTCGGTATCGACGCGGAAGGGCGACCTCATGGCCCAGGCACTGGCCCAGGGACTGACGATCGCGGAGGCGGCCGAGCGTACCGGCGTCTCCACGCACACCCTGCGGTACTACGAGCGCATCGGCGCGTTCCGGGAGCCGCCGGAGCGCGACTCCAGCGGGCACCGCCGCTACACCGACCGGGACCTGTCCTGGATCACACTGCTCACCCGGCTGCGCGCGACGGGGATGCCCATCGCGACGATCCTCCGCTACGCCGAGCTGGCGCGGGAGGGCAACGGAACGGCCGCCGACCGCAAGGCCCTGCTCGTCGCGCACCGCGCCGAGGTGGCCGCGCGCATCGACGAACTGCAGCAGGACCTCGAACTCATCGACCACAAGATCAACGTCTACGAGGAGATCGACCGCACCCGCTTCGGCCGGTGACGGCTCGTACGACCATGGCGGACCCGCACGACGGGTGACGGATCCGCACGACCGTGGCGGCTCCGCACGACGGTGGCGGCTCCGTACGACCATGGCGGATTCGCACGACGGGTGACGGATCCGTACGGCCTCAGATGCCGGCCTGGGAGGGCAGCGGCTCGCCCTCCGAGAACGTCCCGGTGCGCCGGATGACGTGCCAGCGCAGCCGGGCGCCCAGGACCGCCGTGACGAGCGACTGGATGACCACCAGGTACATCAGCTGCCGGTAGACGATCTGCTGGAAGGGCAGCACCCACAGCGTGGTGAGGCGTTCGCCGTCGAGCCGCAGCGCGTACATCGCGGCCGCCGCCTGGGCCACCGTGAACAGCACCCACGACCCCGCGACGGTCAGCGGGTCGAGGACGAAGATGCCGTAGATGGCGAACACGTCCACCACGGGCGCGAGGCACGGCAGGGCGACCTGGAAGAGCGCCAGGTACGGCAGGCAGCGGCGGCCGAACCGGCCGGACCGGCCGCGCTCGGCCAGCGCGCGCTTGTGCTTCCACATCGACTGCAGGGTGCCGTAGCACCAGCGGTACCGCTGCTTCCACAGCTGGCGCAGCGACGACGGCGCCTCCGTCCACGCCACGGCGGTCTCCTCGTACACGACCCGCCAGCCCGCTCGGCAGATCGCCATGGTCAGGTCGGTGTCCTCGGCGAGGGTCTCGGTGCTGAGCCCGCCGACCGACGCGAGTGCCTGCCGGCGGAAGGCGCCGATCGCGCCGGGCACGGTGGGCATGCACTCCAGCACGTCGAACATCCGCCGGTCGAGGTTGAACCCGATGACGTACTCCAGGTGCTGCCAGCGGCCGATGAGACCCTTGCGGTTGGCCACCTTGGTGTTGCCGCTGACCGCTCCGACGCGCGGGTCGACCAGCGGCCGTACGAGGTTGTTGAGGGTGTCGCGCTGGAAGACGGTGTCGCCGTCGACGAGGACGAGCACGTCGTGGCTCGCCTGCGCGATGCCCGTGTTGAGGGCGGCCGGCTTGCCGCCGTTGGGTCGGCAGATGAGCCGGACGTTCGGGAACTCCTGCTGCAACCGGTCACCGATGACGGGGGTGTCGTCGGTGGACCCGTCGTCGACGATCAGCACCTCGATCGGCGACGGGTACGTGGTGTTCACGAGGGAGCGGACCGTCGCCGCCAGGCCGACCTCCTCGTTGTACGCCGGGACGATCACCGACACCGGTGGCGGGGCGCCCCCGGCGGTGAGCCATGGCGAGGGCCCGCGGCGGGGGCGGCGCCGGACCCGCCGTACGTGGACGTGCGCGAACAGCGGGAGGGCCAGCAGCCGCAGCGTGGTCAGCGCGCCCGCGATCCCGAAGAGGATCCCGAACCAGCCGGCCCACAGGTCGGACCAGCGCTGCGCGGCGGTCAGGGCCGTTCCGGTCACCTTGTCGAAGGTCGAGGCGGGCACGTCGGCGGACGGCAGCCGCGTCGCCTGGCTCAGTGTCGTGAACCGGTACCCCTTGGCCGACAGCCGGGTCAGCAGCGCGTCCAGCGCCTGTACCGTCTGGGCCCGGTTTCCTCCCGCGTCGTGCATCATCACGACGGCGCCGGCGCCCTTCTCGGGCGTCGCGGCCTGGATGATCTTCTCCACGCCCGGCCGCCGCCAGTCCTCGGTGTCCCGGTCGGTGAGCGCGACGACGTAGCCCTGCCGTCCGGCCTCCAGGGCCGCCCGGTACTCCGGCGCGGACAGGCCGTCCGGCACGGAGGAGTACGGCATCCGGATGAGCCGGGTGTTGATGCCGGCCGCGCCGGCGAGCGCGCGCTGGGTCAGGTCGAGTTCGAAGCGGATGCGCCAGGGCGGGGAACTCGCCATGTCGATGTGGGTGTAGGTGTGCGAGCCGATCTCGTTGCCCTCACGGAGCGCCCGTTCGACGATGCCGGGGTGGTCGGCGACGCGCGCCCCGATGACGAAGAACGTCGCGTGGGCCCCGTGGCGCCGCAGCACGTCGAGGACCTGCGGCGTCCATCGGGGGTCGGGTCCGTCGTCGAAGGTGAGCGCGATGGTGCGGCGGGGCGTCCGGATGCTCTGCGGTTGGCCGCCCGACAGGTTCACGACGGGACCGCCGTCCGCGACCGCGGACGGCGCCGAACCGCTTTTCTCGTAGTTGTGCTGCGTCGACTCCCCGACCGTGCCGTGCGCGTAACCGGTCAGCAGGAGCCCCGCGACGAGGGTGACGGCGCCGAGGAAGAGCAGGATCCAGTGGCCGCGCGGATCACGCCGGCGGTCCCGGCGTGCCATCAGGGCTTCCTCGGGTTGGGGCTCTTGGTCCGGCCGTAGGCGTGTCCCTTGCCGGGGGCGGTGGTGGTGGACGTCGGCGTCACCGGCGGCGTGGTCGCTCCGGTGGTCGGCTTGGAACCAGGGGTGCCGGACGTCGTGGCGCCCGGGTGGGTGCCGCCCGCGGGCGCTCCGGCCGTCGGCGCCGGGCCGCTCGGTGCCTTGCCGGCGGCGGAGCTTCGGTTCGGGAGCGGGTTGCGTCCTCCGCTGCGAGGCATGAGGCCGTCCTCGGCGGGGCCGCGGCCCGACTTCGCGTGCTTCGTCTCGGGCCACGGGGTGAGCGGCACCCGCGTGCCGGTGGCCAGCCCGATTCCGACGAGCAGGAGATAGGCGGCGACGACGCACCCGAGCGCGATCCCCGCACCGCGCGCGATCCGTGCCCGGCGCCCCGTCGCGTCGACGAAAACGGGCTCCGGCTCGAGCACCTCAGTCGCTTGGTTCACGGCCGAAGTCTAGAGCCCAACAAAACGACAAACAGCACAAATGGGTTCCTTGTCCTCGGGTCGATTCAGTGTCCGATTGCTCAAAACCGCTTGCGGTGCTGGCTAACGTTGGGCCATGCAACCTGACGAGACGCGGCGCCGGAGGCGGCAGGGCCCCGTAACGCTTCGCGGCAAGGCGATCCCCGCCACGACGACCGACCAGCGACTGCTCGACGCCCGCGGCCCGTCCGACTGGGTGCACACCGACCCCTGGCGGGTGCTCCGCATCCAGGCGGAGTTCGTGGAGGGCTTCGGGCTGCTGTCCGAGCTGGGGCGCGCGGTGAGCATCTTCGGCTCCGCCCGCACCAAGCCGGCGTCGGAGGAGTACGAACTGGCCGAGCGGATCGGCGCCCTGCTCGTCGAGGCCGGGTACGCCGTGATCACCGGCGGCGGCCCCGGGATCATGGAGGCCGGGAACAAGGGGGCCGACGAGGCCGGCGGCGTCTCGGTCGGACTCGGCATCGAGCTGCCGTTCGAGCAGGGGCTGAACGACCACATCGACGTCGGCCTGGAGTTCCGCTACTTCTTCGTCCGAAAGACGATGTTCGTCAAGTACTCCCAGGCGTTCGTCGTGCTCCCCGGCGGGTTCGGGACGCTCGACGAGCTGTTCGAGGCGATCACCCTCGTGCAGACCAAGAAGATCACCCGCTTCCCGATCGTGCTCGTCGGCACGGAGTTCTGGGGCGGCCTCGTCGACTGGATCAAGAACCAGATGCTGCCCTCGGGCAAGGTCTCCCCGCAGGACATCGACCTGATCCACCTCACCGACGACCCGGAGGAGGTCGTCGAGGTCATCAGGCGGGCCCACGAGACCCAGGAGCGCGAGCTGGAGGAGCGCGCCGCCCTGGAGGCCGACGCGCAGCTCGGAGGGAACGGAAGCTGATGCGGATCTGTGTCTTCTGCTCCTCCAGCGGCCGCATCGACCGCCGCTACGTCGACCTGGCCGCCGAGGCCGGCGCCGAACTGGCCCGGCGGGGGCACGCGCTCGTCAGCGGCGGCGCCACCGTGTCCTGCATGGGGGCCGTCGCCCGGGCCGCGCGCGAGGGCGGCGCGCAGACCGTCGGCGTCATTCCGCAGGCCCTCGTCGACGTCGAGATCGCCGACGACGACTCCGCCGAACTGGTCGTGACGGAGGACATGCGGTCCCGCAAGGGCGAGATGGACCGCCGCTCCGACGCGTTCCTGGTCCTGCCCGGCGGGCTCGGCACCCTCGAGGAGCTCTTCGAGGTCTGGACCGCGCGCGTGCTGGGCCTGCACGAGAAGCCCATCGCGATCCTCGACCCGGACGGCCTGTACGACCCGCTGCGCGAGCTGATGAAGCACCTGCTGAACGAGGGTTTCGCCCGGCCCCGCATCTTCGACGCGATCGGCTGGACCACCACCGTCGAGGAGGCGTTCGACCACCTGGAGCGCTCGCCGGTACGCCTGCAGCCGACCGCCGAGGACTACATCGAGGCCGAACCCTGAGCGACCGGCCGACGCCCGCGCCGTGCATGCACGATGTCGGCGCGCACGGGGGTACGGTGCCGCGCTCGTACGATCTCGGCACGCGTCCGTGCGATCCCGCACCGCGTCCGTGCGATCCCGCGCCCCGCGCTCGTACGATCCCGGCCCGCGTCCGCCCGATCCCGCGCCCGTACGATCCCGGCCCGGTCCGTGCGATCCCGCACCGCGCACGCTCGTTACGGTGCCGGGCTCGCACGGCCAGGCACCGCGCCCGTCCGGTGCGGCGTCAGGCGAGGCCGCGGCGTGAGACGGCGGGCGGGCGGGTTCCGGTGATCGACGCGACCATGTCGAGGACCTGCCGGGTCGGGTCGGGGTCGGCCGTGCGGAAGACGCGCGCGCCGGCCCAGGCGAACACCGAGACGACGGCGGGCTCGGCCTCGTCCACCAGGACGGCGTGACCGGCCCCAGCGAGGCGCTCGGCCTCGTACGGGTCCGTCGCACGGACCAGCACCCCGTCCGGCCGCACGCCCGCCGCCCGCTCCGGCGCCGAGCACAGGAGCGCCGCCCCGGTCGCCGCGGCGACGCCGGCGAAGGCGTCCCCGGCCAGCAGGTCGGCCCCGGCCCGTGCACAGGCGACCGCCTGCTCCTCCGACGACGGCGCCACCGCGATCACCCGCCCGTCCGCCCGGGCCGCGCGGACGGCCTCTGGGTCGGCGGGGACCTCGGCGATGTCGGCGCCGTCGACCAGGCCGATCGTCATGATCGCGAATTGCCCGGGGCGAATGATCCGGGTCCCGAGGCGCAGGTCCATGCCCCGATCGTGGCATACGCGGCCGAGAGCAAGTCCGTCCGACCGGGTTGACGCACTGTACGTCATGGTTGTGGCACGATCGGCATATGCTGGTCACCATCACCGTGGCCCTCGCCGCGTTGGCCGTCCTGGCGGCGATCGTCGTCGTGGCCATCGGGGGCGGCGGGGAGCTGTCCGTAGAGCACCCCGACCACCCGCCGCTGGCGCTGCCGGGCCGGCGTTCCGCCGGCGGCACCGACGCCGCGCTGCTCCGCCTGCCGATGGGGCTGTGGGGCTACCACAAGCAGATCACCGACGAGGCGCTGGAGCGCTTCGCCCATGAGCTGACCGAGCGCGACACGCGGATCGCCGTGCTCGAGCAGGAGCTCGCGGAGGCGCGGCAACACCTGTACGAGCCGCCGGAGCAGTCCTCGTGGCGGCCGTCCATCCCGTCGGCGTCCCCGGCGCCGGACACGCTGACCGCGCACCACGACTTCGACCCGGCGGACACGCTCGCCCCGCGCGAAGACGACCTGCCGCCCCTGCCCCAGCGCGCGGACGAGCCGCCCCGAGAGCGGGCCATCGAACCGCCGCAGACCATCGTCGACAAGGTCGTCTTCGACCCCAAGGCCACCCTCGCCGACCACGACGCGGGCGAAGACACCGGCCGGGACGTCGAGTACGACGCCGGCCGGGCGGCCGAGAACGGCACCGGCCGGGACGCCGACCACGGCGACGCCGGCGCGGGTCACCGGCCGGGCGAGGGCATCCCGTGGCGGGAGCGGGACGAGTGAGGACGAACACGGTCGCGGTGCACGCCTCCGCCGACGTCGCCGCCCCGGCGGAGCGGGTCTGGGAGGTCCTCGTCGACTGGCCCCGGCACGCCGAATGGGTGCCGTTCACCCGCGCGGAGGGCGGCGCGGGCGACGGCGCGAGCCTGGAGGCGTGGACCGGGATCGGGCCGGTCGGGTTCCTCGACACCATGGTGATCAGCGAGTGGCGACCGCCGCACCGGGTCCGGGTGCTGCACACCGGGACGCTGGTCCGCGGTGAGGGCCGGTTCGACCTGCTCGACCTGCCGGAGGGCAGGTGCCGGGTGACCTGGGCGGAGCTGATCCACCTGCCGTTCGGGCCGGTCGGCCGGGTCGGCTGGTTCGCGGTCGGACCGCTGGCCCGGCTCATGTTGCGGACGTCGCTGCGCCGTCTCGCTACCATGTTCGAATGACTGTGATCGGCCCGGACGGGCTGGCGCGGTGCCCGTGGGGCGTCTCCGCGCCCGACTACATCGCCTACCACGACGACGAGTGGGGCCGCCCGGTCCGCGACGACCGGGGCCTGTACGAGCGACTGTGCCTGGAAGCGTTCCAGTCCGGCCTGTCGTGGCTCACGATCCTGCGCAAGCGCGAGGGGTTCCGGCGGGCGTTCGACGACTTCGACCCGGAGAAGGTCGCGGCGTACGGCCCGGCCGACGTCGAGCGGCTGATGGCCGACGCCTCGATCGTCCGGAACCGCCGGAAGGTCGACGCGACGATCGCGAACGCCCGCGCGGCGCTCGACCTGCCCGACGGCCTGGCCGCGCTCGTCTGGGCGCACGCCGACCCGGACGCCCCGGCCCCCAAGGACGTCACCGACGTGCCCGCCACCACCCCCGGCTCCACGGCGCTCGCCAAGAAGCTGAAGAAGCACGGCTTCAAGCACGTCGGCCCGACGACCGTCTACGCCCTCATGCAGGCATGCGGCCTGGTCGACGACCACCTGGTGGACTGCCACCGGCGCGGCGCCTACCGCTGAGCGTCTTTCGACGGCGTCGACGACCCTCGGGCCGGCCCGCCGTAACGGCAGGCATCGCTCGGTGGCGTCGACGGCCCATGGGCGGGCCCGCCATCGGCGTCGCGCGCCGGTGAGCGTCCCTCGGCGGCGTCGACGGTCCTCCAGCGGGCCCGCCGTCGGCGCTGCGCGTCATTCCGCCTTGGCGGCCTCCAGGACCGGTACTCCGGCGGCGCGGCGGGCGGGCAGGGCCGACGTCGCCCACGTCACGGCGCCCGCGCCGCCGACGACCACGGCGAGCAGCCACCACGGCAGGTGCACCCGGATGTACGAGCTGCCGGTGGCCACGTGCAGCAGCGCGACGGTGCCGACGGCGGTCGCCATGCCGAGCAGCACGCCCAGCAGTACGACGGTCGCGGCCTCCCAGCGGACGATCGACCGGATCTGCCGCACGGTCGTCCCGACCGCGCCGAGCATGCCGAACTCCCGCGTCCTTTCGAAGACGCTGAGCGACATCGTCGTGGCCATCCCGAACAGGGAGATCACCAGCGACATCCCGATGAACCCGTAGACCACCCGCAGGCCCTTCTCCATGGACGCGACGGCGACCCGGACGTAGGCCGCCGGCTCGTACACCCGCGCGACCGGGACGTCGGCGACGGCCGCCGCGAGGGCTCGCGTGGGCGCGGTGCCCCGGACCAGCACGGCCGACGTGGTCGCGCCCGGGTCGAGCATCGCCATCGTGGCCGGGGCGACGAGCGCCTGGTCGGCGAACACGTGCGAGGGGTCGTGGTAGCGGCCGGCCACGGTGAGCGTCACGTTGCCGCGCGCTCCGTGCACGACGATCCGGCGGCCCGGCCACAGGTGATACGCCGTCACGAGCGGCGACGCGACTCCGATCTCGCCGGGCCGCAGGGCGGGCAGGTGCCCGCCGAAGCGCAGCACCGGCCGTACGTCGGACGCGCCGGTCACGTTGAGGAAGACCGGCGGGCCGGGGACCTCGTCGGCGATCTTCATCTTCGGCGACACGAGCTCTACCTCCGTGCGCGTCAGCGCGACCGCGGCGGTCACCCCGGGGACGCGTGCGACCCGGGCCGCCGTGTCGCCGGGCAGCGGGGCGGCACCGTCCGAGGTGCGGCCGTTGGTCGCGATGACGTGGTCGGCCGCGAGCGTCTGCGCGCCGGCCTCGGCGCCGCGCTGATGAACGGAGGTGATCAGCAGTCCGGTCGCGGCGACGAGCGCCACGCCGAGCATGAGCGAGGCGGCGGCCGAGGAGACCCGGCGGGGGCTGCGCGTGATCGTGGCGCGGGCGAGCCGGCCCGACTCGCCGCTGACGAGCATGCCGAGCCGCCCGACCAGGCCGCCGAGCGGCCCGACGAAGAACGGCGCGAGCACCGCCAGCCCCGACACGCACACCATCGAGCCCATGAGGATGAGCACCACGATCCCGATGGTCCGGTCGATCCCGACCTCGGTCTTGTCGTTCGCGACCGCGAAGACGGGGCCGAAGAACATCCACGACGCCCCGAAGATCGCCAGGGCGCCGACGAGCCGGGGCCAGATCCGTCCCCGGCCCTCCGCGGTGGACGACCGCAGCGCCTCGATCGGCGCGATCCGCGCCGCGCGGCGGGCCGGCCGCCAGGCGGCCAGCTGCGTGGTCACGACGCCCGCGGCGAACGGGAAGACCAGCGCGACCCAGCCGACCTGCACCTCACCGGCGGAGATGTCGAAGCCGTCCTGGGCGAACAGCCGCGTGAGGATCTCCGACACGCCGTACCCGGCCACAAGGCCGCCCGCCGAGGCGACCACCCCCAGGACCAGCGCCTCGAAGCGGACCAGCCGCTTGATCTGCCGGGGCCGGGCCCCGATCGCCGACAGCAGGGCCAGCCGCCGGGTGCGCTGACGGACCAGCGTTCCGAAGGCGTTCGCGACCACGAACAGGCCGGTGAACACCGCGACCGACGCCAGCATGCCGATCGCCCCGCCGACGGACGCCCCCGCCCCCTGCAGCTCGGCCGACTGCCGGTGCCGTACGTCGGAGGCCTTCCGCACGACGTCCGGGCGCATCACCGGGACCAGCCGGGCGCGCAGCGCGGCGGCCGTGACGCCCGGCGCGGCCTTCACCCACAGGCCCTGCCAGGTGCCCGGCCGCAGCCCGGCGGCGCGATGAACGGCCGTCGGCGTGCCGAGGATCAGGTCGCCGGAGGCCACCGCCCCCCGCCCTCGTACGGTGACGACGCCGACGACCCGCACGCGCTGCGTGGAGTTCGGCAGCAGCAGCGTCGTGGCCGAGCCGGCGTGGAGCCCTCCGGCGCTCGCGACGTGCCGTACGACGGCCACCTCGTCATCGGCGGCCGGCGCCCGCCCGGAGACCAGGTGATAGGCGCTCAGGCGGGCGTCGGGGATCCAGGGGCGGAGCGCGGTCCCCGCGCCCGCCGGCGGCGTCACCGGCCTTCCGTGCGCGCCGACGATCGTGACCGGCACGGCCGCGTCACCGGCGACGGCCGCGACGCCCGGCACCGAGGCGATCGCGCCGGGCCGTACCTCACCCTGCGGCACGCTGAACACGTCATCCGGGTCGGCGCCGCGCGGCTGCACCAGCACGTCGACCCTGGCGTACTCGCTGGCGTCCGATCCGGACACCGCCGCCTCCGCCCGCAGCGCGAACTGCAGCGCCCCCGACATCAACCCCACGGAGAACAGCACGGCGAGCATCGTCGCGGTCAGCCGCGCCCAGTCCTGCGCGAACGACCGGCGGGCGATCAGCCACATGCTCAGGCCTCCATCCGGCGCATCACGTCGTGCACCGCGTCGATCGTCGGCCCGGCCAGCTCGTACACGATCCGGCCGTCCGCGAGGAACAGCACCCGGTCGGCGTACGACGCGGCGAGCGGGTCGTGCGTCACCATGACGACCGTCTGGCCGTACGTGTCCACTGCCGCGCGCAGGAACCGCAGCACCTCCCCGCCGGCCGAGGAGTCGAGGTTGCCGGTCGGCTCGTCGGCGAACACCACCTCCGGCCGGGTCAGCAGCGCCCGCGCGACCGCGACCCGCTGCTGCTGCCCGCCGGACAGCTCGGCCGGCCGGTGCCCGAGGCGCTCGCGCAGCCCGAGCGCGTCCACGAGGGTCCGGAACCACTCCCGGTCCACCCGCCGCGCGGCCATCCGCGCGGTCAGCCGGATGTTCTCCTCGGCGGTCAGCATCGGCATCAGGTTGAACGCCTGGAAGACGAAGCCCAGCTTCTCGCCGCGCAGTCTCGTGAGGCGCGTCCGGGACAGCCGCGTGATGTCCACCCCGTCGATCACGACCGAGCCCGACGTCACGGTGTCCAGCCCGGCGAGGCAGTGCAGGAACGTCGACTTGCCCGACCCCGAGGGCCCCATGATCGCGGTGAACTGCCCGCGCGCGAAGGAGGCCGAGACGCCGCGCAGCGCGGCCACCGTGTTCTCCCCGGAGCCGTACGTCTTCACGAGTGAGTCCGCCTGAGCCACCGGCGCCAGGACGGTCGTCTGTGTCATGCCTCAACCCAACCCCGTACGGGCCGGAGGCACATTGGCGCGACCTGGAGAGCCGGAGTAGGGCTGACCCCACCTGGTACCCCACCCGTACGCCGAGTGGACCGCCCACCACACCGACGACCACCGCTGATCCGGACGGCCGTTCTATGGTGATCTACGGCAGGGGAGGCCGACGGGGTGGGGGTCACAGTGAGCGAGCGCGCGATCCGCCGGTTGAGGAATCTCGGCCCGATCGTCGCCGGCGGTGTTCTCGGCGTCGTGCTGACCGTCGCGGTGGGCGTCGCGGCGTCGTGGCCGCGATCCGCGGTCGTCTACCGGAGCCGCCAGCCGTCGACCGTCGCCTACCAGGACGGGGCGCCGCACTATCTCGGCCTGATCCGCGACCGTTCAACGCTCGCCGGTGAGTCCTACCACCTGATGATCGGCCGTGATCCGAGCCTGTCGTACGGTCATCGGATCCGCGTCGACACCGCCATGTCGGTCGCCGTCGGCTCGATCGAGTGGCGGGCCGACGGTGTGCGAGTCCGCTTCACCACCGGACACGAGTTGTTCGTCCCCGCGCGGTACTTCACGTTCGGCCGGTGATCGGGGGTCAGCACCGGCCGTCGACGGAGACGTGCTCCCAGGCGTCCAGGCCGGCCGCCGATCCGGTGCGGACCGGAGGCACATCGGCACGCCCCGGAGAGCCGGAGTAGGGCCGGCCCTACCCGGACGGGTCTACCGCATCTCGGCATTCCGCCCTACTGATCTTCGCGCTCGCCGTCGGTTGGCTGGCATCGACCCGCCCCCGACGCAGGAGCACCCGCATGACGATCACCGTCTCCCCTCCGCCGATCACAGGCCACCCGGGCGACCCACGGAAGCGCGTGCGCCGTCGTGAGCCCGACCGCTGGGTGTTCGTGGCGGAGCCACACCTGTACGCGCTGTTCGCCGGGTTCGCGGGCGTCTTCGCCGCCACGGCGGGAACGGCCGCGCATCGCGCCTGGGGAACGGCAGCGGCGGTCGGCTACGCGTGCGCCGCGCTCGTCGCCGTCACGAGCCGGACCGCCGGAAGGGCGTGCGCGTTCGCGGGCGCGGCGCTGGTCCCGCTCGCCGTGCTGATCGCCACCGGGCAGGCTCAGGAGGAGGTCTCCGTGGTGGCGCGGTCCGGCGCCGCGCTCCTGCGCCACGGCACGCCGTACCCGCCCGTGCCCGGTACCGCGTACACCGCCTACGACCCGTACCTGCCGGGGATGGCGGTGTTCGGGCTGACCGGGCTGGATCCGCGGATCCTGTTCACGGGTGTCTTCGCCGCCGCGATCATCGCCGGGATGGTGCTGAGCCGGTCGCATGGCGGGCCGCGCCAGGTCGGGTGCATGGGGGTGCTGATCGTCACCCTCGCCTCCCCGCTGGTCGCCCTGCCGGTCGCGGTCGGCGGCGACGACCTGCCCGTCCTGGGGTGCGCCTGCCTGGGCCTGGCGCTGGCCCGGAACCGGCCGGGCGCGGCGGGGCTCGCGCTGGGCGCCGCCGGAACGCTCAAGCCGACCGCGTGGCCGGTTCTGATCACGGTCTTCTTCCTGCTGCGAGCGCGGCGGAAGGCGCGACGGTACGTCGTCGCCGCGACCGCCGTGCTCACCGCCGGGGTGGGGGTGCCCGCCGCACTGGACCCGTCCGGATTCGTGACCAACGCCGTGCTGTTCCCCCTGGGCCTCACGCCCGCGACCTCGCCCGCCGCGAGCCCCCTGCCCGGGCATCTCCTCACCGGACTCGGCCCGGCCGGGTACGCGGTGGCGGCGGCGCTGCTCGCCCTCGCCGCCGTGGCCGTCGGCGTCTCGCTGGTGCTCCGCCCGCCCACGGACGTCCGGGGCGCGGCGCGCAGGGCGGCGCTCGGCCTCGCCCTGGCGATCTGCCTGCTCCCCGCCGCCCGCTGGGGCTACTTCCTCTACCCGGCGGTCCTGGCCGCGTTCGCCACGCTGCCCGAGCGCCCGGCGGCCACCCGCGAAGGGATCGTGCCGTGCGCCGCTGCCTGATCGTCACCAACGACTTCCCGCCACGGCTGGGCGGCATCGAGACGTTCGCGTACGAGCTGGCGCGCCGGTTCCCGCCGGAGGAGGTCGTCGTCTACACGTCGCGGGAGCCGGGCGGGGACCGGTTCGACGCCCGGCTGCCCTTCCCCGTCGTACGGGACCGGGCCCGCACGCTGCTGCCGACGCGAGCGGTGGCCGGTACGGCGGCGGCCCTGGTGAAGGGGTACGGCTGTGACCGGGTGTGGTTCGGCGCGGCCGCGCCGCTGGGCCTGCTCGCCGGGCCGCTCGGCCTGCCGTCGGTGGCGACCACGCACGGGCACGAGACCGGGTGGGCGGCGCTGCCGGGATCGCGGCAGGTCCTGCGCCGGATCGGTGACCGGGTGGGCACCGTGACGTACCTGACCGAGTACACGCGGCGGCGGATCGCCGGAGCTCTCGGTCCGCTCCCGCGCCTGGCGCGCCTGACGCCCGGGGTGGACGTCTCGATGTTCCGCCCGGACGCCGCGGCCCGGGCGGCGATCCGGCGGCGGTACGCCCTGGGGGAGCGGCCCGTCATCCTGACCGTGTCACGGCTGGTGCCGCGCAAGGGCCAGGATCGGCTGATCGGCGCGCTGCCGCTGGTGCGGCGCGCGGTGCCGGACGCGACGCTGCTGATCGTCGGAACGGGACCGTACGAGGATCGCCTGCGGCGGCTCGCCGGGAACGGTGTCGTGTTCGCGGGCGGGCATCCGCACCACGCGCTGCCGTGGTTCTTCGCGGCAGCGGACGTGTTCGCGCTGCCGTCGCGCAGCCGGCTGGGCGGGCTGGAGGTCGAGGGGCTGGGGATCGTGTTCCTGGAGGCGGCCGCCGCCGGGCTGCCCGTGCTGGCCGGCGATTCGGGCGGCGCGCCCGAGGCCGTACGGGACGGGGAGACCGGGCATGTCGTCGACGGGCGTTCGGTGCCGGACATCGCCGACCGGCTGATCGGGCTGCTGACCGATCCGGGCGCGATGGGCGAGAAGGGCCGCGCCTGGGTGTCGGCCGCGTGGAGCTGGGACCGCTCCTACGAACGCCTGCGCGAGCTGCTGTCGCGTACGGTCGCCTCGTGAGCGACGTACGGGCCGCGGACCCACGGGTGACCGTCTGGCGGGCGCTGGCCCGGAACCCGCTGCGGTTCCTGTGCTCCTCGTGGCCGTGGCGCGCGTTCGCCTACCTCGTCACCGGCGTTCCGATCGGGCTGCTGTGGCTGGCCCTCACCGCCGCGCTGCTGTTCTTCGGCGTGCTGCTGACGCCGGTCGTCGCGGGCGTCGGCCTGCTCGCCTGCGTTCCGCTCCTCGCCGTGGCGCTGGCGGCGGTCGAGCGCCGGCGGTTGCGCTGGCTCGACCCGCGCGCGGCTCCGTCACCGCACCGGGGCGTCCCCCGACCGGGGCGACGGGTTCGGTTCCGGCTGCGGGAGGCGGCGACGTGGCGCGAGCTCGGCTACGCGTTCCTGCACGCGGTCCTGTCGGCGTTCGACGGCGCCGTCGTGTTCGTGTTCGTCGTCGGCGCCGTCGTCCAGGTCGGCGCGCCCGCGTGGGTGGGCGGCGGTGACCGGATCCAGTACGGCTCGACCATGACCGTCGACACACCCGACGAGGCGTGGCTGACCGCGCCGATGGGACTCGTCGTGGCGGTCGTGGGCGTGTACCTCATGACGGTGCTGGCCGGCGCCCGCGTCGCGCTCGCCCGCGCCCTGCTCGTGCCCTCCCACGACACCGAGCTGGGGGAGCGGCTCGTCGCGGTCACCGCCTCCCGGGCCCGGATGGCCGACGCGTTCGAGACCGAGCGGCGGCGCATCGAACGCGACCTGCACGACGGGGCGCAGCAACGGCTGACCGGGCTGATCATGACGCTCGGGCTGGCCCGGCTCGACGGAGATCGCGAGCTGATCGCCAAGGCCCAGGACGAGGCGCGCGCCGCCCTCGCCGAGCTGCGCGACCTCGTACGCGGCATCCACCCGTCGATCCTCACCGACCGGGGACTGGAGGCCGCCGTACGCGCCCTGGCCGAGCGTTCCCCCGTGCCGGTCGACGTGGACGTCGACCTGCCCGCACGGCCGCCCGAACCGATCGAGTCCGCCGCCTACTTCGTGGTCGCCGAGGCGCTGGCCAACGTCGCGAAGCACAGCGGGGCCGGCGGCGCCCGCGTGTTCGCCCGGGTGCTCGGGCGACTGCTCGTCATCGAGATCCGCGACGACGGCACGGGCGGCGCCGACCCGGAAGGCGGCACCGGCCTGCAGGGCCTCGCCGACCGGGTCGCCGTCTACGACGGGTCGCTCCGGCTGTCCAGCCCGCCCGGCGGCCCTACGATCATTCGGGTGGAGATCCCATGCGGGTAGTGCTCGCCGAGGACTCGGTGCTGCTGCGCGAGGGCCTCACCCAGATCCTCGGCCGGTTCGGCCACGAGACGGTCGCGGTCGCCGACGCCCCGGCGCTGATCGCCGCCGTCGCCGACGACCGGCCGGACATCGTCGTCACCGACGTGCGCATGCCCCCGGGCCACCGCGACGAGGGACTGCGCGCCGCGCTGGAGTTGCGGCGCGACGATCCCGGGCTGCCGGTGCTCGTGCTGTCGCAGTACGTCGAGCAGTCCTACGCCGCCGACCTGCTGCAGACCGGCGGTGGCGTGGGATATCTGCTGAAGGACCGCGTCGGGGACGTCGCCGAGTTCCTGGACGGCCTGGAGCGCGTGGCCGGCGGAGGCACCGTCATCGACCCCGAGGTGGTCCGGCGGCTCCTGTCCGGCCGCCGCGGCGGCTCGCCGCTCAGGCGTCTCACCGACCGGGAGCGCCAAGTGCTGGAGCTGATGGCCGAGGGCCGCTCCAACGGCGCGATCGCCCGGCGCCTGGTCGTCAGCGAGGCGGCCGTCGTCAAGCACGTCGGCTCGATCCTGATGAAGCTCGACCTGCCGCTCGCGGCCGACGACCACCGCCGCGTCCTCGCCGTCCTCACCTACCTCCGCGCCTGACGACCACCGTTCCGTTCTCGCCGTCTCGACCTGCCTGGCGGCTGACGACCACCGTTCCGTTCTCGCCGTCCTCACCTGCCTTCGCGGCTGACGACCGGTCCGGCGGATCCCCGCCTTGGCCCTGGAGGCGCCCGCCCGCACGGGTCCCGGCGTGCCGATCCGCGTGAGCCGACGCTTCGGCCGCGGTCCTCGCACGGGGTCAGGGAGTCGCCGGCTGCCAGTCGCGTACTTCGTGGGCCCAGGCGGTCAGACCGGTCACGAATCCCTCCCGGTCCTGCGGAGAAAGGTCGCGTAGGACGCGCACCAGCGGGGCGGACCGCCGGGCGATGAACGCCTCGATCATCGGGCGGTGCCGATCCGCGATGGACACCAGGGTGCGGCGGCGGTTGTCCGGGTCCTCCCGGCGCTCGACCCATCCGGCCCGGCTGAGGTCGCCGACGAGCTCGCTGGCGGTCGACAGGGAGATGCCGAGGCGGCGCGACAGTTCGGTGACGCTCATCGCGTGGGCGCCCAGCAGGTGGGGGAGCACGGCTCCGTGCCGGGCGGTGAGCCCGTGCGTGCGGAAGGCCTCGAGGATCTCCCCGGACATGTCGCCCCGCGCCCGCTGGAAGTAGGCCGCGACCAGCGGAATGAGGGCCAGCACCTCGCGGTATTCCGCCGGGATCGGCGCGTCGGCCGGAGAGGGAGGGGTGTCGCTCACGAGGCTCAGTCTATATATTCGGATATCCAAAGTATTCGATTATCCGAATGGAGATGTGATGATCCTCGTGACGGGAGCGACCGGGAACGTCGGCCGGCAGGTGGTCGAACAGCTGGTGGACGCGGGCGAAGAGGTCTGCGCCCTCACCCGCAGGCCCGACCGGGCCGGCCTGCCGGACACGGTCGAGGTCGTGCGCGGAGACCTCGCCGAGCCGGACACCCTGCCCGCCGCGCTCCGCGGCGTCGAGGCGGCGTTCCTGTTCCCGGTGCCCGGGCGGGTCCCCGGATTCATCGACGTGGCCGAGAAGACCGGCCTCCGCCGTGTCGTCCTGCTGTCCGCCTCCGCGGTCACCTACGAGCGGCCGAACGCGATCGGGCGCGTCCACCAAGGCGCCGAACAGGCGGTCACCGGCGCCGGGCTCCCGTGGACGATCCTGCGGCCCGGCGCCTTCATGGCCAACGACCTGAACTGGGCACGGCAGATCCGGGCCACCGGGGTGGTGCGCGGCATCGGGGACGGCGCCGCCACCGCGCCGATCGACGAACGCGACCTCGCGGCCGTCGCCGTCCGCGCCCTCCTCGATGACGGACACGCCGGAAAGGCCCACCTGCTCACCGGCCCAGAGGCGCTGACCGAGGCGGAACGCGTCCGCGTCCTCGGTGAGGTACTGGGCCGGCCGGTGCGGTTCCAGGAGCTGTCGGTCGAGGAGGGACGCGCGGCGATGCTCGCGCACCTGCCCGCCGAGGTCGTCGACTCCATGCTCGCCATGCGCGCGGAGTCCAAGGAGATGGCCGAGGTGTCGCCGGCTCCGGCCGACCTCCTCGGCCGGGCGCCGTACACCTACGCCGAATGGGCCGCCCACCACGCCGCGGACTTCTCCTGACGCCCGAGAAGCGGGGTCACGCCGGAGCGTCCGGGCGTCGCGTGGGGAAGGGATCACCGGTGTCGCGTACGCCTCGCAGAATCAGCGCCAGGGCGAACCGGAACCGGCCCGCCGGGGTGCCGAGCCCGCGGCACTAGGAAAGGGGCGTCGCGGTGCTGCTGCGGACGATCAGGGAGGGGTCGATGACCAGGTGCGGGTCGTCGGGGCCGTTGCCCTCGATCCGGTCGAGGAGCAGCCGGATGCTGGCCTTGCCGACCGTTTCGAAGTCCTGGCGGACCGTCGTCAGCGGCGGCGCGAAGTACTCGGCCTCGGGGATGTCGTCGAATCCGGCGACGGCCACGTCGTCCGGCACGCGTACGCCCGCCTCGCGGAAGGCGCGCAGCACCCCGAGGGCCATCTGGTCGTTGGCGACGAACACGGCCGTCAGGGCGGCGGCCCGTCCCGTGGCGCCGGCCGCCTGCCCGGCGAGCTGCTGCCCGGCCCGGTAGCCGGACAGCGGGCTCCAGTCGCCGAGCAGGGGAGTCGGAGGCTCGGCTCCCGCGTCCTCCAGGGCCGCGCGCCACCCGGCCATGCGCGACTCCGCCTCGATCCAGTCCTGTGGGCCGGCGACGTGCCAGACGGTGCGGTGACCGGCGGCGAGCAGGTGCTCGGTGATCAGTCGTGCGCCCAGGTGCTGGTTGACCGAGACGCCGGGGATGTCGAGGTCGTGTCCGCCCTCCACGGTGACGATGGGGAAGGGGCGTCGCATCGCCGACAGCGCGACGACCGCCTGGCGCTGTGGGGTGATGACGACCGCGCCCTCGACGCCCCACTCGCCCAGGTGCTCCAGCGCCTGGGTCAGAGACTCACGGCTCAGCCGGCGGAGGTTCACGGTGGAGGTCAGGAACCCTTCGGCGCGGGCCGCCTCCTCGATGCCGGCGAGGGTGCTGGCCGGGCCGAACAGGGCGGTGTTGACGGCGACCACGCCCAGGGTGTGCGTGCGGCTGGTGGCCAGCGCGCGGGCCGAGGAGTTACGGCGATAGCCGAGGTCCTTGATCGCCTGAAGCACCTCCGCGCGGGTGCTGTCCCGTACGTTCGGGTGGCCGCGAAGGACGCGCGACACGGTCTGATGGGACACCCCGACCGCCCGCGCGACATCCTCCATGGTCGGACGGCGCAGCGGAACGTCATCCAGGGGCGAGGGCAGGACTCCTCCCTCCGGGTTCACGTCCTGTTCGGTCCATGTTCGCGCTCACAACTTACCGGGGTCAAGCGAAGAGAGGTCGTACGAACCCCTCCGGAAACCGACCTGGCGGGTCCGTTGACACGTCGTATTGTGAGCGCTAACAATACCGGGGCAATGCGCACTTAACTCGCTCGATACCACCCGATCGACCCGGTTACCCGAGGCTGAGACCGTTCACCCGACGGCGCGCCTCCTCCTGGCAGCCGAGGGTTCGGCGCGAATCCTCGCTCGCCGGCGCGCGCTTTGTTAGCGGTCTCATCCCGAGAGGACCACGTCCCGCTGCTCGAAATACGGAGCCCACGGATCCCCCAGAAACCGGAAGGCGCCATGTTCACCTCGAATCGCAATGGCCGGCGATGGCCGGCCGGCAGCGCACGCACCCGAGCCGCGCTCGTGGTCACGGCATGTTCGGCGTTGCTCGCCGGCGTGCTGACGACCACGGGCGCGGCCGCCGCCGACGGCCCCGCCCTGGCCGGCCACTGGACGCTCGACGAGGGCAGCGGCACCGCCGCCGCCGACTCCTCCGGCAACGGGAACACCGGCACGCTGGGCTCGGGCGCGACCTGGGCCGGCGGGCAGATCGGCCCGCACGCGGTCCAGTTCAACGGCACCGGCAACGGCACCGTGGACATCCCCCAGCCCGTGGTGGACACCTCGCAGAGCTTCACCGTCTCCGCCTGGGTGAAGCTCGACTCCACCGTCGGCTACCAGACCGCGGTCAGCATCGACGGCGGCCAGATCAGCGGCTTCTACCTGCAGCTGAGCGCCGGGTCCGGCGGGTTCTCCTTCACCCGCCGGACCGCCGACGACTCGAACGCGACCGAGGTCCGCGCGGACTCCGGGGTCTCGCCGACCGCCGGCACGTGGTACCACCTCGTCGGCGTGGACGACGCTGCCTCCGGGAAGCTGAAGGTCTACGTCGACGGCGACGAGGGCACCGACGCCGCCTTCACCGCACCCTGGAAGGCCACCGGCCACACGCTCATCGGCCGCGGAAAGTACGGCGGCAACTCGGTCGACTTCGTCCACGGGGCAGTGGACGACGTGCGGTTCTACCAGGGGGCGCTGACCGCCGGCCAGGTGGAGGCGCTCGAGGAGGCCGGGCACTGGACCTACGACGAGGGCAGCGGCACCACCGCCGCCGACTCCTCCGGCAACGGCCACACCGGCACCCTCGGGTCGGGCGCGAGCTGGACGACCGGCCGGGTCGGCGCGCACGCCGTCGCCCTCAACGGCACCGCGAACGGCGAGGTCACCTCCCAGGGCCCCACCGTCGACACCGGCGGTTCGTTCTCCGTCTCCGCCTGGGCGAAGCTCGACCAGACCACCGGCGACCAGGACCTCGCCAGCGTGAACGGCTCGCAGGTCAGCGCGTACGAGCTACAGCTGCGCGGCGGGAGGTTCGCGTTCGCCCGGCCGGCCTCGGACTCCTCGTCGGCGGCCGTCGCGTACGCCGCGGCGAGCGCCGCTCCGAAGGCGGGCCAGTGGTACCACCTGGTCGGCGTGGACGACGTCGCGGCCGGGAGGCTGCAGCTCTACGTCAACGGCCTGCCGGCCGGCTCCGCCGCGTACACGTCGGCGTGGAAGGCCACCGGTGACACGGTCATCGGGGCCGGCCGTACGGGCGACTTTCTTCATGGCGCGGTGGACGACGTGCGGATGTACGGCTACGCGATGTCCCTCCACCAGGTGCAGGACCTCGCCGGCAACATCGGCGGCACGCTCAGCGTCGACGCGGGCAGGTCGCTGCACTCGCTGCCGTCCACCTTCTTCGGCCTGATGACCGAGGACATCAACCACTCGATGACCGGCGGCCTGTACCCCGAGCTGATCAACAACCGCTCGATGATGGCCGACGCCTCCAAGCCGGTGGAGTGGTCCGCGGCCGGTGACGCGGCCATCTCCCTCGACCCCGGAAACCCGCTGAACACGGCCCTGACGCGCTCCCTCAAGGTCGACGTGCACGGCGCCCGCGCGGGCGTCGCCAACGGCGGCTACTGGGGCATCCCGGTCACCCCGCGGAAGACGTACAAGGTCTCGTTCTTCGCCAAGGCGAGCGACGGCCTCACCGGCCCGCTGACCGTCGACGTGGAGAGCACCGACGGCACCAAGGTGTACGCGAGCGCCGACGTCCACGGCGTGGGCGGCGACTGGAAACGGTTCACCGCGACGCTGCGCACCAAGACGGACGCGCCGACGACCGCCGACGCCCGCTTCGTCCTGTCCACGAGCGGCAACGCCGGCCGGACCCTGTGGCTGGACAACGTCTCGCTCTTCCCGCCCACGTACAAGAACGTCAAGAACGGGCTGCGCCCCGACCTGATGAAGCTGTTCGCCGGGCTCAAGCCCGCCTTCATCCGCGAACCGGGCGGCAACTACCTCGAAGGCAACACCATCGGCACCCGGTTCGACTGGAAGAAGACCATCGGACCCGTCTGGACCCGGCCCGGTCACCCGGACGACGCCTGGGGCTACTGGTCCACCGACGGCATGGGCCTGCTGGAGTACCTGGAGTGGTGCGAGCAGCTGGGCGCGGAACCGATGCTGGCGGTCTACGCGGGTTACTCGCTCAACCACTCCTACGTGCCGCAGGACCAGCTGCAGCCGTACGTCCAGGACGCCCTGGACGAGATCGAGTACGCGACGGGCCCCGTCACGAGCACGTGGGGTAAGAAGCGGGCCGAGGACGGGCACCCCGCGCCGTTCAAGATCCGCTATGTGGAGGTCGGCAACGAGGACTGGTTCGACAAGTCCGGCGGTTACGACAACTACCGCTTCCCGATGTTCTACGACGCCATCAAGAAGGCGTACCCGTCGATGCAGCTGATCGCCACGGCACCGGTGACCTCACGGACGCCCGACATCGTCGACGATCACTACTACCAGTCCCCGGGCTGGATGAACACGCACGCCAACCTGTACGACGGCCATTCCCGCAGCGGGCCGAAGGTCCTCGTGGGCGAGTGGGCCGCTCAGGAAGGCGCGCCCACGCCCGACCTGAACGCCGCGATCGGCGACGCGTCCTGGCTCACCGGCCTGGAACGCAACTCCGACCTGGTCATCCAGGAGGCGTACGCCCCGATGCTCGTCAACGTCCACGACGACCGCTGGAAGACCAACCTCATCGGGTTCGACGCGCTGACCAGCTACGGTTCGCCCAGCTACTACGCGCAGAAGATGCTGGCGCGCAACCACGGCGACCAGGTGATCGGCGCGACGTACACCGGCGTCGGCGGCATCAACGTCGTCGCCACGAAGGACGGCCGGAGCGGCAGGATCTACCTGACGGTGGTCAACCCGAGCTCCGCGTCCCAGCCGGTCTCCGTCGACCTCGGCGGCGCGGGACACATCGGACGGCGGGGCACCGCGACGGTGCTCAGCTCCGCGCACCCGGGCGACACCAACACCATCTCCCAACCCGCCAACGTGGTGCCGAAGACCACGACCATCACCGGACTCGGCTCCACGTTCACGCACACGGTCCCGGCGTACTCGGTCACCGTGCTCACCCTGAACTGACCCCCCACCGGCCCGGCGCGGCGACCGCAGCACGCGGTCGCCGCGCCGCGGCAGGTCAGTAGCGGGTGTCCAGCGAGACCGGCTCCCAGCGCTCCAGGTCGGCCAGCTGCCCCTGGAGCTTCCGCCGGATCCGCTCCACCGCCTCCGGGCCGAGCGGCAGACGCAGCGGCGAGTCCTCCTCGTCGACGGCCCGGACGATCGCCTCGGCGGCCTTGGCCGGGTCGTTCGGCTGCGCGCCGTCCTGGGCGGAGAACCGCTTCCGCAGGGCCCCGGCCGGCGTTTCCCGGTAGTCGTCGATCGGGTCGGCGAACCGCATCGACCGGCCGGCGAAGTCCGTACGGAACGGTCCCGGCTCGACGAGCGTGACCCGGATCCCGAGCGGCGCGACCTCTCCGGCCAGCGCCTCGGACATCCCCTCCAGAGCGAACTTGGAGGTCGCGTAGATGGCGTGGCCCGGGTTGCCGACCACGCCGCCGACCGAGGACATCTGCACGATGTGCCCGCGCCTGCGGGACCGCATGTGGGGGAGCACCGCCCGGGTCACGGCGATCACACCGAGCACGTTGGTGGAGAGCACCGCGTTGATCTGCTCGTCGGACAACTCCTCCAGCGCGCCGAGCAGACCGTGGCCGGCGTTGTTGACCAGCACGTCGATCCGCCCGAACCCCTCGATCGCCGTGCCGACCGCGGTCGCCACCTGCGCCGGGTCGGTGACGTCGAGGGCGACCGCGCGGACGCGGTCCGGTGCCCGCTCCACCAGGTCCTTGACCGTCTGCGGGTCCCGCGCCGTGGCGACGACACGCTCACCGCGGGCGAGCACCGCATCGGCGATCGCACGCCCGAGGCCGCTGCTGGTGCCGGTGATGAACCACACGCGGGCGTCGTTTCCCATGTCAGGCATACTCGATCCTTCTCGGTAGGCTAGTTTGAGTATCAAAGTTTGACCCTCAAAGTATTTTAGTTCGAAGGATGTGTCCAGTGGCCTCAGAGCAGGACGAGCTCCCGCCCGACTCGGTCGGCGCCGACTTCGCGGAGTGGATCGAGCAGATGCCCTCCGGCGTCGACCCCGTCGTCGAGGCCGCTCGCCAGCGGATCGGCCGGATCGCGCGGCAGTTCGGGCGCGTCCTCGAACGCGTCGCCGACCGGCAGGGCGTCACCGTCGGCGACTGGGCCGCGCTGTCCGTCCTGCAACGCTCCGGCCCGCCGTACGAACGCACGCCCAAGCAACTGGCCGACGCCCTCGGCCTGACACCCGGCACCATCAGTGTGCGCATCGACCGCCTCCTCCGAGCCGGTCTCGTCGAGCCGGCGCCCGCCGCCGACGGCCGCAGCCGCCCGGTCCGCCTGACGGCGGAGGGGCGCCGCCTCTGGAGCGACGCCACCGCGCAACGCACGATCGAGGACCGCCGCCTATTCGAGCGAGCGTTGAACAGGGAGGAACTCGACCACCTCAACACATTGCTAGCCCCACTACTGGCCGGTCTGGAAGCGGAGTTCGGCCCCGCCCCCCGCCACGACCGGCTGCGCCCCGGCGCCTGAGCACGGCCGATGCCCACCTTGCCGCCGGTCTTGACGGCGCAATCTTCGCGGATCAGGGCAATCGAAGGTCACCAGCGACGGCAACGTGTCCACGGCGACGGCATGGCCGGTGGCTCAGTCGTAGAGGGCGCCGATCAGGGCGCCTTGGCCCGACTGGAGGACGTGAGCCGCCTCCAGCGGTATCCAGAAACACTCGAACGCCGTGGGCTCCCGCTCGCCGTCGTGAAGTTCCTGACTGAGCCATCGCTCCGGCGCCGGCTCGGCCAGATTCAGGGCGAAGACGTGCCGCCGCTGAACCTCGAAGCGGTACGGGCTGATGTCGTACGTGACCTCTCCCAGCTTCCGGGTGATGGTGAACCGGGTGAGACCGGTCTCCTCCCGGGCCTCGCGAAGGGCGGCCTCCTCCGGCGCCTCACCCCGGCGAATGCCGCCGCCGGGAACCTGGATGCCGACCTCCTCGTAGGACCGGCCGACGTGCCGGAAGACCAGCAGCCGTCCGTCGCGGACGACGTAACAGAGCACCTTGTCCTTGACGACCTTCTCGGTCATGGCGCCTCAGCCCGCGGTGATCAGGAACGCCAGCGCGCCGACCAGCGCCAGGACGACGGCGTCGACAGAGACCATCGTCACGGAGTCGCGGACCCGCAGGCGGCTGATGATCGCACCGCACATCAGTGCGGTCAGACCGATCGCCGCGACCGCGGCGAGGCCCGGAAACGCCATGCCGATCAGCAAACCGGCACCACCCGCCGCCTCGAGTGACCCGATCGCACGCCACAGCTCTGGTGGCAGGCCGAGATGGTCACGGATCTTCAACGACTCCGGTAGGTCCACGACCTTGACCATGCCGGTCACCACGAAGAGCAGTCCTAGGATCACCGACAGTGTGATGGTCATGACGTGCATCCTCGTCCTCCGGCGCATCGAGCGACTGAACGGTCATCATCGGTCACTTGAACGGTTCTGTTCAATCCGTAACCATTCGCGCACGAACCGCCTTCTCGGCCGGTCGCGCATGGAACCGGGCTTCCCGCCGTCCGCGATCGACCGCCTCCTCGCCACCGGCGAACCCGGCACCCCGTGACAGCGGCGGCATCCGCGACCCGGGAAAGTGGCCGATACCGTGCCATCTGTGATCGATAAGGAAAGAGCCCAGGGCGGGCGGCAGACCGACGCGGCGATCGAGGCCTTCTTGGCCGGCCGGCCAGACGACGCCCGCAGGGTGACCCTGCGCCCGCTCGCCGGCAGTGATCAGCGCGAGTTCCTCGATCTGGTGAGCGTCAGCGAAGACCTGCATCGTCCGTGGATGTCCCTGCCCTCCACTCCGGAGCGGTTCCAGGCGTACGTCGCGCGGTACGAGCAGCCCGACGAGGAGTCGCTGCTGGTCTGCGTGCGCGGCACCGGCGCCATCGCCGGCATGGTCAACATCAACAGCATCATCCGCGGGCGCCTCCAGTCCGGCGCCCTCGCCTACGCCGCCTTCGCTCCCACCGCCGGTCAGGGCTACCTGACCGAAGGACTCGACCTGGTGGTGCGGTACGCCTTCGAGCAGTTGCGGCTTCACCGACTCGAAGCCCAGATCCAGCCCGACAACCATGCCTCCATCCGGCTGATCCGCCGGGTCGGCTTCCGGCACGAGGGCAACTCGCCGGAGTTCCTGTTCATCGACGGCGCCTGGCGAGACCACGAACGGTGGGCCATCACCAACACCATGATCGACATCAGGCCGACCGCTCCCCATCCGACCCTGCCCGAACGCTGAGCACCGGCCGGGGGCGCGAGTGCGAGCGGCCGGCGAGCCGGGTGGCGGTGGCCCCCGACTCCGGCCGGGCGGCGGCGGACCCGGCCGACCTACCGTTGTGCGACGGTCGCGAACACGCCCCGCGCAGCCGCCCCGTCCGGCCAGGTCCACCCGGCGACGAGGCGTCCGGGCGCCCCCTCCGCGGCCTCCTCCGCCCGCAGGACGCGGTTGATCCGCACATCGGACCCGTCGACAGGGCTGATTCCGTGCACGACCACGGTCGGGTCCGGGGTGTCGCTCACGCTCTGGCGCTGCGGCACCGCCTCGCCGCGCAGAAGCGCGCGCAACCGCGCCGTCACCACCGGGTCGTGGACACCGTCGTAGATCCACCGCTTGCCGAGCACCCCGTGCTCGGAGGTGCCGATCAGCGCCGCGCCGGGAACGCCCTCCAGCGCCGCACCGCGGTAGCCCATCGGCACCAGGTACGCCACCGGCTCCCGCGCGCCGGCGTCGACCACAACCATGAGCTCGATCCCGACCTCGCCCTCCGGGTCGTCCAACCGGAACCCGCCGGCCTTGAGCAGCTCCGGCGATCCCGCACCGCCCACATACCAGCTCTGAGCCGGCAGCCACTCGGCGAGCAGCTCCAGCTTGGTGGGCGTCATGGTGGTGTGGTGGATGAAGGCCATACGAGCTTCCTCACGCGTGTCTCTACCGGGCTGTGATCGAGAACCTATCGGGGCAGGACCAAGGGGGAGCGGCGCGGTCAACCGACGGGCGAGCCACAGATAGGCGGCGGCGGTGAGCATGCCGATCGTGACGACCGCGAGCAGGAGCCGGTAGTCGGCGACGGACACCAGTGCGGCACCCGCCGCGATGGAGATCGTCTGCGGACCGCTGATCAGCGTTTCGGCCGCGGTGGAGACCCGGCCGATCAGGGGGCCGGGCGTGTGCCGCTGTATCACGGTGGTGAACCCGGTGATCATTATGGTCAGGCCCAGGCCGCCGGTGACCTTGCCCAGGAGGATGACGGGCAGCCAGGGAAAGGCGATGAGGGCGTCGGCGACTCCGATCGCCGCCATGCCGATCGCGATCGCCGCGAGTTCACCGACGCCTCGGGCGAGCCGGCCGGCCCACAGTCCTCCGGCGATGGCGCCGACGCCCTGGGCCGAGGCGAGCACGCCGACGAACGCGGCCGGCCGGTGCAGGCCCTGTCCGACGACCGCGAACAGCACCGACTCATTGATGCCGATGACCAGGAAGCCGATGGCCGTGGCGATCGTCATGCGACGCAGTGCCGCTTCGGTCCTGATGTGCGACAGTCCTGCGGTCAGTTCGCTCAGCCAGTGCAGACCCGAGGGCGCCGGCGGCTCCTCGTGCAGGCGCATGCGGGCGATGGCCACCGCGGCGACCAGGAAGGTGACCGCGTCGATCGCGGCGACGGCCGCGCCGCCTAACGCGGCGAACAGCGCCGCGCCCGCGAGCGGACCGCCCAGCCGGAGCCCTTCCCGGACCGTCTGCAGGGTGCCGTTGGCGTCGGCCAGCAGGTCGTCGGCGAGCAGTTCCTTCAACAGGCCGCTGAGCGCGGCGGCGATCGTCACCGACGAGACGCCGTAGAGCGCGGCGACCGTGTAGATGATCCAGACGTCGGCGGCGTCGCGTACGGCGAACAGCGGGAGCAGCATCAGCGCCGAGGCGAGGTTGGCGACGACGAGGAAGGGGCGGTGCCGGAAGCGGTCGACCAGCCAGCCGCCGAGCGGCGCCAGGACGTACGGCACCGCGATGAACAGGGTGACCAGCCCGGCCGCGCCGTTGGAGCCGGTGAGACTCTTGACCCAGATGGCGTACACCAGCATCAACAGCGCGTCGCCGACCATGCTCGCGGCCAGGCCGGCGAACAGCAGCCGGAACGCGGGAATCCGGAAGACGGCGCGCATCAGTCTTCGGCGTACGGTTCGGCGGGCACGGCCCAGGCGAAGACCCGGACCCGGCGGGCCCCAGGGGGACGTCCGGCCGGGTCCCGGCGCTCCTTGTGGCGGCCGACGATCGCGGTGATGGCCTCGTTGAGCTCTTTCAGCTCCTCCACGGTGAGCCAGTCGATGTTCTGGACCCAGTTCGCGGCGTCCTGCCATTCGGGCGGATCGGTGCGCCGCCACGCCTGCCAGTCACGCAACCCGGCGAACTCCTGCTCGACGAACTGGGCGCTGAGCGCGTCGCTCGCGGCGGCGACCTCACCGGACTCGTCACTGTCACCCCACGACAACGCATGCGGCACCGGCCGCCACGGGCGATGCCGGCCCTTGCCGCCGCCGGCCTCCTCGACGAAGCCGTACTTGGCGAGCTGACGCAGATGCCAGGAGCAGTTCGCCGAGCTCTCCCCGATCATCTCGGCGAGTTCGGTGGCGGTCGCGGTGCCGCGCTCGTACAGGGCCTGGCTCAGCCGCATGCGTACGGGGTGGGCGAGCGCACGCAGTTCGCCGGGGTCGCGGAGCTTCCGTTCCGGTGTCTCCATGTCGGGGACGATAGCTCTGAAAAGACTCTTTCGAAAGAGTCTTTTCATGCTGTGCTAGTACAGTCCATCGGGCGTCGATGTTGGGAGGCCCCGCCGTGGGTGAGCGGTATCCGCCGATTGAGCCGTACGAGAGCGGAATGCTCGACGTCGGTGACGGCAACCTCGTGTACTGGGAGGCCTGCGGTAATCCGGACGGCAAGCCGGCGCTCGTCGTCCACGGCGGGCCGGGGTCCGGGTGCCGCACCGGGATGCGCCGGTACTTCGACCCGGATCGGTACCGCGTCGTCCTGTTCGACCAGCGCGGCTGCGGGCGCAGCACTCCACACGCGAGCGATCCCGCGACCGACATGCGGCACAACACCACCCCGCATCTGATCGCCGACATGGAGCAGCTGCGGGAGCACCTGGGGATCGACCGCTGGCTGCTGTACGGCGGCTCGTGGGGCTCCACGCTGATCCTCGCCTACGCCGAGTCGTACACCGAGCGCGTGTCGGAGATCGTCATCGCCGCCGTCACCAGCACCCGGCGCTCCGAGATCGACTGGCTCTACCGAGGCGTCGGGCGGTTCTTCCCCGAGCAGTGGGAACGCTTCCTCGCCGGTGCCCCCGGCACGCCGCGCGACGGTGACATCGTCGCCGCGTACGCCCGTCTGATGGAGCATCCGGACGCCGCCGTACGGGAGAAGGCCACGGCCGACTGGTGCGCCTGGGAGGACGCGGTCCTCTCCGGGGAGACCACCTCCAAGCCTTACGGCGACCGTCCCCCGGCCGCCCGACTGGCCTTCGTGCGCATCTGCTCGCACTACTTCGCCCACGGCGCGTGGCTGGAGGAAGGCGTGCTGATTCGCGAGGCCGGCCGGCTGGCCGGCGTACCGGGCGTCCTGATCCACGGCCGGCTCGACATGAGCGGACCGCTCGAAACCGCGTGGGAGCTCAACCGCGCCTGGCCCGACGCGGAGTTGATCGTCGTCGAAGACGCAGGACACATAGGCAGCGAGACGACGCGCGACCACGTACTCCGAGCCCTCGACCGGTTCGCCGTTCCGGCTTGACCCCGACTCGTCATCGATCTGCCGCAGAAAGGCCAAGGGCCTGGTCCGTCGGCGCACCGGCGGCTGAGCCGGAGAGGCATCAACCGACCGGCGGACCCTCGCCGACCGGCGCGGCCTGTGGGAAGCGGTCTCGCAGGTGCCGCAAGCTGCGTTCCTCCAGCGCGATCAGCAGCCTCGACACGGTCTCCGGCGCCGTACGGGCCGCGGTCAAGATCTTCTCCAGGTCGGCGAAGAGGCCCGGTACGTCGAGCAGCTCGGCGGCCCGCAGGCACGAGATCACGCCGCGGCGGGCGCTGCGCGGCGTCGGTGGGGTGACGGCCTGCCACAGGTATGCGCGCTGCAGCCGGTTGACCGTCGTGCCGGTACGGACCAGCGCCTGGGTAAGGGTCGCCAGCACGTCGGAAAGCAGGAAGGTGACGTCGAAGGTGTTCCGCGCCGGCGTGCCGCCGCCGGCCGCGAGGCGGTCCCAGGCGCCCAGGTGGTGCGGGCCGGGAATGCCGTGGCGGAAGGCGTCGCGCGGGTCATGCCCGGTGCGGGCGAGCGTTTCCTCGAGCGGTGCCTGCCCGTCGAGGCGGTACGTGTGCGCGACCTCGTGAGTGGCGTACATATCGAGCACCTGCCGCTCGCGTCCGCCGTCCGCCGGTATGTCGCGGAGCAGGGCGACGCCGTACCGCTGCCACGGCGTCAGGCCCGGCGCCGGCCGCGACAGGCGGGCGAGCCAGTCGTAGCCGGCCGCCACCACCTGTACGGACGCCGGCTGGGCGAAGAAGCGGTCACCGACGGTGAATCCGTAGTAGCGGCGCGCGAAGACCGAGGCCGCCCGCTCGGTGACCATGGTGAACGGGTGTCCGGCGTGCCACGCGACGGTGTCCCGGTGCAGCACACCGAAGGAGTGCCGGTTCGCCCAGCGGACACCGTCGCCGTCGACCCTGCCGGTGGCGGTACCGGACAGCAGACCCAGCGCGGCCTCCCGGGCCGCGCCGGGGATCGTGCACACGGCCGCGGGGTCGATGTCGTGCTCGCTCAGTGGCCCGTAGTCGATGTCTTTGAGCCGTGACACCACGTGGGCCAGTGCCGCGCCGCGTCGCGCCGGCCGGTCGAGGTAGGCGCGGACCGCCTCGAGCCCGTCGGCCCGGGCCAGTTCGCGCAGCAGCACGTGGGAGGGGTCGTCCAGCGGATGCCCGGCGGCAAGCCGGGAGTCCGTCACCCCGGTCAGCACCCGCAGGTGTTCCGCCCGGCCGAGGAGGGTCAGGGCGTCGTCCATCCCACCAGTGTGACGGCCGTGGTCAGGCGGGCAAGGCTCGGACTACGCCGGCCCGTCAACCGCGGCGATCAGGAAATTCGGCATACGGACGTAGCTCCCGATCCCGCGGATCGAGGCAGGTTCAATCCCAGACCAGATCGTAGGCATTGAATCGCTGATCGATATCCGCGGTCAGCCCGGTCACGTTCGCGATCACGCTCCACAGGAAGTCCTCATCGGGTCCCCAGGAGGGAATCTCGACCTGATCCTCGATCGGGAGCGGTTCGCCGACGGTCCCGCCGAGAACATTCGAGGACTGGCCGTTCTCGTAGCAGACGTGGCGGACCAGCCCGCCGTCGTCGAAAAGCCAGAACGCGTAGGTGCTCATCACGCTGGAGAACAGAACGGCCAGCGCCCGGGTTCCCTTGAGCGTGTCCAGCTCACTGCGGTCCAGCCAGCCCTCCACCTTGCCTGCGAACCGGCCCTCGGGGTCCCACATCTGACTCCAACCGGCCGTCTCGGCGAGATAGACGCGCTCGCTGGGCGAGAAGGACCATGCCTGATCGGCCGTCACCTGCTCGTCGTCGAGGACGTAGTCGACGAGGTCCGGAAGAGAGTCAACCAGATCATCGACAGAGCGATCGCGTACGAAGAGTGCCGTTGTGTTCCAGCCCATGCCGACGGATCTTTCACGTCACCAGCACACGCTGTCAAAATCCCCGAACAACCGAGCGAGACCATCGCGTGCTGGACCTTCAAGCGCCTCTACTCGTGCAGGTCAGCCCCGCCGCCCGGCCTCGACCGCGTCCCCGTCGAAATCCAGGCAGAGCTCCGCGTGGAGTGCCCGAGGCCGGAACCGCGCTGATCTTCGTTTCGTCGAATGCGGAGTCGACGAAGGGGCGGCTCCGGTGACATTCCGGCGTAGGAGGCTCAGCGGCAGGGACGCGCTCATCGCCGGCGTTGTCGGCTGGGGGCTCTACCTGACGGTGTTTCTGGTCAGTCAGGTGGCCCCCTTCGGGCCATCGCCTCACGATCGGGTCTGCCAGTCGTACCGGGACGACGAGAGGATTCTGTCGATCTCCCTGTACCCGAGTTCCGGTTCTTCGCTGGACGGCACGGAAGCCGGCCGCGCAGCGATGGGGGCCGCCGAACTGCAGCGGCAGCAGGAGCACGACACCCTCGTCACGAGCCACCCGGACTGCTTCAGCGCGCAGCAGGTCCAAGCCGCCTCAGCCAGGCTCCGGACCACCGTCGGCTGACCACCGGGGCTGGAGGACGAGGTTCGCGCCAGCGAGTTGTTACTTCCCGAGTTGGGACTCCATGCCGACGACCGCCAACTCGACGCAGTTGTCACCTGAGCTGCCGCTCCGGCTGCTCTTCCGCCAATCGGTAGTCATCGCGCGACCTCTACCTCGGCTTCAGCGATGCTGACTTCCACGCAGTTGTCGCCGGAATGGCCGCTTCTACTACTCCTACGCCAGCAGGTAGTCATTTCGTCACCATGGCCACGGCGTGGGTGATGGTGACTTCCACACAGTTACCGCCCGAGCTTCCGCTGCGGCTGCTCTTGCGCCAGTCCGTGAGTAGGCGAGGGGTGTTCACAATGCCTCCCGGATCAACCTGGTGCTCTCATCGACGCTGACGGCTCGAGCCCGGATCAACTCGAAACGAGTGATGGTCCGCGCTACATCCTTCTGCTGTTCGATCATGTGCCCTCCACCTGCAGCTTCTGCGTAGGCCATATCCGCGCCATCGTCGAAGCTGAGGATCGAGAAGCCGCCTTCCAGGCCAATGTACTCACCTACTGATGACGGAACGACCTGGATTGTGACGTCGTGACGCTCGGTCATCGTCAGGAGGTGCGTGATCTGCTTGCGCATGACTTCGGCGCCGCCGATCTGTCGTCTGAGAACGCCCGCGTCAATGACGACCCAGAGACGGGGCGGAGTGGGCTCCTTACGGTGAAGAATCTTCTGCCGTTCCAAGCGAGCGGCCACGGCCTGGTCCAGTTGGTCCGGGCTCTGATCGGTGGCGAGCAGCGCGCGGGCGTACTCCTCGATCTGAAGGAGACCAGGGACGACGAGCGGCTCGAACATCCGGATGTTCGCTGCGTCGGGCTCCTTCCGTGCGAAGGGACGGAAGAAGTCGGGGAGCTCTTCGCGGATGATGAGGCCGTGGAGCCAGCCGAAGCGGTCGGTGGCGAAGAAGGTGTCGAGGTCCTTGGCGTGGTCGGAGGTGGGGGAGCGGAACGCCGTCTCGAGGTTGCCGACTGCGGACTTGGCCCAGTGCAGGCGATCGGCCAGCTCGGCCTGGGAGAGCTTCACGTACTCGCGATGCTTGCGCACCTCGAAGCCGAAGTAGGCCGTGAGGCTCTGATCCGGCGTTAGGGCTTTGGGGGGTTTTGGCATTGTTCGCATCCATTCGGTGTCCACAAGGCGGAGCCCGCTCACGTGTGGATATGAAGCTGATGCAGAGAGTAACAATGCGGTACGACGATTAGCGGGTCAACGGAGGATTCGGCCGGCGAGAGCCGCGTCGAGAGATGACAGGCATGGCCCATGGATCACCTTCCGGCGTCCCAGGCGCTGTCGTTCACGGCTACCGAGAGCACCGTTCCCGCCATTCGCCGATGGGTCTCGATAGTCATCGGTGAGTTCGGCCGGCACGACCGGTGTTCCGACGCCGAACTGATCATTTCCGAACTCGCGACCAACGCGGTCAAGGCCGCACCCGGGAAACTCATCAAAGTGATGATCACTCGGGACGGCGAGGGAAGCGTCCTCTCCGTCTGGGACCCGTCCCCCGAACTCCCGGAGGTCGGATCCGACCCGCTCGCCGACCTGGACGACGACGACTTCGACCACAACGGCGGACGCGGCCTGCTCCTCGTGGCCGCCGCCGCCACCGCGTGGGGCTGCACACCGACCCCTGACCAGGGAGGCAAGTGGGTATGGGCGCGGATTTGAGCGGCCGACTTCGAAATCACTTGGATGCGGGGCGTGCTATGCGCTCCAGCTCTGCCAAGAATGGGCTTTTTTGAGCGCTTCGGCGCGCGCCATCAGTTTGGCTCGTTCGCCCTCTGGTCCAAAAAGCATGAGCAGTTCGATCGACTCATGGTCCGCGTGCCCCATCCAGTGCGGTACACCTGTGTCGAACTCCGCGGATTCGCCGGGTTTCAGCACGAAATCCTGATCACCCAACAGGACGCGTAGCCGGCCGCTGAGGACGTATAGCCACTGGAAACCTTTGTGGCTGCATGGGTCGGGTGGAGGCAGCGTGTGCCGGGCCGGGGAAAACATCTTGTACGCCTGGATTCCGCCTGGGCGTCGGGTAAGCGGGACGAACACCGCTCCGTGACGGTGGATCACCGGCATGCGCTTGTCCTGGCGCTCGGAGTCGGGAAGGCCGACCAAATCATCGAGCGTGACGTCGTACACACGGGCCAATGGGACCAACTGCGCCAACGTCGGCCGTAGGCGCCCGGTCTCCAGTCGAGACAATGTGCTCTCTGATATGCCGGTGGCCTCCGCAAGTTCGGCGAGCCTCATGTCCCGGCCATGTCGTAGCGAACGCAACCGACGCCCTACGTCCGCGAGTACGTGCGAGGCGTCCATGTCCATGGGCGCTCAGCTTGCCGATCTGCAACATCGATTGCAAGCCGGCCGGCCTCACGATCAAGATCACGGGCATGTCATCAACGGAAGACCCACGAGGCGCGCAGTATGACGTAGCCGTGATCGGCGGTGGTGCCGCCGGTCTGAGCGCCGGGATCACTTTGACGCGTGCTCTGCGCTCAGTAGTCGTCTTCGACGCGGGGCACCCCCGCAACCGGCCGGCCAAAGCGGTCCACGGTTTCCTGAGCCGCGACGGAGCACCTCCCGGCGAACTACTCGCCGTCGGCCGCCGGGAACTGGTGCGCTACGGCGGCTTGGTGCTGTCGCGCAAAGCGGTGTCCGCCCGCAGAAGTGATACCGCTTTCGAAGTCACCGCCGAAGACGGTGACGTGATCCGGGCCCGGCGGCTGATGGTGACCAGCGGGCTTACCGACGAACTGCCCGAGGTGCCAGGGGTACGCGAGCGCTGGGGCAAAGACGTTGTGCACTGTCCTTACTGCCATGGCTGGGAGATTCGCGGACGCGCGATCGGAGTGCTGGCCGGCGGCCCGATGGCGATCCATCAGGCTCTGCTGTTCCGGCAGTGGACCGACGACCTGATGCTGCTGACGCACACCACCACGATGCCGACACCCGATCAGCTCGAGCAACTCGTCGCCCGTGGAATCCAGGTGGTCCCCGGCGTCGTCGAGCGGCTCGAGATCACGGACGACCGACTGCGCGGCGCACGACTCACAGACGGCAACCTCATCGCCCGTGAGGCGATCGTGGTGGCTCCGCGCATGGTCGCCGCATCGCCGGTACTCGAGAGTCTCGGGCTGAAACCGATCGCCCACCCCCTGGGCAGTGCCGTCGGAGCAGCCTATGAGGCGGATCCGACTGGTGCGACGCCGGTCGAGGGTGTCTGGGTGGCGGGCAACGTTCATGACATCCAAGCCCAGCTGATCACCTCGGCGGCGCAGGGAGCCGCGGCTGCGGCGGCGCTGAACGCTCACCTGATCGCCGAAGAGACCAAGGCCGCAGTCGTGCGGTCTCGCGCTGAAGTTTCCCCGTAGGACCTTCTCACTACAACACCGACGATGGCCATATCAGCGTCTTCGGTCTTTTCGATGCGCGGAGAATATCACCGAAAGGCCCCTTCAGTTGCAGGCCTTGTCTATTACTCTGACAATAATACTCGCCATATTTCTCGTTGTCGTGGGATCGCTCCGGATCGCTGGGTATCCGCCTATAAGGTCCGACGCGGAGCGGTTCGGCATTCCTTATATCGCTTATCGGTGGCTTGGGGCGTCGGAACTCATTTGTGCTGCCATCCTGATCTCGGGGCTGGCATTCTGGCCGCTGGCGTTTGCCGCGGCAGCGTACATGGCGGCCGGGGCGGCCGGGGCGCTACTGCTCCACGTACGCGCCGGCGATCCGATGAACAGGCGCGTGGGAGCGCTGGCCGTAGTTTTGATGGCGGCCTCGGTGGGATTGATGAGCGCTTTCAGTCCGTGATCCGAAAGCAAGCCGCAGTGACCGGCGTCTTTTATGAGTTATGGAGGTGAATCATGGACATTAGGTCACTTCGTTATGCGATCACGCTCGCGGAGGAGTTGCACTTCGGCCGCGCCGCGCAGCAGCACTACATCGGCGCCCAACCGTTCGGCCGGCACATCCAGAATCTGGAGCGTGAACTGGGCGTCCGGCTGTTCGAGCGCACCAGCCGGCGGGTCACCCTGACCCCGGCGGGCGCGCGGGTCCTGGCCGAGGCCCGGGCCATCGTGGACGCGGTGGACGCGCTCGCCGACTCGCGCCGCTAGGCCGAACCCGACGAGGGCGATCCCAACCACCTGATGGAGCGTGCGGAGATGCACGCGTGTGGAGACGTTTGGGAGTGCGCCTGGTCTGAGTAGTCATCAGGTGGTCGGTCGCAAACGGTCCGGAACCTTCCCGGATAGGGGAGACGTCTAAGATCACCTGGCTTCGACCTGACCTCTCCCAAAGCTCACCACGGAGACTGGACCACCGATGACCGACGACGGCGAACCGCGTACCCGCCCATCGACCGCACCACGGGTGGAGACCGTCATGTCGTGGACGGTCGACGAACCGGCGGTCAGGAGGGGGCGACGGTGGCGGCCGTACGCGGTCGTGGCGGCACTGATCGCCGTCGTCCTGGCGTTCTGGGGTGCGCCTCGTCTCTGGGCGATGTTCGACGACGGCATGCGCGGGCCGTACGGGCGGTTCCCTCAGCCGGTGGCGGCGCAGCCACCCGTGCACTCGGCGCAACGGGTGGCGTCCGTCCGCAGGTCCACGGTGGTCTACGGCGGGCTCGCGATCGTGCCCGCCGGTGACGGGGTGCGCGCCGTCGACATTGTCACGGGCAGGGTCTACTGGCGCTTCACGAGGAGCAAGCGGGCGCCGGTGGGCGTCGATCGCTCGACGGGCGATGTCTTCCTCCAGTCGACGGGCGACGAGCTGGTGAAGATCAACATCCGTTCGGGCAAGGTCCGGTGGTCCGGAGAGGTGCCCGACATCGGTGACGACGAGTCCGTTGTGCCGGACGCCGACGCGGCGACGCTGGCGTTCATCGGCCGCGACGGAATGGCTGGAATCTCCCGTACGACCGGCAAGGTGCGCTGGATGGAGAAGTGGCCTGGCACCTGCCCGTACGAGAGCATCTTCGCCCACGTGGCCGTGACGCCGGGTACCCTCGCCGTCGCCTGTAACAACTATGACGCGCGGGACAAGGCACTGGTCGGGTTCGACCCGGCGACTGGAGCCACACGGTGGGCGCTGCGCGTCTCACAGTTGTCCGCCGGGGCGTCGGACCCAGACCGTATGGTCAAGGCCCTCGGAGTCGTCAACGGTCGGCTGGCAGTGGCGGTCGGTGACACGACCGGCCTTCTTGACCCGGCGACCGGCCGGATCGTGGCCAAGCGGCGATGGAAGGATCAGACCGCGGCCGCCCTGGACGACGGGTTCCAGGTCAGCCTCTGTGCGGACAAGAAGGACAACGCCATCTGCGGATTCGATCCGGCCACCGGCGGGGAGCTGTGGCGCACCCCGATTCCCGAATCCGGCCACCTCCCCCAGGACGGCGAGAGCCTCGCCGTGGCCGATGGCCGGGTCTACATCGTGTCCGAGGTCCCCCGGAACGACACGGCCGTCTACGAGTTCATCGTCTTCGACGGCCGAACCGGCAGGATCCTCGGCCGCATCCCGATCTCCGGCGACGCGGACTTCATCGGATCTGTCACCGACGGCATCATCACCGTCAGGAGCGGCGGCGCCGCCGGCCTGTACGCCGAGCGCCCCGATATCCGGAACACCCGCAGACTCCCCTCGTAACGGCCGGGGTGCCGGCAATCGGAGCCGGGCTCCTGACAGCCATGGCGGGTCGTTCCGCGCCCGGCTCGGGCGGCGAGCGGAGGCGGCGACGACCGTGTCGACCGGGCGGGAGCCGCCAATGGTCACGGTTGTCTGTCCGGTACGCGCTGCGCGGGCAGCGTGGGAGCGGTGTTGGTCCATCGGGCGCTGACCGGGGTGTAGGCGTTGTGAT
The DNA here is from genome assembly GCF_050942425.1 of Actinoallomurus sp. CA-150999. Classification (NCBI taxonomy): domain Bacteria; kingdom Bacillati; phylum Actinomycetota; class Actinomycetes; order Streptosporangiales; family Thermomonosporaceae; genus Actinoallomurus; species Actinoallomurus sp. CA-150999. The sequence goes on from NZ_CP192063.1 coordinate 1,734,747, forward strand.
TTCCGGGAGCGTTCTGATTTCCGACCGCGAGGATATTCGCAGTGGCGGGGTCGATGATGAACCGGTCCTGATATGAACCACCCTGGCGGAAGCTCGGGTCGGTGACGATGAGGCCGATTCCCTCACGGCCGAGCGGATCCCGTTCCTTGCCCAGCGTATTGATCCCCGGGAACGTCGCGAGAAGGCGGAACGCCGCTGCCCGGACCTTCGGCGGTGCTGGTGCGAGGATGAGCAGATCCCGGACGGCGTCGTACATTCCTTCGGTCGGCGTACGGCCGAAACTCTTCAACGCGGCCGGATCTGCGAGCGCTTGTAGACGAGCCTTGAGCCGGGCCGGCTCGGTCGGCAGAGCCATGACGTCCGTTACCGAGACCTTGTGGCGGGATTCGCCGAGGAGAATGCTGCGCGGGCCTTTGACATAACGGCCCGGCAGGGTGCTTTCGGTGGCCAGGCGCCACCCATGAGGAGCCGCTTTCCCCGCCGGCCATGGCCGCAGCACCTCCGAATCATCCGGACCGTCCGACATCGGGCCACAGCATTCAGGGCGGGGCTTGGCTTTGATGAACACCGTCGGGGAGCCGTCGCGGCGCCATGCGGCAGCGTCGGCCGGGGTCGGGGCGGTGAAGGTCGGGTCGCCGCCTTGCAGATACCAGCTGAGATCTTTGGGCGACCGTGCGATCCAGACGTTGGTCTGGTCGACGGTCATGGCAAGCCGGTACCGGATGCGGCCGTGTTCGACGGTGACGGGTTCGGGGACGTTACGGATCTCGGCGTGCCAGTAGCGGCCCGTCGTGGATGGTCGTCCCTCGGACGTGGTCGCAGCCGCCAGCAGGATCTGCCGCGCGCTCATCGGCTGATCCTTGGACGACCGGTCCGCCGGTCCACCCACGCCGAAAACGGCCACGAGCGCCGCGGCGCCGACGGCCGTGGCCGCAAGGCCGGCCATCCAGACTCGGCGGCCTCGCCGACCGCCCGGTCGTACGGCGTTCTGGTTCGAGGTCAGCAGCGCGCGGCCGGTGGCGACGACCTCGGGACTCGGACCCTGCGCTTCCGGCAGTGCCTGGCGAAGCATCTGCAACTCATCCATCGCTTACTCCTCCTCGAATGGGTCATTGGGTCCCAGTGCCTCGCGCAGTTTTCGCCTGGCGCGGTTCAATCGGGAGCACACGGTCCCGTACGGGATGTCGAGCGCCGTGGCGACCTGCTCGTAGGAGAGCTCCGCGAGAGCCACCATCAACACGACGTCGCGATCGCCGGGACTCAGCCGTGCGAGTGCCTTGAGGAGCTGTGGCCGCATCCCCAACGCGACGATCCGGGCGTCCGGCCCGTCCTCATGGACCTCAACGCTCTCCGCCGCACCGGCTCGGGCGAGCGCCTTGTACGCGGCGACCTCCCGGCGCCGATGCCGCCTGATCAAGTTGGTGGCGATCCCGTACAGCCAGGCACGCGCATCGCCGCGAGCGCGGTCATAGCGCTGACGCTGCCGGAACGCGGCAACGAACGTCTCAGCCGCGAGATCATCGGCGATGTCCCGACCCAACCGGCGCTCGACATACTTGTGGATCTCCACGAAATACGCGTCGTAGATCTCGGCGAAGCGTTCGGGGGCCTCCCAGGACGCCTGAATCACCGCCGCGTCCTCATCCCGAAACCTTCCAGGCGCGCGGGGAGTCAGGCATCGGTCGGATTCAAAGCCCATGCGGTGTTCCGCTCATGAACGTGACCCTCCTCTGCGGACAGCTGACACCTGTTCTTGCCACGAGGCCCATCAGCCCTTCACGCCCGAGGACAGCCGGGGCCACGACCACGACTCGCAGCGTCGGAGACAGTGAAAGCCGACCCCGGGAGGGGGCCAGGACGCCGGGGTCCGCGATCTCCCGCGAGGAGGCGGGAGCCGGTTGGTGAGGGGCGCGAGCGGTGCAGGCGTCCGACGGTTGCTGGTACGTGCGCGGACCGATGAGTTTCTCGGCGAGTTCAAGTCATCATCAGGACGGCACGTAGACACGGAGGCATGATGGGCCGGCTTGCTGCCGCTGCTTCACCAGCGTCGGTTGGCTGAGCATGCCTCATTGACCTAAGGATGTGACATGTTCGACAGCGAACCGGATGTCGTGCTGGGGCCGTTCTCGTCTCCGGGCGCGCAGGCGACGCCGTGGGCGTCGGCGTTGGCGGTCCTCGGTGAGGCGGAGGTGTTCTGGCTCTCTACGGTGCGGCCTGACGGGCGACCGCACGTGACGCCGTTGTTGGCGGCTTGGAGTCTGGGCGGCCTGTGCTTCACCACGGGTGCTCAGGAGCGCAAGGCGCGGAATCTTGAGCGTAATCCCCGCTGCGTGCTGACGACCGGCACGAATGCCTTGACCGGTATGGATGTCGTCATCGAGGGTGTCGCATCCGTGGTGGATGAGCGCTCCGAGCGTGAACAGGCCGCCGCGGACTTCGAGCAGAAGTACGGCGCGCATCTGACCAGCCCCGAGGGTGTCTGGTACCGGTTGGGCGAGGCCGTCATCGCCGGCGACGTCAAGCTGTATCGAGTCGCGCCGACCGTCGGATTCGCCTTCGGCAAGCTGCCGACGTCCAGCGAGACTCGCTACACGTGGCCGAGCGGGTGACGGCGATGCCCTCACTGCAGCAAAAGGTTCAGAGCGTCCTCGACGAACTCGTCGATACCGGAGCCGAAACCGGCTTGCAGGTCGCCGTTCACCACCACGGTGCTCTTGTCGTCGACGCCGTCGCCGGCGTCGCCGACGGCCGGACCGGGCGCAGGGTGACCCCCGAGACCCCGTTCTTCAGCTTCTCCGCCGGCAAGGTCATGACGGCGCTGATCGCTCACCTGCTCGTCAGGACCGGTGCCGTCGGGTACGACACACCAGTGGTCGACCTGTGGCCGGAGTTCGGTGCCCACGGCAAGGCGACCGCGACTCTTCGGCACGTGCTCACACACTCGGTCGGGGTGCCGGCGATGCCTCGTGGCATCGGCCCTGCCGACCTGACCGACTGGTCGCGGGTCTGCAGCGCGATCGCCGAGGCCGAACCGCGGTGGCGGCCCGGGACCGAGACGGGATACCACGCGTTCACCTTCGGCTTCCTCGTCGGCGAGGTCGCCCGCCGGGCCACCGGCAAGCCGATGCGGCAGCTCCTCCATGAGTGGGTCACCGTGCCCCTGGGCATCGACGGTGACCTGTACTTCGGTGTGCCCCGAACCGACCTGGCCCGGCTGGCACGGCTCGAAGACGCCGCACCGCTCCCGGTCGCCCCACCTGACGGCGACGCCATTCTCGCGCCCTGGGAACTGCGACCGACCGCGGCCATGGGCAACAGCCACGAGATCCTGCAAGCGGACATCCCGTCGGTCGGCACCTTCACCGCGCGGGGAATCGCCGCCATGAACGCCGCGGTCCTCGACGGTCGGCTCATCGATTCACGCCGGCTCGAGGAATTGACGGCGGTGGCCTTCGAGGGCACCGACCAGGTCTTCGGTAACCACGCGCGGATGGCCCTGGGCTATCCGCTCGGCCGCATCGGTACCCGGCCGGACGAGGCACCCACCACGTTCGGCTGGGTCGGTGGTGGCGGCAGTTACGTCTATGCGGACACCGCCACCGGCACCTCCTTCGCCATGACCAAGACCCGTCTCACCCCCCACTTCAACACCGCACAACGACTCGCGGATCTGACCACAGCCGAGATCAACCCACATGCTTGAGCCCGGGACACGCACCGGGTGAGGCCGGTATAGGGCTACTTCACGGCCCCGCTGGTGATTCCGGAGATGATCTTCCGCTGGGCGACGGCGAACACGGCGATCAGCGGGAGGCTCATGAGGATCACGTACGCGAAGATGAGGTGCCAGTTGTTGAGGTACAGGCCCGCGCTGGCGACCTGGAACAGGTTGAGCGGCAGGGTGTCGATGCGGCCGCCGATGACGAAGAACGCGTAGAAGACGTCGTTCCACACGTACAGGCAGATCAGGATGGTCGCGGTCGCGAGCACCGGCCGCAGCAGCGGGAGCACGACGCGCACGAACACCCGTACCGGCCCGGCGCCGTCGATCTGCGCGGCCTCTTCCAGGGAGGCCGGGATCGTACGGACGAAACCGGTCACGAAGAAGATCACGGTGGACAGGTAGATGCCCATGTAGACACCGATCATCCCGACCGCGCTGCCGGCCAGGCCCAACTGGCGCAGCAGCAGGACCAGGGTGACGACGGCGGGCGGCAGCACGATGCCGCTGATGCCGAGGGCGTACAGCATCGCGGTGAGGCGGGTGGCCCGGCGGGCCAGGATCCAGGCGGCCATCGATCCCAGGACGAGGACGCCCACCACGGACGGGACGACGACCAGAAGGCTGCCGAAGAACGCCGTGGGGATCCGGCCCTGGTGCCAGACCTCCGCCAGGTTGTGGAACAGCCGCCAGTGACTCGGCGGCGACAGGTTCGGCGTCAGCGCCTCGCCCTGGGACTTGGCGGCGGTCGCGACGACCAGCCACAGCGGGATCCCGATCAGGACCGCGACGAGCGCGATCGCGCAGAACGGCTGCAGCCGTCGCCAGATCGACGCATCGCTGAGCCTGGTACCACGTGAGGTGACGGCGTTCAAAGGATCTCCTCGCGCTTGCGCAGGATGGCGATGACGGGGAAGGCCATGAGCGCCACGACGAGGAACAGCATCAGGCTCATGGTGGTGGCCTGGGCGAACAGCCCCTGGCCGAAGGTCCGGAAGATGAAGATGTTGAGGATCTCCGTCGTACGGGCGGGGCCGCCGCCGGTGGTGGCCTGAACGATGTCGAATCCGTTCATCGAGCCGAGGAGCGCGGTGGAGACGTTGAAGGTGACGGCGGGGGCCAGGAACGGGAACCGGACCGACCAGAACATCCGCCAGCGGGAGGCGCCGTCGATGCGCGCCGCCTCGGTGATCTCCGCCGGGATGGTCTTGAGGCCGGCGAGGTAGATGAGCATGGACAGGCCCATCCACTTCCAGGCGTGGATCACCGAGACGGTGACGATCGTCCAGGTCGTGTCCCCGAGCCACGGATAGCCGACGTGGTGCCCCAGTACGAGGCCCAGGAGCCGGTTCATGCTGCCGTCGGGCTTGAGCAGCGCCTGGAAGATGTAGCCGACGGCGAGCGCGGACATCAGCACCGGGATGAGGAAGAAGACCCGGGCGAAGCGGTTCACGACGGTGTCGCGCTCGAGCAGGACCGCCAGCACGAAGCCGAACACGTTCTGGAAGACGGCCACCAGGACCGCGTAGACGACGGTGATGCGGAGCGCGCGCAGCAGGGTGCCGTCGGAGAGCAGGTCCCGGAAGTTGGCGACTCCGACCGGGCGGATCGCGCTCTTGAAGCTGGACCAGTCGGTGAAGGCGTAGATGAAGTTGAACAGCGTGGGCACGAAGAAGAAGACCAGCAGGATGAGGAACGCCGGCGCCAGGAACCACATCGGATGCGTGCGATGCGCGTTGCCGCGGCCGCGTCGCCGCTGACGAGGCGCCTGAAGCGTGGTCGGCGTCTCCCGCACGGCTCTTTCCTTGACCGAGTGCACGTGTCGGACTCCTTCGCGGAGGGGGTGCCGGAGTGCGGCTCCGGCACCTCCGAGGGACGAGTGATCAGAAGCCAGGTGCCCCGGCGGCCTTGGCGAGCTGCGCGAACTGGTCCTGGGTGGTCGAGGCCACCTTCTCCGGCGACATCTTTCCGGCGATCATGTCGGAGAGGTTGAGGTACAGGTCGGGGTTGGCGACGGCGAGGGCCTGCATCGAGCCGACCGAGGTGGGCAGGGAGGCGTGCACGGCCAGCAGGGCCTGCGGCACACCCGCCGGGTTCGGCACGGAGGGCTCCAGCGACACGGTGTTCTGGGTGGTGATGAAGTTCTTGTAGTCGGGGCCCATCCAGAAGGACAGCAGCTGCCGGGCGGCCGCCTCACGCTTGGTGTCGCCGGTCTTGAACGCGACCAGGGCGTTGGACTGGTCCGGGATGTACGTGCCGACGTTCCCGGACGGTGAGATCGGGAAGAACCCGATCTTCTTGTCGAGGGTGGCGGTGTCCGCGCTCGCCTGCAGCTCGCCGAAGAAGGAGTTCACCTGCATGGCCATGGCGGCCGTGCCGCCGAGCAGCGCCTTGCCCTGGTCCTCGAACTTCGCGGTCTTGATGTTGGAGTTGAACAGTCCTTCGTCGATCAGGGACTTGTACTTCTTGATCGCTCCCAGCACGGTCGGGCCGGTGAACGTCTCCTTCTTCGTGTTGATCCGGTCCCAGAGCCCGCTCTTCGCGGCGTCGGCGAGCTGGACCTGAACCCACCACTGGGTGGCCCACTTGTCGCCGCCCATCTCGTAGAACGGGGTGACACCCTTGGCCTTGAGCCTGCGTGCGATGGCGATCATCTCGTCGAAGTTCTTCGGCGTCTGGGTGATCCCGTTGGCGGCGAAGACCTCCTTGTTGTAGTAGACGCCTTCGACCGCCGGGCTGGTGATCAGCGCGGCGTAGCGGGTGTTGTCGAGGAGCCCGGTCATGTCCTTGAGGGCGGGCGAGAGCTTCGACAGCCAGGGGGCGCCGGTGAGCGGTTGAAGATTGGCCTTCGCGTTGATCGCCGTCAGCATGGACGCGGTCGGCTGCCAGAACGCCAGGTCCGGCTTGTCGCCGGTGGCGACCTTCGTCTGCACGCCCTGCTCGTACGGGTCGGGGATGGTGACGACCTTGACGGTGGCGCCCGTCGCGGTGTGGAAGGCGTCGATGACCTGCTTGGGCACGGTGTTGCTGTTCTGGGCGGCCCAGATCGTCAGGTTGACGCCGGCGAGCTTGGCCGAGGGGTCCGTCCAGGTCGCCGCGGCAGTGCCACCAGACGAGGAGCCGGCACCGGGGTCGCTGCAGGCGGTGGCGGCCAGGCTCAGCGCGAGCGTCGCCGCCACACCGAGGAGGGTCCTTCTCTTCATCGCAGATCCTTTTCGGGAGGGGGACCCCGCCCTGCTGTGGCAGAGCGGTCAATCTAGCGGTTCAGATGCTGTTCTTGCTGGTAGGGCGGATGCGAATGAGGCGTGCGGCGACCGTTTCGGTGTCGGGTGCCTGGATGGACAACCGGCCGGTCCGGGCATCGAAGTGCCGCCCGAAGGAGGGGAGATGGCGGGGGAAGAGCGTGTCGATCTCCACGTCGGCGCCCGCCAGGTGCGGCAGGGACAGCACCGCGTCGTCGGTCGTCCCGCCCCGGTACCAGACGGTCACGTACGTCGTGTCGCCGCGGCGCAGCGCCAGGCTGAGCCACGGATCCGACCAGCCGGGCAGGCCCAGCGGCCACAGCGGCGTGGCCGCCGCCAGTTCGGCCCGGATGTCGCGGTGGACGGCGACGGCGTCCCGTACGGAGGCGAGCTGCCGGTCCGTCATCCGGTCGAGGTGGCCGGACAGGTAGAGGCGACCGAGAAGGCCGGTGCACAAGGTGAAGGCGATCTGCTCGTCGCTCATCTCCGGCTGCGGGTACGCCCAGTTGCCGGCCTGCTCGGGCAGCAGCGACATCGGCGCCGCGGCGGCGATCGGCGGGTAGCGCAGGAAGTCCTGCTGGTCGCTGGTCGACTGCAGCTGCATCCGCGACAACATCGCGTAGTCCATGCGCATCGCCCCGGACGCGCAGTTCTCCAGGATGAGGCCTGGATGCCGGTCCAGGACACCGTCCAGCCAGGCCAGGTGGGCGCGGTTGTGGGCCAGCAGGCCCGCCCCCGCGCTGTCGGCGTCGCGGTCGGTGCCGACGCCGGGGTCGATGTTGTAGTCGAGTTTGAAGTAGCCGACGCCGAGCTGTTCGACCAGCCGGTTGATCGTCTCGTCCAGGTGCGCGACGGCGCGGGGGTGCCGCAGGTCCAGGTGGTAGCGGCCGTGCTCGACCACCCGTACGCCGCCGCGCTGCAGGAACGCCTCCTCGGGCAGCTTGTCGGCGATCGGGCTGCGGACACCGATCACTTCGGGTTCCAGCCACAGCCCGGGCACCATCCCCCGCCGCCGGATGTGGGCGAGGACCTCTTCGATCCCGCGTGGGAACCGTGCCTGGGACGGCTCCCACGCGCCGACGCTGTCCCACCAGTTGCCGTCGCCGTACCAGCCGGCGTCGACGCAGAACACCTCGGCGCCGGCGCCGGCCGCCGCATCGATCAACGGAAGCAGTTTCGCGGTGGTCGGGTCGCCGCTCAGAGTGTTCATGTAGTCGTTGAACACGACCGGGAGGGCGTCGCGGTCGGGGTGCGGCCGCACGAGGGCGCGCCGGTGGGCCGTCAGCGCGGCGACCGCGCCGTGCAGACCCTCGCCGGAGACGGCGACCGACACCGGAACGGTGGTGAAGGATCCGCCGGGCTGAAGGTCGTGCTGCCACTGGTGGTCGAGATCGGTCGGGCCGAGCAGCGCGACGTAGGCGCCGTCGAGACGTTCACCGGTCTCCCAGCGCCACGCGCCGTTGTGCTCGATCTGCCACAGCCAGGCGTCTCCGCCCTCCCGGTCGATCAGGCCGCCGGTCGGCAGGACGTCGGCGGTGGACCAGGCGCCGGTGCTGATGGCCGCGAACCGCCCGCGGCCGTTCTGCCCGTGGAACGGCAGGTTGAGGTCGACCGCGATCTCCCGGAAGGGGCGACGGCTCCATCGGCCCTCGCCGATCCACTCGCCGGACCCGCGTACGAGGTCCAGCCGATCGACCGGATGGCCGAGGAATCCGGCGGAGAACGACGACACGCCCAGCAGCAGGACCGGCCGGTCGCCGTGATTGGTCACGCGGACCTGACTCTGTACCGCGCTCACGCCGTCGGCCGAGCGGAGCGTGACCTCGCCCCGCAGGCCCGTCGGCTCGTCTCGCAACGCGATGCGCAGCAGGTGCCACCTGCCGTCCCGGGACCGCTCACTGCCGGCGAATTCCAGGCGGCGGCCGATCGTGGTCTCGGAGAACCGCTGCGATATGGCGTCCCGTCCCGTACCGGCGGTGAGGATCTCCACCAGCGGCTGCGCCGTGGGGCCCGGGGGAGGGCCGGCGTGGCCGGGCGTCATCGTGCGCACGCTCACCGGCCGTCCCGGGGTGACGTCCACGACGAGGGACAACGCCGAGTGCCCCCACGTGATGCTCGTTCCGTCGTCGAACGCGCTCAACTGCTGCTCCTTCTCATGCCGGTGGGAGGACAAGGGATCGGGGCCTGTCTTCGCGGGGTCGCCGGGAAGACCGGGCACCTGGCCGCTCGGATCGCGGTGCCGGGCGCCATCGGCGCTCGGCGGGTGTGCCCGCCATGGAGACGCCGATCGGCTGTTTCGTCGCTCTGCTAAAGGTCGTCAGGGCCGGTCACCGGCCGATCGGCTGCCCGATCGACCAGATATGTGACCGGTCACATGCGGATGAGTGTGACCGGTCACATTTCGAAATGGAAGGTCCCGTTACCGTCTTGTTACAAGCGGATGTCTAACGCGTCGCCCGAGGTGGGGCGGTCGACTCCCGGACGACCAGGTTCGGGGAGGTCAGCGCGATCTCCGGACGTGGCCGGCCGTCGAGTTCGGCCGCCAGGGCGGCGAGGCAGGCCCGCCCCCAGCCCGCGAAGTCCATGCGGATGGTGGTCAGGGCCGGAATCCAGTACGCCGAGCCGGGAACGTCGTCGAACCCGACGAGGCTGACGTCGCCGGGAACGTCCCGGCCCGCGTCGTACAGGGCACGACGTACGGCCATCGCGGTGTCGTCGTTGCCGCACAGGATCGCCGTCACCGCGTCGTCGGCGGCCAGCGCGCATCCTGCCTCGTACGCCGATCGGGCGTCCCACCCGGCGGCCACGATCTCCGGGACCGGAGCCTCCGCCTCCAGCAGGGCGTGCCGCCACCCCGCCTCGCGTCCTCGCGTCCCGGCTTCGGAGGGGATCGCCACGTGGTGCACCGTACGGTGCCCGAGCGACAGCAGGTGCCGGGTCGCGTCGGCGGACGCCTGCTGCTCGTCCAGGCAGATCGTCGTCCGCCCGGCCTCGGCGAGAGCACCCGGCTCGACCGCCGCGACCGCCGGGACGTCGCCGGGGAGCTGACGCAGCAACTCCATTCCTGCGGCGTCGAAGGCGATCACCACCACGCCGCCCACGCTCGGGTCGCTGACGTGCTCGACGGCCTGCCGGATGTCGCCGGAGCGGGCGGACTCGATCACCTGGACGCCGACGGCGAGCCCCTCTTCGCGGGCGGCCTCCTCGATGCCCTGAAGCGTGGCGGCGTAGCCGTACAGCGTCGTGTTCGAGGTGACGACCGTGACGGCGCGGGCCCGCCCGAAGCCGAGCGCGCGGGCCGCGCGGTTGGGCCGATAACCCAGCCGTTCGATCGCGTCCATCACCTGGTGCCTGGTCACCGGCCGCACTCTCGGCGAGTCGTTGAGGACCCGGGACACCGTCTGATAGGAGACGCCGGCCGCCGCCGCGACGTCCCTGATGCTCGGTGCCGCGTCCCGGCGCTTTCGGGAGGGGGCCCGCTCAGGAGACGGTTGGCTCACGCCGTCATGGTGATCGCTCGACCGACGCCCGGTCAAACCGGCAGTGTCAGCTGGACCAGCGGTTTCGCCGCCGGCGGCCCGGTTTCCGCCGGTATCGAAAGCCGGGGCGCGCCGGCGGTCGGCCTCGGGATGAAGGGGCGCGCCGGAGGCCTCAGCCGTCCGTGGCGCGTGGCGGGTCGTCGGCGGAGGTCTCGTCGGGACGAGGATCTTCCTCATTCCGGGGAGAGGACGCCTCCTCGCTGCCGTGGTCGGGTGTGGAGCCGGACTCAGAGTCGGATGGATCGGCCGAAGTCGTGTCGGGAGACGCGGGGGCCTGGGGCGGCGGCCCGTACCCGGGTGGTGGTCCATAGCCCTGCGGCGGCGCGTATCCCGGGGGCGGGCCGTACGGTGACGGCGGGCCGTAGCCCACGGGAGGGGCGTAGCCGGGCGGGGGAGCGTACGAGGCCGGTGGGCCGGAGGGCGGTGGCAGGCCCGGGCCGGCTAGGGCGGGGATCGGGGCGGGCCAGCCCGGCTGGGCGGTCCCCGCGATGCGCACGGTCTCCTCGTCCGGGCCGGTGGTGATGACGAGCCGGTCCAGGTAGAAGATCTGCAGCGCCGCCAGTGCGATGAACATCAGAATCACCGCGACGATGGGCGTCGTGAGCCCGACCTGGGCGTTGGCGGTGAAGAACTGGCCCACGCGGATCAGCAGCTCGACCGGCGCGGTCCGGTTGCCGGCGCTGACGCCCACGATGCTCGGCCAGAGCACGCCCTGCGCGCCGATCAGGGTGATCGCTCCGACGAGCAGGCCGGCCAGGGGGAGTGCCGGGACGATGACCGTCGCGAAGAACGACGGCGCGGCCGGGGCGCCGGTGGCGCGCTGCGCCCGCCAGCGGACCGCGTGGCGCCGGCAGAAGAGCGTCAGGATGAGGAGCGCCGGGACGCTCACCCAGATCGGCGAGAACAGCGACGTGAACTTGTCGAGAAGGTGCAGGCTCCGCTCGTTCTCGTAGCCGGTGACGCTGAGCGGGCCGATGCCGACGAACAGCCACGGCGCGAACGGCAGGAGCAGCAGCTCGCTACGACGGCCGAGCGGGCGCAGGCCGCCGATGCCCAGCGCCGCGAGGAACGCCACGAAGACGGAGACGAGGGCGTTCAGCAGCGGCGGGACCCAGGTGTTCAGGTAGATCTTGCCGGTGGACGCCCCGGACGAGGAGCCGTGCCCGCTGGAGAACAGCGCGGACAGCCAGGGCCACAAGCCCAGAACCGTGAAGATGAGGACCACGACCACGGCCAGGATCGCGATCACCGAGCGGGCGGCGTCCGGGCGCGGGCCCGGTTCCGGCGCCCCGCGCGGCGGGGCCGGGGCGAGCTTGATCCCCAGGCCGGTCCTGATCGCGATGACGGTGGCTCCCACCCCGAGGACCGCGAGGATCAGGCCGGTGATGGTGGCGATGGCCGACGCGAGGCCGAAATTCGCGATGCGGAGCGCCGCGGTGTACTGCAGGCCGGTGAGCGTCTCCGACTTCCTCGAGTCGCCCATCACCCCGGAGAACGTGAACGCCTGCAGGCTCGTCGCGGCGGCGGCCAGCACGACGATCGCCCCCACCGCGAGCATCGCCGGGGTGATCCGCCGGCCCTCGGCGCGGGCGCGCAGGACGGGCAGGAAGACGAGCAGCGCCAGGCCGCACACCGCGCCGAACAGCGCCGCCGCCGTGATGAACGGGATGACGGTCGCCGCCTTGTCGGGGGTGTCGATCCGGCCGAAGATCGTGGCGATGCCGCCCTTGCCGGTCGCCTGCCCCATGTGCCAGGCGACGGCGACCGCCACGGGGGAGAAGACCACGAGCGGCAGCGACATCAGCACGCGGCCGACCCGGCGGGGCCAGGTGCCGGCCTGGTCGAGGGCGGCGGCGAGCGCCGGGGCGACCAGGACCGCCACGATGATCGGGACGATGGCGATCCCGATCGAGAAGCCCAGCGCGCGCCAGAAGTCGCCCTCTTTCAGCACGGTGCCGTAGTTGTCCAGGCCCACGAATCGATGGGAGGAGCTGAGGAACCGTGAGTCCTGGAAGCTGCGCACGATGGTCTGACCGGTCGGGACGACCAGCGAGACGAGCGCGAGCACGGCGGCCGGGAGGACGAGCAGCAGGCCGGGGCCGGGATGCCGGTCGGCGGCGGGCCGGCCTGCGACGGGTAGCGCCGGGGGATGAGGGGCCATCGTCCGCTCCGCGTTGTTCCGTTGTGATCGATCTCACTGATCGTCAGTGCTGACGGTAGCGCCCGAGGGACGTCCTTGTCGCGGGTCCGTCCCCTTATGACCTCTCCAGGCCGCCGAGCCGGACGCTCAGGCTAATTAGCCATAAAGTATGACTATCATGCTCCATGTCCGCAAAGGCGTATGATCGCCCGCATGGCGGATGAAGGAGGAAGATCCGAAAAGGGCGCTCCCGTTCCACCGCCCGAGCTTCGGGCCAGCACCGGCTACCTGCTGGCGTGGCTCGGTGCCGAGTCGCGGCGGCGATGGGCGCGCATGCTCGCGGAGCACGGGATGACGCCGCATCACTACGGCGCCCTCATGACCCTCGACAACCTCAAGACCACCCACCAGCAGCGCCTCGCCGAGCTGATCGGCGTCGACCCGCGGAACGCCGTCTCGGTGGTCGACTTCCTGGAGCGCCAGGGTCTGATCGAGCGGACCCGGGACCCCGCCGACCGGCGTCGTCACACCATCGCGCTCAGCGCGGAGGGCCGGGTCGTGATCGCGGGGCTGCGCCGTACGGGCGAGGGCATCGAACAGGACATGCTCGACGGGCTGACCAGCGATGAGCGGGCGGCGCTGCACGTCCTGCTGCAGCGGTTGTTCGAGGTCACCATCGACCGATGAGCGGCTCCGCGGGCGGCGGAGGCGCGTGACTCCCGGATCATGCACCGGTTCGTAAAAATCTGGCCGATCGAGCGTCGCCTTTCGTAAATCATTTCCTGGTGAGGTGCAGAGGTTTCGCATCGACACATCACCGGGAGGCGCCGTGCGAACGGCGAACCGTCTCATCAGAATCGGCCTGACCGCGGTGGTCACCGCGACGATGGCCGCCGGACTCACCCATCGTGCCGCCGCCGCGGCCGGCTCCTGGCTCCCCGAGACTCCTGACTTCTGGCCGCTCGTCGTCGACGAGAGCCGGACCGACCCGAGCGCGATCACCCATGGCGTCAGCGAGTACTCCGAGACCTACGACGCCGTCGGCGGTCGCCAGCACACGCAGGTACTCAGCGCCGACCTGTCCGACCCGAACGTCCGGGTCGGCGCGGTCGAGGCGGGAGACCAGATCACCTATCCCTCGGACGAGACCCTGACCTCCATGGGGACGCGTACGGGCGCGGTGGCCGGGATCAACGGCGACTACTTCGACATCAACGCGACCGGCCGTCCGATCGGCGGGATCATGGCCAACGGCCGCCTGCTCAAGAGCCCGCAGCCCGACTTCAACGCCATCCTCGGCGTCAAGCCGGACGGCTCGATGGTCATCGGGCCGCAGACCTACAGCGGCACCGTCACCGACGGCGGCGCGAGCCATGCCATCACGTCCGTGAACACCGTCACCGACGTGGCGGCCGGCGGGATCAGCCGGCTGACCCCCGACCTCGGCGGTCCGACGGCGGTGTCCGCGGCGACGGTCGTCACCGGCCACGCCGCCGGGGGCCGTCTCACCGTCGACGGCGTCACGCCCGGCGTCACCTCGATACCCCGCCTGACCGGCGGGCAGGAGGCCCTCGCCGGCTCCGGCACGGGCGGGCAGTGGCTCGCCGCGAACGTCCACGCGGGCGACACCCTGACGATCGACGAGAAGGCGCCCGCCCTGACCACGATGGTCAGCGGCGCGACCGTCCTGGTGAAGGACGGCGAGGCGTACAAGGATCCGGTGGGCACTCCGCCCGGAGGCAAGAACCCCAGCCGCAACCCGGAGACGGCCGTCGGCCTCAGCAAGGACGGCCGGCACGTGACGTTCGTCGTCCTCGACGGGCGTACCGGCCCGACGGGGGCGTCCGGCGTCACGCCTGACGAGGCCACCGGCTACCTGCTGGCCCACGGCGCGTACAGCGCCATCCTGTTCGACGGCGGCGGATCGAGCGAACTGGTCGCGCGCAGGCCCGGCGACAGCCGGCTCTCCGTCATGAACACGCCCTCGGACGGCCACGAGCGCGCGGTCGCGAACGGCATCTTCATCTACTCCACCGCCCACGCCGCCGGTGCGGCGCGCAAGGTCGTCATCAACGGCGGCACACCGGTCACCACCGTGCCCGGCGCGACCGTCGACGTCCCGGTGTACGCCACCGGCGCCGACCAGAACCCCGCCGCCGGCGCCACCCGGGTCACGGTCGTGCCGTCGTCCCTCGGCTCGTGGCAGAACGGCCGGCTCACCGTGAACCGCGCGGGCACCGGAACGATCATCGCCCGGAACGGTCGCGCGACCACGACCGAGCGCCTGCGCGTCCTCGACCGGCTGCACTCGCTGACGATCAGCCCGGACAAGCCCGACCTCATCAACGGGTCGGTCCAGCAGTTCACCCTCACCGGCGACGGCTCCGTACCGGTCCCCGCGGAGGTGGCCCGGTGGACGGTGAGCCCGTCCGACCTGGGTGCCATCGACGCGCACGGGACGTTCACCGCGTCGACGTCCAAGAGCGGGCTGGCCACGGTGACGGCCGCGTCGGGCGGCGTGTCCGCGAGCACGACCGTCGCGGTGGGCAGCGCCTCCAAGGTCATCGACGACATGAGCGACGTCGGCAACTGGAACCTGCGCAACACCACCGGCCAACCGGCGCAGACGAGCCTGGCCTCCGGTGTCGTGCCGCCCGGATCCACGGCCTCTGGCTCGCTCCAGCTCACGTACACCGTGCCTGCCGGGCAGGGGGTCAAGCAGCTCGTCCTGTCCTCGAAGACGACGCTGCAGGCCGGGGCCGACGCCGAGGGCAGGAACCCGACCGGCATCGGCCTGTGGATCAAGGGCGATGGCAGCGGCATCAACCTGGCGGAGTCCTACATCGGCGCCGACGGCCTCACGACGACCCTCTACCCGACGACGGTCACCTGGAAGGACTGGCGGCTCGTCGTCGCCGCGCTGCCGTCGACGATGAAGTTCCCACTGAAGATCAACTTCATCGACTTCCTCGGCATCAACGCGGCGACCACGATGAGCGGCACGCTGAACGTCAGCGGCCTGCAGGCGCTCTACTCTCCTCGTCCGATCGTCGCGCCGCCGTACACGGCCATCCCGAAGAACCCGTCCTGGCTCACGTACGAGGAGAGCGCGGACGCCTTCCCCAAGAAGGGCACGACGCTGCTCACCGGCGACGACGCCCACCTCCTCGCGTCGGACCCGGGCTCGGCCAGCGGCAACGTCATGGACGCCGTCGCCAAGCGGGTTCCCGCGCTGAAGCCCGACCGCGCGCAGTTCCTCGGCGACATGGCCGATGACGGGCAGCTGCCCGACCTGCGGTTCGCCCAGCAGAAGATGGCCGCGCTCGGCATCCCGTACCGGGACACCGTCGGCAACCACGAGATCAGCCAGGGCGCGGTGCCGGAGAACGGGAACTTCGCGAAGGTGTTCGGCGAGACCCACTACGCGTACACCTCCGGGCCCGCGAACGTCATCGTGACCGACAATGGGCACGGCAGCCTGCAGTCGTCCGACGCCTACCAGAGCCCCGCCGAGGCACAGTTCCCCTGGCTGGTCCGGCAGCTCACCGGCAACCGCTCGCCGGCGGTACTCGTGGTCACGCACATGCCGGCGTACGACCCGCATCCGGCCGCGAACAGCCAGTTCGGCGACCGGTGGGAGGCGCGGATGTACATGCGGCTGATCCAGCGGTACCAGCAGACGCATCGCGGCACCCACGTGATCATGGTGTACGGCCACGCCCGCGGCTTCGCCGAGCAGATCCTCGACCCGCTCGGACGGCCCTCGGCCGACGGCGTGCCGCAGCTCACGTTCGCCGATCTGGGCATGCCCGCCTACGCGCCGGCGGATCAGGGCGGCTTCTACAACTTCGGACTGATCCACATCAACCCGTCCGGCCGCATCGGATTCACCGTCGAGCCGGTGCTCGCGTCCATCGCGGTCACCGGCCCGGCCTCACTCGGTAAGGGCGCCTCCGGGCAGCTCACGGCGACCGGCACGGCCGTCGGCGGGGACAACCAGCCCACGCTGACGGTCCCGATCGCCGATCCGGCCTCGCACGTCTGGTCGTCCAGCGACTCGCGGGTGGTCGAGGTCGACCCGGCGACGGGGAGGATCACCGCCCGTCACGCCGGCACCGCGACCGTCTCGGTCACCGGCGGCGGCGTGTCCGGGAAGATCGAGGTGACGGTCACCGGCTGACCGAGCCCACGCCGGCCCCTCGGAGACGGCCGACCGTCGCCTCCGAGGGGCCTCGTCGTGGCAGAAGGCCCTGACCCGCACGGCCAACGAGCGCTCTCCGGGCCGGCGCCGCACGGTTGAGGAGTGCTCTCCGTACCGGAGCCGCACGGTTAAGGAGCGATCTCTCCACGCGCCCGGAGGGCGCGCGGCTACGGTGCGATCTCGGCGTCGGAGGGCCGGGTGACCGGGAGGTACTGGGTCTCGCCGGTCCGGAGGGCGTGGAGCGCGGCGGGGAGGCGGCTCGCGAAGGCGGCGGCGAGCATGCCGACGCCCTCCTCGACCGTCACGAACGCGTGGTCGTCGAGCTCCTCCTCCTGGAGCCGGATCGGCGGGTCTCCCTCGTAAGTGCCGCAGTCGAACATGAAGTACACGCTCGCGCGCGGACGCTCGCCGTCGGCCGGGACCCAGTCGGCGACGAGCAGGCGCCCCGCAGCGACGCTCAGCCCGACCTCCTCGAGCACCTCCCGCTCGCATCCCCGGTGCGGCGCCTCGCCGGCCTCGACGACGCCGCCGGGGAAACCCCAGTACGGACGGTAGTTCGGCTTGACGAGCAGAACCCGCCCGGCCGGGTCGGTGATGAGGCCGCCCGCCGCGACGTACACGGACGGAAGCGAGGCGTACCAGTCCTCGGCCGACAGCCATTCACGTTGCGTCACGTAGCCGACGCTAACGCCTCCCGGCCGGGCGGGATGCCGGAACCGGCCAGGATCGCCGCGAGCTTTTTCCGGCCAGGTCACAACCCCTACGGAGGGCGCGCCGGACTCACCCGTGTTCCCGGTGATCTGGAAGTCCTGCGCAAAGCTGCTTACCATGCCGGGGAATCGATCACATTAGAGCAACTCCCGGGGGTGAGTCGCTCACACGTCGTGGAGGCGATGCCGTGCGCCGGTTCGTCGGAACACTGACCGGAGTCATCCTCGCCGGGGCGCTGGTGCCCGTCGTACCGGCGGCCGGAGCGCCGAGCGGCGCAGCGAATCCCCGCATCGCGGCGCCGAGCAGCGCCGCGAATCCGGCCCCCGTCGTCGTGCCGGGCCTGCGCGAGTGGCACGGCGCGACCGGGACCTGGCGGCCGCGCCAGGGCAGCCGGATCGTCGTCGGGCAGTCCCGGCTGCGCGCCCTCGCGACCCGGTTCGCGAGCGAGCTGCGCGCCGAGTCGGGCGTACGCGTGCCGGTCACGAGCGGCCGGTCCCGCGCCGGCGACGTCGTCCTGTCGCTCGGCTCCGCCGACGCGCAGCTCGGCGACCAGGGGTACGCGCTGAGCGTCGGCAACACGGCGGCTGTACGCGCCCGCACCGAGACCGGCGTGTTCTACGGCACCCGTACGATCCTGCAGGCACTGAAGGCCGGATCCATCCCCCGGGGCGACGCCCGCGACTGGCCGAACCTCCCCGAACGCGGGCAGATGCTCGACGTCGGCCGCAAGTACTTCCCGGTCTCCTACCTCAAGCAGCAGATCCAGCGGATGGCCTGGTACAAGCTGAACCTGTTCCACCTGCACCTGTCGGACTGGAACGGCTTCCGCATCGAGAGCAAGAGGTTCCCCGGGCTGGCGGCCAAGGAGCACTACACCCGGCAGGAGCTGCGCGACCTGCAGGACTACGCCCGCCGCTACGACGTGACGATCGTCCCGGAGATCGACCTGCCCGCCCACTCCGTGGCGATCAGCAAGTACGACCCGAGCCTGGCCTTCACCTGCGACTCTCTGTCCAAGCCGGACACCGGCTGGGAGGGCCACGACGCGGGCGGCTGGACCCTCGACGTCACCAAGGAGCACACCCGGACGTTCATCCACGAGCTCCTCGACGACATCATCCCGATCTTCGACGGGCCGTACTTCCACATCGGCGGCGACGAGATCCCGCTCGACCCGGCCAAGAACGCCTGCCCCGAGCTCGTCGCCTACCAGAAGGCCAAGGGGTACACCGCGCCCGGCGACATCTTCACCGCCTTCGCCAACGAGCTGGACAAGCAGGTCCGCGCGCACGGCAAGACCACCCAGATGTGGCAGTGGTGGGACTACAAGCAGGCCCACGGCGTAGAAGCGAACAAGGACATCCAGGTCAACGAGTGGCTGAGCAGCCCGGTCGCCCGCGCGCAGGCCGGCTACCAGGTGATCGGCTCCCAGGACGGCCACCTGTACGTCTCACCCGGCTTCTCCACCTCGCCCGGCGGCTACGGGTACGCCGACCCCCGTCACATCTACGGCGAGTACGACTTCGTCGCCGCGCCCGGCATCCACGGCTACAAGATCTCCCGGTGGTCGGACAAGGCCGAGCAGAACCCGCCGGAGTGGTTCGACTTCTTCGCCCGCCGCCCGATCGCCGCGCTCGCCGACCGTGCGTGGGGCGCGCCCCGCGACGGCGACTTCAAGGCCTTCCTCGACCGGTACGACCAGGTCGGCCTCCCCGGCGACCGGCCGGCCCTGTCCCAGAAGGGCTGGAAGCTGGTGTCGGCCTCCAGCCAGGAGACCGCGCACGAGAACGGCGCCGCCGCGAACGCCTTCGACAACGACCCGTACACGATCTGGCACAGCGACTGGTCGGCGAAGCTCCCGCAGGAGATCACCATCGACACCGGGGCCGCCCAGCGCCTCGGCGCCTTCCGGTACATGCCGCGACAGGACGGCGGGATCAACGGCCGCGCCGCCTCGTACGAGCTGTACGTGAGCGCCGACGGGCGGCACTGGGGCGCGCCGGCGGCCAAGGGCACGCTGCCCGACACCCAGCTGGAGACCACCGTCCCGTTCAAATCGGTCACCGGCCGCTACGTGCGGTTCCGCGTGCTGAGCGAGCACGGCCCGAGCAACACCTACGCCTCGGTCGCCGAACTCGACCTCTACCGCGGCTGACCGTCCCACGGCGGGGACGCCGGGGCCCGCGACGTCACGGGCCCCGGCATCGGTCACCAACCTCCGGAACCGGTCGGGGGCTCGGAATCGGTCGCCGGCCCCGCGACCAGCCGTCGACCTCCGGAACCGGTCACCGGCGTCCGATCTCCGGCACCGCGCGGCCGTCTTCGTCAGCTGTGGGCGCGGAGGGCTTCGATCAGCCACTCGAACGCCGGGACCGCCGCGGGCTGCGGGGTGCGGCCCTGGACGATCGCCAGCAGCTGCCAGTACCGCTCCACCCGTGCGTCGGTGAACGTCTCGAGCTGTTCGAGGATCCGAGCGCGGTGGGCGGGCGGCGTCTCCGGGGCGACGATCCGGTCGAGGACGGTCCGGCCGGCTGCCGAGCCGGGGGCGACCCCGTCCGCCAGGGCCCGGCTGGCGTGCTCGGCGACCCGGTGGTAGTCGGGGCCGTACTCCAGTTCGTCCGCGCCTTCTCCCGCGACCGCCATCGCGCGGACCCGCTGCCGGAAGTCCTCGTCCTGGACGAGCTCCGCCAGCTCCACCCAGGCGTCCACCTGCTCCGGCGCCGGGTCCTCCGGCAGCTCGGCGGGCAGCTTCCGCATGCTGCGGGCGATGCCCATGGCCGGGGAGTCCGTGTCGATGCCCTCGGTGACGTGGTCGACGAACTCGTCGATGAGTTCCTGCCGTTCCCGTGCGGACAGGCGGGCGAGCCGGTGCATCAGTGCCATCTCCTCGGTCGTCGTCCCCCGGGCCGCCGCCGCGCGCAGCACGGCGCGGCGGAGCCGGAGGGTGCGGATCTCCGCGTCCAGCGCCCGGGCGTGCACGTCCGCGATCTCGGCGAGGGTGGTCCGGCGGCGGAGCACGGCCTGGATCGCGTCCAGCCCGAATCCCAGCTCCCGCAGGGTGCGGACCAGGTCGAGCCGGGCGACGGCGGTCGCGTCGTACAGCCGGTACCCGCCGGCCGAGCGACCGGCGGGCGTCAGCACCCCGGCGTCGGACCAGAAGCGGATCGTGCGCACCGGCACGCCGGTACGCCGAGCGAGGTGCCCGATCGTGAAGAGCTCCTCACTCATGCGAAGACCATGAGGCTTCCAGCGGCTGGAGAGTCAAACCGGATATCGAACACGCAGGTCAGCGGCCTTCGAAGACGGGCTGTTCCTTCTTGAGGAAGGCCTTGGTGGCGTTCGCGTGGTCGGCGGTCGCGGCGCAGGCGTCCTGGAGCTCTGCCTCCTTGGCGAGGGCGTCCGCGAGGCCGGCGGTGGCCGCGTGGTCGAGGGCGGTCTTCACCGCGCCGTACGCGGCCGTGGGCCCGGCGGCCAGCCGTTCCGCGAGCTCCCGTGCCTCCGCTTCGAGCCGGTCGGCGGGCACGACGCGGTTCACCAGGCCGAGCTCGAGGGCCTCGGCCGCCCGTACGGGCTCGGCCAGCATCAGGAGCTCGGTCGCCCGGGCCCGGCCCACCAGCCGCTGCAGCGTCCACGACAGGCCGCTGTCGGGGGCCAGCCCGATCCTGGTGAACGCCGTCGCGAAGGACGCCTTCTCCGACGCGATCCGGAAGTCGCAGGCCAGGGCCAGGGAGAATCCCGCGCCCGCCGCGACGCCGTTGACCGCGGCGATCACCGGCTTGGGCATCTGGGCGATCGCCAGCACGGTCGGGTTGTAGTGGTCCTGGATGGTGCCGGCCAGGCCACGGCCCGCCTCCAGGTTGGCGGCGTGCTCGCGCAGGTCCTGCCCGGCGCTGAACGCCCGGCCGCTACCGGTCAAGATCACTGCCCGCACGGCCGAGTCGTCCCGGGCCCGCTCCACCGCCGCCCGCAGCGCCGTCTTGGTCTCGGCGGTCAGGGAGTTCATCGCGTCGGGGCGGTTCAGGCCGATCGTCGCAACGCCGTCCACCAGGTCGTACCGCACGCTCTCCGCCACGTTCGGCTCCTTTGCCTGCGCCCGGCACCGGGGCGCTCCGTCATCCGAATCCTCCAGGCAACGATCGACGACGCCGGAGGCACCGGGCAAGAGCCGCGCCGGAGGTCGTGGAAATCGGGCCGACCGGCCCCTGGATCCGGGCCCACCGAACCCCCGGATCCGGGCCGCCGTCGGCCGTGGAGACGGTCCCCCGGCAGGTCTCAGCATGATCTCGAAGCTGATCGTTACCACTTAGCGCCCGGAAAACGGGATAATGGACCACCACCAGTTGACTTGAAGCGGCAGACGGGTCAGCGGCCAAAGAAGCCCGGCGGTCCCGCGCGGCCCTAGGCAGGAAGGGGATTCACGCATGGCGGCGATGAAGCCGCGGACAGGCGATGGTCCGCTCGAAGTTACCAAGGAGGGGCGCGGAATCGTCATGCGTGTCCCGCTCGAAGGCGGCGGGCGGCTCGTTGTCGAACTGTCGGCGGACGAGGCAGGCGAGCTCGGGGACGCGCTGAAGAACGTCGTCCCCTAGGACGACGTCCCACCCTGTTCATAGAGGTTTCGCGAAGGCCCCGGCGGACGAGCGCCGGGGCTTCGCTGTCCGTACCGAACCCGTACAGGAGAGACCTTGCCGGTCAACACCCAACTGCACAGCGTCGACGGCACGATCCGGGACTTCGCGACGACCGCCGAGGTCGTCGCCGTGCCGGTTCAGGCCGGTCCGGAGATCGACCCGGCCTACGCGGACGAGCTGACGGGCCTGTTCGCCCTCGGCGCGGCCGACCTGCTCGCTCATGAGGAGGCGAAGGGCGGTCCCGGGGAGATCGTCGCTGCTCCGCTCCGGCTGGGTGACGGCATCACCGACCTGCTGCTGTACGGCGTCGGGGACGGCTCCCCGGCGGCGCTGCGCCGGGCGGGCGCCGCCGTCGCGCGGCGCGGGCGGGGCTGCGCGCACGTCGCCGCGGCCGTGCCGTCCGGCGCCGGCGAGGAGGGCCTCGCGGCGTTCGCCGAGGGACTGCTGCTGGCCTCGTACGACTTTCGCGTCGGCGGCTCGCCGAAGAAGCCGGCCGCCGAGAAGATCACCCTGCTCACGGACGCCGGGGCCGCCGTCGAGCGCGGCGCCACGGTGGCGGGCGCCGTGGCGATCGCCCGCGACCTGGCCAACACGCCGTCCCGGGAGAAGACCCCGCAGTGGCTGGCCGAGCAGGCCGAGCGGCTCGCCGCCGAGTCCGGCCTGACCGTACGGATCCGCGACGAGCGGGAGCTGCGCTCCGGGGGCTTCGGCGGGATCGTCGCGGTCGGCGCCGGGTCGGCCCGCCCGCCCCGCCTGATCGAGCTGACCTACGAGCCGGACACGCCGGACGCCTCCGCGCGGCACGTCGTGCTCGTCGGCAAGGGCATCACGTTCGACTCCGGCGGCCTGTCGCTGAAGCCGAACGAGAGCATGAAGGCCATGAAGACCGACATGGCGGGCGGCGCGGCGGTCATCGCGGCCATGACCGCGCTGCGGGCCCTGCGCGTGCCGGTCCGGGTCACCGGTCTGGTCGCGGCGGCCGAGAACCTCCCGTCCGGGTCGGCCATGCGTCCCAGCGACGTCATCCGGCACTACGGCGGCACCACCTCCGAGGTGCTCAACACCGACGCGGAGGGCCGCCTGGTCCTGGCCGACGCCCTCGCCTACGCCGACGCCGAGCTCGACCCCGACGCGCTCGTCGACATCGCCACGCTCACCGGTGCGGCCAAGATCGCGCTGGGCACGCGGCAGGGCGCGCTGTACGCGACCGAGGACTCCCTGGCCGCCGAACTGCTCGGCGCGGGCGCGGAGAGCGGCGAGCCGTTGTGGCGCATGCCGCTGACCGATGAGTACCGCGAGGCCATCGACTCCGACGTCGCCGACGTCGCGAACGTCGGCCGGGGCGGCTTCCGCGCGGGTTCGATCGTCGCGGCGCTGTTCCTGCGGGAGTTCACCGGGCAGCGGGCGTGGGCGCACCTCGACGTCGCCGGGCCCGCCCGCGCCGGCTCCGACGACGCCGAGATCACCCGGGGCGCGACCGGCTACGGCGTCCGCCTCCTGCTCCGCTGGCTGCGCCCCGACGCGGCCTGAGCGCGCCGCGGCGGGTCACTCCGACCGGCGGAGCGTGTCGAGCGTCCGTAGCGCCGTCGCGTGCTCGTCGGCCGCGTCCCGCAGCTCCTCGACCGACTCGCGAAGGACGCCGAATCGGCGATCCTCGGCAAGGCGGCTGAGCAGGTGCAGCGGGACCACGATCGCCCGGAAGGCGGCCGGCGTGTCGGACCGGATCAGCGGAACCCGGCCGTACAGCGAGTCCGCCATGTCCTGGTAACCCCAGTGGCCCGGCGCCTGCCGGATCAGGGTCTCACCCAGGTAGCGAGCCGCCCCCACGACGAACGGGTCGTCGGCGGCCGAATGGACCGCGTTCCAGTCGGCGAACCGATGGAGGACCTGCCGTTCCAGCACGTCCAGGGAGTCAGCGGTGAAGTCGAAGGGAAAATCGTCGGGCAGGAACCGGGCACGCCACCCGTCGAGCGCGTCGGCCATGTCGGACAGCCATCTGTCCAGGAAGACCCTGGCCGGTTCGGTCATGTTCCGCCGGTCGTCCTGCATGTACCACTCGGCCGTGCCCGGCTCCGCCGTCGGTGGCTCTCCGCGCCGCGGCCGGTCCGCGTCCAGCCCGTGGAAGTCCAGGCCGAACTCGTCCCGAAGCGCCCTGGCCTGCTCCGGCGAGGCGAGGACGTACACATCGTCCTGGCAGGTCTCCCGCTTCTCCCGGAGCAGTTCGTAGAACACGCGCGGATCATCGCCGCCCGGGTCCAGATCGTCGATCTGGTCCGACACCGCCACCTGGTCCACGTAGTCGTCGGACTGGTGCTCGACGTGCCACCAGACCGACTCGCCGTTGCGCAGGAAGTGGAGGTACTCGGCGCCGTCCTCATCGTCCTCGTCGCGCACCAGCACGACGTCGGTGACGACCACCGCACCACCGGTGCACGCCGTCACCTCGTCCGCCAGCAGATACCCGTAGTAGCTCGCCACGTCGTCGACGTCCTCGCCGTGCACCGAGATGGCGATGCCGAACTCGGGGAGCCAGCCGAACAGGTCACCCTCGCTCAGGTCCTCGTCCAGGTGGTCTTCCCGCCACTTGCCGATGTCGGCCAGCACCGCGGCGGCCTTCTCCTCCGTCAGCATGCCCAGCCCGACCATCCGGCCGGCCAGCTCTCGAAGCGTTCTCCTCGCCATAGCGCGGCATTGTGGCATCGTCCGCCGACAGCCCGGCCGCGAGCGTGACGCCGGTTCCGGGGCCGGTGCGGCGTTCCGGCCCCGGAGCCGGCGTCACGCCCGGGTGACGCGGAAGCCGGTGAACTCGAAGTCGCAGTTGTCGCCGCGCAGCCCGACCGCGCCGGGGGCCAGGATCGCCGCGCCCTCGCCGCCGTCGTCGGTGGCGGACAGCACCTCCCGGCCGTTCCGCGCGACGGTGATGGTCACGAGCCCGCCGCCGGACGTCGCGATCCGGACCCGGAACGCCTGCCACCGGCCGTACGGGACAAGGGAGGGGACCTGGCCGAGGGTGACGTACGTACCGCCGTTGGCCTCGCCGCCCGGCAATTTCTTCTTGACGACGATGAGGCCGTCCCGGCGGTTCAGCGAGACGACGTAGAGCTTCTCGGGGCTCTGCCAGCGTAGGAAGACGTGCACGCCGTCGATCTCCGACGCCGCCGCGCGGCCGGCGCCGGTCAGCCCCAGGTTCCGCAGGCGCAGGGAGACCGCCACGTCGCCGAAGTCGCGCCGGCGCGTGGTCATCCGGAACACGCTCGACCCGGTGCTCCGGGACGACCCCGCGTCCGGAACGGTGGCGTCCGGCACGCCCGTCCACGCGACGTCCCGGTGGACGAACAGCGACCCGCTGGTGACGTCCCAGTCCCGGGAGACGTGGGTGCCGGGCGTGCGCGGGTTCCAGTGCGCGAACTCGTTGGTCACCAGGCGGTCCGGCCCGGACAGCCGGGGCGCGAACAGCGCCGGACGCGGCCGCATCAGGACCGCCGACGTGGCCGCCGCGACGACCGTGACCACGACGCCGATGAACACCACCCGGTGGCTCCGCCGGGCCCCTCTGCCCGGGGCGGCCACTCGGCGCGACGGGCGCGCCGCGCCGAGTGGCCCCCCTCGATCCACATGAATGGCGTCTTCCGCACCCCCGTCGTGCCGGTCCGCGCGGACGGCGTCGGACCTGTCGTGCCGGTCCGCGCGGACCGCGTCGGACCCGTCTTGTCGATCTACTCCGAGGGCGTTTCCCGTACGCCCGTCGTGCCGATCCATCGGCGCGTCCTTCCTGGTCAGTCGGTGGCGAGGGCGGTGCAGAACCCGCGTTCGCGGAGCCCGCGGATCACCGTGGGCAGCGCCTGGACGGTGGCGGCGGACTGGCGTACCCCGTCGTGCATCAGGACGACGGAGCCGGGCACCGCCTGGTCGAGGACGGACGCGGCGATGTCGCCGGGCTCGCGGCCCCGCCAGTCGTCGGTGTCGATCGACCAGCGGATGACGCGCAGGCCCAGCAGCTTCGCCTCCCCGTCCACGGTGGCGCTGGTGTTGCCGAACGGCGGCCGGATCAGCGTCGGGGCGGGCGCGCCCGCCGCGGTGATCGCCTGCTGGGTCGCGGCCAGCTGCCAGTCGATCTGCGCCTGGTCGAGGTCGGCCAGGTGCGGGTGATTCCAGCTGTGGTTCTCCACGAGGTTCCCGTCCGCGACCTCGGCCCGGATGAGGTCCGGTCGGGCGGCGGCCTTCTGGCCCATGACGAAGAACGTCGCCCGGACCCGGTAGGCGCGCAGGACCTTCAGCACCTGCGGCGTGTAGATGTCGGGCCCGTCGTCGAAGGTCAGCGCGACCCGTCCCCGCGTGCAGCGGTTGTCGGTCCGCGCCGCCTGCAGCATCGCGTTGGTGACGACCGTACGGGCCTTCTCGGCGCCCGCCCTGCGCGGCGGGGACAGCACGTCGACGGCGAGACCCGCGGTGAGGGCCAGCAGCCCGACCCCCACCCCGAGCTCCGCGAGTGTCCTCTTTGTGAGACTCATGGGTTCGCCGGGTCCGTGATGTCGTAGTCGTCGGTGTAGACGGTGCCGGTGCCCGCGAGCGAGAGGCCGATGCTCAGGCCGGTGGCGCCGGCGGGCACGGCCGGGCTGGTAAAGGCGGGGGTCTTCGTCCAGGCGTTCGTCGCGGGCAGGGCGGGGCCGCTCGTCCAGTACGCCCACGTGCCGGCGGTGGTCCGGTAGTACAGCGTCAGCTTGACCTGCGTGTCGGCCGGCCAGGTGCCCTTGTACCAGACCGACGCGTTGTAGACGTGGCCCGGCGTGGCGACCGGCGCGCAGGTGTTCGCGTCCTGCTTGGTGACGAGTTTGCGGTCGCCGCTGGTCCAGGCCGTGACGTCGAGCTGCTGGGCGTACGAGCCGGTGTGCGCGTCGGTGGTCCGGGTCCAGGTGTAGGTGTTCGTGCCGTATCCGCCGTACTGGAAGCAGGCCGGCAGCCCGCCCGTGGCCGACTCGAGCGACGGGTTCTGGACGAGGTTGCCGTGGGTCGGCGGGTTCAGCGGCGGGCCGTTCACGGGCGGCTGCTGGGCGCCGCCGATCACCTGGTCGACGGTCTTCACCGTCGTGCCGTGCAGCAGCCTGCGCGGGGCGAGCCAGTCGAGGAAGTCCGAGAGCGTGCTCGGGCTCACCGAGTAGGTGTCCGTGCAGGCGTCGCAGACGTGGTGGAAGACGAGCTGCACCCAGCCGCCGCCGTGGTTTTCGGCGTTGGTGACGTAGCCCTTGATGGTCGCCAGGCTCGTGTCGGATTTGATCGAGTCGGGGGTCTGCGTGTTGTACATGTCGGCCGGCGGGATCGTCTCGGCGTACCCGCAGCCGTCGCAGGAGCCGGGCGAGACGACGCCGCCGACGGTCCGGGCGCTGTTGTACCCGCAGTCGTGCGCGATCTGCTCGACGGCGGCGTTCGTCGCGCCGTACGGGTAGGCGAAGTTCTTGACGGCGAAGCCCCAGTTCAGCAGGGTCACCCGGTCGTTGCAGATCTCCCGCTTGGCGTCGTCGGAGGACAGGGTCGTCAGGTCGGCGTGGTCGACGGTGTGGCCGCCGATCTCGTTCCCGTCCGAGGCGAGCGCCGCGATGTCGGCCTGCGTCATGTAGTTGGTGAGGTTGGTCTGGCCGCTGTTGATGTAGAAGACGCCGTGCATGGCGTGGGCCTGGAGGATCGGCCGCGCGTTGGTGAACTGGTCCTTGACACCGTCGTCGAAGCCGAGGGTGACGACGGTCGTCGTCGCGGCGTGCGCGGTCGTGGCGCCGGGCACGGCGAGTGCCGCGCACAGCAGGACGAACAGCGCCGCGAGGCGCGTCGTCGGCGGAGGGGATATGGGGGGCATCGGTCCTTCTCTCTAGGGTTGCGGGGTGAGTGTCGGGGCGGAGTAGACGACGGTCCGGTGGCCGCCCTCGGCGGCGATGGCGAACTTGACCCCGCCTTCGTGGAGCCGAGGGTCGAAGTCCACGCGCAGGCGGCGCCCGTCGACGGTCACGTCGGCGGTGTCGCGGCGGACCTGGATCCGTACGGTCCGGCCGGTCCCGCCGGGTGGGAGGGCGGCCTTGGCGAGCACGACCCGGGCCGCGTCGCCGATCTGCTGGCGGACCACGACCGAGCCCTCCCCGATGAGGACCTCGACCCGGCCGCGGTGGCCCGCGCCCGCCCCGTCCCGTACGGCGATCACGGCGGCCGCGTGGCGGTCCACGCCGGTGAGGCGCGTGCGCAGCGTGTAGTCCACCCACTGGCTGGTGTTGACGTCGCCGAGCATGCAGGTCCCGTAGCCGTCGCTGCGCACGGCGAGGGCACCGGGCCGGTGGGAGCAGGCGGCGAGGTCGCCCATCCAGTGCAGCGGCGCCAGGTCGTGGGGCGGTGCGACCGGCACCGCGCCCCGGACCATCTCCAGCAGGTCGGACACCGACGTCGTCGCCCGGACGCCGATGCGGTCCAGCGTCCAGCGGGGCGACCGCGCGCTGACCGCGTTGACGTGCTCGGTCGGGACGTTCTCGCCGACGAACGCGACGCCGAACCCGGCGGCCCGCAGCAGGCCGGGCAGCTCCCGGGCGAGCGCCGGGGAGTTCCCCGTGCTGCCGGTGTCGCCGAACGGGTACGAGAAGGCGCTCGCGGGCCGCCCGAAGACGTGCCGGAAGAACGCCTGGCTCTTCGCGAGGTCGCTGCGGACGCGGGACCGCCACGCGGACGGGGACTCCAGCCGCCCGTGCACGAGGACCCGGTTGCCGAGCGACGGCGCGAGGTCGCCCGGGACCGGGACCTGCTCGTGCAGCGCGTGCGAGTGCGAGCCGAACTCCCAGCGGCCCGTCGCGCGCAGCGCCTGCAGCTGCCGGGTCGACAGGTAGTACGACGGGGTGCCGGCGGCGACCATCTTCGACGTGGTCAGGAAGGCGACCGCGGAGAAGTGGTACCGCTTCAGCATCGGGTCGACCGTCGTCCAGTCGGTCAGCGTCCCGTCGTCGAACGTCAGGAGCAGCGCCCTCGGCGGCAGGCTGACCGGCTGGTGCGCGATGAGCCGCTCCACGTCGGCGAGCCGCACCGTGCGGTACCCGGCGGCGGCCAGGGCGGCGAGGTGCTCGCCGAACACCCGCCGGGTCAGCGTGCTGCCGGCGTGGTCGTCGTCGGACACCGCGTGGTACGTCAGCACGACCACCGACCCCGGATACCCGGGCAGAGCGGCGGCGGCCCGCGCGGTGGCCGCGTCCAGCCGTACGGGGACCGGGCTCTGCTGCGGCGGGTCGAACGGGCGGCTCGCCGCGACCCACACGACGAGCACGAGGGCGAGGGCGGCCGTGAAGACCGCGCTGTTCACGGCGGAGGTCAGTCGCCCGACCGCCCCGCGACCGGCCGCCGGGCGTATCGCCTCAGCCATCCTGCACCGTCCGCGGCCTCGGCTTGATCCGTGGCTACGGCGGCCGGCGCCGGTCCACCGAACGGGTGCCCCATTTCCCGTCGCGAATGCGGGCGATCGCCCACAACAACTGCGGCGAGAAGGAGATATAGAAGAACGTTCCGAGAAAGGCGTACAACCACAAGCCGTCCTTTCTCAGCATGCGGTACACGAACGCGTACGCCATCGAGACGAGATAGAGGCCGAGGAAATAGATCAGCGGCGAATGCCCTTCCACGACGGCTCGGGCGACGGTGAGGAAGATGACGATGGGGCTGAGCAGCCCGGCGCACGTCTGCACCAGGACGGACGGCAGCGCGCGGGTCCGGCTGCGCCAGATGTGCGCCAGCAGCAGCGGCCCTTCCCGGCTCCAGGACTTCTTCCAGCGCAGTTGCTGCCGGAAGAACTTCCGGTAGGCGTCCGGGACGTCGGTCCACGCCTCCGCCCGTGAGTCGTACCTCGTCACCCAGCCGGCCTTGATGACGCGGTTGGTCAGCGCCCGGTCGTCTCCGTAGGTGCACTGCGTGCCGAGGAACCGCTGGTTCTCCCAGGCGTCGAGGAGGGGTTCGACGGCCGCGCGACGGTAGGCCGCGAAGCAGCCGGAGCAGCAGGTCACCGCGCCCAGGACGGACTCGGCGCTCTTGAGCAACTGGAACGAGACGTAGTAACGCGCCGCCTGCATGCGCGTCAGCGTGTTGGTGTCGGCGTTGCGCGCGTAGGTGAGGCCGGAGATGGCGCCGACCTTCGGGTCGGCGAACCCCTGGACGAGCTTGCGCACCGCGCCCGGGGCCGGCATCGAGTCGGAGTCGACGAAGACCAGGATCTCCGCCGACGTCGCGCGGATGCCGGCCGCCATCGCGGCGCGTTTTCCCTGGTTGTTCCCCAGGTCGACGCACTGGACCGACCCGAGGGGATGGCGGGCGGCCGCCCGCAGCATGTGGTCCCAGGTGTCGTCGCTCGACCCGTCGTTGACGACGACCAGCTCGAGCCGGTCCCGTGGGTAGTCCAGCGCCATGCAGGAGTCGATTGTGCGGGCGACGGCCTCGCCTTCGTTGAAGGCGGGCACGATGATCGCGACCGTGGGCGTGATCCCCGCGTCGCGCGGCGGCCGGTAGAAGGCCGCCAGCAGGAACCGGCTCAGCACGTAGCCGCTGACGGCGATCGTGTACGTCGGGGTGAACGGGTCGCCGCGCAGGAAGGCGACCTTGATTCCCACGTGCCAGCCGATGACCAGGCAGATGACGGTGACGCCGACGAACGCCCCGAGGGACGCGAGCCGCCCAGGCCGGGCTCGGTCCCCTGGGAGGGGTGGCGTGGTCACGAAAGCTCTCCTCATGCTCGAAGGGCAGGGCAGGGCAGGGCAGGGCAAGGCGGGACTGAGCGGGGCAGGGCACGAGACGGCGCCGGCGGTCCGGCTCCGCGATTCGGTGGAGGACGGTCGGGGACGTGATCGCGAGGGCGTGCCGCCCCGCGGCGGTCAGAGGGGGACGCGGCCCGCGCCGGTCAGGCGGTCGGGATTCGGGGAGCGTGATCGCGGCGACACGCCGCCCGCGGCGGTCAGAGGGGGACGCGGCGGCCCGCGCCGGTCAGGCGGTAGGTGGCGTCCAGGACGAGCTGGTCCTCGGGCAGCCAGGACAGGTCCAGGGCCCGGTGCGTGGTGTGCGCGACGACCAGGTCGGGGGTGTCGCCGGGCGGGTCCACGCTGCCGAGGAGACGGCCTCCCGGCAGCCGGAGCTCCGGGACGAGCGGGTCGTGGTACGCGACGTCGGCGCCGGCGGCGAGCAGGCCATCGATGATCTCCAGGGCGGGCGACTCGCGGACGTCCTCGACGTCCGGCTTGTACGTCACGCCCAGCAGCAGGATCCGTGCCCCCGCCAGGCCGATCCCTGCCTCGGACAGCACCTCGCGGACGCGTTCGATGACGCGGCGGGGGCGGCCCGCGATCGCGAACATGGCTTCGGTGACGAGGGGAGTGGGCAGCCGGCTCTTGCGCAGCTGCCACAGCAGGTAGTGAGGGTCGCAGGGGATGCAGTGGCCGCCGGCACCCGGGCCGGGGAAGAAGGGCATGAACCCGTACGGCTTGGTCGCCGCCGCGGTGATGACCTCCATGACGTCGAGGCCGAGCGTCCGGCTGATCTCCGCGATCTCGTTGGCCAGGGCGATGTTGACGGCGCGGAAGGTGTTCTCGAACAGCTTGGTCATCTCGGCCGCGCCGGAGGAGGACACCTCGTGCAGGTTGCCGGTGCAGTGGGCGAGGACCTTGACCGCCTCGGCCGTGCACTGCGGCGTGGTGCCGCCGACGACCCTGGGCACCACCTCGTGGGCGTACCGGTCGTTGCCCGGGTCGATCCGCTCCGGGCTGAACGCGACGAAAACGTCCCGGCCCACCCGGAGCCCGCGCCGCGTGAGCGGCCCGGCGAGCAGGTCGTCGGTGCAGCCCACGTAGCTGGTCGAGGTCAGGATGACGACCTGCCCGGGGACGGCGTGCAGGACCGCCGCCGCGCAGGCCCCCTCGACGGCGGACAGGTCCGGGGTGAGGTGGGCGGTGACCGGCGTCGGCACGCAGATGACCACGGCCCGCGCCCACGACGCGTACGACGGGTCGGTGACCAGCGCGAACGCGTCATCGGTCAGTGCGGCCTCGAGGCGCCGGTGGTCGGAGTCGAGCAGGTCGACCTGGCGCTCCCGGATCCGGGCGAGGCGGTCGGCGCTGGAGTCGATGGCCAGTACGCGGGCGCCCGCGGCGTGGAACGCCAGGGCCGTCGGCAGGCCGACGTAGCCGAGGCCGACGATGGCGACGTCGTACGCCCCGGACGCGGGAGCACGAGAGTCGACGGCCGGTGCGGCGGCGTTCATGCGGTGGTCTCCGCATGGTGACCGACATTTCCGATTAATGCCGCGCGAATCGCCGGCGAGAAAGGTGACGTTCCTCTGATATCCATCTTTCGCCTCACTGAGGGGGTGATTGCCGAAAGGGCGGCAGAAGGCATGTTGTCGTGCCTGATGCCCGGAGAAA
Source organism: Actinoallomurus sp. CA-150999 (assembly GCF_050942425.1). NCBI lineage: Bacteria > Bacillati > Actinomycetota > Actinomycetes > Streptosporangiales > Thermomonosporaceae > Actinoallomurus > Actinoallomurus sp. CA-150999. Next base: position 1,767,350 of record NZ_CP192063.1, read on the forward strand.
CCCCGCAAAGGGGTGAGGCGCTCTACGTCACCCGCCGACGTTGCAAGTGCTTGTTCGTGCTAAGTGAATGACGTTAATTAGTGCAAGATGGATAAATCGCCCGCGCGGCCGAGGGAAGCCCCCGGTCCGGGTCAGTAGGCTCCCGAGCCGCGGACCACCGCGGAGAGGGTCTTACAGAGGATCTGCATGTCCAGGGTGAGGGACCAGTTCTCGACGTAGCGCAGGTCGAGCCGGACGGCCTCGTCCCACGACAGGTCGGAGCGGCCGCTGACCTGCCACAGCCCGGTGAGCCCCGGCTTGACCGCGAGGCGGCGGTACACGTCGCTCTCGTACCGCGAGACCTCCTCCGGCAGCGGCGGACGCGGCCCGACCAGCGACATGTCGCCGTGCAGAACGTTGATCAGCTGGGGGAGCTCGTCGAGCGAGTACCGGCGTAGCCACGCGCCGATCCGCGTGACCCGAGGATCTACTTTGAGCTTGAAGAGGACGCCGTCGCCGTCGTTGCTCCCGAGAAGCGCGGGCCGGAGCTTCTCCGCGTCCTTCACCATCGTGCGGAACTTCAGCATCCGGAACACCTTGCCGTCCCGGCCGATGCGCCGCTGGACGAACAGCGCGGGACCGGTGAACCGCAGGAGGGCGGCGATCACGACCAGCGCCGGAGCGAGGACGAGGAGGGCGAGCCCGGCGACCAGCCGGTCGAACAGGCTCTTGACCACCCGTCGGCCGCCCGTCAGTTCGGGGTGGTCGACGTGGAGCAGCGGCAGGCCGGCGATCGGCCTGATCGTCGTACGTGGCCCGGCGACGTCCATCAGCGCCGGGGCGACGAAGAGATCGGTGTCGCCCTTCTCCAGTTGCCAGGCGAGGCGTCGCAGCCGCGCGGCGTCGATCTCCGGGCAGGCGAGGACGGCGACCGTGTCGGCACGGCACACGCCGATCACCCGGACGACATCCTCGAATCCGCCGAGTACCGGAACGCCGTCCAGATCGTCCTTCCCGCTCCCAGGGGGGAGGCAGGCGGCGACGATGTTCAAACCGTGGAACGGTGTCCGCCTGAGTTCGCGGATCAGTTCGGTGACGGCGCTGCGATGGCCGACCACGACACTGCGCCGCATGCACGCGCCGCGGGCGCGCAGGCGGTGCAGCCGCCTGCGCAGGAGATAACGCCCGGTGAGGTCCAGGAAGATCATCAGCGGCAGCGTCACAAGGGCGAAGCCCCGAGCGACCTCCGCCTTGGTGACGTAGGACAGGTTCGTCACCGCTGCGCTCAGTAACAGGCCGACGTTGAGCACGCGCCGGAATTCGTCCGATCCGACGCCGAAGAATCGTGGCTCGTACGCGCGTCCGGCGGCGATGGAGAGAATCCAGATGAATGGCAGACAAATCCCTAGAGCGGCGTCCGGCCAAGGCGTGGATACGGCACCCCAGAAACGTGCGATAAGGCCGACCGCGCTGGCGGTAATGGCGCTGGAGACGTCGATGATGACGAGCCAGCGAATATACGGCGGAATCCAACCATGGCGACCGGTCAGCCGAAAACTTTTTTCTCGTAGGCTGATGGTATCCGCTTGCTCGACAGTCGTCACGACCAGGCCCCGCGATCTTGGTGCGATGTGTTCCTGGGCTGGAGAATGTCAAGCGATGCGGTAGATAGGAAGGGTTTACATCGAGGCCGCATGTGGCCGAGTGTCGTTATCGTGGCGGTTTGCCGTGGCACTGGCCGGACGTGGCCGCGCGCTCGCTTATTTCCTGTTCGGGTATCTAGGTTCACTCTCGTGAAAGCCCTTGTGTTGGCCGGGGGATCGGGCACGCGGTTGCGGCCCATTACCTATACGTCGGCCAAACAGTTACTGCCGGTCGCGAACAAGCCGGTTCTCTTCTACGGGCTGGAGGCGATCCGTGACACCGGGATCACCGAGGTCGGCATCGTCGTCGGGGACACGGCACCGGAGATCCAGCGCGTCGTCGGCGACGGCTCGGCCTTCGGCCTCGACGTCACCTACATCCGGCAGGACGCCCCCCTCGGCTTAGCCCACGCGATCCTCGTCTCCCGCGGCTACCTCGGCGACGACGACTTCGTGATGTACCTGGGCGACAACTTCATCGTCGGCGGGATCACCCCCTTCACCCGGCAGTTCCACCGGGACCGGCCGGCCGCGCAGATCATGCTGACCCGGGTTCCGGACCCGCGCGCCTTCGGCGTCGTCGAACTCGACGCCGCCGGGCGCGTCGCCGGCCTGCAGGAGAAGCCCGAACACCCCAAGAGCGACCTGGCGCTCGTCGGCGTCTACCTGTTCACGCCCGCGATCCACGACGCGGTGGCCGCGCTGAAGCCCTCCTGGCGGAACGAACTGGAGATCACCGAGGCGATCCAGTGGCTGGTCGACACCGGCCACGAGGTCTCCTCCGCCGTCATCTCGGGCTACTGGAAGGACACCGGGAACGTCGAGGACATGCTCGAGGTCAACCGCCTCGTGCTCGAGGGGCTCGAGCCGCGCGGCACGGTCGATGACTCCTGCGAGGTCATCGGGCGGGTCGTGGTCGAGGAGGGCGCGATCGTCACCGGATCGCGCATCGTGGGCCCGGTCATCGTCGGGCGGGGCTCGCGGGTGACCGGCTCCTACCTCGGCCCGTTCACCTCCATCGCCGAGGACTGCGTCATCGCCGACAGCGAGATCGAGTACTCCATCGTCCTGCGCGGTGCCTCCATCAGGGGCGTACGACGGATCGAGGCGTCGCTGATCGGGCACGAGGCCGACGTGACGCTCGCGCCGAAGGTCCCGAACGCGCACCGGCTCGTCCTGGGCGACCACAGCAGAGTGCAGATCTCCTCATGAGGGTGCTCGTGGCCGGAGGCGCCGGCTTCATCGGGTCGCACTACGTGCGGACGCTCGCGGGCGGTGGCTATCCGGGATTCGAGGACGCCGAGGTCACCGTTCTCGACAAGCTCACCTACGCGGGCAACCGCGCCAACCTCGCAGGCGCCCGCTGCACCTTCGTCCACGGCGACATCGGCGACGCCGAACTCCTCGCGAAGGTCCTCCCGGGCCACCGGATGGTCCTCAACTTCGCGGCCGAGACCCACGTGGATCGGTCGATCGCCGACGGCTCGGACTTCGTGGCCACGAACGTGGCCGGCACGCACACGCTCATGCGGGCCTGCGTGGACTCCGGGGTCGAGCGGGTGGTGCAGGTCTCCACCGACGAGGTCTACGGCAGCATCGAGACGGGCTCGTGGACGGAGGACGCCCCGCTCGCGCCGACCTCGCCGTACGCCGCGGCCAAGGCCGGCGGCGACCTGATCGCGCAGTCCTATGCCCGGACACACGGCCTGGACGTCGTCATCACCCGATGCTGCAACAACTACGGGCCCTACCAGTTCCCCGAGAAGGTCATCCCCCTGTTCGTCACGAACCTCCTCCGGGACCGGACGGTTCCGCTGTACGGCGACGGCGCGAACGTACGGGGCTGGGTGCACGTGGACGACCACTGCCGGGGCATCCAGCTCGTCCTGGAGAAAGGACGGACCGGCGAGGTCCACCACATCGGCGGTGACGCCGAGCTGACCAACACCGAGCTGACCGAACGCCTCCTCGACGCCTGCGGGGCGGGCTGGGAGAGCGTGCGGACCGTGGCGGACCGGAAGGGACACGACCGCCGCTATGCCCTGAACGACGACCTCCTGCGCGGCATGGGCTACCGGCCACGGATCCCCTTCGACGCCGGCCTCGCGGCGACCGTGCGCTGGTACGCCGAGAACCGTGCCTGGTGGAGGGCCCTGATATGAGCGCGTGGCTGGTCACCGGCGCGTCGGGCATGCTCGGCGGCGAGGTCGTGAGCCTGCTGGCCGCGGAAGGCGAGACGGTGACCGGGCTCGACCACGCCGGCCTCGACGTCACCGATGGCGACGCCGTACGCGCGACGCTGCGGGCGGTGCGCCCGGACGTCGTCGTCAACTGCGCCGGATGGACGGCGGTCGACGCGGCCGAGGAACACGAAGAGGAGGCGCTGCGCGTCAACGGCGACGGAGCGCGCAACCTCGCCCTCGCCTGCGCGGCGATCGGCGCCCGCCTGGTCCAGGTCTCCACCGACTACGTCTTCGACGGGACCGCCCGCGAGCCGTACGCCGAGGACGCGCCGCCCGGCCCGATCGGCGCGTACGGGCGGACGAAGCTCGCGGGGGAGCGAGCCGTGCTGGCGGAGCTGCCCTCGGCCGCGTACGTGGTCAGGACGGCGTGGCTGTACGGCCGGGGCGGGCCGAACTTCGTCGCGACCATGCTCCGGCTCGAGCGCGAGCGCGAGAAGGTCGAGGTCGTCGTCGACCAGCGCGGGCAGCCGACCTGGACCCGTGACGTGGCCGGGCGCGTCCTGGCACTGGTGCGTTCCGGCGCGGAGCCCGGGATCTACCACGCGACGAGTTCCGGGCAGACCACGTGGTGGGGGCTCGCCCGCGAGATCTTCCAGCTGCTCGGCGCGGACGAGCAGCGGGTGCTGCCGACGACGGCCGACCGGTTCGCGCGTCCGGCGCCACGTCCCGCGTACGGCGTGCTCGGACACGGGTGCTGGGAGCGTGCCGGGCTCGAGCCGATCCGCGACTGGCGGGCCGCGTTGCGCGCGGCGCTGCTCGACGGCCTGGGCTGACGGTGTACGTCTCGGCGGGGCTCGGGAACGCCGCCCGCGCGATGCGCGTCTGGCGGCTCGTCGCGCCCAACATCATCGCCCTGGGAGCGGTCAGCCTCGTCACCGACGTCTCGTCAGAGATGATCACCGCGGTCCTGCCGCTCTACCTGGTCCTGTCGCTGGGCCTCACGCCCCTGCAGTTCGGCGTCATCGACGGCATGTACGCCGGGGTGACCGCGCTGATCCGGCTCGCCGGGGGACGGCTCGCGGACCGGTCACAGCGCCACCGGCTCGTGGCGGGTCTCGGCTACGCCCTGTCGGCGGCGTGCAAGGTGGGCCTGCTCGTCACGGGGAGTTCTCCCGTGGCCCTGGGAGCGGTGCTGGCCGCCGACCGCACCGGCAAGGGACTGCGCACGGCACCGCGGGACGCCCTCATCGCGGCGAGCAGCGCGCCTCGCGACCTCGGGCTGTCGTTCGGGGTCCATCGGACGATGGACACGGCCGGCGCGCTCGCCGGGCCGCTGGCCGCCTTCGCCGTGCTGTGGGCGGCTCCGGGCGCCTACGACGCGGTCTTCGTCGTCAGCTGCTGCGTCGCGGTGTTCGGCGTGGTCCTGCTGGTGGCGTTCGTCCGGGATCCACCGATGCGTGCCCTGCCCCGCGCCGCGATGTCGCTCAGGCCGCTGGGGCGTCCGGGGTTCGCCCTGATGTGCCTGGCGGCCACGCTGCTCGGCGTCTGCACCATCAGCGACGCGTTCGTCTACCTGCTGTTGCAGCGGCGGCTGGGCATCGCGGCCGGGTACTTCCCGTTGCTGCCTTTGGGAACGGCGGCTTCCTTCCTGATCCTGGCGGTCCCGTTCGGCCGCCTGGCCGACCGCGCCGGGCGCCGGGTGGTCTTCCTCGGCGGGCACGTGCTGCTGCTCGGCGCGTACCTGCTGCTGCGCGGGCCGCTGGCCGGAGCGTCGCTGCTCGCCTGCGTGCTCACGCTGCACGGCGCCTTCTACGCGGCCACCGACGGCGTGCTGATGGCGGCGGCCGGCCCACTGCTGCCCGGCCCGGTGCGGGCCAGTGGCATGGCCGTTCTGCAGACGGCGCAGGCGCTCGCCCGGCTGCTGTCCTCGGTTCTCATCGGCGCCGCGTGGACGGCGTGGGGCAGGCCGGCGGCGGTGACGGCCGCGACCGCCGGCCTGGGCATGGCGATCGTGGCGGCGTGGCCGCTGCTCCGGGAGGTCCGATGAGCGAGCCGAAAGGGCGCGACGAGGGAAGGCCGCGTCTGAAGGCGCCCTGGAGGCTGAGCGGGGGGCACGGATGAGCGCGGGAGGGAGTGCCGTCGGCGGGCGTCGTACGTGGGTGGTCCTCGCCGCCGGGGCGCTGCTCGCGCTGGCCGCGACCGCGTACGTGCTGCGGGCCGCCGGCCGGGGCGGTGCGGCGACGGCCCGGCCGGCGGCGATCCGGCTCGATGACCACGGTCGGCTGCTGTTCCGCAACGCGGGCTCGAACGGCGTGCTGGCGTCGGTGCCCCTCGCCCATCCGGGCGGGTCTCGCGTGCTCAGCGGGCTGAACTGCGTGCGGCTCTACGCCTCGGCCGGCACCGGCGTGTGCCTTACGGTGCGGCGCGCCGCCGTTCCCAAGATCTACGCGGTGATCCTGGACCGCGGGCTGCACGAGGTGCGCCGCGTCCAGTTGCCCGGAGCGCCGAGCCGGGCGCGCGTGTCACCGAGCGGGCGCATGGTGTCCTGGACGGTCTTCGTCAGCGGCGACTCCTACACCAGCCCCGATCTGTCGACGCGGACCGGGATCCTCGACCTGCGCACCGGGCGGGTGATCGCGAGCCTCGAGGACTTCACCCTTCTCAAGGACGGGAAGCCCTACCGATCGCCCGACGTGAACTACTGGGGGGTGACGTTCGCCGCCGACGACGACCACTTCTACGCGACCGTACGGACGAAGGGCCGGACCTACCTGGTCGAGGGCGACGTCGCCGCCCGGACGATGCGCACGCTGCGCGAGAACGTCGAATGCCCGTCGCTGTCCCCGGACGGGACCCGTCTGGTCTTCAAGAAGGCGACCGGCGATCCGTCGCGGCACTGGCGGCTGCACGTTCTCGACCTGCGGACGATGGGGGAGATCGCCCTGGCCGAGACGCGGAGCGTGGACGACCAGGCGGTCTGGCTCGACGATCACACGGTGCTGTACGGACGGCTGGACGGCGGGACGACGGACGTCTGGGCGGTGCCCGCGGACGGCACGGGCGCCCCTCGCCTGCTGCTCAGGAACGCCTTCTCGCCGGCCGTGGTGCGCTAGATCGTGCTCACAGGGAGCGGAGTTTCTCCTCGTAGGCCAGGCAGTCGGCGTAGGAAGGGAGGAGGCCGGCCCGTTCGGCCTCGGCCAGGGACGGGGCGGCGGCGTCCTTCGGGGACAGCACCGGCTCGACGCCGCGCGGCCACTCGATGCCGAGGGCGGGGTCGAGCGGGTGCACCCCGTGCTCGCGGTCCGGGGCGTACGGCTCCGACATGAAGTAGACGACGACCGCCTCATCGCTGAGCGCGAGGAAGCCGTGCCCGAGTCCTTCGGCGACGTAGACGGCGCGCCGGGTCCGGTCGTCGAGCCGGTTCACGACCGAGCGGCCGAACGTGGGGGAGCCGGTCCGGATGTCGACGACCACATCGAGGACCGAGCCCCGCAGGCAGGTGATGTACTTGGCCTGCCCCGGCGGCACGTCGGCGAAGTGAACGCCCCGGAGCGAGCCGCGCCGCGACACCGAGCAGTTGGCCTGTCGCATCGTCAGCCGATGACCCACGGCGACGGAGAACCCGGCGTCCTGGAACCATTCGAGAAATGATCCGCGTTCGTCGCCATGGATCTGTGGAGTGAAGAGCCATGCGCCGGCGATGCCGATCGGATCCACTCTGGTTCCCCGTTTCGCAACTTGTGCTGAGGTTTCCGGAATTCGACATTGGCTTATCGGTGCGGCGCTGTCAACGGATCCGTCAGTGAATTCCAAATCGAGCGGAATTCTGGTGAGTCGTTGACGTGCGACTGCCCTCACTGAGCGTGAGTGACTGTCTCGACATCGGATTGTGTTACCTGGTGGGCTGGCCGATCTCGGCCACTATTTCATGCGTTTGTCGTATATCGCCGTACATGTGGCGAAGGAGAGGATGAGCGCGTTCATTTGTCCACCGCTTCGCTGGATCGAGCGATGCCTTTGGCATGCCTTTCGGCTGCCATAAATGTATTAAGGCATGCCCGAATCCCCGGTGCGGGACGGGAGTTCGCGTGGGCCGCCTGCACGAGTTTCGGACCAGTTTTGTGGACGCCCCGAATTCCCTCGGGGCGCGCTACCGGGCCCGCCGATGGGACTGGCTGAAGGCCACGTTTCCGCTGATCGGCCAGATGTCCGTCATCGATCTCGGCGGCACGGCCGACGCGTGGCTGCGGGCGCCGGTGCGCCCGGCGCACGTTCACCTCGTCAACCTCGAAACGCCCCCCGCGGTCCTGCCCGAATGGATGGAGACCGATCTCGCCGACGCCTGTGAACTGCCGGAGACGATTCTCAAGGGATCGTACGACCTGGTCATCTCCAATTCCGTCCTCGAGCACGTCGGAGGACACGAGCGGCGGCAGCGGTTCGCGGACGCCGTACACCATCTCGCCGACCGGCACTGGGTCCAGACGCCGTACCGGTACTTCCCGGTGGAGCCGCACTGGCTGTTCCCCGGGTTTCAGTTCCTGCCGGCCGCGGCCCGGGCGGTGGTCGCACGGCACTGGCCACTGGTGCACACCCCACCCGCGGACCGCGCGACGGCTCTGCGCGACGCACTCGGCGTGGAACTCGTGAGCCGTACCGAGCTGGCGTTCTACTTCCCGGACTCACGGATCCGGACCGAGCGCATGGCCGGGCTGGTCAAGTCGCTGATCGCGGTGAAGGCGTGAAAGGGCCGTCGGAGGGGTCACGGCTCGACCTCATCACCCGGCGTGACCCGGAGGCGGCCGCCCTCGTACGCCGGTTGCTCGACCTGGCCGTGCCGGGCCTGCGCGCGTCCCACGTCGACGGCGAGTTCGTCTTCACCCGGAGAGGCGAGGACGCGCGGCCCGTCGGGCGGAGCCTCCGCTACGCGGCGATCGCCGCGCTCGGCATCCGCGCGCTGCCCCTCGACGAGCAGCGCGTCATCCTGCACGGGGACACGGTCAACGACCTCATCGACGGCCTCATGCGCCGGCTCGGCCGGCTGACGGGCCTGGGCGACGTGGCGCTCGTCTGCTGGGCGGCCGCCGAGGCGGGACACGCCGACCTGCCCTACGCCCTCGACCATCTGAGGCGGCTCGACGCCACCGGCGCTCCCGTGCTGACCGTCGACGCGGCCTGGGTCGTCTCCGCCCTCGTCGCCGCCGGGGTGACGGACGGGCATCTCGAACGCGCCCGCGCGCGCCTGCTCGCCGGCCGCGACGTCCTGTTTCCGCACGCGCTGGACGGGCCGGGACTGGTCCCGTGGTATCGCGCGCACGTCGGCTCCTTCGCCGACCAGGTGTATCCCATCCAGGCCCTCGCGCGGCTCGGCGACCAGGAGGCGCTGAAGGCCGCGGAGGAGGCGGCGGGGATGATCTGCGCCGCGCAGGGAGACGGCGGCCAATGGTGGTGGCACTACGACGCGCGGACCGGCGCGGTCGTCGAGGGCTACCCCGTCTACAGCGTTCACCAGCATGCGATGGGACCGATGGCGCTCCTCGACCTCGCCGAGGCGGGCGGGACCGCGTATGGCGACGCGATCCGCAAGGGCCTGCTCTGGATGGTCCGCCGGCCCGAGACCGGCGAACCACTGGTGATCGACGAGCTGGCGCTGACCTGGCGCAAGGTCGCCCGAGGCGATCCGCGAAAGCTGGTCCGCGGTGTCCGGGCACTGTCGGCACGGCTCCACCCCGGCACACGGCTGCCGCTCCTCGACCGCATTTTCCGCCCGGTCGTGATCGACCGGGAGTGCCGCCCGTATGAGTTCGGGTGGCTTCTCTACGCGTGGCTCACGGCTCACAACCTGGAGGGGCGATGGAACGGGGAACTCAGCAAGGGGGAGCCCAGCAAGGGGGGACTCAGCAACGGGAGCGGCGCCGAGTCCTAGAACTCTGGCTGGACGCCGTGACCGTCGACCAGGCCGTGGCCCGGTGTGTCACGGCCGTCGAACGCCGGGAACGGATCACGGTGGGCTGCGTCAACGCCGCGAAGCTCGTGCGGATGCGGAGCGACCGCCGGCTGCATGCGGCGGTGAGCGGTTGCGACCTCGTGCTGGCCGACGGGCAGTCGGTCGTCTGGGCGAGCCGGCTCCTCGGGCAGCCGCTGCCCGAGCGGGTGGCCGGCATCGATCTTCTCCTCGGACTGCTCGCCGAGGCCGCGGACCAGGGTCGGCGGGTCTACTTCCTCGGGGCGCGTGACGCCGTCTTAATGCGGATGCTCGCCGAGGTCGAGAAGCGGTACCCGGGACTGCAGGTGGCCGGTGCCCGCAACGGATACTTCTCGGCCGGCGAGGCGCCCGCGGTCGCCGAGGCCGTCCGCGACTCCCGCGCCGATCTGCTCTTCCTCGGGATGTCCTCGCCGAAGAAGGAACTGTTCGAGAAGGAGTGGGGGCCGCGCACCGGAGCGTTCGTCATCCACGGCGTCGGCGGGTCCTTCGACGTCCTCGCGGGCGAGGTCCGCCGTGCTCCCGTCTGGTGGCGCCGACACGGCCTGGAGTGGCTCTACCGGGCCATCCAGGAGCCGATGCGGCTCGGCCCGCGATACCTCACGACCAATGTCCAGTTCCTGGCCCTCCTGGCCCGCGAACTGCTCCGGGGCACGTCATGAAGGTCGTCGTCGTCGGGCTCGGGTACGTCGGCCTTCCGCTCGCCGTCCGCTCGGCACAGGCCGGCCACCAGGTGGTCGGGTACGACGTGGACGGGGACCGGGTGAAGGCGCTGGCAGCGGGCGAGTCCTACATCGAGGACATCGGGCCCGAGGATCTGCGGGCGGTGCTCGACGCCGGTACGTTCCACCCGTCCGCCGAGGCGCGGGCGTGCGGTGGCTTCGACGTCGCACTGATCGCCGTGCCGACGCCGCTGCGCGAGGGGCTGCCCGACCTCAGCTACACCGAGGGCGCGGCCCGTACGCTCGCCCGGTACCTGCGCCCGGGAGCCACCGTCGTCGTGGAGTCGACGACCTATCCGGGCACCACCGAGGAGCTCGTGGCGCCGCTCCTGGAGGACGGATCCGGTCTCATCGCCGGCACGGACTTCCATCTCGGCTACAGCCCGGAGCGCATCGATCCCGGCAACACGACCTGGACCCTCGTCACCACACCGAAGATCGTCTCGGGTATCGACGAGGCGTCGCGGGAGGCCGTGCGGGGCTTCTACGACACGATCGTGGAGACGACGGTGCCGGTGCGGTCGCCGCGTACGGCCGAGCTGGCCAAGCTGCTGGAGAACACCTTCCGGCACGTCAACATCGCGCTGGTCAACGAGATCGCGATGTTCGCCCACGGGCTCGGCGTCGACGTGTGGGAGGCGATCGACGCCGCCTCGACCAAGCCGTTCGGATTCATGCCGTTCACCCCCGGACCCGGGGTGGGCGGGCACTGCCTGCCGATCGACCCGTCGTACCTCTCGTGGCGGGTGGAACGGGCCCTCGGCCAGAACTTCCGGTTCGTGGAGCTGGCCAACGACATCAACGGCCACATGCCCGACTACGTGGTCCAGCGGATCAGCACGGCGCTCAACGCCCGCCGCAAGCCCGTCAACGGATCCGGCGTCCTGCTGCTCGGGCTCGCCTACAAGAAGAACACCGGAGACGCACGCGAGTCGCCCGCCGTACGCGCCGCCCAGCTGCTCACCGCCATGGGCGCGCGCGTGAGCGGAGCCGACCCGCACGTCGTCGAGGCCACCCCCGTGGACGGCATCGTCCGCCGGGTCGAGGTCACCCCGGAGGAGCTCGGGGCAGCGGACATCGTCGTGCTGGTCACGGACCACGACGCGTTCGACCTCGACGAGATCGCCCGGCACGCCCCTCTCGTCCTCGACTGCCGGTGCCGCCTGGCCGGCGCCCAGGTGGAGCGGCTGTGACCGGACAACGGCCACGGCCGACGTCCCTTCCACGGCGGACCGTGCCATGGCAAGGTGATGGAGAGCCCGCGACCGTAGGAGACCGATGAGGGTTTTACTTCGTGCCGTCCGTGCCCGGTGGCGGCTCGCGTCGGTCCTGCTCGCGCTCACGGTCGCCGGCCTGGGAGCGGGCGTGGTGATCCTGCCGTGGACCTACGAGGGCGACGCCAACATGGTCTTCCTCTCCTCACGGATCGTCGCCAAGCAGGCCGGCGGCAACCCGTACCTCGTGTTCGCCTCCTCGCTGACGGTGTCCGCCGAGGTCGTGGGACGCCGGTTGATGGACGATCAGACGGTGCAGTCCCTGCGCAAACAGGGATACACCGCCCACTACACGGTCGGCGTCGCCCCCGACTCGGCGGGACCGGTGCTGTCGATCACGGTGACCGGCTCCGATCCCCGCACCACCGGCACGACGCTCAAGGCCCTCATCGCGGCGGTGAACTCCCAGCTCGAGACGCTGCAGAGCGGGCTGAAACCCGACGCGCGCATCACCGCCGACGTCGTCAACTCGACCGACCGGCCGCTCCGTGTCCGAAAACCGAAGATCCAGCTGCTCGGCGAGCTCTTCGCCGTCGCGCTCGGGGTGTCCGCCGGCCTGCTGCTGCTCGTCCAGGCGCTGGCGGATCGCCGCCGCCGCGCCGCCGGCCCGCCGCCCGCGCCGCCACGGTCTCCGGACGTACCGGCCGGGGAGATCGACTACGAGGCCATGTGGCTGGAGAGCCGGCCGGGGGACCCCGGCCACCACAGAGCGGACGACCATGCGTAACCCGATGCTGCGGCGCGCGGGCCGCACGGCGCGGTCACTGTCCGCCGCCCTGACCCGACCGTCCTGGATGCCGCCCGGGCATTTCTACTCCCCGCTGACGGCGCCGTCCGACGTGCGGAGAGCCCTCGAGTGGCGAGCGTCGCTCGCGGCGCCCGGCGTCGACCTGAGAACCGGCGACCAGCTCGCCCTCGCGGAGGCCCTCGCCCCGATGATGGCCGAGCCCTTCGAGGGGCCGCGCTACGCGCCGGACAACCCGATGTACGGCGCCGCCGACGGGGCGGTCTACCGGGCGATGCTCCGTCACCTGCGACCCGAACGCGTGATGGAGATCGGCTCCGGGCACAGCACGGCCCTCGCCCTCGACACCGCGGACGCCCACCTGCCCGGCCTGGAGGTGAGCTGCGTCGAGCCGTACCCGGACCGGCTGCTGTCGGTGCTGCGCGAAGGCGACCCGGTGACGCTCCTGACCCGGCCGGTCCAGGACGTCCCCCTCACCGCGTACGACGCGCTCGGGGCGGGTGACGTGCTCTTCATCGACTCCACGCACGTCGCGAAGGCCGGATCCGACGTGGTCTGGCTGTACCTCCAGGTGCTGCCGCGGCTGGCGGCGGGCGTCGTGGTGCACATCCACGACGTGTTCTGGCCGTTCGAATACCCCGAGGCGTGGCTGCGCGAAGGCCGCGACTGGACCGAGAACTACCTGCTGCACGCGTTCCTCGTCGGCAACGCCGACTGGGAGGTGCTGCTGTTCTCCTCGTGGCTCTGGAAGGAACACCCGGACCGCATCCCGCCCGCCCTGGCCCGCGAGGAACCCGGCTCCATCTGGCTCCGCCGCGTCTAGGGACCGGCGTGTCTGAAGATTTCGCCGACAGTGAGGACCCTCCCGATGACCGACCAGGGTGAGGCCGGCGTCCAGCAGCCTCTTTCGATCGAAAGGCTCCCGGTGAGCGAGGACCGGGACACCGCCTACGCCAAGATTCGCGAGCGGGGACCGGTCACCGAGATCACCACCGGGACGGCGGCCATCTCACGGGAGACGGTCGAGTACGTCCTGCGGCATCCGGAGCTCTTCTCCTCCAAGCGGGCCTACGACAGTGCGGGCAGCCCGGTGCCGATGCTGCCGATCGCGTTCGACCCGCCCGAGCACACCCGCTACAGGCGCCTGCTCCAGCCCCACTTCAGCCCGCGCAGGATCAGGGCGATGGAGCCCGAGATCAGAGCGCTCGCTGTCAGGCTGGTCGGCGATGTCGCCGAGGCGGGCCGCTGCGACTTCGTCTCGAGCATCGCCGTACCGCTGCCGGCGCAGGTGTTCCAAACGATGTTCGGACTGCCGCTCGCCGACCGTGATCGCCTGATCGCCTGGAAGGACGCCATCCTCAGCTCGTCCCCCGAGTTCGGGGCCGAGGCGCCCTCGGAGGCCGCCGGCAGGGCCGCCCGCGAGCTTTCCGGCTATCTGGTCGAGCACATCGCGGCGCGCCGCGTGGAGAGCGGCGGGACCGACCTACTGGCAGTCCTCCTCGCCGACACCGGCGACGACCGCCTCACCGAGCATGAGCTCCTTGGCATGTGCTTCCAGTTCGTCCTCGCGGGGCTCGACACCGTGACCGACGCCCTGTCGAACGCCTTCGCGATCCTGGCCACCCGGCCGGATTTACGGCAGCAGCTCGTCGACGACCCGGGCATCATCCCCGACGCGATCGAGGAACTCCTGCGCATCGACGGCCCGATCCTGACCCTCCCCCGCGTGGCTGTTGAGGACGTGCAGCTGGACGGCCACCGGGTCACCGCGGGTTCCGCCGTCCATGTCGCCGTCGCGGTCGCCGACCGAGACCCCTCGAAGCATTCCGAGCCCGACACGATCGACTTCCACCGCCGCCAGCCTCATCTGGCCTTCGGTATCGGGCCGCACTTCTGCCTCGGGGCTCATCTCGCGCGGCTGGAGATGAAGGTGGTCCTGGAGGAATGGCACCGCCGCATCCCCGGCTATCAACTCGCCGACGGTGTTCGCCCAGCGGCCCTCTGGCCGGCCGGACTGGTCGGCGTCGCCAGTCTTCCCCTCGTCTACCCGGTCGAGCCGAGAGCAAGCCGACCGACCAGGTAACCAGGCCGGTGTCCAGGAGGGTGTGGGAAGTGGTCTGGCGCGGTGGCTCGTCATCGCCGGACCCGGGCACCTCATGTCAGGGCGTTTACTGAGGCGGAAAATCGTCTAGTCCCAGTAAGCGCCCCTGACAGCGCACCCTCGGCCCGCTCGAGCGATTCGCCCGAATCGCCGACATCCGCCTCGTGGTGGGCCGCTCCAGCGCCCGGCACGATGGGACCTATGGCGAAGAACCCCTCGGAATCGGACGGCGCCGGGCTGACCCGGGTGCCGGCGGGGCTCGTGGTCCTCGTCGGCCCACCGGCTTCGGGCAAGAGCAGCTTCGTGCGCGCCCTGATCGCGCGCCGGCAGATCGACGAGGACGCTGTGGTGTCCAGCGACGAGATCCGCGCGGAGTTCGTCGGCACCTCGCCCACCGAAGCGGACTCCGACGCGGCGGACGGCCGGATCTTCGAGGAACGCGACCGAAGGATCGTCGCCCGGCTCGCCGCCGGACGTACAGCGGTCGCCGAGTCCACCAACGTCACCCCGCAGGCGCGCATCCGCCTCATCGCCATCGCCAGGCGCTTCAACGCCCCGGTGACCATGCTGCGATTCGACCCGGACCTCGGCGCTCTCCTCCAGCAGCACGCCGGGCGAGGCCGCACTGACATCACCGCCGCGGACGTCCGCGCCTACGCCGCGGTCATGGCCCGGCATGCCGGGGCCGACCAACTGCGCTCCGAGGGCGCACACGCCGTCCACGACGTCCCCGGACGCCGTCAAGGAGCGACGCCCGCCGAGGCCGCGGCGCACTTCTCGTTCACCTGACATCCCGCCTCGGCGGCCCGCACGAACTTCCGCGGAGCGGCACCAGCTTGATCTTCAACCCGTCCGGCGTGTCTCACGGCGCGGGGACGGGTTCGCCGGTGTCCTCCCAGGTGTTGTCCTTCCACTGGTTGCCGGGGCCGGAGCCGTCCCAGGTGGTGCCCCACCCGAACGCCCCGCCCTTACGGAAGTAGCGGCGGCTGAAGACGTTGCCGACGAACCGGATGTGGTGCGGTCGGCCGTACTTGCCGGCGCCGCCGTACACCGTGTAGCCGCCGCCGGCGAGCAGGTTGCCCTGGACGGTGACGTCGTGGTTGAGGCCGAAGTCCTGGTAGAGCGCCACGGCGGCGGTCTGGCCGCCCGGATTCAGGATGGCGTTGTGCCGGACGACGAACGTCATGCCCGGACGCGGTCCGCTGCCGGAGGCCACGAGGGTCACGTGCGCGCCGGGGAAGTCCTTCGGGTCGTGGAAGTAGGAGTCCTCGATGAGCCCCTGGCTGGTCTGGACGGCCGACATCATGGCGTGGACGTTCACCCGCCGGACCGTGAGGCCGCCCGCGAAGTTGAGCACGCCGAACTCCAGCGGGCGGCCGCCGCCACCGGAGATCTCGGTGTCCTCGACGGTCAGCCCGCCGCTTCCGGCCTCCATGCGCTGCAGGATCGCCCAGTCGCCGGCGCCGATGACCCGGCAGTTGCGGATGGTGACGTTCCTGGCCAGGACCACGATGTCGCCGTGGACCTCCAGCCCGTCGAGCACGGCGCCGTCCGTCGTGACCTTGATGGTTCCGGTCCGTACCTGGAGCCGGGTGCCCGGACGCGGTCCGGTGGTGGCGGCGTCGGGCCAGCGCGATGAGGTGGGGGACGGCGGTCCCGACCTGACCTGGAGCGACGGCGCCGGGGAGCGCGGCGGTGTCGTTCCCACCGCGGAGGCCTCAGGCCGTGCCGCTCCCGGCCGCGCTCCACGGGCGGACGACGAGCCCCGTGCCGCCCAGGCGACGAGTAACGCCGAAACCGACACGGCGACCGCCGCGATGACGATCGCCGTCGTCAAGCGCGCGCGGCCGGTCACGACGTCACCCGTGGGAGTGGAGGAGGCGGCGGAGGCGGAGTCGCGGATGCCGCTCGGCCATGAGGGCCGCGACCAGCATGGCCAGGAGGCCGGCCGCCCCGATCGCGGCGAGCGCGCGCGTACGGCGGCTGACGAGCGGGATCGGCCGGTCGGAGCTCGCCACCACCTGGGTCGTGATGAGCGCGTCCGGGCGGGCCCCGGCCGCCACCTGCCGATCGCGGACGTCGGCGCGGAGGACGCCGATGAGGACGGCGAGCGTGCGGGACGCCTGGGCGGGGTCGCGGGAGTTGACGATCAACGTCACGTACGGCTGGTCGTGGACCGGCTGCTCGTCGTTCCCCCGGTTGGCGAGCACGACGTCGTAGGCGGCGGTGCCGCCCTGGCGGCGTACGCGCGCCGCGCCGTCCTGCGAGTCGAGTGACAGCGCGGTCACCGCGCCTTCGACCACGAGGCTGATGTTGAAGTTCTCGAAGCCGGTCGAGCCCGGCATCAGGAAATTGACCACCGCGCGGGTCTCATATGCGGGCCGCTCGGTGACGAGATGCAACGCGGCACCGGCCGTGACGAATATCGCCAGCAGGACCACCACCGGGTGCCGCCAGAGCAGGAGGGCGAAATCTTGTATGGTCATCGGCTCCTGCCATCTTCTCATACGAATACGTCGGCGGTCCGATAGCGCGAAAGTCCGGCTAAATCTATTGTGGATGGGTCCATGCGGGTGGGGGAACGGGGCTGATGGATCTACTCGGAACTCTTCGCGCTCTGACGCGATGGTGGTGGCTGACGCTCCTTCTCCTGCTCCTGTCGTTCGGCGGGGTCGCGTTCTTCTACACGGTGTTGCCGTGGACCTATCAGGGCACCGCGAGCGTGCTGTTTTTGTCCTCTCCTATTCAGACAAAAGAGGCTGGCGGTAATCCCTATCAGCAGTTCGCCGATTCGCTGCACGTTTCCGCGGAGGCGGTCGGCCGTGCGGTGATGGACGTCCGTACGGTCGAGAGCCTGCGCAGGCACGGCTTCACCAGCGCGTACACGCTGAGCCCGGCGCCGGTGTACGCGGAGCCGGCCCTGGAGGTCGAGGTCGTCGGCGTGAACCCCCGCAACATCCAGTCGACGCTCGACGCGCTGCTCGCGGAGATCCCCCGGCGCCTCGCGACGATGCAGTCCGGGATGTCCGAGCGCGCCAAGGTGCGCACCCGGGTCATCGCGGTGAGCCAGGAGCCGCGGCGCGTGCCGAAGGAGAAGGTGCGGCTGCTCGTCATGGTCGTCGCCGTGGAGCTCCTGGCCTGTGTCGCGCTTCCCGTCGTGGTGGACACCGTGACCGATCGACGGCGGACCGCACGGTGACGGAGGTCCATCGGCCGCTGGCGCGCACGGCGCCGGTCACGATCCTCACCGCGTACGTGCTCATCCTGCTGCTCATCCCATCGCAGTACGCCATCAGCTCGCTCGGCGCCGCGGGCACTCCCGCGGGCGTCCTCGCCGTGCTCTACTTCCTCTGGTACTGCTTCGCCTGGCTGAGCCCGCGGTCGGCCGTCGCCCGCGAGCGGCAGCCGCTGCGCCTCGCGATCGCTGCCTTCCTCATCGCCGTGCTGCTGAGCTACGTCATGGCCATGACGAGGCCGCTGCAGGTGCTGGAGGTCAACGGCGCCGACCGCGGTCTCATCATCGCCGCCGGCTGGGCCGGCATCGCCCTGCTGACGGCGGACTGCGTCGAGCGTGTGGACAATCTCGAGGTGCTGCACCGCCGCATGTCCACGATCGGCGGGCTGCTGGGCGTCGTCGGGATCACGCAGTTCTTCACCGGCCTCGACCTGGCCCGCTATGTCCGTATCCCGGGTCTGGTCCAGCAGGTGCACATCTTCTCGTCCGTGCCGCGCGACGAGTTCAACCGGCCCGCCGGAACGGCCATCCATCCGATCGAGTTCGGTGTGGTGCTCGGGCTGCTCCTGCCGCTGGCCATCCATGGCGCGCGGTACGCGCCGGAGGGACGCCGGGGGATCCGGTGGACGCAGGTCATCGTCATCGCCGCCGCGATGATGA
Source organism: Actinoallomurus sp. CA-150999 (assembly GCF_050942425.1). Taxonomy (NCBI): domain Bacteria; kingdom Bacillati; phylum Actinomycetota; class Actinomycetes; order Streptosporangiales; family Thermomonosporaceae; genus Actinoallomurus; species Actinoallomurus sp. CA-150999. Next base: position 1,785,875 of record NZ_CP192063.1, read on the forward strand.
TGACGGTCTCGCGGTCGGCGGTGCTGGGCGCGTTCATCGCGCTGGTGGTGATCCTGCCCACGTGGGACGCCGGATCCCGGCGCCGCGCGTACGCGGTCATCGTGTGCTTCGGCGCGGCGCTGTACGTCCTCACGCCGGGGCTGCTCGGCACGATGAAGTCGCTGATCACCCACATCGGCAACGACAGCAGCACGAACTACCGGACGCACGACTACGACGCGGCCGCGCACTACTTCGCGCGCAGCCCGTGGTTCGGGCGCGGATTCCAGACGTTCCTGCCGCAGTTCTACCGGATCTTCGACAACCAGTACCTCGTCACGCTCGTGGAGATGGGGGCGGCCGGCGTGCTCGCCCTGCTCGGCCTCTTCGGCACGAGTTGGTGGCTGGCGCGGCGGGCCCGTGCGATGAGCGACGATCCGCGGGTCCGGCACCTGGCCCAGTGCCTGGCCGCGTGCGTCGCCGTCGCGGCCTTCAGTTTCGGAGTGTTCGACGCCGGGTCGTTCCCGATGACCTGCGGCCTGACCTTTCTCATCCTGGGCTGCTGCGGCGCCCTGTGGCGGTTGCTGCGGCCGGGGTCCGCGGCGGAGCCGTCCGCCGCCTCGCGGTCCGAACTCACCCGGAGCACCCAATGATGATCACATGCGGCGCGTTCCTCGCGGTCTCCGGCCGGACGGCGGAGGCCCCTTTCGGACCGGAGTCGGCGAGGCTGCCCTTCCCCGGCGGCGTCGTCTGGGCCACGGGCGAGCCGCGCCCCGGCACGGGCATCGCGCTGTCCCTGGGGCCGCGGGACCACGCGAAGGGGGCGCTGGCCTCGGGTGATCTCGCGGACCGGCTGAGGTCCGGGGACGGCCTCGGCGACATCGCGGCGCCGTACGCCGCCGTGCTCGTCGACGGGGGCACCGTCACGGCCGCCACCGACCATCTCGGACTTCGCCACATCTACGGGGTGCGCGGGGAGGGCTGGGCGGCGATCTCCACCTCGGCACGGCTGCTCGCCCGGATCGCCGGGGCTCCGCTCGACCTTCGGGCACTGGGGGCGTACCGGCTCATCGGCCACCATCTGGGCGTCGCGACGCCGTACGAGGGGGTCACCAAGCTGCCGGCCGCCCACCGCTGGCGGCTCACCGGCGGGCGGCTGCACGAGGAGCCCTACCCGGTGCCCGTCTCCGAACCGGCGGCCGATCCGGTCCGGAACACGGCGCGCGTCCTCCGCGACGACGTGGAACGCGGGCTCGACGAGCATCCCGACGCCGTGCTGCAGCTCTCCGGCGGCCTGGACTCACGCGTGCTCCTCGCAGCCGTCCCGCCGGACCGCCGGCGCGGGCTGCGGGCGCTGACGCTCTCCTCGGCCGAGAGCCGGGACCACACGGTCGCCACCCGCCTGGCGGAGGCGTACGGCCTGCGGCGCGACGTCATCGACCTCGGCGGCCTGGCCACGCTCGACCCCGCGGAGGCGTACGACCTCGTGCACCGGGCGGCGCTGCGCAGCGACGGGCTCGGCAGCCCGATCGCGTTCGCCGTGCTCGACTGGGCGGAGGCGCAGGCCCCGGGTGAGCCGCGGATCAACGGTTTCGGCGGGGAGACGGCCCGCGCCTTCTACTATCCGGCGCAGCGGCAGCACCATCGGCCCACCCCGGCGCTGGTGGAGCGGCTGGCGAGGTGGCGCGTCTTCACCCTCGAACCGGCCGACCCGGCGATGTTCGCCCCAGAGTGGGCGGCCGAGACCGAAGCGGCCACGCTGGCCATCCTCCGGGACGTGTTCGCCGCCTACGACACCGACTGGCTGACGGCCACCGACGAGTTCTACGTACGGGAACGCGCCCATCGCTGGGTCGGCGCGACGCTCACGGGAGCATGCCTGCGCTACGTGACGCTCAGCCCGCTGCTGCACCCCGAATTCCTGGCCGCCGCCCGGTCGCTGGCACCGGAGGACAAGCGCGGGTCGCGGTTCAACGCGCGCGTGCTGATTGAACTCGACCCCGAACTCGCGAGGATCCCCCTCGACACGGGGATCCGGCCGGACACCCTGCCGTCGCGCGGCCCGCTGCGCTCGTCGTACGACTTCGCGCGACGGGCGAGCCGCAAGGTCGGCCAGCGCGTCCGGAACAGCGGCAACCCCGGTGTCGGCGTGCCGACCGTCACCGAACTGCTCGTCCGCCACTGGCGGGACAATCCGGACCTGCTGGAGCCGGTCGCCGCCACCGGCCTCATCCGCGCGCAGTGGCTGGAGGAGATGCTGAGCGGCACCCGCCGCCCCGGCGAGGCCACCGCCGCGTTCCTCGCCATCCTCGAGATCGCGGCCCGCCCCTGACCGACCCAGCCTGGGGCGGAGAGGTCCTCACCACCGTCGGTGCACGGCTGCCTTGGTGCCGGTCACCAGGCTTGCGGGCGGAACGTCATCGGCGACGACCGCGCCGGCGGCGACCACGGCATCACGGCCGATGCTGACGCCGGGCAGGATCGTGGCGCCGGCACCGATCCACACGTTCTCCGCCACGTCGATGGGCGCACCGGTGAGGTACAGCCGCCGCTCCTCGGGATCGACCGGATGGCCGCTGGTGATGAACGTGACCTTCGGGCCGACCATCACGCGCTCGCCGAGCCGGATGCCCGCGTAGTCCAGGAACGTACAGTTCTGGTTGATGAACACGCGCTCGGCGAGGTCGAGGTGGAGGCCGTGGTCCGTGTAGAAGGGCGGATAGATCGTGACTCTCGCCGGCAGCGGCTTGCCGAGGATTTGTTGGAAAAGTTCTGCTTTGCCCGCTTTGTCCTCGAAGGGGAGAACGTTCAGGCGGGAGGTGAGCTCGGTGACCCGCAGGACCCTCTCGGCCATGGCCTGGAATTCGGCGCTGTGGATGCGCATGAGACGGTCGCTGGACATGCCACGATCCTTTCTGGTGTACCGGTAACTGGATAAGACTCACGCGGCGCCGATGCGGTCGCGTGCCCCGACGAGCGTGGCCACGTCCGCGGAGTCCGCGAGGGTGTCCAGGAGTACTTCGTCTCCGAAGTGCGGGCCTGCCGCGTCGATGCGTAGGTCGAAGTCGGTGGCGAGCTGATCGTAGAACTCCGCCCATTCGCTTCGGGGCGCGATCCCCGGCACCCATATCCGGTGCTGACGCAGCTGCGGTGGCGTCAGTCTTCGCGCGGACGCGAGCGGATGTCCGGGGCCGACGAGAAGTTCCAGCGGGGAGTCGAACGCGTGGATCATCTGCACGTCGGGCGGCAGTGTGGCCGGGTCGGTGACGGTACGGAACGAGGCGTCGACATCGCCTGCTTCGACGGCGGCGACCGCCACCCGTTGTGGCTTGCCGACGGTCGGTTGTTCGACCACGCTCCAGCATGGCCGTTGTGATTCAAGCACCCAACCATCGGTTGTCGCGAGGAGTCAATTCAAAAGCCCACAAGGTCAGGCGGGCGGCATCAGATCGCTCTCGCTGATGGTGTACGTCAGCATGGGGTAGATGAAGTCCGTTTCATTGTTCTCACGGCGCCGTAGTCGGTAAAACTCGCGCCTCTGCTCATCGTCGGCCGAAATGAGGCGCGCACCCTGCGGGAGGTATGCGTGTCCGTCGCGAAACCGAACGAGGGTCTTTGACGTTCGAAAGGTTACGCCCAGCCATTGGTTATCTGCCGTCCGGCCGGGCGTGTCCAATACGATTTTATGCCTGAGTCGCCGATTCGAGTCGACAGAGAACGCGACGACACTGTTGTGGGCGAGGGGGATCTCGAACTTCTCGCCATCGGACCCCTTTGATTCGAAGATCAGCTTCCTCGGCGGGCCCGCTTCGGGATGTTGGTAGCAGGAGAAGACGGCGATGAACGACTCGCCGGCCAGATCGAGGGCTTGGTCGGAATGGCTGCCCATGGTTTTGTAGGCGTTCGTGTAGTTCTCTATGAGGGCGTTGTTGAAGCCGACCGAAAGTGCCGCACGTTCTTGAATCTGTTGCGCCAGCCGTTCGTGCACCGACCGGAAACGCTGCGTCGGGCTGCTGTATCGAGTGGTAGTACGTACGAGAGGCACACCACCCGCCTCGTCGATCTTGGTAAGCACGGCGCCTCGCCGGCCTTTTCCTACGTCTTCCAAGTGGGCCGACGCGGACAGCTCCGCAAAGAGATCCTCCTCGGTTGGAAAAGCGCACGAGAGGATCTCATCCGAGATCCTAGGCTCGGGGGGCAACGTAGTCTCCCGTGTTCATGCTGAAGAGGAATTCGTCGCCGTAGTCAATGAAGGACGAGGTCCTGTTCTCCTCGGCGTACAGCCTGCGCAGCTCGTTCATGCCGGCCGGTGTGGGCGGCTCCATCTTCACCAAATCTCCCGCCACCTTGAGGAACGTGTGGCCGTTCTTGTGAACGGCTTCGGCGCTCGAACAGCGCACCACGTATCCCAGGCGGGTCGGGAGCAACTCGGCGTCCAACGTTGAGGGCCGGATTTCGTGTGTATACCGGCGGTTGGTGGACAGCGGCATGAAGAACACGGAGCCGGGGTAGAGGGTCAGGGTGAACTGCGAGGGGAGCGCGACCCCGTCGCGTTCTTCGGTCGGCTCCTTGAGGCGAAAGTGGAGTTTGGTCAGCCCGCTGGCACTCTTCACACCGTAGTCGAAGGCGTCTTCGGCCAGGGGCTGCAGCTTGTCAAGCCGGTCATAGAAGGTGCAGAAGGCCATGATGCCATTGACGGGCATGTCCTTGGTCTTGTCGGCATGGGCCGAGATCTTGGCCTTGGACTGCTTGCGCTCGGCCGTGGCAGGGGTGTTGTGGTAGATCTGAGCGAGGACATGATTCAGCGGTGCCTGGTCCCGGAAGACGGCGGCGGCCTCGCGGTTCAGAGCCTCGACGATGTGCGTGTCGGTCGGGCCAAAGCTCTCGGTCGGGCCCGAGAGATTCGTGGAGCACCGGAGCAGGCGGAAATGTAGTTCGTCACCGTTTTGTGTGACGGGCGTCAGATAGATTCCGCTGCGATGGGCTGTTCCGGGCTTGGTGGACTCCGTCAGGGACTGGAACGCGTGCTCCGCACGGATCCGTCCGAAGTGATCGGCGTCGAGTCCGAAAAAGCGGCGGTAGTACACGCCGACGCCGTGTACGCGGAGGGGAACTCGGCCGAGGTCGACGAGGGTCCAAGGTTCGTCGACGTCCTCGCGGTAACCGTGTGATAGCTCCCGGATAACGAATACCCGGGCAGCCTCATGCAGTTGGCGGCTGCTGATCCCGGATATATCGCCACACAGATAGACGGTCTTCTGCGTGAGGTCGGGCGAACCAGAAGCAAGGTCTTCTGGCGTGATCGTGGACCCGAAGAATTCTCTGATGAAGTAATTATCCTGCAAGGTCGAAGGCGCGACCAAGATGTTGCGCGCATCCTCGATGCAGGCTTCTTTTGGCTCTGTTGTGTACATCAAACCGTGATGCTCTCACGGGGCTTGACAGCGGGCAACGGGTTCTGCTGTACGCGCGGTGTGTGGAGTTGCTCGGCGTCTGTAGGCTGCGCGCATGATCGCTTCCCTCGTCGACCCGCGACCGGCCCTTGAGGCGACTTTGAGCCGCGCGGGGCGCTGACATGGCGCCCTTCGTGTACCGGATCACCCCATACGCCCCCGCTGAGTGGGAGGAGACGGACCGCGGCAGATCGGTCGTCCCGTATCACTCACGGGAACGCATTGCCGCCGCCTGTGTCGCGGCGGCGGCCGGATTCGCGCTCGACGCCGGTGTCGACCAATTGGCGATCGACAACCCGATGCTCGGGGGCTTCTTCTCCTTCTCCGTCCGGGCGGACAGAGGAAGGCACGGCCTGTCCGGGCTCTTCCCCCACGGCTTGGCCGGCTACCACGACGGTGCGCGCGTCCCGCTCGCCGCCGGGCTCGGGCTGCTGCGCGCCATGGTGCTGCGGGACGGCGCCTGGTGCCGACTGCACACGGAGAACAGATTCTTCCTCCACGTCGGCGACAAGGACGACGTCTACGTCGGCAGTGATCGGCCGCAGGACGACGCCGTGGTGCGCACCCGCGCACTGGGGTTGTTCACCGAACCGGTCGTACGGTCCCCCTACGACCCGGCCTTCGACGAGACGGACATTCAGCGGCCCGCAGATGACGCCTTCTGGGGCGAACTGGACGGCCTGGTCGCCGAGCACGGCGAGGTTCTGCTGGAAGAGCTGTACATCGGCAACGCCCGCCGCTGGCATCGCCTGACCAGCGCAAGAGAGGTCAGGGCCGTCCGCCCGGGGCTGACCCCACGGGCCCGGCTGACGGTGTGGCCGGGCCTCACCGAGGACATCGAGGCGATCCGTGCCGCCGTCGTGGGCGGCGAGCGCCTCGAACTGCTCGTCGAGCAGAATCCCGACGGAGGCTTCGGCCCGGTGCGCATCGCCGAGCCGTGGATGGGCAGGTCCGATGCCGCCTACCCGGCGATCACGGCCGGGCCGGGTCGGCGGGCCGCGCTGGTCCCGCTGGATCCGGGCGAACGCCGCCCGCTGCTCGCCGGGGTGCTCCCGGACGCCGACGGCGTCCTGCGGGCACGGTGGCGCACCAACCGCACCCAGGCCGACGAGCGGCGGTCGCTGCTGGACTCGCTGCGGGTCGGGGACGTCGTCACCGGCACCGTCGCGACAGGCCTGGACGACGTCGGTGTGCACGTGGACCTGGACCATGAGCTGGGTCGCGGTCTCGGCTTCCTCCGTGTCCCCGAGATGTCCTGGGAGCACTTCGACTCGGTGGACGACGTCGCCCCCATCGGCCGGAAGATCCGCGCCGAGATCCTCGACATCGACTGGGGGCGGGAGCGGGTGAGCTTGTCCCTCAAGGCGCTTCAGCCTGATCCCTGGCGGCTGTACGCGGAGGTTCATCAGGTCGGCGAGACGGTCCCGGGCACCGTCACCAGGCTGGTGCCGTTCGGCGCGTTCGTCCGCGTCGCGGAAGGCGTCGAGGGCCTGGTCCATCTCACCGAGCTGGCCGACCACGGCGTCGATGACCCCGAGGAAGTGGTGGCGACAGGCGACGAGGTCATCGCCGCCATCCTCGCCATGGACCTGGATCGCCGCCGCATCAGCCTCTCCCTCAGAACTCACAGAGAGTGAAGATCCAGCCGGTGCCAACGAGGCGTCCGGACGTAAGGAAACGGTGGGCGCCTTACGGCGCGGGCGCTACAGGGCCTTGCGGAGGGCGGTGGCGACGTGGTCCTGCTGTTCCTCGGTGATGTGCGGGAACATCGGCAACGAGAGGATCTCCGTCGCCGCCGTCTCGGTGACGGGGAAGTCTCCGGGGGCGTGTCCCAGGTCGCGGAAGGCCGGCTGCAGGTGGAGCGGAACGGGGTAGTGGATGCCGGTCCGGATCCCCATTCCGGCCAGGGCCCGCGCCACCTCGTCGCGGCGGGGCACGCGGATGACGTACAGGTGCCAGACGTGTACGTTCCCGGTGGCCTCGGCGGGCAGCGTGACGTCGGAAAGGCCGTCCAGCAGCGCGGCGTAGCGCGCCGCGGCGACGCGGCGGCGCTCGTTCCAGTCCGCGAGGCGGCGCAGTTTCGCGCGCAGCACGACCGCCTGCAGGGTGTCCAGGCGTGAGTTGAAGCCGAGCGTCTCGTGGCGGTACTTCACCTCGCTGCCGTGGTCGCCGAGGAGCCGCACCGCGCGGGCCAGGTCGGCGGAGTCGGTGAGCACGGCTCCCGCGTCGCCGTACGCGCCGAGGTTCTTGCCGGGGTAGAAGCTGGTCGCGGCGAGCCGGCCGAAGAGGCCGCGGCCGTCTTGGGACGCGCCCTGGGACTGGGCCGCGTCCTCCACGACGGGGATCCCGTGCGCCGCGATGGCGGCCATCGGCGGCAGCTGGCCGTACAGGTGCACCGGCACGATCGCCGCCGTCCGCGGCCCGATCGCCGAGCGCAGCAGGCGGGGTTCGAGCAGCAGATGATCGACGTCGACGTCGACGAGGACAGGACGCGCGCCGGTTCGGACGACCGCCTCGGCGGTCGCGACGAACGTGTTCGCCGGGAGGACGACCTCGCGGTCCGGGCCGCACCCCAGCGCGCGGAGCGCGAGTTCGAGCGCGTCGGTGCCGTTGGCGACGCCGACGCAGTGGCCCGCGCCGGAGAAGGCGGCGTACTCCCGCTCGAAGGCGCCGACGTCGGGCCCCTGGACGAACGCGGTGGTGTCGAGCACCCGGTCGAAGCCCGCCCGGATCTCGCGCGCGACGTCGGCGTGCGCGGCGGCGAGGTCGACGAAGGGGACGTCAGGCATGACGGTGCTCCTCGGAGACGTGGCGCAGGTAGCGCGCCGGATTGCCGGCCCAGACCTCTCCGGCCGGTACGTCGCGCGTGACGACCGCGCCCATGCCGACCAGGGCGCCTTGGCCGATCGTGCGGCCCTCCCGTACGAGCGCGCCGGCGCCCAGGTAGGCGCCTCGCCCCACGTGCACGCCTCCGGCGAGCCGGACTCCCGAGGCGATGGTGACGAAGTCCGCCACGACGTCATCGTGCGTCAGGGTGACGTGCGGCATGATCGCGACGTGCGCGCCGACGCGCACCGACGCGGTGAGCACGACCTGCGCGAGCAGCACCGAGCCCGGGCCGACCCGCGACGACGCCGACACCCAGGAGGTCGGGTGCACGAGCGTGGCGTAACGCTCGGGCGGCAGGCCGAGCCGGTCGACGAGGCGCGCCCGGACACCGTGGTCGCGCGGGCTCCCGACGCACACGACGACCTGGGCGCCGGGCGGGACCTCCTTGGTCCCGCCGAGCACCGGGACGCCGTCGATGTCCGTGCCCTGCTTCGCCGGATCGTCGTCCAGGAAGCCCAGCAGCCGGTCGCCGGCGAACTGCGCGGTCTCGCGCGCGAAGCCGCCCGCACCGACGATCACCAGATCACGCATGTTCGGTTCCTCGCACTTCCGTGAGCACACCCAGCATTCGGTCGCCCAGGAGATCACGCATGTTCGGCTCCTCGCAGCTCCCTGAGCGCGCCCCGCATCCGGTAGACCAGCAGCCCGGTCGCGGCGACCGCGACGGTGCCGGCGACGGCGAGGGCGAGCAGGTCGAAGGGGATCGCGCGGTGGACCAGCACGGCGGCCGGCCCGACGACCGAGGCGACCAGCACCGCCGGCGCGACGCGGGCGCCGACCGCGCGGACGCCGATGCCCACCCGGCGCAGCTGCGTCAGGTACAGCGGCAGCGGCACGAGCGCGGCGACGGCGGCGTGCGCGGCGGCGGCCCCCGCGATGCCGTCCAGCCGCGCGCCGACGATCAGCGCCGGCACCAGGACGGTCAGCCAGACGACCTGGATCGTGAACACCGCGCGGGTACGGGCGAGGACCACGAAATAGTCGTACATCAGCTCGAAGAGGATCCGGAGCCCGCCGAGCAGCGCCAGCCAGAACAGGGCCGCGGCGGCGGGTTCCCACCGGGGCCCGTACACGAAGCGGACCAGCGGCCCGGCCGCCCCGCCGAGGAGCAGGCACACCGGCAGGGTCACCGCGGTGAGCAGCCCCGCGGTGGACAGGAACGTGCGCCGCATCGCTGGGGCGTCGTGCTGGAGGCGGGCGAAGGCCGCCGGCGCGACGCTGCGGACCGGTTGGGAGAACATGCCCACCGGCCAGTTCGACAGGTTGAAGGCCAGCACGTAGAAGCCGAGCGCGGTGGGGCCGAGCACGTCGCCGACCACGAACTGGTCCACGCCACCGACGGCGAAGACGACGACGCTCGACCCGGCGAGCGGCAGCCCGAACCGCAGCAGCCTCCGCGCCACCGCGCGGTCGAAGCCGAACCGCGGCGGCTCCGGAGAGAACGCCACCAGCAGCACGCCCGAGCCGACGGCGCCCGCGAGCCGCCCGACCGCCAGGCTCATCGCTCCCCAGCCGGTGAGGGCGAGCACGACGGACACGGCCGCCCCGCCCCAGCTGTTGACCTGGTCGGCGATCATCTTGCGGTCCTGGCGGAAGGCCCGCTGCAGCATGGCCGCCGGGGTGGCGACCAGGCCGTCGACCAGCACGCTGAGCGTGAGCAGCCGGATGACTCCGGTGGCGGCGGGCGCGCCCATCGCCGCCGCGAAGGCGGGCGCCCCGGCGAAGCAGCCCGCGTAGACCAGCCCGCTGGAGATCACCGAGATGGTCGCCACGGTCGGCGCGATCTCCCGTGGCTCGCCGGGCCAGCGCACGATCGCCAGGCTCACGCCGAGCTCGTTGAAGCTCAGCACCGCGAGCAGCGCCACCATCGCGACCGCGAAGACACCGAACTCCTTCGGGCCGAGGACCCGGGCCAGCAGGATGCCGATGGCGAGTGTGCCGAACCGCCCCAGCATCGTGTTGAGGAAGCTCCATCCGAGGGCGCGGGACGCCTGCCGGAACAGCGTCATCGCGCGCCCACGGGCGAGCCCTGCCCGCTCCCCGCGACCGCGTTGAAGTCGTCGCGCGCGGCCGTGCCGCGCAGCCGCCGGTAGCGGCGGCGGAGCTTGTACGCCAGCACCCGCCCGGCGGTGCTCGCCGGCTCATGGGCGAGTGGGTGCCAGGCGAGGGCATCGCGGTAGATCTGCTCCTGGACGCGCGCCGCCCGCCGGAGCCCGAAGCGCTGGACGACCAGGTCCCGGCCGTACGCGCCCAGCTTCGTGCCCCGTTCCGGGTGGGCGACGAGCTCGCGAAGGATCGTCGCCAGCCGGACGGACCCGTTCCCGTCGCCGAGGCCGTACCAGCCCTGCTTCAGGAACCGGCCGCACGACTCCGGCGTCAGCAGCTCGAAGAAGCCCCGCTCGCCCTGGACGATCAGCGGGCGGGCGAAGGCGAGCGCCCGTAGCGCCGAGCCGCCCATCGCCAGCGCGACGGACGCCGCGGCGTACGCGGGGCGTGGATCGTCGAGCCGCCCGGTGAGGACGACGGCGCGGCGGCCGAGAGCGGCGTTGACCCGCGCCGCGCGGGCCTCGACGGCCGGCCGGGCCGGGCCGTCGCCGACGATGACCAGCCGGATCGGCAGCTCCCGGCCGAGCTCGCCGACGACGTCGACGGCCGTGAGCACCCCTTCGAGCTTGAGCTCCTGGACGAGCCGGCCGACGACCACCACGTCGAACTGGTCCTCATCGAGCGCGAACCGTGCCCTGAACTCCTGCGCCGGGTGCCCCGGCGCGTTGGCGTCCACGTCGATCGGCGGCTCGATGAGATGGACCGGGCCCGGCCGCCCTCCGGCCGTGCGTTCGCGGAGCTCGTGCGTGCCCACCACGAGCGGCAGCGACGCCGGCAGGAACGGCGCGACGGACATCGACATCACCGTGCACACGGCCGCCGCCCGCCGGCCCGCCGCGTAGAACGCCTCGATCCCGGGCGGCCACTCGTACCCGTGGACGACGTCGTACCCGCGCTCGGCGACCAGCCGGCGCAGGAGCCGTACGGTCGCCGGGGAGGGCCGTCGCCGGCCGGCGTCCAGGGGCAGGTGTTCGAGGCCGAGCGAGCTCACCCGTTCGACCAGCGGGCCCGGCTCCGCGATCACGGCGACCTCGTGGCCGAGGTCGCGGACCGCGGCGGCCAGTTCGATCGCGTTCAGCTGGCTGCCGCCGATCTCCATCGCGTGCGGGTAGACCAGGATCTTCACCGCGCCTCCGCGATGACGGAGACGACCCGGTCCTGCTCGGCGTGGGTCATCTCGTGGAACAGCGGAAGGATCAGGGAACGCCGCGTCAGCCGTTCGGTCACCGGGAGATCGGCGGTCGTGCCGGCGTAGGCGGGCTCGAGATGGGCGGCCATGATGCCGCGCCGGGCCGAGATCCCCTCCTCGGCGAGCCGGGCCAGCAGGGCGTCGCGGCCGATGGGATGGTCGTCGGGCAGCACGATCCAGAACGACTGGTAGTTGGTCTCGCCGTACGCCGGGTCGCGTGCGGTTTCATAACCGGGCAGCAGTTCCTGGTATCGCGCGGCCAGGGCACGCCGCCGCGCGATGATCTCGTCGAGGCGTTTCAGCTGGACGAGCCCGATCGCCGCCTGGATGTCGGTCATCCGGTAGTTGAAGCCGGTTTCGGAGTACTCCTCGACGATGGCCGTCCGGCTGGCGTGCCGTTCGGCGGCGCTCACGCTCATCCCGTGCTCGCGCAGCCGTCGCGCCCGCCGTGCCCGGTCGCCGGAGCGCGTGGTGAGCATGCCGCCCTCGCCGGTCGTGATCAGCTTGCGCGGGTGGAAGGACCAGGCGGCGATCTCGGCCCCCGCGCCGACCGGCCCGCCGCGATAGGTCGAGCCCGCCGCGCAGGCCGCGTCCTCGATCACCGGGACGCCGAGCGCGGTGATCTCGTCGAGGTCGCACGGCACGCCGGCCTGGTCGACGGCGATCACCGCGCGGGTCCGTGCGGTGATCGCGGTCTCGACGGTCTTGGCGGTGACGTTGCCGGTGGCCGCGTCGACGTCGGCGAATACCGGGGTGGCGCCGCAGTACCGCACGGCGTTCGCGGTGGCGATGAACGACAGCGACGGCACGACGACCTCGTCCCCGGCGCCCACGCCCACGAGCAGGAGGGCCAGGTGCAGCGCGGTCGTGCACGACGACGTGGCCACGCCGTGGCCGGCGCCGACGCGGCCCGCGAACGCGCGCTCGAACTCCGCGACCCGTGGCCCCTGCGCCACCCAGCCGGACCGTACGGCCTCGGCGGCGGCCGCCGCCTCCTCGTCGCCCAGTACGGGCCTGATCACCGGTATCAATCGTTCTCCAATCCGAGCAGGGCGGCGAGGTCGCGAGCCCGCCGGGACCAGGTGTGCCGCTCCGCGAAGCCGCGTCGCCGCGCCTGGAGCTCCGGTGTCCGGGGCACGGCGAGCTCCTTCTCGACGGCGGCCGCGAAGCCGTCGTGGGTCGCCGTGCGCACGAGGTCCGTGCCGAGCCATGCCGTCGCCGGCAGGTCGGTCGAGACCACGCCGCGGCCGGCGGCGAGATAGTCGAGGGTCTTGATCGGGAAGCTGGCCCGGTTGAAGTCGCTGGTCGCGTACGGTGTCAGGCCCACGTCGATGACCTTCAGGTACGACGCCAGCTCCTCGGCGGGCTTGCGCCCCGTCCAGCACACGTTCGCCCGCGCGACCAGGGCCGCGAAGCGCGCCGGCTGGTACGACGGGTCGTGCGGGCCGACGAGTAGCAGCGGGCGTCCGGAGCCCGCGACGGCCTCCAGGAGCGTGAGGTCGATCCGCGCGTTGATGTGCCCGACGAACCCGGCGACCGGTCCGGTGAAGGACCCGGGCACGTCGCCGGGCCACGGCGCCGCGTCGGCGTCGACCGGTGTGCAGCCGTTGGGGATCACCACCGCTCCCGCGAGCCTCTCCCGCAGCACGGGGGAGACGACCGCGACCGCGTCGGCGCGGGCGAGCTGCCGGGCCTGTGCCGCGCGCAGGTGCCGCGCCGACTGGCCCAGCAGCGCCGCGCCCGCCACGAGGTCGTCGGTGGCGTAGTACACGGCACGCGCACCCGGCACGGCGCCGAGCAGGTCGCCGGGGCCCGCGACGACCACGGCCGGCACGCGCATCCCGAGCCGGGCGGCGGCACGACGGGCCGCCCGGCGGATGAGCGCGTCGGTGACGTGGCGCATGCCGGGGCGCTGGGCACCGGGCAGCACGCGCGGGGTGAGCCACCACAGGCCCGCGCGCACCTCACGCAACGCCGGACCGCGCAGCGACGCCGCGAGGTGCGGGTGGATCAAGGGGGTCAGCACCGAGCGCGGCGGGTCGACGTACAGGACGGGCGTCAGGGCGGCGAGCTCATCGGCCATGCGCCGATCCGTGCCCGCGACCCCGTCGTAGCCGGTGCCCCCGAAGTAGACGACCAGGCTCACCGCTGCGACCGCCACCAGCGGACGAGCCGGCGCAGGCCCTCGTCCAGGCCGATCTCGGCCTTCCAGCCGAGGCGTTCCTCGGCCTTCGACACGTCCGCGAGACGCCGGGTCACCGCGTTGACGGTCCGGGCCGGGCCGAACTCGAGCCCGAGGTCCGCGTCCATCGCCCGCAGCAGCGCCTCGGCCAGCTCACGGAGGCTGGTCTCGGTGCGGCTGCCGATGTTGAACACCTCGTCGGTGACGTCGCCCTCGGCCGCCAGGAGGTTCGCCCGCGCGATGTCCTCGGTGAAGACGAAGTCCATGGTCTGGGCGCCGTCGCCGAGAATGAGCGGCGGCCGGCCGGACTCGATGCGCTCCATCCAGCGGATCAGCACCTCGGTGTAGAGGCCGTGGATGTCCATCCGCGGGCCGTACACGTTGAAGTAGCGCAGGGCCACGTAGTCGAGGCCGTGCGTCGCGTGGAAGCTGCGCAGCAGTCCCTCGTTGAACGTCTTCGCCGCGCCGTACAGCGTGTCGTTGGCGTACGGGTGGTGGCGCTCCGGCGTGGGGAACTCCTCCGCGAGGCCGTACACGGAGGCCGAGGAGGCCGCGACGACCTTCCGCACCCGGCGCTCGGCCGCCGCCTCGACCACCTCGTAGGTGCCATCGACGAGGACCTGCAGCGCGAGCCGCGGCTCCTCCGCGCACTGGGTGATGCGGATCGCGGCCTGGTGGAAGACCACGTCCACGCCGTCGAGCAGCGACCGTAGGAGCGCGCCGTCACGGATGTCGCCGTCGACCACGCGTACCCGGCCGCTCTCCCGCGCGCCGGCGAGGTTCTCCGGCCGGCCGCGGACGAAGTTGTCCAGGACGACGACGTCCGCGCAGCCCGCGGCGACGAGCTGGTCGACGATGGTCGAGCCGATCGTCCCGGCCCCGCCGGTGACGAGACAGCGGCTACCTTCGATCACGCGTTCTCCTTCGTTGGGATGGTCGCGCCGCCGCTCGCGATGCTGCGCGACGCCGCCTCGAGCAGGGTGATCACGCGGAGGCCGGCGCGGCCGTCGGTGAGCGCCGGCCGGGACTCGTTGATGGCGGCCGCGAATTCGGCCATCACCCCGCGCAGCGCCTCCTGTTCCGGCAGGGCGGGAACGTGGATGTCACCCAGCCGGTAGGAGATCAGCGCCTCCCGGCGCTGGTCGGGACCCTGGGGGACGCGGTCCACGCCCCGGTCGTGCACCGAGACCCGGCGCAGCGGGTCCAGGTCGTCCCATACGACCGTGCGCCGCGACCCGCCGATCACGGTGGTGCGGATCTTGGTCGGGCTGAGCCAGTTGACGTGGACGTGGGCCATCGCCCCCGACGTCAGCCACAGCGTCAGGTGCGCCACGCAGGCGCGGCCCGCGTCGATGGGGTCGCTGGCGTGGGCGGCGACGGCGGCGATCCTCTCCGGGAGCACGAAGTCGAGGATCGACAGGTCGTGCGGCGCGAGGTCCCACAGCACGTCGATGTCGGACTGCACCAGCCCGAGGTTGATGCGGACGGAGTCGACGAACTGCACGTCGCCGAGTTCACCGCCGTGGATCAGCTCGCGGATCCGCCGGACCGCCGGGGTGTAGCAGTAGGTGTGGTCGCACATGAGCACGCGGCCGGTCCGGTCGGCCAGGTCGACGAGCTTGCGGCCCTCGGCGGCCGACATCGTGAGGGGCTTCTCGACGAGCACGTGCTTGCCCGCTTCGAGCGCCGACCGTACGAGGTCGAAGTGGGTGGCCGCCGGTGTCGCGATCGCGACGGCGTCGACCGCGGGATCGTCTAAGACCGCTTCGTAGGACGTCGTGACCCGGACCGTCGTGTAGGCGCCGAGCACGGTGCGCGCCCGCTCCTCGTCCAGGTCGCACAGCCACTCCAGCCGCAGAGCCGGGGTCGCCTGGGCGGTCCGCACGAGATTCGGCCCCCAGTAGCCGGCCCCGATGACCGCCAGTCCCACTGCGTCCGTCAACGGTGTTCTCCTTCGCGTGGTGTGGTCGACAGCGTGGGCGCCGGCGGCGTCGGCGTCGGGCCGTTGTCCGGAGTGCCGGCCCGCCGCGCCGCCGACGGCGCCGTCGTGGTGAAGACGACGTCGACCCAGTAGTTCGCGGTGCTCGCGTTCGGCGGGAAGCCTCCGGCGCCGTACCCGTAGAGGCCGCCGGACTGCAGGGCGTGCAGCGGCGGGGCGTCGACGCCCGCCCCGGCGAGCGCGGCGGAGTCGGCCGCGTAGTGGCCGTTCGGCGCGAGGTAGGACACCACGTAGGTCGTGTTCGCGGCGATGGAGACCGCGGTGGAGAAGTGCGCCTCCTGCCAGCCCGCCGCCGACTCGCCGGAGAACGTCACGGTGGCCAGCCGGGTGCCGTCGGCGGCCCACAGGGTGCCGGTGTGCGTGCCGGTGTTGCCGGGACCCTTGTAGAACCGGACGCCGGTGACCCATCCGGCGGTGTCGGAGGTGAATCTGACGCCCAGCTCCACCGAGTTCGGGTCGTCCACGTCCGGGACCTGCGGGATCGCGCTGTCGGCCCAGATCGAGCACGGGCACGTGCCCGGGGTCGGCTGCCGCGCGGTGGTGAACGACCAGGTGTACGCGGCCGTCATCGTGTTGCCGGCGACGTCCTTGGCGCCGGTGACCTTCACCGTGTACGCGGTGTTCCAGGCCAGGGCACCGGTCGGCTGGAAGGTGGCGGTCCTGGTCGCGGAGTCGTACGTCACGGTGCCGGTCACGGACGGGGTGACCGCGAACTGGACGGTGCCGCCCTGCACCGCCTCGTCGAACGTGGCGGAGATGCCGGTGCCCGGCGGCACGCTCGTCTGGCCGTCGACCGGGTTCGCCGTGTCGACCGTCGGCGGTGTGACGTCGCCCGGCTGGGCGGTCGAGAAGACGGGGTCGATCCAGTAGTTCGACGCGCCGTAGGACTCGTTCGGGAAGCGCGTGCCCGAGCCGTAGGAGTACAGGCCGTTGCCGCCCGACGCGTCGCTCGCCGGAGCGTGCAGCGGCGCGTTGTCCAGGGGGTTCCAGAAGTAGCCGCCGTCCGCCGCGTAGTGGCCGTTCGGCGCGTGGTACGAGGCGACGTATGGCGTGCCGGCCGTGACCTGCACCGGCCCGGAGAACGCCAGGGTCTGCCAGCCCGACGCCGTCTCGCCGGTGAAGGTGCCGGTGGCCAGCCGCGTGCCGCCCGTGGTCCAGAGGCTGCCGGTGTGCGTGCCGGTGTTGCCGGCTCCCTTGTAGAAGCGCACCCCGGAGATCCACCCGCCGGTGTCCGGGGTGAACCTGACGCCCAGCTCGACCGAGCCGGCGTCGCCGGCCGAGGCCGTGACGGGCGCGGCGTCGCTCGGGAAGAGCGTGCACGGACACGATCCGCTCGTGGTGAACGACCACGTGGTCGTCCCCTGCATCGCGTTGCCCGCGACGTCCTTCGCCCCGCTGACGCTCGCGGTGTACTTCGTGCCCGCCGCGAGCGGGCTCGACGGCGTGAACGTGAGGACCCTGGACGCGGCGTCGAACGCGGTGCTGCCGGCGATCGCGGTGCCTCCGGGATTCTTCAGCGTGAACGCCGGTGACGAGGGCTGCACGGCCTCGCTGAAGGTGACCTTCACCGGGGCGCCCGCCGGAACGCTCGTCGCGTTGTTCGAAGGGTTCGTCGACGCGACGGCCGGGGGCGTGGTGTCGGGCGGCAGGGTGAAGACGACGTCCACCCAGTAGTTCGTGGTGTTGTAGCTCTGATTGGGGAAGGCGTGCGCGCCGTAGGCGAACACGCCGTCGGCCCCGTCGGCGACGGTGTGCAGCGGCGGGTCGTCGACCGCGCGGCTCAGGCCGCCGCCGTCGGCGGAGAACCAGCCGGTCGTCGTGTGGTACGACGCGACATAGGTCGTGCCCGCCGTCACCGCCACCGGCGAGGAGAAGCGGACCTCCTGCCAGCCGAGCGTCGACTCGCCGGAGAACGTGGCCGTGGCGAGCTGGGTGCCGCCTGCGGTCCAGAGCGTGCCGGTGTGGGTTCCGGTGTTGTCGCGTCCCTTGTAGAACCGGATCCCGCTGACGAAGCCGTTCGTGTCCGGAGTGAACTTGACCCCGAGCTCCAGCGCGTTCGGGTCGTTCACGCCCTCGACGGACGGCGCGGTGTCGTCGGCCCAGATGCTGCACGGGCACTGACCTGCCGCCGGTCGTGGCTTCGCGGTCGTGAACGAGTACGAGAAGGACGTCATCGTGTTCCCGGCGGCGTCCTTGGCACCGGTCACCGTCGCCGTGAACGTCGTCCCGGCGGGCAGCGAGCCGGTCGGCACGAACGTGAGGCCGGTGCGCGCGGAGTCGAGGGAGGTGCTGCCGGCCACGGCGGTGCCGCCGGAGTCCTTGAGGGTGAACGACGCCGGCCCTGTCTGTACCGGCTCGCCGAACGTGACCGACGGCAGGACGGCCGTCGGCACGCTGGAGGACCCCGTGTAGGGCGTCGAGTCGATCACCCCGGGAGGCGTCGTGTCCGGCGGCTCGACGGTGGCGAACACGACGTCGACCCAGTAGTTGCCGCCGTTGTAGGTGGTCGTGGGAAAGCCGGCCCCGCCGGCGTGGTAGACGCCGTTGCCGCCGTCGGTGCCCGCCTTCAGGCCGGTGAGCGGCGGGGAGTCCTTGGGCTGGTAGGCGAAGTACGCGGCGTCCGCGGCGTAGTGCCCGGCCGGTGCGAAGTAGGACGCGACGTAGGTCGTGCCGGCGGTGACGTGGATCGGCACCGGGAAGGTGACGGACTGCCAGCCGGTCGAGGTCTCGTTCGTGAACGTCGCGGTGGCGAGGCGGGTGCCGTCGGCCGTCCACAGACTGCCGGTGTGCGTGCCCGTGTTGCCGGTGCCCTTGTAGAAGCGCACGCCCGTGACCCAGCCGTCGACGCCCGCGCGGAACTTGACGCCCGCCTCGAGCGGAGTGGCGTCGCTCTCCGCCGGGGTCGCCGGAGTGGCCGACTGCCCGAACAGCCCACAGGGACACGTGACGTTGACGGTCCGCCCGGAGCCCGGCGTCTCGATGTTGCCGCTGTCATCGGTCGCGCGCGTCCTGATCGTCACCGGGCCGGCGCCGGTCGCGTCCCACGAGTAGGTCCAGGTGGCGCGGCCGTTCGCGGGATGCCAGGTCGTCCCGCCGTCGGTGGACACCTCGACACCGCCCACCTGCCCACCGACGTCGGAGGCGGTGCCGCTGATCGTGACGGTCTGGCCGTTGGCGATGCTCGCGTTCGCGGCCGGAGCGGTGACCGTCGAGGTCGGCGCCGTGTGGTCGGTGGAGGCCGTGGCCGCCTTCAGGTCGCTCTGCAGCGTCAGCGGCTGGACGTTCATGTCGGCCAGCAGGTTGATCGTGGCCTGCCGCATGCTCGGGTCCGGGGCCGTGGGCGCGCCGTCGGGGCCGTCGTGGACGGCGTCCAGCCCCCACGACCACTGCACGGTCCCGCCGCCGAAGACGAGCGCGCCGCTCGGCGCGCGGTAGAGCGTCAGGTGGTGGGTGGCGGTCCCGGGGGCGACGTTGACGCCGAAGTCGACGAGCTTCTCGGGTACGTCGGCCGTCGTGGAGGACATGTCGATGAGCCCCGCCGGCCGGGATCCGTTGTCCAGGTCCTCGTCCCACTCGTAGCCGAGCGTCAGGTCGGGCAGGGTCAGGGTCGCGCCCGAGGACTGGCTTCCGGCCGGGGTGTTCCGCCAGAACCGCATCTTCCCGTCGGCCGCCGGCACCTTCATGGCCACGCCACAGCAGTTGACCGTCCAGATCGTGCCCATCAGGCCGTTCTCCGGGCGGCCGCCGTCGGCCGGCGGGCTGAACCGCGGATCCCGCCAGCTGCCCGTCCAGGTCCCGGTGGGATCGGTCTGCGCGTTGTCCCTCGTCGACTTGTACGTCACCAGGGTGCGGTACGGCGTCGAGGTGCCGTCGGTGCTGGGTTCCCAGCGGGTCTTCCAGAACACCGAGTTGCCGCTGAAGAACCCGAGGTGCACCCCGGCGTCGCGCGCGGCCTCGACGTTGGCGCGCTCGCCGGCGGACCAGTACTCGTCGTGCCCGACGGACAGGAAGACCTTGTGGTTCTTCAGGAGCGAGCCGCGCTGGTCGGCGTCGATGCTGCTCAGATACGTGACGTCGTACCCCTGGGCCTCGAGGAACCGCACCATCGGGTACTCGTTGGCGAAGACGAAGTCACGGCCCCAGGGGGTCGACTCGCGCGTGTTGAAAGGGCGGTTGTAGCTGACCTTGACCGCCCGGCCCGGCGCGGCCGTGCTGTCGCCGGCGTAGAGGCTGTTGCCGCCCCAGCTGTTGTACGCCTGCCAGGTGGTGTCGGAGGTCTTGAAGACGACGTCCGAGTGGCTGGCGTCGTTGCGGACCACGAACACGATGTGGTTGTCGTCGTCGGTCCCGTCGGTACGGGAGATGTGCGCGAAGTAGATCCCCGAGACGGCGGTGGCCGGTACCGGCCAGCTCGCCGAGACCTTCCAGCTGCCGCAGTCGATCAGCCCGGTGGCGTCGTCACTGAGACACGATGGCTGCGGCTGCGGGAGGGAGGCCGACGGGGTGATGCTGGCGATCTTCCGGGCGCCGTCGCCGCCGTAGTAGCCCATCCGGTAGATGTCGATCGAAAAGCTCCGGGCCGGGGTATTGACCTTGAAGTGCACGGTCTCCCCGGCGTTCACGCTGAATTCGGCGGCGTAGCCCTCGATCGTCTGGCCGCCGCCGGAGATCTTGTCCCACTCCGTGCTCGGTGACCCTTGTTTTGTATTCTCGCAGGCCACGAGATTTCCGCCGGAATCGCATGGGCCGGCCGCGTGCGCCCTCGATTCGGTGATCGCCATGATGAGAAACGCCGCGGCCGCGAGGAGCAGTCCTCTGACTAACAGCCTCAACCCTGAACTGGCCATGATTTCCCCCGGCTGAGCGGAAGCCAAAAAACGGATTCCTTAACCTCCGAAACCCGCGTCCGCCAACGCCGCGCGGTCAGATCGCCAAATGAAGCAGTCCTCGGTAATGCGACTCCGAATATACGGTGGAAAGCGAGGCCTGGGTTGTCCGCATTCGGCCTTGGCGCAGTGGAGCGCCGGGTCATCCTTCCGCGGGGCTGAGGCGTCCGTCGCTCTCCGTGTAGTGATCGCCCGTACGCGGGCACCGCCAGCGCCCGCCGCCTTCGTCTTCCAAGGGCTCACCGGCGTGCCCGACCCAGCCGATCCGGCGCGCCGGCACGCCCGCCACCAGCGCGAAGTCGGCGACGTCCCGTGTCACGACCGCGCCCGCCGCGACCAGCGCCCACCGGCCGATGATCCGGCCCGCCAGGACGACCGCCCGCGCGCCGACGGCGGCGCCCTCCTTGACGATCACTCCATGGGCCTCCCAGTCGTCCGGGCGCTTGAGCCTGCCGTCCACGTCGGTCGAACGAGGGTAGGGATCATTGGTCAGAACGGCGGCGGGCCCGATGAAGACCCCGTCCTCCAGCTCCGCCGGTTCGTAAACGAGCGCGTAATTCTGCAGCTTGACGCGGTCGCCGATACGCACGCCCGGCCCGACGTACGCGCCCCGGCCGACGATGCAGTCCTGGCCGAGGCGGACGTTTTCCCGGATCTGGGCGAGGTGCCAGATCGTCGTGTCCGCGCCGATGTGCGCCGTGCCGTCCACATCGGCCCCTGGGTGAATGCGACTCATGCGCGCCATAATCGCTTCTGTGGTGAGCGTCGTCATCCCCGCGCACGACGAGGCGCGGGTCATCGGCCGGTTACTCGCGCGCCTCGCGGGCTCCGGCTTCGACATCGTCGTCGTGCCCAATGGCTGCACCGACGGCACCGCGGACGTCGCCGCGTCCTTCGGTGTGCGGGTGGTCACGTCGCCGGAGGCGTCCAAGGCGGAGGCACTGCGCCTCGGCGACCGCGCGGCCCGCGGGTTCCCCAGGCTGTACGTCGACGCCGACGTCGAGCTGGGAGCCGATGACGTGCGGGCCCTGGCGGCCGCTCTCGACCGGCCGGGTGTGCTCGCGGCGGCGCCCGCGCGCGTGCTGGACCTGACGCGACGGCCGTGGCCGGTCCGCTGGTACTACGACGTCTGGACCCGGCTCCCGGAGGTGCGGCGCGGGCTCTTCGGCCGCGGCGTCATCGCGGTCGGCGCCGACGGGCACGCGCGCCTGGCGCGGCTGCCGGGCGTCATCGCCGACGACCTCGCCGCCTCCCTCGCGTTCGCCGCGGACGAGCGCGCCGTCGTCGAGACGGCCCGCGTGCTGATCCACCCGCCGCGCACGTGGGGCGACCTGCTGCGCCGCCGGACCCGCGCCGTCACCGGCGTCGCGCAGCTAGAGGAGGCGGCACTCGACCAGGCGGGCGGCTCCGCGCGGACGAGCGTGCGCGACCTGGCGGCGATGGCGGCACGGGATCCGCGTCTCCTGCCGCGCCTCGCCCTCTTCCTCACCGTGACGCTGCTCGCCCGGTGGCGCGCCCGGCGGGCCGGCGCCGCCACCTGGCAGCGCGACGAGAGCAGCCGGGAATAGGGATGTCTCCCAGAGCGGGGCTGTGAGACAGGCCGCGATCGGGCCGCGCGCCGCTACGGGCGGGACCCCGAACCGGGCCGGCCGCCAGTCCGCGCCGTCGGGCGGCCCTGTCTCTACGGCCGGGCGGCTACGGGCGGGACTGCGAACCGGGCCAGCCGGCGGTCCATTCGCGGCGCGCCGCCCACAGGCCCCGCCAGTCCGCGCCGGTGGCCGTCGGGCGGCCCTGCCGCTGCGGCCGCGCGGAGACCAGGCGACTCAGCAGCGCGCGTAAGAGCACACCGAGCGTGAGGAGGCGCACGCCCGCGCCGCGCCGCCCGTACGGCAGGTGGCGCCGCAGCACGGTGACCTTCCCGGTGAACAGCAGGACGAGCTTGCGCACGCTCGACGACGAGGCGCCGACCTCGTGCCGGTACTCGGCGCGCGCGGTCACCATCGGCCGGAAACCGGCCTTCCGCGCCCGCAGGCACAGGTCGGCGTCCTCGCCGTACATGAAGATCGACCGGTCGAAACCGCCGAGCTCATCCCAGAGAGCGCGGTCGACGAGCATGAATCCGCCGGTGACGATCGGCACCTGCCGTTCCTCGTCCGTCCAGGGGCCGGGCACCTCGGGGTCGAACACGCGACTGCCCGGGAAGGCCGAGCCGAGAAGGAGCGCGAAGCACAGCGTGGACCAGAACGTCGGGCGGCCCCACCAGGAACGCGGGTCCGGCGTGCCGTCCGCGAGCATGCTCCGGCCGCCGACGATCCCCGCCCGCGGATTGCGGCGCGCGCACGCGAGGAGGGCCGCGAGGCTTCCCGGGGCCGGTACGGCGTCGGGGTTGACGAACCACAGCAGCCGGCCGCGCGCCCGGGCGACGCCGGCGTGGCAGGCGTAGGCGAAGCCGCCGTTACGGTCGTTCTCCACGACCATCGCGTCCGGCGCCGCGGCACGGGCCGCGTCCGCCGTGCCATCGCCCGAGGCGTTGTCCACGATGATGAGCTCGGCGGAAACGCTGGCCGACGCCTTCCGTACGGCCTCCGCGCACTCGCCGATGTACGCGGCGCTGCGGTAGGTCACGACGATGATCGAGACGTCCGGGTCGGAGTGAGGAGCACCGGCCATGCCAACCCTCCCGGGATGACGCGGTCGCGCATCCCTGCCGACGGGAGCGTACCGCCGTGGTGTTCACCGCGACCGGACGTCGGCGGTGGGGACGCCGCGACGGTGGATCTCGGCGAGGATCGTCGCCAGGTCGGTGTCCCAGCCCGGCGAGACCTCGACCGACCAGTGGAGAGTCGCCACTCCGGGGACGTCGTCCAGGCCCATGGCCAGCAGTTCCGCGCTCGGCGGGGGCGAGGAGCCCTCGGCGCGCTCTTCGGTGGGCAGGAAGGTCACGTGCTGCACCACCCGCTGCCGGCCGCGCGGAAGTTCCCGGCTCCACACGACCACCGCGGCCACCTCCGGCCAGGGGAGCCGACGGTCCCGCGAACGGGACCACGGCCACGCCGCCGGCAGGCGCACCCCCGCGTCGTTGACCTCCAGCACCGGGCGGCCGCTCAACGCTCGCCCGGCCGCGACCACGAGCCCCCCGCCGAACAGCGCGATCCCCGCCACGCCGACGGCCAGGGCGATCATGCCGCCGACGGCCGTCACGTCCCGCGCCCCGCTCACCGCGAACGCCACCGACACCGCCACCAGGACGAGCGTCCCGGCCGCCGCGACGACACCCTGGGCCGAAGCCCGCGACCGCACCGCGATCACGACGGCGGGAGCGCGGTCACCGGCTCTTGACGGCGACGAGGAGACCGTCCCCGACCGGCAGCAGCAGCGGCACGAGGCGGTCGTCGTCGCGGACCATCCGGCCGAGCGTGCGGATCGCCACGGTGTCCGGCTCGCGGTTGGACGGGTCGGCCACCCGGTCGCTCCACAGGGCGTTGTCGAACGCCACGACGCCGCCGGGCCGCAGCAGCCGCAGCGCCTCACCCAGATAGTCGGGGTACTCGTGCTTGGCCGCGTCGCAGAACACCATGTCGTACGCGCCGTCGGTGAGGCGCGGCAGCACGTCGAGGGCGCGGCCGGCGATCAGCCGGGCGCGCGAGGTCGGGAAACCGGCCGCGGCGTACGCCTCGCGGGCCAGCCGCTGATTCTCCGGCTCGACGTCCACGCTCGTGAGCACGCCGTCGGGACGCATCCCGCGCAGCAGCCAGATGCCGGACACGCCACATCCGGAGCCGACCTCCACGACCGTGCGCGCGCTGATCGCACTGGCGAGGAGGCGCAGCGCCGCGCCGCCCGCCGGTCCGATCGGGGTCGCTCCGACGTCCAGTCCCCGCTGCCGGGCGTCGCGCAGCGGCTCGTCCTCCGGGAGGTATTGCTCCACGTAGGCCAGGGTGGCCTTGACCGCGTCGATGACTTCCTCCTTGGGACGCATGAGCCTGCAGGGCAAACACTAGTACGGAGGGGGAACTCCGCCGCGTACCGTCACGTTCTTCAGAGGGCGTGGCTACGGCTAGGCGCGAAGGAAGAAACGGGGCAGTATGTCGGTGGCAGAACTCGTACGTGAAAGGGGAGCGCCGGTGCACGACCCCGGCATCGCCTGGACTCCTCCGACGTGGGACGAGATCGTGCGGGAGCACTCCGCGCGCGTCTACCGCCTCGCCTTCCGGCTCACCGGCAACCCCCACGACGCCGAGGACCTCACCCAGGAGGTCTTCGTCCGGGTGTTCCGATCCTTGGCCAACTACCAGCCCGGCACGTTCGAGGGCTGGCTACACCGCATCACCACCAACCTGTTCCTCGACCAGGCGCGGCGGCGTCAGCGGATCCGCTTCGAAGGGCTCGCCGATGACGCGGCCGAGCGCCTGCACGGACCGGAGCCCACGCCCGCCCAGGCCTACGACGACAAGAACCTCGACGCCGACGTCCAGGAGGCGCTCGACTCCCTCGCGCCCGACTACCGGGCCGCCGTCGTCCTCTGCGACATCGAGGGCCTGTCGTACGAGGAGATCGCCGCGACGCTCGGCGTGAAGCTCGGCACCGTCCGCAGCCGGATCCACCGCGGCCGCGCGCAGCTGCGCGCCGCCCTGGAGCACCGCGGCCCGCGGCGCGCCGCCGCCCCGTCCAAACGGCTGGGTCTGGAGCCTCCGACCGAGGAGGCGTCATGAGCGTGCGCATCGCCGGCACGGCGCGTCCGGTCACCCCTCCGGCGCCGGGAGGTCGCCCCGAGTGGGTCGGCCGGGCGAAAAGGGAGGCCCCATGAGTGAGCGGAGCGAGCGAATCGTGAGCGCAGCGCGTCCGGTCACTTCCCCGGCGAAGGAGGCCGCATGACTGGCCACCTTGGGGAGCGGCTCACCGCGCTGATCGACGGGGAGCTGGGCCACGACGAACGTGAGAAGGCGCACCGCCACCTCGCCGGCTGCGCGGACTGCCGCGCCGAAGCGGAGGCGCTGCGCGGCCTGAAGAAGCGGCTCCGGGCGCTGAACGACACGATGCCCTCCGAGGCTCTCCTACGCCGCCTGGAGGCCATGGGTGAGCCGGGGGACCCCCTTCCGCCACCCGTCCCCCGACTGCCCGGCCAGGCCCGGCCTCCGGCCGCCGCCCGGCCCGCCGACATCCGCCCCTCGCGGGCGCGGCCGTCCGACAACCGTCCCCGCCGTGCCGCGGCGACGCGCCGGCGGCTGCCGCGCGGGCGCTACCTCGTCGCGGGCGCGGCCGCGTTCGCCGTCCTCGGCGTCGGCACGGCGGCGTTCGCCGCGGGCGCCGATCCGGACCGCCTGCCCCGCGTCTCCCCGTCCGTCGAGCAGTTCGCCGTCGAGCACGCGTTGACCTCCGGGGACGTTCCGCTCACCGATCCGCGGCCGGCGGTCACGGCCGGCGAGCACCCGTGAACCACCGGGCCTCGCATCGCGCGTGGCTGGCGGGCGGCATCGCCACCGCGCTGCTGATGCTGTGGTTCGTATCCACCGGCGACACCGCGAGCGGCGCCCGGCTGCGCTCCGACCCCGAGGCCCTGCGGCTCCTGCGCGCCGCCGAGGGGGCCGCGAGCGACACCTCGTACGAGGGTGTGCAGTACATCACCTCGTGGAGCCGCAGCGGCATGTCGACGACGTCGCTGGTCAACGTCGCCCACCTGCCCGGCCAGGGCACCCGGATGCGGGTGGAGAGCACCACCGCCGAGCAGGGCGGGCAGATGTTCGAGACCGCCGACTCCCAGCAGGGCCGGGGCGGCCTCACCGGCTACACGCCGAAGATGCTCGACCTGCTCGCCCGCAATTACGCCGTCGTCCGTGCCGGCGAGGGTCAGGTCTGCGGCCGGCCCACGACCATCATCGAGGCGCGCCGTAGCGATGGCACCGCCGCCGGCCGGTTCCACATCGACCGGGCCACGGGCCTGATGCTGCGCCGTGAACTGCTCGACCAGCAGGGCCGCGCGGTGAACCTCACGTTCTTCACCGAGATCCGGCCGTCGCCGCCGAAGACGACGGTCCTGATGGCCTCGGCGGCGCCGCAGACCGTGGAGACGCCGTGGACCCACCGGCTCGCCGGCGCCGACCTGGGCGCCCTGCGCTACCGCGGCTGGCCGGTGCAGTCCACCCTGCCGGGCGACCTCAGCCTGTACGACGCGCGCCAGCTCGACAGCCACGCCCCCGTCGTGCACCTCAGCTACTCCGACGGGCTCTCGGTCGTGTCGGTGTTCGTCCAGCGCGGCACTCTCGACCCCGCGAGCGTCGCACACTGGCACAAGACCACCCGGGGTGGCCGCACCGTCTACCTCCGCGACACCGTCCAGCAGCGCGCCGTGTGGGCCAGCCGTGGCTACGTCTACACGATCCTCGCGGACGCGCCGCCGCCGGTCGTCGACCGCGCCGTGGCGGCCCTCCCGCACGGCGACACGGGCTTCTGGGGGCGCCTCGGCCGAGGACTGAACCGGCTGACATCATGGGCGAACCCGTTTGACTGATCGGTGAAGATCGCGTTTTGTAGGGCGTTCTGGGGGAAGCGGGCACCGGTGGAGCAACACCGCGACGCGGAAGGTTCCCCTTGCCGGGTCGCTTATGCTCGCCACATGCCTCGCCCGCCACTGTGGAGCGCTGAGACGAAGTCCATGCGCGGTACGCAAGGAGCTTGGTGATGACGGATGACAGCCGCGCGCCCGGGGGACCGACGCCGGACGACGGGCGTGCGCTTGGGCCGAACACCGGGGATGACGACACCGCCCCGAGCCTGACGGACAAGCTGCTGGTCTCCGGTCCGCCACGACACGAGGGCATGGCGCCCCCGGACCCGGGAGCGACCTCGCCGTACGGCGCGGAACCCGCGAGCCAGGCCGGTTCGCCGGGCGGCCCGGGAGCGGGCGGCCCGATGAGCCCGCCCACCGTGCCCGCTCAACCGGGCCACAGTGGTCAACCGGGTCAGCCCGGTCAGGGCGGTCAGCCGGGTCCCTTCGGTCAGCCCGGCCAGCCTGGTCAGCCGGGCCAGCTGGGCCAGCCGGGACAGGGTGGCCAGCCGGGTGAGCCGACGCCGACCCGGCCGTATTTCGCGCCGCACCACCAGCCGCACCCGTCCCCGACGCCGTACGCCTGGAGCGCGCAGCCGGGCCCCGGCGGCTCCGGCCCCAACTGGGCGCCCGTGCCCCCCACTCGGCCGAACGAGCGGTCCGGCCCGGTCATGGGGATGTTCCTGGCCGTCTCCTTGGTGGTCGCGCTCATCGCCGGCGCCCTGGGGGCCGGCATCGGCGTGATCGCCACCCGCGGCGACGGCAACAAGTCCGTCGACCTGGGTTCGGGCGCGACCTCGACCGGGGCCAAGAACCGCGATCCGGGGTCCGTGGCCGGGATCGCCAAACGCGTCGTCCCCAGCGTCGTGATGATCAAGGTGGCGAACGGCACCGAAGGCGGTGCGGGCACCGGCTTCATCGTCAACGGCGGCTACATCGTGACCAACAACCACGTGGTCGCCCCCGCCGCCCAGGGCGGCTCGATGCAGGTCGTCTTCAACGACGGCAAGACCACTTCGGCGACCATCGTCGGCCACGATCCCAACTCCGACATCGCGGTGATCAAGCCCGGTTCCCTCGACGGCCGCCCGTCGCTCGTCCTCGGCGACTCCGACGGATTGGCCGTCGGGGACCCGGTCATCGCGATCGGATCGCCGCTCGGTCTGGCGGGCACGGTCACCACCGGCATCGTCAGCGCCCTGAACCGGCCGGTCACCACGAGCGGCGAGGGCGGGGAGTCCGCCTACATCAGCGCGGTGCAGACGGACGCCGCGATCAACCCCGGCAACTCCGGTGGCCCGCTGGTCGACTCCCAGGGACGCGTGATCGGCGTGAACTCCGCCATCGCCACGCTGGGCGGCCAGGACCTCGGCGGCCAGAAGCAGCAGAGCGGCAGCATCGGCCTGGGCTTCGCGATCCCGGCCAACCAGGTCAAGCGGGTCGCCGAGCAGCTGATCAAGGGCGGCAAGGTCACCCACCCGATCATCGGCGCCTGCATGGACATGTCCTACCAGGGCAACGGGGCGCGGATCGCGACGACCGGCTCGAACACGCAGTGCAAGGGCGGAACGATCACCCCGGGCGGCCCGGCGGAGAAGGCCGGGCTGAAGCCGGGCGACCTCATCACGTCCTTCGCCGGGAAGCCGATCGGCGGGGCCGACGAGCTGATCGTGGCCATCCGCAGCAAGTCGCCCGGCGAGACGGTGCCGGTCACCTACGTCCGTGCCGGGCAGAACAAGACCGTCCAGCTGACGCTCGCGGCCGGCAACTGAGGCCGCCCTCGGGGGGAGACCGCCGATCCCGGCCCGGTTAAGCTGGGGTCGGCGGCTCCGCGGACGAGCGGTGGCCACCATCAGGAGGACGGGTGTTCGACGTAGGGATCGGCGAGGCGGCGGTCCTCGTGGTGCTGGCCGTGATCATCTTCGGCCCCGACCAGCTCCCCAAGGTCGCGGCCCAGGCGGGTCGTGCCCTGCGGCAGCTGCGCACGATGGCCAACAGCGCCAAGGAGGATCTGCGGGAGGGGCTGGGCCCGGAGTTCGCCGACTTCGACATCGCGGATCTGAACCCTCGTCGCTTCGTCACCAAGCACCTGCTCGACGACATGAACGACTTCGACGCGCGAGAGTCGGCGGAGGAGGAGCCCTTCCTGCCGTACGGTGAGCGCCCGCCGTTCGACCCCGAGGCCACCTGAGCCACGCCACCGCCCGCAGGCGCGGGCGCCGGGCTCGGACGCGGCGGGCACGATGACCCGCGCGCCGGCGCGAGCGTCGCCGTACGGCGCGTTCAGACTCGGATACGGCGGGCACCATGACTCGCGGGCGCGGCGTCGCCGTGCGGCGCGTTCGGACGTTCCGCCGGGCGGGCGTCACGGCTGACGCGCGGGCGTCCTGCCGCAGGCTCAGCGCATGGCGGCGGGGGCGCGGAACACCCGGACCCAGTCGACCTCCATGGTCACGCGCGGCGGCGTGCTCGCCATGCGGTGGAAGCCGTCCGCGGTCTCGTTCCGCAGGTTGAGGTGCATGTCCGCCCGGTTCGGCACGAACGGCCCCTGGTAGCTCCACACCGTCTTGCCGTCCACCTGGTACGTCAGCCGTCCGGGCAGCCAGTCAACGGCCACGGTGTGCCACCGGGTGAAGTCGACATGGACGATCTTCATCAGCTGCCGGTCGTCCGCGCCGTGGTGGAGGAACAGCCCGCCCGTACGCCGGGTCCCGTCGATGATCTCGGCGAAGTCGATCTCGGCCCACTCCGGGGCTCCGAGCCGCGTCGGCCACAGGAACGCGGTCGCGGAGTACCCGCTGCCGGGGTCGGCCCGGATCCGCGCCTCCCAGCGGCCGTATGTCTGCGCGAGGCGGGAGACGACGCCCGCGGACTGGTCCTTGCCGCCGTAGAGCCCGCCGACGAGCCGCAGGCGCCCGCCGGACACGTGGACGCCGGCGGGCGAGCCGGGGTGGGAGACGGCGTTCGGCGCGTTGTAGACCTGCCACTTACCCGGGTCCAGGCGGTCGCCGCCGAAGTCGTCGGACAGGACGGGAGCACCCCACGGCCCGTACGACCGCCGGGGCGACGGCCGGGTGAGCCGCAGCGCGTCGGTCGAAACGGCCGTCGGCCTCGTCGCGGTGCCGGACGGCGGGACCGCGGTGCCGGCCGGCGAGGCGGCGGGCGGCGCGGCGGTGTGCCCGCGGCCGCTGGACGAGCATCCCACCGCCGCGATCGTTAAGAGCACGACGGCCGTACGGGCGTGACGAGGTGCCATGACCACACGAAACCACGCCGGTACGGCCGGTCAAGCGATGACGCGCCCAATGGCATGAGCGCGGGATCTCGTTCGCGGCGGGGTGCGCTCTGGGCACCGCGCAGCCGGACGGAGATCCGCCGGACGTGCCCTGGGCCGGTCTCGAAGTCCCCGTCCGCGGCGAGCGGCGTCCACCTGGACACCGCGCAGTAGGACAGCGGGGCTTCGAGACAGGCCGTGGGAGCCGGTCAGGCGCGGTTGGGGCTCAGGCCGAGCTGCCGGCCGCGCAGGCTCTTCGCGCGGCCCGAGAGCTTGTCGGCGATGGCCCGCAGCTCCTTGGAGGCCGGGGCGTCCGGGTCGTCCAGCACGATCGGCCGGCCCTCGTCGCCGCCCTCCCGCAGGCGCACGTCGATCGGGACCTGGCCGAGCAGCGGCACGGACGTGCCGAGCGTCCGGGTCAGCGCGTCGGCGACCGTCTGCCCGCCGCCGGAGCCGAACACGTCGACCGGCTCGCCGCAGTGCGGGCAGGGCAGGTAGGACATGTTCTCGATCACGCCGGCGACCGTCTGGTGGGTCTGCGCGGAGATCGCGCCCGCGCGCTCGGCGACCTCGGCGGCGGCCTGCTGCGGGGTGGTCACGACGAGGATCTCCGCCGAGGGCAGCAACTGGGCCACCGAGATGGCGATGTCGCCGGTGCCGGGCGGCAGGTCCATGAGCAGGACGTCGAGGTCGCCCCAGTAGACGTCGGCGAGGAACTGCTGCAGCGCGCGGTGCAGCATCGGGCCGCGCCAGACGACCGGGGCGTTGCCCTCGGTGAACATGCCGATCGAGATGACCTTCACACCGTGAGAGTTCGGCGGCATGATCATCTGCTGGACCTGGGTCGGGCGGCCGGTGACCCCGAGCATGCGGGGCACGGAGTGGCCGTAGATGTCGGCGTCGACGACGCCGACCTTGCGGCCCTGCGCGGCCATGGCGGCCGCGAGGTTGACCGTCACCGACGACTTGCCGACGCCGCCCTTGCCGCTCGCCACGGCGTAGACCTTCGTCAGGGAGTTGGGTTTGGCGAAGGGGATCTCCTTCGGCGCCTGCCCGCCGCGTAGTTTCGTCTGGAGGGCGGAGCGTTGCTCCTCGCTCATCACGTCGAGGTCGACCCGTACGCCGGTGACGCCGGGGACCTTGGAGACGGCGGCGGTGACGTCGCGCGTGATCGTGTCACGGAGCGGGCAGCCGGCGACCGTGAGGAACACGCCGACCGTCACGTTGCCGTCGGCGGCCACGTCGACGCCCTTGATCATGTCAAGCTCGGTGATGGGGCGGCGGATCTCCGGGTCGTTCACCGTCGCGAGCGCCGCGGTCACCTGCTCGATCGTGGGGGAGGCCATGCGTACATGTTATTTAGTGGTCAACCGCCGGGCGAACCCAGCTCGCCCGCGCCGGAGGTTCGGTGATCGCGCCACTCGGGTTCCGGGCGGTGGTGGCCGTCGAGTTCCTTGAGCAGGTGCGCCAGCTCGTCGCGGATCCAGTCGCGGGTGGCGACCTCGTTCATCGCCATCCGCAGGCTCGCGATCTCCCGGGTGAGGTACTCGGTGTCGGAGACGCTCCGCTCGTTGCGGGCGCGGTCCTGCTCGTACTGCACCCGGTCGCGGTCGTCCTGGCGGTTCTGGGCGAGCAGGATCAGCGGCGCGGCGTACGACGCCTGCAGCGACAGGATCAGGGTCAGGAAGATGAAGGGGTACGGGTCCCAGCGCAGCCCGGCCGGGGCGAAGGCGTTCCAGGCGAGCCAGATCGTGATGAACGCCGTCATGTAGACGAGGAACCGCGCCGTTCCGAGGAACCGCGCGATCCGCTCGGAGAACTGGCCGAACGCCTCCGGGTCGTAGTAGAGCCGCGGCGAGATCGTCCGGCGGTACTCCAGCGGCTGGTCGAGACGTCCGAACCGCCGCTCCTCGCGGCTCCTGCCCAGGGCGGTGCTCATCGCCGTTCCACCCTTCGCTCACCGTCGCCCACCGCGCTGCGGAGGGCCTCTTCCTCTTCGTCGGTCTCCTCCACCGGGGCGTCCATGACGCTCTCCCGCCAGTCGTCCGGCAGCAGGTGGTCGAGGACGTCGTCGACCGTGACCGTGCCGAGCAGATGCCCGTCCTCGTCGACGATCGGCACGGAGACGAGGTTGTACGTCGCCAGGTAGCTCGCCACCGTCTCCAGCGAGCGCGACGGCCGCAGCGGGTCCAGCTCGGTGTCGCAGATGGCGCTGACCAGGGTCGGCGGGGGCTCCCGGAGCAACCGCTGGAAGTGGACGGTGCCGAGGTAGCGGCCGGTCGGCGTCGCCGTCGGCGGCCGGCACACGTACACCTGCGCGGCCAGTGCCGGGTTCAGGTCGGAGTTGCGGATGAGGGCGAGGGCCTCCGCGACGGTCGCGTCGGGGGACACGATCACCGGTTCGGTGGTCATCATGCCGCCCGCGCTGTTGTCGGCGTAGGTGAGCAGGCGGCGCACGGGCGCGGCCTCCTCGGGCTGCATCAGGGCGAGGAGCTGCTCGCGCTGCTCGGCGGGCAGCTCGCCGAGCAGGTCGGCGGCGTCGTCCGGGCCCATCTCCTCCAGCACGTCGGCGGCCCGGTCCACGCCCAGCTCGCCGAGGATCTCGACCTGGTCGTCCTCGGGCAGCTCCTCCAGGACGTCGGCGAGCCGCCGGTCGTCGAGCGCGGCGGCGACCTCGACCCGGCGCTTGGCCGACAGCTCGTGCACGACGTTCGCCAGGTCGGGGGCGCGCATCTGCTCGAACGCGGCGATGAGGTTCGCGGCGCCCTGCTTCTCCTCGACCGTCGTCAGGCCGCTGACGGCGTCCCAGTCGACGACGAACGTCTCGCCCCGGCGCCGCCGCAGGCTCAGGCGGGCGCCGTGGCCTCGCCCGGCCGCCGGGCCAACGCGGCGTACGGCCACCTTCGTGATCAGCCAGTCGCGGGTCCGGGTCTGCTCCATGCCCAGATCCAGGACGATCGCCTTCTCGCCGTCCTCCTTGAGTTCGACGGTCCGGTCGAGCATCTCGCCGAGAGCCAGGGTCTCGGACTCGCGTTTCTCGAACCGGCGCATGTTGATGCGCCCGTCGAAGATCACGGCGCCCGCGTCGATGTTGGTCACCCGGGTGATCGGCAGGAAGACGAGACGATGCGGCGGGACCTCGACCACCAGGCCGAGCACACGCGGCGGCCGCGGCGGCGGGCGGAGCGCGACGACGACGTCGCGCGCGCGGCCGATCTGGTCTCCTGCGGGGTCGAACACCGCGATCCCCGCCAGGCGCGCGACGAACACCCGCGACGGCGTTCCGGTCATAGCTCGAAGGCTATCGATACGCGTCCTGTCTCCAGGTAAAGGGCGATCTATTCCCGGGGAGCCGGGAGATGACGCGGGCCGATACGAGCGGATTCGGGGGTCATCGGTCCGGGCGGCGGCGTCGTCCGCCGACCATGAAGGGCGGTTTGCCGACGGACGTCGCGGGGCTGGGCACCGGGCGTACGGCGGCGTAGCCGGCGGGCATCTCCCCGGGCGACTCGGTGACCTCGCCGGTGGGCGTGAGCCGCATGACGAACGCCTCGTGGGCCCAGCGCTCGGTCTGCGTCTCGCCGTCCGGGGCGTTCAGGCGCTCCTTGGCCAGCAGCGGCACCACCGCCTCCCACTCCTCCGACCCCGACTCGACCTCGCTCACGGCGGCGACCCAGGAGACGAGACGGCCGCCCTTGTCCTTGCTGCGAACGGTCACGGTGACGCGCTCGGCCTCCGGCAGGCCCGGCAGCGGCTGCTCGATGCCGCCGGTCACGACGTAGGCCGCCCCGTCGTGCCAGAGGTGCCAGGCGGCGCGCGGCTGGGGGAGGTCGGGCAGGGCGAGCCAGATGAGGCCCGACCGCTTGGTGGCCTCCTCGACGAGCGGGTTGGTGGGATCGCTCATGGACCCCACCTTTTCACGACACGGGGCCCGCTGTCGGCGGGCCCCGTCTCCTCGTTCGGACTCAGAGCTCACACGGAATGGACTGCCGTGCTCGCGGTGCCCATTCCGCGCGCGGGCTCTCAGCCGCGGGTGATCTCCCAGGTGGTGTTGTCACCGTGCTGCTGGGTCCAGAAGATCCGCCAGTCGCCGTGGAACGGGTGCGGGTTCTTGGCCCCGAGGAGCCCGGCGACGGTCGGGTCGCCGTCGGACGTGTGGATACCGGTGATCTCGTTGTCCCCGTCGTTCTGGAAACCGTTGCCCTGCGCGGACAAGGCCGAGTCGACGGTCGCCGACGGGTCGCGGCCCTCCGCCAGGAACCGCACCGGCTGCCGGCCCTTGGCGTAGTCGGCGTTCAGGTCGAACAGGTACGCCGAGTCGAGCAGGCCGCGCTGGGTGTGCAGCGAGTCGCCGGCGTCCTCGACGGCGGCCACGTGGTCCCGGTCGAGGAACGAGATGTTGTCCAGGCCGGTGTGCGCCTGGTCGCCGTTGAAGAAGATCGTCAGCTTGCCCTGGTCCGCGGCGGGGTCGGACTGGCTGAGCTTGTAGATCCCGCCCCAGCCGCCGTACGCGCCGTTGGCCTTGCTGCTCGCGTTCGTGTCGCCGGTCTCGGTGAAGAAGAACTCGCGGAAGTCGACGCCCGGCCGGAACACGCCGTTCTCCGGGCGCTTGAACGGCGTCGCCTTGGCGGCCTTGGCCAGCGCGTTCGCGTCGAACGGGGTGCTGGAGGCGTCGCCCTGGTGGAGCGTCACCCAGCGGGTGTCGAACACCGTCCCGTACGTGTGCAGGTCCTTGGTGTCGTCGGAGAAGATCGCACCGGTCGGGCATTGACGTTTCTGTAGTTAATCGCGTACTCTCCGTTACTGGCCTGAGATGTCCGGTGTGATGTCGGTGTGCGGGGCCCCCGCTCCACCAGAGAGATGGTTCGGGGCCTCTCCGTATGCCGTTGGTCGCACCGGTACGACCAGGTTGCAAGGGAGCCCGCCGCTCTGGAAGTGGACCGCACGCGGGACGTGCGTCGCCGTCCGAAGTTGGAATGCGGGGGACCAGTGCGCCCAAGACCGTTCGGGGCGTGCCGCTGCGCGGGAGCCGCTCGCGCTCAGTGCTGAGGAACGGTTCCACGTCGACCCGTCGAAGGCGGGCAGGTCCGTGCCGTCGGTGGTCTTAGTGGCAGGCAGCGTGACGCGGTGCGCCGCGTCACGCTCCTGGGGCAGGGAGTGCGTGCCGTAGTCGTAGTCGGCCGGCGTCGGCGCCGTGCAGGCCGCGCAGCCGCAGGTAGGTGTTCTTGTCCGGCTCGGTCTTGGTCGCCTCGACGCCCCGACCGGGGGACTGGACGGCGCCGGGCTGCGGCAGCATCGGGCCGTCCGCGTGGTAGCCGTAGTACTGGACCTCCCCGGCGGGGTTCTCCAGCCTGTTCGATCCCTGCGCGACCGCGTGCTCCGTCAGCCCGGGCGAGAGCGCGTTCGGGGCGGCCGTTCCGGCAGCCTTGGCGACGGCGGGCACCGACACCCAGCCGTCGACGCCACTCGCGGCGCTCGCCGCGGTCGCGCCGAGCGCGACCACGGCGCCCATGGCCAGCCCGACCGTGGCGACGCGCCTTGTAACGTGATTCATGGTCCTCGCTCCATCCCGCTCCCCGATGGTGGGGGCGGCCGGAGTCAATCCACGACCGGCGTCATCCCTGTGGCGCGACGGTGTCCCGCCGATGAAACCGGTGAGCCGTGCACCTGTCTGACGGCGAGCAAAAGGCCAGGTCAGGCGTTTTTCCGTCGAGTTCGGCGGTGCCGTGAAGCCGCGTGGGCGGCGGCGACGCGGATACCATCCGGAACCATGCCGACGCGCGCCCGCCGCAGCACCCTCGCCGTGCCCGCCAGCAACCCGCGGTTCATCGAGAAGGCCCGAGGGCTGCCGGTCGACGCGTTCTTCCTCGACCTGGAGGACGCCGTCGCACCGTCCGCCAAGGCGGACGCCCGGGCGAACGCCGTGGCCGCGCTGCGCGACGGCGGGTGGGGCGACCGGGTGCGCGTCGTCCGGATCAACGACGCGACGACCGGGTTCGCCTACCGCGACGTGATCGAGGTGGTGGAGGGGGCGGGAGCCGACCTCGACTGCCTGATGCTGCCCAAGGTCACCTCCCCGGACCACGTCGTGTGGCTCGACGTCCTGCTCACCCAGATCGAGCGGGCGACCGGCCTGCCGGTCGGCCGGATCGGCATCGAGGCGCAGATCGAGGACGCCCGGGGGCTCACGCGCATCGACGAGATCGCCGCCGCGTCCCCCCGGCTGGAGACGCTGGTCTTCGGCCCCGGCGACCTGATGGCCTCGCTCAACATGAAGACGCTGGTCGTGGGCGAGCAGCCGCCCGGCTACACCGAGGGCGATGCCTACCACCACGTCCTGATGCGCATCCTCATCGCCGCTCGCGCCCGTGACCTGCAGGCCATCGACGGGCCGTACTTCAACGTCCGCGACGCGGCGGCCTTCACGCGGGCGGCGCGGCGCAGCGCCGCGCTCGGCTTCGACGGCAAGTGGGTCCTGCACCCGGCCCAGGTGGAGGCGTGCAACGAGGTGTTCTCCCCGGCCCAGGAGGACTACGACCACGCCGAGCTGATCCTCGACGCGTACGACCACGCCACCCGGGTGGAGGGTCGCGGGGCGGCGATGCTCGGCGACGAGATGATCGACGAGGCGTCTCGGAAGATGGCCCTGGTCATCGCGGCGAAGGGGCGGGCGGCCGGATTGCGGCGCACGAAGGAGTTCTCCCCTCCCGCGTAGCATTGAGTAAAGACGCCAGATCACCATTTTTTGGCCGTCCGGAAACCTTGACGTGGCCACCGCGACAGCGGGACCGTGAAACACCATGAGGGCCGCGCCCATCTGCCCGCGGTGCCGCGGGCCCGTCGCCCCGCCGAACGTCTGGTCGAGCGCCTGGACCTGCTCGACGCACGGCGAGGTCTGTCCCCTGCGCCCGCCCCGCCGGCCCTGCCGGGAGGGGCTCGAGGCGACGCGTGCCGAGGCGCGGGTCCCGGTCTGGACGCCCTGGCCCGCGCCGCTCGGCTGGCTGGTCACCGGGTTCGCCGACGCCGGCGACGAGCGGTCCGGAAGCCGGGCCGTCGCGGTCGCGCTGTCCGGCCCGTCACCGGTCGGCGGCCTGGCCGACCTGATCCTCGTCGCCGAGGAGCCCGGCATCGGCCTCGGCGCGTCGTACGCCGGACTGCCCGGCCCGGACCCCGGGCACGGATTCGGGACCTCGGCGCCCGACGCGAAGGTCGACATCGGCGGGCATCCGCTGCCGCTGTGGGCGCTGCCCACCACCGAGACGGCGGCGTTCGCCGGCGAGGCGCTCGGCCACTGGCTCTGGGCCGTCCTGTGGCCCGTCTCGGCGGGGGCGCTCATGCTCGAGGACCTGCGCCTGCGCGACCTGCGCGAAGCCGATCTCGACCTGCCGTACGGAGCCGCGTGTCCCCGGCTGGGTGCATGATCGGACCGTGCGCATCGACCTGCACTCCCACAGCTCGGTCTCGGACGGCAGCCAGCCGCCCGCCGACGTCGTCCGCCGCGCGCACGCCGCGGGCGTCGACGTCCTCGCCCTGACCGACCACGACACCGTCGCCGGCCACGCCGAGGCCGCACGCGCGCTGCCGCCCGGCATGACCCTCATCCGCGGCATGGAGCTGTCCTGCCGCCTCGGCGGGCGCAGCCTCCACCTGCTGGCCTACCTGTTCGACGCCGCCGAGCCGGAGCTCGCGGCCGAGCGGCGGCGCATCCGCGAGGACCGGGCGCACCGGGCGCGCGGCATGGTCGAGCGCCTGGGCCGGCTCGGCGCGCCGGTCACCTGGGAGATGGTCCAGCGCGTCACCGGCGAGTCCGTCCCCGGACGGCCCCACGTCGCCCGCGCGATGGTCGAGGCCGGGGTGATCTCGACCATGGACGAGGCGTTCACCCGCGAGTGGATCGGCGCGGGCGGCCGCGCGTACGTCGACCGGTACGCCCTCGATGCCGTCACGGCCGTCGGCCTGGTCCGCGAGGCGGGCGGCGTCCCCGTGATCGCCCACCCCCGGGCGTCCCGGGGCGGCTACCTGTTCACCGACGAGGAGATCGCGGGCCTGGCCCGCGCCGGACTGGGCGGCATCGAGGCCGGCCACCCGGAGCAGACGGACGCGGACCGCGCCCACCTGCGGGCACTCGCGGCGGACCTGGGGCTGTTCACGACCGGCGCCAGCGACGACCACGGCGAGGCGACCGGCCACCGGCTCGGCGCGGAGACCACGTCGGCGGAGGCGTACGAGGCACTGCTCGCCCAGGCCACCGGCGCGGGCCCCGACGTGGGAGGACGCGGAAGCTCGTGACCATCGGCGGTCGCCGCGCGCCTGCCGGCCCTCCTCGCGCGGCGTACGCCGGGGTCGCGCTCTCGCGCTGGAGCCGAGCACCCGGCCGACAGTGACTGGGCCACCGCCCGAGCGGTCGCCGCGTCCTGTGATCACGTCGTCAGCCGGGCGAGCTGATGGTCGAGGGTGTTCAGGGCCTGGTCGGCGGAGCCGTGTCCCAGGAGCAGGGTGGTGGTCAGCCCGCTCACGAGGGCGAGGAGGATGTCCGCCTCCGTCTCCGCGTCGAGGTCCGGCCGGAGCTCCCCGTCGCGGACACCGGCCCTGATCTGGTCGGCCACCGCCGTGACCAGCAGGGCCTGGCCTCGCCGGTAGGTGGCCGCGAGGTCCGGATCGCCCAGCGCCCGGATGAACACCGCGATGCCCACCAGGGACTCCGTCCGGCCTTCGGGCTCCAGCGGCAGCAACGCGACGAGGACGGCGCGTAGCAGTCGTCGCGGGGTGTGCGGCGGCGGGGTTCTCGCCACACTCCGGCGTACGCGCTCCTCGATGCGCTCCCGCAGGCGCCCGACGGCGAACCCGACCAGGTCGTTCTTGTCGCGGAAATAGTGCTGCACCAGGCCGATCGACACGCCCGCCTCGGCGGCCACCTCCCGCATGCTCACCGCCTCCAGGCCGCGATCGGCGGAGATCCGCCACAGCGCCTCGGCGATCTGCCGGCGCCGCTGATCGTGGTCGACCTGTTTCGGCATGCCGAATCCTCCCCGGGGTGTCGCCGGATATCACCTATCGTTACGATACGATCATATTGCGAAAGGTGGTCCGGATGTCCCGCGACAAGGTCGGCGGCTTCACCACGCCCGAAGGCCGCAGCCGGTTCGACCGGGTGTACGACGAGGGGATGCGGCTGCTGCCCCGCCCCGCGGAGGTGCACGACGTGCCGACCGCCTTCGGGCGGGTGCGGGCGTACCGCTTCGGCGAAGGCGGGGGCGGGGGCGCCCCCATCGTGCTGCTGCACGGCACGGGAGGAACGAGCGTCATGTGGCGGCCGAACGTCGCGGCCCTGGCCGAGAAGCGCAGCGTGTACGCGATCGACCTCCTGGGGGAGGCCGGCCGCAGCGAGCAGACGGCGCCCATCCGGGG
Organism: Actinoallomurus sp. CA-150999; assembly: GCF_050942425.1. NCBI lineage: Bacteria > Bacillati > Actinomycetota > Actinomycetes > Streptosporangiales > Thermomonosporaceae > Actinoallomurus > Actinoallomurus sp. CA-150999. Next base: position 1,825,784 of record NZ_CP192063.1, read on the forward strand.
AGCCGGCGACCAGGCCGCGTGGCTCGCCGCCGTTCTGGAGGGGCTCGACATCCCAGCCGCTCATCTCGTGGGCGTGTCCATCGGCGGCTGGATGGCCTGCAACCAGGCCGTACGCGCGCCAGAGCGCGTCGCGTCGATCGGTCTCCTCGACCCGATCAACACCCTGGCACGGATGTCCCTCGGCCTGATCCTCCGGACGATCCCCGTCGTCCTGCCGCTCACGTCGGGATGGGCGCGGCCCAGGTTCCTGAGCTGGATCGACGGCCAAGGGCAGACCCCCGAGGACGACCCCGTGGGACGGGTGATCAGTGCCGGCATGCGGGACCACCGCGCCGCCATGCCCACCCCCGCCTACTTCACCGACGAGGAGCTCCGCTCCATCGCCGTGCCCGCGCTCGTGCTCGTCGCCGGACGCAGCGCCGTGCACGATCCGCAGCGTGCGCTCCGCCGCGCCGAGACCCTCATCGGCGACGTCCAGGCCGAGCTCTGGCCGAACGCCACCCACGCCATCTCCGGCCAATGCGCCGACGAGGTCAACGCCCGGGTGCTGCGCTTCGTCGACGACGTCGACGGACGGTCACCCGGTTCCTGAGCGCCGGAACACGGACCCGAGGGCGCGATCCGCCCAGGCCGGCCGCCGCACTCCCTCCGCGTCGGCCGCTCGCGGGGCGACAACCGCTAGCGGGGCGAGAACTGCTCGCGAGGCGGCGGCCGCTTACGAGGTGGCGGGCGCTTACGAGGCGGCGGGCGCTTACGAGGCGGCGGCGCGGGCGAGCATCAGCGCCGCGAGGACGGCGAACAGCGCCGCGGACAGGCCGGTGAACGCGCCCTGCCCGCGGTGGCCGAGACGCCGGCCCGACCGCGCCACCACCAGCGCGACGACCGCCTCCAGGCCGGAGGCGACCACGAACCAGGTGACGGTGAAGACCACCAGGCCGGACGGGTCGGCGAGGTGCTGGGCGCGAAGCATCGCCGGCGTGCCGGTGGCGAGCCAGAACGTCCACGTCAACGGGTTGGCCAGGTTCGCCGCGACGCCCTTCCAGAACGCCCACCCCTCGCCTTCCGGCACCGTCTCCTTCCGCCACAGGCGGACGGCGTCCCGTCCGGCGCGGCCGGCGAGCCAGAGGAAGAACGCCGCGCCGACGAGCGCGACCCACAGCGTGGCCTGGGCGACGGCGGCGATCACCCACGCGAACGCCAGCGCCGGCAGCAGGAGGACGACGTCGGCGACCGCGGAGCCGAGGATGACGCGGAACGCCGGGCCGAAGCCGCGCGTGGCGGCCTCGTTCAGGATCGTGACGAAGATCGGCCCGACGGACAGCGCCGCGCCGGCGCCGAGCAGCACCCCGAGCCAGATGACCTCGCCCATCAGCGCTCCTTCGCCGCGTCGGTGACGAGCGGGTTCCCGAGCCAGATGACCTCGCCCATCAGCGCTCCTTCGCCGCGTCGGTGACGAGCGGGTTCCCGAGCCAGATGACCTCGCCCATCAGCGCTCCTTCGCCGCGTCGGTGACGAGCGGGTTCCCGAGCCGGACGACCTCGCCCATCAGCGCTCCTTCGCCGGGTTGGTGCCGAGCAGGGTTCCCGGGCCGGACGATCTCGCCCATCAGTGGTCCTCCGTCGCGTCGGCCGTCCGGCCGGAGTCCCGGGCCTCGGCGACCGGGCCGAGCACGGCGGTCGCCGTCACGTCCTTCACGGTCTCCAGCGCGATGGACGACACGGTCCGCGTGACGCCCGGGATGCCGCGCAGGTCCGCCAGCAGGCGACGCAGGGTCTGCGGTGACGCCGTCCGCACCTTCAGGATGTAGCTGTCCTCGCCGTCCACGTCGTGGCACTCCAGCACCTGCGGATCGGCCCCGACGATCGACTCGAACGGCTGCTGCTCGTCCGCGGACGCCTTGAGGCTCACCCGGACGATGGCGACGAGCCCCTGGTCGAGGGCCGTCGGGGCGATGAGGGCGGTGTAGCCCTGGATGATCCCCTCCCGCTCCATGCGCTTGATCCGCGCGTACACCGACGGCCCGGTCAGGCCGACGGTCTTGCCGATGGCGGCGTGCGTGGCCCGCCCGTCGGCCTGCAGCCGCCGCAGGATCGCCAGATCCGTCTCGTCGACCGAATCGTTCACAGATCAACTCCTTCGCGAATGTTCAATAGAGTCCGCAGCATAGATCGGCAATGTTTCATTGGCGTTTCGCGGTGTATCGCCGACGGCTCTATGCGGAGCCCGGATCGGCCGCGTGCCGCACACCAGGCCCGGGAAGTCGGTAAGGTTTCGGTGTGGACGCGCGTATCGACAAAGTGGTGACGTCGGGCAAGGTCACCGTTGACGACAACGAGTACGACGTCGAGAGCAACACCTACATCGTCGGAGACGACGACGAGGTGATTGTGATCGACCCCGCCAACGACGCCGAGGCGATCCTTAAGGAGATCGGCGAGCGGGAGGTGATGGCCGTCATCTGCACCGACGGCCGCGATCATCACCTGGGCGCCGTGCTCGAGATCGCCGAGGCCGACGAGGAGGAGGCGGCGCCGATCGGCGTGCACTCGCGGGACCGCCTCCTGTGGCGTCAGTACTTCCGGGCCCTCGCCAAGAAGGAGGAGGACTCGGAGTTCAAGGACCTCCAGCCCGACATCGACATCGAGGACGGCGGCATCTTCGAGATCGCCGGCGCCCAGCTCGAGGTGATGCACACGCCCGGGCACACCCCCGGCAGCATCTGCCTCTACAGCGAGCAGCTCGGCGTGCTGTTCTCCGGCGACACCCTGCACAAGGGCCGCCCGGGTCGGGTCGGCGAGGAGTACCACGACCTCCAGGAGCAGCTCAACTCCATCGGGTCGCTGCTCGGGCCGCTGCCCAAGGACACGCGGGTGCTGCCCGGCCAGGGCGACGAGACGACCGTCGGCGACGAGGACTCCCAGTGGGAGAGCTGGTTCGCGCTCGCGCAGGAGCCGAGCTCCGAGGACTGACGCCATGGCGGCCGAGCAGCTCGGTTTCGAGGGGATGCCGAGACGGCTCTACCCCTGCACGCCCTCCCGCCTGAACACCTGGCTCGACTGTCCGCGCCGCTATCGGATGACCTATCTCGACCGGCCCAAGCCGGAGAAGGGTCCGCCGTGGGCGCACAACAGCGTCGGCGCCAGCGTCCACAATGCCCTCGCCGGCTGGTGGCGGCTACCGCTCGACGAGCGTACGACCGAGGCCGCCGGCCGGCTGCTCGACCGGGCCTGGCTGAGTGACGGCTTCCGGGACGACGCCCAGGCCGCCGAATGGCGGCATCGCGCCCGGGAGATGGTGCTCCGCTACGCCGCCGGGCTCGACCCGGCGGACGAGCCCGTCGGCGTCGAGCGCACGGTCTCGATGAAGACGCACGTGATCACCGTTCAGGGGCGGATCGACCGCCTCGACCGGCGCGGCGACGAACTCGTGGTCGTCGACTACAAGACCGGTCGCCGGCCGCTGACCGCCGACGACGCCCGCACGTCCCTGGCGCTCGCGCTGTACGCCGCCTCGGCGCGCCGCATGATGCGGACCCCGTGCCGCCTCGTCGAGCTCCATCACCTGCCGACCGGCGAGGTCGCGGTCTGGGAGCACACCGACGACTCCCTCGACCGCCACCTTCGGCGCGCCGAGCAGATCGCCGAGGAGTGCGGCGAGGCGGACGAGTGGTTCCGCGCCACCACGCGGCCGGCGGACGTCGCGATCCCGCCGGAGCGTCGCCACGAACGGTTCGACGAGAGGTTCCCGCCCCAGCCGGGACCGCTGTGCGCTTGGTGCGACTTCGCGCGCCACTGCCCGGAGGGCCGGGCCGCCGCCCCCACCCGCGACCCCTGGTCCGCGCTCGCGTCCGACTGACCTGCGAGAGGCATTACTCCTCAGCGGGTTCATGCGGACCGTGAAAGTACGTGCGGCCATTGATCCGGACGGGGAGGCGCACCGCGTGCGGGCTCGTTGAGGTCCACGGCGTCCCGGTCCACTTCGAGCTCACCGGAGGACGCCTGGCGCAGTGCTTCGTACACGTCGAACGACCTCGGTGGCAGCCCTGGAGCGTACGTGAGACGCGCCCTAGGCGGCGGCGGGGTTGGGCCAGCGGCGGGGGTCGCGGAGGCCCTGCAGGCCCTTGCCGAGGTCGTAGCCCTCGGCGGCGAGGCGCTGCCGGGCGGCCTCGAGCATGTCCTTCGTCGCCTGCTGGAACGACAGGTCGTGGACCTTCTCCGGGAGGGTGTTCATGGCCAGCCGGAACGATCGCAGCGCCGCCGTCACCGCCGGCTGCGGGATCTCCGGCAGGACGCCGTACATCCGCCGGGCCCAGGCGGGCAGCGAGTAGTAGCACAGGGCGCCGAACGGGACGTACATCGGCTTGCCGGCCGACAGCCACCGCATCTCCTCGGGCAGCTTCGGCCACAGCAGGAAGCGTACGGTCGAGCGGGCCTCCGGGGTGACCTTCAGCCGCGGGCGCATCTCCGCGAAGAAGGCCTCCAGCTCCGCGAGACTGCCCGGCACGTCCTCCTCGTGCAGGCCGACGTAGGCGGCGCTGCGGCGCTGTTCGGCGAGGTAGCGGTCGGCCTGCCGGTCGGTGAGCCGCAACCCGGCGCGGCGCGCGACCTCGAGGTAGGAGGAGACCTCCGCACAGTGCACCCACAGGAGCAGCTCCGGGTCGTCGACGCGGTGGAGCCGCCCGGTGTCGGGGTCCTTGATCCGCAGTGAGCGGTGGATGTCCCTGACCCGGCGGCCGAGACGGTCGGCCTCTTCGCGCGTGCCCCACGTGACGACGCCGACGAAGTCGGCCGTGCGCTGGAGCCGGCCGATCGGGTCCTCCTGGAAGTTGGAGTTCTGCCATACCCCGCGCATGGCGATGGGGTGCAGGGCCTGCAACATCAGGCCGCGCACACCGCCGATCCACATCGACCGGTCGATGTGCACCTGCCAGGTGACGCTCTGCGGGGGCTGAACCGTCGCTGCCATGGGGTCAGCGTAAGCGATCAGTTACATGAGACGCCAGGTGTTTCTTGTCTCAAAGACGTGTGATCTTCGCCGAGGGCGCGGAGACGCGATCGTGTTCCCGGCCTCACCGACGCCGCAGGCGGCGCGGGGAGCGCGGCCCCGGCGCGCCCGTCTCGTACCGGCCGATCAGCGGGTACGCGGCACCGTCAGGCGCGCTCGGCCTCGTTCCAGAAGGCGGTCAGCGCGCTCGCCGCGGTCTCCGGGGCCTCGACGGCGGGTGAATGGGCGGCCCCCGGGATCACGACCTTCCGGGCGCCCAGGCGCTCGGCCATCGCGGCCTGTTCGCGCGGATCCCACCCGTCGTCGTCCTCGCCGTACAGCACGAGAACCGGCAGGTCGGCGTCGTCGGCGACCTTGGTGAGGTCGTCCACCCGGTCGGGGCAGGACAGGACCTCCTGGGCCATCGTCATCAGGCCCGCGGGGGAGTTCATGAACATCCGCCGGCGCAGGAACGCGACGATCTCGGGAGGGACCCCCTTGGCGATCACGTCCGGTTCCATGCGGGTCGACCAGATGTGTTCGAGGCCGACCTTGGGCAGCGCCGCGAGCAGCACCCGGCCCTCGACCTCCCGTGAGCCGCCGATCGCGGCCGGTCCGGAGCTCATCAGCGTGTACGAGGCCAGCATCGCCGGATCGGCGATCACCGCCTCGCGCGTCACCAGCCCGCCGAACGAGTGCCCGACGAGGTGGACCTGGTCATCGAAGTACTCGAGGACGGCGACGATGTCGGCGCCGAGCGCGGCGCAGCTGTAGGCCGACGGATCGTCCGGTCCCGGAGTCTCGTGCTGGCCGCGCATGTCGAGCGCGACGACGCGGCGCCCGGCGCCCGCCAGGGTCTGCAACACCGCGATGAAGTCCTCTTTACTTCCGGTGAACCCGGGGACGAGCAGTGCCGGAGACCGCTCGCAGACACCAGAGCCCGGAAGTGCCTCGAGAACGGCGAATGTGCCGCGCGACGTGTGGATCTCCGTGCGACGGACGCCGGGAGGCAGGGTAAGGAACCGGGGCGTACTCACTGGCAGGAGCTTACTTGCCCATGGGGCTATCGACACCATCATAGCGATTTGGGTGGTACTTCGCTGGGTGTCGCAAAGGTACTCTCGTGGCATGACGGCTGCCGTCTCCGCCCACAAGGGCGGATCCGAGGTCGCCCGGGCCGCCACCTGGGAAGCGTATGAGAGCGCCCTCACCACCGGGGCGGAGTACGTCGAGTTCGACATCCGGCGTACGCGTGACGGCGAGTTCGTCGTCTTTCACGATCGGCGGGTCGCGAATCACCCCGTGGGCGGGCTGACCTATGACGAGCTGTGCGCCGTCGCCGGTCACCGCGTCCCCCGGGTCCGCGACGTGATGGCCCTGATCGCGGGCCGCGCGAAAGGCCATCTCGACCTCAAGGAGGTCGGCGACGAGGACGAGATCATCACGCTCGCCCTCGACCTCCTCGGTCCGGACGGTTTCGTCGCCACCACGCTCGAGGACTCCTCGATCGCCCGGATCAAGCGGGAGTTCCCCAACGTCACCGCCGCCCTCTCGCTCGGCCGCAGCCTCCGTGAGGTCTCCTGGCTCTCGAAGGCGCCGACGCGGATCCAGGAGCTGTACCCGCTGCGCCGCATGCGCGAGTGCGGCGCCGACTGGCTCGCGGTGCACCGCCGGCTCGCCCGCGCGACCGTCCTGCGCATGTGCGGCCGGCTCGGCGTCCCGGCCATGGTGTGGACGGTCAACGACGAGCCGCGCATGCGCAGCTTCCTCCGCGACGAGCGGGTGACGGTCCTCATCACCGACCGCCCGCGTCACGCTCTGCGCCTGCGCCAGGCGGGCGCCAACCCGGCCTGATCCGGGGGCCGACGGCCGGTATCTCCACTAACCTGCGTGATCATCGGGTTTCGGGGATACGGAGGGCCGGAAGATCATGCCGCTCGACGACCGGGTCGGCTCTCTGCGGGCGGGTGACCCGGCCGAGCTGGGCCCGTACCGCCTCCTCGGGGTGATCGGCCGCGGCGGAATGGGCACGGTGTACCTCGCCGAGTCGGCCTCCGCCGAGCGGGTGGCCGTCAAGGTGATCAATGGCGACTTCGCGGACGAGCCCTCCTTCCGCGACCGGTTCCGCCGTGAGGTCGCGGCGGCCCGTCGAGTCCGCAGGTTCTGCACCGCGCCCGTGCTCGACGCCCAGGTCGACGGCGATCCGCTCTACATCGTCACCGAGTACGTGGCAGGGCCCGACCTCGCGAAGTTCGTCCGGGAATCCGGCCCGATGAACGGCTCGAGCCTCGACCACCTCGCGGTCGGGGTGGCGACCGCCCTCGGCGCCATCCACGGGGCGGGGATCGTGCACCGCGACCTGAAACCCGCCAACGTGCTGCTGTCCCCGATGGGGCCCCGGGTGATCGACTTCGGCATCGCCCGCGCCCTCGACAGCCTGACCGAGGCCACCGGCACCGGCGAGATCATCGGTACCCCGGCGTACATGGCGCCCGAGGTCATCCAGGGCGAGCGGGCGACGATGGCGTCCGACGTGTTCGCCTGGGGCGCCGTCGTCGCCTTCGCCGGTACGGGCGCCGCGCCCTTCCCCGGCGCGATCCTGCCCGCGGTGCTCTACCGGATCACGCACGGAGCGCCGCTGCTCGACGGCCTGGACGACGCGATACGGCCGCTGGTGGAAGAGGCACTGAACAAGGACCCGGCCCGCCGCCCGACCGCGCAGGAACTCCTCACCGGACTCGTCGGCCCCGCACGGCCCCCGACCGCGCCGCCGCGAACCGACTCGAGCGCCCGCGACACGCCGGGCGATCCCGGGGGCCTCGAGCCCGCCGGTGCTGCGGATGGGGCCCGCCTGTCCCCGGACGGTCCAGGAGGCCCGGAGACCGCCGGTCCCGCGGACGCGGCCCTCCCGTCCCCAGGCGATTCGGGGAGCTCGGAGAGCGTCGGCTCGGGGGATGTGACGCGCCGGTCCCCGGGTGGTCCGGTGGGCTCGGAGGCCGCAGGTTCGGCGGATGCGACGCCTCCGTCCCCCGGTCTTTCCGGAAGTCCGGAGAGCGCCGACCCGGGGGATGCGACGCGCCCGTCCCCTGATGGCCCCGGGAGCTTGGAGACCTCGGCTTCCGCCAGGACTCCCCGTGCGTCGGCCGTGGCGATCGGAGCGGCGGGTACCGGACCGGCGCCGGAAGCGGCCGTACGGGGCTGGTCGCGGTCGCGGCGCCTCGCCTGGATCGGTGGGACCGGTGCGGTGGTCGCCGCCACGGTCGGGTCCATCGCGCTCTGGCCTTCCGATGGCCGGTCCCAGGGAGGGCGGACGAGCCTCGCCGCCGTCTACACCAGCGAGTTCGCGCCGAACGCGCGGACCTGGGACGTCGACAAGGACACCTCCTACGTCGGCGGCCGCTATCGCATGAGGGCCGAGGGCAGGATCGGCAACGATTCCAAGCCGGCGCCGTACCCGTCCAAGAACCTGCCGGCTCGCATGGAGGCGGACGTCGATGCGAAGGTGGTCTCCGGACCGGGTGACGGCATGCTGGGCCTATGGTGCCGGGGGCCGGACTACCGGATCCTCGACGGTTACGTGTTCCTCGTCCGGCGTGACGGTCACGGCGCGTTCATTCGCAAGGTGACCGCCGGGGGCTCTCAGACGCTCGCGCAGGTGCCGCTGGCCACGGGCTACGACACGAAGGACGACGCGGATGAGCGACCGCCGGCGGCGAACCGTTTCGGGGTCCAGTGTGAGTCCGACGGGGCGAAGGTCCGTCTTCGGCTGTCGCTGAACGGAATGTTCACCGTTGAGGCCACGGACACCCATGACCCGTTGGCGCTCGGGCAGACGGGACTGGTGGTGATGCGGGGCAGCGGAGCCCACGGAGGCCGGATGATCGTGGACTTCGACGACTACGAGATCTATCGGATCAGCGGCCCACGCTGAGGCACGTCACCGGCCCGGCCTCCCTCGAAGGGGACGCGTCACCCGATCGGTCCGGTCACCGGACGCGCGCCGCCCGGCCGCCTCGGTCGAGGGCACGAATAAGGGGCGTGACCGATGACCACGCCCCTCTTCAACCGCGCGCTCAGCCCGTCCGGGCGCGCCGCTTCTTCCGGGCCGCCGGGCGGACCGGCTCGGCGAACTCCGGCAGGTCGTCAGCGTCCGCGAGCGCCGGCGGTGCCAGGAACTGCACCATCGGGATGCCCGCCGGGCTGATCAGCACCGGGGCCGCCACCGGCTCGGCCCGCTGCGCGGGCGCCTCGGCGACCGCTGGTACCGGGTCCGGCTCGAACGGAGACACCGGGCTCGCCGGGGTTTCGGGAACATCGGCGGTCTCGTGGTCCACGGCCGGTGCGACGGGCGCCTCCGAGGCGCGCCGGCGAGTGCGGCGCGGGGCCGTGACGGCCTCGGCCGGCTCCGGCGAGACCTCGACCACGGGCGCTGCCACCTCGACCGCAGGCGCCGTCACCTCGACCGTGGGCGTCGCCGCCTCGACCGCAGGCGCCGTCACCTCGACCGTGGGCGTCGCCGCCTCGGCCACCGGTGCCGTCACCTCGGCCGGGTGCGTGGCCGGGTCCGGCTGGCGGCGGGTGTGCCGCCGTGCCGTCTGGGCGGCCGTGGCCGCATCGGCCTCGTGCGGCGTCGGTCGGCCGCCGCGGGTGCGCTGGCGGGAACGGGTGCGCTCCCGGGTGGCACGACGCGGCTCTTCTTCCTGCCGTTGGTGCGACCGGGAACGACCGGTCTCGCCGATGTCCTCGACCTCCTCGGCCTCCAGCCCCGCACGCTCCCGCTGCGCCTTCGGCAGGATGCCGGTGACGTCGGACGGGATGTCGAGCACCTCGTACAGGTGCTCGGAGGTGGAGTAGGTCTCGGCCGGCTCCGCGAAGTCCAGGTCGAGCGCGGTGTTGATCAGCTTCCACCGCTGCAGGTCCGCCCAGTCGACGAGCGTCACCGCGATGCCCTCTTTGCCCGCCCGGCCCGTACGGCCGATGCGGTGGACGTAGGTCTCCGCGGCGTCCGGGCACTCGTAGTTGACGACGTGGGTCACGTCGTCGACGTCGAGGCCGCGGGCCGCCACGTCGGTGGCGACGAGCACGTCGATCTTGCCGGCGCGGAAGGCGCGCAGGGCGCGCTCACGCTGGCCCTGGCCGAGGTCGCCGTGCACGGCGGCGGCGGCGAACCCCCGCCGGGTGAGGTCCTCGGCGACCCGGTCGCAGGCGCGCTTGGTCTGGCAGAACACCATGGTCAGGCCGCGCCCGCGGGCCTGCAGGACCCGGGAGAGCAACTCGGGCTTGTCCATCTGGTGCGCCTGGAAGACGTGCTGCACGACCTGCGGCGTGGTCTCGGACTCCTCGTGCGACTCGGCCCGCACGTTGGTGGGCCGGGTGAGGTACTTCCGCGACAGCGCGACGATCTCGCCGGGCATGGTGGCCGAGAACAGCATCGTCTGGCGACGCTCGGGCACCTTGGCGACGAGACGCTCGATGTCGGGCAGGAAGCCGAGGTCGAGCATGCGGTCGGCCTCGTCGAGGACGAGCACCGAGACCTGGGACAGGTCGAGGTACTTCTGCTTGACCAGGTCGAGCAGCCGGCCCGGCGTGCCGACGACCGCCTCGACGCCGTTCTTGAGGGCGTCGATCTGCGGCTCGTACGCGCGGCCGCCGTACACCGACAGCACGCGGCTGCCGAGCTTGCCGCCGGCGACGATCAGGTCGTCGGTGACCTGGATGGCCAGCTCGCGCGTCGGCACGATGACCAGGGCCTGCGGCTTCTTCCCGCCGTGCTCGATACGCTGCAGCAGCGGGATGCCGAAGGCCAGGGTCTTGCCGGTGCCGGTGCGCGCCTGGCCGATGATGTCGTGCCCGCCGAGGCCGATGGGCACGGCGAGTGACTGGATCGGGAACGGTTCGACAATGCCCTCTGTTTCGAGGGCGTCTGCTATTTCGGGGACAACCCCGAGATCACGAAAGGTCGTCAGGGCCTTCAGCCTCCCAGTGTGCGGGGTCCGCTCAACGCCGCGGGCGCACCGTTACGGTGGCGCGGCGAGCCATCTCGCGGTCGCGATTCATGCGCCGTCTCCGGCAGGGCTCTCGGGCACCCGCCGGTCGTCGCATTCGTTCGCGCCTTCGCGCGGGAGGGACCAGCCGTCAAATTCTTCCTCAGGAGTGACCGGGTATGGGGTCGCGCTCTGCAGCGACCGGTCACAGTTCGCCACGCAGTGTAGCTGGCGGGGGCCGAATTCAAAAGCCCCGCTGTAGTCGTCAACGCCGCCGCGTACGATTTCATTTCATGGTTTCGGCCGGAGCGACGCCTCGATCCCGGTCGGTCGAGCTGTACGGCCTGCTGGCGTGCGTGCGGTTGACCGCGTTCGAACAGCGCGCGGCGGACGCGGGGCGGGCGGTGTCGTACGAGGACACGGTGGTCCTCGCCGGCCTGGCGACCGGCGCGTTCGCGCAGTTCGAACTCCTGCGGGACCGGCTCATCGAGGCGGGTGCGGATCCGTACGAGGCCATGCGCCCGTTCCAGGAGGCGATCACCGCGTTCCACGAGCGCACGCGTCCGGCCGACGCGATGGAGGCGCTGACCAAGGTGTACGTCGCCGACTCCATCGTGGCCGACCTCTACCGCGAGGCGGTCGAGAAGGCCGACTTCGCGACGCGGACGGTGGTCCATGAGACGTTGGCCGATTCCGGCCATGCCGAGCTCCTGCGAGAACGCCTGCGCGCCGCCGCGGAGAACGATCCGCGGCTGGCGTCCCGGCTGGGGTTGTGGGCCCGGAGGCTCGTGGGCGAGACGCTCAGCCAGGCCCACGCGCTCGCGGAGGGGCACCCCGCGGTGGGCGCGCTCTTCGGCGAGGAGGACGTCGCGACGATGTTCGGCCGGATCGTCGACCGGCATCAGGCCCGGATGCGGGCGATCAACCTGCGGGGCTGACGGCCGATCCGCGGAGCCGTTCGGCCTCCCGGCTCCCGGGATCACCGGCGGACGGGCGGGCCGCGTCCGCCGAGCCGGCGGCCTCCGATTCGGTCACTGTGCGTGACCGGGGATGCCCGCTCGCGGGACGGGTTCCGGCACCACGCGCCGCCCTGTGGATCGGCCGATGGAGCCGACCGCGTGGCGTTGCTTCCAGTCACGCTGTGTCTCCAGTACCTTCCCTCCGGGCATAGGAGGACGAATTTGGGCGACTGGGCGCTTCCCGGCTATACGGAAGTGCGTGAGCTTGGGGAAGGCGGCTTCGGCCGTGTGGTGCTCGCGCGACACGAGGACTCCGGGACGCACGTCGCGGTGAAGTACCTGACGGCGAACCTCCTCTCCGATCAGCGATTCCTCACCGGCTTCCGGGCCGAGGCACAGATACTCCGGCATCTGGACAGCCCGTACGTCGCGCGCCTGTACGACTTCGTCGAGTCCCCGCAGGGCGCGGCGATCGTGATGGAGGCGGTCGCCGGGATCTCGCTGCGGGCGCTCCTCAAGGAACACGGCCCGTTCGAGCCTGAGGCGGCCCTGACGGTGCTCAAAGGCTCCCTCCTCGGGCTGAGCACCGCCCACGAGCGAGGCGTCGTCCACCGCGACTACAAGCCCCCGAACGTCCTCGTACGCGACGACGGCCAGAGCAAGCTGATCGACTTCGGGATCGCCCTGCGTACCGGGGAGGTCGGCGACATCCTCGGCACGCCGCCGTACATGGCGCCCGAGCAGTGGCAGGGCGCGCCCGCGACCCCCGCCACCGACGTGTACGCCGCGACGTGCGTCTTCTTCGAGTGCGTCACCGGCCATACCCCGTTCCGCGGCGACAGCACACAGGCGTACCGCGCCCAGCACACCAACACCCAGGTGCCCCTGAGCGACCTTCCGGAGGCCGTACGCGGGCTGGTCGCCCAGGGCATGGCCAAGCACCCGGCCGAGCGCCCGGCGGGCGCGGCGGCGCTCGTGACCGAACTGGAGCAGGCGGCCACGACCGCGTACGGGCCGGATTGGGAGTCCAACGGGCGGCGACGCCTGGCAGAGGCGGCCGCCGGGCTGGCGGCGCTCCTTCCCTTCGCGGCGCTGCTCGCGAGCGGCTCGGGAGCACCGGCGATCGGCGGCGCGGCGAGCGGCGCGGGCGCGGGCGGTGCGGCCGGGGCGGGCGGTGCCGGGTCCACGGCCGGTGGGGGAGCGGCGGGCGCCGGAAGCGGCGCGGGTCACGCCACGGGCATCCTGCAGGGGACGGGAAGGGCGCTGCTGTCGGGGACCGGGGCGAAGGTGGGCGTGGCGATCGCCGGGGCCATCGTCGTGGGCTCGGCCGGGACCGCCGCCGTCGTCGTCGCGGGCGGGGGCCACCCGGCGGCGAAACCGACGCGTCCCGCGGCCGTCGTCCAGCCGGTCCGCGTGAACGTCGCGGCCTCCACGACGACCCTCCGCAAGGGCCGCACCATGATCACGCGGTACGTCCAGGTCAGCGGGCTGAAGAACGCCGCCGTCCAGACCAAGGTCAACAAGGCGCTGAGGACGCAGGTCGACCGCACCATGGCCGGTTTCAAGCCGGCGTTCGTCATGCCGACGAGCCAGTCCGACAGCGCCCCGACCGGAACGCTCCAGTCGGCCGCCACGGTGGGCCTGGGCGGTCCGAAGCTGCTGTCGGTGACCTACACCTTCGACGACAGCAGCGGCGCCAACCGCCTGATCCCCGTGAGCTCCCAGTTCACGCTCGTGTTCGACCTGTCGACGGGCCGGCAGCTGGGAACCGCCGACCTGCTGCTCCCCGCCGCGCGGACGAACACCGGCGCACGGGCCCTCGCCCGGATCATCGCCCCGAGCGCGCACGGAGGGGTCTGCCTCCCCGGCACACCCCTCACCGGGCACGCTCTGGGCGTCGCGCTGGAGGTCGCGCCGACGGCGACCGGCATGACGTTCACGATCCGCAACTGGATCGACCTCGGCTGTCCGCACGCCGACGTGGGCCGGGATTTCAACGTGCCGTACGCGCGCCTGGGAGCGTACGTCCGCCCGGAGATCGTGACGGCCGCCAAGGCATCGAAGCCGGGGACAGGGACAGGGACGGCCTCACCCACTCCGACGCACTCCTGAACGCGGGAGACGGCCGCGCCCGCGCCGATGTGCGCGGCGGGGATGGCCGGCGTCGGCGTGCGCGGCGGGGATGGCCGGCGTCGGCGTACGCGGCGGGGATGGCCGGCGTCGGCGTGCGCGGCGGGGATGGCCGGCGTCGGCGTGCGCGGCGGGGATGGCCGGCGTCGGCGTACGCGGCGGGGATGGCCGGCGTCGGCGTGCGCGGCGGGGATGGCCGGCGTCGGCGTGCGCGGCGGGGATGGCCGGCGTCGGCGTACGCGACGGGGTGGCCCGCGCCGACGTACGCGACGGGGTGGCCCGCGCCGACGTACGCGGCGAGGACGGCCCGCGTCGGCGTGCGGGCCAGGACGGCCGTGCCCACGCGCGCCTGGACGTGCGACGAGGCCCCCGCCGGGGGAGCGGGGGCCTCGTCTGAGGATTCGGTCGGCTGCGTTCGCTGAGGTCGGCTCGGACCGGCTCGGTCAGGACACGCCGCGGCGCGATCCCCAGCGGCCGCGGCTGATCAGCGCGACGCCGGCGGCGGCCACCAGGACCGAGATGATGAAGGCGATGATGCTTCCCGCCCCGAGCGCGTTGGCGATGAGGCCGCCGATGAGGGCCCCGGCGATGCCGATCAGGATCGTGAGGGCGATGCCCATGGGGTTCCGGCCTGGTACGACCAGACGCGCGAGAGCCCCGATGATGGCGCCGATAATGATGAACCAGATTATTGTCATCAGCATTTCTCAGACCACCTCCTGCCGGATGGATTCCGGCGCTTCGGATTCGCGCGGTCTGTATGCCCTCGATCGAGGGACTCATTCCAATCTTTGTGGAAAGTCGGAACGAGCCCGTTCGATCAGTATGAACCGAAGCCGACGCTGCGCGTCTCCGACTCGTCGATCTCCACGTAGGCGAGCTTGGCCGCCGGCACGACGACCCGCGCGCCGTTCTTGCTGCGCAGTGTGAAGACGCCGTCGTCCTCGGCGACCGCGTCGTTCACCGCGCGCTCCACCTCATCGGCGGACAGCGAGGTCTCGACGACCAGCTCCTTGGCCACCGACTGCACACCGATTCGCACCTGCACGTTGTTCCCTCCGTCGGGGGGCGGGGCCACGACCGTCCGTGGCGTACGTCTGGACCGATCCGGCCCACCCGCACTATCGCACGGCCGGCGGGGAGCCGACGCCCCCGGCCGGGGGCCTGGCTCAGGTGGTGCGGGGGAAACCGCCGATGCCGCGCCACTGCAGGCGCGCGATGAGGTGCTCGGCCTGCTCCTTGGAGATCGTGCCCTGCACGGACAGCCAGTAGCGCGCGCTGACCTCCGCCATGCCGACGAGGCCCATCCCGAGCAGGTGGGCCTCGTCGCTGGAGACGCCGGTGTCCTCCTGGATGACCTGAGCGATCATCTCGGCGCACTGTTGGTTGGCGCGGTCCACCCGGGCGCGTACGGGGGCGACGTTGCGCAGATCGGACTCGAAGACCAGGCGGTAGGCCTGGCCCTCGCCGGCCACGAAGTCGTAGAAGGCCTCGATGGTCCGCTGGACCCGCAGCTTGTTGTCCGGTGTGGAGGCCAGCGCGTCGCGCAGGCGCTGGACGAGCCCTTCGGCGTGCTCGTCGAGCAACGCGAGGTAGAGCTCGAGCTTGCCTGGGAAGTGCTGGTACAGCACCGGCTTGCTGACGCCTGCCCGTTCGGCGATCTCGTCCATCGCGGCGGCGTGGTAGCCCTGCGCGACGAATACCTCCTGGGCGGCACCCAGGAGCTGCCGGCGGCGGGCCAGCCGCGGGAGCCTCGTGCCCCGGGGGCGGGCGTCCGGGGTTGCGGTCACCTGAGTTCTCCGATCACCTGTCCGGGCGACGCCGTGGCGCCGCGCACGTTGAGGCCTACCATCCTACGACCGGGTAACGTCGGATCGGCGGAAAGCCGTCACCGGGACTTCCACTTCGGCGCCACGGTGCGTCTCCGGGGTGGCGTCACGGTGCGTCTCCGGGGCGGCGCCGCCGCGGATCTCCGCGGTCGCGCCGCCGTGCGTCTTCACACCTGCTCTCCGAGAGGCCGTTCGCGCCGTCACCGGTAGTCGTCCTCGTCGAGTTCGACCTCGAACCCCTGCTCCGCGGCGTCGGCCTCGTCGACCTCGACCGGCAGCGTCGTGGGCCACCGGCGTTCGCCCTCACGCACCGCGACGTGCTGCTCGGCGGCGTCGGCCTCGGCGGCCTCGAGGCTCAGTTCGATCCCGTCTTCGGACATGGTCTTCCCCCCAAGGAAGCTCAGAGCTGCTCGGCCAGCTCGCGTAGGACCGGTTCGATGGCCTCACCGTACGTCGGGAAGGCGTGGACGACATCGGTCAGAATGCTCAGCGGTGTCTCGGCCCGGATGGCCAGCGTGATCTCGCTCATCCACTCCTCGGCATAGAGTCCGACGGCGGCGGCGCCCACGAGGACGCCCCGCGCCCGGTCGGCGTACACCTCCACCCGGCCCCGGTCGTCGTCCTCCACGGCCGCGCGGGCGGTCCCGGCCAGGTCGTACCCCGCCGCGACGAGTTCCAGCCCGGTCGCGGCCAGCGGGGAGACGCCCACGGCGTACACCGACGGCGTCGTGTAGACCGCGCGGGGGATCGCCCGGTAGTCGGCCTCCCGGCGCTTGCCGAGGACGTTCGAGACGAGCACTCCGGACTGGTAGTTGGCGGCGTGCGTGTAGGGCGCGACGCCGGTCACGTCGCCGGCCGCCCAGACGGTCGTGCCGTCGGTGCTCGTCTCCTCGGTGAGGAGGGCCTTGCAGATGGCGTCGACGGCGATGCCGCGCTCCGGGTCGAACCGGACGCCGACCGTCTCCAGGCCCAGGTCGGCGACGCGCGGGCGGCGGCCTGCCGCGATGAGGATGCGGTCGGCGTCGATGTGGTTGCCGTCGGACAGCCGCAGCCGCAGGCCGGTCTCGGTGCGCTCCGCGTGCGTCGCCGCGACGCCGAGGCGCAGGTCGGCCCCCCTCCGGCGGAGCGCGTCGGCGAGCGTCTCGCCCACGAAGGGCGCCTCGGCCGCCAGCAGCCGCTCGGCCTGCTCGACGAGCGTGACCTGCGAGCCGAACGCGGCGTAGATCTGGCTGAGTTCGCAACCGACCGGGCCACCGCCGAGCACCACCAGCCGTCGCGGCAGGTCGGGCCGGGTCAGCGCCTCGTCACTCGTCCACGTGGGCACGTCGTCGATGCCCTCGACCGGGGGCCGCACCGGCTCGCTGCCGGTCGCCACCACGAGGTCGGTGTAGCCGTACTCGGCGCCGTCGACCTCGACCACACCGGGACGCACGACCCTGCCGCGGCCGCGTACGACGGTCACCCCCGCCTCGGCCATCTGCGCGGCGATGGCCGCGTCGTCGAGATGACGGGTCACCTCGTCGCGCCGCGCGACCGCGTGCTCCCAGGTCTCGCCGAGCCGGGCCGAGTGCAGCAGCGTCTTGGAAGGCATGCACGCGAAGTAGGGGCACTCCCCGCCGACCAGGCGGTTCTCCACCAGCGCGACCGACCGGCCCGCCCGAGCCAGCTCGGCGGCGATGTTCTTGCCGGAGCCCCCGCCCAGTACGACGACGTCGTAGCGCCTGTCCTGCGCGTCGTCCGTCACCTGATCATCCTTCCCATTCCACGCGGCATGCGCGTGTCACCTCCACCGGTGCCCACGGCTTTCCGGTGCCGTGGCCACCGCCCCACGATTGTGGACCCACCGACCAATGGTGACGCACCGGGCACCTTCCGTGTACGCATCCCGAAGGTTCACGGCAGCTTTTGACGAAGCGTCAAGAGCGGTTCGAGGAGGTCACCGTGCCGGTCGACGCGCTCGAGCACCTCATCGGGCCCGAATCGCAGCTCCGCGTCGGACTCGACCTCGTCCCACGTCACCGGCGCGGAGACGGAGGGCTCCTCGGCGGCTCGCAAAGAGTACGGCGCGACCGTGGTCTTGTGCCGGTTGTTCTGGCTCCAGTCGACGAAGACCTTGCCGGATCGAAGCCTCTTCTCCATCCGGCTGACGACGAGGCGCGGGTGCTCCTTCTCGAGTCTGCGGGCCGCCTCCTTGGCGTACGCAGAGGTGCGCCCGTCGGAGGTCTCCTCGATCGGCACGTACAGGTGCAGGCCCTTCTTGCCGCTCGTCTTCGGGAACGACCGCAGCCCGTCGGCCTTGAGGAGGTCGCGCAGCAGACAGGCGACCCGGCGCGTCTCGTCCACCGAGGCCGGTGGGCCCGGATCGAGGTCGAAGACCAGCAGGTCCGGCTCGTGCGCGCCGCCGCGCGGGCCGACACGCCACTGCGGGACGTGCAGCTCCAGGGCGGCCAGGTTCGCGCACCAGACCAGGGCGGGAAGGTCGTCGACGACCACGAAGTTCACGGCCTCGCGGCTCCCGCCGGGCGTCGGCAGGCGGACCGTGCGGACCCAGTCGGGGGTGTGCCCGGGCGCGTTCTTCTCGAAGAACGACTCGCCGTCCACACCGTCGGGGTAGCGCAGCCGCGTCGCCGGACGGTCCTTCAGGTGAGGCAGGATGACCGGCCCGATCCGGGCGTAATAGTCGATGACCTCCCCCTTCGCGAAACCGTGCCGGGGGTAGAGGACCTTGTCGAGGTTGGACAGCGTCAGCCGCACGCCGTCGACCTGGACGCTCGTCTTCGTGCCGCTCACCAGCTCTCCTCGGGTTCGCCGAGCCGATGCGACACCACGTTCGTGCGCAGACTCGCTCAGGGCGATCTCCCCGGCGTCGCGGGTTTCAACCGCGCCTCGGCGCGCCTGCCGTGTCAGGGCTCCGGGTGGACCTCTTCGGGGTTCAGGTCGGGGCGCAGCCCGCGCCATGACGCGTGGAGCAGCATTCCGTCCAGGGTCCAGCGAGAGAACTCCACCTCGCCCACGAGCCAGGGCTCCACCCAGTGCGCCCTGCGGGCGTACTCCCGGGGGACCTCCTCGGCGTACGGGCTGGTGGGCCGCTCCAGCGGAGTGAGGATCTTGTGCAGGTCGTCCAGCGCCGCGTCCGTGAAGCCGGTGCCGACGTGCCCGACGAACCGCAGGCCGCCGTCCGCGTACACGCCGAGCAGCAGCGACCCCACGCCGCCCTCCCGGCGGCCCTGGCCCTCCTTCCAGCCGCCGATGACGACGTCCTGGGTGCGGAAATTCTTGATCTTCCGCCAGTAGTCCACCCGGTGGCCCGGGCGGTACGGCGAGTCGAGCCGCTTGGCGATCAGACCTTCCAGGCCTTGTTCCTTCGTGTAGTCGAGGAGTTCCTGGACCTGGTCGACGGCCGAGCCGGGCAGGTACGGCGGGGCCTCGATCGGCCCGGCGGCCAGCTCGAGCTCGTCGAGCAGGGCACGCCGGTCGCGGTACGGCATGTCGTACAGCAGATGACCGTCCAGAAACGTCAGGTCGAAGGCGACGAAGTGCACCGGGACCTGGCGGATCAGCCGGGCGTCCGGACGGTCGACGTGCATCCGGTGCTGCAGCCGCTGGAAGCTCGGCAGGCCGCGTTCGTCGAAGGCGACGACCTCGCCGTCGACGACGGCCGTCTGGTCGGGCAGGAGATCGGCGAGGGCCTGCAGCTCGGGGTAGCGGCCGGTCGCGTCGAGGCCGCGGCGGCCGACGGCGCGCACCCGCCCGCCGGAGACGTACACCATCGCGCGTACACCGTCCCACTTGAGCTCGAGGCCCCAGCGGTCGGCGTCGTCCGGCAGCTCGCCCGGGGACGCGAGCATCGGCTGGACATTGGAGGGCATGGGGTCACCCATACGATCTTTTCTGCCCATCCGGCCCGTCCCTGACGCCACGGGCCGCCCCGGATTCGCCGATCATTCATCGCCCCGGCCGAGACCGGCCGTGTTCCTCCGGAAGGGGCTGTGGTTTCGTGGAAGAGACGCGAGAACAAAGGTTCCACCACGCGGACGGCGCGGAGCCGGACGTAGATTCGGATCGATCGCATTCCGGGGCGTCGGAGCAGGTAGATCGACACGCCGGAGGGTAAGGACACCTCATGCGCAGCATCTGGAAAGGCGCGATCTCGTTCGGGCTGGTCACGATCCCGGTGAAGCTCTATTCCGCGACCGAGCAGCGCGACGTGGCGTTCCATCAGGTCCACCGTGAGGACGCGGGCCGCATCCGGTACAGGCGCGTGTGCACCAAGGACGGCGAAGAGGTGCCGTACTCCGACATCGCCAAAGGGTACGAACTCCCGACCGGGGAGATCGTCGTCCTGACCGACGACGACTTCGCCGAGCTTCCGCTGTCGACCAGCCGCCGCATCGACGTCCTGCAGTTCACGCCGGAGGAGCAGGTCGACCCCATCTACTTCAACAAGACCTACTACCTGGAGCCGGACGCGCAGGGCGTCAAACCGTACGTCCTGCTGCGCGACGCCCTCGAGGACTCCGGCAAGGTCGCCGTGATCAAGGTGGCGCTCCGGCAGCGCGAGTCGCTCGGCACGCTGCGGGTACGGGACGGCGTGTTCGTGCTCGAGACGATGCTGTGGCCGGACGAGATCCGCGAGGCCGACTTCCCCTTCCTCGAAGAGGACGTCGACGTGCGCTCGCAGGAGCTCCAGATGGCCGCGTCGCTGATCGACACCATGACGGGCGACTTCGAGCCGACCGACTACAAGGACCAGTACCGCGAGGCCCTGGAAGCGGTCATCGAGGCGAAGATCCAGGGCAAGGAGGTCGTCGCGCCCGAGGCCGAACAGGAGGTTCCGGCGGCGGCCGACCTGCTCAGCGCGCTGCGGGCCAGTGTGGAGGCGGCGAAGAAGGGCCGCGCCGACAAGGGCGACGGCGAGCCGCGCAAGGCCGCCGCGAAGTCGGGTTCGCGCGGCGGCGAGGACGGAGCTGCCGCGAAGAGCGGACGGGGGGCGGCGAAGACCGGCGCGGCGAAGAAGACCACCGACACCAAGTCCAAGCCCAAGACGAAGACCGGGACCCGCAAGACGGCCTGACCGAGCAAGGGAGGCTGACCGGACAAGGAAGGCTGACCGGACAAGGAAGGTTGACCGAACAGGGGAGGTTGACCGGACAAGCCGGTCCGGACCCGCGCAAGACGGTCCGACCCGAGCGGAAAAGCGACCCGCCGGGTCGGGAATGAACCGTCCCCGGGGCGTGTTGGGACCCCATGTAAGCTCTGTGATTCCTGTTCAGGCGCGTTCTCGCGCCGACGGCCGGCTTGGAGTCCGCAATCCCCCACTTTGCGGAACCTCTCGAGGCGGGCCATTTCCGAGAGGTTCATTCTTGACTGACGTTTCGTCGACCCTGCCCACTTTCGCCGAGCTCGGCCTGCCGACCCCTTTGGTGTCGGCGCTCGAACGCCGCGGCATCACCGCGCCGTTCCCCATTCAGGCCGCCAGTGTCCCCGACGCCCTCGCCGGGCGGGACCTGCTCGGACGAGGGCAGACCGGATCGGGCAAGACGCTCGCGTTCGGCCTGCCGGTGCTGGCCGGGATCGCCGGCGTGCAGGCCGCTCCCAAGCGGCCCCGCGCGCTCATCCTCGTCCCCACCCGTGAACTCGCCATGCAGGTCCAGGACGCCCTGGCCCCGCTCGGCCGCAGCCTCGGGCTGCACGCCAAGACCGTCGTCGGCGGCATGTCGATGCCCAAGCAGATCCAGGCGCTGCAGCGCGGCGTCGACCTGCTGGTCGCCACGCCCGGACGGCTCACCGACCTCATCGAGCGCGGCGCCTGCTCGCTCCAGGACGTGCGGATCACCGTCCTCGACGAGGCCGACCACATGTGCGACCTCGGCTTCCTGCCGGCGGTCTCCAAACTGCTCGACATGATCCCGTCCGACGGGCAGCGGATGCTGTTCTCGGCCACCCTCGACGGCGACGTCGACAAGCTCGTCCGCCGTTACCTGCACGACCCGGTGACCCACTCGATCGCCCCGGCCGCCGCGCCGGTGGAGACCATGGACCACCACCTGTTCATCGTCGACCGCGCCGACAAGCAGAACGTCATCGCCGAGGTCGCCGGCCGCGAGGGCCGTACGATCATGTTCGTCCGCACCAAGCACGGCGTGGACGCGCTGGCCAAGAAGCTGGCCCGGGTCGGCGTCCGTGCGGGCGCCCTGCACGGCGGCAAGACCCAGTCGGCTCGCACCCGCACGCTGGCGGACTTCCGCGAGGGCAAGGTCGGCGTGCTGATCGCCACCGACGTGGCCGCCCGCGGCATTCACGTCGACGACGTGAGCCTCGTCGTGCACGTCGACCCGGCCGCGGACCACAAGGACTACCTGCACCGCGCGGGCCGTACCGCCCGGGCGGGCGAGCGCGGCACCGTCGCCACGCTGGTCGCCCACAACGAGGTGCGCAACACCGAGCGCATGATGCGGCGTGCCGGAGTCCGGGCGCTGCGGTCCAAGGTCGTCGCCGGCGACGAGGCTCTCGTCCGGATCACCGGGGCGCAGCCGCCGAGCGGCATCCCGGTCGAGCCCGACCCCGAGCCGCGGCCCCAGCGCCGGGGCCCGCGTCCGGGTGGCCGTCGTGACCGGCGCCCCGGCGGGCGGTTCGAGAGCGGTGGGAGCTCCCGGCAGGGCGGCCGCTTCGAGGGTGAGCACCGCGAGGCGCGCCAGGGCGAGCACCGCGACGGCGAACGCCGCGAGGCGCGTCACGGCGGGTACCGCGACGGGGAGCGCCGTGACGGCGTCCGGCAGCGGCGGGACGGCCGTTCCGGCGGCCCGGGCGGTGCGCGTTCCGGCGGCGTCCGGAGCGGGTCCGTACGCCATGATGGGAGCCGCGCCGGCGCCTGACCGCACGACCGCCGGCACCTGACCGGTACGACGACCTCCGGCCCGCGCCCGGCAACGGCGCGGGCCGGAGGTGTCTGTTGACGGGCCCGCTCACTACCGCCGTACGCCCCGGGCCCGGCAGTGAGGTCGCTCGCGAGCCCGACCGCCGAGCCCAGCCGCGACGCTCGCCAGGCGCCGCAGTGAGCCCGAGCCCGAGCCCGAGCGTGACGTTCGCCGGGCGTCGCAGTGAGGTCGATCCCGACCGCGACGCTCGCCGGGTGCCGTAGTGAGCCCGAGCCCGAGCGTGACGTTCGCCGGGTGCCGTAGTGAGAAGGCTCACGCAGGTTCGGTGGCGCAGCGCTCACCGGGTCCCGAGCCAGGACGCTCACCAGGCCCGATATCGCAACGCTCACGAGGCCCCGCACCGAGCACGGTGCGGGGTCTCGTTCCTTAAGATCCGGTCAACTCGGGCGAGGGCCCCGATCGGCCGCGGGTATCGTTCACAGTGATTTGACCTTCTCCCGTCGCTGGACGGGAGATTTCTACTCCTCGCGCAGGAGGGCAGAAGAGAGGAGGCAGCGGCGGCTCCTCTCCGACCTACGGCCGGAGGCTCCACGCCGCGTGCAGGGATGACCACACCGATCCCGAAGTGGCCGGGTGAGCTGTTCCGGCTGGGCGACCGCGAAGTTTTCGTGCGTACGGCGACGCCCGGCCGCGACGACGCCGAGCCGGGCCTGTTCGTGCACGGACTGGCGGGCTCCTCGGCCAACTGGACCGACCTGATGGGGCTGTTGTCCGACGAGGTCGCCGGAGACGCCGTCGACCTGCCCGGATTCGGGAACTCGCCGCCGCCGCCCGACCGCGACTACTCCGTCGATGCCCACACGCTCACCGTCGCGCGACTGATCGAGAAACGCGGCCGCGGACCGGTCCACCTGTTCGGGAACTCCCTCGGCGGGGCCATCGCGACCCGTCTCGCGGGCACCCGCCCCGACCTGGTGCGCACCCTCACCCTGATCTCGCCCGCGCTGCCCGACCTGAGGCCGAGGTCCGGTCCCGCGCGGATCCTGGCCGCCACCATGCCCGGAGTGGGGCCGTGGGCGGTCCGGCGGCTGGCCGCGCTGCCCGCCGAGCAGCGGGTGCAGGGCACGCTGGACATGTGCTTCGCCGACCCGACCAGCCTGCATCCCGACCGGGTGATGGAGCTCGTCGAGGACGTACGCCACCGGGACGGGCTGCCCCACCACGCCGAGGCGCTGCTCGCGTCGTCGCGCGGCATCGTCACCGCGTACATGCGGCGCTCGCTGTGGCGCTACGCCGCGCGCGTCCTCGCGCCGACACTGGTGATCTACGGTCGGCACGACCGGCTCGTCGACCCGCGCATGGCGGCCCGCGCGGGCCGGGTGTTCAAGCGCTCCCGTGTGGTCGTGCTGCCCGACGTCGGCCACCTCGCGCAGGTGGAGCGCCCCGAGGCCGTGGCGCGGGAGTTCCGGGCGCTGCTGGACGACGCCCACCTGCGCCTGCCCGACATCGCCGCGGGCTGATCCGGGTTCGGCCGTTCCGCGGGAATGCGGACGGGCATGACAGAGTTGTCATCAGTTCAGGACGACGGCGTCCGCACCGAAACCCAGCACGCGCAGGAGACAACCGTGTCGTTGCCACCCCTGGTAGAGCCCGCGAGCGAGCTCTCCGTCGACGAGGTCCGGCGCTACTCGCGTCACCTGATCATCCCGGACGTCGGGATGGCCGGGCAAAAGCGGCTGAAGAACGCCAAGGTGCTGTGCGTGGGCGCGGGTGGTCTCGGCTCCCCGGCCCTGCTCTACCTCGCCGCCGCCGGCGTGGGCACCCTCGGCATCATCGACTTCGACGTCGTCGACGAGTCCAACCTGCAGCGCCAGATCATCCACGGGCAGTCCGACGTCGGCCGGCCCAAGGCCGAGTCGGCCGCCGCCTCGGTCCGCGAGATCAACCCGCTGATCAACGTGATCGTCCACAACGAGGCGCTGTCCAACGACAACGTCATGGACATCTTCAGCGGCTACGACCTGATCGTCGACGGCACCGACAACTTCGCCACGCGCTACATGGTCAACGACGCGGCCGTGCTGCTCGGCAAGCCGTACGTCTGGGGCTCGATCTACCGGTTCGACGGTCAGGCGTCGGTCTTCTGGGCCGAGCACGGGCCGTGCTACCGCTGCCTCTACCCCGAGCCGCCGCCGCCCGGCATGGTGCCGTCGTGCGCCGAGGGCGGCGTGCTGGGCGTGCTGTGCGCGTCGATCGGCTCGATCCAGGTGAACGAGGCGATCAAGCTGATCGCCGGGATCGGCGAGCCGCTCGTCGGGCGCCTGATGATCTACGACGCCCTGGAGATGACCTACCGGAGCGTCAAGGTCCGCAAGGACCCCGAGTGCCCGCTGTGCGGCAAGAACCCCACGATCACCGAGCTCCTCGAGGACTACGAGGCGTTCTGCGGCGCGATCTCCGACGAGGCCGCGGACGCGGTCAAGGACTCCACGATCACGGCGACCGAGCTGAAGGGCCTGCTCGACACGGGCGACATCTTCCTGGTCGACGTCCGTGAGCCGAACGAGTACGAGATCGTCAACATCCCCGGCGCCACGCTCATCCCGAAGGGTGAGTTCCTGTCCGGCGCGGCTCTCGAGCGGCTGCCCCAGGACAAGCGGATCGTGCTGCACTGCAAGTCCGGCGCCCGCAGCGCCGAGTGCCTCGCGATCGTCAAGGACGCCGGCTTCTCCGACGCCGTCCACCTCGGCGGCGGGGTGCTGGCCTGGGTCAACCAGATCGAGCCGGCCAAGCCGACGTACTGATCCACAACCGGGCGGCACCGCCCGGTGAGCCGGTCCGCAGGCGGCGACGCCGCCTGCGGACCACGCCGATCTCCGGCCGGTGGAACGCCCAGGCGGAGCGCCGTCGGGATGTTCCCCTTGGCCTCACTGGGCCACCCACGCCTCGGTTCTGACCAGATGCGAGGGATGGGCCAGTAACCTTTTCAGATATGGCGCGAACCTCCGATCCGAGCTGGCCGACGACCGGGCCCGGCGGATGGGGGGCATGGCACGGGCCGGACGAGCCTCCGCCCGAACCGGTGCCCTGGTACGCCCGTCGCCGCCTGTGGCTGGTGGTGGCGGTGGTGACGACGGTCGGCTATCTCGTCGTCGGAGTCCTCTCCACCGCCCGGGTCTACTGGGAGTTCCACCGCAAGCCGACCCAGTGGGAGCTGTACCGCGCGGCCGGCGAGGAGGTCCGGAACCGCTGGCGCACCTGGTCGGCCGAGAAGATCTTCCCGGCCTCCGTCCCGTACACCTCCGAACAGGGCGGGATCGAGCACGCGAGCCGGGTCGGCATCGCCCCCGAGACGGGATGCGCCACCGGCATCGACGCCGCCCCCGCCGCCGTCCTCGCCAAGTACGGCTGCCGCGCGCTGCTGCGGGCCACCTACGTCGACGAGATGCAGGGCATCATCCTCACCGTGGGGATCGCCGCGCTGGACGACGAGCGGGCCGCCGGCCTGGCCGACGAGGCCCTCGCGCCGCCGGACCCCGGCAAGCCGGGTCCGTTCCTGCACGCCCTGGCGTTCCCGCGGACGATCGCCGCCCGGTTCGACGACCCCGCGCGGCAGTTCGCCGCTACGGGCCGGGCCGGGCCGTACGCCGTGCTCACGGTGGCCGGGCAGACCGACGGCCGGCCCGTCGCGGCCGTCCGCAAACCGCACACCGGCTGGTTCCTGCTCGCGCCGGAGATCGGCCGCAACATCGCCGGCGCCCTCGCGCTCCCCGTCCAGCCGGACTGCTCCGAGAAACGAGAGTGGAAGTGCTGAGGGCCGCGGCGGCGGCCGCCGTGGCGCTGACGGTGGCCCTGCTCCCCGCCACGGGGCGCGCCGACTCCGTACGCGACCGCGAGCAGTGGGTGCTCGACGCCCTCGGCGCGCCGCAGGCCTGGCAGACGACCAAGGGCAAGGGCGTCACCGTCGCCGTCCTCGACACCGGCGTCGACGGGTCCCACCACGACCTCACCGGCACCGTGAACGCGGGCCCCGACTTCATCAGCGACGTGGCGCCCGACCCGGGCCGGCTCCACGGCACCTGGATGGCCTCCCTGATCGCCGGGCACGGGCACGGCTCGAACGCCGGGGTGATCGGGGTGGCCCCCGAGTCGCGCCTGCTCTCCCTGCGGGTCATCGCCGACCCGAGCGAGAAGGGCTACAAGTCGTTCCGCGACAGCCCGGAGTACCGCGCGGCGCTGCCCAAGGCGATCCGCTACGCGGCGGATCACGGCGCCGACGTGATCAACATGTCCCTCGGCGGGCCGAGCGCCGGCCGCGAGGAGCGCTCCGCCATCGCCTACGCGATCTCCAAGGGCGTCGTCGTGGTCGCCTCGGCCGGCAATGACGGCGACCGCAAGACCGACAAGGACGGGTTCACCCGGCTGTCCTACCCCGCCGCGTTCCCCGGCGTGATCGCGGTGGCGGCGATGACGCGGCGTGGCGTCCCGGCGAAGTTCTCCGACCGCAACGCGAGCGTCCAGGTCGCGGCGCCGGGGGCCGACGTCGTCGGCGCCGGCCCCGGCAACAGCTACTGGATCGGCGAGGGCACGAGCCAGGCGGGAGCGCTCGTCTCGGGCGTCGTCGCGCTGATCCGGTCGCGCTACCACGACCTGCCGCCCGCGCTGGTCGCCCAGGCGATCACCGCGAGCACCAAGGGCCGCCCGGCCGCCGGGTACGACGCGTCGGTCGGCTTCGGCGAGGTCAACGCCGCGGCGGCGCTGACCGCCGCGGACCGGCTGCAGGGCTACCAGGTCACCGGAGGCACCAAGACCGGCCGGTTCGACGACGGGCCGACGCAGCCGGTGCAGGTCGAGCGGCATCCCCCCGGCCTGGTCATCCTGGGCGGCTGGATCGGCATCGCCGCGATCTTCGGGTTCGCCGGGGCCCTGGCGACCACCGTGCTGTACGTCCGGCGCGTACGGGCCCGGCAGCAGTCGGAGGCCGACGGTGCACGGTGACCCCACCGAATTCGCCGAACGCGTCCTCGACGTCGTCGAGCGCATCCCGCCCGGCCGCGTCATGACGTACGGCGACATCGCCGAGTTCCTGGGCGAGGGCGGACCACGGCAGGTCGGCCGCGTGATGGCCCTGTGGGGCGGCGGCGTGCCCTGGTGGCGCGTCATCCGGGCCGACGGCTCATTCCTGCCCGGCCACGAACAGCGTGCCCTGAAGCACTACCGCGCCGAGGGCACGCCGCTGCGCGACACCCGCGTCGACATGCGCCTCGCCCGCTGGACCGGCGAGCCCGCCGAGGCGGACTGACCGCCCGCGCTCGATCAACGGGTGGGCGTCGCGGGCGAGAGGTCGCTGGGCTCGGCGGCGCCGAACCACCGCTCTGCGGCGGCGTCCAGCGCGTTCCTCTCCTCGGAGTCGAGATCGGCGGACTCCGACGCCCACGCCACATGGCAGTCCGGCCGCAGCAGCAGCACGGTGACGCCGGCGTGGGGGCCCGAAGGAGAGCCGGTGACGATGTCGATCCGGGGCCGCCGGTGCGCCAGGGTCCGGGCCGCCGACGCGTGTTCGGTCAGGTCCACCAGCAGGGGGCGCGCGGTCCTGGTCAGCTCGGCGAGCCGCACCGTCCCATCGGGGGTGTGCACGTCGAGGTCGGGAGCGAGCCGGCCCACGAGCGGGTGGGGTGCCGTATCGCCCATGTCGTACGCCAGGTCGTCGCCGGCGATGAGACCGGCGACGCGGCCCACGGCGCCGGGGTCGCCCAGCAGTTCGGCGAACAGCCCGCGCAGTGCCGTGACGTCGTCGCCCGGGGCGGTCAGCGCGCCCTGGGCCTGACCGGCCGTGATCATGCGTTCGCACGCGGGACGCCGTTCGGTCTCGTACGTGCCCAGGAGCCCCTCCGGGGCCCCGCCGCGGAGTTCGGCGGCGAGCTTCCAGGCGAGGTCGACCGCGTCCTGCAGGCCGAGGTTGAGCCCCGAGCCACCGGAGGTGTTGATGTGCGCGGCGTCGCCGGCGAGGAAGACGCCCCGGTCGCGGAAACGGGTGGCGACGCGATTGTGACCGCCGTTCAACCGTCGCAGCACGTGCGGCCCCGGACCGGCGGGCGCGGCGAGCGGCACGTCGACGCCCAGGACGCGGCGGATGCTCGTGCGCAACTCGTCGAGGCTCATCGGATCGTCGTGCTCCGGCCGGTCCCATTCCGCGGTGCTCACCAGAGGCGGGTGCCCGGGGAAGGGCGCGTAGGAGAACGTCCCGTGGTCGGTCCGGTGGGCCAGGAACGGCGGGACCGCGCCGTGGCCGGGGATGTCGAGGCCGCCGGTCGCCGGATCCACCCACGCGTCCGGAACGGTGGCGTGGGCCGTCCGCGTGGTCACCCGGTCGTAGGTGATGCCGGGGAAGTCGATGCCGGCCAGCTTGCGGGTCGCGCTGTGCGCTCCGTCCGCGCCGACCAGGTACCGGGCCCGCACCTGGTAGGTCCCGCCCGGGCCCGCCACGTCGGCGGTGACCGCGTCGTCGTCCTGCGCCAGTCCGACGAGCCGGTGCCCGCGCCGGATGTCCACGCCGAGTTCGGCGGCGCGTTTCTCGAGCACCTGCACGAGGCGGTGCTGCGTCACCGGCAGGCCGTAGACCGAGTGATCT
This sequence comes from Actinoallomurus sp. CA-150999, assembly GCF_050942425.1. Classification (NCBI taxonomy): domain Bacteria; kingdom Bacillati; phylum Actinomycetota; class Actinomycetes; order Streptosporangiales; family Thermomonosporaceae; genus Actinoallomurus; species Actinoallomurus sp. CA-150999. The sequence continues at coordinate 1,855,178 of NZ_CP192063.1, forward strand.
TCCAGCACGCTCAGATCCAGGGGCAGCGCGGCGAACATGAAGGCGGGGCTCGGTCGCGGCGGTCCCGGCCGCCCCGACAGCGGCTCGTACAGGCCGCGGTGGTCGATCATCCGCACCACCTGGCCGAGCAGCCCGTTCGCCTTCGGCTCCGTGCTGGGCTCCGGCAGGACCTCCAGCACCACCGGACGGACCCCGGCCAGACTCAGCTCACAGGCGGCCATCAGCCCGGTGGGACCGCCGCCGACGATGACGACGTCGATGGACATGGGAGTACTCCCTCACATGCGAAAACAAGGTACGGTACGTACCGTACCTTATATTTCGGCCAACGCGGTTCGCGCCAGGTCGCGTAGCCAGACGTGTGCGGGGTCGGTGTCATAGCGCTGGTGCCATGACAGGAACACCGGGGCCGGCGGAAGGTCGAGCGGCAGTGGGAGCAGGGCCAGACCGAGATCCGCGGCCACCGAGCGCGTCGTGGACTCGGGGGCTGTGACGAGGAGGTCGGAGCCCCTCACGAACTCGAGCGCGGCCGCTTCGGTGGGTGCGGTCGCCACCACACGTCGGGTGAAGCCGAGGCGTTGGAGGGCGTCGTCGAGGGCGCTGTGAAGCCTTCCGCGCCGTGAGACGGTGATGTGCTCGGCGGCGGCGTACCGCACGGCGGTGACGGTCGTGACACGGGTGAGCGGGTGGCCCCGCCGTACGACGACGACGTGATGGCTCTCGGCCACCCGATCGGCGCGAATCTCGGGTGCGGTCGGGCGGTCCGCGTTCGCGGCGAGGTCGACCTCGCCGCGACGCAGCTCGGGGGTGTCGATGCTCGACTCCGCGATGAAGCGCAGACGCACCCCCGGCGCCTGTTCGCGCACGGCCGCGAGAAGCGGGGGCCCGCTGTGGGCGACGAGTGCGTCGTGCCAGCGGAGTGTGAAGGTGCGCTCGAGTGTCGTCAGGTCGAGTTCCCGGCTCGGCGCCAGCACGCCCTGGACCTGCTGCAGCAGGTCGTGCACCTGTTCCCGGACGGCGATCGCGTACGGCGTCGGAGTCATCGTGCGCCCTGTGCGCACCAGAATCTGGTCGCCCGTCGTGCGCCGGATCCGGCCGAGGCTCCGGCTCATCGCGGGGGCGGTGACGTGCAGGCGCTCGGCCGCTCCGGCCACGCTGCCCTCCTCCAGGAGAGCGTCGAGCGCGGCGAGCAGATTCAAATCCAATTGCATGAGAGTCATGCTAGGCATGCTTTACATGCACTTGAAGTTAATGGTGGGTCCTCCTACCGTCGAGACGCGGGTGCGAAAAGGCCCGCGGCTTCCCGTAGTTCGGCCACATCCCCCCAGCTCAGATGGGAGTACCGCCATGCCCGAGTCGATTCAGAACCCCGGTATCGCCGCAGCCGCCGCGTCCGATGCCGACCTGCTCGCGCAGACCACGAACGCCGTACGCGCGGCGGGTTCGGCGCTGCGGGAGCGCTTCGGCGACGTGGCCCACCACCAGACCCGCGAAGAGCTGATGCGTGCCCTCGCCGCCAACGACGCCGTCGCCCTCGACATCCTGCGCCCCCGCCTCGCACCCCTGCGCCCGGACGCCCGCTGGGTGGACGAGGAGCTCGCCGGCGGGGCCCTGCCCCCCGGCGAATGGTGGGTCGTGGATCCGGCAGAGGGCAACGTCAACCACCTGCACGGCCTGCCGGAGTGGGCGGTGACCGCCACCCTCGTACGCGAGAACCAGCCGGTGCTCACCGCGGTCCACCTGCCGTTGACCGGCGAGACCTACACCGCGCTCGCCGGCGCCGGCGCCCACCTCGACGGCTGGCCGCTGCACGTGTCCCAGACCGCCGACCTCGGCCTGGGCCTCGTGGCCACGAGCCAGGCCAGGCCGGACGAGGACGAGAAGGTCGTGCGGCGCATCGGCTCCTCGATCACCGCGATGCTCCTCGACGCGCTCGTGGTGCGCACCTCTGTGCCCGCCACCCTGCACCTGCTGAACGTGGCCGCGGGCCGGATCGACGCCTTCTGGCAGTTCGCCGGGGCCCGTGCGGACCTGCTTCCCGGGGCACTGCTCGTCGCCGAGGCCGGCGGACGGATCTCCGACGCCGAGGGCCATCTCTGGACCCCGCGGAGCGAGAGCTTCCTGGCCACCGCGCCCGGCGTGCATGCCGACGCCGTCGCCACACTCTCCCGATGACCACCCACGACGACCACACGCACCAGAAGGACTGACGCAGCATGACCAAGATCACCGTCCTCGGCAACGGCCGCGTCGGCGGCAGCCTGGCCACGGCTCTCACCCGGGCGGGGCACGAGGTGACCGTGGCGGACCGCTCGCCGGGTTCTGCCGCCGACGCCGCCCGGACAGCGCAGATCGTCATCAACGCCACGCCGGGTGCCGGCTCGCTGGAGCGGCTCGGCGCGCTGCGCGAGGAACTGCAAGGCAAGATCCTCGTGGATGTCTCCAACGCCACCGTCGACGGACCGGACGGACTGCCCGCCGACCTGCTCTATCCCGGATCAAGCCTCGCGGAGCAACTCCAGGACGCGCTCCCCGACACGCGCGTCGTCAAGACGCTCAACACGATGCTCTACCCGGTGATGACCGCGCCCGCCACGCTCGCCCAGACGCCGACCGCGTTCCTCTCCGGCAAGGATCCGGAGGCCAAGCAGGTCGTCCGCGAGCTTCTCACGGACCTCGGCTGGCGCCAGGAGTGGATCACGGACCTCGGCGGGATCGAGACGGCGCGGGCCGCCGAGGCCATGATCCTCTTCGTACCGCACGTGATCCGATCCAGCGGATTCGCGCCCTTCGCCATCTCGATCGCCCGTTGACAGCCCGACGCGCCTCTGCGGCGTCGTGCGCCGACGCAAAGCCACTGTTGGCCCTCATGACCTGCGCTACGACTCCCCGGTGCAGGCGTTCACCCGCGTGGTGACCGCCGACGTCGAGGTCGATGACGTCCGTGCTCAGTCGGCCTCGCTGTGCAGGGCGGCCGCCCGGGATCGGGCGGCCGCCATGGCCTCGTGGTAGCGCGTCTCCCAATCGGGGGCGTCCGCCGGGATCTCGGCGACGACCTGACGGCCCAGCTCCCGCCCGCCGGCGACGTGCCGGACGAGCACGACGGTGACGCCGTCCCGCAGTTCCGTCGCGGGCTCCCAGTCCGGTCCCCGATCCGGCTCGGGCCGGCGGAACGCGGCGATGAGAAGCGCGGCCAGCAGGACCGCGAGCAGAAGCACGACGGGGAGTGCCAGGACGCGCATCATGAGCCTCCTATCCGGTCGGGATCGCCACCCGGTTGTTCCCCGGGGCGTACACCGTGATGCCCTTGGGCAGCGCCTTCAGCTTCTCGATGTCGGCGCACGTCGGGCACTTGTTGTAACCGTCCTGGCGGGCCCGGTTGGCCTCCGCCTCCGCGCGGGCCTGCGCGACCTGCGCCTGCGACTCGGTCACCTTCGCGAACGCCGCCTGCGCGCTGTCCACGGCCTGCTGCACCGAGGCGGGCAGCGTGATGCGCGCCAGGTTGAAGTGCAGGTTGGTCAGGAAGGGGAACCCGAGGGTCTGCTGCAGATCCTGCTCCAGGCTCGTGTTGATCGCGTCCTGCACCTTGGCGATGTTGGCGTTGTTGCTCTGCGCCTTGAGAGACGTCTGCTGCTGCTTGCCGCCCGAGTTGTTCTGCACGAGCGCGCAGGAGGACACCAGCTCGGCACAGCGGAAGCTGTTCACCTGGGTGCGCAGGTCGTTCTCGATCACGGGCCGGATGATCTGGTCGAGGAACGCCGACCATCCCTGATCGCCGTCATAGGCGTAGCGGGCCTTCCCGTCCGCGCCGGTGAACTTCCGGGTGCCGAACTTGTCGTCGAACTTCCGCAGCGTCGCGTGGTCGAGGTTCAGCGTGAAGTAGAGCGTGCCCTCGATCCCCATGTTGACGCCGTCGCTGCTGGGCACCGTCACGACGTCCACGCCCGTACGGTCCCCGCGTCCCGAGTCGGAGGTGATCGTGTAGAACCGCTGCTGCGCCGGGTACTTGTGCATGTGCGACCACCACCCGATCCACGTCAGGCCCGACCCCGGGTCGACGATCTGGCGGATCTTGTTGTTGTCGAACATCCCGCCGTTGCGGACGACCGCCACCTCGCCCCCGGAGGTGCGCTCGAACGACCCGAAGAAGCCGTTGAGCGTCGGCACCGCGACGACGAGGAGCACCACCGCTGCCACGATCGCCTTCGGACGGCTGACGCGTCCGGAGGGCCGCGGAATCTTTTTCGAACCGGCCACCGACACTCCTGCACAAAGCTGGAAACGGAATAAATGCGCAACTAAGACGTACCGCCCCAGACCGCGGTTCCGAAAGGTGCCCTCCAGCCCCCGGCGGGCAGGGGTGAGCGCATGACCGCTTGTGGCCTGAGTCAGCCCATCCACCTCGGGGTGTCTTCGATGATCAACGGCCGGTGCGTTGGGAGTCTGGCTACGGCATGGAGATCGAGAGACAGGGGCGTCATGGCGGTCACAGTTACCCGTGACGGTTTCACGCTGTGGTACGAGGTGAAGGGCGACGGTCCGGCCGTCATCTTCCCGTCGAGGATGCGCAGCGAGCACGTCACGCTCGCGGACGCGCTGGCGACAAGTGGGTATCGGGTGGTGCGCTACAAACCCCGGCAGGTCGTCGGCGTGATGGAACCCGAGAACGAGGCAGGCGGCCCGTGGGAGCCGACGAAATGGGACCGCTTCCCTACGGACGTCGAGATCGCTGACTTACATGCCGTGGCGGACGCAGCGGACGTGGGTGATTTCGTGCTGGCCGGGTACTCCGGCATGGCCGCGCTGGCGGGTTTCCTGGTGGGCGCCACTGATCGGGCGGTCGGCCTCATGGTCGGTGGTTTCCCGCTGCTGGCAGGAGCGGACTACTGGCTCGGCTATGTCGAGGGTGCCCGCACGGCCCTGATGCAGGCCGGGCTGCAGGACAAGGCGGACGAGCATCACCTGGGCATCTTGATGTACCGGGAATGGGCTAATCGTGATGATGCCGAGGTTCTGGCGGCCCTCAAGGGGCCAAAGATCGTCTGGTACGGCTCCGCAGACGGCGAACCCGGATGCCGGATGTATGACTACGTGGGAGGCAGTGCCATCGCACGCCGCGTCCGCGACCGTTCCGTAGAACTGCGTCAGGCCGGGTTCGAGGTCATCGAGTTCGAGGGGCTGGACCACATCGCCGGCTTGGCCGAGGCACACCTGGTCGCCCCACGGCTGACGGCCGCGCTGGCTACGACGGCCTGGTAAGACATCCGGCGCGGCCGGCCATCGCCCCCGGCGGGTCAGCGACCTGCGCCGCTGGGGGCGGCGGCCATCCGCGCCGCCACGGTGTTGACCGAGACGCGCCATGTCGGCCTTCAGCCCCGCGGCTGGGCCAGTTCCTCACGCTCGGACTCGCTCAGCCCGCCACCACGGCCCCGTACGACCATCACCTCGCCGTCGTTCTTGACGTCGCAATGCGGAGCAACCGGGCAATATCCGGTCGCTACCGGCGGCGAGGTGTCCATGTCGACGGCAATGTGGCAATGGTGGACGGCCGCTGACGGCCGTCCGCGTCGCAAGCGAAAACACGGTGACAGCGGGGTCGCCGCCGCGTAGGTCGCGGACCGAGGGGACGCCGGACGCGCCGGGGGTGCGAGGCGGCGTCCCTGGAACCACGCGCCGCGTCGGAGGCGGCTTGACCGGCCGCGGCGACGACGGCGGCCCGCTCACCAGGGAGAGCCGACCGATGATCGCGGCGCGGAGATCTGAGACCGCGCGTCACCGGCCGGGTCGGGACCGTTCGATGCGCGCGGTGCTTCGAGCGAAGGCGCGGCGGATACGGGCGGCGCATTCCTGCGGGTGTTCGGTGACCTGCCGCCAGGTGAGGCGTACGACCGTGAAGCCCATCTCCTCGAGGCGTTCCTGCTTGAGCTTCTCCGCCCGCAACCTGTCCGGAGCGGTGTACGTCAGCAGGCCGTCGGCCTCGGCGATCGTGCGGGTGTCCGCCCAGAGGAAGTCGACCTCGGTGAAGATCTCATCGTCCTCGCCGACCAGGACACCGACCTCGGGCGGCGGCAGCCCCTGCTCGGCGAACATCACCCGGGTGATCGACTCGAACGGGCTCCGTGCGCGGGGATTCGCGAAGTCGAGAACGGCTCTGGCCCGCTCGATCCCCGGCCACCGCCCGCAGTCCCCAACGATGCGGCCAAGCCCCTCCTTGGTGGCCCGGCCAAGGAAGAGCGCCGAGTCCGCGACGACGACTCCCTCGCGGAACCGCAGTGTGCGCGCCAGGTCCACCACCGTCCGCGCAGGTGTCGTCAACCGGACTCCCCGCACGAGCCGCAGGTGATCGGGCGGAAGGCCACAGCGCTCGACTTGGATGCCTCTGGTCTCGCCCCGGCCGGGCGCGTCTGGCGGCCGGGTCAAACTGACGACGTCGAGCGGTGCTTCCACCATCTCGATGCCGTGGATCCTGGCGGCGGAATGGTGACTTCCGGCGGCGTCCTGCCGGCGGAACGACAGGATCGCCGCCGCGACGTCGATGGTGTGTCGGCCGATGGAGTCGGCGGCCTCCCAGCGGGCCCTCGTCACGTAGACGCCACGCCGGCGACCGAGCCAGATGCCGGAGGTGAGCCGATCGCGGATCGCCCGCGGGCCGTACCCGACCGCGAGCGCCTGCCGCCGGGTGAACACCCCACCCTGTGCCGCGGCCAGCGCCGCCAGTTCCTCACGCACCTCCGCAGCATCACCCCGGACAGAAGGCTCCGGGGGGGCGGAGGAACGGAAATGTGGACGACCACCCGGTCCCGGCCCGGCAGCCACCCGCGCCGGCGGGCTCTGCCGTCGGTGTTGCCGTCACAATCCCGTCGAAACGGGCCGCGTGGGGGCTACACCGACGGCAATGAGTCGATGCCGACGGCGAGGTGACCGCGGCGACGGCAAAGGTGGGAACGAAGCCAGGACCGGCTGCTCGCGTCCGGTCGGCGGTTACAAGACCTTGGTGCCGTACATCTCGCCCAAAGGGTCGGCTAGCAGTTCGATGCGGGCGCCGTCGGGATCGCGGAGGTAGAGGGACGAGCCGCTCTCGGCCTGGTACGGGACGCCGGCGGCGTCGAGCCTGTCGCGGAGGCGTTCCCACGTGGGGCGGTCGACGGAGATGGCGAGGTGGTGCAGGCCGCCCAGCACCTCGGCGTACGGGCCGAGGTCGAGGCCGGGGAAGTCGAAGAAGGCCAGCAGATTGCCGTTGCCCAGGTCGAAGAAGAAATGGGTCGAGCCCTGGTAGTCGCGGTTCTCGATGACCTCCGTCAGCGGGAACCCCAGGATCTCCTGGTAGAAGCGGACGGTTGTTTCGACGTCCGAGGACAGCAGCGCGACGTGATGCACGCCGGACGCCGCACTGGCCGCCCGGTCGGCGTGCAGGTACGCCTCGCGGATCCGCGCCCGTTCCGCCTCGATCGCGGCCAGGTCGACCATCGTCCACCTCACACGTTGAGAACTTCCACCATCGAGCGATCTACCCGGAGCCGTCCACCGGACACACGCCTTTGGGGTGTCCGGTGGATCTTGTTCGTGGCGCAGCCGGACGAAGATCCACCGGGCACCCCCTAAAATCCGGCGTATGCGGCGGACGAGCAGCACTGTGGTCGTGGTCGCGGGGGAGGGCGCGGACAAGGTCGTGTCCGGGCTCGCGGCCCTGCACAACGTACGCGCCCTCGTCGCGGGGGACCGTTCACCCGCCGAGCTGGCCCAGGCCATCTCCGGCGCCGGGACGACGTATGTCGTGCACGACGCCGATCCGCTCGCCGAGGTCCGCGACGCGTGGGTGGACTTCTTCGATCAGGCCGCTCCGCACGGCGGTCTCGAGGTCGCCATCGAGTCCACGGTGAGCGGCCTGGCCGCCGAGCGGCTGCTGCTGCCGGACTACTACATGGTCCTCGACCCCCAGGCGATGTCGCCGACCCGGCGGCACTGGTGGCTGGGCGTGCTCGCGGGCGCGGCGCCGAGCCGGGTGGTCCCGGCCGACGCGTCCGTCACCGCGGTGAGCGACGCGCTGGCGCACCTGTCCGCGGGCCGCTGGTGGCCCGCGGATGTTCCCGGGTGGCTGCGCGGCCTCCCGAAGGTCGTTCCCGACCGGGTGGGCCTGCCCTCGACGTGACTGACCCGATCACTCGGTGGTGACGGCGGCCGGCTCCCGCAGGCAGGGGCGGAGGTCGCGGGGTGATCTGACGCCGCCGAGGAACACCGCGAGGGCGGCGACGAGGAGCCCGCACAGGGTGGCGAGCAGGTGGCCGAGGGCCCAGATGGTGTGGTTGGAGATCACCGGCCAGACCACTCCGATGGCCAGCGCCGTGATGCCGGCGACGAGCCACCAGCCGCGCATGAGCAGCACCGCCGCGACGCAGCCCGCCACCATCATGTAGCTGACCCCCACATCGGTGGTGTGGGCCAGCCGATGCGGCGCCCGCCCCGACTCGATCGCGTGGAGCTCCACCAGGGCGGTGAGCAGGGTGCCGAGGACGTGGCCGGAAATGCAGATGAGGATGATGCGCGGCGGGCCGTACCGTCGTTCGGCCCAGGCGACCACGGTGGCGAATACCAGGACGTACAGCGAGAGTCCCGCACCGCGGTTCGCGACCCACAGGGCGCTGTCGGCGAGCACCGACATCGGGGTGTGGCGCAGGCGGGACAGGCTGGTGCTGTTCACGCGGGTGAGCACGTCGATCAGGCGCGGCGGGGTCGTCTGCTGCACGAGCGTGAACGCCGTGAAGATCGCGATGTAGGTGAACGTCGCCGGCGCCGACAGGATCCAGGCGTGCAGCCATCGCGTGTACGGGGACAGGCGGGCCACGGCCCGGCGCGGACCGTCCCCCAGCAGGCTCAGCCAGCACAGGAAGTACCAGGCCAGCGCCAGGATGAGCGCGACCAAGAGGATCATCGGTGACACCCCCTCCGTCCGCCGGACCGCCGGCGGAACCCGTCTCCCCGCCCCAGGGTCTCGCAGGCAAGCGCCGTCCCGGGAACGGGGTCGGCGACGGGCCGGGAGCGCGGCCACATGCGCGACATGCCGCAACCCTGTCACGATCACCCCCGATGATCTGCTGCAATCACATATGTGTCAGCAGCGTCCTATCGCCTCGTGCGCCGCGCGGGTCCCGCGCAGTCGCCGCCCCCGGTGCTCGACGAGCACCAGCGGCGGGTCGTCGCGCACGCCGACGGGCCGCTGCTCGTGCTGGCCGGGCCGGGCACCGGCAAGACGACCACGATCGTCGAGACCGTCGTCGACCGTATCGAGAACCGCGGGGTCGACCCGGAGCGCGTGCTGGTCCTGACGTTCGGGCGCAAGGCGGCGGGGGAGCTGCGGGAGCGCATGACGGGCCGGCTGCGGCGCACCACCCGGACGCCGCTGGCGCTGACCTTCCACTCCTACGCGTTCGCGCTGTTGCGCCGCCAGGCCGCCCTGGACGGCGATGAGCCACCGCGGCTGCTGTCCGGCCCGGAGCACCTCCTCGAGGTCCGCCGGCTGCTCGGCGGCGAGGTCGCCGACGGCGCGCGGGACTGGCCGGCGCGCCTGCACGAGACGCTGAAGACACGGGGGTTCGCCGAGGAGCTGCGGGACTTCATCCTGCGCGCCGCCGAGCGCGGTCTCGGGCCGTCCGACCTGGTCACGCTGGGGCGCGGCCACCACCGGGACGACTGGTACGCGTCCGGGCGGTTCCTGCACCGGTACGAACAGCGCTTCGACGTCGACCCGATCATCGCCTACGACTACGCGGAGCTGGTCCGGGCCGCCGCCGGGCTGCTCACCGACGAGGACGTACGACGGCGGGAGCGCGCGGCGTACGACGTCATCCTGGTCGACGAGTACCAGGACACCGACCCGGCGCAGGAGTACCTCCTCCAGCAGCTGGCCGGGGGCGGGCGGGACCTCATCGCCGTCGGCGACCCCGACCAGTCGATCTACGGCTTCCGGGGCGCGGACGTGCGCGGCATCCTGGAGTTCCCCCAGCGGTTCCGTACGGTGACGGGGGAGGAGGCGCCGGTCGTCTCGCTGCGGACCTGCCGCCGGATGGGCCCGGTGATCCTGGAGGCGTCTCGGCGGGTGGCCGCCCGGCTGCCGCTCGGCGCGCTGGCCGGCGAGCACCGGGAGCTGCTGCCGGCCGAGGCCGCCGACGACGAGGCCGCGGACGAGCGGGCGGTCCGGGTCGTCGAGGCCGACAGCGCCAGCCAGGAGGCCGCGCTGGTCGCCGACGAGCTCCGCCGCGCCCACCTCCTGGAGAACGTCCCCTGGTCGCGGATGGCGGTCCTCGTACGGTCCGCGGTACGCCAGGTGCCGCCGCTGCGCCGCGCCCTGGCCGCCGCCGGCGTGCCCGTCGTCGTGGCCGGCGACGAGGTGCCGCTGATCAACGAGCCCGGCGCGCGGCCGTTCATCGTGCTGCTGCGGGCGGCCCTGCGGCCCGCGCTGCTCGACGAGGAGGCCGCCGAGGAGCTCGTGGTCGGCCCATTGGGTGGCGCGGACGCCCTGGGCCTGCGCCGGCTCCGCCGCGCCCTGCGCGACCTGAACTCCCTGTCCGGTGAGGACACCGGCGACGGGCTGCTCGTCCGGGCGCTGAACGACACCCGCGAGCTGCTGCTCATCAACCCGAAGGTCCGTGAGCCGGCCGAACGGGTCGCCCGGCTCATCGCCCTCGCCCGCGAGACCGTCCGGGGCGGCGGCGGGGCCGAGGACGTGCTGTGGGCGGTGTGGCAGGAGAGCGGCCTCGCCGACCGGCTCCTCGAGCAGAGCGTCCGGGGCGGTGCCCGGGGCGCGGCGGCCGACCGGGACCTCGACGCCGTGGTCGCGCTGTTCGACATGGCCGCGCGATTCACCGACCGGCTGCCGCAGGCGGGCCCGGAGGTCTTCCTCGACGACCTGGCCTCGCAGGAGATCCCCGGCGACAGCCTGGCCGAGCAGGCGCCCCAGGGCGAGGCGGTGCGCATCCTCACCGCGCACCGCTCCAAAGGGCTCGAATGGGACCTCGTCATCGTCGCCGGCGTGCAGGAGGGCGTCTGGCCCGACCTGCGACTGCGCGGCTCGCTGCTGGGCAGCGAGGAGCTCATCGAGGCCGCGACCGGCCTCACCGACCCCGATAACACCGGGGGGTGGTGGGGCGCAGCCACGGGGGTGGAAGCAGGGGCGTCGCTCGCCGCCAAGATGATGGAGGAGGAGCGGCGGCTGTTCTACGTCGCGGTGACCCGGGCCCGGCACCGCCTCATCGTGACCGCCGTCGGCGGAGAGGACACCGAGGACCGGCCGTCGCGGTTCATGCGGGAGCTGGTCCCCGACGCCGCCGAGCACGCCCAGCTCGACGAGCGCACGCGCTGGCTGTCCCTGCGGGCCCTCGTCGCGGACCTGCGCTCCGCGGTCAGCGACCCGAAGACGCCCGCCCCGCTGCGCCGGGCCGCGGCCGGGCACCTCGCCCGCCTCGCGCGCGCCGGGGTGCAGGGCGCCGACCCGCGCGACTGGTACGCCCTGACGGAGCTGTCCGACCCCGGCCCCGCCTTCCGCGAGGACGAGAAGCTCGTGCTCTCGCCGTCGCAGGTCGACACGTTCGAGAAGTGCGGGCTGCGCTGGCTGCTCGCCTCCTGCGTGGGCGCGGAGGACGGCGGCGCGGGGGAGTTCGCGACGATGGGCCGGGTCATCCACGCGGTCGCCGAGCTCGTCGGCACCGACGAGAACGTGAACGACATCGACATCGCCAAGCGGCTCGACGAGATCTGGGACGACCTGGACTTCCGCAGCGTCTGGTACTCCGAGAAACAGCGGAGACAGGCCGAGGAGATGGTCGCCAAGTTCATGGCCTGGCACGAACGCGCCGACGCCCGCGAGCTGGTCTCGATCGAGGAGCCGTTCAGCATCGACCTGGGCCGGGTCGAGATCCGCGGCCGGATCGACCGGGCCGAGCGCGACGGCGACGGCAACGCCTGGATCGTCGACATCAAGACCTCCAGCGCCGTCGTACGCGAGGACGACCTGGCCCGCCACCCGCAGCTCGGCGTGTACCAGCTGGCGGTCATGCTCGGCGCGTTCGCCGACAAGGGCCTGATCGAGCCGGGCGGGGCCGAGCTCATTCAGGTCGGCAAGGCGTCCTACGCGGCCCGGGTGCGCGTCCAGACCCAGCCTCCGCCGTCGGCCGACGAGGACCCGCAGTGGCCGCGCAAGCTCGTCGACCGCGTCGCCGAGGGCATGGCCAGCCCGGTCTTCGAGGCCCGCCGCGACGACCACTGCCGCAACTGCCCCGTACGCGGCTCCTGCCCCGCACACGACGACGGCGGCCAGGTGACGCCGTGACCGCCCCGTACGGCGGCGGTGCCGTGACGCGGCGTCGTCGAGATGCTGCGACCGGTCCGTTCGGCGGCGGTGCCGTGACCCGGCGTCGCCGGGGTGCCGTGACCGGCCCGTGCGACGCCCGTGTCGTGACCCGGCGTCACCGGGGTGGCGTGATCCGCCCGTTCGACGGCGGTGTCGCGACTCCGCGCCGGCGAGACGATGCGACCGGTCCGTTCGATGGTGGTGCCGTGACTCCGCGCCGCCGAGCTGCTGCGACCGGCCCGTGCGACGCCCGTGATGTGACCCGGCGTCGCCGGGGTGGCGTGATCCGCCCGTTCGGCGGCGGTGCTGTGGTCAGGTGCCGGCGAAGTGTCGTGGCCGGTCCGTACGGTGGCGGTGCCACGACCCCGTACCGCCGGGTGCCGTGACCGGACCGAGGGGCGGGGGTGTGCGGTGATCAGTCCGCAGGAGCTGGCGCACCGGCTCGGCGTGCCCGAGCCGACGCCCGACCAGGCCGCCGTCATCGAGGCGTCGCTCGGCCCGATGGCGGTCATCGCCGGGGCGGGGTCCGGCAAGAGCGAGACCATGGCGGCCCGTGTCGTCTGGCTGGTCGCCAACGGGCTCATCCGGCCCGAGCGCGTGCTCGGCCTGACGTTCACTCGCAAGGCCGCGGCCGAGCTCGCCGAGCGCGTACGCCGCCGGCTCGACCAGCTGCGCGAGCACGAGGATCTCATCGACCCGCAGATCCTCGACGGCGAGCCCACCGTGTCGACCTACCACGCGTACGCCGCGCGGCTGTTCGGCGACCACGCGCTGCGCGCCGCGCTGGAGCCCACGATGCGGCTCGTCACCCCGGCGGTGGCCTGGCAGATCGCAGCGCGCGCCGTCGACGCGTACGACGGGCCGATGGACGCCGTCGAGTGGGGGCCCGACACCGTCACCAAGGCGGTCATCGGGCTGTCCGGGGAGTTGTCGGAGCACCTGCGCACCCCCGACGACGTACGGCGGCTGGGCGGCTGGCTGAACGAGCGGTACGCCGAGGTCAAGAAGCCGACCAAGAAGCACCAGGGCTCGATCACGACCGCGCAGGCGGTGCGTGAGCAGCTCATGCCGCTGGTCGAGGCGTACCAGCGGGCCAAGGCCAAGCGGGAGGTGCTCGACCACGGCGACCAGATGGCGCTCGCCGCGCGGATCGCGGCCGAGCACCCCGAGGTCGGCCAGATCGAGCGGTCCCGCTACGCCGCCGTGCTGCTCGACGAGTACCAGGACACCAGCCACGCCCAGCTCGTGCTGCTGAAATCGCTGTTCGGCGGCGGGCATCCGGTCACGGCCGTCGGCGACCCCTGCCAGTCGATCTACGGCTGGCGGGGTGCGAGCGCCGGTAACCTGCTCGGCTTCGTCCGCGACTTCCCGTACGGCGAGCGGCCCGCGCCGATGCGGCAGCTGTCGACCAGCTTCCGCAACGGCGAACGGGTCCTCGACGCGGCCGCCCGCATCCAGGGCGAGCTGCGGGAGGAGGCCAAGGACGTGCCCCGGCTGTGGCCGGGCGCGGCACAGCAGGCGCGCGGGCGCGTCGAGTGCGGGCTGCTCGACACCGTCGAGGACGAGGCCGAGCGGCTGGCCGACCGCATCGTCCGCCTGCTGAGGCAACCGAAGGAGCTCGCCCCGGACGGCGACGTCTGGGAGAAGACGAGCCGGCACGGGCCCGGTCTCCAGCCGTCCGACGTCGCCGTCCTGGCCCGCAAGCGCGCGCAGTTCCCGCTGATCCGGGCGGCGCTGGAGTCCCGTGGCGTCCCCGTCGAGGTGGTCGGCCTCGGCGGGCTGCTCACCGTGCCGGAGGTGCAGGACGTCGTCGCCACCCTCAAGGTCGTGCACGACCCGACGGCCGGAGCGTCCCTGGCCCGCCTGCTCACCGGCCCGCGCTGGCGCCTCGGCCCGCACGACCTGGTCGCCCTCGGCCGCCGCTCCCGAGAGCTGGCCCGGGAGGGCGCCCGCGACCTGGATCCCGACGCCGGGCCGTCACCGGACGCCGGGAGCGGCGACCGGACGGGGGAGGACGGCGCGTTGGGCGACCGCTCATCGCGCTCGCAGTTCGACGCCGCCGACCCGCTCCGGCAGGTGGTCCAGGAGCTGAACGACGAGAACGGCAGCCTCGTCGACGCCCTCGACGACCCCGGCCCGGCCGAGAAGTACAGCGACGAGGGGCACGCCCGGCTCGAACGTCTCCGCGACGAGCTGCGGGTCCTGCGCCGCCACGTCGGCCTGCCACTGCCCGACCTGGTCACCGAGGTGGAGCGCACGCTCGGCCTCGACATCGAGGTCGCCTCCCGGCCCGGCCTGGACCCGGTGACCGCGCGCGCCGACCTCGACGCGTTCGTCGACGCCGCCGCGTCCTTCGCCGGCGACGCGGAGGACCCGACGCTCGGGGCGTTCCTCGCCTACCTGAAGGCCGCCGAGTCCGAGGAGTTCGGCCTGGAGGCGGGCCGCGTGGGCGAGACCAACAGCGTCAAACTCCTGACCGTGCACGCCGCCAAGGGCCTGGAGTGGGACGTCGTCGCCATTCCCGGTCTCGTCTGGAGCCCGACGAAGGACGGCGCGCCCGGCGCCGGATCGGTCTTCCCCGCCCGGCCGCAGAACTCCTCCCGGTGGACCACGAACGCCCGCGTCCTGCCGTACCCGCTCCGCGGCGACCGCGCCGACCTGCCGCCGCTGAACGGCCTGCAGAAGGACGACGTCGAGGAGTTCAACGCCGCCACCGCCGACCGCGACCTGCGCGAGGAGCGCCGCCTCGCGTACGTCGCCGTGACCCGCGCCCGGCACCTGCTGATCGCGACGGGGTACCGCTGGGGCACCGCCAGCCGTCCGCTGCAGCCCTCGCCGTTCCTGGAGGAGATCCGGGAGGCGTGTGAGGCGGGCGCGGGCCAGGTCGGCTACTGGGCCGACGAGCCGGTCGGCGAAGAGAACCCGCTGCTAGCCGAGCAGGACACCGCCTCCTGGCCCGCGCTTCCGGAGGGGGAGCGGTACGACGCGGTCGCCGAGGGCGCCCGGATGGTCGACGACGCGATCCACGGCCGGCTCCGCCTGGGCTACCTCCCGCTCGCGCCGCGCGACCGCCGCCGCGCCTCCGCGTGGGCCCGCGACGTGGAGCTCCTGCTGGCCGAGCGCGACCGTGCGCGCGGCGTCGACGGTCTCGCCGTCGAGCTGCCCGCGCACCTGTCGGTGTCGTCGCTGGTCACGCTGGCCCGTGACCCGGCGGCGCTGGCCCGCCAGATCCGTCGGCCGCTGCCCCGGCCCCCGGCCCCGTACGCCCGGCGCGGCACCGCCTTCCACCGCTGGCTGGAGTCCCGCTGGGGCCAGCAGCGGCTGCTGGACCTCGACGACCTGCCCGGTGCCTCCGACGAGGGCGCGAGCGCCGACACCGAGCTCGAGACGCTGCAGGCGGCGTTCGAGCGCAGCGCCTGGGCCGACCGGGAGCCGCACGACGTGGAGGTGCCGTTCGAGACCATGGTCGGCGACCGTCTGATCCGGGGCCGGATGGACGCGGTGTTCCGCACGGACGACGGCGGCTACGAGGTCGTCGACTGGAAGACCGGCCGCCCGCCCACCGGCGAGGAGGCCCGTGTCGTGTCCGTGCAGCTCGCGGCCTACCGCATCGCCTGGGCGCAGCTCGCGGAGGTCCCGCTCGACAAGGTCAGCGCCGCGTTCCACTACGTCGCCGCGGACCGGACGATCCGCCCCGCCGACCTCCTCGACGCCGACGGCCTCGCAGCCCTCCTCGAACGGATCGCCACGGTCTGACGAGATCGGGATTGGATAAAGGCCGCTGAATCCTGTCCAGCCTTGCCCATGGCTGGCTTGGCTGGACGGGGACGGCCCAGGCACATGGGGTGCTCTGGGCGTGTTGTGGTGGCAGGGCGGTGCTGTGACTCAGCGTTCCCGACCGAGGAGCATGTGGGGGTAGCCCCGGTTGATCCTGTCGCCGAGGCGCACGTCGAGTCCGTCGATGAACTCTTGGAGGCGTGTGATGGCCTCCTCGGCGCTCTCGGCTTCGCCCTTGAACTCGAACTCGACGAAGTGCCCGGCGTCGGCCACGGTGTCGAACGCGACGATGACCTCACCCGGGATGGTCCATTCCTCGCGGGTCTTGTCCACGGTGACCAGCTTCGTGAAGTCGAGGGCGATGAGCGTCCGGCGCAGTGCTTCGACGTCCTCGACGGGCGTCTCGTACTCGTCGCAATGCGTCTTGATTTCGGCGTCCTCGGGAAGCCACCGCTTGTAGTTTACCGAGGCGCCGGTGTCGGTCTCGCGGAGACGTAGCCACTCGGAGATCACGGCGGGGGCGAGGAAGTCACGGTGTGGGGTGTTGTAGTAGGTGTCCACCTGCCGGACGGCCGGGCCGCGCTTGGCGCCGCGTTCCTCTAGCTCCTTCTTGAGCTTGTCCGGCTGGGTGAGCGCGAACTTCTGCTCGACCTCGATGTACTTCACTGTCGCTCTCTCCTCGATGGTGGGTCGTCCCAGTGGGGAGCCTAGGGACGGGAGGTCATGGCGCGTGGCGTTTCGCCGTCCGGGAGGCGAACGCGTCGCGGAGTGGGGCGAGCGATCGGTGCAACCAGGCGATTTCGTCGCCGGTCAGCGGTTCGCCGAGACTCGTGATCGTGGTGTTGATCTGCTCGGCGTCTCGGAAGCCGACCAAGGCGGGGGCGGCCGAGTCACGGGCGAGGGCGTAATGCAGTGCGACGCGCGCCAGGTCCGGCACGGTCGCGCCGAAACGTTCCCGGACGGAGGCGAGGCCGTCGTACACCTCGCGGAGTGCCTTGGGGGTGAACATCGGGTCTTGGCGACGGTGGTCGCCGTGGCCGAACACACGGGGGCGGTCAGGGTGGTGGGTGCCGAGCAGGACGCCTTGTCCGAGCGCGTGCTTGATAATCGGTTGCTGGACCTCGACGACCTGCCGGGCGCGTCCGATGAGGGCGCGAGTGTCGACACCGAGCTCGAGACACTGCGGGCGGCGTTCGAGCGCAGCGCCTGGGCGAACCGGGAGCCGCGCGATGTGGAGGTGCCGTTAGAAGATCCCCACGGCCTGACGAGATCTCTTCCGTCCCACCGGTGGTCAAGGGTGCCTCGGTGCCTCGCGCTCCGGCTGGCGCGGCGAGCGGGTCGCCGGCCGGCTCGGGAGCGCTGCGACGCGACCGGTCCTTCAGCGGAAGACGGGGCGCATGGCGTAGATCCGGTTCGGCTTGTTGTAGCCGAAGAAGACCCGGGTGCCTCGACCCGCGGGCGCGACGGCGAGGCCCTCGCTCTCGCCGGTCAGCGGGATGTCGATCGTGTCGGTGATCTTGCCTCGCCGGTTCAACACGGTGATCTTGTTGTCCGTGTAGTAGAGGATCTTGTCACCGGCCATCTCGAGGCCC
Source organism: Actinoallomurus sp. CA-150999 (assembly GCF_050942425.1). NCBI lineage: Bacteria > Bacillati > Actinomycetota > Actinomycetes > Streptosporangiales > Thermomonosporaceae > Actinoallomurus > Actinoallomurus sp. CA-150999. The sequence goes on from NZ_CP192063.1 coordinate 1,872,890, forward strand.
TGCGGCACGCCCTGGTACGGCAGGGGGAAGGTCGACCGGACCTTGCCGCGCATGTCGGTGAAGGCGAAGACGAACGGCCCCTGGTCGCCCGGTCCCGCGTGGACGAGCAGACCGTCGCGCCGGGGGTCGACGGCGACGAGCCCGGAGTTGCCCAGCGACGCGAAGTCGATCGTCCGGACGATCTTCGGGTCGTGGGTCGCGATGTTCACGACGTTGACCTTGGTGGGGTTGGTGCCGCCGCCGGTGGCGATGTACAGCATCCCGTCGGCGGGGCGGATGCTGAGCTCGGCGGCGTGGCCGACGGCCAGCGGCTGAGTCTCCTTCAGCTTCTTCCCGGAGCGGTCGTACACCCGGATGACCCCGTTGCCGCCGCCGACGTCGAACCCGACGTAGAAGCGGCCGTGCCGGTAGGCGAGCCCCTGAATGTTGCCGGTGTCGGGCACGTTGAAGACGAGGTCGAACTCGTACGTGCGGGCAGACGCCTGCCCGGCGTCGGCGACTAGCGCCGCGGCGCCGGCCAGCCCGGCGCCTCCGGCGCTCGTGAGCAGCCTCCGCCGGGTCATGGATCGTGCGGGTTCCATGCTCCTCCTGCCTGTCTCTGACATCGCGACGTGGATGCTTATTAACATCCCCATCTGATTAGTTAACGGAGCTTGTAACGGGAGGCTCTTCGCCGTCAAGATCGGACAGCGATCGAGATCACCGACCGAAGCCGCCCGCGTCGTCGAGGCGGTCGCCGAACTCCTCGCCGAGGGCGCCTGCCCGATCTGCGAGCAGCCGCGATGCTTCGCCGTGACACCTGCGGGAGCGTCTCGCTGAAGGCCGGTGCCGTCTGGGTGCTCGCCCGTACCCGCCTGTGGCCGGGCGGCACGATCCTCCTCGCGATCGCCGCGGGCTGGATCTCGCCCTGAGCCCGGCGTTACACCGGATGCTCCGACTGGCCGGAGCAGGTCACCACGCCACCCGTCACTCTGCGCGCTGCGTCCAACACGCGCATCGACCACGGAGGGAACCCATGCGCTTCATCGCTGCCGCCGCCCTGGCCGTCCTCGTCCTCGCGGGCTGCAAGGCCCCCGACGACTCCGACCCGAACCTCGCCACGCCACCCGCAGCCGGCGGCTCCGCTCCCGCACAGCCGACCAAGGTGGCCAAGCCGAAGAGCGACACCCGGGTCATCACCTATCGGGTCGGCGGGTCGGCCGACTCCGCCGACGTGACGTACTCGACGGCCAGTGGCCAAGAGCAGCAGCAGGGCGCGAGCCTGCCGTGGACAAAGTCCTTCAAGGTGAAGCGCGACGCGTTCACGATGGTCGATATCTCGGCGCAGAACCAGGGCAGCGGCACGGTGACGTGCGAGATCGACGTCGACGGCGTCAAGGTCAAGGCCGCGAAGAGCTCCGGGCAGTACGCAGTCGTCTCCTGTGATCACAGCCTGGGCTTCTGATCCACAACCGTCGGCCCGGCGGGGTACGCTGGGCGCGGCTAGGTACGGAAAAGGGGCCACCGGCGTCAGCACCGGGGCCCCTTCTTCCTTCTCTGAGGCTACTCGTCGTCGGAGCGCTCGGTCAGCGTCGCGACTTCAACGCATGCGCCGTTCTGGTTGCTGCGGAGGCTCTTCCTCCACGCAGCACCGGACACATCTCTGGGTGGCATAGGTACGTCTTCCTGATCTCAATGGCTGGACCGTTCGGCCAGCATCGTCAGCGTAACGCTGGGGTTCGCAGCCTGCCCAACGAGACTGATGAATGCATCGTGGTAGGCGCCGACTTCCTCCGGCTCCTCGAGGAACATCTGGCCGACCAGAAGATCGACGTACACCGCATCCCGATCGGTCGGCTCTGGGAACTGCAGGATGTTGAACGAGCCGCTCACGCTGGGGTGCACGCCGGCCTCGAACGGAATGACGTGCAGGGTGACGTTCGGCAGTCGGGTCAGTTTCTGGAGGTGGTCGAATTGGGCTCGCATGGTCTCGTTGCTGCCGACGCGGCGGTGCAATGCGGCCTCATCCATGACGGCGATGACGCGGAGTGCCGGGTCGTTGTGCAGCGCCTCCTGGCGGCGCATGCGGATCTCGACCTTGGCGTCTACCTGCTCGCCACCTGCCGTGGCCCGGCCTCCGCCGATGATCGCCCGCGCATACTCGGGTGTCTGAAGCAGGCCGGGCACGATCAGAGGTTCGAACGCGAGCACGCTGGCAGCCTCGGCTTCCAAACCGATGTAGTTCGACAGCTCCTCCGACAGCCACGCGTGGTAGGGGTCCCACCAGCCTTTCTTGCGACCGTCGCGGGCGAGCTGCATGAGGTGCTCACGTAGGAGATCGTCGGTGCCGTAGATCTCGCAGAGCAGCGCGATGTCGTTGACGTCGTAGCGCTTGCCCTCGTTGCGCTCCATGCGAGTGAGCTTGCTGGGCGCCCACTCCAGCCGGGCGGCGACCTCGGCACTCTTCATGCCGGCATCGTCGCGCAGGCTGCGCAGCTGCTGCGCGAGGCGACGGCGGCGCAGGGTAGGGCTCTCCCGTGTCGGCATGGGTGTCTCCGCTGATTCGAAGTGGCCAGGTGAGGTGATGGTAATGCGCTCCGTAATCACGTTCATGGAAACCTGACATTCGTGACTATAGTCGCGCAACCTAACTTGGGTCTTGCGAGTTAGGTCCGTCGCGAGCATGATGAGCGCGTACCTAGCCGCCACGCCCGGCCTTGCCAGCCAGGCTCCCTACCTGGGGAGATGATCCCCCGTGCCATCCGACCCAGCGGTCATCGCCGACCGCCCCCCATCCCCGCCGTCGTCCTGGCTCGTGCTCCGAGCTCTCCCCGAGTACGCCGCCCGGGCCCGCGCGTTCGCCCGCAGCGAGGTCGACGGATCCCCGCACGACCCGTACGAGGTCGCTCTCCTGGTGAGCGAGATCGTGACGAACGCGATCGTCGCCACCGCCGCCATGCGGGCGTGGCCGTACGACGTGTACCCGATCGGCATGAACCTCGTCGTCACCGACCGGTACATGCACCTGGCCGTCACCGACCCCGACCACCGGCCCCTGCCGGCCTCCGACGAGGGCGGCCAGCTCGCCGAGCACGGCCGCGGGCTTCACATCGTCGACGAGGGAGCTGTCGCCCGGTGGACGGTCTACTTCGAGCACGGCAAGACCGTGCACGTCGTCATCGCCGCACCGGACGTAGTCCTGACGGCCGCCGAGCTCGAGCAGATCGGGGTGCCCACGTGAGCCCCCGCCGCTCGACTTATGCGGAGGAGCTCGAGGCGCTGCTGCTCATCCTGCGCACGGTCTACGTGGTCGGGCAGCCCGCCGGTCAGCGTGGCCCGGACGCGATGCTGTGGCTCATGAAGGTCGACCCGGACTCGGCAGAGAAGGTCCTCGCCCAGTACGGGCAGATCACCTAGACCCCCGCGCGGCCGGTACCCCCTGCGATCGGCCGCGCGAGAAGTCCCGGTAGGAGAGGCCGGACGCCGCGGCCCCGGATGTACTTCGCGGGCGCCGGGGTCACGGCCCATCCCACAGCAGCAAGGCCAACAGAAACGGGGCTGACAGCGTGAACCAGGGCACCGACACTGCATTTTGTTCGCGTTGAGAAAGGAGCGTCACCATGCACCGAAACCAGACGCGGTTCGTGTGGTTAGAGATCACAGGTAAGTGCCAACTGCAGTGCACGCACTGTTACAACGAATCGGGGCCTACCGGCACGCACGGCATGATGACCGTGCCGGACTGGCGCCGGGTCATCGATGAGGCAGCCGAGCTCGGCGTCGAGCTGATCCAGTTCATCGGCGGGGAACCCACTCTCCACCCGGCGCTGCCCGAGCTCGTCGACCATGGCCTGGAGCGAGGCATGGAGGTCGAGGTGTTCAGCAACCTCGTGCATGTCCGCGCCGACCTGTGGGACACCTTCACCCGGCCCGGCGTGAGGCTGGCGACCTCCTGGTACTCCGACGATCCCATCGAGCACGCCGCCATCACCCGGCGGCCGGGCCATCTCCGGACCCGCGCGAACATCGCCGAAGCCGTACGCCGCTCGATCCCGCTGCGGGTGGGCATCATCGGCGTTCTCGACGGCCAGCGCACCCGCCAGGCCGAGGCGATGCTCGCCGACCTCGGCGTCACCGACATCGGGTATGACGACCTGCGACAGATCGGCCGAGGCGTCCGCGACCGCCCACAAGGGGTTGACCAGCTGTGCGGCGCGTGCACGAGCGGCAACGTCGCCGTCGGCCCGGACGGTACTGTGTGGCCATGCGTGATGGCACGCTGGCTTCCGATCGGGAACGTCAACGACAGCACGCTCAGCGACATCGTGGTCGGCCCGCAGACGGCGTCGGTGACCGAATACCTCAACGCGCACTTCGAACCGATCGAGGCGCCGTGTACCCCGAAGATGTGCAACCCGCAGTGCGGACCAAGCTGCAGCCCCGCCTGCAACCCGCAGAACAACTGCCGGCCGAAAGGGAACTGCGCCCCCTCCTATAGCTGCGGGCCGTGTAGCCCGAAGGATCGGACATGCAGCCCTGACATGAGCTGCCGTCCGAACAACTGCAGGCCAACACGCTAGACACGAATCGGGGGATCGATGACCGGCGAGCAGGCCGAGGAGGAGCGGCAACGGTCATTCCTGCGTCGCGTGCTGGCCGAAGCCGCTGACCGGATAGGCGCGCCGCTGGCGGGTGAGGCGGTGTTCGGCTGGCGGGACCGCACGATAGGCGCCCCCGCTCTGAAGGAAGGGAAGCGGTTGTGGCTGCGGGCCACGGCCGAGCATCGCGACTGGACCAGCAGTGAGGAGTGGATCGGTAACCAGGATGCCGCGCACCTGAGCGACATACCCAAGCCCGCGCTGCTGGACCGGATCGAATGGGACGAGGCGGAGGTCATGATCTATGCGGAGCTGATGACCTTCGTATCTGACCGGCCTTGCTCGCCGACACCCGAACTCCACGAACCCCTCGACCTGCCACGCTCGTGGTGGAAGAGCCTGCGTGACGCCCTAGACGCCCTCGCCGGGCAGACAACCCGCCGCGGCGCGGAGAGCCCCGGCTGGTACAAGCCGACGCTACGGGTCTTCTTCGGTGCCCGCGCCGACCACCTGCGCCCGGCATGGAGTACCGAGCACATGGATATGCACTGGGCCAACCTCACCGCACCGCGCCTGTGGGTCCTGGACTGGGAGCACTGGGGCCGCGCCCCGGCCGGGTACGGTGCGGCCAGCCTGTACTGCCACAGCCTGCTCGTGCCGGACATGGCGCGACAGGTGCACGACACCTTCGGCGACGTCCTGGAGCCGCCGGAAGGCCGGTACGCACAGTTGTGCGTGATCGGGCACATGCTCCGCCGCATCGACCGAGGTGACTACCTCGACCTGGCCGTACCGCTGCACGAGCACGCCGACCGCATCCTGGATGCCTGATGCTGCTGACCCGTATCTACCTCGACCCCGACCACCGGCCCGCGTGGCCATTCACCCTGCCGCCGGTCCAGCACCTCGCCGAGCACGGCTTGTCATTCGGGCGACCTGTCACGTTCCTGGTCGGGGAGAACGGTTCGGGCAAGTCCACGATCGTGGAGGCGATCGCCGGCGCCTGCAAGATCTCCTCCCAGGGAGGCAAGGCCGGCACCAAGTACGCCAGCACCGGCGAGTCGACCCCGCTCGGCGAGGTACTACGCACCGACCTGACCTCGAATGGGCTCAGACTCATCAGTGGCCCACGCCGCCGCCGTTCCGGATTCTTCTTCCGTGCCGAGACCCTGTTCAACCTCGGCCAGAACGTCTCGGGGATGTACGGCTTCTGGGAGGAAGACCTCACCGAGCAAAGCCACGGTGAGGGGTTCTTCACGGTGCTGGAGGCCATGTTCAACGAACCGGGCCTGTACCTGATGGATGAGCCCGAGGCCGCCCTGTCCTTCACCTCCTGCCTGCGCCTGGTCGCCCTCATGGACCACCTGGCGAAGATCGGTGGCCAGATCATCTGCGCCACCCATTCACCGGTCCTGGCCGCCACACCCGGCGCCGACATCATCGAACTCGGCGACCACGGCCTCGATCGCACCGCCTGGGACAAGTTGCAGCTCGTCGATCACTGGCGACGGTTCATGGCCAAGCCCAGCCTGTACCTACGGCACGTCACCGGCTGAGAGCGCCAGACGCTCCCGGCTCGCGCTGGTTGGCGGGAAAGACGTCATCAAGATCGGGCAGGAGCGCGGTCACCGATCGAAGCCGTCCGCGTCGTCGAGGCGGTGGCGGAGGTCCTCGTCGAGTTCGAGGTCGGCCGCTGCCAGCGCGTCGTCGAGCTGTTCGACGGAGCTGACGCCGATGACCGGGATGATCGGCGGGTCCCCGCCCATGAGCCAGGCCAGCACCACCTGGTTGACCGTGGCCCCGGTCTTGTTCGCCACCTCCTGGAGCGCGGCGAGCCGTGCCGGGGTGCCCGGGTGGTCGTACGACGGGTGCAGCGGCCGGTCCGGACGGGTGTAGGTGCCGCTCAGCAGCGGGCTGTAGGCCCACAGGCTCATGTCCGGCTCGCTGCGGACATAGTCGAGCGTCTCCGCGTCGACGTTCCCGAACAGGTGGAAGTCCGGGTCGGCGGCGTCGAGGCGGGGGCGCAGGTACGAGTGGCGGAGCTGGAGGCAGGTGTAGGCGGCGCGGCCCTGGTCCCGTCCCATCGACCGGGCCCGCTCGACCTTCCATAGGGCGTGGTTGCTCGCCCCGAGGACCCCGACCTTGCCCTCCTCGACGAGCGAGGCGAAGGCGTCGACGGTCTCCTCGAGCGGTACGGTCCGGTCCTCGACGTGCGCCCAGTACACGTCGACGTGGTCGGTGCCGAGCCGGCGCAGGCTCCCCTCGATCGCCGACCGGATCGCCGCCGGCGAGAGCCCTTCACCGCTCTCCTGCCAGCTCGTGCCGGGAACGGTCGGCTGCGCCCCGACCTTCGTGCTGATCACCACCTGGTCGCGGGTGCCGCGGTCGGCCAGCCACCGGCCGAGCACCGTCTCGCTCTCCCCGCCGGCTCCGCCCTTCTCCCAGAAGGCGTAGTTGTCGGCGGTGTCGATGAGGGTGCCGCCGGCCTCGACGAAACGGTCGAGGAGGGCGAACGCCGTCTTCTCGTCGGTCCGGGTGCCGAACAGCATGGCGCCGAGGCACAGGGCACTGACGCCGGTGCCGTCGGCGAGCGTGAATCGTCGCATCGTCGTGTCCTCTCAAGGAGTCGTCGGGGGACGCGACCGACTCTGCACTCTGGAGCGCACTCCAGGTCAAGCGGGAACACCTGGAGCTTGACCTGGAGTGCGCTCCAGGTGTGATCATCGGTTCGTGACGTTCTACTCACCGGCCCAGGCGTCGGAGAAGACCGGCTTCAGCATCGACACGCTCCGCTACTACGAGAAGATCGGCCTGCTCGACCGGATCGACCGTACGGCCGCGGGCCGTCGCCGCTTCAGCAGCGACGACGTGGGCTTCCTCGGCGTACTGCGCTGCCTGCGCGACACGGGGATGCCGATCGCGGAGATGCGGCGGTACGCCGAGCTCGCGCGGGGCGGTGCGGAGACGGTCGGCGAGCGCGTCGCCGTGCTGGAGACCCACGACGAGCGCATCGACCGGCAGATCGAGGCGCTCCGCGCCCAGCAGGAGCACCTCCGAGGCAAGATCCGCTACTACCGCGAGTCCTTCGACGTGGAGTGACCGCTATCGGGCCCCGTCGGCGCGTTCGAGCGTCACCGTGCCGAGACCGCCGGTGCCGTCGTACGACCAGACTCCGAGCGCGATCGTGTTGACGCCGTTCGTCCGGAGTACGCCGGGCGGGAGCACGAAGTCGTGCTGCGGGCCGAGGTCGGCGACGTACTGGCCGAGGTTCCAGCCGTTGACGAAGATCAGTGCGCGGGCGGCCTGGCCTCCGGCGAACCGCAGGACGAGTGGCGTGTCCTGGCCCTTGGGCAGCGAGAGCCGCACCCGCGTGCGATACCAGGCGATTCCCGGCGCGTGCGCCCCGCTGGGTGACGTCGCCCGCGGCCACGTACGGTCGGCGAAGGAGGGGAGCGTCCAGCCCGCCCGCTCGCCGTGCAGGCCGCCGTTGTTCAGCGGGCCGCGCACCTCGTCGTTCCCGCCGCCCTGGATCCGCCACGCGACCGCCGCGTCGGACCCGGTCAGGGCGGCCGACAGCAGGCCGCGCGGGTTCTTCTGCGCGTCGTTGCTTCCGCCGTCCTCGTTGTGGCCCATGTTCCGGACCAGAACGGAGACGACGTTGTGCGCGCCCAGGGCCTCCGGTGGGAAGGTGAAGTCCCGGCTGGAGTTCTGCCCGCCGGTCCCGGTCGACACCGTGCCGAGGAACGTCCCGTTGAGCCACACCGACCAGACGCCGGCCTTGCCGGTCCCGGCGGTCAGGGAGATGCCCGCCGCGGTGCCGTCGAAGCGCCCGCGGTACCAGACGTCGCCGTGGTGGAAGCCGTAGTCGTCGGCGTACAGGACGGGGAGCGTCTTCGGCTGCGTCGGGTTGTCCGTCGCCTGGTGGTCGGCGGCCGTCCAGCCCGAGTCGTCGAACCCGGGAGCCGCCTCGGGCGTGTCCTCGTGGAACCGCCACGAGTCCAGAGCGGGCAGGCTCACCGCGCGCGGACCGGGCACCGTGGCCAGCAGCGACCCGGACGCCGTACGGGCGGCGCGCACCGGCCGGCCGTTCCACAGGACCGTGCGCACGCCGGGACCCGCGAACACCTCGAGCGGACCGGCCTGCTCGGTCTCGCCCGTGAGCCGCAGCGTCGCGCCGTCGCGCTCGGCCGTCTTGACGAGGTACGGCCCGCGTACGAGGACGTTCCCGCCGGGCCGCCAGAACGTCGACGCGGTGTCGTCGTCGGCCAGCAGCAGGTCGAGCGGGGCGCGCCCGCCGCCGCTGATCCGCACCCGGGCGAGCCCGTCGTGCGTGTAGTTCAGCCGCAGGTCGGACCCGGACCACGTCGCCTGCACGTCGCCCGCCAGGACGTCGACGCGCGGCTGCGAGGCGTACCGCAGGACGGTCTCGCCCGCCTCTCCCTTACGGCCGTGCAGCAGCGCGACGTCCCGGTCACCGAGATCCTCATGGGTCATGATCTCGGACGTGGAGTAGACGAGGCGCTGATGGTCCATCGTGTACCCGGCGGTCAGGATCTTGTAGTCCGGCCCGTTCACGTGGATCGCCGTTCCCGGCTGCTGCGGCACCGTGTACGTCCCGTCGGAGGTCTCGACGCGCAGGGTGGTCGCCTCGTCGGTGGTCTGCTTGAGGTCCTCGTGCCGGAGGAAGTAGAACGTCGTGCCGTCGTCGGGATTGCGGTCGGCGTCCACGTGGACCGCCGCGCCGGAGTGCTCCGGCTGGCCGGGCAGGTCGTCGGTCTTGCGCAACGGCTCGACGGACTGCACGAAGTACCCCTGCTGCTTGAGCACCGGGACCTTGGCGGTGAGCCGCCGCGACTCGTCGAACGCCGCGCCGTAGTCGTACGAGGTGTAGACGACGTTCGGGTCGGCCTGCCAGCCCCAGTTCGTCCCGCCGTACAGCATGTAGAGGTTCTGCAGCGTGAAGTGGTTGTCGATGTTGTTCCCGTACGTGATGCGCTCGAACGACGGGCCGAACTTCGTCCGGTTCTCCTCGTACGACCCGCCGCCCCACGGCTGGAACCAGCCGCCCTGGAACTCCGCCCAGAACAGCGGCCGATTCGGCCCCGTGAAGCTCCGCATGAACGAGTAGTCGGTCACCGACGTGCCGGGGTAGGTGTCGGAGGCGTACAGGTCGGGCGCGCCCGCTCCGGAGGCCCACTTGCCCTGGCGTTTCTTGTCGTTGTGGAAGATCGGGACCGTGATGCCGTCGGCCCTGGCCTGCTCGGCGAGCTGCGTCATGTACGTCGCGTCCGAGCCGTCGTACTCGTTCTCGACCTGGTAGAGGATGACGGACCCGGTCCCGTTCGTCAGCTGGTGCCGGGCGATGATCGGGTCGATGTGCGCGAGCCACTCGCGGTAGGCCGCCGTGTAGTCCGCGGCGGCGCTGCGCGCCCGGCCCTTCTGCGTCAGCAGCCAGCCCGGGTACCCGCCGGCGTCCAGTTCTCCGTTGACGTACGGGCCCGGCCGGGCGATGACGTACAACCCGGCCTGTTCGGCCATCCGCAGCAGCCGGTCCACGTCGCGTACGCCGGTGAAGTCGTACTTTCCGGGAGCGGGGGAGTGGTAGGCCCAGCTGAAGTAGAGGGAGACGGTGTTGAACCCGGACGCCTTGATCTTCTGCAGCATGTCCCGCCACAGCTCCGGGCTCGGCAGCCGGAAGTAGTGGAACTCCCCGGACCAGATGTACTGCCGCTTCCCGTCGATCAGCAGGGAGTAGTGGTCGTAGGTGATCGTGTGCCGGGTCGGCGCCGCGGTCGCGCTCGCTGGAGCCGGGCCGGACACGGACGCACGGGTCGCCGCCGCGCCTGCCGTCGTCGACGTCGCGCCGGCCGCCGTCGCCGAGAGGATCGTGGTCAGGAGGGCGGTCAGGGCGGCCAGGAGCGGCAGGGGTCTTCCGCGCATCGTGGTCTCTCCGCGGGTCGGGGGCTGGCTCGGAACCTAGATCGGAAAACCTTTTCCGTCAACGGTGGCGCCGACGGCCGCAACGAACTCATCACCGCTTTCACCGCGTGACCGTGCGGGAGCGGTCCCCAGAGATATGCCACGTGTCCGCGTCCTTCGCGGACCGAACATCAATGATCAGAGAATGACGGAGCGCCGATCCGTCGGGGCGAATGCCGGTATTTTCGCGCGATGATACTGCCGAGTCGTGAATCGGGATACCCCTCAAAATTAGGGGGTCGTGGCCTTTCGCGGTACGCCATAACTTCGTGACCACGGGGCGGCACGATCGGCCGACGATGTACGGGGATCTGCCCCCTTAACCGTGCTAGTCGGAGGGGAGGCGAAAAATGGTCAAGAAGATCAAGATCAAGGTGCGCAAGCTCGACAAGCTCGAGACCACCGGTGGGCGCCAGGACAACAAGTAGGTGATCCGGCCGGAGCCGCCCGGTCGGGGCGGCTCCGGCCCTTCGAAAAGGGGGCATGATGCTAAAGCCGAGGATCAAGACCGCGCACCATCCCATTCGCCGCCCGGACGGAATGATCTGGATCGGCAGTCAGCAGTACGGCCTGGGAAGCGAACTCGACGACGAGTCGGGCCTGGTCTGGCCGTTGTGCCATCGAATGGACGGGACCCTGACCAGAGAAGAGCTGGTCAGGACGGTGGCCGCCGAGCGCGGCGCCGAACCCGGAGACGTCGTGGACGTCCTGGACTTCCTCATCGAGTCGGGCTGGGTGGAAGACGTGGGTGCCGAGCCGCCCACCTCTCTGTCCGAGCGCGAACTCGAGCGCTACGACCGCAGCGTGCAGTTCCAGGCGTGGATCGACATGACGCCACGGACGCATGCGTACGAGCTGCAGGCGAAACTGAAGGCGAGCACGGTGGCGGTGCTCGGTGTGGGCGGGATCGGCTCCGCCGTCGCCGCGGGCCTGGCCGCCTCGGGAGTCGGCCGGATCCACTGTGTGGACTTCGACACGGTGGAGCTGAGCAACCTGAACCGGCAACTGCTCTACGTCGAATCGGACCTCGGACGGAGCAAGGTCGAGGTGGCCGTCGAGCGGCTGGGGGAGCTCAACCGGGACATCGAGGTGACGGGCTCGGAGCTCCGGCTGTCCGGCCCAGAGGACGTCGTCGACTCGGTGCGGGGATCGGACGTCTTCCTCCTGTGCGCCGACGGTCCGAAGGGGATCGAGCACTGGGCGGATCAGGCCGCGCTACGACTCGGCGTGCCGTGGGTGAATGGTGCCTACGCCGGGCCGATGCTGTGCGTCGGCACCTTCATCCCCGGTGAGACCGGCTGCCAGCAGTGCATGCTCGACGGAGAAAGAGAACGTCGGTCGGCGGCCGGTCACGCCGACCTCCTGGCGACGCGGCGGATCCCCGGATTCCATCCGGTGATGGCGCCGACCGCGCAGATGGCCGGCCACTTCGCCGCGCTGGAGGCCCTCTTCCTGCTGTGGGGCATGCCCGTACAGACGGCCGGCCGGAAGCTTCACCGCAACTTCCTCGACTACGACCACCAGTACTACATCGAAGCCAAGCGGCGTCCGGACTGCCCGATCTGCGGGGACTCACCGCACCCAAGGCCTGCGGTCGAGGAGATCTGAGGGCATGCCGATCACCGCTGACAGCCGGGTCGAGCTGCATCCGCTGCTGATCAAAGACGACGTCGAGCACTGGATCGTGGGCAGAGTCGACACCGGAGAGTTCGTCGAGGTCCCGGCCGAGGCGGTCACGTTCCTGCGCGCGCTGGAGGACGGCGAAGGCGTCGGAAGGGCCACGGACCGCGTCCGCGAAAGACACGGCGAGGAGATCGACGCCGGGGAGTTCGTCGACGACCTGATCGACCTCGGTTTCGTCGCCCGGCTCGACGGTGACCCGGTCGGTACCCCGCCCAGGCCGCCCAGCCTGCGCCGGCTGCGGCCGGCGCACGTTCGCTGGATCTTCCGGGGCCCCACGCTCGTCGCGATCTACGCGTTCGTCGTGGCGGGTCTGGCCACCTCCGCGATCCGCGGTGACCTCGTTCCCGGCTTCCGGGTCTACTTCATCACCGACTCGCAGAGCGTGAACCTGGCCTGGAACACCGCGATGGTCATGGCGGCCATAGCGCTGCATGAGTTCTGCCATCTCGCCGCTGCCCGCGCCGAAGGCGTCTACGCCCGGATCGGCCTCGGGACCCAGTTGCAGTTCCTCGTGGCGCAGACCACGGTTTCGGGTCTCTGGGGCTCGCCCCGGCGGATCCGGCTGCGGGTCTACCTCGCCGGGGTGACCTCCGACCTCGTGATCATCGCGGCCTGCTCCCTGGCCATCACCGCCCTCGAGCCGACCGGCTTCGCGCGCCGGTCGTGCGAAGCGCTCATCCTCAGCCTGCTGCTGTCGATCGCCCACCAGTTCGCGCTGTACATGAGAACCGACATGTACTTCGTGCTCCAGGAGATCCTGCGCTGTAAGAACCTGTACGCCGACAGCCGGGACTTCGCCTGGTACGTCCTGCGGCGGGCCGTGGCCGCCACGGTCGGCAAACGGCCCCCGGCGGATCCCACGGACGACCTGCCATGTCATGAGCGCAGACCCGTCAGGGCCTATTCGGCCCTCATGGTCCTCGGCTCGCTCGTCACCCTCGCTCTCTTCGCCGCTTACACCGCGCCCATCCTGTTCACCTTGTTCTTCCGGGCCGGCTCCGAGGTGTTCGACGGGGCCGCCTCGGGAAGCATCGGTCACGCCGCCGACGGACTCACCGTCTTCGCGGTCGAGGGCACCTTTCAGCTCATCTTCCTAAGGCTCGCCATCGCGAAACACGCCCCGAAAATACGCGCGGCACTCGACGTCCTCTGCCGCAGGAAGGGCCGAGTCCCTGACGGCGCTTGATCGCACAGACGCTGTGTCGCCCGGGCCGCAGGGTGAAGGTGGCATGCGGCACCGCCAGATCTCCCTGCCCCGGTTCCCGGTTTCCGCCTGGCGCGCCCGCGTTGAGTAGATCATTATTGACCTGTGAACGAATGGTCACTTCCCGGATACGTCACCTTGCGGGAGCTGGGACGGGGCGGTTTCGGCCGCGTCGTGCTCGCTCGGCATGAGGCCTCGGGCACGCATGTCGCCATCAAGTACCTGACCGTTACGGACGAGCGCTTCCGCACGGAGTTCCGAGAGGAAGCGCGGATCCTGCGCGGTCTCGACGACCCGAACGTGGTCCGCCTCTTCGAGTACGTCGAGGGGTCGCAGGGTGCGGCGATCGTCATGGAGGCGATCGACGGGGTGTCGCTCAGGGCGCTGCTCGACGAGGGCGGCACGCTGGAACCGGAGGCCGCCCTGGCGGTGCTGAAGGGATCGCTGCTCGGCCTCTGGGCCGCGCACGACGTGGGTGTCGTCCACCGCGACTACAAACCCGCCAACGTCATGGTCGACGGTGACGGCCACAGCAAGTTGATCGACTTCGGCATCGCGGTGCGCTCTGGCGTGGCGGGCCAGATCATCGGCACCCCGGCGTACATGGCACCGGAGCAGTGGGCCGGGGCACCCGCCTCGCCCTCCACCGATGTGTACGCCGCCACGTGCGTCTTCTTCGAATGCGTGATGGGCCGCAAGCCGTACCCGGGCGATACGACCGAGGCCCTTCGCGCCCAGCACACGAGCGGCGAGATTCCCGCTGATCAGGCACCGCCGCCGATCCAGGCGCTGATCTACCGGGGCCTGGCCAAAGACCCGGCCGACCGGCCGCGGAGCGCGCTGAAGTTCGCCGAAGAGCTGGCCATGGCGGCGGCCGCCGAGTACGGGCCCGAATGGGAGTCCAACGGTTGGAGGCGGCTGGCCGAGGCCGCGGCCGGCCTCGCCGCGCTGTTCCCGTTCGCGGCTCTCGTCGCGGGTACGACCCCGGGCGCGGCCGGCCACGCGGGCGGCGCCGCGGCGGGCAAGGCCGCTGCGGCAGGTAAGGCCGGTGCGGTGGGCAAGGCGGGTGCGGCAGGTAAAGCGGCCGCTGGAGGTAAGGCCGCCGCGGCCGGCGGACGCGGCGCGCTCACCAAGGTCCTCGGCACGAACGCCGGGATGAAGGCGGCCGCCATCGCGACCGGCGTCGTGGTGGCAGGTTCGGTGACGACCGCCGCCATCGTTCTGAGCCAGCCGAAGAAAACGAAGACCGCCGCCGCCGCGCCCATCCGGGTCGAGCTGGCCTCCTACAATCGCCCCGTCGCCGGCCTCGACCTGAGCGACGCGCGCTACGCCCACGTGAGCGGCGTCCGGGACGCCGCCGTGCAGCGCAAGATCGATCAGGGGCTGTTCGCTCCACTCGACTGGGCCATCACGGCGATGCAGAAGGCGTCCGCCCAGCATCAACCGCCGTGTACGAAGCCGACCGTCCTGCGTGCACGACCCGAGGTCGGGATGAGCGGGCCGCGCCTGGCCTCGGTCCAGTACGCGCTGCCGATAACGTTCTGCGCCCCCCTCGACTTCCAAATGCCCCGGGTCAACGCCACCGTCGACCTGCGCACGGGGAAGGCGCTGACCGCCGACGACGTGTTCCGGCCCGAGACGCTCACCTCGAGCGGGCTGGCGACGCTGCTGAAGCGGGTGACTCCTCATGTCACCGACCAGGGTCTGTATCAGGTATGTGTTCAGCCGCCGATGCGGCGCGAGGACTTCTTCCCCGGTGCGCCGGTCTTTTCGTCACAGCCGCATCCGGCGCGCGTCTCGGCGTTCTTCACGGCCAAGGGAATGGTCCTCAGCTGGTCGCATGTGGGAAGCGAATGCCCCTACTACGGGATCACCCTGGCGTACTCCGAGGTGCGGGACCTGCTCACCCCACAGATCGCCGCAGCACTACCCGCATAGCCGCTCGGCCGCGGCCGTCGTGCCGGTCGGCGTGGCCGGGAAGTGAGTCCCGAAACCGACGGCCGGTGCGGACGCGGCACCGGCGGAGGCCGGTGCCGACCCGCGTCAACGGCGGGCTCGCTCTCGTCGTGGACGGCGGGCTCGCCCTCGTCGTCAACGGCGGGCTCGCTCTCGTCGCGCGCGCACCCGGGATGACTGCCCGAGGCGTACGAAGTTGCAGGTCCTGACCCTGATCGTCGGGTGGCCGTCGAGATCAGGCGCTCGGTGTCCGGCCGAACGCGATCAGGTGCGAACTCGCGGGAAGGAGAGCGGGGTCGGAGTCGGCGATCCGCGCCGCCATGACGGCGGACGCGACATGCGCCGATCCGGCGAGGGACTCCCCGGTGTGGATGGTGATCCCCCTGAGGGCCGCCCACGCCGGGCCTTCCACCCCGAAGAGGTCGACGTCGGTGAAACCGGCCTCGGTCACTTCGGCCTGGAGCTCGTCCGTCGTGTGAAAGTACGCGGTCGTGAAGCCGAGCTCGCGGCTGTGACGCCCGGTGTCGATCGACTGCCGGACGATCGAAGCGGTGCTCGGCGTGAGGCGAGCGGCCGCCGCCAGGTCGATCAGTGCCGCGTGCCTGCTGATCGCGGCCGCCGCCATCAGCCCGCCGGGCCGCAGGACCCGCCGTGCCTCCCGCAGCGCCTGGACGCGGTCGGCCCGGCGTACCAGGTGGTAGAGCGGGCCGAGCAGGAGGACGACGTCGTAGGACCCGTCCTCGGCGCGCAGGGCGCGGGCGTCCCCGAGTTCGGTGGTGCAGTCGCACCCGGCGCGCGCCTGCCGCAGGTGCCGTTCGACCGGGTCGACCAGGTGGACGTCGTGGCCGTCGGCCACCAGCCAGCGCGCGTGGGTCCCCGGGCCGCCGCCGACATCGAGCACCGAGGCCGGGGGAACGGGCAGATGCCGCCGAAGCAGTTCCTGCGTCCGGATGAACTCCAGCTCGCCCTGCCCCGTCGAGGACAGGCGGGCGGATTCGTCGTATGCCGATGCGTAGAAGTCGATGATCTCCGACGCGACTTGATGTCCCTCCATATTCGGATTCTGCTGACCGCTGCGCTCGACCGCACGCGAATTATCGATCGCGCGAAGAGCCCGGAAGCTGCCACCCTGCGGACATGGATCAGGCGGAGGCACTGCTCATCGGAGGGCGCTCCGGCGTCGGGAAGACGACGATCGGGTGGGAGGTCTCGGCCCGGCTGCGGGCCGCGGCGGTCTCTCACGCGATCCTCGAGGGCGACTTCATGGGGCAGGTGCACCCGGCTCCAGAGGGAGATCCGGACCGTTCGCGGATCACCGCACGCAACCTGGCGGCGGTCTGGGCCAACTTCGCCGAACTCGGCTACCGCCGTCTCATCTACACGAACACGCTGAGCGTCCTTCCGGAGGCGGCGGGCATGTTCCAGCGCGCCATGGGAGCGGACGTGCGAATCGTACGGGTCCTGCTCACCGCCTCCGACGCCACGGCCGGCGAGCGACTGACCGGCCGGGAGCTCGGCTCCGAGCTGGCGGACGGGCTGACGGCCAGCGCTCACAAGGCGCGGCTGCTCGACTCGCGAGCTCCTTCGGACACCGTGCGCGTCACGACCGACGGGCGGACCGTGACGGACATCGCCCGCGAGGTCGTCGCGGCCACCGGCTGGACCGGTGCCCCCGCCGCGTTGTGACGCCGCCGCCGTGTGGCTCTTACTTGACCCTTGCCGCGGCACTGCTGCTCGGCGGATGCGGTACCACCGCGACCGGCGCGGGCGGAGTCGCCACGCCGTCCGTGTCGCCCGGCGAATCCACGGCCCAGGCCGGCTCGCCCACCAGCGGACCGGAGCCGTCCGCGCCGGCGGGATCGTCGACGCCGGCGACCCGGACCGGAGGCGCCCGACCGCACCCGCACCGGCCGCACGCGCCGACGACGCATCGAGCGACCGTACGGCACCATCACGCGGCTCCCAAGGCACCGGATCACCCGGCCGGTGCGACGGCGCGGTGCAACGACGGCACCTACTCGTACGCCGCCCACCACCAGGGCGCGTGCTCACACCACGGCGGAGTGGCGGTGTTCTACCGCTGATCGTGGCCGATGGGCGCCTTTCACGACGCTCCCGGCCGCGCGGGAAATGGGATGCGTCCGGTGGGACCTTTCGGTAGAACGGCTGGCATGCCGATGCTCGTCGCGCCCGCCGAGCGGGTCCACGCCTCCTTCCTCGCCGCGATGGCCGAGTTCCGCGCCGAGGGGCGCGGCGGCCCGGACGACGCGAGCATGGTCGGCCGCGAGATCCGGGAGTTCGGCGGCGGGTGGGAGACGCCCACGGGATTCGCGGAGTACGCGCGGGCGCTCCGCGAGCAGGCCCTGGAGGACACGCCGAGACCGCCCGGGTTCGTGCCCTGCACGACGCTGTGGTGGGTCGACGGCGCGGAGTACCTCGGACGGCTGGCGATCCGGCACCGGCTCACGCCCGGCCTGCGCGAGATGGGCGGCCACATCGGCTACGACGTTCGCCGGTCGGCCCGCCGGCGCGGGCACGCGACGCGGATGCTGCGGGCCGCGCTCCCGGTCGCATGCGACCTCGGCATCGAGTCCGCGCTGATCACCTGCGACGAGGACAACGCCCCGTCGCGCAAGGCGATCGAGAAGAACGGCGGTGTGCTCGAGGACCGGCGGGGCGACGTGCTGCGATTCTGGGTGCCGACGCGTCCGGACGCGGGCGACCGCCCGCGGGCCGAGCGTCAGGAGGCCTCCGGCGAGGCGGGGTAGGCGGCGCTCGGCCGGTGGACCGGGTCGAGCTTTCGCTGCGCCTCAGCCGGTTATGGAGCGAGTCCGCGTCAGGAGGCACCCGGCTGGGCGGTGTAGGCGGCCGTCGTCCGGGCCGCCGCGGCGCGGGCCTCGGCCTCGTCGGCGCCCGCCGCGATGTACGCCTCGCACCACTTCTCGCTGCTGAGCGTCATGAACCGCCGGCCCTCCTCGGATCCGGCCCACGCCATGGCCTCCTGCGGGTCGACGGCCTGCCCGGCCGACAGGTGAAGCGTCAGTCCGATCAGGCCCATCTCCCAGCCGATGCCGACCGCGCCGGGGCCGAACTGCTCCCAGTGGTCGCCGACGTGCGAGGTGTGCTCGAGTTCGAAGCGCGTCCCGCCGTCGGACTCGGTCGTCAGGCGGACCTCGATCCAGCTGACCTGCCCGTCGTACTCCCACGTCGCGGCGAAGCTCTTGGGCGGGTCGCAGCGTTCGATGGTGCCGCCCGCGTTGCCCTCCAGCTGGTAGTGGCCGCCGACGCGCAGGTCGCCCGAGACGGGCAGGAACCAGCGGGGGATGCGCTCGGCATTCGTGCAGGCGTCCCACACGTCGTCGAGGGAGGCGTCGTAGGTCTGGCCGATGGTGACGGTGCGCGCCTCGCCGGCCTCGAGCGTACGGCTGCCGACCTTCCGGCGGACCGAGCTGATCTGATGGGTTACGTCGATCATGGTGATTCGTCCTTATCCTCGGAGTCGCGAAGGCGGCGCTCGCGCTTGCCGCGAGCCAGCTCGGTCGCGAGCGCGTCGAGCGGCGGTGCCCAGAATCGCCGGAACCGGTCGAGCCAGGCGTCGACCTCCTGGAGAGGGCCGGAGCTGACCGTGTAGAGGCGGCGGGTGCCGTCCGGGCGCACGGTGGCGAAGCCGGCGTCTCGCAGCACCTTGAGGTGCTGCGAGACGGCCGGCTGAGAGATGCCGAACTCCTCCTGGATCGCCGCGCAGACCGCCCCGGAGGTCATCTCGCCATCGGCGAGCAACTCGAGGATCCTGCGGCGCACCGGGTCGCCCAGCACATCGAACGCGTGCATCCGTGCACGCTATCGACGGATGCTTATATAAGTCAATCCCTATATTGCCAGGTATGAGAGGCCTGGGCTTCGAGTGCATCGGCGTGGTGGGTGATGTTCCACGCGTACGCCCCGGCGAGATGGCGGAGCCGGTGCGGCGGGGTCACGGTCGTTCGGAAAGCGGCCGGGGTGTTGGACTGGATCAGTGGAATCGGTTGTAGATCGAGTCCACGATGTCCTGGTAATCCCGGTGACCCAGGTCGTTCTGAATGGGCGTTTCACTGAGGTGGCGGGTCTTATCTCCGCTTACTTGATCAAGGGGTTATCGGGCTATTCCTCATGCCGATCGTGGGGTATCAGAGCGCTGCCGTATCTGCGGTCATCCAAGAATTCCGATTCGTTCGGGATATGAGCAGATGTAAGGAAGCGCGTTGAAATCTCGCGGAAGTAAAGGGGCTTCGGGCTGGTTTGTCAGGGGGTACCCCTGGCTGTTCTCGGCCGCGATAGTCAGTGGCCTGTCGATGCTTTATCGGCCGGCGCCGGCCACCGCCGAGCAGCCTTTCAAGGCCCCTCCTGACGGTCGGTTGGTGCCCAGCGCGAAAGTCCTCGATGACCTCGGGTGTCTGTCTCACCGCCGTCACCGCCATCTCTTTCGCTGCCATCACCATCTGTTCTGCCCAGACGGCTTCTGCTTCCGCGGTTTTCGAGGACCAGAAGGACCGGAAGGGGAGAAAGGGGAACAAGGCGAACGAGGGCGTA
The DNA here is from genome assembly GCF_050942425.1 of Actinoallomurus sp. CA-150999. NCBI lineage: Bacteria > Bacillati > Actinomycetota > Actinomycetes > Streptosporangiales > Thermomonosporaceae > Actinoallomurus > Actinoallomurus sp. CA-150999. The sequence continues at coordinate 1,892,858 of NZ_CP192063.1, forward strand.
TAGGGCCGCAGGGAGAATCGGGGGCCAGAGGTCTACAAGGAGAACCGGGGGAGATAGGTCCGCGAGGAGAGCGGGGGGCGAGGGGTGCCACCGGTGCGACCGGTGCCACCGGCGCGACGGGTGCCACCGGCGCGACGGGTGCGACGGGTGCGACGGGTGCGACGGGTCCGACAGGTCAGACCGGTGGTACTGGTCCGACGGGGCCGACCGGTGCGACCGGCGCGACTGGAGCCACGGGCGCGACTGGAGCCACGGGGGCGACTGGTGCGACGGGTCCGACCGGTGGTACTGGTCCCACGGGGCCGACCGGCGCGACTGGAGCCACCGGTGCCACAGGCCCCACAGGTCGTATCGGCGCCACTGGCCCCACAGGGGCCACCGGGCCAACCGGCGCGATTGGAGCCACAGGTCCTATTGGTCCCACAGGTGCTACGGGTCCGATTGGTGGTACTGGTCCGACGGGGCCGAGCGGTGCGACCGGCGCGACTGGAGCCACGGGGGCGACCGGTCCGACGGGTCCGACGGGTCCGACTGGTGGTACTGGTCCGACGGGGTCCAGCGGCGCGGCCGGCGCGACTGGAGCCACGGGTCCGACTGGTGCTACTGGTCCGAAGGGGGCCGCCGGTGACGCCGGCGCCACCGGCGCGACTGGAGCCACAGGTCCTACTGGCCCCACAGGTCCGACCGGTCCAACTGGTGCCACCGGTGCCACCGGTGCGACGGGGCCCTCCGTGTGCGTCGCTACGGCGGCGGCCCAGGGTCAGACGAAGGCGGTCGTGGCCGTTCGTAATGGGAAGGTGTTCGGTCAAACGGTCAACGAGGCGACGACTCCACCTACGCCCACGCCGCTCACCGACTTCACCTCGGCCTTCGGCGCCGTGACGGTGGACTGTGCGTCGGTCGCGATCCAGGGCAACGCGAACGTGTTCGCCACCATCCGAACAAACACCAATCAGCTGCTAGAGGTCGGATGCACGCTGAACAACTTCCCGACCAGCTGTGGCGGCACGGTGACCAACCTCGGGACGATCCCCATGGCCGTTCAGGAGCAGGCGGATTTCCTCCGTCGGCTCAAGGCGCGACCGGCGGCCATTCCAGTTCCGGCCAAACCGTCGTCCGCTGGACGTCGAGGTGCTCAGGGCGAGAAACACCCGACGGTCGACCAGCGGGCCGCGCGTAAGGAAGACGGGTAATCCACGTCTTCCACATCGGTAACCGTGGCGTCTTTGGCCTGGATTCCGTATCCAGGCCAAAGACGCGCGGCGGCCGTCAGGTCTTGTTCAGGGTCAGCGGCGGGTCTCGTCGTCGACGTACTCGAAGGCCGGTTTCGGGTGCATCAGGAAGTCGTGGTGGGAGATGTTCCACGCGTACGCCCCGGCGAGGGCGAAGGCCACGACGTCACCGACGGCGAGACGGTCCACCGGAACCTGCCGGGCGAACACGTCCTTCGGCGTGCACAGCTGCCCGACCAATGTCACCTCGCCACTCGTGACCGGTCCGCCGCCCATCGGCAGCACCGCGAACGGCTGGTCGTGGTCCTTCGTCACCGGGGTGCGCAGGTGGTGAGTGCCGCCGCGCAGCACCGCGTACCACTCGCCGTGTGACCGTTTCACGTCGAGTACGTCCGTGACGTACCACCCGCAGTAGGCGGTCAGCGCGCGGCCCGGTTCGATGCGCAACGTCTCGTCGGGGCGTCGCAGTGCCGCCAGGCCCGCACCGTACTCCGCCCAGTCGAAGCGGGCGCCGGGGTTCCGGTAGTCGACGGCCATGCCGCCGCCCAGGTTGACCTCCTTGGGGCCGTCCATCCAGGTCCGGGCCCAGCCCAGGATCTGGGCGGCGACTTCCAGCAGCGGCCCGGCCTCCAGCCCGGACGCCAGGTGCGCGTGCAGGCCGCGCAGGCGCAGCCAGGGCGTGTGCTCCAGGATGTCCAGGCAGGCGCCGAGCGCCTCGGGATCCATGCCGAACGGGCCGCTCATCCGCAGGGCGGCCCCGCTGATCGCGACCGGCAGGTTGACGCGCAGCAGCACGTCCGTCTCCGCGCGCAGGGCGGCGAGGCGCCGCAACTCGTGCGGGCTCTCGACGTGGATCCGGTCGACGCCCGCGTCGACCGCGGACACGAGCTCCTCGTCCGTCTTGCCCGGGCCGCCGAACGCGAGGCGCGCGCCGGGCAGGGCTGCCCGTACGTGGGCGAGTTCGCCGCCGGAGGAGACCTCGACGCCGTCCACGTACGGGGCGAGCGCGGTGAGGAGGCGCGTGTCGGGGTTGGCCTTCGCCGCGTAGAAGATCTCGACCGGGACCGCCGCGCGCACCGACGCCGCATGGGTCCGCAGCGCCCCCAGGTCGTACACGTAAGCCGGCAGCCCCGCCGACAGGGCCCGGTCGCCGACCGCCTCCGGCAGCGGCAGGCCGGTCATGCCCGGTTCTTGGGCGACCGGGTTCGGTGACGGTCGTGTTGGTTGTCCGGGTTCGGCGATGGTCGTGCCCGGTTCTTGGGCGAGTTGGCCTGGCGACGGTCGTGCCGCTTGACCGGGTTCCGGGGCGGTCGTGCCCGGCTCTTGGGCGAGCGGGTTCGGCCTCGACCGTGCCGGTTGTCCGGGTTCCGCGATGGTCATGTCGGCTCCTCGGACGGTGGGTCCGGCGACGGTCGTGCTGGTTGTCCGGGTTCGGCGACGGTCACGCTCGGCTCCTCGGAGAGCGGGCCCGGCGACCGTTGTGCGGGTTCCCCGGTCCCGTGACGGTCATGCCGGAACATCGGCGAGCGGGTTGGGCACGGAGACGTAGGTCGCCTGCCGGTCGGGGTCGCGGGCCCACCGGGTGCGCAGGTTGGCCTTTGCCGGCAGCGGAACACCGGCCAGGAGCGCGCGCAGGCGGGCCGCGCCGGCCGTTCCCGGCGGCGTCTCGTCGGCGCAGCGGGCGACGTGCCGCCGTACCACCCGCCACAGCGCGGGTTCCAGAGATGGGGACAGGTCCGCGAGGGCGGCCGCGACCTCGGCCAGGTGGTTGACGAACAGGCAGTACACGACGCGGTTCCAGCCGTGTTCGGCGTCGTACGTCAGGGCGCGGGCGACGGGCTCGGGCAGGTCGGCGAGGAACGCCGCCCACGGCTCGGGCACGAGCTTGGTGCCCTCCAGGTCCCGGAAGACCGCCCGGATCGGCATGCCGTCGCCGTCGACCGCGACGAGGACGTTCTGCAGGTGCGGTTCGAGGACGACGCCGTGCCGCAGGTAGGCGTGCAGGACCGGGGGCGCCACGTGCCGTACGTAGGCGTCCCACCAGGCCAGCAGCCGGTCCGGCGACACGTCGTCCCCGAGGAGCGTCGCGACGGCGGCGGGGCTGTCGCCGTCCGGGTCGGCGATGGCGGCGGCCAGCAGCGGGGTGCCGGGCAGGCCGCCCACGCCCTCCCGAACGATGACGCCGAGTCCTTCCCGAAGGCGGGTGCCGCCGACGGACACCGTCCGGTAGCCGGGCTCGGTGAGCAGTTCGCAGGCGAGTCCGTCGAACACCGGCCGCAGCGCCCGCGTCAGCGCCACCGCGCCGGACAGCTCGTACCAGGCGTTCTTGCGCACGCAGTTGGTGATGCGGACATCGAGGCTGAACTTCAGGAACGCGTCCGGGACGTACACGGTCCGTACGGACGAGGTCGGCACCGCCTCCGGGCCGTACGGTCCGAGGTCGACGATCGCGTCGGACTCCGGCCGGAGCAGCGCGATCTGCCAGGGGTGCGCCGGGAGGACGCGGTAGCCGGCACGGACGGGCGGGCCCAGCCGGTCCAGGAGGGAGACGTCGCCCTCCTCGGCGACGGCGTCCTCCCGTACGGCGAGCCAGTGCAGCGGGAACCGGGCTCCGGTCTCGGGGGCGTACGCCGGCCAGTCGGCGCCCTGCCGCGACTTGGGGGAGGGATGGAAGCGGTGCCCGGTGACCAGTGACTGCTCCGACCGCAGGAAGGGGTCGGCGTCGCCCGGCCTCCGCTGCCGGGCGATCAGCTCCATGGCGTCATGGCTGGCCGCCACCTGCGCGGCGAACTCCGGGTTCGCCGTCCCCGTCGTCAGTTCCAGCTCCCCGGAGATCAGGTCGGCGAGCCGCCGCCAGTCCACGGGCACCCAGCCGTCGCGCCGCTCCTCGATCGGGCCGGCCAGGCGGGGGCTCATCAGCGGGGGCCGGCGCAGGCGGGCGCGCAGGGTGACGCCGACGCGGGGCAGCCGGGCGGTGAGGTGTGCCTCGCCGACCCGGACCTGGTGCTCGGGCGCGCACAGCTCACGGACCGCGCAGTTGAGCAGGGCGAGGGCGCTGGCCTCGTCCGCGTCGATCCGCCGGGCCGCCGGATCGGAAGAGCCGGGGGCGGTGGCCTCGTCCACGCCGGCCCGCTGGGTCGCTGGATCGGAGGAGTTGGGGGCGGTGGCTTCGCCCGTGTCGATCCGCCGGGTCGCCGGGCCGGAGGAGTCGGGGGCGGTGGCCTCGTCCGTGTCGCCCCGCTGGGTCGCTGGATCGGAGGAGTTGGGGGCGGTGGTTCGGCCCGCGTCGGCCCGCTGGGTCGCCGGGCCGGAGGGCGCGGTGGCTTCGCCCGCGTGGACCCGCTGGGTCGCTGGGTCGGAAGGGTTGGGGGCGGTGGCTTCGCCCGTGTCGATCCGCTGGGTCGCCGGGCCGGAGGAGTCGGGCGCGGTGGCCTCGTCCGTGTCGGCTCGCCGGGTCGCCTGGTCGGGCGAGCGGGGAGAGGCGGTGGGCGGGGCGAGCGGTGTCACGTGGCGGACCTTTTCGCGTTGAGGTAGTTCGGACCGGGCGGGCCGTAGTGCTTGTTGATGTCCTGTGCGCCGGTGCGGTCCTTGCCGACGAGGGTCCCGGCGGTGATCATCGCCTTGACGGTCAGCCGGTCCGCGTCGAGCGTGCGCGCCCGCAGGAAACCGGTGTCGTCGTACGCGTCGAGCGCCGCGCCGAGCCGGTCGCGGATGAGACCGAGGCCCGTGTCCAGGTCGAGAAGGCCGCGCTCGGCGAGGCCGAAGGCGAGCGCGCCGGCGCACAGGTGCACGGTGATCGTGACGAAGACGCGGGCCAGGGCCTCTCGATCGGAGGTGAGCAGGCGCGGGTCGGCGAACTCCTCCGGGCCCGGGGCCTGGCCCAGCGCGCGGGCGAGCCGGTCCAGGTCGATGAGCGCCCCGTCGTTGTCCTTGATGATCAGATGTGGCGGGTCGCCGGGCACGATCGAGACGTTCTGCTGGTGGGCCTCCAGCGCGATGCCGTACCGCGTGGCGAGGAGAACGTTCCAGTCGAACAGCACGCCCAGGTACGCCCCGAAGAACCCGGCGACGTCGCCGGTCAGCTCTTCGATGACGTACGGGCCCTCCGGCGTCCGGGCGAGCAGGGCCGCGACCGGGACGCCGTCGGCGGGCAGCCGCCGCACCAGGTATCCACGCAGCGGGTCGTCGTCCGCGTGGCCGTACGTCTGCTCGTCAGCGAGCAGGATCGGGGCCTTCTCCCGCTCGGCCACGGTGCGCAGTACGCGCTCGACGAGCGCCCCGTCGGAGAGCGTGCCGGGCATGATCACCCGCCGGTTGCGCAGCCCGAGCGTGCTGATCGGCAACGGGAGCTTCACATGCTCGCGGGCGTCCACCGCCACCGTGCGCATCGACAGCGTCGGGCGGACCGTGACGGCCGGCCCCGGCACGGTCGGGACCAGGCGGGCGGTCAGCGGATGGACGGGGAACACGTCGTGTCCCGCGGGCAGGCCCAGGTCGCGCGGGTCGGGCCACCACGCGGGCCGGTCGCCGTGCCGCTCCGAGCGGGCCACAGAGGTCCACGCGAGCCGGAACGACGGCCCGAACTCCGGCGCGTACGCCAGCAGGTCGCGCTCGTCCAGGCCGAGACGGCACCGGGCGGCCGGATAGACCGGGTGGTCGAGGGCCGCGGCGAGGGCGTCGTACCGGGTGATCCCGGCCGGGCGGGTGCGTACCGCCTCGTGCAGGCGCAGGGCCCGCAGCGCCTCCCGGCACTCGCGTTCGAACGCCGCGACGTCGTCGCGCGGATCGGCCAGCGCGCGTACGACGCCGAGCACCTCCTCCAGCCCGACGGCGTCGTCCACGACGCGCTCGGCGAGGAACCCGGGATACCGCCCCCACCGGCCCGCATCCCCCGGCGCCGCCGCGCTCAGCGAGACGGCGCGGCCGCCGGGCAGGGTCAACCGGTCGCCGTCGACACGGCGGGCCAGGCCGCCGTAGTCCTCGCGCAGCAGCGCGTCCAGCACTCGTGCCGCGAGATGGCCCTCCTGGGGAGAACGTCCCGCTGCGACGACACGGCTCGGCGCGGACGGGTGGCTCATGCGTCGATCTCCCAGCGATGCCGCGCGCGGAACCGCCGGATCGCGGCGTCGACGCGGGCGGCGTCCGGGCCGACGGCGCGGATCGTACCGAGATAGTCCCGGTTGGTGCGGCTCCGCGCGATGACGTCACCGGCCGCGTGGACCGGCCAGTAGGCCACCCGCACGCCGTCCTCCTCGAACTCCTGCCGTTCGGGCGCCGCCGTGAGCGTGCCGGACCGGTCCGCGATCACCGAGTCGACCGCCGCGTGGCCGGTGGCGGCCGGCGGCTCGGGCGTCGGTTCGCCCAGGTGGGCGCGGAGCACCCATTCGAAGACTGGCACGCCGAGCAGTTCGCCGAGCAGGAAGTCGCAGTGGTCGCCGATGATCCGGTAGTTCACCTCGACGATCCGCGCCCGGCCCTCGTGGGCGACGTACTCGGTGTGGCAGGCGCCGAAGCCGACCCCGAGTCGATGGAGCGCGTCCAGGACCTGGCCGGCGTACGGTGGCGGCGCCCACTCGAGGCGCTCCTCGATGAAGTGCGGCGGAGGCGACAGCGTCGTACGGAACCCGCCGAGGACCCGGCCGTTCAGCGTCTCCAGGGTGTGCAGGTCGCCGGGGAGGTACTCCTCGGCGACGAGCGCGCCCTGCCGCCGGTCCCAGATCTCGCGGCAGCGCGCGGCGAGCTCGGCCGCGTCCCCGACGAGGAAGACGTCCTCGCTGGCGACGCCCTCGCGCGGCTTGACCACCAGCGGGTACGGGGCGTCGGTGAGGGCGGGGGACTCCTGGCCCGGTAGGAGCTCGACGGCGAAGACGCCGCCCAGCGCGCGGCGCATGAGCGCCTTGTTCTTGGTGCGGAGCGCGGCGCGCCAGTCCTTGCCCGGCAGCCCGAAGTACTCGGCGGCCAGGGCGGTGGGCGCCTGCAGGTGGTCGCTGTTGGAGAAGATCGCGGCAGGGGCCTCGCGCCGGGAGATGGCGTCGACAATGGCCCGGAAGTCGGTGACGTCGCACCGCACCGTCTCCTCCGGCCAGGGCCGGTCCGTGAGCAGGGTGACGTCGAGGCCGAGCGAGGCCGCCGCGGGCAGGAAGCCGTGGACGACGGAGTCGGTCCGCTTGCCCGCCACGATGTAGAGCCGCACGAGTCTCCCGAGCAGTGAGGTTAGGCTTACCTAAGTCGATCGAGTGACCATAGTGGCGCGGCCGGCCGCCGGGCGCAACAAGCCACCCCCGCGCGTGTCGGCCTCCGGCACAACGACTGTCGGCCGTCCTTTTGCCAGGCGCGTCGCCCGTCGGTGCAACGCCCGCTGGCGCGACGTCCGCTGGCCGTCCCCTCGCCAGGCGCGTCGCTTCGGGGGTGCCGTACGCTCGCTCTCGATGACTCCTGTGCTGCGTGTGGAAGACGTGCGCTTCGTCCGGGATCACCGGGCGCTGCTCGACGACGTGTCGCTCACCGTCCACGAGGGCGAGCACTGGGCCCTCCTCGGCGCCAACGGCGCGGGGAAGTCCACGCTGCTCAGCCTCGTCGGCGCCTACCAGCATCCGACGAGCGGGCAGGTGGAGATCCTCGGCCACCGGCTCGGCCGGATCGACGTCCGCGAGCTGCGCGCCTGGATCGGCCACGTCAACCCGCACCACCCGCTCCGGTCCGCCCGTACGGTCCACGAGGTCGTCCTGACCGGCGCGACCGGTTCCATCGAGCTCGTGCCGCACTGGAAGCCCACGCCGGAGCAGTTCGACCGTGCGGACGAGCTGATCGACCTGCTCGGCCTGACCGCCCGTCGCGACGCCCGCTGGCCGACGCTCTCGCACGGCGAACGCGGGCGCACCCTGATCGCCCGGGCCCTCATTCCCCGGCCGAGCCTGCTCCTCCTCGACGAACCGGCCACCGGCCTCGACGTCGCCGCCCGGGAGCAGCTCCTGACCTCCATCGACCAGCTGCGGCGCGCGCAGCCGTCGCTGACCAGCGTCCTCGTCACGCACCACCTCGAGGAGCTGCCCGCCAGCACCACCCACGCGATCCTCTTGCGGCAGGGGCGGGTGCTGGCCTCCGGGCCCGCCGACGACGTGCTGACCACCGACCGGATCAGCGCGTGCTTCGACCACCCCATCACCATCGACAGGTCCGGCGGACGCTGGACCGCGAGGGCGGTGTGATGAGTCTGCTCACCCGGTGGCCCGGCCCCGAGGTCCTCGGCGCGGACCTGATCCGCCGCTACGAGGAGCCGCACCGCCGCTACCACACCGCCGAGCACCTCGCCGAGGTCCTCGACCGGATCGACGAGCTGGCCGGCGAGGCCGGCGACGCCGACGTCGTACGCCTCGCGGCGTGGTTCCACGACGCGGTCTACCAGCCGCTGCACGCCGACAACGAGGAGCGCAGCGCCGTCCTCGCCGAGCGCATGCTCGCCGACACCGACCTGCCGGCCGAGACGGTGGCGGAGGTCGCCCGGCTGGTCCGGATGACCGCGGCGCACGACCCCGAGCCCGGGGACCGCAACGGCGCCGTCCTCAACGACGCCGACCTGGCGATCCTGGCCGCCGACCCGGAGCGTTACGCCGCGTACGCCGCGGCCGTGCGCGAGGAGTACGCCGCCATCCCGGACGAGGCGTTCCGGCAGGGCCGCGCCGACGTGCTGCGCGCCCTGCTCGACGCGCCCGCGCTGTTCCGTACGGCACCGGGCCGCGAGCGCTGGGAGGCCGCCGCCCGCCACAACCTCGAGACCGAGCTCATGCTGCTGGGCCGCGCCTGACCATCGTCGCTCGCGGGCCCTGGCCGGACAGCCGATCCACTTGCCCGGCCGTCGTTCCAGGAGCGCTCGCGGACTCCAGCCGGCACCATGCCGTCGCCGAATTTCGGCATCGATCCGTCCTCGTCGGCCCCCACGGCGGCTCGTCGCTATAAAGACATCTTCGTCTGTTAGGTTGGCGTTCGTGACACCTGAGGAGATGCTGCGCCTGGGGATCGAACGCAACAAGCAGGGCGATCTCTCCGAGGCGGAGAGGCTTTTCAGCGCGGCAGCCGAGGCGGGGAACGTCGAGGCGATGAACTGGTACGGCGTCCTGCTGGGCAAGCGGGATGACTCCGCGGGAGCCGAGGAGTGGTATCGCAAGGCCGCCGCCACGGGGGACGTCCTCGGCGCCTACAACGTCGCCTACACCTTGGGGCAGCGCGGGGACCATGCCGAGGCCGAGGAGTGGTACCGCAAGGCCGCCGATGGTGGCGACGAGGACGCGGTGTGGGGACTGGCCCGCACGCTCTCGGACCTGGGCCGGCCCGACGAGGCCGAGGGCCTGTACCACAGGGCGGCCAGGAGCGGGAACGTGCGCGCGATGAACCGCTACGGACGCTCGATGGAACGTCAGGGAGACGCGGAGAGGGCCGAGCACTGGTATCGCAAGGCGGCCGACGAAGGGAACGTCGACGCCATGTTCAACCTCGGGCTCCTTCTGCGGAAGGGAGGGGACGCGGCTAAGGCAGCGCAGTGGTTCCAGAAGGCCGCCGACACGGGCGACGAGCAGGCGCGAACCGAGCTCGCCCGCACGCGGGAGGCTCTGGAGCAGCGTTCTGCCCCGTCCGCTCCCGCCGCTCCCGCCGCTCCCGCCGGGTCCGCCCCCGTCATCACCTTCGACACGTCCGGGTTCGAGTCGCGCGAGGAAGGCCGATGGTTCGACCCGAAAACGCGTGACGCCGTCGTGCTGAACGTCCGGGACGCGCTGCCGCCCACCCCGGTCTGGCTTGAAAACCTGGATACGCTCCGCCGTGAACTGGCGCGCGCGCACGCCGCGACGGGGGACGGGCGGGGAAGCCGGTCGCCGCGGCTGGTGGAGGCGGACATCGTCTCCCTGGACGGGGTACGAACCCTGTACTCGCTCGTCGCCGAGCCCCTGCCCTCCTCTCCCACCGGACGGCTCTTCCGAGCGTCGTTCGTGCTGGCCAAGGCGTCTCGTACGGTGATCCTGCGGGGGCAGTTCGAGGAGTGGGACATCAGCGGCATACGTGAGACGACGGTGCTGATCCGGCGTGGCATCGCCACCGGCCGGATGTCGCATCCCTACGCCCCGGAACTCCCCTACGAGCCCAGCGACGCGCCCGAGTGGGATTCCCTGATTCCGAGCCACCCGCTGACGAAGGCGCGGGAATGGGTACGGAGCGTCATCGCGTCCGCGGTGGTCGACCGTGACTTCGCGGCGCTGGACGACTTCCGCGCCGCCTGACATGGGCGAGGTTCCGCCGGTCTGGCGAGTCGGGGACGTCATCGCGGACCAGTACGAGGTGACGCACGTCCACTCCAGCGGTGGAATGGGCCTGGTCTACCGGGTTCGGCACCTGCGATGGGACACGGACCTGGCGGTGAAGTGCCCCCGGCCCGAGATGTTCCGCACCCCCGGAGGGCGGAACCTGTTCGTCACGGAGGCCGAGACCTGGGTGTCGCTGGGCCTGCACCCGAACGTGTGCTCCTGCCACTACGTGCGCGTGCTCGGCGGCATCCCACGGGTCTTCGCCGAATACGTCCCCGGCGGCAGCCTGCGGGACCGCATCGACGATCACAGCCTCTACGCCGGTGACGATCGCCGGGCCCAGATCCGGATCCTGGACCTGGCGATCCAGACCGCGTGGGGGCTGCAGCACGCACACGACCGTGGCCTGGTCCACCAGGACGTGAAGCCGGCCAACGTCCTCATCGACGATGACGGGACCGCGAAGGTCACCGACTTCGGGCTCGCCCGCGCCCGCACCGCGGCTGCGGGGGTGGGCGACGGACCGAACCGCGCCGCGGCTGCGGGCGCGGGGGACGGACCGGCCCGCGCCGATGCCAGCGTGCTCGTGTCGACCGGCGGGATGACCAGGGCGTACGCGTCGCCGGAGCAAGCGGAAGGGCTGCCGCTGAACCGGCGGACCGACGTCTACAGTTTCGCGGTCTCGGTGCTGGAGATGTTCACCGGCGGAGTGACCTGGATGTTGGGGTCCGTCGCCGGTGAGGCGCTCGCCGCCTACCGGGCCGAAGGACCGGGCGAGGCAGGACTGCCGGCGATGTGTGAGGGCGTCGCGGAGCTGCTCGAACGCTGCCTCGCGCAGCGGCCGGAGGACCGTCCCCGTTCCATGGCCGACGTCGCCACCGAGCTGCGGGCTCTCTACCGCCGGATCGCCGGTCACGACCACCCGCGCCCCGAACCACGCCCCGCCGACCTGCGGGCGGGCGAGCTCAACAATCGCGCGTTGTCGCTGCTCGACCTCGGGCGGCCGGCCGAGGCCGAGGAGTCGTTCGCGGCGGCGTTGGCAGCCGACCCGCGACACCCCGAGGCCATCTACAACCTGGGCCTGCTCCGATGGCGGCGCGGCGCCATCACCGACGAGGACCTCGTCGCCGACCTCGAGACGGTCCACGCCGACGCGGGCCGCTCCCGGCTGGATCTGCTCACCGAGGTTCATCGCGAACGCGGCGAAACTCCGTCGGACGAGCCCGAGATCCGCCGCATCCCCTGGTACGTCTACGAGCAGTGGGCGGAGTCGTGGCGGGGTGAGCGTGTCCGCCGGTCGCCGCCCGGCATTGAGATCCGTCTCACCCCCGACGGGCGGCTGGCGCTGACGGCCTGCGACGGGACGGTGCGGCTGTGGGAGGTCGCGACCGGCCGATGCCTGTTGGAGCCGGCGGGGGCGACGCATGCCGTCGACATCAGCGCCGACGGCCGCTACGCGGTCGGCGTCGGCTCGGACCAGCTCGTCCGGCTCTGGGATCTGAGGAACGGCCGCGACCTTCGGACCTTCACACCGCACTATCGCTCGGGCGACACGGTCGTACGGTCGCTGCGCCTGGCACTGGACGCGGGCAGCGTCGCCGCGGGAACCAGCGACGGCACGGTCGTGGTGTGGGCGGTCGGCGACGGCCAGGCCCGGCACGTCGTCGAGGGCTACCTGCGGGGACCGGTCGAGGTGAGCTCCGACGGCGGCCTCATGCTCTTCCGTACGCAGGAGGGGATCGCCTGCGTGCCGGAGGCGGCCGCCGGCCGCGACCGGCGGGTTCTGCCGGCCAGCGATCAGCTGGACGTCCCGATCCATCTCGCCGCCGACCGGAGAACCGCCGCCACCGCCCACGTCGGGGAGGTCCGCGTGTGGGACGTGGAGAGCGGCGAGTGCGTCCGCGCCATCGCCTGCTCGGCGGAGAGCCTCGCGCTGAGCGACGATGCGCGGCTGCTGCTGACCGGGGGACGCGACGGCGTGGTCCGGCTGTGGGAGGTCGCGACCGGCCGGTGCCTGCGCAGCCACCGCGGCCACTCGGGCAGGGTGGCCGCCGTCGTGCTGCCGCCCGGCGGCGGCCGGGCGTTGTCGGCGGGTGAGGACGGTACGGCGCGGTGGTGGCGGCTGCCCGCCCCTTACGCCGCACCGCCCCGGCTCAGCCGACCGCGTCGGCACGCGGAGCTCACCGATTCCCAGCGCAGGGTGACCGCGATGGTCGGCGAGGCCGAACGGGCCAGGGCCACCGGGCGCCTGCCCGAGGCCCTCGACGTCCTCACCCGGGCGCGCGCGACGCAGGGCCACGAGCGGACGCCGGAGGTTCTGGCGGCGTGGCGGGCCTTGGGACGCGAACGCGGCGTCGTCCGCACCACGCTGCGCGCGGGCTGGTCGCCGCGGGTCGTCGCGTCCTATGACGCCACCGTCGTCGGCCTCGCCTGCTCGGCCGACGGGGCGGCGCTGGCGGTCAGACTGGGCGACCGCACCAGCCACGTCCTCGACGCCCGCACCGGCGAGAGCCAACTGATCATCGGCGATCTGCCGAACTCGTGGGGACCGGTCGAGCTGACCCCCGACGGGCGGCGCCTGCTGCTGGCGAACCCGGACGGCTCCCTCGACGTGTGGTCGGTCACGACGGGCGACCGCCTCGCCTCGCTCCGGCTCACGCTCGGCGCCGGTTCGGCACGCTTCACGGCGGATGGACGGCTGGCCCTGGTCAGGGGCGGCGACGACACCGTCCGGCTGTGGGACATGGAATCCGGCGAGTGCCTGAGAACCCTCGAAGCGGACCACGACATGACCACCACGCTGTGGCTCGATCCGGACGGCCGCCTCGCCGCGACGAGCGGCTCCGACAATGCCATCCGGCTGTGGGACCTCGATGACCGGCGGCGCCCGCGGGTGTTCCGGGGGCACACGCACGCGATCCACGCGCTCGAGGCGAGCGCCGACCGGCGGTTCCTGCTCTCGACCGGCTGGTACGACGACCGTACGATCCGCGTCTGGGACATCGCGACGGGCGAGTGCGTCCGGGTGCTGGAATCCCCCCGCGGCAACGCGAGGGCGGCCCGGCCGACCGGCGACGGCCGCTTCGTCGTCTCGTGCGGGGACGATTCCACCATCCGCGTGTGGGGGGTTACCAGCGGCCGATGCCTCCGCGCGCTCACCGGGCACACCGGGAGCGTCAACGACGTCGTGCTGGGCCCCGGCGAGAACGTCGCGTTCTCCGCCGGAGCCGACGGGACCGTCCGGGCGTGGGAGTTCGACTGGGACCTGGCCGTGCGCGGACCCTCCGGCGCCGGCCCGAAGACCGATTCCGACGGAAAGGGAGGCGGCCATGCCGTTGTTCCGTAAGCACGACGAGGCCGCGACCGACTCCGCCGCTGCCGCGGTCCCGAGCGTGCCGGGGATGGGACCGCTCATCCGGACCATCCTCGACATGACCGCGAACCCGCAGTTCGACACCGCCGCGGTGAAAGATCATCATGGGGCCGAGTCCGGCGACGCCGATGCCATGATCCGCCAGGGTGCGAGCCTCCTCGCGGAGGGGCGCACCGCCGAGGCCACGGAGGCGTTCCGCCGCGCCGCCGACGCGGGCAGCGCGGTCGCGATGCACAACCTCGCCGTTCTCGCGGTGAAGGCGGGCGATCAGGAGGAGTCGCGGACGTGGCATCGGCAGGCCGCCGAGCGCGGCTACGCGCCCTCCATGGTCGCCGTGGCGTTCGACGCGGTCGACAGGAACGACCTGCCCGAGGCCGAGAAGTGGCTCGGCGCCGCCGCGGAGCAGGGCGATCCGACGGGCATGCTCGTGCTGGGCACGCTCCTGCTGCAGAGCGGGCGCACGGCCGAGGCCGAGCGGTGGCTCCGCCGTGCCGCCGACGCCGGCGATGCGAGCGCCATGTACAACCTCGCCCAGCTCACGGAGGCGGGCGGGCGTCTGCCGGAGGCCGAGCAGTGGTACCGCAGGGCCGCCGAGGCGGACAACCCCCAGGCGATGAACAACCTCGGCAACATCCTCTCCGACACCGGTCGCGCCGCCGACGCGCTTGAGTGGTACCGCCGTTCGGCCGAGGCCGGTGAGCCCATGGGGATGCTCAACCTCGGTGGAATGCTGGAGAACAGCGACGCTCACCAGGCCGCCCAGTGGTACCGGCGCGCCGCGGACGCGGGCCTTTCCAGGGCCGCGGACCGGCTGCGACGGCTCCAAGGACGCTGACCGGGCGGGCGCGTGGCGAGTCGGAGCACCGGGTTCCTTCTCGCGATCGGACCGGCCCGGCCGGAGGCTCGACGAAGATCGAGGCCGAGCTCATGCCGCTGGGCCGCGCCTGACCTTCCGGCGGCGCAGGCCGGCGGCGATGAGCCGTGAGAGCAGCTCCTGGGAGCCGACCGGCGTCGCGCCAAGGTCGATCGCCGCGTCGTACACCTCCGCCGGCACGTCGTAGTGATCCCGGTCGAACGCCCGGCGCGGCACGCCCAGCCGATCGGCGAACGCGTGCAGCTCGTCGTACGACACGTCGCTGACCATGTGCGACCAGAGACGACCACGCGCGGGCCAGAGGGGGCGATCGATGTAGACGGTCACCGGACTAGAGTGCCAGAGGACCTTTTTCCTGCGAGAAAGCTGCTCATGGACGTACGTGCTTACATCGATGCGAATGCGAGCGGGTTCTTCGACGCGCTGAAGGAGTGGCTGGCGATTCCGTCGATCTCCGGAGACCCGGAGCGGCGCGACGACGTACGGCGCTCCGCCGAGTGGCTGGCCGAGCACCTGCGCGGCACCGGCTTCCCGACCGTGGAGGTCTGGGAGACCGGGGGCCTGCCGACGGTGTTCGCCGAGTGGCCGGCCGAGGACGCCGACGCGCCCACGGTCGTCGTGTACGGGCACCATGACGTGCAGCCGGTCGAGCCCCTCGCGGAGTGGGAGACCGCGCCGTTCTCCCCGGTGGAGAAGGGCGAGCAGCTGATCGGCCGGGGCGCGTCCGACGACAAGGGCCAGGTTCTCTTCCACACGCTCGGGCTGCGGGCGAACCTCGCGGCGAGCGGCCGTACGGCCCCGCCCGTCACGGTCAAGATGCTGATCGAGGGCGAGGAGGAGTCCGGCTCCCCGCACTTCGCCGACCTGCTGAAGGCGAAGAAGGACCGCCTGGCCTGCGACGCGATCGTCATCAGCGACACCACGATGTGGTCCGCGGACGTCCCGTCGATGTGCACCGGCATGCGCGGCCTCAGCGAGGTGGAGGTCTCGCTGTACGGCCCGTCGATCGACCTGCACTCCGGCTCCTTCGGCGGCGCGGTGCCGAACCCGCTGCACGCCATGACGGCGCTGCTCGCCGGCCTGCACGACGAGGGGGAGCGCGTCACCCTCGACGGCTTCTACGACGGCATCGTGGAGCTCACCGAGGAGGAGCGGGCGCTGTACGCCAAGCTCCCCTTCGACGAGCAGGAGTGGCTCGCGACGGCGGGCGGGTCCGGCGCCGCGCACGGCGAGGCGGGCTTCACCACCCTGGAGCGCATCTGGGCCCGGCCGACCGCCGAGATCAACGGCATGTGGGGCGGCCACACCGGCCCCGGCGGCAAGACGATCGTGCCCCGCGAGGCGCACGCCAAGCTGTCCTTCCGGCTCGTCGCCGGGCAGGACCCGCGCCAGGTGCACGAGGCGTTCCGCGCGTACGTCGCCGAGCACACCCCGCCGGGCATCCGTGGCGAGGTCCGCGTTCCGGGCCCGGGCGTGCGGCCGTGCTTCTCGCCGATCGACTCGCCCGGCGTGCTGGCGGCCAAGCGGGCGATGGAGAAGGCGTTCGGCACGGAGGTGCTGTTCACCCGCGAGGGCGGCAGCGGCCCGGAGGCCGACCTCGCCGACACCCTGGAATCGCCGCTCGTGTTCGTCGCCGTCGGGCTGGACGAGGACCGCATCCACGCGCCCAACGAGAAGGTCGAGATGCCGCTCCTGCTCAAGGGCGCGGAGGCCGCCGCGTACCTCTGGGACGAGTTCGCCATCAGCCTCTGAGAGAGGGCCCCGCAGTGACCGAACCCCTAAAAGCACTCGACTGGCTGGCGCTCTCCCGCAGCACGCTCGACCGCGTGGGGGAGCGCCGCCGCGACGATCCCTGGCTGGCCGACGCGTGGGCCGACCCGCGGACCCGCGTCCTGGTCGTCGAGCGCGGCACCGCGCTGGTCCGGCCGGGGCCCGCCCTGGTCCTCCTCGGCCCGGGGGAGGCCCCGGAGGGCGAGCGCTACCTGCTCGGGGTCGACGCGGACGGGGTCGCCCACTTCGCGGTGTCCGCCCCGCTGCCCGCGATCGAGGGCTCCGACCCAGCCGACCTGCGTCGCGTGGGGGCCGCGCTCAGCGACCGGGACGCCGGGCTGCTCACCCAGGCCGTCGCCCTGCAGAACTGGCACGCGACCCACACGCACTGCCCGCGCTGCGGGGCGCTCACGAGGCTCGCCTCGGCGGGCCACACCCGGATCTGCTCGGTCGACGGATCCGAGCACTTCCCGCGTACGGACCCCGCCGTGATCATGCTGGTGCACGACGGCGAACGGATCCTGCTCGCGAGCGGCACCCGGTGGCCGGCGGACCGCGTGTCGATCCTCGCCGGGTTCGTCGAGCCCGGCGAGTCGCTGGAGCAGGCGGTCGCCCGCGAGGTCCAGGAGGAGGTCGGCGTCGTCGTACGCGACTGCCGCTACCTCGGCAGCCAGCCCTGGCCGCTGCCGCGCAGCCTGATGATCGGCTTCTTCGCGACGGCCGACCCCGGGCAGGAGATCCGCATCGACGAGGACGAGATCAGCGGCGCCCGCTGGTACACCCGCGAGGAGCTGAAGGCCGCGACGGAGTCGGAGGAGATCCGCCTGCCCGGCCGCGTCTCGATCGCCCGTCAGCTCATCGAGCGCTGGTACGGCGGCCGGCTCCCCGGCGACTGGTGACCCACCGCCGTAGAGATCGAGGGATGGAAATCGTGAACCATCAGGACGACGCCGCGCCCGGGGACTGGATGACCACGCCCGTCACCGCGGAGCTCCTGCGCGGCGCGCTCGAGGTGGAGCGCACCGAGCACGGCGTGCTGCCGCACCGGCTGCCCGCCCGGGCCCGCGCGCAGGGCGCCGATGGGCAGCTGACCATGGCGGAGGCCCAGCCCTCCGGCGTACGGGTGGTGTTCCGCACCCGGGCCACCGTCGTCGAGCTGGACGCGCTCCGCACCAAGATGGCCTACGAGGGCGCCCCGCCCCGTCCGGACGGCGTGTACGACCTGCTCGTCGACGGCCGCCTGGCGGGCCGGGCCGGCGTGACCGGCGGCAACGTCATGGTGGTGGACATGATCACCAGGTCCGGGGAGACCCGGCCCGGCCCGGTCGGCACCGTCCGGTTCACCGATCTGCCCGAGCGGCTGAAGGACGTCGAGATCTGGCTGCCGTACAACGAGATCACCCAGCTGGTCGCCCTGCGCACCGACGCCCCCGTCGAGCCCCTGCCGCAGGGGAGCCGCCGGGTGTGGCTGCACCACGGCAGTTCGATCAGCCATGGCTCCGACGCCGAGAGCCCCACCACGACCTGGCCGGCGCTGGCCGCCTCCCTCGGCGACGCGGAACTCATCAACCTGGGCTTCGGCGGCAGCGCCCTGCTCGACCCGTTCACCGCCCGCGCCATGCGCGATGTCTCCGCGGACCTGATCAGCGTCAAGCTCGGCATCAACCTGGTCAACACCGACCTGATGCGCCTGCGCGCGTTCACCCCGGCCGTGCACGGCTTCCTCGACACCATCCGCGAAGGCCACCCCACCACGCCCCTGCTCGTGGTCTCGCCGGTCCTCTGCCCCATCCACGAGGACACCCCCGGCCCCACCCTCCCGGACTTCAGCAGCCTCAGCGAGGGAAGGCTGCGGCTGCGGGCCGGCGGCGACCCCGCGGAGGTCGCCGCCGGCAAACTGACCCTGAACGTCATCCGCGAGGAGCTCTCCCGCATCGTGAAGCAGCGTGCGGCCGACGACCCTCACCTGCACTACCTCGACGGCCGCGAACTCTACGGAGAGGCGGACTCCGCCGAGCTGCCGCTACCCGACCAGCTCCACCCGGACGCCGCCACGCACCGCCGCATGGGCGAACGCTTCGCCAAACTGGCATTCGGCGCAGGCGGGCCGTTCGCCACCCGGCGCGCCTGAACCGCACGCGTCGCCCGGCGCGCCGCACATGGCGGCTCGCGCCGGGTGACCGCGCGGCGAGGCGCGAGCGCCGCCGATTGGTCTAGATGAGGCCGCGCATCTCGTTCATGGAGAAGCAGCGCAACGTCTCGGTCTCGGCGAAGCCACGCCCGGCGACGAAGACGGCGAACTTGGCGGCGACCTCATCGTCGGGTGCCTCGATGAGGACGACCTGGTCGTACCGCCCCATGCTCAGGTAGGCGCCCAGGACCTTCCCGCCCGTCTCCTCGAAACTCTTGGTGACCTCGGTGACCCGGTCGGGCAGCGTCGCCACCTCGCGGCGTCCCAGGTCCGTCCACTTGCAGAGCAGCATGTACGTAGCCATGACAATGATCCCCCGATCAATGCGCTCACCAGGTCACATTCCCGCCTCTTATGCCGTCAACCCGGCGGTATGGCAGTCGACTGTGACGTCGGGCCGGGTGGGTGGCGCGAGCGCGTGAAGGGGCCCGCCGTTGGCCGTACCGCGGTAGCAGCGCATCCACATGTCGATGCCGTCGTCGACGATCGTGCCGATCTCGTCAGTGGACAGCGGCGTCAGCCCGTAGCGGGACCGGGCGACGGTCCTGCTGACGATGAGAAGTCGGACACGGATTGCGCGCTCCTTCTAGCCCCGCGCGGCATGCTGTGCAGGTGCACTACTGCCAGTCCTGCGAAACGCCGGTCGCCATGGAGCCGCGCAACGGGCACGCCGTCTGCCCCGAGTGCGGCCGCGCGGATGACGTTGCCGCACCCGGGCCGCTGTTCGTCGTCACCGGCGCTTCCGGCTCGGGTAAAACCGCCGTCCTCGCCGGGCTCGCCCGCAGGCTGCAAGGCCGCTGTGTCACCTTCGACGCCGACTTGCTCATGGACGCCGCAGGCGCGCTCAGCGGCAGCCGGCCGATCGACTGGCCCGCATTCCGTGACGCATGGCTGGCCGTTGCTCACGGCGTCGCCCAGTCGGGGATGCCCACCGTACTGCTCGGGCCGTTCATCCCCACGCACCTCCAGGAGCTTCCCGCCCGCCGCTGGATCGGGGACATCCATTTCATCGTCCTCGACTGCCCGGATGAGCTGCGGCGCGCCCGCATCAACGCCCGCCCTCCCTGGCGAAGCCGCGACATTGAAGAACAAGTCGAATTCGGTCAATGGCTACGCCGCAACATCGCCGACCGCGTCGACACCAGCAGCGAACTCCAGAAGACACCGCGGCGGCCATCACCGCATGGATCGACCGCCATCTAGCAGGTGCCAGGTAACGATCTATTGCTGGAGTGCTAAGCGTCGGAATCCCGCAGGCCTACGGCATCATGTCGCCAGAACGTTTCCGCGTAGACCAGTGTCCCGGTCATCCATGGCTCGTAGGCCGGAAGCCGGATTGCCTGGAAGGCCGCGTCGGGAATGCGCAGGGACGGCTTGCGGAAACCCTGCTCGCCGCCGGCGGTGAACCCGAAGCGGGCGTAGTAGTCCGGCGAGCCTTCCAGGAAAACGACCGGGACGGATCGCTCGGCCATGACCTTCAGGCCGCGTCGGACCAGCGCGGAGCCGATGCCCCGCCCCTGGCGGTCGGGCCGTACGGCCAGCGGGCTGAGTACCCGAACCTCGACCAGCCGCCGCGGAGCATCGAGCAGGCTGCGGGTGAACATCACGTGCCCGGCGACTTGGCCTGCGTCTTCCGCGACGAGCGAGAGCGGCTCCTCTGATTCGACAGTCGCCCGGAGCGCGTCGACCAGTTCGGCCACCGTCTTCCCGTGATCGCCGAACGCGCGCAGATGAAGGTTCCGCACGGCTTCTCGGTCGCCTGGCTGCTCTATGCGGAGGGTCACGCCCGGCAGCGTAGATATCCGCTCCGCAGCACGCACGCCATTTTCTTCCCAGGGCGTTGGTCTATTCGGACGGGATGGTCCGTGTGGCCTGGACGGCGCGGCGCAGTCGGCCGTCGGCGGCGAGCTCGCCGAACAGGTAGATCTCCGTCCTGATCGTGCCGCCCTTTCGCAGCTCCGCGATCAGCCGGTACCGGGCGGCGACCTGGTCGCCGTCCACCAGCGCCTGCTCCACCTCGACGCGGAGGCTTGCGGCCCGCTTGCGGGCCGGGCCGATGTGGTTAAGCAGCCGCTCCCGGTCCAGCAGCACACCGTCGTTGACCAGCTCGTAGTCCGGCGTGTGGTAGCGGTCGAGTACGGTCGCCGGGTCCTCGTCGCCAAGCCCTGCCTCCTGCGGGTAGCGGGTCAGATAGCCGGTCAGATCGGTACGGGGTGTCATCGGATCTCCCTGCGTCGACTTATCTTTGACACGGTGTCTACGTTAACCCGATCCGATAGATTAGACAACGTGTCAGAGAAAACCGGTGAGCGGCGCCGCCGGCGGCGTTCGGACGCCGAGCGCAGTGCCGCCGCCGTACTCGACGCCGCCGTCCAGGTGCTCGGCCGGCATCCGGACGCGAAGGTGGAACAGGTCGCCGCGGCGGCCGGTGTCACCCGCCAGACCGTGTACGCCCACTACCCGTCCCGGCCGCTGCTGGTCGCCGCGGTCGTCGACCGCATCACCGGCGAAGCCGTCGCCGCCCTCGACGCCGCCGACGTGGACGGTGGCACCGTCACCGAGGCGCTGCTGGGCTGGCTGGACGTCACCTGGCGGCTGTTCGACCGGTACCCGCTGCTCCTGCACCCCTCGGTGACCGCCATCGACCAAGAGGACTCCGACCGCCTGCATCTCCCGATCGTCGAGCGCCTGGAACGGCTGATCAGGCGTGGCCAGGACAACGGCGAGTTCGACCGTGCCCTCGACCCGGTCTGGTTGGTCTCCGCGACCATCGCGCTCGGACACGCGGCCGGTGGCGAGGTCGCCGCCGGCCGCATGACCACCGCGCGGACGGCGGCGGCGCTCCGCCAGAGCATCCTCCGCGTGTACGGCGCCCGCGAGCGCTGATCGGCGACGCACTCCGCGACGCTCTGCTGCCACTCCCGCATCGGCGACGCACTCCGCGACTCTCTGCTGCCACTCTCGCGCCCATGCGATGCCCTGCGCTTCAAGCAATGCGAGCGCGCCGGCCGCGGCGCCGTAGCGCGATGACGCCGGCGCCGCCTCCCCGGTGATGGACACCCCTGTCCCCGCGCGGACCGGCAGGTGACGGGCCCCGGGCTCGATGCATCGCCGCCTCCCCACAGGGAAGACGTATGCCCTGACCCCTTGACGACCCCACGCAGTTGGGCGTAAACACATGAAAACAAAGACGAAACGGCGGTGAACCAACACGTGATCGTCACGCTGACGCTCAACCCGAGCCTGGACCGCACGATCGAGGTAGACCGCCTCGTCACCGGTGCGGTGATCCGTGCCACCTCCGTACGGCTCGACCCGGGCGGCAAGGGGGTCAACGTCTCCCGCGCGCTGCTCGCGAACGACGTGCCGACGGTCGCGGTCGTGACCGCGGGCGGGGCGGACGGGGATCAGCTCGTCCACCTGCTGGAAACCGACGGCATACCGCTCCGCGCGGTGCCGGTGGCCGGCCGGAGCCGTTCGAACGTGACGATCGTCGAGCCCGACGGCGTCGTCACCAAGCTGAACGAACCGGGCGAGCCCCTGTCCCGGGCGGAGCTGGACGCCGTCGCCGACATGGTGCTCGCCGCGACCGAAGGCGCGAGCTGGGTGGTGACGTGCGGCAGCCTGCCGCCGGGCGTGCCCACCGAGATCTACGCCCGGTTGTGTGAGTTCTTCACCGCCGCGGGGGTGCGGGTCGCCGTCGACACCAGCGGTCCCGCCCTCCTCGCGGCGTTGGAGGCGAAGCCCGTTCTCGTCAAACCCAACCGCGAGGAACTGGCCGAGGCCGTCGGGCGCCCGGTCGGCAGCCTGGGCGACGTCATCGAGGCGGCGGAGGAGCTGCGCGATCGCGGCGCCCGGACCGTGCTCGCGAGTCTCGGCGCCGACGGCGCCGTGCTCGTCGAAGAGGAAGGAGTGACGATCGGCGAGGCGCCGGTCGCCGCGCCGCGGAGCACCGTGGGCGCGGGCGACGCGCTGCTCGCCGGATTCCTTGCCGCCGGAGCTCGGGGGGCCTCGGCACTCGCCGAAGGGCTGGCGTGGGGGGCCGCCGCCGTGTGCCTGCCCGCCAGCCGGATGCCGCGCCCCGAGGACATCCGGCGCGACATCGTCCGCATCCATACGCGTCCGGACCTCGGCCGGTCGCTCATCGCCTGATCGACGTTACGCAGATCTCGATTCATTAGGAGGCCCTTCATGGCCACTGCGTATACCCCCGCCGTCACCGGTACCGGCGTGAAGGCCCAGATTCAGCGTCTGGGTGGCTATCTGGCCGGGATGGTGATGCCCAACATCGGGGCGTTCATCGCCTGGGGCCTGATCACCGCCCTGTTCATCCCGACCGGCTGGCTGCCCGACAAACAGTTCGCCGCCCTGGTCGACCCGATCATCACCCTGCTCCTGCCCGTCCTCATCGGCTACACCGGCGGCCGGATGGTCCACGGACAGCGCGGCGCCGTCGTCGGTGCGGTCGCCACCGTCGGCGTCGTCGTCGGCGCCAAGATCCCGATGTTCCTCGGCGCGATGATCCTCGGCCCGCTCGCCGCCTACGTGCTGAAGAAGGTCGACGAATTCACCGCTGACCGGACCAAGTCCGGCTTCGAGATGCTGGTGGACAACTTCACCGCCGGCATCATCGGCGGAGCCGCCGCCGTCTTCGGCGTCTGGGGCGTCGCCCCCATCGTCCGCACCATCACCTCAGCCGCCGGCCACGGCGTCGAATGGCTCATCCACCACCACCTCCTCCCCCTCGCCTCCGTCCTGATCGAACCCGCCAAAGTCCTGTTCCTCAACAACGCCGTCAACCACGGCGTCCTGGGCCCCCTCGGCGTCGCCGAAGCCGTCAACCACGGCAAGTCGATCCTGTTCATGCTCGAATCCAACCCCGGCCCCGGCCTCGGCGTCCTCCTCGCCTACCTCCTCTTCGGCCCCAAGGCGCTACGGCCGAGCGTCCCCGCCGCCATCGTCATCCAATTCCTCGGTGGCATCCACGAGATCTACTTCCCCTACGTCCTGATGAAACCCCGCCTCATCCTCGCCTCCATCGCCGGCGGCGCCGCGGGCATCGGAACCTTCATGATCACCGGCGCGGGTCTGGTCGCCACTCCGTCGCCGGGCAGCATCTTCGCGTACGCGGCCGAGACTCCGAAGGGCGGCTGGTTCGGCGTCTTCGCGGGTGTGCTCGTCGCCGCCGGCGTGTCCTTCGCCGTCGGCTCGGCGCTGCTGGGCTTCGGCCGGCTCGCCGAATCCGAGTCCGAGGAGGAGACCGCCGAAGATGGGACTGCCGCGGTGAGTGAGGAGCCGGCCCTGGAGAACACGGCCGGTGACGTCGAGCGGCCCGCGGCCCGCACCGAACCCCAGGAAGCGTGAGGACGAAAATGAACGGTAAGGACGTCAAGAAGCTCGTGGTGGCCTGCGACGCGGGCATGGGCAGCAGCGTCATGCTGGCCAGTCAGCTGCGCAAGGAACTGCGGAAGTTCTCGGTCGAGGTGGAGCACACCCCGGTCAACTCCATCCCCGGCGACGCCGACGTCGTGGTCTGCCACTCCGGTCTGGGCGCGCGGGCCAAGGCATCGGCCCCCGACACCCCGATCGTGACCTTCCAGGTCTTCCTCGGCGACCCGGCGGTGACCCGCCTGGTCACCGCGATCAAGAACGGGAGCGAGTTCAATGCCTGACCTGCTCGATCGTGCCGCGATACGCCTGGACGCGGTCGCGGCCGACCGGGACGAGGCGATCCGCCAGTGCGGACACGCGCTCGTGGGCGTGGGGGCGGTCGACGCCGCGTACGTCGAGGCGATGGTCGAACGCGAGCGTTCGGTCCCGACCTACGTGGGGGAGGGCGTGGCCATTCCCCACGGCACGCTCGAAGGCAAGGACGCCGTACGCCACGACGCGATCTGCGTGCTGCGCTTCCCCGACGGAGTCGACTGGGACGGGCACCTGGTGAAGCTGTGCGTCGGGATCGCCGCCAAAGGTGACGGGCACGTCCGGCTGCTCTCGGAGCTGGCCCAGATCCTGCTCGACCCGGACCGTGCCCGCGCGCTGCGAGAGAGCGCGAACGTCGATGAGGTGATCCGGCTGCTGCAGCCGGCCGCACAGGAGGTTACTCAGTGAAGGTCGCCCGATTCCACGCCCCCGGAGACATCCGCCTGGAGGATGCGCCCGAGCCGTCGCCGGGGCCCGGTGAGGTCAAGATCCGGGTGCGGAACTGCTCCACCTGCGGCACCGACGTCAAGATCTCCAAGTACGGCCACCACCACATCCGCCCGCCCCGCGTCATGGGCCACGAGATCGCCGGCGAGATCGCCGAGGTCGGCGACGGCGTGACCGGGTGGCAGCCCGGGGACCGGGTGCAGGTGATCGCCGCGATCCCCTGCGGGCACTGTGAGGAGTGCCGCCGCGGGCACATGACCGTGTGCCCGAACCAGGAGTCGATGGGCTACCACTACGACGGCGGCTTCGCCGAGTACACCATCGTGCCCGCCAAGGTTCTGGCCGTCGACGGCCTGAACCGCATCCCCGACGGCGTCGGGTTCGCCGAGGCCTCCGTCGCCGAGCCGCTCGCCTGCGTCCTCAACGGCCAGGAGCTGGCCCGGGTGGGGGAGGGCGATGACGTGGTGGTGATCGGCGCCGGGCCGATCGGCTGCCTGCACGTCCGCCTGGCCCGCTCGCGGGGAGCGGCGCGGATCTTCCTGGCCGACCTCAACGCCGAACGCCTGGCCATGTCCGCCGAACGGGTGCACCCCGACGCCGCGCTGACCGGCACCGACGTCGTCGATCAGGTGCTGAAGCTGACGAACGGCCGGGGCGCCGACGTGGTGATCACCGCCGCGGCCTCCGGCGCCGCCCAGGAGCAGGCCCTGCAGATGACCGCACGCCAGGGCCGGATCAGCTTCTTCGGCGGGCTGCCCAAGGACAACCCGATCATCGCCTGCGACTCCAACCTGGTGCACTACCGGGAGCTGACGATCGTGGGCGCCAACGGGTCCAGTCCCGCCCACAACGCCCGCGCCCTGGACCTCATCGCCACCGGCGCCGTGCCCGTCACCGACCTGATCACCCACCACCTCCCCCTGACCGACGTGTTGAAGGGCATCGACATCGTGTCCCAAGGCACCGCGATCAAGGTCACCATCGAGCCCTGACGAGGAGCAGACATGTCGACGCGTACCGTGGCCATCGCCTCCCGCACCGGCCTGCACGCGAGGCCGGCGGCGCTGTTCGTCAAGGCCGCCGCCGACCAGGACGTACCCGTGCGCATCCGAGTCGGGGACGGCCCGGCCGTACCGGCCGCCAGCATGCTCGCCGTGCTGTCCCTCGGCGCCGGGCACGGCACCGAGGTCACCCTCGAGGCCGACGGGCCGGGTGCCGACGCGGCCCTCGACTCGCTCGCGGCCCTGCTCGCCCGGGACCTGGACGCCGAGGAAGCGGCCGATGCCTGACCTCGACGTCCCGGTCGGCGCGCCGCCGCGGACCCTCCAGGGCATCGGGGTCGGCCCCGGCCTGGCCGCCGGCCCGGTGGCGCAGATGGCGTCCCCACCCGCGCTGCCCGATCCCCGCCCCATCACAGACCAGGACCGCGAACTCGCCGACGCCGTACGGGCGCTGGAGGCCACCGAGGCCGACCTGCGGGCCCGCGCCGGCGCGGCCACCGGCGAGGCCCGCGACATCCTGGCCGCGCAGGCGATGATCGCCGCGGATCCGACCCTGCGGGATGGGGTGGCCGAGTGCGTACGGGCCGGGGAGGACGCTCCGCACGCGCTGCGGATCACCTTCGACCGGCAGCGGGAGATTCTCGCCGCGCTCGGCGGGTACCTCGGCGAACGCGCGGCCGACCTCGACGACATCGCGCACCGGGCGATCGCCGCCGCTCTCGGCCGGCCGATGCCGGGCCTGCCGGCGCCCGGGCACCCGTTCGTGCTGGTCGCCGACGACCTGGCGCCCGCCGACACGGTCGGGCTCGACCCGGAGACCGTGCTCGCCCTGGTCACCGAGCGCGGCGGACCGACCAGCCATACCGCGATCCTCGCGCGGGCGCTCGGCCTGCCCGCGGTCGTCGGCTGCGCCGGGATCCTCGACGTGCCCGACGGCACGCTGGTGACGGTGGACGGCACCTCCGGGGGGATCCGCGCGGGCGTCGGCGACGAGGAGGCGGCGGAGGTACGCGCGCGGGCGGACGACGAGCGGGCCAGGCTCGCCGCCGGGCGCGGCCCCGGGCGTACGGCGGACGGGCATTCCGTCGACCTCATGGTCAACATCGGGTCCGCCGCCGATCTCCGGGGAGCGGACCTCGACGGGGTGACCGGGGTCGGCCTGTTCCGCACCGAGTTCCTCTTCCTGGACCGCAGGGACGCGCCCGGCCTGGACGAACAGGTCGCCGCGTACGCCGAGGTGTTCGCCCTCTTCCCGGAGGGCACCGTCGTCGTACGGACGCTGGACGCCGGTGCGGACAAGCCGCTGCCCTTCCTCGGCCTTCCGGAGGAGCCGAATCCGGCGCTCGGCGTGCGCGGCCTGCGGGTGGCCCGAGACCAGCCGCACATCCTGGAAACCCAGCTGGAGGCGATCGCGCGGGCCGCCGAGTGCACGACCACGGACGTGTGGGTCATGGCCCCCATGGTGTCGACCCCCGTGGAGGCGGCGGACTTCGTTGAGCGGGCCCGGGCGTACGGCCTGCGCACGGCCGGCGTGATGGTCGAGGTACCGGCCGCCGCCCTGCGGGCCGAGCGCCTTCTCGAGGTCGCCGACTTCCTCAGCATCGGCACCAACGACCTCAGCCAGTACACCCTGGCCGCCGACCGGCAGTCGGGCGCCCTCGCCGACCTGCTCGATCCGTGGCAACCGGCCCTGTTGCAGCTGATCGCGGCCTGCGCGGCCGCCGGTGGGCGCGGCGGCAGGCCGGTCGGGGTGTGCGGTGAAGCCGCCGCCGATCCCGCCCTCGCGCCGGTGCTGGTCGGCCTGGGCGTCACGAAGCTGTCGATGAGCCCGCGCAGCGTGCCCGCCGTACGCGCCCGTCTCGCCGCGCATAAGCGTGCCGAATGCGAGGAGCTCGCCCGGCTGGCGCTCGACGCCGCCGACGCCGCCACGGCCCGGGCGGCGGTGCTCTCCGCGAACCCCTGACGCCGGCCGCAAAATAATGCCCCCCGCGACGGCGGGGGGCATTATTTTTTGCGGCCGGCCGCCATTTCATTAGGGCGGCTTAAATTAGCGAACCAGAAAGGCGTGTCCTCAAAATTCATTATGCGGCCCTTAAGTGGCAGCTAAAGTACTGATGTCCATTTCCGACTATAAAGGAGGTGTCAGCAAAACTCATCGAGGAGGAATTCGATGAACCGAGTACGTGCAGGACTGGTCGCACTCACGGGAGCCGCGATGGTCGGCGCCGGACTGCTTCTTCCGGCCGGGCCGGCGAACGCGAAGGTGGTCACGGTCACGGGCGATCTGCTCGACACCTGCCCCGACGCCGGGGTGAACGTCCCGTACAAGGCCGACCGGTGCAAGTTCGTCCCGGAGAGCCAGGAGTCGTTCCAGTCGGACTTCCACGTCCCGCAGAACGACGAATACGCCTGGAACTGCACGACCGCCCCGCAGGACCACCAGTACCAGATCACCGACACCGTCGAGGAGTCGAACAGCTTCGGGATCAGCGGCGGCCCCAAGTTCAAACTGACTGACGCCATCGAGATCGGGGTGGAGGCCAGCTACGGCCACGTCTGGAACAAGGGCACCTGGACCTGGAACGGCGACACCCACCACGTCCAGCCCGGCAACGTCGGCTGGCTCGAACTCTCCACGGAGATGCTGAAGGTCAACGGTCACTGGCAGATCAACTACGGGGACCGGGTGAAGACCTCGGACGACGGTGACCCGCACTTCGAGTGGTACGTCGGGGGCTCGGTCACCGACGACAAGGACGCCGGCACGCACAACGTGACGTTCAAGGAACGCCCCATGACCGACGAGGAGAAGAACCGGGTCTGCGGCGACAACGGCCAGGGCCCGGGCGAGGGCTCGCCGGGCCAGCGTAAGGAGGTCCAGAACATGGTGATCACGCAGGACGCGGCAGGCAACACGCGCAAGTGACCGCCGGGGGCCGGGCGGCCGCACCACGGCCGCCCGGCCCCTTCGCGCGCTCGCGGAATGGAGATCGAAATGAGCATCCGCATGGCCGGAAAACCGCGGTTGGCGACCATCGTCGTCATCGCCGCCGCCAACGTCGCCACCCTCACCACGGCCGTCGTCGCCCTGCCGGCGACCGAGGCGCACGGGACCAGGGGCCATCGCTCCGAACGGCACACCGAATACGCGAAGAGTGTCAACGTCGACGAGATCTCGCAGGTCATCGCCGATTATTCGGCCAAGAGAAAGCGGATCCGGCGAGAGGGCCGGTAGTACAGTTTCGTCATGGCGAAGGTATTAGTGGTGGAAGACGACGCCGATGTCCGGACCGCACTTGTACACGACCTGACCGAACGCCGTCACTCCGTCCGCAGCGTCGGGGCCGCCTGGGAGGCGCTGCGCGATATCTCCGACCGGCCGCCCGATGCCGTTCTGCTGGATCTCGGGCTACCCGATCTCGACGGTTTCGAATTGCTCAAGATGCTGCGCGCGGTATCCGAGGTTCCGGTCATCGTGGTGACCGCTCGCGACGACGATCAGGAAGTCGTGCGGCTGCTGAATGCCGGGGCGGATGACTATGTGGTCAAGCCGTTCACGATCGATCAGCTCGAGGCACGGCTCGGCGCGGTTCTGCGGCGTGCGCGCGGTGGCTGCGAGTCCACGGTCATCGAGGTCGGCGGGCTGCACATCGACGTCGTCCGGCGTGAGGTGCGGCTCGATTCGCGGCCCATCGAGCTGACGCGGCGGGAGTTCGACCTGCTGGCCTTCCTCGCCTCGCGGGCCGGGGAGGTCGTCCCGCGCGCCGATCTGCGGTCCGAGGTGTGGCAGCAGCCGTACGGCGACGACCAGACCATCGACGTGCACCTGTCCTGGCTGCGCCGCAAGCTCGGCGAGACCGCGGCCGCCCCGCGCTACCTGCACACGGTGCGCGGGGTCGGGTTCAAGCTCATGGACCCGACGTGAGGCGATCCCTCGCGATGGTCGCGCTGGCGGTGACCTCGATGGTCGCGCTGGCCTTCCTGATCCCGTCCGCCCTGGTCGTCCGTGAGGCGGCGGCCGACCGTGCGGTCATCCGCGCCCAGCGCCGGGTCGGCGCGGTCCTCCCGGTCGTGGTGGCCTCCGGCGATCCGGCCGTGGTGAGCCGGGCTATCGCGGGCGCGTCCGCCGGCGGCCGGGACCGCATCGGCGTGACGATGCCCGGGGGAACGCGGATCGGGGAGCAGTCGGCGGTGTCCCCGGCGGTCATGGCGCGGGTCCGCGACCGGGGGCAGGCGCTGGAGGCGAGCGTCGACGATCGGCCGGTGGTCCTGCAGCCCGTCCCGGTCGGCAGCGCGGGCATGGCCGTGGTGGAGGTCGATGTGGGCGCCGGCCGCCTCCCGCCCGGCGTCGTACCGGCCTGGATCGTGATGACCCTGGTCGCCGTGTTCCTGGTGGCGTGCTCGATCCTCGCGGCGGACCGGCTGGGCCGGAGAGTGGTCGGCTCCGCGCGGCGGCTGGCGGGCGCGGCGGCCCGGCTCGGCTCCGGTGACGTGACCGTCCGCATCCGCCCGGAAGGGCCGCCCGAACTGGAGGAGGCCGCGTACGCCTTCAACGCCATGGCGGACCAGATCGCGCAGCGGCTGACGGCCGAACGCCAGTTCGCGGCCGACCTGTCGCACCGGCTGCGCACGCCGCTGACGGCACTCCGCCTGAACATCGACCGTCTCGGCCAGGGGCCGGAGATGCGGAAGGCGCGCCTGGCGATGACCCGCATGGAGCAGGAGATCGACATCGTCATCAAGACCGCGCAGCGCCCCGGCGGGGAGCACGCGACTACCACGTGCGACGCGACCGAGGTCGTACGGGACCGCGTCGCGTTCTGGTCGGTGCTGGCCGAGGACCAGGGCCGCCGCTGGCGGCTGGACGGGCTCGACCGCCCGGTGCCGGTGCCGGTCGGCCGCGGTGAGCTCGCGGCCGCGCTGGACGCCGTGCTGGGGAACCTGTTCCACCACACGGCCGAGGGCACGGAGTTCGCGGTGACGATGCGGACCGGTCCCGACCGGGTCGGCGTCCTGGTCTCCGACGCGGGGCCGGGGATCGCCGATCCCCAGCTCATGCTGCAGCGGGGGAGGTCCGGAGGCGGCTCGACGGGTCTGGGCCTGGACATCGTGCGCCGGCTGGCGGAGTCCACCGGCGGTGAGCTGCGCATCGACCGATCCGCCCTGGGAGGCGCGCAGGTGGGCATCTGGCTGCGCACGACCGTCGTACGGCGGAGGCGCCGCAGGCGGAGCCGGGCGGCGCGGCTGCTTCCGGGCCGTCCGGCTGATCACGCGCCGTCGTGAGCCCGGTCGGCCCATGACGCGTCGTCGTGAGCCTGGTCGGTACGACCCCGGTCGCCGGCACCGCCCGATGAGCGTGGTCAGCTCCACGCCGTCTTGAGCACCGCCACCGCGTCGGCGATCGAGCAGCCCGGGGGCACCGCCAGGAAGGCGATGTTGCCGTTGACGTCCCGGGTGCGTCCCTGGATCGTGTCCTGGCAGGCCGCGTCCGCCCGGATCGCCGTGATCTTGAAGAATCGGCCGACGTCGCGCGTGCCGTCGCCGATCTGCTGGATCGACGAGCTCCACCGGCCGCCCTGGGCCCGCACCGGGCCGTCGTCGGTCAGGTAGAACCGCCCGTCCGGGGCGTAGACGAAGATGCGCAGGACGTCGCCCCGGAGGTCGCCGACGCGTCCGTGGACCAGCACTCCGGCGCGGCCGTTGACCTTGGCCTGATCCGGGGGAGAGGTGATC
Organism: Actinoallomurus sp. CA-150999; assembly: GCF_050942425.1. Lineage (NCBI taxonomy): Bacteria > Bacillati > Actinomycetota > Actinomycetes > Streptosporangiales > Thermomonosporaceae > Actinoallomurus > Actinoallomurus sp. CA-150999. Next base: position 1,924,475 of record NZ_CP192063.1, read on the forward strand.
GTGACGGCGGGGGCGGCCGTCGGCGTGGGTAAGGAAGCGGGCCGGGACCGGGCCGGCGTGGGACGGGGACGGATCGACGCCTGGGGTGGTTTTGGACCGGGTCTGGGATTCGCGGCGGCGGGCGTGGTGCTCGGCGGCGCCGGCGACGGCGGGACCACCACCGGCAGGGCCTGGTGGGTCTCGCTTCCCGTCGCGTAGATCTCCTGGATGCCGCAGTAGGAGGTCACGACGGCGCCGGAGGTGACGAGCAGCCAGACCGCGGCGTACTTCCGTTTTCCGCCGAGTGGCCGGCTGCGGCGTCTGTGGCCGGGCCGGGGAGAACGCGTCATGTTCGGCCTCCGCTTCCGCGTAGGCGCCACCGGTCGATGCCCGTTTGACTGTCTTCCGGTTGCTTCTACTTTTGTTTATCGCGTTTTGTGTTGGTTGTCAACGGCGTCGTCAGCCGCCGCAAGGCAATCGGTAATACGCGATCCAAGGCCGCGGAGGTTCAGTGTGTGGTCCGCGTCACACGCGTACGACTTCCGGGCCCTCCGCGGCGAGATCCGCGGCGAGCCCGGCGTCCAGGCCGGCGTCCGTGATCAGAACGCTGACCTCGGACAACGCGGCGAACCGCGCGAGGTAGTCGTTTCCGACCTTGGTGTGGTCGACGAGGACGACCGTGCGCCGCGCGGCCTTCATCATCGACTCCTTCATCGCGGCCTCGGCCGGGTCGGGCGTGGTCAGCCCGGCCTCCACGGAGCATCCGTTCGTGCCCATGAACGCCACGTCGACGCGAAGCCGGTCGAGCGGCCGCATCGCCCAGTCGTCGACCGTCGCGAGCGTACGCCCGCGGACCCGGCCGCCCAGCATGATCACGTTCAGGTTCGAGCGCGTCGCGAGGACGGTCGCCAGGGGTGGGGAGTTGACGATGACGGTCAGCTCCCGATCGCTCGGCAGGACCTGGACCAGACGCCCGGTCGTCGAGCCCGCGTCGATGATGACCGATCCCTCGTCGGGCAGCTCGGCGAGAGCGGCCTTGGCGATGCGCTCCTTCTCGGCCGTCAGCACGGCGTCGCGGGCCGCGAGCGCCGGCTCGAAGCCGAGCCGCTCGACGGGGATCGCCCCGCCGTGCACGCGGCGCAGCGTGCCCGCCCGCTCGAGGACCGTCAGATCCCGGCGGATGGTCTCCATCGTGACGCCGAAGTCCTCCGCGAGCGTCACGACGTCGACTCGGCCGGCCTCACGGGTGCGGCGGAGAATCTCCTGCTGGCGTTCTTCGGCGTACATGATCTTGGTTCGCTGCCCGTTTCTACGTTGTTTTCCTTTTGGTATCGCCATCAATGTGCGCCGTCAAGCCGAGCCGGCCGGGGCTCACCCTCCCCGGTGACCCGCCAGGGTGCCCGCCCCCGGTGGCATAAGCATCCGTTAAGGCGCGCATAAGGGTGGGCCGGCGGCCTGCTCGGTATAACGGATCGGCCGCCCTCCCCAGCGGGCTGTTCAGGCGCAACGGACTTTATTGACACCTTGTTTTAAGGCGGTTAGTGTCCGAGATGACTGATAGGAAGCCTTCCTGTCAGTTGCCTTCGGGGGAGGCTGCCCCACTCCGCTCCGGACCGAAGGGAAGCACCGTGCCCCATCGCGTCGACCCCGCGCGCTCGCACCGGTCCATCACCCTGCCCCTCTTCGCGCTCCTCGTCCTCATCGCCGCGCTGGTGAGCGGCCCGGCCCCCGCCAGGGCCGCGGGCGAGTCCGTGAACATCTGGCTCACCACCACCGACGACTCCGCCGGACGCCACGTCACCCGCGGCCTGCAGCAGCAGACGCCGGTCTCCTTCGGCACCGGCGGCAGCGCGAACCAGACCATCACCGTCGACGAGAACACCAAGTACCAGCGGTTCACCGGCGCCGGCGCGTCGTTCACCGACACGGCCGCCTGGCTCATGAACAGCAGCGGCGCGCTCAGCTCCGCCACCCGTACCCAGGTCATGCAGAAGCTCTTCGACCCCTCCGCCGGGATCGGGCTGAGCTTCCTGCGGAACCCGATGGGCGCCTCCGACCTGGCGCGCTACAGCTACTCCTTCGACGACATGCCCGCCGGCCAGACCGACCCCACGCTCGCGCACTTCTCCATCGCCCACGACCTGGCCGACGTCCTGCCCCTCACCAAGCAGGCCCGGCAGCTCAACCCGAACCTCACGGTCATGGGCACGCCGTGGAGCGCGCCGGCCTGGATGAAGGACAACGGCGACTTGGGCAACCCGGGCTGGCTGCAGTCCCAGTACTACGCGGCCTACGCCCAGTACTTCGTGAAGTACCTCCAGGCGTACGAGGCGCAGGGCGTGCACGTCGACCTCGTCACCGCGCAGAACGAACCGACCTGCTGCAACGGCTACCCGTCGATGAGCTGGAACGGCTCGGGCCTGAACTACTTCACCAAGACGGACCTGCTCCCCGCGCTGCACGCGGCGGGTCTGTCCACCAAGGTGCTCGCCCTCGACTGGAACTGGGACGCCTATGGCGGCTACGGCGCCCCCGTGGTCGACGACTCCACCATCCGGAACGACTCCCTCTTCGGCGGGATCGCCTGGCACGGCTACGGCGGCGACGTCGGCGAGCAGACCACCGTGCACGACCAGTACCCCTCCGTGGACGCCTACGACACCGAGCACTCCGGCGGCACGTGGATCGGCGACCAGCAGAAGGAGGACATGCACAACATCGTCGACTACACCCGCAACTGGGGGAAGAGCGTCGTCAAGTGGTCGCTCGCCGTCGACCAGAACATGGGCCCGCACAACGGCGGCTGCGGCACCTGCACCGGCCTGATCACCGTGCACAACGGCGACTCCCGCAGCGGCCAGGTCGACTACACGATCGAGTACTACGACGTCGGCCACCTCACCAAGTTCGTCCGGCCCGGCGCGTACCGGATCGCCTCCACCGCGAACAGCGCCGTGCCCAACGTCGCCTGGCAGAACCCGGACGGATCGAAGGCACTGATCGCCTACAACGACAGCGGCGCCTCCCAGTCCGTCAAGGTGAACTGGGGCGGCCAGTCCTTCGTCTACACGCTGCCCGCCCGGACCACCGCGACCTTCACCTGGAACGGCACCCAGAGCGGCGGCGGTGGCGCCACCGGCCAGATCACCGGAATCGGCGGCAAGTGCGTCGATGTCGCCGGCGCGAACAGCGCCAACGGCACCGCCGTCCAGCTGTACGACTGCAACGGCACCGCCGCGCAGCAGTGGACGGTCGGCACGGACGGCACGATCCAGGCCCTGGGCAAGTGCATGGACCTCACCTCGGCCGGCACGGCCAACGGCACCCAGGTCCAGCTCTACGACTGCAACGGGACCGGCGCCCAGCAGTGGACCCGCGGATCCGGGTCGACCCTCGTCAACCCCGCCTCGGGCCGCTGCCTGGACGCCACCGGTGTCAGCTCCGCCAACGGCACCCGGCTGCAGATCTGGGACTGCGCCGGCGGCTCCAACCAGCAGTGGACGCTCCCCGGCGCCTGAGCCCCCCCTGAAGCGACCCGCATGGGCTCCCGGGCAGTCGCCCGTGACCCCTCCGTACGGCGTGAGCCGAAGACCCCATCAGGAGGACCCCGCATGTCCCGTCCCCGCCTCAAAGCGCTGATAGCGGCCGCGATACCCGTCGCCGGCCTGCTGTTCGGCGCGAGCCCGGCCTCCGCCGCCTCGGCGAACCCCGGCCCCGGCTTCCCCGCACACTTCGCCGCCCCGTACGTCGAGACCTGGGGCTCGACGTCGGCGATGGCGAGCGCCCAGTCGGCCACCGGCCTGAAGTACTACACGCTCGCCTTCGTCATCGGCGGAGGCGGCTGCAACGCCACCTGGAACGGCGACACGGCCATCGACGACAGCGGCTGGCTGACCGCCGTCAACAACCTGCGCGCCTCCGGCGGCGACGTCATCGCCTCCTTCGGCGGAGCGTCGGGCACCGAACTCGGCCAGGCGTGCGGCTCGGTGTCCACGCTGGAGGCTCAGTACAAGAAGGCCATCGACACGCTCAACCTGACCCGGATCGACCTCGACATCGAGGGCTCGGCGCTGGACGACACGGCCGCGAACGACCGCCGCAACCAGGCCCTCGCGGCGCTCCAGCAGCAGTACGCGGCCGCGGGCAAGCACCTGGACGTCGACTACACCCTCCCGGTCGACCCGACCGGCCTGCCGTCCAACGGGCTCAGCCTGCTGAACAACGCCAAGAGCCGCGGCGTCGACGTCAGCGTCGTCAACATCATGACGATGGACTACGGCCCGTCCATGGACATGGGGCAGGCCGCGATCAACGCGGCGACCGCGCTGCACGGCCAGCTCGGTCAGATCTGGACGTCGAAGAGCTCCGACCAGCTGTGGGCGATGGAGGGCAACACCCCGATGATCGGGGTGAACGACTCCACGAACGAGGTCTTCACGACCGCGAACGCCTCCTCCCTGGAGAGCTTCGCCGCGAGCAAGGGCATCCAGGAGCTCGCCTTCTGGTCGCTGGGCCGGGACAAGGCCTGCGCGAGCAACGGCACCCTGTCCGACACCTGCAGCGGGACCTCGCAGAGCCCGTACCAGTTCGCCCGCACCTTCAACGCCATCACCGGCGGTGGCGGCACGCCCCCGCCCACCGGTCCCACCGGCCAGATCACCGGGTACGGCGGCAAGTGCGTGGACGTGGCGGGCGCGAACAGCGCGAACGGCACGGCCGTGCAGTTGTACGACTGCAACGGCACGTCGGCGCAGCAGTGGACCGTCGGCTCGGACCAGACCCTGCAGGCGCTCGGTAAATGCATGGACGTGACCGCCGCAGGCACCGCCAACGGAACGCAGGTGCAGCTGTACGACTGCAACAGCACGGGCGCGCAGAAGTGGCAGGCGGGCTCGAACGGCTCACTGGTCAACCCGAACTCCGGGCGCTGCCTGGACGCCACCGGACCGAGCTCGGCCAACGGCACGCGGCTGCAGATCTGGGACTGCGCCGGCAGCGCCAACCAGACGTGGACGCTCCCGAGCTGACCCGGCGCTCCATATCCGTCTCTTCCACCACGAAAGGGAAAGCGATGTCCTCGTCACCCCGCCGACTCAGGCCAGGACGGCTGCTGCTGGCAGCCCTGCTGGTCACCGGGCTGGGCGGTACCGCAGCCGTGGCCGCGGGCGGCAGCCACTCCACGGTCGTCCCGGCTGCGGCGGCCGCCACCGCCACCTTCAGCGACGACTTCGACGGCGCCGCCGGATCGGCCGTCGACTCGAGCAAGTGGCGCCCGGAGACCGGCGACAACGTCAACAACCACGAGCGGGAGTACTACACCAGCGGCACGCACAACGCCGAACTGGACGGCCAGGGACACCTGGTCATCACCGCCCGCAAGGACAATCCGGGCGGATACAACTGCTGGTACGGGACCTGTCAGTACACCTCGGCCCGGCTGTCGACCTCGTCCACCTTCACCCAGGCCTACGGCCACTTCGAGACCCGGATGAAGATCCCGAAGGGCCAGGGCATGTGGCCCGCCTTCTGGATGCTCGGCAACGACATCGGCAGCGTCGGCTGGCCGAACAGCGGCGAGATCGACATCATGGAGAACGTCGGCTTCGAGCCGGGCACCGTGCACGGCACCATCCATGGGCCCGGCTACTCCGGCTCGAACGGCATCGGCGCCGGGTACACCCTCCCGGGCGGCGCGCACTTCTACGACGACTTCCACACCTTCGCCGTGGACTGGTCGCCGAACTCCATCCAGTGGTCCGTCGACGGAAACGTCTACGAGACCCGCACACCGGCCGACCTGAACGGCAACCGCTGGGTGTTCGACCACCCCTTCTACATCATCATGAACCTCGCGGTGGGCGGCTACTGGCCGGGCGACCCGGACGGCAGCACCCCCTTCCCGGCGCAGCTCGTCGTCGACTACGTGCACGTCACGACGAGCAACACCAGCGGCGGGACGACCGGCCAGATCACCGGGTACGGCGGCAAGTGCGTGGACGTGGCGGGCGCGAACAGCGCGAACGGCACGGCGGTGCAGTTGTACGACTGCAACGGCACGTCGGCGCAGCAGTGGACGGTGGGGTCGGACCAGACCCTGCGAGCGCTCGGTAAGTGCATGGACGTGACCGCGGCCGGGACGGCGAACGGAACGCAGGTGCAGTTGTACGACTGCAACGGCACGGGCGCGCAGAAGTGGCAGGCGGGCTCGAACGGGTCCCTGGTGAATCCCAACTCCGGGCGCTGTCTCGACGCGACGGGCCCGAGCTCGGCCAACGGCACCCGGTTGCAGATCTGGGACTGCGCCGGCAGCGCCAACCAGACGTGGACGCTCCCGAGCTGACCCGGCGCTCCGTTCCATCTCTTCCACCACGAAAGGGAAAGTGATGTCCTCGTCATCCCGTAGGTTCAGGCCGCTGCTGGCAGCCCTGCTGGTCACCGGGCTGGGCGGTACCGCAGCCGTGGCCGCGGGCGGCGGCCACTCCGCGATCGCCCCGGCCGCGGCGGTGGCCGCCACCGCCACCTTCACGGACGACTTCAACGGTGCCGCCGGATCGGGCGTCAACTCGAGCAAGTGGCGTCCAGAGACCGGTGACAACGTCAACAACCACGAGCGGGAGTACTACACCAGCGGCACGCACAACGCCGCGCTCGACGGCCAGGGGCACCTGGTCATCACCGCCCGCAAGGACAACCCGGGCGGCTATAAATGCTGGTACGGGACCTGTCAGTACACCTCGGCCCGGCTGTCGACCGCGTCCACCTTCACTCAGAAGTACGGCCACTTCGAGACTCGGATGAAGATCCCGAAGGGCCAGGGGATGTGGCCGGCCTTCTGGATGCTCGGTAACAACATCGGCAGTGTCGGCTGGCCGAACAGCGGCGAGATCGACATCATGGAGAACGTCGGGTTCGAACCGGGCGCCGTGCACGGCACGATCCACGGGCCGGGCTACTCCGGCTCGAACGGCATCGGCGCCGGGTACACCCTGCCGGGCGGCGCGCACTTCTACGACAACTTCCACACCTTCGCGATCGACTGGTCGCCGAACTCGATCAAGTGGTCGGTCGACGGCCACGTCTACGAGACCCGTACGCCGTCCGACCTGCACGGCAACCGCTGGGTGTTCGACCACCCCTTCTACATCATCGTCAACCTCGCGGTGGGCGGCTACTGGCCGGGCGACCCGAACGGCAGCACCCCGTTCCCGGCGAAGCTCGTCGTCGACTACGTGCACGTCACGACGAGCTGAGCTCCACCAGCCTCGGGACCACCGGCAACAGCCGAGGTGGCCAGGCGCTCCTGAGCCGAGGCTCTCGAACTGAGATTCACCTCTCTTCACGCGGGGAGGACGGCACCGGGCGTGCCGTCCTCCCCGTACGGGTATGAGGGACTTTCGGGGGGACGACACACGTGAAGGCGGCGCGCGCTTATCCGATCACCGCGCACACGACGGATGTGCGGATCGAGCAGGTGGAGATACCGGCCCCCGGCCCGGGCGAGGTCCTCGTCCAGATCACCGCGGCGGGCGTGACGCGGCTGGACCACTCCGTCGCGGCGGGCGGCCCCTCCACGATGGGGCTGCTGCCGCTCACCCTGGGCAGTGAGGGCGCCGGCCTCGTCGTCGCCGATCCCGGTGGGCGCTGGCCGGCCGGTACGCGGGTGATGTTCTTCGCCGGGGACGGTGGTGTCACCGCCGACGGGACGATGGCCGAGTTCGCCGTGGTGCCGGCCCGCAATCTTGCCGCGATCCCGGTCAGCGTGTCCGACGAGGTGGCGGCGGCCGTCCCGATCGCGTACCTCACCGGCCTGCTCGCCCTGCGGACGGGCGCCTTCGAACCCGGCAAGTGCGTCTTCGCGCCGGGTGTCGGCGGCAGCGTCGGCAACGCGACCGTCCAGCTGGCGCGGGCGCTCGGCGCCGGCGCCGTGGCAGGCGGTGTGGGAACGACGGCCAAGGCGAAGGCGATCCGCGCGGCGCCGTGGGCGCGGGGGATCGAGGTCGTCGACCTGGAGCAGAATCGGCTGCGGGACGGGCTCGGCGAGGGGTTCGCCGCCGGCGTCGACGTGGCCGTCGACGGCGTCGGCGGTCCCGTGACCGCGCAGATCGCGGCGGCCATGGCGCCGGGCGGTCACCTGGTCCTGGTCGGCTGTTCGGGCGGCCGCAGCACCGAGCTGCCGCTTCGCGAGATCATCGAGCGCCGCACCACGCTGCACGGGTTCTCGCTGCGCGCCGCGACGTCCGCGTGGTCGAGGGCCGCCTGGATCGAGATCACCGAACTGCTGGTGGCCGGGCGGATCAACCCGGTCATCGACTCGATCTATCCGCTGGAGGCGGTGGGGGAGGCGCTGCGCCACCTGGTCGAGGACCGCCCCGTCGGGAAGGTCGTCATCACGGGCCTGTCGTCGATCCGCTGACCGGATCGCCCGCCAGCCTGCGCCCGAGGGCGGCGTACATCGCGGGGTCGCTGGACGCGCGCACGACGAGTTCGGGGCGCAGCCGCTCGGACTCGACGTCCACCCCCTCCAGCAGGCGGACGAGCAGCCGCAGCCCGCGGCGGCCCATCTCGTGCATGGGGGAGCGGACCGTCGTCAACGGCACCGGCAGTTCGGCCGCCAGCGGCGTGTCGTTGAAGCCGACGACCGCGACGTCCGCGCCCGCCCGCAGGCCGCGGTCGCGGAGCGCGCCGATGGTGCCGATGGCCGCGAAGTCGTTCACCGCGAAGATCGCCGACGGTGTCGCCGCCTCGTCGAGGAGGCGTTCGGCGGCGGTGTGCCCGCCCGCGGCGTCGAAGCGGGAGTGCGTGATCCGGTGGGCGGGGATCTCCACGCCGGCCTCCCGGTAACGGTCGGTGAAACCCGCCGTGCGGTCGATGCCGGTGCTGGCGTACGGCGCACCGGCGATGACCGCGACGTCGCGGTGCCCGAGCCCGAGGAGATGCTCGGCGACCATGCGCCCGCCGAGGTAGTCGTCGCAGGTCACCGAGGGGTATGCGCCGACCCTCCGGTTGACCAGGGCGAACGGGACGCCGCGCCCGGCGACCTCGTCGAGGAACCGCGCGTCGGCGTGCGCGTCGCCGAAGATCATCCCGTCGACGCGGCGGCCGATGACCATGGCCGTACGGGTGCGCTGCGTCTCCGGTACGTCGCCGGTGTTGGTGACGAACGTCGACAGGCCGTGCTCGGCGGCCGCCGCCTCGATGCCCTCGTAGATGGTCGCCAGCACGATGTCGGAGAGCCGGGGCACCAGCACGCCGACCAGGTTGCTGCGTCGGGTGCGCAGGCTCGTCGCGTGCGGGTTGGGCTGGTAGCCGAGCTCGTCCGCGAGCTGGCGGATCCGCGCCACGGTGGCGCTCGACGCGGCGCGGACGCTCTCGTCCGGCTTGGCGTGCAGGGCGCGGGAGACCGTCGAGACGTGCAGGCCGAGCTGATCGGCGATGGTTCGCAGCGTGACCGGTCGCGTCCCATCCGTTGTCACTGTCCGTCTGCCCCCAGTCCGTGCCCGGCCCACCGTGTGACGGGCTCCGCCGGGCTGAATTTCACGATCGTACAGCGGTTCCTTGACAGGTTCCGCGCTTGTGGACAAAGCTACCCCAAACGATTGGCGCAAACGTTTGTGTTCGCGTCATCCCAGCTGAGGGGCTTCCGGCTGACATGCTCGGAAGCCGTAGAGGAGGTCATGGATGCGCCGGATCGTCGTCCTGTCCACGGGCGGCACCATCGCCACGCGCCGTGACGCTCGCGGGACCGGAGTCGCCCGCGACCAGGCGGCCGCACTGCTCCAGCGGCTGCCCGCCGACCTCGGCCTGCCGCTGGAGGCCCGCGACGTGTTCACCCTGGGCAGCTACCTGCTGACCCCGGGAGACATGCGCGCGGTCGCGCAGGCCGCCCGCGACGCCCTCGCCGACGAGGACGTGTGCGGCGTCGTCGTCACGCACGGGACCGACAGCCTGGAGGAGACCGCCTACCTCCTCGACCTCTTCCACTCCGACCCACGGCCCGTGGTGTTCACCGGGGCGCAGCGGCCGGCCGACGCCCCCGACGCCGATGGTCCCCGGAACCTCGCGGACGCGATCCGCGTGGCGGGGACCGCTGCGGCCCGCGACCTCGGCGTTCTGATCGTCTTCGACGGCCGCGTCCACCCCGCACGGGGCACGCGGAAGACGCACACCCTCGCGCCGGCCGCGTTCTCCGCGCCCGACGGCGGTGCGCTCGGCCGCGTCTCCGAAGAAGGCGTCGCGATCACCGCGGCACCGGTCCGGAACAAGCCCCTGGATCTCGGCTCGCTCCACCTGGAGGAGGCGCGGACCGACATCGTCGCCCTCTACCCCGGATCGGACACGTCCGCTCTGCGCGCGGTCGTCGAGGCCGGCGCGCGCGGCGTCGTGCTCGAGGCGACCGGCGCCGGCAACGCCAACCCACTGATCTGCTCGGAGGTCGCCCGCCTCACCGCCGCAGGCGTCGTCGTCGCCCTGTCCACCCGAGTCCACGCCGGTCCGGTCGCGGCCCGGTACGGCAACGGCGGAGGCGCCGACCTGGTCGACGCCGGCGCCGTACCCACCGGAACGCTCCGCCCGTCCCAGGCCCGGATCCTGCTCACCGCGCTGCTCGGCTGCCACCGCGACCCGGCGCGCGTACGTGAGGAGTTCCGGATCCACGCGAAATGACCCGCACCCACATTCACGGAAAGGACGCCTGCACCATGTCCAAAGAGATATTCGTCGCGTTCGGTGTCGATGTCGACGCGGTCGCGGGCTGGCTCGGCTCGTACGGCGGTGAGGATTCGCCGTGCGACATCTCTCGCGGCCTGTTCGCCGGAGAGGTCGGCGTGCCGCGGCTGCTCCGGCTCTTCGAGCGGTACGACCTGCGCACCACCTGGTTCATCCCGGGCCACTCCGTCGAGACGTTCCCGGACCAGACCCGCATGGTGGTCGACGGCGGCCACGAGGTCGGGGCGCACGGCTACTCGCATGAGAACCCGATCGCGATGACCCGCGAGCAGGAGAGCGCCGTCCTCGACCGCAGTATCGAGCTGATCGAGCGGGTCGCCGGGCGGCGCCCCACCGGATACGTCGCGCCGTGGTGGGAGTTCTCCCGCGTCACCAACGAACTGCTCCTCGAGCGCGGGATCGCCTACGACCACTCGCTCATGCACAACGACTTCACGCCGTACCGCGTCCGCGTGGGAGACAGCTGGACGAAGATCGACTACGCCCGTCCGGCGCAGGAGTGGATGAAACCGCTCGTGCGCGGCCAGGAGACCGACCTCGTCGAGATCCCCGCCAACTGGTACCTCGACGACCTGCCGCCCATGATGTTCATCAAGGCCAGCGCCAACAGCCACGGCTTCGTCAGCCCGCGCGACCTCGAGTCGTCCTGGCGCGACCAGTTCGACTGGGTGTACCGCGAGATGGACTACGCGGCCTTCACCATGACCATCCACCCCGACGTCTCCGGCCGTCCGCAGACGCTGCTCATGCTCGAGCGGCTCATCGAGTACATCAACGGCCACGACGGCGTGCGCTGGGCGACCTTCGACGAGATCGCCCAAGACTTCAAGACCCGCAACCCCCGTCCCTGAGCCCGGCCCGCGCCCGGCGGCCCGGCCGGGCGCGGCGCATCCGGCAGGCGGCGACTCTTCCCAGCCCCTCGCACCACCAAGGGATCGCCATGACCGCAGTCTCATCGCACGCCACCGGAGACGGTGCCGCGCCTCCCACCCGGCAGCTGCCACGCGTCGGCGTACGCGCCACCCGCAAAGCGACGATCATCGCGTTCTTCGCATGGGTCTTCGCCGTGTACGACTACATCCTGTTCGGCACGCTCCTGCCCGAGATCTCCTCCCGGTTCGGCTGGAGCGAGCAGCGGGCCTCACTCATCTCCACCTTCATCTCCGCCGGTACGGCCATCGTGGTCCTCGGTGTCGGCCCGCTCGTCGACCGGCTCGGCCGCCGCAAGGGCATGATCCTCACCGTCTCGGGCACGGCGGTCGCCTCCGCCGTCACGGCCGGGACGGTCAACGCCGCGTACCTGGTCGGCGTCCGCTCTCTCGGCGGCATCGGCCTGTCCGAGCAGGCGGTCAACAGCACCTACCTCAACGAGATCTACGCCGTCACCGAGGACGAGGCGATCAAGAAGCGGCGCGGCCTCGTCTACAGCCTCGTCCAGGGCGGCTGGCCGATCGGCACGCTGCTGGCCGCGGCCTTCGTCGCTCTGCTCCTGCCCCTCGTCGGATGGCGCGGCTGCTTCCTGCTGGCCACCTTCCCGGCGATCATCATCGCGCTGAGCCGGCGGACCCTTCGGGAGAGCCCGCAGTTCGAACTGGAGCAGCGCCTGCGCGCCCTCCGCAAGGAGAGCAGGACGGAGGAGGCACGGCGGCTCGCGGCCGACTACGGCGTGACCGAAGAGGCCTCGGCCCCGCTGCTGGACATCTTCCGCGGCACCGCCCGCCGCAACACGATCGTGCTGAGCCTCGCCTGGTTCGTGAACTGGTTCGGCATCCAGATCTTCAGCGTGCTGGGCACGACCGTGCTCACCAAGGGCAAGGACGTCGGCTTCGCCAACTCGCTCCTGCTGTTCATCGTCATCAACGCCGTCGGCTACCTCGGGTACGTGTTCCACGGCTGGGCCGGTGACCGCCTCGGCCGCCGCAACGTGATCGCCTTCGGATGGATGCTGTCCGGCGTCCTGTTCGCGCTCATGCTCACCGTCGCCCACGGCACCGTGGCGGTCGTCGCCCTGTACTCGATGGGGATGTTCTTCCTCATCGGGCCGTACTCGGCGATGTTGTTCTACATGGGCGAGTGCTTCGACACCCGCTGCCGGGCCACGGGCACGTCCTTCATCAACGCGTTCAGCCAGCCCGGCGCCATCGCCGCCGGGGCCATCTGCACCGCGATGCTCGCCTCGGGCGCGCACTGGGGGCAGGCCGCCCTCATCGTCGGCGCGATCGGCACGCTCCTGTCCGGCTTCGTGATGTTCGCCGCCCGCAAGGTCGACACCGTCAAGGGCTGAGCGTCCGCCGTCCCGGGGGCGGTCCGCCGCCCCCGGGAACCCGATCCCCAAGGAGGAGAACGTGGAAGCCCACCAGCCGGCAGAGGGCCGGGTGGCCGTCATCACCGGTGCCGCGAGCGGCATCGGCCGTGCCCTCGCGGTCGAGTACGCGCGCCGTTCGGTACGGACCGTGATCGGAACCTTCCCCGGCGACCCGCACGACCCGGAGGAGACCGCGCGCCAGGTCCGCGCGGCCGGGGGAACATGCGTCGTGCACGAGGTCGACGTCCGGGACGCCGGCCAGGTCGAGGCGTTCGCGCAGCGGGCCGTGTCGGAGTTCGGTCGGCTCGACATCGCGGTGGCCAACGCTGGCGTCCTGCGCCGGGCCGCGCTCGACGAACTGACCGACGAGGCCTGGGACGACATGCTCCAGGTCGACCTGACCGGAGTGCTGCGCACACTGCGCTCGGCCGCCCGCCGGATGGCCGGCGGCGGCGCCATGGTCGCCGTCTCCTCGATCGCCGGCGGCGTGTACGGCTGGGGCGAGCACGCTCACTACGCCGCGGCCAAGGCCGGGCTGCTCGGGCTGTGCCGCAGCCTGGCGGTCGAGCTGGCACCTCGCCGGATCCGCGTCAACACGGTCATCCCCGGCCTCATCGTCACCCCGCAGTCGTCCGATCCCGTCAACTCGCTCGGCCCCGACGGCCTCGCCAAGGCCGGGGCGGACATCCCCTGGGGCCGGGCCGGCCACCCCGAGGAGGTCGCGTCCGCGATCGCCTTCCTCACCTCGCCCGACGCGGCGTACGTCACCGGCCAGAGCCTCGTCGTCGACGGCGGGCTCACCGTACGGATGCCCGCCTGACCTCATGGAAGGAGACGCCATGCGCGCGCTCGACGAACGGATCGCTCTCGTCACCGGCGGGGCGGGCGGCATCGGCCGGGCCATCGCCGAGGCGTACGCCCGCGAAGGAGCCCAGGTCATCGTCGCCGACCGGGACGCCGGCGCCACCGCCGAGGCCGCCGCCGACATCGGGGCGGCCGGTCACCGCGCGATCGACGTCACCGACGCCGCCTCGGTCGAAGCGGCGATCATCGCGACCGTGCGCGCACACGGTCGCATCGACGTCCTGGTGAACTCCGCCGGCATCCTCACCGAGGCCCCCGCGACCGCCATGGACCCGGCGACCTGGGCGGAGACGATCGCCGTCGACCTGACCGGCGTGTTTCACTGCTGCCGGTACGCGGTCCCGCACATGGTCGAGCGCGGCTGGGGCCGCGTGATCAACATCGCCTCGCAGCTCGGCATCAAGGGCGGCCGCTCGCTCGCCCACTACGCGGCCGCCAAGGCCGGGGTCATCGGATTCACCAAGTCGCTGGCCCTGGAGGTCGCCGAGCACGGCGTCCTCGTGAACGCGATCGCGCCGGGTCCGATCGAGACGCCGATGGTCGCCGGCATCACCGAGGAGTGGAAGGCCGCCAAGCGCGCCGAACTGCCGCTGGGCCGGTTCGGCCGGCCGGAGGAGATCGCGCCCACCGCGGTGCTCCTGGCGAGCGACCCCGGCGGCAACCTCTACGTCGGGCAGACCCTCGGCCCGAACTCCGGCGACGTGATGCCCTGACCGGACGGAGACGGCGGATGTGCGGCGCATGTGGAGAGCAGGGGACCGGCGACTGGGCCCGCCCCTGGATCAGCGATCCGGCGGCGCGGCGTGCGGTGGCGGCGGCGGTCACCCGGACCGTGCCCCGCCCCGGCACACGCGTGTCGGTGACACCGGGTGGATGGCTCGTCGCCGGTCCGACGGGGACGACCAGGGCCTGCGACGGCCTGACGGCCCTGGTCGCCGCCGTCCGTGGCCGGACTCGCGAGCCGGTGACCCCGATCGACCCCGGTCGGCCGTCCGGCCGTCTCTCCCTGCCGACCGAGGATCACCGGCAGGGGATCGTGCTGCGCGTCGACCCGGTCCGGGCGGCGGAGCGGGATCCCGAGGCCGCCCTCACCGCGGCGACCGGCGAAGGCACATCCGGCCCGGCGAGCAGGACCGGCGCGGTCGGTGCGGCGAGCGGGACCGGCGCGATCGGTGCGGCGAGCGGGACCGGCGCGATCGATGTGGCGAAGGGGACCGGCGCGGTCGGTGCGGTGAGCGGCACAGGTGTGGTCGGTGCGGTGAGCGAGGAACGAACGGCCGGCTCGACGGCCGGCGACGGTGCGGCCGGCCCGGCGGAGGCCGTGGTCCGC
This sequence comes from Actinoallomurus sp. CA-150999, assembly GCF_050942425.1. NCBI lineage: Bacteria > Bacillati > Actinomycetota > Actinomycetes > Streptosporangiales > Thermomonosporaceae > Actinoallomurus > Actinoallomurus sp. CA-150999. The sequence goes on from NZ_CP192063.1 coordinate 1,939,678, forward strand.
TGTCCGTCCGACGCACGGGCGGCGCTCGCGGTCCTCGCCTCGCCGCGTTGGCTGCCGAGGTGTTACCTGGCCGGGATCGAGGGAGTGGATGCTCCCTGGGGCCGCCCCCTGACGACCGGCGCCGGCGCGTGCCGCGTCCCCGCGGGAGCGGACGGGATGCTCGGTGAGGACGACCGGGACGCCGGACGGCCCGCCCCGGAACGGTCGACGAACGGTGTCTTCGCCGAGCATCTCGCCTGCCGTCGGGATGAGATCTCGGACGCCGCGTTCGCCGCCGACGTCGTCGTACGACTGGAGTGGGAGCGCCAGAGCGGGCGCCTGGACGGGGATGCGACACTGATCCGTCTCCCGCTCGGCCCAGGGGCGGAGTTGGAGATCGAGATCCGCGACGGCCACGTCGTACGGGCCCGGACCTTGACCGCCAGCACCATGCGTTACGGGCCGGACCGCTGAGGCCGCGCGGACGGCCCACACCGAAGGCTCCGCGAAACGGGACGAAGGAGTCATAAACCCGCTGGAGTGCGGCCTTTACCGAGCGATTCGTCCGGTGTCCGTGCCTGGAGAGGCGGGCTCGGCCGTCCCGGCCTCGGCGGCGGCGTGCAGGGAGGATTCGGTGGAGGCGATGGTCCGCTGGAGCAGTCGCCGCGCGTCGGCGATCTCGGCCGCCCTCTGGTCGAGGTCTCGCAGGCGCCGCCGCAGCGCGTCCAGAACACCTGGGCACGGGGTCACGGAGGCGTCGGCGGTCGTGCACGGCAGGACCTGGCGGATCACACGGGTCGGCAGCCCCGCCGCGAGCAACGCCCGGATCCGCAGGACCGTCTCCTCGGCCGTCTCGTCGTAGGTCCGGTAGCCGTTCGGCTCTCGCCCGGGGCGGAGCAGCCCGGCCTTCTCGTAGTAGCGCAGCAGGCGCTCGCTGGTGCCGGTCCGGTCGGCCAGCTCGCCGATGAGCACGTGCACCTCCGGTTTGACCTTCCAACTGTGTCAGGGGGCAACAGTGGGCGCGCCGGCCGCATTCCGGCGGCCGGCGTCGCGAGGAGGCCGAAATTGATCATCGACGCCCACAGCCACGTGCACGACCCGGTGGAAGCGCACGTTCGCCTGCTGGATGACGCGGGAGTGGACCGTACGGTGCTCTTCCCCACCCGGCCGCACCCTGAGCGGGCCACCGACCTGGACTCGCTCCGCCGGGAGATGAGCGTGCTCGAGCGGGCCCTGGACGGACGCGGCACGGGCGGCGACGGTTACGCCGCGGCGTGGCGGGAGCTGGACGACGCGCTGGCCGCCCATCCGGACCGGTTCATCGGTTTCGGCTCCGTACCGCTGAACCTTCCCGAGGACGAGATCGGCGCGTTCGTCGAGCGGGAGGTCGCGGGGCGCGGTCTGCGCGGTGTCGGGGAGCTCACCCCGCCTCCCGGCGAGGCCGCCCGGGTGGAGCCGGTGCTCGCCGCGGCGCACGACCACGGCGACCTGCCCGTCGTCGTGCACGGTTTCGCCCCGACGACGGCCGAGGACCTGCGCACCCTCGCCGCGCTGGCGGCGCGCCATCCCTCGGTGCCGTTGATCGTGAGCCAGCTCGGCGGGCTCAACTGGATGACGGCGATCGAACTCGTACGGGAGACGCCGAACATGTACCTCGAGCTGTCCACCGCGCCCATCGTCTTCGCCGTACGACTGGCCGTCCAGGAGCTTCCGGAGCGCACGCTCTTCGGCTCGGACGCGCCGTACGGCGACCCGGTGCTCGCCCGCGCCACAGTGGAGCGCGTCACCACGCCCGGACAGGTACGGGACCTGGTCCTCGGCGGAAACCTCGCCCGGCTGCTGCGCCTCTGAGCGGCTCAGAGCGCGGCGATGGCGGCGAGGCGCTTCTTGACCTCCTTGGCCGACGGGTTGGTCGCCGCGGTGCCGTCGGGGAAGACCACGGTCGGAACCGTCTGATTTCCGCCGTTGACCTTCATGACGTACTCGGCGGCCGCCGGGTCGCGCTCGATGTCGACCTCGACCATGTGGATGCCCTCGCGGGCCAGCTGAGCCTTGAGCCGACGGCAGAAGGCGCACCAGGTGGTGGTGTACATCGTCAGCTCACCCGTCGCGGGCGCGGTCATGGCTCTCCTTGTCCTGGGTCGACGGCGATCAGCATTGCCAACGCCCGGCCCCCGAACCGCATTCCCGGGGCGCCGGGTCGGCCACGGCCGGGCGTCGAGCCTGGGAGGATGGAAAGGAGTTAAAGGAGGGGCGATGGAGGCCGAGCAGATCCTCGCCGGGCTCGACCCGGATCAGCGCGCGGTCGCCGAGGCGACCCGGGGGCCGGTGTGCGTGCTGGCCGGCGCGGGCACCGGCAAGACCCGCGCGATCACCCACCGGATCGCGTACGCGGTGCTGACCGGCGTCATCGCCCCGCAGCGGGTGCTGGCCGTGACCTTCACCACCCGCGCCGCCGGCGAGCTGCGCGGGCGGCTGCGGCAGCTCGGCGCGCCGGGCGTGCAGGCCCGTACGTTCCACTCGGCGGCGCTCAAACAGCTCTCCTACTTCTGGCCGAAGGTGATCGGCGGAGAGCCGCCCACGCTCATCGAGTCGAAGCTCGGCCTGGTCGCGGAGGCGGCGCGGGCCTGCCGCCTGTCCCTCGGCCGTACGGAGCTGCGCGACGCCGCGGCCGAGATCGAGTGGTCGAAGGTCACCCAGACCCGGCCGGAGGACTATCCGGCCTCGGCGGCCAAGGCCGGGCGCACCCCGCCCACCGAGGCGCCGGACTTCGCCCGGCTCTACGAGGCGTACGAGGGGCTCCGCCGCGAGCGCAACCTGCTCGACTTCGAGGGCATGCTGGAGCTGACCGCCGCGATGCTCACCGAGCATCAGGAGGTCGCGAACCAGGTGCGCGACCAGTACCGCTACTTCGTCGTCGACGAGTTCCAGGACGTCAACCCGCTGCAGAAGCTCCTGCTGGACGTCTGGCTGGGCGAGCGCGAGGAGATCTGCGTCGTCGGCGACCCGAACCAGACGATCTACTCCTTCACCGGCGCCAGTCCCGCGTACCTGCTGCGGTTCACCGTCGAGCACCCCGAGGCGAAGGTCGTCAAGCTGGTCCGCGACTACCGGTCGACGCCGCAGGTGGTGCACCTCGCCAACGGCGTGCTGGCGCAGGCGCGGGGAGAGGCGCGCAAGCACCGCCTGGAGCTGGTCGCGCAGCGGCCGGACGGCCCGGAGCCGACCTTCCACGAGTACGACGACGAGGTCGCCGAGGCCGAGGCCGTCGCCAAGCGGGCGCGGGCGCTCATCGAGGAGGGCGTGCCCGCCCGCGAGATCGCGGTGCTGTTCCGCATCAACGCCCAGTCCGAGCCGTACGAGCAGGCGTTCGCCGACGCCGGCGTGCCGTACGTCCTCAAGGGCGCGGAGCGGTTCTTCGAGCGGCCCGAGGTCCGCCAGGCGGTGGTGCTCCTGCGCGGCGCCGCCCGGTCCGTGAACGACGGCGAGCCGCTCGTCCGCGCCGTGCGCGACGTGCTGGCCTCCGCCGGGCTCACCGACCGGCCGCCAGAGGGACGCGGCGCGGCACGGGAGCGCTGGGAGTCCCTCGCCGCGCTGGCGCAGCTCGCCGAGGACGTCGCCGCCGACCGGCCGGGCGCGGGCCTGCCGGAGTTCGTCGCCGAGCTGGAGGAGCGCGCGAACGCCCAGCACGCCCCGGCCCTGGAGGGCGTGACGCTGGCCACGCTGCACACCGCGAAGGGCCTGGAGTGGGACGCGGTGTTCCTCGCCGGCCTGGTCGAGGGCACGCTGCCGATCATCTACGCGGAGAAGAGCCCGGAGCAGATCGAGGAGGAGCGGCGGCTGCTGTACGTCGGCGTGACGCGGGCGCGCGAGCACCTCGCCCTGTCCTGGGCGCTGGCCCGGTCGCCGGGCGGCCGCAAGGGACGCCGCCGGTCCCGCTTCCTCGACGGCCTCGCCCCGCAGAGCGCCGGTCCGCCCCGCGTCGACCGGTCGAAGCGCCGGGCCCCGGCCACGGGGCCGCAGCCGTGCCGGGTCTGCGCGCGCCCGCTCACCGCCGCGATCGAGCGCAAGCTGGGCCGCTGCGAGACCTGCCCGGCCGACTACGACGAGGATCTCCTCACCCGCATGAAGGAGTGGCGCCTGACGGCGTCCAAGGAGCAGAAGGTCCCCGCCTACGTCGTCTTCACCGACGCCACCCTGCAGGCCATCGCCGAGCGCGCTCCCGCCACCGAGTCGGAGCTGGCCGCCATCCCCGGAGTGGGGGCCGTCAAGCTGGACCGGTACGGTTCGGCCGTGCTCGCCCTGTGCCGGGGCGAGACGCCGGAAGCCTGAGGAGTAGGGAAGCGATGAACGCCGCGCTGAAGGAGCTGCTCGATCTGCTCGACCTCGAGCAGATCGAGGTCAACATCTTCCGCGGGCGCAGCCCGGAGGAGCGCCAGCAGCGGGTGTTCGGCGGGCAGGTCGCCGGCCAGGCGCTGGTCGCCGCCGGCCGCACCGTCCCCGACGACCGTCACGTGCACTCGCTGCACGCCTACTTCATCCGCCCCGGCGACCCGAGCGTGCCGATCGTCTACAGCGTCGAGCGGGTCCGTGACGGCCGGTCGTTCACCACCCGGCGCGTCACCGCGGTCCAGCACGGCAAGACCATCTTCACCCTGTCGGCGTCGTTCCAGATCGTCGAGGACGGCCCGTCGCACCAGGCGCCGATGCCGGAGGTGCCCGAGCCGGAGTCGCTGCCGACGTTCCAGGAGCGGATGGAGCGGCTGTTCGGCAAGCTCGACAACGAGTTCATGCGGAAGCGGCCTATCGACCTGCGGCACGTGACGCCGCTGACGTGGGAGGCCGCCCGCGACCCGGAACTGATCGGCCCCGAGTCGCTGGTCTGGCTGCGCGTGGCCGGAGAGCTGCCCGACGACCCGCTGCTGCACGTCTGCCTGATGACGTACGCCTCGGACATGACGCTGCTGGACACCGTCCTGCTCAACCACGGCCTGGCCTGGGGCGACCGCAGGACGATGGGCGCGAGCCTGGACCACGCGATGTGGTTCCACCGGCCGTTCCGCGCCGACCGGTGGCTGCTGTACGCCCAGGACACCCCGAACGCCTCCGGCGCCCGCGGCCTGGCCCGCGGCCAGGTCTTCACCCAGGAGGGCGAACTCGTCGTCTCCGTCGTCCAGGAGGGCCTCGTCCGCGTCACCGATTCCTGAACGCGAAGACGGACCCGCGAAGGATCAGGAATACACTTCGCCGCGGATTACGCCGTTGCCCGTCCACGCCTGGATGCGGAAACACGTGTTGACGGCGTACGTCGCGACCTTCCCATTGCGCTTGACGCCCGTGTAGGTGTGCGTCGACCGCGGCGGCAACAGCCAGTCGCTCAGTACGTGTTTTTTGTCGCAGCTGATGATGCGCAGTTTCACGTGGGGACCGGTGCGACTCTGCAGGGAGATGTGGCCCTTGCGGCCGTGATCCTCACCATCGTTATGCACGCGGAAGGTGCGGGGAGTCGGCGCGTACGATTTCGGTTTGAGCCGCAGTGCGATCGTCGCGTAGACGGGAGCGCCGCTCGCCGTGGCCTGGAGAGAGGCGGCAGGCGACGCGCTCGCGGCACCTGCCGGAATCACTATGGCGGCGATGGAAGCGGCCGCGATCGCGGCCGCCGTCGTAGTCCTCGTCATCGGGAAACCCTCTCTTGGCGCTGAACGCGCCGCTTGGAATGACGTGGTCGTGATCGCATGAATTCGCGACGGGCCAAGACTCGGTTGAAAAGCCGATCACGTCAATGAGGCCTGCGGCTTAATCACAGCCGCCCGACCTGGGACCCGAGGACCAATGCGTGAGGCCGGGTAGCGGGCCTGGTGCGAGCCCGTCCTTACGGTTTAGGGGAACCTTTTCTCGGGATCCACCGACGAGCCAGGTAATGAGATAGTCATGAGCGGACAAAACCAGCATTAAACCCCGAGGTTGCCGGATGGGTCGTCGTGTCAATGAGGCGTACGGCCTATCCTCAACGGTCCGGTCTGGGACCTGAGGACCAACGCGCGGGGGCTGCGGGCCGTTGGCGTACGGATCCCTGCTGATGCGGATCACAACGTGGAACGCGCCGTGCCCGGCCGACATGTTCACGCCGCGTGCCGGCGCCTCCACATCCCCCTTGTTCTCCAGTCGCGGTCCCGCCGGGCGCGTGCCGAAGCCGCAGGCCCAACGCGTCACCGGCTATCGGTGCTGCTCATGGTGATTTCTCCCTTGATGATCTTGATGTCCGGAATCTTAAGAGGGGGCCTTGTCCCGGCTCAGCGCGATGCCGCCTCCCAGGCGAACCCGTCCGGGTCGGTGAACGGCCCGGCGGTGCCGCCGATCGAGAGCCGGTGCGATCCGGTGCCGTCGGGGGAGACGCCGGCGTCCTTGGCGAGGGCTCGGTGTCCGTAGAGCGCCAGCTTGACGGGGCTCGACTCGGTGGCGAACTCGACGTATTTGCGGCCGAAGCTCTTGGCCACGGTGAGGCCGTGGTCGAGGTAGAACCGCTTGCTCGCGGCCACGTCGGCGGCTCCCAGCAGGAGCACGATCTCGTCGATCTGCTTGGTGGCCGGGCCGGTGTCCTTCTTCGAGGAGGTCGCGACCTTCCAGATCGTCCCGTCCGGGGCCTGCACGACACCGCCGTAGCCCCACAGCGACTTCGTGACCGGTTTCACCGGTGAGGCGCCGGCGTCGAGTGCGGCGTCGATGAGGCTGTTGACGTTGGCCGGCTGGGAGACGGTGAGCGACAGCGTGAACCCGCGGAAGCCGGTCGTCGGCGCCTCCGAGGCCCGCAGGCGTATCGGAGTGTCCAACCCGAAGGCCTCGGTGTAGAAGCGCTCGGCGGCGGTGGGGTCGGCCACCTCAAGGGTGACGGATTCGATGGAAGTCATGCCGATCAGGCTAGGAACGGCCCGGTGGCTCACGCTTCTCGATTCCTGACCGGTCTGGTGAGTCGTCGTGAGCCCGTTCGCGTACGGTTGGGTTTCTGATGCGGATCACGACGCGGAACGCGCGGTTTCAGCAGTGGGCGGCGCTGCTCACCAACCGGACGAAGCGGCAGCGGTCGGGGGAGTTCCTGGTGCAGGGCGTCCGGCCGATCACGCTCGCCGTCGAGCACGGATGGCCGATCCGCGCCCTGCTGCACGCCCAGGGGCGGCGGCTGTCGTCGTGGGCGCAGCGGACGCTGGACGAGACGTCCGCCGAGCGCGTCGAGATGGCGCCGGAGCTGCTGGACGAGCTGGCCGGCAAGGAGGACGCGGAGCTCGTCGCGGTCGCGGCGCTGCCGCCGGACGACCTGGCGCGCATCACGCCGGAGGGCCCGGTCCTCGTCTTCGACCGGGCCGCCGAGCCCGGCAACATCGGCACCGTCGTCCGCTCGGCCGACGCGTTCGGCGCCGCCGGCGTCATCGTGACCGGCCACGCCGCCGACCCGTACGATCCGAAGTCCGTGCGCGCCAGCACCGGCTCGCTGTTCGCCCTGCCGGTCGTACGGGTCCCCGCGCCCCGTCCGGTGATCGAGTGGGCGCGGGAGAGCGGGCTGCGCGTCGTCGGGACGGACGAGACCGGCACCGTCGACGTCGGCGATCACGACCTGCGCGGTCCGGTGCTGCTCGTCATCGGCAACGAGACCCGCGGCATGAGCGGCGCGTGGGCCGCGGCCTGCGACGACGTCGTCCGGATCCCGATCGTGGGAGCGGCGAGCTCGCTCAACGCCGCCTCCGCCGCGACGGTGTTCCTCTACGAGGCCGCCCGGCAACGCGGAGTGGCGGCCGGGACGGCGCGAGAAAAAATAAGAAGTCGCAGGTAGAAAATACGTTGCCCCGATCCTGCGGGCGATCGTACGCTTCTCGCGAGCACTTGAACGGCTCCGCTTCGCGGAGCCCCGACGGATGAGTGGAGGTGGCAGTCCGGTGAGGAACACACTGATTTCTAAAGCCTGGGCCGCCGCCTGCGCGCGTCCGGTGATGGTGTCCCCCAGCGGTTCCACCGTTGCCGCCGCGTCACTGCCGAGTCTCGAGTCGATCCGCTATGCGTCCGTCGAATCCGGACGTGTGCGGCCTGGCGGCGTGGATCTGCAGGCGTGGCATGTCCTTGGGATGTTCCCGGCTACCCAGACGAATGCCCAGGTCAAGGGCGCTGCCCGTAAGCGCGCCGCAGTGGGTCCGTACCCCTGGAGACCACCGGAGCAATAGCTCCGAGCAGGCCTCCAGGCCGCGGATCCCGACCGGGAACCGCGGCCTTTTTGTTTGGCCAGAACCGTCCGAGCCAACGAGACCACATCAAGAGAGGGGTGGAGACCTTGGAACTCGCGTTCACCGCGATCAGCGAGAACCTTGATCTTCCCTGCCGGACCGAGCCTGAGCTGTTCTTCGCCGAGTCGCCGCAGGACGTCGAGCTGGCCAAGGCGCTGTGCGCCGAGTGCCCGATCCGGCGCGCCTGCCTCGCCGGTGCCAAGGAGCGCCGGGAGCCCTGGGGCGTCTGGGGTGGGGAGCTGTTCGTACGGGGCGTCGTCGTACCCCGCAAGCGGCCGCGTGGTCGGCCGCGTAAGGACGCCGTGGTGGCGGCATGACGCACCGACCGGAACCTCGCATAGATACGGAGAAAGAGCAGCAGATGAGCTTGCTCAGCATCGAACTGTCCCAGGAACGAATACGGGACGCCGAGCGTGAGGCCATGCGCCGCGACGTCGCCCAGGTCCGCGCCATGCGCAGGGCCCGGCGCGACGAGGCGACCGCGGTCCGCCTCCGGCGCCTCCTGACCACGCGCTGACCGCCTTCCGAAAAGGCTGACGCGCCTCCCGAAGAAGAACGGGCCCCCGGCACCATCACGGCCGGGGGCCCGTCGTCGTCTCGTCACGCGGAGTGTGGCGTGGCTCTCGGACGGCGCGTTCGGCTTTCGCGCGATCCCCGGATCGGGGATCCTGGGGGGAGAGCCGATTGAGGGGGCATGGGGGATGGTCAGCTGTTCGTCGTGCGGAGCCACCGCCGAGGCGCCACTGGGATGGATGACCGAGGTGACCGAGCGGGGCCCGCGCTACCTGTGTGATCGCTGCAGCCGGGACAACATCCGCTCGATCGAGGGTCGTCTCGACCCCGTCTACTGGTAGGCCGAATCCTCAGCTCGCGATCTCTTCGTCGCCCTCGTCGTCGGTGAGGTCGGGGTCGTCGTCGGCGAAGCCGGGCACCCAGGTCAGCGCCTCGTCGCGGAACCTTCCCTCGGCCTCGAGCTGGCACAGGACTCCCGTGCCGGCGGCCACCACGCGGTGGATCAGCACGTACGACGGCGGCAGGTTGAGCTGGCGGACGACGTTGGTCGGGCGCAGGTCCGCGACGCGGGCGGCCTCCTGGCGCAGCCACTCCCGGCTGAACTTGAAGGTGTCCTCGATCAGCGGCTCGGCGATCGGGGCGATGAAGGCGTGCAGCGACTCGGGGTCGACCTCGACGCCCTCGCGGATGAAGTCCTCCTCGCGGAGGGCCTTGACGATCTGGTCGACGTCGCCCATCGTGCCGATGCGCATCAGGACGCCGATCCGCCGGTGGAAGCCGCCGGGCAGCCGGTCGACGGCGCCGAAGTCGATGACGCCGAGCCGGCCGTCGTCGAGCAGCCGGAAGTTGCCGGGGTGCGGGTCGGCGTGCAGCAGGCCGCAGCGCGCCGGCCCGGAGAACAGGAACCGGCAGTACAGCAGGCCCGCGTGGTCGCGCTGCTCCTGCGTGCCGTCGCTGATGATCGCCGACAGCGGCGTGCCATCGATCCATTCGGTGACGAGCACGTGGCCGGATTGGGCCACGACGTCGGGGATGAGGAAGTCGGGGTCGTCGGCGTACGCCTCCGCGAAGGTCGCCTGTGACTCCGCCTCGATCGTGTAGTCGAGCTCCTCGGAGATCCGCCGTTTCAGCTCGGCCAGCATCGCCTTCATGTCCAGTCCCGGCGCGAGGACGGCGAACAGCTTGCTCAGCCGGGCCAGCTGGTTGAAGTCGCTGAGCAGCGCCTTGCCCGCTCCGGGGTACTGCACCTTGACGGCGACGGTGCGGCCGTCGTGCCAGACGGCCTTGTGCACCTGGCCGATGGAGGCCGCCGCGGCCGGCCGGTCGTCGAACTCGGCGAAGTCGTCGCGCCAGTCCGGGCCCAGCCCCTCGGCCAGCACCCGGTGCACGGTCGCGGCGGGCAGCGGCGGGGCGGCCTCCTGGAGCTTGGTCAGGGTGGCCCGATAGGGGCTGGCGATCTCGGGTGGCAGCGCGGCCTCGAAGATCGACAGCATCTGGCCGAACTTCATCGCGCCGCCCTTGAGCTCCCCGAGCACCTTGAACAGCTGCTCGGCGGTGCGCTGCTGGATCTCGGTGGCGACGAGCTCGGCGGGGCGGCCGATCGTCCGTTTGCCGAACCCGAGGGCGGTCCGCCCGGCGAAGCCGATGGGGAGGGACGCCAGTTTGGCGGTCCGCGTCACAGCGCGGCGGGGGAGATCGCTCATTGAGTACCTGCTCTCAGCGCATCCGCGAGGCGGCCGTGCAATGCCGGTTCGCTCCGCACGTCACCCTATTCTCGGCGAGGCACGGCGCGTGTACCACATCGGCGGGCGGGGCATCTCGCGCCGCCTGCTCGGCCGGTCGTACGCGAGGGGTGGTGACCAGCGCAAACGGGTAAGTGTGTGCTTTCTCACGTCGTGCCCGGTCTCGTGGGGCGCCGGGCATCCGGCTCCAGAGGTTGGCGGCCAGGACACTCCGAGCCTGTGGAAAACCTGCGCAAAGCCTGTGGATGAGCCTGGGGATCCCCAAATTACGCCGCCTCTACCAGCGAAAACGTGACCCACCCCCTGTGGAGAAAACGAAGTTTTCGGTACGGTGCTTAGCGTGCCCCCCACTGGCGAGATCGAGGTGCGTCGCAGCGCCCGGCGCCGGCGGACCATCACCGCACGTCGAGACGGCGACAAGACCGTCGTGATGGTGCCAGCCGGCCTGAGCGCCGCCGAAGAGCGCGAATGGATCGACACTGTCCTCAAACGCCTGGCCGCTCGCGAGCGGCGCAGGCACCCGAACGACGACGCGCTCTTCGATCGCGCGCGTGAGCTTTCGCGGCGCTACCTCGACGACCGGGCGGTCCCGGCCAGCGTCCGCTGGGTCACCAACCAGCGGAGCCGCTGGGGCTCGTGCACCCCGGAGGACGGCACCATCCGGCTGTCGGCGCAGCTACGGGGGATGCCGGGCTGGGTCGTCGACTACGTCCTGCTGCATGAGCTGGCCCACCTGATCGTCCCCGGGCACGGTCCGCCGTTCTGGAAGCTGGTCAACCGCTATCCCCGGACCGAGCGGGCGCGCGGTTACCTCGAGGGGGTGGCCGCCACGGCCGGACTGCCCCTGATGGACGGCGATCCGCCGCGCGACCGGCTCGCCGAGGCCGGCGACGCGGGACGGGGTTTCGACGGAGACCTGGCCCTGGACGGAGACTCCGGCGCGTGACAGACAGGTTCGCCGCCGTCCTTGCCCGTACGGACGCCGCGGCGCCTCCTGGCGCCGACCCCGACGAATACCGGCTCGCCCTGCTGGAGGACACCTACGAGGTGGTCGCCGGGCTGGAGTTCGTCACGCCCGTGCTCGCGCTGACCGCCCCCGATCCGGCGGCGGAGGCCGTGACCTGGCCGGGCACGCCCGTTCTCCGTGTCGCCGGGCTCGAGGATCTGCTGCGCGCCCTGCACGATCTCGGCGCCGAGCAGGCCGCCATCGTCGCGCCCGACGCGCCGGACCTGCCGGCCCTGCTTCTCGGCAAACTGTTCCGCGCCCTCGGCAGCGGACAGGTCGCCGTCTGCCCGGCTGCGGGCGGCGGGCTGGTCGCGCTGGCGGCCCGGCTGCCGGCACCGCCCTGGCTCGACGGGGTCGGCCTGGACACTCCTGACGCCCCCGCCCGGCTGCGCGCCGCCGCCGGCACCCAGGGCGCCGTACGCTCCGCGCCGGGCTGGCACCGGCTGCGCACGCCCGCCGACGTCTCCCTCCTCGACCCCGGCCTGGAGGGCTGGGACAACACGCGCGCGCTACTCGCGGGTCACTGACCCGGCCATTCGCCGGTCACTCACCCGGTCATACGCCGGTCACCGACACGGCCATTCGCAGGTCGCTGTCGGTCACCCGCTGGTCACTGTCGCGGTCACTCGCAGGTCACTGACCGGGTTACGGCTTTATGTCCGGAAAGTTACATTGACCGACTCTGCAAAGGATTGCAGAGTTTCATGCATCCGACCCACCCCAAGGAGTCGCGGTGCCGGTGACCATCCAGGACGTCGCCCGTGAGGCGGGAGTTTCGGTTTCCACCGTCTCCCGGGCCTTCACGGTTCCCGACCTGGTCAGGGACGAGACCCGGCAGCACGTGCTCCAGACCGCGGAGCGGCTGGGCTACCGCCCGAACCGCGCCGCCCGGGGACTGATCACCGGCAAGACCGGAAACTTCGGGGTGATCGTTCCTGATCTGTCCAACCCGTTCTTCCCCACCGTTCTGAAGGGCGTCCAGGCCCGGGCCCGCGAGGCGGACTACGCCGTCTTCCTCGCGGACTGCGACGAGAACGCCACTGAGGAGATCGCCCTCGTCCAGGCCATGGCCAAACAGGTCGACGGCGTGATCCTCTGCTCGTCGCGGATGTCACCGAGCCAGCTCGAACGCGTGGTGGGGACGACGACCCTCGTTTTCATCAACCGCCCGGTGCGCGACCATCCGACCGTGCTGATGGGCGCGGCCGGTGGGATGCGCCAGGCCATCGATCATCTCGCGGCGCTCGGGCACCGCCGGGTCGCGTTCCTGAACGGCCCGAAGGCGTCCTGGTCGAACCGGGAGCGACGGCGCGGCCTGCGTCACAGCGCCCGGCACGACATGGAGATCGTGGAGCTGGGGCCGTTCGCCCCGCGCTTCGAGGCCGGGCCGCACGCGGCCGACCTGGCGATCGCCGAGGGCGTCACCGCGATCATCGCCTTCAACGACCTCCTGGCACTGGGGGTGATGTCGCGGCTGGCCGACCGGGGCGTCTCGGTGCCCGGGGAGATGAGCGTCGTCGGCTTCGACGACATTCCGATGGCGGGCATGGCCACCCCGCCGCTGACCACCGTCGCCATGCAGAACGAACGGGCCGGCCGCGCCGCCGTTGACCTGCTCGTGAACCTCCTGACCGTCTCCGGCGCCGAAGCGGGGGATCTCCGCCGGGAACTCGACTGCCAGCTGATCGTGCGGGCCTCGACCGGCGTTCCCGCCCGATCGTGACCGGAAGGAAAGATCCCTCATGCGCGCTAAGAAGTGGTGCCTCGCGACGGCGTTCGTCCTCGTGGCGGGCGCCTGCGGTTCGCCGAACTCGGGGGGCGGGGCGAAGGACGTCACCCCCGACAAGGTGCCCGACAACCCGAAGAACCCGGTGACCCTCAACATCATCGACGTCGCGGGCAACCTGCAGCTCACCCAGGGGATGATCGACGAGTTCGTCAAGTCGCACTCCAAGGTGATCAAGAAGGTCACCTACACGAAGGCGACCGCCCCGGAGCTGCCCGGCAAGATCAAGGCGCAGCAGAGCGCCGGTCAGGTGCAGATCGGGCTCGTGCTCACCGGCACCGACGGCCTGTCCGCCGGCATCGACCAGAACCTGTGGGTCAAGACCGACGACTACTCGAGCCGCATCGGCAACCCGAACTACCAGGCGCCGGCGGCCAAGATGCAGGAGCTGGCGCAGGGGCACGGCATGGAGCTCGTGTACAGCCCCGCCGGCCCGCTCCTCGAGTACAACCCGCAGAAGGTCCCCAACCCGCCGACGACGACCCAGGAACTGCTCGCCTGGGCCAAGGCGCACCCGAAGAAGTTCCAGTACGCCCGGCCCGCCAACTCCGGCCCCGGCCGTACGTTCCTGATGGGTCTGCCGTATCTCCTCGGTGACTCCAACCCCAAGGACCCGAAGGCCGGCTGGACCAAGACCTGGGCCTACCTGCAGGACCTCGGCAAGTACGTCGACTACTACCCGTCCAAGACGTCGGAGGTGATGACCAACCTGGCCAACGGGTCGGCCGACATGGTCGCCACCATGACCGGCTGGGACATCAACCCGCGGGCGCTCGGCCAGGTGCCGCCGGGCGTCAAGGTCACCTACCTCAAGGGCATGCACTGGGTGAACGACGCGCAGTACGCCGTCATCCCGCGCGGAGTCTCCGCCGACGTCCTCTCCGCGGACATCCAACTGATCAAGTCGATGCTCACTCCCCAGCAGCAGGCCAAGGCGTACGACACCGGCTACTTCTACCCCGGTCCGGCGGTCAACGGGGTCACCCTCTCCATGGCCCCGCCGAAGTCCCAGCAGGTGATCCAGCAGTTCGGCCGCCCCGAGTACGACAAGTGGCTCACCCAGTTCCCCATGGAGACGTCGCTGCCCGCCGAGCAGCAGACCGCGGCCTTCGACCAGTGGGACCGGACCGTCGGTGGCGGAAAGGTGCACAAGTGAGCCGGGCGTCGGCCCGGCGCGGCACCCGCGAGGAGCGGAAGTGAGCCAGACCAAGATCTCCGAGCTGCGGCTCGACCACGTCACCCGTGAGTTCGGGGGTGTCCGCGCCCTCGACGGGCTCGACCTGACCATCACCGGCGGCGAGTTCGTGGCCCTCCTCGGCCCCTCCGGTTGCGGCAAGTCGACCGCCCTGAACTGCCTGGCCGGGCTGCTGCCGCTGACCGGCGGCGCGATCTCGCTCGACGACCGCCGGATCGACGGCCTGCCGCCGGAGCAGCGCGGGTTCGGCATGGTGTTCCAGAACTACGCGCTGTTCCCGCACATGTCGGTGCGCGGCAACATCGGCTTCGGCCTGCGGATGGCCAAGGTCCCGAAGGCCGACGCTCGCCGCCGCGTCGAGGAGGCGCTCAACCTCGTCCAGCTCACCGACCACGCCGACAAGTTCCCCGGGCAGCTCTCCGGCGGCCAGCAGCAGCGCGTCGCGATCGCCCGCGCGATCGTCCTCGAGCCGCCGCTCGTGCTGATGGACGAGCCGCTGTCGAACCTCGACGCCAAGCTCCGGCTGGAGATGCGCACCGAGATCAAGCGCATCCACCAGACGCTCGGCCTGACCACCATCTACGTCACGCACGACCAAGAGGAAGCGCTTTCTCTGGCCGATCGGCTGGTCCTGCTCCGCGAGGGCAGGGTGCAGCAGATCGGCTCGCCCGAGCACGTCTACACCGAGCCGGCCAACCGGTTCGTCGCCGGCTTCATGGGCTACCGCAACGAGCTCGAGCTGCCGGTCAAGCAGGTCAACGAGAAGACCGTCGTACTCGACGGCCTCGGGGACGGCGGGCTCACCGGCGTCCGGCGCGACGACCTCGGCGAGCGGGCGGTCGCCGCGATCCGGCCCGAGGACTTCACCGTCGGCGCCGGTCCGAACGCCACCGAGGTCGCCGTCGAGGTCGTGGAGTACCAGGGCCGCGAGCAGGCCATCCAGGCCCGTACGGACGACGGCGTCGAGCTGCACCTGCGGGCCGGGACGCGCCTGGCGCCCGGCGACCGGGTGACGGTGTCGGTGCCGCCGGAGCGGGTGCTGGTCTTCGCCGCCGAGAGCCCGGCGGCGCCCGAGGAGGTGGCGTAGGTGGCGGCGGTCGCCCAGCCGCGGATCGCGCTGCGGCACCGGCTCGCCGAGCGCGGCGTCGACCGTACGCTGCTGCTCCTGCTGCCCGCGGTCGTCTTCGTCGTCGCGCTGTTCATCTATCCCTTCGTGTACGGGCTGCAGTTGTCGTTCCAGCCGCAGCCCGGTTCGGAGGCGGTGAGTAAGTACGGGTCCGGGCCGTTCGCCGACTACCGGAACTTCTTCGGCGACTCCTACCTGCGCGACACGATCTGGACGACCCTGAAGATCGGCCTGCCGGCGGCGCTGTTCAACGTCCTGGCCTCGGTGCCGATCGCGTACCGGATGCGGGGCAGGTTCCGCGGCAAGCGCACCATCACGACGATCCTCGTCGTGCCGATCACGCTCGGCACGGTGCTCACCGCCGAGGGCCTGCTCGCGTTCATGGGGCCGACCGGGTGGCTCAACCGGATCCTCATGGACATCGGGATCGTCGACCAGCCGGTGCGCCTCACGCACAACTACTGGGGCGTCGTCTTCTCGCTCGTCATCACCGGCTTCCCCTTCGCCTTCCTGCTCACGCTGTCGTACCTCACCGGGATCGACCCGACGCTGGAGCGCGCGGCGGCGACGCTGGGGGCGGGCTGGTGGCAGCGGTTCCGGACCATCACCCTGCCGCTGCTGGCACCGGGTCTGGCCATCACGTTCTGCCTGTCGTTCGTGCTGGCCTTCTCGGTGTTCCCCTCGGCGATCATGGTCGGTGAGCCCGCGCGGCAGACACGGGTGATCTCCATCGCCGCGTTCCACGCCGCCTTCGAGCAGTACGACTACTCCATGGCCTCGGCCATCGCGATGATCATGGGCGCCGTCGAGCTGATCGTGATCGGCCTCGTCCTCGGCTGGCGCGCCCGCCTGTACCGCGGAGCCACGGGAGGGAAGGGATGACCACTCTCACCGAAGCCCGGCCGCCCGTCACGGAGGAGAAGGCGCCCAGGCGGGTCGCGCTGCGGCCCGGGGCCTGGATCGTCTGGGGCGCGGTCGTCTTCTTCCTGCTCATCCTCGTCGGCATCGTCGGCGCGGTCGTCGTGAACTCCTTCGGCACCAAGTGGTTCGGCGGCTGGCTGCCGAAGGGCTGGACGAGCCACTGGTACGGCGCGACGTGGAAGGAGTTCGACCTCGGCAGCGTCCTCACCGTGACGCTGGAGGTCGCGATCTCCGTGGTCGTGATCTCGGTCATCGTCGGGGTCCCCGCCGCGTACACGCTGGCCCGCCGGAACTTCCCCGGCAAGCGGGTGCTCATGGTGGCGTTCCTGCTGCCGATCCTCATCCCGCCGATCACGTACGGCGTGCCGCTGGCCACCGTGCTGTACAAGTTCCACCTGGCCGGGAAGCTGAGCGGTGTGATCCTGGCCAACCTGGTGCCGGCGGTGCCGTTCGTCATCCTGGTGATGACGCCGTTCATCGAGCAGATCGACCCGAAGATCGAGGCGGCGGCCCGCATGTGCGGCGCCAAGACCTGGGTGATCTTCACCCGGATCCTCGGCCCGCTGCTCGTTCCCGGCATGCTCGCCGCGGCCATCCTCGTCCTCGTGCGGACGGTCGGCATGTTCGAGCTGACGTTCCTCACCGCCGGGGCCGACAGCCAGACCCTCGTCGTCGCGCTGTACTACTCGGTCTCGGCGGCGGGCATCCGCGCGCAGCAGGAGATCGACGCGATGGCGGTCATCTACACCCTGTCCATGCTCGTGCTGCTCGTCGCGGCACTGCGTTTCGTCAACCCCACCCAGCTGGTCACCCAGATCAAGGAGAGAGATTGAAGACCCTGCTGACCCCGGGCAAGGACACCGAGCTGATCGGCCTCGACGTGGCCGACCTGGCCGAGGGCGAGACCCTGGAGCTGACCCGCGAGGAGGAGATCGTCGCGGTGGTCCTCTCGGGCGTCGTCGACGTCGACGGGCTGGGCACGGCCGGCGGCCGTAGCGGCGTGTTCGAGGGGCCGGGCCACACGGTGTACGCCCCGCCGGGACACGCGCTGACGTTCCGGGCGACCGGCGGCCCGGCGCAGATCGTCATCGCGACCGCCCCGCTGGGCGACGGTACGCCCGCCCAGGCGCGGATCATCGGCCCGGACGACCAGCAGGTCGACGAGCGCGGTGAGGGCAACTGGTCCCGTACGGTCCGGACGGTCCTCGGCCCGGACGACGACGCCGGGCGGCTGCTGTTCGGGGAGACGATCAACCCGCCGGGGAACTGGTCGAGCTACCCGCCGCACAAGCACGACACCCATGAGCCGCCCCGCGAGGTGAAGCTCGAGGAGGTCTACCTGTTCAAGTTCGAGCCGGGGAACGGCTTCGGCGTCCAGATCCGCTACGACGGCGAGGGCGAGGAGGTCTTCACCGTCCGCGACGGCGACGTCGCCGCGATCCCGGCCGGCTACCACCCGGTCGTCGCCGCCCCCGGCTACTCGATGTGCTACCTGTGGTTCATGGCCGGCGAGGGCCGGCGGATGATCCCCTACCTCGACCCCGAGCACGCCTGGGTGCAGAACGGCTGACGGCATGAAGACTCGGCGTGAGGATGTCGCGGTGGCGCGGGCCGGTGCGGGCCCGCGGGAGCACGAGTCCGGCGAGGCCGCGCCGGCGACCTTCCAGGGGATCGTCCGCCCGGACGGGCGGGTCGGCACCCGGAACCACATCGGCATCCTCACGTCGGTGAACTGTTCCGCGACGGTCGCGAAGATGATCGCGAGCCGGTCGGCGGCCCTCGCGGAGGAGTTCCCGAACGTCGACGGCGTCGTGGCCCTCACGCACGGCACGGGCTGCGGGATGGCCGCCGACGGCGACGGCATCCGGCTGCTGCGGCGCACCCTGAACGGCTACGCCCGCCACCCGAACTTCGCCGCCCTGCTCGTGGTCGGGCTCGGCTGCGAGGTGGCCCAGCTCACCGGGTTCGACCTGCCCGAGGGCACGCCGACGATGACGATCCAGGGGATGGGCGGCACGGCGGCGACCGTACGGCACGGCGTCGAGCTGGTGCGCGAGCTGCTGCCCGAGGCGGACCGGGTCGAGCGCACGCCGGTGCCCGTCTCCGAACTCGTGCTCGGCCTGGCCGACACCGGCACGGGCGGGCCCGCGAACCCGGCGCTCGGCGCGGCGGCCGACCTGCTCGTCCGGCACGGCGGCACCGCCGTCCTGGCCGGCACACCGCAGGTGTACGCCGCCGAGCACCTGCTGACGCGCCGCGCCGCCGCACCGGCGGTGGCGGAGCCGCTCGCCGACCGGATCCACTGGTGGGAGCGACACGTCGGCCTCCCGTCGCCGAGCGAGCCGGACGCGCCGGAGCGGGCGGTGGCGAAGGGCGGCACGTCGCCGCTGACCGCGGTCCACGAGTACGCCGAGCCCGTGACCGGGCGCGGGCTCGTCTTCATGGACACTCCCGGGCAGGTCGCCGTGTCCGCGACCGGGCAGATCGCGGGCGGCGCGACCGTCATGTGCGTCACGACCGGCGGTGGCCCGGCGGACGGCTGCCGGCCGGTGCCCGGCCTGAACCTGGCCGCGACGCCGGAGGCCTACCGCGCGATGGCCGAGGACATGGACCTTGACGTCTCGGCCGGGGATGCCGCGATGATGGGCGAGCGGATCTTCCGGCTGGTGCTGGAGGTCGCCTCGGGCCGCCGGACGGCGGGCGAGGAGCTCGGCCCCGGAGACGAAGAGTTCGCGCCCTGGCAGATCGGGGCGGTGATGTGAGTACCGATCAACTGGAGGACACCATGCGGCTGTCACTGACGACCCGGCCGCGGCAGGTGCCGTCGTCGGTGGGGATCGTGCACCTGGGAATCGGCGCGTTCCACCGGGCGCACCAGGCGGTCTACACCGAGGACGCCGGCGACGGCTGGGGGATCTGCGGCATCACCCAGCGCAGCGCGGCGGTGGCCGACCGGCTCGCCCCGCAGGACGGGCTGTACAGCGTGCTCGAACGCGGCCCCGAGGGCGTGTCGGCGCGGATCATCGGCTCGGTCCGGGAGGTGCTCACCGGCGACGCGACCGCCGACCGGATCGCCGATCCGGAGGTGCGGGTCGTCTCGCTGACCGTGACGGAGAAGGGCTACCGGCACGACCCGGCGACCGGGCGGCTCCGCCTCGACGACCCGGAGATCTGCCTGGACATCACCGGTCGCGAGCCGCGTACGGTCATCGGCCGGCTCGTCCGCGGTCTGGCCCGGCGGGAGGCGCCGGTGACCGTCCTGTGCTGCGACAACCTGACGGCCAACGGGGCGACGCTGCGCGGACTGGTCGAGGAGTACGCCGAGCGGGCGGGCGTGAAGATCACCTGTGACATGGCGTTCCCGGCCACGATGGTCGACCGGATCGTCCCCGCGACCACGGCCGAGGACCTGGACGAGGCCGAACGCCTCCTCGGGGTCCGCGACCAGGGCGTGGTGGTGACCGAGCCGTTCACGCAGTGGGTGATCGAGGACTCCTTCGCCGCGGGCCGTCCCGCCTGGGAGAAGGCCGGAGCGATCTTCACCGAGGACGTCGCGCCGTACGAGCTGATGAAGCTGCGCCTGCTCAACGGCACGCACTCGATGCTGGCCTACCTCGGCGCGCGGTTCGAGTACGTCTCCGACGCGGTCGACGTGCTCGGCGATGCCCTGCGCCTCTACATGGACGAGGACGCGACCCCGACGCTCACCGTCCCGACCGGATTCGACCTGGAGGAGTACAAGGCGTCGCTGCTGACGCGCTTCGCCAACCCGGCGCTGAAGCACCGGACGGCGCAGATCGCGATGGACGGCTCGCAGAAGCTCCCGCAGCGCCTGCTCGGCGTCGTCCGCGACCGGCTCGCGGCCGGGGCGGAGCCGCGCTGGGCGGCGCTGGCCGTCGCGGCCTGGATGCGGCACGTCTGGACCGCCAAGACGCTCGACGACCCGCTCGCCGACCACCTGCGCATGGCCGTCGCCCGCGCGGTCCGGCCGGCCGAGGTGGTGGACGCGCTGCTGGGGATCACCGAGGTCTTCGGCCCGGACCTCCGCGAGTCCAGGGTGTTCCGCGACCTGCTGGTCGAGCACCTGGCGTGGCTGACCTCCGGAGCGTCCCCCTACTGACGCCGAGGCCGGTCAGTCGACGCGCGTGATGCCGCGGAAGCTCTCCAAGGACACGAGCAGTCGTCGTACCTCTTCGGTGGCGGGCAGGTCGCCCACGCGCACCGGGTCCCCGGAGGACAGCGGTGACAGGATCGTCCGCAGGTCGTCCGGGGAGAACGGCGTGCGGACCGTGTGCCCGTTGACGGCGCACCTGCCGTTGCCGTCCCACAGCACCGGGAACCGCACGTCCCCGCGCACGACCGTGTCGTCGAGGATCGTGCGGTGCGCGGCCGGTGCCGGGACGGGTTCGAACCCGCAGGCCGTCCAGCGGCGGAGCGACACCTCACCGACCCGGTCCGGGGGAACCGCCGGGACGGCGTGCCGCAGCGCCGGGGGGAGGTCCGGCGCGAGCCGGCCCGTATCGTCCGGGCCGGGAGCGGTCAGCGCGGCGTCCACCGGCGGCAGCCGGCGGGCGGCCAGGGCGCCGTCCCTGCCGCCCATCAGTGCCGCGTCGACGCCGACGAGGACGTCCTGCAGGTCGTAGCCGGCATGGTGCTCCTCACGGGGCACCCCGACGTTCACGCTGGTGGCGGGTCCGCTCCCGGCGCTCTCACCCACGTGGTAGTAGCTCGCCGGCCAGTACAGCAGGTCCCCGGGCTCGACCTCGGCCGCGAAGGACTCCGGCACGTACGGCTGGTAGTCCAGGACCGTGGACACCGGCTCGCTCCACGGCCGCTCCGTCCAGAAGCGCATGCGCTTGTGCCCGCGGAGCCCGAACATGAAGGTCGCGAACCGGTCCTTGTGCACCCCGACCGGGCTGTGCTCGTACGTGCCGTGGAACAACGTGGTGATCGCCCCGGTCAGCGGCAGGCCGACCTGTTCCCACAGTCCCGCGTAGAACGCCCGCTCGCGCGTCCACAGTGCGGGATCGAAGGAGTGGAAGCCGTTGATGATCAGCGCGTAGCGGCGGCCGTCCAGCCGGGCGGTCAGCCGCGCGTCGTACCCGTCGAAGGAGCCGTCCTCGCCCTGCGGCAGGAGATCGCCGGGGTCCGGCTGCTGCGACCGCTCGACGGTGAACTGCGCCATCGCGGCAGGGGGCGGCGACGCGCGTACGGCGGCGCGGAACACGTCCTTCTCGGCGAACGGCGCCGACCCGACGGCCTTGTAGAGAACGGGCCGCCGGTCCCAGTACCGGGCGGCGAACGTCGCCCAGTCGAAGCTCTTCTCGATCGTCAGCATGAGCCTTCCAGGACCTCGATACCGCGCAGGGCGGACAGCCTGTGCAGAAGCGGAAGGAGACCGTCGCCGCCGGCGGTCAGCTCACCGACGGTGACCGGGGTCCGCAGCCGGTCGAGGAGACCGTCGGCCGACGTCCCGCGCACGGCGAACACGTGACCGTTGACCGCCCAGAGCGCGGCACCGGGCCCGTCCGGCATGCGGATGACTTCGCCGGTGAGCCGGACCAGGTGATCCGGTGTCAGCGCGGCGGGCGCGCCCGGGTCGGGGACCGGTTCGAGGCCGCAGGCGCTGACCCGCCGCGCCCACTGGACGCGCAGGATGCGGTTCAGCTCCGGGTCGCCGGCCGCGCCGCTCAGCGCCTCACCGGCGGCGACCAGCGGCGCGATCGGCGTGACCACGCCGTCCGGGTCGCGTGGCGGTGGGAACGGCAGGTACGGGACCCGCCCACCGTCGGCGCGCCGCGCCTGCAGAAGGTCGGCGACCAGGCCGGTCACCGCCGCGGACGGCAGGCGCGGATCCATCGGGATCCGGAGATGGAGCGCGAGACAGCCGTCCTGGTGGCTCTCCTGGACCCGCCGCCCGCCCGGCCGATAGAGCACATCTCCCGGCTCGACCCGCAGCGTCTCCCGGGGGCCGGCCGGCGGCGCGCTCTCGACCCGAACCTCCATCCGTCCGCGGAGCACCCAGGTCAGAACCGCGTGCGTCGACGCGTCGGCGGGCCCGTCGTCCCGGTCGAGGCCGTCGCCGATCGTCAGCTCCGCCACGACGGGCAGGACGGGGAACCCCACCCGCTGCCACAGCGGCCGGATCAGATCGCGAACCTGGGACCAGAGGGCGGCGTCCAGCATCAGCGGCTGCTCGACGGCGAGCAGGCTCGGTTCGCCGTCGAGGCGCTTCAGGTAGTGGTCCACCGTCGGGTCGTCCGGGCCGGGAAGCCGGTCGCCGGGAGCGCGGATCCGGCCGGCGGCGGTGAAGAACCGCACGTCCGGCAGCGCGCGGAACCTCGTGCCGGCGCGGAACGGCGCGGCGGCGGCGACGGCCACGTCGAAGGCACGGCCCGCGTCCACCGGTGGTTCGTCCTCCCGCCCGGGCAGGACGACGGGAGTCCTGTCCCAGTGACGGTCCGCGAGGGTGTCCCAGCCCACGGCGCTCTCATCGGTGGTCACGAGGCCCTGCCTTCCTGTGTCCCGGGGAGCGGGAACCGTCGCCGCAGGCGCGCCGCGTAGCGGTTCAGCGGTTCCATGCCCATGCGTCTCCGGCGCTCGTCGACCCGTTCGGGCCCTTCGATGGGAAAGGGCACGAGCCTGCCCTCGACCGCGCGGAACTTGGTGCCGAAGAGCTGCGGCCGGCCGTCCCGGACGCACAGCGCGTCCGTCACGTACGCGACCTGCCGCCAGGGCACGTCGCCGGCGGTCGCGGCACGACGGATGAGGGAGAGGCAGTGGTCCTGGAAGTCGGATGGCCCGTCGGCGTGCTGGACGAGACGGCACGCCGCCGCGGCCGCGGACCGCCCCACGAGAGTCTCGCCGGGCCAGCCGTACCGCGCCACGACGTCGCGCAGCCAGGTCATGGCCGTGCCGGTGAGCGCGGCCAGCCGTTCGTCGAGCTCGGTGTCGGCGAATCCGTCGTCGGCCCACCGGCTCCGCAACGCCGCGTCGACGCGGTCGAGTCGCAGCAACCGGCGGCGGATCTCCTCCGCGGCGCCTGCGGGCGTCGCCGGCGCCTCCAGGGGATCGAGCCGCAGCCGGACCTTCGTCCGGTCCCAGGTATAAGTGATCCGGCGGCCGGCCTGCGGCCAGTCGAAGGCGACCTCGCCGGCGTCCGGCCCGGACAGGCACAGCCGGACGCCGTACCGGGAGTCGGCGACGGTGTGGTCGGCGACGTCGCCGAAGACGTGCTCGACGGCGTCCCGGAGGGCCACGCCGAGGCCGGAGAGGTCGAGGTTCTCGCCGCGGCGTACCGCTGCCGCCGGTGGCCAGAGTTCGCCGATCGCGGACTCCGCCTCGTGGACGGAGGACGGCGGCTCGATGACGAGCAACGGCCCGCCGTCGGCCGCGCGAAAGAAGTAGGGGACGTCCAGCCGGGCCAGTTGCTCGAGTTCCCGCCGGCCGAAGACGGTGCCGTCGGGCGGCGACCCGGCATTCAGCGCCTCGGCGTACAGGGCGGTCGGCCTGGTGAGGACCCGGACGAACCGCCCGGCGGAGGCGTCCGCGAGGAGACGACGGACCCGGTCGCGGTGCACGCACATCAGCGTCCACGCGTCGAACATGCCGCGCAGGAACGCGGGCAGGTACCGGCCGTATCCGGTGTTTCCCAGCCGGTCGGCGATGACCGAGCGCGCCCGGGCCCGCGCGAACGGCTCGCGGGGGAGGACCAGCCGCAGCCCGCCTCCGGGCGCCGGAAGGAAGCAGGCCGCCGGGCCGTCCACGCCGCACCAGCGGGCCGCGTTCTCCAGCCCCGCGTGGTGGGTGCCGCCGTGGAGGGTGTCCGGCACCAGGCCGGTGTCGTACAGCCGCTCGACGGGCGCGAAGAACACCTCCAGATCGACCGGGTACAGCAACGGCTCGTCGTCGGCGGCGCGCGCACCGGCCAGGATGTTGCCCTCGCCGAGGTCGCCGATCCCGAAGCCGAAGCAGGCCGCGGTCAGCGAACCGGCACGATGCCAGAAGCGCGGTGCCTCGGCCGGGTCCAGGAGCGTCCCTTCGAGGCGGAGGCCCTCGTCCTCGGACCGGCGGATCGTGCCCCACTGCGCGGGTGGTTCGATCCACTCCTGCCAGGAATGGGTACGGTCGCCGTCGCTCGTGCAGCGCAGGACCGGCAGGCGGATCTCGCCGGACGCGGGTGGCAGCTCGTTCAGCAATGCGAACACCGACGCGGGCGGACCTTCGGGGAAGCCCTGCCCGGCGGTCCGGCTCTCGGCCAGGAACAGCGCCTCGCCGCCCGTCGGCCGTGGTTTGTAGGCGACGTGCCCGCCGCCCTCCATCCGGAGGCGGAGCACGCGCGCACCCCCGTTGTGCGTCTCCGCGTCGTGCGCCCACAACGCGGTGACCGGAGGCGCGAACTCCGGCTCCTCGAACCACGACCGGCGTAGATCCGCCTCAAGCCGGTCGCCGAACAGGTCCAGGAACGCCGCGAACCACGCCCACCGCCCGGGAACGACGTCGGTTCCCCGCCCGGCCGCGCAGGCGGTGAACGCCTCCGAGACGACGGGACCGAACAGGTCGGCGTTGGTCACGCTCAGCACGTCCGGCGCGACGACCGCGGCGAGGCGGCCGGCCGCCGTCCCGCACCAGGCGTCGATGCGGTCGAGCAGGTCGAGCAAGGGGGCGAACCGCGCCTCGCCGAAGGCGCACGTGAGAAGCCGTGCGTCGGCGTCACCGGCCAGGTGCCGGTCGATCGCGAGGACGCCCTCGGGGTGCCTCCGCGCCACGGGAGGGAACATGCCGCCCGCCGTGCCGGCGCGTACGGCGGCGACGACCCGTCGTACGGCGGGGGAGGGATCGAGCGTCTCCGGGGCCTCTGCCGACGCCACGGGCGGACCGGCCGTCTCCCACAGGACGTCGGTATCCAGCGGACACCCCCTAGCGCCGAGCGCCGTGCCGAGCAGCACCACGCCCGGCGCCATCGAGGCGCTGCTCGAGCAGGCTCAGATGCAGTAGATGCGGTGGCAGGTGCTGACCGCGGCGGATTCGCCGGTGGGGATGTCCTTCTCGAGGTCGCCGACGATGAGGTCGAGTGCCTGGCCGCTGGTGTCGTGCTGCATGGTGAAACCTCCCTTGATCGAGGCGCGCGTCCCGGTGGGGAGTGGCTGCGCTCCGCCGACCGGTGTTCCCGGCGGCGGCCCTGCCGATGTTAAGTTTGGCCGCCTCTTATGTCATGGCCCAAAAGTGGAAGGCGGTCGTTCCCGTCGCGATCGGATCGCCGTCGTGGTGGCCGCCGTACCGGTGCCGCCGTCGGTACGGGAGCGGTTGAATTCCCAAAAGATCGTCAAGATTCTCGCCATGATCGTCGATGTGGGTTAACGTTGGTTGTTGATCAACTTGACCGGACATAGACCTGTCTTCCCGGTGCACCTTCGGGGGCGCGATGACGACACTGCCGGCTTGCGATGACAGTTTGGGCATCGACGATTTCCGTCGCATATTTCATGTGCTGGACAGCGTGGTCGAGGCGACCAGCGGTCCGGATCTCTGTGATCGGCTATTGGACTCTTTGGCGCGTCATTTCTCGTGGCCGCACGCCTTCGTGGTCGGGCGGTCGGACGGCCCCGTGGTGTGCGGCGAGGAGCCGGACGGCCGGCCGCGCGGCCGTTTCCCGCGCGCCTTCGTCGAGGAGTTCATCGCCCGCTGGCACCTGAAGAACACCTTCCCGCCGACCTCGGCGCCGCGAGGAGGTCAGGAAATGGTGAAAGTCCTCATCCCGGCGAGCCCGGTCGATCACGCGACACTGACCATTCCGTTCGCGGGCAGCCGCTATGCGGGGCACCGGGAAAGGCTGGTCTCATACCAACTCGGCCGATTGCTGATCCCCTCGCTCCGGCAGTATTTCTCTGGCGATTCCCGTGCTCTGGATCATGAGCCTCTCACTCAGCGTGAACTGCAGATCGCCGATCTCGTCGCCACGGGTCTGGCCAACCAGGAGATCGCCGAACATCTCCACGTGACGGTGGACACCGTAAAGAAGCACATCAGCAATGTGCTCCGGAAGACGAGGTGCACGAGCCGGACCCAGTTCGCCGTGCTCTGGCGGTGATCCCACCGCGGGACGCCGGGCCCGTACGGAGCGGGGAGCCCCCGCCCGGCGGGGGCTCCGGTACCCGTCCCACTACGGGCCTCCTCGAGGAAGATCATTTACTGACGGCGCCAGCGTAAGAAGCACTTCTCAGAGGCGTCTCAGAGTGTGAACCATCGCCGTACCGCCACCTGGAGACTCTCCACGTCCGTGTCGTCCGGACGGGACGAGGCCCAGGCGACGTAGCCGTCCGGCCGGAGCAGCAGCGCGGCGGCCGGCGGCTCGGGATCGTGCGGGCGCGCCGTGACGAGGTCGACCCGATCGCCCCACGGGGACAGCGCCCGTACGAGGGAGGCGTCCTCCGTCAGGTCCAGCAGGAGCGGCCGTGCGGTCCGGGTCAGCTCCGCCAGCCGGACCGTCCCCGTGTCGGTCCGCACCACGAGATCCGGCGCCCACCGCCCGACCAGGGGATGCGCGTCCGGTACCCCCATGTCGTACCGGATGTCCGCGCCCGCCATCAGGTCCGCGATGCGCTGCACGGTGCTCCGGTCGCGGAGCAACTCGGTGAACAGCTCGCGCAGCGCGGTCACCTCGCCGCCGGGCGCGATTAGCGCGGACTGCGCCTGCGTGTGCATGACCACGCGCTCGGCCACGGGGCGCCGCTCGGTCTCGTACGTGTCGAGCAGTCCGGGCGGGGCGTGCCCGAGGATCTCGGCGGCCAGCTTCCAGCCGAGGTTGACGGTGTCCTGCAGGCCGAGGTTGAGCCCGGGCCCGCCGATCGCGGAGTGCACGTGCGCGGCGTCGCCGACCAGGAAGACCCGCCGGTCGCGGAACCGCTCGGCCAGCCGCGTGTTGCCGCCCGTCAACCGCCGCAGCAGGTGGGGCCCGTCACCGTTCGGCGGGCTGAGCGGCATGTCGACGCCGAGCACCCGGCGGATGCTCTCCCGCATCTCCTCCAGGCTCATCGGCCGGTCGCCGTCTTCCGGCTCGCCCCACTCCATGGTGGTGACCAGCGGCTCCCGGCCCGGAAGCGGCGCGAAGGCGAACATGCCGCGCTCGGTGCGGTGGTGCATGATCAGGGGAATGACCCCGTAACCGGGGACGTCGAGCGTCCCGGCCGCGGGATCCACCCAGGCGGCCGGTGGGTGGGCGTTCACGGTACGGGAGACGGTGTCGTCCTTGGTGACGCCCGGGAAGTCGATGCCGCACCGCTTCCGCGTCACACTGTGCCCGCCGTCCGCGCCGACCAGGTAGCGGGTTCGGATCCGGTAGGAGCCGTCCGGGCCCGCGACGGTGGCGGTGACCGCGTCATCGTCCTGGTCCAGGTCGGCGAGCTCGTGTCCGTGCCGGATCTCCACCCCGAGCTCGACGGCGCGCTCGGCCAGGACCTGGGTGATGCGGGCCTGCGGCACCGGCAGTAGGGAGACCGGGTTGTCCTCCAGCATCGCCAGGTCCAGGCCCAGCGCGCCGAAGACGTACCCGGGGGCCGGCTGCGGTGGTTCCTTGCTCCCGCTGAGGCGCTCGTACAGGCCCCGGCGGTCGAGCATGCGCACGACCTGGCCGACCAGGCCGTTGGCGCGGGGCTCCCGGCTCGGCTCCGGCAGCCGCTCCAGCACGATCGGGTGTGCTCCGGCGAGGCTGAGCTCGCAGGCCAGCATGAGCCCGTTGGGCCCGGCGCCGGCGATGACGACATCGTTGATCATTGGGTTCTCCTCCCAGGTAAGAAGGCATGGCAAGATGGCCCGGCGGCTTCCGGAGCGCGCGGGGCTGGTACGGGGCTGAGGATCAGGGGACGGGCAGTCCGGCCCAGAGCCGGTCGAGCGCGTCGTTCAGGAGCGCGTCGACCGGGACCGTCGGATCGTCGGAGCGCAGCCAGTGGTCCATGGCGGCCGAGGCGGCCGCGCCGGTCGCGGCGGCGACGAGGGTGGGATAGAGGTCCCGGGTCACGTCCGTGCCGGTGCGCTCGGCGATCGCCTCGGCCAGCTCCTTCTGGACGATCAGGTTGGCCTTGAGGAACTCGCCCTGCACGTCCGGCTCGGTGACCATGAGGCGGATGCCCTTGACCCACTGGTCGAGCCACTCCCGGCTCCGCGGTGACCGGTCGGCTCCGGGCTCGGGCGCGAAGCGCGCCAGCACCGCGTGCCTGATCGCTTCGGGCAGGGGCTCGTCCGCCGGGCGGGCGCGCAGGTCGTCCGCGACGTACCGCATGCGGTCCACGTGCCGCGCGACGACCGCCTCGGCCTTGCTGGAGAAGTAGTTGCGGAAGGTGCGGACGGACACGTTCACCTCGGCGGCGATGTCCTCCACCGTCACGTCGTCCCACCCGCGTTCGACGCTCAGGCGGATCGTCGCCCAGCTCAGCGCGGACCGGGTCTCCTGCTTCTTGCGCTCCCGCAGCCCCAGGGGAGCCGTCTCATCGGCGGCCATGCCACCACCGTACCGGATCTTTCCGTACGGGAAAAGATGCCGATTCGGAAAGTTTGCCGATCCGGCATCGATTGGCGGACTATTGAAACGTGTTCTAGTTCTGCTTAGGCTCGCGTCGTGATCCTGGACCGTTTTCGCCTGACCGACCGGACCGCGATCGTCACGGGTGCCGGGCGCGGGATCGGCGCCGCGACCGCGGTGGCCCTCGCCCAGGCCGGCGCCGACGTCCTCATCTCCGCCCGCAGCGAGGACCAGCTCCGCAAGGTCGCCCGCGAGATCGAGGACGCCGGTCGGCGGGCCGTGGTCGTCCCCGCCGACCTGACCGACCTGACGGCCGCCGCCGGGCTGGCCGCCTCGGCGATGGACGCCTTCGGCCGGATCGACGTGGTCGTCAACAACGTCGGCGGCACGATGCCCCGCGCCTTCCTCGACACGACGGACGAGTTCCTGGCCGAAGCCTTCCACTTCAACGTCGGGATCGCGCACGCCCTCAACCGCGCGGCCGTGCCGCACATGACCGAGGGCTCGATCGTCAACATCTCCTCCGTGATGGGCCGCATCACCGGCCGCGGCTTCCTGGCCTACGGCACGACCAAGGCGGCCCTCGCGCACTACACCCGATTGGCGGCGCTCGACCTGGCGCCGCGCGTCCGCGTCAACGCCATCGCCGCCGGTTCGGTCGACACCTCCGCGCTGGAGATCGTGACGAGCGACGACGAGCTGCGGACGACCATGGAGAACAACACCCCGCTCCGGCGCATCGGCGACCCGGAGGAGATCGCCGCGACCGTGCTCTACCTGGCCTCGCCGGCGGGCGCGTTCGTCACCGGCCGCGTCCTCGAGGTCGACGGCGGCACCGACCGGCCGACCCTGGATCTCGGCCTCCCCGACCTGTGACCTGAGGAGTAGGCGCATGACCTATCGCGTGGTGCTGTGGGGCACCGGGAACGTCGGCCGCAACGCCCTGATCGGCATCACCGCGCGTCCCGACCTCGAACTCGCCGGCGTGTGGGTCTCCAACCCGGCCAAGGTCGGCCGCGACGCCGGGGAGCTCGCCGGCCTCGAGCCGCTGGGCGTCACCGCCACGAACGACGCCGACGCCGTCCTCGCGCTCCGCCCCGACTGCGTCGTCTACACCTCGATGGCCGACGTACGGCTCGCCGAGGCCCTCGACGACCTGCAGCGCATCCTCCGCGCGGGCGTGAACGTCGTCTCCAGCAGCCCGGTGTTCCTGCAGTTCCCCGACGAGGCGATGGGCTCGCCGATCCGGCAGGCCGCCCTCGACGGCGGCGCGTCGATCTTTGTGAACGGCGTCGACCCCGGCTTCGCCAACGACTGGCTCCCGCTGACCGTCACGAGCATCAGCGAGCGCATCACCGAGGTCCGCTGCCTGGAGATCCTCAACTACGCGACGTACGACCAGGCCACGGTGCTGTTCGACATCATGGGCTTCGGCGGTCCGATGGACGACCCGCCGATGCTGCTCCAGCCGGGCGTCCTGTCCCTCGCCTGGGGCAGCGTCGTACGCCAGCTCGCGGCCGGTCTCGACGTCGAGCTGGACGGCCTGGAGGAGTGGCACACGCGCCTGCCCGCTCCGGAGGCGTTCGACGTCGACGCGGGCCGGATCGAGAAGGGCACCGCCGCCGCGCTCCGCTTCGAGGTCCGCGGCATGCGCGGCGGGCGTCCGGTCATCGTGCTGGAGCACGTCACCCGCCTGCGCGACGACCTCGCCCCCGACTGGCCGCAGCCCGCGGGCAAGGGCTGCTACCGCGTCGAGGTGCGCGGCGAGCCGAACTACACCGTCGACCTACAGCTCCTCGGCAGCGACGGCGACCACAACACGGCCGGTCTCAAGGCCACCGCCATGCGCCTGGTGAACGCCGTCCCCGCCGTGGTGAAGGCACCCCCGGGATTGCTGACCGCACTCGATCTGCCTCTGATCACCGGCCGCGGCCTCGTCGCCTGAGCGCTTTGACACTCCGTCACGGCTCTTTCCATACATCGGACGTCGTGCGCTACGGCGAGTCGTGTCAGCAGTCGGCGTACGCCCTCGTCTTGAGTAACGCGCAGTCCACCGCCATCGGTTAACATCCGGGAAACTGCTACAAAATAGCGGCGAAACGACCGGCTCCCACCATCATTTGGGCCACCTGTCATCGCCGACCGCCCACGACCGGCCGATGTGGATCCGAGCCGGTCGCGGGGGGCCGCATCACTCACCGTCGAAGGGGAGCCGTCCGATGTCCACGTCACCCACCGAGAGCCCCGGGCCCGGTCCCACGCCTTCGGACACCGCGACTCCCACCCCCGCCCCGACCGGCTCACCGTCACCGACCGGGTCTCCCACGCCGACGCCGTCAACGTCTTCCGGCTCGCCCACCCCGAGCGCGACGCCGTCAACGCCTTCCGGTTCACCCACCCTGAGCCCGACGCCGTCGGCCACGCGGCCGGCGCCGACGTACGGGCCACCGGCGCCCATTCCGTCGTCCCCGAGCGCGCCGCCGGCTCCCGCACCGCAGCCGTCCCCGGCACCGGGTTCTCGGCCGTCCGCGCCGCCCATGGGACTCGATTCGGCCGAGCTCAAGCAGCAGGCCGGGAAGATCGCCAAAGAGGGCACCGACCTGGCGACCGACCTCAAGGGCTTCGTACAGGCACTGGAGGGCCTGGGGAACTTCTGGGGAGACGACGAGGCCGGCCGGACCTTCTACGACGGCGCCGAGGGAAAACCCGGCTACCACGTCCAGCACGACAGTGCTCTGGCCGACGCGCTCGCCGTCGTGACGGCCTACGAGAACATCGCCACGCGTCTGCAGCAGATGGCCGACAACAAAGACGCCGCCGAGTGGAACATCAAGGTCTCGCTCCCGAAGGTGCCTGAATGACCGTCGAAGAGATCCTCTGGTGGATCGGCGGCGTGGAAATGCCGAAGGGCGATTCCGCGAAAGCGCGGCAGGCCGCCGTCATCTGGGGGCAGATCGCCGATCGTCTCGAGTCGAGCATCAGGACCACCGGTCCGATGGCCACGGACATCTCGACGCACAATTCCGGCCACGGAATAGACGAATTCACGAAGTTCTGGACGCAGGAGTTCGGGCCGTACCCGCATGAGCTCGCCGCGTACTGCCGCCGAATCCAGACGGTGTGCAACGGCTACGCCGACGCGGTGGACAAGATGAGGTTCTGGCTCACCGTCCTCGCCATCCAGACCTACCTCAACATCCTGTTCACGATCGCCTACGGGTGGATCACCGGGTGGGCGGGCACGCTGGCGGAGCTGGCGGTCATCCGCAACAGGGCGGCCTTTCAAGCGGTGGCGCAGCGGACACTGTTCCAGAAGATCATGATCAAGCTCCTCGAATACCTGATCGACAGCATCGGCTACGCGGCGGGGCAGCAACTCCTGCAGCTGGGCACCTTCGGTGTCGTGGACCTCTTCGCGGACTATGACGACGACGCCAAGAAGATCATCGGTTATGACCCGTACTCACTGAAGACGAACGGTGTGCAGTTCGTGCAGGCCGTCGGCGCGAACTTCGCCTTCGACGGCGCCGCCGACCTGACCGTCGGCGCTGCCGGCAAGGTGGGCCCGCTGGGCCGGTTCATGTCGAGCGGAGCGGGGCAGCGGGTGGTGAGGTTCGGCGGACGGATGGTCGGCTCGAACGTCTACACGGTGGTCGGCAACATGGAACAGGGCAAGCAGCCCGACGAGTGGTTGCCGACCTGGCAGCAGGAGGTCGACAAGCTGATCATTCACGGCGCTCGCATCGCGAAGAACCCCGCGAAGGGGCCGATCGGGTCCGGCAGGACCGGGCCGTGAGTCGTGGGCCGGACCGGCCGGATGACGGCGGTCGCGGTGCGGCGCCGGGGAGTGTCCGCACCGTCCCCCGCGCGGTCGGCGCCGTCGCCCTGGCCGGCGGCGTCGTCCTGCTGGCGGCGGCGGGGTGGTTCGGCGTCTGGACGGTACGCACGACGGGCGGCCCGTGGGGCAGCCCTGGCAGGGCGGGGACGCTGACCGTCGCGCGGTGCCGGATTCCGCATCCGTCCGGTGGGGACGCGCCCACGATGACGTGCGCGGGGACGTTCGCCCCCGATGGCGGCGGATCCCCCGTCCCCGGCGTAACGGCGCGGCTGGACTCTGTGCGTGCCTGGGCGCCCGGCGAGCGGATCCGGGTGCGGCTGCGGCCGAACGCCCGAACGGCCTACCGCCCCGGGAGCCGCGACTGGATCTCGAACGCCTTCGTCTTCCTCCTCCTCGTCTTCTTCGCGCTGGTCGCGATCCACGTCGGTCGTGGATCGCTCCGCGGTCGTCGTCCCGGAGCGGTCAGCGAGCGTCGGGAGGGGCGTTCATCCGGATGAAGTCCGCCATGATCTCATCCGCGGCGAAGTCCGGCATCAGCGACTGAACCCGCCGGGACATCTCCTCCGCGAGGATGTCGGAGGCGTTGTTGACCATCTCCGTGATCCGCTCGGCGAGCGTTCCGAGGTCGAGCCGTTTGGCGCGCGGGTCGAACCGCAGTTCCCGGATGCGGCCGGGCGGTCCCACGGTCATGCTGACGAGTCCGTCCTCGCTCTCCACCTGAACCGAGAGGTCCTGAAGAGCCTCCTGGACGCGGGACGCGTCACGGACACGTGACTGCAGGTCACGCATCGTTTCCTCGAACAGCTGCCGTCCGAACTCCATGCGAGGATTTTACGGTTATTGGCGTAAAAGTCGGAAATGCGAAACCGGATGTTAACGCCGGCCTCCGGGATCGGGCCCGTGCCCCGCCCGATGCGGCTCGATGAGCGATCATGGAGCCGTGCGTGCCGCGGGAGACGGGATACGGGGATGACATCGGTTCTGATCGTCGGCGGGGGTATCGGCGGGCCGGCGGCAGCGCTCGCGCTCGACAAGGCCGGGTTCGAGGTCACCGTGTACGAGGCGCATCCGGACGCCGACGCGGACATCGGCGCGTTCCTGACGCTCGCGAGCAACGGGATGCTCGCGCTCGCACAGGTCGACGCCGCGCGCCCGGTGGCCGAGGCCGGGTTCCCGCTCACCACGTTGCGCCTGGTCGACGCCACGGGCGCCGAGGTCGCCGTCCGGCCGATGGGGGATCACGGCGCTCCGCTGACCCGGTACCGCTGCCTGCTCCGCGCGGAGCTCTGCGCGGCGCTGCGGTCGGAGGTGCTGCGCAGGGGCATCCCGATCCGGCACGGGAAGCGGCTGATCTCCGCCGCCGAGGACGAAACCGGAGTCGCGGCGCGATTCGACGACGGCGACACCGCCCACGGCGATCTCCTGGTCGGCGCGGACGGGCTGAACTCCACCGTACGGCGGCTGATCGATCCCGCCGCGGCTCCCCGGCGCTACGCCGGCCAGCGCGTCTTCTACGGGTACGCGGCCCACACGCCGCGCTCGGCACGGCCGGAGACGTTCGAGATGGTCCGGGGCAGCACGGCGGCGTTCGGCTACGGCGTGTCGCCGGCCGGAGAGACGTACTGGTTCGCCCGCGTCACCGATGAGGAACTGCCCACCGAGGCGATCGAGGCGGGCACGGCCGAGCGGTGGAAGCAGGAGCTCGTCCCGCTGCTGCGGCCCGACGCCACGCCCGCCGCGGACATCGTCGCCGCGACCGGCGACCGCCTCATGGCGACCAACGCGTACGACCTCCCGGCCGTCGGACGGTGGCACACCCGCCGGATGCTCATCATCGGAGACGCCGCCCACGCCGCCTCCCCGGCGACGGGCCAGGGCGCGTCGATGGCGCTCGAGGACGCGGTCGTCCTCGCCAAGGCACTGCGCGACACGGACACGACGGACACGGCACTGGAGACGTACGAACGCCTGCGCCGGCCACGCACCGACGAGAACATCGCCGCCAGCGCCCGCATGACCGCCACCCGAACGCCGCCGCGCGCCGAGAGCCCGCGTCAGGGTTCTCGCCCGCCCGCGGCCCACGCCGATGACGACCTGACGCGCCTGCTCGACTGGAACACCGGCCTCCCCATCTGAGTCGACGGCCTTCCCGCGGTATCGAAATTACCTAATGTGATCACAAGATGACCGAAGGTGGTCACTACTGCCATGGGGCCTTCTCTGTGCATATTACGTACTGTAGTTTGACGATCACACACAGAGATCAGGAGGGCGCATGCACCGTGAGTCCGCGCAGGTGAATCCGGGCGTATTGGAACGGCTCCGGCTGCGGTTCCGCATGCTCGACCGGGACGGCGACGGCTACCTGGAGGAGGAGGACTTCGACCAACTCGCCGCCGAGGTGCTCGGCGCGATGGGCGAGCCGACGGAGTCGGCGAAGGGGCGGGCGGTCGTGGCCGGGCACCGCCGCTTCTGGGAGGGCCTGCGCGCCACGCTCGACGCGGACGGCGACGGCCGGATCAGCCCGGACGAGTACGTCGCCAGGCTGGGCGACCCGGGCGAGGCCGAACGGAACACGGCGGATTACGCGAGATCGCTGGCCGCGCTGGCCGACCGCGACGACGACGGGTTCATCACCCTGGACGACTTCCTCACCATCATGACCGCGATCGGATTCGCGAGGCCCAACAGCGCGACGCTCTTCCAGAAGCTGGACGAATCGGGCGACGGTCGGGTTCCGGTCGAGCGCTGGGCCGCGACGATCATGGACTACTACCGGGCGGAAGGGACCGACGTCCCCATTCACGTCCTGACCGCGCCGGTCGCCGATGCCTGATCCGGCCGGATCGGCGCCGACGAACTCGACCTGCCCCGGAGCCCCCGCCGCGGCTCGCCGGGCAGGCGTCCGGCCCGCCCGGCAGGCGATCAGATCGTTACGGCCGTCGTTCCTGTTCGAGTCTCGTCCCGAGGACGAGGGGCTGGTGAACCTCAAGGACAACGAGAACCCGTTCGCTGGCCCACATCGGCGGTACCCCGACAACACCCACCACCGGCTGATCGAGCTGTACGCCGCCGCCCTCCCCATCGTGGAGGGCGGCGGCCCCGGGGAACGCCCGGCCGACGGCCGGTGCCCGGGCCGGGAGACCATCCTGTTGACGCGCGGCGCCGGCGACGCCCTCGACCTGCTGTTCCGCACATTCTTCGAACCACGCGCGGACGCGGTGGCGGTCACGCCGCCGTCCTTCGCGCTGTTCGACGAGCTGGCCACCGTGCATGAGATCGGCCGCGTGCCGATACCGCTCACCGGCGTCGCGTACGACCGGCTCGACGTGGCGGCGTTGGCTCGATCGGGGGTCGCCGGGGTGTTCCTCTGCGACCCCGGAAACCCGGCGGGGACGTCGCTGTGTCCGGGCGAGGTCGAGCGGCTGCTCGCCACGTTCGACGGTCTGGTCATCGTGGATGAGGCGTATGTGGAGTACGCCGGCCGTCCCTCCCACCGTCATCTCATTCCCGGCCATCCGAACCTTGTCGTCGTCCGATCCATGTCCAAGGCGCTCGGCCTGGCCGCGTTACGGCTGGGCGCGGTGTTCGCGCAGCCGGGGATCGTGTCGGCGTTGCGGCGAGCCCGCCTGCCCTTCGTGCTCCCGACGCCGGTCCTGGCCGAAGCGGCCGCGGCGTTGGCCGACCCGCATGGCCTGCGCCGGGGCATCGACCTGTTCATCGCCGAACGCGACCGGCTGGCCGCCGGGCTGAGCCGCTGCCCAGGGCTCACCGTCGTCGGTGCCGCGGCCGGGTTCGTGACCGTACGGACCGAACGCCCGGCCGCTCAGGTCGCGGCCCGGTTGCGCGCCGCGGGGCTGGCCACCCTGCCCGATCCGATGGGGTGGCCCGGCCGTCTGCGTGTCTCGGTAGGAACTCCGGCCGGCAACGACCGGCTTCTCGCCGCCCTCGCCGAGGACGGCGACAACCCCCAGGAAAGAAGAGGACCGTCATGACCACCTCGCCGACGGCGGCACCAGGCGCCCTGACGACCGTGACCACCGTGACCCGGGAGGAGATCCGGCCCATCACGTCCGTCACGGTCGACGGCACGACGCACCGGCTCGGCCAGCAGCGCGACTTCCGGCGCCACCCCGCCCTGTCGGCGTTCCTCCCCGAGACCGGGCGGCCGTCCTTCGCCTGGGTACGGCTCCGCGACGGCGAGGAACTGGCGGTGCACCAACATCCGACGAGCTCGATGATCCTCGTGTGCCGGGGAACGGTCCGACTGCTCGGCGACACGGAGCGGTCCCTCGCCGAAGGTGACGTGGTGTGCGTGCCGCCCGGGTGCCTCCACGGGTTCCGGACCGACCCGGGCGAGGAGTTCCACGGTCTGTCCGTGCAGTTCGCGGGCGCGGGTCTGTACGAGGACGAGCGGGCACCCCGGGTCTCCTTCGGCACGGCTGCGGCGCCCGGCGGTGACTCTCGCGACCAGGAGACCCTCGCCGGCCTGGAACGGCTCAACGGCGCACTGGCCGAGCGGCATACCCGCAACTCCCTGTTCGGCCTGCTGCGCGGCGGCCGGCTGCGGGACGACCCGCAGATGCGCGCCCGTTTCGTGGCCGCGCTGTACGTATGGTCGTGCCACTTCCAGCGCATGCTGCACGCCCGGCAGGCCGTGTGCGTCGATCCGGCCCTACAGGACGAGTACGAGACGCACCTGAGAGACGAGTACGGCCACGACCGGTTGCTGCGCGACCACTACCGCGTCACCGCCGAGGTCGACGACCCGATCCTCGAGGCCGCCTGCACATGGTTCGTGGCGCAGATGTACCAGCTGGACGAGGCGCAGAAGGTCGTCCTGGTGCACATGGTCGTCGAGACCAGCGGTCACCTGTTCGGGGCGGCCGCCGCCGACATTCATGGACCGGACGCCGGCGAGGACGACTTCTTCGCCCTGCACGCCGTCGCGGACGACGACCACCGTCGGATCGGGCGGCACCGGCTGGCCGACCTGCCTCCCTCGGAGTTCCCTCGGCTCCGGGCGATCTGCCGGCAGGCATGGGACCAGATCGACCTCATCCACGAACGCATCGCGGACTGGACCCTCGAAGGGCGCTGACCGATGCGCGACCGCCCGGCCGAGGGCCGTGATCCGGTGGCCGCCCTGGCCGAAGAGATCGTGGACCTGTTCACCGCCGACGGATACCGGTTCGCGGAAGGCCCGGAGCTCGAGGCCGAATGGTTCAATTTCGACGCCCTCAACATGGACGCCGACCATCCCAGCCGTGGCACCGCCAAGGCGTTCCCCATCGAGGGCCCCAGCGGGCGATCGGGCCTGGTGTTGCGGGGCCACACCTCGCCGGTGCAGGTACGGGAGATGCTCACTCGCCCGGTGCCCCTCCGCATGGTCACGGTCGGACGCGTCTTCCGCCCGGATCCTCTGGATGCCACGCACAGTCCGGTCTTCCACCAGGCCGAGGTCCTCGCCGTCGCCGAGGACCTGGGAATGGACGACCTGCGCGACACGCTCGGCCGGTTCGCCACGGCCATGTTCGGGCGGCGGGCACCGGTCCGGTTACGCCCGCACCGATTCGCCTACACCGACCCCTCGGCCGAGGCGGACGTGCGCTGCCCGGCCTGTCAGGGCAGGGCGTGCGAGCTGTGCGGAGACGGCTGGGTCGAGTGGGCCGGCTGCGGCATGGTCCACCCCCGCGTGCTGGTCACCTGCGGAATCGACCCGCGCCGCTACACCGGATTGGCCTTCGGCGCCGGGGTCGAGCGCACGCTCATGCTCCGCCATGGGCTGAACGACATCCGGGACGTCATCGGACACGACGGCTCCCACCCGGCTAACCGGCCACCTCCACGCCGTCGGGTTCCAGACTCGTCGGGGCCAGCGTCACCGTTCCGGCGACGTCAAGCGACCGCACACGCACTCACGGCCGCCGGCTGGGCCGAAACACGGACCGACCCGTTTCTGGACCCGGCGATATGGGACACGTTCGGCCTGCCGCAGGACGACCCGCGCCGCGCTCAGCTCCACGTCACCAACCCGCTCGACGGCCGGCCCTCCGCGCTACGCACCTCGCTGTTGCCCGGAGTGCTCATCGCCCTGCGAACCCGGACCCGGCACGCGTCCGGGGAACTGCGGCTCTTCGAACAGGGAACGGTGTTCCTCTCCCCGCCCGCGGGCCTTCGTCCGCAGCCGCCGACGCCGCCGACCGGCGGGCCGCCCTCGCCAGAGCGGTTGGCGGCTCTTCGCGCGGCGATCCCTGCTCAACCTTGCCGACTCGCGGCGGCCCTGACAGGTGCCGGGCACTGGCAGGCCATCATTCCCGTCATTCAGGCCGTGGGCCGGCAGTGGGACGTCTCGCTCCGGCCGGAGCGCGGACCCCGCGGCGGCACTCCGCCCTGGCGCGACGGGCGGTGGGCCTGCGTCGTCTCCGGCGGAACACCGGTCGGCGAGGCGGGGGAACTGGATCCTGCGGTCCTGCGCCGCCTTAGCTTCCCCGACGGAGTCGCCGCCCTCACGCTCGACCTCGACGCCATGAATCGCCTCAACGGCGAAGAAAGGACTTGATCGGTATGACTCCCACCGACCTCGCCAACACCTACCTCGATGCCCTGACCCGCTCGGACCTGCCCGCCGTCCTGGCCCTGTTCCGTCCCGGCGCGACGGTGCATTCGCCGTTGTACGGACCGATCCCCGCCACCGACTTCTATCCGGCGCTCTTCGCCGACACCGGCCGGGCCAAGCTCGATCTCCTCGGCGTGACCGAAGGCGCCACGAGGGACGGTGGCCCGCTGATCACCATCTGGTTCCAATTCGACTGGCGGCTGTCCTCAGGACAACCTGCCGACTTCGAGTGCGTTGACGTCCTGGAGTTGGCCGACGACGGCCGGATCGCGGCCCTCCACATCATCTACGACACCGTCACCGCGCGCCCGGCCTTCGAGGCGGAGAAAGGCGAAGGCAGTTCATGGCGTCCTCCAGCGCTCCCCGACCGGCGGTGACGGCGCCGCCGGCAGGGCGGCAAGGCGGTCATCGCCTTGCCGCCTTAGCGGTCACGTGGCTCAGTAGCGGAGGTCGGCCGTAGTGGTCCGACGGCAGGACGCCGTCCACCGGCTCGGTGCCGAACTGGAGACGTACGAGCGACTGCGTCGGCCACGGACCGACGAGAACATCGCCGCCAGCGCCCGAACACCGCGTCTTTCGGGGCCGGTCTTCGACGGCACGTCGTTCTGCTCACCGGCCGTCTCCTGTTCGGATGGAGCGGTCTCGGGTCTGCTGTTCGCGGCGGCCGCGCCGCGCCGGCTGTCGGCGCGGGAGGGAAGGCCTTCCTCGCCGGGGTGGTCCGGCGGCGGTGGTGGACGCCGGTCGGCGGCGGGCTTGTCCTCGATGTTCTCGGTGTTCGCATCAGAGCCGGCGTTGATCCGGTCAATGCCCACCGGCCGCCCCAACCAGAGCGGTATGCGGCTTGCCATCATTTCGTTGACTCCTTGCCGTCGTAATGGACGTGCAGATGTCCGGAGGCGCCGGATTTCGGAGTCCATAACGGCGGCAAGGAGTCAACAGCGGCGGCGATGTCGTCCGGCTCGGTGCCGATGACCTCGCAGTGCACCGGGTGGCCGGCGCCGCCGCGCCGGGGCCGGGCGGAGAACACATGGTCGATCCGGTGGTCGGGCCACAGCACGGGTGCGCCCCGGAGTTGGCGCGTGCCCAGGTGTACTCGGGGCCACGCGGTTCCTTGTCGCAGAGGTCGGCGAAACCGGGATCATCACCGCACTGCGGAGCTCTAATCGCCGTCGCGGCGCTGGACGCCGAGGTAGGCGCGGAACATCGGGTGCACCTGGAAACGCTGCACCGCGGCGAGGTTGAGGTGTTGCACCTGGTGGACGCCGATGAACGCCCCCTGGCCGCCGACCGCGTCGGCGTCACCGACGGGCTGGGCGGTGAGGAAACCCGTCTGCCAGAGGATCTCGATCAGGCCGTCCGGGTCGCAGAGCGGCAGCCAGGAGGAAGCGCCGTTCGTCGGGATCTCGCCCAGGACCAGCTCCAGGCACAACAGCTGCAGCTCTTCCCGTTCGAAGGCGTGGTCCCGCCCGCGGAACACCTCGAACACGCCGAGCAGGCCCGGGTACTGGAAGCGGTACTCCGCGGCGATGTCCTTGGCGCGCTCCTCGGAGTAGCCGCGCTCGGCCCACCGGATCGTCTCGTACGGCAGCGGGAGGGTCGGCGTACGGTCCCGGGCGACCTCGAGCACCGTCGTGCAGAACTCGATGATCTCGCGTGGCCGGTAGAGGGTGCGGTCGGCGACATAGCGGAACGAGCTGTCCACCGGCGCTCCGGGAAGTGGGGCGAACACCGCGTTCCAGCACGTCAGGTCGTCGGTGCGGTCGAGGACCTGCGCGTCGTAGCCCATCTCCCGCGCGGAGTACCGGATGCGCTTGGCGATGAGTTCGAGGAGGGAGTCCTCTCTCCACCGGATCGTCTCGAGCAGGTCCCGGTACTTCTGCGCGTCCTCGTACAGGGCCGGGATGTCGTCGTACAGCTCCCGCCGCAGGGAGATGTACACCGACAGGTTCCGGTGCAGCGCGTTGACGGAGACGCAGGCCTGGAACAGCCCGGACACGAACGCCTTGGCGTCCTCGGAGGAGTCCCAGCCGCGGTCCAGCTCGTCGACCACGATCGTGACGCGCTGTTTGTCGAGGACCTTCCTCAGCGCGGGCAGCAGGGAGTTGATCTCCTCGAGCTTGTAGAGCCGGTCCAGCTCCCGGGTCTTCGCGCCGGCCTCGATGGGGCCGAGCTTGATGTTCTCCAGCCGTTTGAGGTACGAGACGAGGACGGACAGCCGGCCCATCTGGACGTTGGCGTGGTTGTTGCGGATGTATCCGTGGATCTCCGCGCCTGCCCCCTTCGCCAGCCTCATGCCCTTCCGGGCGATCTCCTTCATGACCAGGACGTAGAGGAGGTACTTCCAGGCGGCGGCGTACGCGCCGTGCTTGGCCCACGACCCGGCGTTCTCGGCGGCCATCGTCGAGCTGAGCAGTTCGTACGAGTAATCCTCCGGGGACAGCTCGATGACCCGGTTGCCCGCGGTGCGCTCGCGCTTGGCGAGCACCTGGAAGATGGCGCTCTTTCCCGACCCGCGGTTGCCGAGCAGCACCGTCTTGGCGCCGGAGTGGACGCGGTGGTACGCGGCGGACTCGACGAAGCACTTCTCCAGGCCGCGCCCGATGTCGCGCTCGGCGGACGGCGCGCCGAAGTCGAGGCCGTCGAGGATCTTGGGGGACAGGACCAGCCGCGCCATGACTCCTCCACCGCCCGAGGACATCACTGGAGATCTTCGCACGGGCGGACGTGCGTGAGGAGAGTGACATTTCCCCGCGTACGCCCCGGAACCTCGGCGATCCGGTCGCAAGGGGAGGCGGCGCGGCCGGGGTGAGCCGCCCGCACGAAGGGTAGGCCTGTTCCCGACGGCATGGGCGGCCCTGGGACGAGGCGGAACGACGTTCCGGAGACCATGAACATTCACGTCCTGCCCCTTGCGATCACCATGATGGCGGGGCCGCAGATCATCTCGGCGATCATCTTCGTGACGGCCGGGAGGCCGATCCGGCTGTCGCTGGCGTTCCTGGCCGGGGTGCTGGCGGCGACGGTGGCCGGGGTGGCCGTCATGCGAGGGGTCGCCGAGCTGCTGGGATCCGCGGTCTCGATGGGCGGCCCGCACCACAAGGGCGGGGCCGGCCGGATCATCGAGCTGATCCTCGTCCTTCTCCTGCTCCTGCTGGTGGTGAAGAACTACCTGGGGCGCGCGACCGCCGAGCCGCCGCGCTGGCTCACGACCCTGCTGACGGCGACGCCGCTGCGGGCCCTGGCGACCGGGCTGCTCGTGATCCTCGCGATGCCCTCCGACCTCATCGTCCTGCTGACCGTCGGGCTCGAGCTGAAGCGGAGCAACGCGGGCCTGGTCGACGCGGTGCCGTTCGTGGCGGCCACCCTTCTGATCGCCGCGCTGCCCCTGCTGGCCTATCTCGTCTTCCGCCGCCGCGCGGAACACGCCATGCCGAAGGTCCGCGACTGGCTGAACTCCCACAGCTGGCTGGTCAACGTGATCGCCTGCTTCATCTTCATCGCGCTGATCCTCAGCTGATGCCCTGCCGACGGGCATGGGTGACCAGGCGGCGCAGGGCGTCGTCGGTATCGTCGGGGAGCGCGTCGACCGGGAACCAGCGCAGGTCGTC
This sequence comes from Actinoallomurus sp. CA-150999, assembly GCF_050942425.1. Taxonomy (NCBI): domain Bacteria; kingdom Bacillati; phylum Actinomycetota; class Actinomycetes; order Streptosporangiales; family Thermomonosporaceae; genus Actinoallomurus; species Actinoallomurus sp. CA-150999. Next base: position 1,982,798 of record NZ_CP192063.1, read on the forward strand.
GGACTCCTCGCTGATCCGCTCCCGGGCGCCGGCGGGGGCGACGACGATGTACTGCACGTCGAGGTGGTACGACCCGCCGTGGCACCAGACCCGGTGCCGGTCGAGGTGCACCGGGCCGGGGAGCAGGCGCAGACCATCGATGCCCGACTCCTCGGTCGCCTCGCGCAGCGCGGCGCCTGGGAGGGTGGTGTCCTGCGGTTCGCAGTGGCCGCCCAGCTGCAGCCACAGGCCCGCCTTGGGGTGCAGGGTCAGCAGCACGCGCTCGCCGGGCGGGTCGACGACGATCGTGCTGGCCGTCAGGTGGCCGGGGACGCACTCGCGCCACATGGCGTTCTCGTGCGCCGACAGGTGCGCGAGGAAGTCCGCGCGCAGCAGGTCCTGCTCGGCGTCGGGCGCGTCCCAGTCCGACAGCGCGCGTACGGCGTCGGCGTGCAGTGTCATCGTCACCTCAGACGTAGGCGTGCGTTGTCGTCGGACGTCCGTACGCACCTCACGCGTCGGCGTCCAGGGGGCGCACCAGCGCGCCGCCGAGGCCGCCGAAGGGTATGCCGCGGCCGTCCGGTTCAGGCGGTCAGTCGCGGGATCCGGGGGAGTCCTCGCCGGAGCCGTCGGAGTCGTCGTCCTCCCGCTCGGTGAACTGGGAGATGTCGAAGTCGGCGCCCTTGCCCTCGACGAACGCCTGAGGGTTCTCCAGGTCGTCGGCGGTGGGCAGCAGGTCCGGGTGCGCCCACACGGCGTCGCGCCCGTCGTTGCCGCGCGCCTCGCCCAGGGCCCTCCACAGGGCGGCCGCCTCCCGCAGCCGCCGGGGCCGCAGCTCCAGGCCGACGAGCGTCGCGAACGTGCGCTCGGCCGGACCACCGGTGGCGCGGCGGCGGCGGACGGCCTCGCCGAGCTTGTCGGCGGACGGCAGCCGGCCGGCCGCGGCGGCCGTGACGACGGTGTCGACCCAGCCCTCGACCAGCGCCAGCGCGGTCTCCAGGCGGGACAGCGCGGCCTTCTGCTGCGGCGTCTCCTCCGGGGTGAGCGCGAGCTCGCCGCCGAGCGCCTCCTGCAGGGCCTCGGGGTTGGTCAGGTCGGCCCCGGAGATGGCCTCCTCGATCTTGGACAGGTCCACGGTGATGCCGCGCGCGTAGTCCTCGACCGCGCCGAGCAGGTGGGCGCGCAGCCACGGGACGTGCCCGAACAGCCGCTGGTGGGCCGCCTCGCGCAGCGCCAGGTAGACGCGCACCTCGTCGGCGCTGACCTCCAGGCCCTCACCGAACGCCGCGACCCCGGACGGCAGCAGCGCGCCGACGCCTTCGGGCGCCAGCGGCAGCCCGACGTCGGCCGAGCCGACGACCTCCAGGGCCAGCCCGCCGAGCGCCTGCCCGGCCTGCCCGCCGACCATCGCGCCGGACATCTGCCGCATCATGCCGACGAGCGGGCCGGCCACGGCCTTCATCTCCTCGGGCATCGCGTCGCCCATCGAGTCGACCATCCGCGCGGCGATCGGGTCGCAGACCTTCGACCACACCGGCAGGGTGTTCTCGATCCACTCCGACCGGCTCCACGCCTGCGGGTTACGGATGCCCGCCGGGAGGGTGGTCGCCTCGTCCAGCCAGAGGTCGGCCAGCCGCAGCGCCTCGACGACCGCACGGCGCTCGGCGTCGACCACCGAGGGGTCGCCGCGCTCGACGACCGCGTGCCGGGCGACGTCCTTGGCCAAGTCCCAGTTCAGCGGGCCGGTGCTCGCCGACTGACCGGACAGCATGTCGGCGAACTGGTGGAGCATGGCGGCGAAATCCTGCATGCCACCCGCGCCGAAGGGGTCCTGGTTTCCGGGATTGTTCTCATCGCCGGGCTCTCCCGGGCGGTTGAACCCGAAGGGGATGTCGCTCACAGGCTCGACCTCAGGCAGGATGAATGGGTCACAACCTTCACGTTAGCCGGTCGACGGCCGGGGGTGTGCGTTAGGAGGACTCGCTCGACTTGAGTACACGAGAGGTTCGCCCACGGCGTAGTACGGGGCCGGTCGTCGCCGTCACGGGAGCGGCCGACGGCATCGGACGTGCCCTGGTCGCCCGGCTGGCGGACTCGGGGGACATCAAGAAGGTCGTCGGGCTCGACGACCACCGGGGAGACGTGTCCGGGATCACGTGGCGCGTGGTCGACATCCGCGATCCCCAGCTCGCCAACCGGATCTCCGACGTCGACGTGATCGTCCACCTCGACATGGACCTGTCCCCAGACACCGATCACCGCGAGCGCCGCGCGTACAACGTCCGCGGCGCGCAGACCGTGATCACCGCCGCGGCGGCCGTCCGGGTCCGCCGGGTGATCGTCGTGACCAGCGCCATGGTGTACGGCGCGCAGGCCGACAACGTGGTGCCGCTCCCAGAGGACTCCCCGCTCGCCGCCGAGCCCGACGACGGGATCGTCGGCGACTTCCTGGAGATCGAGGATCTCGCGGCGATGGCGCCGGTGGCGCACCCCGGCATGACCGTCACGGTCCTGCGGCCCGCCGCGCTGGTCGGTCCCGGCATCGACACCGTGGTGACCCGGCACTTCGAGGCGCCGCGCCTGCTCACCGTGAAGGGCACCGCCCAGCGCTGGCAGTTCTGCCACATCGACGACCTGGTCAGCGCGCTCGAGCTCGCGATCACCGGGGACATCGGCGGCCGCCTCGCGGTCGGCTCCGAAGGCTGGCTCGAACAGGACGACGTCGAGCAGGTCACCGGGCGGCGGCGGTTCGAGCTCCCGGCGGCGATCACCTTCGGCACCGCGCAGCGGCTGCACCGCATCGGCGTCACCCCGGCGCCGGCCACCGACCTGCACTACGTCGTCTACCCCTGGGTGGCCGACTGCGCGACGCTGCGAGCGGCGGGCTGGAAACCGGCGTACGACAACGCCGAGGCGCTGACGGCGCTGCTGGAGGAGGTCGCCGGACGGCACGCGGTGGTCGGACGCCGGCTGGCCCGCAAGGAGGCCACGATGGCCACGGCCGCGGGCGCGACGGTCGCCGTCATCGGCACCGCGGCGATCGTCCGGCGCGCCCGCCGGAAGCGCCGAAGCTAGCCCCGTCGAGAAGGTCGAGATCTCAGCCGTCGCATCTGCCATGGGCGGCGGCTGAAAGCCCTCGCGGATGCGGCCGGAACGGCGCGCTCGCCCTCGTGGTTCCGGCCCGCGGGCCCCCCGGCCGACTCCCGGCCAGCGGGTACCGTTCGTCACGTGGACGTCATCCGGCTCGCCGAACTCCGTGATACCCCGCTGTCCGTCGACGAGGTGCTCGCCGCCGTCGCCGACTCGGGCGCGGGCGGCACGGCGCTGTTCGTCGGCACCGTACGCGATGAGGATCATCGGCGCGCGGTGGCCGGGCTGTCGTACTCCGCACATCCGAGCGCCGTCGACGTGCTGCGCACGGTGCTGGAGAAGGTCGCCGCGGAGTTCCCCCTGCGCGCGATCGCCGCGGTGCACCGGGTCGGCGACCTGGAGATCGGCGATCTCGCCGTCGTCGTGGCCGCCGCCTGCCCGCACCGCGCCGAGGCGTTCGCGGCCTGCCGGATGCTCATCGACGACCTCAAGGCCCAGGTTCCCATCTGGAAGCATCAGCTCTTCACGGATGGGGGCGACGAATGGGTCGGAGCTGAATGACCTGCGCCGGAGCGGCGCGGCGCGGGTTACCCTGGGTACAACGCTTCGTACCGAGGTGACGCGCATGTCCATTCTGGCGTGGTGGGCCATCCCGGTGGCCGTGGCTCTGCTCACGGGTGCCGTGCTGACCCTGCGGGGGCGCCGGCTGCCAGTGCGGAGGTCGTTCGAGGAGATCGAACACTTCCAGCGGTTCCGCGACGCCATGGAACGGCCGGGTAGCCGGACCAGGCGACGGAGGCCTCGCTCGACCGCGTAGGCTTCCGGGCATGTCCCGCCGTGCTGCCACTCTGGTCGTCGCGAGCCTTTTCATCCTCCTGCTGGGTTTGGCCGCGGCGCTCATGCCCGTCCCGTACGTCGCGCTCCGTCCCGGGCCGACCTCGGACACGCTGGGCAAACTCGGCAAGGCGCCGCTGATCCAGATCACGGGCGCCAAGACCTACCCGACCGAGGGGCACCTGAACTTCGTCACGGTGGCCTACCAGGGCGGTCCCGGCAACCGCATCGACCTGCTCACCGCGCTGCGCGGCTGGCTCGACCCGGACGTCTCCGTCGTCCCCGAGGAGACGATCTTCCCGAAGAACGTCTCCACCAAGAAGGTCGAGCAGGAGAACACCCAGGAGATGACGAACTCCCAGGAGTCCGCCACCGCCGCCGCGATGCACGAGCTGCACCTGCCGACGACCGTCTCCGTCCTGGTCGACTCCGTGCAGAAGGGTCTGCCGGCGGACGGCCGGCTCCGGCCGGGCGACCAGATCACCGCGATCGACGGCACGAAGATCAAGGACATCGCCGGGGTCACCGCGACCGTCGGCGCCCGCAAGCCGGGCCAGACCGTGAAGTTCACCGTCAAGCGGGACGGCAAGGAGACCGAGATCCCCGTCACCACGGTCGCCTCGCCGGAGAAGACGGGCAAGGCCGTCGTCGGCGTCATCCTGCGGGAGAAGTACCAGTTCCCCGTCACCGTGAAGATCAGCGTCGGTGACGTCGGCGGCCCCAGCGCCGGGCTGATGTTCTCGCTCGGCATCTACGACAAGCTGACGCCCCAGGACATCACCGGCGGCAAGTTCATCGCCGGCACGGGGACGATCACGCCGGAGGGCCAGGTCGGGCCGATCGGCGGGATCCAGCAGAAGATGGTCGCCGCCCGCAACGCCGGGGCCACGATCTTCCTCACCCCCACGCAGAACTGCGCGGACGCCGTCGCCGCCAAGCCCAAGGGCCTGCGGCTGGTCCGGGTGGACACCATGGACGGCGCCCTGCAGGCCCTGACCGCCCTGCGGACCGGCCAGGGGGCCATCCCCGCCTGCCCCGCCAAGTAGGCGGGCGCACCCCCTCAGGTCAGGGTCGAGGCCAGGGTGTCCGCCAGGCCGGGGGCGAGCTCCGGACCGGTCAGCACCTCGTCGTCGCTGTCGTGCCCGCGCAGCCGCATGGCCGAGTGACGGGAGCCGTCGCGCAGCACGCCCACGACGAGCCGTACGTCCTCGCGGCCGGGATGCTTGGCGGCCCAGGCCACCGGGTCGTCGTCCGGGACCTCATCCTCGGCGCCCTCCGGCAGCAGGATGCGTTCGAGGATCAGCACACAGCCGGCGACCTGTTCTGGCCACTCGATGCCGTGGAGGACGTCCTCCATCGGCCGGTCGAGGGGCAGGTCGGGCTGTTCGAGGGCCGCGATGCCGTCGGGCTCGTCCGGGACGCCGAGCTGACGGGCGAGCTCCGGCTCGGTCCGGTTGAGCTCGGGGGCCTCCACCAGGGCGTACAGCCGGGGCGGGGCGTCCCAGCCGGCGACGGCGGCGTGCCGTTCGAGATCGCGCACTACCTCTTCCAGTCGGGTCATCCGCCCATTTTTTCACCCTTGCCGGCCCGCTTTCGGCCACAGGCGTACAGCCGGGCGCGGGAACCCGGACCGGCCTCGGTAAGTTGCCCTCAGAGACACCCGGCGAAGGGAAGTGGCCGTGACCTTCCGAAGCCCCGGCTTTGGCGGCCGGATCCGCGTGGGCCGATCACGGCTGCTGCTGCGCGTGATCGTGATCCTGGCGATCCTCGTCGCGCTCTTCTTCGCGTTCACCGCGATCTGGACCGACGTGCTGTGGTACCGCTCCGTCGGCTTCTCCTCGGTGTACACCAAGCAGCTCACGACGCGCCTCACACTGTTCCTGTGCGCCGGTGTGCTGATGATCCTCATCCTGGGCGTCAACATCGTCATCGCCTACCGGGTGCGCCCCCCGTACCGGCCCGTTTCGGTGGAGCAGCAGGGCCTCGACCGGTACCGCGCGGCGCTCGACCCCCACCGCCGGCTGATCGTCGCCGGGGTGCTGACGCTGGCCGGCCTGCTCGCCGGGTCGTCGCTGGCCGGTCAGTGGCGCACCTGGCTGGCGTTCCTGAACCGGCGGCCGTTCCACATCAAGGACCCGCAGTTCCACAAGGACATCTCGTTCTTTGTCTTCACCTACCCGCTGCTGCGGCTGGTGCTCGGCTTCCTGTTCGCCGCGGTGATCCTGGCGTTCGTCGCGGCGCTGATCGTGCACTACCTGTACGGCGGACTGCGGCTCCAGGGGCCGGGGGAGCGGGTCGGCACGGCGGCGCGGGCCCACCTGTCGGTGCTGTTCGGCGTCTTCGTGCTGCTGAAGGCCGTCGCGTACTGGTTCGACCGATGGGGCCTGGCCGACTCCCAGCGCGGGGTCGTCACCGGCCCGTCGTACACCGACGTCAACGCCGTGCTGCCGGCCAAGACGATCCTCGCGGTGATCGCGCTGATCTGCGCGCTGATGTTCTTCGCCACCCTCGTCCGGCGCGGCGCCATGCTGCCCGGCATGGCGTTCGGCCTGCTCGTGCTGTCGGCCATCCTCATCGGCGGCGTCTACCCGCTGCTGATCCAGACCTTCCAGGTCAAGCCGAACGAGGTCGACAAGGAGTCGAAGTACATCGGCCGCAACATCGTCGCCACTCGCCAGGCGTACGGCGTGGGGAAGACCCAGGTCACCGACTACGTGCCGAGCACCAAGCTGTCGCCGGAACAGGCGAAGCAGGAGACCTCGACCCTGCCCAACGTGCGCCTGCTCGACCCCGCCGTCGTCTCGCCGACCTACCAGCAGCTGCAGCAGATCAAGGGCTTCTACAAGTTCCCCAACCCGCTCGACATCGACCGGTACCCGGGCGACGGCGGCGCCCTGCGCGACACCGTCGTCGCGGTACGGGAGATCGATGGACCGCCGTCCGGGCAGGTCAACTGGATCAACAGCCACCTCGTCTACACGCACGGGTACGGCTTCGTCGCCGCGCCCGGCAACCAGGTCGACGTCCAGGGCGCGCCGGTCTTCACCGAGAAGGACATCCCGCCGACCGGGACGCTGGGCGTCACCCAGCCGCGCGTCTACTTCGGCGAGCGCTCGCCCGGCTACTCCATCGTCGGCGGTGCCGGTCAGCGGGAGCTGGACTACCCCAACGACAAGAGCCCCACCGGGCAGACCAACACCTCCTACGACGGCAAGGGCGGCGTCCCGATCGGCTCGCTGTTCAACCGGACGCTGTACGCCCTGCGGTTCAAGGAGAAGAACCTCCTGCTGTCCGGCGCGATCAACTCGCAGTCGCGCATCCTGTACGACCGCACGCCCCGCGAGCGCGTGCAGAAGGCCGCGCCGTGGCTGAAGGTCGACGGCAACCCCTACCCCGCCGTCGTCGGCGGGAAGATCGTGTGGATCGTCGACGGCTACACCACCGCCTCGGAGTACCCCTACTCGGAGCGCACCAGCCTCGACGAGGCGACCCGGGACACCAACACCCAGAGCCGCGTGTCGGTCGCGGCCCAGGCCGGGGACCGCATCAACTACATGCGCAACTCGGTGAAGGCCACCGTCGACGCGTACGACGGCACGGTGACGCTCTACGCCTGGGACCGGACCGACCCGGTGCTCCAGACCTGGATGAAGGCCTTCCCCGGCACCGTGCAGCCGCAGTCGGCCATCCCGGCCGACCTGCTGCCGCACCTGCGGTACCCGGAGGACCTGTTCAAGGTCCAGCGCGGCATCCTCGCCCGTTACCACGTCGAGAACCCGCAGGCGTTCTACGGCGGCGGCGACTTCTGGCAGATCCCCAACGACCCGACGAGCGACGGCACCGTCGAGCCGCCGTACTACCTGAGCGTCAAGATGCCCGGCCAGAACGCCCCCGGCTTCTCGCTGACCTCGACGTTCACCCCGAAGGGCAAGGTCACCAACCTCACCGCGTTCATGGCCGTGGACAGCGTGCCGACCAGCCCGACGTACGGGCAGATCCGCATCCTCCAGGTGCCGCGCAGCCAGGTGACTCCCGGCCCGGAGCAGGTCCAGAACACCTTCGAGAACAACCCGACGGTGTCGCAGCAGCTGACCCTGCTGCGCGGGCCCGGCTCGAAGACGGTGAGCGGCAACCTGCTGACGCTGCCGTTCGGCGGCGGCTTCCTGTACGTCGAACCCGTCTACCTGCAGGCCAACGCCGGGGCCGGCGCCTACCCGCTGCTGAAACGCGTCCTCGTCTCGTACGGCAACGACATCGGCTTCGGCGCCACGCTCCAGGACGCGCTGAGCCAGGTGCTCGGCGGCGGCGCGGCGGCACCGACCGGCGGACCGCCGCTGCAGTCCAGCGCGGACATCCGCGCGGCGATCGAGGCGGCCAACCGGGCGTACGCCGACGCACAGACCGCCCTGACCAAGGGCGACTGGACGTCGTACGGCGAGGCGCAGAAGCGGCTCAAGGCGGCGCTGGACGAGCTGGCCCGGCTGCAGAAGCAGAGCAGCGCCAAACCGGCGCCGACGACCCCACCCGCCACACCGAAGCCGACGGGCCCGGCCACCCCGCCCGCGGCGCCCACACCCACCCCGAAGCCGACCCGGTGAACGGCGGTCGACGGCGGGGGAACGGTATCGATTTGCACGCCGCTCACGGGACCCATAGAGTTAAGCCATCGCCGCGGGGTGGAGCAGCTCGGTAGCTCGCTGGGCTCATAACCCAGAGGTCGCAGGTTCAAATCCTGCCCCCGCTACCAGGCCAAGGGGCCCGGAGGATCATCCTCCGGGCCCCTTGTTCATTGATCAGCTTGCGCCTCCCCGGGCCGGGCCGGAGGCTTGAGTCATGGTCTCTCGGCTGCGCTCGCTCACCGACGTCTCGCCCGCCGCGTGGATCGAAGAGGGGACCGGCGACTTCGACTCCGGCGTGCACGCCCTGCTCCCCGGAGGGTTCGAGGCGTACGCGCGGTTGCCGCATCCCACGGAGTCCGCGGACGGGCGGATGCTGCGCTGGAGCGAGGTGGCGGAGCGATCGGGGAGCGTCGTCGGCTCCCGGACGCGGTTCACGGACATCGCCGGCCCGGAGGACGAAGAGCCCTGGGCGGGGTCGTTCCCCGCGGCGCTGCTGCCGGTCCTCTGCGAGATCCTGGCGGCGCACACGACCACGCCGCAGGAGTGCTACTTCGGCCTGTGGGACGGCTGGGGCTGGCTCGACGCCGACGGCCCGAAGATCCACCTGCCGGGACGCGACTACCTGCTGTTCGCGGGCCCGCTCGACGCCGCGACGGAGATGGGGGACCGAGGCGACGGTTACTTCTTTCCCCAGTCCCCGAACCTCTTCTGGCCGCGGGACCGGGCCTGGTGCGTGGCGACCGACGTCGACCTGGACGCCACCTATGTGGGCGGATCCGCCCGCCTGGCCGAGGACCTGACGGGCGGAGCACGCATCGAGGCGCTATCGGCCGAGCTGTCCGATCCGCTCGGCTGACCGCGTCACTTCTTCTTGCAGGCCCCGATGTAGACGGTCTTGCTCTGGGAGCGGACGTTCTTGGACGGCGGCGTGTACCCGGCGGGGAAGACGACCGTCCCGGCGGCGACGCCGGTGTAATTCTGCTTCTTGACGCAGCGGCGCGCGGCGTTCTGGCTGATCCTGTTCTTGCCGTAGGCCTTCTTCACGCCGCTCTTCTTGTATAGCGACTTCCCCTTGTACAGGGCCACCTGGATGGCCAGCCCCGACACCTTCTTGCTGCACGTGATGTCGGCCGTGACGTTCACGATGTCGCGGTTCTTCGCGGCCGCGTGGTGCGAGTAGTGGGGGTTGTGCGTCGTGATCTTGCAGGTGATCACGTCGGCCCGCAGCCCGGGTCCGGCCGCTCGGGTTGCGGTGATGGTGACGGTGGAGTCGGTCGTCGAGGCGTCGGCGGCGGCACTCATGGTCCCGACCAACGCCGTGGCGATACTGCCGGCCGCGATAACACGAAGAGCAAGCTTCACGAACCATTCCTTCGCTCGAGGGGTGACGAAAGCGCTCATATTAGGGTTTCACTCAGCTGCTTTTCTGTGACTTTTGAGGTTCTGTCGAGAATCGGCATCAATGGGCGGTCAGTCGGCGCTCGCCATCTCCGCGTATTCGCAGCCGGCCCCGTGCCGTGCCACTCAAAGGCGCCCGTCGTGCGGCCGGACCACCGTCACCACCGTCACCACGGTCGCGGCCGTCATCGGTGCGGCCGCCCACGTCGGAGCGGCCAGGGCGCGGTCATGCCGGCCGGTGGCGGCATATCGATTTGCGCAAGGACACGGATCCGCATACGGTTGGGACATCCGCCGCGGGGTGGAGCAGCTCGGTAGCTCGCTGGGCTCATAACCCAGAGGTCGCAGGTTCAAATCCTGCCCCCGCTACCAATGAGAGGCCCGGAGATTCATCTCTGGGCCTCTTTTTTCGTGCCCAACGCCATTCCCAGTGATTAGGCCTCCGGTCCCTGCTCGCGGGCTTTGATCTGGGGACCGTGGACTCTCGCGGCACCCGGCCGTGGCCTGGAAGTATCGACGATCAACGCTTCCTCACGCGGACCCGTTGCCGGCATCGCCGGCGCGGATCCGCAGAGCGGGAAGCGCTGATCCGCATGATCAAGTCCTGACTTCGACACCCCAACGGCGGATGAGCGGAACGCTCACCCGCTGTCCTTTCGGCGGCGCCGACCCCCGCGGCGCCGCCCCAGTGACGCCGTCCGCCCGACCGGCGGTCGTGCCGTCACCACGAACCCCGGCACCGGAACCCACCGGTGCCGGGGTTCGTCGTATCCGGGTGGCGCCCGAACGCCGATCTTCCCGCCTGCGACCGCGCCGAAGGAGGGCGGATGCCGGACCGTGAGAAGTCGAGGGTCGACCTCGACGGCGTCCCCGAGACGCTCCTGTGGAACCTCTATCAGCGCGCGACCGAGGCCAGGCGGCCGGACGCGGTCCTCCGTGATCCCAAGGCGGTCGAGCTCGTCGACTCCCTGGACTATCCCTTCGCGGACCGCTTCGGCACGGGGAGTCTCGGGCAGTGGCAGGCCCTGCGCGCCCGCTGCTTCGACGAGGAGGTCCGGCGGTTCCTGGCCGAACACCCCGGCGGGCAGGTGGTCGCGCTCGGTGAGGGGCTGGAGACGCAGTTCTGGCGGGTCGACGACGGCCGGGTCCGCTGGCTCACCGTCGACCTTCCCGAGACCGTCGAGCTGCGCACCCGCCTGTTCCCCGACGATCCGCCCCGCCGCCGGACCCTCGCCGGCTCGGCGCTGGACGACGAGTGGATGCCGCACGTGGACCCCGCCGAGGGCCTGCTCCTGTCCGCGCAGGGCCTCCTGATGTACTTCCAGCCCGACGAGGTCCACCGGCTCATCGCCCGATGCGCGGAGCGGTTCCCCGGCGCCACGATGGTGTTCGACGGCGTGCCGCCCTGGTTCAGCCGGCGCACGCTCAGCGGGCAGATGAAGACCGCGCAGGGCTACCAGGCGCCCCCGATGCCGTGGGCCGTGGACGCGGCCGAGAAGGCCAGGATCCGAGCCCTGCCGAACATCGCCGAACTCCGGGACCTCCGCCCTCCGCGCGGCCGCGGACCGCTGTACGGCGCCGTGTTCCCCGTGCTGAACCGCCTCCGCGCGGTCCGTGAGCTCGGCGTCACCGGCCTGCCCATCATGACCGCCCGCTTCGCCGCCTCGACGTGACGGCGCTCGAGTGCCCGGCCCGTGGGTAGGACCCGGGTGTGGGCGCGATAGAGATTCGCCGGGTGTACGAGGCGGAGGACGCGAAGGGCGCGGTCTTCCTCGTGGACCGGCTCTGGCCGCGCGGCGTGCGCAAGAGCGACCTCAAGCTCGACGGCTGGCCGCGCGACGTCGCGCCCTCGGACGATCTGCGCCGCTGGTTCGGGCACCGGCCCGAGCGCTTCACGGAGTTCGCCGAGCGCTACCGCCGCGAACTCGACGATCACCCCGACGCCGTACGCCCGCTGCTGGAGGCCGCCCGGCAGGGGCCGGTGACCCTCCTGTACTCCGCGCGCGACTCCGACCACAACCAGGCGGTCGTCCTCCGCGACCACCTCCGGGAGCAGCTCGGCCGGTGACCCGGCCCGGGGCCTGTACCGCCCCGGCACCGACGCGGAGTGGAAGATCTCCAGTGATATTTTCCGTTCATCTCCCAGCATTTCGCTGAAAGGGCGGTGAGTCGATGTCCGCGGAACCGACCGGTGAGGACTCGGATGAGGCTCTGGTCTCGGCGATCCTGGAGGCCGAACACGAGGCGCGGCTGGCCGAACTCATCCGCTCGCCGGAACAGGTCGAGGCACTACTCGAGCAGAACGCGCTGCGGCTCGACTTCGACCTGGTGCTGGACCTCAGCGGAGGGCTCGCGACGCTCGGCTCCCACGACACCGCGCAGCTCGTCGCCGTGAGCGCGTTCGCCGAGGGCGACGTCAAGCTCATGGCCGCCGGGAAGCTGGCGCTCGGCTGGATCGAGCTCTCGCGGGGCAGGCACCGCAAGGCCCTGGAGGAGGCCGACGGCGCGGTCGCGCTCGCGAACCCGGATCTCGACGTGGTCGCCGAGGCCGCCTACCTGCGCGGCGTCATCCTCGAGTCACGGGGGAAACGCGCGCAGGCGGCCGCGGAGTACGAGAAGGCGGCCGGCTGGCCACGGCCCAGGAGCGCGGGCCTGGCGGCGCTGTCCCTGGCGGAGATGCTGACCGACGCCGGCGACGACGAGCGGGCGGTCCAGGTGCTGGCCGTGGCGTTCGAGTGCGGGGTGGCGCACGTCGTGCCCCAGGCGGCCCTCCAACTGGCGCTCATCCGTGACCGTCTGGGCGACGTCGAGGGCTCGATCCCGCTGTACCGGGAGGCGATGGAGTCCGGCGTCCCGTCGGCGGCGCCCCGCGCCGCGTTCCACCTCGGCGAGATCCTCCTCGGGGCGGGGGACGCGGAGGGCGCCCGGGACGCCCTCGAGACGGCCTACGCCACGGGAGACCCGGAGTTCACCCCGAAGGCCGCGGTCAACCTCGGGATCATCTACATGGAGGCGAACCGGGTGCGCGAGGCGTTCGCGTGCTTCGAGACGGCCACCGGCTCACCGGACCGGAACGTCGCGGCGCTCGGACACTGCTACGTCGGCGTGGTCCTCGCCGACACCGACGCGGTCGCCGCGGAGCGCCACCTGCGCGCGGCGATGAAGCAGGGCGACCGTCAGGTCAAGGAGATGGCGTCGAACGTGCTGCGGCAGCTGAGGCAGCGCTGAGCCGCGCCGCCTCGTGGCCGCTGGGCCCCTGACGCCGGCCGCGATGCGTCACCGGCGCCGTATCCCCTGCCGGAACCGCCGACGGCGGCACACGAGGCGGGGACGTCCCAGGGGTGTCGGGCCGTCCCCGCCGTACGCCCGGGGTTTCCGGACGTCTTCGCCGTACGCCCCGGGGTTCCGGGGCGCAGGCACGGTGCGCGCGGCGACCGGGTCAGGCGGGTGCGCCGACCGGGGAGCCGTTGACGGTGACGTCGGTGAGGACGAGACCTTGGACGTTCTCCACGATGTCGGTGGCCGTCGCCTTGTCGAACCGGCAGTGCGCGAGCGTGACGTCCTTGATCGGGGCGTCGGGGTAGCCGCGCATGTCCAGCACGTACTTCGTGGTGCCGACGTGCACGTTCTCCACGTGGATCCCGCTCACCGACGGGTTGTACGGGTGACCGGGCCCCTCGTCGTAGTAGAAGTCGATCTGGATCGCGGCGACGGCCAGCTGGCCGACCTCGACGTCCTTCATGTGGACGTCGTGGATGTAGCCGCCGCGCATGGAGTTGGTCTTCAGGCGCAGGCAGCTGTTGAGGTTGGGGCTGGTCATCCGCAGGTTCCGGGCGAAGACGGAGCTGACGCCGCCGGTCATCTCGCTGCCGATGGTCACGCCGCCGTGGCCGTCGCGGAACTCGCAGCCCTCGACGAGGATGTTCCGGCTCGGGACGTTGACGCGACGGCCGTCGGCGTTGCGGCCCGCCTTGATGGCGATGCAGTCGTCGCCGGTGTCGAAGGTGCTGCCGGTGATGACGACGTCGGTGCAGGACTCGGGGTCGCAGCCGTCGTTGTTCGGGCCGTGGCTGTCGACCGTGACGTCGCGGACGAGGACGGTCCGCGACAGGACCGGGTGGATCTCCCACATGGGGGAGTTCACGATCGTGACGCCCTCGACGAGGACGTTCTCGCATTTGTACGGCTGGATCATGTTCGGGCGCAGGTAGTGCCCGCTGCCGAGGACGCGGTCGGCCACGGGGACGCCCTGGTCGGCCCACTGCTGCAGCAGCGTCCAGTCGGGGCCCTGCTGCGGGTCGCCGGGCTTCCAGCCGTACGTCGCGCTGCCGGACCACGGCCACCAGGCGGTGTTGCTCGCCTGCCCATCAAGCGTGCCCTTCCCGGTGATCGCGATGTTCCGGGCCTCGTACGCGTAGATGAACGGCGAGTAGTTGTAGCACTCGATGCCCTGCCAGCGCGTGTACACGGGCGGGTACTTCGCCGGGTCGGTGCTGAACGCGATCGTCGCGCCCTCTTCGACGTGCAGGTCGATGTGGCTGCGCAGCCGGATCGGCCCGGTCAGGTAGCGGCCGGGCGGGACGACGACGTGGCCGCCGCCCCGCCGGGCGCACGCCTTGATCGCCGCGTCGAAGGCGCGCGAGCAGTCGGTGGTCCCGTCGCCCTTCGCCCCGAAGTCGGTGACCCGGACTCGGTGGTGCGGGAACCGCGGTGGGCGTACCCGTCGCCGGATCTTGTCGGCCGTCCGCCAGGGGTCCGCGTCGGCGAGGGCCGGCCCGCCGAGGGCGGAGGCCAGCAGCCCGCCGCCGACGACGGCGCCGCTCACGCCGAGGAAGCGCCGCCTGGGCCAAGGTCCCGTCATTGTTCCTCCTGGAATGTGGTCATCGGATGGTGACGTCGGCGGGGTGGCCCTGCGACGTCAGCGTGAGGACGACTCCGCCGAACGGCCCGGAGGTGAAGGTCCACCCGCCGCCCGCGGCGCGCAGCGCCGTGGCGTCCGCCGCGCGGGGTAGCGTGCGGCCGTCCACGGTGACCGAGCGCGGCGGCTGCCGCAGCGGCACGACGACCTGCGCCCGGCCGGTCGTCGCCGGCACCCGGAACCGGGCCGTACCGTCGGCGCCGGGGGCGTACAGCCATCCGGTGAGGCCGGGCTTGGACAGCTCGTCGGTCCGCCAGCCGCCGAGGACACGGGAGTTGAAGCCGATGGTCGCGCCCGCCCGGAGGTAGAGCGGGAACTCGTCCAGGCTCGTCTGCCGCGTGATCGTGCGCCCGCCGTCGACGACCTCGCCGCTGTACAGGTCGACCCAGCGCCCGGCCGGCAGGTACACCTGCACCGGCGTGGGCCGGCCCGCCGCGCCGTCCGCGTCGGCCCGGTCGGCGGTGACCGGGGCGGCCAGCAGGTCCGGGCCGACCATGAACTCCTGGTCCTGGGCCCAGGCGGCCTGGTCGCCGGGGTACTGGAAGCCGACGGCCCGCAGGATCGGCACGCCGGTACGCGCGGCGTTCCGCGCCAGCCCGTACAGGTACGGGAAGAGTTCGTAGTGCAGCACGACCGCGTCGCGGAACCGCCGGACCGTGTCCGCGTCGTACTTCCACGGCGTCGCGTTGAGTCCCGCCCCGCCGACCTCGAACACCGGGCTGACCGCGCTGAACTGCGCCCAGCGGGTGAACAGCGACGGCGTCGGGCTGTTCGTCGCGTCCGCGGGCGACTGCGGGTCGATGCCGCCCGTGTCGGAGCCCCAGGCGAAGTGCCCGGTCAGCGACTCGCTCGTGCCGTACCGGACCGAGGTGCGCAGCCCCGCGAACGTCTCGAACACGTCGCTGCCCCACATGCCGTGCGTGTGCTGCGCGGTGCCGGGCACCCCGGCTCGTACGAGCGTCTCGAAGTCGTTGCCGTGCGCCCGCCGCATCGCCTCGGTGACCGCCGACTGGTACAGGTCCGGGTACCGCAGGTACAGGCCCGCGCCCGAGCCGCCCGCGAACTGCGTCGTCTCCAGGCGGTATTCCTCGGCCCGGTCCTCCTTGGCCATGTCGACGCCCATCCGGAAGATGCGGGTGAGCTGCTCGACGTAGCGCTCGCGCGCGGCCGGGTTCGTGAAGTCGATGTAGTTGGTGCCGGGCACGAGCCAGCCGTTCTTCGCCCAGATGTCGTTGAGGCCGGCGCAGGTGCCGCCGCCCTGGGCCGACGACGGGGCGCTCACGACGTGGGAGGTCACCCACAGCCCGAACCGCACGCCCTGCGCGTGGATCGAGTCGATCATCTTCTGCGGGTCCGGGAAGAACGTCGGGTCGAACTCCCCGGTGTTGGTGCAGGCACTGCCGTTGATCCGGTGAGTGTTCCCGGCCGGCTGGTGCTCCCACGGGTTGTCGATCCAGATGGTGCCGAGCGGGATGTCCAGCTTCTTCATCTGCGCCACGTCGTCCAGCACCTGCGCCTGGTCGGCGTTGACGTCACGCCACTTCATCAGCGCGAACTGGCTCGCCGGCGGCATGCCCGGCAGCCCCACCGTCCGGTAGTACGCGTTCGTCACCGCGGCCGGTGAGCCGGTGTAGACGTCGTAGGTCAGCTCGGCGTCCTTCACGCAGATCTGCACGCGGTCGGGCTGCGCGGTCGCCGCGACCGGGCAGGGGTACGGCTCGGCCGCGCCGGTCGGCGGCTTCGGTGTCTTCGCGCAGGTCGGACCGTCGCTCTGCTGGGTGGCGCCGGGGAACGCGAACCGGCCGACGTGGTCCGTGGCGGCCCGCAGCCCGTACCCGCCGGAGCTGAGGTAGAAGGTGCTCGCGGCCTGCTCCTGGTTCTGGCAGTAGTCGCCGGCCTCGTTGCCCTCCTTGCCCGGGCTCCAGCCACGGATGTGCCCGCGCAGGTCCACGTACGCGGCCGAGCTGCCGCCGAGGTAGTGCTCGTCGCCGCGCGCCGTCAGCGCCTCGAACACGGCCGTGACGTCGCTCGACGGGGCGAACGACCAGCGCACCCGGACGCCCTGCGGGGCCCGCGTGACCGTGACGGTCGCGGTCCGCCCGGGCTCGTCCGTCGCGACGGTGTACGCCGTGCCGCCGCGCACGTCGTGCCGGGCCACGAGGTCGGTGAGCCGGTGGTACGTCGCGCCCTCCTGGGAGGTGGCCGAGCCGCCGACCTGGTAGGACAGCCGCCCGCCCGGACCGGTGGACGTTCCGCCCGCCTCCTGGGTGATCGCTCGTCCGTGGTCGAGGAAGGTCAGCCCGAACGGCGCGGCGGTGACTCGCCAGGCCGCCGGGGATTCGGCGGCCCGCGCGCCCGGCGGGGCGAACGCGAGCGGGAGAAGGAGACCGAGAAGCGGCACGATCGCGCGGCGGCGGAGCCGGGCGGGCGTTCGGCGGTGGATCACGAGGAGCTTCCTCCTGGGGCGGTGAAGGCGGGTCCGGAGGTCCGAGTCCATGGGCGGGGTCGGCAAGCCAGGGTCGGCGGGCGGGGCCGGCGGTCTGGGTCAGCGGATGGGGCCGGCGGTCGGGGTCGATGGTCACGCCCGCGTCTTCCCGAACGGGCGGTGGCGTCGTACTGTTCGTCCTGAGGGAAGGAAAACCTTTTCCCGCTCGCCCGTCAACCATGAGGGGACGCGAATCGTGACCGACGCAGCAGCGAGTCGCCGAAACGGCCGGGACCGCGGCAGGCCCCACCCGGGGGTGAACCGCCGCGCGTTCCTGGGCGGCGCAGCCCTGGCCGGGGCGGCCGCGCTCACCCCTCTGCGCGGACCGGCGGCGCTCGCCGGAACGGCCACCGGCCCGTACGACGCGGTCGCCGGAACGGCCGCCGGCCCGTACGACCCGTCGCCCGCGTCGCTGAACACGCACCCGGTCGCGCCGTGGTACCGCGACGCCAAGTTCGGGATCTTCATCCACTGGGGCGTCTACTCGGTGCCCGCCTGGGGCGACACCGTCGACTACCACGCCGCCGAGTGGTACTTCTACGCGATGCGCATCAGCGCGGCCGGCAAGGACAGCACCTACCAGCACCACCTGAGCACGTACGGGCCGGGCGTCGCCTACGACGACTTCATCCCCCGCTTCACCGCCGAGCGCTACGACCCGCACGCGTGGGTCCGGCTGTTCGAGCGGGCCGGGGCGCGCTACTTCGTGCTGACGTCGAAGCACCACGACGGGTTCCAGCTGTTCCCCAACGCGGTCTCGCGCCGCAACGCCGCCGTGCTCGGGCCGCGCCGCGACCTCGTCGGCGAGCTGTTCGCCGCCGCCCGTCACTCGCGGCTGCGCCGCGGCCTGTACTACTCCCTCGGCGAGTTCTACAACCCGGCGCTCGGCACCCCGCCCTGGGACCCGTACACCCGCGCCCCCATCCCGTACACCGGCTACGTCCCGGTCAAGGACTACGTCGCCGACTACGAGCACGTCCACCTGCGGACCCTCATCGACCGCTACGACCCCGACCTGCTGTGGGCCGACGGCCAGAACTGGCACGAGGACCTCGGCGCGGGCTCGATCTTCTGCCCCAAGGACCTCGACTGGCGCAGCGGCGAGGTCCTCGCGTACTACTACAACCGCGCCGTCGAGCGTCGCCGCGACGTCATGGTCAACGACCGGTTCCGGGCCGGCCACGCCGACTTCGCCGTCTCCGAGGGCGACAAGTCGAGCTACAAGCTGCGATCCACGCCCTGGGAGGCGTGTCTCACCATGGGCCGCTCCTGGGGGTACGACACGCACGAGGACCCGGCCCGCATCAAGTCCGAGCCCGCCCTCGTCCAGCTGCTCGTCGACATCGTCGCCAAGAACGGCAACCTGCTGCTCAACATCGGCCCCCGCCACGACGGCACCATCGCCGACTGGCAGCGCGAACGCCTCATCGCCCTCGGCGACTGGCTCCGCGTCAACGGATCGGCGATCTACGGGACGACGCCGTGGCAGCGCGCCCAGGACGGCGACGTGCGCTACACCGTCTCCCCGGGGACGTTCAACATCATCCCGCTGAGCTGGCCCGGCGCCACGCTGACCGTGCCCGGCGACCTGCCGATCGCCGACGGCGCACGGATGCGCCTCCTCGGCCACCACGGCCGGCCGCTCGAGTGGACCCGCCAGGACGGCTCGATCGTGATCACACTTCCGTCGCGCGCCCCGGGGCACGGCCCCGACTACCCCTGCGTCATCGCCGTCCATTGAGCGCATCGGGTCTGAGCGCAACAGGTCCGAACGGATCGGGCCTGAGCGCATCGGGCCCGAACGGACCGGATCCGAGGGGACCGGGTCCGAGCGCATAGAGCCCGGACGCATCGGCCGCCGTACGGCGGAGCCTCCCGGAATCGGATGCGCCGGGCCTGGGCTCACCCGGACCCGGCTCACCGGGGTCGCGCTCACCTGGGCCGCCAGCCGCCCAGCACGTGCGCCGGGTCACTCCACCAGGCCGCCTCGGCGTCGGTCAGCCGCCGTGAGCACGGCAGGCGGGCGGCGGTGTCGAGCGGCCGCCCGGCGAGATCGGTGCTGCCGTACTCCCAGAAGCGCACGTCCAGCGCCTTGTCGCAGCCGGCGTTGTTCAGCTGCCAGCCGTCGGGCCGGATGTGCGCGTCCATCACCGTCCGCACGAAGACCACCTGACTGGCCGGGTACACCGTCGGGTCCACCCGCCCGAGGTACACCGAGGCGTCCGGTGCCTCCGGCCCGCGCGTGAGGCGGTCGTCGACGAACACGTAGCCGGGGTGCGTGGCGTCGTTCCGCGCCTGGGTGACGTAGCCGCCGTGCAGGGACCGCAGCTCGGTGCGCCGGACGAACACCGAACCGGTGCCCCACACGAAGTCCACGTCCCCCGCGATGAGGCTGTCGGTCACGAACCCGCGCCCCTGCAGGCGCAGGGTGTCCTGGAAGCTCTCCAGGGTCACCCGCCGCAACGTGATCCGGTCCGCGTTCCCCCGGAACGCCTCCGCCTGCGATCCACCGTACGGCGTGGTGTTGCGCAGCGTGATGTCCCGGAGCCGGAAGTCGTCCGCCTCGACGCCGAACAGCGACCGCCAGCAGTTGAATTTGTCGTGGCCCGGCAGCACCTGACGCGGGCAGACGTCCCCCGGATCGGTCGACCCGGCGAGCGCGGTGTCCCCGTTGAGCTTGTTGTTGTTGTCGTACTCGATGACCGTCCGGTCCCGGCCCGCGCCGCGCACGGTCAGGTGCGGGCGGTCGGCACGGACGTAGTCGATCTCCTGGTACGTGCCGGGGCGGACGTCGATCAGAACCGGCCGCGTGTTGCCCTCGGGGACGAAGTCGATCGCGCCCTGCACCGTGCAGAAGTCGCCCGTGCCGTCCGCGGCGACCGTCAGCAGCCGCGACACGGTGCGCGGCGGGGCGGCCCGGGTCCGGAACCGCCACGTCGCCGGGTCCTGGATGCCGGGGAACCCGGGGAACACCTCGGGATCGACCGTGACGTAGTACGCCCGGCCGTAGTCGAGCCGACGGTGCAGCCGGATGGTCGCGGTGTTCCCGTCCACGAGCACCGGGTGGTACGCGAAGGAGTGGGGGACTCCGGTGTCGGAGACCGCGTCGCCGATCGTGCGGTGGTACGAGCGAGGGTCGGCCAGGTCGATCGTGTCCGCGACGGTGCCGTCCGCACGGTGCACCTCGATGCGACCGGAGGCGCCGGTCTGGAGCGGCCGGTCCGCGGTGAGCCGCAGCGGCGTGTCCACGCACACCCCGCGGTGCCGCCCACCCGGCGAGAGCCGCCCGGACACGGCGGTCGCGGAAGGAACACCGGCCTGAGCGACCTGCCCGGCGTCGGCAGGGGGAGCACTGGTGGCGGCGAACCGCGCGGCGGCGGGTGTGACGCGCGGCGCGGACCCGGCGGCTGAGGGGGCGGCGGCTGAGGGGGCGGCGAGCAACCCCGCGATGAGGAGAGCGGCCGGGGCGAGCGGCGGGCGGAGGGAGGCGGTGGGGCGTCTCATCGCGTCCGCCACCCCGTGGTCGCCGCGATCAGTGGGATGAGGCGATCGGCGGCCTTCCGGTGCCCTTGGACGTTCGGATGGCCGCCGTTGTAGTCACCGTCGGCCGCCGACAGCCAGCCGGTGGTGTCGACGTAGACCACGCGCGGATCGTCCGTCGAGCGGACCGCTGTGGCGATGTCGTCGGCGTGGTAGCCGCCGAACGGCCGCATCGCGAAGATCCAGGCGCGCGGGTACGCGGTGCGGATCTCCCGCAGGTAGGCGAGATAGCCGGGTTCGAAGTCGGCGCTGGGGTACGGGACGTCGTTGGTGCCTTCGTTGACGACGACCGCTCCCGGCCGGAAGCGGTCGTCGGCGGGGGAGCCGGCGAAGTTCCACCCGAACGACTGCGCGGCGGTCCCGACGTTGCCGTGGCCCGGCTGGATGATGCCCTGCTTGCCGAACCCGACCTGGTCGAAGTCGGCGTGGAACGCCCGCCCGGTCAGGTTGGCGTAATCGACCGTGCCGTCGGCGCAGTCCACCCCGGTGTGGTCACACAGCGCGGCCACGCCCTCGGTGATCGAGTCGCCGTAGAACTCGACGCGCGGCCCCCGCGGGCGAGGCGTCGGCAGCACCCGGGCGCGCGGCCCGAGCCGGAAGCCGGTGAGCACGATGCCGGACTGCAGCGGCAGGATCCACCGGTTCTCGTACTCGTCGACGTCCTTGACGGCGATCGTCACCGTGTGCCGTCGGCCCGGCAGCGCGGCCGGCGTGAAGTCGATCTCGTCGCGATCCACCTTGTAGAGCGTCCGCGGGCCGCCGTCGATCGAGACGTAGATCTGCGACGGCACAGTGATCGTCGAGGCGTCGAACAGGCCGGTGAGCGTGTGCCCGGTGAACCGGAAGGTCAGCTCGGACCCGGAGTTGACGGTGATCGCCGCACCTCGTACGTGACCCCAGTGCCCCATGTACCGCAGCCGCGGATCGCCAGGCCGTACGACGGAGTCCGCCGTCGCAGGGGCGGGCACGGCGGCCAGGGGCGCCGTGCCCAGCAAAACCAGCGAAGCGATCTTCAGGAACCCGGACATGGGGCCTCCTAGCGCCGTGTCGAGCAACCTTGGTCGTGTAATCGGCCGGGGTGATCGGGCACTTCGATGATCAGAACGCATCCCGATTACCGGCGGCGCTGTTCTGTCGTAGGCACCTGCTGTAATCGTCTTGTGCCTCGACGTGTTGATTCGGATGCGCCTCGGGCGGTGCTGCGCACCGCCCGGGTCAGTCTGCGCCTCACGCCCGCCCAGCGGCGGCGAGGTTTCGGGCTGCTGGCCTCGGCCGGGGACGTGTGGGCATGCGTGCTGGACATGAATCGGTGGCGGCGCCAGCGCGGCCTGTACGGCATCGTGGACTTCCAACAGCTGTGCCGCGAGCTGCATCAGGCCGGGTCTGGAACTTTCGGGGAGCTGAATGCCCAATGCGCCGAAGGTGTGCTGCGCCGCTACAGCGACGCGTGGTTTGCCGCCGCCAAACGCCGCAAGAACGGTGACGCCACCGCGAGGTTCCCTCGTCGCAAACGCGGCTTGGTCCCGGTGCGCTTCCGGTACGGCAACTTTGTGATCGAAGGTCAGCGACTGCGGCTTTCGGTCGCACGCGGGTACCCGCCGCTGTGGTTGCGACTTGACCGGGAGGTTCCGTATCCGGCCGATCAGGTCCGGTCGATCACCTTGTTGAACGACGGCCGCCGGTTGTTCGTTGATGTGACCGCCGAGGTCCCGGTCGCCACGTATGAGCCCGGGTGTGAGCCCGCCCCGGACCGGGTTGCCGGGGTGGATCCGGGAGTGATTCATCCATTCGCGGTGGCCGGGCCGGACGGGGAAGGGCTGGTGGTTTCTGGGCGGGCGATCCGGGCCGAGACCCACGTGCACCTTAAGGACACCAAATACCGCCGCCGCAAGATGGCCCCACGGGCGCCGAAGCCGGGGCAGGCGGGGTCGCGGCGGTGGCGGAAGTTCCGGGCCCGGCAGCGGAAGCTCGAGGCCCGGCACAAGCGGCGGGTGAAGCAGGCGCAGCATGAGGCGGCCAAGACCGTAGTCACCTGGGCCGCCCAACGCCGGATCGGGACGCTGATGGTCGGGGATCCCCGCGGAGTACTGGAGGTCAAGGCCGGGCGGCGGCACAACAGACGCGTCCGGGAGTGGCGGGTCGGGTATCTGCTCCGTTGTCTGAAGGACAAGGCCGAACAGGCCGGGATCCGCGTCGTCCTGGTCGATGAGCGCGGCACGTCCTCGACCTGTCCGGCCTGCGACCGGAGGGTGCCCAAACCCACCGGCCGCGTTTTTACTTGTATGCATTGTGGTTTCAGCGGGCACCGCGACCTGGTCGGCGGCGCCAATATCGCCCGGCGTGGACCGGGCGGACCCATCACCACCAACACGAACGAGTTTCCGGTGGTGATCACGCACCGTCGAGCCGGACGGCACCTCCCCGGTACCGGACCAGCCCGGCGTGACCCAAGACGACGCCCCCATCACGGCACCGTCGACGGGGCCATTGGCCGGCCGCGGCCCGCCCCACCACCCGGTGGGGAGTCGCTCGCTCTGAGGGCGAGGATCAACAACATGGTCAATTCACCACCAATGTTCGTTGACGCGGCACTATCGGTAGAGCAGCCGTAGATCGATCGCGTCGGCCATCGCCTGGTATCCGGCGTCGCCGGGGTGCAGGTGGTCGCCGCTGTCGTACGCCGGGAGGTAGCGCGTCGGGTCCGCCGGATCCCGGGTGACGGCGTCGAAGTCGACGACGCCGTCGAACGCGCGGGACGTGCGGATCCAGGCGTTCACGGCCTGCCGCTTCTGCTCCGCCTCGGGCGTGTCGTACTTCGAGCCGCCGATCGGCGTCAGCGTGCAGCCGATGATCCGCAGGCCGTGCGCGTGGGCCCGGGCGATGAGGTTCGTCATCCCCGCGATGAGGTCGCCGGCCGTGACCGGTTCGCCGGACACCGGACCGGCGTTGTGGCCGATGTCGTTGATGCCTTCGAGGAAGAGCACATCCCGTACCCCGGTCTGGCCGAGGACGTCACGGTCGAACCGGGCCTGCGCGCTCACCCCGGAGCCACCGGCGTCGGTGAGGACCCGGTTGCCGGAGATGCCCTCGTTCAGCACGGACAGTCCCCGGCCGTGGAGCCGGCGCGCCAGATCGTCGGGGTACCGCCGATTCGCGTCGACGGTGGACTGGGCGCCGTCGGTGATCGAGTCGCCGAAGGTCACGACCGCCCGCGTGCCCGGCGTGGCGCGGACGTCGAGCCCGTCGATCAGGTACCAGGTGGAGGCCTTCGACGTGAACGCATCGCCGTCCACGTCGGCCGCGTGGTCACCGGTCGCGAGGTACGACGTCGCCATGGCGAGGGGGTGCCGGGTCGCCGCGCCGGTGGATCGGGGGAGGTACAGGCTCACCGCCAGGTCCTGGCCGGTCGGTACCGCCAGTGGCACCGGGTCGCTGAGCACGTCCGAGCCCGCCGGCAGGACCACCGTCCGGGCCCCGCCGAACGTGACCGGGAGCTCGGTGCCCGCGGCGAGCGTCGCGCCGGTGGCGCGCACCCCGATCGTCGCCCCGCCGATGACGAGACCGTCCGTGCCGAAGGCGTTCGTGAGGCGGATCCGCACCTGGTCGCCGCCCATGGTGGTGTGGACGACCTCGCGCAGGGTCTGGTCGCCGAACCCGCTCCCGGTGCCGGTGACGGGCGCCGCGCTCCACGCGCCCACCCAGGTTCGCGAGATGCCCACCGCGGGCTGCGGCTTGACGGCCAGCGCCCGCGGGGCAGCGCCGACGGCCGTCGAAGCGAGCACCGCAGCGGAGACGACCACGGCCGCCGCCCGGGGGGATCGCCCCCGGGCCGGCGACCGGCCGGACGGCCTCCGGGTCGTCGATCCGTGGGACGGCCGTGCAGCCGTCGATCTCCGGGTCGTCGATCCGAGAGACGGCCGTCGAGCCGCCGACCGTCCGGGCCGCCACGGGGTCGTCGATCGTAGGGACGACCACAGCGAGGACCACGCGGTGGCCGATCCGGGGGATGACCATCGAGCCGCCGATCGGGCCATGCCCGCCTCCCGTCGCCTCGTGACCTTCTCCGGCCGCGATGGCGGGTGCGCCGTGACGACCGCCGCGCCGGCGCCGGGGGAGGCCGAGCGGAAAACCTTTTCCGAAAATCACACGGCAGTCCAGGGACGTCAAGACCGCTTTCGCGGCCTTTCGCGGCGGATCCAATGCGCCGTGAGGCGTGTTCGTATGGTGCAATGCCGCCATGGGCAGGGCGCAGACCGGCACGGGGGCGCGGCCGCCCCGGGCGACGATCATCGACGTGGCACGGGAGGCCGGTGTTTCTCCCGCGACCGTCTCGCGTGTCCTCACCGGTTCCAAACCGGTGTCGGCAGGACCGGAACAGCGGGTGCGCGCGGCCGTCGCCCGACTCGGCTACCGGCCGAATCCGGCCGCGCAGGGACTGCTTCGCGGCACGACCTCCGCGGTCGGCGTGGTCGTCCCCGACCTGAGCAACCCCTACTTCGCGGAGGTGCTCAAGGGGGTGACCAACGCCGCCCAGCAGGCGGACTTCCGCACGCTCGTCGCCGACACCGGCGAGAAGTCCGCGACCGAACGCGACGCCGCGCTCGAACTCTCCCGGTGGGCCGACGGCGTCGTCCTGTGTTCACCGCGGATGAGCCAGTGGGAGCTCGCCGAGCTCGCGGAGGCCGTGCCCCGGCTCGTCTGCGTCAACCGGCTCAGCCGCGCGTCGATCCCCGCGGTCGCGGTGGACTTCGAGGCGGGCGTCGCGTCGATCTGCCGCCACCTGCGGGAGCTCGGTCATCGCCGCGTCGCGTACCTGCGTGGCCCCGCGCGCGCCTGGTCCGAACGCGCCCGGCAGCGTGCGCTGCGAGCGGCCGCCGGGCCGGATCTGGAGATCGTGCAGATCCCCTGCGGTTCGAGCAGCGTCGACGGGCACCGCGCCGCCGACGCGGCCCTCGCGACCCGGGCCACGGCCGTCATGGCCTTCAGCGATTACGTCGCCCTCGGCGCCCTCGCCCGGTTCGACGAGCTCGGCGTGCCCGTCCCCGACGAGATATCGCTGACCGGGTTCGACGACATCTCGCTGAGCCGTCTGGTCTCTCCCCGCCTCACCACGGTCACGGTGAACAAGCAGGACCTCGGCCGCCGGGCCTGGGAGCTGTTCGTCGAGACCGGTGCCGACGGCGAAGACGGCCCGGTGGTCACGGTCACGCCGGAGCTGGTCGTACGCGCCTCGACCGCCGCACCCGCCGACGTGGCCGGCTCTCTGCCGAAGACCGCGGCTGACCGGTGACCGATTCGGCCTCGATGTGGTGGTCCGTACCGTCGTGAAAGACGGCGAAAGATCTCTGGCGTGAGCCACGGCCCGGGCGTACGGTGACGCGGTCCGGAAAAGCATTTCCCGTTAGGGGCCGTCATGCGGAGATCACTGATACCGGCCACCGGTCTGGCGGCCGCGGGCCTGGTCGTCCTCACTCTGACACCGGCGACCGCGGCGGCTCCGGCCGCCTCGCCTCGCGGGGCGGGCACGCCGGCCCGCGGGCCGGCGTCGGCCGTCGGAGCCGTCACCACGCGGGCGGTCGCGGCGGCGACGGGCGACAGCCGCACCGTCAGCGAACCGGTCCGGCCGGCGACCTGTACCGCGTTGCCCGCCCGGCTGACCGCATCGAACCGGAAATTCACCTCCGCTCAGGAGGCGAGTCCGCCCGACACCGACCGCGTCCAGGCCGCGCTCACCCAGTGCGCGGGCACCGGCAAGGCGGTGGAGCTGACGGCGAGCGGTACGAGCACGGCGTTCCTCACCGGGCCGCTGACCATCGGCGCCGGCGTCACCCTCGTCATCGACAGCGGCGTCACGCTGTACGGCTCGCTGAACCCGGCCGGATACCAGGTGTCGGGCAAGCCGACGTGCGGGACCGTCGCCGACGACAGCGGCGGATGCAAGCCGCTGATCACCGTGAGCGGGGCGCACGCCGGGCTGATGGGCGTCCGCGACTCGTCGGGACACCAGGGCACCGTCGACGCGCGCGGCGACCTGCCGCTGTACGGCCAGAGCACGAGCTGGTGGGACATCGCCCTCCAGGCCAAGAACAGCGGAAAGAAGCAGAACAACCCGCGCATGGTGCAGGCCTCCGCCGACGACTTCACGATCTACGACCTCAACCTGATCAACTCACCGAATTTCCACGTCGCCTACAAGGGGAACGGATTCACCGTCTGGGGCGTGCGCATCAAGACACCCGCCACCGCCAAGAACACCGACGGCATCGATCCGAGCGGCAGCAATGTAACGATCAACGACTCCTACATCGAGGCAGGTGACGACGGAATCGCGATCAAGGCG
>NZ_CP192063.1:6815000-8802500 GCF_050942425.1 Actinoallomurus sp. CA-150999
ACAGCAGCACCTCGAGATGGTCCCAGCATCGGCGGTGATCCCGCCGCGAAACACCAGGTCACCTCACGAAACCGAGTTTTCGAGCGGGACAGGAACACTCCGCATCTGGTTCAGCGCTCGTCCACCTGATCGCGATCGGGATCAGGCCGACCTTCGTACGTCCTTGATCTCAGTCGAGCCGACGTCGAATGGCGGCGCTGTGCCTGCGGCGAGGTCGTTGACTGGGCCTGCCGGCGCCTCGAGCTCGGTGAGGGTCTCGGCCCACGCGGGCGCCGAGCGGGCCGACAGATGATTTTCAAGGACTATGCGCAATTCGTCGCGATGCAGTACTCGGAACTCAGGTCACGTGACCCGATATTCAAGCGGCACAGGCACTGGCATGGCGGTGGGCCGGCACGGCCAGCGACCGTCATTCGATAGATGGGTTCTTTATATGAGTCGGGTGAGGCATCGGCATAGACAGATTGCGTTTGACCTGCAGCGTTGCCGTACACAGGCTCTACTGGCCTGGGCGGCGGCCAAGCTGGCATATCAGCGGTAGACGCACGGGCATATCCCCAGGCCCATTGCAGGAAACCGATTAGATGAGCAGTCGGCTCCATAGTTGAGCACTACATGAGCAGTGGCCGGTATATCTGAGCAGCCGTGCGTCTGACCAGGGCCGCCATCAGCCAAGCGGATGGCGCCGTGTGCGTTTCGCTGCTGAAGCACCACACCACAGAGCGTCGTAGGACTGCTCAACTAGCCGAATCATCCCAGCTGGGGCTGCTCATCTACGATCTCTACAGCCATTATAGGGAACGGGATCCGCTATCCAAACGCTGTCTGGTTTGTCCAAGCGGTGTCCGCTGGCGGGATTTCTGTCCAGGCCACGCACCCCTCCAGGCGGATGTCGCGGGGGTGTGTTCGCCAAGGGTCTTGATCACGTCTTGGTGGCTGGTGACGCCGACCGGGAGATTCCGGTCGTACGCAGGCATTCGTCGGCTCCAGGCGTCCCGGCCCGAGACCGATGACAGCCGACGGATTCGCGGGTCAGCCCGAGGTTGTGAGTGCCTCCGGCTGCCGGTCCTGGGCCAGGGCATCCTCCGGCTCGCCGAACCACGCGACAGCGACAGCACCTGCCACGGCCAGCACGAAGCCGAAGACCGCCACCCAGGCGTAGCCCGGGCGTGAGGCGTCGCCGAGCCACATGACGCCGAGGATGCCGGGAATCACGGTTTCACCCACGACCAGGGCCGCCGTGGCACCGTTGACCGAGCCGATCTGCAGGGCGACGGTATGGAGATACATGCCACCGACGCCGCCGACCAGGATGGCGTACAGAGCCGGGTCGGTCAGCAGCGCGCCGGCATCGAGCGGGTCGGCGCCGTCCAGCACCCGCACCCCGATGCCGACCACGCCGAAGCCCAGGCCGGACAGCAGGCCTGCCAGGATCGCGGCGTTCGATCCCATCCAGCGCACTGCCAGGGTGCCGCCGCCGATCAGCAGCACGGAGGCCGCCAGCAGCCACCAGTGGGTGGATATCGGGGTGCGGCCACCACCCTCGGGGCCCGCGGCGCCGGCCAGCATCACCAGCGCCGAGCAGACCACGGCGATGGAGGCCCACTCCCGCCGGTTCAGCCTGACCCCCAGCAGCTTGATGCCCAGCACCGCGGTAATCACCAGGTTGGCGCTGATCACGGTCTGGGACAGGAACAGCGGCAGCAGCCTGGCGGCCAGCGCGCCGAGCCCGAAGCCGACGATGTCGAGCACGGTTCCGACCATGAACTCCCAGGTCACGGCAGCCTTCGCAGTGGAGGAGAGGCTGGGACCGCCACGCTGGGTGGTGAGAGTCGCAGACGTCGCGGCGGCCTCCCGGCGGCCGGACCTGCGGGATCCCATGGCTTGCAGTACCGACCCGACGCCATAACAAGCCGATGCGGAGACGGCGGTCACGAGACCGATGATCAATCGATTGCTCCGTTCGCGTACCGCCGATGCGGGGACTTCGACCACAGCCGGCGTGTCACCGCCAGGAGCAGCCGAGGCCACCTCTCTCGTAAAGCTGGACGCACGATATGGGGTAGGAAGTTCCGAAAACGGGAGGTTGGTCTTAAGAGGGCGATTCGTGAGTTGATGCCCGAACTGCGTAGTGTGATCGTGTGAATTTGTAGCGTTACGCCTGCTTGGTGGGTTTGGGTGTGCGGGGATGGCGGGGTGAGTGAGCGCAAGCCGTACCCGAGCGATTTATCCGACGAGCGGTGGGCCTTGATCGAGCCGGTGATCACGGCGTGGAAGGCCGCGCACCCCTCGGTCAGCGGCCACCAGGGCAGCTACGAGATGAGGGAGATCGTCAATGCGATCCTCTACCAGGGCCGGACCGGCGTGTCTGCCCGCTCCGCGGGTGCACCTCGTGCTCCCCGCCATCCCGCGACCGGGCAGGACCAGAGTTGGCCAGGGTCCGCCAGAACGGGCCCGACGGGGCTCCGGCGGGTCGGCTGCGCCAAGCCGAGTACCTCATGCAGGTCGAGGAGGATCCCGGCAGCTCTCGTCGCCATGCCCTCATCGCTGGGGAGGTCATCCGAGCCGCGTACCGGGCGTTGGCCGCCTGACGTGCTCCTGGGAGCGCCTCCCCAGCACGGAGCGAGTGATCGATGTCCACCCGAGCGCCACGGGTGGCGCCAATCGTCGTGTGCTCAGGCAGTGTTCAACGACGGTTGCGGCGGTTGCGCAGTAGGCGGACGAGGTAGATGGGAGCGCCGATGACGGCGCCAATGACGAGGGCCCAGAACACGAAGTAGACGGGGCCGGGGTGGAAGCCGGTGGTGTCGGCGGCGGCCAGGACGGCGGCGAGTGGCTGGTGGGGCATCTTCTGGTCCTTGGGTGTTGGCGGGGCTGGGGTCAGATGACGCGGCGGTTGGCGCCGGGGTGCTGGGCCCGCTCCGGGGTGGTGTCGTGCATCAGGGCGATGTAGCCGTCCTCGACGGTGGCGCTGACGGGCTCCGCGTCGGGGGCGGGGGCGGTGGAACTGATGACCCGGTAGGTGGTGCCGGCCATGCTGGGGGTGACGTTGACGGTGGGCAGGTCGGGCGGCACGGCGGTGGCCGGCTGGGTGACGTGCCACACCATGCCCTCGGCGCGGGTGGCGAGGTCGCCGATGGCGCCCTGGAAGGCGACGTTGCCGTGCTCGATCACCACGACGTTCGGGCAGGTCTGCACGATGTCGTCGACGATGTGGGTGGAGAGCAGCACCGTCCGGTCGCCGGCCAGCCTGGCGAGCAGGCTGCGGAACCGCAGCCGCTCCTCGGGGTCCAGTCCCACGGTGGGTTCGTCGACGATCAGCAGCCGGGGGTCGTTCAGGATGGCCTGGGCGATGCCCACGCGGCGCTTCATGCCGCCCGAGTAGCCCTTCACCTTCCGGTTGGCGACATCGCTGAGCGAGACCAGTTCGAGGACCTCCTTGACGCGGGCGCGGCGGGCGCGCCGGTCGGTGATGCCCTTGAGCAGCGCCATGTAGTCGAGGAACTGGCGGGCCGTCAAGTCCGGGTACAGGCCGAGCTCCTGGGGGAGGTAGCCGGTGGTGGCCTTGACCTCTCGGCGTTGGCTGCGCGACGTGAGCTCGGTGCCGTCCACCGCGACGGTGCCCGAGGTCGGCAGCAGCACCCCGGTCAGGACCCGCATGAAGGTGGTCTTGCCGGCCCCGTTGGGGCCGAGCAGACCGACCATGCCGACGGGCAGGCGCAGGCTGACGCCGTCGAGGGCGCGGACCTCGCCGCGCCGGAAGGTGACGGTCAGATCGGTGATGGTCACGTTGGGCGCGGTCATGACGGGCTCCTCTTGGTGAGCACGAGCTGGGTAATCACGAGGGCGGCGAGCGCCATGAGCAGCAGGAAGGCGATGCTGAGGACGGCCTCGCCGCCGGTCGGGGTGATTCCCCGCTGCCTGGCGATGAACAGGGTGCCGTGGAACCAGGCACCGGCCGGGTACTCGCCGATGGCTTCGAAGGGCGTGCCGGCGGGGGTGGGGATCTTGAAGCGCGGGCCGACCATGTTGCCCCAGATCCAGTAGCCGAACACACCGAGCCGGTACAGCACGGGCCCGGTCAGGTACGGGATGGTGACGGAGCAGGCCGAGATGAAGACCAGCCCGGGCAGCAGAATGGTGGCGAACGCCGCGAGGCCGACCGGGATCACCCCGGCCCCGCGCTGGGCGGTCAGGTAGCCGAGCAGGCCCACCCAGGCGACGGCGACCGGTGTGATGGTCGCCGCGCCGGCGCCGATGGCCTTGCCCCACAGGCGCGGGCCGATGCCGGTGGGCGTCGAGGTCAGGAGGTCGTTCAGCCCCAGCCGGGCCTCCCGCCGGGCTCGGTCGGCGAGGACGGCGCCGACGCCGATCGGGCACAGCATGATGAAGTTGCCCGCCCAGTCCGCGACCAGAAAGGAGTTGTCCGTACTGCTGGTGAAACCCGGCGGGAAGGGCGATGCGCAGCGCAGCGCGATCAGCCCGATCACGACCAGCCAGACCGCCGGGCGGCGCACCTGCATCAGGTACTCGTAGCGGGCGGCCGCGACGGTCTTCGCCCACCAGCCACGAGCTGCCGTCGGCGGGGCGGTTCGCTGAAGGACGGTGGTCATGCGGTATCGCTCCCCAAGAATCGTTCGGGACGCCCCAGTAGCAGGCCGGCCGCGACGATGGCGGCGACGCCGACGGCGGGCAGGGCGATTCGGTTGACGGTCCATTCGTGCGCCGGGACCTTGTCGGCGACGCCCATGAACATGTACTGCGCCTGCAGCACCGTGTTGTCCTGGATGGCGCGCGTCATCAGGTACTGGGCCAGCCAGATGCCCCCGATCAGGCCGCTTGCGGCGGCCGGGCTGCGCAGGCCGATCGCGATGAGCATCGCCAGTGCGACGAGCCAGAGCATCGGCGGGGCCCACACCAGGACGTAACCGCCCGTGCCCTGCCCCGCGGGCCATGCGTTCAAGGCGCGGAACACGACGGCGTCCAACAGCGTGACCAGGGCCGCTGGGACCACTACCAGGCCGGCACGCAGGAACAGCACCCGGCGGTAGACCGTGGTGGTCATGACCAGCTCGGCGCCGGGGTCACGCCCCACGATCGAGGAGGCCGCGACGGCGGTGCCGAGCGGGGCGAAGCCCGCCAGGACCGCGCCGGCGGCGAGGTTGAGGTGCTCCGCGCTGGCCCCGGTGGCATGCATGACGATCACCAGGATCGCGCCGCCCAGCGTTGCCGCCAGTGCCGTCACCGGCGCGGCGATGCCGATGACCCGCAGCTCCAATCGGAGGCGGGCACAGATGGACCGGTTCACGTCCACCTGCCAACTCGTACGGGCCCGGCGTCGCCGCAGGGCGTCTCAAGGTCTCGTTGCATGCCACCAAGCCTGCTCACGCCGACCGGCGCTGGTACCGGCCATAAGTACTGATCAGGCGGGAAGGACCGGTCCTTTTGGCCGGTACGGCGGCCGCGACCGGTTCCGTAGCCTGAGCACCGTGGCTGTCATGGAACGGTTGGCCGCACTAGCCGCCAGACGAACCAACGTCCTGCTCGGGCTCGCCTTCGCGGCGGTGCTGGGAGGGAAGGCCTACTTGCACGTCGCCCACGCGGGCGGCCGGGGCTGGTTGCTCGACGGCGCCATCGGCGCGGTGGTGTGCGTCGCGGCGCTGCTCCGGGAGCGCGACCGGCTGGTCGCCGTGGCGGTCGGCCTGTCCGTCGCGGCTGCCGCCGTCCTCTTCGCCGCCACGGGGTACCTGACGGGCCAGCCCGGTCTCGCCGCGTCGCTGGCGCTGACCGTGCTGGCCGGTTCCGCCGTCCGGGCACTGCCGCCCCGGCGAGCGGCCGCCGTCGCCGCGGCCGGGCTTGCGGTCACCGGACTCGGCTGGCTGGTGACCACTTCGCAGGCCGCCACCCACCACTTCCACATGGGCGTCCAGGGCTGGTTGGCCGGCCTCGGCGCGGGGCTCGTCCTGCGGCTGTTGGAGCATCGCCGCCGGGCCGCCGTCGAGGCCGTGCGGCGTGAGGAGCGACTGGCCCTGGCACGGGAGTTGCATGATGTCGTCGCCCACCACGTGTCCGGCATCGTGATGCACACCCATGCCGCCCAGATCATGCTCCGCAAGCAGCCGGACCAGCTCGGCGACGCCCTGGCGGACATCAAACGCTCGGGCACCGACGCCATGGACGCCATGCGACGGGTGGTCGCCCTGCTCCGCGACGAGGAGGACGGCGCCGCCGTCACCGCGGGACAGGAGCAACTCGTCGACCTGGTCCGCCGCTTCGAGGAGCACGGACCGGCCGTCGACCTCCGGCTGCCCACCGCGGCGCCGACCTGGCCACCCATCGTCACCACCACCGTGTACCGGGTCGTCCAGGAATCCCTGACCAACATCGCCCGCCATGCCCGCGGCACCCGCGTGGCCACCGTCACCATCTCCCAGGACAGCACGGACATCACCGTCGAGATCGGCAACGATGCTCCGCCGCACCCCGCGATCCGCGCCTCCACGCGCGGCGGCTATGGCCTGGTCGGCATGCGCGAACGCGTCGAGGCACTGGGCGGTACGCTCAGCGCCGGTCCGCAGCCCGGCGCCGGCTGGTCGGTACGGGCCACCCTGCCCCTGCAAGCCGGAGACCGCCCGTGAGCATCAGCGTGCTGGTCGCCGACGACCAGGCCATGATCCGCACCAGCCTGCGCCTCATCCTGGCGGACGAGCCCGACATCACCGTCGTCGCGGAAGCGCGCGACGGCGCCGAGGCCGTCGCCCTCGCCCGCGAACTGCGGCCCGACGTCTGCCTCATCGACATCCGGATGCCCCGCCTCGACGGCATCGACGTCACCCGCGCACTCGCCGGCCCGGGCGTCGCCGACCCGCTCCGGGTGGTCATCGTCACCACCTTCGGACTCGACGAGTACGTCTATGGCGCCCTCCAAGCCGGAGCCCTCGGCTTCGTCCTCAAAGACGGCGACCCTGCCCTCTTCACCGCCGCCGTGCGGGCCGCCAGCACCGGGGACGCGCTGATCTCCCCGTCGATCACCCGGCGCCTGCTCCGCGACCTCGCCCTCGTCAAACCCTCCCCGGCCCACCAGCCCGACCCCGCGCTCACCGACCGGGAGACCGACGTCGTCCGCGCCGTCGCCCGGGGCCGCACCAACCAGGAGATCGCGGCCGCCCTCTTCATCTCCGTCAGCACCGTGAAGGGCCACCTCGCCGCGATCCAGAACAAACTTGGAGCCCGCAACCGCAGCGAGATCACCGCCTGGGCCTGGGAATCCCGCCTCATGCCGGACAGCGCAGATCAACGGAACAGCCGGTAGCACCAGCGCCGGTGGACCCAGTTCAAAGGCGCGTCGGCAGGCCCGGTCAATCGAGCCGGCAGCCTCGGGCCGAACCGACTTCCAGTAACGGAGACTCAGGGGGCCTTGCGCGGCCAGGCCGTACGACCGGATCAGGCGGGGGACCGGAATGATTCCTGGAGCAGCCCCTGAGAACCGCCGGCTCCCCCGACCATCGACAAGCCCGGGAATGACCTGACAGTGCTCCCGGAATGCTCCCCATCCCTGCTCCCGTGCTCCCTCCGGGAGCGGGGAGCATCGGGAGCACCCATGGTCGCTGAACTGTCCTGAACCGACGTCAAGGAGTGTCATTGATACCCACTGACCTGCTGTTTCTCGAAAAGCCGCAGGTCAGCGATTGATCGGGACGACATTGACACGGTAGAGGTCACTGGTTCAATCCCAGTATCGCCCACCACGTGAAAGTGCAGGTCAGAAGCCCTGCTTCTCCTCCGGAGAGGCGGGGCTTCAGGCTTGTCTGGGCGATATTGGGGCGATGATCTTGTCGCCCTCGCTCGCCTCTGCCTGTCCCGCTCGGAAACTCAGCTTGCTCGCTTGAGCTGGGATTTCGCTGCGGGAGCGGTGTCCTGGCTGGGACCATCTCGGGGTGTTGTTGTCGCTGGTCTACCGGTTGGTCAGGTCCTTGCTCGGCCTGCTGGCGGTGCTGGTCTGATCTGTCCAAGGACGTCGAGTTGCTGGTGCTCCGTCACGAGAACCAGGTGCTGCGCCGTCAGGTGGGCGGCCGGCCGCGGTGGGACCCCGTCGACCGCCTCTGGCTCGCGGCGCTGTCGCGGCTGGTGAACCGCCGACGGTGGTCGCAGATCTTCCCGGTCATCCCAGCCACGATCCTGCGTTGGCACCGTCACCTGGTTTCCCGCAAATGGACCTGCACCAACCGGCGCCGGCCAGGGCGGCCCGGCACCGGTGTGTCGCTCAAGGGGCTGATCTGCCGGATGGCGCGGGAGAACCCGATCTGGGGGCACCGCAGAATCCAGGGAGAGCTGGCCCGTCTGGGGTATGCGATCGGCGCCTCCACGGTCGAGCGCGAAAGCGCGACCGGCGGCGTCGAAGTCGTCGTCGACCGCGGCAAGTCCGACGCCGGCTTCCGCGACTCCCCCCTCCCCGCCCCCGACGACGACCCACTGATCACCATGCTGACCCGACGCACCCACGGCCGCGACTCCAGCGAATGGCTCTTCCTAACCCAGAATGGCCACCGGATCTACTACGGCATCATCCAAGAAGGACTCGCACAAGCACGGCGCCTCGCACGAGAACAAGACGCCTACTACGTTCACATCACCCCGCACGCCCTCCGGCGCGGCTTCGCCCAAGCCGTCCAAGACCGCAGCGCGACCACCGACCAGCTCAAACTCCTCCTCGGCCACGTCCGCCTGACCGGCGCCACCGCACGCTACGCACAAGAACGGCTGACCCCACCACAAATCACCGAACTACAGCCCCTCATCGCGGGCCTGACCTATCGCCGGCGCGACATCACCGCTGCGTAAACGGAAAGGCGCGCTTGGGAGCCAATGGCCTGAGCGCGAGCCGTCGAAGCAGTCAAAGTGGGGACCCGTAGATGTCATCTCCCCGGTTCTATCTGGGGTGTGGCCGCAGGCAAGGACTGCCGTACCCGCGCCGGGGCCCATTGGCTCCCGCATGCTCATCGGATCCTGCTGGCCGCGGATGACTTCTGACCCAGCTTGCCTCGTGTTCGACACCGAATCTGATTCTCGAAGGCCGCGCTAACGGACGCCCTCGCGCGGTCCGGCGCGAGCTAGGCCTGAGATTGGGGCCGCGTCCGGCGGGTGGCTAGCCTGCGAGGGGGGTGTGGCCGCAGTCGATGCGGTCCTGTCGCCGCCAGGTGTAGATCGACTGATCGCTAATCCCCAGGTCCCGGGGCCACGTCGACGACCTTCCGGCCCGACTCGATCAGATCCAGCACCTTGCGTTGGTACTCCGGCGGGTAGCCCTGTCTCCCATGCCACTCCTTAAGGGTCAGCCGTCCCGCCCGATGCGGCATTGGAAGGTCTCAGTTGGTGGCGGCGGCGCGGGCGAGACTGTTCTCGATCTGCTGGAGGACTTTGATGGCTTGGGCCTGCTGGTCGGGGGTGAGGCCGGCGGCCGTGGCGGTTTCGAGTTCGGCCCAGATTTCTTCGATCTGGCGGCGGACGGCCTGGCTCGCGGGGGTGGCCTCGATGATGGTGGCGCGTTTGTCGGTGAGGCTGGGTCTGCGGCGGACGAACCCGGCGTGCTCCAGTCGCTGGATGGTGCGGGTCATGGTGGCGGCGTCGGAGCCGAGCATCCGGACGAGGTCGACCTGACGCTGCGGGCCGTGGTCCCACAGCTGCATCATCACCAGCTCTTGGGCGGGGTGCAGGCCGACGCGTCGCAGGAGCTGGGCGGCGAGCATGCGGTGCAGGCGGGCGACCCGGACGATCGCGTGGTTCATCGGCCCCGCCTGCACCGAAGGCGGCAGCGGCGCGTTCGCCACGTCCGCAGCGTCGTCGGAGTTCTTCGGCCGGGCCACCCGGTCACCTCGCAAGAGTGATAGCTGGTCGAGCAGGTACGAGTCTACCGCCTGCCGCTCCAGGCACCCGTGATCCGCATACCCAAGTGCTGAATCGCAGCATCGCCGCATACCCACAGCCGATGCACGAGCGGTCTAGGAATGAGCTACGGTATTTACCTGCTCGGACAGGTAATTCCCGCCCGGCCGATGGCCGCCTAGACCGCGGCTCCCTCAAGGAATGTGATCATGTCTTCGGCTTTCGAGTCTTACGAGCCGGGTGGTAGGCGCCTGGCCAACCGCATCGTGATGGCTCCGATGACCCGCAGCCGCGCCTACGACCCCGGCGCCTCCCCGACGGATCTGATGGCCACCTACTACGCCCAGCGGGCGTCCGCAGGGCTGATCATCACCGAGGGCATGCAGCCGTCGGTGGTCGGGCAGGGCTACCCCGACACCCCAGGCCTGCATTCGGCGCAGCAGGTCGCGGCATGGCGGAAGGTCACCGACGCGGTCCACGCTGCGGGCGGTGTGGCCTTCGCGCAACCGATGCACACCGACCGGGTCGGCCACCCCGACCTGCCCGCCCGCCTGGCCGCCGGCGGCCCCTACAACGCCCCCGACCACGCCACCTCCTTCGGCGACGACCAACCACGGCTACACCGACTACCCCACCCTCACTTGAGCCGACCCGTATCGAGGGTGTGGCGGTGCCAGCACCGCCACACCTCCGATACACAACCGGACAACTAACCCCCGCATCACGTCATCAGCCAAGCGCATTCGACTCTCGGCCTTTGATCGTTATCCTGATCACTGTCCGAACATGTATTCAGGAACGGAAAGCAAATGAGCTTCAACACCCGCAAGGGCACTCACGGCACCCGCCAGCCCTCAGGGCCACTGTTCCGGCTGTTCAACAAGATCGCAGCCCGACGGATCCGCAAGGGCAGCGGCCAGATGATGGGCTTCAACGCCCTCATCCTGAAGACCGTGGGCGCCAAGAGTGGAGCCGAACGCACCAACCCGGTCGGCTGGTTCCCCGGCCCCGACGGCAGCTACCTCATCGTCGCCTCCGCCATGGGCGCCACCGGCAACCCCGGCTGGTACTACAACCTCGCCGCCCACCCCGACAAGGTCACCATCGAGGTCGACGGCCGCACCACCCCCGTCACCCCCGAACAACTCACAGGCCCCGAACGCGACCAGGCATGGGAGCAGATCATCGCCGCTTCCCCCCGATTCGCTTCCTACCAGGAGAAGACCGATCGGGAACTACCCATCATCCGCCTTCGGCCCCGGTCCGCCTGACCCAGAATTCCCCTTGCCGGCCCACGGCCCGGCGCCACCTCACGGGTCTGATGACGTCGAACTAGACGGCCCTCAACCGCAGGAGATTCTCGGCGTTTCGGTACGCGATCTTCTCGCGGTCACTAGACGCCAGCGGAGCCGTGTCCAGGAATGCCACCGCATCCGCTGTGGACTCGAATGGATAATCGACGGCGAACAGCACGTTATCGATGCCTACCGCCTGTATCGCTGCAAGGAGCGCGGGATGTGAATTTACGC
Source organism: Actinoallomurus sp. CA-150999 (assembly GCF_050942425.1). Lineage (NCBI taxonomy): Bacteria > Bacillati > Actinomycetota > Actinomycetes > Streptosporangiales > Thermomonosporaceae > Actinoallomurus > Actinoallomurus sp. CA-150999. The sequence continues at coordinate 6,826,412 of NZ_CP192063.1, forward strand.
CACTGGTGGTGATGACGAAGTTCTCAGCGAAATACTGCGACGGTAGCTTGGTCAGGTTCTCTTTTGTTTCCAGTCGTCTATGTGCCGCGTCAAGCCGAGCGAACCAGAAGGGAAGAAATTCGCCCATATGGCCCAGGATGACCGTGGTCTGAGGAAAACGCTCGAACACGCCGCCGTAGATGAGCCGCAGAGCATGTCCCGAGGTCGTGGCATTCCAGCTGAATGTCGGGCCATCGAGCTCAGGTCGCCCGTCGAGCACATGCCATCGGTCAGCCGACACATTTGACGGATGAAGGTAGAGCGGTACGCCAAGGTCCTGGAGTTCCCCCCAGACGATGTCGAAACGTCGCTCGTCCAGGTAGTGACCGAGCGTGTGGTCGTTGACCAGCGCACCATGCAGGCGGAGTTCCTTGACGGCGCGCCGAAGCTCCTGAGCGGCGGCCTCAGGATTTTGGAGCGGCAGCGCGGCTAGACCACCGAACCGTGGCGCGTGCTCGTTCACGATCTCGGCGAGTGCGTCGTTCGCTCGCCGAGCATCGTCGATCGCCAAATCCGTGTCCGCTTGCATCTGAATCCCGGGTGTGGCCAGCGAGAGTACCTGTATGTCCACTCCGTTGGCGTCCATCTCCGGAAGCCGGTACTCGGTGAAGTCGATCAGCCTGGCCGCCCACCTCGATCGATACTCTGGTTTGTACGGCGATGCGATCTTGCTAGCGTCGATTTGCCCAGTCGATAGATCGTCAAGCCAGAAGGCTTCTTCGATGGCAATGCGTCTCATGGATGACGTCCGTTGCGCTCAGTACGACTGCAGGCCAAGGGTCGCCTCGGCTTCCGCGACAGAGGCGACCGTCCGGTCAAGGGCTTCCACGAGCCGCACGGTACGCGCGACGAGTGGCTCGTTACCGCGAGTCGGTTCGCCCTTGCGCAGGTACAGCACGTCCTCCATACCCGCCCTCGCGTTGCCGCCGAGAGCGAGGCCCATCGCCGTGAGGTCGAGGTTGGCCTTGCCGATCGCGATGATCTGCCAGGCCGCATCCGCAGGCAGCCGCCGGACGATCGTCATGAGGTTGTCCGCTGTCGCGGCTGCGCCGCCGACGACACCGAGGACGATACTGAACTGCAGCGGTTCCTCGAGGAGTCCCGCATCCCGCAGCCGAAGGCACGCGTCAAGGTGGCCTGTGTCGTAGATCTCGAGTTCTGGTTTGACCCCGAGTTCCTGCATCCTCGCCGCGAGCCGCCGGACACCGTCCGGCGGGTTGCTGAACTCGCCCGCCCCGAAGCTCATGCTGCAGGGGTTGAGCGTCGCCATTCGTGGCCGGAGTTCGACGAGTTTCTCGCGCTCCTCGAAAGGAACGGACAGTCCTACCCCGGTCGACAGCTGGATGAGGATCGGGCAGCGCTGCGCGATGAGGTCGATCGTCCGCCGAGCGATATCCAGGTCGGCGGTCGGACGGTCCTGCTCGTCACGCAGATGGATGTGCGCGATGGATGCGCCAACGTGATAGGCGCTCTCTACTGCGGCGGCGATCTCGTCGGGCTGGGTGGGCAGGGTCGGGTTGTCGGACTTGGTCGCGATCGGCCCGGTGGGGGCGACGGTGATGATGGCGCTCATGGGATGACCTCCTGGGCGGGACCAGCCGTCAACGGCCCTGCTCGATTCGGTAACCACCCGTTGGGTCGGTGATCGCGACCAGGCGGACGATGCAACCGTCACCGCCCACCCAGCGCCACGGAAACGCGGCAAAGGTGACGCGCTTGCCCGTAACCGCGTCGAGATCGCCGCCGATGTTCTCGAAGCCGTAGATGCCGTGGGAGAGAATTGCGTTGTGGCAGGGTTCCCAATCAGGGAAGTCTTCCTTGACCGACCGGCCGGTGAGCTCTTCGTATTCGCGGCACGCCCAAGGAAGGAGTCCGCCGGCTTCCTCGGCGGGCCCGTGCGGGCCGATCGCGGTCCCGAGTGGATGGTCGAGCGCTTGGGTATCGGCGCCGACCGCCTTGACCCTTTTTGAAACGAACCACTCGCCGGCCTCCTTGTAGTAGCCCGGAGAGTAGGCGTAATACTCGGCGCTGTCCGCGTACTTCTTGTGCCAGCCGGTGTTGACGATGACGATGTCGCCCTCGCGTACTGGCGTGACCTGGCTGGCTCGCTCGAGGTCGTCGGCGGTGATGACCTCCCATTTTCCTTTCGGGATGTCGAGAACGACGCCGGTGCCGAAGAAATTACGCAGCGGGATTTCGTGGAGCAGGGGGGTGCCCTCGACGACGTGACCCGGGGCGTCGATGTGGGTACCCGAGTGCATCACCGTTGTGATCTTCTGGGTGAGGACGCGGCTTTTGGCCATGCCATGGAGGCGCTCGATCTTGACGTCCTCGAAGTAGGGCCACGCTGGAACCCCGTGCCCCCAGGGGTGGGACAGGTCGTAGAACTCCAGGCCGGCCTCGTTCGGGCCGGTCGCCCAGGTGTAGCTCATGCGGTCTCCTTTTCCTCGGCTCGAGGGGTGGCTCCCCTGGCGCGTTCGGACAGTTGAGTGCGGACATGCGCGGCGAGCCGCGACGCGGCGGCGTCTCGCTCGCCAGGCCCCCACTGGAGGAAGCCCTCTCCGGTCTTGGCTCCAAGGCGCCCTGCGGCTACAAGCCGTCGCAGCAAGGGAGACGGCCCGGGGTCGCGATTGATCGCGGGCAGCACTGCGTCGTGGATGGCGAGGGTGAGGTCGAGGCCCACGTAGTCGGCATTTTGGATCGGGCCCATCTCAGCCAGCCGCAGACCGATCGTGTTCCGGACAACGAGATCGACCGTCTGCGCATCACAGATGCCTTCGTGGACGAGTGCGATCGCTTCACGCCACAGCGCGTGTTGTATGCGGTTGCCGACGAAGCCAGGGACATCCTTCTCAACACGGACGGCGAGCTTCCCCAGCGCGGTCAGCCGTGCGACCGTCGCGTCCACGACCGCGTCCGCCGTCCGATCGCCGCGGACGACCTCGACGACCGGGATGAGGTCCGGCGGGTTCCACCAGTGCGTGCCGACGACCCTGTCGGGACGCGACGTGCGCTCGGCGATGCTCGTCACGGGAAGAACCGAGGTGTTCGTCGCGAGCACGGCGTGGGCGTCGGCGGCATCGAGCTGCGCGAAGACCGACTGTTTCACGGTCAGGTTCTCCGCGATCGCTTCGGTCACGAAGTCGGCTCCCCACGCGACCTCATCCAGGGAGCGCACGGCGCGGACCGGAAGGCCTTGCGCGGCAAGAGCATCCACCGCGGCGGCGAGGGCCGAGGCATCGATGTCGAAGAGCCGGACCTCGATCCCGTGCCGAGCCAGCACGGCGGCGATCCCGCGGCCCATCAGACCGGCACCCACCACGCCGGCGACAGTCAACCCGGGTTCGGCATGCCGAATGCTCGTTGACACGTTCCCATCAGAGGACATGATGGCGGGAACCCACGCACGCGGTAATGCGTGCCATCAGATGTGCTGTTCGGGTCATGTAATCGTCTTTCATCTGCGTCCCAGTCGAGCTCGGCGTACGTCTCGCGAGTGCGTCGTACATGAAATCCAAAAAGCTCATGAAGTTCGCGAGGGCGCCGGCTAGACGGTTGTTTTGAACAGCCGTGTTGCCGAGTTGAGCCCAAGAATCTTGTCTTTGGCGGTGTCACTGAGATCTGGCAGCTCCCGGATGAGCTGCCAGATCGGGGCGTTGTCCCAGCCCGGGTAGTTCGAGCCGAGGACGACGTTGTCCTCCCCCATCACGTCGATCAGCAGCCTCAGTCCTCGCGGGTCATGCACGACTGTGTCGAAGTAAAAGGCGGTCAGGTACTCTTCCACCGACTTTGGAAGTGCGCTCGCCCCACGAGCGAACACCCTCATGTGGTTTTCCAGGCGGCCCACTTGGTAGGGCAGCATGCCACCTCCGTGCGGAATCATTATCCGCAGTCGGGGATGCCGATCAAGCGCGCCGCTGAAGATGAATCCGATTACTGCTGCCGTCTCGACGAAGAGGTAGCCCCAGGCCCAGTCCACCTCATACTTCATGAGCCATTCGGCGCCGCCAGACTTCAGGTCGATGTCCTGGCCGAGCGCCACCGGATGAAGAAGGATAGGCACGTCGAGGTCTTCGACGACGGACAGGAACTCGTCACAGTCAGGATCGGCAAGGGTTCTGTTCTCGCTGAGAACGTAGCCCAGAGAACACGACTTCATGCCAAGGTCTTTGACGGCGCGCGTCAGCTCGGTGGCGGCAAGCTCAAGGTCTTGCATCGGCAGTTGCGCCGACCCCCAGAACCGTGCCGGCTGCTCCGCGATGTGGCGGGCGACCTCGTCATTGAAGGCACGGGAGAACGTGGCACCAACATCTGCCGGAAGGTGGTAACTGAAGATCATCGGACTGGGTTGGAGGACGTGGATGTCGATCCCGTGCGCCTCCATCTCGGCCACCTGGTCACCCAGGTCAGCGCCCCAGAATTTGCTGATACCGTCGGGCCCGGTCCCCGGCAGGTAGTACTCGATGTCACCCGAGCGGAAGTACCAGCTCTTGCCGTCCTCCCCTGCCGTCATCTCGATCCCGTACGGCTCGACGATCGGCAGCACCGACTCCGGCTGGAAGTGCGTATGGACATTGATCACTGGTGGCATGACACAGCCTTTCCTCCATGTTGACGTGCTGGAACGGCGTCGCGCGCTATCCGCTGCGGTCGGTGATCTACTCGACGACTCGGTTCGCGAGCAGGCCTACGCCTTCGACACAAGTCGCACGTGCGCCCGTTCCCATTCGTTGACTGTCAGATCTCTGCGGCGAGCGCGGCAAAGCTCTCGTTCTGAAGGCGTGCGGCGTCCGCGCCATGTTCCGCGGCGCTCTTCTCCCACTCGGATAGCTGCACGGAGTTCTCGACCACCATGCGGCAGCGGTCGAATCGCCGCCGCATGAACGTCGATAGCGCGGTTTCGAGGTCACTCTCCGAAGCGAGTAGCTCCGACAGCACGAGTGAGTCCTCAAGCGCGATCGCCCCTCCCATCGCAAGTTGCGGGGTGGTGGCGTGGGCCGCATCGCCGACGAGAAGAACGCGACCGCGGTACCACGGCGCGGGTAGCAGCACGGCGTACAGCGGCCGCACGTCGATTTGCTCGGGATCTGTGATCGTGTCCCTGATCTCGGCGACGACACCGCCGAACGGGGCGAGCAGCTCACGCATCCGCGCTGGACGCCGCGAAGGCTCGGGGCAGACCGGGCTTGCGTCAGGCTCAACGAGGAACATGTACATCCGGTCGGGCCCGAGCGGCGTGAAGCCGGCCTTCACCCCCGGGCCGTAGAACTGGAACTCGCCGGTCACCGCGGCGGGCCGGTCGAGGACGACCCGCCAAACGGCCTGTCCGAGAAAGTAGGGCTCCGGGTCCTGCGGCCCGAGCAGGAGCCGTCGCACTCGCGAACGCCAGCCATCGGCACCGACGACCAGGTCGTAGGAGTCCGAGGTGCCGTCCGTCAGGTCCACTTCCACGCAGCTCGCATGCTGGCGCAGGGCAGTGATGCTGGCACTCGTGCGGACCTTGACACCGCGGTCCAGCGCTGCCTCGGACACGATCCGATGCAGTGTCGGCCGCAGCATGCCGCCGATCGCGGGATAGTTCGGGCCCAGGAGCTGGTGAAGCTTCACCTTTTCGAGAAAGTCACCGTCGGCGGTGAACAGCGTCATCTCGGTGAACCCGGTACCTTCAGCCAGGCAGCGGTCGAGCAGGCCGAGCCGCTGAAGCGCGCGCAGTGCCGGACCCATCAAGGTGATGCCGGTACCCGTGGCGCCCCACACCGGCTGCTTCTCGAGAATCTCGGTTTCGATCCCGGCTCGTTGAAGTTGGAGGGCGAGCGAAGTGCCTGCGATGCCCCCACCGACGATGAGGACACGGCGCACAGCAGGGCTGGACACAAGTCTCTCCTTGGCTTGTTGATGCGGCCGTCCGTCCGAAGTCACCAGAGCTGGTGATTCCGTCGTGATCGGTGTTCAGGTCTTCGATGCGGCGCCGAAGCCCTCCATGCCCTGGGCGCTCTGCAGTGATTTCACGGGGACGTGCCCCCACATGCTGGCTCCGCCACGCCCGCCCTGCCGCACCTCAGTCCATCGCTTGGGATCGACCTGCAGCCCGCCGAAGCCGTACTCGATCTGGAACCCACTGGGAGTCTCCATGTAGAAGGAGATCATCTTGTCGTTCCAATGCCTGCCCAGTCCCACGGTCAGCTTCGCTGCACCGTCGTTGACCTTGTCGAGCGCGCGGCCGACGTCGTCGATCGAATCGACCTCGAGCATCACGTGGTGGTCGGCGTTCACGCCATTGCCATCGATCAGGGCGATCGAGTGCTGCCGGGAATTGCATCCGGCGAAGGTGGCACGGATGGCGAGGTCGATCGACTCCCTGACATGGAATCCCAGAATCCTGGTGTAAAAGTCGACGCTCTCCTCATAGTTGGCCACGACCTGGGTCACATGCCCCAGTCCTTGTTCGCCAGTGATGAACCGGGCACCGATCGGCGACACGAAGTGAGTGATGGGCTCGATGACCGGGGCATAGCAGAACTCCACCGCGTAGCCCGATGGGTCCGTGGCCGACGCGTACGCTGTGACACCTCGCTCTGCTGCGGCCTCTCCCGTCACGATCTCGACCGGCACGCTCGCCGCGTCGAGCCTGGACAGCAGCGCGTCCCATTCCCGGCGGCTTGCGACCTCCCAGCCGATCGCGGCGATTCCCTCTGGTGAGTCGCCGTCCTGAATGAGGAAGCGCGCGATCCGCTCATCCGCGCGCAGGGCAAACCCGTTCGGCACCTTCAGGGACGAAGGCGCAAGGCCCAACAGCTCGGTGCCGAAACGGAGCCACTCGTCCAGGCGGGAGGTCTGCACCGCCACATAGCTCAGGCCCACAACTGCGAGGTTCTCAGTTTCGCTCATTGCCCTGATCCCGTCCATTGACCGGCTCGCAGCTGAAGCGCGGGCCGGGACGACCACACTCGGTGGGTGGCTTGGCTCACGGCGGCACACTAACAGTCGGATAGTGGTCATTACAAGAAAAAATATTTTTTTTCGAAGATCCTGGTATGCTGCGTCCCATGCAACAGCAGCGTCGAGTGCGCCAGACGGCGACCGTGCTCGTCTATGAGCAACTGAAAGCGGAGATCCTCGCCGGCCGCTTCGTGCCCGGACAGCGGTTGAAGGTCCAGGAGCTGTGCGAGGGACGCAACGTCAACGTGAATGCGATGCGCGAAGCCCTGAGCCGCCTGGCCGGCGAGGGACTGGCCGAGGTACGACCACGTCAGGGGTTCGCTGTGATCTCGGTGTCCCCCGAACGCGTCACTGACCTCACCTCCGTCCGAGTCGAACTCGAACGGGTGCTCATCCGTTGGTCGATCGCCCGCGGCGACACCGCCTGGGAGGCCGGCGTCGTGGCCGCGCATCACACACTGGCCAGCACGCCCCTGATCGATCCCGCCGACTCCGAGCGCATCAACGACGAGTGGTTGAAGGCCCACGCCGCCTTTCACGCCGCGCTGCTGGCAGGTAGCGGGAGTCCGAAGGGGTGTGGAATCGCCGCCAACCTCACGGACATCGCCGACGTTTACCGGCGATGGTCGATGCTCCGTGGCCCGCAGGATCGAGACATCGCCGAGGAGCACCGCGAACTCATGGAGGCCGCAGTGACTCGAGACGCGGAGCTTGCGGCCTACCTGCTGTCTCGCCATTACAAACGTACGGCCGAGATTCTGCTCAAGGCCATGGAGTCGGCCGGTGATGCCGAGCAGGGGCGCGACGACCGGGGCGTCGCGTAGTTCGCCCTCGACCGCGCGGACAGCGGCCGACCGCTGTCCGCCCATGAGGAGTTCTGGCCGCGTGTTGGTGGGGTACCACAGGCGGTCGCCGAATCGGCCCTGACGGCCGGTTCCTCACCTCTGCTTTGTCGGTGCGGCCCGCGACGCAAAGGATCCTTGCCGCCGCTCCTTCTGGACTGACCGGCTGACCAGCAGCGATAGCGGTCATAGACGGTCTTGGTTGTCGTACTGCACGGCCGGAGCCCCCAGTACTGCCTGCCCGGTTCCCGCCACCACCCTCATTGATCACAGCCCGGCGATCGTCCCGCCGATGCCCCCTGCCGGAGTCGCACGGGCAATCGCGGAGCCGGCAACGCCACTCCTCGCGCAGATCAGGCGCTTCAGACGCTCATCGACATCCACCCCGGTCGGCAGCCCAAAGATCAAAATCCACGAGACACACTCGCGCCCTTAGGCATCGACGGCGATCTCATCGAAAAAAGATTTTTCTTGATTTTGTCCAACTTCAGTGGCTAGCATGCCCGCACCAGCGACCAGCCACAGTGACCACACGGACATGGGTTGCCCAGCGAAGAGACGATTTTTTAAGACCCACCGAGGAGCAAGGATGCGTTCAACGGCAAGACGCACTGTGCCCGCGCTGATCGCCAGCGTCGGGTTGGCACTTGGAATGGCCGCCTGCAGCAGCGGTGGTCCGAGTGGAGACGGTTCATCAACCGGTGCCGCGTCCGCGGGGGTCGACAAAGCGGCCGTGACGGCAGCCATCAAGTCCTACGTCGGCCAGCCCAGCGCGTTCCCGATAACCGACCCTCTGAAGCAGGTCAGGAAGGGTGCCACGATCGCGTGGGTCGACAACAGCACTCCGATTTCCGGTCTGCTCTGGTCTCTCCTGCAGCCGGCAGGCAAGGCCATGGGAGTCAACCTGGTGCGCTACAGCGTCGGCTCGGCGGCCGACAAGGTCTCCGCGGGATTCGACAGCGTCCTCGCCGCACGGCCGGCAGCCGTGATCGTCGGCGGAATCGACCCCCAGCTATGGCACAACCAGCTCACGCGCCTGCAGGCCGCGAGGATTCCGGTCGTGACGACCGGAATCCTCGGCACCCAAAGGTATGGGATCAAGAACCCGCAGGCGGCCGAGGCGGCCTCGCAACTCGAGGGCAAGCTGATGGCCGACTACGTGGCCGCGAAGATCGGCGGCAACTCGAAAGTGGCCTTCTACGACGTGCCGGAACTCTCGTTCACCAGCGAGGTGACTCGAGGATTCCAGGGAGAGCTGGCGCGCGTGTGCTCGAACTGTTCCGTACGCGTCGTCCACATCCCGATCGCGACCATCGGGAACACCGCACCGAACCACATCGTCAGCGACCTGCAGACGCACCCCGACACGACCATCGCGGTGTTCGCGAGCGATGAGACCGAGACGGGTCTGCCGGCCGCACTCCAGACCGCTGGAATCACGGTCAAGACGATGGGCGCGTCTCCAGGGCCGACCAACCTCGAGTACGTCAAGGAGGGCAAGGAGACCGCAGCACTCGCGGTCGATCTCCCGGTGCTCGCCTGGACGGTGGTCGATGCTGCCGCGCGCGAGATGGTCGGCCAGGATCTGACCGGCCTGGAGGCCAAGGGCATCGCGGACTACCAATTCCTCACTAAAACGGACATCAACTTCGACCCGAGCAAGGGCTGGACCGGCTACCCCGACTTCGCACAAAAATTCGCGAAGCTCTGGGGCACCGGCGCTTGATCGGCGAACACCGAGTTCGCAGCTTGAAGCCTCAAATGCTCCCTCCCCCAAACCGCCACTGACGCTGCGCGGGAAAGAGGCCTACCAGATGGGCAGTCCACTACTCGACATACGCCATCTCTCGATAACTTTTCCGGGGATACGGGCACTCGATGAGGTTGCCCTGAGTGTCCGCGCGGGCGAGATCGTCGCACTCGTAGGCCAGAACGGCTCGGGGAAATCAACGCTGGTCAAGGCCCTCGCGGGGCTGTATGCCCCCGACCCTGGCTCCGAAATCACTCTCGGCGAAGGCCCCGACGGCAACCACGTCAGCCTCCATTTCATTCACCAGGATCTCGGCCTCGTCGCCGATCTATCGACCATCGAGAACCTCGACCTCGGTCGCACCCATCGCCATCGCTCGCTCCTGCCTGCACCGCGCCGCGCGGAACGAAGGCACGCAGAGGAACTGATCGCGGGCTTCGGTGCGTCCTTCGATGTCACCCGGCCGATCTCCAAGCTCAGCCCGGCCGAGCGGACCATCATCGCGATCGCGCGCGCCCTCGATGGCTGGAACCATTCCGCCAACGTGCTGGTGCTGGACGAGCCCACGGTGTCGCTGCACGGCGATGAGGTCCAGAAACTGTTCGTCGCCGTGCGGGAGGTCGCAGATCGCGGTGCCGGGGTCATCTTCATCTCCCACCGGCTCGACGAGGTGATGGAACTCGCTGACCGCGTCGTCGCACTGCGCGACGGTCAGCTGATCGCAGACGTCGAGCGTGGCCAGTTCGATCACGAGGAACTCGTAGGGCTCATCGCTGGGGAGATGGCATCGGCACACACCGAGCACGACCGCCCCGAACGCGGCGACCCCGTCCTGCGGGCGCGCGCCATTCGGGGCACCACCATCCGCATGCTCGACCTTGACATCCACGCGGGCGAGGTTGTCGGTATAAGCGGCGTGCTGGGATCGGGGCGGGAAGAGCTCGCATCAATCCTCTTCGGCCATGGCACCGGGACCGTGGAGGACCTGCATGTTGGCGGCCGACGTCTTGCCACCCGCGGTCCACGCGAATCAATTGCCGCAGGCATGGCCTATGTCCCGGCCGATCGGCACCGGCACGGCGCAATCATGAGTATGAGCGTGCGGGAGAACATGACCCTTCCGCGACTGCGATCCCTCCGACGCCGGTTCAGCCGGCTCGACAAGCGCGGCGAGCGGGCCGAAGTCCAAAGCTGGCTTCGACGCGTCAACGTCCGGCCGCCAGAATCCGAACGGCAACTTGCCCTCTTCAGCGGCGGGAATCAGCAAAAGGTCGTCCTAGCGAAATGGCTGCGCAATCGGCCCAGAGTCCTACTCCTGGACGAGCCGACACAGGGTGTCGATGTCGCGGCCAAGGCCGGCATCTTCGATCTGATCGCAGACGCGGCCTCTGAGGGGGCAGGTGTCCTGATCTCTTCTTCGGATGCGAAGGAACTCGCACTCGTCTGCGATCGCGTGTTGGTCATGAGGGACGGCGAACTGGCCGTCGAAATCAGCGAGCCCGATCTGAGCGAGGCGCGGCTGGTCAGCGCCGCGCTCCGGCCGACACGAGCAGATCGATAAGGAGCAGAGGCGAGTGAGCGACACGAGCGAGGTAAAGGTGAAGCCGGTGGCCGATGAAGGAACTCTCACCAGCGCCCGGCCAGCCGTCAAGCGGGGCGGACGCCCTATTCTGGGCCGGATAGTCCGCAGTCTCTCATTCCGTAACATCAGTGCGGTCTACGTATTCGCTGTTACCTTCGCGATCTTCTCGTTGTGGGTGCCGGACACCTTCTTGTCCGCCAACACCTGGCGAGCGCTGATCACAAGCCAAGCCGTCACGGCGATGCTCGCCGTCGGACTCGTGGTCGCGCTGTCCGCAGGCGCCTTCGACCTCTCGTTCGGGTCTACGCTCGGGTTCGGAGCAATCCTCGTCGCCTGGCTCTTGGTCAAGGCCGGGGTCCCGGTCATCGCTGCTGTCGCCCTGTCGATCCTCGCGGGCGCGCTGATCGGGCTGGTGAACGGACTGCTCGTTGTGAAGGCGCGCATCGACTCCTTTATCGCCACACTCGGGATGAGCTCCGTCCTCCTGGCGCTGATCTCATGGGTGTCGTCGAGTCAACAGATCCTCGGCCTGTCCGGCTCCTTCCAGAAGCTGGGGACTTCGCGGATCTTCGGCCTCGGGCTGCCGGTCTATCTCATGCTCGGGGTGTCGACGGTCATCTGGTACGTCCTCGAGTGCACGCCGGTCGGCCGCCACGTGTACGCCACCGGTGGAAATGCTGAGGCCGCGCGGCTGGCAGGTGTCCGCACATCAACGGTCATCGTGCTGGCTCTCGTGTGCTGCGGTGCCGTCGCCGCTTTCTCCGGTCTGTTGGTCAGCTCATCGCTCGGCGTCGGAGATCCCACGATCGGCCCGGCCTACATGTTGCCGGCCTTCTCCGCAGCCTTCCTCGGCTCCACCCAGCTGCGCGGCGGACGCTTCAACGTCTGGGGGACCGTCATGGCCGTCTACGTGCTCGCCACCGGCGTAAAAGGCTTGCAGCTTGCGGGCGCGCCCATATGGATCCCCGACCTCTTCAACGGGATCGCCCTCCTACTCGCTGTCGGTCTCGCGAAATACCAAGGAACCGCCCACCGCGCCGGCGCGGTCAAGCGACTACTACGCTTTGACCGGAAGCGTAACCTGTCGGGTGCACGTTCTCGTTAGCGGGAACAGCTCAAAAGAGGACTTCACGCGCCGTTCTCACCGGCGGCCAGGTCGCCGGTGAGAGCGAGGTCGTCGGGGCCCAGTCCGGGCACGAAGATCGACCGATTAAGAAGGCCGGCGACTGCAGCAGATCGTGCGGCGCAGCGATCAAAGTCGACTTGTGATTCCGTACGACCGCCATGATGGGACACTGCACGGCATGGTACGGCCCCCAATGTCGACGACCAGCCGGGCGGACCGCCTGCGATGGCTCTGGCGTTTGTCCAACCGGCTGGAGACCGCCTCGCTGCGCCGACTCGGCTTCAGCTGGATCGCGCTGATCGGCCGTAGGCAAGTGCTCGTACTCGAGACCACGGGCCGCAAGACCGGTCGGCTTCGCCATACGCCGGTGGTGTACCGGCTCGACGCCGACGGAAGGCTGTACATCGGCGGCGGTGCCGGCGGAATGACCAGGGTCGACTGGGTCGCCAACCTGCGAGCGAAGCCGGTCGCGGCGGTCTGGATGCGACGACGTAGGCACCCGATGATCGCTCATGAGCTGACCGGCGAGGCGTACGAGCGGGAGAGACAAGAGTCGCTCGCCATCTCGCCCCAAGCCGCGAAGTACGAACAGATGTCAGGCCGCCGAGTCCCATACTTTCGTCTCGACCTGACGGACCAAGACGGCTAGTGCCCTGGTGACCCGCTCCGACGCGCCGGTCGCCGCGTCATCGCGCCTGTGTCGACCGCCTGACATGAGGTTCACTGATCAACCCCGAAGCTGAAGATCTTCTCAGGGTGGATGCGGATCACCTCGGAGCTGAAGCCCGCCCCGAGCACGGTGGTGCCTTCCAGGAGTTCGGCGGTGCCGCGGATCTCGACAAAGCGGGCCCGCCACGGCCTGAAGCTGACCACGTCGTCGACGACGAACGACAGCTTGGGATTGGCTTGCAGGTTGCGCCACTTCTTCGACGCCCCCATGTTGTGGCCACCGATCAGGATGGTTCCGTCGTCCTGAAGACTGAACATGACGGGGTTGTTCTGCGGCTGCCCGGTCGGGTCGACCGTGGCCAGCCGACCCAATCGCTGCTCGGATAGGTATACGCGTTGCGCAACGGAGAACTCGGCCATGAATGCACTCCCCATGCGGGTGCCGCCGACGGGCCGTGTGCCGCGCCCGACCGGATGACCGGTGGGCGCGGCACACGGCCGCGTCCTGCGGCCGGTTGTCAGTTGAGGGTGGGGTAGTCGGTGAAGCCGCGGTGGTCGCCTCCGAAGGAGGTGGCGCGGTCCGGGTTGTTGAAGGGACCGCCCTGCTTGAGACGAGTGGGCAGGTCCGGGTTGGCGAGGAAGAGGCCGCCGTAGGCGAGGAGATCGGCGGTGCCGTCCTCGATCAGCTTCAGTTCCTCCGGGCCGGTGGGTTCCATACCCGTGAAGGGATTGAGGATGAAGGTGGTGGGCCAGCCCTTGCGCAGGCGCAGGGTGAGGTCGCGAACGCCGGGGGCTTCCATCTGGTGCAGGTAGGCCAGGTTGAGCGGTGCGAGAGCGTCGACGAGGGCAGTGTAGGTGGCCTCGACGTCGGCGATGTCGTTGTAGGGGTTGGCCGGGGAGATGCGGAAGCCGGTCTTGTCGGCTCCGATGGCGTCGGCGACGGCCTTTGCGGTCTCGACGGCGAAGCGGATACGGGCCTGGGGGCTGCCGCCCCAGGCGTCGGTGCGCTGGTTGGCGTTGGGGGCGAGGAACTGGTGAATGAGGTAGCCGTTGGCTCCGTGCAATTCCACGCCGTCGAAGCCGGCCGCGACGGCGTTGCGGGCGGCCGTGACGTAGTCGGCGACGGTGTCCAGGATCTCGGCCTCGGTGAGCTCCTTCGGGGTGACGAAGTCCTGGAGGCCGTCGGGGGTGTAGACCTGGCCCTTGGCCGTGACCGGTGAGGGACCGACCGGGGTGAGGCCCATCAGGGAAGGGTGGCCGACCCGGCCGGTGTGCATCAGCTGAAGGAAGATCACACCGCCTTTGGCGTGCACGGCGTCGGTCACCTTCCGCCAGGCCGCGACCTGCTCAGCGGAGTGGATGCCTGGCGTGTCCGGGTAGCCCTGGCCGATCACCGACGGCTGCGTGCCCTCCGTCACGATCAGGCCGGCGCTCGCCCGCTGCGCGTAGTACTCGGCCATCAGCTCGGTCGCAGACTGGCCGGGACCGTAGGCACGACTGCGGGTCATCGGGGCCATCACGATGCGGTTCGACAGGTTCGTGCCGGAGAGGTCGTAGGACTCAAAGGCCGTCGACATGATCACATTCCTTGTTCCGGGAGCAGGCCGCCGCACGCACGGCGGCCCTGACAGGCCGGCGCTCATCACGCCATTGCCTGCCCGAACAGCTAAATCCCCCGAGCTCATTCCGGTTGATACTGTGATCCACGTCACCGGACGTTCGTCATGGTGAAAGCCAGCAGGCACTCCTCACACTGCCGCGCGCCCCGTCCACACGATACGATTTACCTGTTTAGGCAACTTCGATGCAGCGAGAAACAAATGAGTCCGCCGGAGACCCCAGACCCCACAGGGTCGGCGACAGCGGGCGGCACGTCGTCGGCGAGCGATCCGCGGCCGGCTTCGGCCGCGGCCTGCCCGATCAGCCATGCGATCTTCCGTGTAGCCCGTTTGCACCGGATGCTGGTCGGCCAACTTCTACGTCGCGTGGACCTCCATCCCAGCCAGGAGCTGGTCATGATGCATCTGTGGAAGCGCGGCCCCCAGCGCCAGACAGACCTCGTCCGCCTCTTGGGTTCCGACGCCGCCACCATGACACGCACTATCAAGCGACTGGAGAACGCAGGATTCGTCCGACGCCGTCCGTCCGACGTCGATCGGCGTGTCACGATCGTGGAGCCCACGCCCGCCGGCAACGCCCTGCGCCAAGAGGTCGAGCGCGTTTGGGTCGGCCTGGAGGACAGTGTCGCCGAGGGGCTCACGGCCGAGCAGCGGACCGAGGCCATCAAGATTCTGAGCCGCATCGAGAACAGCCTCGCCCGCGCGACGACCCAGCACGACTGATCCGCACAGGACCGAAGCGCTGTGGCACTCCAGCCCTAACCGTGTCCGATGCCTCCGTCGGCGATGTTCGTACATGCTAGCGTTTATTTGGTCGACCAATAAACGATCGAGAGGGACTACGTACCATGCCCATCAGCATTGACAGGGGAACCGTTCTGGTCCTGGGCGCTACCGGCAACCAGGGCGCAGCGGTCATACGCGAGTTGCTCCGCCGAGGCCGGCCCGTCCGCGCGCTGACACGTGATCCGCAGTCGGCCAAGGCCCAGGCCTTGGTCGCGGCGGGCGCGGAGGTGGTAGCGGGCGACCTGGACGACGCGCAGTCACTCGATGCCGCGCTCAACGGCGTGCACGGGGTGTACAGCGTGCAGACCTTCATGGGGCCGGACGGGATCGCAGGCGAGGAGCGACAGGGCCGCGCGGTCGCCGACGCAGCAGTACGAGCCAAGGTGGGACACTTCGTCTACGCCTCGGTCGGCGGCGCCGACCGCAACAGCGGAGTCCCGCACTTCGACAGCAAGGGCCGGATCGAGAAGTACATCGACGAACTCGGGCTGCCCGCGACCGTGCTGCGCCCTGCCTTCTTCATCAACAACTTCGCCTTCGTCGGACCACAGCGCGCCGGGGACGGACTGATCCTCGCGCTGGGGCTGAAGCCCGAGACCACGCTGCAGATGTTCGCCCCTGAGGACATCGGCCTGTTCGCCGCCGACGTCTTCGACAACCCGCAGACGTACGTTGGCCGCCGGCTGGAGGTCGCCTCGGACGAACTCACTGGTCCGCAGATGGCCGAGGTGTTCGAGAAGATCTCCGGCCTCCCGACCCGCTTCCAGGAACTGCCCATTGAGCAGGTGAAGCAGTTCAACCAGGAGATGGGCATCATGTTCGACTGGTTCAACCACGAGGGCTTCCGCGCCGACGTTCCGGCCCTGCGGACTCTGCATCCCGAGCTGACGACCCTGGAGACCTGGGCCCGCCGGGAGTGGACCGCCCCGGCCCAGTAACCAGTCCCTCCCCCGCTCCCGCCGACCCGGCCCACCCACGGAGTCGGGCCGTGCGCCTTTCTCGCTGTGCGGCTGCTTGCGTCACGCCGTCTCCTCGCCCGCCGGCCCACGGCGCAGGACCGGCGTCCACCAGGACCATCTACCTCGGCGCGACCCTGGGTTCTGTTGAGTGTCCGCACTACTCGAGACGCAGTGCGGCCAGTTGCTGCGCGAAGGGCACGACGTCCGTGTCGTCCTCTGCTCGCGCGGCGCCGTCCGGGATGTCGCGCAGGAGCCCGGCCAGTTCGCGGCCCGCGCGGGTGATCCGGATGGGCAGCGTGTCGGTCAGCGGGTCGCCGTTGCCACCCCAGTCCTCGGAGGCCGCGTATACCGCAGTAGGCACGACGACCGCGCGTAGGTAGGCGAAGAGCGGACGCAGCGCGTGGTCCAGGACGAGCGAGTGCCTCGCCGTGCCGCCGGTCGCCGCCACCAGGACCGGTTTGCCGGCGAGGGCGTCGCTGTCGATGACGTCGAAGAACGACTTGAACAGCCCACTGTAGGAGGCGGTGAAGACCGGGGTGACAGCAATGAGGGCGTCGGCCGAGGTGACCGACTCGATGGCGTCGGATAGGTCGGGCGAGGGGAATCCGGCCGCGAAATTCTTGGCGATATCGACGGCGACGTCGCGCAGTTCGATGACTTGCGCCTCGACTTCCCGTCCCGCCTCGGCCAGTTCTGCGCGAACCGCCTCCGCGAGCCGATCGGCGAGCAGCCGGGTGGACGAGGGAAGGCTCAGTCCAGCCGAGACGACGGCGAGCCGCAGCGACGGTCGAGCACTCACTTGGTTACTCCTTGGTCGAGCGACGTGCTCGTCGCATCACGTTCGGAAAGCCGGGAGGCGTGCGTCGGCGCCTCCGGGACATGGCTGGGGCGCAGGGCGTCGAACTCCTTGCGCAGGACTGGTATGACCTCTTCACCGAGCAGGTCGAGGGTCTCCAGCACGGTCTTCACCGGCAGACCGCCTGTGTCGAGGGCGAAGAGCTGGCGCTGGTAGTCGCCGTAGTGCTCACGGAAGGTCAGCGTCTTGTCGATGACCTGTTGTGGGCTGCCGACGATGAGCGGAGTCTGCTCCATGTACTCCTCCATCGTCGGACCGTGGCCGGACATGGGTGAGTTGTCGAAGTAGGGGCGGTACTCGCGTACGGCGTCCTGGGAGTTCCTACGTACGAAGACGAGTCCGCCGGCGCCGACGATCGCCTGTTCCGGAGTGCCGTGGCCGTAGTGCGCGTAGCGCTCACGGTAGATGCCGATCAGGCGGCGGAAGTGGTCCTTGGGCATGAAGAGGTTGTTGACGAAGAAGCCGTCTCCGTAATAGGCGGCCTGCTCGGCGATCTCGGGACTGCGGACCGAGCCGTGCCAGACGAACGGCGGGATTCCGTCGAGCGGCCGCGGGACGGAGGTGAAGCTCTGCAGCGGGGTGCGGAAGTGCCCCTCCCAGTCGACGTACTCCTGGCGCCACAGCTGGTGGAGCAGTGCGTAGTTCTCGATGGCCAGCGGAATGCCGTGGCGGACGTCCTTGCCGAACCAGGGGTACACCGGGCCGGTGTTACCGCGGCCCAGCATCAGGTCGACGCGGCCGTCGGCGAGGTGCTGGAGGACCGCGTAGTCCTCGGCGATCTTCACCGGGTCATTGGTGGTGATCAGCGTGGTCGAGGTGGAGAGGGTGATCCGGCTGGTTCGTGCGGCGATGTGGGAGAGCAAGGTGGTGGGCGAGGAGGAGACGAACGGTGGGTTGTGGTGCTCGCCGGTCGCGAAGACATTGAAGCCGGCTTCTTCGGCCTTGACCGCGATCTCGACCATCGCCTTCAGCCGCTCCTGCTCGGTCGGTGGCTTGCCGGTGATGGGGTCGGCGTTGACGTCGCCGATGGAGAAGGTACCGAACTGCATGGGGCGCTCCGGGGTGGGTGAGCTAGGGACGGGCCGATGCCAGGTCAGCCAGAACTCGCATGTTACTTGGTCGACCAACTGACCGTAGCGTCGGGCACCTCAGCCCTATTCCCAGGGGGAAGCCAGGCGGACACGCCCCTGGTCCACCCACCGCTCCACGATCCGGAGGACGTTCGATCGCCGGTGAATCCGTGGCTACGCAAGTGATCAGCGATCTGCAGCCACCAGCACTCCATTGGCCGACCATAGACTGAGGGTGAGATGATTTCCTGGCCCGCCTCAACCACCCGCCCGATCGGGTGCGGCACGACACCACACAGGAGGAGAAACAGCATGCCGCCAGCATCCGAGCCGGCGCCGGGAAAGGCCGACGCGGTCCCCACCGTTGCCGACGCCCCGATGAGCGAAGCCATCTTCCGCGCCGCTCGCGTCCACCGGATAACGGCCGGCAACCTCCTGCGCGAGACCGGACTCTACCCGGGCCAGGAACTGCTCATGATGCAGTTGTGGGAGCGCGGCGAACAGCGCCAGACGGACCTCATCAAGACCCTGGGCCTGGATCCGTCCACCGTCACCAAGATGCTGCGCCGCCTCGAGCAGTCCGGCTTCGTCACCCGCAGGCCCTCCTCGCACGACCGACGAGCTGTCGTCGTGAACACCACCCGGGCGGGCCGGGCGCTACGCGACCGGGTTCTGCAGGCCTGGCGCGAACTGGAAGAGATCACCGCACGTGGCCTCACCGACGAGGAATACGCCCAGGCGATGTATCTGCTGGCGCGCATCGAGGCGAATCTCACGGGCACGTCGCCCGCTCCCGATTCGGACGACTCCTTCCTCACCGACTGATCGCCGGACCGGCCCCACGACCGCCTCGGGCCCTGTCGACCGTCCAGTGCCGTGGCCACGGCGCTGCAGACTCCTGCCACCCGGCTACTCGCTGGTCAGACCGCGCCATCGGCACGGCCTGACCAGCGTTCGGTTCGTCAGCGGGCCAGCTCTTCCAGTGTGCGGTTGCGGGTCTCGATCCCCATGCCGGCCAGTACGACCAGCCCGAGCACGGCAGCGATCAGCATGATTCCGAAGACCAGGCTGACGCCGCCGCCGGCGGCCAGTACCTGGCTGATGACGATCGGGGAGATGACGCTCGCCGATCGGTTGAAGCCGCTGGCCGCAGACGAACCCCACGCGCGCATCCGGGTCGGGTACAGCTCGGCCGTGTAGACGTAGAGAATCGTCGCCGGCAGGCTGACGCCAGCGGCGATCACCAGACCGGCGGCGAAGAGCACAGGCCATGCGGTCAACTGGAGGACGGACACGCCGATCGTGCCGAAGCCGGTTCCCGCAGCCATGAGGGCGAAGCCGGCTACGAGCAGGGGCTTGCGGCCGATCCGGTCGATCAGGAACGCCCCGGCATAGACGCCGATGACCTGCACAGCGCTCGAGATCACGGTCAGCCCCAAGGACGCCGATGGGGCCAGTCCGCCCAGAGTCACGTACAAGGTCGGCAGCCAGACGTTGAAACCGTAGGTGACGAAGAAGGTGGCGAACCACGACACCCACAACATCACTGTGCGGCGCCGATACGCAGCCGAGAAAAGCTCCGCCAGGCGGAGTCGGCCGGCGTGTTGCGGAGACGTCGCCTCGGGCTCGGGAAGTACCGTACCGCGACGCGCGGCTGCCTTCTCCACGTTGGAGACGATCGCGTCGGCCTCGGTGATACGGCCATGCTCGGCGAGCCAGCGGGGTGACTCGGGCAGCCATCGCCAGGCCGCCACGGCCATCAGCAGCGGGAGCGCACCGACGGCGAAGAGCCACCGCCACCCGGCCTCATGGTCGAGCTTCCCGATGAGCAGTACGCCGGCGAGTGGTGCGATGAGGATTCCCCAGGCGAACGCTGATTGGTAGAGCAGGCCGATTCGGCCACGGTGTCGGCTGTCGAGGAACTCGTTCATCAGGGTCGCGGCGAGCGGTACCTCGGCGCCGAGCCCAAGCCCTTGGACCATGCGGAACACCAGCAGGCTGGTAGCACTCCAGGACAGGGCCGCCGCTATCGACACGCCCCCGAACACGACGAGTGAGATGATGAACGCCCTGCGCCGTCCTGCCTTTTCCGCCAGCGCACCGACGAAGAACGCGCCGACGAGCTGGCCCAGATAGCCCGCGCTGACGATCAAACCGGCCTCGGAGAAACCGATCTTGAAGTAGCCCTTGATCACGGTGAGTCCCACCGCGATGGAGACAGCGTCGAAGGCATCGAAGAACGTGCCGCCGGCCAAGAGTCCGGCGAGGCGACCGTGGAAGGCATTAGGGGGGATACGGTCAAGACGGGCCGCGATGAGGCATGCGTCTGAGCTGCGCACGGACAGGCCGCTGGTGCCGGACGCTGGGGTGGATGTCGTGTCGCCCATTGACTCTCCTCGGCGAGCGCGCCCCCGGGCGTCTCCATCCCGGGGGTCGGTGTCGAAGTGGACACGTCGACGGGCAGACGCTAAGTGAGTTTCGGACAATTGGTCGAATTGCTGTTGCCCATGCGTCGCATACACGCGATGAATGGTTGTCGGACCCGGAAGGCGACTTGTGACCAGCCTGAACCACGTGGATCTGAACCTGCTGCCGTTGCTCGCCGCCTTGCTCGAGCACCGGAGCGTCACCCGAGCGGCCAAGTCCGTCGGGTTGACCCAGCCGGCGATGAGCAACGCGCTCGCCCGGCTGCGGCGCAAACTCGATGACGAAATCCTGGTGCGCGTGGGTCGCGAATATGTGCTCACCGCCCGCGCCGCCGAGCTGGTCGGTCCCGTCAACCTGATCTTGGAGACGCTGACGACACGAGTATTGACCCCGCCCACCTTCGATCCGGCGACCTCCGACCGTGCTTTCCGGATCGCCGCGGGCAGCGCCGCCGCACTGACCGTGTTGCCGGCGCTGAGCACGACGATCGCGGAGGCCGCACCCGGCGTGCGGGTGCACCTTGACGAACTCGCGTCCGCAACAGACCTCACGCTCAGCGAATCCACAGTGGATGTGGCGCTGCTGCCGGACGTCGTCCCCACCACCCTGCCGCGCGAGCGGCTCTACCACGAGGACTGGGTGGTGGTCGCCGACGCGTGCAACGACCACATCGGTCCGACGCTGACCGTGGAGGATCTCGTCCACCTACCGCACGTGGTCTTCGAATGGGAGGGGAGCCGGGTCGGCGCCCAGCAGGTTCTTGAGCGGCTCATTCCCGAACTCGTCGTGCAGATGGTGGTCTTCGAGTTCTTGATGATTCCGCACCTGGTGCGGGGCACGCGCATGGTGGCGCTGCTGCAACGCCGACTGGCCCGGCGCCTCGCGGAGCCGAACGGCCTGCGCGTCATGGAACCGCCGATCCCCTTGCCGACGCTCACGATCGATCTGGTGTGGAACCCCCGTAACTCGGGCGATCCCGGCTGCGCCTGGCTACGTAAGCAGCTGATCTCGGCCGCTACATCATCAAAATGAATTCTCAGTATTTCCAACATTCATTGTACTAATAATTGCTGGCCCCATAGCGTTGGCACTGGCCGGGGAGGCGCCGCATCCCCGGAGGAAGGGGCAGCCCGGCCGATGAGCACGGAACCAAGCCGTACAGCGACGATGGTTCTTGCGGCCCTGGCCGGCTCCGCCGAGAACGCACTTTTCGCCGCCCAGGTCCGCGCCGCCGCGGGCCTCGACAACACACGGTTCGAGACAACCCTGGCCGATCTCGAGAAACAGGGCCGGATCGTCGTGACACACCACTCTGCGCCCGACCGCCATCTGGCCGGTGACTGGCGGACGGTCGGGCTTGTCCACACCGGCGCGAGCCCGGCACGGGCCGCCGAGGCCGCCCGGCGCTACTTCGACCGGTGGCTCCGACAGTTTCTCCAGCACCACCGCTGCACCTGAGCGGCGCACACCCCACGGAAGGATGGGCCGATGGCACGTCGCGTCGCCGTCGACATCGGTGGCACGTTCACCGACGTCGTCTCCTACGACTACCTCAGCAGGGAGATCACGGTCGGCAAGACCCTCAGCACCCCGGACGACCTTATTGAAGGGATTCTGTCCGGGCTCACGCTGTCGGGCACCGGTATCGACGACACCGAGATGATCATCCACGGCAGCACCGTGGTCATCAATGCGCTGATCGAACGGCACGGCGCCCAGACGGCTCTCGTGACCACCGAGGGATTCCGCGACGTCTACGAGATCGGGCGGATCAACCGGCCCGATGCGTTCAACCTGTCGTTTCGCAGGCACCGGCCGCTGGTTCCGCGAGAGCGCGTGTTCGAGGTACCCGAACGGATCGACGCGCGGGGCGAGGTCCTGACACCGTTCGACGAGGCTGCGGCCCATGCGATCGCTCGCCGGTTGCGCGAGTCCGGTGTGGAGGCGGTCGCCGTTGTCTTCCTGCACTCCTACCGGGAACCGGCGCACGAGCTGCGGATGGCGGAAATCCTGCGGGAAGAGTGCCCGGGCCTCTACATAAGCATCTCCAGCGACATCACCCGGGAGTACCGCGAGTTCGAGCGGACCTCGACCGTCGCGGCCAACGCCTTCGTCGGCCCACGGGTGAGCCGTTATCTCCGGCGTCTCGATGACGCCCTGCCGCGTCGGGACAGCGGCCTGCCCGTACTGACGATCATGCAGTCCAGCGGAGGCCTGTGCGACGTCGAGACGGCCAGACGGCAGCCGATCCAGATGATGGAATCCGGCCCGGCCGGCGGCGTCGTGGGCACCATCGACGTGTGTCGCACACTCGGCTACGAGCAGGCGATCGCCTTCGACATGGGCGGGACCACGGCCAAGGCC
The DNA here is from genome assembly GCF_050942425.1 of Actinoallomurus sp. CA-150999. Taxonomy (NCBI): domain Bacteria; kingdom Bacillati; phylum Actinomycetota; class Actinomycetes; order Streptosporangiales; family Thermomonosporaceae; genus Actinoallomurus; species Actinoallomurus sp. CA-150999. The sequence continues at coordinate 6,849,440 of NZ_CP192063.1, forward strand.
TCCGTCATCCGGAACCTCACCTTCCCGCAGGCGAGTGACTACTTCGTCGGTGGGTACGCCGAGGGGCTGCCGATCCGGGTGCCGGTCCTCGACATCGTGGAGGTCGGCACAGGCGGCGGGAGCATCGCCTGGCGTGACGAGGCCGGAGGGATCCATGTCGGTCCGCGCAGCGCCGGCGCCGTACCGGGGCCCGCCTGCTATGGCCGGGGCGGAAGTCGGCCCACAGTGACCGACGCCTCCGTCGTCCTCGGCTATCTGCCGGCGGCCGGCGAACTCTCTGGAGGGCTGCGGCTCAACGGCGCAGCCGCCGAGCAGGCCGTCGGGTCACTGTCTGCGGCTCTGGGTCTCGGCACAGTCGAGACCGCCACCGGGATCCTGGCCATCGCCGCCGCGAGCATGGCCAACGCGATCCGCGCCGTCACGACCGAGCGTGGCCTGGATCCTCGTGACTTCGCGCTGTTCGCCTACGGTGGCAACGGCCCCTTGCACATCTCTCTGATCGCCCGTGAACTCGGCATCACCCGCGTGGTGATCCCGCCCTGTCCAGCCGTCTTCTCCGCACTGGGCATGCTCATGGCCGACCTCCGCCACGACGTTGTCTCCACCGGGATCCGGCAACTGACCGGGCTCGACGAGGACCGGCTCGAATCGGACCTGCGGAGGCTCGAAAAGACCTGCCACGCCGCGTTGCTCGATGGCGGAGTCGAATTCCGGGAGGTGACCTTCGTGCGGGCCGCCGACATGCGCTACCTCGGGCAGGAGCACACGGTCACGGTCGCGCTTCCCCCGATGGCCGGTGGCGGGATCGCCGCGCTGAAGGAACGGTTCGACGCCGAGCATCGGGAGCGGTTCGGCCACAGCGCCCCCGGCGAGCCTGCCGAGATCGTCAGCCTTCGCGTTTCGGCGGTCGGCGCCCTGTCCCGGCCTGAGCTTGCCAAGATCTCGGTTGGCGGGCGGACTCCGGAGGACGCGGCCCGCACCGGGGAGCGCGACATCTTCTTCCCCGCCCACGGCATCCTTCGCACACCCGTGTTCCAGCGCTCTGGACTGCTGGCGGGCAATCAGTTCAGCGGTCCCGCCGTCGTGGAGGAAGGCACGGCCACCACGCTCCTGTGCCCAGGCGACTCCGCCGAGGTCGACGGTTACGCCAACCTGCTGCTCACCATCGGAGGAGGACAGTGACCGTCACCCCGGAAGTAGACCCGATCACCGCTGAGATCATCCGCGGCGCCCTGGTCTCCATCACGGACGAGATGAAGACCAATCTCATGCGGACCGCCTACAACCTGATCATCTACGAGGCCCAGGACTTCACGGTCGGCCTCTTCGACGCCACGGGAGAGACCATCTCCATCGGGCTCGGGCTGCCGATGTTCGTGGGCGGACTCTCCGAGGCCGTCAAGGCAAAACTGGCGTTCTACGGTCCAGGCGGGATCGAACCCGGTGACATCATCCTCACCAACGACCCTGAGATCATGGGCAGCCACCTGAACCACATGATCTTCACCATGCCCATCTTCGTGGATAGCGAGCTGATCGCGTTCGCGTCATCGATGGCGCACTGGGTGGACGTCGGTGGCGTGCTCGGCGGCACCACCACCGACATCTATTCCGAAGGCATCCAGGTGCCCATCGTGAAGATCTTCAAGCGCGGCGAGCAGAACGACGAACTCACCCGGCTGATCGCCGACAACGTCCGCTTCGCGGATCTCGCGATGGGTGACTTCCGCGCCCAGGTGGCGGCCATCCGCACCGGCGAGAGCCGGATGACGGCGCTGTGCGAGCGGTACGGCACGCAGGCCGTGCTGGCCAGCATCCGCGAGATGTTCGATCGAAGTGAGACACTCGCCCGCCAAGCTGTTGCGGAGATCCCGGACGGCACGTACACGGCCGAAGCGAGCATGGACGACGACGGTGTCGAGATCGGCAGGCCGGTGCCGATCAAGGTATCGGTGACGGTATCCGGGGACCAGATGACAATCGACCTGAGCGAAGTCAGCCCCCAGGTCGCCGGTTACTTCAACTCCGGCATCACCGCAGGTCGCTCGGCAGCGCAGGTGGCCTTCAAATGCCTGACCTCACCCGGGCTGTTCCCCGTCAACGCCGGATCCTTCCGGCCGGTCGCCGTGGAGCTACCCCCGGGTCGCGTGATCAGCGCGAGCAAACCGGCAGCGATGCGCTGGTGGATGACCTACCCCATGACCGTCGTCGACTGCGTCTTCCGGGCGCTGGCGGACGTGATCCGCGGCGGCGGAATCGCAGGGCATCATGCCGATCTCGCGATCACCAACCTCTACGGCGTGGACCACCGATCAGGCTCGTTCTTCATGATGTTCGGCGGGCCGCAGGGCGGCGGCTGGGGCGCCACGCCTGACAAGGACGGCGAATCCGCGACCGTCTGCATCAACGACGGCGACACCCACAACACACCGGTCGAGTCGCTGGAGATGAAGTTCCCCGCACAGCACGTCGAACGCTACGCCCTGCGTACCGACTCCGGCGGACCCGGTCGGCGACGGGGCGGCCTGGGCACCGACGTCGTTGTACGGACGCTGACTCCCGCTCGGCTGAACTCGTTCATCGAACGGTCACGGCAGGCACCGTGGGGACTCTCGGGCGGCGGCGACGCCGCGCCGAACGGAATCACCGTGCGGCGCAGGGACAGCACCGTCGAGACCTTCGCCAACGGCAAGCTCGACGGTCTCGCCCTCGACGAAGGCGATGCCTACATGGTGAGCACCGGTGGTGGCGGCGGCCATGGCGATCCGCTCGACCGCCCGGCAGACGAGGTACTCGCCGACGTCCGCGCCGGCTATGTCTCCATCGACGCGGCCGAGATCGACTACGGCGTCGTCATCCGTCCCGGTCCCCGGCCTGGTGAGTATCTGCTCGACGCGGAACTGTCGGACCAGCAACGGTCACGACGGCGCGCGGCGAAGACCGCGACCTGTCTGTCGAACGCCAGTGACTCATGACCCGAGTGACCGACCTCGACGGCGAAGCGGATCCGGCCGTCGGCCGAACCGTGTCCTCCCGCCCATGGCGTCACGCTTGCGTGGGCGCTCCAACGCCGAAGACGTCCATCAGCTGCGCGAGAGTGCGGTAGTAGCCGACCAGGACGGTCAGTTCGAGGACGCACTCGCGGCCCAGCGCATCCGCCGCAGCCCCGTACTCCGCGTCGCTCCATGGATGATGATCCCCCAGGAGACGCAGGCACAGGACATAGGCCGCCGTCTCCACCGGGTCCGCGGAGGTGAACGTGCCGTCGCGCAACGCCGCCAGTTCCGTCTCGCTCAGCCCTGCGGCGCGGCCGACCCGCTCGTGCGCATAGCGTTCGAACGCGCTTCCGGTGGCCGTGGCGACGGCGAGGATCGCGATCTCACGGGTGCGTGCGCTCATCCGGGTCCGGTACCGCACCGCGGAGCCCAGTTCCTGGAGCGGAGTTCCGAGCCCGGGCGCGTGCAGCATGACGCCGAACGGGCCGTGCAGCGCGCCCTGCCCATCCTGGATCGCGAAGTGCTGCGGCCCTGCGGCGCGCGGACCGGCGGTGATCAGCTGGTGCAGGGCAAGCTGTTCCTCGTCCAGCTCCGCCCTGGTCAGCCGTGGCAGCCTCGGCTCGGTCACGGGGTCTCCTGGGACACCGGCGCGTCGGTCGCGCAGCGGATCAGTAGTCGAGCGGTCAGCGCTATGTGTTCGCCGAGCCGTTCGGCGGCCAGGTCAGCGTCCCCCGCCAGGGCGGGCTCCAGTATCTCGCGGTGGTCGGTTGCGGCGGTGTCGTGCGGTCGCCCGCCGAGCGAGACGGACCACTGGCGGTAAAGGTCCGCCTCCTGACGGAGCGTACGGGTGACGGTCAGCAGCCGCCGGTTGCGGCAACCGGCGATCAGGGCCGCGTGGAAGGCATCGTGTGCCTGGTTCCAGGCCTCGGACGGGCGGTCGGGGTCGTCCGGGCCGATCAGCGGAGTGCGCTCCAGGATGTGATAAGCGGCTACCAGACCCGCCTCCCAGGCCATGCCACCGTCCTGGATCGATAGGCGTAGCACCTGCGTCTCGATCGGGATCCGGGCGGCGACGAGTTCGGCGAGATCCTGGTGCGACAGGGACACCACCCGGTAGCCCTGATGTGGCACGGCGGTCACCAGGCCGATGGCCGCCAGCCGTGCCAGGGCCTCGCGGGTGGCGGCCACGTTGGTGGTGTATCGGTCGCGCAACTCGGTGAACTTCAGGCGCTCTCCTGGGACGAGCCGGCCGCCGAGGATGTCGGCGCGCAGCCGCTCGTACATCTCGTCGACCCGGGTCGCCGTACGCTCATCCGACAACATGCGAATGATCGTATCAGAGTGTGAGATTGCCACGAAGTTTCGAAACTTCATTGACTTGTCGAACGGATTGGGTTCACGATGGCGCAACAAATCGGACATCCGACGCCGTCGACGTCGCCGACCTCACAGTGCGCGCCCATGTTCTGGCGCACCGTGAGACAGGAGAGCACTATGGTCCGCCCCAACGACGCCCCGCCGCGCCTGCGCCAGGCATGGCTCATGACCGTCCTGCTGATGCTCTTCATGGCACTCAACTTCTGGGACAAGGCCGTCCTCGGCCTCGCGGCCGTCCCCGTGATGAAGGAGTTGCGGCTCAGCAACTCCACCTACGGGCTCGCCAGCAGCAGCTTCTACCTCCTGTTCACCGTTGCATCGGTCCTCGTCGGGCTGATGGCCAACAGGGTCCGCAGTAAGTGGATCTTCGTGCTGCTCGCTCTGCTGTGGGCCGTCGCTCAGCTTCCGATGCTGGTCGGCGCCAGTGTGGCCGCGCTCTTCGCCAGCCGGATCTCCATGGGCGCCGCCGAGGGCCCGGCCAACCCGCTCACCGTGCACACCGCGCATGGCTGGTTCCCGCCGGAGCGCCGGAGCCTCCCCACCGCCCTGACGCAGATCGCCTCAGGTCTGGGCGCCATCACCGCCGCGATCTTCCTCACCGCAGTGATCACGGCACACGGTTGGCGCTGGGCCTTCGCGGTCACCGCACTCTTGAGTGCCGTCTGGGCACTGGTCTACGCGGTCTTCGGGAAGGATCGCCCGGCCGAAACCCACCCCGCCCCCGACGCCGAGCAGGCCGTCGAGGCCGGTCGGCATGTCCCCTACCGCCGCATCCTGCTCAGCCCGACCTTCCTGGGCTCACTCGCGATGACCTTCGCCGCCGCGTGGTGCCTGGCAGTCGTCCTCGCCTGGCTGGTCCCCTACTTCGTCAAGATCGTCGGCTACAAGCCGTCCGACGCGGGCAACATGGTCGTCCCGCCGAATGTCGTCAGCATCGCCGCCATCCTGATCCTCGGTGCCCTCTCCGGCCGCCTGATGGTCCGCGGCACCGCCGACCGCATCCCGCTCGGCGTGCTCACCGGTGTCACCGTCGCCGTCGGAGGTCTGTGCGCCGTGCTGATCCCCTACCTCGGCACCGGCTTCTGGCTCGTGTGCGGCGTCTCCCTGGCCGCCGGCCTGCCGATGGTCGCGATGACCTCGGCCTACAACGCGGTAGGCCGGATCTGCCCGCCCGGCCAGCGTGGCGCCGTGCTGGGCACGCTCTACGGCCTCTACTCCCTCGGCAGCGTCGGCGGCCCGTACGCCATGGGGCTGATCCTCGATCATGCCCCCGACCTGGCCACCGGCTACGACCGGGGGTTCACCGTGCTGGGTGTCATCGTCCTCGCCGGAGGTCTGTGCGCGGCACTGTGCGTCAACCCGGGCCGCGACCGTGGCCGGCTGGCCGGCGCGGCACCCGACCAGAATTCGGCCGGAGGCGGACAGGGACGCCGGGCGCGCCGGCCCAGGAACGCCGCCGTGTGACGCCCCTCCGGGGAACCGACAGTGGAGCGACCGCCGGCTCCCTGACCTCCCCGCCACCTGCACTACTTTCTGAAATGCCCGATATCGAACGATTTCGATGTCCATGCTGGAACAGGAGCTGGAGCATGACTCATACCGCCACGGACAGCGACGTCATCGTCGTGGGAGGCGGCCCATCGGGGCTCACCGTGGCGAGCGAACTGGCGCTCGCCGGGATCAGGGTGACCGTCCTGGAACGCCGCGTCCGGCCGGTCGAGTCCCGTGCGGGCACCATCCTGCCGCGCGTTCTGGAACTGCTCGACGCCCGCGGCCTCGCCGACCGCTTCATCGAACGCGCCCGCTCCATCAGGGAGAACCCGCTCATCCCCGTCCACATCTGGGCCGGGATGCAGCCGGTGCACTGGCACCACCTGAACTCCCGCTTCGGGTTCCGCCTGATCATGCCGCAGAACGTCACCGAGGAACTGCTCCTCGACCACGTCCGGGAGCAGGGCGTCACCGTCCGGCACGGGGTCCACGTCGACACGGTCGCGCAGGACGCGGATGGAGTACGCGTGACCGCCACCGCAGGCGGGGCCGACGGCGAGCAGGTCGAGCTGACCGCCCGGTACGTGGTCGGCGCCGACGGCGGCCGTTCCACCGTCCGACAGCAGGCCGGCATCGGCTTCGAAGGGCACGACGGCACTTTCACCGGCATCGTCGCCGACCTGCGCACCGAGAGCCTGGGCGGTTCGGCCTGGCGGGTGATGACCGACAACGAACACGGCTGGGTCACCTCCTTCCCGTTCGGACCGGACGGCGAGCGGCTCATCCGATGCAACATCGTGCACGCCGAGCGCCGGCACGCACCGCAGTCCGAGCCGGTGACCGAGGAGGAAGTGCGCCGTTGCCTGCGCGACATCCTGGAGCGCGAGGTCGCATTTGACGGGCTGCAGTGGGCCTCCCGCTTCTCCGACGCGCTGCGCCTGGCCACCGCGTTCCGGCGGGGTCGGATCCTGTTGGTCGGCGAATCGGCCCGCATCCACTACCCGGCCAGCGGCGTCGGCATGAACTTCTGCATCCAGGACGCCTTCAACCTCGGATGGAAACTCGCCGCCGTGATCAACGGGCACGCCGATGAGAGTCTGCTCGACACGTACGAGGAGGAACGCCGCCCGGTCACCGAGGAACTGCTGCGCAGCGTCCAGGCCCAATGCGCGGTGCAGTTCGACTTCACACCCGAGGGCGTCGCGTTCAAACGGATGTTCCAGGAGCACCTACTGCCGCTGCCCGATGTCAACAGCCGTCTCGCGCACGAACTGAACGGCCTCACGTTCCCGTACCCGTCGCCGCCTGGTAGCCATCCGCTGACCGGCCATCGCGCCCCGGACCTGGAACTCCTCACCCGCGACGGCATCCGGCGCGTCCACGAACTCCTGCGCGACCAGTGCTTCCTGCTCATCGACTGTAGGGGCGACGGCGCCTACGACGCCCTCGACACCGGTGGCCTTCCGCTGCGTACGGTCAGCGGCGCCGCCGTCATGACCCGGCCGGAACTCCGTGGCGTCCGGAGCCTGCTGATCCGGCCCGACGCCTATGTCACGTGGGCCGACGAGGAGCCGCCGCTGCCCGCGCGCGCCGACGACGAGATCAAGCGCTGGATCGGAGTGACCCGTTGAGCACCCTCATCACCGGCGGTCACCTGCTGTCCATGGACCCGGACATCGGCGACCTCCCGGTCGCCGACCTGCTGATCGAAGATGGCCGCATCCACGCCGTCGGGCCACACCTGCACGCCCCGGACGCCGAGGTCATCGACGCCTCCGGCATGATCGTCATGCCCGGGTTCACCGACACCCACCGGCACACCTGGCAGACCGCCGTCCGCCATGCCTACGCCGACATCGACCCGCTCCAGTACTTCGCCGAGATGCTCGGTCCGGTCGGCGCCGCCTACACCCCCGAGGACGTCCACGTCGGCACCCTCCTCGGTGCGCTGTCCGCCCTCGACTCCGGCATCACCACCCTGGTCGACTGGGCCCATGTCATGAACACCCCCGACCACGCCGACGCCGCCGTTCAGGCACTCGCCGAATCCGGTATCCGCGGCGTCTTCGCCCACGGCTGGCCCCTCGCTCCGGAGTGGACCCGCGACAGCGCCCTGCGCCACCCCGCCGACATCCGCCGGCTACGCGACCGCTGGTTCGCCTCCGACGAAGGGCTCCTGACCCTGGCCATGGCGGGCCGGGGCCCTGAGATGGCCCGCCCGCAGGTGTGGCTGGACGACCTGCGGCTGGCCCGCGATCTCGGCATCCGCACCACCGTGCACGTCGGCGCGTACGCCCACAACGCCGGGAATCGCGCGGTGGCCCGGATCGAAGAGGCGGGCGTGCTCGGCCCGGACCTGACTTTCGTGCACTGCTGCGGCTGCGACGACGACGAGATCGCCATGATGGCGGACGCCGGGGCGAGCGTCTCGCTCGGCGTGCACTGCGAACTTAACTCGACGGGCATGGGCGACATCCCCCTCGACCGGTTGCTGGCGGCGGGCATCCGGCCGAGCCTGAGCGGTGACACCGAGACCAAGTGCGCCGGTGACATGTTCACCCAGATGCGGCTGCTGCTGGCCTACTACCGCTCCTGGATCGGCGGTGGTCACTCCCGGCTTCCCGGCACCCCACCGAGCCTCGCCACCCGGGACGTGCTGGAATTCGCCACCCTGGCCGGAGCTCGCGCGGCCGGCCTCGGCGACCGGACCGGCTCGCTCACCCCTGGCAAGCAGGCCGACCTGATCCTGATCCGCACCACCGATCTCAACCTCGCACCCGTCACCGACCCCACCGCCGCCGTCGTACTGGCCGCGCACCCCGGCAACGTCGACACCGTGCTGGTCGGCGGCCAGACCGTCAAGCGCCACGGCAGGCTGCTGACCCCTGCCCTTCCCAGCGTCCTGGAGCAGGCCGAACGATCCCGACGCCGCGTCTCTGCCGTGATCGCCGCGCGTCGCGGACACTCAGCCGGATGACCGTCCGCCTGGTGGAGGGGTTGCGCTACACCGTGACCCCGGACGGCACCGCGCTCTCACTCGACCTGTATCTCCCTGTCCGGCCGCATCCGGTGCCCGTCGCCGTCTACCTGCATGGGGGCGGCTGGCTCACCGGCAGCCGCACCGACCACCGCGACCGCCTGACCGGACTCGCTCAGCACGGAGTCGCCGTGGCCTCCGCCGACTACCGCCTCGCGCACCAGGCACCCTTCCCCGCCCAGTTGGACGACGCCCGAGCCGCAGTCCGCTGGCTGCGCCGCGAAGGCCCGGCCCACCGCCTGGACATCCACCGGATCGGCGTCTGGGGCGCATCCGCCGGTGCTCATCTCGCCGCCCATCTCGCTCTCACTCCCGGATCGTCGACCTCGACCGTCCGCACCATGGTCGGCTACTTCGGCACCTACGACCTCACCTCGGCCGCCGCCCACCTGCGCCCGGCACCAGGGCTGCCGTTGCCCGACGAGATTCGCAACGCCGTCTGGCCCGCCGGAGTCCCCAGTCCTCCGAGTCCACGGCTGCGTCAGGCCCTACTGGCGGGGGTGCCCGAATCCGCCCTTACAGATGATCACCTGGCCCCGATCAGCCCCATCACTCACGTCCACCCGAACAGCCCGCCGATGCTGCTCCTCCACGGCACCCAGGACGCGGTCTCCACGCATGGCCAGAGCCTGCGGCTGGCCGAGGCGGTCCGTGCGGCGGGCGGCTCCGCCAAGACAGTGCTCATCGAGGGCGCCAACCACGAGGATCCGGCCTTCGACAGGCACACCACTCTGGCCACCGTCGCGCAGTTCTTCATCACCTGCCTATGCGTTTGACGTACCACATCTCCGATGCGGCATCCGGCCGCGGCCAGGCATGCGGTGATGGAGGATCACGGCGTCGCCGTCGATGATCCGGCCGATGCCGGGATGTACACCGGTGCCGCGGTGGCGGCGGCGACCTGCCGGCGAGTGACGCCCGGAGCCGTTTCGACCAGGAGAAGGCCACGGTCGGTGACGTCCAGGACGGCGAGGTCGGTGATGATGCGCTGGACGCAGGCCCTGCCGGTCAGCGGCATGGTGCACTCCGCGACGATCTTCGGGCTGCCGTCCTTGGCGGTGTGCTCCATGATGACGATGACACGCCGGGCACCGCGGACTAGGTCCATCGCACCGCCCATTCCCTTGATCATCTTGCCGGGGATCATCCAGTTGGCCAGGTCGCCGCGTGCGGAGACCTGCATGGCGCCGAGGATCGCGGTGTCGATGTGTCCGCCTCGGATCATCCCGAACGACAGAGCGGAGTCGAAGAACGAGGCGCCGGGCAGAGTCGTCACCGTCTCCTTGCCGGCGTTGATCAGATCCGGGTCCACGTCGTCATCGGAGGGATACGGGCCGGTTCCCAGGATGCCGTTCTCCGAATGCAGGACCACGTGCACGCCCTCGGGGACGAAGCCGGGTACGAGGGTGGGCAGCCCGATGCCGAGGTTGACGTAGTCTCCGTCGTTCAGTTCGGCTGCCGCACGTGCGGCCATCTCGCTTCGTGTCCAGGCCATCAGCCGGTCACCGTCCTCTTCTCGATGTGCTTGTCGGCTGCCTGCTGTGCGCTGAGCGGCACGACTCGCTGGACGAACACGCCGGGCAGGTGGATCTCGTCCGGGCTGAGGCTCCCGGGTTCGACCAGTTCCTCGACTTCGGCGATGGTCACGCGTCCGGCCATGGCGGCCAGGGGGTTGAAGTTTCGTGCGGACTTGTGGAAGGCGAGGTTGCCGTGCCGGTCGCCGCGTGCCGCCCGTACCAGCGCGAAGTCGCAAGTGATCGCTTCCTCCAGGACGAAGTCGCGGTCACCGAACGTACGGATCTCTTTCGCCGGTGAGGCGAGGGCGATGCTGCCGTCGGCGTGGTGGCGCCACGGGATGCCGCCCTCTGCGACCGGGGTGCCGACGCCGGCGGGCGTGTAGAAGGCGGGGATGCCGCAGCCTCCGGCGCGCAGGCGTTCGGCGAGGGTGCCTTGGGGCACGAGCTCTACTTCGAGTTCACCGGAGAGGTACTGGCGGGCGAACTCCTTGTTCTCACCCACGTAGGAGCCGGTGACACGGGCGATCCGGCCGGCGCTGAGGAGAATGCCGAGCCCGTGGTCGTCGGTTCCGCAGTTGTTCGACACCACCCGCAGCGAGCTCGCCCCTTGGGCGTACAGGGCGGAGATGAGTGCGGTCGGGATGCCGCACAAGCCGAATCCGCCGACAGCCAGGGAGGCGCCATCACTGACGTCGGCCACGGCGTCGGCCGCGGAAAGGGATGTCTTATCCATGGAAGTCCTAAATATCTTTTGCTGGGTCCACAGCGTCAGGGCCGTGCGGCACCGGCGATAGAACACAGGTCAGCCGCTGTCCGATGCCCTGGGCCCGAGGGCACAGAGCATGCCTCAAGCTCGGGTTGGCAAGGCTCTAGCTCGTCCCACTGTGGGTGCCGGTCATCAGGGCGGCGAGATCCTCCGGGGCGAGGAAGGAAGGTGGGGGCGGTGGGCCCCAATTGAACAGGCCTTTGGCACCTTCGAGGACCTCCGGTGTCCACAGCTGGTCGTCGACGATGTAATCCATATCGGAGTAGTACTCGCTGAAGTTGCCCGCCGGGTCCTTGAGGTACCAGAAGAAGTTCGAGCCGGCATGGTGGCGGCCCAGGCCCCAGATGTGCCGTTCGGGGTGGTCTTCGAGCATGGCGGCGGCCCCGCGGCCTACCTCGTCGATGTCGTCGACCTGCCAGGAAGAGTGGTGCAGGAACGTGACCGGGGCGGCCAGGACCAGGATGTTGTGGTGATCCGTGGAGCAACGCAGGAACGCTCCATGGTCCTTGATGTAGTCGGACGCCTTGAAGCCGAGACCGTCGCGGAAGAAGGCGGTGGTGGCGTCGAAGTCAGGGGTCCCGATGACGGCGTGACCGAGCTTGCGCGGCCGCACCCGACCGGTGCGCAGGACGCCAGGCGCACGGGAGCCGGTGCGCTCAGAACGGCCAGGACCGTTGTAAGCGGTGGCCGGCACGGACTCCTGGACCAGTCGAGGGGTCACCTCCAGCACGGCACGTACGGCGGTGGCCTGGTCGTAGGCGGTCAGCGTCGGCCCGTCGGTGTCACTGTCGACGCCGAGACGGCGCAGGCGGGAGGCGACCGCGGCCAGGTCATCGGGAGTGTCGGCGCCGACACGGACCTCGATGAGCCGCCGGACGGGCGCCGTCACGATACGGAGCTGGCGGCCGGCGTCACGGGTGGCGAACCAGCCGTCGCCTACGGGGGCGAGGCCGAAGTCGGTGTAGTAGGCGGTTGTCTCGGCGACGTTGGGGACCCCCACGGTGATGGAGGTCAGGCGGTGCAGTGCCATGGGGGCTCCTGTGTCCGTCGGGCCTTGGCCGGCTGCTCAAGCGACGAAGGTCTGGCGCAATTCGCCGATGCCTTCGATCGTGCTGACGAGCTCGTCCCCCGGAGCGAGCCAGCGTTGCGGGTCGCGTCCCATGCCCACACCGGCCGGGGTACCGGTGAAGATGACGTCTCCGGGGAGCAGCGGCAGCACTGCCGAAAGCCTGGCGATCAGGGTCGGCACGGAGAAGATCAGATCGCGCGTGTGCCCCTTCTGGACCTCTTCACCGTTGATCGCGCAACGCAGCTCAAGGTCGTCGGGATCGTCGAACTCCTCCGGCGTGACCAGCCATGGGCCGATGGGTGCGAAGCCGGGATACGACTTGCCCAGGCTGAACTGCGGTGCCGGGCCGGCCAGCTGCACGACACGCTCGGAGATGTCCTGCCCCACCGCCAGTCCGGCGACATGATGCCAGGCGTCGGCTTCCGCAACGTGCTCGGCACGGCGGCCGAGGACGGCCACCAGCTCGACCTCCCAGTCGGTATGACCATCGGCCGGCAGCGTCACCTGGGTGATGGGCCCGGTGATGCTGGTGGCGAACTTCGTAAAGACGGGCGGCAGTCCCTCGGGCGCCACGAAACCGGACTCGGCCGCGTGGTCCCGGTAGTTGAGTCCGATCGCAAGTGTCTGCCGGGGCGCCGGGGCGGGCGAGCCGAGCGCGATCGGCTCGAAGGCCTCCCCGGTCGGCAGGTCCGCACGTGCTGCCCAGGAACGGAACTCCTCCCACCGCTCGTAGACGGCTTGCGGTTCGGCCGAAAAGCGGCCGCCACTGGCCCGTTCGACATCGACGGCCCGGCCATCGCAGATCAGCACCAGGCGACCCGAGAGGTTGGCGATACGCACGGTATGACTCCCGAACTCAAGGGGCAGAAGGCAGGTGCGCGGGGGCCCACCGGCCGGCCGAACTTCGAACCGCCCGGCGGTGACAACCGGCTCTTGCCCGTCCGCCGATAATTCAGCATGATGATTACCCTGATGTTGGCCGACGTGATTCAGGGCGTCAAGAGGCCGGAGCGAAACGAGCATGATGAATATGTTGGGAGCGCCTTGACCGCCACACCCGAACGTTCCACGCACGTGAAGACCAGCACGTCGGCCTCCAGCGGCGAAATCCCCCAGCGGCGGAGCGGCTCTGTACCGACCGACTCCACCGTGTCTCGCGGCGGCCGCGGCGGCGAAAGCGCGGCTCGTTCCACGGCTTTGGGCCGCGCCGAACGAGCGGCGGAGCGGGTCGCCAAGCTCGTTGAGAGCGTGCCGCCCGGCTCACGTCTCGGCACGAAGGAAGAACTGCGGACGCTGTGTGACGTGTCCGTTGGCACGTTCAACGAGGCGCTGCGTCTGTTGCAGTCCCGCGGTCTGGTCACCGTCAAGCCGGGCCCCGGCGGGGGCCTGTTCAGTGCCGAGCAGTCTCCGATGGCCCGCCTCGGCAACGCCGTTCTGGCCTTGGACGCACAGCAGAACGATGTCGCCAACGCCGTACGCATTCGCGACGCTCTCGATCCGCTGCTGATCGAGGACGCTCTTTGGCACGCCTCGCCGGCCGACATCGCGGGGCTACGTGAGCACATCTCCGCCATGGAGTGGGCGGTCAGCGACGCCGACCCGGTCGGCTTCGTCCATGCCAACTGGCGCCTGCACGCAGCGATCGCCGCGATCAGCCCGAACGCCCTGCTCAGCTCGCTCTACACCAGTCTCCTCGACCTCATCGAGGAGCACACGCTGTCCGTGCTGCCTGCGAGTGATCAGCCCCTCGCCGAGTACATCGCTCAGCGACAGGAACTGCACCGTGCCCTCGTCGACGCCCTCGACCGACGCGACCGCGACGAAGCGCTGCGCCTGATCCACGAGCACAACACCAGCACCGCCGAACCCCACTGACCTTACGAGTCGAGCCGTTCCGGTCAGGGCGTACAGGTTGGCGGTTCGCCGCTCGCACCACATGGGAGCGCGTTGCATCCCGGTGCCGTAACCCCAACGACGCGGACGAGCAGACCGTGCAGCGTGGTGCGCTCCTCGGCGCTCAAGGTCTGCAGCACCTCGTCTTCGACCAGGCGAAGACGAGAGTTCGTGCGGGCCAGTTCGTCGGCACCCGCGCTGGACAGCTCGACGATGTGGCGACGGCGGTCCACTGGGTCGCGGCGGCGCGTGACCAGTCCGCGTTCCTCAAGCTCGTTGAGCAGTCCGACAACATTGCTGGGGTCCAGGCGCAGAGCCTCGCCGAGCGCCTGTTGCGAGGTGGGGCCGTGCTCGTCGAGCACCGTGAGCACGAGCAGCTGCCGGGGACGCAGAGAGTCTGGGATGCAGGTATCGACGACGCGCTGGCCGACGCGTGCCAGCTGGTTGATCAGCGGTAGAACCGGCTGGTCTGCGGTCGCCGCCGAATCTGCCACGGATCGTGAGTACCTCACCGACCACCGATGATCGGCACTGCACAAAGTGACCACATCCCAGGAGAAGTGCAGGACAACAGCCGGTTCGCCGAGCCGGTTCGGCAGTCGTACCGGCTCGGCGAACGGGCTGGAGTGTTAGGCCGGAGGCCCTGTCGCGGATGTGAGCGCCGCGCTCTGCCCGCTTCCCTGTGTTCTCGGCTACGCCTTATTCCGGCTTGGGCTCGTGGTTTTCCAGGAACTCCCCCGGCATCATCGGGCACCACACCGCCGGGGGTACTTCCCAGTCCTTGGCCTGCCAGTTCTCGCTGATCTGGTCGATATCGGCGAAGTATTCGATCCAGCTGCCCCACGGGTCGCGCATGTAGTGGAACAGATTGGAGCCCAGCGTGTGGCGGCCCAGTCCCCAGCCGATCCGGTGGCCCTTGTCGGCCATCACCTGCGCGCCGACCATCAGCTCATCGAGATTGTTGACCTCCCAGCTGGAGTGGTGCAGACCCGGGTGGCTGCTCTGGATGAAGCCGAACACGTGGTGATCGCCCGGCCCGGAGTTCATGAACACGGCCGTCCCCTTGATCCGGTCGGACAGCCGCAACCCGAGCGTGCGCTGGTAGAAGGCCGTCGAGCGGTCAACGTCGGAGGAAAAGATCAACATATGCCCCAACCGGCGGGGCCGTGGCGGCGTGTTCGCGGTCAGCCAGTGGGCCTCGTCGACTCGCTGATAGTCGCCGGGCAGATTCTGCTTCACCTGCTCCGGCTGCCGCGGCGAGGCCAAGTCCTGCTCGCGTACGTTCACCGCGTTGCCGTCGGGATCACGGAACCACAGGCCGTCGCCGAGGCCTCCCGGCGGCGCGTCCTGCAACACGATGTCCAGGCTCTCCAGGTGACGTTGCAGTTCGGCCAGCGAGCCAGGCGGTGCGGCGAAGGCCACGTGGTGCAGGCGCTTGTCCCGTCCCTCGACCAGCAGCGTCTGATCCTGGTCGCGACCGTCGCAGCGCACGACCAACTGGTCGGGGCGCTCGTCCACGGTCAGCCCGAAATCCGCGTAAAAGTCTCTCCCCTGTCCCAGGTTCGGTACTTGCAGCCCGTAGTGCATAAGGCCGCTGACGCGAAGGGCGTTTCCCTCCGTCCGGCCTGCCTCAAGGTCAAGATCGCTCACGGTTTCCTCCTCGGTGGTGACGGTTGTGGTAGTCACGCCGCGTCGGCCGACGATTCGACCGTCGCCCGTTGCAGGTACGTCCAGAGCCGGTCGAGCAGTGGCGGGGCGGCCGCCCGCCATGCGGCGATCTCATCGGCGGTGAGGGCTTTGCTCGTGCCGGCCTGTCGCGCCGCCAGATAGAGGCGGCAACTGGTGTCGAGCAGCCACATGCGCGCCACGGCATGACCGGGTGTTGTGCCGGTGGTGACAGCGCCGTTGCCGCGCAGCACGAGCGCGTCGGCCTGGCCAAGCGTACGCGCCGCCGTACGGGCGAGGTCGAGGGAGCGCATCAGGCGCGCGTCGTCGTGTACCGGGACTGCTTCGCCGAGCATGGCGCCCTGTCCGTGGACAGGTGGGATGCGAGAGGTGACGGCGCCGATGGCGAGCGCGGCTTCCGGCTGGGCGCGTGCGATCGCTGTGACGTCGGGGCGTGCCTGGTAGACCGCCAGATGCACCCACGCCTCGCCCGGCATTTCCGGTGGCAGCGTGGCCGTTCCCAGCGGGATCTGGAGGATCGTGTCCGTGGTCGCCAGCCTGAGGTCGATCGCGGGTGTGATCAGCATGTGATCGTCATGGCGTGCTGATACATGCCCGAACGCGGTCACCAGGCCGAGCGCCGCCATGGTATGCGCCGCGGTGACCAGGTCCGCGATCGCGGCCGTGCGGTCGGCCACCGCGTTCACCTCGTAACGTGTCATGACCGGCCGGGTCCGTCACCGCAGGCGACACCATGGGCGAACTGCCGACCGCGCGACACCGAATCCAGGTCCGCCCGGTCGCGCATCAAGGCCGTCACGTCGGGGTGGCGTGGGTTGTACCACCCTCCTCTCCCGGCGCCGGCGACACCGATGGGCGATCCCGATCCTCCGTCCCCGGCTCGGCAGGTCACCAGGCTCCACACGGACATCCGAACTCCCGACGTTCGACTGCTGATCCTCTGGACAGGGGCGATGCGCTGCGCACAGAGATGTGACGCCCAGATTGCATACAGTTTGCCGGGAAGTCAAGGGTTGACCTTCAGCGCCAAACTGCACACAGTTTGTGCTGTCGGCGTGAACGACACCGACGATGGAGACCGGTCACCAGGAGAAGCACATGGATAGCGAGTTCGACGGGAAGGTCGCTCTGATCACCGGCGCGGCGCGCGGAATCGGGCAGGCCAGCGCGCTGGCTTTCGCCGCCCGAGGCGCGTCGGTCGTCCTCTGCGATGTGCTCGACCTCGACGACACCGTCGCTCAAATCCAGGCAGTGGGGACCAAGGCGCTTCCGGTTCAGACGGACGTCGCGGACGCCACGTCCGTGCGAAACGCCGTCGATTCGGCGGTGGCGACGTTCGGCCGACTGGACTACGCCCACAACAACGCCGGAACCTTCGCCGTCGGCCCGCTGGCAGACCTCGACGATGCGGACTGGCACCGTGTCATCGGAGTGAACCTGACCGGGGTGTTCCTCTGTATGAAGTACGAGATCCCACACCTGATCGCGTCCGGTGGCGCCATCGTCAACACGGCGTCGGTCTGGTCTTTCCTCGGTACCGCCGGCCAGGCCGTCTATGCCGCCAGTAAGCACGGCGTGGCGGGACTCACCCGGACCGCCGCTGCGGACTATGGCCGGCAGGGCATCCGGATCAACGCCGTAGCGCCAGGACCGATCCGAACCGGGATGACCGCCGGCGTACCCGACGAGTTCATCGCACCGATCATCGCCCGCACCACGCTGAACCGCATCGGCGAGCCGGCCGAAATCGCGGAGACGGTCACCTGGCTCTGCTCCCCCGCGGCCTCCTACATCAACGGCGCGGTGCTGCCCGTCGACGGCGGATACCTCGCCACCTGAACCACACGCCATATCCGGTGGCCCGACCGTACCGATCGCACTCCGCTGCTCCCACCCGACACCGTGGAGAAAACAATGATCTTCAGTGAAATGAAACTGCCGGCGAACCCGCCTGGCCTGGCCCTGCTCACCCGAGACCAGATCTGGGAGGGCCTTGAGCAGAAAGCGCTCGACGCCGTGCCGTACGTGGCGGCCATCGCCGAGTGCCGCGAGATCGCCCGCCAGAGCGACACCGTCTTCGATCGCGAACTTCAGCTGGGCGGCGCCCGTTACGTCGAGCGCGTGTGGCTGGAGGCATCGAACCGGATCGTGTTCGCCAGGCTCGACGGGCCGGTGCTGGGCACCATCACCAACGAGATCCTGGAGGAGGGCGGCGAGTTGTCCCTGCGGTTCCAATTCGCCCTCGTCATCCGGCCTGGGGACACGCTCCCGGTCACCGAGCAGGAACTGTCCGCTCAGATGGTCTCGGCATACCAGGCCGCGGTCGAGTCGACCCTGGCCGCGGTTCGTACGCGGCTCGCGACCGCTGAGGCCACGCGATGAGCGCCCCGGAGACCGCGCACAGGGTCGAGGCTCCCCGCTGGCTGGTCGACTTCTATCGCAAGGTGGACGCACTCGAGGTCGAGGGCGTCCTCGCGGGTTTCGCGCCGGACGCGTCGATGCGTTTCGGCTCGACGGATCCGATGGTCGGGCACGACGCGATCCGAGCCGGCCTGAAGTGGATCTTCTCGAACTACCGGCGAATGCGTCACGACTTCCTGCATGTCTGGGCCTCCGGTGAAACGGTGCTTCTGGAGGCGACGGTGACCTATGAACTGCTGGACGGACGCGTGGTTCCCGTGCCGGCCCTGACCATCATCGAATACCGCGGTGATCTGGTCCACGACATGCGGATCTTCACCGACCCGACCCCGCTCCAGCCGGCGTAGGGCAATCGCGCGACGACACCTCCGCGCATCGTACGGAGCCGACAGCGACATCGCCGTGATCGGCGATTTGCATTTGGGGGACTGACGCGGGCTTAGCCCGTAACTGATCTACAGAAACCAACAGGCGTCCACAGCGCCGAGGGAGTCGACATGACGCAGCGGAACATACAGATCAGAACCGAGCTTCCCAGCTGGGCGGCCGGGTTGTACGCGGCCATGGACGCCGGAGACATCGACGGGGTTATTGCCCACTTCAGCGAAGACGTCCGCATGCGTTACGGGAACGCGGAAACGGTCGTCGGCCATGAGGCGGTTCGCGCCGCATCAATGCAGTTCTTCGGAGCGATCAGCGGTATGTCGCATGACTTCCACGACGTGTGGGAGTCCGGTGACGCGGCCATGCTGATCTGCGATGTCAATTACACCCGCAGCGACGGCAGCGTGGTATGCCTGCCCGCCGCGACCTTCATTCATCATCGATCCGACGGGATTATCGACGACATACAGGTCTTCATGGACATGGCACCTGCCGTGACATGAGCACGGCAGACCCCTGGGCCAGCCGTTATTAAGAAAGAAAGGTCACATGGTCGATTCCACGAACGTCGCGACGGCCAAGCGGTTCTATGAGATCGCCGACGGCCGGGCGACGGGCGACCTCACTGAGCTGTTCACCGAGGACGTCCAGATCTACGTTCCCAAATTCGGTGCCGGCACCGGACACGAGGCAATGATCGCCGCGGGCAAGGGCCGCGCGCAGTTCCGTCGCATGGCCCATCACGCCGACGAGTTCGAGATCGTCGAGCACGACGACCGCGTCATCGTCGAAGGCACCACCGAAGGCGAGACCGTCACGGGCCGAACGTGGGACGGGCGAGAGACCGTCCCAGGGCATTTCTGCGCCGTATTCGACTTCCGCGACGGCAGGATCTGCCGGATGCACGTGTACTTCGATCCCGACCTCGGCCACGAGGACACGGCCCGATACCCATGGTGGTACCAGCCGAGCGCCGAGACCGTGAACTCTTAGCGGGCCCGGACTGATCAGAAAATCCAAGATAGGAAAAAAGGAGAATAAATTGACCGAAAGCGCGGACGGAATAATCCGCCGGACTCCCGAGATGAACGAAGTGTACTTCGAGCGGCGTTTCGACGCGCCGGTGGAACGGTTGTGGCCCTTCATCGGCGAGCCTGAGCTGCTCGCGAAGTGGCTGGGCGGCCCGGTCGACAAACTCGAGCCTGTCGAAGGTGGGGATGTCGTCATCCAGATCGCACCCAAGATGGGCGCGACGGTCTACGGCAAGGTCCTCGAATTCGAGCCGATGCGTGTGCTGGCGTTGACGTGGGAGGTGCCCGCCTGGCATGTGACGCCCGACCTGTTCGGCACGACAATGCGATGGGAGGTCGCAACCGACGGCGACGGCTCGAAGATCATGCTCACGCACGCGCTGCCGCACTCGGTCGGTCGAGAGCACCTCCTCAGTGCCGCCTGGCACCTGCACCTCGATCAGCTGGGCCAGCTGCTCGCGGGCCACGATGACCACTACGTCATCCAACAGCCCCACATCCATGCGCTGGTCCTGCACTATCTCGAGAAGGATTTCGCCAGCAAACGCGAGTACTACGAAACGCTTCTCGGCATCACACAATAAGGTTTGCCACGGGCCGGTCCTCGCAGAAAATCGCGTCACCCGTTATGGAGGAATTCAGTGAAGGAAAAGAGGGCCAGGAAGGTCGCCGTCGTCACGGGGGGCGCCGCGGGGATCGGTCAGGGCTTTGCGCTGCGGCTGGCGCGAGATGGGCAGATCGTCGCGGTCGGTGATCTCGCCCCGGCCGATGAGACGGAGCAACTCATTCGCAAGGCAGGCGGCGAGATCTTCTGGGAGCAGTGCGACGTGTCGGACGCGGGCAGCGTTGCGCAATTCGTCGGCTCGGTCACCGACCGGTACGGAGGGGTCGATATTCTCGTCCACAACGCCGGCATCTATCCCATCTCTTCGTTCGAAGACACCGACTGGGCGACCTGGCGCCGAATCATGGACGTCAATCTGGACTCTGTCTTCCATCTCACAAAGGCCGTGCTTCCGGGCATGAAGGAGGCCGGCTGGGGGCGGATCGTCATCATGGCTTCGGCGACGTTTCAGCTCGGCTCAGCCGGGCTGGTCGCCTACACGGCGAGCAAAGGCGGAGTGATCGGTTTCGTGCGTTCGCTGGCCGCCGAGGTCGGGGTGTCCGGGATCACCATCAACGCGATCGCTCCCGGCATGGTGCGCACACCGGGCACGATCGCCGGGCCGCAGCAGCAGTTGGGCCTCTTCGACGCGATTCTCACGAGCCAGGCGGTCAAGCGCGTCGGTCTGCCGGAGGACCTGATGGGCGCGATCTCGTTCCTCACCTCGAACGACGCCGCGTTCATGACCGGGCAGACACTGCTCGTGGACGGCGGATTGGCACGGGCCTGATTCCGTACGGTATCGACGTGTCGGGGCGCGGCGCGGTCTGGTGCCAAGCAGTACGGCCGGTTCGGTGCCCCGTCCCCCACCGCCGCAGCACGCCGGTCACGCTCCGATGGGCGCGGCCGACTCGCAACCGATACCGTTCGGCGGGCCGCATGCGCTACCAGGCGGTTGTGCCGCCATCAACTTTGAGATCGATGCCGGTGATCCACGATGACTCGTCCGATGCGAGAAAGACCGCGGCCGCGGCGACGTCCTCGGGCTGACCCCATCGAGGCAGCATGAG
Organism: Actinoallomurus sp. CA-150999; assembly: GCF_050942425.1. Lineage (NCBI taxonomy): Bacteria > Bacillati > Actinomycetota > Actinomycetes > Streptosporangiales > Thermomonosporaceae > Actinoallomurus > Actinoallomurus sp. CA-150999. The sequence continues at coordinate 6,870,782 of NZ_CP192063.1, forward strand.
CTTGGCCAACATCGGTTCGCGGAACCAGGCAGCCTTCATGGCCTCACTGGTCGCCGGCACCTCGACGAGCCCAGGAGACAGCGTGTTGGCACGGAGGTTATGCGGACCGCCCTCCATCGCCATCTGCCGCGTCATGCTGAGCACTGCGCCCTTCGCAGCCGAGTGGGCAAGCCCGGGAAGCACCTTGTACACGCGGCTGCCGGAAACCGATCCAGTGTTGATGATGGACGCACCTCCTCGACCGATCAGGTGAGACCATGCCGCGCTGACCAAGTGGAATATCAGGTTGACCTCGTGGTCGATCGTGAAGGAGAAGTCCTTCCAGGTCATTTCGCCGATCGCCGCCATCCGCGCCATCCCCGCGTTGTTGTACAACACTTCGAATCCGCCGAATGTGCTGATGGCCAGTTGCACGACCGCCGCGGCCTGCCCCGGGTCGGTGAGATCGCAGGGATGCAGCGAAACCATCTCGCCGCCTGCCCTGGTCACCATCTCCACCGTCTCCGCCGCCCCTTCGGGGTTGATGTCACAGCCGACGACACGCGCGCCCTCTCGCGCGAACAGGACGGCGGCCGCGCGACCTTGTCCGCTCGCGGTTCCGGTGATGACGGCGGTCTTGCCGGCCAGCCGGCCAGCCGGCCCATTGCTCGAACTGGACATCGAGGCTCCGTTTCTGGACGACGAACTCCATCTATTGATCCCGGCGACTTCCTGGCCTTCGCCGACCACAAGGACTCACCGAGATCACTTCATAGGACGCGGCATTACTCTTCGTTCCTTATCTGCATGACGACGGCCTTGGGTTCGGTGAAGAACTCGCGGCTGAAGTTGCCGCCCTCACGGCCGATGCCGGAGTCTCCGACGCCGCCGAAGGGTGCACGCAGGTCGCGGACGAAGAAGCAGTTCACCCAGACGGTGCCGGCCTGCAACGCGGCGGAGACTCGGTGCGCGCGGTGCAGGTTCTCGGTGAACAGCATGGCGTTCAGGCCGTAGCGGCTGTCGTTGGCGAGGCTGACGGCCTCGGCCTCGGTGTCGAACGGGATCACCACGACGAGTGGGCCGAAGATCTCTTCGCGACTGTGCGGCGCGTCCTGCCCGAGCCCCGTGACGACGGTGGGCTGCACCGTCCAGCCCTCGTCCAGCCCGCCGGTGACGATCGTGCCGCCTTCGTCGGCCACGGTTTCCACGTAGCTGCGCACTTTGTCGTAGTGCTGCCGCGAGGCGAGCGGGCCGATCTGGGTGTCTTCCTGTTTGGGGTCACCGATGACCATCTTGTCGGCGGCGGCGGCGAAGCGGCGGAGGAACTCGTCGTAGACGTCGTTCTGCACGTACAGTCGCGAACCGGCCAGGCACACCTGCCCGGTGTTGGTGAAGATCGCCTTGATGGACCATTCCACGGCGGTGTCCAGATCGGCGTCGGCGAAGACCAGGTTGGCGCCCTTACCGCCGAGTTCCAGGCTGACCGGGGTGAGGTTGCGCGCGGCAGCGGCGGCGATGATCCGGCCGGTGCCGGACTCGCCGGTGAAGGTGATGCGGTCCACGCCGAGGTGCTCGGTCAGCGCTTGGCCGGTCGAGTCGGGGCCGTAGCCGTGCACGACGTTGAGCACGCCGGGCGGCATGCCGGCCTCGGTGGCAAGCCGGGCCAGGATGGTCGCCGAGGCCGGGGTGTCCTCGGCCGGCTTGAGCACCACGGTGTTGCCCCATGCCAGAGCGGGTGCGATCTTCCAGGTCTCGAGCATGAGCGGGAAGTTCCAGGGCGCTATCGCCGCCACCACGCCGGCTGGTTCATAACGCGTGTAGGTGTGGTGCCCGGAGTCCATCGGCAGCAGTTCCGCCGTGGACAGTCGCGCGTGGTCGGCGAAGAACCGGAAGTTCGCCGCCGCACGGGGTACGTCGTTGCCGCGGGACTGGGTGATCGGTTTGCCCATGTCCCGGGTGTCGGCCATCCCGAGGTCTTCGACGTGCGCCTCGATGAGATCCGCCAGTCGGTGCAGGATGCGGCCGCGCTCGGCGGTGCCCATTCGCGGCCAGGGCCCGGAGTCGAAGGCGCGGCGGGCCGCCGTCACGGCCCGGTCGGCGTCGGCCTGGTCGCCGAGCGCGATCTCCGCCCAGGGCTCGCGGGTGTACGGGTCGGCCGAGGAGAAGGTGGCGCCTGAGCCAGAGGTCACCTCCTCGCCATCGATCACGTGGCCGAAGAACTCCATCAGCTCGTTTCCCCTCTGGCTGCTTCCCGCTCGGCGATGGTCACGTCACCGGCTGCCCAGTGCGTCGTCGGCAGTTCCCGCACGGCGACGCGGACGCTCTGCTGCGGCACGGTCAATGACCGCACCACTGCCGCGGTCACCTCGTGGATCAGCGTGCGGATCTGCTCCGGCGTGCGTCCGTCGACCAGCGTTACTTCGATCAGTGGCATGTCAGCCTCCTGCCAGGTGGAGCGAGCCAAGGTGGGTGAAGTGCACCGCGACGGTGGTACCGGGCGATACGGGTACGGCGTCGGTCATTCCGCCGGTGAGGACCACCCAGCCCGGTTTGATCGCCAGGTCCCGCTGCGCCAGTTCGTTGGCGGCCAGGGCCAGCGCCTCGGCCGGGTGGCCCTGTACGGCGGCGCCGGTGGCGCTGTCGACCACCTGGCCGTCGACCTCGACGAGGCATGCCTCCAGCGCCAAGTCCAGAGACTCCGGCGGCAGGCCTACGGGGCCGGTGACGAAGCGGCCGGAGGAGGCGTTGTCGGCCACCACATCGGGCAGCGTGAACCGGAAGTCGCGATACCGGCTGTCGATCAGCTCGATGCCGCCGTACACCGAATCGACCGCGGCGAGTGCGCCGGCCGCGGTGATTCCGGGGCCGGCCAACCAGTCCCGCATGACGAACACGATCTCTGGTTCCGCACGCGGGTGGATCATGCGGTCCTGCGGAGCCGGCGCGCCCGCCGGCAGCATCATGGCGTCGGTCAGCCAGGCGGTGAGCGGTGCGGCGATCCCCATCCGCTCCTGTTTCGCCCGTGAGGTCAGCCCGAGTTTGACACCGATGAGCCGTTCGCCGCGATCCAGCCTGCGGCGCAGCGCCTCGTCCTGCACCGCGTACGCGGTCGCCAGGTCGAGGCCGGGCCACTCGTCACTGATCGGACCGCGGTCGGTCCGGGTGTCCTCCGCCTCCAGCAGTGCCGTGGCGGCCCGTTCGACATCCCAGCTCATCGGCCCGCCCCGGCGGTGTCGCGCTCCTCGGCCAGCCGCAGGGCGATATCGATGATCATGTCCTCCTGGCCGCCGACGTATCCGGCCTCGCCGACCTGTTGCAGGATCTCGTGGGCCGGCACGCCGTAACGCTCGGCCGCCCGTTCGGCATGCAGCAGGAAGCTGGAATACACCCCCGCGTACCCCTGCACGATCGAGGACCGGTCCATCCACGGCAGCCGGGGAATGAACGGTTTCACCACGTCCTCGGCCGCGGCCAGGGCCAGGTCGACGTCGATGCCGGTGTTGACGCCCAGACGCTCGAACGTCGCCGCGAGCACCTCGGTCGGTGCGTTTCCCGCGCCAGCCCCGAGTGCGCACAGGGCGCCGTCGATCTGCTGCGCCCCGCTCTGATGGGCCAGCACCGAGTTGGCGATGCCGAGGCCGAGGTTCTGATGGCCGTGGAAGCCGACCTGCGCCTGGTGCCCGATCTCGTCGACGAGCGCACGCACCCTCGCCTGTGCCTCGGACAGGACCAAAGCCCCGGCCGAGTCGACGACGTACACACACTGGGCACCGGCATCGACCATGATCCGCGCTTGCCGGGCAAGTTCCTCCGGGCCGACCCGGTGCGCGAGCATCAGGAAGCCGACCGTCTCCATGCCCAGTTCCCGGGCGGCGGCGAAATGCTGGATGGAGGTGTCCGCCTCGGTACAGTGAGTGGCGATCCGGGCCACGCTCGCCCCGGCATCGTGGGCACGGCGTAGATCGGTCACGGTGCCCACACCGGGCAGCAGCAGCACGGCGATCCTCGCCCGTGCCGCCTCGTCCACGGCGGCCGCGATCAGCTCGATCTCGTTCACCCGGGAGAACCCGTAGTTGAAGCTCGAGCCGCCGAGGCCGTCGCCGTGGGCCACCTCGATCACCTGGACTCCCGCGGTGTCCAGCGCCCGCACCACCCCGCGCACCTGAGCCTCGGTGAACTGGTGCCGCATCGCGTGGGAACCGTCTCGCAGGGTCGAGTCGGTAATCCGCAGTTCGCGCAGCTGCTGGTCGTTGTCCAAGGTCATGACGTCACCGCCGTGGTCCGTGCGGCCGCGAGCAGCTCACCGACGCGAGCCGCCGCGGCCGTCATGATGTCCAGGTTTCCTGCCCAGGGCGGCAGGTAGTCGCCTCGGCCGCGCACCTCGAGAAAGACGGCCACCCTGCCCTGCCCATCCCATTCCGGGCGCGGGTCGTCGAATTGCGGGTCGGCGCGCAGCGTGTAACCCGGCACGTACTCGGCCACGTCGCCGACCATCCGGACGATGGACTCGCCGATGGCGTCGCGGTCGGCATCCGCCGGGATCGCGCAGAACACGGTGTCCCGCATGATCATCGGTGGCTCTACCGGGTTCATGATGATCACGGCCTTGCCTCGGCCGGCGCCACCGACCCGCTCGATTGCGTGCGCGGTGGTCTCGGTGAACTCATCGATGTTGGCGCGTGTGCCGGGTCCCGCCGACCGGGAGGCGATCGACGCGACGATTTCCGCGTAGTCCACCGGCACGACGCGGGAGACCGCGTGCACGATCGGGATGGTGGCCTGCCCGCCGCAGGTGATCATGTTGACGTTCGGCGCGTCCAGGTGCTCTCCCAGGTTGACCGGCGGGCAGATCAGCGGTCCCACGGCCGCCGGTGTCAGGTCGATCGCCTGGATGCCCGCCTCCGCGTACCTCGGCGCGTTCGCCAAGTGCGCCTTCGCTGAGGTCGCCTCGAATACCAGCTCCGGCAGGCTGTTACGAGATAGCAGCCAGTCCACCCCCGCCGCGGAAGTCTCGATGCCGAGCTTGTGCGCCCTGGCCAGCCCGTCCGAGGCCGGGTCGACGCCGACCATGTACCGCACCTCGACCGACGTGCTGTGCAGCAGCTTCGCCAGCAGGTCGGTGCCGATGTTTCCGGGGCCGACGATGGCCGCGGTCACCTTGCTCATCAGGTCTCCTCGGTGAATCGTGCGGTAACGCTGCCGAGCCCGGCGAAGGCCGCGGTGACGGTGTCGCCCGCACCGACCGGGACGGAAGCCGTGATGGAGCCGGGTAGCACGACATGCCCGGCTTCCAGGACCACGCCACGGGCACCGACGGTGTTGGCCAGCCACACCAGCGAGGTCAACGGCGAGCCGAGCACCGCGCCGGTCGCTCCGGTGCCGACCAGTTCGCCGTTGCGGTGCAGCGTGCACCCGGCGAGCCGGAGATCCACCTCGGCGAGCCGGGCCGGAGTGCTGCCCAGAACGACTCCGCCGGACGAAGCGTTGTCGGCGATGGTGTCGACGATCCCGATTCGCCAGTCGCGGATGCGCGAGTCGATGAGTTCGAGCGCCGGCAGCACGAAGTCCACTGCGGCGGCGGCGTCGGCCACGGTGACCCCTGGTCCGGCCAGTTGCCGCCTGAGCACGAAGGCGATCTCGGGCTCGACCCGCGGCTGCAGGAATCGTGACGCCGGGACGGGCTGGTTCTCCAGCCAGAACATGTCGTCCAGGAGGTGGCCGTAGTCCGGCTGGTTCACGCCCATCTGCCGCTGCATCGCCGGCGAGGAGAGCCCCACTTTGTGGCCCTTGATCCGAGCTCCGTGGGCCACCCGATGCCGGATCTGCAGCAACTGGATCTCGTAGGCGTCGGCGAGCGTCAGGCCCTCGAACTTGTCCACCAGCGGCTCGACCGGAGTTTTGGTGTCGTAGGCGGTGAACAGGAGGTCGGCCGCCTCGGCCAGCATCACGGCGGTCACGACGGCATCGCCTCGGCGGTCGACCCGATCGTGCTCGCGTTGTCCGGTTCCATGGTGATCTCCGATTGGGTCGGGTGTGTTGTACGGCCGCTCCCTGGCGCCGCTCAGCCGGGCAGGCTTGCCGACCACGTCGGCAGCCCAAACTGTATGCAGTTATCCCCCGATGTCAACTCTTGACTTCTGCCTGAAACTGTATGCAATCTGGGCGTCACAATCCTTGGGCGCGGCCCGTTGTCCCTGTCCAGAGGACCCGCAGTCGAGCATCGGGAGTTCGGATGTCCGTGTGGAACCTGGTGACCTGCCGCCCCGGAAACGGGGGGCCGGGATCGTTCGTCGGTGTCGCCGATACCGACGGACGCGTGTGGCGCGATCCCGTCTTGGCGCGCTATCCGGACGTGGGGGCGCTGATGCGCGACTGGGCGGAGTTGGAGCCGATGTTGCGGGGCTTGCAGCCTGCCGAGGGTGAACCGCTGGATTCGGTGCAGATACTGGCTCCGCTATCGGCTCCGAGCAAACTCGTCTGCGCCGGCGCGAACTACCGTGACCACTTGCAGGAGATGGGTATCGCGGAGATGCCGGCCGATTTCGAACCGTACTTCTTCCTGCTGCCTGCGACCACGATCATCGGCCCCGGCGGGACGGTGACGATCCCCGAGGACCCCGGCGCGCGGGTGGACTGGGAGGCCGAGCTCGGCGTGGTGATCGGCTCGCGCGCCCACCATGTGCCGGTCGAGCGGGCGTTGGAGATGGTCGCGGGGTACACGATCGTCAACGACATCTCGGCGCGCGGGCTCCATGCCCGGCCCAATCCGCTCGCACCGCCATTCGCCTACGACTGGCTGAGTTCCAAGGGACGCGACACGTTCACCCCGATCGGTCCCGGTGTGACACCGTCATGGTTCGTACCCGATCCGCAGTCGCTGTCGATCCGGCTGTGGCGCAACGGTGTGCTCGAGCAGGATGGCAACACCGGAGACATGATCTTCGGCGTGGCTCAGCTCGTGTCCGCGGCGAGCGCGCTGATGACCCTCGAACCGGGTGACGTCCTGGCCACCGGAACACCGGCCGGCGTCGGTGTCGCGAAAGGCGCAGCGCTGCAGGTCGGCGACGAAGTGCGCATCGAAATCGCGCCGCTGGGCGTTCTGCGCAACCACGTGAGGCGGGCAGACTCGGCACCGGCGGCATCGGCCCCGGCGGTGGCCGGGCACGGCCTGGAGCAACGATGACGACCGTGGCGACCTCCTCCGCTGTCAGCGGCGAATTCGCACCGCTGTTCACGCCCATGTCCCTGGGAACGCGCAGCGTTCGTAACCGGATCATGCTCGCTCCCATGTCGGTGTGCTACGGCGATGCCGACGGCACGGTGACCGAGCGGGAGATCGAGCATTACGCACGCCGTGCGCAGGGCGGCGTGGGTGTAGTGATCACCGAGAACTTCGCGATCAATATCGCGGGACGGCAGATGCCGTTGCAGACGCTGGCCGACGACGAACGGCGGCTGCCCGGGCTGCGGCGGCTCGCCGCCGAGATCCGCCAGCACGGTGCCCTGGCGATCGTCCAGCTCGTACATGCGGGCCGCTATGCGGGCCCCTGGCAAGAGTACGAGAGCCGACGTCGCCTGGCCCCCTCCCCCATGTCGTTCGAACTGACCCCCGGCAGGGTCGTCACCCCGCAGGAGATCACCGCCGAAGAAATCGAGGAGAGCATCACCGCGTTCGTCCGCGCGGCGCAACTGTGCGAGCGCGCCGGGTTCGACGGCGTGGACCTGCACGCCGCGCAGGGTTTCTTGATCTCCGGATTCCTCTCACCGCGCACCAACCGGCGAACCGATGAGTGGGGCGGTGACTTCACCGGGCGTACGCGGTTCGCCCTCGAGGTGGTACGCAGAGTCGTCGCGAACACCGGCCCGGATTTCGTGGTGGGTGTGCACCTGCTCAGCGATGAACTGGTGGAGGGCGGCTGGACGCTCGACGATGCCGTACGGCTGGCTCCACTGCTGGAGGCGGCGGGAGCGGCGTTCCTGTTCGCCATCCCGGCCACCTTCGAGACCATGCGGCTGCCGGGCAATGCCGGAATGCTCGACCGCCGCGGCTACTCGCTGGCCGACACGGCGGCACTGGCGCGCGCCGTACGAATCCCGGTCGTGGCCAACGGCGGACTCGCCGACCCCCGCGACGCCGCACGAGTCCTGGAGACGGACCAGGCCTCGGCGGTCGGCCTGGCCCGGCAGCTGTTCGTCGACCCCGACTGGCCCCGCAAACTGGCGGCCGGAGCGCTCGGCGCCTTCCGTACCTGCCCGTGCGACCCGCCTCGCTGCCTGCAGACCCAGCTGACCGGTGCCGTCTGCCACCACTGGCCCGCGGACGCGCAGGCACGCGGCTACCTCGGCTACGACGAGAGGACCGACTCGTGATCACTCTGACCGACATCGCCTACGTGCGTTCCGGTGTCGAGGACCTCACCGGCGCCGTCCGGTTCGCCAGCGAAATCGTCGGGCTCGAGGTGGTCGACGCCGACGAGCCCGGTGTGGTGCACCTGCGCGCCGACACCCGGCACCACTGCCTCACGTTCGTCGAAGGGCGCTCCGGGGTGATCGCCTCTGGCCTCGCGGTCGCCGACACCGACGCCCTCGCCGCAGCGGAGACCGAACTCGAGCAGCGTGGTCTGCGCGTCGAACGCGGCGACCGCGCGGCGGCGCGCTCGCGCCGGGTGGCCGAGTTCATCGCCTTCGACGACCCGTTCGGCAATCGCGTGGAGTTGGCCGCGGGCCAGCTCAGTTCCGCCGAGCCGGTGCGACTGACCCGCTCATCGGGAATCACCGAATTCGGCCACCTGTGCCTGGATGCGCCCGACGTGCGGGAGGCCTACCGTTTCTGGTCCACGACCTTCAATGCGCGCGTATCCGACTGGGTCGGCGATGCGGCGTGCCTGATGCGCATCGACCAGGTCCACCACAAACTCGCCGTGTTCCGCGGCGACGAAGCGGCGCTCTGCCATATCAACTTCCAGGTCGACTCGCTCGACGACCTGTTCCGCAACTGGCACTTCCTGGTCGACAACGGCGTCGAGATCGTGATGGGCCCGGGCCGGCATCCCACCTCCGGCGCGGTGTTCCTCTACTTCCGGGGCCCGGAGAACCTGACGTACGAATACGCCATCGGCGCCCGTCTGATCGAGGATGAGGCGGCGTGGAGACCGCGGATTTTCGACCCCGAGCAGCCGGCCTCCATCGACATGTGGCTTGGTCCGGTGGCCCCCACCACGCGGCAACGTCAATTGTCACCGTCGGTGCCCGCGACCGTGTGACCGTTCCCAGACGCTCGGGCCAGTGCTGCCGGCGCGGTGTCCATCAGGGCCACCGCCTTGGGCACCGCCTGCAGCACATAGTCGGACGCGCAGTCGGTCAACACCCTCACCGCAGTGTGCTCGAGGTGGCGAGCGGTCAGTGACACGGCGGCCCGTTCGTCGCCGGCCACCATCGCCTCCAGGATCGCCGGATGCTCCACGTCGCCGGCCTTCTGCCAATCGGTGGGATCCACATGCTGGGCGATGCGGATGTACCGGGCGCTCCGGTCGGCCAGTGATCGCAACTGCGTGCGCAACGGCTCATCCGCCGCAGCACTCAGCAGATGGTGATACTCGCCGTGTGCGATGAACCAGGCGGCCACATCACGGCTCCTGGCAGCCCGGCGCATCGCCGTCAGCGCCGCTTTGGCCTGCCGCCGCTGCTGCGCCTTGAAGCCGCCGATGGTCATCGCGACCGCCAGGCACTCCAGTACGATCCGGGAGCCATAAGTGACATCCAGTTCCGCTGGATTGAACCCGGCGACTCGCATGCGCTGATTGGGTTCGGACTCGATCAGGCCCTCTTCCTGCAGCATGCGCAGCACCTCCCGCAACGGGGTGCGGCTGACGCCCAACTGCTCGGCCAACGCGGCTTGCGACAGCTTCGTCTCCGGCGGGATCCGGCCGTCGAGGATGCACTCCCGCAGATAAGCGTGCAGGGGCACGATCGACTGGCGCGTCTGCGGCAGGTCCAGCCGCTCGATCCCCGGAAGGCGGAGAGTTCGCTGTGGCATGCCTTCATTGTGGCGCACCCCATACGACCAGGGTTGATGCGGCCTCGAATCTGCATACAGTTATGCGTATATCCGCAGATCAGCCGATCGGAGACGGCATCGTGTCACCACCTCACACGGCCAGCACCGATCCCCGCTGAAGGCAGCGGTGACCAGTGGGACCCGGCCACACAGCCCAGGTCCATGACCGTCAGCCGACCGTACGCTTGTTGATCGTGAACTCGCGGACATCGTTGGCGGTCTCGCCGATTCCGAAGCTGATGATCCGCTTCGGGTGGATCCGGATGATCGCCCCGTCGAACCCGGTCTGCGCGATGGCGGGCGCCCAGGCGGAGTCGGCGGGGTCGGCGATCGCTTCACCGTCGCCGCGGATTTCCAGGCAGCGCGGCCGCCACGGTTGCGTCGAGGCGAGGTCGTCGACCACGAACGCGACCCGACCGTTCTCCGCAACGTTGCGGAACTTGCGGCTGTACGCCATCCCGTGCCCGGCGATGTCGATCGTGCCGGTCTTGTCGTTGTAGCGGAACCCGACCGGATTGGCCTGGAGGGTTCCATCCGGCTGCGCAGTGGCCAGTCGGCCTAGCCGCTGCGTGGACAGGTAGACGAGTTCCTCATCGGTAAACGACATGACGGTCCTTTCCGTAGGTGATGGCTTCGTTCATCAGGAGTTCGGTGCTGCCGGCAGCCCTGGGCGGCGACGCCTAGACCGGGAACCTCGCCGCCTTCGCCGTACCGTCCACGTCACCCCTCACGACTCCAGACATCGGAGTAACCGGCCGCGTCCGTGATGCTGCCGGCGGCGGCGCGGAAGGCGTCTCGCGCTCCTGGTGCGAGGGCGCCGAAAAATCCCGCGAGTTCGCTGGTCACGTCGCGATGGAACGCGAGCGCCGAGCGGCGGCCGTCCTCGGTGAGGACAACCTGCACGGCGCGACGGTCTCCGGGTACCAGCGATCGCTTGACCAGTCCCCGTTGGGTCGCCCGGTCGATCAGGCCGGTCAGGTTCGCCTTGCCCACGCCGAACATGCGGGCGAGCTCGGCCATGCCGCGCGGCTGCTGGGCCAGGACGCACAGCAACCGGCCCTGCACGGAGGTGAGGTCGTGGCGGTCGGCCACGCGCGTGAACGTCGTCTGCACCAGCCCGGAGAGTCGAATCAACGCCATGGCGTCCTCATCCGCGGTCCCCTCTGGCACATCCGAGTCGGAGGGGGGCGCCGCGGTCTCCGCAGATTCCTCTGGCGGAGGAGGAGTGGCACGTGCTCCTGGCTTGAGTGGACGAGTCGAGGACACAGAAATAGAGTACACCTCATAGACAGTTAACGCCATGTACTATCCGTGATACGAACTACATTCGATCTCAGGGGACGTCGGCTGGTGATGTCGAAGATGGCGATGTGTCAATCAGCCCACCGACGCGCCTACTTACCGAAGCCGGCGGTGAGCCCGCCGATCAACTGGCGGCGGCCGACGACGTACAGCGCGAGGACGGGCAGCGTCGACAGGAGGACGGCGGCCAGTACGGCGGGGACGTTGACGGTGAACTGGCCCTGGAAGGTCCACAGCGCCAGGGGCAGGACGCGTTTGTCGGGGCTCTGGGTGAGGATCAGGGGGAAGAGGAAGCCGTTCCAGACGTTGAGGGCGTCGTAGATCGCGACCGTGGTGATGGCCGGTCTCGCGAGCGGCAGCGCGAGGCTCCAGAGCATCCGCCAGTCGCCCGCTCCGTCGACGCGCATCGACTCGAACAGTTCGTCGGGGATGTCCCGCAGGAAGTTGACCAGGATGATGACGGTCAGCGGGATGGCGAACGCGGCGGACGGGAGGATGATCGCCGGCAGGGTGTCGTACATTCGCGCCTTGGCGATCAGGTAGTACACCGGGATGATCGTTGCCTGCAGCGGGATGGCCAGCCCCAGCAGGAAGAGGTTGAACGTCAGGCGCAGTGAGCGGCGGTCGCCGCGGACGATGGCGTAGGCCGCCATGAGCGAGACGGCGAGGGTGAGCAGGGTCGTCGCGCCGGTCACGATGACGCTGTTGAGGAAGTAGTGGGCGAAGTCGTTGTCCAGGACGAGCCGGTAGTTGGCCAGGGTGGGGTGTGCGGGCGGGATGAGCGGGTCGGCGGTGAAGAACCCTTCCTGCGGGCGCAGGCTGGCGATGACGGCCCAGTAGATCGGCACGATCACGATCGCCAGCCAGGCGATCCCGCCGAGTGCGCCGAGGAGGTTGGTCCGGCGCACTCGGCGCCGGGACGGCAGGCGGCGAGGCAGGGAAGCCGTGGAGGTTTCGCGTATCACCGAAGGAGCTGCCATCACGCACCTGCCTGTCGGCTGCGCATGCGGGAGAACCCGGAGAAGCGGACGATGCCGAGGGACAGCACGAGTCCCGCGGCGACGAGGATCACGGACACGACGCTCGCCAGGCCCATCTGGTTGCTCTGGAATCCGGTGATGTACATGTCCAGGGGCAGCAGGCGGGTGGCGTAGCCGGGACCGCCTCCGGTCATGACGAACACCAGGTCGAAGTAGGTGAGTGAGCCGACCAGCATCAGCGTCGAGGAGGTGACGATGGTATACCGCAGCTGAGGCAGCGTGACGTACCGGAACTGGGCCACTCGGCCCGCGCCGTCGATCGCGGACGCCTCGTACAGGGACGCCGGGATCTGCCGTACGCCCGCCTGGTAGAGCAGCGTGTGGAACGGCACGAACTGCCAGGCGATGACGAAGACGATCGTGGCGAAGGCGAGGTCCGGGTTCCCGAGCCAGTCCTGACTGAGCCACGACAGGTGCAGCGCGGCGCCGAGGCCGAAGTTCGGGTCGAGGAGGTTCTTGAAGATGATCGCGACGGCGGCCGAGGAGATCAGCAGCGGGATGAAGTAGAGCACCGCCAGGACGGCCCGGTAGCGCTGCCGCCCGGCGACGAAGACGCCGAGCAGCAGGCTGACGGGGGTCTGCACCAGCCAGGAGATGGCCATGAACTTGAGCGTCAGCCACACGGCGTGCCGTGTTACGCCGCTGGTGAGGGCGGTCCGCCAGTTGTCCAGCCCGGTCCAGGCCGGAGTGGCCAGGCCGTCCCACTTCGTGAGGCCGAGGTAGACCACGATCGCCATCGGAGCGAGGGCGAAGAGCGCGAAAAGGGCGAGCGCGGGCGCCGCCATCACGAAGGACGGCCCGCGGCGGCCTCCCGCGCCTGGCGCCTTGGCGACGAGACTCATCACTTGGCCGCCTTGTCCATCGCGGCGCAGAACTGCGCCGGGCTCAGTTGCCCTCCGAACAACCGGTCGAGGTTGGTGAGCAGCGTGTCCGCCATGGCCGAGCTGAGCGCCTGGTCCCAGGAGAGCTGGAAGCTACCTGCGTTCTTCGTCATGCCGTAGACGTAGGTGAGCCAGCCGCTGTTCGGGGCGGAGGCGAGCCTGCCCTCGAGGCCGTTGACCGGCGGCACCTCCCCCGCCTTGACCAGGTCACCGATGTACGCGTCGTTCAGCACGCCCTTCTTCAGGTAGTTCACCGCGGTGGTCTTGGCCTCGGCGCTCGCCTGGGCGGAGACGGAGAAGAAGTTGGCGGGGTTGCCGACGAGGTCGGCCGGGGCGCCGTTGCCGCCGGCGACGGTGGGGAACGGGGCCCAGCCGAGCTTGCCGGACTTCACGAAGGTCGGGGCGTTGGTCAGGATGACCGGATACGCCCAGCTGCCCATGAGATCCATGGCGGCCTTGCCGGTGAACAGTTGCGCCTCGGCCTGGTTCGTGTCGGCGTTGACCGACTGGAAGCCCTTGGCGAAACCGCCGACGTCGACCAGTTGCCTGATCATGGTGGCGGCCTTGAGCACGGCCGGATCGGACCAGGCGCCGGGCTTTCGCGCCGCGATGTTCGCGAAGACCTGCGGGCCGCCGACGCGGTCGGTGAGGTACTCGAGCCACATCAGGTCGGGCCACTTCGACGCGCCCCCCATGGACAGAGGGGCGATGCCGGCGGCCTTGAACTTCCCCACCAGGGCCAGCAGGTCGTCCCAGGTCTTCGGGGGCTGGGCGCCGACCTTGGCGAACAGGTCCTTGTTGTAGAAGAGCACGACCGGCTGGACACCGTTGATCGGGATGGCGTAGTTCTTCCCGTCGACTTCGGCGACCTTGAGCACCGAGGGGAAGAACCTGCCCTTCCACGCGGGGTCCTTGGCGAGTTCCGGGGTGAGGTCGGCGACCTTGCCGGCGTCCACGTAGTCCTTAAGGGTGCCGCCGCCGAAGTTCTCGAAGATCACCGGGCCGTTGCCGGCACCGACGGCGGTGCGCAGTTTCTGCTTGTACGGATCGTTCTGGAAGAACTGGACGTTGATGGCGCTCTTCGGGTTTGCCTTGTTCCATGCCTGCTGGGAGGCCGTCAACGTCGTTTGGGTGCCCCCGGTGAGGGCCCACACCAGGGTGCCGCCACCGGGCCCGCCGCCCGCGACGGTACGGCCGCTGCTGCCGCAGGCCGTCATCGTCAGTGCCAGCGCCGCCGCACCGGTCGAGAACAACGCACGGTGAATGTTTCGCGGGGCCATCCTCAGCTCCCTTGATCGACAAGCTACGAAAATTTTCGTAACCTCTGGTTCGCTTGGCCGACAAATTAGGCACCCAATCCTGGCCGGTCAACCCCTAGCAGCAAGATATCCAGCCTCAATACCTCTAGACTGTTACGAAAGCTTGCGTTACATTCTCCGCAGCTCAGCGAAAGGATCCTCATGCCGAGGGCTTCTGGTCGCCCCGCGCGGGCGACTCTCACCGCGATCGCCGAGGAGGCCGGTGTCTCCGTCGCCACCGTGTCCAAGGTGGTGAACGGACGCCCCGACATCGGCGCCGCCACCCGTGCGCGAGTCGAACGCCTCCTGGTGGAGCATGGCTACATCGCCCGCACGCCGAGCGGCGGTGGTGCGCAGGCGCCGCCCGTACCCGCGATCAACCTGACCTTCGACGCCCTGCACAACCCGAACAACCTGGTGATCACCAACGGCGTGGTACGGGCAGCCGAGGAGGCCGGGGTCGACGTCGTCGTGGGAGTCGTCCCGGACGATCCGCTGGGAGCCGCGTGGGTGCGCAGGGTCGCCGCCGCCGGGCGCCTCGGGATGATTCTCGTTACCTCCGAGTTCACGCCGCAGCAGCGGGCCCACTTCGACCGGGCCGATGTCCCCGTGGTGCTCATCGACCCGATGAACGTGCCGGACGAGTCCGTGCCCAGCATCGGCGCCACCAACTTCGCCGGCGGGATGACCGCGACCGAACACCTGCTGAGCCTCGGCCACCGACGCATCGCCATGATCGAGGGACGCCCGGACGCGGTGTGCAGCAAGGCGCGCGTCCACGGCTACCGCGCCGCCCTCGGCAGTGCGGGGATCACGCCCGATCCCGCGCTGATCCGGCCGGGCGACTTCACCTTCAAATCCGGTCACCTAGCGGCCCAGGAGCTGTTCGCCCTGCCCGAACCGCCCACGGCGGTGTTCGCCGCCAACGACGCCCAGGCCTTCGGTGTCATCGAGGCCGCCCGGGTCCGTGGCCTACGGGTGCCGCAGGACGTGAGCGTCGTCGGGTTCGACGACAACGACGCCGCCGGCACCTCCGCCCCGCCGCTGACCACCGTGCGCCAGCCGTTCGCCGCGATCGGCCGGGCGGCCCTGCAGACTCTGCTTCAGCTCGTCGCCGGGAAGAGCATCACCAGCCACCGCGTCGAGCTGGCGACCCAGCTCGTCGTCCGCGAGTCCACCGCTCCGCCGCCCGGCGTCTGAATCCCCTGTTCACCGCTTCCGCATCACAAGGAACCCGCTTGATGAGCACTGTCTGGAACGATCCGTCCCGCCCCCGCGACGAGCGGGTCGAAGCCCTCCTCGCGGAGATGACCCTGGAGGAGAAACTCGCCCAGCTGGGCAGCGCCTGGGTCGGGGTCGAGCGGATCAGCGGCAACGTCGCCCCCATGCAGGACGTCTTCGCCCGGCACGCCGAGGACTACGCTCAGGCCGGCAAGAACGGGCTCGGCCACCTCACCCGCCCGTTCGGGACGCGGCCCGTCGAGCCGACCGAAGGCGTACGACGGCTACGGGAGCTCCAGCGCGCACTGATCGAGGACACTCGCCTCGGCATTCCGGCCATCGCCCACGAGGAGTGCCTCACCGGGTTCACCACCTACCGCGCCACGGTCTATCCGGCCGCCATCGCCTGGGCCGCCACCTTCGACCCCGCTCTCGTGGAGCAAATGGCGCGGGCGATCGGCCGCGACATGCGCCGGGTCGGTGTCCACCAGGGTCTGTCCCCTGTCCTCGACGTCGTGCGCGACTACCGCTGGGGCCGCGTGGAGGAGACCCTCGGCGAGGACCCGTACCTGGTCGGCATGGTCGGCACCTCCTATGTACGCGGTCTGGAGAGCGCCGGCATCATCGCGACCCTCAAGCACTTCGCCGGATACTCCGCATCCCGCGCCGCCCGCAACCATGCCCCCGTGTCGATGGGACGCCGTGAGTTCGCCGACGTCATCCTGCCGCCCTTCGAGATGGCACTGCGCGACGGCGGCGCCCGCTCGGTCATGAACTCCTACGCCGACGTGGACGGCGTCCCGGCCGGCGCCGACGCCTCGCTGCTGACCGGCGTGCTGCGCGACGAGTGGGGCTTCGCGGGCACCGTCGTCTCCGACTACTGGTCCATCGCCTTCCTGCAGACCATGCATCGCATCGCCGAGACGCCGGGCCAGGCCGGCGCCCGTGCCCTGCGGGCCGGGATCGACGTCGAGCTGCCCGACACGCTCTGCTTCGGCGAGCCGCTCGCCGAGCGTGTGCGCGACGGCGAGGTCCCCGAGGATCTGGTCGACCGCGCGGTGCGCCGCGTGCTGCGGCAGAAGGTCGAGCTCGGGCTCCTCGACGGAGACCCGGTGCCGGCGATGCCGGACGGGCCCATCGACCTGGACCCCGCCGAGAACCGGGAGATCGCCCGCCGACTCGCCGAGCACAGCATCACCCTGCTGGCCAACCGAGACGACGCGCTCCCGCTCACTGCCGGCACCAGGTCGATCGCCGTCATCGGTCCCTGCGCCGACGACCCGTACGCCTTCTTCGGCTGCTATGCCTTCCCCAACCACGTACTTCCCCACCACCCTGAGCTCGACCAGGACGGGCCCGGTATCCAGGCACCATCGCTCTTGGCCGCGCTGACGGCGGAGTTGCCCAACGCCGACGTGCGTCACGCGCCAGGATGCCCGGTGAAGGACGAGGACCGTTCCGGTATCGACGCGGCGGTGGCGGCCGCCCGCGACGCCGAGGTGTGCGTCGCCGTCGTCGGCGACCGCGCGGGCCTGTTCGGCCGCGGCACCTCCGGCGAGGGCTGCGACGCGCCCGACCTGTCCCTGCCCGGCGTCCAGGACGAACTCGTCGAGGCGCTCCTCGCCACCGGGACCCCGGTCATCCTGGTCGTCGTCTCCGGCCGGCCGTACGCCCTCGGCCCGTACGCTGACCGCGTCGTCGCCGCGGTCCAAGCGTTCTTCCCCGGCGAGGAGGGCGGCGCCGCCCTCGCCGGCGTGCTCAGCGGACGGATCAACCCATCCGGCAGGCTGCCGGTCCAGATCCCCGCGTCGCCGGGCGGCCAGCCCGGCACATACCTGCACCCGCCGCTCGGCGGCAACAGCGAGGGCGTCAGCAATCTCGACCCCACGCCCGCTTTCCCCTTCGGACACGGCCTGTCGTACACCACATTCGCCTACACCGACCTCGCGCTGAGCTCCGTCGAGATCGCCGCCGACGGCGAAGTCGAGATCGCCTGCACGGTGCGCAACACCGGCGACCGGCGGGGAGCGGAAGTGGTCCAGCTCTACCTCGGCGACCCGGTCGCCCAGGTCACCCGTCCCCTGCTCCAGCTGGCCGGCTTCGCACGCGTCGAACTGACCCCGGGTGAGCAGGCCCGCGTCACCTTCCGCCTGCACGCCGACCGCACCTCCTTCACCGGCCTGGACATGCGACGCGTCATCGAGCCCGGCGAGATGACCGTCATGGTCGGGGCCTCAAGTACCGACATCCACCTTCGCGGTGGATTCCGCCTCACCGGCCCGGCTCGTCACGCCGGCCACGACCGCGTCCTGCACACACCGGTCGACGTCGAGGTGGTACGACCTGATGGGCCCTTCTAGGGCTGTACCGCCGCCAGGCGTCGCTGAACGGACTCGATGTCCCAGAACGCCTTCTGCCGGGCGATGGCTCCGTGCTCGTCGACCTCGTAGGTGTTGATGCCCGTGAAGTCCGCGCTGCGCCCACCGGCCTCCACGTGGCAGGTCCATTTGACCGCCGCCTGATTTCCGCCGAAGTAGTGTTCGACCGGAGTGAGCACCATGACGGGGAACGCGTCGAAGATGCTCTGCTGGAAGGCGGCGAGCGCTTCTCTGCCCACCACCGGCTCTCTCCCGACCGGGTCCTCGCTGCGACCGTCGGGCGCGAAGTTGGCGGCCCAGGCGGCGGCATCGCGGGCGGCGATGGCCGTGAAGTACCGGGAGACGGCGGCCTCGACCAGGGACCGCGTGGGGTCCTGCGACATCATGTGGAATTCCCTCCTCGTGAACACGAACTGTGGTGATCGGACAGGACCTCAGACACCGAGGTATTTGTGCTGCAGGTCCGCGGTGGTCATCAGTTCGTCGACGGACACCTTGGCGACCAGCCGCCCCTTGTCGATCACATCGACATGGGTGCATACCCGCTGGACGAAGTCGAGGTTCTGTTCGGCGACGAGGACGGCGATGTCCCGTTCCCGGGCCACACCGACGAGCATCTCGGCGATCTCGGTGACGACGGAGGGCTGGATTCCCTCGGACGGTTCGTCGAGAAGCAAGGCTCGTGGATCGGTGATCAGCGCGCGGGCGATCGCGAGCACCTGTTGCTGGCCGCCGCTGAGGCTCCGGCCTGGAGCCCGCAGCTTGTCCTTGAGCTGCGGGAACTCCTCGAGGACCTGCTCCAGGCGCTCGTTCCAGTCGCGTCGCCGTACACCGAGGACCGCGACGCGGAGGTTTTCCCGTACGCTCAATCCGGGGAAGATGTCGCGTCCCTGCGGCACGTAGGCCAAGCCGAGGCGGGCACGCCGGTACGCGCGCAGGCCGCCGATGTCGTGGTCGGCCAGGGTGATCGACCCGCGCCGCAGGCTGAGCTGCCCGATGACCGTCCGCAGAAGTGTCGTCTTTCCGACCCCGTTGCGGCCCAGCAGGACGGTCACCTCGCCGGCGGCCACCTCGCGGGAGATGCCGTGCAGCACGGTCGTCGAGCCGTATCCGCTTTCCACGTCACGAAGCGTCAGCATGCGCCCGTCCCAGGTAGGTACTCAGCACGCGCTTGTCCGCGCGTATCTCCTCGATGGACCCGCGGGCCAGCACGGCACCCTTGTGCAGCACCGTCACCGGAGCGCCGAGCTCGCGGATGAACTCCATGTCATGCTCGACCACCACGACGGTGCAGTACGAGGACAGTGTCTTGATCAGCTCGGCAACGAGGTGGGATTCCTCGCGGGTCATGCCGGCGGTCGGCTCGTCCAGCAGGACGACCTTCGGGCGGGCCGCCAGCACCATGCCGATCTCGAGAAGCTGCCGGTGCCCGTGCGCCAGGTCTGAGGCGTTGTCGTCGGCGCGGGCTGACAGTCCGAGCCAGGTGACCATGTCACGGGCTCTTTCGTCCGCGGCGGCGGTGGAACGGCAGTCGGCGTACGCCGCCGTCCACAGGTTCTCCATGACGGTCGAGTCCAGGTAGACGCTCGAGACCTGACGTTTGATCCCGAGCCCGAGCCGGGCGCGGCGGGCCACCGGAAGGTGGGTGATGTCGACGTCGTCGACGTGGATGGTCCCGGCCGTGGGCCGGTGGCGCCCGACGAGCAGGGAGAACAGGGTGCTCTTGCCCGCGCCGTTGGGGCCGACGATCGAATGGATCCGCAGCGCCGTGAACTCGAGGGAGACGTCGTCGGTGGCCAAGAGCCCGCCGAAACGCTTGCTGAGGCCGTGAGTGGTCAGCGTGGCCGGCTCGCGGTCCTCACGCGGCAGTGGCGGATCGCCGGCGATGGCGAGGACGGTCCGGTCCGCGGACTCATCGCCTTCCCGCCGCGGCCGTCGGCGCAATAGCCGCTCCACCAGCGACACCAGGCCACCGGGAAGCGCCAGCACCACGACGATGAGGATGACGCCCAGGATGATCGGCCCGTAGTCGCCGCCCACCCCGCCGAGTGTGGAGGTGAGCGGCTCGACCAGCGCGACGCCGACGAGCCCGCCGAGCAGCGAGCCGCGGCCGCCGACCAGCGCCCAGACGACGACCAGGGCGGACTGTGCGAGCCCGAAGACGGACGGGTCGATGTACAGGGAACTCGCGGTGTACAGGGCGCCCGCGAGCCCGGCCACCATGCCTCCGAGGACGAACACCTGGAGGCGCACCCGCCGGGTGTCGTATCCGAGCAGTTCGGTCCGTTCCGGGTTGCTCGCCGTCGCCCGCACGACGCGTCCGAACGGCCTGCGCAGAAGCCATCGCAGGCCGACGGCGACCAGCGCGGTGACGGCCACGACGACGAGGAACAGGGCGGTGACGCCGAGTCCGTCCGGCGCGCCGGGCACGGTGAGGACGGGCGCGGTCAGTCCGTTGTACCCGCCCAGGGCGGCGGCGCCGATGTGGTACTTCGGGTCCGACAGGCTGCTCATCACGGTCAGCAGGAGCAGGGAGAAGGCCAAGGTCACCACGGCGACGGGAAGCTCACCGAGCCGTCCGTAGAAGACGAAGTAGCCGATCAGCGCCGCGGCGAGTGCCGCCGCGAACGCGGCGGCCAGGACGGCGGACAGCGATTCCCCGGTGACCGGGAGGAGGTCGGTCGCCGCCACGCCGTAGGCGTAGGCGCCGATCCCGAAGAGCGCGCCCTGGGCGAAGCTGAAGATTCCGGCCTTGCCCCAGACCAGCACGAGGCTGAGGGAAAGCAGGCCGTACACGGCCCAGGTCGTCAACTGCTGGACCCGGGCCTCCCCGGAGGCACCGGCGACCGACGCCGCGACCAGCGTGATCAGGAGCATGCCGGGTGAGCTCGCCAGGACGCGGCGAATCCGGCCGAAGAGCGGGACGGTCCCGCGAGTGAGGGTCACAGCGTGACCTTCCGGAAACGCCCGGAGATTCCTTCGGGCAGGAGACGAAGGATCACGGTGGCGGTCGCCAGGAGCGCGGCGGTGCCCAGCAGCGGCGTGGACACCAGGCTCACCCCCTGACGCACCGATCCGAGGAGGCCGGCGGACGCGGCCGTACCGGTGACGGCCGCCGGACCGCCGAGTACGACGGCGATGAAGGCGGCGGAGATGAGCGGAACGCCCATCGTGGGGACCACCGCGAGCACCGGCGCGAGCAGGGCGCCGGCGCCGCCGGCGATGGCGGAGCCGAGACCGAAGGTGAGCATGTTGATCCTCGCGGTGTCGATGCCGAGGCTGTCGGCCATGGCGCGGTTCTGCATGGTGGCGCGGGCGAGCAGGCCGTACCTGGTGCACAGGAACAGCACGAGCACGACGCCGATGAGCGCCGGCGCGGCGGCGATGACGATGAGGCTGTACCAGTCGATCGCGTAGCGTCCCACTGTGATGCTCCCGAAGGGAGTGGCGACGCCTCGGGGGCTGCTCCCGGCCAGCAGCGTCGCGCCCTGCTGCAGGACCAGGCTCAGCCCGAAGGTGGCCAGCAGCGTGCCCTCGATGCGCTTGCCGTAGAGCCGGCGGATCAACAGGCGCTCGGTCAGCACGCCGAGGACGCCGACGATGACGGGTGCCACCAGCATGCCCGCCCACAGCGGAAGGCCGTGCCGGGCGGCGATGATCACGGTGAACGAACCGATCATGATGAATTCGCCGTGCGCCATGTTGATGACGCCCATCATGCCGAACACGATCGAAAGGCCCAGCGAGACAATGATCAGGGTCGCTACGTCGTTGAGCACATTGACCCCGATGTTCGTCACATCACCGAGCATGCGCATTCCTTCCGGCCGGCGGGATTTCGCGTGGATGGTTCATCAGGGGGTGAAAGCGCGGTTGAGGGACGGGTTCTTGATCAGGTCGCAGACCGTCTTCTCGTAACTCGGCTGCTGCGCCGGGAACGTCTTGATCACGTCGAAGCCGCGCCGGGCGTTCACCTTCGCCAGCGAGACGTCCTCGACCACGTGGTGGGTGGGGCCGTCCGCGGTGACGCGCCCGGACGGTGAATCGATCGACACCTGGCCCGACTCGATCGCCTTGAGTACCTTCTTGCGATCCACGCTGCCGGCCTTGTTCACCGCGGCGGCCCACAGGTGCCAGCCGTTCCATTCGGAGATCGCGAGATCCGTGACGTACGGGTGCGTCTTCCCGTAGGCTCCGGTGAATTTCTGCAGGAACGCCGCGTTGCTCGGGTTGTCGAGCTCCTGGTAGTAGTTGTAGGAAGTGACGATGCCCTGTGCCTCGGCCGGGCTGAGGATCTCCTGTTCGTTTCCGAGGCCGAACGACGGCGAAACGATTTTGATCTTCTTGTTGAGTCCCTTGGCGGCGAACTCTCGGTAGAACGGGACATGGTTCGCCCCGACCAGCACCGAGACCACGACGTCCGGTGACGTCCGCTGAATGTTGTTCAAGGTCGCGCCGAAGTTCCCGCTGTCGAGTGAGATGAACTCCTTGCCCACGATCTGCGCACCGTACTTCTTGGCGTACTTCTCGATCCACTGCGCGGAGATGCGACCGTAGTTGTAGTCCGCGGCCACGATGTACATCCGCTTGCCGAGGCTGCCGGCGGCGTAGCTGATCAGCGGATCGAGGAACTGGGAGGCCGTCTCACCGGTGATCACCTCGTTGCCGTCGCAGACGCCGCCCTCGTACAGGCTGTTGTAGAAGTACAGGGTCTTGAGGCGCCGTAGCGCCGGGCGCATGGCCTCGCGGGAAGCGCTCGTGATGCCGCCCTGGACCACGGCGACCTTCTTCTTGGTGGCCAGCAGGTTGGCGTATTCGACGTTCTTCTGGGTCGACGACTGCGAGTCGTACTGCACCAGGCTCAGTTTCCGCCCGAGCACGCCGCCGTGGGCGTTGATGTCGTCGATCGCCAGCTTGGTGACCTTGGATTTCGGAACGCCGTAGATGCTCAGCGGGCCGGTCAGATCCAGGACGGATCCGACCGGGATGGGGCCGGAGGTCGAGGCGGCGCCGCCCGCGCCTCCGACACACGCGCTCAGGCACAGCGCCAGTGCGGCGGTGGCGGCGGTTTGTGGAAGTGATTTTCTCATTGTCGATATCCCGTACCGGAGTCAGCTGGCGTCGAAGGCGGTGTTGGTCATCACGTATTTGAGCCGCGTGTAGTCTTCGAGGCCGATGAGGGACAGATCCTTGCCATTGCCCGATTTCTTGAATCCGCCGTGCGGCATTTCGGCCAGGATGACCTGGTGGCAGTTCAGCCATACGGCGCCGAAGTCCAGCCGGGCGGAGACACGGGTCGCACGGCCGTGGTCGTTGGTCCAGACGCTCGAGGCCAGCCCGTACTCCACGCCGTTGGCCATCGCCACCGCCTCGTCCTCATCGCCGAACGACTGCACCGTGACGACGGGCCCGAAGACCTCCTGCTGAACGATCGCGTCGTCCTGCCGTACGCCCGCGACGACGGTCGGCGCGTAACAGAATCCGGCCGACCCGGTCCGCTTCCCGCCGGTGACCACTTCGGCGTGGGCGGGGAGCGAGTCGATGAACCGACTCACACGTTCGAGCTGCGCGGCATTGTTCAACGGACCGAGGAAGGCGTCGGCGTCGTCCGGGCCACCGACCCGCGTGGAGCGTGCCGCCTCGGCGAGTGCCTCGAGCAGGGGGTCGCGCACGGTGTCCTGGACGATGACGCGGGTGACGGCGGTGCAGTCCTGCCCGGCGTTGAAGAAGGCCGCGTCGGCCAGCGCGCGGGCGACCTTGGCCGGGTCGACGTCGTCGAAGACGATGGCGGGCGCCTTGCCGCCGAGTTCCAGATGAAGGTTCTTCAGTGTGGGGGCCGACGCGGCGGTGATCTCCATGCCCGCACGCGTGCTGCCGGTGAAGGCGACCATGTCCGGCCGTGGATGCTCGACGAGCAGCCGTCCCGTGTCGTGGTCGCCGCAGACGACGTTGACGACGCCTGGCGACAGGTGCTCCGCGCACAGCCTGCCGAGGATGGCGGCGGTCGCCGGTGTGGTGTCGGAGGGCTTGAGGACCACGGTGTTCCCGGCCGCGACCGCCGGCGCGATCTTCCAGGTCGCCATCATGAGCGGGTAGTTCCACGGCACGATCGCGGCGACGACACCGACGGGTTCACGGCGCACGTGGGAGGTGTGGTCCGCCGCGTACTCCGACGCGGCGGGTGCGCTCAGTACCCGGGCCGCGCCGGCGAAGAAACGGAACTGGTCGGCGGAGCGCAGCACCTCGATCGTGCGGGTGGGTTCGCGCGGCTTGCCGGTGTTCGTGACCTCGGCGTCCAGCAGTTCCTCAAGGTTGTCCTCGATCGCGTCGGCGATCCGGAGCAACGCCCGCTGGCGCTCCGCCGGCGGACACGTGGACCACTCCGGGAAGGCGGCCGCCGCCGCGGCGACCGCCTGGTCGACGTCCTCGGCGCCCGAACGCGGCGCATACCCGGCGACGGTGCCGGTACTGGGGTCGACGAGCTCCATTCGTTCACCGCCGGCGGCGCCCGTCAGCACGCCGCCGATCACGTTCCGTACATCACCGAGCCGCATCTTCGTCCTCCACCGGGTCGCCGACCATGCGTTGTCAGAGCAGCCGGGAGGCCCCCACGCACGGTCCTCATCGCGTGGTGCTGGGGAGGTTCGCCCAGGTGACCGGCGCTCTTGCCGTGAAAGACTGGACGACGACGTGGCGCGGACTCAATGTCCACGTGCCCGCGATGCGCACGCCACCGTTGGGCGAACGCACAAAGCAGCGGTCGGGAACCGGTCAGTCGATCATCTTGAGGGCGAGCACGAGCGTCGCCACGTCGCGCGGGCGGGTCAGCGAAAGCCCGGACAGCTCTTCGACGCGACGCAGATGATTGATCACGGTGTTGCGATGGCGATACAGGTGCCGGGCCACCTGCCCGGTCGTGCCATCCGTCTCCAGCCAGCCCTGCAGCGTCTCCAGCAACCTGGTGCGCTCGGCCGGAGAACCGTTCAGCAACGGCCCGAGCACCTCGCGGGCCAGTGAGCGCGCGGCGTCCATCTGACCGGACAGCACCGTCTCGATGACGAGATCGCGCGCTTCGTGGACGACCCCGCCGGGCGCGCCGAGCAGCGCCGCACGGGCCAGCCCCACGGTCGAGGGCAGGTCACGGAGACTCGGCGTCTCCGGCGCCACCACCGCGACCCGGTCGGCATGACCGGAGACCAGATGATCGAGCGCCTTTCGCGCCTGCCTGGACCAGACGGTGACACCGACCATGTCGAATCCCAGGAAACCGACGTGCGTGGCGGCGTTCACCGCGCGCCACTGCATCTCCAGCCGGGAGGCGACGTCCTCGGGGAGATGCGCGGCCACCACCAGAAGCCGCAGGTCGAGAGGGAGGCCGAGTGCCTCCGCCGCATCGGCGACGAGGCTGTCGGAGGGAGCCGTAGAAGAGGCCAGCGCCGTGAACGCCTTCGCGCGGCGGGCGGCCCGCTCACGATCCAGTGTGGTCTCCTCGTGGCGGTAGCCCTGCGTGGTCGCCGCCATCGCCTCGTCCAAGGCCGCCCACACGAGCGGCGCGCCGGCGGAGATGACGAGCGTCGACCGGTCGATCCGCGCCGCCTCGACCACCAACGCGTCCCACAACACCACGAAGTCCATCCGGATCGCCCGCAGCACGTCCTCCAACGGCATTCCCTGCCGGAGCCTTCTGCGGCCGGCCCCGACGGCACCGGCCATCGCCTTCTCGGATACCCCCTGGCCGCCGAGAACGCCGAGGACGATGTCCAGCACGTTGCGCCCGCTGGCCACCAGGTCCTCGCCGGGAACGAACCTGGCGTACGTCGGCACGGCGGTGACGATCTGCTCGGTGACGACGTCCACGAGTTCGTCACGACACGCCATCAGGCGTTCGCCCACCGTCCGCAGCAGGCGCTCGGTCTCCTCGTCCTCCACCACGCGAAGCTCCTCGCTCGATCCGGGGCGGTGAGCCTATCCACCGCCCGGTCGGCGTTTTCCTCTGTACGGCGCCGCTGTTAGGCAGACGCACATCTGCGACACGTCCACCGGTTGCGTCCGACCATGGTCCGGATCGTGCCCCCGGACCTAGCCTCTCAGCTCGGACGCGGCTCTCGGCGCGCGGCCGTGATCGTAGGGGGTCCTCAACGCAATGCATCTGACACCAGCGGAACAGGAACGGCTGACCATCTTCACGGTCGCCGAGCTCGCGCGGCGGCGGAAGGCGCGCGGCCGGCTTCTGTCCGCTCCCGAGGTGATCGCGTTGATCACAGACACGGTGCTCGAAGCCGCTTGGGACGGCTGCACCATCGACGAGGCGATTCAGGCCGGGCGCGCGGCCGTCCCCACTGAGGCGGCCCATCCCGGCGCGCGCGCACTGGTCCGCCACATCGAGGTCGAGGCACTCTTCCCCACCGGGACCGCGCTGGTCACCATCGACGATCCACTCGGGGAACCCGAACCGGACGATCCCGGGGCGATACGGGTCGCGGCCGACGACATCCACCTCAACGCGGGCCGGCGATCGATCGTGCTGGAGGTCGAGAACACCTCGCATGCCACGGTACGGGTGTCGTCCCATTATCCGTTCTGGCAGGTGAACCCCGTACTGCGCTTCGACAGAGCGGCCGCCGACGGGTTTCGTCTGGACGCCCCGGCCGGCAGCAGCATCGAATTCCCACCGAGACGCACCCGCCGGATACGCCTCGTCGCACTCGGCGGAAACGCGTCCGCCCCCCGCCTGACGCTCGAGGAATCCACATGAGCAGCATGAACCGCGGAACCTATGCCGCGCTCTACGGCCCGACGACCGGAGACCGGGTGCGGCTCGCCGACACCGGCCTGACCGTGGAGATCGAACGCGACGACACCGAGCCCGGGGACGAACTCCTCGGTGGCTGCGGCAAGACCGTTCGCGAAGGGCTGCTGGCCACCAGCCGGGCCGGCGACTCCCGGCTGGACCTGCTGGTGAGCAATGTCCTGCTGCTGGATCCGCTGGCCGGAGTCGTGAAGACCAACATCGGTGTCAAGGACGGCCGGGTCGTCGCGGTGGGCCGGGCGGGCAGCCCCGACGCCGTCGACGACCTGGACCTCATCGTCGGCCCGCACACCGCGATCATCCCCGGCGAGGGACTCATCGCCACCCCCGGGGCCGTCGACTCCCATGTGCACCTGTCCAGTACGGCGCTCCTGGAAGGCGCGCTCTCGGCGGGCGTCACCACGATCGTGGGAATGGGCATCGGCGGGGTGTGGGATGTCGGCGTGAACCCGGCCCGCCACCTGAGACTCATGGTCGAGGCGTGGCGCGACGTCCCGCTCAACGTCGCGTTCCTGGCCCGCGGATCGTCGACCGACCCGGCGTCGCTGAAGGCCGCGCTGCTCGCCGGCGCCGGTGGGTTCAAGGTGCACGAGGACTTCGGCGCCCAGCCCGCGGTGGTCGACACGTGTCTCGACGTCGCCGACGCCGGCGACGTGCCGGTGGCGTTGCACACGGACTCGCTGAACGAATCCGGCCTGCTCGCCGACACCCTGTCCGCGACCCGCGGCCGCACCGTGCACGCCTACCACGTCGAAGGCGGCGGCGGGCACCCCGACCTGCTCGAGATCCTCGGCCACGCGCATGTCCTGCCATCCTCCACGACCCCGACGATTCCGTACACGGTCAACACCGTCGAAGAGCTGTTCCCGATGACGATGACCGTGCACCGGCAGCAGGCGCTGTCACCCGGGGACGTCGACACCACCCGGAGCCGCATCCGCGCCCACGCGATCGCGGCGGAGAACGCGCTGCACGACCTCGGCGCGGTGAGCATCATCAACTCCGACTCCATGGGCATGGGCCGGATCGGCGAGACCCTACGGCGAACCTGGCAACTCGCGGCGCGGGCCAAGGTGGAAGCCGGTTCCTCCGGCGGCCACGACAACGAACGCGTCCTGCGCTTCCTGGCGAAGGTGACGATCAATCCGGCCATCGCGCACGGCATGGCGCACGAGATCGGCAGCATCGCCCCCGGCAAGCTCGCCGACCTCGTCCTCTGGCATCCGGCCTGGTTCGGCGCCAAACCCGACATGGTGATCAAATCCGGCTTCGTTGCCTGGGGAGTGAGCGGAGCAGGAACGGGCTCCACCAGGCTCGCCCAGCCCCGCCGCTACCGGGCCTTCTTCGGCGGCACCGGAGCCGCCCCCCGCACCCTGTCCACCGTCTTCGTCGCGAACGAAGCCCTCTCCGACTCCAAGGCACGCCGATCCCTGGTCCCCGGGGCGACGTACGCGGCCGTGTCCGGAGCACGCCACCTGACCCGCGCGGACATGGTCCGCAACCACACCGTCCCCCACGTACAGGTTCCCCGCGACGGCACCGCCGTCCTGGTCGACGGACGCCCCACGGGCTACTCTCCCTCCGCTGCGCTTCCCCTCACCCGGCTCCATCACTTCGCATGAGCGCGTGCGCTGCTTCTGCCGCCGACACCCCCGGTGACCTCCGTGCCAACCCTGTGCCGTGCGGGAATTTGTCGCTCTGTCTCACCCGAATGTTCCGACGACCATTTAGGCGGCTCTTCGAAACTCGTGGATTAGGCCGGCGGCGGTGCTACGGCGCTCGCGGATCATGCCCTCGCCGATCCGATATCCAAGGTTCCGGCTCAGCAGATCGCCGCGGCCAAGGGCAAGCACAGCGGTCGCCCCAAGGTGATCGATGAGGACATGCTGACTTCGCCCAGGCGCTGCGCGCCAAGGGGGTCCCGGTCCCCGAGATCGCCGGAAAACTCGCGATCACCTCGGGTAAGAACGCGGGCAAGCGCCCTCGGTCGCCACGCTGTACCGTGCGCCGGCCGAGGCGAAAGCGGCCGGCGGCCCCCAGATGGCGGTGAATGAGCGTGTTTGACCATCAAGTTGCCGAGGATGCCGAGGCCAGCGCTGCCCCCGCCGTCAGCAGGCCGAGATCGCCTGGGGCTACGGGTGTGACCGGCCCGGCCGGGACGCCTCTCGGGCGTGGTGGGGCTTCGGTTTGGGGGCCGGTCCGGACGCGGTGGCCGCGGTCGCGACGGTGGCCTCGCGGCGTTCGGGCAGGTGGATGAGACGCCAGGCGATCAGGGCCCCGGTGATGTAGGAGGCGCCGACCAGGAGGAACGACACGGCCGCTCCGGAGGTCCAGCCGGGGGTGACGGCCAGGACGGCGCCGATGGAGGCGATGCCGACCAGGGAGCCGAACTGCCTATTGGCGTTGAGGACCGAACCGGCGGTGTTGGCGTGCTGGGTGCCCGCCGCGTTCACCGTGGCCGCCGTTATGGCGGGGGAGATGAAGCCGCCCGCGATGCTGGTCAGGCCGAGGACGACGGCCAGCATCCAGTATGGGGTGGAGGGCGAAAGCGCGACCAGTGCCAGCGATGCGACCCCCGCGACCAGGAAGAAGACGGCCAGCAGCGGACCGGCCGCGACGCGCCCGGAGACGCGGGCGAAGCCGATGTTGCTGACCGGGATAAAGATCGTCAGAGGCAGGATCTCCAGCCCGGCCTGGAACGGGCTCGCGCCGCGGGCGTGCTGGAGATACAGGCCGATCATGAACAGCGAGCCGAAAAACGCGGCGTTGAACAGAAAACCCACGGCGTTGGCGCCGGCAAAGCGCGCGCCGCGGAACAGCGCCCAGGGCATCACCTGGTTGTCGGTGCCGCGCTCGCGGCCGATGAGCAGGATGGCGGCGAGCGTCGCGGCGGCGATAGCGCCGATCACCGGGACCGAGTTCCAGCCGAGTTGCGGCCCCTCGATCAGCGCGAAGCTGATGCCGGCCAGCCCGACGATGACGGCGGCGTGCCCGGGAGCCGCCAGCGGCCGGGCGTCGCCCTCCGTCCCGGTGATGTACCGGCGGGTTAGGAGCATGCCTGCGATACCGACCGGCAGGTTGATCAGGAAGATGCTCGGCCAGCCGAACGCGCCGACCATGATGCCGCCGACCGTGGGGCCCAGCGCCATGGACGGGGAGACGATCGCCGACCAGACGCCCAGCACCTTGGTGCGTTCGCGCGCGTCGGGGAAAGCCCGGACCAGCAGCGCGAGCGAACTCGGCATGAACAGCGCTGCCCCGGCCCCCTGCAGAAGCCGCGCCGCGATGAGGACCTCGATGCTCGGCGCCAGCGCGGAGGCCAGCGACGCGACGCCGAAGATCCCCATGCCCCACATGTAGACCCGTCTCGCGCCCACCCGGTTCGCCAGGCCACCGGCCAGCATCAGCAGGGCGGCGAAGGTAAGAACGTAGCCGTCCACGGCCCAGGTGAGCTGGGAGAGGGAGGCGTGCAGACGTTCCTGGATCGTGGCTCCGGCGACTTGCATCACCGTGGCGTCCAGGCTCGCCATGACGAACCCGGCGGCCAGCGCCGTGATCTTCATCGGGCCTGGCGGAATCTTGGGCATGACCGACCTCGCGTTTTCAGAAGCTAAGTGGACGGGGTGTGTCCGGATCACGCTAATGCAAGTGGACGCCTTGCGTCCACTTTAATCGGACTAGATCCGTCCACTTATTGCTAGACTGGTCACATGACGACAACAGCACCCGCGGTGGACCGGCTCCTGGACGACGGCTCGGGCCGACGCCCGCGCGCCGATGCCCGGCGCAACGTGGAACGCCTCGTCGTCGCCGCCCGTCAGGCCGCCGCCGAGGGCGGCGAGATCACTGCCCACGAGATCGCGCGCCGCGCCGGTGTGGGCATCGGCACGTTCTACCGCCGGACCGGCTCCCTCGAGGCCCTGCTCGAGGCGGTCCTCGGCGAGGTGCTGGGAGAGATCGTCGCCGAGGGTGACGAGGCACTGGCCGATCCGGACCCCTGGGCGGGCTTCACGAGGTTCGCCCTGTCCTACATCCACCTTCGTAACGAGCTGTGCGACGTCAACAAGCGCCTCGGCAACGTTCTGGACCACTCCCGAGCTGAGCTGCGCGACCGCATCCACCTCCTGGTGGAGCGAGCACAGCAGGCCGGAGCGATGCGCACGGACGTGACCTGGGAGGACGTGGCGTTCCTCATGGTCGCCGCGTCCTCAACCGGCTCCCATACCCTGGGCCTCCAGGCGGGCGCCGGCCAGTGGGACCGCAACCTCCAGGTCGTCCTGGACGGCCTGCGTACCCCAGGCCCCGGCATCCTCCCCGGCGAACCGCCCACCCTGGTGCCCTGACCGGAGGTCTCCTGACCACGGCCGGGCCATCTACGTCGACGTCACCTGATCCGGTGTCGCCCGCCCCTCACGTACCGACAGACGTGCTTGCGCTCCGCGCTGTTCCGGAGTCGTGTTGGTCAAGACAGGGCACACCATCGCATCGGGGTGCCCCGTATGAAACTCGTATGAGCCATCCGACAGATCGTCTCCGATGATATGAGCCTCATATGAGGCTATGCACTCCTCGAGCCCGTCCGTATGAGCCGGGTAACAAACACCTTCGGTCGGCGTCGCGGCTTTGTATGCGGGCCTGTCCGGACCGGCGCGATCGGTCACCAAGTCCATATGAGGCTCCTCTGAAGCACCCCACTGGCTCTGTGAGGTTGCATTCCTGACCTGGCGCATCAGCAGCTCATACGAGCCGATCAGAGCACAGGACGGCCAGGCGGCGATCAGCCGACCGACCACCGAACGTTCAGCCACCGCCACGTTCGCCGCCAAACTGGCGGCGCTACCGATGAGCAGTAGCGCCCAGGGCAGTGGCCCGCTCCGCCGATGGCAACGCGAGTCCATGAGCAGAGACATCGACGAGGTGACGATCATGCCATCGACCGAGATCGGAAGCAGGACAGCGGTCCACGGCGTCTCTCCATACCGCCGCACCAGCAGGTACATGTGCCGATACGGCACGATCGCCGCGATCACGGCCAGCACGACCACGCTGAGCGTTGTCGTCCAGCGGATCAGCTGGTCACCGCGTCGACCCTCGGAACCGGCGACCGACACCTCGAGGCTTCCAGAAACCATGATCGAACTCCCGACCAAGGGTTGGGCGATGAATGGGCGACGGCCACTTCCCGCAACGTCGCCGAACGTCGCTCAACTACCCCTTATCGAGGACCCTGACCTGCACTTTCACGCATCACCACAGGTCACCGGATACCCGGCGCTA
Organism: Actinoallomurus sp. CA-150999; assembly: GCF_050942425.1. Taxonomy (NCBI): domain Bacteria; kingdom Bacillati; phylum Actinomycetota; class Actinomycetes; order Streptosporangiales; family Thermomonosporaceae; genus Actinoallomurus; species Actinoallomurus sp. CA-150999. The sequence goes on from NZ_CP192063.1 coordinate 6,903,024, forward strand.
CCTTGACACGGTAGAGGTCAGGCGGGGGTCCGACCTCGGCAAGCCGACCGGGAATTCGCTTCTTCGAGCTACACGTCCGGCCCACCGGGAAAACTGGTCGACGCAGAGCTATACATATCGGAGCGTCGGTCTGGCGTTACCTAGGAGCAAAGCGCTATCCCACATGCGTCCACCAGGCCCTCGAAGCCCCATCCGCAACGTTGCGACCGTTACGCGTGACGCCCCGAACCATCCGTACCGCTTCTTCCGGGTGGACCGCTCTGACCTGCATCGATCGCCTCTTTAGACGATCAAGGCGGTGAACCGGGGATCTGCATGTTGACCTTGGGCGATGTTTTCGCAGGTCAGGGCCGCGCGGCCGGGGATCGGGGGGATGACCCCGGCCACGCGGCGGTCTGTGGGGCGCTCAGCGCCGGTCGGTGACCTTCATGATCTGCCACAGCTCCTCGCGGAGTCGGTCACGACAGACACGGTACTGCGCCCAGTCACCACCGAAGGCTTTCATTACGACATATTCCTCGTCATCGCTGGCCTTCCGTACCGGCCGGGAATGGTGCACGGCATCGTGCATCTCACTCCACAGGCGGTCCCTCCAGGCGCGATAGAGCTCCATGTCGCCGCCGAACTTGGTCTCCACCAGCAGCTTCTCGTCGCGGATGGCCCAGCCGGCGAGGTCGGATCCGTGGCGGCGCGGCTCATTCCGGCCGAGCGCGCGGGACGCCGGGCGGTCGTGCTTGCCCGGGGGCCACACCTTCATGACGTCTCTCTCCTCGTTCCTGCCGACGTTCAGAAGGACGCATCAGACCGCCGCCCGGATGACAAGGATGTTCCGGCGCTGTCGTCTCTGAGATTCTGGGGGTATGCAGCAACACCGCCGGCTCCGCGACGACCTCCTCGATGCCGCCGCAAGGTTGATCATCGAGCGTGGGTTCCGGCGGGTCCGGATGCAGGACGTCGCGGACGCGGTGGGGGTCAGCCGGCAGACGGTGTACAACGAGTTCGGCGACAAGTGGGGGCTGGCTCAGGCGCTGACCCTGCGGGAGAACGAGCGGTATCTCGACGGCGTCGACGCGGCGCTGTCCGACCACGACGACCTGTACTCGGCGGTCGCGGCCGCGGTGTCGTACACGCTGCGGACCGCCGCCGACGACCCGTTGAAGAAGACGACGCTGACCGGTGAGGGCAGCGAGGACCTGCTCCCCCTGATGACCACGCGCGCCGAGCCGGTGCTGTTCGCCGCGCGAGAGCGCATCGTCAGCCATGCCGTACGCCAGTGGCCGGAGCTCGACGCGACGGAGGTGACCGAGCTCGCCGACGCGGTCATCCGCCTGACGATGAGCCACGTCATGCTGCCGACGGATCCGGCCGAGGTCGTCGCCGAGCGCCTGGCGCGGCTCGTCGCCCGCTTCCTGGGCCTGTCCGCGCCGAGCGACTGACTCAGAAGCTCGGCGGGCGTTTCTCGCGCAGGGCGCGGACGCCCTCGCGCAGGTCGGGACCGGCGAAGCCGTAGAACTCCAGGGCCAGCGAGGCGTCGAATGCGGGCCCGGCCATGCGCAGCCAGTTGTTCAGGGCGTACTTCGTGAACCCGATCGCCTGGGCGGCCCCGTCGGCGAGCCGTCCGGCGATCTCCAGGGACTTCTCGTGGACGGCGTCGTCGTCGACGCAGAGGCTGACGAGGCCGATGCGCTCGGCCTCCTCGCCGGTGAGCGGCTCGCAGAGCAGGAGGTGGTACTTGGCCTTGGCCATGCCGCACAGCAGCGGCCAGACGATGGCGGCGTGGTCGCCGGCGGCCACGCCGAGGCGCGTGTGGCCATCGATGATCCGCGCGGTGCGGCCCGCGACCGAGATGTCGGCGAGCAGGGCGACGGCCAGGCCCGCGCCGACGGCGGGTCCCTGGATCGCGCTCACGATCGGCTTGCCGCAGTTGAGGACGTTGTAGACGATGTCGCGGGCCTCGCGCAGGACCCGGGAGCGGACGTCGAAGTCCGCCATCATGTCCTCGATCATGGCGAGGTCCCCGCCTGCGGAGAAGGCCGTGCCGGCTCCGCGTATGACGATGGCGCGCACCTCGTCGTCGGCGTCGGCGTCGCGCCAGATCTGGGCGAGTTCGCGATGGCCGGTCGCGTCGACGGCGTTGAGCCGCTCGGGGGCGCTGATCGTCACCCGGAGCACGCCCTCGCGCGCCCAGTCGATCCGCAGCCGCTCGTACGACTCATAGCTCATCGGTCCGACCTCCGCGTCCGGCTCGCTCGAGCCTATCGGGAAGATCGGGGGTCCATCGAAGCGACATCGGCCGGAGGGCTCACCGGGGCGGCGTCGGCCGGAGGGCTCAGAGGCGGCCTTCGGTCGCCGCGCGCACCAACGCCTCGAAGAGGCGGAGGTCATCGCTCTCCTCGGGATGCCACTGCACGCCGATGCCGAACCGGTGCCCCTGCAACTCCACCGCCTCGACGACCTGGTCCTCGGTCCAGGCGACGGCGACGAGTCCCTTGCCGAGGCGCTTGACGGCCTGGTGGTGCCGTGTCGGCACCTCCACCTGCTCGCCGAGGATCCGGCCCAGGGTGCTGGAGGCGCTGATCTGGACGCGGTGGGCGCCCACTCGGCCGGAGGCCGGGGAGTGGGCGTCCCCGCCGACGACGTCGGGCAGGTGCTGGACCAGGCTGCCTCCTTGGAGGACGTTGAGCACCTGCATGCCGCGCCCGATCGCGAGGAAGGGCACGTCGTTCTCGACGGCGGCGCGCAGCAGCGCGAGTTCGAACCGGTCGCGTTGCGGCTGCGGCGCGCCGGTCCGGTCGTGCCGCACCTCGCCGTACAGGCCGGGGTCGAGGTCGGCGCCGCCCGCGATGACGAGGCCGTCGAGGCGTTCGACGTGCACCGAGACGGCGGCGCGGATGGACGGCGGAATGAGCACGGGGACGGCCCGTGCGCGTTCGAGCGCGCGCAGGTACGACACGGGCAGCAGCGCCGCCTCGCGTACCCAGTCGCTCCAGCGCGCGGGCTCCAGGTCAGTGGTGATTCCGATGAGCGCGGGCCCCGTGCCGTACGTCGCCCCTGCCATCCCGGGGCCTCCTCCCGAACGCCTTCGGCGATGTCGTTGTTGCTCTGGGTCATCATGGCGCATGACGGAGCCGATGGGCGGCCGCTCGCGACGCGTGGCGCGCCCGGCCTGCCCGACTCCTCGGCACCCGACCGTACGGCCGGGGATGGGGAGTCGCGGGGAACATCCTTCCGTACTCGGGGGAGATCAGAAGTAGAGATTTCTTCAAACCCGTAGATATTTCTTCTATCGTTCCCCGTATGCAGCCAGGCGCACGGCCTAGTCGGTTTCATACCGATCGGTATGTGCGGTTCACTCGCAATGACTCTCTGATTACGCGTAATCCACATTCGATTACCGTTCGTACATCTCGGAATTAGCCCGCTCCAAGAGGTTGATGTTCTCCCTGGTGAGATGCGAAACTCGCTGGACGGGGACCATGTGGGGACGAGTGACAGGAACAGCCGTGAAATCCGTGGAGTCGCTGAAACCTGAGGTGATCAAGGAAATCTACGCTCTCATCGAGCCGTACGCAGAAAAGGGCATTTCATATTTCTACGGACGGCTCTTCGCAGAGAACCCACGACTTCGCACGCTTTTTCCGCCGGGCATGGCCGCGCAACGGGAACGCATGTTCCGCGCCCTCGCCCAGATCACCGGGAGCCTCGACAGCCCGGACACCTTCACCGACTTCCTGTCCCGGCTCGGGCGGGACCACCGCAAGTTCGGCATCGCCCCCGCGCACTACGACGCGATGGGACGGGCGATGCTGGCGACGTTCCGCGCGTACGCGGGCGAGGCGTGGACGGCGGAGATGGAGGCGGCCTGGACGGCGATGTTCACGACGGCGGCCGCGATCATGATCCAGGCTGCCGAGGAGGACGCCGAGCACACACCGCCCTGGTGGATCGGTGAGGTCGTCGAGCACGAGCGGCGCGCCTCGGACATCGCGGTGCTGACCGTACGGCCGAGCCAGCCGCTGCCGTACCGCGCGGGGCAGTACGTCACCGTTCAGGCCGCCCGGTGGCCCCGGGTCTGGCGGTCGTACTCGATCGCCAACGCCCCGGGCGAGGACGGGCTGCTGCGCTTCCACGTGCGGGCGCTCCCGGCCGGCTGGGTCAGCGGAGCACTCGTCCGCCACACCGCGGTGGGTGACGCGCTCCTGCTCGGGCGGGCGGCGGGCTCGATGGTGCTCGACGCCGAGTCCGGCCGCGACATCCTGTGCGTGGCGGGCGGCACCGGGCTCGGCCCGCTGAAGGCCCTCGCGGAGGAGGCGCTCCGGGCCGAGGGAGAACGCGAGGTCCGGCTGTTCGTCGGCGCCCGTACGCCGGCCGAGCTGTACGACCTGCCCGCTCTCCGGGCGCTTGCCGAACGGCACGCGCGGCTCGTGGTGGTGCCCGTCGTCTCGGAGGACCCCGACTTCGACGGCGTACGGGGGCTCGTGTCGGACGTCCTCGGCCGTTTCCAGGACTGGTCGGGCCGCGACGTGTACGTCGCCGGACCGGCCGGAATGGTCTCGCGCACCGTGACCAACCTGCAGGAGCGGGGTGTCCCGGCCGACCGGATCCACTACGACGCGCCGGACCGCTGACCGCGAGCCGACCAGCCACACCCTGACCCACGAGCCTCGACCGCGAGCCGACCGTCTACACCGCCGACCCACGAGCCTGCCGACGTCGACCGCGATCCGCCGGCTCCGGCGGTCCCACCCGCCCGACACCACCGACGCGCGAACCCGCCGACGCGGACCGCGAGCCGACAACGCCGCCGGGCCCCACTCGCCCGACGTCGCCGACCCGCGAGCCGACGCCGCCGGTCTACGCGCCCGACTCCGCGCGTTCGCGCAGCACCGCCGCCGTTTCGTCGTCCGCCGGGAAGAACGCCTCGATGGCGAGCTCGGCGAGGGTGACGTCGGCCGCCGCGCCGAACGTCGTCACCGTGCTGAAGAAGCTCAGCTCCCGGTCGCCGTACCGGAGGATCGTGGGCAGCGCGATGTCGTGCGCGGGCTCGTGGACGGCGTCCTCGTCGACGTCGGGACCGTAGGCCTTCGTCTCCTCGTGCAGCGCGGCGAGCTCCGGGTCGCCGGTGAGCGACACCTGGCGGGCCATCCGGCCGACCAGGTGCGCCCGCACCTCAGGCAGGTTGACCACGCGCGCCGACAGTCCCATCGGGTGCAGGGCGAGCCGGTGGATGTTGACGGGCGGCCGGACCAGCTCGTCGGGCACGTCCTCCAGGAACAGCATGGCGGCGTTGTTGGCCATCACCAGGTTCCAGAACCGGTCGACCACGATCGCGGGGTACGGCTCGTGCCCGTCGAGGACCCGGACGAGGGCCTGGCGCGCCGGGCCCATCTCCGGGGCGTCGATCGAGCGCTGCGCGTACACGGGTGCGTACCCCGCCGCGATGAGCAGGTCGTTGCGCTCGCGCAACGGCACGTCGAGCCGCTCGGCCAAACGCAGGACCATCTCGCGACTGGGATGCGAGCGGCCCGTCTCGACGAAACTGAGGTGGCGCGTGGAGACGTCGGCCTCGAGGGCGAGCTCCAGCTGACTGAGCCGGCGGCGGCGACGCCAGTCGCGCAGCAGATCGCCGACGGGTCGCGTGGTTGTGGCGGTGACCATGATGATCAGACGCTATCCGCCACGGCCGCCTTACGGCGATTACCTGTGAGGTAGTCGACACGATGACGCGGGACGCGACCGGCGCGGCGGGTTGGCGGGTCGTGGGAAAATCCGGGTACGGCGCATCTCGCCCGCGGCGACGTCACTCGCCCGGGCCCGGCGCGCGCCGCCGAGGGGAGGGTCGACGGCATGCCGAACGTCAGCGCGCTCTCGGCCGGGCACTTTCTGCGGTTCATCAGGTCCGGTGCGGCACGCACCCGGCGCGATCTGATGGAGCTGACCGGGCTGGCCCGCTCAACGGTCGCGCAGCGCGTGGACCAGTTGGTGAGCGCCGGTTACGTGCGCGAGGGCGGTGTCGACGCCTCGACCGGCGGCCGCCGCCCCAGTCTCCTGGAGATCGACGAAGGGTCCGCCGTGGTGCTCGCCGCGGATCTGGGGGCGACGCACGGCCGGGTCGCGGTGACAGACCTCGCCGGCCGGGCGCTCGGCGAGACCACCGGCCGCATGCTCAGCTCCGAAGGGCCGGAGAAGGCCTTCGCCTGGGTGATGGATCGGTTCCGGGAGCTCCTCGCCGACTGCGGCCGGTCCGTCGCCGAGGTGTGCGGCGTGGGCGTCGGCCTGCCGTGCCCGGTGGACGTGCGCACGGGCCGTACGGTCCAGACCCCGATCGCTCCGGGGTGGGAGCGGTACGACATTCCGGCCGCGATCGCCGCCGAGTTCCCCGGTCCGGTCATGCTGGACAACGATGCCAACGTCATGGCGCTCGGCGAGTACACCGCCGCGGGCCCCGACTCGCCGCCGGTCCTCCTCGTCAAGGTGGCGACCGGCATCGGCGCCGGGATCGTGGAGGACGGCCGCGTGCTGCGCGGCGTCGGCGGCGCGGCGGGCGAGATCGGACACGTCCGGGTGCCGGGCCGTGACGACGCGGTGTGCTCCTGCGGTCGCCGGGGCTGTCTCGCCGCGGTGGCGAGCGGGGCGGCGCTGGCGCGCGAGCTGGCCGCGTCCGACCCGTCGGTCCGCGACTCCTCCGACGTCGCCCGGCTGGCGCTGGCCGGCCATCCGGAGGCGGTACGGCTGACGCGGGAGGCCGGGCGCGCGCTCGGCGACGTCCTGGCGGTGGTCGTGAGCGTGGTGAACCCCGGCTCCCTGATCATCGCCGGGTCGCTGGCGGGCGCCGGGGAGCATCTGGTGGGAGAGATCCGCGAGACGGTGTTCCGGGGCGTGCAGTACCGCTCGACGCGCGGGCTGCACATCGGCGAGGGACGCCTGGATTCGCGCGCCGGCGTGGTGGGCGCGGCGTCCATGGTCATCGACCGGGCCTTCTCCCCCGAGGTCGTCGATGCCCGGATCGCCGCCGCGGAGCCGTTGCGCGCCTGACCGACCGAGACGTTTCCGGTCGATTACGAAAGTTACACAGCGGTTACAGGCGCGCCACTTGTCACGCCCGGAAGGACGGCGCAGGATCGGCATGGGCCTACTATGTCCATGATCACGGACGAAGTAGCCACAATGCCGGACAAAGTTCCCCGCGCGGAGAAATCGAGATGTCGGACAGCGAGAGACCGGGACACGAACGCCATCGGCTCTGGGTGGTGAACCGACTGAGCCGCGCCGAAGTCGCCGCACGGGCCGCGGAGGTCCTGCGCGGCAACGACCGGGGACTCCACACCGTCGCCGCACCCCGGCTCTACCCCCACATGTGGAGCTGGGACGCCGCCTTCATCGCCGTCGGCCTGGCACGGATGTCGGCGAGCCGTGCACTGACCGAGCTCGAGACGCTGTTCGCCGCGCAGTGGGGCAACGGCATGGTCCCGCACATCGTCTTCTCCGCCAACGCCCCACTGTACGAGCCGGGCCCCGACCGGTGGGCGTCGAAGGAGACCTCGCCCCACGCACCGGACCACGCCGCGACCAGCGGCCTGATCCAGCCACCGGTCCACGCGCTCGCCCTGCGCCGGATCCTCGACGCGGCGCGGAGCTCCGACGCCGCCGGGCGGCGCGACGTCATCGCCCGGATCCGCATCCTGTGGCCGAAGCTGCTCACCTGGCACCGCTACCTGGCGGAGCACCGCGACGCGGACGGCCGGGGGCTGCTGATGATCTACCACGGCTGGGAGAGCGGGATGGACAACTCCCCCCGCTGGGACACCCCCTACGCCGACGTCGTCCCCGAGCCGGGGTTCCGGCCGTTCCGCCGGTCCGACCTGGCGGCCCTGGGCGAGCAGTCGCAGCGTCCGACCGACGCGGACTACGTCAAGTACCAGTGGCTGATCGAGGAGCTCCGGCAGGCGCGCTACGACGACGAACTGGCCCGCAAATCCCTCAGCTTCCGGGTCGCCGACGTGTTCGCCAGCGCGATCTTCGCGGCCGCGAACGAGGATCTCGCGCGGGTCGCCGACGAGCTCGGCCTGGGCGCCACCGACGAGCTGCTCGGCTACGCCGAGCGGTTCCGGCGCGGCGTGCTCGGCACGACCGACGAGGACGGGTTCGCCGCCGACGTCGATCTGCGCACGGACACGGCCCTGCGCACCAAGACCATCGCCGGGTTCGCGGCGCTCCTGTCCGGCGGACTGGACGCGGAGCGCCGGCGCCGCCTGGTGGACCTGCTGCTGTCCCCCGCCTGGTGCGGAAACCCCGACCTCGCCTATCCCCTGCCTCCGAGCACGAGCCCGGAGGCGCCCGAGTTCGACGCCGCCCGCTACTGGCGCGGCCCGCAGTGGCCACCGATGAACCTGTTGATCATCTGGGGCCTGGAGCGCTCCGGGGAGCACGACGCGGCGGAACGGCTCCGCGAGGTCGCCCTCTACCAGCTCACCGACGGCGTCTTCGCGGAGTACTACGAGCCGTTCACCGCACACCCGCTGGGCAGCAGGCCCCAGTCCTGGAGCGCCGCGGTCGCCCTCGACCTCGTCGGCGGCTGACGGTCGATTACCCGGCGGGTAGTGGACATCGCGCCCTCTATCGGCACACTGTCGTCATGATCTCTCCTGACGACCTCCTGGCCGCCATGCCGTTCGCCGGGACCACCGGCCTGGTGATCGACTCGGCATCCGCCGAGGAGGTCACCGGCCGGCTCCCCTGGGCCCCGGAGCGCTGCACCGCCGGCGGCGTGATGCACGGCGGCGCCCTCATCACCCTCGCCGACAGCGTCGGCGCCGCCTGCGCCTTCCTCAACCTGCCACCGGGCGCGAACACCACCACGGTCGAGACGAGCACGCGGTTCTTCCGGGGCGTACGGAACGGCGAGGTACGCGCCGTGGCCCGGCCGCTGCACACCGGCCGGACGACCATCGTCGTACAGACCGACCTGTACGACGCCGAGGGCCGCCGCGTCGCCCAGACCACCCAGACCCAGGCCGTCCTGACCGGCTGACCTACCGGCTCAGACCTTGCGCCACCGGGGGACCCAGGCGCTCTTCATGAGGGCTTAGCGTAATGCTCGACGCGGTAATGGGCGTCTACTCTGAACACTCCTGACAGGTATAACTGATGTCGAGCACCTGCCCCAGGAGGAGCCGTGACCGAGACCACGATCACCAGGACCGGCGCCTATCGACCCCGGCCGATCAGCTTCCTGAAGCTGGACGAGTCGGCCGGCTGGCGGCTGAAGTTCTACGGCATCGCCGCAGAGGGCGAGCGTCCCCGGCCCGAGCTGGTGAAGACCGCAGAGTTGCTGATCCCCACGGCGCTGCCGAGCCCGGCGGCGCACAGCGGCGGCGACGATCCGTACGATATCGACCGGTACGGCGTCGGCTTCGTCATCGTGCATGACGCCCCGGACTACGCGTTCGTCCTCTACCACTGGTGGGCCGGGGAGAACGAGGTCCACCAGCGCATCTTCTCCACGCTGCCGAACCGCCTCGGCGCCATGCGGCCGCACCCCACCCCCGCGATCGGGTGCGTATGGGAACTGGCCGTGACCGACTTCGAGCGGCGTGCCTGGCTCCGACACGTCCTCACCAACACCGACGGCCCCGACCTCGAGGCCTACCTGGCCGAGCACTTCGAGGGGGAGGTGTCACCTTCTCGGCCGTGAACGATCGGGCTTGGAGGCCCGGTGGTCACGCCTTGTCGCGCTCCCCGTCGCGGCTGGCTGTCGTGTCGGGGGCGCATCACCTCGGTCCCGGCTGGAAGGCTTGGGATCGGGGTCGGGCATGGTGACGAATGCCCACGCCGTGCGCGCCCGCTGGCGGACGTTCACGGCGGCGATGTCGTCGGCCAGGCCAGCGAGCCCGCACGCGACGCACAGGAATCGGCCCCGGGTGGGGCGGTTTTTGCGGGAGACGTGCCCGCACCACGGGTTAGGGCACGTCTGGGAGGTGTAGTGCGCGTCCACCTCGAGGTACGGCACCCCGGCCCGGCGGGCCTTGTAGTGCAGGAAGGTGCCGAGCTGGTGGAACGGCCAGGACGAGAGCGTGGCCCGCTGGTGCCGCTTGAGCCGGACCCGGTCGCGGATCCCGTCGAGTTGCTCGACGGCGATGCCGCGTCCGGTGCGTTGGGCATCGGCCACGATCTGCTTGCTGATCTTGTGGTTCTCGTTGGTAGCGTGCCGGGTCTCCCGCTGCCGGCGTTTGGCCAGCCGCCGTGCGGCCGACCTGGATCCGGCGGCCTTCTTGGCCTGGAGTTCGGCCCTTCGGCGCGCTTGGGCCCGCCGGTACCGCTTCAGCGCCTGGCCCTGATGGTTGTCCCCATCACTGGTGGTGGCCAGGTTCTCGATCCCCCGGTCCACGCCGATCCAATCGGCCGGTTCATACTGGGTGGCCTGTGCGATCTCGCACGTGGCGTGCAGGAACCAGGTGCCGTCCCGGAGCACCAGGTCGGTTTCGCCCTTGCGGTGCTCGGCCAGTGTCTTCAGGTGAGACGGTTTGCCGGTGAAGCAGATGCCCTGCAGCCGGCCCGCCGTGGTCCAGATCGACACCGTCCGGGCGTCGTATTGCCAGCTGAGGCAGCGGTCGTCGAACGGCTGAGCGGCGCTTGGGCGGAACTCGATCGGCTTACAGGTGGCCTTGCGCCGCCGTTTGGACCCTTCGGGGCCGAGCAGCCCGGCGTCGATCAGGGCGTGCAGCGCGGTGTAGGCGTCGGCGGTCTTACGGATCACATGCAACGCTGGCTGTGCGGACAACCCCCACGATTTCACCTCGGCGTACAGGAGTTTCTGCAGCCGGACCCGGGAGAACACCCTCTGCTCGAACGCCGTGACCGACACCCGATTCGCAGCCGCGTTGCAGGCATGCAGCGTCGCCGCCAGCGCCGCCGCCTGCTCGGGCGTCGGCAGCAGCTTCACCCGCACCACCAACTTCACGGTCAGTGACCCTACAAGTGCATGCCGACGTCGGTGCGCGACTCCACGAATTCAACAGCGAACCCGACTGCTCGCGCACTACCCGCCCAAGGTTGCCCTGTCCAACCTGGTCAACTCACTGAAGGGCGTCTCCGCCCGCCGCCTCCGCCAGGAGTTCCCCGCCCACATCCGCAAGCACCTGTGGGGCGATCACTTCTGGTCCCCGTCCTGCTTCGCCGCCTCCTGCGCCGGCACCCCACTATCGATCATCAAGGAGTACATCGACCAGCAGAAACACCCCGACTAGCGCCGACCCCTACCTGGCGGCGCTAGCACGCCGTGATACACCAGAAACGATCGATTCGACGCATCACTCACCGGGACCCCCGCTCTGCAAGGCCAGAACCTCCCACCTGGCTAACCTCAATCTGGCCGTATGATCCGACCAAGATGCCTATAACACACATTTCCCAACAAAGTCCTGAAGGACCGTGTTGAACAAGGTCTTGGGCGCGTGCCCGCTGGACTGCCCGGACGCGTGCTCCTGGGTGGTGAACGTCGAGGACGGCGAGGCCGTGAGCATGCGCGGCAACCCGGCCCACCCGGTGACCCGCGGGGCGCTCTGTGTGAAGGTCAACCGCTACCTCGAGCAGACCCGCGCCGAGGACCGGATCCTGCATCCGCTGCGCCGTGTCGGGCGCAAGGGCGAGGGCCGGTTCGAGCGGATCAGCTGGGACGAGGCCCTCGACGAGATCGCCTCGCGGCTCGGTGAGATCCGGGAGACGTACGGCGGGCAGGCGATCTGGCCGTTCCACGGCACCGGGTCCCTCGGCTACATCCAGGGCCTCGAGGGGTTCGCCGGCCGCCGGTTCTTCAACGTGCTCGGCGCGTCGATCCACGACCCGACCATCTGCTCCATCGCCGGCAGCAGGGGCGTGAAGTACACCCTGGGCACGGCCGGCGGCATGGACCCGGAGGACTTCGCCCGCTCGAAGCTGATCCTGCTGTGGGGCAGCAACCCGCTGACCAGCGGCCACCACGTGTGGAAGTTCATCCAGGACGCCCGGCGCGACGGCGCGTACGTCGTCGCGATCGACCCGGTGCGCACCCGCTCGGCGGCGCAGGCCGACGAGCACCTGGCCCCGCTGCCCGGCACGGACGCGGCCCTGGCCCTCGGGCTGATGCACGTGATCGTACGGATGGGCGCGCACGACCAGGCGTACATCGACCGGCACACGTTCGGGTGGGCGGAGTTCCGGGCGCGGATAGAAGAGTTCCCGCCGGACCGCGTCGCGCGGATCACCGGCCTGCCGGAGGAGCGGATCGTCTCGCTCGCCGAGCGGATCGCCCGGACCCGTCCCACCGCGATCCGCGCCACGCAGGGCATGCAGCGGCACGCGGGCGGCGGCATGGCGCTGCGCGCGCTCGCCTGCCTGCCGGGCGTGACCGGTGACTGGGCGCTGCCCGGCGGCGGCCTGTGCTACTCGACGAGCGGGCATTTCAAGCTGAACCTGCCGGGGCTGGTGCGGATCGACCTGCTGCCGCACCCGGTCCGGGCCCTGTCGATGACGCGGCTCGGCGAGGGTCTGCTCGACGTGGACGACCCGCCGGTCAAGGCGCTGTTCGTCATCGCGGCGAACCCGGTCGGCAGCAACCCGCACCAGACCAAGGTGCGCCGGGGTCTCGCCCGCGAGGACCTGTTCACCGTCGTGCTGGAGCACTTCCCGACCGACACGACCGACTACGCCGACATCGTGCTGCCCGCCACGATGCAGACCGAGCACCTCGACGTCATCGCCGGGTACGGCCACCTGTACCTGGTCTGGAACGAGCCCGCGGTCGCACCGCCCGGCGAGTGCCTGTCCACGTCGGAGACGTTCCGCCGCCTCGCCCGCCGGATGGGCCTGACCGAGCCGAGCCTGTACGACTCCGACGAGGACCTCGCGCGGCAGCTCATCGACTTCCCGCACCCGTCGCTCGCCGGGATCACCGTGGAGGCGCTGCGCAAGCAGGGGTTCGCCCGGCTGAACGTCGCCCGGCCGTTCCTGCCGTTCGCCGACGGGTTCCCGACGACGTCGGGCCGGCTGGAGTTCTACTCGAAGCCGGCGACCCGCGTCGGGCTCGACCCGCTGCCCGGCTACACCCCGCCCGCCGACCCCGGTGACGGTTTGGTCCTCATCTCCGCGGCGTCGCACCACTTCCTCAACACGACGTTCGGCAACAACCCGGAGCTGCGCCGGCGGACGGGCGCCCCGACGGTCAACGTGCACCCGGATGACGCCGCCGCGCGCGGTGTCACCGACGGGGCGCGCATCCGGGTGTCGAACTCCCGAGGGTCGTTCGAGGCCGTCGCCCAGGTGTCCGACCGCGTACGGCCCGGGGTGGCGGCGACGACGAAGGGGCACTGGGCGAAGTTCAACGGCGGCGCGACGGTCAACGCGACCGTCGACGAGCGCGACTCCGACATGGGCGGCGGCGCCGTCTTCCACGACAACCGCGTCGAGATCAGTCCGCTTTAGGCGACCCCCGCAGACACGCCCGCAGACGCGCCCGCACGATGGTGACCGGCGAACCGTTCACGGGGCGGGCCGCTGCCGCATGCGGGTCGCCCAGCGGTCGGCCCAGTGGTGGAGTCGCGTCAGGTCGGTGGCGAGATCCTGGCCATCGGCGGTCAGGGCGTAGCCGCGTTCCGTGCGGTGGACGATTCCCGCCTCACCGAGTTCGGCGAGGCGCTGGGCGAGCACGCTGGAGGAGACCCCGTCGCATCGCTGCTGGAGCTCGCGGAACGTGGGCCCAGGGGGCTGCGCGAGCTCCCAGATGACGCGCAGGGTCCACCGACGGCCGAGCAGATCGAGCAGGGCCATGATCGGCCGGCCCGTCGCAGAGCCACGGACCGGCCGGCCTGGCAGCGGTGTCCCCGAGCGGTCGTTTGAATCGCGGGCCATCCCTGTCCTTGTCAACGAGGAGCGCTTGATCGGCTACGTGCTTCTATTTTCGAAGCACTCATGTTAGCGTCCCCGCGTGCCTCGTTTTTCGAAGCAGACGCCGGTGCCGCGTCTCACGCCTGTCGAGCCTCCCTACGACCCCGAAACCGCCGAAGCCCTCCAAGCGCTGGGCCCGCCCCTCACCCTGTTCCGGATCTTCGCCCGCCGGCCGGAGCGAGCCGCGGGCATCCACCAGTGGGGGCGGTACTACATGTCACGCCGATCGGCGCTGTCGTTGCGCCATCGGGAGCTGGTGATCGACCGGACGACCGCCCGCTGCGGGGCCGAGTACGAGTGGGGCGTCCACATCGCGGTCTTCGCGGACAAGGTCGGCCTCGACGCCGAGCAGGTCCATTCCCTCGCCACGGGGACTCCGGACGACACCTGCTGGACCGACCCGGCCGACCGCGCGGTGCTCCACGCCGTGGACGCGCTGCATGACGTCGGTGACCTTGGGGACGACCGATGGCAGGAGCTGATCGCCGCGGTCGGCGACGAGGCTGCCATCGACCTCCTGCTGGTGTGCGGGTGGTACCACGCGATCTCGTTCGTCGCGCGCGCCCTACGCCTGCCGCCCGAACCCGGCACCCCGGCCTTCTCCGGCTAGATCATGGTGCGGAGTCGCTCGGCGAACTCGGCGGGGTGAGTGGCGAAGCCGACGTGGCCGCCGGGCAGTTCGATCGGCTTCCGGTCGAGCAGGGTGCCGAGTGCCGCGGTGGCCTGATGGCAGGGGCGTCCTTGCGATTGGTGTCCGGCGGCGGGAGTGACCTGGTCGGCGTGGCGGGTGACGGTGTTCAGGTCGAGGGCGATGGCGGGGTACTGCCGTAGCTCGTGTTCGAACCAGTAGGTGGCGTTGGCGCGGACCTGTGGGTTGCCGAGGTCCATGGCGCGGGCCATGGCGTGGCCATCGGAGGCGACGAAGGTACGTTCGCGGAACAGTGTCATCGCCGGTGCGATGCCTGAGGTGCGGTACAGGTCGTAGACCTGGTGGAAGAAGTCGATCCAGTGCCGGCCGTCGCGCAACAGCCGAAGTGCCGGCGGCTCGTACGGGATGAGATGGCCGACCGCCTCGGGGTGCCGTGCCAGCAGGTGCAAGGCGACGAGAGCGCCGGAGCTGGTGCCGAACACGGTCGCGGTCCGGTGGCCGGTGTGTTCGATGAGACGGCGTGCGTCGTCGGCGTCGGTGTCGAGGCGGTGGGAGTAGTCCTGGGGACCGTCGAGTGCGCTGCGGGAGAATCCGCGCCGGTCGTAGGTGACCACGGTGAAGTGGGCCGTCAGGTGCTCGGCGAGTGCCGTGAACGGGCGGGCGTCGCCGTTGGCTCCGGGGATCAGGAGGAGCAGCGGGCCGCTGCCCCGGATGTCGTAGTGAAGCTTTGCGCCGGGCACGTCAACGATGCTCATGGGTACCTCGCAAGGTGCGGTAGCGGCGAGCCATGGCGGCTGCCTCGGTGGCGACGTGGGGGCGGGGCCGGTGGCCGCCGCCGGTGGCCGCATTTTTACAATACAAGATGTCGTGATCAATACAACTGTCTCACATGAAGCCAGAGCGTATGATCAGTGACATGCCGCGACTCTGGAGCCAGACCATCGCCACACACCGCGATGCGGTCCGCGAGGCCGTCCTGGACGCCACCGCGGCCCTGGTCGCCGCGCATGGGCTGACCGGCGTGACGATGTCCCAGATCGCCAAGGACGTCGGCATCGGGCGGGCGACGCTGTACAAGTACTTCCCGGACGTCGAAGCCATCCTGCGCGCCTGGCACGAACGCCAGATCGACGAACACCTGAAGCAACTGCTCCGGATTCGCGACCAGACCGAATCCGCCCCACGGCGGCTGGAGGTCGTGCTGGCCGCCTACGTGGAGGCGACGTCGCATCACGGACGTCATGACGGTGACCTCGCCGACATGCTGCACAGCGGTGAGCACGTCGCCGCGGCCCACACGCGCCTGCGCGAATTCGTCCAGGAGCTGGTCGTCGACGCGGCGGCGGCCGGAGCCGTACGCCGGGATGTCCCCACCGACGAGCTGACTCTCTACTGCCTGCACGCTTTGGCCGCAGCCAGGGACCTGCACGATCCGGCAGCGCGTGACCGCCTCGTTCAGACCGTCCTGACCGGGCTACGGCCAAGCGACCCCGACTAAGCCGAATCGAGAAAGTACAGGCGGCGGGCGTTGTCGGCGCCGATGAGGCGGGCGATGCGGGCGGCGTCGGCCACCGACCACTCCCCTGCGCGCTCGGTGAGCACGGCGGTCAGGCCCTGCCGGTGGTAGTGCGCGCCGAGGTGGCACAGCTCGGCGAGGCCGTAGCAGTCGGTGCTGAACAGGATCTTGTGGAACGGGGCCAGCTCCAGGACCTCGGCGATCACTCGCTCCGACGACGCGGCGGTGTGGGTGACCGTCAGCCCGACGTCGGCGTACACGTGCGGGAACACCGCGGCCAGGTACGCGGCCTCCCGGATGTACGGGTAGCAGTGCAGGAGGACGATCGGCGCGGGCACCGCCCGGATGAAGTCGGTCAGCAGCGCGGGGTTCGCCCGGTGCAGCGACAGGTCCGGGTCACCGAACCCGGTGTGGACCTGCAGCGGCAGCCCGTAGTCGCCCGCGATCTCGGCCGCGGTCCACAGAGCGTGCCGCAGCAGCACCGGGTCGGTGAGCCGTCCCGGCCCGGCGGGCCGACGCGCGGCCGCCTCCGCCACCTCCCGGGGGCTCGGCGGGCGCGGGTCGAAGTCCAGGCCGATCCGGTAGGCGACGACCGTCTTCAGCCCGACGGCCCGGTCCGCGCGCCATGCGAGCTCCTCGGCGAACTCGGCGGCGTACGCTGTCGCCGGTCGCCCGCGACCGGCCACCTCCTCCGCCACCGACTCGATCCGGACGATCTCATGTGACCGAGCGTCGCCGAGAAGGCCCATCTCCTCCGGCGTCAGCAGCGCCTCGTCGGCCAGGCCGGTGTCGACGCAGAAGTCGGCGATGCGGGCGGCGCGGAGCAGCCGCCGGTTCGCCTCCTCGGCCCCCAGCTCCGCCCGCCGGTCGAGGTAGGCGGCCGGGGGTGCGTATGGTTCGAGGCCGAGGACGGGCGCGCACCAGCACCGGATCGCCAGGCCGACGGGGGTGTCGAAGTGCGTGGTGCCGGCCGGCGACGGGCCGCCTTCGGTCATGAGCCCTTCGAAGGCGGCGCGAGTCAGGTCGTCGCGGCGCACGCCATGGCAGTGGTGGTCGACGAGCGGCATCGCCAGGGCCTCGATGAGCGCGTCGCCTGCCGTCACTCGTCAGCTTCTCGGTCTTCAAAGGACCGGGCTTGCAGCTGGAGCCTCACTGGCTGTGAGGTGCTCTGCCGCGTCTTGGCCATCAGGTTGGGTGGGCTGGTGGCTGGGACGTGTGACTTCCGCCCCGCGTCCCACGCCTCTTGGCCTCTTCGGGCCAGGACGCGGGAAGCGTTCCGGTCCGCGTGCGCAACGACGCCGCAGCCCCGGCAGGTGAACAATGCTTGAGAGATCCGGTTGAGCCGGTCGACATGCCCGCACTCGGCGCACTGTTGGGAAGAGTAGGCCGGGTCGATGAACACGACGGGGACCCCGGCGCGTCGTGCTTTGTAAACGATGAAGTCTGCGAGTTGGGCGAAGGCCCAGGAGTGGAGTGCGACCCGTTGGGGCTTACGGAGCCGTACCCGGTCACGGATCCCCGTCAACTCTTCGAGGGAGATCCCGCGTCCGGTGCGTTCAGCCTCGGTCACGATCGTCTTGGAAACACAATGGTTGACGTCCTTGGCCCGCCGTGATTCCTTCCGGCGCTGCTTCCTCAACAGCCGCTTGGCGGACTTGGTGCCCTTCTTCTGCAGCTTGGCCCGAAACGCGAGCTGCCGCTTGCGGTAACGGTTCAGCTTGCGCCCGGCGGCCCGGAAACCGGTGGAGGTGGTCGCGATGTTGACGATTCCCAAATCCACCCCGACGAACCCGCCCGGCTCACAAGTCTCGGCCTCGGGCACCTCACACGTGGCGACCAGATAGAAAACACCGTCGCGTTCGACCAGATCACTCTCGCCCTTACGGTGGGCGATCAGCTGCTTGAGCGCGTTCGGTGAACACGCGAACCGCACGCCCTTCAACCGGCCCGCCATCGTCCAGATCGACACGGTCTGCGCGTCGTACTGCCAGCTGAGACACCGATCATCAAACGGCTGCGCGGCCTGAGGCCGGAAGGCGATCGGCTTGGAGACGGCCCTGACCCAGCGTTTGGAACCCTTCTTGCCCAGGTTCCCCGCCCGCAGGTTGGCGTGCAGGCTGGTGTAGGCGTCCCGCACCTTCTTGATCACATGCTGCGCAACCTGCGCACCCAGACCACGCTCCCTCAGCTCGGCATAAGTGTGCCTGCGCAGCTCATACTCACGCGGCACCCCGCACTCGAACGCCACACCAGACACCCAGCACGCGGCCTCGTTGACCGTGCGCAGGGTCTGCTTCAGCCCCGCCGCCTGCACAAGCGTCGGCATCAGCTTCACCTGCACCACGACCTTCACGATCCGTAACGATACCATCGCTTTATGTCACTGCACCGGGAAATCGAACTCATATTCACAAGAGAAACACGGACTTCCGGACGCATTCCACATACCTGCAGGGCGGCCGCTTCCAGGTCCCTTCCCACTTCGCCGCCTCAGGCGAGCGTGTCCCACCGGCGATCGCCAAGGACCCTGGCGATCAGGAGTGCCCAACCTGAGCGGAGCGGGCCGCACTCCAGAACACTGCTGCGGCGCTTCGCACCGCAAAGATCAGGATGCGATTCCTCCCGGGCCTGAAGTGAAGACCCGGGGGTTCCTCGCAAGCCGCCGGGGCACTGTCAGCCTACCCACGTGACGGGTTGGGATTTCCGGCCAGAAAATGCTGAACAAGGCCCCGGCACGGGTTCGGCCATGCCGGGGAGTGTTCATGGCCCGCGCATCGGCCCGCGGGTCGGGTCTCGCGGCCCGGTGCGCGCCCCATCCGGCCGCTCCGCATGCCCTGGTGGCGTCAGCGCGGGGTCTTGCGGCAGAGCCGCAGCAGGTTGGTGATGATCCGGTGCCCGGTCTCGCCGGTCGCGGTCAGGATGGACTCCGGGTGGAACTGCACCGCCCACCGGCGGCGCGCCGGGTCCTCGATGGCCATGACAACGTCGTCGAGCATCGCCGTGGCCGTGAAGTCGCCGCGGACCTGGCCGGCCTTGGCATGGAGCGAGTGGTAGCGGGCCGCGGTGAACTCGGCGGGCAGTCCGGCGAACAGCTCACCGCCGGTGACCGCCACGCGGCCCGGCTTGCCGTGCGCCGGCTCGGGCAGCAGGGCGAGCTCCCCGCCGGCGTGTTCCACCATGGCCTGCAGCCCGAGGCAGACGCCGAAGGACGGGATGTCCCTGGCGTAGACGGCGTCGAGCAGGGCGGCGGTGTCGAAGTCCGACGGCCGGCCGGGACCCGGGGACAGCACGACCAGGTCGGGCCGGATCTCGTCGAGCATCTTGTCGGGGAATCCGAACCGCAGCGTCGTCACGTCCGCGCCCTGCTGCCGGAAGTAGTCGGCGAGGGTGTTGACGAAGGAGTCCTGGTGGTCGACGAGCAGGACGGTCAGCCCCTCACCGACGCGCTCGCGCGCGGCGGCGCCGGCGGAATCCTCCCCCGTCGGCGACAGCGCCTCGAGCAGCGCCCTCGCTTTCAAGTAGGTCTCGCGCTCCTCGGCGTCCGGGTCGGAGTCGTACAGCAGGGTCGCCCCGGCCCGTACGGCGGCGACGCCGTCGCGGATCTGGGCGGTGCGCAGCGTCAGGCCGGTGTTCATCGAGCCGTCGAAGCCGATGCAGCCGACGGCGCCGCCGTACCAGCGCCGCGGGGTGTCCTCGTGGTCCTCGATGAACTGCATCGCCCAGGTCTTCGGCGCGCCGGTCACGGTGACCGCCCACATGTGGGTGAGGAACGCGTCGAGCGCGTCGTAGCCCGGGCGCAGCCGGCCCTCGATGTGGTCGACGGTGTGGATCAGCCGGGAGTACATCTCGATCTGCCGCCGGCCGATCACCTTGACGCTGCCAGGGACGCAGACCCGCGACTTGTCGTTGCGGTCGACGTCGGTGCACATGGTGAGCTCGGACTCGTCCTTGGCCGAGTTGAGCAGTTCGCGGATGTTGTCGGCGTCCTCGAGCGGGTCGCCGCCGCGCCGGATCGTCCCGGAGATCGGGCAGGTCTCGACCCGGTCGCCGGTGACGCGCACGAACATCTCCGGGGACGCGCCGACGAGGAACTCCCCCTCGCCGAGGTTGAAGAAGAACTCGTAGGGGGCCGGGTTCGTGACCCGTAGTCGTTCGAAGAAGGCCGCCGGGGAGTCGCACGGCCCGTACATGACGTGGCCCGGCACGACCTCGAACAGGTCGCCGCGGATGAACTTCTCCTTGGCCTCGCGGACGACCTCGGCGTACGCGCCGGGCCTCGGCTGCGGCGGCAGCTCGCGGGGCCGCGCCGCCGGGGTCGGTTCGGTGGTCCTCGGCAGGCCGCGCGTGCTGACACCGCCGATCTCGAAGTCGTACGACATGCGGGCCGAGGTCTCGCGCTTACGGTCGACCACGATCATCTGGTCGGCGAGGTGGAGGACGAGGTCGCGCTGGTCGGAGGGTCGGTCGATGGTCAGCCGGATCGGCTCGAACTGGAACGCCAGGTCGTAGCCGAAGGCGCCGTACAGGCCGAGGTGCGGGTCGTCGCCGCGGAACAGGTCGGTGACGGCGCGCAGGGCGGTGAAGACGGTGGGCCGGCGGCTGCGCTCCTCCTCGGTGAAGACCTCGTCGGTGGAGGGGACGAAGACCTCGACGCCGTCGGGGATGTCCGCGGGTTCGCCGGTGGCGGCGACGGCCTCGGAGACGGCGGGCAGGAGGACGCGGCCGCGGTCGTTCAGCGCGCGGACCGTGAGCCGGCGGCCCCGTGCGACGATCTCCAGGCAGGGGTCGATGTACGCCATGTGCCACCGGCTGTAGCGGCCGGGGTACTCCATGCCCGAGCTCAGCACGCCGCCCCGGCGGTCTCCCACGGCCTGGACGAGCGCGTCGAGCGCGTCGCTCTTGCGCGCGGAGTCCACCGGCATATCGGTACGTGTGACGTGTATGCCGCCGGCCGTCACATATTCGGTCGTCGTCTCCACGATCGGCCCCTTGATATCGGGCCTTCTCCCGGCGGAGAGGGTGACACGACCGCCGGACGAAGGCGGTCGCTGCGGTGTCAGAGAATGCGTAACCCGCGCCGCCTAGCGGCGCCACCACCACTGGGTTGTCCGGGTTCGCATAGGTCGAAGGCTACCCGGTCGCGACCGGCCACGCCACCGGATGCCGCGCGGCGCCGCACCCGTCGTGACCAGGACGGCAGGCAGAGGCCGAAGCCGTACAGCGCTGAGACCGAACCGAGACTTGGCGCTGGTGAAATTTGTGTTAAGAAATCCCATTAACGCTGTCCGGAATGTCCTCCGGGCAGCGTTCCCGCGTGTTTCATCAACGAGGAGGACCGTTGGCCGAGACCAACCCCGGGCCGCGCCGCCGCGACCGCAGCCCCTGGAACTGGCTGCTCGTCCTTCCGGTCGTCGTGCCGCTGCTGACATTCCTGTTCAACAAGAACGAGCCACGGCTGGCCGGATTCCCCTTCTTCTACTGGGTCCAGTTCGCGTTCATCATCCTCGGCGTCGGCTGCACGACCGTGGTGTACCTGATGACGCGCGGCGGCTCCGGCTCGAAGGAGGGCTGACCCGATGACCGGTCGGCACCTCACCGAGATCATCGTTTTCGGGTTCCTGTTCCTCCTCGTCAGCGTGATGGGCTTCGTGGCCGCCCGCTGGCGCCGCCCGAACACCATGCACTCCCTCGACGAGTGGGGTCTGGGCGGGCGCAGCTTCGGCTCGTGGATCACCTGGTTCCTCATCGGCGGCGACCTCTACACCGCGTACACCTTCGTCGCGGTGCCCGCGCTCGTCTTCGGCGCGGGCGCGGCCGGCTTCTACGCCGTCCCGTACACGATCGTCGTCTACCCGCTGGTCTTCCTCGTGCTGATCCGCCTGTGGTCGGTGTCGCACGTGCACGGCTTCGTCACGCCCGCCGACTTCGTCCGCGCGCGGTTCGGGTCGCCGCTGCTCGCACTCCTGATCGCCATCACCGGCATCGTCGCGACCATGCCGTACATCGCGCTGCAGCTCGTCGGCATCGAGGCGACGCTCAAGGCGATGGGCGTGACCGGCCATCTGCCGATCATCATCGCGTTCGCGATCCTGGCGGCCTACACCTATCAGTCCGGCCTCCGCGCCCCGGCGCTGATCGCGTTCATCAAGGACGCGCTGATCTACCTCGTGATCATCGTCGCGGTGTTCTACATCCCGCACAAGCTGGGCGGCTGGAGCCACATCTTCGGCGCGGCGCAGGCGAAGTTCGACAAGACGCCCGCCCCCGCCGACGGCACCCTGCTCAACGCGAACAACCAGCTCAACTACGCGATGCTCGCGCTCGGCTCGGCGCTGGCGCTGTTCCTGTACCCGCACAGCGTCACCGGCGTGCTGGCCAGCAAGAACCGCAACGTCATCAAGCGGAACATGGCCGCGCTGCCGGCCTACAGCTTCGTGCTCGGCCTCATCGCGCTGCTCGGCTTCATGGCCATCGCCGCCGGCATCAAGCCGATCACCACCAAGGGCAAGGTGGACGGCAACACCATCGTCCCGCTGCTGTTCGACCACATGTTCCCGAGCTGGTTCACCGGCGTCGCGTACGCAGCGATCGGCATCGGCGCGCTCGTGCCCGCCGCGATCATGTCGATCGCCGCCGCCAACCTGTTCACCCGCAACATCTACCGGGAGTACTTCCGCCGGGACGCGACCGAGGCCCAGGAGGCGAAGGTCAGCAAGCTCGTCTCGCTGGTCGTCAAGGTCGGCGCGGTCGCCTGCATCCTGCTGCTCGACCCGCAGTTCTCCATCGACCTGCAGCTGATCGGCGGCGTCATCATCCTGCAGACGCTCCCGGCGGTCGGGCTCGGCCTGATCACCCGCTGGTTCCACCGCGGCGGGCTGGTGGCCGGTCTGATCGCGGGCCTCGTCGCGGGCCTGTGGATGCTGTACCGCATCCCGAACCCGGCGACGAAGAAGGTGCACTTCGGCGGTTCGGCGTACCCGCTGAGCGACCTCGGGTTCGACACCAAGCTGACGGTGTACGTGGGCATGCTCGCCCTCCTCGTGAACCTGGTCGTCGCCATCGTCGCGACGCTCGTCCTCAAGGCGCTCAAGACCGCCGACGGCGTCGACGCCACCCGCGCGGACGACTACTACGCCGACGAAGGCGACCCCAAGGTCTCGGCCGGCAGCCGCGAGATCGAAGCCGAGCTCACCTGACGGTTCCGGAGTGAGGCCGCGGCGGCCGTTCCCGTGCGGGGACGGCCGCCGTCGGCGTCTTCCGGCCGCGGGAAGTACTCCGAACCCGCCCCCGCCCATCTCATCGGGCGTCAGGGGAGGGTCAGGACGACCGGCCCGTCGTCGGTGACGGCCACCGAGTGCTCGACGTGGACCGTACGGCTGCCGTCGCCGCTGCGCAGGGACCAGCCGTCCTCGGCCATCGCGTAGTCGTCCCCGCCTCCGGCCATCAGGCTCGGCTCGATGGCGATGACCAGGCCGGGGCGGAGCCGCATGCCGTGCCCCGGGCGGCCCTCGTTGGGCACGAACGGGCCCTCGTGCATGGCCCGCCCGATGCCGTGGCCGGCGAAGTCGTTCTGGATGCCGTAGCCGGCCATGCGGCCGATGCGGGACATGACCTGGCCGATGTCGCCCAGCCGCGCGCCCGGCACGGCCTCCTTGATCCCGGCGGCCAGCATACGCTCGGCCGTCCCGATCAGGTCGCCGTCGCCCGGGCGGCCCTGGCCGACGCAGAAGCTGACAGCCCCGTCGGCGTGCCAGCCATCGATGTGGGCGCCACAGTCGATGCTCAACAGGTCACCGTCACGGAGGCGGTAGCCGGTGGGCAGGCCGTGCAGCATGACCTCGTTCACCGAGGTGCAGATCACGCCGGGGTAGGGCATCGCGCCGAACGACGGATGGTAGCCGAGGAAGGACGATCCGGCCCCCGCCTCATGCATGATCTGGCGGGCCAGCTCGTCGAGCTCGCGCAGGGACACCCCGGCGGCCGCGTGCGACCGGACCTGCGCGTGCACCGCCGCGACCACCCGGCCGGCCTCGCGCATCACCTCGATCTCGCCGGCGGTCTTGAGCTCGATCAACTTCTGCCTCCTCTGCGTTCCAATAACTATACCGGTATTAGTATTGGGCCCATGGTACGAGAACCGCTGTCGATCGCCGACCGCCTGCGCGGGGAACGGCTCGGCGACCTGCTGCGCGAGGCCAGGGGTTCACGCAGCATCACCGACGTGGCACTCCGGGCCGGGATCTCCCCCGAGACTCTGCGGAAGATCGAGAGGGGCCGTATCCCCACACCGGCCTTCTTCACGGTCGTCGCCGTCGCCGGGGTTCTGGAACTGTCACTCGACGGACTGCTGGCTCAGGTCAGCCCGCCCGACACGGCCGCCGAAGCCACGGGCGAAGCCGTCGCGGACACCCTGGCCGACGGCGTGCGCAGAGCCGCAGGGTAACGGTTCGGCGGGGCCGGGCCAGGCGGCGGCGAGGGCCCGGGTCGAGCCGTCCCGGGGACACGAGGGCAGCCTCGAGCAGGAGGACGCAGCAGGCGCTTCACACTGGCGGGACGCCCGGCAAGGTCACTGTGCGGCTTCCCCAAAGGTCAAGGTCAACATGGCCGGTCTTTTGAAACGATGGGGCTCCCCCGACACCCGCTGGAGCGCGCATGGCCCGATCGCTGTCCTACTCCGACGCCGTCAAGCTGCTCGGCGGCGACGGCAGGATCGTGACCACCATCGACAACGTACTGGGCGGCGCGCTCCTCGCGGCGACGACCGTGAGCCCGAACTTCATCCTGGCCCTGTTCGACGCCAAGGGGGAGCTGGCACGGGTCAGCGGTGAGCTGGTCAAGAACCTGCGCGACAAGGTCAACGGGCTCGGCCGGTTCGACCGCACCCAACGGCTCGAGGCGGCGCACACGATCATCGCCCTGACGGCTTTCTTCGAAGCGGTCGCCGATGCGGGCCTACCCGATCTCGGACTCGACCGATCGGAGCAGCTCGCCTTGGCTGCCGGAGAGGCCGCCGGCTCCAACATCCTCAAGGCGGCCACCCGCGGCATTCTGCACCTCGATGTGCCGGGAGTCGCCCCGCATCGGCCTTACGAGGAATCCATCCGGCGGCTCCGGGACTATTACGGCGGCCTCTCCGGGTACCTGGCCGACTTCCTGCCCGGGCTGGCGCTCTGGGACTCGGTCGACGAGACCGGCCGCGTCCGGCTCATCCGAATCCTGAGCCATGACGTTCCCGATCGGGCGGTCCGGGGCTATGAGGAGTCGCTCCGGCGCCTGGCGGCGGAATTCCCCGAGGTCGCCTTCTGGATCAACCTCACCGATCACCAGGCGACCCGGAACGAGCTGCGGTCGGGCCTCGCCGGGCTGGAACGCCTGATCGCCGACATCCGCACCGGACGCGTGCCGGACGAGCGGCGGACCGCGCTGGCGCGCGAGTACCGGGCCGAACTCAAGAGAAGCGTGCTCCGATCCGGGGACGTCCCGGACGGCCTGCGCATCCCGTCCCTCGGTGAGGCGTACATCGACCATCGCTTCCGGGTGTCGGGGCTCGGCCAGACCGCTCGGCCTGATCACGAGGGATGGTGGGGCGACCGGCCGGTGAGAGTCGATCTGTACGAGTATCTCGCGGGCCACCTGACCTCCCCGGACGCCGTACAGCGGCCGTTGCTGCTGCTCGGCCAGCCCGGGTCCGGCAAGTCGGTGCTCACCAAGATCCTCGCGGCCCGGCTGCCGGCCTCCGACTTCCTGGTCGTACGGGTGGTGCTCCGGGAGGTCCCGGCGGATACGGACGTCCAGACGCAGATCGAGCACGCCGTCCGGGCCGCCACCGGAGAGCGGCTGACGTGGACCGACCTGGCTCGCAGTGCCGACGGCGCGTTGCCGGTCGTCCTGCTGGACGGCTTCGACGAGCTGCTCCAGGCGACGGGGGTGAGCCAATCCGACTATCTCGAGAAGCTCGTACGGTTCCAGGAGCGTGAGGCCGATCAGGGACGGCCGGTTGCCGTGCTGGTCACCAGCCGGACGGCCGTCGCCGACCGCGTGCGCGTACCGGCCGAGGGCGCGGTCGCGGTACGCCTGGAGCCGTTCGACGGGGAGCAGGTCGGCCGCTGGCTGGAGGTATGGAACGACACGAACGCGGCCTACTTCGCCGAGCGTGGGCTGCGCCCGCTTCCGCCCGCCGTCGCCCCTCGGGAGTTGGCCGAACAGCCGCTCCTGCTGATGATGCTCGCCCTGTACGACGCCGACGGCAACGCGCTGCAGCGGGAGTCCGGACGGCTCGACCGGGCAGAGCTGTACGAGCGGCTGCTGACCCGTTTCGCGGAGCGGGAGGTCGCCAAGTCGGGGGCTTCGCTCGACGAGAGGCAGCAGCGCCGGGCCGTCGAGGAGGAGTTTCTGCGGCTGTCCGTCACGGCGTTCGCCATGTTCAACCGGGGCCGCCAGTGGGTGACCGAGGATGAGCTCAACGCAGACCTGAAGGCGCTGCTCGGTGACGACGGCGGGACGACCGGCACGTACGCGCCCTTGACCTCGGCCCAGACGGTCGTCGGCCGGTTCTTCTTCGTCCACCAGGCCCAGGCGCTGCGCGGCCAGGTACGCCTGACCACCTGCGAGTTCCTGCACGCGACCTTCGGCGAATACCTGATCGCGCGCCTGACCGCCGATGAGTTGGCCCGCCTTGCGGACGACGCCGCACGCGGGTCCGGCCGAGCCCGGCAGGCGACGCCGGATGACGGATTCCTGCATGCCCTGCTGTCCTTCGCGCCGCTCACGATCCGCCGTCCGACCGTGGACTTCCTGCAGTCGATGGTGAAACCACACCGCGACTCGGTGTCAGAGCTGCTTCTCACCTACTTCCGCACGGCACTCGACTCCCGCGCCCACGACCGCCACACCGAGTACGCTCCGATCCGCCTGAGCGTGCCGGCCCGGCACGCCACGTACGCGGCCAACCTGGTCACCCTGCTGGCGGTCGCCGGAGACCCGATCACGGCGAGCGCGCTGTTCCCCGCCGCCGCGTTCCCCCTCAAGGACTGGCACGCCCTGGCCCTGCTCTGGCGTTCGCAGCTGACCGACGAGGCCTTCTTCAGCCTGGCCGAAACGCTCCGTCTGGAGCGGGTGTGGCATCAGAACGAGGAACGAGACCTCCACGTCACCATCGGCACCCCGGTGCTGTACTCCGCCGACCCGGCATGGCTCAGCGGCGGACCGGCGGGGTTCATGAACTTTGAGGAGATCCAGCTCGAGACCCTCTTCACGTGCGGCGTCCCCAGCGCCACCCTGCTCCATGCCGCCGAGGACCTGGGCCCCCTTGTCGGCATGTTCACCGTCCTGCCGGAGACCGGCGCAAGCCCCTCCGCCGCGCATCTCCTCACGCGACTGCTGGCTCTGACCGCTTCACCGGAGACGCCGGACGCGGATCTCGTCGGCTGCTACGTCGATTGCCTGAAGGCCGCCGCCGCCTGGAAGAACGTGTCCGTGTTCAGGATGATCTTTCGCCAGCTCGCGCTCGACGCGGAGCGCCTGCCGCGTGAGTGGCTGATGCAGGTCGCCACGCATTTCGGGGAGACGGTCCGGTCGGATCAGCAGCTGACGGCGTACGCCAAGCGGGCGTTCACCGGGCTGGGCCTGCCGCTGGCCTCACTCGCCGACGGGCCCTGAGCCGGGCGCGTCTCCTCAGCGGCGGGTGATGTCGGGGAGGCCGTCGAGGAGGAGGGCGACGATGCTGTCGGTGACGGTCTCGCGGGGGACGTCGGGGTTGTCCAGCCACCACTCTCCCGCGGCCTGGACCATGCCGACGGTGGCGTGGCTCCAGATGTGGACGCGGACCGGGTCGGGCAGGAGGCCCTCGCGGAGGATGATCTCGGCGATCTCGCCGCCGAGGCCGCGGATGACCGTGCCCATCGCGCTGTGCGTGGCGGTGTCCTCGGCGCTGGCCCGGTGCACGAGGAAGCGGTAGACGTGCCTGTTGGCGGCGATGGCGGCGAGGTAGGTGTCGATGGCCGCGCGGGATCGGGTGCGGATGTCGCCGGGGCGTAGGAAGGCGGTGCGGATGGCGTCCATCAGCACGCGTGTGTGCCGCTCGGCGAGGGCCTGGTAAAGGCCGGACTTGTCGCCGAAGTGGCGGTAGAGGATTGGCTTGCTGATGCCCGCCTCGGCGGCGATGGCGGCCATCGAGGCCTCCGGTCCCTCGCGGAGGATGATCCGGTCGGCGGCCTCCAGCAGGGCCCGGCGGCGGCGCGGGTCGCGGCCCGCCCGCGTGTTCGACGCACCGGCGGCCGGAGCGGGCGCGCTCGCCTGCGTGTTCGACGCACCGGCGGCCGGGGCGGGCACGCTCGCTCGCACGGCGGCCGTGGGTGGGGGGTCGTCGCCGCGCGGAGCGGTCTCCTCGTCTCGTGCGCCCTTGATCACATCTCTGAGACTAGTCGGCCCCCGCTGACCCTCCTCGTCAGAGGCCCTGACGCGAATCTTCATGGCCGAACGAGGTCAGCGGACTCCCTACACGCCAAGAAATGAACAGGTTAGTTTCCTATCCATGTCTCGGCCCTGGCCGCGTGACGGTCCCTGACCACGTCCTCGCCCCGCTGCGTCCTCCGCACGTTCCCACCATCGCCGACGATGGCCCTTACCGAACTCCCAGGAGAGCGGCACTTCCCACCATGAGCACCCCGATCAGATCGGCAGCGCTCCGCCTGCTGGCGGCTACGGCGCTGACCTCATCCTTCGTCTTCACCACGGCACCCGCGCACGCGGTGACCAGCGCCTGCCATCCCCGCGGGCGCGACCTGTCGGTCACCTTCCAGCCGATCGACCACACCGTCACCGACGCGCAGTACTTCCTCGCCCGGATCACACTGGCCAACCGGGGCGGCCGGTGTGCCCTCGGGACGGACTGGGCGCTGTACTTCAACTCCGTGCGCCAGCCGGAGGCCGTCCTGCCGGGCGCGGCGGGCGACACCGCGCGCGCCCAGCTGGCCGGCCAGGGGCTGTCCGTGGCGCGGGCGGACACCGCGCAGAGCGGCGACCTGTACGCCCTGAAGCCCACGAGCGGGTTCAAGCCCCTCGGTCCGGGCGAGCGCCGCCCGATCGACATCGACTTCGAGCTCTGGGCGATCCAGAAGACCGACGCGCCCGCGGGCTGGAGCATCTCGTTCGGCGGCGGGCCCGCGCAGTGGGTGCCCGCCAAGGTCCTGCTCGATCCGGCGGATCCGAAGCAGACCAAGGCGTTCTCCGGCGACAACCGGCCGGAACAGACGGCGGCGACGCGCTTCGCCGACAACACCGCGCAGCGGGCGAACCTCACCCTCCAGCAGCGGCTCCTCCCGCAGCCTCTGTCGGCCACCGCCGGCCGAGGCACGGTGACGCTCGGCGGAGGAACGGAGATCCGCAATTCGGCCGCGCTGTCCGGCGAGGCGGGCTACCTGCGTTCGGCGCTCGGCGACGTGCTCAAGGGCGGCGGCAAGGGCGGGGCCGCCGTACGGCTGTCGGTCGACCCGAAGCTGGACGTCGACCACGACGGCAAGGCGGACGCCGAGGGCTACACGCTGCGCTCGACCGCCGGCGGCGTCGACATCGTCGGCGCGGATCCGGCGGGCGTGCTGTACGGCGTGCAGACGCTGCGCCAGCTCATCCCCGCCTCGGCCTACGAGGCCGCGGCCCGCGGCGCCAAGCCGTCGACGGTGGACGTGCCCCAGGCGACGATCGCGGACGCCCCGCTCTTCGGCTACCGCGGCCTCGGCATCGACGTGGCGCGGCACTTCGAGAGCAAGCAGACGATCGAGAAGTTCCTCGATCTGATGTCGTACCTGAAGTTGAACCGGCTGCACTTCCACCTCAGCGACGACGAGGGCTGGCGGCTGCAGATCCCCGGGCTTCCCGACCTGACCGGCTTCGGAGCGCACCGCGGCCTGGACCCCGCCCAGAAGACGCAGCTGCACCAGGGTATGGGATCGGGCAACGACCTGGGAGGCGGCGACGGCGTCACGGGCAAGGCCCGCAGTGAGACCGAGGCCAACCTCGGCCGCACGCCGGCGTACCAGGGCTTCGAGCAGGACACCCTGAACTTCGTCGGGAAGGGCAGCGGCTACTACACCACCGCGGACTTCACCGAGATCCTCAAGTACGCCACCCGGCGGCACATCCAGGTCGTCCCGGAGTTCGACTTCCCGGCGCACGCGCGGGCCGCGGTGCAGTCGATGGAACACCGCTACCAGCGGACCGGGGACGCGACGTACCGGCTGCTGGACCCGAACGACACGTCTCAGCACAAGAGCGTTCAGGGCTACACCGACAACCTCGTCAACCCGTGCCTGCCGAGCACGTACGCGTTCCTCTCCAAGGTCGTGACCGAAGTGAAGGGCCTGTACGCCAGAGCGGGGGCGACGCTCGGCACCTTCAACCTGGGCGGTGACGAGCCGCCGGGCCCGAACCGCTGGCAGGGTTCACCGGCGTGCAAGAGCAACCCGGATACCACCGGCAAGGACGACGCCGCGCTGATGAACTACTTCTTCACGAAGTGGAACCGGATCGCGCTGACGGCCGCGCCGACGACCGCTGGATGGGAGGACGTCGTCCGCGACGACCCGCGGACGCTGAAACTCGACCACTTCATCGCGCTGCCCTGGCAGAACGTGTGGGGTTGGGGCCGGGAGGCCTGGGCGTACCACTTCGCCAACAACGGGCAGCCGGTGATCCTGGCGCACGCGACCAACCTCTACCTGGACATGCCGTACAACAAGGACCCGAACGAGCCGGGCTACTACTGGGCCAACTTCGTCGACGAGAAGAACACCTTCACGTACCAGCCGTACGACGTGTACGCGAGCGCGACCGAGGACCGGTGGGGCAACCCGATCAAGCCCGACCCGAGCTGGGAGAAGCTCACGCCCGCGGGACGCAAGAACATCCTCGGGATGGAGGCCCAGCTGTGGGCCGAGAACGGCAAGGCGCAGGGGATCCGGGAGTACCAGGCGTTCCCGAAGCTCCTCGGCGTGGCCGAGCGCGCCTGGAACCGCGACACGCCGAACACCGCGCAGATGCCGGCGGCGTGGAGCGTGTTCGAGAACACGCTCGGACAGGCGACCTTCCCGCTGCTGTCCTTCTACAAGCCCGTCGGGCTGCCGGGTGTCGGGGTGAACTACCGCATCCCGCTGCCGGGCGGGCAGGTGCAGGGCGGGACGCTGACCGCCAACGTCCGTAACCCGGGCCTGGCGATCGAGTACTCCGCCGACGGCGTCTCCTGGAAGCGGTACGGCGGCCCGGTGAAGGCCGGACCGACCGTGCTGCTGCGCACCCGCGCCGCCGACGGGCGGAGCAGCCGGATCTCGCCGGTCGGCCTGCCGGTCTGGAAGACCGGCACTGCCTTCCCGGCGGGTGCCCTGGTGGACTATCAGGGTGAGATCTACCGGGCGGCCCACGCCAACACGTCGGCCGCCCCGGACACGTCCCCCACCTCCTGGACGCTCGTCCAATAAGATCGGTCGGGCGGCCGGGCGAACAAAAGTCCCCGGTCGCCCGTCTCACTTTCCGGCGGCACCACCACGGTATTCGTCCCGGTCAACGTGGCCTATGCTGTGGCGCGGTGCCGCGTGGGGGCTCTCCCAGAGACCGGTCGGCGGGGTGGAAACCCGGCTTCGCCGGTATCCGGTCCCCGCTCCGCCGTACGCGCTTCCCTGGAGGATCCCCCATATGATCACACCTCGACTGCCTCGTACCCGCGGTCTGAGCAGGTGCCTGGCGGCCGTCGCGGTGGTCATCGCGATCTGGGTGACGACCCTGGGCGCGGGGCGCGTCAACATGTACGCCAAACCGGACGCGCTGCCGGCGCTGTCGGTGTCCACCCTCGCCGCCCGCTACAAGGCGAACCGCCGCGCGATCGGTGGAGCGCTGAAGACGGCCCGCCGGATCCAGGACTTCGCGATGGCCCGGTCGCTGAGCCGTCTACTCACGCCGGGCCGGCAGTTCCTCTCCTTCGACGCGCGCGGCACCGGCCGTGCCGTCGAGGTCCTCGGCGACCTGGCCCATGCCCGCCGGGTGGCGATCCTGGTGCCGGGCGCCGACACGACGCTGACGACGTTCGACGTGCGCGGGCACCGGCCGTACTCCACGCCCGGCGGCGGGGCGCGGGCCCTGTTCGACCAGGCCCGGCAGGACGAGCCGGATCCGCACCTGGCCGTCGTCGCCTGGCTGGGCTACAGCCCGCCCAAGGTCACGAGCGCCGGGGTCATCACCGACTTCCGGGCGGACACCGGGGCGTCGCGGCTGCGCCGTTTCGTCGCCGAACTGCACCGCCTGAACCCCGCGGCCCGTACGACCCTGCTGTGCCACAGCTACGGGTCCGTGGTGTGCGGGGAGGCCGTCAAGGGCCTGCCCGTGAGCGACGTGGCGGCCTTCGGCAGCCCTGGGATGTCGACGTCCAGCGCGGCCGGGCTCGGCACGCGGGCGCGCGTGTGGGCGGCGCGCGGCACGAATGACTGGATCGGGCTGGTCCCGCACGTGCGGATGTTCGGCCTGGGGTTCGGCACCGACCCGGTGTCGTCCGCTTTCGGCGCGCGGGTCTTCGCGGCCGGGACGGCCGAGCACAGCGAGTACCTGCGGCCGGGCTCGGTGTCGCTGCGGAACCTCGCGCTGATAGCGCTGGGCCGCGGCGCGCAGGTAACCCCTGCCATTACCTAACCCACATTAGGTAATAAGTTACAAATCTGACAGTCGTTTCGTCAGCTGTCAACGACTGAATCGGTCATGAAATTGGCCGATTTCGGCTCCTCCTCAAATCGGGATTTCGGTGCTTGAGTAAGTCGAGCCTCCGTCCCCCGTTTCAGGAGAGTCGATGAAACTCCCCCGCCTCGTCGTCTCCGCGGCATGCGCGATGACCGTCTCGGCCGCGATGGTCGGCGCCGCCTCCTCCGCGTCGGCCGCCACCGTCAACTACGTCGCCCTGGGCGACTCCTACTCGTCGGGTACCGGCACCGGCTCGTACGACCTGGACAGCACCTGCCAGCGCAGCAGCAGGGCCTACCCCGCCAAGTGGGCCGCCGCGCACTCGACCTCCTCCTTCAAGTTCGTCGCCTGCTCCGGCGCCAAGACCACCGACGTGCTGAACAACCAGCTCAGTTCGCTCGGCTCGAGCACCTCGCTGGTGAGCATCAGCATCGGCGGCAACGACGCCGGCTTCAGCGGCGTCATGCAGACCTGCGTGCTGGGCTCCGACTCGAGCTGCACGAGCGCGGTCAACACCGCGAAGAACTACGCCGACACCCAGCTCCCGGGCCGGCTGAGCACCCTGTTCTCCGCGATCAAGTCCAAGGCGCCGAACGCGCACGTCGTCGTGCTCGACTACCCGCACCTGTACATCACCAACGACGCCGGCTGCATCGGGATGAGCCACACCAAGCACGCCGCCCTCAACGCCGGCGCCGACGAGATCGACACCGTGATCGGCAAGGGCGCGGCCAACGCCGGGTTCAGCTTCGCCGACGTGCGCAGCACGTTCGCCGGGCACGAACTGTGCTCGGGCGACGGCTGGCTCAACTCGGTCACCATCCCGATCGGCAACTCCTACCACCCCACGGCGACCGGCCACGCGAGCGGATACCTGCCGGTGTTCACCAGCGCGGCCGCGGCCCTCACGGCGGCCAAGAAGAGCTGACGCCCGCCCGGCCCGGCCGGTGAGCACCTCGCCCGACCGGTAAAGGCTTCGCGGCGATCTCGCCGCGGCGGCTCCGTACGACCGACGTCCCGTCAGGCCGTACGGAGCCGTCGGCGTCGAGAGGCCGGGCCGCCCGCGCGCCGCAGGCCCGATCGCACTACGATCTCCGCAGCGCCGGGACCCGCTCGGCGCCGGAGCGACTGCGATGGACTATCACGAACGGCTGCCGCCAGAAGTGGCTGAACTCTTCCCCGACGGCGGTGCCGGACGGACACTGTCCGTGATGGTTCCGTCCGGATACGTAGTGTGGCCGGACCCGGGGTACCCCCAGCACCAGCCGGCCAAGGAACCGGCGTTCTGGATCAGCGACGACCCGGTGCCGTGCGCGCTGTGGTCTCGGCTGCGTGCCGAACACCACGCGTCGGGCCTGTGGCCGATCATGCTGGAGGACACCACCCAGCCATGGTCGATGGGTCAGATCGCGCCCGAACCGGTCGAGGACATCGGCACGTACGACGCCGCCGCCTTCATGGCCGAGGTCTGGGCCGAATGGGAGGAGCCCGCCGCGGACGTCACCCCCTTCGGCCGCTACTCCCCCGGCCTGGCTCCGCCGGGAGAGCTGCAGGAGGATCCGGACGCCCTCGCCGGCCGATGCGCGGAGGTCCTCGGCGAGCGTTCCCTCGGCCTGGTGCCCGTCGCCCGCGGCGCCGACACGCTGACCGTCATGGGCTGGCAGGGCGCCCGGCACCACAACCCCTGGACCGCCCCCCTGTCCGCGGTGGTGCGCAGCTGGGAGGACCGATTCGGGGCGCGGCTCATCGGGGTCGGGTTCAACACGCTCGAACTGAGCGTCGCCGCCCCGCCGACGACCTTCCGGCACGCACTGCACGTCGCCGCCGAACACTGGACGTTCTGCCCGGAGATCATCCTCCAGGGCGCCGGCACCCTGGAGGGCCACGCGGAGCAGATCTGCGGCAGCAATATATGGTCCTTTTGGTGGGAGTGATCCGGGCGACCGGAAATCCCCGGATCGCAGCCTGCGCCAAGCCACGGGACGACAGACTGGAGGCGGGACATGTCCAGACTGA
Source organism: Actinoallomurus sp. CA-150999 (assembly GCF_050942425.1). Lineage (NCBI taxonomy): Bacteria > Bacillati > Actinomycetota > Actinomycetes > Streptosporangiales > Thermomonosporaceae > Actinoallomurus > Actinoallomurus sp. CA-150999. Next base: position 6,937,841 of record NZ_CP192063.1, read on the forward strand.
GTGACAACGCCAAGGAACTGCTCCGCAAGCCGTACTTCGCCTGGGCGACGACGATCCGTGCCGACGGCTCGCCGCACAGCACCGTCGTCTGGGCCGACGTCGACGGCGACGACGTCATCTTCAACACCGCGATCGGCCGGGCGAAGGAGCGGCACCTCCGCCGGAATCCCCGGGTCTCGATCAGCGTCCTCGACCCGAACGACGCCTTCCACGCCGTAAGCGTCTCCGGCGAGGCGCACCTGGAGGAGGACGGCGCCGACGACGTCATCGACGGCCTCGCCAAGAAGTACCTCGGCGTCGACACGTATCCGTACCGTCAGCCCGGCGAGCAGCGCATCACCGTGCGCATCCAGCCCGAAAAGGTCATCTACTCCGCCGGCGGGTGACCGTATCCACCCGGGCCGCCTGAGCGTGCCCGGCGTCCCGGGGCGGCTGCCATCTCCCGCCCCGGGACGCCGAGTCGATCGATCAGGTCATCGTCTCGTAGCCGGGACTGTCCGCTCTCCGGTCGTCGCCGATGGGGTGAACGTCCACTGGCTCGCCGAACCCGAGCAGCCGCCCGCGACCACGTTGCCGCCCGACGCGCGGAAGCACTTCTCTCCCGTCTGGATATCCGAGATCGTGCCGTTCGGATTGATCGACCATTGTTGCGACGGTCCGCCGGTGCACGTCTTGAGCGCGATCTTGCCGCTGGAGTTGGCCGCGCACAGGTTGTTGATCACCAGGAACGCACCGTGGAAGGTGAACTGCTGGTCGGCGGCACCGTTGCAGGACGCGGTCTTGAGCACGGTTCCCGACTTGGAGCTGTTGCCCGGATCGTCGATGCACTGGCTCGATGAGCCGTTCTTGTACTGGCCGACCGTCGTATGGGGCTTGGCTCCGCCGTAGCATTCGCCGGTGCCGGTGTTGAACAGCGGTGTCGAATCGTACGGCTCGTTGGACGGAGGGTCGACGACGACCGGTTCCATGGTCGGGGTGTTGTCGCTGTTGTAGTGCGTCAGCGCGTCCTCGCAGTCGATCGCGTCCATCGCGCTGCCGCCCTTGCCCCCCAGCCACAGGTCGATATGGCGCAGCTTCGGCCCGCCGTTGGGACCGTGGCCGCTCCAGTCCTGACCGCACTCCTCGCAGCTGTCCTCCATGATGAAGTACTTGCGTACGCGCGGGACCCACACGACCGTGCCCGCGGGCAGTTCGGCCGTTGACGTGGCGAACGTGATCGGATCCGAGTAGGTGCCCTTGCCACCGGCCGTGTCGTGAATCTGGGGGTACGAGATGTCGCCGCCGGGCGGCGTGTTGTCCCACCAGCCGTAGAACGTCAGGAACGTCTGCTGGGTCTTCGAGGCCGCGGATGCCTGCGAGGCACCCGGCAAGCCGAGGAACGCCAGACAGACGACGATCAGAGCCGCGCCGAACGCGCGCCGAACCATGATGCCTCCGTAAGCGGCGAGTCGTCACAGGGTTGACCCGTGCGCCCGCGCTCCCGCCGCACCCGAGCCCAGCGCACGAGGTTAGTTAGGAAGTCTTCCTTACTATCGTTGGACGGACCGTACTCCCCGTCAAAAGACCCGTCAACGGTGAATACCGAAAAGGCTGCCAGGGCCCCGCGATGCGCACCGGCGTTCGAGGCGACCCCGTGTTCGCGCAATGACGCCGGGCGGGCCCGACCAACCGGCGATTGCCACTACTGGACAGATACGTTGACGCGGCGGTCAGCTCGTGAAAATGCGTGGTGCGGGAGCGACGTCTGCGAGGAGACGACATGCGCGCGCACCGCTGGTGGATTCCCGCACTTCTCGGAGTCTGGATGGTCGTCGCGGCCGTGTGGACGGGCCCGCCCGCCGGCGCGAGACGTACGGCGGCGCCGCAGCGGATCGTCATCGACGCGGCGTCCGGCGGGCGTACGTTCGACGGGATCGGCGCGCTCAGCGCCGGGGCGTCCTCACGGCTGCTCGTCGACTATCCCGAGCCGCAGCGCCGCCAGATCCTCGACTACCTGTTCAAGCCGGGCTACGGAGCGGCCCTGCAGATCCTCAAGGTCGAGATCGGCGGGGACACCAACTCCACCGACGGGGCCGAGCCCAGCCATATGCGCACACTCGGCGACCTGAACTGCAACCGTGGGTACGAGTGGTGGCTCATGGAACAGGCCAAGGCGCGCAACCCGGGGATCAAGCTGTCCGCGCTGCAGTGGGGCGCGCCGGGCTGGACCGGCAGCGGGGACGCCCGGCCCACGGTCTGGACGGACCGCGACATCGACTACCTGCTGGCCTGGCTCGGCTGCGCCACCCGCCACCACCTGCGCATCGACTACCTCGGCGGGTGGAACGAGGCGTGGTTCGACACGGCCTGGTACCCGCGGCTGCACGCCGCCCTGGCCGAGCACGGCTATGGCGGCGTCAAGGTCGTCGCGGACGACAGCTTCAACTGGGACGTGATCAAGCCGCTCACCGAGGACCCGGCGTTCCGGTCCGCCGTCGACGTCGTCGGCCAGCACTACGTCTGCGGGTACCTCAGCGACTACCTGCGGTGCCCCAGCCCGCAGGCGGCCCGGGACCTCGGCATTCCGCTGCACGCCAGCGAGCAGGGGTCGCTGCCGTACGACTCCGGCGCCGCGCCGCTCGCACGCGCCCTCAACCGCCCGTACATCGACGGGGCGATGACCTCGACGATCAACTGGTCGCTGATCGCCTCCTGGTACGACAGCATGCCCTTCCAGGCGGCCGGGCTGATGGGCGCGAACGAACCGTGGTCCGGAGCGTACGTCGCCGGGGCGAGCGTCTGGGCGGTCGCGCACACGACGCAGTTCACCCGACCGGGCTGGCGGTACGTCGACTCCGCCTCGGGCTATCTCGACGGCGGCGGCAGCCACGTCGCCCTGCGATCCCCCGACTCCCGCGACTACAGCACGGTCATCGAGACGATCGACGCGACCGCCCCGCAGGACGTCGAGGTCGCCGTCACGGGCGGGCTGCCGACCGGGCCGCTGCGCGTCTGGACGTCGGACCTGTCGTCGGCCGACCCCGGGCGCTGGTTCACCCGCGCCGGGACCGTACGGCCCGGCGACACGCTGACCCTGGAGCCCGGCCACGTGTACACGCTCACGACGACGACCGGGCAGGGCAGGGGCCGCGCGGTCTCGCCGCCGTCCCGGCCACTGCGGCTTCCCTACCGTGACGGCTTCGGCTCGTACGCGGTCGGAGCGACACCTCGCTACCTGTCCGACCTGGACGGGGCGTTCGAGGTGGCGCCGTGCTCGGGTCGATCCGGCCGCTGCCTGCGGCAGGCGATCAGCGAGCAGCCGGTGTGGTGGAACGGCTGGCTCAAGCGGCCCGTGACGGTCGTCGGTGATCTCAAGTCCTGGCGGGACTACACCGCCGGCGTCGACGTACGGCTCGACGAGGACGGCTGGACGGAGCTCCTGGGACGCGTCGACGGCCAGTGGGCCGACGCCGTGTCAGGGATCCACCTGCGGCTGTCGAGCGACGGGCAGTGGCAGCTGTACGACGAGAGCCTCCAGGGCCAGGACACCGCCCTGTGCGTGCCCAGCGATCCGTCGTGCGCCGGGGTCGCGGCGCCCCGGCCGCGCCCGGTGCAGCGCCGGACCCTCGCGGCGGGCCGGGTCAGCCGCGCGGCCGGCGGATGGCACCGGCTCGGGCTCCGTTTCGCGGGCGATCACATCACCGCCCTCCTCGACGGAGCGCGGATCGCCGAGGTCGACAGCGCGGTGCACGCCTCGGGCCAGGTGGGTCTCGGCGTGTCGCCGTGGCGGCACGCGGAGTTCGACGACCTCGCGGTGACACCCGTCCGCGACACCGGGAGCGTGCGCTACCTGCCCGCGCAGTCGCTCACCGCGACCGGCACGAGCTTCCATCACGGGTACGAGCCGCGTAAGGCCGTGGACGGCAGCGTCCAGTCGATGTGGCACAACGAGTGGTCGCCGCGCACGTCGCTGCCCCAGTCGATCACCGTGGACACCGGCCGGGCGCGCCCGATCGCGAAGGTGACCTATCAGCCGCGCGCGGACGGCAACGGCAACGGGGTGATCACCCGCTACGAGCTCGCCACGAGCGTCGACGGCGTGACCTTCACTCCGGCGGCGAGCGGCTCATGGCCGCAGGACACGACGCGCAAGGAGATCGACCTGCCCGGCATCACGGCGCGCTTCGTCCGGCTCACCGCGCTGGAGGCCGGGGGCGGGTATGCGTCCGCCGCCGAGATCCAGATCGCGGTTCCCGCCGGGTGAGCCTCGTGGCCGGCCCGCGCCGGGGTGGCCGTCAGATCGGAGACCGTGCGTCGGCAGCCGTCATCCGGTGGCGCCGTCGTCCTTCTTCGGCGCGCGGATGTAGGTGCCCTTCGCCGGCAGCGTGATGACGAGCTGACGCTCGCGAAGGTCGCGGATGGCTCGCCGGGCGGTGCCGAGTGCCACGCCGTACTCCGTGGCGAGGTCGCGCTCCCCGGGCAGTCGCGTGGCGGGCCGCAGATCACCCCGCTCGATGCGCCCGGCGATATGGTCCGCGACCTGCTTGTAGCGGTATTCCGGGTCAGATCCGTCGAAAACCGGCTTCTCGTCGCTCACGTGGATCACGTTAGAGCACCGCTCAGCTGCACAAATACACAGGTAGCGGCATGCCGCTCTACACCGCGTCAGGTAGCTGATAAGTTACCCATCGTGAGGAGGGCAGCTCCCTACTGGCCGGTTCGGTGGATTCGCCGGCCGCGGGAGCGAGCTCCGGGCGGGTGGGGCGGCGGCGAGCGGGGAAGGCTTCGGCCACGCCGCCGCCCCAAGGGGGACGACGGGGGGGTTCCATGAGCCATCACGACACCGACCGGGCCCGCCGGATCCAGGCGGCACTCGACGACTTCCGCGCGACACTCGCGAGCGTCCCGGTCGTCGGCGTGGCGCACTGGTCCGAGATCGACCAGCTCACCGACCTGATCCGACGCCACCCGCAGACCGCTCGCCGGATCCTCGGCGATCTCGAAGACGACCCGTGACGCCCGCCAACGGTATTGGACTCATGAAGCAGGCCACGCCGATAGGGCTTCCCGACTTGTCATCACTCCCGATCCGTTTTAGGTTTGCAATAACTGCAATCAATCTATGGGGTTTTCTTCGTGGCCGACCGCGCCGACCATAATCAGAAGCCTGAGCCCGAAATCCTCGCGGGGATCAATACCATCCAAGACGCGACCGTGGGCGCGAGCGTCCAAGCGCGATCCATTCAGGGAAACATCGTTTTCAACGCCGCGCCGCCGGCCGCCCGACCGACACCGGCGCAATTACCGATATGCCCTTCGCATTTCACCAACCGCGAGCGGGAGATCGCGACGCTCGAACGCCTGGCGCGGGATGCCGCCGAACGTAGCCGGACGATGCTCGCCGTGATCACCGGTCAGGGCGGGATAGGAAAGACGACTCTCGGCCTCTGCTGGCTCCAGCATGTCAGCGACCGGTACCCCGACGGCCAACTCTATGTCGACCTTCAAGGCTTTTCCGGAATATCCCATCTGACGCCCGAAGAAGGGCTGACGAGTCTTCTTCGATCGCTCGGTATGGCCGCCGCCGATATCCCGATTTCAACGGAGGATCAGTCGGCGTTGTTCAGATCCCTGACCGCCGGGCGCCGATTCATCATCGTGCTCGACAATGCGGTGTCGGCCGCACAGGTCCGCCCGTTGCTCCCCGGCAATGGGCCGAGTGTCGTGATCGTCACGGCCCGGCGGCAACTGTCAGGGCTGGCGATGCACGGAGCGTCCTTCCTGGAGCTCGAGCCTTTGGACCGTTCCGACGCGTCGAGCCTCCTTACCCGCATGTTGGGCAGAGAGCGCACCGCTGCCGAGCCGGACGAGGTTCTTCACGAACTCGCCGATCTGTGCGGGCGACTGCCGCTGGCACTGTGCACCTCCGCGGCACGCCTGACGACACGCCGCCGGTGGCGTATCTCGCGCCTGGTCGACGAACTCAACGACGAAAGGCGCCGACTGGCCGCGCTCCACATCGACGACGACCTGTCCGTACGAGCGGTCTTCGACGCGTCGTACAGTGCGCTGTCGGCGGACGCGGCGGCGGCGTACCGGCTGCTCGGCCTGCACCCCGGCCCGGATTTCGCGCTGTCCCTCGCCGCCGCGGTCACCGGTTTCGGTGACGAGCGGACCGCCCGTGTCCTGGACGTCCTCCTCGACGCGAATCTGATCCAGGAGCATGCCGACCACCGCTTCCGATTCCACGATCTGGTGCGCCTGCACGCCCAGTCGACCGTCGAGCGGGAGGAGTCCCCAGCGGCTCGCGAGGCCGCACGACGCCGGATCATTCGTCACTATCTGCGATCGGCCGCAGCCGCGGATGTGAGCGTGATACCGGGGCGCTGGCGGCTGGGAGGACACCACGCCGACGATGTGGATCTCCCCCGGATGGACAGGGAGCGCGCCCTCACCTGGCTCGAGTCGGAGCGGCCCAACCTCACCGCGGCGCTCCGGCTGGCCCACGACACCGGTCAACACCGGGAGACCTGGGAGTTCTGCGAGGCGCTCTGGCCGTTGTTCGTCCACCGGAAGCACTATGGCGACTGGCTCAGTACGCACGAGCTCGGCCTGAGCTCGGCCCGCGCCTGCGGAGATCGCCTCGCCGAAGCGCGGATGCTGGAGCAGCTCGGCTCCGCGCATCTCAACCTCAAGGACTTCACGACCGCGCTCACCTGTGCCGCACAGGCCGTCGAGTTGGAACGCGCGGCCGATCACACGGTCGGCGAGGCGACCGCCCTCGAGATCCGCGGCGTCGCCGAACTGGCCCTCGGGCGACCGGGCGACGCGATCGAGACGTTCACCCGATCTCGAGAGCTCAATGAGCGGATCGACGTTCCCCGAGCCGTGGCGATCATGACGCGCCATCTCGGTGACGCTCTCCGTGCCGCCGACCGCGCCGAGGAAAGCGTCCGTCATCTCCTTCAGGCCCAGGAATTCTTCCGCGACAACGGAGACGGGTACAACGAGGCCCGGTCACTGAACGGCCTCGCCCGTTCCTACCTCGAGCTGGAACGGATCGACGAGGCCGAGCAGGCGCTGCGAGCCGTCGTGGGCGTCACCGAGTCGATCGGCGCGCCGCACGAGGCCGCCAACGCCCACGTGGGCCTCGCGGACGTGGCGGCCCGACGCGGCCGGCCCGGCGAGGAACGGGCGCATCTCGAGTCGGCGCTGGCGGTGTACGAGCGCCACGGCGCGCCCGAGGCGGATGAGGTCAGGAGGCGACTCGACCGAATCCCACCGCCCGGCTCATCATGATCCGACAGGAGCCGTCCTCCGTGAGCAGAGACGCGCGCGCCAAGGACGCCACGGATCTCCCGGTCACCAGCCAGGTGTGCACGAACGATGCGAAGACCCCCGGCGAGTCGAAAACCGGAGCGTCGATCATCCACCCGCTCCCCGGTGCTGTGATCCGCTCTCGCGATCCTTCGACGACGGCCACGAGCGCGCAGCCCGGATCGCACCGGCCGCTCGCATCGGTCCGTACGATCACGTCGGCCACGGCAAGCCATTCCGGATCCCTCTCGTCGCCCTCCGCTCGTAGGTGCTCGTCGGTCACGCGGCCAGATCCGTGAGGGCCGCGAAGGGACACGGACGTCGACACCACGGCGACAACGGCGCCATCGGCCTGGACGGCCACGCATCGGCCCGGCGGCCCGACGAGCGGGCGAGAAACGACGTGGAGTTCGTTGCGCACCAGTCTCACGGTCACTTGTCCGCCTCCATCGGGCACGGCGGCGCGACCGGATCGACATGCACGGCCGAGGGCGGTTCGGACAGCCGCAGAAGTTCGTACATCTTTTGCCGCAGGATCGCGCCGGACCGCGATGGGCGTGAGGTGAGCCGGGAGAACAGAGCGGCCGGCCGGCCACCCGAGCAGGCGGCTATCTGCGGCTCGAGGGGCCGGGTCGGATCGAGCCGTGGCGCCGATCGTCCCATCAGCGCGACGGCGGACCCGGGCAGCACGTCCTCGTCCGGGAACGCCGCGAGGAGGGTCGGAACGCCCAGGGCCGCTCCGTAGCAGGTCACCGAGCCGTGGTCGCCCACGAGGCGATCGGCGGCCACGAGAGCCGCCTGCCAGCCGTGCTCGGGAGGAAGGATCCGTACGCCGAGGCGGCAGCAGTCGTTGAACCAGGCACGGATCTGGCGCCGGCCGTGCCAGCTCCAGATGTTGGGATGGAGGGCGACGACGATCCGGTATCGGTCGGGCGGGAGGGTACGGGCGAGACGGATCAGGATGTCGTCATGACGGCCGAGAAGGGATCGTGGCCCCCACGTGGAAGAGACGAACACGAGCGTCTGGTCCGGTTCCACTCCGAGCGCCCGCCGATAGGCCGCCCGCCGGCCGACGCTCGCCGCCGTCCGGTCGAGGGCGAGATCGCCGGCCACGAAGGTTACGGGCAGGGCCTCCGGGCACACCTCGCCCACTTGGAGCACCTGGCTCTCGTGGGCGACGGCGAGGGCGGACGGGATGACTCTGCCACCCGCCGCGATCGCGTCGGCCCGTAGGCCTGCGAGGGGACGCCGGCCCGCCGGACCCTGGCCCGCCCAGCGGTGTGAGAGCACAGCGGGCGGCACCCCGTGCGGCAGCGTCAGGATCGGCGCGTGCAGCTCTTGCAGCATTCCGTCGCCCGCCGCCAGCGCGAGATCGAAGGACGTCCGGATCGCCTGCGGATAGGGGATCACCAACCCGTCCAGGCCGCGCAGGTAGTCCCCCACGCCGACCCGCAAGACCGAGGCGGGTGACTCCGTGTAGACCACCTGGACACGCCGGTCGCTCTCCAGGAGCGGCACGACGTCGGCGAGTCGCGTCGCGGCCGCGAGGTGGTGCACCACCACGAGGACGGTCCGCCGCCCGGTGAGTGTCGTGCCCTTCGCCGCGTCGAGCCCGTACGGCCCGAGTCTCCATTCGTCCATCGCCGACCTCCCGGCTCAGGTCCTCCTCGTGGACCGATCGAGCCAACTCTGCGGTGGGAGGTCGGATATGCGGCTTGCACCGAACGGGATGTCCGCCTTGCACGTCTACGCGAAACAAGGAGAGCGAGCCGGTCCCGCCGTTGGGAGGGACCGGCACCGAACGCCTTACGGCGTCCAGAACATCCACGTGGATGGATCCATAACTTTACTTTCTAACTCAATGACGTCACAGTTGACGTCCGCCACACACGCCCAATCGGCCGGTATGAGGCACTCCGATGCTAGTACACCTCAGCCGCAGCCGTCGCGTCGGATAAGGGGCATCACGGAAACTCTCTCACACTCCTCACGTCGGCGTTGTCCATAGCCAAGGAAGGGACGATCTGGTCCTTGAGCTCTCCACCAGAGAGTTACTAATCGGTATTAGTCGCACATCTGGCCTTTCCGGACAAACGGTGGGACGATCCTCCCGGAAGTGCGGGGATGAACTTCCGGGGGAAGCCATGGAGATGGCGATAGAGCTCCTCGGGCCGATCGCGGTGTGGGCCGACGGACGGCACCACCGACTCGGCTCGCTGAAAGAACAGGTCCTGCTGGCCCTGCTCGCCGTCGAATGCGATCGGCCGGTCCGGACGGACACGCTAATTTCCCGAATCTGGGACGACCGACCGCCGGCTCACGCTCGCGACAACTTGTCCAGCTACGCCTCCCGCTTACGCCGCCGCCTCAAGGACGCCTTGGGCAGACCGAGCTGCGTCGCCTCTACGCCGGACGCGTACCGCCTCGCCCTCGACCCGGAGCAGGTCGACCTGCACCGGTTCCGGCGGCTGCGTGAGCAGGCCGACGCCCTGGTCGACAGTGGTGACGACGAAGGGGCGATCCAACTGCGCCGGGAGGCCGAGGGCCTCTGGCAGGGCGATGCGCTGGGCGGCCTGCCGGGTACCTGGATCAGCCGCCTGCGCACCGGCCTGGACGAAGAGCTCCGGGCCCTGACGCTCGACCGGATCGACGCGGAACTCCGAGCCGGCAGGGCCCCGCGGCTGCTCGCCGAACTCCACCAGATGGCGACGCGGCATCCGCTGGACGAAGGGATCGGCGCCCAGCTGATGACCGCGCTGTACCGGTGTGACCGGCAGGCCGACGCACTCCGCGTGTACCAGGACATCCGGCGGCGTCTCGTTGAGTCTCTGGGCGCCGAACCGGGAACACGCCTTCAGGAAGTGCACCGGCGCGTCCTGGACCAGGATCTGGAGTTCGCCGTCACTCCTCAGTACCGGCGGGCGGATCGGCACGGTCAGCCGAGGACCCTGCCTCCCGGGCCGGCCGACTTCGAGGGCCGAGACGACGAGGTGGCGGCGCTCGAAGAGCCGAAAGCGGATGCCACCGAGATCATCGTGGGAATGCCCGGCATCGGGAAGACAACGCTGGCCGTTCATATGGCCCACCGCCTCGCGCCTCGCTATCCAGACGCGCAGCTCTTCTTGAACCTCGCGGCGCACGACACCACCCGGCCGCCTCTCACCGTCGGCCAGGCGCTGAACGGCCTGCTCCGGATGATCGGAGTTCCGCCCCGGCGGATGCCCGCCACACCCGGCGAGCTGTCCGCCCTCTGGCGTGCGGAGATGGCGAATCGGCGCGCGATCATCGTGCTGGACGACGCGACCGATGAGCAACAGGTGGAGGCTCTCCTTCCCAGGGCGGAAGGTTGTCGCGTGCTGATCACGGCGCGCCGGAATCTGTCGGGGCTCGCCGGCAGACACCTCCGGCTGGGGACGCTTCCGGTGGCGGCTGCCGTGTCGCTGTTCGCCCGGTCGGCAGGGTGCGCCGCGACCGAGCGTGTCGAGAACGTCGTGCGCCTGTGCGGCAGACTCCCGCTGGCGATCCGGCTCACCGCGGCCCGCGTGCGGAGCGGGGAGAGCATCGACGACCTCCTGGACGAACTTGCCCTCGACGGCCTGGAACTCGACGGGAGTTCCGCCGAGATGGGGGCTGCGCTCGAGGTCTCCTACAGCGAGCTGCCGGAGGTCCCACGGCAGGTCTTCCGGCGCCTATGCCTGCACCCGGGCGACCAGATCACCGAAGAGGCGGCGGCCGCACTCGCCGGCTTACCGGTCTCCGGGGTACGCCCCGTCCTGAGCACCCTGCTCGACCATCACCTCCTCGAAGCGGCAGCCGGGGACCTCTACCGGTTCCATCAGCTCCTTCGCGCCTTCGGACGCGAGCAAGCCCGCGCGGAGGACACTCCGTTGGAGATCCGCCGCACTGTCGGACGGCTGCTGGACTACTACCTCTCAACCGCCCACCAGGCCGATCGGATCCTTCATCCTCATCGCGCACGCCCGGCGGCGCCCACCTCGCGCACGGTGGCCATCGGCTCGCCGGCCGAGGCACAGCGGTGGCTCGACCACGAATGGGGCGGGATCACCGCCACGATCGAATACTGCACCACGCATGAGTGGCTGCGGGAGGGTGCCGACCTCGCCTATCTGGTCTCGAAGTTCCTCGAGGATCGAGGCCTCTGGGAAGAGGAGATCGCCGCATTGAACCTCGCGCTGCGCTCCGTGAGAGACACCGGCGATCAGCGGGGGACCGTGCGGACGGAGCTCGAATTGGCGTTCGTCTCGTTCCTTCGGGGAGACGACATCACCGCCCTGGACCATGCCCAGGGCGCGCTGGCCATGGCCCGGCAGTTGGGCGACGACAAGAGCGGCGCGGACGCGCTGGACCGGATCGGCCTCGCCCACTGGTTACGCGGGCACTACCGCGAGACGCTGGCATACTGCCAAGAGGCGCTGGGCGCCTACCGGGACATCGACGACCCGACCGGTCAGGCCGCCGCGTTGAACCACATCGGCATCGCCTACTGGCACATGGGGCGGCATCATCAGTCCTTCATGAGTCTCGACGCGGCACTGCAGATCTACCGGGAGACCGGCGACGGGCTGGGAGCGGCGCGCGTTCTGAACAACCTGGGCGACCTGCAACAGAGCCGCGGCTATCACCGTGACGCGATCCGGTTCTACCAGGCCTCGCGCGAGATCCTCGACCAGATCCCTGATCATCACCACCACGCGATCCTCCACAGCAACGTCGGTACCGTGCAGCGCTACAAAGGAGATCACCGGCAGGCCCTGGCCTCCTACCGCAAGGCGTTGGCGATCTACCGCGCCGCCGACGATCGCCGGAACATGGCGGACACCTTCAACAACATCGGCGTGACGTACTGCCACCTGGAACGGCACAACGAAGCCCTGATCCACCATCAGCGCGCCCATGACATCGCCACGGCGATCACGCATCCGTACGAACAGTGCCGCGCGCTGCTCGGCATGGCCACGGCGTACCGAGGGCTCTGCCGCTACGCACAGTCGCTCGAGAGATACGACGCCGCGCTCGCCCGCGCCCGAGAGATCGGCGACCTGTACCAGGAGGCGAAGGTCCATGAAGGGGTGGGTGGTGTGCTCGCGCATACCGACGATCCCGAGGCCGCGCGGATCCGCTGGAGGCAGGCGCTGAACATCTTCCGGGACCTGAACGTGCCGGAGGCTTGGGAGGTCGAGATACTTCTCGACGCGTTGGGCATGGCCTCATAGCCATCCGGGCGACCGTCGGCTAGACGTCCGATGGGTCTGCCTTAGGTGACCTATCCGTGCGGGAATTACGCGACTTCACAGCCGAATACATCGGATGAATCCTTGACCTAGCGGCAGGCCGGGAGTAAATCTCGTGTGCGGACGTTCCCCCTCAGCCCCGGGAGACCCCATGCGACGACGCCTCTGGACGCGCCGGCTGATCGCTCTCAGCGCCACCCTCGGATTGACGCTCGCGGCAGCGCCCGTCGCATCGGCGTCCCCGCCAGGCATCGGCGCGAGCACGGGACACGGAGGTGCCGGTCGTGTGCCCGCCACCGTCGTCCTCGACGGCGCACGGCTCGTGCGCATCCGGCGGCAACTCGCCACCCGGCCCGACCCGCGGCTTCGGACGGCCCTCGCCGAGCTCACGCGCGCCGCCGACGCCGAACTGCGGACCGGCCCCTGGTCGGTGATGGACAAGGCGACCACGGTCAGCGCCGACAAGCACGACTACTACAGCCTGGCCACCTACTGGTGGCCCAGTCAGCCGAAGACGCCGGACAACCCGTACGGCTGCCCGTTCGTGCAGAAGGACGGGCACTGGGCGCCGGACGTCGCCACGACCGGTGACCTGCCGACGCTGCACGCGTCGTGGACCGCGATCTCCGATCTGTCCCTCGCGTGGTTCTACACCCGGCGGCCGGCGTACGCCCGGCGCGCCGCGCTCGACATCCGCACGTGGTTCCTCGATCCGGCGACCCGGATGAACCCGAACATGGACTACGCCCAGGCCATCCCGTGCGGCGCGAACCCGCAGGGCCGCAACTACGGCATCATCGAGTCCGCGCAGGCGATCACGCAGGTGATCGATGCGCTCGCCCTCCTGGACTCCGGAGCGCCCGGCTGGACCGCCCGCGACCGCGCGGGCATCCGCGACTGGCTCGGCGGCTTCCTGGACTGGATGCTGACCAGCCCGTTCGGCCAGGCGGAGAGCGCCACCAAGAACAACCACGGCACCTTCAAGGATCTGCAGGACGCCACGATCGCGCTCTACCTCGGGCGCACCGATCTCGCGAAGCAGCTGATCGTCGGCGCGGAGACGAAGCGGATCGACCCGCAGATCGCCGCGGACGGCGGTCAGCCGGGCGAGGTGAGCCGCACCCGGCCCTGGCACTACGCGAACTTCAACGCGCAGGCGTTCTGCCGCCTGGCCGACGCGGGCCGGCACGTCGGGGTCGACCTGTGGTCCTACACGACGCCGAGCGGCGGGAGCATCGCGAAGGCGATCGACTTCCTCATCCCGGCCGCGGAGAAGGGCGCGGACGCCTGGCCCTACCCGGATCTCGACGTGTTCGATCGGAGCCTGGCGCTGGACAAGCTGCACGCCGCCGCGACGGAGGCGAACGACGGCCAGGCGCGGGCCGCGCTCGCCCAGGTGCCCGCCCCTGCGGGCGGCGACCTGTGGCCCGTCGAGCCCACCTGCTGGCAGGACCTGTCGCAGCCGCCGTTGCAGAAGTGAGCGGCGGCCCTCACCTCGGCGAGGCCCGTTCCGATCCCCGCGTCGGCGGGATCGGAACGCGCCGCCGGGGGTGCTACGAGCGCGGCCCGACCGACTCGCCACGCTCGGCGGGTTCGTCGAGGCGGCGCTTGTAGTAGGCCCAGGGCGAGTCGAAGTCGGACGGGACGATGAGCTCCCACCCTTGCTCCTCCAGGAGGCGGCGGCGACGGCGCGACGGCCACCACAGCCGCCGGTGCTCCCACTTGTGGGGTGAGGCCTCGACGAGGTGGAAGAGGTAGCCGTAGTCGACGGCGTGCCATCCGCGGAGGCCCTCCCTCGCCAACGCCTCCATCTCGTTGAAGGCGTGCAGCGGCTTGAGCACCCTCTGGGCGGGGCCGTCGCCCGCGACGGCCCCGTCGCGGGCGACGGCCGCGCCGCCGAAGCGCTGCTGGGCGGCCTGGCGGCTGATGCCCAGCAGCCGTCCGAGGGCCTCCCAGCTGTGCCCGGCCGTACGGGCTCCGGTGATCGACTGGCGCAGCAGCCTGCTGGTCTCCTCGGCGGCGACGCTGGACGCGGCGACCATGAGCAGGTGGGCGTCCGGGTCGTCGTCGAGACCCTCGCGCCCCTGCTCGCACGCGGTCAGCACGGCTTCGGCCACGGCCTCCCTGATCGCACCGGCCTGATCGTCGGTGAGACGGCTCCCGATCGCGCTCACCGCTGCTCCCCCTCGTCACCGGCGATGGGAGGAAGCGGCTCCAGCTCGTCCAGGCGGGCGGCGTCGGCGGTGGGCGCGGTCCCATCGCGCAAGGCGGAAGCGGCCGTCACCACCAGCGCGACGAAGACCGCGAGCGCGACGACGACGAAGAGGACCCACAGCACCAGGTTGTCGAAAGCGGCCTGCGCCACGAGCAGGATGCCCGTCAGCGGCAGCAGGACGGAGATGGCCAGGGCTCCGTGGGACGGGCCACGAAAGGCGCGACGAGTCATGATGTCAAGGATGTGTTGACATCGTCATCATGTCAAGTATTCATTGACATGCGCCGGCAGCCGGGCGGGGTCTGGGCCGCCGCAGGGGTCCGCGTGGCCAGGCGGCGACCGCCGTGCTCAGCCACCTCCTCACCTGCGTGAGAATTCGTGTATGACCGAATCACGGGAGGCCGCCCCGTTCTCGGGCCGGACGGTGTGGGCGTGGAACCTCAAGACGCCGCTGCGGGAGTTTCTGCGGACCGAGACCGGCAGCGCGGTCGTGCTGCTGTCCGCCACGCTCCTCGCGCTGCTGTGGGCGAACGTCGACCCGTCCTCGTACGAACACGCCTGGCACACGGTGCTGTCCGTCCGCCTCGGCGACTCGAAGGTGTCGCTGGACCTGCGGACGTGGGTGAACAGCGGCCTGATGACGTTCTTCTTCCTCGTCGTCGGCCTGGAGGCGCGGCGAGAGTTCGACCTGGGCGAGCTGCGCGACCGCCGGCGGGTGGTCCTCCCGCTGATCGCCGGCGTCGGCGGCATGGTCGTCCCGATCGCGATCTACCTGGCGGCCAATGGCGGCGGCCCGGCGGCGCACGGCTGGGGCACCGCGATGTCGACCGACACGGCGTTCGCGCTCGGCATGCTCAGCCTGGCCGCCGCGAAACTCCCCGCGCGCATGCACGCCTACCTGCTCACGGTCACGGTCGTCGACGACCTCGTCGCGCTCGCGGTCATCGGCGTGGCCTACAGCAAGGAGGTCAGCTTCACGCCGCTGCTGATCGCGATCCTCATCTTCGCGCTGATCCTGGTCATCCGTGTACTGGGCGTGCGGTACGGCCTGGTGTACGCGCTGCTGGGTGTCGCGGCGTGGGTCGCGATGCTCAAGTCCGGGGTGGAGCCCGTCGTCATCGGCCTGGCGATGGGCCTGATCACGTACGCGTCGCCGGCCGCCCGCACCGATCTGGAGCGGGCGAGCGACCTGTTCCGGCTGTTCCGTGAGCAGCCGACGGCCGAGCTGGCGCGGACCGCCACCACCGGCCTGACCTCGGCGATCTCCCCGAACGAGCGCCTTCAGCTGCTCTACCACCCCTGGACGAGTTACGTGATCGTCCCGTTGTTCGCCCTCGCCAACGCGGGCATCACCATCAGCGGCGACCTGCTGATCCGGGCGTTCACCTCCCCGATCACGCTGGGCATCCTGATCGCCTACGTCGTCGGCAAGCCGCTCGGCATCGCCGGCTCCACGTGGCTGGTCACCCGGCTGACCCGCGGCCGCATCCGTCCTCCGGTCGGCTGGGTCGCGGTGACGGGCGGCGGGATGATCGCCGGCATCGGCTTCACGGTGTCCCTGCTGATCGCCACGCTCGCCTTCACGGGTACCGAACTGGAGGAGGCGAAGCTCGGCATCCTCGGATCCGCGCTCGCGGCGTCGATCCTGACCTGGATCCTGTTCCGCGCCACTCAGATGCTCCCGACGCGGACCCGGCTGCGGGCGCTCATGGGCACCGCCGAGGGCATCGTCGACCTCGCCGTGCCGGTCGACCCCGACCGCGACCACATCCGGGGCCCGGAGGAGTCCCTGGTGACGGTGGTGGAGTACGGCGACTTCGAGTGCCCGTTCTGCGGCCAGGCCGAGCCGGTCGTCCGGGAGCTGCTCGCCGGGTACGGCGACGTGCGGTACGTCTGGCGGCATCTTCCGCTGCACGACGTCCACCCGCACGCCCAGCTCGCCGCCGAGGCGAGCGAGGCGGCCGCCGAGCAGGACGCCTTCTGGGAGATGCACGACATCCTCCTCGACCACCAGGGCGACCTGACCGTCCGTGACCTGATCCGCTACGCCGAGCAGCTGGAGCTCGACCTGGAGCGCTTCCGGCGGGATCTGCGCGAGCACTCCGGCGCGTCTCGGGTCGCCGAGGACCTCGACTCGGCCGACCTCAGCAGCGTCTCCGGCACCCCGACCTTCTTCATCAACGGCCGGCGGCACCACGGCGCGTACGACATCGAGACGCTCACCGCGGCCGTACGGGCGGCCAAGGCGCGCGCGGTGATCAGCGCCTGACGCGGATCGGCCCGCCGACCGAATCATCGGATATCGGGCGTGTCGGACCGCGTCAAAGCTCGCCATTCGAACGCATGTTCGAATAGAATAAGGGCATGAGACGGCGTGTGTACGACGAACCGGTCCAGGTAGAGGTCCTCGCCGATCGACCGACCCGCTTCACCTGGGACGGGCGCGGCTATGAAGTGATCACATTCGTCAAGATGCTCGGGCTGCTGCGGCCCCGGGACGACGTCGACACCCAGCTCTGGCAGGTCCGGGCCCAGGCGCCCGGAAGCCAGACGCCCGCGACGTACGAGCTGCGCCGCGACCACGGGGTGTGGCAGCTGGCCGCGGTCTGGGAGCCGAGCGTCCGGAACTGATCGGGCGGACTCGGCCGGAGCGCGGTCGCGGCCGCGCTCCGGCGGCGGTCACGATACGGGGCATCCCGGGACGGCGAGCGGCGCGGGCTCCGGGCGTTGCGTACTCTTGGCCCCTGAGCGGCTCTTGGCCCCTGGCGGGAAGGCGGTGCCGCGATGGAACCGGCGACGGTCGGCGACGACCCACCGGCCCCCAAACGCCTGCCCTGGGCCCAGCGGCGTGACCAGTTGCTGGCCGCCGCCGGGCGGGTGATCGCCCGCGACGGGCCTCAGGTCTCGATGGACGCCGTCGCCGCCGAGGCCGGTGTTTCCAAGCCGATCGTCTACCGGCACTTCGGCGACAAGAACGGCCTGGCCCACGCGGTCGGCGAGCGCTTCGCGGTCGCGTTGCTGACCGAACTGCACGCGGCGCTGGCCGCCCACGCGGACCCGCGCGAGCGCACCCACGCCGCCATCGAGGTGATCCTCCGGCGCATCGACGAGGCGCCGCAGACGTACCGCTTCCTGACCCGGGGCAGCGCCGAGGGCGCGCCGGCCCTCGGCGACGCGCTGGACGCCTTCATGCGCCTGATCGGGGACGACCTGGCCGACTTCATGTCGTCGGTGAACAACGACAAGAGCCCCGAACGCCAGGTTCTGCTGCTGACGTGGGGCCATGCCATGGTGGGGCTGGTGCGCAGCAGCGCCGACCTGTGGCTCGACCGCCGCCACGTCAGCCGGGAGGAGCTCGTCGACCAGCTGACGGACCTGTTGTGGAACGGTTTCCGGGATGCCGACTGGACGACGGATTGATGACATGATCTTTCCCGAGCAGCATTCGGGAACCGCTTGACAGGCCCGTACGAGAGAACCCTATGTTACGTGACGTAACTTACTGTTTCACCAGCCTGACCCGCCGAACGCCCCGCGACGAACCGGCCGCCGCGCGGTGATCTCCAGAGCCGCAGAGGAAGAGAAGACCATGTCCGCAGTCTCCGGAACCCCGCTTGGTGTCGCCCTGACGCGGCTCGCGGTGGAGGATCCCGCGACACCGGCGTTGACCTGCGGCACGACCACTCTGTCCCGGCTGGAGCTGGACGAGCGCGCGAACCGCTTCGCGTGGGAGCTGCGCGACCACGGCGTCCGCGTCGGCGACCGCGTCGCGATCGTCCTGCCGAACGGCGTCGACTTCGTCGTCGCCCTCCTGGGCGTCTGGAAGGCCGGCGGCACCCCGGTCCCGGTCTCCGATCGGCTGCCGGCCGCCGAGCGCGAGCCGATCCTCGAGCTGGCCCGGCCCAAGGTCGTGGTCGCCGCGAGCGGGGCCGGCACCCTCCCGCCCTCGACCGGTTCGAGCCAGCCGGAGTCCGCGCCGCCGGGCGTCATCCCGCAGCCCTGGAAGATCCTCAGCTCGGGCGGCAGCACCGGACGGCCGAAGCTGATCGCCACCGTCGATCCGGGCGTGGCCGAGCGTGTCGGCCTGTTCGGCCTGGCGGTGCAGATGCCGGAGAGCGGGGCCGCGCTGGTCACCGCGCCGCTCACCCACAACGGTCCCTTCATGTCCCTGACCGCGGCGCTGCTGTTCGGCAAGCACGTCGTGCTGATGGAGCGGTTCGACGCGGCAGAGACGCTTCGGCTCGCCGAGCGGCACCGCGCGGACTGGATGTACGCCGTGCCGACGATGATGCACCGGATCTGGCGGCTGCCGGAGGCCGAGCGCGCGGCCGCGGATCTGTCGTCGCTGCGCGTGGTGTTCCACCTCGGCGCGCCGATCGCGCAGTGGCTCAAGCAGGCGTGGATCGACTGGCTGGGCCCAGAGCGGATCTGGGAGCTGTACGCCGGGACGGAGGCCCAGGCCGTCACCCGCATCAGCGGCACCGAGTGGCTCGCGCACCGCGGCTCGGTCGGCCGCCCGCTGACCGGCGACATCCAGGTGCGCGACGAATCCGGCCGGCCCCTCGGGCCGGGCCAGGTCGGCCAGGTGTGGATGCGGCCGGACGCCGGCCCGACCTACACCTACATCGGCGCGACGGCGCGCAGCGACGGCCGCTGGGAGTGCCTGGGCGACCTGGGCTACATCGACGCCGACGGCTACCTCTACCTCACCGACCGCGACACCGACATGATCCTGGTCGGCGGCTCCAACGTGTACCCGGCCGAGATCGAGGGCGTCCTGGAGGAGCATCCGGCCGTGCGCTCCGCCGCCGTCATCGGACTGCCCGACGACGACCTCGGCTCCGCGCCGCACGCCATCGTCCAGGCCGACGGCGACGTGGACGAGACGGCCCTGCTCGCCCACCTGCGCGACCGGATCGCCGGCTACAAGGTCCCTCGGACGTTCGAGTTCGTCACCGAGCCGCTGCGCGACGACGCCGGCAAGATCCGCCGGTCCGCCCTCCGCGCCGCCCGCCTCCCCGCCGAGCCCTGCGCCGCGGCCGGAAGCACTCCATGATCGCGCGAGGTGTGGGGATCTCAGCCGACCCGCTGGAGGGCCTTCTCGCGGTACGCGGCCAGGCGGGAGCCCGATTCGCGCCGCGCCATCCGGCGTAGCACGATCGGCGCGAGGGCCAGGCCGATCACGGCCCACGCTCCCAGCACGCCCAGGGTCTCCAGGTGCCGCCAGGAATGGCCGAGTTCGACGCCGGCCATGTCGTCCGGCAGCAGGGCCGAACGCATGCCCAGGCCGAGCCAGTAGACCGGGAAGATCTCGGCGATCCACCGCAGCCAGTCCGGCATGGCGCTGATCGGGTAGAAGATGCCGGAGATCGAGATCAGTGCCATGACCGGCAGCGAAGCCACACCCGCGCCGCGCGGGCTGGAGATCAGCGAGCCGAGTACGGCTCCGATGGACTGCGTCGCCATCAGCCCCAGGACCAGCACCCAGGCCAGCGTCAGCCAGGAGCCGATGGTGCCGAGTTCGATGCCGTCGACGATGAAGAGTCCCGGAATGAGGAGGATCGCCAGGTAGGCCAGGATCGTCCCTGAGGTGGTGACGAGCTTGCCGATGAAATAGGCGCGTATGCCGTGCGGGGTGGCCTTGGCACGGAGAAGGGTGCCGTCTTCGCGCTCCGCCGTGAGGTACTGGATGACCAAGAGCATGCCGAACGCGACGAACATCCCCAGAACGCTCGGCAGGATGAGGGTCCCCAGCCGGAATCCGCTGTGCCTGAACCGCATGTTCCGCAGAAAGAAGACGGCGACCAGCGTCACCACGGGCCAGAAGAGCTGGGCGAGCAGGTCGGAGCCGCTAAAGGACTGGCGGAGTTCGATCAGGCCACGGGTGAGGCCCGCGCGGAGCGCCGTCGTGGTGGAGTTCATCGTGGTCGAGGTCATCGTGGTGGAGGTCATCACACCGCCTCTTTCCGGGCGCTCGCGTCCACCGCGTCGCCGAGGCCGGATTCGGCCCGGTGCACGAGGGACAGGTAGGTGTCCTCCAGCGACGAGGGGCGGACCTCGAGGCTGGAGATGGCCTCGCCGTGCGTCTCGAACAGGTCGA
Source organism: Actinoallomurus sp. CA-150999 (assembly GCF_050942425.1). Classification (NCBI taxonomy): domain Bacteria; kingdom Bacillati; phylum Actinomycetota; class Actinomycetes; order Streptosporangiales; family Thermomonosporaceae; genus Actinoallomurus; species Actinoallomurus sp. CA-150999. The sequence continues at coordinate 6,958,704 of NZ_CP192063.1, forward strand.
ACACGAACCTGGTGGGGTCCTGAACCGATCGCACGTGACGCCGTCCGTCCAGGGTCCAGCGCACCTCGCCCTCGCCCACGATCTGCTCGGCGAGTTCTTCGGCGCTTCCGTCGGCGACGATCCGCCCCTGGTCGAGGATCAGGATGCGATCGGCGAGTTTCTCCGCCTCGGGCAGGTCGTGGGTCGTGAGCAGGATCGTGGTCTCGCCCGCCGCGGCGAGGCCGAGGATGAGCTCGTGGAACTCGCGCCGGGCCTGCGGATCGAAGCCGGCGGTCGGCTCGTCGAGGAAGAGCATCTCGGGGCGGCCGACCATGCCGATCGCCACGTCCAGTCGCCGCCGCTGCCCACCGGAGAGCATCCTGACCTGCTTGTTCGCGTGTTCGGTCAGCCCGACCGCCGCGATCAGCTCGTCGCCGTCCCAGGGCCGCGCGACCCGTTCGGTGGAATGGCCGGCGTAGTAGGAACCCTGATGCGCGAGCAGTTCACGCACCCGCCACTTGCCGTGGTCGCGCCAGGACTGCAGGACGATGCCCAGCCGGGCGCGCCAGTGCTCGTCGCCGTGCGCCGGATCGGTGCCGAGCACCTCGACGCGGCCGGCCGAACGCATCCGGAAACCTTCCAGGATCTCGATCGTGGTGGTCTTGCCCGCCCCGTTGGGGCCCAGCAGGGCCAGCACCTCCCCGCGACGCGCCTGGAACGTCACGTCGCGCAGGACCTCGGCGGTGCCGTAACGCATGCGCAGCCCGTCGACTTCGATCACGGCTTCCTCGCTGATCCGCATCGGCTCCCCTTCACTCGCCGCCGGGCAGCGCCTGCCGTACGCGCGCCGCGAGGTCGGATCGATCGACACCCGCCAGGGCGAGTGCGCGCGGCACGGTGCCGACATGGAGCTCCAGCACGCCCAGCAGCAGGTGTGCCGGCCGGAGGTCCTTCTTGTTGCCGGCCGTCGCCATGCCGCGTTCGAACACCAGCTTTCCCGAGGCCCCGATTCGGGACGGGCGCTTGGGGGACCTGCTCGGCTGCGGGAGGTCACGGGCGTTCACGGACACTCCGGCGGCGCTCAGACTCTGTGTGAACTCCTGGTCCAGGGCGTCGCGGATCGCCCGGTGATCGAGTCCGACCGAGCTCAGGTGCCGATGTGTGGTGTTCTCCTGCTCGGCGGCGATCGCGAGGAGCAGATGTTCCGCCTCGATCGTCGCCGATCCGTCCTCTTGGGCCTCGTCCGCCGCGCGTTCCATGACCGTATGGACGTACGTTCCGAACTCCTGCAGCATCAGCGTCTCCTCGGCAGCTTGACGCCGGCGGCGATGAGCCGCTTGGCGTGCTTCTTGTGGACGGCCTGACGCGTGACCCCGAGGGCCTCGGCAACGTCCGACCAGGTCCAGCCCGCTCGCATGGCCTTCTCGACCGCGGAGTCCTCGAGCCGGTCGGCCAGGCGCCGCAGTGCCACCACGGCGGCCAGCGCGTCAGCGGAATCCTGCGAAGCGGGGATCTCGATACCCGACATGTAAGCAACTTAGGTTGACAAGAGGGAAGCTGTCAACCGAAGTTGCTTAGCGGCGTTCGGCATGCGGCCAGGACACGCCGTCGGTCCGACCGGGACGCATGAACGGGCCGACCCGGACGCGTCGGCGGACCGACCAGGAGGCGTGAGCAGGCCGGGACGCGTCGGTAGACCGGCCAGGAGGCGTGAGCTGGCCGAGGGGAAGCGTCCGCGGACCGGCCAGGACGCATGAGCAGGCCGCGACGTGTCGGCGGACCGGCCAGGAGGCGTGGGCAGGCCGGTCACGTGGTCCTACGCCGAGCGCCGCGGACCGCGGCCGTCGCCTGACCGCGTGGATCAGACGTGTTCGGTCAGCCGGCGGCGCCTCGGGTGATCCAGTCGTGAGTGAGCTCGACGCGCTCGCCGTTGTCGTCGAATCCCCATACGCGGGTGGGGTCGTTGAACGGTGACGTGACGGCGTGCCTGCTGAACCACAGGATCTCGCCGGTGTAGCTCGCCGCGTGCGGGAAGACGGCGTCCTGGCAGGTGCCGAAGACCGTGACGCGCTGGGAGTTGGCGGCGCGCTGCAGCGCGGCGAGGATGTCGGAGCGGTTCTGGTCTCCGAGGCTGTTGCCGAGCTCGTCCAGGACGAGGACGCGGCCCTCGGCGTTCTCGTCGCTGAGCAGGGCCGCGAGCACCAGCTGGATCGCCTGGATCTTCTTCTGCGCGCTGTTGCCCGTCTCCTTGTACGGGATCGCCTCCCCGCCGAGGTCGCGAACCCAGGCCGGGGTGACGGCCCACCGGCGGGGCTGTTCGGGTTTGGCGGGCTCGCGGGCCTGGATGATGAGCCGGGCGCCGAACCCGCCACGGGCGCGATCGAGCCGGTCGTAGGTCGCGCTGACCGCCTCGAGACGGCCCTTGACGACCTCCCTCACCAGCTTCTGCACCGTCTGCAGCTCCTCCTCGCGCTCCTCGCGTACGGTGTCGAGCTCGCTGAGCGCCAACTGCCGGCGGCGGCGCTCCTCCTCGATCTGCACGCGGGTACGCCGGTCGTGCTCGGCCATGCCGGTCAGCACGTCGTCGAGGGCCTCGGTGAGAGCCTGGAGCCGGCGGAGCCGGTCGGCGAGCGACTCCGTGGACAGCGAGTCGCGGAACCGGTCGACGAGGTCCTGGACGTCCGACGGCGCGGGCGTCCGGGCGTACAGGGCGTGCACCGCCTCGTTCAGCGCGTCCCGAGCGTGGTTCAGCAGGGCGTCCGGGCCGGCGGACCGCAGCTTCGCCTCCTGAGACCCGAGCAGCTCTTCGGCCGCGGCGGCGTCGCCGCCCCATTGGTCCGTCCAGTACCGCAGGGGCAGGTCCCCGCGCCGGGAGGTGAACTTGGCGAGCTCGCGTTCGACCTCGGTGAGCTGCTGTCGCGTCTGGGTCGTCTTCTGGGCGAGGAACCGCCGCTGCTGCTCCAAGGTGTCCACCTTGGTCCGGGCGTGCATCCAGACGGTGCGCGCCTCGTCGACCCGCTCCCTGAGGGCCGTACGGCGGTGGCGTACGTCGGCGAGGCGGTTCTTCAGCTCGGCGAGTCTCTCGTCCAGCTCGGCGAGCTGCTCGGCCGCCGTGGCGTGCTTCAAGGCATTCTCCAGATGAGCCCGGCGGCTCGCGACGGCCGCGCGGGACTCCTGAGCGGCCTCGGCGCGGGCCTCCGCCTCCTTTAGGCGGGCCTGTGCCTGGCGAATGCGGGCGTCGCGGCCCGCGATCGGCTCGGGGAACCCGCCGATCACCGTGACGCCGGAGTCGCCGTCGTGGGCGCTCGCCGGGTCGGCCACCGCCTCGGTCCGGTGTTCCACGGACGCGAGGAACCCCCGGATCGGGATCCGGCTGGTCACACCGGTGGGCAGCGGGGCGTCGGCCGCGCCGTCGAGCGGGCCGTCGGCGGTCACGAGAACGGAGCCGGGCAGCGATCGCAGTGCGTCCATGGCGGCGGAACGGTCGCCCGGGGCCACCACCACGGCGTGCCGGTACGGCCACAGCCGCGGCTCCCATGCGGCGCGGACGTCATCGTCGAGGGTCACGGCGTCGAGCAGCCCGGCGGCGGGCAGCCCGGCCGCGTCGAGCCGCGCGAGGCTCGCGGCGGTGTCGGGGTCGTGGCCCGCCTGGATGCGTTCCAGTGCCGTACGCGCGTCCCCGACCTGCCCGGCGGCCTGGCGCACGGCCCACTCGGCCTCCATCAGCTCGGGGGCCGACGCCTCGAGGTCGGCGCGCAGCGTCTCCGCCGGAGTGCCGTCCCACAGCTCGGCGAGCCGGGCGAGCGCCGACCGGGACCCGCCCAGGCGCTCGAGCTCCCCTTCGTTCCGTCCCTCCTCACCGATCAGGCCGCTCAGGTCCTCCTGGAGTGACTGGTGGACGCCCTCGAGCTCGGCGACGCGCTGCTGCAGTTCTTCGGGGACGGCGAGCTCGTCGAGCTCCTCCTGGGCCTGCCGTACGCCCTCGCGGCGCTCCTCCACCCGCACGCCGAGCCCCTCGATCTGCTCGGCCAGCGCGGCGTCGTCGGCACGGACGTCGAGAAAACGACGGGCGGCATGCAGCCGCCGCAGCACGGTGACCCGGGCGACGTGATCCCGCGCGCGATCGCGGTCCGCGACGGCCGCCAGGTCGCTCTCCTCCTCGAGGCGGCGCTGCTCGTCGCGGCTGCGCTCCTCGGCATAGCGGGACTCGATCTCGACGCGCTTGGCCCGCGCGTCGCTCTCCTTGTCGACCAGGTCGGTCAGCCCGGCCAGGGCGATGAGGGAGTCGCCGATCTCCTCCGGCTTGAGGTGGGACAGCTCCTCCGACACCAGCGACGGCGCCTCCGGCCGGGTGCCGTCGGTGTGAAGGTAGGACATGCAGCGCGGCGACGAGCCGTACAGCACGTCGCCGATCCGCGTCACCGGCACCCGGTTGCGCAGCGTCGCCCAGGTGCGGTGCGCGGCGTCCAGGCGCTCGGCGTCGTCCTTACCGCGCGCGAGGACCAGGCCGTCGCTCCAGCGCACCTCGGCGTACGGGCTGCCGCCGGACTGCAGGCGGATCCACACCGACAGGGCCGACCGCTCGTCGGCGTCGCGCTCGCCGAACACCCCGACGATGTAGCCGACCGTCGCGGGCGCGTGCTCCTTGGCGGACAGGCCCACGGGCTCGGGGCGGAACAGCAACCGCGCGGCGTACTTCCCGCTCTCGTGCAGCCGCCACTGCGGATCGGCGAGGATCAGCGTGATGGCGGACAGGAACGTCGTCTTGCCCGAGCCGTTGCTGTCCACCGGTCCGCGCCCGGCGATGGTGATGAACTGCCCGGGGACGATCGGGATCGGGTGCGACGTGAGCGTGCCGATCTCGACCGTCTGCAGCGCGATGAGGTCGCGTCGGCCGACCACTCCGCCGAGGCCCGCCGCCTCGATGTCGATCTCGCTCGTCACCGTTTCTCCCCCTCGATGGCCTGGGATCGCGCCTGCGCCCGCCGGCGGCGGATGGCGTCGGCGAGCGCGCCGTCCGGATCCGCCAGCAGGATGAGGTTCTCCTCGATGAGGTTCGACGCCTGCGGCGTCAGTCGCTGGAACTGCGGACCCGGCCGGATCGGCGCACTGTCGCCGGGCTGCAGCAGGCCCCGGTCGCGCAGCCGCTGCAGCGACTGCCGGATCTGCTCACGGGAGCGGATGCGCGAGTTGACGAGCGTCTCGAAGCTCACCCGGCGGGCCTGGTACGCCCGCGCGGTGCGCGGCAGCTCCCCTTGGGCCTTCGGGATCACGAACCCGTGCAGCAGGACCAGCGCGAGGACGGCCGCGTCGATCGGTTCCAGGGCGCCGAAGCCCTCGCGGGTCAGCTCGCGCGCGACGGCGTCGTCGTACCCGGAGGTGAAGCCCTCGCGCAGCTCGATGAGGACCCGCCCGGCCGCGGCCAGCATCGCCTCGACGTACGGCCGCAGGTCCGGCCCCAGACCGCGGTACAGCGCCATGGGCACCGGCTGGTCCGCCTCCTCGACCGCCGCGACCGCCCGCCGCACGGCGAGCCTCAGCTCATGCGGCAGCGTCTCCAGGGCCGGGACACCGTCACTCATCCTCCGTCTCCTCGTCCTGAGGACCCACCGTCTCGTCGTCCTCACGACCCGGCACCGCCGCGCCCTCAGGAAGCGCCGTCTCCTCGGAAACCGCCGCCTCTTCGTCCTGGGGGCCTGGCATCGCCTCGTACACGCGGCGGAGCGCGGCCACCTCGTCGTCGGCCAGCGCCGCCAGCCGTACGCCGAACCGGACGCCCGCCTCGTCCTGGTCGATCCACTCCGCGCGCCGCAGCCACGCCAGGGACCGCTTCGGTGCGTTGTCGAAGATCGGGATCGCCTCGTCCGGGCGGGCGTTGACGCGGGCGAGCAGCGCGAACACGCGTTCCGGAGCGACGACGCGTCCCGGGTAGGGGTGCACGTGCGGGTCCTCCCAGCAGAGCCGCACGCAGGCGGCGAAGGTCAGCTGCAGGGCGGTCGACGGCGTCGTCCACAGCGAGTGGTCCGCCTGCTCGGCCAGGTCGATGTCGGCCGGCCAGGTCAGCAGCGCGACCTGGCCGCCTGCGGCGGACGCCAGAACGATCTCACGCCCGGCCGCGCGGGCGGCCGTCGCCACGGCCGCCGACGTCTGCGCGGGGGCGGCGCCCAGCGCCCGAAGCCGGGCCAGCGCCACGGCGGAGGGAGCCGGCTCAGGCATCGCGATCGCCCTGCGTCGTCGTGGCCCGCTCGGGCTCGGCCGCGCGTACGCCGAGCTCGCTGACGTACGTCGTCGACGCGTCGGCCGCGACGTGCAGCCGGTCGCCCAGCACCGGCTCGAACGGAAGGTCCGGGTCGGTCGCGGAGACGAGGACGTCCGCGATGACGCGCGCCGCCTGCCGCCACGGCGTGCCGCGCAGCCGTTCGGTGAGGTCGACGCCGTCCTCCGCCCCGAGGTGCGCCTCGATCGCCGCGCGCCGGGCCGCCTGGTATTCACGGAGGCGCTCGGCGGCCTCCTCGACCGGGTCGCCTTCGGGCAGCGGGTCCTCGCGCCGCGGCCGGCGCTGCCGGGGACGCGGGCGCGGCTGGTGGGTCTCGATCGTTCGCAGGATCTCGTGCGGCGACAGGTGGAGGCGCGGCGGGTCGAAGACGATGCCGTCGAACACGGCGGCGAGGGCCTCGGGGCTGCCGGTGATCGCGGCGGTGAGGTAGGCCTCGGCGTCCAGGAGAGTGAAGTCGCGGCGCTGCGCGGCCTGGTCGAGGAGGCGCGCCATGTACTCCTGCACGGCGTTGACGTACTGCAGCGCGGCCTCGGCCATCCGCTCGGCGGCCCGGCGATGCTCGCCGAAGTCGCGGTTGACCCGCTCGACGATGCGCTCGGCCTGGGTGAACAGCCTCTTCGCGTCGCCGTGGTGACGCTGCTCGGCGATCAGCTCCTCCAGCGGACGGTGACGTACGAGCCGCCGCAGGTGCCCGGACCGGATCGTGAACTCCCGGCGCGCCTGCACGAGCGCCTCGGCCACCGCGCGGCTCGTCGCGCTGCCCAGCTCCAGCTCGCGGTAGGTGGCGTCGAGCAGCGTGACCAGCTCCTGCAGCCCGCCGCTGGCCTCCAGCCGGCCGAACACCAGCAGCGCCGCCGAGGACGCAGGGTTCAGGACGTAGCGCCACTCGTAGTCGCGCTGGGTGAACGGCTCGATCAGCTCCATCTTCAGGAACAGCTCGAAGTAGCGGTCGAACTGCGGTCGGCCGCAGATGTGGGCGCAGGACTGGGCCAGCTCCGCGCGCGTGAGACCGCCGTACGCCTCGTGGTCGCCGAACGCGGCGTGGATCGCGCGCGCGACCTCCAGCTGGTCGAGGTCCTCGGTGACCGCCCCGCGGTCACCGGCGACCGGCGCGGCGAACGCCTTCAGCCGCCGGTGGAACGCCTCGCGCACGGCGATCACGTCATCGTGCTCGAAGCGCATCTGCCCGGTCATCGTCACCCCCTGTCGTCCGAGGCACGACCGTAGCCCAGTCGTACGACACCTCGGGTCTTCCAGGCGCGCACTCGACGGCGTCAACTACTAAGCGTAAAGGATCTGCTACGATACGTCATCGCCATTGGAAAGCCGCCGTCCGCCCCGCGGATCGCCCGACGCACCTCCGCTTCGACGCGCCACCCAGCCGGATCGCCTGCGAGACACCAGCGGGAGTTCAGCCGTGCACGGTCCAGTGTTCCGAGTCCTCGGGCCCCTCGAGGCCACCGTCAACGGATGCCGGGTGACCGTCCCGGCGGGAAAGCAGCGCACCCTGCTCGCCACGCTTCTACTCGGCGCGAACCAGGTCGTGTCACTCGACGAGCTCACCGAACGGCTGTGGGACGACGAGCCGCCGCGCCGTCCGCGCGGCGCGCTGCACACGTACGTGACGCGGCTCCGGCAGATGCTCGACCGTCACGGATCCGGGACGGGCGACCTGATCCACACCTCCGCCGCCGGCTACCTCATCGAGGTTTCCGACCTGGACCTCACGCGGTTCCGCCGCCTCGTCTCCGAGGCCAGGACCGCGAGCGAACGCGGTGACCTCGCCTCGGAGTCGGACGCGCTGACCGAGGGGCTCGCGCTGTGGCGTGGACCGGTCCTGCACGATGTGCGCTCCGACTCGCTGCACCGCGACGTCGTCCCCAGTCTCACCGAGGAGCACCTGCGGGCCCTCGACCGGCGACAGGAGGTCGATCTCGCGCTGGGACGCCATGCGCGGCTCGTCGGCGAGTTGCGGGCGTTGACCGCGAGGTATCCACTCCACGAGCGATTCTGGCGGCACCTGATGCTCGCGCTGCACGGATGCGGCCGGTCCGCCGAGGCACTGGAGGCGTACGGCATGGCGAGCGCCTGCCTCCGCGATCGGCTCGGCGTATGTCCGGGTCCCGAGACGCGCGACCTGCACACGGCGATCCTGCGCGGCGCGCCGCCGATGTCCGCCCGCCCCGAAAGAAAAGTGTAAGCGCACTGAAAGCAGCCATCCCTAACGTGGCATTCGCCGAACAAGGAAAGGCGACGATGAGCGTAAAAGGCCCCACCATCTACCCGGGCGTGGACATAATCCGGCGAATTCAAGAGCTGGTGATCGTGTGTTCGCTGCTACCCCCGGACGGAAAGTTGCGCGAGGTCCTCGAACTCGCACTCTCGCTGCACGAAGAGCCCGTTCTCTCCCGGATCAAGCCGATCGAGGATCTCCATCCGCACGCCGTCAAGGCGTGGCTCGAGGCCATCTGGTCACCGGAAGGCATTACTCCCGAGGCGAAGGAGCTGGTCGACTGGCAGATCGACAGTGACAACATGGCGGCCGCCATTCAGGAGCTCACGAACATCGAGCGACAGATCGGCGTGAAACTGACCGCCGAGAAGGCTTGACCGACGTCCATCACCACGCTTCACAGGAGGTACTTCATGTCTGCAGAATTGGCCCTTCGGGCCGTGGTCGACGACGGATTCCGCACCGAGATGCTCGCCGACCCGGGCGCCTTCGGCGTGTCGACATCGACACTGCCCGCCCCGGTCGAGCAGCCGGACCAGGAGTCGCTGGACTTCTGGACCGAGGGCGCCGCCGCCGTGGAGATCTACGCCTGCGCGTCCACATGCAGCTCCGGGCCTCTCACCTTCATCTGCGACGGCACGACGAAGTAGGCGTCCGCTGACGTCTCTCGGTACGCCGCGGTGGGTCGGCCTGCGCCGGCCCACCGTCCGACGCATCGAGCGGCTGGCCGCCGTCCCGGAATACCGCGAGGTCTCGGGAGCCCTTCGGCCTATGGCCAGAAGGCCCCCGAGCCCTCCAGCCGTTACCGCAGGACCGTTCCGGTCCTTCCTCACCACGCCCCAGCAGGAGCCAGTCCCATGGGTGACCACCCCTACCTCGATCTCGCCGCACGGGCCGGCAACCTGGCGGAGCGGATGCGAATCGTCGCCGCGCTGGAGAGCCGGGGCAGCACACCTCCTGATCCGGTTCCGCCCCTCACGCCGTTCGACGCATGGCACGTCGCGCGAATGACCGACCGACTCGCCGCCAAGTTCGACAAGGAGGCACTGAGCCGCTCGCGTCCGGCCCGCTACGACAGCGCGAACCTGGTGAAGATCCTCACCGCGTACCGCCGGTACGAGCTGGGGCTGGCCACCGCGGACGCGTCGACCAGGGCGGTGTTCGCCGGCGTACACGCCTCTTGGCTGCCGATCTACCAAGCGGCCCTGAGCCGCTTCGGCGATCCCGTACCCGGATCCACCGCCGTGCCGGCGGAGGACTCCGACAGCGACGACGTCCCGAGTTGGCGCTCCTTCGATGCGTACTATGGTCGGCGGGCCAAGGCGTGTGAGCCTTTCCTGCTCGAGTTGGGGCGCCGGCTGGAGGAGGCCCGCACCCACCATTCCGGGCTGTTCGACCGGCGGCTGGTCGACGACTTCCAGCGTCATCTCCTGTACCGCTTCGAGCTCCCCCTGACCTGGGCCCTCGAGGCGCACGCGAATGTGCACTGCGCCCAGCACGGCATCGACAAGGCGCAGGCGACGCGCGACGACTACCTCGCCTACCTCGACGCGACGTTCGCCGACGCGGCCGCCTACCACCGCTTCTACCTCGCGTTCCCGGTGCTCGGGCGGTGGCTCGCCCACGTTGCCGAGCTGCTGTCCGACTTCGGCGTGAGCCTCGTCCACCGCCTCGCAGCCGACGCCGCCGACATCGGCGACGCCATCTTCGGCGAGGAGATCGCGGTCTTCCGGTCCGTGCGCCAGGGCCGCTCCGATCACCATGCCGGAGCACGCACCGTCGCGATCGTCGACGTCGAGCTGGTTTCCGGGCGTACCGGTTCGTTCGTGTACAAACCACGCTGCGTCCGGTCCGAGGCGGCGATGCAACGGCTGCTCGACCGGCTACGCCACGACGCCGTGCTCGACTTCGCGTCCCGTCCGGTCCTGCCCCGGGAGGCGTACGGCTATGAGGCGCTGATCCCGGCGGGTCGCAACCGCCTCGACTCCCAGAAGCAGGTGGAGCAGGTCTACCGGGAGCTCGGCGGGCACCTGGCGATCTTCTACGTGCTCGGCGGCGGCGACCTGCATTTCGAGAACATCCTCATCGCCGACGGCCACGCCCACGTATGCGACTGCGAGACCGCTCTGGCGGTGTTGCCGCGCGGACAGGAACGCCCGCCCGGCACGCTGCTCGACTCCGTCTTCAAAACCGGTCTGCTCGAGTGGCCGCGGGCCACGACCTCCGCCACCGAGATGCGGATCAGTGGATACTCCGGCGGCGAGGGATACGACCTGCCCGTTCCGGTCCCACAGCTGGACGGTCCCCGCCTCGGCTTCGAGGCCTCCGTGACTCACCGGACCGACGTGCACATCGAGCCGGAGGCGGCCAACCGCGTCTTCCTCGGCGAGCATCTGACGCAGCCGCAGGACTTCACCGACGCCATCATGAACGGGTTCGACCGCGTCTACGCGTGGTTCGAGCAGCGGCCCGAGGACGCGGTCGGCTTCATCTCGGAGGTCTTCACCGGCGCGTCGGTGCGGTTCATCAACTGGGGCACCCAGATCTACTCGCAGCTGCTGCTCTCCGCGCGGCACCCGAAGTGCCTCGTCGATCCCCTCGAGGTCGACCTCCTCGCCAACACCGTGCGGACGTTCCCGCGCACCTGGGACCACGAAGGCGTCCTCGCCGACCGCGAGCTCATCTCCATGTGGCGGCTCGACGTCCCGATCTTCACCACCGACGCCCACGGCCATCGGCTCGTCCACGACCACGCCACCGAGTTGCCGTCCTTCGTCGACGTCTCCCCCGTCGACCACGCCGCGCAGCGCATCCGGCGGCTGTCGGCGCGCAACCGTGCGCAGCAGCGTCAGTACATCGCCGCCGGGCTGGCCGCCGGTGAGGTGACCAGCCCTGCCGTCGTGACCGCGTGCCTCGACTACGCGGCGCGCATCGGCGAACGCCTGTGCGCGGGCCTGCGCGAGCCATCGGCGCCCTCGCCCTGGACCTCGTACGAGCTCGCGGACGGCGCGATCACCGAGGCCGACGTCGAGGGGGACCTGTACCACGGGTCGAGCGGGATCGCCCTGTTCCTCGCTTACCTCGACTCGCTGGTCCCGCGCCCGGAGTTCCGCCAAGCCGCCGAGCGGGCCCTGTCGCACGCCATCGCGTGCACCGACCGCAGGAGCATCGGCGCCTTCTCCGGCGTCGGTGGCCTCATCTACCTGCTGACCCACTTGCACCATCTCTGGCAGGACCGCGGCCTGCTCGAGCTCGCCGAGCGGCTGAGCCGTGATCTGCCCGGCGGAGTCGACGCCGACACCCGCTTCGACGTATTCGGCGGCAGCGCCGGGCTCATCCCGGTGCTGCTCGGCCTCTCACGGGGGACCGACGGCCAAGGGCTCGACATCGCCCATCGCTGCGCCGCCCGACTCCTCCGTCACGCCGTCGCGAACGGCGACACCCTCAGCTGGCCGCTCGCCGATCCCGGCGAGGCGTCGGCCGAGCTCACCGGTTTCGCCCACGGCGCCGCAGGTGCCGGATGGGCGCTGATCCAGCTCGGCCGGCTCACGGACCAGCCGTCGTACGTCGACGCCGGGCGCCGCGCCTTCGCCTACGAGGCCCGCCACTTCGACCCGGTCGACCAGGACTGGTACGACCTACGCACGAACGCCGGCGGAATACTCCGGAACGGACGCCGCTACGCCAACGCATGGTGCAACGGAGCCGCCGGCATCGGCCTGAGCCGCATCGCGAGTTGGGCGGCGCTCGGCGGCGATGACGAGTCCGCGCTCCGCGAGGCGTACCAGGCGCTCGCCGCCACGATGCGCAACTTCCCCCGACTGATGAACGACACCCTCTGTCATGGCCGCTCCGGCAACGCCGAACTGCTCCTGCGGTTCGCGCTCCTGCGGAACGAACCCGCCTTCCAGTTGGAGGCCAACGTCCAGGTGCGAACCCAGTGGCGCAACATCGACGACGCCGACGCCGGCGTCGTGGAGCACAGCGCAGGCTTCTTCCCCGGGCTGATGGTCGGCATGTCGGGCTTCGGGATGCACTTCCTCAGGCTCGCCGCGCCGGACCGGGTGCCCTCGGTGCTGCTGCTCGATCCCCCGTCCACCGCGACGGAAGACCGCTGACGTCGCCCGATCGATTCAGGAGGTAAGGCACACGATGTCCGTCGAAGCCGGCCAGGCGTTCCTTCAGATCGCGTACGGCACCCCCGAGCTGTCAGAGCAGCTTCGGGCGATGACCGGAGTCCAGGAGCTGGTGCGCCTCGGATCCCGTCACGGGTACACCTTCACGGTTCCCGAGCTGATGGAGGCGTCGTCCTCCACGGTCCCGGCACCGGGGCCGGAGACCGGGCGCCGAGCGGCGTCCGCCACGGCCACTCGCGACACGAGGGCCGACGTGCGCCCGGGCCCCACGCCGACCCGCATCCTGCACCATGAATTCCGCCTGGCCGACCTGCCGGGTTTCGATGGCGTCGCCGAGCAGCTACCGGACCTGAAGATCAAGCCGTCGTCGGTCGACATGGGCCGGTTCAAACGGACGTTCCGGGAAGAAGACATCGGCTCCACGGACCAGTCTCCGGCCGATCCGAAGTATCGCGCCTGGCACGAGGAGAGGGCCCGGACCGGATGGCGCGATCCGGCCGTCGGACCGGACGCTCCCCGGCGCGACTTTCATCTGATCAACCTCGATGAACACGTCGACCACCCGGGATATGACCGCTATTTCGCGGCAAAGCGCCGTACGATCGCGGCGCTCGAGGCCGCGTTCGCCACCGAGGTGCGCTTCTCCGGCAGCCTGTGGTACCCGCCCCAGAGCTACCGCCTGTGGCACACCAACGAGACGCAGCCGGGCTGGCGGATGTACCTCGTCGACTTCGACGAACCGTTCCCCGACCCGGCCGAGACATCGTTTTTCAGGTACATGAACCCGCATACCGAGGAGATCGTGACGCTCCGCGAGAGCCCCGGGACGGTTCGCTTCTTCCGGGCCGAGCAGGACCCCGCCCGGCTGTTCTGGCACTGCATCGTCAATCCGACCACCCGGCATCGGTGGAGTTTTGGGTTCGTCGTGCCGGACGACTGGATGGCCCGCCTATCCGTACGAGCGTGAGAGGCGGCCAGATGCTGCGATCGAAACGGCAGCCGACCGCAGGTCGGGCGTCGGCCGACCCGGTCGGCACGCCTCCCAGAGCGGGCGCCCCTGCCACGGACTCCATGGCCACCGACGCCCCGACGGCGGGCGCTCCGATCGGCGACGTGCCGGCGATCCGAGCGACCGGGTTGCACAAATCGTATCCCGGCGTGGCGGCCGTGCGCGGCATCGACGTCACCATCGCCCAAGGGGAGACATTCGGCTTCCTCGGCCCGAACGGCGCGGGCAAGACCACCACGATCGCGATGCTGTGCACCCTGACCCGCCCGACGGCGGGCCGGATCGAGATCGCCGGTCACGACACGCGTACCGCGCCCGGGCTCGTACGCCGCAGCATCGGGCTCGTGTTCCAGGAGAGCACACTCGACGGGGACCTGACCGCCGCCGAGAACCTCCGCTTCCACGCCGACCTGTACGCCATGCCGCGGGCGGAGCTGGCGGCACGGGTGGACGCCATGCTCGACCTCACCGGCCTGACGGCGTCGCGGGACCGTCTCGTACGCACCTTCTCCGGTGGCATGCGCCGTCGGCTGGAGATCGCCCGCGGCGTCCTGCACCGACCGCGGGTCCTATTCCTCGACGAGCCCACGGCCAGCCTGGATCCGCAGTCGCGAGCCCTGCTGTGGGACCACCTCGAGGACGTCCGCGACCGCGAGGGCACCACGCTGTTCCTGACCACGCACTACCTCGAAGAGGCCGAGCGCTGCAACCGCATCGCCATCATCGACGACGGCCGGATCATCGCCGAGGGCTCCCCGGCGCAGTTGAAGTCTGTGCTGGGCGCGGACCGAGTCGACCTGCGCACCGGCGACGACGAGAAGGCGGCCGCCACGCTGCTCGACCGCTTCGGGATAGAGGCCGTCGTCGGCCCGCACGGGCTGCGCGTCCACACCGAGGACGGCGCGCTAGCCGTCCCCCGGCTGTGCGCCGGCCTCGACGTCCCGGTGTACGAGGTGACGGTCACCCGCCCCAGCCTCGATGACGTCTTCCTGCACCACACCGGGCACCGCATCCGCGACGAGTCGAAGGGCGGAGCATCGTGACCGTCGGCGCCACGGCACGCTGGGCCGCCGAGCTGCGGGCCGCGCGGATGGTCTGGCTCCGGGAACTGCTGCACTTCGTGCGAGGCGGCGCCGCCAGCCTCGTCTCGCTGCTGCAGCCGCTGCTGTTCCTGTTCGTGCTCGGCATCGGCCTGGCCCGGATGTTCGCAGGCGCCGGAGGCGGCCGCACCTCCGATTACCTGATGTTCCTCTTCCCGGGGGTCCTGGTGATGGCCGCGCAACCGCCCGCGATGTCCGTCGGAGCGTCGATCGTCTGGGACCGCGATAGCGGCTTCCTGCGCGAGATGCTGGTCAGTCCGGTCCGTAGAGGCACTCTCTTGGTCGGCAAGTGCCTCGGCGGCGCGACGGTGGCGACCTGCCAAGGTGTAATCGTTCTGGCCGGCGGAGGTCTGATCCATGTGCCGTATCGGCTCGGGCTGGTGGCCCTGTTGTCGACGGAGCTGGCGCTGACCGGGCTGGCGATGGCCCTGCTCGGAGCGACGGTCGCGGTCACCATCAGGCGGCCCCGGACCTTCACCACGGTACTCAGCCTGCTGATGACTCCGCTGATCTTCCTGTCCGGCCTGATGTTCCCGGTCAGCGCGATGCCCGACTGGATGGCGTGGGCCGCGCTGGCCGACCCGCTGACCTACGCGGTCGACTCCATGCGACAGACCATCGCCGCGCGGGCACGCCCGTCTTCCCTGCTGTTCCAGCCGGTGGCCTGGGGCGGCTGGCATCCGCCGCCGCTCGCCGAACTTGGAGTCGTCGCCGCCTTCATCACCATCTGTCTGGCCGTCTCCGTCCACCGGTTCTCTCGCCTCGACTGAGGAACGGCCGGGGCAGCCCCCGGCCGTCGTCAGAGCGCACTCACGCGCCCCTGAACGCGGACGGCGCGCAGCGCCTGCCACTCGGAGCCTCAGGCCTCACCTGGTCTGGCGGCGGGCGGTGCGCAGCACCTGCCGCTTGGGACCGTAAGCCGCATCTGACCTGGCGGAAGGCGGCGCGTCCCAACTGCTGCTCGGAGCCGTATGCCGCCCTTGGCCGCTCCCCCTCCCGGAACACGGCCGGGCCGTCTCGCGGCGGCCCGGCCGTCACGTGTCCAGCACGGAGCTAACGCGAGAAAAACTCATGTCCTCATCCGGCCAGAGGACTACTCATCGCCGGAGGGTTGGCGGACAGTGATCCACGCCGTCAACTCTTCGAGGTGGTCTCATGAGGCGTCTCCCGGCCATCGCGTTCGCCGTCGTGCCCGCCCTCCTCGTCCTGCTGGCCCGGCCGGGCGCGGCGGCGAGCGGCTTCCCGGCGGGACCGCCGAACGATCCGGGCTACGCCTCGGTCGAGAACGGCGCGCCGCTGAGCTGCCTGACCACGGCCACGCCGGGTGGGGAGCAGCACAATCTCTACTCCTTCCTGCCGCGCTGCACCCCCGGCGCGAAGGATCCGGAGGGCGCCGCCGGCATGTCGGTGGACACGGCCTGGCGGGACTACACCACCGGATCGCCGGACACGGTGATCGCCTACGTCGAGGCGGGGATCAACTGGCACGCCGGGGACGTCGCCGACCTCGCCGACAAGGTGTTCCTCAACACCGGTGAGCTGCCCAAGCCGGCCGGATCCGCGACGTACGACAAGAACGGCGACGGTGTGGTCACCGCCGCCGACTACGAGGGCGATCCCCGCGTGCACGACACGAACGGCAACGGCGTCATCGACCCCGAGGACCTCATCGTCGCGTTCTCCAACGGCAAGGACGACGACGGCAACGGCTTCACCGACGACATCTCCGGCTGGGACTTCTACGACGACCAGAACGACCCGGCCACACCCGACTCGACGTACGACCACGCCAACGACCAGCAGCGGGTCGCGGCCGCGCAGACCGACAACGGCAAGCTGAGTGCGGGGATCTGCCCGAAGTGCCGGCTGCTGCCGATCCGCGCCGGCGCGGAGGCCCTCGACCGTACGGACGACCTCGCGGCGGCATGGCTGTACGCGGGCCGGGCCGGGGCGAAGGTCATCGTCAGCACCACGGCGGACCTCGGGTACTCCTCCGCGATGCGCCGCGCCGTCGACAAGCTCTGGAACGACGGCGTGGTCATGGTGGAGTCCAGCAACGACTTCGATTCCACAGACCATCAGGGCGGGATGTTCTGGCCGCATGTCGTCCCCGGCAACGGCCTGGTCGCCAACGCGGCGGGCGCGCCGGGCGCCCTCGCCAACGTGCTGACCTCGACCTACCGCGAGCGCTCCAACCTCACCTCCTACGGTGCCAAGGCGATGTTCTCGGTGGCCACACTGGGCGGTTCC
Organism: Actinoallomurus sp. CA-150999; assembly: GCF_050942425.1. Classification (NCBI taxonomy): domain Bacteria; kingdom Bacillati; phylum Actinomycetota; class Actinomycetes; order Streptosporangiales; family Thermomonosporaceae; genus Actinoallomurus; species Actinoallomurus sp. CA-150999. Next base: position 6,975,688 of record NZ_CP192063.1, read on the forward strand.
ACGTCCGAGTCGACGCCGACCACCGGCGGGCTGTTCGGCCTGCTCCTCTCCTATGGCGCGCAGGCCGCGAAGGAGAAGAAGATAGACCGGCCGCTGACCAACGCCGAGGCCGTGCAGGTGCTACGCGCGACCGCGAGCGACGTCGACGACGCGAGCCTCGGCTGGCCGGGCCGGCCGGGCTGGGATCGGCAGTACGGCTACGGCCGGCCGAACGCCGCCAAGGCCCTCGCGGCGGTCGCCAAGGGCGACATTCCGCCCGCGGCCTGGATCGACAGCCCGGACTGGTACGCCCTGTACGACCCGGAGACGACCTCGTCCGTGCCGGTCACCGGGCACGTCGAGGCGCGCCGGGCGAAGAGCTTCCGCTACGAGCTGGGGTTCGCGCCGGGGATCGAACCGGCCGACTCGGCGTTCATCAAGGCCGGTGACGGCCAGGGAACCGGTGCGTACGACGGGAAGGTCGGCACCCTGGACCTGACCCGGCTGCCGTCGTCCTTCTGGGACAAGGCGTACACGATGCCCGACGACAAGGAGCTGTCGGCCGCCGAGCAGTACACCGTGACGCTGCGGCTGCGCGTCTGGGACGACGCGGGCCGGATGGGCGAAGAGCGGCGCGCGATCGCCGTCCACCACGACGCCGGCCTGCGGACCGGTTTCCCGCTGCGCTTCGGGATCGGCGGGGAGAGCCAGCCCGCCCTCACCGACCTGCGCGGTACCGGCCACCAGGACATCGTGTTCGGCGACGCCGACGGCCGCGTACACGCCCTCGACGGGGTGAGCGGGCAGGAGCTGTCCGGCTGGCCCGTCACGACCAACGCGAGCCCGACCCGGATCCCGGGCTTCGACCCCGGCCATGAGCCGATCGTCGCCCCGGTGGCGGTCGGCGACCTGTTCCACGACGGCCGTCAGGAGGTCGTGGCCACCAGCACCAGCGGCCGGACGTACGCGTTCGACGCCCAGGGCCGGCTCCTGCCCGGCTGGCCGAAGACCCTCGACTCGGGCGTGACCAAGCCCGCGATCCCGCGCCCCGCGCTGGCCTACACCCGGCTCCCCCACCAGGGCGCGACGGCCTCCCCCGTCCTCACGGACCTGGACGGGAAGGCCGGGCTGGAGGTCGTGCAGGCCGGGTGGGACGGGCGAGTGCACGCCTGGCACGCCGACGGCTCCGACGTGCCCGGCTGGCCGGTGACCGTGGCCGATCCGCCGAAGCCGGCGTCCGGGCTGACCGCGATCGACGACGCGAAGCTCGACGCCACCCCGGCCGTCGCCGACCTCGACGGCGACCACCGGCCGGAGATCGTCGTGCGCTCCCAGCACTCCGAGAGCCACGGCGCGGGCATCCAGGCGTTCGGCGCGAACTACGTGTACGCGTACCACGCCGACGGCTCGCCGGTGAAGGGATGGCCGGTGCGGCTGCCGTCGATCGTCACCTACTACGGGAGCGCGCAGGAGTTCATCACCGAGGCCGCCAACAGCCCCGCCGTCGCGGACGTGGACGGCGACGGCAAGGACGAGGTGGCCACCGGCCCGTCGTTCTCCGCGACCTTCCTCATCGGCGGCGACGGCACGATCCGGGGCGCGTACGGGCCGTTGAACAACCCGGCCGCCTCGCTGCTGAACCGCGACGCGGCCGCCGTACGCGCGCTGCTGACCGGGTCGTCGCCCTCACCGGCGATCGACCTGCCGGCGTCCTTCACCACCAGCGGCGCGTTCGGGAGGTTCGGCGCCGACGGACGGCTCGGCTACGCCGAGTCCGGGTCGGGCGCCGTGTCACTGATCGCCGCGCTGCTGTACCCCGGCAGCGGCACCGCGATCGGCAACTACGAGCGCGGATACGACGCCGCCACCACCCTGCCCGTGCCGGGGTACCCGCAGGCGCGGGCGGGCCTGGACTTCCTCGGCGCGCCGCTGATCACCGACGTCACCGGGGACGGCCGGGCCGACGTCGTCGACGGCGGCGATACCTCGACGATCCAGGCGTACACGTCGTCCGGCCAGGCCGCGGGCTTCCCGAAGTTCACCGGCGGCTGGACGTTGTTCTCCCCGACCGCGGGCGACCTGGACGGCGACGGGCGTACGGACCTGGTCACCACGACCCGCGAGGGTTATCTGTTCGCCTGGCGGACCGACGGGCGGCCGGACGCCGAGTCGTGGGCCTACCATCACGACGAGCAGCGCACCGGACGGTACGGGACCGACACCCGACCACCCGGCATCCTGCGCGACCCGCGGCGCGACGGCACGACCGTGACCTTCGTCGCGCCCGGCGACGACCGGTACGCCGGCCGTGCCGCGAGCTACCGCGTCAGCGTCGACGGCAAGGTCTCCACCGTCACCGCGACGGTCGGCGCGGGCGGCCGGCAGACCATCACCGTCCCGGCGGACACGCGGCGGGTCGTGATCCAGGCCGTCGACGACGCGGGCAACCTCGGCCCGTCGGCGACTCTCTGAGAGCCCCCTGTCGAGAGGGCGACTCGGTCGGGCTCGTCGCCCTCCTCGTGGGATCCCGCTCAGGCGCGGGAGCGTCGGCCTGGCTTGCCATCGCTCGGGTACCGCATCGAACGCCAGGAGGCGGCCTCCCCGTACATCTTCATCGCGCTGCTGCTCGCCCTGGCCGCCGCACCCGGCCGGCGGGACGCCTCCCTACCGGTCGGACGCCACCTCCTCGGCCGGACGCGCCCCGTCGGCTGTACGCCCCCGCCTGCTGGATGCGCCCCACCAGACGGACGCGCCCCGCCTGTTGGATGCGGCCCGCCAGACGGACGTGCGCCACCTGTTGGATGCGCCCGAGCGCTGCCGGCGAGGCTGCTGTGGCCGGATGTCACCCTGCCGGTCGGACATCGTCCTGCCGGCAGGGTGCCGAGCCGGCCAGGGCACCCAGCCGAACGTCGACCCCGCCGGACACAGCCCTGTCGGCAGGATGCCCAGCCGAACGTCATCTCCGAGGCGACCAAGATGCCCAGCCGAACGCCAGCCCCGCCGGCAGAGTGCCGGATGATCGACGCGCCGTACGAACCCGACGCGATCAGCACGCGCCCGCGCCTGGATCAGCCGGACGTCATCTCCTCGCCGGCCAGGGCGCGCGGCCGGCCGTCACCTCGCCGCTCCCGGCTGGACGTCGCCCCGCCACCCCGGCCGACGGCGGCTCTGAGACGCTTCGGCGGCCCCTCGGAGGGGCCGCGGCCTCACTCCTCCGGCTTGGCGTCCGGGTGGGCTTCGACGAACTTCTCGTAGACCTCGTCGGCGATCTTCCCGCGCTCGCTCACCTCGATGCCCTCGGCGGCGGCCCACTCGCGAACGTCGCTGTTGGAGTAGCCGCGCAGACGCGGTGCCGCGTCGGCCGTGCTCTTGCGCGCCCGGCCCGCCTGCTTGACCTTGGCCGCCTTCTCGATATACGGCGCCAGCGCGTCGAGGAGCTCTTCGAGGCGCTTGAAGTTCTCATCGCCGAGATCGATGGTGTACGTTACGCCGGAAACCTCGAAATCCCGCTTCGCGACGTCTTCGCCGTCATGCCCATCAAAATCATCCACCATTACGACTTTCGTCGCCACGAGGTGTTCCTTTCTCAGCTTACTTGTCGGGGGATAGGATAATACGAGCGTACGACAGTTCGTGACGCGCGCCCGTGCGCCACGGGCCATCGCCCCTGGTGATCCCCGTCACCGGGACCGATCGGCGGAACCGCCGCAAGGCGGACGCCATTCGCTCGATAACTTTCCCTCTTCTCTCCTCTTTGCGGTATTATTTGACAATATCCCGCTCATCGCTCGCCACACGCGAGGTCTCGAGCGACGGACGGCATATCGCCCGAGCCGACCGGCCTGCTGGAAAGCACGAAGCCGACCGCGCGCCGACGCTATTCTCCCCACAAACAAAGTCACGAGCTGGGGGTGCGCCATAAGCGAGAAGCCAGGCTCGATGCCCGGGCCACGACTGCGGTGCCTGCCGTTCGGCATGCTCGCAATCGTCGGCCTGATCGACTTCTGGGCGAGCCCGGAGATTATATTCCGGCCCATGCTCGTCCTGGGTCCCGCGTTCGCGAGCCTGTGGTGCGGCATCCGACGCACCGCGGTCGTGGGGTTCACCGCAATAGGCCTCTGCGCGGCGCTCAGCTACCACCACCACACGCTGGGCCGCAAACAGAACACCCTCACGCTCGTGACGATGGCCGGCGTGGCCGCGGCGAGTGTGTTCGCCAGCGCCGACCGGCAGAGGCGCGAGCGTCTGCTCGCCGACGTCCGGTCCATCGCCGAGGTGGCGCAGCGGGTGTTGCTGCGCCCGGTCCCCCGGCGTGTCGGCCCCATGCGCATCGCGGTCGGCTACACCTCCGCGACGGCCGAGGCCCGCATCGGCGGTGACCTCTACGAGGTCACCCTGACCCCCTCCGGCGTCCGCGTCATCGTCGGCGACGTCCAAGGCAAGGGGCTGGAGGCGGTGGAGACCGCGGCCGACGTCCTCGGGGCGTTCCGGGAAGCGGCCTACGACGAGCCCGATCTCACCGGTGTCGCCACGCGCATCGAGGCGGCGCTGCGACGGCGGCTGTCCGCGCAGCGATCCGAAGGGCCGGTCGATGAGAGCTCCGGAGAGAAGTTCGTGACGGCCGTCCTCGCCGAATTCGGTGAGGGCGAGACTGTGACGTTGCTCAACTACGGCCACCCGTCGCCGTTCATCCTGCGCGGCGGTGGCGACGGCGCCTTCGCCGAACCCGACGACGTCGCGCCGCCGTTCGGGCTCTCCGACCTCGTCGACGCGCACCCTCGCCCGTACACGATCAAATTCGCGCCCGCGGACCAGATGCTGCTGTACACCGACGGGGTCATCGAAGCCCGCGACGGCGCGGGCGGCTTCTACCCGCTGGCCGAACGCGCGCACCTGCTCGCGGCCTCCGACCCGGAGCGAGCACTCGCCGACCTGCGCGCGGACGTACTCCGCCACGTCGGTGGCCCCATCGCCGACGACGCCGCGATGCTCCTGATCCGGCGACGGTGAGCCCGCCGACCCGGCGACCGCAGGGCCTGGTGTCCGACGTGGTGAGGCCGCGCGCGGACGAAGCGCGGCCGTGGTCGAGCGACGGTGCGGGCGCGGCCGGCGTAGATGCGGCCGGGTCAGGCGACGGACGAGGGTGGCCAGTGGAGAGCAGGACGCGCGACTGGTGGTCGGTTGGGAGGGCCAGCCGGTGCGCCGGTCGGCGTTGGCCGTCCGAGGTCGCGGCGTGCGCGGAAGGGCCACGCGGTGCCGGACCTTCCGACGGCGGTCGCCCACCCCTCGTCCCGCCCGGTCACGGCCAGGCGACCGGCGAGCGCGAGGCGTGGACGGTGCCGATGCGGCCCGGGTCGGGCGGCGGTGAGGGTGTGGGCGGGTGAACGTGAGGCCGCACGCGACCATGTCGGCTACTCATGGGAGGCTGGACCGCTATGACGGCGACCGGATCCCGAGCGACCATCCCCGCGGACGCGCCACCCGTGATCGGGGTCGTGCCATCGGCGGTCGGCCCGCGGCTGGCGCGCGTGCGGATGCGCGGTGTCGACGTCACGATGGCCTACGCTCCCGACGAGGCCGAGCAGCGGCGCCGGGCCGCCGTCGGCCTAACGGGAATCACCCGCGTCGACCTGCTCGACGTCCTGCTCGGGCTGCCGGCCGGGGGGACGGTCCCCTGGGAGGCACTGTCGGCCAAGGAGATCCGCGCCATCCGGGAGCTGCCGGCCGGATGCGCCGACCTCACCCCGGCGGGCGTCGTCCGGTTGTTGCGGCGGCCGTTGCGCGCCGAGCTCGCCATCGTTCAGGCGGTGTCGTGGCGGTCCGGCCTGGATCGCGCGGGCCGGTTCGGCGCCTACTGCGCGCGGATGGTGGTCCTGCCGGGTCTTCCGGCGGATCTGGACGAGGCGCGGGCGGAGGCCGACTACTGGGGTGTCGGTCTCGTGGCGGGGACCCGAGTGGTCGTGCCGCCGGAGCCGTTCCGCGACCGGGCGCACGCACCGGCCGGATGGGCGTTCGCCGAGGAGCTCCACCTGCGGACGCTCACCGCACCGGAATAGCCACGGCTGCCGCAGGCGCTGCGTCCCCACCGCATCGAAGTGGCGGCGTCGGGCGCGAGCGCGACGCCCTCTCACCGCACCGCCATAGCCGCAGGCGCGGCGTCCTCTCATCCCGCTGGCGCAGCGATGGCGGGCGCGGGTGTGGTGTCCTCGCCGGCCCACACCCACAGGGACTCCGGCGGCACGAACACCGGTTCACGGGCCCGTACGAGTGTGTTGTAGCGGGCGTGGGCGGCGATCGCGTCCCGGCACAGCTGCCGCCAGTAGCGGCGGCGGCCGGCGGGCGAGTCGGGGTAGCGGAGGTTGCGCGCCCACTCCGACCAGACTGCCACGCCGTGCAGGCGCGCGTCCTTCCAGTCCTCCTGACGGAGGAAGCTGACGATGCTCCGGCCGCCGCATCGGGTGCAGCGGCATGGTGGCGCCGGCCGGTCGCCGAACCGCCCGGCGAGCACACTTCCGCGCACGTACGCCATCAGGTCCGGGACGAGGACGCCCGGCGAGCGGTCGTCCGGCCTGCCGTTCGGCTGTCCGTACGCGGCGGCCTCCCCCGGCGGGACGATGTGCCGTAGCGCGCTGCTGGTCCCGATCGACGCGGCCAGGCCGCCCTGCGCCACCGCGTCCAGCCCGGCCAGGTCCGTACGGAAGAGGGCGACGTTCGGCACCTCGGTGACCAGGCGGCGCAGGCCCAGGGCGCCGTCCATCACCCGCTGCGGCGGGTTGAACTGGCCGCCCGGCATGACCGCCTTGGCGAGTGACACCTCGGTGAGGAGGCCGATGACCTTGTCGATCAGGCCGGGTGCCAGCCATCCGGCGTCCATCGGCAGCGACAGGATGACATCGTCGCGGCCGAGCCCGGCCGCGCCCTCGGCGGCGGCCTCGAGGGCGCCGAAGTCTCCCGCGCGCAGGTACAGGGTCGGGGTGAGCGCCGCGTCGGCGCCCGCGTCGATCTGTCCTTGGACGTGTTCCGCCAGCGTGGTCTCCACCAGCCGGTCGCCGCTCTCGTCGAAGGGCCGCTCCCGGGTGGCGATCTTCCCTTCGGCCGCCGCGAGGTCGAACAGGATGGGACCGCCGAACGCCTGTTCCTCCCGGCATCGCCGGGCCGCGCGGACGGGGTTGGCGCCCGTCAGCACGAGCCCGCCGTCGTCCGGGCCGAGCAACGCGACCACGTCGGACGCGTCGGACGGGCGGGTGTGCGCGAACACACGGCCGGCGAGCACGGTGATGGCGTCACCGTGCACTCTCCCTCTCGGCCTCGCGGACACACCGGAAGGCGGGACCGGACCTGGCATCGCGTCGAATCACCTCAGAGAGTGAAGGCGAAACTCCACCTTCGACGGTGCGCGAAGAAAACCGTTCCGTCAATGCCCAGGTCGGCCCGGCTTCGGTAAAGCGGACACCTCGGCGGGTCCGCCGGGCGGCGACTGCGTCGTGTGACCACGAGCGGATCGGCTTACTCCTGCTCCTGGCTCTCCTCACGGTGAGTGAAGAGGGCGAGCAGGCCCTCGATCCGGTGGTCCGCCTCCGCGGGATGGCGGAACCGGCGGCTGGGGTCGATCTTGTAGTGGTTCCGGCGGCCGACGCGGGTCCGGGTGAGGTAGCCGGCGGCCTCAAGATCGGTCACGATCGTCTGCGCCGCCCGCTCGGTGATGCCGGCGATGGCCGCCATGTCCCGAAGCCGCGCCTGCGGGTTTCGGGCGATCTCCAGGAGAACGCGGGCGTGGTTCGTCAGGAACGTCCACTGTCTCGCTGGTTCGCCGCCCTGGGACGTGGCCATCGTGGTGCTCGTCCGATCTGCGTCTGGGCCGGTCATCGCGGGTGCTCTCAAGAGCATTCTACGAACTGGGTTTCCGGTATCAGTTGACGTGCTTCTGCCGTACGGGCATCCTCGAAGCATGTGGTCGGAGAGGCGGCACATGCGAGTGCACCCTCGTGATGTTAGTGGCCGTCATGGCAGAGCGTAACGGCCACGCAACCGAAGCCGTCCCGCCGGAGGCGAGTCTCGTGCTCTACGAGGACGACCAGCTCAGCATCGTCCAGGTGACCCCACCGGACACCGTGCTGCTCAGGGGCGACATCGACATCACCAACAGCGCGGCCCTCGCCGACGCACTGGCCCGGGTCACCGCGCGATGGGGTCAGGTGTCGGTCGACACCACCGGGCTCCGCTTCATCGACGTCTCCGGCTGGCGCGTCCTCCTCGCCTCCACGGCCAGACCCCGCCCCCGGCTGCTCAACGTCGCCCCCTGCGTCCGCCGCCTGAGCGACCGCATGATGTCCCTCTGACCCTCGCGACCGGTCTCGTCGGCCGGGAACGCTCACTGCGATAACGGTTATGCCGCGCTCCGTCCGGAGTGTCATGCTGAGCGGCGCCGCTTACCACCGATCGCGGAAGAGTCATGCTCGAGACAGGGATCATTCAGAAGACGCTGCGCGTGCCGATGACGGCGGGGCCCGAAGGCGATGGCGGCACGGTCGCCCGCCAGCTGGACGCCGCGTTGCTGAGTGTCGGATTCAAGGCGTCCGGAGAGCTGCTGGTGCACCTGTCGCGCGTCGACGCCGGCGTCGCCATGGACACGGGCGTACGGATCCTGGCGGCGGTCCGCGCGCTCGTCGGGGACCACGTCCAGCACAACGTCTACTTCCGCGACTTCCCGGCGAACGTGCCGGACACCGTCGACTTCTGGCTGGAGTGCCTGCGCGACGCGGTGGTCCGCACCCGCCCCGCCGACGAGCAGCCCGATGACGACGAACTGCGGACGATGGTGGCCACCGGCCGGGTCGACCTGCTGCGTCTCGCGAAGTACGGCCGGTACCAGCACACGTACGAGGAGATGCTCGCCGCGCACGACGAGCTGATCCCGTCGCTGAAGGACCGGCTCACCGTTCTGCATCTGGGCCGGTCGCTCGCCGAGGAGGCGCAGGAGCTCTTCCTGGCCTTGGCCGGGAGCCCGATCCCGCTCGGCGACGCGGACCTCGAGCTGCTCGGCGAGCTCGCCGCCGCCTGCGTCGACGGTGCGCAGCCGGAGACGATCCCGAGCCGGGAGAGCCTCGCCGTCGTCAACCGGGCGTGGCTGGCGGCGGGCAGGCCCGTACGCGTGGACACGGTCACCGACGTGCTGCGGCTCGCGTGCGCGATGTCGGACGGGGACGTCTCGCTGGCTGAGCCGACGCGGTTCCGGTCGTTCCCGCGTGCTCGGCGCCGCGCGCTGCTCACCGCCCTGGACGAGGTCGTACGGGACGGCCCGGCCAAGGTCGCCGACGTCGGCCGTCACCGGGAGATGTGGAAGCGACTCGGCGAGCGCCTGCATCCTCACGAGTACCCGGACGTGCCGCACGCGCTGAAGGTGTTCGCCGTCGCCCGGGGCGAGACGGTCGTACGGTCGCTCGCCGGCCGGGTGGAGCTGGCGTTCGCCGACGAGCACGTCGGCGAGGTGGTGTCGCTGCTGACCATCGCCCCGGGCATGCTGTTCCGGTCGCTGGACCGGGTGCTGCGCACCGCGACGCCCGCCGAGCTGGACGCGGCGCTCACCGCCGTACGCGAGACGATCGGCCGTGTGTCGGGCCGCGTGATCCTGGGCGTACGCGAGCATGTCGCCAACCGGACCGCACCGGACGCCGCACGCATCTTCGTCAACCGCGAGGCCCGCGCCTGGACCCGCCCGGACGACCGGCCGCCGCTGCCGGAGCCCGTCGTACGGCGCCTCACCACGATCCTGGACGAGGAACTGACCCGTCGCCTGCCCGCGTGGGACCGGATCGTGGTCGACCCGGCGGTGTTCGACCTGACCGTGCCGCTGACGAACAAGACCGCGCCGAACGGTCTCGGCGTGGTGCCGCGCGGGTCGGTCATGCCGATCGACGGCGAGGCGCTGCGGTTCTTCGTGTACTGGCGGCAGGCCCGCGAGACGACCGACTTCGACCTGTCGGTGCTGCTCCTCGACGACGCGTTCGCCCCGGCCGGGCAGGTCTCGTGGACGCGACTCGAAGGCGGCGGCGCGGTGCACTCCGGTGACATCGTCGACGCTCCGACGGGCGCGTCGGAGTTCATCGACCTGAACCTGGAGCACGTCACGGCCCGGTACGTCCTACCGCAGGTGAACATCTACTCCGGGGAAGGCTTCACGCAGGTCGCCGAGTCGTTCTTCGGGTTCATGCTCCGCGGCCCCGACCAGGCGGGCCAGCCGTTCGAGCCGCGCACGGTGCGGATGAAGTCGGATCTGCGGGGCACCGGGCGGGTCGCGCTGCCGGTGGTGTTCGCCCGGGGCGACGACGGCCGCTGGTCGGCGCGCTGGATGCACCTGTACCTGCGCGGCGCCAGCTGGGCGAACCGGGTCGAGACCAACCGCGTGTCGACGACGATGCTGGCCCGCGGCGTCCTGGAGCGCCGCTACCTGCCCATGTCGTACCTGGTCGATCGGCTGGCCGCCAAGGCCGGGACGGTGACGCCTTACGAGCCGGGCATGGAGTTCGACGGTCCGGTGACGTTCATCGGGCTCGAACGCCCGGAGGACCTGCCGGCCGGCTCCGAGGTGTACGCACAGGACCGGCTTAACGAGTTGATCCCGGAGTAGCGGTCCGCTACGGTCGCTGGCCGGCGAGGCCATGAGGGGACTTCCTTCTCAGCTGCGGACTGTCCTAGTCCCTTCGCTCTCCTCGCCGTGACATGAGGGCTCGCCGACGGCAGTCGGCGAGCCCTCACGTCACCTTTGCGCCCGGCGAGCCATCTTCGCGGACTGTCGACATCCCATGCTTTGATCCTTGAGACGGCGAATCGTGAACATGAAGGCGCCTGAAGAGGACTGGTCCGCCTTGAGGGAAATGGCCGTGCCGAAGTAGGACCGGTTAACGAGTTGATTCCCGGTCGATGAGTGGCTACGGTCACTGATCAGCGAGGCCATGAGGGAACTTCCTTCTCAGCCTTTCCTGCTCTTAGTCTCCTCGCTCTCTTCGCTACGACCTGAGGGCCCGCCGACCGCCGCCGGTGGGCCCTGAGCACGGCATTGCTCGTCTCGGCTAAGTGGTCGGTCTCGGAAGTACTTCGGGGGGTTTCCCTGGTGTCGCGCCGATGCGGGAGTGCCGTGGTGGCCGCTGGTCCAGAATGACGGTGGAACTTCCCGGAGGAGAGGAACGCTGACGTGACGGACATGTCTGTCGGGGATGCGCCGCGCACCGCTGAGGACTGGCGTGGCTACCTGGTCGAGTACGGCGGGGTGTATGTGCAGACCGCGAACGAGTACCAACGCTCACGCCTTACCGCCGAGCAGATCGAGAGCCACTGGCTGGGCGCCGAGCCCGTGGACGTGCAAACCATCGCGGCCGCCGAGCAGCGCCTGGGCATCCGGTTCCCGCCCAGCCTGCGGGCCTTCCTGACCGTCACCGACGGCTGGCAGGGGGTCGGCGGGTGGGTCCACGAGGTCAGTCCTTGCGCCGAGATCGACTGGCTGCGCAACACCGGCATGGGTGAGGACCTGATCGGCGTCTACACCGAAGTGGAGCAGGAGGAGAGCGAGCCCAATGAGCTGCTCGCGCTGTTCCGGCGTGCCCTGGTGATCACCAGCGGTGAGGATTTGTGGCTGCTCGATCCCGCCGCGATTCACCCGGACGGCGAGTGGACCGCCTACGAGTTCGCGCCCAAATACGGAAAGGCCGAGGAGTACCTGAGCTTTGCCGAACTGTTCCACGCGAGCAAGGATCTGATGATAAGGCTCGCCGAAAAAGAGAACTAAATGGTTCCGCCGGTAAGCTCTTCGAGGGTTACGCTGCTGGCTGGAGTGCGGCAGGCTGGTGATCGTAGCCGGTGGGCTGCTGGGAATGGTGCTCTTTCTGTTCGTGTCGCTCGATCCGGGCCAAGAGGTCCTTGAGGTCGGCCGGCGTGAACTTCCATTTGAAGGGCCGGGCGGTCTCGTTGTAGCGGCGCTCGAAGGTGGTCAGCCGGTCTTCGACCTGGTCAAGACTGGTGAAGTCGTTGGGTGTGACGACCTTGCGCTGCACGATGGAGAAGAAGATCTCCACCTGGTTCAACCACGAGGCGTGCACCGGAGTGTGGACCATTACCGCGTTCGGGAAGTCCCGGGCAAGGCGGTCCACGGCTGCCTTGCCGCGGTGGGAGGAGCCGTTGTCGACGACCCAGTACACCCGTTTGGCGGAAGTGTAGGGCTCGCTGGTCATGACCTTCTCCACCAAGGTCATGAACGGAACGATCCCGGTCTTGGCCGCGCAGTGCCCGAACACCGTGGCGCGGTGGACGTCGTAGGCGGCCAGGTAGGCCAAGGACCCGCCGCGATCGTATTCGTGGTTGAGGCGCATCATGCGGGCGGCGCCGGGTGGCAGGGTGGGGTGGCAGCGGCAGCGGGCCTGGATGGAGGTCTTTTCGTCCGAGGAGATCACGTACTCCTCGTCGCCGAGCGGCCGGCCGTTCCAGGCCCGCTGGTAGAGGTCCAGGATCCGGGCGGCCTTGGTCTGGAAGTCGGGGTCGCGGATGAACACTGGTGCTGCCACGGCTTGAGAGTGTCGGCGGCCAGGATCCGTCGGACGCTCGAGGCCGAGATCGCCGGGACGATGCCCCCGCGTGATCGCCTCGGTGGCCAGGTCGCTGCTGCTCCATCGTGCCAGCGGTACTCCGGTCTCGGCCGGCAGTTGACAGGCCAGCGCTTTGACCGTGGCCTGCTGGAGCGGGGTGAGACGGGGCGGCCGACCCGGGCGGGGCCGGTCCTTCAACCCCTCCAAGCCCTGGTCGGCGTACCGGCCGCGCCAGGTCCGGACGGTGTCGAGATGAACGTGCCGCCGCACGGCGATGCGGGCGTTGGAGTAACCATGAGCGGCGTCCAAGACGAGCCTGGCACGGACAACCTGCTGGAACGGGGCAGTGCGATAGTGGGCCAGCCGCTTGAGCCGACGCCGTTCGGACGCGGCCAGCGCGATCTGGCGGGCACGGGGGACGGGCACGCGGACGCTCTCCAAGATCAACGAAGGGGGACCGCCCGACCATTCCTGGTCACTGCCGCCCTTGAACGATCGACACGCCGAGGACGGCAAGATAAGCCCATGCCCGCGATCCCGGACTCGACCAAGACCTCTTTGGCCCAGCGGCTGCGCCGGCACGCCGCCGATCACTGGACCCAACTGACCGGCCTGCACGTCCGCTACCACGGCCAGTTCGCCTACGTCGAGGGCGAACTGGCCGACGGCGATCGGCTGCCCCTCATCCGACTGCGCTACGGCCGATCGGCCTCCACCTGGGGATTCGGCCTCTACCTCGCCAGCAGCGGCAAGTACGAGAACCAGATCTTGCCCACCGGCCTGCCCATCGGCACCCCCCAAGAAGCCCTCGACTGCGCCTGTGGCCTCTACCTCGGCCACTGATCCCCGAAGGACTTACGGGCAGGACCACTAAGTGATGGCCGCCGGGCCGGCTGCCTGCTGGACGAGCCGCGCGAGACCCGTCTCGATGGCCCCGACGGCGATCTCGCTTTCGGGGCCGAGCCCGTGCCGTTCGGCGATCCAGGAGGCGCTGTTGTAGGTCAGCCACACCTTGCCATCCTGGTCCTGCCAGGCGAGGGCCTTCACCGGCAGGTCGATGCCGCTGGTCTGCCGATCCTGCATCAGTGGAGTGCCGCCGCGGGGATTGCCGAAGATCAGGAGTTCCGTCGGGCGAAGCTCCATCCCGATCTGAGCGGCATTGCCCGCATGGTCGATTCGCGCGAATACGAACAGGCCGACACCGATTACCACGGCTTGCAAGCGGTCGATCGTCTCACCGACGGGCCAGTCGCTGGCAACCGTCACCATGCCGTGTTCACTCATTCGTTCCCCACCTTCTCGGCGGAGCGCGACCTTTCCGCACTCGCCACGCCGCCCGCAGGTCGTCGATCGTTACGGACACGCCTGACTGTAGCCAGAAAGACGCATTTTCTCGGCAGAAGGATCTAGAATCACGTCAAGATCAGAGAAACGGCGGCGACCATGACCGAAGATATCCGGATATGCATGCCCGCATCTACGGCGGCTCCCGGCTTCACCCGCAGGCTGATGGAGCGAAGCCTGAAAAAGTGGGGCTATTCGGATATTTCATACGACGCGATGCTTGTAGCGACCGAAATAGTGACGAACGCGATTAGGGCGACTCCCGGCGAGGTCATCCGCTTCGTGTGCCGCTGGGAGGACGGCGTGGTCTACATCGCCGTATGGGATTCCAGCCTCGGCCGTCCCGCACCAACGGCCACGGTCGACCTCACCCTGGACGACCTGGATCTCGCCGAGGCCGACCTCAACGCGAACGGCCATCGCGGCCTGCTCATCATCGACGCGCTCGCACTGGAGTGGGGCTACCGTCCCGACCCCATCGATCCGAGCACCGGCCGTTCCCCTGGCAAATGGGTCTGGGCCCGAGTCGCCGCCACTCCATCGGAGCACATATAGGCCGTGTCTTGTATGTTCGAGAGCCGCGGCCCGTATATCTCTGGGAGCTCACGCACGATCGCTGTTACCGTCTGCTCGGGCGTCATTCCCGTGCCGTCGACGGCGACGTACCGGTAGCCGTCCTGGTTGTCGGCGATCGTCGTGTCGACCGTGTCGAATTGATCCACCATGTCGCGCCACTCCTGCGTGGTCCGCTTGGCGCGTGTGAGGCGACGATGCCGGCGCTCATGTGGCTGTACGAGCAACTGGACCATGTACACCTCCTCGACCTCGGGGACGAGCTCGCGGAAGCGCAAGAAGTCATCGCGTGTGGTGAAGAAGCTTCCGGCGATGACGTTCTCGAAGCCCGCAGCCCAGTAGTTGCGGACGAGGGCTGCAACATTGGCTCGCAGCAGCCGCCAGAACGCATCGTCGAACAGACATGGGTTGACCTGGCCCAGGTCTTCGGCATCGATCCGTGCCCCACGTGGCGTGTGCGGCAACAACGCGCGGATGATCGTTGTCTTGCCCGCGCCTTCCTGCCCCGTGACAAGGATCAGACGACGGGCAGCCGACCGGCTCGGATACGCGATCTCATTGGAGCTGGTCACGATCCACCAATTTCCCACAGGGACGCTGTCGGATTGTCGTCGCCGGCCGCTGTGCCAAGGTAATTGGCACCCGTTCCGCGAAGCGGTTGACTCGGCATGTAGCCGGCGCCTGGTGTTCCAGCTAGCCTCGCCGTTTCGCTTGGGTTTGGCGGCTGGCGAGGCGGAAACGCGAAAGTGCCTTCCTGACCTGGGACGATGAACCTTGCTGAGGGGTTCTGTCGGTCCATGCGGAGGGCACTTTCTACGTGCAGGGTATCGGGTTGCGTCCCAAGGTCTATGTCAGTGCCGATGGTTCGTGGGTCGTCGGGCATGCCGGTGCACGGTTGCTGGCGGATCTTGCCGACGCCACGGGTGTGTCCGGCGCGGGCTCTGCTTCTGAGCGCCCCCACTAACGTCCCTGACTGACTACTGCCGGGCACGGACTGCTGTAAGTTCGCTGCGCGTCCGGTGTCGGTGGCGTAGCGGTGACTCGCCCACCTCGCGTTTGAACGCGTTGCTGAATGCGCTCTCCGAGGTGTAGCCCAGTTCGGCGGCCAGTGACCGGACGGGGACGTCGCTGTCGCGCAGGGCCCGCCGGGCGAGCAGCATCCGCCAGCGGTTGAGGTAGGCCAGCGGCGGCACGCCCGCGACGGCGCGGAAGCGTTCGGCGAACGTCGTCCGCGACATGGCCGCCTCGCGTGCCAGTTCCTCCAGGCCCCAGTGCCTTCCAGGTTCGGCGTGCATGAGACGCAGCGCCGGCCGCAGCCGTTCGTCGGTCAGCACCCGCAGCCAGCCCGGGGGCAGCTCGGCCTGGTCGACATACGCGCGCAGCACCTCCAGCAGCAGGAGTTGCCCGTGCTGCCGGATCGCGAACGCCGAGCCCATCCGGTTCCCGGTCACTTCGTCGAACAGCCAGTGCAGCCTGTCGCGCAGGGCGGCCTCCGCCCGGATGTGCCCCAGCGGGGGAAGCGCCTCCAGCAGCAGCGCGTCACCGGCCGGGTTGAGCTCGATACGACCGCCGATGAGCATGTCGTCCACACCACTGGCGGCGCCGATGAGGCGGGCGGAGGACACACCGACCTCGGGCAGGATCTCGCGGCGTGGCCCGTCGCCGGCGCCGCCCTCGACCTGCACCCACGTCCGGCGGTTGAGGACCGCGACGTCGCCTGGCTCGAGCTCGATCGGCCCGTCGACGCCGTCGGTGGACAGCCGAGCCCGGCCGCGCACCATCGCGAAGAACTTCAGCGAGACAGCGGCGGACGACTTCAGCGGGTAAGCGGTAGGCACGCGGACCACCCAGGGGCCCCGCTCCGCGATACCACTGGACAGCACCCCGCGGACCTCGACGAGGTCCAAGGCCTCGGACAGTTGGTCATCGACCACCGCCGTACTGTCGCGCAAGAAATACGGACTGTCAATCATTCACAGTACGGACGGTTGTGCATAGCGTGATGGCATCGCTCACAAGCAGCACCCGATCCGAGCGACGGTCACCTTAACCCGACAACGCATCCCGCTGGACCACCGCTGCTGGGCTCGGAGCCGGCCCCGACGGGGTCGAGTCACCCATGATTCCCTCCCACCATTGCCTGATCACACCATTTGGTCATCGAGTGAAGGAAAACGCGCATGCCGTCGTCCAACTTTGCGCCGTACTTGGAACACAACAGGGCTTTTGCCGCCACCGACGCCAAGGACAAGGTTCCGGAGATCCCGTTCATCCCATTCGGACAGTTGTACCTGATCACCTGCGTCGACCCACGGGTGGAGCCCGCAGCCGTGCTGGGCATTCCGCTCGGAGAGGCGATCGTCGCGCGTAACATCGGCGGCCGCGTGACCCCGGCTGTGATCAAGGACCTCGCGTGGATCGTGCACCTGCACGAGAACAAGACCCCCGACGCCGACTGGTTCGAGATCGCCGTGATCCATCACACGGACTGCGGTTCAGGGCTGCTCGCTGACGACGAACTGCGCGCGGGCTACGTCGCCCGCGGTGGTTGGGACGACGAGACGTCCGCCGCGATGGCGGTGCTGGAGCCGGCGAAGACCGTCCTGGACGATGTCGCCGCGCTGCGCAGCGCACCGGAGCTCGAGCCGGGGATCAAGAACGTCAAGATCGGCGGATACGTGTACGACCTGAAGACCGGCACAGTCACCACCGTCGTACACCCCGGCGGCCCCAGGCATAGGTGACGGCTCCCAGATTCCGACCTGCCGCCTTCATCTCGAGCTTATTGCGGCGCGAGTCGGCGGGATCCGGTCCGCGACTCACGGACCCGCCATGCTCGAGCCCAACCGCTTTGGCTGGCGGACCTGTGTCTGGGTGAGCCGGTCAACGATGAGCCGGTTGACGGCGCCGACGTGACCGGGGTGGCATCGACGACCTTGTCCAGACCGGCGTGACGTGCCCAGTCAAGCGAAGCTGCTCCCCTTCAACTCGTCAGGATGTCCACGTGGAACTCACGAAACACACGCACTCCACCGTCGTCCTCACCAAGGACGAATCCACCCTCGTGATCGACCCGGGGGCGTACACGCCCAACTCGGCAGAGCTCGTCGCCGGCACGACGGCCGTGCTCATCACGCACGACCACCCTGACCACTTCGACGCCGGCATCTTGAAAGCAGCTCTCGATGCTCAGCCGTCGCTACACGTGTGGGCACCCACAAACGTCGCGATCGAGCTCGGCGTGCACGACGGTCGTGTCGTCGCGGTTTCCGCCGGCGACAGCTTCGAAGCCGCAGGATTCCACGTGGCCGTCTTCGGCGAGCACCACGCGGCCGTCCACGCCGACCTCCCGCTCATGACCAACCTCGCCTACCTGATCGACGGCACCGTCTACCACCCCGGCGACTCCTACTTCGTGCCTGACGTCGCGGTCCAGACGCTGCTCGTGCCGGCGAGCGGCCCGTGGACCAGTCTCGGCGAGGGCATCGACTTCGTGCGAGCCGCGAAGCCGTCGCGTTCTATCCGGATCCACGACCTCACGTTGAGCGAAGGTGAGGGTGCCTCGTTCGCGCGGTTCATCGGCGACCTGACCGGTGTGCCGCTGATGTCCCTTGAGGTCGGCGAGAGCGTCACGGTCTGAGATTCGGGCTCAGCCCGCCGCGCGACTGTCCGGCGACCGCGCGGCGACCAGGAGGTCCGCGTCCGTCGTCATGCTGACGGGCAGGTATCCATTGACCGCAGAAAGGCAAGGATTCCCCATGCTGAACATTCGGAGAATCGGTGGCAGGGCACTGTCCCGGCTGCTGGCCCTGATCCTCACGCTGGTGCTCGGTGCGACCGCTAGTGCTCGGTGCGACCGCTGGCCTGGCCGACGCCGGCCAGGCCAGCGCCGACACCCCCGACCGCCGCATCAGCCACATCACGCTGACACTGTTCGGAGCCAGCCCAGTGGAGGCGCAAGAGTATGACGCGTTCCTCCAGGGCGTGCAGGCTGCTGCCGCCCACCGGTGGGACGAGGGCGTCGGGCAGACGCAGGGCAACGAGCGCGCTCCTGCGCGTCGACATCGTCCACGACACGGGGCTGATCCTGTGGTTCACCCCCAACAACATGTATCTGCGGGGCTTCACCACTCCCGACGGCCTGACGTTCGCATTCAACGACTATCCGTTGCAGCAGACGATGGCGGACGTCGCCGCGGCCAACTCCCCAGACCGTAATCTCCTGCCACCCGATGGCGGCCACAGGCGGCTGCCCTACGGCTCGAGCTACATCGACCTTGTCCGGGTCGCTCACCGCGATCGGGGGGAACATTCGGCTGTCCTACGACAGCCTGCTCAACGCGCTGGCCACCCTGCGGACCACGCGGCTGCCCGACCAGAACCCGGACGTCGCGAGGGCGCTGCTGTTCTTCATCCAGTACGTCTCCGAGGCCGCGCGCTTCCGCCCCGTGGCCGCCGGGATGACCCGCCTCATGACGGACCGCCGGAACGAGGCCCCCGGCCTGCCGGACGGCCTGCAAGAACTCGAGAACGACTGGTCCGCGCTGTCGCGATATGCATATGAGTGGAGGAATGGGAACCCGCCCCCACTCTATGTCGGACCCGCCTTCGGACGCATCGGCAGCTACCAACAGCTGCGCCAGGTGGTGATGCTGCTGCTGGGCAACCTCAACCAGGTTCCTCCCCCCGGCAACTTGTACGGCGAGTATTTGACCGGCTCCGGTCGCATCACACGTGTGACTCCCATCGGTAAGGGGCTCCCGTGCTACCGGCGGAGGAACGGGCGTAGACGGAAGGCCAGCCGAGATACGGCCGGAAGGGACAGCAGGGCCTCCCGGTGGACCATGCTCATCCCTGACGGCACTGGTCAGCGTGCTGCTCACCGGAGCCGCGGGAATCCTTCGAACAGGCAGGGGGAGCAGGTGTGTCGTTGACGGGAATGCTCTTCGGCGCGTTGTGTACCGGCGCCGGAGCGTGGTGCCTGAGGCTCTCCGTCCGGGAGGGCCGCCTGATGTCGCGATTGCGCCGGTCCGGACTGCGTACCGAAGGGACCGTGACCCAAAGGGAACGGAAGCGTTCCGGCGATGACTGGACCTGGGCGTCCGTCATCGAGTTCACGGACGGACAGGGCCGTCATACCGAGTTCACGAGCCACGGCCTGGACCTGGCCGTGGGCAGTCGGGTTCCGCTTCTCTACTCCCCCGAAGACCCCAAGGTCGCGCGGGTACTCACCAAACACCACCGCGCGAACCAGGCTCTCTTGTTCCTGATGGGTTTGATGTGGCTCGGCGGCGCGGTCATGATCGTAATTGCCGCCTGAGCCGGCAATTCCAGCCCGGAGTCGACCCTGTCAATGATCACGCCCCGTCATCATCGTGCGTCACGATACTTTGATCACGGGGCGGCCTGCGCGCACCCAACCGCCACCTGAACCAGTCGCCACCCCGCACCCCTTGCAGCACGATGCAGATGACGCTACGTCAGGTCATGATCTATGACCGGAGCAGCAGCCTGATACGGCACTGACATCCCGAAGGGTGACGTCGTAAGGGAACTGCTTGAACAGACAACGCAAGGACGGAATATGAGCCACAGTGAACTTCTGTACGTGCCGGCGGGCGAAGGCCTGACCAAGTGGGTTTCGGGCGACGCATACACCATGAAGGTCACCAAGCGGCACACCGTCGGCTCGCTGGCCTTCATCGAGGCGCTCGTGCCGCCCGGCAGCGGGCCGATCGCGCACGCGCACAGCGCCGAGGACGAGGCGTACTACCTCCTGGACGGGAAACTGGAATTCCTCGACGGCGACCGCACCTTCGTCGCGGGCGCCGGTGATTTCGTATTCATTCCGCGCACCCGTCGCCACCGCTTCAAGAACATCACCGACACCACGGCCAAAACTCTCTTCCTGTTCACCCCGGCCGGTCCGGAGGACCTGTTCATTGAAGGCGGCGATGATCCGCGCCCCGGTGAGCAGCCTGAGGTCTGGGACATGGACCGGGTGGCGCAAATTGCGCACCTGGTAGAGCGCACCGGTCTCACCGTTCTGCCAGAGGACTGAGATCCATCGGCGCGCGGTGCCCTGGGATGGTGGTCAACGGCCGGGCAGCGGGCGCGACGCAGTTCTGGAGAACACGATGTATCAAGGAGTGGATCTGGTCCCAACAGATCGCCTTGGATGCAGCACCAAGGGTCGGTCCGCCCGGACGCGTGAACGCCGGTTTCCGTGGCATCCTGCCGCAGCCGCACCTGCGCCGTGGCTCCGTCGGATACTGGATCGCCAGCGTCGCCCAGAATCAAGGGCACGCCGGGCACGCCGTCGGGCTCGTACTCCGGGTGATGACGGACGAACTCGGGCTGCACCGCGCCGAGGCGTCCACCAATCTGGAGAATCTGCCGTCGCAGCGGGTGCTGCGCCGCAACGGGTTCAGCCCGTACGGCGTCGCGCACTCCTCGATCTTTCTCGACGGGAGCTGGCGGGACGCGCTGCTGTGGGAGCGGGTCCTCGGCGACTGACCTCGCCGTTTCGGTTGAGATGAGGCCGGAAGCGGGGAGGACATACGAAAGTGCCTTCTGAGCTGGGATGATGAACCTTGTCGAGGGGTTGTGTCGGTCCGGGCGGAAGGCAGTTTTTACTCCGGCGGCGGCTCCGCACAGTTCCTTGAGGTCCGCCACCGTGGACACGCCACCGTTGAGGACCACATCCGGTGCGGCAAGAACACTGGCTTCGGCCGCTTCCCCTCCCGCCATTTCGACGTCAACGCCACCTGGCTTGAACTCAGCCTCACGGCGATCGATCTCCTCGCCTGGGCCCGCGTCCTCCTGCTGGATGGAAAACTCGCCGCAGCCGAGCCCAAGAAACTTCGCTACCGGCTGCTACACGTTGCCGCCCGTCTCACCCGCGGTGGACGCCGCCTCCGCCTGCGGATCTCGGCGACCTGGCCCTGGAGACACGAACTGGCCACGGCTTTCCACCGACTTGCCGCACTGCCCCGACCGGTTGACTGACCTGCGGCCCCCGCCCACCCACGACCCGAAGGACCCGGAGAACCCGACCAATGCGCCGGGACTCCACGATGCCCGGGAAGCGGAATCGCCTCGACCACCCAACAGTTGATGATCAACGCAGCCGCCTCATCTCAACCGAAACGGCGAGGCTAGTGCGGTGGCGCGGGTGTGGTCCAAGCGCGTACCTGCTCGACCAGGGCAGCGACATGCTCCGGGGGCGTGGTCTTGACGATGCCGTGTCCCAGGTTGAACACGAACGGCCCTCCGCTCAGAGCGCGCAGGATGCGGTCTGTCTCGGCCTGGAGCGTGGGGCCGCCGGCGACCAGGAGCTGGGGATCGAGGTTGCCCTGCACGCAGCGGCCCAGGCCGCGCTGCAGCTTTTGCGCGGCCCATTCGAGGGGGACCGTGGTGTCCAGGCCGATGCAGTCGGCTCCAGTGGCCTCGGCGAAGGCGCCATAGCCGAGCCCGGCGCCCCGGGGGAAGGCGATGACGGGAACTTCCGGGTGCTTGGCCTTCAGCGCTGCGGTGATCGCGGCGGCCGGCTCGGCGCACCAGCGTTCGAAGAGATGGGCCGGGAGTATCCCGGCCCAGGTGTCGAACAGCTGGACTGCTTCCGCGCCTGCCTCGATCTGGCGGTCCAGGAACTGGGTGACGGCGGTGGTGAGCAGGTCGATCAGGGGCTGGAACCCGTCGGGGTCGCTCAAGGCCCACTGCTTGACGACGGAGTGCTCCGACGGGCCGCCGCCGCGTCCTTCGACCATGTAGGTGGCGATGGTCCACGGCGCACCGGCGTAGCCGATCAGGGTCACCTCGGCAGGCAGAGCGCGGGTCAGCCGCCGGACGGTCTCGTAGATCGGGGCCAGTTCCTCGTGGAGGCGGGAGGCGCTCAGGAACCCGGCTATGTCCGCTGCGGAGCGGACGGGGGGCGTCAGGATCGGGCCCTCACCGACCCGGTAATCGAGGGTCTGGCCCAGTGCGGCGGCGACCTGCGGAAGGTCCGCGAAGACGATTGCGGCGTCGAGCGGGAAGCGGCGGATCGGCTGCAGGGTGACCTCGACGGCGTGCTCGGGCGAGTTGCAGAGCCCGACCATGCCCCCGGCGGCCTCACGGACCCGGTGGTACTCGGGCAGGTACCGTCCGGCCTGCCGCATCAGCCATACCGGCGGCCGCTCGGTCTGCTCTCCCGCGAGCGCGCGCAGGAGCAGCTTCTTCGGCTGGACGGTGCCGGATACCGGCTTCGGACTGACTTCTTCCCGTGTGCCGATGTCCACGCTGTTCCATTCTGCTGAATTGCCCCGGGGCTTCGGGGGACTCGGTTAGCAGGCTTCTAACCTCCCGGTGAGGGCCGTTGTCATCGTAGCGGTGCCCAGTTGAGGGCGGCCCGGCAAGCGTCAGAACCTACCGAGCGCGGTCCCGGCGCGGTCAAGCCGCGGCGCGGCGTGGCGTGCGGCGTCGGCCAGAGGACGGCAGGAGGTCTCCTGGCGGCACGCGGCTGAGCGTGACCTCGATTGTCGGTCACTTCCAGGAGATTGTGTAGTTGTTCGGCAGGGTCCCCATGGCTTCGTACCTTTTCCACCGAGCCGCGACCACCGTTGAGCCCGAGAAGATCAGTTTAGTTTCCGACAAGGTACGGTTCGGCGCCAGTGATTCGTTCTCGGGCAGCGGGCATATCTGGGGAATTTTGAAATCGGGCATGCTCTTCCAGGTCGTGGCGTCGGTGCCGCTGGGGAGTATGCCTACCATTTCGTCGGCGACCAGGTTGACGCCGTCTGCCGACATCGTTCGCTTGCTCGTGTTCGTCAGCGAGAAATGGATGCAGTACGGCATCTCGGCCTGGAGCGTCCGGCTGTCCTTTGGGGTGGAGTCGGTGATGGGAAGCTTCTCGATGGCGTTGACCGTCAGTCCTAGGTGGTACACGGGCCCGGTGGGATCGGTCTGTGCAAGGACGGAGGCCCGCGCTCCTAGTTTGAGGGTCTGCCCAGAAGGCGTCTCATCGCTGCTGGACCGAAAATTGGTGGCGACGGCGTAGACGGCCAAGCCGCATACCGTAAGGACGGCCAGAATTACAATGGCACGGCCCCAGGCCAACGGCGGAGTGGCGAGCGGCGTTTCCGGGCCCGGCGACGGAGTGGCCGGCATCGTTTTCGGGTTCGGCAGTGGTGGGGTCTGAACCGTTTCCGGGCTCGGCGCCTGCGGAGTTTCGGGGCTTGGTGTCTGCGGAGTTTCGGGGCTTGGTGTCTGCGGAGTTTCCGCGGTGGCTCCGTGCAGACGCGCGATGGTCGCGGTCGCGTCGTGCGGCCGGTCGTCGGGCCGTTTGGCGAGCAGTTCGAGCACGAGCGCGTCGAGGTGGTCCGGGATGTCAGGGCGCAGGGATCTCGGTGGAGCAGGGATCTGCTCCAGGTGCTGGTAGAGGATCGCAGCCAGGCCGGAGCCGGTGTCCACCCAGGGAGCACCGGTGAGCATCTCGTACAGGACACAGCCGAAGGCGTACAGGTCTGTCCGCTGGTCGACGGTACGGCCCTGGATCTGCTCGGGTGCCATGTACAGGGGGGTGCCGGCGGACCCGCCGGTGGCGGTGATCTTTGTGGCGTCGGCCAGGCGGGCGATCCCGAAGTCGCAGACCTTCACCCGCCCGCTCTCCAGCAGGAACAGGTTGGCGGGCTTGAGGTCTCGATGCACGATGCCCAGTTCGTGTGCGGCGGACATCGCATCGAGGACCTGGACGGCCAGGTCTTTCACCTGTTCGATGGGCATCCCGCGGGGGTGTTCGCCCAGCGTTCGTTGCAGGTCCCGGCCCTGCATCAGCTCCATCACCAGGAAAAGCAGGCGCTCGTCACCGAATCGATGCTCGTCGATGTCGAACACCGTGGTGATACCCGGGTGATTCAACGTCGCGGCGATCTCGGCTTCCCGGCGAAACCTCGCCACCGCGGCCGGGTCGGCAGCCATCGCCAACGGCAAGATCTTGACCGCCACCGGGCGCCGCAACCGTAGATCGACGCCCCGCCATACCTCGCCCATGCCGCCCCGGCCGAGCGGCTCCTCCAGCCGGTACCGGCCGGCCAGTTCCAAACCACCCTGCACTCGTGCCTCCGCCAGGCCGTCAGGGATAGATCACGTAACCGGCACATTCCACCAGACCCGGTGACGAGGGTCCAGTTCGCTCCAGCGCTGGCACGGAGGCCGTGGGCGGGAGGGATGATCAGCGCGAACGACGCGCGCCGGTGGGGGTTCGTCGGAGAGAGATCACTTCTCGCGCATCCAGGCGAGCGTGGTCCGCGACTCGCGGAGTCGCCAGCCCGCCGGCGTCCGTACGACGGTGCAGTCCAGTCGCAGGCCGCTTGTCCGGTGGGGTGCTTGGCCGTCGCGGTAGAAGTACACGAGCGAGTTCGCCGAGGCGACCGCCTGGTCACCGTCAACGTCCACCAGCAGATCGGTGGTCACGTGCTGGGTGTGCTCCCCCGTGACCTCAGCCTGTCGCATAAAGGCGACGAGCTTGTCGATGCCGTGGAGTTCGCCGTTGCGGGGCGAGTACACCGCCACATCGTCGGCGAAGACGGTGTCCGCATCCTCCCACCGCTTCTCGTCGAGCAGGTGCGCGAGGCGGGCGAACAGGTCGGCGATCTCGATACGGTCGGCGATCAGCGTATCCGTGGACATGACATCCTCTTTCGTTGGCTCCACTAACGTTGGCGTCGCCAACTATACAGATTTTCGTTGGCCGCGCCAACGATGTATGGTGACGGTCGTGGACGAAACACCCGCACGCCTGACCGTGAAGCCGAGTTGGCTGCTCACCCAGCTGGCAGTGCACGCCCACCGGTTGGCGTCCGACGGCTTCGGCGAGGTGGGTGCGCGCGGGTACCACTACCGGATCCTGGCCGCGCTGGACGAGTTCGGGGTGGCCAGCCAGGCCGAGCTCGGTCGCCGGTGCAACATGGACCGCAGCGACATGGTGGCGGCGATCAACGAACTGGCCGGGCAGGGTTTCGTCGAGCGGACGCCGGACCCGGATGACCGAAGGCGCAACATCGTGACCCTCACCGAGGCAGGTGATGGGCAACTGCGGCGAATGGACCGAGCGCTCGACAAGGTGCAGGACGACCTACTCGGACCGCTTCCGGCCGAGGACCGGCAGACCTTGACCCGCCTGCTCGCTCGGCTGCTCACGCATCACCAACAGGCTTAGATTCGCATTCGAACAGCCCCTTGGCCGGACCGGAGGTCCGGCCAAGGGGCTGGAACAACACCGGGCAGGTCTGCGGCGTACGCGTCGAGCCGAGTTCAGGCCGCGTCGATCAGCGCCAAATCTCGAGGCACGAGCGTGGTCGACATGAGCATCTCCTGGATCAGGTTGTGATTCAGCGTGTTGCCGACCGGCTCGCCGATTTCTTCGCGGGTCAGCCCCGAAACCCCGGCCTGGACCAACCGGTTACGCACGCCGCCGACCAGACGCTCGACTCGCTTCCTCGTCCATCCCGCGCCCGGCTGCAACTCGGCGAGATTGTCGGCCGTCTGCTGCCAGGACAGCGGCTGCGGATGGGGTTCATGCAGCAGGTACCGCTGGCCGAGTACCACGAGGACGAGTCTCTCGTCAGGGTCGAGCCGCCACGTTGTCGGATCGACGGTGGCAGCGTCGTGCCGGGCCACGGGCTGCTCGTACCCGGAACCGGTGACGAAGACCTCCAGGAGATGGTCACGTGTGCCGCGGACGAATATCGACGTGTAGCCGGCTTGGAGCACCACGGGTTCCTCGTCCGGGAACAGCAACCTGTCGGCGATCCGGATCGGCATCCGGCCGGTGTTGCGCACCCGCCACTGACCGCCGCTGTGGATCAATGTGCCGTGGTGACGGCTGACCCGTACATCGTCCGCACCGAGACATACGTGAACATCGGGCCGGTTACGCCCGAAGAGGATCTGGCGGCCGTCCGCGGGGCCCACCGTGATCCCGCCGGTCAACGCGAGAGCGAAGATCGTACCCGGCGCCGATGGCCGCACCCCACGAGCAAGGCTGGCATGTGAGGCGGGGAGCACGACACCGCCAACGGACCTGGGCGCGGTGGCGGTGCCGGCGCCTCGGTCGCGAACGTCGCTGCCGCCGACACGAGCCTGGTCCGAAGCCGCGTGGGACCGTGTGACACCGGCCGAGGACGTCGTGCTCCGCGACGCTTCGACCTGGTCGGCCTCGCGGGCGGCCGCGTCGTCGGCTGCCCGTTCGTCCAGCGCCCGCTGTGCACCTTCCACTCCGTGCCCGGCCGCCACGCCAAGCCAGTGCTCGCCTTGGTCGCGTTCTCCTAGCTCCAGCAGCTTCAAACCCAGCGCGTACGTGGCATAGCCGAACTCGGCGGATTCGGCCTGGCGTTTCAGATTGTCGATCTCCTGCGAGGTCAGTCGCTCGATGCTCTCCATGACGGCTTCGAATCCGTCTTCAAGATCCCGTTCAGTGGGGTCCGGGAACTCGTGCGGGTCGCCGTGGCGGTTCACTCGCGCTCCCCCTCCGGCCGGTAGGAATCCAGGCCGACGCTCTTGCGGAGTGTCTCCAGCGCCCTCTTCCGAAACATCTTCACCGTATTGTCCGTCACGCCCATCACCGTCGCGGTCTGGGCGGTCGTCAGATCGTCGACATAGCGCAGGTGGAGGGCCTCACGCTGCCGACTCGGCAGGGTCACCAGCGCCCGCTGGAGGTCGATCCGGCGGTCCGTTTCGTGATGCGATTGGAGTATTGGAGCCAACGAGTCGGCGAGCAGCACTAGGTCCTCTCCCTCGACCGGGTGTTCCGGCACTCGTCCGCGCCTTCTCCAGAAGTCCGCGATGCGCCGACGCGCAATGAGGATCAGCGCCAAGGCCGCCCGTTCCTCCATCATGGCGGCACCGCCAGAGTGGTCGAAGTAGGTGGCGAAGACGCTCTGCCAGACCTCCTGGCATACGTCCTCCGCCTCCTCCAGCCCACCGACCCGCCGTGCCACGAACCTCCGCAACCGGGGATGATGCTCGAGGTAGAAGCGCCGCGTCGCCTTCTGGCGTTCGGCTTCCGAGGCTTCCCCCGGGACGTCTTCGTCGCCTCGCCGCTCCGTCACCTGCCCCGTTCACCTTCCGCCCGGCTCTTTCGTTTCGCCGCCTGGATCCCGGCGGGCGTCCACCTCGATGGACCATTCCTCGCCACATGTCCGGCGTCGTGCCCGCGCCGCCTGGCCCGTCGCCGCCAACGTGCTCGCGACCGCCATCATCGCCCGGCGCTGCTGCCGGGCCACCGCCACGCGGCCCCACATGCGAACGGCCAGCGCGCCGAGCGCCAGCAGACCGGAGGCCGCTGAGACGACCTCACTGAGACTCGACGACCCGAGCACCGCGACCCACCACCTTGTCTCTACGGAAACAGCATCACCTTCTACATCGCTGAAGCCACCGGAAACGGGTACCACCGAATCCCTCGCATCGCGCCGTCATGCGCGCGACTCCAGGCCCTCGCGGAGCCGATACGCGGCCGTCGGCCCTGGTGACACGGCGCCGACTCCGCCATGGGGTGCCCGGACTTTTCAGGTCCTTCGAAATTGCGGCAAGCACCGGTCCGCCGGATCAGTCTTCCCGGAGGCCGATCCGAAGGACGTGAAGAGAATGGGCATCGTCGGACCACGCGAGGTTCCCCGCAGATTCGATCTTAGGATGTTCGCTTACGCGGAGAACGTCTATCTCGTCCGCAATTTGGTGGATCAAGCGGTCGACTCGTGGGATCTGTCGCAGAAGGTCAGATATACCGGACAGCTCGTCCTCACAGAGCTGGCCACCAACGCGGTACGACTCTACGAGGGCAAGGAGATTCACGTGTGGGTCTCCAGCCAATTCGGCCGGCATCTCCTCGAGTTGGCGGTCTGGGATCCCGATCCCGACAACCTCCCAAAAATCCTGCCGCTCACCGACTACGGCGAGTCCGGCCGAGGACTCGCGATGGCCTACGAACTGAGCGACCAGCGGATCGGCTGGTTCCGGTCGACGACGGCCTGCGGAAAGGTCGTCTGGGCGAGAGTCGGACCGTAAGCGATGTCCGGAGCCGTCTGGAGCGGTGAGGGTTTGGGGATCACAGTGCCCGTCTGGGCGGGTTTTCGGGAATCGACTGCCTTAACCAGCCGCATTATCTACTCTCCGTAGTAGTCCACTCACGATGGATACACGGGAGAGTCAATGCCGGTCGTCCGAGCTCCGCTTAACCCGAAGTCCTCTCTCTGGCACATGCTGGCCTACCTGCTGAGGTGGGAGCGGGAGAAGAACGGCCTCTCGCTGACGCAGTGGGGGAAGATCGCCAGCGCCGCACCGTCGAGCGTTTCCAACGTCGAGGCAGGGCGGAGAAAGATCGACGAGAGGCAAGCAAAGATCATCGACCGCCACTTCCGAACCGGCGGCCTCTTCGAACTGCTGCTCTGGTACGCCCAGAACGGCCACAACCCCGACTGGGCTCAGTCGGTCACCGCGTACGAGGTCATCGCCCGGATGATCCGGATCTACCAGGGCCAGGTCATTCCAGGTCCATTCCAGACTGAAGACTACGCACGAGCCCTGCTACTGGCGAGAAGCAACAACATCAAGGATCTTGAAGGGACGCTCAAAGCAAGGATGGAGCGGCAGAGCGCGGTCCTGAACCGAACGGATCCCCCTCTCATCTGGGCACTACTTGATGAGAGCGTTCTGGACGACTGTATTGGCGGCATCGAGGTCATGCAGGCGCAGCTCCGTCACCTGCTCGAACTGATCCAGCAGCCGCACATCTCCATCCGGATCGTCCAGCAGTCGGCGGGCTCGCATGTCGGGAAAGACGGCCCCTTCCGCATCATCACTGTCGATTCCCGCGATATCGCCTACGCTGGAGCAGCGCGAGGTGGCCGACTGATCGAGATGTGCAGCGAGGTCGAAGAGTTTCGCCTGGACTTCGACCTGATCGGGCAGAAGGCAGCCTCCGAGGACGCCTCGCGCGTCCTGATCGAACGGCGATTGGAGGCCACCGAATGGCGATGCAGTGGCGCAAGAGCTCAGTCAGCACTGCCGTCAACGACGAGGCGTGTGTCGAGGTCGCACCGGTTACCTGGCAGCAAGTCGCCGGATTGAGGACGACCGGCGACACGGGTCGCTGACTCCTCAGGCCGTGGTGACCGCCTTCTCCAGCAGGGCGGTCGTCTCGTCGATCGCGGCGGTCAGGGCGGTGGGGTCCGGGGTCAACGCGGCGATGACGCGGTCGACGCCGCGTAGGTCGGCCCGGTCGAGCAGGGTCTTCTCGTTGGTCACCCACTCGCCTCGGCCGGCGAGTACCGCGTGCGCCGCCTGGCAGGCGGCGGTGGCGATCGCCCCAGCGCAGTCGGTGACGTGTCCGCGCTCGGCGCAGGCGGCGCGGGCGTAGCCGAGGGTGAGCCGGGCGTCGCCCCACCAGCGGCTGTGAGCCGCTCGCCTGAGCGCCTCGGGATATTCCGGGCGCGGCAGCGTACCGTGCAGGACCCGATTGACGGCGAGTTCGGCGACGACGAGGTAGGTCGGGACGCCGGCCAGGTGGAACATCAGCCGTTCGACGTCGAAACGGCCCTCCCGCGCCTCGGCGACGCGGTGCACCACGTCGTCGAGATCCCGGTAGTGCACGTCGGCCTTCCGGCCGTCGATGGTCAGCCACGCACCGCTGTTGAACACGCCGCCGCCCCACCCGCCGATCTCGAAGACCTCTCCCGGCCAGCCGAGGGCGCGCAGGTCGTCGGGCGAGAACGCGCCACGGTAGTAGATCGCGAAGTCCCAGTCGCTGTCCGGCCCGTTCGTTCCGGTGGCACGTGAGCCGCCGAGCGCGACGGTCCGTACACCGGGCAGGCTCGCGAGCCGCTCCGTAACGTGGTCGAGGAAAGCCTCGTCATCGAGTGCCGACATGGGCCGAGCGTAGGCGTTGCGAACGCGCCCGGCGTTCGCGTGGATCAGGGGGCGAGTAGGCGGCGCGGGCCGGGGCCCTGTTCGGCGAGGACGTCGTTCGGGTTGACGAGGGTGCACTGGTCGAAGGACAGGCAGCCGCAGCCGATGCACTCGGTGAACCGGTCGCGCATTCGCTCCATCTTGGCGATGCGGTTGTTGACCTCCTGTTGCCAGTATTCGGAGACTCCGACCCAGAAGTCGCGGGTGAGCTCGGCGTCCGGTGGGAGCATGCCGAGGACGTAGCCGACGCACTCCAGCGGCATGCCGACGCTCTGCGCCGCGCGGATGAAGGCGACGCGGCGCAGGGTCGTGCGGTGGTAGCGGCGCTGGTTCCCGGTGGTGCGCCGGCTGTGGACGAGGCCCTGCCGCTCGTAGAAGCGCAGTGCGGAGGCGGACACGCCGCTGCGCTCGGACAGCTCTCCGATGGTGAGCTCTTTGGTGATCTTGGCGTGCTCGGGCATGCTGATCAGCCTAGCTTGACTTCAACCTTTGTTCAGGTTCGAGGCTGTTCTCACGGCCGCTCCGATGGCGGCCGTGACACAACCATCGAACGAACAGGGGTTCTGCCATGTCCGAGAACACCGACGGCTCCGCGCCGTTCAGGGTCGCCGTCATCCTTGGCAGTGTGCGCGAAGGGCGGTTCGGCACCACCGTCGCCGACTGGTTCGCGGGCCGGGCGGCCGAGCGCGCCGACGTGGAGGTCGACGTCATCGATCCGGCCGAGGCCGGGCTGCCGCTGAGGTTCCCGGCGTTCGGGTCCAGCCCGGAGCCCGAGACGGCCCGCGCGCTGGCCACAATGCAGTCCCGCCTCGCCGCGGCGGACGCCTTCGTCGTCGTCACCCCGGAGTACAACCACAGTTTCCCGGCGGCGCTGAAGAACCTCATCGACTGGCACAACGCCGAGTGGCACGCCAAACCCGTCGGGTTCGTGTCGTACGGCGGGCTGTCCGGCGGTCTGCGGGCGGTCGAGCAGCTCCGGGTGGTCTTCGCGGAGCTGCACGCGGTGACCGTCCGGGAGACGGTGAGCTTCCACGGCGTGTGGGAGCGGTTCGACGACGAAGGCGCGCCGGTCGACCCGGCCGGGTGCAACGGGGCCGCGAAGGCGCTGCTCGACCAGCTCCTGTGGTGGGCGCACGCGCTGCGCGACGCCAAGGCCGCCCGACCGTACGCCGCCTGACGCCATGACCGCCTCCCCACCTCGCGACGGACAGGACTCCCCCACCATGACGACAGCGTCCCCTCCCGGCGAACGCGTTGCGGCCCGGCCGCCGGGCGACGGCCCCGGGACCATGGCGATCGCCGTGGTCATCGTGCTCGGGTCGATCATGACGGTCATCGACATCACCATCGTCAACGTCGCGCTCGGCCGGCTCTCCCAGGAGTTCCGCGCGCCGGTGGCGACGATCCAGTGGGTGGCCACCGGCTACACCCTCGCCCTGGCCACGGTGATCCCCGCCACGGGCTGGGCGGTCGGCCGGTTCGGCACCAAACGCACGTACATGGCGTCGATCGGGGTGTTCACCCTCGGCTCGGCGCTGGCGGGGCTCGCCTGGGACACCGGTTCGCTGATCGGGTTCCGTGCCCTGCAGGGGCTCGGCGGCGGGATGATCACGCCGGTGGCCATGACGATCGTCATCCGGGCCGCCTCCCCGGAACGGATGGGCCGGATGATGAGCGTGCTCGGCATCCCCGTCCTCATCGGGCCGCTGGCCGGGCCGATCCTCGGCGGCTGGCTGGTCGACAGCGTGTCCTGGCGCTGGATCTTCTTCGTCAACGCCCCGATCGGGGCGCTGGTGCTCCTGCTCGCGGGCCGGATCTTCCGGACGGAGACCCCGCAGCCCGGGAACCGGCTGGACGTGCCCGGCCTGCTGATGCTCTCCCCCGGGCTGGCCGCGATGATCTACGGGCTGGCCACCGGCGGCGAACACGGCGACTTCGGCTCCGCCCGGGCCTTCGTCCCGACGACGTTGGGCGCGGCACTGGTGGTCGCCTTCGTGATCCGCGGGCTGACCGCCCGCC
The DNA here is from genome assembly GCF_050942425.1 of Actinoallomurus sp. CA-150999. NCBI lineage: Bacteria > Bacillati > Actinomycetota > Actinomycetes > Streptosporangiales > Thermomonosporaceae > Actinoallomurus > Actinoallomurus sp. CA-150999. The sequence goes on from NZ_CP192063.1 coordinate 7,008,123, forward strand.
ATCCGCTGATCGATCTGCGGTTGTTCCGGCGGCGTGCGTTCTCGACGGCGGCCGTGACGCTGGCGTTCTACACCTGCGCGTACTTCGGGTCGATGCTGTTGCTGCCGCTGTACTACCAGGTGGTGCGCGGCCAGAGCGCGACCGGCTCCGGGCTGCTGGCCATCCCGCAGGCGCTCGCCACCGGCATCTCCATGCAGGTCGCCAGCCGACTGATCGACAGGGTTCCTCCCGGGCGGCTGGTGCCGGTGGGGATCGGGCTGGCGAGCACCGGGTTCCTGGTCTTCACCACGCAGGTCCGCGCCGACACCCCGTACTGGCTCCTCATCCTCCCGCTCATGCTGACGGGCATCGGCGTCGGGGCGACGATCATGCCGGCGATGGCGGCGGCGACCCGGAACCTCGCGAGCGAGCAGGTGCCCGGTGCCAGCACGGCGCTGAACATCACCCAGCAGGTCTCCGCCTCGCTCGGCACCGCCCTCATCTCGGTCGTGCTCGCCACCGCGATGACCGACCGGCTGCCCGAGGTCTCGGGCGGCCTCGGATCGGTCCGCGGACTCCCGGCGCCGGCGCGGCAGGCGATCGCACCGCGCCTGGCCGACGCTTTCCAGCACACCTACATCTGGGCAGTAATCCTGATGGTGCTGGCTCTGGTGCCCGCCCTCTTCCTGCCCCGGCAGCAGACGAACGACGTGAAAGGATCATGATGATGATGACGGAGAAACGTGCCCTGGTCCTGGGGCCTGGGGGTGTCGTCGGTACGGCGTGGACGGCGGGCCTGGTGGTCGGCCTGCGACGCGCCGGCGTGGACCTGGCGGACGCCGATCTGATCGTCGGGACGTCGGCGGGGGCGATCGTCGGCGCGATGCTCGCGACCGGCCAGGACCTCGAACGGCTCGGCACACTTCCGGTCGACTCCACCGCGTCCGCTCCGGCGACGGATCCCGCGCGGATGAACGAGGTGTTCGCCGTGCTCGGCGATCGGAGTCTGGATCCGATGGAGGCCCGGAGGCGGGTCGGCCGGATCGCCCTCACCGCGGCGACGGCCGGCGAGGAGACGCACGTGTCGCGGATGGCGGCCCTGATCGGCACGCGAGAGTGGCCGGACCGGGAGCTGCTGATCACGACGGTGGACGTCGAGACCGGTGAGCGCCGGGTCTGGGACCGCTCCGACGGCGCCCCGCCGGCGACCGTCGTGGCGGCCAGCACCGCGATGCCGGGCGCGTACCCGCCGATCACCGTGAACGGCCGGCGGTACATGGACGGAGCCCTGGCCGAGGGCAGCAACGCCGACCTCGCCGACGGCGCCGGCGTCACGGTCCTCGTCGAGCCGCTGGCGCACCTGTTCCCCGCGAACCCGGCGGCAGGCGCTCCTGGCGTCGTACGGGTCGTCCCCGACCCGGCGGCGGTGGCCGCCTTCGGCCCCGACCTGCTCGACCGCGCGGCGTCGCGGGCGTCGTACGAGGCCGGAGTCCGCCAGGCCGCCGACGCCACCGACCGAATCCGGGATACCTGGCATGACCGTAAACCCGCTGGCAGAACACGGTCTATGTAAAACACACATATCCGCATAAGGTGGGAGATGGTTGCTCGGCCTGCCGTCCGGGCCCCATGGCCGCGGGCGGCCGGCGCCGGGGAGACCGGCCGGCAGCACCGACCGGCGTACCTCCGAAGCCGCATCCGCGGGCCGGGCCTGAGGCGCAGGAGGTGCACCGCATGTCCGTAACAACGCCGCCGTCGCTGCCGACCCGCCGAGAACTCCCGTTCGACCCGCCCGACAGGTATCGGCTGCTGCGGGAGGAGGATCCCGTCAGCAGACTGGCCTTCCCGGACGGGAAGGTCGGCTGGCTGCTCACCCGGCATGAGGACGTCCGGGCGCTCCTCTCGGATCAGCGGTTCAGCTCGAACCGGCTGCGCGCCTCGTCGCCGGTCCGGTCCTTCCCCGTCCGGCCCGGGGAGCCCGTCTTCCGCGCCGGCTCCTTCATCGGCATGGACGCCCCGGAGCACACGCGCTACCGCCGGATCCTGACCCGCTGGTTCACGACCCGGCGGATGCGCGAGCTGACCCCGCGGATCGAGCGGATCGTCGCCGAGCACGTCGACGCGATGGAGCGGACGGGGCCGCCGGTCGACCTGGTCCCGGCGTTCGCACTGCCGATCCCCTCGCTCGTCATCTGCGAACTGCTCGGCGTCCCGTACGGGGACCGCGCCGCCTTCCAGGGCTGGACCGGCACGCTGCTGCGGATCGGCGCGCCCGAGGAGGACGTCTTCGCGGCCCGCGACGAGCTGTGGGCGTACATCCGCGGCCTCGTCGAGAGCAAACGACGGGAGCCGGACGACGCGCTGATCAGCAGTCTCGTCCACGACCCGGAGAGCTCGCTCACCGTCGACGAGCTGACCGGTGTCGGGCTGCTGCTGCTCGTCGCCGGGCACGAGACGACCGCCAACATGCTGGCCCTCGGGACCTTCACCCTGCTGACGCGGCCGGACCAGCTGCGGGCGCTACGGGATAAGCCGGAGCTGATCGACGGCGCGGTCGAGGAGCTGCTGCGGTACCTCAGCATCGTGCAGTTCGGGCTCGTCCGCGTCGCGAAGGAGGACGTCGAGATCGCCGGGCAGCGCGTTCAGGCCGGCGAGACGGTCGTGGCCTCGCTGTCCGCCGCGAACCGCGACCCCGGGCACTACCCCGAGCCCGACCGGCTGGACATCACCCGGCCACCGTCGCAGCACGTCGCCTTCGGGCACGGCTTCCACCAGTGCCTGGGCCAGCAACTGGCCCGTGCGGAGATGAAGGTCGCCTACCCGGCCCTCTTCCGCCGCTTCCCGGGCCTGCGCCTGGCCGTACCGCCCGAAGAGGTCCCGCTGCGCGACGACATGGTCATCTACGGGGTGTACCACCTGCCGCTCACCTGGTGAGGTAGGCCGGGCGCGCTCCGGGTCGCGGAGCGCGCCCGGCGATCAGGCGTTCAGCCACCGTACGGCCGTCCTCGCCCCGACCCTGGTTGCGGAACACGACCGGCCCTACCGGGCAAAGAGCACGGGACGGTCACCACAAGGCCAAGACCAGGTGGAGCAGGGTCGCGCGAACCTCACCACAGGGTCATCGAACGGTGGAAGACGCCGGCCAGGTCCTCGCCGGTCACCGGCCGCGGCGCCGTCTCCAGCAGCCGCCGCTGTTTCATCGCCCCGTCGACGAGGTCGGGCACGTCGGCGTCGGTGTAGCCGACACCGCCGATCCCGTCGGGCATGCCGATGTCCCGCATCAGGCGCAGCAACGCCTCCGGCAGGTGTTCGGCCGGGTCGTCTTGGCGTTCCAGCGCGGGGTCGAGCAACGCGGCCGCCCGGAGGTGTCGCTCCGGGCAGGCGTCGAAGGTGAACCGGAACGCCTCCGGCGCGGTCAGCGCCACCGCCATGCCGTGCGGGACGAGCGGCTCCTCCCCCGGGTAGCCGTCCGGACGGAACTCCCTGACCCGGCCGGCGATCGGGTACGCGCCCGCGTGCGGAATGTGCACGCCGGCGTTGCCGAAGCCGAGGCCGGCGAAGGTGGCGGCGAGCGCCATGTCGGCCCGGGCGCGGACGTCGCCTCCGTCCCGTACGGCGGCGCGGAACGACCCGGCGATCAGGGCCAGGGCGCGCTCGGACCACATGTCGGCGACGGGGTTGGCGCCGCAGTACGGGACCCGCTGCTCCGGCGCCTTGCGCTCATAGGAGGTGTACGGCCGGGCCGTGTAGCTCTCCAGCGCGTGACAGACGATGTCCATGCCCGCCGACGCCGTCACCCCCGCCGGCTGGGTGACCGTCAGGTCGGGGTCGACGACGGCGAGGGCGGGCCGGAGCCGTGGATGGCTGATACCGGTCTTGACCTTCAGGTCGAGGACGTCGAGGACGCAGACGGTCGTGCTCTCGGCGCCGGTGCCGGTCGTCGTGGGCACGGCGACCAGGGGCAGGAGCGGCCTCGCGGGCGCCCTCCCCGCGCCGATCGGCGGGTTGAGGTAGTCGGTCAGCTCGCCGTCGTTCGTGGTGAGGAGGTTGATCGCCTTGGCGGTGTCGATGCTCGACCCGCCGCCGACCGCGACGTACGCGTCCCAGGGGCCGGACTCGCGTGCCCGGTCGACGGCGTGGCGGAGGCTCGCGTCGGTGGGTTCGACGTGGACCCCGTCGAACACCTCGGTCTCGATGCCGTACGTCTTCATCCAGTCGGCGATCCGCTCCGGGGCACCGGTCGCGGCGACGCCCGGGTCGGTGACGATCAGCGCCCGCCGTACGCCGTACTGGGCCAGGTCGAAGCCGATCTCGCCGGACGCGCCGGGGCCGAACTTCAGGTGCGGAGCGGCATAGGTGAACACCGACTCGGGATCGCTGGGAACGGCCGCCATCGGGTGCCCCTTTCGCCTCTTCGGCCAGCCTATTTCCCGGTGAAGACGCGGCCGTCCCGGCCGGGGGGACGGATTCCGGCCGGGACGGGTGGGCGGAGGTTCACCGTCGATGACGGGTCCTCGGCGCCCGGATGGGTGGTCAGTTCTGCGGTGGCGGCCCGTGGTGCTGCGGCCGGCCCTTTCCGCCGTTACCGCCCGGCTTACCGCCGTTATTGCCGCCCTGGTTGCCGCCGTTGCCGGGCTGGTTTCCGGCGAAGGTGACGGCGGTGACGACGTTGCCGTTCATGGTGAGCTTCGCGACCGGGTTGGTCAGGCCGAAGTTCTGGCAGTTGAGGTTGCCGAACGACTGCTGCAGCCGCATCCCCAGGAAGGTGAAGAGGCTGTTCGCCGCCGCGGGCATCGGGCTGGCCTGGGCCGCCAGCATCTGCATGTCCTTCTGCAGCCGGGCCGCCTGGACGGTGTCCATCTGCCGGCAGTACGCCGCCGGGGTCTGTCCCGCGGGCACGGGGGGCTGGTCGGTCCCGGCCCGGTACAGGTTGGTCTTCGCCGCGCTCATCTGCTTGTTCACCATGGTCATCGGGTCGTTCATCGGGACGAGCGCGCTCGGCGCGACCTGGTGGGCGGCCGCCTGAAGCTCGTCCATGGCCAGGGACGTCACGACCGTCCCCGGGTTGGCGAGGTCGGGCGCGGTCCACGGCGTGCAGCCGAGGGCCGGGTCGACGAAGACGTCGAGCAGCGCGTTGTCGCTGGGGTTCGACAGCGTCTGGGCGCCGGCCAGGCGGCCCTTGTTCGCGGCGGTGTTCTGCGCGATCCGCCCGTTCCCGGTCGTCAGGTACGACGTCTGGACGTTGTCGCTCTGGTCCTGGTCGATGAGCGCGAAGTCGCGCGTCGACATGCACGGCATGCCGTCCTTCGCCGTTCCGAGCGCCGGCACGGTCAGCATCCCGCCCTTGATCGCGGCGTTGGCGGCCCGGAAGAACGCCGGGGCGTTGCAGTACGCGAACTGCCCGAAGACCGAGCCGTTCAGGCCGTTCACGCACCTGCCCTGTTGGAGACCGGCGCCACGCAGGGTCAGGTCGGCGCCGTTGTACCCGAACCAGATGCCGACGACCGCGCCCGCCGGGAGGGTCGGCGTGACCGGCGCGGCGGCCGGCTGCGTGCCCTGGTCGATCACGAGCGGGCTGTAGACCGACAGCTTGCCGGTCGCGGGGTCGATGATCGTCGCCTGGACGAACGCCGACTGGTTGACGTTCGCCTCGTTGCAGGGGCCCATCGCCGCGTTCGTGGCGGTCAGCTGATAGGGCGTGGCCAGGCCGCGCGCGCTGAGCGGGTTGGCGGGGACGGTGAGCGTGCAGTTCGCGTTGGGGTCGGCCGCCTGACCGCCGCCCCCGCCGGTACCGCCCGTCGGGGTCGGGCAGGAGCTCGGGGTCGGACTCGGCTTCCTACGGTGGGCCGGGGCGGCGCTGCCCGGAGCACCGCTCGCGGTCGGATTCGGCATGGCCGTTCCCGGCGAGCCGCTCGCGCTCGGCATCGTCCCGGCGCCCGGCGCAGCGGTCCCCGCCGACGGCTGCGCGTCGGGCATGGCGGTGCCGGGGGACGTGGAGGCGTTCGCCGCGAGGGGGGTGGCGGCCCGGGCGTTCGCGGAGGGAGCGCCGGTGCCGGGGTCCGCGCTCGGCGCGGCGGAGGGCATGGTGCCCGGGTCCCCCGCCGTACCGCCGGTGGGCGAGGCGGCGGGGGTGGATCCGACCTTCACCTCTTCGGCGCCCTTGTGCGGGAGCCGGCGGCGGCCGGGGCCGGTGCGGGGCGGTCGCCCGCTCGGGACGGCACTCGGGGCGGCGGTGCCGCTCGCGGTCGGGCACCCGGGCGAGGCCCCGAACGCGGTGAGCCCCATCTTCGTGGTGAGGGCCACGGCCGCGCCGGCTGCGAGGACCAGTGCCACCGCGAGCGGGATGAACAATCGGAGCCGCCGCGGGTGATTCGGGTCCTTCCAGTTCGACCTTTCCATGAACGACATTCGGTGTCCTCTCAAGAGACAGTGGGGGCACGCGGCGTGTTCCGCGGCGGTCGTCCGATGACCTCGCTCAGGTCACGCTCGGCGGCGCGTCACCATTTCGTGGAGACCCGGTTCTGCAGGCCGCCGACGACCGGAGACTGCGAACCGGACGGGACAGGAGTCGGGGTCGTGGTCGTCGGGGAGGCCATCGGGGTCGGCATCGTCACCCTGACCTTCTTGAGGAAGTGCCATCCGACCACGCCGATCCGGCCGTTGTCGGCGATGACCACGACGGTGCGCGGCGGGACGACGAGAGAGAAGGCACGATGTCCCACGACCGCGATCAGCGTGGTCGGGCGGCGGACGGCGACGGTGACCCCCAGGACCCGGCGGTCGGTCGAGCGCAGAGTGCCCACGACGCGCCACCGATTCCCGATCTTCCGCAGGACCGCGACGGAGTGCCCCATCCGCACGTTGGTGACGGCGAAGCGGGAGGCCATCGCCACGGTCGCGGGTCTTTGTCGATGCTGGTCCGCATCGGAGGACCGGCTCGCGGCCTGGGCGGCGTCGCCGGAGGCCGTGCCGGTGTAGTGACGGCTCTCACTGACGTTGCGGGCCGCCGGTGTGGACGAGCCGGTCCCGATGACGGCGATCGCCGCGCCGGCGGTGGTGAGACCGGCCAATGCCAGGCCGGTGACCTTCGTCGATCTCTTCACGGGGTCGCTCCTTCGTCCGTCGTACGCGGCCCGACAAGGCCGCCTGGATTGGACCTCGGTACGTGGTCGCCCCCCGTGAGAATCCGCGCCCACGCACCGCTGAGGAATGTAGGGAGCGGCCGGTGCCCGCAGGGCCCATCGAGCGCCGTGTTCGAATCTCGTAATAATTCGCCGCCGCGCGGGCGACGGCGTCATCTCCGCTGTGGCGGGGCGGTCAGATCGCGCCGGGCAGGGATGCCTCGGGCACCAGGTCGATCAGGTCGGTGCAGACCTGGCGGGCGATCCGGTGGAAGTCCGTGACCAGGCCGCGGTCATCGCCCCGGCGGCTGACCGCGGCCACCTCACACGGCTCCGCGCCGAGAATGGGGAGGTACACCAGACCGCCGATGTTCAGCGCGCGCTGGGTCGACGCCGCCACCGCCAGGGAGGCGTCCGGGGTGACCAGGGTGAAGTGCAGCGCCTCGCTGACCGTCTCCACCAGTTCACCGTGAAAGCGCGGCGTCTCACCGTTGCGATGGTCGGAGAACAGCCAGAAGTCCTGGAAGTGGCGCGGCATCGCGGTGGGGATCGACGGCACGGGCAGGTCGAGGTAGGTCGGGATGGAGACGACGCCGTCGTCGGCCAGCCGGTGCCGGCGTGAGACCGCAAGGACGCGGGGTTCCTGGAACAGCGTGGTCGTGGTCAGGAATTCGGTGTTGATCGGCGGGCGCAGCAGTGCGACGTCGACGATCGCGTCGTGCAGGGCGGTCTCGGCCCGGTGCGGTGGAAGGTCGATCAGGGCGAGTCGTACGGACGGATACCGCGCCGTGTACGCCTCGAGGATCGGCGCGGTCAGTTCGGCGGCGCCGCCGGCGAACAGACCGACCCGTACGGTGCCGGACTCGCCGCTCGCCGCGGCACGAGCGAGGTCGAGGGCGAGCGCAGCGGACCGCAGGATGTCCCGCGCGGGCCGTTCGAGGGCCTCGCCCGCGGCGGTCAGCTGGACCCGGTGGCTGTCGCGGATGAAGAGGGCTCCGCCGATCTCGCGTTCGAGAGCGCGGATGTGCTGGCTGAGCGCGGGTTGGGTGAGGTGAAGGCCGCGGGCCGCGCGGGTGAAGTTGCGTTCTTGGACGACGGCGAGGAATGAACGCAGATGCCGGAGTTCCATGTGGCCACTCCCGGGGTGTCGGGTCCACGAACCTGGCGTAGCGGATTCTTCTCGTTGCGATAAGCAAACACTATTTCCGTCCAACAATTACCGAACTTACGCTTCAAGAGACCGATTTCGAACTCCCGCGATAGGGGGATCCTCAATGCCGACCCTCCCCGGCCCCTTCCCGTCCGCGAAGCCGCTCGTGCTGACCGGATCGATCACCCGAATGGACGTTCTTCGGCTTTTCCGGCAGCTCGCCGCCGACCCCGACGCCGAGGCCCGGTTCCTCGACGACCCGGCGGCGACCCTGGCGCAGGAGGCCGGCTGGAATCCCACGCGGCAGCGGTCGTCCTCGGCCAACGCACTGCTGGTCGGCGCCCTGCGCTCGCCTCGTCTGCGAGCCCTGCTTCGCGACCCCCGGCTCGCCTCGGCGGACGCGATGGACGACGCCGGGCGCGCCACGATCTCGCACGCGTCGGCGAGCGTGTCCAGCTCCGTGAGCTTCAGCTCCCACACCTCGACCAGTTCCTCCGCGAGCGTCAGCACGAGCACGACCTTCACCACCGGCGGCGTCGGCTGCGACTCGGAGCCGGCCATCGACCCCGCCGGCCTGCGCTTCGGCATCCGCGGCTTCCTGGCGCGCGTTCGCGGACGATGCGGATGAACGCGATGAACGACCTCGTCGGGGGCCGGAAGACGCTGTCGATCATGCCGACGTTCACCTGCACGGCGGCGTGCACGGACTGCGGCACACTGAGCAGTCCCAAGGCGCGCGGACGGCTTCCGATCGAGGTCATCACGTCCGCGATCGCCCAGGCGCACCGGCTGGGGTTCGCGAACGTCGTGTTCACCGGCGGTGAGGCCACCCTGCGCTGGCGCGATCTGCTCGCCGGCCTGTCGTACGCGCGTGAGCTGGGCCTGCCGACGAGGCTGGTGACCAACGCCCACTGGGCCGCGACGCCGGAACGGGCGCGCGACCGGCTCCGGCAGCTGATCGACGCGGGTCTCGACGAGATCAACTACAGCACTGGTGACGAGCACATCCGCTTCGTCCCGGTCGAGAGGGTGGTCCACGCGTCGGTCGCCGCGGTCCACGCCGGCCTCCCGGTCGTGGTCATGATCGAACTGCGGCGCCGACGCGCGGTCACCGCCGACACCATCCGCACGCATCCGCTGGTCCGGGCGCTGGGGGAAGACGCCGCTCTGGTCAGGACGAACGAGAGCGCCTGGATGCCACTGGACCCCGAGCGGACCGGCGACTACGCGGACGGATCGACCGTCGACGCGGCGACGCTGCACTCACGGCGCGGCTGTGACCACGTCCTTCAGACCTACACGATCCAGGCCGACGGACGGGTCGGCGCCTGCTGCGGGCTCGGCCTGCGGACGGTCGCCGAGCTGAATCCGGTCGTCGCCGAGGGCGATGACTTTCTCGAACGGGCGATCGCCGAGTCGGAGGAGGACTTCCTCAAATTGTGGCTGCACTACTTCGGGCCCGAGCGCATTCTCGCGTGGGCCGCGGAGAAGGACCCGGAGATCGACTGGGAAGGCCGCTACGCTCACCCCTGCCAGGCCTGCGGGCGCCTCTATAAGGACGACCGGGTAAGGGCGGTTATCCGCGAACATTATCCGGAAATGGTGTCGATAGTCCTGCAGAGCGCATGGCTCGACGACCACTACACGCCCAGGGAGCTCTCGACTCCCTAAGGCGTCAGCCGCCGTACGGCGCGGTGGACAGCGGAATCCGGACCTCGAAACGGCAGCCGCTATGGGTGTTGCGGACCTCCACCGCGCCCGAGTGCGCCTCGACGATGCCGCGGACGATCGCCAGGCCCAGGCCCGCGCCGGAGTCCGGCTCCGGCGTACGCGCGGCGGTCCCGCGCCACGCGACGTCGAAGACCCGGCCCAGGTCGTCCGGCGGGATGCCGCCGCACGCGTCGGACACCGCCAGCACCGCATGGCGATCGAGCCGACCCGCCTCGACGAGCACCGATCCGGTGGACGGCGTGTGCCGGATCGCGTTGACCACGAGGTTGGTCAGGGCCCGGTTGAGCTCCCGGACGTCGGCTCGTACGACGACCGGCTCGCTGATCTCGGCGCCGAGCAGGACGCCCTGCGCGCGGGCCAGCGGATTGGTCCCGGCCACCGCCTGATCGACCAGGTCGGCGAGAGTGACCCACTCCAGGGACAGGGCGAGCGCCCCGGCGTGGATGCGCGACAGCATGAACAGGTCGTCGACCATTCCGGACAGGCGATCGACGGCGAGGCGCATCTGCGTGTGATAGCGGGCCGGCTCCGGGGCGACGCCGTCCTCCAGGGCCTCCACCATCGCCCGCAGCCCGGCCAGCGGCGTCCGCAGGTCGTGCGAGACCCAGGCGACGAGCTCCCGGCGGGACCGTTCGAGGCTGCGCTCGCGCTCCCGGGCCCGGGCCAGCCGCTGGCTGGTGAGGCTGAGCTCCCTGCTCAGTTCGCCCATCTCCGCCGTCGAGAGGCTCCCGTCGGCGCCCGGTGCGGCTCCGTGCCCCAAGGCCCGCACCGCGCGGCGCAGCGTACGGCTGTCGGCGACCATGGCGCGCGCCAGCAGCAGGGCCATGGCCGAGGTGACGACCCCGGCGGCGATGCAGACGGTCAGCACGACGCCGAAGTCCTCCGGGGAGATGAACATCTCCTCGGCCGCGACGACCGTGCCCGTGATCATCGCCAGCACGCTGGCGACCACCAGGACGAACAGCGCGAGCCGCAGGGACCGGCCGCGTACCGCCCGCATGACCACCATGCCGACGAGCCCGACCGCGGCGGCCGAGCCGCCGCCGAGCAGAATGACGCGCAGGCCGTCGCTCATGGGTTGGCCTCGACGTCGGGGAGGTCGAAGCGGTAGCCGACGCCCCAGACCGTGGCGATGAGGCGGGGGTGGTGCGGGTCGTCCTCGATCTTCTCGCGGAGCCGCCGTACGTGGACGGTGACGGTCGACTCGTCGCCGAACTCCCAGCCCCAGACGTGCTGCAGCAGTTCGGTCCGGGTGAAGACCTGCCCGGGGTGGTCGGCGAAGAAGCCGAGCAGATCGAACTCCCGGCTCGTCAGTGTCAGCGTTTCTCCGGCCTTGACGGCGCGGCGGCCGGCGGCGTCGAGCGTGAGGTCGCCGATGGTCCGGATCTCGGGGACGGGGGGCGTCTCCTGCTCCTCGGGCGGGGCGGGATACGCGCGGCGGAGCACGGACCGCGCCCGCAGGACGAGTTCCCGAGGGCTGAACGGCTTGGTCACATAGTCGTCCGCCCCGAGTTCGAGCCCGCGCACCCGGTCGCCCTCGGTGCCGCGCGCGGTCAGCATGATGACCGGGACCGGCCCGAGTTCGCGGATGCGGCGGTAGACCTCGAAGCCGTCGAGACCGGGCAGCATGAGGTCGAGGACGACGAGGTCCGGGAGGTGCGCCTCGGCCGACGCGACCGCCGACGGCCCGTCGGCGGCGCGGCGGACTCGAAGACCTGCGCGGGTCAGGTACGCGGTGACCACTTCGGCCACCATGGGATCGTCGTCGACGACCAGAACCTCGGCGTGGTTCTCCACGGTCGGGAGTGTAAGGACGAACTGCCCGAATGGCGGGCGATTCGCCCGACTCGGTCCAAGATCCCCATCGCCGCCGCACGCGCCGGGGCGTTACGAAGCCGCGCTCGGCCACGCGGGCTCCTCGGCTCGAAACGACCCAGGAGCATACACGTTTACATTGGCGCATTCTAGAGTCCCGGGACCTATCTCTATGACCACAGAATGGACCTTGAGTCCCTTTAGAGTCACCGGGTCATTAAGTTAATATCCGCCCAGATTCGGATCCCGAGAGAAAGGGCCGAGAGATAAGAGTATAGCGATCAGACCATCGGCGAGTGCCGCTTCAGCGGCATCGGCGAGGTCCATTTCACGCCCGAGGAGGATGCACCATGGCACGTATTCCTGGAATCGGTTCGCAGGCCGCTCGCATCACGGCCATCTGCACGATCGCAGGCGCGGTCACCTTGATCGGCGCCGGCTCGGCCAGCGCGGCGAGCAACCGTGTGCCGAATGGGAAGAAGCTCACGGCCGGACACTGCATCGTCGATGCCGCCAGTACGTCAAGACCGGCCAAGTTCTGCGTCGGGACGCACTACGACATCAACCTGTACTACAAGAAGAAGATCTGCTGGTCATGGCAGGCCAAGGGGCACCTCACCGGCCGGTCCGCGTTCGTCCGCGTCGCGAAGAACGGCGACGTGCAGTTCTATCAGTATTCCGGTGGGCGGCTCCTGTGGCACTCCAAGACCACGAAGTACCGAGGTGCGGCCCTCGTCGTCGGCTCGCACTTCTACGGGCAGGCGATCCTCGCCGTGGACACCGGACATGCATTCTTCACGTTCAAGAGCTGCCACTGACGCAGGGCCCCTGAAGCCGTACTCGTGCCGGCCGGGGGCGCCGGCACCCGCCGAGATCCGCTGCCAGGCCGTGGGCGTACGGCGCTCGTGGCCGGTGGTGAAGAGGCCGCTCTCCACGGCAGAGCCGACCAACACGGTCGGAATGCGGCCGACCCTGATTGACGCGGCGCTATGTTTCCTTTCATGTCATCTCTCCAAGCGAAGGCCGCCTGCCTCGTCGTGCTCGCGTCCGCCGTGGCCACCGGCTGCAGCGGAGGCGGGTCCGAGAAGAACCCGCCCGGCGGGACACTGACCCAGCAGGCGGCCACCGCGACGCGGGCCGTGACCAGCCTCGCGTTCTCCCTGCGCACCTCCAACGCTCCGCAGCTCAAGGTCGACAGCGCGGACGCGAAGCTGCTGCGCAACGGCAACGCCCAGGGCTCGGTCAAGACGATCCAGCTGGGCCTGCCGATCCAGCTGGACTTCGTGGTCCTCGGCAAGACGGTCCACCTGCGGGGCCTGACCGGAGGATGGCAGCAGCAGCCGCTGTCCCGGGTGGCGGGGATCTACGACCCCTCGGCCGTGCTCGACCCGAACCGCGGGCTCGTGCAGCTGCTGACCACCGCGAAGAACCCGACCACGAAGGGCCGGGAGAAGGTCGCCGGGCAGGACTGCTACCAGGTCGACGCGACGCTCGCCCAGGCGCCGCTGTCCCGGCTGGTCCCGGGGATCTCGGCCGACACGCCCGCGGAGCTGTTCATCTCCAAGTCCGACCACCACGTGCTGAAGGCCGACGTGAAGGTGCCGCCCAAGAACGGCGGTAAGTCCGGCACGGCGACGGTCACCTTCACGGACTTCAACAAACCGTTCTCGATCACCGCGCCGGCCCAGTGACCGCCGTGGACTCGGGTGGCTCCCGCCGGCTCGCCCTCGGCGTCGGCGGCGTCGTCGTTCTGCTCGCCGCCATCGACGCGTACGTCGTGGTCACCGTCCTGGTGACGATGGTCGGCGATCTCGGCGTGCCGGTGAACCACATCGAGCACGCCAGCCTGGTCATCACCGCGTTCCTGCTCGGCTACGTCGCGGGCATGCCGCTGCTGGGGATGCTCTCGGACCGGTTCGGCCGCCGGATCATGGTGGAGGCCTGCCTGGCGGGGTTCGCGGTGGGGTCGGCCGTGACGGCGCTCGCCGGCTCGCTGTCCGTGCTGATCGCCGGGCGCGGCCTGCAGGGGCTCGCCGGAGGAGCCCTGCTGCCGATCACGATGGCGCTGGCGGGCGACCTGTGGGACGAACGCCGCCGCCCGGCCATCCTCGGCGGCGTCGGCGCGCTGCAGGAGCTGGGCAGCGTGCTCGGCCCGCTGTACGGGGCGGGCGTGGCCGCCCTGATCGGCTGGCGCGGCATCTTCTGGGTCAACATCCCGATCACGCTGCTGGCGATGGCGGCGGTGTGGTGGGCCGTGCCGCGCGGGCGCCCGTCCACCACGACGCGCGTCGACGTCGTCGGCGGGCTGCTGCTCGCCGCCGGGCTGGGCCTGCTGGTCGCCGGCCTGTACAACCCGGACCCGCAGCGGTCCGCCCTGCCCTCCTGGGGCGTGCCGTGTGTCGCCGCGGGCGGCGTGGTGATCGCCGTGTTCGCGGCCTGGGAGACGCGCGCCCGGACCCGGCTGCTCGATCTGCGCGGCGCGCGGCGCGGCGGCCTGTTCGCCGTCCTGGGCGTGAGCCTGCTCTCCGGGGCGGCCCTGATGATCACGCTGGTCGACGTGCAGCTGATCGCGCAGACGCTCTTCGGCCGGAACTCCACCGGCGGCGCCGTCCTCCTCGCCCGCTTCCTCGTCCCCCTGGCGGTGTTCGCCCTGGCCGGAGGATTCCTGGCCCGGCGGGTCGCCGAACGCTGGATCGTCGCCGGCGGGATGCTCGTGGCCGCCGGCGGTTACGCCCGCATCGCCGCCTGGCCGCTCCGGGCCGAAGCCGCCCACTACGACCTGGGGCTGTTCGCCGTCTCGCGGGTGGACGCGGACCTGGCCGTCGCCGGCCTGGGGCTGGGCCTGGTGATCGCGCCGCTGTCGTCGGTCGCGCTCCGCTCCGTCCCCGCCGTACGGCACGGCGTCGTGTCGGCCGCCGTGGTGGTCGCCCGGATGATGGGCATGCTGCTCGGCGTCGCGGGCCTGAGCGCGTGGGGCTTCTACCGCTTCCACGCGCTGACCGCGCACCTCGTCACGCCGTTGCCGCTCGGCGTGTCGGCCACCGAGTTCGCCCGCCGCATGGCCGCCTATCTGGCCGCCGTGAAGGCCGCCCTGCACACCGAGTACGCCGACGTCTTCTGGGCGACGGCCGTGGTGTGCGTGGTCGCGGCCCTCCTCGGCCTCGCCGTCGGCGGCCCGGCTCCGGCGACCACGAGCGAGGAGCCCGCCGAGGACCGGCCCGTCCCGGCCGCCGCCGAACCACCCACTACCTGACCCGGTCGGGTCACTCGACCGAGCCGGTCAGGCGGCCGTCGTCCTGCTCCAGGACCGCCTCCGGCACCGAGGCCAGGCCGGTGCCCTTCACCTGGTGGGCGTGGCCGAACAGCGTGTCGAAGTTGGCGGCGTACTGGTCCTCCAGAGCCCCGTCCGCGATGGTGATCATCGCTTCGTCGTGCCCGTGGAAGCCGACCGCCGTGTAATTGTTGCTGCCGGTGAAGACGACCTTCTGCTTCTTGCCCTGGTATCCGCCGTCGATCAGCAGGTACTTCGAGTGCGCGTAGACGCGGGCGTTCTCCGACAGGTAGCGGATCTCCGGGCCGCCGTTCCGGCCGTTCGGTTTCGTCATGCGGCGCGCCGCCCGCCGGCCGATCCGGTCGAACACCACCTGCACGCGGCAGCCCTCGTCGTCGAGCTTCCACAGCCGCTGGGCGATCGGCGCCCACGTGAAGTGGCCCAGGCTGAGCCGGAGACGTGTGCCGCCCGCGCACGACACCTTGTCGAGGGCGTCGCTGATCGGGTCGCCCTTCGCCCAGGGGAAGAAGTCGATCCGGTACGGCCCCGACTGGACGGTGCGGTGGTAGTCGGCGGTGGCGTGCTGGGCGGCGAGGTCGTTGAAATAGCGCAGGTAGCCGGCGCGGACCCCCGTGTCCTCGATGATCAGGGCGTCGTTCCACTGGGTGTCACGAGCACCGTCGGTCGCGTTGGCCGAGGTCTGCACGACCACGTCCCGCGTTCCGAGCGTCGAGGAGAACAGGAAGAACTTGTTGTGGTTGAAACTCGGCCCGATGCAACCGCGGTCCCGACGGCACACGACGACCCACGACCGCTTGTGGGTGTTGTGCCCCAGGCGGCGCAGCGTGCGGTACGCGGTGTACGCCGTGGACTCGTGGTCCAGCACCACCTGGACGTGGACGCCTCGGCGGTTCGCGGCCACCAGCTGCGCGGCCGTGTCCAGGCTGGCGAAGTGGTACATCGCGATGGTGATCGTCTGCCCGGAGGGCGTCCCGGCGATCAGGCGGCCGATCTGGTCGGCGATCGCGTCCCGCTTCGCGGAGCCGCCCTTCGGGGAGTTGAAGATCGGTCCGGTACGGATGGAGTGCGCTGCGTCGTTCCGGGGGTCTCCGGCCATCGGCCGGGCGACGGCCGCCGTGACCGTCGCGACGGCGACGCCTTCCGGGATGACGGTTCCGACGGCCACCACACAGGCGACGACAGCCGCCTCCATCACCGAGATCGCCACAGTTTCTCCTGCACACGGGGGATCTTGAGCGAAAAAATGCCGCAAATTCACTCAAGTGCCGCAGATCGTACAAGAGGTCACCGCAGGTCATCGAGGGCTCAAACCAGACAGAAAGGTAAAAACTTCCGGCCAGCCCTCTGGTGGAGGCGGATGCTCACGCACCCGCCGTGTCAGGCAGTGATCGCGTCATAGGCGGCCAGCACGATGCCGAGCCCCCGGGTGTAGCCGTCGGCCCACAGGATCTGGTTCATCACGTACGACACCGTCATCCGGTGGTCGAAGTCGACGAGCGCCACCGAGCCACCCCACCCGCCCCAGGAGCACGTGTGGTTCTCCAGCCGGTAGCCCATGCCCCAGCGGATCGGCATGCCCAGGATGCGGTCCTCACCGCGGTACTGCTCCTCGAAGACACGCTCACACCCGGCCTCCGACAGGAGGCGTACGCCGCGCGCGACACCCCCGCACGCCAGCACCGACTGCACGGCTCCGACCGAGCGAGCGTTGCCGATCCCACCGATGGCGGGCAGCTCAGCGCGCCGCCAGGCAGGCGTGTTGGCGTCGGACACCCCGACCAGGAATCCTTCCGGCCTGTCCCCCTCGGGCGCGGGGATCAGCGGAGCGACCCGATCGTCGTGCTCGGCCGGCAGCGCGATGTGGAAGTCGGCGCCCAGCGGTCCGGCCACCTCCTCGGCGAAGAACGCGCCGAGGCTGCGTCCGGTGACGCGACGGACGACCTCACCGACCAGGAAGCCGAAGGTGATCGAGTGATAGCCGGCCTCGGTGCCCGGCTCCCACTGCGGGGCCTGCTCGGCCAGCCGCGCCGTGACGGTCGTCCAGTCGTACAGGTCCGCCGCCGTGATCGGCTCATCCCAGGTCGGCAGGCCCGCGGTATGACCGAGCAGGTGCCGTACCCGCACGTCCTGCTTGCCCGCCGCCGCGAACTCGGGCCAGTAACGGGCGACCGGCGCGTCCAGGTCGAGCTCGCCGCGGTCGGCCAGGATCAGTGCGCACAGCGCCGTCATCGTCTTGGTGGTGGACCAGACGTTGGTGATGGTGTCGCGCTCCCACGGCACGGTACGGGCCGCGTCGACGTACCCGCCCCAGATGTCGACGACCGGCTCGCCGTCGACGTAGACCGCCGCCGAGGCGCCCACGTCATCGGCGTCCAGCGAGGCCGCCAACGCCTCGGCGACCTTGCCGAACCGACCGTCGCATACGCCGCGAATCTCCGCCATGAGGCGCAACGTAACCCAGACCAGAACGACCGAGCCAACCATTTTTCCCGGGGGTGTCAAGAACGTGCGGGTGGCTCCGACTCTCCGGTGACGGCGCCCGTTGGAGGCGCTGTGGTCAGCGGAGGAGCGCGCCATGCGGAAGATCATTTACTGGGTTCACGCGTCGATCGACGGCCACATCGCGGGGCCCAACGGGGAGTTCGACTGGCCGGCCGTCGGGCCGGAGCTGTTCGGGTACTCCGAGGCGATGAACGAGCAGGTCGACACCCTCTTGTACGGGCGCGTGGTGTGGGAGATGATGGCCGGCCACTGGCCGACGGCCGACGCCGATCCGGCCACGACCGACGACCACGCCAAGGCGTTCGCGCCGTACTGGCGGCGGACCCCGAAGATCGTGGTCTCCCGGACGCTGGAGGACGCCGGCTGGGGCGCCCGCGTCATCGGGAAGAACCTCGCCGAGGAGGTCGCGGAGCTGAAGCGGCGGCCGGGCAAGGACATCCTGCTCACCGGCGGCGCGGAGCTCGCGGCCGCGCTGACCGAACTCGGCCTGCTCGACGACTACCGCATCGTGGTCCACCCCGTCGTCCTCGGCGGCGGACAGCGGCTGTTCCTCGAGCCGAAGGACCGCATCGGCATGACCCTCGTCGACTCGCGCACGTTCGACGCCCAGACCGTCCTCCTGCGATACGAACGCCGCAGCGACGCTCCCCGCTGAACCGCATCGCCCACGGCGGGCGTGAAGGTAAGCGGGATCTGGCCTTGCCCGCTGCGGCCGGAGGGCGCACGCTCGGTCCATGAGACGCGGATGTTCATGCGGGCACGGATCCAGCTGCTCCTGCGCCAAGGGGTGCTCCTGCGGCTGCAACGGCTGACCGGTCGCCCTGCCTACAGGGCCGTGGCCCCCTGACGCGGGGACCACGGCGACGGGGCTAACCGGGACGTGAGGCCACGGCGATGTGCGGGCGGCCGGTGATGGGGTGCGGGCCGATGTGGGCGCGGACGCCGAAGACCTGGGCGATCAGTTCCGGGGTGAGGACCTCCAGCGGCGGCCCGTGACCGACGATCCGGCCCTGCTCCAGCACGACGACGCGGTCGCCGTACGCGGCGGCGTGGTCCAGGTCGTGGAGTGCCGCGAGCAGGGTCAGGCCCAGGTCCCGGACGAGGTCCAGCAGGTCCAGCTGGGCGCGGACGTCCAGGTGGTTGGTGGGCTCGTCCAGGACCAGCAGCGGCGCCTGCTGCGCCAGGGCGCGGGCCAGTAGCACACGCTGGCGTTCGCCGCCGGACAGGGTCGAGAACGGCCGGCCCGCCTCGCCGACCATGCCGACCCGTTCGAGGGAGGTGCGGACGACGGCGCGGTCGGTGTCGTTCTCCCGGTCGAGGAGGCCCTTGTGCGGTCCCCGGCCCATCGTGACGACCTCGGCGACGGACAGTTCCGCGTCGACGTCGCCGTGCTGGGTCACGACCGCCCGGCGGCGGGCGGCCTGGCGGGCGCGCATCGCCCACAGGTCCGCCCCGTCCAGGGAGATGACTCCGGCCGTCGGCCGTAGCGCCCGGTAGACCGTCCGCAGCAACGTCGACTTCCCACTGCCGTTCGGGCCGACCAGGGCGACGAACTCACCCGGCTCGGCGGTCAGCTCGACGTCGGACAGGATGGGGCGGGCGTCGATCCGTGCCGACAGGCCCGCGATCCGCAGCCGCATCAGCCTCTCCCCCCGGCCCGGCGCCGCAGTAGCCACAGGAAGAACGGCACGCCCACGGCGGTAGTGAAGATCCCGATCGGGAGCTCCTCCGGCCGGTCCACCGTGCGCGACGCCAGGTCGACCACGACGAGGAACACCGCGCCCAGCAGCAACGCAACCGGCAGCACGCGCCGGTGGTCGCCGCCGACGATGAACCGCGCCATGTGCGGGACCATCAGCCCGACGAAGGCGATCCCGCCGGCCACGCTGACCACCGTGGCCGTCAGCAGCGATCCGACGACGAGCAGCGTGACGCGCAACGCCTGCACCGGGACGCCGAGCCCGGCTGCGGCGTCGTCGCCGGCGGACAGCGCGTTGAGGCTGCGCGTCTGCAGGAGCAGGTACGCGACGCACACCGCGATCACGGCGGCGGGCAGGCCGAGCGTGTGCCAGGTGCCGCCCGCCACGCTGCCCATCAGCCAGAACATCAGCCCCTGCAGCTGCGTCGGGTCGAGCTGGAGCTGGACGTAGCTCGTCACCGCCGAGCACAGGTAGCCGACGGCGACGCCCGCCAGCACCAGGCGTGAGTCCAGCAGGCGGCCGGCGCGCTGGGCCAGCACGTAGACCAGCAGCACGCTGACCAGGGCGGTGGCGAACGCCGCACCGGTGACCCCGACGCCGCCCAGCACCGTGGTCCCCAGCGCGGCGACCAGGACGGCACCGAGCGACGCGCCCGAGGAGACCCCCAGGACGTACGGGTCGGCGAGCGGATTGCGGACGAGCGCCTGGAAGGTGACGCCGGCCACGCTCAGACCGGCGCCGGCGACCGCCGCGAGCAGCACCCGCGGCGTGCGGATGTCCCAGACGACCTGGTCACGCAGGGGATCGATCCCTCCGGTCCGGCCCGTCAGGTGAGCTCCGATCACCCGCCACACCGCGCCGACCGGCAGCGTCACCGAGCCGATCGAGATCGCCACCATCGACGCCACGAGCAGGGCGAGGACGAGCCCGCCGATCAGCACGCCGATCGCGGGGCCGGAGACCGGATGGGCTCGGTCGAGACGGTCAGGCATCGGGGTGGATCACCTTCGCGAACTTCTCGACGGCCCAGGCGTTCATCGGCCCCAGGTAGGCGCCGTCCGAGACGACCGTGTACGAGCGGGTCTTCGACGCCTGCCACTGCGGATATGCGGCGAACAGGCGCTGGGCCTCTTCGGCGGGCTTCTCGGTCAAGGTGAAGGCTCCGACGACGAGGACGTCGACCTGCGCGGTGGCCAGTTGCTCCTTGTTGAGGGTGCGCGTCGTGTCCTCGGACCGTCCGGCGAAGGAGTTCACCCCGCCCGCGGCCTTGATGACGTCGTCGTAGATGCCACCGGTCATGATCGCGGGCAGGCCGTTGGCGTTCATCATCGACATCCCCGGATAGGCGATCAGCACCTTCCGCGGCGGCTTCCCGGCGACCTTCGCCCGGACGTCCCGCACACGGGCGCGAAGCGCGCCGACCGTCTGCGCGGCCTTGGCCTGCACGTCGAAGATCCGCCCGAGCAGCGTCATGAACCGGAACGACGACTCGATCGACGCGTGCCGCCACGCCTCCTTCTCCGCCGGAGACGCGTCCGGTTTGCCGTTCGCGCAGTTGACGGGGTTGACGAGCGAATTGATGCCCGCCGCCGCGAGCCGTTCGCGGGTCGCGAAGCCGTTGCGGGCGTCGAACCCGCCGGACCAGGTGGAGACCACCAGGTCCGGCCGTGCCGCCAGCACCTGCTCGGCGGGGACGTCGAAATTCTTGTTCATCGTCAGGCCCCGGGTGGGCAGCGCCTTGATGGCGGCGACCATGGACGGGTCGTCCGACACCCCGTAGTGCTGGACGTTCGCCAGGATGGGGCGGGTCAGGCCGAGCATGATGAAGCTCTCGACCTCCCCCACCGACGTGCCGTTGAGGATGAGCACCCGGCTCGGCGGCCGGGTGAACCTCACCTTCTGCCCGCAGTTGTCGACGGTCAGCGGATAGGAGGTCCGGCGGGGCGCGGCGTCGTCCGGCGCGGACGCGCCGGATCGTACGGGCTCGGTGCCGCAGCCGGTGGCGGTCAGGACGACGGCCGCGGTCAACGCGGCGAGCGTCTTCACGGCCCGCCCATGGCGGGTCGCCGACGGGCTCGACGCTCGTGCCAGAGCACGCGGAAAGGACATGTTGCTCCTCGGAAAGACATGCGGATGGAACACCCGTCCCGCGCCGGTAAGCGCCGCCCGGCGCGGCCGCCGGGTCGCCGGTCCGCCTGGCGACCGTCGCAGGCATCAGACGTGACCGCGCCAGACGCGCGGTACGCCACGCAGGGCGCAACCGCGCAGGTGCCAGGCGTGACCGCACTCGGGTGTCAGGCGCGCTGTACGCCACGCAGGGCGCGACCGCGCAGGTGCCAGGCGTGACCGCGCTCGGGTGTCCGGCGCGGAACGCCGACGCGCCGTGCGGGGGTCGCGAAGCGGTGTCCGACGCGAACGCAGAGGCGACCGGACGGACGCCGCGCGTCGTCGGGACGGGTGGTGATCAGATGAGGGCGTTCGCGGGAACGCCGGTGTTCCGAGGAGGGCCGCGCCGTACGAGGACGTGCCGGAGCGTGGCCGTGACGGGCGGGGTGTCGTCGTCGCGACGGCACGGTCCGGCGGGACGGCGCGGGGGCGTGCGGAGGTCCGCGGGTGCCAACAGGACCAGCGCCCGCAGCGTACGACCGAGGAGGGACTCGCCGAGAGCGCTCAGCGCGCGCCAGAGGGCGCGTTCGCCGGCGTACAGCCACAGGGCGACGAGCATTCCGGCGACCGCGTGGGCGCCGAGCATGCCGAGCCCGGCCGACGCGCCGTGCCGTACGGACGGGGCGGCGCCGACGACATGATGCACGCCGCCGTGCATGGTCATGACGAGATGCCCGGGGGCGGAGGGCGTGGCCCAGGTGAACCACTGGTGCAGGCAGGTCTGCGCGACCTCGACGGCCAGCAGGATCCACCAGGCCGACCGCCGCCGGTCGGCGAGGCAGTAGCCGACCGCCGTGACGACGGGCAGGGCGATCAACCCCGCCCAGGCGGGGGCCGGCCGGGCGGCCATCATGTCGTGGCCGGCCATGGACAGCACGACGCACACCGAGGCGAAGACCCCGGCGCGCATCAGACGGAACCACCCAGGCGGACGCATGACCTCACCGAACTACTACGGCGCGTAGTACCCGGAGACTACACTGCGGATATTCACGGCCCGAGACGTCAGGCGAGCCACCCGTTGACGCGCGCCCGGTGGAGGGCCTGGCGGGCCTCGGCGCTGTCGAGCATCTCCAGCCCCCGGATCGCCCAGAACCGCAGCGACTCGTCGTCGCCGTCGAGCTGATCCGCCAGAACCGGCAGAGCCCCCGGAGACCGGGCCTCGGCGATGAGCTCGAGGAGCAGGCAGCGCAGATCGTCGTCGCGCTCCTCGCCGAACGCCGTGACGATCTCGTCGACGTACGTGTCGGAGTGCTCGCGCAGGAAGTCGAAGCCTTGCGCCCGGAGCGCCGGATCCGGGCTCCGCATCGACTCCAGGGCCCGTGCAACGCGCTGGTTCGCCATCAGGTCCGTCTTCCTAGCAGCGTGGGTTCGGGAACGCACCGCATCGTAGAGGTCCCCTCCGACGGTCTCACCACCACCCGCCCGGTTCGGGCAGGGGCGGGCATCGCGCATCATGGAGGGGTGACTGGGGCGGTGTACGACGGCGGACTTCACGTCAGGCCGGGCGGGGCGGCGGTTGTCGGCGCGGATCCGGCGTTCGGCACCGCTTTCGCGATGCTGGTCGACCTGGTCGCCGACGGCGATGTGGTGGTGCTGAGCGGGGCCGGGCTGTCCACCGAGTCCGGCATCCCGGATTACCGGGGTGAGACCGGTCGTCAGCGGCGTGCCACCCCGATGACGTATCAGACCTTCGTCGGCAGTGAGGCGGCCCGGCGGCGCTACTGGGCGCGCAGCCACCTGGGCTGGCGGCACGTCGCACGGGCCGCGCCCAACGACGGTCACCGCGCGGTGGCCGAGTTCCAGCGGCGCGGGCTGCTGGCCGGGGTCATCACCCAGAACGTCGACGGCCTGCACCAGGACGCCGGCGCGCGGGACGTCATCGAGCTGCACGGCAGCCTGGACCGCGTCGTCTGTCTCGCGTGCGGGCGGCGCACGCCGCGCGAGGAGCTCGACGAGCGTCTGCGCGCGGCCAACCCCGGCTGGGACGCCGAGGCCAGCGTGATCAATCCCGACGGTGACGCGGTGCTGGACGACGACCGCGTCGACTCCTTCCGTACCGTCGACTGCCGGGACTGCGGCGGGGTGCTCAAGCCGGACGTCATCTTCTTCGGCGAGAACGTCCCGCGCCCGCGCGTCGAGGACTGTTACGCGCTGACCGAGCGGGCCGGCACCCTCCTCGTCCTCGGGTCCTCGTTGACGGTCATGTCGGGGTACCGGTTCGTGCGCCGTGCCGCCGAGCGGTCGATTCCGGTCGCGATCGTCAACCGGGGCGTCACGCGAGGCGACGCCGAGGCTCTGCTGACCATGGACGCCCCGCTGGGCACGACCCTCACCGCGCTCCTCGCCGAGCTGACCCCTCGTCCCTGAGCGCCCGACCGCACGAGGGCGGGCGCCGTGCTGCCGACCACTCTGCGGGTGAGCGATGATGCGAGTATGACGATGATCGCCGACCGGCTACGGGAAGGCCGCGACCTCTTACGACGTGGCGCGTGGGCCGACGCCCGCAAGGTCTTCACCGTGGCCCTCGAGGCGTCGGACGACCCCGCGGCCGCGGAGGGCATCGCCAGTGCGTCCTGGTGGCTGGAGAACGACACGGAGGTCACCGCGCGGTACGAGGACGCCTACCGCGGCTACCGCGCGGCGGGCGACGACCGCGGGGCGGCCAGGGTCGCCGCCTGGCTGGGCAACGGCGCACTCCAGTTGCGCGGGGAGGCCGCGGTCGCCCAGGGCTGGTTCCAGCGGGCGGAGCGGCTCCTGGCCGACCTTCCCGAAGGGGAGGAACACGGCCTGCTGTCGCTGTTCAAGGGAATGGCCGCGCGCTTCCGGGGCGACGTCGAAGAGACGGACGAGCTGGCGGCGCGCGCCGTCGAGATCGGCCGCCGGCTCGGCTCCCCCGATCTCGAGGTCCAGGGAATGGCGCTCACCGGGATGGCGCGCATCGGGCAGGGCAAGGTCGCCGACGGCATGCGGCTGCTCGACGAGGCCGCCGCGGCGGCGCTCGCCGGCGAGGTGCGCGAGGTGGGGTCGGTCTGGATCCCCACCTGCTACCTCGTCCAGGGCTGCGAGCAGGTACGCGACTGGGACCGGGCCGAGCAGTGGCGCGCCCGCGTCATGGACTTCTGCCGGCGCTTCGACCTGGGCTCGCCCTTCTCCCGGTGCCGGACGCACTACAGCACGATCCTGCTGTGGCGCGGCGACTGGGCCGCGGCCGAGGCCGAACTGCTCCATGCCGCCAAGGCCCTGCGGATCCAGCGGCCCATGTTCGCGGCGGAAGCGTGGGTGCGCCTCGGCGAGCTGCGCCGCCGCCAGGGACGATGGGAGGAGGCGGCCGACCTGTTCGCGTTGAGCCGGTCGCTTCCCGCCGCCCGCATCGGGCAGGCGGAGCTCCGCCTGGACCGGGACGACCCGGACGACGCGCTCGACCTCGCCGGGCGCCTGCTGGAGGCGATCGGCGGCGCGGAGCGCGGCCCCGCCCTGGAGGTGTTCGTCCGCGCGGGCGTACGGACGAAGGACCCCGACGTGGTCGCGACGGCCGTCGACGAGCTGGCCGAGATCGCCCACGCGTCCGGCGTCGAGGCCGTGGAGGCGGCTGCGCTGTGGGCCCGCGGCGTTCACCGCGCCGCGCTCTCCGACACGGCCCAGGCGATCCCGCTGCTGGAGAACGCGGTCGAGCTGTACGAACGCGCGGGCGGACCGTACGACGCCGCCCGCACCCGCCTCGACCTGGCATCGGCTCTCCTCGCGAGCGGCCGGCCCGGCCCGGCGGCCGAAGAGGCGCGGGCCGCGCAGGACGTCTTCGAGCGGCTCGGCGCCACCGCCGACGCACGGCGGGCGAACCGCCTGGTGGGCCGGGCGCACAGCGCGCCGACCGCCGAGCTGACGCCGCGCCAGGTCGAGATCCTGCGGCTGCTGGCGGTCGGCCTGACCAACGCCGAGATCGCGGACCGGCTGGTCCTCAGCGAGCACACGGTCAAACGGCACGTCGCGAACATCCTCGCCCGCCTGGGCCTGCCCACGCGCACGGCCGCCGTCGCGTACGGTTCCCGGGTCGGCCTGCTCTAGGGGAAGCCGTGCTCGAGCTCTAGAGGAAGCCCCGTTCGAGCTCTTAGAGGAAGCCCTGTTCGAGCGAGCACCGCTCCCGGGGACTCGCTCGTGGCGGCCCTGCGCTCGGAGACCCCGCGCGCGGAGGCTCTCGTTTCTGGGATGGCCCCGGTCATGGCGGAGGTCGTGGCCCGTTCGGGCCACGACCGCGGCGAGGTTGGCCCGCTCGGGCGAAGATGACCGGGGTGGACCGGCCGTAGCGTCCCCGAACATGACCGAATACGCGCTCATCACCGAAGCCCAGCGCAAGGCCTGGTCGATCGGCGACCTCGGCAAGCTGGCGGCCCGCATGTCCACGCTCTACGCCGAGCTGCTCTGCGAATCGATCCGGCTGCGCCCCTCCGAACGGGTCCTCGACGTCGCGGCCGGGACCGGCACGACGTCCATCGCCGCGGCACGCCGCTTCTGCGACGTCGTCGCCGTCGACCTCGTGGGCGACTTCCTCGCGAAGGCCACCGACCTGGCCGGCGGCGAGGACCTCGAACTCGAGACCCACGAGGCGGACGCTCAGGACCTCCCGTTCGAAGACGGCTACTTCGACGTCGTCCTGTCGACGTTCGGCGTCATGTTCGCCCCGGACCAGCAGCGCGTGGCCGACGAGCTGCTGCGCGTCGTCCGTCCGACCGGCCGGATCGGCTTCACCGCCTGGACCCCCGACGGCGTCATCGGCCGCTACGCGCAGACGATCGGCAAGTACCTGCAGCCGCCTCCGGGCGTCCGTTCCCCGTTCGAGTGGGGGACCGAGCAGCGGATCCGCGAGCTGTTCGGCGGGCGCATCAGGTCCGTCAAGGTCAGCCGCCGGGCGCAGCCGATCTGCTACCCGTCGGTGGAGTTCGCCGTCGAGTACTTCCGTGCGTGGTACGGCCCGGCCCGCGCCGCGTTCGACCGGCTCGACGAAGCGGGCCGGAAGGCGCTGCACGACGACATGGTCGCGGTGTGGGACAGCACCAACGAGGCCGGCGACGGCAGCCTCATCGCCCACGCCGACTATCTCGAGTGCGTCATCGAGACGTCCTGATCCGGGGAGCCGACATGCGATCAGCGGATGCGAAACACCCCTGGGTGGCGCTGACGGCGCTGTGCCTCGGGATGCTGGTGGCCTCACTCGACACCACGATCGTCAACGTCACGCTGCCGCGCCTCGTCACCGGACTGCACGCGGGACTCGACCAGGTCCTCTGGGTCGTCAACGGTTATGTCCTCGTCTACGCCGCTCTGCTGATCACGGGCGGCAGGCTCGGCGACGTGCTCGGTTCGCGGCGGATGCTGCTGACCGGCCTCGTCCTGTTCACGCTGGCGTCCGCCTTGTGCGGGGTGTCCGGCAGCGTCACCCAGCTCGTACTGGCACGCATCCTGCAGGGCCTCGCGGGCGCCGTGATGGTGCCCCAGGTGATGGCGCTGATCTCCGCGATCTTCCCGGCGGAGCGCAGAGGCGCCGCCTTCGGCCTCCTCAGCGCCACGGCCGGGGTGGCCGCGGTGAGCGGGCCGGTGCTCGGCGGCCTGATCGTCACCGACTGGAGCTGGCGCTGGGTCTTCTACATCAACGTGCCGATCTGCGCGGCGGCGTGCGTGCTGACGGTGCTCTTCGTACCGGACGCGCGCCCCGCCCGGCGGCATCGCTTCGACCTGCTCGGAATCGTCCTCATCACCGCCGGGCTGGGCGGGATCACCTACGGCCTCATCGAGGGCCAGCACTACGACTGGGGCACCGTGACGGGGTCCGTCACGATCCCGGAGATCATCGCGGCCGGTGCCGTGGTCCTCGCGGGGTTCGTCTGGTGGGAGGGCCGGCACGCGGAGCCGCTGGTGCCGCTGGCGCTGTTCCGCTACCGGTCCTTCTCGGTGGCGAACTCGGTCAACGCCGTCCTCTACCTCACGATGTACGGCGTAACGCTGCTCGTCTCCCTCCACCTTCAGTCGGTCGCGGGCATGAGCGCCCTCCGTACCGGGCTGACGTATCTGCCGATGGCGTTCGCCATGGGATTCATCTCCGTGCCGGCGGGCCGGCTCACCGACCGCGTCGGAGGACGTTCCCTCATGTTCGGCGGCCTGGTGATCCTCGCGGCCGGGATCGGCCTCCTGGCCTGGGTGGAGTCCGGCACCGCGACCGCGTCGACCTTCGTCGGCCCGCTGCTCGTCGTGGGCATTGGCATCGCGTTCGTCATGGCCCCGGCCACCACCGAGGCGATGCGCGAACTGCCGGCGAAGCTCGCCGGTGCCTCGTCCGGGGTGTTCAACAGCAGCCGCCAGGTGGCGGGCGCGATCGGCGTCGCGGTCGTGGGCGCCGTGCTACAGAACCGGATGACCAGCGAGATCTCCGACAACGCCGCCCGCCTGGCCCAGCAGCTTCCGCCCGGCGAACGCGCCCGGTTCGCCCACGAACTCCCCCGGATGGTCGGCGGCGGCGGGGTCATCACCCGCTCCGGCGGGTCCGGCGGCACGGGGCTCTTCCAACGCCTGGCACACGAGGCGTACGCCAACGCGTTCGCCGCGGGTGAGCGGCCGGCCCTGTGGTTGCTGATCGGCCTGGTGGTGGTCGGCGCGGCGAGCTGCCTCCTGCTCAGGCGCGCGCCGACGAGAGATGAGACGGCCGGGCAGGCGCCGGCAGAACGCCGCCCTCAGGAAGAAGCCGCCTGACCCTCCGGTACCTCGTCCGTCTTGGGACGGACGAGGGAGAAGATGACTGATGGCGTCCGCCAGCATCGGCACCAGCCGTGTCAGTCAGATCGAGAAGGGCAAGATCTCCAGGCGGGACGCCCTCGGCCGGTACGTCGAGGCGCTCGGCGGGCGCCTCAGCGTCTCTGATCAGCTTGGAGATCCGTAGTCACATTGGAAAGTGTTGTGGCTGGTGGATCTGCCCATCGTGGTGGGGTGGCGTGGGCGTGCAGGTGGAAGCCTGCGCCCAGTGCCGCTCCTTTGGGCCGGTGCCGTGGCCGGTTCCGGCGGGTGGGGGTGGTTGAGCTGATCGTGTGCACGGGTGTGCGTACGCCCTGGTACCGGCAGGCCGCGCGGGGCGGTCTGTGGTCCGTGTGAGCGCGTCCCTCCGGACGCTGACCCGCCGACCCGTGAGGGCCTGGGGTGGAGGGTGCCCCGCGTCGCCTGGGCGCGGGGCGTGAGGTACGGCGCGGGGTCGGGCCGGTCTTGGACCGGTCACCCCCGCTGGCCTGAGAAGGCGCGGTCCCGGTGATGACCGCGCCCGCTTCGAGCGTGTCGATCACGCGGCCGATGGTCATCTGGCCGGTGGCGCGATCAACATTGGTGTTGTGCTGGTGGGTCAGGCCGCGGGCGGCGATGCGCCGCCACGCGCCGTGGTCACGGTCGCCTTGCCAGCCACAGTCAGGGCCGGGGCAGATCGCCCATTTCCAGCCAGGTGCGGTGGGGCGGTCGGGTGCCTTGCAGTGCCGTAGCGGCAGCAGGCAGTGCGGGCAGTGCTTGGAGGTGTTCTTCGGCGGGACGGTGACCACGGCGATGCCGGTCTCGGCGGCCAGGTGCCGCATGTTGCCGACGATCTGTCCGCGCACGGCTTGGGAGAGGCGGGTGTTGAGGGTGCGGCCCATGCCTTTGGCCTCCATCGACCGCAGATCCTCGATATAGATCACGCTCGCGCCCGCGGCGATCGCCTGATCCACCGCCCACCGCGCCGCCGACCAGGCCAGAGCGTCGTTCAGGCCCGACCGGCGATCGGCCACGTACTCGCTTTCGGTCTTCAGGACGGCGCGTTTGGCGGCCAGGCGGTGGTCTTCCCGGTCGCCGATGAGGCGGGAGTAGGTGTCGGTTTTGGCGTGCAGGTGTTCGCCGTGGCGGCGTAGCCGGTGCTGGCGAGCCATCACCCCGGCAGCCCGGAACATCGCCCCGGCCCCGAGGGCGGCGATGGTGCCGTCGGGACGCAACCGGCAGGGTCCGGCGCTGAGCAGGGTGTTCAAGCCCCAGTCCACACCCAGCGCCGTCGTGTGACCTTTCCGTTCGGCTTTCGGGACGGGATGGGAGAACGCCAGGTCGGCATGCACCTTGCCACCTCCCGGCCCAATGGTGGGGCGCAGTGTGGGCAGGTGCAGCACCGCATCCGGCGGGACGGTGGGCGGCAGCGGGAGCTGACAGGCCACCCAGGTCCAGTCGGCATACGAGCGCGGATCCGGGCGGGTGGGCAACTGCACCCGCAGCAACACCCTGGCCGCGTCGTCGTCGGCGCGTTCCAGGGTGGCCTGCTGGCGGTCCACCGCGGCCAGTACCAGCATCCGCGCCGCGCGCGGCGCCTCCTCCAGGTCGAACACATCGACCGGAAGCCGCCCATGAGCGTCGCAGAAGGCGGTGATCTGCCGTGTACGCGCTTTGATCACATTGCCCGGCAGCGATCTGCTGTCAAGGATCGCCTCTCGGACAGCGTCCCACTCGGCCGGCGTGCGCTTGGACGGATCGGCAGGCCAGGCTTCCAGGACCCCAGCGACCATCTCTGCGCGGTGCTGCACACCACGCAGAATCCGCCCGGCCTGCTCTTGAACCATCCGCACGATCCGGTCATTGACCCGCACCCCGTCGGGCACGGCCACAGCCCAGCCCAGCCTCCGCAATGCCATCCACGCATTCGACGGCAAGGCGCGGCCCGCCTCGTCCACCCCGGCGGCCAGCCTTGCCACGTCGCCGGCGTTCCAGTGTCCGGCCAGCAGGCCAGCAATCATCCCCGCAGCCAGGTCCGCGGCCCAGCCCACCCGCTCGGCCACCACCCGCGCCGAGACCACCTCACCGGTCTTCTCAGCCACCCCGCCCCGCAGCAGCACGCGGGCGGTCGCGGTCCGAGCCACCTGCCCCTCAGCCAGCGGACGTCTCCGGCTCATGCGACACGACCGGATGACACGCGATCAAGCATGTACGCACAGTAGCGATCCGTATCCGTATTCCGCTCGGTGATTCGAAAATTCGAGCGAGGCAAGCCCGTCAGAGCGTCGACGATAAGCGTCATCGGGTGCACACCGCTTTCGCCATCCTGAGCAACCACAGCAACTCGACGCCCTCCAGCGACCGCTACGCAACATCACGGATCCCTACGGAAACCTGTGAGCCTCATGGCCGATTTCGGCGACGAACTGCTGCGCGGGGGATGAGGCGGACCGGCGCTCGGGAGGGGCGCCGGTCCGCCCTCGGGCGGCGAATGCGGGGGTGCCTGGCTCAGCGCCGTCGGTGACCGGGGCCGGCGAACGCGGTGAGCACGCCGAGCCCGAGATAGACGGCACTCGTCACGTACCGCTGCCGACGACGGAACGCCCGGCTGCCGCGCAGCCGGTGCCCGAGCGAGCCGGCGGCGAGAGCGTACGCGACGTCGGAGGCCAGCCCGATCAGGGCCGTCACGAGCCCCATGACGACGATCTGGGCGGGCACCGCGCCCGCCTGCTCGTCCACGAACTGCGGCAGGAACGCCAGGAAGAAGAGGATCACCTTCGGGTTGAACAGGTTGACCAGGACGCCGTCGAGATAGACACGCCGGAGTGGCCGCGGCTCGAGCACCAGGCCCTCGTCGTCGCCGCGGCGCAGGGTCCGCACGGCGAGGTAGACGAGGTAGGCCGCCCCGGCGTACCGCACCGCGCCGAACGCCGTCGCCGAGGCGGCAACCAGCGCGGACAGGCCGGCCGCCGCGGCGAGGACGTGCACCAGCGTGCCGGTCTCGACGCCGAGCGCCGAGGCGATGCCCGCACGGCGCCCTTCGCCGACGCTCCGCGTCGTGATGTAGAGATGGTTCGGTCCGGGGACGGCGACGAGCGTGAGCGCCGCCAGCAGGAACAGGAGGGGATGGGTCACCGTCCGTACGCTAGATCCGGTGTCGGGCCCGGCCCCAGGTCCAATCGCCCTCCCGGAACATGGACCATCCTCCCCCGCCGTACGCCTCGGAGGCGGCGGTCCGTCCACGGCCGGGGACCGCTCATCCCGCGTCCGGCCCCGCCGCGATCGCGTCACCTGGGATGATCAACAGGCTCCGACGACGCGGGAGGAACCGCCGTGAACGACGCGTTCGACATCGCCTGGCGCGGCTACGACCGTCGCCAGGTCGACGAGTACCTCCGGCGCCTGTCCGACGACCCCACAGGCACGCCCCCACCTGCCTTCGACGTCGTGCTGCGCGGCTACGACCGGCGACAGGTGGAGCGGTACCTCGCCGAGGGCGGGCGGCCGGATGACGGCGGGCCGATGGAGGGCTTCTTCGGCTCCTGAGCGCGGACGTCCGCCGGGTCAGGTGGTGGTCTCCCGCGCGGAGGCGTGGGCGTACGCGCCGCCGAGGATGTTCTCGCGGCCCCACGCGCCGAGGGGGGCGAGCGCGGCGTTGAGCGAGACGCCGAGCGCGGTCAGCGAGTACTCCACGTGGGGCGGCACCTCGTCGTACGCCTCACGGTGCACGATGCCGTCCTCCTCGAGCTCCCGCAGGTGCGAGGCGAGCACCTTCTCCGTGATGCCGGGCAGGTTCCGTCGCAGTTCGCCGAACCGGCACGGCCGCTCGTTGAGCGCCCAGAGGATCAGTACCTTCCACTTTCCGCCGATGACGTCCATGGCGGCGTCGATGCCGCACTCGTAGCTCCCGGGCCTGCGTACGGTCGCCAACTCCATCTCCCCTGCCTGCTCGCTTACCCGGCGGTCACCACGCACTTCGAAGTGCGTACTTGATCGTTTCGGGCCCTGCGCACCAGCCTAACCAGCATGAACTCGGAAAAAACTCCCCTCACTCTTCTCGGGCTCGGCGCGATGGGCACCGCACTGGCCCGTACGTGGCTCGCCGCCGGGCATCCGCTCACCGTGTGGAACCGCACGGCGGCCAGGGCCGAACCGCTGGCCGCCGACGGGGCGACGGTCGCGGCGACCGCCGCCGAGGCGGTCGCCGCCAACGACTTGGTGGTGGTCTGCCTGCTCGACGACGCCTCGGTCGCCGAGGCCCTGGCCGACGCCGACCTGACGGGTAAGGACCTGGTCGACCTCACCACGGGCACTCCGGACCAGGCCCGGGACCGGGCCGCGTGGGCGCGGGCCCGCGGCGCCCGCTTCCTGGACGGCGGGATCATGGCGGTCCCGCCGATGATCGGGGCTCCGGGCTCCGGGGCGTACATGTTCTACAGCGGATCCCGGCCGCTGTTCGACGCCCACCGCGACACCCTGGCCGTTCCGGCCGGCACGGTGTACGTCGGGGAGGATCCCCGCCTGGCGGCCCTGCACGACGTGGCGCTGCTGAGCGCGATGTACGGGATGTTCGCCGGGGTCGCGCACGCGTTCGCGCTGGTCCGGGAGGAGGACGTCGCGCTGACCGACTTCGCGTCCCTGCTCGCGGGCTGGCTGACCGCCATGACCGCGTCCGTGCGCGGGACCGCCGCCCATCTGGAGAGCGGCGACTACACCGGTGGCGTCGCCTCCAACCTCGCCATGCAGGTCGCGGGGACGGCGACGCTGCTGCGCACGGCCGAGGAACAGGGCGTCAGCCCCGAACTGCTCACGCCGTACCTCGACCTGATGAAGCGCCGCCTCGCCGACGGCCGCGGCGACGAGGACACCACGGGCGTCATCGACCTGCTCGCACGCCGTACGGACCAGGCCGGCTGACGACCGCCGCCCCTGCGCCGGGTGCACCGGAACCACCCGCCCGGAACGGCGGCCATCCCGCACTCGGTGGTCAGGGCGGAATGTCGGCGAACACCGATAGCGTCGAGCGTGTGATCGAACCGGAAGGGACGCCCGCCCACCACGGCGACGCCGGGGTGCTGACGACGGCCGAGCGCCGTGAGCGGCGGGTGGCCGCCGGTGTCGAGGAGCTCGACCGGTGGCTGTGCGACCAGATCGAGCAGGGCCTGGCGCACGCCGATCGCGCACCGTCCACGATGTGGGAGGACGTCGCCCGCCGCCTCGTCGACGCCCAGGCGAGCGGGCTCGCGGCCCGGGTGCGCGAGCTCGGGGCGATCCCGGGCCGCGGCGGGGACCGGCCCGAACGGCTGCTGGAGGAGTACGCCCTGCTGCGGCTGCTGACGACGGCCTTCCGGCGCCGTGACGCGCTGCCGGAGCCGCTGCACGCCACCGTCCGGGCCCGCGTGGGCTTCACCGTGAGCCAGGAGGAGGTCCTCGCGGGCGAGCGGGTCCGGGATCACTGGTACGTCGCGGGGTGCCGGGACGTCGAGCAGGACCGGCTCGTCGCGCGGCGGGTCTGGCTGCGCGGCCGGGAGACCGGGCGGTCCGCGCTGGTCCTGACCTTCGCCGCGCCGGGCCGGGCGCTCGACGCGTCCCTCACCGTCGGCGACACGGTCGACACCGAGCTCGCCTTCTACCCCGGAGCCCTGCCGCTGCGCGCCCTCGTGGCGGCCCGCCACCCCGCGCCCGCTCAGGGTCCGCCGCACGGCACGACCGTGATCGCACTGCTGCGCGAACACGCCGCAGCCCTGGCGCGGGACCCGTGGCTGGAACGATGGCCCGCCGTGCTGACGGGCGTCCGCCCGGCGCGCGACGGCGCGGGCCTCCCCCACCTGGTCGACGGAGACGGCGACGCACTTCCCCTGCGCACGACCGACGTGTGGCGCCTGCTGGCGGTGTCCGGCGGCCGGCCGTTCACGGTGTCCGGCGAGTGGTCGCCACGAGGGCTGCTCCCGCTGTCCGCCTGGCAGGAGGAGGAAGGGACCGTGCCGCTGTGAGCGCCTGGGGCGAGCACGTGAGCGCCGCGCTGCTGGGCACCCGACGCCGACCGGTGCCACCGCTCGACGAAGCACCGCCGCTGGTCGGGGCACCCACACCCGTCGCAGCGCCGCCACCCGACGAGACACCGCCACTGGAGGGTCCGCCCGCGCTCGGCGAGGCACCGCCATTCGACGAAGCACCGCGGTTGGACTGGACTCCGACCCTCGACGAGCCGCCGGCCCTCGACGGCGCACCACCGCCCCACGAGACACCGCCACCCGCCGGGACCTCCACACCCGGCGGGGCACCGCGACCCGCCGAGACACCAGCACTGGACGGGACGCCCACGCCCGGCGGGGCATCGGTGCCCGACACACGCACGCCTGGCGAACCACCGCGACCGGACGGGCCGCCGCCCGACGAGACAGCGGCACCGGACGGGACGCCCATACCCGGCGCGGCACCGCCACTCGGCGAGCCGCCGGCGCTCGACGGAACGCCCACGCCCGGCGAGCCACCGCCACCGGACGGGGGACCTATGCCCGGCGAAGCACCGCCACCCGACGGGACGCCGGCGTCCGCCGAGGCACCGTCACTCGACGGAACACTCGCGCCCGGCGAACCGCCGGCGCTCGACCGAGCGCCTGCGCCCGGTGAAGCACCGCCCGACGGAACGCCCGGGCTCGACGAGGTACCGGCGGGGCCGGTCGAGCCGGCGGCTCGGCTGCTGGAGCAGGCGGCGGTGCTGACGGCGCGTCGGCGGGCGGGGTGGCGGCCGGTCACGGCGGAGCCGATCGCGCCCGCCCCGGCGGAGACCGCGCCGATCGTTCCGCCCGCTGCGGCCGTTCGGCTGCGCCGGATACTGTCCGGCGAGTACGCGCGGGTCCTGCCGGAGTGGCTCGACGCCGCCGCCCATAGCGGTCGTCGCGTCCCCGCGCACCTGCTTCCGGACCTGCTGCACAAGGGCCGCTCCGACCGGGCGCTCCGACCGTCCATCGCACGGGCGGCGGGCCGCCGGGGCGTGTGGCTGGCGATGCGGAATCTCGACTGGGCGTACCTCGTCGTGGCGAGTGGCGGCGATTCCGCCCAGGACCCCGAAGTGTGGAAGACCGGTGCCCGCGCCCAGCGCGTCGCGCACCTCATGCGGTTGCGGGCCACCGACCCGGCCACGGCCCGTACGACGCTGTCCTCGACGTGGGCGCGGGAGCCCGCCCCGGAGCGGGCGCTGTTCCTCACGACCTTCGAGCGCGGGCTGTCCCTCGCGGACGAGGACTTCCTCGAGGACGCGCTCGACGACCGCGGCCTGGAGGTGCGGCGCATCGCGGCCGACCTGCTCGCCCGGCTCCCCGGCTCGGCGCACGCCGGGCGCATGGCCGATCGGGCCCGCGCCTGCCTACGCCCGCGGAGCGGGGCGGCGGCCACGTCCGCCCGGCCCACCGCCTGCGCGGCCACGCCGGAGGGGATCGTCGTCGCCCCACCGGCCGACCACGACGAGGCGATGCGGCGCGACGGCATCCCGTACCACGCGGTCGAGCGCATCGGGAACCACGCGGGCTGGCTGCGGGAGATTCTCGCGCGTACGCCGCTGTCGGCCTGGACCGACCGGTTCGGTACGGCCCCGGAGCGGATCGTCCGGCTGCCGATCGTGGTCGACGCGTCGCGCGAGCCGGACGCGGGCCGCACCCGGGACGTCCACCTCGGCTGGGCCCGTGCGGCGGCGCGGCAGCGGGACGCCGCCTGGGCCCGCGCACTCCTGGCGGGCGACGTCGTGCTCGGCGAGGTCACCACCCTGGCCGATCTGCTGGACGTCCTGCCCGCCGTCGAGCGCGACGACGCCGCGGCCGAGGCGGTCCGCCGGATCGAGGGGCATGCCGACCGCCTCACGGTGCTCGAACGCGTCCCCGGCCCCTGGGCCGGCGCGCTCGCCGACGCGGTGGCGGCCGCCCTGGCCGCCGCCGCGTCGGATCCCGACGGTGAACGCTTCCCGGTCGACCTGGCCCGCCTTGCCGGCGAGCGCCTCGGGCCGGCCACCGCGCCCCGCCTGGCCGACCTCGTCCGGCGGCACCCTGCGTGCCGGCCGCTGTCCGAGCTCGCCGACGTCCTGCGCTTCCGCCACGACATGCTCGAGGAGCTGCGGTGACGCCGCACGCGACGGGAGTGGGCGGACGTCGTCACGATGAGGACCCGAAAGTGGGAAGGTCGTCGCGCAGGCCCGCGGCGCCCTCCAGCCGCTGCGCACCGGCATCTCGATGGTGAGGGGTGGCCCGCCCGCCGAGCGAGCGAGGACGGCGAGCGACCCATGACCCCGAGCGAGCCCGACGTGACCGCCCATCCCTTGCCTCCCGGCAAGACCGCCCATCCCTTGCCACCGACGAAGGAGTCCAGCCGATGACCGAGGCCGTGCTGCGCCCGCACGCGGAGCACCAGTTCGCCGACGAGCTCGCCCTGCTCGCCGAGCGGGACGACCGGCCGCGCCCGCCCGGCTGGCGGATGTCGCCGCAGGCCGTCACGGTCTATCTTCTCGGCGGAACGCTGCCCGACGGCTCGGTGATCACGCCGAAGTACGTCGGGCCGCGCCGCCTGATCGAGGTGGCCGTCGCCACCCTGGCCACGGACCGGGCGCTGCTGCTGCTCGGCGTACCCGGCACCGCCAAGACCTGGGTGTCGGAGCACCTGGCGGCGGCGGTCAGCGGTGACTCGACGCTGCTGGTCCAGGGCACCGCCGGCACGGCGGAGGAGGCGATCCGGTACGGCTGGAACTACGCGCGGCTGCTGGCCGAGGGCCCTTCGGAGCAGGCGCTCGTGCCCAGCCCGGTGATGCGGGCGATGCGGTCCGGGGCCGTCGCCCGGGTCGAGGAGCTGACCCGGATGCCGTCGGACGTCCAGGACACCCTCATCACGATCCTGTCCGAGAAGGCCCTGCCGATCCCCGAGCTGGGCTCCGAAGTGCAGGCCCGCAAGGGGTTCACCGTGATCGCGACCGCCAACGACCGTGACCGGGGCGTGAACGACCTGTCCAGCGCGCTGCGCCGCCGGTTCAACACCGTCGTGCTGCCGTTGCCCGCGACGACCGAGGAGGAGGTCGACATCGTCGCCCGCCGGGTCGCCCAGATCGGCACGTCGCTCGAGCTGCCGGAAACCGGCACCAGGCTGGAGGAGATCCGCCGGGTGGTGACCGTCTTCCGCGAGCTGCGCTCGGGACGCACGGCGGACGGCCGTACGCGGCTCAAGTCGCCCAGCGGCACGCTGAGCACCGCGGAGGCGATCTCGGTGATCACGAGCGGCCGCGTCCTGGCGGCGCACTTCGGCGATGGCGTGCTGCGCGCCGCGGACGTCGCGAGCGGCATCGTCGGCACCGTCGTGCAGGATCCGGTGTCGGACCGCGTCGTGTGGCAGGAGTACCTCGAGACGGTCGTCCGCGACCGCCCAGAGTGGCACGATTTCTACCGCGCCTGCCGCGAGGTCTCCTGACCGTGGCCGCCCCTGCCCACGAGCGCGTACGGATCTTCGGCATCCGGCATCACGGCCCCGGATCGGCGCGGGCCCTCGTCCGCGCGCTGGACGAGCTGCGGCCCGACATCGTCCTGATCGAAGGGCCGCCGGAGGCCGACGCGCTCGTCGGCCTCGCCGCGGACCCCCGGATGGTGCCCCCGGTGGCGCTGCTCGCCCACGCGGTGGAGGGCGGAGCGGGGCGGCGGGCGGCGTTCTGGCCGTTCGCGGAGTTCAGCCCCGAATGGCAGGCGATCCGCCACGCCCTGCGGGCGGGGGTGCCCGTCCGCTTCTGCGACCTGCCCGCCGCCCACCAGCTCGCCGACGACCCACCCGGCGACGGGCCCGTCGGGCCTGAAGCGGTTCCGGGGACCGACGCCGACGACCCGCCGGGTGACAAACCCGTCGAGACCGAGGCGGTTCCGGGGACCGACCAGGCCCGCGCGGCACTGCCCGGGACCGACGGCGACTCAGGACGGCCAACGGCGGATCCCCTGACCGGTGACGGTCCCGACGCAGAGGCACCGGGAGACGACGGCGGGCCCGACGCCGCCGCAGAGCCGGTCCACCTCGATCCCCTGACCCGCGACGGCCCCGGCGCGGAGGCGCCGGCAGAGAACGGCGGGCCCGACGCCATCACAGAGCCGGTCCACCTTGATCCCCTGACCGGTGACGGCTCCGGCGCGGAGGCATCGGCAGAGAACGGCGGGCCCGACGCCGTCGCAGAGCCGGTGCGCCTCGATCCCCTGACCGGTGACGGCCCTGGCGCGGAGGCGCCGGGAGACGACGGCGGGCCGGACGCGGTCGCGGAGGCGGTGCGGCTCGATCCCCTGGCGCGGCTGGCCGAAGCCGCGGGATACGACGACGCCGAACGATGGTGGGATGACGTCGTCGAGCACCGCGATGGCGGGCCGTCGCCGTTCCCGGCCATCGCCGAGGCGATGGCCGCGCTCCGGGAGCACGCCCCGGACCTGCCGGAGGATCACCTGCGGCGAGAGGAGCGGCGCGAGGCGTTCATGCGCAGGGCCGTGCGCCAGGCGCTCAAGGAGGGGTACGAGCGCATCGCGGTGGTCTGCGGCGCGTGGCACGTGCCCGCGATCGCCGCCGGGCTCCGTCCGCCGCGGTCGGCCGGAGCGCCCACCGCGGCGGGCGACGACCGTACGCTGCGCGGCCTGCCCACCACGAAGGTGGCGCTGACCTGGGTGCCGTGGACGCATGGGCGCCTGGCGAGCCACTCCGGGTACGGCGCCGGCATCACTTCGCCGGGGTGGTACCACCACCTGTTCACCGCGCCCGATCGGCCGATCGAGCGCTGGTTCACCGCGGTCGCGGCGGTGCTGCGCGACGAGGATTTGCCCGTGTCGTCCGCGCACGTCATCGAGGCCGTCCGCCTCGCGAACGCGCTCGCCGCCCTGCGCGACCGGCCGCTCGCCGGGCTCGCGGAGGTCACCGAAGCGGCCCTCGCCGTCCTGTGCGAGGGCGCGGAGCTCCCCCTGGAGCTGATCCAGCGCCGCATGGTCGTCGGCGAGCGCATGGGCGCCGTACCAGACAGCGCGCCGATGGTGCCGCTGCAGCGTGACCTGCGGGACGAGCAGCGGCGGCTGCGGCTCAAGCCCGCGGCGACGGCCAAGGAACTCGACCTGGACCTGCGCCGGCCCACCGACCTGGACCGCAGCCGGTTGCTGCACCGTCTCCGCCTGCTCGGGGTCCCGTGGGGCGAGCCCGCCGGATCCGGCCGCGGCAAGGGCACCTTCCGGGAGAGCTGGGCTCTGACCTGGCTGCCGGAGTTCGACGTCCGGCTGGTCGAGGCCGGCGCTTGGGGTCTGACGGTCCGGAGTGCTGCGTCCGCCCGGGCGGGCGCCCTGGCGGCGGAGGCGGACGCCCTGCCGGCGCTCACCGTCGTGGCCGAGCACTGTCTGCTGGCCGACCTCGCCGAGGCGCTGCCGGCCGTCATGGCCGCGCTCGCCGACCGGGCGGCGGCCGACACCGACGTCACCCACCTCATGGCGGCGCTGCCGGCCCTGGTCCGCACGCTGCGGTACGGCGACGTGCGGGGCACCTCGGTGGGACCGCTGCATACGGTCGTCGACGGCCTCGTCGTACGGATCTGCGTAGGGCTTCCGAAGGAGGTCTCCGGGCTGGACGACGATGCGGCCCGTACGCTCCTCGATCGCGTCGACGAGGTCCACGAGGCGATCGCCCTGCTCGGCGACGGCGAGCACACCGCCCGCTGGCACGGCACGCTGGCCTCTCTCCTCGACCGGCCGGGGCTGCCCGGCCTGATCGAGGGCCGCCTCACCCGGCTGCTGCTGGACGCCGGGTCGCCGGCCGAAGAGCCCGCCGGCCGGGTCGGCGACCGGATGGCTCGCGCCGTCTCGGTCGGTGAGTCACCGGCCCGGGCGGCCGCCTGGATCGAGGGCTTCCTCTCCGGCGGCGGCCTGATCCTCGTCCACGACGACCGGCTGCTCCGTCTGGTCGACGACTGGATCACGGGCCTGCCCGCCGACTCCTTCACCGACGTGCTGCCGCTGCTGCGCCGGACGTTCGGAACGTTCGAGGCGCCGGAGCGCCGATCGATCGGCGAGCGGGTAGCCCGGATCGCCACCGCCTCGGCGCCGGACACCACCGACGAGCCCCTGGATCTGATGCGCGCGGCCCCGGCCGTACGGACGGTCCTCGACATTCTCGGCTGGGCCGCGCCCGCCCGGCGACCCGAAGACGACGAGAGGGGAAGCCGGTGAGTGACCCGGGGAGACACAACGCCGTCCCGGCGAAGGGTCCGCCGGAGGCGACGACCGGGCAAGGGGCACCGACCCCGATCGCCCGCCCTCGTCCCCCGCAGGCGACGACCGGGCCCCCGATCGTGCGCCCTCGTCCCGCGCAGGCGCGCCGGCCGGCCTTTACGCGGCGGGGCCGCGCCCGAGGTCCCCGGCCGGCCATAGCGCAAGACGACGAGAGAGGACATCGGGTGAGCGCCCCGGGGAGACACAACGCCGTCTCGGCGGAGGGTCCGCCGGAGGCGACGACCGGGCGAGGGGTACCGACCCCGATCGCGCGCCCTCGTCCCCCGCAGGCGCGCCGGCCGGCCTCTAAGCGGCGGGGCCGCGCGCGAGGTCCCCGGCCAGCCGTAGCGCGCCGGTCGGCCGTAGCGCGCCGGTCGGCCGTAGCGCGCCGACCGAAGCCCAGTGCGCGCCGGTCGAAGCCCAGTGCGCGGCGGTCGAAGCCCGGTGCGCGGTGGTCGAAGCCCGGTGCGGGGCGGTCGAAGCCCGGTGCGGGGCGGCATGCGAAGACGCCCCGGAAGCAGCGGCCGGGCAAGGACGGGCGGTCGGCGTACCCGAAACGGCGGCCGGGCGAGGAGAGATGGCGCGCGAGGACGGCCCGTAGGCGAGCGGAGGGCGAACGGTGAGCGAGGAGCGGATGCGGCGCTGGCGGATGGTGCTCGGCGGCGAGGCGGCCGAGTCCACCGGTGCGGCCCTCGCCGGTGACGACGCGAAGATGGACGGCGCGCTCGAGGCGCTGTACGGCACGCGGGGTGCCGGTCGGGGCGGCCGCGGTGCCGGGCTGGGCGCGTCCGCGCCGCAGGTCGCACGCTGGCTGGGCGACATCCGGACGCTCTTCCCCTCGACCGTCGTGCAGGTCATGCAGAAGGACGCCGTCGAACGCCTCGACCTGACGCGACTGCTGCTCGAACCCGAGATGCTGGAGGCGGTCGAGCCCGACCTTCACCTGGTCGGCACGCTGCTGTCCTTGAACCAGGTGCTGCCGGAGCGGGCCAGGGAGTCCGCGCGGGCGGTCGTCCGCACCGTCGTACGCCGGCTCGAGGAACGCCTCGCGCAGCGGACGAGGTCGGCGGTCGACGGCGCCCTCGACCGGTCCGCTCGGCGCCGACGCCCCCGGCGCGCCTCCGAGATCGACTGGGACCGCACCATTCGCGCGAACCTCCCCCACTACGTCCCGTCCCACCGGACCGTCGTCCCCGAGCGCCTCATCGGGTACGGCCATCGGCGGCGGGCCGTCGAACGCGACATCGTCCTGTGCGTCGACCAGAGTGGTTCGATGGCGTCGTCCCTGGTCTATGCCGGGGTGTTCGGCGCGGTCCTCGCCTCGATGCCGACGCTGCGCACGTCGCTCGTCGTGTTCGACACGTCGGTGGTGGACCTCACCGACCGGCTGCACGACCCGGTCGACCTGCTGTTCGGCAGCCGGCTCGGAGGCGGGACCGACATCAACCGGGCCCTCGCGTACTGCGAGCGCCTCATCACCCGCCCGAAGGAGACCGTCCTCATCCTGATCAGCGACCTGTACGAGGGCGGGGCCCGCGCGGAGATGCTCAGGCGGGCGGCGGCCCTGACCGGCGCGGGCACCCAGGTCGTGGCGCTGACCGCCCTCTCGGACCAGGGCGCCCCGGCCTTCGACCACGGAAACGCCACCGCCCTGACCGCCTTGGGCGTTCCGGCGTTCGCGTGCACGCCCGACGCGTTCCCCGACCTGATGGCCGCCGCGATCGAAGGCCGCGACCTCGCGGAATGGGCGGAGCGGGCCGCCCCCTAGAGGTTGGATCTTGTTCGCGCGGCCGGGCAGAGACGAGTCGGCTCTCGGGCGGCGGACCACCACGCCGCCGCCCGAGAGCCCGTCCGGTCCCTACTTCTCGATCGAGTAGCTGTCGCCGTACACCTTCCAGTGCAGCGGCGGATCGAGGTCCAGGTTGCCGGCCTTCAGGAAGACCCGCTGTTCGGTGTCGACCCGGCTGGTGTCGCTGTGGGCCTCTTCGTGCTTCATGGCGACCTTGCGCGCGTCGAGGAAGGCGTTGAGGTAGGTCACCTCGCTGCCGCCCTGGGCCGGGGTCTTGGCCTTCTTCATGGCCGCCGCCCGGATCCCGCCGAAGCTGTCGCCGTCGCTGCCGGGCCCGTGCATGACGATGGCGTCGTAGTAGATGAACTGGCCGAGTGCGCGCAGGCCGTCCTTCTTGGCCTGGTTGACCGCGGGGGTGAAGTAGACCCGGTCGCGTTCGTCGTCCTGGGCCTGCTGGAAGACCTTGTCCGAGGCGGCCTTACGCCAGTCCTTGGTGAAATTCGGGTCCAGGCCCTTATGCGAGGCGCTGCCGTTCACCTTTTTGAGTGCGGGGAGGTATTTGGCCAGGACGTTGCCGGGCTCTCGATCGGTGTACAGCTGGACGAGTTCGAGCATGTCACCGGTGCCGGAGCAGAACCCGATGATGCCTGCGGTGTAGCCCCGACCGTCTCCGATGTCCTCGATGTACTTGTACTGGGCTCGCCAGTCCAGCGAGGAGTTCTCCGCGCTGGACACCAGCTGCATGGCGATGTCCTTCTTGTGCGGGTCGGTGAGGTCGACGGCCGCGGCCGTGACGGAGCCGGCCTGGACGGCGTGCGAGACGGAGGAATGCCCGGTGCCCGCTTCGACGGCGGCCGCGGAGGCGAAGGCCACGCCCAGGGCGAGGACGACCGGGACGCTCCGTCGAGCGGACTTTCGGGTAAGTGGAAGGCGCATGTTCCTAACCGTTTCAGTCAGCTTTCTTGACATGCCGTTCACGGCTGGGGGCGCAGAACGGCACCGCACCATCGGCGGGCGATGGCGACTTGTCATGACAGGGCGATCGCCAATGCGTTAGGTAAGGTTCCTAACAAATCAGGATGAAAGCAGGCTCCGAAGGCGCTGTCAACACGTTCGCCGGATCGGAGAAGGCCGACTTCGGCGGCACCGGCCATTACCTTAAGAGAGGCTTATGCGCGGATTAAGGCCGCCCGATCCGGCTGACATCCGCCGCCCGAAGCGCACGGCCCCAACGGTCGCCGATCAGCGGACCGCCGACCCTTCGATGGATGGACGATCCGTCAGGCCACGACGACCGGCAGCGCGGTCAGCCCGTTGATGAGCAGGCCGGCCTGCAGGGTGAGATCCTCCGGGGGGACGGCCAGGCGCAGCTTCGGGAATCGGTCGATCAGCACGCCGAGCGCGATCCTGGCCTCCAGCCGGGCCAGCGGCGCGCCGAGGCAGTGGTGAATGCCGTGGCCGAAGGCCAGATGTGACGCCGGCTGCCTCGTGACATCGAGTCGTTCCGGATCGGCGAACTGGCGGGGATCACGATCGGCGGCCAGCAGGGCGGGCAGCACCACCTCACCGGCGGGAATGGTGACGTCGCCGATCCGCACCGGTGCCGCCGTCCGGTAGGGCGTCGCCACCTGCGCCGGGCCGTTGAAGCGGAGGAGTTCCTCGACGACCGCGGGCAACCGGTCGGGTTCGGCGCGCACCAGGTCGAGCTGGCCGGGATGGGCCAGCAGCGTCTGCATGCCGCCGCAGATCAGGTGGGCCGTGGTCTCGTATCCGGCGACGAGCAACAGGAAGACCATCGAGGTCAGCTCGTCCTCCGAGAGCCCGTCGCCGTCCTCCCGCACCGCGACCAGTCCGGAGATGAGGTCGTCCGACGGTTCGGCCCGCTTCTGCGCGATCAGTTCCCGGATGTAGGCGATCAACGAGGTCGCCGCGGCGACGAAGGTCTCGGCGGGGTGGACCGAGCCGTTGATGGCCACCTTCGTCCATTGCTGGAAGTCGCCCCGCCGGTCCGCCGGTACGCCGAGCAGCTCGCTGATCACGGTGAGCGGGAGGGGGTGGCCGAAGGTCGCCAGCAGGTCGACCGGCGCGCCATGCTCCCCCGCCGCCGAGACGTCGTCCAGCAGCCCGTCGACGATGAGCCGGATCTCCGGCTCCAACCCGTCGATCCGTCGCCGGGTGAACGCGGCGGACACCAGCCGGCGCAGCCGGGTGTGGTCGGGCGGGTCGGCGCCGAGCAGATGGTGGTCCATCGCCGCGGCGAGCTCGGCCGGGACGGCGTCGCGATGCGGGCCGTCACCCCCCTTACCCTTGATGATGTCGGGGTGGGTGAGCGCCTCGCGCGCCTCGGCGTAACCGGTGATCAGCCATACCGGGACACCGGTGAACAACGTGACCCGCTGTACGGGCCCCGCCGCCGCCAGTTCGGCGAACGCGGCATGCCGAACGGCCGACGTGGCCTCGACGAACGCCGAGGTGATCGCGGGCGATTCCGCCATGGTCAACTCCGATCGAGACCGTCGTCCGGCCGCCAGCCGGTGATCATGACGGTCCAACGTTACCGAAGATCCGCAACCCGCCCATTTCGCGAATCCGGACCGTCGGCCCGGCTCGATAAGCTGAGCCAGGTGAGGCCCT
This sequence comes from Actinoallomurus sp. CA-150999, assembly GCF_050942425.1. NCBI lineage: Bacteria > Bacillati > Actinomycetota > Actinomycetes > Streptosporangiales > Thermomonosporaceae > Actinoallomurus > Actinoallomurus sp. CA-150999. The sequence continues at coordinate 7,053,009 of NZ_CP192063.1, forward strand.
GTTCGACCGCCCCGCCGGGCCGATCGCCCCGCGACCGGTCCGCTCCCCGATCGCGCCATCGGCGCTCGGCTCCTCGACGGCCTCGAGGCGCCCGCATCGCGTCACGGAGCCGCCCGTGACCGGCGGACGAGCCGACACGGTCCGGACGCTGACCGGGGTCTCGGCGCCTCCGCTGGTCCCGGAGGTCTCCCTGCACCTGGCCGACGAGCCGTTCGCGGCCTGGGAGGCGACCCAGCGCGACCAGGCGGGCGCCGACCAGGCCGACCCCGATCTGCCGCCGCCGTTCTGGGCGTTCGCGTGGGCGGGCGGCCAGGCCCTCGCCCGGTACGTCCTCGACCACCCTTCTGCGGTGGCCGGGCGGCGCGTCCTGGACCTGGCCAGCGGGTCCGGTCTCGTCGCGATCAGCGCGGCGCTGGCCGGCGCGCGGTCGGTGACCGCCTGCGACATCGACCCGCTCGCCGCGACCGCGATCGGCCTCAACGCCGCCCTCAACCGCGTACGCGTCGACATGCTCACCGAGGATGTCCTGGGGCGCGACCTCGACGGAGTGGACGTGGTCCTCGCCGGTGACGTCTGCTACGACGCCGAGCTCGCGGACGCCATGATGACGTTCCTGCGCGCGCAGCGACGACGGGGCAGGGACGTCCTGATCGGGGATCCGCTGCGGCCGTACCTGCCGCGCGGCCTCACCGTCCTCGCCCGGTACGAGGTGCCGGGGACCGCGAATCTGGAGGAGCGGGCCGTCACCGCGGCGGCGGTGTTCACGATTCCCGCATGACCTCCGGACAGGACCGTCACCGCGGCAGTGTTCGTGCTTCCGGCGTGACCCCCGGCACCCGAGGCCGCTCCACGGCCTCCAAACACGAGCGGGCACCCGTACGGTCGCCCGGCCCATGTCCTCACCCGCCCGGCCGGTGTCCTCCCCGTCACCGCCGATCCGGGTACCGGGTGGTGATCCAGCGGTCCGCCGCCTCCCACGTCGCGCCGTCTGCGGCCACCCCGCGCAGTCCGCGCACCACACCGGCTCCGGCGAGTGCCGGGAGACGGGCGTCGTGGAGCGAGGCGAACGCGTACGTGCGCCGGGGGTCCCAGTCCGTGTCGTGCCGCAGCCGGCGGCTGAGCTGGGCGAAGCCGAGCGGTGCGGCGGCCACGACCCACGCGTCGGGCGTCTGCGCGGTCATCCGCCGGGCCGAGCGGAGCCAGGACGCGGCCCGCTCCGGCCAGTCCACCACCGCGATGATCTCCCTGCCGAGGGCCCGCCACGCGTCGAGGAACGCCCGGGCGGTGGCCGTGGACACGTCGTCGCGGCCGTGCCCGACGACCACCGCCTCGATCCGCGGCCGGTTCTCCTCCAGGAGGCCGATCAGGGCGGCGAGTTCGGCGTCGGTGTGCGGGCCGGGCGGCGGCGACTCTCCGTACGCCGCCGCCTCGGCCTCCGTGAGCCGCGGGGACCGGTACCCGGTCACGTGGCGTCGTGGAAGACGAGGCCCAGCGCGCGGCGGCGGCCCGACCGTACGGTGCTGACGCCGTGCCGTACGGCGCCCGCCGACCAGCCGCGCTTGGTGCGGACGGGCCGGTCGCGGGTGGTGAAGATGAGGCCGTGGCCCTGCCGGAGCACGGTGGTGGTGCCGCGCGACTGGGCGCGGGGCCGCTGCTCGACGAGCAGGAACTCCCCGCCGGTGTAGTCGGTGCCCTGCTCGTCCAGGCCGATGACGACCTGGAGCGGGAACACCATGTCGCCGAACACGTCGCGGTGCAGCGCGTTCCAGTCGCCCTGCCCGTAGCGCAGCAGGATCTGGGCGGACCGGTCCTGCCCGGCGGCGTGGCACATCGCGAGCCACTCGTCCAGGTCGTCGGGCCACGGCGCGGGCCGGCCGAGCCGCGCCGCCCAGTCGCGGGCGATGGCCAGCAGGTGCGGGTAGAAGGCGCGCCGAAGTTCGGCGACGGGCTCGGGCAGGTCGTGGGTGAAGTAGCGGTACTGCCCGGAGCCGAACCGGTGACGGGCCATGTCGACCGTCGTGCGGAACAGCTCCGCCCGCTCGTACAGTCCGGCGATGGCGCGGCACTCCTCCGAGGCCAGCAGCCGAGGCGTCAGAGCGCAGCCGTACTCGTCCAGCTCGGTGGCGAGGGCCGCCCAGTCCGCGACGTTGACATGCCGCCTCACCTCCGAAGCGGTGTGCTGTGAGGTCATACCTCCACTCTGTCGCGGAACCACCTCGCCGGACTGGCGGGAATCCGACACCACGTTCGTGGAGCGCCCGTCGGGATCGAACCCGTCGCCGTGGCGCACACAGCGGCCACCGGGATCACGGCCGCAGGCCCTGGCCGGAAACGGCCGCCGGGGCCCCGAGGGCCGGGACTACCTTCGGGCGTAGTCACGACGAAAGGTCGCCGCCCGTGCCCGCTCGCCCACGTAGCCCCCGGCGTCCGCACGCCACCCCGCCCCCGACTCGACGCGTCCGGTTCACCCGGCGCACCGTGGCCGTCATCGGCGCGATCCTCGTCGCGGCCCTGACGGCCGTGCTGACGGGCCTGCTGAACAAGGTCCTGGACAGCGGCGTCTCCCATGTGCGCGGCGACGACTCCGCCGCGCCCTTCGCCTGGACGGTCCGAGTGAACCGCGACATGTGCGCCGGCGCGACCCACTTCCGGGCATTAGCGTCGCTCCCGCCCCGCCCCGCCGACGGGCCGTTCGGGCTCACCGGCGTCGACAGCGGGACGGACGCCGCCTTCAGCGACGTCGCAATCACGTTCCAGGGCAAGACCGACGCCGCGACGGTACTGCAGGCCCTCCACATCGACGTTGTGAGCCGGGCCCGGCCCGCCGGGGCCCTGGTCGAGATGGTCGCCGGCTGCGGCGGGATGCTGCCGCGTTACTTCGCCGTCGACCTCGACCGCCCGCAGCCCCGTGCCGTCCCGAGTCCGGGGCGGCAGATGCCAGGGGCGGGGCCGACCGTGATCCCCGCCGTCCCGTTCCCCTACCGGATCTCCAGCACCGATCCCGAGGTCTTCCACGTGATCGCGGCCGCGCGCTCCTGCGACTGCCGGTGGCGTGTCCGGGTGGACTGGACGAGCGGCGACCGGAGCGGCACCGTCACGATCGACGACCACGGACGCCCGTTCCGTACGGTGGGGACGGAGAACGTCCCCGTCTACACCGCCGACGGCGGGCGCTGGGAGCGCGGCTCCGGGCCCACGCCCAGCGAGATCCCGGTGCGGTGACGCCCCATGGCCCCTACGGCAGGCCGGTCCACCGGATCACGGCGGCGGCCCACGTGTAGCCGGTGCCCGCGGCCAGGAGGAGGACGTGGTCGCCGGGCATGAGACGGCCCGCCCGGGCGGCGCGGTCGAGCGCGAGGAGCGGGTCCACGCCGCTCATGTGGCCGGTGTCGTCGAGGTACTCCGTGCGATCCGGCGGCAGGCCGAGCTCCTTGAGCAGGGCGTCGTGCAGGGAGCGCTTGACGTGCAGCGCGCACAGGAAGTCGGCGCGGTCCACGCCCGAGCGCGTCAGCGCGCCGGTCGCCGCCGCGACGAAGTTCGGCAGGCTCATGGGGGTGAACTACTCCCGGTCGCCGGACGTGCCATGGCCGCCCCCGTAGGTGCGCCCAAGGGCCGTTGCTGCCCAAGCCGCGGGCTGCAGGCCCGTCGGGAACAACGGAACCGCCTCGCGCTCATTGGCGATAGCGGACTGCCGGGCGGGGAGACAGCGCCATCCACCGTTCAGCTTCGTGGCCGCTGAGCGGGGTCGAACATACGCTGAAGTTGTGGCGCTGATGGTCGACGAGGAGTGGATTCGCAGTAACCGGTGCCCGCAGACGGCGATGGCCATTCCGGGCGGCCGCTGGGTGCTGTCGTGGCGGCCAGGCTCCTACCAGCTGCCTCAGGCGATAGCGGCGATGAGGCGGGCCGAGAACGGTGGCCTGGAGACCGATCCGGCTACCGCGACGTCGACGTCATGAGTCCCCCTCGAACGAGGAGAGGTGGCCGGCCACGCCCCGATTTCCACGCTACCCGCGCTCGACAATCCATCCCCAGCCCGAAGGAACTACGCCGCGCCGGCGGCGCGCGCCCACACGCAGGACCCGCGGCCGGTACGGGCCCGCCTCACCGGCCTCGGCAGCAGCACGCCGGGCGAGCTGACGCGGCGCCTGCAGAGCCAGGACCGACCAGCACGGCGCACCGGCGGCGCCGTCTGCGGGCACCTGCGGCCGGACCGCTCAGGTCCGCCGCGCCGCCGGTACCGTCGCCAGCTTCGCCGCCGGCATCGGCTACACCGCTCGCTTTACAGGCCTGCGTGCGGTGGCTTCGGTGTCCGGTTGCGCTGAAGCTGCCATGCCTCGGGTGTGACTGGCGTGTAGAGGTTGACAAGGGATCCGTCGGGGTCGCGGACAAGAGCCGACAGATTACCCCACGGCATCATGGTCGGAGGCTGAACGACATCAAGATCGTCGCCGAAATCGGTCGCAAGCCTCTCGTATACGGCGTTGGTGTCGTCGACGAGGAACTCGACGATCGCACTGTTGTTTGCACCCCCACGGGGCGTGTTGGTGGTGATGAAAGCGACGCGGGCGGAGCCGCTGACAGCGACGGTGGCTGAGGGGGTCACCAGTTCGACGAAATCCTCGGTGAGGTACTGCGGGGTCGCACCGGTGAGGGCCTTGTAGAAGCGGACGAGCCGCGGAATGTCATCGGTGATGAGACGGACGGAGGCGAGCTGCACTGCGGCTGAGGCGGTCATGTGGTCACCTTAGAATGAATACAGGTCATATTCCGCCCGGAAATGCCGCATCATCGCAGGTATGACCCGACCAACCGCACGCGTTCTCGCCTTGCTGGAGTTGTTGCAGACGGGAGGAACCCGCACTGTTGTCGACCTCGCCGAGCGCCTCGGAGTCGATCAGCGCACCGTGCGTCGCTATGTCGAGCAGCTACGCGAAATGGACATTCCAGTGGACGGGGTTCGCGGTCGGTACGGCGGCTACCGTCTGGCCCGTCACTACCACATGCCGCCGCTGATGCTGAACGACGAGGAAGGCCTTGCCGTGGTGTGGGCGTTGCTGGTCAACCAACATGCGCACAGTGGTCCGGTAACCCCGCTGGTGATGGAGACGGCCACGGCGAAGGTGCGCCGAGTACTGCCTGCCGCGCTCGCCCGCCGCATCGACGCGGTACTCCGGGCAGTGGACTTCACCGGTGAGCGACGCCCGGGCGCGGAAGACCACGACGACGCCGAAGCTCGTCCTGGTGCTGACGAAGGCGCTCAGACGCTGCTCGGTCTGGCTGAGGCAGCACGGGACCAGCGCCCGGTTGCGTTCGCGTACCGGACGCGTCAGGGGCATTCGGCTACGCGGCACGTACAGCCGCACGGCATCGTGGCGTACCGAAACCTGCTCTACCTCACCGGCTTCGACGCCGACCGCCAGGCGCAGCGTACCTACCGCCTGGACAGGATGGCCGATCTGCGGCTTCTGCCAGGCACCTTTGAAGCGCCCGCGAACATCGACCCAGTGGCCCAGGTGCTGGGACCACTGTCGGCGGCACCTTCGCGATACGACGTCTCCGTGCTCATCCGCGCTGATCCGGCCTATGTGCGGCGCTGGATTCCGGAAACGCTCGGGTCAGTTGCGCCGGCGTCTCCTCCCGATGCTGCGGACGGTCATGACTGGCTGCAGGTGTTTCTGCGGGCTGAACGCCTCGAGTGGGTCGCCGGCACACTCGCCATGCTGGACCGGCCCTTCATCATCCAACAGCCGGAAGCCCTCAAAACGGTGGTTCTCGCACTCGGACGCCGACTGGCTGAACGCTCCGCCCAGTAACGCGAAGTCACCGACGACGCGGAACGACTCGATGCCGCCCGCGGCCAGGACGACCTGATCGCGGGCGGCCTGCCCCAGACGCCGCCAGTGGTCGACGCTCAACGGCTCCAGGATGAGGCGGGCCGAGAACGGTGACCTGGAGACCGATCCGGCTACCGCGACGTCGACGTCATGAGTCCACCTCGAACGAGGAGAGGTGGCCGGCCACGCCCCGATTTCCACGCTACCCGCGCTCGACAATCCATCCCCAGCCCGAAGGAACTACGCCGCGCCGGCGGCGCGCGCCCACACGCAGGACCCGCGGCCGGTACGGGCCCGCCTCACCGGCCTCGGCAGCAGCACGCCGGGCGAGCTGACGCGGCGCCTGCAGAGCCAGGACCGACCAGCACGGCGCACCGGCGGCGCCGTCTGCGGGCACCTGCGGCCGGACCGCCATGGCCTTCCCCCAAGGTGCGATTCATGCGTGCGCTTGCCGATCCTCGCTTTCGCCTTCCCCGGCGCCGACCTGCCCGAATCACTGCCAGAGGCGTCAGGCATCTCTCGTCGTACAGATGGTGCGGCTCAGCGGAACTCCTACCGTGCCGAGCTCGCCGACGCACCCTCGGCAGGCCCGCAGTGTGCACGGCGGCCTGCGCACCGACCAGGATCACCGACGCTCTCGCGGCAAGACCACTGACGTTGCCGTGGCAAACCCACTGACACCCGGCGGCACTACCCACTGACGCTCTCACGGCACTTGGCAGATCGGGGCAGCGCCGCCACGAGCCGCACGTGCTTGGGCACCTTGAACGCCGCGAGACGCTCCCGGCAGTGCGCGAGCAGCCCGTCGACCGGAACGTTCCCGACGACGAAGGCGCATCCGGCCTCGCCCCAGCGTTCGTCGGGCACCCCGACGACCGCGACCTCGGCGACGCCGGGGAACGCGGCGAGCACCGACTCGACCTCGGCCGGGTAGACGTTCTCGCCGCCGGAGACGTACATGTCCTTCACCCGGTCGCAGATGCGGTAGAAGCCCTCCGCGTCGCGTTCGGCGACGTCGCCGGTGCGCAGCCAGCCGTCCGGGACGGCGTCCCGGGTCGCGGCGGGGTTCCGCCAGTAGCCGGGGAAGACGTTCGGCCCGCGGACGACCAGCTCGCCCCGCCCCGGCCCGTCCAGGGGCCCGTCCGGACCGAGGAGTGCCACGTCGACGTGCGGGTACGGCTTGCCCGCCCAGCCGGCCCGGGCGGCGACCTCCTCCGGGGGCAGGCACAGGACGTTCGGGGCCGCCTCGGTGAGTCCGTACCCCTGGGTGATCCGCACGCCACGCTCCAGCCAGGTGTGCAGCAGCGGCTCCGGCATCGGCGCGCCGCCGACGACCACGTACCGCAGCGACGACAGGTCGGCCGTCGCGAACTCCGGCCGTGCCGCCATGAACTGGTAGGTCGCCGGAACGCCCATCATCGTGGTCACCCGGCGCTCCGCGATGAGCCGCAGCGCCCGGCCCGGGTCGAATGACGGCTCGAGGACGACGGTGGCGCCCTTCCACCAGGCGAGCAGCGGCTGGACGTTCCAGCCGCCGACGTGGAACTGCGGGAGCACCTGCAGGACGGCGTCGTCCTCCCGCAGCTCGCAGCCCCGGTCGAGCGACAGGTTCGTCCAGAAGCAGTTCGCGTGGCTGAGCAGCGCGCCCTTGGGCCGGCCGGTGGTGCCGGAGGTGTAGACGATCAGCAGCCCGGCCTCCGGGCCGACCTCCCGTTCGCCGAGGACGCCGTCCGCCACCGCGTCGAGGCCCGCGCGGGTCAACTCGAGGACCGGCCCGGCGAAGGGCGGAACCGCGCGGCCGGGGGCGGCGAACAGGATCGACGGTTCGGCGTCGCCGACCTGATAGGCCAGCTCCGGCACGGTCAGCCGGACGTTCAACGGGACGAGGATCAGGCCGGCCTTGGCGCAGGCGAAGAACAGCTCGGCGTGCTCCGGCCGGTTGTCCGTCAGCGTCGCGACCCGGTCCCCCGGCCGGAGGCCGCGCGCGACGAGCCCGGCCGCCAGCCGCTCTGACCGGTCGTCCAGCTCGGCGTAGGTGGTCTCCTCGTCGCCGAACACGATCGCGGTCCGGCGCGGCGTCGTACGCGCCCGGTCGCGGATCCAGCGCCCGAGGTTCACGAGGCGCCGAGCCCGCGCCGGACGAAGGCGTACATCTCCTCGAAGACGTGCTCCGGCACCTCGCCCGCCTCGACGTCGTCCCGCCAGAGGATCCAGCGCATGCCGATCATCTCGCCGACGCCCATCAGCGCCCAGGCGACGACCTCCGGGTCGGCGACGGCGATCTCCCCGTCGTCCATCGCGCCGCGCAGCCCGGCGACGTAGCCGTCGGCGATCGCCTGGTAGTGCCGGCGGAGCGCGTCCGGCGCGGCGAACTCCGCCTGCCGGATGATGCGGTACAGCGCCGGATGCTCCGCGGTGAACCGGAAGAACCCCAGGAACCCGAGCCGTTCGGCCTCCGCGCGGGTACGGCCCTGCCGTGCGCCCTCGGACATCGCGCGGCGCACGCGCCGGTTCAGGTCGGCGACCAGCTCGTCGAAGATCTGCCGCTTGCCCTGGAAGTAGATGTAGAACGTGCCCTGCGCGACCTCGGCCGCCTCGGTGATCTTCACGATCGAGGCGTCGTGGTAGCCGAGGGCGGCGAACACCTGCTCGGCGGCGTCCAGCAGGCTGCGCCTCGTGCGCTCCCCCTTCGCGGACAGCGGCCGCCCGCGCGTGCTCGTGGGCGGTGGTTCCTCCTCGATGCGCCAGGCCATCGCGTCAGCCCGCCAGGTGCGCGTGGAGCAGCGCGGCGAACTCGTCCGGCCGCTGGGCGTACGGGAAGTGCCCGGTGCCGGTCAGCACCTCTTCCCGGTAAGTGCCGTAGCGGTCGAGCACCTGCCGGGTCTGCGCCTCCATGGGCTGGGCGGGGAAGGCGTCCTCGCCCGGCCAGCCGGGGACGTACCCGAGCGCGCCCAGGTGGCCGAGGTCGCACATCGAGGTGTCGGAGACGACCGCGTCCCGGTCGCCGTGCACCCACAGCACCGGGGCCCGGCAGCCCGACTCCGGGAAGCCGCTCCAGCCGAAGTACTTCGGCGACATCGTGTTGAGCACTCCGCGGGTGCCCGGGGCGGTGCCCGGCCAGTGCGGCGAAGTCGTCGCGTCGCCGGGGTAGTGGTCGTCGCCGACGCGGGTGCGCAGGATGCCGTCGAGCAGCTCCTCCTCGCTCCGTACGGCCTCGGCGCCCGGGAAGTAGAGGGTCCGGACGACGTTGCGCGGGGACACCGGGTGCGCGTCGGCCCGGTCGCCCTCCCGCATGAGTTTGACCAGGTCCGGGTTGGCGGTGCCGCCGCCCGATCCGGCGAAGTCCGGCGTGCACGGCGTGCCGTCGAGGCGGGTGCCGCCGAAGCCGTACGGGCTGACGGGCGCGACGAGCGTGATCGTCCGCGCGCGCTCGGGGTGCCGGGCGGCCAGGTCCATGACGACCCCGCCGCCCATGGAGTGGCCGACGAGGTGGACCGTCTCGAGGCCGAGCTCGTCGAGGAGCGCCACCAGGTCGTCGCGGAAGTCGCCGACCCCGCACGTCGCGTCGATCGGCGCCGGGTCGGTGCGGCCGAATCCGCGCAGGTCGGGGGCGATGCCGCGGTAACCGGGCGGCAGCAGCCGGAGCTGCTCGTCCCAGGCCGAGCCGTCGGACAGGTTGCCGTGCACGAACAGCACCGGCTCGCCCTCGCCGGCCTCTCGCGTGTACAGGATCGTGGGGCCTCCTTCGTCGGAGAAGCGACCCGTAGGGACTGCGCCTTCGATTCCCTCGCTCCGCTCGGTCATGGTTCCTCCCGACCGGCTCTTGACGGAGTACGCCGGCACCGCCAAATTAACAGGTGAATCACCTCTCATAAAGGGGCGGCGGATGCGCGGATTCCTGGTCACCGTGATGTTGCTGTTGATGTTCGCGTCGCCCCTCCCGGCGTACGCGACGTCCTCGGTCACGCTCGAGGCGACCTACACCAGCGGTCTGGAGAACGGCTGGGCTCAGGTCGAGCGGTACCGCGACACCTCCTCCGGGTTCGCCGCCGAGGCGTACCCGCCGGGCGGCGTCGGCGACCAGACCGGGCAGACGCAGCGGCTGTTCGGCGGCGTGGCCGAGCCGCACTCGTCGCGGTTCCTGCTGTACCAGGCGCCGGGCGCGCTGACCGGTTCCAAGGCGGTGCCGGTGCTGCTCGTGCACGGCGCGAACCAGACCGCCGACCAGGCGTGGGCCGACCCGAACGTCCTCGGCGCCAACGGCTGCGGCAGCGCGAGCTGCCCCTCCACCGGCCTCATGCAGTACCTCGACGGGCGCGGCTACAAAGTCTTCGCGATCGGCTTCCCGCACAAGACCGGCGACGGGTACTACTGGAGCGAGCAGATCGGCGACGCCGTGCAGCTCATCAAGGCCAGGACCGGCGCGTCGCAGGTCGACGTCGTCGGCTGGTCGAAGGGCGCGTTCAACGCCCGCATGTACGTCTCGTCGCTGCGCAGGTCGTGGGGCACCGCGTACGCCGGCGACGTACGCAGGCTGATCCTCGTGGGCGGACCGAACAAGGGCTTCGACTGGGGCTTCCGCCACGGCTGGAGCCACGACTTCGCGATCTTCCCGCAGTGCGGCGGCTCCCTCGACGCGCCCGCGCCGCACACCGCGATGGTCTGCTACGGCGTCTGGTACGACGAGACGCAGCTCAGCTACGAGGGCACGGCGTTCCCCGGCGCGCGGCAGATGCTGTACCGCTGGGACGACGTCTATCCGCTGCCGACCACCGAGCAGGACTGGTACACCACCTACTACGGCGGCCAGGGCTATTACACGAGCGGCCGCGGCATCCAGTACAGCATCGACCAGGGCTCGCTGGTCCAGCCGCTGATCGACGCCGGCGTCCCGGCAAGCGTCCCGGTGTACGAGCTGTGCGGAAACTCCCCGACCATGCCGCTGCTGCACAATGAGCACACCGGCCCGTCCGACGGCGCGGTGTTCGTCGCCAGCTGCACCAACACCGCCGGAATCGCGAACCGCGCGGCCTCGGCCACCTTGCCCCTCAACCACCTGCAGCTCGGCTGGAGCCCCGGCGCGGAGGCCCAGGTGGCCTCCTGGCTGGGCTGATCGCGGAAGACGGAGGGACGGCGATGACGACGGGCACGGTGACGGCGGCCGGTGTACGGATCGCGTACGAGGAGACGGGGAGCGGCCGGCCGCTGCTGCTGATCCACGGGCTCGGCTACCCCCGCTGGGGCTGGAAGCCCGTCGTCGAGCCGCTCGCGAAGACCTATCGGGTCATCACAATCGACAATCGGGGCATCGGCGACAGCGACGCGCCGCCCGGGCCGTACGACACCGCGACCATGGCCGCGGACGCCGTCGCGGTGCTGGACGCGCTCGGCGTACGGCGGGCGCACGTCATGGGCGCGAGCCTGGGCGGGATGATCGCGCAGATGGTGGCCCTGGACCACGCGCACCGGGTCGACCGGCTGATCCTGGCGTGTACGACGCCGGGGGGCACCGAGGCGTACCCGCTGCCCGAGGCGACCCTCACCCTCATCCGCGAGGCGGCCGGCCTGCCGCCGGAGGAGGCGACGCGTCGCCTCACCGCCAACGCGCTGGCGACGCGTCACCCCCTGGAGGATCTCCTCTTCCGCAGGCTGGCCGATCCGCAGGACCCCGCGGCCTGGCGGGCGCAGTCGGCGGCGTCACTCGGCCATGACGCGTTCGGGCGGCTGGCCGGCATCACGGCGCCGACGCTGGTCCTGCACGGCACCGCCGACCGCGTCGTCGATCCCCGCAACGCGCCCCTGCTGGCCGAGCGCATCCCCGGCGCACGGCTGGAGTGGCTGCCCGGCCAGGGGCATCTCTTCTTCTGGGAGGACCCCGACGACACCGTCGAGCGGGTGCGGCGTTTCCTGGCGTAACGCCGCGTCTATCCTTCGGCGGGCCCCACGCGGAACCAGTCGGCCTCGGCGGCGTCGCCGTGCGCGCCGGCCGGGGCGGTGCCGAACAGGCCCAGCGTGGCCCCGATCCACTTGCCCTGTGACGCGGTGAACGGCCCGCCCACCGGCTGGAACCCGCGCCCGTCCACGTCGGCGGCGAACCGGCACACGCCACCGGGCCCGACCTCGACCCGCAGCCGTACCGACGACCGGCCGCGCGGCAGCGGGATCGGCGCGGCGGCGTCGACCTCGGCCTTGTCCTGGGCGGCCGTGCGGTGCACCAGCGCGAGCCCGGAGTCGAGCCGCTGCAGCCCGATCCAGGCGTAGCCGTAGCCGAGGACGACGAGCCCGGACCGCGCTCCCGCGCTGCGGGCGTGCAGGGTCAGCGAGGTCGTCGCGATGAACGACTCAGCGGGGAAACGCTGGCCCAGGACGTTCGGCAGGAGCCGCAGGTCGGCGGTGTCGGCGCTGGGCGGGCACGCCAGCCGGAGCCGTCCGCCGCGCAGCGACGCCCACGACGGATCGGAGTTCGCCTGCCAGGTCCACTGCTCGCCCAGCCGGTGGCCGGTGAACTCGTCCCCGCTCGCCGGCGCGGTGATCTTCGACGGCCGACCCACCGCGGGCTTGCGGTACACGAGGACCGGCTTGCCGCGTCCGCTGCCGTCGTCCTCGCCCATCACGGGCCAGCCGTCGTCCCGCCACCGCATCGGCTGCAGGTGGACGACGCGGCCGTAGACGCCGCGGTCCTGGAAGTGCAGGAACCAGTCCTCGCCCCGCTCGGTGGCGACCCAGGCGCCCTGGTGCGGGCCGTTGATCGGAGTGTCGCCCTGGGCCAGGACGATGCGGTTCTCGTACGGGCCGAGGATGCTGCGCGACCGGAAAGCCGACTGCCAGCCGCCGGTCACGCCGCCGACCGGCGCCAAGATCCAGTACCAGCCGTCGCGTTTGTAGAGTTTCGGTCCCTCGAGGGTGGTGTAGCCGGGGATCTCGTCGCCGTTCACGACGATCCGGCCGTCGTCGAGGAGCTCCCGGCCGTCCGGGCTGATCTCGTGCAGGGTCAGCCGGTTGTTGATCCCGGCCCGGCTCTTGGCGTACGCGTGGATGAGGTACGCCCGGCCGTCGTCGTCCCACAGCGGGGACGGGTCGATGAAGCCCTTGCCCGGCTTCAGCACGTGCGGCTTGGTCCACGGGCCGGTCGGGTCGACGGCGGTGGTGACGAAGATGCCGTAGTCCGGGTCCGGGTAGAAGATCCAGAACCTACCGGCGTGGTGGCGGATGGCCGGCGCCCACACGCCGTTCCCGTGCTGCGGCACGCCGAACACGTCGCGGGGCTCGAGCTCGGTCAGCGCGTGGCCGATGATCGTCCAGTTCACCAGGTCGCGCGACCGGAGGATCGGCAGTCCCGGGATGCGGTTGAACGTCGACGCGGTGAGGTAGAAGTACGGCCCGACGCGGACCGCGTCGGGGTCGGACCAGTCGGCGCCCAGCACCGGGTTCTGGTAGCGGCCGTCCCCGAGGTCCGCGACCCAGGGAAGGCCGGTCGGCCGGCCGGCCGTGGACGCGGCCGGGGCGGCGGCCGCCGCCCGCTCGGCGGCCCCGGCCGTGCCTCCGAGCCGGCCGAGGGCCACCGATCCGGCCACCGCACCGAGGCCCGCCTGGAGGACCCGTCTGCGACTCTGCTCACCCATCCGCGCTCTCCCAGGGGTAGGAAAAGGTTTTCCGGAGCGGAGTCTCTCAACGGGTCCCCAGGCGGTCAAGGTTTGGTCAGCCCAACGGGATCCAGACCCGCATGGGGCCCGGTGTCCGGTTCGCCCATAGGAAGTAGGGCACGGCGGTCAACGACAGCCGCTCGGCAGCGTCGTCGGCGGCCGCGTGGTCGCGGTACGGCTCCGGCGAGGACCGGTGCACGGTCCCGTCGGCGGCCAGGGCCACGGGGATCTCCGGCAGGTGCGCGCGCTCGACCGGGCGCACCGGAGCGGACGCGTCCAGCCGTACGTCCTCCAGCACGGTCCCGTCGGGCAGGTCGGCCTGCTCGAGGCAGTAGACCAGCGGTCCGCGCGTCAGGGCGACGCAGCCGCGCACCGCGTCGACCCTCGGGTGGGCGGAGACCAGACGGGCGGGCATGTGCAGGTCCAGGACGATCACCGTGGGGGTGTTCCAGCTGCGAGTCAGGCGGAGGTAGCCGTCCTCGGCCTCACCCGCGACCGTCGTGCCGTCCACCTCGACGGCGAAGCCGCCGCACCATCCCGGGATCCGCAGCGCGAGCGTCCACGGCCGGTCGGTCGTCGCCGTCACGGTCAGCTCGATCCGCCCGTCCCACGGGTAGGCGGTCCGCGTCGTCACCTCGGCCTCGCCGCCCGGGACCGGCGACCGCAGGATGCCCTCGCCGTACAGGTGGACCCGCAGGCCGTCGTCGTCGGCGGTCGCGACGTAGCCGTGGAGGGAGGCCATCAGCCGGGCGAGGTTGGGCGGGCAGCAGGGGCAGGTGTACCAGCTCAGCCGCTCCGAGGGCGCGTCCTCGTCCGACCCGTCGTGGCCGGTGCGCAGGTGGAGCGGGTTGGAGTAGAAGAAGCTCCGGCCGTCCGCCGCGATGGCCGCCGCGATGGCGTTGTGCAGGACCCGCTCCATCTCGTCGGCGTAGCGGTGCTCGCCGGTGGCCAGCAGCATGCGCCAGGCCCAGTGGAAGCTCGCGATCGACGCGCACGTCTCGGCGTACGCGCGGTCGGGCGGCAGCTCGTACGGGTCGCCGTACGCCTCGTCGCGGTGCCGGGATCCGTGCGCGCCCGTGAGGTAGGTCTTGGTGTGGAACGCGCTGTCCCACAGCCGTTTCGCCGCGTCGAGCAGCGCGGTGTCGTGCGTCTCGACGGCGACGTCGACCATGCCCGCCAGCAGGTACAGCTGCCGGACGGCGTGGCCGGTCACCTCATCGGCCTCGCGGACCGGGACGTGGTCCTGGTGGTACGCCGCGCCGAACCTCCCCTCCCCGAGCAGGCCCCGCCCGCGCAGGTCCAGGAACCGGCGCGCCGTGTCGAGGTACGGCCGGTGCCCGGTCGCGCGGTACAGCTCGACCAGCGCGGTCTCGATCTCGGGGTGCCCGCACACTCCGTCGGTCCCGCCCGGGCCGAACCGCTCGACGATCAGGTCGGCGAACCGCCGCGCGACCGTCATCAGCTCGGCGGAGGCGTCGGCGCGCGCGGCGGCGACCGCGGCCTGGATCAGGTGGCCGGCGCAGTACAGCTCGTGGCTCCAGTCCAGCTCCTGCCAGCGCTTCTCCGGGTGCACCGTGGTGAAGTAGGAGTTGAGGTAGCCGTCGTCCTGCTGGGCCTTGGCCAGCAGCGACGCCGTGGAGTCGAGGAGATCCCGCAACCGGGGGTCGTCCTCGTTCACCAGCTGCCAGGCGGCCGCCTCGAGGGTCTTGTAGATGTCGGAGTCGCGGAACCACATGCCCGCGAACTCCCGATCGCTCTGCCCCGTGACGCGCCGCAGGTTCTCCAGCGTGCCGGTGGCCGACAGCTCGTCGACGCAGTGGGGGATCGTCGCTTCGGCGTTGCGTCGCTGCCACGCGCCGAGCAGGCCGCCGGCGTCGAGCCGTACGGCGTCCAGGGAAAGCGGCCGCAGCGCGCCGAGGGCTTCCGTCGTCGGGGAGACCGGGCCGAGGTGTGAATCGGTCATGCTCTCTCTCATTGTCAGCCCTTGAGGGCACCGGAAGTGAACCCGCGCACGTAGTAGCGCTGCAGGAGAAGGAACACCGCGACGCACGGGACCGCCGCGGTCACCACGCCGGACTGCAGCGCCCCGAAGTCGACCGACCCGAAGTTGCCGGCCTCCAGGTTGAACAGCGCCACGGGAAGGGTGAACTTGGCGCCGTCCGTCAGGAAGATCAGTGGCGCGACGAACTCGTTCCAGGCGGCGAGGAACGCGAACAGCGCGACGGTCACCATGCCCGGCGCCACCCCGCGCAGCAGCACCCGGCGCAGCACGCCCGTCGGCGTGCAACCGTCGATCAGCGCGGCCTCCTCCAGCTCCACCGGCAGCGCCTCGAACGAGTTGCGCATCATGAACAGCCCGAACGGCAGCTGGAACATCGCCAGGACGAGGCCGAGGCCGATCAGGGAGTTCTGCAGGCCGATCCAGCCGAGGAACACGTACAGCGGCACGAGGATGGTCGCGTACGGGACCATGAGGATCGCAAGGGTGATGAGGAAGAGGACGTTCTTGCCGGGGAAGTCGAACCTCGCCACGGCGTAGCCGCCCAGCGTGGTGGCCACCACGGTGACGCACACCGTGATGAGCGCGACCACCGTGGTGTTGAGCAGGTACGCCGGCAGCCCGCTGCCGTAGTGGAACAGGCGTTTGTAGTCGTCGATCCCCCACCCGTTGCCGTGGCCGCTCGCCTGGCGGCCGTGCACGGAGGAGAACAGCGTCCAGACCATGGGGAACAGGAACAGCACCGCGAGCACGGTGGACGTGGAGTAGAAGCCCGCGGACCGGGCGACGCGGTGACGCGGTCGTGACATTGATCGGCTCCTTGGTGGGTCGTCGGCTCAGCGACCGTCGCGCCGCAGGAGGCGGAGCTGCGCGCCGTTGATGAGGATCAGGCCGACGAGGATGGCGACCGAGACGGCGGCCGCCCGTCCGAGGTCCTGGGACAGGAACGCCTCCCGGTAGACGTCGATGACGATGGTCGCGGTGCCGTGCCGCCCGCCGGTCAGGATGAAGAACTGGTCGAAGGCCAGCAGGGACCCGGTGACGGAGAGCACCATCATCAGCGCGATCGTCGGCCGTAGCAGCGGTACCGTCACCCGCCGCATGATCTGCCACCACCCGGCCCCGTCCGTACGGGCGGCCTCGTACAGCACCGGGTCGATCGCGTGCAGGCCGGTCATGAGGATCAGCATGTAGAAGCCGGCGAACCGCCAGGTGATCATGCCGATCGTCGAGAACAGCGCGTTGCCGCTGCTGCCCAGCCAGTCGACGTCGCCGCCCGCCAGCAGCCGCATGGCCGCGTTCAACACCGACGAGTGGGTGTTGAACATGCCGTAGAAGAGCAGGCTCGCCGAGGCGAGGCCGACGGCGCTCGGCAGGAAGAACACCGTTCTGAACAGTCCCACACCCCGCGGGCCCTCCTGGACGAGCAGCGCCAGGCCGAAGGCGACGAGGCCGAGGACGACCGTCGTCACCACCGTGTACTTCACGGTGAACCAGAGGGCGTGCAGGAAGAGCGGGTCGCTGAGGGCCCGGTAGTTCGCGACTCCGTTCGGCGCGGACGCGCCCAGCAGCGGCCAGTGGTTGAACGACATCCAGACCATCAGGCCGAGCGGGACGACGAACAGGACGGCGACGATGACGGCGAGCGGGGTCGCGTAGATCATCGCCAGGCGCCGGTGGCCGCGCCGCAGCGTGGAGACCTCGCGACGGGCGCGCGGCGGGGGCGACGGCGCGTCACGGGAGGGCGCGCGGGTGGGTGAGAGGGAGACCATCGGGTGCTCCTCGTTGATCACGGAGACGTACGGCGGCGTGGCCCGGGGCCCCTCAGCCGTTGCCGGACAGGGACCCGGTGATGGCGCCGTTGTGACGCTGCAGGATGGCGGCCGGATCGCCGGAGCCGAAGACCGCGTCGGTCACGGTCGACGTCCACGGGCCGTTCGGGTCGTTGTAGGTCTTGCCGAAGTTGACCGAGATGGGCGTCTGGCCCTGAGCGGCCAGCTTGTTGAACGTCGCGAGCCGGGGGTCCTGCTGCGCGTAGGTGTTGTCGGCCAGGTCGGTGCGCACGGTGATGTTCTTGTTCTTCGCGACGACGTCGACCTGGGCGTCCTTGGACAGGGTCCAGGAGATGAAGTCCCACGCCTGCGCGGCGTGCTTGCTGTTGGAGCTCACGCCGAGCACGTCACCGCCGACGAAGGACGAGGTGCCGCCCGTCAGGCCCGGGATCGGGGCGACGCCCACCTTCAGGTCGGGTCCTTCCTTCAGGGTCTGCAGCACGGTGGCACCCATCGGCTCGATACCGATCTTGCCGCTGGCGAACGGCTGGGTCCACGTCGGGCCGTTCTCGTTCTTGGCCGAGGACGGGACGAGGCCCTCCTGGTACATCCGGCGGTAGAGGGCGTAGACCTTCCCTGCCGTGTCGTTGGCGATGGTCGACGCCGTGCCCTTCTCGTTGAGCACGGTCCCGCCGGAGGCCCAGATCATCGGCCAGGTGGTGAAGAGCATGCAGCCGGGGCAGGCGCCGCCGAAGAAGTAGCCGTGCGCGCCGCCGCCCACGCCGTTGATCTTCTTGGCGTCGGCGTAGAGCTCGTCCAGCGTCGTCGGTGGCTTGTCCGGGTTCAGGCCCGCCTTGGTGAACAGCGCCTTGTTGTAGAAGACGGCGGACAGGTCGATGTCGTGCGGCACGCCGTAGATCTTGTTGTTGTAGGTGGCGGTCTTCATGTGGGCGGGGGCGAGGGACGCCTTGAACGGCAGCTTGTTCACCCGGGCGGTCAGGTCGAGGTAGACGCCCTTCGAGGCGTAGTTCGGCGCGTAGACCACGTCGGAGGCGAGCACGTCCGGCAGCTGCCGGGCGCCCGCGGCCGTACCGACCTTCTGCTGGTAGGAGTCGGCCGGGATCACCGTCAGCTTCACCTTGTTGCGGTGGCCGCGGTTGTAGGCGTCGATCAGCGTCTGGCTGAAGATCGCCGTCGGGGAACGGGTCCACATGGTGATGGTCGTGCCGTCGTCCTTGGCGCTGGTGTCGCTCGCGGAGGAGGCGGCTCCCCCGCTCTGACAGGCCGTGAGGAGCGCCGCCGCGGTGGCCAGCGCGGTGAGGGCGGGTGCCTGCCGGAGCCGTGCCCGGGGGCGGGAGAGGGCCATCGTGCCTCCTACGTGTCCAACGGAATCCGGCGCCGGCCGCGGCCCACGCCGGTCGAACCCCCGAGGTGCGGTCGGCCGTGTGGGAGCACCATCCGGCCGACCGGAAGAAAATTCGGAAACCGGTTGCCTCGGAGGCTAGGTCGCCGGTGAACCGCCGTCAAGACCGGATTTCTCCCGTGTTACGCAGCTCCACGTCGCGCACGACGGAGTACGGTACATTCGGGTATCCGCACCGCAGGAAAACGGAGGAAACATGGGAAAGTCGGCGCGGCCGGCGACCATCAGCGATGTGGCCGCGCTGGCGGGCGTCTCGGTCGGCACCGCTTCCAAGGCGCTCAACGGGCGCGGCTCCCTGCGGGCCGAGACCCGGCAGCGGGTGCAGGCGGCCGCCGAGCAGCTCGGCTTCCAGGCCAACGCCGCGGCGCGCACCCTGAGCTCCGGCCGCACCTACACCGTCGGGATGATCACCACGGACACCATCGGCCGGTTCAGCATCCCGCTGATGATCGGAGTGGAGGACGCGCTCGGCGCGGGCCGCATGTCGGTGTTCCTGTGCGACGGGCGCGACGATCCGATCCGCGAGCAGTACTACCTGAACACGCTGCTCAGCCGCCGGGTCGACGGGATCATCGTGACGGGCCGCCACGCCCGGCCGCGGCCCCCGATCGGATCGGGCCTGCCGGTCCCGGTGGTGTACGCGTTCGTCAGCTCCACCGATCCGGAGGACTGCTCGGTCGTGGCCGACGAGGCCGGTGGCGCCCGGAAGGCCATCGACCACCTGCTCGCCGTCGGCCGTCGCCGGATCGCGCACGTCACAGGGCCGGAGCACCACCACTCCGCCGTCATACGGTCCGCCGCGGCGATCGAGCAGCTGGCCGAGTCGGGTCTCGAACTGGCCGCTCCGCCGCTGTTCGGCGAGTGGAGCGAGGCGTGGGGGCGGCGGGCCGTCGGCATGCTCCTCGGGACGGCCGGCGAGTTCGACGCGGTCTTCTGCGGCAGCGACCAGGTCGCCCGGGGCGTCACCGACGCGCTGCGCGCGGCGGGCCGGAGAGTGCCCGAGGACGTCGCGGTGGTCGGATTCGACAACTGGGACGTCATGGTCCTCGGCAGCCAGCCCCCGCTGACCAGCGTCGACATGAACCTCGAGGGCCTCGGCCGCGGTGCCGCCGACCTGCTGCTCGCGGCGATCAACGGCGAGCCCTCCCCCGGCCCGCACGTCCGGCCGTGCCGGCTGGTCGTCCGCGAGTCCACCACGGTCCCGGTGGAGCCCTCCCCCGC
The DNA here is from genome assembly GCF_050942425.1 of Actinoallomurus sp. CA-150999. NCBI lineage: Bacteria > Bacillati > Actinomycetota > Actinomycetes > Streptosporangiales > Thermomonosporaceae > Actinoallomurus > Actinoallomurus sp. CA-150999. The sequence goes on from NZ_CP192063.1 coordinate 7,072,904, forward strand.
CGACTGAGCCGGGCGTGCCTCAGCCGAGGTCGCGGTACTCGAACCAGTCGAAGTCGGCGACGTTGGTGCTGGGCCGTCCCGTACTGCTGGCGTACATCCCGAGGTAGGCCCCGACGAAGCCGCCGGCGACCTCGGTGCTCAGCACGCTGCCGTCGACCGGACCGCCGAGGGGCCGCCACGCCGACGCCGGGGTGGCGTACCGGAACTCGTAGGACTGGTCGTGGGCCTCGACCGCCAGCCGGACACACCCATCGGGCAGGCCGTCTTCGGCCAGGGTCTCGTCGGTTCCGGCGGCCCTGCGGATCAACCGGAGCACGCGACGCCCATCGTGGAGCGTGACCACGCACCGGATCTGGAAGTCGTCGTTCTGCAGGAGGACCAGGCCCGCGCACTCGTTCGAACCCCAGGGGGCGAAGTCGACCGCGGTGTGCGCGACGAAGTCCGCGTGACTCTGCCGGCGGGCGATCAGACTCGGGCAGGCGCGCTCCGTGACCGTTTCCGGCCGCAGCCGCAGCCGCAGGTGACCGGGCCGTGCCGTCAGGTCCCAGAACCGCTCGCGCGGCGTGCGGAGCTGGTTCCACTGCGGACCGAGCTCGAGGTCGTCGAAGTGGTCGCAGGCGGCCTCGGCGGGCCAGCGGTGTTCCGGCAGGTGCGGAGCGGCGCCGACGGGCTCGACCCGGCCGACACCGGGGGCGATGACCGGCCAGTCGTCCTCCCACGCCACCTCGGCGAGGAAGGTCTCCCGGCCGAGATTTCCCAGATATCCGCCGGACGGACGGACCCCGAGCAGCACCGCCCACCACTCCCCCGCGCCGGTCGCCACCAGGTCGGCGTGCCCGGTCGCGACGATGGGGTGCGCGGCCCCGAGGTGGCGATGGGTCAGGAGTGGGTTGCGCGGATTGCCCTCGTACGGGCCGGTGACGTCGTGGGACCGGGCCACGGTGACGGCGTGGTTCAGCTCGGTGCCGCCCTCGGCGACCAGGAGGTGGTAGAAGTCCCCGACCCGGTACAGGTGCGGCGCCTCGGTCCAGACCGCACCGTTCAGCGCGCCGTTCCACAGGACGTGCTCCGGCCCCGTCAGTGTGCGGGTGGCCGGGTCGAACTCCCGCAGCCAGATCTCGGTGTGCCCCGCCGCGTCGACCGGCCGGGTCGCGTGGAACCAGGCCCGCCCGTCATCGTCGAACAGCAGCGACGGGTCGAAGCTCTCGGGTTCGCCCAGCCAGTGCGGCTCGGACCACGGCCCGGCCGGGTCCGTGGCCGTCACCACGAAGTTCCCGGACGGCCCGGTGCCGTCGACCAGCGTGCACACGACGTAGAACGTGCCGTCGGCGTGCCGGATCGTCGGCGCGAACAGGCCGCCCGACGGCCGGACGCCGTCCAGCGGCAGCTGCTCGGGCCGGTCCAGGACATGGCCGAGCGGCCGCCAGTGCACCAGGTCCCGGCTGTGGTGGATCGGCAGCCCGGGGAACCACTCGAAGGACGAGGTCACCAGGTAGTAGTCGGCGCCGACCCGGCAGATCGACGGGTCGGGGTGGAAACCCGCCAGGATCGGGTTGCGGAAGGTGCGCATCGCCGGTCAGGCGGACGGCGGAGCGGTGGACAGCCGGACGCGCAGCTCGGTGGCGAGCTCGACGCGCGGGCTCACCAGCGCCTCGCCGTCGAGCAGCTGGAACAGCGTCCGCGCGGCGACCCGTCCCATCTCCTCCAGCGGCTGCCGGACGGTGGTCAGGGGCGGCGACAGCCACTGGCACAGCGGCAGGTCGTCGAACCCGACGACGCTGAGGTCCGCCGGGACGCTGAGACCCGCCTGGCGCGCCGCCTCGTAGACGCCCATCGCCTGCTGGTCACTGCCCGCGAAGATCGCGGTCGGCCGGTCCCGCGACTCGAGGAGCTCACGCGCCGCCTGGAACCCGCCCTCGTAGCTGAAGTCGCCATATCTGACCAAAGCGCGGTCGAGCTCCATGCCCGCGCGTTCGAGCGCGGCGCGGTAGCCGTCGATCCGGGCCTGGGTGCACAGCATCTCCTGCGGGCCGCCGATCGCGGCGATCCGCCGGTGCCCGAGGGAGACCAGGTGTTCGGTCGCCGACAGGCCGCCCGACCAGTTCGTCGCGCCGACGCTCGCCAGATCCGGATCGGGCAGGTCGACCGGGTCGATGACGACGAGGGCGACGCCAGCCCGCTCGATCTGCGCGCGCTGCTGCGCGGTGATCCGGGACGTCACGAGGATCACCCCGTCGCTGTGGTGCTGGACGCTGAGCGAGGCCCAGCTCGGCGGCCGCGCGTCCTCCCCGCGCACGAGCGAGACGACCGTGCCGGTGCCGCGTTCGGCGCATTCGGCCTCCACCCCGCGCAGGATCTCCACCGCCCAGGGGCTGTCCAGGCCACCGATGACGACGTCGACCAGCCCGGACCGGCGCGCCCGCCGTACGCCGGGGGCGAGGTAGCTGTGGGCCTTCAGCAGCCCGGCGACGCGTTCCCTCGTGGCCGCGGCGACGTCGGTCCGGCCGTTGAGCACCTTGGACACCGTGGCCGTCGAGACGCCCGCCTCCATGGCGATGTCGGCCAAGGTGGGCCGGGAGCGCCGACCGGCCGTCGGCTCCGATCCCGTTCCGGCTGGACGTCCCACCGCGCTCCTCCACATCGTCGACCGTACGTTTCGAAGATTAGCGCAATCTTTCGGCGAACCTTGATTCCAGGTCGCCTGGGCAGCGACCCACAGACTGTCGGCGCACGGATACCGGGAGTTCCGACGTACCCGCCGAAGCCGGCCGCCGACACGTTTCGAAAGGTATCGATCCAGGACGGTGCCCGAGTCTCCGCCCCGCCCGCTTCCGCGGATCGATCCGGGTGTCGGCCCGGCCGCTGCGGGTAGCCGAGCGAACAGCGGGCAATCGCACGCCACCGCCGCCCTGACCGGAAGGAGTAGGACGATGAGCGAGTACGAGGCGTCCCGGAGCATCACCGCGCCCGCGGAGCTGGTGTTCGACGAGGCGTCCGACCCCGGGACGATGGACGCGTGGCTGCCTCAGGACGTCCACCTGGAGTCCGCCGACCTGCCGGAGGTGACGGTCAGCCACGGCGCCGACCGGGAACGCGCCCTGATGCGGGCCGAGCGGGATCAGCTCCGGGTGGAGTGGGGCACCCGGGACACCAACGAGTACGCCGGCTGGCTCCAGGTCACCGGCATCGAACCCGAGCACAGCGAGGTGGTCGTCCACCTGTCGTTCTTCGACCCCGACCACGCGCCACCCGGCGCGAAGGTCGAACAGGCCCTGCACGAGAGCCTGGACCGCCTGGCCGACAAGGTGCGGCGGGATCGGGGCGATTCGGCCGGCCGATAGCCACCGATCGCCCGCCGGTGAGCGGTTGGGCGACGGTCACCGGCGGTCGTCGGCGGCGAGGCGGTCCAGCCACTCACTCAGCAGATGCCGCTCCGCGTCGCTGAGGGGCGTCTGCTCGGGCAGTGCGGCGCGCAAGGCCCGGGCAGCGCCGGCCGGGCCCGCCTCCCGTACGGCCGGCTGCCGGTTGGTCACGGCGGCGAGCATGGACTCTCGAAGAGTGGTCAGCAGGGCCGGGTCGCGCCGTTCCTCCGGCAGGGACAGCCAGGTGAGCACCGCACCGCGCGCCGTGGCATGGATGATCATGGCTGCGAGCTCCTCGTCGACGCGGAGCCGGCCGCCGACGGCGAGGCGCCGGATCCGGCCCATGAGGATCTCCATGCCGGCCTTGTGGGCGGCGGACGCGGCTCTCGTGGGCTCGCTGTACATCAGCGTGTACAGCGCGGGATTGGCCAGGCCGAACTCGACCGCCAGGTCCCAGCCGGCGCTCAGGTCCTCGATGGGGTCCGGCGGGTCGGGGTCGACGTGCTTTGCCGCGAGGAACGCGGCGAAGCCGTACTCGGCCACCGCGTCGAGCAGCCCGTCCTTGTCGCCGAACAGCCGGTAGATGGCCGGTGCCTGCAGGCCTGCCGCGACGGCGACCGCGCGGGTGGTGACCGCGTCGCGGCCCTCGCGCGCCAGCAGATCGATGGCGACCTCGATGACCCGCCGGCGGGTCTGCTCCCGTCCGGTGGCCGCGGCGTCGGATTCGCGGCCGGGTGAACCTGGTGACATGTAACAAGGATACGCCGCGGTTGATTCCGTCGTTATTATCAGTGTTACGCTGATTCTGATTCCACTGGAAACAGAACGCTGGAGTGCATTGTGATCATCGTGACCGGAGCCACCGGACAGCTCGGGCGTCAGATCGTCGAGAGCCTTTTGACGCGCATGCCGGCGCACCGGGTCGGCGTCAGCGTCCGCGACCCGCGGAAGGCACAGGGGTTCGCCGACCGAGGGGTGCGGGTGCGGCAAGGCGACTTCACCGACACGGCCGGCCTCGCCCACGCCTTCGAGGGCGCTTCCCAAGTGCTCATCGTCTCCGTCGACAAGATGGGCGACGAGGCCGTGCGGCAGCACCGTGCCGCGATCGACGGGGCCGTCGCGGCGGGGGCCCGCCGCATCCTCTACACCAGCCATCAGGGAGCCGGCTCGGCGTCACACTTCCAGCCGTGCCGCGACCACGCCGCCACCGAGGAGGCACTGCTCGCGTCCGGCGTGCCGTTCACCTCGCTGCGCAATGGCTTCTATGCCGCCACCGCGGTCCAGTTCCTCGGCGACGCCGTGGAGTCCGGGCAGATCACGCTTCCAGCGGACGGACCGGTCGGCTGGACCGCGCACGCCGACCTCGCCGACGCGGCCGCCGCCGTCCTGGCCGACGAAGGCCGCTTCGACGGCCCCACCCCGCCGCTCACCGCGGCGCAGGCGCTCACCTTCACCGACATCGCCGGCATCGCCTCCGACGTCACGGGCCGCGCCATCACCAGGACCACCGCACCCGACGACGAGTTCCGGGAGCACCTGGTCGGCCGCGGCGTCCCCGCCGAAAGGGCGAACCAACTGCTCGGCGTCTTCACCGCCGCCCGCGCCCGCGAATTCGACGCCGTCGACCCGACGCTGGCCACCCTGCTCGGCCGCGAACCCATCGCCCTGGCCACGGTGCTACACGAGCAGTTGCCGACACGGCGCTAGAAGTGGGCCGCCAGGAGTGCCGGGCGTTCCACGCAGTCGGCGACGAAGCGCAGGAACCCCCCTGGCCGAGAAGGCCACGGCAACGCAGCGAGCAGTCCGGCGGAAGAATTCCGTTGCAGGACGATCATGCCCGGTTACCCTGGATCCGTGTGCAGGTACGCGATGGTCGTCTACAAGGTCCACTACGTCTGCCTGCCCTGTCGGCAGAGTCACAAGTACCCCTGGGACGCCCGGGAGCACCTGTGCCCGCGCTGCCGCACGCCGATGACCTACGCGGGGCACGACTTCGCCGCACCGCGAAGGGCCGACGACCGTCGGTGGGCCGCTGTGGCCGCCGTCCTCGCGGCCGGCCTGCGCTACGAGGGATTCGACATTTGTGGCTGTGGCCAGGACCCGAAGTACCGGCCGCGCACGGGTCAGGAAGTCCGGGCACGCCGCCGAGCGGGCGCACGCGCAGATCTCACCGACGCACAGGCACTGGCCCTCCGCGACGTCTCAGACGTCCGCCCTCAGTCGTCGCAGGGCCGACGCCCAGTCTGACCACTGCGGCTCCGCCCCGTCACCCCCAGAGGGCCTCGCAGACAAGCGCGACCAGACGAATCGGTTGACGAAGGTCACCGGGCGGGTTGCCCCCGAGCTCGTTATCGGTAGACGACCTCCCGGCCGGGACTCGCGGCACGCAGATCCCGGACGATGACCCGGCCGGGACCTTCCGGTACGGCGCAGTCCGGGCCGTGCAGGTCAAGGTGTTCGAGGTCGGAGGGGAAGGCCATGTCGTGCCCGACGTACTCCGGGTCGAGAGCGAAGGTGACACGTGTTCCGCTCCCTGGCGGTGGATCGATCCTCTCCGGAACGGAGAGCGGCCGGATGCCGGCGAGTTCCTGACGGAAGGCGTGATCGTCTCGCCACACCTCCACCACGACTTTTTCGCATAGGGCCATCACCGCGGCCAGGAGCCACCACCCGGCTCCGTTCAAGGAATAGAAGTGGTCGGGAGCCGGCAAGTCCGGTTCGTCCCAGGAAGGCGGCAGGTCCAACATCACCGTGAAACTGCGGTCACCGGATATCTCGATCAGGCCCTGCAGCGAGTGCACCTCGGCCGTCCTGGCCGGCGGATGAAGAACGTGCCCACCCACCGCACACATCAACGAGACCGGCAGCCGAGGATCCCGCAGCCCCACACCGAAGTACATGCCCGGACGCTTGCGTATCGCCTCGTCCAACTCCAGCACGATGATGTCCGCAGCGCTGTACTCATGCTCCACCACGACCACACGCTACCGACCCGACAAGCCAGGCACCTTCGGTGGTGTGCCTAAAGGTGAGCCGCCAGGAGCGCCGGGCGTTCCACGCAGTCGGCGACGAAGCGCAGGAAGCCCCCTGCGACGCCTCCGTCGCAGACCCGGTGGTCGAACGTGAACGACAGCTGCGTCACCTTGCGCAGCCGGATCTCTCCTTCGTACGCCCACGGGCGATCGATGATCCGCCCGACGCCGAGCATGGCGGCCTCGGGGTGGTTGATGATCGGGTTGGAGCCGTCCACGCCGAACACGCCGTAGTTGTTGAGCGTGAACGTCCCTCCGGTGAGGTCCTGCGGGGCGAGCCGGCCGGCGCGGGCGTCCTCGGTGCGCTCCCGGAGCCGGGCGGCAAGCTCGGCGAGGGTGAGCCGGTGCGCGTCGGGGACGACCGGCACGACGAGGCCCCGGTCGGTCTGCGCCGCGAACCCGAGATGCACCTGCGGCACCTGGACGATCTCCTGGCGTTCGGTGTCGACGTAGGCGTTCAATTCGGGGAACCTCCGCAGCCCGGCGACGCAGATCCGGGCGAACAGCGCCAGCATGCCGATGCGGGCGTCCGGGAGGGCCCGGTCGAGGTCGGCCTTGAGCTCCACCAGGGGCGTGGCGTCGACGTCGACCCACGTGCTCGCGTCCGGGATCTCGCGCCGGCTGCGGGAGAGCTTCTCGGCGACGGTCCGCCGCACGCCCCGCAGCGGGATCCGGACGGGGGCCTCCCGATCCGCCCGGGCCGCTTCCTGATCCGCCCGGAAGGGGGCCTCCCGGCTCGCCCGGACCGAGGTCTCCTTATCCGCCGTCTCGAGTGCGACGGCCGGGCCGGACGCCGACGCGGACCTGGCGGCGGCCGTCGGAGCGGCTTCGGACGGGGCCGCGGCGATAGCGGCGTCGACGTCCCGGCGGAGCACGACGCCACCGGGGCCGCTGGGGGTGAGGGCGCCGATGTCGATGGCGTGCGCCCGCGCCAGCTGGCGGACCACGGGTGAGATGACACGCGGGGCCTCGGCCCGTGCGGCAGGGACCGAAGGCGCCGGGGAGGCGGGAGCCGCCGCCGTGAGGTCCGAGGCCGCGAGCACCGGCCCGTTCGGCGCGGACGCCGAGGCCCCGGGAACCGGCCTGGCTGCCGACGAAGGCGGGGCCGCGGGAACCGGCCTGGCCGCCGACGAAGGCGGAGCTGCGGAAACCTGCCCGCCCACCACGGACACCGGGCTCCCGGGAACCGGTCCGGTCGCCCGGCGGGGCGGCACGGGTCCGGTGCGCCCGGCGCGGCGGCGGCGCGATCGGCGTGCCGTGCCCGTCCCGTACCCGACGAGGACGTTGCCCGATCCGGCGCGTTCCTCCTCGCGGTACCGCTCGTCGCGGGCGGACGGGGCCGTGTCCGGTTCCGGGGCGGCGGCCTGGCCCGCGACGGTCACCGCGATGAGGGGCTCGCCGACGCCGATGACGGATCCGACCTCGCCGTACAGCCGCGCCACGGTGCCCGCGATCGGGATGGGGACGTCGACCGCGGCCTTGGCCGTCTCGACCTCGAGGACGTTCTGATCGACGGTGACGGTGTCCCCCGGGGAGACGCGCCACTCGGTGATCTCGGCCTCGGTCAGGCCCTCGCCGAGGTCGGGGAGCCGGAAGACGACCTCACTCACGCCGCACCGCCCAGCGGGAGGAAGCGGGTGTCGGGCCGGTCGTCGCGCTGCAGCCGGTCGAGCGCGTCGAGGATCCGGTCGACGTTCGGCAGGTGATGGTGTTCGAGCATCGGCGGCGGGTACGGGATGTCGAACCCGGTCACCCGCAGCACCGGGGCGTGCAGGCTGTGGAAGCAGCGTTCCTGGACACGCGCCGCGATCTCCGCGCCGACTCCGGCGAAGCCCGCGGCCTCGCCCACGATCACGCACCGGCCCGTCCTGCGCACCGACGCGGTGACGGTCTCGTCGTCGAACGGCACGATCGTCCGCAGGTCGACGACCTCCAGGTCCCACCCCTCCTCGGCGGCGGCCTCGGCCGCCTCCATGGCGACGGGCACGGTCGGGCCGTAGGCGACGAGGGTCGCGTCGCCGCCGGTGCGCCGGACCGCGGCCCGGCCGAACGGCTCGGTACGCGCCGGCAGGGTGACCTGCGCCTTCGCCCAGTACAGCTTCTTGGGCTCCAGGAACACGACGGGGTCCGGGTCGTCGATGGCCTCCCGCAGCAGGGAGTACGCGTCGTCCACCGTCGCGGGCGTGACGACCTTCAGCCCCGGCGTGTGCGCGTAGTAGGCCTCGCTCGAGTCGCAGTGGTGCTCCACGCCGCCGATGCCGCCGGCGTACGGGATCCTGATCACCATCGGCAGTTCGACGCGCCCGCGGGTGCGGTTGCGCATCTTGGCCACGTGCGAGGCGATCTGCTCGAACGCCGGGTAGGCGAAGGCGTCGAACTGCAGCTCGACGACGGGCCGGAAGCCGCCCATCGCCATGCCGACGGCGAACCCGACGATGCCGGCCTCGGCGAGCGGCGTGTCGAAGCAGCGCTCGTCGCCGAACTCCGCGGTGAGGCCGTCGGTGATGCGGAAGACACCGCCGAGCGGGCCGACGTCCTCGCCGAAGACCACGACCCGTTCGTCGTCCGCCAGGGCGTCGCGCAGGGCGGCGTTGAGCGCCTGCGCCATGGTGGTCGTACCGGTCACCTCAGCGCCTCCTCGGCCTCGAGTTCGGAGCGGAGCGTCTCCCGCTGCTCGTCCAGCTGCGGGGTGGGGACGCCGTAGACGTGGTCGAACAGCCCGAGCGCGTCGAGCTTCGGGTCGGCGTTCATCGCGGTGCGCAGCCGGCCGGCGAACTCCTCGGCGGCCGTCGCCGCCTCCGCGACGTCGTCGTCGCCGAGGTGGCCGCGGCGGCGCAGGTACGCCTCCAGACGGGCGATCGGGTCGCGCCGGCGCCATTCCTCGGTCTCGGCGTCGGACCGGTAGCGCGTCGCGTCGTCGGCGTTGGTGTGCGACTCGATGCGGTAGGTGAGCGCCTCGACCAGAAAGGGTCCCTGGCCGGACCGCGCGTGCTCGGCGGCGGCGGACAGCACCGCCAGCACCGCGACCGGGTCGTTCCCGTCGACCCGCTCCGAGCGCACCCCATAGCCGACGCCCTTGTGGGCCAGGGAGGGCGCGGCGGTCTGCCGGTCGAGCGGGACCGAGATGGCGTACTGGTTGTTCTGCACCAGGAAGACGACCGGCGCCTTGAACACGGCCGCGAAGTTGAGCGCCTCGTGGAAGTCGCCCTCGCTGGTCGCGCCGTCGCCGACGCAGGCGAGCGCGATCCGGCCGCTGCCCTTGCGCCGCTCGGCGTACGCCAGACCGGCCGCGTGCACGGTCTGGGTCGCCAGCGGCGTGCACTGCGGCGCCACGTGGTGCCGGTGCGGGTCGTAGCCGCAGTGCGCGTCGCCGCGCAGCAGTGAGAGCACCTCGGTGGGCTCGATGCCGCGCGTCACGAGCGCGACGGACTCCCGGTAGGTGGGAAACAGCCAGTCGCCGTCCTCCAGGGCGAGGACGGCGCCGATCTGACACGCCTCCTGGCCGTGGCTCGACGGGTAGACGGCGAGGCGTCCCTGCTTCGTCAGCGCCGTGGCCTGGGCGTCGAACCGGCGCCCGACGACCATGGCGCGGTACGCCCGCCGCAGCGTCTCCGGGTCCGGCAGCGGATAGCGGGGACGGCTCCGTACCGCCGCTCCGGTGTCGGTCAGGAAACGGACCGGCTGCGCCGAGGGAAGCAGCGCCTCCGGGCCGCCGTCGTGATGTCGCTCGGTCATACGGCACCGCCCTCCTTGCTCGCCCAGTGGTAGGAATATCGGTTAAAACAGGGCCGAAAGTACAGATGTCAGGCCAAACCAGGAACATATTGCTCAGTGAGGGACGACTCATGGACCATCTGTCGTTCGAGGCGGCGGCGGGCTCCGGCCCCGCCGGACGATCGGCGGCGCTCGACGACGTCGACCGCGCGATCCTGCGCGAGCTGGAGGCCGACGGCCGCATGTCCATGCGCGCCCTGGCCGAGCGGGTGAGCGTCTCCCGCTCCAACGCCTACACGCGCGTCGAACGGATGATCGCCGAGGGCGTCATCGCCGGGTTCACCGCCCGGATCGACCCCGTACGCGCCGGGCTGGGCACCTCGGCGTACGTTCTCCTCACCATCGAGCAGCACTCGTGGCGCGAGGTGGCCGCCCGTCTGCGCGACGTGCCGTACATCGAGCACGTGGCGTTCGTCGGCGGCGACGTCGACCTCGTGATGCTGGTGCGCACGCCCGACAACGTCACCCTCCGCGACGTCGTGCTCGCCCGGATCCACGCGGTCCCGGGCGTACGGTCGACGCGGACGTGGCTCATCTTCGACGAGGCGGCCGGCGGAAGCCGTTTCCAGTGACGGACCGGCGACGAAGATCGATGAAGACCCGCATTCGGCACTAAGGTGACACAGCCGTGAGGCGTTGGCAGACCGTGCCCGATCAATGATCGTTGAGTGAGATCGGTCGAGGAGGAGCACCATGCGGGCGATGACGGTCGGAGCCGTACTCCAGAACGCGGCGGTACGGAGCAAGGCGTTCCTGTACGACGGCGACGACGCCATCACGTTCGCCGAGTTCGACGAGCTGACCGACCGGGTCGCGTGCGGGCTGCTGGCCCGGGGGATCCGGCGCGGCGACCGGATCGGACTGCTCGGCCTGAACACGCCGGAGTGGCTGGCCGCGTTCTTCGGCGCGGCGCGGATCGGCGCGATCGTCGTCCCGCTCAATGTGCGCTACCGGGAGCGGGAGCTGTCGTACATGCTCGGCCAGAGCGGCGCCCGGATGGTCATCTGCCTCGACCGCACGCCCGACTTCGACTTCGCGGCGTTCTTCGAGGGCTTCCGGCAGCGGCTGCCCCACGTCGGCGACTACGTGTTCTTCGGCGGCGGCTTCGCGGGCAGCACCTCGTTCGACGAGCTCAGCGCGACACCTGCCGACGCGGCCGTGCTGGCGGCCGTGCTCCCGACGGTGGTCCCCGAGGACCCGCTGATGATCCTCTACACCTCGGGAACGACCGGACGCCCCAAGGGCGCGGTGATCACCCAGCGCGGCATCCTGGCCTCGGCGGCGGCGCAGGCGGACCACTGCGGGATGAGCGACGGCGAGGTCCTGCTCGGGCACCTGCCGTTCAACCACGTCGCCGGAATCACCTGCACGCTCATGGCCGCGCTGGTCAGCGGCGGGTCGGTGGCGCTGCTGCCCGCCTTCGGGCCGCAGGCGGCGCTGCGCGCGATCGAGCGCCACCGGGTGACCTTCCTGGGCGCGGTGCCGACGATGTACGTGCTGATGCTCGGACGGGAGGACTTCGCCGCCCACGACGTCTCGTCGGTGCGCGTCTGCCTGGCCGGCGGGTCCAACGTCGAGCCGGCCCTGGCCGACGCGATCCGCCGGGCCTTCCCGGGGGCACGGCTGTACGGGCTGTACGGGCTCTCGGAGTCCTCCGGAGCGTGCGTGATCTCGCGGCCGGACGACGATCCGGAGGCGGTCGCCCGCACGCTGGGCGTGATGATCGGCGACTTCGAGGCCCGGGTCGTCGGGCCGGGTGAGGTGGTCCTCCCGCCGGGCGAGACCGGCGAGCTCCAGGTCCGCGGCGACTGCGTGACGGCCGGCTACTGGGACATGCCCGAGGAGACCTCCGAGGTCTTCCTGCCGGACGGCTGGCTGGCCACCGGGGACATGGTCGCCATGGAGCCGGACGGGCACCTGGTGCTGCGCGGCCGCAAGAAGGAGATGTACATCCAGGGCGGCTTCAACGTCTACCCGGTGGAGATCGAGAACGTCCTGACCGCGCACCCGAAGGTCGCGATGGCCGCCGGGATCGGCGTGCCCGATGGGGTGCTCGGCGAGGTCGGACGCTTCTACGTCGTGCCGCGGCCGGGAGCCGAGCCGCCCACGGCGGAGGAACTGACCGCCTACTGCCGGGAGCGGCTGGCCGACTACAAGGTGCCGCGGCAGTTCGTCGTCACCGCCGACGTGCCGCTGACCCCCGTCGGAAAGATCCACAAGGCCCTGCTCAAGGAGAGCCACCTCTCGAGCCGCACGGAGTGAGTCCGCCCGGCGCGGACCGCACTCATGCCTTCTGCGGCGTGCGCATCGGTCAGGACGTGCCGGGCTTGCGCGCGAGGACGAGCCGGTACCGCGGGCTGCCGTCCTCGCGCCGGCCGATGGCCGTCAAGGGGACCGTCGTCACGGTGAACCCGGCCGCCGTCAGGTCGTCGCGGATCGCGTGCAGCGGGCAGGTGCGGTAGTACATCACGAACGGGGGACGCCACACGGCGTTGCGGGCCCGCATGGCCAGGTCGAATCCGAGCAACGCCCAGTACCAGCCCGAGGTGAGGGGCGGCGGCCCGCCGACCGGGAAGGCGAAGAGCCCGCCGGGCCGCAGCGCGCCGTACACCCCGGCGAACAGCGCGGGTCGTTCGGCGGGCAGGAAGTGCCCGAGCGCTCCGAAGCTGACCGCCAGGTCGAAGGTCTCGGCGAAGGGCAGGGTCCGTACGTCGGCTCGTATCCACTCGGCGTCCGGGTGGGCGCCGCGCGCCTGCGCGAGCATGCCGGCGCTGAAGTCGACGCCCGTGATCCGTCCTCGGCACAGGGGTTCGAGGACCCGCATTCCCGCGCCGGTGCCGCAGCACACGTCCAGTCCCCGGTCGAACGGCGCGAGCGGGCGCAGCGCGTCGGCGGTCGCCTCAAGAAGGCTCTCGGGGGTGCGAAAGGGCGTGTGGTCGAACTTCGGGGCGAGCAGGTCGTAGCCGCGTTCGACCGAGGACAGCGCCTGGATCGCCAGTTCACGCAGAGACGGGCCTTGAGACGAGAACACCGGCCAAGGGTACTTCTCCGATGGCGCAGTCGACTTGACGTGCCGAACGGCCAACACCGACGACCGGCTGAGCCAGGAACAGCAGGCCACCCGCGTCCTGCTGTCACACAAGGTCGACGGCATCGTCATCACCCCGGCCTCGGTGCGCGAACACGCCCACATCGACGCCGCCACCGAGGCCGGCGTCCCCGTCGTCTCGCTCGACCGCCGGCTCAGCGACAGCGGAATCGACAGCGTCGTCGCCGACAACGAGGCGGCGACCGCTGCCGCGATCGGCCACCTCATCGGCCTCGGCCACCGCCGCATCGCCTTCCTCGGCTCGGTGCAGCCGGCGGAGCCTCCCATGCTGCGGATCGGCAAGGTCCGGGCGAGCGTCACCGGCCCCTCCCGGCCGTCGCTGGAGCGCGTACGGGGCTACCTCCGGGCGCTGTCCGCGGCGGGGCTCCACGCGGACCGCGACCTCATCGCCCTGGTCCCGCACGACGAGCCCAGGCGCCGCGAGCACGCGGTCGAGGCGATCCTCGACCTCGAACACCCGCCGACCGCGCTGTTCACCGCCGACGGCAACATGACCAAGAGCGCGTTCGAGCTCCTGTCCGAACGGAACATCGCGATCCCCGCCGACATCTCCCTGCTCGGCTTCGACGACCTCGAGTGGACCACACTCGTACGCCCCCGGATCTCGGTCGTCGTCCAGAGGTCGTACGACATGGGCCGCGCGGCGGCCGAGCAGCTCTTCACCCAGATGGGCCGTCCCCTGGACGCGAACCGCCGAGGCCGCCGCACCGTCGTCGCCGCCCGCTTCCTCGAACGCGAGAGCGTCACGATCGCACATTGACGGTGTCCTCTACCACCATGCGCTGCATTCGTAATCGCCGCACAGTCGGAGGTAGACCGATTTCGCACCCCGGTAAGTGTGCTTCGAGCCGACCTTCACTCTTACGAGCTGAGTCTTGCCGGAATTCCAGTGGATCTCCGCCCAGACCGAGACGTACTTGGATATGCGGTATGCGCCGAACTGACCCTGGTAGTTGCCGCCTTTTCCGTGGTACCGGGACCAGGTCTTCCAGACGCGTGCTGAGGTGTCGTGAAGCCACAGCGTCGTGGTGTGCCTCTTCGCATTCGCCCCGATGTCGGGCGCCGAAGCGTGATTTCCTGGACTCGACGTGTTCGGCCGGCCGGGCGACGCGTAGGCCGGTGCCGTCACCGCCAGCGCGGCGACGGACGCCATGGAGATGGCGCCCAGCCGGATCCGTCCCCGGCCGTTCTTCGCGTGGCTGCGTTGCTCTGCCATCTTTCCCCTGTCCTCTTATCGGCGGTTGTGTGCCCAATCAACGGATCAAGGAACCCTGGCCTCGTTTGAGCCACCACTAAATAAGCATGTGAGTCGCATCGCGCACATCGTGGCAAACCCGTATTGGCGCTCGGGAGCCAGTGTCACGCGAGTGACCATCACGTCACTCGACCAGCAGTAACTACTGTTCGCTTATTGACGCTCACTCTCTGCTATAAATCGCAGTGTCGAAATACACCCCGCACCAAGGAGGACCATGAACAGGATCGTCCGTCGCGTTTCAATGACGATGGCCGGGGCCGTCGTCGCGGCCGGGGTGACGGTGCCCGCCTCGGCGGCGCATGCCGACCCGCCGCTGCCGTGCCCGCGCGTCTTCGGGGTGCTGTGCGCCTTCAGCGGACCGGAGGGTCATGGTGAGCTGATCCTGCTCCATCACGAGGAGCCGTTCCTGGCCCCGCCGGCGCGCAGCGCGCAGAACCAGAGTCCTTTCTCCTGGTGCCTCTACCGGCACCCGGAGTTCCAGGGGGAGCATCGCGAGATCGCCCGCGGCCAGTCCATCGGCGACCTCGGATTCCATGTCCGCTCCGCCCAGCCGAGGCCCTGCCCGGCCTGACGGCCTGCGCACACCGCGGATATCGCGCCCGGCCCGCCACGGCGGGCCGGGCGCACCCGTTCACGCGTCGAACTCGACGCCCTGGGCGAGGGGCAGTTCGCCGGAGTAGTTGATCGTGTTGGTGGCGCGGCGCATGTAGCCGCGCCAGGCGTCGGAGCCCGACTCTCGGCCGCCGCCGGTCTCCTTCTCGCCGCCGAAGGCGCCGCCGATCTCGGCACCGGACGTGCCGATGTTGACGTTGACGATGCCGCAGTCGGAGCCCTCGGGCGAGACGAACAGCTCCGCCTCGGCCTGGTCGCGGGTGAAGATGCTGGACGACAGCCCCTGCGGCACCGCGTTGTTCAGCGCGATGGCCTCCTCGAGACGCTCGTACGGCATGACGTACAGGATCGGCGCGAACGTCTCCTGGGCCACGATCGCGGTCTGCTCCGGCGTCCGGACCAGCGCCGGCTCCGCGTAGTACGCGCCCGGCGCCTGATCCGCGAGCCTGCGCCCACCGCCGGCCACGAGCGTCCCGCCCTGGGCGACCGCGGCGTCCAGCGCACCCCGCATGGCCTCGTGCGCGCGCTCGTTGATGAGCGGCCCGACCAGCGTGCCCGGTGCCATCGGATTGCCGATCGGCAGCCGGCCGTACGCCTGGGCGAGGCGGTCGACGAGCGTGTCGATGACGTCGGTGTGGGCGATGACGCGGCGCATCGTCGTGCAGCGCTGGCCCGCCGTCCCCGCGGCCGAGAACACGATGCCGCGGACGGTCAGGTCCAGGTCGGCCGACGGGCACACGACGGCGGCGTTGTTCCCGCCGAGTTCCAGCAGGGACCGTCCGAAGCGGGCCGCGACGCGTGGGCCGACCGCGCGGCCCATCCGGGTCGAGCCGGTGGCGCTGACCAGGGCGACGCCCGGGTGGTCCACGAGCGCCTCGCCGACCTCCGGGCCGCCGATGACGACCTGGCTCAGGTGTGCGGGCGCGCCATGTTCGGCCGCGGCGCGGTCCAGCAGGGCGGCGCTCGCCAGGGCGGTGAGCGGCGCGAGCTCCGACGGCTTCCACACGACCGGGTCGCCGCACACCAGCGCGATCGCGGTGTTCCACGCCCACACCGCCGCCGGGAAGTTGAAGGCGCTGATCACGCCGACGACGCCCAGCGGGTGCCAGGTCTCCATGAGGCGGTGGCCCGGCCGTTCGGAGCTGATCGTGCGGCCGTACAGCTGGCGGGACAGGCCCAGCGCGTAGTCGCAGATATCGATCATCTCCTGGACCTCGCCGAGCGCCTCGGAGGTGATCTTCCCGACCTCCAGGCTGATCAGGGTGGCGAGGTCCTCCTTGTGCTCGGTGAGCAGTTCGCCGAAACGCTTCACCAGCGCGCCCCGTACGGGGGCGGGCACGCGGCGCCAGGCGAGGAACGCCTCCCCGGCCCGCGCGACGGCGGCGTCGACGGCACCCGCGTCGACCCAGGTCGCGGCGGCCAGCCGTTCGCCGTTGATCGGCGAGGTGGTCGCGACCTTGGCGCCGAGCGCGTCCACGTCCACACCACAGCGCTTGGCGGTGTCTCGCGCCAGCGCGGCCAGTTCGTCTGCGCCGGGCAGCGTGGTCACCATCAGGGTTCTTCCTCTCGTCAGACGATGTTGAGCTCGGGCCTGGCCCCGGTACGGGCGAAGCGGCGCGCGTCGAAGCCGGTGACGTCGACGAACGGCTCCCTGCCAAGGTAGAGGTCGCGGACGACCTCGCCGACGGCCGGGCTCATCAGGAAGCCGTGGCCGGAGAAGCCCGTGGCGTAGATGAACCGGTCGAGGGCGGTGCCGATGAGCGCGTTGTGGTCGGGCGTCACCTCGTACAGGCCCGCCCACCCGGTACCGAAACCGACGTCCAGCAGGGCGGGGGCGCGGCGGGCCATGGCCTCGCCGAGGCGCGGGAGCCAGGCGTCGGACCGGTCGAGTTTGAATCCCGGGGTCTCTTCGGGGTCGGACATGCCGAGGAGCAGGCCGCGGCCTTCGGGATGGAAGTAGAAGGAGGTGGCGAAGTCGATGGTGAACGCCGTCGGCGGCAGGTCGGGGATCGGCTCGGTGACCAGGACCTGCCGGCGCAGCGGCGTGACCGGCAGGTCGACGCCCGCCCATTCGCCGATGGCACGCGACCAGGCGCCGGCAGCGCAGATCACGGCGTCGGTCTCGATGCGGCCGCCTTCGGTCCGGACGGCGACGATGCGGCGATCCGCGGTCTCGATCCCGGTCGCGGCGCAGTGCGGCAGGAGGCGCGCGCCGTGGCGGCGGGCCGCGCTCGCGTAGCCGAGCACCACGGATTCGGGCGTGCAGTGCCCGTCGGTGGGCGAGTAGGCGGCGGCGAGCAGCCCGTCGGTGTCGATCAGCGGCGACAGCTCCGCGGCCTCGGACGGCGTGACGATCCGGCTGGGGACGCCGAGGTCGTTCTGGACCGCGATGTTCTTCTCGAACTCCGCGACGGCGTCCGGCGAGTCGAGCAGGAACAGGTAGCCGGACTTGTGCAGGTCGATCTCCTGCCCGAACCGCTCGGCGAAGGCGTCGAACGTCTCCAGGCTGCGTGCGGCGAGCTCGATGTTGACCCGGTCGGAGAACTGCGCGCGCACTCCCCCGGCGGCCTTGGAGGTCGAGCCGGAGCCCAGCGGGCCCTTGTCGATGAGGACGACGTCGGTCACCCCGGCCGCGGCGAGCTCGTAGGCCGAGGCGACGCCGATGGCGCCGCCTCCGATGATGACCACCGATGCACGAGAGGGCAGGTCACGGCTCATCGGCAGGTCTCTCCTCTCAGGCCCGCTCGGGTACGCGCCCGCGCAGGACCATCGCCTCGCGGACGCGGCTCTGGGCCAGCGCGTACGCCGCCTCGTGCGGGGTGATCTCTTCCCGACGGGACTCCTGAAGCACCGCGACCGCGTTGGCGCGCAGCTTGGTGGAGATCATGGCGAAGACGTCGTCGGGGCGCACCGGGAAGGGCGAGTGGCGGGCGTCCATCGAGTGCGCGGCGGCGACGACGCCGCCGGCGTTGGCGATGAAGTCGGGCACCACCGCGACGCCGCGCTTGTGCAGGATGGCGCGAGCCTCCGGGGTGGCCGGGAGGTTCGCCCCCTCGACGACCAGCTTGGCGGTGGTCGATTCGGCCACGCCGTCGTCGATCACGTCCTCGCGGGCCGCCGGCACGAGGATGTCGGTGTCCACCGTCAGGGCCCGCTCCGGTGGCGCCGGCCGACCGTACTCGCGGACGCAGTCGTCGCCGAACTCGGCGCTGAGCGCGAGGAGCCGGTCCACGTCGAGGCCGTCGGCGTCGTGCGCGCAGCCGGACGCGGTGGACGCGGCCACCACGACGGCGCCGAGCTCGGCCAGCCGGCGGGCGGCGGCCCGGCCCACGGCGCCGAGGCCCTGGACGGCGACGCGAGCGCCGCGCAGTTCGAGGCCGAGCTCGGTGGCGGCGGCGTCGGCCGCCTCCGCGACGCCGTATCCGGTGACGCCGAGCTGGTCGTACGGGAGACCGCCGAGCGCGCCGGGCAGGCCGACGGCCGCGCCACGGTCGCCGAGCTCGTCGAGCAGGATGGCGGCGTCGTTCTCGGTCAGGCCCATGTCGAGGCCGAACACGTACTCCTTCGGCACCTCGTTGGCCAGCGCCCGGGCGAAGGCGCGCAGGATCTCTTCCTTGTTCGGCGCGGCGGGGTCGGCGACGATGCTGGCCTTCGCGCCGCCGTGGAACAGGTCGACCGCGGCCCACTTCCAGGTCATGGTGCGGGCGAGCCGGGCGATCTGGCCGACGGTCACGGTCGGGCTCATCCGGGTGCCGCCCTTGCCCATCCCGCGCGCGGTGTTGTCCAGCACGAGGACTCCCCGCATGCCGGATCTGCGGTCCGACACGCAGACGACCTTCTCGGGCCCCCACTCGTCCATGAGTGCGAAGACGTCATCGGCCACGGCGCTGCTTCCACCTCTCGTCATCGGCCACGGCGGTGCTTCCACCTCTCGTCATCGCGCACGGCGGTGCTTCCACCTCTCGTCGTCGCGCACGGCGGTGCTTCCACCTCTCGTCGTCACAGACGGCGTTTCCGGCTCTCGTCTCGATCGGTGCGTCCAGCATCGGGGAGCGCGCCGAGCCGATGGAAGCGGTCGAGCACCGCCATCTGTGGGCGTGGCCGAAGAAGTTCTTATGCTTCCGCGGTCACGCTTGCGCGGAGACGCCGGGAAGCTCGCCCGCGAGCCGGGCCCCCGCCTGACGCAGCACCTCCACCGCGCCCGTCACCACCGGGTTCGCGGCCGCCGGGCGGTACACCGCGACGACGCGCCGGCGGGCCTCCACCCCGTCGAGCCTGGTCACGACCACGCCCTCGCTCGGCTGGTGCGCGAGCGCCGGGACGAGCGCCACGCCGAGGCCGGACCGGACGAAGCCGCGGATGACGCTGTAGTCGTTGCTGCGGTAGTCGAGCTGGGGCTGGTATCCCGCCTGCGCGCACAGCCGGTTCAGGCAGGACGCGCCGGCGGTGCCCTCCCGGGCGGCCACCCACGTCGCACGCCGCAGATCGGCGAGCGCGACCGCCTCGGCGGCGGCCAGCGGATGGTGTTCGGGCAGCAGGAGCAGCAGCTCCTCCTCCAGCAGAGGGATCTCCTCGAGATCCTCCGGCCAGGCCCTCGGCGCCAGGTCGTACCGGTAGACCAGGGCCAGGTCGAGCTCGGCCGCGCGTACGAGAGGGAGGAGTTCGTCGGGTTCGCCCTCGTCGAGGAGGATCTCCACCGACGGGTACGACCGGGCGTACGCGGCGAGGCCGATCGGCAGCAGCCGCTGGCTCGCCGTGGGGAAGCTGCCCAGCCTCAGCCGGCCGATCCGCCCCGCGCTCATGCCGCGGACGTCCTCCTCCAGCGCGTCCAGCGCGGACAGTACGTCGACGGCCCGCCGTACGAGGTAGACGGCCGCCGGTGTCGGCGTGATCGTGTGGGCTCCGCGTTCGAACAGCGGCATCTTGACCGCCCGCTCCAGCGCCGCGATCTGCTGGGAGACCGCGGAGGCGGTGTAGCCGAGCCGCCGGGCCGCGTCGGCGAACGACCCCGCGTCCACGACGGCGGTCAGCGTGCGCAGGTGGACGGGGTTGAGCAACTAGTCGCCCAGCCGTTCGGCGAGGAGCTGAGCCAGGTGGACCCCCTGCCGGGGCGACAGGTCGGCGATCTGCGTGCGGCAGGAGAAGCCGTCGGCGAGGACGACCGTCTCCTCGTCCGCGTCGCGGAGCGCGGGCAGCAGCTGGTGTTCGGCCACCGCCACGGACACCTCGTAGTGGCCCTTCTCGACGCCGAAGTTGCCGGCCAGCCCGCAGCAGCCGCCGAGCCGCTGGACGTCCGCGCCCGCCTCGCGCAGCAGCCGGGCGTCCTGGTCCCAGCCCATGACGGCGTGGTGGTGGCAGTGCGGCTGGGCGACCACCGTCGTCCCGTCGAACGAGGGCGGTCGCCAGCCGGGCGTCTCGGCCAGCAGCTCGGCCAGCGTGCGGGTCCGCTCCGCCACCGGGGCCGCCACCGACTCGTCGAGGAGCTCCAGCGCGTCCGAGCGCAGCACCCCGGTACAGGACGGCTCCATCCCGACGATCGGCATGTCGGCCTCGGCCAGCTCGGCGACCGTACGGCCCAGGATCTTCTTGGCCGCGTCGAGCTGACCCGTGGAGATGTAGGTGAGCGCGCAGCACTGGCGGCGTTCGCTGATCCGCGGCGCGTAGCCCGCGGCCTCCAGCACGGCGACGGTCGCGCGGCCGACCTCCGGTGCGAAGTGATCGGTGAAGGTGTCGACGAACAGCATGACCGGCCGGCCGTCCGCCGGGCGGTCGCCGCGGGTCCGCTCGAACCAGTCGCGGAACGTCCGCGGCGCGAACTCGGGCAGGTTGCGCCGCCGGTCCACCCCGGCGACCGCGAGCGCCGCCCGCCGCAGGCCCGGCACCCGCAGCATGCCGTTGACGACGCGGGGCATCCGGCCGGCCAGCCGCGCCCAGAGCGGCAGCCGGCCGAGCGAGTAGTGGGAGGCCGGGCGCAGCCGGCCCCGGTAGCTCTGGTGGAGCACCTCGGACTTGTACGCGGCCATGTCGATGCCGGTCGGGCAGTCCGAGGCGCAGCCCTTGCAGGAGAGGCACAGGTCGAGGGCCTCGTGGACCTCGGGCGAGCGCCATCCGCCGTCGACCAGCGAGCCGTTGACCATCTCCTGCAGCACCCGGGCCCGCCCGCGCGTGGAGTCCTTCTCCTCCCGGGTGGCCAGGTAGGACGGGCACATCACCCCGCCGGAGGCGGTGTTGTCCGCGCGGCACTTGCCGACGCCGGTGCAGCGGTGCACCGACTGACCGAAGTCGCCCCCGTCGTGGCGGTAGGCCAGGGCGAGGTTCTTCCGTACGGGGCGGGCGGCGGGGACCCGCAGGTCGGCGTCGACCGGTCGGGGCCGCACCAGCACGCCGGGGTTCAGCACGTCGCCCGGGTCGAAGATGCCCTTCACCCGGCCGAACAGGTCCATCGCCGCCTCGGAGTACATCAGCGGCAGCAGCTCGCTGCGGGCGCGGCCGTCGCCGTGCTCGCCGGACAGCGAACCGCCGTACCCGGCGACCAGCCCGGCCGCCGCCTCCAGGAAGCCGCGGAACCGCTGCGGCCCCTCCGGCCGGTCCAGCGGCCAGTCGATCCGGATGTGCAGGCAGCCGTCGCCGAAGTGCCCGTACGGCAGGCCGGTCACGTCGAACTCGCCCATCAGCGCCTCGAAGTCGCGCAGGTAGCGGCCCAGCATCTCCGGAGGCACCGCCGCGTCCTCCCAGCCGCCGTGCGCGGGCAGCCCGGCGGGGCTGCGGCCGGACAGGCCCGCGCCGTCCTCCCGGATCCGCCACAGCGCCGCGGCCCGTGCCGGGTCGGTGACGACGAGGGCGTCATCGTGGCCGGCGGCCACCCGCCCGGCCCGCTCCAGCACCTCGGCCTCGTCGTCCCCCGCGACCTCGACGAACAGCCACGCGGCCCCGCCCGGCAGCGGCGGCACCGCGCCCGGCCCCTTCCGGGTACGCACCACGTCGACGATGCGCGCGTCGATGCCTTCACAGGCCGTCGGCAGGTGCTTCAGCACGCTGGGCGCGGCGTCTCCGGCGGCGGCGATGTCGTCGTAGCCGAGCACGACCAGGACCCGGTGCGCCGGGTCGGTCACGAGCGTCACCGTCGCCTCGGTCAGCACGGCGAGGGTGCCCTCGCTGCCGACGAGCAGGCGGGCGACGTCGAACCGCCGCTCCGGCAGCAGGTGCTCCAACGCGTAGCCCGACACCTGCCGCCCGAACCGGCCGAACTCCGTCCTGATCGTGGCGAGGTGGGCGTTCGCCAGGTCGTGCAGCGCGGTGAGCTCGGCGGGAGCGCCCGCCCCCGGCTCGCCCAGCCGGGCCGGCAGGTCGAGCGCGGTGCCGTTGCCGGTCACGGCCTTGAGGGCGGCGACGTTGTCGGAGGTGCGGCCGTAGCCGAGCGTCCGGGAGCCGCACGCGTTGTTGCCGATCATGCCGCCGATCGTGCAGCGCGTGTGGGTGGAGGGATCGGGGCCGAACCTCAGCCCGTGCGGGGCGGCCGCCCGCTGCAGCTCGGCCTGGACGACGCCGGGCTGAACGACCGCGGTCCGGGCCTCGGGGTCGACGTGCAGCACCTTCCGCATGTGGCGGCTGAAGTCCAGCACGAGCCCGGGGCCGACGGCGTTGCCGGCGACCGACGTGCCGGCACCGCGGGCGGTCAGCGGGATCTCGTGGCGCGCGCACAGCTCGACCGCGGCGGCCACGTCCTCGGCCGATCGGGGCCGGGCGACCAGCAGCGGGGGAACCCGGTAGAGGGAGGCGTCGGAGGAGAACGCCGACCGCGACGTGGAGTCGGTGAGCACGTCGGTGAGGCCGCGTCGCCGCAGCTCGGTCGCGAGGGTGGCAGCCCGATCCATGAGTAGCATGTTACATGCGACCTCGCCGCGGATCGCCGGACCCCTGCTGGTCCCGCGCCCGAAGCGCCCGGTGCGGAGCCCTGATCAAGGCTGGTCGACGATGGAGGCCCACAGCGCGTCCACGTCGACCGGCTCGCCCTGGGCCCGGGCCGCCTGCCGGGCCAGGATCAGGCCGGTGTTGGTCAGGTGCGCCCGCATCGCGCGTACGGCGGCTTCGGCGTCCGCGGCGGCGACGGCGGCCACGATCGGCTCGTGCTCCTCGTGCACCTGCCGGAGCGTGCGGGACCGGTCGTCGGTCGACGTGCCGAGGATGCGCATGGTGTCGCGCAGGCCGCCGACGATCGCGCGGGCCCGGCTGTTGCCCGCCGCGACCAGGATGTGGTCGTGCAGGGCCTGGTCCAGGTGGAAGAACAGCGTCTCGTCACCGGCCTCCACCGCCGCGGCCATCTCCTCCATGGTCACGCGCAGCGACTCGGTCAGCCCGGCCGGATCGCCGCCGGCGACCCGGTGGACGGCGGGCAGCTCGAGCGCGAGTCGTACGCCGAAGATCTCGACGATCTCCCGGGGGTGCGGCAGCACGACGCGGAAGCCCCGGTTGCGCTCGACCTGCACCAGGCCCGCCTCCGCGAGCCGCAGCAGCGCCTCGCGCACCGGGCTCCGGGAGACGTTGAGCTGCTCGGCCACCTGGTAGACGGAGTAGAGCCGACCGGGGACCATCGCGCCGGTGTGCACCGCCCGGCGCACCTCGGAGATCACCTGCTCGGCCAGCGACCGCCGCGCGTGCGGCAACGGCTGCAGCTTGAGCTCGGCGTGCTCGCGGGTGGGCGGCATGCTCGCATGCTACCCACCCGGATCCGCCCCGATCGCGTGCCACGTACCGGGCCTATTCGAGACGGTCTTCGGGGTGGCCCCTCGTCCGGGAGCCACCCCGAAACCGCGCGGGTCAGCCGTTCCAGATCTGGAAGCCGGCTACCTGGCCGGCGGGCCATCCGGTGTTCGCCGTGAAGTTCAGCCGCCAGTAGCGCTGGGTCGTCGCGGTGATGGGGATGGTGACCGTGTTGTTGCTCGACGGGTCGAAGGTGTAGTTCGCCGACGACTTGATCGTGGTGAGGTTCGTGCCGTCGGTGCTGCCGAGGATGGACAGCGTCTGGGTGCGCGCGCCCCAGGACGCCGGTAGTTGCAGGACGATCCGGCTCGCGCTCTGGGCGGAGCCGAGGTCGACCTGGACCCACTGCGGGAAGGCGTTGTTGGCGCTCTCCCAGTAGGTGTTCTGGTCGTTGTCGGTGACGTTGCTCGACGGGTAGACGTCGGTGTGGCTGGACTCGCTGGTCGGTTTGCCGGCCGCGAGGTCGGTGGAGGAGGAGCCCGTGCCGGTCCCGGTGAGCGCGACGGTGGTCGGGCTGTTGGTCGCGTCGCTGTGCACGGTGAGAGTGCCGGTCCGCGTGCCGGCCGCCGTGGGCCGGAAGCTCACGTCGGCGGTGCAGGACGCGCCGGCGGACAGGGAGCTACCGCAGTCGTTGGTCATGGCGTAGTCACCGGAGGTCACGACGGAGGACAGCGACGCCGCCCCCGTGCCGGTGTTGGTGATGGTCACGGCCTTCGCCGCGCTGGTCGTGTTCATGGCCTGGTCGCCGAAGGTGAGCGAGGTGGGGTCGGCGCTCAGCTTCGCGGATCCGGGCGAACTGCCGCCGCTGGGGTAGACCTCGAGTTCGGAGGCCTGGCCCGCGGGCCAGCCCGAGTTGGCGGTGACGTTGACGCGGACGTAGCGGGCGTTCGCGGCGGGGGTCGGGATGTTCACCACGTTGGTCGGCGAGGTGAAGGTGTACGTCGCGGAACCCACGGCGGTGCCGAAACTGGAGCCGTTCGTGCTGGTGAGCACCGAGAGGGTCTGCGTGCGCGTGCCCCAGGAGCTCGACGGCGGGAGCTTCAGGGTCACCTTGCCGATGGTGTAGTCGGCGCCCAGGTCGACCTGAAGCCACTGTGGGAAGGAGCCGTTCGCGCTCTCCCAGTAGGTGTTGGCGTCCCCGTCGGTGGCGTTCGCCGCCGTGAAGCTGCTGTTCACCTCGCTGCTCGCCGAGGCCGACTTGCCCCGGGCGATGTTGGTGTCGGTGCCGATGCCGCTGCCGGTGAGGGCGACCGTCGTCGGGCTGTTGTTGGCGTTGCTCGTGATCGTGACGTTGCCGGTACGGGTGCCGGACGCGCTCGGGGTGAACGTGACGGTCACGGTGCAGGAGGCGCCGACCGCGAGCGTCGAACAGTTGTCGGTCTGGCCGAAGTCACCGCTCGCGGCGACGCCGGAGATCGTGGCCGAGGTGGTGCCCGTGTTGGTGACCGTGACGGCCTGCGTCGGCGCGGATCCGCCGACGATCGTTCCGGCGAAGGAGAGGGCGGCCGGGTCGGGACTGAGGATCGGCCCGGGTGCCACGCCCGTACCGGACAGCGGGACGGTGTTGGTGACGCCGGACGCCGTGATGGTGAGGTTGCCCGTGCGCGACCCCGTCGCCGTCGGCGTGAACGTGACGCTGACCGTGCAGGACGCGCCGGCGGCGATCGAACTTCCGCAGTCGTTGGTCTGGCCGAAGTCACCGCTCGTGCTGATCGAGCCGACGGGGGCCGCGGCGGTGCCGCTGTTGGTGACGGTCACCTTCTGGGCGGCGCTGGACGAGCCGGTGGCCACCGAACCGAAGCCGACCGAGGTCGGGCTGATCGAGATCTGGGAGCCGTTGTCCGGCAGGTACGGCGGGAAGGTCGGATTGGTGATGTTCTGGCACGCCGTCGAGTCGAAGACGCCGGAGTTGCCGCCGCCGTCGGTCAGCGTGAACCCGACGCCGCAGTTGTAGATCGGCGCGGGTGCCTGCGTCCCGGTGGCGGTGCTGTTCGTGATCTTGGCCGAGCCGCCGACCTGCTCCTGGACGACCCAGGTTCCGGTGTTCTGGATCGTCGCGTTGTTGATGGACACGTTCGTGATGCTGGAGCCCGAGACGAACTGGATCGCCTCGAACGGGCTCTGCTGGATGAGGAGGTCGTCGACGTTGACCTGGCCGCTCATCGCCGCGTCCCGCGCGTCGAACCACAGCGCGCCGACGCCGAAGTTCCAGTTCGGGTCGAGGCTGCCGGATCGGATGATCGTGTTGCGGAGGACGTCGGTGCGGCCGAGTGTCGTCGAGGAGAAGCGCTGGGCGACGTGGATGCCGCCGCCCTGGGTGAGGCCGGCGTCGATGACCCGGTTGTCGGCGACGGTGTTGTCGTGGCCGCCGTAGATGGCGATGCCGTTGGCGAGGATCGGGTACTGCACCGTGTCGTGGTCGAAGGAGTCGTTCGCGTCGGCGTTGGTGTCGGACCAGGTCGCCAGGCCGTCGTCGCCGAGGTTGCGCAGGTCGCTGCCCGTCACCTTCGACCCGGTGACGCCGTCGTGGAAGTTGATGCCGTCCGCCGTGGTGTCCCGGATCCGCATGCCGCTGAAGGTGAGGTTGGACATCGGCCCGTCCATCCAGGCGCCGACCTTCTCGTGTTCGATCCAGACGCGGTCGACGGTGGAGTTGCTCAGCGCGCCGCCGATGCCGTTCACCTGGGCGCCGTCGTTGCGCTCCTGGACGTCGCCGAAGATGGCGAAGTCCGCGAGATGGACGCCGCTGCTGCCGTTCGGCGCGTAATTGCCGTAGAAGCCGGGCGCCGCGCCGACGACCGTCGAGCGCCACATGCCCGCGCCCTTGATCGTGACGTTGTTCAGGACCAGGTGACCCGGGATCTTGAAGGTTCCCTCGGGGATCCAGACCGTGCCGCCGGACCCGGCCGCGGAGATCGCCGCGTTGAACGCCGCGGTGGAGTCCGCGTTACCGGTCGGGTCGGCGCCCTTGTCGGTCACCGAGACCGAGCCGGACGGCTGGGACAGAGCGCCCGCGACGTTCTCGAAGTCGGCGAAGTCGATCGTGTACGAGGAGGCGGTGTTCCCCGCGTCGACCTGCAGCCGGAACTTCGTGCCCGCCGGGTACGTCGTCGAGAACAGCCGGTGCACCTCGTCGTAGAAGTGGTGCGGGTTGCTCCCCGGCGTGTTGGTGAACGGATAACCGCCGTAGTACCAGCTGTACGCGTTGGTCAGCGTGAAGTCGGTCTGCTTCGTCCCGTTGACGTAGAAGGACAGCGGCGCGGTGTAGACCGAGCCGTTCGAGCTGTCCGGGATGCTGTAGCGGAAGACGATCGAGTTGGTGGCGACCGGGGTGGTGAACTCGACGTACTTGCCGCTCCCCTGCAGGGTCACGGCCTTGCGGTACGAGGCCTCGGCGGGAAGCGTGTTGTAGGCGGCGCTCGGGCCGATGACCGTGCCGTTGGTGGCGGAGTTCTCGGCCTGGACCTCGACGTACGGCAGTGTCGCGCCGACACCGCCCTTCGCGGCCGCGGCGGCCGGACTCGCCGACACCGTGACGATGCCGACGGCGGCGAGCGCGGCGCTGAGGAGGACGCGGAGGCGAGCCCTGCGTCTGGCGGGCTTGTGGGACATGGCTGCTCACTCTCGTGAGGCCCCATGAGGTCACGGGCCTGGAGGGGTCCGCTCGTCTCGCCGACGTGACGGGGCGGAGGCGGCGAGACGGCACGCGGGAGCGGGACCCGGCATCGGACCTCGCCGCACGGGCCGGTGCGGTCGCCCGGCACGCGAGGTGGTCCGGATGGAGGGCCGTGAGGGGGCGGGGTCGGATGGCGGGGTGAGGCGTGTTACAGGGACGGTAACTCCCCCGACACCTCAGCGCAATAAGCAAACAAATCACTGAAAAACAACGACAGGCGCGGCCATAGCTCCCGGCGTGAAGGCGGGTTGACGGTGGTCGATGGCGGTCACGACGATGACCGGGGGCTCGCGCGCCGGTGTGCGCCCGGCGGCGGAGAGAAGGGATCCCGGATGGGGCGGCCAGAGGGCGAACGGCCGACGCTGGAGAGCGTCGCGGCGCGGGCCGGTGTGTCGCGGGCGACGGTGTCGCGGGTGGTCAACGGCCTGCCGGTACGGACGGCGAGCGAGGAGTCGGTGCGGCGGGCCATCGAGGAGCTGGGCTACGTGCCGAATCTCGCGGCACGGACCCTCGTGACCCGGCGCACCGACCTGATCGCGTTGGTGGTGCCCGAGCCGACGACCCGGGTGTTCTCCGCCGACCGCTTTTTCGCCGGTCTCGTCCACGGGGTCGGTCAGGAGCTGGAGGCCGCCGACAAGCAACTCGTGCTCATGCTGGCCGGGTCGGCCGCGAGCCGCGCCCGCGTCGAACGGTCGGCGGCCGCGCACCACGTCGACGGCGTGCTGCTCGCCTCCCTGCACGACGCCGATCCGCTGCCCGCGGCGCTGACCCGGATCGGGATCCCCGTGGTGTGCAACGAGCGGCCGCTGGGTCCCGTCTCCGTCCCGTACGTCGGGGTCGACAACCACGGCGGCGCGGTCGCCGCGGTCCGCCACCTCCTCCGTACGGGGCGCCGCCGGATCGCCACCATCGCCGGCCCGCCGGACATGGTCGCCGGCATCGACCGGCTGGCCGGCTACCGAGCGGCCCTACGGGAGGAGCGGCGGCGGCCCATCGTCGAGGTCGGCGACTTCACGACCGGTTCCGGCGCCGAGGCGATGCGGCGGCTGCTCGCGGACGAACCGGACCTCGACGCGGTGTTCGCCGCGTCGGACCTGATGGCGAGCGGCGCACTCCAGACGTTGCGCCGCGTGGGGCGGCGCGTCCCGGACGACGTCGCGGTCGTCGGATTCGACGACATCGACCTCGCCCGGGACACCGAACCACCGCTCACGACCGTCCGGCAGCCGATCGACGGGATCGGCCGCCGGATGGCCCGTCAGGTGCTGAGGCTGGTGGCCGGCGAGGAGATCGAGCCGATCGTCACGCTGCCCACCGAGTTGGTCGTCCGCGAGTCGGCGTAGCCGCGAGGCCGTGGCCGCCGCCCGCAGCCCGCCGCTCAGGACCCGTACACCTGGAACTCCCCGAGCGAGTAGCCGTAGGGAGTGCCGCGCCGGGTCCCGGCGGGGGGCGTTCCGGTCACCAGCCGACGGCGATGAGCAGGTACTGCGGGTCGCCGTGGGAGATGAACGAGGACTGGCCGGCGTAGTCGTCGTAGGGGAAGCCGTAGGTCAGGTGGTTGATCGCGTGGTCGTGCCAGAACTTGGCGTAGTAGTTGGCCGGAGCCGCCTTGTAGTACTGGCTCGGGTCGGACCACTGCGACTGGGGCAGTTGCGCGACGTGCCGGTTCAGCGCCGAGCACATGCCGGGATTGTTCGCCAGGGAGCCCGCGCAGCCGGTGATGTTCGAGGTGCTCTCGTTCACGCCGACCGACTGGGCGTAGCTCGTGAAGTAGTTCGCGTACTGTCCGCCGGCGCGGAAGTCGCCGTCACCGCCCGGCGCGGGGATGTAGTAGGGCGCCTGGACCGTGGCCAGGTGCTTGAACTCGGCCGGCACCTCGTTCTGGAACCGCTGGAACGTCGCCGCGCGGTCCTCGGCGAAGGTGGCCTGGTTTTCGCCCACCTGCGCGTCGTACCCGTCCTTGGCGTGCAGTCGCATCGCCAGCTTCAGACCGAACCCGTCGACGCGCGTCGTGTTTCCGTTGAACACGGCCGCCCCGATGGTGAACTCGATGAAGTCCCGGTACTGGCCGGTCGGCGAGCCGAGGTAGAAGTACATCCGGCCGGCGGAGTTCGCGGGCATGTCGACGTACGGCTGCTCGGCGATGGAGTGCGTCTGGCCGCCCCAGCTCCAGTAGACCTGGCTGTCGGGGTACTTGCCGTTCGTCCGGTTGAGGATCTTGAACATCAGGACGTTCTTGGCGGCGGGAATGGTGCTCGTGTCACCCCAGAACGAGTCCGGCGGCGGCGTCGTGGTCGTCCCGCTGTAGACCGCGAACTCCCAGAGCGAGTAGCCGTACTGGGTGCCGCGGGCCGTGCCGTACATCCGGATGTACCGCCCGGTGCCGCTGACGTTGAGGGTCTGCATGCCGCCGGTGCCGGTCGTGGTGCTGTAGATGGTCGTCCAGCCGCCGGCGCCGCTGTCCGACACCTGGATCTGGAAGGACGTGGCGTACGCCGCCTCCCAGGTGAGCGCCACCTGGCAGATCTGCTGCGACGACCCGAGGTCGACCTGCAGCCACTGCGGGTCGCTGAAGGCGCTGGACCAGCGCGTACCGGCGTTGCCGTCCACGGCGGCCGAGGCGGGCAGGCCGGAGTTCTCGGTGGAGGACGCGGTCGCGGGCCGGTTCAGCGCCACGTTGGATCCGCCGCAGGCTGCGGCCCTGACCGGCGACGCGATGAAGGCGAGCTGACCGGCGAGGAGCGTGATCGCGGCCATGGCGATGAGGAGGACGTGCGCGGGCGTACGGCGGCGTACCGCCGAGCGGGGGACGGACTGCATGAGGGCTCCCTTTCTGGCCGAGGGAGACGCGGCGCACGACCGGGTGCGCGGACGGCGCCGCGATGTGGCGGGGACGGTCGGAACCTCCGCCGGATGCCGTCGGGCACCGGCGGAGCTGCCTGCTGAGAGCGCTCTCAGAGAGAGAAGGTGAACCTCTTTCCCGCAACAGTCAAGAGAGTTAACAGATAACGTTTCGATAACCGCGGCTACGCCTGGTCACCGAACCGACGAGGCATATGCCCTGGCCAGGGGGTTTGTTGTCCGCCACACCATTGGGCCGATGTAACCTGAGTGAAATAATTCGAACCTCCCGGCGTGGCCGGGAGGCGGCGCGGGTCAGGCCGCTCGGCGGATCCGGTGGAGCCGGCGGATGTCGGCGGCGAACGACCACACCAGCGCCGCCAGGGCCAGCCCCGTCGCGGCCATCTCGACCGGGCGAGGGAGCACGCCTGCGGCGACGACCGTCAGCACGATCCCCTGCAGGGCGGCGACGACCTTACGGGAACGGCGCGGCGACAACGGCGCGAGCAGCCACCGCAGCGGCAGCCCGGCCGCCACGAAGACGTAACGCATGGCACCGATCGCCAGCACCCACGCGCCGAGCGAGGTGGCGACGAAGACGCTGAGCACGAGGATCAGAAAGGCGTCGATCTCCATGTCGAAACGGGCGCCCAGCGGGGACGCCGTCCCGGTGCGCCGGGCCACCTGCCCATCGACGGCGTCCAGGGCCAGCGCCACCGCGCTGATGGCGACCAGCGGGGCGATCGGCGCCGGCGTGCGTACGGAGTCCACGACGAGCGCGGTGACGCACCCGACGAGCAGCGCCCGCACCAGGGTGACGTGGTCGGCCGGGGCGAGCGACCACCGGCCGTGGCGGCGCAGGGCGCGGCCGAGGACGACCCCCAGCGTCGCCGCATACGCCACGCCGGCCAGCCAGCCAACCAGGCCGAGCCCCGTCGTCACCGCCAGCACGGCGAACAGCACCGGCTGCGCCATCGCCCCGACCAGCGGGCCCGGCGGGAGACGTCGCCGGCCGGTCGCTCGATGCGCGACGCGGACTGGACCGGGTCGTTCCGTCTCGATCCGGTCGACTACCTCAACCATGTCTTTCACGAGCATTCCGCACCACCTCCTAGGGGAACACGCATCGGAGGCCGAAACGGTTCGGCGGAATCTACTCCGACACGGAGCGCCCGTCAGCACGGGGCAGAGTCGGCGATGGTCCAGCACCCCGCATCCGGCTACCGGCCGGCACCGGAGGAGAATCAGAACGGTGTTGAACCGATCGCCGCGAATGATCGTGTAAGAGGGCATGGCGCTCGAATCGAGGAGGTACGGCGACCGGCGGCCGAGCCCGCCCCCGGTCCCCGCGAAGTGGCGGCCAAGGCCGCCCTCCGGCCGCGGCGGTCTTTCGGAGCGGCGCGTGAGCGAGGCCGCGGTCACCGGCTACGCCGTCGAATGGCTGGACCTACGCGAGGACGCGGACGCGGCCGCCCGCAACGCCGAACTCGTCGACCTCCTCATCCCGTCTCTGGCCGACGCATCCCTGACCATCAGGGATCTCGGGTGCGGCACGGGCTCCATGGGACGCTGGCTGGCCGCACGGCTGCCCGGTCCCCAGCGCTGGATCCTGCACGACCGCGATCCGGCCCTCCTCGCCGAGGCCGCCACGCGCCCGCCGGAGACGGCCGCCGACGGCGCGCCCGTCACGGTCACGCTCGAACAGGGCGACGCCACCGGCCTCCGCGCGACGAATCTCGCCGGTACGTCGCTGGTGACGGCGTCTGCGCTGCTCGACCTGCTCACCGCCGAAGAGGTGGCCGGGCTCGCCTCGGCGTGCGCAGGCGCGGGATGCCCCACGCTGCTGACACTGACCGTCGCCGGGAGGGTCGAATTCCTCCCCGCCGACCCCCTCGACGCGGAACTCGCCGCCGCCTTCGACGACCACCAGCGCCGTACGGTCGGCGGCGGCACCGCCCCCGTCATCCGTTCCCCGCAGACCTCTTCAGCGCCCGATCCGTCCCATGCGCTTCCCGGGGCGGCAGCCGATCCGTCCCAGCAGGCCCTGCCCGGGGCAGGGCCCGATCCGTATCAGAAGGCCCTGCCCGGGGCGGCGCCCGATCCGTCCCAGCAGGCCCCTCCCGGGGCGGGACCCGATCTGTACCAGCAGGCGCTTCCCGGGGCGGGACCCGATCCGTTTCAGCAGGCCCTGCCCGAGGTGGCGCCCGATCCGTCCCAGCAGGCCCCTTCCGACGCGGCGGCCGATTCGCCACGGGAGCCGTCTGCCGACGCGGTATCCGAACCGTCCCTGCCGGCCCGTACCGACACGGCATCCCGGCCGTCCGGGCCCGCCGTCCGGCGCCTGCTCGGCCCGGACGCGGCCGACGCCGCCGCGGCCGCGTTCGAACGGTCGGGCATGGTGGTCCACCGTCGGCCCAGCCCCTGGCGGCTCGGGCCGGCGCAAGCCGAGCTGACCGCGCAGTGGCTCCGAGGCTGGGTCGCGGCCGCCGTCGAGCAGCGGCCTGACCTGGCCGACCCTGCCGAGGCGTACCTGCGCCGGCGTCTCGCCGCGTGCGCGGCCGGTGCGCTCCGGGTGGTCATCGGCCACGACGACCTTCTCGCGCTTCCTCCGGCGGGCCGATCGTGAAGCGCGCCGCCTGGGCCTGGCTCCGCACGCTCGCCGCCGCCGGTGTCATCGGCCTGCTCCTGTGGCGACTCGGAACCCGGGCGGTCCTGGACGGACTCAGTGTGATCGATCTCCGCGCGGTGTGCGCGGCCCTGGCGATCGGCCTGATCACGACGGTGCTCACCGCCTGGCGCTGGTGCCTCGTGGCCTGGCGGCTCGGTCTCCGGCTGCCCCTGCGGAACGGCGTCGCGGACTACTATCGCGCGCTGTTCATCAACGGGGTGCTGCCCGCGGGCGTCCTCGGCGACGTGCACCGCGCGGTGCGGCACGGCAGGCAGGAGGGCGACGTCGGCCGCGGGGTCCGTGCGGTGGTGCTGGAACGCGCCGCGGGTCAGGTGGTGGTCGTCGCCGTCTCCGGCGTGGTGCTGGCCGCCCGGCCCATGGTCGTTCCGCCGCGGTTCCGCGAGGCCCTCACCATCGCCGGGACGGCGGTCACGGCGGCGGTGTTCGTCGTGTCGGTCGTCGCGGTCATCGCCGGGCATCGCCGGACGCGGAGCGGTTCGCGATGGCGGCGCGCGTCCGCCGACTCCCTTCGCGATCTGCGGCGCGGCCTGCTCGCCCGCGACGCCTGGCCGGGCGTCGTCCTGCTGTCGGTGCTTGCGTTCGCCGGGCATCTGGTCCTCTTCCTGGTGGCCGCGCGTACGGCGGGATCGACCGCGTCGTTCGCCCGGCTGCTCCCGCCGATGGTCGTGACGCTGCTGGCGATGGGGCTGCCGGTGAACGTCGCCGGATGGGGACCGCGCGAAGGAATGGCGGCGCTGGCGTTCGGCACGGCGGGGCTGGGCGCCACGCAGGGCCTCACCATCGCGGTGGTGTACGGGGTGCTCGCCTTCGTCGCGAGCCTTCCCGGCGCCGGTGTGCTGCTGTGGCCGACCCTGGTGAGGGCATGGCCGAGGCTCACGCGGGCGCGGACCGTACGCCCGGTGCCGCGCCGGTTCGGCGATGCCGGGATCGACGCGTGAACCACCCCTGGAAGCCGTCCGTGGATATAGTCGGCGCCGCCGTTCGACGCCCGGTACGGGCCGGCGCCGATGCCCGATGTCACCGGACTCCCCACTGAGGAGCTGTGGAGTGTCGTTCTTCACCCGTTTCCGCCGGCCGACGGCTCAGGCCCGGGTGGCCCCGAACGGACGCCCCGCACCGGACGACGGTTCGGCACCGGACGACGGTTCGGGCCCGGCCAGCGGCTCGGCGCCGGAGGGCGGATCGGAGAAGCCGCCGGACGACCGTCCGACACCGGACGACGGTTCGGTGCCGGCCGACGGTTCGGTGCCGGCCGACGGTTCGGCGCTCGCCGGCGGTTCGGCGCCGGCGGACGGTTCGGCGCCGGCGGACGGTTCGGAGAAGCCGCCGGACGACCGTCCGACACCGGATAACGGTTCGACGCCGGACGACGATTCGGAGAACTCGTCTGTCGACGCCGTCGCCGATGACGGCACGGGCCGCACGGACGCCGATGACCCGGACGAGCCCCTGACGCAGAACTCGACCGAGGACGACGGCGACCGGGACGACCGTGACAGGGACGGAGGCGGAGAAGGCGGGCACGCGGACAAGCCCCCGACGCAGGACGCCACCGAGAGCGGCGGCGAAGGCGAGAGCGCGCGACGGCGGACGGCGCGGCCCATCGCCGGTCGGGTGGTCACCGCGCTGGCCTGCCTGTTCGTGGTGTCGGCGCTCCTGGTCCCGGATGACTTCGGTCATCTGACGCCGGCCGCGTTCGTCCGTATCCCGCTCGAGGGACTCGTCGGCACCGCCCTCGTCCTCGTCCTGCCGGCGCGGGCGCGACGGGTGGTGGCGGCGCTCCTCGGAGTCGCCGTCGGTCTGCTCGCCATCGTGAAGCTGCTCGACCTGGGCTTCTCGGTGGTTCTCGCCCGGCCGTTCAACCCGGCGTACGACTGGCCCCTGTTCTCGGCCGGCCTGGAGTTCGTCCGGACGTCGGCCGGGCAGGCCGGCGCGATCGGCGCCGTCGCGGCGATCGCGGTGCTCGCCGCCGGCCTGCTCGTGCTCGCGGCGAGGTCGGTGCTGCGCCTGAGCCGCGGGCTCGTCCGCCACAGGACCGCCGCGACCCGCACCGTCGCGGTGCTCACGGTCGCCTGGGTGGCCTTCGCCGTCCTCGGCGTACGGATCGTGCCGGGTGTGCCGGTCGCCGGGCATGCGTACGACCATTCGGAGCAGGTGCTCGCCGGCCTGCGGGACAGGAAGACGTTCGCCCGTGAGGAGGCCGCCGACGCGTTCCGCGGCACCCCCGGCCGGAATCTGCTGACCGGGCTGCGCGGCAAGGACGTCATCCTGGCGTTCGTCGAGAGTTACGGCCGTGACGCGGTCGAGGACCCGACGTACGCGCCGCAGGTCGACGCGGTCCTCGATGCCGGGACCCGCCGGCTGGCCGCGGCCGGGTTCGGTGCGCGCAGCGCCTTCCTCACCTCACCGACGGCGGGCGGCGGCAGCTGGCTGGCGCACGCGACGCTGCTGTCCGGACTGTGGGTCGACAACCAGCAGCGACATGACACCCTGGTCAAGGGCGACCGTT
The DNA here is from genome assembly GCF_050942425.1 of Actinoallomurus sp. CA-150999. Lineage (NCBI taxonomy): Bacteria > Bacillati > Actinomycetota > Actinomycetes > Streptosporangiales > Thermomonosporaceae > Actinoallomurus > Actinoallomurus sp. CA-150999. The sequence continues at coordinate 7,108,526 of NZ_CP192063.1, forward strand.
TCAACCTGAGCACGGCCTTCCGGCGCGCGGGCTGGCGCACCGTCGCGATGGAGCCGGGGAACACCCGCCCCTGGCCGGAGGGCTCGTCGTTCTACGGCTACGAACGGATCTTCGACCACTGGAACATGGGGTACCACGGGCCGCCGTTCAACTGGGGTACTCCCCCGGACCAGTACTCCCTCTCGGTCCTCCAGCGCTCCGAGCTCGCGGCCCCGCACCGTGCCCCGGTGATGGCGGAGTTCCCGCTCGTCTCGAGCCACGCGCCCTGGGCTCCCACGCCTCGGCTCGTCGACTGGAAGAGCGTCGGCGACGGCTCGGTCTTCGGCCCGATCGCCGCGGCCGGCGACCGGCCGGACGCCGTCTGGCGCAGTCTGTCCCGGATCCGCGCGGCGTACCGGGGCTCGATCGAGTACTCCCTGAACACCCTCATCTCCTACGTGGAGACCTATGGCGACAAGAACCTGGTGCTCGTCTTCCTCGGCGATCACCAGCCCACTCCGCTCGTCACCGGGCCGGGCGCCGACCGGGACGTGCCCATCACGATCGTCGCCCGCGACCCCGCCGTACTGGACCGTATCTCCGGGTGGGGCTGGCAGGGCGGTCTCCGGCCCGGCCCGCACGCCCCGGTCTGGCGGATGGACGCCTTCCGCGACCGGTTCCTGACCGCGTACGGCCCGCAGGCCTCCCCCAGGTCCTCCGCCGCGCCGGCCCGCTGACCGTCCGTAAATCGGGAAGGGCTGACCGGGCGAGGCGACGTCTGGAATCGGCCTCGTCGTCGCCCGATCAGCCGATGCCGAGATGCCACCGCAGTCGACGGGCCTGCTCGGCTCCGACCGCGGGTTCGGCCGTGTCCAGCAGAGACTCGAGCTTCGGCAGCAGCTTCTCCGGTGGCATGCGGTAAGCGGTCGCAGCGGCGCCTCGCGACCAGGCGATCAGATCGGCGTGTGCTCGGTCACCGAGGTCCGCGTCACGGGCGGCGATCAGGTGCAGGTCGACGTGCACGCGGGTCCAGGTGTCCGATGCGCGCAGCCGCTCATAGGCTCCCAGCCGTACGTGCCGAGGTGCGTCGGCGGACAGCCATTCCCACAGCTGAGCGACCGGTACGGCGTCGGGTTCGGTGTGCAGCCGCTCGGCGCACAGTGCCCGGCAGACCGGATCCGGCTCGCTCAGCGCGGCGTCCATGACCTCTCCGGGCCGGCCGCGGCCCGCCTCCAGCCACACGCGGTACGCCGCACGCCGCAACCTGAGGTCCCGGTGAGCGCGGCCCGCCGCGAGCGTCTCGTCGGACGCCGAGCGCAGCGCCGCCGTCAGCGCCTCCCGGGCATGGCCACCGCGCGCCCACGATCCGATCGCGACCGCGACGGCGGCGGCCGTCAGCAACGCGGGCCCGTCCGCCGCCCGCAATGCGGCGGTCAGGGACCGTCGCGCCTGCTCGCGAACCTGGGGCGCCCAGTCGGCGGTCCGCAGCACGAGAACGGGCAGCAGCACGTCCGTACGGAACGCGGCCTCCGTCAGCGTGGACTCCCTTCGGCGGCCGTCCGGGGAACAGGCCGCCACCAGGGATGCCAGCCGCTCGTCCGGCGGCACGACCGTCCCCGTACCGCCGCCGTACATCACGGCGAAGGTGCGGAACGCCCGGTCCAGTCCGATCCAGGTGTCCGCTCCGGTGACCGACAGCATCGCCGTCACCTCGGCGGTGGACTCCCGGCCCGCGGCGGCTTCGGCGATCCGGACCGCCAGCGGCCTGTGGCCGGGAGCGTGGAACGCCCGGACCACGTCGATCGGGCCGGCCAGATGGGCGTTGAACTCCGCGAGCTCCTCGGCCGGCACCCACAGCTCCGTGATGGTCCGGCCACCCGCTCGCCGCACCGGATAGCGCCGCGCGAAGTCCGCGTCGACCTCGAACCGCGTCACGAAACCGGCACCCGACGCCGGGACGTTCCAGTCCCGGGCGATCTTGACCGCGTACGCCTCGTTCAGGACGGGATAGAAGATCGGTTGATCGGGCAGCCGCGGTGGCCATGCCCGCCACCCCGACGCGCGCACCAACGCCAGCTCGGCCGGCCCCACCGGACGCCACAGCGTCAACGTCGACCGCCTGCCCGTACGCACGCGTTCTCCCTCCATCGGCAGGGGCTCAGTCTCGTCACCCTCGACGACCTTGACCATCGAATATCCGCCGAGGAGGCGTACGTGGGGTCGGCCGGCAGGCGTCAACGGATCTGGTGGCCGTCGGGGAAGTCCGTCGAGCGCGCGAGGTCCTCCCAGGCGCGGATGTCGGAGTCGACCGCCGCGCGGCCCGCGGCGACCAGGCGCAGCGCGTCGGAGCCGAGGACCAGGTGGGCGGGCGGGTCGGGCGCGTCCAGAACCCGCAGGATCGCGGCCGCGGCCTTGGCCGGGTCGCCCAGCTGACGGCCACTGGCGGCCTGCCGCGCCTCGCGCAGCGGGGTGAACACCTCGTCGTACTCGGGGATGGACCGCTCGGCGCGCACCATCGACCGTCCCGCCCAGTCGGTACGGAACGACCCGGGCTCGACCGCGGTGACCCGGATGCCGAGCCCTGCGACCTCCTTGCCCACGGTCTCGACGATCGCCTCGAGCGCGTACTTGCTGCCGCAGTAGGCGGACATGCCCGGCACGGTCATCAGCCCGCCCATGGAGGTGACGGCGAAGATGTGTCCGGCGCGGCGGGCCCGCATGTACGGCAGGACGGCCTGGATGGTCGCGGCCGCGCCGAAGACGTTGACCTCGAACTGGGCCCGCAGGTCCGCCGGCGGCGTCTCCTCGAACACCCCCTCGAGGCCGTAGCCGGCGTTGGCGATCAGGACGTCGATCGGCCCGATGCCGGCTTCCACCTCCTCGACCAGCGCGAACACGGCCTTGTCGTCGGTGACGTCGAGCAGCCACGCGTGCGCGCGCCCCGGCGCCGACCGGGCGAAGGCGTCGGCGTCGTCCTGCCTGCGGACCGTGCCGACGACGGTATGGCCGGCGTCCAGCGCCCCGTGCGCGAACGCCCGCCCCAGGCCGCTGCTGACACCGGTGATGAGAAAAGTCCTGGTCATGAGATCGGCTCCTTCCGACACACCTTCGATTCTACACAACGCAGATTTTTCTCAACACAGCGTCGATTATCTGCCGATCGCAGTATCCTCGGCCTCATGGCGACGGAGCGGACGGCGCGGAGGCGGCGCGACACCCCGCGCAAGGGCGACCTGCGCGAGCAGGCGATCCTGCGCACGACGGAGGAGTTGCTGGAGCGGGACGGTGTCGAGCCGATGACCGTCGAGGCCATCGCCAAAGGCGCCGGGATCTCGCGGGGGTCGTTGTACTTCTACTTCGGTTCCAAGCAAGACGTGCTGACGGCACTGGTCGCCCGTACGCTCGACACGCTCACCCAGGACGCCACCGTCTTCCCCGACGACGAGACCACTCCGCCGCACCAGGCCATCGAGCACGCCATCGACCGGACCGCGGACATGTGGCGCCGGCACGGCCGGGTGATGCGCACCGCCGTCGACTACGCGGCCGTGATCCCGGAGATCGGCGATCTGTGGACCGCCACGGTGGCGACCTTCGCGAAGGTGATGACCGGCGTTCTCGTCCGCGCCGGCGTCCCCGAAGGCGACGGCCCGGCCGACGCCGCGGCCCTGGCGCACACGCTGTGCTGGATGACCGAACGCGCCCTCTACCAGGCGGCGTCTCAGCCGGTTCCCGACCTGGCCCGCGCCATCACCACCTGCACCGAGATCTGGTTCCGGGTCATCGGCCACCGCGACGGGACGGGCTCAGGCGGCTAGTGCCGCGACTTCACCCTGCCGCGCGTGCTCATGGCGCCCCGCCCAGCGGACGGCGAGCGGTGCCGCCAGGCCCGTCAGGGCGAACAGTGCTCCCACGACGTACCACCCCGGACGCCCCCAGGTGATGCAGAGGGAGATGAGCAGGGTCGGCCCGAGGGTCTCGGCCAGACCGGTGCCCAAGCCGAACACGCCCAGGTACTGACCGGTCGCGTGCTCCGGGGCGAGGGCGAAGGAGACCTCGAATCCCGCTGCGGAGTGCCACAGCTCGCCCACCGTGTGGATCACCACCGCCGTCATGAGCAGCGTCGCGGCGGCCCATGCCGGCACCCCCGCGGACAGCGAGAACAGCGAGCAGGCGACGAGGAAGGCGACACCCGACCTCCGGTAGGCGACCCCTCCGGCCGTCGGGGAGTCGACGCCGCGGCTGGCTCGTACCTGGAACGCGATGACGATGACGGTGTTGGTGAGCATGGTGCCCGAGATCAGCCAGCGTGGGGCGGTCGTGGCCTGGATCATCCAGAGCGGAAGCGCGACGGTGAGCACCTTGAACTGGATCGCCATGATGCCGTTCAGCACCGTGATCAGCAGGTACGGCCGGTCCCGCAGCGCGAGCCGGCGAGGGCCGTCGACGGCGTGACCGGACGTCACCGGCGGCAGGAAGACCAGGAACACCGCGGAGGCGCCGACGGTCACCGCGTTGCCGATGACCAGCATCTCGTAGGCCGTGTGCGTGCCCACCTGCACGACCCAGCCCGCCAGAAGGGCGCCGACGGAAACGCCGATGTTGGTCACGGCCCGCAGGTAGGCGCGGAACTCCTGAGGCCGGTCCCCTCCGTGACGCCGGATGAGCGGACTGCGCGCGGCGTCCTCGGCCGCGTGCGCCCCGGTGGCCGCGCACACCGCGAGGACGAACGGCCAGAAGCTGTGCGCGAGCAGGAAGCAGGCCGTTGCCAGCCCTCGGACGACGAGGGTGGTCGCGTAGACGCCACGCGCTCCGCGCGTGTCCGCGAGGTGGCCGACGGCGATCCCCGCGGCGAGCGAGACGAACCCGGCGATGCCGAGTCCGAGCCCCACCTGGGCCGCCGGCAGGTGGGCCGCCTGGGTGAAGTACAGGACCCCGGCGGTCAGATAGAGGCCGCTGCCGATGGTGTTGACGAAGTTCGTGGCGGCGATGGCGCGCTGCGGTCCGTTGTCCGGCAGCAGATGGGGCATGGCGAGGCTCCACGTCTGGGCGACGGCAGAGCCCCAGCTTCTTGCAAAGAGCTTGCAATAGCAAGCCTCTTGCATCATGTCCTGATCCTGAAGCCCCTAGAGGTCGCGGCGGACGGAGAGACGGTCGAGCGTCTGCGCGAGCGAGACGGTGGCGAGATCGCGCACACGCGCGTACTCCTCCTCCGGGTACTGCCGGGGTCCGTTCTCGATCAGGAGGATCAGGTACAGGTACGCCCGATAGAGATCGAGCCGGACGTGGGCCGCCGGGTCAGCTCCAGCGGAGCCACCTCGCGATAGCCGGCCAGCAGCGGGTCGTCCTCGCGCAGGTCACCGAAGACGGTCGGCGTGACGAACTCCGCCAGCGGGTCGCCCCAGAACGCGCGTTCGTGGTCGATGATGGCCTGGATCCGCGGCGTCGCGGTGAGGTCGAGGAAGACGTTGCCCGCCCACACGTCGAAGTGCACCAAGCGCGGCGTCACCACCTCGTCCAGGACGGGCGCGGCCGCGGTGAGCACCGCGCCGATCTCCGCGGCCGGCAGCGGCAAGGGCGTCGGGTAGCGATCGACGTCGGCCAGCAGGGCCCCGGCCATCGCGAGATACGCCTCGCGCCACGTGGCACCGGTGATCCCCGCGTACGGGTAGCCGAAGACGTCTCCGGTGACCGTGTGCAGCCGTGCGAGGTGCCGGCCGAGCTCGCGGCGGAGCGAATCCTCCTCGGTCGGCTTGACGGCGTTCCACGAGACGCCGTCGAGCGCACCGAACAGCAGGTGGTCCCCGCCGAGCACCGGGTCGTCGAACACCGCGCCCAGCAGCGTCGGCACCGGTATGCCCGCCGCCGCGGCCAGCCCATAGGCCTCGGCCTCCATGCGCAGGAGGTTGCGCTCGTAACTGAGCTGCTCCAGCTCCGGAGGCGGGGACAGCTTGAGCACGACCTCGCGGCCGTCGTCGAGGGCGAGCCTCCACACCGCGTTGGCGAACCCGTCCGTCAGCTCGGTCGACGCCGTCACGCCCGCACCGAGGGCCCGCCGGGCCAGCGCGTCCAGCTCCGCATCGGACAGGCGCCGTTTCGTCCTACTGTTCACGGCCCCGATTGTGCGGTCACGCCCGGTTGGTCGTCCAGGTCCCCCGGGCGAGGGAATCGGGCCTCCACCGGCGGGCCAGCGAGCTCGATCGTCCGGGTGAGGCCGGAGACCGGGCGTTCTGCGAGTTTCGAGACACGGGCAACACGGCCCGTACGCTCTCGAGGAGCCGTAAATGGCACATCTGTACGCCCGGGTCGCGGCGGCCGGGATCGGCGGCATCGTCCTGCTGACGGGCGCCACGGCGCACGCCGCCCCCGCCTCCCCCAAGGAAGGTCACGTCACCGGTGACGCCTGGGTGAGATACCCGCTCGACCCGGAGAACCCCCTCCGCCGGTTCGTCGTCGACGCGCACGGCCACGCGTTCCGGTTCGACGGCAAGAAAATGATTATGGGGGCCGCTCACGGCACCGTACGGTTCGATCACCCCATTCCGGACTCGAACGGCGTCGTACGGCACTACTGGGGCACCGTGAAGGTCGACTACCTGATGACCGCGGGCCCCGTCGCGGTCGTGTCCGGGACCAGCAAGGGCGTCATCGGCGAGGCGGACGGCACGCGTATGGCCTTCAGCGTCTACGCCGACCCGCGCGGCCACCGGTACGACCGGATCGGGTTCTCCTGGGGCGCCGTCGACGGCCGCTGCCTGCGCATGGGCCTGGCACCCGCGCCGTTCACGACGTACGACTCCGGCAAGGGATACACGGTGAAGCACGCCGAGCTTCCCACCGTCCCCAAGGGCGCCGAGCCGCCGGCCGACCCACCCCCCTGCACGCAGAGCTGAACGCCGCCGCGCCTGGCGGCGCGACGAGTGGCGACGGACCGGGCCGAGACGACATCTCGGCCCGGTCCGAACGCCGGACTCGCCGACCCAGGCACCTACGCCAGGCGAACCAGGCGTATGACGCGTTTGATGCCGATCACGGTTCGGTACCGGTCCCGTGCAGCAAAGTCATTCATGCGCCACACAGCCGGATGCCCGATCTCAGAACTGAGGTGAAGGATCTGATCATGACCGGCCCAGATACCGACATGAGCGCCCCAAGCGTCGCTGGTGGCGTTGAAGAGGATCAGATCCAGCGGCCGGGCGGCCGAGACGCGTTTCGTCGCCTCCGTGTCGGCCCACAACTCGCTTGATCGAAACGCAGGCACCTCAAGCCCGAAGTGTCTAAGTACTTCATAGGCGAACAACTGACAGTTGGCACCATCGGCGATGCCAGGATGCTCGGCCACGGCGCGTGATCCCGGATACCGGGCTCCGACATATTGAACAGCCCAAAAATCAGATGGAATTCGAGTCAATATTCCACTCACCGACACACGATCACCCTGAGATACCGCAGAAGGAACTCCGCCCTGATCATACGGCGAGAGACCATGGCCGCCTCCCAGGCGAACGTCAGGAAAGTAGGCTGACCGCGGTTACCCGCGACGGGTGAAGGAGCCGCTGATGACCACCGATCCAACGATGACCCGAATCGGCCAGGGGGTGGAGTTGCATCACCACCAAGGCCGGCGTGAAGCCGCTCGCGGCTTGTTCGCGCAGAAGTGGGACGACATCGGCGGCGAGAAAGGCGACCCGCTGCATGTTTGCGTCCTTGCCCACTCGATGGCCGACGTGCAAGACGACGTGCACCAGGAGCTGATGTGGGATCTGCGAGCGCTCACCGCCGCCGATCGGGTCACCGATCAGCGGGTGGCGCAAGTCGGGGTGACGCTTCCGGTGGCGGGCTTGTATCCATCGTTGCACCTGAACTTGAGCGAGTGCTACGGCAAGCTGGGCGATCTCGATCGCGCCCGTGAGCACCTCCAGCAGGCCCGAGCCGGGATCGGCGCGCTTGGCGACGACGAGTATGGACAGCTCATCAAGGGCGGCCTGGAGCGGCTCGCCGAGCAGTTGGGTGAGGCCGGCTGACGGCGAACCCGGCGAGTCCCCGTGCTAGCTGTTGATCTTCGTCGTTGGCGCTTTGAGCAGGGTCATTCTCAGGCCAGGCGCTTTGAGCCACCCGGCACCAGCGAGCTTAGGCGAGCGCCTCGCGGAGAATGCGAACAGCCCTTGGGCCGACGCCGTGCATCGCCAGCAGTTCGGTGTCGGTCAGGGCGGCGACCTGGGCGAGCGTGGTGATGCCTGCGCCGGTGAGGGCCCGGGTCGCGGGCGCTCCGATGGCCTTGGGCAGGTCGCCGACCTCACCGGGCGTCGCGGTGTCTCCAGCGGCCACTCGCGCCGCCAGTCGCTTCGGCGCCTGCGAAAGCCAGGCACGACGCACCCAGTGGTTGAGCTGCTGACCGTTGATGTCCCCGATCGGGACGCATACGCCGACCGGCGTCGCGCCGCGGGCCAGCCGCTGCGCTGTCGGATGCGCGGCAAGGACCTCGTCCGCATCCGGCACGGGAAGCCGGAGCTCCACCAGGTGGTCCTTGCCCAACGACGCGAATCGCTTCTCGTGCACCGTGAATGCGACGATTCCTGAGCCGATGACTTGCTCGGCGGTCCCGGGATAGGAGAGGGCAGCCTTGCGAAGCTGGGCGAGGGTCGTCATGGGCCTAGCCTGGCATATCGAATGACCGCATCGAGGAGACCCGATGAGACTGTCTATTCTCGATCACGGCCACCGCCGCCGTGCCAAGCTGTTCCTCACGCTCACCTCGGCTCTGTCGCGGGTGGACAGCCCGGACATCACGAAGATGCTGCTCTACCGGCCGGGGTTCCTCGCCCGCCCGCTGCTGGAGCTGACCGCCGACGCGATGCGCGGGCCCTCGTACTGGACGGCCGGGGAACGCGAATACCTGGCGATGTGCACTGCCCAGCTGCACCAATGCCCCTTCTGCATCGATACGCACGCCGAGCTCACGCGGATTGCCGGCCACGGCGAGATCGACCCGGACAATCCGACATCGGCACGGCCCGAACTGCGCGCCGTCCGCGACTTCCTGGCCACCCTCATCAGCACACCGGACCGCGCCGACGCCGCCGGGGTCACCACCCTGCCCGAACACGCGGTCCTGGAGGCGCTGCGCGTCAACCTGGTGTTCGACATCATCAACCGGCTCGCCAATGCGTTCGGCTTCACCCTTCGTGAGGGCCAGTTGCACAGCGGTACCCGCGCGCTGCACCGATTCGGCTACCGCTTTCCACGCTTCCTGCTCGCCGACGGCGAGACCATCGACCACGGCGACGCCGTGGAGAACCTTCGCCATGCGGTGCTGGACGTGCCGGGCACCACCGACCCGGCGCTGCGCACGGCCGCCGCGAGCGGCGGACCGCTTCCCGAACCGTGGCAGTCCTACGCCACAACCGTCCGCGACGCCTCATACAAGATCACCGTGACCGATATCGACCGGCTCACCGCTGCCGGGCACACCGAGGACCAGATCTTCGAGGTCACCGTCGCGGCGGCGACCGGCGCGGCGCTGCACAGTTTCGATTCGGGTCGGCGTGCACTCGGGCACAAGACCACGACCTGAATCCGCGAGTCCCGTCAAGAATGGCCTTGCTGTCCGCCCTCAAACGCAGGAAAGCCCGCCGGCGTTAGCCTGGCGGGCTTTCCTGATCTATGTGAATGTCCGGCGGTGTCCTACTCTCCCACACCGTCTCCAGTGCAGTACCATCGGCGCTGAAGGGCTTAACTTCCGGGTTCGGAATGGGACCGGGTGTTTCCCCTTCGCCAAAACCACCGAAACGCCTAACAGAACCCGGCGTACGGGGGTCGTAAGTTCCCGGCCGTGTCCCGAGAACCGCACAGTGAACGCGAACATCTCTTGCTTAACGCAGCTCTTGAACGAAGAAGTGTGTGTCAAGCCACTCGGCCTATTAGTACCGGTCAACTCCACACCTTGCGGTGCTTCCATCTCCGGCCTATCAACCCAGTCGTCTAGCTGGGGGCCTTACAACCCGAAGGTTGGGAGACCTCATCTTGAGGAAGGCTTCCCGCTTAGATGCTTTCAGCGGTTATCCCGACCGAACGTAGCCAACCAGCCATGCACCTGGCGGTACAACTGGCACACCAGAGGTTCGTCCGTCCCGGTCCTCTCGTACTAGGGACAGACCCTCGCAAGTCTCCTACGCGCACAGCGGATAGGGACCGAACTGTCTCGCGACGTTCTAAACCCAGCTCGCGTGCCGCTTTAATGGGCGAACAGCCCAACCCTTGGGACCTACTCCAGCCCCAGGATGCGACGAGCCGACATCGAGGTGCCAAACCTTGCCGTCGATATGGACTCTTGGGCAAGATCAGCCTGTTATCCCCGGGGTACCTTTTAGCCGTTGAGCGACACCCCATCCACACGGTGGTGCCGGATCACTAGGCCCTGCTTTCGCACCTGCTCGACATGTCTGTCTCACAGTCAAGCTCCCTTGTGCCCTTGCACTCAACACCTGATTGCCAACCAGGCTGAGGGAACCTTTGGGCGCCTCCGTTACTCTTTGGGAGGCAACCGCCCCAGTTAAACTACCCACCAGGCACTGTCCCCCACCCGGATAAACGGGCGCGGGTTAGACGCTCGAAACGACCAGAGTGGTATTTCACCAACGACTCCACCACCACTGGCGTGATGGCTTCACAGTCTCCCACCTATCCTACACAAGACGCTCCAAACGCCAATGCCAAGCTATAGTGAAGGTCCCGGGGTCTTTCCGTCCTGCTGCGCGTAACGAGCATCTTTACTCGTAGTGCAATTTCACCGGGCCTGTGGTTGAGACAGTGGGGAAGTCGTTACGCCATTCGTGCAGGTCGGAACTTACCCGACAAGGAATTTCGCTACCTTAGGATGGTTATAGTTACCACCGCCGTTTACCGGCGCTTAGGTTCTCAGCTTCGCCACCACAAGGGCAGCTAACCGGTCCCCTTAACGTTCCGGCACCGGGCAGGCGTCAGTCCGTATACAGCGTCTTTCGACTTCGCACGGACCTGTGTTTTTAGTAAACAGTCGCTTCCCCCTGGTATCTGCGACCCCCACCAGCTTCACGAAGCCAGTTCGGTCACCAGCAGGGGCCCCCCTTCTCCCAAAGTTACGGGGGCAATTTGCCGAGTTCCTTAACCACAGTTCACCCGATCGCCTCGGTATTCTCTACCTGACCACCTGAGTCGGTTTGGGGTACGGGCCGCCGACACACTCGCTAGAGGCTTTTCTCGACAGCATGGGATCACTCACTTCACCTAAATCGGCTCGGCATCACATCTCAGGCTTAATAGCGCGCGGATTTACCTACACGCCGCCCTACATGCTTACCCCAGGAACAACCATCGCCTGGGCTGAGCTACCCTCCTGCGTCACCCCATCACTTGCCTACTACCACCTCAGGTCCACCACTCGCCCACGCAAGACCCCCGAAGGGATCAAGCAGGGTCTGCGATGTTAGTGTCAGTGGGTTCAGCATGGGCGCGTGTCAGCGGGTACGGGAATATCAACCCGTTGTCCATCGACTACGCCTCGCGGCCTCGCCTTAGGTCCCGACTTACCCTGGGCGGATTAGCCTGCCCCAGGAACCCTTGGTCATCCGGCGGAGGGGTTTCTCACCCCTCATTCGCTACTCATGCCTGCATTCTCACTCGTGTGGTCTCCACGACTAGCTCACGCTGCCGCTTCACAGCCCACACGACGCTCCCCTACCCATCCCAGCCCCTGGACGTACAAGTACGCCTGGGTACTGCTGAGATGCCACGGCTTCGGCGGTGTGCTTGAGCCCCGCTACATTGTCGGCGCGGAATCACTTGACCAGTGAGCTATTACGCACTCTTTCAAGGGTGGCTGCTTCTAAGCCAACCTCCTGGTTGTCACAGCAACTCCACATCCTTTACCACTTAGCACACGCTTAGGGGCCTTAGCCGGTGATCTGGGCTGTTTCCCTCTCGACTACGAACCTTATCGCCCGCAGTCTCACTGCCACGCTTCACTTACCGGCATTCGGAGTTTGGCTGACTTCAGTAAGCTTGTCGGCCCCCTAGGCCATCCAGTAGCTCTACCTCCGGCAAGAAACACGCAACGCTGCACCTAAATGCATTTCGGGGAGAACCAGCTATCACGGAGTTTGATTGGCCTTTCACCCCTACCCACAGGTCATCCCCCAGGTTTTCAACCCTGGTGGGTTCGGTCCTCCACACGGTCTTACCCGCGCTTCAACCTGCCCATGGGTAGATCACTCCGCTTCGGGTCTACAGCATGCGACTAAAGAGCGCCCTATTCAGACTCGCTTTCGCTACGGCTCCCCCACACGGGTTAACCTCGCCACACACCATAACTCGCAGGCTCATTCTTCAAAAGGCACGCCATCACACCACACCCCCAAAGAGGATGCGGGAGCTCTGACGGCTTGTAGGCACACGGTTTCAGGTACTCTTTCACGACCCCTCACCGGGGCACTTTTCACCTTTCCCTCACGGTACTAGTCCGCTATCGGTCACCAGGGAGTATTCAGGCTTACCAGGTGGTCCTGGCAGATTCACACGAGATTTCACGGGCCCCGTGCTACTCGGGAAACACCTAATGAAGACAACAAGATTTCGCCTACCGGACTCTCACCGACTACGGTCGACCATCCCAGATCGTTCGACTATCCTGCTGTTTTTTGACTCCACGCCCAGACGGCGGTCCAGACAAAGATGCTCCCACAACCCCACACACGCAACACCCGCCGGCTATCACACGCGCATGGTTTAGCCTCATCCCCTTTCGCTCACCACTACTCAGGGAATCACTATTGTTTTCTCTTCCTGCGGGTACTGAGATGTTTCACTTCCCCGCGTTACCACCAACCGCCCTATCAATTCAGACGGAGGCAACACCCCATGACAGGTGCTAGGTTTCCCCATTCGGAAATCCCCGGATCAACGCTCGGTTGCCAACTCCCCGGGGCATATCGCAGGCTCCCACGTCCTTCATCGGCTCCTGGTACCAAGGCATCCACCGTGTGCCCTAAAAAACTTGAACACACTCGACAAGAACAAAGATGCTCGCGTCCACTATGCAGTTCTCAAAACACGGACAGAACCAACCCCCAGCCACCACCAAACCACCGAAACCCTCGACCCGAAGACCAGAGAAACAATGTGGTATGGCGACCAGATCAGCCTGTAACGCGGAGAACCCCTGACCGGGGTTCTGCCTGAGAAGCCCGAGCGTGAACGCCCGTTCCCTCAGGACCCAACAGTGTGCCCGGCCCTCCCAGAACCCGCCCTGCGCTTTCCTGAACCCGTAAACGGGCAGTACTAACGAAGAACACGAACTGAGAAGAACCGAATAGCCAGTGCTCCACAACCTATGAGCAGACCCACCCGCAGAACATTCGCCTGCGACAGTGAGCCAGCACCAACCCCGCGGACAGTTCCGCGAGCTGGTGGCAGTGCTCCTTAGAAAGGAGGTGATCCAGCCGCACCTTCCGGTACGGCTACCTTGTTACGACTTCGTCCCAATCGCCGGCCCCACCTTCGACCGCTCCCCCCACAAGGGTTGGGCCACGGGCTTCGGGTGTTGCTGACTTTCGTGACGTGACGGGCGGTGTGTACAAGGCCCGGGAACGTATTCACCGCAGCGTTGCTGATCTGCGATTACTAGCGACTCCGACTTCATGGGGTCGAGTTGCAGACCCCAATCCGAACTGAGACCGGCTTTTCGGGATTCGCTCCACCTCACGGTTTCGCAGCCCTTTGTACCGGCCATTGTAGCATGTTTGCAGCCCAAGACATAAGGGGCATGATGACTTGACGTCATCCCCACCTTCCTCCGAGTTGACCCCGGCAGTCTCCCATGAGTCCCCAACCACCCGAAGGTGTTGCTGGCAACATGGAACGAGGGTTGCGCTCGTTGCGGGACTTAACCCAACATCTCACGACACGAGCTGACGACAGCCATGCACCACCTGTCACCGGCCCAAAAGGACCCCACATCTCTGCGAGTTTTCCGGTGATGTCAAACCTTGGTAAGGTTCTTCGCGTTGCGTCGAATTAAGCAACATGCTCCGCCGCTTGTGCGGGCCCCCGTCAATTCCTTTGAGTTTTAGCCTTGCGGCCGTACTCCCCAGGCGGGGCGCTTAATGCGTTAGCTACGGCACGGAATCCGTGGAAAGACCCCACACCTAGCGCCCAACGTTTACGGCGTGGACTACCAGGGTATCTAATCCTGTTCGCTCCCCACGCTTTCGCTCCTCAGCGTCAGGTAAGGCCCAGAGAACCGCCTTCGCCACCGGTGTTCCTCCCGATATCTGCGCATTTCACCGCTACACCGGGAATTCCATTCTCCCCTACCTACCTCTAGTCTGCCCGTATCCACCGCAGGCCCGAGGTTAAGCCTCGGGTTTTCACGGCAGACGCGACAGACCGCCTACGAGCTCTTTACGCCCAATAATTCCGGACAACGCTTGCGCCCTACGTATTACCGCGGCTGCTGGCACGTAGTTAGCCGGCGCTTCTTCCCCACCTACCGTCACGTTAGCTTCGTCGGTGGTGAAAGAGGTTTACAACCCGAAGGCCTTCATCCCCCACGCGGCGTCGCTGCGTCAGGCTTCCGCCCATTGCGCAATATTCCCCACTGCTGCCTCCCGTAGGAGTCTGGGCCGTGTCTCAGTCCCAGTGTGGCCGGTCGCCCTCTCAGGCCGGCTACCCGTCGTCGCCTTGGTAGGCCATCACCCCACCAACAAGCTGATAGGCCGCGAGCCCATCCCCAGCCGAAAAACTTTCCACCACCAACCATGCGGTCAGTGGTCATGTCCGGTATTAGACCCAGTTTCCCAGGCTTATCCCAGAGCTAGGGGCAGGTTACTCACGTGTTACTCACCCGTTCGCCGCTCGAGTACCCCGAAGGGCCTTTCCGCTCGACTTGCATGTGTTAAGCACGCCGCCAGCGTTCGTCCTGAGCCAGGATCAAACTCTCCGTTAAGGCCAAACGACGACCATCCGGCGAAGGATGACCGCCAAACCCTGACGAAACAAATCCCGGCAAGAATCATACTTGCCAAAGGAATCCAAACCCGACCAGACCAACCCCGAAAGATCAGCCCAGCCAAGCGAGGACCATAAAGGCACTGGCTTTTAGCACACTGTTGAGTTCTCAAGAAACGGACACACACCGTCTAGGAGACTGTTTCCAGCTTCCCGTCTGGGGCTTGTTTCCTCAATCTTACCGATCCGTTTCCCTTTGTCGAATCGACCGACTCGGGGGTACTTCTCGGCCCTCCCCAATATACGGCAACCGAAGTCCGAAAACTCCTGAACCCGCTTTTGGGAAGGTCCCGGCGACCGCGCCACCAGACGGTGTCACGTACTCGAGCCGGGCTGATAGATCCATATTAGCTCATCTCTGAGACTCCTCATGCCAATCCCGAGAACAGACAGCCGACCTCACGTTGCCGGAGCATGGTCACGGCGGCGGCTGAACCACTCCCCGATCGACCGCTTGTAGCCGTCCGGCATGCGCAGCCCCGGCACCTCCGTCTCGCTGAAGAGCGCGGCTTCCGCATGCTCATGGCTGACCTGGGGCGGCCGGTCGGTCGTGAGCTCGCACCCGTAGGTGACGATCAGCACGTCCGCCCCGGGAGCGATGTGATACACCCACGAGTCGAGGATCGCCGCGATCGTCACCGGCCAGGACGCCTCTTCCAGGATCTCCCGCGCCAGGCAGACCTCGGGGGATTCCCCAAGCTCGAGTTTGCCGCCCGGCAGTTCCCATTCATCGCGCTCGTTCCGCAGCAGCAACACCCGGTCGGCCGGGTCGAGCACAACGCCTTTGACGCTCACCGGGAACCGGTGCGCCGCGCTCCTGCCCGCGGTCCGCTCCTCTGCCATGCCTGCACCGCACCACGAGCACGGTCCGGTGGTCAACGACGAACACCCGGCGACCGGCCGGGATGACGGGAGTGCGAAACCCGCGACAGGTCGCCGGCTATCCCTTGAGGACGGATTCGGCGAACTTGTGTGCGGGCTTGGCGAGCCGCTCGTGCAGTTCGAAGAAGGTCTCGGCTGCTCGCATCCCGTTCCAGTCCGTCGGCAGCACCTCGGCGGGAAGCCCTGGATCGGAGTACGGGAGACGGCGCCAGTCCGTGAGAGCGCTGACGTGGTCCACGAACGCCTGAGCCGGATCGATGTCCACGCGGTCGCGATAGCCGCGCAGAATCGGATCGTAACGCTCGAGGAACTCGTCATAGAGGTCCTGTGGGCGAGCCAGATCCCACCAACCCGGGACCTGATCCCTGACATCGGCGAACGCCAGATGGTGTGCGTGGAAGAGATTGACGTAGGCGCTCAGCCCGTGGCGTTCGAGGGCGTCGCGCGTCTCGTCGAGGAGATGGGCGGGCGCGATCCAGACTCCCGCGGCGACCGTGCCGAACCCGAGCCAGGTCAGTCGTGAGCGCAGTTGGTGTCGCTTGTCGCGTTCCGTCTCCGGCACGCTGAAGACGGCCAGGAGCCAGCCCTCGCGGTGGTCGCCTGCCGCCGCTCGAAGATGCGCCGGTCGCCCTCGCGCAGGATCTGGTAGCCCTCTTGGGACAACGCGTACCCGGCGGTGCCGTCGACCTTGGTCGAGGCGAGGAGACCGCGCCGCACCTCCGCGCTCACGGACGCACTCCTGGTGTGCTCCCTTACGTAGTATCGACGGCCGTCATCGTACCGACTCATTGATGCCGGCCCCTGACGCTCTGCCAGGGCGCACGACAGAGGCGTCCGAGCTTCTCCAACCGCCACGCGCGAACTCGACGGCGCTGGGCTGCACAGGGGTCCCCCTCGGCTCGTTATTGACAATCCATGACGACCGCGAAGAATTCGGCATACGAACGCTGCCGACCAGCGCCGCCTACGTGGAACCGATCGAGCCCGACAGTGAAGCCGGCGGCACCATGGCCCAGCTCACCACCGCCCGACCCCACGACCGACCGGAACGGAGCCGACCCCCATGGAACCCGACCTCAGCAAGTACCGCCTCGAGGGCGACGACTCGATGTACCGACTGCCCAGCGGCCTCGTCGCTCCCGTGGTGACGCGCGGCGGTTCGGAGAACGTCGACACCGCCGATTCCGGCGGGGCCATCCGGGTCTCGGGGGTCAGCATCCAGCACACCCCGGCCACCAGGCTGTGGTTCGGCAAGGTCAGCAACGAGTGCAGCGTCTCGCGGACCGATCCGCTGGTGTGGATGACCACGCGCACACCGGAGAACATCGTCGTCAACCTGCCCGACGTCGCCGACGCGGACCTGCGCGACCGGCTGGACCGATGACGACCTCCCCGCCGGCCCCCTCTGCGCACCTGGACACCTTCACCCGCGACCACCTGCCTCCCGCCCACCTGTGGCCGACGATCGAGTTCACCACGCCGGAGCTGCGCTACCCGGAGCGGCTCAACGCCGCCACCGAGCTCGTCGACGTCCCCATCGCGACGTTCGGGGCCGATCGGCCGGCGCTCCGTACGCCGGCCGGGGAGGTCTGGTCGTACGGCGAGCTGCGGGCGCGGGCCAACCAGGTCGCGCAGGTGCTGACTGAGGACCTCGGCCTGGTTCCGGGGCAGCGTGTCATGCTCCGCTCGCCCAACAACCCGTGGACGGTCGCCGCGTGGCTCGGCGTGCTCAAGGCCGGCGGCGTCGTCGTCACCACGATGGCCGCACTGCGCGCCCGGGAGGTCGCCCCGATCGTCGAACGGACCCGGCCCTCGGTCGCGCTGGTCGACCACCGGTGCGCCGAGGACGCGTACACAGTCCGGGACACGACGCTGCCGTCGCTGACGGTCGTGGAGTACGGCGGCACCGGTCCGGAGGATCTCATCGCCCGCGCCGCTGCCAAGTCCGGCGCGTTCACCGACGTGGAGACGTCCGCCGATGACGTGGCGCTCCTCGGGCCGACCTCCGGCAGTACGGGCACGCCGAAGATCACCATGCACTTCCACCGGGACGTCTTGTCCATCGACCACACCTTCGGCCGCCATGTGCTGAAGCTGGTCGCGGACGACCTGGTCGCCTGTTCCGCCCCCTTGGCCTTCACCTTCGGCCTCGGCATGCTCGTCGTCTTCCCCCTGCGGGCCGGTGCCTGCATGCTGCTGACCGAGGCCGCCACCCCGCTGCAGCTCGCGGAGATCGTGGAGCGGGAAGGCGTCACCGTTCTCGCGACGGCGCCGACGGCGTACCGGGCCATCCTGCGAGAAGGGCAGGAACGGCGGCTCGCCGGGCTCCGGGCCGGGGTATCGGCGGGCGAGCACATCCCCCAGGACACGTGGGAGAAGCTGCGGGACACGCTCGGGCTTGAGATCATCGACGGCATCGGCGCCACCGAGCTGCTGCACATCTTCATCGCGGCCGCCGGTGACGACATCCGGCCCGGGGCGACCGGCAAGCCGGTGCCCGGATACCGGGCCGCCATCCTCGACCCCGACGGCGCGGAGCTCGGCCCCGGAGAGCCGGGCCTGCTGGGCGTCATCGGCCCGATCGGCTGCCGCTACCTCGACGACGAGCGACAGCAGAACTACGTCCTGGGCGGCTGGAACATCACCGGGGACATCTTCTGCAAGGACGAGGACGGCTACTTCTTCTACCAGTCCCGCAGCGACAACATGATCGTCTCCTCGGGCTACAACATCGGCGGTCCCGAAGTCGAGGCCGCCATCGACACCCACCCCGACGTCCTCGAGTCCGCGGTCATCGGCCGCCCGGACGCCGAGCGCGGCTCGGTCGTGTGCGCCTTCGTGGTGCTCCGTGACGGCGTGACGCGCGACGCCGCCAAGGCCAAGGAGATCCAGGATCATGTCAAGCGGATCCTGGCCCCCTACAAGTACCCGCGCGATGTGCGGTTCTGCGACTCCCTGCCGCGCAACGCGAACGGCAAACTGCAGCACTTCGCGCTCCGCCGGATCCTGGAGAGCGAACAGTCCGCCTCGGCCTGACGACCGCGCGACCGGCACGGTTTCCCATCGGCCCCAGGGGACTTCTACTATCACGATAGTAGATGACGCTAGAATGAGTGAGTGGTACGTCTGCTCATCGTCGAGGACGACGAGACGCCGCGAGGCCTTCTATTGGGCGGCGATCCTGTTCACCTTCGCCCTGGGCACCGCCGCCGGTGACCTGGTCTCGGAGAAGCTGAACCTCGGCTACCTGGTGGCCGTGCTGTGCTTCGGCGCCTCGATCGCGGTCGTCGCCCTCGCCCACTTCGGCGTCAGGGTGAACGCGGTCCTGACCTTCTGGATCGCCTACATCCTCACCCGCCCCTTCGGCGCCTCCATCGGCGACTACCTCTCCCAGGCCCGCGGCGACGGCGGCCTCGGCCTGGGCACCGTCGTCACCAGCGCGCTCTTTCTCGTGACGATTCTGGGCCTCGTCGTCTACCTCGCCGTCTCGCGTAAGGACGAGAGTGCTCCCGAAATGGTCAACGGCGGGCGTACCACGAGTGGCCGCCACACCCGAGTGTGAACCCGCCGAACCGATCGACCACCGGAGCGGGCCCGGTGCCCGCCGGCTGAGCACGCACGACTAATGCTCAGTCCGTGGGAACGATTTCCCCGGAATGGTGTATCCAGCGTTACCCCGGAGACGGAAGGCTGCACCATGGGCATCGGGCCCTGCCCGTCGGTCTAATCGATCTCATGATGAAAGCACGAACGAGAAGACCGATGGTGCTCGCCGGGGCCGTTCTGGCCGCCTCCGTGGTGGCCGGCGCCGCGACCGCTTCGGCCGCTCCCCCGGCGACTGGCACGCTGCCGCCGCTGGATCCGGCGACGATGCGCGCAGCCATCGCCGGGCTGCCGAACGCGACCGTGACGGGCGCGATGGTCAAGGTCACCGGGCCCGCCGGGCACTGGAGCGGCACCTCCGGCGTCGGGGACGTCCGGACCGGGACGCCCGTGCCCGCGGACGGCCGGTTCCGGGCCGGCAGCATCTCCAAGGTGTTCACCGCCGTGGTCGTCCTTCAGCTCGTCGCCGAGCACAAGGTCGCCCTCGACCAGTCCGTCCAGCACTATCTGCCGGGCCTGCTGCCCGCCTCGTACCCGAAGGTCACGGTCCGGCAGCTCCTCGACCACACCAGCGGCCTGCCGACCGGCGGCAGTCTCGGCGCGCCGCACGGTGACCCGAACCAGTGGTTCGTGGACCACCGCTTCGACAGCTGGACGCCGCAGCAGATCGTCGCCGACGCGATGAAGAACCCGATGGACTTCGCGCCCGGCACCCGGCAGCGCTACAACGGCGTCAACTACTTCGTCGCCGGCCTCCTCATCGAGAAGGTGACCGGACGCTCCTACGCCCACGAGGTACAGCAGCGGATCCTCCGCCCTCTGCACCTGCGCGGCACCTTCGTCCTGGACCGGCGTGACCCGCGCCTCCCCGGTCCCCACTCGCACGGCTACGTCGCGGTGACCACGAACGGCAAGACCGTGCTGCACGACGTGTCCGAGCAGAGCCCCTATCCGTGGGCCGAGGGCGGGATCATCTCCACCAGCGACGACCTCGCCGGTTTCATCCGCGCCATCTTCCAGGGCCGCGTGGTGCCCCGCTCCGTGCTCGGCGCCATGTTCACCGTGCCGAACGTCGAGTACGCCGACAAGAACAACTGCAACATCGGACCCGGCGCCGGTCGTGCCTGTTACAGCGCGGGCCTGATGCGCGTGACCCTGCCCAACGGCGTGACGGGCTGGGGCAAGACCGGCTCGCGCCCCGGCTACACCAGCGGCATGTTCGCCTCCCGCGACCTCCGTCGCGTGCTGGTGTACTCGATGAACCCGACGGGCAACAAGGACGGCTCGGAGCAGCCCTACGTCCTCAAGATCGCCGCGGCCGCCTTCGACCCGTCCCTCACGGGTTCCTGACGCGTCGCCCGGCCTCGCAACGACCCGCCGCCCGCCCCTCCGTGCTACGGGACGGGCAGGCGGCCGGACTTCGCCCGTCGGCCAGGCATCCCGGGACGTGAGCACTCGCGGCCGGTCACGCCGACGCTCCCGGCCGGGCGGTCGCGATGCCCTCCAGCGCGGCGCGGCCGTCGCGGAGCAGGCCGACGGCGCGCGGGAGGTCCGTGAGCTGTTCGGCCAGCAGGTCCAGCGCCAAGGCGACCGAGTAGGCGGGAACGCCACGCGCCATGAGGATGTCGCCGGTCCAGGCCATGAACCGAGAGAACAGGCCGGAATCGTTCACGTAGAGGGCGACGCCGAGGAACTCGATGATGTGGGCGATGTCCTCAGCGGTGTGCTGACGCTGCCGGTCGTTGTAGCGGGCCATGGGCGGAAACCGTTCCGGCAGTGCGGCGAGGATCACTGAGACGAGCCGGTGGGCGTCGCGTGTGACCCGCGTGTACTCCTGGTCGGCCAGGTGCGGCAGGTCGTCCAGCGGCTGACGAGCGGGCACCGGGGCGAAAGGACCGGCGACGATCTCCTCGAGGCGGCCGACCGCCGCGCGGGCGTCAGGCGCCCAGCCGTCGGCACCGAGCCGGTCGGCGTAGCGGCCGCCGGGACCGAAGGCCGCGCCGCCTGCCATGACCGGGACGCCCGCAGCCTGGCTCGCGATGATCGTGGCGTGCGCGGTGGGCAGGCGGGTTGGGATGGACGAGGACAGGGCCAGCGCGTCCGGTCCTGTGCGGTGCAGGTGGTCGATCAGATGCGGGACGGGCACCTGCGCGCCGAGGAAGTCGACGTGCCAGCCCCGCAGCCGTAGGGTCTCCGCCAGCAGGCGGGCGGGGAGGGCATGCCACTCCCCGTCGACGCACGCCACCGTGATCCGGCCCCGCCACGGCTCCCGGGGCGAGGCCGTATGGTGGGCCACGGCGGCGATGACACGGTCGTTGATGGCCGTCGCGGCGTGCTCCTGGGCGACGCCGATTCGGTTCGCCGCCCATTCGACGCCGACCTTCGCCTGTACCGGCGCGATCACGTCCAACAGCGCCGACTCGGAGTCCAGGCCGGCGTCCACCGCCGGCAGTACGACCTCCACGGCGGCGTACTCGTCGCGCTCCTGCACCGCGTCCCACAGCCGGGCGGAAAGGACTGCGGTGGCGCTGCGGTCCGGAGTCGAAGCGGTCATCGTCAGGTTTCCCTGCCTCGTGGGTGTCGCTCCGCTGCTTTCCGGCGTCCGCCGTGCGGCGCGGTGATCGCGACGATGGCCATGTCGTCGTGTTCCCGGTTCCCGGCCCACTGCGCCGCGAGCATCTGCACGCGCTCCACGATGGCTTCGCCGGGCATCCCGGCGCATTCGGACAGAGCGTCCATCAGCCGCTGTTCGCCGAAGAGTGCGGCCTCACCGAGCGGGCCGCCACGGACCTCGGTGATGCCGTCGGTGTACAACACACAGGTCTCGCCGGGCGCCAGTTCGACCCGGACGGTCGTCGCTTCGATGTCGGCGAACGTCCCGATCAGGTCTCCTTGGGTGGCGGCCTTCTCGACGCCCCCGTCAGACCGCACGATGAGCGGCGGCGGATGCCCGGCGCTGGTCAGCCTCAGCCGGACACGATCACCGGTCCGTACCGCCGACGCCAGCACCAAGGTGGCGAACCGGCTCGACTCGGTGTTCAGCAGCGCCTCGTTGAGCAGGGACAGCATCCGCATGTGGTCGCCGGCCATGGGCAGCAGTGCGTGGAGCGTGGTGCGGATCTTGCCGGTGGTGACTGCCGCCTCCAGCCCTTTGCCGCACACGTCGCCGAGGACGACGAGGGACTCGGCGGCTTCGTCGGCACCGGGGTGGACGTCGTAGAAGTCACCGCCGATGAGGTCGCTGCGCACCGAGGCGCGATACGCGCCGGCGAAGTCCACGCCGTGGACGTGGCGCAGCCGGGGCGGCAGCAGTTCGCGCTTGAGGATCGCGGTGATCCCGGCCTGCTCGGCGTACATGCGGGCCGTCGACAGGGCCGCACCGGCCCGCGCGGCGAAGATCCGAGCGGATATCTCCTCGTTCTCGCTGAACACCGGCAGGCCGCTGCGGCGCAGCAGAATGAGCGCGCCGACCGGGATGCCATGGGCGGGCAGCGGCGTCACCACCACCGCGCCGACCGGCCCGCTGAACGCCTCCGGCACGGCCCACGACGGCAGTTCACCCGGATCGATCCGGTGGGAGGGCACCGGCGGGAGGCCCTGCAGTGCCTCGCTCAGCCCCGGCACCTCCTTGGCGTCGGCCTGCACCGTACGGCGGGATACGCCGGCTCCACGGATCGCGAAGGCCGTCGGCAGCCGGTCTCCCACCCCGGGCATGACCAGTACTGCGGCGTCGGCCAGGTGCTCGGCCGCCAGCCGTACCGTGACGTCCGTGCACCGGTCGATGTTCAAGGTCGACAGCAGGGCGGTGGACGTCTCCGCGAGGAACGTCGCGCGCTGCCGCTCCGCCACCAGCTCGGTCTCGGCCCGCCGCCGGTCCGTGTCGTCGACCAGCCACCACATCACGTTCCTGTCAGGTGCGCGGGTCGGGTACGCCTCGAAGCTGCGTTCCCCCACCTGTCCCCGCACAGGTTCGGCCCCGGTGCCAGGCCGATCCGCGACGCGGTGCGCCTCCGCCAGCCAGTCGGGCATCGTCGCGGCAAGGCTCGTCCCCGGCCGGGCTCGCGGAAACAGCCGGGCGGCGGCCTCGTTGAGCTCGACCACCCGGCCGTTGGCATCGGCCATCACCACTGGGTACGGAGCAGCGCCCCACAAGGCACCGGTCACCCGACCCGGGCCCTGCCGATCCGCGGGAGTAGCGCTGGAAACGTCCACGCGTCGGGCCCGCAGCCCCGCGAGCCCCCGCCACCTTTCCGATCGAGAACGTCACTAGCTTGGTTGTCACGCTAGCCGCTCGCCGAAAATACCTGGTCGGAGGCCCTGACCGTACGCGATGTCAGCTTTCGGACCCCAGCTCAGGGAGGTTCTCGGCCAGGGGGACGAACTCCGTCACCGACAGCAGCCCGTCGTGATCGGTGTCGTACTCGGCGAACAGCGCCTTGACGATCCCCGACAGATCATTCACCTCGGCCGCCGGGAACATCCCCGCGATCGCCGCGGTCACCTCGTCGACGGTGAGCCGCCCATCCCCATCGGTGTCGTACCGAGCGAACACCGCCTCGTACTGATCGGACATGATTCCCTTCCACCAGAGCGACCGTGGCCCCCGATCGTAACCACCGGCGCAGTGTTCACGCACCTGAGATGATCGGTTCACGCCTCGATTACCAGCGACGACGATTGTGCTCCCGGGTATCGAACGATGAGGAGTCCTGATGGCCGAGTCCCGAAACGAGTCACACGACCAGGTCGCCAGACGGCAGGTTCTGCGCGGTCTGGGCGGGCTGGCCATCGCCGCGCCGGTCCTGGCCCGGCCCGGCAGCGCCGCGGCACTGGTGACCACCCCGGACCAGGCCGGAGCGCCGGCACCGGAGCAGCTGCACCTGCAGTTCGGCGCGGACGCCGCGCATGAGGTGGCGGTGTCCTGGGCCGCGCCGCAGCGGGTCCGCCGTCCGGTCGTCCGGCTCGGCAGGCCGGGTCATGGGCTCGGTTCGGAGGTCGAGGCCGAGGAGCGGGTCTACACGGAGGCCCTCACCGGAGAGACCGTCTACACGTACCACGCCGTCCTGCCCCGGCTCGCCGCCGACACCCGCTACGAGTACCACGTGGCGCACCGCGGCGCGGCGCCGCTCGGCGGGTCGTTCCGCACGGCGCCCCGCGGCCGGTCGAAGGGCTTCCGGTTCACCAGCTTCGGTGACCAGGCCATTCCCGCCAAGGTCGGCAAGGGCCTCGGGCCGGCCACGCCGAACGCCGGCTACATCGTCGACGCCGTGGAGCGGCTCGACCCGCTGTTCCACCTGCTCAACGGCGACCTGTGCTACGCGAACGTCAGTGACGCGCCCGTGCAGACGTGGCAGTCCTTCTTCAACAACAACCAGCGTTCGGCGCGCAACCGCCCGTGGATGCCCTGTGCGGGCAACCACGAGAACGAGGTCGGCAACGGCCCGGAGGGCTACCTGTCGTACCAGACCCGCTTCACGCTGCCGGGCAACGGATCACGGGAGTTCGCCGGCAACTGGTACGCCTTCACGGTCGGCCCGATCCGGGTGATCTCCATCAACAATGACGACGTGTGCCTGCAGGATGGCGCGTTCAGCGCGTACCGGCGCGACAACGTCCCCGGCTACAAGGCGAAGGGGTACGACCCCTACATCCGCGGATACAGCCACGGGGCGCAGAAGGCCTGGCTGGAGCGGACGCTCCGCGCGGCGAGCAAGGACCCGGCCATCGACTGGATCATCGTCTGCATGCACCAGGTGGCGATGTCCTCCGCGCACTTCAACGGCGCCGATCTCGGCATCCGCCAGGAGTTCCTCCCTCTTTTCGACAAGTACGGCGTCGACCTCGTCGTAGCCGGGCACGAGCATCATTTCGAGCGGACCTTCCCGGTCAAGGGGGTGCTGCCGGGCAGCTCGCTGCTCACGCCGGCGCCGCAGGCCACCGATGCGTCCGTCATCGACACCACCAAGGGTGCCGTGCACATGATCATCGGCGGCGGCGGGCACTCCTCCGCGACGCCGTGGTCGGCGTTCGACTCACCGCACGACGGCGTAGTGATCTACGACGTGGGCCCCGGCGACCCGACGACCCAGCGCGCTTCCAAGACCACCACCGAGCCCGCGCCCTGGTCGGCGTACCGCGACCTGCAGCGGCCGTACGGCTTCGCCGCGTTCGACTTCGAGCCGCACGCCCCGGGCGGGAACACCGAGATCACCGTCACCCACTACGGCGCCGACCTCGGCTCCGCCGATTACCAGGAGCTGGACCGGTTCGTGCTCCGCAAGCCGCACGGCGGGCACCGGGCGTGATCGCCTGATCGAGCGACGCACCGGGCGCGGGCATATGCCCCGTCCGGTGCTGCTCCAGATCGACACACGCCACAGCACGGGACTCCGCGACGTCAGTGTGCTCGCTGATACTCTTCGACGATCGTCGCCGGGATCCGACCGCGTTCGCTGACCTCGATTCCGCTGGCCTTCGCCCACGCACGGATGTCCGCGCTGCGCCGTCGGCTGGCAACGGCACGGCCTCCCGGCTGCCGGACGCCACCGGATCGCCGTGCACTCTGCACGAACGGCGACAGACGGTCACGCAGTATTCGCGCGTTGTCGGCACTGAGGTCGATTTCATACGTGACCCCGTCGATGGCGAACGAGACCGTCTCTTCCGCTTCGTCGCCATCCAGATCGTCGATAAGGCGTTTAATGACTTGCTGCGCCATTTTGTTCCTCCCTGGTTTCGGGGGAACAATAGTAACGTAAGCAGTTCGGCCGCTCATGAAACTCTCATGAGGGGTCCTTCATGGTCTGCGGAGCAACTTCTACGCTCCCGGCCATGAATGAAAAACTACACGACCACGACCGAGGCCTGTCATTCGGCCTGGTCACATTCATTCATCGGCCGGGCGCGGTGAGGACCTGGACCTCGGCGAGCGCGAGTTGGCCGGTCCCGGCGAGTTGGACGCGGACGTACCGGCCGCCGCGCCCGACGGGAATCGTGGTCGGCCGCCCGGCCTGTGCGGTCTCGTGGTGGGACCACACCCCTGGCTGCGCGAGCGTGTCGCTCAGCGAGGTGGACGAGAAAGGCGCGTCGGAGACGAAGACGTAGTAGTCCGCGAGCCCGGCGGCGCAGCAGTCCGCCCGGTTGTAGACCGCGATCCGCTCGATCGGGTAGGAGGCTCCCGCGTCGACCTGCCACCACGGCTGCGCCTCGCTCTTCGTGCCGGCGTAGTTGTTCAGGTCGTCGTCCGCCGCATAGCTCGCGGGATAATTGGCGGACACCGTCGAGGACTGCGCGACCTGCTTGCCGAGCGCCACATTCGGCGGAGGCACCGCACCGGATGCCGTTCCGGCCCGCGTGGTGACGGTCACCGCGGTCGGGGGCGTGCCGGACGGCGCCGTGGCCACGAGGAAGGCCGGCGAGAGCACGCGCACGCCCTCGGCGGGCCGCCCGGCGAAGCTCACCCGCGTACCGGCGGTGAACCCGTCCCCCGCCACGAAGACCGTGTGGCCCGCGGCCTGGGCATAGCGGACCAGCGGCGGCCGGCCGGTCACGAGGTCGCGGAAGCCGGCCCGCGGGCCGGCGGCGGCCACGGTCCCGGCCGGCAGGTCGGTCGCCATCGGCCGCAGGGGCAGCGTCGCGTTGCCGGTGTAGGTGACGTCGGTGCCGCCGGGCGGGTTGCAGTGGTATTGGCCGATGGGCTGCGCGGAGTAGTTCCCGGTCACGTCGAAGTGTCCGGTGGTCTGGCAGCCGCCCTGGGACAGCTTGCCGTTCCACTCGACGTTGCCGTCCCAGTGGATCCACTCCGCTCCGGCGTCGTCGTACCAGGTGAAGTTGACGTTGCCCTGGTCGTAGGCGACGTTGCCCTGGGCGTGCAGTCCGTGCGCGATGCTCGCGGCGCGGTCGACCGTGCCGTCGGCGGCGCGGACGGTCTGGCCCTGGTGTCCTTCGACGTAGATGGCGCCGCCGTCGCTGAGCACCTGCATGAAGCCGTGGATGAGGTTGCCGCTGATCGTGTTGTCGCTGTTGACGTTCGTCGAGTTGTCCGGATGGTCGACGTTGTCCACGTGTCCCTGGATGACGCCCGCGCTGATCCCGGTGTACGGCACGTCCCGGATGTCGTTGTGCGCCACCGACGTGTGCCGGCCGAAGAAGAGCGTGATGGCCGCGGCGCTCGGGTAGTCGGTGCCGACGTGCTCGATCAGGTTGTCGTCGATGGTGTTGTACTCGTTGATCTCCCGGTCGTCCGCGCCCACGTCGGACGGGTGCGGGTCGGTGGTGTCCCCGAGGATCACGCCGTTGCCCGCTATCCCGCTGAACACGTTGCCCTCGACCGTGTTGTGCCGGCTCCCGTACTCGAATACCAGCCCCGCCGCGCCCAGGCCGGTGAAGCTGTTCCGGACGAAGGTCACGTTTTGCGCGGCATGCCACTGGACGCTGCCCGGTTCCCGGGTCAGCGAGCCGAACGGACAGGTCCCCGGCGGGTTCCCGAACGTGCAGGTGCCCTGCGGGTGGGCGGGGTCATCGCCGGTGAGCCGCAGGTTGTCCTGCACGTCGGCGAATCCGGCGGCCGAACTCGGCTCGTTCCACGTGGCGTACGCGAACCGCAGACCGGTGAAGGTGATGTCGTGCACCGGCCGGTCGAGCGTGCCGACGCCGGTGACCAGCGAGGTCAGCCGAGGTGCCTCGATGTCGAGACGGGCCATGTCCTGCCCCGGCAGCGGGACGTAGTCGAGCACGTGCCGCTCCGCGTCGAGATACCACTGTCCGGGGTGCAGGAACGGGTAGGCGTTCTCCATCCGGGTCGGCGCGGTGCCCGGCTTCATGTTGGGCAGGCTTCCGGAGGCCTGGGTGAACACGGGGCGGGCGGTGATGTTCCGCCAGCAGGGCTGTTGCATCTGCACGGAGGCGCCGCTCACCGAACCGACGCGGCAGCGCGACTGGGTCCAGTCCCCGTTGCCCGCGGTGTAGACGAACTCGACGCGGGCCATGGCGGCGGCGCCGATCTGATCCTGCAGTCCGGCGGCCCAGTCCGGTGAGGTGGTGTAGCCGCCGTCGGCGGCGGCGAACGTGACCCCCTGCTCGGCCGGGGTGGTCTGCGCGATCGGTGCCTCGCGGCCGTCGACGTAGATCTGACGGGTCTCGAGATCGGCGGGCACCGGAGCGGACCAGACGTGCTTCGCCGGGTCGGTCAGCCGCCAGCCCCGCACCTGCGTCGCTCCGCTCAGCACCGGGTGGGCGCCGGGCGCGGCGCTCCAGATCACCCGGTGCCCGTTGCGACCAGAGTCGTCCGGCCCGAACCGGAGCGGCGCGGTGAGCCGGTACGTGCCGTCGGCCAGCAGCACGACGACGTCCCGGCCCGCGCCCTTGGCGGTGCCGAGGACCTGCCGCTCGCGTTCCTGCGCGCCGGGCACGGAGCAGGGCCGGGCCCGGGTGCACGCCTGCCCGGATCCGCTTGGGGCCGCGTACAGCAGCGTCGGGGCCGGCGCGGCCGTCGCGGACGAGGTGGTGACGATACCCAGTGCGCTGGTCAGCAGAGCGGCAGCGAGGCCGGAGGCCAAGCGTACGGGTGCGGACATCGGATCTCCCAACGTGCGGCGGGCGTCAGACGGTCGGTTCTGGGATGAGCGCCTGCCCGGCCGGCGCCGACGAGGCAGTGGGGCGGCACGGTGCAGCGGCGGTCAGGACGATGTCGTCGCGGTGACGGGTGCCGGAGGCCGACGGCTCAGCGCATGGTTCGACCTCCACACCGCCCGATACATCCGATGTTTGTAGCCGGAGACTAGGAGCAGACGGAAGCCGAGGTCAAGACCCCAACACGCGATCTCGGTGTTCACCCGGACCGATCGTGGCCACAGAGGACGGCAATGGCCGCTCTGCCACTTGGCGGAAAATTGCGCCGTAAATCAAATTATATACAGATTATCCGCTTTATTTACCAACCGTAACCTTTACCCTACTAAACGTTGATGTCCAGGGCGTGAGGGTAGGACGACAGGCGCACAAACGATGGGACCAACGAAAGGAGGGGAACATTCATGGACCGCATTACGGAGCTAACGGCGTATGAGCCCCCGCGGGTGACCGAACTCGGTGTGTTCGGTGTCGTGACACGCGGCGGCTACGCGAGCGGCATGGACGACTACGGCGGGCGGCCGTAGTTGATGGAGGCCGCTGTCACCGGGTTCGTGGTGCTGCCTGACAGCGCCGCGGGTGCCGGCGTGAGGCGGTTGCTGGGAGGCGGGACGGTTCTGGACTATGCGTCCGGCCGGCCGTGCCTGGTGACCGCCTCGGCCGGCGACGTGAACCACACTGTGGTCCGCGCCCAGGTAGGCGGAGTCCGGCTGGTGGTGATCGGCGACACGCCGGTCACCGCCACGCGACTGGAGACCCTGGCGGCGCGGATCGCCTGCCTCGAAGACGCCGACGCGGTCGCCAAGCTCGTGCCCGGCAGCTTCCATCTGATCGCCGTCGTCGGCGACCGCGTGCGGGTGCAGGGCACCGCCTCGGGCCTGCGGCGGGTCTTCTTCACTCGCCTGGGCGGCGCGGTGGTGGCCGGCGACCGGGCGAGCGTGCTCGCCGCGCTGACGGGAGCGCGTGTCGACGTCGAGGCGCTGGCCGTCCGGCTCCTGGGCCTGGTCCCCGCTCCCCTGGCCACGCCGCTGTGGGAAGGGGTGCGCACGGTCCCGCCGGGAAGTGCCGCCCACCTCGACCCGGGCGGGCTTCGGCTGAGGGCCTGGTGGGCTCCGCCCGAGCCGCAGGTGCCGCTCAGCCGGGGAGCACCGGTGTTCGCCGCCGCCCTGGAAGAGGCCGTGAACGCGCGGGTCGGCCCGGGCACGGTGGTGGCCTGTGACCTGTCCGGTGGGCTGGATTCGACCCCGCTGAGTTTTCTGGCCGATGCCGCCGTACGCCGCCATGACGGCCGGCTGGTCACCTTCGCCAGAGGGGTCGGCGACCCCGCGCATGACGACGCCGCATGGGCCCGGCGCGCCCTGCGGCATCTGAGCGGCGAGCATGTGACAACCCGGCCGGGTGAGCCGGCCGGCTGGTTCGCCGACGTGGCGACTCCGGTGCGCGGCCTGGACGAGCCGCTGTTCCCGCTGCACCCCCTGGCGTGCAAGACCGGCACGGCCGCCCTCTTGGCCGCACACGGTGCCCGCGTCCACCTGACCGGTCACGGCGGGGACGAGCTCACCGTCGTTCCGCACTGTCATCTGCACGATCTCGCCCGCACCCGGACCGCCGCGCTCTGGCCGCTCCTGCGCGCCGGCCGCGCCCGGGAGCGCTGGCCCCTTCGGTCGTGTCTCCGCGCGCTGGCCGACCGTCGTACCTACGCGGAGTGGCTGGCCGACCAGATCGAGCTGCTGACCGCGCCCGAACCGCCGGCGCACCACCCGGACTTCGGCTGGGAGATGCCGTTGCGGCTGCCCGCCTGGGCCGCCCCGGCCGCGGTCGACGCGGTCGCGCGACGGCTACGCGTCATCGCCCGCGACGCTCGCCCGTACGCGACCGAGCGCGCCCAGCACCAGATCATCTCCAACGTGCTCAGGGTGGCATCGACCTACGCCGCCTTGCGGGACCTCACCGGCCGGGTCGGCGCCGCCACGCACGTCCCCTTCCTGGACGACCACGTCGTGAGCGCGGCCTTGGCCGTCCGGCTGGACCATCGCGTGGTCCCCGGCGTCTACAAGGCCCTCACCGTGGCCGCCATGCGCCCGTACCTGCCACCCGAATGTCTGACACGCACCACCAAGGCCGACTTCTCCGCCGATTTCTACGAGGGCCTGCGCGCGCATCGCGACCAGGTGCTCGCCCTGGCCGACGGCTCGCTGCTGGCCGAGTACGGCCTGGCCGACCCGGCGGCCCTCCGCGACGTCTGTGCCGGTACCCCGGCCGAGACCGGGCGCCCGGCGGTCCCCCTCATCACCTTCGTCGCCGTCGAGAACTGGCTGCGCGCCCAACCCGCCGGCGCCGGGAACACGGGCGCCGGCTCGACCGTCGGCCGGCGGAAAGGAGGACCGGTCCGTGAAGATGCGCCTGCCTGACCACGTCACTCTCACCCCTGTCGACCCCGAGCCGGGCGATGACGGCCGGCGGAACGGGGCGGTGCTGCTCGACGAACGCACCGGCCGCTACCACCACCTCAATCCCACCGCCCATCTGATCGTCGCGGGGCTGCTGGAGGGGGCGACCCAGGCCGAGGCCGCCGAACGCCTGGCGACCGCCTACCCCGACGCCGCCGCCCGCGCGGACTCCGACACCGGCGAGCTGATCTCCCACCTGACCCGCGCCGGGCTGCTGGAGTGGCGATGAGCGTCTCCTACGTCCACGAAAGGCGGCCTCGGCTGCCCTGGCGGCACCGCCCCGCCGCTCTGCTCGCGGTCGCCGCCGCCCATGTGATCGCCCGCCGGCCTCCCGCCCGCATCCGCGCCGTACTCGCCGTGGCCCGGCGCGGCGCCCGTCCGGCCACCGCCGCCCAGGCCAAGGCCGCCCGTGACGCCGTCATCGCGGTGAGCCTGTCCTGCGCCGGCGAGGGCTGCCTGCCCCGCTCCATCGCCACCGCCCTGCTGTGCCGTCTGCGTGGCACCTGGCCCACGTGGCGCACGGGCGTCCGCCTCTACCCCTTCTTCGCGCACGCCTGGGTCGAGGCCGACGGCCATCCGATCGACGAGCCCTACCCGCCGGGCTACCACACCCCCACCATCACCGTTCCGCCGACGACCGCCGCGCCTCCATGACACCGGCGCAGGAGGCGATCGTCACCCGGGGACTGACCAAGGTCTACGGCGACCTGACCGCGGTGGACGGCGTGGACCTGACCGTCCGGACCGGGGAGATGTTCGCCTTCCTCGGACCCAACGGCGCGGGCAAGTCGACCACCATCGCGATGCTGACCACCATGGCCCGTCCGACCGCCGGGTGCGCGGTCGTCGCGGGCGCGGACGTGAGCACCCACCCGGCAGCCGTACGCCGCCGGATCGGGGTGGTCTTCCAGGAGTCCACGGTCGACGACGACCTGACCGCCGAGGAGAACCTGGGCATCCACGCCACCCTGTACGGGATGCCTCGCCCGACCGCGCGGGCCCGCATCACCGAGATGCTGGACCTGGTCGGGCTGGCCGCGCACCGCCGGACCCGTCCGGCCACCTTCTCCGGCGGGATGACACGCCGCCTGGAGATCGCCCGCGGCCTGCTGCACCGGCCCCGCGTCCTGTTCCTCGACGAGCCCACCCTCGGCCTCGACCCGCATGCGCGTACCCGCGTGTGGGACCACCTTCGCCGCCTACGCCGGCAGGAACCGATCACGATCTTCCTGACGACGCACTACCTGGAAGAGGCCGAACACTGCGACCGAATGGCGATCATCGACCACGGCCACATCGTCGTGTGCGACACCCCCACCGCCCTCAAGGCGGCCCTCAGCACCGACCACGTCCACCTGCGCACCAGCGACGACATGGCCGCCCAAGCCGCGCTGGCGCGCGATCTGGGCCTGACCGCCGCCCTGCGAGCCGACGGGCTGCACCTGCACCTGCCCGACGCCGCCGCCGCCGTCCCCCGGCTCTGCGCCGCCCTGAACGTCCCCATCGCCTCCATCGAGGTCACCCGCCCCAGCCTCGACGACGTCTTTCTGCACTACACCGGCCACGCCATCACCAGGGCGGACTGCTGATGCTGCCGCGCATCGCACCCACAGCGACCGGCGACCATGCCGCCAACGACGCCGGCTGGTCGCCGGTCACCGAACTACGCGCCGCCCTCGCGCTCTGGCGGCGCGAGACGACCCGATACGTCCGCAATCGCGGCCACCTGGTGCTCACCCTGCTGCAACCGATGCTGTATCTCCTCATCGTCGGCACCGGGCTGAGCAGCCTCGTCCGCCATACCGGCCGCGGCGACTACCGAACGTTCCTGTTCCCCGGCGTCCTGCTCCTGGCCGTCCAGATCGCGGCCGTCGGCTCCGCCGGCTCCATCGTCCGCGACCGCGAGGGCGGCTTCCTGCGCGAGATGCTCGTCGCCCCCGTCCACCGCACCACCCTGCTGATCGGCAAGTGCCTGGGCGCCGCCACCATCGCCATCGGCCAGGGCACGGCCGTCCTCGCCCTCGCGCCCGTCGCCGGAGTCCCCTACAACCCGCTCCTGCTCGCCACCCTGATCTTCGAAATGGCCGTGCTGTCCCTGGTCCTGACGGCACTCACCGCGCTGCTCGCCGTCACCATCACCGACAGGGACACCTTCTACGCCACGGCCGGCGCCATCGTGCTCCCGATGACCTTCCTGTCCGGCATGTTGTTCCCGACCACCCTGGCGCCCGGCTGGCTCGTCGCCCTGATGGTCATCAACCCGCTCCTCTACATGACCGACGTGCTGCGCCGCACGATCCAGGCGTTCCTGCCCGCCCAGACGGCCATTCCCGCCACCCTCCCCTGGCATCCCCCGGTCGTCGCGGAGCTGGCGGTCATCGCCCTCGTCGGCCTCATCGCCCTGACCCAGGCCGCCCGCCGTTTCTCCCGCACCGCATAAAAGTCGAGCGCAGCAGCGGGACAGCCCTACTTGACCAATATTTGGGTACAAGCCCGGCGTCCATTCGCCATCCGTCGACACGTGGTCGACCCCGATTCCCATCGGTGCCGATCGCGGTCGACGTAGTCGTTGGAGTAACGATGAGAATCACCACGGCCGTGATCATCCTGTGGCTCATCATCGGTGCCATCGCCGCCGGGCAACGGCACTACTACAGCAGCGGGCCGAAGAACTGCTCCCAGGCGGGCACGCTCCTCGTCACGATCATCGCGGGCCCCCTCAACTACGTGGGTGTGAACCCCAAGATCTCCTGCAAGACCCCCGAACCCAGCAAGTGACATCTCTCCACCGGACCCGGACACCCGTATGACGGAACGCGGCCGGGCACGCCTCCGTCGCGCGCCCGGCCGGGCCACGGGTGCTACTCGAAGAGGGACGGGTCTCCCGCGCCTCTGCGGACGATCTCGGGCTCGTCCTGGGAGAAGTCGATCACCGTCGTCGGCACGGCGCCGCACTCGCCGGCGTCGATGACGGCGTCCACCGCGTGGTCGAGTCGCTCCTTGATGTCCCAGCCCTGCGTCATCGGCTCGGCGTCGTCGGGCAGGAGCAGGGTGCTCGACAGCAAAGGCTCGCCGAGTTCGGCCAGCAAGCCCTGGGTGACGACGTGATCGGGGATCCGGACACCGACGGTCTTCTTCTTGGGGTGCAGCAGCCGCCGCGGCACCTCCCTCGTCGCCGGCAGGATGAAGGTGTAGCTGCCGGGGGTCGCCGCCTTGATCGAGCGGAACAACGCGTTGCTGACCTGCACGAACTGGCCGAGCTGCGCGAAGTCCTTACAGACCAGGGTGAAGTGGTGACCGCTGTCGAGGCGGCGGATCTCTCTGATCCGGTCGATGCCCTCCTTGTTGCCCAGACGACACCCGAGCGCGAAGCACGAATCGGTCGGGTACACGATCAGCCCGTCCGCGCGAAGGATGTCGACCACCTGGCGGAGCACCCGAGGTTGCGGGTTGTCCGGATGCACATCGAAGTACCTGGCCATTTGCGAAGCTTAGGGGGAGAAGCCGCAGGTCGACCACCCGCACGCCGCCTTTTCCCAAGGTCACAGCCAGGGACCGAGCGTGGGCGCCTTGGCGGAGCGCCCAGTCAGCCACGCGGCGAGGTCCGCGGCCGACCCGCGAGACGCATGCTTGGCCACGGCGTCGGCGGCCAGCGCGGCGGCCAGATCGTCGGGCAGGTCGGCGAAGCCCACGCTATGGTCCAGGTCGACGGCGTGCACCGCGACCTCGCGTGCCCGCATCCAGGGGATCTCGCTCGCGGGGACCGTACGCCCCTGGGCGGTGATCACCATGTGGCGCCAGGCCGCCTCCGGTAGGGCGTCCAGGTCCGCCGCCAGAGCCCGGGCGGACCGATGGACGAGTACGCGCAGCTCGTCGGCCGGCAGTGCCGCCATGGCCCGGATCTCGGCGTCGCGCTGTGTGGGACCGGCGTACATCCGGTTCTCCACACCGGTCGCGGCCCAGTCGAGCAGGCGGCGCAGCGCCTCGGCGTTGCCGTGGACATGGGCGACGACGTGCCGCCGCGTCCACTCTGGCAGCCTGGTCGGCGCGGACAGTTCGTCGTCGGTCAGCCGGTCGACGACGCCGAGGAACAGCGCGGTGCCCAGGTCCATCCAGTCCCGGGAGCTCACGCCGTCCTCGCGGTGTTCTCCAGGCGTCCAATGCCCTCGATCTCGGTGACCACGGTGGTGCCGTCGGACAGGTAACGGGGCGGCTTGCGAGCATGGCCGACACCGCCGGGTGTGCCGGTGGCGATGACGTCCCCGGGCCGCAACGTGAGGATCGTGGAGGCGTAGCGGACCAGGTCGACCGGGTCGAACACCAGGTCGCCGGTGTCGGCCTTCTGCACGATCTCGCCGTCGACACGGCAGGTGATCGCCAGCCGGGGCCGTACGCCGCCGGGCAGCTCGTCGGGGGTGACCAGCACCGGCCCGAGCGGCGTGGTGCCCTCGAACGTCTTGCCCTGCAGCCATTCCTTCGTACGGAACTGCCAGTCCCGCATGGTGACGTCGTTCATGACGGTGAATCCGGCGATGGCCCGCTCCGCCTCCTCGGCGGACGCTCGCCGTACGGTCGCGCCGATCACCACCGCCAACTCGGCCTCCCAGTCCACCGCGGACGACTCGGGCGCGAGCTGGATGTCGTCGCGGGCGCCGATCAGCGCCTCGGCGAACTTGGCGAACAGCGTGGGGTGTTCGGGCAGGTCGCGGCCCATCTCCAGGATGTGCGTGCGGTAGTTGAGCCCCACGCACAGCACCTTCCCGGGCCGCGGCACGACGGGCGCCAGACCGGCGTCGACGGGGTGCACGGTGCCCCCCGCAGTGGGCCGGTCCGTACGGGCGAGCAGGTCGCCGACGTCGGAACAGCCCAGGTCGACGTAGCCGTCGGCGGTGAGGCGGGCGGCGCGGGTGCCCCCGCCGGTGCGGATGGTCGCGAGTTTCACTGCGTGGTCTCCTGAAGGTTCAAACGCTCGAAGATCGGGGTGTCGCTGAAGCGGAAGAGGTCCAGGCCGCCCTCCGTGGCCAGCGTCAGCGGCTGCCACGACGGCACCGCGAACAGGTCGCCGCGCTCGACGGTCCAGGTCTCGTCGCCGACGGTGACCTGGCCGGTGCCGTCGAACACCTGGTAGACCGACGAGCCCACCTCCTGGGAGGCGGCGGTCTCGGTGCCGGGTGCCAGCCGGTGGAACTCGGCGCGCAGCGTCGGCATGACGTCGCCGCCGGTGGTGGGATTGGTGTAGCGCACGGCGGCGTGGCCCGGCTCCACGGTGACCCGATCGCCTTCCGCCTCCAGCGCCAGTTGCTCGGCCAGCGCCCGGTCGGTGTGCTCCCACCGGTAGGCGAGCAGCGGCGTCGCCGGGGTGGGCCTGAGGTGGGTCAGCGGCCGCAGCCCCGGGTGCCCCCACAGCCGCTCCGAACGCGACCGCTCCGGCGCCTCCCGGGTCTCGACCTCATCGGGCCCGAACTCGAAGAACGTGGCGTCGACGAGGTGCTGGAACGGGATGTCGAGCCCGTCGATCCACGCCATGGGCCGGTCGGTGACGTTGTGGTGGCCGTGCCAGTGCCAGCCCGCCTGCGGCAGGAAGTCGCCCCGGCGCATCGCCACCGGGTCGCCGTCGACGACCGTCCACACTCCTTCTCCCTCGACGACGAACCGGAACGCGTTCTGGGTGTGGCGGTGCACGGGGGCGTCCTCACCCGGGTTGAGGTACTGGATCGCCGCCCACAGCGTCGGCGTGGCGAACGGCCGGCCGCCCAGTCCCGGGTTGGCCAGCGCGATCGCCCGCCGCTCGCCGCCGCGTCCCACCGGCACGAGCCGCCCGGCCTGCTCGGCCATGGGCAGCAGCCTGCTCCAGCGCCACAGGTGCGGAACCGCCCGCGACCGCGGCGACAACGGCATGAGATCGCCGATCTCGGTCCACAGGGGGATGAGCAGCTCCGATTCGAAGCCGCGATACAGCTCCTCCAGGTCGGGGGTACGGGTGGGCTGGTCGTCGGCGTCGGTCGCGACGATCGTCACCGGCGATCCATCGACTGGCATGACGGACAACTCCTTCACAGTGGGGAACGAAGACCCGCGAGTTCGTCGGCGACGGCGTGCAGGCGGTCGCGGGGAAGCAGACCGATGGCGAACGCGGCGATCTGCAGCAGGGTCAGGTGACCGGCGATGCCGACGAGCGGGCCGTCGACCAGGTCCGGCACGTGACGGCGCAGGGCCGCGGCCGAATCCTCGTCGGCGAGCAGTCGCCGCAGCGGGATCTCGAGGCCGTCGGGACGGGCGAACTCCTCCGCGCGGGCCGGGCCCTGCCGACTTGCCCGCACCTGCTCCCACTGGGCGCGCACCAGGAGATGGTCCGGGGTGACCGGGCCGCTCTCGGGGAGGCCGAGGCGCTCGTACTGCTCGGGCGGCGCGTCGCTCGCTCGCAGCTGCTCCACGAGCAGGCCGACCATGCGGAGTTCGAGCTCGTCGTCGGCGAGCGGGTGCTCCTGGTCCGGATCCTCGGCCAGGTCGAACAGCAGGGTGCCGAAGGCGTACGGGTTGGCCATGGCGTGCCCGGTGGTCTTGAGCACCGGCACGCCCTTGGTGAACGGCAGTGGTCCGGCCAGCTCGGCGCCGCGAAGCTCCTCCGGGCGGAAGCGGCCTCGCATGTGGGTGGGCATCAGGGTGTGCTCGACGAGTGGCCGGTTGTCCGGTGCGGCGCACGCCCGCATGTAGACGTACCGGCCGTCGGTGACGCTGACGTGGCCGCCGAACGCGCCGAACAGCCCCACTTCGCGTACCGGCGTGTCCGCCGCGACCGTTTCGCGCAGCGGTACGCCCTGCATGTCCGGGGTCGGATTCAGGCCGAAGAACTCCAGCAGCGTCGGCGCGAGGTCGATCGTCTGGACCAGGGACTCGCGTCGTTCGCCCCGTACCCCGCTGCGAGGATCCCAGATGAACAGGGGCGTATGGATGGTCTCGTCGAACCACGGGGCGACGTTCTTGCCCCACCAGCCGTGCTCGCCGAGCAGGAACCCGTGGTCGGTGCACACGATCAGCAGCGTGTCGTCCCAGAGCCCGAGCTCGTCCATGGTGTCCAGCACGCGGCCGAGCGAGTGGTCGCACATGGACAGCAGCGCGGTGTACTCGTACCGCAGGTGCTGCACCTGTTCGGGCGTCTCCAGCACCTGCTGGTAGTCGGGCCAGTCGAACAGCGGGCCGTCGTAGTCGTGCGGGTAGTGCTTCTTGTGCCGTTCGTAGCTGAAGAACGGCTCGTGCGGGTCGAAGGTCTCGATCTGCAGGAACCAGTCGTCGTCGCCGTGGTTGGTGCGGATGAACTCCAGCCCCGCGTCGAAGGTGCGGGTCTGCGGATGGTCGACCTCGTCGGTGAGGTACTGGCGGTTGATCCAGTCCTGACGGACGTATCCGAGCATCCGGCGCTTGAGCATCGTGGGCAGCTCGGGGTCGGCGACGTGGCCCTTCCAGCGATCGCCTTCCTGACCGCGGAAGAACTCATAGGTGCTGAACCGGTTGTGATAGGTGCCGCCGCCGTCCTCCCAGTAGTGCTGGTGATCGGTGACCAGATGGGAGTACACCCCGTTGTCGCCGAGGATCTCGGGCACAGAGTCGTCGAACGGCTCCAGCGGCCCCCAGCTGCGGTGCAGGAAGTTGTACCGCCCGGTGTGGAGCTCACGGCGGGCGGGCATGCACGGCATGCTGCCGGCGTAGCAGTTGTCGAACGTCGCCGTCCGCTCGGCCAGGCGGCTGAAGTTCGGCGCGTGCACCCAGTCGGCGCCATAGGGCGGGAGCATCTGGCGGTTCAGGCTGTCGAACATCACCATGATCGCCTTCATGGGTTTCGCCCTCCTTCAGAGCTGGACGTCGGCGGCGCAGCGGAAACCGAGGTTGCCGCCGGAGCTGTCGGGTGTGTTGGCGGTGCGGGCGGCGACGCGGTAGCGGTTGCAGTACGACTCGTGGCAGAGGTACGAGCCGCCCCGCATGGACCGTTCCGACATGCCGTCGGCGAACGGGTCGGCGCACCACTCCCACACGTTGCCCGAGGTGTTGTAGAGCCCGTAGCCGTTGGGCTGGTACGCGTCCACCGGTGCGGTGCCCGCGTAGCCGTCCTCGGCGGTGTTGTGCACGGGGAAGCGGCCCTGCCAGATGTTGCAGCGGTGTTCGCCGCCGGGGGTGAGTTCGTCGCCCCAGGGGTAGCGGGCCTGGTCCAGCCCGCCGCGCGCGGCGTACTCCCATTCGGCCTCGGTGGGCAGCCGGCCGCCCGCCCACTGGCAGTAGGCGTTCGCGTCGCGCCAGGAGATGTGGACCACCGGGTGGTCCGACCGGCCGTCCAGGTCGCTGTCCGGCCCTTCCGGATGCCGCCAGTACGCGCCAGGCACACCACACCACCAAGGGGTCTGCGGCGGCCGGGGCGCGGTCTTGCGCACCCGGCCGGGCAGGAACTTGGCGAACACGTAGCTCCAGCCGAACCGTTCGGCGTCCGTGCGGTACCCGGTCGCCTCGACGAACTCGGCGAACCGGGCGTTGGACACGCAGTACGGGTCGATCGCGAACGGCGCCACGACCACCTCGCGGACCGGCCCCTCGTGATCTTCGGGGAACCCGTCCTTGTCGTCGGTGCCCATGCGGAACGTTCCACCCGGCAGCACGATCAACTTGCCGAGATCGCCTCCGCCGCCGGCGATCGCGGTGGGGACGGGCGCGGGTCCGTCATCGGGCCGGGACGGGGCACAACAGTGGTCCATAAGGGCTCCTTCCACTCCCCTCCGGACACTAGCCGTCATCGTTCCGCCCCAGGCGTGGGCAGGTCGACCTTCGGCCGGCGAGGGTCCGGGGCGAACGGCACGACGTCGGCCGTCTCGATGAGCCGACGCAGCAGCTCGCCCCGCATCCGCTCCTCGACCTGCGCGAACTCCGGCCGGCCGGCGAGGTTGATCCGCTCGTCCGGGTCGGCGATCCGGTCGTAGAGCTCCGGCGGGTCGTACAGCCGGTGAACGTACGTCCACGAGCGGTCCCGGACGGCGGTCGCCTTGCCGACGAGCCGCGGCTCCGCGTGCTGCAGGTCGCCCTTGCGGTCGTACGGGAAGCCGGGTCGCTCCAGCTGTGCCTCCTCGTCGAGCGTGAAGCCGCCCTCGGTGAAGGCGTACTCGCGGTGCGGCACGCCCTCGCCGCGCAACCGGGGAACGAGGCTCCGGCCGAAGTGCCGGTGCGTGTCGTCGGGCACCTCGCACAGGTCGAGCAGGGTCGGGAACACGTCGATCAGCTCGACCATGTCCTCGACCACCTCGCCGGCGGGGATCCCCGGCCCGGCCAGGATCAGCGGATCCCGGGTGATGTTCGCGCTCATCGAGGTCGGCCACTTCTCGACGAGGCCGTAGTCGCCGAGGTATTCACCGTGGTCGGCGAAGAAGGCGGTGATCGTGTCGTCGGCGTGCCCGGCCCGCTCGACCGCGTCCAGGACGCGGCCGAGGTGGGCGTCCATCCGGGACACCATGCCGTAGTACGTCGCGGTGATCTCCCGCCAGTGCTCCGGCGTCGCGCGTTCGAGGCCGTAGGCGTCGCGTAGGGGCTGGTGGAAGCACGGCTCGGAGCCGTCGGCGGGGGGCACCGGATCCGGCATCGCGTCGCGGTCGTACATCGAGAACCAGGGCTCCGCCGCCTTGAACGGCACGTGCGGCGCGAGCAGCGGAACGAACAGCAGCCACGGCTCCCGTGGGGCGCCGGCCAGCCAGGCCTCGGCGGTCCGGATCGCGGCCTCGTCGAAGTCGACGGCCTCCTCGACCCGCCCGGCATAGAAGGTGCGCGCGGCGAGGTCGTTCTCGTACTCGATGTCCTTGGCCCAGCGCATGCCGGTCGGCTCGACGGAAAAGCCGTACTCGTCGACGCTGGCCTCGGTCCCGCCCGGCGCGAAGGTGTCGCCGCGCTCCCCCACCCAGGTGACGTGGTAACCGTTGTCCCGGAAGGACTTGAGGAAGTTCGGCTCGTCCGCGCGCAGCAGGTTGGTGAGCGTGCGGTGGCCGGA
This sequence comes from Actinoallomurus sp. CA-150999, assembly GCF_050942425.1. Classification (NCBI taxonomy): domain Bacteria; kingdom Bacillati; phylum Actinomycetota; class Actinomycetes; order Streptosporangiales; family Thermomonosporaceae; genus Actinoallomurus; species Actinoallomurus sp. CA-150999. The sequence continues at coordinate 7,150,130 of NZ_CP192063.1, forward strand.
CACGTGCGGGTACCAGCCGGTGAGGAACGACGCGCGGCTCGGCGAGCAGACCGGATGCTGCACGAACGCGTTGGTGCAGCGGGCGCCGCGGGCGGCGAGGCGGTCGATGTTCGGCGTCCGGACGTGCGGGTTGCCGAAGGCGCCCACCGCGTCGGCCCGCAGCTGGTCGGGCACGAAGACGACGACGTTCGGCCGGCCGGCGCTCATTTCGCCTTCTTCCGGTCGGGCACCCGCAGGGTCGGGAGCGGCGCCTGCGCGTGCCAGGAGACGTCGACGGCACCGTTGTCCGGGTGCAGACGCGCCTCGAGGTCGTCGGCGAGTTCGGCCCGGCCGGTGGCCCGCAGGTGCGCGGCGTACTCGTCCGGCTTGGCGTAGAGCGTCGGCCCGGCCTGCAGCGAGATCTGCATCGGGTCCGGCAGCGCGCCCGGTGTCGCGGCGTACCGGTGCCACCATTCGAGCAGGTGGGAGCGCATCCGCGCGAGCAACTCCGGTTCCTTGTCGACGAGGTTGTGTTCGAGGTGCGGGTCGCCGGTCACGTCGAACAGCGACTCCCATTCGGCGCGGAGCGAGCCGGGGTGGTAGGTGCGGATGTAGAGGTGGTCGCGGGTCCGCACCGACCGCTGGAAGGTGTGCGCGCCATGGCCGAGCACGAGGTACTCGCGCTGCTCGGGCCGCTCGCCGCGCAATGCCGCGGCGAACGACCGGCCCTGCCACTTCTCCGGAACCGGGATGCCGAGCAGCTCGCAGATCGTCGGCGCGTAGTCGATGTTGTACAGCAGCGATTCGTCGCTGCCGCCGTCGGTGACGCCCGGCCAGTGGACGATCATCGGCAGCCGGTGCACCGGTTCGCTCGCGAAGGCGTGCTCACCGTACGAGCCGAGCTCGCCGAACGCCTCCCCGTGGTCGGCGCTGACGACGATCGCGGTCTCCTCGGTCAGGCCCATCGACTCAAGGGCCGCCAGCAGCCGGCCGAAGTGGTGGTCCCAGTACAGGATCGCGCCGTCGTAGCCGTTGATCAGATGCTCGAAGTCGGCACGGGTGCGGATCTCGTCCGGCATGTTGTGCGGCACCTGCGAGGACCGCGGGCCGCCCACGTAGTGCAGGTCCAGGGCGGTGCGGGGGCCGTAGACCTCGGCGTGGCGGTCGATGGCCTCCTGGTCCGGCCAGTCCGGCGCGGGGCCGCTGCGGGCGGCGCGCTCCGTCCACTCGGGCGCCTGCAGGTAGTCGGTGTGCGGATCCCAGTACGTGATGTGCAGGTAGAAGTCGTCGTCGCGGTGCCGGGAGATCCAGTCCACCGCGGTGTCGGTGATGAGCTCGGCGGGTTCGTCGCCGATGTCCGGGGTGGCCTGGATGTTCTCGCGGAAGTTCCCCTGGAAGAAGTACGCGCGATGCCGCTCGGCGAACGACGACACCGCCGCCGTGAGGTAGCCGGCCCGCGTCAGCACCTGGCCGAGCAGCGGGCGGCCGGGCTCGGGCCGGTGTCCGGAGTCGAGCCGGAACCGCGCGGCCTCGCCCGCGTGGCCGACGACGCCGCTGGTGATGCCGAACTGCCCGCACGTCAACGCCGTGCGCGAGGGCAGGCACGGTGAGTCGGAGCAGTAGTAGCGGTCGAACCGGACGCTACGCTCGGCCAGGGCGGCGAGGTTCGGCGTGATCGGACGCCGGTAGCCGTACGGCTCGGTGTGGTCGGGACGCAGGGTGTCGACGTCCACATAGATGATCTTCACTTCGCCTCCACCTTTCCCGTCAGCGGCAGATCCGTGCTCGAGGCCCCGGCATGCACCAGGAACGCGCCGGGCTCGTACCGCCACGCGCCGTCCCAGTGCGCCAGCGCACGCGCGCCGACCTCGACGTTCACCTCCACGGTCTCCCCCGCCTCGGCCCGTACCACGGCGAACCCCGCGAGCCAGCGCACCGGCCGGTCGATCTCGGTCTCCGGCCGGGAGAGGTAGACCTGCACCACCTGCCTCCCGGTGCGGGCCCCGGTGTTGGTGACCCGCACGGTCACCGGCAGCGGCCCGCCCGCGTCGACCGACTCGGGCACCACGAGATCGTCGAAGCGCCAGGTCGTGTAGCCCAGGCCGTGGCCGAAGGGATACGCGGGCTCGCGGCCGGCCCGCAGCCAGCCGCGGTGGCCGACGTGCACGCCCTCGGCGTAGTCGAGCGCGCCGTCCACGGGACGGGTGGACAGCACGGGCACGTCGGCCTCATCGGCGGGCCAGGTGGTGGGCAGCCGGCCGCCGGGTTCGGCGACGCCGAGGAGGACGTCCGCGAGCGCGTGCCCGAAGTCCTGCCCGGGGAACCAGGTGAGCAGGATCGCCGCGACCTCGTCCCGCCACGGCATCAGCACCGGAGCGCCCGCGTTGACCACCACCACGGTCCGCGGGTTGGCGGCGGCGACCGCGCGTACGAGCTCGTCCTGGCGACCGGGCAGCGCCAGGGAGGTACGGTCGACGCCTTCGCTCTCGACCCGGGCGGTGGTGCCCACGACCACCACCGCGACCTCGGCCGTACGCGCGGCCTCGGCGGCCCGGGCGATCTCGGCGTCCTCATCGTCCGCCCGTACCTCGAGGCCGAACGACAGCGACACCGACGAGGTACGGCCACCGGCGCGCGAGGTCAGATCGTGCACGACGCGGAGCAGGACCGGCCGGTCCGCCGTGAGGTGCACGGGCGCCGACGTCGACGGCGGGGCGAACAGTCCCGCCCCGAGGATCGCGTCCGGGTCGGTCAGGTCGGCCTCCAGCGCGACGGCATCGTCGACGAAGACGGTGCTGCGGCCCACGGAGGCGACGCCGATGTGCGTGCGCCCGGTCGTCTCCGGCCGGTACCGCGTACTGAGCTCCAGCGTGACTGCGGGTTTTCCCCGACCAACCGACCCCGACCGACCTGCGAGTTCGTCCCGACCAACCGACCCCGACCGACCTCCCGGCTCTGGACCGCCGCCGAACCAGAGCAGGTCGGTTGAGAGACGGTCCTCGGCGGCGACCTCGTTGCCGTCCGCGTCGAGGAACCGGGCTCGTACGCCGGGCTCGCCGGTGACCGGGTTGGTCAGTGTGTGCAGGGGCAGCGGCAGCGGGCCGTCGGTGATGACCGCGCCCCCCTCGTACCGGATCTCGGTCGCGGGCAGCGCCTCCCGCAGGCCTTGCAGCGGCGGCACGAGCGCGAGCGGCACCACCCGGGCGCTGCCGCCGCCCTGAGTGCGCGCGACCTCGGCCGCCTGCCCGATCACCGCGATCGACCGCGGGCCTGCCGAAGGCCAGGGAAGTTCGTCCCGGTTGCGCACCAGCACCATGCCGGCCGCGGCGGCCTCTCGCGCGAACCCGCCGTCCGGGGGCGGTGTCGTTGGGGCGACGGTCTCTTCGCCCAGCGCACCGACCTTGGCGGCCAGCCACAGGATGCGGCGTACCTTCTCGTCGATGACCGCCTCCGGCACGCGGCCGGCTCGTACCGCCTCGACCAGGGCGGCGCCCCACGGGCCGTCCGGGCCGGGCATCACCAGGTCCTGTCCGGCGAGCGCGCTGGCCTCCGTGCTGTGCACGGCCGTCCAGTCCGAGACCACCGGGCCGGCGAAACCCCACTCGGCCGACAGCGGGTCGCGCAGCAGGTCGTTCTCGCTCATCGTGGCGCCGTTGACCGAGTTGTAGGCCGACATGACGGCCCAGGCCCCGCCTTCGCGTACGGCCATCTCGAACGGCGCGAGGTAGACCTCGCGGAGTGTGCGCTCGTCCGCGCGTACGTCGGCGGTGTACCGGTCGGTCTCGGACTCGTTGGCCACGAAGTGCTTGGGCACCGCGGCGACGCCGTGCCGCTGCACACCGCGCACGAACCCGACGGCCAGCGCGCCGGACAGCAGCGGGTCCTCGGAGAAGCACTCGAAGTGCCGGCCGCCGAGCGGGCTGCGGTGCAGGTTGATCGTGGGCCCGAGCACGGCGTGCACGCCCTTGGCGCGCGCCTGTGCCGCCAGTACCGCGCCGTACCGCTCCGCGAAGGCGACGTCCCAGGTGGCCGCCATCGCCGAGGCCGACGGCAGGTTCAACGACGGGTCGCGTTCGTCCCAGTGCTCACCGCGTACCCCGGACGGGCCGTCGGACATGAGCATCGAGCGGAGCCCCACCGACGGCTCGGCGTGTGTGCCCCAGAAGGTCCCCCCGGTGAGCAGCCTTACCTTCTGTTCCAGATCGAGCTCGGCGACAAGGGCGTCCAGCATCGAGTTCCTTTCCGTAGTGAGTGTCAGACGCGGGCGGCGATGCCCCAGCGCGCGAGCTCGAGGATCCGTTCCCGTGGCACGACTCCGCAGCGATGCGACCACTCGGCCCACGCGAAGGCGAGCTCGCGCACCAGGTCCGGGTGGTCGGCGGCGAGGTCGGCGCCTTCGACCGGGTCCGCGTCGAGGTCGTACAGCTCCCAGTCGCCGGGGTATTCGCGGACGAGCTTCCATCTCCCGCGGCGTACGGCGGCGTTGCCGATGTGCTCGTAGAACTGGCACCGCTCCCCCGGATCCGGCGTACCGCGCCAGGAGCCGAGCATGCCGTGCCCCTCCAGCGGGAGGGGGGACCGGCCGGGGAACGACTCGGGGTAGGAGGCTCCGGTCACCTCGAGCACCGTCGGCATGAAGTCGGGCAGGTAGTGCGGCGTGTGGACGATCTCGCCCGCGCGCTCGCCGAGGCCGCGCGGCCAGTGCGCGATGAACGGGTCGGCGATGCCTCCTTCGTGCGCCCACCGCTTGAACATGCGGAACGGCGTGTTCGAGACGTTCGCCCAGCCCCGCCCGTACATCATGTAGACGTCCTCGCCGCCCGGCATGCGGTCCGGCCGGCTTCCCACGTAGATCTCGCGGCCGTCGCTGGTCGCGGCGGGCACGGCCTTGAACCCGCGCGCGGCGTACTCGCTGCCGAGCCCGACCGGGAACTCCTCGGCGCAGCCGCCGTTGTCGGACAGGAAGACCAGCAGGGTGTTCTCCAGCCTTCCGGAGGCGCGCAGCGACTCGACGATCCGGCCGATCCCGCGGTCCATGCACTCGACCTGCGCGGCGTAGACCTCCATCCGCCGCTGCTCCCACTCGGGATGCTCGACGTCCTCCCACGCCGGGACCTCCGGGTCCCGCGGGCTCGGCGCGACGTGCTCGGGGAGGATCCCCAGTCCTCGCATTGTCGCCACGCGGCGCGCCCGGACCACGTCCCAGCCGTCGCGGTACCGGCCGGCACAGCGCCGGATGTCGCTCTCCCGCGCTTGCAGGGGAAAGTGCGGCGCGGTGTAGGCCACGTAGCAGAACAGCGACCGATCCTGCGGCGTCGTCCGGACGAAATCGACCGCGGCGTCGGTGATGGCGTCGGTGTAGTAGAAGTCCGGGTCGGTGCGCGCCTCTTTCGAGACGTCCTCCTCGCCCCGGGTCAGCCGGAACGGCGCGAAGTAGTTTCCGCCCCCGCCGGGAGTGCCGTAGAAGCGCTGGAACCCCCTCCGGGTGGGCCATGCGTGCGACGGTTCGTCCATCGAGTGGGCGAGGTGCCACTTGCCGCTCATGCACGTGGCGTATCCGGCCGCCCCGAGTACCTCGGCCAGGGTCAGGCACCGGTCGTTGAGGCTTCCCGGGTAGCCGCCCGGCCCGTCGTCGCCGTTCAGCACGCCGATCCCGGTCTGGTGCGGGTGCAGGCCCGTCAGCAGTGAGGCCCGCGACGGGCTGCACCGGGCGGTCGTCGTGAAGTGGGTCATGCGCACGCCGTCGCGGGCGAGCGCGTCGAGGTTGGGCGTCTCGATCTCGCCGCCGTAGCACCCGAGGTCGGAGTAGCCGAGGTCGTCGGCGAGGATCAGCACGATGTCCGGTCGATCGGTCATCCGGCCAGGGCTCCTTCCGCGAGAAGCTTCTTGTGCATTTCGCCCGGAAAGTGGCAAGCCGCCCCGTGCCGGTCGTCCGCGCCGGGCGGCAGCTCCGGCGCCTTCTCCACGCAGATCGTGCGGTCTGGGTGCGCCAGCGGGCCGATCGGGCAGCGCGTCCGGAACCGGCAGCCCGAGGGAGGGTTCTTCGGGCTGGGCAGGTCGCCGGTGAGCACGATCCTCTCCCTGGACGCCTCCACCGAGGGAGTGGACGACAGCAGGGACACCGTGTACGGATGCAGCGGCTCGCGGTACAGCCGCTCGGCCGGCCCGGTCTCCACGATCTTGCCGAGGTACATCACCGCGACCCGGTCGCTGATGTTGCGCACCACCGCCAGGTCGTGCGCGATGAAGAGGTAGCCCAGGCCGAGCCGGTCGCGCAGGTCGGCCAGCAGGTTCATGATCTGCGCCTGGATCGAGACGTCCAGGGCCGAGACCGGCTCGTCGAGGATCAGGCCGGCTGGCTCGACCGCGAGCGCCCGGGCGACGGCGATGCGCTGCCGCTGACCGCCGGAGAAGGCGTGCGGGAACCGGTCGAGGTGCCGTTCGGCCAGCCCGACCAGCTCCAGCAGCTTCACCGACTGCTCCCGGCGCTCGGCGGGCGGCACGCCGCGCACCTCCAGGGCCTCGTCGAGCACCTGCCGGACGGTGCGGCGGGGGTTGAGGGACGCGTAGGGGTCTTGGAACACGTACTGCAGGGCGCGATGGGAGGCCGCGCCCGGATCCTGACCCTGGATCTTGATGGTGCCGGCGGCGCGCCGGTTGATGCCCACCGCGGTCCGGGCGAGGGTGGACTTCCCGCATCCGGACTCCCCCACCAGGCCGACCGTCTCGCCGGCGCGGACCCGCAGGCTCACGCCGTCGACGGCGTACACCGCGCTGCGTCGGCCACCGACGTTCACGCGCAGGCCGTCGATCTCCAGGACCGGCGGCCGCTCGGCGGCGGTGACCCGCTCGGGCACGTCCGCGGGCTCGGCCGCGGCCTGACTCTCGGTTACGGGGAACCAGCACGCGGCCGAGCGCCCGCCGTCCAGCGACGTGAGGGTGGGCCGTTCGGTACGGCAGGTGTCCTCGGCGCGGGCGCAGCGCGGGTGGAAGGCGCAGCCCGGCGGCAGCGTCGCCGGGTCCGGCGGCTGCCCCGGGATCGCGAACAGGCGTCGCCCGGCGACGTCGTCCAGCCGGGGCATCGCCCGCAGCAGGTCCCGCGTGTACGGGTGGGCCGGCGCGGCGAACACGTCGGCGACCGTCCCGGTCTCGACGATCCGGCCGCCGTACATCACCGCGAGCTCGTCGCACAGCTCGGCGACCACGCCCATGTCGTGGGTGATCAGCAGCACCGCGACCCCGATCCGGTCGCGCAGCTCGGCCAGCAGCCGCAGGATCTGCGCCTGGACCGTGACGTCCAGCGCCGTGGTGGGCTCGTCGGCGACGAGCAGCGCCGGCTCGTGGGCCAGCGCCATCGCGATGACCACCCGCTGCCGCATGCCGCCGGAGAACTGGTGCGGGTGCTCCCCGGCCCGGCGCTCGGCGTCGGGGATGCCGACGAGGTCGAGGAGTTCCACCGCGCGCTCCCGGGCTCTCCTGCGCGGTGTGCCGTGCACGATGAGCGCCTCGGCGACCTGGGCGCCGACGGTGGCGACCGGGTTCAGCGACGCATGCGGATCCTGGAACGCCATCGCGATCCGCTGACCCCGGATCGACCGCATCTCGCGCTCGCGCAGGCTGAGCAGATCCCGTCCCTCGAACCGCACCGTCCCGCCGGTGATCCGGCCGGGCTCCGGCACCATCCGCATGATCGAGCGGGCCGTGACGGACTTGCCGGAACCGGACTCGCCGACCAGGGCGACGATCCGGCCCCGGTCCACCCGCAGCGACACCCCGTCCACGGCGACGGTCGATCCGAACTGGACCCGCAGGTCGTTGACTTCCAACACGGTCATTTCCGCGTCACCGCCTCGTTGAGGGCATCGGAGAGCAGGCTGAACGACAGGGCCAGCAGAATGAGGACCAGGGTCGGCCCGAGCACGTACATCGGCGCCAGCGACAGGAACCGAACCCCGGTGTTGAGCAGCATGCCGAGCGAGGGCTGCGGCGGCTGGATGCCGAGGCCGACGATCGACAGCCCGGTCTCCAGGAAGACCGCGGTCACCATCGAGATCGCGGCGTGCACGATGATCGCGTCGATGGAGTTCGGCAGGATGTGCCGGACCAGCACCTTCCGCCGCGAGATCCCGAGCACCCGCGCGGCCTGCACGTACTCGCGGCGTTCCTGCGCCAGCATCGCCGCCCGTGCCAGGCGCCCGAACCCGGGCAGGCCGTAGATCACGATGGTGACCAGCAGGGCCCAGATGCCCGGCTGCATGATCAGCACGATCACGATGCCGAGGATCAGGCTGGGGAACCCGATAATGATGTCGAAGACCCGCTGCATGAACAGCCCGGCCGCCCGGGACACGGCGCCGAGGACGCCGAGCATGGTGCCCAGCACCATGCTGACCGGCACCCCGATGAACAGCAGCACGAGGTCGGAGCGGAGGCCGTACAGGGTTCGGGTGAACACGTCGCGGCCGAGTTCGTCCGTGCCGAACGGGTGTCGCCACGACGGGGACAGGAAGGTGTCGGAGGACTGCTGGTCGTAGCCGTTCGAGAACAGCGGGATGAGCAGGGCCGCCAGCACGAGCAGGGCCAGCAGGCTCAGCGCGAACGCGCCCCGCGGCCTGCGCACCGCGGCGAGGTAGCGCCGCCAGCCCTCCCGTACCGTCTTCTGGGCGACCGGTGGTGCCGCCTGAATGGTCGTCGTCATGCGGTCGCCCCTTCCAACCGGATGCGGGGATCGAGCACGGACAGCGCGATCTCGGTGAGCAGTTGGAAGATCACCGCGATGGCCACCGCGAACAGGATCATCGCCTGCAGCACCAGGTAGTCGCGCTGGTTGACGCTGGTCACGGCCAGTGCGCCGAGGCCGCTGCGGGCGAAGATGGCCTCGATGACGATGGCTCCGCCGAGCAGCTCGCCGATCCGCATCCCGAGGCTCACCAGCGCGCTCGCCATGGAGTTGCGGAGTACGTGCCGAATCGTCACCCGGGTGGGCGAGGCACCCTTGGCGATCGCGGTCTGCACGAACTCCTCCGACCGCGACTGCCACATCGCGCTCTGCAGCAGCCGGGCGATCTGCGCGGCCTGCGGCAGGGCCAGCGCGAAGGCGGGCAGCAACAGGTACTGCACGCCGATCTCCGGATCGGTGAACATCGACACCTCGCCGCTGACCGGCAGTACGGTCCAGGCCACGCCGAGGAGCAGGACGAGAAGCAGGCCGGTGAGGAACGGCGGCACCGCGAGCAGTACGGAACACGCGACGTCGAGCACGCTCTTGGCGAAGCGGCGCCGGGCCGAGCCCGCGGCCACGCCGAGCGCCATGCCGATCACGACCATGAACACCGCCGCCAGCACGGCGAGCTGGACGGTGCTGCCCAGCCGGCTGCCCATGAGCTCGGTCACCGGCCTGCCGGTGGCGTACGACCGGCCGAAGTCACCGGTGAAGATGCCGCCCATCCAGTGGAAGTACTGCTCGACGAGCGGCCGGTTGAGGCCGAGGTCCCGGCGGATGGCGGCGATGTCGGCCGCACTGGCGTCGGGACCGGCGGCGGCCACCGCCGGGTCCCCCGGGGCCAGCCGGGGAAGGACGAACGCGAGGATCGACGTGGCGAACAGCACCAGCAGGGCCGAAGGGAGCCGGCGCACCAGGAATCTACTCATGATCACACCAGGTAAGTGCTGTCGAGGAGGAAGCTGCCCACGACGTCGAACCGGAGCCCCCGGACGCGCTGGGACTGCACACTGATCGAGTTCGACATGCCGAGCGAGTGGATGAACGCCTGGTCCTGCATGTAGGCGGCCAGCCGTCGCACCACCGCCGGGCGGTCGGCGGCCGAGGCGGTGAGCGCGGCGTTGACCGCGGCGCCGTACTCGGGCGTGGTGAAGTGGGACGGGTTGTGCCCTGGGGTGAGCATCGGGCTGGAGCTGACGATGGTGGCCGCCGACATGTCCGCCATGCCGATGCTGTTCAGGTACGCCTGCCCCAGCGCCCCCTTGACCAGGCGACTGCTGAAGTCCACGTTCTCGTACACCTTGGTCGCCACCCGCAGGCCCACCGCCTCCAGGTCGTAGCGGACGATCTGCGCCGTGCTCATCACCCCCAGGGTGTTGATCACGTCGATGGTCACCTGCGTCCCCGCCACCCCGGCCTGGCGGAGCATCGCCTTCGCGCGGGCCGGGTCGTAGCGGTACACGCCGGCCTGCGCGGCGTCCCAGCCCGGCTCCTTGCGGCTCCACCACAGGCTGCTCGTGTCGCCGTAGCCGGCGAAGACCTGCTTGACGATGCGCTCGCGGTCGATCGCGTAGGCGACCGCCCGCCGGACCTGCGGGTCGTTGAACGGCGGGGTCGAGGTGTTCAGGCCGAAGACGTACGCGAGCGAGATCCCTCGGTTGACGTGGAACCGCTCGTCCTTCGACAGCCCTCTGGCGTCCAGCGGCGTGATGCCGAACACGACGTGCGCACGCCCGCCGCGCACCGCGGTCACCAGCGCCGTCGGGTCCGTGAACACCGGCTGCTCGACGCGGTCGAGGTACGGCCGCCCGGGCACCCGGTACGCGGGGTTGCGCACCAGCGTGAGCTGCGACCCCGGCGTCCACGACCTCCACACGAACGGACCGGTGCCGATCATCGCCCGGCCGCTCGCGATGCCCGCCGCGCTCTCGCTGTCCAAGATCATCGCGTACTGGAAGAGGTCGAACAGGTTGGCGGCCGGCCGCTTCAGCCGCAGCCGCACCGTGTGGGGGTCCGGCGCGCTCATATCGTCGATGAGCAGAGCGATCGGCTTGACCTGCGACTGCGCCGCCGGCTGCGTGGTCCGGCGCAGGGAGAAGATCACGTCCTGCGCGGTCATCGGCCGTCCGGAGTGGAACCGTACGTCGTCCCGCAGGTGCAGGGTGACGGTACGGCCGCCGTCGGCGAGTTCCCACGAACGGGCCAGCATCGGCTGTGGCACGCCCGCGGCGTCGTACGACGTCAGCGGCTCGAACACGAGTCCGCGCCAGGCGATGCTGATGGGTCCCTGCGACTGCACGGCTGCGGGTTTGGCGTCGATGTTCACGCCCATGACGAGTGTGCCGCCGCGCCGGGGACCGCCGCCCACGGCACCGCGAGCCTCATCTACCGCCAGCCGGCATCCGGCGACACCGGCCGCGCCGAGCCCGGCCATGCCGAGCAGCGCGGCCCGCCGGGACAGTTCCCGGCCTGTCGAGCCGAACTCCATGAGTGGCCCTGCCTTCCTGCGCCGTCGCCGACGCCACATCCGCCCACGTCAGGTGGGTGCGTGGAAGTGTAGGCAGAGAAAACCAATCAAGTGAATAGTTTGTTACCGCTTCGTTACTTTTGCGGCTCCGGTGCCAGTCCGCGCAGGTAGTCCTCCAGGAAGTCCGCGAACGCCGTCCTCATGTCCACCGCGTCCGGGTCGTGCAGCCACTGGATCTGCAGGCCGTCCATCGCCGCGATGAGCACCGAGGCCGCGGCCGGCAGGTCGACGTCGGCCCGGATCTCCCCGGCGTCGCGGGCGTCCCGCAGACGGCTCGCGACGCGTTCGCGAATCGTGGTGTACCGCTGGAGGAAGTACGGTCGCGCCGGATGCCCGGCGCCCACCGACTCCCCCGCCAGCACCGTGTACAGCCGGACCAGTTCGACCTGGCGGGCGTTCAGCTCGACCAGGTCGATCAGGTACCGGACCGCGTTCAGGCCGTCATGGCGCCCGAACCGCTCATTGAACGCCTCCTGCTCCTCGTCCCGTAGCCGCAACACCTCTTCCAGCAGTTCGTCCTTTGACGAGAAGTGGTGCAGCAGGCCGGCCTGGCTCAGCCCGACCATCTCCGCGATCTCCCGCATCGACGTGGCTCGGAAGCCCTGCTCGGCGAACGCGTTGAGCGCGGCGAGGAGGATCTCCCGGCGACGAGCACGGCCCTTCGCATACCCCCGGGACGTCGAGGACGCATTCGATGACATACGAAGAAAGGTAGCCAACGGTCACCCGTACGACGGCCGGGCGCGTGGCCGCGTGGGTGAGGCACAGGCCGTCGCGATCTGCTCCTGAAGGTCAGGCCGACTGCAGCTCGGCGAGCGGCGCTTCCCGATTCCTGACCGGCCGGGTCACCTGCTTGGCCACACACGACGGAAGCCCCACCATCGCCTCCGCCGCCTGCCGCCGGTACACACTGGGCGGCACCCCCATCAACTCGGTGAAACGCGTACTGAACGTCCCCAGCGAAGAGCAGCCGACCGCGAAACACACCTCGGTGACGCTCAGGTCCCCACGACGCAGCAACGCCTTCGCGCGCTCGATACGCCGCGTCATCAAGTACGAATACGGCGACTCACCGTAGGCGAGCCGGAACTGACGGCTGAGATGCCCGGCCGACATGTGCACGCCCCGGGCCAGGGTCTCGACGTCCAGCGGCTGCGCGTACTCCCGGTCGATCCGATCACGGACGCGGCGCAACCGCGCGAGATCGCTCAACCGCTGCGCCGCGGTGAGCGCGCGGCCCCACGAAGGATGACACATGAGAGAAGTCCTTCCGTCGATGCCCTGCCGACCAGGCTAGGAACGGCCCGCGACCCGCGCTTCTCGATTCCTGACCGGTCCGGTCGCCTGAGGCGACGTGCGGTGATCGGCTGTGCTAACCGTCGACGAACGTGACCGTCTCGGCGAGCGGCGCCCGGCCCGTACGGACGTAACCCACCGTGACATCCTCGAACCCGATCGACATGCCACAGAAGAGGACGAGCCCGTCGGGAGGTGAGAGGACTTCCGCGACGGTCTTGCGATACACCGACCACGCCATCTGGGGGCAGCTGTGCAGCCCTTCGGCGCGGAACAGCAGCATGACGGTTTGTAGATACATGCCGACGTCGGCCCATTGGGGCCGGCCCATGTCGCGGTCGATGTAGCAGAACAGGGCGGCGGGTGCGCCGAAACAGTCCCAGTTCGCGGAGGCCGCCCTCTGGCGCGCCTCCCAGTCTTCGCGTGCGATACCGAGTGCGCTGTAGCGCTCCTGGCCGAAGGCGGATCGGCGCTCGCGGTACGGAGACTTCAGTTCGGGCGGGTACATCTCGTACTCCCGCTCGTCCCAGGGGTCACCTGCGACCACACGCGCGCCGGCGCGTTTCTTGAGCTCGGCCAGCGGCCCACCGGTCAGCACGTAGGCGTGCCATGGCTGGAGGTTCGATCCGGACGGCGACCAGGCCGCGGCGGACAGCACGCGCTCCAGCACCTCTCTCGGGACATGCCGGTCGGTGAATCCGCGCACCGCTCGTCGACTCGTTACCGCCTCATAGACATTCAACATCGCCTGCCTACCCATCAGCCCAACCTGTCTTGGCCCATCTCCGTTACGTTCGCGGCAGTTTCATTCGATACCATCTGCGGAGTATAAGATCCACCTGCGGCGCGTCCAGTTCACGTCGACCGGCTCACGCCCGCGCTTACGCCTCACCGCCTGCAGGATAAACAAGCCGGGTCAGCAGGTCCGTCAGCTGCTCGGGCTCGCCGGGCCCCATCTGGGCGACCAGGCGCTCGGCCAGCGGCTCCGCCGCCACGTGGGCCGCATCGAAAAGCTCGATGCCCCGAGGCGCGATCTCCACTGCCCGCACCCGCCGGTCCCCCGGAACGGCCTTGCGCACGGCCAGCCCGCTACGCTCCAGATCGTCCACGACCCGCATGATTCCCGCCTTGTCCGACCCCGTCGCCTCCACCAGGTCCCGCTGCACCGTGGGCCCGCATGGTCGTGGTCGCTCAGTGGCTGCTCGCGTGTCCCGGAACCGCCGGCCGGTGAGGCATCAGGACGAAGTCCTGGTTCACCGGCGGTGTTTCCGTGCTGAGCAGCAGCCGCGTGGCGACCGGCTCGCGGCCGGGGGCACCGGCGACGACGACGGCGAAACCATCGTGGAAGCCCGTGGCCGCGTACTCGCCGTGACGGTCCGTACGGGTATGGACGAGTTGGCGGCCGTGCGGGTCGGTGACCGTGATCGTGACGCCCGGCAGTGGTTCTCCGGCAGGACCGCCGACCCTCCCGGTCAGCATCGGCGGCTGCTCGCCGAAATGGTGCTGGTGCGGAGGGAGGGCGACCGGCTCGGGGAGCTCCACACTGGGATCCTCCGCGGGGGGCACGGAGACGTATTCCGTCACGCCGGCTCGCGCCTCGCGCACGAGCCGGCGTAGGTGCTTGACGTACCCGAGCACGATGAGAGCGGCACCGAGCGCGACCCACGCGCAGAGCACCGCGGTGGGCCGGCCCAGTTGCCGTTCGCCCAAATAATCGACGTTGCGCAGGGCATCGGCGGCGTTGCCCATCGGCAGGACGGGGTGGAGAAAGCGGAAGAAGCCCGGGAGTAGGTCGACCGGAACGGTGCCACCGCTGGAGGGCACGCTGAGCATGATGAACAGCGTGACGGAGGCCCCTGGGAAGAGCGGGCCGAGAAAGGACACGAGTCCGTAGGAGGTCAGCGATACGGACTGCGTCAGCAGGAACAGGTACACCAGGGAGAGCGGATGCCGCGGGATCGCATCCATCCCGTAAGCGCCGGTGAGGTAACACGCGAGGGCGGCGACGGCACCGCCTCCGACCAGCGTGGCCACGTGCGCTCGACGGCCGAAGCCCACCGCGCGCTGCATGGTGACCACCAGGAAGTAGGCGGGGAGAGTGCAGGCCATCAGCAGGTAGAACGGGCTGGTGCCCAGGGTGTCTCCCGGCCTGGTCGGGACCAGCTCGTGGAAGTCGAGGGTGGCGCCGGCGCTCTGGGCCGCAGAGGTGAAGACCTGGCGAACCATCGTTTCCAAGGCGACGCCGTCCGCCTTGGCGCCGTACAGCTGCGCATGGTGCGGAGCCGGCGCGAATGCCGCCACCGCGTCGTTGTTCAGGACGGCGGAGCGCGCCTCGGCCGCGGAGTCGACCGACCGCAGGGTGAAGCCGCCCGGGACCGCGGTGTCGAGTCGTTGCTGCAGCTGCGCCGTCGCGGCCGGCGGAGCGGCGACCGCGATCTTGATGTGGTGCGGCGTCGGGTGATGGAAGGCCGGCAGAAAAGCGCCGAGCAGCCCGGCCAGGAAGATCGCGGGTAGCCAGATCCCCATCACGAGTGTCCGCACGATCTCGCCAGGGCGTGTCGTCTTCGCATGCGCAGATGCCATACGGCGCAGCCTACGCGAATCTTGCACCAGTGCAATACTGCACCCGTGCATCATTCTTGGCGTGAGTACGCTGGCCGTCGCCGGTCGCGAGAGGATATGAATCAACATGCAGGGCGCAGATCAGGGACTACGTGAACGCAAGAAGGTCGAGACTCGCGAGGCCCTGCGCGCCGCCGCGATCCGCCTCTTCCTGGAACGTGGCCCCTCCGCGGTCACGGTGAACGACATCTGTGAAGCCGCCCTGGTCTCCCGCCGGACCTTCTTCAACTACTTCGAGAGCAAGGAGGCGGCGGTCTTCGCCTGGGACCAGCGCCTCAGCGACGAGTTCGCGTCGAGACTCGCCGCACGGCCATCGCATGAACCACCGCTCACCGCCCTGCGCCGGGCGATGGACGGCGTCCTGCCCAGCTTCGCCGCACAGACCGGCTGGCCCGCGCGCAAGAAGCTGTTCAGCGCGTGTCCCGAACTGAGGACGAAGATCATGGACGCGGTCTTCCGCCTTGAGACCAGGCTCGTCGATGTCCTCACCGATCGCCTCGGGTGCCCGGCGGGCAGCCTCTATCCGCGACTGCTCGCGGCGGCAACCGGGTCGGCCTTCCGCGCGGCCTTCACCACCTGGTCACCGGAAACGGGGATCAAGGGCCTGCAACTACTCATCGACCAGGCGTTCGACCACCTCGCCGCCGGCCTCACCGTTCCCGCCTCCTGACCGCTGCGCTCGCTGGACGCCGCCTTCTCACACAGGCGGCATGATCTGCGACACATCGGGGGTCGGTGATGTCACAGATGGGAGCGCGGATCGGTCGTTATAAGTGACGTTCCTTAGACCCTGACCCTTGGGGGGCCGATGACTCGTAGGTCACGGTACGTACGTGGAGCCGGCCGAAGCCACTGGTCGTTCATGTTCGCTGAGATCGCCGCGTACTCGTTCGTCGTGTTGGTCCTCACCGGCTGCTTCCTCATGTGGTTCTACGAACCCAGCATGAAGCGGACGGTCTACGGCGGTGCGTATCCGACGCTGCGGGGCGTCCGGATGAGCGAGGCGTACGCCTCGACCCTGAATCTCAGCTTCGACGTTCGCGGGGGCCTGCTCGTACGGCAGATCCACCACTGGGCCGCCCTCATCTTCATCGCCGCGGTGACGCTGCAGTTGCTGCGGATGTTCTTCACCGGCGCCTTCCGTAACCCCCGCCTGCTCAATTGGCTGGCCTGGGTGGGGCTGCTGGTGTTGGGCATGGCCGCCGGCGTCACCGGCACGCTGCTGCCCGACGACCAGCTTTCCGGCGGCAGCCTCAGCCTCATCCAGGGGGTCGTTCAGTCGATTCCGCTGATCGGCACCTACCTGACGCTCTGGCTGTTCGGCGGTGACTTCCCCGGCGAAAAGATCATCCCCCGCATGTACGGGGCGCATCTCATCGTCAGCGTGCTCATTCTCGCGCTGCTGGCACTGCGCTACGGGCTCTTGCGGCGGCATGGGCACACCCGTTTCCCGAAGCAGTTGCCGCGACCCATCAGTCGCCGCACCGGCCTGGTCGCGCTGGGAGCGCTCTTCACCGCCACCTGCGCGGTTCTCGTGCTGCTCGGATCGGTCGCACAGATCAACCCGATCTGGCTGTACGGCCCCTTCGAGCCCGGCTCGATCACCTCGGGCGCCGTACCCGGCTGGTACATGGGCTTCCTCGACGGCGGCCTGCGAATCATGCCGAACTGGGAACCCACCGTGTTCGGGCACCCCCTCACCCTCGCGGTGCTCGTACCGGCGCTCATCGTCCCTGGGATCTTCTTCACGTTCCTGGCCGCCTATCCGGTGATCGAGCGCCGGATCACCGGTGACCGGCGTGCGCACGACCTGCTGGATCGCCCCCGCGACGCGGCGAACCGTACGGCGCTCGGCGCCTCCGGAGTGACCTTTTACGGGCTCCTGTGGGCGGCGGCCTCGAACGATCAGATCGCCACACACTTCGGTCTCTCGCTGACCGCCCTCACCGTCTTCTTCCGCATCACCGTGATCGCGGGGCCGCCTCTGGCCTTCGTCGTCACCCGGCGACTCTGCCTCGGACTGCGGCAGCGGGAACACGACGAAGCCGAGCATGGCGTCGAAACCGGAGTGATCCGGCAACTCCCCAACGGCGGCTTCGAAGAAGTCACCCGCTCCCCGGACAGGCCATCGACCGACCTCGCTCACGGCGGCACGTCCGGGTGAGGCCGGGCGTCGGCGCGGCATGCCAGGCGACGGATCCGCGCCGACGGTGCCGGGGATCGCGCGACCACAGAGCCTTTGTAGGCTGAACGGACGGAGGGCCGTGGGGAGGTGATCGTGGTCGCGCAATCGGGAGACCCGGGTGCGCTCGATGAGGCTGCTTCGGTCTTCGTCGGTTTGCGGCCGCGTTTGTTCGGGATCGCGTATCGGGTGCTCGGTAGTTCTGCCGAGGCCGAGGATGTGGTGCAGGAGGCGTGGGTGCGGTGGCAGACCACCGACCATGCGGCGGTGGTGGATCCGGGGGCGTTCCTGGCGACGGTCACGACGCGGCTTGCGATCAATGTCGCTCAGTCGGCGCGTAAGCGGCGGGAAACTTATGTGGGTCCGTGGCTTCCTGAGCCGGTGGACACCGGCGCGGATCCGCAGGTCGGTGCGGAGCGGGGTGAGGCGCTGGAGCTGGCGGTGCTGTTTCTGCTGGAGAAGCTCTCACCCACCGAGCGTGCGGCGTATGTGCTGCGGGAGTCCTTCGATTATCCCTACGGTCAGATCGCGGAGATTCTTCAGCTGAGTGAGGCGAACACCCGCCAGTTGGTGAGCCGTGCGCGCAGGCATCTGTCGGCCGGGCGCCGCAGGCCGGTGAGTTCCTCGGCGCACCGGCGGCTGCTGACGACCTTCCTGGCCGCGGCCCGGACCGGTGACCTGGCCGCGTTGGAGGAGCTGTTCGCCGCCGACGTCGTCAGCTACTCCGACGGCGGAGGAATCGCACGCGAAGCCGCGCGGAAACCCATGGTCGGCCGCACCCGCGTCGCGAAGTTCATCGCGGGGTGGGCGGCGAGGTTCTGGCCTGGTACGGCGACCGCGTGGGTCGAGGCGAACGGACGACCGGGCGTGCTGATCTCCCGCGATGACACCGTCATCGCGCTGCTCACGGTCAGCGCTTCAGACCAGGGCATCGACCAGATCATGTGGGTCATGAACCCGGCCAAACTCGCGGGGATCTCCCGCGCACGGCCAGAACCACCGAACCTCGAGGCCGGCTCCGAACGCGACTGATCGCCGTCGATAGGGCTCGGGTGCCGCGGGGGCCGGTCCGGCAATGCGGGGCCCGGTCTGGGACGAACGAATTCCGCGATGGCTGTCACAAGTGGTGGGGCTGTCCGGTCTTAGCTGACGACCGGACGCCGAGCGATGCCCCGGCGGAGCCGCGCCCCACGGCCGAAAGGACACCCATGAGCACCCCGAACGGCGAAGACGGCATCCTGTACGAGCTGGAGATCGAGGTCGAAGAGGAACTGACCCTGACCGACGCCGACAACCCGGAACAGGCCACCGACGTGCCGGTCGCCGACTGGCTGTTCGACCCCGCCGACACCGAGCGCGAAAGAACAGGCCTGCGCGGCCTGCTCGGCGCGATCCAGGCGCTGGAAGACGACTCACGGCCCGGTGACCAGGGCGTCTGACGAGTCACCGCCGGGCGACCCAGCGGTCCCGGTACACCGCCGGACAGGTACTCCGGCCCGGCGATTACGCACGTCTGAGCTCCCCGCACCGCTCCCGGTCCGGGCCGGCGGTACGCGGTTTTCCGACAATTCAGAGGAGAAATGTATGACACCGCAGGGGACCACCGACGCGCCCTCGTCCGCGCGGATCGGAACGCTCGAAAGCCTGCGCGAGCACCTTCAGTGGGCGATCGAGCTGGAACATGCGACCTTGCCGCCCTACCTCTGCGCGCTCTACTCCCTGGACCCGGAGCGGAACCCCGAAGCCGTCGACGTGGTGGCCGGTGTCTTCGTCGAGGAGATGCTCCACCTGACGCTGGCCGCGAATCTGCTCAACGCCGTCGGCGGCCGACCGCGGCTGGACACTCCGCAGATGCTGCCGCCGCACCCCCGGCCGCTGCCCCACGCCGACCGTTCTCTGCGACTCTCGCTGCTTCCGTTCGGTGCGGAAGCGCTCGACATGTTCCTCCGGATCGAACGGCCGGCGCCGCCCGGTGCTCCCGGAGAAGGCGACGGCTACGAGACGATCGGGCAGTTCTACGACGCGATCGAAGAGGGGCTGCGGGACCTGTGCGACCGGCTCGGCGAGAAGGAGGTCTTCTGCGGTGATCCTGCTCGTCAGGTGACCGCCGTCCATTTCCGCCACAGCGCCGGGCGGCTGCTCGCGATCGACGGCCTCGCATCGGCGCTGACGGCGCTGGAGGAGATCGTCGAGCAGGGCGAGGGCACGGCCCGAGGCGAGGTCTGGGACGGTGACCCGGACATCTTCCACCCCGACCGTGACGAGGTCGCGCACTACTACCGGTTCGAGGAGCTCAAGCTCGGCCGGCGGTACCTGCGCGGCGACACTCCAGAGTCCGGCCCCACCGGCGAGGCCATCCAGGTGGACCCCGCCGGTGTCCAGCCGATGCGGGCCAATCCGCGCCTGGCCGACCACACGCCAGGCGATCCGATCCGCGCGGCCCAGGAAGAGTTCAACCGCGCCTACTGCGCCCTCCTGGGTCTCCTCGAGCAGGCCTTCAACGGCAACCCGGAGACGCTCGCGACCGCGATCGGCGCCATGTACGCCCTCAAGGCACAGGCCCAGGCCCTGATGCGGATGCCCGACGGCCAGGGTGGAACAGCGGGCCCCACCTTCGAGTACGTCGCACCCGAGCTCCGCCGTTGAAACCTCGGTGAGAGGCCGGACCCGCCGGTGGGCAAGGGGACGGCGTCCGTGCGCCCACCGGTGGCACTTGTCGATCACGACCAGGACCTGGTGTCACCGTGTCCGGCAGGATGACCACATGACAGCGAAGAACGGCAGGCGATGGAACCACAACATCCATTACCACCCCCGCATCCTCGGCGCGATCCCCGATGGCGCCGAGCGCGCCCTCGACGTCGGCTGCGGCGAGGGCATGCTCGCCCGCGAGCTTCGCCGGACCGTGCCGCACGTCACCGGCATCGACCTCGACGCGCCCAGCCTCGACCAAGCCCGGGAGTACCCGGACGACGTCGACTACATCCGCGATGACTTCCTCACCCATCCCTTCGAGCCCGCCTCGTTCGACGTCGTCGCGTCGGTGGCCACCCTGCACCACGTTGACGCCGCCGCCGGTTTGGCCCGCATGCGCGACCTCCTGCGCCCCGGCGGTGTCCTGGCCGTCGTCGGCCTCGCACGCCACACCATGCCGGGCGACCTGCCGCGCGCGCTCGCCGGCGCCGCCGTCGGCACCCTCCACCGCGCCGTGAAAGGCCACTGGGAGCACCCGTCCCCCATCGTGTGGCCGCCGCCGGTGACGTACGCGGAGATGCGAGCGCTGGCCGCGGAGATGCTGCCCGGTTCCCAGTACCGCCGCCACCTGCTGTGGCGCTACAGCATCGTCTGGCGCAAGCCGCGGGACTGAGCATGGCCGGCCGACGAGGTGTCGTACGGCGATGCCCGAGAGCCGCATGGGCGATCGGGGCAGCGCCATGCCGCCTTCTCCCGAGCACTGAAACTTTCAAACCCTAGGCGGTCGTCGAGCACGTGGGCGGCAGCGGCAACGCGCCGTGACGTACCCCATGAATGCTGGAGGAATGCGCTCACGAGGGCGTGCCGGATGTACGGCCTGTGCGGGTTCCCCGCGACCGAGCAATCGCTCCCCGGCCCACGCGTTGTGTCGATCATCGACGCCACATACGCTCTGCCGCAATCGGGAAAACGCTTTCCCAAGGCAAATCGTCCGCATGCTCACGAGTGGCACCTCGTGCGCCGCGAGCGAGAGAGGAGAGACAGCGATGCACCCACGGATCAGGCCACGAGTCGGCTTGTTCGCGGCGATCTGGGTGGCCGTCGTGGCGGTCACGGCGGCGTTCGTCGTGACGCAGACCGCCTCGGCCGCGACCGTCCCCACGTGGCCGACCAAGACGGGCGACGTCACGGTGACGAAGACCATCCAGGTCAGCGGGACGCGTGATGGCGGGATGAAGCGTTACTGCTGCATCGGGGACGGCGGCCAGGGCGAGAGCCAGCCCGCGATGTTCGACCTGGCCGACGGCGCGACGCTGAAGAACGTCATCATCGGCTCCCCGGCCGGCGACGGCGTGCACTGCGAGGGCCGGTGCACCATCCAGAACGTGTGGTGGGAGGACGTCGGCGAGGACGCCGCCACCTTCAAGGGCACCAACGGCGACTCCTATGTCATCGGCGGCGGCGCCAAGTCGGCCGCGGACAAGGTGTTCCAGCACAACGGCTCCGGGACCGTGCACATCTCGAACTTCTACGCGAAGACGATCGGGAAGCTGTACCGGGCATGCGGTAACTGCTCCACGTCGTACAAGCGGCAGGTGGTCGTCGACAACGTCATCCTGGACAGCGCCAAATACGTCGTCGGCATCAACACCAACTGGGGTGACCAGGCCACCCTGACCCACGTCACGCTCATCAACGGCAAGAGCGCGCATGTCTGCGCCGAGTACAAGGGCGCGCCGAAGGGCAGCGAGCCGACATACCTCAAGGACGGGTGGGGCGACTCGTACTGCCACGTCACCAAGTCCGACGTCACGTACCAGTGACCCGGTTCATCGATCGACGGCGTCGAGGACTTCCTCTCTGAGCGCTTGTCGCAGGTTACGGCCAGTGGCCAAAAGCTGATGTCGCGGCCCCGAGCATTCGGGGCCGCGACATCAGTGGGCGAAGGTTCAGGCGTTCTGGGCGCCGTTGTAGACGTTCCAGGCGGCGTCGCGGTAGTAGGCGAAGTAGGAGTTGCCGTCGGTGCCCGAGCCCCAGCTACCGAAGAAGCTGGCGGTCTGTACGGCCGACCCGTCGGACTGGTAATTGAAGATGAACGGGCCGCCGCTGGCTCCGCCGCTCAGGCCCTGACAGTTGGGGATGTGCACGCCGCCGTTGTAGCTGTCGGTCGGCGTCCCTTCGCACCACACCGCGTAGTCGACGCTCGCGGGGATGCCGATCGCGTGCGCGTAATTGTTGGTCGACCAGTTGAAGCCGATTCCCGAACTGCCGACCGCGCCCTGGACGTGCATGCCGCTGTTACCGCCGGTGTTGAGCACGATGAAGGCGTTGTCACCACCGGGACTGGTGTCGTCGACACGGACGCCGGCCGACCGCCAGGTCCACCAGCCGTACGGGGCGTTGCCCTTGTTGTAGTCCGGCGCGAACTGGAAGTTGTTGTACCAGGCACCGGTGCTGATGTCCATGGTGCAGTGGCGCGCCGTGGCGATCACATCCTGGTTGTTGCTGGTGACGACGTTGGCGGTGCAGACGTAGTCGCCGCCGTTCTCCGGGTTGTGAAAGAACAGGCGTCCGACCGTCACCCATACGCTGGCGTTGGCGTGCAGCCCGCCTGCGGCGCCGGCGGGACGGGTCGCATGGATCATGCGCGGCGTTACGCCGTGCGAACCGGTGATCCTCGCGGTGCGGGGACGCGAGGGAAGCGGAGCGGGCTTTGCCGCAGCCAGGCGCTGCGGGGTCCAGTACGAGCGCACGGCTCGAGTCGAGGAGTGGTTGACCGCCCAGCGGGTCTTTGGCGGAGTCGGACGGGCGGCAGCGGACGACGTGGCCGCGTGGGCCCCGGGGATGAGCGCGCCGAATACGGCCATACTGGCGACGACGGCCATTGTGACGCTGCGGAGGGGTGTCGACACGATGTCCCTTTCTGGCGGGAATGGACATCGTGATCGTGAATGGCCCGAATAATGATCCGATAAGGATTTGATCAACGTTTGATCAAAGCGAGTCCGGACCCGCTGGGCGCCGAATCGCGACATATGGGTTGCGGCCACAGCGGATGACATCGCAGGCCAGAAGCAGAAGCGTACGGCCACGGACGATAAGCGAGCGCCAGCATGCCGCGAACGACATTTTCGGAAATGCGGCACATGGCGGAGGAAGGCTCCCCTGGCCCCTCCCCCGCCTCAGGTGCCGTCCGTTGACCGCCGAGGGTGCCGCGCCGGCAGCACGCGTCGAACCGTCCGTACGGTGAGGGAGTGCCTCGGGTGCCAGACATCGCGGTCCGCGAAGGGCCACGCGTAGGTCATGCTCCCGTCGCGGATGCACCCGAGCAGTCCCGGCGCGTCGAACTCCCGGGCGGACCACTCGTAGAGCTGCTGGAGCCGGGGAAAGATCACGCCGTAGTCCAGCATGCGGCCGAACCCGAGTTCGCGATCGGCGTAGGAACCGACGTCCCCGGTGAGTGGATACGCGTCGGGCAGCACGCGGGACAGGCTGAGGAAGATTCCCGTCATCCCCAGCCTTGGATCTCCCAGCAGAGGTGCGAGGAAACGAAGCCATCCGAGCGACAGGCGGGGCGCGGCGACGAGTGCGTGCGCGTAAAGAACCCGGCAGAGCACAACGTTCATGAAGAACCGCTCAGCGGCGCTTTCGGCCTCGGCAAGCTCTCGATGTTCGAGGTAGGCGGCGACCACACTCGCGTTATGCGCCCGATACCAGCGTCGGGCGGTCGGGTGGTCCGCGAACGACATCCAGTAATCGACGGTGTTCGCGGACACCGGACCCGGCAGATGGCCGCTGAGCGCCACAGCCTCACAGCCGTCGCGCAGCAGCCGCTCGTTCACCGCCCGCCACCAGGGGCTACCAGGGCGAATGCCGTGCGGCGGCGCCAACACGCCGCGTCGGAGCTGCCATCGCATGAACGACATCGCCGCCCGCCGATACGGCAAATGGTGCGGGGCCTGACCGAACGGACCGTGATAAGTGCGCTTGACGAGGGCGAGGCGGGCCGTCGGGTCGTCTCTCACGGCAGAGACCTGTGCAGCCGCCCACTCCGCAGCCGTCATCGCAGGCTCCACGTGCCCGATTGTTCCAATCGTCGGCCTGACCGACCAGTGCGCCGCACCTGGAATTCGTCGGCGGAATCGCGTGAGTGATTCGAGGATTTCGAATCATGCGCCGAGGCCGTGTGCCTTCTCCCGGTGACCAACGAGGACCGTCTCCGTCACGGCGCCGTTGAGCCGTCCAGTGCCTCGACGGCCTTGACGAGCGGCTGCAGCTTGGGATCGCCGGCGGCGCGGTCGAGGGCCTCGCGGAGCGCCGTGTCGTGCGTGGGGCGGGCCTCGGCGAGCAGGGCGAGACCGGCCCCGGTGACGTCGGTGTAAATGCCGCGGCGGTCGGTCGGGCACAGGTAGCGGGACAGGAGCCCTCGGTCCTCGAGGCGTGAGACCAGCCGCGTGGCCGCACTCTGGCTGAGGACCACCGCGTCGGCGACCTGGTGCATGCGCAGGTGGCCGCCCTCCCCGTTGTGCTGGTGACTGAGGACGTCGAGGAGGGAGTACTCGCGCGCGCTCAGCCCGTGGCGGCTCTCCAGCGTGCGCTCGATGTGCGTCTCGATCCGCTGCTGCAGCACGGAGAGGGCGTACCAGCCGTGAGCGAGACCGGCGTCGGCGGCGTCCGTGGCGGTCATGTGTCCTCCTGCTGCGACGAGCGCGGGCATCCGCGCACCGCCATGATAGGACACTCCTGCAATATCAGGCGTTTGCAAGTAACCGCTCGTGCAACTATTGTCGGAGCGCGTTAAGCGTGTACGCAACATCATGTGGGAAGGTCCTCCATGCCCCTCGCACTCCTGGCCCTGGCCATCGGAGCCTTCGGGATCGGCACGACAGAGTTTGTGATCATGGGCCTGCTGCCCGAGGTCGCCACCGACTACTCGGTCACGATCCCGACCGCAGGCCTGCTGGTCACCGGTTACGCCGTCGGCGTCCTCATGGGCGCGCCGCTGATGACGGTCCTGGGCACCCGCGTCCCCCGCAAGCGCATGCTGATGCTGCTGATGGGGCTCTTCATCGTGGGCAACCTGACCTCCGCGCTCGCCCCCTCCTTCGGCGTGATGTTCGCCGGCCGCCTCATCGCGTCGCTGGCGCACGGGGCGTTCTTCGGCATCGGCTCGGTGGTCGCGGCCGACCTGGTCGCGCCGCAGAAGAAGGCGGGCGCCATCGCGTTGATGTTCACCGGCCTGACCGTCGCGAACGTCGTGGGCGTGCCGATGGGGACGCTGGTGGGCCAGCACTTCGGCTGGCGCGTCACGTTCCTGATCGTCGCGGCACTCGGCGTCGTCGGGCTCGCCGGCATCGCCAGGCTCGTACCGGAGCAGCCCCGCCCGCAGGGAGTCCGCCTGCGCCACGAGCTGATCGCCTTCCGCAACACGCAGGTGCTCCTGGCGATGGCGATGACCGTCCTCGGCTTCGGCGGAGTGTTCGCCGCCATCACCTACATCGCGCCGATGATGACCCGTGTCGCCGGCTTCGCGGACGGCTCCGTGACCTGGCTGCTCGTGCTCTTCGGACTCGGCATGATCGGCGGCAACCTGCTCGGCGGCCGCTACGCCGACCGCCGCCTGATGCCCATGCTCTACGTCACGCTGAGCGCCCTCGCCCTTGTTCTGGCGCTCTTCACGGTCACCGCGCACCATAAGATCGGCGCCGCGATCACCATCGCACTGATCGGCGCCTTCGGATTCGCCACCGTCCCGCCGCTGCAGAAGCGCGTCCTGGATCAGGCCGCGGGTGCTCCGACTCTGGCCTCCGCCGTCAACATCGGCGCCTTCAACCTCGGTAACGCACTGTCGGCCTGGCTGGGCGGCATCGTGATCGAAGCCGGCCTCGGGTACACCGCACCCAACTGGGTCGGCGCCCTGCTCGCCGGCTCCGCCTTGGTGCTCGCCGTCATCTCCGGCGCCCTTGAGCGTCGTGGCACCGCCCAGAGCCGGGTCGCCGGCTCAGGTACGGCCACCGAACGGCGGCCCGCTTCCCGGCCAACGGTCGGCTGAACCCGACCATTTTGCCATCACCCACGAGACCAATACTCCAAAAGCAATCTAGCGCGCTATTGCCCCAAATTGGGGCGTTTAACGGAATTATTGCTAGTCGATGTCAGTGCGCATTAACCGGAGGTCATCGTGGCGAATGAGGATGACGTCTTCGATGTGATCGCGATCGGCGCCGGGCCCGTTGGAGAGACGGCGGCCGCACGTGCCGTCCGGGGCGGTCTGACAGCGGCCGTCGTCGAGGAGCGCTTGGTGGGCGGCGAGTGCAACTACTACGGATGCATCCCGAGCAAGGCGCTGCTGTGGCCGATGGAGCTCGCGGCCGAGGTCGGCCGCATGCCGGGCCTCGCACTGCGTGGCCCGATCGACGCCGCGGCGGTGCTGGCCCGCCGCGACGAATTCGTGTCCCACTTCAACGACAGCGGCAACGTGAGCTGGCTGCGTGATCTCCCCGCGACGTTCGTGCGGGGCCGTGGCCGCCTGGCCGGGCCGTTGCGTGTCGACGTGAGCATGCCGGACGGCGGCACCCGGCCGCTGCGGGCCCGGCACGCGGTCGTCGTCGCCACCGGCAGCACCCCCGGCATCCCCGACGTGCCCGGGCTGCGGGAGGCGCGCCCGTGGACGAACCAGGAGGCGACCAGCGTTCAGCAGGTGCCGAAGCGGCTCGTCGTGATCGGCGGCGGGCCTGTCGCCTGCGAGATGTCCCAGGCATTGCACGCGCTCGGCGCACACGAGACCACCATGATCGTACGCGGAGATCGCCTGCTCCCCCGGACCGAGCCGATCGCCGGGGAACTGGTGGCCAAATCATTCGCCGAATCGGGCATCGACCTACGCTTCGGACGCTCGGCGGTCCGTGTCGAACGGCCGATCCCGGGTGGGCCGGTGACCATCCACAACGACGACGGCTCGCGGATCGACGCGGACGAGATCCTCGTCGCCACCGGCCGCAGGCCGGCCGTGCACGACATCGGCCTGGAGACGGTCGGCCTCGAGGCCGGTGGGCCCATCACGGTCGACGCGAGCATGCGGGCGACCGGGATCCCCGACGGGTGGCTGTACGCCGCCGGGGACGTCAACGGGCGCAACCTGCTCACGCACATGGGCAAGTACCAGGCCCGTATCTGCGGCGACGTGATCGTCGCCCGCGCCAAGGGCCTGCCGGACGACACGCCGGCGCTTCGCGACACCGCCGGTGACCGGGGCGCACCACAGGTCATCTTCACCGACCCGCAGGTCTGCGCGGTCGGGCGCACTGAGGCCCGGGCCCGCGCCGACGGCTTCCCGGTACGCGCCGTGGAGTACGACATGGGTGCCGTGATCGGCGCCAAGCTCCAGGCGGAGGACTACACCGGCCGGGCGAAACTGGTCGTCGACGAGGATCGTCACGTGCTCCTGGGCGCCACCTTCATCGGCCCGGACGTGGTCCATCTCCTCCACTCGGCCACCGTCGCGGTGACCTCCGAGGTGCCCCTCGACCGGCTCTGGCACGCCGTCCCCGTATTCCCCACCGCCAGCGAGGTCTGGCTCAATCTCCTCGTGGAATACGGCCTGTAGCCCGGCGCGCCGTCGGCGGGTCCCGAGGTGGCGTAGGTCCGCGGAATCGCGTCGATTATCGCGGCCATGAATCGCTTCGATAGACCAATGGGATGTCCATGGACGGCTGACGACTCGTGCGGCCGGAGCGCCTCCGGCCGATCCGCGATTTCGCGGAACAGGGATTCAGGTGGAGAAGATGTCGAAACTGCAGGGAAAATCGGCGCTGGTGACCGGTGGCACCAGCGGGATCGGCCGGGCGGCCGCCATCGCGCTCGCCGAGCTCGGTGCGCACGTGGTGATCTCCGGACGTGACGCGGTGCGGGGTGAGCAGGCGGTCCAGGAGATCCGTTCCGCCGGGGGGCAGGCGGACTTCGTGGCCGCCGACCTGCACGACGAGGCCTCCGCCCGATCGCTGGCGGTACAGGCCAGGGACCTGGTCGGTCACGTCGACATCCTGGTCAACAACGCCGGCATCTATCCGTTCAGCGCCACCCACGAGACCAGCGAGAAGGACTTCGACGCGGTGTTCGCGCTCAATGTGAAGGCGCCGTACTTCCTGGTCGCCGAGCTCGCGCCGCGCATGGCCGAACGCGGAGATGGCGCGATCATCAACCTGAGCACGATGGCCGCCGAGTTCGGCGTCGCCGGGACGAGCCTGTACGGCGCGAGCAAGGCCGCGCTGGTGCTGATGACCAAGGTCTGGGCCGCCGAGTACGGGCCGTACGGGGTCCGCGTCAACGCGGTCAGCCCCGGCGCCATACGCACCGAGGGAACCGCCAAGATGGGAGAGGACTTCGACCGGCTGGCCGCTCAGGCGCCGGCCGGACGCCCCGGCACAGCGGAGGAGGTCGCCGACGCGATCACCTTCTTGGCCACCGACCGCTCCAGTTTCGTGCACGGTGCCGTCCTGTCGGTCGACGGCGGACGCACCGCCGTCTGAGCACCTCTGAGACCGCTTGGCGGCGCCTCGTCTCAACATTAGACGTCCCAGGATGGCGTGGCGGGGTTGTCTGGAGTCGTGGCCGACCGGCCACCCCGCACTCATCTAGGAGATCACGATGCTGAAGAAGACGATCGCCGCTCTGGGTCTGGCGGCGGCCGCCGCTGTCTTCGCCCAGCCGGCATACGCAGCCGCCAGTATCCCGACCACCGCAGGCACCCACGTCGTCGCGCTCGGCGCGTTCCCGAGCCCGCTGATGGCGCCCATGGACGACGGCAGCCCGTCTGGTGGTGTGGGACGCAGGTGAGCCATCCGTCGGCGGCACGGACCAAGGCCGGTACTCCATCCACGGCGGCCCGGACGCTCCGCGTCCGGGCCGCCGCTCCTGCCAAGACCCGCACTTCCGGGGCGTAAGGTGAAAATGAGGACGCGAACGCTACCGCTGGGGGGGCCGGTAGTGATCGAGACCACCATCGATCCACGCGGCATCGCAAAGGCCAGAGAGTGTTTCCTGGAAGCCCGGGACTGCCCCGGGCTACCGGTGCGGACCGGGATCGTGGAGTCGTGGCGCCGCTCCCGGCTGTCCGGTGTCGACAGTGATCACCTTGATCCGCCGTACTTCGACGACCTCGACACCGATGGCCGCCTGATCCACGCCGCGCGACCCGTGCTGGACCGGCTGCAGGAGAAGCTGTCCGATGCCTCGACCAGCCTCGCCCTGACCGACTCCTACGGCCGGATCCTCGATCGGCGGGTCGAAACCGTCGCCCTGGCCATGTGCCTCGACCATCTCCGGTTCGCCCCGGGCTTCGGTTACGGAGAGCAACACGTCGGGACCAACGGTATCGGGACCGCGATCGAGGCGCGCCAGGTCGTCACCGTCATCGGGACCGAGCATTTCACCGAAGGACTGCACCCGATGGCGTGCGCGGGCGCACCCGTTCACGACCCGCTGACGGGACGGCTGGCCGGCTTGGTCAACCTCACGTGCTGGGCCAAGGACGCCAACCCGTTGATGGCCGCTCTGGCGAGCGAGGCCGCCGACGACGTCGAACAACGGTTGCTCGAACTCGGATCGGAGCGCGAGCGGGCCCTGCTCGCCGCGTTCCTCGGCATCAGCAGGCGCGGTGGCGGCGCCGTCGTCACCGTCAGCGAGGACCTGATCATCGCCAACCAGCATGCCGCTCACCTGCTCGAACCCACCGACCACACGGTCGTCAGGGACAAGGTGGCCGAGCTGTCGCGGGCCGACCAGGAGCTGGTCGAGCAGGTCATGCTGGCACGAGGGGACATGGCCACCATTCGGGTCCGCCCGGTGCGGGCGCAGACCGAGGGCGCCGGTGCCGTCGTCGAGATCCAGGTCGCGCCGGACGCCCGGCCACCCCGCCACCTGGTCCGGCCCTTCGAACTCAGGCTGGCCGGCAGCTCCCACGCGTTCAGCAAGGTGTGCACCGATCTGGAGACGCACTGCCGGAACCGCACCTGGGTGCTCCTGGAAGGCGAGCCCGGAGTGGGCAAACTGGCGCTCACCGAGGCCGTGCACCGCAGCCACAGCCCGGCGAGCCCCTTCGCGGTGATCCAGCCCCAGGATCTCGCCGAGGACCGGGCGGCCTGCCTACGCCGGATGAGCGCGGCCATCGGCGTGCCCGGAGCCACCGTGGTGCTGCGCTACCCGGAGCGATACCCCCGGGAGACGATCCCCGCGCTCCTGGAGTGGCTGCGCACCGCTGCCGGGCATCCGGGCCGGCCCTGGGTGGTCGCCACCAGCTACCTCGAGGCCGAGCCGCCGGAAGACCTGTTGTCCGCGCTCGCGGTGACGCTGACCGTGCCGGCACTGCGCCACCGAATCGAGGATGTGCGCGATCTTGTGCCGGTTCTGCTGCGCAGGCTCTCCCGCGGCGGGTCCGTATCGTGCTCGCCGGCGGCCATGCGGGTGTTGCTGCGCTACAGCTGGCCGGGCAATGTCACCGAGCTCCTTCACGCGCTGAGATTCGCACTCACCCGCCGACGGATAGGCGAGATCCAGCCGCAAGACCTGCCCGAGGTCTGCCACGTGACCAGCCGGCGCGTGCTCACCCCGTGGGAGACCATTGAGCGCGACGCGATCATCCGCGCACTGCAGGAGACGGACGGTGACAAGGCCCTGGCGGCCCATCTGCTGGGCATCTCACGGGCGACCATCTACCGGAAGATCAACGCGTACGGCATCTCCGTCGACGGGCGATGAGCAACGCCCTCGGCGACGGTCGATGGTGGGATCGACCGCCGCCGAGCGCCTCACCGAGGCCGACGACCGCCCTTCGTCCCGGGGCCGCCATCACCAGGGCAGCGCGCCCTCCTCGCTGAAGAACCCGGCGGTCGGTCCGTCCGCGCCGAGCGTGGCCAGGCGCACCAGGATCGCGGCGCCCTGCGCGGGGGTGAGGTGCCCGGTGTGGTTGTTGGCGTCCGTGTCGACGAAGCCGGGGGCGGCGGCGTTGACGAGGATGCCGTCCTGTCGTAGCTCATTGGCGTACTGCACGGTCAGTGCGGTCAGCGCGGTCTTGGAGGGCGTGTACGCGGCGGACGGCAGCAGTGCCGTGAAGGGGCCGTCCGGGTCGCTGGTGAGGGTCAGCGACGAGGCGTGACTGCTGACGTTGACGATGCGCGGCGCCGGTGACCGCCGCAGCAGCGGCAGCATGGCGTTCGTCACGGTGATCACCCCGAAGACGTTGGTCTCGAACACCGCCCGGACCATGTCCAGGTCGACGGAGCTGGGAACCTGATCGTGGGCGTCTTCGGGCGAGACCTGCCCGGAGCCGCTGATGCCGGCATTGTTGATCAGCACGTCGAGGTGGCCGAAGCGCTCCTCGACCTGCTTCGCGGCCGCCTGGACGGTGGCCGGGTCGGTGACGTCCAGGGTGACCGCGTACGCGTCGCCGCCTGCCGCGCGCAGCGCCGCAGCGGCCTCCTCGCCGCGCCGCGGGTCTCTGGCCCCGATCAGGACCGTCATGCCCTGCGCGGCGAGCTGCTCGGCGGCCGCCCGGCCGATCCCCTTGTTCGCCCCGGTGACCAGCGCGACCTTCTGGTGTGTGGTGTGCTCGCTCATGATCGACTCCTTGCGGTGAGGGGGGTCTCAACCCGTTCTTGAAACCCGAGACAAGACAGCCCGGCCGCCAGTGACATGCGGATGGAAACAGCCGGGAGAAGATCCGGATCAGTCGGTGGGCCGGCGGGCCTTGTTCGCCTCGCGAAGGACCGCCCAGGCGTCCGCCACCGGCCCCATGTGCCCGAGCTTGTCGGGGTTGAGCACCGTACGGATCGTCTGGACCCGTCCGTCGAGGATGTCCAGCGCCCACGTGTTGACGACCTTGCCGTCTCGGTCGCGGAAGATCGCGCCCGGCTGGCCGTTCACCTCGTGCGGCTCCACGACGCCGCCGATCCGGGCGAACGGCGGGGCGAGCGCGGCGAACACCCGGGTCACGTTGTCGGCGCCGGTGATGCCGGTGCCCCAGAGCGGGGTCTTGCCGCCACCGTCGGCGACCAGGTGAACGTCGGCGGCCAGTAGTTTCCGCAGGCCGTCGAGATCCCCGTCCCGGAAGGCGTGGAAGAACCGTCCGGCGAGTCGTTCGCGCTCGCGTCGGTCGGCCTCGAACCGGGGCCGGCCTTCGGCCATGTGGCGGCGCGCCCGCACCGCCAGCTGGCGGCACGCAGCCTCCGACCGGCCCACCGCCGAGGCGACCTCCGGGAAGTCGAACCCGAACACCTCCCGCAACACGAACACCGCCCGCTCCAGCGGGGACAGCCGCTCCAACAGCAGCAGGGCCGCCATCGACACCGAGTCGGCCAGCTCCGCCGAGCGCGCCGGGTCCTGGTACGGGTCGGTCAGCAGCGGCTCGGGGAACCACGGCCCGACGTACTCCTCCCGCCGGACGCGGGCCGAACGCAGCACGTTGATCGAGATCCGGGTCACCACGGCCGACAAGAACGCCTTGGCCGACCTGGGCTGGGTCGGGGACTCCTCGTAACGCAGCCACGTCTCCTGGACCGCGTCCTCGGCCTCGCTCACGCTGCCCAGGATCCGGTACGCGATCGAGAACAGCAGCGGCCGCAGCTCCTCGAACCCCTCGCCGCGGGTGGACATCAGGGTCACGCCAGCGCTTCCTTGAAGCCCTGCCGCCACGAGGGGTAGCGCGGCTCCCAGCCGAGGTCCCGCCTGGCCTTGGCGTTGGAGGAGCCGCACACCTCGTTCATCATCAGCACCGCCAGCTCTCCGGCCGCCAGCCGCCCCAGCCACCTGGGCACCCGCCTCGGCGGCTTCGCCCCCGCGCACGCGGCCAGATAGGGCAGCCACTCGCTGACCGGGGCCGGTTCGTCGTCGACGATGTTGAACACACCCCTCGCCCTCTGCTCCACAGCCAGCACGGTAGCGCTGACCGCGTCGTCCAGATGCACCCACGACCAGTAACCGGCGCCGTCCCCTACCAGCGGAAACCTCCGCTTGCGGATCAGCTCGATCTGATCGTCGGTGGCGCCCGGACCGTAGAACCAGCCGTAGCGCAGAGCGGCGCCGCCGGCCGCGAGGACCACGTCCTCGACGTGGCGGATCGGCTCTGTCACCATCCGCGCCGGCGGCTCCGCGTGCGGCTCTATCGGGTCCTGTTCCGGCTTGTCCCATCCGCCATCGTGGGTCCCGTTCCACGCGGCGTTGCTCTGCGCGACGAAATAGGACACGCCGGTCGCCTCGGCGGCCGCCAGCAGGTGGTCCGTCCCCTCGATGCGCAGCCGATTGGTGTTCGCGAAATACCGATCGGACTTGAAATCGGGCTTGCCGGCATGGACGAAGTTGAGAGCGGTCATCTGATGCACGATCACGTCCGGCCGGGCCTTGGCCACCGCCTCCCCGACCGACACCGCGTCCAGCCCGTCCATCACGACGCCGTCCGCGCCCATCTCCGCGACCAGGCCCAGCTTGGCCGTGCTCGTCGTCGTCGCCGTCACCTGATGGCCCCGGGCCACCAGTTGCGGCACCAGCAGCCGCCCCAACACCCCGGTCCCGCCTGCCACGAACACCCGCATGCCGATCACCTTCCCGACGTGAACCGTCTGTCCTCGCTACCCGAGACACCACAGCCCCGCCGCCTGTGACATGGGCAGGGGAAAGCCGCCGGATCCCCCGCCGGTCACGCGCGGGGCGGCCTTGGCCGTGGGTGGATCATCAGAGTGGATGAACGTCCAGTCATATCGGCATGCCGCTGTGTTAACTTCCAGAGATGGTGACGATCCGGCGGTTGGTCGCCGACCCCGCCCTGGAGCTGCGGGTGCTGGAGCCCGGCGCCGACGGCGCGCTGGACGCCGAGATGCGCTGGGTGCACACCACCGAGCTGCCCGATCCGTCGCCCTACCTGCGGGACCGGGAGCTGGTCCTGACCAACGGCCTGTGGTGCGCCGGCCCCGATGACGCCGAGACGTTCGTGGCGCGCGTCGCGGGCGCGGGTGCGAGCGGGATCGTGTTCGGCCTGCGAGAGACCGTCCGGCAGGTCCCGGCGGAGCTCGTCGGCGCCTGCCATCGGGCGCGCCTGCCGCTCATCGAGTTGTCGACGGACGTTCCGTTCACCGCGCTCTCGCATGCCATGGCCACCGCGTACGCCGAGGAGCGCCAGCGGGAGCTGCTGGGGCGCATCCGGCGGAGCGACGCGCTCACCGACGTGATGGCACGGGGAGCCGGCGCGTCCGGCATCCTGCGGGTGCTGCGCCGCGACCACGACCTGCCGCTGGCCGTGATCGACCGTACGGCGAGGGTCGTCGCGGCGGCCGGCGCCGACCTGGACTCCGGGCAGGCACGCCTCGTCGCCGAGGCCCTGGCCCGGCATCCGCCGCCGCTGGAACTCGACCTCGGCCCGGGCGGGTACGCGTCGATCTTCCTGATCGCGGCGCTCGGCGAGGTGGACGCGGGCCTGGTGTGCCTGCGCCCGATGGCCGAGCTGAGCCCGGCCGAGCAGGACGCCATGGGTCAGGCGGCGTCGTTCCTCAGCCTCGAGGTCGCCAAGCAGCAGGCCGTGCAGGCGATCGAGATGCGGTTCGCGGGCGAGCTGCTCGACATGGTGCTGTCCGGGCCGGGGCGGCAGGCGGAGCTGCCAGGTCGGCTGCGGGCGTTCGGGATCGACGCGAGCGACCCGCTCGCGGTGTGCGCGCTGGCGTTCGCCGACGACGACGGCCTCGGTTCGACCGGCCTGGGCGACGCGGTGACCGAGTTCTTCGTGACCCAGGGCGTTCCCGTGGTGACCGCGGCCGCCAGCCAGGACGTCGTCGTGATCGTGTCCTGGCGGGCCGCGGAAACGGAGTTCGCCGCTCTCGCCCGGCGTCTGGTGACCGGCCTGGCGCCGCGGTTCGGTGGCCGCCGCCTGGTCGCCGGGCTCGGTGGGACCGCCCCGGACGCGGCCGGACTGCGCCGTCCGGTGCTGGAGGCGCGGGAGGCCTGCCGCGTACTCCGCCGCCGCAGCGCCGGCCCGGCGGTCATGGCGTACGACGACCTCAACACCCACCTGCTACTGCTCGGCCGGCACGACCCGGAGACGCTGCGGCGTTTCTCCTCGGCCGTACTCGGCCCGCTGCGGGCCCACGACGCGGCGCGCGGCGGAGGGCTGGAGGCCAGCCTGCGCGCGTTCCTGGACAACGACCGCCACTGGGCGGCCACCGCCGCGGCGTTGCACGTGCACGTCAATACGCTGCGGAATCGCATGACGCGGGTCGCCGAGCTGACCGGACGCGACGTCAACCGGACCGAGGACGTGGTCGACCTGTTCCTCGCGCTACGGGCCGACACACTCCGGCAGCTCCCCTGACCGGGACGAAGGGCCCGCGGCCCCGAACGGGTTGATCATGTACGGTCCGCCGGCCCGACTCGCCCATCGCGTCATCTCCGTCCACTCCGGCCGGAGCCGGACTCACGCCGTGCCGGCCCGCTCACAACGGTGGCGCTCCGCGTTGTCCAGCGTCGCCATCGGCTGCAGCAACCGGTGATCGAATTCTGCCGGCGTGGCCCCGCTTTCCAGCCGCCGGGGGAGGTCGGGGTTGGCGAGGGCGCCGTGCCCGAGGGACAGCAGATCCGCGTGCCCGTTCTCGAGTACCTCCGCGGCCTGGCCCGGATCGTGCATGCCGCCGTTGGCGATCACCGGGAGACCGGACACCTTGCGCGCGAGCTGGGTGATGGTGACCTCGCCGTCGAGCGTGGCGCTCTCGATCCAGCTCCGTCCCTCGCTCGCGATGTGCAGGTACGCCGCCCCCGCCGCGGCCAGCGCACCGAAGATCACCTCGGCGTCGCGGGCGCCGCCGGGCCAGCGGTGGGTGAAGTCGTTCACCTTGCCCTGGGACAGGCGCACGCCGATGACGGCGTCCGGGCCGAGGTCGGCGCGGATCGCCGCGACGACCTCGGCGGTGAGTCGCAGCCGATTGATCAGCGCCCCGCCGTAGCCGTCGGTGCGCCGATTCGTGTAGTCGGTCAGGAACTGGTCGAGCAGGTAGCCGTTGGCGGCGTGCACCTCCACGCCGTCGAACCCGGCGCGCAGGGAGTTCCCGGCGGCGGCGACGAACCCGGCCACGGCCTCGTCGATGTCGGCGGCGGTCATCTCGCGAGGCACGGGCCACGGCCCGCTGCCGCCGTACTCGGGCATCATCTCGCGCAGTGGCGCGACCGCCGACGGGCCGGCGGTCCCCGGCCGGTACGGGTTGCCCTGGGAGAGTGCTCCCGCGTGCATCAGCTGCTGCACGGTCCGGGCACCGGCCGCGTGCACCCGCTCGGTGACCTCCCGCCAGGCCGCGACGTGCCCGTCGGTCACGATGCCCGGTTGGTGGAAGTAGCCCTGGCTGTACCGGTCGTCGGTGTAGGTGCCCTCCGTGATCACGAGGCCGAAGCCGCCGCGGGCGAACTCCGCGTAGTACTCGGCCATCTGCCGGGTCGGCGTGCCGTCGGGTGCGGCCGAGACGCGGGTCATCGGCGCGACCGCGAGCCGGTTCCGCAGGTCCAGGCCCGCGACGTGCAGAGGTGCCAGAGCCGGGTGCGCGGCTCCGGAGTCGATGATCGTCACTGCTTCTCTCCTGTGTCATGACGAGCGGGGACCCGCTCGGCGGACTCTTGG
Organism: Actinoallomurus sp. CA-150999; assembly: GCF_050942425.1. Taxonomy (NCBI): domain Bacteria; kingdom Bacillati; phylum Actinomycetota; class Actinomycetes; order Streptosporangiales; family Thermomonosporaceae; genus Actinoallomurus; species Actinoallomurus sp. CA-150999. Next base: position 7,186,794 of record NZ_CP192063.1, read on the forward strand.
GCGGGCGACAGGTCGAGGGCCAGCGCGGTCGGCTCGTTCCCCCCATTGATGCCGACGACGTCCTGCGGGCAGGCGGAGACCACCAGCACGCAGTCCATCGCCGCCTCGAAGGTCACGCCGTCTCCGGGCCGGCTCAGCGCGGGCAGCCAGTTCAGACCGCCGTCCCCGCCGATCGAGATCCGCATGAAGACGTTGATCGGCTGGGGAACGACGGCGGTCCGCAGGCCCTCCTCCCCGAGGGCACGGTGCAGGTTCTCCGCGCATGAGGCGTGCCGGCCCTCGACGCCATGGGCCCGGTAACGCGCCGGATCGCAGGCGGCGATGAGCATGTCATGCACCCCGGGGGACGTGTCGCCGGCCAACGTCAGGATCGGCCGCCGCCGGTCGGTGACGAACGACTCCCCCAGCGCCGGAAACAGCCGGCCGAGCTGGGTCCGGGTATGTGCGGCACTGAGGTGTTCGGACGGGTCTTCGGCGGCGAAGCAGAACACATCGCCCACCTGCCGGCCTTCGAGGTCGATCACGCGGGCCCGGTCACCGGTCGCGAGCCGGACCGCGCGTGCCTCTCGGGCGGGCACCACGACACGGCGCCTCGTCGAATTCATGGTCGTCAGTCAACCCCGGCGGCAGCTCACCCCGCCATGGACCTTCGCACAGTGTTCAGCCCCGTTGACTGGATGATGCGCCATCATCACCAGCCGCACGAGGGTTTCGCCGCGACGCCTGGCACGAAGGGGCCCGGTGTCCAGGACCGAAACGTGACACGCCCAGCCGACTTGCTCGACTATCAGGCGGATCTTGTCGTTATCGTCGTATCTCCAGAGTCGGCGGCGAGACGGAGGTGACGATGCGGACCGGACGGTGGGTGGTCGTCGTCTGGCTGATCATCGGAGGGCTCGCCGCAGGGCAGCGCCACTACTACACCCGGTTCGATGGGAGCTGCGCGAAATTCGCCACGATCGGCATCACGTGGATCGCCGGTCCGCTCAACTACATCGGCCTCAACCCGAGCGCCTACTGCAAGGTTCCCCAGCCCAGCAAGTGACGCCGTGGGCGCGCGTCCGGCGAGGGCCGGCTCGACGCCCGGACCGGCGTACGCCGCCGGCCAGGCCTTCCGACGCTTGACACCTGCCCGAAAGAGGAGAATCCTCCATCGCATCACTTGGATCGATCCAAACCACCTGATCAGGCCACGAGCGCCGAGTGCGGCAGGAGGTTCCCGGCTCCCGAGGGCCGGGGCGCGGAAAGGAATCTCGATGACTGTGCGCGTCGGAGTGGTCGGAACCGGTTGGATCGGCCGGGAACACATCCGCCGGCTCACCGACACCGTGACCGGTGCCGAGGTCACGGCGGTCACCGACATCGACGCCGCACGCGCCGAGGACGCGGCGGCCGACGTCGGCGCGCGGGTCTTCGCGGACGGCCCCGCGTTGATCGCGGCGGACGACGTCGACGCGGTGCTCGTCACCTCCTGGGGTCCCACGCACGCGGAGCATGTACTGGGCGCGATCGCCGCCGGGAAGCCGGTGTTCTGCGAGAAGCCTCTCGCCACCACCACCCAGGACTGCCTGCGGATCGTCGAGGCCGAGATGGCGCACGGCCGCCGGCTCGTCCAGGTCGGCTTCATGCGCCGCTATGACGCGGGCTACCGGCAGCTGAAGCACGTCATCGACTCCGGCCGGATCGGTGAGGCGTTGGTGGTGCACTGCGCCCACCGCAACCCGACCGTTCCGGAGTCGTACGTCTCCGACATGGCGGCGCTCGACACGGCGGTGCACGAGATCGACGTGCTGCGCTGGCTCCTCGATGACGAGATCGTCTCCGCCCAGGTGGTCACGCCACGCTCCACGAGCAGGCGGTTCGCGCACCTGACAGACCCGCAGATCATGCTCTATGAGACCGCGAAGGGCGTCCGCATCGACCTGGAGGTCTTCGTCAACTGCCAGTACGGCTACGACATTCAATGCGAGGTGGTCGGCGAGGAGGGGCTCGTGCGGCTGCCCGACCCGGCCGCGGTCGGCGTGCGCACCGCGGGGCAGCACAGCACGGCGCTGCTCACCGACTGGGTGGGCCGCTTCGCCGACGCCTTCGACACCGAGTTCCGCGAGTGGATCGCGGGCATCGCGGCGGGCGACGCGCCCACCGGCCCATCCACCTGGGACGGCTACGCAGCGACCGTCATCTCCAACGCCACCGTCGAGGCCCGGCGGTCGGGCGGCATCGTCGGCGCCGGCATGAAGCCCCGTCCCGCCTTCTACGCGGGCACAACGCCGTCGTCGCGGCGGCCCGTCGAGGGGTGATCAGCGCACCGCGTACGCCCGTGTGATCGTCTGCTGGACCGAGTCGCCCGCGCCGTCGGTGGCGGTGGCCCGCAGCGAGACGTACCCGGGCGTCGCCGGGTTGGTCACGGTGGCGACCCAGCCGCCGCCGGAGCGTACGACCGGTGCGTTCTGCCAGCTCGTACCGTCGTCGGCGGAGGTCTGCACGGTGAGTGCGGCGACCGACACCGACGGGGCGCCCGGGTTGCGGACGACCCGCACCGGGAGGCTCACGGTCGTGCCCGCCGCGGCCCGGTTGGCGTCGTCGAGCCCCGGCACCGCGAACCGCACCGCCTGCAGCGGCAGTGGACGCCGGCTCGCGGTGTGCCCCGACCGGAACGTCCACGCCGTCGTCACCGCGGTGGACGGCGTCACCGGCCGCTGGGCCGACACACTCAACGTGTAGGTCGCCGAGCGCGCGGGCAGCGTCGCCGTCAGGGCCGCGTATCCGCCGTTCAACGTCGCCGTCTTGACCACGGTCGAACCGCGCGCGAGCTGGACCGTGCCGGTGGCCCGCACGTCCCGGCCGACGTGCCCGGAGGCCGCGTCGCTGAACAGCCCGTCGCCGCCGTAGGTCAGCACGTCGCCGGTTCGGTCGCCGCCTCCGGCGCCGGGGAAGGCGGGGCCGACGGCGGCGGCGTTCCAGGTCTCCGCATAGGTCTTGGCGACGTACGAGGCGTCGGGCGCGGCGAACGTGCCTCCCTGCAGCAGGCTCCGGTCGTCGGGACCGTAGTACAGCGTCCGCGAGTAGGCCTGCTGCGGGGTGACGTACTCCGTCTGTGCCGCCGGCAGCCGCATCGGTATCCCGGTGCCCACCGACAGGAAGACGTCGGGCAGCACCGGCGCCCAGACGTGGCTGCCGACGGTCTCCACGCCCGGTGTCCGCCAGCTCATGCGGATCGCGGCCAGTTCGGCCGTCGCATGGTGGTACGTCGGGTCGGCCGGTACCTGGCCGCGGACGACGTCGGCCAGGTCATACCGGTACGTACTGGGCGCGGTCTCGGTCGCGTTCTGCTGTGTCCAGAGCGACTGGACGTTGAAGACGATGTTGCGGTCCTTGACCGGCGGGACGCTCACGTGCCCAGGCCTGCCGCTGCCGATGCTGACGAAGGCCCCGCCCCGGCCGTTGTAGGCGGACATCGCGTTCAGCGTGGCGGTCGCGTCGGCCCGGTCGATGGTGACCGTGACCGGTTTCGCCGTGCGGGCGTCGAGCGCCACCCGGTGGTCGCTCGCGCCGACGGTGTACGGCTGGAGCAGACTGCTGACATCCGTCCCCTGGGTGAAGACGGCGGCGTGGGCGATGTACCGCTTGGCCCGCAGCCGTACGGTGGCCGTGCCGCCCACGGTCGCCGCCCTGGTGACGACGCCCGTCGCCGGGTCGAAGAAGTCGATCCCCGTATCGCTCGGCTGCCCGTCGCGGTCGACCGCCGAGACCGTGACGTCGTACGCCTCCGGCTCGATGAACGCGCCGACGCCCGTACGCACCACGACCTTCCGGTCCGCGGAGGTGGCGGTGATCAGCCCACTGTAGGTGCCCGGGGTCACGCCGTCGGCCCCGATCGTCGCCGTGACCTGCGCGGTCGCGCCCGGTCCCAGCGTCACCGTGGACGGGCTCAGCCGGACGAGCTTGGACGGAACACCGGCCGGGCGCAGCGTCAGCGTGATCGGAACCGTGCCGTGGTTGGTGTACGCGTACGTACGGGCCGCCGACTGCCCGGCCGTATGCGGCCAGGCCAGCGCCGCCGACATGCCGGTCGGCGCGGCGGTGACCTGCTGGGTGACGGCCCGCGCGATGTCGAGACGTCCGGTTCCCTCGTGATACGCGGACTCGTCGGCGCCGGGATGCGCGGAACCGGTCAGCGCGGCCTTGAGCTGCGGAGCCGTCCAGTCCGGATGCTCCCCCGCCACGATCGCCGCGGCCGCGGCCACGTGCGGCGTCGCCATCGACGTGCCCGACAGCTTCTGGTAGGCCGTGCCCACCGGCGTGCCCAGGTCCGAACCGGCCGCCTTGGCCGCGATGATGTCCACGCCCGGCGCGGTGACGTCGGGTTTGACGGCGTAGTCGCCGACGCGCGGACCGCGGGAGGAGAACGACGCGAGCGCGTCGGCGGAGTCGACCGCACCCACGGTGAGCGCCGCGTCCGCGCTGCCCGGCGACTCGATCGTGCCGTCCCGCGCGTCGTTGCCCGCCGCGATCACGAAGAGCGTCCCGGTCTGCGCGGTGAGCGTGTTGACCGCCTCTTCGAGCGGGTCGACGCCGGGCGAGTCGGCGGCGCCGAGGCTCAGGTTGACCACGCGTGCCTTGGCCGTCTGCGCCGCCCAGGTCATGCCGGCCAGCACCCACGACGAGTCACACCACCCGGCGTCGTCGCAGACCTTCCCGACCGCGAGCTTCGCACCGGGCGCGATGCCCTTGTACCGCCCGTTCGACGCGGCGCCCGAACCGGCGAGGATCGACGCGACGTGGGTGCCGTGCCCATGGCCATCCGTCACATCCGCCGCGCCCTGGTCGGTGAACCCGCGACTCTGCGTCACCACGCCGCTGAGGTCGGGATGCGCCGGGTCGTACCCGCTGTCGAGCACCGCGACGGTGACGCCGCTGCCGGTCAGTCCCCTGCGCCATGCCACCGGCGCGCCCACCTGCGCGGCGCTCACGTCGTCGGTGACCCGCAACCTGCCGTCCAGCCAGATCTTCGTCGTCGAGGTGGCGAACGTGGTGGGCTCGACGGCTCCCGCCGTGAGGTCGCGCCAGGCCGCTTCGGCGTTCGGCTTCGGTATGCGGGTCGCCGACATGCCCAGCGCGGGCAGCTTCCTCGTCCCGTGACCGTACGGCAGGACGGCGGCGCCCTTGGTGATGACCGGGATGTCGGCCGTGTGGGCGTCGTCGTACCCCCACGCCGCCAGCTGGGTCACGTCGAACAGCCGCTCGTCGAGCCGGCCCCGGGCGATCAGTCCCGCGGCGTCGGCCGGCTCCACGAACACGTGTCCGCCGTACGCCTTCACCGCGTACGGCACGTTCGCCCTGCCGCGTCCGCGGACGACCTGTACGGAGGATTTGTCATTGGTCCGTACCGTCACCCGGTCGCCGGTCAGGAGCGTGACCTGGCGTGTCGCCGCGGGCTGCGCGCGCTGCGGATCGCCGGCCGCCGGGCTCGACGGCTCCTCCGTCCACCCTCCGACGGCGGCGATGGTCACGATGACGACGCCGAATGCGGTCGCGACCCGGCCGCCACGTCCTCGCTTCCGCATTCCCCGCCCTTTCACCTAGGTCCACCGGAATGCCGGACTTGAACGGCCCAGCGCGATCTCGACCGTGTCGCGGGCCGCGCCGAAGGGTCAAGCCGACCGCGACGGGCCGCACCGCGAATCGGCGGGCGCGATCGGCAACAACCGCACGTCATGGACGTCCGAGCGGCGTCACTCGCCGCAACGAATCCTGAAAACAGCGAAAAGGGCTTTCATCAGGCCGGCCGATGGGCGACGGCGCACATCGGCCGGGTCGCATGTCAGCAGAGCCACCGAGTGGAAGAGTGCGAGGACGGTCCTGGTCACAGACCCGCGCGCCACGGGGCCGGGGCGATCGAGGCCAGGTCGTGGGAAAGCCGGCTGAGCCTCGGACTCCCTGCTGGACACGCGTCCCCACGTCAGGAACCGACGGCCGGAACCGGTGGTTATGCTCAACTGCGGGGATCCGCTACGGGGAAGAGAAGCAGTGCGAAACCGCCCCGGCGGGAAGTTCGGTGAACGACAAGGCGTGGCGATGATGGAACGGCTGAGTCTCGAAGGGCTCCGCTATGCGCAGGCGGTCGCCGAGACCAAATCGTTCAGCGCCGCCGCCCGGGCGTACGGCGTGACGCAGCCCGCGCTGTCCAACGGGATCGCCAAGCTGGAGGAACGCCTGGGAGAGAAGCTGTTCGACCGTTCTCCGCGCGGGGTGACCCCGACGGCCTTCGGTACGCGGATGCTGCCGTTGATCGGCCATGCCGTGGCCGCGCTGGACGCCGTTTCCGCGGAGGCCAGGCGACTGACCGCACCCGGTGAGCAGAAGATCCGCATGGGCGTCTCGCCGCTGATCGGCCCGCACCTGGTCGCCCGGTCCTTCGGCATGGTCCGCGGCCTGCCCGTCCCCCGCGACCTCGTGCTGCGCGAGGCGAAGATGGAGGACCTGCGCGGTGAGCTGCGCGCCGACGAGCTCGACATCATCCTGATCCCGGCCGTGGCCGCGATGCCGCGCTTCGAGCACCGGGTCATCGACGTCGAGCCGATCGTCGTCGTCGGCCCCGAGACCGGCTGCGGTGGGGCGGCTCCCGTGGAGCTGGCGGAGGTGGGCGAGGCGCAGTTCATTCTCGTACCGGACACCTGCGGACTGACCACGTTCACCACGCAGCTCTTCCAGGCGCACGAGCTGCCCCTGCGCACGTATCCGGGGGAAGCCGCCAGCTACAACGTCCTGCAGGACTGGGCGAAGCTGGGCCTGGGCTCGGCGATGGTCCCGCGCTCCAAGGTCACCTCCCCCGACGTGCCGCACCGCCCGCTCACGGACCATGGCCGCGAGGTGCAGATCTCCTTCGAGGCGGTGTGGAGCGCCGGCTCCCCGCTCGCCGCCGATCTCCTCCGCCTGGCCGACGGTCTCGCGGCGGCCCGGCAGCCGGCCGGCTGAAACGGGCGGTCCCGGACGGGGCGCGAGAGCACCGCGGTCAGCCGTCCCGCCGTCCGAGCGGCGCACCGGCCGTACACGACCCGGCACGCCCCCTAGTCATACATGCTGCTTATACCGTGATTCACCGAGATCCTCTACCAGTCCTCGCATACCGCCCCTAACGTCGCAGGAGCATTGCGGTGCATGTCGTGCCGCTCTTTCCTTCACGAACCTGCGAGGCATAACCATGGCATATCTCGAAATCACGCTGCGGGTGGATCCGGCGGACCGTGCCGCGGCGGCGGGCGTCTACGAGAACTACCGGCAGCCGTTCCTGGACACCGTCCCGGGCGCCACCAGCAAGGAGCTTCTCGTCCGCGACGAGGACGTACAGGTCCTCCACGGCTTCCGGACCACCGCCGACGCGGCGGCATACCTGGAAAGCGAGCTGTTCACCCGGGATGTCGTCGGCGGCCTGTCCCCGCTGCTGAAGGCCGCACCCGACGTGCGGATCTACGACGTCGCCTGACTTCGCGCCCAGTCCGAGCCCGGCAGACACCACCGACCAGAGCCGACGAAGGGAGGCCGTACATGCCGCGCGAGGAGGTTCATGACGTCGTCGTGGTCGGCGCGGGCATCGGCGGCCTTGCCGCTGCCACCGCGCTGGCCGCCGCCGGGCGCGACACCGTGTGCCTGGAGGCCCGCGAGCGCGTCGGCGGACGCGCGCTGAGCACCCCCGCCCCGGGCGGTGCTCTCGACCTGGGCGCCACCTGGTTCTGGGACGGCGAGCGGCGCATCGCGGAACTGGCCGCGCGGCTCGGCGTCGAAACCTTCGACCAGCACCTCGCGGGGGACACGGTGCTGCAGGACGTCACCGGGGTGCACCGGCTTCCCGGCAACCTGATCGACGGCCCGGCCCGCCGCTTCACGGCGGGTGCCGATGCCCTTGCCCACGGTCTCGCGGCGGAACTGCCCGCCCAATCCCTGCGCCTCGGTACGCCGGTCACCGCGATCCGCCGCAGCGACAAGGGCGACGGTGGCGCGCTCGACGTCCACACGCCGGACGCGGTCCTGCACGCCGAACACGTCGTGCTGGCCGTACCGCCCGCGCTCGCCCTCGCACGCATCGACCTCGGCGCGGAACTGCCCGCACAGTTGGTCCGGCTCGCCCGAAAGACGCCGGTGTGGATGGGAGCGGTCGCCAAGGTCGTCGCCCACTACCCCGGCGCCTTCTGGCGTGAGGCGTCCCTCGCCGGAGCGGCGATCAGCAGGACCGGCCCGCTGCGCGAACTGCACGACATCTCAGGGCCGGGCGGGCGCCCCGCCGTCCTGTTCGGCTTCGCCCCGGCCCAGTTCGTCGGCCCCGGCTTCGAGAACGCGGCGCGCTCCCAGCTGGGCCGGCTCTTCGGCCCGGCAGCCGCCGAACCGGAGTCGCTGCGGGTGCAGGACTGGAGCGACGAGCACTGGACCTCCCCGCCCGCCGTACACCGCCTGGCCGACTACTCTCTGTTCGGCCACGACCTGTACCAGCAGCCGGCGCTGGGCGGCAGGCTGCACTGGGCATCGACCGAGACCGCCCCCGACCACACCGGGCACATGGAAGGCGCTCTCGCCGCCGCGGAGCGAGCCGCGCACGCGGTCCTGTCCCCGTCTCCGACCCGCGCCGTGCCCGCCCCATGGCCCCTGCCCACCCGCACCCGAGGAAGGTGACCGCATGCACCGGATCGACGCCCTGCTGCGCGAGTACGACCGCGCCCGCGCCTACACCGACGAACTGTGGAAGGACCTCACTCCGGACGAGGTGACCTGGCGCCCGCACGAGAACTCCAGCGCCATCGGCTGGCACCTGGGCCACCAGGCCCACGTCGCCCACTTCATGGTCCGCAACCTCACCGCGGCCGAGCCCAGCCCCGACCCGGCCCTCGACGCGCTGATGGACTCGGCCAACCCCGAACAGTTCCGCGGCGCCCTGCCCACCGTCGAACGGCTCACCGCGTTCCGTGACACCGTCGCCGAGCGCGTACACGCCCGCATGCGCGCCATCGCGTCCGGAAAGGTCGCAGCACCGGGGCAACTCACCATCGTCGCAAGCCACCTGCTCACCACGCTCGTCAACCACGAGTACCAGCACGACCAGTGGATCGGCGAGGTCCGCGCCGGCGACCTCGGCCACGCGCTCCCGCCCGATCCCGACTGCGACCGCGTACGCCGCCTCGACGGCTACCTCGTCGTCGACGGCCTGTAGCCGGGCCCGGGGCGCCGCCCCGCGCGTCCCCGTCCCGCTCCGCGCCCTGCCTCCCGCGTCTGAGAGAGAACTGCCCGTGACCACGACCGACTCCGCCACCCCGACCGGCACATCCGCCCGCCCCGAAGCCCAGCGCCGCGTCCTGACCGTGCTGGTCACCAGCCAGATCCTCAGCGGGGCCGGGCTCGCGGCCGGCGTGACCGTCGGTGCCCTGCTCGCGCAGGACATGCTCGGCTCCACCGACCTCGCGGGTCTGCCCAGCGCCCTGTTCACCGCCGGCTCGGCCCTCGCCGCCGTCGCGGTGGGCCGCATCTCCCAGATCCGAGGCCGCCGGCCGGGCCTCGCTATGGGGTACCTGACCGGTGCGGTCGGCAGCGCGGGCGTCATCGCCGCCGCCGTCGCCGACAACCCCGTACTGCTCTTCATCGCGCTGTTCGTCTACGGCGCCGGAACGGCCACCAACCTTCAAGCCCGGTACGCCGGGGCCGACCTCGCGGTTCCCGCCCACCGCGCCCGCGCCGTCTCCACCGTCCTGGTCGCCACCACGCTCGGCGGTGTCGTCGGCCCCAACCTCGCCGCGCCCACCGGCACCCTCGCCGGCACGCTCGGCATCCCCACCCTGGCCGGGCCGTTCCTGCTCTCCGGCACCGCCTACGCCCTGGCCGCCCTCGTCCTGGCCGTCTGGCTGCGCCCCGACCCCCTGCTGCTCGCCCGCAGACTCGACCGCGAACAGCGGACCGAAGCACCCCCGGCCGAGGCGGCCGCCGATGCCGGGCCGGACCTGGCACCGGCGCGCCGTCCAAGGCTGATGCTGGGCGCGCTGACGATGATCCTCACCCAGCTCGTCATGGTCGCGATCATGACGATGACTCCCGTGCACATGCACGACCACGGCCACGGCACCGCCGCGTCCGGCCTCGTCATCGCCATCCACGTCGGCGCGATGTACCTGCCCTCGCCCCTGACCGGCTGGCTCGTCGACCGCTACGGCCGTACGGTCATCGCCGTCGCCTCCGGCCTCACCCTCCTGGCCGCGGGAATCACGGCCGCCGTGGCGCCTGCGGAGTCCGTCGGCCTGCTCGCCCTGGCGCTCGCACTGCTGGGGCTGGGCTGGAACCTCGGCCTCGTCTCCGGCACCGCTATGATCACCGACGCGGTGCCGTTGGCCACCCGCGCCAAGACCCAGGGTCTGGTCGACGTGTCCATCGCCATCGCTGGCGCCACGGGCGGCCTCTCCTCCGGCCTCGTCGTGGCCGCCGCCGGCTATCCCGTCCTCGCCCTCACCGGCGGGGTCCTCGCCCTCGCCGTCCTCCCGGCCGTCGCCGCCACCGCGAGCAGCCGGTGAGCCGGCCCGTCCCACCGTCGTCGACGGCGCGGGCCTGATTTGCGTCGCCCTCTGATGGCCTGACGCGGGCGCCGTCGTCCACGTCGTCGCCACCGCACCCCACCCCGAGTCCGAAGCACCAATCCAATGGGATTGGTGCTTCGGAAAGGCGGGTTCAGGGGTTGCTGACGCGCCAGGTGGAGTTGGGGGTGGTGAAGGTGGCGTGCAGGTTGGGGCACCCGAATATGGTGCCGGTGGGGTCAGTGGTGGAATCGGAGCCGGTCAGTGACTTCCAGGTGCCGTTTTCTCTTTGCTGAATGTCGCTGGCGGTGAAAGAGCGGCCAGCGGTGTCGGCGCAGATGTAGGGGCGTCCGGTGGAGGGGTTGGTGGCGGAGTAGACCTCGAAGGCGTCCCAGCCGAAGTCGTAGACGCCGTTGGGTCCGTGGGAGGTAAAGTAGGGATCCCACTGCGATGTTGTGAAGTTGTAGAGCAGCATCTGCCAGGTGTTGGTGGCCGCGTCGGTCTTATCGACCATGACCCGGTAGGCGCCGTTCCGGACGTAGGTGGACTGGAAGGCGGAGTCCATTACCGTGAGCTTGCCGACGGTTTGGCTCTGGCACCAGTCCCAGGCCCAGATCACTGCGCTGTCGTGCAGGTAGGCGGTGGTGTCCTCGATGCAGGCGTTGCCGGAGGGGTACAGCGTGGGCGCGTAGATGACGTCGCTGCTGTTCGAGGCGCGCAGGTTCGGGACGACCGAATGGGTGGCGGTGACGCCGGTGGGGTTGTTGCCGGCCGTCGGGTAGACGGCCCAGAACTGGTGGCCGTCGTCGTCCGCATGGACCATGAACGGAGTGCTGTGCCGAGTAGGAGCGCTGCGCCAGAGGGCGTGGCGGCTGCGGAACCGGGCGCGTTGGGCGGGAGTTAAGAACGTTGCGGCGGCACGGCCGGTGATGCCGGGGACCGGATGCGAAGAGACCGGGGCGGACAGGACCGGGTCGGTCGCGGCAGGATGCGGAGACGGCGTGCCGCTGGAGGCGCCGGCTGTGGGGATGGTGGCGAGGCAGAATGTGAGAGCGCCGACCGCGATCGTCGCAGCCAGCCCTGCCTGTCGCTTCGTCGCACGACGATGTCCGAAGGCCCTCATTTCAGGCCTCGAACGGAATGGAGACGATTGCGCGGGGGGACAATGTAACGACCTCCTGTTCGAAATTTCGTGAGATTGCGTGTGCTGCGAGTGCGGTTCAAACCCGGCAGCGTCAATGAGGCGGGGGGCTTCGCGCATCGTGACGCGATTGCCGACGAGAAAGCCGTTCCGCGGGCGCGGGGACGGGACGCGGCACCATGGCATGGCAGCCACGCATGGTCGCTCTCCTCTGGCGGGGGTGAGGACGGGGCGGGTCGTAAGGTATCGGTCATGTGAAAGGCGTGAGGTGGCTTCCTCAGGCTGGGTGAGGGCGACGGTAATTGGACGGCATCGCCAGTACCAGGCCCAAATCAATGCTCGCTGAACATGCCGTTATCGGTGCCAGGACGATTCGGAAGATGGTGGGGCAGCCGCGCTTGCGATCGGCGGCCGAAGGCGTGTGCGGCGCCAAAGCCGCGGATGGCGTCGCTGACCTGGCCGTCCGCAGCGCGGTCAGGCAATTCCGCGGCACTCGTCGATAAGCCCGGCGACGGTCTTTCGACGGTGGATTTCGCCGGGATCGTGCAGCGGCGGGCGGAGAAGAACGGCCTTGATGAGGGCGATGATGGCTGAAAGATTCATGCCCGCCGTGCGCCTGTCGGGGGCAGGGATCGCGGTGGGCAGCTGCGACGCCGGACGGCCCGAGAGGCGGTGGGACCGGGCCGTCCGGCGTGCGCGACAAGCAGCCGCGAGGGTCGGCGAGTCAGCCTGCTGCTGCCGATCTCGCTGAGCGTCAGGCCATTCCGCGCTCGAGTGCCTCGATGATCCGCGGTCGCAGCTCGGCGCTGCTGATGATCGCGTCTACCGAGCCGACCTCGACCGCGCGCTGGATGCTGTGCACCCGGTCGAACTCGGCGGCGACCTCGCCGAGCTTCTCCGCCCGCACGGCGGACTGCACCTCGGCGAGCCGGGCGCTCAGCGCGGCCCGCTCGGCGCCGCCGGCCGCCGAGACCTGCGTCTGCAGCTCGGTCACCCGCGGGTCGGTCGCGGTGCGGTTGTTCACCTCGCCGGAGAACACCACGGCGGCCGCCGGAGCACCGCCGAGCACCGAGGCGAACGAGCCCTCCAGCGCCAGCACGGTCATGTTCGGATTGAGCGCCTTGGAGAACACCACGAACGCGCCGCCGTGGTAGCGGGAGATCACGCAGAACACGATCGGCCCGTCGAAGTTGACGATCGCCCGGCCGATCTCCGCGCCGTACTCCAGCTGGAGCTTGCGCATCGACTCCGGTGAGCCGTCGAACCCGGACAGGTTCGCCAGCACGACCAGCGGCCGGTTGCCGGACGCCGCGTTGATCGCCCGCGCGGTCTTCTTCGACGACCGTGGGAACAGCGTGCCCGCGGTGTAGGTGTCCGGGCCGTCGGTGGGTGGGAAGCCGCGGCGCGGCACCGACCGCGACTCGATACCGATCAGGCAGACCGGCCGGCCGCCGATGTGCACGTCCTGCACCGCAGAGGTGTCGGCGTCGGCCATGCCCGCCCAGCGCTCCAGCACCGGGTGATCCTGGTCGGACAGGGCGCGCATCACCGTGCGGATGTCGAACGGCTTCTTGCGGTCGCGGTTGTGCTCGGCGGAGAAGATCTGGCCGACGGTGGTGAAGTCGCTGCCGGCGACCGGGTGCGGAAACGCGGAGACGTCGCGGTCGACCGGGTCGGTGGTGCGGGCTCGCCGCGGAGCCGTCTCGCCGGGCACGACGTAGGTGTGGTCGTAGTGCGCCATCAGCACGTCGCGGGCGGCCGGCAGGTTGGGCGCCCAGTACTGCGCCTGGCCGTTCGGCCCCATCACGCGGTCGTAGCCGCCGATGCCGAAGTTGTCCTCGGCCGAGACGCTGCCGGAGAAGTCCAGCGACTGCTTGCCGGTGAGCACCATCGCCGAGTCCGGCGTCATGACCAGGATGCCCTTGGTGTGCATGAGCATCGTCGCTTCGGCGTTCCAGTACGGCTGGGCGCCGACGTTGATCCCGGCGACCACGATGTTGATCTCGCCGCCGTTCTGGGTGAACGTGACGATCCGCTTGAGCGCGGCCGCGACCCAGTCCATGTTCTCGGTGCCCGAGGTCATCGAGATCCGCGCGCCCGCCGACAGCGCGAACCACTCCAAGGGGACCCGCATCCGCTCGGCGAGGTCGAGCGCGGCGATCACCCGCGAGCACTCCGGTTCCGACAGCGCGCCCAGCGCCTTCGTCGGGTCGCCGAGCAGGACCACGCGGGTGACGCCTTCGGGGTGCCGCTCGGTCGGCGTCGTGACGACGCCCGCCACGATCGCTGCGGAGTTCTTCCCCTTCGGCCGGGCCACCGGTACGAGCGCGCCGTGGTCGTCGAGGTCGTGCTCGACGAAGCGGCCCTCCGGCCCGGTGAGCATGCCGGTCAGTTCGTACGGGTAGACGTTCCCGCGCCGAGCGGCGCGCAGCACCTTCTGGCGGTAGTCGTCCAGCGGCTGCACCGGCTCCGTCGACGGCTCGCCGACATGCAGGCTCGCGCCGTGGCCCGGGTCAAGGGTGATCCGCACGGCGACCTCGGCCAGTTCGCCGGCGGCGTTGCGCTGGCGGGCCACGAACTGGACCTCCTCCAGACCCGCGCCCGCCGAAGTCGGCAGGACGCGCTGGACCAGGGCGTTCAGCTCGTCGGTGGACAGCTCGGTCGACGGCCAGACGTACATCATGATCCGGTTGGTGTCGAACCGCTTGTTCTGGGGTCGCTGCGCTTGGATGTTACGGATCGCGTCCAGGCCCGCGGCGATCGCGTCCTCCACCGCGGGCAGCGCGATCAGCCTGCCGTCGGCCTCGCGCAGCGGCGTCAGGTCGCGTACCTGGCCCATCGCGATGAGCCGCTCGTCGGCCGGGTTGCTGCGCGCCACAGCCCTGAAGAGGTAGATCTCCTCGTCGGCGAACGGCAGCCGCGTGAGGTCGAACTCGCGCAGCCGCTGCAGCTGCAGACGCCGCGCCATCTGCGGGTGCAGGCCGCGGATCAGCCGGTCCTCGGCGAATCCCGCGCCGTCGGGCCGGAAGGTGAAGTGATGGTGCATCACCGCGCCGCTGGTGCCGGCGACGGTGGTCGTGATCCGGCGGACGCCCGCGGGCCACGGGTGCTCGGCGAGAAGCTGCCCGAGCCGCGCCGCCATCGCGTCGACGTCCGGCTGGTCCTCCCACGCGACGTACAGGTCGGCGACCAGCCCATGCTCACGGACGTCGGCGGCGAACATGCCGACGGCACTGATGGCGTCGGGCAGGGCGGCGATGTCGACGGCGGTCGTGACCACGCGTGTCACGCCTGCCGGGCCGTTGTGCTCGGCGGTGACGAACCGGCAGCCATCGGTCTCCCGCGCGGTGACCTCGGACAGCCCGCGGTTGCCGTAGTAGCGGCGGGTCAGCACCTCCAGGAGCGGCGCGTGATCCCGTCCGGACCGGCCGAACCGCTGGCCGATCAGCCGGACGAGCGGCTCGGAGCTGGCCACCATGGTCTGGATCCGCTCGGCGCGGTCCGGCGCGTCCGGGTTGCCGTCCAGGTAACGCAGGTCGTCGCGCACCGCGGCGTAGACCTTGGCGCGGTTGCGGCGCAGCAGCGGCTGGGTGAACCAGCGGAACACCACACCGCGGGCCAGGTCGGACACCATGGGGAAGCGCACCTGGGTGGCCTCGACCAGGTGCTCGAGGGTGAGCCCGGCGCGCTCGCCGAGCGGCTCGAGCGGCGGCGCGCCGGCCAGCCACTGGCGCAGCAGCTCCGACACGATCGCGACGCCGGTGCTCATCTGCTGCTGAGCCAGGAAGATCCGGAAGACCGCGGCCTCCAGCTCGGGCGTGCGGTCGAGGTCGGCGACGCCGTAGTGGGCGAGGACCTTGGTGAGCTTGGCCTGGAAGCCCTCGGTGAGGCCGGCGCGCTCGACGTCGAGGCTCTGCAGGTAGCTGTGGAAGAACTCGCGCGGGCTGTGCACCGGGCTGCCCGGCTCGACGTCCAGCTCGCCGCCCGGCTTGTTGCGGCTCAGCTCGGACAGGTCGGCGAACACGGTGAGCAGGTCCAGCTCGCCCTCGATCGCCCTCCCGCCCAGCTCGGCGCGCGCGGTCAGGTAGGCCGGCAGCACCTGGTCACGGTCGTACGGGTCGGCGTCGAAGCCGAGCAGCAGGCCGCGCAGGTCCTGCAGGCCGCGTTCGACACGCTCGGCCGCCGATGCCGCGGGCTCCGCGGGCAGCTCGATCTCGACGGCCTCGGCGGCCGGCTCCGCGTCCTGAACGTCGTCATCGGCCAGCGGCTCCAGCCGCATCAACGGCGCGCCGGTCTCGACCTGGCTGCCCACCGACACCGGGCACTCACGGACGCGGGCGCGGAACGGCGCACGCAGCACCGTCTCCATCTTCATGCTCTCGAGCACCAGGATCGGCGCGCCGGACTCGACCTCGTCACCGACCGACGACGGCGTCGCCACCACCAGCGCGGGCGCCGGGGAACGGACGACACCGCCCTCGTCGCGGCTGATCCGGTGCGTGACGCCGTCGACCTCGACCAGGTGGATCGGCCCGTGCGTGGCCGACACCAGCCGGAAGCGGCGGCCGTTGACCACGATGTGGCCGCTGTACTCATCGAACCGCTCGACCTCGACGTCGACGGGATGCACGTCACCGCCGCCGGAGACGCCGACACGGAACCGCCGCTGCCCGACCCGGGCGACGCTCACCCGGTAGTCGACGCCGCGGAGTTTGAGGTCCAGCGGACGGCCGCTCTCGTGCTGCACCTGCGGGCGCCCGCCGTGGGCGGTGGACAGCAGCCGCTTCCGGCTGACCTCCTCCTCGTCCTCGTACGCCTCGACCGCGGCGGCGGCCAGGGCGATCGCGGAGTGCCGGTGGCCGACCAGGCGGCCCTCGGCGCGTACGCGGTCGATCCAGCCGGTGTCGGCGCTCGCGTCGATCACCTCGGGCTGGTCGAGCAGGTCGAGCACGAAGCTCTTGTTGGTCGCGCCACCCTCGATGATCACTGTGGTGTCGGCCATCGCGCGGCGCAGCCGGCCCAGGGCCTGCTCGCGGTCACGGCCGTAGGCGATGATCTTCGCGATCATCGAGTCGAAGTCGGCCGGGATGCTGTCGCCCTCGCTGACGCCGGTGTCCACGCGGATGCCGGGCCCGGCGGGCAGCACCAGACGCACGATGCGGCCCGGGGCCGGCGCGAAGTCGCGGTCCGGGTCCTCGGCGTTGAGCCGGGCCTCGATGGCGTGGCCGACCTCGCCCGGCTGGGCGCCTTCCAGCTTCCCGCCGTCCGCCACGTGCAGCTGCAGCCGGACCAGGTCGGTGCCGGTGGTGATCTCCGTGATCGGGTGCTCGACCTGCAGCCGAGTGTTAACCTCAAGGAAGGCGAAGAGCTTCTCGCCGGGGTGGTAGAGGAACTCGACGGTGCAGGCGCCGCGGTAACCGACGGCCACGGCGAGCCGCTCGGCCGACGCCTTCAGCTCGGCGGTCTGCTCCGGTTCCAGGACCGGGGAGGCGGACTCCTCGATGATCTTCTGGTTGCGCCGCTGCACCGAGCAGTCCCGGACGCCCAGCGCCCACGCGGTGCCCTGCCCGTCGGCGATGACCTGGACCTCGACGTGGCGGGCGCCGGTGACCAAGCGCTCCAGGAAGACCACGCCGGAGCCGAACGCGCGCAGCGCCTCCTGGCTGGTGCGCTCGTAGGCGTCGGTCAGATCCTCCTTCGAGGCGACCATGCGGATGCCTCGACCGCCTCCGCCCGCGGTCGCCTTGAGCATCAGCGGGTAACCGATCTCGTCGCCGGCGCGCAGCGCGTCCTCGAGAGTCGCGACCTCGCCGCGGCTCCACGGCGCGACCGGAACACCGACCTCCTCGGCGAGGAGCTTCGCGCCGATCTTGTCGCCGAGCCTGCGCATCGCCTCCGCGCTCGGCCCGACGAAGGTGACACCGAGCTTCTCGCACAACTCGGCGAACGCCGGGTCCTCGGCGACGAACCCCCACCCGACCCACGCGGCGTCGGCGCCGGTCTCCACCAGCGCCCGCTCCAGGACGGCGTGGTCGAGGTACGGGCGGGCCGAGGCGGGGCCCAGCGAGTAGGCGACGTCCGCTTCACGGACGAAGGTCGCGTTGCGGTCCGCGTCGGTGTAGAGGGCGACCGTCTCGATCCGTGTCCCGATTTCCGCCGAAAGATCCCGGACAGCGTGGATGAGCCGCATCGCGGCCTCTCCACGATTGACGATCGCGACACGACTGAACACCGACCGAGCCTCCCAAGCACCCAACGCAGAAGGCGACGCCCGGATCTCGAACGTCGCCTGAACCTGTCCATACCCTGCTCGATTACCGCCGGGTATACCAATGTCCCGCATAGCGAATTCCGAGCCCCCGGCTTGTGGGGACCCTACAAACGGCGATCAGGGACACACTGCCCGCCCGCCGTTTCATGCGAGGACTACCACAAAGCACTATCGCACTAGTTGGACCTCCAGGTGGGCAATCAGGCCTGGATCAGCCGCGCGGCGATCGGCAGCCCACCCCGGTGATCTTCAGCCGGTCGCGGTTTGCCCCACGACCTGCGCAGACGCGGCGGTCGCGTTGCCGGAACCAGGCGGTATCCAGTATCGATGCGGTCGTGGAAGGATTCGGGCGGCGTGAGTTCCAGTTGGTCCTGCTACGGCGCATGGCCGACTACCAACCCGATCTCGTCGCCTCCGCGGTCCGCTCGCTGGACGCCTCGCGTACCGAGATGCGTCAGGTGAACGCCAGATGGCAGCGCATCCTCCGGTCATCGAGATTCCCCGGCGGCGAACGCCGACTTCGGCTGGTGCTCGGGCCGCCGGCGAGCGAAGGGGACCTGCGCATGGGTGAAGTGGTCTGCCGTACGGCCCGGTGGACGCTTCCACTGTGGCCGAGCCTGCGGTTCGAAGCACTGCTCGGACCCGAGGGGTCGGTCCTTCAGGAGTGGCTGGTCCGGCCCGAGACGGCCGTGACACCGCGGCTGGATACGGTCGCGGACCTGGCGCCATGGTCATGCGTCGTGAACGACGTGGCCGAGCGGTTCGCGCCGGTCCAGCACCAGGCCGAAACGGTACCCAGCCGCTGGCACGTGGCTTTCTCCACACCCGATGGCGACGGTCGGCGCTCGTACGTCGCCCACTTCGTCTGGGGCCTGCTGCAGACCGTGGAAGAACTTCCCCGCTAGTTCAGATCATCCCGCCGTTCGCGCGGAGTACCTGCCCGTTGATCCAATGCCCCTCGGCGCTGACCAGAAACGCCACCACGTTCGCGATGTCCTGCGGCGTGCCCAGCCGCTCCAGGGCGGGCGCCTTGGTCAACGTCGCCAGCTGCTCCTCGGTCTTGCCGGTGAGGAAGCCCTCGGTCGCGGTCGGGCCGGGTGCCACGGTGTTCACCGTGACATCACGGCCACGCAGCTCCCGGGCCAGGACCAGGGTGACCGCCTCGACCGCGGCTTTGCTCGCCGCGTAGCCGCCGTAGGTGGGGAACTGTGTGCCCACCACCGAGGTGGAGAAGGCGACGAACGAACCACCCGGGCGTAGCCGGCGTGCGGCCTGCTGGGCGACGACGAAGTGGCCCCGGATGTTGGTGCGGTGCATCGCGTCGAGCTCGGCGAGATCCAGGTCGGCGACCGTGGCGAAGGCCGCCCAGCCAGCGCAGTTCACCACCGCGTCGACGCCTCCGAGCCGGCCCTCGGCCCGGTCGAACAACACGGCGACCGCGCGCTCGTCCGCGACGTCGGCCTGCACCGCGATGGCCCGGCCGCCGACCGAGGCGATGTCGGCGACCGTCTCCTCGGCCGCATCCGCACGTCCGGCGTATCCCACGACCACGCCGAAGCCGTCCCGGGCCAGCTGGGCGGCGACCGCACGCCCGATGCCGCGCGATCCTCCGGTCACCACCGCGACCCGTTGGGGGTCTGCGGCAGCACTCTCGATGGTTGTCATGATCGCCAAGTTAGGCGGGACCGATGGAGGCATCCAGGGGACGACATCCCCTGGATGAGCGCCCCGGAACGCGCACACTGGGCACTATGAGATCGACCCGATACGCCGAGCTTGGTGCCTTCCTTCGAGCCCGCCGCGAGCGCATCCGGCCGGCCGAAGCCGGGTTACCGGTCGGTCCTCGGCGCCGAGTGGCCGGCCTGCGCCGCGAGGAGGTCGCGCACCTCGCCGGCGCATCGGTCGACTACTACAACGAACTGGAGCGTGGCGCCGGCTCGCAACCGTCCGAGCAGATGCTGGCCGCCCTGGCGCGGGCCCTGCGGCTGAACGCCGACGAACGCGAGCACCTCTTTCACCTCGCCGATCGTCCGGTGCCGCGCGACGGCGGGCCGGCCTCGCACATCCATCCCGGCATGCTCGACCTGTTGGACCGGCTCGGTGCGACGCCAGCGCAGATCATCACCGACCTGCACGTCACGCTGGTGCAGAACCGGCTGGCGGTCGCGCTCTTCGGTGATCAGCGCCGCTTCCGAGGGCTTGAGGCGAGCCTGGTCTACCGTTGGTTCACCGATCCGGCCACCCGCGCCATCCATCCCGACGAGGACCACGAGGCGCATTCCCGCACGTTCGCCGCGGGACTGAGGGTCGCCGTCGGACGGCGGGACGCCCGGGATCCCGAGGCCACCTCGCTCGTCTCCGCGCTGCTCAACCGTTCTGCCGAGTTCGAGCGCCTTTGGCAGGAGCACACGATCGCGGTTCGCCAGGATGAGCGCAAACGTATCGTCCACCCCCAGCTCGGCGTGCTCGACGTCAACTGCCTCAACCTGCTCAGCGAGAACGGTCGCCAACGGCTGCTCTGGTTCACCCCGGTCCCCGGCACCGACGCCGCCGACCTGCTCGAACTCCTCGCCGTCATCGGCGCCCACGAATTCTCCGACACACCAGGAAAGTGATCTACCGGCGGAGCGCGCAACTTATCCGGAGGTGTGGTCGAAGTGGAGTTTTGTGGTGATGCGGTATCGGTCGCCGCGGTAGGCGGATTGGGCGTATTCGATGGTGCGTCCGGTGTCGTCTTGGGTGGTGCGTTGGATGTGCATGATCGGGAAGTACGGGGGCACGTCGAGGAGGTCGGCTTGTTCGGGGTTGGTGACGCTGGGCTCTAGGGTCTGGACGGCTTGGGTGACGTTGATTCCGTACCGTTGCCGTAGTAGCTGGTAGAAGTTGCCGGTCTCCATGTCTTCTGGGGTGAGTCCGGGAACCAGCGCTGCCGGGAGTTCGAGGCGTTCGATCGCGATCGGTTCTGCGTCGACGAGTCGTACGCGTGTCACGCGCAGTACTTCGTCGTCGGGGTTGATGTTCAGTCGTGATGCTCGTGACCAGCCCGCTGGGGTGGTGGTGAAGTCGATTACGCGGCTGCTCCATGTGCCTTGGGCTGGTGGGGCTGCCAGGCCGGTGTTTCCTGAGAGTTCTTGTGTGATCTTTTGTGGGCTGGTGAAGGTGCCGCGGCCGTGGCGGCGGACCAGGAGGCCTGATTGGACGAGGTCGTCGATGGCGGCGCGGATGGTCGGGCGGGACACGCCCAGTGTCATGGCCAGTTCGCGTTCGGAGGCCAGGCTCGTTCCCGGGCTCGCGTTGTCGATGAAGTCGAGGATGTGGCGCCGAACCCGATCGCGTTTGGCGGTGGGCGGACGGCGAGTCCCGTTGAGTGCGGTCACGCCGCGTCCCGCCCGGAGAGCGCGCCGAGCATCCGCAGACGTTCCCGGTGAACCGTCAGGCGGCCCTGGAACTCCTCGTAGTCGCGCGCGCCCTCGCTCCACGCCGCCTCGGCCAGAGCGCACAGCCTCGGGAACGTCAGGTACCGGACGTGGTCCGGGGTCGGCATGAACTCCGTCCACAGCTGCGCCTGGGTGCCCAGCACGCCGGGGCGGGCCCCATTGCCCGGATCGGCGACCGGCAGGCCGCCCGCGAGCGGGTCGAATCCGTACACGTCGGCGACCGTGGTGACCACGCCGGGCTGGGCCGGTGGCTCGCCGGGCTGGATGCTCTGCGCGTAGTCCAGGTACGTCGACCGGTGCGGCGCCATGATCACCTGGTGGCCGCGTTCGACCGAACGTACGCCGTGACGCGAGTCGCGCCAGGCGGTCAGGGTCATGTCGGCGGGGAGTTCGCCGTTCTGTTCCGCCTCGTCCCAGCAGACGGCGCGGCGGCCGTGCTCGGTCAGCGTCTCCTGCATCTGCCGCAGGAACCAGCCGTGCAACTGGGCCGGCGTCGTGAAGCCCAGCTCCGCAGCACGGCGGCGGGCCACCGGGCTGGCCTCCCACTGCGTGGTCGGGCACTCCTCGCCGCCGATGTGGACGTACCGGGACGGGAAGACCGAGACCGTCTGCGCCAGCACCGTGCGGCAGAACTCCAGCGCCTCGTCGTGCACCCCGAGGATGTCCTCGCTGATCCCCCAGCTCGTCCAGACCGGAAGGGTCACCTCGGGCCGGTTGCCCAGGTGAGGGTAGGCGGCCAGGAGCGCGCGGGCGTGGCCGGGCATCTCGATCTCCGGGACGATGGTCACGCCGCGGCGGGCCGCGTACGCCACCAGGTCGCGCAGCCGGCGCTGGGAGTAGAAGCCGCCGTGCGGGACTCCGTCGAAACGCGTGCTGCCCGACGGGCCGACCATGGACTCCGAACGCCAGGCGCCCACCTCGGTCAGCCGCGGCAGCCCCTCGATCTCGATGCGCCAGCCCTGGTCGTCGGTCAGGTGGAGATGCAGCACGTTGAGCTTGTGCAGCGCGATCCGGTCGATGAGCTCCTCGAGGAACTCCGGCGGCATGTAGTGCCGCGCGACGTCGAGCATCACCCCCCGCCACGGCAGCCGCGGCGCGTCGCGCACGGTCACGCACGGCCACCGCCACGCGTCCGCCGGGGCCGACGCCGGATCCAGCGCGGCCGGGGGCAGGAGCTGGCGCAGCGTCTGGACACCGTGGAAGAGCCCCGCCTCACCGGGCGCGGTCAGGAGGACCTCGTGTGGGGAGATCTCCAAGCGGTACCCCTCGTACGGGAGATCGGCCGGCGCGATCTCCACGCGGACGGCCGGTCCGTACGACGTGCGAGGCCGGTCGCCCAGGTAGCCGGCCAGAAGGTCGGCGGGGCGTGCGGCGCCCGGTCCGGCCGAGAGATGGAGGGCCGCGGGAATGGCGAACTCACCGGGGTGGACGGTGAATTCAGCGGGGCGAGGAATTATCACGACAACCTTTCTCGAAAAGGCTTATCCCTTGACGGCCCCGGCGGTCATTCCGACGACCAGCCGGCGCTGGATGAGCATGAAGAAGACCACGATGGGCAGCGCGAACAACGTCGAGCCTGCGATCAACCCGCCATAATCGGTACCGATGTTGGTGGAGAACGACGCCAGCCATACCGGCAAGGTGTACCGGGACTGGTCCTTCATCATCACGTACGCGTAGATGTAGTCGTTCCAGGCGACGATGGATGAGAATACGCTGGCGGCGATGATGCCCGGCATCACGAGCGGGAGCAGCACCTTGCGGATCACGGTGAACCGGCTCGCCCCGTCGACCATCGCGGCCTCTTCGAGCTCCACCGGTACGCCGTGCAGGAATCCGCGCATCACCCAGATCGTCAGAGGCAGCACGAACGCCGAATAGGTAACGATCAGCCCGATCAGGGTATCGAGCATGTTCAGGCTCTTCATGCTCAGGAACAGCGGAATCAGCAGCGCCGGCCCAGGGATCATCTGGATCACCATGATCCCGATGAGGAATCCACGGCGCCCGAAGAAGCGAAAGCGCGTCAGTGCGGTCGCCGCGAGAAAGGCCACCGCGACGGACAGCGTCACGACCACTCCGGTGACGATGACGCTGTTGACGACGTAGTCGGCGAAATGCGGTTTGCGCAGGGCATCACCGAAATTAGCAAGGCTCAGCGGGAAGGGCAGGAACTTCGGCGTCGGTCTGAGCGTGTCACCGGACGGCTTGAGCGCCGTGTTGACCATCCAATAGACCGGGAACATCCAGACGGCGCAGAAAAGAACGGTTCCGATGTTCAGCGCGATGCGGGCCGGTCGGACTCTTCGCACCCTGTCGTTTTTCACGCGACTTCTCCCGCCCGCACCAATCGGCGCACGTAATACCACGTCAATGCCGTGAGAAGGACGGTCGCGAGGACGGCGATCGCGGCGCCCTGCCCGTACGACTGGCTCGCGAAGGCCCGGCGGAACGACCAGACGACGAGCGTGGTCGTCGCACCGTCCGGGCCGCCGCCGGTCAGCAGCCAAATCTGGTTGAACACGTTGAAGTCCCAGATCACCGACAGGACGGTGACGAGCAGCAGGATCGGCCGCAGGAACGGCACCGTGATCACGCGGAAGCGCGTCCAGTACCCGGCGCCGTCGAGCGCGGCGGCCTCGTAGTAGTCGCCCGGGATCTGCGACAGCCCGGCGTACAGAGTGAGCGCGACGAACGGCACCGACTGCCAGACCACGAGCAGCCAGACCAGCAGGAGCGCGGACACCGTGTGCGCGGTCCAGTCGTACTGCCCGAGCCGGAGCATCCAGTTGACCACGCCGTACGTCGGCTGGAACAGCCAGGTCCACAGCATCGTCGCGGCCACGCTCGGCACCGCCCAGGCCGCGATCAGGCAGAACGTGACCAGCGTCCGCATCCGCCGGCCCAGCGCACGCATCGCCAGGGCGACGCCCGTGCCGATCAGGAGGGTGCCGCCCGCCATCGCGACGCAGACGAGCGCGGTACGGACCAGCATCGGGACGATCTCGTCGCCGTGGAGGACGGCGGTGTAGTTCGCGAACCCGATCCACCGCGTCCGGCCGCTGAACAGCGCCCGCAGCCCGTAGTCCTGGAAGGAGATCAGCACCAGCCGTACGAGCGGGTACCCGATGACCAGGGCGAGGACCAGCGCGGCCGGAGCCAGGAGCACGTACGGCAGCGCGGAGCGGCGGCGCCGGGCCCGGGGCTCGACGGCCTCGGGCGCGACGGTCGCCCGCGTGGCCAAGGTTTCCATGCGTGTCACTGGGATGCGTTCAGCGCCTGGTTCAGGTGCTGATCGAAGGATTTCGCGGCGTCGGCGATCGGCGTCTTGCCGGTGGAGATGTCACCGAAGAAGGTCTGCAGCGACTTGTCGCTCTCGATCGTCGCCCAGCCGGGGCTCGCCGGCGTCGCGACGCTGCGCTTGGCCGCGAACGAGAACGCCTTGAACAGCTCCGGGCGCGACCCGGTGGTCTGGTCGATGAGCTGGGACGAGACCGGGGTCCAGCCGTCGATCCCGTCGATCGCGCCCGTCTGTACGGCGGTACTGGTGGCGGCCTTGAGGTAGGCGAGGGCGAGGGCCTGATTCGGGCTCTTGGCCGCGATCCCCAGGTCCGAGCCGCCGAGGAAGACCGGTTGGCTGCTGCCTGCGCCGGCGCCGGGGAGCGGGAACGTGCCGAGCTGCCCCTTGAGGGACGGCTTGATCTTGAGGATGGAGTTCACGCTGGTGTTGAGGATCGCTGAGGCCTTCTCCTGGGCGAAGATCGCGTTGTAGTCCGGGGTGAGGTTGAACAGGTTGCGCGAGGCGGGCGTGGAGTAGGTGTTCTGGAACTGCTTCCATGCCGCCAGCCCGCGCTGGGCCTGCGGCGATTCCAGCGCCCCGGTCCACTTGTCACCGTTCTTGGTGGCCAGCTCGCCGCCCGCGTCCCAGACGAATTGCACGCCGCCGAACCAGTACTGGCCCGGCATGTAGAACGCGGAGAAGTCCGGCGCCGGGTTGGCCGCCTTGATCTTGTCGAGGTCCGCGGTGAACTCCGCGAACGTGGCCGGCGGCTTGGTGACCCCGGCCTTGGACCAGATCTTCTTGTTGTAGATCACGGCACGCTCGGCCGCGAAGAGCGGCGCGGCGTACAGTCGGCCGCCGATCGTCGCGGGTCCGACCAG
Organism: Actinoallomurus sp. CA-150999; assembly: GCF_050942425.1. NCBI lineage: Bacteria > Bacillati > Actinomycetota > Actinomycetes > Streptosporangiales > Thermomonosporaceae > Actinoallomurus > Actinoallomurus sp. CA-150999. The sequence continues at coordinate 7,212,351 of NZ_CP192063.1, forward strand.
ACCGGGCAGCCAGGTCTGCCCCTGCGCGAGGGTCTGCTGCACTGCGGAGATGTCCGACAGACCTCCGGCGGCGGCGAACAGCGGGACGTCGGTGTTGCCGATCTCGAGCACGTCCGGCGGATTGTTCTGGGCCAGCGCAGTCGTGATCTTGGTGTTGATGTCGTCCCATTCCTGGGTCTGCACCTTCACCGAGGCGCCGGTGGCCTTGGTGAACTCGGTGTTGATCGCCTTGATCGCGACGTCGGACAGATCGCCGTTCATGTACCAGACGGTGAGCGTCTTTCCGGTGCCGGAATCCGGCCCGGCGATCTTCGCGGCGGACCTGGAGGCGGTGCCGCCGTCTCCGCCGCACGCGGTGGCAGTGCACGTGAGCGCGACGCTCGCCGCCAACGCGGCCGTAACACGTCTGTGCATGTCGATCCCTCCTGGGTGGCCAGAGCTCACCGCTCCGGCGTCGGCCGGTCGCGCCCCCGTCGCTCGGTGCGCCAGATGGTGACACTTGTCCATTGGTCATGTCAATGATGGAAGATCGCCGAGGCTCAAGCCACCTGGGCCACAGCCTCTCTTGCCCCGTAAATTCGGCAAAAGCGCGGTGAACCAAGGGTTGACAAGCCGGTAGACGGGGTTCATCTTGATGGCCATCGGCCACCGCAGAACTGACCGTTGGTCAGGTCTCTGATCGTACGCGGCGTCTTCATTCGTCCGTGGGGGCACGCGCGCGTACGGTGCCGTCCGCCCGCGTCCGGCCGGCGCCCCGGCCGCGGGCGGCGGGGCCGATCGTGTCCGCCCGCCACGCAAGGAGAACCATGCGGCTTCACCCCGCCCTCAGACGCCTCGCATCCGGACGTCGCCGCACCGCCCTGCTGACCGCCCTCGTCCTGTTCGGCGCCACCGTCATGACGGCCGGCCTCCTCACCGGCGGCCCGGCCCAGGCGGCCTCGAGCCTCCAACTGCAGTACCGGACGACCGAGACAGGAGCCACCGCCGGGGACATCGAGCCCTGGTTCCAGGTCGTCAACACCGGCTCGTCGTCCGCGTCGCTGTCCGGCGTCACGATCCGCTACTACTTCAGCGCCGACACGACCGTCCCGTACGTCTTCACCTGCGAATGGGCGGTGATCGGCTGCTCCAACATCTCCGGTACGGTCGGCGCGCTGAGCGGCGGCCCGGCAACGGCCGACCACTACGTGGAGGTGGCCTTCGGGTCGGGCGCCGGCTCGCTGGCGCCCGGCGCCTCAACCGGCGACCTGCAGCTACGGCTCAACCGGCAGGACTGGCAGCAGGTGAACCAGGCCAACGACTACTCGTTCAAGAACCAGACCTCGTACGGCTCGTCCGACACCGTCACCCTGTCGGTGAACGGCACCGTCGTCTCCGGGACCGCCCCGGGCGGGACCTCCACGCCGCCGACGTCACCGCCGCCGAGCGGCAGCGGCGTCCTGTTCGACGACTTCCACTACACCGGCCCCACCGATCCGAACCTCGGCGCGCACGGCTGGTCGATCCGCACGGGCGGGGGCGGCCCGGGCATTCAGGGCACCTGGTCGGCGAACGCCTTCAGCTTCCCGTCGGACTCCACCGCCCAGGGCGGCAACGTCATGAACCTGGCGGCGACCACCGACGGCACGACCAACGGAACCACCCAGGCCGAGATCGACACGGTCCAGCGCAAGTTCTTCGAGGGCACGTACGCGGCTCGTGTGTACTTCAACGACGCCCCGACCACGGGTCCGAACGGCGACCATGTCAACGAGACCTTCTACACGATCACGCCGGACGACTCGCTCTACAGCGAACTCGACAACGAGTACCTGCCGAACGGCGGCTGGGGCGCGCCCGGCCCGACGCTGTACACGACCACCTGGTACAGCGCCGACGCCATGGACCGGCAGACGCACAATGTCATCTCCAGCCTGCAGGGCTGGCACACGCTGCAGATGACCGTGGCGGGCGGCACCGTGACGTACTACGTCGACGGCAACGTCTACTTCTCCACCACGGGCAAGTACTACCCGCGAGAGAAGATGACCATCGACTTCAACGAGTGGTTCATCGACCTCCCGTTCAGCGGTGCGCGCACGTGGAACGAGAAGGTCAACTGGGTGTACTACAACGCGTCCGGCGCACTCACGCCGGCGCAGGTCACCAGCGCCGTGAACGGTTACTACAGCGCGGGCACCCACTTCACCGACACCGTCCCGAACTGAATTCAGGCAGGCCCCGGGCCGTACGACGACTCTCGTACGGCCCGGGCGGCCGTCTTGTTGAGACCATGGGGCCGTGACCGGCACCGAGCAGAGATCCCCCCGTACGCCATCGACCCCTAAACGCGATCGGGTTCGGCGCCACATCCTCGACTTCATCGACAACGCGAGCCCGGGAACGAGCCTGGCCTCCGAACGCGAACTGGCCATGACACTGGGCGTGTCCCGCCCGACCATCCGCGCCGCCATCGACGACCTCGTCCAATCAGGCCTCCTGGTCCGCCGCCACGGCCGCGGCACCTTCACCAGCCCACAAAAGATCACACAGGAGCTGTCGGGAAGCACCGGCCTGGCAGCCCCTCCGGCGCAAGGTACGTGGAGCAGTCGTGTGGTCGACTTCACGATCGCCCCGGCGGGCTGGTCACGAGCGTCGCGGCTGAACATCGACCCCGACGACGAGATACTGCGCGTGACACGCGTACGGCTCGTCGACGGAGAACCGATCGCGATCGAACGCCTCGAGCTTCCGGCAGCGCTGGTTCCGGGGCTTGCTCCAGAGGACATGGAGACCGGGAACTTCTACCAGTTGCTACGGGAGCGGTACGGGATCAACGTCACCGAGGCGGTCCAGACACTCGAGCCGAGCGTCACCAACCCCGAACAGGCCGACCTGCTGGACGTACCTGCCTTCTTCCCGATCATGCACATCCAACGCACCACCCAAGACGACACCGGACGCACCATCGAATACGCCCAATCCGCCTACCGCGGCGACCGATACCGCATCACCACAAAACTCCACTTCGACCACACCTCCGGGTAGGTTCCCCGACTTATCGGCCTGGTGCACGCAGGAGGCCGTTGACCAGATCGTCGAAGAGCGCGGCGAGTTCGTCGTCGGTGATGGCGTCGGGGCGGGTCAGCACCAGACGCCCGAAGTGCTCGGCGGCGGCGACTACGGCGTGGGCCGTCCAGAGGTGATGGCGGGCGGTGGCGGCGTCCAGGTCGCGGCCCCTGCCGATGAAGTCGGCGAGGGCTTTGCGGACGGCCTCGCGACCCTGCTCGATCCGATCGAGGACGGGCGCTGGTGTCTGCGCACCGGTAACCAGGACGGGCGTCCATGTCTGCGGGTTCTCGCGTACGGCCCGTGCCCATGCGCGGGCGATGTCTCCTGCGAGGTGCTTCGAGGTGAGACGACGCGGATCCTGCGGGAAGGCGGCCAGGAGCTGGGTGACGGCATCACTCTGGGTCCGGTCGAGGAGCGCGGTGAGCAGGAGTGGAAGTTTGGCATACGCGCCGTAGACGACCGGCTTGGTGACCCCGGCCTCCTGGGCGATCGCGTCGACGGTGAGGCCGGCGTACCCCTCGCGGACGATGAGCGCGAGTGCCGCGTCGAGCAGCTGCCGGCGGCGCTGCTCGAGGGGCATCCGGGGTGCGTACGCGCGTCGCTGTCGTCGCATGCCCCCCTCTGCCTTCGTCACGCCGGACAGGGTAGCGGCCTTTCGAACGAGTGCCCCTTGACAATTACTACCATGACGTAGCAATTTACTACGGCCCGGTAGTAAATGCACCCACAGGGGACCCATGAAGGTGAACGCTCGCTCGTTGATGTTGCTGCCCGTCCTTGCGCTGGTGCCCGCGTCCGTTGCCGCGGTGCGCACCCAAGCGGACTCGGCACCGCTTGCCGACGGCTGGAAACCGCGACCCGCACAGTGGCACAACACCGTGACGCGCCAGGACCTGGCGATCCGGATGAGTGACGGGAAGATCTTGCGCGGTGACCTCACGCTTCCGGCGACCGCCGACGGCAAGGCCGTGAAGCAGAAGCTGCCCGTGCTGGTGACGATCACGCCGTACAACAAGCGGCTGCCGATCGGCACCAACAGTGGCGCTCTCCTCGGCACCAACGTCCCTGCCGACTACTTCGTCGACCGTGGCTACGCGGAGCTCTGGGTCGACGCGCGTGGCACGGGCAGCTCCGAGGGCCGATGGTCCGCGTTCAGCGAGCGGGAGAACAAGGACGCCGGCGAGGTCGTGACCTGGGCGCACAGGCAGCCGTGGAGCAACGGCAAGGTGGGCATGCAGGGCGGTTCCTACCTCGGCATCGAGCAGCTCTTCGCTGCCGAGCAGCAGCCGCCCGGGCTGAAGGCGATCTTCCCGACGGTGCCGGCCGCCGATCCCTACCGCGACGTTGCCGCCGCGGGCGGGGAGATGGACGCGGGTTTCCTGCCGCAGTGGTTCATGCTCGTCTCCGCGGCCGGCGCGATTCCCCCCGCGTTCAGCCTCAAGGAGCCGAGGTCGGCCCTGACCATGGCGGTCGACCACATCGCCGGCGGCGCCGGCGGCACCCTGCCGGAGGTGCTTTCGGGAGTGTTGGGCGGGGATGTGGCGTACGACGGTCCGTACTGGGCGAAGCGCAAGCCGATCACGCGCATCGACAAGGTGAAGGTCCCGACGTTCATCATCGGCGGTGAGTACGACATCTTCCAGCGCGGCGAGCCCCTGCTCTTCGAGGGAATCCAGCGCAACGGGACACCCGTGAAGTTCATCGACGGGCCGTGGAACCACCTCCAGGCCGGGTCGGGCAGGGGCAACGAGTTCGGTGCCGCCGGCTACGGGTCGCTGGCCGAGCTCGAGCTGCGCTGGTTCGACCACTGGATCAAGGGGCAGGACACCGACCTGGACCAGATCGCGCCGGTGACCTACTACGAGCAGGGCACCGGACGTTGGGTGCGGAAGCAGAAGTGGATCGCGAGCGACCTGTCCGCGAAGACCTTCAAGCTCTCTGGGTCCTCGACCACCACGGTCAAGTCCGGTGGCCTGACCACCGGCACCGCGGCAGCGGGGAGGTCGACACTCCAGCCGCTGCCGGTCAGCGGCCTGTGCACGCGCTCGACCGACCAATGGACCGGCGGCCTGGCGAGCGTGGTGCTCAAAGACCTGCCGTGCTGGACCGACAACCGGCCCAACGATGCCACCGGACTCACCTTCGACTCCGCGCCCGCGACGAAGACGCTGCGCTTCCAGGGGCCGATCAACGCCCACCTGTACGTCTCGACCAGCACCGGCGACGGCATGCTGTCGCTGGCGGTCGAGGACGTCGCGCCCGACGGCAGCGTCCACCGGATCACCGGCGGTTGGGAGAGCATCTCCCAGCGGGCGCTGGACAAGAAGAAGTCACGCTACCTGGACGGCAAGATGATCCAGCCCTGGCACCCGTTCCTGAAGTCGACGAAGAAGGACCTGACGCCGGGCACGATCGCGCCGGTGGACGTGGAGATCTTCCCGACAGGTGCGGCCATCAGGCCCGGGCACCGACTGCGGCTGGCGGTCGAGGGCTTCGACGTACCTCACCTGTCGCCGCAGCTGGACGGCGGCGCCAAGACGCTCGGGCCGATGACCATCTACACCGGCGGCGATCACCCGTCGTCGGTGACGATGCCGGTGCGGAAGTAGCCGTCCGGCTCAGCCGTCGCTCCACGGGCCCGTGATAAATTTGCGACGGTTTAGCGCAGCGGCGCTGCCCCGGACGAGTCGCACCGTACCCGGCCTGACAAGACGATGCGTTCGGGAGCGTCGTCATGGGGCAGTACGTCCAGATTTTCGGTTCGTTGCTCATCCTCGGGCCGTTCATACTGGCGCAGCTGGGACGTCTGGCACCGGCGTCGGTGAGCTACCTCGGCTTCAATCTCGCAGGGTCCGCGCTGCTTGCCGTCGACGCCGGGCTCGGCGGGCAGTGGGGGTTCCTACTCCTGGAGAGCGCATGGGCGTGCGTCTCGGCGTTCTCACTCGCCCGTACGCGCCGACGGCATCGCCGCTCGGCCGGGACCTCCCACTAGTGCCCTGCGCCCAGCCCCCTTTTCACGGCCGGCGGCGTGTCCGGCGGCGAGGCTTGGGAGTGGAGTGTTTTTGCGGGGGCTTCTTACGGGTGGGTTGTTGTTGGGGGGTGCGGCCACGGGAGCTGTTGGGGGTGCGGCCGCGGACGATGCCGATCAGTTCCTCCATGAGGTCGGTCGTCGCGGCCTCGAGCCAGGCCAGGCCGATTTGGGACTGGGGGGCGTCGGTCACAGTGCGGTAGGTGAGGTCCTTGCGGTGGTGGAGGCGGGCCAGAGACTGAGGGAGCAGTAGGACGCCTGCCCCCGACGCCACCAGTTTGATCGCGTCCGCCGTGCTCTCCGGACGGGTGAAGGCGGGCTGCCCGGGACGGTCGACCCAGGCCAAGACCTCGTCGAGCGGCTCGAACACATCCTCGTCGGCGAGATCGGCGAGCTCCACCTCCTCGACCGCGGCCACCGCGTGGTCCTTCGGCACCATCACCACGGTCGTCTCCAGGTACAGCGGGATCACGTGGAGGGCCTCGCGGTCGACGGGCAGGCGCACGAACGCCGCGTCCACGCCGCCGTCCCGCAGCAGGGGGACAGCCTCGGCGGCAGGCATCTGGATCAGCCGAAGCGGCACCTCCCGCACCCGCTCGGCCCACACCCCGGCCCATTTCCCGGGCGTCACCCCCGGCGCATAGGCCAGCCGGAACTCACCCTTGGTCATCTTCTCAGCCTAGCCGCGTCCAGACGGCTGCCTCCCGCTGGCTACGCTTGCTGTCATGAGCACGTCCAAGGCGAAGACCCCGCAGACCATGAAGCCGGTGACCGCGGCCAAGAAGCTGGGGATCCTGCTGTCGGCAGCGCCCGCCGAATTCCAGGAGGGCGTCGTCTCCCGGGACGAGCTGAACGCGCTCCAGGCCGACCCGCCCTCTTGGCTCGCCGACCTGCGCCGCATGGGCCCCCACCCCCGCCAGGTCGTCGCCGCCAAGCTCCGCGTCTCCGCCTCGGGCCTAGCCCGTGCCGGCATCACGGGCCCCCTCACGACCGCCGAGATCGAGACCTTGAAGGCCGAGAACCCCGACTGGCTAGAACGCGAGCGGGCCATCCAAACCGAGGTCCGCCAAGAGGAGCTCCGCCTCAAGCAGCAGCGCGCCAAGGCCTGACCCACCCCGCGTTGCCGCCATAGATCGTCTCTTGGGTCCCAGGGCGCCGGAGGCTCCGTCGATGCGTCGGTCGTCGGGGTCGGGGGGTGATCGGCACGGTCGCGGCCGAGGGGAACCGCGGCGGCCGCCCGGCCTCCTCATGTTCGATCCACTCGTAGCTGATGGGGGTCTCGTGAGGTACAAACTGACCGCGAAACAATGCCGGAATACCCTCGTGGTCTCGGCCGGCTTCCTGGTCGCAGGCCTTCTCCTCGCTCTCCTCACTCCCGCGGCCCTCGTCATATCGCTGGGCGGCCTCCTCGGCTGCGTCCTAGGCCTCCTGCAACTCGGCTCCTACACCGCGACCGACGAATCCGGCATCATCACCAGAAGATTCCTCCTCCGCCGCACCATCCCCTGGACCGACATCACCTCCATCGACACCAACACCGTCCGCAGCCTGACCACTGTCCAGGTGACCCGTGCCAACGGCCGCAAGGTCACTCTTGGAGCCCCCCGAACCGGTGCCGGCTTCGCCGACCCCGACTTCACCCCCGCTCTCAGCCAGCTCACCGCCCACTGGCACCAGTCCCGCTGAAAGGCGTGGGGGTATCTCTCCAGGGGCTCTGTCGCGCGACGCGCTGCTCGCCGACCTGGCCCGGTTCGACACCGATAGGTCAGCGGGTGGCCTTGGCGGCTTCGATGATCAGGTCGGCCACCGTGTCGGGCTGAGAGATGGATGCCGCGTGGGATGCCTCCGCGCGCACGATGTGCGATCCGGCGCGCTCGGCCATGAACTCCTGGGCCTGGGCGGGGATGGCGTTGTCGTGTGTCGCGATCAGCGCCCATGAGGGCAGGGTGCGCCAGGCCGGCTGGCCGGACAGTTCGGCTGTCAGCGCCTGCTGGCGTACCGGGCGCTGGGTGACCGCGAGGACGTCGGTGGTCTCTGCGGGCAGGTCGCCGGCGATGACGTCCTGGTAGTGCTGGGGCAGGATGCGCAGCTCCGGCTCGCCGTCGTACTCGGTCACGGTGGTGGTGTCCGGTCCCATCTTGGCGCCGGGGAAGCGGAAGGCGTTCTCCAGGGCGCTCTCGCCCTCGTCGGGCTGGAAGGCGGCGACGTAGACCAGGGCGTCGACGTTCGATGCCTCGCGGGCGGCGCAGGTGATCACCGCGCCGGCGTAGGAGTGGCCGACCAGGACGACCGGGCCGTCGACGGCCTTGGTGACGGTGGCGACGTACTGCGCGTCGGACTCCAGGCCGCGCAGCGGGTTCGCCGCGGCGACGACGTCGTAGCCCTGCTTCTGGAGCTTGGCGACGACCCCCCTCCACATGGAGGAGTCGCCGAAGGCGCCGTGGACCAGGACGATCGTGGGGGTGGTGCTCATGGGTTCCAAACCTCTCAGAGAGAACGATCAGTCTTTCTGCAAGAAAGACTAGTCGTTCTACCTCAGGGCTGCAACGCGACGGGGGCGACCGCCGAGAACGACTGGTCTTTCTTTATGATGGGCGTATGACGACCACCTCGGAGCTGCACCCCAAGGACCGGCTGCTGCGCACCGCGTCCCGCCTGTTCTACGCCGAGGGCATCCACACCGTGGGCATCGAGCGACTCGTCACCGAGGCCCAGGTCACGCGCGCCACCTTCTACCGGCACTTCCCCAGCAAGGACGACCTGGTCTCCGCCTACCTCACGGCCACCGCTGATGGCATCCGGGAGGCTGTCGCGCGGGCCCGGGAAGGCAAGTCGCCGCGCGAGGCGATCCGCGCGGTCATGGCCGTCCTCGGCGACACGACTCTGGAGGACGGCTTCCGCGGTTGCCAGTTCCTCAACGCCGCCGCGGAGTATCCCGACCGGAACCATGCGGTACGCGCGGTCATCGACGACCAGCGATCATGGCTGTTCGGGATCCTGCGCGACCTCTCGGCCGACATGGGACACCCTGACCCGGAACACGCCGCCCGGGTCCTCGTCCTGCTCCACGACGGCGCGTTCCAGGCCGCCGAACTCGACGACGCCGAGGTCGTCCGCGAAACACTGCGCCGCGCCGTCGACGAAGTGTTCCCCTCCCAGCAGGCCTGACGACGGTCCACGACAGCGCAATGGTGTGCCGCTCGAATATTGGGTCACGTGGCCTGAGCTGCGGCTATGCGGCGTGGTGGTATTCGCTGATCACGCCCGTCACGACAGATCTTCGCCGGATGGTCTGCAGGTCGGTGAGGCTGGCCGCGTCCCGGGTCGGCAGCGTTTCAAGGTCCGGTGGCCGTTGTTGCCGGGATTGGGGCGGTCGGGAAGCGTTGTAATGGACGCATGTACGTGCTGGCGGTGATCGAGCACCGCACCCGCCGGATCCGCATCTTGGGTGCGACCGCCCACCCGACTGCGTCCGGGGTGGCGTGCTCCGCCCGGAACCTGGTCATGGACCTTCAGAACGCCGGGTGCCGAGCCCGGCTCCTGATCCGGGATCGGGACGGCAAGTTACCCGCGCTCTTCGACGCCGTCCTGGCCGATGCGGGGATCGAGGTGCCGAGGGCGATCGTTTAACTCGAGGGCTTAAATGATCGCGCCTCCCCTGGCCGCTGCATATCATGGCGACGCGTATCAGGTCGAGAATAATTGAGAGCGATGAAGTTCACTATCAGGCCTGATGCTTAGGAAATGCGTTTTCAAGACGCGCCCAGCGAATTGGAGCCCGCTCATCGCGGGAGTGCTCGCAGCTGTCGTCGTCGCAGGGCGATGTCGGCCCAGCCAGGAAGGAACATCGGAATGAAGACCGCAGTCTTCCGTACAACTCTCGCCGCCGCAGTAACCGGAGCGATGCCGACTGCCACAGGTGGCATGTCGGCGCATGCCTCGGCAGACCTGCACATCAAGGTCACGACATGATCAAGGCTCGATGGTCGCGACGTCTTGGCACGCTACTCGCTGTCCCGGTACTCGCCTGTGGCTCGCTCGTCGCGATGGCGTTCACCACCGCCTTGCCCGCCCATGCATGCGGCACGATTCCCATTAGCGGCTCGCAGTCCGTCTATACTGATACCCCCTGGGGCGAAGAGAACATGGCTACCGTACAGCTCTGGTATAACGGCTGCACGGCCGGAAATCGGTTCGTCTACGCTACAATGAATTTCGATGATCCGACTGGCCTGCTCTGGGATTCTGCCGATTTCACTCTCACAGTTGGTATCGAGGACGAGCTCGGCAACTTCCCCTTCGGTAAAGCGGTCGTGCATGGCCACCAGGACGGCTTCGACTGCAGCTATGGCTGCCAAGCAATCGCTCACGCGGTCAATATTGACTACTACGCGGCACCCAAAAAGTTCAGAGCGTGGGCCGAGCTTAGCGACTACCCAGGCTGTGACCCCGCGCCTATCGCAACAGATTGGTGGGAGTTCTCCACCGGCACCAACGAACGCAACGGCGTCACCACATACACGAAATGTATAGCCGCATAGTGTGCGATCAGCTCGGCCCTGGCATGCTATGCCGCGTACGGCATAGCGTGCCGCGGCTCGAGCGCAAGCCCGACCGGCGGCCCTCACCTCATACCCGGTGTTCGCCCCCCTAACTTAGTCCGCCACCGTGACGGTCCCGGCCCGGACCGGCTTCGCCCGCCGGCTCTCCGACGTCGGCTACGGCTACCGCATCGAAAACTCGCCCGGCCAGCCAACCTCACTGTTCGGAGGCTTGTCATAACCTCCTGATCACGCCTTATGAATCTTGGGGTGGGTTAGCAGGGAGTGTTACAAGCGAGATCCGGAAGAGCTTGTCGAGTTCGCTGGGCCGGGCGGTAATGGCGATGCCGTCGCCCCTCCAGGCGGACGCATTTTTCGTCACGCGCCTCGGAGTACAGCAGGATCGCCAGGACCTCAGTGTTACGCACTCCCCAGCGGGGCCGAGGCACGTTCGACCGCGCCCTGCTGGAGGTGGCTGAGGGCGTCGGGTTCGCCGGACTTGGGGACGTGGGCGCGTTCGGCGTCGATGCGCAGCACGGCTTGGGCGTACAGGAGGGTGACGGCGGCCAGCGCCTGGTTGATGGAGGCGGGCGAGGCCTTCCTGCCGACCCCGGACATCAGGTGCTTGCGCCAGACTGTGGCTGCGGCCCCCGCGCCCACGATGTCGGCCGATCCAGGCGCAGCGTGCTGAACTGGCTGCGCAGCACGATGCGCCTGAGGGCCGTTCAGAAGCACATGCTGGGGGATTCCACGTCGCCGACCTCGCCGATGCTCGAATCGAGCATCGTGGTCTTGGCGTAGTAGCAGAAGTCGGAGACCGGGGGCACCGGCGACGAATACAGCTGGTTGGTGTAGACGTTGCCTGGATAGGTAAGGAACCAGGTCTTGGTACTGGACTGCCAGTTCACCGCCCCGCACCGCATCAGACACTGCTGGCGGCCGACCTCAGCGGACAGGTCCACATCAGTTGAGCCGTTCCATGCGTCGACATCGGCCCACACCTCAGGCTGCCCGCCGACCGAGCTGTAGTCGTAGTAGTCGATGCACGGCTGTACCGTCCAGGTCACGCCACCCACCGACAGCGTGTACGGGTACCGACAGTGACTCTCGAGCTGAGGGCTGGCCTGGGCGGCCGTCGGCACGGCGACCAGCAGTGCCACCGAGGCGAGCGGCAACGTGAGAAGTGAGACCAGTTTCTTCGGCATGGGTGGCCTTCCTCTAGATCATCAAAGTTGTCCGGTGTCGCGGTCGGTCTCGTCGTACATCTTGCGGGCCCGCTCGATCTGGGTCGCGGTCATCGCGACCGGCCACCCCCTTACGGCCCCGGGCGCGGGAGGCGGCCAGTCGGTGCCCTCCACGATCAGCTCGCGCCGGAACTGTGGACCACTCATCGATCGCGCCCCTGAGGTGGACAGCCAGCCGCCCGAACGGGCTGGTGTCGATCCCCTCCCTTGCTCATCCGGCGGACAGGTTGAGGATGATGGGGGCTCCGCCGGGGCCTGGCGCGCCGTCCACGTTCAGCTCGGCGTGGAAGGCGCAGGCGGGTGAGTACCAGCCGCCCCAGCTCGCCGGGCCGGGCGGGGCGACGGCTGCAACGCTGGAGGTGCCACCTGGGCATTGGACTGTGTAGGAGATGGTCGCGACTGCCGCGCCGGCGTCGGTGTTGCGGGCGGTCCAGGAGAAGGTGTCGGTGGCCTGGTCGTGTGGGGTTTTACAGATCTGCAGATACCAGCCGTGCGCTGGCCCGGAGACGACCGATCCGGACTTGCAGCCGGTTTCGGCGTTGGCCGCCGAGGTGGTGGCGATGGTGAGACCTGCGGCGGCTGTGGCGATGACAGCGGCGGCGATGTGGACTCGTCGCAGAGTGTCCATGACGATTTCCTTCCTGTTGGCTGGTTGTGGCCCATGTCCGAGATCCGTCGACACAGGTAATAGACATCGGCCGCGGCGGAAATGGGCGGTCTCGGCCTGGGCCCACTGGTACAACACCCAGCGGCTTTGTTCCGATGGTGGGTCTGGAGCCCTTGCAGTGGTTCAGGTAGGGCGCGCGGTGGTCCCGTCATGCACGGCGGGACTGTCAGGTTTCAGGGCCCTGAGTTTGCGATGTGTTGCTGGCAGCGGTCCAACCCGTACGCTGATTTTCTTCCTCAGTTTCCACCCTCTTCTCTTGTTGACAGGCCGCCTTTGTTCGGGTTGACATGGCTCGCCTTTCTCATGTGACTCCAGGTTGGGGGCTCAGCTGTAGACCGGACTGCACTCGATCGGCGACATCGTGGTGCGGTCGCTGCACAAAGAGCGAAACGTCAAGTACGGTGCCCCTGTCAGTCGGCCCGTGCCGCGAAGTGGGAGCTGGCACCGGTGTTGGGCGAGTACGCGTCTGAGGGAAATGCCATGAAGTCTCGGTCCTTCCGAATGAGGTCTGGGCCGCCGGATCGCCGCCCTGCAAATGGGTCCGGTTTTCACTGCTGGGGGGACAGGCTGACCACAACAGGCCTGCTGGCGAACTTCATCGCTCCCAATTCTTCTCGGCTCGATACGCGTCGCCATTATGCGCAGCGGCCAAGGGAGGCGCGATCGTTTAAGCCCGCGAGTTAAACGATCGCCCGCGATCCCGTCGCCGACTCGGTTTCATGGCCTGATCTGGCCGGACTTTGATCGCGTTAACTCTGCGCCTTCTACGCTGGAGATCGTTCTGATAGGTCTTCGGGGGCGTGATGTGACGACGAACTCCAGGCCCTGGAGGCGGCATCTCCCGACCTCAACGGCACCCTGGACGCACTGCGGAAACTCTATGACGCATGCCTGGCCGATGACTGGGCGCAGATCTCCCGGGAACTGCACGCCGACCTCGGCGGGCGCGCCGCCACCCTCCTAGCCGAAGGCCCGGCGGCCGCACTAGCCGGCCTCCACGACGGACTGGCCTGGAAAGACGGGCAACTGATCATCCCAGGCCCCGACACCCTCGACTTCGACGCAACAGGCGGACTGGTGACAATGCCCATTGATCGGGACGACATTGACACGGTAGAGGTCACCGACCCCGACGGCCGCCCGAAGCCTCCCAAATCATGCAGGTCAGCGCCCTCTACCCCAGCTAGACGGGCTCCCCTGGCAGTCATTACACCGCTCGTGACGCCTCTGCATCGGTCGACCACTACCCGCCAGTGAGTGGTGGTCAGCGTCCGTAGGTTGTGGTCAGTAAGCGGTTGCCATTCCGTCGCCTGAACCTGGCGCGCACGACCACCGCTGAAGCCCGGACGGCGAGCCACTCCGGACGTGCTGTGCCCCATCCCGCCACAACATGCCTAGCCGTTAGGGGTCAGCACGAAGTCAGCACCGCGTTGGGAACCAACGGGAAACGACGGGGTCTGACAAGCATTCTCTGATCGACGTGCAGTGTGATCAAACCCAACATAGACGACCACACGCGATACGTCTGACCTGTGGAAACGCTAGCGAACCGGCAATCCGGTGACCGTACGGCCGATGACGAGGCGCTGGATCTCCGACGTGCCCTCGAAGATCGTGAAGATCTTGCTGTCGCGGTGCCAGCGCTCGACGGGGTAGTCGCGGGTGTAGCCGTTGCCGCCGAGGATCTGGATGGCGTCCTCGGTGACCCGTACGGCGGTCTCGCCGGCGTGGAGTTTGGCCATCGAGCCTTCGGCGCTGGCGAACTCCTTGCCGTTGCGCGCCATCCAGGCGGCGCGCCAGACGAGGAGGCGGGAGGCGTCGATCTGGGTCTTCATGTCGGCGAGTTTGAAGGCGACGGCCTGGAAGTCACCGATCTTCTTGCCGAACTGCTCGCGCTCGCGGGCGTAGTCGACGGCGTATTCGTACGCCGCGCGGGCGATGCCGACGGCCATGGCGCCGACGGTGGGGCGGGAGGCCTCGAAGGTGCGCAGGGCCGCCTGGCCGGCGGCGCGCTTGCCCTCGCGGACGCGGGCGAGCCGCTCGTCGAGCCGGTCCTTGCCGCCGACGAGGCAGGAGCCGGGCACGCGCACGTTGTCGAGGATGACCTCGGCGGTGTGGGAAGCGCGGATGCCGTGCTTCTTGAACTTCTGGCCCTGGGACAGGCCGGGGCTGCCGGGCGGCACGATGAAGTTGGCCTGACCGCGGGTGCCGAGCTCGGGGTCGACGGAGGCGACGACGACGTGCACGTTGGCGATGCCGCCGTTCGTGGCCCACGTCTTGGTGCCGTTGATCACCCACTCGTCCTTGGCCTCGTCGTACTCCGCCCGGGTGCGGATCGAGCCGACGTCGGAGCCGGCGTCGGGTTCGGAGGCGCAGAACGCGCCGAGTTTGATGTCGTCGGCGGTGCCGAACATCTGCGGGATCCACTCGCCGATCTGCTCGGGCAGGCCGGTGGCGGCGACGGACACGGCCGCCAGGCCGGAGCCGACGAGGGACAGGCCGATGCCGCCGTCTCCCCAGAACAGCTCCTCGAACGCGATGGGGATGCCGAGGCCGGAGGGCTCCATCCACTGCTCGGCGAAGAAGTCGAGGGAGTAGAGCCCGATCTTGGCCGCCTCCTGGAGGATCGGCCAGGGGGTCTCCTCCCGCTCGTCCCACTCCTGGCCGGCGGGCCGGATGACGTCTCTGGCGAACTCGTGGACCCACTCCTGGACCGCCCGCACATCCTCGTTCAGCTCGAGGGAGAAGGCCGGGGCGCCGTCGTCCGACATGTTTCCTCCGTTCACGGCCGGCCCGGGCGGCGGGCACGCTATTGGACCCGATGTCCACCTCACCCTAGCGGCCGGAGTGCTACCGGCGGTAACAGGGTGGCAAGTGTCACATTACGCCCAGAAGGAGATTGACTTCGTGCCATGAGAGTCACGAGGCTGTAACAAGCGGTACCGTCCGTACGAGGTAAGAGATAACTTATTTCGCAATCGCCCCCGTGGCCCTGGTCGCCCGATAGAACGGGAGTCTGAGTGGGTCTGCCCGGTTCCCCCCGCCGTCGGGATGCCCGCCCCACCCGAGTGCTGGCCTTCGGCGCGGCCGTCTTGGCCGTCGTCCTGGTCGCCGCGCTCGCCGCCGTGTTCTGGCCCAGTGGTAAGCAGACGCATGTCACCGCCTACTTCGAGCGCGCCACCGGTGTCTACCGCGGCACCGAGGTCCGCGTGCTCGGCGTGAAGGTCGGCAAGGTCACCAGCGTGACGCCCAAGGGCAACATGGTCGAGATCGGGATGGCGTACGACGCCAAGCGCAAGATCCCCGCGAACGCCCAGGCCGTCATCATCGTTCCGTCGCTGGTCGCCGACCGGTACATCCAGTTCACGCCGGTCTATCGCGGCGGGGCGGCCCTCAAGAACGGCGCCACGCTGTCGCTGTCGAGCACGGCGGTGCCGGTGGAGCTCGATGACGCGAACCAGTCGATCAACGATCTGGCCAAGGCCCTCGGACCGCAGGGCGCCAACGCCAACGGCGCGCTGTCGCGGCTGCTGAAGTCGAGCGCCCAGACGCTGGGCGGGCAGGGCGAGAATTTCAAGCAGACCCTCCAGGACCTCTCCGAGGTCAGCCGGATCCTCGCCGACAACCGCGGCGACGCCAGCCAGACCGTGCGCAACCTCGCGAAGATCACCCAGGCGATGGCCGCGAGCGACCGGCAGATCCGGGCGTTCTCGGAAAACCTCGCGACAGTCTCCGGCACGCTCAACGCGGAACGGACCGAGCTGCGGGCGGCGCTGAAGAGCCTCACAGTGGCGCTGCAGGAGGTCTCCGCGTTCGTCAAGGAGAACAAGACGCAGATCGCCGCGAACGTCCAGGGCCTCGCGCAGGTGACCGGCATCCTCGTCAAGGAGAAGCAGGCCCTGCAGCAGTTCCTGGACAAGGCGCCCGTGGCGGCCACCAACGCGATGCAGGTCTACGACTACCAGGACGGCACGCTGCACTCCCGGCTCAACCTGATGCAGTCGCAGAACATCGCGATGTGGCTCTGCTCGCTGGCGTACTCCCTCGGCGCCCCGCCGAAGCAGTGCGAGACGCTGCTCAAGCCGCTCAACGCGCTCGGCGCCCCACTCAGCAAGATCGGCCTGGATCTGTCGGGGCTGACGGCGGCCACGACCCACTTCGACGTGGTGCCTCCGCCGCCGGACGCCTACGGCAGCGGCTCCGCGCGTACCGCCGCGAAGGGCGGCACGACCAAGAAGTCCGCGCAGACGGGCGCCAACCCGGACCCGACCTTCGGCGGGATCCTGGCACCTCCGTCCCCGGGCTGAGCCCAGGCTCAGGCATGCGGGTTTCCGGCCGCGCGGCCAGAGGCGGACAGATCAAGTCCGTCCAGCCCGCCGGTGGGTGATACTCGGACAGACGCGCATAGATCACCTCTCGTCGACTCGGCCGTGACGGGGGACCCGTGTCCGTCGCCTTGTTCCGCGTGAGCTCGGACTCGACCGGTCAGGAGTGGTTGAGTGGCACTGGACATGTCCTTCCTGGTCGCGGACCCGGACTACTACGCCCCCTGGGACACCGTCGATCCCAGTCCGCGCTACGCCGCAGGCCCCATGCCTGCCGGATGGACGCGGCGGGACTCAGGCGCGTGGACCCACTGGGGCCCTGCCGGTCTCCTCCTCCCCGATCAGGGGTGGAAGGTGCATGTGTCCAGTTCCCTGCCCAACGCGCAGTTCGTGCTGGCGGTGGTGGCGACGGTGTGCGCCGAGTCGGGTGTCCCTTTCAAGCACCTGGCCGGGCGCGAGATGTTCCTGCACGCGCACGGCAAGCACGCGAACAGGGTGCAGAGCGGGAAGTTCTGCACCCTGTACCCGCCGACCGAGGACCGCGCGCTGCAGGTCTTACGGCGGCTGACGGAGGAGCTGTCCGGGATCAGCGGGCCCTTCGTGCTCTCTGATCGCCGTTATGGCCCGAGCGAGTGCGTCTCGTACCGGTACGGAGCGTTCCGCGGCCGCGTGCGGGTCGACGCGGAGGGCGAGCCGATACCCGTCATGCTCGGACCGGACGGCCGGGAGATCGATGACGAGCGCCGGCCGGCGTTCCACCTGCCGCCCGGCGTCGTCGACCCGTTCCGGCAGGCCGCTCCGGACGCCGCGACCGGACCGGTCACACTGCACGGCTACACCTTCGAGGCCGTCGTACGGCACGGCAACGCGGGTGGCGCCTACCGCTTCCGTGCCGCGGACGGCGGCCCCGTCTTCTTGAAAGAGGCGAAGGCGCACAACGGTTACACCCCCGACGGCGCCGACGCGAAGGCGCGGCTGACCGCCGAGTACCTGGTCCTCCGGGCGTTACACGGCCGCGAATCGGGCCTCTGCCCGCGGCCGGTGGAACTGTTCCAGCATTGGGAACACAGCTATCTCGTCACCGAGTTCATCCCCGGCATACCGCTGTACCGATGGATGGTGCTGAACAACCCCGCGGTGCGCATCAAGCCCGACCCCGCCGATTTCGCCCGGTATCACCACCGCTGCCTGGCCCTGCTCGACCAGCTCGACGCGCGGTTGCGCCGCCTGCACGAGCTGGGCTACGTCTTCGTGGACCTCAGCCCGACCAATGTGCTCGTCGACGACGACGATCGGGTCCGCCTCGTCGACTTCGAGGCGACGCAACCCATCGAGGACGTACGGCGGATCATGGGCACTCCCGGCTACCTGCACCCGGACCCGCGCTCCGCGGTCGAGCGCGATCCTCGCGAACTCGACCGCTTCGGGCTGGCCGCCCTGGCGCTGCTGCTCCTGTTCCCCGTGCACGAGGCGGTCGAACGGCATCCTCCGGTCCTCGACCACCTGCACGCCGACCTCACCGAGCTCGCACCGGTCGCCCCGAGGCTGTGGCAGTGGGCCACCCGCTGCCAGGACCGGACCGAGGACTCCCGCCTGCCCACGCCGCAGGTCGTCCGCGAGGACACCGTCGCCGCGCTACGCGGGCTGGCCGACCGGACCGCGGACGCGCTGGAGGCGATGGCCCGACCGGACCACCCGGAGTCGGTCTATCCGACCAGCCCGCTGGGGTATCGGACCGACACCCGCGCGGTCGCCGCAGGCACCGCCGGTGTGCTGTACGCGCTGCGCCGCGCCGGTCGCGAGTGCGACCCGGTCGTCGTCCGCCGACTGCGAGACGACGCGCTGGCCGCGGCGGACACCAGCGCTCCCGGCCTGCTGTACGGCAGCGCCGGCATCGCCTGCGTGCTGGCGGAGCTCGGTGAGCCGGAGGCGGCCGACACCCTGCTCGCCGCCGCGGCGGCTCATCCGCTGAACACCACCTCCGCGGCCCTCGGCGGCGGCGCGGCCGGTACCGCGCTCGGTCTGCTGGCCCACCACCGTCGCACCGGCGAGCGGCGTTGGCTGGACCTGGCTCAGCGGCTGCTCGACCGCGTCCCGGACGGTGACGAGCTCACCGCCCGGCTGAGCCCGGTCAATCGGTCCGGGCTGGTGGGCGGGCGGACCGGCGTGGCGCTGGCGCTGTACGGCCTGTATCGGCGTACCGGGGATCCTCGGCTCTTCGCCCGGGGCATGCGGCTGCTCCAGGAGGAACTGGCCTACGCCGAGCCGCTGCCGGTGGACGGCCTGGGTTTCAAGCTCTCGCACGCCGACCGTCGCGTCTATCCCTACCTGTTCGGCGGCAGCGCGGGATATGCCGCGGTGCTGTCCCGTTACCTCGCGTGCCGCCCGGACGCGGAGTTCGACCTGGCCGCCGACGACGGCCTCGGTGCGGCCGACGCGCTGGAGCGCTGCCTGCGCGCCTGCTCGGCGCGCTTCACCGTGTTCCCCGGGCTGTTCCCCGGGCTGGCCGGTCTCGCCGTGACACTGGCCGACGCGGGTGAGCGGCTGGGCCGGCCCGAACTCATGGAGGCCGCGCTCGCCGGCGCCCGTGGCCTGTTCCGGTATGCGATCCCCCGCGAGGACGGGATCGGCTGGCTCGGTGAGCCCGGACAGCGGCTGTCCGCCGACCTCTGGTCCGGCTCGGCCGGAATCCTGGTCGCCCTGCGGCGCCTGACGGATTCCGCGTCGGCCGCCCTTGACTCCCTCGACGGCCACCCGGCCGAGTCGGGGGATGCCGTAGCGCCCGCATCGTTGGAAAGGAGTGGTCTGCGTGGAAGAAGTTCTGCGGTTGCAAGCTGAGGCGGCGGTCGAGGAGGAACTGGCCTGCAACGTGCTCACCATGAGCAGCAGGGGCAGCATCTGCCTGTGACCCCGTGGCCTGCCGGACGCGGCCACATCCGTGCCCGGCAGGCTCCCGCCTGCCCGAGCGTGTCTCAGGCGGCGGAGTCGCTGTAGGCGCGGGCCTCGATCATCGGCGGGCGTTCGCCGACGGAGACGTCGCGGATCCGCGCCTGGTGGCCGTCGCCCTCGCGGCGGAACTGCGTCAGCACGGTCGACGGCGGCTCGAGCGGGACGATGCGGCCCTGCCGGTCAAGGCGTGACCAGGCGGTCTGCATGATCTGGCCGGCCATGACGCCGAGTGCCTCGGCCGACTGGTGGCTGTGCTCGCGGGTGCCGAGGTCGACCTGGGCCATCGCGTCCAGCCCCGCGACCTCCAGCACGTCGACGAGCAGGCCGAGCTCGACGCCGTACCCGGTGACGAACGGCACGTGTTCGAGGAGCGTGCGCCGTCCGGCGTACTCGCCGCCGAGCGGCTGGACGAATCCGGCGAGGAGCGGCCAGTGCATGTTGATCAGCGGTCGGGCGACCAGCTCGGTCACCCGGCCGCCGCCGCTGGGGACGGAGACGCCGCCGGTGTTCAGCGGGCGGTCGTAGCAGGCCTTGACGTACTCGACGGACGGGTCGGTGAGCAGTGGGCCGAGCAGCCCGGTGACGAACGAGGAGGAGAAGTTGCGTAGATCCGCGTCCACGAACGCCAGGACGTCGCCGCGGGCGACGTGCAGCGACTTCCACAGCGCCTCGCCCTTGCCGGTCAGCGGCGGCAGCTCGGGGAGCACGGCGTCCTGGGCGACGACGCGGGCGCCGGCGGCGGCCGCGACCTGGGCGGTGTCGTCGACGGACCGGGAGTCGATGACGAGGATCTCGTCGACGAGCGGGGCGCGCTCGACGAGGTCCCGCCGTATCGCCGCGACGATCTCGCCGACCGTCTCGCGCTCGTTCCGGGCGGGCAGTACGACGCTCACCGTGGTCTGGCCCTTGGCGGCCAGGAGCCGGTCCACCGGCCAGTCCGCCGCGGAACTCATGCGGTTGCGCAGCCACGCCTGTACCTGGGGCAGCACCTGATCTTCCCCTCTCCTGCGTCAGCACTCCGGCCCATTGACACCTGTCAGGGTTTCACCCTCGTTTCGCCGGCATCACAGCCAGGGGAAACCTAGCGGCGGCGGCCCCTCTGGCCGCCGGCCCCTCTGGCCGCTCACCCTCCTGTCACGTCTCGGCGTGCTGCTCCAGGAAGGAGTACACGTCGGCCTCGTCCACTCCGGGGAACGCGCCGGGCGGCAGGACCGCCAGGACGTGGGAGTGAGCGCGCGCGGACGGCCAGACGTGGCCCTGCCACCGGCGGGCCAGCTCGGCCGGGGGCCGCTGGCAGCAGTCGCCGTCCGGGCAGGCCGACCGGACGCGGCGGTTCGTCTCGCGGCCGCGGAACCATCGGGAGTGCTCGTACGGCACGCCCAGCGTGATCGCGAAGTCGCGATCGTGGCTCGGGTCGATGTGCGACAGGCACCAGTACGTCCCGGTGGGGGTATCGGTGTACTGGTAGTAGACGGAGAAGCGGTCGTCGGCGCCGAAGACCCGGCGCCCGGCCCACTGGCGGCACATCCGCTGGCCCTCGATGGCGCCGTGCTCGTCGGCGGGGAAGATCAGCCCGTCGTTGGCGTACGCCTTGTAGATGGTGCCGCTCTCGTCGTTCTTGGTGAAGTGCACCGGCAGGTCGAGGTGGTGCGTCGCGAGGTTGGTGAACCGGTGTGCGGCCATCTCGTACGAGACGGAGAACACGTCGCACAGGTCCTCGATCGACAGCTCGCGGTCGGCCTTGGCCTCCTGGAGGTAGGGCACGACGGTTCGCTCGGGCAGGAGGGTGGCGGCGGCGTAGTAGTTGGCCTCGACGCGCTGCCGGAGGAAGTCGGCGAAGTCCTTGGGCACCGCGTGCTCGAGGGCGATGTGGCCGAGCGTCTGCAGCAGGATCGTCCGCGGCGTGTGCATGCCGAGTTGCTCGCGCTCGAGGTAGATGCGGCGGTTGCGCAGGTCGGTGACGGACCGGACCGAGCGCGGCAGGTCCTGGACGTACCGCAGGGTGAAGCCGAAGTGGGTGACGAGCGAGAGCAGCATGCCCTGCGAGAGCGCGCCGCCCCGGTAGCCGGCGGCCTCCAGGGACTTGGCGGCGACCCGTTCGATCTCGCCGAAGTAGTTGCCGCGCTCGTGCATCTGGCGGCGCAGCTCGGCGTTGGCCTTGCGGGCGTCCTCCGGGCTGGCGGTCGGCTTCGTCCGGCTCCGCTTGACCTCGTCGTACATCGCGAGGAGGTGTTCGAGGACGTCGTTGGGCACGCGCTTACCGACCTTGAGGTGGGGCAGGCCGAGCGCGCGGTAGGCGGGGTCGCGCTGGGCCTCCTCGAGGGCGATCTCCAGCTGGGCGCGACGGTTGGGCGGCTGTTTGCGGAGAAGCTCCTCGATGGGGACCTCGAGGGCGGCGGCGAGCGCCTGGAGCAGGGACAGCTTCGGCTCGCGCCGGCCGTTCTCCAGCAGCGAGAGCTGGGACGGCGCCCGGCCGACGCGTTCTCCCAGCTCAGAGAGGGTGTAGCCGCGTGCGCGCCGAAGGTGCCGCAGCCGCTGGCCGAACGTCACGAGGTCTAGACCATTCGTCAAGTTCAGCGGTTCTTCTTTTTGAAAGCCCGTCACAGCTTCATAGTAGCGAAAATTCTGCTGTTCTTCTTGTTACCGAGTAGTTCACTTAGCGCTCCAGTGGCCAGAGAGTAGGACACAAGCACCCAGGGGACGACAGAGGAGGGCAGTATCCATGAGCGATCGTCGCCTCAAGGGAGCAGCCGAAGAGCTGCAGCGGCAGTGGAAGACCGACCCGCGGTGGGCCGGCGTCGAGCGGACCTACACCGCCGACGACGTCATCCGCCTGCGCGGCTCGGTGCAGGAGGAGCACACGCTGGCCCGCCTCGGCGCGGAGCGCCTGTGGACGCTGCTGCACGATGAGGAGTACGTCAACGCGCTGGGCGCGCTGTCCGGCAACCAGGCCGTCCAGCAGGTGCGGGCGGGCCTCAAGGCGATCTACCTGTCCGGCTGGCAGGTCGCGGCCGACGCGAACCTCAGCGGGCACACGTACCCGGACCAGAGCCTCTACCCGGCCAACTCGGTCCCCGCCGTCGTGCGCCGCATCAACAACGCGCTGCTGCGGGCCGACCAGATCACCTGGGCCGAGGGCGACACGTCCGCCCCGCACTGGCTGGCGCCGATCGTCGCCGACGCCGAGGCGGGCTTCGGCGGTGTGCTGAACGCCTACGAGCTGATGAAGGCGATGATCGCCGCCGGCGCCGCGGGTGTGCACTGGGAGGACCAGCTCGCGTCGGAGAAGAAGTGCGGTCACCTCGGCGGGAAGGTGCTCATCCCGACCGGCCAGCACATCAAGACGCTGAACGGCGCCCGCCTGGCCGCCGACGTCGCCGGTGTCCCGTCACTGATCATCGCGCGGACCGACGCCCAGGCCGCGACGCTGCTGACCAGCGACGTCGACGAGCGCGACCAGCGGTTCACGACCGGTCAGCGCACCGCCGAGGGCTTCTACCGGGTGCGCAACGGCATCGAGGCGTGCATCGCCCGGGGTCTGGCGTACGCGCCGCACTCCGACCTGCTCTGGATGGAGACCGGCACGCCGGACCTGGACGTGGCGCGGCACTTCGCCGAGGCGATCAAGGCGGAGTACCCGGACCAGATGCTGGCCTACAACTGCTCGCCGTCGTTCAACTGGAAGAAGCACCTGGACGACGCGACGATCGCGAAGTTCCAGCGCGAGCTCGGGCACATGGGGTACACGTTCCAGTTCATCACGCTGGCCGGCTTCCACTCGCTCAACCACTCGATGTTCCACCTCGCCAAGGGCTACGCCGAGAACGGCATGACGTCCTACGTCGAGCTGCAGGAGGCGGAGTTCGCCGCCGAGCGGGACGGCTACACCGCCACCAAGCACCAGCGCGAGGTCGGCACCGGTTACTTCGACCTGGTCAGCACGGCGATCTCGCCGGACTCCTCCACGGTGGCGCTGAAGGGATCCACCGAAGAGGAGCAGTTCGTCCCGGCCGACTGAGAAACACGCCGGCCCTCGGTGCTGCCCACTGACGCGGTGGCCCCCGGATGATTCCGGGGGCCACGTGCGTTTATTCCGGCTGAATCCGGCCAATGCCGCAGCAGGCCACCTCTGGCCCACACTCTGGACAATCCCCGCGCCCATACGCCAGAGTCGCAAGGTCCAGTTGATCTTCTGCACGAGGAAACCCCCCACATGCGCAGAACATCCCGTCTGGTGGCCGCCGGCGCGACCCTCGCCTCCGTGGCGGCCATCGCTCCCGCCGCGTCCGCCGCGGCGCGGCCCCACTTCTCCCCCGGCGCACCGGGCATCGGCGACCCGTACTTCCCCCTCGAGGGCAACGGCGGATACGACGCCCTGCACTACGGGCTCGACCTGAAGTACAACCCCTCGACCAAGCGTCTCGACGGGGTCGTCACGATGACCGCGCGGGCCACGCAGAACCTGTCCCGGTTCGACCTGGACCTGCAGCAGCTCACGGTCGCGAAGGTCGCCGTCAACGGGCACAAGGCCAAGTTCACCCGCAAGGGCCAGGAACTGATCATCACGCCGAAGAGCGGCATCCGGAAGAACCAGCGCTTCACCGCCACGGTGACGTACGGCGGCGTCCCGCAGACCATCGTGGGCTCCCCCATCGTCTTCGGCTCCCCGTACGGGTTCGTCCACACCGATGACGGGGCGTTCATGGGCGACGAGCCGAACGCCGCGTCCACGTGGTTCCCGAGCAACGACCACCCGTCCGACAAGGCCGCCTTCACCTTCAAGGTGACGGTGCCCAAGGACCTCGGCGTGATCGCGAACGGCCGGCTGGTCTCCCACAAGACGAAGGGGACCAAGACCACGTTCGTCTGGGACGAGAAGGCGCCGATGGCGACCTACCTCGCCACCGCCGACATCGGCAAGTGGGAGTTCAAGACCGGCAAGACGCCCGGCGGCATCCCCGAGACGATCGCCGTCGACCCGAAGCTCAAGGGCCGTGACCCCAACCACCCGGACCCGATCAAGTTCTTCTGGGACACCACGGGCGAGGCCACCGACCTGTGGGTCAAGCAGTACGGGAAGTTCCCGTTCGACTCGACCGGCGCGATCGCCGACCTGGCGACGTACAACGGCAAGGCGATCGGCTTCTCCCTGGAGACCCAGACCCGGCCGCTGTACTCCGACGTGCGGAACACGACCACGATCGCGCACGAGCTGGCGCACCAGTGGTTCGGTGACAGCGTCTCGGTGAAGACCTGGCAGAACATCTGGCTGAACGAGAGCTTCGCCACCTTCTCGCACTACTACTGGAACGAGAAGCACGGCGGCATGACGCTGCACGACCAGGCTCGGGCGATCTACAACGGGCACGCCGCGAACGACAGCTGGTGGAACGTCGTGATCGCCGATCCGAAGCGCGACACCATGTTCCACGACCGCGTCTACAGCGGCGGCGCCATGGTGCTGCAGCTCCTGCGGGAAAAGATCGGCGATGACGCCTTCTTCAAGACGCTGCGCACCTGGGCGGCCGAGCACCGGCACAGCAACGCCACCACCCAGCAGTTCACGGCGCTCGCGCAGAAGATTTCCGGGCAGGACCTGAGCGGGTTCTTCAAGACCTGGCTCTGGTCCCCCGGCAAGCCGGCCCTGCCGCAGGGCTGACCCACTCCGGCCGGGGACCCCACGGGGTCCCCGGCCACCGGCCACCGCTCATGGCCCGACGGTTCGAGGACCCGCTCCACACGGGTAGCTCCACAAGGAGACGGACTACTCACCGTGATCAAGGAGCGATGTCATGAGCGATCCGGTTCTCGAGGCGGCGGCGCAGCAGCTCGCGGACGCCACGTCCAAGCCGCCCTTCCTGTACGAACTCGGCGTGGAGGACGCGCGTAAGGTCCTCGACGACATCCAGGCCGCACCGATCGACAAGCCCGGCGTCGACGACAAATGGATCACCGTTCCGGCGGAGGTCGGCGACGTGCGGGTCCGGATCGTCAAGCCGCCCGGGGCCGCTGCTCCATTGCCGGCCGTCCTCTACGTCCACGGCGGCGGCTGGATCCTCGGCAACGCCGGCACCCACGACCGCCTGGTCCGCGAACTCGCCGTCGGCGCCGGCGCCGCCATCGTCTTCGTCGAGTACGACCGGTCGCCCGAGGCGGGGTACCCGGTCGCGCTCGAGCAGGCGTACGCCACCGCGCGGTGGATCACCCGGAACGGCGCCGACGAGGGTCTCGACCCGTCTCGCCTGGCCGTCGCCGGCGACTCGGTCGGTGGCAACATGGCCACCGCACTGGCCATCCTCGCCAAGCGCCGGGGCGATGTGACCTTCGTGCACCAGTCGCTGTACTACCCGGTGACCGACGCCGCGCAGGACACCGGCAGCTACCGGAAGTTCGCGGACGGGCCCTTCCTGACCGCCAACGCCATGGCCTGGTTCTGGGACGCCTACACCACCGATCCCGCGCAGCGGGCGGAGATCACCGCCTCACCGCTCCGTGCGGAGCTCCAGGATCTCGCCGGCCTGCCGCCGGCCCTGGTTATCGTCGATGAGAACGACGTGCTGCGCGACGAGGGCGAGGCCTACGCGCGCCGGCTCACCCAGGCGGGGGTCCCGACCACGAGCGTGCGCTACAACGGCATCATCCACGACTTCATGATGCTCAACCCGGTCCGTACGACCAACGCGGCGACCGCCGCCATCGAGCAGGCCGTCCGCACCCTCCGCAAGGCCCTGGGAACCGGCTGAGGCGGCGGAACCACGGCGCGGGCGCCGAGGCGGCCGTAATCCACTGGCCGATCGGCCGCCCGCGCCGTACGGTGTGAAACCGGCCGCGCGAGCCCGGCGTCCCGGGCGGTTCACGCGCGCCCACAGCGGTCACGGCCGGTGAGGAGGGAGTCGCCTTGCGGAGTCCCGATGTGCGGGCACGGGCGGCACCCTCGCTTCGCGCGCCGCTCCGGTACGTCTGGGTCGCGGCGTACGCGTTCCGGCGCTACAGCACCTACCGGGTGGCGGCCGTCTCCGCGACGTTCACCAACACCGTCTTCGGCTTCCTGCGGGCGTTCGTGCTGATCGCCGTGTGGCGGGCCCGGCCGGCGCTCGGCGGGTACGACGTCGCCGACGCGGTGACGTTCAGCTTCCTCACGCAGGGGCTGATCGAGCCGGTGCGGGTGTTCGGCGGCAGCCTCGACCTGACCGAACGGATCCGCACCGGTGACATCGCGATCGACCTGCACCGGCCGGTGGACCTGCAGGGCTGGTGGCTCGCGGACGACCTGGGGCGCGCGGCGTTCGCGGTGCTGTCACGCTGCGCTCCCCCGCTGATCGTGGGCGGACTGGCGTTCTCGCTGCGATGGCCGTCGTCGCCGGGCCGGTGGGCGGCCTTCGCCGTCGCGGTGCTGCTGGCCGTGCTGGTGAGCTTCGCGTTGCGCTACCTGTACTCCCTGGCGGTCTTCTGGATCCACGACGACCGTGGGGTCACGGCGATCTCGCTGGTGACCACGATGTTCTTCTCCGGCATGATCATCCCACTGGTGATCTTCCCCGGCCCGCTCGCCGCGGTCGCCCGTGTCCTGCCGTGGGCGGCGCTGATCCAGGTGCCCGCGGACGTGTTCCTCGGCAAGCGGGCCGATCCGCTGGGGGCGTACGCCTTCCAGGCGGGATGGGCCGTGGCGCTGCTCGTCGCCGGGCGGCTGCTGACCATGGCGGCCCGGCGGAGGCTGGTGATCCACGGTGGTTGACGCGGTACGGACCTACCTTCTGCTCGCCGGCACGTGGCTGCGGGCCGCCGCGCAGTACCCGGCGTCGATGGTCATGCTGATCGTCGCCCAGGCGGTCGTCACGTCGCTCGACCTCGCCGCCATCCTGATCATCTTCGCGCACACGTCCCGGCTCGGCGGGTTCTCCCTGCCCGAGGTCATGTTCCTGTACGGCACGGCGGGAGTCTCCTTCGCGATCGCCGACCTCACGTTCGGCTCGACCGAGCGGCTCGGCGAGCACGTCCGCCAGGGCACGCTGGACACGCTGCTGGTCCGGCCGGTCGGGCCGCTCCTCCAACTCGCCACCGAGGACTTCTCGCCGCGCCGGCTCGGCAAGCTCGTGCCGACGGGGACGGTGCTCTTCCTCGCTCTCGACCGGCTCGACGTGGCCTGGACACCGGGCCGCGTCGCGACGGTCCCGCTGATGCTCGTCGGCGGCTACTGGATCTACGCCGCGCTGTGGGTGCTCACCGCGACGTGGCAGTTCGCGATCGTCGACGGCAAGCAGGCGACGAACTCGATCACGTACGGCGGCGCCTACCTCGCGCAGTACCCGCTCAGCATCTTCGGCCGGGACGTCCTGCGCGGCCTGACCTGGGTGATTCCGCTGGCCTTCGTCAACTGGGAGCCCAGCCTGTACGTCCTCGGCCGACCCGACCCGCTCGGCCTGCCGGTGTTCTTCCGTTTCGCGTCGCCGCTGGTCGCGGCGGTGCTGTCCGCACTGGCCGCCGTCACCTGGCGTACAGGCCTGCGGCGTTATCAATCGACGGGGAGCTGACCACATGCTGGAGGTCGAGAACGTCCGCAAGACGTTCGCCGTACGGCGGCGCACCGGGCGGCTCCGCCGCACGCGGGTGGACGTCGACGCCGTCGACGGGATCTCGTTCTCGGTCGACGCCGGGGAGTTCGTCGGCTACCTCGGGCCGAACGGCGCCGGGAAGTCGACGACCATCAAGATGCTCACCGGCATCCTCACGCCGTCCTCCGGGCGGGTGCGCGTCGCCGGCCTCGACCCGGCACGGCAGCGCACGGCCCTGGCCCGGCGGATCGGCGTGGTGTTCGGCCAGCGCACCACCCTGTGGTGGGACCTGCCGCTGCGCGACAGCCTCGCCCTCATCCGTCACCTCTACCGCGTCGACCGCGCCGCGCACCGGGCCCGGCTGGCCGAGCTGACCGAGGTGCTCGAGCTCGGCGCGTTCCTCGACACCCCGGTCCGGCAGCTCAGCCTGGGGCAGCGGATGCGCGGCGACCTCGCCGCGGCGCTGGTGCACGACCCGGAGATCCTGGTCCTCGACGAGCCGACCATCGGTCTCGACGTCATCAGCAAGGCCACCGTCCGCGCGTTCCTGTCCCGGCTGGGCACCGAGCGGGGAACGACGATCCTGCTCACCACCCACGACCTGGGCGACATCGAACGCCTCTGCCGCCGCGTCATGGTGATCGACCATGGCCGGCTGGCGTACGACGGCTCGCTGGAGCGCCTGCGGGCCACCGCCGACGCCGACCGGATCCTCGTCGTCGACCTCACCGGACCGCAGGCGCCGATCGAGGTCGACGGCGCCCGCCTCATCCGTACGGACGGTCCCCGGCAGTGGCTGGCGATTCCGCCTGCCGAGAACGCCGCGGCCGTGGTCGCCGCCGTCGCCGCCCGTTACGACGTCGAGGACATCGCCCTGCGCGAACCCGATATCGAGGACGTCGTCACGCGCCTCTACCGCACCGGCGCCGCTGCCGGTTTCGACTGGGAGCCCGGGCGCCTCTGACCGCGCTCGACGGCACGGCCGACAATCCTTCCGTACCGATAGTCGCAGTCGACGCCATTTCTCCGGGCCGGGCAATTGCTTTTGCGACCATGGCTCGGCCGATCCACCATGCACCTCAGGACGCCTGACGCATCATCCGTCATGGTACAGCCGCCTGAGTCACTTCACCGGTCGCAGTCGTCGGCGAACACGTGAAAACACGAGTCAACAATCTTCAAGAATTCCAAAGAACCGGCGTCTACGACAGCGTGATAGCCTCCGCAATGTTTCTCTTCTACTGTCGGCGGTGCCGCTAGGACAATTCATCACCGACAAGAGGAATGTCCATTCTGTTCCGGGGGGAGCCTCATGGGTTCATTCGCTAGAACAGCTGGCAGCGTAGCCGCTGCCACGCTGATCGGGGCGGGGGCGGCGGCATCGCCATCCTCGGCCAATGCCCAGCAGGTCGTGACGGTGCCGTGCAGCGGACCTTCAGGCGGGGCGTCAGGGCTCGTGACGGCGGTCACCAACGCCAACGCGGCCGGTCACGGCACGATCCGACTGGTCCCGAATTGCAATTACGACTTCACCACCGCGGCGGAGACCGGGACGCGCGGCGGGGACGCATTGCCCATCATCACCGGGAACATCACCATCGTCGGCGGGCCGTCCACGCACATTCGGCGCACCGGAGGCGGGCCGTTCCGCCTGATCGAGGTGGCCGCCGGCGCCCGTCTGGACGTCGTGGGCATCTTCATCGAGGGTGGCGACGCCGGGGTCTTCCCCGGCGGGGCGATCCTCAGCGCACGCGGCACCATTGTCCTGAAATCGGTCACGGTGCGAAACAGCACGGCGGACAACGGCGCCGGCATCGCCAGCGACAGCGGTTCGCTCATCCTTATTTTGACCCTGGTCGAAAAGAACACGACGCGTCATCCCAACGGGTTCGGCGGTGGCGGTGCCGGCATCTACAACGACGGCCGGCTCGAGACGGATCAGTCTCGTATCACTCGCAACACCGCCAACACCAGCGGCGGCGGCATCTACAACGAGCAGGGCGGAACCGCCAGGCTGGTCCAGACGACACTCGACGAGAACACCGCCAGATTCGAAGGCGGCGGGTTGTTGAACGGCCCCGGCGGACGAGCCTTGCTCGTGAGGACGCTCGTCAAGCGCAATACCGCCTCCGATGGCGGCGGGATCTTCGACCGTCCCGGACCCGGGACGGTGACGCTCGTCGGGAGCCTGGTGACCGCCAACAATCCCAACAACTGCAGGCCCGTGGGCAGCATTCCCGGCTGCTCCTGACACGAAGGCTCTGCCGTCTTCTGTGGCGGTACCAGAAATCGGCAATGGGCCGGTATGGGTGGCGGGAACGCAATTCCCGCCACCCATACCGCACGCGGAAATCGGCCCCATCCGCAGCAACGACAACGGAATCCCGGGAGGCGCGGCATGCCGGAAGACGGCGGGACGAGATACCTGGTGACGGGCGGAGCCGGCTTCATCGGCTCGCATCTCGTCGAGGCCCTACTCGCACGCGGCGACTCGGTCGTCGTCCTGGACACCCTGTCGACGGGCCGATCGGCGAACCTCGCCACGGTCGCCCGGCACCCCGGCTTCCGCTTCGTGCACGGCTCCGTGCTCGATGAACTCGTGGTCGACGAGCTCGTGCACGAGTGCGACGTAGTGATCCACATGGCCGCCGCGGTCGGCGTGAAACTCGTGGTCGCGCAGCCGTTGAGGTCACTGACCACGAACATCCGCGGATCGGAAATCGTGATCAAGGCCGCTCACCGTTACCGCCGAAAGATCCTCATCACCAGCACCTCGGACATCTACGGGAAGAACTCACAGGACCCCCTGACGGAGACCGCCGACATGATCCTCGGCAGCCCATCCGTCCTGCGCTGGGCGTACAGCACGGCCAAGGCCGTCGACGAGATCCTCGCGACCTGCTACCACCGGGAACGCGGTCTCCCCACGGTCGTGATCCGCCTCTTCAACACGGTCGGCCCCAGGCAGAGCCCGATGTACGGCATGGTCGTCCCGCGCCTGGTCCGGCAGGCCCTGCGTAACGAGCCCCTGACGGTCTTCGGGGACGGACGGCAGACGCGCTGTTTCGCCCATGTCAGGGACGTCGTGGACGCGATCCTTCCGCTCATGAGCGAGCCGGCGGCGATCGGGCAGACGTTCAACGTCGGGTCGTCGCAGGAGATCGGCATTCGTGATCTCGCCGAGATGATCATCGCGCGCTCCGGAAGCACGTCGCCGATCCGGCTGGTTCCCTACGACCAGGCGTACGGGCCCGGATACGAGGACATGCACCGGAAGGTCCCGGACACGGCTAAGCTCCGCGCCCTGACCGGCTGGGCTCCGCGACACACACTCGACGACATCCTCGCCGACGCGATCGAAGACGGGGCGCGCGAGATGTCGGAGAGTCCCGCGTCCGCGTCGCCGTACATCACCGCGCTGCCCCGGTGAGCGCGTAGCGAAGGTCGGAACGCCGGGGAATGAGGTGGCGCGGCGAAGTGCGCGTGACCCGCATGAACCACAGGGTCTGCGCGGCCGCGAGTACGCCGTAACCGAGGCTGGAGGCGAGTGCGCAGCCGACGGCTCCGTACGATGGAATCAGGGCGAGATTCAGCCCTACGTTGACCGTGAGGGCGCCGACCGTCGTCACCGAGCTCAGCAGGGGACGGTCCAGCCGGAGCAGGAAGGCACCGACCGGTCTGGTCGCCCCGATCAGCCACAGGCCCGGCGCCAGCCCGAGAAGCGGGCCGATACTCCCCGTGAACGCCGGCCCGTACACCGCCGGAACGACGAAGGCCGCGGTGGCGCACAGCAGCGCGACGGAGCCGGTGGCCACGAGCGCGGCGATCCTCGTGGAGCTGACGGTGAACGCGGCGGCCGTCCGCTCATCCTCCTCCAGCTGCCGAGGCATGGCGAGGTTCGCGACGATGTCCGGAGGCACCCTGCCGAGTTCCATGAGTGTCACCGCCGCCGCGTACAGCCCGACCTCGACGGTCGTCGTCATCGCGCCCAGCATCAGGATGTCGGCGCGCAGCAGGAGGAACATCGAGACGAGACCGGTGTGGTGGCGCAACCCCAGACGGAGCGCCCGTCGCGCCACGCCGGCATCGCAGTGCCGCAGCCTGGGGCGAGCGGCGGGCAGGAGGACCGCCAGCGGCAGCGCGGCGGACAGGGTCCACAGTGCGACGATCCACCAGAGTGTCAGCTTCGCCATGGCGGCCAGGCCGATCAGCGCCGCGCAGTGCACGGCTACGCTGAGCAGGCCGCTCCAGTTGTTGACCTCGATGCGCGCCCTCAGGACCATCAGGCGAGCGAGCAGCTTCTCGGTCATGGCGCAGGGGATCCAGGCCAGCGCCAGGATCAGCAGGCCGTGATCCCCCACCGGTACGACATCGGGCCCCAGGCCCTCGACCACGATGCCGGCGGCGATCGCGCAGGCACATCCGAGTGCCAGGCCGAAGAGCAGGCAGTTGGCGGTGATGAGTGCGCTGTCGCGGACGCGCGGCCACAGCGCGACGTGTGACTCCTCGACCGACAGGTGACCGAGGTGAAGGGCGACCGTCGCGACGGTCATCAGCACCGCGTACGTACCGCGGCCCTCGGGCCCCAGCGACCGGTTCACGACCACGCTCATGAGCGCGCCGAGAAGGAATCTGGCGGCGTAGATGCCGAGGGTTCCGGCGGCCTGCCGGGCTTCTCGGTTCACCGCACCGGCCCGGGGACCGTGAAGGCGCATCGGTTCACGGCCCGGATCCCGGAGCCGGGTTGCTCGTCCCAGGCGGGTCGAGGAAGGCACGGCACCACAGCTCGAACTGGATGAGCGCCCAGATCCGGTTGGCGTGGTCCTGTCCGTTCTCGTGTCGCGCCAGCATCTCCCGCACCGCCTCGGGCCGGAACAGCCCTCGCGATCTCGCCGTGCCGTCGGTCAGCACGTCCCACGAGAGTTCCGACAGGTCGGTGCGGAGCCACCGCGCGAGCGGCACACCGAACCCCATCTTCGGCCGCGTCACGAGCGCGGGGGGCAGCCAGTCCGCGACCGCCTTCTTCAGCAGGTATTTCGTCGTGCCCGAACGGACCTTCAGCCGGGCCGGCAGCCCGGCCGCCCACTCCATCAGGTGGTGGTCCAGGAACGGGGAACGCGCCTCCAGGGAGTTGGCCATCGTGGCGATGTCCACCTTCACCAGAAGGTCGCCGGGAAGGTACGTGTTGACGTCGACGTCCATGACACGGCAGACGTCGGAGGCGGCGCGGGAGGCGGCGAACGCCTCGTCGAACAGGTCGTAGCTGTCGACCTCCGCCAGCCGCGTACGCAGCGCGTCCGAGTAGAGAGCCGTCTTCTGCTCAGGAGTGAAGTAGGACATGAGCCGTGCGTAGCGCCGCGGCGTCGGGTGACCCAGGAGCTCCACCGCCCGGCCCGCCCGTCGCAGCGCCGAGCGCGGGGCACAACGGGCCGAGAGGGAGGAGCCGACCCGGTCGAGCCGACCTCTCAGGAACGGGAGCGCGGGGATCCGGCCGGCGTGCGACATGAGCAGATAGCGCAGGTAGCCACCGAACAGCTCATCGCCGCCGTCTCCGTTGAGGATCACCGTCACCTGCTCGCTGCTCATCCGTGCGACGTAGAAGGTGGGGATCGCCGAGGAGTCCGCGAACGGCTCGTCATAGTGCCAGGACAGCGTCGGCAGCACGTCGAGCGCGGACGGGGTGACGACCATCTCGTGGTGGTCGGTGGCGTAACGCCGGGCCAGCATGCGCGCGTAGCGTCGTTCGTCGAACTCGTCCTCGTCGAAGCCGACGCTGAACGTCTTGATGCGCTCGCCGCTCTGCCGGGCCATCGCGGCGACGACAGCCGAAGAGTCGAGCCCGCCGGAGAGGAAGGCCCCCAACGGCCGCTCACTCACCATACGGACGCGCGTCGCTTCGAGCAGGTGATCGCGGAGCTGTTCGGCGGCCTGCTCTTCGGACGTGATCTCGCGCGGCGTGCAGTCGAGGCGCCAGTAACGACTCGTCACGGCGACACCGTCCTGCCAGGAGAGCAGGTGGCCCGGCGGCAGTTTGTGAATCCCGCGGAGAATCGACCAAGGGGCGGGCACGTACTGATACGTCAGGTAGTGGTGCAGCGCCACCAGGTCGACCTCAGGACGCGCCGCGACATCCTGCATGAGCGCCTTGAGCTCCGAGCCGAACCACAGCGTCGCACCGTCGGAGCGCCAGAACAGCGGCTTCTTGCCCACCCGGTCGCGGGCGAGGAGAAGCCGCCGCCCGGTCCGGTCCCAGATGGCGAACGCGAACATTCCACGGAGCCGGTGGACCAGATCATCGCCGAATTCCTCATACAGGTGCACAAGGCACTCGGTATCGCCGTCCGTGACGAAACGATGACCACGATGACGCAGTTCACGGCGCAATGCGGCGTAATTGTAGATCTCGCCGTTGAAGACCGCGACGACGGTCCGGTCCTCGTTGTAAACCGGCTGGTCACCACCGGCCACGTCGATGATCGCGAGGCGCCGCATGCCGAGTGTGGCGTGCTCGTCATCGTGGAAGCCCGCACCATCCGGCCCTCGGTGAGCGAGCACCTTGCACATACAGCGGAGAAGACCGGAATCCGGATGACCCATCGACACGATTCCCGCTATCCCGCACATCGGTGCTTTCAACCCCCAACCATGACTTCGCGTGCGCCAGGCACCTTGATTATTTCCGATGCCGATCGCCATCAATTCACACACCAGCATTCAATGTTCCATTCGATCACTACCCACGGCCGTACGAACCTCACGACACGAGACTCTTAGAGGAAACGATTCTCGGCCTGACTTAGGGCGGTTTGGTGCGCGATGCGGCCTTGCCTGGTTTTCCGGGCCGGCGGACGGTATGCGGCCGGGTCGCATGGTTTGTAGCCATGGCGTCCTGTATTTACCGACCAACCCCCGGACACGTACAGCCCCCGAAAGAACCGCAACAGATAATTTCCGGTCAACTGACCAAGTGTTGATCTTGAGCAAGGAGTGGCCATTCGCACGTAGGCGATATACCTGGGGCCAGGGAGCGGAGATTGTTCACCACATGCCGGAGGACGACAGTGTCCATTTCCACACCGAGCGCGCAGTCGGGCCAGAACGCGCCGCCAGACGAGAGTGTCGGCCTCGTCAAGGATGTCGAGGCACATCTGCGTTTGGCGGAGGCGCAGCCCGAGAAACGTCTCCTGAGTGGACCGGCGGCACTTCGCCTGAAACACACCGTCGACCGGCTGATCGCCCTGGTCGCACTGCTCATCCTCGCTCCTGTTTTTGTCGCCCTCGCCATCGCGGTTCGATTGAGCGGCCCGGGACCGGTGTTCTTCGTCCATGAGCGCATCGGGATCGACGGCAAGCCCTTCCGGATGTGGAAGTTCCGCTCGATGAGGGTCGGCGCCGATGACCAGCTCACGGACCTGTTGCGGACACACGGGCGGGCCGACGAACCGTTCTTCAAAGTGCCCGATGACCCCCGTGTGACGCGGATCGGCCATTGGTTGCGCCGATGGTCCCTCGACGAGCTCCCCCAGCTTTGGAACGTGGCACTCGGCCAGATGTCGCTGGTCGGACCCCGTCCTCAGGTCCACGCCGAGGTCGCGCTGTACACGAGCCGAGAGCGCGGACGCCTCGCCGTGCGACCGGGTCTCACCGGCCTGTGGCAGATCAGCGGCCGCTCGACCCTGCCGTGGCAGCACGCAATGGAGCTGGATCTCCGTTACGTAGAGGAATGGTCGCTGAGGCTGGATCTATCGATTCTCTTCAAGACGCTTGGTGCGGTGGTCAATGGTCACGGCGCATTGTGAACCGGAAGGCGTCCGCTCCGCCGACCGCACGCGCCGGTTCACGGTGATCCATGTCGTCGAATGCTGGGGCGGTGGCGTCAGCAGCGCCGTGGCCGGCTATATCCGCGCGACACCCATGTTCGACCACTGGCTACTCACCGCTGCACGCGATGGAGAGGACACCGGCGTGACACTCGCCGGACAGGTGCGAGGCTGGCTGCGGCTGCCCGAGAGCCACCCGGCGCGCATTCGCACGATCCATCACGCCTACAACCTGATCCGGCCCGATATCGTGCACGCCCATTCCTCATACGCCGGCATCTATGTTCGCGGCTGCCCGTCGATCCCGGCGGATCGCATCGTCTATTCGCCACACTGTTATGCGTTCGAACGGGTCGATGTGGCTCCGCCGCTCCGTGGAATGTTCCGTATCGCGGAGTCCATCCTCGCGCGGCGAACGGGCGTGGTGGCAGCGGCGAGTCCGCGGGAGGCCGCGCTCGCCCGGATGCTGCGCGGACGGCAGCAGGTGGTGTGCGTACCGCATGCCGTCCGGGCCCAGCCTCTGATCCCGGCCGCGCGACCGGCCGAGAATGAGGTGGCCGCCGTCGCCGTAGGGCGGATCTGCCGGCAGAAGGACCCGGATTTCCTCGCCGAGGCGAGCAGGGAGGCGGGCAGGCGCGGCTGGCCGATCCGCTGGGAGTGGATCGGCGACGGCGATCTCGCACGTCGTGAACGGCTCGAGTCCGCCGGCGTGCACGTCGCGGGATGGCTGCCGCGGGACGAGGTGTTGCGCAGGCTCGGCCAGGCGCACGTCTACGTGCACACGGCGCTCTGGGAGGTCGCGCCGACCATGGCGATGCTGGAGGCGGCAGCCGCCGGACTGCCCATGGTCGCGCGGTCACTGCCGGATCTGGCCGCGCTCGGGCTTCCCGGACTCGTCCGCACCCCAGAGGCGCTCGCCGCGACGGTGCGTCGCATGACCGATCCCGTGCACCGCGTCGAGCACGCGAACCGGTGCCGCGCGGTGTTGCGCGAGCACACGCCGGAGGTCCAGGCGAGGCGGCTGGCCGCGGCCTATGGAGCTCCGGCCCTACCAATGAAGGAGAGAGCGTGACCGACCGGATTCGGGTCGCGGTGGCGGGAAAGGTACTGCGCCGCAATGTCGGCGGCAACACGACCTACGCGGAAAGCCTCTACGGATGGCTGGGGCGGCTCGGTGTCGAGCACACGCTCCTCGTGCCACCCGGGGATACGCTCCGCGGACCGGCGCGACAGCTCTGCCACGCGGCGGCCGAGGGCTTCGTCTGGCCGCGTACGGTGGATCACCGGCACGCCGATCTGCTGCACTTCCCCGCGGACACCGGAGCGCTGAGCACGGGCCGGTTGCCGATCGTGGCGACGATCCACGGCGTTCCCCAGCACGTTCCGGGCATCCGGCGCACGCTCTGGGAGCGCACCTGGCGGGCACGCGTGACCCGCCTGGCCCGTGCCGCCGATGCCGTGGTCACCGTCTCCGCGAGTTCGGCGGGCGAGATCGAGCGCGCGTTCGGAGTCCCCGAACATCGCCTGCACGTCATCCCGCACGGGGTCGACACCGATCGCTTCCATTCCGACGATTCGGCGGACGCCCGGCTCCTCGCGCGGTTGCGCCTGCCGGAACGGTTCGTGCTCTACCTCGGCAATCTCGACCCCCGCAAGAACATCCCGGCCCTCGTCGACGCGGTCGGCCGGCCGGAGATCGCCAGGCTCGGGGTCCAACTGGTCGTCGCCGGCGGTCCCTTTCTCGGGTCCGAGCCGGTCGAGCGGCTCCTGGCGGCCGCGCCCCACGTGCGATACCTGGGCCAGGTCCGGGCGGAGCTCGTCGCCCCTCTGTTCCGCGCCGCCGCCGTCTTCGCGCTCCCGTCGGGCCACGAGGGGTTCGGGCTGCCCGTCATCGAGGCGATGGCGTGCGGGACACCCGTGATCTGCTCCGACCGCGGCGCCCTGCCGGAAGTGTCCGGTCAGGCGGCCATTCTGCTGCGAGACCTCGATTCCGGGTCGATCGCCGCGGCACTACGAGACGTCCTCACCGATGACGCCCTCGCCGCGGAGCTGCGCACTCACGGCCTCGCCAACGCGGAGCGGTTCACCTGGGCCGAATCGGCCCGGCGTCATTTGGAGGTCTTCACGCGCCTGCTGTCGGGCACGGGCCGCCCGAGTCGCTCGAACGGCGAGGGCACGGCGCCGGCAGCGCTGTCGCGTTCGTAAGGGCACGGTCCACGAGAACGCCGAGAACGTCGCATTTCACGAAGGTCCGACACGGGGGACTGCATGAGTGTAAGGGAACTGATCACCGCGATCCGGCGGCATCTGGCGCTGCTGGTGAGCGTCGTGCTGCTGGGGATCGGTGTCGCGCAGTTGATCACGATGCTGCAACCGACCATGTACGAGTCGAAGGCATCGGTCTTCGTCTCGGTGTCGCAGCAGGCACAGAAGCTGGACCAGGCGTATCAAGGGACGCTCTTCAGCCAGCAGCAGGTCCGGTCGTACGCCGGCCTCGTGACGACACCGAAGGTCACGGTTCCCGTGATCCGTGAACTGCGGCTGCGCATGCGGCCGGACAAGCTCGCGAAACGGCTCAGGGTCGACGTACCGATCGACACCGTGCTGATGAACATCACCGTACGCGATTCCGATCCGGCGATGGCGGCGCGGATCGTGAACAGCGTCACGCGGCACCTCATCACCGCGGTGGCGGAACTGGAGGCGCCGCTGCCGGGACGCCCCCCGACCGTACGGATCCAGGTGGTCAGGCCGGGTTCGCAGCCGGGCGCGCCGAGCAGCCCGAAGCCGGTGTTGAACACCCTCGTCGGCATCGTGCTCGGCGCCCTCGCCGGCGCGCTGGCGGGGATGCTCAAAGAGGCACTGGACACCCGCATCGACGTCACGTCCGACGCGGGCCTGGCGAGTGGTCTGCCCGTACTCGGCGAGATCGTCTACGAGCGCGCGGCGCGGAAACGAGCCCTCGTCCACGACACCGACCCGCTCGGTCTCCGGGCCGAGGGGTTCCGCAAGCTCCGAACGAACCTGCGCTTCATCAATGTCGACCGGCCCCCACGGACGATCGTGGTGTCCAGTCCGCTCGAAGGCGACGGAAAGTCCAGCGTCGCCCTGAACCTCGCGTTCTCGCTCGCCGAGGACGGTGCCCGCGTCGTCATCGTCGACGCCGATCTGCGGCGCCCGACCATCGCGAGCTCGCTCGGTCTCGTCGAGGAGATCGGACTCACCAGCGTGTTGTCCGGTCAGGCCACCATGGCCGACGTCATGCAGCGCGCCGAGCGAAGCTGCACGATCGACGTGCTGGCCAGCGGCCCGGTGCCGCCGAACCCGAGCGAGCTGCTGGGAACCCAGAAGATGCACTTGCTCCTCGAGGAGCTCCAGGCCAACGCGGACTACGTGATCATCGACTCGCCTCCGCTGCTCCCGGTCACGGATGCGGCGGTGATCGTCCCCAGCAGCGACGGCGTCCTTCTCGTCGTGCGTGCCGGCCGGACCAAACGCGATGAGCTGCGCGAGGCCGTCAAGAGCGTGGACGCGGTCAGCGGAATCACCCTGGGAGTGATCGTCAACATGGCCACGAAGGGGAAGCACGACCGTTACCGCTACTACGGCGGCACCGTCGGCTATCGCCGGGATGAGAAGAAGCCGCGCCTCGAGGACATGGACCCGGTTTCGCCGACGAACGTTACGACAGCGCCCAGGACCCGTGTCGGATGACTCCGGCCGTTCGCCGATGAGGCTGGAGACGTCCGTGCCAGTACGCACTCATGCCGCGCTCCACGATCGCCCGACCAGGGCGGCCAGAGCGAAACGCCGTTCGTCCACGCCGAGGCCGCTGCAGCTGCGCCGAGGTGTCTGGTGGCTGCATCCAGGCTGGACCGGCGTGCTGGGGGTCGTCCCTTATCTGGCCGTCACCTGCCTCATCCCCGCGGACGACTTCCGTCTCTGGTGGCGCACGCCGAAATACTTCGGCGTGGCCGATGCGTTTCTCACCGCACTGCTGCTCAGTGCCTTCGTCGTCGGCACGCTGATACCGAGCCTCATCAAACGCCGTCGGGAATCCCGAGAGTCGCGCGTAGTCGTCTCAGCCGGTCAGCAGAAGGTCCTGCTGTGGGCCGGGCGCGTGTTCCTGGTGCTCGCCTTGATCGGGTACGCGTCGTGGGCGGTGGCCGCCGTATCACGTGGCTACGGGAGACAACAGCTGCACGCCGCGCTCACCCTGGAGCAGGGCGCACTGCTGTCCGCCAGAACCGAATACCTCACCACCCTTCCGGGCATCACGACGCTTACCCAAGTCGGCCCGCTCGCCCTCATCTGCCTGCTGCTGGATCGCTGGACCAGCGGCCGACGGCACACGCTCGGACTGGTCGTACTCGTAAGTTTCGGCCTGGCGAGAGGCTTCTTCAACGCCGAGCGCATCGCCCTCATGGAGCTGGCCGTCCCCGTCATCGTGCTCGCCGCGACGATACGACCCAAAAGCCGACGGCGGCAGCACTCAGCCCTATGGGCGACGCTACCGATCGTCGGCCCCCTGATCTTGGCGACCGTCTTCGGGGCCCTTGAGTACACCCGCAGCTGGAACGATTTCTACGCACGCCATAGTGACACGAACTTCGTTGGGTTCGCGCTACGTCGACTCGGCGGATACTACGCCACCGCCGGCAACAATTCGGCCATAGTCCTGACCTATGATTCCACGAATTCGCTGATACCTCGCTACACGGGGCAGTTCCTATGGAACTTCCCCATCGTAAGATCGTTCATGCACATCGACAACAGTGCCACCAATGGTGCCGAGTACTCATCGTATCTGTACGCGAGATACGGAAACCTGGAGTTCAACAATCCCGGGGGAATTCTTCCGGCCATCATCGACTATGGCCTTGCGGGCGCAATCGTCTGGTGGGGCGCCATCGGACTGCTCATCGGAATCTGCTACCGCACCATGCGTTCCGGAGAGCTGCGCGGGCTCGTCCTCTATGCCGTCATCTATGTCGGCGTCCTTGAAATGGGAATGCTCTTCTACTGGGGACTTGGCCGCGCCTTTCCGGTGATCGCCGGTGGGCTGATCACGTGGATGCTGCTCCATCGCGCACGCGCCAGGGAGGACTGATCGTGCTCACTCGTGCCACCCGCCGCGGCGGATGGATCCTCGCCGACCAGATCATCTCGAGTGCGACGAATTTCATGCTGATCATCCTGTCGGCACGACGGATGTCGGCCGCGGCCTTCGGCGAATTCGCCCTGCTCTACGGCTATTACGTGGTCTTTCATCAACTGACCCAGACAACGTTCACCGAGCCACTAATGGTGCGTTTCCCGCGCGACCCCGACTCCGCGCGCCGGGCACTGCGCGACAGCTCGGGAGCCGCGGCGGTGTTCGGACTGATCGGCGCCATCGCGCTGCTCCCGTTGTCCGGCCCGATCCTGGGCGGCATCACCGCTCCGGTCCTGATCCTGGCGGCCTTGCTCCCGGTGCTCCTCATTCAGAGCACTCTGCGGATGGGATTCATCGCCGCCGGCCAGCCCCGCAAGGCCATCGTGAGCGATGCGGCCTGGGGGCTGAGCCAGTGCGTCGCCATGTTCGGCGTGCTGTCGGTGACGACGAAGATGACCTGGGTGTTCCTGTTCTGGGGACTCAGCGGACTGATCGCCACCGTGATCGCGATCGCCCAGGCCCGGGTGCTGCCGCGCGTCGCCTCCGCGCCCGCCTGGCTCCGTGAGTACGGCGATCTCGCACGTCCGTACCTGGTCGAAGGCGTGGTGCTGACGATCTGCTCCTACGGGACGCTGATCGTGGTCGGCCGGATCGCGGGCCTGGCGGCCGTCGGCGCGCTGCGGGCCGCGGATACGGTCTTCGGCCCGGCCGCCGTGGCGATCAACGCGGGCCGAGTGATCGCCATCACCGAACTGTCACGGCTGCTCGCCGGCCGGCCGGACCGGCTCGGCCAGGGAACCCTCCTGGTCACCGTGGGACTCGGAACCGTCGGCGCCGCCTCGGGAGTGCTGGCGATGCTGTTGCCGGCGAGCGTCGGCGCTTCGTTGTTCGGCAGGTCATGGCAGCTCATGGCTCCCCTGCTGCCGGCGCAGACGATCTATCGCATCGCGCAGGGCGCGGTGCTGGGGCCGGCGGGAGCGCTGCGCGCTCTCCAGGCGATACGCCCACTGTTCATATTCAGGCTGGCCACGGCGGTCGCCCTCGTCGGCGCAGCCGCCATGGGCGCCGCTCTCGCGGGGGCTCAGGGAGCCGCGGCGGGTCTCGCCGCCACGATGGCGCTGTCCTGCCTGTACGGGGCGGTGCTGTACGCGAGACATCGGCCGCAGACGACCGCCCGACCACTCGGTCGGCGACACCGGCCGGCCGTGCCCGCCGAAGACCTCGGCACAGTCGACTATCAGGGGGTTGACAAGCATCGTGCGCAGGCAAATCGCTCGCCAGACTCTCAAGGTTTCCCGGAAACTGTTCAGGCGAACGCGCGTTCAGGATCTGACGATCACTAAACGCATCCAGAGGATGGTGTACGAGTTCGGCTGTTCCGCGAATGGTGATGACGTCGCGACGGTATACCGCGGGCTGAACCTGACCGGCCCGGCACGCGACTTCTCGATCATTCACCAGCTGTTCGCCGGTTATTACGAAGAGGTCGAGATCGCCCTTTTCGAGCGCCTGGCGACCCGCAGCAATATGATCATCGACATCGGCGCCAACATCGGCCTCTACTCCTGTGTCGGCGCAGCCAACCTTCCAGAGGGCGGCCATCTGGTCGCGTTCGAACCCGTACCGGAGAACGTCGCCTATCTGCGGGGAAACCTCGCCCGAAACGGCCTCCTGGAGAAGGTCACCGTCAAGGCGGCGGCGGTCGGCGAGAAGCCCGGTTCCGCGACGATGTACCTCGCGCG
Source organism: Actinoallomurus sp. CA-150999 (assembly GCF_050942425.1). Classification (NCBI taxonomy): domain Bacteria; kingdom Bacillati; phylum Actinomycetota; class Actinomycetes; order Streptosporangiales; family Thermomonosporaceae; genus Actinoallomurus; species Actinoallomurus sp. CA-150999. The sequence continues at coordinate 7,255,425 of NZ_CP192063.1, forward strand.
GGGAATCGGCCATCATTCCATCGGTGCCGGTAACGCGCTGGGATGGTCCAACTCGACGTCGGTCCCCGTGGTCTCACTCGATTCGTATCTGGCGGACTATGAAATCGGTACGCCCGACCTCATCAAGATCGACGCCGAAGGATACGACGGATTCGTACTTCGAGGCGCCCGGAAGACGCTGAGCCTCTCCCCGACACTACTGATCGAATACAGTCCGCACGGCCTGGAGAATTGCGGCTTCTCGCCGTACGAACTCCTCGACGTCATCTTCGCCAATTATCACCACGTGTTCCTCGTTCATGAGATCAGGATGCGCGCCTGCACGAAGCAGGACGTCCTTAGTATCGGCATGAAAGAGGGCCTCGGGGCGAACCTTCTGGCGACCAACAACGATAGCCATCTGGCAGTCGCGAACATGATGCTCGACGCATAGGATGTATACGTCTCACCTCGTGATCTCGTAGACAGCGCACTGACCCGCCACGTAGCGCAGGCGCGCGAATCGCTCGAGCCCGGGAGCGGGCCGGTCAAAGCCTCTGTCGACGAAGAGCCAGCGCACACCGTACGTCCGGCGTAGTCGCCGAACCGTCTCGAGTGAGGGCTGGTGGAAGACGGCTTCGTTGTCCATCAGCCGCCGAGGGTCCCAGAAGGGCACTGACTCGTCGGGAATGTGCCGCCTCACGCCCTCCGCATGCGACCTCGCGCTGAAGCGCCAACTCTCCACCAGGACGCGTCGCTCCGTATACGCCGATACGGCGAAGCGCCGGTCGTCGCAGCCGTTGCCGGCGGCGCAGACCGCGTTCGTGGCGACAAGGTCATCGGGACGCGAATGATCCCGCAGCCAACGCCCGGCCTCGAGCGTCCCCGCGCCCATCGTCGCCGTCGTCGGGTCTCGGGGAGTGCCATGCCAGAGTTGCCGGACGTGGAGCAGCGTCGCGGGCAGGATGAGCCCGGCGACGAAGGCGAGCGCCACCACCGGCGATAGCGACCGCAGGCCTGGACGCCGGCGTCCGGCGAGCACCAGGACCAGCACGCACCCGACGCCGATCACCATCAGCGCGAGGAACGGGCCGAGAATCCGCGGCACTGCGTCGCCCGCGGTCGGCCTGGTGTTGCCCGCCAGTCCGCGGACCGCCAAGACCGCAGCGACCCCACCGGCTGCGGCGCCCAGAAGCAGGATTCCCGATCTACGGCCGAGCCCCTCCGGGATCACGGCCGTGAGCCCGTAGACGGACGCCAGGGACATGCAGGGCATCACGCCGCTGAGGAAGAACAGCTGAGAGTTCCCGGGGAAGCGCAGAATGGTCGCGACGGCGATCCCGGCCGCGCTGATTCCCAGAAGCAGGAGGATCGGCGGGTCACACAACGCCCTTCGCCGGAGGGCCAGGCAGAATGCGCCTCCCCAGACAAAGACCCGGCCGAGAATGCTCACCAGCGCCGCGACCGCCAGCAACGCCTGCGGAGGATCGGACCTCCAGGCGGCCGCCTCGGCCACCGTGCCGAAGATCGACCCGGGGTGGAGGACCACGCCGTCGGAGGTCCCGCCGAACAGCACCAGTTGGGCGATCAGCAGGGCGGGGACCGTGGTCAGGAGCGCCACCAGCGCCGGTCGGTGCAGACGCCGTCGCGCGATGACCGTCCCGGCCAGCACGATGAGAAGGCCCACGATGAGCATCGGGAGGAAGGTCGCCTTCGCCCCCATCACCCCCATGAGCAGGATGACGAACAGGGTCCACGGCCCCGCTCCCGACCTCGGCCGGCGAAGGAGGTCGATGAGCAGCAGAATGACGGGCGCGAAGATCATCGCCCCGAATCCTTGCGTCGGGCTTCGCCATGGAACGTCATCGCGCACCAGGAGGTCGACGCCCAAGGAGGGCCCCCAGGAGTACACGCTCGGCGCCCATGCCAGACAGCTGATCGCCAGCGCGACCATCCCGGGCCACCACCGGTCGGTCAGGCGCCGCGCGGCCGCGAACAGCAGTACGAGCGACGTCGCCAGGATCGGCAGCATGAACAGCCGGTACAGCAGCGTCTGCGGCTCGATGCCGGTGACCCAACTCGTGGCCGCCATGTCCGCGTAGACGAACCAGTGATAGAAGAGCGGCTCACCGGCCACGGACGGCGCTTCCGGCGGCATATGGTGCTTGAGTTCACCGATGAGGCCCAGGTGGTACGGCATGTCGATATAGGGCGTCGCATATCCCGGCCACACCAGCCCGTGCTGACGGCAGAACGCCGACCCGATCGACAGTACGACGAACCCGACCAGTGCCGCGAGAGCCCAGGAACAGACAGCCGGGACCTGCCTGATGGGTCCCGTTCTTCGCCAGTGCCGCCGCAGTGCCGGTACGGCGAGAAAAGCGATGACCGTTGCGACCGGCCACGCGAGCACGAACAAAGGATGCCCCGCCCACCGTGCGGCCGTATAAACGAGCACGGTGATCGCCTGTCCGAGGACCGTCCCGGCCGCCACCTCTTCGGCGACGAATCGCGCACCACCTCGAAAGGCGCGCCACAGCAGCAGCCCCGGCACGGTGGAACCCAGAGCGATAAAGGCGCCGAAGAACGCCGTTTCACGGAGGGGCACGCCATAATGCCGCAAAAGCGCGAAAGCGATCGCGACCACGAGCACCGCGGGGACCCAGCCTGATCGTAGCGCTTTGGCCGTCCATCGTGTCGGCCGTTCGGTCCCGATCGGCATCGTCATCTGAGCTGCCGGCGGCGCCTGCGCCATGACCATCTCCTCGCTGGTTCACCGTAAAAAAAGAAGCGTAGCGACTAGCAAGGTAACAAGATCCGAACGACAGTCACGCAAAAAGTGAGGCAATGGGATTGTCGTTCTCGGTAATATCTGAACGCCGCCGCCACCGCGACAATCCGGAGTGATCGGCACAGCCGACGCGACACTCCCATACCGATGGACCGTCATGCTGCAACCACTACCGCAGAGCAGCTCCATATGATGGGCCGCAAGAAAGAGATGGCTCTTTAGAACTTACCGTTGATCCGGATGAATTGAACAACAGTGACATGGACTCAGAACCGAAATTCGCTGTCGTCGTGACCACGATCGGGCGCCCCAAACTGCTGGACCACCTGCTGGCGTCCATCCACGCGCAGACGCTCAGACCCAGCGAGGTGGTCGTCGTCGACCAGAGCAGCGACGACGGCACACGCACCGTGGTCGCCTCATGGGCGGACCGGCTCCCGGTGCGTCGTCTGACCTCGGCACGAGGCGCATCGGTCGGACGCAACGTAGGTGTCGCGGACCTGGGGGACTACGATTTCGTCGCGTTTCCGGACGACGACACCAGCTATCTACCCGAGACGCTCGCGCAGGCCGCGGCGGTCCTCACGCGTTCTCCATCGGCGGGCGGGGTCTCCGGCCGCTCGGTCGGCACCCCGGGCCGACCGGCTCAGCTCACCTCGTTCGCCGACCGGCAGATGCCGCTGAACCATCGGACGGTGTGGACGAGCGCCATCGAGCACACGGTCTTTCTCAGGCGCGAATTCCTCCGCGCCGTGGGCGGTTTCGACGAAGAACTCGGGGTCGGCGCCGCCTCGCCCTGGCAGTCGGGAGAGGGGACGGACCTGCTTCTTCGTGGTCTGAAGGCCGGCTGGACGATTCTGTTCGACCCCCAGATCATCATCGTCGAGTACAACCCCGAGGCGCCGTCACCGGGTGAACGCGCCTACCACGTCAAGGCCCGGCGCTATGCGCGCGGCACCGGACGCGTGTACCGGGCCCACCACGGCCTCGGCCTCCGGATCAGAGTGGTCTTCCGCCCTGTCGCGGCAGCGGCGTTGAGCGTCGCCGGCGGACGCTGGGCCATGGCCATGTGGTATCTCCAGCGGGCCATCGGCCGCGTCGAAGGATTGACGGGGCTCGTCCTGCGCGGGCCGAGAGAGTAGAACCCCTTCTCAGCCGCGGGAGTAGCGGCGGAGCAATGGGTACGTGAGCGCGGAGACCAGCAGACGGTCGGCCGGGGGAAGCTGAGTGCGCCAGGCATCGTCGAGGCGAAGGGAGACGCGACCGGTCTGCGCACGCATCGGATTCCCGCCGATACTGTGCCCGGTGTCCAGCACAGCGTGATCATCGGACAGGAATCCCATTACCGACTCATCGCCCGACAGACCCGCGAAGGACATCACCTCACGAAGGACCCCGACAGGATCGTCGATGAGGCGTTCATAGGTGAGCATGCGGGTCGATACCCCTTTTCTGCCCAGAATCTCCAAAGCGAGGTTCTGAACGATCCAGTTGATTGAGGTATCCATCGGGGACGCCGTGCCCAGGGTTGCGCCCCGGACGGAATCCACCCGCAGCACGTTCTTCGTGCAAGAATACGCAACGCCACGGCTGTCGCGAATTATGTGAACCAGCTTCATGTCGACGTCGGCATACATGCCGAGACAGCAGGCCAACGGTGCCCGCTTGCTCGAATCGACGACGACCCGCGCTCCACTTACTTCGAGTGCGGCCGTGTAGATCCTGGCGTAGTAAGAGGCGTAGGCGGCGGCCGTCTTCGGGATCACGCCCGAGCGCTTGCCTTTGAGCAACGCCGGAAGAAAGCGGACCCGGTCGATCGCTCCGCGAAGTCGCTGCATTTCATGCAGATCAATCGCGCCCCAGCCGCCGAACGCCCGTTCGCCTATCTCCTTCCAGAAGACACAGGAAGAGATCAGCTCCCCACAGGTGCATAGATCGCCGTTCTTGAGTCCGGAATCCCAGAGGTTGCAGACCTCCCCCAGCGAGACGACATCGGGCAACTGACCGAGGAGGCGATGCAGGAGTGTGGTTCCACTTCGGGAGACGCCACCCACGAAGATGACACGGGGATGCATACCGATCCTTTCGCCGAGCTCGCCCTCACGACTAGGAGTTAACGGACCGCTGGATGTGCCGCCTCAATGAGCGGCCGCCAGAAGTCCTCATTGTCCGCGTACCAGCGCACGACGGCCGCGAGCCCCTCGTCGAAATCGACCTCGGGTCGATAGCCGAGGCCTCGGATCTTCGTCGTGTCGATCGAGTACCGGCGATCGTGCCCCGGACGGTCTGCGACGCACTCGACCATGTCCCAGCCCTCCCCCACCGCCTCGAGCAACCTGCCGACGAGTTCGAGGTTGGTGAGCTCGGTACCACCGCCGATGTTGTACGTCTCGCCCGCCGATCCCTTCTCCAGTACCAGCTGGATGCCACGGCAGTGATCGTCGACGTGCAGCCACTCACGGACGTTTCGACCGTCGCCGTACAATGGGATCTTTCGTCCATCGAGCAGGTTCGCGATGGACAGCGGGATGATCTTTTCGGGATACTGCCGCGGCCCGTAGTTATTCGAGCAGCGAGTAATTCGGACGTCCAGCCCGTAGGTGCGGTTAAAGGCACGACAGAGCAGGTCGGCGCCCGCTTTAGCAGCGGAGTAGGGCGAGTTGGGCAGCAACGGCTCGGTCTCCCGCCAGGCTCCATCATCGATCGATCCGTACACCTCGTCGGTGGAGACCTGCACGAACGTCCGGACCCCGTATTCGAGTGCCGCCTGCAGCAGCCGTCCGGTCCCCAGGACGTTCGTCGTCACGAAGTCGCCGGCGTCGTCGATCGACCGGTCGACGTGCGACTCCGCGGCGAAATTGACGATCACGTCATGGCCGGGAACGACTTCCTTGAGAAGTGAGCGATCGGCGATGTCACCACGGATGAAGGTGAACTGCGGATGGCCCGCCACGGATGCGAGGTTGGCGAGGTTACCGGCGTAGGTGAGCTTGTCCAGCACCGTGACATCCGCGTCCTCCCATCCGGGGTGGCCGCGACGAAGCAATGCGCGAACATAGTGCGATCCGATGAATCCAGCACCGCCGGTGACGAAGAACCTCATATGCGCAGTTGGACCTTACTGTGATCACCGACCATCAGGCGGTGGGCATTGGGCGCGTGAACGGCACGCGTCACCTCGACGTCCCGGCCGATCAGGGAGTACTCGATTCGCGGCACGCCCTGGATCGTCGAGCCGCCGAGGACGATGGAGTACTCGATCTCGGCGTCTTCGATGACGCACTCATCCGCGATGGACGTGAACGGACCGATGTAGGAGCGGAGCACCTTGGTTCCGGCCCCGATGACGATCGGTCCGCGGAGCACCGAATCCTCGACCACCGCTTCCGGGTGGACCACGACCCTGCCGTCGATCTCCGATCGGCCCGCCACCACGCCGGCCAGGTCCGGCTCGACCTTCTCGAGCAGAATACGGTTGCATTCCAGGATGTCCTGGAGCCGGCCGGTGTCCTTCCAGTAACCGGTGACGATGTGCGAGTGGACACGATGTCCCTGGTCGATCAGCCACTGGACCGCGTCCGTGATCTCAAGCTCACCGCGCGCCGAGGGCTCGATCGCGCGCACCGCCTCGTGTATCGCCGCCGTGAACGCGTACACGCCGACGATCGCCAGATCGCTTCTCGGCAGTGCGGGCTTCTCCTGCAGGCTGATGATGCGACCGTCCGGGTCGAGTTCGGCGACGCCGTAGAACTGCGGCTCGGCGACCTTGCTCAGCAACAGTTGCGCCGTGTAACCGCCGGTGCGGAACTCCTGAAGGAGGTTCGAGATGCCGCCGACGAGGAAGTTGTCGCCGAGGTACACGATGAAGTCGTCGTCGCCGAGGAAGTCCTTCGCGATGAGCACGCAGTGTGCGAGCCCGAGTGGCGCCTTCTGCGGGATATAAGTGATGTCCAGCCCGAAGCGCGACCCATCACCGACCGCCGCACGCACCTCGTTCCCGGTGTCACCGATGACGATCCCGACGTCGGTGATACCGGCCTCGCAGATCGCGTCCAGGCCGTAGAAAAGCACTGGCCGGTTGGCGACCGGGACGAGTTGCTTCGCCGACGTATGAGTGAGGGGACGCAGGCGAGTACCGCGTCCCCCGGCGAGCACCAGTGCCTTCATCGTTGTGCTGCTTTCACGAGCCCCCCCGAGTCCGCGCGTCATGCAAATGATCTCATGGGTGGGACCGCGACCCGGCGGACACGGCTTCTTTTTGGGAACGTTTACCGACGGGGTATGAGGTTGATACTCGCGACGCTCGGAATGTCCAGAAACGCTGCACTGGATAAGCCACGACCGGGCTCCAGAGCGCGGTGACGATCTGCGCCACCGGCACCGGGAGCCTCGCGACCTCGACGAGTGACACGAGAGAGACGACCGAGAGGAGCAGAACCGCCGCACAGGCAAGGTAAAACCGGATCAACCCCGCTATCCACGGCCCGGTCGCGTGAAACACCACGACACGATACGCCGGGTAGACGGCGAGCACCGTCAGGGCCTGCGCGCCGATCGCCACCAGTGGATATGGCACGACATGCCGGAGCACCAGCCACCCACCGGAAAATAGTACAAAGTGCAATACCGCAGTGATCGCTCCGGCGATAAGATACTTCACCTGTTGACGGCGGACAATATTGGACATTGACACCATGCGCTCTATCCACCCCCGAAGACACACGCCATACAGCTTTCCCACCTGCCGTGGGGAGCAGGAAAATAGAGAGGTCTATTAACGACATCGATTCGGTCAATTTCTCTACCGCCTGTAGTAGATACGCGCCGAAGCTGGAAATGCTGCACTGAGATTTCTGATCCGGCCTGTGACCAGTCCGTGAGGTGCGCATGTTCGTGTCCGTCGTAGTCCCGTGTTACCGGTCGGCAGAGATGCTGCCGGAGCTGGTCACCCGGCTCTCCGCCGTCCTTCCCGGCGCGGCCATCGAGCATGAGATCGTGCTGGTCGTCGACGGCAGTCCGGACGACACGTGGGACGTCGCCGCCGCTCTGGCGCGCCGTCACCGGGAAGTGCGGGCCATCCAGCTGGCACGCAACTACGGCCAGCACAACGCGCTGATCGCCGGCATACGCGCCGCCCGCCACGACGTCATCGTGACGATGGACGACGATCTGCAGCACCCGCCCGAGGAGGTGCCCCGGCTACTCGCCGCGCTCACCGACGAGGTCGATCTGGTGTACGCACGCCCGCGGGAGGAGGAGCACGGGGTGGCGCGCAGCCTCGCGTCGCAGCTGGTGAAGGTCTCCCTCGCCGGCCCGTTCGGCATCCACGGTGCCCGGCACATCAGTGCCTTCCGGGCGTTCCGCGCGTTCCTCCGCAACGGTTTCGACGGTCTCACCGGCCCCCACGTCTCGATCGACGTGGCGCTCTCCTGGGCGACCACCCGCATCACGTGCGTCGACGTGCGGATGGAGCAGCGCAGGTCCGGCCGCTCCGGCTACACCCTGCGCGCACTGCTGCGCCACGCCGTCAACATGCTCGTCGGGTACAGCACGACACCGCTGCGGTTCGTCACCTACCTCGGCGCTGGAGTCGGCGCGTTCGGGCTGCTCCTCTGCGGCCTGGTGTTGTGCTGCTACTTCACCGGGGAGACCACCGTCGCGGGTTTCACCAGCCTCGCCTCCATGATCGCGCTGTTCTCGAGCGCGCAGTTGCTCGGCATCGGAGTGGTGGGTGAGTATCTCGGCCGGGTGCACGCCGGCGGCATGGGCCGCCCCACGTACGTCGTCCGTACCGAGGTCGGCCCGGCGGCCTCCGACGAGGCCGCCGACCTCCGATCCGACGTCCTCTCTCAGTAGGAGATGACGGCGTCGATGATGCGCCGCAGTTCGTCATCGCTCATCGCGGCGAACAGGGGAAGCCGCACGAGCCGGTCGGCGGCGTCCTCGGTGACCGGACATCCGCCCGGCGCCGCGCGTCCGTACCGCAGTCCCCCGGGCGTGGTGTGCAACGGCTGATAATGGAATGCCGCCCGCACCCCTCGCTCGCCGAGATGGCGCAGGAACGCCTGGCGGTGGGCCAGATCGGGCAGCAGCAGGTAATACAGGTGAGCCGGATGGTCTCGGTCGACGGGTACGGTCGGCCGCCGCACCTCACGCCGCTTGGCCCAGTCGGCCACCCCCTCGTCATAGGCCGCCCAGACCCGGTGCCGCCGGGCCTGGATGTCGTCGATCGCCTCGAGCTGTGCGACGAGGAAGGCGGCCAGCAGATCGGAGGGCAGGTAGCTCGAACCGATGTCGATCCACCGGTATTTGTCCACCATCCCGCGGAAGAACTGGGCGCGGTTGGTGCCCTTCTCCCGGATGATCTCAGCGCGTTCGACGAGCCCGGGGTCGTTCAGGACGAGCGCACCGCCCTCCCCGCACTGAACGTTCTTCGTGGCGTGGAAGCTCTGGGTGGCCATCGCACCGAACGACCCCAGCGGTCGGCCGCGGTAACGGGCACAGAGCCCGTGTGCGTTGTCCTCCACCACGGCCAGGCCGTACCGCTCGGCGATCGCCATGATGGCGTCCATCTCACAGGCCACGCCGGCGTAGTGCATGACCACGATCGCGCGCGTCCGTTCCGTGATCGCCGCCTCGACCCGCCGCTCGTCCAGGTTGAGCGTGTCCGGACGGCAGTCGGCGAAGACCGGGACCGCGCCGCGCAGCGCGAAGGCGGTGGCGGTCGAGGTGAAGGTGAACGACGGCATGACGACCTCGTCACCGGGGGCGATGCCGAGGAGCAGGGCACTCATCTCCAGCGCGTGCGTGCACGAGGTCGTCAGCAGGGCCGAGGAGGCCCCGATGAGCTCGGCGATCAGCGCGTTCGCTCGTCTCGTGAACGGCCCGTCCCCCTCCAGAGCACCACCGGCCATGGCCCGCACCAGATATTCCTGCTCCGCTCCGGCGACGTAGGGGCGATTGAACGGAATCACGGTAGTCTCTGGCAAAGTCCCACCACCTTGTCTCGACCGGCTCTCAGCAGGCCCCGCCGGATAATGTGGACGGTGAAAACGCTGAGCACCGGCTTGAAGCCGTAGTCCGCCCAGCGACGCTGCACTCGGATGTTCCGGCTCTGGGTGGAGATGACGACGCTTTCGATTCCGCGTGACGCCGCTCGATCCTCCATTCCGGCGAGCAGGTGGAGGTAGAGCCCGGCGTTCTGGGCACCCGATACCACTCCGCCGAGCGCGATCTCGGCGACGCCGCCCGCCTCCCCGTAGGTGACGAACCCGAGCATCCCGGATTCGTGGTCTCGGTTCTCGGCGTTTCGGATGGCGACGACGCCGCTCGTGATCTCCCGGCGGGCCCATTCCTGATAGCCCGCGAGCACCAGCGCCGGATCGAACAGTGGATTGGCGAGGTAGTGGTTGCCGTAGTCACGGAAGGCTCCGGCGATCATGGCGTCCATCTCCGCCGCGCTCACGGCGTCGACGATCTCGAGACCGCGCGGCAGCGGAGGAGGGCGTCGTCCCTGGCCAGTGGCCAGTTTCCAGCCGACGAGGTTGTCGGCGACGATGGCCGTCCGGTCGAGTTCCGCCAGGGCCGCGAACCAGCTCATGCGATCGGCCGGATAACGCAGCACCACGACATCCGCCGTGGAGGCATTGATCGCGTCGAGTACGTCCTCGAGCGTCGCCGCCGACGCCACGGATACGGAGATCCGATCGACGGCGATACCGAATCGGGCCGAGTCGTACGGAGACGGCCCGGCGACCACGCCCGGCGCAAAGGCGACATCGTGCCAGCTCATGGGATGCCTCCGCCATATCACCGTCGCGCTAATTCCATCGGCCGGTCTTCCACTTACAACGATATCCAGACCGGATGAACGACATTCAAGTCGCCGTTCGACCATCAGCATCGACTTTTCTAAAATATTCTTTGAGAATCCGACCGTCGCCGTTCATGCCTGATGCAATACCGCCTCGACACGGACAATTGAGTGAGAGGCAGACGGCGAAGGTCGGCGGAAAATCGTCGTCTTATCATCACGACCATGATGGCGCGGGCCGATGCCGGCGGGGCGTCGGCCCCGTTGGAGCGTGTGTGCCTGCTGATCGGCCAACTCGGCCTCGGCGGCACCGAGAAGCAGGTCGCCCTGCTCGCCGAGGGTCTGCGCGCACGGGGCGTCGACACGAGCGTGCTGGTGATGTTCGAGGGAGGTCCCCACGAGGACACCCTGCGCACCGCCGGTGTCCCCGTCGTCCACCTCGGGTTCCAGCGCCGCTCCGCAGGTTGGCGGATGCCGTCGGACAACGCGGCGGCGCTCCTCCGGCTGGTCGGCCGCCTGCGCCGGACACGGCCCGACGTGCTGCACGCGTTCCTCTTCCACAGCCACGTGACGGCCGCCGCGGTCGCACGGCCGGCGGGCGTCCCGGTGCTCGTGGCTGGCCGCCGAAGCCTCGGGGATTTCAAGCGGGGCCGCCCGCTGGTGTCGGCCCTGGACGCTGCGGCAACGCGCGTGACCGACCATCTCATCGCGAATGCGCGGGCCGTCGCCGACGACGCGTTGCGGGACAGGGGCGTCACGACGGAGAAGCTCACGATCGTACGGAACGGTCTGCCCGGCGCCGCCTTCGAGCCGATGCCTCCCGCTCCCCTCGCCGCCCGGCTTCCGGTCGTGCTCTGCGTGGCCAACCTCATCGCGTACAAGGGCCACCGGCACCTCCTCGAGGCCATGGCACGACTGCGGGCGCGCGGGGTCCCCTGCACACTCGCGCTGGCCGGCGACGGGCCCGAGCGGGCGGCGCTGCGGCGTCAGGCGACGCGGCTCGACGTCGACGTCCGCTTCCTCGGTACGCGAACCGACATCGGACGGCTGCTGGCGCGGTGCGACGTCGTGGCTCTCGCCTCACTTCAGGAAGGCATGAGCAACGCCGTCATGGAGGCGATGGCGGCGGGACGCCCGGTCGTCGCGACGGAGGTCGGAGGCACCGGCGAGTTGCTCCGCGGCTGCGGCGTACTGGTGCCGCCGGCCGACCCCCAGGCGCTGGCGGACGGGATCGCACGGGTGATCGGGGATCCGGCGTTCGCCGCCGAGCTCGGGCTGAGGGCACGCGCGTGGAGCGAGGCGCACCTGAGCGACGACGTCATGGTCGACGAGCACGTGCGCGTCTACCGCGAACTGCTCGGCCTGGTCCGTCAACCGTCGTGAGGCCGTTCGAAGACGTACTCGTTGCACCCGAGGCCGCCTCCGCAGGTCGTCATGTGGCGCAGTTCGAAGCCCCGGGAGCGCAGGAACCCGAACACCTGCTCAGGCCTGGCCACGTCGAAGGGGAACCCACCGACCCAATCGACGAGGTCGTGCCAGGCGGACATGCCCCGTGGCCGTACCCGCCGGTCCGGCGCGCCGGCGTCGCAGGAGGCCGCGCGCAGGAGCCGGCGCAGCGGAGCGTTCCGGGCGAGGTAGGCGGCGCTCGCCGCGAGGAGAAGCCGCCGTACCAGCGGACCGGACCTGTTGTAGCGCCGTTTCACCCGCCACCACATCCGGCTCCGTGGCCCTTGGTCGTTGTACACCGAGATGTAGATGAGGCCGCCCGGGACGACCAGGCGGGACGTGGCGTCGATCGCAGCCCACAGGTCGCCCGTATGGTGCAGCACGCCCCAGGCGTAGACGACGTCGAAGGTGCCCAGGCGCTCGACGAACCGGTCGTCGAGGATGGACCCCTGCCCGATGTCCCAGTCGCTGCCCGGCGCGAACCGCCTGCGCAACTCGGCGGCGGCCGCCACCGACTCGGGATCGAAATCGAAGGCGCGGACCCGCGCCCCGAGCCGTTGGGCGGCCAGCGAGAAGAGCCCGCTGCCGCACCCCACGTCGAGAAAGGTACGGCCGGTCAGATCGGCGACCTTCAGGGGATCGCGGACGGCGTGGACGGCGGCGGCGATCCTCGTGTCATCGACGAGTTCGATGAAGGAACGCCAGTTCGCGCCGAATCGGAACCGGTCGTCCCTCCGGGCGTCGGCTCGGACGTCAGGCACGTGGCTCCGCCCCTTCTCGTGGTGATCCGATGATCGAGGTCGCTTCTCGTCTCCGCCCGAGCGCCCGAGCCGCGTCGGCCACCAGCGCCCTCGTGGTGAGCCCCCGGCTGGGCCGGGCGGCCAGGAGGCACCCCATCGAGACCCAGAAGGGCGCGCTGACGACCAGATTCGCCAGCGGGTTGGAGAGCAGGAGAATCACCCCGTACATGAGCACGACGGCGCGCAGCAGCGCCAGGTCGCCGGCCTGTCGCCGCCCCAGGCCGAGCCAGAGCAGGACGACGAACACGACCAACGTGATGACGCCCGCCTCGGCGGCCAGCCGCAGATATTCGTCATGGGTCGCGAGGTAGACGCCGAGGTCTGGGGAGCGCTGGGCATAGCCGGGGAACGTCGAGAGACCGATCCCCCGCACCGGATGCTCGATGGTCACCCGTATGGCGAACTCCGCCACTCTCTTGCGCAGACCGTTGCTGAGGCTCAGATCGGTGATCGACCGGCCACCGGCGCCCAGGTTCTCGATATGCCGTCCCATCGGCCGGAGCATCCCCCCGGCCGCCGCAGCGGTCGTGGCCGTGGCGACGCCGGAGATCAGAATGATCTGGAGGAGCCGCGAGCAGCCCTGGAGCAGGACGATGGCGACGCCGATGACGGCCGCCAGGGACGCGCTCCGTGAGTGCGTCGCGGAGAGCGCGATGCCGCAGACGGCCGCGGGCACGAGCCATCGCGGATTACGGGCGTACCGCACGAGCCCCACGGCGGTGACGAACGGGATGGCGAGGAGAAAGCCGAGGTAGTTCGGGTTGCAGCCGAGCCCTTCGAGACGCACGTTGTCGAAGCCGCCGCGGACGAGGACGTACGCCGCGGCGGCCGCACCCGACAGCGTGATCACGCGCGCGACCTGCCGGGGATGCGGCGAGGTGACGACGCCGACGCCCAGCAGCGCCAGCCCCGCCAGGATTCCCACGAGGTCGAAGAGCCGGGCGAGCTGCGCGTGCGGCATCGCGCTCAACGACCGCAGGAGGTCGACGGCCCGATACCGCTGCCCTGGCGGCGCCGGCACCGCCGCCGACGGAAAGGCGAAGCTCACGACCAGCAGGCCGGCGAGGAGCACCGTCCAGAGGTAGGTGTGCCGCACCGGCACGACGCCGAGAAGGACCGACGCGGCGGCGAGCGCCGCCGACACGGCGATCGCGCCGACGACGGCGAGCCGGCCGTCGGTGGACGTGCCCGCGCCGAGCATGCTCAGCGGGACCAGGAGAAGGACCAGCGTCGCCGGTCGGCAGAGGTCCCGGAGGCCCGCGGCCGAAGCGTGGTCCGTCCGCCCGTGCACTCTCGTTCCCCCCGACGTTCCTGGTGTTTCGCTCGACCGGCTCGCACAGTGCGCACAGATATAACTACGGACAGTAGCAGCAGCTGATCCACCGGACGCTGCACGCGTCGATGACGAGTGGAAGGAACGCCGCACCATGAACCCTGACGCACCGCCGCGGGGGCCGAGGGCGTGGCTCCCCAGGTACGGCGGGCGGCGCTGGCCGTACGCCGTGCTCGACGTCCTCCTGGTGGGCCTGCTGGCGTCATGCCTCATCGCCGAAGCGAGCCTCGGCCGGATCGACGCGACCGCGCCCTATCCCCTCAAACCCACGTGGGGACTCGGCGAGGACTGGCTCCTGGTCACCCACGACGACCTACCGGAACGCCACTCGTTGACCGGCACCGGCGGGCGCCGCATCGACACGGCGATGGAGCTTCACCTCCGCCACGACGGCGGCAGACCGCTGCTCGTCAGCCTGCCGTTGCGCACCACCGCCACGATCGCCGGTTACGGCGCCGCCTCTCTCGGCACGGCCTACGACCGGGGCGGGCCGCGACTGTTGATCCGCGGGGTCGAGAGCATCATCCACGTCAGCGTCGACCACTATGTCGAGATCGGTCTCGGCGGTCTGGTCTCGCTGGCCGACGCGGTCGGTGGGGTGCGAATCTGTGCGGACGAGCCGACCCGGGTCGCCGCGCCACGGGCATCCGCGAACTGCTCCACCATCTCCGGCAACCGGGCGCTGGACTATCTGCGCGACGGCAACCTCCCCCACGCCCACCCGGGCCCGGCCGAACGCCGGCGGAGGCTCCTCGCCGCGGTGATCGAGAAGGCGACGAGTCCCGAAGCGGCGCTCGAGCCGGCGCGGACCATCGCGTTCGTCAGGACGGCCCTCGCCGTCGTCACGGTCGACAGGGGCAACCACCTGTACGACCTCGTCCGCCTCGCGCTGGCACTGTGCGACGGCGCCGTCACCGCGAAGACGATCCCGACGGTGAACGGCGCCTGGCTGCCCGGTGTCGGCCGGATCGTCGGGTGGGACCCCAAGACGATGGCGGAGCTCGTCCCCTCGCTCGTCGTCGACCGCCCAGAGCCCAAAGGCCTGATCCCCGGCTAGCGGCTGCGAGGCACAGCGGCCCATGACTGTTACCCTGAGCGACGGCTCGTCGCGCAGCGTCAGATTTCGACAGTTCCAGCCCAGAGGAGAGACGGGGGTCTCCCATGAACACGACCGCAGTGGGCTCGCCCGAGACAACGGCGCGCTCACGCATGCGTGACCTTCTCCATCGGCCGCTGACCTGGCTGATCGTCATCTGTGCGGGCTGGGCGGTCGCCCGTCTCGTCGGCGTCGACAGGGCGCCGATTCTGGCCGGGCTGCTCGTCCCGATCCTGACCTTCACCCCGTATGTCGCCGTCATCTCGGTCGTCCTCGTCGTCCTCGCTCTGGCGCTCCGTCGCTGGAAGGCCTTCGGTGTCGCGCTGGCGGTGTCGGCGGCGTTCGCCGCCGCCGTGCTTCCCCGCGCCGTCGGTGCTGCCGCGCCCGTGGCCGGAGGCCCGGTGCTGCGGGTTCTCACCGCCAATCTCCGTCTCGGGCAGGCGAACCCCCACGCCCTCGTCGGGCTCGTGCGCCGCACGCACGCGGATCTACTGAGCATGCAGGAGTTCACGGCCCAGGCCGGCGCCGCCTTCGAGCGGGCGGGGTTGGGGCACCTCCTGCCCTACAAGATCACCACACCGCTCGGGAGCGCGCTGGGATCGGCCCTGTACGCACGCTGGCCGCTCCACCCTCGCCCGATGTTCCAGGTACACCTCGTCGGGCTCGCGATACCCCATGCGGAGATGGACGTCCCCCGAGGACCTCGCGTGGAGGTGATGGCCGTGCACCTCGCGCACCCGATGAATCCGTCCGGAGTCGGGCAGTGGAATCGCGCCTTCGGCCTCCTCCCCACGGGACAGCGACAGGGCCCCGTACGGATCCTGGCGGGTGATTTCAACGCCACGCTCGATCACACGTCCATGCGGCGGCTGATCGGCGAGGGGTACGTCGACGCCGCGTACGAGACCGGAAACGGGTTGATCCCGACCTTCCGGCAGTGGTGGGTGCCGCCGATCACCCTCGATCACGTGCTCGCCGACACGCGGTGCGGGGTGCGGCGGGTGAAGGTGTACGACCTGCCCGGCAGCGACCACCGCGCCGTGTTCGCGGAACTCCGGCTGCCGTGATCGCCGAGGACGCCACATGAGACCCGAGCGATTCCACCTGCTGTTCGTCTGCACGGCCAACATCTGCCGGTCTCCCATGGCCGCGGAGCTCACTCGGCTCAGGCTCGGGGCCGCTGCGCGATCCGGGGACATCCTCGTGAGCAGCGCCGGAACCCATGGGCACGATGGAGCCGACATGGATCCGGACGCCGCCGCCGTGCTCCACTCCCTGGGTGGCGAGACGGCCGGCTTCGCCGCGCGGACCGTCACCGTGCCGCTGCTGTCCACGGCCGATCTCGTCCTCACCGCGGAGCGCCGGCACCGCGCGGCCGTGGCGGCCCTCCACCCCTCGGCGCACGGCACGATGTTCACGATCCTGGAGTTCGCCCGGCTCGTCCGCCGGATCAGCCCGGATCGGCTCGTCGGCGAGGACATCGCGACCCGCGCGGAGTCACTCGTCCGGGAGGCGGCTCGCATGCGTGGCATGTCTCCGCCCGGTCCGCCGGACGAGGACATCGCCGATCCGTACCAGGGCCCCGTCGAGGACTACCGTGCCTGCGCGACGGCGATCCAAGGGGCACTCGACCTGCCACTACGGCGCATCCTGACCGGACCGCCGTGACGTGGCGGAATCTTTAGCAACGCCAGATTGTGCGCACGGCGAGTTGCGGCTACGTACTCTCCGTGATCGATTCGGCGCGGGGGGCACATGGTGACTGACAATCGGATCAGAGTGATGCGGGTCATCACCCGGATGAACGTCGGTGGTCCGGCGCTTCAGGCGGTGGAGCTCATGCGGGGTCTCGACGCCGAGCTCTTCGATCAGCGCCTCTACACGGGGGCGGTCGGACCAGGCGAGGCCGACTACCTGGACCTTCGTGCCCCCGACGTCACTCCGTTCCGGAGTCCCGCACTCGGGCGTTCGATCCGGCCGGGAGACGACGCCCGCGCCATCGCCGCGCTCGTCACCGAGATGCGCCGGTTCCGGCCGCACATCGTCCACACCCATACCGCGAAGGCCGGTCTGCTGGGCCGGGCCGCCGCCGTGCTGACGCGCGTGCCCGCACGCGTGCACACGCACCACGGGCACCTGCTGCACGGCTACTTCTCCCCCGCCAAGACACGACTGGTGGTGGCCGCCGAGCGGGCTTCGGCCGCGATGACGGACCGGCTCGTCGCCGTCGGCGCTCGGGTCCGCGACGAGCTGATCGCCGCCGGGGTCGGCCGCCCGGAGCAGTATGTCGTGGTGCCGCCGGGTGCCGCGCTCGGCCCGCTTCCCGGCCGCGCCGCGGCCCGGATGGCGCTGGGGATCCCCCGCGACGGCCTGGTCGTCGCGTACGTGGGCCGGTTGACCCGGGTCAAGCGGCCGGACCGGCTGGTGGGCGTGGCCCGCCAGGTGCGCCGCCTCCAGCCCGATGCCCGGTTCATCGTCTGCGGGGGCGGTGACGCCATGCCGGAGGTCGAGGCCGCCGCCAAGACCTCCCAGGGCAAGTTCACGCTGCTCGGCTGGCGTGCCGACGTCGAGACGGTGTACGCGGCCGCCGACCTGGTGATCCTCACATCCGACAACGAGGGCATGCCGGTCTCTCTCATCGAGGCCGGGCTGGCCGGGCTGCCCTGCGTCGCGACCCACGTGGGAAGCGTCGCCGAGGTGGTACGGCACGAGGAGACCGGGCTGCTCGCGCGCTGCGACACACACGAGCTCACCTGTCACATCGTGCGGCTGCTCCGGGACGAACCGCTGCGCCGCAAGATGGGCGACGAGGCGCGCGCGTGGACGACGCGACGGTTCGGCCCGCAACGGCTGGTGTCCGACATCGGGGAGATCTACGCGTCGATCGCCGAGGCGCGAGGCTGGTGGCCCGCCCGCGCGAAAGAGGTGGTCCGGTGAGGATCGTGGTGACCGGCGGCGCCGGTTTCATCGGCGGCAATCTGTGCCGGGAGCTCACGGCGCGGCCGGGCGTCGACAAGGTCGTCGCCCTCGACGACCTCAGCACCGGCCGTATCGAGAACCTCGAGGGCTCCGGGGCGGAGCTCATCAAGGGCAGCATCCTGGACCAAGGGCTGCTGGCCGAGGTCGTGGCCGACGCGGACACGGTCGTGCATCTCGCCGCCCGCCCGTCGATCCCGCGTTCGCTGGCGGCGCCGGTGGCGAGCCACCACGCCAACGCCACCGGCACGCTCCTCCTCCTCGAGGCGTGCCGCCGGAGTTCGGTGCACGTGGTCGCCGCCTCCTCATCGTCGGTCTACGGGGCGACGCCGGACCTGCCGAAGCACGAGGATCTGCCCACGCGTCCGCTCAACCCCTACGGTGCGAGCAAGCTCGCCGCCGAGGCGTACGTCCTGGCGTACGCCGCCAGCTTCGGGCTGCCCGTCCTGGCTCTGCGTTTCTTCAACGTCTACGGCCCTCTGCAATCGGCCGGACACGCCTACTCGGCGGTGATACCGAGGTTCATCGACGCCGCATTACACGGCGAACCGCTGGTCGTCCACGGGGACGGCCTGCAGACGCGCGACTTCACGTACGTCGGCACGGTCGTGGCGATGCTCGCCGACGCGGCTCTTCACCGGGTGACCAGCGCACGGCCGGTGAACCTCGCGTTCGGTACCCGGGTGTCGATCCTCGAACTCACGGAGCGGCTGTCCGCCCAGCTGGGCCGGCCGGTGGAACTCGTGCACGCCCCGCCACGTCCCGGAGACGTACGCGACTCGCAGGCCGCCGACACGCGGCTCCGCCGTCTCTTCCCCGGCGTCGAAGCGGTCCCGCTGGAGACCGGGCTCGAGCGGACGATCGCGTGGTTCCGCGACCGGACGGCCTCCCCACTCCCCTGACGCCCGGTGCCGTACGTGAGGGCTTCAGACAGAGGCGGTCTCGGAGCCGGAGGTCGGCTCGAGCCGGCGGCGTGGCGGCACAGGCACCCGGTCGAGGTCCTGCGCGAGCACGATGTCGCCGCCGAACGCGGCGGCCGCCTCGTCGGCGAACCGCAGCTGATCCTCGGCGGGGTACCGCTCGGAGAAGTGAGTGAGGACCAGGCGCCGCACCCCGCACTTCGCGGCGATCTCGCCTGCCTGCGCGGCGGTGAGATGCCCGTATTCGGCCGCCAGCCGGGCGTCCGCCCCCAGAAAGGTGGATTCGATGACCAGGAGGTCGACGCCGTCGGCGAGCCGCATGATGGCGTCGCAGATCCGGGTGTCCATGATGAAGGCGGCCTTCTGCCCAGGGCGGGGCACACTGCACTCGGCCCGCGTGACCGTACGGCCGTCCGGAGCGGTCACCCGTCCGACGCGTTGCAGCTCCCCGACCAGTGGGCCGCCGAGCCGGTACTCGGTGAGCTTCTCGGGCAGCATGGTGAAGCCGTCCGGCTCCACGAGGCGGTAACCGTAGGACTCGACAGGGTGCGAGAGCCGGCGCGCGGTCAGGGCGAACGGCGCGTCCGCGGTGTCGATCGACGCCTCGTCACCGGCGATCGGCTGTTCGGTGACGACGTCCGTGTCGGCGAACACCGCCGCGTGGCGAAGCCGCCGCCAATAGACGTCGCCGCTCGCCGGGAACACCGCGCGTACGGGATGTTGGACCCCGTCGCGGGCGATCCGCTGGATCACCCCGGGCACGCCGAGGCAGTGGTCGCCGTGGAAGTGCGTCAGGCAGATCCACCGGATGTCGTGCGCGCTCACGCCGGCGTTCAGCATCTGCCGCTGCGTGCCCTCGCCGGGGTCGAACATGATGCCGTGACCGTCCCAGCGCAGCAGGTAGCCGTTGTGGTTCCGGGCCCGGGTGGGCACGGCGCTGGCGGTGCCGAGGATGACGAGATCGCGCGTTGACATGGTCCCATCATGCTCATCCACGGCCAGGTTGACGGCCGGACCGGCCACCCGGATCCGTCGGCCGGGCGGGAGGCGTGTCGATCAGCAGCACTGCGGATCATCACGATTAGCATGCATACGCTGACCGTAGGTAATGCTCCAGTGAGGCGCGATGAACCAGCCACGGGACGATCGGGCGGTCGAATGGGACCTCGCCGTGATCGGGCTCGGCTACGTCGGGATGCCGATCGTCCGTGAGGTGTCGCGGAGCGGGATGCGCGTGGTCGGGGTCGACGTCGACGAACGCCTCGTCGACCGCCTGAACTCTGGCATCTCCCATGTCGACGACATCTCCGACGGGGAGGTCGCCGGGCTCGTCGCCCAGGGGTTCCGTGCGACGGCCGATCACGAGGTGCTGGCCGGGGCCGGCACCGTGCTCATCTGCGTTCCCACGCCTCTCGACCGCGACCGGCGCCCCGATCTGAGCGCCGTGGTCGGAGCCGCGGAGATGATCGCCGGGCGACTGTCGCCGGGCACGCTCGTCGTCCTGGAATCGACGACCTGGCCGGGCACGACGGAGGAGGTCGTGCGGCCGCTGCTGGAGAAGAGCGGGCTCACCGCGGGCATCGACTTCCACCTGGCCTACTCGCCGGAGCGCATCGACCCGGGCAATCCCATCTTCGGCCTGCGCAACACGCCGAAGATCGTCGGTGGGCTCACGCCCGCCTGCCTCGACCGGGCGGCGTCCTTCTACGGCAAGTTCGTGGAGCAGATCGTGCCGGTCCGCGGCACCCGCGAGGCCGAGATGGCCAAGCTGCTGGAGAACACCTACCGTCAGGTCAACATCGGCCTGGTCAACGAGATCGCGATGTTCTGCGACGAGCTCGGGATCGACGTCTGGGAGACCATCACGGCGGCGGCCACCAAGCCGTTCGGCTACGAGGCGTTCCGGCCCGGTCCCGGCGTCGGGGGGCACTGCATCCCGATCGACCCGAGCTACCTGTCGCATCGCGTGCGGCGGCTCGGCTACCAGTTCCAGTTCGCCGAGCTGGCCCAGCAGATCAACGACCGGATGCCCGGTTACGTCGCCGAGCGCGCCGCGCGGCTGCTGCACCGGCATGGGCGCTGCGTCAGCGAAGCGGGCATCGCGCTGCTCGGCGTGACCTACAAGCCGGACGTCGCCGACGACCGCGAGTCGCCGGCCCGCCCGCTGGCCCGCCGACTGCACGCCTCGGGAGCGAGGATCCGCTACGTCGACCCGCTCGTGGACGAGTGGTCGGTCGACGGGGTGGAGGTGACGCGCTGCGCGGACCTGGACGCCGCGCTGGAGGGCGCGGACCTCGCCATCCTCCTGCAGCCGCACCGGGCCTTCGACCTGGACCTGATCACGGCCCGGGCCCGCCTGCTGCTGGACACCCGCGGGGTGCTGCCGATCTCGGACCACGTCGAACGCCTCTGACCACCGCGGGCAGCGTGCCGCCCTAAGCCGCACGGTCAGCGGGCGCGCCAGTCGTACTGGTGCTCGGGGCGGCCCGTGGTGCCGTACCTCAGGGTGACGTGCGCTCGCCCCGCCTGGGCGAGCGAGGCGAGGTACCGCTGGGCGGTCGCCCGGGAGATGCCGACCTCGTCGGAGATCTCGGCGGCCGACCTCGGCTCCCCGGCCCGCTGCAGGGCCTCGGCGACCAGCCGCGCGGTGACCGAGGACTGTCCCTTGGCGGGCCGCGGCTCGCCGCGGGGGACGGCGTGCAGGGCGCGGATCGCGCGGTCCACGTCGGTCTGGGTGAGCTCCTCGGCCGTCGTGAGGTGTTCGCGATAACGAGCGTAGGCCTGCAATCGGTGGCGCAGCTCCTGGGCGGTGAACGGCTTGATCAGGTAGTGCAGCGCGCCCTTGGAGAATGCGGTGCGGACCGACTCGGGGTCGGTCGCGGCGGTGGCCATGATGACGTCGGCGTCCAGTTCGGGCAGCAGCGAGAGCCCGGACTCGTCGGGCAGGTAGACGTCGAGCAGCACCAGGTCGACCTCTGCCGCGCCGGCCCGGGCGTCGGCGGCGGTGTGCGCCCGCCCGGCCACGCGGAACCCGGGGACCAGCTCGACGAATCCGGCGTGGATCTGCGCCACCCGGAAGTCGTCGTCGACGACCAGCACGTTGATCACTGCAATACCTCCGGGAGGCTCGCGACGAACACGGCGCCGACGCCGTCGGGGCCGGGGTCGGCGATGGTGACGTCGCCGCCGCGGCCCCGCGCGGCCTGGCGGGCGAGGGCCAGGCCCATGCCGCGCGGCCGGCCGGGCTCGGGCTCGCGGGTGGACACGCCGTCGCGGAAGACGGCCTCTCTGAGCTCCTTCGGCACGCCCTCTCCCGAGTCCGCGACGGTGACGTGCAGGTCGGCCCCGTCGCCGAGCAGCTCGACCTCCACGCGCCCCGGGCGGCTGCCGAGCCGCGCCGCCTCGATGGCGTTCTCGACCAGATTGCCGAGGACGGTGGTCACGTCGAGCGGGTCCACGACCCGCCCCGGCACCCAGCTCGTCTCGGCGATCTCCAGGGAGACGCCCTTCTCGGCCGCGACGGCGGCCTTGGCGGCGAGGAAGGCCTGGAGGTACGGATCGGGGACGGAGTCCGGAGGTGCCTCCCGCGCGGCCGGAACCTCGGCGAGCGTCTGGATGTAGCCGGCCGCCTCCTCGTAGTGGCCGAGCTGGAGGAGACCGGACAGGGTGTGCATGCGGTTGGCGTACTCGTGCCGTTGCGCGCGCAGCGCGTCGAACAGGGCGCGCACGGCGTCGAGCTCCCGGGCGAGTGACTCGACGTCCGTACGGTCCCGCAGCGTGATCACCGTGCCGAGCAGGCGCCCGTCGTGCCGGACCTCCCGCCGGTTGACGACGAGGACGCGCTCACCGGCGAGGACGAAGAGGTTGCTCGCGTCCTCCTCGCCGTCGAGCACCGACCTGAGCCGTCCGCGTACGGGCAGGTCGGCGACGGGTTCTCCGCGGTCGGGAGTAACGCCGAGCAGGCGGGCCGCCTCGGCGTTGCAGGCCGTCACCCGGTTGGCGGCGTCGACCGCGAGCACTCCCTCGTTGATGCCGTGCAGCACGGCCGCGCGCTCCTGGACCATCTCGGCCAGCTCGTACGGTTCGAGGCCGAGCGTCTGGCGTTTGAGCCGCCGCCCGATCGCGACCGACCCGGCCACGCCGAGCACGACGGCGGCCGCGGCGACCAGGGCGGCGACGGCCATCGTGCGGTGCACCCGCTGGTCGATCTCGTCCGCGTCGAACCCGACGCTGACCTCGCCGACCAGGGCTCCGGTGTGGTCGCGCAGCGGGACCTTCCCGCGCGCGGACAGGCCGAGGGTGCCGCGCTCGATGACCTTCACCTCCCGGCCGGACAGCGCGGCCGAGGGGTCCGTGCTGACCCGTTTGCCGATCTGCGAGCGGGTGGGGTGGGCGAGGCGGATGCCGTTCCGGTCGGTCACCACGACGAACAGCGCGCCGGTGGCGAGCCGCACGCGTTCGGCCCGGTCCTCGACGACGCCGTTCGGGTCGCTTCCGGTCGCGGCGGTGTCGCCGATCACCGGATCGGCGGCCACCGACCGGGCGAGCGTGAGCGCCCGCGAGGCGTACTGGTTGCGCAGCTCGTCCCGCTGCATCCACGCGGCCAGCCCGTACCCGACCAGCGCGACGAGCACGACCACGCTGATCTGCAAGATCAGCACCTGGTGCGCGAAGCGGATCCGGATCCCGGGCGACATGACGTGCACGGTAGCCGAAACCGCGCCGTCGGCTCCCACCCCGCGTGAGCAAAACGCGGAAAACGCCGCTAAGGCCAATAAGCTCCGGAAACACGGCTTGCGATTACATCGCGAGCAAGGCTTAACGGCGCGGAAACGCACTCGTAACCTCCGTGCATGCCAACGCAAGCAGAGCCTGACGGCCCCGCGATCGAGCTCCGCGACGCGACCAAGCGTTTCCGCTCATCGTCGGGTGGCGTGCACACCGCCGTTCGCAACCTCGACCTGACCGTACGCGCCGGTGAGTTCGTCGCCGTGGTCGGCCCCACCGGATGCGGCAAGTCGACCACCCTGTCTCTCGTCTCCGGTCTCGAGCCCCCCTCGGCGGGCGAGGTCCTGGTGTACGGCAGCCCGGTCGCCGGCATCCCGGACGGGGTCGGGTACATGTTCCAGACCGACGCCGTGCTGCCCTGGCGCACCGTGCTCGACAACGTCGCCACCGGCCCCCGGTACCGCGGCGTCGGCAAGCGGCACGCCCGGGAACAGGCCCGCGACTGGGTACGCCGGGTCGGCCTGGGCGGGTTCGAGTCCTACTACCCGCACCAGCTGTCCGGCGGCATGCGCAAGCGCGTCGCCCTCGCCCAGACGCTCGTCAACGAGCCCTCGATCCTGCTGATGGACGAGCCGTTCTCCGCGCTCGACGTGCAGACCCGCAGCCTGATGCAGGACGAGCTGCTTCGCCTGTGGACCGGTGACGAGGCCGGTGGGCAGGGCGGCGGCGCCGCCGTCGTCTTCGTCACGCACGACCTGGAAGAGGCGATCGTGCTCGCGGACCGGGTCGCCGTCATGACCGCGAGCCCCGCCACCGTCAAGGCCTCCTTCGAGGTGCCGCTGAAGCGCCCGCGCGACGCCGAGGAGATCCGGCTCACCCCCGAATTCCTCGAGATCTACCGCGAGGTGTGGGAGTCGCTCCGTGAAGAGGTCCAGATCACCCGCGAGAGGGGTGCCGGCAATGCTGCTTGAGCTGGACGACCAGGCGACGGCCGTCGCCCAGGCCCGCGCCGTGGGCCGCCGCCGGTCCTTCACCGTCAACGCCGTACGGGTCCTGCTCGTCGTCGCCGTGCTCGGCTCGTGGGAGCTGGCCGCGACGTACTGGATCGACCCCTTCTACTACTCGAAGCCGAGCGCGATCTGGCACCGCCTCGTCGACTGGTTCACCACCGGCACCTCGCAGGGCTCGATCTGGACGCAGATCGCCTACACCCTGGAAGAGGCCGTGATCGGGTTCGCGCTGGGCAGCGTCGGCGGCGTGATCCTCGGCATCATCCTGGGCCGCAGCCGGTTCCTGTCCGACGTGTGCGCGCCGTTCATCAAGGCCGCCAACGCGATCCCCCGGATCATCCTGGCGTCGCTGTTCGTCATCTGGTTCGGCCTGGGCATGTCCTCGAAGGTCGCCACCGCGTTCATCCTGGTGTTCTTCGCGGTCTTCTTCAACGCCTTCCAGGGCGCCCGCGAGGTGGACCGCAACCTGGTGAACAACGCGCGGATCCTGGGCGCGAGCCGTACCGCCGTCCTGCGGACGATCGTCGTGCCCAGCGCCACCTCCTGGATCCTCGCCTCGCTCCACTCGGCGTTCGGGTTCGCCATCATCGGCGCGATCGTCGGTGAGTACAGCGGCGCGGACAAGGGCCTCGGTCTGCTCATCAACCACGCCCAGGGCACGTTCGACTCGGCCGGCATCTACGCCGGAATGATCATCATCACAGTGATCGCACTGCTCGCCGAGTGGCTCCTCACCCTTCTCGAACGCCGCCTGCTGCGCTGGCGCCCGCCGGCCGTCGGCCACGACGCGCAGATCTGACCGACCCCGCACTCCCGGCCCGCCCCGGATCGGCGTCTTCACGTACCCCTAGGAGAGCTCACATGCGCACCACCACCCGTATCGCCGCGGCGGCGCTCGCCGCCACGACCGCCCTGTCCCTGGCCGCCTGCCGCGACTCGCGCGCCTCCTCCTCCGGAGGCGGCGGGGGCAAGGATGGC
Organism: Actinoallomurus sp. CA-150999; assembly: GCF_050942425.1. Taxonomy (NCBI): domain Bacteria; kingdom Bacillati; phylum Actinomycetota; class Actinomycetes; order Streptosporangiales; family Thermomonosporaceae; genus Actinoallomurus; species Actinoallomurus sp. CA-150999. The sequence continues at coordinate 7,281,295 of NZ_CP192063.1, forward strand.
GGCACCGTCAAGATCATGGTCGGCGGCATCGACAAGGTGATCTACCTGCCCGCCAAGCTCACCGAGCAGCTCGGCTACTTCAAGCAGGAGGGCCTGAACGTCCAGCTGCTGACCGAGCCCGCGGGCGCCCAGGCCGAGAACGTCATGATCTCGGGCGACGTCCAGGGCGTCGTCGGCTTCTACGACCACGCGATCGACCTGCAGACCAAGGGCAAGTGCGTCGAGAGCGTCGTCCAGCTCGCCGACGTGCCGGGCGAGGTCGAGGTCGTCGCCGCGAACAAGGCCGGGCAGATCAAGTCCCCGGCGGACTTCAAGGGCAAGAAGCTCGGCGTCACCAGCCCCGGCTCCTCGACCGACTTCCTCACGCAGTACCTGGCCACCAAGAACGGCGTGCCGACCTCCGGGTACACCACCGTGAAGGCGGGCGCGGGCCAGACCTTCATCGCCACACTGAAGAACGGCGGCATCGACGCGGGCATGACGACCGACCCGACCGTCGCCAAGCTCACCAGCACCGGCCAGGGCAAGGTCCTGCTCGACATGCGGAACGAGGCGGGCACCAAGGCGGCGCTCGGCGGCCTGTACCCGTCCAGCTCGCTGTACATGAACTGCGACTACGTCAAGAACAACGCGGCGACCGTGCAGAAGCTGGCCAACGCGTTCGTCAAGACGCTCGGCTGGATCAAGGCCCACAAGCCCGCGGAGATCGCCGCGAAGATGCCGGCGGACTACGCCGGCGGTGACCCGAAGCTGTACGAGAAGGCGATCACCGACAGCATCGGCATGTTCACCCCGGACGGCGTCATGTCCGCCGACGGCGCGAAGAACGTGCTGAACGTCCTCGCGCAGTTCTCGCCGAACGTCAAGGGCAAGAAGAACGACATCGACCTGTCCAAGACCTACACGACCGAGTACGTCTCCAAGGCGCCCAAGCAGTGACGACCGTCCGTACGGCCCCGGAACCCGCGTTCCGGGGCCGTCCGGCTTTTCGTCACAGGTCGACGGCGAGGTACTTCAGCTCGACGTAGTCGTCGATGCCCTCGAAACCGCCCTCCCGGCCGATGCCGGACTCCTTCACCCCGCCGAACGGCGCCGCCGGGTTGGACACGAGCCCGCGGTTGATCCCGACCATGCCGCTCTCCAGGGCCTCCCCCACCCGCAGCGCCCGCTTCAGGTCCCGCGTGTAGGCGTAGGCGACCAGGCCCGCCTCGGTGTCGTTGGCCGCGGCGATCATGGACTCCTCGTCGGGGAAGGCGGCGATCGGCGCGACCGGGGCGAAGATCTCCTCCCGCATCACGCGGGCGTCCGTCGGCACGTTGCTCAGCACGGTCGGCGGGTAGAACCAGCCCGGCCCCTCCGGCACCTTCCCGCCCGTACGGAGGGTCGCCCCGCGCTCGACGGCGTCGGCCACGAGGCCGGCGACGCGGTCCCGGGCCCGCTCGTCGACCAGCGGGCCGACCTGGGTGTCGGGGTCGAGTCCAGGGCCGAGCCGCAGCGCGCTGAGCCGCTCGGCGAGCCCGGCCGCGAACTCCTCGGCCACCGCCTCGTGGACGATGAACCGGTTGGCGGCCACGCACGACTCGCCGGTGTTGCGCATCTTGGCCAGCACCGCGCCGTCGAGGGCGGCGTCCAGGTCGGCGTCGTCGAAGACGAGGAAGGGCGCGTTGCCGCCCAGCTCCATCGTCGTCTTGATCACCTTGCTCGCCGCCTGCTCCATCAGCTTCCGGCCGACCGGCGTCGAGCCGGTGAACGAGAGCACGCGCAGCCGGCCGTCCGCGATAAGCGCGTCGGTCACCTCGGGGGCGTGGTTCGTCGGCAGCACGCTCAGGACGCCGTCGGGCAGGCCGGCGTAGGTCAGCAGGCGGCCGAGGGCCAGCGCGGACAGGGGCGTCGCCTCCGCCGGCTTGATGATCATCGTGCAGCCCGCGGCGATCGCCGGGCCGACCTTCCGGGTGACCATCGACAGCGGGAAGTTCCAGGGAGTGACGAGATACGCCGGTCCGATCGGCTGCCGCGTGGTGACGATGCGATAGTCGCCGCCCGGCGCGATCCGGTACTCGCCGCCGACACGCACCGCCTCTTCGGAGAACCACCGCAGGAACTCCGCCGCGTAGACGACCTCGCCCTTGGACTCGGCGAGGGGCCGCCCCATCTCCAGCGTCGTGATCCGCGCGAGCTCGTCGGCACGCTCGTGCATCAGCTCGTACGCCCGGCGGAGGATGTCCGACCGCTCCCGGGGAGCCGTCGCGGCCCAGGACGCCTGAGCGGCCGCCGCGGCGTCGAGCGCGCGTACGGCGGCGTCCGCGTCGGCGTCCGCCACCGAGGCGAAGACCTCGCCGGTGGACGGGTCGGTCACGTCGAAGGTCGCCTTCGCCGTCTCCCACACTCCGCCGATGTACAGCCTGTTCTCCATGCTGATCGCCTCCCACTGCGCACGTTACCCGCCCCGTCACACGCGACCTCCCGCAGGTCGGTCCGGTGCGGTCCGTCCGTTACGGCATTCAGGTGTGACTAAAAGGCCAAGTTTTCGTAAACCTGGGGTAAACCAAGCAACCGCTGGGGGCGTCTCACCCAATACCGATCGAAACACCACGGCCCGTGAATTTCGGGCCGTTCCTCATCGTGACCAAGGGGCCAACTGTATGAAGTTCACGCTCGAAGAGGTGAAGTCCCGGACCTTCAAGGCCCGGGACGCCTGGTGGACCGTGTTCCTTGTGGATCCTCTGGCCGGTCGGCTCGTCGTCGGAACCGCGAACAGGACGTCGATCACACCGAACCAGATCACCTGGGGCGCGCTCTTCCTCGGCCTCGGCTCGGCGGGCTGCTTCCTGATGGCGGACTGGAAGTGGCTGGTGGTGGGCGCCCTGCTCTACCACCTGAGCTTCGTGCTGGACTGCATGGACGGCAAGATCGCCCGGCTCAAGGGCAACGGCACCGTCCTCGGCGGCTGGCTCGACTATGTCTTCGACCGCGTCCGCGTGCTGACCTGCACCCTCGCCCTGATGTGGGGGCAGTACCGCGCGACCGACAAGGAGCTCTACCTTCTCCTCGGCGTCGCGGTCGTCTTCCTCGACATGCTCCGCTACGTCGACGCCCTCCAGGTCGCGAAGGTCCGGCGCCAGATGCGCGGTGAGCTCACCAAGGCGATCGAGGAGACCGCCTCCCACACGCCGGTGTTCGCCGAGGACCTCCTGCGCGAGGACCCCGACCTCGACCCGGACGAGATCAAGGCGCGCACCGCCGAGGTCATCGACCTGCAGCAGGAGTTCCGCTCCCGCTTCGCGTGGTACATCCGCGTCCGCGACTGGCTGCGTGACCACCGCGTCCGTACGCACCTGATCAGCGGCATCGAGTTCCAGATGGCGGTCTTCATCATCGGGCCGCTGGTGAACCAGATCGTCCCGGTCACCATCGGCGCGGCCGCCCTCCTGCTCGTCTTCGAGTTCGCGATCATGTACAAGCTCTGGCTGTCCTCCCGGGACTTCACCCGCGCTCTCGCGGAGATCCAGGACACGGAGTCGCAGCCCGCGCCGGCCGTCTGACCGTCCGGGCGCTCTCTCGCGGACCTTTCGCCCGGTAACGCCGAGGCGTAATCGAAAGCCCGGACCCGGCCGCCTCTCTCGGCGGCCGGGTCCGGGCTTTCGCCGTTTATCCCAAGGAGTTTTGACCTCTTTTATACGGGCACGTGGCGTCTATCACAGCCCACCACCGGAGGCAATCATGTCGACCGCCGCAGTGGCCGTCATCGTGATCGTCGCGGTTCTGGTCATCGCGGCCCTGGGTTTCCTCGCCTCACGGCAGCAGCAGCGACGCCGCCTGCGCGAGAGATTCGGGCCGGAATACGACCGTGCCGTCGAGCGTCATGGCAGCGTCCGCGAGGCCGAGCAGGAGCTCCGCGCCCGCGAGCAGCGTCACCGCGAGCTCCAGATCCACCCCCTCGACCCGCCCGTACGCGACCGGTACCGCGCCGACTGGCTGCGGATGCAGGAGCGCTTCGTGGACTCCCCCCGGAGTGCCGTCGCCGAAGCCGACAACCTTCTCGTCCGCGCGATGAAGGACCGCGGCTACCCGACCGAGGACTACGAGCAGCAGGTCGCCGACCTGTCCGTCGAGCATGGCGGCACGATCGGCCGGTACCGGACGGCACATGACATCCGGGGCCGAGCCGACACCGGTCAGGCGACCACCGAGGATCTGCGCCAGGCCATGGTCCACTACCGCGCCCTGTTCGCGGATCTGCTCGGCGACGGCGAGAGGGACATGGGCCGCGCGTCCGCCGGGGACCGCCGGGTGCCCGCGTCCGGCGACGGGCAGCAGGACCGCGAGCACCCCGAAGACCGCGAGGACGCCGCCCGTACGGCGGCCGAGGACCGGCGCACGTCGACGCCGGCCGGTGGCCACGCGGCGCCCCGGCGTGACACCGAGGTCGCGGAGGGGCGGACACGATGAGCGAACGCCAGGATCGACCCGAGGGGCGCCACGCCCTCCCCACCGACCGCCCCGTGGCCGGGATGCCCTCCGACGACGCCGTCGAGGGCCGCGTCGTCGGCTCCTCCTCCGGAGAACGGACCGGCCGACCCGGCGCCGCCACGGCAGGACCGGCGGAGGGGGCCATCGTCCCGCCGCAGCCCGGCCCGGTGACGGACACCGGCGGACCCGCTCCGCTTCCCCGTCGCACCCGCGAGCGCGACGAGGACGGATCTCCGGGCCGTCCGCCGGGCGGCCGGTCCGGAGCGAGCGCGCCCCGCACGGACGTGCCCGGCGCGGGCGGTCCGGGCGAGGCGCGCACGGCCGGGCCTGGCACGGGCGATCCGAACACGACCCGCCCGGACGGGCCGGGCATGGGCGGTCCGGGCGATGCCCATACGGCGGGGCCGGGAACGGGCAGTCCGGGCGAGGCCCGTACGGCGGGGCCGGGCATGGGCGGTTCGGGCGAGGCTCGCACGGCCGCCGAGCGGCTGCTCGGCCGCGGCGACGCGGCCCGGTTCGACAGCCGCTGGCACGAGGTCAAGGCCGGGTTCGTCGACGATCCCCGCGACTCGGTGCGGCAGGCCCGTTCCCTGTGTGAAGAGGCCGTACGCGCGCTGACCGCCGCCCTCGACGAGCAGCGCCGGAGCCTCGAACAGCGGTGGCAGGGCGACGACGCCGACACCGAGCGCCTGCGCCTCGCGCTGCGGGCCTACGGAGATCTCCTGCAGCGTCTCGTCACGCTCTGAGACCCGGGACCGTGCGGCGGCGGGCGCCTCTGGCGCCCGCCGCTTCGTCATTCACCGGGACGGGGAGCGGTCGCGCGGTCGATCAGGACGGGCGCGGCGCGGACAGGCGGCTGCTCAGCCAGGCGTACGCCTTCGGCAGCATCGAGTTCCAGACCGAGGCGTTGTGGCCGCCCTTGGGCAGGACGTACAGGAAGGCCGTCGTCGGTGCCCGGATGAGCGGCATGATCTGGTCGATCGCCTCGTCGGAATGGCGGTCCTGCCGGGTGCCCGCCAGCAGGAGGCTGATCGGCGGGCGGTGCGTGCGAAGCAGGTCGAGCACGGAGTTCTGAGCGTTCAGGGCGTGGTCGTGCTGGACCTCCGGCGTCTGGGGAACGGCGTCCCCCTGCATGGTGACGGCCGCGCCGAACAGGTCGGGCCGGCGGACCGCCATCTTCGCCGCACAGTAGCCACCGGTGGAGAACCCCATGAGACCCCAGGCGCGGCGATCCGGCTCGGCGCGGAACGCCTTCGTGACCGCCTGGCGCACGTCGTCGGTGAGCCAGGTCTCGACGCGCGGCCCCTTGGGGAAGTCGACGCACTCGGTGTCGCGGCCGTGGATGACCGTCGTCACCGGTGCGACGAGGATGAACGGATGGGAGTGTCCCGCCGCCACCTCCTGCTTGAGGGCGCTCGCGCCGTGGACGGCGTGGAACCAGGTCGAGGGGGTGCCGGGATAACCGGGCAGGAGCTCCACCACGGGATAGGTCTGGTGGGCGTTCGCGGGCGAGTTGTAGCCCGGCGGCACCCAGACCAGGATGCGGGAGCGGATATGGGAGCGTTCGCCGGTCACCGTGGCGCTGTAGACGTCCGGATCGAGCTTGGGAGTGCGGTCGAAGCGCACCGGGCCGCTGCCGATCGCGCCGGGGCCGAGCGCCTCGATCGGCGTGTCCCCGCCCTTGCCGCCGCCGAACAGGTCGCTCCAGGAGGCGTAGAACTCGAAGTAGTGGTTGACGCTGACGCCGCCGACGAGCAGGGCGAACGTCTGGCACATGACGATCATGAAGAGCCGGGCGACGACGGCGAGGCGTCCCTTCACACGGTTCCACAGGTACAGACAGGCCACCGGGCCCCCGATGGCGAACAGGACGGCCACGACGATAAGCGGCCAGCCCATTAGTCCCATGTAGTCCCCCGAAGAACCCGTTCAAGTGAGCAGGCCGAGGTTAAGTCGCACATCACAGCATCGGCTCCTGCTTCATCCCGATTTCGGGCGCTGTTCACGACAAGATCTGCTTCATCAACCTTGCCCTAAGCTTCATAAACCTTTCACTAACCTTTTCCAGGCGTCCCGACCTCTCTCGGCCGAAGCGGCCGGGCCACGGCCTTCCGCCGAACGCCTCCGGCGTCCACCATCCTCCCTGAGGGATGTCGAAGGGACCGGTCGAACGAACGATCCGGCCCCTCACGACGTCGCGGGGCGGTCAGCCGCCGAGGAACGCGATCACCGCGTCCCGTCCGGCGTGCCCGCGCTCGCGGTTCTGGATCGAGTGCGAGGCGCCCTTGACGACGACGACCCTGCCGTTCGGCGCGTGCGTCGCCTCCTCGTACGCCCACTCCAGCGGGGTGGACAGGTCGTGGTCGCCGTTCACCAGCAGCACGGGCACGTTCGGCAGCCGGGCCGGCGGCTCCGCGGCCGGGCGCGACCGCCAGCGCAGGCACTCCTGGGTGAAGCCGCTCCCCGCCGAGGTCGCCCGCGTGTACGGCCAGACGCTGCGCGGGTCGGTGTGCCGCAGGAACCGGTCGAGCGCGGTCTGCCGGGTGGCCAGGGGCGCGTCGGACCGGCCCCACGGGAAGACACTGTCGGAGCAGAACGTGTCGATGTGCAGCCCTGAACTGTACGAGGCCACCGGGTCCCCGCCGGGCGCCATGTCGGTGATGATCGCGTCAAGCCGGGCCGGGTCGCCCTGCCGGGCCGCCCGCAGCGCGCCGACCAGGTCGCCGTGGCCGGCGGGCAGACCCGGTGGGTTCGGGTCGCGGTACGTCGGGTCCAGGAACTCGTACGACACGATGGCGTCGAAGATCTTCACGCCGTCCGCGGCCGGGCGGTGCCGAACCACCCACGCCAGGTCCTCGGCCGGGTCCGACGGGCAGGCGGGCGCGGTCGCGCAAGCGTCGCGCAGCACGCGCGCCTGCGCGTGCAGACCGACGAAGTACAGACCGTCGTCGGCCTGCGGGTCGACGTGCGGCAGCACCGAGTCGAGGACGACCTTGCCGACGTGCGACGGGTGGACGGCGGCGTAGCGGGCTGCGGTGAACGACCCGTACGAGACGCCGTCGACGACCATCTTGTCGACACCGAGCGCCCGCCGAAGCGCCTCATAGTCCGCGACGGTCTGCTCGGTGCTGTAGAGGCCGCGCCGGTCGCCGAGGACGTCGGAGCACTCCTTGATCGCGGCGGGGGTGGGCGCGGCGATGTCGGAGCTGCCGACCTGGGCCTGAAGCTGCGGGCAGTTGATCGCGCCGAACTCCCCCGTGCCCCGCTGGTCCAGCAGGACGAACCGGTAGTCGTTGGCCAGCTCGGGCAGGCGTTGCTTGGCGATCCGGGTGGCGAACGGCACGCCGGGCTGGCCGGGGCCGCCGGTGAGGAACAGCAGGACGCCCTTGGGCGCCGTGGCGTTGTCGGCGGTGGCGACCTGAAGGTCGAGCGTGCCGGGCACCCTGCCACGGTGGTCGAGCGGCACCTGGAGGGTGGAGCACGTGAATCCGGGCTGGTCCTTGCACGGGTGCGGATCGGTGAGCCTCGGGCGGGCGGCCACGGCCGAGGCGGCCGCCCCGGCGGGATGTGCGGCGTCGGCGGAGGGTGGGGGCGTGCTGCCGGCGGCGGCCGGGCCGCCGAGGGCGGCCACGGCGGCGGCGCCGACCGCGGTGACGAGTAGTCGTGATCGCATGAGCGGATTCTGACGACCCGGAGCGCAGAGGAACATCCTCCACGCGCCGGTTGACGCTTCTCTGACCTCTCGTGGCCACCGGGTGCGCCGCGCCGCCGTCCCAGGCGTCTCCATCGCGGCAGGTCTCCACCCACCCGTGTCAACCGACCACCGTGACCGCGCCATGACTGGCCCAAGTGGCGCGCGGCCACGAGGCCGGCCCCGGAGCGTACGGCTAGCGTCTGACGCCATCACCATCAGGGGGGACGTCATGCGCTCTTTCGCGATCACCGCACTCTTCGGAACCGGCCTGCTCGGCCTCGCGCCGCAGGCCCTGGCCGCGTCGCACGCCCGGCCGGGGGATCCGCAGCCGCTACCGGCCCAGGCCGCCGACGTACGGCCGGGCGAACCGCCCATCCGGTCGACCGCCCAGAACGCCGTGCACTCGCGACCGGCCGAAACGCAGCCGATCCGGTCGACCGCTCCGAACGCCGTGCACTCGCCGCCGGTGGACGCGCAGACCGGCAAGCCGGATGTGCGGAACATCGTCCACGTCCAGACCGAGGACCAGCAGGCCGGCCGGCCCGGCGCGCAGCACGTCATCCACGTCCGGCCGGTGCACGCGCAGCCCGCCCGGCCCCAGAGCCCCTTCCACGGCCGGCCGGGCGACCCGCAGCCGCCGCAGCAGCAGCCGCAGCCGGACCGCCCGTCGTACGCGATGCACATGACGGGTCAGGCCGAGCATTGGCAGGTCTCGCCGGGTCAGCTGGAGACCGTGCGCTGGACCCTCACCAACAACGGCAACCGGCCGCTGGACCACGTGATGCTGGTCGCCGCGATACCGGAAGGGTGGGGCGTCCGGGAGGGACAGGGCTGCGCGCGTCACGGCGAGTACCTGGGGTGCGACCTCGGGTCGCTGGCGCCGGGACGCAGCGCCGCCATCCTCGTGCCGCTCGTCGCGCAGGGACGGCCGGGCGCCGTGCGGCTGGCCGCCTGGTCGCGGGCGACGGCGGGTTCGCTGAGCATTCCGGGGCCGACGACGTCGTTCCGCGTCGAGGTCGTCGGGCGCAAGTAGGTTCTGGCCAAGACGGACCTCCTGGGGCCAGACTGAACGCTATTCGGTTTGACGTCCCCAGGAGGTACCGTGCCCGACTTCACGATGACCATCGGCGGCACGGCCGTGGAGACCACGGCCACGTTCGACGTGATCGATCCGGCGACCGGATCGCCGCACGCCGCCGCGCCGGACTGCTCGCGGGCCCAGCTCGACGCGGCGTTCGACGCGGCGGCCTCGGCGTACCCGGCGTGGCGGTCCGATGAGGCCGCCCGGCGCACGGCGCTGAAGGCCGCGGCCGACGTCCTGATGGCGGCGGCGGGAGGCGACCTGGCCGCGACCCTGACGGCCGAGCAGGGCAAACCCCTCCAGGACGCCCGGATCGAGCTCATGGGCGCCGCCATCTGGCTCCGGTACTTCGCCGACCTGGAGATCCCGCGCGAGGTCATCCAGGACGACGACCGGGCCAAGGTGGAGGTCGTACGCCGCCCGCTCGGCGTCGTCGCGGCGATCACCCCCTGGAACTTCCCGCTCGTCCTCGCCGCCTGGAAGATCGCCCCGGCGCTCCTGGCCGGGAACACCCTCGTCCTCAAGCCGTCCCCGTACACGCCGCTGGCCACGCTCAAGGTCGGCGAACTGCTCCGTGACGTCCTGCCGCCGGGCGTGCTGAACGTCGTCAGCGGCGGCGACGACCTCGGCGCGTGGATGACCTCCCACCCCGTACCGCGCAAGATCAGCTTCACCGGGTCGATCGAGACGGGCAAGAAGGTCGCCGCCGCCGCGGCCCCCGACCTCAAGCGGACCACCCTCGAACTCGGCGGCAACGACCCCGCCATCGTGCTCGACGACGCCGACCCCGCGACGGTGGCCGCCAAGGTCTTCGACCAGGCCTTCGCCAACAACGGCCAGGTCTGCTCGGCCATCAAGCGGGTGTACGTCCCGGACCGGCTGTACGACGACGTCGTCGAGGCGCTCGCCGCCAAGGCGCGGTCGGTCAAGGTCGGCAACGGCCTCGAGGAGGGCGTGCAGTACGGCCCGATCAACAACCGGCCGCAGTACGAGCGGGTCAGCGCGCTGGTCGCCGACGCGCTCGCCAAGGGGGCGAAGGCGGCCGCCGGCGGCGGCCCGATCGACGGCCCCGGCTACTTCTTCGCGCCGACGATCCTGACGGACGTCGCCGAGGGCGTCCGGATCGTCGACGAGGAGCAGTTCGGACCCGCGCTCCCCGTGCTCCGCTACAGCGACGTCGACGACGCGGTGGCCCGCGCGAACGCCACGAACTTCGGCCTGTCCGGCTCCGTCTGGGGGACCGACGCCGACCGCGCCGCCGAGGTCGCCGAGCGCCTGGAGTGCGGCACCGCGTGGGTGAACACCCACCTCGCGCTCGCGCCGCACCAGCCGTTCGGCGGGTTCAAGTGGAGCGGCATCGGGGTCGAGAACGGCACCTGGGGCCTCACCGGCTTCACCGAGATCCAGGTCGTGCACCGTTCCAAGCGCTAACGCTCCCCGGTGGCCGGGTCATGCGGCGTTCGTCACCCTCACCACGAAGACCGGGAAAGTGCCGAACTGAGCATGACCCGACCACCTACGATGAGCCAGTGCCCGAACTGTTGTTCCCCTTCCTGGGGGTCGTCGCGCTCCTCACCGTGACTCCCGGCCCGGACATGCTCCTGGTCGTCCGCAACGGCCTGAGCGCCGGCAGCCGCGCGGCCTGGCTGACCGGCCTCGGCTGCTGCCTGGGCATCTCGATCCACGCCACGGCCGCGGTGCTCGGGCTGTCGGCGATCCTCGCGGCGTCCGCGACCGCGTACACGGTGGTGAAGCTGGCCGGCGCGGCGTACCTCGCGTACCTGGGCATCCGCATGCTCATCTCGGCCCTCATGTCCATCGACGGCGAAGAGGACGCCGACGCCGTATCCGCGACGGGGGCGCCGTCGATTCCGGTGGCCGCGACGGCGACGCACGGCGACGGGGAGGGCCTGGCCGCGCCGGCGGTCGGCGTGCAGACCGCGTCGCGCACCGCTGCGGCGGTGTTCCGGCAGGGGTTGATCACCAACCTGCTCAACCCGAAGATCGCGCTGCTGTTCCTCACCCTGCTGCCGCAGTTCGTGGCGCACGACGAGCCGCGTCTGCGCACGACCGTCGTCCTCGCGGCCATCTTCCTCTGCGTCGCGGTGGCGTGGTGGCGGACCTTCTCCCTCGCGATCGGGCCGATCTCGCGGGTGCTGCGCGGTGGCCGCGCCCGTCGCCTCCTCGACGGCCTCGCCGGCTCGGCCCTGCTCGCCATCAGCGCCGTGGTCGCCCTCGACGGCGATCGTTAGGGCCCGTCTCTCCCACGACGCCGCGACGGCTCTCTGCCCGCCGCCGACCCTACGGTCTCCCCGGCAGCACCTGGGCTCCGCCGTCCACCACGATGTGCGCGGCGGCGACGGCCTGGAACGCCCCGTCGGTGACCGAGGCGATGACTTTGGCGACGTCCTCGGGGAGGAGCACGCGTCCGAGGACCGATCTGTCGCCCAGCGCCGCTGTGGCCTCGGGTGTCAGGACGTCCCTGGTGGCGTCGGTGCGCACCGCGCCGGGTGCGACGATGTTGACCGCGATCCCGCTGTCACGGGCTTCGGCGGCGACATGGCGGGCGAAGACGTTGAGCGCCGCCTTCGCCGTCGCATGCGCGATGGAGCCCCTCCGGACATGGTCGGCGCTGACACTGGAGACGTACACGATCCGGCCGCCGCCCTGCCCCCGCATGACGTCGAGCGCCGTCTTGGTGACGTGGAAGACGGCGGCGAGCTCAGCCATCACCTTGCCCGAGAACGCATCCCACGACATGCGGCTGAGCGGGGCGAAGGGCGGCTGGATGTTCGCGTTGCACACGAGGACGTCGAGCCGCCCGCGCTCGTCGACCAACCGGGCCGCCTGGGCCGGATCGCATACGTCGGCCTGGACGGCCTGCGCCGTGCCCCCGGCCGCCTCGACGTCCTTCACCACCCGCTGGGCGGCCGCCTCGTCGCTCCGGTAATTGACGATCACGTGATGGCCGCGCGTCCCGAACTCCCGGGCCGTGGCGGCGCCGATGCCCCGGCTCGCACCGGTGATGAGAGCGACCTGTCGCATGTCGGGCCTCCAAGGTGATCCGCGGCCGTCGGGCACGCCTCACCCTAGAGAGGACGGCCATTGATCGATCCGCGCGACGCGCCCGGGGTCAATCGGTCACCGGAGGACGCTGACGCGGGTTGCAATTTACTGTCAGGCCGAACGCCCTTTCCGGTCGGTTCCGTTGGCGCTAGGTTCACTCTGCCCTCGGTCGCACGGCCGGTGTCCTTCCAGTGATCCCCTTGCGATCCGGCTTCGTGGCCGCGGCGCGCCGGGGAGGGACGGCGAGGCAATCGCGTCGCCGTCCCTCCCGACGGCGCGGCAGGGAGCGCCTCGTCGACGGCCCGCCTCCTCACCTCGTACCCCCGGCCCGGAATATCCGCGCCGGCGAGTCGTTCTGCTCGAAGAGGCACACGACCTGAGGGTGTGATTCACGATGCTCTTCGGCGAAGAACACGTACGGCGCTACGTCGAGACCGATGGCGCGGAGGGTCATGACTGGCGGGGCACCGTGACCCTGCTGCTGACCACCACCGGCCGCAAGACCGGCAAGCAGCACACCACGCCGCTGATCTACCAGAAGAACGGCGACGACTACCTCGTCGTCGCGTCGAAGGGCGGTGCGGACGAGCCACCGCTGTGGTACCTCAACCTCGAGGCCCATCCGGAGGTGGGCGTGCAGGTGCACGGTGACAGGTTCACCGCGCGCGCCCGCACGGCCACCCCGGAGGAGAAGCCGGACCTGTGGCGGCGGATGGCCGCCACCTGGCCCGCCTACGACGACTACCAGAAGAAGACCTCACGGGAGATCCCCGTGGTCGTCCTCGAACGCGTCTGAGGTCACGGCAGCAGTTCGTTCCAGTGGGGGATACGCGGCTCGACCAGCAGCCGCATCCCCGCCTCGTCGGGCGTGCGGTCCCGTTTGCGGTTGTTGCAGGGACCGCACGCCAGGACGGTGTTCTCCCACGTCGACCCGCCGCCGCGAGACTGCGGCAGGATGTGGTCGACCGTGCTCCCCCGCCCACCGCAGTAGGCGCACAGCCCGCGGTCGCGGCGCCGGAGCCCCCGTTTGCCCCACGCCGGGCGGTGCCCGTGACGCCACCGCATGGTGACGTAGCGGACCAGCCGCAGCACCCGCGGTAACGGGAAGTGCCCGATCCGCCGGCCTTCGACGGCCTCCTCCACCACCGCGACGCCCCGCACGAGCATCCGCACCGCGTGCCGCACGTCGACGTTCTGGAGGGGCTCGTAGGACGCGTTCAGAACGAGTACGCTCACCGAAATCCCCTATCGAACAAAAAGGCCGCTCCCGGAATCCGGAGGCGGCCGAAGGTGAACCAGGGCGTCATTCGCCCTGGCGGCGGTCTCCGTCCGCAATTCGATCGCGCCCCCGGTGTTCGGCCGGACCGTACTCCACCGGGTCACCGCAGGCCTGCACCTGGGTGGACACGCGTGAGCGCCACTCCGGCGGTGTGAGCGCCGCCGGCGCGTCGCTCGGCGTCTCGTCCGCCGGCTCGATCGGGTGTAGCACTGCCTCCTCCTTTCTTCCCCGAAATCGGGAATAGAATGAATCAACCGTCGCACCGTAGGCAACGCCTTTTTCGGAATATCCCACGGGACGCGGCCCCCGACAATGGCCGGCGCCGGGCCTCGGCGGCCGGAGCCCGCTGACGCCGGCCGCGGCCGCCGACGTCGGGTCGGCCCAGGGCCGTCGCCGTCGGCGCCCGCGACATCGACGAGGTCGCCGTGGAGGGCGACGCCGTCGACACCCTGCCCCGCCGACGGCCGCCCCCAGGCCCGCACGAAGCCGCCGGCATCGCGATCCGCGTCGATCTCGAGCGGCCCGTGCCGTCCGGCCGACGGTTCGGCCGCGTTACCCGACGAGCTCCCGGATCGCCGTGAGCGTGCGCTCGCCCCCGGGGTCGGCGCCCGTCGCGGGCGCCACCGCCACCTCGTCCACGCCTACGTCGGCGTACTCCCGCAGCCGCGACCGCACCTCGTCGGCACCGCCGACCAGGCCGACCCGGCCCGCGACGTCGAACGGCAGCGCGGTCAGCAGTTCCTTCGGCTCGGCTCCCCCTCGTGCGAGGGCGACCGCGTCGCCCAGGCCGGCGCCTTCGAACGCCTCGGCGTAACCCGGCAGCCGGAGATAGGGGACGATGCTCCACATCAGCTGCGCGTACGACTCGGGCGTCGGATCCACCGCGGCGGGCAGCCACGCCACCAGCCGTGGCGCCGGGCGGCCGGCCTTCTTCGCCGCCGCGTCCAGCCTCGCCCGCAGGTCGCCGGCGACGCTCGGCGCGACCATGTCGATCAGCATCCGGTCCGCGTGCTCCGCGGCCGTCCGTACGGCCCGGTCGCCGAAGGCCGCCACGCTGAGCGGCCCCTGGGGCGGCGCCAGCCTGAGCCGGAAGCCGTGGGTGTGCACGGCCTTGCCGTCCAGGTCGACCCGCTCGCCCGCCAGCAGCCCGCGGACCGCCTGGGCGCTCTCGTCAAGGACGGTGGCGGACCGCTCCCGCGAGCGGCCGTGCCACTGCTCGACCACGCGAGGGCTCGACGTACCGAGCGCCACCCCGATCCGCCTGCGGGTGAGCGCGGCGACCGAGGAGGCCCCCATCGCGATCATGACCGGGTCGCGGACGGCGACGGGGAGCGGGCCGACCGTCATCGCGATCTGGTCGGTGGCCAGGCCGATCGCCGACGCCAGGGCGAAGGCGTCCCAGGTGTCGGTCTCGCCGATCCACAGCTCCCGGAACCGCAGCCGGTCCGCGATCGCCGCGGTGTGCAGGGCCTCCTCCGGGGGGCGGTCGGGCCAGTTTCCAATGACGACACTGAAGTCCATGTGGTCATCGAAGCAGACCCGGCCGCGTCCCTCTCACAGTCGCAGGCGATGGACCCCGCCCTGTTCGGTGCCGGCGAAAAGCCACGTGCCGTCCGGGCCGACGGCCAGGCTGAGCACGGAGGTGTTCTGCAGGCCGGCCGAGACGCTGGTCCAGGTCCGTCCGCCGTCGGCCGAGCGGAGCACGCCCCGGCCGCCGAGCCGCAGGCCGTCGGCCCAGTGCGCGGACGTTCCGGCGTAGAGCACGTCGGGGTCGCGCGGCGACGTCACGAGGGCGGAGACCCGCATGGTCAGCGGACCGGCGGCACCCGTACGGAACGTACGGCCGCCGTCGGTGCTGATGCGCAGCGTCACACCGCCGACGACGATCCGCCGGGGGCGGCGGGGGTCGATCGTGATCGCCGACACCGCGCCGTCGGCGACCTTGGTGAGGTGCGCGCCGCCGTCATCGGAACGGTAGAGGGCGTCCGGCGTGCCGATCCAGACGCGGTCCGGGTCACGCGGGTCGCCGGCCAGCGCCTCGACCCGCCCGCTCACGGGGTACCGGCGCCAGGTCCGGCCCTCGTCGCGGGTGACGTACAGCCCGCTGCCGTCGACCGAGGTGAACCCGAGGATGAGCGTCCGGCGATCGGCGGGGTGTGCCAGCAGCGTGGTAGGCGTCTCCGCCTCCTTTGCCACCTCCGACCAGGTGACACCGCCGTCGGCGGAGCGGGACAGGTGGAGCCCGCCGAACGCGTCGGCGCGCGTCTTCCAGACCACCCGCGGGTCCGCCGGCGAGACCGCGAGGCCGCTGACCACCGCCCCGGTGACCCCCTCCGAGCCGTTGGCGCCCCACTCCGGCGCCGGGTCGTTCCCGGTCGGCAGCGCGGTCAGCCGCGTGTCGGTGTCCGTGCCCGCGACGAGTGCCTCGCTGCCGTCGGCCCGCCGGCTCACCCCCAGCGCGTACACGGAGGTGCCCTGCACGCCGATCCGGTCGTAGCGCGCGCCGGCGTCCCTGGTCGAGTACAGGCCGCCGCCGGGCGCCGACACCACCGTGGCGTCCCCGAGCCTGCCGAAGTCGACGTCGACCGGCCCGCGAGCCGGCTTGGGCAGCACGGTCCATGCGGCGCCGTGATCGCGCCCGGCGAAGTCCCGCGTGGTGCCGCCCACGTACACGGTGCCGTCGGCGATCCGCACGGAGACCCCGTAGCCGCTCGGCATGCGGTAGAGCTCCCGCCAGGTGCGCCCGCCGTCGCCCGACCCGTGGACGACACCCTTCGTGGTGACCGTGACCAGCAGCTTCGGGTCGGCCGCGACCCCGATGGGGGCATCTCCGCCGTCCGGCTGGAGCACCCTCGTGGCGGGAGCGAGGTCGTCGCCGGTCACGTCGCGGACCACCCAGACGCCGTCGTAGGCGCTCAGGTAGAGGTCGCCCCCGGCGAGGGTGGCGCCGTTCACGCCCGCGGGAACGGCCGCCGGATGAGTCGTCCAGTGCCGTCCGCCGTCGCCGCTGGTCACGATCCCGCCGTCGGTGACCGCGACCAGGGCGTCGCCGTCGCCGACGAACGCGTTCAGGTGGACGTCGGGGAACGGCAGCGTCCGCCAGGTCAGCCCGGCGTCGTCGCTGGCCAGCACCTTGCCCTCGTACGTCGGGTCGAACGCGACCGGAGAGGAGGCGTAGGGCCTGCCGTTCAGGCCGTACACCATCCGGCGGGCGTCGTGTGAGTCGACGATGACGGTGCCCGTGCCGCCCGCGACGGGGAGTCGCCCGAGCTGACGCCACCGTCGGCCGCGGTCGGTGGTGAGCCAGACGCCCGCCTTGCCGTCCTGGGTCATCACCACCTGGTCCGGCGCGGCCGGTGACGTCGCCAGCAGGCCGGCCTCGGCGTTCGGCCCGGCTGCCTGCCAGCCCCCGCCGGCCGCCGCGGGCGGGACGACCTCGAAGGTGCCGGCGCCCCACAGCGCCCGCCCGCCGCTCGTGGCGGCGCGGGCCTCCACCTGGTAGATCCCGGCCGCGCTTCCGGTCACGGACGCGCGGTACCAGCGGTCGTGGTCGAGCGTCGTGGTCACGTCGGTGCGCCGCCCGCCGGGGGCGGTCACCGTGACGACCGGCGGACCGGATGTGGCGGCCGGGGCGTACACGAAGACCTGGGCGTGCCCGTCGCCCGGGTCCGGGGTCGTGTGCACCAGCAGCGGTCGCAGGGCGAGCAGGTACGGCACCCGCAGCCGGCCGCCGACCGTCAGCCAGCCGCTGACGTCGGCGTCGGCGCGCGGCCGTCCGGCCGTCGCGGTGAGGGTGACGGTCGCCGTGCGGCCGGCCCGTACGGTGACGCGGCTCGGGCTGACCCGGACCCGGCCGGGGCTGCCGGCCGCGGCGGTGACGCCGAGCCGCGCACTGAACGCGGTGCGCCCGTGGTTGGTCAGCCGGACCGTGGTCGCCGCCGTCGTGGTCCGGTCGCGCAGGTCGGCCAGGCCGAAGGAGACCGTGGGCGGCTGTGCGGTGACGGTCGCGTCCGCCGCCGCCGACACGTCGAGCCGGCCCGCGCCCTGCGTCAGCGGACCGGTGCCGGCCAGGCCCCGGGCCGTGCCGACGAGCGTCCCGGCGACGTCCGCGGTGCCGAGCTGGCGCAGCAGCGCGGCCGCCCCGGCCACGTGCGGCGACGCCATGCTCGTGCCGGACATGCGGTACTCACCCGGCTCCCAGAGGCTCTTCGGCACGCTCGACCGGATCTCGACGCCCGGTGCCACGATGTCCGGCTTGAGGGTGTACCGGGCGGTCGGGCCGCGTGAGCTGAAGCCGGCGATCTGGTCGGTGACGTCCTTGCCCGTGATGGTGATCCGTACCTTGCCGCGAGCGGCCTCCGCGCCGAGTGCCGCCCACTGGGTCTGGTCGACGCCCAGCACGACGATCCGGTCCATACGGAAGTCATCGCCGGAGGCGAGAGTCGAGGGGACGGCCGGCTGGACGCCGGCCCGGCCGGTGAACGACACACCGCCGGAGCCGGTCGTGTACAGCAGGGCGCCGATCGCGCCCCGTCTCTCGGCCTCCCGCGCCCGCTGGACGTCGGCCCAGAGGGGATGGTCGGCGGAGCCGTCGTAGGCGACGATCCTGCCGCGCACGTCGCCGGCCTTGTCGAAGTCGGCCGGTTGCCCCTCACCGACGTCGACGAGCGTGCCGGTGAGCGGCTTCGCGGGCGGATTCGCCGAGTAGACGGCACGGGTCGCCTGCAGTTCCTCGCCGGTGCGGGTGAGCCGGGCGACGGGCGTCTTGACGCCGCTGAAGGAGGCGCCGACGGCGATCACGCCGTCGGCGGCGGCCGGGGTGCCGACCGTCATCGCGCCCGGCCCGGCGTTGCCCGCCGCGGCGACCACGACCACCCCGGATCGGGCGGCGCGGGTCGCGGCCTGGCCGAGCGGGTCGGTGCCGTCGCCGGAGGCCCCGAGGCTCAGGTTGACGACGTCGGCGCGGTGCGGGTTGGCCGGATCGACGGCGGCCTCCAGGCCCGCGAGGACGTCGGACTCGTAGCCGTTTCCGTCGGCGTTCAGCACCTTGTACGCGGTGATCGAGGCGCCTGGGGCGGTCCGGGCGATGATGCCGGCGACGTGCGTGCCGTGCGCGTTGTCGTCCGCCGGGTCGTCGTCGTTGTTGACGAAGTCGTGTCCGCCGACGACGCGGCCGGCCAGGTCGGCGTGGCCCGCGTCGACACCGCTGTCGACGACGGCCACGGTGACGCCCGCGCCGGTGACCTTGCGGCCCTGCCGGTCCTTCCGCCGCCATACGTCGGGAGCGCCGATGAGCGCGATGTTCTCGTCGGTCGCGGCCTTCACCGGCAGGTCGGGGTACACGGCCCGTACGCCGGGCAGGGTGCGCAGGCGGCCGACCTGGTCGGCGGGAACGCTCGCGGCCACCGCGTCGACGAGCCGGGAGAAACGTCGCGACGTCCGCAGCGTGACCCCGGCGGCGGCGGCCCGCGCCCGTACGTCCGAGCCGTCGGCGCGTGCGCCCGATGCGGCGGCGAGTTCGACGATGACCCGCTGGTCGGCCCGCTTCGCGGCATGGGCGGTCCCGCCGAGTACGGGAAGGAGCGCGGCCAGCACCGCCGCGGCCGTGGCCGATCGCCACCCTCGAATCTTGATCACCGGCTCAATGTGACGTTTCCGGACAAGAGTCGACAACGTTTTCACTTGGCTCATTGCGGACGTTGGCACATCCTGGACACGATGCGCGCATGATTCAGGACGGCCGGATCCTCGCGCCGCTCGACGTGGCCGCCTTCGACGAGACCGTCTACCGAGAGCTGCTCGCCGGCCCCGAGGCGACAGCCCAGGAACTGGCCGAACGCCTCGGCTGCGGGCCCGACCGGCTGGTCCGCGCGCTCGACCGGCTACGGGCCCGCGGCCTCGTCAGCCGGCTGTCCGGCCGCCCGCGCCGCTACGCCGCGGCCGAGCCGGACATCGCGCTCGACGCCCTCATCCGCGAACGCGAGCAGGACCTGACCCGGCTTCGGACCGCGGCGGCCGAGATGGCCGTGCTGTACCGCCGGGAGCGCGTCGGGCAGGCCGGAGCCGTCGAGCTCGTGACCGGGCGGGACGAGGTGGCCCGCCGATTCCTGCGGTTGCAGCACACCGTCCGGCGGGACATGCGCATGCTCGACCGGCCGCCGTACGCTCTCGCCGCGACCAACCCCGTCGAGCCGGGCGCGCTGCAGCGCGGCGTGCGCTGGCGAGCCGTGTACGCCCCCGAGGCGATCGAAGAGCCCGGGGCGCTCGATGAGATCCACGCGCTCGTCGCGCAGGGCGAGCAGGCGCGGGTGGCGAGCGGTATCCCGGTCAAGCTGGCCATCGCCGACGCCGACGCCGCCCTGGTGTCCGTGCAACTGGAGCAGGCGACCACCGAGGCCGCACTCGTCCACCCGTCCGCGCTGCTGGACGCCCTGGTCCAGTTGTTCGAGTTCATCTGGGCGGCGGCCGCGCCCCTCGCCGCGACGACGCGGACATCACCGCTGACGGAGGACGATCGCCGGCTCCTCGACCTGCTCCTCGCCGGGATGAAGGACGACGCGATCGCCCGCCAGCTCGGGCTGAGCACCCGGACCATGCGCCGCCGGATGAAGACCCTCCTCAACCTGCTCGGCGCGGACAACCGCTTCCAGGCGGGCGCGCAGGCCGTGCGCCGCGGCTGGCTGTGACACTTCGCGAACCGGATCGGGCCCCCGACCTCGGCTTCCGGTGGGAGAGATCACCTCGCCGGGCCACGGCGCGCGCCGTCGATGGTGGCGCGTTCCACACGTACAGTGGTCCGCGTGGCTGAAGAGGTATGGAAGGTAGAACCGTCCGGTCCGCTCCGCGGTGACATTCACGTGCGCGGGTCGAAGAACGGTGTCACGAAGCATATGGTCGCGGCCATGCTCGGCCAGGGCGAGAGCACGATCCGCAACGCCCCCGAGGTGGGCGACGTGGAGATCACCGGCGCGATGCTGGAGGCCCTGGGGCACACGGTCGAACGCAACGGGCCCGACATCACGGTCTCCCCGGGCGCGGTGACCGAGCCCCGCGTCCCCAGGGCGTTCACCGGGCTGAACCGCATTCCGATCCTCATGGTCGGCCCGCTGCTCCACCTCGCCGGCGAGGCGTTCGTCCCCCTCGTGGGCGGTGATCCCATCGGCCGTCGCCCCGTCGACTTCCACGTCGACGCGCTGCGTGCCATGGGCGCGGAGGTGGAGGTCGGTGACACCGGCATCTCCGCCCGCGCGAGCCGTCTGTACGGCGCCCGCATCGACCTCCCCTATCCCAGCGTCGGCGCCACCGAGACGGTGCTGATGACCGCGGTGCTCGCCGAGGGCAAGACGGTGCTGCGCGGCGCCGCCATGGAGCCCGAGGTGGTCGAGCTCGCGCTGTTCCTGCAGCGGATGGGCGCGCACATCGAGCTCAGCCCCGACCGCCGCATCGTCATCGAGGGCGTCGACCGGCTGAAGGGCGCGTCGACGCGGCTCTCCGGGGACCGTCTCGAGGCCTTCTCCTACCTCGTCGCCGGGCTCATCACCCGTGGCGAGGTCCGCGTGCACGGCTGCACGCAGGACCGCCTCGTCACCGCGATCACGACGCTGGCGCGGATGGGCGCCCGCTTCGAGATCACGGACGAGTGGATCACCGCGTCGGCGCCGGACGGGCTGCGCCCGGCCGCCGTGCACACCGACACGCACCCGGGCTACATGACCGACTGGCAGCAGCCGCTCATGGTGCTGTTCACCCAGGCCGAGGGCATGTCGGTGCTGCACGAGACGGTGTTCGAGAACCGCCTGGTGTACGTCCCTGCGCTGAAGAAGATGGGCTGCGAGATCGAGGTGTTCAGCGCGTGCCTCGGCGGTCCGGCCTGCCGCTTCCACGACAGCAACTCGGTGCACTCTGCGGTGGTCCGCGGCGTCTCGAAGCTGACCGGCGCCGACGTCACCATGCCCGACGTACGGGCCGGGTTCTCGGCGGTCCTGGCCGCGTCGGTGGCGGACGGCCCGTCGACGCTGCGCGGCGTGCACCACATCGAGCGGGGCTACCACCACCCGGCCGAGCAGTTCGCCTCGCTCGGCCTGAAGCTGCAGCCCGTCACCGTCTGACCGGACGGCGTCCGGGCGACGCCCGCTGCCGGTCGAACGGCGGCGGGCGTCCGCTCAGGGGTGGTAGACCTCGGCGACCTTGGTGACGGTGCGGCCCTTCATCGTCAGGTAGGCGTCGACCTGGTCGCCGCCCTTGACGGCGGCCTCGAGCTGCTGCAGCGTGCAGGACTTCGTCCCGATACCCGTCTTCTCGTCCACGGTCGCGTCCTCGCCGGAGCAGATGTTCACCGCGCTGAGCACGGTGGCGTCCTTGGCGACGGTGGCGTTCTGAACGGGCCCGGTCGGCTCGATGGCGTCATCGGGTTCCTGGACCTTCTTGGTGCCCTGGTACTGCAGGGCGCCCGACGCGGCGTCGTACGTCTTCAGCACGACGACCTGGGTCGTGCTGACCTTCCCCGATTCGGCCGCGGCACCCTTGGCCTTGTCGCCACTGCAGGCACCGCTCAGCAGCAGGGCGGCCATCGCCCCGGCCGCTCCGAACAAACGCACCGATCTCGTCATGATCACCTCCGGCCCGGAGACGATACAACAGCGCGCCGTGCCGTGTACGCGGAGCGTCGGAATCGCAGCAGATCACGCGCGCAGCCGGCGTACGGCGCGGCGGGCGCCGGGGATCTTCTTGAGCGCCCGCCGCAGCAGCGGTCCCTCCGGCCGGGCCCGCTCGTCCTCGGAGGCGAGGACGCGGACGCTGAGTTTCCCGTTCTCGGTGCGGTACGGCATCAGGCGGCCCCGGCGCGCGATCCTCGCGCCGCCCTCCAGCCGGCGCTCGCAGATCCAGCCGCCGGTGTCCAGCCGGGCGACGAAGTCCCAGACGCCGGGCGCCAGCGCCGGATCGGCGTTGGGATCGATTACGGCCTCGCCGGACATGGCGAACACCTCGGACGCGATGACCGTCACCGGCAGGAGATGGTCGGCCGCGTCCTCCCGGCGCCGGACGTACAGGTCGAGCCGGCGGTGCTCACCCGTCGCGTCGAGCAGGCCGCCGGAGATCGGCAGCGGCACGGGCGGCTCCCACCGGCCGTCCCGGACGACGAAGGGCGTGCCGTCCGCGTCGACGAGGCGCGCGGTGAACCGCACCACGAGCCGGGCGTCGTCCCAGCGCATCCCGTCCAGCGCCGTCTCGATCGCCACGTCGCGCTCGGCCTCGACCAGCCGGAACAGGTCGTCGTACGCGTCGGCGCGCAACAGCGCGGCACGCACGCGCATCCGGAACGGCAGCCGCCGGTCGACGCTCTCGCCGAACCGCTCGACCACCACCCGGCGGGCCTCGTCGTACACGACGCGGCGGTACTCCGGCGGGGCCTCCAGGAAGCTCTTCTCCCCCAGCCGCTTGAGGATCTTCCCGCGGTACCAGTGCACGTAGTAGCGCTCGCGGTCGGGACCGGGCTCGACGTGCTCGTCGACGATGTCGAGGACCTCCCGCAGCGCGCCGTAGTAGTGCGCGGGGTCCGGCCGGCTTCGGGAGTAGCTGCCGGGGCGCCGCACCCAGTGGCAGCACGGGTAGTCGGCGAGCACCGAGATGGTGCGGGCCCGGAAGTACGCCTTGAGGACGAACCGGTGGTCCTCCAGCCGCACCGGCCCTTCGGGGAACCGGATCCGGTGCTCGTCGAGGAAGGATCGGCGGAACAGCTTGTGCGGCGTGAGGATGCCGTACAGCGCGTCCTTCAGCACGTCGGCGCGGTCGCGGGACTTCCGGAACATGGCGCGGGGCACCGCACGGCCGTGCCCGACCATCTTGCCGATCACGATGTCGGCGTCGTTGCGCACCGCCATCGCGTGCATGCGCTCGAGCGCCTCGGGACCGAGCCAGTCGTCATCGTCGAGGAAGTAGACGTAGTCGCCGTGGGCCTCGTCGATCCCGGTGTTGCGCGGCCCGCCGGGGCCGCCGCTGGGCCGCAGGTGGACGACCCGGACGCGGTCGTGCTCGGCGGCCAGCGCGTCGAGGAGCTTCTCGGTGCCGTCGTCCGACCCGTCGTCGGCGAAGATCACCTCATAGTCGTCGAGGGTCTGCCCGAGAACGGACTCGACGCACTTGGCCAGGTGCTCGCCGGTGTTGAACACCGGCACGACCACGCTCACCTTCACCGTCTCAGCTCCAGCGCGGCCCGTACCGCGGGGGCGAGCAGGTGGTGGTCGGCGGGGTCGACGAAGAGCCACTCGTCGACCTCACCGGTCGCCGACAGCTCTCCCTCGTAGTCGGCGGTGTAGCAGGCCATCCGCACCCGGGTGCCCGGCGGCTGGTCGTGCGCCGGCGCCTCGACGACGCCGATCGCCCGGAACGTGCTCCGGTCGAGCCGGACCCCGAGCTCCTCGCGCACCTCGCGGGACAGCGCCGTCCAGTCGTCCTCCCCCGGCTCGCGCTTGCCGCCGGGCAGGTAGAGCCGGTCACGCGCCCGCGCGCGTACGGCCAGCAGCCGGCCCTCCGACACGTGAACCCATCCGACCACATCCAGCACGGGGCCATCCTGCCAGGACGGGCCCGCCGACGCTCGCCTCGGCTCGAGGGAAACGCCGAGTCCACGGCCTCGGGGCCGGACGGTCTCGGGGCCGTGGACTCGGCGGCAGGCTCAGTGGAGGGCGCTGCCCTTCTGCCAGTCGGCCCACGACAGCTGCCAGTAGCCGTAGCCGTTGTCCGGCTCCAGCTCGCGGTCGGTGCCGGTGATCTTGACGATGTCCCCGCGATTCGACAGGTCGTAGAACCACTTGGCGAAGTCCGGGGGCGCGTTGACGCAGCCGTGGCTGACGTTCTCCTTGCCCTGCGAGCCGACGGACCAGGGGGCCGAGTGGACGTACTCGCCGCTGTCGGAGATCTGCACCGCCTGGTAGACGGTGAGGCTGTAGTAGTTCGGGTCGCTCTTGTTCGTGACGCCCATCCAGCCGGACGTCATCGTGACGGGGCTCTGCTTGCCCATGACGGCGTGGACGCCGTTCGTGGTGGTGTACTTCTCCGCTCCGCCCTTGCCCGCGCTGATCGGGGCGGTCTTGGCCGTCCGGCCGTCGACCGTGACCTTCATCTGGTGCTCCTTCACGTCGACGGTGCTGACGTGGGAGGCGCCGATCGTGATGGTCTGGCTGTAGTCCTTGGTCCCGTAGGTGTCCTGGGCACCGCGGACGCCGGTCAGGTGGGCGGTGAGCGTCACGGTCTGGTGCGGCTGCCAGTAGTCCTTGGTGCGGTAGACGGCCTCCTGGTTCCCGTACCACCGCCAGGCGCCCTCGGCCGGCTTGGACGAGGTGACCCGCATGGCCCGCTCGACGTTCGCCTTGTTGTAGACCGGGTCGCTGAACTTGACGATGAGCGGCATCCCGACGCCGACCGTCTCTCCGGGCATCGGCGTGATGTCCGCGATGCCGAACGTCCGTTTCGGAGTGAGCGTCTGGAACGCGCTGTTCGCCGTGGTGGCCTTACCGCTGGAGTTCTTCGCCGTCGCCGTGACGGTGTACTTCGTCGCGGGCTTGAGCGTCCCGCTCGACGTCCACTGGGCGTGGCCCTTGTCGAACGTGCCGGCGACCTGCCCGCCGTCGGTTCGTACGGTGACGTCGCCCAGCCTTCCCTTGGCCGCTTTGACGACGATCGGCTGGTCGGGGCGGCTGTCGGCCGCGCCGTTCGCCGGTGTGATGGTGACCGTGGCCGGCGAGGCCGACGAGCCGAACGGACCGCATCCCGTGGACAGCAGCAGCGTCGCTCCGGTGACCGTGAGCATCGCTCGACGCTTCACGCGAATCTCTCCCTCGACATGCGATGGCGATCAGGGGGTCGAGGGCGAGATGCCCTCATAAGGAGAGATGTCACCTACGGCGTGTTGGTTCGCCGCGATGGGCGAGGTCAGGTCGCCGTCACCGCAGCGCCAGGTCGGCGGACCGGGCCGGGCCCAGGGCGGTGACCTCCGCGGACCGGGCCGATCCGGGCAGCGCGGGGACCTCGGCGGACGGAGCCGGGCCGGGCAGCGCGGGGACCGCAGTGACGCGGCTCACGCAGCGCTTGAACCCCCAGACCGAGATCAGCACCGCGGCCGCCCCCAGGAGCGCGACCGCCGTGGTCCGGACCCACAGGTACGTGCCGATCGACTGGTGGAACAGCAGCCAGAGGCTGAGGGCGGTGTTGAGCGTGAAGGTGAGGGACCACAGCAGCGAGATCCGCAGGAAGAACCGGCGGACGCGATGGTGCGCGAGGAACGCCTCCGGCAGCGGCACCAGGTCGGTGGCGACCTTGGCGGCGAGAGGACGGCCGAGCGGCACCGAGGCGAGGAACGACAGCGCGACCAGCATCGTGCCCAGGGTGGGCTGGAGGAAGTAGACGACGGCGCTTCCCGTGACCGCGGCGAGGGCGGCGCGGGCGGTCACGCCGAGTGCCGCGAGCAG
Organism: Actinoallomurus sp. CA-150999; assembly: GCF_050942425.1. Lineage (NCBI taxonomy): Bacteria > Bacillati > Actinomycetota > Actinomycetes > Streptosporangiales > Thermomonosporaceae > Actinoallomurus > Actinoallomurus sp. CA-150999. The sequence goes on from NZ_CP192063.1 coordinate 7,307,352, forward strand.
GAGGGTGCCGGGCACAGGACGGCGCCGTACGACGCGGACGAGGATCCCGCCGTAGACCCAGGCGACGGCGGTCACCAGCGCGCCGTTCAGCCCGAGCAGGATGAGTCCCGCGTAGAACACCACCACGGGGGCGATCATGCCTTCGACGACCCGGGGCAGCGCGTGCAGGAGGAGAGCGGTCAGGCGGGGGATCTCGAACCGATGGGGGGACTCCATGGGCCGGGCGACTCCCGATCGATCGACTTCAGGAGGACCCGGCCAACGGTACGCGAAGATCCCCATTACATAGGCCCGCTTCGCGGCATTCGTCCGGTACGCGCGGGCGCACCGCGATGAGGGACCTTCGCCCCTGCCTTCGTCCGCCGACCGGCGGAAGCCTCGTAGTAGTGAGGCCCGGCGTCCAAGGAGGGTGGAGATGAGAATGCAGGATCGCTGGTCCGTCGAGATCTACCTCGACGAACAGGAAGGCCAGACCCACGCCGAGGCGCGGCTCCTCGCCCGGGACAGCGAGAAGGCGCGCGGCCGTGGAAAGGCGCGGTGCAACCCGGCCGACTGGGACGTTCCGGAGATCGGCGCGGAGCTCGCGGCGTCGCGGGCGCTGTCCGACCTGGCGCACCGGCTGCTCGACCTCGCCGCCTCCGACATCGAGGCGGTGACCCACGAACACATCACGCTCCCTCGCTGACCGGAAGGACGTGCACTGACGGAATTGAGGCAGTTCAGTTACGTACGAGTTAAGGGTCCAAGAAACGGGCTAGATGACCGATAGGCTCCTAACCCTCATTACCGGTTGCCCGAAATTAGGCCGGGTCAGCAAGGAGCTAAGGCATGCCCCTCATGGAGCCGTACCGCATCAAGGTCGTCGAACCGATTCCGGTGACCACCCGTGCGGTCCGCGAGAAGGCACTGGACCGCGCGGGACACAACCTGTTCAACCTGAGCGCGGACGAGGTCACGATCGATCTGCTCACCGACTCCGGCACCGGGGCCCTGTCCGCCGCCCAGCAGGCGGCCGCCGCGGTCGGCGACGAGAGCTACGCGGGCGCGCGGTCGTTCCATCGCTTCCGTGAGGTCGTCGACGAACTAACGTCTTATCCGCACATCTTCCCCGTCCACCAAGGGCGGGCCGCGGAACGCATTCTGTTCTCCGCGCTGCTCGAGCCGGGCCAGATCACCATCAGCAACACGCATTTCGACACCACGCGCGCCAACTCCGAGCTGGCCGGTTGCGAGGCGCGCGATCTGCCCTGCCTCGAGATGAAGGACCTCGACAGCGACGAGCCGTTCAAGGGGAACATCGACCTGGTCGCGCTGGAAGCGGCTCTGACCGGCCCGGACGCCGACCGCATCGGCATCGTGATCATGACGATCACCAACAACGGAGGCGGCGGGCAGCCGGTCTCCATGGCCAACCTCGAGGCCGCGTCGCGGCTCTGCCGCCGGCACGCCGTGCCGTTCTTCCTGGACGCCGGGCGGTTCGCCGAGAACGCGTGGCTGGTGACCCAGCGCGAGCCGGGCCATGAGAACTCCTCTCCCCGCGAGGTGGCGAAAGCGGCGTTCCGGCTGGCCGACGGCTGCCTGGCGAGCCTGAAGAAGGACGGGATCGCCAACATCGGGGGCCTGCTCGCACTCCGCGACGACGACCTGGCCAAGCGCTGCGAGCTCATCCTGACCGCGACGGAGGGGTTCCGCACGTACGGCGGCCTGGCCGGCCGGGATCTGGAGATGCTCGCCCAGGGGCTGGTCGAGGTCACCGATCCGCACTACCTGCGCGCCCGGGCCGACGCGACCGCGCACCTCGCCGAACTCGTCAACACGGCCGGCGTCGGCACCGTACGGCCGCCGGGGGTCCACGGGGTCTACCTGAACGCCGGACGCCTGCTGCCGCACATTCCGCCGGAGCGGTTCCCGGGCCACGCACTGGCGTGCGCGCTGTACCTCGAGGGCGGCATCCGCTCGGTGGAGCTGGGCTCGCTCTTCCTCGGCGAGGTCGACGAGGACGGGCGGCTCCGGACGCCCGCCCCGTACGAACTGCTCCGCCTCGCCCTGCCGCGCCGGGTCTACACCCAGAGCCACCTGGAGTACGTCGCCGAGGTGGTCGCCGCCGTGGCCAAGCGGGCCGAGAGCGTCCCCGGCTACCGCCTCGTCACCGTCCCGCCCATCCTCCGTCACTTCAACGCGACGCTGGAGCCCGTCACCCGTTGACCAGGCACCACGGAAACTCCCTATTATCCCAGCGGGTAAACATGGAGAAATCGGGAGAGTAAATGCGCAGCAGACGACTGACCGCCACGGTCGCGGCCGCCGCCGGGGTCCTCCTGGCGGCCACCGCCGCCCATGCGGACGCCGGGCCGGGCGCGCCGGGCATCGGCGACCCGTACTATCCCGACTACGGCAACGGCGGTTACGACGTCGCCCACTACGGCCTCGATCTGAAGTACCAGCCGTCCGACGACCGCCTCGACGGCACGGCGACCATCACCGCGCGGGCGACGCAGGACCTCACCCGCTTCGACCTGGACTTCCTGCTCGACGTCTCCTCGGTGACGGTGAACGGGCGGCCGGCGCGGTTCACGACGTCCGGTGCCCACGAGCTGGTGATCACTCCGGCGGCCGTCCTCCACAAGGGCCGGCCGCTCACCGTCGTCGTCCGCTACTCCGGCGTCCCGTCGACGAAGAAGTACAACGACTACGTCGGCTGGGCCCGGACCCCGGACGGCGCGGTCGCCGCGCAGGAGCCGGAGAGCGCCTGGTGGTGGTTCCCCAGCAACGACCATCCGCTCGACAAGGCGACGTACGACATCCAGGTCACCGTGCCGGCGGGCCTGCAGACGATCAGCAACGGCGAGCCGACCGGCACGCGCACCGCTGGCGGCTGGACGCGGTACGGGTGGCGCGAGACCCGTCAGCAGGCGACGTACCTCGCGACGCTCGCGATCGGTAAGTTCGACGTCCACCGCTCCCGGACGAAGAGCGGCCTCCCGGTCATCACCGCCTACAGCCCCGACCTGCCCGCCGACCGCGCGGCGGCGGCCAAGGCGAGCGTCGAGAAGACCGCCGAGGTCGTCGACTGGGAGAGCCGGATCTTCGGCCCCTACCCGTTCACCTCGACCGGCGGGTACGTGCCGAACGTGACCTCCCACTTCGCGCTGGAGACGCAGACCCGGCCGTTCTACAGCCCGTACGGCTTCCGCAACGGGCCTCGGCCGTACCTCGTCGTGCACGAGAACGCCCATCAGTGGTTCGGCGACAGCGTGTCGCTCGCCCGGTGGAGCGACATCTGGCTGAACGAAGGGTTCGCGACGTACGCCGAGTGGCTGTGGTCGGAGCAGCACGGCGAGGGCACGGCCGCCGAACTCGCCAAGAAGACCTACGACTCCTACCCGGTGAACGACGCGTTCTGGCAGGTGAAGCCGGGCGACCCGGGACCGGGTGAGAACCAGTTCGCCGACGCCGTCTACGACCGCGGCGCGATGGCCCTGCAGGCGCTGCGGGCGAAGGTCGGCGACCGGGCCTTCTTCACGATCCTGCGCACCTGGGCGGCGCAGAAGCGGTACGGCAACGCGACGATCCCGGAGTTCGTCGCGCACGCCGAGCGGGTGTCCGGCCAGCGGCTCGGGGACCTGTTCCAGACCTGGCTGTTCACCCCGGGACGTCCGGCCGCGCCGCCGCAGCCGGTCGCCGCGACGTCTCAGCCGAAGTCGTGGCCGCAGATCCGACAGGCGCACGCCGCCCTGCATACGCCAACGCTTCACCCCTGATTTAAAGGCTGTCCGGAACCGGCCGCGCGCCCTGTGGGTGCGCGGCCGGACTCGTCTCTTCGAGCTTCTTTGAAGTTGTTGCCAGGATCATCACTGGTCTGTCACGGTATGCGAGCACACGTACCATGAGTGGTCATCCGGCTACTGATGTCACATCAGTCCCAGACTGCCTCCGCCGTCCTGGAAGCCGGAAACCAAACCGAACGAGTGGAACCGGCGCTTCGTCGCGCTCGTCTGAGCGCTCACGCACGGTCCGCCCGTGCGTGCTCGAGAAATTTCATAGACGACGAAACGGGGTAGATCCGTGCGTAAGCGCCGGACCGCATGTCTCAGCATGCTGCTCGCACTGACTGTGCTGAGCGGCTGCGGGAGTTCGGGGCACTCCAGCAAGCCGTCGGCCACGCCGACCGCCGCCGTGTCGTGGAAGTTCACGACCCTTGATCTCGGGATCCCGGACAAGGTGCTCAAGGCACCGGTCACCGGCAAGGTCCCGGACAACAAGACGCTGCACGTCGGCGTCACGCTGAAGGTCAGCGACCAGGCCTGGAAGAAGTTCGGGCACGGCAAGAGCCCGGCCCAGCGCGCCGGGGACGTCGGCAAGGACCTCGGCATCAGCGACGAGCAGCTCCAGAAGGTCCAGGCCTACCTCAACCAGGCCCACATCCAGGCCAAGACCAGCAAGACGCGCACCAGCGTGACCTTCGACGTCAAGGCCGGCCAGGCCGGCAAGCTGCTGCGCACCTCGTTCGTCACGCACAAGCTGAACGGCCGCACCTACTTCACGCCCGACCCGAACCACCCGCCGCAGATCCCCGAGCAGATCAAGCCGTACATCCTGGCCGTCACGGGCCTGGAGAGCTACAGCCTCGCTCCCAAGGCCCGCGCGCTGGGCGCCTCGACGCCCGGACGCGCGCTCCCGACTCGCTCGGGGCGCTGCATCCAGCGGTTCCCCCAGAAGTTCGCGTCAAATCAGCGGGTCGCCGCCGCGTACGGGTTCAACCAGCTGTGGGGCCAGGGCTGGCGCGGCGAGAACATGACGGTCAACCTCGTCGAGATGGACGGGTACGACCGGAACGACGTCGCCAACTACGTCGCCTGCACCGGCGCCCACATCCAGCTCAGCAACGTCAACATGGGGGCGACCGAGCCCGCGGTCGGCGCGGAGGCCACCCTCGACATCCAGATGCTGGCGGGCCTGGCCCCGAACCTGCGCATCGTGGACTACCAGGAGGACCCCGAGCTGCTGAACAGCGGCAACGGCGCCGACTCCTGGGCCGCGCTCAACAACGCGCTCCAGCGGATCATCGACGACAACGCCGACAAGTCGCGGCCGGGCAGCATCGTCAGCATCAGCATGGGCGGCCCGGAGGGCTACCTGTCGCAGCCCATCATGCAGGCGATCGACCAGAGCCTCCGCATCCTCACCGCCACCGAGCAGATGTCGGTGTTCATCTCGAGCGGTGACTGCGGCGCGTACGCCGACCGGCAGTACGGCTCGCTCGACGTGTCCTTCCCCGCGAGCTCACCCAACGCCGTCTCGGTGGGCGGCACCCGCCTCGACCTGGCGCCGAACGGGGCTCGTACCGGCGAGGTCGTGTGGTCCGACCGGTCGAACCTGTCCAAGTGCGAGAACCAGTGGGGCAGCGGCGGCGGAGTGAGCAAGGTGTTCCAGCGGCCGCCGTACCAGCAGGCGCCGGGCACGGACAACCGGTACGCCGGCAGTGGCGGCCGGCAGGTGCCGGACATCTCCGCGGCCGCGATCAACCTGCCGATCTACTTCCGGGGCCGCTGGGTGTCATCCGGCGGCACGAGCGCGGCGGCGCCGATCTGGGCGGCCGGAATGGCGCTGGTGAACCAGGGTCTGCTGGCGAAGTCCCACATCTTCTGCTTCGGCCCGGACACCTTCTACCACGCGCTGAGCGCGGGGGGTGCCAACAAGCCGTACACCGACGTGGTCGCGGGCAACAACCTGTACTACCCGGCGACGGCCGGCTTCGACCTGTCGACGGGTCTGGGCAGCCCGAACCTGCCGGCGTTCTTCAACACGCTGGCGGCCAACCCGGGCTGACCCGAGCACCCGGCCCGGCGCGCTGCACTTCGGCGCGCCGGGTCTTCGGCCGTCACAGGTCCGGGTCGGTGTCCTTGGCGGACGCGACCGGCCGCAGCGGCTTGCGCAGCGGCACGATCATCATGCTGAAGTCGGCCGCGGCGATGACGCGGTCCTCCACGTCGGTGACCCGGCACTCCACGACGATGAGCTGGCGGCCGGCCTTGAGCACCTGGGCCCGCGCGTAGACCACGTCGCCGTGCGGGCGACCGAGATACCGGACGTGCAGGTCGGCGGTGACGAGGCTCTGCCGGCCCGGCTCGAACCCGCTCCCCCGCGCCGCCGCCGTGCCGGCCGCCACGTCGATGAGCGTGGCGATGGCGCCGCCGTGCAGGTTGCCGGTGCTGTTGAACGCCTGCGGCCGGATCGGCATGGACAGCACCGCGTGATCCTCGCCGATCTCGACCATCTCCAGACCGAGCAGGTCGTGCAGTGGCGTGTCGTGACGCAGGGCGCTACGCAGCGACTTCTGATCCGACTCCGGCAGGTCGACGATGCGTACGGTGGCACCCGGCCCCTGCGGGCGGCCCGGCACCGGTCCATTCGGCATCGAAGGCCCGGCCGGGTCGGCTCGGCCGATCTTCTGAGGCTCGTCCGTCGTGGCCCGATCCTGCGACATCTCCGCTTGCTCGGACATGTGACTCCTTCGGCTCGCACCTGATCCGCCGTATCACAGTTTACGGACAGCACCTCTCCTCCGCCGTGATCGCCGCCCCGCCCGCCGACTTTATGGGCAATAGGGCGAATCATCCAAAAAGACGGATACCAGAAGATCAATTAAGCCGACACCAGGGGGTCCGCGCGTCCCACCACGCCGCGACCTGGATAATCTCCGGCGGAGGAGGATGTCCGATCTGGGCTATGGACATTCCTCCTAAACCACCCCGTGACCGCATAAGGCGACTGGTACCTTGGCCGGCCCGACCGACGGAAATCCGAACTTCGTCATAGAAGAAGGCCACCGGACCGGGAAGATAGGCGTCTTATGACGTACCGCGAATAGCCCGAAAGAAAGGGACTCGGATGAGACACGCGCGCGATGGCGCGGTAACGGTGACGGATACCGCGAACCAGATTCTCCTGCTCCGCGGCCGGTCGGAGCCGCCCGAAGCGGTCAATCAGGACATCATCTGGGGCCCGCGGGCGCTCGACGGCGTTTCCGTGCCGACCTGGAACAACCAGCGCATCCAGATCGGGCTGCCCGGCCCCGGCGACGACCGAGCGGTCACCGCCATCCGTCCGAGCCTTCGGGTCTTCCCCGGCGTCGACACCGACACCGACCTGATCGCCCAGACCACCACCACGGGCGTACGCCTCATCACGGTGCTGCACGGGCCGGACGCGCCCACGGAGTTCCGCTTCGCCCTGGGACTCGGCGAAGGCCTCTCCCTCGACGCGGCGCCGTCCGGCGGGTACGACGTCGTCCACGACCGGTACGGCGCGACCGTGGGCCGGTTCCACCGGCCGTGGGCGTGCGACGCGCTCTACCGCCCGATCACGGCGGCGTACGACCTCGACGGCTCGGACCTGGTGATGACCGTCGGACACCTGGAGGCCGACGCCCTCTATCCCGTCGTCGCCGACCCGTTCTACGCCACCCCCCGATAAGGCGACGTCGCGACGCCCGATCGCCAAAAGCGACATCGGACTCATCCCGCCCGCTCTTCCCCAAATCACCCGCGCCTCGCGCAAGGGAGTCGTGGGGCAGGTCACAATGTAGAGCGAGAGGTCCGCGGTTCGAAGTAAGCAGCGTTTGCGCGTACGCTACTTACTTCACGACCGTGTCGGCCGGACGGGAGTCGAAGTGCTTTTCAGCCATGACACCGAACACGCACTCCAGATCATCGTCGATCTGGTCAATACCGGGCCACCTGCGACCGCGACCGAGCACCTGCCCGACCTGGCCGCCCTGCAGGAGTTCGTCGACCGCAACCAGCTGAGCGACGCGCACGACCTCGACGCCGGCGACCTTACCGCCACCCGCGGCCTGCGCGACCGGCTCCACGAGGTCTTCCGCGCGGCCGAGGACAAGGAGACCGCCGTACACCGGGTCAACGCGGTCATCGCCGAGGCGCGCACCTCACCGCACCTGACCGACCACGACGAGTACGACTGGCACGTGCACTTCTTCGCGCCGGGCTCACGGCTGGCCGAGCACCTCGCGGCCGAGGGCGGCATCGCGCTCGCGTACGTCATCGCCGCCGACGAGCTGGACCGGCTGCGCGTCTGCGAGGCCCCCGACTGCTCGCGGGTGCTCGTCGACCTGTCCCGCAACCGGTGCCGGCGGTACTGCGACAGCCGCACCTGCGGCAACCGCATGCACGTCGCCGCCTACCGCGCCCGTCAGCGCGAGTCGGCGACGAGCTGACCCGCCGGCCCGGCAGAGGCTGACGCGGTCGGCTCGGCCGACGCCGGGACGCGTCCGTGGCGGGCTGCGTCCCTTCAGGCGTTGGCGGGGTGCGTCCCTTCGGGCGTGGCGGCGGGGCCGCGCCTCAGGGCGATGATCGCGTCCAGCGCCCGCCGGGCGCCCGCGACGTCGTGCACCCGGAAGACCCGGGCGCCGAGCCAGGCCGAGACCCCCAGCACCGCCATCGTCCCCACGCCGCGCTTGTCCACCGGCCGGCCGAGGGTCTCCCCGATGAAGTCCTTGTTCGACACGGCCACGAGGACGGGCCACCCGGTACGGGTCAGCTCGCCGAGGCGACGCGTGATCTCCAGCGAGTGACGGGTGTTCTTGCCGAAGTCGTGTGCCGGGTCGATGAGGATCGCGTCGCGGCGCACCCCCAGCGACACCGCGCGCTCGGCCTCGGCGGTCACGTGCCGGACGACGTCGGCCACCACGTCGTCGTAGGCCACCCGGTGCGGGCGGGTCCTCGGGCGCAGACCGCCGGCGTGCGAGCAGACCAGGCCGATGTCGTACGCCGCCGCCACCTCGGCCAGCCGCGGGTCCGGGCCGCCCCACGTGTCGTTGAGCAGGTCGGCCCCGGCCTCCGCGACCGCCTCGCCGACCTCCGCGCGCCAGGTGTCGACGCTGACGACCACGCCCGGGTGGCGTTCGCGCACCGCCGCGACCAGGTCGACGACCCGCCGGAGCTCCTCGGCGACCCCGACCTCCTCGCCCGGCCCGGCCTTGACGCCGCCGATGTCGACGATGTCGGCGCCGGCCTCCACCGCCGTGTCGACGGCCGCGAGCGCCGCGTCGAAGGCGTACGTCGCGCCCTTGTCGAAGAACGAGTCGGGGGTCCGGTTGACCACGGCCATGACGGCGAAGTCGTCGATGGCACGCCCGCCGAGCCGCAGCCGAGCGGGACCTCGGCCCGGCCTCCCACCGGCGCGATCATTCGCCGCCTCCAGGCCCGGCTCAGCTTCCCCGTCGCGCACCACGACATCCTAGTCCCGGCCCTCGACACGAATCTGATTCGGGTCACGGTGGGGCGCTATCGCCATCGCCCGGCGGGGACGGCTAACCTCTGGGATCACACGAAACGGGCAAAGCCCCGTAAGCATGGAGGTTCCGCTGACCACGCGAGCGCTCATCACCGGGATCACCGGGCAGGACGGCTCGTACCTCGCCGAGCATCTGCTCGAGCAGGGGTACGAGGTGTGGGGCCTGGTCCGCGGCCAGGCGAACCCGCACGTGTCGAGGCTGCGCAAGCACATCGGCGACGTGGGGCTGGTCTACGGCGACCTCCTGGACCAGGGCAGTCTCATCTCCGCCGTGGAGAAGGTGCGGCCCGACGAGGTGTACAACCTCGGCGCCATCTCCTTCGTGCCCATGTCCTGGCAGCAGGCGGAGATCACCGCCGAGGTCACCGGGATGGGCGTGCTGCGGATGCTGGAGGCGATCCGGGTGGTCAGCGGGATCAGCGGCTCCCGCACGCCCGGCGGCGGTCAGATCCGCTTCTACCAGGCGTCGTCGTCGGAGATGTTCGGCCAGGTGCGGGAGACGCCGCAGAACGAGCGGACGCCCTTCCACCCGCGCAGCCCGTACGGCGTCGCCAAGACCTACGGGCACTTCATCACCCAGAACTACCGGGAGTCGTACGGGATGTTCGCCGTCAGCGGCATCCTGTTCAACCACGAGTCACCGCGCCGGGGAGCGGAGTTCGTCACCCGCAAGATCTCCCTCGGCGTGGCGCGGATCAAGCTCGGCCTGGCCACGGAGCTCCGCCTCGGGAACCTCGAGGCTCGGCGCGACTGGGGGTACGCCGGCGACTACGTCCGGGCGATGCGCCTGATGCTCGCGCAGGAGACCCCGGAGGACTACGTCATCGGCACCGGCCGCACCCAGTCGGTGCGCGACCTCGTCGAACTCGCCTTCAGCACCGCCGGTCTGGACTGGCAGGACCATGTGATCGCCGACCCGGGGCTGACCCGCCCCGCCGAGGTCGACCTGCTGTGCGGAGACCCGAAGAAGGCCCGGGACCAGCTCGGCTGGGAGCCCACCGTGTCGTTCGAGGAACTGGTCGCGAGGATGGTGGAGTCCGACCTGGCGCTGCTGTCGCGCTCGGACCGGCCGGAGGACGAGCCGCTGAGTTTCGACCACTGGTAGCAGCGCCGCACACGGCCGCGTGCGAGTATGCCGTGTATGACGACAATCACCTGTGAGCACGTTTCGACGTTGCCGGAGCCCGTGCCCGAGGCGCGCACTCCGGAGGGGTGTGAGGACTGCCTGCGCGTCGGGGGCCGGTGGGTTCACCTGCGGCTGTGCCTGACCTGCGGGCACGTCGGCTGTTGCGACTCCTCACCGGCCAAGCATGCGACGGCGCACCACCACGAGACCTCTCATCCGATCGTGCGGTCCTTCGAGCCTGGTGAGGACTGGCGCTGGTGCTATGCCGATGAAGTGATCGTTTGAACCTGCGACTGGCCGAGGCCCGTGGGCGCTGGGTGCTGGCCGCCACCGTCCTCGGCTCCAGCCTGGCGATGCTCGACGCCACGATCGTCAACGTGGCGCTGCCGCGCATCGGCAAGGAGTTCAACGCCTCCGTCGCCGGCCTGCAGTGGACCATCAACGCCTACACCCTCACGCTGGCCGGGCTGATCCTGCTCGGCGGCTCGCTGGGCGACCGGTTCGGCCGCCGGAAGGTGTTCACGATCGGCGTCGCGTGGTTCGCGATCGCGTCCGCGCTGTGCGGGCTCGCCCCGAACATCGGGGTTCTGGTGATCTCCCGTGCCCTGCAGGGCGTGGGCGGTGCGCTGCTGACGCCCGGATCGCTGGCCATCATCCAGGCGTCGTTCGCGCCGGACGACCGGCCGCGTGCCGTCGGCGCCTGGTCCGGGCTCGGCGGCGTCGCGGGCGCGGTCGGGCCGTTCCTCGGTGGCTGGATCATCGCGGCGGCCGGGTGGCGCTGGGCGTTCCTGCTGAACCTCCCGCTCGCCGCCGTCGTCATCCTCGTCGCCTCCCGGCACGTCCCGGAGAGCCGCGACGAGGGCGAGCACCGGGGCTTCGACATACTGGGCGCGGCGCTCGCCGCCCTCGCGCTCGCCGGCATCACGTACGCCCTCACCGAGGCACCCGAGAAGGGCACGCCGACGGCGGTCGTCGTCGTCACGGCCGTGATCGGCATCGCGGCGGGCGCGGCGTTCGTCGTGATCGAACGGCGCAGGTCCAACGGGCACGGCCCGAGCGCCATGATGCCGGTCGGGATCTTCCAGTCCGGCCAGTTCACGGCCGTCAACATCGTGACGTTCCTCGTGTACGGCGGGATGGGCGTGCAGTTCTTCCTGCTCGTCGTCCACCTGCAGGTCGTGGCCGGCTACTCCCCCATCGTCGCGGGCACGAGCCTCCTTCCGACGACCGTGCTGATGCTGCTGCTGTCCTCTCGCGCGGGCGCCCTGGCCCAGCGCGTCGGCCCCCGCCTGCCCATGACCGTCGGGCTGGTCCTCGCCACCGCCGGGATGCTGCTGACCCTCCGCATCGGCCCGCACGCGTCCTACATCCGGGACGTGCTGCCCGCCACCGTGGTCTTCGGGCTGGGGCTGTCGGCGACCGTGGCGCCGCTCACCGCGACCGTGCTGGCCACGGCCGACGTCCGGCACGCCGGCGTCGCGAGCGGCGTCAACAACGCGGTCGCCCGCGCCGCGAGTCTCCTCGCGGTCGCTGGCGTCCCGCCCGCCGTCGGCCTCACCGGGAACGCCTACGCGAATCCGCACGTCTTCAACGACGGTTTCCACTCCGCCATGCTGTTCGCGGCGGCCCTGCTGGCCGTCGGCGCGGTGCTGACGTTCCTCACCGTCCGCGACGACGCGCTCCGCCCCGAGCAGGCCACCGCCCAACCGGAGTGCCCGTTCAACTGCCCCATCGGCGCCCCACCGCTGGAACCCGGCACCGCCCGGGAACCGGCCTAGGAGGGTGTCCGGCGGATCTCTCCACCGGACACCCTTCAGCACGACCCCCGCGTGATCCTCAGGACACCGGGATCAGCCGCCACTGCTGGCTGGGCCCGCCGCCCGGGGTGTTCTGCTGGACGCCCGCGCCCGGATCCTTGCGCTGCTGCCAGATGTCGACGGCGAGCCCGCTGTGGCCGTTGGTCAGCATGTACCCGCCGCCCGGTGCCGGGGCGAGCTGCCACTGCTGGTTCGAGGCGCCGGTGTCGGTCCACTGGTCCAGGTCGGTCGCCGCCTCGGTGGACGCCCCGGGGACGTCGAGCACCTTGCCGCTGTTGACGTTGACGAGGACGTAACGCGATCCGGCCGGCTTGAGCCGCCACTGCTGGTTGGAACCGCCGTTGTCGGTCCACTGCACGACCTTGCCGCCGTCGTCGCGCGACTGCCCGGCGACGTCCATCACCAGGCCGCTGCCGACGTTCTGCAGCCGGTACGTCGCGCCCGCCGTGGGCACGGGCACCAGTTCCCAGCGCTGGCCCGCCGCGCCCGACGCGGGGTTCTGGACGACCGCGTCGTCCTTGGAACGGACGTCGGCGGTCTTGCCGCTGTCCCGGTTCGTGATCGTGTAGTGGCCGTCGCCGGTCGGGACGAAGCGCCACTGCTCGCGGTCCGCGCGCGTGTCGGCGCGCTGTTCCAGCTGGGCGCCGGCCGCCCCGGACGGCGATGCGAGGACCTCGCCACCCGCTCCGACGATCTCCAGGTATCCGGTGCCGTGGCCCTCCAGCCGCCACTGCTGGGCGGCGGCCCCGGTGTCGGCGGCCTGCACGATCTTCGTACCGTCGGCGGCCAGGGCCTTGCCAGTGGCGGCGTTCACCAGCTTGTAGGCGGTGCCGGCGGTGGCCTGCCGGCCCGGGGTGACCTTGAGGTCGTCGAACTGGGCGTTCAGCCAGCCCGCGCCCGGGATCTGCTTGTAGATCGCCGCGTCGGAGGCCAGCAGGTCGACCGGCCCGTCGCCGGCCGTGCGCACCTGGAACTGCAGCGGCCGGATGTCCCCGCCGGGGATCGTCGTCTTGACCTCCACCGTCTGCGGCGTGTCGCTCAGCTGGACGGCCTGGCCGCCCACGTCGCTCTGGCCGTTGTAGAAGTTGAGGTAGACGTCGCCCTTGCCGCGCAGGGTGACGCTCGCCTTGTAGGAGGTGCCCTGGGCGAGCCCGCTCGGCGTGTACTGGATCCAGGTGTTCTGCTTGGCGTCGTCCATCTTCCAGTGGACGGCGCTCTTGCCGTCCGGCGTGGTCGCCTTCTCGACCGTGCCGCTCACGTCGCCGTCGAGGGAGTACGGGCCGTTCCAGTCCAGGTCGCCCGTCGGGTCGGTGATGAGGTTGCCGCCGATGTTCCCGCCGTCGCCGACGCCGACCGCCAGGCCGGCCGGTCCGGCGGCGTAGGCGGAGTCGTGCGCGGTGCCGAGCTGCTTCCCGTCGATCGCCGCCGTGATCGCGTCACCTTGGAAGGTGAGCGCCAGGCGGTGCCAGCTGACGGGCCCGAGGGCCGCGACCTTTCCGGAGGTGAGCGTCGTCAGCCCGCCGCCGGTGTCGCCGCGCACGATCGACCAGTCACCCGCGTCGGTGACCCGCAGATAGTAGGCGTCGATGTGGCCGACCTCCCAGTAGTCGCGCCCGCCGTACCGGCCCAGCAGCTCCACGGAGCCGGTCTGCTCGAGCATGACGTCGGCGCTGACCGTGTAGTTCGTCCACGTGCCGTCGCCGATCAGGCTGTACGGCGTCGCCGCGTTGTCGTGCCAGACGATCGGCTTGACCTGCGACATCTGGCGGGCGCACTTGCCGGGCCGCCCGGCGCCGCAGGGGACGATCTCGAACGAGCCGTGCTGCGGGGCGAGGTAGTCGGGGATCGCGCCGGTCCGCGAGCCGTCGAACGTGTCGGAGTACGGCAGCCCGAACGCCGCCGACGGCCCCGACGTCGCGGTGCCCTTGCCCTGGCCGGTCGTGGTGGTCAGCGTGTAGACGCGTCCCGGCTTCAAGGTCACCGTGTACGTCCCGCTCGCGGGAGTGACGTCGGCGACGTGGGCGAAGTCGTCCGCCGGGTTCTTCGACGCCAGGTCGGTGGACCAGACGTGCACCGCACCGGTGGACAGCCCGCCCGCGACGTTGAAGGTGACGGTCTGGTCGGCGGTGGCGCGGGTCGTCTCGATCACGGTGCTGTAGTCGTGTCCCTTCGGCGACCTCAGCGTCACGTAGCTCCCGTTGGCGCGGTCGCCGCCGAGCAGGCCGCTCGCGCTGTCGACGTACGTCCAGCCGGGCCGGGTGAACTGGGTCGTGTGGGCGGTCACCCACGCCTGCTTGCCGATCGCGAAGCGGCCCGACCACGGCTGGTCGTCCACGGTCAGCGCGGTGGTCTGGAACGGCAGGCCGGGCGGCAGCGCGGCGACGAGCGGCCAGTTGATGAACGAGGTCATCCGGCCGTCGACGTAGCCGAGGTTGATCGCCCGTGCCATCGCCGGCGCGCCGTTGTCGTAGTCCTGCGAGCCGTTCTCGCTGGCCCAGATCGGCTTGCCGACGTTCTTGGCGGCGTCGGGGGTGTCGCAGGTGTTCGCGCTGCCGCCGTCACCGCCCTCGCACGGGTAGTGCGCGCCGACGATGTCGACGGCGGCGCCGAACTTCGGGTCGGCGGCGATCGCGTCGGCGACGTCCCAGCCGGAGTCGGCGGCCACGACCTTCGTCGGGTAGCCGTTCGCCCGCAGGGCCGCGTGCAGGTTCTCGTACCAGGTCTTGTCGAAGCCGTTCTCGTTCCAGCCGCCGAGGTAGTCGATCGGCAGGTGGTGCGTTGTCGCGCAGCCGAGCCACTTCATCAGGTAGTCGACCATGTCCTGGGTCCAGAAGCTGCCCTTGCCGATCCAGCCGGGCGCACCCCAGGACAGGGCGGCCAGCTTGATGTCCGGGTTGCGCTTCTTGGCCTCCGCCATCAGCCACCACTCGTAGCCGCGGTCGCAGTTCAGGTCGTCGGGCGAGTGCATGTGGCTGGGTTCGGCGCCGTCGGTGGAGTTCATGTCCCCGCCGATCTCGACCTTGAGGATCTGCAGGGAGGCGCCGTAGCCGGGCTTGAACAGGTAGTCGAGGATCCGGCTGCGCTGCGGTTCGGGGTAGTCCATCAGCAGCCGCGAGTTGCCGCCGCCACCGCTGATCGCACCGATCCCGTCGAACGTCCGGCCGCTCTTCGTCCCGTCGACGGTGACGGTCGTGCCGGCGGCCCGCGCCGAGGCGACCGGCGCCACGACGGAGGTGACGGAGACGAAGAGCGCCAGCAGGGCGAGGAGGACACCGCTCCGGTGTTTCAACATGATCATCACCTTGAGAAGGCCGCGACGGCGGCGTTCCAGCCGAAGCCCTGACGGTCGAGACCGCTGGAGCCGAGGGGGTAGGGCCAGGCGGGGTCCGCGCCCGCGATGTCGGCGTTCTGCTGCGTGACCTTGAACTCCTTGGAGAGCGGGGTGACGGCGACCTCCGCCGCGATCGAGTCGCGCATCGCGCCCCGCGCCGCGGACACGCCGTGCCGCGCCGCCGAGTACTCCGCGAGGTACTCCCACAGCAGCCAGCTCGCGCCGTTCTGGTACCAGCCGGCCGGCTCGCCGAGCCCGATCACCTGGCCGGTCTTCGGGTCATTGGTCAGCGTGAGGAACTCGCTCGGCGGGACCGCGGAACCGTCCTGCTTCGCCAGGACCTTCATCCCGTACGGCGTGCGCTCCTGCGCGGCGAACGTCCGCCGCACCATCGTGTCGGTCAGTAGCGGCTTGCCGAACAGGTAGAGCGACAGGGCGTCCCCGACCAGGACGTCCGGGGACTTGAAGTCCTTGGTCGACAGCCACCGCACGTACCCCAGGTGGTCGTCGTAGAGCCTGCGGTACACGCCGGTCGCCGCGTCGATCTCCGCGTCGCTCACGTCCGCGCCGAGGCTCTTGGCGGCGCGCAGCGCCACGACGTAGAGCCCCTGGTCGTACGCGTTGACCGCGCCCGTCGGGAACAGGTACCCGTCCAGCCAGGAGTCCGGCGTGATCTGGAAGCCGGCGTTGTCGACCGGCCCGGCGGTCACGAACGCCCCGCCGCTCACCTGGTGGGCCCGGATGTAGGCCAGGACGAGGTTCGCCGTGGCGGTGTCCTTGGCCGGCAGGCCCCACGTCGTCGCGTCGTGGTACATCCGGATCAGGTAGTACAGGCCGCTCTCGTCGCCGAAGAACGGCCCACCGCCGGTCACGGGCACGTGCCCGGCCTCGCCGCCCGATCGCGGGATCGCCCGGGTGAACTGCGCGAGCAGTTCCTTCTCGGTGTCCTTCGCGTACGGGGTGCCGTCGAGTCCGAGCGTCGTCCAGAAGCTGTCCCGCATGTAGGTCGTCGCCCCGAAGTGGGCGTACTTCTGGTTCGGGGCGAGGGCCTTTACGCCACTCGCGGTCGTCATCCGGGCCCAGTAGGCGGTGGTCTTGGCGATGGCGGCGAACTCGTCCGCGGCGGCGCGGCGCAGCGTCGCGGTGGAGGACGCCTTTCCCCAGGCGGGCATGGACCGTTCCGGGGTGCTCAGTCCGAGCGTCTCGGCGGTCGCGAGCTGGGCGCCGAGCGCGAGCCCGTACGGCCCGGCGGCCGACCGGTAGAACACGCTGTGGAACGACCGCGTCTGCCCGTCGCCGAGCACGATCGGGTCGGCCTCCGTGCCGATCTGCGGGGCGGCCAGGCGGGAGCCGTCGATGACCAGGTGCGGGGCGGAGTAGCCGGGCAGCGGCTCGTCCCACGTCGCGGCGCCGGCGACGCCGTAGGTGTACGTCCCGTCGGACACGCCCAGGGCGGGCACCGGCGAGTCCAGCAGCGCGTTGGAGGGGTTCGGGCTCTCGTACGAGGTCGTCCCCCCGCCGGTCCACAGCGGCTTGCCGACCTTGAAGTCGGTGTACGGCGTGTACCAGTACACGGCCGGACCGCCGCTCGCCGCGGTGCCGACCTGCGCGTCGATCACGTTGGGGGCGACGAACCGGTAGGTCTCCGACCGGGTCACGGTGGTCGAGCCGATCGTGTCCGTGGCGCCGGAGAGGCTCAGCGTCGCCGTCGCCGGGTCGTAGCTCACCGAGGTGTACCGGTTGGCGACGCGATTGGCGTCGGTGACGGGCTGCCGGGTCACCGCGCGCACCGAGGTCTTCCAGGCGAGCAGGTCGACGTCCCCGGCGGCGGAGGTGCGGATCTGGAACTGCGGCGTCCGCGAGTGCTCGGGGATCGGCACGTCCAGGGTGAGCGTCTGCGGCTGCGACGTCAGCGTGACCGGTGTCCCCCCGACGTCGCGGGCGCCGTCGTAGATGTTGAGGTACACGGTGCCGGTGCCCTGCAGGGTCACCGTCCCCCGGTAGGTGGTGCCGACCTTGGCGTCGGCGATCGGGACCTCGATCCAGGTGTTGTTGTCCGCTCCCGGCAGCGTCCAGTGGACGGCCGATCCGCCGTCCGGCGCGGTGGCCTTCGCGACGGCGCCGTCGCCGGAGCCGGGGCCGCCCCAGTCGAGGTCGCCGGTCGGGTGGCCGAGCAGGTCGTCGCCGGTCGGCTGGTTGAGGCTGGTGCCGGGCACGGCGGTCAGGTCGTACTTGCCGGTCATCCCGCGGGTCGTGATGAGCCGGGCGCCGTCGTGGATCTCGGCGCGGTATCCGCTCGACCCGTCGCCGGCGACCGTCACGTGCAGGGCGTCGGCGGGACCGTACGACCGGGGGGCGGGCTGGGGAAGGGGGGTCGTGGGAGAGGCGGCGGGGGAACGGCCGGGACCGCGGACCGCCTGGGCCGCGCTTCCGGTGCCGAGGATGAGGATGGTCCCCATGGCGATGGCCATGGGTGTCGCGCCGAGAAGGCGTGAGGGGCGGGGCATGCAACCCTCCAGGGCCGCAGGTGGTCTGGGGTGAAAAGACCGATGACAACGTTGTCGTGGCTGCCGTGAGTGTCGTGTTCTGTGCGACCCATGTCAAGGTCTGCGCGCTTTTGTGCGAATACGTCGCCGTCAGTGGGACTTGGCGAAGGCCAGGAAGTCGCGGGCGACGGGGGTGAGCGGGCGGCGGGCGTGGACCAGGCCGATCGTCGCGGTGATCGGCGGCATGAGCGACCGCACGACGACGCCCTCGGCGGCCTCCACCTGATTGCGGAACCAGAGGAGGGAGCCACGGCCCGCACGGACCGAGGGGAGCCACGACGCGCGGTCGTCGGACTCGACCGCGGCGACCGGGCGGACGCCGAGGCGGGCCAGCATCGCGTCGAGCTCGGCCCGTCGCGGCCCGCCGCGGGACGGCATGATCAGGCGCATGCCGTCGAGCGCGGAGACCGGGACGGGCTCCCGGACGTGCAGGGCGGGCGGGGAGATCAGCACGATCTCCCGTTGTTCGAGCGGGTGCGCGGCGAGGTCACCGGGGACCGGCAGGTGCGTCAGGGCGAGGTCGGCGCGGCCGTCGCGGACGACCGCGCCGACGGCGTCGCGGCCGTCGCAGCGGAGCACCCGGACGCGTACGGCCTGCTGGTCGCGGGCGAACGCGGGCAGGAGGCGCGCGGTCAGCTCCGGCTCCAGGGTGAGCGTGGAGGCGACCCGCAGCTCCCCCGCCCGCGCGCCCGGCCGGCCGCCGGGCGGCTTGGCGGAGACCGCCGTGATGGCGTCGACCGCGCGCAGCGCGTCGCGGGCGTACCGGACGATCTCCTCACCGGTGTCGGTGAGCGCGACGCCGCGGCCGGCGCGCGCGAACAGCTCGACGCCCAGCTCCCGCTCGAGTTCCCGGATCGCCCGCGACAGCGCGGGTTGCGCGACGAAGAGTGCTTGCGCCGCCGCGGTCATCGTCCCGTGGTCGGCGGTCGCCACGACATAGCGCAGCTGCCGCAGATTCATGCCACGACGGTATGACAACCCACTGGATTGGTCGTTGACATAGCCGGAATTGGCCTGGACATCCTGGGTTGCCGATGTTTTCTCCCGGCAGTCAGATGATCACTAGAAGACCGGGAGGTCGGCCGGGGTGGGTTGGTCGGGAAGGGCCGCAGCCGGACATTCTCGGCTCGGTCACGGCAGCTCCGCGCCGTAGACCCGCTTGACGACGTCGAGATGCTGCCAGGTCTCCCCGACCCACGCCCCGGGAACCGCCCGTACCGCCTCCAGAGTGCTCAGGAGAACGTCGCGGGAGGTCGCGTCGATTCCGGCGAGCAGGTCGTGACGGCCGAAGCCGGTCACCACATAGTTGACGCCGGGCAGCGCCGCGATCCGGGACGCGGCCGTGGCGATGTCGGAGGACACCCGCACGCCCAGCCCGGCGAGCTCGCCGGAGCCGAGGGCCTGCGAGTCGACGATGCCGGTCACGTGGATGATCCCGGAGCGCATCAGGCGCACGGCGCGCGCCCGCGTCGCCGCCTGGGAGAGCCCCACGACCTCGGCCAGTCTCGTGTACGGGGTCCGGCCGTCACGGGTCAGCTCACGGAGCAGCCGCCAGTCGATCTCGTCCAGGGACACGTCGGGCAGCTCGGTGACGACCGAGTGCGCGTCCTTGACGACGGTCGTCACGCGGAACACCTCGATGCCGCGCACTCCGGGCAGCGAGCGGACCGCGTCCACTTCTTCGACAAGGGCCGCGTCGTCGCGTACGCGCAGCTCCGCGACGACGGGGTGCGCACCGGCGGCGAGCGCCGCGAACCAGGCGGCGGCCCTGCGCGCGACGGCGTCGGCGACCTGCTTCGCCGGGCCGTCGACGTCGATCGCCAGGTGACCGATCGCTCCGGTCCCGACCACCGACGCGTGCACGATTCCCACCACACGCACGATCCCCGAATCGAGGAGGTGCTGTACGCGCGTGCGCACGGCCGTGCGGGACAGCCCTACACGGTCGGCGAGCGCCTGGAAGGTGGCCCTCCCATCCCGCTGCAGCTCGCGTACGAGCACGGCGTCGACCGCATCGAGCACTGGGTTCCT
The DNA here is from genome assembly GCF_050942425.1 of Actinoallomurus sp. CA-150999. Taxonomy (NCBI): domain Bacteria; kingdom Bacillati; phylum Actinomycetota; class Actinomycetes; order Streptosporangiales; family Thermomonosporaceae; genus Actinoallomurus; species Actinoallomurus sp. CA-150999. Next base: position 7,327,518 of record NZ_CP192063.1, read on the forward strand.
CCTCGGATGTATGGTCCTGCAGTTGTTTGCATGATCATTTCATTAGTGGCGTGTTCGCCGCGAAAACGGAGCGTTGTTCGTGTTTCTTCGCTGAACGACCACGAATGTGTCGGTGAAGCGCGACGTCGCTGCCGAAATCGACGCGGAACACGATCCATCGGCATCTCAACGTCCGAGATCACCACGTCAGTACTCGCGTACCAGTTCGACGAGTATTTGGCGACGCTCGTCACATGCAGTCGCTCGAAGAGCGTGCGAGGCCGCCCATTTCCGCCCGTCCGCGCGGACCACGGAGACGCCAACGGAACGGTCAACATCCGGCGGCGCCATCGAGGGGAAGACCCTGAACTGCATGAATGCCTCTCAGCGAGGGGGTGCGGACCCGTGCACCGGCCACCGGCCCGGGGAGGCGCCGGATCCGCAAAGTGCGGTGGGACAGCTCAGACGTCAAGTGTTCCATGGGGAAATCACGGAAGGTCAATGACCCTGGCAGGAAACTTTCCTGCCGGGATCGTCGTGGAACCCGTACCGACACGCCAGACTCGGCGGATGAGACGGGGATCTCTCGTGGTCCTGCTCGTCCCGGCCACCGGCCGCACGTCGAGGGGCGGAGGCGGCGATGCCCGGCCGCCGCGACTCAGGGCGACGACGTGGCGGCGCCTCCCGGCGGCTCGATCATCGGGCGACCGCGGCCTGGCCTGTGCGCCTGAGGAGTGCGCCTCATCGGACCCGTCCGAACTCCGCGCAGCTCATTGGACCGGGCATAGCTCATTGAACCGGGCACATCCGGGTATCCCCGACAATGGAAGGCGGCCTTCCTCGTGCCCGATCACCCCAGAACTCCGGACGGTGTAGACGAACGTGCGCCTGCTGAACGGTGAGCAACCGGCTCACGACCTGACCTACAACGACGTCTTCATGGTGCCCCGCCGCTCCGACGTCGGGTCCCGCCTCGACGTCGACCTGTCGACCGCGGACGGCAGCGGCACCACGATCCCGATCGTCGTCGCCAACATGACGGCCGTCTCCGGCCGCCGCATGGCCGAGACGATCGCGCGGCGCGGCGGTCTCGCGGTCATCCCCCAGGACATCCCCGTCGACGTCGTCGCCGACGTCGTCCGCTGGGTGAAGACACGCCACCTGATCGTCGACACGGCGATCAAACTCGGCCCGACCGACACGATCGGCGCCGCGCTCGGCCTGCTGCACAAGCGGGCGCACGGTGCGGTGATCGTCGTCGAGGACGACCGCCCGACCGGTGTCGTCACCGAGGCCGACTGCATGGGCGTCGACCGGTTCACCCAGCTCCGGGAGGTCATGTCGCGCGACGTCCTCACGCTCCCGGACGACGTCGACCCGCAGAAGGCGTTCGACACGCTGCACGCCCGCGGGCACCGGCTCGCCCCGGTCGTCGACGGAGACGGCCGACTCGTCGGCGTGCTGACCCGTACGGGCGCGCTGCGCGCCACGCTCTACCAACCCGCCCTCGACGCGGACGGCCGGCTGCGCATCGCCGTCGCCATCGGCGTCAACGGCGACGTCGAGGAGAAGGCCAGGGCGCTGCTGGACGCGGGCGCGGACCTGCTCGTCATCGACACGGCGCACGGGCACCAGGAGAAGATGCTGGGCGCGCTCCGGCGCGTGCGAGCCCTGAACCCCGGCGTGCCGCTGGTGGCGGGCAACGTCGTGACCGCCGAGGGCGTACGCGACCTCGTCGACGCGGGCGCCGACATCGTCAAGGTCGGCGTCGGCCCGGGCGCGATGTGCACGACACGGATGATGACCGGCGTGGGCCGCCCGCAGTTCTCCGCGGTGCTGGAGTGCGCCGCCGAGGCCCGCCGGCTCGGCCGCCACATCTGGGCCGACGGCGGCGTACGCCACCCCCGCGACGTGGCACTGGCCCTCGCCGCCGGGGCCGCCAACGTCATGATCGGCTCCTGGTTCGCCGGGACGTACGAGTCGCCGGGCGACGTCCAGCGCGCCGCCGACGGCCGGCTGTACAAGGAGAGCTACGGCATGGCCTCGGCCCGCGCGGTCCGGCTCCGCACCGCCGACGACTCCCCCTTCGAGCGCGCCCGCAAGGCGCTGTTCGAGGAGGGCATCTCGGCGTCGCGGATGTACATCGATCCGCAGTCCCCCGGCGTGGAGGACCTGGTCGACTCGATCATCGCGGGCCTGCGCAGCGCCTGCACATACGCGGGCGCGCGGACGCTGGAGGAACTGCACGAGTTCGCCGTCGTCGGGGTGCAGAGCCCGTCGGGCTACGCGGAGGGCAAGCCGCTGCACGCCAGCTGGTGATCCACGGCTCCGTGGAGCCGCGGGCGGCGCGAGCGGCCCGCGGCTTCGGCGGGGCCGCGGCGCCCGCGTACGCCCGGGATTGGTGGATCATAGAGGTGATGTCGAGACGAGGACGGTGACATGCCCCGCATCGAGGGGTTCGAGGCCTACCGCATGACGATGCCCCACGGCCGGCGGCCGGAGAGCATCCTCGTCCGCGTCTGCGACCAGGACGGCGCGACCGGCTGGGGCGAGGTCGCGGGCTCCGACGCCTGCTGGGCCGACATCGAGGAGCGCGTCGGCCCGGCGCTGCTCGGCCTCGACTGGGAGCTGCCGGAGGAGGTCGTCGGCGTCGGCGGGCTCGGCGGCCACGCGGCCGCCTCCGCCATCGACATCGCCTGCTGGGACCTGTGGTGCCGCAAGCAGGGCACGCCGCTGTCCCACGCCCTCGGCGGCACCCGCACCTCGATCGTGGCCGGCGCGCGGCTGGACACGGAGCCGATGCTGGACGTGCTCCTCACCCGCGTGAACCGCCTCGTCAGCGCCGGGTACGCCCGCGTCACGCTGGCCGTACGGCCCGGCCTGGACGTCGAGCCCGTACGCGCCGTGCGCCAGGCGTTCCCCGCGCTGGCCCTTCAGGCCGACGCGGCCGAGTCCTACACGGAGGAGCCCGCGCACCTGGCCGCGCTCGAGGCGCTCGACGCGTACGGACTGATCGCGATCGAGCGGCCGTTCGCGGGCGCCGAGCTGGCCGCCCACGCCCGCCTGCAGCGCGTGATCGACACCGCCGTGTGCCTGAACCCCGCCGACCTCGACACGGTCGACACGGCGATCGCGATGGGCGCGGGCCGGATGCTCGGCCTGCGGATCGCCCGCCTGGGCGGCCTCACGGCCGCCCGCGGCGCACACGACCGCGCCCTCGCATCCGGCTGGGACAGCTGGTGCGGCGGCGCGGCGGGCTTCGGGATCGGCCAGGCAGCGGCCGTCGCCCTGGCCGGGCTGCCCGGCTGCGACCTGCCCAGCGACGTCAGCGAGACACCGGCCCAGACCGCCGTCGTGTCCCCGCCCGTCCGCGCCAACGGCGGCGTCGTCGCCGTACCGCTCACCCAGCCAGGCCTCGGCCACGACATCGACCACGCCCTCGTGACCCGCCTGTCGCGCCGCACCCTCCGCATCCCCGCCTGAACAACGCCGGGTCCCGGCCGGGACTTCACGCGCGACGACTCGCCGCAGCCTGATCGCGACCGTCAGAGCGTGTCGGAAGGAACCGTCCGCGGCCCAGGCCGTCGGGAGCGTCGCAGATCATCTCGGGCGGCCCGCCCCTGCCTACTGAGCCTCTTTGCCGCCGTGCTCGCCACTTTGGCGTCTCCCTGGACACCTTGACGCCGCCGTGGACGGAATGTCGCCCTGTCCGCACCTTTTGCGACGGCAACACTGGCGAAAAAGAAGACCCTCGGAGGCAGCAACCGCCAGTCGGTCCGTATCGCGACGGCTATGCGCCGGTCCGTTGAGCCAGTTCGCGCAGTTCGGGGCTCGGTGGGTTCTGCATGGTCATCAGGTCGGAGACGAGCTGGCGGACAAGGGGGTGTGCGCGGATCTGTTCGGGGGTGATGTCCTCGGCTTGGCGAAGCACGGCGACGGCTTCGTCGATCTGGCGGCGTTGGGCGTGGGCGCGGGCCACGTCGATGAGCATGCGCCCGCGGCGTTCGGCTGACAGGCCGGAGGTGTCGACCTGGTCGGCGGTTCGCAGGGCGCGGCCGGCGTCGCCGAGTTCCACCGCGACGGCGATCTCGTGCAGGGCGACGTTCGCGGGTCCGAACTCGGTGTTGTAATCGTTGCGTCCCTCGCCGAGCCGTTCGGCCATGGCCTGTGCGCGCTCCAGATGCGTATAGGCGGCCTCACCGTCGTTGGCACGCGAGGCGGTCACCGCGCGCTGCAACGTCAGTCCGCCCCACAACGACATGGCCTCCGGCCGTTCTTCATCGGCCATCGGCCACAGCGCGTCAGCTGCCGTGCGGGCGGTCTCCTCTGCCTGGTCGTAGTGCTTGGCGCTCAGGAAGACGAACCCGAGCCGGAACGCACCGGCCGCGACGAGAAGGGGATCACCCGCGCGTTCGGCGGCCGTCATCGCCCGGTCGGCCGCGATCCAGGCCGCCTCCGGCTCGCCCAACTTGGCCAGTGCCGCCGAACAGGCATGGTAGGCAGTGGCCAGTAGTTCGAACGGCTCGGCCCGTTGCGCCTCCGGTACGGTACGGGCCGCTGTTTCCAGCTGCGGGACCAGGTCCCGCAGGAGATCGGTCAGCTCGGTGTAGCGTCCGGCGTGCGTCAGCTCCCACGCCTTGTCGACCTCGCCGCCCAAAGCTGAGAGATCGGGTGTCACCGGTTTGGTCAGCATTGCCCGCAGCGCATGTGCACCGGACAGCACCAGCCGAAGGTCCGTCGCTTCCGGCGGTTCGTCACTCACCGCGGCAACGACCGGGGCCTCGGCCGCCAGCTCCGACAACGGGATGTCCAGCGCCTCGGCGACGATCTCCAGGACCGACATGCGGTCGACCTTGCGGACCCCGCGCTCGACCTGGGAGACCCAGGCCACCGAGCGGCCGATCAGCCGCGCGAGTTCGGGCTGGGACAGCCCGCGTCGCCTGCGGTGGTCAGCGATCTTGCGACCCAGCGCCTGCTTGTAGTCGGTACTCACCCGGTGGTTCCCTTGCCCGTCAGGAGCGTCAGCCAGTCGACCTCGGTGGCCGACAGGTACTGCTCACGCTCATCGAGGAACTTCTTCGTGTGCTCGTGCGCTTCGTGCGCCTCGAAGGCGCCACGGTCACGGTAGAGCTCGTAGAAGACACGCTGCAGCGGTTCGCTTTCAACCCGGTTCACCGCATAGACCAGCGTTCCCGGTTCGTTGGTGCGGATCTTGTCGACGGTGGCCGCCACGAGCCGATCGAATACCTCGGCACTGGCTTGATCCTTGCACGTGAAGCGGACAACAAGGCCGAACACTCAGTACCTCCGGGGGCAGATCACCTGACCGCACGCACTAATTGTGCGGCACACGTATGCCAAAGCGGTTGTACTCCAAGTACTGTACCCGTACTTTAAGTGCTAGCTCAGCGTGACCATCCCTGTGAGCTGCGTAATCAGAGGCGGGACATGCCATGACGATCTCTACGCTGCCGGAAGAACCAGGCACCTGCATTTACCGGCGCGTCTTCCACGGACACGCCGACCAGATCGGAGAGGTCCGCCAATTCCTCCGCACACACCTCGGCGGACATCCCAGCGCGCCGGACGTGACCCTCGTCGCCAGCGAACTGACGACCAACGCATGGGAGCACACCAACACGGGAAAGCCCGGCGGGACCTTCACCGTCGAGGCCCGGCAGCGCGCCGACAACACGATCCGCCTGGAGGTCCACGACGACGGTGGCCCAACCGGGTTCGGCGAAACCAACATCCACAAGGAAGGCGGCCGTGGGCTCGGCATCGTCGCCGCCCTCACCGTCACCTGGGGCGTGAACGGAGACGCCGTCGGCCGCACAGTATGGGCGGAGTTCAAGCCATGACCGACCCGTACGGTCTCCAACGCGCAGTGGACGACTATTACAGGACGCTGGACTCCCTACGCGTCCAGGGCGTCAGCCAACTGGCCGAGCTCGCACGCCTCAAAATCCTGATCCAGAAGTACCCCAACCACGCCCGCCAGATGATCAACGAGATCAACCAACCACCCACCGGCGACGGTCGATAAACCCTGCAGCCGGTCAGGGGTTCGGTGATTGATACCTCGAAGCCACTTCCTGTCATTGTGACAAAAAGCTAGCTTCTCCCTCATGACCGATGACCAGCGGGCGCACCCGGTCGTCATGCTCGCCGTCGACCTGGTGATCTTGACGTTGCGCGAGTCACGCCTGCACGTCCTACTGGTCGAGCGTGGGCACCAGCCGCACAAGGGCGCCCTGGCGCTGCCGGGCGGCTTCCTCTGGCATGCCGAAGAGGACATCACCGCCGCCGCTCACCGGGAGCTGTCTGAGGAGGCCGACCTTGACGTCGAGACGCTTCGGCTTGAGCAGCTGGGCGTCTATGGCGACCCCGGCCGCGATCCTCGCGGCCGGGTGGTGTCCGTGGCCTACTTGGCGATCGCGCCTCGACTGCCGGACCCGACCGCCGGAACGGATGCGGCCGACGCGAGTTGGCAACGGGCCGAGCAGGTGCTCTCCGGGGAACTGGAGCTCGCGTTCGATCACCGGCAAATCGTCACGGACGGCGTCGACCGCGCACGCGCCAAGCTCGAGCATTCCGCGCTCGCGACGGCCTTCTGCGGGCCGACCTTCACGATCAGCGAGCTCCAAGAGGTGTACGAGGCGGTATGGGGGCTCTCCCTCGACCCCCGGAATTTCTACCGCAAGGTGCAGAAGACCGACGGATTCATCGTCCCGGTCGGGGCGGCACGGAAATCCGCTACCGGACGACCCGCGCGGCTGTTCAAGGCCGGACCGCGTGAGGTCCTGTATCCACCGATGGTCCGGCCAGCCGAGTCGTCGAGCGTGAAAGGAGTGCCGAAGTGAGCCGACGCCCGATCGTGATCCTCACAGCGCTGGACCTGGAGTACCAGGCCGTCCGGGAGAAACTGGTCGACCCGCAGCTGCACCGGCATCCGCAGGGCACCCGCTTTGAAGTCGGCCGACTCGCCGACGGCCGGTGCCAGGTGGCTCTGGCCCTTGTCGGCAAGGGCAACCAGTCCGCGGCGGTGCTAGCCGAACGCGCCATCAACGAATTCACACCTGCCGCCCTGCTCTTCGTCGGTGTGGCGGGCGCTCGGCGCTCCAGCCTCGCGCTCGGAGACGTGGTCGTAGCGACGCATGTCTACGCGTTCCACGGGGGAACGAGCGAGGACGACGGACTCAAAAGCCGTCCCCGCGTCTGGGAGACCTCGCACAGCGCCGACCAGATCGCCCGGCACATCGCCCGCACCGGTTCCTGGGCGCGTGGCCTTCCCGCTCACAGCCGGGCTCCTGCGGTCCACTTCGGCCCGATCGCCGCCGGCGAGGTGGTTCTGAATTCCCGGGTCTCCGGGCACGCTCGCTGGCTCGAGTCGAACTACAACGACGCACTCGCGATCGAGATGGAAGGCGCCGGTGTAGCACAGGCCGGCCATCTCAACGGGAAGCTGCCGGTGGTCGTGATCCGAGGGATCAGCGACGGGGCCGACGGCACCAAGGAGGACACGGATCGCGAGCAGTGGCAGCCACGGGCGGTGGCCAACGCGGCCGCGTTCGCCGCTGCCCTGGCCGAGGATCTTGCCACCGAGGACCAGGACGACGCCCAGTCCACGGCACCCGAAACGGGGAGGAGCCCCACGATGCATACGACCCGGAACGTCGCGAAGGACAACGCGCGCGTGATGGTGCAGGCCGGCACCGTACATGGCGGGATCCGGATCAGCCCCGAGCCAATCCCGCCGACCGATCTCGCACAGGCGCTCGCCGACCTTCGCTCCCGGCTCCAGCGGGCACGGGCGGTCGGCCACCTGGACGAGGACACCTTTACGGCAGCGGAGGCGGAACTCACCGAGGCCGACGCGGCGCTGCAGACGAACACGCCGCAGAGCAGGGGAAGGCTGGTGCTGGCGCTCAAGAAGCTGCGCGGGCTCATCGGCGACGTGGCCGATCTGGCCGCAGAAGTGGCAACCATCATCACCCTGGCCAAGAGCCTCTGATGACGAATCCGGACGCCACCACGACGAACGTCGCCGGGGACTCGGCGTTCATCGGCGTACAGGCGGGCACTGTCCACGGCGACATCAAGACATACGTGATCGCCCCGGACGCCTCGCCTCAGGAAAAGTTCGAGAAGGGCGTCCATTACCTCGACGGCGGCAGGCCGGAAGCAGCACGGGAGCTCATCCACGAGGCCGCCATGACCGAATACGTCAACAACCGAGTGCGGTTTTACTGGCTGCTTGCTCTGGTCAGCGGCAGAACGCTGCATGAGCTGTCGGAGGGTGAGACAACCATGCTGTGCGACCCGAAGAACACATGCCCCATCGCCAAAAGCGATGAATGGGCGGACGGCGTAAAGGCCATCCACCGCCTGTTGAAGGCCGCACAGGACTCCAAGGAAGATCTTGATGTCCCGCTGAAGGAGTTCGACGATCTCGCTGAAACGCAGCGCGCCCTGATCCTCCGGCACATGGCCGTGTTTCTGGACGGGCCGATCGAGGACCGGATGTGGGGCCGTGCTCTGAAGCAGGCCAAACAAGAGCAGCTGGCCGACGATCGAGTCAAACGGGTCTGGAAGTTCTTCGAGCCGAATCCGGCCGGGCCTCGGGAACGCACCGTGCAGCCGACCGCCGCACCCCTCACCATCCAGATACAAGCCGTGGCTGCGACGGCCGTCCTGGGTGTGACAACGATCTATATCGGTTACCTGCTGGCACAGGCAGGGCGGTTTGCTGCGCTCTTCGCATACTTACTGAGCATCAGCGGTGGGTACATCGGCGCCCGCAGCGGCGTCGAATGGCGCTTCCGCACGGTGCGACGCCGCGCAAGGGACCAGGAGTACGCCCCTCAGCATCACGGGACCAACGCACCGCCTGGCGGCTTCGCGAGGAAGGTGGACCAGCGGTTCGACCACTACTTCGCCACATACGTCCCGCGCGGCGTGGAGCGCAGCGTCTGGCTCCATGCGACCTCGGGAATCCGCAGGAGTATCCGCGATGAGGTCGTCGAGACCTACCGGGAACAGAGGACCGGCGTCGAACAGATCGCCTGGCTGATCAGACACCGGGTCGGTGTTATCAAACAACGTTGGGAAAAGGGCACTCTGTGGGACTACCGGGAGGCACTCTCGACGCCCACGCCCACAAAAGCCACGGTGATCTTGGGCGCCGCCGCCCTCGCCGGCGGGGGAATCTGGGCAGTGGGCGACGCGGTACAGGTCAGTCCCCTGAGGGCAACCCTTTCGACGGCCCTCGGCCTCGGGGGCGGGTGGCTCGCCACTCATGCCTGGCTGCACATCATCCTGGAGCGTTGGCGGCACGCCGCCGACACGGCGGAGAGCAAGCATACGTTGGCCGACGACGCTGCGGCCCTCGCCCGGTGGCGAGAGAAACTGGCCGACAAACCCGAAGACCAGGAGATGGCCGCGTGGCTGGACTACGACCGGAAGGTCCTGCTGAATGAGGCCTTGCAGCACTACCGGCTGGCCATGAGCAACGTCATCGCTTACGCCTTCATCGAAGCACCGGCGACCGGATCGACCAGACGCGCACGAGTACGGAGCGGTCCTTGGCGCTACATGGCCTATCGGCTTCTCCTTTTCCTCCTCACCTCGGATGGGGTTCGCCAGTTCACCGTCAGCCTCGACTTCGAGCACGGCACATTTCACGACCAGGAACGGATCAACTACCGCTACGAAGCGGTTGCGGCGGTACGGGCGATCCAGGCTGGCCGCGATGACCGGACTTTCGAACTCACCCTCGTCAACGGGCAGGAGATCAATATCCCGGTGGTGGAACCAGGTACGGAGGAACTCGAGGACGGTGAGACTCCAGGAACGGTTTCACAGGCGACCCTGGATGCCGCAGGTCTGCACCGCACTCTGCACGTCCTAGAGGGGATCGCCGCCGAGGGAAGAACATGGATCGCCCAGTACCAACGCGGTATGCCTCGCGCGAGGAACCTCGAGGCCGCCCTGGAAGACGAACCACCGAACGATTAGACAGCGATCCACTGGTGATTGCCGTCATGGGTCGACAGCAATCGCCAGTGGATCCATCCGGAGTGCTCTGGCCGCCGTCAGAGGACGTCGCTGAGGAACTGGCGGAGCCTCGGGCTGTCCGGGGTGTCGAAGAGCTTCTCGGGCGGGCCGGACTCGACGGCGACGCCCTGGTCGAGGAAGACCACGGTGTCGGAGGCCTCGCGGGCGAAGCCCATCTCGTGGGTGACGACGACCATGGTCATGCCCTGCTTGGACAGGTCGGCCATCAGGCTCAGGACGCCCTTGACGAGTTCGGGGTCGAGGGCGGAGGTGGCCTCGTCGAACAGCATGACCTGCGGCCGCATGGCGAGGGCACGGGCGATCGCCACGCGCTGCTGCTGGCCACCGGACAGGTGGCCCGGCCGGGAGCCGGCCTTGTCGGCCAGTCCGACGAGCTCCAGTTGGTGGCGGGCGACCTGCTCGGCCTCGTCGGCGGACAGCTTGCGGATCCGGCGTAGCGGCAGCATGAGGTTGCGCAGGACGTTCATGTGCGGGAACAGGTTGAACTGCTGGAACACCATGCCGACCTGCTGCCGCAGCCGGTCGGGGTCGCGGTTCAGAACGCTCTCACCGTCGAGGAGGATGTCGCCCTTGTCGGGTTCGATCAGCCGGTTGATGGTCCGCAGGAACGTCGACTTGCCCGAGCCGGACGGGCCGATGACGCACGCGGTCTGGCCCTTGCCGACGTCGAGGTCGACGCCACGCAGCACCCGGTTGTGCCCGAACGCCAGGTGGATGTCGCGGGTGGCCAGGCTGACCGAGGAGAACGTCTCCTCCTGCACGGCCGCACGCTGCTCTTCGGTCATTTCGTGCCCTCACTGGTCGCGGGAAGCGGCGTCTCGCCGGCCACCGTCAGCGGCTCGTCCGGGGGCCCGGTCCTCGTGCGGCGGCCCTGGCGCAGCCGGTGGTCGACGAAGTTCACGAAGTGGGTCAGCGGCACGGTGAGGATCAGGTAGAAGATGCCGGCCAGCAGCAGCGCCGACTCGTTGCCGGTGTTCGCGGCGGCGTCCTGCCCGATCCGGAACAGCTCGCGCTGGCCGGCCGCCAGGCCGAGGAAGTACACGAGGCTGGAGTCCTTGATCAGTGCGATCAGCTGGTTCACCCAGGCGGGCAGCACTCGTCGTATGCCCTGCGGGATGATCACGAGCAGCATGGCGGCCGAGTAGGAGAAGCCGAGCGCCCGGGACCCTTCGAGCTGCCCCGGGTCGACGCTCTGGATGCCCGAGCGGAAGATCTCCCCGATGTAGGCGGTCGCGATGAGCGACAGGGCGAGGATGCCGAGCGGGTACGGGTTGGGCCCCCACACCTTCATCCCGATCTGCGACAGGCCGACGCCGATCAGCAGGATCGTGACCACGGCCGGCAGGCCGCGGAAGATGTCGGTGTAGACGCGCGCGGGCCAGCGCAGCCAGCGGTGCCGGGAGATGCCGGCCATCGCCAGCAGCATCCCGAGCACCGTGCCGATCAACGCGGAGATGATCGACAGGATCAGGGTGTTCGGCAGGCCCGTCTTGAGCATGTCGGGCAGGGCCTGCCGCATCGATTGCCAGTTGAAGAAGGTGTCCCACAAGGTCGTCAGGTCCATCTACCTTCTCCCATCAGCCCGCGCGCGTCCGTCTCGATCGACCGGTCAGGCCGACGGGGACGCGGCCGGCGCCCCCGAGACCTGGACCGGCGGGAAGGTCACCGAGCCGCTGCCGGGCTTGAACTCCTTCGGCACCGGACGGCCGGGGTAGTACTGCTCCTGCAGCTTGGTCCAGGTGCCGTCCTTGATGACCTCGTCGAGGCCCTTGTTCAGCGCCTCGGTCAGCTTGGGGTTGTCCTTGGCGACGGCGAACGCGGTGGGCTCGGAGCTGAGCTGCTTCGCGGCGACGACGACCTTGCCGCCGCTGTCCTTGGCGGTCTTCTCGCCGATCTCGGCGGGAGCGACCCAGGCGTCGGCGGTCTTGGACTTCAGCTGGTTGAGCGCGCCGTTGTAGTCGGGCACGCGGACGGGGTTGAGGCCCTGCTTGGTGGCGTAGTCGTCCTGGACGGTTCCCTGGACGACGACGACGCGCTTGCCCTTGAGCTGGTCGAAGCTCTTGATCTGCGAGCCGGCCGGCACGTCGAGGCCGAAGTAGCCGAAGTCGTAGCCGTTGGTGAAGGCCACGGTCTTCTTGCGGGCGTCGGTGATGGTGATCGACGAGCTGCCGGCGTCGTACTTGTGGTTCGCCACCTGCGACAGCAGGGCCGAGAAGTCGGTGCCCGCGAACTGCACCTTCAGTCCGACCTTGGCGGCGACCGCGGTCAGCAGGTCGTTGTCGAATCCGGTGAACTTACCGTTCTTCAGGAAGACGTTCGGCGGCGCGTCGGTCAGGGTGGCCGTGCGGAGCACACCCGGCTGGAGCAGCTTGTACGGGTTGTCGGCGGACGCCTTCGGGCCGCTTCCGCCGCACGCCGTCATGGCACTGGCGGCGATGACGGTGACGGCGGTGGCCGCGAGGGCTCGCAACGGACGCATGGGAGTTCTCCTCCAGGGTTAAGCGTGTGAGTGCCCGCGCCGATGGCGACGGCATGGCGCGGCGAAAAGACGTCGGCGTCGCAGGACGCCGACGGTCATCTCAGGATGTGTTCAGACCCGTAAAAGCGCCCCGTCACGGGATGACGGGGCGGCCGAAGCACGGCCGACAGCTCATGGACGTGACACGGAGCAGGTCGATGTGCCTGCGCGTCACGAGGTAGCTGTCCATGTCATTAATCCTGCCCATTTCAGTGGGATATCGTCAAATTGACGATCTACTGGTTCAATGCCGGGCCGACCTGCGGTATTCCGTGGAGCGACCGGTTCCGGACGCGACGAAGGTCACTCTTGCCGATCAAAACAACCGCTTGGTAGACACGTCTCGATGGAGACGTTCGCGCGTGTGCTGCTGGACCGCGCCGGCGACGGCGGGACCGGCCTGCTCTTCGAGGAAGAGCGTCACACCTGGGCGGACGTCGTACGGGAGTCCCGGCGCCGCGCCGCGCTCGCCCGGCACCTCCTGACCGCGGGGCGGCCTCCGCACATCGGCGTGCTGCTGGACAACGTCCCCGACTACGTGTTCTGGATCGGCGGTGCGGCGCTGTCCGGCTCGGTGATCGTGGGCATCAACCCGACGCGCCGGGGCCGGGAGCTGGCCCACGACATCCGGCACACCGACTGCCAGGTCATCGTCACCGACACCGCGCACGCCGCGCTGCTCGACGGGCTCGACACCGGTGTGCCGCCCGGACGCGTGCTGCGCGTCGACGACCCCGGCCACGCCGACCTGCTCGCCTCGGCGAAGCACGCCGATCTACTCGCCCCGGCGAGGCACACCGGCCTGTTCGCCTCGGCGGAGCCGGTCCCGGCTGCCGAGCCGCAGCCCCGCGACCCCCTGCTCCTGCTGTTCACGTCCGGATCGACCGGCGCTCCCAAGGCGGTCGTCTGCGGTCAGGGCCGCCTCGCCGCGATCGCCCGGCAGGCCCCCGCCTTCGGCATCACCGCGGGCTCGGTCACGTACGCCGCCATGCCGCTGTTCCACGGCAACGCGGTCATGGCGAACCTCGCGATGGCGACCGGTGCCGGAGCGGCCGTCGCCCTGCGCCGCAGGTTCTCCGCGTCCGGGTTCCTGCCCGACGTCCGGCGCTACGGCGTCACCTACTTCAACTACGTCGGCCGCGCGCTCGCGTACATCCTCGCCACGCCCCGCCGCGACGACGACGCCGACAACCCTCTGGAGGTGGCGTTCGGGACCGAGGCGTCCGCCCGGGACATGGCGGACTTCGCCGGGCGGTTCGGCTGCCGGCTGATCGAGTCGTACGGGTCGAGCGAGGGCGCGATCTCCCTCCGCAAGACGCCGGACAGTCCGCCGGACGCGCTGGGCCTGCCGCCGGGCGGCGCCGACGTCGCCGTCGCCGACCCCGCGACCGGCGAGGAGTGTCCCCCGGCGCGCTTCGGCCCGGACGGCGAACTGCTCAACGGGGACGAGGCCATCGGCGAGATCATCGCCCGTCGCGTCACCTTCGAGGGCTACTACCGCAACCCCGCCGCCGACGCCGAGCGGCTGCGCGACGGCGTCTACTGGAGCGGCGACCTCGGCTACCGCGACGCCGACGGCTTCTTCTACTTCGCGGGCCGGGGCGGCGACCGGCTCCGCGTGGACGGCGAGAACTTCGCCGCCGCGCCGGTCGAGCGCATCCTGTCCCGCTGGCCGCCCGTGGTGATGTGCGCGGTGTATCCGGTGCCCGACCCGCGTACGGGCGACCAGGTGATGGCCGCCCTGGAGCTGGACGGCCTGTTCGCGCCGGAGGCGTTCGCGGAGTTCCTGGCGGGCCGGGCGGACCTGGGCACCAAGTGGGCGCCGAGGTTCGTGCGGATCGTGCCCGCCATGCCGCTCACCGCCACCAACAAGGTCGACAAGGGGCCGCTGCGCCGGGCGGGCTGGCGCGGCGGCGAGGTCTGGTGGCGGCCCGGCCGGGAACTGCGGTACGAGCCGCTGACCGACGACGCCCGGCGATGCCTGGAGGAGGAGGCCGCCGCCCACGGCCGGCGGCTGTAATCGGCTGGCCTCCCCTACGCCGAGAGGCGATAATCGACGCGGTGCGACGGCGACGGACGGAGTGGGCGTGCTCCATATCGCGGTTCTCGATGATCACCCGATCGCCCGCCACGGGCTCAAGTCGATGCTCGCCGCCCTCCCCGACTGCGATGTCGCCGCGTCCGTCGCCTCGCTCGACGAGGCTCGCGCCGCGTTAAGGGACGACCCGCGCATCGACCTGCTGGTGGCCGACCTCTACCTGGACGGCGGCCGGCCCTCGATCTCCGCCATCAGCGAGTTCGCGGAGCGGTTGCCCGTGCTGGTGATGTCGGCGTCCGCGCGGCGGGCCGACGTGATCGGCGCCATCCGTGCCGGCGCCGCCGGGTATCTGACGAAGTCGTCCTCGCCCGAGCTGTTCCGCTCGGCGGTCATGACGGTGGCGGCCGGGGGTTTCTTCCTGGCCGCCGAACTGGCCGACCTGCTCCAGGCGGAGCTGGCCGCCTCCGCGGCGTCGATCGAGGCAGTTCCTCGCCTGTCCGACCGGGAAGAGGAGACGCTGTCGTACATCGCCCGCGGCTTCACCCACGCCCAGATCGCCACGCGCATGAACGTCCGCAAGTCGACCGTCGACACCTATGTGGAGCGGATCCGCACCAAACTCCAGGTCGGTAACAAGGCGGATCTCACGCGCGCCGCCCTGCGCCGAGCCGGTGCCGCGGAGCCAGGCTCGGACACCCTGTGAGCCGATCCGAGGCCGGAAGCCCGGCGAACCGAGCCAACGCCGAAAGCCCCGTGAGCCGAGCCGACGCCGGAGGCCCCGTGAACCGGGCGGACGCCGAAAGCCCGGCGAACCGAGCGGACGCCGGAAGCCCCGTGAGCCGATCCGACGCCGAAAGCCCGGCGAACCGAGCGGACGCCGGACACCCGTCCTCCGGCGCGGGAGCGGAACACGCCGAACGCGTCCTCATGCGCGCGTTCGTCCTGTTCCGGCTGGGCGGCCTGGTGCAGATCGGGGTCGCGGTGGTCACCGCCGGGACTCGTCAGCCGCATTCACTGGCGGTGGTGTCACTCGCGGCTGTGATCACCGCCGAGAGTCTGTGCCTCGTCGCGCTCGCCGTACGCCGGCGTCGTGTCCCTCCCGCCGCACTCATCGCATTAGACGTCTGTCTGTGCGTGGCCGGCCTGTTCGTGGGCGCGGTGCTGGCCCGGCGCCAGGACGCCCACAGCTGGGGCTACTTCATGTACCCCTACTCGCTCCTCACCAGCGTGGGAATCGGGTTGAGGCTGCGCCCGGGTCTCTCGCTGGCCTGCGGGACCGGCCTGCTCATGGGCGGCTACATCGGTTCCGCGCTGACGATGCTCGGCGACCCCGTGTGGAACGTCATCCCGAACTCCCTCACCTACGCCTGCAACATCGCGATCGCCGCCATCGTCGCCCACACGCTCCGCCGCGACGGCCGGAACCTGGACCGGCTGAGCACGCGGCTCGCCCACGAGGAGAGCCGGCGCGCCCGGGAACAGGAGCGGGCCCGGCAGGCGAGGCTCCTCCACGACCGGATCCTCCAGACCCTTGAGACCCTCGTGCGGGATGAGCGGAGACTCGACGGCGTCCTGCGCGATCGGCTGGTCGCCGAGACCGGCTGGCTGCGCGCCTTCGTCCGGGACGGCGAGGCCGAACCCTGCGACGACCTCGAAGAGGCCCTTCGGCTGCTGGTCGAGGAGAAGACCCTCGCCGGGCTTCGGGTGGAACTCCACACCGAGCAGCTCCGTACGGCGGCGCCGGGACTGCCGCCGCCGTCGGTGGCGACGGTCGAAGCGATCGTCGGAGCGGCGCGTGAGGCCCTGACCAACGTGCAGAAGCACGCGGCGGTGGACCGGGCGGTGGTACGGGCGGAGCTGACCGATGGCGAGTACCTCGTCACGGTGCTCGATCACGGCCGCGGGTTCGTCCCGGACGCGTCGGCGGCCGGCACCGGGATCCGTGAGTCGATCGAGGCGAGGATGGCCGAGGCGGGAGGGAGCGGGACCGTGGAGTCCGGCCTCGGGGACGGCACGTACGTCGAGCTACGGCTGCACGCCACCGCCCCGTCCACCGGTGACGGCGGAACGGGGCGGCGGCGCGCCGGTCCGGATCAAAGGTAGTTGTCGCCTTCGAAATCCGTCAGCATTATGCCGAAGTACAAGTTCGGCGGCTCTCCCTGAGCGGGGGGAAGGTTATTGAAGCTGATGTCGTAGGCCTTGAAGATCTCAACGGACCTCGTCAGGCAGTTGTCGTTGATGACGTTGTACGGCCGGCCGTAGACCTGGTTCACCTTGTTCTTGGCCGCGGTCACCGAGCTGTTGCCCGTGTTCCTGCACCGGAAATCGTCGTAGTAGTGCGGTCCGTTGGTGGTGCGGAAGGTGTTCAGCATGGTGGCGTAGTTGCTTTCCTGCTGCCAGTTCCAGCTGTCGTTCTCGGTCGCACCGTAGATCCAGTCGTCCGCCGGACCTACGCGGAAGGCCCAGCCGACGTGACCGAGATTGGCGGCGCCTTCGGAGGCGCGGAACATGCACGCTCTGCCCGCGCCCAAGGCCTGGGCGGGCCGCGCCGTGGCGAGTCCGAGACCCAGCAGAGCGAGCGCCGTGACCATGAGTGCCGTGATCCACCGGCGAGGGGATGCGATTGCCGACATCGAATGCCGCTCCCGTCGATCTGTGGCGGCCACCCCAGGCCGCCGGAGACAAGAGCAAGATTCGCTCGCGGGAGGGCAGTGCGTCTGTCCGGTGAACCGTCATGCGAAAGCACCACAGCGTCGGGTGGAGCGGATTCGTGGTGCCTTCTGGGGACGCTCAGGCCGACTTCTCGGGGCGCTGCGCGGCTGCGCTCGGCGCCCCGGTCAGCCGCCCAGATCCAGCAGGACCTTCGATGCCACGGCGCGGTCCCCGGCCAGGTCGAACGCTTCGACCGCGCGGGTCAGCGGGAACGTGTGGCTGACGACCGGATCGACGTTCAGGCCCGAGGCCAGCAGCGACAGCGCGTCGTCGAATTCGTGGTCGAAGCGGAAGGCCCCCAGCATGGTGATCTCTCGTGTGACGACCACGTTGCCCAGGAACCCGGTCTCGCCGGGTGGGAGCAGGCCGAGGAGGACGACCGTGCCGCCGCGGCGTACCCGCCGTACGCAGGTGCCGAGGCCCGCCCCGGAGCCGGACGCCTCGATGGCGACGTCGACGTCCTCCGGCCACGCCGGGTCGTCGGGACGGTCCGCCCGGACGGTCGCCGTGGCGCCGACGCTCCTGGCGACGCTCAGCGGAGCGTCCAGCAGGTCGCTGACGGTCACCTCGGCGGCTCCCGCGTGGCGCAGTGCGGCGACCACCAGGGAACCGATGGGACCGGCACCGGTGACCAGCACCCGTTTCCCGGCCACCTCCCCGGCGCGCCGCACCGCGTGCAGGGCGACGGACAGCGGCTCGGCGAGTACGGCCCGGCGCGGGTCGAGACCGGCCGGCAGCGCGCGTACCTGGTCGGCGGGTACGGCCAGGCGCTGGGTGAAACCGCCCTGCACGTGCGGCATCCGTGCGGCGCTGCCGAGGTAGCGTGCCCGACCGCAGATGTTCCGCCGGCCCCGTTCGCACTCCGGGCACGCGCCGCACGGGGTGGCCGGATGGACCGCTACCGGTGTGCCGACCGCCGGGCCCTCTGTACCGGCGCCGAGCGCGGCGACCCGGCCGACGACCTCGTGGCCGAGCACCAGGGGCTCGCGGACCTGGAAGTCCCCCACCGAGCCGCGGTGGAAGTAGTGCAGGTCCGAGCCGCAGATGCCGCCGAGGGTGACGGCCACGAGGACCTCCCCCGGGCCGGGAGGGACGGCGTCCAGCTCCTCGACCCGAAGATCGCCCGCCTTGTGGACGACGCACGCGAACATGTGATGCTCCCTCACAGACCTCACAGGACGGACAGCATGCCGCCGTCGACGTACAGGACCTGCCCGTTGACGAAGTCGGACGCGGGCGACGCCAGGAAGATCAGGGCGCCGATCAGGTCGGAGACCCTGCCCCATCGACCGGCCGGCGTGCGCCCCCGCACCCACGCGCTGAACTCTTCGTCCGCGACGAGCGCCTCGGTGAGCTCGGTCGCGAAGTAGCCCGGCCCCAGCCCGTTGACCTGGATGCCCGATGGGCCGAGGTCCGCGCACATGCCCTTGGTCAGCAGCTTCAGCCCGCCCTTGGTGGCCGAGTAGGGGGCGATGCCGGGCCGTACCGTCTCGCTCTGCACCGAGCAGATGTTGATGATCTTTCCGTGGCCGCGAGGCGTCATCCGGCGGGCGACCTCCCGGCCCATGACGAAGGCGCTGGTGAGGTTGGTGTCGATCAGCCGCTGCCAGTCGTCGTCGGTGAAGTCCACCAGCGGCGCGCGGCGCTGCGTCCCGGCGTTGTTGACCAGGATGTCGATCGGCCCGACCTCGGCCTCGATCGCGGCGACGTTGTCGGCCGCGGCGGCGGAGTCGGTCACGTCGAAGGCCCGGGCGAACACGCTGCCGCTGTCGGCCAGTTCGGCATGAGTCCGCGCCAGGACCGCCTCGTCACGGCCGTTGAGGACCACCGTGCAGCCGGCTTCCAGCAGCCCTTGGGCGAGCGCGCGGCCGATGCCCCGGCTGGATCCGGTGATCAGCGCGACGCGCCCCTCGATGTCGAACAGCGGACTGGCCGTCATGCCGGCACCCCCTTCGTGCCGGGCAGCGGCGTACGGGCGGGGCGTCCGTCGAGGACGTCGAGCACGTTGTCCACGGCGAGGTCCACCATCGCGGCGCGGGTGGTCTCGGTGGCCGAGCCGATGTGCGGCAGGGCGAACAGGCCGGGCCGGCCGATCAGATCGGCCACATCCGCGCCGCGCGGCTCGCGTTCGTACACGTCCAGCCCGGCCGAGTGAACGGTGCCGTCGTCGAGGGCGCGTAGCAGCGCGGCTTCGTCCACCACCCCGCCCCGGGAGGTGTTGATCAGCGTCGCGGTCGGTTTCATGGAGCGGAGCTCCGCCGGGCCGATCAGGTGGCGGGTGGCGTCGGTGAGCGGGACGTGCAGCGAGACGACGTCGGACTCGGCGAGCAGTTGTGGCAGCCCGACCGGGGTGGCCGATCCGTCGGCGGCCGGGCCGAACGGATCGTGGTACAGCACCCTCATGCCGAATCCGGTGGCGCGCCGGGCCACCGCCCGGCCGATCTGCCCGTACCCGACCAGCCCGAGGGTCGCGCCGTGCACGTCCAGGCCGAGGTAGTCGTCCATCCGGAACACGTCCCACGCTCCGGCGTGCAGCGCGTCACGGGCGGCGCCGATCCGGCGACGGGCGGCCAGGATCAGCGCGAACGTCAGATCGGCGGTAGTCTCGGCCAGCACCCCCGGCGTGTGGGTGACCACGACCCCGCGCTCGGCGGCGGCCTGCCGGTCCACGCCGTCGAACCCCATGCTGGCCAGGCTGACCACCCGCAGCTCCGGGCCGGCCGCGTCCAGCAGTGGGGCATCGATGCGATCGTTGCCGAGCGCCAGGATGGCGCTGACACCACCCGCGAGCTCGGCCAGTTCGGCCGGCTCCGGTCTGCCCGTGCCCGGCCAGGACACGACGTTCGTGTCCGTGCGGGATGTCAGGCGGGCCAGTCCCCCTCCGGGGAGACGGTCACGAGTACTGAGCACACGCCTTTTCATCCACTGCTCCCATGATGCCTTTTGCTGCCGGAGGGTGGAAACGTTAGTCAGTACTCAGTCGACCCGACCAATATCCGATTCGTGTGACGTCATCGGGCGCCGTTATTCCTGCCGAATTCGAGGATCAGCTCGTGAAAGAGATCGTGTACGGCGAGGGCGGGCTCCGACAGGGGCTGGTGATCGGACGTGCACAGCGAGAGCTTGACCTCGATCGCGGGGTCGACGATCCGCCGCACCACCAGATTCCGCACGTCGAGGATGGCCTGGGCCGCCGACCAGGGCAGCACCGTGGCACCGATCCCCGCGCTGAGGGCGCTCACCAAGGTCAGGACCGACTCGATCTCGCCGACGACCTTCGGCTCGAGTGAGGCCCGGTGGAAGGCGGCGTCCACGACCTGGCGGATGGTGTGGATGCGGCTCGGCAGCAGCAGGCCCACGCCGGCCAGCTCCGTGATGCAGACGTCGTCCCCTTCGGATGCCGGCCGGGTGCCCGGCGCGGCGACCAGGCACAGGTCCTCGGTGCGCATCGGCTCGAACTGGACGCCGCGGATGGGGCCGGCGTCATAGATGAACGCCATGTCCATGCGGCCGGTCATGATCGCCTCGCTGATCACGCCGCCGAAGTTCTCGTTGATGTGCAGGAGGATGTCGGGGTAGCGCTCGCGCACGGCCTGCAACAGCGGCAGTGCCAGTGCCGCGCCCGTGCTGTACGGAGCCAGGCCGACCGAGACGCTCCCGGCGGGGGCCCGCCCGCACACGTCGACCGCCGCCTGGGCGTGTTCGAGTTGCCGCAGGATCAGCTGGGCGTGCTGGTAGAGGGCGCGCCCGGCCTCGGTCGGCGCCACCCCGCGCTTGCTCCGGATCAGCAGCTGCTGCTTGAACTCGGTCTCGAGCATGGAGACCTGATGACTCAGCGCCGGCTGCGCGATGTGCAGGATGTCGGCGGCGCGCGTGATGCTCCCGGCGTCGACGATCTTGACGAACGAGTACAGACGCCTGGTGTCCATCGGCGACCTCCTGCCTGGCCAGAGGGCTCATCGTACGAGGTCGGACACGGACCGTGTCTCCCCAGATCGGCCCCGCTGTCATAGCGAGGCCTTATCACGTCACACGTAACGCGTATTTGATGCGTCGATGCCGCAGCATTACCGTCATCGAAACGCAAATTCCGGCCCTGCGGCGAACCCCCAAAAGAATCATGACGGCCGCGTAAATCACATTACCGGTCGCCGTTCCAAAAGCCGCATCTCCCTTTTCTCCTTTCGAGCGGAGGACGACATGACACCCGCGATCGATCTCGTGGCCGACCTCGGCGAAGGGTTCGGCGCGTACACCATGGGTGACGACGAGGCGCTGCTGGATGTCCTCACCTCGGCCAACATCGCCTGCGGCTTCCACGCGGGCGATCCACGGATCATGGACGCCACCGTCCGCCACTGCGTCGAGCGCGGCGTCGCCGTCGGGGCGCACCCCAGCTTTCCCGACCTCGTCGGATTCGGCCGCCGCGCGATGGACCTGTCGCCGGACGAGGTCCGCACCGATGTCCTCTACCAGGTGGGGGCCCTGCAGGCGTTCGCCGCCGCGCACGGCACCCGCGTACGGCACGTCGCGCCGCACGGCCGTCTCGGCAACCTGGTCGCGACGAGGCGGGACTACGCGGCCGCCGTTGCCGACGCGGTCGCCTCCCTCGACCGGTCGCTGATCGTCCTGGCGCAGGACGGGGAGCTCGCCGACGCCGCCCGAGCCCGTGGCCTGCGGGTCGGCATCGTCGGGATCGCCGACCGGGCCTACCGCGACGACGGCACCCTGGTGCCCAGGAGCGAACCCGGAGCCGTCATCCACGACGAGCGGGAGATCAGCGAGCGGACGGTCCGGATGGTGACCGAAGGGGTGATCCGCAGCGTCGGCGGTCGCGAGATCCCGGTCGCGTGCGACACCGTCCTCCTGCACGGCGACACCCCCGGCGCCATCTCGCTCGCACACCTCATCCGCAAGGAACTGCTCGCGGCGGGCGTGACGATCGCCCCGCTCGTCGACGTCCTTGACCCCCGATCCGATGCCTGAGATGGACCGCGGCATCCTCATCGCGGACTGCGGCGACTCGGCCGTCGTGGTCAAGGCCACCGGCGCCGCCGACCACGCCTGGCAGGTCGTGCACGCCCTGGCCGACGCGATCGAGGCGGCCCGGCCCGACGGGGTCTACGGCATCGTCCCCGCCTACGACTCGCTGCTCGTCGAGTTCGACTGCTCCGCCACGGACCACGGCACGGTGCAGCGCGCCGTGCGCGGCGCGGCCGGACGGCTCGCCGAGAGGCCGGCCTCCTCGCCCAGGCGGTTCACGGTCCCGGTGGTCTACGGCGGCGAGTACGGCCCCGACCTGCCCGTGGTGGCCCGGCAACTGGGGCTGACCGAACGGGAGGTCGTCGAGCTGCACACCGCCCGGGATCTGACGGTGCGGTGTCTCGGCGCGCCGGTGGGGGCCCCGATGATGGACGGCCCCGCGTTCCCGAAACCGGTCCCGCGGCTGGCCTCTCCGCGTACCAGCGTCCCGCCCGGGTCGGTCGCGGTGGCGGGCCGGCAGGCCGTCATCTGCCCGATGCGTTCGCCGGGCGGGTGGCCGCTGCTGGGACGTACCCCGCTGCGCGTCCTCGACCTCGACGCCGAGCCGCCGGCCCCGTACCGGCCCGGTGACGTCTTCCGGTTCGTGCCGATCAGCGCCGAGGAGTGGCACGAGCACGACGGCGCGCTGCTGACCGCCGAGGCGGTGGCCCGTGGCTGACACCCTCACGATCCACCGCGCCGGTCTCTCGGCCGTGCAGGACCTCGGGCGACTGGGACACTCCCGCTACGGTCTGCCGGTCAACGGCGCGCTCGACCAGTACTCCGCCCGCGTCGCCAACGTGCTGGCCGGCAACGACGAACGCGTGCCGCTACTGGAGATCACGGCGTTCGACTTCGGCTGCACGCCCTCGGCCGACGTGCTCATCGCCGTGACCGGCGCCCCCGCCGACCTCACCGTCGACGGCGTCCCGCGCCCGCGGTGGGAGCCCGTCGTCGTCCGGGCGGGCGAGACGATCCGCATCACCGGCATCAGGCTCGGTGTCCGCGTCTACCTCGCCGTGCACGGTTCGGTGGAGTCGCCGTTCCTGCTGGGCAGCTGTGCTCCCGACACGATCCTCGGGTTCGGGCGCACGCTGCGTGACGGCGACGAGCTCGCCGTGCGTACCCCCTTCCCGCCGATCGACCATCCGGTCTTCGGGATCCCCCTGTTCCGGATGCGCGCGTCCGTACCGCGCTTCGGCGAAGCGTGGACGATCGACGCCACCGACGGTCCCGACGTGGCCGAGTTCGGTGATTCGGCGGACCGGCTGTTCCGGTCGGAGTTCACCGTCACTCCGCAGAGCGACCACATCGGCCTGCGGATGCGCGGCGACGTGCCGCGCCGGACCGCGACCGGCGAGGTGCTCTCCCGGGGAGTGCCCGTCGGAGCGGTCGAGGTGCCCGCGGGCGACGAACTGCTCGTCCTGCACCGAGGCCGTGGCGTCACCGCCGGCTATCCCGTCCTCGCGGTCGTCACGTCGACCGGCCTGTCCGCGCTGGGGCAGGCCCGCCCCGGCCAGTCCGTCCGCTTCCGGCGCCGGACGGTCGCCGAGGCCGTGGCCGCGTACCGGTCACAGCGCGCCGACATCGATGACCTGCGGATTCGCGTGCGCAGGGTGTTCGACTCACTCCGTATCCCCGTTACCGTCAGTCATTAAGGAGGCAGCCCCCATGGCCACCGTGGCAGCACAATCGGTACCCAACACGGTCGACTCGAGAACGGCACGAAAGATCACCCTCGCCGGCTGCGTCGGGATCTTCGCCGAGCTCTACGACAACGGCATCTTCGGCTTCATGGCGGGGACGCTGGGCACCGTCTTCTTCGCCTCCGATTCGAAGAACGCCGTCCAGCTCGTCTTCCTGGGCTACGCGGTGTCGTTCTTCTTCCGCCCCCTCGGCGCCGTCATCTGCGGTCACCTCGGTGACCGCATCGGGCGGCAGCGCATGCTCGTCTTCGTCATCCTGCTGATCAGCGCCGCGACCGCGGCGATCGGCATCCTGCCCACGTACGCGAGCATCGGCATCGCCGCACCCGCCCTGCTGATACTCCTGCGCGTGCTGCAGGGCTTCTCCGTGGGCGGCGAGGCATCGGGCGCGATGAGCTTCCTCGCCGAGCACGCCCCCGAGGGCAAACGCGGCCTGTACACCAGCTACGCCCAGATCGCCTCCTTCCTCTCCCTGCTCACCGGAACGCTTCTCGCCGCCGCCCTGACCAGCGGCCTCGGCGCGGACCGCATGGAGTCGTACGGCTGGCGGATCCCGTTCCTGCTGGCCGTTCCCCTGGGGATCACCGGCATCTACATTCGCAAGCGCATCAGCGACACACCGAACTTCCTGCGCCTGCGGGAGCGCGGCGGGGTGTCGAGTAACCCGCTGAAAGAGGCCTTCTCCTCCGCCGAGCACCGCCGCGCGATGCTGCTCGCCCTGTTCATCCCGCTGATGAACGGCTCCGGCTACTACGTGCTGTTCACGTTCATGCCGACCTTCATGAGCGGCTCGCTCCACTTCAGCAAGGTGCAGGGCCTGCTCGTCACCGCGACCAGCCTGGTGGCCATCTCCATCGCCATCCCGTACATGGGCCGGCTGTCCGACCGGGTCGGGCGCAAGAAGGTCATCGCGGGCGCGGCGATCGCCATGGCGATCGCCGGCATCCCCTGCTACCTGCTCATCGGCACCGGCAGCGTCCCGCTCGCCATCCTCGGTGCGTGCGTCATGGCGGTCATCTTCGCGGGCCACACGGGCGTCATTCACATCCTGCTCGTCGAGCTCTTCCCCACCCGGCTGCGCTACTCCGCCTACGGGCTCGGATACAACATCTCCTCGGCCCTCTTCGGCGGCACCGCGCCACTCCTGATGACGTACCTGATCGACAAGACCGGCAGCGTCAACGTGCCCGCCTTCTACGCGGTCCTCACCGCGCTGGGCACGCTCATCGCCGTATCCCGGGTGAAGGACAGGGCCCACCAGCCGCTGCGCGACGCGTAACGACCGGCCGCCTCACCCGTCCACCTTCTTTTTCGGGAGCAATGCACATGCCCTTCTCCGACTACAGGACCGCCCTGGTGACCGGCGCCTCCACCGGGATCGGAGCCGTGGTCGTCGAGCGCCTGGCCAAGCAGGGGCTCGAGGTCCACGCCGTGGCCCGCGACGCCGAGCGGCTCGACGATCTGGCCCGGCGCACGGGATGCACGCCGCACGCCGTCGACATCACCGACACCGCCGCACTGGCGGAACTCGTACGGGGCATCGAGGTCGACGTGCTCGTCAACAACGCGGGGGTCTCCCGCTCGGGGAACATCCTCACCGCCGATGAGTTCGCCGTCGACGAGCAGATCGCGGTCAACATCCAGGCGGTGCTGCATCTCGTACGCCTGATCATGCCGGGGATGGTCGAACGCGACCTCGGGCACATCATCAACATCAGCTCGATCGCCGCCGTCTACAACTTCGGCGGCAACACGATCTACCACGCCACGAAGGCGGCCGTGCACACCCTCTCCCGGCAGCTTCGCGTCGACGGGTACGGTCACCGGATCCGCGTCACGGAGATCTGCCCCGGCCGGGTGGAAACGGAGATCTTCGGCCGGCTGCTCGGCGACATGGAAGAGGCACAGCGCCAGTACTACGACGGGTACGAATCGCTCAAGCCGGAGGACATCGCCGACGCGATCGACTTCGCCATCGCCGCGCCACGCCACGTCAACATCGGGCACCTGGAGATCATGCCGACCTTCCAGGTGCCGGGTGGCCTCAACTTCGAGAGGCGGACCGACTGACATGGCACTGGCGCAGCGGGTCGACCGCATCAAACCGTCGCCGAGCACGGCCGCCGCCCAGCGCGTACGCGAACTCAAGGCGCAGGGCCACGAGATCCTCGACCTCACGGTGGGCGAGCCCGACTTCGACACCCCCGACCACGTCAAGGCCGCCGCGATCGAGGCGATCGGGCGCGGTGAGACCAAGTACACGCCCGTCAACGGGACCCCGCAGCTCAGGGCGGCCATCGCCGACAAGCTCGCCCGACGGCACGGACTGCGCTTCCCCACCGAGCAGATCACCGTGGGCGGCGGGGCGAAGCAGATCATCTTCCTGGCGCTGATGGCCACGTTGAACGCGGGCGACGAGGTCATCGTCCCCGCACCGTACTGGGTCTCCTATCCGGACATGGTGCTGGCCAACGACGGCACACCCGTCGTCGTCCCGTGCCCGGAGGCCGACGGATTCAAGCTGACGGCCCGACGGCTGGAATCCGCGATCACCGACGCGACACGCTGGGTCATCCTCAACGCCCCGAACAACCCCACGGGCGCCGCCTACAGCACGGAAGATCTCCGCGCCCTCGCCGACGTCCTGCTCGCCCACCCCCGCGTCCGGGTACTGACGGACGAGATCTACGACGAAATCTGGTACGGGCGGGAACTCCCCCGCACCATCGTCGCGGTCGAACCCCGGCTGGCCGACCGGGTGTTCCTCACGAACGGCGTTTCCAAGACGTACGCCATGACCGGCTGGCGGATCGGCTACGGCACGGGCCC
This sequence comes from Actinoallomurus sp. CA-150999, assembly GCF_050942425.1. Classification (NCBI taxonomy): domain Bacteria; kingdom Bacillati; phylum Actinomycetota; class Actinomycetes; order Streptosporangiales; family Thermomonosporaceae; genus Actinoallomurus; species Actinoallomurus sp. CA-150999. The sequence continues at coordinate 7,354,399 of NZ_CP192063.1, forward strand.
GGCGGACCTGGTCGGCGCGGTCAACAAGCTGCAGTCGCAGATCTCCTCGTGCCCCTCGTCGATCAGCCAGGCGGCCGCCGCCGCCGCGCTCACCGGCGACCAGGGCTTCATCCGCGACACCGTCGCCGTCTACCGGGCCCGGCGGGACGAGACGGTGAAGATGCTGGCCGACGTCCCCGGCCTGACGTGCACCACGCCGAGCGGCGGCTTCTACGTACTCGTGGGGTGCTCCGGGCTACTCGGCCGGCGCACCCCGGCGGGCGAGGAGATCCGCACCGACGAGGACTTCGCCCGCTACCTGCTGGAGTCGCAGCGGGTGGCGGTGATCCATGGAGCGGCCTACGGAGCACCCGGCTACTTCCGCATCTCCTTCGCGACGTCGAACGCCGTCCTGACCGAGAGCTGCGAGCGCATCGCCCGCGCCTGCGCCGACCTTTCCTGATCTCCGGAGCGAAACCGATGCTGCACGTCAACACCAAGTTCGAACGACCCGACCCCGCGTTGGTCGAGCGGCTGAGCGCGTACTCGTCCGCCACCATCCACGAGGCACAGGGCCGGCTCGGCGCGCTCAGCTCGAAGATCAAGCCGGTCGACGACGCGATGTCGCTGTGCGGTCCCGCGTTCACCGTGCGCTGCGCGCCCCGGGACAACATCATGCTCCAGGTCGCCATCGCCCACGCCAAGCCCGGCGACGTCATCGTGGTGTCCGCCGGCGAGTACGCCGAAGCCGGTAGCTTCGGCGACGTGCTGGCCAACGCCTGCGTGGCCAAGGGCCTCGGCGGACTGATCACCGACACCGGCGTCCGCGACACCCGGGAACTGCGCGAACTCGGGTTCCCGGTGTTCTCCCTCAGCGTCTCCATCAAGGGCACGGTCAAGGAGACCATCGGCCCGATGGCGGAGCCCGTGCTGATCGGCGGCGAGATCGTACGCCCGGGCGACGTGGTGCGCGGCGACGCCGACGGCGTCGTGGTGGTGCGGCGCGAAGACCTCGACGAAGCCGTCCGCAGATCCCAGGAACGCGTCGACGCCGAGGCCGGATACATCGCCGCCTATCGCGCCGGGAAGAGCACAATCGAGGTCAGCGGCCTCGCCGCCGTTCTCGAGGCGAAGGGCCTGGTCGTCGACGATTAGCACCGAGGCGGGGCGCTACCGTGGGCGGCGCCCCGCCCTGATCCCTTACAGGGAGATGTAGACGGGGAGGGTCCAGCTCTGACGGCATTCGTGCGATCCGGCATTCAGGTCGCAGCCTTCGACGCCGATGCGGTACTGACCGGGGCGAAGGCCGGTCCAGAAGACCGATCCGCTCTGCTCGGGGCACATCTGCAGGGTGCCCACGGCACCGCCGCACTCCTGGTCGCCGTTGATGTCCTGGCCGTCTCGGCGGATGTTGACCAGCCAGTCGACGTAATGGAACGGATCACTGCTGCCCCAGTCGAAGTGGACGATGCTGCCCAAAGTCCGGTAGGCGGAGACCACCATGTTGTTGCCCTGGCTCGGCGACCAGGCGATCGCCCCGTTCTCGAACCACTGGTACATGCCGTTGCCGTAGACGGACGCGTCACCGGTCGGGCAGCCGAACGTGGCGCGGTGCTGCTGCCACCGCGGGGTCAACTGCTCGGGAACGGAATGGCCACAGTCCGCCCTGGCGGCGGTGCCCACCGCCGCGAGGGCGGGCACCGCACCGGCCGGCCCGAGGACGAGGGTGAGGGCCACGGCCACGCACTGGATCGCTCGCTTCATCGGCTCTCCTGGGCGATCGAGGTTTGATTACTCTTTGTGCTCATTTGAATACCGAGGGTACTGGATGGCGAGCCGGGATTGCGGCGAGTTCACCGAACCGCATGACCAAGCTCACATGACCGGTTACGCTTTGCTACGAACCGCGTCCCACCGCGGTGTGACCCAGAAGCGGTCAGTGAAACCCAACGCGGCTTACCCCCGGAGGCCGGCCATGGTGGCACAGCGCGACCCGTACGAATCCCCCACGATCCGAGCGTTCGCCGCTGAACTGGAGACGTGGCGCAGCGACGCCGGACTGTCGAAGGTCGAGCTCGCCGAGACGCTCGGGTACACGCCACAGCTGATCAGTCAGCTCGAAGGCGCCAAGAACCTCCCGTCGAAGAAGTTCGCCGAGGACACGGACACGTTCTTCAAGACCAACGGCCTGTTCGTCCGGCTGTGGAAGCTGGTCAACGACACCCGCCACCTCGCCGCCCTGCCGCCGGGATTCTCCGACTTCGTCGAGCGCGAAGCCCAGGCGGACGCGATACGGGTCTTCGGACTCCTGCTGGTCACCGGCCTGCTTCAGACCGAGGAGTACGCCCGCGAGATCCTGCTGACCGTCCAGCAACCGAACGTGCTTGATCGGTTCATCGCTTCGCGCATGGAGCGTCAAGCGATCCTCGCCCGCGACAAGCCGCCACGCCTGTGGGCCACCTTCGACGAGAGAGCCCTGCGTTGCACGGTCGGCGGTCCGGACATCATGCGGTGTCAACTCCAGCATTTGCTGGAGGCATCCGAACGCCCCAACATCATGATCGAGGTCGTGCCGATCAGCGCAGGCGCCTACGCCGGCCTGGAAGGTGACTTGACCTTGCTGAGCTTTGACGGGAGACCCGACCTCGCGTACACCGAAGCCGCTGGTCGCGGGCAAGTCGTGGAAGACACGGCCGGGGTCGCGGACTTCCACGTAAGGTACGACTTGATCAGGGGACATGCCCTGCCCGTGGCGGAGTCCCGAAGGTTGATCAAGTCGATCCTGGAGAGCCTATGAACACGCTCGACCTGTCGGCGGCGGAGTGGCGCAAGAGCAACCGCAGCGGCGGAAGCGGCGGCCAGTGTGTTGAAGTGACCGCGATCACCTCCCCGTCCGCCTGACCCAAATGACCCGGGACTGATCGTCAGCAGCGCCCGTACGAGCCTTCCTCCTGCACCGGGAGGGAGGCTCGTCGTATGCCGGGCACGAGGCCGGGCAGGGTCGGGCCATGCGCGACGTGGTACGCCCAGCTACTCCACACTGGAGCCGGAGTGGTACTGGAATCGCGTCACCCAACGTGGGAGATCGAGTTCGACGTCGCTCCGCTGCTGGAGTCCCGCCTCGAATAGGTGCTGTGCGACGTACTGCTGGGCCGGACGGTTCACTGCGGCCCAGAAGGCATCCATCTGGTCCTTGTACTCGGCCTCCGGTCGCTGCGTGACGAGGTTGACGAAGTGCTTGATGTCCCTGATCGTCTGCACGTCGAAGGAGGCGACGCGGGATGCGAACTCGTCGACGAAGCCGTCGAGCTCCTTGTCAGGCAAGGCCCGATTCACGTACCCGTACTGCTCGGCGAGAGCTCCGTCGTAGTCGAGGCCACCATAGAGGATCTCGAAGGTCCGTCCCCGTCCGACCAGAGCGGGCAGGCGTGAGGCGGGTCCTCCACCCGCGATAGCGCTCATGCCGATCTCGAACTGACCGACGATGGCCTTCTCGCGGCTGGCGAAGCGTATATCGGTAGCGAGCAGGAATTCGCTGCCCGCACCGCGCGCCCTGCCCCTGATCGAGGAGATGGTCGCCAGGGGAAGGGAGCCGAGACGGGCGAGCAATGCCGTCCAAGGGTGGACCTCCTCCGGGTGGGCCAGAACATGCCTCAGCTCGTTCTCGTCGGAGAGGTCGTAGTGGGCCAGATAGAAGTCGGGGTCCGCGCTGTCAAAGATGATGACCGCGAGACTGTCGCTCGCCTCGGCACGCGTGAACAGGGCATTCAGCTGGCTCGTCATCGTCGCGTCGACGAGATTGACAGGAGGATTGTTGAACGTCACTCGCCACAAGGCGGCCGAGTGCTCGGTCAGGATGAACCGTGTCGGTGATTCCATGAATCTGACGCTAACGTCCACCCGAGTGGTGCATAAGAAGGCCATCTCGCGATCTATTAACTATTTAAGCAGCGCTATTGCCTCAGTTATCACATCGACCTCATCAGTGTCGGATACCTGGCCGATCTCTGGCAGGCGTTTCGGTGCCCATTTTGCGGCGCTGCTCGGTGCGCTCGGCGAGCAGGTCGCCGTCGGGCGGGCGGCCCTGGCGGCGGACCGCTGCCCGGGACCGGGCAGGATCGGGCCATGGGCGATGTGAATCCGGCGGAGTTGTGGATCGTGGCGGGGCCGCCCGCGAGCGGGAAGTCGACGGTGGCGCGGCTGCTGCTCGATCGGCTGCGGCCGGTGCCCGCCCTGTTGGACAAGGACACGATGTACGGGCCGTTCGTCGCGGCGACGCTACGGGCCTCCGGGCGTCCGGACGGTGAGCGCGAGGGGCCCTGGTACGACGAGCACGTCAAGGGACACGAGTACGCCGGGATGACGGCGACGGCTCGGGAGATCCGCTCGCACGGCTGCCCGGTGCTGCTGAGCGCCCCTTTCACCGGCCAGATCCACGACGCCGGACGCTGGCGGGACTGGGTCGAGGAGCTGGGCGGGCCGCCCGTCCACCTCATTTGGGTGCGATCCGACGCCGAGACGCTCCGCGCGCGGCTGCTGAGCCGGGGCCTGGAGCGGGACTCCGGAAAACTGGAGCGGTTCGAACGATTCCTCGCCGCCATTCGGGTCGACGAGCCGCCGGTCGTGCCGCACACCGTCCTCGACAACCGGTCGACGGCCCGGCCGCCGACCGAACAGGTCGACGAGGCGTTCTTCAGCGGTGGAACAGCTCGCGGAGGTTGACGACGAGCAGCACCCCCGCGACCACCACCAAGGGAGCCAGCAGGACGTACCGGCCGCCGTAGATCACCGCCAGCCCGAGCCCCACGGCGACGGTCAGACCCCCGGCCAGCATGACCAGTCCGGTCGCGAAGGCGAGCAGTTTGCGCTTGACCCATGCCTCCATCGTGACGAAGAACAGCACGACGGCGGCGAGGAGGATCGTGACGGGCTCGTGTGGGACGACGAAGACGCCGACGAGTGCCAGCAGGAACAGCGGGGTGCTCAGCGCCGCCCACGCGTGCAGGAACCTCGTGCGGGGCCCCCGGAACGGCGTGTACGGCAGGTGGGGTTCGCGCAGATGCGCCTGCGCGGCCTCCGGCGCCGGCGGGCGGGCCAGCGTGGCCTCGTGGGCACTGCGCTCCTCCACCAGCTCGGTACGGTCGCGGACGAGCAGGGCCAGGGCGGCCTCGGCCTTGACCACCTCGGCCGCGCGCCGGCGGGCGAGGTTCCGGGTGTTGCGGTGCCCGGCCAGGGACAGCGCCGTCGTACGGAGCCGGCGCAGCTCCGCACGGCTCTGCTCGATCTCGGCGTCGGCCGCCTTGATCTCCTCGTCCAGGGCGGAGACGCGCGCCCGCAGGTCCCGTCGCTCCTCCGCGGGGCTCGGCGGGATCTTCTGCAACCCCGCCCAGCCCAACGGGTCGGCCCACAGGGCCCGGACGCGCCCGTCGCGCTCGTACCGCGGCCCGGCCGGGGCCCGTTCACCGCCGACCCAGTCCCGGGTGTCCCGCCCCCACAGCCCGCGGAACCCCTGGACCCACGGCGTCTCGTCGGAGATGGGCACCGTCCGCCACGTACGGGCCCGGCCGGGACCGATCCGCTCCCCGTCGCCGAGCGCGTAGTCGATGAAGGGGATGCCGACGCCGTGCTGCGGCTTCTCCCGTGACCAGGGGAACGCCAGCGCCATCAGCCGCTGCACCCAGCGGACGTAGCGTTTCAGGCGTGCCGGGTTCACGGTGACGAGGTACTGGCCGGAGAGGAACGCGCCGGAGTGCGAGCCGGCCCCGACGAAGACCACCGGGTGGTCGCCTTCCTTCCGCAGGTCTGGGTCGTCCCAGCGGCGGCGCAGATCGTCGCCGCGCTCGTCGTGCGCGGAGACCGCGACCCAGGCGGGCCGTGTGCCGTCCTCCGTCTCGGCGAGGTAGACGGTGACCGACTCCCAGTCGCCCTCGTGGTCGTTGACGCCGGCGAACGTCGTCCGCCAGTCGTTCATCGCGTACAGGAACCAGTACTGCAGCACGATGTAGCCGCCCTCGCGGACGACCCGGCCGTAGTAGGTCGCCCGGTCGCGGCTCAGGTGGCGTTCGTCCAGGTCCGCGGCTGCCGCCGCGACCCCGCCGGGCACCGAGCCGCGCAGGAACAGCGAGGCGCGCAGCAGCACGTCGAAGACCCGCCCGATCAGTCCGACGGCGGCCAGGCGGCCCGATCGGGCGATGGGCAGCTTGGCGCGGGCGCGGTGGGCGCGGACCTCACGCCGGCCGAAGGGCCGCTGCACGAGCAGCAGCGACAGCGCGGTGTCCGGGCGTTCGGCGGCCGCGGCGACCAGGCGGTCCGCCGTGAGGTCGCCCGCCTCGACGAGGCGTTGGTCCCCCTGCCACAGGCTGCAGCAGCCGATGTAGTCCTCGGCGTCGACGGGGAAGAACCGCTCGCCTCTGGTGTAGGCGAGGATCGGTTCGTACCGCCGCAGCAGTTCCAGGTCGTGGTCGTGTCGAACGGCCCCGACTTCCTCTGACACCGGTCCCCCCATCGTGACGACGACTCCGCACGTTATACCGGCCCACATCCCCGCAAAGCACAGGCGACGGACGCGCTTGAAAGGTTTCTTGCCGGGTAACCCGTAGGCGCCCGAGAGTTCAGGAGCTGATTTTCCATGACCGGGATGCTTCGAGTACCTCGCAGCAGGGGTGCGCTCAGCGGTGTGATCCTCGTGCTGCTCGGCCTGTGGGGCGGCTTGGCCGCACTGGCGGGTCCGTACTTCCACTTCGCGTTCACGCCGGACAAGGCGTGGTCGTTCACGTCCGGGCGTGTCTGGCTGGAGATCCTGCCGGCCTGCGCCCTCCTGATCGGTGGTTTGATCCTGCTGGTCAGCGCCAACCGGGCCACGGCCGCGGCCGGGGCGTGGATCGCCGCGCTCGGCGGCGCCTGGTACGTCGTCGGTGGGCCGCTCAGCGTGCTGTGGTCCGCCGGCGACCGGCTCGGCGCGCCCGTCGGTGGCACGACGCGGCAGGTCGTCGAGCAGATCGCCCTGCTGTCCGGCCTGGGCGTGGTGGCCGTGTTCTTCGCCGCGGTGGCGCTGGGCCGCCTCGCGGTCGTCGGGGTCAAGGACGCGCGTCTCGCCGAGCGCGATGTGTACGTCGAGGAGGCTCCGGCCGTGGAGGAGCCGCGGCCGGTGCCCGAGGACCGGCCCGGCCCGATCGAGGCGACGCAGCCGTTCCCCCGCCGTACGGGCCGGGTTCCCGTCACCCCGCCCGAGGCGCCCCGGCCGACCGAGCAGGCGGCGCCCCGGCCGGTCGAGCACACCGTGGCCCCGGCCGAGCCGTCGGACCGCAGGGTCGCGGGCGGTCCCACCGAGGACGACACCCGCACCTTCCGCCGGCCGGGCGAAGGCATCTGATCCACTGCGAGGGGATCTGATCCTCGGTCGTCTGCACACAGGCGTGTCAGGCGCCGTAGCGGGCGAGGATGGCGCGTGCCGATCCGATGATGCGGTCGCGCAGCTCCGGGGGCTCGAGGACCTCGGCGTCGGCGCCGAACTTCAGCAGGTCGGTATGGGCGTGGCGTACGGACTCGATGGGGATGACGGTGCGCACCCAGCCGTCCTCGTCCGGCGGCCCGGCGTTGCGCTGGGCGGCGCGGATCACCTCCGGAGTGAGCAGGTGGCGGATGGCCCGCATCCCGTCCGGGGAGAACCGGACCACCGCCTCGCCGGTGAACATCCCGCTGCGGAACCGCTCGAGGTAGGACCGCCAGAACTCGGTGAGGTCGAAGTCCTCGGGCCGCTCGAACTCCTCCTCGAGCATCTGCAGCCCGAGGATCCGGTCGACGCGGTAGGTGCGCTCGCCGCCGTCCGACCGGCCGATGAGGTACCAGCTGCCCGCCTTCAGCACCAGGCCGAGCGGCTCGACCGTGCGGGTGATGTCCGTGGGCGTCTTCCAGCGGCGATAGCGCATGTGCAGCCGGCGCTGTTTCCATACGGCGTCGGCGACCGTGTTGAGGTACGGCGTGGGCTCTGCGCCGTGGAACCAGCCGGGCGCGTCGAGGTGGAAGCGTTCGCGAATCCGCGCCGCGCGCTCGGCCAGCTGCGGGGGCAGCGCCGCCATCAGCTTCAGCTCGGCCGCCGCGAGGACCGTGCCGAGGCCGAGCTCGGCGGCGGGCCCCGGCAGGCCGGTGAGGAACAGCGACTCGGCCTCCTCCGTGGTCAGCCCCGTGAGACGCGTGCGGTAGCCGTCCAGCAGGCGGTATCCGCCCGCCGGGCCGCGGTCGGCGTACACCGGCACGCCCGCCGCCGACAGGGACTCGACGTCGCGGTAGATGGTGCGCAGGGACACCTCCAGCTCGTCGGCCAGCTCCTGGGCGGTCATGCGGCCCCGCGACTGCAGCAGCAGAAGGAGGGAGACCAGGCGGCTCGCACGCATGCGCCCAGTCTGCCGGTACGGGCCACCTCGCCCGACCGTACGGTGTGCCTGGAACGGCGACGCTCGTCCGGCGACCCGATGAGGGGCGGCGGGGCTCGAGGATCCCCCGGCCGAGCGGGCGGCGCGCGGGGGTTCAGATGACGATGACGGTCTTGCCGCGGGCGCGGCCGGTCCTGCTGTGGGCGAGGGCGGCGGGCGCCTGGGGCAGGGTCACGGTGTCGCCGATGAGCACGCGGACGTGGCCGGCGTCGATCTCCTCGGCGAGGCGTTCCAGCCGGTCGGTGCCCGCCTCGCTGAGGAAGTTGGCCGCCTCGACCCCCGGGAACCCCTCATCCGGCACCGCGAAGACCGGGCTGAGCACCGTGCCGCCGGGTCGGACGGCGGGCAGCAGCCGGCGCAGCCCTTCGGTGTCGCTGACCAGGTCGATCACGGCGTCGACCTGTGAGGTGAGCCGGTCGGCGACCGGACCGGCCTGGTAGTCGACGATCTCGGCCGCGCCCAGCGCCCGCATCAGGTCGGCCTTGTCCGCGGACGCGGTGGCGACGACCGTGATCCCGCGCGCGGCGGCGAGTTGCGTGGCGAATGTGCCCACGCCTCCGGTCGCCCCGACGATCAGGAGCCGGTGCGCGTCGCCGATTTGGTCGACGAGGTTCAGCGCCGTCGTCCCGGCGGTCGGCACGGCCGCCGCCTCACTCAGCGCGATCGTCCGTGGCGGGTCGGCGACGGCGCCGACGCGGGCGACGGCCAGTTGGGCGTACGACCCGCGGCCGCGCCGTGGATCGCCGAACTGCCCGAACACCGGGGTGCCGGGCCCGAAGGCGGTGACGCCCGGCCCCGCCCGCTCGACGGTGCCCGCCCCGTCGGTACCGACGACCAGGGGGAACACCGCGTCCGGGACGGCGCCGTCGATGACCTTCCAGTCGAAGGGGTTCAGCCCGGCCGCGGTCATCCGGACGAGGATCTCGCCCTGGCCCGGCTCGGGCACCGGCTGGTCGGTCAGCTCCGGTTCGGCCCCGAAATCGGACACCGTGACAGCTCTCATATGGTCCCCCCGAAAACGGCCGCGCTGCATCGAGCACTACCCTGGGTAATCAAGGCTCATTCGTCGGCGCGCATGTTGGGCGATCTTGCCCTCGGCGGCGGATAGCCTTCAGGGGTCCCATGCCCCTGGTGATCATTGGCAGGTTCGACAAGTGCGACCGACAGGCCGTGGAGTGACCATGGCACGTCTACACATGGCCGGATCCGGCGCCGCCCTGGCTCTCGTCCTCGCGGCGGCGACCGCGTGCAGCAGCGACTCCGGCGGAGGCGCGGCTCACCCGCCGAGCGCGGTCGGCGGCACGACCGCGACGGCGACGAGCCCGAGCCCGAACCCTCTCGCCACGTCGCCCGCGCCCGCCGGCGACCCCACCGCGGCCGCGATGAACTCCTACCTTCAGGGCCTCGCGAAGAAGGGCAAATTCACCGGCGCTGCCGTGGTGGTCCGGCACGGCGAGGTCCTGGCCCGCTTCGCCGCGGGCAAGGCCGACGAGGCCAAGAACATCCCGAACAGCCCGGACACGATCTTCCGGATCGCCTCGGTGAGCAAGCAGTTCACCGCCATGCTCGTGCTGAAGCTGCAGGATCAGGGCAAGGTCAAGCTCGACGACAAGGTCTGCCCGTACCTCGTGCCCACCTACATCAAGGCCTGCCCGACGGCGTGGCGCCCGATCACGGTGCGCCAGATCCTCGTCCACACCTCCGGCATCCCGGATATCTCCGAGATGTCGGATTTCTTCACGAAGCTCGACCAGCCGACCACGACCAAGGAGATCATCGGCCGGTTCGTGAACAAGCCGCTGGATTTCAAGCCCGGCACGGGCTGGAAGTACAGCAACTCGGGATACATCCTCGCCGGAGCGATCATCGAGAAGGTGACCGGCAGGTCGTACGGCGAGGTGCTCCGGCAGCAGATCACGGACCCGCTGCAGCTCCAGCACACCGGCTTCAGCGAAACCGACCCGCCCGACGGCTGGGCCAAGGGCTATTCCACCGTCGGCAAGCCGGCGGGCCACATCAACGGGTCGCAGGCCAACGCCGCGGGCGGCGTCTACACCACGGTCGATGACATGGCCCGCTGGGACCGGTCGTTCGGCGCGAACCTGGTCGCTCCGCCGGCGACGGTGAAGCTGGCCTTCACCTCCCAGGTCGACTGCCCGTCCGGCGGCTGCCTCGACTCGCCCTCCAGCGGCTACGCCTTCGGCTGGCTCGTCGACCGGCTGAACGGGCACCGGTACCTCTACCACCCCGGCCTGCTGGAGGGGTACCACGCCAGCAACGTCTACCTGCCCGACGACGACATCGCCGTCGTCGCGCTCAGCAACGTCCAGGACACCGACGTCAACGGCATCGCCCGCCACCTCGCCGAACTGGCCCTCAAGTCCTGACTCCGGCCGGGGCGCGCTCGCTACTCGGCGTGATCGGGCGCCGCGCGAAGGCCGTCGAAGACGACGGCGAGGGTGCGTGCCCGTACCCCGTCGTCGCCCGCGACGTGCTCGGCGGCCTGTGACGCACCGACGAGGAGGGCCAGGACCTCGGGGAGGCCGATGTCGGGCCGTACGGCACCGGCGTCCTGGGCGCGGCGCAGCAGTGCGCCGAGCGCGCGTCTGAGCTCCCGCCCCGTCTCGGCGGTGGTCTCACGGACGTCGATGCCCGCCTCCGCCAGTGCGGCGGTGACGGCGTTCTTGGTCGCGGCGTGGCCGACGACACGGGCGAAGAAGGAGAAGAAGGCCTCGCCCGGGTCCTCCGCGCCGATGAGCGCGTCGGCCTCGGCGGCGAGCCGGTCGAGCCGGGCGACGAAGACCGCTTCGAGCAGGGCCTCCTTGGTCGGGAAGTGGCGGAACACGGTGCCGATGCCGACGCCCGCCCGCCGGGCCACCTCTTCCGTCGAGACCGAGGTGCCGTGGGCGGCGAAGACGGCCTCGGCGGCCTCCAGGACCCGGGCGCGGTTGCGAAGGGCGTCCGCGCGCAGCGGCCGGTCGCCGCCCGGGCCGGACGCCCGTTTCGGTGGCGTCATCGGATCCCTCCTCATTGACAACCGGAGTAGAAACTCCGGATAATTCCTTACCGGAGACGCTACTCCGTTTATTCTCGTACGATCTCGCAGGAGTCTCGCATGCCCGAACAGCTCACTCCGCGCGCCGTCTTCGAGCGCCTCAACCGCGCCATCGCGGAAGGACGGTGGAACGACCTGGCCGACCTGTACGCCGAGGATGCCGTGGTCCACCAGCCGTTCGCGCCTCCGGCGCCCTCCGAGGGGCCCTCGGCGCCGCCCGTCCTCCGGGGCCGGGAGACCATCCGGGCGCGCTTCGCCATGGCCGACCGCATGGGCCTGAGGTTCGGCGTCCGCAAGGTGGCGGTCCACGAGACCGCGGATCCGGAGGTCGTCATCGCGGAGTTCGACTACGACCTCCCGGCGGGCGACGAGGTGCTCACGGCGGCCAACATCCAGGTGCTGCGGGTCCGCGACGGCCTGGTCGTCGAAACGCGCGACTATCACGACCACCTCACGCTCGCCCGCTCGACCGGCACCCTCCCGGCCCTCGTCGCCGCCCTCACCGGGGAGCCCGCATGACGCCGCGGGAGGTGTTCGAGCGGCTGATCGCCGGGGTCACGGGCGGCGACTGGGACGCACTGCCCGGCCTGTACGCCGAGGACGCGGTCGTCGTCCACCCGATGGCCGCGTCGCGCGAACCGCTGGTCGGGCGGGAGGCCCTGCGACGCCACTTCGCCGCCGGAGCCGAACTCCCCGTGCGCATGAGCGCGCGCGACGTGGTGGTGCACGAGACCGCGGATCCGGAGGTCGTCATCGGCGAGTTCGCGTACGTCGGCGAGGTGACCACCACGGGCCGCCCGTTCACCGTCCGGAACGTCTTCGTGCTGCGGGTCCGCGACGGCCTCATCGTCGAGTCCCGGGACTACGCCGACCATCTCCGGTTCGGCGTCGCGATCGGCCGGCCGCCCGCCGCCGACGCGGCAGGGTCGATGTCCTGAACGATCCGAAAGTTCATCGTTCGTGGCGACTTTTTCGGTCGTGGCCCAAGGTGGCCATGTCTTACCTGGTTCATGACTGGTTGTCGGGCGGCACATAGGCTAGCTGATCATGGAGGAACGGATCCCCGACGTCATCGACGTCCACACCCCGTCCCCCGCCCGCATGTACGACTACTGGCTGGGCGGCAAGGACAACTTCGCCGCCGACCGTGAGGCGGCCGAGAAGGTCATCGAGGCCCACCCCGAACAACGGGAGCTCGTACGGGCCAACCGCGACTTCCTCGTCCGCGCGGTGCGCTTCCTCGCCGAACAGGGGATCGAGCAGTTCCTCGACCTCGGCACCGGCATCCCGACCTCACCGAACGTGCACGAGGTCGCGCGGGAGGTTCAGCCGGCCGCACGGGTCGTCTACGTCGACAACGACCCGATCGTCTTCGCGCACAACCAGGCGTTCCGCGCCACCGACGACCGGGTCGCCACCGTGCAGGCCGACGTCGGCCGCCCGAGCGAGATCCTCGGCGACCCGGCCGTCAAGCGGCTGCTCGACTTCGACCGGCCGGTGGGACTGCTCGCCATCGCCGTCCTGCACTTCGTTCCGGAGGGAGAGGCCGTGATGGCCGCGCTGCGGGAGGCCCTGCCGCCCGGCAGCTTCCTGGCGCTGTCGACCGGCACGTACGAGGGGCTCTCCCCGGAGCAGCGTGAGCGCATCGAGAAGGCCTACGCCAAGGCCAGCGCGCCTGCGGTGATCCGTTCCCGCGTCGAGATCGAGCGGCTGTTCGCCGGGTTCGACCTGGTCGAGCCCGGTCTCGTGCACGTCGCGAAGTGGCGTGCCGACGGCCCGGAGACCCGAGGGCGCCTGCTCGCCGGCGTCGGCTCGCTCCGTACGTCACTCCCGAACGGCTGAGCCGCGCACCCAGGCTGCTCCCCCGCGCCGGCGACTCAGGACGTCGCCCACGAACGACTGAGCGGCTCACCCGAGTTGCTCGGCGTCGGCACACTCAGAGCGGCTCACCGAGCCGCTCCCCTGCGTCGGCACGCTTAGCGCGCACGACCGAACGGCTCGTCGGCGTCGGCCGGCTCACGGCGTCGCCCCAGGGCTGAGCGGCTCACCGAGGCGGGTCCGGGCGATCTCCTCGGCGAGCCGTTCGAGCAGCGGGCCCGCCTCCGCCATGCACCGGGCCGGGTCCGGTTCGAGGTCCGTCAGCGCGTACGAGCCGGCGAACCCCGCGTCGCGGAGCTCCTCGTCGGTCAGCGCCCGCCGCCCGGACACCGCGACGACCGGCACCCCGGCCCGCCCGGCCGCCCGCGCCACGCCGACCGGCGCCTTGCCGCGCAGGCTCTGGGCGTCCAGGGAGCCCTCTCCGGTGACGACGAGGCGCGCGCCTTCGAGGTGCGCGGCGAACCCGAGCAGGTCCAGCAAATAGGCGATGCCCGGCTCGATCCGGGCGGACAGGAACGCCAGCGCACCGAACCCGACCCCGCCGGCCGCCCCCGCCCCGAGGTGCCCGGCCACCACCATGCCGAGGTCCCGGCGGACGATCGCGTCGAGGCGGGCCAGCCCCGCCTCGAGGATCTCGACCTGGTCCGGGTCGGCGCCCTTCTGCGGCGCGAACACCCGTGCCGCACCGTCGCGCCCGAGCAGCGGGCTGTCCACGTCGCTCGCCACGACGACGGTGGCCCCGCGCAGGTGGTCGGCGAGGGCGGAGGTGTCGACGGCGTCCAGGTCGCGCAGTGCCGCGCCGCCCGGAGGCAGATCCCGGCCGTGCGAGTCGAGGAGGCGGACGCCGAGGGCGGCGACCATGCCCGCGCCGCCGTCGGTGCAGGCGCTGCCGCCGAGACCGAGGACGACGCGGCGCGCGCCGTCCGCCACGGCCGCGGCGATCAGCTCGCCCGTGCCACGGCTGGACGCGATGAGCGGCGCGTGGACACCGCGGGGGAGCACCCGCAGTCCGGACGCCTCGGCCAGCTCGACGACGGCCGTCTCGTCGCGCACGGCGTACGACGCCGTCACGGGCTCACCGGTCGGCCCGCTGACGACGGCCTGCCGCCGGGTGAATCCGGCGGCGACGGCGGCGTCCACCGTGCCGTCGCCGCCGTCCGCGACCGGCAGGGCCGTCAGGTGCATCTCCGGATGGACGCGCCGCAGCCCGGCTGCGACGTGCGCGGCCACCTGGGGAGCGGTCAGCGACCCTTTGAACTTGTCGGGCGCGATGACGACGTGGCTGCTCATGGATCCCCTTCTCAGCGGACCAAAATCCGTGGATCGTTCCGCCGATTATCCAGTCTTGTCCGATTCATCCCGCACTTATCGCGTTCGCCACGAAACGCGAAAACGTTTCAGCCGGCGGGCGTCTGCGCGGCGGAGCGGGCGACCGCGGTCTGGGCCGCGCCGATGACCCGGGTCAGGGACTGGTGGAGCTCCATCAACTCGGCGAAATCCATGCCGAGACGCTCGACGATGGCCGGCGGGATCTTCTCCGCCTCCGCGCGCAGGGCGCGGCCTTCGGCGGTCAGGGTGACCGCCAGCACCCGCTCGTCCCGGTCGTCACGGCCGCGCCGGATGTACCCCGTGGCCTCGAGGCGCTTGAGCAACGGCGACAGGGTGCCGGGGTCGAGCTGGAGCAACCGGCTCAGGTCCTTGACGGACATCGGCGCGTGCTGCCAGAGCGCGAGCATCACGAGGTACTGCGGATGGGTGAGGCCGAGGGGCTCGAGCAACGGCCGGTAGACGGCGACCACGCCGCGCGCCGCGACGGACAGGGCGAAGCACACCTGGTGCTCCAGCGCGAGCGGGTCGGCTATGTCAGCTGTGTCGGCTATGTCACGTTCATCCATGGAATCTCCCAGCGTCCACTGTCGCTACCATATTGTGCACCAACGATTGGGGTACCAATGATGACCGAGGAAGAACTCGCCCCCCGTAAGAAGTCCTACGAGGAGAAGTTCGCCGAGCGGATCGCCAAGCGCGAGGCGCGACGCGGTCCCCTCAAGGAGGACAAGGTCTTCGAGCACGGGCCGGCGAAGTTCCTGTTCATGTTCATCATCGGATTCGTGATCCTCACCCACGTCGCCATCCTCATCGTCATGATGGCCAGCGGGATGCGCTGACCGCGCTCCCCGCGGGTTGACCCTGACGCCGGGGTCACGGCATAGCGTCGCGTCCACTCCATCGACATGGTTCGGGAAGGACGCGATGACAGACACGCTGCACGGCCGCGTTGTGATCGTCACCGGTGGCGGCACCGGGATCGGCCGGGAGACGGCCTGGCAGTTCGCCGACCAAGGAGCCGACGTCCTGGTCGTCGGACGCACCGAGGATCGGCTGAAGGAGACCGCCGACGGGAGGCCGGACATCCGCACCTTCGTGGCCGACGTCGCGGCACCCGACGCGCCTGAGGGGATCGTTGCGGCGGCGACGGAGGCGTTCGGCCGTATCGACGTGCTCGTGAACAACGCCGCCATCACCCGGCCCGCCCCACTGGGCGGGATCGCCCGTGAGATCGCTGATCGGCAGCTGGCCACGAATCTTCTCGGGCCGCTGTTCCTCGCCCAGGCGGCGCTGCCGCAGCTGGAGGAGAGCGGAGGCGTCATCGTCAACGTCACCTCCATCCAGGGGCAACGGGGCTGGCCGAACAACTCCGTCTACGGCGCCACCAAGGTCGCCCTGGACTTCCTCACACGTACCTGGTCCGTGGAACTCGCATCGCGGGGCGTCCGGGTCGTCTCGGTCGCGCCCGGCGTGACCGCGACGCCGGTGATGGTCCACGCCGGATTCAGCCCGGAGCAGCTCGCGGCGACACGGGACGAGTTCCTCCAGCGCATCCCGCTCGGGCGTCTCGCCCGACCGGAAGAGATCGCGTGGTGGATCGTGAACACGGCACGGCCCGAGGCCGCCTATCTCACCGGCGCGGTGCTCACCGTGGACGGCGGCATCAACGTCTCCTGATCGACCCGGCGGCATCGACGTCTCCTGATCGGCCCGGCGGCATCAGCGTCTCCTGATTGACCCGGCGGCATCAGCGTCTCCTGATTGACCCCGCCCCGGCGGCAGGGTCTACCGTGCCCGGCATGCGGATCGGAGAGCTGGCACGGGCCGCGGAGACGACGGTGCGGGCACTGCGTTACTACGAGGAGCACGGCCTGCTTCACGCGCGCCGGTCGCCCAACGGCTACCGGGACTATGACGAGTCGGCCGTGCTCCGCGTGCGCAACATCCGGCGGTTGCTCGCGGCCGGATTCACCGCGGACGAGGCACGGGCCTTCTCGTCGTGCCTCGACCAGCCGGGCGCGGGCGACAGAGTCTGCCTGGAGAGCGTCCCGGCCATCACGCGAAAGCTCGCCGCCCTCGACGAGGAGATCACGGCCCTGGTCCGGACGCGCGACCGCCTCGCCGTCCAGCTCCGACGGGCACGCGGGGAGTCCGCCGGATCGGGCGACGACACGACGGACCTGGACGGCCGCTACTTGAACAGGGGTGTCCGCCGGGACCACGTCCAGGAGATCGCCGGCGACATCGCCGCGCGCTGACCACGGCCGCTCGTGGCCGCGTCTCAGAATGATCTTGCCGTCGGAGGTCCGCGCCTCTAAGGTGCGGATTCCGACCGGCGAACGCCTGCCGACGATGGCACGCCGGCCGTCCCCGTGACCGCACCCCACTGGTCACAACGGCTCTGCGAGGAGATCGCCCATGCGCCTTCGCCGGCTCGCCAGCCTCGTCACCGGCGCCGCCGTGGCCCTGTCGCTCGGCACCGCGCCGCCCGCGGGCGCGACGACGGTCCCCGACGACCAGCCACTGCCGCCGTACACCATCAGCAATCCGGCGCTCGCCCCGCTGACGGTCGGCGGCCGGCCGACGACCGTGCGCCAGGGCGTGTTCCACCACGCCGCGTACGACATCGAGGTCCCGCCGAACTGGAACGGCGAGCTGGTCATGTGGGCGCACGGATACCGCGGCCAGACCACGACGCTGACCGTCGACCCGCCCTCGTACGGGCTGCGCGAGAAGCTGGCCGGCGAGGGCTACGCCTGGGCCGCGTCCTCGTACGCCGACAACGGCTACGACGTACGCGCCGGAGTCGTCGGCACGCGCGACCTGGCGGACCTCTTCGCCCGCCTCGGGCACCGGCCCAGCCGCACCTACATCGCGGGCGTGTCCATGGGCGGCCACGTCATCGGCCGGTCGATCGAGCAGTACCCGCACTTCTACTCCGGCGCGCTGCCGATGTGCGGGGTGCTCGGCGACAACCGGCTCTTCGACTTCTTCCTCGACTACAACCTGACGGCCCAGGACCTCGCCGGCGTACGCGCCTATCCCCCGCCCGCCGACTACCTGACGAACGCCGTGCCGAAGATCCAGCAGGCGCTCGGGCTCGGCGGGCTGAAGCCGGGCGGACCGGACACCACCAACGACCTCGGCAAGCAGCTCCGTGCGATCGTCGTGAACCGCTCGGGCGGACCCCGGCCCGGCGCCGAGGCGGCCTTCCCCGTCTGGAAGGACTTCCTGTTCAGTTTGGGCGCCCCCGCGACCGGCACCGGCCTGGCGCAGGACCCCTCGCAGGTCGCCACCAACGCCCGTACGCGCTACACTCCGAACGCTCCGGTGGACGTGAACGCCACCGTGCAGCGGGTACGCCCCGCCGATCCGGCCGACCGCCACTCCGCGCGGCTGTCCGAGATCCCGCGGATCTTCGGGCTGCCGACCGCCAAGGTCGTCACCCTGCACGGCCTGGGCGACATGTTCGTGCCGTTCTCCATGGAGGAGATCTACGGCTCGGAGGTCGCCCGCACCCACCGGTCCGGCCTGGTGGTGCAGCGCGCGATCCGCACCGCGCAGCACTGCGAGTTCTCCCCGGCCGAGGCGGGGCGGGCCTGGGACGACCTGGCCAACTGGGTGCACGGCGGTCCCCGGCCGGCCGGCGACCCGGTCACCGATCCCGCGCAGGTCGCGCGCCCGGACTTCGGATGCCGGTTCACCGACCCGACCGGCTCCCCCGCCGGCACGCGCGGGCTCTTCCCCGCCTGTCCGCGGTCCTGAGGAGACGGTCCCCACGATGAGCGTGGACGAACGGCGCGCGTACGCGCGGCGGCTGGCCGCCGAGTCGATCGCCGAGGGCGACCCCACCGGCTGGTTCGAGCGGCTGTACGTGGCCGCCCAGCGCGGCGAGGCGGTCGTGCCCTGGGCCGACCTGGAGCCCAATCCGCTGCTGCGGGCGTGGGCGCGGCCGGGCTCCGGCCGCGCGCTGGTCGTCGGCTGCGGGCTGGGCGACGACGCCGAGCACCTGGCCGGGCTGGGCTACGACGTGACCGCCTTCGACGTCGCCGAGAGCGCGGTCGCCCGCGCGGGCGACCGTTTCCCGGGCTCCCGCGTGCACTACCGGGCGGCGGACCTGCTCGTCCCGCCGCCGGAGTGGCGGCGGGCGTTCGACCTCGTCGTGGAGAGCTACACGGTCCAGGTGCTACGCGCCGAGGCGCGCGAGCGCGCCATCGCCAACACCGCCGACCTGGTCGCCCCGGGAGGAACACTCCTCGTCATCGCCCGCGCCCGGGACGAGGCCGACGACCCGGGGCGGATGCCCTGGCCGCTGACGCGCACCGAGATCGCGTCGTTCGGCCTGCCCGCCGGACGGATCGAGGACCTGTACGACGACGAGAACCCGCCGGTGCGCCGCTGGCGCGCGGAGTTCCGCAGGCCCGCCGCGTCCTGAGCCCGGTCACGGGCCCGCCGCGGTCTGCGCCCGGTCACGGATCTGCCGCGTCCTGAGCCGGGTCACGGGCCGGACCTGTCGCCCACGACCTCCGACAGGATCGTGCGCGCCTCGTCGGGGTAGCTCTCGATCAGCCGCCGGAGCTCCGCGAGGTCCGCGCTCCGGGAGGACCGCCCCACGGTCGGCAGCGCCAGGACCTTACGGAACTCCTGCAGTGCGCGGGCGAGGTCGTCGTTCATCCGGACGCACCCGGAGCGGTGCGGTCCAACAGCGAAGTGAACACGAAAAGTAGTCAATACACTACTGTTCGTATTCGCAAGCCAGATCCCGATCCGTACCTGACGTGTCCCGATCCGGACACATTTCTAGGCGGGAGGCCGCCATCCGGGCGAGCGTCCGAGTAGCGCGAGCAGGCGGTCCCGGTCCGGAGTCTCCGCGGAGACGTCGACCGCCCGCTCGAAGGCCAGCCCCGGGCCGCGGTCGGCCGGCCCGTCCGGCACCTTGAGCGCGATGGCGAGCGACGCGGTGACGAGCTCCTCGTCGGGCCGCCACGGCACACCGATCGACGCCGCGACGTCCCACGCGTGTACGACCGTGTCGACGAGGTGGAATCCGATGGCGACGGCCGCCGGGAACCCGCCGCCGTCGCGGACCTCCGGCAGGCTGAACTTCCGGTCGAGGACGCCCTCCGCGCCGAACGCCTCGTCGACGAGCGCCGCGGACTTCTCGTAGGCGCCGCGCGGGTCGCCGTCCAGCCGCCCGTCGCGCCACTGGGACAGGCGCGTCTCCGCTCCCCCCGCGGCGGCGGCGAAGCCTTCGTTCTGGCTGACGATGTGGCGGAGCAGGCCGTACAGCGTCCAGTCCGGGCACGGAGTCGGCACGCTGAGCCGCTCCGGGCGGACCTGAGCGATGATCTCTCCGGCGAACGCCTGGGCACGCCGGTCGAGGCGTCGGATGTCCATGACGAACGAGCGTAGGGACCACGAGAGGCTCAGCGCCAGTTCCAAAACCGGCCGATAGCATTGGGCCAATATGGAGTTCCACGTCAGCCTCAGCGGGCGGCAAGACCTGACCGGTCAGATCTACCGGCAGCTCCGGGAGGCGATCCTCGACGGCCGGCTGCGGGTGGGCGAGGCGCTGCCCCCGACCCGGGAGCTGGCCCGGCGGCTCGACGTCGCCCGCAACACGGTGAGCGTCGCCTACGACCGACTGACCGCCGAAGGGTTCCTGGTGAGCCGGGTGGGCGCCGGCACCTTCGTCCACGACGCGGGCCCGGCGTCACGGAGCGCCCCGGCCGAGTCGCCGCTCCGCCCGCGGCCCGTCTGGCGTTCGGTCTCCCCGTGGCCCGGCTGGCTGGACCGGCGGCCGCGGTTCGACTTCCGGGTCGGGCTGCCGGACCATCGGCTGTTCCCGTACGAGGCATGGCGCCGGCTGACCGCCCGCGAGCTGCGCCGCCCGACGGAACCCGTGTACGGCGACCCGGCGGGGCATCCGGACCTGCGCGCGGCCGTCGCCCGGTACATCGGCGTCTCCCGCGCCGTCCGTGCGTCCGCGGGCGACATCGTCGTCACCAGCGGCATCCAGCAGGCACTCGACCTCATCGCGCGGGTGCTCCTCGACCCCGGCGACCGCATCGCCGTGGAGGCGCCCGGTTACGCACCGGCCCGGATGCTGTTCCAGTCCCTGGGCCTGCGCGTCGCCGGCGTTCCGGTCGACGCGGAAGGGCTGCGTGTGGACGCCCTCCCCGACGACGCGCGCGCCGTGTACGTCACGCCGTCGCACCAGTTCCCGCTGGGCATGCCGATGTCCCTCGCCCGGCGTTCCGCGCTGCTGGCCTGGGCGGATCGGCACGACGCCGCCGTGATCGAGGACGACTACGACAGCGAGTTCCGGTTCGGCGGCCGGCCGATCGAACCGCTGCAGAACCTCGACCGCAGGGGACGCGTGCTCTACGTCGGCTCGTTCTCCAAGGTGCTGGTGCCGAGACTCCGGGTGGGGTACCTCGTGGCGCCGGCCTCGCTACACGCGGCGCTGTGCGCGGCCAAGTACGTCACGGACTGGCACGCGCCGGTTCCGACCCAGGCCGCGCTCGCCCGCTTCATCGACGAGGGGCTGCTCGCCCGGCACGTACGCCGGACACGGCAGGAGTACGAGCGGCGGCACGAGCTCGTCACGACGACGCTCCTCCGCGACTTCGCGGACCGGCTGGAGCTCGTACCCTCCGCCGCCGGTCTGCACGTAAGCGCCTTCACGACAGGCGACCCGGCGCCCGTACTCGAACGCGCCCGGTCCGCCGGAGTCGAGGCGCGGACGCTGGCGGAGGTCGCCGACGACCCGTCGACGGCCCCGGGGATCGTGCTGGGCTACGGCGCCATCCCCACGGACCTGATCGGCGAGGGGCTGCGCCGCCTTCGCGTGGCCTGGGATTCGGAGCCGAACTAGGAACTGGACCGCCGGCCGTTCGGTCGGCAGGCCCCTACGCAGCATGACTGCATAGTGAGACGATTTCTCTTGCAATATGAGAGGCCGTCTAAGTCGACCACCGGAAGGGGCGCGCATGGATCCGCCGACGTCGGCGAAGACGGTGAGGATCTGCTGGTAGGCGGGGTTCCTAGTTGAGGTGAAGGGTGTGCAGGTCGGGTCGTTCAGCGAAGAGGAATTCGTGGGTGTCAGTGGAGAGGTCGACCACACCGTCGCTGATCCTGCTGCTACGGATGAGGCTGCCCGGTCGGAAGGATTCCGGCAGCGGCAGTTGGTCGAGTACCCGGCCTGTAGCAAGGTCGAAGACGACCAGTTGATAGTCGTACTCACTGGTGCGGTTAACCACCATGTACACGCGGCCGTCGGCGACCGCGAGGGTTTCATAGTCGCCGATTGCGGCGACGTCGGGAGCCTTGGGGATGTGCGTTCGCCACAACGCCTTGCCGGTCGCCGGGTCGTCCCCGCACAGGTCCTCCGCCTTCAGACCGACCTGGCATTCGCTGACTTGGACGCTGCCGCTGAAGGCGATGGGAGATCGGCCGTCGGTCCAGTGGTGGCGGGCGGTCACGGTGCCGGTTGCCGGGTCCAGGAGGGCGGTCGCGCCTGTGGTTCCGACGGCCAGTGACCCGCCGACCGGCAAGGCGCGGGTGAATAGGGTGTTGTCGTTGTCGAGCTTGATGTTGGGAAACAGGTTCGAGGACTGCACGTCCCATCGCCGGGTTCCGGTCTTCACGTCGAATCCGACCACCGACTTCACAGGGGGGCCGCAGGTCACGGCAACGGTTCCGGCGATGGCCGTGGCCTGGACGACGACGGGGTTGTAGTTGCAGTCCGCGGGCCACTGCTCGGTCCATCGGGTTGTGCCGCTTGCACGGTCAAGTCCAGCGATCCCCCTATCGCCGATGATCGTCATCATCCCCGCACCGGCGTCGGCCACGAGGAGATCTGGGGTTTCGTAGTCGGCTGCGGTGACACGAGGAACATTGCGGGACCAGCGGAGGTGACCCGACCGTATGTCGATCATGGAGATGCGGTCGCCCAGGGCGAACAACTCACCGGTCGCGGAGTCCACGGCCATCCGGTCTACGCGGCGCTGATAACTCCAGAAGAGCTTACCGGTGGCGATGTTCACCGCCTTCACACCGCCGGAGTTGGGCTGTTCGATAGCGACGCCGCCGTAGACGGTTGCCTTTTGTCCAGTGGTTATTACGGCCACCAGCTGCAGCGAGTGCTGCGGCGGCTGCGCTGCGACCGGCGGCGGGAACCGCCCATAGGGGCCGCGCATACCATCGCCGCCGAAGGGGTTGCCGAATAGCTGGACCAATCCCCAGGCCGCCAGGACCACACCGGCCACGCCCACCGCGACCAGGCGTGAACGCCAGAAACGTCCCCGCGGGGCCCCCGGGCCATCGATCACCACCGGCACGACGATCCGTCGCTGCGGGCGCGAGGAGGTGTCGGCCGGGGGCCGCTCGCCGTCATAGGTCATCAGAAAGTCCCAGCAGGTCCATGAAGCGTGAGCGTGGGAGGGCCGTCATGCAGCCCGGTAGAGCTAGAGAGGCGGCGCTGGAGGCCAGGGAGAAGCTCAGAGGCGAGGCAAGGCGCTCGCCGGGGCGAGCGCCTTCACGCGGTGCTACCCGGATCCCAGATTGGTGTAGATGTTCCAGATCTGCCAGCTGTTGGTCTTGGAGCAGTCGCTGGCGTAGAAGCCGTACACGCCCCAGCCGCCATCTAGGCACGTGTGGGTGGCCGGGTTGTAGAACCCGATGAAGTGCTTGAGTCCCGCCGGGTTTCCGACGTTCTGCGGCGGAGCCGCCGTCCACATCGCCCATACCTGGTGAGGGTCCTGCTCGCTGCACTGGACAGTCAGCGTAAACGTCGACATCGGCCCGTTAGGACCCGAGCCGTTGTCACCGGTCGCCAAGCACCTGGTCCAGTCTCCCGTTTCGATCAGGACCTGGGCATACGTGCCATGGGTGCTATCCCACGCCTCCCGCGGGGTGGCAGGGTAGAGGTTGATCCACTCAGTACCTCTAGCCATACAGCCCGGCACGGTAGTACCGCCGACACCGATGGCGCCCGCGTACAGGCACTGCTGGCTTTCCTGGTTGACCATCTGGATGTGGGGCCAGCTGATCGTGGCGCTCGCGGTACCGGCCGTGCCGACCAGCACCGTCATCAAAGCCAAGAGCGACACAACCGGCTTCCAGATGTGGTGGCGCAACAGCTTCCTCACTCTCACACCTTCCGTAGAACGACCCGCTCGGTGTCTGGCTTGCGTGGCACACGCAGCTCATTCGCGGGTGTCACACATCACTGTCCGCGGGATGGGCCGATCGGCAGGCGGGTAGGTGATCGCTGCGGTGATCAGGTGCAGGGCGAGGGCGGAGACCTCGACGTGCTCGCGGTCATCCCCGGTCAGGTCGCCGGCCTTGCCGTAGGAGATGTCTTCGCCGGCGGAGTTGAAGTTCGAGCCCTCCGCCCGCCGGATCGGAGGCTGACGGGCCCGGTCAGTCGGACAGGCGGGCGATCTCGCGCATCTTGTTCATCGTGTCGAGGGCGGCGACCTTGTACGACTCCGCCAGCGTCGGATAGTTGAAGACGGCGTCGACGAGGTAGTCGATGGTGCCGCCGCAGCCCATCACCGTCTGGCCGATGTGCACGAGCTCGGTGGCGCCGGTGCCGAAGACGTGCACGCCCAGCAGTCGCCGGTCCTCGGGCGAGACCAGCAGCTTGAGCATGCCGTACGAGTCCCCGATGATCTGGCCGCGGGCCAGCTCGCGGTACCGCGAGATGCCCACCTCGAACGGGATGCGCTCGGCGGTCAACTGGTCCTCGGTACGGCCGACGAAGCTGATCTCGGGGACGGTGTAGATGCCGATCGGCTGCAGCCGCTGCATTTCGCGGGCCGGCTCGCCACAGGCGTGGTGGCCCGCGAGGCGGCCCTGCTCCATCGACGTCGCGGCCAGAGCCGGGAAGCCGATGACGTCGCCGACCGCGTAGATGTGCGGCACGGTGGTGCGGAAGTACTCGTCGACGGCGATCCGCCCGCGCGGATCGGCCGCGAGCCCTGCGTGGTCCAGGTCGAGCTGGTCGGTCGCGCCCTGGCGACCGGCCGAGTACATGACCGTGTCCGCCGGGATCTTCTTGCCGCTCTCCAGGATGGTCATCGCCCCGCCGTTACGCCGCTCCACCGCGGCGACGCTCTCCCCGAACCGGAACGTCACCGCGAGGTCGCGCAGGTGGTACTTCAGCGCTTCGATGATCTCCAGATCGCAGAACTCCAGCATGCGCTCCCGCCGCTCGACGACGGTCACCTTGGTGCCGAGCGCGGCGAACATCGAGGCGTACTCGATACCGATGACGCCGGCGCCGACGACGACCATCGTCTGGGGCAGCCGGTCGAGGCTGATGATGCCGTCCGAGTCGATGATGGTGCGTTCGTCGAACTCCACGGTGTCCGGGCGCGCCGGGCGGGTGCCGGTGGCAATGATGATCTTTTCGGCGCTGACGCGGCTCTGACGTCCCGTGGTCTCGTCGGTGATCTCGACGGTGTTCGGGTCGGTGAACCGCCCGGTACCGGTGAGCACGGACACGTGGTTGCGGGACAGCTGGCTACGGACGACGTCGATCTCGCGGCCCACCACGTGCTGGGTCCGCGCCGCGAGATCGGCGACGGTGATCTCCTCTTTGACGCGGTAGCTCTGCCCGTACAGCTCACGCTGGTTGAGGCCCGTGAGGTAGAGCACCGCCTCGCGAAGGGTCTTCGACGGGATGGTCCCGGTGTTGATGCACACGCCGCCGACCATGTTCCGGCGTTCGACCACGGCCACGCGGCGGCCGAGCTTGGCCGCCGCGATGGCGGCCTTCTGACCGCCGGGTCCGGTTCCCAGGACGAGTACATCGAAGTCGTGCATCGCCCTAGTCTGACCGGACCCGAGGCAATGATCTAGCTTTTCGCAGAGTCGGATGCCTCGCCGTCCTCCGGCCCGGCGGCGGGGCGGGACCTGGCCGCCTCCGCACGCCCGCGCCGCGTGGCGGTCTGGAGGCCGGTGAGCGAGCGGCGGACGGTCTCCGGGGAGCGGTCGGTTTCGGGCTCGGACTCCTCCGCAGGCGCGGGCGCACCGTCGGTACGCAGAGCCGCGACGAGGCTGGCCTGTGGGTCACGGACCGGCAGGCCGTTGGGGGTGTGCGACGCGCCCTGCGACGGCCGTGGCTCTTCCCCCGAAGCGACCGGCTGCGGCTCCTTCCGGGCGAGCTGCGGTGCCCGGTGCTCCTGTCGCCTTCGCCGGGTGGAGATCCGCTGGACGGTGGGCTTGCCGTCCGGAGTGATCGTCGAGGTGGACGCCGCGGTGATCGCGACGGGGCGCTCGTCGACCGGTGCGCTCGCGATCTCCCGCGGCCGGACCCCGCTGCCGGCACCGACCACGGCGGGCGCCGCGGCCGGACCGGTCGTCTCGGCGCCGGGCGCGACGGCCGGCGCATCGGTGATCAGCTCGCGCGGGATGAGCACGACCGCGGTCGTGCCCAGGTAGGCGGACGGCTTGAGCACCACGTTGATCTGGTGCCGGGCACCGAGGCGGCCGACGACGTAGTGCCCGAGATGCAGCGCGCCGGACGGGTTGAACTCCTGCGGGTTCCTGATCCTCTCGTTCGTCTCCTGGATGAGTTCGTCCGTCATGCCGAGACCGTGGTCCTCGATCTCGATCGCGAAGCCGTGCGCGACGCTGCGGCCGGTCACCTTCACCTCCGTCGTCGGAGGCGAGAACTGCAGCGCGTTCTCGATGAGCTCGGCCAGCAGGTGGGTGGTGTCGGCGACGGCCCGTCCCTCGAGCGCGACGTCGGCGGTGTTGGACTCGACCTTCACCCGGGCGTAGTCCTCGACCTCGGCCACCGCGGAACGTACGACGTCGATCATCGGCACCGGGCGTCGCCAGCCGCGGGCCGGGGTGGCGCCCGAGAGGATGATGAGGTTCTCGGCGTTCCGCCGCATCCGGGTGGCCAGATGGTCGATCCGGAAAAGCTCCTCCAGGACCTTCGCGTCGTCGTTCCGCCGCTCCATCTCGTCCAGCAGGCTCAGCTGCCGGTGCAGCAGGGCCTGCGAACGGCGGGCCAGGCTGAGGAGGATGTCGCGGAAGCCCCGTCGCAGCTCCGCCTGTTCCACCGCGGTACGGATCGCCGTCTGCTGGACGGAGTTGAACGCGCGGCCCACCTGCCCGACCTCGTCGCTGCCGAACGCCAGCGGCGGGGCCTCGATCTCGACGTCCACGGCCTCGCCGTGACCGAGCCGCTCGACCACACTCGGCAGCCGTTTGTCGGCCAGCTCCCGTGCCGCGTTCCGCAGGCGGTGCAACTGCCGCATCAGCCGTCGGGTCGTGGTGATCGACATGACGATCGCGGCGATGACCGCGACGAGGCCGAGGCCGCCCGCGAGCGCGAGCCGGAAGATCACGCCGTAGGCGCCCGGTTTCGCCCGCTCGACGAGTTCGTCACCGGCCGTCAGCACCAGCTTGTCCACGCCCGTCAGAACCGGCTCGACCGCCTGCGCCCATTCGGCCGCGCCCACGGGGAGTTTCTGGGTCCGCGCGCGGGTCACCGGGCGGTTGACCCGGTCCTCCAGCGTGTGGAAGCGGACGAAGGCCGGGCCGTTCACCATCTGGTCGTAGCGGGCGCGATCGACGGGCGGGAGTTCCGCGGCGGCCTCGGCGTGCAGGAAGCGCTCCGTGCCGACGAGCTCGGTGAACTCCAGACGCTCCTGGGCGGTGAACCGCCGGGACGCGAGCGCACCCGCCACCAGCGCGTCCTCGCGGGACAGGACCTCTTTGGCCCGGGTCAGCGCGATCAGGGTCCGGCCGTCCCTGGAGATGTTCCGGTCGTCGAGCTCGGCGTTGTGGTTGTAGATGAGGAACGCGCCGTCGATGATGCGGTCGAACGTCTGGGTGGCCTGCGCTCGGGCGACGTTCTTCGTGTCGATCGCCGCCCGCTCCACGGGCAGCTCGCGCAGCAGTGGGAGGAGCTCCCGGACGCGGCCCTTGACCTCTTTCCGGATCCGGCTGTGCAGCGCGGTGTGGGCGTCGGCGCGGAACGTCGCGTCGGTCTTGTCGGTGCGGCCCCGCTGAGCGTTCAGCGCGGCGCGGTTAGCCGGGGAAGGGTCGCCGAGGTAGACCGCGGACAGCCGGCGTTCCTGCTGCAGGGCCGTGACCAGGTCCACGACCGGCCGCCCGACCTTCTGGTCGATCGTGTTGACGCTCAGCAGGTCCAGCCCCTGCCGGGCAGTGACGTACGCCGCGAAGCCCCACAGACAGGTCACCACCGTCAGCAGGACCGTGACCTTCAACCGGAGCCGCGTGTTCGGCATACGGCTTTTGCCGCGCCTCAGTCGCAAGATCGTCCCCAACCCATCCCGGACAGGCGGCCACCACTCCCGACGTCGGGGGAACGGGTGGCCGGAGCGTCATCGACGGACTCGACATGATCGAGTCCGCACAGGACCCTAGCAACGCCCATGCTCACCAAGCGCCACTTTCCGGCATGGGGCGTGAACTATTCGCAACCGACCTTAATACCCGCCGTACGCGCGGACGTGCGGTGGGTTCCGTCAGCGCCAGTCCCAGTAGTCCGATCCGCCGCCGTAGAAGGCCAGACTGAATTCGAGTTGCCGCCGGAGATAGTCGGCCTGCCGCGGACAGACGGCCTCCAGCGCACGCAGAATCTCGCAACTCTCCCGGTAAAGTGCGCTGATTCGTTCGTGCACGGCCGCACGGTCGACGATCATCAACGCGTTCAGGTCGCCCCAGCTGTGGTCTCGTTCTTCGGTGGCCAGATCGTTGGCCAGGCGCAGTGTCCGCTGTACCGCGTCGCTGGCCTGGCGCAACTCGTCGAGGACGTCCACGGCCCGCGGGCGATCGTCCGGATCGTCGGTGAAGATCCAGTACGAGACGTTGACCCATGTCGAGCCGAAGTTGTGGGCGTTGCTCAGGTAGTCCTCGAGCGTGGGTCCCGTCCCGGGTGCCGTCTTCCACCCCCATTCGCGGGCCATCGCCGCAAGGGCCTGCTCCAGTTCCTCGCGCCACGCCCGACCCGACCGGGCGAATGCCGGCACCGTGGCGAGGTCCCGGCGGATGTCCGCGAGGAACCGGCTCAGAGGAGTGCGGGGCTCCGCACCGTCGGCGGTGGCCAGGCACCCGGCGACGACCTCGTCCACCTGACTCCTCGATGTGGCCATGCGGTCCATGAGCCAGTCGAGGGCGAAGTACCACAGCGCGGCACGGCAGGGAAGCCTCAGTTCGCCGGCCGTATGCCAGGGCGCGCCGAGAGCGACCGCCGTGGCGACCCTGCGGTACAGCCCGGGTGAGCCGAAGCCCGCGTACAGGTCGGGGTACGCTGCCGCGGTCTCCTCCAGGTCTCGTGCGCATTCGGCGGTCAGCCGCGCGACTCGCTCGGAGGAGGCCGGTTCACCGGTGCCCGGGATCGCGGGGTTCATGCCGGCCATCTCAGCGGGGCCGCAACGTGAAGGCGACCGGCCGGGCCGGCCGTACCGTCAGGGACGCCTGCGCCCGTACGGGCACGGCCGTGTCGACCACGGGCCGGAAGCGTCTCAGCACGGCGGCGACGATGAGCGCCGCCTCCACCATGAAGAAGTGCTGGCCGAGACACTCGTGCGTACCCGCCCCGAACGGCAGATGCGCCAGCGGATGGCGTCCCCGGGCGCGCCCGGGGGCGAACCGCTCCGGGTCGAACGTCAGCGGGTCCTCCCAGACGTCGGGCAGGCGATGGGTGAGGTACGGGCTGACCAGGATGGTGGCGCCCGCTGGGATCGGTACTCCGTCGATGACGTCGTCGGCCGCGCTGGTGCGGGGGACCACCCACCCGACCGAGTGGATGCGCAGTGACTCGTTGAGGACCATCGTGGTGTACCGCAGGTGACGCACGTGGTCGCGGCCGAGCGTGTCGGTGCCGACGACGTCGTCGATCTCCCGGTAGACCCGGTCGGCCACCTCGGGATGAGCGGCGAGGGTGACCCAGAGCCAGGTCAGCGCCACCGCGGTCGACTCGGAGCCCGCGACCCACAGGCCGACGATGTCGTCGCGGACCTGCCGATCGCTGAGTGGAGTGCCGTCGGCGCCAGTGCCCTGCAGCAGCAGGGACACGACGTCCCCTCCCCCGGTCGGAGACCTGCGTGCCTCGGCCACGATCGGCCCGAGGATCTCCTCGACCGTCCGACTGGACCGGCGGAACGCGCGGTCGCCCGGCATCGGGACGGCCAGCGGGACGAACGGCATCATCATCCGCCAGAGGAAGGACATCATCGCGGTGCTGACGGCCTTGCCCAGCCGGTCGGCGTCCTCCAGGCGTATCCGGCCGCCGAAGAACACGAGGTTCAGGACGCGCTGCACGACACGCGTCATCTCGAGCCCGAGGTCCAGGGCCGGTTCCCCCGCCGCGCGGCCGGCCAGGTCGGCGACGGCCTCGTCGACCGTTGCCGCCATCTCGTCCAGGAGCGCGGTGATGTTCCGACCGGCGAAGACCGGCTGCAGAGTGGCGCGGCTGGCCGCCCAGGCCGGGCCCTCACCGGCGATGCCGTCGCCGACCAGCCGGGAGAACGGCTCCCACAGCATTCCGCGGCGCGGGTAGTTGGCGGCGTTGTCGCGCACGACGTGCTGGACGTGCTCGGGACGGGTCACCAGGTACGGCCGGAAGGGGCCGAGGTCGAGCCGGGCGATGGAGCCGTCGGCGCGTCTTCCGATGCCCTCGAATGCCGCCAGCGGGTCGCGCAACAGCCGAGGAACGATGCGACGGAAAGGGAAGGTGACGAGCCGGGTTTCGCGAGCGGGGATTTCAGTCGAATCGAGCATCGCAGTGCACGCGGTTCTTCCTGGAGGGGGTCAGGGATCGAGGCGAAACGGAGGTACTAATTCCCACCTGGACGACGATTTCAAACCACCGGGGAGCCGGGAATGCATCACATCACACACGACGCCCGCCGGGCGCGCCGCCCCCGGCACCGCCAGGCATCCGACGCCACAGACGGGCGTTTCCCGAGCGTACGGGCGGGGTGTCGCAACCACCCAACGCACGGTAAGCTAACCCTTACCCAGACGTCACTGGCGCATGGTCGATCCTTTCATGTGATATTTCGCTGAGGTCAGCGAAAGCGAGGACGATAACCGAAGAGCAGGACCCGAGAAACAGGTAGCGGCATCCCGCCACCAATGGACTTCGTCAGCAGTTTCGAGCCCCCGATTGTGACGTCGACCACTTTTCGAAAGGGTCCTGCCCGGCAGATGAGCATTTCCCATGGCCACGCGCCCGCCACGGAAGACCACGCTCCCGCGAACGCCGACGACGGCCGCCCGGCCGCCCGCGACCTCATCGCCGGTTTGGCGGCCCGGCCCTGGGGTCAGGTCTCTCCCTCGGTGTACGAGACAGGACGACTGGTCGCCCTGGCGCCCTGGCTGAAGGGCCACGCCCGGCGGATGGACTTCCTGTCCGCGACCCAGCGGGCGGACGGGGCCTGGGGCGGCCCGGACGGCTATGCGCTGGCGCCGACCCTCAGCGCGACCGACGCGGTCCTGTCCGCCCTGATCCGCGCCGACGCCGGCGTCGGCACCGACGGCGACGGCGACCGGCCCGGCCTGACACGGGTCGCCGATCTCGGAGTGAGCGCGCTGTTCCGGCTCCTCCCCCGCCTCGGCATGGCCTCCATGCCCGACATGCCGGCGATCGAGCTGATCGCGGCGTCACTCGTCGCCTCGATCAACCGGAGCCTGGACGTCCTGAACGACGCGCCGTCCACCGGTCTGGGCCGGTGGTCGGGCGGCGAGCGGCTGCGCCTACCGCGAGGACTGTCCACCGAGCGCTTCTACGCCGTCCGGGCGATGCTCAACGCGGGCGCCGCGCCGCCCGACAAGCTGTTGCACGCGCTGGAGACGGTCGGCGAGCCGGCGCGCGGAGCCCGTACCGTCCGGCCTGCCCCCTCCGGCACGATCGGGGCGTCGCCGGCCGCCACCGCGGCATGGCTCGACCGGGACGGCGTCGCCGACCCGGCCCACCCCGCCCGCCGGTTCCTGGAGACGGTGGCGGATCTGGATGGCGGTCCGGTCCCCTGCGGCATCCCCATCACGGTGTTCGAACGGGCCTGGGTGATCACCAATCTGGTTCGTGCCGGCATCGCGGTCGAGGTGCCCGCGGCGTTGACGGCGAGCCTGCGGGGCGCGTTGAACCCTTCGGGGACGCCGGCCGGCGAAGGACTCCCGCCGGACGCCGACACCACGTCCGTCGCGCTGCACGCCCTCGGCCTGCTCGGCCTGCCGTACCGGCCCGACAGCCTCTGGCCGTACCGGCTGGAAGGGCATTTCTGCACGTGGCAGGGTGAGGACGGGTTCTCGACCAGCACCAACGCCCACGTACTCGAGGCCTTCGGGCAGTACGCCGCCCAGCATCCGGACGCGACGCCCCGCCACGCGGCCGTCGTGACGGAACTCACGTCACTCCTTTTGGGCCACCAACGCGACGACGGCGGTTGGCTCGACCGATGGCACGCCTCGCCGTACTACGCGACGGCGTCCTGCGCACTCGCGCTCGACCGCTTCGGCGGTGATCCCGCGCGGCCCGCGGTCCGCAAGGCCGTGCGCTGGGTGCTCGCCACACAGCGCGCCGACGGCTCCTGGGGCCGGTGGGCGGGCACGCCCGAGGAGACCGCGTACGCACTACAAATACTGCTGCTGACCCATGCCGCGGGTGAGGAGTCACACGCTGCCGTCGCCCGCGGTCACGCCTACCTGATGCGGTCCGCGGGCGGGCCGGCGGGACCGGCGCTGTGGCATGACAAGGACCTGTACCGGCCGGACGCGATCGTCCGGTCCGCCGTCGTGGCCGCTGTGCATCTGGCGCGGCGCGACCCTTCGGTGGCCACCCTCATCGCCGCCGAAAATAATGACAAATAACTTAACATCGGACATATCGCGCGAATGCTGGCAGGGTACGGCAACCTCGGCAATTGCGCCGGGTAAGCAGAGGCTTGCTAAAGTGCGACAGGCGTTGAACGGCGGCATCCTGCCGTGACGCGCTTGGCATCGGATGCTCGGCGACCGTTCACGTTTCACGACGGCGTGCGAGTTCTTCCGCAGGCTCTCGTCGGAACTGGTGGATGCGCTTTTGGACGGCCCGAACCCCCTCGGCGTCGACTCGGATCCCTCGAAGCCGCCGCGTACCCCCTCAGGCCTCCCGGTCCGCGTTCCCCAGACGAGCATCGCCGCACCGCTGCGTGCGGAGGCTCCGCCCGTCGCCCGACCGGCCGAACGCGGCGCACCGCGTGGTGGCCGGTCGCTCGGGGAGGTCCGCAGATCCATCGGCGGCCTGCAGTCCGCCCCCCAACGCCCTGAG
This sequence comes from Actinoallomurus sp. CA-150999, assembly GCF_050942425.1. Lineage (NCBI taxonomy): Bacteria > Bacillati > Actinomycetota > Actinomycetes > Streptosporangiales > Thermomonosporaceae > Actinoallomurus > Actinoallomurus sp. CA-150999. The sequence goes on from NZ_CP192063.1 coordinate 7,387,373, forward strand.
GGGCCGGTCGAACGTCAGCACGAAGCCCCACCCGACCGCAGACGAAGCGTAGAAGGACAAGCAGTGGCCCAGAAGACAGACCCTCCCGCCGAACTGGCCTGGTTGCTCGACGACCTGGTCAAGCGCGTCAAGGAGGCGAGGCACGCGATCGTCCTGTCCGCCGACGGCCTGCTCATGGCAGCCTCGTCGGACTTCGACCAGGACGACGCCGAACACCTGTCCGCGGTGGCGGCGGGCATCCAGTCCCTGGCCAAGGGCGTCGGCGAACGATTCGACGGCGGCCCTGTCCTGCAGACCATCGTCGAGATGCGGTCGGCGTACCTCCTCGTGACCGTCGCCGGGCACGGCGCCTGCCTGGCCGTGCTCAGCAACGAGGACGCCGACATCGGGCTCGTCGCCTACGAGATGGAGATGCTCGTCTCCGGCCTCGGCCATCACCTCACAGCCGCGTCGCGCACTGGGGAGCCGGTGCCGTGACCGACCCCAACGAGACCTCCGAAGAGGAGGCACCGACGCCGGACCTCATCGGCACCCCGCCCGGCGGAACGCCGGTCGTCGTCCCCGCGGACGACGAGCCGGAGGAACGCTGGCTGGACGAACAGGCCGGCCCGATGGTCCGCCCGTACGTCATGACGCGGGGCCGCACCGAGCCGATCCGTGGAACGTTCGATCTCATCACCATGGTGGCGGCCACCGGAATCCTCCCGGCGCCCGGGCTCGGCCTGGACCCCGAGCCTCAGGCCGCCCTCCGGCTCTGTGCCGAACCGGTGTCGGTGGCCGAGATCGCCGCGCACCTGAACCTTCCGACCGTCACCGTCCGCGTACTTCTCGGCGACCTCCTCGCCAAGGGCCTCATCACCGTTGAGGACCCGCAGACGGAGGCGGAGCTCGCGGATGACGACAACCTGTACCTGGCGGTGATCGATGGACTCAAGGCGCTCTGATCGACGGGGCCGGAGGCTGCCGAAGGCGATCAAGATCGTGGTCGCGGGCGGCTTCGGCGTGGGCAAGACGACCCTGGTGGGGAGTGTCTCGGAGACCAAACCGCTGCGGACCGAGGAGTTCCTCACCGACAAGAGCGTGGGCGTCGACGATGTCGCCGGCGTCGAGGCGAAGGCCACCACGACGGTCGCGATGGACTTCGGGCGCATCACCATGAAGGACGAGTTCGTCCTCTACCTCTTCGGCACCCCCGGTCAGGAGAGGTTCTGGTTCATGTGGGACGAGATCGCGATCGGGGCGCTCGGCGCGGTCGTGCTCGCCGACACCCGGCGGCTCGCCGACTGCTTCCCCGCGGTCGACTACTTCGAGCGGCGGGGCACGCCGTTCATCGTCGCGGTGAACTGCTTCGAGAACTCGCGGCAGTTCGAGCTGGACGAGGTGGAGATGGCGCTCAACCTCGGGAAGCACGTCCCGGTGATGCTCTGCGACGCTCGCGACCGGGAGTCCTGCAAGGACGTCCTGGTGGCCCTCGTCCAGCACGCGATGAAGGTGCGGAAACAGCCGCGGACCGCCACCGTGTAGGGCCGCGACTCGTCGCGGCCCTACACCGGGATGCTCAGGAGTGTGCCGCCGCCCTCCACCTCCACGTCGAACCTCGCCAGGTTCTCTCGCTGGACGGCGGTGCCTCCGTGGACCTGCAGGTGGTCGGGTGAGCCGAGGACGCCGTAGCCCTTGGGGGGTACGGCCCACTCGGTCACGACGTGCCGCTGCCCCGACCGGGTGACCGCGACGAGCCGGCAGGTCAGCGGGCCCTTGACGTTGCCGAGGTCCAGGGCGACGTGCGTGCCCCAGGCCTTCTTCTCCATCGCCACGATCCCGCTCGCGCCCGTCCGCGGGCTCGTGGCGTCGTGTGTCTCGCCCCACCCGAGAAGGTCCGCCGGCATGTTCTGGTGGCCGTGCGTCATCACCATCCCGTCGCCGTGTCCGACGACGGCGGCGCCGACGGTGACCCCGCCGGCGAGCAGGGCCACACCGGCCGCGGCGCTGAGGATCGCGGTGCCCCGGCGCCGGCGGCGCGCGGCCACCCTGCGGCGGCGGAGCAGGCTCGTGACGTCGGCGGAATGCTCCGGCGGATCCGGCCGCACCCTGCCGGGGTCGGCCTCCCAGCGCGCCGCGCCGAGGTCGGTCTCCTCCGCCTCCGGACGCAGGTCGGTCAGCAGCTCCCGCATGCCGGACAGGTCGGCGACCTCCGCCGAGCAGGCGGGACATCCGGCCAGGTGGGCTTCGAAGGCCCGCCGGTCGTCCTCCTCGAGCAGTCCGAGGGCGTACGCGCCGACGTCGGTGTGCGGGACGGTCTCTTCGCCACGCTCGGTCACGGGGTCACCCCCCTCTCCTCGAGTACGACGCGCAGCGCGCGAAGCGCGTAGTAGACACGCGATTTGACCGTGCCGACCGGGATGCCGAGAACCTCGGCCGCCTCGTTCACCGTGCGGTCGCGCAGGACGGTCTCGGTGAGCACCTCACGGTGCGCGGGACTCAGCGCCTTCAACGCCTCGGATACGACCACGCCGCGCAGCAGATCCTCCATGCCGTCCGGGGTCTGGAGATTCTCCAGAGGTCCCTCGCCCGCCTCTTGGGGCCGCGCTCCCCGGCGGCGCCTCTCGTCGATGACGATACGGCGAGCGACCGTCGCGAGCCAAGGCATCAGGCTACCGGCGTCCGCGTCGAGTTGGTCGAGGCTGCGCCACGCGCGGATCATCGTCTCCTGCACGATGTCCTCGGCCCACTGCCGGTCGCCGCCGGTCTGCCGGATGACGAAGGCGAGCAGGGGATCGTGGTACTCGCGGTACAACCCGGCGATGATCAGTTCGTCGTCGGCGTCGGTCACCGGTCGCAGCGCGCGCAACCAGGTCCGAGCCTTCGTCCTGCCGCGCGCTCCGGGAAATGCCATGGCGGGGGTTCTCCGGACGGTCGGGAGCGCGATGGTCAACGATAGACCCGGCGGCGGCCGGATCGCGGGCAGGTCGCCGCGCGCGGCGGCTCGTCCGTGAGCGCGGGGCCTCCCGTGGCGAGCGCGTGGGCACCCGTCGCCGATGCCTGGGGTTCCGTGGCGAGCTGGGCACCCGTCGCCGGTGCCCGGGCTCCCGTGACGAGCTGGGCACCCGTCGCCAGTGCCTGGGCTCCCGTGGCGCGCACATGCCGGAGCAGTCCCATCGTCATCCCTCCCGTGATCCGGTGCCGGCGGTCCCGGTGACGACAGGGTGTACGCGCCCGGCCGGGTGCGTGGTTCAACGGCCTCTCGATTTTCTTCGCCGGGTCGCCGGCGGCGGCTCACAGGGCCTTGCGCAGCCACTGCTCCACGCCGGCGACGTGCACCGTGGCCAGCGCCCGCGCGACGTCCGTCTGCCGGGTCGCCAGCGCGTCGAGGATGGCGTGGTGCTCGTCGAGGGTGCGCCGCAGCGCGCCCTCCTGGGTGAGCCCGCGCCAGACCCGCGCCCGGATGGTCGGGCCGCACATGGTGTCGACGAGGGAGTACAGCACGGAGTTGCCCGCGGCCTCGGCGATGCGGCGGTGGAACTCCAGGTCGTTCTCGACCAGGTCCTCCACGGCGGACTCGTCGGTGACCTTGGCCAGGTGGTCGCGCAGGGCGTCGATGGTCTCCAAGCTGATCTTCTGGGCGGCCAGTGCCGTGGCCGCCGGCTCGAGGATCCGGCGCACCTCGAAGAACTCCAGCACGGTCTTGTCGTGGTGCAGGTCGACGATGAAGCTGAGGCCGTCCAGCAGCGCCTTCGGCTCCAGGCTCGTGACGTACGTGCCGTCGCCCTGCCGGACGTCGAGGATCCTGACCAGGGACAGGGCCCGTACGGCCTCCCGCAGGGAGTTGCGGGACAGCCCGAGCTGGGCCGCCAGATCCGCCTCCTTGGGAAGACGGTCGCCCGGCCGCAGCTCACCCGACACGATCATTCCCTTGATCTTCTCGATCGCGTCATCCGTGATCGGCATCGTCGCCCCTCCCCTACCGGCTCCTCCCGGTGAACGCCACCGGGCCGTTGCGCGTTCCCAACGTCTCTGATCAGCTTAGAGATCTGTGGTCATGTTGTGTGTCGTGACTGGGCGATCTGCCCACCGTGGCGGGGGTGACGTGGGCGTGCGGGCGGAAGCCCGCGCCCAATACCGCTCCTTCAGGCCGGTGCCGGCCACCGCTACGCAGCGTTAGAGATCCCTGAGCAAACCCGTGAGCCTGCCATGTGGCCCACACCGGCCACACGCGCGGCGGGGGTTGACGGAATAGGTCGGGCGGTGGTGACATCGGCAGTCGTCGGTTAGGAAGGTTTCCTAACCAACACCGCACCCGGACATTGCCGGCCGGGAGCGCGTCGGGGGCCGCGTACCGCGTCGGCGAAAGGAGACCGACCGTGCCCATTGCCCCGCGCACGCTGATCGCCGCGGCCGCCGCCGTGACGGCCGCCCAGGTGGCCCTCGCCGCGCCCGGCCACGCCACTCCGACCGCCCGCGACGCGGGCGTAAAAGCCGCCGCCTCCCCCGGGGTGGCCGTCGCCCCCTACGAGTACCTCGGCTGGGGGAACCCCCAGGCGCCCGCCTCGGTGCTGTCCGCGACCGGCGTCAAGTGGCTCACCCTCGCCTTCGTCCTGTCGGACGGCGGCTGCAACCCGAAGTGGGACGGCAGCCGCTCGCTCACCGGCTCCGACAAGACGGCCATCAACTCCATCCGCTCCGCGGGCGGCGACGTCGTCGTCTCGTTCGGCGGCTGGAGCGGGAACAAGCTCGGCGAACACTGCTCAAGCGCCTCCGCCCTCGCCGGGGCGTACCAGAAGGTGATCGACGCCTACGGCCTGAAGGCCATCGACATCGACATCGAGTCGACCGAGTTCTCCAACGGGACGGTGCAGCAGCGGGTCATCGACGCGCTGAAGACCGTCAAGTCGAAGAACTCCGGGATCAAGGAGTACATCACGTTCGGCACGACGCCGAGCGGCCCGGACTCCACCGGCAAGTCGCTGATCAACCGGGGCGCCAAGGCCGGGCTCGCCGTTGACGGCTGGACCATCATGCCGTTCGACTTCGGCAGCCACAGCGGCTCGATGGGCAGCGTCACGACCGCCGCCGCGGACGGGCTGAAGAACGCCGTCAAGAGCGCGTACGGGTACAGCGACTCGGTCGCCTACTCCCACATCGGCATCTCGTCGATGAACGGCAAGACCGACGAGTCCGACGAGACCGTGAGCACCGGCGACTTCCAGACGATCCTGTCCTACGCGAAGTCCCACCACATCGCGCGGCTCACCTTCTGGGCCGTCAACCGCGACCGCAAGTGCGGCTCCGGCGAGAGCGCCGGCGACTCGTGCAGCGGCGTGTCCCAGTCGGCCTACGCCTACTCCAAGATCTTCGCCCAGTACACCGGCTGACATCCTCGCCCGGCGCGCCTCCGCATGAGGCGCGCCGGGCGACAACCAGGGCGGATACATCCGATGTATCTGCCGGAACAGCCACGCTGGACACGCCCCGGCCCGGCCGCCTGACGGCCAATCGAACACCCGGTGGACCTGCATCTACCAAAATTCAACAAGTCATTGACAGCGGAAAGGTCGCTGTTAGATTTCCAGCAGAGATCCCATCTTTCCGCAGAGCGGCGGCAGGATCATGAAGAAAACCTTTGCCTGGCTCGGCGCGAGTGCGCTCGGCGCCGGGCTGTTGATCGCTACCTCCTCGGCGCACGCGGCCGCGCCCGTGCTGCTGAGCCAGAACAAGTCCACGACGGCGTCCTCGGAAGGCGGATCGGGGTACGCCGCGAAGTACGCCGTCGACGGCGACACCTCCACGCGGTGGGCGAGCGTACGCGACTCCGACCCGCAGTGGATCTACGTCGACCTCGGCGCGACCGCGCAGATCAGCGAGGTCAAGCTGGTCTGGGACGCCTCGTGCGCCACGGCGTACCGCGTGCAGACCTCCGGCGACCACTCGACCTGGACGGACGTCTACTCGACGACCTCCGGCGACGGCGGCACGGACGACCTGACCGGTCTGAAGGCGAGCGGCCGCTACGTCCGCGTGTACGGGACGAAGCGCTGCCGGAACACCAGCAGCTACGGCTACTCCCTGCAGGAGCTGCAGGTCTACGGCTCGACGGGCGGCGACACCCAGGCGCCGACCACCCCGGGCAACGTCCACTCGACCGGAGTGACCAGCGACAGCGTCACCCTCGCCTGGGACGCCTCGACCGACGACGTCGGCGTGGCCGCCTACGACATCTACAACGACGGCAACAAGATCTCCGAGGCCGCCGGCACCGCGACGAGCAAGACCATCACCGGACTGACGCCGAAGACGCAGTACCGGCTGACGGTGTTCGCGCGGGACGCCGCGGGCAACGTGTCGCCCAGCAGCGCCTCGGTCACGGTGACCACCGCGGCGACCGACGACACACAGCCGCCGACCGCGCCGGCGAACCTGCGCTCCACCGGCGTGACGAGCGGCAGCGTCTCCCTGGCCTGGGACGCGTCCACCGACAACGTGGGCGTCACCGGCTACGACGTCTACAGCGGCGGCACGGCCATCGTCACCGGGGTCAAGACGACCTCGACGACGATCAACGGCCTGGCCGCGAACACCTCCTACACGTTCACCGTGAAGGCGAAGGACGCCGGCAACAACGTCTCCGACGCGAGCAACGCGGTGACGGTGAAGACCGGGGCCTCGTCCGGCGGCGGCGTGCCGTCGACCATCACCACCGTCTCGTCCGGCTGGACGATCCCCTGGGGGATGTCCTGGCTGCCGGACGGCTCGGCGCTGATCACCGAACGCGACTCCTTCAAGGTCTTCAAGCTCACCCAGAGCGGCACGAAGACCCAGGTCGGCACCGTGCCGAACGCCATGACGACCGACGGCGAGGGCGGCCTGCTGGGCATCGCGGTCTCGCCGAACTGGAGCAGCGACCACTACGTCTACATCATGCACACGGCGTCGGAGGGCAACCGGATCGTCCGGATGACCTACGACGGCAGCTCGCTGAGCGGCTACACGATCCTCGTCCAGGGCATCAAGAAGAACCGCTACCACAACGGCGGGCGGCTGAAGTTCGGCCCGGACGGCTACCTGTACGCCACCACCGGCGAGGCGCAGACACCCGACCTCGCGCAGGACAAGACCTCCCTCAACGGCAAGATCCTGCGGATGACCACGGACGGCAAGCCGGCCCCCGGCAACCCGTTCGGCACGCTCGTCTACAGCTACGGGCACCGCAACCCGCAGGGCATCACCTGGGACCCGCAGGGCCGTCTGTGGGAGGCGGAGTTCGGCAACAGCAAGTACGACGAGGTCAACCTCATCGAGCCGGGCAAGAACTACGGCTGGCCGACCTGTGAGGGCAAGTGCAGCACCTCCGGGATGACCGACCCGAAGGTGCAGTGGCCGGTGGCCAACGCCTCCCCCAGCGACATCACGTACGCCGACGGCGCTCTGTACGTCGCGGCGCTGCGCGGCCAGCGGCTGTGGCGCATCCCGGTCGACGGCACGACCACCGGCACGCCGGCGGCCTACTACGTGAACACGTACGGCCGGCTGCGGACCGTGGAGACCATCCCCGGCAAGAACGCGCTGTGGCTGTCCACGACCAACTGCGACAACAACGGGAACCAGGCCGACGGCTCGGACAAGGTGTTCCGGATCGACCTGAAGTAGCCCTCCCCCCGAATACGTGACCGCGTCCCCGGTGCGCCAGGGGCCCGGGGGCGCGGTCACCCTCACACCCCTCCCACGCCCAGGAAGAACCCCGCCCATGCGACGACGATCACTGCGCCTGCCGGCCGCCGGTCTGGCGGCGCTCGCCCTCACCCTCACCACCGCCGCCGGCCCCGCCCGGGCCGAGCTGACCAACCCGCGCCAGGACTGGCTTCGCAACTCCACCGCGGGGCTGTTCCTGCACTGGGGGCTGCGCACGAGCCCCGCCCACACGAGCTGCAGCGCCTGGGAGTCCGACGTGACCAACGGCGGCTGGAGCGCGGACTACTGGGTGAGCGAGGCCCAGAAGCTGCACGCGAAGTACCTCGTGCTCGCGTCGTTCCACAGCCGGCTCGGGTACGCGCGGGCCTGGCCGTCCAAGATCCCCGGCAGCTGCACCACCAAGCGCGACTTCCTGGGCGAGCTGATCAGCGCCGCGAAGGCCAAGGGCCTGAAGGTCATCCTCTACATGACCAACGACCCGCAGTGGCACGACGAGGGCGGCCACGAGTGGCTCGACTCCTCCGCGTACTCCAAGTACAAGGGCAAGACCGTCGACCTCACGACCAACGACGGCTTCGGGCAGTTCTCCTACGACAACTTCGTCGAGGTCATGCAGAACTACCCGGACCTGGCCGGGTTCTGGATCGACAACGACAGCCAGTACTGGATCGACCACGGCCTCTACGAGAAGATCCGCCAGGACCGGCCGGACATGCTGCTGTCCAACAACAACGAAGACACGCCGATCATGGACACGGTCAGCAACGAGCAGAAGACCGGCATGACCCCGGCGTACGACTACCCGGCCGCGACCTGGTCGCCCGCGCCCCGCCTCACCGAGGCCTGCTACAAGCTCCCCTCAACCGGCGCCTGGTGGTACGACGGCAGCAACTCCTCGGTCGACAAGGCGCTGAACGTCGGGCGGCTCATCACCAACGCCGGCTCCTCCATCAAGTCGCTGATGGCCGAGACGGCGCAGGTCAACGGCAAGTTCCCGTCGAACCAGACCTCCTACAACGACTTCCTCAACACCTACCTCGGCCCGATCTGGAGCTCGATCAACGGGACCGAGGGCGGCGGCTACATGTACGGCGGCCTGCAGCCCGGCTCGTGGAACGACGGGGCGTACGGCGTCACCACCATCAGCAAGACCGATCCGAACCTGCACTACATCCACGTGCTGACCAAGCCGTCGACGAGCACGCTGAAGGTCCGCGACAACGGCTACAAGGTCACCGGGGTCACGAACCTGCGCACCGGCGCGGCCATGAGCTTCAGCCAGTCCGGCGGCTCCCTGACCATCACCGGCATCAGCGGCTGGGACACCTACGACACCGTCTTCAAGGTCCAGACCTCCGGCCGGACCGGCATCTACTCCGGCGTGACCGCGACCGCGAGCGCGTCCAAGAGCGGCTACCCGGCGGGCGACCTCGTCGACGGCAGCTACCTGAAGTGGTGGGACAACAACGGCACCCTGCCGGTGACCATCACGCTCGACCTGGGCTCCGCCAAGAAGGTCGCCTACCTCGGCGTCAACCAGCGCGAATGGTCGGTGAGCTACAAGCGGTCGGACACCGAGGACTCCGCGCGGATCAAGGCGTACAAGGTCCAGTCCAGCACCGACGGCAAGACCTGGACGTCGGTGAAGTCCGGGACGATGCCCAGCGCCCGCGGCGTGCGGTTCATCGACCTCGGCATCTCCTCCGCGCGGTACGTCCGCCTCGAGGTCGACAGCACGTGGGCCGCGTCCTCGGCGACCAAGTTCTACAAGAAGCTGCTCATCGACGAGATGTGGCTGGGGTCCGACTATGCGTAGGCCGGGAAAGCGCATTCTGAGATCGAGGCGGCCCGGCGTCGCGCTCACGGCGGTGGTCTGCGCGGCGCTGACCGCGCTCACCGTGCCGGCGTCGGCCGCCCGCCCCGGGCGCGCCGCCAAGGCGGCCGCCGACTGGTCGGTGGCGGTGGTCGACTCGACGATCGCGCGGGACACCCCGAGCAAGATCGGCGGCTGGTCGTACCCGGTCGGGCTGTACCTGTACGGCCAGTACCTCGTCTACCAGCGCACCCACAACGCGAAGTACCTGTCGTACATCAAGAGCTGGGCGGACCGCTTCGTCGACGCGAAGGGGAACATCGGCCAGAGCTTCGACAACCTCGACAGCATGCAGGCGGGCCGGATCCTCGTCCTGCTGCACCACGAGACCGGCGAGGCGCGCTACCAGACCGCCGCCGCCAAGATCCGGAACCGGCTCAAGACCTACCCGCGGAACTCCGACGGCGCGTTCTGGCACGGGACGTCCAGCAGCCGGGCGCACCAGCTGTGGGCCGACGGGGCGTACATGGTCAACCCGTTCCTCGTCGAGTACGGCAAGGAGTTCGGCGACACCGCCTACACCGACGACGAGGCGACCAAGCAGCTCGTGGCGTACGGCACGCACCTGCAGGTGTCGAACGGCCTGCTGCGGCACGCCTACGACGAGTCCAAGAAGGCGAGCTGGGCGGACTCCAAGACCGGCCTGGCGCCGGAGCACTGGTGCCGGGCGATCGGCTGGTACGCCATGGCCACGGTCAATGTGCTGGACGCCGTCCCGGCGACCAACGCGCGGAGGCCGCAGCTGCTGACCATCCTGCGCGACCTCGCCGCCGGTATCGAGCGCTACCAGGACCCGGCCACGGGGCGCTGGTTCCAGGTCGTCGACAAGGGCTCGCAGTCCGGCAACTGGACCGAGACGTCCTGCTCGAGCATGTTCGCGTTCGCGCTGTCGCGGGCGGCGGAGCAGGGCTACGTCGACGCGCACTACAAGACGGTCGCCGACCGCGCCTACCAGGGCGTGCTGAAGAAGATCTCGCTGGGGAGCGACGGCCGGACGAACCTGACCGACATCTCGGTCGGCACGAACGTCGGCTCGTACTCCTACTACGTCGGCCGGACCCGCGCGACCAACGACTTCCACGGCCTGGGCGCCTTCCTGATCATGAACGAGCAGTTCATCCGGACCGAAGGCGCGACCCGCTGACCCCTGGTGCCCCTTATCCCGCCTCCTCTCGGAAAGAACCATGAAGATCCCACTGAAACACCTGGTCCAGGCACTCGCGGCCCTCATCGGGCTGGTCGCCGTCCTCGGGCTCGTGCAGCCGCCCGTGCTGGCCGCGGCCCACGCCGCCGCCGGCACGTTCAGCGTCAAGGACTACGGCGCGAAGGGCGACGGCAGCGCCAACGACAGCTCGGCGATCGACAAGGCCATCACCGCGGCCAACAGCGCGGGCGGCGGCACCGTGCGCTTCCCGTCGGGGACGTACAAGTCCTCGAACACCATCCACATGAAGAGCAACGTCACGCTGCAGCTGGACTCCGGTTCGACCATCAAGGGCGCGAGCGGGACCGGCTACGACAAGGCCGAGTCGAACTCCAACGACAAGTACCAGGACTACGGGCACAGCCACTTCCACGACGCGATGATCTACGGTGACAAGCTCACCAACATCGGGTTCACCGGCTCCGGGACCATCGACGGCGGCGGCAACCTGATCACCGGCAACCCGAAGAGCGGCCAGGCCGACAAGATCATCTCGCTGACCCGCTGCACGAACCTCACGCTCAGCGGCATCACGCTGCGCCGCGGCGGCCACTTCGCGGCGCTCATCAACGGCTGCGACCACGTCACGTCCGACCACCTGACCATCGACACGTCGAGCGACCGCGACGGCTGGAACGTCATCAGCACGACCAACGTCGCGATCAGCAACGCGAACATCTCCGCCAACGACGACGCCCTGCCGTTCAAGAGCGACTACGCGCTCGGCTCCAAGCTGCCGAGCGGCCACGTCACCGTCACCGACTCGAAGCTGTCGGCCAAGTGCTGCAACGCGCTGATGTTCGGCTCGGAGACCTGCGGCGACTTCACCGACTACAACTTCTCCCACATCACCATCACCGGCGCGGAGAAGTCCGGGCTGGGCATGGTGTCGATGGACGGCGCGAACATCTCCGACGTCCACTACAGCGACATCACGATGTCCGGCGTGCACTCGCCGATCATGCTGAAGGTCGGCACCCGGAAGCGCTGCGGCAACAGCCCCGGCGTCGGTCACATCTCGGGCATCACGTTCGACAACATCACCGGCACCGGCGTCAGCCCGTCCTTCAGCCCCACCATCTGGGGCCAGTCCGGCGGCAACCAGATCAGCGACGTGACGTTCACGGGCGTCAACCTGACCGTGCCCGGCGGGAACGGCACGATGGGCACCGGAGTCCCCAGCGACAGCGGTGACTACAACCCGAAGAGCATCGGCACCCGCCCCGCGTACGGCTGGTACATCCACAACGCGAACAACATCAAGTTCGTGAACAGCTCCGTCAAGTTCGCCAAGGACGACGGCCGGCCCGCGGTCATCGCCAACGCCGGCAGCGCGATCAGCTTCGACCACTTCACCGCGCAACGCGGCGGCGACAGCCCCTCCGACCTGCTCTTCCAGGGCATCACCGGCTACTGCGCGACGAACAGCGTCAACACCTCCGGCGGGTCGCTGCGCGTCGCCACCAGCGGCGGCTCGACCCAGTCGTGCGGGAGCTGACGATGCGGGCCCGTCGTGAGCGGCGCGCGTCGTCTGGACTGAGGAGCGCCGGGAGCGCAGCGACCAGAGCGACGAGAAAAGACGGGGCGTTGGGCGCCGCGAACCGCGCTCGCGGAGCGAGCGCCATTGGGTGCGCCCTCGCCGTGGCGGCGGCCACGCTGGCCGTACCGGGCGCGGCGCACGCGTCGGACAACGGCCTGTCGGTCCGGCCGGCGATGGGCTGGAGCAGCTGGAGCTTCGTCCGCCGCTGGCCGACCGAGGCGAAGATCAAGGCCCAGGCCGACGCTCTCGCGAGCAGCGGCCTGAAGGACCACGGCTTCGTCTACGTCAACCTCGACGACTTCTGGCAGAAGTGCGACTCGAACGGCTTCACCGTCGACTCGTACGGCCGCTGGGCCGTCGACACGTCCAAGTTCCCGTCCGGCATCAAGGCGCTCGCCGACTACGTGCACGGCAAGGGGCTGAAGTTCGGCTTCTACGTCACGCCCGGCATCGCCAAGAACGCCGTCACCAAGAACACCCCGATCGAGGGCACGTCGTACCACGCGAAGGACATCGCGGACACGTCCAAGACGGAGAAGAACTACAACTGCAAGAACATGTACTACATCGACTACTCCAAGGCGGGCGCCCAGGAGTTCGTGAACTCCTGGGCGAATCAGTTCGCCTCGTGGGGCGTCGACTACCTCAAGATCGACGGAGTGGGCAGCGCCGACGTCGCCGACGTCCAGGCGTGGGACAAGGCGCTGCGCGCCACCGGCCGGCCGATCAACTTCGCGCTGTCCAACAACCTGCCCATCGCGAACGCGACGACGTGGAAGAAGCTGGCCAACAGCTGGCGCACCCAGGGCGACGTCGAGTGTTACTGCGGCTCGGGGTCCAACGGCAGCGGCTACCCGCTGACGGACTGGTCGCACGTGTCCAGCCGGTTCGGGACGGCCGCGTCCTGGCAGCAGTACGCCGGGCCGGGCGGCTGGAACGACCTGGACTCCCTGGAGATCGGCAACGGTGACCAGGCCGGCCTGACCGCCGACCAGCGCCGGTCGATGTTCACGCTGTGGGCGATGGCGGGCTCACCGCTGCTCCTCGGCACCGACCTGACGAGCCTGGACGGCACCGACAAGGCGATGCTGACCAACGACCGGCTGATCGGCGTCGACCAGGACGGCGTCGCCGCGAGCCGGATCGTGAACAGCGGCGTCAAGCAGGTCTGGCGCAAGAAGGAGTCGACCGGCGACTACGTCGTGGCGCTGTTCAACACCGGGACCTCCGGCAACTCCACGGTCAGCGTCACCTGGTCGCAGGTCGGCTTCTCCGGCAGCGCGTCCGTCACCGACCTGTGGTCCGGCAAGACCACCGGAACGGTGGCGGACTCCTACAGCGCGACCCTCCGTCCCGGAGAGACGCGCCTGATCCGCGCCCATCCTCTCTAACCGTCCACCTGCCCGTGGTGGACCGGCCGTCCCAGCCCCTCGCGACGGCCGGTCCACCGCACCTTGGTCCGGAAACCGAGTCCCCATGAAACTGCTCATCCCTGGGAGCGACACACGATGCGTTCGAAAGCGGCGGCGCTGCTCGCCGTCATGGCCCTGGTCCTCACCATGGGCGTGACGACCTCGGCGCGGGCCGAGCTCTTCAACCCCCGCCAGATCTGGCTGCGCAACTCCACCGCCGGGCTGTTCCTGCACTGGGGCATGCGCACCAGCCCCGGCTACACCGACTGCGCCGCGTGGGAGAAGGCGGTCACCGACGGCGGCTGGGATCCGGCCTACTGGGTACGCGAGGCGCGGAAGCTGCACGCGTCGTACCTGGTGCTGGCCAGCTTCCACAGCCGGCTCGGCTACTCCCGGCCCTGGCCGTCGAAGATCCCGGGCAGCTGCAGCACCAAGCGCGACTTCCTCGGCGAACTCATCACGGCGGCCCGCGCGAAGGGCCTGCGGGTCATCCTCTACATGACCGACGATCCGAAGTGGCACGACGAAAGTGGTCACGAATGGCTTGACTCCGCCGCCTATTCCGCCTACAAGGGCAAGAGTGTTGATCTTACGACGCGGCCCGGCTTCGGCGAGTTCAGCTGGGACAACTTCGTGGAGGTCATGCACAACTACCCGGGCCTGTCCGGATTCTGGATCGACAATGACAACGAGTACTGGGAGCAGAACGGTCTGTACGAGCTGATCCGCAAGGAACGCCCGGACATGCTGCTGTCCAACAACAACGAGGACACGCCGATCATGGACACGGTCAGCAACGAGCAGAAGACCGGCATGACCCCGGCGTACGACTATCCCGCCGCCACCTGGACGCCGATGCCGCGCCTGACCGAGGCCGATTTCAAGCTGCCCACGAAGGGCGCCTGGTGGTACGACGGCAGCGACTCCGACATCGACTACCCGCTCAGCGTCGGGCGGTACATCACCAACGCCGGTGCCTCGATCAAGAACCTGATCGCCGAGACCGCGATGGTGAACGGGCGCTTCCCGGACAAGCAAGAGGCCTTCAACAACTTCCTCGACAAATACCTTGACCCGATCTGGGAGTCGATCCACGGCACCGAGGGCGGCGGGTACATGTACGGCGGGCTGCAGCCCGGCGCCTGGAACGACGGCGCGTACGGCACCGTCACGGTCGCCAAGGCCAACCCGCACCGGAACTACCTGCACGTCCTGACCCGGCCGTCCGGTGACACGCTCACCGTCCGCGACAACGGCTACCGCGTCGCCCGCGTGACCGACGTACGGACCGGGCACCGGTTCGCCTTCACCCAGGCGAACGGGCGGGTGACCATCTCCGGCATCACGAACTGGGACCAGTACGACACGGTGTTCCGCGTCGACCTCGCCGGCCGCGAGGGCCTGTACCGGCACGTCACCGCCACCGCGACCGCGTCGGCCGACGGCCACCCGGCCGCGAACCTCACCGACGGCAGCTACCTGAACTACTGGGACGGCAACGCCACCGTGCCGGTCTCGATCACCCTCGACCTGCGGCGGCGCGGCCCGGTCCGCTTCCTGGCGATCAACCAGCGGGAGAACTCCCCGACCCACAACCGGGAGACGTTCGGCCGCAAGGAGGACTCCGCCCGCATCAAGGATTACCGGGTCTACGTCAGCGATGACGGCGCGACCTGGGGCGACCCGGTCAAGACCGGGGTGCTGGAGAGCGCGAAGGCGGTGCGCTTCATCGATCTGCCGACGACCACAAAGGCTCGGTACATCAAGGTGGAGGTCGACAGCACCTGGGCCGCCGAGAGCGTGCCGGCCTTCTTCAAGAAGCTCGCCATCGACGAGATCCACGTGGGCTGGGGATCCCCCACCGGCCGCGGAGGCGCTCGATGAGAGACGTCCGGCGGGCGCCGTCCGCCGGAGGCACGGATGTGCCGCGATCGAAGGGATGGTGACGATGGCAGACATCCACGGTAAGGGCAAGCACCGGGGAAGCGAGCAGACGACCTGGAGGAAGCCCGACTACGAGATCGTCGAGACGTCGATGGAGGCGTCCGCGTACTTCCTGTCCACGCGGTAAGACCCTTGCTCCTGCAGATCCTGGGCACGGCCGCCGGCGGCGGCGTGCCTCAGTGGAACTGCGCGTGCCCGGGGTGTGCCGGTGCCCGCTCCCACCCGGAGCGCCGGCGCCGGCACGCCTCGGCGGCGATCCGAGTCGGCGACCGATGGTTCGTCATCAACGCCACCCCGGACATCGCCGACCAGGTCGAGTTCTGCGGCACGCCGGCACCCGGCTCGCGGGACACCCCCCTCGCCGGCGTGATCCTCACCGACGCGGAACTCGACCACACCCTGGGACTGGCCCGGCTCCGCGAGGCCGCGTCGGTCGACGTCATCGCGACACCGGCGGTGACCGGCGCCCTGTGCGACCGGCTCCGCCTGAACGACGTCATGGCCCCCTACAC
Source organism: Actinoallomurus sp. CA-150999 (assembly GCF_050942425.1). Classification (NCBI taxonomy): domain Bacteria; kingdom Bacillati; phylum Actinomycetota; class Actinomycetes; order Streptosporangiales; family Thermomonosporaceae; genus Actinoallomurus; species Actinoallomurus sp. CA-150999. The sequence continues at coordinate 7,403,541 of NZ_CP192063.1, forward strand.
CCGCCTCACCTGGCACGACCTCCCAGAGGACCGGCCCGTACGGCTCGGCGGCACCGTGTCGGTGCAGGCCGTGCGCGTCTCGGGCAAACGGCCCCGCTACGCCGCCGACGCCGACGCGGACGGGGCGTGGTCGGTGGCCCTCGTGCTCGCCGACGGCGACCGGACCGCCGTCTACGCCCCCTGCCTGGCCGACTGGACGCCGGAGCTCGACAAGGTGCTGTCGGCCGCCGACTGCCTCATCGTCGACGGCACGTTCTGGGACGACGACGAGCCCCGCCGGATGGGGGTCTCCGAGAGGACCGCCACCCAGATGGGGCACCTGCCGATCACATGGACCGCCGGCCCGCTGTCGCGGCTGCTGGCCCACCGGAAGCTGTACACCCACCTCAACAACACCAATCCCCTCGTCGACCCGACCGCCCCGGCGCACGCGTCGCTGGCGGCCCTGGGCATCGAGGTCGCGCCCGACAGGACGGTGATCGAGCTGTGAGCATCGCCGACACGGAGTTGCCCCCCTGGACGACGACGGAGCTGGAGGAACGTCTGCGCGACGTCGTCGCGCGCCGCTACCACCACCGCCATCCGTTCAACCTGCGGATGCACGAGGGCACGCTCACGCCCGACGAGCTGCGGCGCTGGATCCTCAACCGCTTCCACTACCAGCAGCACATCCCGGTCAAGGACGCGCTCATCCTGGCCAAGCTGGGGACGGCCGAGCTGCGGCGCATGTGGATCCACCGCATCCACGACCACGACGGCACCGCGCCCGGCGAGGGCGGCATCGAGCGGTGGCTGCGCCTCGGCGAGGCGGCCGGCCTGGAACGGGACCGGCTGCTGTCGGGCGAAGAGGTGCTGCCGGGCGTACGCCTCGCCGTCGACGGCTACGTCAACTTCTGCCGCCTGCGCCCCCCGCTGGAGGCCGTCGCGTCGTCGCTGACCGAGCTGTTCGCCCCGGACCTCATGCGGGTCCGCATCGAGGCGTTCGAACGCCACTATCCCTGGGTCGACGCGGACGGGCTGCGGTACTTCCGCGGCCGGATCTCCCAGGGCCGCAACGACAGCCAGGAGGCCATCGCGCTCGTCCTCGACCGGGCCCGGAACCGCGCCGACCAGGAGCGCGCGGTCGCCGCCCTGTCCTTCAAGTGCGACGTGCTGTGGAGCCTTCTCGACGCCGTGGAGCGCGGTTGAACGCCGAGTGGCGGCCCACGCTGGCCGCGTCGATCAGGCTGCGCCACGACCGGGTGCGCGACAAGGAGCTGCTGGTGATGCCCGAGCGGGTCGTGGTGCTGAACCCGGAGGCGGGCCGCATCCTGCGGCTGTGCGACGGCAGCCGTACGACGACGCAGATCGTCGAGGAGCTGACGGCGGACTTCCCCGGCGCGCCCCTCGCCGACGACGTCGGCGAGTTCCTGGGCCGGGTGCGCGACGAGGGGTGGGTGAGATGAGCATCGAGGAGACCGCCACTGCCGGGGCGGTCGATCCACCCTGGGCGCTGCTGGCCGAGGTCACCCACGCGTGCCCGCTGCACTGCCCGTACTGCTCCAACCCGGTCGAGCTGGTCCGGCGCTCCACCGAGCTGGACACGGCCACCTGGGTCCGCCTCATGGAGGAGGCGGGCGACCTCGGCATCGTGCACGCCCACATCTCCGGCGGCGAACCGCTCCTGCGGCCCGACCTGACCGAGATCGTGGCCGCCGCCGAGCGCGCCGGGATCTACACCCAGCTCGTCACCAGCGGCGTCGGCCTCGACGCGGCCCGGCTCGGCGAGCTCACCGACGCCGGACTGCACAGTGTCCAGCTCTCCGTCCAGGACGGGACCGCGGCCGGCTCCGACCACATCGCGGGCCGACGGTCGTTCGCCGACAAGGAACGCGCCGCCGAGGTCGTACGGGCCGCGGGCCTGCCACTCGGTCTCAACGTCGTCCTGCACCGGCACAACCTCGCCAACCTCGACGCCATCATCCGGCTGGGCGTCGAGTGGGGCGCCGAACGCATCGAGCTGGCCAACACCCAGTTCTACGGGTGGGCGCTGCGCAACCGGACGGCGCTCCTGCCGGGCCGGGAGCTGCTCGCCACCGCCGAGGAGACCGTACGGCGCTGGCGCGAGCGGTCCTCGATCGAGCTGATCTGGGTGGTGCCGGACTACTACGAGGGCATCGCCAAGCCGTGCATGGGCGGCTGGGGCAACCGCTCCATCACCGTCGCCCCGGACGGACGAGTGCTCCCCTGCCCGGTCGCGTACGCGCTGCCGGACCTGTCGCCGCCGAACGCCCGCGACCACTCCCTCGCCTGGATCTGGGAGCACTCCCCCGCCTTCAACGCCTACCGGGGCACGTCTTGGATGCGCGAGCCGTGCCGCACCTGCCCACAGCGTGAGGTCGACTTCGGTGGCTGCCGCTGCCAGGCGTTCGCGCTGACCGGAGACGCGGCCCGCACGGACCCGGCCTGCCACCTGTCCCCCGACCACCACCTGATCCGGGAGCTCACCGAGGCGCCCGCGACCGCCGAGTTCGTCTACCGCCGCCCCGGCGCGTGACGGATCACCCGGTGGCCGCCAGGTCGAGGGCCAGGGCGGCGACCGCCAGCGCCAGGAAGCCGTTGGCCAGGCCGAACTGGAGCGAATAGTCGCTCGCGCGAATGTGGGTGTAGAGGGCGCAGACGAAGAACAGGACCAGGCCGATGGCGGCGGCCGCTCCGATCAGCGGCACACCGGCGAGGCCGAGCAGCAGCCCCACGGCACCCGCGATCTTCGACGTGCCGATCGGGAATGTCAGCCAGGACTCCGGCACACCGGCCCTGGCCATGGGCGGCAGGATCGGCTTGAAGTGAGCGACGGCGGCGACACCCGAGAAACCGTTCGCGGCGATCGCGATGACGGCGACGACGACATAGGCGGTGAACACTGAATACTCCTAAGGCCGCTGTTCAGCCGAGGTGGGAGAGCTTGTCGGGGTTGGTCACGGTGTAGATGCCGCACACCTGACCGCCGTGGTTCAGGTCGAGGACGACGACCGCGAAGAACGTGTCGCCGGACAGCAGCAGGGCCGACGGTTCGCCGTTGACGTGCTCGTAGCGGACGGCGAGATCGGGGATGGGCCGCCGGACGGCGTCGCCGATGAGCAGGCGGGCGATCTTGTCGCGGCCCTGGACCGGCCGGGGGCCCGCCGCGCGTGCCTTGCCCCCGCCGTCGGCCCACAGGGTCACGTCGGGCGCCAGGACCCGGATGAGGGCCTCGATGTCGCCGCCGACCATGGCCGCGACGAACCGTTCGGTCACCTGACGCCGGACGCGCGGGTCGGCCTCGTACCGGGGACGGCGCGCGTGCACGTGCTCGCGGGCCCGGTGCGCCACCTGCCGGACCGCCGAGGCGCTGCGGCCCAGAACGCCGGCGATCTCAGGGTGCGAGTAGCCGAACACCTCGTGCAGGACGAACACCGCGCGTTCCAGCGGAGAGAGCGTCTCCAGCACCACGAGCAGCGCCATCGACACCGACTCCCCGCGCACGACGCCGTCGGCGACGTCGTCCGGGCTCGGCGGGGTGGCGAGTGGCTCGGGCAGCCACGGCCCGACGTACTCCTCCCGGCGGCGGCTGATGCTCTCCCGCCGGGTCAGGGCCCGGTTGACCGCGACGCGTACGAGGTAGGCGCGAGGGTTCCCGATCGGTTCTCCGCCGGACGCGCGGCAGCGGGCGTCCCAGGCGAGCCAGGCCTCCTGGAGCACGTCCTCGGTGTCGGCGACGCTGCCCAGCATCGTGTAGACGATGGAGAACAGCAGCTCCCGGTGGTCGACGAAGACGCGCGTGGCCGTCTCCGCCGGTGAGTCCGGCACCGGGTCGGGCGGGCGGTGGGACATGGTGGGTTCCTCCTGCCATGAGCACTCAGATCACCACCTGAGAGCGCCCCGGCCCCTCGAAGTGTGACATCCCCGCGTGCCCCCTCCTGGCCGCAGCGGTCACCTCGTCGCCGGAAGGTCCAGGGTGACGGTGAGCCCTCCGCCGGAGGTCTCGGACAGCGTCACGTCTCCGCCGTCGGCGGTGATCAGCCGGTGCACGATGGGCAGCCCCAGGCCGGTGCCGCCCGCGCGGTCGGTGCGGAACCTGCGGAACGCCTCTTTCATCGCCTCGGGCGACATGCCGGGACCGTCGTCGGCGACGGTGACGCGGACCCGATGACCGGTGCGGCCTGTTCCGATCCGTACGTGACCGCCACTGGGCGTCGCGGTGAGCGCGTTGTCGACCAGGTTGTCGATCGCCTGTTCCAGGTGGCCGGGGCCCAGCATCGCGGTCAGGGACTCGCCGGGCTTCAGCGACAGCTCGACGCCTCGTTCGGCCGCGACCGGTTTCCAAGCGTCCACGCGTTCCCGCAGCAGGCCGACGACCGGGATCGCCTGCGGGGGCGCCGTGGTGTTCTCCGCCCGGGCCACGGCGAGGAGCCCGTCGACCATGCGGGCCAGGCGGCCCAACTCCTCCAGCGCGGCCGCGAACTCGGCCGCATCCGCCTCGCGCCCGCCGGACTCGGCCTCCTCGGCGAACAGTTCGATGCGCAACCGCAGCGCCGCCAGCGGCGTACGGAGCTGGTGGGAGACGTCGGCAAGGACGGCGCGGCTGTCGTAGATCAGGTTCTCCAGGCGGGCGGCCATCACGTTGAACCGCTCGGCGAGGCCGCGCACCTCCTGCGGGCGACGCGGCGGATCGGCGCGCACCGCCAATTCGCCGGCGCCGAGGGCCTCGGCGGCCGCGCCCAGCCGACGCAGTGGGCGGCCGACCCACCTGGCCAGGTAGATGGCGAGGACGACGGCGGTGACCACCGCCGCGAACGCGATGACGCCGAGTCGCATCCACAACAGGTCGACCCGGTCCCGCAGCGGGGTGAGCGGCCGGGCCAGCAGCACGGCGCCCCGCACCCGCTCGTCCTGCACCCCGACCGGCACGATCACCAGGAGGCGGTCGCCGAGATCGGAGACGCTGGTCTGCCGGCGTAGGCCGATGGCGGCGCGGGCGGGCGTGTACAGGCCGGTGTCGGCTCCGGCGATGACCCGGCTCTTCCGGTCGACCACGGTGACGACGGCGTGGTCGCCGCCCTCGACCTCGCGGCGCACCGCCGCCAGCCTGCGAGGCAGGCTGGTCGCGCTGTCGCGATCCTCGAGACCCTCCTCGGCCGTGCTCGCGAGCGCGCGGGCGAGCTCGAGCGTGCTGGTCTGGTAGTCGCGTCGATGCTGGTCGGCCATTGCGAACCCCAGCGGCAGCAGCGCGCCGATGATCAGGCCGCCGGTCAGGACGAGGAACGCCGCGAGGATCCGGCTGGTCACCCGAGGTCCCCGAGCCGGAAGCCCCGGGCGTAGACGGTCTGGATGGCCGACGGGTCGCCCAGCTTCCGGCGCAGCGCCGCGATGTGGACGTCCAGGACGCGGGTGGGGCCGTACCAGTGGGTGTTCCACACCCGCTCGAGGATCTCCTGGCGGCTCACCACCCTTCCCGGGTCGGTGGCGAGACACTCGAGGATGTCGAACTCGGTGGGAGTGAGGGAGACCTCGGTGTCCCCGGACGTCACCCGCCGGGCCCGGGTGTCGATGACCAGCGAGCCGTGCCGTAGCAGATACGTCTCGGTCAGCCTGCTGCGGCGCAGCACCGCCCGGATCCGCGCCATCAGCTCCGCGAACCCGAACGGCTTGACGATGTAGTCGTCGGCGCCCGCGTCCAGCGCGGCGACGCGGTCGGGCTCCTCCCCGCGCGCGGTGATCACCAGGATGGCGCTGTCGGACCGCTGCCGGAGCGTGCCGCACAGCTCGGTGCCGTCGGCGTCCGGCAGGCCCAGGTCGAGGAGGATCACGTCGTAGGGCTCGGCGGCCAAGGCGTCCGCGGCCGTGCTCACGGCGCACGCGTCGTATCCGGCGCGGGTCAGGCCGCGCTGGAGGGAGGAGGAGATCCCCGGGTCGTCCTCGACTATCAGGATCCGCACCGGCACGTCGGTCACGCTCTCACGGTACGGCCGGGGGTCCGATCTGAACGACTTCTGAACATTTCCCGTAATCCCTGTTCAGCCATGACCCGGAATAGTGGAGCGGACCCACCCGCCGGCCGAACCTCCCAGAAAGACCCTCATGCCCTCCACCATCATGGGACTCCCCGCTCACCCCCTCATCATCCACGCGGTGGTGGTCCTCATCCCGCTGGCCGCCCTCGGTGCGATCGTGGTCGCCGTCTGGCCCGCCGCCCGCGAGCGGTACGCCTCTCTGGCACTCGGGGTGGCGACGGTGGCCCTTCTCGCGGTCCCGCTCGCCACGCACACCGGCGAACTGCTGGAAGCCCACGTCAAGCGGACCCCGCTCGTCGAACGGCACACCGAGATGGCCGACGGCCTGCTGCCCTTCGCCGCTCTGCTCTGGCTGGGCCTGGCCGTGCTGGTCTTCGTGCGCTGGTACGGGGCCAGGCGGAACGTGCAGTGGGGCCGGTACCTGACCGTCGCCGCCGCGATCGTCGCGGTGGTCGGCGCGGTGGCCAGCGGCGTCCAGGTGGCACGCATCGGCCACAGCGGCGCGGCGGCCGCCTGGCACGGCGTCGACACCTCATCCTCCGGGCAGGCCGCTCACCGGCAACCCTGAGCGACTTCTTCACATTTCAGGCACGGCTTTCGAACATCCCGCCGATGACACTCGAATCTGGGGACATGTCGAGGGAGAACGAACGATGCACCATCCCGAACGTTCACGTCGACGCCGGCGCGACGCCGGCCTGAACCAGGTGACGGCCTGGACCCGCCGGGCGGTCGGCGTCGGCGTCGTCCTGTCCGGCCTGCTGGCCGCCGGCCTGGCGCACATGCTGCCGGGGCAGGCCGCCGACCGGCCGCACGTCGGCCCGGCGGCTCCGACGTCCTCGGGGGAGCCGGCCACGCCGCCGACCGTGAGCCCGTCGCCGTCCGACTCGACCGGCTCCTCCGCCTCCGCGCGGCCGCACCGGACCCACCGCCACCACCTCACTCCGCCCGCGACCGCACCGGCCGCCCCGCCGAGCACCCCGTCACGGCGGCCGACGCACGCGACCTCGGGTGGCTCGTGATGACGGCCGCGGTCAGCTTCCCCATCTGGGGGACGACGGCGCGGCTCCTCGTCACCGACCCGAAGCGACTCGACGCGGCACGGGCCGCCCTGGACGTCGAGCTCACGGCGATGGGGGCGGCGTGCGACCGGTTCCGCGCCGACTCGGAGCTGTCGCGGCTCAACGCCGCGGCCGGCCGGCCGGTCCGGGTGTCCGCCTTGTTCGCCCGAACGCTGAAGCGGGCGCTGGAGGTGGCCGAGGCGACCGATGGCGTGGTGGACCCCACCGTCGGGGCCGCGCTGGTGGCCGCCGGGTACGACCGGGACATCGCGGAGGTCGACCGTGGCGGTCCGGCTCCGCGCCTGGTGCGGCGACGGGTCGCCGGCTGGCGCACGGTACGGCTCGACGGGCAGGTCGTGCGGCTGCCCCGCGGCGTGCGGCTGGACCTGGGCGCGACGGCGAAGGCGCTGGCCGCCGACCAGGCCGCCGCGCGGGCGTTCGCGGACACCGGCTGCGGGGTGCTCATCTCGCTGGGCGGCGACATCGCGGTCAGCGGGCCGCCGCCTGACGGCGGCTGGCGGATCCGCGTGACCGACGACCACCGCGACGACGGGTCGGTCGCCTCCGGCCAGGACGTCGTGATCACCACTGGTGGCCTGGCCACCTCGTCGGTGACCGTACGGTGCTGGCGGCGCGGAGACCAGCGGCTGCACCACATCATCGACCCGGCGACCGGCGTTCCCGCCGCCTCCTGCTGGCGTACGGCCAGCGTCGCGGCGGCCTCCTGCGTCGAGGCCAACGCCGCCGCGACCGCCGCCCTGGTCAAGGGCTGGGTCGCGATCCCCTGGCTGACCGATCTGCGGCTGCCGACGCGCCTGGTCCGTCTCGACGGGCGTCCATTCACCCTGGCCGGCTGGCCCGAGGGGACCGCCGTCGCGATTGAGGGGACGACCGGCCCCGTGTCACCGGGAGGGCGGGCAGGATGAATTTCCTGTGGTATGCCACACGCGCGACCGGAGAGGTCACGCTGCTGTTCCTCACGGTCGTGCTGACGCTCGGCGTGCTGTCGGCTCTTCGCGTCGGCGGGCGGCGCGCGCCCCGTTTCGTGCTCGCCGGGCTGCACCGCAACCTCACCTTGGCCGGCCTGGGCTTCCTCGCCGTGCACATCGCGACCACGGTCGCCGACTCCTACGCGCCGATCTCCCTGACCGACGTCGTCGTGCCGTTCGGCTCGGCGTACCGGCCGATCTGGCTGGGCCTGGGCACCGTCGCGTTCGACGTGATGGTCGTCCTCACGGCGACCAGCCTGCTGCGGACCAGAATGGGCTACCGGAGCTGGAAGGCGCTGCACTGGGCATCGTACGCCTGCTGGCTCGCGGCCGTCGTGCACGCGCTCGGTACCGGTTCGGACGTCCGGTCCTCGCTGTTCCTCGTGCTCGCCGGGGTCTGCGCCGCCGTCACGCTGGCCGCCGTGGCCTGGCGGCTGGCGGCCGCGGGGCCGGGCAATGCGGGGCTACGGATCGGCACCGGGCTGTTGACGCTCGTCACGACCCTGGTCGTCGCCGCCTGGACCGTGTCCGGGCCGCTGGCCGGCGGCTGGGCACGGCGCTCCGGCACGCCCGCCTCGCTGCTCGGGAACGCGAGCACCCCGGGGACGGGGACGACCCCACGGTCGACTCGGGCCACACCATCGGGCAGCGAGGGTGGGCGGTGACCGCCGAAACGGCGGCCCCGCACGCCGTACGCCTGCTCGCCGGATATCACGCGCTGGGCCGACCGGCGGGGCTGGACGACCACCTGGCGCAGTACGGCGCGCCGCCTCTGGCCGCAGCGGGCGCCGCGCTGATCCAGGCCGTCGAGGAGTCCGGGCTGACCGGCCGGGGCGGCGGCGGGTTCCCGACCGGCCGCAAACTTCGCTCGGTGGCCGCCGGACGACGGTCCGCGGTGGTGGTCGTCAACGCCGCCGAAGGCGAGCCGGCCAGCGGCAAGGACCGTGCGCTGCTGACGGTCGCGCCGCACCTTGTGCTGGACGGGGCCGCGCTCGCCGCCGGTGCCGTCGGCGCACGCGAGATCGTCGTATGTGTGCACGCCGGGCGGGACCGGCGGACCGACGCACGGCGAGGCGGCGCCGTCACCCTGGAGGACACGGTCCGGCGGGCGGCCTCCGAGCGCGAGGGGGCGCGGCTGGCGCCGGTGCCGATACGGGTGACCGCCGTACCGCCCCGCTACGTCGCCAGTGAGGAGACCTCTCTGGTCCGCTGGATCGACGCGGGCGATGCCCGGCCGTCCGTCACGCCGCCCCGCCCCTTCGAGCGCGGCGTCGGCGGCCGGCCGACGCTCGTCGGCAATGCCGAGACGTTCGCCCACATCGCGCTGATCGCGCGGTACGGTCCCGGCTGGTTCCGCTCGTGCGGCAGCCAGGAGGCGCCGGGCACGGCTCTGTTCACGGTGTCGGGCGCGGTCGCACGCCCCGGCGTGCTCGAGGTACCGCTCGGCACGCCGGTCGGCGAGGTCCTGCGGCTGGCCGGCGGCCCGTCCGAGCCGCTGCAGGCCGTTCTGACCGGCGGGTACGGCGGCACCTGGCTGGCGCCCGAACTGCTGGACATCCCGACGACACCGTCGGCGTTCAAGGCCGTCGGCCTCGCGTTGGGGCCGGGCATCCTGGTCGCGCTGCCCGAGCAGGCGTGCGGGGTGGCGGAGTCGGCACGAGTCCTGGCATGGCTCGCCGCCGAGACGGCCGGACAGTGCGGACCCTGCCTCCACGGGCTGCCCGCGATCGCCGCGGACTTCGCCGAGCTCGCAGCGTGCCGGATCAGCACGGAGCTGTACCGTCGGCTCGACCGACGGCTGTCGGTCATCGCGGGCCGTGGCGCCTGCCGTCACCCGGACGGCGCCGTGCGATTCGCGGCCAGCGCCCTCCGCGTCTTCGGACGGCACCTCCGGGTCCACACGCGCGCGGAGGGCTGCCTGCTCGCCCAGTGGCCGTCGGTCCTGCCGATCCCCGAGGAGTGGTGAACGTGTCGTGGCGGCTGAGGGTCGACCCGATCGCCTGCACCGGGCACGGCCTGTGCGCGGAGCTTCTCCCGGAGACGATCGACCTGGACGAGTGGGGCTACCCGATCATCGGGACACTGCCCGACCGGCTGCTGCCGCTGGCACGCCGCGCTGTGGCGGACTGTCCCACCCTGGCGTTGCTGCTCGAGCGCGACCGCGCGCACTGACCGGTTCAGCGGTGATGCGCTGAGGGCATGACATCGCGGACCTTGACGGAGCAGTCCCCTATCTAACGCATCATCGCACTGATATACCGTTAGGCGTGAGTGATCTCATCCCGCTGACCGGTGAGCCGCTGGCGCTCGACCTGGTCAACACCCGACCCTACGACGCGGACCTGCTCGGCTCCCCTGCCGAGCTGCGTACGTGGCTGGAGCTGGAGGCCGACCGGCTTCCCGACCCGGCCGCACACGAGACCGCGGGCCTGACCGTCGCCGACGTGGCGGCCGTTCACGCCGTGCGGGACGGCGCCGGCCTCGCGATCGGCCATGCCCGGCGCGGCGAGCGCCCTCCCGCGTCCGCGCTGGAGGCGCTGAACGACGCGCAGCGCGCCGCGCCCGCCATCCGCGAACTCGCCTGGGACGGTTCGTCGATCATCGCCGCCCGCCGCCGTAGCGGTACCGCCGGGGTGCGCCTGGCGGCCTGGCTGGCCGAGGCCGCCGCGGACCTCATCGCCGACCCCCAGGTCACGAAGGTGCGCGAGTGCGAGGCCGAGGACTGCGTGCTGCTGTTCCTGCCCGCCCATCCGCGCCGCCGGTGGTGCTCGGCGGCCCGCTGCGGCAACCGCGCCCGGGTCGCCCGCCACTATCAGCGACACCGACCCGCCTGACAGTGCTTGTGACCGCCCCCGGGTTTGGTGAAAACTAGTCAGCCGACATAGGGCGATAACCGAACAAACTAGCCCGCATGGCGCTCTTTTGGGGCTCGGCGCGTGCGGTGAGGATGAGGCGGGGGCCGTTGAACCGGGACGAGGTGGACCGTGTCCTCGGTCGCCTGCGCGATGAACGGGATCGCATCACGTCCGGGCTGCTCGAACTCGAGGCGCAGCAGGGGTACAAGCTCCTCAAGGGCGCGCCGCTGACCGGGCTCACCGCCGACCGGTGGACCGAGCTGAGCGACCGGATGGCGTCGCTGTGGCGGTTGTTCGAGTCGTACGGACGCGTGCTCGGGCAGGCCGAGGAGATCCGGGCGCGGCGGAAGAAGCCCGACGACGCGGAGCTGGCCGAGCTGGAGCGCCTGCTGCGCGGACCCTCCATCGAGCTCGCGACGGAGATCCCCCTCGAGAAGCGGACGCTGCTCGGCCCGGCCACCGAACGCCTCTCCCTCGACGACGTGGTGACCCGGATGACCGCGCTGTACGAGGAGGCGGCCCGGTCGATCGCCGAGGTCGACACCGCCTGGTCGGCGCTGCTCACCCGGCTGGACCGGGCCGCCGAGGCGGCGCGTGCGGTCGAGGGGCTGCTCGACTCCCTGGGGCCGGATCCGGAGTACGACCGGCTCAAGGGCGACCTGAACGGGCTGCGCGAGACCGTCCGGACCGACCCGCTGTCGATGCGCCCGGCCGCCTTCGACGGCGTCGACGCCGCGCTGGGCGCGCTGCGGTCGCGGCTGGAGGAGGCGGTCCGTGTCCGGGCCGAGTACGACGTGCGGCTGCGGCGCATCGAGGAGACCATCGGGCTGATCCGCACCGCCGAGGACGAGGCGCTGCAGGTGCGCGAGCGGGTCCTCGCGAAGATCGCGTCGCCCATGCTGCCGGACCTGCCGGAGTCGTCGGCGGCGCTGGCCGACCGGCTGGCCGCGCTCGGCACCGTACAGGGCCGGTGGACCGACCTCGCCGAGCGCGTGACGCAGCTCGAGGAGGCGGCGGCGAGCGCCCTCGAGCAGACGCGGACGACCGTGCGGACCATCGCCGGCGTCCTGGAGCGGCGGGACGAGCTGCGCGGCCGGCTCGACGCGTACCGGGCGAAGGCCGGGCGGCTCGGGGGCTCGGAGGACCCCGTGCTGACAGACCTCTACCAGCGGGCCCACGACCTGCTGTGGACCTCCCCCTGCGACCTGCGGCGCGCCACCGCCGCGCTGGCGGAGTACCAGCGTGCGATCGGAGATCGAAATTGAACTGCACCCAGCCTGGCTGTTCCGGAACCGTGGAGGACGGATACTGCGTCGTATGCGGTATGGCACCCAGCTCCGCCGCTCCGGCGAACGACCGGTGCGCACAGCCCGGCTGCACCGGCACCATCCAGGGCGGCTACTGCGACGTCTGCGGCATGGCCGCCGCGGCCCCTGCGCCGACGGTGTCGGCGGCCCCGGCGTCCGCCGCCGTTCCGGCCCCCTCCCCCGCGCCCGATGACCGCTGCGCGCGCCCAGGGTGCGGCGGCACGATCGTGGACGGCTACTGCGACGTGTGCGGGCTGGCGCCGGCGGCCGGTGGCCCTTCGGCGAGCCCGGCCACGGGCCCCGCGTCGAGCCGGGCCTCGGCCCGGTCCGCGCCGGTCACCGCGGGCAGCCGTGGGACGGGCATCAGCGGGCGCACGTCGAGCCGCAGTGTTCGCACCGGGTCGTCGCGGTCGTCGTCGCGGCGGCGCGGCATGCTCGGCGCGGGCCTGGTCGAGGTGCCGCGCGTGCCGTACCGGGACCCCGCGTCGGCGATCATGGCCAACCCCGTCGTCGCGGAGAACAAGCGCTACTGCAGCAACTGCGGCGAGCCGGTGGGGCGGTCCCGCGGCGGCCGGCCGGGCCGTACGGAGGGGTTCTGTCCGAAAGACGGCACCGCGTTCTCGTTCACGCCGAAGCTGAAGGCGGGCGACCTGGTCGGTGGCCAGTACGAGGTGCTCGGCTGCCTCGCGCACGGCGGCCTCGGCTGGATCTACCTGGCCCGCGACGAGAACGTCAGCCACCGGTGGGTGGTGCTCAAGGGCCTGCTCGACACCGGTGACGCCGACGCGCTGGCCGCGGCGACGGCCGAGCGGGCCTTCCTCGCCGAGGTCGAGCACCCCAACATCGTCAAGATCTACAACTTCGTGCAGCACGACGGCTCCGGCTACATCGTCATGGAGTACGTCGGCGGCCGGCCGCTGAAGGACATCCTCAAGGACCGCCGCGAGGCCGCGGGGCCGGACGCGTCGCTGCCGCTCCCCCAGGTGATCGCGTACGGCATCGAGGTGCTGCGCGCGTTCGACTACCTGCACGGCCTCGGCGTCCTGTACTGCGATTTCAAGCCGGACAACGCGATCCAGTCCGAGGAGCAGCTCAAGCTCATCGACCTCGGCGGGGTCCGCCGCATCGACGACGTCGACGGCGCGATCTACGGGACGGTCGGCTACCAGGCGCCCGAGATCGCCGACGAGGGCCCCTCGGTCGGTTCCGACCTGTACACCGTGGGCCGGACGCTCGCCGTGCTGAGCTTCCCGTTCAAGGGCTACACCGGGAAGTGGGCGGCGAGCCTGCCGCCGCGCGAAGAGGTGCCGGTGCTCGCCCGGCACGAGTCGTACAACCGGCTGCTGCGCCGTGCCACCGACCTCGACCCGGCGTTCCGGTTCCAGGACGCCTCCGACATGGCGGACCAGCTCACCGGCGTGCTGCGCGAGGTGCTGTCCGCCGAGGACGGCGAGGCGCGCCCGGCCGCGTCGACGCTGTTCGGGATGGAGCGGTTCACTGCGGGCGACGTGTTCGAGCCGCTCCGCCCAGCGGACGCCGCGGCGACGCTGCCGGCGCCGCTCGTGAACTCGTCCGACGCCGCCGCCGGTTTCCTCGCCGGTTTGACCGCGCTGGAGCCGGAGCGGCTCGCGGACGCGCTGGCGAGCGCGCCCACGCGTACGCCGGAGGTCGACCTGACGCTCGCCCGGGTGCGCATCGACCTGGGCGACACGGCCGGAGCGCACGCGGTACTCGACGCGCTGCCACCGGACGACTGGCGGGTGGGCTGGTACCACGCGGTCGCCGTCCTGGCCGCCGGGAACGTCACGGAGGCGGCGGGCCTCTTCGACGAGCTGTACTCGCTGATGCCCGGTGAGGCGGCGCCCAAGCTCGGCCTCGCGTACTGCCGTGAGCTGCTCGACGACCCGACCGGCGCGGCGGTCCTGCACGAGACCGTGTGGCGCACCGACCACGGGTACGTCACCGCGTGCTACGGACTGGCCCGCGCCCGGCTCGCGCTCGGGGACCGCGCCGGCGCGCTCCAGGCGCTCGACTCGGTCCCCAGGATCTCCAGCCACCACATCGCCGCGCAGATCTCCGCCGTGGCCACGGCCGTCCGCGACCGGGACCCGGGTGAGATCACCGAGGCCGACCTCACCGGGGCGGGCGCGCGGCTGTCCGCGCTGAACCTCGATCCCGGACGCCACGGGCTGCTCGCCCTGGAGGTACTGGAGGCGGCCCTCGGCCGGGTGCGAGCGTCCGGGGACGGCACCGGCACGGTGCTCGGCACGCCGCTCACCGAGACCGGGCTGCGCCGCAAGCTCGAGGAGACCTACCGGACGCTCGCCCGGCTGGCCACCGACCGGGCCCGGCGGCACTTCCTGATCGACCAGGCCAACGCCGTGCGCCCGCTGACGGTGGTCTGACCGTGGACGCACCGGAGAGCTGCCCGGGATGCGGCAGCGAGGTCTTCGCCGACGAGGCGTTCTGTCAGGCGTGCGGCCGGCCCCTGACCGGGGAATCCGCACCGACCGGCCCGGCGTGCGCGGCGTGCGGGTCGACGGCGTTCAGCGCCGACGGCTACTGCGACCAGTGCGGGGTGCTGCGGCCCGGTGACCGCGACCACGTCGAGACGGAGGCGGGCGGCGCCGCGGGCGTCACCGACCGGGGCCTGCGGCACAGCCGCAACGAGGACGCGATGGCCCTGGCCGTGGCGGGTGCGGGCGTCGCCGCGGTGGTCTGCGACGGCGTGTCGACCTCTCCCCTGCCGCAGGCGGCCTCCCAGGCCGCCGCCGACGCGGGCCTGAAGACGCTCACCGAGCGGCTCGCGGCGGGCGACGACCCCGAGACCGCGACGCGTACGGCACTGACCAAGGCCGTCGAGGCGGTCACGGCGCTCGCGGAGTCGCCGCACAACGCGCCCGCCTGCACGTACGTCTCCGCGTACGCCGGACCGGACGGCGCCACGGTCGGCTGGGTCGGGGACAGCCGCGCGTACTGGCTCGCCGGGGACGCCTCCCGGCAGCTCACCGCCGACGACTCGTGGGCCGCCGAGATGGTCGCGCACGGGGCGCTGACCGAGGCCGAGGCGCAGGTCCACCCGAACGCCCACGCCATCGTCGCCTGGCTCGGCGCGGACGCCGGCGAGATCGAGCAGCACGTCACGGCCTTCGTGCCGGAGGGGCCCGGCACGCTGCTGCTGTGCAGCGACGGCCTGTGGAACTACTACCCGGAAGCGACGCGGCTGGCCTCCGTCATGCCTTCCGCGGATCCGCTGACGGCGGCCCGGCATCTCGTACGCCTCGCGGTGGACGCCGGAGGGCGCGACAACATCACCGTCGTGGTGATCCCTTTCACACAGGAGCACGCGCAATGAGTGAACAGCCGGACTTCAGCATCCGGATCGACCAGAACAGGTACCTGCCGCAGGGCGGCCAGGAGGTGCACGCGATCGTCACGGTCGAGTCGACCGGGGGCCCGGTCGCCGTCGGCACCGGGACGTCCGCCTCCGAGGTCATCATCATCGACACCTCCGGGTCGATGGACTATCCGCGGAACAAGATGATCTCGGCGATCAAGGCCGCGCAGGCCGCGGTGGACACGCTGCGCGACGGGGTGAACTTCGCGGTCGTGTCCGGGTCGAGCCGCGCCAAGATGGTGTACCCGCGAGCGGAGGAGCTGGTCCCCGCCAACGCGCAGACCCGCGCCGAGGCCAAGGCGGCACTGAGCCGGTTGACGGCGACGGGCGGCACCGCGATGGGTGCGTGGCTGGGCCTGGCCGGGCGGCTCTTCGCCGGGCATCCGGAGGGCATCCGGCACGCGATCCTGCTGACCGACGGCAAGAACCAGCATGAGACGCCGGAGCAGCTCGACCAGGCGGTGGCCGCTTCCGTCGGCCGGTTCGTCTGCGACTGCCGGGGTGTGGGCACCGACTGGGAGGTCGCCGAGCTGCGGAAGGTCGCGTCCGCGCTGCTGGGCAGCCTGGACATGGTGGCCAGCCCGGAGGCCCTCGAGGCCGACTTCCGCGCGATGACCGAGGCGGCGATGGGCAAGGCCGTCGCGGACGTCGCGCTGCGGGTGTGGACGCCGCAGAACGCCAAGCTGCGGTTCGTCAAGCAGGTGCTGCCGAGCGTGGAGGACCTCACCGGGCGGCGTACCGACGTGGACGAGCGGTCCGGTGACTACCCGCTCGGCGCGTGGGGCGCCGAGAGCCGCGACTACCACATCTGCGTCGAAGTGCCGGCGGGCGACGTGGGCCGGGAGATGCGGGCCGGGTGGGTCAAGCTGATGCTCGGCGACCAGACGGTGGCCAGCGGCAACGTCCTGGCGGAGTGGACCGACGACGAGGCCCAGTCCACCCGGATCAACCCGAAGGTCGCGCACTACACGGGCCAGGCCGAGCTCGCCGAGAACATCCAGGTCGGCCTGCAGGCCCGCAAGGACGGCGACCTCGACACCGCGACCGCGCGGCTCGGCCGGGCCGTCGCGCTGGCGCACGAGTCGGGCAACGAGGCGATCGCCGGTCTGCTCGGGAAGGTCGTCGACGTCGACGATCCGGCGACCGGCCGCGTCCGGCTGAAGAAGGACATCGACAAGGCGGATGAGATGTCGTTGGACACCCGCTCGACCAAGACCGTACGGACGCGCCGGGGCGAGGGCTGAGCATGGCGACCTGTCCGGCCGGGCACAGCTCGACCGCCACCGACTACTGCGACGTGTGCGGCGCCCGCATCGGCGAGGCGCCGGCCCCACCGGCGGCGTCCCCCGCCGCGGCGGCGCCCGCGGGGGAAGGGTGCCCCGACTGCGGCACGCCCCGCACCGGGCGCTTCTGTGAGGACTGCGGCTACGACTACGCGGTCGGCGGCGGGCGACCGACGCCGCGTCCGACGACGGCGCCGTCCGTCCCCACCCGGCGTCCGCAGGCCCCCGTGCCGGCGGCCGGGGACTCGGACGAGGAGGATCCCGTCACGCGGGACTGGGCGCCCGACAAGGCCCCCGCGCCCGAGCCACCCGCGACCGACTGGGCGGCCGTCGTCATCGCCGACCGGGAGTACTACGACCGCGTCGTCACGGAAGGCGAGGACTTCTCCTTCCCGCCGTACTGCCCGTCGCGGCGCATCCCGCTCAGCGGCGAGCAGGTCCGGATCGGGCGGCGGAGCGTGTCACGCGGCCTCACGCCGGAGATCGACCTGAGCGAGGCGCCCGCCGACCCGGGCGTCTCGCACACCCACGCGGTGCTTCTCGCCAAGCCCGACGGCACCTGGACGCTGGTCGACCCGGGGTCCACGAACGGCACGAGCGTCAACGAGGGCGACACGCCCATCCCCGTCAACGTGGAGGTTCCGCTGCGCGACGGCGACCGCGTGCACGTGGGCGTCTGGACCACCATCACGCTGCGGAGGCTGCGGTGACGATCACGACGACTCCCCCGTCCTCCCCAGCCCGGCGGGCACGGGTCCCCGGGCGGCTGCGGATCCGCACGATGCCGGGACGCATCCGCGCCCTGGCGGTCGTCGGCTCCCTGGCCGTGCTCGTCGTGGTCCTGGTCACGACGCTGACCATGCAGGACGCCCGCGACGGGCTGCGGGTGATCGGGCACGACGCCGGCCCGCAGGTGGTCGCCACCGGCGACCTGTACTTCGCGCTCAGCGACATGGACGCCCAGCTCGCCGACGCCCTGCTGATCGGCGGTGACCGCGGCCTGGCCGACCGGCGGGCGGCGGCGCTCCGGACGTACGAGCAGCGCCGCTCCGAGGCGAACCGCGCGCTGCTGCAGGGCTCGCGGCTGGCGGGCGCGGACGCGACGGAGCAGCGCACCGCGCAGGAGATGCTGGACGCGCTCGGCCGCTACGAACGGCTGGCCGGACAGGCGCTGCAGACCGACGAGCAGTCGAACCACGCCGCCGGGCCCCCTCCCGCCGCGGTCACCGCGCTGTACCGTCAGGCGACCGACCTGATGAAGCTGGACGTGCTGCCGAAGGCGTACAACCTGACGCTGGACAACGGCACGAAGGTCCGCCGGACGTACGAGGCGAAGCGGTCGGCGGTGCTGAGCGGGCGCATCTGGGTCGTGCTCACGGGCCTGCTGCTCATCGCCGTCCTCCTCGGCGTGCAGTGGTACTTCGTCCGGCGGTTCCGCCGGCTGGTCAACCCGTTCCTCGCCCTGGCCACCGTCGGCACCCTGGTGCTCGTCGTGGTGAGCGTGGCGCTCCTGTCGAGCGAGGCGGGGCGCCTGCGGACGGCCAAGGAGGACGGCTTCGACTCGGTGCTCGCGCTCTCGCGGGCCAGGGCGATCAGCAACAGCGCCCACGCGGACGAGGCCCGGTACCTGCTCGACCCCGGCCGCGCCGACACGTACGAACAGGTCTACCTGGACAAGTCCCAGACGATCCTCTACGTCCCGGCCGGCAACCTCGACACCTACTACGCCCAGCTCGACCAGAAGATCGGCGGAAGTGACTTCCTCGGCTTCTTCGGCACCGAGGCCCACCACGTCACGCTGCCCGGTCAGCAGGAGGCGCTGCGGAAGGTGCTGGCGAGGTACCAGAAGGTCCAGACGAACGACCGGAGCATCCGGCAGCTGGCGACCAACGGCGACCGCCGCGGGGCCCTGTCCACCAAGCTGAACGCCGGCACCGGCGACTTCGGCGACTACGACACGGCGCTGGTCGCCCTCAAGGACCTGCACGGTCGCGCCTTCGACAAGGCGATCAGCGCCGGCGACCACGGGCTGCGCGGCTGGAACATCATCCTGCCCGGGGCGGCCGTCCTCCTCATCATCCTCATCCTCGCCGGGGTCCGGCCGCGGCTGTCCGAGTACCGGTAAGGGAGCGCAGCACATGCGACTACGTCGAATCGCCCTAGCGCTGACGCTGCTGGCGGCGGCCGGCTGCGGGGTGGCCGGCGGCGCGACGCCGTCGGTCAGCGGAAAGGACCACCTGACCATCGGCGTGGCCAAGGACCAGCCGGGTCTCGGCTTCCGCGAAGGGAACGGCGAGTTCAAGGGCTTCGACATCGACGTCGCCCGCGACATCGCCAAGCGGCTCGGCGCGAAGGACCTGACGTTCAAGCCGCTGGCCAGCGGCGAGCGGGAGCAGGCGCTGCGCGCCGGCGACGTCGACATGGTCGTGGCCAGCTACTCCATCACGCAGCAGCGCAAGACCCGCGTCGTCTTCGGCGGCCCGTACTACGTCGCCCACCAGGACATCCTGGTGCGCGGCACCGACACGACCGTGCGGAACGTCCGCGACCTGCGCGGCAAACGCCTGTGCCAGGTCACCGGCTCGGTCTCCTGGCAGCGCGTCACGCAGGAGCGCAAGATCGATGCCCGCCTGGTCCCGGCGTCCACGTACGGCCAGTGCCTGGACGACCTGACCTCCGGGACGGTCGACGCGATCTCCACCGACGACCTGATCCTGGCCGGCTTCGCGGCGCAGCGGGGAAACCAGGTCCGCTTCGTCAACGCCCCCTTCTCCGACGAGAAGTACGGCGTCGGGCTGCGGCCCGGGGACATCGGCGGCTGCGAGGACGTCAACAAGGCGATCACCGAGATGTACCAGGACGGCACCGCCGCCACCCTGCTCAAACGCTGGTTCGGCTCCACCGGCCTGAACGTCACGACGACCGTCCCCCAGTTCGAGGGCTGCGGCTGATCGCGGGGCCGCCGGGGGCCGTACGGCCTCGGGCGGCCCCGTGGGGCTGCGGTGCCGTGTTGACCTTCCCCTTGGGTGAAGCCGCAGCATCCTTGGCACCGGCCATGGTGGCCGGGACGAGGAGGAACGGTGGCGCGGTTGGTCACGATCGGGGCGTTCGCCCGGGCCGCACGGCTGTCGCCGAAGGCGTTGCGGCTGTACGACGAACTCGGGTTGCTGCGTCCGGCCGCGGTCGACGGTGAGTCGGGGTACCGGTTCTACGATCCGGCCCAGCTGGAGCAGGCCCGGTTGATCGCCTGGCTCCGGCGACTCGGCATGCCGTTGGCGCGTATCAAACGAGTGTGCGAACTGCCCGGGCCCGCCGCGGCAGAAGAGATCGCCGGCTACTGGGAGCAGGTGCTGGCCGAGACCGCCGCCCGTGGGCAACTGGCCACCTTCCTCGTCGACTTCCTGTCAGGAAGGGGCAGTCCAGTGGAGGAGTCCGCGACCATGCTCGGGATCCATTACGCCGCCCGGTCGGAGCAGGGACTGGTGCGCACGAGCAACGAGGACACCGCGTACGCCGGCCCGCGGTTGCTGGCGGTGGCCGATGGACTCGGCGGTTCGGCCGGTGACCTGGCGAGCGCGGCGGCCGTCGAGGCGCTGAAACCGCTGGAGACCCTGGCCGTGCCGGCCGAGGATCTGCTCGGCGCGCTCGCCGACGCGGTCGACGAAGCCGACCGGACGATCGGGGAGATCGTCGCGTCGGCCTCGGCAGGTGAGGCGGGCACCACGTTGACCGCGCTGCTGTGGTCCGGTTCCCGGCTGGCGCTGGTGCACATCGGCGATACCCGGGCGTACCTCGTACGGGACGGGGGCCTGTTCCAGATCACCCATGACCACACGTACGTGCAGTCGCTGATCGACGAGGGCCGGCTGACCGTGGAGGAGGCGGCCTCTCATCCGCAACGCTCGCTGCTGGTACGGGCGCTGACCGGTGCAGGCGAGACCCGGCCGGACCTGTCGATGCATGAGGCCATGGCCGGTGACCGGTATCTGTTGTGCTCCGACGGGCTGTCGACCGTCGTATCGACCGGGTCGCTGCGCGAGGTGCTGACCGGGCCGGGCGGCCCCCAGCAGGTGCTCGAGGAGTTGGTCAGGCTGGCGTACGCCGCCGGCGCCCCGGACAACATCGCCTGCGTCGTCGCCGACGTGGTCGGCCTGGAAACACCGGCCGCCGTGGGTGCCGGTCCGAACGGCGGCGCCGTACGGTGAGCGGGGGCCGGGCGCTGAGCGTCTATGCGGTCGACCGCCGCCCGCTGGCCATCGGAGCGTATCGACGATTGTGGACGGCCTCGGCGATCTGCGCGGTCGGCGGTTCGTTCAGCGTGGTCGCGATACCGGCGCAGCTGTTCACGGTGACCGGGTCGTCGGCGGCCGTGGGCGCTTCCGCCGGAGTGTCGCTCGTCGCGCTGGTCGTGGCGGCGTTGTGGACCGGTGCCATCACCGATGTGCGGGATCGGCGAAGCGTGCTGCTGGCCGCCCACTGCGGCCTCGCGTCGACGTACGCGGCGTTGTGGATCCAAGCGGTGCTGGGTGGGCGCTCGGTCCTTGTCCTGATGACATTGGTGGCCTGCCAGGGGCTGGCCTTCGGAGCGATCATGACCGCGATGGGCGCCGCGGTGCCGCGACTGGTCCCGGCCGAGCTTCTCCCGGCGGCGTACAGTCTCAGCTCGCTGGTCCGTTACGCCGGATCGGTCCTGGGGCCTGTCCTGGCCGGTGTTCTGATCCCGGTCGTCGGGCTCGGCACGTTGTACCTGTTCGACGCCGTCGCGTTGTCGGCCATCGTGTGGGCCGTCGTCACGTTGCCGCCGCTGCCGCCGCACCCTGGATCACCGAACGACCCAGTACCGGACCACCCGCGGCGCTCCGTGATCGACCAGGTGATGGCGGGTTTCCGGTACCTGGCCGCGAGCCGGTTGCTCGTGGCGGTACTGGCGGTGGACCTCGCCGCGATGGTCTTCAGCATGCCGACCGCGCTGTTCCCGGAGCTGGCCCGGCACACCTACGGAGGCCCGGCCGGAGGCGGCCCGGAACTGGGATTGCTCTACGCCGCCTACCCGACCGGCGTCGTCATGGTCGGCCTGTTGTCGGGTACGTTCACCCGCGCCGGTCGCCATGGCGCCCTCATGGCGTCGGCCGCCGCCGCGTGGGGCGTCACCGTCGTGGTCCTCGGACTGGCCGCACGCCTGTGGATCGCGGTGGCGGCGCTCGTCCTCGGCGGTGCGGTGAACTGCGTACTGAGCGCCTTCCGCAACGCCATCTCTCAGGCACTCACCGACGACGCCATGCGCGGCCGGATCCAGGGATCGCTCACCGTCGTACTCATCGGAGGCCCACAGATCGGGAACCTGCTGCACGGGGCCGCCGCATCCATTTTCGGCCCCCGAATGGTGATCTGCGCCGGCGGGCTGCTCACCACCGTGACCGTGGCGGTGATCGCGCGCGTAGTGCCTGAGCTGTGGCACTACTCGGCTCGACGCGACAGCCTCTGACCTGCGCAGGTCACCGGGCGGCGGTCACCAGGTGGTAGAGCAGGAGGAGCTGGGTGATGGCCAGCGGTTCGCTGTGCATGTCGCCGCCCAGGCCGCCCAGGGTCTCCGGTGGGTCGCCGGCGTCCACGCCGAGCCGCGACCAGATGGCCTTGCGCACCATCCGGCTCCCCCCGCCCTGGCGGTGCGTGAGCGGTTCACCGAACAGGTCGCCGCCGGGCAGGAGGCGGAACGCCGCCAACTGGCCGCCAGCCTCCACGACGGCATCACCCAGCGGCTGTGCAGCGTCTCTGATCAGCTTTGGGATCCGTAGTCACATTGAATTGGGTGTTGTGGCTGGGGGATCTGTCCACCGTGGTGGGGTGGCGTGGGCGTGCAGGTGGAAGCCTGCGCCCAGTGCCGCTCCTCGCGGCCGGTGCCGTGTCCGGTTCCGGCTGGTGGGGGTGCTTGAGCTGATCGTGTGCACGGGTGTGCGCGCGCCCTGGTACCGGCAGGCCACCCGAGGCAGCTTGTGGTCCGTGTGAGCGTTTCCCTCCGGACGCCGGCCCGCCGGCCCGTGGGGGCTGGAGGTGGAGGGTGCCCCGCGTCGCCTGGGCACGGGGCGTGAGGATCGGCGCGGGGTCGGTCCGGTCTTGGACCGATCACCCCCGCTGGCCTGGTGTTGCTCGGATGCGGGCGGGGCGACGACCGCACCCGCTTCAAGTTCATCGATCACGCGAGGGATGGCCATCTGGCCGGTGGCGCGCTCGACGACGGTCTTCGTCTGGTGGGTCAGGCCGCGGGCGGCGATGCGCCGCCACGCGCCGTGGTCACGGTCGCCTTGCCAGCCACAGTCGGGGTTGGGGCAGGTCGCCCATTTCCACCCGGGTTCGCCGGGGCGGTCAGGGGCCTTGCAGTGCCGCAAAGGGACCAGACACTGCGGGCAATGCTTGGAGGTGTTCTTCGGTGGGACGGTGACGACGGCGATGCCGGTCTCGGCGGCCAGGTGCCGCATGTTGCGGACGATCTGCCCCCGTACGGTCTGAGACAGGCGGGTGTTGAGGGTGCGGCCCATGCCCTTGGCCTCCATCGACCGCAGATCCTCCACATAAATCACACTCGCACCCGTGGCGATCGCCTGATCCACCACCCACCGCGCTGCTGCCCAGGCCAGTGCGTCGTTCAGGCCGGTGCGGCGGTCGGCCACGTGCTTACTCTCGGCCTGTAGGACGGCGTGTTTGGCGACCAGGTGATGGCCCTCCTGGCCGGCGATGAGGCGGGTGTAGGTGTCGGTTTTGGCGTGCAGGTGTTCACCATGGCGGCGCAGCCTGTGCTGGCGGGACATCACCCCGGCGGCCCGGAACATCGCGCCGGATCCTAGTGCGGTGACGGTGCCGTCTGGACGCAGCCGGCAGGCCCCGGCGCTGAGCAGGGTGTTCAGGCCCCAGTCGACGCCCAGCGCCGTCGTGTGACCCTTGCGTTGGGTTTTGGGGACGGGGTGAGAGAACGCCATGTCGGCGTGCACCCTGCCACCGGCCGGCCCGGTTGTGGGGTGCAGTGTGGGCAGGTGCAGCACCGCGTCCGGCGGGACGGTGGACGACAGCGTGAGTGGGCAGGCTACCCAGGTCCAGTCGGCGTACGAGCGCGGGCCCGGGCGGGTGGGCAGTTGCAGCCGCAGCAGCGCCCTGGCAGGGTCGTCTTCGGTGCGTTCCAGGGTGGCCTGCTGGCGGTCGACGGCGGCCAGCACCAGCATCCGCGTGGCGCGCGGCGCCTCTTCCAGTTCGAACACATCGGCGGGAAGCCGCCCACGAGCGTTGAGAAACACGGTGATCTGCCTGGTGCGCGCTTTGATCACACTGCCCGACAGAGACCGGCCGTCCGGGATCGCTTCACGGACGGCGTCCCACTCGGTCGGCGTGCGCTTATCCGGGTCGGCAGGCCAGGTTGCCAGGATCCCGGCGACCATCTGGGCGCGGTGCTGCGCACCGCGCAGGATCCGCCCGACCTGTTCCTGGGCCATCCGCACGATCCGGTCATTAACCTTGACTCCCTCCGGGGCGGTCACGCCCCAGCCCAGACGACGCAACGCCATCCACGCATTCGACGGCAACACGCGGCCCGCCTCATCCACCCCGCAGGCCAGCCCCGCCACATCACGGGCATTCCAGTGCCCGGCCAGCAGGCCAGCGGTCATCCCAGCGACCAGGTCCGAGCACCAGCCCACCCGCTCGGCCACCACCCGGGCCGTCAAGATCTCTCCGGTCTTCTCATCCACCCCGCCGCGCAGCAACACTTGGGCGGTCGCGGTCCGGGCCATCTGATCAGCGGCCAGCGCAAGCTTGCGGCTCATGCGACACGACCAGATGACATGCGACCAGGCATGTACGCACAGTAGCGACCCATCTCCGCAACCCGCTCGGCGATTCGAAGATTCGAGCGAGATCAGCCCGTCAGAGTATCGACCACCTACCAGCGAAGCGCCATCGAGTGCACCCGCTTTCGCCATCGTGAGCAACCACAGCAACTCGATGCCCCTCCCAGAGACCCAACATCACGGATCCCTAAGGAAACCCGTGAGCCTGCGGTTCCACCTCGACGCCGCGGCGGACGCGCGGGTCGACGCGTCGGAGTTCGCCACCGCGCAACTCGTACACGCCTGTGAGCTCGCCGACCTCACCTTCGACGAGGCGCGGGCGGCCATCAACGACCTGCGTCCTCCGGTGCTGGACGACCTCGGCCTCGCCGACGGGCTGGCGAGCCTGGCGCGGACCATCACCGGGGTCGAGGTCACCGTCGACGCCGACGAATACCGCCTGCCCGAACACGTCGAGATCGCGCTGTACCGCATCGCCCAGGAGGCCCTGCAGAACGTCGTGAAGCACGCACGGGCGGCGAGCGTCCGGGTACGACTGCGGCGCGCCGACGGCGTGGTGACGCTGCGGATCGCGGACGACGGACGGGGGCATCCGCGACGACGTTCCGCCGCCTGGTGACGGACCGGGCGGCGGCTACGGGCTGAGCAGCATGACCGAGCGCGCCGAGCTCATCGGCGGCAGCCTGGAGGTCCGCTCTCCTCCGGGCCGGGGGACGACGGTCGAGGCCCGTATCCCGATCCCATGACCGGCAGCCCGAGGCGGCGCAGCCGCGCGACGCGGGCTGGGACGGCAGGCTAGCCCGGGTCTTTCACGTCAGTCTGAGCTGATCGGCGGGTAGAAGCACGGGAGTGCCCGTCCTGCCTGATTCCTCCCGGGCTTGACGTATGCCGATATGGGCATACGATGACTGTCATGGCACGAGCAGCGACGACGTCGGACGTCTTCAACGCGATCGCCGAGCCGCAGCGCCGGGAGATCCTGGTGCTGCTGCGGGCGGGTGAGCGGCCGGTGACCGAGTTGGCTCAGGAGCTGGGGATGACCCAGCCGGGGGCGTCCAAGCACCTGCGGGTGCTCCGGGAGGTCGGGTTGGTGCGGGACCGCAAGGCGGGCAAGCAGCGCCTGTACGGCCTTGACGCTCGTGGGTTGCGGCCGGTTCACGAGTGGGCCGGCGGGTTCGAGCGGTTCTGGAGCGAGAGCTTCGACCGGCTGGACGCGTACGTGCAGGACCTGAAGCAGGCAAGGCAGGAGGAGTAGCTGATGAGCGCGATGGGACGAGGAGTGCCGGCGCAGTCCGCGACGGCCGACCGCGAGATCGTGATCTCCCGGGTCATCGACGCCCCGCGGGAGCTGGTGTTCGAGGCGTTCACCGAGGTGCGGCACCTGTCGCGGTGGTGGGGGCCGGAGGGGTTCACCACCACCACGCGGGCGTTCGAGTTCCGCGTCGGCGGGGAGTGGGACTTCGTGATGCACGGACCGGACGGGACGGACTACACCGAGTGGATCGCCTGGACCGAGATCGCCCCGCCGGAGCGGATCGAGCTGCTGCACGGTGAGTCCCGCGGCGACCCGAACGCCTTCGAGTCGGTCTTGACGTTCGAGACCGACGGTGCGGCGACCCGGATCGAGATGCGCACGGTGTTCCCCACCAAGGAGCTGCGCGACGAGGTGGTCGAGAAGTACCACGCGATCGAGGGCGGCGAGCAGACGCTGAGCAACCTGGCGGCCTACGTCGCCGAGATCATCCAGGAGAAGGAGGGCCGCTGATGGCCGGGAAAGTGTTCTTCAGTGTGTCGATGTCGCTGGACGGGTTCATCGCGCCCGCGTCCGTCGGGGACTTGATGGGGCAGCAGTGGGCGGAACTGCAGGCGTGGATATTCCCGCAGCGGTTCTTCCGGGAGAACCTGAAGCTCGGCGAGGGCGGTGAGGAAGGGCGCGACAACGACATCGTGCGGGAGACGTTCGAGCGCACGGGCGCGAGCGTGATGGGCAAGCGCATGTTCGACGCCGGCGAGCAGATGTGGCCGGAGGAGGCGCCGTTCCACACGCCGGTCTTCGTCGTGACGCACGAGAAGCGTGACCCCTGGGAGCGGCCGGGTGGGACCACGTTCCACTTCGTCAACGACGGCATCGAGTCCGCGCTCGACCAGGCCCGCGAGGCCGCCGGCGACCGGGACGTCCGCATCGCCGGCGGCGGCGCGACGATCCTGGAGTACGTGAACGCCGGCCTGATCGACGAGTTCACGATCGCGCTCTCACCCGTGCTGTTCGGCTCCGGAATCCGCCTGTTCGAGGGCGTGGACGCGGGCCGCGTGGCCCTGAGGCCGGTCCGCGCGGAGCCGACGCAGCGGGTGACCCACCTGACCTACACCGTCCACGAGCGGTAGGCGCACGGCGTACACGCCTGTGATCTTCGGAGTCACTCGACGACGACGGGATCGCTTTGCAGGCGCAGTGCGTCCTCGCTGGGCGGCATGCCGAACAGGCGACGGTACTCCCGGCTGAACTGGGACGCGCTGGTGTACCCGACGGCGTGTCCGGCACCGGCGATGTCGGTGGGATCGGCCAGCAACCGGAGCCGGGCCCGTTGCAGGCGCAACTGCTTCTGGTACTGCAGCGGGCTCATCGACGTGACCGCACGGAAGTGCCGGTTGAGGGAGGACACGCTCAGTCCGACATCCGCGGCAAGGTCATCGATCCTGATCACCTCGTCGTAGCGACTGTCGATCCAGGCGATCGCGCGAGCCACCAGAGCGAGCCGGCCGTCCGCGGTCCCGATCTGCCGGACGAGTCCGCCCTGCGGGCCGGTCAGCAGCCGCCAGTGGATCTCCATCTTCGCCGCGGGAGCGAGAACCCGTTGGTCGCCGGGAGAGTCGGCCAGGCGCAGCAGGCGCACGACGGCGTCGAGCAGTTCCGGTGTCGCGGTGCTCACCGACAGTGCCGGCCCGTCCGGCACCGGCGCGGCCGGCGGCCTGCCGTGGAGCAGCAGTTGGGCGATGGTCGACGGCTCGAGCGGAAGGCCGAAGGCGAGGAACGGCTCGTCGGCGCTGGCCTGCGTGATCTGCGATGTGAGCGGCAGGTCGACGGTCACGACGAGGAACTGGCCGGCCCGGTAGTCGAAGACCTGGTCGCCGAGCATCGACCGTTTCGCGCCCTGGGCGACGAGCGCGAGGACAGGTTTGGCGACGGTGCCCAGCGGCCGCGTCGTCGTGGCCGTGGCGAAGACGTAGATGTCGTCGATCCACCGCGGCCGGTGGTGGCCCGCCGTCAGCCGGGTGATCCGTGCCCTCAGCTCCGCCAGGTCGGACATTCGCCAAGTCAACCACGACCGGGGCGCGTATCACCATCGGCGCGTAGATGCGCGAATCATGCAAGGACCTGGGTGAATCATTCTAGGACGTCGACCGGGGAGCAGGTGAGATGGAAACGACAGCGACAGCGATTCCGTCCGGAGAGGTCCATGCCACTGACGTCGTACGTCACCCTCGGCCGCAGCGGTCTGCGGATCAGCCCGTTCACCCTGGGCACGATGACATTCGGAGAAGATCACGGCTTCGGCAGCGACCCTGCCGAGTCGCACCGGATCCTGGCCGCCTACCTCGACCGGGGTGGCAACTCCGTCGACACGGCCAACGTCTACACCAACGGCCACTCGGAGGTGATCATCGGCGACTATCTCACCGCGAATCCGGGGGTACGTGATCGGATCGTGCTCGGCACCAAGTTCTTCTGGAACCTCTACCTCGGCGACCCCAACGGCGGCGGCCCGGGCCGCAAGGCGGTCGTCCAGCAACTGGAGAACTCGCTGCGCCGGCTGCGCACCGACTACGTCGACATCTACTGGCTGCACAACTTCGACCCCGTAACGCCGATGGAGGAGACCCTGCGGGCACTCGACGACCTCGTCACCGCCGGGAAGGTCCGGTACATCGGTTTCTCCGATGTACCGGCATGGGCGACCGCGGAAGCGGCCACCATCGCCCGGTTCCGCGGATGGGCCCCCATCGTCGCGCTCCAGCTCGAGTACTCGCTGCTGGAACGCACGGCCGAAGGCGAACTCATCTCGATGGCGCAGGCGATGGGCATGGGCGTTCTACCCTGGGGCCCGCTCAAGAACGGCTTCCTGTCCGGCAAGTACTCCAGCACGGCCGGGGCGGGCACCGTCGACACGACCCGGGCCGCCCTGGTCGGCGCGCCGAGCGAGGATGACTACCGCGTGATCGACGTCGTCAACGAGATCGCAGCCGACCTCGGCGTGAGCGCGGCCACGGTGGCGCTGTCGTGGGTGCTCACCCGCCCCGGCATCACGTCCACCCTGCTCGGAGCCCGTCGCCTCGACCAGTTCGAGACCAACCTCGCGGCCCTTGAGCTCACCTTGAACCCGGACCACCGAAACCGGCTCGACGAGATCTCCGCTCCGCGTTTGAACTTCCCCGCCGAGAACAACGCCACGCTCGCCCCGGTGGCCCAGAACGGCGGCACCACGGTGGACGGGCGGCCAACCCCGCCGTCACCCCTGCTCACCGCACCCGGAACGATCTACTGATCGCCGTCTCCCCGACCGGTGGATCGCCCGGGTGAACCCGGCCCCTAAGGGCGGTCTCGGCTCGGACGTCACATGGTGTGGTGCCGACGGACAGCGGAAATGCTGGGGCCCACCGTCCACCGCCGGAGCTTCTCGGGGTTGCGTACGGCCCAGATGCGCGTGATCCAGTCGCCTGCGATGTCGAACGCGTACACGGTCACGGTGACGCCGTCCTGCTGGGCGACCAGACCGGGCCGACCGTTGACGGTACGCTCCAGGATCGTCAGGTCGGCCAGCCTGCCGACGAGATCGACGAGGCCGCGCGCGATCTGCTCGGGCCCTTCGACCGGGCGGCGCACGGTGGTGGCGAGGCCGCCGCTGTCGCCGGTTGCCGTGACACCCGGGTCGAGGAGGCCGATGAGGGCGTCGATGTCCTTGGCTTCCCATGCCTGCTTGAAGTTCCTGACGATGGCGGCCTGCCGGGCGGTCGGGGGCACGGGTGTCTGCGAAGTGCGGATGCGCCGGCGGGCCGATGAGGCCAGCTGGCGGCAGGCCGCCGGTGTGCGGCCGACGATGTCGGCGACTTCGGCGAAGGGGTAGCGGAAGACGTCGTGGAGGATGAAGGCGACACGTTCGGCCGGGGTCATCGATTCGAGGACGACGAGGAAGGCCATGTTGACCGACTCGTCGAGGGTGACGCGGTCGGCCGGGTCGATGGTGGTGCCGCCCGCCCGACCGCCTGGCCACTCCGCGGGTTCGGGTAGGGGCTCGGGGATCCAGTCGCCGACGTAGTTCTCCCGTCGGGCTCGTGCCGACTTGAGCAGGTTGAGGCAGATGCGGCCGGCGACCTTGGTCAGCCAGGCGCCGGGGGATTCGATGGCTTGCCGCTGCCCTGAGGACAGGGTGTACCAGCGGGCGTAGGTCTCCTGCACGGCATCCTCGGCTTCGGCGAGGGAGCCGAGGAGCCGGTAGGTGAGGTTGACCAGCTGACGCCGCTCGCTCATGATCGCGCTCAGCCTCGGGTCGGGTCGGCCGTCTCCCGGCTCGGATGGGGTGGTCATGGTGTCGCCGGCTCCCTCGGTCGCGTCTGTCCTCACCAGTTCGACAAGACAGCGGTCGTAAACGTGACGTTGGCGCCCCGCCTGACATTCCGAGCGCCCGTGTTGTCGGACCGGTGAAACACCATCCAGCACGCGGAAAGGAAGACCTCGCCATGTCGACGCCAACGACGACCGACACGACGACGGAGCAGGACGGCATCCAGTCGCGTCTGCCCGACCTCACCCAGCTCATCCCCGAGATGGCAAAACTCTCCGGAGCCGTGCGTAACGCCGTCCGGAACGGGCCGGTTCCGCAGACCACCATCAGCCTGATGCTGCTCCGCGCCGCACAGATAATCGGCAGCACCTACCACGCCATCTCGTTGACCGACAACCTCCGCAAAGCCGGGGAAACCGAGAAGCGCATCACCGCCGTGGCGACATGGCAGGACGCCCCCTACTTCACCGACGCCGAACGGGTCGCACTGGAACTCGTGGTGGCCGTCCTCACCCCGAACCCATTCGGGGAGCGCGTCTCCGACGAGCTATTCGCCAGGGCATCCGCGCTCTACGACGACGAGGCGCTCTGGACGCTCACCATGGCGATCGGCCACTTCTGCTTGTTCGCCCCGGTCGCTCTCATCGGCAAGCCGATCCCCGGGCGGCCTATCGGCAAGAACTACAGCAAGTAACGCCACGGTATCGACTGGACCGCCTACCGCTACGAAACATCCTCTGACGGTTCGTACCGACGGCCCCGGCAGGCGCCGGGGCCGTCGCCGCCGGATGGCGGATGACTGGGGCGAGGGCCGGCCGGGTAGCGTTCGGCGAATGCAACGTCATCAAGTGATGGAGGCGTTCAACGCGGAGGCGGAGCGGCTTTCGGCGGCGATGCGCACGCTGGGCGAGGATGAGTGGTCGCGGCCGACGGCGTGCGAACCGTGGACGGTACGGGAGCTACTCGGCCACGTGATGGTCGCCATCGCCTGGCTGCCGGGCATGCTGGACGGAGATGCCCCGCCGCAGGCGACGGTCTCCGCCGTCGACTACTACCGGCACGATGCTCGTTTCTCACCTGAGACCAACGATCGGCGTGTCGAACTGGCCCGCGAGCGCGCGGCGCAGGTGCCCAGTGGGAACGACATCGTTCCGGAGTTCGACGACATCTGGACAACGGCGGCCCGCCTGTGCGAGACGGAGCCTGACGACCGCGTGGTCCGTACGCGTCACGGTGACCCCATGCTGCTGACCGACTTCCTGGTCACGCGCGTGGTCGAACTGGCCGTACACGGCATGGACCTCGCCCTCGCGGTCGGACGTCGGCCCTGGCTGACCGAGCCCGCCGGCGATCTCCTCACCCGCTTGCTCCTTGGGCCTCGCGGGCTCGAAGAAGTACGCCGCCTGGGCTGGGATCAGGTGACGTTCCTGTGCAAGGCCACCGGCCGGGAGCCGATGACCGACGCGGAGACCGCCGAGGCAGAGCGCGCGGGCATCCGCTGGCTGAGCCTCGGCTGAGAGCCTTGGCGCGTGGAGCCGCTCAGCCGGCCGATGACTCACCGGGGCGTCGGCTTGCGGCTTCTGGCCGTGAATCAGCCCTGCCGATCGGGCAGCGCCCATCGCCGTCACGATTCGGGCAGCAGGCCACGGTCAGGTCGACGAAGTTGCCGCCGCGGAGCCACCAGGCCCAGACGACGTCGTTGCCCCGGGTTAATGCGTCCAGGGCGTTGGAGGTCATCGCCTCCAGGGGTGGGGCCTCCCGCTGCTGTTCGAGATGCATCCGGGAGCCGGCGATTTCGGTGTGCTGCTGCGACAGCCAGGTCACCGCGTCGGCGGGGTCGTCCCAGGTTCCCTGGATCATTCGAGCGGGCCTGGCGAGCCAGGCGCTGGTCGCCTCGGGTGGGACGGTGGCGGTCTGGAACTCGGCGGTGCCGGCTCGTCGCGCGTCATCGAACGGTTTGATCGCCTCGCCGGGGCCGCGATACAGGTATCCGTGGAAGTGCACCAGTGATCGTCCTTATCCTCGTGGGGGGCGTCCCCCCGACTCCCTTTCGGGGGGACGCCCTTTCACTCACGGCATGCCGATGACGGCGATCTCGACGCAGGCCTCACCGTCGTCGCCGGTATAATCGCCGCACCGACGCATGGCCTTGCGCCACACCGCTTCGTTCACAAACTCACCTCCCTTCTGTGTCCTCACCGTGACCCTCCGTCGCGTACGGAGGGAGTCCATTCGCAGGCGACGGCCGCGCAGGGTGTTATCGCTGCGGCGGGGTCGGGCGCGGCCAGGTCTCGGCGATGGCCTGCCGGAACTCGACCAGCACCTGGCCGTACAGCACCCAGCGGCGTTCCTCCAGCTCACGCTGGGTGCGACCGCGAATCTTGTACTTTCCGGAAGCGGAGACGGCGACCCACTCCCCCGTCAGCGGGTCCTCCTGCACGGTGAACCCCGGGATCATCGGGACCGCGTCGGGACCGGTCATCGGCCGAACCCCGCGATCTCGGCCGGGGTCAGGGTCACGCCGGGCTTGGCCAGGACGGCGTGGACGACTTTGTCCATGTCGCCGACCTCGACCCAGACGAGGTCGGCCACGGCCTCGCTGATCAGCATGCCTCGCCCGTTCGTGTCGGTGGGATCCGGCTGCTTCTTCGTCGGGAGTACGCCGGGATAGGGGTCGCGGACCCGCAGGCGAGCCCACCGCGCGTGCGCCTCGACGGCGAGCCAGATGCCCGGCTCGACGCTGGACGCTGGCTCCTCCAGTGTCCGGACGCACCGGATGGCATTGGTAACCAGCTCTGAGGTCACCAGCTCGACGTTGTAGACGAAGTCCGGATCAGCAGGGGTCAGCGACCGTCGGGCGGTGCACCGAGCCAGGGCGACGGCTTCGGGCATCGGCTGGATCTCGACCCAGTCCGGGCCTGGAGCGAAGGCGCATGCGACGCGCCCCGATCTTTTCGGTGACGGCAGGTGTTGCGTCATGGAGGGCCCCCGGAGGTGGGAGTGGATCGCTACCCAACGTAGGTCCACGGCTACGGTGCGCTTCACTATGCTCTGCCTATTAGCTAATTCGCAATTAGGTTGATGCGATTAGTCAAGATCTATTAGAGATTCGTGTATTGATGTCCGATTCTGCGACGAACGCTCTACGATCAGTGACCGCCACAAGGAATCTGTGCGCGTGAGAGGGACGACGAGATGGCCGACGCCAGGCACAGCCCGACGGTGCGCCGCCGTCGGCTCGCCAGGGAACTCCGGAAGCTCCGCGAGGAAGCGCGCATGACCGCCGACGAGGTCAACCGTCGGCTCGAGTGGGCGAACGGCAAGGTGAACAAGCTGGAGCGGGCGTTGACCGTCCGGCCTCGCGTCACCGACATCCGGGTGCTCCTGGACACCTATGACGTGACCGACAATGCCCTTCGCGAAGCGCTGTTCGACCTGACCAGGCAGGCTCGCCAGCGCGGCTGGTGGACCGCATACGGCCCGCTTGATGACAACTACGTCGAGTTCGAGGCCGAAGCCTCAAAGATCAGCACGTACGAGCTCGCCGTCATCCCGGGCCTGCTCCAGACGCCGGAGTACGCCCGTGCGATCCAGCACGGCTGGCTGACAACGGACCATGAGGAGATCGAGAGCCTGGTCCGGCTGCGTGTCGAGCGGCAGAAGATTCTGGCCGCTACGAACCCACCGAAGCTCTGGGCAATCATCGACGAGAACGCCCTAACACGCTCCTTCGGATCGTACGAGGCCAAAGTCGAGCAGCTTCAGCGACTCATCGACACCGAGCGTATGGACCACGTCGTCGTCCAGGTTCTACCGACGGACGTACCGCCACATCCGGGACTTCACGGCCCGTTCGTAATCCTGGATTATGAGGAGGATCCAAGCCTGGTCTACCGCGAGGCACGGCCGGGCTCCACCTACGTGGAAGGCGCCGCCGAGGTTGCGGAACGACGGACCATCTTCCAGCAGCTGTGCGAGACGGCGCTCGGGCCAGATGAATCGATCGCCTGGCTCAGGCGGTTGGTGAAGAAGACTGAATGAGGTAGCACAGCGTGTTCCAATCCTCCACCGACTGGCGCAAGAGCAGCCGTTCCGGCAGCGGGTCAGGCAACTGCGTCGAGGTCAGAATCGTCACCAACGCCACAAGCGCCTAGCTGGCTGCGTGCGAACTCGCGATCAGCGAGTCCGTCGACTACCTGAAGCGGATCATCGACCAACAGCTATGAGAGGGCAGAACCTTGTCCCAACCCTCGGCCACCGACTGGCGCAAGTCCTCCCGTTCCCAAGAGGGAGATGGCAACTGCGTGGAAATCGCCATCGTCACCGTCCAGGAGCAGATCAAGCGCTGACCTACGGGAAACCGAACGCCTCAGCGTGCTGTCGCTGGGGCGTTCTGCGTTAGAGGACGTCGCGAGCAGTGCGGCGGAGCGCTGCCTCGCCGACCAGGGCGAGGACGAGGATGAGGAGCGCGACGGGCACCAGGTACGGCAGGGGCCCGTGCATCATCGCGGAGCGCAGCCAGGGGTCGCCGAGCCGGAAGGCGACGCCTGGCAGGCAGCCGAGGGTCGCGACCAGGGCACGGGCGAGCTGGATCCAGTCCAGTCGGGTCGCCGGGTACAGCGCGACGAGCGGGAAGACCAGCGCCTCGTACCAGGGATAGTAAACCGGCGTGGTGACGACCCATGCCGTGCAGATCGCCAGCGCGGTCCCCAGCCAGGCGGCCCCCTTGCCCAGATCGTACGGGCGGGTGCGCAGGAGAAGGGCTGCGACCGCGACGGCGAGCACGAGGGACGCGAGCGACAGCCATGACGGAAGCCGGCCGATGAGCGGGATGAGCAGCTGCCACGGCGTGTTCCACGACGGCGACTCGCTCCGCCGGGTCGTCGCCGTGATCCCGGCGGTGCCGATCACCGCGTACCCGGCGACGAGGATGGTGGTCGCGCCCACGCCGAGAGCGAGCAGGGAGCGCGGCGCGCGTCGTACGGCCCAGGCCGCTCCGGCGCCGAGCAGAAGATAGGGCGCCTTCACCGCGGCGGCGGCGCCGAGTAGCAGGCCGGCGAGGCCGCTTCGGAGGATCGCCGGGCCGGCCACCGCGAGGCCGGCCACCGCGAAGCCGACCGCGAGGCCGTCGACGTGCGCCCCGCCGATCAGCGCCCACAGCATGAGCGGGTTGAGCGTCCACAGCAGGTGTACGCGGACCCGCCGCGACCGGTCCGGGCCCGCGAGCCGGTCGAGCGCGAGCGCCGCCGCGAGGAACGCCAGGGCGTTCCAGATCTTCAGCCAGAACACCGTCGAGGTCGCCGAGCCGCCCGGCATCTCCGATGCCGCCCATTCGGTCGCTGTCGCCAGCGGTCCGTACACCGACGGGATGTCCTGCCACGGTTCCGGCGCGAGCGCGCCCACCGGGTCCCCCTGCGCACGGAACTGCCGGGGCGTCATGACGTGCGGGTTGTAGCCCAGTGCCGCCATCCGGCCGTACACGACGTAGTCCATCGTGTCGGTCGTCCCCATCGGCGGGGCGATCACCAGCACCGCGATCGCGAGCGATCCGACGGCCACGAGCCGGCCCGGGCGTGGCCGCCAGCCCTGGCGTACGGCCAGCAGCCCGGCGGTGAGGCTGATCACCCCGCTGATCATCGCGGTCCACAGGATGCCCGTGACCCAAAGGTCCGAGTCGGGTGTCCAGCGGAGCCGCGGGAAGAGACCGTCGCCGTCGAGCGGCGGAACGGTCGCGGGGAACCGGCACAGGCCGGCCAGCGCCATGAACGCGATGCTGACGCAGAATCCGGTGATCGTGAGAATTGGGAGAACACGCAGGACCCGTGAGGTCTTGGGATCCATCATCAGACGAGGCACGATACGGGCGCCACATGAACCAGGCCCGAGGAAAAGGCGGCCGGGACCGAACGTCTTAAGAGCGCCCGGCAGTAGGCGTCATTTGAGTCTCTTGATGGTGGGGCGGTCGTCCCAGCGGTAGAGCGCGGTCGCACGGCGGATGAGCATGCGGAACGTGACGATGGCCGCGGAGAGGTAGAGGTCGATGACGCGGCTGCGTCTTTCGGCGCAGCGCCGTAGCTTTTCGAAGCCGTTCATCCACGCGTGGCTGCGTTCGACCACCGAGCGTTCGCCGGCCTGGACGGGTGCGGGCACGCCCTTGCGGGTGATCTCGCCGGTGAAGCCCTACTCGGCCGGCGCGGTGCGGGTCTTGCCGCTGTCGTAGCTGCGGTCGAGATTGATGTTGATCTGCTCGGGTAGCTGTCCGACCTGCTCCCTGGCGGCCTGCAGGGTCGGGGTGGCCGAACCTCGAAAAGGGGGCTGGGTACACCCTCTCGCGTAGACCTAACCGGCTGGGTGACGGCTGTTCCGAACCATAGCCTCGTCCGCATGGAGTCACCTACGGGCAAGCGAAACGCCCAAGTCGCGGCGACGTGCGCCGGCGCCGCCCTCACGGCCGCAACCTCCGCATGCCTAGGCGGCCCTCGGCCGTCCAGGCGCTTCAGAACCGCGCTGATGGTATCAACTCGGTGCCGCCGCACCGATTAGCCGGGTACGCATATCAGGCGCCCGAATTGGCGACCCACCGGACGTAAAGACGAAATAATTAGTTAACGTGCAGGATAAGGAAGATGCAAAGATTTGACGTAAGCTCTCGGTCGCCCACTGCGGCGACATCAACACCGTCGCGGATATTGAATGTCGACGCCTTGCGCGGATTTGCCCTATTGGGCATCATGGTCGTCAATATCGCGTACTTTGCTTCAGGGTACCCGATACATGGCGCCGTGGATCCGGCTTATACTTCGGGCGAAGACAAGGCTGTACGCTGGCTAATCGCCTTTGTGTTTGAGATGAAGTTCTATCTGATCTTTTCTTTTCTCTTCGGATACAGCTTCACGCTCCAGATGGATTCGGCGGCCCGTCAGGGAGCGGTATTCACCCCGCGCATCCTGCGTCGTCTTGCGGGGCTTCTGACGCTGGGCTTTGTCCATGCCGTGCTGCTCTTCTACGGCGATATCCTTTCCTGCTACGCGGTGCTTGGGCTGGTCCTCTTCGCCTTGCGGGGCATCAAGCCCCGAACCGCTCTGATTGTGGCCGGCGCGCTCGTCGGGATGGTGGTGGTCACACTCCTGCTCGCCGACGGCGCGGCTGCGAGCGATCCGGTCGCCGCACTCGCGGAGGGCCATCGGACCACGACTGCTATGCGAAACAGCCCCGCGAGCTTCATCACCAGCAATATTCATATTCTGCCCCTTATGGCGGCGACACTGGTGGTGCAGGGTCTCAGCTCCTTCGCCGCGTTTCTTGTTGGTTTTGCTGCGGGCAAGCGCCAAGTGCTGGCCCGCATCAAGGAACACGGCCGAAGTCTGCGGCGCATCCAGTGGGTAGGCTTTCCGGTCGGACTGGCGGGAGCGTTTTACCTGGCCAGCAGCGGCAGCGCTGTAAGTGGCAGCGATCTCACCCCGGTCGCAATGACGATGCTGACCGGCCCTTTCCTGGCAGCCGCGTACATGGCAACAGCGTTGCGCTTCTTTCAGACAGAGCCTGGCAGTCGCGTCATGGCCGCCCTCGCGCCTGCAGGCCGGATGGCACTCACCAACTATCTGAGCCAATCCCTGATCTGCGCTGTTCTGTTCACAGCGTACGGATTCCGCCTAGCCGGCCATGTCTCACCGCTGGGTGCCCTCCTGTTGGCCGTGGCCATCTTCGGCGCGCAATTGTGGCTGAGCAAGAAATGGCTTACCGGTAACATTTACGGTCCTGTCGAGTGGCTCCTACGTGCGATTACACTGGCGAGACTCCCGGCAATGAGGGCAGGCTCCAAGTCTGGGGACTAGGGTGACCGTACGCCTGGAAATCGTTTTTAGGGCACATTGATGGGTGAGACAGCGGCAAGACCCGCACCGCGCTGGCCGATCCTCACCTTCATAATCACGGTCAGTCCTCGGGCCCGATCGGAGTGAACAGGATCCGCTTTAGTTCCTCGCCGGCTTCCTCCGAACCGGCGTCCCACAGCCGCTGCAGCTCGCGCAGGTCTCCAGCCGCGACCGCACGGCGGGTGAGCAGGTGTCCCGCCCGTTCGCAGCCCTCGTCCAGCAGTTCGTTCAGCTCGTCCAGGTCATCGCGGACATCGGCCAGGTCCGCCAGCCGATCCAAGGCCTGCTCGTTGCCCTCGTCGGCCAACGCGCGCAGAGTGTCCCGATCCGGGGTCATGCCTACCATGCCTCCATGCTGGGACCTTGCCCTTAGGGCAAGGTCAAGTGCGGGAGTATGAGCAGGTGATCACCATCGGCCAGCTCGCCCGGTACGCAGGTGTGACGATCAAGACGATCCGGGTCTACCACGCCAAGGGACTGCTGCCCGAGCCCGAACGCGACTCCTCCGGCTACCGGCGCTACACCGCCCGGCACGCCATCGACCTCATCAAGATCCGTACCCTCGCCGAGGCAGGAGTGCCCCTCGCCCGCGTCCGGGAGCTCCGCGCCGCCCCCGACGCGGACCTCCGCCAGGCCCTCCACGACGCCGACGCCGACCTCACGGCCCGCATCCGCAGCCTCCGCCGCACCCAGAAACGGCTGCGACGTCTCGCGGCCGGCGACGCCGACCTGCTGCCCCCTGGAGTCAGCGCCCACCTCGACCGGCTGCGCGAGTTCGGATTCAGCGGCCGCTGGGTGGAGCTCCAGGCCGACCTGTGGGTCCTCGTCTTCGCCGCCCACCCGGAGACGGCGACCGAGTTGCTCCACGACCAGGCACAATCCGTCGCCGACCCCGCCCTACGGCAGATCTTCCTCGACTACGACCGCGCCTACGACCTCGACCCTCACGACCCCTTCATCGAGGAATTGGCAGGTCGCATGGCCGACGCCACCCGAGACCGATATGACCTCGACAGCCTGCCAGGGCAGGACACCGGCTCCGACATCCCCGCCCTGATCCAAGGGACCGTCAATGCCTCATCACCGGCATGGCAGCGGCTCGACATCCTGGTCCGCCAACAGCTCTACCCCTGAGGGCTCCACGTCGACGATATGGAGCCCTTCAGCGCGGAGCCGGCGACAGGAGGGTTCAGTAACGCAGCAGCTCGTGCTGCCATTCGGTCTCGGGCTGGTTGTGCAGTTCGAGGTATGCCTGGGCGAGCACTGCCGGGTCGAAGCGCGCTTCGCCGCCGCCGATCTCCTTCGTGATCGTGACGCTGGTCGCGTGCACGCCCGTTCCCGCCAGTTGGTCGTGAAGTACTTGCACGTACGCGCGCAGCGCGGCCTTACCGACGGACAGGGATGCGAAGTCCTTGGAGGGGGACAGCGCGTAGCCGCCGCCGGTGAACAGGAGGCTCCCGCGACCATCACGCAGCTTGGGCAGGACGGCGTCGGCCGCGACCCTGGCGCCCAGGACATTCATGGCCGTGACGTTGGCCCAGTCCTGGTCGTCACCGCCGATGGGCGAGTCCCGGCGGAGCACCCCGACGTTGTACACGAGCACGTCGGGAGCGCCCAGCTCGGTGATCGCGGAGTCGAGAGCGGCGCGCAGGTTGGCGGGGTCCGCGGCGTCCGCGACGTAGCCGCGGACGTCCTGGCCAGTGGAGGCAAGCTCGGTGGCGTAGGCGTCCAGCCTCGCCTTGTCGCGGGCGAGCATGGCGACCGGGTGTCCAGCATTGGCGAATGTGCGTGCGAGCGCGAGGCCGATGCCAGGTCCGACGCCGACGATTACTGCGGTTCCGAGGGCCATGGCAATCCTTTCTTCGATGGGATGGGAGGTCATGGTTTCAAGGCAACCAGCACTGCCGACGGTGCGGCAGGACGTGTTAAGGGGGTACTGGCAAGTCCTCCTTAACCGTCTCACCTGCGCATACCGTGGAAGGCATGGACCGTCGCCGCCAGATTCAGGAGTTCCTGGTTTCCCGCCGGGCGCGGATCAGCCCCCAGTCGGTCGGGCTGCCCGTGGCGGGACGTAAGCGGCGGGTGCCGGGGCTGCGCCGCGAGGAGGTCGCCGCCCTGGCTGGGCTCAGCGTCGACTACTACATCCGGCTCGAACGCGGCGCGCTCAGCAACGCCTCCGACAGCGTCCTGCACGCCATCGCCCGCGCGCTGCAACTCGACGCCGCCGAGCAGGCCCACCTGATCGACCTGGCTCGCGCCGGCCGGCGGTCCGCCGCGTCCCGGTCCCACCGCACCTCGCCCGCGGCGATCGCCCCGCAGGTGCAGATGGTCCTCGACGCCCTCGTCGGCGTCCCCGCGCTGGTGCGCAGCCCCACCCTCGATGTGATCGCCACCAATTCCCTCGCTCGCGCCCTGTACAGCGTGCTCTACACCGACGTGCGCAAAGCGCCGAGCGTCGCCCGGTTCACCTTCCTCGACCCCCACGCCCGCCAGTTCTGGCGCGACTGGGACCAAGTCGCCGACGACCTCACCGCCCACCTGCGCGCCGCCGCCGGTGCCAACCCCTTCGACCGCGCCCTTACCGACCTCGTCGGCGAGCTGTCCACCCGCAGCGACACCTTCCGCGAGCTGTGGGCCCGCCACGACGTGCGCGCCCACGAACGAGGCATCAAACGATTCCAGCACCCGGTCGTGGGCACGCTCAATCTGCGCTACGACCTCCTCCAACTGGCCGCCGAACCCGGCCTGACGATGATCACCTACACCGCCGAACCGGGAACGACCTCACACGACAACCTGTCCCTCCTCGCATCCTGGGCGGCCAGCCAAGAGAACGACATCGACCAGAACCAGGGCGCGCCCTCACGCCATGTTTGATCCCTTACCTGAGCGAGGCGAGAACACGGTCCGCGTCTCAGAACACCAGGCCCCGGCCGGCCGAGCTCGGCAGGTCGCATGGCGGCCGCCACCCGAGACCGATCAACCTGCTCGGCTCATCGCGGCTCGGTGCGAACGGGCCGGTGTGACGCCCTCGAGGCGGAGGCCCAGGCTCGGAGCCGGGTGGGTTGTGGTCAGTTCGAGTGCGTTCCTCCTGTGGGGGCGGGCCTGAGCAGCCGGCTCGCGGCTGCGGCGGCCAGGGCGGCCGCGGCGGCGATGAGCAGGCTGGTGCGCAGGCCCGGTAGGAAGCCGGCCGGTTGGGCGAGCAGCGCACCGAAGACGGCGACGGCCAGGGCGCCGCCGACCTGCCGGCTGGTGTTGAACACCCCGCTGGCGACCCCGGCACGGTGGTGCGGGACGGCGCCCAGCAGGACGGCGGTCACCGGCGGCATCACCAACGGACCGGCCAGCCCGACCAGGACCATCATGACGGCCAGCGCCCAGACCGGTGTCGAGGCGGGCGCGAGGGCGAGGATCGCCAGGCCCGCCGCCATGAGGACCAGGCCGGCGGTGACGAGGGCCCGCGCGCCGACCCGTTCGGCGATGCGCGCGCTGAACGGGGTCAAGGCGGCGCCGGTGAGCATCATCGGCAGGAACGCCGCGCCGGTGGCCAGGGCGGACAGCCCCCGCAGCTGCTGAAGGTACAGGCTCATCACGAACGGCAGCCCGTAGTAACCGACGACGAACGCGAAGCCGACGGCCACGCTGACCGCCACCGTACGGGAACGGAACAGGTCCAGGGGCATCATCGGGTGGGCGCCGCGCGCCTGGGCGGTGAGGAAGGCGGCGAGCGCCGTGGCCGCCACCGTGAACGCGACGATCACCCGGGGTGCGGCGAAGCCGACGGCGCCGGCTTCGATCGCCCCGTAGGTCAGGCCGCCCATGGCCAGCACCGCGGTGACCTGACCGACCCGGTCGAACGGTACGGGCCGATGCGGCGAGCGCTGCGTACGGGCGAGCAGGATCAGGGCCGCCGCGGCGACGGGCAGGTTGATGAAGAAGATCAGCCGCCAGGTGAGCAGGGTCAGCAGGCCGCCCAGGACAGGGCCGCAGGAGGAGGCG
Organism: Actinoallomurus sp. CA-150999; assembly: GCF_050942425.1. Lineage (NCBI taxonomy): Bacteria > Bacillati > Actinomycetota > Actinomycetes > Streptosporangiales > Thermomonosporaceae > Actinoallomurus > Actinoallomurus sp. CA-150999. Next base: position 7,445,734 of record NZ_CP192063.1, read on the forward strand.
ATGGCACCGCCCATCGCCCACACCGCGACCGCCCGCCCCCGCCGGATCGGGTCCGGGTAGGCGTGGCCGATCAGCGCCATCGAGGAGGGCATCATCACGGCCGCCGCCGCGCCCTGGACGAACCGGGCGGCGACCAGCGCACCCAGGTTCGGTGCAAGGCCGCAGGCCGCCGACGCGAGCGCGAAGATCGCCAGCCCGGCGCCGAAGGCGCGGCGCGCGCCGGCGCGATCGGTCAACGAACCGGCGGACAGCAGCAGTGCGGCGAACATCAGCGTGTAGCCGTCGACGACCCACTGCAGCCCGGTGATGCCGCCGCCGACGTCATGCCGGATCGAGGGCAGCGCGACGTTGACGATGACGGCGTCGAGGGTGATGACGAAGAAGCCGAGCACGGCGGCGGCCAGCACGGCGCCCGCGAAGGCACGGGGCCGGGCGGCACCGGCACCGGTGGTCGTGGGGACGGTGGACGGGTTGGACATCAGCGGTGATCTCTTCGAAGGTGAGAATGGGCGAATCGACGGGCTGCTCAGGGCTGCGACAGCACCGTGACGACGCGCCGTACGTTCATGGCGCGGCCGGCCTCGGCGGCCCGGCCGAAGCGCGGGGCCAGGACGGGCGACCGGTCCTCAGCGCCTGAGCATCACCCAGGAAATCCCAAGTGGGCCGGGCGAGGGAGTCCTCGTTGTTCCGTGTACTGACAGAACACCCCACGGCACCGCAGACCGGCCTAACCTCGGAAGACATCGACAACCGCAGTGAGGTCCGCGAGTTCCTGGCCTCGCGGCGGGCCAAGATCACAGGTCTGGTACACGTTGGGTCATGACGGATCTGATCGAACTGACCGGCCGGACGGTGATCGTCACGGGCGCGTCGTCCGGGATCGGCGAGGCCACCGCGCGGCTGTTGCACGCCGCCGGGGCGTATCCGGTGCTGGCCGCGCGCCGGGCCGACCGGCTGGCCGCGTTGAGCGAGGAACTCGACGGGGCGCTGGCGGTGCCCACTGACGTGACCGACCCCGCGCAGGTGCACGACCTGGTCGCGACCGCACTGGACCGGCACGGGCAGATCGACGGCTTGGTGAACAACGCCGGCGCCAGCATCCAGGGACCGATCGCCGACATCGATGTCGCCGAGTACCGCAAGATCCTCGACCTCAACGTGGCCGGCCTGGTCGACGTCACCCAGGCGGTGCTGCCGGCCATGCGGGAGCGGGGCTTCGGGCGGATCGTGAACGTCAGCTCGGGCACCACCCGCCGGGTCGCGACCGGGGTGGGGGCGTACGCGGCGACCAAGTCGGCGGTGAACATGATCAGCTCGGTGCTGCGAGAGGAACTGGCCGCGGACGGGATCGCGGTGTCACTGCTGCTGCCCTCGGTGACCGCGACCGAGTTCGGCAACGGCATCTTCAAGGACGGCGTGCCGCCCCGGCCGGGCATGGTGGTACACCGGCCGGAGTACGTGGCCGGGGTGGTGCTGCGGCTGCTGCGCACCGGCGAGGACACCTTCGACATCCCGCACGGCCCCGAGCAGCCCGACATCATCCGCGTATCTGAATAAGGGGTCACACACGGCGGCCGGCGGAAACGCGTTCCGCCGGCCGCCGTGCTCGGGTCGGGTCATGCCGCTTGCGGCTCTCCTGATCGGGCGTAGCGGCGGTCGGCGAGTTCGTCCGGTGATGCGGGGGCGTTCGGCAGAAGTGGGCCGGCCAGGGCCGTTGTGACCAGCGCCATCAGTACCATCATGGTGAACATTTGGCCGTCGAGGACACCGAGGCTGACACCGACGTTGAGGATGATCAGCTCGGTCAGACCGCGGGTGTTCATCAGCAGGCCGAGGGTGCCCGCTTCACGCCACGACATTCCGGTGAGCTTTCCGGGGGCCGTCGCGCCGATCATCTTGCCGGCGCAGGCGACGAGGATGATCGCGGCCAGTTCGATGACGTTGCGGCCGGAAAGGGCACTGATATCGACGTTCAGGCCGGTCACGATGAAAAAGACCGGCAGGAGCACCATGCTGATTCCATCGAACGGCCGCTTTACGCCTTCGGCGAGGACATCGAACGGCTCGCGCGGCATGATGACGCCGAAGGCGAAGGCGCCGAAAATGGCGTGGATGCCGATCCACGTCGTGGCGTAGGAGGACAGGAAGAGCCCGGCCACGAGCATGATGACGTACAGCGGCGGCACCCGGTCGGTGACCCACTTCCGAGTCATGGAGGCCAGCACCGGGCGTACGAGCAGCGCCATGATCGCCACGTAGACCGCCGACAGGATGCCGATCTGCACCATGTGCCCGGTGGCGCCATTGGCGGTGACGATCGCGGCGGTCAGCGCGAGGAGGCACCACGCGAGCACGTCGTCGATGGCCGCGCTGGCCAACGCGAGAGCGCCCACGCGGGTCCCCATCATGCGGTGCTCGGTCAGCATCCGGGCGAGCACCGGGAACGCGGTGATGGACATCGCCGCGCCCATGAACAGCGCGAACGCCGTGAACGACGTGTGGTGGCCCTTCACGGTCCTGTGGTGGGAGTACAGCAGCATCGCCAGGGCGATGCCGAGACCGAAGGCGAGCGCGATCGAGCTGATCGAGACCGCGCCGGCCGCGCCGCGGCGCCCGTTCAGCAGACGTCTGTCGAACTCCCAGCCGATGCCGAACATGAAGACCAGCAGCCCGACCTGTGCGATCGCCGACAGGTACGGCCGCCCCTCAGCCGGGAAGATGTGGGCGGTGGGGTTGCCCGGAAGCAGCCCGAGCAGGCTGGGTCCGAGCGCGATACCGGCGATGATCTCGCCGATGACCGGTGGCTGTCTCAGATGTCGTACCAGGCGACCGAGGATCGCCCCGACGACCAGGACAATCGCGATGTCGGCCATTACGGCCGCGATCATTAAATCGGAATGCTGCGCAAGGCTCTTCATGGAACGCTCCATTCCAGAGTGAGCAGATCGGAATTACCGGATGGCGCTTGTCATGATCACACGGCACCCGAGATCACGCCATAGGTCGCGGCACCCGGCTTCTGCGTTCTCACGAGTCTTGATCTTTTCCTCAGACCGACTAGGCGCGACTAGTCGGTCGCCAAGTCGGTGAAGACTCGGCTGGCGAGGAAGTCCTCGGGGCGCAGCGTGCTCAGCTCTGCCCGGCCGACCTCGCCTCCCTCGGCGAGCAGGCGGGCGGCGTGCCGGAGGCGGGCGCGTTCGAGGGCGTTGCGGACGCTGCGCGCGTTGGCGAACCGGGGCCGGCGGCGGCGCCGCTCGAGATAGTCGCGGAACACCGGCTCCGTCTGCGCCGCCAGCACGTAGCCGTCGCGGCGCAGCATCAGGGCGCCGATCGCCTCCAGCTCCTCCACGGTGTAGTCGGGGAACTCGATGTGGTGCGCGATCCGGGAGCTCATCCCGGGGTTGGACGTGAAGAAGGAGTCCATCCGGTCCCGGTATCCGGCGAGGACGACGACGAGGTCGTCGCGGTGGTTCTCCATCATCTGCAGCAGGATCTCGATCGACTCCTGGCCGTAGTCGCGCTCGTTCTCGGCGCGGTAGAGGTAATAGGCCTCGTCGATGAACAGCACGCCGCCCATCGCCCGTTTGAGCACCTCCTTGGTCTTCGGGGCGGTGTGTCCGACGTACTGGCCGACGAGGTCGTCGCGCGTCACCGCCACCAGGTGGCCCTGCCGCAGGTAGCCGAGTCGGTGCAGCAGCTCCGCGAGCCGCGTCGCGACGGTGGTCTTGCCGGTGCCCGGGCTGCCGGTGAAGCACATGTGCAGGTTCGGCGGGGCGGTGCCGAGCCCGAACCTCGCGCGCAGCCGATCGATGAGCAGCAGCGCCGCGATCTCCCGGATCCGGGTCTTGACCGGGACCAGCCCGACCAGCTCCGCGTCGAGGGCGTCGAGCACCTGGCCGATCCGCGACTCCGCCTCCGCGCGCGCCAGGTCGACGCGCGCGTCATGCGGCAAGAGCTCCCCCGGAACATCATCGGAACCGTCCGCGTCGTACGAGCCGCCGGCACCCGTCGCGCGCATGTCGAAGCCGAGACGTGCGGTCATCGCGCCCGGTACCTCTCGCCGGCCGGCCGGTCCAGCGCGTACGGGTGCGTGCGGTAGCGCACCCGCCGGTCGGCGGTCTCCGTACGGTCCAGGCGGAAGCCCGGCTCCGCGGTGGGGCGCTGGACGATGAACGACAGCGCGGTCGTCTGGCGTCCGTAGCGGGCGTCGTAGGCGTTCAGCCGTACGTAGTCGTGCGGGTGGGCGCGGCGGCACTCGTTGATCTCGTGCAGCACGCCGGCCGCGTCGCGCAGATCGAACATCGGCAGGCCCCACATCTCCCAGTACGCGTTGCGAGGATGCGGGTCGTCGGTGAACTCCACCGAGCAGGGCCAGCCGTTGCCGAGCGCGTACGCGATCTGCGCGCTGATCTCCCCGTCGGTCAGGTCGGGCAGGTACGAGAAGGTGCCCTGGGCGATGCGCATGGTGATCCTCACGTCAGGGTGGGCGTCGGGGCGACGTCCGGCGTGTCGGTGGACTCGAAGTCGAACGTGACGTCGCCCCAGGTCGACAGGGCGATGTCGAGCTCGCGGCTGCGCTTGGCCGCGGCGCGCAGGATGTCGGGTCCTTCGGCGAGGAAGTGCCGGCCCTCGTTGCGCGCCTTGATCATCGCCTCCAGCGCGACGCGGTTCGCGGTGGCGCCCGCCGCGATGCCCATCGGGTGGCCGATCGTGCCGCCGCCGAACTGCAGGATGACGTCCTCGCCCAGGTGGTGCAGGAGCTGGTGCATCTGCCCGGCGTGGATCCCACCGGACGCGACCGGCATCACGCCCGGCATCGACGCCCATTCCTGATCGAAGTAGAGCCCCCGTACGGGGTCGGCGGTGACGTGATCGAGGCGCAGGGTGTCGTAGAAGCCGGCCACGGCGTTCGGGTCGCCCTCCAGCTTGCCGACGACCGTGCCGGCATGGAGATGGTCGACGCCGGCCAGCCGCATCCACTTGGCGATGACGCGGAAGCTCACGCCGTGGGTCTTCTGCCGGGTGTACGTGGAGTGCCCGGCCCGGTGCAGGTGCAGCAGCATCCCGTTGCGCCGCGCCCACCGGGCCATCGACTGGATCGCGGTGTAGCCGACGGTCAGGTCGATCATGACGATGACGCTGCCGAGGTCCCGGGCGAACTCCGCGCGCTCGTACATGTCCTCCATCGTGGCGGCGGTGACGTTCAGGTAATGGCCCTGGACCTCGCCGGTCGCGGCCTGGGCCTTGGCCACCGCCTCCATGCAGTGCAGGAACCGGTCCCGCCAGCGCATGAACGGCTGGGAGTTGATGTTCTCGTCGTCCTTGGTGAAGTCGAGGCCGCCACGGAGGGCCTCGTACACGACCCGCCCGTAGTTGCGCGCCGACAGGCCGAGCTTCGGCTTGACCGTCGCACCGAGCAGCGGGCGGCCGAACTTGCCGAGATACTCCCGCTCCATCACGATGCCGTGCGCCGGCCCCTGGAAGGTCTTCACGTAGTGCGGCGGGATGCGCATGTCCTCCAGCCGCAGCGCCCGCAGCGCCTTGAACCCGAAGACGTTCCCGATGATGGAGGAGGTGAGGTTCGCGATCGAGCCCTCCTCGAACAGGTCGAGCCTGTACGCGATGTGCGCGATGTACTGGTTCTCGGCGCCGGGCACCGCGTCGACGCGGTAGCACTTCGCCTGGTACTCCTCGTAGCCGGTGAGGCGGTCCGTCCACACGACGGTCCACGTCGCCGTCGACGACTCCCCCGCCACCGCCGCACCCGCCTCCTCCGGCGGGACGCCGGGCTGCGGGGTGATCCGGAACGCCGCCAGGACGTCGCTCGGGCCCGGCTCGTAGTCGGGCTGCCAGTAGCCCATCTCCGCGTACGGGATGACACCCGCCGACCATCGATTCGTCATGCCTTGAGCGTGCGGGACGACACTTGTACTGTCCATCAAGAGTTGCGGCATGACACTGAAGCAATTGCTCAAGCGACGACCGTACGCCTGCGGGGATTCGCCGGGATATGGGGCTGACATGACCGAGGCACATCTGCGGGTGTTCACGGACATGGGTTCGACCTACAGAGGCACGCCAGCCGGTGCTCGCGGACACGGGTTCGACACGACAGGGGCACGACTGCGGGTGTTCACGGACACGGGCTCGACATGACAGAGGCACGACTGCGGGCGCTCGTCGCCCTCGCGGAGACCGGGTCGGTACGCGCGGCCGCGCGGCGGCTCGTCGTGACCGAGTCGGCAGTGTCCGCCGCGGTCACCGCGCTCGCGCGCGACATCGGGGTCGCGTTGGTGGAGCGCGCCGGTCGCGGCGTGGTGCTGACGCCCGCGGGGCGGATCTACACCGACTACGCGCGCCGCGTCCTCGGGCTCCTCGAGGAGGGCCGTGCGGCGGCGCGCGGCGGCGAGGACGCCGGGCGCGGACGGCTGCGGCTCGCGGCCGTGACCACGGCGGCGGACCAGGTGCTGCCCGCGTTGCTGGCGACGTTCCGCGCCCGGTGGCCCGAGGTGGACCTCGCCCTGGAGGTCGGCCCGAGCAGCCTGGTGTGGGATCGCCTGGCGGCGCACGCGGCCGATCTGGTGCTCGGCGGACGGCCGCCGGCGGACCTCCCCGCGACGGTCCTGGCCACCCGCCCGAACGACCTGGTCGGCGTGGCGTCCCCCGGCGTCGCCGCCGCGTTCGCGCTGGACACCACGCCGTGGGTGATGCGCGAACCCGGGTCCGGTACGCGCCGTACGGCCGAGGCCTACCTCTCCGAACGTGACGTCGACCCGCCGCAGCTCGTCCTCGGTTCCAACGGCGCGGTCATCGCCGGCGCCGCGGCGGGGCTCGGCGCCGCCCTGGTCTCGCGCGACGCGGTACGTGACGAGCTCGCCGACGGGAGCCTGGCCGTGGTGGACGCGCCCGGCACTCCCCTGCACCGGCCATGGCACGCCGTGTCGGGCACCGCCCCCACGGCGACGACACGGCTGTTCGTCTCCCACATCCTCGCCGCGGACGGGTGGACGCAGGATGCCGGCACGACGCCCGGGCACGCGACAACCTGAGCGCCTTGCCAGCCGGGGAATCCTCGGCGGGTTCGGTTGCCAGGTCGGCGGCTTCCGGGGCGGACGTTTCCTGCGGCAGCGATCTCGGAACGTTGCACTCTCGGAGCGGCGAACCGGGCCCGCCCCGGCCGCCCGTCATCTACTGGCGAGTAGCGTTGGGTGAATCAGACGCTCATCGATAGAGGAGACATACCGCCATGAAGACGCGTGAGGTGCACCTCGTATCGCGCCCACAGGGCTGGCCGGAGCCGACCGACTTCGCGCTCGTCGAGACCGAGCTGCCCCCTCCCGGTGACGGCGAGGCGCTCGTCCGCAACCTCTTCATGTCCGTCGACCCGTACATGCGCGGGCGGATGAACGACGTGAAGTCCTACGTCCCCCCGTTCGGCCTGAACGAGGTCATGACCGGCGGCGCGATCGGCGAGGTGGTGGAGTCCCGCTCGTCCGACCTGAAGCCGGGCGACGTCGTCCTGCACCAGCTCGGCTGGCGGGAGCACGCGGTGGCCCCCGCGAAGGAGTTCCGCAAGGTGACGCCGGTCGACGGCGTTCCGGCATCGGCCTTCCTCGGCGTGCTGGGCATGCCGGGGCTGACGGCGTACGCGGGGCTGCTCGACGTCGCCGGCATGAAGGAGGGCGACGCCGTCTTCGTCTCCGGAGCGGCCGGGGCCGTCGGCTCGCTCGTCGGCCAGATCGCCCGCCAGCGCGGAGCCTCCCGCGTCATCGGCAGCGCCGGCTCGGACGAGAAGGTCGCCTACCTGACCGACCGGCTCGGCTTCGACACCGCCTTCAACTACAAGTCCGGACCGGTGCACAAGCTGCTCGCCGCGGCGGCCCCCGACGGCATCGACGTGTACTTCGACAACGTCGGCGGCGACCACCTCGAGGCGGCGATCGGGGCGTTCAACAACTACGGCCGGGCCGCGATCTGCGGCGCGATCTCGATGTACAACGTCAAAGAGCCGCAGCCCGGGCCGCGGAACCTGCCCCTCATGATCGGCAAGCGCCTCACGCTGCGCGGCTTCATCGTCACCGACCACTACGCGATGTTCGGCGACTTCGTCCGTGAGGTCGGCGGCTGGCTCGCCGACGGGAAGATCCAGTTCGAGGAGACGGTGTTCGACGGCGTCGACCACGCCGTCGACGCGTTCCTGGCCATGCTGCGCGGACAGAACACCGGCAAGATGGTCGTCCGGCTGTAGGCGCTCGAAGCCGCCAGGCCCGATCGTCCGGTTGTCGGCGCTCCCAGCCGCCGGATCCGATCGCCCGGCTGAAAGCACGCGACGCCGCCGGGCCCGGTCGCCCGGACCCGGCGGCGTCATCGAACGCGCGGCGCGATCAGGCGGCCGCGCGCTGCCGGACGAATACCGCGGTGACCACCAAGGCGACCAGTACGAAGATGGTGCCGACGGTGAACGCGACGCTCACCCCGTGCGTCAGGCCGCCGTGCCGGAGCGCCGTCCCGTACACCGAGACGAGCACCGCCATCCCGAGCGCGCCGCCGACCTGCTGCATGGTCTGCAGCGTGCCGGAGGCGGCGCCGGAGTCCTCCCGCCGCACCCCGGACAGGATGGTGACGGTGATGGGCAGGAACACCAGGCCGGCGCCCAGCCCGAATAGCATCATCGGCCCGAGCACGCCCGAGGCGTACCCGCTGTGCGCGGACAGGCGGGTGAGCCACACCATGCCGGCCGCGATGAGCGGCAGGCCGATCAGCATGAGCCGCCGGGGCCCGACGCGCGGGATCAGCCGCGGCGAGACACGCGCCATCACGAACAGCAGTCCGGACATCGGCAGGAACGCCACACCGGCCTTGAGCGGGCTGAACCCCAGGACGTTCTGCAGGAACTGGACGATGAAGAAGAACATCCCGAACATCGCCGCCGCGAGCAGCAGCATGTTGAGGTAGGAACCGGATCGCGCCCGGTCGGCGAACAGCCGCAGCGGCACGACGGGCCGTTCGACCCGCGTCTCGACGACGAGGAAGGCGGCGAGGAGCAGGACGCCGCCGGCGAACGCCGCCAGGGTGCCTCCGTCGCTCCAGCCCGCGTCGGCCGCGCGGATGAACCCGTACACCAGTGCGACCATGCCGCCCACGACCGCGACCGCACCGGCGATGTCCAGGCGGCCCCGGTGCCGTTCGGTCTCCCGTAGCACCTGCGGCGCGAGGAGCAGGACGACGGCTCCGACCGGGACGTTGATGAACAGGACCCAGCGCCACGACGCCCAGTCGGTGAGCATCCCGCCGAGGACGAGGCCGATCGAGGCGCCGGCCGACGAGGTGGCCGAGAAGACCCCCAGCGCCCGGTTGCGCTCCGGCCCCTCCTCGAAGTTGGTGGCGATGAGGGCGAGCGCGCTGGGCGCGGCGAGGGCGGCGCCGACCCCCTGGACGGCGCGGGAGGTGAGCAGCCAGGCGGCGGAGCCGGAGAATCCGCCGGCCAGCGAGGCGAGGGTGAACACGGCGATGCCGACGATGAACGTCCGCCGCCGTCCGACGATGTCGCCGGTCCGGCCGCCGAGCAGGAGCAGGCCGCCGAACGCCAGGGAGTAGGCGTTGGTCACCCACGACAGGCCGGTCGCGGAGAAGTGCAGGCTGTGCTGGATCTTGGGGAGGGCGACGAACATGACGCTCGCGTCGAGTACCACCATGAGCTGGCACGCGACGATGACGGCGAGCGACAGTCCCGGGTGACGCGTGTGTCGTCGCCGCCGCTCTGCGTCGAGCGGCGGGTCGCCCATCTGTACGGTCTGCTGGGACATGAGTCGTAGACTCCTCGTGCAGGAAGGGTTACGGCCGTCCCCCGAAGTGGCTGTCGGGGAGTGGCCGTCTAACCGGAGGGTGCCTCCGCAAACAATACGGAGGTATCCTCCGATTGCGCAACCGTGTTTTCTGGAGGTGCGATGCCGACGACCGCCGGGCAGCGTCCGATGCGGGCCGACGCGCGCCGCAACTACGAGCGGCTCCTCACCGAGGCCAAGGGCGCGTTCCTCGAGTACGGCGCCGACGCCTCACTGGAGGAGATCGCCCGCCGCGCCGGCGTCGGGATCGGCACGCTCTACCGCCACTTCCCCACCCGTCTGGCCCTGCAGGAGGCCGTCTACCGCGAGGAGATGCAGCAGCTCGCGGACAGGGCGTACGAGCTGGCCGCGACCGCCCCCGCGGACGAAGTCCTGACGGCCTGGATGCTGACCATCGCGGAGTACTCCCGCAACAAACGCGGGCTCGCCCAGACCCTCAAGGCCGTCATCGACCTGCACTCGAACACCTTCGTCCAGTGCCACGACCAGATCGAGACGGCCGCCGGGACCGTCCTCGCCCGCGCGCAACAGGCCGGCACCGCCCACCCCGAGCTCCGGCCGTGTGACCTGCTCCGGCTCGCCCACGCGCTGTCGGTGGCGAGCGAGCGGGCTCCGGAGGACACCGAGCTCCTGCTGTCCTTCATGCTCGACGGCCTGCGCCCACGCTCCTGATCCACGTTCCCGCCTCCGCCGTGCGGCTGCGGGGTGGGGCCCGTCGGCCGCGGCAGCGCCCCTCACGTGATCTGGATGATGTGCTTGCCGCGGACGCCGCCGGCTTCCAGTGCCCGGTGGGCGTCGGTGATCCGGTCGAGAGGGTGGACGGTGTCCACGACGGGGACGATGTCGCCATGCTCCGCGTAGCGGGTGATCTCGGTCAGCAGCTTGGTGTCGGGGTTGCCGCTGAAGAGGCGTATGCGTCTGCTCCCGTGGACGGTCGAGGCGAGGATGGTGGCGAGGCTGGGGAGAAGCCTGTCGAAGTCGGGGGTGACGGCGACCATGCGCCCGCCGGGTGCCAGCAGGCGGCGGAAGCGGGACTGGTGCGTGCCGGCGGTGTCGACGATGACGTCGAAACGGCCCAGCTCGGAGAGGCGAGTCGTACGGTAGTCGAGTGCTTCGTCGGTGCCCAGGCCTCGGACGAAGTCGAGGTTTTTCGCGCTCGCGAGAGCGACGACGTGGGCGCCGAAGAGCTTGCCGATCTGCACCGCGACGCTGCCCACGCCTCCGCTGCCCCCGCGCACCAGGAGTCGCTCACCGGGTTTGATGACGGCCTTCTCGCGCAGGGCGGTCACCGCCGTGGCCCCGCCGGCGAGCAGTGAGATGGCCTGCACCGGGGTGAGGTTCTCCGGAGCGGGGGCGATCTGGCGGGGGCGTACGGCGACGTACTCGGCCATGCTGCCCGTCTTGCGCCCCAGCAGCCCCCACACTCGGTCCCCTTCACGTACTCCGGTGACCGACGAACCGACTTCGGCGACCTCCCCGACGAAGTCGACTCCGCTCGTCTTGGGGAAAGTGCGGCCGGTTACCAGGCGCAATTTCCCGGCCCGATCGAGCAGCTCGCCACCGTTGACGCTGGCGACGTGCACCCGCACCAGCACCTCGCCGGGCGCGGGGGTCGGCGTCGGCCGCTTGCCCACGTAGAGGACCTCCGGGGGGCCGTATCGGTCGAAGAGGGCTGCGCGCATGTCGCTCATATCTCGTCCTGTGTCGCGTTTCGGAGCTGCGGAGGCGCTGTGTGCGCCCGCTGGTACGCTCACGCTAAACCGGTAAGTGGAGGACATCGTCCGTTTAGTTTGAAGTGAGAGACATTGCCTGCTCAGCCATCTCACAAGCCGTCCGGGCACGTCGGCGATGTGCCCGGCGACGCGGACCCGGCGGGCCTGCGCGCCGATGCCCGGCGCAACCGAGAACGCATCCTTGAAGCCGCGCGCGAGGTGTTCGCGGCCCAGGGCCCTGACGCCCCTATGAGCGCCGTCGCCCGCCGCGCCGGCGTCGGCGTGGCCACCCTCTACCGCCGCTTCCCCACCCGCACTGCGCTTGCCACCGCTGCCTTTGCCGAGCAACTCGCCCTGTGCGCGGCAGCATTCGACGAGGCCCTTACCGACCCTGATCCCGGGCACGGCCTGTACACACTCCTGGAGAAGGTGTGCACCACACAGGTGACCGACCGCGGCTTCGCCCCGGTATTCCTGGATCAGTTCCCCGATGCCCTTGATCACGATCACGAACGCGACTGCGCCGAAGAGGGTCTGGCGCGGCTGGTCCAGCGTGCCCGCGAGACCGGACAGCTGCGCGACGACTTCGACCCCGCCGACATCACCCTCCTACTCCTGGCCAACAGCGGCCTCGCCGGACAACCGCGAGAAACCGCCCTCGCTGCCTCCCGGCGCCTGCTCGCCTATCTCTTCCAGGCTTTCCAGGCACCGCACCCCGGCTCTCTCCCACCTCCCGCAGAGATGAGAATGCGCGAAATCCGCCGGCCACCGGGCCGCCCGTGAGCCGGATCATGAGTGCTTAGCGTTATTGGCCGTACCGATGGTCGCCACAGCCGGGGAAAGCTCGGAGGCCGCGCGTACCGCACCGTTCATCCGGGTTGGCGGGAATTCTCCCTGGCCGTAGGCCGGTTACCCCAACGGACGCGCGCCGACCGTGGCGTGGGCAGGAGAAGGGGTGACATGGTCGCGACGGCGAGCGAGACCATCGAGGCGGCGCCGACCCGCGCCGGACGGGTCCGGCTGATCTTCATCCTCGGGGCGCTCACCGCGATCGGGCCCCTGTCGATCGACATGTACCTCCCGGCCCTGCCGAAGCTCACCCACGACCTGTCGGCCGGCGCGTCGCTCGTCCAGCTCACCCTGACGGCCTGCCTCGTCGGCCTGGCGGTCGGCCAGCTGCTCGCCGGGCCGATCAGCGACACGTGGGGACGGCGCCGCCCCCTCCTCATCGGCGTCGCCCTGTACACGGTCGCCTCCCTGCTGTGCGCCGTCGCGCCCACGGTGCCGGCGCTGATCGCCCTGCGCCTGGTCCAGGGCGCGGCGGGCGCGGCCGGCATCGTCATCGCGCGGGCCGTCGTCCGCGACCTGTACGACGGGCCGGCCGCGGCGCGGTTCTTCGCCATGCTCATGCTGGTCAACGGCGTCGCTCCGATCGCGGCACCCGTCATCGGCGGCCAGCTGCTGCGCGTCACGTCGTGGCATGGGGTGTTCGTGCTCATCGCGGTCGTCGGCGCGCTGATGACCGTCGCCGCGTACGCGGGGCTGCGCGAGACCCTGCCACGGTCCGGGCGGCGGCCCGGCGGACTCGGACCCACTCTCCGCACGTTCGCGGGGCTGTGCGCGGATCGCGTCTTCGTCGGCTACGCCCTGGCGGGCGGGCTGGCGTTCGCGGCGATGTTCGCCTACATCTCCGGCTCGCCGTTCGTGATCCAGGACATCTACGGCCTGTCGCCGCAGGCGTACAGTCTGATCTTCGCGGTGAACGCCCTCGGCATCGTGGGCGCCGGCCAGGTCAGCGGATGGCTCGCCGCGCGCGTCCGCCTGCGGGCGCTGCTCGCCGCCGGCCTGGCGGTCTCCCTCATCGGCGGCGTGGCGCTGCCGGTGGCGATCGGGGCCGGCCTCGGGCTGCCGGGAGTGCTGCCCGCGCTGTTCCTGGTCGTGGCCGCGATCGGACTGATCACGCCCAACGCCACCGCGCTCGCCCTCACCGGCCGTCCGCCCGCCGTCGCCGGGAGCGCCTCCGCGCTCCTCGGCCTGGCGCAGTTCGTGATCGGCGGGGCCGCCGCGCCGCTCGTCGGGGTCGCCGGTTCTCACACCGCCGTGCCGATGGGCCTGGTCATCGCCGCCCTGACCGTGGCGGCGTCCCTCGCCTTCGCGACGCTCACCCGGGGGCATCGACCGATCGGTTGATATCCGGGATCCACCGCGGCCGTACCCGACCGGTCGATCCGCGCGCACACCGCCGCGAGCCATCCTCGAATCCGTCACCACGCGAATCGAGGAAGAGGCCATGCCGGTCATCGACGTCAGGAATCTGCACAAGCGGTACGGAACCAAGGTCGCGGTCGAGGACGTGTCCTTCGCGGTCGACGAAGGGGAGATCTTCGGCATCCTGGGCCCGAACGGCGCGGGCAAGACCACCAGCGTCGAGTGCGTCGCGGGGCTGCGCGCCCCCGACCGCGGCACCGTGTCGGTGCTCGGGCTGGACCCCCGCCGCGACCGCGCCGAGCTCACCAAGCGGCTCGGCGTCCAGCTCCAGGCGAGCGAACTGCCGGACCGGATGAAGGTCCGCGAGGCCCTCGAGCTGTACGCCTCGTTCTACTCGCGGCCCGCCGACACCGACCGGCTGATCGAGGAGCTCGGGCTCGCCGACCAGCGTGAGACGCGCTTCCGCAGCCTGTCAGGGGGGCAGAAACAGCGGGTGTCGATCGCCCTCGCCCTCGTCGGCGACCCGAAGGTCGCGATCCTCGACGAGCTCACCACCGGCCTGGACCCGCAGGCGCGGCGCGACACCTGGCAGCTGATCGAGGGCGTACGGGACCGGGGCGTCACGATCGTGCTCGTCACCCACTTCATGGAGGAGGCCGAGCACCTCTGCGACCGCCTCGCCGTCATCGACGCCGGCCGGGTGGTCGCCGTCGACACGCCCGCCGGGCTGGTCTCGCGGGTCGCGCCCGAGCAGCGCGTACGGTTCCGGCCCTCCGTCCCCTTCGACGACCGGCTGCTCAAGGACCTGGCCGAGGTGCTCACCGTGACCAAGACGGGCGGGCAGCTCGTCGTGACCGGCACCGACGGCCTCCTGCAGGCGGTCACCTCGGTCCTGGCCCGCAACCAGATCATCGCCGTCGACCTGCGGGTCGAGCAGAGCAGCCTGGACGACGCGTTCGTCGCCCTGACCGGCCGCCCGATCAACTGACCCCCTTCGCATCGAGGAGACACACCAATGCTCGCCAAGCTCACGTCCATGGAGCTGAAGCTCTTCACCCGCGAGATCATCCTGCCGGCGCTGGTCCTGGTGCTGCCGCTCGCGCTGCTGCTCGGGTTCGGGTACATGCCGGGTGCGAACAAGGCCCAGCACAGCCTGGGCGGCCAGACGACCGCCGAGTACATGGCCGCACTGGGTGTCGGGATCGCGCTGACGATCCTCGGCCTGTCCATCCTGCCCGCCACGCTCGCCTCGTACCGGGAGAAGGGCGTGCTGCGGCGCATGGCCACGACCCCGGTCCGCCCCGCGTACCTGCTGGCCGCCCAGCTCCTCCTCTACGTCGTCATGGCGATCGTCACCGTCGCCATGATGATCGTCGCCTCCCGCGTGCTCTTCGGCACGCACGTCCCCGAGCGGTTCCCCGCCTTCCTCGCGGCGTTCGTCCTCGGCATGGGCGCCCTGTTCGCGATCGGGCTCGTCGTCGCCGCCGTCGCGCCGAGCGCCAAGGCGGGCAACGCGATCGGCATGGTGCTGTTCTTCCCGAGCCTCTTCCTGGGAGGGGTGTACATCCCCCGTGAGCAGATGCCCTCCGCGCTGCGCGCCGTCGGCGACTACACCCCGCTCGGCGCGACGCTGAAGACGATGCGGGACGCCTGGATGGGCACCGAGCCGCGCCTCGCCCAGTTCGCCATAATGGCCGCGTACGCGGTCGTCGCCGGGCTCGCGGCCGCCAAGCTCTTCCGGTGGGAGTAACAGACGATGGGAGTGCGCCCCGACGGCCTCGAACGACGAGACGCGATCCTGCTCAGGGTCGTACCGTACGGGGCACTCGTCGTCTCCACGATCCTCGTCCTGATCGGCGACGCGAAGACGCCGACTCAGGTCTGGACGACGCTGGGCCTGATGGTGACGGCCGCGGCCTGGATGCTGATCGTCGCCCTGCCCGGCGCGTCCACGCCGGGACCGTGGCGGGCCGCGGTCTACTACTCCGGGCTGATCGTGCTGTTCGCCGTGCTGATCCTGCGCAGTCCGCTGTTCGGCCTCTTCGCCTGGACGGGCTATCCGCAGGTGGCCTACCTGCGGGGCCGCTGGAAGCTGGTCGGCATGATGGCGACGGCGACGGTCCTCTCCGTCACCTACGTCGGCGGCTTCGACAACCTCAACGCGTCCACGGCCCCGATCTACCTGATCTTCGTCGCGGCCACGGGTGCCGTCGCCGTGGGGTTCCTGGCCCTCGAGATGAAACGGCGGGCGACCATCGACCAGCTCGCCGAGGCGAACGCCCGGCGGGAGGCGGCGCTCGAGGAGAACGCCGGGCTGCACGCCCAACTGCTGGCCCAGGCACGCGAGGCGGGCGTGCACGACGAACGCCAGCGCATGGCCCGCGAGATCCACGACACCCTGGCGCAGGGCTTCACCGGGATCATCGCCCAGCTGGAGGCCGCACGGCAGAACCCCGCCGAGTGGCGGCGGTATGCCGACCAGGCCCAGTCCCTGGCCCGCGAGAACCTCACGGAGGCGCGCCGATCGGTGGAGGCACTGCAGCCACCGCACCTGGACGAGGCACGGCTGCCGGAGGCCATCACCGGGATGAGCGAACGCTGGTCCCGCACCTCCGGGGTCCCCGTCGGCGTCGAGACGACCGGTGAACCCCTACCGCTGCTCCCCGAACTGGAGGTCGCACTGTTCCGCGTCGCCCAGGAGGCGCTGACGAACGTCGCCAAGCACGCCGGCGCCTCCCGCGTCGGACTCACCCTGACCTACCTGGACGACGTGGTGCTGCTAGACGTCCGTGACGACGGGGCCGGCTTCGACCCGGCCGGGAACGACGGAGGCTTCGGGCTGACCTCGATGCGGCAGCGGCTGCTCCGGGTGGCCGGGAGGCTGGAGATCGAGAGCAGTCCCGGCGAGGGCACCGCGATCAACGCGACCGTCCCCGCCCTGCCCGCCGGAGCGCAACCATGATCCGTCTGCTGATCGTCGACGACCACCCGATCGTCCGGGACGGCCTGCGCGGCGTCTTCGCCGGCGACCCGGACTTCGAGGTGACCGGCGAGGCGGCCAACGGCGCGGAGGCGATCGCGCTGGCCGCCGACGCCGACGTCGTGCTCATGGACCTGCGCATGCCGGAGATGGGCGGGGTGGAGGCGATCGCCCGGCTCCGGGACACCCACCCGGCCGTGCGCGTCCTCGTCCTCACCACCTTCGACACCGACAGCGACGTGCTGCCCGCGATCGAGGCGGGCGCCACCGGCTACCTCCTGAAGGACGCGCCGCGTGACGAACTGGTCCGGGCGGTCCGCGCGGCGTACCGCGGCGAGTCGGTGCTGTCCCCTTCGGTGGCGGGCCGGCTGATGGGCCGGGTCCGCGCCCCCTCCCCCGGCGCGCTCAGCAAGCGGGAGCGCGAGGTGCTCGCCCTCGTCGCCGACGGCACCACCAACCGGGAGGTGGCGCGGCGGCTGTTCGTCAGCGAGGCGACCGTCAAGACGCACCTGCTGCACATCTACGACAAACTCGGCGTCCGCGACCGAGCCGCCGCCGTCGGCGAGGCCTACAAACGCGGCCTCCTCCCCTGACGAGGCCGACGGCAGCGATCGCCCGTACGCAAGGCGACGGCGGCGGTCGCCCGTACGCAAGCCCGACGGCGGCGGTCGCCGTACGCGGGCCCGTACGGCGGCGGGCGCTCGGTGGGTCGTCCGCCGCCGTACGGGATCCGCTCAGTGCGCGCCGGCTCCGGTCAGGGAACGCACGGACAGCGCCGCGAAGCCGTCCGGGTCGGTCTTCTCCCGGCTGAGGAACGTCCCTGCGACGGCGCACAGGAACCCGACCGGGATCGACACCAGACCCGGATTCTCCAGCGGGAACCAGTGGAAGTCGGTGCCCTTGGGGAACAGCGACAGGCTCTGGCCGGTCACCGGGTCGACCTTCCCCGACACCACCGGGGAGAAGATCACGAGCACGATCGCGCTGACCAGCCCGCCGTAGATGCCGGCGACCATCCCGGCGGCGTTGAACCGCCGCCAGAACAGGGCGAACACGATCGCGGGGAGGTTCGCCGAGGCGGCCATGGCGAAGGCGAGTGCCACCAGGAACGCGACGTTGAGGTTCTTGGCGAAGACGGCCAGCAGGATGGCGACCGAGCCGATGAGGAAGGCCGCGAACCGCGCCACCGCCACCTCCTGCTGCTCGCGGGGCCGTCCCAGCATCAGCACGTTGCCGAAGTAGTCGTGGGCGAGTGAGGTGGCCGAGGCCATGACCAGGCCGGCGACCACGGCCAGGATGGTCGCGAACGCCACCGAGGCGACGAACGCCAGCATGACCTCCCCGCCGAGGCGTCCCGCGACGTCCTGGCCGAGTTCGCGGGCGAGCAGCGGCGCCGCCGTGTTGCCCGCCGGGTCGTGCGCGAGGATCCGTTCGCGTCCGACCAGCGCGGTCGCGCCGAACCCCAGCGCGATCGTCATCAGGTAGAACGCCCCGACCAGGCCGATCGCCCAGTTGACCGAGGTACGCGCGGCGCGCCCGTCCGGCACCGTGTAGAAGCGGGTGACGATGTGCGGGAGGCCGGCGGTGCCGAGGACGAGGGCGAGGGCGAGGCTCACGAAGTCGAGCTTGTTGAACAGCGTCTGGGAGGAATGCCCCTCGACCTCCTTGCCGTACTTCAGGCCGGGTTCGAGGAAGGCGTGGCCCTTGCCGCTGGACCGGGCCGCCGCGCCGAGCAGGCGGCTGAGGTCGAAGCCGAAGCGGCCGAGGACCAGGAACGTCATCAGGGTCGCGCCGAACATCAGCAGCGCGGCCTTGACGATCTGGACCCAGGTGGTGCCCTTCATCCCCCCGAACATCACGTAGCAGATCATCAGCGCGCCGACGACGACGATCGTCATGACCTCGGCCGTGCCGGCGGACATGCCGAGGAAGGTCGACCCCTGCTTCACCCCGAGCAGCAGGGCGATGAGCGCCCCGGCCCCGACCATCTGCGCGAGGAGGTAGAACACCGAGACCGTGACGGTCGACACCGACGCGGCGATCCGCACGGAGGTCTGCCGGCGCACCCGCTGGGCCAGGACGTCGGCCATGGTGAAGCGGCCCGTGTTGCGCATCAACTCGACGATCAGCAGGGCCGGCAGCCAGGCGACCAGGAATCCGATGGAGTACAGGAAGCCGTCGTAGCCGGACAGCGAGATGATGCCGGCGATCCCGAGGAACGACGCCGCGGACATGTAGTCGCCCGCGAGCGCCAGGCCGTTCTGCGGGCCGGAGAAGACGCGCCCGCCGGCGTAGAAGTCGACGGCCCCGTCGGTGTGCATCCGCGCCCAGATCGTGATGGCGAGGGTGATGCACACCAGCCCGATGAACAGCGCGAACGTGATGGTCCGACCGCCTCCCGTGAGGGAGCCCGCACTGGCGAGGATCATCGCGCGCCTCCCGTCCACGGCCGGCCGGCCGCCTCCGGCCAGGGCGTGGGCCGGGGCGGGGAGACCGCCCCGGGCGGCGCGGCCGGATCAGGCGGCGGCACGGTCCCGTCCGGGGGCGTCGGCCCGAGGTAAGGCCGCCTGCCGCGGGCGTACGGCGGAGGCGATCCGGCCGGGGGCGCCATCCCGTCCGGGGGCGTCGGCCCCAGGTAGGGCCGCACGCCATCGGTGGCCGGTGCAGGCGATTCGGCCGGGGACACCGTCGGCGCGGGCGAGGCCCCCGTCCGGCGGCGGACCGCCTCGCCGACGCGTTCCTCCGCGTCGGCGACGATCTGGGCGGCCAGCGGATCGAGGACCTGCCGGGCGTACCGGGTGTAGCGCCAGGCGAGCACGAACGCCGAGGCGAACTGGAGCACGCCGAACACGAGGGCGACGTTGACGTTCCCCACGAGCCGGTACGCCATGAGGTCGCGGGCGAACGCCGCCGCGACGACGTACAGGAAATACCACCCGAGGAACACCGAGACGATCAGAACGATTAATCTCCTGGATTTCCCTTTCAATACGGCGAATCTCTCATCTTGCCTTATCGCGACATATCGGGCGCGATCGCGCGGATCCGTTCTGCGACGTGGCGATGGCCGTGACCCGGTGACCACCACACACCCCTCTCCCTGCTCGGCGTGACCCTGAGTGGTCCTCCCATTCCGTAATGAGATCAGACCGGGGCCGTTCGCATTCGCCACTTCGCAGGAATTGCTGCTTGGAAAACGCGGGTTCCCGCGCGAGCACCGCCGAAAGGGGGTGATCGCCCGAGATCACTCCTCTTCCGGGCGAGCCCGCCGGGTCGGGTCCTCGCAGCCCGCCCGACGGACGGGTTCTTCGCCACGAGCCCGCCGGGTCAGGGCGACGAGCGCCAGGATCAGGGGCAGGGCCGCCGCGGCGACGAAGCACCACGCGAGCGGCAGCCGGCCGATCAACCGCCCGGCCGCCGCCATGCCGAACGAGGAGCCCGCGTTGAACGCGGTGTTGACCCACGCGCCGGCCCTCGTACGGGCGCCGGGAGCGGCGGACTCCTCCGCGAGCAGGTACGCCGTGGTCAGCGCCGGGGCGACGAACAGCCCCGCGACGCCGACCACCGCGGCCAGCGCGTACAGGTCCGGCGCCGCCCCGGCGACCGCCAGCGACATGGCGAGCGCGGCGGTCAGCACCGGCAGCCGTACTCGTCCCGGCACCCGCCAGGAGCGCGAGCCGTACACCAGGCCGCCGACCGCGCTGCCGGCGGAGAGCGCGGCCTCGGCCCACGCGGCCGCGGGCGCCTCGTGACGGTGCGCGGCGAACGCGACCAGGAGCAGGCCCAGCGCGCCCAGGCACGTACCGATCCCGGCCGACAGGACGACCGGCCGGCCGAGCCCGCCGAAGGAGCCTCCTCGCGACCGGCGGGGTGTGGGGCCGTTCTCGACCGGATCCGCCGCCCCGGCCGTCCCTGTCTGGGAGCGGGCGACCGGAGAGGAGACGAGAGCGAAGGTGCCGGCCAGGACCAGCCCGGCGCTGACGGCCACGCCCGCGGCCGGGCCGACGAGCGCGGCGATCAGGCCCGCCAGCAGCGGACCGGTGACGAACAGCAGTTCCTCCGCGACGGTGTCCAGACTGTAGGCGCGCTGCAGCAGCCGCCGGTCGGGCACCAGGTCGCTCCAGAGCGTGCGCATGACCGGGCCGAGCGGAGGCGGGAACGCGCCGGCCGCGAGCGCCAGGACCACGAGCGGGGCGGCGGGCACGCCGTGCCGCGCGGTGAGGAGGGCCAGCGCCCCCAGCACCAGCGCGTACGCGAACGCCATCGGCGGCAGGGCGCGACGCGGGCCGTACCGGTCGATCAGCCGGGCGCGCACCGGGGACAGCGCAGAGACGGTCAGCGCGAACCCGGCGACGGCGGTGCCCGCCGTGGCGTACGAGCCGGTCGCGCCGGCCGACGCGAGGGTCAGGGACAGGGGGACGATGCCGTACGAGAGCCGGCCCAGCAACGCGGCACCGAAGGTGCGGCGAGCGTGCGGAGCGCGCAGGACGGCGGCGTATGAGGGGGTGGATGAAGACACGAGATGTTCCTCGGAATGACGGCGCGCGGAAGCCGCGCCGTGAGCGTCAGGGACACCGAAGGACCGCGGCCGGTGAGGCGCGGTCAGCGGCGGTGTCTAGACACAGGGGAGGAACACGTCGGCCACTCTATCGCGCGAGCTCCGCTCCGAGACGTCCGTCCCCTGCGGCCGTCCGGCGACGCGACCGCGACTCGCCGATACGGTCAGGCCGAATGCCGAATTGGCGACGGACGTAACAATCTCGCTCTACGCTTAGTAGGCCATACCGGTCAGGCAGGGATGGAGACCACCTTCGTGGATGAACAGGTCGACCCGTCGTCACTCGGCATCGACACCGGCAAACCTAGCGTCGCCCGGATGTATGACTACTACCTGGACGGTAAGGACAATTACCAGGTGGACCGGGACGCCGTGGACCGGATCGCCCAGGCGATGCCGGAGATCCGGCAGCTCGCCCGGGAGAACCGCGCCTTCCTGCGGCGCGCGGTCCGGTACATGGCCCGGCAGGGGATCCGGCAGTTCATCGACATCGGCTCCGGCCTGCCCACCGCGGGCAACACCCACGAGGTCGCCCAGCAGATCGCGCCCGACTCCCGGGTCGTCTACGTCGACAACGACCCGATCGTGTTGGTGCACGGCCGCGCCCTGCTCGCGCGCGACGACAACACCACCGTGGCGACCGCCGACATGCGCGAGCCCACCTCGGTGCTGGAGCATCCGAACACCACCAAGCTGATCGACTTCAGCAAGCCGGTCGGGGTCCTCCTGATCGCCATGGTGCACTTCCTCACCGAGGAGGAGCGGCCGGACGTCATGGGCGCGCTGCGGGACGCCCTGCCGTCCGGTAGCCACATCACGTTCACCCACGTCACCCGGGACGGTCAGTCGGCCGCCGCGGTCGACCAGATCGAGAGCGTGTACGCGACCACGCCGACGCCCATCTACTTCCGCGAGCACGCGCAGATCGCGCGTTTCTTCGACGGGTACGACCTCGTCGATCCCGGCCTGGTCACTATCGACGCCTGGCACCCCGACCCCGCGGATCCGGCACCGGAGGCCACCCGCTGGCTGTACGGAGGCGTCGGCCGCAAGCCGTGACCCTGGCCGTATCCGGCCATCGGCGGCGATACGGTCAGCGGCGGCGGGCGTTCGTACGGCGGGTCGGCTCGGCGGTGGCCGGGTCCTCCGGCCAGGGGTGGCGCGGGTAGCGTCCGCGCAGCTCCGCACGGACGTTCCGGTAGCCCTCACGCCAGAACGACGCCAGGTCCGCGGTGACGGCGGCGGGCCGCCCGGCGGGCGACAGCAGGTGCACCACGAGGGGAACGCCCGCGACGCGCGGCGTCTCGGTCCACCCGAACAGCTCCTGCAGCTTCGCGGCGAGCACCGGCTGCTCGCCGGAGTAATCGATCCGGATCCGCGACCCGCTCGGCACGGCGATCCGCTCGGGGGCGACCTCGTCGAGCCGGGCGGCGCACTCCCACGGCAGCAGTCCGCGCAGTAGCGCGGTCACGTCCGCGCGTTCGAGGTCGGCCCGCCGCCGCGCGCCACCGGTGGCGAGGCCGAGGGACTCGAGCAGCGCCTCGTCGTCCATCGCCGGCCACGGCGGGCCGAGGACGCGATGGCAGAACGCCAGCCGGGCGCGCAGCGCCTCCGCCTCGCGGGTCCAGGTGAGCAGGCCGAGCCCCTCCCGGCGCAGGCCCTCGCGCAGGGCCGCCCGGACGAGCTCGGGGTCGGGATCCGGCAGCGGCACGGCCGACAGCTCGATCGCGCCGAGGCGCTCGACGCGGCGCGCGACGACGTCGCCCCGCCAGCCGACCTCATCCTCCGCCGTGACGCCCACGGCCGCCCGCGCCACGTCCTCGTCGATCGGGACGGCCTGGCGGATCCGCGCGGCCGGAGCGCCCGCGGGCCGGTCGGCGACGGCGATCGCCAGCCACTCCGCCCCGCCGAGCGCCGAACCCTTGAGCGGCTCGGCCGCGGTGCCGGACGCCATCAGGTATCCGCCGCCGCGGGCCCGGGCGACCCGCTCCGGAAACGCAAGGGCGACGACCACACCCGCCGCCGTCTCATCGTCCGGCCCGGCCTCCGGAGCGTCCGGGATCGCGCGCCGCAGCCGGCGTACCTCGTCACGCCACCGCGGATCGCCTCGCAGGCCGCGCCACTGCCGGACCAGGTCCTCGTCGGTCCGCTGCTGGTCGGCCAGCACCGCCACGACATCGGCCGCACGCGCCCCGACGCGCTCGGCGCCGTCGAGGAGCGCGCGGGCCAGCCGCGGGTGGACGCCGATGCGGGCCATCCTCCGGCCACGCTCGGTGGCACGTCCGCCGTCGTCGACGGCGCCGACCGCCCGCAGGGTCTCGCGGGCGGCGCGCATCGCGGCGGGCGGCGGGGCGTCCAGGAGTGCCAGGCCGGTGGCGTCCGGATCGCCCCAGCAGGCCGCCTCCAGCGCGAACCCGGTCAGGTCGGCCAGTGCGATCTCCGGCCGGGGACGCTCGGGGAGCCGCTGGTGCTCGGCCTCGGTCCAGCACCGGTACACCGTTCCCGGCGCCTCACGCCCGGCACGCCCGGCGCGCTGGTCGGCGGCGGCCCGCGACGCGCGTACGGTGGTCAGCGCACCCAGCCCGCGCGCATGATCGGTGCGCGGCTCCCGCGACAACCCGGCGTCCACGACGACGCGCACACCCGGCACGGTGAGGCTCGACTCGGCGACCGAGGTGGCCAGCACGACGCGCCGCCCACCCTCTGGCCCACGCAGCACCTCCTCCTGCACGGCCGCGGGCGCACGGCCGTGCAGCCGCAGTACATGGAGGTCGCCGAGAGCGCGCGCGACCCGGTCGATCTCGGCCACACCGGGCAGGAAGCACAACACGTCGCCGTCCCGCTCGCCCAGCGCCCGACGGACCGTCGAGGCCACATGGTCGAGCAACGCCGGGTCGACGGCCAGACCATGCGGCGGGCTCACGGGACGGGGCGGCGGCACCCAGACCACCTCGACCGGGTACGCCGCGCCGTCCGCGCTGACGACCGGCGCACCGCCCATGAGCCCCGCCCACGGCCCGGTGTCGGCGGTCGCCGACGCGGCGACCAGCCCCAGGTCGGGGCGCAGCGTCGTACGGACGTCGAGGAGGAAGGCGAACGCGGTGTCGGCGTCCAGGTGACGCTCGTGGCACTCGTCGAGGATGACGACGTCGGCGCGCACATCCGGGTCGTGCTGCAGACGCCGCAACAGCACGCCGGTGGTGACGACCTCGACCGCGCTGCCCGGCCGCCGCTCACCGCGCATGGCATAGCCGACCCGTTCGCCGACGGGCTCGCCGAGCATCCACGCCATCCGGCGCGCGGCAGCGCGCGCCGCGAGCCGCCGCGGCTCGGCCACGATCACCCGCCGCCCGGTCTCGGCGAGGGCGAGCGGCACGAGCGTGGTCTTCCCGGTCCCCGGCGGCGCGGCCAACACGGCGGTCCCGGCAGAGTCGAGCGCGTCACGCAACGCGGGAATCGCGGCGGACACGGGCAGGTCGGACGAACGCACCCCACCAGTCTGACCGCTCCCGCCGGCGCCCGAGGGCAGGGGCGCCACTCCCCGGGCACCGCAGATCAAGATTCTCAGTGTGACCCGGCCGGTGCCCCCTGGCGGGCGAATAAATCGCGTGCTGGAGGCCGAGGAGGGTTGGGATACTCCGCGCCGTGACTACTGAGCACTACTCTGGCCCGACGCTGAGCGTTGGTGAAGGCGACGCCGAGCTCAGCGGACGACTGACCGACGAACTGATCGCCTTCAATACGGCCGCGACAGGTGCGGCCGACCGGGACGCGTTCTCGATCAAGGTCACCGATGAAGCGGGGGGACTGGTCGGTGGGTTGGCCGCCTGGACGTGGGGCGGTCTGTGCGGCATCGAGTTGCTGTGGGTGCGCGAGGACAGCCGCAAGGACGGCTGGGGCAGCAGGATCCTGCTCGCTGCCGAGGCGGAGGCCCGGCGACGCGGTTGCGATCGCATGGCGGTCTCCTCCTTCACGTTCCAAGCCCCCGGCTTCTACCAGCGCCACGGCTATGTCGAGACCGGCCGGACATTGGGCATTCCTGGCGGGAACGCGGACGTGCACTTGTTCAAGGCGTTCACCGGGCAGGTCGACTATGAGCAGCGATGACGCCCCCTCCGTACGGCGAGGGTGGCTTCAGGCTGTGCGCTCGGCGATGAACACGAACTCGCGGCCTGGGCGATCAGGGGCTTCTCGGACGTCCAGCACGCGATAGCCGTTCGCGCCCAGGCTCGTCTCCACCTCGTCGCGGTGACGGAACCGGAGGGTCGAGTCCGAGGTGACGACCGTGCCGTTCGCCAGGAATGTGTAGGTGTAGCGGAAGGAGACCAGCGGAAGGCTCACCTCGGTGACCTCGAAACGCTGCTCCACGGGGCCGAGTCCTGGGACATCGACGGTGACCGGCGCACTGTCGGTCGCCCACTCTTCCCACGCCCGATATTCGGGGCGTCTCGTCTCGAAGACGAGGTGACCCCCAGGGCGAAGTGCGGCGTGGACGCCCTGAAGCGTTCGTGTCCAGTCGGCGTCGGTGAGAAAGACCTGCGCCACGTTGCCCGTCATCACCGCGAGATCGGCGCCGCGCGCGGGGACCGTCGTGGCATCGCCGTGTACCCAGGTGATTCTTCCGGTCGGGTCCTTCGACCTCGCGACGTCGAGCGATGCCTCCGCCGGGTCGACGCCCGTCACCGTACGGCCGCTGTCCGCGAGGAGGACCGCCAGGCATCCGGTGCCACATCCGATATCGAGCACGCGGTCCGCGCCGAGCTCGTCCGCGAGGTCGAGGTAGGCCGTTAGATCGTCGCGGTCTCCGTCGAAGGCGTCGTAGATGGGCGCGAGGCGGGGATCGGCAAAGATCGCGTCAGGCACTCCGCGACGATATCCACGCGCGTCCCCGCCGGCCACGGATTTTCCGCCGCCGCCGGCGCACGCCCGCGCACGCCCAAGCCGCGTCCCCGGCCGCACGCGAATACGGTGCTCAGAGGTAGAAGCCGGTGCCGGACGTCGGGGGCGGCGTCTCCGCGGCGCGGCCGTCGCGGATGGCGTACAGCTCCGCGAGCGTGGCGTTCTCCGGGACGCCGTCCGTCGTGCCCAGCCAGGTGGCGGCCTCGGCGCGGGACAGCGGGCCAATCTCGATCTGGGCCAGGCAGCGGCCGGGGCGTACGACGGCGGGGTGCAGGCCGGACAGGGGCCGGTTGGTGGTGAGGGCGACGAGGACGTCGCGGCCCTGGCCGACGAGGCCGTCGGTGAGGTTGAGCAGGCGGGAGAGCGCCTGTCCGGTGCCGGCCCCGCCCTCGGCGCGGATCAGGTCGTCGCAGTCCTCGAGGACGAGCAGCCGCCAGCGCCGGTCCTCCTCGTCCTCGTCCTCCTCCCCCACGGCGACCTCCATGAGGTACGCCGGATTGCCGAACAGCTCGTCCGGGTCGAGGACGCAGTCGAACTGGCACCACTTCGACCACTCGCGGGCGAGAGCGCGCAGGGCCGTGGTCTTGCCGGTGCCGGGCGGCCCGTGCAGGAGGATGAGCCGGCCGGTCACGTCCGCCGCGCGTACGGCCGCGAGCCGGTCGACGGCCGTCGCGGTGGTGGCCGAGTAGTTGTCGCGGATCTCCGCCCAGGGCGTCGTAGCGATGGACCGCTTGCGGCGCTGCGCCCCATGGGAGCTGGAGTGCCAGAAGCCCATCTCGACGCGGTCCGGTTCCGATGTCGCCTCGACGGCGTCGCGGACGGACTGCTCGACGACGGTGGCGGCCAGTTCGTCGCTGACGGCCGTGACCTCGACGGTGCCGGACCCGCCGCGCCAGCGGACCGCCCGGAGCGTCCAGCCGTCGCCCGCCGCCAGCAGCGCGTCGCGGCTCTCCTCGCGGACGGCGCGCAGCACCCGCGCGCCCGGCGGGCGCAGAGGCGCGTCGGGACGGACCCGGTCCAGCCGCTTGACCCGGGCGTACGGCTGCCGGCCCGTCGTGAAGGGCTGGAGAGCGAGGACGTCGATGACGCCGCCGAGCGTGTCGGTCGTGTCGAGGCGGTAGTCGACAGGCGCTTCGGGCTCGGCCCCTATGATCGGGACGACGGGTTCGGACATGTCCTCGATCATCGGGGCGCCCATGGCCCGCGTCCAGTGAATTTGCACAAAACCGGGCGTACCGCCGCTCGTCGGCGGGCCCCGCGCACGTCCAGAAGGAGCATCACATGGCCACCGTCCGTACCGCGAACGCCCATTGGGAAGGCCCGCTCATGGGCGGGCAGGGCAAGGTGTCGCTGGACTCCTCGAAGGTCGGGGAGTTCGAGGTCAACTGGCCGTCCCGCGCGGAGAAGCCGGAGGGCAAGACCAGCCCGGAGGAGCTCATCGCCGCCGCGCACAGCACCTGCTTCTCGATGGCGCTCTCCCACGGCCTCGCCGGGGCCGGCACGCCCCCGGAGACCGTGGACACCCGCGCCGACGTGACCTTCCAGCCGGGTGAGGGCATCACCGGCATCCACCTGACCGTACGCGCGTCGGTCCCGGGCATCTCCGCCGAGGACTTCGAGAACGCCGCCCAGCAGGCGAAGGCCAACTGCCCGGTGAGCAAGGCGCTGGCCGGCACGAAGATCACGCTCGACGCGTCCCTGGCCTGACCCCGGCGGTGTGGGCGCCCCCGAGACGGGCGGCGCCCGCACCGTCGCCCCGCCGTGCCACCCGGCTCATCGAGCTCTGCGCGCCCGTCCTCCGATGGGCCGGTCGCAGCGGGCCTGGAAGCGTTCCCGCAGGTGGCTGTAGTCGTGATCGGGGAAGAGGTCGGGAAAGCCCTCCAGGGTCTTCTCCAGTTGGCGGACGGTGGCGTGGTACTTCCCGTGGCGGAGGTCGACGTCGGTGAAGAGGTATTGCCAGCCCGGAGTCCCCTTCATGACGAGCAGAGTGTCCACGTAGGACCGGTAGTCGACTTCCAGCGGCACCAGGTTTCGGTGGTTCGTGTCGTAGAACCACAGCCCCTGGCTCGGAGCGTGGCGACGAAGCGCTGTGAGGCGGCCCGATCCTGGGGCCTCTTCGAGCATCATCAGTCCGTCGTTCATCAGCTCTTGTTGTTCCGGAGACAGACTCACGTCCACGTACGGCACGACCCTGCCGGACAGGCAGTTCCGGACGTCCTTCAGGAAGAACTCCCCCTCGAGGGAGTAGTCGTCCATGTGCCAGGCGACATGGATGTGGTCCGTGCTCAGCAGGTACTCGCGAACGCCCTCGACGGCCGCGTCTCCCCAGGCGGAGGCGATCAGCGCGGCGTCGTCGGCCGAGAGCTCCCGGGGCGGCCCTGACCCGATCTCGCAGGCGGTCATGACGATGTCCGGCGTGGCGCGGAGTTCGTTGACGTGCGCGTGGGCACGAGCCTGGAAGTCCGTGGTCATTCGGCCGAGACTACGGCGTGCCACCGACAAGATCACAGTAGGTCAGTGCGCCGGTGTCAGTTCCAGGCGGGCGAGTTCGCGGCGGGAGGAGACGCCGAGCTTTGGATACGCCTTGTACAGGTGGTACTCCACCGTTCGCGGGCTCAGGAAGAGCTGCGCGGCGATGTCCCGGCTGCTGGCCCCCTCCGCCGCGAGCCGGACGACCTGGAGCTCCTGCGGGGTGAGCCGTTCGAGGAGGTCGGCGGCTGCCGGACGGGCGACGGTGGCGGACTCGCCCGTCGCGCGGAGCTCGGTCCGGGCGCGTTCGGCCCACGGCTGCGCGCGGAGCCGCTCGAAGACCTCCAGCGCGGACCGCAGCGGGCCGCGGGCGTCGGAGCGACGACGGGCGCGGCGCAGCCACTCCCCGTACAGCAGCTCGGTACGGGCCCGTTCGAACGGCCGTCCGCCCTTGTCGTGGAGGCGCAGCGCCTCGACGTACCGGGTCTCGTCGTCGTCCAGGAGGGCACGGCAGCGGAGGGCGACCGCCCGGCTCCACGGCAGGTCACCGGCGCGCGCCCACTCCTCGAAGCGGCCGAGCGCCGGCTCGGCGTGCTCGGGCCGTCCGGCTCGGACCGCCGCCTCCACCTCGTCGGGGACGGAGAACGTGACGACGGCGGTGAACCGGCCCGGACCGAGCCGCGCCTTCTCCAGCCGGTCGAGGGCGTCGTCGTAGCGGCCCAGGCCGAGGTCGAGCAGGGCGAGCGCGCAGTCGGCCGCGGCGGCCTCCGCGCCCGCGAGGTCTCCCCCGAGCGGGTCGCCGCCTCCGGTCAGCGCGCGGCAGCGTTCCTCGTCGCCCTGGATCGCGGCGACGCGGGCCAACAGCATCTCCAGCCGGCCCACCCGCTGTGGCCGGCCGGTGTCGCGGGCGATGGTGATGGCCTCGGCGACGTTCGCCTCGGCGTCACGGAACAGTCCGGCCGGGACCTGCGCCTGGGCGAGTCTCTGCAGCGCGCCCGCGAGCTCGCCGACCAGTCCCCGCCGTCGGCAGCGGGCGACCTCGGCGGCCGCCAGCCGGATGGCGGCGTCGTCGTCGCCGAGGATCAGCGCGCAGTGGATCGCCTCCACCAGCGCACCGTCGCCCTCGGTCATCCCGGCACCTGGTTCGCCGAGCGCGCCGGTGAGGACCTCCTGGAGAAGAGGGACGCCGTGGGCGAAGTCGTCGTCGACGAGGTGGGCCATGCCCTGGAGCAGCGGGTCGCGCCGACCGACGGCGGCCGACCGCTCGGCGGCGGCCCGTACCGACTCCTCGTCTCCGGAGAGCCAGGCGTACGAGGCGCCCATGCGCAGCATGGCGGCCGCCCGGTGGTCCTCGGCGGCCTGCTCGACCAGGATGCGGGCCGCCTGTCGGGGATCGCCCCGTTCGAACTCCACGGCGGCGCGGATCCGCGCCAGCCGGATCAGCGCGCCCGGGTCGGCGGTGAGACGCTCGGCCCGTACGGCGAGCTCCGCGGCGTGGTCGGCGCCGCCCGCGAGGAGAGCCGCCCCGGCCGCCTCGACCAGGCGCCGGGCCTGGCCGCCGGACTCGGGCGTGAGCCGGGCGGCCTGCTGGAACAGTGCCGCGGCGACGGCCCCGGCGGCGCGGTCCCGGGCGCGTACGGCGGCCGCTTCGAGGTCGGCCGCGACGTCCTCATCGGGAGCGGTCGCCGCGGCGGCGCGGTGACGCGCCCGGCAGTCGGCGTCGATCGCGGCGTCGGCGAGCGCCCGGTGGACGGTCACGCGGCGGGCGAGCGAGGTGCCCTGGTAGGCGGCGGTACGGATCAGCGGGTGCCGGAAGGCGACGGTCGTCCCGGTCACCTCGACGAGGCGTGCCTGCTCGGCCGGTTCGAGGTCGCCGAGGTCGACGCCGAGCGACGTCGCCGCGCCGAGCAGCGTCGGCAGGTGACCGCGCGCCTCGGCGGCGGCGACGAGCATCATCAGCCGCGTGCGTTCGGGCAGCCGGGCGATCTGGGCGCGGAAGGAGGCGAGCACCCGGTCCGCCACCGGCAGGGGCCCGGGGCCGCCGTCGCCGGGCCGGGCGGCGCCCAGGTGCAGGAGGGCCAGCGGGTTGCCGTCGGCCTCCATGAGGATCCGGTCGCGGCGTTCGGGGTTGAGCTCCCGCTCCGCCAGCACGCGCGCGGCGTCGGCGCGGTCCAGCCGGGCGGGCTCGATCTCGGGCAGGCCGTGCCCGGCGAATCCGTCGTCCCGGGTGGCGAACACCATGACGACGCCTTCCGCCGAGAGCCGCCGGGCCGCGAACAGCAGGGCGTCGGCGCTCGCCCGGTCGATCCACTGGGCGTCGTCGACGAGACAGAGCACGGGCTCGTCCTCGGCCAGGTCGGCCAGCAGCGTGAGCACCGCGAGCCCGGTGAGGAACCGGTCGCCTCCGCCGGAGCCACCGGCGCCGAACGCCGTCCGCAGCGCGTCCGCCTGCGGGTCCGGCAGGGTCTCCAGCCGCGTCTGCACGGGCCACAGCAGCTGGAGGAGCCCGGCGAACGCCAGATCGTGTTCCGCCTCGACGCCGGTCGCGCGCAGGACCCGCAGCCCGGCCGCCGCCTCGGCGGCGCGGTCGAGCAGCATCGACTTGCCGATCCCGGCCTCGCCGCGCACGACGAGGGATCCGCTGCGGCGGCGCCCACGAGCGTCGTCGATCAGTCCTGTCAGCCGTTCGAGTTCGGCGTCGCGCCCGTACAACACCCCACAAACCTACGTGGCGGAGTACCGAAACATTACTGATTCGCCGCCCCGCCTCCGGCCCGTAGCGTCCTGACCAGCTGATTCACGGAGGAAGAGAGCGATGAACGAACTGTTCGAGCCGGTCGCCGTCGGCGAGCTGGAGTTGCCCAACCGCCTCGTCATGGCGCCGATGACGCGCAGCCGCGCGTACGACGGCCTCGTCACCGAGCTGACCGCCGACTACTACGCGCAGCGGGCGGACGCCGGGCTGATCATCACCGAGGGCACGCAGCCGAGCGTGATCGGCCAGGGCTACATCAACACGCCGGGGCTGCACTCCGCCGAGCAGATCGCGGCCTGGCGGAAGGTGACCGACGCGGTCCACGAGAAGGGCGGCCGGATCTTCGCCCAGGTGATGCACTCGGGCCGGGTCGGCCACCCGGTCCTGTACCCGGACGGCGCCCTGCCGGTGGCGCCCTCGGCCGTCTCGTCCGGCGGGAAGCTGTTCACCCCCGAGGGGATGCTCGACCACCCGACACCCCGGGAGATGAGCATCGAGGACATCGCCCAGACGGTCGAGGACTACGTGTCGGCCGCGCGGAACGCCGTCGAGGCGGGCTTCGACGGAGTGGAGCTGCACGGCGCGAACGGCTACCTGATCCATCAGTTCCTCGCCGACGGCAGCAACCGGCGGACGGACGCGTACGGCGGTTCGATCGACGGCCGGATCCGGTTCGCGGTGGAGGTCGCCGGGGCGGTCGCGGACGCGATCGGGCCCGAGCGGGTCGGGATCCGGCTGTCGCCCGGCGCCGCGATCAACGGCATCACCGAGTCCGACACCGCGGAGCTGTACCCGGCGCTGGTCCGCGCGCTGGCGCCGCTCGGCCTGGCCTACGTGCACGTGATGGAGGTCGGTGACCGCGACACGACGCGCGCGATCCGGGCCGCCTGGCCGGGCGCGCTGATCCTGAACCCGAATCCGGAGCAGGGGCAGCTCCCGTCGTCCCCCGAGGCCGGCGTCGACGCGCTGCGGGAGGGGCTGGCCGACGCGATCTCGCACGCCCGGCTGTGGCTCGCCAACCCCGACCTGCCCGCGCGGATCAAGGCGGGCGGCCCGTACAACGAGGCGGACCCGGCCACCTTCTTCGGCGGTGACCACCGCGGCTACACCGACTACCCGGTGCTGGGATCCTGATCCCGCCACTCCTCGGTGACGCGCCCGACTCCTCGGTGACGCGCCTGACTCCTCGGTGACGCGCCTGGCGACCGGCGTCCGTTCAGGTCCTGATCGGTGCTCCGGCCCGTTTGACCTGATGATGTTGCAGGGATACCTCCACCTGCCTGACGGCGCCGAGCGTGCCGATCCTGGTGTTCACGTAGCGGTAGAGGGCCTGGGGCGTACGGCACACGACGAAGGCCGCCAGGTTCGCCGGGCCGGTGATCGCCGCCACCCACGCCGTCTCGGGATGTGCGGCGAGCGCAAGCCCGGTGGTGTCGAACTCGCCCGGCGCCACGGTAAGCCAGAGGTAGGCCGTGGTCTCGAACCCGACCAGGCGCGGTGGGAACTCCACCTCGAAGTACAGGGCTCCGCTGCCGCGGAGCTCGGCGATTCGCCTGGTCACCCTGGCCACGGGCCAGCCGGTCAGGGTGGCCAGGTGGGCGTAGCCGGCGCGCCCGTCCTCGGCCAGCGCGGTCAGGAGCTCGGCGTCGTCCGCACGCGGGGCCGCGTCCGTGGGCGTGGACTCCGCGCCGCCGCTCAGTGCGGCGATCTGGTCCTCGTGGAGGAGATCCGAATAGCCGGACCAGTAGAGCCGTCCGGTGTCGAACCGGTGCAGTACCGCGAAGGCGTTCAGCGCCCGCACCTGAGCCGTGCGCGGCAGCCGCTCCAGCAGGCCGGGAGCCCGGATCGTGCACACGATCTCCGCTCCGCCCGAGGTGAGCCCCACCCACGTGGCCGGTGGATGCCTGGCGATGGCCTCGGCGAGCGCGTGGGCGGCGTTCGGCCGACAGCCGATCCGGACCAGCCACTCCGTGCCGCCGAGCCGGTGCGGGTCCACCATGCCGACCACGCGCAGCGCCCCCTGCCACCGCAACCGCCGATAGCGGCGGGCGACGGTCTGTTCCGACACCCCGAGCACGGCGGCCACCCTGCGGAACGGCACTCGCCCGTCCACCTGAAGCGCATGGATGATTTTCCGATCCAGGCGGTCCAAGGTGAGGGTTTCATCTGCCGATGGCCAGGTCATCGGCGGAATTCTAGCGGTCTAGCTCCATCGATGGCGGGTGGTGGTCGCTGCCGATCACAGTGGGCGCATGCGCAAATGGCTGCCTCTCCTCCCGATATGCCTCGGCACGGTGATGTTCACGGTCGACATCACGATCGTCGGCGTCGCGATGCCCGAGCTCTCGACCGCCCTGCACGCCTCGTACACGGCGCTGCAGTGGTCGATCGACGGCTACGTCCTGGTGCTCGCCGCGCTGGTGATGGCCGTCGGTGCCGCCTCCGACCGCCTCGGGCGCCGGCGGGTCTACCTGGCGGGCACCGCGATCTTCGCACTGGCGTCCCTCGGCTGCGGGGCGGCGTCGACGATCGAACTGCTCATCCTCGGACGCGCCCTGCAAGGCCTGGGCGCGGCGGCGATGATGGTGACGAACACGGCACTGCTCGCCGGCACCTACGACGGCCGCGAGCGGGGGATCGCGTTCGGCGTGTGGAGCGGCGTCACCGCCGTGTCGGCGGCGGGCGGCCCGCTGGTGGGCGGCATCCTCACCGAGCAGTTCGGCTGGCGATCGATCTTCCTGGTCAACGTCCCACTCGCGGCCATCGCGCTGGTGTCCGGACGCAGGTGGCTGTCCCCCTTCCCTGGTACGGCCACGACGCGGATCGACGTCCCCGGCACGCTCGTGTTCGTGTGCGCCGCCACGCTGACGATCTTCGGTCTCACCCGGGCAGGGGGACAGGGCTGGGGAGACGTCGTCGTGCCGGTCTGTTTCGCGGGCGCCGCCGTCGCGCTGGTGGCCTTCTGGCTGATCGAGCGGCGCAGCCCCCATCCGATGATCGACCTGGCCCTGCTGCGGAGGGCCTCGCTGCTCGCGTTGCTCCTCGCCACGCTGGTGTTCAACGCCGCCTCGGTGTCCGACTTCGTCTACCGGTCGATCTGGCTGCAGTCCGTCGTGGGCCTGAAGCCGCTCATGGCGGGGCTCGCGCTGACCCCGATGGGCGCCGCGGCACTCGTGTCGGCCCTCCTGACCGGCCGCTACGCCAACGCCGCCGACCACCGCCGGCCGATCGGATTCGGGCTGCTGCTCATCGCCGCCGGTGCCGTGGCCGGTCGGCTGCTGATGTCCGCCGACGCGAGCTGGACGGCGCTGGTCCCCGGACTGGTGATCAGTGGTGCGGGCGTCGGCATGTGCTCGCCGGTGCTGGCCTCGGCCGTACTCGCGGTCGCTCCGCCACACCGCGCCGGGATGGCCAGCGGCATCGCCAACACCCTCCTCCAGCTCGGCTTCGCGCTCGGTATGCCGGTCGCCGGAACGATCCTGACCGCCTCGATCCGCCATACCCTCACCGACGCCGCCGTCGCCGATCCGGGCGCCGCGACCCTCGCGATCGCCAACGGTCACCCCACGGACCTCTCCGCGCAGACCGTCCACGCCGCCTTCGCCATGGCCCTCGACAAGGTCTTCCTCCTCGATGCCGCCTTGGCTCTCGCCGCCGCGCTGCTCGTCCTCCTCCTGATGCGGCCCACCCGCAGTGCCGAGAGCCCGGAGCCTGCTCTCGCGGGCCACCGATGACGCCTCCGTACGCGGACGGCGCGCAGTACAGTGCGCCGAAGGGATCATTGCCTCGTGGGCGGAGGGGGTTGCGCACGGTGACCACCGAGCCTCCGGCGCCGTACGTCGTGAGGTTCCGGCGGCTCCGGCCGATCCTCATGATCGCGGTCGGCGTCCTGGGTCTCGCGATCTCGGTCCGGATGATCGCCGGAGTGGTACGGGCCGGGCAGCCGAACCGCGTGCCCACGCGCCTCGGCCTGGCGGTCGCGTCCGCCGTCCTGACGGCGGTGGGCGGCGCGCGGCTCGCCCGGGGCCGGCGCACCGGCTGGATCGCCTTCGCCGTCGACGCGGACGGGATCTTCCTCGTGGCATCGCCGGACGGGGCGCGCCGGTTCGGCTGGGACGAGGTGAGCGCGCTGGTGCTGTTCTCCCGGCGTACGGAGTTCGTCGAGGGCACGGTGCGATGCGTCGGGGTCCGGCTGCATCCGATGGCGCCGGGCTCACCCGAACGGCATCTCGCCGAGCTCGAGGAGGCGGTGTCCCGGCACGACCTGCCGCTGGACGTGTGGGAGCGGCTACGCCGGCTCGACCGCGGGCCGTCGGAGGCCGGGCTGGAGCTCGCCGTCAGCTTCCACGCCGAGGCCCGGGGCTGGCAGTACCGCACGTCGTCGCTGACGGAGGCCATGCGCGTCCACGCTCCCGGGGTCCCGGTCGTCCGGGAGCCGTCCGAGCGCTACTACGACCTGGTCGGCTGGCGCGCCGACCAGGAGGAGCTGCGCCAGGCCCTCGAAGACGCCGAGCTCCGCCATTGGTGCTGACATCCGGGAAGGACCGGGCCGCCGCCCGGACGCCTGTCACTCGTTCGGGTCAGGAATCGGTGAGATGGGCGCGGATGGCGGCGGCGCCGGATTCGGTGAGCCAATCGGTGAGGGTGCGCAGTCCGGGGTGGATGACCCGCAGTGCCTCGATGTCGGCGTGCCAGCGGTGACCGGCCTCCCAGCGCTTCTTGGTGTCGGCGATCATCGGGCTGAACGCGGCGGCCTCGCCGTCGGTGAGCTGCTCGTACCGGACCGGAATGCCGGTGGCCTCGCTGATCGCGGCGGCTGCCTCGACCGGGGTCGGTTCGTCACCGGCCAGTTCCAGGGTCCGTCCGGCGAACCGGGCCGGGTCCGCGAACGCGAGCGCGGCGAACTCGGCGATGTCCTCCAGCGCGATGACCTGCATGGGCTCGTGCGGAGTGAAGATGTGCCGGTGTACGCCGTGGACGATGCCGTCGACGCCGATCGCCCCGGTGCTGAGATAGTTGGTCATGAACCGGACCGGGCGTAGCACGGTGGGCAGCGCGATGTGGTCGCGCAGGTACTGCTCGATCAGCACCTTGCCTTCGGCCCACGATGCGGTCGATGTCGAGGCGACGGTGCTGAACACGACCTGCTCGATCCCCGCCGCGGCCGCGGCGTCGATCAGCACCCTGCCGCGGGCCACTTCGAGATCTGTATCGGGTCCGGCCGGCCCGAAGGCCACCGGCGGTATGCCGAACACGGCGGCGGTGCCGTCGAACGCGGGCGGCAGGCTCGCCGGATCGTCGAAGTCGCCGCGCACGAGCTGGGCGCCCGCCGCGGCCAGCGCGGCAGCGGCGGGTGCGGCCAGGTCGCGCACCAGGGCTCGCACCGGCCACCCCCCGGTGAGCAACCGCCGGGCGGTGGCGCCGCCCTGCTTGCCGGTGGCGCCGGTGACGAGGATCGGGGAGTCGGGGTCGGCCGGTGTCGCGGTGGTCATGGTGCCCTTTCCGGAGGTGCGGGATACTGACGTGATCCGGAATGCTCCACCCGCTTCAACGCCTCTGTCCGCGCTGGCCGCTGGCGGGGTCGCACTGCGTGCGGCACACCGGGACCGGGAACGCGGCACACGACTGGTGCGGTTGCTGCTGGACGGATTGCGCACCCCGGCCGTCACGAAATCTGAAACGTTCCGTGACACGCCGTCCCCTCTGGGTCACGAAACCACCGCACCGAGGCACTGCGTGGAATGCGGCGCGCGGCTGCGCGTCCGTGCCACCGGGCGGCCACCCCGCTACTGCGGTCCGACCTGCCGCCAGCGCGCCCACCGGCGCCGCGTCGTTTAGCACCGCACCGGCATTCGCATTAGATCCGCGTGCCGTGGTCGGACCAGTACGGCTCGCGGATGAGGCGCTTGTAGAGCTTCCCGGTCGGGGTGCGCGGCAGGTCGGTGACGAAGTCCACCGAGCGCGGCGCCTTGTAGCCGGCCAGCGACGCGCGGCAGAAGGCGATCAGCTCCTCCGCCAGCTCCGGCGACGCGGTGTGCCCGTCCTCCGGTTGGACCACCGCCTTGACCTGCTCGCCGTACTCCTCGTCGGGCACGCCGAACACCGCGACGTCGCCGACCGCCGGATGGGTGATGAGCACACCTTCGATCTCGGCCGGGTAGATGTTGACGCCGCCACTGATGATCATGTCGATGACGCGGTCGGCGAGGAAGAGGTACCCGTCGGCGTCGAGGTAGCCGATGTCCCCGGTGGTGAAGAGGCCGTTCCGGTGGATCGAGGCGGTCTTGTCCGGGTCTCCCCAGTACTCGACGTCGTCGCCGCTCGCGTAGCGGAACCACAGCTGTCCCGGCTCGCCCGGCTCGGCGGGGCTGCCGTCCTCGCGTAGGACGTGGGTCTCGACCGTGGGCAGCGGCCGCCCGACCGTGCCCGGCCGGCGCAGCCATTCCTCGGCCGTCACGATGGTGTTCACCGACGCCTCGGTCGACCCGTAATACTCGTGGACGACCGGACCCAGCCAGTCGATCATCCGGCGTTTCACCTCTGGGGAACACGGCGCGGCACCGTGCCACACGGCGGTGAGGCTCGACAGGTCATGCGCCGTGCGCGTCGCCTCGTCCAGGCGCAGCATCCGGACGAACTGGGTCGGCACGAGATGCATGTTGGTGATCCGGTACCGCTCGATGAGCCGCAGGGTCTCCTCCGCGTCGAACGCGCGCCGCATCACCAGCGACCGCCCGGCGCACAGCAGGCCGTACGACCACAGCCACTGCGCCGAGTGGTAGACCGGCCCGACCAGCAGCGACCGGCCGCCCTCGGGTATACGGAGGACGTCGGCGTAGCCGGGGGCGGCCACGGCCATCGTCTCGATCGGCGCGCCCGCCTGGGTGAGCTTGCGGCTGACCCCCTTCGGCCGGCCCGTCGTACCCGAGGTGTAGATCATCGGCCAGCCGAGGACCTGGTCCGCGGGCTCGCCGTCCGGCCCGGAGGCGAGGAGGTCCTCGTACGGCCGGAAGCCGGGGACCTCGCCGAACCCGACCCGCGCCACCAGGCCGGCCTCTGACGCCGCCGTCTCGGCGACCTCGGCGAATCGGTCCTCGGAGAACAGGACCCTCGCCCCGGAGTCCCCCAGCACGTACGCGAGCTCGTCCGCGGTCCAGTGCCAGTTGACCAGCACGTACCGCAGGCCGATGTGCGTCGCGGCGGCCATCACCTCGACGTACTCGCGCCGGTTGCCGGAGTGGATCGCGATCGTGTCGCCGGTCCGCAGGCCGAGCCCGCGCAGTGCCCCCGCCAGCCGGTCGACCCGCTCCTCGAGCGCCCGCCAGGTGGTGACGCCGTGCTCGTCGATGAGGGCCGGCTCGTCCGGCCTGGCCTGGGCGAACGGGCGGAGAATTCGGGCCATGGAGACCTCCAGGTCGGTCAGTCGGGCCGGGCACCGGCCATGCGCAGTGCGAGCCCCACGTAACGGTCCCGCAGGTCGGCGGGGCCCAGCGGGCGGTGCTCGTGGAACCACTCGCTGAGGTGCACGCACATGTCGAGGATGGGAATCGCGGTGAGGACGGCCGCGGCCCGGTCGTCACCACCGACCAGGTGGAACTCACCGCGCTTGTGGCCCGCCAGCAGGACGTCCGCCAGGCGATCGCGCAGCCGTCGCCGGATCGCGACGACCTCGTCGTACCAGACACCGGAGAGCAGGTGATACTCCCGGTTGGCGACCCGCGCGGTCTCCTGGTGGTCGGCGTGCCGCGTCACGTACACGCCGACGATCGCTCGCAGCTCGGCCAGGGGATCGCCCGCGACGGCCTCATGCGCCGCGGTCACCTCGTCCTCCAGCCGCAGGTGGATGTCGCGCACGACGACGTACAGCAGTTCGTCCTTTGAACCGAAGTGGTTGTACAGCGCGCCGGGCGTCAGGCCGCACGCCTCGGTGATCTGCCGGACGGAGGTCGCCAGCGCGCCCTGACGGTAGAAGAGGCCGATCGCGGCCGCCGCGAGCCGCCGCTGGATTCGCGATCCGGCGAGCGGAAGCTCCGATTCGGTCACGTGCGCCGCTCCTCGTCTTGACGGCCGACAGACCCGAGCGTACTAATTTCCCTAACGTGAATGAACGCTTATTCACCTGGATCCGGTTCGTCCTTCCTCGGGGGCGGAGCGCCATGACGCTCCGACACGTCGGCCTGTAGGAAACGAGGTGGCCATGGCCCCCGCCGATCCGACCACGACCCCGTCCAACGGCTTCTCCGCGCACCGGCTGTGGGAGCGCGGCCTGGACCGGTACCCCGGCACCGCGGCCCGCTACCGATACCTGGCCGTGGCGGTGTTCGTCACGATCGTCCTGTACTACGAGCTCTACGTCGCGGGCGGCGTCGCCCCGCTGATGCTGGCGCACTTCAAGATGTCGTTCCTCTACTACGTGAACGTGCTCGTGTTCGCCAACCTGGTCGGGGCCTTCGGGTCGCTGGCCGCCGGCATCGCCGACCGGTGGGGCCGCGCCAACCTCGTGACGTACGGTCTGCTGGGCACGGGCCTGTTGACGCTCCTGACGCCGCTCGCCCCGAACAAGGCGACGTTCGCGGTCGTCACCATCCTGACCGGCCTCGTCGAGGGCATGTGCCTGGTGGCCACTCCCGCGCTGGTCCGCGACTTCTCACCGCAGATCGGCCGCGCCTCCGCGATGGGCTTCTGGACGCTCGGACCGGTGATCGGCAGCCTGGTCGTCAGCTTCGTGGCCAACCGCACCCTGCCGCGGTTCGACGACTCCTGGGCCAGCCAGTACTACA
The DNA here is from genome assembly GCF_050942425.1 of Actinoallomurus sp. CA-150999. Taxonomy (NCBI): domain Bacteria; kingdom Bacillati; phylum Actinomycetota; class Actinomycetes; order Streptosporangiales; family Thermomonosporaceae; genus Actinoallomurus; species Actinoallomurus sp. CA-150999. Next base: position 7,485,940 of record NZ_CP192063.1, read on the forward strand.
TCGTCGGCGTCGTCGGGCTGGTGGCGTTCGCCGTCGCGCTGTTCGGGCTGCGGGAGCTGCGGCCCGGGCTGCGCGACCAGGTGATGGTGAGCGTCGCGGACCGCGCGCTGGTCGAGGCCCGGGCGGAGGCGGCGGAGCAAGAGGCCGATCTGCGCCACCCGTGGCGGCAGATGGCACGGCTCGAGATCCTCGCGCCGGCGCTCGGCGTCAGCGTCTTCCTGCTCATCTACTACACCGCCGTCGCGTTCTTCACCATCTACCTGACCTCGAACTTCGGACTCACGACCGCGCGGGCCAACGGGGTCAACAGCTGGTACTGGGCGATGAACGCGGTCGCCCTCGTCATCGTGGGCGTCGTCTCGGACCGCCTTCGGGTGCGCAAGCCCTTCATCGTGGGGGGCACGCTCCTCGCGGCGGTCATGACGTTCCTGTTCATGACCCGGACGACCCATCCGCACACGAGCGCGGGCACCCTCATCTGGATCATCAGCCTGCTCGCCGTCGGCCTGGGCGTGGCGTACACGCCCTGGATGGCGGCGTTCACGGAGACGATCGAGCGGCGGAACCCCGCCCTGACCGCGACCGGCCTGGCCATCTGGGGCTGGATCCTGCGGATCGTCGTGTGCGTCTCCTACTTCGTCCTCCCGTACGTGGTCGGCGCCGTCGACACGCTGACGCGGGCCCCGGAGGTGCTGGCCGCGGCGAAGAAGGTGCCGGCCGGCACCGCTCCGCCGCCCACGCTGCTCCACGAACTGGGCGAGCTCAAGAAGGCGGCGGCCGACGCGCCGCACCAGTGGCAGGCCTGGTGGTGGATCTGCATCGTCGCCGAACTGCTCTTCCTCGTCCTCATGTTGCCGCTGGCCGGCCGGTGGAATCCACGCGCCGCCCGCGCCGACGCCGACGCGCACGCGCGGGAGGTGGAGCGGCTGACCGGAACGCAGGGCTGAGAGGCCGTCGTCTGTTTACTGGAGTGGGTTCAAAGGGTCTTCCAGCGAATGGTGCGCAGACCGGATCGAGAGACGGCGCCCGGGGGTGGTGCGGATCCGCGTTTGACGAGCAGTTCGCGGGCTATGCCTTGCTCAAGCTTGTGAGCTAGGACGTCGGGGTCGAATTCGGTGCCGATCGGGTTGCGGTCGAATTCGCCGCTGTGCATCCACTCTAGAAGCTCACGATTGGTGGCGAAGTTATCGACTTGGAGTTCGAGGCGGTTCCCGTCGGGGTCCTCGTAGTAGAGGGAGGTGGTGGGGCCGTGGTTGACGCACCAGACGGGCTGCACGCCGACCCTGGCCAGCCGCCGGTAGGTGGCCATGAGTTCGGGCAGGTCGTGGTAGGTGAACGCCACGTGATCGAATCCCCAGAACTTGCGGTGCAGACCCCACACGAGGCCGGGGATCTTGAACAAGCTCGGCAGGCGGATGAGGGCGACGCGGTGGTGTTCCTGGTCGTAGGTAAGGAATGCGATCCGCTTGTCCCGGAAGACGACAACGGCGTCCAGAACCAGGCTGTACCAGGTGACCATTTCTTCTAGTCGTGGGGTTTTGAAGACCACGTGGGCGAGTTTGGCCGGCGCGGACGAGCGTGGCTCCTCGAGGTCGTGCGGCGTGGAGAAGTGTTGGTCGGTCATCGCGAACGCCGGAGTTCGTACATTGCGCCGAGGCCGAGGGCCAGGTCACCGGCGACCGTCATCAGGTTGCGGATACCGGCGCGGTCTCCTTTCGCCATGGCGGCTGCCCGGGTGGCGGCCAGCAACAGGGCACTCATTCCCGCCGAGCTGAGGAACGCGCGCTCGGGACGGCCACGAAGTGTCTGGATGACGCCCCAGCCGAGTCCAGCGTTGAACGCCCCTATCTCGCGCTGATACCAGCGGTCCTCGGGCCAACCGAAGTGTGCGGCCATCCGCTCGGGTGCCAGTAGATGCCCGAAGAAGGCCACGCCGGCCATGGTCATGGTTCCGCCGACCAGTATGCGCTGCGAACCTGTGAAGGGCTGGCGGGTGCGTGCTGCGGCGAACGGAGAGTGGTTGGTCATGCGGGCCTCCCTCGGCGGTCTGATTGGTGCTGGTCGTCCTGCGGCTCGGGAAGACAGCCGGCGGCGATCGCGCCGGCGCCGACGGAGTCGGTGTCGAGTCGGCGGGTGACGAGCTTGGCGATGAACCGGCCCAGAGCCGGGATTTCCAGTGGCAGGAGCGACGTCGCCGGATGGACACGGCGATACTCGCCCTGCTCGATGGCCTTCACGATCGCCTTGGCCACCGACTCAGCTGAGACCGGCGGCGGGGTACGCGTCGGTCCGTTCCGCCAGGGCAGCAGGTCGATGTCGCGGGCGGCGGTGTCGGTGGCGCCGGGCACGATCTCCAGCACCGACACGCCGGTGTCCTTCAGTTCGTGTCGCAGCGTGCGGGTCAAATATGCGAACGCGGCCTTGGACGCACCGTAGTAGCCCAACAGCGGGATCGGCACGGCCTGCAGGCTGGAGGTGACGTTCACCACCAGTCCACCGCCGGCGCTCAGGGCCGGGAACAGGTGCCGAGTCAAGGCGAGCGGAGACCACAGGTTCGTCTCGAACAGCGCCCGAGCCTGATCGTCATCACCGACGGCGGATAGTGCAGCCACCATCCCGACGCCGGCGTTGTTGATCAGAATCTGCACCCTCCCCAGCGCGGCGATCACGTTCTGAGCGAGCTCGGCGGCAGCACCAGGACGGGACAGATCGACCTCGATCACGTGTGGCCGGATCAGACCCGTACCTTCGATCTGATCGGCGACCTCTTCCAGATTCGACCGGCGACGAGCGGCGATCGCCAACCGCCCACCCCGCTCAGCCAAAGCGAACGCCACCGCCCGACCGATCCCGCTTGAGGCACCCGTGACCAGGATCGGCACCTCTGCTACAGACCGGCGGCTCACCTGCCCGCTCCCGCTGAAGTGGCGACGCTCATCAAAGCCTCCCCGTATTGACTGATTATCAATCAATTGGGAAGGTAGTCCTGCCGATCCGAGCCGTCAAGCAGGGGAACCCCGATGAAACTGGCAACCTTCCAGGCCTGTGATGGCCCACGCCCGGCCGCTGTCGTCGGCGAGGAACTAGCCGATCTTTCTTCTGTCCCCGACGGCCCCACAGACGTACTGACCCTGCTGAGCGATGGCCACTGCGCTGAGCGTGTCAAGCGGCTGCTGAAAAAAGCGCTCCGGTTCCCGATCGCTGGAGCGCAGCTTCGCGCGCCAGTGCCCCGGCCGGGTAAATTCCTTGCCATCGGGCTGAACGCGCCCGACCACCGCCGCGACGTCAATGTCGGCTGGCTGATGCGCGAGCCTGGCAACATCCGACTTGCGCTTGGCTACCTGATCGCCCATCCCCGGCCGCGGTACCCCTTCTTCTTTGCCAAAGCCACCAGCTCGATCACCGGCCCCTACGATCCGATCTGGATTCCGACCGGCGCCAAGCGCACCGACTGGGAGGGGGAACTGGCCGTCGTCATCGGAAGGCATGCCCATCGCCTCACGCCCGCGACCGCCCGCGACGTGATCGCGGGATACATGATCACCAACGATGTGTCCGTCCGCGACTGGCAGACCGACAACCCCACCGGTCCGCTGCTGGCCAAGGGCTACGACACCCACGGGCCGCTCGGCCCTTGGCTGGTCACCCCCGACGAGTTCGACGTCGCGGATCTCGAACTGCGCACCCTGCTCAACGGTCAGCTGCGACAACGCGGCCGGATCGGCGACCTCATCCATTCCCCCGCCGAGATCGTCAGCATCCTGTCCGGCTTTTGCACCCTGCAACCGGGCGACGTCATCGCCTGCGGAACCTTCGCCGGAACCGGCTGGCCCACCGGACGCTTCCTACGTCCCGGCGACACCGTCCGCATCGAGATCGACGGCCTCGGCCACATCGAAAACCCCGTCGTACCCGAGCCCACGTACCCATAGAACAGCGCACTCTAGGCTTTTTCCATGACCAGCCCGCACCTCGACGACACCAAGACACCGCGCACCGACCGACGCGCCAAACTCATCACGGCCGCCTCCCAGCTGTTCTCAGAACGCGCCTACGACGAAGTGACGACCACCGAAATCGCCAAACGTGCGGGCGTCGCATACGGTCTCATCGCTCACCACTTCACCAACAAACGCGGCCTCTACCTGGCCACCATCCATGCGGCCGCCGAAGAACTCCAAGCCCTTCAGACAACCCCACCCGATGGCGAGACCCCGGCCGAACAGCTCCGTAACGCCATCAGCCGGCACATCACCTACATGGACCGCCACGCCGCGGGCTTCCTCACCCTCATCCGCGGCGGCAACGGCTCGGATCCCGAGGTCCGCGCGATCATCGAAGATCTGCGTTGGCAAGGCGCTCTCCGCATCCTCAACGCCCTCGGCGTCGACCACCCCGTCCACCCCGTACTCCGCGCCTCCATGCGTGGCTGGGTCGGCTACCTCGATGAACTCATCGTCGACCACATCCACCACCACGACATCCCACAAGAACATCTCGTTCAGCTCACGATCGCCGCGCTGACCGCGACATTGCGCACCGCCTACTCCATCACCCCCGACATCGGGATCGCCCCAGCCACCATCGACATACTCGTTGCCTGACCCCTTTCGGGCTTACTTAGTCTGCCCCCGAGGGAGGCCTCGCCCGACCCGATGCTTCGGGAACCACCGCAGCCGAGTGAACGTCGTTACTCATGATGCTCACCAGTGAACAACGAGACCGGGTCGCGGGCGTGCTCCTCGGGGCGGCCTGCGGAGACGCGCTCGGCGTGCCGTACGAGTTCGCCGAGCGGCTGCCCGACACCGCCGTGCCGGAGATGATCGGCGGCGGGCTGGGCCCGTACGCGCCCGGTGAATACAGCGACGACACCCAGATGCAGGTCTGTGTGGCCGAGGTCGCCGCGCTCGGCGGCGACCTGCGGTCCGAGGCCGCGCTCGACGGGATCGCCGAGCGGTTCCTGCGATGGTTCCACGGGGGTGCGAGCGACGTCGGGCTGCAGACGTCCGGCGTGCTGGCCGCCACCGCGCGCGCCGGGGGCCTGTCCCGGGCGATGCGCGAGGCGTCCGCGGACCTGCACCGCAAGACGGGACGCACCGCCGGGAACGGCTCGCTGATGCGAACGGCGGTCATGGCGCTGCCCTACCTCGCCGACCCGGAGGGGCTGGCGGAGGCCGCGCGGCTGGTCAGCTCCCTCACCCACTTCGACGAGCTGGCGGGGGACGCCTGCGTGCTGTGGTGCGCGGGCGTACGGCGGGCGGTGCTGGACGGGACCGTCGACGGCGTCCGCGAGGGCCTGGATCTGCTGCCCGCGGATCGGCGGGACCTGTGGGCGGGGTGGCTGCGGGAGGCCGAGTCCGCTCCCCCGGAGTGGTTCAGCCCGAACGGCTTCGTCGTGCCCGCGCTGCAGGCCGCCTGGTCCGCCGTCACCCGCACCGCGACGCTGCCGGACGGCGCGATCGCCGCCGTGCGTGCGGGCAACGACACCGACACGGTCGCGGCCATCGCCGGCGGCCTCCTGGGTGCGCGGTACGGCGCGTCCGCCGTGCCCGCCGAGTGGCGGGCACAGGTGCACGGCTGGCCGGGCCTGCGCGCCGACGACCTGGTCGACCTGGCCCGGCGCGCCGCCGAACCGGCCGGCTGACCGCTCCTCGGTCCCGGCCGGCCGGAAACGGCGGCGACCGGTCCGCATCCCGAGTCGACCGGACGACGGGCTACTTCGTCCGCTCCGGACCGCCCGGGTAGGCGCGCCGGGGGCCGCCCTGGTGTGACTCGTCGTGGCGGCGGGCGAGGCGCAGCGCGTACTCGCGGGGCGACACCCCCAGCCGCCACGTGCACACCAAGCAGGACAGGTGATCGTTGGTGGTCTGGTCGTCGTGGGCGATGTCGACCACGCCTATCCGCAGGTTCTCCACGGCCCGCACCGTACACGGAGCGTAGCGGGATGCTCCACTTCCGTGCTGCGGCGTGTCAGCCGAGCGAGCGCGCCTCCTCAGCCGAGCGGGCGCGCCTCCGCGACGCGGACCTCGACGCAGTTGCCTTCCGGGGTGCTCTTGGAGCTCTTTCGCCACAGGTCGTCGGTGCGCATCAGATGCCCTCCAGGATCGTGCCGATGATGTCGATTGACTCGTCGGGGGTGGCGCTGATGACGCTGAGACGATCCATGGCGAGGGTGTAGCGGTCGACGTCCTCACGCTTGTCGAGGTAGAGCGCGTTGCCGAGCTGCTCGACGTAGACCACGTCGGGCAGTTGCGGATCGGCGAACCGCATGATGGTGAACCCACCGGGTGCGGCGTGCTTCGCGCTCGCGGCGAACGGCGTGACCTGGAGCGTGAGACCGGGCTGCTTCGCGGCGGCCATGAGGTACTCCAGCTGGCCGCGGAGCACCTCGGGTCCGCCGACGGGCCGGCGCAGCGCGATCTCGTCGATCACGGCCCACAGCCGCAGCGCGCCGTCGCGGAACTTCCGCTGTCGCGTGGCTCGCAGCGCGACCCGGCGCTCCACCTCCTCGGACTGGAAGTCGCCCAGGGAGATGACGGCCGCGGCGTAGTCCTCGGTCTGCAGCAGGCCGGGGACGAACTGCGGCTCGTACGTGCGGATGCGGGACGCCGCCTGTTCCAGGCCGATGTAGGACTGGAACCACGACGGCAGGACGTCGCCGTAGCTGTGCCACCAGCCGGGCTGGTTGGCCCGGCGGGTGAGGGACAGCAGCTGGTCGCGCTCCTCCGCGTCGGTGATCCCGTACACCGACAGGAGGATCGCGACGTCCGCCTCCTTGAAACCGCTGCGGCCGAGCTCCATCCGGCTGATCTTCGACTCGGATCCGCCGATCGCCTTGGCCGCCGCGACCGAGGTGACGCCCGCTTTCTCCCGAAGCCGGCGCAGCTCCGATCCGAGAAGGATGCGCAGCGCCGTCGGCCCGCTCGCTCCAGCGTTCGCCATGACCTCGACCTCCCTTGCGGCTGACCTCAGAGTCTTCCACGGACCGGGAGATCAACCGCCGATGCAATTTCATTCACCCATGGGCTTGCATCGTCAGCGTCGTGGCGCAATGCTATCCCATAGCTGGATGCAATCCCATTGGCAGCCGTGGCCAGGCGCGTGATGGTGATGCGGGCGAGCCGCGAGGCCGCCCGCGCGACGTCCGTACTCGGCGGCGAGTTCTCCGATCCGACCGCCGAGTTCGGGCGTTCGTGGAAAAATCATCGCCTCCGACATAACCGGCGACAAAGGCATCTCGTGACGGACAGCGACGACCGGCAAGATGAGTTCCGGCCCGACATTCCGAGCCCGGCGCGGGTGTACAACTACATCCTCGGCGGCAAGGACCACTATCCCGCCGACCGCGTCGTCGCGGAGAACACCATGGCCGCCCTGCCCAGCGCGCGCGACGCCGCGGTGGAGAACCGCGGCTTCCTGCGCCGCGCCACCCGCTACCTCGCGGCCGAGGCGGGCATGCGTCAGTTCCTCGACATCGGCACCGGGCTGCCCTCCAACGGCCAGGTCCACGAGATCGTGCAGGGCGTCGCGCCGGAGTCCCGGGTCGTGTACGTCGACAACGACCCGGTCGTGCTGGCCCACGGCCGGGACATGCTGCACGGCGTCGACGGGACCACGATCGTGCGGCACGACCTGCGCGACCCGGACGCGATCCTGGGCGACCCGCAGCTGCGCCGGCTGCTGGACCTCGACCGGCCCGTCGCCCTCATGCTGGTGGCGGTCCTGCACTTCGTCGCCGACTCCGAGGACCCGTACGATCTGGTCCGGCGGCTCATGAAGCCGCTGCCGCCGGGCAGCCACCTGGCGATCTCCCACGGCACCGACGACGGCGACGACGAGGTGCAGCAGGCCCTCGACGAGAACTACAAGACCTCCAGCTCGGCCCACGTCCGGCCGCGCTCGCAGGTCGAAACGTTCTTCACGGACCTGGAGCTGATCGAGCCGGGCGTGGTGTGGACCCCCCTCTGGCGCCCGGACGAGGCGTCGAGCCCACTGCGGGACGACCCCGCCCGCTCCGTCTGCTGGGCGGGCGTCGCCCGCAAGGCGTGAGCCGGCGGCGCGGGGACTGGTCCAGAACGACATTCGGATCGTAAGGTTCGGGGGCGGAGGTGCCGATGAAGAGTCAGGACGACGTCAAGGCCGAGCTGACCGCGACAGGGCAGCTATTCGAGATGGACGAGATCGAGATCCGCGGCGTCCGGACTCGCGTCTGGAAGCACGCTCCCCCGTCGCTGCGGTCCGTCCTGGAGATCACCCGGTTCCACGGCGAGGCGCCGTTCATCGTCTACGAGGACGAGCGCCTGACCTTCGAGGAGCACTTCCGGCGCGCCGCGACGTTCGCGCGCCGCCTCGTCGAGCGGTACGGCGTGCGCAAGGGCGACCGGGTCGCGATCGCCATGCGCAACTTCCCCGAATGGTCCGTCGCCTTCTTCGGCGCCGCGGCCGTCGGCGCCGTCGTCGTCCCGCTCAACGCCTGGTGGACGGCGTCGGAGCTGGAGTACGGCCTGCGCGACAGCGGCGCGACACTGCTCGTCGCCGACAAGGAGCGCGCCGACCGGCTCGCCGACGTGCTGCCCGGGCTCGGCATCCCCACGATCGTCGTACGGGCCGAAGTCCCGCCGCCCGGCACGGACGCGTACGAGACGGTGCTCGGCGAGGTCACCGCCGACGTGACACTCCCCGAGGTGGAGATCGAGCCCGAGGACGACGCGACCATCTTCTACACGTCCGGGACGACGGGCCGGCCGAAGGGCGCGCTCGGCACGCAGCGCAACATCACGGGGAACACCTTCTGCCTCGGGTACGCGATGATGGCCGCCGGCCTGCAGGCGGGCAGCTCACTCGAGGAGGTGTCCGCGCCGCAGCGGCGCGTCACCCTGCTGAACGTGCCGCTGTTCCACGCGACCGGCTGCCACGCGATCCTCGTGGCCAGCGCGATCCTCGGCGGCACCGTCGTGCTCATGTACAAGTGGAACGCCGAGCGCGCGCTGCAGCTCATCGAGCGCGAGCGGGTCACGGGGTTCGGCGGCGTGCCGACGATGGCGTGGGAGGTCCTCACGTCGCCGGAGTTCGACAAGTACGACACCTCCAGCCTCGCGACCGTCTCGTACGGTGGCGCGCCGGCGCCGCCCGCGCTCGTCGAGAAGATCAAGGAGCTCCTGCCGGAGCGGGTTCCGAACAACGGGTACGGCCTCACCGAGACGTCGGCGGTGACGGCCTACAACAGCGGGATCAATTACCTGACCCACCCCGACAGCGTCGGGCTGCCGGTGCCGGTGGTGGACGTCAAGGTCGTCGACCCGGTGGGCGAGGAGCTGCCCATCGGCGAGGTCGGCGAGCTGCTGGTGAAGGGCCCGAACGTCATCAAGGGCTACTGGAACCGCCCGGACGACACCGCCCAGGCGTTCCACGACGGCTGGTTCCACACCGGCGACCTGGCCCGCGTCGACGCGGAGGGCTTCATCTACATCGTCGACCGGGCCAAGGACATGCTGATCCGCGGCGGGGAGAACGTCTACTGCGCCGAGGTCGAGGCCGCGATGTACGAGCACCCGGCCGTCGCCGACGCCGCCGTCATCGGGGTGCCCCACGAGGTGCTCGGCGAGGAGGTCGGCGCGGTCGTCCGCCTCCAGTCCGGGATGACCGTCACGTCGGAGGAGCTGCGGGCGTTCCTCGGCGAGCGGATCGCGGCCTTCAAGGTGCCGGCCCACGTCTGGTTCCGCGAGGACGAGCTGCCGCGCAACCCCGCCGGCAAGATCCTCAAGACACGTCTCCGCGCGGAGCTCATCGGCTGAGGCACGCTGCCGTTCCCGGACGTTGCCGCACTCGCTGCTGCCGCGCCACGAACAGACATGGTTGCTAAGGTTGGCAATTGCTGAGGTCGTGATGCCTGGTCGTCCCACTGTGGTGGTGCCAGGTCCGGCCGGCTGACAGGGTGGCGTTGGGGTGTCCACGATAGGGGGTGCCGCGGTGAGCAGACCGCTGTACCAGTTGAAGGCGGAGTTCTTCAAGACGCTGGGGCATCCCGCCCGGATCCGGGTGCTGGAGTTGCTGAGCGAACGCGAGCATTCGGTTTCGGAGATGCTGCCGGAGGTCGGGATCGAGCCGGCGCATCTGTCTCAGCAGCTGGCGGTGTTGCGGCGGGCGAATCTGGTGGTGTCCCGCAAGGAGGGCTCCACGGTGTTCTACTCGTTGACCAGTCCGCACGTGGCCGAACTGCTGGCCGTGGCCCGTCGCATCCTCACGGGTGTGCTCTCGGGGCAGGCCGAGCTACTGGAGGACCTGCGGGCCTCGACGGGTGGCCACTGAACTCGCGGCGCTACGGCCGACCGCGGAGCGATCGACCTTTCTGAACGGCGGCCGGCTTGGCCTCGTTGACCGAACCCGCACCTTGGCCGTGGCTGCACTGTTGCTAAAGTTAGCAACTGCCGATGTGACTATGCGCTGATACGTGGTCGTATCGCCGTGTGGCCTGGTGAATTCGCAGGCAGCGCATGGGTCTTTCCCGGCAGGCGTACAGGCGGTGGTGAGCGAGGTGGGTGAATCCGGATGGGTCTGATCGACAAGATCTGCCGCACGGGGCGAGTCGCTGAGCCGGCGCCGCCGGTGCCGGAACGGGCTGAGGGCGAGGCGGTCGAGCGTGTGTCGGGGTCGGTGCAGGTCCGGCACGTGGACGCCGGGTCGTGCAACGGCTGTGAGATCGAGATCGGACAGGCGTTCTCCCCGGTCTATGACGTCGAGCGGTACGGGGTGCGGCTGGTGGCCTCCCCGCGTCATGCCGATGCGCTGGTGGTGACCGGCCCGGTCACCCGGAACATGGCGGATGCGCTGCGCAAGACCTATGAGGCGGCGCCGCGTCCGTGCCTGGTGGTGGCTCTGGGGGACTGCGCCCGTGACTGCGGCATGTTCGCCGGCGGGCATGGGGTGGCCGGTCCGGTCTCTGAGTTCGTGCCGGTGGATGTGGAGGTACCGGGTTGCCCGCCGCCGCCGGAGGCGATCGTGGCCGCGTTGCGCGGGCTGTCCGGCCGGTGACCACGGGGATCGGGGTCGCCCGCCGCCGGGTGAAGGTGAACCGGTGAATCTGATCGCCTCTGGGCTGGGAGTCACGGTGGCGGCGTCGGGTGCCTCGGGGGTGGCGGCGGCCGTACTGCCGGCCCGGTGGCGTGCCGGAGCGGTCGGGATCGGTACCTCCGTGGCCGGTGTCGCGGGCGTGGTCGCGGGCGCGGCGGCGCTGTCCGGGCGGGTGTGGCGGTCGGTGCTGCCGAACCTGCTGCCGCTGGCCGGAGTGCGGCTCGAGGTGGACGCGCTATCAGGGTGGTTCTTGCTGGTCGTCGGTGGTGTGGCGGCACTGGTCGGCGTCTACACGGCGGGGTACGCCGGCCGGACCGGGACCGGCGCGTCCTCACGTACCGCGCTCGCCGCCCTGCCGTTGTTCGTCGCGGCGATGCTGGTGGTGCCCGTGGCGGGCAGCGTTTCGACGCTGTTGCTCGCCTGGGAGTCAATGGCGCTGTTCTCGCTGCTGCTGGTGATGACCGAGCACGCCCACGGCTCCGAAGTACGGTCGGCCGGCCGGTGGTATTCGGCCATGACCCAGGCCGGCTTCGTGGCGATCCTGTTCGCCTTGGTCTGGGCGGCGGCCGCGTGCGGTGGGGAGTCCTTCACCACCATCCGGCAGGCCGCGCCCGGTCTGCCGAGCGTGGCGCGGGGTGGGGTGTTCGTGCTTGCCGCGGCGGGATTCGCGGCCAAGGCCGGGATGGTGCCGCTGCATCCGTGGTTGCCGCGGGCGCACGCCGAGGCGCCCAGTCACGTCTCGGCGCTGATGAGCGCGGCGATGGTGAGCCTGGGGGTGTACGGGATCGTCCGGCTGGGTTTCGACCTGCTCGGCGGCGGGCCGGCCTGGTGGTGGATCCTGCTGGCGGCCGGCGGCGCGCTGTCCGCGCTGTACGGGATCCTGCAGGCCGCCCTCGCGGTGGATGTGAAGAAGATGCTGGCGTACTCCACTGCGGAGAACACCGGGTTGATCCTGCTCGGCGTCGGGGCGGCCGGGCTGTTCGCCGACGCCGGACAGGCGGGGCTGGCCGGTGTGGCGCTGGCCGCGGCTCTGCTGCACGTCCTCAACCACGCGGGCTTCAAGACCTTGCTGTTCTTCGCCGCCGGCGCGGTGGTGCGCGCGACCGGCACCCGTGACCTGGACCGTCTCGGCGGGCTGGGGCGGCGGATGCCCGCCACCACGGCGGCGTTCGCGCTCGCGGCGTTGTGTGCGGCCGCGTTGCCGCCCGGCAACGGCTTCGTCAGCGAATGGCTGTTGCTGCAGTCCTTGATCCATGCGCTGCCGCCCGCATCGGACCTGAATGCGATCGCCGCTCCGGTCGCCGTCGGCGTGGTCGCGCTCACCGCCGGGCTCGGGGTCGCCGCCTACGTCAAGACGCTCGGAACCGGGTTCCTCGCCCGGCCCCGCAGCTCCGCGGCGGAGGCGGCGCGGGAGGCGGGCCCGATGATGCTGGCCGCCATGGCCGCCGCCGGCCTCGGCTGTGGACTGCTCGCCATCGCGCCGGGGCTGACGGCGTCCGCCCTCACCCGGGCCACCATGATCACGCGCGGTGGTTCGCCGCTGACCGGGACCACGCGGCTGCACCTGCCGGGGGTGGGCGCGCTCTACTCACCGCTGCTGATCGTCGTGGTCTTGGCCGTACTCGTCGCGGGGATCTCGGTCGCCGCGCGGACTCTCGGCAGGCCGCGTCGCCGCGCCGTCGCGTGGGGCTGTGGCGACGGCCCGCAGACCGCCCGGACCCAGTACACCGCCACTTCCTTCGCCGAACCGTTGCAGCGGGTCTTCGACGACGTGCTCCGCCCTGAGCAGGACGTCGAGGTCAGCCACTACGACGAGTCGGCCTACCTGGTGGAGCGAGTGCGGTTCCAGCTCCGGGTGCCCGATCGGATCGAGACCTACCTGTACGTCCCGCTGCTGGCGGCGGGTCGGCGGGTGGGCCGGGCGGCGCGCGTGCTGGCGAACGGGAGCGTGCACCGTTACCTCGCCTACGGCCTCGTGGCGTTGCTGATCGTGCTGGTGGCCGGGGTGAGCCGGTGAACGGCTGGGTGGTGGCGGTCGGCCAGGCGCTGCTGACCGTGGTGGTGGCGCCGTTGCTGATCGGGTGGATGCGGCTCGTGCGCGCCCGGATGGAGGGCCGGGCCGGTGCCGGGATCGGCCAGCCGTGGCGGGATCTGCGGAAACTCGCCCGCAAGGAACCGATCAGTCCGGCCGATGCGGGTTGGCTGTTCGTCGCGGCACCGCCGGTGCTGGTCGCGAGTAGTCTGCTGATCGCCGCCATCGTTCCGCTGGTGTCCACCCGGTCGGTGGTCGGCGGTTCGGTCGACCTGATCGCCGTGGTGGGGCTGTTGCTGTTGGGCACGGTCGCGCTCGCGCTGGCCGCGCTCGACACCGGCACGGCGTTCGGGGGGATGGGCGCCAGCCGGGAGATGGTGATCGCGGCGCTGGTGGAACCCACCGTGCTGCTGGCGGTGTTCGCGCTGTCGGCGCGCGCCGGGTCGACCAGTCTGGCGGCCATCGTGAACGCCGGTGTCCATCACCCGGACCGGCTGGTCTCCCCGGCCGGTCTGCTGGCCGCGGCGGCGCTGGCCGTCGCGATTCTGGCCGAGACCGGGCGGATGCCGGTGGACAATCCCGCCACGCACCTGGAGCTGACCATGGTGCACGAGGCCATGGTGCTGGAGTACGCCGGCCGTGACCTGGCCCTGGTCGAGCTGGCCGCCGCGATGCGGCTGAGCCTGCTGCTCGGGCTGCTGGCCAACCTGTTCGCGCCCTGGGGGGTCGCCACCGGCATCGGCTGGTTCGGCCTCGTCATCGGAGCGACCGCGTTGATCGTCAAGCTGACCGCGCTGGGGGGTGTGCTGGCCGCCGGTGAGGTGCTGCTGGCCAAGGTGCGCCTGTTCCGGATACCCGAGCTGCTCGCAGGGTCGTTCGTGCTCGCCCTGCTGGCCGTCACCGCCTCCTACGTACTCGCCTGACCGCACTCGTGAAGGAAGCCGCCGCCATGACCCACCCGCCCGAGCCGGGCAGACCGTGATGAGCTCCGCCTACACCCAGGTGCTGTACGCGGCGTGCGGTGTGCTGGTGCTGGCCGGCATCGGTGTGGTGTGGCGGCGTGAGCTGTCCGCGCTGCTGCGGCTGCTCGCATTGCAGGGCGCGGCCCTCGCGTTGATCGCCGCCGTTCAGGCCGCCCATGGCCACAGCGTGGAGCTGGCCGTGGTGGCGGTCGTGGTCGCCGTGGTGAAGGCGGTCGTGCTGCCGCGGATCCTGCGCCGGGTCCTGGCCCGCGACGACCAGCCGCGCGAGGCGACGCCGCTGGTGAACGTGGCCGCCGCGCTCCTCGCCGCCGGCATGTTCACCTTGGCCGCATACGCCGCCGCCCGACCGCTGGTCGATCTGAACCCCACTCCCGCCGGCCGGGCCGCCCCCGCCGCACTGGCCGTGGTCCTGATCGCGTTCTTCACGCTGGTCACCCGGCGGCGCGCCCTGTCACAGATCGTCGCCGTGCTGATGATCGACAACGGCATCGCCGCGCTCGCGTTCCTCATCGCCGCCGGCGTCCCGCTCATCGTCGACCTCGGCGTCACCGCCGACGTGCTGCTCGCCGTCCTCGTGCTGCAGGTGCTCACCGCACGCATGCACACCCACCTCGGCGGAACCGATCTGGACGACCTGAGAGAGCTTCGCGACTGATGCCCATCGACCTGCTGCTGTACGTGCCGCTGGCGCTCCCCGCCGGAGCCGCCGGGCTGCACGCGGCCTTCGGATGGCGGACCTGGACCGCCTGGGCGGGTGCGGCCACCGCCGCCGGACAACTCACCGCCGCCATCGCCCTCGCCCCCCACCTGCTTCACCACGTGGCCCGCACCACCGGGGGCGGGCTGCTGCGCGCCGACGCGCTCACCGGCTTCATGCTGATCGTCATCTCCGCGGTCGCGTTGATCGCGACCTGGGCGAGCGTGCACCACATCGACGCCGAACAGGCCGCCGGACGCATGAGCTCCGCCGACGCCCGCCGCTACGGAATCCTCATCCACTCCTTCCTCGCCGCCATGGGCGCCACCGTGCTCGCCGACAACCTCGGCCTGATGTGGGTCGCCCTGGAAGCCACCACCGTCATCACGGCGTTCCTCGTCGGGCACCGCCGGGACCGCGCCGGGCTGGAGGCCGCTTGGAAGTACGTGGTGCTGTGCTCGGTCGGAATCGCCATGGCCTTCCTGGGCACCGTGTGCGTCTACGCAGCCGCGCTGCACACCGGCGGGCACGGCACCGGCGCCCTGGACTGGACCTTCCTCCTCGCGCACGCGGACCGCCTCGATCCCGGGGTGATCCGGCTGGCCGGCGGGCTCGCCGTGCTCGGGTTCGGCACCAAAGCCGGGCTGGCCCCCATGCACGCCTGGCTGCCCGATGCCCACAGCCAGGCCCCCGCCCCGGTGTCGGCGCTGATGTCCGGGGTGCTGCTGTCGGTCGCCTTCACCGCCATCCTGCGCTACAAGATCCTCACCGACGCCGTGCTCGGCCCCGCCTACATGCGGGTCCTGCTCATCACCGCGGCCCTGGCCTCCCTCACCGTCGCCGCGCTGCTGCTCATCGGCCAGCGCGACTACAAGCGCATGCTCGCCTACTCCTCCATCGAACACATGGGCCTGGCCGCGCTCGGCGCCGCCGCCGGCACCCGCCTGGCCGCCGCCGCGCTGCTCCTGCACATCCTCGGCCACGGCCTCGCCAAATCGGTCGCCTTCACCGGCGCCGGGCAGATCCTCCAGCAGGCCAAGACCAGCCGCATCACCGATGTACGGGGGCTGGCCGCCGGCAGACCCGCCCTCGCCGGCGTCTTCGGCCTCGCCGTCGCCGCGCTCGCGGGACTACCGCCGTTCCCGCTGTTCGCCTCTGAGCTCGGCATCGCCCGCTCGGCCGTCTCCGCCGGGCTCGGCTGGGTGCTCGCGATCGCCCTGGCGCTGCTGCTGGTCATCTTCGCGGCGCTCGCCCGCCACACGACCGCCATGCTGCTCGGCCCCGCCCCTGCACAGGACGGCTCCGTGGCCACGGCCAGGGTCCGCGGCGCAGTGACGCCGCTCGTCCTCGGCCTGACCGCCGCCGCCGTCATCGGCACCGTCCTCGGCCCGCTGCAGCCTCTGCTGCGTGCCGCCGCCGCGATCGTGGGAGCACCCTGACCATGCCATCCGACAACAAGCCCTCCGAGAACAGGCCATCCGGCACCACGGCCGGCAGGCACCCCACGCGAGCGAACACCCTGCCGCCCTCACTGAACGACCGCCCCGTCGTCCGCCGTACCCGGACCGAGCTCATCGAGCCGACCCAGCTGCATCAACGCGCCGCCGAACTGCTCAAGCGGGGTTACCGGCTCGCTCTGGTCGCCGCCCACCACGACACCCCCGAGGCCGCCAACGGCGCGGCCATCCGCGTCGTGTACCTGTTCGTCGCCGGCCCGCCCGACTCCCGCGTCGAACTCCACCTGCACCTCGATCCGAACGCCCCCGCCCTGCCCACCCTCGCCGCCCTGTCCTTCCCCGCCGGCCGATTCGAACGCGAGATGCGGGACCTGTACGGCGTGGTACCACTGGGCCACCCGCTGCCGCGCCGTCTACTCCGCCACCCCCATTGGCCCCGAGGCTGGTATCCGATGCGCGCCGACGCCGGGCCCCCTCCGGCGTTCGGCGACCCCGAGACGCCCTACCCGTTCCGCCCGGTCGAGGGCCCGGGAACCTATGAGATCCCCGTCGGGCCGGTCCACGCCGGGCTCATCGAACCCGGCCACTTTCGCTTCACCGTCGTCGGTGAGACCATCCTCAAGCTCAAAGCCCGCCTGTGGTTCACCCACAAAGGCACCGAGAAACTCTTCGAGGGTCACGCTCCCGCCCGTCGCGTCGCCCTCGCCGAACGCATCAGCGGCGACACCGCCGTCGGCCACGCCCTCGCCTACTGCCTCGCCGTCGAAGACGCCGCCGGCGTCGAGGTATTGCCCGAGGCCGCCCGGATGCGGGCGATCCTGCTCGAACTCGAACGTCTCCACAACCACATCACCGACATCGGCGCGCTGTGCAACGACGTCGGCCACGCCATCCTGCACGCCCACGCGCTGCGCATCCGCGAAACGCTGCTCCGCCTCAATCTCGACACCACCGGACACCGGCTGCTGCGCGGCGGCGTCATCCTCGGCGGAGCCAACATCCGCCGCCTGCCCGACCCCACTCAGCTGGAGGCCATCGGCGACGACATCCGCGAACTCGTCGCCCTCGCCCTGTCCCACACCATCATCCGCGACCGCTTCACCGGGACCGCCGTCCTCACCCGCAAACAAGCCTTCGACCTCGGCACGCTCGGCTACGTCGCCCGGGCCAGCGGCCTCAGCGACGACGCCAGGGTCAGTCACCCCTTCAGCGACCTCGGAGACACCCTTACCGTCCCCACCCGCACCAGCGGCGACGTACTGGCCCGTTTCCTCATCCGCGCCGACGAAATCGACGTCTCCCTGGGCCTCATCACCGAACTCATGGGCGGGCTCAACCCCGGCTACATCACCAGCTGGCCACCCCTCGCCTCCACCCGGCACGCCACCGCCGGAACCGGCATCGTCGAAGGCTGGCGCGGCACCATCGCCCACCGCGTCGAACTCGACGGCGAAGGGCGTCTCACTCGCGTCAAAATCGCGGACCCGTCCTTCTTCAACTGGCCCGCGATCCCCGTCGCCCTCAAAGACACCATCGTCCCCGACTTCCCCCTCACCAACAAAAGCTTCAACCTCTCCTACGCCGGCAATGACCTCTGATGGAAACCGAAAAGGCGTCATGATGCGGAGCGGCCTGCGCTGAGCCCGGTTTCACTATCCTCGAGGGATGATCGATCTTCAGGGGCTGGTGGACGACGCCCGGCGCGACGGCGTCGGCAAGTTCGTGGTCGGTGCCGTCGTGCACGACGGCGATCGCGTGCTCATCCTGCGCCGATCCGCCGTGGACGACTTCCTGCCGGGCATCGAGGAACTCCCCTCCGGGGGCGTCGAGGACGGCGAGGACCTGCTCGGTGCGCTCGCCCGCGAGCTCGCCGAGGAGATCGGCCTGGCCGCGATGACCGGGCTCGACCCCGGCTTCGTCGCGTCGTTCGACTACGTGTCCGGCTCGGGCCGCCGGGCGCGGCAGTACACCTTCGCGCTCCCGTACGACGGTGGGCCGATCACTCTCTCGGCCGAGCACGAGGCCCACCGGTGGATCTCCCGGGCCGACCTCGCGAAATCGGACCTCACCGAGGAGTCCGCGCGGACGCTGCGGGAGTTCTTCGAGCACGGCCTCAGCGGTCGTGGTCCTGGTTCAGGAAGCCGGTGACGACGGAGTAGAAGTCGTGCGGCCGCTCCTCCTGCAGGTGGTGGGAGGCGTGGTCCATGACGTACAGGTGGCCGCGCGGCACCATGCGGGCGAGCATCAGCGGATAGTCGGGGGTGAGGAACGCGTCGTACATCCCCCAGGCGAACAGCACGGGGGCCGTGATGCGCCCCAGCTCGTCGGTGAGGTCCTGCCAGTCGCCGCGCGGGTTGTCCGACGCCGCGGCGAGCGCCATCTCCTCCGGGTCGAGGCTCTGCTGGTACCGAAGGTTGACGGTCTCGTCGGGGATGGCGTCGGGGTCGTACCACTCGAGCCGCGCCATGAGCTCGCGCATCTTCTCCCAGGACGGGCCGGTGCCCCCGTAGTAGGCGTCGCGGGCGTTGCGGCCGCGGCGGGCGCCCTCCGGCAACGGCGCGAGCGGGCCGTAGAAGGTCGGCATGCTGCCGGTCACGACCAGCGAGCGCACCCGCTCGGGGTACTTCGCCGCCAGGTTGAGCGCGATCGTGCCGCCCCAGGAGTTGCAGATGAAGTCGGCCCTGGCGACGTCGAGCGCGTCCATGAGCGCGACGGTCTTCGCGGCGTGGAAGTCCCACATCGGCCCGGTGATGACGCACTTCTCCGACCGGCCGTACTGGAGGATGTCGACCAGGTAGCAGTCGCGGTCGTAGGCGAACATCGGGGCCACGGGGGCAAAGTCCGACCAGGCCGTGCAGCCCGGCCCACCGCCGTGCAGGAAGATCGTCGGGCTGCCCGCGCCCATGTGCAGGTAGTGGTACTTCACGCCGTCGGCGTCGGCGTACGCCCCCTCGGGAGCCGGCTGGATGTCCATGGCGGGATCTTCGCGCCGCGACGGCCGCCCACCGAAGCCCGTCGGTCCGCTGAGCGGTCCGCGGACCTTACCGCCGGTGGGCGCCGTGCGTAGCGTGCGGCCCCTGGGAACCACCCGGGAGGTGTCGCTTGGAAGCCGTGCCCGCCGCCGTCGACCTCGCCGAACAGCGCGCCCGCGCCCTCATCGGCCGGGTCGAGCACCGATCGCTCGGGGTCGTACGGGCGACCGAAGCCGCGGAGTTCGCGCGCGCCGCCGGCGAGACCTCGCCGCGCCTGGTCGACCCGGACGACGCCGGCTTCGTCGTCCACCCGATGTACGTCGTCAGCCTGTTTCGCGGCGCGCCGGGCCCCGACGATGAGGAGTTCCGCCCGGATGGGATGTACCGCGACGAGGTTCCGGGCACGGACGGGCTGGACGTCGCCCTGATGGCCGGTGGCCAGGACGTGCGCTGGCTCGCCGACGTACGGCCCGGCGACCGGATCGAGGTGCGGCGCACGCTCACGGCGGTCGAACGCAAGGGGCGCGGCACCGGCTTTCTGCTGCTGACCGTCGAGAAGACGTACGGCACGGCGGAGCGCGGCGCTCTCGCCGAGGTCACGGAAAGGTTCATCGTCCGTTGACAGATCACCAGACTCCAGCACCCGGCGCGGAGATCGCTCCCCTACCGCCGACTCCCGACGCGGAGGTCACGCCCGTACGGTCGGCACCCGGCGCGGAGAACGCTCCCGCACCACCGACGCGCGACGCGGAGGTCACGCCCGTACGGTCGGCACCCGGCGCGGAGAACGCTCCCGCACCACCGACGCCCGGCGGGGAGGTCGCGCCCATAGCGCCGACGCCCGGCGCGGAGATCGTTCCCGTACGGGCGGTGCCCGACGCGGTGCGGCTGTTGCGGTTCGGCGCGGTCACCCGGAACGCGCACCGTATCCACTACGACGCGGAGTTCGCCCGTACCGAGGGACTGGACGGACCTGTCGTGATGGCGCAGCTGCACGGTTGTCTCCTGCACCGGGCCGCGACGGCGTTCGCCGGCGGCGACCCCGGCGCCGTCCGCGCGCTCGGGTGGCAGAACCGCGCGCCCGCCCGTCCCGGTGACCATCTCGTCGTCACCGGCACCGTACGCGCGGTCGACGACGCGACCGGCGAGGTCACGCTCGACCTGGAGGAGCGGCTCGACGACGGCACCGTCTGCTGCCGCGGGCACGCCGTCGTGGCCCTGCCGTTATGAACGCCCGCGTGCCGTCCCCGCCGGCATGAACGCCCGTGTGCCGCCCCTGCCGGCATGAACGCCCGTGTGCCGCCCCTGTCGGCATGAACGCTCCGCCCATCGATCCTGCCGGCGTCACGCCTCGGCGAGCAGCCGCGCCGCGCCTGACCGGCTGAAGATCTCCTGGGACGCCAGTGCGATCGCGCCGACGATCCCCGCGTCGCTGCCGAGCTGACTCGACGTGATGATGAGCTTGCGCGTCGCCAGCGGCAGCGCCTGTTCGTACACGGCGGCGCGGACGCCGGACAGGATCTCGTCCTGCAGTTCGGTCAGCGGGCCGCCCAGCACCAGCATGCGCGGGTTGATCGTGTGAACGAGCATCGCCACGACCTCGCCGATGGTCGCGGCCGCCTGGCGGATGCGGTGCAGCGCCCGGGTGTCGCTGCCGGCGACCAGGCGGGCCAGCTCGCGCGAGGCGTGCAACCGGTCGTCGACCGAGGAGGAGTCGATGCCGAGGTCGGTGAGCACCGCGCGGTAACTCGCCACGGCCTCCAGGCAGCCGGTCTTGCCGCACCGGCAGACGACGTCACTCCGGCTGGACGCGCGGATGTGCCCGATGTCGCCGGCCGCGCCGTCGGCGCCGCGGTGCACCGAGCCGTCCGCCGTCACGATGCCGGCTCCGATGCCGGACGCGACCTTGATGACCAGCAGCGGCGTGTCGGCCATCTCCTGGGTCGCCTCGCCCAGCGCCATCAGGTTCACGTCGTTGTCGACCGTGACCGGGGCGCCGAACTGCTCGCGCAGATGATCCCCGACGGGGTAGCCGTCCCACCCGGGCATGATCGGCGGGCGCACGGCGCACCCCCGGTGGAAGTCGACCGGCGCCGGAAGCCCGGCGACGACGTGGCGCACCGGGACCGAGTCGTGGCCGTGCTCGGTGAGCATCGAACGCAGCCTTCCCGTCACCGCGGCCAGCAGCTCCTCCGGGCCGTTCTCGACGGACATGGTGACGATCTCGCGGGCGATGACGGTGCCGCCGAGGTCGGCGATCGCGAGCTGGGTCGCCGCGACGTCCACGTCCGCGACCGCGATCATGCCGGCGCGCGGGCTGATGGCCAGCGCCCGGGGCGGCCGGCCGCGTACCGACTGGCTCGACTCGGTCTCCTCGACGAGCCCGAGGTCGATCAGGGCGTCGACCTGTTGGCTGACGGTCGACCGGGCGAGGCCGGTGAGCCGCGCGATCGCCGCACGGCTGGTGGCCTCACGGTCGGCGATCATGCAGAGCACTTTGTGCAGCGCGATCGCCACCGGCGCCGGCGCGTCGTCGCCGGAGGCCTTCACCCCTTTTTGCATGCGATCAAACTAAAGACGGCATCTTGTGGCTGTCAATGCACTCAATCATGCTCAAATAACTCAAAAGTCTCCCGCCTGGAGGTCTGAACGTGGCGCATCCGCGCATTCAAGCGGTCGTCGTCGGCGCCGGAATGATCGGTTCGGTCCACGCGACTGCCATCCGCAGCGTCGGCGCCACCGTGCGCGGCGTCGTCGGTTCCACCCCGAGCCGCTCCGCCGCGCTGGCCGACGAATGGGACGTCCCCGTCCGCTACCCGGACCTCGACGCCGTACTCGCCGATGACGCCGTGGACGTGGTGCACATCTGCACGCCGAACTCGTTGCACGCCGACCAGGCGGCGGCGGCGTTGCGGGCCGGCAAGCACGTGATCTGCGAGAAGCCGATCGCGACGTCGCTCGCCGACGCGCAGCGGCTCGCCTCGGCCGCCGCGGAGGCGGATCGGACGCTCGCCGTGCCGTTCGTGTACCGGTACCACCCGCTGGTCCGCGAGATCCGGGCGCGCCGGATGAACGGAGAGTTCGGCGCCTGGCAGCTCCTGCACGGCAGTTACCTGCAGGACTGGATGCTGGACGGCGGCACCGGGAACTGGCGTGTCGACGCCGTGAGCGGCGGGCCGTCCCGCGCCTTCGCCGACATCGGCTCGCACTGGTGCGACCTCGTCGAGTGGGTGGCCGGGGTGCGGTTCCACGAGGTGACGGCGCGGCTCGGCATCACCCGGCCCGAACGCCCCGCGGGCGGCGGCACGACCTTCGGCGCGCGCGGCGAGGCGAACGGAGCGGGCCGTCTGCGGCCGGTCACCACCGAGGACGTCGCCACGATCCTGCTGCGGACCGCGGACGGGATCCTGGGCTCGCTCACGGTGTCGCAGGTCTCCGCCGGCCGCAAGAACCGGCTCTGGTTCGAACTCGACGGCGCGGACGGCAGCGCCGTCTTCGACCAGGAGAACCCGGAGTCGGTGTGGCTCGGCGACGCCGGCGGCGCCCGGCTCGTCGTACGGGACCCCAACCAGGGATCGGCCGAGCAGCGCCGCCTGGCCACCCTGCCGGCGGGACACGCGCAGGGCTACGCCGACTGCTTCCGCGCGTTCGTCGACGACGCCTACGCGGCCATGGCCGGGCGGCGGCCCGAGGGGCTCCCGACCGTCGCGGACGGCGTCCGCTCCGCGCAGCTGGTCGACGCGGTACTGCGGGCCGACGCCGGCCTGACCTGGACCTCGGTGGAACCGTCATCGGTGAAGGACACGAAGGAGCTGAGCGCATGAAACTGGGCATGCTGACCGCCTGTCTCCCCCAGCTGACACTCGAGGAGATCGCCGCCTGGGCCGCCGGCGCCGGGTATGAGGCGCTCGAGGTGGCGTGCTGGCCGGACACCGGCGGACGCGACTTCGAGGCGGCCCATCTCCCCGTGGCGAGCCTCGGTCCCGAGGACGTCGAGAACACCCGTAAGTGCTTCGCCGAGCACCGGCTCACCCTGTCCGCGCTCGCCTACTACGAGAACAACCTGCACCCGGATCCCGTACGGCGCGCGGAGATCCGGACGCACCTCATCCACACGATCGACGCCGCCGCCGCACTCGGCGTGCCGTACGTCGGGACGTTCATCGGCCGCGACTGGACCAGGCCCGTGCGGGAGAACCTCGCCGAGGCCGAGCCGATCTTCCGTGAGCTGGTCGACTACGCGGGCGAGCGCGACGTCAAGATCATCATCGAGAACTGCGTGATGGAGGGGTGGCATCCGGACGGGTACCCGGGCAACCTCGCGTACTCGCCGGAGCTGTGGGAGTGGATGTTCTCGCTCGGGCTGTACCTCAACTGGGATCCGTCGCACCTCGTCTGGATCGGCATCGACCCGGTCACGACGATCGCGCCGTACGCCGAGCGCATCGTGCACGCCCAGGCCAAGGACATCCAGCTCGACGCCGCCGCGGTGAACCGGTACGGGTTCTTCGGCAAGGCGGTGAACCGGCCGAACCCCTGGGACGTCGGCTGGTGGCGGTACCGGGTGCCCGGTCGCGGCCAGGTCGACTGGGGCGCCGTGGTCGACGCCCTCTACGAGCACGGCTTCACCGGGACGCTGTCGGTCGAGCACGAGGACCCCGTCTGGGGCGGCGACGTCACCCGCGTTGAACAGGGCCTCTCGATCGCGCACCGCACCCTGCGCCCGCTCATCGTCGCTTAACCGGCCGACGTCACCAGGAAGGGGAGATACGTGGCGACATCGCCTCAGCATCACCGCATCGGAATCCTCGGGTGCGGCAACATCTTCGACCGCTATGTCACCGGCATGGCCCGGTACCCCGAGCTCGAGATCGTCCGCGTCGCCGACGTCGACGTCGCGAGGGCCGAGCGCGCCGCCGGAGCGCACGGCATTCCGGCGTGGGGGAACGACGACGACCTCTACGCCGACGACTCGGTCGACATCGTGGTGAACCTGACCCCGCCGGCGCACCACGCGACCACCATCATCCGGGCGCTGGACTCCGGCCACCACGTCTACGTCGAGAAGCCGATCGCCACCACCGTCGCCGACGCGAGGAAGGTGCTGGCGGCGGCCGAGGCCAGTGGGCGTCTCCTCGGTTCCGCCCCGGACACCTTCCTCGGCAGCGCGTGCCAGACCGCGCGCCGGGCGCTCGACGACGGGCTGATCGGCGAACCCGTCGGCGCGTCGGCGTTCATCCGGCACAGCAGGGCCGAGAGGTGGCATCCGGACCCGCGGTTCCTCTTTCAGGCGGGTGGCGGTCCGGTGCTGGACATGGGGCCGTACTACGTCGCCGCGCTGGTGAACCTGCTCGGCCCGATCCGATCCGTGGCGGGAGCCTCCCGTATCGGCGCGCCGACGCGTACGGTGACCGCGCCGGACCGGGCCGTGGACCTCATCGACGTCGAGGTGGCGACCCACGCCTCGGCCGTCCTCGGGTTCGACTCCGGGGTCGTCGGCACGACGCTGATGAGCTTCGACGTCTGGGACACCAACCTGCCCGAAATGGAGATCTACGGCACCGAGGGGACGCTCTCACTGCCCACTCCGAACCACTTCGACGGCGACGTCCGGGTGAAGCGGCACGGCGACGCGGACTGGTCCGTCCTGCCGCCGGTCGTGGAGCTGTTCGGAGCCGTCGGCACCAAGGAGCAGGCGCGCCGGGGCCTGGGCGTCCGGGACCTGGCCGACGCGATCGAGGGCGGCCCGCACCGCGCGACCGCCGCGTTCGCCTTCCACGTGCTCGAGGTGCTGTCCGCGATCGGCGGACCGGGGCAGGTCACGCCGATGGAGAGCACGTGCGAGCGCCCGGCCGGTCGTTTCGAGAAATGACCGGATAGGGCCCGGACAACCGCATCGTTTATGACGCGGAAAAAACTAAATCCGGCAGTCTTGCACCTGTCTGCGACACCAATCATGCTCACCAGCTACATAACCAACGTCGAATCGGCCAAAACCGGTCGTCGTTCCGCTCAGTGGACCGGAACGCCATACCACCGGGCCGGTCGGTAGCCACGATCGTTCATCACTCGCCGTTCGCCACCTCGTTCCTTCAGAAGGTCTTGAGGAGTTTCAATGTCACCGACCACCTCAGCCTGGCGGCACCGGATCGCCGCAGGCGTCGCCGGCGCGGCCGTCCTCGTGTCCACCGCATGCAGTGCAGCCCAGCAGGGCGCCGTCGGGAAGTCCACGGCCGCCGGCCCGGTACGCGACGGCGGCACCCTCGTGGTCGGGCAGTCGAGCGACGCCGACCCGGGCTCGTTCCTCAAGACCTCGATCGGCAACATCCTGTCGGAGTACGCGGTCTTCGAGACGCTGACGCTCATCGACCCGCGTA
Source organism: Actinoallomurus sp. CA-150999 (assembly GCF_050942425.1). NCBI lineage: Bacteria > Bacillati > Actinomycetota > Actinomycetes > Streptosporangiales > Thermomonosporaceae > Actinoallomurus > Actinoallomurus sp. CA-150999. The sequence goes on from NZ_CP192063.1 coordinate 7,511,528, forward strand.
CGGGGCAGCCCCACGGTGTCCTGGCCTCGTCGTGGACGCTGGCCAAGGACGCCAAGAGCATGGACCTCAAGCTCCGCGACGACGTGACCTTCCACAGCGGCCGCAAGCTGACCGCGGACGACGTCATCTTCACCATCCAGAAGGCCCAGGACCCGAAAACCGGGGCGGCGAACCAGTCGATCGCCGGTCAGATCTCCCACCTGGAGAAGAAGGGCGACGACGAGCTGACTCTCACGTTCAAGCAGCCGCTGCCGAACATCTTCGACCTGTTCGAGACGATGCCGATCCTGAACAAGGACACCTACGGCGACTACGCGGCGGGCCGGAACGTCGACGGCACCGGACGCTTCGTATGGAAGTCGTGGACCCCGGGCGGCAAGATCATGCTCGGCAAGTACGCGAACTACCGCGACGCCAAGAACACCCATCTCGACGCCATCGAGATCGACATCATCAAGGATCCGACCGCGATGACCGCGGCGGTCCGCAGCGGGCGCGTCCAGTACGGCGCCGGCATGGCGGCGCTGGACTCGAGGAGCCTGAGCGGGCAGGCCGGCTACGCCCTCGTGACGTCCGGCGGCTCGGCGATCCCGCTCGCGTTCGACGTGACCAAGCCGCCGTTCAACAACAAGACCGTACGGCAGGCGATCCAGTACGCCATCGACCGCAACCGCATCGTGCAGCAGGTCGAGGGCGGCCAGGCGACGGCGACCAACCTGCCCTGGAAGCCGACCACCGTCGGCTATGACGCCGCGCAGGCCAAGCAGTACACCTACCAGCCGGACAAGGCCAAGCAGCTGCTCGCGCAGGCGGGCGTGAAGAACACCTCGTTCGACATGGTCACGCTGAACACCCCCGAGGCCACCGGCATCTTCCAGATCGTCAAGAACAACCTGACGGCCATCGGGCTGAACCCCCGGCCGGTGGCCCTCGCCGCGGCCGACTACGACGCGCGGATCGCGAAGAAGGACATGGGCGCTCCCGCCTTCCTGATGCAGGCCAGCAACGGCCTGTCCCCGGCGAGCGCCGTCCTGAACCGGCCGGAGCTCCTCCCGAAGGGCAACCTCTCGCACCTCCAGGACCCGGAGTACGGCCGTCTCGTCGACGCGGTCACGAAGGCCACCGCCGGCACCGACCAGCAGAAGGCCCTGAAGGACTACGACGCGTACTACATCGACCAGGCTTTCGCGGTCCCGCTGATCATCCGCCCCACGCTGACCGTGCGCTCGGCGGCCGTGAACGGCATCACGCCGACGCAGATGGGCTTCCTCGATGTCAGCCGGGCGTGGCTGTCCAAGTGACGGAACGACGGAGCGAACGACGGTAGGCAGGTCATGGTCCGGTTCCTGATACGCAAGGTCCCCTCGGTGGTGTTCGTGCTGTTCACCGGCTCGATCGTCGCGTTCGCCCTGCCTCGCCTGGCACCGGGGAACGTCGCCGTCAGCCTCGCCGGCCCCGACCCCACCGCGGCCAACATCGCCGCGATCCGGCAGCAGCTGGGCCTGGACCGGCCGCTCATGGTCCAGTACTGGAACTGGATCAGCGGGTTGTTCCGCGGCGACCTCGGCCAGTCCTACCTGCTGCACCGGAGCGTCGCGAGCGTCATCGGCGACCGTCTCGAGAGCACCGTCGAACTCGCCGTCCTGTCGACGCTGCTCGTCATCGCGATCGGAACGGTCCTGGGCGTCCTGGCCGGCTCGAGCGGACGCCGCTGGGCCCGGGCCGTCCTCGACCTGACCAACAGCCTCTTCATCGCCGTGCCGTCGTTCCTCATCGGCGTGCTGCTGATCCTCGTGTTCGGCGTGCTGAACCGCTGGTTGCCGGTCAACGGCGAGGTCGGCTTCCTGCACGACCCGGCGGTCGGCATCCAGTTCCTCATCCTGCCGGCGTTCGCGCTGGCGCTGTCCCCGGCCGCGACCGTCGCCCGCCTCCTGCAGACGGAGATGCGCGCGGCCGGGAACGAGGAGTACGTCGACCTCGCGCGGAGCAAAGGGGCGTCCGCCGCGCGGATCACCGTCCGCCATGTGCTGCGGAACAGCGTCGGAACCGCGGTCGTCGCCGTCGGACTCCAGATCGGGAACCTGCTCGCCGGCGCGATCGTGATCGAGGCGATCTTCAACCGGAACGGCCTCGGCCAGCTCGTCGTGTCCAGCGTGCAGACGCGCGACTTCACCGTGCTGCAGGTGCTGATCGTCGGTGCCGTCTTCGTCGCGGTGGCCTGCCAGATCCTCACCGAGATCGTCCTGGCGGCACTGGACCCGCGGATCAAGTTGGGAGACTAGGCATGGCAGATCTGCAGCTCGCACCCCCCGACGTGGCCGCACCGGACGCGCGTCGGCGACTGAACCCCACCCTGGCGCGTTACCTGTCGGCGTTCCGCACGCCGAAGGGCGTGACCGGCCTGGCGATTCTCCTGGTTCTGGGGCTCGCCGCCCTGTTCGCGCCCGTGCTGTTCCCCGGCGGCTACGACCGGCAGGGCCCGAACGCGCTGACCGGCATCTCGGCCGAGCACATCTTCGGCGTCGACGAGTTCGGCCGGGACATCTTCGTCCGCAGCGTCTACGGACTCCGCATCGACCTGAGCCTGATCCTCACCGCGGTGCCCCTCTGCATGGTGATCGGAACGCTGCTCGGCCTGAGCGGCGCGATCTCCGAACGCCTGGGCGCCGCGGTACAGCGTCTCCTCGATGTCATCCTCGGCTTTCCGGGCCTGATCCTGGGGATCTGCCTGGTGGCCGTGCTCCGGCCCGGCTGGATGGCGCTGTTCCTCACGATCCTGATCACCGGCCTCCCCAGCACGGGACGGCTGGCTCGGGGCGCGTGGCTGAGCCAGCAGAACCGGGAGTACGTCCTCGCCGCTCGGGTGCTGGGCGTCTCGCGGCGCCAACTGCTCGTCCGCCACGTCCTGCCGAACGCCATGGACGCGATCGTCGTCAACGGCACCGTCTGGATGGTCGTCGGCGTCTATATCGAGGCCGGGCTGAGCATCGTCGGTCTCGGCGTGCAACCGCCGACGCCCTCGCTCGGCGTCCTGCTCAACAACGGCCTGCGGTTCATCACCCAGTCGTCCACGTACATCGTCGGCCCGGCACTGCTCATCCTGCTGCTCGCGGTCGGCTTCGGCCTGGTGTCGGACGCACTCAACGAGGCGGTGAACCGGCGTTGACCCCTGCCGACGGCCGACTTCAAGGTGGTGAAACCCCTGTGACCTCTCCCACTCGCCCCGCCGCGACCGAACCACCGGTGACGGCCGAGGACGCCCCGCTGCTGCACGTCGAGGGCCTGCGCACCGAGTTCCGGTTGAAAGGCGGCGGCGTCAAGGCCGTCAACGACGTCACCTTCGACATCTGCCCGGGCGAGGTCGTGGGAATCGTCGGCGAATCCGGCTCGGGCAAGTCGGTGACGGCGCGTTCCATCATGCGTATGGTGCGCCCGCCGGGCGAGGTCGTCGCCGGCTCCGTCCGGCTGAACGGCGAGGACCTGCTCACGCTCCCCGAACGGGAGATGAGGAGCCGCCGCGGCAGCACGGTCGCGATGGTCTTCCAGGACCCTCAGGCCGCGCTCAACCCGGTCATGACGGTGGGCGACCAGATCGTCGAGGCGATGACGGTGCACGGCGTCGGCCGGAAGGCCGCGCGCGAGCGCGCCATGCGACTCCTCGAGCAGGTCGGCATCCCCGACGTCCCGACGAAGATCGACCACTATCCGCACCAGTTCTCCGGAGGCATGCGGCAGCGGGTCGTCATCGCGATCGCGCTGGCGAACGACCCCACGCTGCTGATCGCCGACGAGCCGACCACCGCCCTCGACGTCACCATCCAGGCGCAGATCCTGCGCCTGCTCGCGAAGTTGAGCACCGAGCTCGGCATCGCCATCGCGATCATCACCCATGACATGGGCGTCGTGGCCGAACTCTGCGCCAAGGTCGTCGTGATGTACGGCGGCCGCACGGTGGAGAAGGGCAGCGTCGAGGAGGTCTTCGAGCATCCGCGGCACCCGTACACCGCCGCGCTGCTGGCGGCCATGCCCCGCCTCGACGACGACCGGACCGGTGGGCCGCTGCCGGCGATCCCCGGTGCGCCGCCGGATCCGGCGGCGCTGCCCACCGGCTGTCCCTTCGCGCCCCGCTGCCGATTCGCCGAGGAGGCCTGCGAGCAGGCACCGCCGGCGATGCTCCAGATCGGCGAGCCCGGGCACGAAGTGGCCTGCGTCATCGCCCACCGCGACGCCGACGCGCCGGGCCTTCCCGTTCCCACGCCGACGCGCGACGACGCCGGCCAGGCGGCGGCCGCGCCCCCGGCGACGGATCCCGTCGCGCCGACCGCTCCGCCGACGGAGTCCGTCGTCGCGCCGACGACTCCCCCAACGACGGACCCCGTCCCACCGACCGCTCCCCCAACGACGGACTCCGTCTCGCCGACGGCGCCCCCGGCGACGGACCCCGTCGCGCCGAGCGCTCCTCCGGCGGCCGCGAGCGGTCCGTCGGTGGCGGGGACCGCTGTTCTCGAGGTCCGCGACCTGCGGGTCGACGTCGGATCGCGGCGGCGCGGGCTGTTCCATCGTGAGCCGCCCGTGTACGCGGTCGACGGGGTGAGCCTGTCCGTGCACGCGGGCCGTACGCTCGGGCTCGTCGGCGAGAGCGGCTGCGGCAAGTCGACCCTGTCCCGCAGCATCGTCGGGATCAACCGGATCGCGGGCGGGTCGATCCTCATCGACGGCACCGACGTGAGCGCGATGCGCGACCAGGATCTCGCCCGGGTTCGGACCTCCCTGCAGTACCTCTTCCAGGATCCGTACGCGTCGCTGAACCCGCGGCGCACCATCCGGCAGTCGCTGACCGAGGCGCTCGCCTTGACGGGCGTCGCCGGACGGGCCCGCGAGGAGGAGGCGCGCGACCTGATGGCGCAGGTCGGGCTGCGCGCGGCGCACCTCGACCGCTACCCGCACGCGTTCTCGGGCGGCCAGCGCCAGCGGATCGGCATCGCTCGCGCCCTGGCCCGCAGGCCGCGGGCGCTCATCCTCGACGAACCGGTCTCCGCGCTGGACATGTCGATCCAGGCGCAGATCATCAACCTGCTCGAGAAGCTGCAGAACGAACTCGGGCTCGGCTACCTGTTCATCGCGCACGACCTGTCGGTCGTGCGCCACCTCAGCGACACCGTCGCCGTCATGTACCTCGGCCGGATCGTCGAGTACGGCGACGCCGCCGCGGTGTACGACGCCCCGCAGCACCCCTACACCTCCGCTCTGCTGTCCTCGTCGCCCGTTCCGAAGGTCTCGGCGCGTTCCCGCGAACGCATCGTCCTGCCCGGTGATCTGCCGAGCCCGGCGAACCCGCCGTCCGGCTGCCGGTTCCGCACCCGGTGCCCGATCGGGCCCCTGGTGAACCCGGAACGGACGATCTGCGCCGAGGTCGAACCGCAGCTCACCGCCACCGCCGCGGGTCAGCGCGCCGCCTGCCACTTCGCCGGCGAGCTCGCGTCCCGGTCTTGAGAATCCCGATTGAAAGGAAACGACATGTCCGATGGCTCGACCACCGCGAGGATCGCACTCAACCCGATCCAGTGGATGGCCAGCGATGACGGATGGCTGGACCCGTCCAAGGCGCCCGCGCCGGAGGAGCGGCTGGCACTGATCAAGCAGTCCGGATTCGACGCCGTCATGGCCGAGGTGCCCGCCGACTGGGCCGTGGACCGATACAAGGCGCTCCTGGACGAGGTCGGCCTCGCGCTCGCGCCCGGCTACGCCGTCTGCCGGTCCGACGGCCGGGACGGCAAGGAGGCGGACGTCGTCGCCGGCGCCGCCGCGGTCGCCCGGCAGCACGCCGAGCTCGGCATGACCGAGATCGGTCTGGGCCTCGCGATGGGCAAGGAGAAGCCACGCGTCCTGCATCCCGCACAGGCCTTTGACGCGGACGAATCCCGGGTCGAAGCGGTGACGAAGCTGATCGAGCAGATCTCCGACGTCATGCTCGCCGAGGGCGTACGGCCGTCGCTGCACCCGCACGTCGGCACGTGGATCGAGACCGATGACGAGGCGCGGGCGGTCCTCGAGGCCCTGCCGGCGTCCCGGCTGGGCTTCCTCCCCGACACGGGCCACCTGGCCTGGGCGGGCGCCGACGTCGGCGCGCTCATCAAGGACTACGCCGAGCGGATCCCGTTCGTCCACGTGAAGGACTGCCGGCTCAGTGTCGCCGCCGAGGGCCGCGAGAAGGGCTGGGGATACCAGAAGACGGTCCTCGCCGGGCTGTGGGTCGAGCCCGGCCGCGGCGAGCTCGATCTGACCGGCATCCTGAGCAACCTGCCGGACGCCTTCGACGGGTGGCTGATGGTCGAGGTGGACCGCCCCGACATCGCCGACCCGTACGAGAGCGCGCAGGCGTCGGCCCGCTGGATGCGGAGCACGTTCGCGCCGAGCGAGAGCTGACGCGCACCCGCTGAAAACGGTGACGGCGCCGCCCACGGGCGACGCCGTCACCGCGAAGGATGGGTGGTCAGTCCATCGTCAGGGCGACCTTGCCGACCGCCGCGCCGCTGCGCAGGCGTTCGACGGCCTCCTCCAGCCGGTCGAGGCCGTACCGCTCGATGTTCAGGGTGAGCTCTCCGGAGCCGATCTCGGCCAGGAGACGCTCGCCGACCTCGGCGAGGTCGCGGCCACGCGTCATCAGGTTGACCGGCAGCAGCGCGACGTCGGCGAGCAGGAAGTCCGCCAGGTCGACAGTGAACTCGCGTCCGGCCGAGTAACCGATCAGGACGGCCCGGCCGCGCGGCCGGACGAGCCCGAGCGCGGCGGCCAGCACGGGCCCGCCGACGGTGTCGATGAGCGCGTCGACCGGCCCGCCCAGTGCCTCGGCCGACAGGTCGGCGGCCAGGACCGCCTTGGCGCCGGCGGGGACGTGTTCGAGCTTGGCCGGCCGGCCGACGGCACCGATCACCTCGGCCCCCGCCCGTACGGCGAGCTGCACCGCCATGGAGCCGACGGCACCGGCCGCGCCGGTGACCAGGACCCGCTGCCCCTCGCCGACCTCCGCGACGTCGTGCACGGCCGCCCACGCCGTACCGGCCGGAGAGAAGAAGGAGCAGGCCAGGGCGGGATCCGTACCGGCGGGCGTGGGGACGGCGGCCTTGTCCGGGACGACGGCGTGTTCGGTCCAGCCCCCGTCACGGCGCAGCCCCAGACCGGAGCCGTTCAAGCGGACCAGCGAGCCGACCGGGTGGACGTCCGACGCGACGACCGTGCCGCAGGCGTTCGTGCCCGGGACGAACGGCAGCGTGGGCAGGATGCCGAAGCGGCCGTCCACGATGTTCAGGTCGAGATGGCCGACCTGGGCGGCGTGCACGCGGACGAGTGTCTCGCCCGGCGCGCGCGGCGGCACGGGCCGTTCCACCAGTTGCGGCAGCGATCCGAACCGTTCCAGGATCAGGGCTCGGGAGCTTTCGGTCACAGTTTCACCCCATAGCGGCGCAGGACACGTGAGGATACGACGCGCAGCACCCGGTCGAAGACGAACCCGAGGATGCCGAGCGTGATGATGCCGACGAAGACCCAGTCGATACGACCGTAGTTCCGGGACGTCCAGATCAGCGCGCCGAGGCCGACCTGCGCCGCCACGATCTCGGCCGAGACGATGGTCAGGAAGCTGTTGCCCATGGCCAGGCGGGCGCCCGTGACGATGTGCGGCACCGTGGCCGGCAGCACGACGCTCCGCATGACCTGCCAGCGGCTCGCGCCCAGGCTGGTGGCCGCGCGGAGCTTGGACTCGTTGACCGACAGCACGCCGGCGATGGTGTTCAGCGTGACGATGAAGACGGACGTGTAGAAGATCAGCACGACCTTCGACGACTCGCCGATGCCGAGCCACACCACCGCCAGGGTGACGAAGGCGACCGGCGGAATGAACCGGAAGAACTCGATGTACGGGTCGAGCAGCTGCCGGATCACCGTGAGGCGGCCCATGAGCAGGCCGATGGGCACGCCGACGACCAGTCCGAGGCCCCAGCCGATGAGGATGCGGCGGCTGGAGGCGATGACGGAGTTCAGCAGCGTGCCGTCGGACGCGAGTTCCTTCGCCGCCTTGACGGTCTGCGCCGGCGAGGCGACGAGCGCGGAGCCGTACTTCATCGCCACGAGCTGCCAGACCCCGACGCCGATGGCGATGGAGATCAGGTACATGCCGACGGTGCGGATCCCGCCGGACGCCACGCGGGATCGCCGGTCCCGGATCCGGGGGGCGGTGTCCGCCTGCTCGACGGTGTCGGCGGCCGTCACCCGTCCTCCTCTCCGGTGGCCAGCCCCTGCTCGCGCAGGGCCGCGCGGACCTCCTGGCCGATGTCCTGGCGCAGCTTCTGGTGCAGCGCGATCGCCTCCGATGACGTCTCGTCGCGGGGCCGGGGCAGCTCCACCCGGTAGATGTTCTTGATCGTGGCCGCCGGGCCCGCCGTCATGACCGCGATGCGGTCGGCGAGAATGATCGCCTCGTCGATGTCGTGGGTGACGAACACGACGGTGCACCCGGACTCCCGCCAGATGCGGTCCATCTCCTCCTGCATGACCTGTCGGGTCTGGGCGTCCAGCGCGCCGAACGGCTCGTCCATGAGCACGATGCGCGGCCGGTTCGCCAGGACCCGGGCGATCTGCACCCGCTGCCGCATACCGCCCGACAGCTGGCCCGGGAACTTGCCGGCGAACTTACGGAGGCCGACGAGCCCGAGGTACTCGTCGGCCAGGGCGGACTGCTCCGCACGGGACATGCCACGCATGCGCGGGCCGAAGGCGACGTTCTGCCGCACGGTGAGCCAGTCGAAGAGCGCTTCGCTGCTCTGGAAGACCATGCCGCGTTCCGGCGACGGCCCGGTGACGGCTCGTCCGTCCACGGAGACGCTCCCGGCCGTGGCCGGGGTGAACCCGGCCAGCGCGGACAGCAGAGTCGACTTGCCGCACCCGCTCGGGCCGAGCAGGCACACGAACTCCCCGGCGGCGACGTCGAGGGAGATGTCGTTGACGGCGTGGTAGGCGCCGAAGCTGATGCTCACGCCGTCGATGCGCGTGGCCGCGCCGCGCGCGGCCTCTCGATCGATCTCGGTGGTCAACGCGTCCTCACTTCCCCGCGTGCCGGGTGAACCAGTTCTGGATCACGGCGGCGTTCACGTCCGGCTTCGACTTGACCTTGCCGGTCTGCAGGAAGAAGTCGGCGGTCGACTCGTAGCCCTTCAGGTCGGCGGCGGTGATGTCGCGGACCCCGAAGTCGATCTCCTTGATCGCGGCGACGGTCTGCGCGGTCGGCGCCTTCGCGGCCTTCTGTGTCGCCTCTGCCGCCGCCTGCGGATCGCTCTCGGTCAGCTTGGCGGCCTCGTCGATCGCCTGGGCGACCTTGCCGGCCGCGCTCTGGTTGGCGCTCAGCCACTTGTTCCCGGTGATGAGCCACTGGACGTAGGACAGGCCGTAGTCTCCCGTGTTCTCGACGATCTTCCCGCCGAGCTGCGCGCCCTTGGTCGGCCACGGCTCCCACAGGACGTACGCGTCGATGTTCCCCTTCTGCAGTAGTGCGGGGATCTCCGGCGGGTCGGCGGTGACGAATTTGACGGTCTTGGGGTCGATCTTCTTGGACTCGAGGAACCGCGTCGCGGCGAGTTCCGACAGGCCGGGGACGATCGCCATCTTCTTGATCTGTGAGGGGTCGCCGATGTTCTTGCGCTCGACGACCTTCAGGTACTTCCCGGAGGCCTCGTAGACGAGGAGCGCCCGGAGGTCGGGATTCTGCTGGAGCGTGCCGATCGCCGTCGTGTCCGAGCTGCCGGCCAGCTGTACCTGGCCGGAGGCGATCGCGTCGACGGCGTCGCCGCCCTTGCCGAACTGCACGACGTCGACGTTGACCCCGTGCTTCGCGAACAGCCCTTTCTCCTGGGCGAGGAAGATGGGCGCGTACGACGGATCGACGCCGACCGCGAGGCGGATCTTCGGACCGGCGGCGTTTCCGCCGGCGCCCGCGGAGTCGGTCGTACCGGCGCCGCAGGCGGACATGGTCGTGATCAGTGCGATGGCGGCGGCGAGGGCGCGCCAGGGGATGTGCCGTGCTTTCAAAGAGCACCTCGCTGGCAGTGGGCCGGGAACCCCGGTGTGGGTTCGACGTTGGCCGGAGTTCGTCGCACCGTAAGGTCGTCGGCGCTCACGCCGCATGACCGAGGGTCCACTCACCGGAACGTCGCCGGATCGTCATCCGCGACGACGCGCCGGCGGTGCCGGTCTGCTCAGCGAGACGTTTCCGTAGGCAAGTCCTCCACGGCGATCGATCATCTCGTCATCGCTCAGTTGGACATTCTGGAGGACGGCCCATGACCGAGCCCGACTCGCCCGCCTCCCAGGGCGGGGACACCCGCCCGGCGGGACGACGGCCCAAGCGGCCCGGACGACAGGACTGGTCGTCCTGGCCCGAGTACGACGCGGCCGCCGCGGGTTTCCGCGGGTACTGGTACCCGGCCACCTGGTCGAGCCACGTGACCGGCAAGCCCACCGCGGTCACCCTGTGCGGCGAGAAGATCGCGCTGGTCCGCGACGGCGGGCAGGTGCACGCCCTGCACGACCGCTGCCCGCACCGCGGCGTTCCCCTGTCGCTCGGCGACCAGCAGTTCCCCGGCACGCTCAGCTGCCCGTACCACGGGTGGACATTCCGCCTCGGCGACGGCGAGTTGTGCGCGGTCATCACCGACGGACCCCAGTCGCGGATCTGCGGCAAGGTCCGGGTGCAGACCTACCCGGTGGCCGAACGCCTCGGCATGGTGTGGGTGTACGTGCCGCTCGCCGACGAGGAGCCGCACCCGATCGACTCGCAGCTGCCCGAGGAACTGGTCGACAACGCCTTCATGATGGGCGGCCGCATCGAGCCGCGGGCCGGGAACTGGCGGTTCGCGTGCGAGAACGGCTTCGACGAGGGGCACGCGAAGTACCTGCACCGGACGTCGCTGTGGCGGCTGTTCAAGGCCATGCCCACCTGGAACATCACGAGGATCGTCCCCGACGGACGCTGGATCTACCGGGTGCAGGACGAGGTGCACTGGGAGGCCGACTTCCCCGGCGTGGGCCGGTGGACCGGCAAGCGCTGGTGGAAGATCCAGCCGCCTAAGGAGACCTTCAACCTCGGCAACACCGGCAAGCCGAAGAAGGTCGACCCGGTCATCGAGTCCCGGGGATTCCCCGGCTTCGCCTCGCTGTCCATGCCCGGCGTGCTGCGCATCGCGTACCCGAACTTCATCCACTACGAGTTCTACGTGCCGGTCGACGCCGACAACCACACGTACGTCGGCGTGATGGTCAACTTCACCGAGGGCTGGAAGACCCTCGGCTTCTACGCCAAGTACCTCGGCGCGATCCGCTGGCTGTTCCACGGCCAGTTCTCCGGCCAGGACGCGTGGATGGTCGACGTGACGGACGCGCCGCCGGAGAAGCTCTACCGCCCCGACGTGTCGCTCACCGCCTGGCGGACCCTCGCCGAAGAGGAGACCGCCAAGAAGCGGGCCGAGACCGGCGCCAAGTGACCTGTGAGGAGTCTTTCGTGCGACGCACCCTGCTGACCCTGACCATCGGAGCGGCTCTCGCGGTGGCGGCACCGCTGCTATGGCGCTGGATCGCCCGTACGAGCAACACCCAAGTCCACCGGATCAACCAGTGACGGGCCTGGAGGGGCTGGACGACCGGCGCCGGGACCTGGTCGCGGCGGCCTGGAAGCACGTCACCACGGCGCGGCTGCGCGAACTGATCGTCGGCCTCGTGGACGAGCCCAGCCCCACCGGCGGCGAAGGCCCGCTGGCCGAGTACATCGCGGGCACGCTCGGCGCGGCCGGCATCACGGCGGCGACGCAGCCACTCGACGACCGGCAGGCCAACGCGTGGGGGCGGCTGCCCGGCGACGGCACCGGCCCCGACCTGATGCTGTACGCGCCGATCGACACGCTGACCACCGGTGACGCGGCCGAGGACGCGCCGTGGACCGGCCCGGAGCTGCGGCCCGACATGCGGCCCGCCGCCCGCGTCATGGGCGACCTCGTGGTCGGGCTCGGGGCCTCCAACCCGAAGGGCCACGCCGCGTGCGTGCTGATGGCCGCCGAGGCGATCCACCAGGCGGGGCTGCCGCTGACCGGGGACCTGCTGGTGGCGTTCGGCGCCGGCGGCATGCCCACGAACGCGCTCGCCGGCAGTGTCCGGCGCAATACCGGCCAGGGCGCGGGCTGCTCGTTCCTTCTGGAGCAGGGCCACTGGACGGACTTCGCGGTGATCGCCAAGCCCGGGTGGACGGTCTCCTGGGAGGAGGTCGGGCTGGCCTGGTTCGAGGTGACCGTGGGCGGGATCCACACCTATGTCGGGTCGCGACACCGGCTGCCGTACGACAACGCGATCGCCCGCGCGGGCGAGGTCGCCGTACGGCTGGAGCGCTGGTTCGCCGAGTACGCCGAACGGCACACCGAGGGCACGGTCGCCCCGCAGGGCATCGTCGCCGCGATCGAGGCCGGCCGGTCCCGGATGGCGGCGGTCACGCCGGCCTCCTGCCGCCTGCGGGTGGACCTGCGGCTGAGCCCCCGGACGACGCCGATGGAGGCCAAGCGGGAGTTCGCCGCCGCGCTCGAGGGGATCCGCACCGAGCTGCCCGGCGTCGAGCTGTCGTCGGAGATGGTCCTGGCCATCCCGGGCACCGCGTCCGATCCGGACATGTGGGTGTCCCGCAGCGCGATCGCCGCCTGGGAGGCCCTGGAGGGCCGCGAGCACGAGGTGATCCGCGGCAACAGCGGCGCCACCGACGCCAACATCCTGCGCAATCGCGGCATCCCGACCGTACGGATCGGCATGCCGAAGGTGACCGAGGCGCCCTTCGAGATCGACTTCGCCCTCGGCATGAACACCGTCGACGTCCGCGCGATGGAACGCCTCACCCGGCACCTCATCCGTACGGCGGTCGACACCGTCACCCGTTCTCGATCGGAGGTGGGACTGTGAGCGAGCGAAGCGAGAGAGCCATTAAGCACGGCGTCCTGGTCACGAGTCCGACGCCGGGAGGTCGGTCGGGGTGGGTTGGTCGGGCTAAGAAGGAGGGCTCATGACCGAAATCGTGCTGGGAGTCGGTGCGTCGCACAGCACGCTGATGAACACGCACTGGGAGGAGACGGTCCACAAGGACGAGGCCGGGCGCTTCCGCGACGCCCTGTACGCCGCGCGCGACCGGATCGCCGCTGCCCGGCCGGACACCGTCGTCATCGTGGGCTCGAACCACTTCCGCGGGTTCTGGCTCGACCTCATCCCGAGTTTCACGATCGGGGTCGGCGAATGCGTCGCGAGCGGCGAGTCGGGCACGCCGAAGGGACCGCAGCCGGTCGACGAGGAGCTGGCCCGGCACGTCGCGGACACGCTCGTGGACGGCGGCGGCTTCGACGTCGCGTTCTCGGCCCGGCTGCAGATCGACCACGGTCAGTCGCACGCGATCCAGTACCTGCTCGCCGGGCTGGACGTGGAGATCGTCCCGATCGTCGTGAACGTCTTCGCGCCCCCACTGCCCGCCCTCGCCCGCTGCGACGCGCTGGGACGCGCGATCCGGGAGGCCGTCGAGGCGTTCCCCGGGGACCGGCGCGTCGCCGTGATCGGCTCCGGTGGCCTGTCGCACCGGCTCCCCTGGCCCGACTGGCGCAGCCCGGACGGCGAGGACGAGGAGTTCATGGTCCGGGCGTGGCTCGACGGGCGGAACAACTGGCAGGACTACGACGCACGCCGCCGTCAGATCATCAGGGCCGCCCGGGCTGCGATCAATCCGGAGTTCGACGACGAGCTCCTGACCATGGTCGAGAAGGGCGAACTGCACCGCATCACCACGTACACCACCGAACGCCTCGAAGAGGTCGCCGGCAACGGCGCGCAGGAGGTGCGCACCTGGCTGGTCATGGCCGCCGCGCTCGGCCACGCGCCCGGCCGTCGCCTCGCCTACGAGGTCATCCCCGAATGGCTCACCGGCATGGGCGTCGCCGTCATCGATCCCCACGGAAAGGTTTCCTCATGAGCATCTGGAACGCGCTGGCCGACGTCGACTACCGGCACACTTACGTCGACGCGGGCGGGATCCGGACCCGGGCGCTGCAGGCGGGCCCAGAGGACGGCGAGCACGTCGTCTTCCTGCACGGCACGAGCGGCCACCTCGAGGCGTTCGTCCGCAACATCCCCGAGCACGCCCGGCGGTACCGCTGCCACGCGATCGACATGCTGGGCCACGGGTACACCGGCAAGCCGGACGTCCCGCAGGAGATCCCCGCGTACGTCGACCACCTGATCGCCTACCTCGACGCCGTCGGCGCCGAGCGCGCGCACCTGGTCGGCGAGTCGCTCGGCGGCTGGGTATCGGCGTGGGCGGCGAGCGAGCATCCGGAGCGGGTCGCGTCGCTGCAGTTGCTGTGCATGGGCGGCACCAAGGTCAACCCGCAGGTGATGGAACGCCTGAAGAAGACGACGACCGCCGCGTCCCTCGAGGACGACATCGAGCTCACGCGGAACCGGCTGCGGCTGCTGTGGGCCGAATGGGACGAGGAGTTCGGCGACGAGCTCACCGAGACGCGGTACGCCATCTACCACCGGCCGGACTTCCAGAAGAACCTGCCGAACCTGCTGGCCCTGCAGGAGGTGGAGATCCGCGAGCGCAACCTCCTGCGCCCCGACCGGATGGCCCGGATCACCGCCCCCACGCTGGTCGTCTGGGGCAACAAGAACCCGTTCGGCGACGTCCCCGAGGCGCAGGCGATCGCCGACGCCATCCCGGGGTCCCGGCTGGAGATCTTCAACGAGTGCGGGCACTGGCCCCAGCACGAGCAGGCCGGCCGCTACAACCCGCTGAGCCTCGCGTTCCTCGCGGAGGCGCAATGACCGGAATCCGGAAGGGTGCGGGGACGCCGGAAGCGTGCGGAGGCGCGCGATGACGGGAATTCGCAAGGGCGGGGCGGCGCGATGACGGGGATCCGGAAGGGCGGGGCGGCGCGATGACCGAGATCCGGAAGGGCTACGCGGACACGTCCTTCGGGCAGGTCCACTACGCCGAGTGCGGATCCGGCGCGCCCGTGCTGCTCCTGCACCAGACGCCGCGCTCCTGGGACGAGTACCGCGAGGTGCTCCCCCTCCTCGGCCGGACGCACCGCGCGATCGCCATGGACACGATCGGCTTCGGCGCGTCGGCGCCGGTCGCCGAGCACCGCATCGAGACCTACGCCGCCGCCGTCGTGGAGTTCCTCGACGCGCTCGGCCTCGACCGTACGACGCTGGCCGGCCACCACACCGGTGGCGTCGTCGCGATCGAGGTGGCGGCGCGGGCTCCGGACCGTGTCGAGCGCCTGGTGCTGTCGTCCACGCCGTACGTCGACGCCGCCGCCCGCGAGATGCGGCGGCACCGCCCGGCGATCGACCACGTCGAGATCGACCCCGATGGCACGCACCTCACCGAGCTGTGGCGGCGCCGGCGGGCCTTCTATCCCACGGACCGGCCGGACCTGTTCACCCGGCTGGTCCGGGACGCGCTGGTCGTCGGCCCGGACATGGAGAAGGGGCACGAGGCGGTCAGCGCGTACCGGATGGAGGAGCGGACCGGTCTCGTCCGCTGCCCGGTGCTGTGCGTCGGCGCGTCGGCCGATCCGTTCAGCTTCCCCGAGCTGAAGTCGCTGGCGTCACGTTTTACCGGCCCGACCGTTGCGGTGGTCGAAGGCGGCATGGTTCCTTTGATGGAACTTCATCCCTCCGAGGTAGCCGATCTGATCGCGAGGTTCGCTTCATGACCGTGGTTCCGTTCGCTCGCCCCGCCGCCGAATCTCCGATCAGCCCGCAGAACGACGCCGACGCGATGAACTCCGTTCTCGGCAAGGCGCGCCTGATCATCGAGTCCTTCACCGCGGAGGACGACGTCCTGTCGCTCGCCGAGCTGGTACGGCGCTCGGGGGTGGCGAAGGCCAGCGTGCACCGGCTCGCACAGGAGCTCCTCGAGTGGGGGGTGCTGGAGCGGGCCGGCAACCGGTACCGCCTCGGCCTGCGACTCTTCGAGATCGGCCAGCGGGTGCCCCGGCAGCGGACCCTGCGCGAGGCCGCCCTCCCGTACATGGAGGACCTGCTGATCGCCACGCAGGAGACCATTCACTTCGCCATCCACGACGGCCTCGACGTCCTGTACGTCGAGAAGCTCGTCGTGCACCGGGGCCTGAACAAGCAGTCCCGCATCGCCGGCCGGCTCCCTCTGTACTGCACCGCGACGGGCAAGGTGATCCTCGCGTTCGCGTCCCCGTCTCTGTTCCAGGAGGTCGTACGCAACGGCCTGCGGCCGCTCACCCGCAAGACGGTGGTGCAGCCCGGACTGCTGCGCACGCAGTTGGAGAAGGTCCGGGAGGACCGGTTGGCGGTCGAGGTCGAGGAGACCCGGCTCGGCTACATGAGCGTCGCCGTCCCCGTCTTCAGCGCCCCCACCACCCTCGCGGGAGCACTGTCGATCACGGCACCCACCTGCCGCATGAACGTCGGCCGCTTCACCGGTGCCCTCCGCACCGCCAGCCTCGGCATCTCCCGCACCCTCCAGTCCCTGGCCTGACGCCGCTACCGATGATCACTTTGTCGTGGGATGCCGCTACTGTCGCCTGATCTTCTGAACCCGATCAGCGAGGCGGAACCATGGACGAAGAGCGGCTCGCCGAGTTCTCCCGTGAGCGCCTGGACGGCCGGCCGATCCCGGACGACCTGCGCACGATGCTGGTGGCACAGTGGGAGGGCCGTACGGACTTCCGGCTCCTGCTCGACGTCACGTTCCCGGAACCGGGAGAGCTCAGCCCGTTCCTCGACACCGGTTACCTCAGCGCGAAGGAACTCGCCGACCCCGACATGCAGGCCGTCAACGCCGGTTACGCGCAGATGAGCGAGTACGCCAAGTTCGTCGCGAAGCTCGGCGAGGATGGACACTGGGTCGGCTACTGGATGCACCCCGACGAGCCGGCGGACGCCCCTCCGCCCGTCATCGAACTCGACACCGAGTTCTCGTACCGGAGCCTGGCGGGCCGCAACCTGGCCGAAGCGTGCGCGTCCGGACAGGCCCGGTATCAGGATGAGCCGGACGTGCGCATCACCTTCACCCAGCTGGCCGACCGGCTCGCCGCACTCGGCCTACCCCTCAGCACCCGCGACTACGACGCCCTCTACGACGCCGATTACGCGGTGGACCCAGAGGAACTCACCGACGAGCTCATCGACGCCGAGCGCGAGAAACGCGGCATCCGCACCGCACGGACGTCTTCTGGGCCGGCCCTTTGACCCTGTCTCCTTCATCGACTCGACGCGTAATGACATTGCCGATGCAGCCCCTCAAAGGCCACCGTCATCGGGTCGGACCTCATCCTCACCGCTACACGCTGTGGCAGCAGGCGAACGCGGGCAGCGCCGTCTCCTGAGCGGTGTCACGATAGTCCAATCATTCACCCTTCAGGGCACTGCGCTTCACCGGTCGGCTTACCTTAATTTGAGGAACGTTGCCGTATCCAGGAAATGATAGAGCCGGACACTGACATTGTCCGATGCTTAGGCGCAGGGCGACGAGGCTACGCTGCGGGTCAGATAACTGGATCCACCGGAAGCCCACCGTCTCTGCAGAGCACCCGGTTATCTCCAACATCTGCGATACCTGCGTTATCGCCGTTCTCAGGAGGTGTGCCATGACATCGGGATCAAGCTCTACAGGCACGCATGTCGAATCGGAAGACCATCCGTGGAGCGTCTATATATCTGACCATCCTCAGCGGACGGAGTCGCACTGGTTCACGGAGGCCAAGCGCACAGCCCACAAGATACTGGCCGACTCGGGCCAGGACAGGCTCCCCTACGGTCCCGGGCCGTGGGAGATGCATCACGGAGGGAGTCTGTGGGTTCGGACGGCGAACGGCTGGCAGATGTACCTCGCACGGGCCGGCATCGAATGGAGCACGCAATTCTGCGCCGACCCGGTGAAGGTCGACCGGCTGCGCCGAGACGCGTTGACGCTGATCACCGCCTTCCCCACTACCCTCTCTGCCCTCGCCGACCTCGGTTACGACGAGGCGGAGCAGATCCTGAACGAGGAGATCAAAGACGCCGACGGCGTCGCCCGCTACACCGATTCGCTGTTCAACAGTTGCGTCCCGCTCACCAAGGCCGACCACCAAGGCATCCTGCCCAAAGCGGCCGGTGAGCACCACTACCCATGGCCCGTCAAATCTGCCGACTTCTTCCGCCGCGACGACTTTCAGCTGTGGGTCACCCTGCCCGACGGCACCCACGGCGCGGTCACCCCACTGGCACCGCGAGGCTCCGGCGACGGCAGAGTGCGCCTCGTCTTCGCCCGCCATGGCACACCCCAAGGCGACGCGATCGCCACCGCTCAGCGCGAACACAGGGCCATCATCCTGCCCCCAGAACACCCGCTCGCCCGGCAGGCCTTTGCGCGGCAAACCGCCACCCGGTAGCCGCTCGATCAGGTCTCGCGCGTGTGAAATCCTTGCGCCGGCTCCGGCATGGGTGACCGAGCCGGACGAGGATGATCCGACTGGCCTCCTTCAGCGCGACCGGCGGTTCGCCGCTGTTTATGCTCGGTGACATGACCATTCAGCGGATCGTCGCCCTGGCCGAACAGATCGGCTGACGCGAGTCCGCGGGAAGGAACGGCTCATGACACCCGGTCGCGAGTCCTCGACGATCTATGAAGCCGCCGACGGCAGTGAGCTACCCATGCTGCTCTTCGAGCCGGCCGAAGGCACACAGCCCGTGGCAGGGATCGTCATGTTCCACGGTGGCGCGCTGCGCAAAGGATCGGCCGATGGGCTGGCCCCGCACTGCCGGCAGTTGGCGTCGCGCGGCATCTTCGCGGTTTCAGCCGGGTATCGGCTGCTCGATGAGGGTGCTGTGAGCATCGACGACTGCATCGCCGACGTTCGGCGGGCGGTTGAACACTTCTTGAGCTTGGCCGCATTGCGCGGGCTCGATTCGTCACGTCTGGCGTCCGGCGGCAGTTCGGCCGGCGGTCATCTCGCGCTCGTCGCCGCGATGATCGCCCCTGACGGGCCCCGTCCGGCGCCCAAGCCGGGCGTCGCGGCCGTCGTGGCCCTCAACCCCGTGGTCGATTTGCTCGCCTACCCGCCAGAGCAACTACGAACCCTTGAACAGGACGTCGGCATTGCTGCGGGAAGGGCGACCGATTACTCGCCGATCGAGTTCGTACGGCCGGGGAATCCGCCGATGCTGATTCAACACGGGACGCACGACGAGGTCGCGTCCATCGACCAGGTGCGACGGTTCCGGGACGTGATGGTGCAGGCCGGCAATGACTGCACATTGCTTGAGTACGAACGCGCCGAACACGCGTTCCATTACCCCGGCCCCGCCGGACACTTCAACGACGTTATCGACGCGACCGCCGAATTCCTCCTCGACCGGCTCGCGGAAAACTGAGCATCTCCAACCCGAGGCTCCATCGACCAACCCCCGCGCGGCCCCCGCCTGAGTTGAGCATCGGCCCGCGCCTTTTACGGGGTGCCCGCATGTCGTCTTATGGCCATCTGGCCGGAGATTGCCATCGAGGCAGCAAGGATGTCATGGATTAATCCAGATGCCGCACGCGGCGGAAACGCGGCATCCGCAGCTGAGGTGCGACGGCAGGCGGAGATCAACAGTGGCCGATTCCGTCCGCTGGCAGGTTCACCTCTTGGGTCAAGATCATTTATGTCGCAGGCTTCCTTGGGTGTCGAGGCCCGCGTGGCCCTCCACCAACCTTGATCAGACAGGAAATTCCTCGCATGAAGAAACTTCTGATGGCAGGCACGGCGGCTACCGCGTTCACCGTCGCCGGCCTGGGCATGACCGACTCCGCGTCCGCCCGCGACACTTTCGCGGCCGACGCCGCCACGGCGGCTCGGGTCTCAGCCGCCACGCCGGCATCCGCCGCCAAGACACCGTGCTTCACGGTACTCCGCGCGAACCTGCCGTCATACAAGCCCAACAGCAAGTCGACGATGCACGCGGTGACTCAAATAAAACAGCCCAAGGTCTGCGCCGGAAAGATCATCACTGTCTGGATCAGCTACAGCAAGAACAAGAACTGGCATATCGTCAAGGATTCTCGATTCCGCCAGAAGATTAACTCGAAAATTCCTTTCTACGTCAGTCACTACCACTCCTTCAAGTGTGGAACCTCGGTGCGCACCGAGGTTCGCCTCGATGGCGCGACCTGGGCCGGAAAGTCGCGAAAAGTGTGTTCCTGACACAACTCTCGGGCTCGATCGGTCCGCTACGAGTCGACTACGGCGTCGAACGCGCGCAGGGCTCGGCCAGCCGAAATCCCCGCTGGTCGCGCCCCAGCGCACTGGCGTCGGGGCCAACTCTTCTCTGACCCCACCGAGTCTCAATCGCGGGAGACCGCAGGCCGTACGGCCTGCGGTCTCCCGCACAGTCGGCACACCGCCGCCCGTTGTGTCGGACCGGCCAGCGCCTCCAACGCCCGCTGCGAGGTTCAGGCGGTGCCCCGGGATGAGGCGCGCCGGATCACGCTTCCACGACGTCCACACCGCTACGGCCCCCGCCGAGGCCCGCGCATCCTGTACGTCTGTGCTAAATTACGATTTAGTACGGTCGTACGAAAACCCTTCCAGAGGATCCCGCATGATGCCACCGACACATGCCGACGCCGTTACCGCAGGTGCTGGGGCGTCGGCGAAACGGCCGACTCCACTCCGCTGGCTCAGTGCGCTACTCGTTCTGCAGGTCGTCCTGCTCGTCACGCTGACGGTCCTGATGATCGCTGCGCCCGGCATCACTCGTGACGCGGTCCTTCGCGGCGACCCCACGCTCAGCCGTCATGAACTCGACATCGCGGTCAAGGTAACGATCGCTTACGTGGCCGCGATGCACGTCGTCCACCTGGCGATTGCGACGTGGCTGGTTGTGAAGGCGCTGAAGCGGCGCAGGTGGGCGCGCAATGTCTTGACGATCTATCTTCCCCTCGCCACGGTTGGCAGTCTCGTGTCCTGGAGCGACCGGAACTTCGCCTGGGTGGTCATCCTCAGCAATGTGGTCAACGTGGCGATCGTCGGACTTCTTTGGCTACCGCGCTCCGTGCGAGCGCATTTCGCCTCGACGATCTGATGGGCGACCCGGCCGAACTCGTCCACGACCTGCTGTCCGATCTGCTACCCGACCCGGTCACCCAGGAGTACGCCGCACTCCTCGCTTCGGGTGGCCGGCTCCGCCAGCGGGAAAGACCAGTCGATGAGGAACTTGTCTCCCGGGGCCTCGCCTACCTGACGCCGCATGAACGTCCCGCGCGATTGATGGCCGTCGAGCCGCTGGTCGCGCTCGCCAGCACGCTCTCGCTCATGCAGCAAGAACTGGCCACGCGCCACGAGCGGCTGCTCGAGGGATATGCGGCGATGGTGGATTTCCAGCGGCGTTTCGAACAGCAGCGACAGGAGAATTCACCATCGACGCTGGTACGCCTTCTCACCGACCAAGATGAGATCGCCGCGCTGTCGAAGACATTGATCCATGAAGCGAACCACGGCTACGACGCGATCTTCACCATGCACGCCGATGTCCCGCTCGGAGAGGAGAGCGTAGTAACGCCCACACCTCACATGGTCGAGCGAGGAGTCCGGTACCGCGGCCTGTACTCCGCAGAGTACCTCGCACACCTTTCCGGGGAACAACTGATCCGCAAGGGCATGGCGGCGGGTATGCAGGTGCGCGTAATGGCGGATCTACCGCTCAAGCTGCATTTGGTCGATCAGCACGTCGCCCTGATCGCGCTCACCCTCACCGGTACGAACGGTGCACTCCTGGTCAGGTCCACGGTCCTGCTCACGGCGTTTCGGCAGTACTTCGAGATGCTCTGGGCACGCGCCACCCCGCTGGCGAAAATCGGTCACGCCACGACCACAGGTCTATCCCGACGTGAACGAGATGTCCTCATCCTCTTGGCGAACGGCCTGAAGGACGAAACGATCGCCCGCCGGCTCAACGTCAGCCTACGCACTGTACGCAGAAGCGTGACCACCATCATGGACCGCCTCCAGGTCACCACCCGCTTCGCCGCCGGTGTCGCCGCACAACGCCAGGGGCTACTCGATTGAATCAGCACCTCTCCGGAGTGAGAGCCCGTGCGCACGTCAGGAGGAGGGAGGCACGGGCAGCGACGCCGAACAAAAGACTTCCAACGGCGAAATACTAAGCAGGAAGTGGACGATCGCTCACGATCTGCTTCATCACCAATGTGGACTTCAACCGCAACACACCAGGAAGGCTGGTCAGCCGATCGTCGTACAGTCGCTGGAATGCGGCCTGGTCGGTGGTCACGACGCGCAGCAGGTAGTCCGGCTCCCCGAACAAGCGCTGAGCCTGCAAGATGCTCGGAATAGCCTCGGTCGCCTGCTCGAACTCGGCGAGGATCTCCCGGTCGCCCCGCTTCATCGTTGCGAATACCAGCGCCTCAAAGGACAGGCCAATGGCTTCGGGGTCGACGACCGCCCGGTACCGGCGGATGACACCGGACCGTTCGAGCTCGCGCAATCGACGATGGACCGGCGAGACGCTCAGCCCCACCCGGCCGGCGAGATCCGTAACGCTGAGCCGACCGTCATCTTGGAGCACAGCAAGGATCTTCCTATCCAGTCCATCCACATGCGAAATTCTACTCACACACCAACTTATTGGCACAATAATCAGGAACACCTTCCGGTCGAATTACCGTAAATTGCGCTCAAGCCGGGTCCCGCCGAGCGGGATCATCTGTACCGGCTGGCCCACCTCGCCCCGCCTGCGGACGGCGCGGTCTCCGACCACATCCCACCCGGCGTTCACGGCTCGCCGCGGCCGCCGGTCCGCCGGTCACCACGGACAGCTCGCCCACGCGCCGGTAGGCGATCCGCGCCAAAGGCTCAGGCCACCCGGGCCGGCGTCAGTGCGCGAGGTAGCCGCCGTCCACCGGCAGCACGGTGCCGGTCAGGTAGCCGGCGTGTTCGCCGGCGAGGAGCAGGAGCGCGGCGGTCAGCTCGTGGGTCTCGCCCCAGCGGCCCATCGGCACCTCCCGGCGCACCATGGCGAGGGCGACCGGGTCGTCGCGGGACGCCTCGTTCATCTCGGTCAGCACCGGCCCGGGGAGCAGGCAGTTGGCGGTCACCCCCGTACCGGCCAGCTCCAGCGCCAGGGACCTGGTCAGTTGGACGACCGCGCCCTTCGACGCGGCGTAGCCGGCGCGTTCCGGGGCTCCGACCACGCCGAGTACGGATCCCACCGTCACGATGCGCCCGTAGCCCGCGGCGGTCATCCGCTTGCTCGCCTCCCGCACGGTGTACCAGGTGCCGTAGAAGTTGGTCGCCATGCAGGCGTGGAGCGCGTCGGTACCGAGTTCGGCGACGCTGCCCCGGGCCAGGGTGCCGGCGCTGGTCACCACGATGTCGGGGCCGCCGAGCCGCTCGGCCACCTCGTCGACCATGGCGCGTACCTGGTCTTCGGCGGAGACGTCGCAGCGTATTCCGATGGTCCCCGGGCCGATCCGCTCGGCGCACGCCGCGGCCCTGTCCGGATCCCGCGAGGTGATCGCGACGTGGGCCCCGGCGGACGTCATGGCGCGCGCGGCCGCGAGACCGATGCCGGAGGCGCCGCCGGTGATGAGCGCCGTACGGCCGACGAGGGAGAACACGTCCGACATGCGCTGATCGTAGGGACCGGCGCGCGGGCGGGCACCGGATCTGGTCTGGTGAGCGGACCGCTGGTGTCGCATGATGGATGTCCGGCGATCGTCGAAAGGTCTGGCCAGGTGGAGTCATTAGGGCTCGCAGCGGGTGGCCGGGGGTACCGGTCCGGGCGTGAATCATGCGTCGGCGAGCAGTGAAGAGCGCGGCCGAACCGCGCGAGAGCTCGAGCGTGGTGCAACACGCGTCGGTGGGGCCGTTCGGGACGATCCTCCAGGCGGGCCGCGACATGGTCGTGTACGAGGCGGAGGCCCCGTATCGCCTGTCGTGGTGGCCGAAGCCGGCGGGCGTCCCGTCGGCCGAGCAGGCGCGTGCCCAGCCCAGTCGGCTGCTGCGCGCCTCGACCGCCGTGGTGCCGTTCACCGGCCGAGGCGATGAGCTGGCCGAGCTGCGGGCGTGGCGCGACGGGCCGGCGCCGCGGGCCGTACGGCTGGTGCACGGCGTGGGCGGTCAGGGCAAGTCACGGTTGGCCGGGCACGTCGCCGAGACCTGGAAAGGGGACGGCTGGCAGGTTCTCGCCGCGCACCACCGCCGCGATCCGGCGGCACCCGCCACGTTCGAGCCGGAGGGCCTTCGGACGGCGAACCGGCTGTTGGTGATCGTCGACTACGCCGAGCGCTGGGACTCGACCGATCTGCTGAGACTGCTCGCCGATCTCGGCCGTCCGGCCGACGCCACCGTACGGCTGCTGCTGCTGGCCCGGCCGGCCGGGACCTGGTGGCAGACCCTGGCGCACCGGATCGACGCGGATCTGGAATGGCCGAGCGACTCCCGTGCCCTCGGGCCCGTCGAAGAGAGTCCGGCAGGGCGGACGAGGCTGGTCGAGGTCGCACGAGACCGCTTCGCCGCGTTGCTGAACATCCCGGACGGTCACCTCATCGAGGTGCCGGCGGCGACGGCGGCACATGATGAGTACGGTCAGGTGCTGGCGGCGCACATGGCCGCGCTGGCCGCCGTACTGGCCCACGACCAACGCGCTCCGGTCCCGGAGGGCCCGGTGGCGGTCTCGACGTTCCTCCTGAACCGCGAACGCGTCCACTGGCAGGCGTTGCACGACCGGGTCGACGGCCCGCTGGCCACCAATCCCGACGTGATGGGCCAGGCCGTCTACGCGGCCACCCTCACCGGCGGCCTTCCGCACCACGATGCCGTGGCGGCCCTCCAGCGGATCGGCGTGGAGACCTCCCAGCACCCCGGCCAGATCGTCAAGGACCACGCCCTGTGCTATCCGCCCCCAGCCGAGCGCGGAGCCGGCGTCGCGGTGTTGCAACCGCTGTATCCGGATCGCCTGGGCGAGGACTTCATCGCGCTGACGACACCGGGCCACCCCTACGACCACCCCGGCGATCCCTGGGCCGAGGGCGCCGCGGACCGCCTCCTCGCGCCCGAAGGCACCCCAAGGTGGACGCGGCCCGCGCTGACGGTGCTCATCGAGACCGCGCGCCGCTGGCCGCATGTGGCGGACACTCAGCTGTATCCCCTGCTTCGCGCCCATCCCGAGCTGGTGCTGCAGGCGGGCGGTGCCGCCCTGACCTCGCTCGCCACGATGCCCGGTGTCGACCTGTCGCTTCTCGAGACCATCGAGGCGCGCCTGTCGCACGAACGCGATGTCGATCTGGATCCGGCCATCGCCGCCTTGACCGTACGCCTGGCCGAGCACCACCTCGCCCGCGTCAAGAACCCTGTCGAGCGGGCACGCACCTTTGCCAAGCTGGGCACCCGGCTGACCAACGCCGGCCTCTATCACGACGCCGTCGAGGCGGATCGCAGGGCCGTCGACGCCTACCGGCGGCTGGCCGAGCACAACCCCGCCGCACTGGTCGAGCTGTCGGGGGCGTTGGGCAATCTCGGCATCGCGCTGGCCCGGTTGGGACGGCACGCGGAGGCATTGGCGCCCTCTCAGGAAGCGGTTCGGATCGACCGGCGGTCGGCCGCGGGCGGATCCCGGCGAGACCGCGACTACCTCGCGGCGTCGCTGAACAACGTGGGTAATCGGCTGTCAGAGCTGGGGCACCCCGTGGAGGCGCTGAAGGCCGCTCAGGAGTCGGTGCAGATCCGGCGGCGGCTCGCCAAGGCCGAGCCTGACGCCTATCGGGCCGTTTTGGCCAGTTCGCTGGACAATCTGGCGAATCGGCGGTCGGCTCTGGGAGAGCACGAGAAGGCGCTGGAGGCCACCGAGGAAGCGGTCTCCCTGTATCGGCAACTCACCGCCGAAAGCCGCGCCGTTCATCAGGGCGATCTCGGCATCGCGTTGGACAACCTCGGGGTATGCCTCAGCGAGGTCGGACGGCACGCCGAAGCGTTGCCGATCGTCCAGGAGGCGGTTCAGGTCCGCCGCGAGCTCGCCGAATCGAACCCGGCCGTCTTCACCTCCGGCCTCGCCGGATCACTGGACCATCTCGCCGTTGTACTCGGCACGCTGGGGCGGCACGAGGAATGCCGGGTGGCCGCCGCGGAAGCCGTACGGCTGTACCGGGTGGTGGCCGACGCCAATCCTGGAGCCGCGCAGCGCCACCTCGCGGCCGCCCTGTTCAATCTCGGTACCGCACTCCGCAGCGTAGGAAAATCGGACGAGGCGGCGGAGGCGACCGGGGAGGCGCTGCGGCTGTACCCGACGTTGGCCACCGTCGGCCCGGGCATGATTCAGCAGTCCTCGGTCTGAGCCGTTCGCTACCGTACGGCCTCGGTCAGGGTTCGTTTGACCAAACGGCCCTCCTGCATGACCAGGACGACGTTCGCCGGGTCGCCGAGCAGGTCGATGTCGGCGACCGGGTCGCCGTCGCACACCACGAGGTCGGCGGTCTTGCCCGGTTCGACGGTGCCGAGCGTCTCGTCCAGGCCCAGGAGCCGGGCGGCGTTCAGGGTGCCGGCGCGGATGGCCTCCAACGGCGACAGGCCCAGTTTCGTCATGTGGCCGAGCTCTCGCAGGTTCTGGCCATGCGCGAGGACACCCGAATCAGTGCCCAGCGCGACCCGCACACCGCGCCGGACCGCCTCGCTCAGCCGTTCCGTCGCGGACTCGGCCATGCGCATCTTCTTCTCGTACGCCGCGGGCGTGAAGTGCTCACGCGCGACGTGGAACGTCGACAGGGTCGGGACCAGGAACGCACCCGTCTCCAGCATGAGGTCGATGCCCTCATCGTCGATCAGATAGCCGTGTTCGATGCTGGACACACCGCCCCGCAAGGCGTTCTTGATGCCCTCGGCACCCTGTGCGTGCGCGGCGACCGGCCGGCCGCGGTGCCGGTGGGTCTCGTCCACGACCGCCGCGATCTCCTCGACGGACAGGCCTTCGTCCTCGGGCTGGTCGCTCGGGCTGTTCACGCCACCGGTCGCGCAGACCTTGATGACGTCGGCACCGTCGCGGAGGAGCCGCCGCGTCGCCAGGCGGGCCTGCGCCGGATCGTCGACCAGCTCGCTGACCGGACCGACAAGAGGCGACGGGTCGAACCCCGTGGGCAGGCTGAAATCCGCGTGTCCCCCGGTATGGCTCATCAGCCGCAGCGCGACGTGCAGCCGGGGCCCGTCGATCAGGCCGAGCGCCACCGCGTCCCGGTAGCCGGCGTCGATGCCGCCGAGGTCCCGCGCCGTCGTGACGCCGCCGTGCAAGGTCGTTCGCATCTGCTGGGCGCGCTCGAAGACGGTGACCGTCGGACGGTTGGTGAGCAGTCTCCCCGTGAAGTCGGTGTTGCTGTTCATGAGGAAGTGCACGTGGCAGTCGAAGAAGCCCGGCAGCAGCGTGCGGCCACCGAGATCGATGACCGTCGCGCCGTCGATCTGCGGTCTCGAGGCCTCCGGCCCGACGTAGCCGAATCTGCCGTCCTCCACCACCACGGCCACCGACTCGACCGGAGCAGCGCCGGTTCCGTCGATCAGCCGGGCACCGGTGAACACGGTCGGCGATCGATCCGTCATTTCCTACTCCGATTCTGCGCCGGGCGCGCGGTCGGGGATGTGCACCTCGACGGTGCCGGTGGCGCAGACGGTGCCGTCGGCGGCCGTCTCGGTGAGCGCGAGTTCGACGAGGTGCCCGTCGCCCTCCTCCCGTACCGTGCTCACCGTCGCCGTGCAGGTCAGTGGCACGTCGGCGTACGCGGTCGCGCGGTTGCGCCACTCGACGCGGCGCAGCACCGCGCCGGGACCCGCCCAGCGCAGCACCGTGCGGGCGAACATCTCGCCGTGCAGCGTCGACTGCACCACGACGTCGGGGAACCCCTCCGTACGGGCGTGCTCCTGGTCGTAGTGGATCCGATGGGAGTTCCAGCTCACCGCGCTGAAGCGGAACAGCCGTACCCGCGTCGGCGTGAACTCCAGCGGCGGGCACACCGCGCCCGGTTCAAGCTCCATCGCCGTCTCCCAGCACGATCACCGACTCGTCCGACACCACGAGCGGGGTGCCGGAGTCGTCGAAGTACTCGGTGCGCAGCCCGAGGACCACGAAGTCCCCGGCCTTGCCGCGCTTGCGGTCCGCGCCGGTCAGGGAGCGCTCGGCGTGGATCGTCATGCCGGCCCGTACCGGCGCGAGCAGCCGTACGGCCTGCCCGCCGTGGACCTGCCGGACCGGCAGCCCTTCGGTGCACGGTGACTCCTGCGCGCCCAGCCCGTCCGGTCGCAGCTCGTCTTCGGGCGGGCCGTCCTCCCAGCTGAGGATGCCGGTCAGGAACATCGGCGGTGCGATGACCGGACGGCCCGCCGCCTCCGCCGCGCGGGCGGCGACGGCGTACTCGTCGTCGCCGACCGCGATGGCGTACCGGCACAGGTCCCGGACCGTGACCTCGCCGAGGCGGACGCGCTCGGTCCGGCCGCGGAGCCGGGCGGCGCGGACGCTGACCTCTTCCAGAGGATCGCCGGTCATGAGGCGTACTTCTCGTACCAGCCGCGGACCATCACGGTCTTGAGGTCGGGCCGTGTCTTGATCAGCTTCTGCCCGAGGAGGAAGTCCAGCTCCTTACCGGCGGAGGTGTAGTCGGCGTCGGTGAAGCCGCGCCCCGCGAAGTTGATCTCGGGGAGGACCTTGACGGTCGTGTCGGCGGGCAGTTTCACCTGTTTCTGCGTCGCCTCGGCGGCGGCCTTCGGGTCCTTCGTCACGATCTGGTCGGCCTGCGCGACGACCTTGAAGATCTTTCCGGCCGTGTCGTCGTGGCCGCTCAGCCATTTCTGGTCGGCCAGGAGCCACTGGACGTACCCGACGCCGAAGTCGCCGATCCGGCCCGCGAGGTGGCCGCCCTCCTTGACGCCGTTGGCCGCCCACGGCTCGAACAGGATGTACCCGTCGATCGAGCCGCGCCCCAGCAGGCCGGGCATGTCAGGCGGAGACCCGTTGACGATCTTGATGCTGTTGGGGTCGATGCCGTTGTGCCGCAGGTACGCGTGGGTGGCGTACAGGCCGAGGCCCTGGATGGAGCCCATGGTCTTGATCTGCTTCGGCGAGTCGACGCCCTTGCGCAGGACGACCTTGAGGTAGCGGTCGGAGGACTGGAAGACGCCCATCGAGCGCAGGTTCGCGTTATTGGCCATCAGGGACAGCGCGGTGGAGTCGGCGTTCGCGGAGATCTGGGCGGTGCCGGCGACCACGGCCTCGGCGGCGGCCGGTCCGCCCTCGACCTGCATCAGCTGGACGTTCACCCCGGCCTTGGCGAACATGCCGCGTTCCACCGCCAGGTAGAGCGGTGCGTACGACGGGTCGACGCCGACGGCGATGCGGATGACCGGGCCCTTCGCCCCGGCGTTGGCCGCTCCGGCGTCCGTCGAGCCCGACGTGCAGGACGCGGCCAGGACCAGTGCGGCACCGGCGACGACGGCGGCGCGGGCCCGCCGCATCACGGGCTTCATGCCGTCTCCTCGGCGAGTTCGAGGGCGATCTGGGTGATCTGGTCCTCCTGGCCGCCGACCAGCCGGCGTTCGCCACAGCGCAAAAGGATCTGGGCCGGGTCGACGCCGTAGCGCTCGGCGGCGCGGGCCGCGTGCCCCATGAAGGAGGAGTAGACGCCGCCGTACCCCATCGCCAGGGAGAGCTGGTCGACGACGCACTCGCGGTCCATGATGGGCCGGACCACCTCCTCCGCGACTCGCATCATGCCGAACGTGTCGATGCCGGTGCGCAGGCCGAGCCGATCACAGACCGCGACGAGCGCCTCCGTCGGAGTGTTCCCGGCGCCGGCGCCGAGGCCACGCGTGCAGCCGTCGACCTGTACGGCGCCGGCACGGAACGCGAACATCGTGTTCGCGACGGCCAGGGAGAGGTTCTGGTGCCCATGGAAACCGATCTGCGCCTCCCCGCCGATCTCGGCGAGCATCGCCTCGACCCGCTCGGTCACCTCGTCGAGCACGAGCGCGCCCGCCGAGTCGGTGACGTACACGCACTGGCATCCCGCGTCGACCATGGTGCGCGCCTGCTTGGCCAGGTCCTCTGGGCTGAGGCGGTGCGCGAGCATGAGGAAGCCGACCGTCTCCAGGCCCATCTCGCGGGCGAGCCCGAAGTGCTGCTCGGAGATGTCCGCCTCGCTGCAGTGAGTGGCGATGCGGATCACCGAGACGCCCAGGTCGTGCACGGCCCGGATGTCGTCCTTGGTGCCCACGCCGGGCAGCATCAGCGCGGCGATCTTCGCCTGCCGCGCCTCGGCGACCGCCGCCTTGATGAGGACCCGCTCGTCGGTGCCGGACATGCCGTACACGAAGGACGAGCCGCCGAGCCCGTCGCCGTGGGTCACCTCGATCACCGGCACACCGGCCGCGTCGAGTTCGCGCACGACACCGCGGACCTGTTCCTCGGTGAACTGGTGCCGGACGGCGTGGCTGCCGTCCCGCAGGGTCGAGTCCGTGACCCGGATGTCGAGGCCCTCGCCGTACGCCATCACGCACGTCCCTTCGTCAGCAGCTGCTCCGCGAGAACGTCGCCGACGCGCGCGGCGGCGGCCGTCATGATGTCGAGGTTCCCCGCGTACGGCGGCAGGAAGTCACCGGCACCCTCCACTTCCAGGAAGATCGCCACCCGTCTGCCGTTGTAGTCCGCGTCGAACTGCGGGTCCGACAGCAGCCGGTAGCCCGGCACATAACCCGCCACCTCGGCCGCGACCTCCTTCACCGACGCCGTGATCGCCGCCTCGTCGGCGTCGTCGGGGATCGAGCAGTAGACCGTGTCGCGCATCAGCACCGGCGGATCCGCCGGGTTCAGGATGATGATCGCCTTGCCGCGCTTCGCGCCGCCGAGCACCTCGATCGCCCGCGACGTGGTCCGCGTGAACTCGTCGATGTTCTGCCGGGTGCCCGGGCCGGCCGACAGGGAGGCGATCGACGCGACGATCTCCGCGTACGCCACCTCGGTGACCCGGGACACCGCGTACACCATCGGGATCGTGGCCTGCCCGCCGCAGGTGACCATGTTGACGTTGGGCGCGTCCAGATGCTCGCGCAGGTTGGCGGGCGGCACCACGTACGGGCCACGCGCCGCCGGGGTCAGGTCGATCGCGCGGATGCCGGCGGCGGCGTACCTCGGCGCGTTCCGGACATGGACGTACGCGGAGGTCGCCTCGAACACGAGGCCGGGCAGCTCCGACTGCGCGAGCAGCCAGTCGACCCCTTCGGCGGACGTGGTGAGGCCCTCCGTCGCGGCTCTCGCCAGCCCCGCGCTGGCGGGGTCCACCCCGATCATCCAGCGCGGCTCGACCAGGTCCGAGCGGAGCAGCTTGTAGAGCAGGTCGGTACCGATGTTGCCGGATCCGACGATCGCGGCCGAGATCTTCGTCATCTGCGTCTCCCCGTCAGCCGAAGGTCACCGTGAGGGGTCGAACACGTCGGAGTCCCCACGTCTCGGTCGGCGGGATCGCGGTACGGTCCCGCCCGGCTGCGGCCGGCGTCCTCGCCGCCGTGGCCGGCGCCTCACCAGGAACGGTCATGGTTGCTTCCTCCCTGTCACCGGGCGAGAATTCCAGCCGCGTCCGCGCGGGGTAAGCCGATCGTCCTGCTCAGCGGACCGACCGCGTCACTCGGGATCGTGACCGTGGCGTACGGCGGGGCGTTCGACGGATACCTGATGGTGAAGGTCGACCGCCCTGACATCGCCGACCCGTACGAAAGCGCGGCGGCCGGAGCCGCCCGGATTGAGGCTCGCCGACGCCGATCGCGGCGGCGGCCGGCCCCGGCCGCCCCGGGGCCCCGACGCGGTGGGGACGCGCCGCGTTCCCGGCCATCGGCCGGTGACCGGCGGATCGAGCCGCCGGTCACCGGCCGTCGGGAGTCGTCAGCGGATGTCGATGAAGCGGAAGGCGCGGTAGCCGCGCTGGTAGTTCGTCGACCAGACGTGCTGGCGGGCGCCGGACTGGCCGCCGGCCTGCTCGTAGACCACGGCCGGGCCCCCGACTCCGCCCTGCCAGCGGACGAACAGCGCGATGTGCGCGTCGTCGCCCGGACCCTTGTAGTAGGCGAACGCGTCGCCCGGCGCCAGGGCGGACTTGGAGATCTCGCGGGACTTCGAGGCGTGCCCGCCGAGGGGGGTCAGTGCCGGATTCGAGCTGCCGACAGTGAGGTTGCCGACGTTCCAGGCCATGGACACGTACCCGGAGCAGTCCGCCCGGAACGTGCCGGGACGGCAGGACGCCCGCTGCCCGGCGGGCGTGTAGCACGTCGTCTGCGAGTAGGGGATGTTCGTCTTGTCGATCCACCAGCGCGCCCGGCCGAGCACCTGAGCGCGGGTGATGGTCGTCGCGGTGTCGGTGTCCACGGCCGTGTCGTACGACACTGCCGCCGCGGCGCGGCCCTGGACTGCGGTGTGGCCTGGCATCGCGGCGAACGACGCGAGGGCCGGCACGGCCAGAGCGGCGCTCAGCGTGAGCGAGTGAGCTCGTCCCATCGTGGGTGTTCCTTTCGGATCCGGTTGGTGATTGAACGCGGTTCCGATTCGAAGGCACGGACCCGGACGGTCACAAGACGTTCACTGTCCGGAGTCGGCCGGAACGGTCGACGAGTGTCCCGGACGCAGGTCAGGGCGGTGGTGAAGACTGATGCCGGGGACTTTGCCGACGGGGGATCAACGATGGCCGAGCTCACGCCGGGCGATCCGGGCGCCGCCGAGACGATCGAGCAGTACGTCGGTCTGCTGGGCGACCTCTGCCGTCGCTCGGGGCTCAGCCTGCGGCGCCTGGAGCGCCGCGCGCGGGCCCTCGCCCTCCCCCGGTGGCTGCCCACCTCCACGGTGAGCGACGTCTTCCGCAACCCAGTCCGGATCGTCGCCATGACCGACCGGCGGGAGTTCGTCGCGTCGATCCTGCGCTGCTGCGACGTCACCGACCCGGACCCCTGGCTGGCCACGCTCGACCGCCTGGTCCTGGAGAAGCGCACACCGGGCGGGGACGACGAGACCGCGCCGTCGGCCGACGTCGAGCGTGCCGACACCGCAAGCGCCGCCACCTCGACCGACACCACGGGCGCCACCGCCCCGACCGACACCACGAGCGCCACCATCGCGGCCGGCGTCGCCCGTGCCGGTTCCTCGCGGACCGGGGTCGTGGCCCGTCCCCTGGTGTCGAGCATCGGCGTTGTGGTCGCAGGTGCGGTGTCGGCGGGGGTCCTCTGGTCAGCGCTGGGCCGGTCGCAGCGGCGGCCACCTTCGTCCGTGCCCGCCGCGCCCGCCGGGTCCACGTGTGCGACGGGTGCGGACGCCGACGCGACGATCGACTCGTCCATGCTGCGCGGAAGGGACGCGAAGCGGGAGAACCCGACCCTCGACTTCGCCTACCTGCACGGTTCTGCCTGGTACGCGTACCACAACGGCACGACCTACTACTGGGGACGCGGCCGCTCGGACGCCGGCACCGGTGGCGTACGGCTCGACTGGCGGGTCGGGACCGGGCCATGGCACTCGTGCCCCGCGATCATCACCGGCCACAACCCGACCGGCGACTACGTGCGGACGCCGGCCGTGAAGAAGGTGGTCGGCGGTATCGACCTCGTCATGCGGATATGCCTGTGGGCCGACTATCCGCGATACACCGAAAAATGCACCAATGAGCTCTGATCCAGGACGGTCATCTCGGATTCCGTTCGATCGTTCATCGCGCCGGCCGAGTGGTGAGCGATCGAACGGAATCCGGCTCCGCTTCAGCCGAACGTCACCGTGACCGGGCCGAGCACGTCGAAGTCGGCCGTCACGACGTCGCCCGCCACCACATCCACCGCACGCGTGCAGGCGCCGGGGAGCACCACGTGCCCGGGCTCCAGGGACACGCCCCGCTCGCCGAGGGTGTTGGCGAGCCAGGCGACCGCGGCGGCCGGGTTGCCGAGCACGGCCGACCCCGGTCCGCGGTCGACGAGTTCGCCGCCCTTGAGCAGCCGTCCCTCGACGCGTTCCAGGT
Organism: Actinoallomurus sp. CA-150999; assembly: GCF_050942425.1. Lineage (NCBI taxonomy): Bacteria > Bacillati > Actinomycetota > Actinomycetes > Streptosporangiales > Thermomonosporaceae > Actinoallomurus > Actinoallomurus sp. CA-150999. The sequence goes on from NZ_CP192063.1 coordinate 7,545,636, forward strand.
CCACGTCGCCGACCGGCACCCGGTGCCCGGAGAGCACGACGCCGGCGCTGCTGGCGTTGTCGGCGACGGTGTCGGCGAGCGTGATCCGCCAGTCGGCGACCCGGCTGTCGACGATCTCGATCGCGGCGCGCAGGTGGTCGGTGGCCGCGAGGACGTCGTCGACCGTGACGCCCGGCCCTCGCAGCTCGTCGCGGAGGACGAACGCGATCTCGATCTCGGCCTTCGGGGCGAGGAGGTCCGCCGCCGTGACCTTGCCGCCGTCCTCGGTGAACATCGACGCGAACAGCACGCCGTAGTCCGGCTGGTCGACGCCGAGCATCTGCTGCATGGCGGCGGAGGTGAGCCCGACCTTGTGGCCGCGCACCGTCTCCCCCGCGGCGATCCGCCGCCGCGTGTTGATCAGCTGGATCTCGTACGCGTCGGCCGTGTCCAGGCCGGGCCAGGTCTCGGTCGGCGGTGGGATCGCCGCACGGTCCCGCTCGGCGGCGGCCAGTGCCCGCGCCGCCTCGGCGAGCACCTCACCGGGTACGGTCATGTTCGATTCCCTCCTGTCACGCGGCGAGGATTCCAGCCGCGTTCCGGCCTGGACAGCCGATCGTCCTGCTCAGCGGACCGCCGTTGTCAATGCAGGTGGATGCCGCTGCCCGGGCCGAGGGGAAGGCCCAGGGTGTAGAAGAGGGCGAGCAGCAGGGTCCACACCACGAGGAACGGCAGGGCGAAGATCGCCAGCCGGGAGATCATAGTGCCGAACCGCGCCTCGGGCTCGTACTCGCGCAGCATGGCCAGGGCCAGCAGCAGGTACGGGTTCATGGGCGTGACGATGTGCATGGCGGAGTCGCCGACGCGGAAGGCCGCCTGGCTGAGCGCGGGGCTCATCCCCAGCAGCATGAACGCGGGGACGAACACCGGGGCGAGCAGCGACCACAGCGCCGACCCGGAGACGATGAACAGGCTCAGCACCGCGGTCAGGACGACGAACAGGACGATGACGCCGAGGCCGGTGAGCCCGATCGACTTCAGCAGCGCGGCGCCCTTCACCGCCAGCACGAGTCCGAGGTTGGACCAGTTGAACAGCGCGATGACCTGGGCGGCGACGAAGATGAGGACGACATAGCCCGCCATGCTCTTGACGGCCTCGGTGGACATCGTGACGGCGTCCTGGGCGGAGCGCACGGTCCCGGACGCGATGCCGTAGGTCAGGCCGGCGATGAGGAAGGCGAGGAAGATCAGGGTGACGATCCCGGAGAGCACGGGGGACGGCACCAGCGCGCCGCCCGGTCCACGGAGCGGGCTGCCCGGCCACAGCCAGGCGGTCAGGACGGTCGCGATGTAGGCGGCGAGCACGATGCCGGTGACGCGCAGCCCGCGCCACTGCTCCGCGGAGATGCCGGCCTGCTCGGCCTGCTCGGCCTTCTCCTCGTACGCGCCGAGGCGTGGTTCGAGCACCCGGGAGATCAGGAAGCCGCCGAGCAGGCCGAGGACGATGCTGCTGACGGCGGTGAAGAAGTAGTTGACGAGGAGGTTCACCTCGATGCCGGACGTGCCGGGCAGGACCGCGACCGACTTCTGTGTGATGCCGATGAGGAGGGCGTCGAGCGAGCCGACGGTGAAGCCCGCCGAGTAGCCGGCGCCGACGCAGGCCACGCCGCCGAGCAGCCCGGCGACGGGGTGCCGGCCCGCGGCCTTGAACGCCATCGCGGCGAGCGGCGGGATGACGATGTTCGCGACGTCGCTCATCATGTGCGCCTGGCAGGCCACGATCGCCAGCGCGTACGGCAGGACCGCCCGGGGAACGCGCGCGAGCGTAGCCCGCACCGCGACCTCGAGGAGGCCGCTCCGCTCGGCCAGCCCCACGGCCATGATCAGCATGATGACGGTCGCGAACGGCGGGAAGCCGGCGAAGTTCTGGACCAGGTTCTGCAGGAGCCACACGACGCCGTCGACGGTCAGCAGCCCCTGGACGGTCTTGGTCTGGTGGGTGCCGGGGATCGTGACAGTCGTGCCCAGGCCGCCCAGGACGCTGGACAGGACGGCGACCAGCACGAAGAGGAAGGCGAACAGCAGGACGGGGTGGGGGAGCTTGTTGCCGGCCCATTCGATGCGGCCGAGCGCACGGTCGAGAAGCGCTGATCGCTTCGGGACGGCGGCGACGTTCTGGGTCATGGGGTTCCCTCGCGTGGTGCGGTGGGCGGGCGGACTCCCGGCCGAGGGGTGATCAAGAAGTGGTGGGCGGGGCCTTTCGGACGACGCCCTGCTGGATCACGTAGTGGATGTCGGCGGGCTCCCCCAGCACGCCGATGTCGGTGAGCGGATCCCCCGCGCAGATCACGACGTCGGCGACCTTGCCCGGTGCGAGCGTCCCCAGCCGGTCGTCGACGCCGAGGAGTTCGGCGGCCGTTCGGGTCCCGGCGACGATCGCGTCCATCGGCGTCATGCCGAGGTCGACGAGGTAGCTCAGCTCCATCAGGTTACGGCCGTGCGGGCCGACGGCGGCGTCGGTGCCCATCGCGAACCGGAGGCCGCGTTCGATGGCGCGGGCGATGTTGGTCTTGGTGATGCCCGACCAGCGGACCTTCTTCTGGTAGTGGTAGTCGGGCATCGCGTCCTTGTCGATGCCGGCGTACACCGTCGACAGGGTCGGGACCACGAAGACGCCCTTCTCCCCGGCGAGGTCGCAGGCCCGGTCGTCCAGGCCGTAGCCGTGCTCGATGCTGGTGACGCCCGCGCGCAGCGCGGTGAGGATGCCCGCGGTGCCCTGCGCGTGCGCCGCGACGGCCTTGCCGCCGTGCCGGCGCGCCTCGTCGACGGCGGCGCGGATCTCCTCCTCCAGCAGTTCCTCGTCGTCGGGCTGGTCGTAGGGGCTGCCCATGCCGCCGGTCGCACAGACCTTGATCAGGTCGGCGCCCTCCCGGAGCACCCTCCGGACGCCGAGCCGTACCTCGTCCACCGAGTCGGCGAACTCCGCCATTCCCCTGCTCAGGTCGGTGCCGTCGGGCAGCCGTACGTCGCCGTGGCCGCCGGTGTGGCTGATGACGCGGACGGCGGTGTGGATCCGGGGCCCGTCGATCCGGCCGGTCTCGACGGCGGTGCGATAGCCGGCGGGCAGGCCCGCGAGGTCGCGGGCGGTGGTGACGCCGGCGTCGAGCGTCATCCGCAGCCGCGCCGCCGTGTCGAACACCAGGTGAACCGGGTCCTCCTCGCCGCGCTTGCCCGGCGGTCGCCCGGCGGCGAAACCGAGGTGCACGTGGCAGTCGATGAACCCCGGCAGGACCGTACGGCCGCCGGCGTCGATCACCCGCTCGCCGGGAACGGCGGCGGGAGCGCCCGCGCCGGGACCCGCGTACCCGATGACGCCGGTCTCGTCGACGCACAGGACGGCGTCGTCGACCGGCGCCGCGCCGGTGCCGTCGATGAGGCGGGCGCGCTCGACGCGCAGGCCACTGGTACTGGAGTGGAACATGTGCAGGGTTGCCGCCTTCCGTGTCGTTCGTCCGGGGCCGTCCCGATCGCACGACTGTCCGGCTCATCGGGGGAAGAAGAGGTGACAACGCAGGATTGTGTTGATTTCGGGGTGGAAAACGCAGCATCATGCCTGCTCATGAGGACGCAGGATTCCGCCGCTGAGCTGGACGAACTCGATCGTCAGCTGGTGCACGCGCTGCAGATCCACCCGCGCGCGCCCTGGCGGTTGGTCGGCGAGGTGCTCGGCGTCGACCCGGTGACGGTCTCCCGGCGGTGGCGGCGACTGGAGTCGCGCGGGCTGGCCTGGGTGACCGCCTACCCGCGCCTGACGGACGCCAAGCACGCGGTCACCGCCGTCGTCGAGGTCGAGACCGAAGCGGGAACCGCCGACCGGGTGGCGGCCGAACTGGCGAACGACACGCGGGTGGTCACGATCAAGCACACCACGGGCGCCCGCGACCTCGTCGTGACGGTGCAGGCCGCGAACCTCGACGCGCTGGCGAATCACCTCACCCGCGACGTCTCGACGGTCCTGGGCGTACGGGCGACCCGCACGCACCTGGCGACGCTCGTCCCCGCCGAGGGCAGCCGCTGGCGGCTCCGGAGCCTGGACCGCGATCAGCGCGCGCGGATGGAACAGGCCGCTCCCGACCCCCGGAAGCGGCCGGCCGGCCCCTGGCAGGAGGTGGACGCGCGGCTGCTGTCCCTGCTCGGCACCGACGGCCGCATGTCGATCGGCGATCTGGCGGCTCGCACGGCCACGAGCGCGACGACCGTACGGCGGCGCCTGGACGTCCTCATCGACTCACGCGTCAACCTGCGCTGCGACCTGTCGCGGCCGGTCTCGGGATGGCCGGTCTCGGCGGTCTACTTCGGCTCGGTGCCGGCCGAGCGCGCCGGCGAGGCCACCGAGGCGCTGGCCCGGATGCCGGAGGTCCGCTCCTGCGGCATCTACGCCGGTCCGCACAACCTGATCATCGACGCGTGGTTGCGCGGACTCGCCGACGTGTACACGTTCGAGGCCCATCTGTCCGGGCGGATCTCCCGGCTGGACGTCCACGACCGATGCGTCGTCCTGCGCACGTCCAAGCACATGGGGCGGCTGCTGGACCGCGACGGCCGATGCGTCCGTACGGTGCCGATCGACCTGTGGCCGGCCGAGCAGACGTCGTCGTGAGCCGGGCACTTCGCGGACGGATCCGCCCGTTCCTCGCCGCGCCCGACCGCTCGTGAGCCGGGCGTTCCGTTCACCGGACCGGGTTCGCCGATTCCTCGCCGCGCGGGACCGCGCGTGATCCGGCTGTCCTGCTGACCGGACCGGATCCGTTGGTGAGGCGCGCCGCCGTCCTTACCGTCACCGTCATGAGCACGCTTGCCGAGATCTCGGTGCCAACGGACGAGAGCCCGCCGACCGAGGTCGACATCCTGATCGTCGGCGCCGGCCCGGCCGGTCTGTACGGCGCGTACTACGCGGGTTTCCGCGGGCTGCGGGTGGCGGTCATGGACGTGCTTCCCCAGCCGGGCGGCCAGATCACCGCCATGTACCCGGAGAAGCCCATCTACGACATCGCGGGCCTGCCGTCGGTGCGCGGCCGTGACCTGGTCGACAATCTGCTGGCCCAGGCGGCGCCGTACGGGCCGGAGTACCTGCTCGGGCACCAGGCCGTGGAGCTGAGCTACGACGACGGCCGGCCCGTCGTCCGCAGCGCCCAGGGCGCGACCGTACGCGCCGGGGCGGTCATCGTCACCGGCGGAATCGGGACGTTCACCCCGCGGCCGCTGCCCGCCGCGCGTGAGTTCGACGGGCGGGGGCTCGTCTACTTCGTGCGGCGGCTCGCCGACCACACCGACCAGGACGTCGTGATCGTGGGCGGCGGGGACAGCGCCTTCGACTGGGCCGACAGCCTGGCGCCCCTGGCCCGCTCGGTCACGATCGTCCACCGCCGCGACCGGTTCCGGGCGCACGCCGCGACCGTCGAACGCGTCCGCGAGGCGGGCGTCGAGATCCTCGTCAACAGCGCGGTGACGGCCGCGGCGGGCCCGAACGGTCTGGAGACCGTGCAGGTCACCCACCTGCCCGACGGGACGACACGGGAGCGGAAGGCGCAGACCCTCATCGCCGCACTGGGCTTCACCGCCGATCTCGGGCCGCTGCTCGGCTGGGGCCTCGAACTCCGGTCGCGGCGGATCGCGGTCGGCACCGACATGGCCACGAACCTGCCCCGCGTGTACGCCGCGGGCGACATCACCGACTACCCCGGCAAGGTCCGGCTGATCGCGGTCGGCTTCGGCGAGGTCGCCACGGCGGTCAACAACGCCGCCACCGTCATCGATCCGGAGGCCGAACTGTTCCCGGGGCACTCCACGGACGGCCCCGCAGAGAGGAAATGAGATGGCCTACGTCATCGGCGCGGCGTGCGTCGACGTCATGGACCGGTCGTGCATGGAGGAATGCCCGGTCGACTGCATCTACGAGGGAGCGCGCAAGCTCTACATCCACCCGGTCGAGTGCATCGACTGCGGCGCCTGCGCGGAGGTCTGCCCGGAGGAGGCGATCTCCGCCGACCGGGCCGCGGATCCGGACCACCGGCTGGACAACCGGCGGTTCTTCGAGGAGCCGCTGCCCGGTCGGGAGGAGCCCGTCGGCTCGCCGGGGGGCTCGGCGAAGATCGGCCCGGTCGGTGCGGACACCGCGATGATCAAGGCAGGCTGACATGCGCATCGGAATCCGCCTGCCCCCCTGCCGCCCGGTCGACGAGGTCGCCGAGGCCGCGCGGCGCGCCGAGGACCTCGGCTTCGACGACGTCTGGGTGCCCGACTCCCAGGCCCTGTGGCGGGACGCGTACGCCACGCTGGCCTGCGCTGCGCTGCGCACCGAGCGGGTCCGCCTCGGGACGGCGGTCACCAACCTGGTGACCCGGCATCCGAGCGTCGTCGCCGCCGCCGCGCGCACCGTCGCCGAGCTCGCGCCGGGCCGCTTCGTGCTGGGAGTCGGCGTCGGCAACAGCTCCGTCGAGCCCGTCGGCCTCCGGTCGTCCACCACCGCGGAGCTGCGCGCGGGCGTGACCGGGCTCCGCGAAGCGCTCCCGGGGATCCCCGTCCACGTCGCGGCCAGCGGCCCGCGCAACCTCGCGCTCGGCGGCGAGCTGGGCGACGGGGTGATCCTGCTCGCGGGGGCCTCGGCGGCGCGCGTCGAGGACGCCCTGACCATCGTCGGCCGGCACGGCGCGCCGCCGGAGGTGACGGTCTCCGCCTTCTGCCACGTCACCGACGACCTCGAACGGGACGCCCCCGCGCTGAAGCCGGTGTGCGCCGCGATGGCGCAGAAGGGCGGCGGCACCGCCCTCGCCGCGGCGGGCATCGAGGTGAACGTCCCGCGACAGGTACCCGGTGTCCGGCCCGACCTGTTGCACGCGGAAGACTGGGAGCACGCCGTCGACGTCTGCTCCGCGTGGGTGAGCGACGCCGACGCCGTGCGGTTCGCCGAGGAGTTCTGCCTGTACGGCACCGCGGAGCGGATCGCCGACCGGATGGCCGGGCTGGAACGGCTCGGGGTCACCGGCGTCCTGCTCCAGCACGTCGGCTCCTACACCCTCCCCCATGAGCTGATGGAATCGCTCGGAAAGGTGCTCGCGTGATCCGTGTCCTGGAGATAGGCGACTACGCCGCGCCGGACGCCGGGCGCATGCTCGTCGGCCTCGGCGCGGACGTCACGATCGTCGAGCCGCCCGGCGGCGTCCCGGCCCGCCGTACGGACCCCGTCGGCTTCGCGCACCGGGCGGCCGGAAAGTCCTCCGCCCGGCCGGAGGACGCCCTCGCGCTCGCGCCCCAGTGCGACGTGATCCTCGACGGCACGTGGGGCGGTCCCCTCGCGCGGGTCGCCGCCGACCTGGTGGCGGCCGCCGGGCGCGGCGTCGTCCACGTCGTGCTCACGCCGTACGGGGACGACGGCCCGGCGGCCGAATGGGCGGCGACCGACCTCACCGTCGCCGCCGCGGGCGGCATGCTCGCGCTGATCGGCCGGCCGGACCGCCCGCCGCTGCGCCCGTACGGCGATCAGGCGGACCAGCTCGCCGGGCTGAACGCCGCGATCGCGACCCTGGTCGCCACGCGCGCCGGCGGCGGCCAGCGTGTGATCGTCTCCGGGCAGGCCTCGGTCGCCGCCAGCCTGGAGTTCGGCGCGATCACCTATGTGCATACGGGCCGGGTCCCGGAGCGGACGGGCAGCACGCACCCGATGGCCCCGCACACGCTGTTCGCCACGGCGGACGGCCTCATCGCCGGCGGCCTGGGCGGCAGCCCCCGGATGTGGGACGCCACACTCGCCTGGCTCACCGAGAACGGCACGGCGGGCGACCTGACCGACGAACGCTGGCAGGACCCGGTGTACCGGGTCCGGCACCGGGAGGAGATCTTCGACCGGCTCGCCGGCATCGTCGCCGAGCTGAAGCGCGACCAGCTCTTCCACGAGGGGCAGGCGCGGCGGCTCCCCTGGGCGGCGGTGCTGGGCCCGGAGGAGCTGACGGGCAACGCCCAGCTGGTCGAGCGCGGCTTCTTCGTCGACGTCACGACCCCCTGGGGCCCGGCGCGCGACGCGGGCTTCGCGGCCCGCGTCCACGGAGCGACCCCGCCGACCCGGCTGCGCGTCCCCGAACCCGGCGAGCAGACCGCCCCGGCGTCCGCCGAACGGACCGCCACGCCGGTCGAACCCCGGCGCGGGGCGCTGGAGGGGATCCGGGTCCTCGACCTCACGTGGGTGCTCGCGGGGCCGTACGCCACCAAGACCCTCGCCGACCACGGCGCGGAGGTCATCAAGATCGAATCGCGGCACCGCCCCGACCCGACCCGCTTCTCCCCCGGGTTCCACCTCTCCCGGTCCGACGAGACCGACCCCGACACGAGCGGCTACTTCAACAACGTCAACCGGAACAAGAAGAGCGTCACCGTCAACCTGCGCACGCAGGAGGGCCGCGACCTCGTCCTCCGGCTCGCCGCGCACTGCGACGTCGTGGTGGAGAACTTCGCGGCGGGCGTGCTCGACCGGCTCGGGCTCGGCTACGACCGGCTGCGGGAGGTCCGCGAGGACATCGTCGTCGTGAGCATGTCGGGCATGGGTCACACCGGCCCGTGGCGCGACTACGTCTCCTACGCCGACGCGGTCTCGGCGCTGTCGGGCTGGACGGCGCTCACGGGAGAGCCGGGCGAGCGGCCGGTCGGCGTGGTGTATGGCCTGGCCGACATCATCGCGGGCCACCACGCCGCCTTGGCCGCGCTGGCGGCCCTGGCCGTACGCGACCGCACGGGCGCGGGGCAGCACGTCGACATGGCCCAGCTGGAGACCGCGGCCGCGCACCTGGGCGACGCGATCCTGCGCGCGGACCACGGCGAGACCGTCGAGCCGCTCGGCGACCGCCATCCGCGGATGGCCCCGCACGGGGTGTTCCCCTGCCTCGGCGACGGCACCTGGGTGGCCGTCGCGGTCCGGACCGACGAGGAGTTCGCCCGCCTGGCGGCCGTCGCGGGCCTGCCCGACGAACCGGGCTGGGCGACCCTGGCCGGACGCAAGGCGGACGAGTCCGCGCTGGAGGAGCACGTCGCCGCCTGGACGCGGTCCCGGCCCGCCGAGGCGGTCGCGGAGATCCTGCAGGGCAACGGCGTCCCCGCCTACCCGGTGCGCGACGGCCGTACGCTCGTCGAGCACGACGCCGCGTTGCGCGCCTGGGAGTTCTACGTGCCGCTCACGCACCCGGCGGCGGGCACCTTCCTGCATGAGGGGCTGCCCGCGCGGCTCACCCGCACGCCGGGCAACGTGCACACGCCGGCGCCGCGCCTGGGCGAGCACACCGCCGAGTTGCTCACCGGCCTGCTCGGCCTGGACGAGACCGAGCAGGAGGCGCTCCGGGCGGCCGGCGTACTGGAGTGACGTTGGGGTCAGCGAGCCTCTCCGCCGGCGTCCCCGGCGAGACCCGCGAACGTGTTCGGTCCGCCGGGCAGCAGTCTCGGTGTGAGGTCGTGGAGCCGCCTCGCAGGTGGTGTTCCCGGCCGGGTGTGGTTCCAGATCAGGCGCTTGGAAGGGTGAGCTCGGCCGCCTCCGTTTCGGGGGCGGTGGGCGGTGTTCCGGGTCGTCCGGGAAGCAGGACGGTGCCGGCGAGGATGATCAGGATCGCGGCGCTCATGAACCAGTACACGCCGTGGAGGCCACGGATCACGTCGGTCTTCCCGGCCGTCTGGACGATGAGCGCGACGACCGCGATACCGATCGAGGCGCCGAGCTGGTTCAGCATGTAGAGCACCGAGCTGCCCTGGGGCACCAGCGCCGGCGGCAGAGTGCGGTACAGCGATCCCATCGTGGCCGCCCCGACGAACCCGAGTCCGGCGCCGACCGCGAGGGCGGCGAGCGTCGGCCACAGCTCCTGCGTTCGCGCCCCGATCCAGGCGAAGGCGAGAGCACCGATCACGGCCAGGACCGCACCCGCCCGTACGACGACACGCGCGCCGAACCGGTCGGCGAGCCGGCCCGCCGCTGGTGCGGCGATGGCGGCGCTGACCCCCAGCGGCGCCACCAGCAGCCCGGCCGTCAGCGCGCCGTGCCCGTGTGCCTGCTGGTAGTACAACGGCAGCGCGAACAGGGCGGAGAACATCGTGAGGCCGGTGAGCCCCATGGCGGTCACGCTGGCCGCGAAGTCACCGCGGGTGAACAACCTCAGGTCGAGCAGAGGAGGCGTGCGCCGGGCGGACAGCGCGTGGATCGCGTAGCCGATCAAGAGGACGACACCGACCGCCAGCGGGGTGAGCACCGGCCAGGCCGTGAACGCCGCCCGTTCGCCCGCCTGCGACAGGGCGAGCATCAGGCTCGCGAACCCGGGCGCGATCAGCGCCACGCCGATGACGTCGAGCCGGGACGCCGCCGACTCCCGCTGCGGGTCACGCGGGACCGATCGGAGGGCGCCGAGGAACGCGGCCAGTCCGATCGGCAGGTTGATGAGGAACATCCACCGCCAGCCCAGGCCCTGCAGCACGATCCCGCCCACGACCGGACCGAGCACGGGGCCGAGTGAGAGGACTCCGGCCATCAGCGCCATCACCCGCGCCGCCCTGTGCGGCCCGGCGGCGCGGGCCAGCAGCATCAGGACGAGCGGATCGATGAGGCCCGCCCCGACGCCCTGGACGACGCGGAAGGCGATCAGGCTTGCGACGTTCCAGGCCAGCCCGGACGCCAGCGATCCGCCCAGGAAGACCAGGAGGCCGGCCAGCCACAGCCGCCGTCCGCCGAACCGGTCGACCGCCCACGTGGTGACGGGGATGGTGAGGGTCAGGGCGAGCAGGTATCCGGTGGAGACCCACCCGACCGCGCTCAGCGAGGCGTGGAACGCCGAAGTGAGCGTGTCGATGCCGACGGCGACCATCGTGCCGTCCAGGATGCCCATCATCCCGCCCAGCAGGATCACCACGATCAGCCGTCGCAGCGCTGGATCCAGGCGGTGACCAGGTGTTTCCGTCATAAGTCGCTCCTCAGCAGCAGGTAACTAGACCGGCGAGTACAACTTAGGAGACCGGCCCGTCTTATTCAATCGAGTCTCGAAAATTAGACTCGCAAGTCTGGTTCAGTCGACGACTCGGTAGGATGTCCCGCATGACGGAAGCGGTGACCTTGACAGGGAAGGGCCTGGCGCGCGGGCGAGGGCGCATCGACAAGCGGCGGGCGATCCTGGACGCGGCGTTCGAGGTCTTCGCCCGCGAGGGATACGCGCAGGCCGGGGTGGACGCGATCGCCGCCGAGGCGGGAGTCGCCAAGGCCACCGTGTACAACCACTTCGGCGACAAGGAGACGTTGCTCCGCGAGACGTTCGCCGCCCTGGCCGGCAGCGCGCTGGAGCAGAACCTCGCGGTGGTCGAGCGGCTCGCCGATCAGGGCGGAGACCTGCGGGCGTTGCTGGAGGACGTCGCCTTCCGCCTGCTCGAGTGCTACTGCGACGACCGTTCCCGGGCGCTGCGGCGGCTCCTGTCTGCGGAGATGACCCGGTTCCCGGATCTGCTCGACACCGTCCAGGGCGTGTCGGACCGCGTCACCGGCGCCTTGGCCGACCGGCTGGCGCGTCTCGCGCTGGCCGGCCGGCTCGACATCACGGATCCCCTCATCGCGGCCGAGCAGTTCTCGGCCCTGCTCGGCGGCCCGGCGGACAAGCGCTCCCACCTCGGCACCCGGCCGGTCCCCGACAGCGAGTTGCGCGCGGTGGCACGTGCCGCCGTGGCCACCTTCCTCAAGGCGTTCGCCTCGGTTTCCACGTGATCCGCCCGATCTGACGGTAACCCCCGACGCTGGGCGAGCCGCCCGCGCCACTTGGGCGAACACGCCGCCGAACCGCTCACCTGCCACTGATGTTCTCGAGTGAAGCTGAAAAAATATACGGTCACGTATGGAAAAAAGATCACCAAGAGGGTAAAGATCTGGAAAGCTTTCGCGCCATGTCCTATCCCCCCAATTCCAACCCCGCACCGGATTCCGGTTTCGGAGGACCGGCGTACAGCCCGTACCCTCCGCAGGGATCCGGCCCGGACTCCCCCTACGGCCCACCCGGCCCCGGCCCCGGCTCCGGCCCGGCGTCCCACCGGCCGCCGGGCAGCGACAAGGTCAACGGTCTGGCCATCGCCAGCCTCATCACCGGTCTCATCGGGTGCATCTCCCTCGTCGGGGCGATCCTCGGCGTGATCGCGCTGCGCCAGATCAAGGAGCGCGGCGAGCGCGGCCGCGGGCTGGCGATCGCCGGCATCGTGCTGTTCTGCGTCTGGGTCGTGCTCTCGGTGATCGGCCTCGCGCTCAACCCGGGCTCCGGCGCCTCGAAGACCACCGGGGGCCTGGGCGCGAAGCCCACACCGACCGTGACCACGACGCACGACGTGAAGGTGCAGAAGATGCGCGTCGGCGAGTGCATCAACGACGGCGACGTGTCGGAGGCCTCAAAGGTCAAGGTGGTCCCGTGCAGCCGACCGCACGACAGCGAGGTGCTGGCCGTCTTCACCCTGCACGGGTTGATCCTGCCGAGCACCGAGAAGCTGCACGCACTGGCGAAGAGCGGGTGCGAGAAGCGCGTCCAGCCGCGGCTCGACCGGGACCCGGCGGCCGACAAGCTCGCGATGTCGTACTACTACCCCACGGCGGAGTTGTGGAGAAGCGGCGACCATGGGGTCACCTGCCTCGGCGTCGCCGCCTCGGAGGGCAAGAAGCTGACGCGCCGCATCCACGCCTGACCCCCGGCGAGAAACCCGCGCGGGCCGACGCGGTCGGCGTCTCTCGAAGACGCCGACCACGCCTGCTCGCGCGTTAGCGCGTCCAGAGCGGAGTGACCCGGCTCCGGCCGGGCCCGGCACCCTCCGGCCCGCCGTCCGGACGGGTCCGGGCCGGCCGGGACGAGCGCGGCTGGAAGGGCAGGAAGCGGTCCGCGCGGTGCGGGCGCGCCGGGATGTCGGTGCTCTCGACCGCCAGCATCCGGTCGAAGCGGAACGCGCGGATGTGGCGGCGCAGCCGGCACCAGCCGACGAGGTACCAGTGGTCGCGGTGCACGAGGCACGTGACCGGCTCGACCTCGCGGACCGTGACGTTGCCCTTGGCGTCGACGTAGTGCAGGCGGACGACGAGCCGCGCGGTGATCGCGCTCGCCGCCGTCCGGGCCCGGTGCGCCGTCGCGGGGTCGAGCGGGCGGGCCAGGGTGTCGAGGGTGGTGCCGACGACCTCGGCGGGATCGAGGTCGTCGAAGAGGCGGCGCAGGGCCCGGCGCGCCGTGGCGGACTGCGGACCGGAGCCCAGGTGGGCGAGCGAGAGGGCGAGGGCCGCCACCTCGGGGGCGGGAAGCTGGGGACGGGTACGGCTTGCGAGCGTCGCGTTCTCGGCCATGATTCGATCATACGTTCGAACACTGACATTTTGAGGGCCCAACCTCGGGCACCGCGCCGCATGTTTTTCTACAAAACCTGGACGCTGCGCCAACAAAACTTAGAATGATGAGCCGGGAGGGAAGCCCATGTCCGACTCCGAGCGACCGGTCTCGTTCCAGACCCGGCCCGACCTGTACCGGCACTGGCGCATCGAGCTCGACGGCGAGGTCGCCCGGCTGGTCATGCGGGTCGACGAGCAGGGCGGGCTGCGCCCCGGCTACGACCTCAAGCTGAACTCCTACGACCTCGGGGTCGACATCGAGCTGTACGACGCCGTTCAGCGGCTGCGGTTCGAACACCCGGAGGTGCGCGCCGTGGTGATCACCAGTGCGGACGACCGGGTCTTCTGCGCCGGCGCCAACATCCGTATGCTCGCCGCGTCCGACCACTCGTGGAAGGTGAACTTCTGCAAGTTCACCAACGAGACGCGCTGCGGCATCGAGGACGCCACCGAGAACTCCGGGCAGACCTACCTCGCGGCCGTGAACGGCACCGCGTCCGGCGGAGGGTACGAGATCGCGCTCGCGTGCGACCGCATCCTCCTGATCGACGACCGGTCCGCCGCCGTTTCCCTGCCCGAGGTGCCGCTGCTCGGCGTGCTGCCGGGCACGGGCGGGCTGACCCGGGTCACGGACAAGCGGAAGGTGCGCCGCGACCGGGCCGACGTGTTCGCCGCGAAGGCGGAGGGGCTCAAGGGCCGGACCGCCGTCGAATGGGGCCTGGTCGACGAGGCGATCCCGCGCAGCAGGTTCGAGGAGACCGTCCGCGAGCGCGCGCGGGAGGCGGCGGCGCGGTCCTCGCGCACCGGCGAGCGCGGCGTCCCCCTGCCCATGCTCGAACCGGAGATCACCGCCGACCGCGTCGCGTACCGGCACGTCACCGCCGAACTCGAGGACGACCTGGTCACCATCACGGTGCGCGCCCCGAAAAGCGGCGACGTCCCAGAGGTCGTCGACGCGGACTTCTGGCCCCTCGCCATGACCCGCGAGCTCGACGACCTCATCCTGTGGCTGCGCGTCAACGAGCCCGAGCGCGGCACCTGGGCGATCCGGACCGTGGGCGACGCCGACGCCGTCCTCGCCTACGAGGAGTCGATGACGAGCGACAAGGACTGGCTCGCCCGCGAGATCCGGCACTATTACAAGCGGACGCTGAAGCGGCTGGACGTCACGAGCCGCAGCCTCGTCGCGCTCATCGAGCCGGGCAGTTGCTTCGCCGGTCCCCTGCTCGAACTGGCCCTCGCCTGCGACCGGCAGTACCTCCTCGAACCCGCGGAGATCGTGGTGACCGACGCGAACCTCGGCGCCTACCCCATGGCGAACGGGCTGAGCCGCCTCGCCGCCCGGTTCCACGGGGACGAGGCCGCGCTGGAGCGGATCCGCGCCGCGCGCGGGCGGTGCGTCGAGGCCGGCGAGGCGGAGGACCTCGGCCTGGTCACGCTCGCGCTGGACGACATCGACTGGGAGGAGGAGGTGCGCATCGCCCTGGAGGAGCGGGCGTCGCTCAGCCCCGACGCGCTGACCGGCTTGGAGGCCAACCTCCGGTTCGGCGGACCGGAGACCCTCGAGACCAAGATCTTCGGGCGGCTCTCGGCCTGGCAGAATTGGATCTTCAACCGGCCGGGCGCCTCCGGCCCCGACGGGGCCCTCAGCAGATACGGCACCGGAAAACGAGCGAGCTTCGATCGGAAGCGAGTCTAGGCACATGCACGCCGACTACCAGGAGAAGATCCCGAACAACGTCGGGCTGGCCGACGACCGGCGGCTGCAGCGGGCGCTGGAGTCGTGGCAGCCGAGGTTCCGGCAGTGGTGGGCGGAGATGGGTCCCGAGCTGCCCACCGAGGACGTCTACCTGCGCACCGCCGTGAACGTCGGCCGCGAGGGGTGGGCGCACTTCGGGCACGTGCCCGTGGCCGACTACCGGTGGGGCGTCTTCCTCGCCGAGCCGCGGGCGGACCGGCGCATCGCGTTCGGCGAGCACAAGGGCGATCCGGCCTGGCAGAAGGTCCCCGGGGAGTACCGCGCCGAGCTGCAGCGGCTCATCGTCATCCAGGGCGACACCGAGCCGGCCAGCGTCGAGCAGCAGCGGCGGCTCGGCTATACCGCGCCCAGCCTGTACGACCTGCGCAACCTCTTCCAGGTCAACGTCGAGGAAGGCCGCCACCTGTGGGCCATGGTCTACCTCCTGCACGCCCACTTCGGCCGCGAAGGCCGCGCCGAAGCCGAGGAACTGCTGCGCCGCAACTCCGGCAGCGAGGACTCCCCACGCATCCTCGGCGCGTTCAACGAGGAGACCCCCGACTGGCTGTCCTTCTTCATGTTCACCTACTTCACCGACCGCGACGGCAAGTACCAGCTCGGCACGCTGAAGGAGAGCGGCTTCGACCCGCTGTCACGCACGTGCGAGTTCATGCTGAAGGAAGAGGCCCACCACATGTTCGTGGGCACCACCGGCATCGACCGCGTCGTGGGCCGCACCGCGCGGCTCATGGTCGAGCACGACACCGACGACGCCGGACCGCACGGCGCGATCCCCTTCACCGTCATCCAGAAGTACCTGAACTTCCACTACTCGGTGTCGCTGGACCTGTTCGGCGGGGAGACCTCGACGAACGTCGCGAACTACTTCTCCGCCGGGATCAAGGGCCGCTGGCAGGAGGAGCGGCGCAAGGACGACCACCGGCTCACCGACCGGGGCGCGCACGTCGACGCGGTCGTGGACGGCGAGCTGTCCACGATGGAGGTGGAGGCGCTGACCGCGCTCAACACCGACCTGCGCAACGAGTACATCGCCGACTGCGAGAGCGGCGTGAAGCGCTGGAACCGCATCCTGGCCGATTCCGGCCTCCCCCACCGGCTGCGCCTGCCGCACCGCGGATTCAACCGATACGTCGGCGCGTTCGCGAAGGTCAACGTCTCACCCGACGGCGAGCCGCTGTCGGACGAAGAGTGGGCGGCACGTAAGGACGCCTGGCTTCCGACCGAGACGGACAAGGCGTTCGTCTCTTCTCTCATGCGGCCCGTGTACGAGCCCGGTAAGATCGCCAGCTGGCTCGAGCCGCCACGAAACGGCATCAACGGCAAGCCGTTCGAATACGAGTACGTTCACCTCTGATCGAGGGCGTGAGTCCGGGTGTTCAACGCCAGCACGTATCTCGTCGACCGGCACGTCGAGGCCGGGGACGGCGACCACATCGCGATCACCGGACCGGACGGCACGCTGACCTACGCGCGGTTGCTGAGCCGGATCCTCCGTACCGCCTCCGGCCTGCGCGAGCTCGGCGTACGGCCCGAGGAGCGGGTCATGCTGTCGATGGCCGACGGCCCGGACCTGCTCACGCTGATCCTCGCGACGATGCGCGTCGGCGCGGTGCCGGTTCCGGTCTCCACGATGCTGACCGCCAAGGACCTGGCCGAGCTGCTGCGCGACTCACGAGCGCGGGTCCTGGCCGCGAGCCCGGAGTTCGCCGCGTCCGCCGAGGAGGCCGCGCAGTCCGCGCCGGAGCTCGCCGCGTTCATCCTCAGCGGCCCCGACGCGCCGCGCCCGCCCGCCTGGGCGGCAGGCCACCGGCTCGACGAGATCGCCGGCGACGAGGGCGGCGGCGACCCGTACGACACGCACCCGGACTCCAGCGCGCTGTGGCTCTACACCTCCGGGACGACCGGCCTGCCGAAGGCCGCCGTGCACCGGCACGCCTCCATCCGGTCCGTCGCCGAGACGTACGGCACGCAGGTGCTCGGCATCCGGCCGGAGGACCGGTGCCTGTCGGTGCCGAAGCTCTTCTTCGCGTACGGCATCGGCAACGCCTGCTTCTTCCCCCTCGCCGCCGGGGCGTCCGCCGTGCTGGAGCCGGGCCGCCCGACTCCGGCGCTGATCGCCGAGCTGGTCGAGCGGGAACGCCCGACGCTGTTCTTCGGCGTGCCGACCTTCTACGCCGCGCTACTCGCCGCCGAGCTGCCCGCCGAGACGTTCGCGCCGGTCCGCGCCGCGGTGTCGGCGGGCGAGCCGCTGCCGGCACCGATCTTCCGGCGGTTCGCCGAGCGGTTCGGCGTGGAGATCCTGGACGGCATCGGCGCGACCGAGGCGCTGCACATCTTCATCTCCAACCGCGCGGGCCAGGTCCGGCCGGGCAGCAGCGGCATGCCGGTGCCCGGGTACGACGTGCGCGTCGTCGACGACGCGGGCGCCGACGTCCCGCCCGGAACGCCCGGTCACCTGCTCGTGCGCGGCGACTCGATCGCCACCGGCTACTGGTGCCGTACGGCGGTGACCCGGCAGGTGTTCCAGGGCGAGTGGCTGCGCACCGGCGACACCTACGTCCGCGACGAGGACGGGTCGTACCGGTTCCTCGGCCGGTCCAACGACATGATCAAGGCCGGGGGGATCTGGGTGTCCCCGAGCGAGGTCGAGGCGCGGCTGCTGGAGCATCCCGGCGTCGCCCAGGCGGCGGTGGTCGCGCTGCCGGACGGCGACGGCCTGGACAAGCCCGTCGCCGCCGTCGTCCGCGCGCCCGGCGCCGCCGTCACCACCGAGGAGATCATCGCGTTCTGCCGCGACGGGCTCGCCTCGTTCAAACGGCCCCGCGCGGTGCACTTCGTCGAGTCCCTGCCGACGACGGCGACCGGGAAGATCCAGCGCTACCTCGTCCGCGAGCGGCTCGACGGCCTCGCTCCCCCGGCCGACGCCGGACGCGACCTCCTCGACGAGACCCGATCCTGACCCACGGCCTCTGGCCACGTATCGCGCGAACGGTCAGGCGGCGGGCTCCGCGGCGCCCGCCATGGCGGGCGTGGGCCGGGCCTCGGCAGGGGCGAGGTAGTCCCGCATCCGCCGCTCCGGACCGTGCCGCCGCAGCACGAGGTAGCCGATGAACGCCGCCGGCGCGAAGCACACCTGGGCGGGGATGAGCGAGGGAGTGTGCCCGGTCAGCCAGCCGATGACGGGCGGGGCCACCGCCGGCGCGAGTGCCCCGAAGACGACCACCAACGGCAGCGCCGTACGCAGTCCGGCCGCGCCGTACGCCTTGTACGCCGCCGTGGTGAACAAGGCGTACGCCAGGAGGTCGCCCATGCCGATCACGGCACCGAGGTCGCCGACGCGGAGCCCGGCTGAGGGAGCGAACGGATACCCCTGGATGGCGTCCGCGAGTCGCTGGGTGAGCGGCAGCACCGTGGCGAACGTCAGGTCGTACGCTCCGAGGAGCAGGACGAACCACGCGATGTTCCGCAGCCGCATGCCGCCCTGGACGTTCAGGTTCGTGGCGGAGACGACGATGAGCCCGACGACGCAGCTGTTGGCCAGCCAGTAGACGGGCGAGTTTCCGCCGAGCAGCAGCCGGCTCGTGAAGTCGGTCGCGAGGAGCGCGAGGATCGCGCTCCACCGGAGGAGATTCCGGGCGACGACCGGCTGATAGCCCACCGTGAGCCCACCGGCGAAGACCAGGCACAGTACGACCGGGAGGGCCGCACCCGGGAGCGCGAGGTAGAGGAACGGGAGGGCGAGGACGAAGCCCATCATCACGGCGATGTCTCGGCCGTTGAACGTACCCACCGGCGGGCGCGGCACGCGGACCTTGCGGAAGTACAGCACCGCGCCGAGCGGCACCGCCAGCGCGAACGCGGAGTTGACACCCGCCAGGTAGAGCGTCTGCACGCTCATGCGCCCTCCTTCCTCGCCCGACCAACCCACCCCGGCCGACCTCCCGGCGTCGGAGGAGTGATCAGGGGCGCTGTGCTATTGATTCGCTCGCTCCGCTCGCTCATGCCGCACCCCGCACGAAGGACTTCTCCTCCAGGTCGCAGCGCAGCGGGCACAGCGCGCGGGCCTCGTCGGGCCCGAGGCGTACGACCTCCGCGACGGCGTCGATCCCCCGGGTGCCCAGCCGCTCGGTGACGTCCACCGGGGACGCATGCTCGGAGACGACCGTGACGTGCAGCTTCCCGTCCACGACCTGTGCACGGTGGCGCACCGGCCACTCCGCACCCGGCAGTTCGTCGAGGGCTTCGATGATGTCACGGGGCGTGACCAGGCCCGCCGCCGTGTTGAGCAGCCGGTTCGCCTTGCCGAGGACCTGTGAGACGGCGGGAATACCGGCCAGCTCGCAGTCGAGTCGTTCGGGGAGCGCCCGTACGACGTCGCGGGTGTCGTAGCGGAAGACCGGCATGCACTCGCGGTAGGGGAAATATGGGGTGACGGTGAGCGTGCCGAGCCGACCGGGTTCGGCCGGCTCCCCGGTCTCGAGGTCGAGCACCTCGGTGTACCCCATGTTCGGATCCGGGTGCAGGTGGTGGCGGCGGCAGATCCGGCCGCCGACCGGGAGCGTCTCC
This sequence comes from Actinoallomurus sp. CA-150999, assembly GCF_050942425.1. Classification (NCBI taxonomy): domain Bacteria; kingdom Bacillati; phylum Actinomycetota; class Actinomycetes; order Streptosporangiales; family Thermomonosporaceae; genus Actinoallomurus; species Actinoallomurus sp. CA-150999. The sequence continues at coordinate 7,565,357 of NZ_CP192063.1, forward strand.
GTCATCCCGTAGGCGTCGCCGACCTGGTCCACACCGAACGTCTCGCGCGCCGCCTGTGCGAGCGCGGGCGACAGGACCTCCCCGCCGAGGAACACTCCGCGCAGCCGGAAGTCGGCCGGACCGAGACCGCGACGGCGCGCCGCGGACACCATCTGGGCGATGTAGCTGGGGTAGGCACTGATCAGCGTGGGCGTGACCCCGGCGGTGTCCAGCAGGTGATCAAGGGATTCATCCGGCGGCACCTGACCGACCACCCGGGTCGCCGCGCCGGCCAGCCGGAAGACCTCGATGTCCTCCTGCACCGCGGCCGTCGCCCGGGAACTGATGTTGATCTGCATGCAGTCGCCGGGCCGGGCCTCGCCCCGCAGTACGAGTGACAGGGCTATCAGCGCGGGCCACAGCTCGATCTCGTAGCGGGACAGCCAGACCCGGGCGGGCGCTCCGGTCGTGCCGGTGGTCTGGGTGACGATCTGGGGTTCGCCGCAGATGAAGTCGCGCGGCCGGGTCACCAGATCCGCCTTGCGGGTGACCGGGATGTTCCGCAGCGAGTCCGGGGTCAGCGAGCCCGGCTCGACGCCCGCCGCCTCGAACAGCTCCCGGTAGAAGACGGACCGCCGCGCCAACCGGCGCGCGGTACGTTGCAGCGCGCGGGTCTGCAGGTCCCGGCGTTCGGCCGGGTCGGCGAACGGGCCGTCGATCAGCTGCTCGACGTCGTCACCCGGGGAGCCGAACTCCTCGATCGTCGCGAGCGCGTCCTCGACGAGCCGCTCGACCAGCCGTGGATTGATGGGCCGCCCCAGGACCATGGCCAGCGCCACCCGCACCTGGCGAATCCCGGCCTCGAGCACCTGATCTCCTTAGAGCGTCAGCGAGGGAAAGGAGTGGCGTGCGGAGGGCAGCGGCCCTCCGCACGCCGCTGGATCAGGAGACGCTGCAGGAGCCGAAGAACACGGCGGTCATCGCGCCCATGACGTACCGGACCTGCTTGACACTGCTCTTCACTGCCGCCATCGGGATCCTCTCCCTCGGTTGGTGGAGCATTTCGATGATCACCATAACCCTTGATGATCTTGAATGGAATGCCCGCTTACCTGGGAGAACGCGAACTTCGGTGCTCGACCCCGGAAAAACGGCCGATGAACGGCGAGTTCTCGGACCGTTCTATCCGGCGGCGAGGGAGCGCCAGCGCTGCTGGGCGACCGCGTCCCATTCGCCGTGCCGGGCGTCGAACAGCTCGCGGGCCTGATCGCCGATCCAGCCCGAGGGAAGCAGCGCCGACGGCAGCCGGGGGTCCAGGAACGGGAACCGCCGCCACTCGTGGACGAGCCGCGTCTGCGCCAGCATGATCGACTCCGGGGAGGCGGGACGCAGGCCGCTGAACGTCTCGATGAACGCCTCGTACTGGGCGGCCACACCCTCCAGGTCCCACGCCCGCTCGACCATCGCCCGCTCGCTGCCGACCCCGGCGAACCGCGCGGTGAACGACATGGCGCCGGACTGCAGGCCGAGGCCCTCGATGACCGAACGCGCCTCCGCCTCGCGCACCGACGACGGCGCGATCCACATCCCCGGTCCGGGCGAGCCGAAGCCGGCCCAGCTCAGCTTCGTCCGGAGCTTGTGCCGGAGCCGGCGCTTGGACTCGGGGACAGAGACGTAGACGATGAGCCACACCCCGTCCCAGGGGGTGGTCGAGGCACCGAACGTGAAGATGCGCTCCGCGCCCTCGGCCAGGAGCTGCAGCCCGGGAGGGGTGAGGGACCAGCGGACGCTCCGGCCGACCCGCTCGGAGGAGAGCCATCCGTCGGCCGCCGTACGGGCCAGGGCCTGCCGCGCGGACTTCTCCTCGACGCCGAGCTCGTCGAGAACCTCGACGAGAGTCGCGGTCCATACCGGCTCTGGGTTCCGCTGGACGAACTCCCCCAGTACGGTCAGCAGCAGAGAACGCGCGCTCGTCTCGCCCAGGGCATGCCGTCGGGTCAGCGTGGGTCGCGGAGCGGTCACACTTAATTCTACATAAACCAGGTGCATAATTGACCCTTTGTAGAGCCCGCTGACAAAAAGGCAGGAACACATCGTGCTCGATGGCCGGCCGCTCATCGACGCCCACACGCATCCCGCCCGTCTGCCGACGCTCAAGGCCGCCTGGCGAGGCTGGGCCGCCGAGTTCGGCGACGCGGCCGTCCTCGACCGGGTCTTCGACTCCGACGGCACACCAATCCCGGAGAGGTTCGTCGAACTCCTCGACACCGAAGGCGTCGACATCGCGCTGATGCTCTGCGAGTACAGCCCGAAGACCACCGGAATCCAGCCGATCGAGGATCTGCTGCCGCTCACCGCGCACGCCCCGCGCCGCCTGCGCGCGGTCGCGAACATCAACCCGCACTACCACTTTCCCGTCGCCGAGGAACTCGAGCGCCAACTCGGACTGGGCGCGGTGGCGCTCAAGCTGCACCCCGTGCACGGCGGTTTCGCCGCCGATGACCGCGCGCTGTACCCGGCGTACGAGGTGTGCCGCTCCCGTGGCGTTCCCGTCGTGGTGCACTGCGGCACCAGCAGCTTCCCCGGGTCCACCAATTCCTACGCCGACCCGGCGCTGCTCGACGCGGTGCTGCGCGACTTCCCGACGCTGAACGTCGTCCTCGCCCACGGCGGACGCGGCTGGTGGTACGACGCGGCGGCGTTCCTCGCGCTGTCCCGCGACAACGTCTGGATCGAGCTGTCCGGACTGCCACCGCGCCGGCTGCCCGAGTATTACGGTCGTTACGATTTCGCGCGGCTGTCCCGGCGGTTCATCTTCGGCACCGACTGGCCCGGTGTGCCGGGCATCGCGGCCAACGCCCGCGCCGTCGCCGCACTCTGCCCGGACGAGGGGACCGCCGCCCTCGTGCTGGCCGGCAACGCCATCCGGGTGTACGGCCTCGACGTTCCAGAGTGACCCGCGCGGGCCGGGGAGACGCGGTCAGGGCCTGCGGGCGACGCCGGCGAAACCGTGCGAGCGTGGCGTGTTCGGATCGTCCGGACGCCATTCCGCGATGCGGGTGAGCCCGGGGTCGACCAGCTCGAGGCCGTCGAAGAACCGGCGGATGCCCTCGCGCGAGCGGGGCACGATCGGGGCGGTCGCGTTCTGGTACGCCGCGCGACCGGCCCGCACGTGTTCCTCCGGAACGCCCTCGGTGGTCAGGTGCGAGATCACCACGTGGCTGCCGGAGGGCAGCGCGTCGCGGAACCGCGCGAGGATGTCGTACGGCGCCTCGTCGTCCGTGACGAAGTGCAGCACGGCCACCAGCAGCAGCGCCACGGGCCGGGAGAGGTCAAGGTTCAGGTCGCGGTGGCCGAGGATCGACTCGGGGTCCCGGAGGTCGGCCTGGATGATCGAGACGTCGGACGCGCCTCCGAGGAGGGCCCGCGCGTGGCAGAGCACCATCGGATCGTTGTCGACGTAGGTGACGCGCGCGTCGGCGGCGAGTTCGTGCACGTTGCCCTGCGTCGGCAGTCCCGAGCCGACGTCGAGGAACTGGGAGATCCCGGCGGCGGAGAGGTGCCGCACGGCTCGGCGCATGAAGTCCCGGTTGGCGCGCGCGGCCACCGGGGTGTCGGGGAAGACCTTCAGGATCCGGCTCGCGGCCTCGCGGTCGGCGGCGAAGTTGTCCTTGCCGCCCAGGAAGTAGTCGTACATGCGGGCCACGTTCGGGGTGGCGATGTCGAGGCCGTCCGGGACCATCGCGTCCATCGTCATCGGGCCCCCTTCTCGTTCACTCGCCGGCCGAGGCAATGAGTCTCCCTCACGAATCATGATCAACGTAGCGGACGTCGGGCCACTGCGACACGGGCGCCGCCCGTCCATGGTGGTGGACGGGCGACGCCCGGTCGGCCTCGAGAGGCCCGGTGTCTCCGATCAGTCCCGGCGGGCCGAGAGCAGCGGAGCCGTGGCGGACACCGCCGACGACGAGGACGGCGTCCAGGTCACGACCGGACCGGGAGCTGCCTGCGCCGCGACGGACCCGCCGCCGATGCCGTAGGTCTTCACGTAGGGCGTGTTGTCCGACGAGGTGGCGAACGTGTCCTTGCCACCGGCGAAGAGGACGGCGTAGTAACCGCTGCCGTACGCGTGGACCTTCTGCTTGAAGTAACCCTTGCTGTTCGTCTTGGTCCACTTGAGGTGGTACCAGGTCTTCTGGCCCTTGAACCGGAAAATGATCCGGACTCTGCGGCCGGAGTAACCGCCGTGCTTGTTGATCGTCGTCCAGCGGATCAGCCGGCCGCTCGCCGTCACGTACCCCTTCTTGCGGACCTTCTTCGGCGAGACCTTGAAGGAGTGGATCTCGGTCCGCCAGCGCCAGGCCTTGCGCACCGGGCTGGTCGCCGCCTGGTAGGTCGTGTCACCGGCGAACCGCGCCCGCCAGTAGCCGGACGCCAGGTAGTTGAGAGCGGCGTGGAACGCGTTGGCGCTCGTGTCCGCATTGACGGTCTTCTTGACGGACCAGCCCGTCTTCCCGTTGGGCGAGTACTCGATCGTGAGCGGCAGCGCGTCAGAAATGGCGGAATCGCTGCGCAGAGCTCCGTCGGCCGTAACATTCCCGTACGGGTCGTACGAGACGGTAAAGCGGCTGAAGGAGAGCGGCCTCTGGTCGAGTCGCGCCTGAGAGGCGCCAGGAGCCGCCGTTTCGGCCAGCGCGGGCGGCACGGCTGTGAGCGTGCACATCACCGCCGAAGCGCTGAGGATGCCGAGGGTGATACGTCGCAAAGTAATCACCTGTGGGTCGAATGATGGATTCGCGTGATCTTCACGCGAGAGAGAGGACGAACCTCTTCATCACCCGGTTGTCCCGACAATGATCACGAAACGGAAACAAGCCACCGATCGTCGCTTTCCGTATTCCTGACCGACCCTTATCGTCACCACTTGCCCCGAACACCCCTCGGACGCCCCAGAGGCCGACGGCCGGAGTGTTTGACGTGGTGATTACGTCACCCTATCATGAGCACATGCTGTTTCCGACTCCTGTGCTGGCCACCGCCGACGAACGCGTCCTGGACGCAATCGAGCGCATGCGCCTCGAGTTGCGTCATCAGGTACGGGCGACGCCGACGAAGTGGACGGAGGGGTTGCCGAAGTTCCTCACCGCCGATGCCGTCGCCGCGTCGAACTCGATCGAGGGCTTCCGGGTGGCGACGGTCGATGTCGAAGACCTCATGGAGGGGGAGCGCGACGTCGACGTCTCCGAAGAGGACCGCGAGGAGACGCTCGCCTACCAGCGCATGATGATTTATATCCAGACCCTCCTCGACGCCGAGGACTTCTGCTACAGCAAGGGACTGCTGAACGCGCTGCACTGGATGCTTCAAGGGCACCGTCATACCCCGCGCAAGCCTGCCGGCCAGTGGCGCAAGGGTCCGGTCTACGTCACCGACGCCCGGGACCCGAGCATCGCCGCCTACACGGCACCCGATGCGCGCGAGGTTCCCCGGCTGATGGGTGAACTCATCGACTGGCTGAACACGAAGGACGACGCCCATCCGCTGGTACGGGCCGCCATGGCGCACCTTCACCTGGTGTCGATCCACCCCTGGGCGGACGGAAATGGCCGGATGTCGCGTTCCCTGCAGACACTCATGATCGCGCGCGAGGGCACGCTCGCGCCGGAGTTCTCGTCGATCGAGGCGTGGTTGGGGCGGCCGGGAAACACTTGGGAGTACTACCGAGAGCTCGCCCGGCGCGGCGCGGAGTACCTTCCCGACCAGGACGTGAGCAGCTGGGTGCGATTCAACCTCACGGCGTACCACCAGCAGGCCCAGACCGTTCGCAACCGACTCGAGCGTTCCGGTCGGGTCTGGGGAGTCCTGTCCGACTTCGCCGAGGCCGAGGGAATGGACGAGCGCGTCGTATCCGCGCTCCACGACGTGGCGATGACCGGCAGGGTACGCCGCCTGCGTTACGAACATGCCGAGGGTCTGAGTCTGCAGCAGGCGCAGCGCGACCTGCGCGATCTCGTGGCTTCCGGCGTGCTGACATCCGTTGGGCGGACAAGGGCGCGGTACTACACGGCCGGTGATCGTTTTCCCGAGCAAGCGTTGGATGTGGCGCGCACACCGATGACCCTGGTCGCCCCTTACCCGGAATGATGTTCCCGCGCCGACCCAGTTGATCGCGATCTGATCACAGCCGTTGGAGTGGAGGTTCGGGCGGAATCGGCCCGAACCTCCACTCAACGGTCTGGTGGGTGGTCAGCGCTTGGTGATCCGCCAGGTGAAGGTCGCCGAGCCGGAGGCGTTGGTGGTGTCGGTGGCCGTGACGGTGACCGTGCTCGTGCCGGTCGCGGTGGGCGTGCCGGTGATCAGGCCGGTGGCCGAGTTGATCGACAGGCCGCTCGGGAGGCCGGAGGCCCGGTAGGTGAGGGTCTGGCCGGCGGCCGAGTCGCTCGCCTGGATCTGCAGCGAGGCCGCGGTTCCCTTCCTGGTCGACTGGCTGCCGGGGTTGGTGACCGTGATGGTGTTCTGGCCGCCGCCGCCCCCGAACACGTCGGTGATCGGGCTGACGCCGGCGCTGTTACCGGCGTACGGCAGGTTGTAGAAGTCCTCGACGGTGCGCAGCACGTTGTCGTGCGTGATGTGCTCGCTGTAGGTGCCCGGGGTGACGCCGGCGCCGACCATGACCGTCGGGATCTGGTTGCTCATGCTGCTGTCGTCCTCGTCCCAGGTGAGGATCAGCAGGCTGTTGTGCGTCTTGGCCCACTGGGCGTACCCGTCGACGTTGTTCTTCAGCCAGGTGTCGCCGGTGCCGACGGAGCAGTCGTGCATGTCGTCGCACAGGTTCGGCACGACGAAGGAGACCGTGGGCAGGGTGGTGTAGTCGCTGGGGAACGAGGCGTAGGTGAGGTTGCCGGCGGCCGGCACGTTCGTGAAGTTGACCCAGGGGTTGTGCTTACGCGCGTACGTGCCGCTCGTGCAGCCGGTGTAGCCGTTCGACGGCATGCTCTCGGAGTAGCCGGTGAAGGTGAGCCCGGCGCCGATGAGCTCGGAGCCGAGGTTGGCGGCCGAGAAGGTGTGCGGGCAGCTGTCGTCGGTGACGCCCTGCGTGGAGCCGGAGAACAGCTCCAGATAGTTGGGCTCGCTCGGGTGCGTCACCGCGAAGGACTGGCTGAAGTTCGCTCCCCGGCCCGCCAGGGAGGTGATGTACGGAGCGGACGAGTTACCGATGACCTCGGAGTAGGAGTGGTTCTCCATGACGACGACGACCACATGGTCCGGGCGGGGAAGTCCGGCGGCGGCGTTCGCGGGAGCGGACGCGGCCAAGGGAACGGCGAGAGTGAGGCCGAGCAACGCGGCGATACGGGAACGGAACACGGCGTCTCCAACGGGTGGGGTTATGTCGCCGATGCCGAGGCTCTCCCCGGATCCGAAGCGCGGCAACGCCGGGCCTGCGATGTTCCGGAAGGCTTTGCCTACCGGCGGGTACGTGGCCGTTCAGCGTACGGACTCCGATCTGGCCGGCGGCCAGGGCGCCCGCATGCCGGGCAGGGGTCAACGCGCCCGGCGGCCTGTTCCAGCGCGATCGCGAGCGCACCCGCGGCCTGCTCCGGTGCGATCGCGAGCGCGTCCGGCGGCGGTTTGCGATCCTCGGCGGAAAACCCGGTCTGTTCACGAATGTGCAGGTCACGCTACTCTTCCCCCGATGGCACGACACCGCAGTGACCCCCGCGGCGGCGCGCGCATCACGCTCGCCGTCACGACGGTGGTCGTGGCGCTCGCCCTCCTGGCCGTGGGCGCCTACGCCTTGTTCGACGCGCTGAACACCAAGTCCGGTGCGACCGACGCGGCCTCCGGGGGCGCGTCGTCGTCATCGTCGGCGAACTCATCGCCGTCGGGCCGGCCGCCGGTGCTGATGATCACCGTAACCGGGAAGCAGTGCGACATCTTCGTCAGCACCCCCGGCAACTCCGACATCCTGGTCAACCGGACCTTCCAGCACGGGGAGACGTTCATCGCCGACCAGCCCCGCCTGCAGGTCGGCATCAGCGATGGCGGCGCGGTCGAGATCCGTGTCAACGGCGTACGCCGCCCGGCCGGCAAGCCGGGACAGCAACTGTCCTTCGTCGCGACCAACGACGGCAGCAAACCCACCTGACAGCGGCCTCGCCTGACGTCATCCCGCCTTATCCGGTCGTGATGAGGCCGGCGGGGTCGTCCACGACGCGTTCGACGACCGACGCGGCGGCGCCCAGGGCGGCGGCGTCGCCGCCGAGGCGGGACACGGCCAGGCGGGGCGGAGAGCCTCGCACGACCCCCGTGCCGCCGGACAGCGCCGCCTCGACGGCGGGGCGCGCCCACGGGGCGAGCGCGGAGAAGATGCCGCCGAGAACGATGGTGTCCGGGTCGAGGAGGTTCACGGCCGCGGCGAGCGCCTGCCCCAGTGCCTCCCCCGCGCGGCGTACGGCGGCCAGCGCCTGGGCGTCGCCCGCCTCGAGCAGGCCGACCAGCGCGGACAGCGGGCCGTCCGGGCCGGCCGTGGAGGTCGCCGTCATGTCCGGGAGGCCGGCCGCGCGAAGGATCGCCTCCTGGCCCGCGACCTGTTCGAGGCATCCCTGGCCGCCGCACGCGCAGGGCGGTCCCGCCGGGTCGACGACGATGTGACCGAGCTCGCCGGCGTAGCCGTGCGCGCCGCGGAACACCCGGCCGTCGACGACGATGCCCGCGCCGATCCCGATCTCACCGGAGACGTGGACGTACGAGCCCAGAGCCGGGCCGTCGCCGAACCACAGCTCGCCGAGGGCGGCGAGGTTCGCCTCGTTGTCCTGGTCGGCGGGCAGCGCCAGCGGTGGCAGGCCGGCTTTGAGGAGCTCCTCCGCCGGGACGTCGCGCCAGCCGAGGTTGGGCGCGGTGCGTACCCGGCCGGTCGCCCGGTCGAGCGTGCCGGGTAGCGCCACGACCGCACCGGCCACCGCCAGGTCCTGCTCCCCCGCGGCCGCGATCGCCTGCTCGGCGAGATGGGTCAGCGCGCCGATGGCGCGGCCGGGGTCTCGGTCCCGGTTGTCGGCGGCGACGATGTGCCGGTGCCGGATGCGCCGCCCGAGGTCGAGCACGCAGGCGGCCAGGTAGTCGACGTTGACCTCCAGGCCGAGGCCGGCGACGCGGTCGCCGTTGACCGAGACGGCCGTGGCGGGACGGCCGCGCTCGCCGTCGCGTACGGGGCCGTCCTCCCGGACCAGGCCGGCGTCCTTCAACGCGGCGACGAGACTGGATACGGTGGTCTTGGTGAAGCCGGTCACGTCGGCGAGGCGGGCACGGCTCACCGGCTGCCGACGGGAGATCTCGCCCAGCACGACGGCCAGGTTGCGGGCGCGCATCGTGCCATGCCGGACGGGCGTGATCTCATTCCGCATGTTCCCAGACTAATCATTGAACGTCTCCCCTGTTGACACTTGGCACCTGCGGGTTTTAATTAGTCCAGAGCCTGGACGAATTGAGGAGACGACATGTTCGAACCCACCCCTGAGGACAAGTTCACCTTCGGGCTGTGGACCGTCGGCTGGCAGGCGCGCGACCCGTTCGGCGACGCCACCCGGCCGCCGCTCGACCCGGTCGAGGCGGTGCACCGGCTCGCGGAGCTCGGCGCCTACGGGGTGACGTTCCACGACGACGACCTCCTCGCGGTCGAGCCGGACCGGGACAAGGCGATCGCGGCGTTCCGCACGGCGCTCGACGAGACCGGCCTCAAGGTGCCGATGGCGACCACGAACCTGTTCACCCACCCGGTGTTCAAGGACGGCGCGTTCACGTCCAACGACCGCGACATCCGCCGCTACGCCATCCGCAAGGTCATGCGCAACCTCGACCTGGCCGCCGAGCTGGGCGCGAAGACGTACGTGTTCTGGGGCGGGCGCGAGGGCGCCGAGTCCGACGGGGCCAAGGACGTACGGGTGGCGCTCGACCGGTTCCGGGAGGCCATCGACCTGCTCGCCACGTACGTCACCGACAAGGGCTACGGCATCCGCTTCGCCCTGGAGCCGAAGCCGAACGAGCCGCGCGGCGACATCCTGCTGCCGACCATCGGCCACGCGCTGGCGTTCATCGGCTCGCTGGAGCACTCGGACATGGTGGGCCTCAACCCCGAGGTCGGGCACGAGCAGATGGCCGGGATGAACTTCGTGCACGGCATCGCGCAGGCGCTGTGGCACGGCAAGCTGTTCCACATCGACCTGAACGGCCAGCACGGTCCCAAGTTCGACCAGGACCTCGTGTTCGGCCACGGCGACCTGAAAAGCGCCTTCTTCCTCGTCGACCTGCTGGAGAACGGCGGGTACGAGGGACCGCGCCACTTCGACTACAAGCCGGCCCGTACCGAGGACATCTCCGGCGTCTGGGCGTCCGCCGCCGCGAACATGCGCACCTACCTCATCCTCAAGGAGCGGGCCCGCGCGTTCCGCGCCGACCCGGAGGTGCAGGAGGCGCTCGCCGCGTCCCGCGTCGACCAGCTCGCGGAGCCGACCCTCGCGGCCGGCGAGACGTACGAGAACCTGGCCGAGGACGACTTCGACCTCGAGGCCGCGGCCGAGCGCGGGTACCACTACGAGCGCCTCGACCAGCTGGCCGTCGAGCACCTCCTCGGCGCCCGGTGACCCGGAGGCGCTGATGAGCACGTTCGTGACGGAGGCCGGAGGATGAGCAGGCTCATGGCGAGAGACCACGCTCGTGGCGGGGGTCGGAAGATGAGCACACTCATGGCCGGGGTCAGAAGATGAGCACACTCGTCGCCGGGGTCGACTCGTCGACCCAGTCGTGCAAGGTGGTGGTGGCCGACGCCGCCACCGGCAGGGTCGTGCGCGCCGGTCAGGCCGCGCATCCGGACGGCACCGAGGCCGACCCCACCGCCTGGTGGGACGCGCTGGGGCAGGCCGCCGACGAGGCGGGCGGCCTGGACGACGTCGCGGCGATCGGCGTCGCGGCGCAGCAGCACGGCATGGTGTGCCGGTCGGAGACCGGTGAGGTGGTACGGCCCGCGCTGCTGTGGAACGACACCCGATCGGCCGACGCGGCCCGCGATCTGGTCGACGAGCTCGGCGGTCCGGCCAAGTGGGCCGACGCCGTCGGCAGCGTGCCGGTCGCGTCGTTCACGGTGACCAAGCTGCGCTGGCTGGCCCGGAACGAACCGGACGCCGCCGCCCGTACGGCGTCGGTGTGCCTGCCGCACGACTACCTGACGTGGCGGCTGAGCGGCGAGTTCGTCACCGACCGGGGCGACGTGTCCGGCACCGGCTACTGGTCCCCCGCGACCGGGGAGTACCGGCCCGACCTGCTGGAGATGGCATTCGGGCGGGTCCCGGCGCTGCCGCGCGTCCTGGGCCCGGCCGAGGCCGCGGGCCGGACGCCCGCCGGCGCGCTCGTGTCGGCCGGGACCGGCGACAACATGGGCGCGGCGCTCGGCCTCGGTATCCGGCCGGGCGACGTGGTGGTGTCCCTGGGCACGTCCGGGACGGTGTTCACCGCGGCGGAGCGGTCGTCCGCCGACGCCGCCGGGGACGTCGCCGGGTTCGCCGACGCGACGGGCCGGTTCCTGCCGCTCGTCTGCACGCTGAACGCCGCCCGCGTGCTCGACGCCGCCGCAGCCCTGCTCGGCGTCGACCACCACGAGGTCTCCCGGCTGGCGCTGTCCGCACCGCCCGGCGCGGACGGCCTGGTGCTCGTACCGTACCTGGAGGGCGAGCGCACGCCGAACCGGCCGGACGCCACCGGCTCGGTGCACGGCCTGCGCCTCGCCACGTCCACGCCGGCGCACCTGGCACGGGCGGCGATCGAGGGCATGCTGTGCGGCCTCGCCGACGGGCTCGACGCGCTCCTCGCCCAGGGTGCCCAGGCCGAGCGGGTGCTGCTCATCGGCGGCGCCGCCCGCTCGGAGGCCGTACGCCGCATCGCGCCGACCGTCTTCGGCCGGCCGGTGCTGGTCCCGCCCACCGGCGAGTACGTCGCCGAGGGCGCGGCCGCCCAGGCCGCCTGGGCGCTGTCCGGAGCGGCCGAGCCGCCGCGCTGGGAGCGCGAGGGCCTGGAGACGTACGAGGCCGACGCGGTCCCGGCGATCCGCGAACGCTACGCCGAGGCCCGCGACCACATCCTGTCCCGCTGAGCGCCCTTCCGGCGGCGGCCCCGTCCATCCAACGGGACCGCCGCCGGAACGGTCATCACGCTGCCGGAACGTTCATCACGTCGCCGGAACCGTCATCACGTCGCCGGAACCGTCATCACGTCGCCGGAACCGTCATCACGTCGCCGGAACCGTCATCACGTCGCCGGAACCGTCATCACGTCGCCGGAACGGTCATCGCTACATCGGAGCGGCCATCGCGCCGCCGCAGCGGCCGTCTCCCGGTCGATCGATCGGACGGTCGCGCGGTCGGACGGACGGGCGGACGGACGGGCGGACGGACGGGCGGACGGGCGGACGGGCGGGCGGACGGGCGGGTGGGCGGACGGGCGGGTGGGCCGATGCTGGAGCGGACCGTTCGTCGTTACGCTCGCATCCGGAGGTGGCCGTCGAATGAGCATCGCAACCCGCGTCGCCCGGCCCGGTGATCTCACTGCGGCCCTGGAGGTCTGGCGGCGAGCCAACGCGGCCAGGGGCAAGACGCCTGGCCCGGACCGCGTCGCCCGGGTTCAGGCCAAGCTGGCCGACCCGGCCGCGCTGGTGGTCGTCGCCGAGCGCGCCGGAGAACTCGTGGGCATGGCGGCGGCCGAATCGGGCCGGGAGGAAGACGGCGCGGGCGGCGTCGTACCCGGGTTGTGTCACATCTCCATGGTGTTCGTCCGCCCCGACCACTGGGGGAATCGGATCGGGGAGCTCCTGGTCGACGCGGTGCGCAAGGAGGCGCTCCGTCAGGGCCACACGTCGCTGCAGCTGTGGACCGGGGAGGGCAACCACCGTGCCCTTCGCCTCTACGACCGGACCGGCTTTCGACCCAGCGGTCGTACGGGGCAGCTGAGCACCGGCGAGCGAATCGTCCACCTGACCCGGTCGCTGTAGCGGGCGACCCCGTGCCCGTCGTGCCGATGACCGGTCAGAACAACAGCTCGTACGCGCCGTCCCACTCGTTGAGCAGCACGTAGTCCGGCACGGTCCGCGACCAGGCGGCGTGCAGCCGCCGGATGAGCTCGGGGCGCGGTGCGAGCTCGAGGCCGAGCGCGTCGGCGACCGTCGCGCTGTCGTCGGGGTAGTCCGGGTCGTCCTCCAGCCGCTCCCGGTGGAACCTCTCGGCCTCGGCGGTGGTCGCGTCCAGGCCTCCGGGGCGGGCGAAATGGCAGTCATGCCACGTCGGCAGACCGACGAGGATCGTGAGCGCGCCGCGCAGGTCGTCGGCCAGGAGACCGGCGCTGCCCTCGGAGTCGGCGTACAGCACCGGCCGGTCCTCCCCTGCGCCCTCCCCGCAGAGGAAGTAGGTGCCGCCCGCGCCGCAGCCCGCGACCGGCTCGAGCCGGTCACCCGAGGCCAGTCTCACGAACTCGACATGGTCGGCGCCGCCGAGGTCGAACTCGAGGCACGCCATGAGCGTGGTGAGCGCCTGATCCTCGCGGATCCGGTCCAGCAGCGGGGACACGTGATCGACCATGGCGCGCACCGTACCAAGAGGGTCCGTCAGGAGTCCGCCGGTTTGGCAGCGCTGACGAGCCGGGTGCCCATCCACGGCCCGCCCCACCACATCCGCGGGCCGAGGGGCCGGATCCGGAGGTCGGCCACGCCGAGCTCGGTGAGGTGACGGTGGTATTGGGAAGCGGCGACGATGTCCGCGATCACCAGCCGGCCGCCCGGGCAGAGCACGCGCACCGCCTCGTCGATCGCCCGCACCCGTCCTTCCGCCGACTTGATGTTGTGAATGGCGAGGTTCGAGACGACGACGTCGAACTCCCCGTCGCCGAACGGCAGCGCCATCATGTCGCCGGTCCGCAGCTCGACCCGGTCGCGAACCCCCTCCGCGACGCTGTTGCGCTCGGTGACGTCGATGGCGTTCCCCGACTGGTCGACCGTACGCCAGAGGTCGACGCCGACCGCGCGACCCGTCGTGAGCCGCTCCGCGGCCATGAGCAGCACCGCGCCTCGACCGCAGCCGAGGTCCAGCACCTGCTCGTCCCCGTGCAGCGCGAGCTCGTCGAGGATCTCCGACCACACCTGGAACTTCCCGCGCCGCGTCGCGTTGAGGTACAGCCCGAAGCCCACGGCCATCACGATGGCGAGGAGGAAGAACACCGAGGCGAGAGCGATTCCGGGGCCCATCTCGGCGCCGACGCCGGCGAACACGAACCCCACCGCACCGCACGCCAGGCCGAACAGGACGTATGGAGCGTCCACCCCGTACGAGCCGCGCCGGACCACTGTGGTCATGATCCGCCTCTCCTCACTCTCCCGATGCCGCCCCGACTGTAACCGCTGGTGATCAAGAACGGGTCTCGCTCGTCGTGTCGGGCTTCTCGTCCATGAGGAAGTCCGTCCAGCCGGTCACGGGTCCTGCGGGTCGGGCAGGTGGGCCAGGACGAGGCTTCCCGAGGAGGACGCCCGGTCCCAGGCCGAGCGTCTCGCCGGCGACGTCCTGCCGGTGCTGCGCGCCGCGACCGGCTGAGGCATCAGGTGAGGGTGGTCGCGTCGCCGATGGCCTGGTCGAGGATGGCCAGGCCGAGGGAGATCTCCGCTTCGGTGGCGGTCAGCGGCGGCGCGATCCGGAACACGCCGCCCATGCCCGGCAGCTGCACGATGTTCATGTGCAGGCCGAGCTCCAGGCAGCGCCGGGTGACCAGTCCGCCGAGCTCGTCGGAGCCGCGCTGCGTCTCGGGGTCCGCGCCCAGCTCGAGCCCGGCCAGCAGGCCGCGCCCGCGGACGTCCCCGACCACCCGGTGCCGCCGCGCGATGTCCTCGAGGCCGTCGCGCAGGAGGCCGCCGAGCTCGGCGGCGCGCTCGTCCAGCCGGTCCCGGGTCAGCACGTCGAGGACGGTGTTGCCGACCGCGGCCATCATCGGGTCCGCGACGTGGGTGGTGAAGAACAGGAAGCCGCGGTCGTGGGCCTCCTGCTCGATCTCGGCGCTGGTGAGCACCGCGGCGAGCGGAAGCCCCGCGCCGAGGGTCTTCGACAGCGTGAGGATGTCCGGGACGACGCCGTCGCGCTGGAACGCGTACCAGGCGCCGGTGCGGCACAGGCCGGTCTGGGCCTCGTCGAGGATCAGCAGCATGCCGCGCTCGTGGCATTTCTCCCGTAGCGCGGCGAAGTAACCTTCGGGCGGTTCGATGATCCCGCCCGCACTGAGGATCGGCTCGACGATGCAGGCGGCGAGGCTGCCGACCGACTGGGCGTCGATCAGCTCGAAGCCGAAGTCCAGCTGCCGCCGCCAGTCGAGTTCACCGTCGGCGGTGGTGAAGTCGGGCCGGTAAGCGTTGGGCACGGGGATGGCGAAGTTGCCCGGGGCGGCCGGGCCGTAGCCCTTGCGGCCCGCGCTGTACGTCGCGGACGCCGCGGCCTGCGTCATGCCGTGCCACGAGCGGGCGAAGGACACGATCTCGTGCTTGCCGGTGACGAGCTTGGCCAGCCGGATCGCGGCCTCGTTCGACTCGCCCCCGGTGGTCAGCAGTAGGGCCTTCTCCAGGGGAGGCGGCAGCGTCTCGGCCAGCCGCCGGGCGAGGTCGACGACCGGACGGCTCAGCATGCCGCTGAACAGGTGGTCGAGCCTGGCCACCTGCTCCCGTACGGTGGCCACGATCTCCGGGTGCGAGTGGCCGAGGATCGCGCTCATCTGGCCGGAGGTGAAGTCGAGGATCTTCCGGCCGTCCTCGGTGTACAGGAAGCTCCCGGCGGCACGGTCGATGATCTCGCCGGTGAACTCGCCGGCGCCGGAGTAACGCACGAGATGCCGGTCGGCGTCGACCCAGAAGGCTTCGGCGGACAGCGGGGCGGAGGTCGGAACAGCCATGTCCCCGACCGTAAGAGCCCGCCGAGTGACACGTCCATCTCACGATCCCGGCGGTCCTGTTCGGAAGAACCGCACAATGGGCTTGTGATGTTCAACCCATGGCGGCTGCGGCTGCTGGTTCAGCTGGACACCCTGGGCACCGTACGCGCGGTCGCCCAGGCCGCGAACCTGAGCGCGTCGAGCGTGTCCCAGCAGCTGTCCGTGCTGGAGACGGAGACGCGCACGCGGCTGCTGGAACGCACCGGCCGGCGGGTCCGGCTCACCCCGGCCGGCCTGATCCTGGCGCGGCGAGCCCGGGAGATCCTCGACCACATGACCGTGGTCGGGGCGGAGCTGCGCGGCCTCGGCGAGGAACCGGCAGGGCTCGTCCGGCTGGGCGTGTTCCAGAGCGCGATCCACAGCCTGGCCGTCCCGGCGATCACCCGGCTCGCCGAGGCGTACCCGCATCTCGACGTCGAACTGCTGGAGCTGGAACCACACGAGAGCATGCCCGCCCTGCGCGTGGGCGACGTCGACGTGATCATCACGACCACGGACTTCGTCGAGCAGCCGCTGGGACCCGACCTCGACATCGTGCCGCTGGCCACCGACCCGATCGTGCTGGTGATGCCGCCCGGCCACCCCGCCGCGGGCCGCGGGCCGGCCGACCTGGCCGCCTTCGCGGACGAGCCGTGGGCGTTCGACATGCCCCAGTCCTACATGGCGAACCTGGCCACCCGCCTGTGCCGCGAAGCCGGGTTCGAGCCGCGGGTGGTGTGCCGCTTCAGTAACTACCTGCTGACCATGCAGCACGTCGAGGCCGGCCTCTCCATCGCGCTGCTGCCGGGCCTGGCCGTCGACCCGCGGTACCGGGTCGCCACCCGCGGCCTCGCCGCCCCGGTCACCCGGACCATCACCGCGGCGATCCGCCGCGGCTCACCGCCGCGGGCGGCCGTCAACGTGGTCCTCGACGCCCTACGCCACGACCCAGACCATCCCGAACTGACGCCACCGGCCCATCCTGGAAGTGTTCAGCACCTTCCGGGCGACGCCCACGCAGGGCACCGGAAAATGAGCACTGGGGAGGTATCACATGACGCATGACCAGCACGGCCACTCCGCCACCGCCGTTCAGCTGAACCACACCATCGTCTACGCCAGCGACCGGCGGCGGTCGGCCGAGTTCATCGCCGGGATCCTGGACCTGGAGGTCGGCGCGCCGTTCGGGCCGTTCCTGCCCATCGACCTCGGCAACGGCGTGACGCTCGACTACTTCGAGAGGCGCGACGAGCCGGTCCAGCCGCAGCACTACGCGTTCCTCGTGCCGGAGGGGCGGTTCGCCGAAATGATCGCCCGCTTGGAAGCGGCCGGCGTCACGTACTACGCCGACCCCCGTCACTCCGAACCCGGCCGGACCAACGACCTGTACGGCGGCCACGGCGCGTACTTCGACGACCCGGACGGCCACAACATGGAGATCATGACCCGGCCTTACGCACGCCCCTAGCAGGCGGCCGAGCATCTTGCGCCTTAGGTCCGACGGACGAGGGCGGATCGGTCTCTGGGCCGGTGCACGCGGGCCGACCCGTGGTCGACGATCGGGGACATGGACGGAAACGGCACGCTGGAAGAGGCCTACGAACGGCTCCATCAGACCGGACCGGAGTTCGAGGGCTGGCTCACCAATCACGGGCCCATGGCGGTCGAGGCCATGGTCCGGCACGGGCATTCGCGGCAGGTCCACTAGCGATCGACACAAACTATTACACTTTTGACTGCCGCTCCATGGCGGAGACCGGTTGCGGCAGCTCCGCATCGACCGTCTGGAGTGCCTTCTCTATTGCAGCGGTCGCGTCGTTCGCAGCTTCGACAGCTAGTTGCCTGGCCAAGTGCGGCCCTTCGCCAGGAATTCTATGTGTGCCAAGACTTGTGAGCCAGCTGCTCGCAAGCACATTGACTACCTCAAGCGCCTCGTAGGCTTCGGCAAGATCATCAATAACGGACAGTGTTCGGATCCACTTCAGGTCGCCGCTCGAGGTCAACGCGTTCCACCGGCCCACGTTATAGTGAAACCGCGTAAGGGTGCCGCTGGCCATCTCTTGGAGCCCTGGAAGCGATGACGCGAGTTCCCGCCCTACGACTGTCAATGTCCGAGCCCGCATATCAGCCGCCAGGCGCTCCTCTTGCTGCCTCTGCTTTCGCCGTTCAGCCGCCGATGCCCGATCTGCAAGCCAGGCAGCTATCGGCAGACCAATCACAACCCCCATCACGGTGGCGAGCCAACCGCCCATCAATTGGATCATATAGCTGGACGTAAGCCATGTTTTCTCATTTTTAAAAATTTGGTACACGCCATACCACGCCGCCGGCGCAATACCCGCGATAAGACCGACTAGCATCCAGACTCGAACGTCTTTTAGAAAACGCCATGACCCAGCTTTAGTCATCTTTGCGCTCCCGATAAAGTGACCTGGCTAGCCGAAAGCCCGCCCGCCCGATCTGAGCCGTCGCCTCGTCGCGCCCACGATAGGTGATACGCAACAGGAACGGCGGATTTATATAAGATCCACCCCGGACAACCCTGTACAGACCTGGACGTGAGAGCATCTCATTCTCTCTGCCATCAGGCCGGTAAGGATAGGCGAATTCCTCTCCATTAGCTCCGGTCGCAGCCGTGGACGTCCACTCCCAGATATTGCCACACAGGTCGGTAGGCAGTTCGCTGCGAGGACCGAGATACCCCTCATAACAACCAACTGGCACAGCGTGACCGAAGCCCGATGCCGCCGAGTTACATGCCTGAACATCAAACTCGTCCCCCCACTGAAACCAACCGATGGAGCTGTATCGAGCAGCCGCTTCCCATTCAGCCTCTGTCGGCAGTCGATAGAAAAAACCTGACCGAGCGCTGAGCCAGCGACAGAAAGCATGCGCTTCGTACCAACTGACATGAGTTTGCGGGAGATTACCAATACTATTGGAGCGGAGATGACTCACCTCTCGGCGATCCCTCTTCCACTCAATTCCTGCAGGTAGCCACCATGCGTCGTCACGATAACCGTCCGCCGCGTCGACAAACGCCTTGAATTGCGTCACAGTCACCGGATAGCGAGCGATTTCAAAGTCCCGTAGTTCAAGGGTTCCATCGGGCATCTCCCGTCCAAAGGCCCAGCCGCGAGCCCAGGGCTGTTCGGAGATCTGAGCAGCTAGATCGTCCGTCGCTCCTATGGTGTAGATACCTGCTGGAATCCAGCACATCGTCGGCGTCGGCACACCACTTTCGTCCACGCCGATACCCGGACGGCGGTCTCCGATCGCTCCCAAGCAATATCCGCAGTCAACGCGCTCGGGTGCTTGTAGGTTACGGCTGCTCATGATTCCTGGCAGCTTATGCCTGAGATCGTCGATCAGGGGAGCTTCGCGTATACCCATGCGCCGGTACATACTGCTATCAAAGATTAGACGGCTGGCCAGCCAAAGATTCCAGTCAGCCGATTGCTGGTCGCTCGGCTCAGACGTCTCCCGCCGAACCAGTTCGGCCACCAGGTCCCACGCCTTATCCCGGCCGCCCTGGCCGTTGAGGATTTCACCGAGCATCAGGCAAGGCTCGCGCCAGAGCAAAGGCGAGCTTTCAAAGATGCGCCTTACCTTTCGGGATGCCGTGCAGCTGTCATCCGTGTCATCAGCCTCGTCAAGTAGGGCCGCCATATAACCTGCGGCAAAGTATTCTTGGAAGCCTCGATGCGCGAAACGGAAGTGCTCTGGGTCTTGCGCGATCAAGACGCCGGCATACTCTGAGAGGTACGCCAGCACCTTATGAGGGTCGGTCTGGGCTCCAAGCCGGAATAGCTCTGTGACGAGTACTGAAAACTCAATATCGACTGCACCAACCTCGGCACCGGCCCCTTGGCAATGAGTCTCGTACGCTACTCGGCGTAGTCGATGTTCAATGTCCTGCCGTGTGCAGCCAAGCAACTCTGTCAGTGGCGGCTCGTCCGCGGCGCTGGATGTCCACCGTTCGAGCAGCAGGTCAATGCTTTCCCGGTAGAGGTCCGCACGTGTATTTGGTAGTGCGTTACGGCTTTGCGTCCAATAGAGCGATGCCATAAGCGAGACAAACAGTGGATAGTTCCGCAACGATTCTGGCACCATGTCAAGCGCGTCGCTTAGCGCATTGATCTCAGTGCTCAACTCATTTTGAGCTAAAGCACGGGTTCGGCCGAGATTGGTAAGCAAGCGCCGCACGTCTTGGGCCCGAAGCGGCATGATCGAAACACGCTGAAACCCTTCAATAATCCAGTCTCTATATGCGTAATCTCTGCCAGACATCATGATGGGCGACTTCGGACAAATGACATTTAGGGCGCGAGCCAAGTCACGAATCTGACGTCGACGCTTTGTTAATGATCCTCGGCCCTGCGGAACTGGTATCTCGTCTATGCCATCAAGCATGATAATAGCCTGGCCACGCAGCGCCTCTCGCCTTAAGATCGAGCTTACTGGCGACGGACTCAAACGATCGAACTCGTAACTCAAGTAATTCCAAAGGAGACTCTCGTCGACAACGTCATCGACGTCGATACCGTCGCCGTAGCTAAAAACCTTGCGGAGCTCTACATAGATCGGCACCATCGGCGGCCTGAGCATCCCTAGCATGTGGCCAGCCGGTGGATCATCCGCTCCTAGCAACCGAGAGGCCTCGACCTGCGCTGCATATCGCAAGAAGGTGCTTTTGCCACTACCCGGCGCACCGAGTAGTATCAGGCGACCCCAAAGGTGTGCGGCGTCCTCGGCACAAAGAGGCCAGAAACGCTGACGTGTGCCGTCATACCACGGCGGAGCAGCTATAAGCGGGCGTGTCGCAGGATCCATATAATCAGCATCAACTCCCCGCGATATAGCCTCCGTGATAACAGCGGTAAGTTGAGACATAGCCTTATGGTTCGCGGCGTCGAAAGTAGCAGTACGGGCAGCGCCACGCTCCCGTGCATATGACTGGGGCGAATCCGAAGCCGCTGCGGAATTGTCTTCAAGCCACGCATCCGCCACGACGCCATCCTGTATGGTCACAGACACGGCGACGTCCACCGGAACGGGTACGTACACCTCGTCGAGGGCGACACGATCCCGCCGTCCAGGACCGGTAATAACGTCCGTGTAACCAAGCCGTGCCTTAACCTTGCGCAGATAGGCCGTCAGTGCCTCGTCGAGGTCGCTTTGTTGTCCACCAGCCTGCAGACTTCGCAGCTCGTGGGCGAGTCTGCCGCCTGCGCCAGATGCAGGATCGGAAGCCACTTGACCCTCCTTACGCCGACGAGCTAAGCGCGTTCTTCGGGAAGGCTCAGACACACATTGCCATGATACATTATCACCTATGTGCTTCCCCTCGTAGCGTGGAGACCTGGACCAGAGAGATGGTTGGGTCGTGGGAGATAAGAAACGCCGGTTCGATTCGGAGTTCCGCGCCGGGGTGGTGCGGATCGTTAAGGAGACCGGCAAGCAGGTCGCGCGGGATTTGGGGATCAACCCCCACACGCTTCACAATTGGGTGAAGGCCGACCGCGAACGCGGCGGTGAGGGCGGGGTCGGCGCGCTGAAGGACGCCGAACGCTATGGGCTGACCGAACTGCGCAGGTTCAAGGCCGAGGTTGCTCGTGAGCACGCTCGTCAAAAAGCCGAGCGGGAGAAGGAACGCGCTGAGCTTGAGATAGAGCGTGAGGTGCTCAAGCGATCAGTGGTCCTGCGGGTGAAGGACTCGATGAACGGGTGATCGTCGCGGCATTCATCGCGTCCTGCAGGACCGAGCATGGCATCCAGCACACGATCGCCTGCCGGGCTTCGGAGATGTCTGAGTCCTGGTTCTACAAGCAGATCAACCGCACACCGACCGCCCGCAAGCAACAGCGGGCCCGGTTGGATGCCGAGATCGAGCGGCCGTTCACCGCCTCGGACGGCACCTACGGCTCACCACGAATCACCAGTGACCTGTGGGAGGCGGGCTGGAAGATCTCGGTCAACACCGTCGCTGCGCAGATGGTCGAACTCGGGCTGGCCGGTCGCCCGCCCAAGCGACGCGGATCCTTGACCCGTCAGGGTCGCCGGCCAGCCGCACCTGACCTAGTACGCCGCACCTACACCGCCGTGGCGCCGGATGTGCTGCGGTGCACGGACGTCACCCAGATCGACACCGGCGAGGAAACGTTGTATCTGGCGACGGTGGAGGATTTGTTTTCGAAGCGGATGCTCGGCCACGCAGCGAGCGGGCATCACGATGCGTCCCTGCAGATCGCCGTCGCCACGCGCGACGATGACGTCGATGGGGGGGATCTTCCACAGCTACGGCGGGTCGGGAGTACACCGCGGCCCGCACTGCGACGGCCTGTGGTGCCCTGGGCGTGGTGCAGTCGAGGAGCCGGGCCGGGTACGCACTCGACAATGCCGCCGCCAGGCGTTCAACTCGATGTTGAAGATCGAGTTCGTCCACCGGTAGCACTTCGCCACCTGGGCCGAAGCCCGCATCAAGATCAATACCTGGATCGTCGACTTCTACAACACCTACAGAAGACGCAGTGCCAGGGCCGGCGTTGCCTCGATCACGTTCGAGCATCAGATGACACAAGCGAGGAGGGCATCAACGGTCCAGCTCAGGGCCGAAGTGGCAAAACATAGTCTCCACGCTTTGAAGGGATTGACACCTATGTCGCGGCAGATTCCTATTATCCTGGCATCTGGATCCGCTCTCGCCGGCAGCGCGCCGCCAATAGTCATGAAGGTGCTACCACCGACCGACGTCGCAACGTTACTGATCCTCCGTTTCTCCGGGCAGGGCATTCTACTATTATTGATCATTTGGCTACTAGATAGCCGCAGCATATTTCCGTCAGGTTTCACTTTAGTCGCAGGGCTTTGCTTCGCAACCTACAGCCTCACCTTCTTTGAAGCTATCGCAACTACCTCTTTGTCGCACGCCGTCATCCTGTCGTCCCTCTATCCCCTAGAACTTCTGGTGTTGTCTCTTATAACGAGACGCCAAAGGGTCCACGCCGCTGACGTTCCGGCATTGGTATGTGTAACCGCCGGTTTGTTGGCTCTTTGGGATGGTAGGGAGCTACAGTCCGGCGACCTTCTGGCCGCTCTCAGCAGTCTCGCGTTTGCTGGCTACATTGTCGCCAACAACCGCGCGGTTTTCCATCGATCGTTGAGAGAGGCCATAGCCCATCAAGCTTATGTATCGGTGTCGTGCGCCGGAGCGATCGTTCTGCTGACACCAGCGATACTACACAGCTCGTCCACATTGCGAACGGCGATAACGGGTTCATGGAAACCAGCCGTCTGCATTGCACTAGTAGGAGCACTCAGCAATTCGCTTCTAACGATGGCCCAGACATCACTGTCTCCCCTAACCGCAAGCATCATCGCGGTATCTTCGCCTGTAATCGCAGCCCTCATCGGCGCCTTTGTCTTTGACCCGGGCCAACTCCTGTCGGCCACAATAGGATGCTGCCTGTGCGGACTCGGCTTAGTGATCATCAGCTACCGCCAGCGCCGTCTACCCCTCAACAAGACTTAGCCTCTCTCCGAGGCGCTCAACTAGTCTCGCCTCCTCACGCATCCATTTACCCAAGATATTAGGATATGCGGCGTTGTAGCTCGCTAGCCGATCCATCAGATCAATATCCGACCCATAGTAACGCGAATGATACATCCCAGGATGTTGGATTTCAATTCCTCTACAACTGCCGTCTTCAGCCGCTACCCTATGCAGGGTAGTCATCAGCAGCACGAGTTGAAGTGCATTAATGCACGCGACTATTTTCATGATACAATCGCTTGGCGCAAGGCTCTCTAGTATCGCCATACTCATGATCGGACCCGCGTCCAATCTTGGCGTAATCTGATGAACCGTTACGCCTTGCGGCCAGCCGCGCTGCACGGCCCACGCCACCGCATCCAAACCACGATTTTGCGGTAAAACACCTGGGTGTACATTGAGGATCGGACAGTCGGCACTTTCCAGCACCCGTTCCGGCAATGCGCGTGCACCTAGAATAACTCCGATGTCAGCCCTAAACGCTGACAGGATATCTGTGCATTCGAGGCTATCGTGGGCAGCAGAAATGTACCGAGCGCGGCTCGGTCCGCACGCACTCGACGCGGCACCTGATGGAATATGCCTAGTCTTATGACGATTCGGCGACGCACCCGCTTCAAGGGGCACATATGGAGCCCCTATAGCCAGCAGCTCAGAAAATAATCCGCATGCAATAAGATGCGCGATACCATGCCATGACTTCCAGTGTGGAAAGTCGTATACAAAAGCAACGCAGCGCATATCAATCGCAATCCAAAGATGTCAGCTCATGATTAGCGAAAACCCGCCATCCACTACGATTGTTTGGCCAGTAATGCACGTTGTTGAGGCCAAGAAGACATAACTGTCGGCCAGTTCGCCTGCAGTAATGAAACGCTTCAATGTTGTCGCCTCAACGAACGAATTTCGGAGGTCTACCGGCATCGAAGCATAGTTCGGTGTCCAAACAAAACCTGGCGCTACGGCGTTAACCAAGATATCCGGGCCGGTCGTCTTCGCCAATGTGCTTGTATAGTTGACCAAGGCGGCCTTCGCCATGCTGTAAGCCATAATCGCAGGTCGGCCGCTTGCCCAAAGGCCGCGGACCGAGCTAGTATTGACGATCCATCCCCTGCTGCCGCTCATCACCTTGAGTGCCGCTTGACTGCAGTATACTGCTGAATAGAAGTTCGCTGCGAACGCAGCTTCCCAATCTGTGGCCCCCAGATCGTCAGCGGGGCCGCCGCCGACGGTAGCGCCAGCAATATTTAGCAGTACGTCCACCGTGCCAAACTCACGAACGGCGGCTCTCATAAGTCCCGCTGCGCCATCTTGACTAGAAACGTCTCCATTATGGTGGTAAACTGTTGCGCCTGCTGTTCGAAGCTCATCCACCTGTTCCTCACAGCGTTCGGGTCGCGTATGAGAGTTCAATACAAGCGAATGGCCTTCAGCGGCAAACCGCTTCGCCACGGCAGATCCGATAGCACCCGAGGCACCGGTTATGACGACAGTTTTTCCTGTCTCGGTCATTCCTTAGACCCTCCGAGCTCTTCCGAATCTTCCTTCATCACTATATAGACTTGAACGGTCAGAGTCGAGGCACCTGGTATGATGTCCGACAGTCCGCGCTCCCCGTATGCCCATTCCGGGCTAAGCACGATTCGTCGTTCGCTGGCCACGCGCATACCCACTACCGCAGCATCGACACCTTTGAGGACTTCGCCGGCTCCGATACGGAACCGAAACGGTACTGTTCTTTCCCAAGAACTGTCCGTCCATCGCGGTTCGCCTTCGCGGATATCGCCAAGCGCCACCTGGTAATGGACCCGTACGGTATCACCTACAGCAATAGGCTCGCCATCGCTCTTACGAAGATCGCGATATAGCAGGCCGGCTTCGATCTCAATCCACGGCGCGGCGGCTTGAGGGGCTATCTTGTTACTCATTCTCCCTGTCACTCTAAGACCAGTTCGTCGAAAAGTCGGCTAGCATAAGGCGCTCGAAAACAGATTCGTTCATACTCAGTCCGAGTGTTTCTCTCAGGACAAATTTGGCCTGATGCAGGAACATCTGGTGTCCAGGCGAAACATTTAGACCAAGCCGCGCCGCATCAGTCGTTAGCTGGGTCTCTAGAGGTACGAAAGTCACATCCACGACATAGCTGAATCTACTGAGCAGCGCTTCTGAAAAATGGTAGCTATCCCCGACATTCCACGGAGATCCGATGCTAGTCGCATTAATGAGAATTTCACCTTCGGCGCTAGCAGCCAGCTCCGCAAGTGGCAATACGCTTTCGACTGCTGCAAACTTAGCTGCCAGATTCTCTGCCCGTTCGACTGTCCGATTGAAGATCCGTATCCGCGGACTTTCTGTAGAATCTGTCTGGAGAACTTTAAGGAGCGCATGTACGACCGTTCCTGCGCCGATGATGACGAGTTTCCTCTGGCGAAAATCCGGGCAGATCCGCTCGATCGCGTCACGCAGACCAAAGCCACCTTGGTAGGCGCCCCATAGTTTTTCGTTTTCGAATGCGACCATTCCGACAACGCCGACTTCTTCGGATACCGGGTGGAGTTCGTCGAGAAGCGTCGGAACTGTGGGGTCACTTTCAAACGAGCCAGCCACTACAGCCCCCGGCAAGCCTAAGCTTCGAAGCCCTTGTATAAGCTTCTTTGGATCCGAGTTATGAAATAGTGCATATATTGCGTTTGCATTCGTTTCTCGAAAGTATGGATTGTAGATATTAAGTCCTCGCCCGTTCCGCTGTGGATGCAAGCGTGCCAAAACTCGCGTATCTACATTTATGGCATTCATTTCCGTTTTCCCGAAACCCATTAGCGCCGCCCGGCTGCCTCGGAGCCTGGTCGACACCTACTGGTAACTGATTGTACTATCATTCGGCACGCGTGTGTCTTCATCTGGCGAGTTTGGTCGCCTCAATCCGACTGACCACTCATGCAGAGGGGCCACGGCTAGCGGGGTGGAGTGAGGTGACTACCACACGAGCCTGTTTCTGCAGGTAAGCCGTTGATCGTTTGCGGTGGCGTGTTCTCGTTCGGTGTTTCGTCGAGGATCGTGCGTAGGATTCCAGACCCACGCAGCGGCGGGTTTGGTTCCATAGGTCCTGTTTCCTGGATCTCCTGACGTGATCATGCGTTCGCGTTCAGCCTGGTCGGTGTGGGTGGCCGAGGGGATTTAACGAATGCCGAGTGGGAGCGGTTGCGGCCGTTCCTGCCTCGTGGTGGTGGGCGTGGTGGCCGGTGGAGCGAGCATCGGAAGGTCATCAACGGTGTGCTGTTCCGGGCCCGGACCGGTGTGCCGTGGCGAGATCTGCCAGAACGCTTCGGGCCATGGGAGACGGTCTACAAACGGCATCGTCGCTGGTCGGCCGATGGGACCAGGGCGTTGCTGCTGGCGCAGGCGGCCCAAGACGCCGGGGGCGGGATCGACTGGGATGTGTCAGTGGACTCCACCACGGCGCGGGCCCATCAGCACGCTGCTGGCGCACGGGCCGGCACCCCCGCCGGTGGTTGCTCCTCAAAAGGGGCCCCACGGCGGGACAAAGCGGGGCGATCCGGTACTGCGGAGTCTGTCCGCCCGCCTGGCGGAGGTGGTCCAGCAGGTGAGTGCTTAGGCCGTTCACGCGGTGGCTTCAGCACGAAGATCCGCCTTTCCGCCGACGGCCGGTGCCGCCCTCTCTCTGGTCCTCACCCCTGGGCAGTACGGGGACAGCCCGCGGTTCCAGCCTGTGCTGGAGAAGATCTCGGTGCCCCGGATCGGGCCGGGCCGGCCTCGTACCCGGCCCGGCAGTGTGAGTGCCGACAAGGCGTACAGTTCTCGCGGTAACCGCCGGTACCTGCGGCGACGTAAGATCCGGCATGCCATTCCCGAGCCGAAGGACCAGCGGGCCAATCGCCGCAGGCGCGGCTCGGCCGGTGGCCGTCCGACCGGCTTTGACAAGCAGCGGTACAAGAAGCGCAACGTCGTTGAGCGGGCGATCAACTGCCTCAAGAACTTCCGGGCCGTGGCGACGCGCTACGACAAACGCGCCTACGTCTACCTCGGCACCGTCACCATCGCCGCTCTCGCGATCTGGCTTCGCACATGATCCAGGAAACAGTCCCTAGTTCGGCGACACGGTGCGTGAATCTCGGATTCAGCGAAGACTGAACAAGATGTCGAGTATCTTTGTCCCGGCCATTCCGTCGCCGAAGGCACCATCTCCCGCGCTAAACCGACAAGGGTCCTCGGCCCAAGAGAGACCTGCTTCGAGCTGCTCAAGGTTCTCGCCGACGCAGACCGTCCCACCGACGTCAACCAACTCAGGCCACCAACAAGTGGCACTAGGAACAAGGCATCGACGACCAAGATAGTACGATTCACGTTGCAAACCGCCGGAGTCCGTCACGACGCACCGGGCATCGTTGACGAGCCCAAGCATTTCGGCATGAGTGACGGCTGCTACTACGCGATCCGCACGCTGAACATAGCTCCGATGCTCGGCGGATCTGTACTTCGGATGCTCCACGATGATGGACTCCATACCCCGGCGCCGAACCGCTCTGGTTATACCTTCCACCAGTTGGTGGTACCGCTCGTGGTTCGGAAGGTGGTGCAGCGCTATGACTACCTGTCGACGGGCCCGCGGGGTCGGCGACGGCCTCGTCTTCTGCCAGGCATGAACTAGATCTAAATAGAGATCACCCACGAAGTGCGAACCATTGAGCCGCTCTTTTTGCAGCTGCGCGAACGTTCGCTGGGAGGCCGCAAGACGCAGCGCTGCGACACAGTCGGTCGCTCGTGCTATGACGGCCTCTGGCCCGAAGTCGAGCGGCATCCGCATGCCGGCTTCGATATGACACAGCGGTAGGCCGAGGTTTGACGCGGCTAGTGCCGATGCGAGGGTGGCTTCGGCGTCTCCTATGACAACTACCCAATCAGAGGGCGACGCGTGGCCCCTGAGCCACCGCTGAGCATTTTGATATATCGCCGTGCTAAGGCACGCCGGTTCGCCACCTTGGCCGGTTTCGAGTCGCGCGACGACGTGCTGCCAGTACGAAGCGCCGATGTCTCGAGACAGCGACGCATCGTAGTGTTGGGTAACCTGCAATACCTCGATTTGGGCCTGCAGCGTACTTTTGCGACGTCGGTTGGCGTCAAATAGGGCTTGCAGCTTGACGAAGTTAGGCCTGACGCCAGCAAATGCGAATAGTTTCACAACGGCCTCTAATCTTGAGAAATCAGGGCAACCGTTCCACTAGTTGTTTAAATGTCAATGGAAACAGCGCTTTCGCGCAGTTGTTGCAACGTTGCATTCTCGGCACGGCCGGCAAAGCTGCGCAGTTGTGCTGCTGGCGTCTCTCCCGCTTCTAGCCACCATAGCGGATGTACCAGGATGTGCAGGTTGCGACGTTCATGAAACGCGCTCGAATCAAGCGGCGATCCATTGGCCCATCTCCCGCGCGAATCTGAGAAGTAGAGAAACGCGGTCGTCCAAGGCTCATCGTATGTCGTATGAATGCCGATCCGGCCAGTCCACTTTTGGATCTCCGACAGCGAGCGCCTCGGCCGATGAAGACTCGTCAGAGTGGTCAGGCAACTGGGCACTGCCAGCTGGAGGATGCCGGTCTCTCTGGCTACGTGCACGGGTTCGATAATTTGGTACAACGAAGGGTCGAAGTGCAGGCCAATATCATGACCGCATTCAGCGATAGCGGCGAGTTGCTCGCATGACTGTTGGGCGATGACATTGTAGAGCGGTGAGCGCGCCTGAGCGAAATACGATGTGCGCATGCCGTTCTGCGCCTCCCACGCCGCCATCCGAGCGGCAAGCGCTAACGAGAAATCGATATCATGCCTCAAGATCACATTAGATTCATGCGAGTGCACGGCACTAGATTCGCTGAATGTCCGGAAGGTGTAACCGGCCTCGGCGAGGCAATCGATCAAGGCCTTATAGTCATCAAATTGCATACCTATAACCCGCCACCCACGTTCACCTGCCATTCTGCAATCATCTCAGCGACGCGCGACACAGCAGATCCAGAGAGACCAGGATAGCAGGGCAACGACAAAACCTCACGGCAGGCCTGCTCTGCGATAGGAAAGTCGCCCTGCCGATAGCCTAGCATTGAAAGGGCTGGCTGGAGGTGTAGCGGCCGCGGATAGTGTACTGCGGTTCCGATCCGGGCTTGGCATAGGTAGTCACGCAGCGAATCCCGACCATCCGGTACGCGCACAGTGTACTGGCTGAATGCTCCCTTCGCGCGCTCATCTTCGTCAAGTGGACGGCAGGCTGATCGGGGAATGGCATCGGAGTAAGCATCTGCAATCGCTCGCCTCTGGCGAATCCAGGCGTCAAGGCGAGGCAGCTTCACGTTCAGAATTGCAGCTTGAAGTTCGTCGAGGCGGGAGTTAGTGCCTAGTACTGTATACAGGTACTTTTCTAGCGCACCATGTATTCGTAGTCGGCGAACTTTCTGATCGATATCTGCATCGTTAGTCACTACCGCACCACCGTCACCGGCAGCACCGAGCGTCTTCGTCGGAAAGAACGATATGGCGGCGGCATCCCCGAACGTTCCAGTGCGCTGACCGCGCCACGTGCTACCGAGTGCTTGCGCTGCATCCTCTATGAGGGCAAGCCCGCGGTGCCCGGCCAAGGTTCCGAAGGTATCCATGTCGCAGGGCTGACCAAAGATATGGACCACCAGGACTGCGGCGGTTCGATCAGTTATGACCGACTCAACAAATCTCTCGTCCAGATTTAACGTATGCGGATCAATGTCGGCGAAGACCGGACGTGCGCCGACTCGAGTGATAGCCTGCACGGTCGCGATGAAAGTGAAGGGAGATGTCACTACTTCATCGCCTGGTCCGATACCGTTACCCGCCAACGCTAAATATAGCGCATCGGAGCCGCTGGCGACCCCTATGGCGTGCCCACATTGCAGCCATGCGGCCAGAGCGCGCTCAAATTGTTCGGTCTCATTTCCGAGAATATAATCACCACAACGCAACACATTTGACACTGCGATCATTAGTGGGTCCCAGATCGCATCAAGCTCATGACTATTGTCGAAAAGAGGCACCGCCGGCGCTTCAGGAACGTCCATCAGAGTGCTTCCACGAATCCTGATACGGATCTTCGGGATCCGGCCAGCTATTGGAGGGTGTGAACAGCTTTGGGTCAATGTCGTCGGATGGCCCAATGCGGACCTCGCGATCGGCGACGCACGAAGAATCGGCGGCTTCGAGCAGGCTCATCACTCCGAGGGCTATGGCACGGTCTTGGGGCGGCGTTTTGCCAGTAACTAGGTAGCGACAGAAGAGCTCCACCTGACGATCAAGCGGTCGGACAATAGGTGGAGCAATTACATTGAGCTCGGTACTGTCCATAGCGCTACCGTGATTCTTCTCATTAGACTGCATCATATGCACCATTACGGCGCGCTTGCCCTCTTGGCCACCGTTGAAGCGTGCAGTACCATTTCTCGTATACAGTAATAGCCGATGCTCCCGCTCAGGTCCAACCCAGGACACGTGGATTGCAGCACGGGCTCCTGCGGGGAACTTTAGATCGACCGTCGCCAGGTCAGCTTGTGGAGCACCGCGAAGCCGATACTTCTGCGCGAGAAGCGACTCTGGCATTTGGCCCATGAGCGTCAACACGAGGGAAAAGTCATGGACGGCAAAGCTCCATAGGACGTCTTCTTCCCACCGCACACGCCCAATATCGATTCGAGTTGAGCGCAAGTAGCGAGGCTCGCCGAGTTGCCCAGTCCTAGTTTGCTCCCATAGATAATGCACGCCTTCGTGATGAATAAGGAGATGCCCAGACATTAGCGTTGCGTCATTGCCTGCTGCCGTCCTATAGAGTTTAGCGGCTTGTCGTAGCGTCCGCGCTACTGGTTTCTCAACGAGCACAGCCAGACCATAAGATAAAGCACGGACCGCGATGTCAAAGTGAGTAGATGCCGTCGATGCTACAATTATGCCGTCTATTAATGGACCCTTTGCTAGTAGGTGATCAAGCGTTTTGAATCGGGCGATATTGTTGGACGCTGGTGCGGCACTTAGGACAGCCGGATCGATGTCAACCAGAGCTTCGAGCGCCCCGCGCCGAGCCAAAAGCGGTATATAGTTGACCCCCCAATGGCCCAAACCGATTAGCGCGATACGAGGCATGATCGCGGTGCTGCAGAGAAGGATCCCGACGAGCATGCGCTCAAACACGAGTGGAGGGCGCCTTTGATTTTATAAATTGTACTGTCCATTAGCCCACAATCCTTCGCTTTAGCGATCGTTAACCTCCTACGGGCCTTACTCGGCCTCGAGGTTGGACAGCCTGGATTATTTTGAGTATCGCACGCTCCAATTTCAAGCCACATTGCCAGTGGCGAAGCATGCGCTTGATCGCCCGTCCGGATGCGTGCCCCTTTTGTGGCTGTCGATATCATTCGCCAGGCGCAGCCGATTTGAAAAGCTGAGTCACTCACCCAGAGGGCCTTCCATAAACACGGTAGCGCTCTGCAGAGACTGGTCTCCGACGGGCACCTTGCCATCCGCCAACGCGAGGAAATCGGCTTGCCTGGATTCGAGGAACCGCTCGCGCTCGGCCATGAACCGGCGAGTGTGCGGCTGGACCTGATGATGGTTGAGGGCCTCTCTGTCCCGGTACAACTCGTAAAAGATGCGCTCTCGGGGGGCACCGTCAACGCGATGGACTGTGTAAACGATCGTGCCGGGCTCGTACGCCCGGATGCCAGCCGTGGTTGCTGCGACGAGTTCGTCAAACTCTGCTTCTGCTCCAGGATGCAACGTGAAGCGGACGACGATTGCAATCGGCACGATGTGCTCTGACATGTCATCTCCAAGCCTCGCAAGGCATAATCTACCCTTCGGATGAGGCAGATACGAGCTGCCCGGACAGCCGAAGGTGGCCAACTATGCTGCTCTCGGGATACTGCGAGCTACAGCGTCACCGCTCGGGTCTGCGCGCTTTTCGGCCCCTACGTGTCAACTCTGTGGGTGCCCGTAATTGGGTTAACGCTCTACGACCTGGGCGTATTCGTGGAGGAAGCGACAGAGTCGGTCTCGTCGGGCGATCCGAATATCGGTATCGAAGGCCCGGGAGCGAGCGGCGTGGGCGGGCGCTTTCCAGCGCCTGATGTGTGGGCCGCCTCGGGCAATGGCATCGGCGTAGAGCTTGGCGCCCAGGGGTTGGCGCGGCAGGAGTCGGCGGCGAAGTCGCAGACCCCGTCCAGGAGCTGTTGTGATCGCCCAGCGGAAGGCAACTATCTTGTGTCCGCCAGATTTGCGATGGAGAGTGCTAGGGCGCGTCTCGAAGTGAGTGGAGCCATTCGTTGATGGCGGTGATGTGGATGGTGGCCTCGTATCGGACGGCGAGCTTGTCGTAGCGGGTGGCGACGGCGCGGTTGCGTTTGAGCCGGTTGATGCCGCACTCGACGGCGTGGCGTTGCCGGTAGATGACCGTGTCGAAGGTGGGTGGCCGTCCGCGTTTGGATCCTTTGTGGCGTCGGGCCGTGTCCTGGTCGGCCTTGCTGGGGATCGTGGCTTTAATGCTGCGGCGGCGCAGGTAGCCACGGTTGCCGGGGCCAGGACCCGGTCCGGCCTGGTCCGGGGCTGGCCACTGCCCAGGCGGGGCACGTTGATCGCGGTCAGGACTCCGATGAACTGCGGGCTGTCTGCGCGCTGGCCGCCGGTGACCACGATCGACAGCGGCTTTGGGCCTTGTTCGCAGCTCAGGTGCACCTTGGTCGTCAACCCGCCACGCGAGCGTCCCAACGCGTGATCGTCCGGTTCGGGGGCGGCCCCGCCGGGAGGCTCGGTCTGCTCATCGGGCCGGGTGCGGGCCCCGGCGGCGTGCTGGTGTGCCCGGGCGATGGTGGTGTCCACGCTGACATCCCAGGTGATCAACCCGGCCGCATCAGCTCGCGCCTGCAGGCCGGTGAGGATCCGCTGCCACACCCCAGCGCGTTGCCAGCGGCGGAACACCGAGTACACCGCCTGCCAGGAGCCGTAGTACGCCGGCACGCCCCGCCACGGGGCGCCTACCCGCACCCGTCACCGAATCCCATCGATGAGCTGACGCTTCGTCCACTTCGACGGCCGACCCCGTTTCCTTGGCCACCGGCAACAGTGGTTCCAGCCGCGCCCACTGCTCACCGGTCAGATCGGACCGCTTCCTCACCGCTAGGGTGGCCACGAGGCCTCCGGTCCCAGGTTCAGTTTGGTCGCTGAACCTGGGACCGGAGGCCTCGCTACTTACCGATCACGACACGCCGTAACGGCCACAGCCCACCCACACCCGACTTCGAGACGCGCCCTAACCCGGTGAGGCAGGCGAGCGGTGCGGGGCCGGAGAAGCGGACGCAGCCTGCCGTTGGCGTTCGTGCTCACGCCCGGCAACGTCCACGACTGCACCTGCCTGGTCGAGGTCTTCGAAGCGATCCGCGTCCCGCGCCGCAGTCCCGGCCGCCCCCGGATGCGCCCGGGCCATCTGATCGCCGACAAGGGCTATTCGAGCGACAAGATCCGCACCTACCTGCACTCACGGCGGATCGCCCGCGTCATACCCGAACGGGTCGACCCACTGGCGATCAGGGTCCGGCACGGGCACCGCCGCTGCGGCTTCGACCGGGACATCTACCGGCGTCGAACGCTGCTTCAGTCGGCTCAAACGCTTCCGCGGTGTGCGTCTGACGAGCCTTAGGTCCGACGGACGAGGGCGGATCGGTCTCTGGGCCGGTGCACGCGGGCCGACCCGTGGTCGACGATCGGGGACATGGACGGAAACGGCACGCTGGAAGAGGCCTACGAACGGCTCCATCAGACCGGACCGGAGTTCGAGGGCTGGCTCACCAATCACGGGCCCATGGCGGTCGAGGCCATGGTCCGGCACGGGCATTCGCGGCAGGTCCACCGCTGGCTCGACGTCTACGCACGCCGACTGGACGATCTGCCGCGCGGCTCCTCGCCCATCACCGCCGACGACTGGCGTTCGGCGCTGGGCGACCCACACCGTCTCGGCGACTGGCTCGCGTTCTTCGCACGCGAGGTGACCGAACAGCCCTGGCGTACGGTGCTGGCGACCTGGTGGCCACGGCTGCTCCCGGGCATCGCGGCCGGCGCCACCCACGGAGTGATCCGTACCGGCCACGCGGTCCGTGCCCTGCTCGACCACGAGGACGGCCCCCTCCTGGCCGAGCTCGGCCAGGCCCTCGGCTACTGGGCGGCCCGGTGGCAGCAGGTCGCCGGATTCACCGCGCCCTCCGGCACCGCCGGTCCGGCGGCGGCCCTCGCCGCCGTCCCGCGCGTTCCCGAGCAGGAGGCCGGTATCAACCACCGGCTCGGCCAGCTGACCGACCTCGCCGGATGGCCGGCGGCGCTCTCCGCGCTGCGACCCGCCGTCGACGCCGAGCAGGCCCGGGACCTCCTGGCCGACCTGACCACCGCCGCCACCCTGCGGTACCTTCCCAACGCGCACGGCTCGGCCGTC
This sequence comes from Actinoallomurus sp. CA-150999, assembly GCF_050942425.1. Classification (NCBI taxonomy): domain Bacteria; kingdom Bacillati; phylum Actinomycetota; class Actinomycetes; order Streptosporangiales; family Thermomonosporaceae; genus Actinoallomurus; species Actinoallomurus sp. CA-150999. Next base: position 7,600,369 of record NZ_CP192063.1, read on the forward strand.
ATGCTGGTCCACGCCGCGACCGCGCCCATGGCCGTACTCCGCGCCCTTCCCGCGCTGCCGCGCACCCAGTGGACCGAGAGCCTGTACGCCGCCTGGGCCGCGAGCGCCGCCGTGACCGCCGCGTACGCCCCCGCCGCACCCGCGCCCGGGCACGGCCTGCCCACCGCACCGGACTCGGCCGAAGAGGTATTCGCCCGTGCCGTCCGGCACGGAGACGAGCACGTCATCAAGCTCGCGGACACCGGCCTCGACGTCCATCGGCGAACGGGAGACCCCGACGCCCTCGCCGCCGTCATCCGCGCGACCGAACTCATCGACGAGCTCTGACGGGAGGCTGGGCGGCGTCCGGTCCGCTCAGGCTCTGACACCGTAGCCGCCCAGGGACGGCTCTAGCAGGTCAAAGGCCCGGTCGGCTGCTGCCGCGAGCACCTGGAAGATCTCGTCGCGCGGCCGGCCGGCCAGGCTGTGCGTGGCGCCTTCGGCGAACAGAACCCGGTGAACGGTGCGGCGCCCTCGGCACCTTCCCGCACGCCTCCGCCGCCGGGCTCATCCTGCACGCCAGGCCATATGCGGACACTGAGGCGCGCTCTCCAGACGCGGTTGGTTCGATGTCCTCATGGACGAGGCGCTGGAGTGGGTCGAACGCCGGGTGGCCGACGGAGGTGTCGTCGAGCGGTCGTTCCGGCTCGTCCGGGCGGCGGGCACCGTTCCGGGCGTCCTGTGGCTACCGCCTTCGGTCTCCGCCCCTCCCCTGGTCCTGCTGGGGCACGGGGGCAGCGGGCACAAACGAAGTGAGCGGATCGTCAGCCGGGCCCGGTGGTTCGCGTCCCAGGCCGGCCTCGCGGCACTGGCGATCGACGGGCCGTACCACGGCGACCGCGTTCCCGCCCCGATGGCCGCCGAGGAGTATCAGCCTCGTATGGCGGCGGAGGGGATCGAGGTCGTCCTCGATCGGATGACCGGCGAATGGCGGGCGACCGTGGACGTCCTCGGGACGCTGGGCATCGTGGACACGTCCCGCCTCGGGTACCTGGGCATGTCCATGGGGACGCGGTTCGGCCTTCCCCTCGCGGCCGCCCTGGGAGACGAGCTTCGCTGTGTGGTCTTCGGGAAGTTCGGTCTTCGGCAGTGCGCGGCCATGGACGAGGGCTTGGCCGTACCGGAACGGGTCGCGGAGGACGCCCGGCGGGTCACCGCCCCCGCCCTCTTCCACCTCCAGTGGGACGACGAGGTCTTCCCTCGGGACGGCCAACTGGACCTGTTCGATCGACTGGGATCACCGGACAAACAACTGGTCGGCTACTCCGGTACGCACAGCGAGACCAGGCCTACCGCGCCCGCCCTCTGGCGTGACTTCATCTCACGCCATCTGGCCGCCGCTACCTGACTCCCATCACGTCACCTGCGCCGCGCGCACTTGCCGGATCAATGCTCGGCCGGGTCACAGATCAACGTCTTCTGCCCGGACGTCATCGTGACCTGCGGGTAACCGGCATGCGGGATCGCCGGGAATTTCAGGTCCTTCACCTGCTGCCCATTGGTCACGGTGAACTGCTGGTGCGCCTCCGGTGGCGGCTCGGACTGGTCCGCCATCGACAGGTCGACGCTGATGTTCGCCGGACCGGGATACTGCACGTGAACCCGTGTACCGGAGCTCGCGGTGGTGTACCACGAATGCAGGCACACGCCGAACGCGTGCGTGACACCGCCGGATGATGCGACCGGCCCGGAGAATCCGGGAACGTTCGCGTTGTTCGCCGGAAGGCCTGCGGAGCCGGCCTTCGGCGACTTGGCCGGCGCCGCGGCAGCCGATGTGGCCGGGTGGGCGTTCGAACCGCAGGCCGACGTCAGCGCGAGTGCGGCGACGGTCATGATCATGAGGGGACGCATGCACGTATCATCGTGCAGACGCTCAGTCCCTCGCCAAACGACCCGCCGAAAGCGACGCCCCGCACGCCCGGCCACTCGATGGACTCGTGCTCTCCCACCACCGCGGGTAGGTTCGTCGTAGGAAGCGATCTCTTCACGGCCGGCTGGAACGCGCATGGATTTCGGGCTCAATCTTCCTTCGTACGGGTCGGTGGCGTCGCCTGGGACGATCGTCCGGTTCGCGGAAGAGGCCGAGCGGATCGGGCTCGGGGCGGTGTGGACGTTCGAGCGGCTGCTGCGCGTCGTGGAGCCGGTCTCGTACGGCGGGTTCGCGCCGTCGGCGCCGCTGCCGAGGGCGTTCGCGACCGTCTATGACCCGCTGGAGACGTTGAGCTACCTCGCGGCGCGGACGAGCGGGATCCGGCTCGGGACCAGCGTGATCCCTGGTCCGTTGCACAGCCCTGTCGTGCTGGCCCGGCGGCTGGCGACCCTCGACGTGCTCAGTGGCGGGCGGCTGGTGGTCGGGCTCGGGCAGGGGTGGATGCGGCAGGAGTTCGCCGCGGCCGGTGTGCCGCCGGAGCGACGGGGTGCGCGGTTCGCGGAGCACGTCGCGGCGATGCGGGCGGTGTGGGGGCCGGACCCGGTGCGGTTCGACGGGGAGTTCTACGAGATCGCGGAGTCCCAGATCGGTCCGAAGCCCGTACGGCCGGGCGGGCCGCCGTTGCTCGCCGGTGCCGTCGCCCCGGCCGCGGTGGCGCGCGCCGCGCGGCTGGGGCTCGGGCTGAACCCGGTCGTCATGTCCTGGGAGCAGCTGGACGAGACGGTCGCCGGATTCCGGCGGGCGGCGGAGCAGGCCGGGCGCGACCCGGCGTCGTTGCCGCTCGTCGTACGGGTCAACGGCTCCGTCACGGCCAAGCCGCTCGACGAGCGGGCGCCGCTGACCGGATCGGTGGATCAGGTTCTGGAGGATCTGCCCCGGGTCCGGTCGCTGGGCGCCGAGCATGTGCTGTGGGCGATGCGGACGCATCCGGACGCGCAGCTCGCGGTGATGGAGGAGCTGCTGGCCCGGGCGCCGTCGTGATCCACGACGCCCGGGCCGTCGGCCGTCAGTGCGGGGCGGCGCCGGCCGCGGCGGCCATCGCCTCGACCGCCTTCTCGGCCTGCTCCACGGTGTGCCGGCCGAGGCCGCAGGCCGTGGCGACCGCGTACGCCTCGCGGTCGGCGGCGGCCTCGAGGAGGCTCAGGCTCTCGACGCCGCCTCCGGGGTCGGTCGCGGCAGCGGTGCCCGCGATGATCCTCCACTCGCGGTCGAGCCGCCGCAGCGGACGGTAGAACTCCTCCGTCCGGGGCGCGGGGTTCGCGCCGTACGCGGCCGGGATGTGGACCGGCGGCAGCGGACGGCCGCGGCCGCGGAGTCCGGCGGCGAGGAGGTTGAGGTATGCGACGGCCGGCCCGAGGTCCCGAGGGGCGAGGAGCTCGGTGTTCCCGAGGTTGCCGTAGCAGAGGTGCAGGATCACCTCCGCGTCCGCCGGGAGGCGGGCGAGCAGGCCGGCGCCCTGGCGGGCCAGCAGCCGCGCGGCGAGGGATCGGCCGCCCGGCATTCGCTTGGCCATGTCCATTCCGACCAGGACGGACGGGGTCTCCAGATGCCACACGACGTCCTGGCCGACGTCGGGGGTCAGCGCGGTGACCTCGTCGACGGTCGCCTGCGCGAACACCGGCAGGTACCGCAGGGACCGCCAGGGCCGGCCCTCGAACACGAAGATCGCCAGGTCGAGCGGGTTCGGCAGGCTGACCTGCAGCCGTACGTCGGCGAGTGCCGGCTGCTCGGCGCGCAGCGCGCGGAACTCCTCCAGGATCTCCCGGAGCCGGTCCTCGCGGTTCATCGACACGTCCGACGGCCGCAGCCGGTGGCCGCGGCGCACGCCGTACGAGCGCATGTCGTCGTAGCCGCTGTACTCTCCGGGGCGCTTCAGCGCGAACGCCGGCCGCTCGGCGAGGTCTCGCAGGTAGGAGACGATCCAGTCGGAGTCGAGGTCGCAGGGCAGGGCGGTCAGCCGGTGGCCGTCGGCCTGGTCGACGATCCACCGCATGGCCTGCCGCGGGGAGCCGCACAGGTCCGGCGGCAGACTACCGACAAAGTGCATGGGGCGTGACATAGCGTTACTTTCGCATGGAACGCCCCATTCTGGCGAAGATCGCCGCCGTGACATCGGGAAGGCCGCACCCCGCCGGGTCGCGGCTGTTCCATTTACGGTCGGCGGAAGCGGGATCATTCGGACCGGCCGTCCTTGCGGCACCGCTCGGTGACAAACGATGATCCAATCTCGGGGGCGAGCGAAGCGTCCGCCGGCGCGGGGAGGCGGAAAGAACGATGACGTCACGTGGCCGGGCCGTACGGCTCTCGGTGTCATCCGTGATCGTCGCGGCGTTCGTGCTCACCGGCTGCAGCGGTGGCCACGCCGAACGGGCGGTACCGCCGGTCCGATCCGGCGAGGCGACAGCGGTGGCGGCACAGAAGCCGCTGGCAGCGCCGAGACTCTCCGTGGATCCGGCCTTGCGGCCCTCGGGAACGCCGAAGTTCATCGTCGCGGCGGCCGCACCGGAAGCGGTGTTCGACCCGCCGAGTGCCAAGGACGCGACGTCCTACATTCCCGCGCATGCCGTCGTCCTCGACGCGGAGACCGGGCGGGTGCTTCACACGATCAAGACGCCGCCGGAGATCTTCTCCTCGTGGTCGGTGGTCGCCGCGGCCCCGGACGATCGGACCTTCGTCATCGCCGGCACGACCGGACCGGGCGCCGGCTTCGCCTTCTACACGGTGCGTCTGGACGACCAGGGCCGGCCGGGGGCCGCCAGCAAGGTTCGCGCGCCGATGCCGGCGGGCGGTCCGCACTCCCCCGACGGCGGACTGATGTGCGCACTGAGCCCGGACGGCCGGCGGCTCGCCTACACCTCGATGGCCACGGGCGGGGTCGTCGTCGTGGACATCGTCACGGGCGTGGGACACACCTGGACCGGGCACGGGGCGCTCGTCACCGGTCTGAGCTGGGCGAAGGACGGGCGTCACCTGTGGCTGTGGACGGGGGCAACGCTCAAGACGCTGGACGCGACGGGATCGGACACCGAACTCGCCCCGGCGGTGCGACCGGTCGCCAACCTGCCCGACGCGTACGACGGAGTGGTCACCCCGGACGACCGAGCGGTGCTCGTCTTCACCGGGTCGCGCCTCGAACGACGGCCGCTGGACGGTGGGGCCGCCCAGACGCTCGCGCACCTGCGGAGCAGCGCGGACGGCCTGGGTGGCCTGACCCTGGATGGTTCCGGCCGGTTCGCGCTGTACACCCAAGGCTGGCGCATCCACCGGGTCGACCTGACCACCGGGCGTACGAGTTCGTTCCGCGTTCCCGTCGGTAAGCGGCAGGGCAAGGGCGACGCACCGGGCGTCGCGTGGTGATCCACCGGCCTACGGTTTGCGGGCGTACCCCAGGTAGGTGACGACCGGGCGGTGGTCCGGGTCGAGGACGAAGGGGCACGCCTCGGCGATGTCGTCGTCGGTGATGCGGCCGCGCCGGCGGGCGAGCACCGCGGTGACGAGGTCGCGCGGGCGGGTCGGTTTGAAACCGCAGACGTCCTCGCCGTGCAGGCCGTGGCGCTCGAGCACGCGGGCCACCTCGGCCGGTGGGCGCAGGCGCGCCGCGGCGTACCGCCCGCGCGGCATGATGCGCGTCTGCGGAACGCCCTGGAAGGCGCCCAGGTAGATGAGCCGGGATACGAGCGTCCGCGCGACCGTGTCGTACATCAGCGCACCGCCGGGTCGCAGGACCCGGGCCGCGTGCCCGACGACACGGTCCAGGTCCGGGGTGATCTCGAACGTGTCGGCGTAATAGGCGAGGTCGAACGATCCGTCCTCGTGGCCGAGGTCCTCGGCCGTGCCCGTCTCGTGGACGATCCGGTCGCCGTGCCGCTGCCGCGCCAGCGCCGTCGCGGAGGGCGACGGGTCGACGGCGGTGACGTCGAAGCCGAGCCCGCTGAGCGCCGCGGCCAGGTCGCCCCGGCCGCTGCCGACGACCAGCGCCCTGCCGTCGCGCCGTTCCAGCACGCGCTGGACGTACTCCACGCGCACCTTCTGAAAGGCGACCGCCCGGATGTGGCGTCCGTCGATCGCGTCGGGTGAGTCCAGTTCGATGTGCGGTGCCGTCATGCCACGCCTCCCGAGTGAGTTCCCTAAAGGAATCTAACAGGGTTCGTTTCCTGAGGGAACTCGGGGTACATTCGGGGCGTGACCCGGACCCGACTCGCCGACGTGGCCTGCTCGATCGCGCGCGCGACCGACCTGTTCGGCGACGCCTGGACGGCGCTGATCATGCGTGACGTCATCACCGGTGTGACGCGTTTCGACGACATCGCCCGCGACCTGGGCATCTCGCGGAAGGTGCTCGCCGCCCGGCTGACCCGCCTCGTCGAGGAGGGCGTCCTCGTCCGCGAGCGTTACCAGGAGCACCCGCCGCGCGACGACTACCGCGCGACGCGCAAGGGCGAAGAGCTGTACCCCGTACTGCTCGCCCTGATGGAGTGGGGCGACCGCTGGTACGCCCAGCCCGCCGGGCCGCCGGCCCTCATCCACCACCTCGACTGCGGCCACGACACGCACGCCGTGGCCGCGTGCGCGCACTGCGGCGAACCGCTCACCGTGCACAACACGACTCAGCTTCCGGGGCCCGGCGGGCGGGTCGGCCCCGGCACCCGCGTGCTCGGCCCGCTCATGGCCGCCCGCGGGGCCGACGCCGGAAAATGAGAACGTCCAGGTCGGCCCGTACGGGGCCGGCCTGGACGTTCTGATCAGAAGCGATCAGACGAGGTCGAACCGGTCGAGGTTCATCACCTTGTCCCACGCCGCGACGAAGTCCGTCACGAACTTCTCCTTGGCGTCATCGCTCGCGTAGACCTCCGCGAGCGCGCGCAGCTCGGAGTTCGACCCGAAGACGAGGTCGGCGCGGGTGCCGGTCCACTTGACCTCGCCCGTGGCGTCGCGACCCTCGAACGTGGTCGCGTCCTCGGACGTCGACTTCCACGTCGTGCCCAGGTCGAGCAGGTTGACGAAGAAGTCGTTGGTCAGGGTGCCGGGGTTCGCGGTGAAGGCACCGAGCTTCGACTGCTGGTGGTTGGCGCCCAGGACGCGGAGGCCACCGACGAGGACCGTCAGCTCGGGGGCGCTCAGGGTCAGCAGGTTGGCCCGGTCGAGCAGCAGGTACTCGGCCGGCAGCCGGTTGCCCTTCCCGACGTAGTTGCGGAACCCGTCGGCGGTCGGCTCGAGCGCGGCGAACGACTCGACGTCGGTCTGCTCCTGCGACGCGTCCGCGCGGCCCGGCGTGAACGGGACCTCGATCTCGAAGCCGGCGTCCTTCGCGGCCTTCTCGACGGCCGCGCCGCCGGCGAGCACGATCAGGTCGGCGAGCGAGATCTGCTTGCCGCCGGCGTTGAAGGTCTCCTGGATGTTCTTCAGGGCGCTCAGCACCGTCGCCAGCTGGTCGGGGTCGTTGACCTCCCACCCGGCCTGCGGCTGGAGGCGGATGCGGGCACCGTTGGCGCCGCCCCGCTTGTCACTGCCGCGGAAGGAGGAGGCCGACGCCCACGCCGTGGACACGAGCTGGGACACCGTCAGGCCCGAGGCGAGGACCTGGCTCTTGAGAGAGGCGATGTCCTCGGCGTCGACGAGCTCGTGCGTCACCGGCGGCAGCGGGTCCTGCCACAGCAGCACCTCGTCCGGGACCTCCGAGCCGAGGTAGCGCACGACCGGGCCCATGTCGCGGTGGGTCAGCTTGAACCACGCCCGGGCGAAGGCGTCCGCGAGCTCGTCGGGGTTCTCCAGGAAGCGCCGCGAGATCGGCTCGTAGACCGGGTCGAAGCGGAGCGCGAGGTCGGTCGTGAGCATCGTCGGCGCGTGGCTCTTCGACGAGTCATGGGCGTCGGGAATGGTGCCCGCGCCCGCGCCGTCCTTCGCCGTCCACTGGTTCGCGCCGGCGGGGCTCTGCGTGAGCTCCCACTCGTACCCGAACAGGGTCTCGAAGAAGGTGTTGTCCCACTTGGTCGGGGTGGGCGTCCACGTCACCTCGAGACCGCTGGTGATCGCGTCGCCGCCCTTGCCGGTGCCGAAGGTGCTCTTCCAGCCGAAGCCCTGCTCCTCGATCGGGGCGGCCTCGGGGTCGGGGCCGACGTTGTCCGCCGGGCCCGCGCCGTGGGTCTTGCCGAAGGTGTGACCGCCCGCGATCAGGGCGACCGTCTCCTCGTCGTTCATCGCCATCCGGCGGAACGTCTCACGGATGTCGCGGGCCGCGGCGAGCGGGTCCGGGGTGCCGTTCGGGCCCTCCGGGTTGACATAGATCAGGCCCATCTGGACCGCGCCCAGAGGGTTCTCCAGCTCACGGTCGCCGGTGTAGCGCTCGTCGCCGAGCCAGGTGGTCTCGGGACCCCAGTAGACGTCCTCCTCGGACTCCCAGACGTCCGCACGGCCACCGCCGAAGCCGAAGGTCTTGAAGCCCATCGACTCCAGGGCGACGTTGCCGGCGAGGATCATCAGGTCGGCCCACGAGATCTTCTGGCCGTACTTCTGCTTGACCGGCCACAGCAGGCGGCGCGCCTTGTCGAGGTTTCCGTTGTCCGGCCAGCTGTTGAGCGGGGCGAAGCGCTGCTGACCGGCCCCGGCGCCGCCGCGGCCGTCGCTGATCCGGTAGGTGCCCGCGCTGTGCCACGCCATCCGGATGATGAGCGGGCCGTAGTGACCGAAGTCGGCCGGCCACCAGTCCTGCGAGGTGGTCAGCACCTCGGCGATGTCCCGCTTCACGGCCGCGAGGTCGAGGCTCTCGAACGCCTCGGCGTAGTCGAACTCCTCGCCGAGGGGGTTGGCCACGGCGGGGTTCTTGGCGAGGATCCTCAGGTTGAGCCGATCCGGCCACCACTGGCGGTTTCCGCCGCCCTGCGTCGGGTGCGCGGCACGCCCGTGCGCGACCGGGCAGCCTCCTCCGGCCTCCTCCGTCTTCGGCTCAGTGCCGATCGCGTCATGGTTCTCGGTCATGGAAACCCCTCCGGACTAGTCGAATCACAATGCTCAGGAACTACGGGCGGTGGAACAGTCGGAGCACAGGCCCCAGTAGATGACCTCGGCCTCGTCGATCGAGAAGCCGTGGTCGTCGGACGCGGTGAGGCACGGCGCGTCGCCGACCGCGCAGTCGACGTCGGCGACGACACTGCACGACCGGCAGACGATGTGGTGATGGTTGTCCCCCACGCGTCCCTCGAACCGGGCCGGGCTGCCGGGTGGTTCGATACGGCGTACGAGTCTCGCGGCGGTGAGCGCGTGGAGGGCCTCGTACACCGCTTGAAGAGAGATATGACCCACGCGGCCGCGCACGCCCGAGGCGAGCGCCTCGACGTCCAGGTGGTCACCGTCCCGGACGGTCTCGAGCAGTGCGACGCGGGCGGCCGTCACCCGCAGGCCGGCACCGCGCAGCTCATCGGCGGTGGTCGGAGTCCGGGGTTCGGTCATGCCGCCCAACCTATCGCCAAAAACACGAATGATTCAAGGGAACGAACCTTCCAAGTTTCGTAACGCGTCAGGCAAAGGGACGGTTCTGCCCGCTCGCGGCCCCCGTCTCCGCCGCGGCGCTCGTGCTGTGGCTCACCGGGATGGAGACCGCCGGGCGGCCACTGGTCGAGGCGGAGACGGACGGACCGGGTCGGCGGCGGGCTCAGCCTGGTTCGCCGACTCGGTACGGGTGGACCGCTCCGTACGGGTGGACGGCTCGGGCGACTGGACGCCGGCGGACCGGGCGGCCGAGGCCGTCCGCTCGGCGGGCAGCCGGACGGTGAAGGCCGCACCCGCGCCGGGGCGGCCGTCCACCTCGATCGTGCCGCCGTGGCCGTCGACGACCTCGCGCACTAGGGCCAGCCCGAGGCCGAACCGGCGGCCCGCCCCGTGCTCCCCGCGGGCGAACCGGGTGAACAGCCGCTCGGCGTCCCGCGGGTCGAGCCCCACGCCGTCGTCGCGGACCTCCAACTCGACCATGGCTCCGTCGCGGGAGAGCGTCATCGTGATGTGGCCGCCGGGCGCGGTGTGGCCGAAGGCGTTGTCGACCAGTGAGGTGACCACCCGCCGCAGCGCCGGTTCGACGCCGCGCACGACGTGCGGGCCCAGGTCCCGGAGCCGTACTTCCAGGGTCACCTCGCGCGCCTCGGCGCGGGCGCTCTCGGCGATGATCAGGCCGTCGGCGAGGGCGCCGAGGTCGACCGGGCCGAACAGCCGGCGCGTCTGCCTCAGCTGCGCGGACAGGAGCAGGTCGTCGATCACCTCGCCGAGCTGGCGGGTCCCGGTGACCATCCGGCTCACCTCGACGGCCAGGGCCGACGGGTCGGCGTCGGGCCGCAGCCGCCGTTCGAGCAGCTGCGCCCGCGTGTGCAGCTGGGTCAGCGGCGTGCGCAGCTCGTGGCTCGCGTCGGCCACGAACCTCCGCTGCCGGGCGAGCGCCTCGCCCAGCGGCGCGATCGCCCGGCGGGCGAGCAGCTGACCCACGAGCAGCGCGGCCACCAGCCCGGCGGCCTCGGCCGCGGCCAGCGCGACGTACAGGCGACGCCGCTCCTCCACCTGGTAACGCAGGTCGATGAGCGCCTGCCGGACCACGCCGGCCCGGAACTCGGTCCGTACGATGTAGGCCCGCGCGCCGACCGTGAACCGGCCGATCCGGGGACGGTGGTCGGCGGCGACCCGCCGCAGGTCGGTGCGCAGGGGCAGGTCGGTGGGCGCCCCGGGCGACGCGGTCAGGGCGTCACCCCGCAGTTCGAACAGCCAGATGCAGGGCGGCGGGTGGGCGATGTCGGCCCGCGCGACCGCGACGGCCAGGTCCCGCCGTGCGGAGGAGACCTGACCGTCGATCGTCACGCAGTAGACCAGCACCCCGACGAGTGCGATGACGAGGGTGACCGCACCGGCGACCTGAGCGGTGATGACCATGCGGGCGCGGACCAGCAGACGGCGCTCGAGGTCCGGTGCTCTGGTCACGGCTCTCCCGTCCGGTGGTCCGGCGATCCGCTCACGGCTCCCCCGCATGTCGCCCCCGATCCGACTCACAGCTCACCTGCCCGGTAGCCCACGCCGCGCACGGTGCGCACGGCCTTCCGGCCGAGCTTGTTGCGCAGGTAGTAGACGTAGGTGTCGACGATGGACTCCGCCTGTGCCGCCTCGAAGACGCGTTCGCGCAGCGCGGCGCGGGTGTGCACCTGGTCGGGGCGCGCCGCCAGCACCCGCAACAGCTCGTACTCCCGGCCCGACAGCGCCACCTGCCCGCCGTCGGGCAGGGTCACGACCCGGGTCGTCAGGTCGAACCGACCGTCGCCCAACGGCAGGACCTGGGCGCTGTCGCGGTTGCGTCGGTGCAGGGCGCGTACCCGCGCGAGCAGCTCGTCGACCTCGAACGGTTTGATCAGGTAGTCCTCGGCGCCCGCGTCGAGCCCGGCGACCCGGTCGGCGAGGGCGCCGAGCGCGGTCAGGACCAGGACGGGGGTGGCGACCGCCCGCCGGCGCAGCCGGATCAGCAGGTCGAGGCCGTCGATCGCGGGCAGCCCCCGGTCAATGATCATCGCGTCGTACGACCGGCTCAGGCCTAGATGCAGGCCGCGCTGACCGTCGCGGGCGACGTCGACGATGTAGCCCTCGTCGGCGAAGAGCCGGGCGAGCATCTCGCTGAGTTCCGCGTCGTCCTCGACGAGCAGAAGGCGGGACCGCGGGACGTCCCGCGGCTCGACTTGGGCGGTCATGACACCACCGTGTCATCCCGCATTCGATCTTGGTCAGAATTTCGGTCAAAACCGTAGATCCTCGGCGCCATCGGCGGCTACGCGGACCGTGGTCCACCGGCGGCCGGTCGGCCGCCTTCCGATCGCGAAGTGCTGGGCACCACTCGGACGGGTCGCCGGCGAGGCGGCTTTCGGCGGCACCCGGGCCACCGGGACCGCCCTTGACGAGCCACTGGCCCGTTCCGGCCAGATGAAAAGCGCACGGGTGTGATACGCGGCAATTTTCACGAACCGCGAAAGACGCCTTCCATGCCTGCACCCGCTGATGCGGCCGCCGGCGAACCCGCCCCCGACGGCGGCCCGGTCATGCCTGGAGATCGACCGGATCAGCGGGCCGTCCTACCGCGCGGTCGAGGAGCGGCCCGTGGCCATGGTCACCGGACCGCCCCGTCGGCCGTCGCTTCGCTGTTCACGACGTGGCAGGCGAGCCGATGCCCGCCGGACTCGGGAAGCATGAGCGGTTCGGCCCCACGGCAGCGATCTTCGGACAGCGGGCATCGCGGGTGGAAACGGCATCCCGGCGGCGGGTCGGCGGCGTCGGGGACCTCCCCGGTGACGACCAGGTCGGCCGGCGGAGCGTCGAGCCCAGGGTCGGCGATCGGCACCGCCGCCTGCAGCGCCCGGGTGTACGGATGCCCCGGGGTGTCGGACACGACGTCCCACGGTCCGTACTCGACGATCTTTCCGAGATACATCACCGCGATCTGGTCGGCGAGATGGCGCACCATGCCGAGGTCATGAGAGATGAACACGAACGTCAGTCCGAGCTCGCCGCGCAGCCGGGCCAGCAGGTTGATGATCTCCGCCCGGACCGACACGTCCAGCGCCGACACGGGTTCGTCCAGCACGAGGATCTGTGGCTGGACGGCGAGCGCCCGGGCGATCCCGATGCGTTGCCGCTGTCCGCCGGAGAGCTGGTGGGGGTACCGGTCGGCGGTCGACGGCGGCAGCCCGACCGTGTCGAGCAGCTCTGCGACACGGCCCGTACCGGCCCCCAGCCGGTGCACCGTCAGGACCTCGGCCAGCGCGGCGCCGATCCGCTGTCGTGGATCGAGGGAGGCGTACGGGTCCTGGAACACGAGTTGTACGACGCGCCGCAGTTCGCGCAGTTCTCGTCGCTTGGCGAGGTCGATCCGCCGGCCCATGATCTCGACGCTGCCGGAGTCCGGCCGTTCGAGTCGTGTCAGCAGTCGCGCAAGTGTCGATTTCCCGCAGCCGCTCTCTCCGACGACGCCGAGCACCTGACCGCGTCCGACGCTCACGCTCACCCGGTCGAGCGCGTGGACCTCGCCGCGCCCCGGCGTGCGGTAATGCTTGACGACGTCGCGGACCTCGATCGCGATCTCGCCCTCTGCAGCGGGCATCGGCCGGTCAGGCACGGGTGGTCACCTCCGCGGACGGCGCGCGCCATTCCCCGCGCGGCACCCAGCATGCGGCTCGTGAGCCGCCACGGTCGATCAAGGGAGGTTCCTCCGTGTCACAGCGATCCTGTCGTTCGGGGCAGCGCGGCGCGAACGGGCAGCCCGGCGGGAGCGCGGACAACGCGACCGGGCTGCCGCCGATCTGCGGCAACGGCGCCTGGTGCGGGTCGGCCGGTGTCGGCAGCGAGCGCAGGAGGCCGTCGGTATAGGGGTGGTTCGGGGTGGCGAACAGCTCGCGCGTACGAGCCACCTCGATGCCCCGGCCGGCGTACACGACGGCGACCCGATCGGCGATCCGCGCCACCACGCCGAGGTCATGGGTGATCCAGACGACGGCGAGCCCGTACTCGTCCCGCAGCCTGGAGACCAGCTGGAGGATCTGCTGCTGGATCGTCACGTCCAGCGCCGTGGTCGGCTCATCGGCGATCAGCACCTTGGGCCGGGGCGCGATCGCGCACGCGATCAGCACCCGCTGCCGCATGCCGCCGGAGAGCTGGTGCGGGTAGAGCCTCATCAGCGCCCGCGGCGACGGCAGGCCGACCTCGCCGAGCACGGTCAGCGCCCGTTCGCGGGCCTCCTCCTTCGACCAGCCGTGCGCCCGCAGCCCCTCGGTCACCTGTCTGCCGACGCGCATCATCGGGTTCAGGGAGGTCATCGGGTCCTGGTAGACCATGCCGATCTCGGCGCCGCGTACGGCACGGCGCTCGGCCTCGCGCAGCGCCACCAGATCCCGGCCCTCCAGGAGGACCTGACCACCGGTGACGGAGGCGCCGATCGGCAGCAGGCCGGCGATGCTCAGCGCGGTGAACGACTTACCCGAACCGGACTCGCCCACCACGGCGAGGGTCTCGCCGCGGTCCACCTCGAGGTCGATCCCCCGCAGGATCTCCAGCGGCCCGGACGGGGTGCGGATCGCGGTGTGCAGGCCGCGTACCGCCAGCATCGGTTCGCTCATGGGCGGGAGTCCCTTCGCGGGTCGAGTGCGCTGCGCAGGCCGTCGCCGAGGAGGTTGAGCGCTATCACCGCGACGACGATCGCGAGCGCCGGGAAGGTCAGCGTCCACCACGCGTCCGCGACGGTGTTGCGGGCCTCGGAGACCATCAGGCCGAGGCTGGGCGTCGGGGGCCGTGTTCCCAGGCCGAGGAACGACAGCGCGGACTCGGTGAGGATCGCCCAGGACAGCGCCAGCGTCACCTGCACGATGATCGGCGCGCTGACGTTCGGCAGTACGTGGCGGAGGAGGATCCGCGGCAGTGGCGTGCCGAGCACCCGCTGCGCCTTCACGTACTCCGAGGCGCCGACGGCGAGTGTCGGTCCCCGCGACACGCGGGCGAAGATCGGCGTGTAGACGACGGCGATCGCGATCGCGGTGTTCTGCCATCCGCTGCCCAGGGCGCTGACGACCGCGAGCGCCAGCAGGATCGCGGGGAACGCGAAGAGAATGTCGACGAAGCGGCTGACGACCTGGTCCACCCAGCCGCGGAAGAAGCCGGCGCTGATGCCCAGGATCGAACCGATCACGGCCGCGGCCGCCACCGAGACGACCGCGACCCGCAGCGACGTCCAGATTCCGACGGCGGCCCGCGCGGCGATGTCCCGGCCGAACTGGTCGGTACCGAACCAGTAGCCGCCGGACGGACCCTGCAGCCGGGCGGCCGGGTGCTGCGCGATCGGGTCGTGCGGCAGCGCCCCGAACGCGCCGAGCACGGCGACGACGGCGAGCACCAGGATGACGGTCAGGCCGATCCGCCCGTTGCGGTCCCGCCAGACCCGGGCGAGCAGCCACGACCGTCCGGGCGCGGCAGGAGCGGAGTCGACGGGCTCGGCCACCGTGATGGGGAGACTCATGCTGCACGCGTCCGTGGGTCGATGATCCGGTAGAGCAGGTCGACGAGCAGGTTGACGAATACGAACAGCACCGCGATGACCAGCACCGTGCCCTGCACCACCGGGTAGTCCCGGTTGGAGATGGCGGTGAACAGCAGGCGTCCCATCCCTGGCAGCGCGAAGATCTGCTCGATGATCACGGTGCCGCCGAGCAGGTAGCCGAACTGGATACCGGTCAGCGTGACGATCGGGATGGTGGCGTTACGCAGGATGTGCGAGGTTCGGACCCGGCCCGGCGACAGCCCCTTGCCACGTGCGGTGCGCACGTAGTCGGCCTCGGCCATCTCGACGTACTCCGATCGGGTCGTGCGCATCACGTTGGCCGCGAACGCGACCGCGAGCACGAGGGACGGGTAGAGGATCTGGCTCATGTTCCCCGCCACCGAGCGGGTCAGCGGCACGAACGTCCCGGTGTCGGGGAAGTAGTGGAACGCCTCGGCGAGGAACGTCACCACGGCGGTGCCGAGCACGAACTCGGGGATCGCCAGGCCGAACAGCGACGCGCCCTGGGTGAGCGAGTCGGAGGCCCGTCCCGGCCGGCTGCCGGCGAGCACACCGAGCAGCACGCCGAAGGCGGTACCGATCGCCGCGGACAGCACGGCGAGTTCGACCGTCACCGGCAGCGCCGAGGCCACCAGGCCGGTGACGGACTGGCCGCTGGTCAGCGACAGCCCCAGGTCGCCGTGCGCGACGCCCGAGATCCACCCCCAGAGCTGAGCGAACCAGGGCTTGTCGATCCCGTAGAAATGCTCGAGCGAGGCCCGCTGCGCGGGGGTCAGCGTTCCGGACTCGACGCCGAGCGACGCGGTGATCGCGTTTCCCGGAATGGCGCGCAGGACGACGAAGACGACCACCGTCACCCCCAGCAGGGTGATCAGCGCGCCCAGGAGCCGGGCCCCCAACCATCGCCAGTTCAGCATCGGCTCACCACTCTCAGGACGCGCCGGCCAGCGAGCTGAGCAACTCGTCCGGCCGAGGCGTGAACCCGTGGACGCCCGAGCGGACCAGGTAGTAGTCGTCCGAGCGGAACATCCAGACCCACGGGGACTCGGCCAGCAGCTCCTTCTGGAGGTCACGGAAGGTCTGCTGCCGCTTGCCGTCGTCGCTGGTGGAGTTGCCCTGATTGAGCAGGCCGGACAGCGTCGAGGAGTCCAGGCCCGCCGGTTTGGCGAGGCTGCCGCCGGAGGCGTAGTAGCGCCCGTACATCAGGTACGGGTCGTACGAGCCACCGTTCAGCGCGACGGCGGCGTCATAGTCCGCCGCGAGCCACGCCGACACGTACGGCCCGGTGGACAGCTGCTTCAGCTGCAGGTTCACGCCGATCTTGGACAGCTGCGACTGGAGGTTCTGGGCCTCGGCACCGGCGGTGGCGTACTCGCCGGTCTCGACGATGGTGCTGAGGGTGAAGCCCTTCGCGTAACCGGCCGCGGCCAGCATCGAGCGCGCCTTGGCCACGTCACCCGGTGTGCAGGGCAGGCCGTCCGTCGCCGAGTACGCGAAGGCCGGGCTGGTGATGGGGCCGGTCACGGTGCCGTCTCCGTAGGCCGCCGTCTGCACCACCTGGTCGCGGTCGATGGCGCAGCTGATGGCCTGCCGCACCTGCTGGGTCCGCAGCGGGCCCTTCCGGCCGTTGAGCATCAGGACGTGGTACGACAGGGCCGGCTGTTTGGCGAGCGAGTACGCGCCGGACTTACCGGCCTGGCGAGCGACGCCGGGGTCGGAGATCAGGCCGAGCTGGAACGCGCCGGCCTTCATCCCGGACAGGATCGACGACTCGTCCGGGATGACCCGGAACTCGAGTTTCTTGATCTTCGGCACGCCGCCGTAGTACTTCGCGTTGCCGGTGAGGACCACCTGCTGGCCGGGGTTCCAGGCGCTCCAGGCGAACGCTCCGGTCCCGTTGGGCTTCTTGCCGACCGTCCCGGCGGAGATGTCCTTGGCGGACTCGATCGAGGAGTTCACCGACGCCAGCGAGTAGAGGAGCGACGCCGACGGCCCCGACAGGTGCAGCACGACCGTGGCGTTGTCAGGGGCGTCGACCTTCTCGATCGCGGTCAGGTTGGAGCGGACGACCGCACCGGTCTTCTGGTCGAGAATCCGCTCGATCGACGCTTTGACGTCGCCCGAGGTGAACGGCGAACCGTCCTGCCAGGTCACGCCCTGGCGAAGGGTGAAGTCGACGGTCCGCCCATCAGGCGAGACCTTCCACTGGGTCGCCAGGTCGGGCTGGATCTGGCCGGTGGGGCTGGTCGTCACCAGCCTGGAGTAGACGAGACCCAGTGTCTGCTGGGTCTGGAACGCCGTCGCCAACTGCGGATCGAGTTTGTCGATGTCGCCCGTACGGGCGACGACGAACGTGGAGGCGCCGGATGAGGACGAGGAATTCTGCGAACCGCTGGGCGAGCAGGCGGCCAGTCCCGCCGCGACGGTCGTGGCGGCGGTGAGGGCGATGGAGGTGGACCAGAACCGGATACCGCTACGGCCGGGCGAAGTGAGGGTCGTCATGGAAGGTCCTCCGAGCAACGGGTTAATTGCAGACGTTAATGGTTGACCTTAATGACAGACAATAGGTTAACCATTAACATCTCCCTCGTGTCCGAAATTACCCGGCTCACCGTTGACCCGCTGGTCACCGCCGTCACCGACCTGCTGGGGGCGTCCCCCGACGGGAGCGCCGCCCCGCCCGGGGCGCTCGTCGCCGTCGCCGAAGGCGGCCGGGTGCGCTACGCCGCCGGAGGGCTCGCACGGCACGGCACGGCCGGAGGGACGGCAGTGACCAGCGGGTCACTCACACGGCACAGCACGGCCGGACGGCCGGTCGAGATGAGCTGGGCCACGAGAACGGACGCCGGGTCGGTGAGCAAGGTCGTCGGTACGACGGCCGCGCTGATGGCGCTGGTGGACGCCGGCGAGGTCACCCTGGACGCACCGATCGCCCGCCACCTGCCGGAACTCGACCGGCACGGCACCGTCCGCGACCTGCTCGAACACCGCGCCGGCCGGTGGGAATGGTGGCCGCTGTACCTGAAGGGCGTCCGCGGCGACGACGCCGTCTCACTCGCCGCCCGCCTGCCGCTCCGCTACCGGCCGGGCGAGCGCCGGCACTACTCGGACCTCGGGTTCATCCTGCTCGGCGCGCTCGTCGCACGCGTCGGCGGCGACCTCGCGGCGGCCGTGGACGAGCTGGTGCTGCGACCTTTCGGGCTGACCGAAACGCGCTACGCCACGCCCGCACCCGGTGGACCTGTCGCCGCGAGCTCCCCCGGCGACACCATCGAACAGGACATGATCCGCACCGGAGTCCCGTACCCGGTCGACGGCGCCGTCACCGACTTCGACGGCTGGCGTGACCATGTGCTGGTCGGTGAGGTGAACGACGGCAATGCCTTCCACGCGTTCGACGGAGTCGCCGGACACGCCGGGCTGTTCACGACGGCCGCCGACCTCCTGCGGTTCGCGACGGGCCTGCTGAGCCGGCTGGACGGTGACGGGCCGATCCGGCGTGACACGGTCGCCGAGTTCCTCACCGCCGGCGCCGACCCTCATCAGGCGCTGGGATTCCGCGTCTGGGACCTTCCCTCCGGTCCCGCCGTCGGGCACACCGGCTTTCCCGGAGTCGCGTTCGCGGTACTGCCCGAGCACCGAGCCGGAGTGGTGATGATCACCAACCGGCTGCACGCGGGCGGCCCGCCCCGGGCGACCGAACGAATGTGGCTGCGGGTACTCGCCGCGGCAGAGGACCACCTGAGGAGACCGCGATGGACCTGACCGTCATCGGCATGATCAGTGGTACGTCCTATGACGCGGTCGACGCCGCCGCCGCCGACTTCTCGCTGATCGGTGAGGAGGTCGTCTGCCGCCCTCGCGGGCTGTACAGCGAGGCCGTCCCGGACGAGCTCCGGGCCCGGATAGCGGCCGCCCTGCCGCCGCACCCCACGACGATGGAAGAGGTGTGCCGGCTCGACACCGAGCTGGGCCGGCTGTTCGGCTCGGTCGCGGCGGCGGCCAACGAGCGCCTCACCGGCGGGAGCGCGGACCTGATCGTCTCCCACGGGCAGACCGTCTTCCACTGGGTCGAGGGCCCGCACGCGCTCGGCACGCTGCAACTGGGGGCCGCGGCCTGGATCGCCGAAGCGACCGGCGTGACCACCGTCTCCGACCTGCGTACGCGCGACGTGACCCGTGGCGGCCACGGCGCGCCGCTCGCCTCGACGCTGGACGCGCTGCTCGTGCTGTCGGACGAGGTACGGCGCGGCTCGCTCAATCTCGGCGGCATCGCCAACATCACGGTGCGCGACGCGCACGGAAACGTGATCGCGTACGACCTCGGGCCCGCGAACGCGCTGATGGACAGCGCCGTCAGCGACGCCACCGCGGGCGCCGAGCGAATGGACGCCGGGGGTGCGCGGGCGGCACGGGGCACGGTGCACGCAGCGCTGCTCGATCGGCTGCTCGCCGAGCCGTACTACCGCGCCGAACCACCCAAGTCCACCGGCAAGGAGCTCTTCCACGCCGACTACGTCCGTGCCGCCGTCGGCGGGCTCGACATCGGAACCGACGACCTGCTCGCGACGCTCACGGAACTGACCGCGAGGCTCGTGGCCGACGCGTGCCGGGCACACGCGCTGGCCGAACTCGTCGTCGCGGGCGGCGGGGTGCGCAACCCGACCATGATGCGGCGGATCGCCGAGCTCTCGGCACCGGTGCGCGTACGGCCGATCGAGGACTTCGGCCTGCCGGCGCAGGCGAAGGAGGCGTACCTGTTCGGGCTCCTGGGCTACCTCTCCGTGCACGGCATCGAGGGCACGATCGCGTCGGCGACCGGCGCGCGTACCGGCTCGGTCCTGGGATCGCTGACCCTTGGCGCGGCCCCGCTGCGGCTGCCGGAGCCCGCGGCCACCCGGCCGTGCCGGATGGCCGTCAAATGATCTCCTGTCGGGAGGCGGTCACCGACGACCTGCGCGCGATGGCCGGCATCTTCGTGGCGGCGTGGCGGGCCGGGTATCGAGGCGTCGTGCCGGATGAGGTGATCGACGCCCTCGACGCCGACACCGTCGCAGCCGACCTGGCCGCGGGGCTGAGCGGCCCCGGCCTCACGACCGTGCTCGCCGTCGACGGCACCGGGCGGCCGGCCGGGTTCGTCCGCTACGGCGACGACGCCGATCACCCCGGCGAGGGTTATCTGGCCGCCCTCTACGTCCATCCGGCCGCCTCGGGGGCGGGCGTGGGGCGTGGCCTGCTCCAGCACGCGATCGACGCGATGCCCGGCGTGGACGTCCGGCTGTGGGTGTTCGAGGACAACGACCGCGCACGCACGCTCTACGAACGAGCCGGATTCCGTCCCGAGGGCGTGCGGCTGGTCGATCCACGCTGGCGGGCACCACAGGTGCGGTACCTCCGCCCGGCCCCTCGGTAAAACCGAAACCCGAATCGGGTTCCATTACGACGTCCTCGGTCCTATCGTTGCGTCGAACAACCCAGTTGCTGTGGAGGGCCGATGCCCGAGACGACGACCGCGTACCGGATCTGCCCCCTGTGCGAGGCCACCTGCGGCCTGGAGCTGACGATCACCGACGGCCGGGTCACCGGCGCCCGGGGCGACCGCGCCGACGTCTTCAGCCACGGCTTCGTCTGCCCCAAGGGCGCGACCATCGACGAGTTGGAGAACGACCCCGACCGGCTGCGCTCCCCCATGGTCCGCGACGGAGACGGCTGGCGTGAGGTCGGCTGGGAGGAGGCCTTCGCGACGGTGCGCCGCGGCCTCGACGGAGTCGTCGGACGCCACGGCCGCCAGGCGCTAGCCCTCTACCTCGGCAACCCCAACGTGCACACCCTGGCGGGCGGCCTGTACGCCGGACCGCTCGCGCGGGCGCTCGGCAGCACGAACGTCTACTCGGCGAGCACCGTCGACCAGATGCCCAAGCACGTCTCCAGCGGGCTGCTGTTCGGCGATCCCCTCGCCATCCCGGTGCCGGATCTGGACCGCACCTCGTACCTGCTGATGCTCGGCGCCAACCCCCTCGAGTCCAACGGCAGCCTGTGCACCGCCGCCGACTTCCCCGGGAAGCTGAAGGCGCTCCGCCGGCGCGGCGGCACCCTGGTCGTCGTCGACCCGCGCCGGACCCGCACCGCCCGCCTCGCCGACCGGCACCTGCCGATCCGGCCGGGCGCCGACGCGTACCTGCTGTTCGGCGTCGTGCAGACCCTGTTCGCCGAGGGGCTCGTCGCCGACACTCCCGGTGTCGACGGCGTGGCGGACGTGGAGCGGCTCAGCCGCGACTTCGCCCCCGAGCGGGTGGCGGAGGTCTGCGGCGTCCCGGCCGAGGACATCCGGCGGCTGGCCCGCGAGCTCGCGGCCGCACCCGGCGCGGCCGTCTACGCCCGCATCGGCACCTGCACCGCCGAGTTCGGCACGCTCACCAACTGGCTGGTCGACGTCGTCAACGTGCTGACCGGCAACCTCGACCGGCCCGGCGGCGCGATGTTCCCCCTGGGCGCGCACCGCCGCCCGGGCAAGGGCACCGGACCCGGCTTCCGGACCGGGCGCTGGCGCAGCCGCGTCCGCGGACTGCCGGAGGTGAAGGGCGAACTGCCCGCCACCACTCTGGCCGACGAGATCCTCGCCCCCGGCGAGGGCCAGGTGCACGCCCTGATCACGGTGGCCGGCAACCCGGTCCTGT
Organism: Actinoallomurus sp. CA-150999; assembly: GCF_050942425.1. Classification (NCBI taxonomy): domain Bacteria; kingdom Bacillati; phylum Actinomycetota; class Actinomycetes; order Streptosporangiales; family Thermomonosporaceae; genus Actinoallomurus; species Actinoallomurus sp. CA-150999. The sequence goes on from NZ_CP192063.1 coordinate 7,622,075, forward strand.
CCACGCCCGGAGGCGAACGCCTCGGCGACGCGCTCGACGGCCTGGAGTTCATGGTCAGCGTCGATCCGTACCTGAACGAGACGACGCGGCGCGCCGACGTCATCCTCCCGCCGCCCCCGCCGAGCCGGTCTCCGCACTACGACATCGCGTTCGGGGAGTTCGCCGTGCGCAACAACGCCCGGTACTCCCCACCCGCGCTCCCCCTCCGGGACGGGGAACTTGATGAGTGCACGATCCTGTCCCGCCTCATCGGCATCGTGTCCGGCCAGGACGCCGACGCCGACATCGACGAGTCGGTCATCGCCCATCTCCTCGGCAAGGCGATCGCCGACCCGTCCTCCCCCGTCCACGGCCGGGACCCGGCGGAGCTGCGCCCGCTGCTCACCGGCGACACCCCGGCGCTGCGCCGCCTCGACCTCATGCTGCGCCTCGGAGCGTACGGCGACGGCCTCGGCGCGAACCCCGGCGGCCTGTCCCTCCAGGCGCTGCGGGACGCACCGCACGGTATCGACCTCGGCCCGCTGAAGCCCCGGCTGCCCGAGGTCCTGCGGACCCGATCCGGCCGGATCGAGCTGTGCCCGCCGCCGCTGGCCGAGGACACCGGCCGCCTCCGCGACGGCCTCGCCCGCCGCCGTACGGGCCTGGTCCTCATCGGCCGCCGCCACCTGCGGTCGAACAACAGCTGGATGCACAACCTGCCCGGCCTGGTCCGGGGGTCGAACCGCTGCACGCTCCAGGTCAACCCCGACGACGCCGGCCGGCTGGGGCTCACGGACGCCGGAACGGCCAAGGTGACGAGTACCGGCGGCACGATCGAGGCCGAGGTGGAGGTCACCGCCGAGGTCATGCCCGGCGTCGTCAGCCTTCCCCACGGCTGGGGTCACGGCCTGCCCGGCACCCGGATGACCGTGGCCGCCGCGCACCCCGGGGCGAACGCCAACGCCCTCACCGACCCGCTCGCCCTCGACCCGCTGTCGGGCAACGCCGTCCTCAACGGGGTCCCGGTGGAGGTCCAGCCCGCCTGACGGACGGGGCGCAGGGGTGGCCGGTCCAGTATTTTCGACTGTCATGAACCGGCCAACCGCCTCGGCTCTCGAACGCCGGATCGTCGCCGCGGCCGAGGCCGCCCTCGCCGGCTCCAAGTCGGTGTCCATGATCGACGTCCTGACCGGACTCGGCTGGCTGCCCGGCCGTCGGGTGGACGAGTGGCGTCAGGGGCGCATCGCCGACCTGGAGGAGGCGCTCAGCGTACGCCCCGACAAGCTCACCACCGCGCTGGAGACCCTCCGCGAATGGGCGGAGCGCCAGGGGCTGAGGCCGAGCGAGACCGCGTACGTCGCCGCCGCCCGCGATCGCCGGCCCCTACGGTTCACCTCCGATGGCGACGAGGCCGTCGAACGGGAGTTCCGGACGCATTGGCTGTCCCCCGACCTGACCGAGGCCAGGCGCGAACGGCTGATCGAACGGCAGAATCGCGCTCCGGACCTGATGGTCGTCCTACCGCTCAAGGACTGGAGCTGCGCGGTCTGCCACGGCACCGGCGACCTCATGATCCTGGAGGACGACCAGCCGACCTGCCTGACCTGCGCCGACATGGATCACCTGGTCTTCCTGCCCTCAGGCGACGCCGCACTCACCCGGCGGGCGAAGAAGGCGAGCACCCTGTCCGCCGTCGTCGTCCGATTCAACCGGCGGCGCAAGCGGTACGACCGGCAGGGGCTGCTGGTCGAGGAGCCCGCGCTGGAACTGGCCGAGGAGCAGTGCCTCGCCGACGAGGACGTACGGGCCCGGCGCCGGGAGCGTGACCGGGAACGGCGTGCCGATGAGGACCTGGAGTTCCAGGCGAGGATGGCCGGCGAGATCAGGCGGATGTTCCCCGGGTGCCCGGCCGATCGGGCGGAGGCGATCGCCCGGCATGCCGGGACGCGCGGCAGCGGGCGCGTCGGGCGGTCCGCCGCCGGGCGCGCCCTGGACGAGGGAGCGATCAGAGCCGCGGTCGTCGCGTCGATCCGGCACGAGGACACCGGCTACGACACGCTGCTGATGTCCGGAGTAGCGCGAATGACCGCACGGGAGCGGATCCGAGCCGACGTCGACGCCGTCCTGGAGCGCTGGCAGGGCTGAGCCGCTCCTGGTGGATCAGGCGACGAGCTCGGACTCCTCGTCGGCGGGGGTGGCCAGACGTCCGGCGCTCGCCGCCGTGACGGTGCCGCGGGCCTTCTCGTGCGGGAAGACCCACTTCTTCATCGCCCACCAGCGGAAGGCCATCCCCATCAGGGTGCCGATGATCATGCCGCTGAGGAAGTCGGAGAGCTCCTGGGTGACATGGCTGACGTTCGGGTACTGCAGGTTGAACGCGTAGCGCGCCAGGTAGAGCGGGATGTCGTTGACGGCGACTCCCAGGGCGCTCACGCCGAAGAACAGCACCGCCTCGACGTGCCGGCTGCGGCCCCCGCGGGCGCGGAAGGACCAGCCGCTGTTCATCAGGTACGACGCGATCGTCGCGACGATGATCGCGATCGTGAGCGCCGACACGGGCTTCGTCTTCATGACGGTCAGCTTCAGCCCGTAGTTCACCCCGGCCGTCAGCACGAAGCAGACGCCGCCGGTGAAGGCGAACTTCACCAGCTCACGGTGCTTGACAAGCAACGGGCGCAGTGGCGCGGGGACTCGGGAGAGCGTGATCCGGGTAAGCGACACCCGGGCAGTCTACGGGCCACGGGCCATCGGATGTGCCCGTCCCCCGACATGTCGGGCCGGATCGCGCGGTATCCGCCTATCCAGGGCCGTGCGCCTTACCGATCATTCCCCCGGGCATGGACCGGCGAACGCGCGCGCCGCCGGGAATTCGATGGATTCGCCGACCCGCCCGCCCCTATGGTCGTCGCGGCCCGAAGAATCGCGGCCAGGAGAGTCGTCGGTCGTCGGCAGGAGCGGATCATGCGAGTGCACTATCCCCGCACTCCTCACCTGCCCTGGTCGCCAGGTGTCGGCCCGGACGACGTGCGCGCCGCCGACCTGTCCGGCTTCGCGGGCCGGGACGTCGTCGTCACCGAGAAGCTCGATGGGGAGAACACCACGATGTACCCGGACGGGCTGCACGCCCGTTCGCTGGACAGCGGGCACCATCCGTCCCGCGCGTGGATCAAGGCGCTGCACGGGAGGATCGCCCACCGCATACCGGACGGCACTCGGGTGTGCGGGGAGAACCTCTACGCTCGTCACTCGATCGCCTACCGGGACCTGGAGGGTTGGTTCTACGCCTTCTCCGTGTGGGACGGCGACCACTGCCTGGACTGGGACCGCACCGTACGGTTCGCCCGGCGGCTGGGCCTGCCCGTCCCCGCCGTGCTGTGGCGCGGCGTCTTCGACGAGCGGGCCGTCCGGGCGCTCCGTCTCGACACGGAGCGGCAGGAGGGCTACGTCGTCCGCACCGTCGGCGGCTTCCACCGCGACGAGTTCGCCCGCCGGGTCGCCAAGTGGGTACGGCGCGAGCACGTGCGCACGGACCGGCACTGGATGCTCGGCCCCGTCGTCGAGAACGGCCTGGGCCCCGCCGCCGCGCTGTGGCAGGCGCGTTCGGGAGCGATCCCGGCCCCGGCGGCCCTCCTCGGCGCGGTGGGACTGACGACGGCCGACCTGACCGCCGCCCCCAGGCCTGCCCCCGGCGCGCCCGAAACCGCTCCCAGCGCCTCTGCGATCACCCCCGGCGCGCTCGGAACCAGTGCCGGCGGCCCCACGGTCACCTCCAGCGCGCCCGAAACCACTCCCAGCGCCTCTGCGATCACCCCCAGCACACTCGAAACCAGTGCCGACACCTCCGGCGCTCCCGGCGCCTCCGCGGTCGCGCCCGGCATGTCCGTTACCGGTGCGGGCGCCTCTGCGGTTACCTCCGGCGTCCCCGGTACCCCTGAAGCCGTCGCCGGCGCGTCCGAAGGCTCGCTCGCGGCGTCGGATGCGGCCCTCGAGCGCGCCGAGTCCGTGCTCGCCGACGTGTTCGCCCGCCTCGACCTCTTGGGGCGCTCTGGCGACGAGCGCCTGGCGGGCCTGCTGGCGGCCCTCCTGCACGACGCCGACCGGGCCCGGCTGATGCCGCGGCTTGCCGAGCCGCTCGGCGTACCCCTCGCCCGCCGGGTCGCGGACCTCGTCGGCCTGCACACCGGCCTGCACCATCCGTTCCCCGACGAGGCGCGGCGCACCGGCCTGAGACGCCTGGCGGTCATGGCCGACGTGGGCGTGCTGCACGCGGTCGCCGCCGCGGTGCTGACCGGGCGCGACGGTGCCGAGGCCGCCGAGGCGCACGAGCAGGTCGGCTGGTCCGAACTGCACGCCGACGAGGCCGGGCTCCTCGCCGAGGCACCCCTGGAGCCGCTGCGGGCCGGCCTGCGCCAGGCGCTTGACGACTCCGGCATCGACCAGGACGCGGCGGACCGCTGCTGGGCCGAGGCGCGGGAGGCGTACGCGCTGGGCCGGATCGCCACGCCGGAGGAGGCCCTGGCCCTCACCTGGCGATGGCGGTCCGGCGCCTTCCCTCGGCTAATCGTCATGACGGGGCCGTCGGGCAGTGGGAAGAGCACCTTCGCGGCGGGCCTTCCGGGTGTCGACGCGGTCGTCTCGCTCGACGACCTGCGCCAGGCCCGCGGCTCCCGCGCGGACCAGCGGGCCAACCCGGAGGTTCTCCGGGCCGGGCTGCACCGGCTCGGAGCGCTCCTCACGGAAGGCGCGACCGTCGTCTGGGACGCCACGGCGCTGAACCGGCACCAGCGTTCCCTGGTCCACGCCGTGGCCCGCCGGCACGACGCGCTGACGACGCACGCGGTCATGCTGGTCCCCGGCGACCTGCTGGCCCGGCGGAACGCCGGTCGCGACCATCCGGTGCCCCCGGACGTGCTCTCCGCCCAGCTTCGCCGCTTCTCCCCGCCCTATCCCGGTGAGGCGCACCGCACCTGGTACGTCGGCCCGGACGGCGATGTCGGCGACGTCGCCGGAGCCATCGACGACGAGATCCGCCCGAACACCAGGAGCGACCGTGCGGACCAGTGAGGAGATCTACCACCGGATCCGCTGGGACCCGCGGTTCGACCCCGCGCGGTTCCTGCTGGGGATCAACATCCGTGGGGCCGCGCCCAAGCGCGTCCCGCTGCCCGCGTTCGTGCCGGGCGGCGACGTCCCGTGGCACCGGATCCTCTTCATCGAGGCCGACGGCGAGGTCGTCTGGGACCGTCGCGCGGGAGTGGACCGCGTCGACGCATCGTCGGCCGGCCGGGTGCGGGAGGCCCGCAGACTCCGGGCGCCCTTCTTCACCGCCCGGACACCGGTGGCGTGGGACCCCGTCGCGGGCTGGCGTCCGGCCGAGCCCGTACCGGCCGGCCCGGCGCCGACCAGCCTGCGGGTGCTGACGTGGAACACCCTGTGGGACCGCTACGACGCCGATCGCATCGACACCGCCCGCCGCCGACCGCTGCTGCTGGAGTCCCTAGAACAGGCCGACGCGGACGTCATCGCACTCCAGGAGGTCGAGGCCGGTCTGCTCGACCTGCTGCTGCGGTCCCCCTGGGTCCGCTCCGGCTACACACTGGGCACCGACCCGGCGGGCCCCGACGTCGATGAGACCGGGCTCCTCCTGCTCAGCCGCCTGCCCGTACGCGAGGCGGGTCTGCACGTCCTCGGCCCGCACAAGGGCGTCGCGGCCGTCACCGTGGAGTCCGCCGCCGGGCCGCTCGTCGTGGCGGCGACCCATCTGACCAGCGACCACGCCGAGAACGGCCCCGCCCGGCGCGAGGCGGAACTCGCACGGCTCGCCGAGGTCCTGGCCGGCGTGGACGGGGACGTCGTCCTCCTAGGCGACTTCAACGACGGCGGCACCGGTCCCGCCGGCGTACTCGGCGTGCGGGACGCCTGGACCGAGATCCACGGCCCCGCCGACCCGGCCGTGACCTTCGACCCGGCGACCAATCCACTGGCCGCCGTGTCGTCACTCTCCGGCCGGGCGTCCCGGCTCGACCGCGTGTTCCTGCGCGGCTCCGCCCTTCACGCCACCGCCGCGCGTCTTCGCGGAGACTCCCCGATGACGCCGGACGGCCTGTTCCCGTCGGACCACTACGGCGTCGCCGTCGACGTCGCCGCCGACGGGGCGCAGCCGTCCCCCGGCCTGTCCGACGTACGGCCGACGGCGCGGACGGCGGTGGTGTGGATCCCGCCGGAGGACGTACGGCCGGCGATCCAGGAGATCCGCCGGGACCACGACCCCCGGTTCGACCGGTGGCCGCCGCACGTCACCCTGATGTTCGGCTTCGTGCCGGAGTCGGAGTTCGACCGGGCGGCGCCACAGCTGTCCGCCGCCGCGGCCGCGACCGCCCCGTTCACGGCGCGGCTCGAGGGCGTCCGTGCCTTTCAGCACCGGGACGACGCGACGGTCTGGCTCGATCCGGCCGCAGGCGGGGCGGACCCCTGGACGGATCTACGCGAGGCGCTGGAGCGCGCATTCCCGCGCCACCGGGGCGAAGGCTATATTCCGCACCTGACCCTGGGAAGGACGCGAGACGCGGAACGTCTCATCGCCCGCTGCACCGGCCGGCTCGATGGCGTGTCCGCCCACGTCGGCGAGCTTGTACTGCTGTCACGCCGAGGCGACGAGCCGATGCGCCCCAGAGCGACCATCGCCCTGGGAACGGGCGACATCCACTGGCTCGACGACGAAGCGCCCCTCGTGAACGGCCAGGAGCCGTCGCCCGAGCAGCCCGCCGGGAACGCGCCGGTACTGACGCTCGAGACCGACCCGCACCCCACGCCGACCCGGACCGCCGAGACCGACCCGCGGTACGCGCCAGCCCGGACGATCGAAGCCGATCCGCACCCCGCGTCAGCCCGGACGATCGAAGCCGACCCCCACCACGCCCCGGCCCAGACGACCGAGACCGACCCGCACCCCACGTCGGCCCAGACGACCGAAGCCGACCCGCGCCCCACGCCGACCCAGACGACCGAAGCCGACCCGCACCACGCCCCGGCCCGGCTGCGCGCGGTTGAGCTGGTCTTGGAGCGGCTCCGCGGTGCGCTGGCGGAGGGCGTCGTCGAGGTCGTCGGGTCTAGGCGCATGGAGTGCGCCTTGACCGGCGCGGACCTGGACGTGGTGGCGGTGCTGCCGGGGGTACCCGACCCGGCGGACGTCCGGGCGCGTGTGACGGCGGCGCTGCCGAAGTCGGCCGGGATGCGGCACGTGACCGGCGCCCGGGTACCCGGCCTCCGGTTTCGATACGCGGGGCTGGATGTCGATCTGATGGTGGTCGCCGCGGGAAGTGTCGCCCCGGCCGAAGCCGTGGCACGCCGTGCGGAACTGGACGAGGCGTCCGCGATCGCGCTGAGCGCCGTCAGCGACGCCGACGCCGTCCTGGCTGCTGTCGGCGAGCGCCGGGACCGGTTCAGCGGGCTCGCCCGGCAGGTGAAGGCATGGGCGAAGGCACGCGGCCTGGACTCGGCTCCGTTCGGCGGCCTGCCCGGCCTGGCCTGGACGATCCTGGCGGCGCGTACGGTCCAGGAGGCGGGGGACCTCCCGGAGAGCGACCTGCTCCGCCACTTCTTCGGCACCTGGGCCGCCTGGGACTGGCGGCACCCGATCCTGCTTCGCCCGGACCAGCCCGAGCCGGCTTCAGGGCCGGATCAGCCCACGCCGGGCTCCGGGCCAGGCCGGTCCACGCCGGCATCGGGGCCGGATCAGTCCGCGCCAGGATCCGCGCCAGGCCAGTCCACGCCGCGATCCGGACCGGATCGGTCGGGGCCGGGCTCCGGGCCGGACCGACCTGGGCCGGATCCGGTGGAGCCGGCGGCCGTCCGGATCGTGACTCCGACCGCTCCCGTCCGGTCGTGCACCGACCAGGTCGGCGACGGCGGGCGGGATGTCCTGACGCGGGAGCTCTACCGAGCCTGGGAGATGTTGGAGGAGAGCGGGACTGACCAGGAGCCGCCGACCGGACTCCTGTCGCCCCCGCCGATGCACCGGCGGCACGCCGCGTGGGCCGTCATCACCGTACGAGAGACGCCGGCGGAGGAGTTCGACGTGACGCTCGGCCGCGTACGAGGCCGAGTCCGGGCCCTGCTCGCCGCGCTGGAGGACGCCGGGGTCGAGGACGTGCACGCCTGGCCCCGGCCGTACGAGACGGGACCGGGGTCGGCGCGCTTCGCGGTGGGGCTGGGCCGCAGGCCGCCGGACGCCACCGGGCTCGCCACGATCGCCGGCCCCTGGGCCTCGACGTTGCGCGGCGTCAGCGTCGAGTGGGCCGGATGCGGCGAGGTGCCGACGCTCCCCTGACTCTGCGGGCGTTGTCAGGCGGGGGTCGGCCTTCTCGGCCTCGTAGTGCGCCCCGCTGACCCCGCGCGGGCGGTGTCAGCGGCGACCGGTCAGTATGGGCGCGTGCTCACGGTCCCCGGCGAGCGGTCAGGACGTTTGCACACGCGACCTTCTGCTCAGCCGTCCTCCAGGGCATGTCCGCCCAGGCTCGCGACGGCGCCATAAGGACCGACCTGGAGCGGATCGCCGAGGCCGCCCTCCATACCCGGCCGTCGGCCGGAGGGCCGCCGACGGCGCGGTCGCGGCGCCGGACCAACGACCCGCCGAACCAACGACCCATCCGGTCCACGCCCTGGTCAGGGCCGACCGACCGCCACCGGCTCGCGTGCGGGTTCGGGTGGGAGCGGGGCGGGGCGGACGCGGAGCACGCGGGCCGTCCAGCCGGGCAGCCACCAGTTCCAGCGGCCGAACAGCGACACGAGGGCGGGCACCAGCAACGCGCGGATGACCGTCGCGTCCAGGAGGACGCCGAGGCCGAGGCCGGTCGCGAACACCTTGAGGTCCGTCATCGGCGCGGAGGCCAGCGAGGCGAAGGCGAGGAAGAGGATGAGCGCCGCGCTGGTCACCAGCCGTCCGGTGCGGCCGATGCCCTCGACGACGGCGGTCCGCGTCGACCCGGTCCGGTCGTACTCCTCCCGCATCCGCGCCAGGATGAAGACCTCGTAGTCCATGGACAGCCCGTACAGGAACGCGAAGACCATGACGGGTACGAACTCCGTGATCGAGCCGGTCGCCGCGATCCCCCAGATCGGCTTCGACCCGTAGCCGTCCTGCCAGACCAGGACCATCGTGCCGAGGATCGCGGCCAGCGACAGCAGGTTGAGCAGCACCGCCTTCAGTGGCAGCAGCAGCGACCGGAACGCCCGGGCGAGCAGCACGAACGTCGCCAGCGCGATCAGCGTGAGCATGAGCGGGAACGCCCCGTACACCGCCTCGGCGAAGTCGACGCCGATCGCGGCCGTGCCGCCGACGCCGGTGCCGGCGGGCACCGCGGCGCGGACGCGGCGGGCCGTGTCCTTCCCGGAGGCGGATCCGCCCTCGGCGGCGGGGACCACCGTGACCAGGGCCGTGCCGTCGCGCCGCCAGGCGGGCGTGTCCGGGGCGACCGCCGTGACGACGCCCGGAACCCGGGCGAGCCGCACCGCCGTCGCCTCCGGGTCGCCGCCCCGGGGCACCAGGACGTCGATCGGGGTGAGGACTCCGGTCGGCACTCCGGCACGTACCAGGGCGGCCCGGCCCTCGTACGCGGGCCCGGACGAGGCGAGGGCGTCGCTCTCGGCGTCGCCCAGGTGCAGGCCGAGGGCCGCGAGGGCGAGGACGCCGAGGAAGGCGCCGGAGACCGCGACCGCCGCCCACCGGAACCGGATAACGCCGCGCGCCCAGGCGGTCCAGCCGCGCCCGGCCCCGCCGCCCCGGCGCAGCCGCGGCCGGTCGATCCGCGACCCGAACCTCGCCAGCAGCACCGGCAGCAGCGTGAGGACGGCGACCACGCTCACCACCGGGATGATGATCCCGCCGTACCCGACGCTGCGCAGGAACGGCACCGGGAGGACGACCATCGCGACCAGCCCGATCGCGACCGCTCCGCCGCTGAACACGATGGCGCGCCCGGCCGTCGCCATCGCCCGGCGCACCGCCTCGTCGCCCTGATGCCCGGCGGCCTGTTCCTCCCGCCAGCGCGTCACCAGCAGCAGCGAGTAGTCGATGGCCACGCCCAGGCCGATCAGCGCGACGATGAACTGGACGATCACGCTCACGTCGGTGACCGCCGTGAGCCCGTAGACGACGAGGAACGACGTCAGGATCGAACAGGCGGCGATGAGCAGCGGCACGAGGGCCAGCAGCGAGCCGAAGACGAACGCGAGCACGGCGAGCGCGCCCAGCCCGCCGACGAGTGTCTCGGAAAAGACGCTGACGCCACGACCCGACCCACCGCCGCCGGACTCCAGCGGCCGCATCCCGGTGACGCGAAGGGTGGCGCCGGAAGGCAGTGCCGCGCGCATCGCCGCCGTGACGGGCGCGGTCGGCGCGGTGGCGCGCATCCCGCCGTTCCCGGCCGGCGTGTACACGAAGCCGAAGGTCGTCCGGGCGTCACGCCCCACGAGACGCCGGTCGCCGGTGTCGGCGTAGGAGACCGCGCGCCCGTGCACGGCCGTGGCCGCCGCCGTGAAGGCCCGGCCGACCTGAGCGCGGACGCCGGGCGAGTCGACGGTCCGCCCCGCGGGCAGGACGATCACCGGCACGAGGGGGTCGCCGTTCCCACCGGTGCCGTACGTCCGCGCGATCGCCGCGTTCGTCTCGTACGAGGGCCGGCCCGGCATGGTGTTCTGCTTCGCGAGCCGCCCTCCGATCTGCGTCGTCGCGAGCACGCCCGCGACGGTGAGCGCGAGCCAGGTGAGCGTCACGGCGAGCTTGTGACGCAGCACGAAGCCGGAGAATCTTTCCATGCGGGCCAGGACAGCAGCCCGCTCTTCGGACGCCGTGTGCCCGTTCTGGGAGTTCCCTGTCACAGGATTCTCACAGGATTCTCACAGAACGACGCGCGAGACTGGGCTCCGTGACGGACCCCACCATCCGGGTGCTCGTCGTCGACGACGAGCCCTACCTCGCCGACCTGGTCGCGACGGCGCTGCGGTACGAGGGATTCGAGCCGGCCGTGGCGGGTACGGGCGCCGAGGCCATCGCCCAGGTCACGGCGTTCCGGCCGGACCTCATCGTGCTCGACGTGATGCTGCCGGACGGCTCCGGTATCGACACCTGCCGCAGGCTGCGCCGGGACGGCTGTGACGCCCCGGTGGTGTTCCTGACCGCCCGTGACGCCACCGAGGACAAGATCGCCGGACTGACCGTCGGCGGCGACGACTACGTCACCAAGCCGTTCAGCCTGGAGGAGCTCATCGCCCGGATCCGCGCCGTACTGCGCCGCACGAGCCGCCCCGACGCCGCCTCGGCGCGGCTCGCCTTCGCCGACCTGGAGATCGACGAGGACGCCTACCAGGTCTCCCGGGGCGGCACGCCGCTCGAGCTCACGCCGACCGAGTTCAAGCTGCTGCGGTACCTCGTCATCAACGCCGGGCGGGTGCTGTCGAAGCGGCAGATCCTCGACCACGTCTGGGACTACGACTTCGGCGGCAACGACAGCGTCGTCCAGACCTACATCAGCTACCTGCGCCGCAAGGTCGACGCCGTCGATCCCCCGTTGATCCACACGGTGCCGCGCATCGGGTACGTCCTTCGCCTGCCCCGGGCGTCGTGATGTCCCTGCGGCGACGGCTCATCCTCACCCTGCTCGTCCTGCTCGCGGCCGGCCTCGCGGTCGCCGCGGTGGGCAGCTTCGCGGCTCTGCGGCACGACATCGTCCGCCGGACCGACCGGCAGCTCAACGTGGTCGGTATGGCGATGGAGGCGGCGTTCGGGGTGCGCACCGACCCCGTACGGGTGGGCCCGAACGGCGCGTGGGTGGCCCAGGCACTGGCCGCCAGCGGCACGATCCCGTCCTTCATGCAGATCCGCGCGGCGGACGGCCAGGTCGTCCAGACGCTGGCCGCGGTGGACCGGCCGCCCCTGCCGCCGCACCCCACTCCCGCTGCCGTGACGACGCGGAACCCCGACGGCGCGCGGATCTACAAGGTCGGCGGCCTGCACGCCACGGCCGACTGGCGGATCCGCGTCTCCCGGCTCGCCAACGGCCGGATCCTGCTCATCGGCACCCCCACCAAGGACGCCGACAGTGCGATCAGGCACCTGGCCAGGGTCGAGATCGTCGTCTCGTCCCTCGCCCTGGCCGCGGTGGCCCTCCTCGCGGCCAGGGCCATCCGCCGGGGGCTGCGCCCGCTGGAGGAGATCAGCGTCACGGCGCGCGCGATCGGCGCCGGCGACCTGTCCCGCCGCGTACGGCGCGCCGAGCCGCGCACCGAGGTCGGGCGCCTCGGCGAGGCGCTGAACGACATGCTCGGCCAGATCGAGACGGCGTTCCGGGAGCGTGAGGCGTCCGAGGAACGGCTGCGGCGGTTCATCGCCGACGCCTCCCACGAGTTGCGCACGCCGGTCGCGACCGTCCGGGGATACGCCGAGCTGTTCCGCCGCGGGGCGGCCGAACGCCCCGACGACCTCGCCAAGACGATGGCCCGCATCGAGGCGGAGGCCGAGCGCATGGGGTCGCTCGTCGACGAACTCCTCCTCCTGGCCCGGCTCGACCAGGGACGCCCCCTCGAACGCGAGCCGGTCGACCTGACCCGGCTCGCGGTCGACGCCGTGGCCGGCACCCGCGCCGTCGAACCCGACCGGCCGATCGATCTGGAGACGGCGGACGAGGCCGTGGTGCTCGGCGACGCGATGCGCCTGCGCCAGGTCCTCGACAACCTGCTCGCCAACGTACGGCGGCACACGCCAGCGGGCACCCCGGCCACGGTACGGATCGGCGTCGCCGACGACCAGGTGGAGATCGCCGTGATCGACCACGGCCCCGGCCTCACCGAGGACCAGTGCGAGCGGGTCTTCGAACGCTTCTACCGGACCGACCGGTCCCGCTCCCGCGAACACGGCGGCGCCGGCCTCGGCCTGTCCATCGTCGCGGCCGTCACCGAGGCGCACGGCGGCACTGTCGCCGTCACGTCCGAGCCGGACGAGGGCACGACGTTCACGGTCCGCCTCCCCCGCGCCCCGGGCGATGGTCCGCCGGCGCGTCAGGACCTGTCCGCGACGTCGCCGTAGGACTCCAGGAGCGACGACAGCAGGGCCGTGAGGTGTTCGAGCTCGGCGCCGTCCAGGCCCTGAAGCAGGCGTGCCTCGTTGGCCAGGTGAAGCGGGAGCAGCCCGTCGATCATTTGGAGGCCGTGCTCGGTGAGACGGATCTTGACGACCCGGCGGTCGACGTCGTCTCGGACCCGCTCGACCAGGCCCTTGGCGATCATCCGGTCGGTGCGCAGGGTGATCGCGCCCGAGGTCACCAGGGAGGCCTTGAGGAACGCGCCGGCCGTCAGCTCGTACGGCGGACCGGACCGGCGCAACGTGGAGAGCACGTCGAACTCGCCGGATTCCAGCCCGTGCTCGGCCAGGAAGTCCTTGATCGCCTTGTCCCACAGGCGGGACAGCCGCATGAGCCTGCCGACCGTACCGATCGGGGACACGTCGAGGTCAGGACGCGCCCGACGCCACTGGTCGAGCACGACGGAGACCGAGTCCGCCACGGTGACTCCTCGTCGCACCACTTCCACCGGTCGATGTCCGAGTCGTTCTTCATCCTGTCCGGGACCATGCGGCTGTTCGACGGCGACCACTGGATCGACGCGAACCCCGGCGACTTCCTGTACGTTCCGCCGGGCGGACTGCACGCCTTCCGCAACGAGTCCGGCGCGCCCACCTCGCTACTGATGCTGTTCGCCCCCGGCGCGGACCGCGAGGGCTACTTCGAAGGCATCACCGAACTCGGCGACCTGAACGACGAGGAGCGGGCGCGGTTCTTCCTCGAGCACGACAGCTTCTTCGCCTGAGCCTCGCGCCTGGCCACCGCCCAGGCGCGGCGGCCGGGCTTCAGTGGCCCCTGGGGGCATACATGATGACGGCCATCCCGGCCAGGCAGATCAGCGCGCCGATGATGTCGAAGCGGTCGGGACGGTATCCGTCGGCCACCACGCCCCAGACCAGCGACCCGGCGACGAAGACCCCGCCGTACGCGGCGAGAACGCGCCCGAAGTGCGCGTCGGGCTGGAAGGTGGCCACGAACCCGTACAGGCCCAGCGCGACGACACCCGCGCCGGCCCAGAGCCAGCCGCGGTGCTCGCGCACTCCCTGCCACACCAGCCACGCCCCGCCGATCTCGAACAGCGCAGCGGTGACGAATAGCGCGATGGAACGGGCGACGAGCACGGCGAACAGGTCCTTCCAAGCGGATCCGAGGTGGCGAACCATGTCGATTCTCCCGCACGACCGGCGGCGCTCACCCTGGCCGACGGTCCCAGTCGGCCGGGGCCGTCATAGCGCGCGGTGCATGATGTACAGCCCGACGTATCCCTTCGCCGGATGCCGGAAGCCTCGTGGCACCGTTCCGACGACCTCGAAGCCGAGTGAGCGGTAGAGCGCCACCGCGGGCGTGTTCGTCTCCACGACCGCGTTGAACTGCATCGCGCGAAAGCCCGCCGCACGTGCCCAATCCAGGGTGTACGCGCACAGCGCCCGGCCGACGCCGCGCCCGGAATACGCCGGATCGACCATGTAGCTGGCGCTGGCGACGTGCGAGCCGTTCCCCCACTGGTTGTTGTTCATCTTGGCGGTGCCCAGGACGGTGCCGGCGTCGTCGACGGCGACGACCGTACGGTTCGGCGGCGGCAGGATCCACCACTCGCGGCCCTGCGCTTCGCCCAGGTCGACGGGGTAGGTGAACGTCTCGCCCGCGGCGACGATGTGATGGAAGAACGGCCAGATGGCAGGCCAGTCATCCGCGGAGGCCTCCCTGATCAGCATGCGGTCATGCTGCCGGACGATCCCCATCTCCACGAGCCGATTTTCCTGCGCGGCCACCTGAGCGTCGGCGACGCCGTCGGCAGGAGTCAGCTTCTTGGCCGTGGACGGCCGGGCTTGGGGCTCGGGCGTTCACGCCTTGTCGCGCTCCCCGTCGCGGCTGGCCGTCGTGCCGGGGTCGCATCTCCCTTCCCCTTGGTTTCAGGGTTGGGGACGGGCATGCTGACGAATGCCCACGCCACGCACGCCCGTCTCCGGATGTTGGTGGCGGCGATGACGTCGGCGGGGCCAGCGAGCCCACACCGACGACAACAAAAAGTGTCCCGATCAGGCCGGTTTGCCCGCATAGTGTGCCCACACCACGGCACGGGACACCTTTGGGAGGTGTAGGCCGGATCCACTTCCACGAACGGCACCCCGGCCCGCAGAGCCTTGTACTGAATGAACTCACCGAGTTGCTGGAAGGGCCAGGTAGAGAGCGTGGCCCGCTGGTGCCGCCTGAGCCGTACCCGATCGCGTATCCCACTCAATTCCTCGAGTGCGATACCGCGTCCGGTGCGTTGGGCATCGGCCACGATGCTCTTACTAATCTTATGGTTCTCATTGGCGGCGTGCCGGGCCTCCCGCGCTGACCGGCGGGCCAGACGGCGGGCCGCCGACCGGCTCCCGGCGGCTTTCTTGGCCTGCAGTTCGGCACGCAACCGGGCCTGGCGCCTGCGATACCGCGCCAAGCCCTTGCCCTGGTGGTTGTCCCCGTCGGAGGTGGTGGCCAGGTTCACGATCCCCCGATCCACCCCGATCCAATCGGCCGGTTCGAACTGCGGGGCTTCCTCGACCTCACACGTCGCGATCAGGAACCACATCCCGTCGCGGTGCACCAGATCACTCTCGCCCTTGCGGTGGGCCGCCAGGAACTTCACCTGCCCGGGCTCGCCCGTAAAGGCGAGGCCCTGGACCCGGCCCGAGGCGGTCCAGATCGAGATGGTGCGGGCGTCCATCTGCCACGACAGGCACCGGTCATCGAACGGCTGCGCTCCATCGGCTCGGAAGGTGATGGGCTTGGATTCTGTTTTGCGGCGCCGGGGTGAATGTTCGTCCCCCAGCAGGCCCGCATCGATCTGGGCGTGCAGGGTGGTGTAGGCGTCGGCGACCTTACGGATCACATGCAGTGCGGGCTGCGCCGACAGCCCTCGTGCTTTCAATTCTGCGTAGACGAGTTTTTGCAGCTTCTGCCGGGCGAACACGCCCTGCTTGAACGCGATCGCCGACACCTCATTCGCTGCGGCGTTGCATAGGGGCAGGGTCGCCGCCAGCGCCGCCGCCTGCTCCGGCGATGGCAGCAGCTTCACCTGCACCACCAGCTTCACAATCAGTGACCCTACAAGCACGCACCGACATCGGGTGTGAACTCCACGAATTCAACAGCGAAACCGACCACGCCCACCTGCTCGTGCACTACCCGCCCAAGATCGCCCTGCCCCGCCTGGTCAACAGCCCCAAGGCGTCGGACGTCTGCCACTTCAGGCAGGAATGCCACGCCCACCTGTCGAAGCACCTGTGGGGCGGTCGCCTGTGGTCTCCGTCCCTACTTCGCCGCCTCCTGCGGCGGCGCACCCTGGCGATCATCGCCGAATACATCGAGAGCCAGAAACGACCCGACTGACCAACCAACCCGCAGGCGGCGCTAACGCGCCGCCCACAACAGAAGCAATTCCCCCGGCCCCAAAGGGCCGGGATTCCTCGTTAGAAGCCGGTTGAATACCGCCATGGAGACCTACCGGTGGGCCGAGTTGCCCGCCACGCTGCGCGATCAGGTCGACGCCCTGGTGCTGCGCGATCGCCGGTTCGAGGCCATCGCAGCGATCTTCAACTCCGGACTCGAACCCCGGCCGAGCCTCCTGGACGCACAACTGCTCGTCGCCGATCGATACCGAAGGCTGAGTGACCGCATCGAGTTCTCCCCGGAGCCCGCCCGGGACCTGGCCACGTTGATCGCCAAGGTGGAGGGGATGCCCCAGCCGCCGGTCGCGATCGAGGCGGAATGGGACGGCGACACGCAGGGATGGTTCGTGGTGCTCACCGCGATCACCGCGGAAGCACGGGAGAAGATGGATCTGGCTCAGATCCGCCACGGAGGAGATATACGGATCTTCAATGGGCAGGTGCCGCCGTGGCCCGAGGCGGAAGAGGCCCAGACGACCGGCCGGGCGCTGGCCGATCACTTCGGGGTGCCGTTCCACTTCGCGAGCCCGGACACTCCCGAACTTCCCTGATCGCCTCGCTCGTTCGCCGATCCCGGCACTGACGCATCCGTTGTGACCATGGCGTCTTCGGCCCTGGAACGTTCCGATCAACAGACCACGACCGACATTACGCCACGGCGATCGACTTGCTTTCAGTCGAATGAATGTTCGATGATTGACGAGTGAGCGAGCTATCGTCGCAGGTCACAGAGGGCTTCTCGCCTCTGGCGGGCGTTGACCTGGTCCCTGTGCTGCCGGCGCTGCGCGCGGTGATCCCCGGCGGCGGGCTGCGGCCCGGGACGGTCACCGGCGTGGACGGCTCGACCACTCTGGCCCTCGCGCTGGCAGCCGGGCTCGGGGACCGGTGGTGCGCGGTCGTCGGCCTGCCGGAGGCGTACGTCCCCGCCGCCGCGGCGTTCGGGGGCGAGGACGGCGGGCTCGACCCGATGCGGGTCCTGCTCGTCGACGACCCGGACCGGCGGTGGGCCGACGTGGTCGCCGCGCTGACCGACGGCTGCGCGATGGTCATCGTGCGGCCGCCGGAAGAGCCGCCCGCGCACGTGGCCCGGCGGCTGACCACGCTGGCGCGGCGCAACGGGTGTGCGCTGGTCACGACCGGCCCGTGGGCGGGGGCGGCCCTGCGGCTGCGCGTCGAGGAGAGCCACTGGGCCGGCGTCGGGGACGGCACCGGGCACCTACGTGGGCGCCGGGCGCTCGTGGCCATCTCCGGGCGGGGTTCCGCCGCGCCCGGACGGCAGGTCTGGCTGTGGCTGCCCGGACCGGACGGCATCGTGGCCGTCGCCGAGCACGAGGGACCGGCGCGGCTGGAGGCCGTCGCCGGATGAGGGGAACGCCATGTCCCTCCTCGACGCATCGGGCTCCGGCGGTGAACCGGCGGATGGGAGGCACGCCACGTCCCTCCACGACTCATCGAGCTCCGGCGGTGGACCGGTGACCGCGCCGCGCGTGCTCGTCGTGTGGTGCCCGGACTGGCCGGTCACGGCGGTGGGCCTGGACGCCGGCACCCCCGGCGCGGTGGTCGTCCAGGCCCGGGTCGCGGCGTGCTCGGCGGCGGCGCGCGCCGCGGGCGTCCGCCGGGGGCAGCGGCTGCGCGACGCGCAGCGGCACTGCCCCGATCTGGTGGTCCGCGACCGCGATCCCGACGCCGAGGGGCGGCTCTTCGAGACGGTGGCCGCCGCCGTCGCCACCATCACCCCCTGGGTCGAGGTCGTACGCCCCGGCGTCTGCGCCATCCCGGTGCGGGGCGCGGCCCGCTACCACGGCGGTGCCGACCGTGAGACGGCGGAGGAGTCGCTGCGGATCCACGTCCAGGACACCGTGGTCGAGCACGGATTCGACTGCGGCGTGGGGATCGCCGACGGCCTGTTCGCCGCCGAACTGGCCGCGCGCACCGCGGACGGCGGCATGATCGTGCCGGTAGGCGGGGCCGCGGACTTCCTCGCGCCGTACCCGGTGGCCGTCCTCGACCGGCCGGAGCTCGCCGACCTGCTGCCCCGGCTCGGCATCCGCACGCTCGGCGCGTTCGCGGCCCTGCCGGCCCGGCACGTGGCGGGCCGCTTCGGCGCCGACGAGGTGCGCGCGCACCGGCTGGCCCAGGGGCTGGACGCCCGGCCGCCCGCTCCCCGGCCGCCGCACACGGACCTGAGCGTGACGACGGAGTTCGACCCGCCCGCAGCAGCGGCCGAGCAGGTCGTCTTCGCCGCCAAGGCGCTCGCCGAACGCCTGCACGAGGCGCTCGCCGCCGAGGCCCTGACCTGCGTACGGATCGGCGTCGAGGTGACGGACGCCCACGGGCGTACGCAGTCCCGGCTGTGGCGGCACGACTGGGGGGTGGCGGGGCGTAGCCACGGGGGTGAGAACGCGACGCTGTCGGCCCTCGCCGTCGCCGAGCGGGTCCGCTGGCAGCTGTCCTCCTGGGAGACCTCTCCCGATGAGGAGGGCGTCGGCGGCATCGTCTTCCTGCGGCTCCTGCCCGACCAGCTCGTCCCCGACGAGGGGCGGCAGGAGACACTGTGGGGGCAGGTCACGCTCTCCGACCGCGTCATGCGGGCGACCGCGCGGGTGCAGGCCATGCTCGGCCATCAGGCGATCACCCGGCCGTTCCCCGCGGGCGGTCGCGGACCCGGAGATCGCGTCGTCCGGGTGCCGGTCGGCGACCTCCCGCCCGAACCGGGTTCCTCGGAGGGTCACTGGCCTGGGCGGATCCCCGACCCGGCGCCGGCGGTCGTTCACCCCGACCCGCCGCCCGTCCGCGTGACCGACGCCGACGGCGCACCGGTCACGGTGAGCGCCCGCTGCGCGGTCTCGGCCCCGCCCCACCAGATCGAGATCGCCGGGCGCGTCCTGCCGGTGACCGCGTGGGCGGGCCCGTGGCCGGCCCGGGAGCGCTGGTGGGACCCGGTGCGGTTCCGCCGCCGCGCGCGGTTCCAGGTCGTCACCGCCGACGGCGGCGCGCGCCTGCTCGTCGTCGAAGGCGGCCGCTGGTACATCGAGGCCGACTATGCCTGACCTGCACGTCGTCAGAAGGCGCCCGACACCCGCGGCGCCGGAGCCGGCCATGCCTGACCGGAGCCGATATGGGCTGGGATAACCCGCAGATCCCGTGGCGGGAGTTCGAGCGGCGGCTCTCCTGGGGCTCTCATCCGCCCGCAAGCGACCCCACGCCGGAACCGGCCGCGCCGCCCGCGCGCCTGCCACGCCGTACGAGGGGATGGGCGGAGCTGCACTGCCACTCGTCGTACAGCTTCCTCGACGGCGCCTCCGACCCGGAAGAGCTGGTCGCCGAAGCGGTACGCCTCGGCGTGGAGGCGCTGGCCGTCACTGACCACGACGGCATGTACGGGGCCGTGCGGCTCAAGGAGGCCGCGAAGGGGACGGGCGTGGGCACGATCTTCGGTGCGGAGCTGAGCCTCGACCTGCCCGCCGCCGCTCCGGGCGAGCCCGATCCGGGCGGGCGGCACCTCCTCGTCCTGGCCCGCGACGTCGAAGGGTACGGGCGGCTGAGCGCCGCGATCAGCCGGGCGCAGCTCGCCGGCGGAGAGAAGGGCCGGCCCGTCTACGACCTGGCCGACCTGGCGAGCGCGCACGACGGGCACTGGGTGATCCTCACCGGCTGCCGCAAGGGCGCGGTGCACGCGGGCGAGGACCCGGAGGCGGAGCTGCGGACGCTGATCGAGATGTTCGGGCGGGAGAACGTCTTCGCCGAGCTGATCGACCACGACCAGCCCCTCGACGACGCGCGCAACGACGCCCTGTACGCGCTGGCCCTCCGTACCGGCGTCGGCGTCGTGGCCTCGAACAACGTGCACTACGCCGCGCCGAGGGACGCCCCGCTCGCCCAGGCGCTCGCCGCCGTACGGGCCCGGCGCAGCCTCGACGACATGGACTCCTGGCTACCCGCGACCGGCACCGCGCACCTGCGGTCGCGCGAGGAGATGGCGACGCGGCTCGCCCGGTTCCCCGGCGTGCTGGAGCGGACGGTGGAGCTGGCCCGCTCCTGCGTCTTCGACCTGAACCTCGTGGCGCCGAACCTGCCGGACTGGCTCGTCCCCGGCGGGCACACCGAGGCGACGTGGCTGCGGCACCTCGTCGCCGAAGGGGCGCGTGAGCGGTACGGGACGCGGCGGCAGGCACCGAGGGCGCACCGGCAGATCGCGCGGGAGCTGAACGTCATCGAGCAGCTCGGCTTCCCCGGCTACTTCCTGATCGTGCACGAGATCGTGGAGTTCTGCCGGGACAACGACATCCTGTGCCAGGGCCGCGGGTCGGCGGCGAACTCCGCGGTCTGCTTCGCGCTGGGCATCACCGGCGTCGACGCCGTGAAGCACAACCTGCTGTTCGAGCGATTCCTGTCCCCCGGCCGCGACGGGCCGCCCGACATCGACCTGGACATCGAGCACCGCCGCCGGGAGGAGGTCATCCAGCACGTCTACGAGAAGTACGGACGCGACCGGGCCGCCCAGGTCGCCAACGTGATCACCTATCGGCCACGGATGGCCGTCCGCGACGCCGCCCGCGCGCTCGGCTTCTCCCCCGGACAGCAGGACGCCTGGTCCCGCCAGCTCTCACCCCACGAACCCTTGCCACCGGACGGCATCCCGGAGGCGGTCACCGCGCTGGCCGACCGGATGCAACGGCTCCCCCGCCACCTCGGCATCCACTCCGGCGGCATGGTCATCTGCGACCGGCCGATCGGCGAGGTCTGCCCGGTCGAGTGGGCGCGGATGCCGGGCCGCAGCGTACTGCAGTGGGACAAGGACGACTGCGCCGCCGTCGGCCTGGTCAAGTTCGACCTGCTCGGCCTGGGCATGCTGGCGGCGCTGCACGACACGTTCGACCTCGTGGGCGAGTTCCACGGACGGCGCCACGACCTGCACAACATCCCGCCGGACGACCCGGACGTGTACGCGATGCTGTGCGACGCCGACACGGTCGGGGTGTTCCAGGTCGAGTCCCGCGCGCAGATGGCGACGCTGCCCCGGCTCAAGCCCAAGACGTTCTACGACCTCGTCGTGGAGGTCGCGCTGATCCGGCCGGGCCCGATCCAGGGCGGTTCGGTCCACCCGTACCTGCGCCGCCGCAACGGGCAGGAACCGCCGGACATCCCGCACCCGCTGATGAAGAACGCGCTGGAGCGCACCATGGGCGTGCCGCTGTTCCAGGAGCAGATGATGCAGCTCGCCGTGGACTGCGCCGGGTTCACGCCCGCGGAGTCCGACGCGCTGCGGCAGGCGATGAGCGCCAAGCGCGCGCCCGAACGCGTCGAGCGGCTCCGCGACCGGCTGCTGAGCGGCATGGCCGAGCGCGGCATCCCCGCCGGGATCGCCGAAGATGTGTACGAGAAGATCCTCGGCTTCGCCAGCTTCGGGTTCCCCGAGTCGCACGCGCAGAGCTTCGCGCACCTGGTGTACGCCAGCGCGTACCTGAAGCGGCACTATCCGGCGGCGTTCACCGCCGCGCTGCTGCGCAACCAGCCGATGGGGTTCTACAGCCCGCAGACGCTGCTCGGTGACGCCCGCCGGCACGGCGTACGGGTCCTCGGCGTCGACGTCAACGCCAGTCCCGACCAGGCGACGCTGGAGGCGCCGTACACGCCCGCCGGCGACCGCCCGCACGCGCCCGCCGAGTCGCAGCCCGCGATCCGCCTCGGCCTGTCGGCCGTACGGAACCTCGGCGAGGACGCCGCGAAGCGGATCGCCGCCGGCCGGCCGTACGAGGACCTGGAGGATCTGGTGCGCCGGGTGCCGCTGTCCACGGCGGCGCTGGAAGCGCTCGCGACGGCCGGGGCGTTCGGCTGCTTCGGGCTCGGCCGCCGCGAGGCGCTGTGGGCGGCGGGCGCGCTGTCCCACACCCGCCCGGACCACCTGCCCGGCACCGCGCCGGGCACCGCCGCGCCCGAACTGCCCCCGATGACCGTCATCGAGCAGACCATCGCCGACCTGTGGGCCACCGGAACGTCCCAGACTCACCCGATCGCGCACGTCAGGGCGGCCCTCGACGAGCGCGGCGCCGTCCCGCTGGGAGCGGTGAAGGACGTGCCGGGCGACACGAACATCCTGGTCGCCGGGGTCGTCACGCACCGGCAGCGCCCGGGGACCGCGAACGGCGTGATCTTCTTCAACCTGGAGGACGAGACCGGCATGCTCAACGTCCTGTGCCGCCCGCAGATCTGGGAGCGGTACCGCAACGTCGCCTTCCAGGCCCAGGCCCTGCTCATCCACGGCCGCCTCGAACGCCACGACGGCGCCGCCAACCTCATCGCCACCCGCCTGCAGCGTCTCCCCGTCGCCACCATGGCCCGCAGCCGCGACTTCCGTTGATCACGACGGCCACGGCCTTTACATTGTAGATCAACACCAGACCGAGCCATCTCATCCGGCGGACGTCGGCCGGACGAGCCCGGTGTCGTAGGCGAAGATGACCGCCTGGACGCGGTCACGGACTCCGACCTTGGCGAAGATGCGCCCGATATGGGTCTTGACGGTCGACTCGGCCAGGACGAGCCGTTCGGCGATCTCGGCGTTGGTCCAGCCGGCCCCGATCGCGACCAGGACCTCGCGCTCCCGATCGGTGAGGCGTGCGAGGCGCGGGTCGCCGTCGTTTCCGGGCCGGTCGGGATCCGGCAGGTGACGACCGACGCTATGGACGGAATGGGGCCGGGCCGTCGGACCGCGGGCGGAAAGAAGCACGGGCGCGTAGTACCACGGTCGGACGGTGCCACCTGGGACGCCTACGATCGGTAGTAGGGGGGAAGCGCGATGAAGCATGACATCCCAGCGGCGAACCGCCGCACCGGTGTGATCGTCGCCATCGCGGTCCTGTCCCTCGTGGCGCCCGGTTGCGGCAAGGACTCCGGCGCCGGCGATGAGATCACCGTCGGCCTGATCACCAAGACCGACACCAACCCCTTCTTCGTCAAGATGAAGGAGGGGGCCCAGAAGGAGGCGCGGGCCAAGGGCGTCAAGCTGATGACGGCGGCCGGCCAGTTCGTCGGCGACAACCCGAGTCAGGTCGCGGCGGTCGAGAACATGATCG
Source organism: Actinoallomurus sp. CA-150999 (assembly GCF_050942425.1). Classification (NCBI taxonomy): domain Bacteria; kingdom Bacillati; phylum Actinomycetota; class Actinomycetes; order Streptosporangiales; family Thermomonosporaceae; genus Actinoallomurus; species Actinoallomurus sp. CA-150999. The sequence continues at coordinate 7,645,679 of NZ_CP192063.1, forward strand.
CGTCCGGGGTCAAGGGCATCCTCATCACCCCGAGCGACACCAAGGCCATCGTGCCCAGCCTCAGGAAGGCGCGGGCGAAGGGTATCGAGGTCATCGCGCTGGACACGCCGCCGGACCCGCAGAGCGCCGTCGACGCGCTGTTCGCCACGAACAACCTCAAGGCCGGCATCCTGATCGGCAAGTACGCCAAGGTCTCCTTCGGCAGCAAGCCCGCGAAGATCGCCATGCTGGACTCGACACGCGGTTCCACCGTCGGGACACTGCGGCACAACGGGTTCCTGCAGGGCTTCGGGCTCAAGCAGGGCGACCCGAGGATCGCGTGCCAGCAGAACACCCTGAGCGACGCCGCCGGTGGGCGGATGGCGATGCAGAACTGCCTGCGGAAGTCCCCCGGCATCAACCTCGTCTACGCGGTCAACGAACCGACCGCGCTCGGCGCGTACACCGCCCTGAAGGCCGCCGGCAAGGAGAAGAACGTCATGATCGTGTCGGTCGACGGCGGATGCACCGGCGTCAAGGCCGTGCAAGCCGGTCAGATCGCCGCGACCGCACAGCAGTATCCGCTGAAGATGGCCTCCAAAGGCGTCGACGCGATCGTCGGCTTCGCCAAGGGCGGCAAGAAGGCCAGCGGCTTCACCGACACCGGCGTCAACCTGATCACCAACAGGCCGCAGCCCGGCGTGGACTCCAAGGACGTCCAGTTCGGCCTCGCCCACTGCTGGGGCTGAGCCTCGCGGAACTGCCCGCCCTGGGCACCGTACCGGGTTCCATCGGCGCGGGCTTGGCGCTGGTCTACCGAGCGGTCGGTTGACAGGTTCATATGCGAGTGGTTAATTACTTCTATCGCGTCTCGCAGAGCGTGACAGCGACGCCCTAGGGAAAGGGGGTCGTTTCACCACCGCACCCCGCGCCTGATGCGGCCAAGCGGTTCGGTGCTTCGGCTCCCGCAGCATGGAAGAGGTTGGTTACTCACGTGGAGACCAGGACACGGCAGCGTTCCACCGCCGAGGAGCGCCGGGCCACGGTGATGCGCACGGCCATCAAGACCTTCGCCGAGCGTGGGTACTACGGGACCTCGACGATGGACGTGGCCAAGGCCGCGGGCATCTCACAGGGCTACCTCTACCGCCTGTTCCCCGACAAGGCGACACTGTTCGCGGCCCTGATCGAGTACTGCTCGGGCCGCATGCGCGAGGCCGCCGCCGCTGCCGCGGCATCGCTGAACAGCACTAATCCTGAAGCGGTGCTGGCAGCACTGGGGTCCTCCTATGACGAGGTCATCGCCGACCGAGACGTGCTGATGATCCTCATGCACGCCAACTGCAGCGCGAGCGAGCCGATCATCGGCGAGGCGGTCCGCGCCTGCTACGCCAAGCAGATCGAATATGTCAGGGCCGTCTCGGGCGCCTCCGACGAGCAGATCCGCCGCTACTTCGCCGACGGCCTGCTCGCCAACGTCGTCCTCGCGATCGGCGCCACCTCCATCGACACCCCCTGGGCGCGCACCCTGCGCTCCTAGGGCCGGCATCCCCGGGCCGCCCAGGCGGCCCTTTCTTTCGCAGTAGATAGTAAGCGGTCAACCGCTTTCATAGAGAGGCTTGTCCCATGACCCATCCCGCACGGCGCCGCGGCACCGGGCTTCTGCTGGCCCTACTGGCGTTCGCGCAGTTCATCAGCGCCATCGACTACAACATCGTTTACGTCGCCCTGCCAGAGATCGGCCGGGAGGTCGGCTTCGACGCGCACAGCCTGCAGTGGATCGTCAGCGGCTACGCGGTCGCCTTCGGTGGTTTCCTGCTGCTGGGCGGCCGGGCCGCCGACCTGCTCGGCCACCGCCGCATGTTCACCAGCGCCCTGGTCCTGTACGGCCTCGCTTCCCTCGTGGGCGGGCTCGTCAGCGAGCCCGGGCTGCTCGTGGCCGCCCGCGCCGTCCAGGGGCTGGGCGGCGCGCTGCTCCTGCCCGCCACGCTGTCCCTGATAGCCACCACCTTCGCCGAGGGCACCGAACGCAACCGGGCTCTTGCGATCTGGGGCGGCGCCGGAGCCGTCGGTCTCGCCCTCGGCTCGCTGCTGGGCGGCATCCTGACCAACTACCTCGGCTGGGAAGCCGTCTTCTACGTCAACGTCCCCCTGGCCCTCGGTGCCGCGGCCGCCGCCCTGTCGATCATCCCCAAGGACGCGCCCCGCGAGCGGGGCCGCAGCTTCGATCTGGCCGGCGCGCTGACCGCCACGATCGGCTTCACCGCCCTCGTCTTCGCCGTCGTGCAGGGCCCCGCGGCCGGCTGGACCTCCACCAAGACCATCGTCGCGCTTCTCGGCGGCGCTCTGTTCGTCGGACTGTTCCTGCTCATCGAGGCCCGCACCGCCCACCCGCTGATGCCGCTGCGCCTGTTCCGCAACCGCAGCCTCGTCGCCGCGATGGGCATCACCTTCGTCTTCATGGGAACCTTCGGCGCCCAGTACTACTTCTTCACCGTCTATCTGCAGGACGTGCACCACTACAGTGCCCTGGCCACCGGCCTGGCCTTCCTGCCCTCGGCGCTGGTGGGCATGGTCGGCACCAAGGTGAGCGAGAAGCTCCTCGGCAAGGTCGGCCCCCGCAACACCATCATCACCGGCCTGCTCGTGGGCGCCGCCGGCATGGCCGTGCTGGCCTCGGCGATGTCCCCCACGGGCGGCTACCCGATCCTGCTGCCCGGCGTCGTCCTGCTCAGTCTCGGCCAGGGAATCGCCTGGACCGCGATGTTCGTCGCCGCCACCAGCGGCATCGACGCCCGCCACCAGGGCATCGCCTCGGCGATGGCCTCCACCACCCAGCAGATCGGCTCCGCCGTCGGCCTCGCGGTCCTTGTCGCCGTCGCCAACTCCGGCGTCCACCTCACCACCGGCCCGGCCCTCGTCCCCGGGCTGCGCACCGCAGGGTTCACCGCAGCCGCCCTCACCGTCCTCGGCGTCGCCATCGCCCTCACCCTGCGCCGGCCCGCGATCACCCCGCCGGCGCCCGCCACGGCGCAGACCACGCATAAGGCGGAAACCGGCATGCCCGCCTGAGCATTCTCGCCGATCGCCCTCGTCTCCCGGCGAGGGCGATCGGCGAAGTCGGCCGTCCGCGTGAGCGACGATGTCGCCGCGGGCGGGGCCCGGCCGGGGTCAGGTCACCGGGTCGAGGAAGGTCAGCACCGAGGCGTCCTCCTCGATCAGCGGGGCGAGCGCGGCGTTGAACGGACCGCCGTACGGGGCCTTCAGGTGCGCCTGGAAGGCGTCCTCGTCCCGGTACACCTCGAAGATCCAGTAGGCGCGCGGGCTGGACGCCTTGGTGTAGACGTCGAAGGCGACGTTGCCCTCTTCCTCGCGCACCTTCCGGGCGTAGTCCAGCAGCAGGCGGGCGACCTCGGCCTCCGCTCCCTCGCGGGCGGTGAACTCTGCGAGCAGGGTCTTGTTCACAGTGGGGTGTCCTCTCGTCAGGGCGGCGGGATCTCGCCCGAGCCGCGGGCGATGTAGCCGGTCGGGACGACGGCGTGCCGCGCGTGCCAGTGATCGCCGCCGTTGATCCGGCCCAGCAGGAGCCGGGCGGCCATGAGGCCGATCTCGGTGGGGTCCTGGGAGACGACCGACACTCCGGGGCGCAGCATGTCCGCCAGCGGGAAGTCGTCGAAGCCGATCAACGCGACCCGGCCGTGCAGGCCCAGGCGCTCCAGGGCCCGGAAGGTGCCGATGGTCAGGAGGTTCTGGGCGGCGAAGACGGCCGTGGGCGGGTCGTCGACGGTCGTGAGGATCTCGCCGATCGCGTGCTCGGCGGCGTCGGCACTGCGGATGTCGAGGCGGACCAGCCGTTCGTCGACCGGCCGCCCGACGCCGGCGTGCGCCTCCAGATAGCCCTCGTACCGCTCCCGCGCGGTCCAGATCGACCGCATGTCCCCCAGGTACGCGATCCGGCGGTGGCCGAGGTCGAGCAGGCGCCGGACGGCGGCGCGGGTGCCCTCCCGGTTGTCGACGGTGACGGTGTCGACGCGGTCGAGTTCGACGAGCCGGTCGACGCAGACGATCGGCGTGCCCTGGCGGCGGACGGTGTCCAGCTGACCGTCGGTGCCGCCCGTGGGGACGACGATCAGGCCGTCGACCCGGCGGAGGGTGAAGTTGTCGATGAGCTCGTGCTCGCGTTCGGGGTGTTCGTCGCTGCTGCCGGTCAGGACGAGGATGTTCTCGGCGCGGGCGGCGTCCTCGACGGCGCGGTGCAGGGCCGAGGAGAACGGGTTGGCGACGTCCTCGAGGACCAGCGCGATCGTCGCGGTCCGGCGGTCGGCCCGTCGCAGGCTGCTGGCGGTGACGTCGTGTCGGTAGCCGAGGGCGTGGGCCGCCTCGTTGACCCGCTCGATGAGGTCGGCCGCCACTCCGGGCTTGCCGTTGATCACCCGCGAGACGGTCGCGAGCCCGACGCCCGCCCGCTGCGCGACGTCGCGCATGGTCACCTTGCCGCGTCGCGGCTCATCACCCGGAATCATCGCACCCCGTCCTCCGCCCCATAGCGATCTCCGGCTGATTGTGCCGGAGCTCTGGACAGACCGTACGCCCAGGTCTTACATTCCTGGAAACGTTTCCGGGAAACGTTTCCGAAACCTCGTGGCAACAGTAGTCACCTGCCGCGGCCCGGTCCACGGCGTGGTTGGAGGAATCAAGATGAAGCGCGACATCTGGACATCGAGCCGTCGCCGCACCGGCGTGGTCGTCGCGATCGCGGCCCTGTCCCTCGTGGCGGCCGGTTGCGGAAAGGGCGCGAAGGGCTCGAGTTCCGGCGGTGAGGTCACCGTCGGCCTCATCACCAAGACCGACACCAACCCCTTCTTCGTCAAGATGAAGGAGGGCGCGCAGAAAGAGGCCCAGGCCAAGGGCGTCAAGCTGATGACCGCGGCCGGCAAGTTCGACGGTGACAACGCCAGCCAGGTCACGGCGGTCGAGAACATGATCGCGGCGGGCGTCAAGGGCATCCTCATCACCCCCAGCGACACCAAGGCGATCGTGCCGAGCCTGGAGAAGGCGAAGGCCAAGGGCATCGAGGTCATCGCCCTGGACACGCCGCCGGACCCGCAGAGCGCCGTCGACGCGCTGTTCGCCACCAACAACCTCAACGCCGGCGTCCTGATCGGCAAGTACGCCAAGGCCTCCTTCGGCAGCAAGCCCGCCAAGATCGCCATGCTGGACCTGGCCCCGGGTATCACCGTCGGCGTGCTGCGCCACAACGGCTTCCTGCAGGGCTTCGGCATCAAGCAGGGCGACCCGAGCGTCGTCTGCCAGCAGGACACCCAGGGCGACCAGGCCAAGGGCCAGACCGCGATGGAGAACTGCCTGCAGAAGTCCCCCGACATCAACCTCGTCTACACGATCAACGAGCCGGCGGCGCTGGGCGCGTACACCGCCCTGAAGTCGGCCGGCAAGGAGAAGAACGTCATGATCGTGTCCGTCGACGGCGGATGCACCGGCGTCAAGGCGGTCCAGTCCGGCCAGATCGCGGCCACCTCGCAGCAGTACCCGCTGAAGATGGCCTCGCAGGGCGTGGACTCGGTGGTCGACTTCGCCAAGGGCGGCAAGAAGGCCAGCGGCTACACCGACACCGGCGTCAACCTGATCACCAACAAGGCACAGCCGGGCGTGGACTCCAAGGACGTCCAGTTCGGTCTGGCGAACTGCTGGGGCTGAGCGAATGTCGACTGCGACCGCCACCGATCGCACCGAGGGACCGCAGCAGCAGAGCCTGCTGTCCCGCACCTCCCACTTCCTGACCCTCCCCGCCGTGGGGCCGCTCCTCGCGCTCCTGCTGGCCTGCGTCTACTTCACCGTCCGCACCGACCGGTTCCTCACCGGCGCCAACCTGTCGCTGATCGTGCAGCAGGTCATGGTCGTCGGAGCCCTGGCCGTCGGCCAGACGCTCGTCATCCTGACCGCGGGCATCGACCTGTCCAACGGGGCGGTGATGGCGCTCGGCTCGATCTTCATGACCAAGCTGGCCGTCAGCAGCGGGGTGCCCGGCATCCTGGCGATCCTCATCGGCATCGCCGTGTGCACGGCGTTCGGCGCGCTCAACGGCGCGCTGGTGACGATGGCGAAGCTGCCGCCGTTCATCGTGACCCTGGGCACCTGGAACATCGCCTTCGCCCTGACCCACGTCTACTCGAAGGACCAGACGGTCACCGGCCTGCCGAAGTCGCTGACCTTCCTGGGCGAGACGTTCCCGATGTACAACACCGACGTCACGTACGGCTCGGTGCTGATGCTGCTGCTGTTCGCGGCGGCCTGGTACGTCCTGCGGCAGACCGGCGCCGGCCGGCACGTCTACGCGGTCGGTGACAACCGCGAGGCCGCCCGCCTCACCGGCATCCCGGACCGCCGCCTGCTGCTCACCGTCTACACGGTCGCCGGTGCGATCTACGGCATCGCCGCGCTGCTGCTGGTCGGCCGCACGTCGGTCGGCGACCCGCAGGCCGGGCAGACCGACAACCTCGACAGCATCACCGCGGTGGTGCTGGGCGGGATCAGCCTCTTCGGCGGGCGGGGCAGCATCGTCGGCGCCCTGTGCGGCGCACTGATCGTCGGCGTGATCCGCAACGGCCTGCAGCTGACCGGCGTTCCGTCGATCTACCAGGTCCTCATCACCGGCATCCTGGTCATCGTCGCGGTGAGCGTGGACCAGCTGGCCCGAAGGAAGGGGCGGGCATGACTCAGGCGGAAGGGACCGAGGTGCGCCCGGTGTTCGAGGCGCAGGGTCTGATCAAGCGGTACGGCCACGTCACGGCCCTGTCCGGCGCCGACTTCGAGCTGCTGCCCGGCGAGATCCTCGCCGTGATCGGCGACAACGGCGCCGGGAAGTCCACGCTGATCAAGGCGCTGTCCGGCGCGATCGTCCCGGACGAGGGACGGATCCTGCTGGACGGTAAGCCGGTGCGGTTCCACAGCCCGGCGGACGCCCGCCGGGCGGGGATCGAGACGGTCTACCAGGACCTGGCGGTGGCCCCGGCCCTCGACATCGCGAGCAACATGTTCCTCGGGCGGGAGGTGCGCCGCAAAGGCGTCCTCGGCTCGGTGTTCCGCATGCTGGATCACAAGAGGATGCAGACCGAGGCCAGTGGCCACATGCAGGACCTCAAGATCGGTATCAAGTCCATCAAACAGTCCGTGGAGACGCTGTCCGGCGGTCAGCGTCAGGGCGTCGCGGTAGCGCGCAGCGCGGCGTTCGCCCGGCACGTCGTCATCATGGACGAGCCGACCGCGGCGCTCGGCGTCAAGGAGTCGGGCATGGTGCTGGAGCTGATCCGGCAGGTTCGCGACCGGGGCCTGCCCGTCATCCTCATCAGCCACGACATGCCCGCCGTCTTCGACGTCGCCGACCGGATCCACATCCAGCGCCTGGGCCGGCGGGTGGCCGTCGTACGCCCTGGCGAGGTCGACATGGCCCAGACGGTTGCGATCATGACAGGAGCGGCACCGGGCAACCTCGGCGTCGCCTCGAACGGCAACGGAGCGTCCTGACCGCGCCCCGCGGCCCCGACCAAGGAGAGTGGTGTGATTCCTGACGCCCGTGTCGTCGCGGTCGCCGGTGAGGCGATCATCGATCTCGTCGCCGACGAGCCCGGTGGCCCGTACCTGGCGCTGCCCGGTGGCAGCCCGGCCAACGTGGCCGTCGGGCTGGCCCGGCTCGGCGTTTCGACCCGGATGATCGCGCGTATCGGCGAGGATCCGTTCGGCCGGACGCTCCGGGCCCACCTCGTGCGGAACGGGGTCGACACGGGCGCGGTCGTGCCCGCCGCGGAACCGTCGTCGGTGGCGCTCGTCCACCACGAGGAGAACGGGGCGCCGTCGTACGACCTGCGGCTCGCGGGGACCGCCGACTGGCAGTGGACCCCGGAGGAACTGACCCGCGTGCCGCTCGGCGACGTCGCCGCCCTCCACGTCGGCTCGCTCGCCATGGTGCTGCCGCCGGGCGCCGAGATGCTCGCCGACCTCGCCCGCCGGGCCCGGGAGACGGCGACGGTCAGCTACGACCCGAACTGCCGCCCGGACGTCATGGAACGCCTGCCGGACGCCCGGTCGCGCATCGAGTCGCTCCTGCGTACGGCGGACATCGTCAAGATCAGCGACGCCGACCTGGAGTGGCTGCAACCCGGCGTCAGCCCCCGGCGCTTCGCCGCCGACCTGGTCGAGGGAACGCCGGGCGTCAGCGTGGTGATCGTGACGCTCGGGGCGGAGGGCGCGCTGGTCACCGCGCCCAACCTCCCGCCGCTCCACCTGCCGGCGTACCCCGTGGAGGTCGTCGACACCGTCGGCGCCGGCGACTCCTACATGAGCACCGTCCTCGCCGGCCTGTACGAGCGCGGGCTGCTCGGGGCCGACCGCCGCCCGGCGCTCCGCTCCGCCCCGGCCTCGGTGATCAGCGAGGTGTGCGCGGAGGCGGCCCGGGCGTCGGCCATCACGTGCGGTCGCCGGGGCGCCGACCCGCCCACCCGCGCGGAACTCGCGGCCTCCCCGGTCACCTGACCTCGTCACAGATGTCACAGCCGAAAATCGGCACAAATGGCGTCACCTACGTTGCGACTGGTGCAAGCTGGGAGCCATGTCTCGGCGGAAGTCCCCCACCCCCGAACGGCCGACGGGTTCGCGCGCCCTGCGGATCCTGCGGCGAACGGCCGGCAGCACCGGCGTGATCCTGACCCTCGTCGTCATCGTCGCGGTCGTCGTCGTCGCCAACATCGACTTCGGCAAGGGGGCCAAGCCGCCCACCGGCGCAGCGGCGGACGTGTCCACGAACGAGCTCGCCCGCGAGCTGGGCGGCTACACGATGGACCCGATGATGGCCAAGGCCCAGGCCACCGCGCGGGAACGCGCCTACCAGGCCCAGCTCGCCGCCGAGCGCGACGCGAAGAAGCGCGCGGCGGCCGAGCGGAAGCGCCGGGAGTGGGAGGCGTTCAAGAAGAAGATGAGCAACAACCCCAGCGCCACGGACAACCAGAAGTACGCCAAGCAGATGAACGCCCTGAAGGGCTGGGGCCGCTGCTGGCCGTCGCTGCTGACCATGTGGAACCACGAGAGCGGCTGGAACGAGCACGCCGAGAACCCCGGCAGCGGGGCGTACGGCATCGCCCAGGCGCTGCCCGGCTCGAAGATGGGCTCGGTCGCGTCCGACTGGCGGAGCAACGCGATCACCCAGATCACCTGGGGCCTGAGCTACATCGGCTCCCGTTACGGCGACCCCTGCCAGGCGTGGTCCTGGTGGCAGGCCCACCACTGGTACTGACCTGCCGTCACCGCCGTAGGGCCACGGCGGCCGCCCACCCCCTCGTGCCGAGAGCCCGCCGGGTCATTTGTACCCGGGCTTGATCCAGTCGAAGGTGCGCTCGACGGCCCGCCGCCAGTAGTCGTACTCGGTCTCCCGGCGGCCCGCGTCCATGCTCGGCAGCCACTGCGCGGCCCGGTGCCAGTTGCGGCGCAGCCCCTCCAGGTCGGCCCAGTAGCCGACGGCGAGCCCGGCGGCGTACGCGGCGCCGAGGGACACCGTCTCGGCCGCCATGGGACGGATGACCGGGACGTCGAGGACGTCCGCGATGAACTGCATGAGGAGGTTGTCGGCGGTCATGCCGCCGTCCACCTTCAGGGCCTTGAGCGCCAGCCCGGAGTCGGCGTTCATCGCGTCGACGACCTCGCGGGTCTGCCAGCCGGTCGCCTCCAGGACCGCGCGGGCCAGGTGCCCCTTGGTGATGTAGGAGGTCAGGCCGACGATGATGCCGCGCGCCTCGCTGCGCCAGTACGGCGCGAACAGGCCGGAGAAGGCGGGCACGATGTAGCAGCCGCCGTTGTCGTCGACGGTGCGGGCCAGCGTCTCGATCTCCGGCGCGCTGGCGATCAGCCCGAGGCCGTCGCGGAACCACTGGACGAGCGCGCCGGTGATGGCGATGGAGCCCTCGAGGGCGTACACCGCCGGCTCCTTGTCGATCTGGTAGCCGACGGTCGTGAGCAGGCCATGGGTGGAGCGGACCGGTTCGGTGCCGGTGTTGAGCAGCAGGAAGCTGCCCGTCCCGTACGTGCACTTGGCCTCGCCGGGGGCGAAACAGGTCTGGCCGAACAGCGCGGCCTGCTGGTCGCCGAGCGCGGCGGCGATGCGCACGCCGGGCAGCACGCGGCTGGCGCGGCCGTACGTCTCGGTGGAGGGGCGGATCTCGGGCAGCATGGCGCGCGGCACGTCGAAGAACGCGAGCAGGTCGTCGTCCCAGGCCAGCGTGGTGAGGTTCATCAGGAGGGTGCGGCTGGCGTTGGTGACGTCGGTGATGTGCACGCCGCCTTCGGGCCCGCCGGTGAGGTTCCAGATGAGCCAGCTCTCCATCGTGCCGAACAGCACGTCACCGTTCTCGGCGCGCTCGCGCAGGCCCGGCGTGTGGTCCAGGAGCCAGCGGACGCGGGTGGCCGAGAAGTACGTCGCCAGGGGCAGTCCGCACCGCTCGCGGACCATGTCGGCGTCCGGGCGGGCGGCGAGCTCGTCGACGAGGTTGTCCGTGCGGGTGTCCTGCCACACGACGGCGCGGCCGATGGGCCGGCCGGTGTGCCGGTCCCACAGCACCGTGGTCTCGCGCTGGTTCGCGATCCCCAGGGCGGCCACCTGCTCGGGGGTGGCGCCGGCGTGGGTGAGGGCCTCGGGCGCGATCCGCTCGAGGTTGCGCCAGATCTCCATGGCGTCGTGTTCGACCCAGCCGGGCTTGGGAAAGTGCTGCTTGTGCTCACGCTGGGTGACCGAGACGAGCCGCCCTCCGTGGTCGAACAGGATGCAGCGCGTCGACGTCGTCCCCTGGTCAACGGACATCACATAGCGCTCTACCATCGTGCCCTCAGTTCCGGGCGCCGCGGGCGGTGGTGGTCACCATCGGGCGGCCCCAAGGTCTCGGGAGACGGCGCGTGCGGCGTCGCGCACGTACGTCACCAGCGTCGGTTTCGGCCGGCCCCTCGGATCGCAGAGGCGTTCGACGGCCCCCGAGATGCCCATCGCGCCGACGACCAGGCCGCCCTGGCCGCGGATCGGCGCCGCCAGGCCCGCCTCGCCGACGGTGAACTCCTCCACCTCGGCGGCCCAGCCCATCTCCCGGATCTCGACCAGCGCCCGGGTCAGTTCGCGGGGATGGGTGATGGTCCGGCGGCAGAAGCGTTCGAGGTCGGTGTCCTGCAGGGCCGCCATGACGTTCGCGTCGTAGGCGAGGAGCACCTTGCCCAGCGCCGTCGCGTGCGCCGGGAGGAGCGCGCCGACGTCGAGCGCCTGCAGGGTGTCGTCCGGCCGGAACACATGGTGCACGACGAGGACCTTGCCGTCCAGTGCGGTGCCGATCCGGACGGCCTCGCCGCTGCGGGCGGCGAGGGCGTCGGCCCAGTTGATCGCGCGGGAGCGGAGCTCGTTGACGTCGAGGTAGCTCGTGCCGAGATGGAGGAGGGCGGCGCCGAGCTGGTACTTGCCGGTCTCCTCGTCCTGCTCGACGAAACCGACGCCCTGGAGGGTCCGCAGGAGGCCGTGGGCGGTGCCGCGGGCCAGCCCGAGGGAGCCCGCGATCTCGCTGACTCCGAGGCGCCCGGAGCCGCGAGCGAGAAGGCGGAGGATCGCTGCCGCTCGCTCGATCGACTGCACGGGACCTGGCACACAGGTCATGCTAGCGAAGTCGGCACCTATTCGACAATGTCGGCACTTTTCAACCGTCACACCGCCCATTCGACGGTGAAACGGGTGTGATTCGACGCGGTTTGTGAAATCCATCACTTCCGCCGACCCTAGCCGCCGTATCCGGAGCAGGCCAGTGTTCGACGACCGTTCGACAATGTCGGCACCTGTCTGTTGACCCGGTCTCACGGGCCGACTTAGCGTCCGGACAGTCGTGAGGGAGCTCACAGCCTCCCTCGCGAACGGTGTCTCTCGGTGCCCCTGAGCCTGGGGCACCGGCCCCCTAGGAGGAGACGTGGCAGAGCGACTCAAGATCCCCGGGCTGGCCGGGGAACTGGCCGCCGAATTCGCGGGAACCTTGATCCTTATCCTGTTCGGCGTCGGCGTCGTGGCGCAGGTCGTGGCCGGCGGGATCGGCAACCATGACAGCATCGCCTGGGCCTGGGGCCTCGGCGTCACGCTCGGCGTGTACGTCGCGGGCCGGATCAGCGGCGCGCACCTGAACCCCGCGGTGACCGTCGCGCTGGCGGTGTTCAAGGGGTTCTCCTGGCGCAAGGTCCTGCCGTACTCGCTGGCCCAGCTGGCCGGCGCGTTCGTGGCGGCGCTGATCGTGCGCTGGAACTACAGCGAGGTCCTGGCCAAGCTCGACCCCGGCCACACCATCAAGACCCAGGGCGTCTTCTCGACCCTGCCCGGCAACGGCGCGGCGCCCGTGCACACCGGCGGCGCCCTCCGCGACCAGATCATCGGTACCGCGATCCTGCTGTTCCTGATCCTCGCGGTGACGGACCTGCGCAACTCCGCCCCCGCGGCCAACCTCGCGCCGTTCATCGTCGGCCTGATCGTCGTCGCCATCGGCATGGCCTGGGGCACCGACGCCGGCTACGCGATCAACCCGGCGCGTGACCTCGGACCGCGTCTCGCCTCCTTCTTCACCGGGTACGGCACGGCGTTCCGCGACCAGTACGGCGGGCTGTACTTCTGGGTGCCCATCGTCGGCCCGCTCATCGGCGGGGTGCTCGGCGCGGGCCTCTACGAGGTGCTCGTCGGCCGCTTCCTGCCCTCCGAGGAGGCCCCGGAGCCCGGCCGCGTCCCGACCGAGGCCGAGCTCGAGAAGGCCTGACCTAGTCGACATGGTCCGGCCGGGCCGCCGGCGGCGGCTCGGCCGGAGGGTAGGAAAGAAACAGAAGGAAGGCGATATCCATGGCCGACTTCGTCGGAGCGGTTGACCAGGGCACCACGAGCACCCGTTTCATGATCTTTGATCACGGCGGGAACGAGGTGGCCAAGCACCAGCTCGAGCACGAGCAGATCATGCCGAACCCGGGGTGGGTGGAGCACAACCCGACCGAGATCTGGGAGCGTACCCGGGCGGTGGTCGACACCGGTCTGCGTCAGGCGAACCTCAGCGCCACCGATCTGGCCGCTCTCGGCATCACCAACCAGCGCGAGACCACGGTCGTGTGGAACCGCGTCACCGGACGTCCGTACTACAACGCCATCGTCTGGCAGGACACCCGCACCGACCGCATCGCGTCGGCGCTGGAGCGCAACGGCCAGGGCGACGTGATCCGGCAGAAGGCCGGCCTGCCGCCCGCGACGTACTTCTCCGGCGGCAAGATCCAGTGGATCCTCGAGAACGTCGAAGGCGTGCGCAAGGCGGCCGAGGAAGGCGAGGCGATCTTCGGCAACACCGACACCTGGCTGCTGTGGAACCTCACCGGCGGTGTCGACGGCGGCGTGCACGTCACCGATCCCACCAACGCCAGCCGCACCATGCTGATGAACCTGGAGACGCTGGACTGGGACGACGAGCTGCTGTCGTTCTTCAACATCCCGCGGCAGATGCTGCCCGCGATCCGCCCGTCGTCCAACCCGGACTACTACGGCGTCACCCGCCTCCGCGGCCCGCTCGGCGGCGAGGTCCCGCTGACCGGCGACCTGGGCGACCAGCAGGCGGCGACCGTCGGGCAGGTCTGTTTCGACCCCGGCGAGGCGAAGAACACCTACGGCACCGGCAACTTCCTGCTGCTCAACACCGGCCACGAGCTCGTACGCTCGAAGAGCGGGCTGCTCACCACCGTGTGCTACCAGTTCGGGAACGACCGGCCGACGTACGCGCTGGAGGGCTCGATCGCGGTCACCGGCTCGGCCGTGCAGTGGCTGCGCGACCAGCTCGGCATCATCTCCGGCGCCGCCGAGAGCGAGGCGCTGGCCCGTCAGGTCGAGGACAACGGCGGCGTCTACTTCGTGCCCGCGTTCTCGGGCCTGTTCGCCCCGTACTGGCGTTCGGACGCTCGCGGCGCGATCGTCGGGCTGTCCCGCTTCAACACCAACGCCCACCTCGCGCGGGCCACGCTCGAGGCGATCTGCTACCAGAGCCGCGACGTGGTCGAGGCGATGCGGCAGGACTCCGGTGTGGCGCTCGACGTGCTGCGGGTGGACGGCGGCGTCACCGCCAACCGCCTGTGCATGGAGCTGCAGGCCGACGTCCTCGGCGTGCCGGTCTCCAAGCCGGTCGTCGCGGAGACCACCGCGCTCGGCGCCGCGTACGCCGCGGGCCTGGCCGTCGGGTTCTGGCGCAACACCGACGAGCTGCGGCAGAACTGGAACGAGGACGAGCGCTGGGAGCCCCGCTGGAGCGAAGAGGAGCGTGAACGCGGCTACGCCGGCTGGAAGAAGGCCGTGACCCGGACCCTCGACTGGGTCGACGTCGACTGACGACTCCCCCACGCGGCGGACGGAGCGGTGCGCCCCCGCACCCCGGTCCCCCGGGCATCGCCCCGTCCGCCGCCCTCCCCCATCGGATCCCCCAGCCCCCTGTGGCCGGGGTGGCGCCCCTCGCGCCGCCTCGGCCGCCGCACCGACTCCCTTCAGACCCCCCTTCTCTCGGAGGAGAACCCGAACGTGAAAGCCGTATCCCTCGGACCGGCCTACCGCGCGCAGGCGCTGCGCGACCTGGCGGAGGACGAGTTCGACGTGCTGATCGTGGGCGGCGGTGTCGTGGGCGCAGGCGCGGCGCTCGACGCCGTCTCGCGCGGCCTGTCCGTCGCGCTCGTCGAGGCCGCGGACTGGGCGGCCGGGACGTCCAGCCGGTCCAGCAAGCTGATCCACGGCGGCCTGCGCTACCTCGAACAGCGCGACTTCGGCCTCGTACGCGAGGCACTGCGCGAACGCGGCCTGCTGCTGAACCGCCTCGCCCCCCACCTCGTCAAGCCGGTGCCGTTCCTGTTCCCGCTCAAGCACCGGATGTGGGAACGCTTCTACGTCGGCGCCGGCGTCGGCCTGTACGACACGCTGGGCGGCGCCCGGTCGATGCCCCGCCACCGGCACCTGAGCCACCGCGCCGCCCTGAAGATCGCCCCGGCGCTGCGCGGCGACACGTTCGTCGGCGCGATCCAGTACTTCGACGCACAGGTCGACGACGCCCGCTTCACGATGACGCTGGCCCGGACGGCCGCCGGCTACGGCGCCTCCGTGCTGACGCGGGCCCGCGCCGTCGGCTTCCTGCGGGAGGCGGACCGCGTCATCGGAGCACGGGTTCACGACCTGGAGAACGACCGGGAACTGACCGTACGGGCCCGGCACGTCATCAACGCCACCGGCGTGTGGACCGACGACGCCGCCCGGTTCGCGGACGCGCGCGGCGGCCCCCGGGTCACCGCGTCCAAGGGTGTGCACCTCCTCGTCCCGCGCGACCGGATCCGGCTCGACACCGGGCTGATCCTGCGCACCGAGAAGAGCGTGCTGTTCGTCATCCCGTGGGGCCGGCACTGGATCATCGGCACCACCGACACGCCCTACGACCTGGAAAAGGACGAGCCCGCCGCCAGCCAGGCCGACGTCGACTACATCCTCGACCACGTCAACGCGGTGCTGCGCACCCCGATCGCCGCGGAGGACATCGAGGGCGTGTACGCCGGGCTGCGTCCCCTGCTGTCCGGCGGGGCGGACGACACGACCAAGCTGTCGCGGGAGCACACCGTCGCGCAGCCCGTGCCCGGCCTCACCGTGATCGCCGGCGGCAAGTTCACCACCTACCGGGTGATGGCCAAGGACGCCGTCGACGCGGCGGCCGAGGACCTGCCCACCACCGTCCCCGCCTCCGTCACCGACCGGGTGCCGCTCACCGGGGCCGTCGGGTACGAGGTGCTGTGGAACGAGCGGCACCGCATCGCCCGGCGCAGCGGCCTGCACGTCGCCCGCGTCGAGCACCTGCTCAACCGGTACGGCGCGTGCGTCGACGAACTGCTGGAGATGATCGAGAAGGACCCGGCCCTCGGCGAGCCGATCGACGCCGCCGCGGACTACCTGAAGGCCGAGGCCGTGTACGCCGCCTCCCACGAAGGCGCGCTGCACATCGAGGACGTCCTGCGCCGTCGCACCCGCGCCGCGATCGAGGAGTGGGACCAGGGCGCCGCAGCGGCGGCCGAGGTCGCCGGCCTCATCGCACCGGTGCTGGGCTGGGACGACGAGAAGGCGAAACGGGAGACGGAGTACTACGTGCGGCAGGTCGAGGCCGAGCGCCAAGCCCGCCGGGAGGCCGACGACTCCGCCGCGGCCGCCGCCCGCGGCCGGGCGCCCGGCCTGTTCACCGAGCGGGCCGCTTCCTGACCCGCTCCCCCCGGCCGTCCGCCACCGGCGGACGGCCGCTTTCGGTCGTGCGGACGGGGTGACCTCGGGGGCCACCCCGCCCGCGCCCATCAGTGGTTGACCTCGAACCAGGGGTTCGCCCAGCCGAGGTAGTGCTGCCCCCACCTGCCGGTGATCTCGTCGATGCTGCTGCGGGTGAAGGTTCCGGGTCCGTGGATGTCGGTGGAGATGATCCCCTGCCCGCCGGTGGAGATGGCCACGTGACCGTGGCTGCCGCCGGAGAAGAACACCAGCGCGCCGCCGGGGACGTCGCGGTCGTCGGCGTGCTTGTACCGGGCGGGAATGGCGCGCCAGTGGGCGATGGCGTCGGCGGATCCACTGTGGTCGAACCCGTACGCCAGCGCCATGACGTGGTCGCAGCGGTTGCGGTAGTCGGGGTTGCCGGCGGTCGACACGTGCTGCTGAGCCCAGGCGAGCGCCCCCTCGCACGAACGCCCGTCGTCCAGGCCCGGCGCGTCGCACGACGGAGTCAGCGCCGCGACGACCGATGCGGCGTACGCGGTCGCCGGGGTGGCCGCCGGCAGTGCCGGGAACGCGAGCGTCCCGGCGGCCATGGCGACCGGGATGGCGAGTTTGAGCTTCACGAGCGTTTCCTCCTCGAGGACAGGCCCCCTTGTCGGCGGGGGCCGTTCGGTTCGTTCGGTTCGCGGTGAACCGGCCCCGATTCAGCCCTGGCCCGTGGGTGTCCGCCGAGTGACCGCTGTTCGGGCGAACGGTGTCCGTCCTTCTCAACGACGCTTTACCCTGTGTTCGGACACTGTCCGAGTCCGAATGACCACGAAGGGTGAGAGTGGATGGGTGAGGCGCAGACCAGGCTCCCGGACCAGCTGCGGCGGCTGCACGAGGCGGCCGGACGGCCGTCCTACCGCCGGCTGGTGGACCTGGCCCGGCAGCAGCGGCCACCGGTCAAGCTGGCCGCGGCGACCTTGTCGGAGTGGATGTCGGGCAAGGCCGTGCCGAGCGACCCCGCCGTGTTCCGGTTCCTGGTCGAGACCCTGGAAGAGCGGGCACTGCGGCGGGGGCCGGTTCCGACGCGCCGCCCCCAGGACTGGCGGGTGTGGGAGCGGTGGCGACAGGAGGCGATGGCCGCGCGCACCGCCGCCCCGGCCGCGGTCACCACCACAACACCCGCCGCCCAGGCCGCGGTCACCACCGCCCCCGTCGCTCCGCCGCCGGTGGCCGAGGTCACCACCCTGCCGGTCGTCCCGCCGCCGGTGGCCGAGACGGCTCCGCGACGGCGGCCGTACTGGGTCGCCGCCGGTGTCACGGCCGGCGCGGCGGCGATCGCCGGCACGGTCCTGCTGATGGGCCGTCTACCGGCCACGGCCCATCAGGCGGCGCCCGTTCCCGACCCCGCCCCCACGGTCATCGCCGCCGACGGCACGGCCCGGGCCGCCGAGCGCCTGCCCGGGCCCGCCACCTGGTACGTCGCCCACGACGTTTCCGGGCCGGACGCCTGCCCCGCGACCTGGGCCTGCTTCTACCAGAACGAGGACTTCAACCGCCGATCAGCGGGCTGGATGATCCTCGCCCAAGACCCCAACGGCAGCGACGGCGACTCCTATGACTTCACCCCGCCCTACGACAAGGCGATGAGCTCCTGGATCAACAACACGCCCCTCGACATCGCCTGGCACGCCGAACACCACCACCACGGCCCGTTCTTCCGCATGGACCCCGGAACCCGCGCCGCCCGCCTCGGCCCGGCCGCCCGCACCGCCTCCTCCGTCCACATCCTCACCGACGACAAGGCCTGGCCACGAGGAACCAAGCCCTGACGGTCAGGCCGATGATCCAGGAGGCGTCGGCACCGCCTTGTCTTGATCTTCGGTTTCCGCCGCGTGGCCGGAGCCGTCGTCAGGCCCACCGCCTCACGCGGAACGGATCACCTGGGCGGCGTCGGCGTCGCGGGTGACGAGGGTGGCGTACCGGCCGCCGAGGGCGAGCAACTCCTCGTGGGTGCCGCGCTCGGCGATCCGGCCGCGGTCGAGGACCACGATCTCGTCGGCGTCCCTGATGGTCGAGAGCCGGTGCGCGATGGTGATCGTGGTGCGCCCGGCCGACAGCGCGTCGATCGCCTGCTGCACGGCCTGCTCGGTCTGGGTGTCGAGGGCGCTGGTGGCCTCGTCGAGGACGAGGATGGGCGGGTCGCGCAGGACGGCGCGTGCGATGGCGAGGCGTTGTTTCTCTCCGCCGGAGAATCGGTATCCCCGCTCCCCGACCAGCGTGTCGTAGCCGTCGGGCAGCGCGGCGATGTGCTCGTGGATCTGTGCGACCTCGGCCGCCGCGACGATCTCCTCATCGGTCGCGTCCGGCTTGGCGAATCGCAGATTCGCCGCCACAGAGGCGTGGAAGAGATAGGTCTCCTGTGAGACGACGCCCACCGCCGCGGTAAGGGTGTCGAAGGACAGGTCGCGCACGTCACGGCCGTCGATGGTCACGCTGCCCGAGGTCACGTCGTACAGGCGCGGGACCAGGTAACCGAGGGTCGTCTTCCCGGACCCCGTCTCGCCGACGATCGCGAGGGTGCTCCCGGCCGGGACGGTGATGTCGATGTCGCGCAGCGTCTCCCGCTCGGCCTCCGCGTAGCGGAAGCCGACGTCGCACAGCCGCACGTCGCCGCGGACCTCGTCCACGCGCACGGGGTGTCGTGGTTCGGCGATGTCGACGGGCAGGTCGAGGTACTCGAAGATGCGGCCGAACAACTCGAGTGAGCTCTGCAGGTCCACGCCGACCTGGAGCAGCTGCACCGTGGGCCGGAACAGACTCTGTTGCAGGGTCGTGAAGGCCACCAGCGTCCCGATGGAGATCAGCATGTGGCCGTTCCGCCCGGTGAGGCCGGCCGCCCAGTAGATGACCGCGGGCATGGAGGACATGACGATCTGAATGATGGACTGCCGCCACCGGCCCGCCATGTTCGCGCGCACCTCGAGATCGGACAGCACGGCGGATTCGGCCGCGAAGGAGTCGCTGAGCGCCCGCGAGCGGCCCATCGTGTGCCCGAGCAGGATGCCGCTGACCGACAGGGACTCCTGGACGATCGAGGCCAGCGTGGCGAGCTGCCGCTGCCGCCGGCCGGTGATGCGGCGGCGCTCCTTGCCCACCCGGCGGCTCACGAACAACGAACACCGGCATCATGACCAGCGAGACGATCGTCAGCCGCCAGTCCAGGACCACCATGGCGATGACGGTCGCGACGACGGTCGTGAGGTTGGACACCAGCGTGGTCGCGGTCGTGGTCACCGTCGCCTGCATGCCGCCGATGTCGTTGGCGATGCGCGACTGGACCTCGCCGGTGCGCGTACGCGTGAAGAAGGCCAGGGACATGCGCTGTAGGTGCGCGTACACACCGGTGCGCAGGTCATGCATGACCCGCTGGCCCACCTTCGTCGACACATACGCCTGCGAGACGCTGAACGAGCTGTTCGCCACCGAAATGACGATCATGCCGATGGCCAGGACGGCCAGCAGCCCGACGCGTTGCCTCGGCAGGGCGACGTCGATCACCTGGCGGATCAGGAACGGGTTGACCAGCGAGACCAGCGACGACGTGAGGACGAGCAGGCCGACGAAGGCCAGGCTCCACCGGTAGGGCCGGAACAGGCGTACGACCCGCCGGAGCGGAACGCGTGCCGGCGGGCCCGTCTCCGCGGTGGGCGGGCTCGGATCCTCGCCGCCGTCCGCCGCAGGCCCTTCGCGCGCCGCCCGGGGCTCAGGGCCGTCGAGGCCGGACGGCTCGGGGAGCGGCAGGCCGTGCTTGCGTACGGGGACATTCACGGGCGCCTCCACGGCACGGTCGAGGGCAATGCCGACCAAAACAGAGTAACACTCACAATGAGCTTAACTCGGTTTGAGTTTGGTCCTGCTACGATCGAGCCATGGATCAAGAGGAGGCGTCGGCGCAGCTGGCCGACCTGCTCCAGCGCCTGACCAAGCGCCTGCGGCGGGCCCAGCTGTCCCGGCTCGCCCCACTCGGCCTCACTCCGGCCCAGGAGCGTGCGCTACGGGTGATCACCCGTAGCGAGGAGCCGCCGCGGATGACGGAGCTGGCCGAGCGGCTCGGCGTCGTTCCCCGCTCGGTCACCACCGTGGTCGACGCGCTCGAGCAGGCCGGGCTGGTCCATCGTGCCGTCGATCCGGAGAACCGGCGTGCCATCCGCCTTCACCTCACCGAGATGGGCCTCGCGGTCCGCGAAGGGATGCGCGAGGCCCGGCGGCAGGCCAGCGAGGACCTGTTCGCGCCGCTCTCCGACAGCGATCGCCGACGCCTGATCGAGCTGCTGTCCGTCGTGGACCAGGCCGCCCCCGCCGCGCCCGCCGGTCAGGCCTCGCCCGCGCTGACCCGATGACGACGCCCCGGCCGGCGACGCGCTGTCAGGTGGCGTCGCCGGTGCGGCGGGCCACCGGGCGCATCCAGACGTAGTAGAGCACCGAGGCCACGACCAGGCCGATGATCCACGAGACGTCCGCGCCGCCGAGGTGCTTGACGAACGGGCCGGTGTAGAAGGTGGAGCTGACGAACGGCACCTCGACCGCGACGCCGATGACGTACGCGCCGATGGTCCGCCAGTTCACCCCGCCGTACACGCCGTCCGGGCGGAAGATCGCGTCGATGTCGTACCGCTCCTTGCGGACGAAGTAGAAATCGACGAGGTTGATCGCCGTCCACGGGATCAGGAAGTACGCCAGGAACAGGATGAAGTTCTCGAAGTTGTGCAGGAAGTCGGCGCTCGCCGCGAGCGCGACGACCGTGCCGACGACGGCGGCCACGACGATGAAGCCGAGCCGCACGCCGCCGTCCATCCGCATCGGGCGCAGCGCCGTCAGGGTCGTCGTCGCGGACATGAACATCCCGTAGAGGTTCAGCACGTTCACGGCGACGATGCCCAGCACGATGATCAGCGAGAACGCCCAGTGCGGATCCGCCAGGCCGACCACGAACGACACCGAACCGCCCTCGAACGACTTGGCCGCCACGGCGGCGCAGACGCTGCCGAACGCCATCATCCACACGGTGCCGATCACGCTTCCGGCGTAGGTCCACCAGAACGCCGCGCGCACCGAGGTCGTCTCCGGAAGGTAGCGGGAGTAGTCGGCGACGTACGGCGCGAACGTGATCTGCCAGGTCGCGGCGATCGCCATGACCAGCAGGAACGTCCCCGCACCGACGTGGCCGGAGTGCCACACCCGGCCCACGTGGTGCCCGGTCAGCAGTCGATAGGTCAGGTACAGGAACCCGACCGCCGCGATCAGACTGATCCACCGCTCGTACTGGTGGATCAGCCGGTACCCGTACGCGGCGAGCACGGTGCAGATCGCCGAGACGACGATCGTGGCCGGGGTCCGGCCGATGCCCCACCAGCCGGCGAGCGCCGAACCGCCGAGCACCGCGCTGGTCGCGAAGAAGCCGACGTACATCAGCACGACGAGCAGCAGAGGCACGATCGCGCCGTAGAACCCGAACTGCGCACGGCTCTGGATCATCTGCGGAATGCCGAGTTTCGGTCCCTGCGCCGAGTGCAGCGCCATGAAGATCGCGCCGAGCAGGTTGCCGAGGGTCAGGGCGACGATCGCCCAGGGCAGCGGCAGCCCCAGGATCACTCCGAGCGCGCCCGTGACCGCGGTGGTCACCTGCATGTTCGCCCCGAACCACACGGTGAACAGGCTCCGCACCGACCCGTGCCGCTCCTCGGGCGGGACGAAGTCGATGGATCGCCGCTCGACCCCGAGCGCACCGCCCTCCGGCGGCCCTCCGGCGGCTCGTGCGCCTCCGCTGACCTCCTGTTTTGCCATGTGCGCACCTTCATGCCCCACGCGGCGCCCCGGCAAGAACCCTTTCGCATGAAACGTCTGACATCCGAGACCCGGGCGGCCCGGCCCATCAGGGGCGCCTCCTGATCGCCGGGCGGGCGGAGTGTGGTCACCCCGCCCGACCATCTCCCCGGCGCTCATTCCCGAACGGGAGAATTCGCGATCAGCCCACCGCCGCGGCGTCGAGGGCGATCAACCCGGCCTGCCGTGGCCGGGCGAGGCCGAGGCGGTAGGCGAGTATCACCAACTGCACGCGGTTGCGCAGCCCGACTTTCGCGAGCGTGCTGCGCACATGGGACTTGACCGTGCTCTCGCTGACCGAGAGCGTTTCGGATATTTCTGAATTGCTGAGGCCACGTGCCACGAGATCGAGCACGTCGCGCTCTCGAGCCGTCAGTCCCGCCAACTTCGCCTTGACCGCCGTGTCGTCCAGGTCGATCATGGTGTTCTGAAAAGCGGTGCAGGACGTTCCGGCCGGGGCCATCAGAACGTATCCCGCCGCGACCATATGTAGCGCGGCGACCAGATCTTCAGAACTTGAATTCTTAAGCAGGAGCGCCCGGACGCCGTTCCGGAATGCCTCGATGAGGCGGATGTCCGGCGTGTCCGCGAGCAGCATGACCCCCGGCACGTCCGCCCCGAATTCGTCGGCCATGGCGGCCGCCAGCTCGACGGCGTCGATCTGGTAGGACAGCGCGTCGATCACCACGACCTCCGGACGCAGGGCCTTCGTAAGCCTGAGCGCCTCCTCAGCCTCGCAAGCCTCACCGACCACTGTGACATCACGCTCTCCCATCAAGATCGATCGCAGGCCGGCCAGCGAGAGCGGCCGGTCGTCCACCAACAAGACCCGCGGCATTATCCCCTCCGACACTCGGGCCCCCGTATTGCCAGCCATGGGACTGGGCCTGATGTCAGAAAACATAGCCACGGAGGCACTGTCAATGGATCGTTACATCCTCGGGCCCGGACTTCACGGCGAGTCAGATCCC
Organism: Actinoallomurus sp. CA-150999; assembly: GCF_050942425.1. NCBI lineage: Bacteria > Bacillati > Actinomycetota > Actinomycetes > Streptosporangiales > Thermomonosporaceae > Actinoallomurus > Actinoallomurus sp. CA-150999. The sequence continues at coordinate 7,668,815 of NZ_CP192063.1, forward strand.
TGACGGTGAGTCACCATATGCCCGCCCTCCAGCGGCTTTCGAGATACTACAGAGCGTCGAATAGGCACGGTACGTGCAATTGATGTTACGGCCCGAAGTCCTGTAACACGCACGTCATCCAATCGCCCTGGTAAAAATTACGTGACCGACGTCCGGCGACACGGCGTAGTCGATCATAGTTACGGCGAGTAATGATCGAGACTACTCCGAAAGTACTACCTCTCGCCAAAAAGGATACGGCCTACAATCCGCATTTCGACGGAGGTATTAATTGTTTGATTTACGTAGGCTAATCGCGTTTAAGGTCACCGCGCACGTCCGTCATGCCCCGACCGGCTCCGTACGGGCCGAGACCGGCTCCCTCATGACACGTGGGCGGAGAGCCACCCACGTACAGCGGAAGGGACATCAGAGTGGACGTCCGAAGCATGACGCGGAGAACGCCGACCGACGCCGAGAACGTACGGTTCACGTTCGGGCTGCGGATCCCGACCGAGGACGGCCAGTTCCTCAGCGGGATCGCCTACCTGCCCAAGAAGGCCGAGCCGGTCCCGGCCATCGTGGAGCTCAATCCCTACGTCGGCGACTCCCGGCACGACGACGGTGTGTTCTACGCGGCGCGGGGGTTCGCCTTCGTCGTCGTCGACGCGATGGGGCGCGGCGACTCCGAGGGAGAGTACTTCGGCTTCATCCGCGACGGCCAGGACGGTTTCGACGTCATCGAGTGGGTCGCCCAGCAGGCGTGGTGCGACGGCCAGGTGGGCATGCACGGTTCGTCCTACACCGGCTGGAACCAGTGGCGGGTACTGGGCGAGCTGCCTCCGTCCCTGAAGACGATCGTGCCGGCCGGCGCTCCGATGGGCGCCCTCGACCAGCCCCGAGGCGGGATCCCGTCGCTGTACGGCCTCGTGTACGCCACCGCGACGCTCGGCCGCGCACCGCACTGGTCGGCGTTCCGCGAGACCGGCGCATGGCACGACCTGCTGGCCGACGCCTGGCGCAAGAACGAGTCCGAGGCGGCCATCCGCGAGCAGCTCGGCTTCCCCTCGGACCCCTACGAGGGCATGGAGGACCAGATCTACCCGGGCAACCCGTGGATGGAGTTCCTCATCCCCTCCGAGGAGGCCCTGCGCGGCGCCGACGTGTCCGTACTGTCGATCACCGGCATGTACGACGACTCGCAGCTCGGCGCGCTGTACCACCACCAGCGGCTGCTCGACCACGCGAGTGAGAGCACCAAGGCGCGCTCCCACCTGCTCATCGGGCCGTGGGACCACTACGGCACCGAGACCGGCGAGCCCCGCGTCGGCGAGCTGCGGTTCGGCCCGGAGGCCGCGGTGGACCTGAAGGAGCTGCGCGCCCAGTGGTACGCCTGGGCGATGAAGGGCGGCGAGAAGCCGGCCCTGCTGACCGACCCCGTCGTCTACTTCCAGACCGGTGACGAGGAGTGGCGCGGCGGCGCCTCCCTGGACGACGTCGCGGGGCCGAGCCGGGCGTACTTCCTCGTGCCGGGCACCGGCTCCGGGGAGGTCTTCCACTCGGGAGCGCTGCGCGACGAGCCGGAGGCCGGCCCGGACTACACCTTCACGGCGGACCCGGCGGACGATCACACGATCCGGCTGGAGATGCTGAAGCGGCCGGACGAGCACCGCGACGTCCCGACCGTCCCCCGCACCTTCAACAGCCTGTTCCTCACCTCCTCTGGCCACGACCCGACCAACGCCGTCTTCACCACCGACCTCGGCCACGACGGCGTCGTCTACCACACGGCGCCGCTGACGGAGCGCGTACGGGTAGTCGGGCGGCCGCGGCTGAGCCTGCGGCTCACCCTGAACGTGCCGGACGCCGACCTGATGGTGCTCCTGCACGAGGTACGCGGCGACGGCACCGTGGTGTTCCTGTCCTCGGACCTGCTGCGGCTGCGCTTCCGCGCCCTGCCGGAACAGCCCGTCTTCATCGAGCCCGAAGAGCCCTTCGACCTGGACCTGAACGGCTTCCGCTTCATCACGCGCACGCTGGCCGAAGGGTCGCGGCTGCGCCTGACGGTCCGCAACGCCCACTCCGTGCTGCTCGGCAAGAACCCGCACACGGGCAAACCGGCCGGGCTGGAGGAGCCCCGGGTGGCGCACTACCAGGTGCACCACGACGCCGCGCAGGCGCCGCGCCTGGAGCTCCCCATCGCCTGAGTCCGCACGACGAAGAAGGCCCTTCCCCCTGGGGGGAAGGGCCTCGTTCGTGGGCCGGATCAGGTCCGCTGGAGAACGCGCCGGAGCACGCCGTCCAGCACGGCCTTCGGCTCGGCGACGGCGTCGGCCGAGCGCCAGGCGATGTAGCCGTCCGGGCGCAGCAGCACCGCGCCGCCCGGACGGACGCCGTACCGCTCCTGCCAGCGCCCCTCGACGTCCTGCAGGTCCGCGCCGACGCGGTGGGCGATGAGCGGGGCGGCGAGGTCCCCCGCCGCCTGGGTCCAGGCCGCCCCCTCGGGCCCGGCGAGGAGGACGAAGCCCGCGCCGGACAGGTCGATGGTGGACAGCCGCGCGCCGTCGCGTTCGAGGACGACGTGGGCGCCGCGGGTCCCCGGACGGCCGCTCGGCTCGCGGGGGTTCTCCGTCGGGAGGCCGTCGTCCGGCTCCTCGGCGAGGATGGCGCGCGAGCGGTACCGGTAGCCGATGGTGACGCCGATGTTGTCGGCCTTGACGTCGCGGGGGATGTCGGTCCGGTGCGGGGCCAGGCGTTCGAGGTAGTTGACGACCGTACGGGCGACGGTGACCTCGGCCACGGGCGCGCGCTCCTCCTCGTACGTGTCGAGGAGCCCGGGGCCGGCCTCGTTCTGCAGGACGGCCGCCAGCTTCCAGGCGAGGTCGTAGCCGTCCTGCATGGCGGTCTGGCCGCCGAGCCCGCCGGCCGGCGTCATCTGGTGCGCGGCGTCGCCGATGATGAAGATCCGCCCGTCCCGGAGGCGGTCGGCCACCCGGGAGGCCATCTCCCAGGGCAGGGTCTCCACGATCGTGGCCTCGAGGTTCCAGACGCCGAAGGCGGCGCGCACCCGCTGGAGGCACTTCTGCGCGTCGAATCCGTCCGGCGACTCCTTCACCGGGTCGTAGTCGAAGGAGACGCTCCCGCGCTCGGGGATGTGCGTGCCGATGTAGGAGCCGGTGAACTTGGGGTTGCGCAGGTAGTAGAGGGTCGCCTCCTTGCCCTTCATGAGCCGGGGCAGCGCGTCGGACTCGAAGGTGACGTTGATGTTGTGCGACAGCGTGCCCACGCCGTGGGTGCCGATGCCCAGGCCCTCGCGGATCGTGCTGCGGTGGCCGTCGGCGGCGATCAGGTAGTCCGCGCGGACGGTGGTCTCCGCGCCGGACGTACGGTCGCGGACGACCGCCGAGACGCCCTCCTCGTCCTGCCGGAAGGAGACCAGCTCGGTGCCGAACCGCACGTCCGCGCCGTGCTCCTTGGCGAACTTCAGCAGCACCGGCTCGATCTGGTCCTGTCCGGCGCTGCTCACCCGCACCGGCGTGATGCCGCCGTCGATGACGGCCTCGGCCTCCTCCGCGAGGTTCATCCGGTGGAACTCCGGCCCGGTGACGGTCGCGCCGATCACCATGGCGAAGTCCTCGATCGCCCACGGTCCCGCCTCGACGAGCGCGTCCTCCAGGCCGGGCACCGCGCGCATGAGCTCCATCGTCCGCTCGTTGACCCGGTGCGCGCGCGGGTGGAACGACGGCCCGGGGTGGCGTTCGACCAGGATCGGCTGGATCCCCCGCCAGGCGAGGAACAGCGCGGTCGTCAGACCGGACAGGCCGCCGCCCACGATCAGTACGGGCGCCCGTTCGTCACTCATGTCTCTCCTCAACCTCCATGTGGTCGGGCACGGCCGTTCTCCGCCGCGTCCTTGATCTTTTGAAGCGTCTGCCGCATGCCGTCGAGCCGCGCCTGCCGGCGGTCGCGGCCCAGCAGTCCGGTCGCCTCGACGATCCGGATCGGCAGCGGCGGCCGGCCGACGGGGGTGTTCCATTCGGTGACGCGAGTGCCGCCGTTCTGCGGCTCGAGCCGGTAGCCCCAGCGCATCCGCGACTCGTTCACCTCGAAGGCGAAACGGCTCGGCCGGTCGTACTCGATGACCTCGCAGTGGGTCGACCACCGCATGATCCCCTTGCGGTTCGCGCCGGTGAACCGGGCGCCGTGGCCGGGGTCTCCGGACCAGCGGCCGCCCTGGTTCTCCGGGCTCCACTCGCCGTAGCGGGTGATGTCGGCCACGAGCTCCCAGACGGCCTCCGGGCGCGCGTCGATCCAGATCGTCACCTCGTCCATGTCCCCTCCAGATCAGAGTAGAGATAGTTAGCAAAGTAACGATGTACGACCGCGTCCGGGCCCGTCAACGGGGGCCGCCGAGGATGGGCGTCCTCGCCCTGGACGGCCGGTTCGTCCCTCAGCCGAGTTCGTCCCCGGCCGCCGGTCTCAGCCCGGGATGGCGAGTTCCTCCCTGGCCACGGCTTCCGTCACCGGGCGCCCTCGGTCGTCGACGCCGCGAGTGAGGTAGCGCATCTCCGCCGGCGCGTCGGCCGCGAGCCACCGGGCCATGCCCTTCAGCTCGGGCCCGTCCGGGAACAGGAAGCGCCGCTCGGGCCGCTCGATGCCGATGCCGCGCAGCACCGCGTCGGAGCCGGTGACCCGCTGGAGCAGGTGCCGTCCCGCCTCGGCGGCCTCCCGCTCACCGCGGTCGACGCTCTCGCAGACGTCCACCATCTCGCGCCAGAGCGCGGCGTACCCGTGCAGATCCGGCATGAGCAGGCCCGGGTACGGGACGTCCTCCATCGCCTTCAGGACGTCGTCGTCGCCCGTACGCAGGAACCGCTCGATGTAGCGGTCGAACCTCAGGTTGATCGGCACCTCGGCGGCGCACCACACCCGGTAGACGGCGTTCCACAGCTCGTACCCGGTGAACCCGATGAACGAGCAGTTGACCAGCTCGTCGTTGTGCCGGATGAGCCCCTGCTGGAGCCGCTCGACGTACTCGAAGCGCTCGGCGGAGAAGTCATCGTCCTTCAGCGCCGCGAGCAGCCGCCACGTGAGGGAGTTGATCACCTCCATCGTGTTGGTGAGGCCCCGGGAGAACAACGGGTCGATGAAGCCGGCCGCGTGCGACATCAGGCACCAGCGGTGGCCGACGGTCCGCGTCGAGGTGTACTGCAGCCGGCCGGTGGACACCCAGGGCCGTACGGTCCGGGCGTCGGCGAAGATCCGCTCCACGGCCGGGAAGCGGCTCGCGTGCCGGTAGAAGTCCTCCTCGGGCGACATGTCGTCCGGCTTGGGGTACATCCGCTCGTCGAGGGTGAGACCGACGCTGACGAGGGGGTTCTTCGAGCGCGGGTCGTTGTTGAACGGGATGACCCAGAACCAGCCCCGGTCGAACATGTGGTGCATCGTGCCCTGCACCCACGGGATGGGCGGCATGTCCCGGCCTTCCATTGTCAGGCACTCGTCGGTGGGCCGGACGTCCAGCATGTGGGTGAACAGGGACCGGGAGTGGTGCTTGAGCGCCGACGGGTCGGCCCGCAGCCCCAGCTTCTCCGCGACCGGCGACCGGAAGCCGCTGGCGTCGACGAGATAGCGGCCCGTGTGGCGCTCGCCGCCCGGGCCGGTGATCGTGACCTCGTCCTCGCCCAGGTCGATGTCGGTCACCCGGAACCCCTGCCGCGCGACACAGCCGTACCCGATCGCCGTGTGGAAGAGGTAGGAGTCGCTGTCCTGACGGTGCAGATGGCTCGTCTGAAGGGCCTTCGACGGCGGGCTGAACTGGTTCGTCTCGGCCGGGTCCGGCTCCTCGCCCTCGTGGTGCAGCATGAAGCCGAAGTGCCGTTTCGTGCCGGACGTGGGACCGATCGCGTCGATGCAGTCCTCGTACGATGTGATCGCCTCCAGCTCCGGCACGCCGTACCTCGCGGCCAGCAGCCGCATCGCCTTGAGCGTGTACAGCGTGGTGGACTCCCCCACCGCGAACCTCGGGTGGACCCCGGCGTCGACGAGCAGCACGCTCGCGCCGTTCCGGGCGAGGACGGCTCCCAGCACCGAGCCGGCGATGCCCGACCCGAGGATGATGACGTCGTACGGGCCCCTGTCGCGGCTCCGCGCGTATGGCATGGTCTCCTCCGCAGAATTGGCGTTGATTCGTCTAAGCCCGGGCGCCGCTCCCGGCCATGCGCGACTCCGGCGTCCCGACCGGGACGGGCTCGTCGGCGGGGAGTGGGGCGTTCGGCAGGAGCGGGCCGGCCATCGCGGTGGTCACCAGCGCCATCAGGACCATCATCGTGAACATCCGCGGGTCGAGGACCCTGAGGCTCACCCCGGCGTTGAGGATGACCAGCTCGGTCAGGCCCCGCGTGTTCATCAGCAGGCCCAGGGTGCCGGCGTCGCGCCAGCGCATCCCCGACAGCAGGCCGGGCGTCGCCGCGCCCACCAGCTTGCCCGCGCAGGCCACCAGGACGATGCCCGCGAGCTCGAGGTAGCCGTATCCGGAGATGGCCCCGATGTCGACGCCCAGGCCGGTGACGATGAAGAAGACCGGCAGCAGGACCATGCTGATGTTGTCGAGCGGCTGCTTCACGCCGTCGCGCAGGACCTTCATCGGCTCGCGCGGCATGATGAACCCGAAGGCGAAGGCCCCGAAGATCGGGTGAATGCCGATCCACGTCGTGGCGTACGACGACAGGAACAGCCCGGCGACGATGAGGATGATCAGCCGGCGCGGCACCCGGTCATGGGCCCACCTGCGGACCACGGCGGCGAGCAGCGGGCGCACGACGACGACCATCACGCCCACGTAGAGCGCCGCCAGCAGCCCGATCTGCAGCAGGTCCCCCGGACCGCTCGCGGTGACGATCGCCGCGACCAGGGCGAGGAGGCACCACGCCAGCACGTCGTCCACGGCCGCGCTCGCCAGCGCGAGCGCCCCGACCGACGTCGCCATCATCCGGTGCTCGGCCAGGATCCGGGCCAGCACCGGGAACGCGGTGATCGACATCGCCGCACCCATGAACAGCGCGAACGCGACGAACGAGATGTGGTGACCGCCGAAGCGGGAATGGTGGGGATACAGCAACGTCGCCAGGCCGAAGCCCAGCGCGAAGGCCAGCACGATCGAGGTGAGCGACACCGCCGCGGCGGTGCGGCCGCGCCCCCGCAGCAGCTTCTTGTCGAACTCCCAGCCGATCCCGAACATGAAGACCAGCAGGCCGACCTGGGAGACCGCGGAGAGGAACGGCCGCGCGGCGACCGGGAACAGGCGATGGGTCAGGTCGCCGGGCAGCAGGCCGAGCAGGCTCGGGCCGAGCGCGATCCCGGCGACGATCTCTCCGACCACCGGCGGCTGCCGGAGGTACCGGGCCACCCTGCCGAGCACGCTCCCGGCGATCAGGACGATGGCGATATCGGCCATCACGGCCGCGACGATCAGGTCAGAGTGCTGAGCAAGGCTTTTCATTCAGGACCTCACTAGAGGGACGCCGGCGTGCGTGGCCGGGCCGGACGGGTATCCCTCGACCGGAGCCCGGCACTCCGCCCGTGCGGGCCGGCCGGCCCGCACGGGCCGGGACGAACTGGTCAGTCGGCGCGGGCGTAGGTCAGGGCGGGGTCGATCTGCGAGACGACCGCCCACCGGTCGAAGGCGTTGCGGTCCTCGACCACGCGGCCGTCCCGTACCTTCCAGATCACGATGCCGCTCGCCGTGACGACGCGGCCCGTGGGCGGCACTCCGCAGAACTCGCCGACGTGCCGGGCGTGCGTCGTGAAGTGGGTGACCACCAGATCGCCCTCGGCGACCTGGAGGTCGATGTGAACGCTCATGTCGGCGAAGGCCGCCCGCCGGTGCCGCACGCTGCGCTTCGGGCCGTCCGGCCCGACCCTTCGGCCGCGCAGCAGGAGGTCCGGGGCGAAGATCTGGTCGGCGACGTCCACGTTGCCCCCTTCCCAGCCCTCCCGGAACCAGCGGCGGGCGAGCTCCTTGTTCGCCTCCTGGACGTCCAGGCCGACGGACGCGTCCATCAGCTCGCCGGCCCGCGTACGCCCGGCGCACCCGCACCCGGGCGCCGCGGCATGCCCGCTCCCGGGCCGCCCGGTATGCCGGCGGGTGGGCCGCCCATCGGCCGGAAGCCTCGTACGTTGTGCTTGGTGGCGTGCGCCACCATCTCCTCCCACTCCGGGCGGCGGCCGTCGCGCAGCAGTTCGCTCAGCCCGATGAAGAAGTCCTCGACCCCGCCGGGCGTGACGATGACGAGCATCCGCGAGGGGGCGTCGGAGATGTTGCGGAACTGGTGGGCGACCCCGCGCGGCCCGTACGCGAGGGTGCCGGGCGTCGCGACGTGGAGCTCCCCGTCGACCCGGATCTCGTACTTGCCCTCGGTCACGAAGAAGGCCTCGTCCTCGGTGTCATGGATGTGCAGCGGCGGGCCGCCGTCCGGCGGCGTGGTGATCTCCATGAAGGTGTAGAGGCCGCCGGTGTCCTCCTTGCGGAGCAGGAAACGGCCCTGCTCGCCCATCCAGCGGACGGGGTCGACCTCGTCCCGGATCACCAGCTTCGCGGGCGCCAACGTCATTGGTCTGGCTCCTTGTCTACGTGAGGTCCGGGCGGCGGGACGACGGCCCGCCGCCCGGCCCGGGAGGTCAGGCGGGGTCGGGGATGACGCCCAGCTGGCGCATCATGGTCAGGTCGTCGCGGACGGCCCAGTGGTCGCTGATCCGGCCGTCGACGACGCGGATCATGTGCAGGTGCTTGACCGCGACCTCCTTGCCGGTGGCCGGCAGGCCCATGCCCATGAGCGGCCCCTTGTGCGTGCCGCGCATGACCAGCCGCAGCGACACGAGGTCGTCCTCGGCGATCGCCGCCTCGACCTCGTACCGGAGGTCGGGGAAGGTCTTGAGGACCTGGGCGGCGACCTCCAGGACGCGCTTGCTGCCCTGTGTGGCGCCGGGCGGCGCGTTGTGGTCGCGGTAGTCGGGGTGGAAGAGCTCGTCGAGCTTGTCGGCGTTCTCTCCCGTGAGCAGCGTCATCGCGGTCAGGACGATCTGCTTGTTCTTCTCGCTGAGGGCGGCGTCGACCACCATTCCTCCTTCGGTTGCCGGGAATCGCTGAGGGTCGAAAAGATCGCTGAGGATCAGAGGAGCTTCTTGCGGCGTACGGCGGAGGCGGCGAGTCCGCGCAGGGTGTCGCGGCCGAGCTCTTTGATCTCCGGCGGCGCCGCCGTGGTCGCCCAGCTCATGAAGTGGATCATCTGCCGCGGCGAGGGGAAGATGTACCGCTGGTCGCGGTCCTTCCAGCCGAACGGATGCGGGACGATGTCGGACTCCTGGATCATCGTGAAGATCCGGTCCGCGGCCGCGTCCCCGTCGAGCTCGCCGACCTCGTACTTCTCGCAGGCCTCGACGGTCGTGTCGATGATGCGCTTGAACTTGTCGCTCTCCGGCCACCACAGGCCGGTGTGCGGCGCCTTCTCGAGCTCCTTGAAGTGGTCGTCGTTGTCACCGTCGAGCCGGTAGCGCATCAGCGCGCGGGTGAGCCGCATGGTCGCCGGCGTCGTCGCGAATCCCCAGACCCGGAAGACGGCGTCCCACAGCTTGAAGTGCGAGAAGCCGATGAACGAGCAGTTGACGATGTCGTCGTGGTAGTCGAGCAGCCGCTGCTCGAGGTGCTCGACGAACTCGAACCGCTCGACCGAGAAGTCGTCGTCCTCCAGGGCGTCCAGCAGGCGCCAGGCAAGCGAGTTGATGACCTCGGCGGTGTTCGACAGGCCGCGCGAGAAGAGCGGGTCGATGAATCCCGCGGCATGCGCCATGAGGCACCAGCGGTAGCCGATCGAATTCTTCGAGGAATACTGCAGCCGGGGCGTCGACACCCATTCGCGCACCCGCCGCGCGTTCGTGAACTGACGCTTGACCGCCGGAAACCGGTCGAGCCAGTAATTGAACTCCTCTTCCGGAGTCATGTCTTCGGGCTTGGGATAGAGCCGTTCGTCGAAGGTCAGTCCGACGCTGCACAGCGGATTGCGTGAGAGCTTGTAATTGTCGAACGGGATGATCCAGAACCAGCCGCGCTCGAACATGTGGTGCATCGTGCCCTCGTGCCAGGGCACGGGCGGCCGCTCGGCCCTGGGGTGACCGCTCACGTCGTCGAACGGCGTGACGCCGATCATGTGGGTGAACATCGACCGTGAGTGGTGCTTCAGGCGGGACGGCTTCTCACGCAGGTCGAACTTCTCGGCCAGCGGCGAGCGGAACCCGCTGGCGTCGACGATGTACCGGGCCCGGAACCGCTCCCCGTTCTGGCCGACGACCGTGACGCCGTCGTCGTCGAAGTCGACCTCCATCGCGCGCCACTGCTGCCGCGTGTCGCAGCCGTACTTGGCCGCGATCCGGAACATGTACGCGTCGCTGTCCTGGCGGAACAGGTGGCTGGCCTCGGTCAGCGTCTTGGGGATGACGAACTGGTTCGACTCGCGCGGGTCCGGCTCCTCGCCGGGCCGGTGCACCATGAAGCCGAAGTGACGCTTGACCCCGAACGTGTTGCTGACCTGCTCGTTGATCGTCTTCACGTCGCAGAGCGCCGCGATCTCCGGTACGTCGTAGCGGACCGCGAGGATCTGCAGGAACGCGGCGAACTGCGGGATCATCGACTCGCCGACCGCGAACCTCGGGTGCGTGGCCGCGTCGACGAGGACGACCTTCCACCCCTTCCGGGCCAGGATCGCGCCCAGCATCGAGCCGGCGATGCCCGATCCGAGGATCACGACGTCGCACTCATGGGTCTTGGCGGACACCAGAGCTCATCTCCCTTCTGAGACTGTGTCGGAAATGGGGCGTCCGACCCGGCCGTAGGCGACGAGCATCGCGCCGCACATGAAGAAGAGGCCCTCCTCCTGGCGGCGGCGAAGGTCGTCGTCCCAGGCCTGCGCCTGCTCCGCGGAGATGACCCCTTCGGCCGCGAGCAGCTTGGCCGCGCGGCCGAGCCCCGTCATGGCGTCGGCGGCCTCGAGGGCGGTCATCACCACGGGGAGGACGGTCACCTGGACGTCCTTGACGCCCGCGGACCGGAGGAGCCGGGGTCCCTGCCGGGCGACCCACGGATTGGCGATGTAGTCGAACCAGCGCGCCAGGACGGTACGGGTCGTCTCCCGGTCCTCGGCGTCGGGCGCCCACATGCCGTGGTCGAGGTCCGCGACCAGCACCGTTCCGCCGGGCTTGGTCACGCGGACGAGCTCGGCCACGACGCGGGACGGGTCGGCCACGTGCTGCAGGACCCGCTCCGACCGGGCGCTGTCGAAGGTGTCGTCCGGGAACGCGGGCTCGTGGGCGTCCCCGACGACGAACTCGGCCGGCAGGCCGCGCTCGGCGGCCTGCTTGCGCGCCGCGTCGACCATCACCGTGCTGTTGTCCATCCCGACCACGTAGCCGTCGGGCCCCACGTGCTCGGCGACGGCGAGGACGTCCACGCCGGTGCCGCAGCCCACGTCCAGGATCCGCTGCCCGGGCCGAGGGTCGAGCAGCCGGTGCAGGGCGCGCTTGACGGCGGCCAGATCCGTGGCCATGCGTTCCAGGTATTCCGGAAAGGCGCCGCTGATAGAGGTCTTGTCGACGTCGTCGAATCCCGTTTCACGCCGCTCGAACTGATCGAAAATGGAGGTCATGGGCAGCTCCCGTTTCGGCATTGCCCATATCATGGCGAGCAGCGATTAATTCTTGATTAGGGAAGAAATAGGCGACCCTCGTCGCCGGTCGTCCGGCCAGGGCCGGGTCGCGGCCGGGTGGCCGGGGGGTAAGAATAGGTAGGTGTCGAAAGAGGTCCAGGTCAGCGCTCCGCGCACGCGCAACCGTTGGGGGGAAGGTGAGCGGCTGCGCGGGGAGATCCTCGCCGCGGCCAGCCGGTTGCTGTCCGAGCTCGACGGGGAGGACGGGCTGACCATCCGTGGCGTCGCCCGCGCCGCCGGTATCGCGCCGGCCAGCATCTACCAGCACTTCACCGATCGTGCCGCGCTCGTCGCGGGCCTCACCGACTACGAGTTCGCCCGGCTGCACACCGCGATGGAGGCAGCCGAGGATCGCGTGGACTCCGGCGACGCGGTGGGCCGCGTACGGGCGATGCTCCACGCCTCCTGCCGGTTCGCGATGGAGAACCCAGGGCACTACCGGCTGATGACGGCCAACGGGCCTCCCCCGACCGCGCCCGGCGTTCGGCAGGCCGGGCCACTGGTCGACGTGATCGACCTGCTCGTCGCCGGCTTCGCGCGCTGCGCCGAGGCCGGGGTCGCACTCCGGGTGCCCGCGGAGCGAGCCGCCGTGATCGCGTTCGTCGGCGCGCACGGTCGCGTGGCCCTCTTCCAGAACTCCGCCAAGCACACCGATGCGGACTCGGTGCTGTCGTTCGTCGACGAGTTCGTTTCACTCGTCTTCGCCTGAACCACGGCGCCTGCTCCCGATCGGGACGGTGGACAAGTTGTCCCAAGATTACTAACGTTTGTTCGGTAAGTATCCGAACAATCGTTCGGTGACTCTCCGCAGTCGGTCTGCGATGCCGGAGGTTCAGTCCGACGTGCCCCAGTGCCCGATGGTCCGAGGCCGTTGCCCGTTCGACCCGCCACCCGAGCTCGATCGCAGGCTGCGAGAGGAGCCGGCCCGGAAAGGATCGACATGTTTCATCTTGATCACCTCTGCCTGGGCGTCCGCGAGTTGGGCGACGGCGTCCACCGGGTGCAGGAGGAGACAGGACTCGCCCACTACGACGGTGGCGTCTTCGCCGGCGGCATCGCGAACACGATCTTCCCGCTCGGCGGGGACGTCTACCTGGAGGTCGAGGCGGTGACGGCGGCCCCCGCAGCCGTGCGGGAAGCGGGGGCCGCCTGGTTCAGCCAGGCCGTCGCGGACGGCGACCGGTGGATGTTCTGGAGCCTGCGCGCCGACACCCTTGAGGAGCTGGCCGCGGTCGCGCAGCGGCTCGGCGGCGAGGTGGCGCGGCTTCCGGGGCGTGTCCAGCCCGACGGCACCCAGCGCATCATCACCACCGCGCCCGGCCCCGGCCGCGCGCTCGACACGTGCTGGCGCCGGGGGCTGCCGAACTGGTTCTACCGGGAGGACCCGGCCACCAACCCGGATCGTGGGACGGCGGAGCACGGTGAGCGCGGGGTGGCCGTGACCCGGCTGGAGATCGGCGCTGACGCCGGGGAACTGCGGGAGCACATCGGTGCCGAGACCTTCGACCGGCTGCCGCTGGCGGTCGTGCCCGGTCGGCCGGGCGTGCGCGCGGTCACCGTGCGCACCGCGTCCGGGCGCGAGGTGACGCTGCGCAGGGACCCGGCCGACCTGTAGAGCCGTCGGGGACCGAATACGAAAAGGCCGGGGCGATCACGCCCCGGCCTTTTCGCCCGGTGCCGGCACGGACGACGGTGTCACCCGTCTCGTCCGCCCGCCGGCGTCCGTCCGGACGGCCGACCCCTCCCCCGGGGCCCGCCACCGTGTCGGACCCCGCTCACCTCCGACCGGCCGCCCGGACGCCTCAGATCATCGCGGTGCCTCCGTCGACGAGCATGTACTCGCCGGTCAGGTACGACGCGTGGTCCGACGCCAGGAAGGCGATCACCTCGGCGACGTCCTCGGGGGTGCCGTTGCGCCGCAGTGCGGCACGTTCGGCCGCCGCGCGCCGCGCCGCCTCCGGCATCCGCTCGCCGATCGGGCTGAGGATCAGTCCCGGGCCCACGCCGTTCACCCGGATGCCCCGGGGGCCGACCTCGCGGGCGAGGGTCTTGACCGCCGCCTCGACGCCGGACTTGGCGAGCGCCAGCGCGAGGAAGCCGGCGGCCTGGCGGCGGGCCAGCGCGGCCCCCACCATCACGATGGACCCGCTCCCCCGTTCGAGGAACCCGGGCAGCGTCGCCTTGACCGGATGGAAGATCGCTTTCAGCTGGCGTTCCGCGACGAAGGCGACGTCCTCCCAGGCGAGGTCGACGGTCGGCGCGATCCGTGCCTCGTGGCCGCGGACGCCCGCGGCGTTGAGGACCAGGACGTCGAGCGGACCGAGCCGCACCTCGGTCTCCTCGACCATGGACCTGGTCTGCGCCTCGTCGGTCACGTCCGCCTGGACGGCCATCGCCCGGGCGCCCGCCGACGTGAGCTTCTCGGCGAGTTCCTCGGCGCGGTCCTTGGACCGGTGGTAGTTGACGGCCACGGCGGCACCGCGCTCTGCGAGCAGCCGCGCGGTGGCCGCGCCGATGCCGCTGCTCGCGCCGGTGACCAGCGCGACCTTGCCCGCGAACGGCGGGGCGTACGTCTCGGTCATGGGACGGCCTCCCTCTCAGTGACCGTGCATCTCGCCGCTGGTCCGGCGAGGCAGGAAGAAGACGAGCAGGAACGTCCCGGCGAACACCGCGATCTGGTAGTACAGGCTCGGCACGAGGGAGTCGGAGAAGTCCCGCCGCTGCACCGTCGGCCGTACCTTCGCCACCGACGCCTGTACGGCGCCCATGGCCTGCTGATCGAGCCCGGCGGTCATCTTCCCGCAGCTCGGCGGGGTCTGGGTCGGGTCCTTGGCGTGGGCGATGTCGTGGTAGCAGACCTTGAAGCCGGTCACGACCCCGTCGATCGCCGGCGCGGGCACGCCGGCCGTCCGCAGTTCCTGGCGCAGTTTGGGCACGCCGGCCGCCACGGCCTCGTCCGACCGGTTCGCGAGTTGGCCGAAGAAGATCAGGCCGATCACGGCGACGCCGACGGCGCCCGCCACCTGACCGGCGGTGTTCAGGACACCGGTGGCCGAGCCGGTGTCGTCGTTGCGGACGCCGGTGAGGATGAGGTCGTTGAGGGTCGCGATCAGCAGGCCGAGCCCGACGCCGAACACCACGAACGACGGCGAGAGCCGGCCCGTCGTGAGGTCGGCGGTCTTGTCGTGCACCGTGACGATGAGCCAGACGATCCCCGCGATGCAGATCAGGCAGCCGAGCTGGACGACCATACGGCCGATCTTCGGCGCGAGCCGCACGGCGAGCCCGGAGCCGACGAAGGACGCGCCGGCGAGCGGGAGGAAGGTCAGGCCGGTGTGCAGCGGCGTGTAGTTCCACCCCGCCTGAAGGAAGATCGTCAGGACGAGGAAGACCGACGCGATCGCGGTCCAGAACAGCAGGCTGACGAAGAGTCCCGCGCTGAAGGCGCGCTGCCGGAAGAGCCGCAGCTCGATCAGCGGGCTGCCGCTCCGCCGCTTCCTGGCCTGCTGCCAGAGGACGAAGGCGACGAAGACCGGGATCGAGGCCACCATGGAGATCCACGTCCACGCGGGCCAGCCGGCGTCGCGGCCCTGGATCACCGGGTACACCAGCAGGACGATCGCGGCGGTGACGAGCAGCACGCCGAGCAGGTCGAGCCGGACCCGCTGGGTCGCGCGCGACTCCTTGACGAGCGCCGGCGCGAGCGCCACCGCGATCACGCCGACCGGAAGGTTGATGAGGAAGATCGTGCGCCAGTCCCAGCCGAAGAGATCGGCGTTCACGAGGACGCCGCCGAGCAGCGGACCGGCGATGCCGGAGAGGCCGGCCATCGCGCCGAACGCGCCGAAGACCGCGGCGCGCTTGTCCTCCGGGAAGGAGACGTGCATGATCGCGAGGACCTGCGGGAACATCACGGACGCCGCGAGGCCCTGGACCACCCGGGACGCGATGAGCATCTCCGGGCCGGTCGCCAGCCCGCACAGCAGCGACGCCAGGGTGAACGCCACCACGCCCGTCATGAACATGCGTTTGCGCCCGAAGATGTCACCGAGGCGGCCCCCGGTGATCATCCCGGCCGCGAAGGCGAGCTGATAGCCCGCGAGGGTCCACTGAATCTGGGCGTACGTCGCGTCGATGTCCTTCTGGATCGCGGGGATGGCGACGCTGACGACGCTGACGTCCAGCAGCTCCATGAAGGCGGCCAGGAGGATGACGATGAGGCCGATCCACGCCTTCGCGTCCATCGGCCCCGGCTCTGAGACGTTGCGCGCCGAGTCGGTGCTCAGCGCGGATTCACCGGCTACCACGGCGGTTCTCCCGTCGAGTGAGTTTCTGAGGTAAACTACTTAGCAAGCTAACTAGTTTGTTGTGGCGCGTCAAGGCCGGTACCGAGGGCCGGCGGCGATGGACGAGAATCGACATCGGGCGTTAACGCGGGAGTTGAGAAATGCGAGACGACGAAGACATGGCGACAGGCGCCAGGCACACGCTGGGCCGCCAGCTGAACTTCGCGGCGAAGGCGGCGCGCGGCTACATGGAGCAGCACCTGGCGGCCGCCGGTTCGAGCTTCGCCGTCTGGACGGCGCTGTTCGCACTCAAGGCGAAGGGCCCGCTGATCCAGCGGGAGCTCGCTGACATGCTGGGCGTCGAGGGCCCCACGCTGACCCGGCACCTGGCGCGCATGGAGGCCGAGGGCCTGATCGTTCGCCGCCGCACCAGCTCCGACCGCCGAGCCGCCATCGTCGACCTGACCGACGCGGGCCGACAGACGTTCGAACGGCTGTCCGCCGTGGTCAGCACGAGCGGAGAGCACGTCCTCGACGGCTTCTCCCCCGAGGAGATCGAGCAGTTCGTGGGGTACCTGAGCCGGGTGATCGGCAACGTCGAGACCTTCTCCCCCGCCCGCCGCCACACGCCCGTGCACAGCTGACCGTGGCGATGGCCGGCCGGGCGTCCCGGCCGGCCCGGGTCACTCGTCGGTGATGCGGCAGATGAGGGTTCCGGCGGACAGGGCATCGCCTGCGGCCGCCGCCAGGTCGCGGACGACGCCGGCGCGGTGCGCGGGCACCGGCTGCTCCATCTTCATCGCCTCGATGACCAGCACGAGCCCACCCGCCTCGACCTGGTCGCCCTCGGCCACCGCCACCTTCACGACGGAGCCCTGCATCGGGCTCATCAGGTCGTTCCCGGCCGGCGCCCCGGCCGTGGCGCCGCCGCGGGGGCCCACGCTCCGCAGCGGACGGCGCGCGGCCGCCGGCGCGGTGGCCACGGCGAGCTCGGGGACGACGACCTCGAAGCGGCGTCCGTCCACCTCGACGGTGAGGTGCTCCCGCCCCGATGGCTCGGGCAGGTCCTCGGCCTCCGGCGCGGGCCGGGTCGGGATCCGCCCGGCGAACTCCTCTTCGATCCAGCGGGTGTACACGCGGAACGGCGCGTCGGTGAAGGCCGGCTCTCCGGCGACCGCCCGGTGGAACGGCAGCACCGTCGCCAGCCCGTCCACCTCGAACTCGGCCAGCGCGCGCCGGGCGCGCTCGAGGGCCTGCGCCCGGTCCCGGCCCGAGACGATGAGCTTGGCGAGCATCGAGTCGAACTCGCGCGGGACCGTGCTGCCCTCCGTCGCCCCGGAGTCGACCCGGACACCCGGCCCCGACGGCGGGTCCCAGTGCGTCACGAGGCCGGGCTGGGGAAGGAAGTTCCGGCCCGGGTCCTCGGCGTTGATTCGGAACTCGATCGCGTGCCCGCGTACGGGCGGGTCGTCGTACCCGAGCTCCTCGCCGGCCGCGATGCGCAGCTGCTCCCGTACGAGGTCGAGACCGGTGACCTCCTCGCTGACCGGGTGCTCGACCTGCAGCCGGGTGTTGACCTCCAGGAAGCTGATCGCACCGTCCGCGCCGACGAGGAACTCACAGGTCCCCGCACCCACGTAGCCCGCTTCCCGCAGGATCGCCTTCGAGGCGGCGTACAGGCGCTCGGTCTGCGCGGCGGTGAGGTACGGCGCCGGGGCCTCCTCCACCAGCTTCTGGTGCCGGCGCTGCAGAGTGCAGTCGCGCGTGGACACGACGACGACGTTGCCGTGGACGTCGGCCAGGCACTGGGTCTCGACATGGCGCGGCCGGTCGAGGTACCGCTCGACGAAGCACTCCGCGCGCCCGAACGCCGTCACCGCCTCCCGGGTGGCCGAGGCGAACAGCTCCGGGATCTCCTCGAGCGTCCAGGCGACCTTCAGTCCGCGTCCGCCGCCGCCGAAGGCCGCCTTGATGGCGACCGGCAGGCCGTGCTCGCGGGCGAAGGCCGCCACCGCCTCCGGGTCGGCGAGGGCGTCCGGCGAGCCGGCGACCATGGGCGCGCCGACCCGGCCGGCCAGGGCCCGCGCGGCGAGCTTGTCCCCCACCGCGCGCATCGCGGCGGGCGGCGGCCCGATCCACGTCAGACCGGCGGCGACGACCGCCTCGGCGAACTCTGCGCTCTCCGAGAGGAAGCCGTACCCGGGGTGGACGGCGTCCGCTCCGGAGCGGGCGGCGACCTCCAGGATCCGCTCGATGTTCAGATAGGTGTCGGCGACGGCGGACCCGCCCAGCGCGTACGCCTCGTCGGCGAGGCGCGGGTGGACGGCCTCGCGGTCCTGGTCGGCGTACACCGCGACACTGGCGATCCCGGCGTCGCGGCAGGCGCGCGCCACTCGTACGGCGATCTCTCCCCGGTTCGCGATCAGCACCTTGCGCACGTTCGGCTCCTCATGTCCAGGCGGCCGCTCATGTCCCGGCTCCCCACGTCCCGACGGGCGCCCACATCCGGGCACCCCATGTCCCGACGGACGCTCACATCCAGGCACCCCATGTCCCGACGGACGCTCACATCCAGGCACCCCATGTCCCGACGGACGCTCACATCCAGGCACCTCACGTCCCGACGGACGCCCACATCCAGGCACCCCGTGTCCCGGCGAACCGTTCCCGTCACGGGAACGCCTCAGGTCCGGGCGAACGCCGCGCCGCAGACGGCGGCCGCGAAGCCTGCGGCGGCGAACAGCGTCCGGAGGCGGTTCGCGCGAGCCCAGCGCTCGCGCAGCCGGGGCCAGTCGTCCGGCAGGCCGTCGGCGGCCCAGGCGTCGATCCGGCGGTTCATCGGCACGTTGCGCAGCTCCGAGACCAGGGCGACGCCGACGATCCCGGCGACCGCGAGGCCGAAGGCGACCCGCGCAGGGGCCGGGCCGGCCACCACGATGAGCACGATGCCCAGCGCCAGCACCACGCGGTTCACCCGGGGCATCAGCGGATCGAACCCCGGGTCCAGCAGGCGGTGCACCTCGACCCAGCGGTCGCCGCGCAGCGCGCACAGCATCGGCACCATGGCCATCTCCACGGCGAGCAGGACGCCGGCCAGCGATCCGGTGCCGAGCAGGAACAGCCCGATCAGTACGGCGCGCACCATGCCATCTCCTCCCGGCTCAAAAGTCCGTGTCGAGCATCAGCGAGTAGCTCTGGCGGAAGGCGAACGTGTCGAAGGTCGCGCGCATGAAGGCGTTGCGCAGGCCGCACAGCAGCGCGCCGCGCGGGCGCCCCATCGCGCCGATCCACCAGGAGGTGTTCACCATGTCGGCGGTCCGGGCGCGGCGGCGCTCCTCGTACTCGCGCAGCGCGCGGACCGGGTCGCCCGCGCCCGCCGCGAGCGTCCGGCCGAGGACGACCGCGCTCTCGATGCCCTGTCCGGCGCCCTGGCTGAGGTTGAGGGTCATCGGGTGCGCGGCGTCGCCGACGAGCGTGACCCGGCCGTGGCCCCACGTCTCGCCCGGCGGCCGGTCGAAGATCTCGATGGGCAGGATGGCGTTCTCGTCGGTCGACTCGATGATCTGCGGGATCGGGGCCGGCCAGTCGCGGTACCCCTCGGCGAGGACGGCCCGCCGCCCGGACCGTACGGTGTCGAACCGGTCGCGGAGCCGATCGCTCGTGATGGCGTCCCAGTAGACCTCGTGCTCGTTCAGCCGGCAGTACAGGAAGCGCAGGCCCCGGCCCCACAGGTTGAAGAACGTCCCGGTCGGGACGAGGTCCTCGCCGGGCAGCCGGGTGATGGCCTGCCACGCGGTGTACCCGGCGTGGCGCGGCGGTGCCTCGTGCCAGCGGCGCAGCGCGCCGCGAACGGTGGAGCGCAGCCCGTCCGCGCCGATGAGGACGTCGCCGCGCACGCTGCGGCCGTCATCGAAATAGGCGGTGACCCCGTCGTCGTCCTGCTCGACGGAGGTGAGGCGGGCGCCGAGGTGGACGCCGTCGCCCGCCTCCTCCATCAATATGGTGTTCAGCGCGGAGCGGCGCAGCGCGATGGCCGGGGCCCCGCAGCTCTCGGTCTTCGGGTCGATCCGCCAGCGGGCGAGACGGCGCCCGCCGGCGGACCGGAACTCATGGAATCGGATCGGTTCGCCCGCGTCCGTCACCCGGCCGTCCAGGCCGATCCGGCGCAGCGCGAGGATCGCGTTGTGCCAGAGCATGAAGCCGCCGCCGGTCAGCAGGCGGCTCGGCTCGTCGCGCCGTTCGAACACCTCGGCCTTCACGCCTTCCCGGCGCAACGCGATGGCCGTCGTCAGACCGGCGATCCCGGCGCCCACGACGATCACCCGATCGGCTCCCGCTCCAGGCATCGCTTCCCTCCGGGTACGGATCAGGCCGGCTGGCTGTCGAGCGTCGCGCGGACGTCGAAGATCTTGCGGACGATCCCGCCGTCGGCCCAGTAGGGGTACATCGGCTCCGCCATCCGCCGGTGCATGGGGTCGTCCTCCCAGCGGCGGAAGGCCTCTTCGCTCTCCCACTCGGCCAGCAGGGTGTAGCGAGCCGGGTCGTCGGTGTCCCGCAGCAGCTGGTCGCGCAGGTGCCCCGGGGTGCCGCGGACGGTGGCGGTGACCTGGCGGTAGGCCTCCTCGAAGGCCTGCCGGTGCTCTTCCCTGATGGTCGCGTGGACCATGATGCGGACGGTCATGACTGTCGTTTCCTTCCGTTCTCGCCGACGGTGTCGAGCTCGCGCACGTCGAGTTCGCGCACACCGTCGAGGACCGTCTTCTGAGCGAACTCGCGCAACGGCGTCAGCGCCGCGCTGAGCCTCTGCCGGATCGGGCTGTGCTCGAAGTCGTCGAGGTGGCGGGTGCTCTCCCAGTCCGCCATGATCACGTAGGTCCTCGGCTCGTCCTGCTCACGCATGAGCGACTGGCCGAGCTGACCGGGATACCGGCTGATATCGGACGCGGCCTGCGCCCAGACCTCCTCGAAGGACTGCTCGCAGCCCTCTCGGACCCGCATCTTGAGCACGGTGCGCACCATGCCGATCTCCCTTCTAGATGCCGCCGTCGACGTCGAGGGTCGCGCCGGTGATGTACGACGCCGCGCCGCTCGCCAGGAACAGCACGGTCTGGGCGATCTCCTCGGGCCGTCCGATGCGCCCCAGAGGGATCATTTCGTGGTACTTCGCGCGCCCCTCGTCGCTGACGGCGCCCATCTGGTCCGTCTCGATCAGGCCGGACGCGATCGCGTTGATCCGGACGCCGCGCGGACCGAACTCCTTGCACAGCGCGCGGGTCAGGCCCATCACGGCCGCCTTGGACGCCACGTAGTGGGCGGCGGCCGGCATGCCGTGCCGCGCGACGGCCGAGGTGATGTTCACGACCGACGCCCCCGGCGCGAACCGCGGCAGCGCCTTCCTGATCGTGTGGTACATCCCGGTGAGGTTGGTGTCGACCACCCGCCGCCATTCGTCCGGACCGAGGTGGTCCAGCGGCAGGTGGCTGATGACGCCGGCGTTGTTGACGAGCAGGTCGACGGGGCCGAAGCGCTCGTACGCCTGGTCGACGAGCCGCTCGACCTGCGCCTCTTCGGCGACGTCGCAGCGGACGATGAGGTGGTCGGCGCCCAGTCCGGTGAGCTCGTCGGCGAGGGAGCCGACGTCGTCGCTGTCCCGGACGTGACAGGTGGTGACCGTGACCCCCTGCCGTGCGAGGGCGAGCACCGTCGCCCGCCCGATGCCGCGGCTGCCTCCGGTGAGGATCGCGTGCTTGCCCTTGAGTTCGAAGTCCATGTGCTTCCGTCTCCTCGGTGCGGTGGGGTGCGGCTACGCGACGCCGGCCCAGTCGTCGCGGGGCCGCTGCCAGGAGCACGCGCTTCGCGGAGCCTGGGGCCGCCAGTGGACGGGCCGTACGACATCGGCCCGCTCGGCCCACCTCCGGCGCGTGACGGTCAGCAGCGCGGCCGTCAGCGCGGCCAGTTCCTCGGGGGTGGGCCGCCCGGCGACGACACTGAAAAAGGGCCGCTCCCCGCCGGTCACGGAGCCGCCGTCCGTACGTCGCGGCCCGCCCGTCACCGAAGCTCCACCGGTACGGCGCTCGCCGCCGGTCACGGGACCGCCGTCCGTACGTCGCGGGTCGCCCGTCACCGGAGCTGCACCCGTACGGCGCTCGCCGCCGGTCACGGGACCTCCACCCGGACGTCGCGGGCCGCCTTCTCGACGATCTCCTTGATCCGGGCCATCTGGACGGTGGTGTTGACGTTGATCCGCTCGGTCATCTGCGCGTCGTCGACGGGCGCTTCCGGCTTCATGTGGAAGTCCTGGACCCAGCGCATCTCGACGCCGCCCTCGACGTCGCGGTAGGTCCAGCGGATGTTCATGTAGTCGAACGGCCCGGTCTCCACTCGGCGGGCGGTCACGGCCCGGCCGGCGCGGTCGGGCGTCCGCTCGGAGACCCAGCTCCAGACCGTGCCGTTCTCGTCGGGGTACATCGAGAGGCGGAACCGCAGGGTCTCGCCCCGGCGCTCCAGCACGGTCGCCTCGGCGTACTCGCTGAACAGCGTCGGCCACGACGGCACGTCGTTCGTCATGGCCCACACCAGGTCGAAGGGCGCGTTGATGACGATCGTGTTGTCGGTGTGCCCCGCGGGCTCGGGGGCCGCAGTGGCGACGGCCTCCTCCACCGCCGTCATCAGGGCGGGGAAGGTCGTGCACTGCTCGACGTCGACGCCGAGCGCGACGCCGTACCGTTTCTCGAGCGAGGCGATGACGCTGAGCAGCCCGAGCGAGTCCACGTCGAGTTCCTCGAAGGTGACGGTCGGCCGGCGTTCCACCTCCCCCATGTCGATCTCCACGCCCGTGGAGGAGCGTACGAGTTCACCGAGTTCGGTGAGTGTCGGTGTCGTCGCCATGTGCGGTGTCCCTTCGCGGTGAGTCGGGTCCGGGCCGGTCAGGCGGCCCGGACCACCAGTGCGGCGTTGAATCCGTCGAATCCGCGGGCCACGAGCAGGGCCGTGCGGACCGTTCCGTGCCTGGCCTCGCGCACCAGGTCGAGGTCGCAACCGGGGGCGAGGCGCGTTCCGCCGTACGTCGGCGGGATGACGCCGTCCCGGATCGCCAGCAGAGCGGCGACCACGTCCAGCGGCGGGCCGCCGGCGTAGAGGCGTCCGTAGAGGGTCTTGGGCGCCGTGACCGGCACTCCGCGCGGCCCGAACACCGAGGTGAGGGCCTCGGCCTCGCGCCGGTCCTGGTCGGGGACGCCCGCGCCGTCGGCGAAGACGACGTCGACGTCGGCGGCGCCCACTCCGGCGTCGGCGAGCGCGCCCTCGATCGCGCGGGCGAGTGTGGGCGGCCGGCCGGAGCCGGGCCGCGGGTCGAAGGTCGCGGCGTACCCGGCGACCTCGCCGTACACGCGGGCGCCGCGCGCCCGCGCGTGCTCCTCGTTCTCGACGACGAGGATGGCGCCGCCCTCGCCGGGCACGTGGCCGCACGCGTCGACGTCGAACGGCAGGTACGCGCGGGCCGGGTCGTCGACGGTGCTGAGCAGCCCGGAGGTCAGTTGGCAGGTCAGCGCGTACGGGCCGACAGGTGCCTCGGTGCCCCCGGTGAGGACGACGTCGGCGTCGCGCCGCAGCGCCCGCCTGGCCTGGCCGAGGGCGTCGAGACCGCCCGCCTGCTCGGTGACGAGCACCCCGCACGGGCCCTTCATCCCGTTCTTGATCGACAGCTGGCCCGTGGTGGCCGCGTAGAACCACGCGATGGACTGGAACGGGCCGACCGACCGGGGTCCCTCGCTCCAGAGGGCCTGGATCTCCCGCTGCCCGAACTCGTTCCCGCCCGACGAGCTCGCGGTGATCACCGCCATGTCGTACGCCGGGAGCTCGGCCGGGACGAGGCCGGCGTCGGCGAGCGCCCGGTCGCCGGCGACCAGGGCCAGCTGGGTCCACCGGTCGGTCTGCACGTTCAGCCGCGGTTCGCAGTCCTCGCCGTCCCGCAGTGGGACGAGGCCCGCGATCCGTACGGGGAAGTCCTCGGCGTTGAACCGGCTGATCCGCCGCAGGCCACTCACTCCGGCCAGCGTCGACGCCCAGAACTCCCTCGTGTCGGCACCGTTCGGGGCCACCGCCGCCAGGCCGGTGACGAGGGCGCGGCCGCCCGGCTCACGCACTGGTCGTCACCGCCTCTGGCCGCGCGAGCAGCATGGCCGTCTGGAACCCGCCGAACCCGCTGCCCACGCTGAGCACGACGTCGCTGCGGTGCCGGCGCGCGACGCGGGGCACGTAGTCGAGGTCCAGCTCCGGGTCCGGCTCGCGGAGGTTGGCGGTCGGCGGCACGATGCCGTACTCGATGGCCAGCGCCGACGCCGCGATCTCGATGGCGCCGATGGCACCGAGCGAATGCCCGATCATCGACTTGATCGAGCTCATCGGGATCTCGTGCGCGCGAGGGCCCAGGGCGGCCTTGACCGCGGCGGTCTCGTGCCGGTCGTTCTGCTTGGTGCCGGAGCCGTGCGCGTTGACGTAGTCGACGTCCTCCGGCGCCACGCCGGCCCGGTCCATGGCCACGCGGATGGCCTCGGCCATCTCCGAGCCGTGCCGCGTCAGGCCGGTCATGTGGTAGGCGTTGCTCCGCTGCGCGTACCCGGCGATCTCGCAGTAGACGCGCGCGCCGCGCCGCCGCGCCGCCTCCGCGTCCTCGAGGACGAACACCGCCGCGCCCTCGCCGAGGACGAACCCGTCGCGGTTCGCGTCGAACGGCCGGGAGGCGTGCTCGGGGTCGTCGTTGTTGGGCGAGGTGGCCTTGATGGCGTCGAAGCACGCCACCGTGATCGGGGAGATCGGGGCGTCCGTCGCGCCGGCGATGACGACGTCGGCGGTGCCCTCCTCGATGAGCTGCGCGCCGTGCGCGACGGCGTCCAGGCCGGAGGTGCAGCCGGTCGAGATCACGCTCGCGGGGCCCTCCGCCCCGCACTCCCACGCCACCTCGGTCGCGATCGTGCTGGGGATCAGCGCGCGGTACAGGTGGAGCGAGGCCTTGTCCGGGTCGACCACCCACCGGCGGCCCGAGTCGCTCACCACGACGTACTCCCGCTCGAGAGTGATCGTGTTGCCGACCGCGCTGCCGACGCTGACGCCGATCCGGCCGGGGTCCACCGCCGCCAGGTCGAGTTCGCTGTCCTGGATCGCCTCCCGGGCACACACCACGGCGAACTGCGCGCAGCGGTCGGTCCGCTCGATCTGCTCCGCCGACAGCCCCTCGGCCGCCGGGTCGAAGTCGCACTCCGCGGCGATACGCGAGCGGAAGCCCGCCGGGTCGAACAGCGAGATGGTGCGGGTGGCGGTCATGCCCTCGGTGAGCAGCGCCCAGAACGCCTTCGTCCCGACGCCGCCCGGGGCGACGACCCCGATGCCGGTGATGGCGACCCGCCGCCCGCTCATCGGGCGTCTCCGGCGGGCTCCGGGTACGGCTCGGTGTCGACGTGGCCCAGCTCCGGACGGGGCGCGAGCGGCCCCAGGTGGAAGACGACGAGCGCCGGCCACTCCCCGTCGTTCTCCAGGCGGTGCCGCATGTTCTTCGGGATGAAGACGGCCTCGCCCACGGACACCGGCACCGGGTGGTCGTCGAGCCGGATGGTCAGGTGGCCGCGGGCGAGGTAGACGAACTCCTCCGAGTAGGGGTGGTAGTGCTCGCTGACGCTCTCACCCGGGTCCAGCGTCAGCACTCCCATGAACCCCGAGGTCGACTCGACGGTCGCGGGGCTCAGGAGAGTCCGCAGGTCACCGCCGCGCCGACGGTTCGGCTGCACGTCGCCGGCGGCGATCTTGGCCCATCCCGTGGTCATCACTGATCTTCCCTTCGGTGGTCCGCCGGTCACAGCGGCTGGTTTCCGTGTTTGCGAACGGGCAGGGACTCGCGCTTCGACCGCAGCACCTCGAGTCCCCGGCAGATGACCGTCCGGGTGTCCCGGGGGTCGATCACGTCGTCGATCAGCCCGCGCTCGGCCGAGTAGTACGGGTGCATGAGGCGCTCCTTGTACTCGGCGACCAGGGACGTCCGGAGCGCGTCGGGGTCGGCGGCCTCCGCGATGCGGCGCCGGTGGATGACGTTGGCCGCGCCCTCGGCGCCCATGACGGCGATCTCGTTGGTGGGCCACGCGAACGACAGGTCGCAGCCGATCGATCGGGAGTCCATGACGATGTACGCCCCGCCGTACGCCTTGCGCAGGATCACCTGGATGCGCGGCACCGTCGCCTCGCAGTAGGCGTACAGCAGCTTCGCGCCGTGCCGGATGATCCCGCCGCGCTCCTGTTCGACCCCCGGCAGGAAGCCGGGGACGTCGACGAGGGTGATCAGCGGGATGTTGAAGGCGTCGCAGGTCCGTACGAACCGGGCGGCCTTCTCAGAGGCCTCGATGTCGAGGACGCCGGCGAGCACCGCGGGCTGGTTCGCCACGATGCCGACCGTGCGCCCGCCCATCCGCGCGAGGGCGCAGACGACGTTGCGCGCCCAGTCGGCGTGCAGTTCGAGGAACTCCCCGTCGTCGACGATCTCGGTGATGACCGCGCGGGCGTCGTACGGCTTGGTCGGCTCCCCGGGGACGATCTCGGTGAGCGCGTCGCACCGCCGGTCGATGGGGTCGGCGGGCTGGTGGCTCTGCGGTTCCTCGCGGTTGTTCTGCGGGAGCAGGGACAGCAGGTCGCGGATCCCTTCGAAACAGGAGTCCTCGTCATCGTGGACGAACGTCGCCAGGCCCGACACGGTCGAGTGGACGTCGGCGCCGCCGAGGCCCTCCTGCGTGATCTCCTCCCCGGTGACCTCCTGGATCACGTCCGGCCCGGTGAGGAACATGTACGAGATGCCGCGCACCATGAATACGAAATCGGTCAGCGCCGGTGAATAGGACGCGCCTCCGGCGCACGGCCCGAGCATCACACTGATCTGCGGGATCACTCCGGAGGCCCGGACGTTTCGCCGGAATATGCCGCCGTAACCGGCTAGTGCGGTGACCCCTTCCTGAATCCGCGCCCCGGCTCCGTCGTTGAGTCCGATCAACGGCGCGCCCACGGATTCGGCCAGGTCCATGATCTTGTGGATCTTCTCCGCGTGCGCCTCACCGAGAGAGCCGCCGAAGATACGGAAATCGTGGGCGTAGAGGAATACCTTCCGGCCGTCGATGGTGCCCCATCCGGTGATGACGCCGTCCGTGTGCGGGCGCCGTTTCTCCAGGCCGAATCCGGCGCTCCGGTGCCGGCGGAGCATCTCCAACTCGGTGAACGATCCGGGGTCGCACAGCCGCTCGACGCGCTCACGGGCCGTCAGCTTGCCGCGCCGGTGCTGGCGTTCGGTGGCCCCGGGCTCCGGGCCCAGATAGATCTCCTGCCGGAGCAGGGCCAACGCGTCGACCCGGTCGATCAGCCAGGCGGCCGACGGCCCCGGCGCGCGCCCGTTCATCGGCTCCGTGTCGCGGGTCACTGTCATGACGACTCCTGGTTCCCGTCCTTGCTGCCCGGTCGCTCACCGGGACGCGGACCAGCGGTAGAACTCCTCGGCCATCGCGTCTTTCGGGCTCTTCCAGGTGGGCGGATCGTAGGCGGTCACGAGGGGGGAAAGGCGTTCGTTGATGCCGGTCCACAACGGATTCCCACGCACCTCGGACAACGGCGCGGCGAGCGCCTCGTCACTGTCGATGCAGTGGAAATACAGATCGTGGAATCGGTAGAGACGGCGCTCGGCCACACCGAGAAGATGAGGCAATTCCGTGGCGTCGGATTCCGCGAAGGCCTGCCGTACGGCGTCCGAGTTCTCTCGTTTCATCCGGGCGACGATGAGCGTTCGTGCCATCACGCCCTCCCTTCGGCGAGAAATCTTAACGAGCCCATCGTGCGGGAAATCGATAAAGCCGAAGTTAAGGTCGCATTAGACATCCGGAGGGGGCGTACGGAGGCCGCGACCGCCCTTGACATCCGCCTGCGGACGACTAGCTTGATTACGTAGCTTGCTATCTAGTTGCGGGCAGCGGTCCGCGGCCGAACGGGGAAGAACCCATGAGCTCTGACGACATCGACATGACGATGATGCTGGTCAGCCACAACGCGTTCCGGCGAGACCTGGGACACCTGCGGCGCGCGGTGGAGCAGCACAGCGCCGAGGATCCCGAGCGCCGGCGAGCCGTTCAGAACGGCTGGAGCCTGTTCAAGCTGCAGCTGCACAACCATCACACGAACGAGGACAAGAGCATCTGGCCCCGGATGCGCGCCCGGCTGCGCGACAAGCCGGACGACCTGGGCGTCCTGGACGCCATGGAGGCCGAGCACGACCGGATCGATCCGCTGCTGGCCGCGGTCGACACGGCGCTCGCCGACGGGACCGCCGACCAGGAGCGGTTCGCGCAGGCGATCGCCGAGTTGGACGACGCGCTCAGCGGGCACCTGACCCATGAAGAGCAGGACGCGCTGCCGCTCGTCCCGGTCACGCTGACCTCCGACGAGTGGCAGGAGACCGCCAAGGACATGCGCGATCTGGTCGGCCTCAAGGGCGCCGCGGAGTTCTTCCCGTGGCTCCTGGACGGCGCGCCGGACAAGGACGCCGACGCGATCCTCAAGCTGATGCCCGCCCCCGCGCGGCTGATGTACCGCCGGATGT
This sequence comes from Actinoallomurus sp. CA-150999, assembly GCF_050942425.1. Lineage (NCBI taxonomy): Bacteria > Bacillati > Actinomycetota > Actinomycetes > Streptosporangiales > Thermomonosporaceae > Actinoallomurus > Actinoallomurus sp. CA-150999. The sequence goes on from NZ_CP192063.1 coordinate 7,697,455, forward strand.
GGGTCCCCAAGTACGCCAAAGAGCGGCGCTGGGGCTGACCCCGCCTCCCGTGCCGATCCCGCCGCCGGTGCCCCCGGCGGCGGTCCGATGGATGGAGCCAATGTGCGTTCCTGGCTGGTCGACATCGACGGTCCGGTTCACGTGGCCGACTTCGGCGGCACCGGACCGACCGTGATCCTGCTGCACGGGCTGGGTGGTTCTCACGCCAACTGGCTGCGGGTGGGCGCGCGGCTCACCCGCATCGGCCGCGTGCTCTGCCCGGACCTGCCAGGGTTCGGGCGCACCCGCCTGGCGGGCCGCGACTCGTCACTCGAAGCGAACCAGGACGTCGTGAGCCGCCTCATGGACGTGCTGGGAACGCCGCCCGCGCTCCTCGTCGGGAACTCCATGGGCGCCACCATCGCGCTGCGCGTCGCCGCGGCGCGTCCGCGCGCGGTCGCGGGCCTCGCGCTCATCGCCCCGTGGGCACCCCTCGTGGGACCGGCCGACCCGGGGATGCGGACGATCCTGCAGAGCCCGGCCGCCGTCAGCGCGCTGCTGCGCACCCAGCGCACCCGTCCGCCGGCCACCACGCTGCGGCACCTCATCCGGCTCGGCTGCGCCCGTCCGGACCGCATCCCGCCCGAAGTGCTCTCCGCCGCCACCCGCATCGCGCACGAACGGGCGTCACTGTCCCGCGCCGAGGACGGATTCGGCCCGGCGCTGGCCTCCCTCATGGAGTACACCCGGCGGCCGGCGGTCCTGCGGGCGATGGTCGGCGGAATCGAGGTGCCGGCCCTCGTCATGCGGGGCACCCGGGATCGCGTCGTCCCGGCGGGAATCATCGACTCCTTGCGCGGTATCCGCCCCGACTGGACCTACCATCGGCTCGAGGGAGTCGGGCACGTGCCGCAGTTCGAGGCACCTGAGGAAGTGGCCCGGATCATCATAGACTGGGCCCTGACAAAACTCATTACTTTCCTGTCGGCCACATGAGGCCACGCAACGAGCAAAAATCGCGTTATAGCCTACCTTCAGCCTGGAAGTGCACCGTTCGCGTTGATTAACCGGATCGCGTTTTGGTGCGAGTTCGCCAGTGTCGATCAGCAACCTGGGGCAGAAATGTCGGATATTCGCGTTCTCGTTGCGGACGATCGTACCATCACGCGGCACGGCCTCGTCGCAACGCTCCGAGAATATGCGGATTTCGAGGTCGTCGGCGAGGCGGCCGACGTCGCGGACACGGTGCGCAAAACGGAGATGCTGCGGCCGAACGTCATCATCGTCAACGGCGCGGCCGAGAGGACCGAGCCGAACGAGTTGATGCGGGCATTGTCGCGGACGTTCGGCAATGGGCTGCCGGCGGTTCTGATCCTCGTCGACGCGCCCGAAGCGCGTTTCTTCCGGGCACAGCACGAAGGCGCGCGGGGGCTGCTGCTCAAACAGTCCAGCACCGACCACCTGTGCACGGCGATCCGGATGATGGCGGCCGGCTACTCCCTCTTCCTGGCCTCGGCGTTCGGCCCCGCTGCGTCCGGCGCGCAGCCACGGGCGGAGCCGCCCGAGGACCCGGCGAGCCGGCTGTCCGAGCTCACCCCACGAGAGTTCGACGTCCTACGGCAGATCGTCCAGGGATATACGAATGCCGAGATCTCCCGCAGGCTCTCCCTCAGCGAGGGGACCGTCAAATCCCATATTCAGCACATGCTGACCAAGCTGCAGCTGCGGAATCGCGTACACGCCGTGATCTACGCCTTCGAAATCGGGCTCACTCCCGACCCGGAGCCTCGGGACGATCCGTCTCCGAGCCCACAACAGGACCGAATTGAGCCCAGATGTCTCTCTCCTCGGGGCTAGGTGGAATGTCCGGGATAAGCCGCTCCGGATGATGCGGCGCAGGCCCCGTGAGAGGGTCGGCCTGACTCTCACGCGCTTCCCGCTCGGCCGCATACACCGCCGGCACCGCGGTCAGACCGGATCCGGCTCCGAGGAACACCATGCCGTCGCGAAGAAAACGGGCCAGACTTCGCCATCGATCCTTGAGCCAGGACACCGGAAATCCTCTCCGTTCTTCGAGGAAGCCGCCTCACTCAGTGTCCCGGATCCCGTTTAAGCATGGGTGAAATCCCGGTTGGGCGGCACGCTCCTTCCACAGGACTCTGACTGTGGAGCGAACCGCTCCTTACTCTCCCGGTCACGAGTCTTGGCATAAAATTAGTTAGCATGCTAAGTTGTTGGGAGATCAGCCAGGGAGGTCCAAGATGAGCAAGGTCACCTACAACGACGCGGTCAACGACGCGCTCGACCGGCTTCGCGGGGTCGGCTTCGAGTTCGGGCCGGGCTTCGTGAACCACGCGCCCATGGTCGCCGAGACCCTCTCGACGATCGGCTGCGCGGACATCGTGGCCACCTGGATCGAGGACAACAAGCGGCAGCGGGCCTATCTCGACCCCCCGGAGGGCGGCTCCCCCATCGCCGCCGACGACCCGAATGAATGGCATCGCGCGCTGGGCGACTTCCGGCGGGTCCTGGACTGGGTCGACATGTTCGACGCCGAGCTGAGCCGCCGGCCGTGGACCGAGGTCCTCATCGAGTGGTGGCCGCGCCTGATGCCCGGGATGTACGGGATGCTCACGCACGGGTTCATCCGCGCGGCCCACGCCGTACGCAGCCTGGACGCGACGCAGGAGCCGAGCCGCCTTCAGCTGCGCGAGCTCGCCCAGGGACTCGGCTACTGGGCGGCGCGGTACACCCCGGTCCCCAAGGTCGCGCAGGAGAGCCTGCTGCTGATCCCGGCCGCCCAGGAGGACATCGGCGCCTCGATCAGCGCCCTCACCGCCACCACCGCCGGCCGGTACGCCGAGGGGGCGCCACGGCCGTCGATCCCCCTGGTCCACGCGGTGACCGCGCCTTCCGCGCTCCGGCTCTTCCTCCCCCACCTTCCCCACTCGCTCCACCGGGGCGCGTACGACATCGTCCGCCGGGCGTCGGCGGCCATGTGGGAGACCTTCCCGAGCGGCGGGCCGGCCGTTCCGGCGGCCGACCCGGACTACACGCCGCCGTCCGCCGAATGGCTGCTGCACAACGCCGTCGACTTCGGGGACGAGCACACGATCAAGCTCACCGAGGCGTGCCTGCGGGAGAACGTCCTGCGGCCGGACGACCGGTACCGCGCCGCCGCCGACACGCTCCTGTACCGGATGAAGACGGACGGCTTCTGACGGCCGATGGACCGACGAAGGGCCTCCCGGTTTACCCGGGAGGCCCTTCCGCCGTCGGTGACCGACCGCCGCGCGGCGCGGTGTTACGCGGCCTTGTGGCCGATGACGACCGTCTCCTTCGCCGGCAGCGGCTTCGAGGTGATCGACGTGAAGCCGGCCTCCCGCATCCAGTCCGCGCAGGCGTCCGGGGTGTACTCGCAGCCCCCAGGGGACGAGGTCAGCATGTACATGCTGAGCAGGAGGTTGTCCAGGCGCCGCCGCTCGGAGTCGAGCATGGGGTCGTACACCAGCAGCGCGCCGCCCGGCCGTACGGCGTTGAACGCCTTCTTGATCAGCTCCTTCCGCTGCTCCACCGACCAGTCGTGGAGGGCGTTGCCGAAGATGAGGACGTCGGCCTCGGGGAGCGGGTCCACGAAGAAGTCGCCCGGGTGGAAGACGAGCCGGTCGGAAACCTGACGGTCCGCCACGAGCTGCTTGAAGAACGCCTCGACCGGCGGCAGGTCGAAGACGCCGCCGTGCAGGTGGGGGTGCGCCTGCGCGATCGCGGCGGCGAGGTTGCCGCGCGCGCCGCCGCAGTCGACGAACGACTCGTATCGGCTCCAGTCGAACACCTTCGCCAGCTCCGGGCCGATGGTGCCGTTCATCGTGTCCATGCCGGTGAGGAAGAACTGCAGCGCCATCGGGTTCTGCCAGATCTGCGCGAACGGGACCTCTCCGTTCTCGTCCTCGCCGTGCGCCTTGCCCGTACGGAGCGTGTCGACCAGGCCGTCGAAGGCGGGCGACAGGAAGTTCACCGTCATGCCGAGGAAGCTGCCCAGGTAGGTGCGCTGGTCCTGGGCGAGGTACCGCTCGGCGTCGGCCGTCGCGCGGTAGCGGTCGTCCTCGTCCCGCTCCAGGACGTTCATCGCCACGAGGGTGTCGAGGAAGTCGCGGGTGGCGCGCGGGTGCAGGCCGAGCTCGTCACGCAGCTCCGGCTCGGTCAGCGGCCGCCTGGACAGGGGCGTGAACACGTCGAGCTCGATGGCGGCCAGCAGGATCTTGGTCTTCATGAACGACCAGCCGGACAGCATGATGTTCAGCGGGTCGACGTGCGCGTCGGTCGTCACGGGCATTGCGTCTTCCTTCCGGTTCAAAGGTCATTGCCGAGTCGAAGGTCATTGCCGAGTCGGGTCAGAGGGTCCACAGGTCCGCCCGGGCGAGCGCCTCGTTGTCGGCGGCGAGGACGGCCTGCTGGACGAGCTGGAGCTCGTGGCCGGGCTCGATACCGAGCTGCTCGATGAGGGAGTCCCGCAGGGTCCGGTACGCCCGCAGCGCGTCGCCGGTGCGGCCGGACCGGTACATGGCGATCATGAGCCGGGCGCCGAGCCGCTCGTTGAGCGGATGCTCGGTGACCAGCTCGCGCAGCTCCCCGACGAGGTCGAGGTGGCGCCCCTGCTGGAGATCCACGTCGACGCGCCGTTCGAGGGCCGCCAACCACGTCTCCTCCAGCCGGAGCCGCGCGCCCTCCAGCACCGGCCCCATGCGGAGGTCGCCCAGGATCGGCCCGCGCCGCAGCGACAGGGCCTCCTGGTAGTACTTGGCCGCGAGTTCGAGCGAGCCCTCCGCCCACGATTTGCGGCCGGCCGCGCAGAGCTGCTCGAAGTCGATGACGTCGAGACCGTCCTCGTCCACCTCCAGCCGGTATCCGGGCGGCTGGGTGAAGAGCCGGCAGCGCGGCGGTGTGCCGTCGTGCGCGGCGAGGAACTTCCGCAGCTGGGAGACGTACACGCGCAGTGCGCACAGGGCGCTCCGCGGCGGGATCTCCCCCCACAGCTCCTCGATCAGAGTGTCCACGGAGACGACCGTGTTCGCCCGGACGAGAAGGGTGGCCAATATGGTGCGGACCTTGTTGGCACTCGGGCCGTCGACGAGCGACACGCCGTCGTGGACTTCCATGTGTCCGAGAATCGAAAACCGCATCACGGCTCTCCTTCCGCCGGGCTGTCAGGTCATATCTCTAGGCGTAGGTGGCCGCTTCTGAAGAATGTGAGCGGGCCGTCTTCTCGCTGAATACCGAGATCGACGACCCGGCCGATGACGATCAGATGGTCGCCGCCGTCGATGACCCGATGCAGGGCGCATTCGAGGTAGCCGAGAGCCTCATCGAGAATCGGCGTGCCGGTACGGCCGGCGCGGGATCTGACCATGGAGAAGTGCGGGTGCTCCTTGGTGGCGAAGACCCGGCAGACGTCCGCCTGGTCCTCGGCGAGGATGTTGACGCCGAAGGCCTCCGCCTCCTTGACCACGGGCCACAACCGCGACTTGTGGTGAATGCAGAAGAGCACGAGGGGCGGGTCGAGGGAGACCGATGTGAATGAGTTCACGGTCACTCCCACGGGTACACCTCCCGCCTGACTCGTTACGACGGCGACGCCGGTCACGAAGAGCCCGCATACGCCACGGAGTTCCCGTTGGTCGAGAACATTTTCGTCGTGCACTGACCGGTTCCGAGCGGTGACCATGTCCATGTCCAGACGACTCCGTCAAGCAGCGATTTTCTCGGACCGGGATTAAATCCCGGCTAACGATTGATAAGCGTAGGCGAGCAACGCCCGGCCTGACTTCCACACATCTGCTGAAATCCGCATCGCACTTGCGGCCCCGGAATTCGTACTTTCTTTCCGGGTGGACCGCTCCGTTGGTACGGCGTCTCCTCCGTTCGGAGGAGGGCGGCACGTCGGCCCCCGGGCTGAGACGGACCCGGCCCCCACGCGGACGGAGGGTGGGCCGCGGCCTGCTGCGGGCGCTCACCGCCAACAACGGCCTCTGCTTGGCAAGGTATTGCCAAGCGGGCAACGTGATGCCAGACTCTGTAGCCAACAGCACGAGCGCAAGGAGAGCGGCCACGATGCGGAACATCCAGCTCATCCGCCGGCAGCGGGGCATGAGCCTCAGCGCGTTGGCGGAGGCTTCGGGAACTTCCGCGGGCTACCTGTCCCGCATTGAGTCCGGCAAGCGGCATCCGTCGATCGCCGCGCTCTACAACATCGCCGCAGCGCTCGACGTACCCGTTTCCCGGCTGTTGGATGACACCGAGCCCGGCGAGCGATCGATAGTCATCCGCCCCGAGCCGACCGACGTCTACCATCAGGACGGTCTTCGATTTCGGTCGATTTCCTCCTCGCGCCACATGCCCGACCTACAGGTGCTCCACATCGTCGTGGACGCGGACCGCGCGCCTGGCGAGTCGCACACTCATAAGGGAATCGAGTGGATTTACGTATGCCGCGGTGCGGTTCAGATCTCCTTTGATGATCAGACGGTCGACGTCAAGCAATCGGAATCGATCAGCTTCCCGGCATCGGTGCCTCATCGACTCCTGTCAGTCGGTGGGGAGGCAGAGATCTTGCTCATGGTATTCGAGCACGAGACAAACGGAGTGATCTTCACACCTCACTAACAACCAGAATCCGCAAGGCAACCGCGAGCCGGCGAGTGCTCGCTCTGTAATATATCGCCGGGCGCGCAACTCTCCCCCGAGCTTCATTTGCGAGCAATAAAGACGTTCCCGCTGCCGATTTTCCTATCGTCTACCGAAACGTTGCCTGAAACGGCTACGGACAGGATCGGCTTCTGTCGGAACGTGATGATAACGCTGGTCGACCAGCGAATTCCAGCGAGCGGGCTAGAGCCGATCATTCAGTGCGAAGCCGCCTGGACTCATCGTAAAAAGGTTTGAAGCCGAGCCGAACCTTTGCGGCACCGGCCTGAAGACACATTTGTCTTATCGGATCGCCACTCCAACCTGGCCACCGTGATCATATGCATGAGCGCATACGCAATCGTCACGTGCCGGAGATCCGACTGCGCACCGAGCCCTGCGCAGCTCGAGCGGCGCACCCTGCTGTTCTCTGAAAACCCGAAGTAGGAACCGGAAAGGTCATACGTCCATGTCGAAAGAAATTATGGCGGCGTTCGGCGTCGATATTGATGCCGTCGCAGGTTGGCTTGGCACCTTCGGCGGCGAAGACTCGCCCTCCGATATTTCGCGCGGAATGTTCGCCGGCGAGATCGGGGTCCCACGCCTTGTCAATTTCTTCAAGCGGTACGATCTGCGCACCACCTGGTCGATTCCAGGACACTCACTGGAGACCTTCCCTGAGCAGGTTCGGCAGGTCGTCGACGCAGGACACGAGATCGCCCTGCACGGGTACTCGCACGAGAACCCGTTGGCGATGTCGCGTGAGCAGGAGAGCGCAGTGCTCGACCGCAGCATCGAACTCGTCACGAATCTCACCGGCCGACACCCTGTCGGCTACACCGCTCCTTGGTGGGAGTTCTCGGACAACACGCACGATCTGCTGCTCGAGCGCGGCATCAAGTACGACCACTCGATGATGCACAACGACTTCACGCCGTACTACCTCCGGGTCGGCGATACGTGGACCAATATCGACTACGCCCAGCCGGCGGCGGAGTGGATGATGCCACTCGTCCGTGGCAACGAGACCGGCCTCATCGAAATCCCGGCGAATTGGTACCTCGACGACCTACCGCCGATGATGTTCGTCAAGCGCAGCGCCAACAGCCACGGGTTCATGAACCCGCGCGACATCGAACAACTTTGGCGCGACCAGTTCGACTGGGTCTACCGCGAAATGGACTACGCGGTGTTCACGATAACGATCCACCCCGACGTCGCCGGGCGTCCGCAGAATCTCCTCATGCTCGAACGCCTGGTCGAATACATCAATGGCCATGAAGGTGTCACCTGGTCCACCTTTGAGCAGATCGCCGACGACTTCGCAGCCCGGTTCCCTCGCACCTGACCTCAACGGCAAGAAAGAGGACCCGATGCAGCCGACGTACACCGGAGGGGTAAAAGCCTTCCCCAGCATTGACGCCCGCACGACGCGCAAAGCCACGATCATCGCCTTCCTGGCCTGGCTTTTCGCCATCTACGACTACATTCTCTTCGGCACTCTCCTGCCCGATATCGCATCGCACTTCGGGTGGACTAACGAGACCGCGTCGCTCATTTCCACGCTCGTCTCCGTCGTCACCGGCATCGTCGCTCTCGCGGTGGGGCCGGTCGTGGACAAAATCGGCCGACGCCGCGGCATGATCATGACCGTCACCGGGACCGCAGTCGGCTCGGCGCTGAGTGGACTGGCGCCAGGCGCCGGCTACCTGGTCGGCGTTCGATCGCTCGGCGGACTCGGGTTGTCCGAGGCGGCGGTGAACGCGACTTACCTGAACGAGATCTACGATGTCACCGAAGACGAGAAAATCAAGCGGAACCGCGGGCTCGCGTACAGCTTCGTTCAGGGCGGCTGGCCGCTGGGAGTGGTGGTAGCCGCGACCTTCGCCGCCATCTTCCTGCCGCTGGTCGGCTGGCGTGGCTGCTTTCTCTTGGCCTCTTTCCCCGCTGTGATCATCGCACTCCTGCGCCGCGGCCTGAAGGAGAGCCCGCAGTTCGAACTGCAGGTCAAGCTGAGCGGCCTACGCAAGCAGGGAAAGCACCGTGAGGCAGCTGAACTGGCCCAGGAATACGGCGTCGATGAGAGGCCGGCTGCACCACTGCGCGCAATCTTCGCTCGCGGCTCCGCACGCAACACGATCGTGCTCGGGTTCGCATGGGTGGCCAACTGGTTCGGCATCCAGATCTTTGGCGTTCTCGGCACCACCGTCCTGACGGAAGGCAAGGGTGTCAGCTTCACCGGTTCGCTGATCATGCTGATCGTGATCAACGCCGTCGGCTACCTCGGCTACATCTTCCACGGCTGGGCCGGTGACAAGTTCGGCCGCCGTAACGTGATTGCCGTTGGCTGGCTCATTTCCGGCGTGCTGTTCGTGATTATGCTGACTGCGGCGAGCGGCACGTTCGTGGTTGTCACGCTCTATTCGCTTGGCATGTTCTTCCTCATCGGTCCATATGCGGCCTTGCTGTTCTACATGGGAGAGTGCTATCAGACGAACTGCCGGGCGACCGGCACGGCTTTCCTGAACGCACTTTCCCAGCCAGGTGCCATTCTTGCCGGTGTCATCAGCACCGCCATGCTGGCATCGGGCTCCGGATGGAACGAAGCCGCACTGGTGGTCGGCGCTGTGGCCACCGTCGCTTCCGGAATCATCATGTTCGGCGCACGCAAAGTGGACACGCCGAGTGCGCCCCTGGCTGAGCAGCCGGGCAAAGTGAAAACAGATCGAAACGAGGTGAACGGATGACATCGCAGACTGCCACGAGCACTGTGGCCGTCGACCGTGACGGCGTATCAGGACGGTTGACGGCGATATACAAGTATCCGATCAAGGGGCTGTCGCCGCAGAAATTGGATCGCGCCGAAATCGTTGCGGGAAGCGGTATTCCAGGTGACCGTAGGTACGCCCTGGCGCGTCCGCACGGCGCATACCGGCCAGGGCTGCCCCACGCCGTGTCCAAACAGGAATATTTCATGCTGGCTCGCGACGCCCGACTGGCCGGCTTGTCGACCACGCTGGCATCGGACGGGTGTTCGCTCACGGTCAAGGTGCGCGAGCACGTCGTCTTCGAAGCCGATCTAAGTGTGGCCTCCGGTCGGCGCGCAACCGAGCGGTTCTTCGGACGGGTGCTCGGCTGCGATGAGCCGGACATGCCGGTGCTCGCGCAGGAGGAGGGACGACGGTTCACCGACATCTCCGTGGTTTCCTTCGACATGATGGAAGCGGTCTCGCTGATCAACCTGGCCACCGTACGGGCGCTGGAGGAGAAGTGGGGTGCCGCGGTCGACCCGCTCCGTTTCCGCGCGAACCTGTACATCGATCTCGACCGGCCGTTCGTCGAGCGGGACCTGCTCGGTGTGCCCATCCAGGTCGGTCCGGTGCGAATGACCGTGGTCCGCGTCACCAAACGATGCGCCGCCACTGAAGTCAACCCCGCGAACGCCGCACGAGATCTGCCGATTCCACGACTGCTCGTTGAGCACTACGGAGATGCGATCATGGGCGTCTACGCCAAGATCGATGCCGGTGGGACTCTCGAACCCGGACAACTTGTGCGTGTGGGGGAATGACGGAACCCGAAATGCCATCCGAGCTCCCCTTGGAGATCGTCGGCAAAACCATGCTCACGCCGCGGATCTGCCGGTTCGAGTTCGCCGACCCGAGCGGCGCGCCGCTTCCGGCCTACGCCGCTGGTGCACACGTCACCGTGCACACGCCGAGCGGCCTCACGCGCAGCTACTCGCTGAACGAGCCCGGCAGCAATAGCCCCTACCGGTACGTCGTCGCGGTAGCCCGAAACGACGAAACCGGCGGTTCAGCCAGCCTCCACGGCGACACGAAAGTCGGCGACCACATCACGGTCTCCAGACCACGCAACGCCTTCGGCCTGAGCAGTCGGGCGAGGGACCACCTGTTGGTCGCCGGCGGAATCGGCATCACTCCGATCCGCTCCATGCTGCACGAGTTGCGACGGGACCGACCGCAAGACCGTGTTCGGCTCCTGTACCTCACCCGTCGGCCTGAGGACACCGCCTATCTGGAGGAGCTCAGCGCACTGGGGCCGGAAGTGGTACGGATCCACCACAGCGATCTATCCGGACAGCTCGATCTGTGGGAATACCTCGGGGAGCCTGGCAAGGCCCATGTGTACTGTTGCGGCCCGAAACCGTTGATGAACCATGTCCGAGCATTGACGATGCACTGGGATCCGAGGCACGTCCATTTCGAAGACTTCGTCGGCGTGGCTGCCGGTCGACCTGGTGATCGCGCGTTCGCGGTCATCTGGGAGCCGACGAACGCAGTGATCGAAGTGGCGCCCGACCAAACCATCGTGGAGGCTCTCCGCGAAGCGGGAATTCAGGCTGCCAGCTCGTGCAACGCCGGCGCCTGTGGCACGTGCATGCTCCGCGTCCTCGCCGGCACCGTCGAACACCGTGATCTCGTGCTCACCGAAGATGAGCGGGAGACGATGATCAGCGCCTGCGTGTCGCGCGCTGTAACGCCGACTCTGGAGCTCGCCCCGATCGGGTGAGCGCGGTCATCACCTCCGTCAAGGTGACGCCCACGTCCGTCGTCCAGTCGGCGACGAACCGCAAGGCGGTCGCCATCGAGGTCCACACCAACGCCGAGACGGACAGCGTCACCGCGGACCTCACCCCCGTCAAGGGCACTGGTGCCGGGTTCATCGTCCTGAAGAAGGTGGGCGCCGGTCTGTGGACCGGCTCCGAGTACATCTACAACTACGACGCGCCGGGCACCTGGAACGTCGACGTCGAGGCCACGGACAACGAGTCCGACAACCCCGAGGCCAAGAAGACGGTCCAGATCTCCGTCAAGCGGAACATCTCCATCTCGAGGTTCAAGGCCGCCCCGGCGAAGGTGAAGAAGGGCAAGAAGGTCACCGTCTCCGGCGTCCTCAAGCGCTGGAACGGCTCCTACGCCTACGCCGGGTTCAAGGGCCAGAAGGTCACGCTCTACTTCAAGAAGAAGGGCGCGAAGACCTACACCTACGCCGGCTCGGTCACGACCGGTAAGGGCGGCGCGTTCACCAAGAAGTTCACGGCGTCCAAGTCCGGCACCTGGCAGGCGCGGTACGCCGGCAGCACCATCTACGTCGCGGCGGTCTCCGCCACGGCCACCGTAACCGTCCGCTAGCCGGACGGAACGAGCCGGAGTTCTCCCCCGGAACGACCACCGAGAACTCCGGTCCCCGCTCACGCCGTCCCCGCCGGTGGGCTGGTCGAATTTCGCGTGTACTCGTCGGTGTCAGCGGCGCCGTAAAACTGCTGCCTGACTTCCCCGTCGCCGTTGCCACTCTGCCGTCGCCGTAGTCACTTTGCCACCGAGGTTGACGGCGCGCTGCCGGATTCGCTCCGATATGAGCGTCAACAACGACGCCAAAGGTCGGGGCGGTACGGAGCGGGTCCTCCTCAGCGGGCGAGAACCGGGAAGTACGCCGCCCATTCCATCGCCAGATCCGGGCGAATCGCCGGGGGCCGTACGCCGCGCCGCCCGGGATGACCGGTCGTACAGCGGGAGCACCCCGGCGTCGATGGTGAAGTAGCAGCTGAGATCGAAGCCCAACGATGCCTCCTGTCCTCCAAAGCCCTGGCCGGGGCGGCGCACCCACGCTGAGCCATGCTCCCGCAGGTGCCGCCGGGTAGTGGGACGCGGTCAGCCGCGCAGTCGCACGTGATAAACCCGTGGCGACGTAGGCCGTCATCCCACGACAATGGCCGACGTGGAAGAGGTCGAGGTCGTCGTCGCCCATTCCGAGCGCGCGACCCTGCGCGTCGGCGACGTGTTCCTGAAGATCGACGCTGATCAGACGCGCACCGACGTCGAGGTCGGGGCAATGGCTCTGGCGCCGATCCCGAGTCCGCAGGTTCTGTGGCGCAAGCCACCCGTGCTCGCGCTCGCCGCCCTCCCAGGAACGGCACTCGGCCGCTTGGGCGAGCCGTCGACCGCGTCGCCGGCGGCGTGGGCCGCGGCGGGCGCCGCCGCACGCACGCTGCACGACGCGCCGCTGCCGCCCTGGCCCGGTCGGAGCCTCGACGAGATCGCATCGCAGCTCGACGGCGAATGCGAGTGGCTCGTTGCGAACGGCGTCCTCCCCGCCGACCTGGTCACGGTCAACCGCCGGGTCGCCGAGGCCGCGCTCCGGTCTTGGACACCGGTATTCACACATGGCGACCTGCAGATCACCCACGTGTTCGTCGACGGCGACAAGATCACCGGCGTGATCGACTGGTCCGAGGCGGGGCAGGGCGACGCCCTGTACGACCTCGCCACTCTGACGCTCGGACACGAGGAGCACTTGGGCGACGTCGTGGCCGGCTACGGCACCGACGTCGACCTCGACGTGATCCGCGCGTGGTGGTCGTTGCGAAGCCTGCTGGTGGTCCGCTGGCTGGTCGAACACGGCTTCGACCCGTCCGCCCCAGGCTGCGAGGTCGACGTGCTGAGATCCCGGATGTGAGGCTGCCCGAGCCTGGTGGTCCGGGTCGGCCCATTCTGAACGAGCCGAATGGGCCGACCCGGACCACCACAGGCCTTGACGCTGTCAACCGGATCAGCAGCTTTGACCGAGCGAAGCGAGAACACGGTACCTGGGCGTCACGGTCGGGCTGAGGGTGCCACTCCGGGGCGACGGGTCGGTTACGGCGTTATCGCTTTGCCGCCGAAGGTCACGACGAGGTGGCCGTCCGCGGCGAAGGACCATTGCGGGGTGCCGGCGTAGGAGGAGCACCGGGACCCGTTCGAGCCGGACCAGAACTGGTTCGAACTGTTGGCGTCACCGACGACCTTGTCGTTCGATCCGCTGCTGCCACGGCACGAAGTGTTGTTCCGGAACACCGAGGTGCCCTTGTCGAATGAGAAGTTGCGCTCAGTGTTGTCGATGCTGACGTTGTCCGAGATCGTCATCGTGCCGGGGTTGCTGTTGTAGGTGAACCCGTGATGGCCGTTGTGGTAGGCGATATCGCGCTGGACGATGTGATTGACCTTGATGTCGTCGCCGCCGAGCTTGTAGCCGTTGCGGTCACCGTTCTTGTTCTGGGTGCCGTTGGAGAGCGTGCCGTTGTTGTAGGAGTAGGAGTCCTCGATGGTCACCGGGCCGATGGCTCCGGTGTCCTTCTTGGTGTAGAGGTCCCAGCCGTCGTCGATGTTGTTGTGGGACACGTCGTAGCGGAAGACGTTCCCGGGGCCGGCGGTGAGCTTGGCGGCGAAGCCGTCGGCGTTCTCGCCGCCGGAGTCGGCGTTGTCGTGCGACTCCGCGCTCACGACGAGGTTGTTGGAGGGCCATTGGTCCTTGGGGGTGCTGGAGGCCACCCGTGAGATCTGCAGCCCCGTGTCGTGGTTGAACGCCGTCACCGTACGCTCGATGACGTTGTTACTGCCGCCGACAAAGATCCCGTTGTCACCGGCGTGCTCGACGACGATGCCGTAGACGTGCCAGTACGACCCGTTCAGGGCAAGCCCGCGGTTCGCCGGGTCCTCGCTCATGGCCGAGAAGTCCAGCACCGGGGTCTCACCTGGGTAGGCGGACAGTTCCTTGCGGGCGCTCGAGGTGCCGTTGTTGCCCGGCGCGATGGTGACCGTCTGTGAGTAGCCGTAAGTTCCGCCGCGCATGTAGATCTTCCCGCCGGCGGTGACGCGGGTTATCGCCGAGGTGAGCGTCGTCGGGTCCGCCTGAGTTCCAGCCGCGCTGTCTTTGCCGTTCGGCGCCACGTACAGCGTGTCGGACGCCGCGTGCGCGGCGTTCAACGCGACCAGCGTCGCCGCGGCAGGGAGCACCACCGCGGTCAACCCGGCTCCTACCACCGCTCTGACTCTTTTTCGCCGAGGCATGGCCTTCCTCCTTCATGAGGACTTTCCCTATCCGGGTGTCCGAAGTTAGGAAAAGCTTTTCCTGTCGACAAGGTAACTGCGTTCAGTAGTTGAGATCCGCTACTCATATCCGAATCGCGGTTGTGACGGTGTACGTGGCAGAAAGCCCATCCGTGCAGGTGAGAGCCGCGATATCCGGTCCCCCAGGACGCAGGATCCCTGACGACGCGCGAATTCCGCCCCCTACGGCCCCTTGAAAGTTTCACGAATAGCGCCCCTTCGTGACAACTTGTCACCACTGGGTATCGGCGCAGCTAAGCGCGCGTACCGTGGCGCCGCCGTCGCCACTCTGCCGCCGAGGTTGACGGCACGCCGTCGGATTCCTCCCGATACGGGCGTCAACAACGGCGCCGAGGTTGAGGCGCGGTCATGCAATGCTCGTGAACATGGCAGAGCTGGTCTTGTTCGACCTCGACGGGACACTGGTCGATCACCGCAGCGCCGTACTCACGGCGATCAGCGAACTCATCCGCCCCTACACCGACACCGCGCTTCCCGCTGACCGGCTCGTGCGGCAATGGTGGACACTCGAACGACATCACATGGACGAATACCTGGCAGGCCGGTGTTCGTTCACGGAGCAACGCCGCCGCCGACTGCGGTCCTTCCTGCCACTCCTGGGCGAGCCGGTATCCGACGACGCGGCCTTGGACGCCTGGTTCGCAGAGCACTACCAATCGGCTTATGAGGCGGCATGGCGTCTCTACCCCGACGTGCTGCCCTGCCTGGCCAACCTGCACGCTCTCCCGGCAGCACCCCGGAAGGCCGTGCTCACCAATGGTGACCGTCACCAGCAACGGGCCAAGCTTGAACGCTTCGGCTTGATCGACTCCTTTGACGCCGTACTGACCTCCGACGAGCTCAACGTGGCCAAACCCGACCCGACGTGTTTCACCACCGCGTGTCGGCTTCTCGGTTCCCTTCCCCACGACACCATCTACGTCGGAGACTGGCTCGAAGGCGACGCGATCGCGGCGTCACGGGCCGGCCTCAGCGGGATCTGGATCGACCGCGGATTCCACCCCCTCACCGGCGAACCGACCTCGCACGCCGACCTATCCGATCCGACGGTCACACGAATCGAAGACCTGACACATCTCACCGGCGTCCAATGAGCCACCTCCTTCCTGCAATCTCTGCCGCCGGTGTAAACGGGACGCTGCCGGATTCGCCCCGATACGGGCGTCAACGACGACGCCAAGGTTGAGGCGGTGCGGAAGGGTCCTCCCTCAGTAGGCGAGGACCGGGAAGTACGCCGCCCATTCAACAGCCAGGTCCCGGGGAATCGCGAGGAGCCCTCCCACCTCGTACGGTCGCCGTCGGCGGGCTGGCGGCTCGGCCTCGCGCGGGAGGCGGATCGAGCCCACTGCGGACCGTCACTTATGAAGCAGCCACCCGCTCCATAACGCGTCACCGTCAGTAGTCGGAACTACGCAGGGCTCATTTTTCGGTTGGTCGCAAAAACGACTCGGGCCGGTTGCCGCATTGCCTCACTCTCGCGAATGACTTACAGTCACCAATCGGTTGCGAAGAGTGCTCAACTGCTCTACGTGACAGCCACGTCGCCTCACAACCATCGACCCTCCTTAGGAGGTCACATCATGATGATCCGCAGGCTCGTCCGGGTGGCGCCGCCGGTGCTGCTGGCCGTGATGGCCCTGGGCGCCCCGACGGCTGCGTCCGCCTCCCCGGCGCCACCGGAGCGCGCGACCATCACCGCGCTGGACTACAACAGCACCGGCTGGAAATATCGGCAGGTGCCGTCGCCCAGCGTCGTGCCCGGATTCCAGGATCCGGACTTCGACGACAGCGGATGGTCGACCGGGCAGGCGGCCTTCGGCACGACCACCGGCTGCCCGTTCAACGCCTCGGTCAAGACCCCCTGGCAGCCCAACACCGACATCCTGGTGCGGCACTGGCTCCGCATCCCGCGCTTCGCACAGGACGTCCGCATCCAGGGCACCATCGACAACGACGCCCAGGTCTACCTCAACGGCCGGCTCCTGCAGACCGTCCGCAGCGGCTACTGCCGAGCCAACACCATCGACGTCACCGTTCCGCAGAACGTCCTAGAGCGCTGCAATCTGCTCGCCATCCGCGGCCACGACTACGGCGCGTCCACCTTCCTCGACGTCCGGGTCACCTACACCCGGCCCGGCCCGGCCTGACCCGATCCGCCACCCGATGCCTCGGTGCGGGGCGCCGGTCTTCGGCTCCGCACCGGGCTACGGCGATGCGACGGCAGGCTCGCTACTTGCGGCCGGTGACACGGACCTGGGTGGTGGGCTATGTCGGATGCCTGCCCTTCCCGGCGCGGTGGCGGCCTCCCCGGCCGGGCGGGTCGAGGTCGGCGAGGAAGTTACGTGCGTGGTGGGGATACTTGGTGACCAGGATCTGGAGCTGCTGGACCTCCGCGACCTGCGACGTCCCGGTGAACCGCATGGAGTCGAGCATCGCGTGGAACTCCGCGATCGAGTGCTGGAGCCGCTCCTCCGGCGTCATCCCTTCGACGCCTCCCCCACGACGCGCGGCTCCGGGAAAGTCGTCTCGCACCACACGACACGTCCGGCCTCGCTGGTGTACGTGCCCCATCGGCCGCCGGTGAGGATGTCGACCATGCGCAGCCCGCGCCCTCCGGTCGCGTCCGGTCCAGCGTCGGCGATCCGGGGGACCCGATCAACGCTTCCGGCATCCGCCACTTCGACGTGGATCGCGTCGGCGAGGGCGGCGAGCGTGATCGTCACAGTGGCGGAGCCGGAATGGCGGATCGCGTTCGTCACCAATTCGCAGGCGAGGAGGACGACGTCGTCGGCGACCGCCTCGTAGGCCGGGACGAGCATGTCGTACGCCCACCGCCGCATTCGGCCGACCTCCGATGCCGCCGCCGGAATTTCGAGTTCTCCGAGAATTCTCAGCTCGGTCGTTTCGCGGGATGCCATATTCCGTTCTCCCGTCGTCTTCGTTGGGCCTCCACAATGCCGCGCGCCGACTACAATGCGTACGCGACCGAATACGCAGTACGAACACCAGAAGACGAACGAGGGGTTCTCGAAGAAACCTGAACTCCGGCGCGGAGGTACCAAATGGGCAATCCCCCCAGCCCAACACTGATCAAACTGGGCGCGGCGATCCGCCGCTACCGGCAGGCCGACGGGCTCACCCAGGCACAGCTCGCACAACGGGTCAATTACTCCGAAGGCTGGCTGAGCAACCTCGAGACCGGCCAGCTCCGCCCCAAAGGCAAGGCCGTCGGCTCCGTCGAGAAGGCACTCGCCCTGCCCGCCGGGGCCCTCATGGACCTCTACGACCTGCTCACCGAGGAGACCCCACCCGGCTGGTTCCGCCCCTGGCTCGAAGAGGAGCGCGCCGCCACCGTCCTCCGCTCATTTGAGCCCATGGTCGTCCCAGGGCTGCTCCAGCACGAGGAGTACGCGCGCTCGCTGCTGAACGGCGACGAGGCGGCCGTGACCGCGCGGCTGGAGCGCCAAGAGATCCTGTCCCGCGACAATCCTCCGACTCTTCGCTGCGTCCTCGACGAGATGGTCCTCTATCGCCAGGTAGGGGACACCGCCGTCATGCGCGCGCAGCTGGAGCACCTAGTAAGCCGCATATCACCGCTGATAACGATTCAGGTGGTTCCCGCCACCGCGAATCCACACAGAGGGGGCGGGTTCCTTCTCGCCACCGTCGACGGTGGCGAGGTAGCCTACGTCGAAACGGCCGTCCGTGGCATGGTCACCAGCAACCGGGAGGACATCTCCGTCCTGTCGAACACCTGGGAGTCCATCCGGACTTTCACCCTGTCACAGCAGGAGTCGGTCGACCTCATCATGAAGGTGGTGGCGGAAAGATGGACCTGAGCCGCGCCGAATGGCGTAAGTCGACCCGTAGCACCGAGAACGGCGGTAACTGCGTCGAAGTCACCGTCCTCGAGCGCGACTGATCCCCCTTAGGGGCGGCCGAAAATGGACTTTAGCTGCGCCGAATGGCGTAAGTCCGTCCGCAGCGGTGAGAACGGCGGCCCTTGCGTCGAGGTGATCGTCTTCGAGGGCGTTCAGGTGGCGCGGTCTTAGAAGGATGGCCGAGCATCGTCGTTGCGGGCGTACGGTCGTACCGATCGCGTCCGGGGATGGATTTTCGCTCAAGCAGGTAACGATTCGTGCCCGGGCCGAGTCGTGGTCCGAGCCGGAAACGCCGGTCGGGCATCAGCTCATGTTCGTGCGGCGTGGTGTGTTCCGGGCGCGAGTCGGCGGCCACACGCTCCTGGCGGATCCGACGGTCGCCTACCTCGGCGGCCCTGCCCAGGAGCAGAGCATCGCCCATCGGGTGGGGGCAGAGGACACCTGCACCGCCCTGGTGATGTCGGAGTCCTTCATGGTCGAACTCACGGAAGGGACGCCGGTACACCCCTCGGTTCCAGTGACCGGTGACCTCGCCGTCGCGCATCGCCTGCTGTCCGCCAGGGCACGCCGGTCCGCCGATTCCTTCGAACTGGCCGAGATGACCATCCGGCTGGTGGGCCGGCTGCTCGCGACGCCGGCCCCGATGCAGCAGGCGGCCAGGCGAGCGACGACTGCGGCCGCGCAGCGAACGCTGGTGGACGCGGCAAGGGAACTGCTGACCGGCGACCCGAGCACGCTCGGGCTGCGGGAGATCGCCCAGCGCCTTGGGTGCTCTCCGTACCACCTCAGCCGCATCTTCCGCCGCCAGACCGGGATGACCTTGACCGGATACCGGAACCGCATCCGCGTGCACCTCGCCCTGGACGCGATCGAAGCGGGGAAGTCCGATCTGGCAGATCTGGCGGCCGAGCTGGGCTTTGCCGACCACGCGCATCTGACCCGAACGGTTCGCGGCGAATGCGGCCACACCCCGCAAGCGCTGCGACGACTTCTGGCGGCGCCGAACTGAGCAAAGATCTTCAAGCGTCGGCGTTGCGGCCCGGCCGACACTCATCTGGTCCGCACAACCCCGGCAGCGCAGGAGACAGCCCGACATGATCGCTCGAGTGTGGCAAGCCCGGACCAGCGGCCCAGAGACCACCGAGAAGTATCGCCAGGTCTTCGAAGCGGAAGTCCTCGCAAACCTCTGTGGTATTGACGGTTTTCACGGTGCCTACCTGCTTGCCCGGCAAGAGCGCGGATCCGTGCACATCAGGACCCTGACCCTGTTCGAGTCCATCGATGCCATCAAGCGATTCGCCGTCGACGATCACGAACGCGAGCACGTCACGTCGGCGGCCCGCGCCACCTTGCTCGACTCAGATCCCGCCATCCGGCACTTCGACGTGCTCACCGCATTCCCCCAAGCCTGACCACGCTTGCCGGTTTCTCATCCGGGACCGTGACGGCGAGTTCTCCCGCCCGTTCGATGAGGTGTTCGCCGCCAGTGGCGTGCGGGTCATCAGGACGCCGGTCCGGTCGCCGCGGGCGAAGGCGTTCGCGGAGCGGTTCGCAGGAACGCTACCGCGCAGCTCAGCGGCAGCAGACGTCGCATCTCGCGGCCACGTGGCGCAGATATTCGAGAACTCGTTGATCATCGTCGAATAATTCAAAAATCGTTGAAGAATTTAGCCATCGCTGAAGTGATTTCCCTCCCAATCGATCGCCAACTACCCTCACCTGATCACCCGATTCACGCGGTTCTTCCAGCGGATCGGATTAATGGAAGGGGAGGATGGCATGGAAGGGCCCGTCCACGACATGGCGGCGAATTTCAAACAGCGACTGGAGGAGTTGCAGCAACTCCAGCGCAACGTCGCCGACGTGAAGGCAACCGCACGGACGCGAAATGGCGACGTATGGGTGGAGGTCGGATCGCGCGGAAATCTGCGCGACATCCAGTTCTCACCACAGGCGTTGAAACGGATGAGCGCCCAGCAGTTGACCCATACGATTCTGGCCCTGATAGCCGAGGCGAGCGAACAGGCAACAGGCCAGGCGAAAGAAATGACTGCGGCTTTTTTGCCCGAGGAGATGGCCGATCGCCTTCGTGCTGGCGAACAAGATTTGATGGCATTCTTTCCAAAAGCTCCTCGCATCCTCGAATTTTCCCAGGACTAGTCAATGGGTGCGCCGGATCATGAGGTCAGGTTCGACACGTGGACCAAGGCCGGACGGGGGATGGACGGCGCGGCCGATACGTTGGCTTCGACGGTCGATACGTTGTGTCATGAGTTGGCTGGAGCCGGAGCGCCGTGGGGTCAGGACGATATCGGTCAGGCATTCTTTAATGGCTCTGGTGAGGTTTCCGGGTTCGGAGTCGCGCGGGATTCGGTGTTGTCGGCATTGGCCGATATGGTCAATTTGTTGCGGGCGACCGGCGGCAACCTGATTATCAGTGGCAATAACGATCGACTGGCCGAGGACGCCTCCACGATAGGCGCTGCGGTCCCCGAAGGCGCAGAGACGAACGCGCTGGCGCAAAAGGATCCCTACCGGCTGCCGCAGGTGAGTGAGAGTTTGGCGCGTTCGGATCCACCGCCGGGTGTGGTCCAGCAGATCTTGGGGTTCTTGGAGACCCTGGTCGGGGGAATCCAGTGGCCCGATGGAGATATGGACGGGCTAGGGCGGATCAAGAATGCGTTCACCACCGCGGCAACCGCGATCCTGGGGGTGGCCCAGGACGTGGAGGAGCATGCTCGGACGGTGACCGCGAACAACGCGGGCGATGCGGTGGACGCATTCGCCACGTTCGCGGCGGCATTGCACGGTGGCGGCGAAGACGGGGGGTTGTTGTGGCTGGCCGGGATGTGTCAGTGGCTGGCCGACTCCGTCGATTTTTTGATGAGGCAAAAGGACGCTGCTCGGCTTCAGTTCGAGCTTTCGTGTGCCTTCTTGGTGTTGACCTGGGCCATCGCGTGGGCGATCTCGTGGATCACCGGTGGAGGCTCGGTTGCCGCCGCCGAGGCGGCCACCGAGGTCGAAGGGTTCGCCCTCAGATCCTTCCTGAGGTCGATCGCAACGACGGTCGCCAAGGCGGCCGTGGGAGGTGCGTGGTTCGCCGGGGGCATGGATCTGGCCGGGCAGTACGCCCGCATCCACGAAGGCATACAAAAGGACTTCGACGGTGACGAGTTCGCCCACGCCCTGGAGGAAGGTGCGATCGCCGGCGCGGTGATGGGCGGAGCCGGCGGTGCGGTCGCCGCCCGCAGCACGCCCTTCACCACCAAACTGGCCGACTTGATGGCATCATCGGGCCTGGCCCGTGCCGGGTTCGCCGGGGTCACCGGTACCGCGGGCAACATCGCCGCCCAAGGCCTGGTCGAACACAAAGTCGATCTCGGCCAGGCGGCCGCCTTCGGGTTCGGCATGGCAGGCCTCGGGTACGCGGGCGAGGTCGGCAAACACGTCCTTGGCCAAACAGCCGCCCCCGGCAATAGAGCCACGTCGACCGGCGGCGATATCCCCAACAATCGCGGCTATCCCAATTACTCCGCCAAAGGTGTCGGCTACGACATCGAGGGCCAAGTCGTCGGCGATGGAACCGGCGGCCACACCGACTCTCCTGCTCGCGTCGAGTCCGCCGGCCAGACGGACCTCGCCGACCACACCGACGCCGGCCACGGTGGGACCGTCGAAACCACGGACCGTCAACCCCACGCGGACTCCTCCTCTTACGACCCTGTCTCCACGCGAAGCGATTCGGCGGGAGGAACGGAAACCGCCGGTGACGGGGCCACAACGGCCGGATACCAGAACTCGATCGACGGCATCATCAACGAGAACCCCACTCATCCCAGTCCGGAAACCGGCACGGATGTCCACGCCGGACCGAATGGCCAGATGGCCAACTCCCTCGGTGGGCATGGCCCGGACATCGGAGTCGTCGGCGAGAGCCATCACGGCGGTGTCGGCATCACCGATGGCGGCGTCGAGCCCACGGCAGGCAACGGCTCAGGCCCGGTCGTCGTCCATCATCGCGACGGCACCACCGTCGTCGACGGCCAAGGCATCCACCAGCCCGCCGACGGTGCCGGCCCTTCGGGCACCCCAGATCCCGGTCACGGCACCATGTCCGACCTGGCCGGCAACACCGGTCACACGCCGACCGCCCCCCAGGTCGAGCAACCCCCGGCCACCGGATCGGTCGCGGAGCCGGCCGGTTCGGCGCAGAGGGTCGTCCATGAGTCGCCTCCTCGGGATGTGCCGGTCGCGGTGGTGCCTCTTGATCAGGGCGGCCGAGGCTCCGCGCCCCACGAGGGTGGACCGGCGCGCACATCGAGCCGACCGGTCGAGTCGCGTTCACCTCAGACCTCGCGGTCCGAGGCCGGCTACGGGACACATCAGGACGAAAAGCCCGGCAACGCGCACCCAACGCCGGGTTCCGAGCATCAGGCCGGAGCGGTCGCAGCCGACCGATGGTCGGATGTGCCGGGCTTCGACCCGGGCCGTACGGGATCGGGGCCGCGGGAGGCACATCCGATCCGCAGCGCCGATCTGAACCCCGATACGCGGCAGCCACTGATGCCGGCGTACGGCAAGGACACACTCGCCGTGCTTCGGGGAGGGCACGCGTACGCGCTCACCGAGGGCGAGGCCCTGCAGGCATCCCAGTGGACACATCTCCGCGAAGACGCGACCGCGACGCCGGTCACCCGCGAACATCACCCGTTCGAGGACGCCTCGAAGGTCGACGTACGGCGCCTCGGTGTGACCGCCCAGGACGGCGGCGAGCGGTCCGTGACCGAGTTCACGGTCACGGTCCAGTACCACGCGGACCCGACGATGACATCGGAAGATGTCGTACGCGCCCAGTCGAACGTGCTGGATGCCGTGGACATCTACTACAACCACCAGCATCGGCTCGTGGACGGGTCGCAGCTTCACGTGCGCGTGGAGTTCGAGGAGGCCGGGTCGGCGGACGGCGCCGTACGGCTCCGTCCGGGCGATGGCATGGGCGAGGGTGAGCGGCCGGACATGCTCACCTTGTACGCCGACATGGACCCCGTCGCGATCGCGCATGAGGTCGGGCACCACCTCGATCTGCACGACGAGTACGCCGACCCCGGGCGGCCGGGTGCCGAGACGCTCACCGCGCCAGGTGTTACGCGTGAGCCCAACCTGATGGGCGACGGCCTCCGCTCCTGGGCGGATCGGACGCTGATCGTGGATCACAATGGGCACCCGGTTCCCTCCACCGCGGGTCTCCGCGACCGCCATCTGATCGCCATGCAGGGGCTCGCCGATCGCGCCGCGCCCGGCGCGCCGGACGTCCACGGGGTCGCCGGCCCGATGGTGCCGGTCGAGCATGCGGTCCGGGAGAATCGCCCGCTGGACCCACCCGACCATGTGCGGGAGCTGCTCGATCGGGTCGGCGAGGATGGCCGGCCGGTGTTCCCGGCCGAGGGCCGCGATGCTCTCGAACACGCCGTACTGCTCGACCGGATGCACGTGCTGTTCGGCGATGAGGCTCGAACGGCCGGCCATCTCCGGTACACCGAAGCGCTCACCGACGCGGCCGGCCGGCTTTATGAGACGGCGCCGGACTACTCCTTCCGTGAACCCGACCTGCACGGGCTACGCCATCTCGCTGATGTCGTCGGCGCGTCTCCGGAGGGAGCTCTCCCTCATGCCGACCTCCTCCACGAGCTCGCCCATCAGACCCTCGGCCGGAACCCGACGCCGCGGGAGGTCGAGGCCCTGACCAGGCTCGCCGAACACCTGAACGACCGCATGGACGGCCGACGTCCACGCGAAAACCCCTCCGACGCCCTCCATCGCGCCGCGGCCGACCGGCTCGGTACCGCACCCGGCCCTGAGACCACCCGCCGGGCGATCGGCCAACTCGCCGCAGAGCACCCGCACGCACCCGACCCGGGCGGCGAACACCCGGTACCGCGCATGGGCAAATACGAGCGCGATAAGAGGCAGAGAATTGATGCGGCCAATTCCGCAATGCGCGATTTCGAGGAGAGAATAGGCCGCCGCCTGTCCCCGCAGGAGAGACATAGGATGCGCCAGAACATCCACGATGATCTCGACGCAATAGAACGTGAGAAAAGATCGGATAGCAGTTGGCGGCCGGGTTACCGGAACAATACCCGGGCAGGCATCGAACGGCGGTATGATAAGAATGGAAATCTGGTCGACGCAAACACTGGCGAAATCATCCCGAAGGGGAGAGCGGACATTGGCCATAAGCCGGGGTACGAGTGGAAGGATTTTTACAGCCAGGCCAAGAAAATGAAGCTGACCGATGCACAGATTAGGGAGCTGGCACAGTACTCTGACGCCTATCACATGGAATTGGACACAAATAACCGAGGCCACAAATACGAGCAGGGAGGCGGCGCTAGCAAATTTCTCGAGGGTCACAAAAAGCATTCGGATGGAAGTGTTACCGTCAGAGGTCTTAGAATATATCCTGACGGCAGGGTGATTGACGCCGAAACCAAAAAGCCGATCAAGAAGAGCGACGTCCCCAAGAGCTGGAAGAGGGAGCAGAAGAAAGCCGAGGAGGCCGCAAAGAAGGAAATAGCCGAGACGAATAAGTACCTGAATAACGTGGCACAGAAATCCAATCCGACCGCGAAGGAACGAAAGGCGCTAGAGCTGCAGCAGCAGGCGAGCGAGAAGGCAAAGAAAGCCGAGAACGCCGTGTTCTTCAAAGGTTCCGCCCAAAAGGAGGCGATGGAAGCACAGCGGAAAGCCGACGAAGCCATTGAGAAGGCCAAAAAGAAGTGGTGGCAATGAGCACACCTTCCATGAGGCTCTATCTCGACCGTCTTAACGAATGGGCGGGCGACGAGCCGGAAAGTCACCTGGTGACACCCAGTGAGGCTGAACTGCCGGTGTTCACCTTCACCTACCGAGGCCAGTTCGGCGAGAACACGATATCGGGCTTCACCTACGGTCTCTCGCTGGTCCGGCATCCTGACTGGCGGTTGGGCAGCCCAGAACTCTTCATCAGCATGGACTCCGAAAATTTGAACTGGACGCTTGCCGCCGGCTATGTCGCCACCGCATGGAGAGGCGAGAAGCGGTACAGCGCCGGAGATGCCTTCGATCTCGGCGATCCGATCAGCCCGGATGAGTCCGAAATGTCGGTACTACTCCTCTTCCTGGCCACCGACCTGGATCCGGAGTTCACCCGCGTAGAACTTCCGGACCGCGTTATCAATATTGTTCAGCTTTATCCCATGTATGAGTCCGAGATGCCGCTGCTCGAAGAAAAGGGTCCGGCCGAATTTCTTTCTACGGAAGACGTGAACTTCCACGACCCGCGGCGCCGACCACTGAGCTAGGGACCCGGACCATCGTCGTTGACCGCAATACATCCCGCAGAAGCGGTGCGTGTCTCAACGGATCACCGACCGCTCGTCGTCACCACGCGTCGATCGTCGTCAGACCCTGTACGCCCGCGGTCTGGAGGCGGCCGTCGACGAAGGCCACCGCCAGTGGTGTCCGCGGGACCTTGACCTCGCCGATGAGCTCACCCGCCGGCAGGCGCCAGAGCCGGACGGCGCCGTCCTCCGCCGCGACCGCCAGATCGTTCTCCTCGAAGCACAGCGCCCGGATCGGTCCGTCGTTGCCGGGCAGCAGCGCGACCTGCGCACCGCTGGTGGCGTCCCACACCCGCACGCCCCCGTCGTAGCTCGCCGAGGCGAGCAGGCCATCGCCGAACGCCAGCGCGTACACCGGATACATATGGCCATGGATCGCCAACAACGGTCGGCCGGACACGGCGTCCCACGTCCGGACGACCCGGTCATAGCCGCCGGAGGCAATCACGAGGCGCCCGCCCACGCGGCCGGTCGCAACGGCGGCGATACCTCCCGTGTGGCCGAGCAGCCGTGCCCGTGGCGTGCCGGAGAGCGCGTCCCAGGTTCGCACCGTGGCGTCCGCGCTTCCGGAGATCAGAAGGTCTTCGGCGAACGCCAGAGACAGGACCGGCGCGGTATGCGGGGTCGGGACCTGAAGCTCGTCGCCGCTGCCGACGTCGTGGACCCGCACCGTGCCGTTGTCCGTACCGGAGATGAGACCATCCGGCCCGAAAGCGATCGCGCTGATCGCCCCGTCGGACGCGGGCACCGCACGGACGAGCGCTCCGTCGCTCCAGATCCGCAGGGAGCCGTCCTTGTAACCGGCCGCGACGACTCGCGGGCCCGTGGCCACGCAGCTCGGGACGAGCGGTTCGGCGGCCACCGTCGCGATCGGAGCACCGCTGAGAGCAGCCCAGAGCCGCACGCCGTCGTCCATTCCCGCTGTGACGACGGCCGGTCCGTCATCGACTGACAGGGATCCGATGCCAGTGAGCCAGCCGCTGTCCGCCGACCAGTCGGCCAGCGGCTCGCCGGTGGTCGCATCCCACGTGCGGACGGTGCCGTCCAGCGAGCATGAGCCGACCAGCAGGTGGCCACCGGCCGTGGTCAGCACGACGCCGGTAACGCTGTCGGTGTGCCCCGCCAACGTGTGGAGCTCACTCTCCCCGCTCAGGTCCCACAGCCGCACGACACCGTCCGCGCCACCGGACGCCACCAGTGCACGATCGCCGTCGCCGGCCATCGCGACCGCGTTGACCCAGCCGGTGTGACCGCGCAGCGTGCCGACGATGCGGCGGTCGGCGCCATCCCACACACGAACAACGCCGTCATCGGCGCCCGCGCAGATGAGGTCGCGCTCCGCGATCCGGGCGTGGCAGACACTCGTGAGCCCACCCTCACGGACCGAGATGGTGCCGAGATCGGCAGCGGTGTCAGCGGCCCATATCCGGATATCGCCGTCATCGCCCGCCGACAGCGCGACCGGGCGGCCGGCGATCTCGGCCGCCGCCACTCCGCTAACCGGCCCGCGATGGCCGGCCCTGGCGTGCAGCACTCCGCCCGTACGCACGTCGTACACCCTGATCACGCGGTCGTCGCCGGCCGAGGCGAGAAGGTCGCCTTCGCCGGCGGCAAGGGCGGCGGCACGAACCGGCGCTGGTACAGGAATAGCCGGCCCGAGAGGCGTTCGGTCGGGAAGCGAAGAAAGCGTGATGTCGTCCTGAACGACCGCGAATGCGGGACGTCGGCCGATGGTGCCGAACGCCGCCGCACCGGACACGATGCTCGCCGACTCGGAGCGTTCGGTCTCGCTCACCCGCCGGTGAACGACCCTCGGAAGCTCATCGACGGTGGACCGTACGGCCCCGCCACTCACCTGGCGTACGAGCGCGTCGAGAATCCGAAAGACATCGAGAATGGCCGGCTCGGTCGTATCGTTCCAGGCGAACACCGACTCCCCGACGGGCTCGACGATGAGCTCCCGGCGCGCGGCGCCCGGTGGGATCGAGGCAGGTGTGATCGTCGGGAAGCCGGATCGACTCAGCATGTCGAGGATCTGTGGCCACAACGCTCGTTCGAGCCTCGCGGTCCACCTCCGCAGCCCCGTGACGTCGCGATGATCCAGCCGCGCGCTGCCGTCGGGCCGCACGGTCAGTTCGAAGCGCCCCAACGCGTCGGCGGGGGAACCCGAACGGTAGAGGATCAGGGCGACGCCTCCGTCGGCCATACGGTCATCCTTCCCCGGCTCGATCGCGCACCATAATTGCTGCTGAGTATCAGCGTCCGCCGCCGTTAATGAATGTCACACGTATGAGCCATCCCACTGTTCCTTCTTGGGCGCGTTGACGATCAGACGATACGGACGCGACGACGGCTTCGGCCGGCATTTCATCATTCATCGAAGCGTCCGTTTACCTTCCGCGGGGAAGAGATGCGACCCCAGAGGAAAGCCACCAGCCGCGATCAACTTCTCGAACACGCGCTTAGACTGGCCTACATGGCGGGCCGGAGGGGGCCGGTCGGTTCGCGCGGTGGGCGGGGGCGCATGCGCGTGTGGCTGTCTGGCCTGGGGCGACGGGGTCGGGCGGCCGTCCAGCGCCTCAGGGCGGGTGAGCCGGGCAGGCTGTGGAGTCGACTGAACGCGGTCGACTTCTACGGCAACTCGTTCCAGTTGGCCGCGCTCGCGATCTTGTGCTTCTTTCCCTTCCTCATCGTCGTCACCGCCGCGGCCGGTCGGGACGCCGCGGCGGTGGTCGCTGGCTGGCTGGGGTTGAACCGGCAGGCCGCGGAGGACGTGGCGGCCCTCTTCAAGCCCGGCCAGGACTCCGGCTCGCTGACGATCGCGAGCGCCTGCGTGCTGGTCATCGGGGCCTTGGCCGTCGCCGGCACCCTGCAACGGTGGTACGAAAGGGTCTTCGACGTCCGCGGCCGAGGGTGGCGCGGCATCGCCGCCCAGTTCTGCTGGCTCGCGGCGCTGCTCGCGTACGGGGCCGTGCAGGCCACGGCCGGCAGGGCGCTCGGCCCGGCCGGCGGGCCGGTGCTGCAGGGTCTGTTCGGCTTCGCGCTGGCGACGCTCTTCTGGTGGGCGAGCATGAAGGTGCTGCTCATGGGTGCGGTGAGCTGGCGCGTTCTCTTCCCCGCCGCCCTGGCCACCGGCGTGTGCTGGATGGGCCTGGGGGTGTTCTCCGCACAATTCTTCTCCGCGGCGATCGTCGAGAATGAGCAGAGCTACGGCCCCATCGGCGTCATCATGATCATCTTGTCGTGGCTGGTGGCCATGGGGGTGGTCATCCACCTCGGATCGATCGTCGGCCGGATGTACGTCGAGCGACGTTCCCGTCCGCCGGGATGATGCCGGGTCAGGTGGTGTCCGGGGCGATCGCCGGGAGCTTGTCCGGGTTGGCGATCAGGTGGATCCCGCTGATCCCCCGGCCGTCGGGGTCGATCTCGACGGTGGCCACCGTGATGGGAACGCCGGCGAGGTGCACCAGGACCGCCGGCCCGCCGTTCGCCTCGACGAGGCGGAACGCGGATCCCGGCGGCACGTCCTCCGCGACCGCCGCGAAGAATCGGGCGACCTTGTCCGCTCCCTCGATCGGGCGACGCGGCGCGCGTACCTTGCCGCCGCCGTCCGACCAGAGCGTCACGTCGGGGGCGAGGACCTCCATGAGGGCGTTCAGGTCACCGCCGACGGCGGCCTCCAGGAACCGCTCGGTCGCCCTCTTGCGCACCTGACGATCGGATTCGAAGCGCGGGCGGCGCGCCTCGACGTGGCGGCGGGCCCGGTGCGCGAGCTGCCGTACCGATTCCTCCGAACGGTCCAGGATGCGGCCGATCTCCGCGTGGTCGAAGCCGAACGCCTCCCGCAGGACGAACACCGAGCGTTCCAGCGGCGACAGGGTCTCCAGCACGACGAGCATCGCCATGGACACCGAGTCGGCGAGCGCGGCCTCCTCGGCCACGTCCGGGGCGGTGAGCAGGGGCTCGGGCAGCCAGGTGCCGACGTACACCTCGCGGGCGGCCTTCTCGCGGCGCAGCCGGTCGATGGCCGCCCGGGTGGTGAGTGTGACCAGGTAGGCACGGGGCTCGGTGACCGTGGACCGGTCGACGCGGCTCCAGCGGAGCCATGCCTCCTGAAGGGTGTCCTCCGCCGCGGCGACGCTGCCGAGCATGCGGTACGCCACCGAGAACAGCAGCGTCCGATGCCCCTCGAAGACGTCGTCGCCGGACGTCGGACCGTCCGGCATCAGGACACCGGGGCGGGCTCGGCGGGCCGACGGTGCGGCGTGTAGGGACCGGGGTGCCGGAACACCACCTTCGCGGAATCGAGCACGATGTTCTTGTACCAGACCGCGAGGCGGCCCGTCAGGACCCATCGGCTCGGGGTCTGGTCGGCGCGCAGGAACTGGATGAAGGCGTCGCGGCGGCCGAGGCTGACGCACTCGTGGAAGTAGCGGAACCGGAACGAACGCGGCGTCCTTCCGGCCAGGCGGTCGGCGATCGCGTCCGCCGCGCACGGCGCGGTGAAGCTCCCGGTCCGGCAGCCGTACGCCAGCGCCGCGCCCCAGGGGCCGGGTACGGCGGCGGCGTCGCCGATGGCGTACACCTCCGGGTGGGACACGGACCGCAGCGTCTCGTCGACCACGATCCGTCCCTGGTCGTCCACGGCGAGCCCGGCGTCGCGGGCCAGGGACGGCACGGTGAAGCCACCGGCCCAGACGCACAGGTCGTACGGGACTCGCCGGCCGCCGTCCAGCACGAGCGCGTCCTCGGCGACCTCCCGGACCTCGGCGTCGGCGAGGACCTCGACGCCGAGCCGGTCGAAGGCCCGGCGCAGGCGCCGCCGTGCCCTCGGGGCCTGCCACGCCCCGGGCTCGGTCCGGGAGGCGAGGAGCACCCGCAGATCGGGACGGGACTCGGCCAGCTCCGCCGCCATCTCGATGCCGCACAGCCCGCCGCCGCACACCGCGACGGTGGAGCCGGGTGCCGCGGTGGCCAGCGCTCCGCCCAGGCGTTCCGCGGATCCGGCGTCGGAGAGGGTGTGCGCGTGGGCGGCGATGCCCGGCACGGCGTGTACGTCGACGGTGCTGCCGAGTGCGTACACCAGGACGTCGTAGCCGAGCGTGCGCTCGCCGTCCCGCGCCTGGACGCGGACCCGGCGGTCGGCGAGATCGATGTCGCCGATCCGGCCGACGATCAGGCTTCCGCCTCGAGGCCCGCCGACCAGGCCGGTCAGGGGCAGCTCGCGGAGCCGCTGTCCGGTGGCCGTCTGGTGCAGGCGCGGCCGTTCGACGAACGACGGCGACGCGCTCACCACGGTCACGTCGGCGTCGTCGCCGAGCCTGTTGATGAGCCGCCGCGCGGCCGGCAGTCCCGCGTATCCGGCACCGAGTACGACGATCCGGGTTGTCATGGTGGTCCTCCTGACGGTGACGTGACGCCTGGAGAGGCGCCCTCACCGATGTAGGCGGAACGACCCCCGCCGAACGTGACATGCGTTCCGCGGATTTCCGGCCCGGGTCGGATCCGGCCCCTCCGGGCCGCCTCGGCGCCCCGTTGGAACCGGGTGTCGACGCCAGGCGGGAGGCGCCTGCGAAGGAGTGCCGTCGGGGTGGTTTTCGTGGCTTTTACCTAAAGGGCTGGTTGGGGACAATCTGGACGGGTAATGTCCAGGTTATGCGAATGGGGGAAGGCGTCGAGTGGGGTCTGCACTGCTGCCTGGCCCTGGCGTGGATCGGCGGCGAGGAGCCGCTGTCGACGGCGAAGCTGGCGGCGTGGTTCGAGCTGCCGCCCGCGTACCTGAACAAGCGGCTCCAGGCGCTGGTCCGGGCGGGCGTGCTGACCTCGACCGCCGGCGCGCGCGGCGGGTTCCGGCTCGCCCGCCCCCCGGAGAAGATCACGCTGATGGACGTCGTGTCCGCGATCGAGGGTCCGGACGAGGCGTTCCGCTGCGCGGAGATCCGGCAGCGGGGCGCGGGGGCGGAGGCGCCCGCGAGCGACTTCCAGCGCGCGTGCGGTGTCTCCGTCGCGATGCGCCGCGCGGAACTGGCGTGGCGACGGGAGCTCGCCTCCCAGACGCTCGCCGACCTGATGGAGAAGGCGCCTCCGTCGGCCGGCGCCCGTGCCCGGCGCTGGCACGAACGCGTCAACGGCTGACCCGAGTCCCCGGGAGACGATCCCGGGCCGACTTGGAAGGAGAATCTGGATGTTGAATGTCCTGAATCGGCCCCGTACGGCGGAGGTGACGAAGCCGGGCGGCCTGGGCCCGACGCTCGTGCTCGCGCTGGGCACCTTCGCCGTCGGTACGGACGCCTTCATCGTCGCCGGGTTCCTGCCGTCCATGGCCCGTACGCTGCACGTGTCCACCGGAGCGGCGGGCCAGTCGGTCACGGTGTTCGCCGTCGCGTACGCCGTCCTCGCCCCCGTGCTGGCCACCCTGACCGCGCGGCTGCCACGGCGCATGCTGCTGGTCGGGGCGCTCGTCGTGCTGGGCGTCGCCAACCTGGCCTCGGCGCTCGCGCCGAACCTGCCCCTGCTGATCGCGAGCCGGGTGCTGGCGGCGGCCGGGGCCGCCGTCTTCACGCCCGGAGCCGGGGCGGTCAGCGCGGCGCTGGTCCGCGCGGAGCTGCGGGCGCGGGCCCTGGCCGTGGTCGTCGGCGGCCTGACCGTCGCCACCGCGCTCGGGGTGCCGCTCGGCGACCTGGCCGGACACTGGCTGGGCTGGCGTACGGCGCTCGGCCTGGTGGCCGCGCTCTCCCTGGTGGCGGCCGCCGGGGTGTTCTGGATCATGCCGGTGCTGCCGGGCGGACCGCGGGTGCCGTTGCGGACACGTCTCGCCCTGCTCCGCCGGCCCGCGGTGGCGTCGGTGCTGCCGCTGACCGTCCTCGGCATGGCGGCGAGCTACACCGTGTACGCGTACAGCGTCCCGGCGCTGCGGAGCGTCGGGGTGCCCGAGGGCTCGACGGTCCTGATGCTGTTCCTCTACGGCGCGGGCGCCGTGGCCGGCAACCTCGTCTCCGGCTACGCCACCGACCGGTGGGGTCCGCTCCGCGTGCTGAAGGGCGGCTACCTCGCCATGGCCGTCGCCCTGGCGGCCCTGGGGATCAGCGCCGCCACCGGCGTCACGTCGCCGATGATCGCCGGGGTGCTCGTGCTGCTGTGGGGCGCGAGCACGTGGACGCAGACGCCCGCGCAGCAGCACCGCCTCATCGCCGCCGCTCCCCAGGAGGCCCCACTCGTCGTCTCGCTGAACGCCTCATCGATCTACATCGGCATCGGCGCCGGAACCGCCACCGGAGGTGCCGTCCTCGCGGCGGGCCCGTCCGTGATGTACGGGCTGGCCGCCGCGGTCGCGGTGCTCGCCCTGGTGTTCCTGCGCTGGACGACCCGGGCCGGGCGCGGATGGCGCCCCGTCCCCGCGCCGAGGAGTGCCACGGACGCCGCCCGCTGATGGCCGGCGGTACCGGTACGTCGTAGATCGACTCCCTCTCGGGCGTCAGCGCGGCGACAGGCCCGCCGCGGCCATCAGCGAATGTCCGAGATAGTCGCCTCCGCCGGGCAGGACGTAGAAGTAGCCGCCGCCCACCGGCAGGACGTACTTGTCGAGCGCCTCGCCGGCCAGCCTGCGCTGTACGGTCGCGAAGCCGCGTTCGAGGTCCTGCTGGAAGCAGATGAAGACGAGCCCCTCGTCGGCATGGCCCGCGGCGTCACGACCCTGCCGGTAGGAGTACCCCCGGCGCAGGATGCGGTTCTGTTCGGTCTGCGGAGTGCGCGGGTTCGCGCGCCGGATGTGGGAGTCCAGCGGGATCACCTGGCCGTTCGGGTCGCCGCGGTAGTCGAACGCCGCGTCCTCCCGCCCGTGCCCGAGCGGCGCGCCGTCGCTCTTGCGGCGCCCGAAGACCTTCTCCTGCTCGGCGACCGTCTCGGTGTCCCACAGACCCGTCGCGAACCGGATGATCCGCACGACCTGATAGGTGCCGCCGACCGCCCAGTCCGGCTCGCCGCCGCCCGGCTGCACCCACACCAGCCGGTCCATCTCCGCCTGGTCGCGGACGTCCGGGTTGCCGGAGCCCTCGCGGAACCCGAACAGATCCCGGGTGCTCGGCCGCCCGTCCGCCGTGAGGGTGTTCTCGCCGCGGAATCCCTCGACCTGCCACCGCGTCCGCAGCCCGCCCCGCGCCGCCGCCCGCAGGTCCGCCATCACCTTCCGCGCGTTCTCCGCCCGGTCGGCACAGACCTGGATCAGCAGATCCCCATGACATTGGGCAGGGTCCAGCGCGTCATTCGGAAACACGGGCATGGTGGACAGCCGCCGCGGTCTCAGCCGCTCCAACCCGAACCGCCGGTCGAACAGCGACGCGCCGACGCCGACGGTGACCGTATCGGCACCAGACGCCGGGGAGGTCACCGCAGCGGAACATGCCCGGTTCAGCGCCTGCAGCATGGCGACGAGGCCTGCCTGCCTGGACGCTTTCACGTCGAAGGCCGCAACAGACGACGCGGCTGACGGCACCGTTGTGACACCTTGCTGATGCGGGACGGCGCGTGACGCAGGCGAAAGGGATCGTCCGCGATGCGCGGAACAACCGGCCGTCAGTGCCGCGACTCCCAATGCGCCGAACAGCAGCTTTCGTCGATCGTGGGACGCCGGCGGCGAAGTCGGACCTTCGCTCGCTCGGCCACGCCCGGAACCGCTCAGGTCCAACCTGACGCCACCTCCAAGGGCTCGCCGATCGCGGCCGGCAGGGCATCTCACCCGACCATCGCCCACCTCCGAGATCGCGACCGATCAAGGACACGACGTTCGGAGGCGGTAGCGCATCAATTTTCAGTTCGGGCTTAAAATCGCCGGTCAGCCGCGCGAGACAAGGGATTGGCCGACCGGCTCCTGCCGGGTGAGAAGAGCCCACCCCAGCGGCGTCAGGACGTGGATCGTGCGGTTGGCCTGGCGTCGGCTGGTGATCAGACCGGCTTCGCGGAGCGTCGTCGTGTGCTGGCTGGCACCGGCCGGGGAGATGCCGACGTGGTCGGCGAGCTCTCCGGTCGTCGGGCCGACGATCGTCGCCTGGAGCACCGCGGCACGGGTCGGCCCGAGCAGTCGCGCCAGCGCCTCCTCGGCGCGGCCGGGCGAGGCGGCCGGGGTGAGCCACTGGGCCTCGTGTTCGACGGGGTAGACGAGGGTCGGCGGGAGTTCGGTGTCGGCGAGCGTGACCGGATGTCGCCAGCAGAAATACGAGGGGATGAGAAGCAGTCCGCGCCCGTCGAGACTCAACTCCTTATCGACCGGATAGTCCGCCTCGAGCACCGGGGCTCGCCAACGCATGTACGGGGCGAAACTGCTCAAGAGCGCGCCGATTCCCCCTTCTCGGAGCAACCGGGATCGCAGCGCCCGATCGGCGTGGACGCGGGATTGGACGTCGGCCCAGTACGGGCGTAGAGCGGCCTGGTGGTAGGTCCGGAAGCTCTCGCCGAGTTCCGACCGCGTTCGTGTGCCGTGCTCCGCGAGGGCACGCAGCCAGGACGACGGATCGTTCTCGCCGCCCAGCTGTTCCAGCTCCGCGGCGAGACGCCGATTCGGGACGCCGCACATGGCCTCGATCCCGGCCTCGAGACCGAGCAGGCCCTCCGGCGGGGTGAGGAAGTCGGGGAAGTAGCCTGCCGGCGGCGCGACGGAGAACAACCGCTCGCGTACCGTCCCCGCCGCTCCGCGCCGGTACAGGTCACCGCGCACCCGCCGCCGCCACTCACCGAACGCCCCCTGCCCCGCACGCCCCTGCAGAACATGCAGGCTGAGCACGGTCTCCCACATTGGATCCGGGACGTCGACCAAATGGGTCCGAGCGAGGTCCTCAGTGGTGAAGTGGATTCTCAGAATCCCCCGTTGTCGCATCGCGTTCCCCCGTGCGAACGATCAAGGCTTCGCCGGATTCCTTCGCCGAGATCATGTCAAATATACAGAAAACACGATGAAAAGGGCCATGACAGTAGGGTGGCCGGAAAGGGTGGTTACGGACGGGTCGCCCGACCGACACCACGTAGCCCGCAATTGGGTCAAGGGCCATAAATCTTCCCAAGCAGCGATGGCCTCATTACGTTGAGTCCCACCAACAGGTCCGCTCTCCCGCTTCCGAGGTGAAGACACCCCGTTGTCCGATGAACAGGGCCAGAATCGCCGGCCCGCCGAGGAGTTGGATCTCTGGCTCTCGAAGGCGGCCACGCTCGCCGCCGACCACGGGGCCGATCACATCGCCGTCGGTCTCCGTGAGCTCAGGAGACGCAGCGCCGGCTTCACGCGACGCGTCAGCTTCGTCGGACAGTTCTCGGTCGGAAAGTCACACCTGGTGAACCAACTGCTCGGGACGAACCTGGTCGAGGAGTCGGAGGTCCAGCGGGCCCGGCGAGCCCTCACGATCAGAGGTGCCACTCCACGGGACGTCACGGAGCTCCCCACCTTCGACGAGTCCGTCGACCGCACCAGGACGCACCGTGAGGCCGTGGACGTCCTCGAGATCGAACACCCGTGGCTCAGCGGATCCGGCCTCGAACTGTGCGACACCCCCGGTCTGTGGGGCGAGGTCGACGATCAGGACGACCTGGCCGGCACCGTCCGGCGTCTGGCGCTCCAGAGCGACGTCGTCGTCATGGTGGTCATGGCGCGGGGCGGGCTGAACGTCCAGGAGCGCGGACTGCTCAGGGAACTGGCCGCTTCGTCGCGCGTGACGGGGGTGCTCCTCGTCGTGTCGATGCTGGACCACGTGACCGGCGATCCGGACGACATCATGAAACGGGCCCGTGCGATCGCCAAGAGGGTCGACCCCCGAGTCGAGGTTCTCCCCGGTCCGGGAGGCGACGACATCACCCCGGACCGGCCGGACCGGCTGGCGGCGCTCCGTGACCGCCTGACCGTCCTCTCCCGTGACGCGCGACAGCACCGAGCCAAGATGATCCGGCTGGCCTCGGCGGTGGCCGAGGAGTGCGAGACCCTGGCGACCCTGGCGGCGGAGGGACTGGCGGCCGCCCGCGAGGACGAGCACCGCAGGCAGGAGATCCGCCGGTCGGTGGAGAACCAGAAACGCGACGCCGACACGCGATGGGCCGCCGCGCTCCTGGAACTGGACACCCTCCGCACCGGCCTCGTCCGTTCGATCCGCGACCGGTGCGAGGAGGCGCGCGCGAGCCTCTCGACCGACATCGACCGGCGACTGGCCGAGAAGACGGACCTGCGCGCCCTGTGGCATGACGAGCTGACACCGGCGATCGAGAAACGGTTCCGCGACGCCATCACGGACGCCACCAACATGATGATCGGCGGGTTCGACGCTCATGCCGCATGGCTCGGCGGGCAGTTGGCCACCCTGACCCGGCCGCTACCGCCGGAGGACCTGCGGCCGCTCGTCGACGAGATGATCGACGCCGAAAGCCGGGAGATCCCCCGCCCCGGGATGAACGCCGGGTTCCTCGCCGAAGGGAACGTCGAGCCGCTCGCCGCCGCGCTCTTCGAAGGCTCCAGCGTGCTCGCGCGGTGGGCGATCGGTGCGCTCCTGCCGTTCGACGCGCTCACCGAGCTCTCCTCCAGCCTGCTGAACCGAGGCCAGGCCGTCCTGCTCGGACGGTTCCACGAGCGACGGCGAGAGATCCTCCAGGCGGCGGCCGATCGCGCGATCGACGGTTTCTTTCCCGGTCTTCCCGACATCGTCGGCAAGCGCGCGGAGCCCTTCTACGCGGAGCTGATGGATCGCGCGAAAGAACGTTATGACGCGTGGTGGCGGGCCCGCGACGATATCTGGAGCCGCGATTCCCGCAATTACGAACGGCTGCGAGATGAGGCGGACCGTCTCGCCGGAGAAGTGCGGTCCTGGCTGTCTTCCGTGGACGCCGACGGTTCATGATGGAGTGGAGACCTATGACCGACAACAGAGATCCCGCCGGCGCTCGCATGGCCGAGAACGGCTTCGCCTCATGGAACGCTCGGCGTTCCACTCTGGTGCGCCTTTTCCAAGACGCCAAGGAGACCGCCGCCAGCCTCGAGAAGGCCATGAAGGGCGACGGGAAGCGGCCTTCCTCGACGTGGCTCAGCGAGGCCGAGAGGGCGCTGGGACGCGAATCTTTCCGCGTCATGGTGTTCGGGGACTTCAGCAGCGGCAAGAGCACGCTCATCAACGCACTGCTCGGCGAGGACGATCTGCTCCCCACCAAGGAGAACCCGACGACCGCCTTCACCACGGTCCTGCGGTGGGGCGAGGTGAAGCGCGCGGAGCTCTACCGGGATCTGGGCAACGGCGGACCCGAAGAGCCGGAGCAGGTGACGGTCGGGGAGTTCCAGCGCCGCGTCGCACTGCGGATGGACGAAGACGGAGAGCCGCTGCAGAGCCCCTATTCGCGTGGGGTGGTCTATCTTCCCTTCGACCTTCTGCGATCCGGCGTCGAGCTGATCGACTCGGCGGGCACGAACGAGAGCGCGGCCCGGGAGCGGGTCACCCTCTCCTTCCTGCCGCAGGTCGATGCGATCATCTTCGTCACTCCCGCGAAAGGCGCGTTCAAGAAGCACGATCAGGACCACTATCTGGAGATGCTGGGCAAACTCGGCCACCAGGACGTCTTCTTCGTGGTCAACCAGTTCGATCTCATTCGCAAGGAGAGCGACCGAAAGGACGTCCGGCTCCGCTGCCAGAACATCGTCGGAAAGTACACCCGGCGCCAGGACCGCCTGTTCTTCACCAGCGCGTCCGACGCGTTGTCGGCCGCCGATGACAGGCGGCTGCAGGAGTCGGGCGTGCCGGCTCTCATGGCGGCGCTCAGCGACTTCTGCATCAACGACCGCAGCAGGGTGAAGTTGCTACGCCCGACCGAAGTCCTCCGGCTCCAGGTGAGCGGCCTGCGGAAGAAGATCAGCGATCGCCGGAAGATGCTGGAGCGGGACGCCGACGAACTCCAGAGCGAACTCGACGCCCAGCGCGAGACGAGAGAGCGGCTTCAGGTGACCCTCGCCCGGATCGCGTCGACGCTCGCGTCGTGGGTCGACGAGACCGAAAAGCTCCTCGCGGACGCCGTCGAGTTGCACGTCCGGCAGCTCGTCAGCGACGTGCCGAACTGGCCCCTGCCCCCCAAGCTCAAGATCCGGCTCCTTCGCGGCAACCGGTACGAGCGCTGGGAGGAGGCCGTACAGCAGATCGACGATGCCCTGACCCGGCGGCTGCAGCGCGAGATGCATCAGTACACGGTCGACGACGAAGGCCTCGCTGGTTTCCTCCGGGACCGGGAGTCCATGCTCCAGCAGGCCCTCCTGCCCCTGTTCCAGGCCTACGAGGCGAACATGACGGAGCTGCGCAGCGCGCTGACCGGGTCGGTCGTGGACATCGCCGACGACGCCGAGCTTCCCGGGCTCGGCGCGCCGCTGAGCCTGCACCTTCCGGCCGAGGTGCTGTCGAAGACGTCACCGGGCTGGTCCTGGGGCACGGTGAGCATCGGAACCAGCGCGCTGGCGGTGGCGGGTGGTTCGGGACTGACCTTGGCGGGCGGCCTCGGGCTGTTCACCGTCGGCGCCCTCTTCACCGCCATCGCCGCGCCGATCGGTCTCGTCGCCGCCGGCATCGGCGGCCCGCTGGTGATCCGGACCCTGGCCAAGAGGAAGCTCAGGGAGAACGCCGTCGAGGAGTACCGGCAGGCACTGGAACGGAACGCCGAGGAGATCGCCAAGCGCCACGCCGCCCAGTACGCCGCGGTCCTCCGGGCGCTCACCGAGGATCTGAGCGGGCAACTGCGCGACCGCATCGAGGAGACCATCTCCGAGGCCGAGGGCGCGATCGAGAAGCTCCGGTCGAACCGCGTCGAGGTCGATGAGGAACAGCGCCGCCTCAGCCGCTGGGAGGACTCGCTCATCGGGATCGAGGACGGCGCCGCCGAACTCGCGCGCGAGGTGCTGGCCGACATGCGCTGAGCCCGCGGGTCCTCTTACGAGTCCCGAACGCCGTCCCTCGAACGCCTTCTCTCAGCCCGACCGCCACGCGGCGGCACGCGCCTCGGCGAGGACCTCCCCTATCGGGCGGCCGGTCGCCGCCGCGGCGGCGCGGACGTCGTCGTACTCCGGCTGCGCGGTCACGACCTCGCCGTTCAGCAGGCCGCGCTTGACGCCGACCGTCGCGCCCCCGGTCACCGGCACGGTGATCTGGTCGCGATCGAGGGAACGGCGCTCGACCGGCGAGACGCGCACGCCGAGCGTCGTCGTCTGCTCGAAGATCACGCGGCACACGGCGTCGAGCCGCTGCGGGTCCACCAGGACGCTCAGCACCTGGCCGGGACGGCCCTTGCGCATCAGCGCGGGCGAGCACCAGGCGTCGGCGGCCCCGGCCGACCGCAGGGCCTCCAGCACGTCCGGCCACAGCCGGGGATCGAGGTCGTCGACGGTGGTGTCCACGCGGTGCATCTCCGCCGTCGCCCAGCCGGACGCGTCGGCCGCCTCCCCGATCAGCACGCGCAGGACGTTCGGGTGACCGTCGGGGTCGGCGCGGCCGGCGCCGGTGCCGGTGGCGCGCGGGACACAGTCCGGCGCGGGGCCCCAGCCGGTGGCGAGCGTGGCGAGCAGCGCGGCACCCGTCGGGGTGCACAGCTCCATCGCGGCGGGATGCGAGCGCAGCGGCGCGCCGGCCTCGGTGAGCAGTTCGAGGACGGCGGGGACCGGGACGGGCAGCGGCCCGTGGGCCGCGCGGACGACGCCGGAGCCGGCCGCGACCGGCGACACGACGCGGGTCGCGGTGCCGAGCAGGCCGAGGTCGTGGAGCGCGAGCGCGCACCCGGTGACGTCGGCGATGGCGTCGAGCGCCCCGACCTCGTGGAAGTGGATCTCCGAGACGTCCACGCCGTGCACCCGGGCCTCCGCACGGGCGAGCCGCTGGAAGACGGCCAGGGCGAACTCCCTCGCCTCCTCCGGCAGGGCGGCGGCCGTGAGGATCGCGGTGACGTCCGCGAGGTTCCGGGAGACGTGGCTGTGCGGGGCCCGGACGTCGGCGTACCGGGCGCGCAGCCCGTGCCGGCGCACCTGGGTCACCTCGACGTCCACGGGCTCGACGGCAAGGCCGCGCAGGCCCGCCCGTACGGCCTCGAGGTCGGCGCCGGCGTCCACCAGCGCCGCGAGCAGCATGTCGCCCGCCGCCCCGTTGCCCGCGTCGACCCACAGGGTCCTCATCGGACGGCCTTCCCTTCACGCGTGACGCACGACAGCGACCGCCCGACCCGCATCAGACCGCCCTTGCCCACGGCCGTTGGCGGACGTCCGGTCCTCATCCGGCCGCCTTCGCGGTGCGGCGGGCGATGCGGGCGGCGGCGACGCCGGCGCCGAAGCCGTTGTCGACGTTGACCGAGACGACGCCGGGGGCGCAGCTGTTCACCGTGGCCAGCCAGGCGGTGACGCCCTCGAGGTTCCAGCCGTAGCCGACACTGGTCGGCACGGCGATCAAGGGCGCGCCGACGAGCCCGCCGAGCACCGAGGGCAGGGCGGCCTCCATGCCGGCGACCGCGACGACGACGTCGGCCTCGTCGATCCGGTCGCGCTGGGCCAGGAGCCGGTGGATGCCCGCCACGCCGACGTCGACGATCTCGTCGGGCTCGGCCCCGAAGACGCGTACGGTCGCCGCGCACTCGCGGACGACGGGCAGGTCGGAGGTGCCCGCGGCGACCACGGCGACGGTGCCCCGGGTCTCGGTCGTCCCCAGGACCGCCGTGCGGCCGACGGGGTCGATCTCGGCCGCCGGGAGCTGCTCCGTGCACGCGGCGATCGCCTCGTCCGCCAGCCGGGTGGCGAGGACGGCGCGGTCGGGGTGCGCCTCGTGCAGCGCGCGCAGCGCGGTGACGATCTGCTCGGGCGTCTTGCCCTGGCCGAACACCACCTCCGGGTCGCCGGTCCGGGCGGCCCGGTCGACGTCGAGCCGCGCGAAGCCGAGATCGGTTACGCCGTTCGGCTGGGATACCGTCATGAGAGTCGTTCCTCAACGGATCGGGGTTGCATGGTGGACGTGGTGGTCCTCTCCGACGAACTGCTGACCGAGATGGCAGGCTACGGCAGAACGCTGGTCGCGTTCTCCGGCGGCGTGGACTCCAGTGTCGTACTCGCGGCGGCGGCCCGCGCGCTCGGCCCCCAACAGGTGGCGGCCGTCACCGCCGTGTCGCCCTCCCTGCCGTCCGCCGAGCTGGACGCGGCGCGGGAGCTTTGCGCGGATCTGGGCGTGACCCATCACACGCCGGCCACCTCCGAGCTGGAGGTTCCCGGATACCGGGAGAACGGCCCGCAGCGCTGCTACTTCTGCAAGAGCGTCCTGCTCGACACGGCGAACGCCCTCGCCGACCACCTGGGGTACTCCACGATCACGACGGGCACGAACGCCTCGGACGTGGTCGCCGGGTTCCGGCCCGGCATCCGCGCCGCCGCCGAGCGCGGGGCCCGTACGCCACTGGCCGACGCGGGCCTGGACAAGGCGGCGGTGCGGGCCATCGCCCGCCACTGGGACCTGCCGGTGTGGGACAAGCCGGCCGCGGCCTGCATGGCGAGCCGCGTCGCGTATGGCATCGAGGTGACCTCCGCCCGCCTGGCGCGGATCGAGCGGGCCGAGACGGCCGTCCGCGCGCTGTTCGGCGGCACGGCCCGCGACCTGCGCGTCCGCGACCTCGGTGACGCCGTGCGCCTGGAGGTCGACCCGCAGCTCGTCGAGCAGGCGCGCGACGACCAGGCGGTGA
This sequence comes from Actinoallomurus sp. CA-150999, assembly GCF_050942425.1. NCBI lineage: Bacteria > Bacillati > Actinomycetota > Actinomycetes > Streptosporangiales > Thermomonosporaceae > Actinoallomurus > Actinoallomurus sp. CA-150999. Next base: position 7,739,992 of record NZ_CP192063.1, read on the forward strand.
GCGCGGCGATCCGCGAGGCCGGGTTCGCCGCCACGCCGATCCGCGTCGAGGTGTTCCGGTCCGGTTCGATGAACGACGCGCTCGCCGCCTCGGATCGCTGAGGCGGACCGCACGGTGAGATGTGCACGGTGAAATGTGCGCGACATGAACGACGGGTGACGCGCCCGGCCGTTTGAGCGGTGCCGGTGAACCGTTAGGGTTTCCCCTGTCAGTTTGCGGCCGGGACGGCTCATGCCCAGGATCGGAGAAGAACAGCGGATGGCGCCAGACCGACCTCACGAGTTCCCGTCCCTCGGTGACTCTCACGTCCTGCTGACCGGCGCCACCGGGTTCCTCGGGCAGGCGACCCTGGAGAAGCTGCTGTCGGCCCATCCGGGCGTGCGCGTGTCGGTGCTGATCCGGCCGCGCGGCGGCACGTCCGCCCAGCGGCGCTTCGACGGGCTGCTGCGCAAGCCGGTCTTCCGCACGCTGCGCGAGCGGATCGGCGAGGACGAGCTGCGCCGCATCGCCGCGGAGCGGGTCAACGTGATCGAGGGCGATCTCGGCGAGGTGACACTGCCCGCCGACATCGACGTGGTGATCCACGGCGCGTCGACGGTGTCCTTCGACCCGCCGATCGACGAGGCGTTCCGCACGAACGTCGCCGGCGTCGTCACCCTGTACGAGGCGCTGCACAAGGCGGGCGCCGACCCGCACGTCGTCCATGTCTCCACCGCCTACGTCGCCGGCGTCCGCAAGGGCGTCGTCCCGGAGGCCCGGCTGGACCACACCGTGGACTGGCGCACCGAGATGGCCGAGGCCCTGGCCGCCCGCGCCGACGTCGAGCGCGACTCGCGGCGGCCCGAGGTGCTGCGCAAGTCGGTGGCGCGGGCGCAGAGCGAGCACCGCAAGGCCGGCCCGCAGTCGGTGGTCGCCGCCGCCGAGGAGGCCCGCCAGGAGTGGGTGACCGACCGGCTCGTCGACTACGGCCGGTCGCGGGCGCAGAGCCTCGGCTGGCCCGACGTCTACACGTTCACCAAGGCCCAGGGCGAGCGCGCCGCCGAGGAGCTGTGGGGCGAGCGGCGGCTGTCGATCGTCCGCCCGGCGATCGTGGAGAGCTCGCTGCGCCACCCGTACCCGGGCTGGATCGACGGCTACAAGATGGCCGACCCGCTGATCATCGCGTACGGGCGAGGCGTCCTGCCGGAGTTCCCCGGCCTGCCCGACAGCGTCGTCGACATCATCCCGGTCGACCTGGTCGTGAACGCCACCATCGCCGTCGCGGCCACGCCGCCCGAGCGCGGCGAGACCGGCTACTTCCACATCGGCTCCGGCTCGCGCAACCCGCTGTCCTTCCGCGGCCTGTACGAGAACGTCCGCGACTACTTCCGGCGGCACCCGATGCCGGCCGGCGAGCGCGGCCACATCCGCGTGCCGCAGTGGCGCTTCCCCGGCAGCCGCCAGGTCGAGATGATGCTGAGCAGCGGCGAGCGCGCCACCTCGGCGGCCGAGCGGGCGCTGCTGCGGCTGCCCGCCTCGGCCAAGACGCGCGACTGGATGACGGCGGTGCACCGGCAGCAGACCAACCTCGACTTCCTGCGCCGCTACTCCGACCTGTACCAGGCCTACACCAAGGCCGAGGTCATCTACGACGACGCCCGCACGCACGCGCTGCACCGGACCGTGCCGCCCGAGCGGGTCGAGGAGTACGGCTTCGACCCGTCGATCATCGACTGGGAGTACTACCTCCAGGAGGTGCACTCCCCCAGCGTCACCGAGCTGATGCGCGGCTTCTCCAAGGGTCGGGGTGGCAGTCGCAAGGGCGCCGAACCGGCGCTGCCGGAGCGCACCGACATCGCGGCGGTGTTCGACCTCGAGGGCACGATCATCGCCTCGAACCTCATCGAGTCGTACCTGTGGGCGCGGCTGTCGTCGACGCCGCGTTCGCAGTGGGGCGGTGAGCTCGCCGACCTGGCCCGCTCGCTCCCCAAGTACCTGCGGGCCGAGCGGCGCGACCGGGGCGACTTCGTCCGGGCCTTCCTGCGCCGCTACCAGGGCGCCGATGTCGCCGAGCTACGCGCGCTGGTCGACGACGTCCTCGGTGAGGCGGTGCTGCAGCGGGTCATGCCGGAGGCGGTCCGCAAGATCCGCGCGCACCGCGCGGCCGGCCACAAGACGATCCTCATCACCGGCACGATCGACGTGTTCGTCGAGCCGCTCGCGACGCTGTTCGACGAGGTCGTCGCCAGCCGCATGCACGAGCGCGACGGCGTGCTGACCGGCTACCTCGACGCGCCGCCGCTCGTCGACGAGGCGCGCGCCGCCTGGTTGCTCCGCCACGCCGAGGAGACCGGCCTGGACCTGTCGCAGTCGTACGCCTACGCGGACAGCTACTCCGACCGGCCGCTGCTGGAGGCCGTGGGCAACCCGGCGGCGGTCAACCCGGACCCGTCGCTGTACCGCCATGCCAAGCGCAAGCACTGGCGCATCCATGAGTGGGGCGCCCATACCCGTGGACGGGGCGACGTGCTGATCGACACCGTGGGAGCGAGGACCGCCCGATGATCCTCGCGCTCGAGTACCACCGCTCGCCGGGCCGGTTCGTGGCCGCCCGGGGGCTGACCTCCACTCGCGTGGGGAGTCGGCTGAGCGGCATGGTCGCCGGGAACCTCGCGCCGCTGCGCCTGGTCAACCGCCAGGCGCCGGAGCTGCCCGGCGAGGGCTGGACCCGCGTGACGCCGATCCTGACCGGCATCTGCGGCTCCGACCTGAGCCTGCTGACCGGCCACTCCTCGCCGTACCTGTCGCCGATGACGTCGATGCCGTTCGTGCCCGGCCACGAGATCGTCGGCCGGACCCTGGACGAGTTGCCCGGCATCCCGAAGGGCAGCCGCGTCGTCCTCGACCCGGTCCTGTCGTGCGCCGTGCGCGGCATGGAGCCCTGCCGCTGGTGCGCCTCCGGGCAGCAGAGCCGCTGCGACCACATCACGGCCGGCCGCATCTCCGCCGGAATCCAGACCGGCACCTGCGCCGACACCGGCGGCGGCTGGAGCCGCCAGATGGTCGCGCACGAGAGTCAGCTGCACGTGGTGCCCGAAGACCTGCCCGACGAGCGGGCGGTCCTCGCCGAGCCCCTCGCCTGCGCGATCCACTCGGTGCGGCGCGTGCCGATCGAGCCGAACTCCACGGCCGTGGTCGTCGGCGCGGGCACCGTCGGGCTGCTCACCCTGCTGGCGCTGCGTGAGCTGACCCAGGTCGGCGCGGTGTACGTCATCGCCAAGCACGGGCACCAGAAGGAGAAGGCCAAGGCGCTCGGCGCGACCGCCGTCATCGAGCCCCGCAAGGCCGTACGCGCGCTGCGGCGCGTCACCACCGCGCGGATGCACACGCCGGAGATGGGCGCGGACTTCCTGCTCGGCGGCGTCGACACCGTCTTCGAGTGCACCGGCGGCGCCAGCGGCCTCGACACCTCGCTGCGGCTGGCCCGCGCCGGGGGTACCGTCGTGATGTCGGGCATGCCGTCCGGTGGCGTCGACCTGACGCCGCTGTGGTTCCGCGAGCTGGAGCTGGTCGGGGCGTACTGCTCCGGTTCCGACGGGGCCGACTTCGCCGACGCGCTCCGGCTGGCCGACTCGGCCCCACTGGACGGCTACGTCGGCACCACCTACCCTCTCGCCCGCTGGCGCGAGGCCCTGAACCACGCGGCCGACTCCGGGCGGCTGGGTACCGTCAAAGTCGCCTTCGACCTCGCCCGCTAGAGTTCGGAAAGGAAAATCAACGAGTGAGCAGACCAGGCTTCGTACTCGATGTGGATGAGCGGACGCCACCGCTCATCATGCACCAGGGCGAGGGCTTCCGGCTGGAGCGGCTGCCGCTCGGGTCCAAGGTCATCTACCCGCCGGACTCCCTGCCGGGCATCCGCGACGTCGACGCCGCGATCCGGAACGCACTGCTGCATCCGCACGGCACCGAGCCGCTACCGGAGCTGCTGCGGTCCGGCATGCGGCTGACGATCGTCTTCGACGACCTGTCGCTGCCGCTGCCGCAGATGCAGACGCCCGACGTTCGGCAGCGCATCATCGAGCAGGTTCTCGAGATGGCGGCGGCCAAGGGCGTCGACGACGTCGAGCTGATCGCGGCCAACGCCCTGCACCGCCGGATGACCCCGGCGGAGCTGCGGCGCACCGTCGGCGACCGGGTGTTCCACGCGTTCTTCCCCGAGCACTTGAAGAACCACGACGCCGAGGACCGCGACAACCTCCTCCACATGGGCAAGACCCGCCACGGGGAGGACGTCGAGATCAACCGGCGCGCCGCCGAGAGCGACCTCATCGTCTACGTCAACATCAATCTCACCGCGATGAGCGGCGGCGCGAAGTCGGTGTCGGTCGGTCTGGCGAGCTACCGCAGCCTGCGGCACCACCACAACGTGCACACGCTGCGGCACTCCAACTCCTTCAACGACCCGCCCAACTCCGCGATGCACCACTCGTACGAGCGGATGAAGGGCGTGATCGACGAGCACGTCAAGGTCTTCACGATCGAGACGACGCTCAACAACGAGACCTTCCCCTCCTCGATGGGCTTCCTGAACAAGCGCGAGTGGGAGTGGAACGTCCGCGACCAGGCCACGTACCTCGCGGTCAAGCGGGCCAACGAGGTGATGCCGAAGAAGACGCGGCGGCGGATCTGGCAGTCGACGGCCGCGCCGTACGGCGTCACGGGCGTGCACGCCGGCCTGCAGTCCGAGGTGCACCCGCTGACGCTGGACAACGTCTACCGCCAGCAGCTCACCGAGGTGAACGGCCAGTCCGACATCGCGATCTGGGGCCTGCCGTACATCTGCCCCTACAACGTCAACTCGGTGATGAACCCGATCCTGGTGATGTCGCTCGGGCTCGGCTACTTCTTCAACCTGTACAAGAACAAGCCGATCGTCCGGCAGGGCGGCGTGGCGATCTTCTACCACCCGGTGCCGAACGAGTTCCACCCGGTGCATCACCCGAGCTACATCGACTTCTTCGAGGAGATCCTCACCGAGAGCACCGACCCGGTGCTCCTGGAGACGAAGTACGAGGAGCAGTTCGCCACCGACCCGTGGTACATCCAGCTGTACCGCAACAGCTACGCCTACCACGGCGTCCACCCCTTCTACATGTGGTACTGGGGGGCGCACGCGATGCAGCACCTCGGTGACGTCATCTTCGTCGGCGGCAACCGCAAGACCACCCAGCGGATGGGCTTCCGGGCGGCCACCACCCTCGCCGACGCGCTGGAGATGGCCAAGGACACCGTCGGCGGCAGCCCGTCGATCTCCTACCTCCACGCCCCGCCGCTCGCATTGGCGGACGTGCGATGAGCATCCGCAGGGAGGTCAGGCTCCTGCGGCATGGCCGGGACTGGCGGGGGCGCTCGACCGTGCCCCGCTCGGCGGAGCCGCACGTCGTCGAGCCCGAGGAGAAGGTCTTCCCGACCGCGTGGGCCCGCACGCCCGTCGCGGTCGCGGCCCGGTCCGTGCTGCGCAAGGGGCTGCTCAAGCCGGTCGCCTGGCGGCAGATCACCCCGGTCATCGAGGGCGCGGAGTACCTCGACGGCGTGCGCGGACCGGTGGTGTTCGTGGCGAACCACTCCAGCCACCTGGACACCCCGCTGATCCTCGGCTCGCTGCCGGAGCGGTTCGCGAACCGCGTCGCCGTCGGCGCCGCCTCGGACTACTTCTTCGACGTACGCTGGCGCGCGACGCTGACGGCGGTGTTCTTCAACGCCTTCCCCGTCGAGCGCTACGGTTCGAAGCGGCTGCGGAGCCTCGCCATCGACCTCGTCGACGACGGGTGGAGCCTGCTGCTCTACCCGGAGGGCACCCGGTCGGAGGACGGCTGGATGAATCCCTTCAAGCTCGGCGCCGCGGTGCTGTGCGTCACGAAGGGCATCCCGTGCGTCCCGATCGCGATCCGGGGCTCGTACGCCGCGATGCCGCGCGGGCGCAACTGGCCGCAGCCGGGCAAGCCGCGCGTCACCGTCCGGTACGGCCGTCCGCTCGTGCCCGAGGAGGGCGAGGAGGTCCGGGCGTTCCGCACTCGGATGGCCAAGGCCGTCAATATGCTGGCGGCCGAGGAGGACCTGGGCTGGTACGACGCGCTGCGCGCCGCGGCCGACGACCGGCTCGAGATCCCGGGCGGTTCCCAGCCGACCCGCCCCGGTGCCGTACGGGACGAGAGCAAGGGCGAGGGCGAGAAGGCGGCCGAGACCGCCGACTGGCGCCGGGTCTGGGCCTCCACGGAGCCCCTCTCCGGCCGGCGCCGCCGCGTCTGGCGCGACTGACCGATACGGGCCCCGGGCGAACCGGGGCCCGTACGCTTCCACGCATCACGGTCCGGTCGGCGCGAGACGATCGTTTTCACCCGGCGGTGTCGCCGCGCGGGGGCGTGATTCACGGAGACCGCATGAGCATGCCGCCCGAGCCTCCTGAGCTGAGGCGTCTGACCGGCCGCCGCCGCCCGTCGCTGTCGGCGGCGCTGTTCGTCCTCGTCATCTTCGTCATCCCGCTCTCCCTGCTCGCATTCGGATCGGTCGCCGAGGCGACACGGACGGTGGACGCCTACCGCGCCACCCACAACGGCATGCGGGGCGTCCTCACGGTCGAGTGGAGCACCCGCCGGCGGAAGGGCGGCTACGCGACCTCGGGATCGTTCGTCTCCGGCGACGGCGCCGTACGACGCTCGGTGACCCTCGACGGCGACAAGCGGCATTCCTATGACCAGACGATTCCAGCGGAGATCTCGGGCGCTCACGGGACGGTGGCCTATCCCCGGAACTCCCACGCGTGGATCAGCGACGTCGTCATCACGCTGATCACGGGTGGGCTCGCTCTCACGGGAGTCGTCCTGCTGCTGTCCGTCGGCCTCAACCGGATGCGCCGCCGCTGACGCTCGACGGTCACACCACCGCGATCCCAGACGGTCATGGCCGCCTGGGATCGCGAGGCAGGGTCACGCGACGAGGCGCAGCCAGGCCGCCGCGAGTGCGGCGTGACCGGCCGGCGTCGGATGCACGCCGTCCTCAGCCCAGTGCTCCGGCTCGGTCGTCGCGGCGAGCTCGGCGAACATGCGGTCGGCGGCGAGCAGGTGCGCGCCGTACTCGCGGGCGAGCGCGCGCACGACCTGGATCTTCGGGTCCAGGTCGGCGCGCCACTCCTTCCGCTCCTTCTCGCCGACGTGCGTGTTGCCGGCCTCGACGCTGCCGCTGATCGGCAGGAGGAACGGCTCGATGAGGATCAGCTCCGTGCCCGCCTCGGCGAGGGGCGCGAGCAGGCGGTCGTATCCTGCCGCGTAGTCCTCCGCGGGGATCACGTGGCCGTCCGGGTCGATGGTGTGCCAGCCCATGTCATTGACGCCGACGAGGATCGACACCACGGCCGGGCGCGCGTCGAGCACGTCCGCCTGCCAACGGGCTTCGAGATCCATCACCTTGTGGCCCGCGATCCCGGTGTTCAGCCAGGTCACCGCCCGGTCCGGATGGCGGAATCCCCACTCGCCCGCGATGCGCAGCGGGTAGCCGAACCCGAGGCCGTCTTCGCTCTCCAGCCGTTGGCAGTCGGTGATCGAATCGCCGGTGAACATCACGGTGCTTCCCGGTCGAAGGGTGATCGTCATGCGCGCTCCTGGAACTCGGTCGTTGCCGGACTACCGAACCAATGGCCGGCGGCCCGCTCGAATGCTTCGCGGTCAGGGTCGCGATCACCTGCCCAGACGACTACGCCGTCGGGCCGGACGAGCACGGCACCCGCTCCGAGGTCGTTCCTCGCCGGCCCGGCCGCATACCGGATCCGGCTCTCCCAGCCCATCGCCGAACCGTGCAGGCGTCGGTCGGTGCTGAAGTCGAGAGCGACGCCTCGTCCGTCCTGCATCAGGTCGCCGAGGCGAGTGCCGTCCTCAAGACGAAGGTCCGGGGCGTTGCGGCCGACCAGCGGTTGCTCGCTGCCAAGGTCGTAGCGGATCGACGATCCCGATATCTTCCCGAACAGGTAGGTCGTTCCGTCACGGGTCCCGAGCAGGTCGCGGATCACTCCTTGGACCGCCTGGCCAAGCGGGTCCGACCTCATGGCCGCCGTCTGGGCGCGCGTCCAGTCGAGCACCGAGGCGCCGATCGGGTGACGCTCGCGGGTGTAGGTGTCGAGGAGCCCGTCCGGCGCGTACCCGTGCACGGTCGCCGCGAGCTTCCATCCCAGGTTCATGGCGTCGCCGATGCCGGTGTTGAGTCCCTGCCCGCCAAGGGGTGAGTGGATGTGCGCGGCGTCGCCCGCGAGCAGGACGCGCCCCTGCCGGTAGGTCGTCGTCTGCATCGCCCGATCGGTGAAGCTCGAGGCGAGCTGGACGTCGCTCAGCGTCACGTCGGTGCCGGACACACGGCGCAGAACCGCCTGGAGATGCTCGCGAGTCGGCTGCTGCGAGCGGTCGAACGCGCCGCCGTCGAAGTCCATCATGCCGATGTGCCCTTGCGTGGGCGTCTGGACGTACATGCCCGTCGGCGTCAGGTTGAACCCAGGGCTCAGCTTCTCGGGATCGGCGATGGTGACGAGCGCGGCGTAGCCGGTGAACTGCGGCTCGGTGCCGACGAACGCGAAGCCCGCGGCCCCACGCACCGCGCTGCGGCCACCGTCGCAGCCGACGAGCCAGCGCGCCGCGTACTCGTGCTCGCCGGCGTGCGCGACCACGGTCTCATCGTCCTGCGCGATGGCCGAGACCGTGACGCCGCGCCTGACCTCCACGCCGAGCTTGGACGCCCGCTCGGACAGCACCGTCTCGACCGCTTCGAGGCTTGCCATCACGCCCTGCAGCGCCGGGCTGGGAAGCCGGAACGGCAGGGCGGCGACGTCGATCTTGGCCGGATCGAGCACCATGCCGGCGAAGTGGCCCGCGGCGCGAGGGGGTGACGGCTCGTCCGCGTCGAGGTTCGCGCCGGGATCCTCGTCGATGCCCGACGCCGTCAGCAGCGGGTGCAGCATCCCGCGGCGATAGAACGCCTCGACCGACGCGGCGGACAGGCCCCGCATCCCGAGCGGCTTCACCTTCCACGGAGAGCGGGGCTCCGGCTCCCGCTCGAGCACCAGGACAGAGCAGCCTGCGAGGCCGAGCTCACAGGCGAGGAACAGACCCACCGGGCCGGCGCCCACGATCACTACGTCATACACGAGAACTCCCTTTCCGACGCTCGCCGTCCTGTTCTCTTCAGACACGCAGAGACTGGCGCGAGCCGGTCACACGGGGCGCACACGCCGCTGACACGGGCGCACACCGCGCTGACATCGGCGCACACGGCGCCGACATGGGGGCCGCACACGGCGCCGGCACTCCCGTCCTGCGACGCGTCGGCACTGCGTTCGAGCACCCGGCAGCAACGGGAAGGCCAGGACCCTGCCGGGATTTGGGGACTCGAGGGTGCGCGCGCGAAGATCGGGAGATGGACGGGGATGCGCGGCTTCGCGTCACGCTGCTCGGCGCCTTTCAGGCGTCTCGCGGTTGACGCCGCCCTGCCCGTTCCGGGTGCGCGGTTGCAGGGCCTGCTCGTACGGCTGGCGCTCGCCAGCGGGCGCGCGGTCGAGCCGGGCGTCCTGGTCGACGCGATCTGGGCCGAGGACCTGCCGGCCGGTCCCAATGACGAAAGGGGCCGGAGAGATCCGGCCCCTTCCTCGTATCCGGGTCGGCTACTTCTGGGCCTCGTACTCGTCCATCGCGCGGCCGATCTTGGCGAACTTCTCGGTGCGGTTCACCGCGGGCTGGACGCCCGGGTTCGGGCGGTTCGCGTCCTGGTAGCGCCAGCCAAGGTTGCTGAACGCGACGATGATGTAGTCGCGCTTCGCCTGGCCGGGCAGGGAGTGCACGATGCCCGCGTCCCCGGCCGCGAACGCCGTGAGCCCCGTCTTGTGGGCGAACGTCACCTGACCGGCGTCCTGGCAGGGCTTCACCGGGTACTGGTACTTGCCGTCGGTCGGGTCGTTGTTGACCGTCACGGTGCCGTCGGGGCCGATCCATCGGTCCGCGATCCGCTGCGGCATGCCCTGGGCCGGGTAGCTGTAGCCACAGTAGTTGGTCGTCGACAGGACGTTGTTCCAGCCCTGGTCGCCGAGTTCCTTCATGAAGTACTCGCGGGAGGACTTACTGAGGATGTCGCTCGTGACCGGCTTGCCGTTCGGAGCGGTCCACGCCTTGCCGGAGACCCCGTTGATGAGCATCAGCAGCTTGGCCGTGTCCAGCGACGACATGGTGATCTGCGGGGACCAGTCGCCGTTGGCCGGGTCGGTGCCCTTCAGCTGGAGCATGTCCAGACCGAGGTCCTGGAACTGCTGGTTGAGCCAGTCGACCCCGCCGTGCTCGTGCATCACCTTGATGAGCGTGCACGCCGAGCCGTTGTCGGAGATGGTGATCATCCGGTCGAAGTACTCGCCGATGGTCCGGGTGGTGGCACCCTCGCAGCGATCGGAGGGCTTCGTCGGGTTGTAGGCGTAGGTGTCGCTCAGCTTGATGGCACCCTTGTCCACCAGCTGCATGATCCCGAAGCCGACCATCAGCTTGACGATCGACGCCGAGTAGGGCTCCATGTAGTCGATGGGCGCGTTCTCGCGGCCCGGGACCGTGTCGGTCGTGCCCTGGCCGTTGTTGGCGTCCCACTGGTCGGTGTCCCACAGGCGGTACCGCACGGCGGTGGTGCGGAGGTTCTTGTCCACCGGGACGACGACGCCGTCCTTGTACTTCGGGCTCATCAGGACCGTTCCCGACGAGGTGGGGCGTCCCTTCTTGTCGAGCTCGATGACGGTCATGTCGACCTGCGGCTGCTGGTGGATCGTCGTGGCCGCGGCGGCGTTGAGTGCGGGAGCGTGCTTCGGCCGGCCCGACTCGGACTCCGGCTGGGCGTCGAGAGCGCGGGCCTGAGCCGATCCGGGCGGAGTCGTGTCCACCAGGTCGCCGAAATTCTGCGCGGCCATGACGGCCTTGAGCCGCTCCGCGAGGTCGCCGGACCCGCGCGTGGCAGCGTGGGCCGGCTGGACCAGAGTGGTCGTCAACACGGCCGCGCTACCGAGCGCGACCAGTGCCTGACCGTGTTTGCGAATTCGAGACAAGATCACCGCGCCACAGTAACCCGAACGTGATCACCAGTTGTTGATCTTCACAAAAACGGCCAAGGACGTTTACTGGACGCTAACTCCAGCGGTTCTCCGCCGCGGAGACGCACGTCGTACGCGCCGCTGCCCGGCTCACCCGATGAGCGCACCTGCCATGGGCGGTGCGGCTTCCGCGCCGACCATGTCCCCGCAGACGGAGCGGAGCTCCCCGGCGAAGCGGGCGACCTCCGCCTCGGCCGTGGTGACCGCCTCGGCGAGCGCTTGACGCCCGGTGCGCGCGATCACCGGGGCGGGCTCGGTCGCGAGGTCGACCGGACCCGCCAGGGTCAGTACGGGTCCGTCTCCGCTGACGGTGAGCATGGGGTGTCCGATCCACAGGCCCGCGGGCACCGGGTCGTCGTGCAGCGTGGCCTCCCGCCAGTCCCGCAGGTTACCGATGTCACCGCAGCAGCCCGGAAGCGCCAGGCACCGGCCGTCGGGCGTCTCGAGCATGAGGCCGCCCGGGAGCGCCACGACCTCGTCCACGGCCTGCTCCCGCGTCGCGGGGTCCCGGATCCGGGCGAGCAGGAGCTCACCGTCCTCATCACCGGTCGCGAACAGCGACGCGCGGACGAGCCGGGTGAGGCCGGGTCCGCGCAGGTCGACGGCCCGGACCAGCCACGGGTGTGCCGCCACCGGCGCGGGAAGGCCCGCCTCGACGATCTTGAAGCGGGAGTACGCGTCCCAGCGGGGTTCGGTGATCGGGCCGAAGTCCTCATCGCCCAGCACACCCGTGTACGCCTCGACGACCGGAACCAGCCGGACGCCGTTCAGAAGCTCCACCGATCCTCCCTCGGCAGCGCGGGGACCCGGTGACCGTACGGGAGCCGGGGCGCCCGGCGCCACAGGGTTTCCCGTGGCGCGGGCATGGTGCCGGAGAGCATTCAGTATGCCGCGTTGTGGGCCGACAGGATCGGCTCAAGGTTCGAGGCGTGCGACAGACCCGGATAGGTGTCCCCCGGACCGCCATTCTGGTTATCGCGGTAAGAATAAACGACATCGGCCGGCGCGCCGGGCAATGCCGCATCCCACGCGTCGATCAGGCTCTGGAGCTGCGATTGCGACGGGATCTTCCAGCCGTCTCCGCCGAAGACCTGGAAGGTCGGAGCGAGCTGAGACTCGGCAAAGTACTTCTTCGCATTGGTCACCGCACTGGTCACCTGGGTCAGGTCGCAGGTCGTGGCGCCATTCTTGTTGCAGGGGTAGGGGTCGAGCGCGAAGATGTCCACATGCGTGAGCGATGAGGCGACGCCGGCGTAATTGTGGCTGTACTCATCCACCAGATAAGCCTTCTGCCGGCTCTTTCGGGCGATCACCTTGCCACTGGCGTCCAGACAGTTTCCACTGTTGTCCACTTTGGGATGCAGCTTCGCGGTGTCCCAGTACGAGCCGCGCCAGCCTTGGCAGTGAATGTAGTCGGCACGGTCCCGCAGCCGGGACGCGATGTTCGCACAGCCTTTGCTGTCGGGCTCATCGAAGATGAAGTAGCCGTAGACCTTGGCGTTGTCGATGTTACGGTCCACCAGGGCACGGAAGTCGGCCCACGACATGATGCCGTCACTGTCGCACACGGCACCACCGGTCCACTCCATGCCTTGCACTCCTGACGGCAGGCTGCTGGATTCGCCCGGCCCGACATCGATGACGTTGTAGCCGAGCGATTTGAGGTGAGCCGCGTCGCCGACGGTGGTGTTCTGAATGAAGTGAATGCGCTTGGCGGCGGCGCGCACCTGACCGGCCTTCTCAGCGGACGCCTGCCCCGGAATGATCGCAGCGGCGGCGGCGGTGGCCGCGGCGACGGCGACGACCCCCAGGCCCCCGCCTAGCATTCGAGCGACTTTCACCGACAGTCCTTTCAAATAGATGAATTCTGCGAATCGGTCACTGCCGGAGCGTCGTGGCCCGGGTCCGGGCCACGACGTCGGGCGCGCTACTCGGCCCTGATCTCCAGGCCGTAATTCAGGGTGGTGGACAGGCCGTTCGCCTTCAGCTGGGCGCGCAGTTGGCTCCATGCCTGCGCGGCGGTGTTGCCGCCGCCGGGGTACTGGTCCATGGCACCGGGAATGCTGAGCGGCTTCTTGTGACGGTTCTTGCCGTACTTGCTGATCAGTGCCCACTGCTTGGCGTTCGCCGGGTAGTAGATCTCCGGCGTGACCGAGGCGCCGCGTACGCCGGTCGACAGGTACCAGAGGGTCTCCTGCGTCCAGCCGTGGTCGCAGGCCCCGCCGCTCGCGCTCGCCTGCGGGCATCCGTCGGCCGAGCCGAAGTTGAGGTAGCCGCTGCCCTTGACCGACGAGTAGCCCTTGGCCCAGGCGACCGCGGCGCTCGCGCCGCCGAAGCCGGGTTCAAGGTCGTTGGCGCCGACGATGGTCGTGTGCGGCGCGTGCTTCGTAGCCCAGGAAGCCGCCGTGGCGACCGTCTTCGCCCAGGTCACGCCGAGGGACCGGGTGACGCTGACCGAGTTGTTGGTACCGACGCCGAGGGTCAGACGGGGCTTGTTCGAGCCGACACCCTTGGAGTAGCCGGCGGCGAACTGCTCGGCGACCGCGGCGATCTGCGCATTGCTCGCATGGGTGCGCCGGCCGATGATCAGTGTGCCCTTGCCGGTGGACAGCTGGCCGCCGAAGTCCAGGATCGCGATCCGGCCGGTGCCGGTCTTGGCGTCGTTCTTGCCGGCGGCCAGGCCACGCGCGTATGCCGTCTTCGTGCTCAGCGTGTTGATGTAATAGCTGTTCTTGCCGACCGGCGCTTTCGCGTTCGCCGACACCGCCGATGACGCCATCCGGGCCGACGGGGACGCCTGGTGTGACGAGCCGAAGGCCGGCGCGGCCCCGCCCGCCGCGGCCGCGAGCGGCAGCGCGATCGCGACACCGATCAGCAGGCGGCGACGGGCCTCGCCATGCTTTCCAAGCATGTGCATCTCCATCCGTGTCGGGTGCGGCGGCCCCACGGGACCGCCGGAGATCGATCACGAACAAAAACGCATTCGGCATTTCTCTTGCAACGTATTCGAATGGAATTAAATAGATCCGCCCGGCACCCCATTTTGACCAGATTAAAAACCAGGAACGATAGCGCCGTTATTCACGCCCGAATGACGGGTGCCCTAGCGAGGATTCGCGCTCAGCACGTCCTGGAGGGAGATCGGTGGGCGGCCGGTCAGCTCGGTGACCTCGCCCGATGCCTTCGCCCACCGGCCCTGCCGCACGGACTCGAGCATGCCGGTGTAGGCGTAGGTCCACCACGGCTCCTCGCCGCGGCGCAACAGCGCGGTGGCGAACTCGGCCGGCGTGGTGGCCGCGTACCCGTATCCCGCCGCAGCGGCGATCGCCTCGACCGTGAGGCTCTGCGCTCCGGTCACGTCGTAGTGCCGGTCGGCGGGTTCGCGCAGCGCCAGGGCGGCCAGGCAGCGCGCCACGTCCTCCCGGGCGACCGGCGACACGCGAGCGGCGTCGGCCGGGAGCGCGACCGTACCGTCCACCGCGACCTGGCGCAGCAGGCCGAGGAAGAACTCGGTGAACAGACCCGCGCGCACGATGGAGTACGGGCGCCCGGACGCGCGCAGCGACCGCTCGGTGCGGCCGTTGGTGAACGCGTAGCAGAACGGCGAGTCGAGGTCCACGTCGAGGCCGCTGAGCAGCACGACGTGGCCGACCCCGCAGCGGACCGCCGCGTCCAGGACGTTCTGGTGGTGGACCACGACCCGGGCGGCTTCGCCGTCGCTGGAGACGAACACGAGCGTGTCGACCCCGTCCAGCGCCTTGCGCAACGCCTCCGGCTCGTCGTAGGGCGCGGTCCGCCGGGACAGCGCGACGATGTCGTGGCGTCCCTCGTCGGCCAGCAGTCGCGCCACGCGACCGCCGATCCGACCGGTCCCCCCGGTGACCGCGATCCTCATCGCCCTCCCCTCGTCTGGCACCCGTACCGCCCGTCAAGACCGCCGCGGCTCAGAGCTCCAGCGTCAGACCCGGCGGCACGCCGATGAGCGACACGGCGCCCTGGGGATCGACGTCGACAGAAAGGGTCGCGTCGCCGACGCGCACGTTGCTCACGGACAGCGCGCCGAAGTCGCGCAGCGGGGACACGGTCAGCCGGCCGGACGGCACGTCGACGTCCAGTCCGAGGAGCGCCGTGACCAGGGCCGGCGAGACTGCGGCGGCCCATGCCTGGGGCCGGCATGCCGCGGCGTACGGCACGGGGCCCACCGACCTGCCGTCGTCCGTCCGGCCGGCCGGGCCGCTGTGCCTGGAATGGGAGACCGTCCGGCGGCCGTGCGCGGAGCCGTGGCCCGGCGGGGCGTCCTGGCCGCCGAACAGCTCGGGCAGCCGGTAGTCGAAGCTCGGCGCGGCGGCGATCAGGCCGCGCGCCAGGCTCGCGGCGACGTCGGGGTGACCCGCCCGGACCAGGCCGAGCACGGCGATCACGGTGTCGTGCGGCCAGACCGAGCCCAGGTGGTACGACAGCGGGTCGAAGCCCGCCGAAGTCGTACCCAGCGTCCGCAGCCCCCAGCCGGAGTCCAGTTCGGCCAGCCGGGGCGCCACCCGGTCCTCCTCGGCCGGGGTGAGCAGGCCGGTGCCGAGAAGGTGCCCCATGTTGGAGGCCGGGCCGTCCACCGGCTCTCCCCTGCCGTCCAGCGCGATCGCCGGATACCCGTCCACCCAGAACCGCGCCCGGAACCGCTCCGCGAGGGCGGCCGCCCACTCCCGGCGGCGTTCGCCGCCCGGCCGGCCGAACGCGTCGAGCAGGTCGGCGCCGAGCATGGCGGCCTGGTAGGCGTACGCCTGCACCTCCGACAGGGCGACCGGAGGCTCGGCCAGACGGCCGTCGGCGTGCTGGACACCGTCGGTGGAGTCCTTCCAGCCCTGGTTGACGAGCCGGTCCGGCGACCCGGTGTAGGACAGGAAGGCGTCGCCGAAGC
This sequence comes from Actinoallomurus sp. CA-150999, assembly GCF_050942425.1. Classification (NCBI taxonomy): domain Bacteria; kingdom Bacillati; phylum Actinomycetota; class Actinomycetes; order Streptosporangiales; family Thermomonosporaceae; genus Actinoallomurus; species Actinoallomurus sp. CA-150999. The sequence goes on from NZ_CP192063.1 coordinate 7,756,047, forward strand.
CTTCGAGCCAGTCCAGCGCCCGCTCGGCGGCGGGCAGCAGCGCCTCGACCTCGGCGGCGGGCATCCCCCACCGCCACGCCTCCGCGAGCGTGGTGACGAACAGCGGCGTGGCGTCGACGGTGCCGTAGTACACCGGCGGCAGCCAGCCCGCGGCGTGCACGGGCCGCAGCTCGTGCGGGATCTTGCCGGGCGCCTCCTCGGTCTCCGGGTCGTGGCGGACGCCCTGGTGCCGGGCCAGGGCCCGCAGCGTCCCGGCGGCCAACTCGTACCCGAGCGGGAGCGCCAGCCGGGCGGTCCACAGCGAGTCCCGGCCGAACAGTGTGAGGTACCACGGGCTGCCGGCCGCGCAGTACAGGTCGTTCTCGTCGGCGAGCAGCAGCGCGCCGAGGTCCGCGATCCCCTGGCCGACCAGCGCGTCCAGGCGCCGGTCCGCGGACCGTACGGTGAGCGGCGCGGCCGACCAGGGCGGCGGCGCACCCGGCGGCAGTGGCCGGAACCCCTCCACCGGCGGAGGCGTCGCCCGTACGGTCAGCGTGGTCGTGAACGCCTCCCCCGGCGCCAGCGTCGGCTCGGCCCGCAGGCGCCCGGTCAGCAGCACCGTGTAGCCGTCCGCTCCGGTGTGCGCGATCCCGTCGCGCAGCGGCGTCGCATCCGGCCGAAGGCCTCCGCCATCGCCCGACCTGCCCGGCTCCCCGGCGCTCCAGGCCTTGACGTCGCTGATCTCGGCCAGGTCGGCGGCCGCCTCGACCGCGACGGCCACCGTGACCGGCTCGGCTCCGGCGTTCCGGACGCGGATCTCCTCGGTGCCGCCGTCGCGGCCGACCGTACGGGTCCGCTCGATCGTCAGGTCACCGAGTTTCGCGGTGAACCGCGCGCCGTCCGCCCCGAGCGGGGTCGCGTCGACCGGCTCGGGCTCGGCCCCGTCGAGGGTGAGCACGAGCCGTGACAGGACCCGGCGGTCGGCGACGTACAGCCCGTCGGCGCCGCCGGTCAGCTGCCCGCCGGGCGGGGAGAGCCAGATGGCGGGCGCGGCCACGCAGGTGAGGTGGTCCTGGAGGGACTGGGACACGGGGAACTCCGGGGGGTGGGAGTCCGTGGGGACGCCCCGAGGGGCGTCCCCACGGGTTTTCATCTAAGGGTCACGGCGAGCACGGCGGTGCCGCTCACGGATCCGGCGTCGGCCACGACCTCGGTGCCGCGCGCGGTCTTCCGGACCTGGTACTTCACCGCGTGCCCGTCGAGGGTCACCGACGCGACCGTCGCACCGCTCGGCAGGACCTGCCCGATCAGCAGGCTCGCCTTGGCGGACCGGCCGGTCACGGTGGTGCGCAGCGACTTGCCGGCGGCCTCGGCGGCCACGTCGACCGCGCCGGCGCCGACCCGGATGTCGCGCCCGGCGACCCGGGGCTGGCCCGGCGGCACCTGCGGGACGACCTCCAGCCGCGCCCGGCCCATGTCCGGGGAGACGCCGAGCTGCTGGTGGACGACCGGCCACAGGTTGCCGTACGCGCCCCACGCCTGCAGGACCATCGAGCGTCCGGTCAGGGGACGGTCGATGTTCGCCGGGTCGAAGTCGGGGCTCGGCGCGATCTCCGGCATGGCGCCCGGCATCTCCCACAGCGACGGGTCGAGCTGGATCCGGGCGTTGTCGGTGGTGTACGTCCGCTGCTGGGCCAGGCGGCCGTAGTTGCCCTCGGCGACGGCCATGATCCCGTTGCCGAGCGAGAAGACCTCGCGGTCGCTCTGCACGGACGAGACGACGCCGTCACAGGACGGTCCCTTGTTCCCGCCGTCGGCCGAGGTCGGGCCGGTGCCCGTGTGGTAGAGCCCGGTCGTGCCGGTGTAGCAGGACTGCTCGCGCCGGGCCAGCGCCGTCTGGGCGTGCTGGTCGTCGGCGAGCGGACGGGTGACCTGACCGGGACGGACCAGTTCGGCGTCCATCGGGGTCACGCCGATCCAGTGCCGCTGGAAGATCTTCGTGTTGTCGTTGGCCGGGTCGTCGGACTTGTCGATGGAGTCGGCGTACTGGGCGGTGTCGCCGCCGTACCACCAGGCTCCCTCGAACTTCTTCTCCAGCGCATCGGCGTGCCCGCCCGCCCAGGCGGCGGTGGCGCCGTCGCCCTCGGCGGTGGCCAGGTCGGCCAGGTCCCGCAGACCACGGATCGTGTACACGGCGTTGTCCAGCTTCTCGACGCCCATGCCGGGACGCTCGACGTTGCCGGAGCCCTCGGGCCAGCCGTCGCCGTCGCTGTCCAGCTTCTCCACGATGTAGTGCATGTTGCGCTTCGTGAAGTCGTACATCGAGTCGAGGAACGCCCGGTCACCGGTCCAGCGCCACAGCAGCGCGACCGCGCTGGGGAACTTCGCGGTCTCGTCGGTGTTGCCGGCCTCGCCGTTCGCGCCGAAGTAGACCGAACCGTCCGAGACGACCTCGTGGATCACCTTGCCGCTGCGGTCGTTGACGATGTCGCTGGTGTCACGGACGGCCCGCAGGTGGTCCTCGATCGAGGAGAACTGCCCGGCCGCCACGGTCGCGTAGGCGGTGTACTCCCCGTCGGTGCCGAACAGCCACGGGTAGTCCGGCCAGCCGGCGCCGAGCCAGCGGGCCTTGGCGACGGTGCCCTTGGGCGCCGGGAAGTCCTTGCCCTCGTGCGTGACCCGCAGCTGCAGGTCGCGGGCCTCCTGCACGGAGTCGGCGAGGTTCTGCTTGCTCCACTCGACGCTCTGCTGCAGGAGCCGGTCGCCGGGCAGGTCGACGACGGTGTTCGCGGCGACCGCGCGCCGTGCGGCGACCTTCCGGGCCAGCAGGCCGGCCGGGTTCTTCAGCGCGGTGCGCAGCGCGCCCTGCGCCTCGGACATGCCGTGGTCCGAGCCGGCGACCGCGAGCCAGACGGTGGACTTGCCGCCCGCCGGGACGGTGACGTCGTACGAGAGCCGCCCGCCGGTGCCCTTGCCGAACGCCGTGTCGTCGCAGCGCTTGGGCTGGTCGCCGCTCGCGGGGCAGACGACGGCCGGGTCCTGCGGTCCCCGGTGGTCGGGACCGAGCTGGTGCGCGACCGGGGTGCGGTCGGCGGAGACCAGCGCGGCGTAGTCGTGCCGGGGCGCGTTCGGGACGTTCGGGGTGCCCTGCTCGCGGAAGACCAGCCCGCCGTTCTCGTACGCGCCGGTGTCCGGCAGGTTGTTCGCCTGCTGGTCGGGCGTTGTCCAGCCCCACGGGTAGGCGGTCATCAGCTCCGAGTGCGCGTCGACGTCGAGCCGCACGGTCTTGCGGGACGCGGAGCTGAGGGTGATGCCGATGAGCCCGGCCCGTACGCCGTCGGGCGCGACGTCCGTGCGCTCGGCCTGCACGCCGTCCGCCGCGCGGTAGGCGATGCGGGTGTAGCCGTGCCCGGCGGTGAACCGCTCGGCCGTGGCCTGCTTACCGAGCCACGCGCCGTCCAGGCCGAACCAGACGCCGTCGAGCAGTTTCAGCGGCGGGGTCCAGAGCCCGCCCATCTCTCCGTTAATGTGCCAGCCCGCCGCCGGGTAGAGCCCGTCCTCGGTGGACACGGAGTAGAACCGGTCCCCGACGACGACGGAGCGCCGGTCCGGCAGGCGGGTGGTCTCCGACAGTTCGGCCGGGACGGCCGACGCGCCACCGCTCGTCGCCGCGCGGACCGGGGCGGTCCGCGCGGCGACGGTCCCGGCGATCAGGACCAGCGCGGCGGCGACAGCGGAGACGGGTCGTAGGACTCGTCTTCTCATCAGCAAACACCTCTCGTGGACGACCCCCGAGATGGATAAAACCAGGGCCTTTCTCGAAGCCCCGCTGTGCTACGAACGGGGACTTCGCGACAGACCGGTCAGTCGGACACCGCGAGCCAGGCGGCGGTGTCCGTGGGCAGCAGGCCGCCGTCGAGCGGACCGCTGGCGAGCAGCACCTCGGTGTCGGCCGACAGCTGGTACGGCTCGCCGGACAGGTTGACGACGCAGGCGAAGCCCGGAGCGCGGGTGAACCGCAGCACACCCTCTGGAGCGTCGTCGTCCCAGGTCAGGCCGCCGTCGCCCAGGGCTGCGCGCTCGTGCCGGAGCCGCAGCGCGGACCGGTAGAGCTCGAGCATGGAGGCCGGATCGCCGGCCTCCGCCTCGGCGGAGTAGCCCTTCCAGGACTCCGGCTGCGGAAGCCACGGCGTGCTCCCGTCGGGGCCGAATCCGTACGGCTCACCGTCACCGGACCACGGAATCGGCACCCGGCAGCCGTCACGGCCACGGGACGTGTGGCCGGAACGTTCCCAAACCGGGTCCTGCAAGGCCGACTCGGGCAGGTCCTCGACTTCGGGAAGGCCGAGCTCCTCGCCCTGGTAGACGTACGCGCCGCCGGGCAGGGCCAGCATGAGCAGCGCGGCGGCGCGCGCCCGGCGGGTGCCGAGCTCCAGGTCGACGGGCTCCTCGACGTCGCCCTGGGGACCGCGCCCGCCGGTGTCGCTCCGGCCGTACCGCGTGACGTGGCGGACCACGTCGTGGTTGGACAGCACCCAGGTGGCCGGCGCGTCCTCCTGGGCCAGGGCGGCCAGGCTCCCGTCGATGACGGAGCGCAGGTTCGCGGCGTCCCAGGAGGCCCGCAGGTAGTCGAAGTTGAAGGCGGTGTGCAGCTCGTCGGGGCGGACGTACCGTGCCAGCCGCTCCGGGCTCCCCACCCACGCCTCCGCCACGAACGTGCGGTCGCCGTCGTAACGGTCGGCCACCCGCCGCCAGCCGCGGTAGATCTCGTGGACCCCGTCGCGGTCCCAGTGCGGGTGGTCGAGGCGCGTGGTCGGCTCGAGGACGTCCTCTTCCTCGCCGCCGAGGTCCGGCAGGCCGTCCTGCTTGATCAGGCCGTGCGCGACGTCGATGCGGAAGCCATCGACGCCGCGGTCGAACCAGAACGCCAGCACCCGCTCGAACTCCGCGCGGACCTCGGGGTTCTCCCAGTTCAGGTCCGGCTGTTCGGGGGCGAACAGGTGGAGGTACCACTCTCCGTCCGGCACCCGGGTCCAGGCCGCGCCGCCGAACGTGCTGCGCCAGTCGTTCGGCGGCAGCTCGCCGTCGGCCCCGCGACCGGTCCGGAAGACGTACCGGTCGCGCTCGGGGCTGCCCGGGCCGGCCGCGAGCGCGGCCTGGAACCACGTGTGCCGGTCGGAGGTGTGGTTGGGAACGATATCGATGATCACTTTGAGACCCTGGTCGTGCGCGTCGCCGATCAGGGCGTCCGCGTCGGCCAGGGTCCCGAACATCGGGTCGATATCGGTGTAGTCCGCCACGTCGTAGCCACCGTCGGCCATCGGCGACGGGTACCACGGCGTGATCCAGACGGCGTCGACGCCAAGGTCGCGCAGGTACGGCAACCGGGACCGAATGCCGGCGATGTCGCCGATCCCGTCACCGTTCGCGTCGGCGAAGCTGCGAATGTAGATCTGGTAGATGACGGCGCTGCGCCACCAGGGGGCGTTGACGTACACGGTTTCCCTTCGGGGGTTAAGGGATGGTTTCCCTTCGGGGGGTGGGGGGACTGCGTCGCGCTACTTCACGCCGCCGGAGGTGAGACCGGCGATGATGCGGCGCTGGAGGACCAGCACGACGATGACGAGCGGCACGGTGACGAGCACGCCGGCCGCCATCTGCGTGCCGAACGGCTGGTCGAACCCGTACGCTCCGGTGAACTTGGAGATCGACACGGTGGCCGTCTGCATCTCCTTCTTGTTCACCATGCTCAGTGCGATCATGAACTCGTTCCACGCGGCGATGAACGCGATGATCGCGGTGGTGAAGACGCCCGGCGCCGCGAGCGGAACGATGATCTTCCGGAATGCCTGGCCGCGTGTGCAGCCGTCGACCATCGCCGCGTATTCCAGCTCGAACGGCATCTGCCGGAAGAACGCGGTGAGGTTCCAGACCGCCAGCGGCAGCGCGAACGACAGGCTCGGCAGGATCATCGCCTGGTAGGTGTTGATCCACTTGATGTCGGTGAACAGGTGCAGCAGCGGGACGAGCAGGGAGATCGTCGGGAACATCGACGTCGCGACGATGATGCCGAGCGTGATGTTCTTGAACCGGAAGTCCAGCCGGGCCAGCGCGTACGCGGTGAAGGTGCCGACGACCAGCGTGAGCACCGTCGTCGCGCCCGCGACGACGAGGCTGTTCAGCAGCGCCCGCCCGAACCCGACGTCGGGCTTGAACACCACCGTGAAGTTCTTGATCGAGAACGGCAGGGGGATCGGCGAGTTGCTGAACTGGTCCTCGGGCCGCCGGAAGGCCGACACGACCATCCAGTAGAACGGCGCCAGACAGTAGAGCGCCACGACGATCATGCCGAGGTACGAGAGCACCTTCCGCAGGTTGACGCCCCCGCGTCCGGTGGACCCCGACTTTGTAGTGGAAATGGCGGTCATGCCGTTACCTCCCGGGCGGCACGCGCCCCCTTCTTGGCTCGCTTGGACGTCGCGGACTTACGCGACCGCGCCTCGCCGATGATGTCGGCACCGAGCAGCTTCACGAAGGCGTACGCGATGACCACGACGTAAACGAACAGGATCGTGGCGAACGCTGCCGCCGGGCCGTACCGCAGGTTGTTCGCCTCGTCGTAGGCGAGCATGGACAGGGTGTTCACCGAGTCCTTGTGCGCGCCGATCAGGACGAACGGCAGGTCGAACATCCGCAGCACGTCGAGCAGCCGGAACAGCACGGCGACGAGCAGGACCGGCTTGATCAGCGGCAGGGTGATCTTACGGAACGTGTGCCACGCGCTCGCCCCGTCGACCTTGGCGGCCTCGTAGACCTCGGCGGGGATCAGCTGGAGGCCGGCGAGGGCGAGCAGGCCGACGAACGGCGCGGTCTTCCACGTGTCGGCGATGATGACGGCGACCTTCGCGTGGAAGCCCTCGGTGGTCCACAGGACCTGGTGGCCGATGATCGCGTTGGCCACGCCGTCGGCCTGGAACACCCAGCGCCACAGCAGCGCGGACACGGCGGTCGGGATCGCCCAGGGCACGAGGATGCTCGCCCGGACGAAGGCCCGGCCGCGGAACGCCCGGTGCATGATCAGCGCCATCGCGATGCCGAGCACGACCTCGATGATCACGCTGGTGACGGTGAAGAACGTGGTGTTCCAGAACGCGTTCCAGAAGGCGTCGGACTTCACGCCGGTGAAGATGTCGGTGTAGTTCTTGAGGCCGACGAACTTGTCGCCGCTGACGACGAAGCCGCTGGCGTCGAGGCCCTGGTTCTTCTGGTAGAGCGACTCGCGAAGCGCCTCGACGATGGGGTAGCCGACGACCAGGGCGAGAACCAGGAAGGTCGGCGAAAGCAGCACGGCGGCCAGGCGACCCGAGCCCTGGACATCGCGCTTGTTCTGCTTTACCGGCGCCGCGGCTGCCGGTTCGGCGGTAGTAGTGGTCATGGAGCCCTCCTCGGGGCCCGTGGCGGGACGGCGGGCGTCCCGCCACGGGGCACGGCTATGGCGTGACGAGCTGTCCGAGCTTGGTCTGCAGGTCGGCCAGTGCCTGGTCGGTGGTCGACTTGCCGGTGAGGGCCGAGTAGGCGGCCTCCTGGATCGCGGCGGTCACGTCGTTGTACCGCACGGCCTGCGGCCGCGGCTTGGCGTTCTGGAGGGACGCCTTGAGCGTCTGCAGGTAGGGGAACTTCTTCTGCAGCTCCGGGTCGTCGTACAGCGACGCCAGCGTCGGGGCCTCGGAGGACGCGATGAGGTTGGCGCGCTCGGTCTGCTCGCTGGTGAGGTACTTGATGAAGTCCAGCGCGGTGGCCTTGTTCGGGGCGAACTCGGAGATCGCCAGGTTGTGGCCGCCGAGGGTCGGCGAGCCGGGGCCGCTCAGGCCCGGCAGCGGGGCGACGGCGAACTTGCCGACGACCTTGGAGTCACCCTTCTTGTTGGACAGGGCGTACTGGTACGGCCAGTTGCGGAGGAAGACCAGGTTGCCCTTCTCGAACGCGCGGCGGGACTCCTCCTCCTTGTAGCTGATGGCCTCCTTGGGGATCATCCCGCTCTTGAAGCCCTGGACGAGGAAGTTCAGGCCCTGCTTGGCCTGCGGGGTGTTGACGTTCGGCTTGCCGTCCTCGCCGACGACCACGCCACCGGCGCTGTTGACGGCCTCGGAGAAGTTGACCGTCAGGCCCTCGTACTTCTCGAACTGGCCGGCGTAGCAGTTGTTGCCCTTGAGCTTGGCGCAGTCCTGCTGCATCTCCGCCCAGGTCTTCGGCGGCGCCGTGATGCCCGCCTTGTCCAGCAGGTCCTTGCGGTAGTACAGCAGACCGGAGTCGGTCTTCCAGGGGGCGGCGTACAGGTTGTTCCGGTACTCGGCGGTCTTGGTCGCCGACGGGAGGAACTTCGTCAGGTCGAACTGCGTCTTCGGCAGCTGCGTGACCCACCGGTTGGCCGCGAACTCCGCCGTCCACACGACGTCCAGGTTCAGGACGCTGTACGCGTTGGACTTGGTCTGGGCGTTCTGCACCATCTGCTGCCGCTGCGCGTCCGCGTCCTCGGGCAGCTCGACGATCCGGGCCTGCTCCTTCGGGTGCTGCTGGTTCCAGGCGTTGACCAGGTTCTGCAGGTTGCCCGACGTGTCCTTACCGGTCGCCAGCGTGATCGGCCCGCGGCCGCTCAGCGCACCGGCGTTCTTGGAGCCCTTGTCGTCGCTCTTGCTACCGCCACACCCTGCGGCCATCACCGCGACGCTCGTCGCGACGACGGTCCAGCGGGCCATCTTCGATATGGATGCCACCTTTACTCCATCCTCGGGGTTGTTCACTACAGGGGTCGGATGTCGGTCTTCGTAACTCCCGTGCCACGAGTTCTGGACGCAACATCACCCCCTCGGGCGGGGAATCACTGCCCTGGACCCGTGCCTTGAGCAGGCCGACGACGCGGTGCGCGACCTCGTCGAGCGGCTGCCGGATGCTCGACATCCGGGGTGAGATCAAGGTCGCGGCCGGTGAGTCGTCGAAGCCCACGACCTCGACCCGCGGGCGGCCGTCCGCGTCCAGGCCTCCGGCGAGCCTGGCCCCGACCGCGTGGGTGTCGCTGCCGCACACGAAGGCGGTCGGCGGCGTGGGCGACCGCATGAGCCGCTCGGCCGCCTCGGCCGCGACGGCGACGCCCTCGGCGCACACGCCGATCAGGCCGTCGACCGGCAGGCCGTGCCGTTCCATGGCCCGCAGCCAGCCCTTCCGCCGCTCGTCGCCGAACCCGGTGCCCTCCGGCCAGCCGAGATAGGCGATCCGCTGGTGCCTGCGCACGACGAGATGGTCGACGGCCTGCTCGATGCCGTACGCCCCGTCGACGTCCACCCAGGTGTACGGCCCGTTCTCCTGTCCCCAGGGCCGGCCGAAGCAGACGAAGGGGATGCGGCGCTCGGCGAACCACGGCAGCCGCCGGTCCTTGGCCGACACGTCCGCCAGCACGAAGCCGTCGACCGTGCCGGTGCGAATCAGGTCCTCGTACACGGCGAGTTCCTCGTCCACGGCCGTCGGGGCGAACAGCAGGAGGTGGTAGCCGGCCGCCCCGGCCGCCGACGTGAGGGCGTAGAGGAAGCGGTCCAGGAAGTTGCTCACGCCGATCGGCGCGGCGATCTTCAGTCCGATGCACCGGCTGGCGCGCTCGCGCAGGTTCTGCGCGGCGCGGTTCGGACGGTAGCCGAGCAGCTCGATGGCCTGCCGCACGCGCTCGGCCGTCTCGGGCGCCACCCGCGCGGGAGCGTTGAGCACGTTCGATACGGTCTGGCGCGAGACACCGGCGGCCGCGGCGACATCGGAGATCGTGACTCCGTTCGCGTTTCGGCCGCTCATGCCTCTCCCTTGCGTCGGATTCGGAAGTTTCCGTCACAACCGTGGCGATTTGATCGTTCAAATTGCCACCGCGCGAGAAGTCATGTCAAGCACATGTCACACACGTTTCCAGCTCGTTACACGGGCGTGTCGGGAGCGAGTCCTGGCTGCTCCGCGTCCCCTGGACAGGACGATGCCACTGCGGAGCGCCTCCGGGAAGAGGTTTGAGGTTCCCTTGAGGTGATCGCTTCGGGGGGGAACATCGGGGCGGAGCCGGGTCGTTGACGTCATGAGGATCGAACCGATGAGGGGGGATGTGGTGTCCGCGGCGTCGGACCCTTCCAGTCCGGGGGCACCACGGTGGTGAGCGCCCTGGCCGGCGTCGTCGCCATCCTGGCGCTGACGGCCGCGACCGGTTACTTCGTGGCCCAGGAGTTCGCCTTCGTCTCCGCCGACCGGGCCGCGCTCAGCACGGAGGCCGAGCACGGCGACAAGCGGGCCGCGCGGGCCCTGACCGTGATGAGCCGGCTCTCGTTCATGTTGTCCGGTGCCCAGCTGGGCATCACGGTCACCGCCCTGATCGTCGGCTTCATCGCCGAACCCGCCATGTCCGCGCTGATCGCCCCGGCACTCGGGCACCTGGGCCTGTCCGGCGGCGGGGCCGACGGCGTCGCGGTCGTCGCGGGGTTCCTGCTGGCGACCGTGATCCAGATGGTGCTCGGCGAACTGCTGCCCAAGAACCTGTCGCTGGCCCGGGCCGAACCGGTCGCCAAGGCCCTGGCCGCCTCGACGCTGGCCTACCTCGCCGTGGCCGGCCCGCTGGTGCGGTTGTTCGACACCACCGCGGCCCGGCTGGTGCGGTTGTTCGGAGTCGAGCCCGTGGAGGAGCTGCACCACGGGGCGACCCTGGAGGAGCTCGGCGACATCATCGGCGAGTCCCGGCGAGCGGGCCACCTGCCGCCGGACCTGTCCGACCTGCTCCAGCGCGCGCTGACCTTCCGGGAGCGCACCGCGGCCGAGGTCATGGTGCCCCGCCCCGACGTCGTCGCCGTCCCGCGGACCACGACCGTGGCGGAGCTGACCGACCTCGTCGCCCGCGCCGGCCACACCGACTATCCGGTCTGGGAAGGCGACATCGACGACGTCGTCGGCGTCGTCGGCGTCCGCGAACTCGCCGCCCTCGACGCCGATGGTGGCGACGACCGGACGGTCGAGACGATGATGCGCCCGGCGCTGCTCGTCCCGGACACGCTCGAGGTCCACGAGGTCACGGCCCGGATGTGGGAGGCCCGCCAGGAGTTCGCCGCCGTCGTCGACGAGTACGGCGGCCTGGCCGGGATCCTCACCTTTGAGGACATCGCCGAAGAGCTCGTGGGCGAGATCGCCGACGAGAACGACGCCGCGGAGGCGGACCCGACGCGCGGCGAGGGGGTCTGGGTGCTGAACGCCGCGACGCGGATCGCGCAGGTCCGCGACCTGACGGGGCTGGCGCTGCCCGCCGACGCCGCCTACGACAGCCTCAGCGGACTGGTCATGACCAACCTCCACCGGCTGCCGCGCGCCGGCGACCGGATCGAGGTGGAGCTCGACCCCGGGTACGGTCCGCCGGGACGCGCCGAGATCGAGGTCCTCGCGGTGCGCCGCCGCGTCGCCCGGACCGTACGGCTGCGGGCCCTTCCGCTCGCCACCGCCGCACCTGACGGGGAGGCGTCGTGGACCCGCTGACCTCCGCGCTGGTCACGCTCCTGCTGCTGGCCGGCAACGCCTTCTTCGTCGCCTCGGAGTTCGCGCTCGTCGCCGCGAAACGCCCCCGGCTCGAGCGGGCAGCCGCGCGCGGCGGTAGGGCGGCACGGGCGGCTGTCGCCGGGATCGACGAGCTGTCGCTCATGCTGGCGGGGGCACAGCTGGGCATCACGATGTGCTCCCTGGGGCTGGGCGTCGTCACCGAGCCGACCTTCGAGTCCGTGCTCGACGCGCCGCTGGCGGCCCTCGGCGTCCCCGAGGCGGCCGGGCACGCGGTGGCGTTCACGCTGGCGCTGGGCGTGGTGACCTTCCTGCACATGGTCGTCGGCGAGATGGCGCCGAAGTCCTGGGCGATCGCGCATCCCGAGCGGTCCGCCCTGGTCCTCGCGGTCCCGTTCCGCGGGTTCGCGCGGCTGTCGCGGCCCCTGCTGGCCGCCCTCAACGGGGTGACCAACGGCCTGCTCCGGCTCGTCGGCGTACGGCCACGGGATGCGGCGGAGGCGCCCGCCGACCCGCAACGGCTGTCCCACCTGATCGGCGAGTCGCGCCGGCTGGGGCTGATCGACCACGCCGAGCACGACCTGCTGGGCCGGGCCATCACCACGCGGAACGCGGGCATCGACCACCTGGTCGTGCCCGCCGAGCAGGTGACGGTGGTCCCCGCCGACGCCGCCCCCGAGGAGATCCGGCGGGCGTCCGCGGCGAGCGGCCACACCCGGCTGCTCGTACGGGACGGCAGGGCCGGGATCCTCGGCCTGCTGCACGTGCGCGACGCCCTCCCCCGCGCGGCCACCGGCCGGGCCGCCGCGGACATGACCTATCCGCTGCCCACGCTGGCGCCGGGCACCACCGTGCTGGCCGCCGTGAGCAGGCTGCGACGGGCGCGGGCCCAGCTCGCCCTCGTCGCGACCTCCGACGACCCGTTCCTCGGCATCGTCAGCCTCGACGATCTGCTCAGCGAGCTACTCGCCGGCAATCCACACTGATCCGGACGCGGCCGAGGCGTACCGGTCGCGACGCGGTCGCCGTCGTGGCTGGGGCTCGCCGGCAATCCGCACCGAGCCGGACGCGGCCGCCGGTCGGCCGACGCGGTCGCCGGTCGCGGCCGGGGCTCGCCGGCGTGGTTCGTGCTTCCGCAGGGTCCGTCCAGGAGGCGAGCGTCCCGCGCCGACGCCTCCATGGACGCGCCGCGACGGGGAGTGGGTCGTCAGCCCTTCCAGCGCAGGCAGTGGAACGCCTCGGCCAGCGGCTCGCCGCACTGCGCTCCGCGGATCGCGGCGAGCGCACGGAGCGCCTCCTCCGACCGTGTGTTCGGGTGCGTGCGCCACTGGCTCGTGTAGCGGCGGAGCCCCTCGATCTTGCGGTCGAGGTCGACCGGCTCGACGACGACGTGGAAGTTCCGGGGCGAGACCGTCTCGCCGCTCCAGCCGTCGGCCACCTCCTCGTACATGAGGATCAGGTCCGGCTGGTGACGGTCGCGCCGGGGGCCCGGTCGCAGTGCGGTGATCGCCGCCGCGGCGACGGCGCGGTGGTCCTGGTTGTAGCTGCTGAGCTCGGGGATCAGGACGACGGACGGACGGATCTGGGAGACGGCGAGCGGGCCGTCGCGCTCGATGAGGTCGATCAGACGCTGCTGGGGCAGCTGGTCGAGCCTGAGGTGGAACTCCTCGCCCGGCAGTGCCAGGTGGTGACCGTCCAGGGTGACGTACTTCGCGACGTCGTCGATCTCGCGTTCGCGTTCGCGGCCGGTCGAGCGGCCGGTCCGCGAGAAGTCACGCGTGTCGCCCACTGTGACGAAGAGGACGAACACCTCGCCCCCGGCGCGTTTCACCCGGCTCATGAGCGCGCCGCAGCCCAGGAGCTCGTCATCGGGATGGGGAGCGACCACGAGGAGCCGCTGGTCCGCCCAGTCAATGGTCATGTGCCACTCGCCTTCCGCCGGGATCATCTCGTCGCCGTCACGGCGACCATTTCCTTCGACACGAGCATCTCGCCGCTCGCCGGGCAGTAGGCCTTGAGCGCGTCGAGCGAGTAACCCTCACGTTCGGCGATCTCCTCGTAGAGAAGGGTCGAACAGAAATAGCGGAGAAACTCCTCCCGATCCGGGAAGGTGAGGACTGAATTGAGGACTTCCGCCCGGACCCGGCCGAATATCTGCAGCGAGCGCGGCAGGAATTCCTTGACGATGCGCTCGGTACGCCGCAGCGTCTTCTCGTCGACCCGGCGACCGGTCACCTTCTCGTTGAACTCGTACAGCTCCATGACGTTGCCCGGGCCGGGACCGACCATCACCAGCTCACCCCCGGGCACCAGCACCCGGTGCAGTTCACGCAGCGTGAAGTCGGCGTCCTGGGCGTTGTAGATCGAGAAGTTCGCCGTGCACAGGTCGAAGGACCCGTCGGCGAACGGCAGCTTGTCGTCCATCGACCCGATGTGCAGGGCGAGGTTGCCGGCGTCCGGATGGCGCCCGCTCGCCCGCTCGATCAGTCCGCCGTCGCGGTCGATCCCGGTCACGGTGCCGTCCTCGCCGACGTGCCGCAGGAAGAGACCGAGGTGGTTGCCGTCCCCGCACCCGAGGTCAAGGACATGGCGCGGCCGGTTCCAGGCGAGAAAGGCATCGATCCAATCACCGATCTCGAAGTTCCCGAAGAGTTTGTGGGCGCGGATGCGGTTCGCGAGACGGTCTTGGGTCTCCTGGTAACTGATGTCCATTCTCTGCGTCACCTCGCTGAGAAAACGGGTCGGTCGGCGTCGATGCTATTCGAGCGCATTTTCCACCTGCTTTTTCGGCGCGTCGTGAACGACGCGGAGCTTCGGCGAGGAGATGGAGCGGTGGTCGGGATGAGCCACCGCCGAGTCCGCCGTCTCGAGGACGGAAGCCGGCTCCGGCACGTGGGCCTTGGCGGCGTACACCGGGACGTTCAGCAGGAACCCGATCAGCGCGGCGGCCCCGACGGCCGCCGCCGCGAGCGTTGCGACCTCGGGCAACCGGGCGGTGGCCACGCCGACCCCGCACAGGCCCGCCGCGACCGCGATGGCGAACAGGGCCAGGCCGACCTGACGGACGGTGAGCCCCATCGCCTGCAACCGGTGGGACGCGTGGTCGGTGCCGGCCGTGAAGCAGGACAGCCCGGCGCGGGGACGCGCGATCACGACCAGGCAGGTGTCGACGGTCGCCACGAACGTGAACAGGAAGAGCTCCGCCGACCTCGCCGTAGATCCGCCGGGCACCCGCACCATGACGGCGGCCGTCGCCAGGAGGAAGCCGATGAACAGCGAGCCGGCGTCGCCCATGAACATCCGGGCGGGCGCCCAGTTGTGCACGAGGAATCCCAGGCACGCCGCGGACAGCGACATCAGCAGCAGGGCCAGGCCGCTCTGGCCCTCCAGGTAGGCCGCCGCGGCGATGGGGCAGGCGCCGCCGACGGCGACCGCCGCCGCCACACCGTCCATGTTGTCCAGGAGGTTGAAGGAGTTGGTGAGCACGACGATCCACGCCGCCGTGACCACGGGGTCCAGCCAGTGCCCGAAGAGGCCGATGCGTCCCCCTGCCAGGACCACCGCCGTGGCGGCGGCGCCCTCCACGACCAGCCGGAACGCCGGGCGGGTCGGCCGCAGATCGTCGTACAGGCCGACGAGCGCGACGACGACGCCGGCGAGGACGACGACCGCGATCCGCCGATCCCAGTCGGAGATCGCGACCGCGGCCGAGGCCAGCGTGCCGGCGGCGATCGCGACGCCGCCGAGGTACGGGGTCGGTCGCGTGTGCGCCTTTCGCACGGCCGGCCAATCGATGAGGCCGTGCCGCAGGGCGTACCGGCCGAGCGCCACGCTCAGCACGTCGGCCAGCACGAGCGCCGCGAGGGCCGCGCCGGCCGCCCTCAGCCACGGCGGCACGGCCACCGCTCTTCTAGGGCCTGTCTCCTGGTGCGGGGCATGGCACGCCTTCCGGGCTCCGACGACGGTCACGCGACGGGACGTCACCGTCCGTGACCATTCTGGAGATCAGGCTAGAGATCGTTGATCAAAACCAGGGTCGTCCCACCGACATGATCGAAGAAAGTGGCCGCCCGGAAAGCCCCCTTTTCCGGGTGGATCGGCACCGATCGGACAAGCGTTTAAGCAGGTCAGCACCGGCAATGTCGCAATAGGCACATACGGGGAGACACCAGGGGGGAAGGAACGCGCGATGACTCAGCGACCTGAGACGATGCCGGAGAAGGACGCGATCGACCTGCTCATCCACCAGCACCAGGAGATCCGCCGCCTCTTCGACGAGGTCGACAAGAGCAGAGGCCATGCCCGCGAGGAGGCGTTCGAGAAGCTCTGCCGCTTCCTGGCCGTGCACGAGACGGCGGAGGAGGAGGTCGTCCACCCATTGGCCCGCCGGGTCATCCCGGACGGCGACCGGATCGTCGACGCCCGACTGCAAGAGGAGAACGAGGGTAAGCGGGTCCTGCAGGCCCTGGAGAAGATGGGCACCTCGACGGCCGGCTTCGAACCGCTGTTCACCGAATTCCGCAAGTCCGTCATCGACCACGCCGAGCACGAGGAACGCGAGGAGTTCACCCGGCTGCGGGAGATGGGCGGCCCGGAGTTGCGCGGCCTCGCCGCGGCGATCAAGGCCGCGGAGGCGGCGGCGCCCACCCACCCGCATCCGGGTGTGGAGTCCGCCGCCAAGAACATCCTGATCGGCACGTTCGCCTCCGCCGCCGACCGGACGCGCGACGTGGTCCGCAAGGTGATCGGCCGCGACAAGAAGTGACGGCGCCGGCGCGGCCGACGCAAGCCGGCCCGAGGCGCTCCACTTCGGCGGGGTGACGTACGTGGAGAGCGTGACCTCGTGGCGATCTTGTCGGTCCGATGGTGGTGCACCCCGGATTCGGCCGAATGGGGGCGCTGAACGATTGTTTACCGTTTGCACTCTTGACGCTACAGTCCGTTACCGCCACAGTTGAAAGAGACCGCGCATTGCGGTCGATTCGGAATGCGATGGCGCATTTATCGTCAGTCGCACGACGCGGTCGTCTCCGGGCGGCCGGGTGCGACCGGCGACCCCGGATCGGGTGATTCCGGGTGGGCGATCGGGAGCCGATCCCGATCGCCCGTCACGGCAGGGCCCGCGCCAGATCGGCGCCAGCCCTTCCGCCCGCCGCGGACCGCCTGGGCGATCACGGGCCGTCCGCCGTGCCGATGACCTGAAGCTCCGCCACCTGGAGGAAACCCGTGGTGGTGCCGGGCGCCGGGCTCGTCAGGTCGAGCCGGACGCTCGGCGCGGTCACCGGGTCGAAGGTGATCGTGGTCGGCTGGTTCGACCCGTCCGCCCAGTCGATCTTCAGGTGGCGCACCGGGACGTCCCGCCCGTCTTGCCGGTAGGTGACGCCGATCGCGGCGGGCCGGGCGCGCCCGGAGCCGGTGGTGAAGTACGCCTTGATCGTCCCGAACCGGTGGGGCTCCGGCCAGGACACCGAGATCCAGTCGGCGGGGCGTGCCCTGCTGACGGACGGCAGCAGGGCCGTCGCCGCTTTGTCGTAGTAGTTCGACCAGCCGCCGGACGTCGTGACGCCGTCCAGCATCGCGGCGGGCACCGTGTCGGGGGCGCCCGAGTAGCTCGCGTCCGCGCTGGGGCTCAGCTCGGGGGCGGTCAGGTTCCGTGGGGCCGTCGTACTCCCCGGCGCCGCGACGCGCGTGGGTCCCGCGGGCGTGGCGCGCGCCGGCGTACTCGCCGCCGGGACGGTGATCGCCTGAGGCACGGCCGCGACCTGGGCGACCTTCGCGGCGGCACGTGCCTGGATCGTCGCCGACGCCGGACGCAGTCCGGGCGACGTCGCGGTGAGCGTCACCGGGCCGGCGCGGTCGCCCGCCCGGACGATCGCCAGCGCCTTTCCGGCCCACGCCCGCCTGGTCGGGGCCTTGTAGTTCTCCGCGCTCTCCTGACGGCCGTTGTCCAGGCCCGCCAGGCTCCCTCCGGTGACGGCGAAGTGGATCGCGTTCTCGGCGCCCGGGACGACGACGCCCCGTGCGTCCACCACCTCGGCGGTGACGTACGACAGGGACCGGCCGTCGGCCGCGAGGTCCTTCCGGTCCGGAGAGAGACGGACCGTGTACGGCGTCCCGGCGGTCCTCAGCTCGTCGGTGGCCACGACCTTGCCGCCGCTCCGCGCCACGGCGGTCAGCCGTCCGGGCGCGAAGGGAACGTCCCAGGTCAGATGGAGTTTGCCCGCGCTGCCGGTGGGGCTGGTGTAGCTGCCCGGGTACGGCCCGGAGGTGACGTTCTTGTCGTCGTGGGTGGCCTCGGTCGTCTCGAGGTACGCCCTCCCGTCCGCCGTCGTCTTGTGGTCGAACCTCCGCGTGCCCAGCGACCTGCCGTTCAGGAACAGCTCGACCGTGTCGGCGTTGGAGTAGGCCCACACCTGCACCCGCTCGCCCGGCTTGTGGTCGGTCCAGTTCATCGGCAGGAGGTGGACCATTGGGGTGTCGGTCCACTGGCTCTTGAACAGGTAGTACATGTCCTTCGGGAAGCCCGCCGTGTCGACGGCCCCGAAGAAGGAGGACTTGACCGGGAACACGTTGTACGGGGTGGGCTCGCCGATGTAGTCCATGCCGGACCACAGGAACTCACCGGCGAAGAAGCGCCGGTCACGGTCCTTCTTCAGCCCGTACTCGCCGCTCATCGTCCAGGACGCGAGGTTGTTGTCGTACGACGAGGTGCCGCGCCGGCCCGGGGTGTAGTTCTCGCCGGTGTTGAGCTGGTCGGGGTCCTGGTAGACGCCGCGCGTCGAGGTCTCCGACGACGACTCGGACTCGAAGAAGAACTTCCCGGGGTACCGCGCGTGCAGCGCGTCCACCGACCCCGCCGTGTTGTAGTTCAGCCCGAGCCCGTCCAGCAGCCCGAGGATCTGGTCCTGCGCCGACCCGGGGGCCGGCACGCTGCGGTACTTGTCGGAGCCCATGACGATCGGGCGGCTGGTGTCGATCGACCGGACGTCCGCGATCAGCCGCTTGGCGATGGGCACGCCGGCCGGCGACGTCGAGTCGGGGATCTCGTTGCCGATCGACCACAGGACGACGGACGGGGAGTTCTTGGCGGCGTTCACCATCTCCGTGATGTCCGCGTCGCTGTCGGCGTCGAAGAAACGCCCGTAGTCGTACTTGACCTTGGGCGTGCGCCAGGTGTCGAACGCCTCGACCATCATGACGATCCCGAGTTCCTCGCAGACCTGCACCATCTCCGGCGACGGCGGGTTGTGCGAGGTGCGGAACGCGTTGACGCCCATGCTCTTCATAAGCTTCATCTGGCGGTACAGCGTGTCCTTCGTGACGGCGGCGCCGAGCGCCCCGCCGTCGTGGTGCAGGTCGACGCCCTTCAGCTTGGTGTACCGGCCGTTGAGCGAGAAGCCCTTGTCCGGGTCGAAGCGGAACCACCGGATCCCGAAGCGGGTCGTCGTCGTGTCGACCGTGCGACCGGCGACGACCAGGTCGGTGCGCAGGGAGTACAGGTAGGGACGGTCGGTCGACCAGAGCTCGGGGTGCGCGACCCGGAGGTCCGCGGTGGCGGTCTCCGGCCGGTCTCCCACGGTGAGGTTCGAGGTCGCCCGCGCCACCGTACGGCCCCGGGCGTCCTGGACATGGGACACGACCGCGACCTGGGCGGTTCCCGCGCCCTCGTCGGCGACGTCCGTCCGGACGTGCACGTTCGCGTAGCCGGACCCGATGGTGTGCTCCAGGTCCGGCGTGGTGACGAAGACGCCGTGCCGCTGGACGTGCACCGGGTCGGTCACGGTGAGGTGGACGTCCCGGTATATCCCGCTGCCGGAGTACCACCGGCTGCTCGGCAGCTGGTTCTGGACCTTCACCGCGACGACGTTCGGGGTCCTGCCGTCCGTGTGCACCGAACCGGTCAGGTCGGCGGCGAACCCGGTGTAGCCGTAGTGGTGGTTCGCGATCTGCCGGCCGTTCAGGTAGACGGTGGAGTCCATGTAGACGCCGTCGAAGTCGATGGAGATCCGCTTGCCGGCCATCGACGGCGGCAGGGTGAACGTCTTGCGGTACCAGCCGAGGCCGCCCTGCAGGAACCCGGTGCCGGCGTCGGTGCCGCCGGTCGGTGTCGGGTCGCGTTCGATGCTCCAGTCATGGGGAAGGTCGACCTGACGCCACGAGGAGTCGTCGTACCCGGGGTCGGCGGCGTGGGCGTACGCGCCCGTCGGGTCGGTGATGCCCTCGGGGTTGGCCAGGGCGAACCTCCAGCCGGCGTCGAAGTCCAGGCTCCTGTCGCCGCCGGTCGCGCTCGCCGCCGCGGGCCCCGAGGGGGTGACGCCGGACGCCGTGGCGAGCGGCACGCCGGCCGTCGCGGCGAAGGTGGCGACGGCGATCAGCAGTCGAAGGGCGGCCCTTGCAGAGAGCTTCCTGGACATCCGGCTCCTCGAGGCTCGATCCCGGGCGGAGACGGCCCCCGGGATCACCTGTCCGAGATATCGAACAGCTTTCGGAATACGGCTGCTTGAGGATCCTCAGTCGGCACGACCACGTCAATGGCGGCGGGATGTCCGGTTTCGGACAGCCCCCTTCGCAGACGAAGGCGGGCGGCGCGCGTAGGGGTGATCTTCGCCCCGGGCGGCGGGGTGCCGGTAGGGTCGGAGTGAGGTGTGTCGTCGCGACGGATGGGGGGAGGGCGGCCGTGTCCGGTGAGCGGATGCGCCGGTGGGTTCCGGCGATCTTCGTCTCACTGCTGCTGTTGCTCGGTTCCGGCCACGTCTTCGACGCCACCTCCGCTTCCTCTTCGGGCGCCGCTCCCCTGACCTCCACGGTGGTGGCCGCGCCCGCCACGGGTGCCGCCGGCGCCGCCGAGCACGGTCGGCACCAGCCTCGGCTCGGCGAGCACCGGCAGGCCGGCAAGGCGCCGCTCAGGGCGGCCGACCCGAAGGGCACGTCGATCTCGGCGGGGCGTCCCGTCTGGTGGCGAGGGCCGCACCGGGCCTCTTCCCGTACGCCGGCGGGTGACCGGCCGGCGCGGGGCGGCCGGGCTCCCCCGGTCACCGCTCCCTCCACGTCGGCGTAACCGGGCGGCCGCGAGAGCCGGTCGCCGGTCGTCGGCGCGTATCCGGGTGTCCGCTCCCCGGAACACGGGCGCTCTCGCCGCGTGACGGCGCGCCCGTCTCCCGACCATGCCCCGTCCGCGGACTTCGGCGCGCCATGCCGCCGGTCCGCGGGCCGCCGGTGCCTCACACCGGCGTCCTACGTGGAGAAACGACAGTGACCTACCTTCTCGTCGCCATCGCCGTCCTCGTCGCCGGCGGTGCGCTGCTGTTCGGTGTGATGTTCCGCCGTGACAACGCGCGTCTCGGCCTGCCGGCGCTGGCGGTACTGATCACCGCGAACGTTCTGGCGATGGTCCACGCGGCCTACAACCAGTGAGATCCCGTGACGCACGACGAGCCTGAGAGGATTCTCGTGGAGATCGAACGCACCTCCCTGCCGGGGATCGGCCTGCAACACGTGTTCACGACGACCCGCGGCCGGCGCGTCGGGGTCGTGTCCCACCACAGCGGCCGCCGCGACGTGGTCGTCTTCGACCGGGACGACCCCGACTGCGCCGCCACGACGATCGCGCTGACCGCGGAGGAGGCCGGCGCGGTCGCCGAGCTCCTCGGCACCGCGCGCGTCGTCGAACGCCTGACCGAGCTGCACCGCCACGTCGAGGGCCTGGTCAGTGAGCAGGTGCCGATCACCGCCGGTTCGCCCTATGACGGGCGGCCGCTCGGCGACACTCGGGCCCGTACCCGGACCGGCGCGTCGATCGTGGCGGTCGTCCGCGGCGGCGACGTGCTCGCCAGCCCGCGCCCGGACTTCGTCTTCCGGGCGGGTGACATCGTCCTGGTGGTCGGCACCGCCGACGGCACCGCGGCCGTCGCCGCGCTGCTGGGCACGGGGTAGCCGCCCATGCACTCGACCACCCAACTGATCGAGCTGGGCGCCATCATCCTGGGCCTCGGGCTGCTCGGCGCGGTCGCGGTCCGGTTCTCCATCTCACCGATCCCGTTGTACCTGCTGGCCGGGCTCGCGTTCGGATCCGGTGGCGTGCTCCCGCTGACCACCAGCGAGGAGTTCGTCTCGGTCGGCGCCGAGGTCGGCGTGATCCTCCTGCTGTTCACCCTCGGCCTGGAGTACACGGCCGACGAACTGGTGACGACGCTACGGACCTCCGCCCCTGTGGGGCTGTCCGACCTGGTGCTCAACGCCACACCCGGCGTCGCAGCCGCGCTCCTGCTGGGCTGGGGTCCGGTGGCGGCGGTGGCGCTGGGCGGCATCACGTACGTCACGTCCTCCGGGATCACCGCGAAGGTGATGGGCGACCTGGGCCGGCTCGGGAACCGCGAGACTCCCAGCGTGCTGTCGGTGCTGGTCTTCGAGGATTTGGCGATGGCCGCGTACCTGCCGATCCTCACCGCGCTGCTCGCGGGGGCGGGGCTGCTCGGCGGCGGGCTCGCGCTGCTGGCAGCCGGGGTGACGATCAGCGCGATCCTGTTCGTCGCGCTGCGGCACGGCGAGATCGTGCAGCGTTTCGTCGCGAGCCCCAGCCGTGAGGTGCTCCTGCTGAAGGTGCTCGGGCTGACCGTCCTGGTCGCCGGGCTCGCCCAGCAACTGCAGGTGTCGGCCGCCGTGGGGGCGTTCCTCGTCGGCATCGCGCTGTCCGGACCGCTCGCCCATGACGCCCGGCAGCTGCTCAGTCCGCTCCGGGACCTGTTCGCGGCGGTGTTCTTCGTGTTCTTCGGCCTGCACACCGATCCGGCGGACCTGCCGCCGGTCGCCGGAATCGCCGCGGCGCTGGCAATCGCCGGTGTGGCCACGAAGCTCGCGACCGGGTGGCTGGCGGCCCGGCGGGCGGGAGTGGGTCCGGCCGGCCGCCTGCGCGCCGGAACGGCGCTGGTCCCTCGCGGAGAGTTCAGCATCGTCGTCGCGGGCCTGGCGGTCGGCGCGGGGACGAATCCGCGCCTCGGGCCGCTCGCCGCGGCGTACGTGTTGATCCTCGCGATCGCCGGGCCGCTGCTGGCCCGGAGCGCGGACTCCCTCTCCCGTGTCGTCCTGGCCCGTGTCGGCGAGCGGCGGGTCTGACCCCTGATGTCGGCGGGCAGCGCCCCCCAGGCGCTCGCCCGCCGACTGCGGCGACGCGGCACCCGGTCACGCGCTCACAGACCGGGCCATCCGGTCACGCCGGTCACGCCCGTCACGCCCGTCACGCCCGTCACGCCCGTCACGCGGCGATCGTGGCGTGCATCTCCCAGACGAGGATCTCCGCCGGTTCGGCGGCGGTCACCCGCTGCCCGCCCGTCGCGGTGAACCGCACCGCGTCGCCCTCGTTCAGCGCGCCCGCGCCTTCGAGGGTGACGTTGCCGCGCGGCACGAACAGGTGCAGGAACGGGGCGTCCGGCAGCTCCACGCTGTCCCCGGCTCCCAGCCGCGCGACATGCAGGGCCGCGTACTTGTTCTTGATGCGGATGGCCGTCTCGCCCTCGTGGCGCTCCATCCCGGAGGCCACGGTCACGAGGCCGCCCCGCAGCAGCTCGTCGTCGATCTCCAGCTGCTCGTAGCCGGGGCGGATCCCGGCCTCGTCGGGCACCACCCACATCTGGACGAAGTGCACGGGCTCGGTCGGCTCGTCGCCGCCCACCGGTCCGCGGTGGTCGTTCTTCTCCGAGTGCAGGATCCCGGTGCCGGCGCTCATGCGCTGCGCCAGGCCCGGGTAGATCACGCCGTTGTGCCCCTCGGAGTCCTGGTGGACCAGCGAGCCGCGGAGCACCCAGGTGACGATCTCCATGTCCCGGTGCGGATGCGTCTCGAAGCCGGTGCCGGGCTTGACCACGTCGTCGTTGTTGACGAGCAGGAGCCCGTGGTGGGTGTTGTCCGGGTCCTGGTGGTGCCCGAAGGAGAACGAGTGCTTTGAATCGAGCCACGAGATCTTCGTGGCCATGCGCTCGCCGGCCCGGCGGATGTCGACCGTGGGTCGCAGGTTCATGACGCCCTTCCCTAGTTGGTTGAAGCTTCAACCAACCCTCTTCAACGATTGTTCCCGCCGGTCATCGCCAGGCCGCCTCGATTATGACACCGGCACTGGGACAGACTGGCGGCGTAGGAGTCGTCGACGGCCCGCGGGGTCAAGGAGTATCCGATGGTGCATGAGCGTGCGGGGCAGCCCGCGCAGCCCGAAGACCTGGTGGACGTCGCGCGCCTGGTGACGGCGTACTACGCCCTCCGGCCCGACCCCTCCCGGGTGGAGCAACGCGTGGCCTTCGGCACGTCAGGGCATCGCGGATCCGCATTGAACACCGCCTTCAACGAGGCGCACATCCTCGCCACCAGCCAGGCGATCTGCGAATACCGGACGCGTCAAGGGGTCGACGGGCCGCTGTTCCTGGGGATCGACACGCACGCCCTGTCGGAGCCCGCGCGCGTGTCGGCGCTGGAGGTGTTCGCCGCCAACGACGTACACGTGCTGATCGACAGCCGGGACGGCTACACGCCGACGCCCGCCGTCTCGCACGCCATCCTGACCTACAACCGGGGCCGGACGACCGGTCTCGCGGACGGCGTCGTCGTGACGCCCTCGCACAACCCTCCGGCGGACGGCGGTTTCAAGTACAACCCGCCCAGCGGCGGCCCGGCCGACACCGACGCGACCTCCTGGATCCAGGACCGGGCGAACGCCCTCATCGCCGCCGACCTCAAGGAGGTCCGGCGCATCCCGTACGCGCGAGCGCTCGCGGCGGACACCACCGGCCGGTACGACTTCCTCGGCGCGTACGTGGACGACCTGCCCTCCGTCCTCGACCTCGACGCGATCCGGGCGGCCGGCGTCCGGATCGGCGCGGACCCGCTCGGCGGCGCGAGTGTGGCGTACTGGGGTGAGATCGCCGAACGTCATCGGCTCGACCTGACCGTCGTCAACCCGCACACCGACCCGACCTGGCGGTTCATGACGCTGGACTGGGACGGCAAGATCCGGATGGACTGCTCGTCGCCGTACGCGATGGCCTCGCTCATCGCCCGCAAGGACGAGTTCGCGGTCTCGACGGGCAACGACGCGGACGCCGACCGGCACGGCATCGTCACGCCGGACCGCGGGCTGATGAACCCCAACCACTTCCTCGCGGTGGCGATCTCCTACCTGTACGCCAACCGGCCGGAGTGGCCGGGCGACGCGGGGGTCGGCAAGACCCTCGTCAGCAGCAGCATGATCGACAGGGTGGCGGCCGGGCTGGGCCGTCGCCTGGTCGAGGTCCCGGTCGGGTTCAAGTGGTTCGTCCCCGGCCTGCTGGACGGCTCGCTCGGCTTCGGCGGCGAGGAGAGCGCGGGCGCCTCGTTCCTGCGGCGCGACGGCTCGGTGTGGACGACCGACAAGGACGGCATCATCCTGGCCCTGCTCGCGTCGGAGATCACCGCCGTCACCGGCCGCTCCCCCAGCGAGAACTACGCCGAACTCGTCGCGCGGTACGGCGACCCCGCCTACGCGCGCGTCGACGCGCCCGCGTCCCGGGAGGAGAAGGCGGTCCTCAAGAAGCTGTCCGCCGAGCAGATCACCGCCGACGCCCTCGCCGGCGAGCCGATCACCACGGTGCTCACCGACGCCCCCGGCAACGGCGCCCCGCTCGGCGGCGTGAAGGTCTGCACCGAGAACGCCTGGTTCGCCGCCCGCCCGTCCGGCACCGAGGACGTCTACAAGATCTACGCCGAGTCCTTCAAGGGACCGGACCACCTGGCCCGCGTCCAGGAGGAGGCCCGCGCCGTCGTCGACTCCGCCCTCTCCTGACTTCGGCACGAGGATAACCCGGCGAGGAGTGACGGAATCGAATAGATTGTCGAAATGATCTCCGTTCCCGGCCTCCAGTACGTCCCCGACTGGCTGGACGCGGCAGAGCAGAGCCGCCTGGCCGCCCGGATCGACGCGGCCGCGTGGTCCGGCGAGCTGCGGCGCCGCGTCCAGCACTACGGCCATCGCTACGACTACGGCCGCCGGGGCGTGTCCTCCGACGGCCGGTCGGAGCCCACTCCGCCGATCCCGGAGTGGGCCCTGCCCCTGGTGGCGCGTCTCCACGGGGAGGGTCACATGGAGACGTCGGCCGATCAGATGATCGTCAATGAGTACCTGCCGGGGCAGGGCATCAGCGCTCACGTCGACTGTGTGCCGTGTTTCGGCCCGGTCGTCGTCTCGGTGAGCCTGCTGTCGGCCGTCACGATGGAGTTCACCGACCCCGATCGGGCGACGCGGATCCCCGTACGGCTGGAGTCGGGCAGCCTGTGCGTGATGACCGGGCCGGCCCGGTACGCGTGGCGGCATGCGATCGCGGCGCGCAAGAGCGACCCGGGACCGCACGGCCGGCTCCCCCGCTCCCGGCGAGTCTCGCTCACGCTCCGGACCGTGCTGCCCTCAGGCGGATCCTGACTGCCCGAAAAACCGCGTTGGCCCGGTTAGGCGACGTCGGCCATGATTGCTCCGATGAAGATCCGGCTTGCGGGTGGCGTGGTGGCCTCGGACCTGTGCGTCTGGGTTCCGCGGTCGTCGGGCCCGGCCAGGGTGGTGGACGAGTCCGCGATGCCGCCCGGCGCGGCCGTCGCGCTGGGACCGGCCGCGGCCACCGGTGAAGAGGTCCGGTGCGCGGTCGCCGAGCTGACCCGCCTGGTGAAGGCCGGCGGTGTCGTCGCGGCGGGCGCGGGGGTCGACCTCGGGTCGGGGTTCCGTTCGGCGCGCCTGGCCGGTGCGCGCGGAGATCAGCGGGACGCGGTCCTGGCCGCGCTGCGGGTGCTGGGCGTGGAGGACGCCCACAGGCTGGGTGACCGGGCGGGGTTCCTGGTGGCGCTGTTCGGGCCCGCGGTGACCAAACGGGTCGGGGCCGCGGCGGTGGGGGCGATCCGTGAGGGCCGATGGGCCGCCGTGCACCTCGCGTCGGCCGCCAGCGACGTCCTCGGCCCGGAGCAGGTGGAACAGGTCCTCGAGCTGCGGGCACCGGAAGGTGTCGATCTCACCCCGGCGGGCCCGCCCTCCGCGCTCGCGCAGCACCTCCGGCAGGTCCTCGAGCCGGTGGCCCGGCCGCGCAGGCCGGCGCTGATCCTGGACCTGTGGGCGCGCGTGCTCGAGCATCACGCCGGGCTGGCGCGCCGGGAACGGCGGCTGGCCACCCAGAGCCGCCGCGACCGCGTCGACGACCTTCGCGCACGCCGCCGGCATGACGACGACGAGCTGATCCTGCGGCGGCTCACGGCCTGGCTGGGTGTTCGGGAACCGTCCCTGGCCGACGCGGCGCGGTGGGTGCCGCCCGACGACTACTGGTACGGCCTGTTCGGCCGGCTTCTCCAGGACGCGATCGCGGCGACGGCCCTGCTCCGTACGGCGGTGGCCGTCGCCGACCACGGCTTCGACGAGGGCCTGGCGCGCTCGGCGCCGGTCATCCGCGCGGCCCACGCCCAGCCCTACCGGGTCGAGGGCCGCACGCGTCCGGTGCCGGGACTGGCCGGCCTGCCGGCCCGGCCCGGCGCGTACGTCCGCGACATCGACCGTAGGCTGACCGGCGACCGGCCCCGCGACGCGACGTTCGAGGCGTACGTCAGGGCTCGGCTGGCGCGTGCCCGCGACTACGCCCTAGTGATCATCGAGACGGCCGAACGCCTCTTCGCCGAGTCCACGGCCTTCCGCCGCGAGATACTGCGTCCCTGGGCCGGGGCGGACCTACGGAGCTGGCGTGAGGGCGCCGGCTACGGCTCCGCCCGGCCGCCGGACGAATGGGGTGGCATCCCACCCTGGACGGGTCCCCTGCTGGGCGACGAGGAGCAGCTGTTCCGGAGGCTCGCCGCCGCACCGGGAGCATCCCCCGCCGACGTGGAGGTGGTCGGCGACCTGCTGTGGTACGCCGAGCTGATCGACGCTCTGGCCGCGCTGTACGGGCACGACGCGGCGCGGGCCACGCCCGGCACCGGCGCTCCGTGGTTCGACCATGACCCGCCTCCGCCGGAGCCCGAGCCGTTGTCACCGCGGCTGGACTCCATCCGGCTGGCCGTCTCCAGTGCCGCGCAGCTCGTCGCCCTCGGCGGCACGCCGCCCAAAGGCGTCCGGACCTGGGTCGACTTCACCGCGGGCCTGATGGCCGCCACCGCGATCACGGAGGCTCTCACCGGCGAGTTCACCGTCCCGGCGGCGCTGACGGCCCTGGACGGGACGGTCGTGCCGGGCACCGGAGCCCGGTTCCGGGTGGCGAGGAACGCCCGGACCCTGGCCGAGTGGTCGGACTACATGGGGAACTGCATCGCCGGGCCGTACTACCGCGACAACGCGCAGGCCGGCCGGTGCGTCCTCGCGGGCCTGTACGACAAGGACGGGATCCTGCTGCTCAACGCCGAGCTGAGCCCGCGCCGGCCCGCCGTACGAGGGTGGCAGGTCACGGAGATCGCGGCGAGGTTCAATGCGACGCCGGAGTGGACCCTGGAACGGCGATTCCGCGACTGGGTCGCCACGCTCCCCGGTGTGACCGCGGCGGCCGAGGAGCCGCAGGAGGAGGGTCCGCCCGAGCCGGCCGGCCGGGGACGCCGCCGGCCCCGCCTGGTCGAGGAGGTCGGACCGGTCCTCGAGACGCTCGCCGAACGGGCCTGGCAGGACGGAGTCGACGCGGAGGTGATCGGGGTGTTCGCCGCCCTCGCCCGGACCCCGCCGGACGCCGCCCTCGTCCGGCTGCGGCGGATGGGCCCGGATCAGCTGGCCGACGCCTGCCGGCGCGCGCTGGACGACGGCGCCGTCGACCTCGATCGCCTGTGGGCGGCCACCGGGGTTCGCCCGCTCAGAACCGCGGTCGAGTCCCCGGATCCGGCCTTGCGGCAGCACGTCGAACGGCTCGCGCCGCTGCTCGGTGACCCGCCCTTCCCCAAGGCGCTACACAGGCTGGTCAAGCGGCCGGCGATCGCCGACGCCCACGCGCTCGACCTGATGGCCCGCCGTACGCGCCGGGCGGTAGCGCTCCTGGCGAGCCGGAACGACGCGGTGATCGCCCGCGCCGTCTCCCGCCGGGCGACCGAGCCACTGCTCTGCGCCCTCACGGTCACGATCACCTGCCGCGCACCGGCGATCGCGCTCACCCCCGTCACGCCGCCGCGTACCGTCACCGTGCCCGGTCACCCCGCCACCGACCTGTCCGACGAGAACGGCCCGTGGCAGCATGCCCTGCCCGTCGCCCGCGAACTGGGCGCCGACACCGAGGTGTTCTGGGACCGGATCGCCGAACACGGCCTGCGCGTGCCCACCTCCTGGCTCGGCCCGGGCGGCTGGACGGCTCTTTGGTCGCGCGCGCGCCGACCTGCCCCTCGGCGCAGAATGGGGGAATGAGCGAGTCATCGCCCGCCCACGGGGACAGGACGGTGCCAGCGCTTCCGCGACTACCGGATCGTGCCCGCGATCATCCGGCCGGACGCGGGCGACGGCTGAGGCTCCCCATGATGCCGCGCCTTCGGTTGCGGACTACTTCACGGTGATGCCGAGGGACTCGGCGAGAGCGGGCGCGAGGTCGATGAGCTGTGCGGTGCTGATCGTGGCGCCACGCAGGCACTCCGCGCCGCCGGACAGGCCGAGCTCGGCGCCGCGCAGGTCGACCTTCTCCAGCGTGACGCGCGAGAAGTCCACGCCGGTGAGCCGCGAGCCGGGGAAGGTGACGCGGCGGAGCGTGGCGCCGCCGAAGTCGACGTCGCGCAGGAGACAGTCGTCGAACCGCACGTCGGTCAGCCGGGCGTCGCGGAAGTTCAACGAGTCGAGCTTGCAGCCCTGGAACACTACGCGCGACAGCTCGGCGCCGAACAGCGCGGGCCCGGCGAGCACGCCGCCGAGGAAGCTCACGTCCTGCCAACTGCTCTCGGCGAAGTCGGCGCCGACGATCCGGGTCTCCTGGAACCACGTATCGATGAGCCTCGCCCGCCGGAACCGGCCGCCTTCGAAGGTCGTCCGGGTGACCGCGCACTCGATGAAGCGGGCGCCAGAAACGTCGGCCTCCGGCACCGTCAGCCCGTCGACGTGGACGGTGTCGTACTCGTCCTCGTGCCAGGACCCGTCGTAAGCGGACAGGGCCTCGGCGTACGGCAGGTCGGCGAGCTCCTGAGGCGGCGTCATCCGCACCACACTAGGGCCTGCCGTCGTCGATGACGTCCAGGAGGGCGGGGTCGAGGCCGCGCAGCGCGGCGAGGATGAAGCGGGTGGCGAGCTCGCCGGCGGTGAGCGGGTCGGCGCTGACGCCCGGCCGCCGATCGTGGCGGTCGAGGTAGCGGCGGATCTGGTCGGCGACGCGCAGCGTGATGGTCTCGACCAGGCCGGCGCGGACGAGGGCGGCGTCGCCGGAGAGATACGAGCCGGGCGGTTCAGGATCGCTCGGGCGGCGGAATCCGAGCCGGGAGGCTCAGGTCAGGCGGGAGCGCTGCGGCACGTCGGGGCCGAGGATGTCCTCTCGGGTGGCGTACTGCGGGACCGGCGCGTCGTCGCGGCCGGTGTCGCGGACGAGCCCGAAGCGTACGATGCCGTGCGCCGGGTCGGGCGCGCGGCCGATGTCGGCTGCCACGTCCGCCCTGCTCACGGGCGTGATCCCCAGGTTGTAGTCCGCCCCGCGCTCATGCTGGCGAAGGGTGACCTCGCCGTCGATGTAGTAGAACTCGTTCTGCCACATCTGCTGGGCGCCCTGCGGCAGGGTGATGTAGCCCTTGTCCGGGCGGCCCATCCAGGTATGGGGCCGGTCCGTGGCGCCGGGCACGGCGTCGTCCATTCGGCGGCCGCCTCCCGACGCGACATGGAAGATCTTGCCCTTGAGGCCGGTCCAAGTGGGCATGACGAGCACGCCCGGCCGGTTGAAGTAGGCGATCTCCCAGCGGACCTGGAAGTATCCGCGCCCCCGGATCGTCAGATGATCGTCGCGGTAGAACATGAGGTACCGGCCGCCCAGCGAGCCGCGGAAGGGCTGCTCCCACTTGCCGGAGAAGACCAGCGGCCGCCCTTCGGCACGGACTGGCAGCCGGCCCGGGGACGCGTTCTTCGCCGGGGCACGGTCCACGGCGTCGACGTTGCTGCCGTACACCGGCCGGGGCTTCGCGCGCCGCGTGGGCCGTGCGCTCCGCGTGTGCGCGGGCGTGCTGCGCACGGCGGACGGAATCGGCTGCGGTCCGGCCGTGAGCGGGCGTTCAGCGGTTGGCGGGCGCTCGGCGGTGGTCGGGGCGTTCCCGGTGTAGGCGGCCGCGGTGATGGCGGTCCCCCCGGCGACCACCGCCGCCCCCGCCGCCACAGCGACCTGCTTGGCCGTGAGGTGATCCACCGCACGGCCGAGCCGCCCGGCCCGGGCCACGGCACCGTGAACGCCGGTGCCGCCCTGTCCCCCCGCCGACATCGAGCCCGACGCCGACCCGCCTGCCGAGTGTCCCCCGGACCCAGCCTGCCCGCCCGCAGGCGGGACCTGGCCTCCGGCCGTCGCGGGATGCCCCGCACCCGACCCGGCGTGCCCTCCAGTAGACCCGGCCTGGCTCCCGCCCGGCGCGGCGTGGCCGCCGGGGAACGCCGCTCCGTACAGGGCGAAGCCGGCCGGCAGGGGCACGAGGGCCAGGCCGGTCAGCAGCCGCTCCGCCGGGACCAGGCCCGACCAGCCCGCTCCGCAGGCGGTGCAGTCGCGGGAGTGCCGGGCCAGCCGCTTGCGCCAGACCGGATCCGGCACGCCGTCCCAGCTCGCGGTGAGCTCGGCGAGGCCTGGGCAGCGCGGCACCGCGTGCAGCGCGCGCACGACGGCGCGGGCCGTCTCCAGCTGTGCCTTCATCCGCTGTACGCGGACGGCCGCGTGCGCGGGCGGCAGGTCGAGCGCCGCGGCGAGCTCAGCCCTCGTGAGCTCGCCGGCGGCTTCGAGCCACCACAGCGACAGGAGTTCCCGGTCGTCCGGGCCGAGCCAGCGGGTGGCCTCGGCGACCTCCCGGCGCTGCCCCGACAGGCCGAGCCGCAGGATGGTCAGGTCCGCGAAGTCGGCGCCCGGGTCGGCGACGTCGTCCATTCCGTCCAGGCCGCCGGTGGGCGCGGTCCGGCCCTGGCGCCAGTGGTCGCGGACCTGACGCATCGCGATCGCGACGAGCCAGGAGCGGAAGCTGTCCGGATCCCGGAGCCCTTCCAGGCCGTGGACGACGCGCAACATCGTCTCCTGGACGACGTCGTCCACGTCCGCGTGCCCGTCCAGCGCGCGCCCGACGATGTTGTAGACCAGCGGCAGGTAACCGGCGATCAGCCGGTCCAGTGCGGCCTGGTCCCCGTGCCGCGCCGCCACGACCGTCTCGGGGCCCGGCCGTACGTCCCCATCCATCTCGCTCCTCATCTCGCCTCGTCCATGAAGGCACGCTCTGTACGGGAGACGTGGATCAGACTCCGCGATAACGGAAAAGACGAGTGCGGGGTGAGACCGTCACCGGGGGCCGTACCGGGCCCGAGCCGCCATGACCATGGAACGGGACCGTCACCGGGCGGACTTCGCCTGGTCGTAGCGGGCCTGGGCGGCCATGACCTCGGGCATGTTGGCCTCGAGCCACTCGATGACGTTCAGGAGGCGCTCGGCGGCCTCGCGGCCGAGCGGGGTGAGGCTGTACTCGACTCTGGGCGGGATGGTGGGCTCGGCCTTGCGGAGGACGAAGCCGTCGCGTTCGAGCGCCTGGAGGGTCTGCGCGAGCATCTTCTCGCTCACTCCGTCCACGCGGCGGCGCAGCGCGTTGAAGCGGTACGTCCCCTCGCTGAGGGCGCCCAGCGCGAGGACCCCCCACCGTCCGGTGATGTGCCCCAGCGCCTCCCGGGAGGTGCACCGGCCCGCGAACACGTCGAAGAGGACGCCGGCGAAGCCGTCGTCGGATCCCGGCCCGCCGGTGTCACCGTCGGTCGGCGGGGTATCGGTCGCGTGGCTGCCCATGGCGCACAGCATACTTCTCGACTGCACTGAGCTAATCGACAGTGCTGTTCCATCGGATTGCACTTTCGAAAAGTTAGCACTAGCGTATCGCGCGTACTTTGAACTGGGCGGCAACGTCCACCCGATCGGTGAAGCGAGTGAGATTCGTATGATCATCGTTACCGGTGCCACCGGACAGCTCGGCCAGTTGGTGATCGACGGCCTGCTGGAGAAGGTGCCCGCGGACCAGGTGGTGGCCGCCGTGCGCAGCCCGGAGAAGGCCGCCGACTTCGCGGCGCGCGGCGTGCACGTCCGGGAGGCCGACTACGACCGTCCCGAGACTCTGCGCCCGGCCTTCGAGGGAGGCACCCGGCTCCTGCTGATCTCCGGCAGCGAGGTCGGTCGCCGCGTTCCGCAGCACGCCGCCGCCGTGCAGGCCGCCCAGGGCGCGGGCATCGGGCACATCGTCTACACGAGCGCGCCGCACGCGGACACGACCGTCCTCGGCCTGGCCGCCGAGCACAAGGCGACCGAGGAGATCATCCGCGAGACGGGGCTGACCTACACGCTCCTGCGCAACAACTGGTACAGCGAGATCTACGTCCCGTCGATCGCCCAGGCCGTCGAGACCGGCGCCGTCATCGGCAGCGCCGGCGAGGGGCGGGTCGCCAGCGCCACCCGCGCGGACTACGCGGCCGCCGCGGTGGCCGTGCTCACCGGGACCGGCCACGACAACCGGGTGTACGAGCTGGCCGGCGACGTCTCCTGGACCCTCGACGATCTCGCCGGCGAGATCTCCCGGGTCTCGGGCAAGCAGGTCGCCTACCGGAACCTCTCCTCCGAAGAGCACCGTGCCGCGCTGATCGGGGCGGGCATGCCCGACGCGGTCGCCGACCTGCTCGTCGGCATCGACCGCGGCATCGCGGCGGGCGCCCTGGCCGACACCCCGGGCGACCTGAAGGCGCTCATCGGCCGCCCGACCACGCCGATCTCCGAGACCATCACCGCCACGCTCGGCGCCTGATGTCGCGGATCCCGGAAACGCGGCCTCAAGGGCGCGCGGGGCCGGCCGCCGACACCGCGAATGACACTCGTCCGACGCGGACCGGTCCGGTCCTCGCGAGGGCTCGTTCCGTCTCATGACACTCCTCCGGGGCGCGCGGGCCGGTCCCTCCTGACCGTCACCGGCCCGCGCGGGTCCTCTCACGATGTGGACCGCAGGTGGTCCCGGAGACCGGCGCCGTACGCGGTGGCGGTGCCGTCATAGGAGCTGATCAGCGAGGGACCGCTGCTGCAGTCCCAGGTGTTCCAGGTCCAGCCGAGGTAGCCGACGGCGTGCGCGTCCGCCCAGTTCATCAGGGTGTCGACGAAACCGTGACCGCAGTCGTTCTCGCCGATCTCGCTCAGCGTCAGCGGAACCTGCGCGGCGACGGGCGCCAGCTGGCTGTCGTAGCAGGACGTGCTCGCGCAGGTGTTGAAGTTGTAGACGTGCGCGAACGCCGCGAGGTTGTTCTTCGGATCCGTCGGCCGGTACTGGAGCCACTGCGTCAGGTCGTTGGAGTACGCCAGCCCACCGACGAGGATGACGTTCGTCGCGCCGGCCCCGCGGACGGCGTTCACGAGGCTCTGGAAGCCGGCCACCTGGTAGGGGATCCCCGAGCAGGTCCCGCCGTCCCGCCAGCAGGTCCAGCCGGAGGTCTCGCTGCCGGTGGCGCGCTCCGGGTACGGCTCGTTGAACAGGTCGAACACCACGGCGTCGTCGCCCTTGAAGGCGCCTCCGACACCGCTCCAGAAGGACGGGGCGTACTGCGCGTCCGGCATCGGCTTCTGGCAGGTGGCGTGGACGTCCGAGCACCCTGACGACGGGCCGGTGTAGGTGCCGTAGTTCCAGTGCATCTCGACGATCGGCGTGATGCCGTGCTTCTCGAGCCGCGACACGAACGCCTTCACCTCGTTCTGGTACGCCGTGCCGCCGTACCGGGTGTCGATGTTGCTCAGGCCGAGCCAGCACTCCTCGTTGAGCGGGATGCGAACCGCCGTGATCTTCCAGGCGGCCATGGCGTCGATCGCGGCGTCGTCGACCGGTCCGTCCCAGATGCCGCGCCCCTGGACGCACATGAACTCACCGCCGGAGCGGTTCGCGCCGCGGAGCCGTACGGTGGCGCCGCTCGCGTTGACGAGTTTGTTGCCGGACACGTGCAGGGCGGGCGCCGGGCCGGTCGACCCGCCCCCGCCGCCACCACCGCCGCCTCCGCCGCCGGAGCCCGTGCACGTCGTCCCGTTGATCGCGAAGGACGCGGGGTCGGTGTTCGCGCCGCTGTAGGTGAAGTTCGCGCCGATCTGGGCGGTCGCGCCGCCGGCCAGCGCGCCGTTCCAGCTCGCGTTGGTGACCGTGACGTTCTTACCGCTCTGGGACCAGGTGCCGTTCCAGCCCTGGGAGAGCTTCTGGTCACCGGCGTACGCGTAGGTCAGCGTCCATCCGCTCAGGGCGTCGCCGAGGTTGTGGATCGTGATGGTGACGCTGAAGCCCGCGCCCCAGTCGTTCTTCGCGTAGTCGACACCGCAGCCGACCGCGGCGTACGCGGTGCCCGTGCCGGTGACGAGGCCGATTCCGCAGACGCCGAGCAGCAGGGCGAGCAGAGAGGAGAGCACGCGTCGAGGTCGCATTGACGGCTCCATGAACGGGTTACCGGGAGAATCCGCGTATGGGAGCGCTCCCATACGCCGCCACCCGACCGTAAACCCGGAGCCGGTGCACGGAAAAGACGCTTTCATCGCCGTTCACGCGTCGCGGCCCTCGTCCCGCGCCCGCGCCGCCCGATCGCCGGCTCGTCCGGCGTGGTGCACCCGGCGGGTACGCTGGCAGGACATCGAACGGCACCACCGGACCGCGCCCACGGCGCAGGCGGTGACCACGCGGCCGGAGCGCCCACTCGGGGGCCGGACCGCCCGGAACGACATCCGCGGATTCCAGGCCGCTGTCCGTTTCCGGCCATTGTTAATGAGATTGACGATCACCCCTCACCGGGGACTTAACCGGATGCGATTCAAAAGATCTTCAGGAGGCGCCGTGTCCAGGCTGAGCTCGCAGCCGATCGTCCTGGCGGTATGCGCGATGCTCGCCGCGGCGACGCCGGCCTCGGCGGCCGCCCGTACCGGGACCGCGCCGCCCCCGTCCGTCACCGTGGCGCAGAGCGCGACGTCGGCGGCGCCTTCGTCCGACGGCGAGCTGAACTCCGGCTGGAAGATCCAGTCCTCCGCCGTCGCGGGGGGCTCCGGGGCGACGATCTCCCGACCCGACTACGCGGTCGGCGGCTGGCTGCCGATCAGCCACCCGCAGACGGTGATGGCCGGGCTGCTCGAGAACGGGCGCTACCCGAACATCTTCTACTCCGACAACCTGGCGAAGGTCCCCGCCGACCAGTTCAACGCGAACTGGTGGTACCGCGAGCAGCTGACCGTCCACCCGCGACGCGACGGCCGCACGTTCCTCATCATGAACGGCGTCCTCGGCACGGCGGACCTGTGGGTCAACGGCACCAAGGTCGCCGACCGGTCGCAGCTCCAGGGCGCCTACTCCCGGCTGGAGTACGACATCACCCCGTACGTCCGGGACGGCCAGAACGCCATCGCGCTCGACGTCGCCAAGAACGACAAGAAGACGTACCTGACCGACAGCCAGCTCGACTGGAACCCGGCCGCGCCGGACCAGAACACGGGTCTGCGCTTCGCGCCGCGGCTCGCCCAGGCCGGCCCGGTCTCCCTGCGGAACGTCCACGTCGTCCAGCACAACGCCGCGAACCTCAGCAGCTCCGACCTCACGGTAAAGGCCGACCTGCGCAACGACACCGACGCGGAGCGGAAGACGCGGCTGGATGCGACGATCAGCCACGGCGCGACGCGCGTCGCCGTGTCGGCGGACGTCACGGTGCCCGCCAAGTCGACCCGGACGGTGACGCTGACGCCGGCGGACCACCGGTCGCTGCACCTGGCGCACCCCGCCGTCTGGTGGCCGTACCAGCTCGGCGCGCAGCCGCTGTACCACCTGACGGCGCGCGCGAGCGTCGACGGGCGGGCCTCGGACCGTACCGACGAGGACTTCGGCATCCGTACCGTCACGTCGTCGCTGACGCCGGTGACCGCCGGCACGCACGCGTCGCACGGCTCGCGGCGGTTCGTCGTCAACGGCGTCCCGCTGGTGATCCGCGGTGGCGGCTGGTCGCCGGACATGTTCATGCGGTACGACCCGCGGAACATCCACGACCAGCTCTCCTACGTCAAGAACCTCGGGCTGAACACCCTGCGCTTCGAGGGGAACCTGCCGCCGGACGACATGTTCGCCCAGATGGACCGCGAGGGCATCCTGGCCATGCCCGGCTGGCAGTGCTGCGACCGGTGGGAGGACCCCTCCTCCAAGTGGCCGGACGCGCTCAAGGCCAACGCCGGCAACCAGGCCACGCACGTCGCGCAGTGGCTGCGCGACCACCCGAGCGTCTTCACGTTCTTCCAGGGCAGCGACGAGGCGCCCGACGCGGCCAAGGAGGCGATCTACCTGGCGGCGTTCGCGGCAGCGGACTGGTCGACGCCTCAGGTGTCGGCGGCGGAGTACAAGTCGTCGCCGAAGCTCGGCTCCTCGGGCTCGAAGGAGGGCCCGTACAACTACGTCCCGCCGGGCTACTGGTGGGCGAACGGTCCTGAGACGGCGAACCAGAAGGACCCGACCTACACCAACGCGGGCAGCGCCTGGGCGTACGACACCGAGACCAGCGCCGGCAACACCGTGCCGACCCAGGACTCGCTCAACCGGTTCCTGACGGCGGCGGACCAGCAGAAGGTGTGGGATCCGAGCACGGCGGGCGGGCCGGGCTCCGGCCCGGACATCTACCACGTCTTTCCGAAGTACAACGCCTATACGAAGACCGCCCGGATGGGGCAGTACAACACTCCGTTGTGGAATCGCTACGGACATTGGTCCGACATGGCGTCGTATCAGAAGATCGCCCAGATGGGCGGGTACGAGGTCACGCGGGCGCAGTTCGAGGCATACCTCGGGCATTCGAAGGACGCGGTCAATCCCAGCACCGGCGTCATCTACTGGATGCTCAACAAGGCCTGGCCGTCGCTGCACTGGAACCTGTACAACTACGACTTCGACCAGCCGGGCGTGTATTTCGGCGCCAAGAAGGCCGGCGAACCGGTGCACGTAATGTACGACTACGCGGGCAAGTCGATCAAGGTGGCGAACCTGACCAACACCGCGCAGTCCGGCCTGACCGCGACCGCGCGGTTCATCGACCTCGACGGCACCGTACGGGCGACGGCCCGGCAGGCCGTTCCGAGCCTCGCGAGCCAGGACGTGCGGACCGTACTGGCTCCGAAGGTCCCGGCGGGGATCTCCAAGACGTACTTCCTGGAGCTGACGCTGACCCGACCGGGCGCGACGGTGAGCCGGAACGTCTACTGGCTGTCGACGAAGACGGACGAGATCGACTGGTCCAAGACGCTCGGCGAGGGCAGTGGAGCGGTGTTCGCTCCGGGCGGCTAC
Organism: Actinoallomurus sp. CA-150999; assembly: GCF_050942425.1. NCBI lineage: Bacteria > Bacillati > Actinomycetota > Actinomycetes > Streptosporangiales > Thermomonosporaceae > Actinoallomurus > Actinoallomurus sp. CA-150999. Next base: position 7,794,048 of record NZ_CP192063.1, read on the forward strand.
GCGGACCTGACGGGGCTGCGGAGCCTGCCCGCCGCGAAGATCCAGGCGTCCGCGTCGACCCGGCGGAACGGCGGAGAGGCGACCACCACGGTCACGATCCGCAACGTGGGGAGCAAGCCGGTGCCCACGGTGTTCACGCGTGCCGACGTGCGCCGGGGCAGGTCCGACGGCCACGCGCTGGGCGGTGACGACCAGGTCCTGCCGATCCAGTGGAGCGACAATGACGTCACCCTCTGGCCGGGCCAGAGCGCTACCCTGACCGCGCGGTACCGCGTCGCGGACCTCCGGGGCGCGACGCCCGTCGTCGGGCTCACCGGCTGGAACCTCGCCGACCAGACCGTCCCCGCACGAGGCTGAACACGGTCCGCAACGTATTTCCTACTGCCCGGAAAGCTGGCCGGATCCGGACATAGGCACCGCCCGGCGCGACCTTACGAGTGAATGGACGGCTCTCTCAGCCGCCCATCGGCTCGAATGGCAGCACCGGGCGGTTCGCGGTCCACTTCCGGGAAATGGCCCGATGCCGGAAACGAGGCTGATTCGGGAGCGCGGTGTGACGATCTCATTCCGCTCCGCAAAGCCGACCTTCGCTGTGATGATTTTTCACGTTTTCCGCGCTCGAAAAGGTCACAGAAGCCCTACACTCCTCTCGCAATCCGGTTTCGATCACTAACGATCGTCCTCTGGAGAGGCAGGTCGATGCCGAGGACTCACCGAAGGCACGGACGGCTCGGCCCCCCACGGCGCCGGAGGCCGGCGGCGTCGCTGGGCGACCGGGTCTCCGCCCTGGGCAGCGTGGTCGTCATCGCGGTGGGACTGATGCTCGCCGCGATCGTCGAGCAGGTCGTCATGCCGCCGTCCGCCCGGCACCCGGTCGCCGAACGACGCCGCGTCCACGCGACGCCCACGCGCACGCACCGTCCGGCCTCCGCCCATCCCTCACCGTCCCGGATCCCGGTCAGCCCGGCGACTCAGCTGAGCCGGAAGGTGGAGAAGGTGGCACTCGCCGAGCGCAGCCCCATGGTCCGGCGCAACTACGGCGTCGGGACCCTGAACACCCCCATCGTGCGGCTGAGCAGGATGGACAGCCGTGACGACTGGGCGTTCGGTACCGCGACGATCCCCCCGCCATCGGATATGACGGTCATGCCGGAGTCATCCGTCTTTCTCGCGCAGATGACGGGGACCGGCTGGGACGTCGCCCTCGCCGGGACCCCGGAGTTCGCCGCCCTGCTGAAGAAGGCGCCGGCCTCCGTCGTGTCGGACGGCGAGCGGCCGGTGCTGGCGAAGTTCAGCGCGGCGGCCGACACGCCGCTCGACACGGGCCTCATGCTGCCGTGGGGCATCGGGCAGTCCTGGTCCCTCCTCGCCTCGGACAAGGGCGTGTCGGGCTTCGACGGCGGAGACGGGCGCGTCCTCGCCCCCGGCGACGGCCGGATCTACCGGCTGTGCTCCTCCGCGCCCGGCCACGGACTCGTGCTCCTGATCCACCCGAACGGGCTGGCGAGCGAGTACTACCAGCTCAGCGACGTCACGCGGGTGCGCGACGGCAGCCTCGTGAAGCGCGGCGACTACCTCGGCCGCACCGGCACCGAGCAGCCGTGCGGAGGCGGGGAGGCACCGCAGCGGATGGTCCGGTTCGCGCTCAGCGACGCGGACGGCCCGATGCGCCTGGACCGGCTCCAGCTCGGCGGCTGGACCCTGCGGGAGACGCCGGCGGCGACCTTCGCCGAGCGCGCCGGTGTCCGCGTCGACGCGGACAACCCGCTGCTCAACTTCGGCGTGATGCCGACCTCACCGGCCGTACCGTCCGGGAGCCCCTCCCCCTCCGGCACGCCGAAGTCCGGTTCGCCGAGCGTGCGGGTCCCGAACCTCCCCCTCCCCGGTGAGAGCCCCAATGGCAGCCTCTGAGCGGGTCTCCGGCCCGCGGCACGCCCCCCGGGAGACCGGGGCGCGGCGCCGCCGGGCGCGGGACCGTCCCCCCCGAAGACCCGGCCGCGCCCGGGCGACGCTGGTCACGCTGCTGCTCCTCGCCTTCGTGCTGGTGGTCGGCCGGACGTCGCAGGGCGCCGCCCTGGTCGTGCGGCTCCGGGCGTTCCTGGAGTTCTACGTCGGCGTGTTCGCGCTCCTGGCGGCGACCGCCGCGGTCGTCGCCGGCGTGGCCGCCGCGCAGCGGACCCTGCCGATCGGCCTGCGCATCCTCGCCCAGGGCGCCCACCGCGCGACCGCGGTGATGGCCGTCGGCTTCCTCGCCACGCACATCGTCTTGAAGGTCATGGAGGCGCACGCGAGCGTGCTGGACGCGTTCCTGCCCTTCACCGGCCACGGGCGCCGCGCCGTCCTGGTCGGCCTGGGCACCATCGCGGGCGACCTGCTGGTCGTCATCCTCGGCACCGGGGTGCTGCGCGGCCGTTTCGTCGGCATCACCCGGCCGTGGATGTGGCGCACCGTGCACGCGCTCGCGTACGTGATGTGGCCCCTGGCGATCGTCCACGGTCTGATGGCGGGCCGTCCACCGAAGGCCTGGGTCACGTGGAGCTACATCGTCTGCGCCGTCCTGGTACTGATCGCGGCGACGGGCCGGCTGCCGCGCCTGGCCCGGGACCGGCGCATGCTCCGCGCCCGCAAGGTCCGGGGCGACGGCCGGGTGACGGGCGGCGACGATGGACCGCGCCACGGCGGCGCCGACCCCCGCGTCGACGCGAGCACCAGGAGCTCCGCGGACAACGGCGAACTGCCCGACGAGGAGTTCTGGGCGGCGCTGCGCGCGGAGACCGCGCCGTGGCTCGGTGACCGCAAATGATGGACTACCGGTACGTGGGGCCGCCGCGCCTCGGCCGCGGACTCCACCGTCACCAGCGGATCGACCAGACCGCACACCGGGAGATCCACGGGGAGTTCCGGCGGCGGAGCGTGCGCGAGCTGATCGCGCTGGCGGAGAAGGTCGACCTGCGCGGCCGAGGCGGCGCCGCCTTCCCCTTCGCCCGCAAGGTCAAGGCGGTGGTCTCGGCCGCCCGCCGCCAGGACGCCCAGACCGTGGTCCTCGTCAACGCCACCGAGGGTGAGCCCGCCAGCGCCAAGGACAAGCTGCTGATGGCCCGCACCCCGCACCTCATCCTGGACGGCGCGATGCTCGCCGCCCTCGCGCTCGGCGCCCGCGAGGTCGTCATCGGCGTGACCGACGGCGGCCGGGCCGGCCGGTCCATCCGCAGCGCGGTCGTGGAGAGCAACCTCGGCGGGTTCATCCGCGTCGTCCGGCTGCCGGAACGCTTCGTCACCGGTGAGGGCGGCGCGCTCGTCAACGGCGTCAACGGCAATCCCGCGCTCCCGCCGGGCCGCAAGGTACGGGCCGCGGAGCGTGGCGTGGACGGACTGCCCACCCTGCTGTCCAACGCCGAGACGTTCGCCCAGCTCGCGCTGCTCTCCCAGCTCGGGCCGGACCTGTACGCGGCGATCGGGACCGCCGAAGAGCCCGGGACCGTCCTCATGACCGTCTGGGGATCCAGCGGACGGCCGGTCGTCGTCGAGGCCCCCGCCGGCACCCCGCTGTTCCAGGTGCTCGACCTGTGCCGGGCGGACGTCGGCCAAGGTGTCCTGATGGGCGGCTACCACGGCGCGTGGCTCCCGCCCGCCGCCGCCAACCGGGCGCTGGTGTCGCGGGAGGACATCGCCAAGGCCGGCGCGAGCCTGGGTGCGGGCATCATCCTGCCGCTCGCCCCGGACGTGTGCCCGCTCGGCGAGGTCGCCCGGGTCGCCGCCTACATGGGCCTGGAAACCGCCGGGCAGTGCGGCCCCTGCCGCCTCGGGCTGCCCGCCCTCGCTCGGTCGCTGCGCGCGCTGGCGGAGGGCGACTCGCGGTCCGACGCCCTGTCGGCCGTACGGCAGGGCATGCAGGTCGTGAAGGGACGCGGGGCCTGCCATCACCCGGACGGCACGTCCCGCTTCATCGCCTCGGCCCTCGAGGTGTTCGCAGAGGACGTCACGGTCCACCTGGCCGACGGGACCTGCGGCCGGCCGGTACGCGGCCTGCTGCCGATCGACGGCGAAGAGGCGGCCGCGGAAGAGGTCGAGGACACCGGGCTGCGGCTGACGGTGGACTGGGCCCGCTGCGCCGGGCACGGCCTGTGCGGGCACCTCGTCCCCGACCTCGTGAGCCTGGACGAGTTCGGCTTCCCGGTCGTCGAGAGCAAGACGGTGCCGCAGCGGCTGCTCCGGCAGGCCCACCAGGCGATCGACATGTGCCCCGCCCTCGCCCTGCGCCTCAAGAACCCGTGACGGTCCGCTGACGGGCAGGCGCGTAAGCCGGGCGGCCACCGCACAGGCGACCGATCAGCGGGTAAGTCAGGGGCACCCCGAACGGGTCACCGGGCCCATACCTCCTTGGCGTACGCTTCCAACCCGCGAGGCGGGTTCCCGGTGAGCCGGTGAAGGTCGTCGGTGACGGTCGCGTACACGCCGGTCCTGACCTCCTCGAACAGGTGCAGCATGTGATCGATCCAGGCATCGGGACGGCCTGACCTGGCGAAGTAGGCACGGTGTTGTGGCACCGTGGCCGGGACGTGACGGATCAGGCGGCCGGAGGCCGTGGCCAGCACCTCGGCGACGCGGCCGAACGTGATCGCCTCCGGGCCGGTGATGGTGTAGCACCGCCCGTCGTGGCCGTCCTCCGTCAGCACGGCGACGGCTGCGGCGGCGACGTCCCGGGCGTCGACGAAACCGACCAGGCCGTCACCACTGGAGGCGTACAGTTCGCAGTCCTCGCGGAGCGCCCGAGCGAACACCCATTCGTCCTCGTCGAAGTTCTGCAGCAGCCAGCTCGGCCGCAGGATCGTCCATGCCCTTCCGGAGTGCTGCACCGCCAGCTCCACGGCGCGCCGCGGCGTATCGGCCGGAGTGCGTCCGACGGCGGCTACGGACATGAACACCACGCGGCGCGCCCGCGGAGCCGATGCGATCAATCGGGCGAAGAGCCGATCGGCGTGGGGATCGCTGTCCAGGCCCTTGAGGAACAGAGTGTCGGCGTCGCCCAGCGCCGGCTCCCAGGTGGTCTGATCGTGCCAGTCGAACAGCACCGGCGTCACTCCGGGCGACGGCTCGCCAGGATGGCGGCCTGCCGCGCGTACCGGCACTCCGGCGGCCGCCAGTGCCTCGACCACGCGCCGTCCGGCCTTGCCCGTGGCGCCTTCGACCCATACCGTCATCGCGTTCTCCTCCTCGGATGTCGATCACCCGTACGGACGCCACGATAGGCACGGCAGGCGAGACGCATAATGGCTCAGAATCTCTATTCATTGTCTGTGCGTCTCATCGGCGCTGACGTTACCGTCACACCGTGGACGTACTCGCGGACATCCTGACCGCCATCCGCGTCGGGCGGCCGGTCGCGGCGCACACTCAGGCGGACGCACCCTGGGGACTGCGCTTCGACCACGTCACCGGCGCCGCCTTCCACGTCGTTCTCGAGGGCACGTGCCGGCTGACCCCGCTGCCCGACCGGCGGGACCGGCAAGGGCCCGGCGAAGACACGGGATTCGAACCCGTCGCCCTCGGCCCTGGGGACGTGGTGCTGCTGTGCCGCGGTCTGCCGCACACGCTGGCATCCTCGCCCGGGGCGCCCCTCACCGGCTTCTCGCCGCAACGGGAGTTCGCCTCCGCGCCGTACGGTCGGATGACCGTGCCCGGCCACGGCCCGCGCTCGACGATCGTGTGCGGCGCCTATCGGCTGGAGCGGAGGCAGCCGCATCCGTTGCTGCGCGACCTGCCCGAGGTTCTGCATCTGCCCGCACTACCGGGCCGTCACACCGGCCTACGGGCGATGGTCGAGTTGCTCAGCGAGGAACTGCGGACAGGGCCGTCCGGCGCGGCGGCGGTGGTCCCGTCGCTGGTGGACGCTCTCCTGGTGTACATGCTCCGCGCCTGGCTGCGTGAGTCCGACGGTGCCTCCGGCTGGTCCGCGGCGCTCGCCGACCCGGTGACCTCCCGGGCGCTCGCCGCCATGCACACCGAACCCGCGTACCCGTGGACCGTCGAGCGGCTCGGCGCCGTGGCAGGCCTGTCTCGTGCCGCGTTCGCCCGCCGGTTCACCACCCTCGCCGGGGAGGCGCCGCTGACGTACCTCACCCGCTGGCGGATGACCGTCGCCGCCCGGCTGCTGCGCGACACCGACCACACCCTCGCGCAGATCGCCAAGGACGTCGGGTACGGTTCCGCGTTCGCCTTCGCAAAAGCCTTCCGTCGCGAATACGCCACCACACCGGGCGGCTTCCGCACCTCGATCCGGACCGGCACGGAACGAAGCGCTCCTGATCACTCCGGTCGACCGGAGTGAGGTGTTCGAGCGCGTGACCTTCCCGTGGGGACCTCGGGTCGTCGTATCGGGCGCTGGCCGGATCCAGCCCGAGCCGTGTCTCGCACCGAGAGCCGGATCAGCCGGTCCGGCCTTCCCGTTCGGCGAGGTGGTCGGCGAGGGTCCGGCTGATGGTGCCGAGCCATTGGACCTGCTCGGGGTCGAGCGCGTCGAACAGCGCGCCCCGTACGGCCTCGACATGTCCCGGCGCGGCGGTGGCCAGGGCGGCGAAGCCCTCGTCGGTGAGGACGGCGAGCTGACCGCGCTTGTCGGTCGGGCAGTCCTCGCGGCGCACCCAGCCGCGCTCCTCGAGCCGCGCGATCGCGTGCGACAGCCGGCTCGCGGAGACGCGGAGACCGTCGGCGAGAACGGACATGCGCAACGCCCGGTCGGGGGTGTCCGAGAGCCGGACCAGGATCTCGTAGTAGGCGTGCGGCATTCCGGAGTCACGACGGAGCTGCGCGTCGACCGCGTCGAGCAGCAGCCGGTGCGCGTTCAGGTAGGCCCGCCAGGTGCGCTGCTCGTCGGGGCTCAGCCATCGTGGTTCGCTCATCAGCACGATTCTAGCCGGGTTGTTGAGCGTTCAAATAGCTGCTAGGTTCCTTGAACGTTCAAGAAACCGGCACTCAGGAGGACCCGCTCATGTCCCGCCGTATCCCGCCGCCCGTGGTCGATGTGGCCCTGCTCGTCGCCCGTGTCGCGATCGGCGTCGTCTTCGTCGCCCACGGCTGGCAGAAGTTCCACACCAACGGCCTGACCGCGACCGGGCACGCGTTCAAGGCGATGGGCGTCCCGGCCCCGACCCTCTCCGCGTACTACGCCACGTTCGTCGAGCTCGGCGGCGGGATCCTGCTGATCCTCGGGCTGCTCACGCCCATCGCCGGAGCGCTGCTCTTCCTCGACATGGTCGGCGCGTTCCTCACCGTGCACGTCGACAAGGGCCTGTTCGTCGACAAGGGCGGCTACGAGCTCGTCCTCACCCTCGCGGCCGTCACCCTGGCCCTCGCGGTCGTCGGGGCGGGCCGCGTCAGCGCCGACGGCCTGTTCTTCGGCAGGCGCGCCTCGACGAACGCCACCTGATCGATCTTCCCGGCCGCCTACCGCTTCGGCGCGGTGGGCGGCCGCGTGCTATGTGGTGACCTAGTCGGGATTGAGGAACATCCATGTCAGATCGTGCGCTAAGCCGTCGTCGCGGGATCGTGCCCGCGGTCGTGCATCTGCCCGCCGGAAAGGTGTGGTAGCGGCCGTTCCGTAGTGCCTCGTGATCGAGCCCGCTCAGCGGGCGACGGCGGAGGCGGAGAGGAGCGTCGCGGCGGCGAGGCTGCCCCAGAGGGCAGCCGGGCCGTGGGGTGCGAGAGCGGTGATGACCGCTGGGGAGACGGCGAGGCCGAACCCCGTGGAGAGCTGGAAGCGGGAGAGAGCGCGTCCCAGGACATGGGCCGGGGCGAGGGCGGTGACGAGCGCGGTGGCGCTGCCGGCATAGATGATCTCGCCGAGGGTGCAGAACACGGACACTGCGGCGACGGCCGGGGCACCCCAGCCGTGTCCCAGGGAGGTGGCCGCGAGGAAGCCGAGGTAGGACGCGGTGGCCACCACGCCGGCGATTGCCAGCACGGACCGGCGGGGGAAGCGGGACGTCAGGACGGTGACCGGGATCTGCAGGGTGACCACCATCACCGTGTTGGTCACGAAGATGGCCGCCGGCCACATCGGGGAGGCGTGCATCTGCGTCACCAGGACCAGAGGGAGCGCGACTTCGGTGACGTTGAGGCAGAAGGCGTAGATCACGTTGGCGGCCAGCAGCGCGCGCATCCGGGGTGCGGGCTCGTCGTCGTTGTCCTTGGCCGGGGTAGCGGCCGGGTGAGCGTTCACGTGGACCGACCATGCCAAGGCCGCCGCGGCGAGGTAGGCGAGCCCGGTGACGGCTGCCAGCGCCTGCAATGCGGTGGTGCCGCCTGCCAGGCATGCGGTGGCGAGGAGTCCACCGGCGCCCAGGCCGGCGTTGCGCAGGGCACGGCCCCCTGCGAGGGCGGCGTCGCGTTCCCGGCCGTGGGCGACCGTGGCCACGAGAGCCGCGTGGGCGGCCGGCCATGCCTGGTTGCCGATGCCGAGGAAGAGTGCCGCCGTCGCGAACAGCCAGAGGTGCCCCGCCGGGGTGGCCAGCAGCAGCGCCACGCCCAGCACCCGCACCAGCATCGACGCCGCCACGACCGTGCTGCGTGCGCCGCGGTCCAGCCATCGACCCACCGCGGGCATGCACACCAGACCCGCGACGGCGCCTGCCGTCATGGCGGTGCCGGTGGCCGGCGCGGACAGCCTCAGCACCGTCACGCCGTAGAGCAGCAGAAAGGGCCGCAGCAGGCCGGTGCCGAGCGCGTCCACGGCCAGGGCGACGGCGTAACGGGGGCCTCCGGAGGCACGGAGAAGGGCGCGGGGCCGGATTCTGGTGGTGGTTGCCATGGCGCCAACGGTTGTGTGGGGCGCCGGATGCGGCACGCCGGTTGACGGACATCGTCAACCGGCGCCGCCGCCAGCCGTCCGACCAGCGATGATGGGGGGATGACGCTGCGCATCGACATCACCGGGCTACCGGCCGAGCGGCTGCGGTTCGCCGCCTCCCCGCTGGCCGAGCTGACCGCGATGTTGCACGTCCTGGCCGAACCCGGGCATCACCCGCGGCTCGCCGGCTGGGCCGGGGACGTCTGGGCCGGGCTGCCGCCGGAGCTGGCCGAGCGGTTGCGGGAGGCGGAGTTCCTCTGGCGTTCCTCACGAGCCGATTTCCTGGTCCCCGCCCGGCCTCGGCAGACCCTCGCCGAGGAGTTGGACGATGTGGACCGGATCGACGACGAGACCTATGTGACCGCCGCGCTCACCACCACGTGCGGCAGCAACCGGGTCCACTTCGCCGCGCCGTCGCCGCTCGCCGACGCAACCGCGCGCGAGCGGGCCCTGGATCTGGCCCAGGCCCGCGGCGCACTCCAAGAGGCATTCGCGGAACGGCTGCTCGCGGACCCGGCCGCGGTGCGGGCGCGGGTGCGTCACACCCTCGAACAGTGCGCCGAGGCCTTCTTCGACGCCGCCTGGACGGGCGTCGCCGTGCAACTGGCCACCGACCTGCGTCTGAAGAACGACCTGTTGAAGCGCCAGGGCATCAGGGCGGCACTCGCGTCGGTCTCCGGCGCGGTCACCCTGGCACCGGACGGCGACCGCATCATCGTGGACAAACTGCAGGACAAGACGACCGCCGCCCACGGCACCGGGGTCACCTTCATCCCTAGTGACTTCGGCCGCCCGCACCTGGTGGTGGTCCACGCCCCCGGGTGGCAGCCGGTGGTGCAGTACCCCGTGGCCAAGCCGAGTCCGTCAGAGCCGGTGTCGCTGGAAACGGTCACCCTCCGGCTGGAGGCACTCGCACATCCGGCACGACTGCGGCTGCTGCGCACCCTGGCCCGCGGCCCGCACACCACTGGCGAGCTGGCCCACGCCTGGGAACTCTCGCCCCCGGAGGTCTCCCGCCACCTCGCCGTCCTGCGCCGCGCGGGCCTGCTCACAACCCGGCGGCACGGGCGCTACGTCCACTACACCCTCAACCTGCCCGAGATGACGACGCTGGGCACCGACCTGCTGGCGGCCGTCCTGCGCTGAGCAGCTGCGGTATGCCAGAACGCGGGCGACTGCCGCCTTCGCACCATCGTCCGACTCGGCAGGTCACCGGGCAGTACCAGCGCGACTGTCCGGCTGCCCGAGAGCAGCCGGACAGCGGACTGGCTGCACCCGATCCTCCTGTCCGGCCGTGCGGACCAGGGCCTGTCACTCCTCGTCGGCGGCGTGCGGGTCCCTCAACCCCCTAGCCCGGCAGGGTGTCGCGGGCGGCGATGGCGGCGCCGCGGGCGCCGGCCATGTCGAGGTCGGGGACGAGCGCGAACTGCGCGACGCGCTCCTGTTCCTCCCGCAGCACCGTGTGCTCGCGGACCTTGTCCAGGAACCACTGGCGGAACCTCGGCCCGGTCTCGACCACGCCCCCGCCGACGAAGTACGCGCTCGGGTCGGTGAAGTTGGCCGCGATCGTGAACAGCCGGCCGAGCGCGATGGCCTGCTGCTCGAAGATCTTGAGGGCGAGGGGGTCGTCCTTCTCGCCGTATCCGCGCACGAGCTTCGCCGCCTTGCCGAGCGGCTCGGCGCTCAGCGGGTGGTCCGGGAACCGGCTCAGCCAGTACGGCAGCAGGTTGTTGGTGATCCCGGTAAGCGAGGCGACGCTCTCGGCGTCGGCGGAGAAGCCGCAGTTGCAGGCGGGCAGCGGCTGGGCGTCCTGCAGGAGCCCCTCCATCGGGATGTTCACGTGCCCGAGCTCGCCGGCCATCCCGGCGGTGCCCTTGACGACCTTCCCCGCCTCGATCACACCGCCGCCCAGGCCGGTGCCCACGATCGCCGAGATGGACGAGTGCCCGAACGCGTCGGCGCCGAAGTGGGCGTGGTGGGCGTACAGCGCCGCCGCGTTGCCGTCGTTGTTGTAGACGACGGGCAGGCCCAGGTGCTCCTCGAGGGCGGCGCGGATGTCGAAGCCCCACCACTCCGGCTGCGGGAAGTTGGTGGCGCCCTTGCTGGAGATCACCCCGGTCGCGCTCGCCGGTCCGGGGGTGTCCAGGCCGACCGCGCGCACCTGCGCCCGATCGAGACCCGTCACCTTGAGGACTCCGGTCAGGGCCGCAGCGAGGGCCTCGACGGCCACTTCCGGCCCTTCGAGCACCTGGCTGGGTGTTTCCACGAGCCGGTCGACGAGGAACTTCCCAGCGGCGTCCAGCACTGTTGCGTTGTTGCTGGTCCCGCCGTTGTCCAAACCGACAACCACCCACGTCTCCGACATTCCACATCCCCTTTCGGCCCCACGATGGTACGGCTCCGCGGACGGCTCGCACACCATCGCGTTCCGGCAGCGGACCGCGGGCGGCTCCCGGCCAGGTCAGCGACCGGCGCCCTCGCCCGGTCCGGTGGGCGGTTTCACGGCGACGGCACCGTATCCCCAGATGTTCTTGATGCTCTGCTCCAGGATCTCGGGGGGCTCGTCGTCGGGATTCCACCGCCCGGTCAGGCCCGGCTCGACGAATTCGAGCCCGTCGAAGAAACGCTGGATCTCGTCGAAGGTCCGCATGTTCATCGTGGACGAGGCGTTGGCCCAGCCCGCCGAGGCACTCAGGCCGGTCTCCGGATCCGGATCCATCGTCGCGTGCGTCAGCATGAGCATGCTGCCGGGCGCCAGCGCGTCGCACAGCCGCTTCACCAGGCTGTACGGGTCCTCGTCGTCGCGGATGAAGTGCAGGACGGCCACCAGCATCAGGCCGACCGGCCGGTCGAAGTCGATGATCTCCCGCACCTCGGGATGCGCGAGGATCGTCTCCGGCTCGCGCAGGTCGCCCAGGACGATGGTGGTCCGTCCCTGCTGCTCGTCGGACAGCAGTGCCCGGGCGTGGTTCAGCACGATCGGGTCGTGGTCGACGTACGCGACGCGGGCCTCGGGCGACATCTCCTGGGCGACCTCGTGCACGTTGCCGGCGGTCGGGATACCCGTGCCGACGTCGAGGAACTGGGTGATGCCGCGCCGCGCCGCGTAGCGGACCGCACGGCGCAGGAACAGCCGGCTGAGCTTGATGCTCTGCGGCATGTCCGGCATGACGGCGAGCACCTTCTCCACGGCCGCCCGGTCGACGGCGAAGTTGTCCTTGCCGCCCAGCAGATAGTCGTACATGCGGGCCGTGTGCGGCACGGACGTATCGAGCGTCAGGGGCCGGTGGGCCTGCGCGTCGTCGTCGGGCGACGACGCCCAGGGTTCCCTCGATTCGGACGCCATGGCACCTCCAGGTTCGAGCCGCCGGCGGGCGTGGTGATCAACGATACCGAGAGGGGAACACCTGCTGAACCAGCCGGTGTTCCCCCTCTCGCGCGGTACGCGCTACTTGCGCATGACCTCGGGCTCCTGGCGGCGGAGCATCCGCGTGACCAGGAACGTCAGGACCACCGCCTGGACGACCATGATCGCCATGTCGTACGCCCACGTGCCGGTGTCCTGTTTCCACAGCGGGTCCGGTGCCTCGCCCCGGCTGGGGATCAGCACACCGGCGTTGATCGTGCCGGCCATCGCGGCGAGCGCCCACCGGGCCGGAACCAGCCAGGAGACCTGCTCCAGCCCCACCTTGCCGTCGAGGTGCACGAGGGCACCACAGAACACGACCTGGACCAGCGTGGTCATCACCAGGAGCGGCATCGTCATCTCGCTGGTCTTGACCATCGCAGAGATCAGCAGGCCCATGGTCATCGCGGTGAAGGACAGCAGGGCGATCGCGAGCACCAGCTCGATCAGCGGAGTCGTGATCACGCCCTTGTCGTGCGTCTTGACGCCGAGCATGGCCACCAGGGTCAGCACGACGCCCTGCGCGATGGTGACCAGGCCGAGCACGAGCAGTTTCGAGGCGAGATACGCGGATCTGGACAGCCCGACCGCGCGTTCTCGCTGATAGATGGCTCTTTCCTTGACGAGCTCACGCACCGCGTTGGCGGCGCCGGTGAGGCATCCGCCGATGCACAGGATGAGCAGGAGGTTCGCCGCCTGACTGTCATTGCCGGGAGGCGCCAGCAGGTTGCCGGTGGGCACCGCGCGGGCCAGCAGGCCCATGATGATCGGTAGCAGCACGGTGATGCCGAGGAACATCGGGTCGGCCGCGATGCTGCGGCAGTAGCGGCGGATCAGCGTGCTCAGCTGCTCCGGCCAGCTCTGCGCCTTGGGCGGCTGCTCGAAGTTGCCGGCGACCGGGCCGGTCTGCGCGACCGGCTGGACCAGCTCCGCCTGGACGTACCGCTGGTGCTCCTGAGACTGCAGGTAGCGGCCGCCCCAGTCGATGGACGGGTCGTCGAACGCCTGGAACACGTCCGCCCAGTCGTCGAACCCGAGGAACGGCAGCGCCTCCTTCGGCGGGCCGAAGTACGCGATCCGTCCGCCCGGCGCCATGACGAGCAGCCGGTCGCAGATGTCGAGGTTGGCGACGCTGTGGGTGACGACGGCGACCGTACGGCCGTCGTCGGCCAGGCCGCGCAGCATCTGCATGACCGACTTGTCCAGACCCGGGTCGAGGCCGGAGGTGGGCTCGTCGAGGAACAGCAGCGACGGCTTGGTGAGCAGCTCGAGGGCGACGCTGACGCGCTTGCGCTGACCGCCGGACAGCGACGAGACCTTGTTGTCCCGGCGGTGGTCCAGGCCCAGCTCCTTGAGCACCTCGTCGACGCGCGCCTTGCGCTCGCTCTGCCGGGTGTCGTCGGGGAACCGCAGCTCGGCGGCGTAGATGAGCGCCCGGCGTACGGTGAGCTGCGTGTGCAGGATGTCGTCCTGCGGCACGAGCCCGATACGGGAGCGCAGCTCGGCGTAGTCGCGGTACAGGTCGCGTCCGTCGTACGAGACGACGCCCTGGTCGGCCGGGCGCAGGCCGGTGAGCGCGCGCAGCAGCGTCGACTTGCCCGAACCACTCGGGCCGATGACCGCGACCAGGCACTTCTCCCCGAGCGGGAAGGTCACGTGGTCGAGCAGCACCTTGCCCTTGTCGACGGTGACGGTGAGGTCGTGGGCGCTGAGCCGGACCGCACCGGCGTCGACGTACTCCATGAGGACGTCGTCCACCAGGTGGAACGTCGACGGCCCGATGCCGATGATGTCCTGCGGGCCGATCGGCGCGCGCTCGACCCGCCGGCCGTTGACGTAGGTGCCGCTTCGGCTGCCCAGGTCGACGATCTCGTACGTGCCGCCGGCGGAACGCAGTTCGGCGTGCTGGCGGGAGACGCGGAGGTCGGCGACGACCATGTCGTTCTCGGGGCCGCGGCCGATGCGCACCACGTTCGAACCGCCGAGGTTCCGGACGTGCGCGGGCTCGCGGTACTGACCGCTCATCGTCTGCACGATCGGCGACCGCGGGCGCGGACCCTGTGCGGGGTGATGCGTCGGGGCGCTCTGCCAGGCGGGGACGCCGCCGGGACCGGGCGGAGCCGCGTACGGGCCGCTGCCGGGTCCGGAGGGAGCCTGGTACGGGCCGCTGCCGGAGCCCGGCGGAACCTGGGTCGGGACGCCGCCGTATCCGGGCGCCTGCTGCGGCGCGGTCCCGTGCGGGGAGGGCTGCTGCTGGGGCGGCACGGGCGTCCCGGGAGCCATGGTCGGCTGACCCTGACCGGGGTACGCCGCAGGCGGCGGGTACCCGTGCGGCGCCGTGCCGCCCGGCGCGGGCTGCTGAGGAACGTCCGGAGCGGGCGGGTACCCGTGCGGCCCGGTGCCGGCCGCGGGCTGCTGCGGGCCCTCCGGCGCCGGCGGGTAGCCGTACGGCGCGGTGCCACCGGGCGCGGGCTGCTGGGGAACCTCCGGCGCGGGCGGGTAGCCGTGCGGGCCGGTGCCGCTCGCCGCCGCGGGCCGCTGAGGCGTCGGCGGGGGGTACTGTCCGGGACCGCCCGGCTGCGACGGCCCGGCGGGCGCCGAGCCCCAGGGCGAATCCTGCTGGTACGGCGCCCGGGAGCCGGGCGAATCGGCCGGCGGCTGCGGCCGCCCCGGAGCCGCGGCGGGCGCGCCCGCCGCGGGCGTCTGTCCGGGGCCGGGCGGCGCCGCTTGGCCCGCCCGGAAGGTCAGCGGAACGCCCTGCTCGGGATGGCCGAGCCGAATCTCGCTGCCGGGCGCGACCGCGACCCGCTGGATCCGGCGACCGCCCTCGAACGAGCCGTTCGCGCTGCCGTTGTCCTCCAGCACCCACTGACCGGATTCGAATCGAAGGGTCGCGTGCGACCGGGAGACGCCGTCGACGGCGACGACGATCTCCGACCCAGGGTCCCGGCCAACGCGGTAGGTACGTCGTGGATCGAGAGCCACCGACGTGCCGTTGCCCTCCACGACAAGCTGAGTCACGAAACAACCTTCCCGTCACTGCCCCGAAGGCCTGCTGGGTGGCGCGTCGGAGGCGCACATCCGCTGGTCCGACGGTAAACACTAGGGCTTGGTTCCCAGGCGCTGCAATGTTTCGGAAATTCGGTAAGCATCCCCCACGACCGTTATGTCGGATGCGAGAGGTTCATGCCCCTCGGCGCGCCGGATTTGCCCCTGGCCCGCCCATCCTCAATCATTGACCGAATGTCCCCCGAGCCTCAGGAGCCTCACCAGGCGCATCCGGGGAGTGCGGTCGGGCGATGACCACCACTCTGCAGCCGGCACCTACCGCCGACGCTCCACGCACCCGACGGCCCGCCCACCGGCGATGGCTGCTGCATCCGATCGTGCTCGCGACCGCCGCCGCCGCCATTCTCCACCTGCTGTGGGCCAAGTACGCCGCGACCGACGGCGGAGACCTCGCCGCACAGTATGCCTGGACCAGGTTCGCGTTCCGCCATCCCGGCTCCGCGTACGACTTCGCGTGGTACGGCGGCATGCACCCGGCGTCCTACAGCGTTCTCGCGCCGTACCTCATGGCACTGATCGGCGTGCGCACGGCCGCGGTGATCGCCGGCACTCTCTCGGCCGCCCTGGTCGCCCTGATACTCGTCCGCTCGGGGATCCGACGCCCCCTCGCCCCGGCGCTGTGGGGCGCGTTCTCCCTGTCCTGCAACGCCGTGTCCGGCCGCGTCACCTTCGCACTGGGCCTGCTGTTCGGGCTGGCCGCCGTGACCGTGGTGTTCGTCCCCCGGGGCCCCCGGCCGCTCCGCGCCGGCGCCGTCGTCGCCCTCGGGCTACTCGCCACCCTCGCCAGCCCCGTCGCCGGACTGTTCCTGGAGGTCGTCGCCGCCGCGCTGTTCCTCACGCGACGCCGCCAGGCGGCCTACGCCGTCGCCGCCGGCCCGCCCGTGGTCGTCGCGGGGTCCGCGCTGTTCTTCCCCTTCAGCGGCGTCCAGCCGTTCGCCTGGTACCTCGTCGTCGCACCGATCATCGCCTCCCTGGCGCTCGCGAAGTACGCGCCCCGCGAGTGGCGGACCGTACGCATGGGCGCGGTGGTGTACGCGATCGGGACCGTGCTCACCTTCATCATCCCGTCGCAGGTGGGCAGCAACGTCGACCGGATGGCCCTCATCTTCGCGGGCCCGGTCCTGCTGGCCGCCGCGATGCGGCGGCGCATGGCGGTCCTCTACATCGCGTTCGCGGCCACGGTCATCTCGCAGATCGTCCGGCCGGTCTTCGACCTCGTCAACACGGCCGCGAACGTCGGGCACACGGCGAGCCTGGTGAACGAGCTGCGCCGGGTACGCGCCGACCGCGGACGGATCGAGGTCGTCCCGGAGCGCACCCACCTGGAGGCCTCGGCACTGGCCTCGGAGGTCAACCTCGCCCGCGGCTGGAACCGTCAGGCCGACGTGCAGCGCAACGCCGTGTTCTACGACGGCACGCTCACCCCGGACACCTACCACGCGTGGCTACGCCGATGGGCGGTGGGTTATGTCGTGCTGCCATCGGCCCAGCCCGACTGGCAGGCCGAAGAGGAGGCCCGCATCGTCGGCGCGGGCCAGCCCTGGCTGAAGCCGGTATGGAAGAACCGGTACTGGCGCCTGTACCAGGTCACCGACGCCGTCCCCCTCGCCGACCCACCGGCGACCGTGGACCGCGCGCTGGACAACGAACTCGACGTCACCGTCGCGACGAAGGGCTCGGTGCTGATCCGCGTCCCCTGGTCACCCTGGCTGAAGGTCCTCGACGGCCGCCCGGGCTGCCTGGCCAAGTCAGGCGACTGGATCCGCCTGTACGCCCCCGAACCCGGCAAGTACCGCATCGCCGCCCCATACCGCCTCCCCCGCGGCTCCTCCTGCCCCCGCTGACTCCACCGCGCGTCAGCCGCGGATCCGTGGCCGGCCTTGCTCAGGCTTCCAGGCCGGTCAGCAATCTCGCTACGTCGAGTCCGGTGTTCAGGTAGTCGACGAAGAGGGGGTTGTTCAGCGCCCACCTGGATCGGCGGTAGCGGATCAAGAAGATCGCATCATCGGTGGAGTAGCCCATGTTGATGAGGGTTTGGGCGACGACCAGTCCGGAGCGGTTGTATCCGGAGTGGCAGCGTACGAGGACGCGGCGGCCTTCGCTCAGTGCCTCGGTGGCGAGATCTGCCATCCGGCAGATCCAATCGATATGGTCCGGATGCAGCGGCCCGTCGGGCGTCTCAGCGTAGTGATGTTCCACTCCAGCGGCCGGGCCGTGGCCGTCGCGCCGGTAGAGGCTGATCACCAGTTCGAACTCGGTTCCGGCGACGGCAGGTTGTCGAGTGCCTGCCTGGCCCCGATAGTGATGACCGCCCATCCACAGCCGGGTGACGATCTCATCCCATGGAGAGTTCGCGTCGGGCGCTCCACGACCCTTGGTACGCACGGTGTCGCTCCTGCCGGTGCCGCCCGACCGCGTCCAAGGCCGGGAAAGATCAGATGATCACGACATCACCGTACATCCGGCATCCTCGGCTCGTGGATCGACTTCGCCGATCTGCGGGCGGGTGACCCGCTTGTCGGAGCCGCGTGGTGGACGCCGCCGCCGGTATGGCCGTGACAAGATCAAGAGCGTGGCAGTCGATGGAGTTGGAGTCTCGGCGTTCCCCCAGGGATCCACGGTGGTCCACCGGGACGTGCTGCGGGGCAAAGTGTGGTCTGCGGCCCCCTTTCGGGTGATCGAGGACACCGGCACCGTGCTGATGCTCGCCTGCTGGCCGGGCGTCGAGATGCTCGCGCCGACCACCTGGATCCAGTGGCTGCGCACCGGTGACGATGCCGTGCGCAAACAGGCCATCCCGAACCTGGCCTCCGGCCGCTGGGAACTGGACCGGTGGGTCTGGCGGGACACCACCTTGCTCGCGCGATACGAGGCCGGTCAGTACTTCAGCGTCAGCCGATTCTTCGACGCCGGGGGCCACTGCGGCGGCTGGTACGTCGACTTCGTCCGTCCCGTCGAGCGGACTGCCATCGGCATCGACACCTTCGACCTGCTGGTGGACCTGGTCGTGACGGCGGACCTGTCGACCTACCGCTGGAAGGACGAGGACGAATACGCCCAAGGCCGCCGCCTCGGACTGATCGACGACGCACTCCACCAGCGCGTCGAGACCGCACGCCGGCAGGTCGTCTCCCTGGTCGAATCCCGCCAAGGCCCCTTCTCCGACGACTGGTCAGCATGGAAGCGCGACCCGGCCTGGCCCGCGCCGGCACTCCCCCTCGACACGCCCGCCGGCTAGAAGCCGAGGACGCGCGGCCGTGCCACGCATCCAACACACGCGGTGAACTGTTCGGGGTCCGTCGGCGTCTGAATGACGTAGGTCTCGCGATACGGCCCTCCACGGAGTCGGCATGAACGCACTGGATGGCGCAGCGGCGCTCGTCACCATCTGCTCGTTCCTCCTCGCGCTGTGGCAGTTCCTGGAAGCCCGGCATACGAGGCAGACCGAACGAGAGCGGATCGCCCAACAGAGTGAACGGATCCGGAACGCAGTCGCCGCCGCGATCGGGGGCGCAGAGGCCGCGGACCTCATTGTGCAGCGTGCCAAGCAGGAAGGCGCGACCGTCACGGAACTGCAGAACATCGCCCGCACCATGCGGATGCACATGGGCCTGCTGGCTCGCCAGCTCGAACAGGAACACTCGCTGCTCGAAGCCTGGCAACAGGGCAAGCTGTCGAGCAGTTCGAGTCCCCGCGCCGTCCGGAAGGATCACGACCAGCAGCCCGCAGCCACGACGCCGGACCCATCATGAGCATCGCACCTCCGGCGCCCGACGCCGCGGAAGAGTGGCCGGAGAACAACCCGCCCATGCGGCTGGGCTTCTGTAAGCCGATCAGGGTTCGGCGGGGAGGCATGGGACTCGTCTACCTCTGCGAACGCGAGGAGATGAACGACCAGGTCGCGGTCAAGCGCCTCAACGCCGAGCTGAGCTCCATCCCAGGCGTCGCTGAAACATTCCTGCACGAGTGCTATCTCTGGCTGCAACTCGGCCGCCACCCCAACGTCACGACCGCCCTGTCCGCGCACCGGGTTCCGCAGGAGCCGCCTCATCTCGTCTTGGAGTACGTGCCGCGTTCTCTGCGGGACATCATCACCGATCGTCGAATCGGTCTGGCGGAGGCCGTCCGCGTCCTGATCGGCGTCACAGACGGGCTCGCCCACGCCCGGGAGCGTCTCCCCGGGTTCGTCCACGCCGACCTCAAACCGGAGAACATCCTCGTCGGGGCCGACGAAACCGCCAAGATCACAGATCTGGGCCTCGCGCGGACGCTACGAGCAGCCGCCCATACGAACCCGGCGTACAGCTACGAGGGCGGAGGAGGCACTCCGTTGTACATGGCACCCGAGCAGATTCTTCAGGGTGCCCCCACCGAGGCCGGCGACATCTACGCCATCGGATGCGTGGCCCACGAACTGGTCGCGGGCGAGCCGACCTACGGACGCCCGCAGGGCGTCGAGGACTATCTGCTGCGGCACCTGCACCGTGACGCGGTCCCGCTTGACCGCCTACGAAAGGACACACCGGCCGAACTCGCCAGGCTCGTGACGGAGATGCTCGCCAAGAACGCGAACGCCCGGCCCGGCCTCGATCACGTACGGACGACCCTGCGCGCCATCGCCGAGATGCTCGGCTGCCCCGTCCCCATCCCCGATGGCGAGGACGCGGTCACGGGCGATCGTCTTATGGCGGCCCAGGGCCTGCTGAACCTGGGGTACTACGACGAAGCCCTGCAGATGGCGCGCCGCCTGATCGCGGAAAGCGGGGGAGACGCAGAGATCCATGGCCGCATCCTCATCGCCCGGGCACAGGTCGAGCACGAGGAGTACGAGGAGGCGACGAGCGAACTCAACCGGGTCGCCGAACTGCTCGACGATGGAACCTCGGACACATTACGAGCGATGTACTGGACCGAACGGATGCGCGTTGCGGGCAACGGCGAAGACCCGGCCGTGGCCCTGGAGTACGCAGTGGAGGCAATGCATTCAGCCCCGCGGTCATCGGTGGTCTACGCGAACGCCGCAGTGCTGTTCGCAAGGCTGGGCAAACTCGATGAGGCCATCCAAGCCAACTACGCGGCCCTGTCGATCGCCGGGAACCTGGGCTACTTCACCGGCTTGGCGAACCTGTTGCATGAGGCCGGCAGGCCGGAGGAGGGCCTTGAGGTCTGCGACCGCCTGGTCGCCTACCACTCCGCCCTTGGGGTGTCTTACGCGTTTCGCGGCCTCTTCCGCATCATGATCGCCCACGGGGCCATCGACGCCGAGCAGATACGGCTCATCGCGTCGGACCTCAAAACCGCCCTCCACCTCGGTCCACCCGACCTGGAACAGATACAAGTACTCCGCACACTCGTCGAAAGCATGCTGGGTCCGGACTGGCGTAGCCACACCGGATAACAGAGCCCATCGTCGGAGCGGTCGCGTTGCGCGAAGCGCGTACAGACGTGGATCTTGGACGGTACCTTCGCGACATGCGTGCGCGATCGGCGATGTTGAGCAGCGAAGTGCCCTCGGGGTCCCGGATCACGGACTTCACGGTGGTCGAGACCGCGGCTGGACCGCTCGTCGTCTGCGCCGACCTTCGGTACGGGGGAGTGTGGTCCTGGGATCCCCTGCGCGATGTCTGGCAGGACCGGCCGCTGACCTTCGCCGGCGCCGGGGATCCGCTGACGCATCCCGATGCCGAGAACGACATCAACTCGGTGGCCGCCGTCGTGTCCGGCGGGCGCGTGGTCCTTGCGGCGGGAGGCGACGAACAGGGCATCGCCCTCTGGGATCTCGAGAGCGGCGAGCTGATCCGGGGAGCGAGCTCCAACGCCGACTACACCGCGGCCATCACCGAAGTGCGAGGCGAGGGACCGCCGCTGTTCGTGACCGCCACGCAGTACGCGGACGAGATCCTGGTGTGGAGGCCGTCCGCCGAGGAGCCTCCCACGGAACTCCCGAACGACGACATCGCGGGCATCACCGACGTCACGGCCGCATATGGCCACGGCCTCTCGATGGCAGCAGCGGGCGGGGGTGACGGGTCGGTCACGGTGTGGGATCTCACGCGCGGCGAAAGCTTGGCGTCGTTCTACACCGAGGCGGGGGATGCGCCGGCCATCTCCGTCTCCCTGTCTCGCCTCGCGGCCGGCCCGGTCGTGGCGGCGGCGGTCGAACACGACATCCACGTCTGGGACCTGACCCGGGATCCCGAAGACGATCCGATCGATGACCCCTTGACGGGGCACGAGGAGACCATCCGTTCCTTGGACACCGTCACGTTCGACGACCGCTGCCTCGCGGTCACCGGGAGCGACGATGAGACGGTACGGATCTGGGATCTGGGGACCGGGACGCGGGTCGGCGATCCGCTGTCCGGCCACAAGGGCAGCGTCGAGACGGTCCGGACCGCCGTTCTCGACGGACGTCACGTCGCGCTGAGCGCGGGCCGGGACGGCAGGATCAACGTCTGGGACCTCCAGGCCATGGCGCGGTAGCCGGTCGGCCGACCGCGAGTTCGGCCCTCCGCCTCCGAGGTCCACGTTCAGTCACGGCTCAAAGGTACGCATCCCCCAGCAGGACCGTCGGCTCATCCGCGTTGCCGGACGAAAGCCTCACACACCGAGGCGGCCGCTGAGCCAGCGCAGGGCGGGGGTGAGTTCGCGGCGCCAGACGCTGAAGTGGTGGCCGCCCGTGGGAAGGGTGATCGAGGAGACCCGCATCGGGGCGTGGACGAGCGCGACGAAGTGGCGTGTCGCGGCGTAGTCCTTCTCCCCCACCTTGCTGGTCGTGACCAGGACGTCGATGGGCGGGGCGGGGCGGTGCTGGAGGCGCCAGGCCAGGTCGTTCTCGTTCCGGTAGGCGGGGCTCCCGCCGTACAGGTCGCCGGTGGTGATGTCGCGCAGCGCCTTGTAGTAGCCCGACAGGGAGATCGCCGCGGCGAACCGGTCGGAGTGGCGCATGGCGAGCTTCAGCGCACAATATCCGCCGGTCGAGTCTCCCATCGCGCTCCAGCCGGTCGGACCGGGGACGGTGCGGTACGCGCCCTGGATCGCGGCGGGCAGGTCGCGTGCGAAGAACGTCTCGGCGAGCGGGCCTTTCGGGACGTCGGTGCACTCGGTGTCGCGGGACGGGGTGACCATGGGCCGCATCATGACGAAGATCATGGGCTTGAGGCGGCGGGTGGCGATCTCGTGGGCGGCGGTCTGCGGGAGTTGCAGGCGCGTGATGAGGTTCTGGGCGTTGCCGGGGTAGCCGGTGAGCGCGAGCGTCACCGGGAAGCGCCGGGTCTTGTCGTGGAAGTACTGCGGCGGCAGGTAGACGTAGGCCGGGGAGGTGATCCCCGACCGGCTGCCGTGGATCGTCACCGCCTCCAGCCGGCCGTCCTTGGCGGGCAGCCGGTGGCCGTCGATGAACGCGTCGTGCGTCGGGACGAGCGCCGGGTCCTGGCCGGCGGGCCCGCCGGCTCCCCCCGTCACGTGGCCGTGGTGGCTGCTGGGGTCGGCGGCGCCGCCTCCCCCTGGCCCGCTGGGCATGCCGAGCAGGTCGCCCCAGGATCCGTAAAAGGCGAAGTAGGCGTTGGACACGGTGAGGAGCGCGGCGATGAGGAGGACCTGGGGGACGAGCAGCAGGCCGACGCGCGCCGGGACCCGGCGCGCCGCGCGCGGGGCGACCCAGACGACGCCGACCAGCGCCGCCAGGGCGAGGAGGCAGAGGAGCAGGATGAAGGGAGTGCCCGTGAGGCCCATCGACGTTAATTCTCCGGGCTCAGCTGGCCGCTGAGCCATTTCAGTACGGCAGGAAGGTCCCGCTGCCAGGTCGGGAGCGCGCCACCGCCGGTGACGGTGAGGGAGTCGGCCCGTACGGGCGGCTTCGCCAGCGCGGTGAGCTGCTGCGCCGATGCGGTGGCGCCGCCTGCGGTGACGACGAGGAGGTGCGCCGGCGGCGGCGGGCGGTGGCTCAGTCTCCAGAGCAGGTCGTTCTCGGACCGGATCGCCGCGCTGCGGCCGTACAGCTCTCCGGGCGGGGCGCCGTACGAAGCGGCGGCGCTGGCCGCCGCCGTGAACCGGTCGCCGGCCTCCAGGGCGAGCTTGGCCGCGCAGTAGCCGCCGTCCGCGTCGCCGAGCACCCCCCATCCGGGGCCGTCGTGGGCGACGCGGTAGGACGCCGCGACCGCCATCGGCACGTCCTCGGCGAAGAACGTGTCGGCCTGCTGCCCGCCGGGCGCGTCGACGCAGGCGCCGACCGGGCGCATCAGGACGTACACCGTCGGCTGCACGGTGTGGCCGGCGATCTGACCGGCCGCGACGGACGGCAGGCGCAGGTGGGTGATCGCGGCGTGCACGTCGGCCGTCAGGACCAGCACGACGGGCAGGCGCCGATGCTTGTAGGCGTGCTCGGAGTACTGCGGAGGCAGGTACACGTAGGCCGGGGCGGTGACGCCGGAGCGGGGGCCGTGGAAGACGACCGCGTCCAGGCGCCCCTCCTTCGGGGGCAGGCTCCGCGACAACGGGTCGGACGAGGGCCGCAGGGACGGCTGCGACGCCGCGGCGGGCGACGAGCTCGGGTCCGCGCCGCTGACGACCTTCACCTTGCTCTTGTCGGTGCCCAGCATGTCGGCCCACGAGCCGAAGAAGCCGAACGAGGAGTTCACCGCCACGAGGATCGCGAAGACGACGAGGAGCTGGGCGCCCACGACGAGGCCCGCCCGCGACGCCACCTGGCGCGGGCCGCCACCCGCGACGCGGGGCAGCAGGATGACGCATGCCACGAACGCGGCCAGCCCGAGGATGCCGAGCAGTACGACGAAGGGGCCGTCGGTCAGGCCCATCAAGACGCCTTTCCTGTTCGGACGCCTGTTGTGACGCCCGGTCTGACGCCTGTTGTGACGCCTGGTCCGATGAGGGGACGCAGCCATGTCCGGCGGATCCGTGCGACGAGGCGCCGCACCGGTCCCTCGAACAGCACGAAGCCGATCAGCGTGACCGTCACTCCGACGACGCCGCCCCCGGCGAGGTCCTCCAGTGGAACTCCCCCGATCGCGAAGGCCAGTGCCATGAGCACCGCGGCCCCGCCGGCCACCAGCCCGAGCCACCGGCTGACGAGCAGCAGGCCGACGGCGGTCGCGAACGCGACCGCCATGTGGTCGCTCGGCTCGGGAAGGGCCGCGGTGCGCGCCGCCCCGTAGATCGGCAGTCGTACGGTCGGTGTCTGCTCGAGCGGCTGGTTGACCAGCACAGCGGCGATGACACCGACCGGCGCCCAGATCGCGGCGGCCATGGCCGCGGCGCGCCGGTGACGCGCCATCCACCATCCGGTTCCGAGCAGGGCGGCGAACAGAATCGGCCCGAACGTCACCCAGCCGGCCAGCGCCACATGCGACCAGTGACCGCCGACCAGTTGAGCATCGAGCATGTGTATGTTTTTCCGCGGGTGCACGGATCCCCTCAGTATGCGAAATCGCTGGCCGCCAGCGTAGGAACCCCCGGGTCAGCAACGGTTCAACGCATGGTTAGCGCCGCGCTCACCTTTCCCCCTCCCGGGGGATCCGGCCGCCCACATGTCGTGGTCTCCCGGCGCGGTTCAGAGGATTCCCACAGCCTCGGTGTCTACCCTGACCTGCGTGATCAGGTCTTGGCGGGCGCCGATGCCCGCCGTGCGTCCCGCCGTTCCGCTGATGATCGTCGCTGTCGCGTACGGTATCGCCCAACTCGCCGGCGCGGCCGCGCACATGCGGCTCGGCTGGGACGAGACCGTCTACGTCAGCCAGGTCAGCCCGCACGTTCCCGCCGCGTACTTCAGCGCGCCTCGGGCCCGCGGGATCACCCTGCTGGCCGCTCCGGTCGTGGCGGTGACGTCGTCGCTCACCGCGCTGCGGTGGTACATGACCGTGGTGTCGTCCGTCGGTCTGGTCGTCGCGTACTGGCCGTGGACCCGGCTCCTGCGCCCGGTCACGGTCGGGATCGCCGCGCTGCTCCTGACGAGCCTGTGGATGGTCCGGTTCTACGGCAACGAGGTCATGCCGAACCTGTACGTGGCGTACGGGGCGGTCGCGGCGGCCGGCTGGTTCACGCACGTGGCCGCGCCGCGCGGGGAGATCGCAGCGGCCCACGGCGGCGTGCCGGATCCGGGGAACGCCGCGCCCCGGCGGGCGTACGCGTGGCTCGCCGTCGCCGTGGGGTGCACCGCGCTGCTGCGGCCGGGTGACGCGGTGTGGCTCGTGCTCCCGCTGGCGGCGGCGGCCGTCGTCATGGGCTGGCACCGGATCGGTCTCCTGGCCGGCATCGCCCTGGGCATGGTCGGGGGCCTCCTGCCGTGGGTGGTGGAGGCCTACGTCCGGTTCGGCGATCCGCTGCGGCGGCTGCGCGACTCCAGCAGGGTGGAGGGCGGCCTGGGCTGGCATCCCGACGGCGTCCTGATGAATCTGCGGGCCCTGAACGAGTTCGTCCTGTGCCGGCCGTGCGGCACCACGATCTCCCATGTCCCGACGCTGGCGCTGTGGTGGCCGGCGATCCCCCCGCTCATCGCGACGGGGCTGGTCCTGGCCGCCCGGCAGGGCCGGCTGCGCCTCCTCGCGCCCGCCGCCGCCTGCGGAACCGTGCTGGCGGCCGTGTACCTGCTGTTCGTCGGGTACGCCGCGCCGCGCTTCCTCATCCCCGCCTACGCGCTGCTGGCCCTGCCGGTCGCCGAACTCGCCGTCGGCCTGGTGGTCCTGACCCGGGGGCGGTGGCGCGGGGCGGTCGCCGGCGCCGTCGCGACCGGGCTGGTCCTCCTCGCCGCCGGCCAGCAGGTCGTGCTCAGGCGCATGAGCGGGTTCGAGGCCGGGTCGCGCCGGGACTACTCCTGGCTCGCGGCGAGCCTGCGCGGCCTCGGTCTCCACCGGCCGTGCGCGCTCTCCGGGGAACAGGCGCAGCCGCTGGCCTTCTACGCGGGCTGCCGATCCGTGGAGGTCAACGGGAACAACGCCTCCACCACGACGGCCGGCCTCGTGCGCGAGGCGCGGACGACGCGGTTCGCCGACCTGGAGCTCACCGGGGCCCGCCCACGGTACACGCGCGGCTGGCGCCGGTATGTCCTCACCACCCCGGCCGGGGACCACTGGCGCGTCTACGTCCCGCCCGGCACGGCGTACGCCCCACGGGGCTAGTCTCTGCCCGTGAGCCCCTCTGGCACCGGGCTTACGAGACGCATGATCACCCACAGGGTCCCCGCTGTACTATTCAGGTAGTGAGACGCCCACGGCGACCCCATGGTCGGTGACGGCACCGCCCGCCGGCGGACCTGGAGGAACCCATCACGTCAGCCGCCCCTCATCCCGTGTTTCACCATTGCTCCATCCGGCGGGGAAGGTTGAGGCCATGAGCCGACGCATCCTCACTCGCAGGCGGGTGTCCGAGTCTCTCGTCGAGCGGCAGCCTCTCGTGGACGTGGAGCGGATCGACGGGTCGGCCGTGGCCCGGTTCCCGGCGCGCAACTGGATGGTCGCCGGATTCCTCGCCGCCGCGCTCTGCGGGGTGGCCGTCGGCGCCCACCTGGCCGACGTCGACGTCGTCGACGACGTCGACGTGGGCGGCTGGGCGGGTGCGGTGTCCTCCGGCGCGAGCCGGGTCCAATGGGGGTTCGTGCCGGCGATCGCCGCGCTGACCACACTGCACTACCTCGCGTCGGCGCTCGGCGTACGCGCCGCCGCCGACGGCGTGTCCGGCCGGCGGCTCGGGCTGTGGGAGGTCACGGCGGCACAGTTCGCGGGTGCGGCGGCGAACCGGCTCGCCCCGAGCGGGCTCGGCTCGGCGGCCGTCAACTGCCGGTACCTCACCCGGCGCGGCCTGCCGATGTGCGAGGCGACGGCGGCGATGGCCGCGGCCAGTCTGGTACGCGGCGTGACGAAGCTCGGTCTCGTCGCCGTGGCCGTCGGCGTGTGGAACGGTCTCGGCGACCCGGCGGCACCGACCATCCGCCTCGACCGGATCGTCGCCCGGCACTCCGGGGTGATCGTGCCGGTCCTGGCCTCTGTCGGGGGCGCGGTGCTCCTGGCGGCCCTGATCGTGCTCTGCTGGCCACGTGGCCGGGCCTGGACGCGCGCCGCGATCACCGATGTCGGCCGGTCGCTGCGGCACCTCCTGCACCGGCCCCGCTGCCTGCTGGCGACGGTCATCGCATCGACCGGCGCGCACGCGGCGCTCGCGCTCGCGTTCGCGGCCAGCCTGCTCGCCATCCCCGGGACGGACGGCCGGGACTTCGGCATGTTCCTCGCCGTCTACCTGATCGGCGCCACGGCCGGCGCCGCGATCCCGACACCGGCGGGCGTCGGGTCGACCGAGGCGGCGCTGATCGCCGCGCTGGCGGCCGCGCACGTCCCGACCGGTCAGGCGGCCGAAGGCGTGCTGCTGTTCCGCGCCATGACCTTCTGGGCCCCTGTGCCGGTCGGCGTCATCAGCACCCGACGCCTCCGCCGCACCCACGGCCTCTAGGAGCCTGTCCGACAAATCCGCTGTCCGGCCGCGCGGCGTCCGGACGGCGCTCGCTACGACGGGATTCGTCGGACACGCTCCAGCCCGACGCGCGGGCGCCGTCAGGTCAGGCCGTTGCGGGCGGCGAAGACCGCCAGGCGTACGCGGTTCGGGCAGCCGGTCTTGGTCATGAGGCCGGCCACGTGCGTCTTGACCGTGGTGACGCCGATGTGCAGCCGGTCGGCGATCTCCGCGTTGGACAGTCCCTCGGCGACCAGGGTCAAGACGGTGCGCTCCCGGCCGGTCAGGTCCAGGTCGGGAACGGCGGGCTCCTCTTGGCGGGCGCCGACCGCCTGGGCGACGAGCCGCCGCAGCACCGGCGTGCTGAACGGGCTGTCCCCGTCCGCGGCGCGCCGGATCGCGTCGACGAGCGTCTCGGGTGCGACATCCTTGGCGAGGAAGCCGCAGGCGCCCGCCGCGAGCGCCGGGTAGAGATGATCGTCGTCGTCGAACGTCGTGAGGACGACGACGCGCGTCGCGGGCCGCTCACCGAGGATCCGCGTCGTCGCGGCGATGCCGTCCATTCCCGGCATGCGCAGGTCCATGATGACCACGTCCGGCGCGAGACGCGCCGCGAGGCGTACGGCCTCGGCCCCGCCGGTGGCCTCGCCCGCCACCTCGATGTCGTCGGTCGACTCGCACAGCATCCGCAGGCCCGCGCGCACCAGATGCTGGTCGTCCACGATCAGCACCCGGATCACGCCGCGACTCCCACCGGCTCGGCGAGACGCCGACCACCCACGATCAGCACCTGGCTCACGCGGCCCCTCCCCTGCGCATGAGACGCCGGCCCTCGCCGATCAGGGCCCCGAATCACGCCGCCCTCCCCGTCCTCACGACCGCTCCTGTGGCAGCAGGGCGGACAGCCGCCAGCCGTCGGTGGTGGGGCCGACCTGGAGGCTACCGCCGACCAGGTCCACGCGTTCGCGCATGCCGAGCAGGCCGTGCCCGGTGCCGCCGATGGCCGGGGATCCGCCGGCCGCGTCATTGCTGATCTCCAGGCTGACCGCGCCGTCCCCCGTCATCGCCGCGTCGATCCGTACGGACGCCTGGCGTCCGGCGTGCTTGACGACGTTCGTGAGCCCTTCCTGGACGAGGCGCAGCAGCGTCAGGCCGCGTACGGCGTCGAGCCCGGCGAGTTCCGGGGCGATCGAGGAGTCGACGCTCAGGCCGGCCTGCCGTGCCCGGTCCACGAGGCCGTCGAGGGCGACCGGCAGGTCCGTCGGCTCGGTGAGCAGGCGGCCCGGGTCGTCCGGGTCGCGGAGCGCGGTGAGCAGGCGGCGCAGGTCGGCGAGGGCGCTGGACGCGCTGGCGTGCACGTCGTCCAGGACCTCCGTCACCCTCGGGTCGGTACGCGGGATGACGTGGCGGGCGACGCCGACGCGGAGCGCCATCGAGGCCATGTGGTGGGCGACCATGTCGTGCAGTTCGCGGGCGATGGCGGTCCGCTCGCTCATGCGGGCGGCCCGTTCGGCCTCGGCCGCCCGCGCCTGGGCGCTGCGCGCGACCTCCTCCAGGGAGCGGACGTACGCCGCCAGCAGGACGGGGCCGCCCACGACGGCGGCCACCTTGTACAGCAGCGCGGGGACGTCACCCGGCAGGCTTATCGCGGCATAGACCGCGGTGAGCGCCGTCGCCACGAGCACGGCCGGAACGCCCCACCGGCGGAGCGCGACCTCGAACAGCGCGACACTCGCCATGATCTTGATGCCGATCGGCGGCGCGTCGCCGAACGCCTCGGCCAGGGCGAGCAGAACCGGCTGGCCGAGCGCCACGGTGAGCGGGAACCGCCCGCCTGCGGCCCCCAAGGCGAGAGAGCACAGCGCGAACGCCCAGTCGGTCCGGGTGGCGGGAGCGCCGGACCGGTGCAGGAGAAGGTAGCCGAGCGCGCAGGCGAGCAGGACGGCCCGCGTCGGGCCGAACCCGCGCCCGAGCAGCGCGGCCCGGATCTGGCCGAACCCACTTCCGAGCAGCACGGCCCGCATCTGGCCGAACCCGCGCCCGAGCAGCACGGCCCGGATCTGGCCGCGTCCTCGCCCGGCCAGGCGACGGAACCAGAGGATCTCCACGGCGCCGAGCGTACGGCCTGACATCGCTCGTCCCCGTCCTCCTCCGGGAGGAGGAGACCTCCTACGACCGGCCGCCGGGTCGGGCCGTCCGGCCGAGGCGGGCGGCGGTGCCGCGGCGAAAGGTTGGCGGCATGACGACACACATGGCCCACCGACGGCCGCGCCGCCGTCTCCCTCTTCCCCTGGATGGTTCCGCCCATCGGGACGGCGCCGCCGCGGCGTTCGTCTTCCTCGGCGGGGCCCTCGCCGTCGGGGTGTGGACCGTGCTGCTCGGCTTCTACGCCTCCGCCGACGTCCGTCCGCTCTGGATCGGTTTCGACCTGCTGCTCACCGTCGGCATGGCGCTCACCGGGTGGCTGGCCTGGCGGCGGGACGGGCGGGCCGCCCTGACCGCCGCCGGACTGGCCGCGCTGATGCTCGCCGATGTCTGGTTCGACGTCATGACGGCCCGGCCCGGCTACCGGCCGACCTCCATCGTGATGGGCCTCACGCTTGAGCTCCCGTTCGCCGCCGCCTGCGCCGTCTTCGCACTGCGCGTGCGGGCCCGCGGATGGAGGTGAGCATGCCTTCATGAAGATGGTCGGCATGGGGTGGCCTTCCCCAAGGGCCCGGCCGACGTCGCCGCGGCGGTCCGGGCCTGCGGAACCGCCGGCGTGGGCCTGGTCATCGCGATCGTCGCCGACGGACCTGCCGGTCGCCCTGGACGGCCTCGTGGACCGGGCACGGCAGGCCGGCCTGAGCATCGTCGACGCGACCGTCGTACGCGGGCTGCTCGTCCCCGCCACGATGCGCCTGCTCGGCGCGCGCGCCTGGTGGGCGCCCCGGCCGCTCGCCCGCTGGTGACGTCGGCTCACCGGCTCCCGAGCTTCCGCAGTGCCTGCTCGGACGCCGAGCCCGGCTCGGCGGCGAACAGGTCCAGCCCGCAGCACGACGGCTCGTCGGGCAGCGCGATGAGCTCGCCGTGCAGGGTCAGCTCGCCCACGACCGGGTGGTGCAGCACGCACGTCCGGGACCGGACCCGCGCGACCGGGTGCTCGGCCCACATCCGTGCGAAGTCCGCGCTCAGGTCCCGCATGTGGTCGATGTGCGCCGCGAGTCCGGAGTCCCCGCGATACCGTCCGAGCAGGACGCGCAGATGACCCACGTGCTCGTGCGCCGCCCGTTCCCAACCGGTGCGGTACAGCTCGCGCAGGTACGGCTCGGTGAACAGCAGGTGCGAGAGCGTGCGGCGGTTCTGCGGCAGCGCGGGGAAGTCACCGAACACCGCCACGGCGAGCCGGTTCCAGCCGACGATCTGGGTGTGCCGGCCGACCACGAGCGCCGGCGTCAGCACGAACGACTCCAGCAGGTGGCGGAAGCTCGCAGGCACTTCCGAGGCCGTGGCCCCCGTGCACGGCGGGGGGCGCCGTGCGATCCGGTGCAGGTAGGCCAGTTCGTCGGCGTCCAGGCGCAGCGCCACGCCGACGGCGTCCAGGACCTCGTCCGAGACGCTGTCGCCCTTGCCCTGTTCCAGACGCGTGTAGTGGGCGATGCTCACACCCGCCAGCCGGGCCAGTTCCTCACGCCTCAGGCCTTCGACCCGGCGCACTCCGCCGTAGTCGCGCAGCCCGACGTCCTCCGGGCGCAGCCGGGCACGGCGTGACTTGAGGAACTCGCTCAGCTCGGCCCGGTCGTCCACGCGACAACCCTACGTCTGCGCGCGCGGAAGGTGATCATGCCGTGAGTACGCAGAGCACGGGCCTGGTCGGGCGGTCGCGGCGGTTCCACGCTGTCAGGCGAGCCACTCGCGCGACGGGGGCGGCCCTTGCCGCGCCGGTCGCCGCCGACGGCTCTCCACGACATCCACCCGCACGAACGGAGAAAGCGTGTCCCGAACACTCGGACTCATCGGCAGCGGAATGATCGGTTCTGCCATTGCCCGCCTGGCCGTCGCGGCCGGCCTTGAGGTCGTCCTCAGTAATTCGCGGGGGCCTGAGACACTCGCCGGCCTTGTCGCCGGGCTGGGCGGACGTGCCCGGGCGGCCACACCGGCGGAAGCGGCACGCGCCGCGGACCTGGTGGTGGCGGCCATCCCGCTGAAGGCCTACGAACACCTCCCCGCCGAAGCCCTGGCCGGCAAGACGGTGCTCGACACGGCGAATTACTACCCCGAGCGGGACGGCCGGCTGGCCGAACTGGACGCCGGCGAACTGACGTCCAGTGCCCTGATGCAGCGCCACCTCGCGGCCTCCCAGGTGGTCAAGGCGTTCAACACCATCACCCCGCACCAGCTGTTCACTCTCGCCCGGCCCACGGGCGCGCCGGACCGCAGCGCCCTGCCCATCGCCGGCGACGACGCGGAGGCCAAGGCAGAGGCCGCCCGGCTGTTGGACGTCCTCGGTTATGACGCGGTGGACATCGGCACGCTCGCCGACAGCTGGCGCAGTGAACCGGACACACCGGTGTACATCAGGCCCTATCTCGGCGAGATCCCCGCCATGAGCGTCGAGGCCTTCCTCCGCTGGACTCTCCAGACTCCCGGAGTCGTCGTTCCCGCAGCGCAGGTCGGCAAGCTCGTCGAGACCGCGGTCCGCCGGCCGGCGGGCGAGGCCAGGCTCCCCAGCGACGACTGACCCCGGAACCCCGCCGATTCAGCGCGGGGCGGTGCGGCGGAGCCACAGCAGCCCGAGCACCGGGAGCACGAGCGGCACGAAGCCGTACCCGCTGCCGAAGCCGGACCACACGGTCGCGTCGGGGAAGGCTGCGCGGTCGGTGAGGCTGTAGGTGCCGACCGCGAGCACGCCGATCAGCTCGATCGTGCAGGAGGTGACGGCGACGCGATGCGACGTACGGCCCGAGCGGGCGATCGTCACGGTGGCCAGGATGTACACGACGGCGGCGAACGCCGACAGCAGGTAGGCGACCGGCGCCTCATGGAACCGCGTGGCGATCTGCACGCCGGCCCGCGACGTGGCGGCGAGGGCGAACACGCCGTACACGGCGATCAGTACTCGTCCCGGCCCGGACCGGCGCGCGGGCTGCTCGGCGTCTGCCACGGGACGGCCGTCCTCACGCTCAGCCATGCCACACCTGCTGCATTCGGACGATCAGGACGGCGGTCACCAGGAAGCCGGCGGCCACCACGACCGGACCCCAGCGGCTGCGCTCCCCCAGCCCCCAGAGGGCGGCGATGGGCAGGATCACCAGCGACCCGGCGAGGTAGCCGATGAAGACCGCCATTCCCCCGGTCGGCCGCGCACCGCCGGCGAGCCGGACGATCGCCCAGACCACCTGGACGAGCAGCCCGGCCTCTCCCACGGCGGCCGCGCCGAGCAGCAGCACGCCGACCCGGCGGTTCAGGGCGGCGGTCACGAGCGCGAGACCGGCGAGCACGAGCGCGCCGATGATCAGTGACACCGCCAGGGCGTGGACCACGCGTCAGCCTTTCTCCTTCTGCCTTCGGACGAAGACAGTACTACGCCCTGTAGTACAAGCGGTCGGCGGCCGGTCGGCACTCGGCCGTCGCGAGGCCGAGCTCGATCCGCGACACCACACGACCGTCGCGAGACCGAGCTCGACCCGTGACACCGTCGACCGCTCGGCACACGACCGTCACGAGGCCGAGCTCGGCCCGTGGGACAAGCCCCGCCGGGTCAGCGCTGGACGATCTCGATGTCGAGCTCGACCTGCAGGGTGCCGCCGACCGCGGCGATCCCGACCCGTACCGCCTGGTTCCAGTCGACGGCGAACTCGTCGCGGTTGAGCTCCGTCACCGCGTGGAAGCCGCAGCGTACGCCGCCCCACTGGTCCGGCCCCATGCCGAGGTACGTGGTGTCCAGCGTGATCGGGCGGGTGACACCGCGGATGGTCAGCTCGCCGTCCATCGCCCACCGGTCGTCGGCCAGCTGCCGCAGCCCCTTGCTCCGGAAGACGATGTCGGGGAACGCCTCGGCGTACAGGAAGTCCTTGCTGCGCAGGTGCGTGTCACGGTCGGCGTTGCCGGTGTCGACGCTGGCGGCCCGCAGGGTGACCTCCACGGTGGAGTTCTCCACGGGGTCGGTGACGACCGCGTGACCGCTGAACTCGGCGATCCGCCCGCGGACGCTGGCCAGGCCGAGGTGGCGGGCGCGCACCTGAACGGACGAGTGCACGGGGTCGATGTCCCAGACGCCCGGGTCGGGGAGCCGGCGCCCGCCCGCCCCGGTGAGCTCGATGTCACCGAGGTCGAGGCCGTTCGGGCCGACGACCGCGGTGCGGGCCTCCGGCTGGTGGCCCGCAGCCGAGACGATCAGCGTGTAGGCGCCCGGCGCGACGCCCTCGAGGACGGCGCGGCCGGTCGTCTCGACCGCGGTGCGGGCCGCCTGCCGGCCGGTGGCGTCGGTCAGGGTGAGGATCGCGTGCTCGACCGGCCAGCCTCCGGGGGCGACGATCCGGGCCGTGACGGTGACGTTCGCGGGATTCACGGAGCAGCCCCTTTCAGGCGGTCAGTGTGACGTCGGACTCGACGGACCGGCCGCCGGTGATCTGGACGGGGACGGCGGCGGGGCCGTGGCCCGCGGCGACGAGCGTGTACGTCCCCGGGTCGAGGTCGCCGAAGGAGAACTCGCCGTTCACGCCGCTCACGGCCGTTCCCACGATGCTCCCCGCCTCGTCCATCAGGGTGAGGCGCGCCCCGTCGTACGGCCGGTCGTGCAGCCACACCTCGCCGTTCAGCGTGCCCCGTGCCAGCAGTTCGAGGTCGCGCCGGGTCTGCGTGCCCTGCCGGACCGTCACGGCGGCGGCCACCGGCCGCTGCCCGCGGGCCGAGGCGACGAGGGTGTAGCTGCCTTCGGGGAGGCTGATGAAGGAGAAGCCGCCGCCGTCGGTGCTGCGCGCCGTTCCGACCACGTCTCCCTGGACGTCGGTGACGGTGATCGTGGCGTCGGCGACCGGCTCGCGGGTGCCGGAGATCCGGACGATGCCGATGAGCCCGCCGACGCCGGCGATCGTCATGTCGTGGCGGACGGTGCCCTCCCCGACCGCGACCAGCGAGGCGATCGGCTCGTGACCGGGCGCCGAGGCGATGATCAGGTACGTGCCGCCCTTGGTGACGTTGAGGCGGTACTCCCCGTCCATCCCGGTGTACGCGGAACCGATCTTGCGACCGGCCATGTCGGCGAGGGTGACCACCGCGTCGGCCACCGGTGGTCCCTCCGTCCGCCGCACCGTGCCGAAGACGGTGAGCGTCTCGCTGAGCGCCGTGTTCTCAGTCATCCCTGTCTTCTTTCGTGGGTCGCTCGGACCGGTCGTGGGGTGCCGGCACCCAGGGGTGCCGGGTGTGACTGGCCGTTCCTTCGCTGCGCGGCCGGTCGGGCGCGGCGGCCAAGGTCTCCAGGGCGGGCAGCGCCGCGGCGAGGTTCACCCGCTGGTCGGTCGGCAGCCGCCGGATCCGATCGGCGAGGAACCCGGTGCTGCGCCGGCCGAGTTCGTCGAGCAGTTCGTCGCCTGCGTCGCTGACGGCCAGCCGACACACCCGGCGATCCCGCGGATCGGACCGGCGGGTGATCAGCTGGAGCTTCACCAGCGCGTCGACGATGTGCGAGACGGTGGGCGTGCTGACCGACATCCGCCGGGCGAGCTCCCCCACGGGGAGCGGGCCGCTCGTGGCGATGGTGGTGAGCGCGGACAGGCGGCTCGGGGTGAGCTGGGCCGGCCAGTCCTTGCGCAGCCCGCGGTTGAGGTCGACGAGGGCGACGCGGAGCCGCCCCGCCATCGCGGCGGACTCGTCCACGATGTCGTCCCCCTCCCCTCGTTCCGTCTCTGCGGCGTCCATGGTCAGTCGCCCAACGTCACACGCACGGTGATCGGGGCGCCCGGCGCGACCTCGACCGTGTGCGTCACCGGCCGGTGGCCGGCCGCGACCAGCGTGTAGTTCCCGTCGACCAGGCCGGTGATCCGGTATGCCCCGTTCTCGTCGGTGACCGTGGTCGCCACCACCTCGCCGTTCTCATCGGTGACGGTGGTGGTGATCCCGCTGATGGGGAAGCCGTGCGGGGATCGTACGACGCCGGCCATCTCCCCGGACGGGGGGACCGTGTCGGGGACGAGCGGGAAGTCCCGGACCACCGATGCCTCGCCCACCAGGACGGTCGCGGCCTGCGGGATACGACCGGTCGCGGTGACGATGACGAGGTGGTCGCCGGCGGTGACCGCGATGGCGTACCGGCCGTCCGGCCCGGTGGCGGCCCGGCCCAGCTGGTGCCCGTCGGGGCCGGTGACCGTGACGGCGGCACCCTCGACGGGTGCGCCGGCCCCGTCGTGGACGAGTCCCGCGACGACCGGCCCGGTCCGGCCGTTCAACACGGCCCGCTCGGCGGCGGGCTGCGCGTGCGCCGACCGGACCATCTGCGGGACCGTGGGCTCGCTGAGCGCCAGGCCGGCCTCCCCGGTCACCCCGGCCAGCTCCGAGCCGAGCGACTCGTGCTCGGCCGCCTTCCGGGCGCGCCTGCTCCGCTGGGTCAGCAGGGACGCGATCGCGGCGACGACACAGGCCGCGATGGCGAACCAGAAGGCGATCGTCAGGCCGTCATGGAACGGCTGGGTGATCAGGTGCGGGAAGAAGCTGCGGCCCGTGAGGTAGGACGCGTGGTCGGCGGGCAGCCGGTTCAGCTCGGGGCCGAGCAACTGCCGCATCGGGTTGTAGCCGAG
The DNA here is from genome assembly GCF_050942425.1 of Actinoallomurus sp. CA-150999. Taxonomy (NCBI): domain Bacteria; kingdom Bacillati; phylum Actinomycetota; class Actinomycetes; order Streptosporangiales; family Thermomonosporaceae; genus Actinoallomurus; species Actinoallomurus sp. CA-150999. The sequence goes on from NZ_CP192063.1 coordinate 7,830,598, forward strand.
GAACGCCGCGAACAGCACCGCGATCGGCGGCAGGTGCGAGATGGCCTGGGCCGACTGGTCCGGAACGCCCTGCGCGGTCAGGCCGCTCTGCAGCGCGGACGGCAGGCTGTGGGACAGCCCGGCGACCATGAGGCTGAAGAAGATGCCGATGGACAGCACGGACGCGGCGTTCTGGAAGGTCGCGATCATGCCCGCCCCGACGCCCCGCTGGTCGGCCGGGACGGCGTTCATGATCTCGGCGCGGTTCGGGGAGGCGAACATGCCGGAGCCGATGCCGTTGACCACCAGCAGGACGGCGAACACCCAGTACGAGAAGTTCACCGGGATCGTGAGCAGCAGCAGGAAGCTCACCCCCGTGACGAGGGCGCCGCCCGCGGTGAACGCCCGGACGCCGACCCGGTCCGACAGCAGTCCGGACAGCGGCGCCGACACCAGGAAGCCGACGGTCAGCGGGATCATGTAGATGCCCGCCCACAGCGGCGTGTCCTCGAAGCTGTAGCCGTGCTGGGGCAGCCAGATGCCCTGCAGCCAGATGATCAGCATGAACTGCAGGCCGCCGCGGCCGAGCGCGGTGAGCAGGCTCGCCAGGTTGCCCGCCAAGAACGTGCGGTTCCGGAAGAGCGACAGGTTGAACAGCGGCTCGGAGATCTTCGTCTCGATGAAGACGAAGACGCACAGCACGAGCGCGCCGCCGATCAGTGCGGTGAGAACCCACGGGTTGGTCCATCCCATGGTGTGATCTTTGTACGGCTGGATGCCGTATGTGATGCCAACGAGAACAGAAATCAAGCCGATCGCGAAAGTCAGGTTGCCCCACCAGTCGATCCGGGCCTTCTTGCGCACCCCCGCGTCATGCAGCTTGATGTAAGCCCAGAAGGTCCCGAAGACGCCGAACGGCACCGACACCAGGAAGATGTAGTGCCAGTTCACCGGCCCGAGGACGCCGCCGAGGACGAGTCCGATGAACGATCCGGCGATGGCCGCGATCGCGTTGATGCCGAGGGCCATGCCGCGCCGGGTGGCCGGGAAGGCGTCGGTGATGATGGCGGTGGAGTTGGCGAACAGCAATGCGCCGCCGATGCCCTGGACGATCCGCCAGCCGATGAGCCACAGCGCCGCGGCGGACCCGTGCAGCCAGGTGACCGACAGCAGGATCGAGCAGAAGGTGAAGACCGCGAAGCCGAGGTTGTACATCCGGACCCGGCCGTACATGTCGCCGAGCCGGCCGAAGGACACCACCAGCACCGCGGTGACGACCATGAACCCCATCATCATCCACAGCAGGTAGCTGGTGTTTCCGGGGTCGAGGGGGTTGAGGCCGATGCCGTCGAAGATGTTCGGCAGCGCGATGAGCACGATCGACTGATTGATCATGACCATCAGCACGCCGAGCGTGGTGTTCGACAGCGCGATCCACTTGTACCCGGACCCGAGGGCGCGGTGCTCTGCCCGGCCCGTCGCGTGGGCGCCCGTTGTCATCGGGAGTGCGCTCCTAATGCTTCGTCAGCATAAATGTTGCTTAGTGCTAACTAACTATAGGACAGCCACGTTTCGCCCCGGTGACGTACAGGCTGTGAAAAACCCCTCACTCTCGCGGAAAATCCGTTGAATCAGGCACCGTACACGGGCTCCGGCGGTGCGGCGTCGGCCAGCAGGCCGTGGACGACGGGCCCGACCTCAGCGGGGTCCCAGCGAGCTCCCTTGTCGGCGGCGGGGCCGTGCCGGAAGCCCTCCATCACGCAGACGCGACCGCCCTCGACCTCGAACACCCGGCCGGTCACGTCGCAGCCCGCCGACCCGAGCCAGGCGACGAGCGGCGAGACGTTCTCCGGCGCCATCACGTCGAAGCCGCCGTCCTCCGGAGCGGCCATCGTCGCGGCGAACACCTGCTCGGTCATGCGCGTACGGGCCGCGGGCGCGATGGCGTTGACCAGTACGCCATAGCGTCCCAACTCGGCCGCGGCCACCAGCGTCAGCCCGACGATGCCCGCCTTCGCCGCCGCGTAGTTGCCCTGGCCGACGCTGCCGAGCAGCCCGGCGCCCGAGGAGGTCGTGACGACCCGGCCGGTCCCCGGACGGCCTGCCTTGGCCTCGGCCCGCCAGTGCAGGCCCGCGTGCTTCAGCGGGAGGAAGTGCCCTTTGAGGTGCACCCGCGCGACGGCGTCCCACTCCTCCTCCGACAGGTTGACGAGCATGCGGTCGCGCAGGAACCCGGCGTTGCAGACGAGCGTGTCCAGCCGGCCGAACGTGTCGAGGGCGGTCCGCACCAGCGCCTCCGCGCCACCGGACGTCGCGATGTCGTACGGCGCGGCGACCGCCTTCCCGCCCAGCGCCCGGATCTCGGCGACGACCTCGTCCGCCGGCCCCGAGGAGCCACCCGACCCGTCGAGGCCGACCCCGATGTCGTTCACCACCACCGCGGCCCCCTGCCGGGCGAACTCCAGGGCGTGGGCACGGCCGAGCCCGCGCCCGGCGCCGGTGACGATGACGACACGGTCCTTACAGATCATCTGTTCTCCCGGTTCGTGTTGGCCGAGTCGACGACGACGGAACGCGGATCATCTGTTCTCGTGGTTCGCGTTGGCCGCGTCGAGGAAGGCGGGGCGCTCTCCCCCGCCGTGCACCAGCAGGCCGGCACCGCTCACGTAGCCCGCCAGGTCCGAGGCGAGGAAGACGCACGCCGCCCCGGCGTCGTACGGGTCGGCCAGCCGGCCGAGGGGCACGGTCCGCTCGACGGCGGCGATCCCCGCCTCATCGCCGTAGTGCAGCTCGGATCGCTCGGTGCGGACCATCCCGAGGGTCACCGCGTTGACGCGCACCTTCGGCGCCCACTCGACGGCCAGGCTGCGGGTGAGGTTGTCCAGGCCCGCCTTCGCCGCGCCGTACGCCGCCGTGCCCGGCGACGGGCGCACGCCGCTGACGCTGCCGATCATGATGATCGATCCGCCGTCGCCGCGCTGCATGACCGCGTTGGCCGCGCGGGCGACGAGGAGCGGCGCGATCAGGTTGAGTTCGATGATCTTGGCGTGGGTGCGGGGGTCGCCGTCGGCGGCGGGCAGGTGGGGCGTGCCGCCCGCGTTGTTGACGACGACGTCGAGCCGGTCGAGGCCCTCGACGAAGTCCCGTACGGCGGCGGCGTCGCGCACGTCGAGGGAGGTGAAGCCCAGGCCCGGCGGCAGCTCGTCCGGCCTGCGGCGCGCGACGGCGACGACCTCGGCGCCCGCGTCGAGGAACGCCCGGCTGACGCCCAGGCCGACCCCGCGCACTCCCCCGGTGACGACGGCGACCTTGCCACTGAGATCGAGTGTGTGCGGCATCGCGCCCCCTTCCTCGCTCTGCTACGTTACTTCTAACAAATGTTTGGTGGAAAGGTAGCGCATGGGCATCTCCACCACGGTTCACGACCCGGGCGTCGCCGAGATCGTCATGGACGCTCCGCCCGTCAACGCGCTGACCGTCCAGGGCTGGCACGACCTCGCCGACGCGGTCCTGGCCGCCGGCCGCGACCCGGACGTCCGCGCCGTCGTGCTCCGCGCCGAAGGACGAGGGTTCAACGCGGGCGTCGACATCAAGGAGATGCAGGCCACCGAGGGGCACACCGCGCTGCTCGGCGCCAACCGCGGCTGCTACGCGGCGTTCGCCGCCGTGTACGAGTGCGCGGTGCCCGTCATCGCGGCCGTGCACGGCTTCTGCCTCGGCGGCGGCATCGGCCTGGCCGGCAACGCCGACATCGTCGTGGCCTCCGAGGACGCCTACTTCGGCCTCCCCGAGGTCGACCGCGGCGCGCTCGGCGCGGCCACCCACCTGGCCCGGCTGGTGCCGCAGCACCTCGTGCGGGCGATGGTCTACACATGCCGTACGGTCACGGCCGACGAACTGCACCGGCACGGGTCGGTGCTCGAGGTCGTGCCCGTGACCGGGCTGCGTGAGAGGGCCCTGGAGGTCGCCGGCGACATCGCCGCCAAGGACCCGTACGTCATCCGCCGGGCCAAGGAGTCGCTCAACGGCATCGACCCGGTGGACCCGAAGCGCAGCTACCGGTTCGAGCAGGGCTTCACCTTCGAACTCAACCTGGCGGGCGCCGGTGACCGGCACCGCGCCGCCTTCGTCTCGGCCTCGGACGAGAAGGGACGGCGATCGTGAAGGAGATGACGGTCGACGACGTCGTCGGCGCCCTCGAACCGGGCATGACCGTCGGCATCGGCGGATGGGGGTCGCGGCGCAAGCCGATGGCGCTGGTCCGCGCGATCTGCCGGTCGGACCTCACCGACCTGACCGTCGTCTCGTACGCCGGCCCCGACGTCGGCCTGCTCTGCGCGTACGGCAAGGTCCGCCGCGTCATCGCCCCGTTCGCGACCCTCGACTCGATCCCCCTCGAACCGCACTTCCGGCAGGCCCGCCAGCGCGGCGCCATCGCGTTCACCGAGTACGACGAGGGAATGTTCATGTTCGGCCTGTACGCCGCCGCGCACCGGCTGCCGTTCCTGCCCACCCGCGCGGGGCTCGGGTCCGACGTCATGCGGGTGAACCCGGAGCTGAAGACGGTCCGCTCCCCGTACGAGGACGGCGAGGAGCTCATCGCGGTGCCCGCGCTCACCATGGACGTCGCCCTGGTCCACCTGAACCGCGCCGACCGCCGCGGCAACGGGCAGTACCTCGGCCCCGACCCGTACTTCGACGACCTGTACGCCAAGGCGGCGACCCGGACGTACATCTCCTGCGAACGCCTCGTCGAGACCGCCGACCTGCTCAAGGAGGGCCCGGTGCAGAGCCTGCTGATCAGCCGGTCCCACGTGACCGGCGTCGTCGAGACCCCGAACGGCGCGCACTTCACCGCCTGCGAACCCGACCACGCACGCGACGAGACGTTCCAGAAGGCGTACGTCGCGGCGGCCGGCGACCCGGCCGCCTGGACGGCGTTCCGCGAACGGTTCCTGGCCGGCGACGAGGCCGCCTACCAGGCCGCCGTCCGCACCTGGCGCGAGGAGGAGGGCCGGTGACGGAGCCGACGAGAGCGGACGTGACGGCCGTACGCGGAGAGCCGGCGACGGGAGGCGGAGAAGGCACCCGTGGCGGCGTGCATGGGGAGCCTCTGACAGGCGGCGGAGAAGGCGTGCGCGGACGGTTCGTGATGGCGATGAGGACGGAGGTACCCGCCCGATGAGCGCGACCAGGGCGGAGGTATGCGTGACGGCGTGCGCGGAGGCGTTCCGCGGCGACGGAGAGATCCTCGCGGCCGGCATCGGGGGCGCCATCACGGTCCTGGGCGCCCGGCTGGCGCGGCTGACGTTCGAGCCCGGCCTGCTCACCCACGACGGGGTGTGCCTGCTGACCGGCGACGTCCCCGCGCTCGGCGAGACGCCGCAGGAGATCGAGGGCTGGCTGCCGTTCCGCGAGCACCTGTGGCTGGTGCTGAACGGCCGCCGCCACGTCATGCTGGGCGCGAGCCAGATCGACCGGTTCGGCAACACCAACATCTCCTGCATCGGCGACTGGGCGCGCCCGAAGGCACAGCTGCTCGGGGTGCGCGGCGCGCCGGGCAACACCCGCTGCGACACGACGAGCTACTGGATCCCTCGGCACTCCCCCCGGGTGTTCGTCGAGACGGTCGACATGGTCAGCGGCATCGGGTACGACCGGGGCGCCCACGAGATCCGCGTCGTCGTCACCGACCTGGCCGTCCTCGACTTCGCGACGCCGGACCGCCGGCTGCGGCTGCGGTCGGTCCACCCCGGCGTGACCGTCGACCAGGTGACCGCGGCCACCGGGTTCGAGCTCGTCGTCCCGCCGTACGTCGGCACGACCCGGGCACCGGACGCCGAGCAGCTGCGGATCATCCGCGAGGTCCTGGACCCGAACGGCCTGCGCGAGCGGGAGGTCCCCGAGGGCGCTCGGCGGTGAGGGCGAGCGGAAGAGACCTGTCAGCGTCCGGACGGGAGGTCTTGGAAGTCGTCCGCCCGTGACGGCGGGAGGAATCAGCGTGGGAGCTTCCAGACGGGAAGTCTCAGGAGCCGCCCGACCGTGATGCCGGGGGGAGTCGGCGTGGCAGCTTCCAGACGGGAAGTCTCAGGAGCCGCCCGACCGCGATGGCGTGAGGAGTCGGCGTGGCAGCTTCCAGACGGGAGGTCTCGGGAGGCGTCCGGCCGTCACGGCGGGGCAGCGTCCGGAAGGGAGGCGCCCCGTGATGAGACCGGCTCAGGTGGGTGTGACAGGCGGAAGGGGCGTGGGAACGTGCGGACGGCGCTGACCGAGCTGACCGGTGTCCGGCACCCGGTCGTACAGACCGGCATGGGCTGGGTGGCCGGCCCCCGCCTGGTGTCGGCGGTCGCGGACGCCGGCGGCCTGGGCATCCTCGCCTCGGCCACGATGACACTGGACGGGCTCGCGACCGCGATCCGCGAAGTGAAGGAGCGCACCGAGGCCCCCTTCGGGGTGAACCTCCGAGCCGACGCCACCGACGCCCTCGATCGGATCGACCTGATCGTCAGGGAAGGCGTACGGGTCGCGTCCTTCGCGCTCGCTCCTAAACCGGAGCTGATCGCCCGGCTGAAGGACGCCGGCGTCGTGGTCATCCCGTCCGTGGGGGCGCGCCGGCACGCCGAGAAGGTCGCCGCGTGGGGCGCCGACGCGGTCCTCGTCCAGGGCGGCGAGGGCGGCGGGCACACCGGGCCGGTCGCCACCACCCTGCTGCTCCCCCAGGTCGTCGACGCCGTCGACATCCCGGTGATCGCGGCGGGCGGGTTCTTCGACGGCCGGGGCCTGGCCGCGGCGCTCGCGTACGGTGCGGCCGGTGTGGCGATGGGCACCCGGTTCCTGCTGACCTCCGACAGCTCGGTGCCGGAAGCCGTGAAGCGGGTCTACCTCGGCATGGCCGAGACCGTCGTCACCCGGCAGGTCGACGGCCTGCCGCACCGCGTCCTGCGCACCGACCTGGTCGACGCCCTGGAGCACTCCGGCCGCGTCACCGGCCTGGTCCGGGCCCTGCGCAACGCCGCCCGGTTCAAGCGGGTGTCCGGGATGTCATGGCGGGCGATGGTCCGCGACGGCCTGGCGATGCGGCACGGCAAGGACCTGTCCTGGTCCCAGGTGCTGATGGCCGCCAACACCCCGATGCTGCTGAAGGCCGCCATGGTCGACGGCCGCCCCGACCTCGGCGTGATGGCCTCCGGTCAGGCCGTCGCCGTCATCGACGACCTCCCGTCCTGCCGGGAGCTCATCGACGGCATCGTCGCCCAGGCCACCGAGGCCATGACCCGCCTCGGCGGTCTCGCGGCCGGCTGAGCCCGTCGATAACCGTTCGACCGGCCCGGTACCGTTCGGGCAAGATCGGCTCCGGACCCCGAGCGGAAGGGAGCAGGGCCATGAAGAAGATGCCGACGATCTTCCTTCGTGACTGGGACGGGGATCGGCGGTACGTGACCCGCACTCCGCACCCGGACTGCGGCTGGGTGTTCGCCGGGGAGGGCCGGCCGACACGCAAGTACGACGGCACCTGCGTCCAGTACGACGGCGAGCGCTGGTGGGCGCGCCGCGAGATCAAGGCGGGCCGGAAAGAGCCGGCCGGCTATCTCGCGATCATGCGGGACGAGCGGACGGGCACGGCCGTCGGCTGGGAGCCCGCCGAGCAGTCCGGCTACCACCGGTACCTCGAGGAGGCCGTCGGCACCGGCCACTGGGAGCCCGGCACGTACGAGCTGATCGGCCCACGGATCAACGGCAACCCGGAGGACGTCGACCGGCACACGCTGGTGCGCCACGGCGCCGAGGAACTGCCCGGCGTGCCGCGCGACTACGCGGGCCTGGCCGGGTGGCTGCGCGCCTGCCCCTGGGAGGGCATCGTGTGGCACCACCCGGACGGCCGGATGGCCAAACTCAAGCGCCGCGACTTCCCGGCGGCCTGAAGCCCTGACCGCCGAGGATCACGGAGCCGAGCCGCACCGACGCTCCTCGGCGGGAAAGGCGGCGGTGCCGGATGGAACCAGGCCGCGATCATGACCATCTATGGGTGGGATGAGATCGCCCGAGGCGATCGCGGAGGCGCGGAGGTACGGCATGGTCATCGCTGTCATCGTGGGACTCGTCGTGGCGGCCGTCGGCCTCCTGGTGCTCCGCGCCCGGATCGGGACGACGTCGTCGCTCGCCACGGACCCGGGTACGCGTTCCCGCGACAACGCCGACCCGGCCCGCGCGATCGACCAGCTGCGCAGCCAGGGGAACGGCGCGCTGTAGCAGCGTCGCGGCACGCCGCCGGCGCCCAGGCGACTCGACCTCAGCCCGCGAGCCAGCGGCCGTCCTCGTACTCGGGCGGCACCTCGTCCTCCCAGGGATCGATGCCCTTGCGTTCGAGTTCGTCGAACCAGCGGTCCCGCTGCGACTCCGGAAGCGGGGACCCGCACCACGGGCAGTAGCCGATCCCGATGTACGAGCTGCCGCCGTCATGGATGATCAGCCCGTACTCGCGGAACTTCGCGACGTACACGATGACGGCGTCCGCGCAGTCGTACGGGTCCGTGTGCCGATGACAGCGCCAGTCCAGCTGTCGCCGCATGGTGTCACAGCAGTGCTCGACGGCGCCCGCCGGTCCGGGTTCCGGCGCGTTCATCCGGCCAGGCTTCGGAGCACGGCGACCGCGTCCCGCCCGCGGTCGAACGGGACGAAGAGGTGGTCGTGGTAGAACGCCGAGACGGCGTTGCAGCTGATGCCGGCCTCCGTCAGGGCGGTGGTGATGGCCGCCATCATCCCGACCGCCTCCAGCGACGAATGGATGCGCAGGGTGATCCACGCGCTGGGGAACACGCCCTCGAGTCCGGCCTCCCCGGCCTCGGCCCGGGGCAGCACGAGGGTGCGGCCTTCGTCCTCCTCGAAGACGAACACCGGCCGAACCCCCGGCGGTGTTTCACGGTCGGGCAGCGTCACGAACAGGTACTCGCCGTCGTGCAGCACCGGATCGAGGCCGGCTAGCAGCCGCCCCAGGTCTGTCTCCCCCGCCATCCTGATCTCCTTCACGCGGCCGGCCGACCCGCATGCTCTGGCCACTCGGTCGATGAGAAATCGTCTCCCGGCCGGCCTGACGACCGCAATCGGATTCCCTCCCGACCGGCAGCTCAGGGCAGGGCGGCCAGGACGCGGGCGCGGTGGCCGGCCGGGGTACCCCACGCCGAGTGCAGCGCGCGGACCTTGCGGATCCACAGGGACGGATCGTACTCATCGGTGTACCCGATCGCGCCGTGGACCTGCAGCGCGGCCCGGGCCGCGGCGTACGCGGCTTCCGAGGTCGCGACCTTGGCCGCCGACACGTCGCGCGCGAAGTCCGGCGATCCGAAGGACAGAGCGGCGCCGTACACGAGCGGGCGGGCGAACTCCAGCCCGGTCAGGGCGTCGGCCAGGTGATGCTTGACCGCCTGGAACTCCCCGATCGGACGGCCGAACTGCCGCCGCGTCCGCGCGTACTCCACGGTCGTGTCGAGCAGCGCCCGCCCGAGGCCGAGCAGCTGCGCGGAGCACGCCAGCACGCCGAGGTCGTACGCTGCCGCGGCGGCACGGCGCACGTCCGGTCCGGCGGCCAGGCGCTCACGCCCGACGACCGGGGACAGCCGCCGCGCGGGATCGTGGGACCGCAGGACCGCTCCGTCGGGGGCGGCGGACCACAGTTCCTCGTCGTCGGTCAGCAGGATCAGGTCGGCGGCGTCCGCGTCGAGGGCCCGGAGGGGTCCCGGCGCGAGCGGGGCAAGGGTCCGGAGGGGTTCCGGTGCAAGCGGGGCAAGGGCCCGGAGGGGTCCCGGTGCGAGCGAGACGACCGCTTCTCCGGCGGCGATCCTCGGCAGCCATTCCGCGCTCAGCGCCTCGTCACCGGCCGTGTCGAGGAGCGCGGCGGCGGCGAGCGTCTCGACGATCGGGCCGGGGACCGCGTGGCGGCCGAGTTCGTGCACCGCGACGACGAGTTCGACCGGGAGCGGTCCGGCGCCGTCGTGGCGGTCGGGCACCGCCAGGGCGAACACCCCGGCCTCCGCGAGCGCGGACCAGAGCGTACGGTCCGCGTCGCCGGCCGCCCACCGGCGGACCAGCGCCGGCGTGCCGGCCTCGGTGAGGAGCTTGTGCAGAGTCTCGCCGAACAGCCGCTGCTCGGCGTCGAGGACGAATTTCATCCTGATCCTTTCTTCGCTCCGGGCCCGGCCTGCCGCCACCGTCGCCTCATCCGACCGCTCCGGACCCAGACTGCCGCCACCGTCGCCTCATCCGACCGCTCCGGACCCAGACTGTCGCCACCGGTGCCTCATCCGACCGCTCCGGGCACGGACTGCCGCCACCGTCGCCTCATCGGAGCGCTCCGAGCACCGCGCCGTCCGTACGGCCGCCCGCGCAGGCGCCGCCGCGCGCCGAGGCTCATCCGCCTCCCCGCCCTTCCCGGGGCAGGCCGAGGACGCGCTCGGCGATGACGTTGCGCTGGATCTCGTTGGTGCCGGCGTAGATCGGGCCGGCGAGGGAGAAGACGTAGCCCTCCAGCCAGTCGCCCTCCAGCTCGCCATCCGCGCCGAGAATGTCCAGTGCGGTCTCGTGGAGCGCGACGTCGAGCTCGGACCAGAAGACCTTGTTGACGCTGGCCTCGGCGCCGACGTCGTCGGCGCGGGAGATGGTCTCGAAGCCCTTCAGCCGGTAGGCGCGGGCCTTGATCCAGACGTCCGCGACGCGGTCGCGCAACAGCGGGTCGGCGCCGTGCTCCCGCCAGAGGGCGACGAGGCGGTCGGCGGCGGCGAGGAACCGGCCGGGGCTGCGCAGGGTCAGGCCGCGCTCGTTGCCGGCCGTGCTCATCGCCACCGCCCAGCCCCGACCGGGCTCGCCGATGACGTCCCGGTCGGGCACGAACACGTCGTCGAGGAACAGTTCGGCGAAGGCCGGTTTGCCGTCCAGCCGCCCGATCGGGCGTACGGTCACGCCGTCGGCGTCGAGGGGGAACATCAGGTACGTCAGGCCGCGGTGGCGTTCGGCCGCCGGGTCGGAGCGGAACAGCCCGAACGCCCGGTCGGCGAAGGCGGCGCGCGAGCTCCACGTCTTCTGCCCGTTCAGCCGCCAGCCGCCGTCGACGCGGGTGGCGGTCGCCCACAGCGCGGCCAGGTCGCTGCCGGCGCCGGGCTCCGACCACGCCTGGGCCCAGATCACCTCGCCGGCGGCCATGGGCGGCAGGACGCGTTCGAGCTGCTCGGGCGTGCCGTGTGCGAAGAGGGTGGGGGCGAGCAGGTTGATGCCGTTCTGGCTCACCCGGCCGGGGGCGCCGGCCGCGTAGTACTCCTCTTCGAAGACCAGCCATTCGAGCGGTGAGGCGCTCCGTCCGCCGTACGCCTCGGGCCAGGACACCACCGACAGCCGGGCCGCGGCCAGTGTCCCCTCCCATGCGCGGTGGGCGGCGAAGCCCTCCTCGGTCTCCAGTGACGGCAGCGGCGCCGCCGGAACGTTGCGGCGCAGCCAGTCGCGCACCTCGGCCCGGAAGGGCTCCACCGCCGACAGATCAAGGTCCATGGCACCCGCCCCGCATTCTTTCTAACAACTGTTTGGTAGAGTAGCGCAGGTGAGCGAGAGCGGCATTCCCTCCCCCCGGCCCTTCCCCCAGCCCTCTCCCCCGCCCTCCACCCGGGCGACGCCCGTCCCCGGTCACGGGCTCCTGCGTGACCGCGTCGTCGTCGTGACGGCCGCGGCCGGCGCGGGCATCGGCGGGGCGACCGCCCGGCGCTGTCTGGAGGAGGGGGCGCGGGTGATGATCAGCGACGCTCACGAACGACGGCTCGGACAGTCGCTGACCGAGCTGGCCGAGGAGTTCGGCGACGCGGCGGTGACCGCCTTGCCGTGCGACGTCACCTCCGAAGACCAGGTACGGGGGCTGTTCACCGCCACCACCGAGCGCTTCGGCCGGATCGACGTTGCGGTCAACAACGCGGGCCTCGGCGGCACGGCCGATCTCGTGGACATGACCGACGACCAGTGGTCGCGAGTGCTCGACGTCACGCTGAACGGCACCATGCGCTGCACGCGGGCGGCCCTGCGGATCATGCGCGCCCAGGGACACGGCGTGATCGTGAACAACGCGTCGGTGATCGGCTGGCGGGCGCAACGCGGGCAGTCCCACTACGCGGCGGCCAAGGCCGGGGTGATGGCGCTGACCCGGTGCACCGCGCTGGAGGCCGCGGAGTACGGCGTGCGGGTCAACGCGGTGGCGCCCAGCCTCGCCATGCACCCGCACCTGGTCAAGGTGACGAGCGAGGAGCTGCTGACGGAGCTGACGCGCCGGGAGGCGTACGGCCGGTACGCGGAGCCGTGGGAGGTGGCCAACGTTATCGTCTTCCTGGCCTCCGGCTACTCGTCGTACCTGACGGGCGAGGTCGTCTCCGTTTCCAGTCAGCATCCCTGAGGTGGGCATGTCCGCGCAGACACGACGCGGAGGACACCGCCTCCGGCCGACACCCCTGAGGAACACGATCCATGAGTCCACGACGGCGCGACGCCGAGGGCACCGCCGCCGCCCGAGCCGAGCGGCGGGCGGAGCTGCTCGCCACCGCCGCGGAGGTCTTCGCCACCCGCGGCTACGCCGCCACCACCGTCCGGGAGGTCGCGGACGCGGCCGGCATCCTCGGCGGCAGCCTCTACTACCACTTCGATTCCAAGGAGTCGATGGCCGACGAGATCCTGTCGACCTTCCTGAACGAGATGTGGGCGGCGTACGAGCGGGTGCTCGACGCGCGGCTCGGGGCGCGCGAGACCCTGACGGCCCTCATCGCCGAGTCGTTCGGCTGCATCGACCGGCACCGGCCGGCCGTCGTGATGTACCAGAACGAGTCCCGGCACCTGGCGACGAGCCCCCGCTTCGCGTACCTGATCGAGTCGCGGCGGCGGTTCGAGGAGATGTGGATGTCCCTGCTGGAGCGCGGCGCCCGCGAGGGCGCGTTCCGCTCCGACCTCGACACCGGACTCGTCTACCGATTCATCCGCGACACCGTGTGGGTGGCGGCGACCTGGTACCAGCGCGGCGGGCGACTCACCGCCGACCAGATCGCCGAGCAGTACCTCGCCATGGTCCTCGAAGGGATCCAGCACGACTAGGAGGCACGTGATGACGGAGGCCTACATCGTCGAGGCGGTCCGTACGCCCGTCGGGCGGCGGAACGGCGGGCTGGCCGAGGTCCACCCGGCCGACCTCGGCGCGCACGTCCTGACGGCGCTGGTCGAACGGTCCGGCGTCGACCCGGCGGCGGTCGAGGACGTGATCTTCGGCTGCGTGGACACGGTCGGGCCGCAGGCCGGCGACGTCGCCCGTACGTGCTGGCTGGCGGCCGGACTGCCCGAGGAGGTGCCGGGCGTCACCGTCGACCGTCAGTGCGGATCGTCGCAGCAGGCCGTGCACTTCGCGGCCCAGGCCGTGCTCAGCGGCACCGCCGACCTCGTCGTCGCGGGCGGCGTGCAGAACATGTCGAAGATCCCGATCGCCTACGCCATGATCGCCGGGGTGCAGCTCGGCTTCGCCGGGCCGTTCGCCGGCTCGCGGGGCTGGGAGGCGCGCTACGGCGACCGGGAGGTCTCGCAGTTCCGGGGCGCCGAGATGATCGCCGAGCAGTGGGACATCACCCGGGAGCAGATGGAGGCGTTCGCCCTGGAGTCCCACCGGCGCGCGATCCGCGCCATCGACGAGGGCCGGTTCAACCGCGAGATCGCCCCGTACGGCGACGTCACGGCCGACGAGGGGCCCCGCCGCGACACGTCGCTGGAGAAGATGGCGGGGCTGAAGACCCTCGTCGACGGCGGCCGGCTCACCGCCGCCCTGTCGTCGCAGATCTCCGACGGGTCCGCCGCCATGCTCATCGCCTCCGAGCGCGCCGTACGCGACCACGGCCTCACCCCGCGCGCCCGGATCCATCACCTGTCCGTACGCGGCGAGGATCCGATCCGCATGCTGTCCGCCCCGATCCCCGCCACGGCGTACGCGCTGAAGAAGGCCGGGATGACCATCGGCGACATCGACGTCGTCGAGATCAACGAGGCGTTCGCGCCCGTCGTGCTGGCCTGGCTGAAGGAGACCGGCGCCGACCCGGCCATCACCAACCCCAACGGCGGCGCGATCGCGCTCGGCCACCCGCTCGGCGCCACCGGCGCCCGGCTGATGACGACTCTGCTGCACGAGCTGGAGCGGACCGGCGGCCGGTACGGGCTGCAGACCATGTGCGAGGGCGGCGGGCAGGCCAACGTCACCATCGTCGAACGCCTGTAGAAATTCGGTGGGGTCCGGGAGTTTTGTCCATCTCCCGGACCCCGGCTTGCCGCCCAATTGCACACGCCAGCGGCGTTTAAGAGAACGGATCAGTCCTAAGATCGCCGTACTCTACCTATTGAGCTAACGCGCCACGGAGAGGCGCATGCCGGGCTCGAACCGGCACCCCGACGAGTTTCGTCCGTTCTCGGTCGATCTGGCGTTCGGCGGCGAATGCTGAATCTGGAGCGAGAGTCTGAGCTTGAGCGGCCGCCTCTACCTTTGGGCCATCCCGGCGCGAGTGCCGGGAGAGGGACTCGAACCCCCAACTGTCACCGCGATCAGACTGAACTTCAGTTTCAGCTTGCGCTCCTTGCGCTTCCCCCGCGCGAGGCGGGGGAGTCTGTGACGCTACCCGAACAGGTAGCGGAACACCACGTCGCCGATCCGGCGATCGGTGACCTCGGCGCCGTTGGCCTCCTCGCGGGCGAACTTCACCGCCTGCTGGAGCTTCTCCACCCGCTCGAGCAGCTCGTTGACCCGCCTGGCGGGCAGCGCACCGGAGAATTTCACGGTGGTCCAGTAGCCGACGGCGATGTCCTCGTAGTAGACCTCGACCTGCGCCGGGTGCTTCTCCGTCGCCTCGGCCTTGACGTGGTTGCGCGGCACCTTCTTGGTACGGATGGTGCGCACCGGCTCGGTCCGCCACGCGTCCGCCGACTCGTCGAGCGCCCACGTCTCGGCGGCGTCCAGCACCGGTAGCTTCTTGACGAAGGTGTGCAGGTCGGTGAGCTGCTTCTCCAGGAAGAGCAGGTACGTGACCGGGACGTCCCGCAGGAGGGTCTGGCCGTCGACCGTGACGTCGGCCTTGGCCTCGCAGTTCGCCCAGTCCTTGGTGGCGGTCACGTCGAACAGCCGCGTCATGATCTCGGCCGTCCGGCGGAGAACCT
This sequence comes from Actinoallomurus sp. CA-150999, assembly GCF_050942425.1. NCBI lineage: Bacteria > Bacillati > Actinomycetota > Actinomycetes > Streptosporangiales > Thermomonosporaceae > Actinoallomurus > Actinoallomurus sp. CA-150999. Next base: position 7,845,778 of record NZ_CP192063.1, read on the forward strand.
CATCGGCCTGCACCTGCACGCGGGTCGACTCGGGCGGAAGCTGCTCGCCCTCCTCGTCCTTCGGCTGGTAGGTACGCGAGATGCCGGACAGCAGCGCGGGCTTCTGCAGTCCGTGGTGGGCGTCCGTGAGATCGCGCAGCGTCCCGCTCTTGATGCCCTTCTCGACGGCGATGATCTGGTTGAGTTTCGCCACCATGCCCCCTTTCTGGCAGCACGCACCGTATCGCGATCTTCGGTGGAGGCGCAGGTCGATTAATGTGGGCCGATGGCACACCGGCAGCGCGCCCACCGGGTGGAGGAGAAGGTCGACTCCGGCATCGCGGAGCTGGTCCGCGACCCGGACCGCCCGCGCGCCTGGACGCTGCTGCTCGACGGCGCGCCACAGTCCCACGTGGACCTCGACGACCCCGCCTACCTCGACTTCGAGTACGTGCGGCGGCTCGGTCACATCGTCGACCTGGCGGCCCCGCCCGGGCGGCCGCTGCGGGTGCTGCACCTGGGCGGCGGGGCGCTGACCCTGCCGCGCTACATCGCCGCGACCCGGCCGCGCTCGACCCAGCAGGTGGTCGAGGTCGACGCGGCGCTCATCGAGCTCGTCCGCCGCGAACTGCCGCTCGAGCGCGGCCCGCGGATCCGCATCCGGCACGGCGACGCCCGGGACGTCCTGGCGCGGGTGCCGGAGGGCTCCTTCGACCTGGTGATCGGCGACGCGTACGCGGGGAGCCGGTCGCCCGCGCACCTGACGACCGTGGAGTTCGCGGCGACGGTGGCGCGGGCGCTGCGCCCGGGCGGCTGGTACGCCGCGAACGTGGCCGACGGCGCGCCGCTCTCCTTCGCCCGGGGCCAGGTCGCGACGCTGCGGTCGGTGCTGCCGGAGCTCTGTCTCATCGCCGACCCGGCCGTGCTGCGCGGCCGCCGGTTCGGCAACCTCGTCGTGGTCGCCGGCACCGCGCCGCCATCCGTCGCGGAGCTGACGAGGAAGGCGGCCGGCGATCCCTTCCCCGCACGGGTACTGGACGGCGACGAGGTCACCAGGTTCACGGCCGGAGCGGCACCGGTCACCGACGCGACCGCCCGCCCGTCGCCGCCTCCGCCCAAGGGCATCTTCTGATCGATCAGAGCGTGGGCGCGGCTCCGACGTAGTTCTCGGCGAGCGTGGTCGCGGCGGCCTTCGACGCCGCCACGTACTCCAGATGCGACAGCTGCAGCCGGTGGCCGAAGGCGTCCTGGCGGGGGTCCTTGTGCAGCAGGGTCGTCATCCAGTACGAGAAGTGCTCCGCCCGCCAGATCCGCCGGAGACAGGTGGCGGAGTAGGCGTCGAAGAGCTCGGTCGTGCCGGAGTCGTACCAGGCGCCCAGCGCCTCGGCGAGGACGGTGACGTCGGAGATCGCGAGGTTCAGGCCCTTCGCGCCGGTGGGCGGGACGATGTGCGCGGCGTCCCCGGCGAGGAACAGACGGTCGTGGCGCATCGGCTCGGTCACGAAACTGCGCATCGGGGTGATCGCCTTCTCGAGGATCCGCCCGTCCCGCAGCTCCCAGCCGTCGCGGGTGGCGAATCGCGCCCGCAGCTCGGCCCAGATCCGTTCGTCGGGCCACGCGGCGGCGTCGTCCGACGGATCCACCTGGAGGTACAGCCTGCTGAGCTTCGGCGAGCGCAGGCTGTGCAGGGCGAACCCGCGCTCGCTGTACGCGTAGATGAGCTCGTCGGTGGAGGGCGGGACGTCGGCGAGGATGCCGAGCCACGCGAAGGGATACTCCCGCTCGTAGACCGTGCTGTCGGGCACGGCCGCGCGGCAGACGCCGTGGAAGCCGTCGCACCCGGCGATGACGTCGCACTCCAGCGTCTGGACCCGGCCCTCCTGCCGGTAGGTCACGGACGGCGCGCCCGGGTCGACCGACAGGACCTCGGCCTCGAAGCGGATATCGCCGCCGGCCGCCAGCCGCGCGGCGATCAGATCCTTGACGATCTCGGTCTGCGCGTAGATCGTGACCGTCCGCCCGCCCGTCAGGTCGGACAGTCGAATCCGGTGACCGGCTCCGCCGAAGCGCAGTTCGAGACCGTGGTGGGTGAGTCCTTCCCGGTCGAGCCGCTCCCCCACGCCGCTGCCGCGCAGGACGTCCACGGTGCCCTGCTCCAGCATCCCCGCCCGCTGCCGCTTCTCCACGTACGCGCGGTCGCGGCTCTCCAGCACGACCGAGTCGATGCCGCGCAGGCGCAGCAGGTGGGAGAGCAGCAGGCCGGCCGGTCCGGCCCCGGCGATCGCCACTTGGGTACGCATGGATGACTCTCTTTCGACGTCCTCAGCACGATCCTCCTGCCGATGACGCGGCCGTCAGGCCCAGTCCTTCCACTCAGCGGAACCGCCGTGGGCGTCGACGTCTCGGGACAGGGCGTTCGCCGCGGTGAGGACCGCGGGCACGACCCGCCGCAGATCCACACCGCTCCGCCGGGTGACGAGCGACAGCGCCGCGAACACGTCCCCGTCGGCATCCCGGACGGGCGCCGCCACCGAACACGTGCCGAGGGACATCTCCTCCCGGGTCACGGCGTACCCGGACCGCCGGACGTCGGCGAGGCAGGCTCTCAGCCGGTCGGCGTCGGTGACCGTGTGCCGGGTGTACGCCCGAAGCCCCCGCGCGATGACCTTCTCGGCGAGGTCGTCGCCGGCGAACGCGAGCAGAACCTTGCCCACCCCGGTCGCGTGCAGCGGCAGCTCGGCCGCGACCCGCGTCACGATCGGCACCGACCGCGGCCCGCGCAGGCGTTCGAGGTACAGCGCCTGGTCGCCGCTGAGCACCGCGAGCTGGACGTTCTCGTGGGTGGCGGCGTACAGCTCCTCCATGTGGGGGAGGGCGAGCTCGCGCAGGGTCGTCGCCGCCGAGGCCTGTGCGCCAATGCGCCACAGGCGCGTGCCGATGCGGTACGAACCGTCGGGCAGGCGCTCGAGAAAGCCGCCGTCGGTGAGCTCACGGACGAGCCGGTGCCCCGTGGCGAGCGGCAGGCCCGCGCGGCCGCAGATCTCGGTGAGGGTCAGCCGCACGCCGCCGGGCGCGAACGACTCGAGGATCGCCATCACCTTGCCCGCCACGGTAGGCGGGCGCTCGACACCCGGCATCGCTCCCGCCTCCTCGATCCGCACCCTTCACGATAGGCAACGCCCCGCGACCCGGCATCGGGTCACGGGGCGCCGAGAGCCCGATCTCAGTTGGGGCGGATGTTCAGCGCCTCGATGATCAGGTCGAGCTTCCGCCCCTGCTCGTCGAGCTTCGCGTCGTGCTCGTCGAACCGCTCGTCCATCTTCGCGAGCCGCCCGTCGATCTGCCCGAAGCGCTCGTCGTACCCGTCGACCTTCTCGGTCAGCACCGCGAGGGAGCTGTCGAGGTGGTTCAGCCGCTCGCCGTGCTCCTGCTGCGTGGTCCAGATGCGGCTGACCGTGTTGCCGAGCGACGTCAGCTGATGGCTGTGCGTGCGCTGTGTCACCTGAACGGCGGTCAGCTTTTCGTAGAGCGCGTAGACGTCGTTGCTCACCTGGTTGATCCGTCGCTCGGTCTCGGCCACGTCCATGACCCTACCTCCCATACTTCGCGTTCCCTGGGGGGATCGAGGAACTCGATCGCGCGCCGCCGATGCGGAGCGTGGGCGACAGATTACGCTCTGCGCGAACACGAAGTGAAATCGATCACTCACGTTCCGCGATCAGACCGTCCTCCGCGAGAACCCGTTGAGCCACGGCGAAGGCCGCGTTGGCCGCGGGGACTCCACAATATACCGCGGTCTGCAGCAGTACTTCCTTGATCTCATCGGTGGTGAGACCGTTGCGTACGGCGGCGCGCACGTGCATGGCGAGCTCGTCCAAGTGCCCTCGGGCGACCAGGGCGGTCAGCGTGACGCAGCTGCGCGTGCGCCGGTCGAGGCCGGGCCGGGTCCAGATCTCCCCCCACGCGTACCGCGTGATGAAGTCCTGGAAGTCGGCGGTGAACTCTGTCGTACGCGCCTGGGCGCGGTCGACGTGCGCATCGCCGAGGACCTCCCGGCGGACCCTCATCCCATCGCTCATGTCGTCCTCACCTTTCGTGGCATGGAGGTTCCCGGTCGTTCGCAGGATCGGGGACGCCGCGCGGCTTTCACGCCTTCGCCGTGTCCAGGTGGCGGACCAACGCCTCGGTGACCGGCCGTGGGCACTCGAGGTTGGCCAGGTGGGCGCCGGGCACCACGACGAGTTCGGCGCCGAGGATGCCCCCGGCGAGGGCCTCGGCGTGATCGAGCGGGGTGGCCACGTCCTCGGCGCCCGCGACGACGAGGGCCGGCGCGCGTACGTCGCCGAGCAGGTCCCGGACGTCGAAGCGGGCGAGCGCGTCGCAGCACGCGGCGTACCCTTCGGGGTCGACCCGCTTCAGCATGTCCCGTACGGCGTCGACGCCGGGCCCGGCGTAGCCCGCGGTGAACCAGCGGCCCAGGAACAGCCCGGTGAGCGGCTCGAGGCCCTCGGCGCGGACGCGCGCGGCCCGGTCGAGCCAGGGACCAGGGTCGCCGAACCGGGCCGAGGTGCAGCACAGCCCCAGGCTCGTCAGCCGGTCGGGGTGGCGCAGCGCGAGAACGGTGCCGACGGCCCCGCCCAGCGAGACCCCGGCGTAGGCGACGCGGCCGACGCCGAGCCCGTCGAGCAGGTCGACCACCGCGTCCGCGAAGTCCGCGACCGTGCCGTGGATCGCCGGCGATCCGCCGTGGCCCGGCAGGTCGAACCGGAGAGTGCGCCAGGACGCGGTGAGGGCGGGAAGCTGCGGCTCCCACAGGTCGAGCGTCGTGCCGAGGGAGGGCCCCAGGACGAGGACCGGCGCGTCGTCCGGGCCGTCGAAGCGATGACTCAGGCCACTCACCGGACGTCGCCCCCTCTGGCGGAGGTGCGGTTCGTTCATCGCGTTCGCGGCGTAGAAACTCCGGCCTTGAGGCCGGAGTGGAAGCGCCGCCCCCTCCCTTCTCCTACGGTGCGTGAGCCCGCGATAACCAAGCGGATTCGCGGCCGGGCGGGCCGTGACATGCCTGTCCCGACCAACCGACCCCGACCGACCTCCCGTGCGGGGAGCCCTCCAGCCGTTGGGCGGGGCTGTGAACCGCGAACCACCGGCTTCTCCTTCGTGAGAGGTCGGAATCTCTCGCCTTCAAGCGGGGAGGACGTCAATCCGGCTCCTTTCCGGCGTACGCCGCGAGGGCGCGGTCCACCAGCCGGGGCGCGGGGCCGACGGCCTTCGTCAGATCGATGCCGAAGGCCGCTCCGGGATCGTCCGCGCGCTCCGCGCGGTCGTCGTCCGGGAGCAGGTCGGCCAGTGGGCGCCCCTCGCGGACCGCCTCCGCAACCGCGTCCTTCGCGGCCGCGCGGCCGTCGCGTTCGGCGAGCCGGGCGGCGACGTACTCGGCGAGGAGTTCCTCTCGCAGGTTGGCGCGCATCCGTTCGGGGAAGACCTCCAGCCCGGCGGTGAGCTCGGCGGTGGTCTCCGCCGCGCCGCCGACCAGCCGCAGGCAGTCGTTCAGCGGCTGCCATTCCGCGTGCCACTCCCCCGTCGGCCGGTCGAGACCGGCGGTCTGCGCGGCGAACAGGATCTGCGCGTACGCCGGAACGCGCAACCCGGCCGACCGGATCATCGTCGCGAGCACCGGGTTGCGCTTGTGCGGCATCGCCGAGGAGCCGCCGCGGCCGGGCGCGGCGGGTTCGGCGACCTCTCCGATCTCCGTCTGGGCGAGCAGCACGACGTCGGTGGCGATCTTGCCGAGGGCACCGGCGACGAGGGCGAGGGACGCTCCGAGTTCGGCGACGGGCCCGCGCAGCGTGTGCCAGGGCAGCACCGGTTCGGCCAGCCCGGTCTCCTCGGCGAACAGCGGCAGCAGCTCGGTGGTGCCGAGCGCCGCGAGGGTCCCGGCGGCCCCGCCGAGCTGGGCGGGCAGCCGTACGGCCGCGAGCCGGTCCCGTGCCTCGGCCACCGCGGCCAGCCACCCGGCGGCCCGCAGCCCGAAGGTGGTGGGCACGGCCTGCTGCCCGAGGGTGCGCCCGGCCATCGGAGTGTCCCGGTGCCGCCGGGCCAGGTCGGCGACGGCGCCGACCGTACGGTCGAGGTCCCCTAGGAGCGTCTCGCGGACGCGCGACGCCACGAGCATGGCGGCCGTGTCCATGATGTCCTGGCTGGTCGCACCGGCGTGGACGTGATCGCCCGCCACCTTCCGCAGCGCCGCCACCAGCGGCACCACCGGATTCCCCGCGCCGCGCGCCCGTACCGCCAGCTCGCCGGGGTCGACCCGGGCGCCGGCGAGGGCCCGTGCGACGTCATCCGGGATCAGCCCGAGGCGCGCCTGCGCACGGGCCAGCGCCGCCTCCGCGTCGATCAGGGCGCGCACCCACGCCTCATCGGACGTCGCGGCCTCCGCCGCCGTGCCTGCGGCGACCGGCGACAGCAACTCGGCGGACGAGGACCCGCTCAACGAAGACGCCTCCTGGTTCTGCTCACCGGTGCACATCGGGTCGGCCGAGGAAGGCCCCTGGGAAGCCTCCCCTTCCCCCGCTCACAGGTACGCACCGGATCGGCCAAGGAAGGACCTCTGGGAGGCCTCCCCCGCTCACGGGTGCGTGTCGGATCGGTCGGTGAAGAACCGCGCGGACCGTCTCCCCTTCCGCTGATCAACCGCCGAAGTACCGCTCGAAGAAGACCGTCTCCCGTTCCCCGCGCAGGTGCACGTCGAAACGGTAGGACCGGTCGCCCTCCCGTACCGCGACCAGCGTGTCACGGCGGTCCGGCGGCACCACGGACAGGACCGGATCCGTGGCGTTGCCCGGCTCGTCGGGGAAGTAGACGCGGGTCGCCACCGGTTTGAGCAGGCCCCGGGCGAAGATCAGCATCGCGATGTGCGGGGCCGGGCCGCCCGGCTTCACCGTGGAGAACCAGTAGTTCCCGGCCGCGTCGGTCCCGCAGCGGCCGAACCCGGAGAAGTCGTTGCCGGCCCGCCGCAGCGCGCCGGCATTGCGCGGCACATGGCCCTCGGCGTCGGCCTGCCAGATCTCCACCAGCGCGTCCGGCAGCGGCTCGCCGGCGCCGTCCAGGATCCGGCCGCGGATCCGGATCGCGTCCGGATGCCACTCCGGGACGACGTACGGGCCGTCGGCGTACGGGAGGGCGTAGCCGAAGAACGGGCCGACGGTCTGCGACGGGGTGGTGGTCATCAGGCCTCCATCGGGGTCGCGCCGAGGACGATGTCCCACTGGTAGCCCAGGGCCCACTCCGGCACGGTCGTGTCCATGTCGAGCCGGGAGATCAGGCGCTCCCGGTCCTTCTCGTCGGGGATCGACTGGAAGATCGGGTCGTAGGCGAAGAGCGGGTCGCCGGGGAAGTACATCTGGGTGATCAGCCGCTGGGTGAACGCCGTGCCGAACACCGAGAAGTGGATGTGCGCGGGTCGCCAGGCGTTGTGGTGGTTCCGCCACGGGTAGGCACCCGGCTTGATCGTGACGAAGCGGTACCGGCCGTCGGCGTCGGTGAGGCAGCGGCCCGCGCCGGTGAAGTTCGGGTCGAGCGGCGCCGGATGCTGGTCGCGGAGGTGGACGTACCGGCCGGCGGCGTTGGTCTGCCAGACCTCCACCAGCGCACCCGGCACCGGACGGCCGCCGGAGTCGAGGACCCGGCCGGTCACGATGATCCGCTCGCCCAGCGGCTCGCCGGAGTGCTGCTCGGTCAGGTCGTCGTCGAGCAGACCGAGCTCCTCATGGCCGAAGACCGGGCTGGACAGCTCGATGGCGTCGGGTCCGTACTTCGGCATCACCAGTGGCTGTGCCGGCGCCCGCAGCGGTGTGCTCCCGTACGGCGGGTAGAGGTACGGCGGGTTCGGGTCGGTCATCGAGGTGCTCCGATCGGTGGTTCGGTCCGGGCGCGGATCTCCTGCTCGCTCACGCCCGGTGCGGTCTCGACCAGGACCAGTCCTTCGGGGGTGACGTCCAGGACACCGAGGTCGGTGATGATCCGTTGCACGCACGCCGCGCCCGTCAGCGGCAGCGAGCACTCCTTGACGACCTTGGGGCTGCCGTCCTTGGCGGTGTGCTCCATCACCACGATCACCCGGCGGGCGCCGTGGACCAGGTCCATCGCACCGCCCATCCCCTTGATCATTTTTCCGGGGACGGCCCAGTTCGCCAGGTCGCCGCGCGCGGACACCTGCATGGCGCCGAGCACGGCCACGTCCACGTGCCCGCCGCGGATCATCCCGAACGACAACGCCGAGTCGAAGAAGGAGGCTCCGGGCCGGACCGTCACGGTCTCCTTGCCCGCGTTGATCAGGTCAGGGTCGACCGCGTCCTCGGCCGGGTACGGCCCGACCCCCAGGACGCCGTTCTCCGAGTGGACGACGACGTCGATGCCCGCGGGCAGATGCCCGGGGATGAGCGTCGGCAGCCCGATGCCCAGGTTGACGTACATCCCGTCGGTCAGCTCCGCCGCCGCCCGAACGGCGATCTCATCCCTGCTCCAGCTCAACGTCCGCTCCTGCTCAATGGTCGCTCGGCCTTCTCACTCACTCCGCGGCCGGACTCGTCCCTCACCCGACCACTCCGCTCGCTGCGGCGGCCTCACTCCTGCTCAATGGTCGCTCGGCCTTCTCACTCACTCCGGGTCACCGTGCGCTTCTCGATCGGTTTGTCGGCGGCCTGTTCGGGGGTCAGCGCGACGACGCGCCGGACGAAGATGCCCGGCAGGTGCACCTCGTCCGGGTCGAGGAAGTCGACCAACTCCTCGACCTCGGCGATCGCGGTCGTGGCGGCCATGGCGCACAGCGGATTGAAGTTGCGGGCGGCCTTGTCGAACACCAGGTTGCCGTGGCGATCCCCGCGGGCGGCACGGACGAGGGCGAAGTCGGTGCGGACGCTCTCCTCCAGGACGTACTCGCGACCGCCGAACTCACGGACCTCCTTCGGCGGGGAGGCCACCACGACCTCGCCCTCCGATCCGTACCGCCACGGCAGTCCGCCTTCCGCGACGAGCGTGCCCACGCCCGCCGGGGTGTAGAACGCCGGGATCCCGCACCCGCCCGCGCGCAGCCGCTCGGACAGCGTGCCCTGCGGCACCAGTTCGAGTTCGATCTGCCCGGTCAGGTACCGGCGGGCCAGTTCCTTGTTCTCTCCGACGTACGAGCCCATCGCCCGCGTGATCCGGCCGGCGTCCAGCAGACGCCCCAGACCGCGCCCGATCGTGCCGCAGTTGTTCGAGACGATCGACAGCCCCGAACTCCCCCGCTCGAGCAGCGCGTCGATCAAGACGAGCGGAACGCCGCACAGTCCGAACCCGCCGACCGCGATCGACGCGCCGTCGCCGATGTCCGCCACCGCCTCCGCCGCCGTGGGAAGCACCTTGTCCATGTCCCCTACCCTGCCAATCGCCACCGGCACGGCCGCGACCGGCCTTCCACTCAGCGGAAGCCCGAGATCCCCGGGCGTCGTCCGCTCGCGGAAGGCGCCGTCTCGGAGAACGAGGCCCGTGGGTCCCTTTCGCTCGCAGAGAACGCCTTCCGCCCCGGGAGAACATCGCGCCGACGCGCCGTCGACGGCCGACAGGATGCGATCATGCGACTTCTCGTACTCGGCGGTTCGGTGTTCCTGGGGCACGCGTTCGTTTCGGAGGCGCTCCGGCAAGGAGACCTGGTGACCACCTTCAACCGAGGGCGGAGCGGTACGGACGTGCCGGGCGTGGAGATCGTCCGGGGCGACCGGGAGAACGACGACGACCTGCGCCGGCTGGTCGAGGGGCGGCGCTGGGACGCCGTCGTCGACACCTGCGGGTACGTCCCCCAGGTCGTCGGACGATCGGCGCGAGCACTGTCGGGCCACGCGGACGCCTACCTGTTCGTCTCGTCCATCCACGCCTACGCCGACTGGCCGGAGCACCGGGTGGACGAGGGCTCCGCGCTGCACCCCTGTCCGTCCGACGCCGGTCCGGACTCCGACGTCCCGTACAACGCGCTCAAGGCCGGCTGCGAACGCGCCGTCGAGGCCGGCTTCGACGGCCGGGTCCTCATCCTCAACCCCGGCCTGATCACGGGGCCGCGTGAACAGGTGCCGCGGCTGACCTGGTGGCTGACGCGGATCGCGTCCGGAGGCCCCGTCCTCGCGCCGGGCGACCCCGGCCGGGCGATGCAGCTGGTCGACGCCCGCGACATCGCGGCGTTCGGCCTGGACCGGCTGACGGCCGGAACGACGGGCCGTTTCCTGGTGAGCGGGGTCCCGGGCAACACCGCCTTCGGCACGCTGCTGGAGGAGTGCGTCCGCGCCACCGGCTCGGACGCCGCACCGGTCTGGGTGGACGACGCGTTCCTGCTCGAGCGGGGCGTGGCGGAATGGACCGAACTGCCGATGTGGGCGCCGCATGGCCCCGAGATGGCGGGCGTCTGGCTGCCGTCCTCGGACAAGGCGCTCCGGGCCGGACTGCGCTGCCGTCCGGTCGCCGAGACCGTCCGCGACACGTGGGCCTGGATCCGGGACGAGAACGTCGCCGCCGACCGGGCCGCCGAGCGCGGTCAGGGCATCGACCACGAGAAGGAGCGCCGGATCCTCGCCGCCTGGGCGGCGGCACACGGATCCGGCGCGGGCGCCGGCTGAGGCACCACCTCGACCTGTGGGCCGCTACCCGCAGGTCTTCGTGTCCGGAACGCAGATCCTGACCTCGGGGAAGCGCGGCGACGGCCTGTCCAGCAGGGGTTGCGATCGGTGGCGCAGGTGCAGGTCGAAGAAGGCGCCGACGTAGGTGCGGGTGATCTGCAGGGCACGGGCTCCTGGCAGCTCGGCGTTGCGGTAGACGCCGAGCTGCTCCACCAGCAGCGAATCGTCGGTGAAGGACGCGTGCTCGGCGCCGGCCACCACGAGCCAGCGCCGCCAGCCGGTGAGGAGTCTCCAGTCACGGTCCCACGTGGTGTCCACGCCTCCGGGACTGTGCTTCGCCTGAGTGCCCAGGAACAGGAACGGACGTGACAGCCCGGTCTGCGGAATCGTGGTCAACATGGTTCCGTCCATGTCGATCCCGGCGCGCACCCGGCGGTCCTTCAGCATCGCGGCGATGGCGCTCGCGCCTCCCGCCGAGTGGCCCGCCATCGCGATCCGGGACGGGTCGATGAGCGAAGCGCCCTTCCACTCGGGGTGTGGCCCGGTCAGCTCGTCGAGGACGAAGGAGACGTCGGCCGCCCGGCTCGTCGCCAGCTTCTCGTCGAACGCCGGGCCCTTGCGGACGTCGCACGCCACGCACGTCGTGACCCGCCCGTCGGGGAACGTCGTGGCGAGGCTCTCGTACGTGTGGTCGATGCCAACGGCCACGTAACCCCTGCTCGCCAGGTCCTCGCCGAGGGCCGCGAGAGAGCTGCGGGGCTCGCTCAGGCCCGGGGAGAGCACCACGAGGGGCATGCTCCGATCGCGTCCCGCCGGTTTCGCGTCGCTGAACGCGTTGGTCCGTGTCTTGCTCAGCGCGTCGGACGGCACACTGGTGATCTCCGCCCCTTTCAGGATGAGCTCCGACTCCTTCGCCGTCACGTACGGTGCCCGCCGTCCGGTCCGGGACTTCGCCGGATACCACAGGGAGACCATGAGCTCCCGGGCCTTGGCCGTGGGGACCCAGGGATCGGGACGAGAGGTGTCCTTCAGATAGAGGGACGTCATGCCGACGGGGTGGGGGCCGGTGGGCTTCGGCAGGGACGGTGTGCCGCCCGGCGACGCCGAAGCGGCGACGGAGGCGGATGCGGCCGTGGGCGCGGAAGTGGCAGGCGCGGAGCAGGCGGAGGTCACGAGGGCCAGAAACCCGACGGCGACCAGGCCCGGGAGCGGATGACGCGGCACGAGCTTGAAGGCAGAGGCCATGAGATATCGGTCCTTTCGGGATGACGGAATGGTGGGCAGGCTGGAGCACCCAGCGAGCCGTCGTACGACGGGATGGAGGGCACGACGGAGCGCCCAGGGAGCCGTCGTCGGCACCCGGGTCGATCCGTTGCGGGCGTCTGTCAGGTCAGGCGGCGGATCCGCCAGAAGCAGAGCCCGGTCAGGGCCAAGGCGGCCGTGAGGAACGTCGCGGTCTCGGCCCATTGGAGGGCCCAGTAATGATCGGCGGGCTGGTAGGTCACGAGCTGCCGGTAGCCGAGGTCGGAGAGCTTGGCGAAGCACTCCCGCTGTGCCGTCGTGCCCGGCTGTCCGGGTGGTGGCGCGCAGTTCGTCGCCCATGCGGGCAGGGCGTCGATGACGCGGCCGGCGGGGTCGAGGGTCTGGTTGGAGATGATCCATGCGCCCGGCTTGCCGATGGACACGGTCACGTGGGCCGGCGCGCCGGGCCCGGAGGCCATGAATCCGCGCAGGTTGGCCGTTGTGATCTCGGTGGTGAGACGCGCGGGCGTGATGAGGTGCGGCCGGATCCAGAAGGGCACGGCGACCTGTACGGCGACGAAGAGGGCGAGCGTTGCCGCGATGGCCGGCAGCGTACGGCGGACGACGGCTCCGACGGTGACGCCGAGGGTGAAGGCGAACGCCGCGTAGCCGATCGGGACGACGCCGTGGGCTGCGAACGAGACGGGCGAGAACCGCTCGCTCGCAAAACCAGGGAGCCCGGAGGAGCTCGGCACGTGCCCGCCGGTGGCGGCTCGGGTGATCGGTGCGGACCACCAGGTGGTCATGAGGCTGAGCGCCCCTGTGGCGGTCACGGCCGCCAGGCCGACGACCGCCAGCTTGCTCGCCAGCCAGCCGGTGCGGGTGACGCTCTGGTTCCACACCAGCCGGTGGGTGCCGGAGTCCAGTTCCCGGGTGATCAGCGGTGCGCCCCAGAAGACGCCGATGACGGCCGGTGCCGCGAGAACGGCCGCCAGACCGAGCAGGTACACCGCCTGGTAGGTGCCGCCGCCGCTGAACCGGTCAAGGACGGCGCCGGAACCGGAGTGCAGTCGTAGGCCGGTGACCAGCAGGAGGACGCCGAGCGCGGCGAGAGCGGCGTACAGCACCGCGGCCTGCGCACGGAACTGACGCCAGGTCAGCCAGATCACCGGACCACCTCCAGGGCGGGACGCTCGTCGTGGCCGATGCCGGGTCGGCTCATGTAGGCCAGGACGAGGTCTTCCAGACCGACCTGGCTCGCCGTCCAGGAGGGGTCGTGGATCGGGCCGTCGGTGCGCACGAGCAGGGTGGTCTGCCGTTCGGTGTGGTCGGCGGTGACGACGTGCTGATCCGCGGGGAGGGTGGCGGGGTCGCGACGTGGCCCGGTGAGGCGGTGGTGGGCGGCCAGCAGCTCGTCGACCTCGCCGGCCACCTGGACGCGCGATGCGCTGAGCACGACGAGGTGGTCGCAGACGCGTTCGAGGTCGGCGACCACGTGCGAGGACAGCACGACGCTGAGCTCGTGCTCGGCGACGGCCTCCATCAGGTCCTGCAGGAACTCACGCCGGGCGAGCGGGTCGAGGGCCGCGACCGGCTCATCGAGGAGAAGGAGTTCGGGACGCTTGGCGATGCCGAGAGTGAGGGCGAGCTGGGCGCGCTGACCGCCCGACAGCCTGCCCGCTCGCTGCGCGGGGTCCAGTCCCAGCCGCTCGATGCGCGTACGCGCCACGGCGTCGTCCCACCGCGGGTTGAGCCGGGCGCCGAGCCGGAGGTGATCGGCGACGCTCAACGCGCCGTAGGTCGGGGTGTCCTGGGCCACGAAGCCGACCTTGGCCAGTTGCTCCGCTCCCCCACCGGGCCGGCCTCCGCATACCTCGATGGTTCCGGCCGTCGGCGCCAGCATGCCCGCGGCGAGGTTGAGCAGCGTGCTCTTCCCGGCGCCGTTCGGGCCGACCAGCCCGGTCACGTGCCCGGCCGGGATCTCCACCGTGCAGTCGGACAGCGCCCAGCGCCGGCCGTACCGCTTGCCCAGTCCCCGGGCCCGGAGGACGGCGGTCACGCGATGTCCTCCTGCTCGGCGGCCCGGAAAGTGGCCATGAAGAGGGCTTCGATGCTCTCGTCGTCGAGCCCGGCGAGCCGCGCCTTGGCCAGCCAGCGACGGAGATCCTTACGGAGCGGGCCGTGGGCGGCCAGCGTGGAGTCGACCAGCGTGCGGGTCACGAAGGTCCCGATGCCCGGGCGCGGGGCGACCAGGCCCTCGTGTTCGAGCTCCCGGTAGGCCTTGAGCACGGTATTGGGGTTGATGGCCAGGTTGGCCACGACGTCCTTGACGGTCGGGAGCCGGTCGCCCTCCCGCAGCAGGCCCAGCCGCAGGGCGTGGCGCACCTGCTGGACCAGCTGCTGGTACGGCGAGAGCCCGGACCGAGCGTCCAGATGGAACTGGATCACTAGCACTCCATTCATCTAGGAGACTAGTACTTTAGATCCCCGACATGATCACTTGTCAACAGCGCCTGAGCCGGGCGGAGCCGGTGACGCACTTGGTAACGTCGGACCGGCAGTGAGGAGGAGCGCCTGATGCAGCTGGCCGACGGTGTGGGTGCCGTCATCACCGACCGGTCCGGCGGGACGAGTTCCGCGCCGTACGACTCGCGCAACCTGGGCGGCGCGGCCGGGGACGATCCCGCCGCGGTCCGGGAGAACCGCGCCAAGACCGCCGCCGAGCTCGGCGTCGAGCAGGTCGTCTACATGCGCCAGGTGCACAGCCCCGACGTCCGGTACGTCACCGGGCCGTTCGGGGACGATCCGCCCGGTCTCGACGGCGTCTGCACGGACGTGCCGGGCCTGGCGCTGGCGGTGCTCGTCGCGGACTGCGCGCCGGTGGTCGTGGCCGATCCGGAGGCGCGGCTGGTCGGCGGCGCCCACGCGGGGCGTGCCGGCACGGCCGCCGGGGTCGTTCCCGCGCTGGTCGAGGCGATGGCGGAGCGGGGCGCCGATCCGGCCCGGATGGTGGCACTGATCGGCCCGAACGCCTGCGGTGCCTGCTATGAGGTGTCCGCCGAGCTGCGCGACGAGGTCGCCGCCGTACTGCCCGCCGCCTGGTCGACGACCCGCCAGGGCACCCCCGCGCTCGACATCAGGGCGGGCATCACCGCCCAGCTCACCACGGCCGGCGTGACCGACGTGCGCCACGACGACCGGTGCACCATCGAGAGCCCCGAGCTGTACTCCTACCGTCGCGAGGGCCGCACCGGCCGGTTCGCCGCCTTCGTCTGGCTGGAAGCGTGATCCCCGATTCGCCGGGCTTCGTCCGGTCGGAGGCCTGAGGCCGCGTCCCGCCCGGCGAACCGGAACAGATCATGACGAGCCGGCGTTGGAACCATGGCGCTCGTCCGCCGGCCTGAGGCCATGGAAATCGAGTGGCGCCGGGCCCGCGGATCGGGCACGGTGGACGCCGGTGGGTGGCCTGTCCGACCGCCTGCCTATCCTTCCGCTTGCGATGGGATCTTCGATTACCGACCTGCATACCCGCCTGCCCGAGCTGATGCTGCGCGACCGGCATCGGCTGCGTCGTCGTCTCGACGGGCTGCGCAAGGTGCGCGCCGCCGAGGCCCGGGAGAAGATCCTCACGGAGGTCGCCGCGGAGATCGAGGCCGCCGAGCGGCGCGTCGCGCGGCGCCGAGCGGCGCTGCCGCAGGTGACCTATCCCGAGGCGCTGCCGGTCAGCCGGAAGAAGGACGAGATCCTCAAGGCGATCGGGGACCACCAGGTGGTCATCGTCGCCGGCGAGACCGGGTCGGGCAAGACGACCCAGCTGCCGAAGATCTGCCTGGAGCTCGGCCGGGGCGTCAAGGGCCTGATCGGGCACACCCAGCCGCGCCGGCTGGCCGCCCGTACGGTGGCCGACCGGATCGCCGAGGAGCTGGGCACGGAGCTGGGCGAGACCGTCGGCTACCAGGTGCGCTTCAGCGACCACTCCGGTGAGGACACTCTGGTCAAGCTGATGACCGACGGCATCCTGCTGGCGGAGCTCGCCCGGGACCGGATGCTGCGCCGCTACGACACGCTGATCATCGACGAGGCGCACGAGCGCAGCCTGAACATCGACTTCATCCTGGGCTACCTCAAGCACCTGCTGCCCAAGCGCCCCGACCTCAAGGTGATCATCACCTCGGCGACGATCGACCCGGAGCGCTTCTCGAAGCACTTCGACGACGCTCCGATCATCGAGGTGTCCGGCCGCACCTTCCCGGTCGAGGTGCGCTACCGCCCGATGGAGGAGGACGACGACCAGGTCCAGGCGATCCTCGAGGCCGTGGACGAGCTGGCTCTCGAGCCGCCGGGTGACGTCCTGGTGTTCCTGTCGGGCGAGCGGGAGATCCGCGACACCGCCGACGCTCTGGAGAAGCGGAAGCTGAAGAACACCGAGGTGCTGCCGTTGTTCGCCCGGTTGTCGACGGCCGAGCAGCACCGGGTCTTCCAGTCGCACCGCGGCCGGCGCATCGTCCTGGCCACCAACGTCGCGGAGACGTCGCTGACCGTCCCGGGCATCAAGTACGTCATCGACCCGGGCACGGCCCGCATCTCCCGCTACAGCCACCGTACGAAGGTCCAGCGCCTACCGATCGAGCCGGTCTCGCAGGCGTCGGCCAACCAGCGCAAGGGCCGCTGCGGGCGCGTCTCCGAGGGCATCTGCATCCGCCTCTACTCGGAGGAGGACTTCCTCGCGCGGCCGGAGTTCACCGACGCGGAGATCCTGCGCACCAACCTCGCCTCGGTCATCCTGCAGATGACCGACCTCGGCCTCGGCGACATCCAGGAATTCCCCTTCATCGACCCGCCGGACCGCCGCAACGTCAAGGACGGCGTGAACCTCCTGCAGGAGCTCGGCGCGCTGGACGGCGACCGGCTGACGCAGATGGGCCGCAAACTGGCACAGCTCCCGGTCGACCCGCGGCTGGCCCGCATGGTCCTGGAGGCCGACCGGAACGGCTGTGCGCACGAGGTCATGGTGATCGCGGCCGCCCTGTCCATCCAGGACCCGCGTGAGCGCCCCGCGGAGAACCGCGCCGCCGCCGACCAGCAGCACGCCCGGTTCGCCGACAAGGAGTCGGACTTCCTGGCGTACGTCAACCTCTGGAACTACCTGCGGGACCGGCAGAAGGAGCTGTCCGGCAACCAGTTCCGCAGGCTGTGCAAGCAGGAGTACCTCCACTACCTGCGCATCCGTGAGTGGCAGGACATCCACGGCCAGCTGCGGCAGGTCGGCAAGGACCTCGGCGTCACGCCGAACACCACGCCCGCCGATCCGCAGCGTGTGCACATCTCGCTGCTGGCGGGTCTGCTGTCGCACATCGGCCTGCTCGACACCGAGAAGAAGGCCGGCGGCAAGGACGACGCCCGGCGCGGTCCCCGCGAATACCTCGGCGCCCGCAATGCCCGGTTCGCCGTCTTCCCCGGTTCGGCGCTGGCCAAGCGGCCGCCCCGCTGGGTGATGGCCGCGGAGCTGGTCGAGACCTCCCGGCTGTGGGCGCGCATCGCCGCCAAGATCGAGCCGGAGTGGGTCGAGCCGCTCGCCGGCCACCTCGTCAAGCACACGCACAGCGAGCCGCACTGGGAGAAGAACCAGGGCGCCGTGATGGCGTACGAGAAGGTGACGCTGTACGGCGTGCCGATCGTGGCGCAGCGGAAGGTGAACTACGCGAAGATCGACCCGGAGCTGTGCCGGGAGCTGTTCATCCGCCACGCCCTGGTCGAGGGCGACTGGGACACCCACCACCGGTTCCTGCGCGACAACCGCCGGCTGCTGGACGAGGTCGAGGAGCTCGAGCACCGGGCACGGCGCCGGGACATCGTCGTGGACGACGAGACGCTGTTCGAGTTCTACGACGAGCGCGTCCCGGCCGACGTGGTCTCGGCCCGGCACTTCGACGGCTGGTGGAAGAAGGCCCACCGCGACGATCCCGAACTGCTGAACTTCTCCACCTCGATGCTGGTCAACGACGCGGCCGGCGAGGTGACCCAGGAGGACTACCCCGACGCCTGGCAGGCCGACGGGCACCGGTTCCGGCTGTCGTACCAGTTCGAGCCGGGCACGGACGCCGACGGCGTGACCGTGCACATCCCGCTGCCGGTGCTCAACCAGGTCGGCGGCGAGGAGTTCGCCTGGCAGATCCCCGGGCTGCGGCAGGACCTGGTGACCGAGCTGATCCGGTCACTGCCCAAGCAGCTGCGCGTCAACTTCGTCCCCGCGCCGAACGTCGCCCGCGAGGTCCTCGCCCGGATCACGCCGGGGTCGGGCCCGATGCTCGACGCGCTGGAGCGCGAGCTGCGCGCGATGACCGGCGTGGACGTCCCCCGCGAGGCGTGGGACCTGTCCCGCGTCCCGGACCACCTGAAGATCACCTACCGGGTGACGGACCGGAAACGCACCCTGGCGGAGGGCAAGGACCTCACCGAGCTGAAACGCCGGCTCGCGCCGAAGGTGTCGGCGACGCTGTCCGAGGCCGCCGACGACCTCGAGCGCACGGGGCTGCGGACCTGGGACGTCGGCACGCTCCCGCGCGTGTACGAGCAGGGCCGCGTCAAGGCGTATCCGGCGCTGACGGACGAGGGCGACAGCGTGGCCGTGCGCACGTACGCCACCGAGGCCGAGCAGCAGCGGGCGATGTGGCGCGGCACCCGGCGGCTGGTCCTGCTGAACAGCCCCTCACCGGTGAAGTACCTGCAGAGCAAACTGAACAACCAGGCCAAACTGGTGCTCAGCCACAACCCCCACGGCAGCGTCGCGGCCCTGCTGGACGACTGCGTCGCCTGCGCCGCCGACCACCTGATCACCGACGGCGGCGGACCGGCCTGGGACGAGGCGGGCTTCCGGCGGCTCACCGACCACGTACGGACCGACCTCACCGACACCGCCGCCGACGTGCTCGCCCACGTCCAGCGCATCCTGGCCACCGCACACGAGATCGAACGCCGGCTGAAGAGCACGAACAGCCCCACGCTGATCCCCGCGCTGACCGACGTACGGGCGCAGCTGGGCCGACTGGTCTTCCCCGGCTTCGTCACCGCCACCGGCCGCCGGCGGCTGCCCGACGTCCTCCGCTACCTGCGGGCCGTCGAACGCCGCCTCGACAAGCTGCCCGACGACCCGTACGGCGACCGCCAGCGGATGCAGCGGATGCAGCAGGTCGAGGCCGCCTACATCCGGGCCCGCGACGCCCGGCCGGGCAACGCCGAGATCCGGCAGGTCCGCTGGATGCTGGAGGAGCTCCGGGTGAGCCTCTTCGCCCAGCAGCTCGGCACCGCCTACCCCGTCTCGGAGAAGCGCATCCTCAAGGCCCTGGACCAGGCCGCCGGCGCATAACCGGCTCGTGTGTCGGCGGCACGTATCCTCAAGGCCTTGGACCAGGCCGCCTCCTAATCGATCTGCCGCCCGGTCAGGCGACCAGCTCGGTCTCCACCGGGGAGCGGCCCCGGGCGCGCGGCGCGATGCGGACCGGTCCCAGCCAGGCGGTGAGCCGGGCGGCCTCGGTCGCCACGGCGGAGGCCGCCTCCGTGCCGGTGTCCTCCAGGAGCCGGTAGACGACCTCGCCGTCCGCGCGCTGCGCCCAGCCGCCGACGACCCGCCCGTCGGACCAGACCGTGGGGCCGGCGTTGCCGGTGCGGTCGAACAGCAGCGGGCCGTGCTCCCCGAGGTACCAGTCGCGCCCGGACCAGCCCATGACCGTCGGGTCGAGGGCGGGCAGCAGGGCGACCCACGGCCCGGGGTCGCCGACCGGGTCCACGTCGTCGGCCAGGACGTATCCGTCCTCGCCGCCGAGGTCGACCTTCTCGACGTCGATCCCTCCCAGGGCCTTCCTGACCTGGGTGAGGGTGAGGCCGGTCCACCACTTGAGGTCGGCCGCGGTGCCCGGCCCGTACGCGGCGAGCCACCGGCGGATCAGCTCCGCCCGCGCCTCGTCCACAGGAATGTCCGGCAGGCCGTCGGGCAGCCACGCCTCGATCGGCGACCAGCTGAACTGGCTGCTCGTCCAGGACCCGCGCGGCCGGCCCCGGATGACCCGGCCCTCGGCGGCCAGGCCGAGCAGGACCCGGTTGGCGATGGTCGGCCGGGCCTCGTACGCCTTGCCCTCCCCGAGCAGGATCCGTTCCTTGAGCCGCGGGACGTCGGCGGACAGGTCGGCGGTGAACGCCTCGCCGCGGGCCCGCAGCGCCGCGACGGTGGCCTCCTCCACCTCGCGGAACCAGGCGTCGTCCCCCAGCCCCGCCTGCTCGATGAACTGCACCGTCTTCCTGCGCTCGCGCCGGGCCACGTCGTTGGAGCACGCCGCCTGGACGACCGGGGCCAGCTCGTCCTCAACGGTGAAGACGGTCCGCCGCATGCCGAGCATCCGCAGCAGCAGGCGATCGTCGTACAGCGCCTTCTCGACGGGGCCGACGTCGGGGACGCGCATCCGGGCCGCCGCCGCGAGGTACACCGACGCCGGGTCGGTGCCGTGCAGGGCCACCAGCGCACGGGTGACGTCGACGACGGTGTCCGCCGGATCCGCCAGGTGGTGCCGTGCCCCGAGGCGCACCCGGCGCTCCTCGTCCTTGATCGCCCGTACGGTCATCCGTCGATTATGGCCGAATCCGGAATCCACCGGGAACCCGCGAGAACGCGCGTGGGACCCCTCTGCCTGGGTAAACGAAGCCGATGTCGTGTTCGTACGCGCCGACCCCGGCCCGCTGGACGCCGGTCCGTAGCCGGCGATGAGCCCTGACACCAGGTGAGGAGCCGCTCATGCTCGCACTGCCGGCGGTCGCGGCGGCCCCGGGCGATCTGATGGCGGCCCGGGAGCAGATGGCGTTCTCCCTCGGCTGGCACATCATCCTCGCCTGCTTCGGGGTGGGTATGCCCGCGTTCACCGTGTTCGCCGAGTGGCGGGGGCACCGTACGGGCGACGAGGACTACGTCCGGCTCGCGCACCGCTGGGCGAAGGTCATGGGCGTGCTGTTCGCCGTCGGCGCCGTCTCCGGGACGATCCTCTCCTTCGAGATGGGCCTGCTGTGGCCCGGCCTGATGAGCAGGTACGGCCAGGTGCTGGGCCTGCCGTTCGCCCTGGAGGGGTTCGCGTTCTTCATCGAGGCGATCTTCGTCGGCATCTACCTGTACGCGTGGGACCGGCTGCCGCCGCGCGCGCACGTGCTGACCGGCCTGCCCGTCTGCGTGGCAGGGGTGTTGTCGGCGGTCTTCGTCGTCTCGGCGAACGCCTGGATGAACCAGCCGCGCGGCTTCGACCTGGTGGACGGAAAGGTCACCCACGTACGGCCCTGGGCGGCGATGTTCAATCCCGCCATGCCGCGGCAGGTCCTCCACATGGTCCTGGCCGCGTTCATGGTCGCCGGCTTCGGCATCGCGAGCGTGTACGCCGCGGGGATGCTGCGCGGCCGACGGGACCGCTATCACCGCATCGGTCTCCTGCTGCCGTTCACCGCCGCCGCGATCGTCGCGCCCGTGCAGGTGGTGGTCGGCGACTCGATGGCGAGGTTCCTGGCGACCAACCAGAAGCCCAAGCTCGCCGCGATCGAGGGCCTCAACCACACCGGATCGCACGTCCCCCTGTCGATCGGCGGCGCGTACGTCGGCGGGCGGATGCGGTACGCCGTCCGTATCCCGGACGCGCTGTCCCTGCTCGTCGGCTACCGGCCCGGCACGGTCGTCCAGGGCCTGGACAAGGTGCCGGTCACCGACCGGCCGCCGGTCAACCCGGTCCACCTCGGCTTCCAGGCGATGGTGGCGATCGGGTTCGGGCTGGTCCTGCTCGGCGCCTGGCTCGCGCTCGCCTGGTGGCGGCACCGGGACCTGCCGCGTTCCCGCTGGTTCCTGCGGCTGGCGGCGATCTCGGGAGTGGCTGCGGTCGTCGCGCTGGAGGCCGGCTGGGTCACCACCGAGGTGGGCCGGCAGCCCTGGATCGTCTGGCAGCACCAGCGCACCGCGGACGCCGTCAACCCGGCGCCGGGGCTCTGGGTCGGGCTGGTCGCGGTGCTCGCCGTCTACGCCGTGCTGACGGTGGCGGCCGTCTACGTCCTGAACCGGCTGCGGGTGCAGCCGGTCACCGCGCCCCAGGAGGGCTGGGCCGAGGAGTACACCCCATGACCGCCGCGCAGGCCCTGCTCATCCTGGCCTGGGCGGGGATCACGATGTACGCGCTGCTGGGCGGCGCCGACTTCGGCGGGGGCTTCTGGGACGCCCTGGCGGGCGGGCCGCGACACGGCTTCGCCCAGCGCCGCCTCATCGAGCACGCGATCGGACCGGTCTGGGAGGCCAACCACGTATGGCTGGTCTTCGTCATCGTGATGTTCTGGACCTGCTTCCCGACGGTCTTCGCGTCGGTGGCCTCCACGCTGTACATCCCGCTGACCCTGATCGCGTTCGGCATCATCGCGCGGGGATCGGCGTTCGCGTTCCGCAAGGCCAGCACGGAGCTGTGGCAGCTGCGGCTGTTCGGCGGTGCCTTCGCGCTGTCCTCCGTGCTGACGCCCTTCTTCCTCGGAACGGTCGCGGGCGCGGTGGCGTCCGGGCGCGTCCCGGTCGGCCTGGCCCGGGGAGACCTGATCGGCAGCTGGTGGAACCCGACCTCGATCCTCGGCGGCGTGCTGGCCGTCGGCGCCACGGCGTACCTCGCGGCGGTCTACCTCACCGGCGACGCCCGCCGGCACCGTGAGGAGGAACTCGCGGACGCCTTCCGCCGACGCGGGATCGTCACGGCGGTGGTCACCGGCTGCATCGCGATCGGCGGCATCTTCGTCCTCCGCCATGACGCACCCGGCCTGTACGACGGCCTGACCGGCCGGGCCCTCCCGGTGGTCGTCCTGTCCGCGGTCGCCGGCGTCGCCTCGCTGGCGCTGCTCGTCGCCCGGCGGTTCGCCGTCGCCCGCGTCACCGCCGCCACCGCCGTCGCCGCCGTGATCTGGGGCTGGCCGGTCGCGCAGTACCCCATCCTCCTGCCGCCGCACGTCACCATCGCCGACGCCGCCGCCCAGCCCACCGTCCTGCACGCCACGCTGGCCTCCGTCCTCGTCGGTCTGGTGCTCCTGGTGCCGTCGCTGATCTGGCTGTTCGTCCTCTTCCAGCGAGGCCGGCAGACCGAAGAGGGCTGAACCCACGCTGGAGCGACGGCGGCTCTTGACCGCCCCGTCCAGCCCGCGCTCATGGACCACGGCGACGAGAAGATCATTTATTGACACCGTACGGTACCGCATGTAAACAATACGGGACCGTACGGAGGCTGGCATTCAGAGGACTCACCGAGGGATCCGGCCGCCGACCTCAATCCCCCACCCGAAAGGGCAGGAAACGATGAAGACACGCTCGTTGCCGACGGGCCGCGCGGCGGTGACCTCGTCCGCGATCATCGGAGTGGCGCTCGCCGGAATCCTCGCGACAGGCTCCACCGCCGTCGCCCAGCCGGTGAGCACGGCCGGAACGCCGGTCGCCGCGTCGGCCGGCGGCCCGGCGTACACCCCCGCCAACGCCGGCCGGCCGATCCACGTGCTGAAGTACAAGCACATCAAGACCCTCGGCAAGCAGTGCGGCAAGAAGGTCATAGCCGAGGCGCGCGGGCGCGGACCCATCACTCTGACCCTGATGCAGTCCCGCACCGTCAGTAACACCTACAGTTCGACGTTCGGCGTCGATGTCGACGGCCTGTCGGCCGCCGTCGGGTTCGACGTGACCAAGTCGCGAACCATTACCGTGTCCGGCTCGTACGTGGTCCCCCGGCACAAGTACGGCACGTTGAAGGCCCATCCTCTCTACAAGAGGAAGTCGTTCAAGATTTACAACAAGATCACCGGCGCGTACTACGGCCACGGCACGGCTTACCAGGTGGTCGGCGACTGCTTCACGCATACGGCGAAGTAGCACCCGCTGCCGCCCCGTCCTGGGCCGCTCCCCTGGAGCGGGGCGGCGGTCCGGACCCGGCACCTGGTCATGCCACCGCGTACACCTTCTATGCTCGGCCGCATGACGTCTGAGGTCGTGACGCAGCCCGGTGCGGGCGGGCAGCCCGGGGAGGAGACGGAGGCCGGCACGGCTCCCGAGCCCGGGGTCGGGCCGCACCCGCAGCCCTGGCCCGAGGACCCGCGGCTCGACCCGTCGCTGCTCGCGGGCGGCGACCGCCGCAACGTCGTCGACGAGTACCGCTATTGGAGCAACGAGGCGATCGTCGCCGACCTCGACGCCCGCCGGCACCCCTTCCACGTGGCGATCGAGAACTGGCAGCACGACTTCAACATCGGCGCGGTCGTCCGGAACGCCAACGCGTTCCTCGCCGCGGAGGTGCACATCGTCGGCCGCCGGCGCTGGAACCGCCGCGGCGCCATGGTCACCGACCGGTACCAGCACGTACGTCACCATCCGACGACGAGCGAGCTGGTGACGTGGTGCCGGGAGCGCGATCTCCCGATCATCGGGATCGACAACCTGCCCGGGTCCCGGCCGATCCAGACCGCCGAGGTGCCCCGCGCGTGCCTCATGCTGTTCGGCCAGGAGGGCCCCGGCCTGTCCGAGGAGGCGCGCGAGGCCGCCGACGTGGTCCTGCACATCCCCCAGTTCGGCTCGACGCGCTCCATCAACGCGGGTGTGGCCAGCGGCGTCGCGATGTACGAGTGGATCCGGCGGCACGCCACGCTCTGACGATCGCCTCGGCACTCTCACGAGAGGGAGACGACGCTGGACAGGGATCAGGCCGTCGCACTCCTGCACCGCCTGCACGCGGCGCAGAACGCGTTCTACGGCGGAGGTGACGCCGCGGCGCTGCGGGAGATCCTCACGGAGGACATCGCCTGGCACGTGCCCGGGAACAACGCGATCGCCGGCGACCACCACGGCGTCGAAGCGGTGCTCACCTACTTTCGCAGGCGCCGGGAGCTCGCCGATCGGAGCTTTCGGATGCACACCCGCGACGTGCTCAGCGGCGACGGCGAATGGATCACCGCGCTCACCGACGGCACCGCCACGATCGCCGGGGAGGAGCACACCTGGTCGACCGTAGGCCTGTACCGCGTACGGGACGGCCGGATCGCCGGCTGCCGGATGCTCCCGCACGACCAGGCCGCCTTCGACGCGATCTGGACGCACCGGAGCCCGCCCGCGGACGCCGGCGCGGTGTCGGTGTACCGCGCCCGGATCCGTCCGCGGCACTGCGACGCCCAGGGAGTACTCCACGCCGCCCGGTACTACGAGTACTTCGAGGACGCGTTCCTCGGCTGGCTCGACGACCACATCGGTGGTTACCAGGCGCTTCGCGCGGCAGGCGCCGACCTCGTCGTGGTCGCCAGCGGCTGCGAGCACCGCCGTGGCCCCCGGCTGGACGACCTCGTCTCGATCGAGGTCCGCCCGACCGGCGCCGGGCGGAGCTCATTGGCCATGTCGTTCGTTCTCCGGCGCGATGACGACGTGTCGGCGAGCGGCCACGTCACCTACGTCGCCGTCTCCGGTGGCGCCTCGGTGCCGCTGCCCGCCGGGCTCCGCGCGATCGTACGGGCCGTGCCGCCCATCCGGCGGCGCCAGGAGCCCTGACGGGGGCTCCGCCGCCGGCGTGGGCGCCTGGACCGGGCCGTCCTGCAGCCGGTAGGCCTGGGCCTGCAGGTCGTACAGCTCGCTGAAGACGCCGCCCGCCGCGAGGAGCTCCGCGGGCGGCCCCTCCTCGACGACCCGGCCGCGGTCGAGCACGTAGACCTCGTCGGCGTGGCGGACGCTGGCGAGCCGGTGGGTGATGAGCAGCACCGTACGGCCGTCGGCATGGCCGCGGATCCGGTCGAACAGGGCGTGTTCGGCGCGGGCGTCGAGGGCGGCGGTGGGCTCGTCGCAGATGAGGAGGGGAGCGTCCCGGTAGAACCCGCGCGCGACGGCGATGCGCTGCCACTGCCCGCCCGACAGCTCGTGGCCGTCCTTGAAGCGCCGGTCGAGCAGCGTCCGGTATCCGTGGGGAAGCGGCTCGATGACCTCGTCCGCGCCGGCGGCCCGCGCCGCCTCGACGATGAGAGAGTCGTCGGGAACGCGGCCCATCGCGATGTTGTGCCGCGCCGTCATCGGCCAGTGCGTGTAGTCCTGCGGGATCATCGCGATGCTCTCGCGCAGGCGTTCGAGGTCGACCTCGGACAGACGGGTCGCGTCCCAGCGCACCTCGCCGTCGTCCGGCCGGTACAGGCCCGCGAGGATCTTCGCGAGCGTGGTCTTGCCCGAGCCGTTCTCGCCGACGAGCGCGACGACCTGGCCCGCGCGGATCCGCACCGAGATCCCGCGCAGGCTCGGCTCGTCGGCACCCGGATAGGTGAACCAGACGTCCTCCGCGGTGATGACGTCGAAGGTCACCGGTGCCGCCACGTGGCGTTCTTCGGGGACGCGGCGCTCGGCCTCGGCGCAGAAGTCGAGATAGTCGGCGAAGTACAGGCCCGACTCGTAGCACTGGTTGACCGCGTACAGCAGCGAGGCGAGGGAGGTCTTGCCGGTGCGGATCGCCAGGACCGCGGTGCCGGCGACGGCGAGGGGCACGGCTCCGGTGGCGAGCAGCGCGCCGAGGGCGACGTAGACCCCGCCGCTCGCGACACCGCCGACGATCTCACCGAGCACCAGCGCGACCGTCTGGCGGCGGGCGAGCGCGACGTGCACCTCGCACTCGTCGGCGGCGAGGTGAGCGTGTTCCCGGCCGAGGAAGCCGCGCATCGTGAAGGCCCGGATCTCCGCCGCGGAGTCCCGGTCGGCCATCAGGTCCGCGAGCACCCACTTGCGGCGGCGGACCGGGGACAGGGTGAAGATGGTCAGATAGCGCATGCGGGCCACACGCGCCGCGGCCCAGCCGTCGGGCACCGCCGTGAGCAGCAGCAATGGCAGGAGCACCGGGTGAAGGACGCCGAGCGCGCCGGCCGCCGCCGTCAGCCCGACGACGCCGGTGAGGATGTCGATCGCCTCCTGGACCACCGCCGACGCCTCGTACAGGCCCCGCTGACGGGCCCGGTGCATCGCGTCATGGAAGTCCGTGTCGTCGAACGCCGGCAGGTCCACCCGCGTGGTGAGCTCGAACAGTCGGGTCTCGACGATGCGGTTGACCTTCGGCTTCAGCCGGGCCTGCGCCCATCCGGCCCCCGCCTGCAGCCCCGAGCGCAGCGCCGCCGCACCGGCGACGAGCGCCAGCGATGGCAGGGCCGCCCGCACCCGGTCGGGTGTCGCACCGCCGGCGAACAGAGCCGTCAGCACACCGGCCGTCGCCAGCAGACCGTACGCGGTGAAGACCCCGGCGGCGAGGTTGAGCAGGACCGTCGCGACCGTGTCGAACCGGCTCGCCCGCCAGGCGAGGCGGACCGCCGCACCGACCAGCGTGGGCAGGCGGCGGCTCATGCCCGCCAGGCTCGTGGCGGCCAGCTCTCCGATGTGCGCCTGCCAGGGCATCGCGGCCATCTCCCCGACGACGGCCCCTTCTCCAGAGCTCCCCTCCTCCCCGACGCCGGACCCTCCTTCCGGGCTCCCCTTCTCCTCGACGCCGGCCCCTTCCTCCGGGCTCCCCTCCTCCCCGGCGGTCGGGTCCTGCGGCTCGTCCGGGCCCCTTCCGGCGGGCTCACGGCCGATCGTCTTCGTCGAACGACGTCGCATCGCGCCTCCCCCAGTGAACGCCGAGGGCAGTGTCCCTCCACACACAGGTGATCACGGATCGTAGGGCAGTTCCGGTATTGATCGTCCGTTTGGCGAGATGGATGATCCGGGGGTGGACGTTCAGGAGATCGCCGACCGGCTGGAGATCGGCGAGTTGCTCGCCCGCTATGTGCGCGCGGTGGACGGCGGCGAGTGGGCACTACTCGACTCGGTCTTCACCGAGGACGCGACCATCGACTTCTCCGCGTCGGGCGGCGCCCGCGGCGACCGGGAAGCGATCAAGCGCTGGCTCGCCGAGGTCCTCGCCGCCTGGCCGGGCCGTCAGCACCTGATCGGGGCGGTGACGATGTCGGTCGACGGCGATGAGGCGCGGGTCAGCGCGTCGTTCGCCGACACCCTGGCCCCGTCACGGTCGATGATCGCCGCGACCGAGCCCGGATTCATCCGTGGCGGAGGCTGGTACCACCACCGGCTGATCCGCACACCCGACGGCTGGCGCAGCCGCGAACTCGTCCAGGAACAGTCCTGGCGCACGTTCGCCTGAACGTCTCAGTCAGTCTGTGAAGACCGCGGTGTCGAGGGTCAACTTCCAGGGCTCGGGCAGATCAAGCAGACCGCCGAGAACGATATCGGTCTCGTGCCGATATCCCGCTTGCCCCGGATCGGACAGCAGGCGGACCTTTCCGGTAAGCGTGTCGATCACCAGGCAGAGCGGCACTCCTGCGGAGGCGTAGTGCCGTGGCTTCACCTCGTGATCATCGACCACGCTACTGGGAGACACAACCTCCGCCACGAGAAGTGTCTGGTCGCCGTAGATGTGGTCGGCTCCCCACATGCGCGGCTTAGGCCGAACGACGATCAGATCCGGCCGATAGCGATCCTGTTGAGGTCCCAGAAATACCGACATCTCGGTGAGGATCTCCCACCCGCGTTCCTTGGCCAGTCCGACGAGTTGGAGGAGCAGCTGAAAGACGATGCGCGCGTGATCGTAGGTCGGCACAGGATTCACCACGATCCGGCCATTGATGATCTCGACGCGATGGTCGGGGAGTTGCTCGCAGAACTCCCGGTAGTGCTTCTCCAACTCGACGCGGGGATCCACCGGTGCCTCAACAGTATCGACGGCCATGGAGGCATCATTCCCTCCGGAGGGCAAGGACACAAGGTGACAAGGACGGGACTTACCGTAGTCGAAAATCTCGTCGATTCAACTTTGAGTAATCACTCGTTCACGCAACACACTCACGGGTAGGACGACCGCGCATGGTCAGTCCGCCCCGGCGAGGCCGGTCCAGGTGAGGTCCATCAGGTGGTCGGCGGCCTCTTCGGGGGTGACCTCGGGGTTGCGGGCCTGCCAGAGGGCCATGCGCTCGCAGGCGCCGATCATGCTCTCGGCGTACGCCTCGAGGGCCCGGCGGGGGCGGTCCGGGAGGTGGGCGGCCAGGAGCCCGACCATCATCTCGCTCTGCTGGCGGCGTATCGCCTCGATCTCCTCGGCCGCACTCCTCATGAGGACCGGCTCCTGCAGGAGGACGAGCCACGCCCGGCGATGGGCCGCGTTGAACCGGAAGTAAGCGACGTAGCCGCGCCGCATCACCTCCTCCGGCGAGCCTGCGGCGCCGACGGCCTGCTCGGTCGTCTCCCGAAGCTCGCCGCGCGCCCGCCGGATCACGCCGAGCAGCAGACCCTCCTTGGAACCGAAGTACTCGTACAGCATCGGCTTGGACAGTCCGACGCGCTCGGCGATCTCCTCCATCGAGACGGCGCCGTAGCCCCGCTCGGCGAACACCTCCTCGGCGACGTCGAGCATCTGCTGCTCACGGTCGGCGCGGGACATCCTCGGGCGACGCGTCCTCACGGAGTCGTTGGAGATCACGTGTGAACTCTATCTCACGACCTACCGCCGGTAACTTACCGCTGGTAACTTACTACCAGTAACAACGGCCGGCGGGCGGCGCTCCGGGAGGATCAGTGAAGATCGCGATCATCGGCTCCGGGTTCGGCGGCCTCGGCATGGCCATCCAGCTCAAGCGGGCGGGCTTCCACGACTTCGTCATCCTGGAGAAGGCCGACGATCTCGGGGGCACCTGGCGCGACAACCAGTACCCGGGGTGCGCGTGCGACGTGCCGTCGCACATGTACTCCTTCTCCTTCGAGCTGAACCCCGACTGGTCGCGGATGTTCGCCCCGCAGGACGAGATCTGGGACTACCTGCGCCACTGCGTCGACAAGTACGACCTGGCCCCGCACCTGCGGTTCGGCTGCGCCGTCGAGGCCCTGGAGTGGGAGGAGGCGGCCGGGCACTGGAGGGTCACGCTGGCCTCGGGCGAGGTCCTGACGCCGAAAGCCGTCGTCTCGGCGATCGGCGCCCTGCACGTGCCGTCCCTCCCGGAGATCCCCGGGGCGGAGCGGTTCCGGGGCACGGCGTTCCACTCCGCGCAGTGGGACCCGTCGGCCGGCCTGACCGGCAAACGGGTCGCCGTGATCGGCACCGGCGCGTCGGCGATCCAGTTCGTTCCCCGGGTGGCCGACGAGGCGAGCCGGCTGCACGTGTTCCAGCGCACTCCCCCGTGGATCCAACCCAAGCCCGACTTCGTGCTGTCCGACCGCGTACGGCGCGTCTTCCGGCACGTGCCGGGGACGCAGCGCGCCTTCCGCAACGGCATCTACTGGGCGCTGGAGACCAGGGCCGTCGGTTTCACCCTCGACCCGAGGCTGATGGGCCCGATGGAGCGGATGGCCCGCAGCCACATCGAGCGTCAGATCGACGACCCCGAGCTGCGCGCGAAGGTCACCCCCGACTACACGATCGGATGCAAGCGCATCCTGCTGTCCTCGGACTACTACCCGGCGCTGACCCGCCCGCATGTCGACCTGGTCACCGAACGGATCACGGAGATCACCGAGACGGGCGTCGTGACCGCCGACGGCACGAGCCGCGATGTCGACGTGATCATCTACGGCACCGGTTTCAAGGTCACCGAGGCGCTCACCGAGCAGCACATCGTCGGGCGGGACGGGTTGAAGATCCAGGACGCCTGGGCGGACGGCATCGAGGCCCACCACGGCGTGACGGTCGCGGGTTTCCCCAACTTCTTCATGCTCCTCGGGCCCAACACCGGCCTGGGCCACAACTCCGTCGTCTTCATGATCGAGTCACAGGTGAAGCACGTGCTGAGCTGCCTGCGCCTGCTCGCGGCGGAGAAGGCGGACGTGATCGAGGTCCGCGCCGACGCCCAGCGGCGGTTCAACGACCGCCTCCAGCGGAGGCTGCGCCGCGCGGTGTGGAACGAAGGCGGCTGCGTGAGCTGGTACCTCGATGAGCACGGGGTGAACCGCACGATCTGGCCCGGCTTCACGTTCGAGTACTGGGCGCGGACCCGCGCCGCCCGCCGGGACGACTACGACCTGTCGCGCGCCTGAGCTCAGCGCGCCTTACCCGCCCGCGAGCCCGCCCTGGCCTGTGCCCAGGCCCCTGTCAGCGCGTGGCGAAGCCGCGGTGGCGGGCCAGGGAGGCGAGGTCGGGCCAGTCCTCTCCGGCGTGGGCGTGATCGGGCAGGATGCAGCCGAAGGTGAGCGGGCGCGGGACGTCGTACCGCGGGACCTTCAGCCGCGGCCGCTGCTCGAAGTCCAGGACCTCGGCCAGGTTGCGCGCCGCAGCGTCGCGTACGGTCAAGGGCTCCAGGCCGAACCGCCACTCGATCATCTTCAGGATCGACGTGTGGTCGTAGAGCCGGTGCGCCACGTGGCCGCGCCGGGCCCGCGGCGAGACGACCACACAGGGCACCCGGAAGCCGCGCAGTCCCGCGCCGAGATCCGGGTTGGGATCGGGGCCCGCGGGCGGGGCGACGTGGTCGAAGAAGCCGCCCCACTCGTCGTACGTGACGACCAGCACCGTCCTGGCCCAGTTCGGGCTGCTCACGACCGCGTCATGCACCTTGCCGAGGAAATGCTGGCCGAGGCGGATGTCCGCGAGGGGGTGCTCGTCCTCGGACAGGCCGGGCACCGCCTCGCCGAGGAAGCCGGGCTCGACGAACGAGACCGGCGGGAGCGTGCCGGTCGCGGCCGCCGCGTAGAACTCCGCGATCGGGTGGCTGATGCCGAGATACCGCGTGCCCCACAGGGCGGTGTACGGCACGTCGCTGTAGTAGTAGCGGCCCTTGAGGCCCTTGGCGGCGAGCCGGTCCCAGATCGTCGGCATGGTGGCGAGCTTCTCGACGGACGTCGTACGCCGGTCGGTCTGCGCGGCGTGCAGGAAGAACCGGTTGGGGAACGTCGGGGCCATCATGGCGGCGAAGTAGCGGTCGCAGACGGTCCAGTCGCGCGCCGCGCGGCCATAGAACGCCAGGTCCTCGGCGTGGTAGTAGCCGATGGAGAGCAGGTCGTTCTGGCCGGCCCGCAGCCAGCCGTCGCACGCGCCGTCGTTGAACTCGACCCGCCCGCCCTCGTACGAGTGGTCCGGGTCGTGGAAACCGCAGCCGTGCGGCACGGTGAGGTGATGGGTCGGGTGCGCCGCGCCGTCGCGGTCGGTGTAGGTCAGCTCGCCCTGCCGGCCGTCCGCGCCCGGCAGCCAGCCGAGATAGTGATCGAAGGAGCGGTTCTCCATCATCACCACGACGATGTGGTCGATGCCGGACCGCTCCGGCGCGGGCAGCCGTACGGCCGCGTCCGCCCGGCCCTCGGTGAGGGACTCGCCCGCGACGACGCCCGCCGCCACCGCGCCCGCAGTCCCGGCGATGAATCCCCGTCGGCTGACCTCGCCCACCGCCGCCTCCCAGCGTCGCGATCGGATGCCGAGCCGAGTATGACGGCTTCATCCGGCCGCGAACCGCCCACTGGAAGGCCGATTCCGGACGTAACGACGGGGACGAGGCCTGATCTGCGCCCTCGACATGACGGGCACACCCTCTTTCGTCACTTGCGGTCGTCTCTGCCAGACGCGTACCCGATGACCCTCGCCGAATCATCGGCCCGGTGCACGAGCACCAAGCAAGTGCTTGACCAAATAGCGCGAAGCGCCGTATAACCAGCGCAAGCGTTGACGCTCGTGCGCACTGACGGCTCCGGCCGCGACCGCGGCCAGTCACCACGGCGGGAGGCATTCGGCCGGCCCCCGCCGTACTCGCCCTGCCACCGGCGGTCCCCCGACCGGACCGCCGCTCCCCCTGGGAGCACCCATGGATTCCTCCTCCCACCTGTCCCGTCGCGGCCTCCTCGCGGCCGCCGGGGCGGCCGCCCTCACCTGGGTCCCCGCCTTCCGGATCCCCGCTCGCGCCGACACCCTGCCCGGCTTCCCGCTGCCCCTCTACCGGCAGGCGTACCAGAACTGGTCCGAAGAGATCACCATCGAGAACGCCCTGACCTGCGCGCCGAACACCCCCGCCGAGGTGGTGTCCGTCGCGAACTGGGCCCAGCAGAACGGCTACCGCGTCCGTCCCAAGGGGATGGGGCACAACTGGTCCCCGATCCTCGTGCCGAACGGCGCCGACGTCAGCAAGGTCATCCTCGTCGACACGACCCAGCACCTGACGTCCGTCAGCATCGGCTCGTCGACGGTCACCGCGCAGACCGGGATCACGATGGACGCCCTGCTCGCCAAGCTCGAGGCCGCCGGCCTGGGGTTCGCCGCGATCCCCGCCCCCGGTGACATCACGCTCGGCGGCGTACTGGCGATCAACGCCCACGGTTCGGCGATCCCCGCCCAGGGCGAGAGCCGCCTCGCCGGGACCAGCTACGGCTCGCTGAGCAACCTCATCCGGTCCCTGACCGCCGTGGTCTGGAACGGAAGCGCGTTCACGCTGCAGACGTTCGGCCGGACCGACGCCCCGATGAAGGCGTTCCTGGCCCACCTCGGCCGGGCGTTCGTCACCGAGGTGACCCTCGAAGTGGGCGCCAACCAGCGCCTGAGGTGCCAGAGCCGGTACGACATCCAGGTGACGGACGTCTTCGCCGCCCCGTCCTCCGCCGGATCGAACTCCTTCGCGAGCCTGCTGAACGCGTGCGGGCGGATGGAGGTGATCTGGTTCCCGTTCACGACCGTCCCGTGGATCAAGCTGTGGTCGCTGAGCCCGACCAAGCCCGTCCTCTCGAAACAGGTGGACAGCCCGTACAACTACACGTTCGCGAACTTCATCAACCAGCAGCAGTCCGACTACATCAAGCAGATCGTGGGCGGCGACGTCTCGGTCACCCCCTCGTTCGAGAACCTCGAGATGGCGATCGTCGGCTCGGGACTGATCACCACCGGCACGTGGGACATCTGGGGCTGGACGAAGAACACCCTGCTGTACGTGCAGCCGACCACGCTGCGGATCGTCGAGGCCGGCTACGCCGTCCTCACCGCCCGGTCCAACATCCAGCGCGTGGTCAGCGAGTTCTACAACCAGTACGTATCGCGGATCAACGCCTACCAGGCGCAGGGTCAGTACCCGATGAACGGCCCGATCGAGATCCGCGTGACGGGCCTGGACCAGCCGTCCGAGTCCGGGGTGAGCGGCGCCGTCACCCCGCAGCTGTCGTCCGTACGCCCCCGTCCCGACCACCCCGAGTGGGACGTGTGCGTCTGGCTCGACATGGGCACCATTCCCGGCACTCCGCAGTGCAACGCGTTCTACCGCGAGATGGAGCAGTGGATCTTCTCCAACTACACCGGTTCGTACGCGACCGTACGGCCCGAGTGGTCCAAGGCCTGGGCGGTCACGACCGGCGGGGCCTGGACCGACACGACGATGCTGACCTCCACCATCCGCAACGCCGTCAACGCGGGCCAGGCCGCCGGCGACGGCTTCGACGCCGCGCGGGCCACGCTCAACGGCTACGACCCGCACCGGGTGTTCAGTAACACGTTCCTGGACACGCTCCTGCCGTGAGGCGCCGACGCCGCCCGGCCCGCCCGTCGGCGAGCCGGGCGGCGCGGAGCAGACCGCTCCGAGATGCCTTCGCGCTCCTCACAGAGGCACCGTCCTTCTCGCAGGTATCCCGCCCCGGGAGTGGTCCCCTCTGCCACTCAGTCCGCGTACCGCAGCAGGGCTCCCGCACCGGACTTGGCGCGCAGCGACTCCGGTGGCAGGAGCACCAGCTCCCCATCGGTGCCCACGAGCGCCCGGATGAGAGCGGCGTCGGCGAGGTCCACGACGGGGTCGGCGACGCCGAGCTCCCGTAGGCGGTCGGCGGACGTCGCCACGTCGGTCGCCTGCGGCCCCGTCCACAGGGTGATCGACGAGTCCGGCCGGTCCTCCAGGAACAGGCAGGCGACCTGTCCCTTGCGCAGCGCGTCGGTCACGCGCTTCATGCCCTCGACCGCGCGACCGTGCTTGGTGAGCTGTTCGTCGA
The DNA here is from genome assembly GCF_050942425.1 of Actinoallomurus sp. CA-150999. NCBI lineage: Bacteria > Bacillati > Actinomycetota > Actinomycetes > Streptosporangiales > Thermomonosporaceae > Actinoallomurus > Actinoallomurus sp. CA-150999. Next base: position 7,880,614 of record NZ_CP192063.1, read on the forward strand.
ACCGGCTCACGAGGGACGTGAGGTGTTCGGCCCGCTTGAGCTCGACGGCGCGGGTGATCTCCTCGTCCAGCGTCGGCCCGGCCCCGCCCGCGTCGACGACGCGCGACAGGACGGGTTCCGACAGTTCCTCCTGGACGGCCGTACGGGCGCGGACGTCGCCGGCGAGGACCACGATGTCGGCACCGCAGTCGTCGGCCGCACCGACCATCGCGTGGGCGACCTTCTTGGCGTTGATCCGCCAGACCTCCTCGGCGGCCCGCTGCTGCTTGTCCTGCCGGAACATGTCGCCGGCCTTGGTCTTGCGCACCGGGAAGTCCTCGTCGGGCTTGACCGCGATCGTACGGCGGTCGCCGCCCCGCGCCACGCAGGTGATCTCCCCGCCGAGCCGGTCCACCGTGGCGACCAGGTAGGCGATCGGCTGCCCGCGCTGCGCCAGGAGCGGCTTGACGTGCGGCAACGGGGCGTACCTGGCCAGTTCGGCGCGCGGCGCCCCGGGCAGTACCTCGGAGTGGACGGCCTCGCCGTCCGCCGCGAACACCGCGAGAGTGCCGGATTCGCGCTGGATGTTCTCCTCGGCCACAACCCGCTCGATCGCCTCGACGGTCGCGGCCGGCGTCCCCTGCTCGGCCAGTTCGCGGTGCAGGGCCCGCCACCGCAGCTCGATGACCTTCGGAGCGTCCTCGGTGGCCCGTCGCATGTCGAGGTAGACGGAGGCGAACGGGCCGGGAATGTCGTACAGCGACTTGAGGAAGGTAACGTCCATGCTGCCCGCCTACCCGCCGAGGGCATCCCAAACCCCCCGATTCGGCCTACCGAACCAGGTCAGCGCCCCGATGCGGCTCCCAGTCCCCGGCCGACCGCTGCAGCCCGCCGAACCAGGTCAGCGCCCCAACCCGGCTCCCGGCCCTCGGCCGATCGTTGCAGCCCGCCGAACCAGGTCAGCGCCCCAACCCGGCTCCCGGCCCTCGGCCGATCGTTGCAGCCCGCCGAACCAGGTCAGCGCCCCAACGCAGCTCTCAGCCCTCGGCCGATCGTTGCAGCCGGGCATAGACGAGCTGGAGCCAGTCGGCCCCCGCGACGGCGGTCATCGTCGCCCCGGCCAGCCGCGTCGCGTCGGGCGCGAAGGTCATCCCCACCGCGTACGCCGTACCTACCCACTGGGCCATGCAGAACGGGCAGGTGATCAGCTCACCGATGGCATGCTTGACGCCTCTGCCGCGCACCTCTTCGGCGAGTTCGGCCGGTCCGGCGGTGCCCTTGTACCGGGTGAACGGCGCTCGCAAGGGGCTCGTCACCGGGTCCTTGGACAGGGTCCGGGACAGCTTGTGGGTGGTCACGGTCATCAGCGCGACGTCCCAGAGGCCGAGCCGGGGCGCCCGCCGCCCGGTCAGCCGCGCGATCATGGTGGCCGCACCCACGGCCACGCCATAGGTCACGAGCGTGCCCGCGTACGACTTCAGCGGCCGCTCCTCGCCCTGGCTGTACTCCCGTTCCTGCCCTCTCACCGTGTCGATCACGGAATCCATCAGAACTCCCTGGAAGGGTCGATGTCCGCGGCAGCCAAAGGAGTTACCCGGTGAGAATGCGGCGAACCCTCCGCGACCAACCCGGTAGCACCCATTAGGCGAGCATCTCGACGAACTCCGCCAGCTGGGTGAGGTTGCGGCACTCGTGCATCGGCACGACCGCGCCGTACGCCGAGGCGGCCGAGTCGCCGGAGTCCCAGTCCGCGGCCGGTTCTGGGTTGAGCCAGTACGCGTGCCGCGCCCGCCCCGCCAGTCGCCGGACCGTCTCCAGGTTCAGCGCCCCGTAGTTGCTGCGGGCGTCGCCGAGGATCAGCAGCGAGGTCTTCGGCGTGATCGCGTCGCCGTACCGGTCCTCGAAGACGCCGAAGGCGCGCCCGTAGTCGCTGTGCCCGCTCACCCAGACCAGGCGCGCCTCGCGGGTCATCGTCGTCATCGCCTCGACCACGTCGGCGCCCGGAGCGAAGAACCGGGTGATCTCGTCGAGGTCGTCGATGAACGCGAACGCCCGTACCCGGGCGAACTGCTCGCGCAGCGCATAGGTCAGCAGCAGGGTGAAGTGCGCGAAGGAGGAGACGGAGTCGCTGGCGTCGCACAAAACGACGAGTTCCGGTTTGTGGGGGCGGGGCGGCCGGTGGTGCGTGGTCAGGGGGACGCCGCCCGTCGACAGCGACGCGCGTACCGTCCTGCGGAAGTCCAGCCGTCCGCGCCTGCCGTGCCGCCGCCGGTGGGCGAGCCGGGCGGCCAGTCTCCGGGCGAGCGGCTGAACCTCCCGCCGGATCGCGGCCAGGTCCGCGCGGGTCGCGCGGAGGAAGTCGACCTTCTCCAGCGGCGGCCGGGCGGCGCTGCGCGCGACCTTCTCCGGGCCGTTCTCCTCGGCGAGCCGCCGCCGTACGTCCTCGGCGACAAACCTCTCGAAGCGTTCGATGCGGCGGGTGAACGTCCGGCGGGCGACCTTCTCGTCCAGGCCGCCGCGTTCGGTCAGCACGGCGGCGAGCAGCCCGGCCATCAGCGTCTCCGGGGACAGGACCCGCAGCGCCTGATAGGAGAACCACTGCCCGGAGCCGCGACCGTTCCCGCCCGGCGCGCCGGAGCCGCGGCCGTACGCGCCGACGGCCTTGCGGGCGAAGTCGCGCAGGGCGGCGTCGTCGCCCTCCAGGAGGAGGCGGCTCAGTTCGTCGCGCAGCCGCCGCAGTTCGGGATCGTCGTACGCGGGGCGCTCCCGGGCCGTCTCGGGACTGCCGGTCACCGGCGGGAACCACAGGTCGAAGAGCGTGTCGAACGCCGCCCGATGCGCCTGCCGCTTGACGACCGTGGCCGCGTACGCCGCGCGCAGGGACTCGCGATCGGCGAGGTCGATGGCGACCAGGGCGTGCACGGCGTCCAGCCCTTCGGCGAGCGACACCGGCAGGCTCGCCTCGCGCAGTGCCGTGAGGAAGCCGAGATGCCGGTCCAGGAGACCCATTTATGCCTGCGGTGTTCTATCGGGCGGCGCCATCGCCGTGGACGACGTCGTCAAGGAGCACAGGTGCCTGTTCAGGAGACCCGATGTCCTATCGAGCGGCAGCATCGCCGTGGACGACGTCGTGAGGAGGCACAGGTGCCTGTTCCGGAAACCTGGTGTTCCATCGGGCAGGCGCATCGTTCTATCGAGCAGCAGCATCGCCGTGGACGACCTCCTTGAGCGCGCGGTCCTGGTCGGAGCGGTGCTTGAGGACGACGCCGAGGGTCGCGGCGATCGCGTCCCCGTCGAGCCGGTCGAGGCCGAGTGCGAGGAGCGTGTGAGCCCAGTCGATGGTCTCGGCGATGGACGGTGCCTTCTTGAGCTCGAGTTCGCGCAGGGCCGCCACGACCTGGGCGAGCCGGCCGGCGAGGGCCTCGTCGATGCCGGGGACCCGGGCCCGGACGATGTCGCGCTCGCGCTCCGGGGACGGGTAGTCGAGGTGCAGGTAGAGGCAGCGCCGCTTGAGCGCCTCGGACAGCTCCCGGGTCGCGTTGGAGGTGAGGAGGACGAAGGGCCGGCGCGCCGCCGTGATCGTGCCCAGCTCGGGGATGGTCACCTGGAAGTCCGACAGCACCTCGAGCAGCAGGCCCTCGACCTCGACGTCCGCCTTGTCCGTCTCGTCGATCAGCAGGACGGTGGGGTCGGTGCGCCGGATGGCGGCCAGCAGTGGGCGCTCGAGCAGGAACTCCTCGGTGAAGATGTCGTCGTGGGTGGCGCTCCACGACTGGTCACCGGCGGCCTGGATGCGCAGCAGCTGTTTCTTGTAGTTCCACTCGTACAGGGCGCGCGGCTCGTCCAGGCCCTCGTAGCACTGGAGCCGTACGAGCCGGGCGTCGGTGATCGCGGCGACGGCCTTGGCCAGTTCCGTCTTGCCCACCCCGGCCGGGCCCTCGACCAGCAGGGGCTTGCCCAGCGCGGCGGCGAGGTAGACGGTCGTCGCGATCGCGTCGTCGGCCAGGTAGTCCACGGCCGCGAGACGTTCGCGGACGTCGGCGGGCGAGGTGAAGGTCATCTGTGCTCCAGGAAACGAACCGAATCGCGTTCGAACCTATCCCATGCACCGCGGAAAACGGATCGACGACCGGACGCGGCACCGGTATGGTGCTGGAACGCCCTGGAGCGGGAGGAGGTGAGAGCGATGGACCGTACGACGTTCATGCGCTCCCGCCCCGTCCGGGCGTTTTCGCGGGTCTGACCGGGAGCGCACCGCATCTTCCGGAAGGACCCTCATGACCGATCTGGTCATCCGCCCGCTCGCCCCCGGCGAGGAGCATCTCTTCGAGCAACCGTCCGAGCCCGCCCTGGTGGGCGTCGCCGCGTTCGGCCGGTCGTACCGTACGACGGCCGCGGCGGGCGAATACCGTCCCGAATGGACCTGGGTCGCCCTGCGCGGCGACACGGTCCTCGCGCGCGCCGCCTGGTGGGGCACAGCGGGCGACGACGAGCCGGTCGCACTCGACTGGTTCGACTTCACCGACGCCGACGCGGGCGTCGCCCTCCTGCGGGCCGCCCGTGCGGAATCACTGAAAGCCGAGTACTGCCTGCTCGTCCCGCCGCACGGGCGAGAGCGACCCGAGGTGCGCGCCGCCGTACGGGCCCGCGCCGACGCGGCCGTCGCCGCCGGGATGACCTGGCTCGTGGACCGCTACCGGTACGAGTGGACGACCGCGTGCGGGCTGCCCGAACGTCCCGACCGCCTCACGTACCGGCCCGAACCCGACGACTCGGTGATCCTCGACGTGCTGCGCCGGATCGAGCACGGCACCCTCGACGCCCACGCCCGCCGCGCCATCGCCGAGCGGGATCTGGACGCCGCCGCGCGCGAGGACCTGGACCACCTACGGCGGTCCCCCTCTCCCCGCGAATGGTGGCGGCTGGCGTACACGCCCGGCGGCGACCTCGCCGGGTTCGTCGCCCCGGCCCGCAACCACACCGCACCGGTCATCGGCCTCGTCGGGGTCGTGCCCGAACAGCGCGGCCACGGATACGCCTACGACCTCCTCGCCGAGGGCACTCATTTCCTGGTCGAACAGGGCGCCGACCGCATCCTGGCCGACACCGACATGACGAACACGCCGATGGCCGCCGCCTTCACCCGGGCCCGTTATCCCGTCACCCAGGAGCGGATCTTCTTCGCTTGACCCTCCGCCGGGCGGTGCGCGAACGTGAGGATTCGTGCACCGCCCGGCGAACTCCCTGGAGGATGCGATGCCCGCTCGCATGACGCCACCGTTCCGCGCCGACCACGTCGGAAGCCTGCTACGCCCACCGGAGCTGCTCCGGGCCCGCGACGACTTCGCCGACGGCCGGATCTCCGCCGAGCGGTTGCGGTCGGCCGAGGACGAGGCGATCCGCGCGGTGGTGAAGATGCAGGAGGACGTGGGCCTGCAGAGCGCCACCGACGGAGAGTTCCGCCGCGCCTCCTGGCACATGGATTACATCTACCGGCTCGGCGGCATCGACCCGGCTCCGGAGAAGCTGAAGGTCCACTTCCGCAGCGAGTCCGGTGACCTGGAGTTCATGTCCGCGGCGCTGCGCGTGCACGACAGGGTCCGGCTCGATGAGACGATCTTCGCCGACGACTTCCGCGCCCTGCGCGGCTTCGTCTCCACGAACACGCCCAAGCTCACGATCCCCTCACCGAGCATGGTCCACTACCGCGGCGGGCCGGCGTCGATCGATCGCGCGGTGTACCCGGACACCGAGGAGTTCTGGCGCGACCTGAGCGCCGCCTACGCCGAGGAGGTCCGCCGACTCGGCGAACTCGGCTGCACCTACCTCCAGTTCGACGACACCAGCCTGGCCTACCTCAACGACCCGGCGCAGCGCGCCGAGATCGCCGCACGCGGCGACGACGCCGAGCACATGCACCTGCGCTACATCAAGCAGATCAACGCGGCGCTCGCCGGCCGCCCCGAGGGCATGACGATCACCACACACATGTGCCGCGGCAACTTCCGCTCCTCCTGGGCGGCCGAGGGCGGGTACGACTTCGTCGCCGAGGCGCTCTTCGGCGAACTGGGCGTCGACGGCTTCTTCCTGGAATACGACGACGCCCGCTCGGGCGGCTTCGAGCCGCTCCGCTTCGTCCCGAAGGGCAAGATGGTCGTCCTGGGCCTGGTGACCACCAAGCGCGGCGAGCTGGAGTCGAAGGACGCCCTCAAGCGGCGCATCGAGGAGGCGTCCAATTACGTCGACGGCGACCAGCTCTGCCTGTCGCCGCAGTGCGGTTTCTCCTCCACCGTCGAGGGCAACGCGCTCACGTACGACGAGCAGGTCGCCAAGCTCCGCCTCATCGTCGAGACCGCCCACGAGGTCTGGGGCTAGTCACCGGAGCGAAGCGCCAAGATGGGGACATGACGATACGACGGGCGCTGGTCCTCGGTGGTGGCGGTGTGGCAGGGATCGCCTGGGAGACAGGTGTCCTGGCGGGGCTGGCCGACGCGGGTGCCGACGTGCTCGACGCCGACCTGATCGTGGGCACGTCCGCCGGGTCCGCCGTCACCGCCCAGGTGAGCAGCGGCCTGCCGCTGGAGGACCTGTTCCGGCGACAGGTCGACCCCGCGCTGCAGGCCAGGGAGATCCACGCAGAGCTGGATCTGACCACCTACGCCGCGACGTTCGGGGACATCATGGGCGGCGCGAAGGACGTCCTCGAGATCCGTCGCCGCATCGGCGCCTGGGCGTTGGAGGCATCCACGGTTCCGGAGAAGGACCGCCGGGAGGCCGTCGCTTCCCGATTGCCGTCGCTCGCGTGGACGGACCGGCCCATCGCCGTGGTCGCGGTCGACGCGGAGACCGGTCAGAGACGGATCTTCACCCCTGACTCCGGGGTCGACCTGGTGGACGCCGTGTCGGCCAGCTGCGCCGTCCCCGGGATCTGGCCGCCGGTCCGTATCGACGGCCGCCGCTACGTTGACGGCGGCGTCCACTCCAGCGAGAACGCCGACCTGGTCGTGGGCTACGACCGCATCCTGATCCTGTCCCCCACGCCGGCCGACGCACCGAGCCCACCCTGGGGTGGGCTCAAGGAAGAGGTCGATGGGCTACGGCGCCGTGGCTCCACCGTGTTGGTCGTCCACCCGGACGAGCCGTCCCGGACCGCCATGGGCCCCAACCCCCTCGACCCGTCCATCCGGGAGGCGACGGCACACGCAGGCCGCGAACAGGGCCGCGGCGAAGCGCACGGCGTCGCCGACCTGTGGACATCAGAGACCTGACCCGAGATCCGGCGAGGACCGCCCGCCTCGCCGACGTGACGCGAGGTCCCGGCCCGGCCCACATACTGACGGGCCGTCCGCCGCTCACTCTCGGTCAGCGGGGGCGGTGATGCGCCAGTGCCCGGTCGGGCCGATCCACAGGACGACCCCCGGCCACACGTGGTCGATCCGCCAGCCCCTCGTCTGTTTCAGTCTGTGATGGCGTCGGCAGAGCATCGCGACGTTGCAGGGGCAGGTCGGGCCGCCCTGGTGGAACGGGACGGAATGGTCGGCGTCGCAGCTCCGGACCGGTCTTCGGCAGCCCGGGAAGCAGCAGCGGCGATCGCGGTGCTCGATCAGGCGTCGCATCGCGGCCGACGGCCGGTAGGAGCCGTCGTGGCCGGGAACGCACCAGCGGGCCTTCAGACCCGCCAGCGAAGCGGTGATCCGCTCCCCCGCCTGGGCGATGAGCATGCGGACGTTGTGGTGCCGCTCCGGCAGGTCGCCGGTCAACGCGGTGAGCTCCGCACGAGTCAGGTCGGCCACGGCGTCGGCGATCCGGTCGTCGGCGTCCGTCCAGTCAGGGACGGTCGAGGACTCGCCGATGGGCCGATCCGTGAACTCCGCCGGCGGACATGTCGTCGTCAGGGTGCCCCGCAGCAGGGACAGGAAGACGTCCGCGCGGAGCTGCTCGATCGTACGCGCGTCACCGTCACGCCGGAGACCGGCCGCGATGGCGTTGATCCTGCCGTACGCGGCAGCGGCCTCCTCCGCGGGAAGGTCGACGCCACTGAGATATGTGGTGCCCGCGTCGGTCTCGATGAGCCGCACGCCGCGCTGCCGCTCGGCCTCCGCGCGTCTGCGGGCGACGGCGTCCGAATCCCATCGCCTGATCAGTCGGCGGGTCTTCGCTCTGATCTGGCCGGTGGTCTGGACCGAGGCGCGCTCGAGAACGGCGCGCTCGATCCTCGCGATGAGCCCACCGCCGACCTGGTCGGTGCCGTGCCAGAGAGTGCGGGCCTTGGCGTAGTCGATATCACCGGCCGCGAGCGCGGCGAACGTGGCGGGCAGACGCTCGGTGAGCTCGGTGGCGAACCGGATCAGATCACCCGCCGACCATCTGGTGAGGGTCAGCGCCTCGGCGACCTCGTCATGGACGTAATCGCGAGGAGAGATCGCATCCACGGCGTCCGCCTCAGCGGCCTCGGCGAACCGGCGTCGCGCGAGCTCGGCCACTGCCGCCAGCTCGGCCGCCTGCGCCTGAGACGCCCGCCGCCGTGCTCCGATCATGGCTTCGATCAGCTCATGGTCGGAAAGGTCGCCGATGTCCGGACCGGTGAACCCGCCCCCGGGCGGAGGCCCCTCAGAAGCCGGCACGAGCGCGAGCATTCCGAAAGCACCTCCCCCGACAATCCACGACCAGCTCGAACACACTATCTATCGAAACCGCCAATAGCAACGCACATACCAGACAATCCATGTGCCGAAAACAATGAATTCACGTCGGCAGTGGATACAGCGTCGATGCGCGACCCGAGCGGTCATTACGATGGAGTGGAATTTCCGGAATTACCGCCCCGGAACGCATACCCGCAGCTCACCTAACGAAATGCGCTGCCGTACTAGAGATCGGCTGAATCGCCCACCGGAATGCGGGCGTAGTCGGTCTCCTCCTCGAGCCACTCGTCGAAGTACTCGAGACCGATCGTGCTGAGCTGGATGTCGTGGATCGGGAACGCCCGGGCCGGCCGGACGCCGCGGACGAAGGTGATGGCATCGCCGATCTTCACCCAGGGGCCGGATGCCGGTACCAGTAGGGTGTCGACCTCGTCGGTGGGGACGAAGAGGGAGTCTCCCGGGTGGTAGAGGCCGTCCACGATGAACCCGAGGTTCGGGCAGCCGGGCAGTCCGTCGATGACCTCGGCGTGAACGCCGCCCACGGCCTTCACGGTGAAGCCGGCGGCGGTGAAGGTCTCGCCGGCGACAACCGTGACCGCTCCCGGGCCGAGCTCGGCAGCCAGCGCCGCATGGGTGTGGATGGTCAGTGTTGGGTTGCCCGCACGGGCGGCCTTGAGTGCCTCGACGTCGATGTGGTCGGGGTGCTCGTGGGAGACGAGCACGGCTGTGGCTTCGGACAGCGCCGCCTCCGCGTCGGAGAAGGTACCCGGATCGATCACCAGCACCCGGTCGCCGTCCTGGACGCGCACACAGGCGTGCCCGAAATTCGTCAATTTCACCGGATCACCATATCGGCCGGCCCGAGAAGAATCGCTTTCCCGAGGGGAAATCGGTCTTCCGGTCAGGCCGCCACCGCGAACCTCCCGCCCCGGATTCGTGGCCTGCGCGGAGCGGCCTGGGCGAGCGGAATTTCAGACGGCCGGGGGCAGCCAGGGACGCCGGTTGGTGAGGCGGGTGAGGCGGCTTGTCCAGCCCGTCCGACGACGGCGGCCCGGAGGAGTTCCGACTGTTCTTACCCAGCTGCGCCTCAAGCTCGGCGATCCGCACGGTCGCCCGCTCCAGCTGCTTTCTCATCTCGCCCATCTGCGCCCATGGCGGTTCCAGCCGACCGATTCTCGCGCACCGGGCCGTGCGTCCGAACCGTCCGGCGGCGTCACGCCGGGGCGGGGACCAGCGGTGTGACGTCGGGAGCGGTCAGGGAGTCGCCGACGATGCCGAGGAGGGCCTGAGAGGCAGGGTTGTTCGTGGGGCCGTCCGTGGGCACGGCGACCGACACCCGCCAGGACGGCGGTGTCTCGCGGAGCGGCACGATATGGACGTTCTTCTTGCGCTTGTGGGCGATCGGCCGGGGCACCAGGGCCACGCCGAGGTCGTGTTGGACGAAGTCGAGCAGGCTGTGCACGTCGTTGACTTCCAAGGCGACGTGTCGGTGCAGGCCGGCCGTCTCGAACGCCCGGTCGCTGATCTGGCGCGCTCCCCAGTCGGCATGGAAGTCGACGAACACCTCGCCCGCCAGCTGCGCCAGGTCGACCGCGTCGAACGCCGCGAGCCGGTGGCCGGGATGGCAGACGAGCATCATCGGCTCGGTCGTCAGCGACGTCAGGGTGACGCCGGGAGGCGGGTCTCCCGAGACGGCCACGAAGGCCAGGTCCAGGCGCGCGGCGCGGACCTCTTCGACCAGGTGCGAGGAGCCCGCCTGGCGCAGCCGGATCTCCACGCCGGGGTGCACGGATCGGAAACGCGCGAGGATCCCGGCGACGTCGACCACTCCCAGGCACTGCTCGGCGCCGACGGACAGCGTGCCGCGCAGGAGACCCTGGACGGCGGCGACGGCGTTGCGGGCCGCGGCGACGCTCGCGAGCGTACGCCGGGCCTCGGTCAGGAGGGCCCGGCCCGCTTCGGTCAGCTCGACGCGGCGGGTGCTGCGGACGAAGAGCGGGGCTCCGAGCTCGCGTTCCAGCGCGCGGATCGACGCCGACAGGCCCGACTGGGCGAGGTGCAGGCGCTCGGCGGCGCGAGTGAAGTGCGCCTCCTCCGCCACGGCCACGAAGTACTCGAGATGCCGGAGTTCCACAATTGAGCACTCTAACTGCTTGATCTCATCGGTTTCTTCTGTTGGACACCTGGTCGCTCACCGAGCAGGCTGGAGACCGGTCAGCGGCCCGGCACGATCCCGCCGATCGCGGGTATGGGGACCGGGCCGTCGTCGCGCCGTGCCCTCGACGCCGCCGGGTGGTGCCGAGGGTGTCCGCGGCGCGCCGACCGTTCCGTTCGTTCTTCGCAGGATTTCTCGGAGGTCCTTCATGCTTACTCGCCGGATCGGCGATGTCCAGGTCGGTGCGATCGGGCTGGGAGCCATGCCCATGTCGATCGAGGGACGGCCCGACGAGAGCCGTTCCGTCGCCACCGTCCACGCGGCCCTCGACGCGGGCGTGACGCTGATCGACACGGCCGACGCCTACCACATCGGCGCCGACGACGTGGGCCACAACGAGTCCCTCGTCGCCAAGGCCCTGGCCTCGTACGGCGGCGACACGTCCGACGTGCTGGTCGCGACCAAGGGCGGTCACGTACGTCCCGGCGACGGCTCGTGGACGCTCGACGGGTCCGCCGAGCACCTGAAGCGGGCGTGCGATGCGTCGCTCAAGCGGCTCGGCGTCGAGGCGATCGGCCTGTACCAGTTCCACCGGCCGGACCCCGCCGTCCCGTACGCCGAGTCCGTGGGCGCGATCCGTGACCTCCTGGACGCGGGGAAGATCCGGCTGGCCGGCATCTCCAACGCGAACCCGGACCAGATCCGCCAGGCGCAGGAGATCCTCGGCGGTCGGCTCGTGTCGGTGCAGAACCAGTTCTCCCCCGCGTTCCGCAGCAGCGAGCCGGAGCTGCGGCTGTGCGACGAGCTGGGCATCGCCTTCCTGCCGTGGAGCCCGCTCGGCGGCATCTCCAAGGCCGGTGACCTGGGCTCCGCCCACAATGCGTTCGCGCGGATCGCGGAGGCGCACGGCGTGAGCCCGCAACGGGTCTGCCTCGCCTGGATGCTGGCCAAGTCGCCCGTCGTGATCCCGATCCCCGGGTCGAGCCGGCCGGAGACGATCCGCGACTCCGTCGCGGCGGCCGAGCTGGAGCTCACTCCTGAGGAGATCGCGGAGCTGGACGCCGCCTGACGGCCGGAGACGCCCGGAGGGGCAAGAACCCCCGTACGAGATGCCGGCGACGAACAGACGACGAGAGGGAACAGACGTGGCGCTTTCCACCCAACCGCTCGGTACGACCGGGATGGACATCAGCAGAGTCGGCTTCGGCGCGTGGGCGATCGGCGGCTCCGGCTGGAAGTTCGCGTGGGGGCCGCAGGACGACGCCGAGTCGGTCGCGGCGATCCGGTACGCCGTCGAGCAGGGCGTCAACTGGATCGACACCGCGGCGATCTACGGCCTGGGCCACTCGGAGGAGGTCGTCGGACGAGCCCTGAAGGAGATCCCCGAGGGCGACCGGCCGTACGTCTTCACCAAGTGCGGCAACGTTTGGGACCCGGCCGACCCGGGTGCCCAGGCCCGGAGGATCGGAGCGGCGGACAGCATCCGCCGCGAGGTCGACGACTCGCTGCGCCGGCTGGGCGTCGAACGCATCGACCTGTACCAGGTGCACTGGCCGGCGCAGGACGGAACTCCTCTCGAGGAGTACTGGCAGACCATGCTCGAGCTGAAGGCGGCGGGCAAGGTACGCGCCGTCGGACTGTCCAACCACGACGTCGGACAGCTGGAGACCGCCGAGAAGCTCGGGCACGTGGACTCGCTCCAGCCGCCGTTCTCGGCGATCCGCCGCTCCGCCGTCTCGGAGATCGAGTGGTGCGCCGCGCACGGCACCGGAGTGATCGTGTACTCGCCGATGCAGTCAGGCCTGCTGACCGGGGCGTTCTCCCGGGAACGCGCGGCCGGCCTCCCCGACGACGACTGGCGTAAGCGTCACCCGGACTTCACGACGAACCTGGACGCCAACCTCGCGCTCGCCGACGCGTTGGCGGCGGTCGCGGGGCGGCGCGGCGTGCCGATCGCCTCGGTCGCGGTGGCGTGGACCCTCGCCTGGCGCGGGGTGACCGGCGCGATCGTCGGGGCCCGGCGCCCGGACCAGATCGACGGCTGGCTGCCGGCCGCGTCCCTGGAACTGACCGCTGAGGAACTCGACGAGATCGCGATGGCGATCGAGAGCACCGGCGCCGGAGACGGGCCGCGGAGCCCCCGCCGCTGACCAGAGCGGCGGAATGGTGCTGTCCGGGCGGAAGTGTCTTCTCCGCGCGGACAGCACCATTCGCCCCGCGCAGGGGAACGGTGCCGTTCAGGCGGAAGGGCCTTCTCCGCGCCATTCGCCCCGCGCAGTGGTCGGTGCTGTTCAAGGCGAAGGGTCTTCTCCGTGGAAACGGCACCATTGTTGCCGCTCGGTCGCGAGCTTAAGCTCTGCGGGCATGGGCGATGGCGAGCTGCGCTTGAGGCCTGCGGGCCGCGACGATCTGGCGGTGATCGAGAGGCTCACGGGTGATCCCGAGGCCACCGGCGAGCACGGCTGGCACGGCTGGCTCGAACAGTGGCACTTCCGGAGGCGCTGGGAGGAGAACGGCCTGCTGGAGGACGACCGCGGACTCCTCATCGCGCTGCGCGGCGACGAGCGGCTCGGGTTCGTCTCGTGGCGCAAGCAGGTCACGTCGCCCCGGTCGTACTGCTGGAACATCGGCGTCGCCATGCGGCCGGAGGCGCGCGGCCTCGGCTACGGCACCGAGGCACAGCGGCTGCTCGTGCGGTACCTGTTCGCGCACACCACGGTGAACCGCATCGAGGCGATCACCGAGACCACGAACGCCGCCGAGCAGTGGGCGCTGCAGAAGGCCGGGTTCACCCGCGAGGGCGTGCTGCGCGGGTACACGTTCCGCGGCGGCGTCTGGCGTGACGTGTTCGTCTACAGCATGCTGCGGCACGAGCTCAAGGACTGAGGCCGCCGCCTTTACAATGTAGATCACTACCTGGACCGTACGGGCGGAGCGGCGTCATGCCCACAAACCACGTTGACCGGCTCCGGCGGTGACGTCGGATTCACGCCACCGCCGGAGCCCGGTCCCGGCTCTCAGACCTCGATGTTGGACATCACGTGCTTGACGCGGGTGTAGTCCTCGAAGCCGTACATCGACAGGTCCTTGCCGTACCCGGAGTGCTTGAACCCGCCGTGCGGCATCTCGGCGACCAGCGGGATGTGCGTGTTGATCCAGACGCAGCCGAAGTCGAGCCGCCGCGACACGCGCATCGCCCGACCGTGGTCCTTGGTCCAGACGGAGGAGGCCAGGCCGTACTTGACGCCGTTGGCCCAGCGGACGGCCTCGTCCTCGTCGGAGAAACGCTGGACGGTGATGACCGGTCCGAAGATCTCGCTCTGCACGGCCTCGTCGTCCTGGCCGAGTCCGGACACGACGGTGGGCTGGTAGAAGAAGCCCTGCTCGCGGGCGCGGGACCCGCCGGTGGTCACGGACGCGTGGTCGGGCAGCCGGTCGATGAAGCCGGCGACCCGGTCGAGCTGGACGGCGTTGTTGAGCGGGCCGTACAGGACGTCCTCGTCGTCGGGCAGGCCGGTGCGGGTCTGCGCGGCCTGCTCGGTCAGCGCCGCGACGAAGTCGTCGTGGACGCCGGGGGCGGCCAGCACGCGGGTGGCGGCCGTGCAGTCCTGGCCGGCGTTGAAGTACCCGGCCTCGGCGATCGCCTGGGCCGCGGCCTCGACGTCCGCGTCGTCGAACACGATGACCGGCGCCTTGCCGCCCAGCTCCAGGTGGACCCGCTTGAGGTCGGCGGCGGCCGACTGGGCGACCTCGCTGCCGGCCCGCACCGACCCGGTGATCGACACCATCTGCGGAACAGGGTGCTCGACGAGCAGGCGCCCGGTGTCGCGGTCGCCGCAGACGACGTTGAACACGCCCGGCGGCAGGAACTCGGCGGCGATCTCGGCCATCAGCGCCGTCGTCACCGGGGTCGTGTCGGACGGCTTGAGCACCACCGTGTTGCCCGCGGCAATGGCCGGCGCGAACTTCCAGACCGCCATCATCATCGGGTAGTTCCACGGCGTGACCTGCGCGCACACGCCGATCGGCTCCCGCCGGATCCAGGAGGTGTGCCCGGCCATGTACTCCCCTGCCGAGCGGCCCTCCAGGATCCGCGCGGCGCCGGCGAAGAACCGGATCTGGTCGACCATCGGCGGGATCTCCTCCGACGCCGTCAGGCCGATCGGCTTCCCGGTGTTCTCCGACTCGAGCGCGACGAGTTCGTCGGCGCGGGCCTCGATGGCGTCGGCGATGCGCAGCAGCGCGAGCTGCCGTTCGGAGGGAGTGGTGTCGCGCCAGGTCTCGAACGCGCGGGCCGCGGCGTCGAACGCCGCGTCGACCTCGGCCTGTCCGGAGACCGGGGCCGTGCCGAACGCCTCGCCGGTGACGGGGCTGATCAGGTCCGCCGTACGGCCGTCGGCCGCGTCGGCCGGCGAGCCGTTCACGAAGTTACGGACGGTGCGCTTCACTGCGGTCGGTCCTTCCTGGTGTTCTGTGCTTGCCGGGGTGCCGCCTACAGACCGTGCGCTTCACTGCGGCGGCTCTTCCTGGTGTTCTGCTTGCCGGGGTGCCGCCTACAGACGGTGCGCTTCACTGCGGCGGTCCCTCCTGGTTCTCTGCTCTGGTGTCGCCTACAGGCCCCGGGTGTCCCCGGAGATGCGCTGGGCGAGGTACACCGGCACGACGGACAGCACGATCAGGGCCGCGGCCACGACGTTGACGATCGGCGCCTGGGTCGGCCGGAAGAGGTTGTTGAAGATCCAGATCGGCAGGGTCTGGACGCCCGCGCCGGCCGTGAACGTCGTCACGATGATCTCGTCGAACGACAGCGCGAACGACAGCAGCCCGCCGGCGAACAGCGCCGAGCGCAGCAGCGGGAACGTGACGTACCGGAACGTCTGGAACGTGTCGGCGCCCAGGTCGGCCGAGGCCTCCTCGACGCGGGTGCCGAGGCGGCGCAGCCGGGCCAGGACGTTGTTGTAGACGGTGACGACGCAGAACGTCGCGTGCCCGATGACGACGGTGAACAGCCCGAGCTGGATGCCCAGCGGGGACAGCACCGTGCGGAACGCGTTGTTCAGCGCGATGCCGGTGACGATGCCGGGCAGCGCGATCGGCAGGATGACCAGCAGCGAAATCGTGTCGCGGCCGAAGAACCGGTAGCGCTGCACGGCGAACGCCGCCATGGTGCCCAGCACCAGGGCCACCACCGTGGCGCCCAGGCCGGCCTTGACCGACGTCCACAGTGCCGAACGCACGCCGCCGTTGCCCCACGCCGCCGACCACCACTGGCCGGTGAAGTGCGCCGGCGGCCAGGCGAACGCCCGGTCGGCGTTGAACGAGTTGATGAGCACGACGAGCAGCGGCACGTAGATCACACCGAGCCCGAGGATCATCGCCACGCGCAGGCCGATGCGGGCTCCCCGCGAAAGCGTCATCCGGCTCGCGATGCCGCGAGGCCGGCGTTCGGCCCGGAGCGGAACATCGCTTCCCCCAATCTGAATTACAGGTTGTCGAGGGCCCCGGTGCGGCGCACGGCGATCAGGTAGATCACCATGATGACCACCGGGACGGTCGCGACGGCGGCGGCGAACGGCAGGTTATCCGCCGCGCCGATGTTGTCGTAGACGACGTTGCCGATGAGCTGGCTCTTGCCGCCCACGATCTTCACCGTGATGTAGTCGCCGAGCGACAGCGAGAAGGTGAAGATCGATCCGGCGATCACCGCCGGGAACGCCACCGGCCACATCACCGTACGGAACGTCCGGAAGGTCCGGGCTCCGAGGTCACCGGCGGCGTCCAGCAGGGAGTTCGGCAGCCGCTCCAGTCCCGCGTAGATCGGCAGGATCATGTACGGCAGCCAGAGGTACGCCAGGGTGACGATGGTCGCCGGCAGGCCGTACCCGGGGCCGTGGATCCCGAACGGGTCGAGGATCCAGCTCAGCACTCCGGAGCCGGAGAACATGATCCGCCAGGCGTACGCCTTGACGAGGTAGCTCGCCCACAGCGGTGTCAGCACTGCGATGACGAGCCAACGCTGGGCGCGCGGCGAGGCGATCTTGGCCATGTAGAGGGCCATCGGGAAGGCGACCACGCCGTCGATGACGGTGACCGCCGCTGCCACGCCCACGCTGCGCAGCGTGATCGTCCGGTAGACGCCCTGGCTCCACAGCTCGTGGAAGTTGTCCAGGTTGAACTGCTTGACCACCTGGCCGGTGAAGTCGTCGGTGGTCCAGAACGCGGCGGCGAACAGCGCCGCCAGCGACCCGAGGTAGGCCACGACGAGCCACAGCAGTGGCGCGGACAGCAGTCCGGCCAGGCGAAGGTACGGCCGGCGGTGAAGCAGCCCGGCGAGCCGGCGAACCGGCCCACCGGGCGTCGCGATGGTGCTCATCAGCCCTTGATCTGCGTCCAGGCCTGGGTCCACTTCGCGTAGTCCACGCACTTGACGTCCTTACGGCCGTCGAGGCACTGCGTGATCGGCGTGTTCCAGTAGTGAACCTTCGTCCAGTACGGCGCGTCCGCGGCGTGGAAGGTGTTGCAGAAACTCTTGTCGGTCGTCAGGGCGCACGCCTTGCTGTTGGACGGCGCCTCGCCCCAGCTCTCGGCGATCTGGGCGTTCACCTTCGGGGAGACCACCCAGTCGAGCCACTTGTAGGCGCAGTTCGGGTTCTTCGCCTTGGCCGACACCATCCACGTGTCGGACCAGCCGGTCGCGCCCTCCTTGGGCAGCACGGTCGCGACCGGGGCCTTCTCCGCCGTCAGGCCGTTGGCGATCACCTGCCAGCTGGTGCCGAGGAGCGTGTCGCCGCTCTTGAACGACTGCTGGGTCTTCGTGGCGTCCGACCAGTACTCACCGACGATCTTCTTCTGCTCCTTGAGCAGGTTCACTGCGGCGTCGAACTGCTTCTGGTCGAGCGCGTACGGGTCCTTGATGCCGAGCGCCGGCTGGGTGGCGCTCAGGTAGAGCGCCGCGTCGGCGATGTAGATCGGCGAGTCGTAGGCGGTGATGTGGCCCTTGTACGGGGAGTTCGGGTCGAAGACCACGCTCCAGGAGTCGGGAGCCGGATTCACCTTGTCCGTCCGGTACATCAGCATGTTGGCGCCCCGGCCGTGGGGGATGCCGTACATCTTGCCGTTGACGGAGTTCCACGGCTTGTTCTTCAGGTCCGGGAAGATGTCGGCGTAGTTCGGCACGAGGCCCGTGTTGACGGGGGCGACCGTGCCGGCGGCGATGAGCCGCAGCGAGGCGTCGCCCGAGGCGGACACCGCGTCGTACTGGCCGGTCTTCATCAGGCTGACCATCTCGTCCGACGTGCCGGCCACCTTGTTGTTGACCTTGCAGCCGGTCTGCTGCTCGAACGGGTGGACCCAGTCGAGGGCCTTGTTGTTCGAGCCGTCCTCGACGTAGCCGGCCCAGGAGACCAGGTTGACCTGACCCTCGCCCTGGCCGAGCGACGAGAGCGCGTTGATCTTGGGGGGCGTGAACCCTGCGGCATCGGTCCCGCCGTGGTGCGAGCCGCCGCTCTTACCGCCGCACCCGGCGGCGAGGAGGGAGACGGCGGCCACCGCGACGAGCGCGAGGCGCGTTGGGCGCAGCATGGAGACTCCGATCAGATGGAATTTTCTCGGGGGAAGACCGCGGCGCACGCGCCGCGGCGAGACGGCCGGTCGGGCGGTGACCGGCCGGCATCACGTCGGACCGGGGATGGCGAACTCGTGCTCACGGCGCCACGCGAGCCTGACCCGGGCTTCGCGCAGCTTGAGCACGTCCATCGAGGAGGACTGCAGGTTCTGCTGCAGCGCCACCAGCCGGCCACCGGCGTCGAGGTCCACGACGAACCGGGTGGCCGCCCCCGCGTAGACGACCTCCGCCACCGTGCCGGTCGCGGAGTGCTCGTCTTCGGGCAGCTTCGCGTCGAGGTCCGTTTCGACGCGGAGCTTCTCCGGCCGGACGCTGTAGACGCCCGGCCGGCCGAGTATGGACTGGGCCGCCTCACCTTCGATGAGGTTGGAGGTGCCGACGAACCCGGCGACGAACGCCGAGGCCGGCTGCTCGTACACCTCCGCGGGAGTCCCCACCTGCTCGATCCGGCCCGCGTCGAACACCGCGATCCGGTCGGCCATGGTCAGTGCCTCTTCCTGGTCGTGCGTGACGAACAGGAAGGTGATGCCGACCTCCCGCTGGATGGCCTTGAGCTCGACCTGCATCTCCTCGCGGAGCTTCAGGTCCAGGGCGCCGAGCGGCTCGTCGAGCAGCAGGACCTTCGGGCGGTTGACCAGCGCGCGGGCCAGCGCCACGCGCTGGCGCTGGCCGCCGGACAGCTGGCCGGGCTTGCGCTTGTCGAAGCCTTCGAGACGGACGGAGGCCAGGGCCTGCAGGGCGCGCTCGCGGCGCTCCGCCTTGCCGACCTTCTTGACCTTCAGGCCGTACTCGACGTTGGCCAGGACGTTCATGTGGGGGAACAGCGCGTAGTCCTGGAAGACGGTGTTGACGTCCCGGTCGAAGGGCGCGAGCTTCGTGACGTCGCGGCCACCGAGGAGGACCTGACCGTAGGTCGGCGTCTCGAAGCCCGCGATCATCCGCAGCACCGTCGTCTTACCCGATCCGGACGGCCCGAGCATCGCGAAGAACTCACCGTCGCGGATGTCCAGGTCAACGCCGTCCACGGCGGTGACCTCGCCGAAGGTCTTGCGTATCGCGCGGAGGGTGACCGCGGCGGAAACGCCGGGCTCTTCGGTGTTCATCTGTTCATCTATCCCTTGATCTGCGTCCAGATCTGCGTCCACTTGGAGTAGTCGACGCAATTCGCTCCGCGAGAATCACCACAGTCTGCGACGGGAGTCTTCCAGAACGCAAGGCGCTTGTAGAAGTCGACGTCGCCCACGCGGAACTGCCCGCAGAAGCCCTTCGCCGCGTATTTGCAGGCCTTGGGGTTGGCCGGAGCCTCACCGAAGTACTGCGCCACCGCCGACTGCACCTTGGGAGATGTGATCCAGTTCATCCACTTGTACATGCAGTTCGGGTGCTGGGCCCGGGCGGCGACCATCCAGGTGTCCGACCACCCGGTGGCGCCCTCCATCGGGATGGTGGTCGCGATCTTCGCCTTCTCGGTCTTGGCCGTGTTGGCGGTCACCTGCCACGCGGTCCCGGCGTAGTTGTCGCCCACCTTGAACGCCTCGACCTCGTCGAGGTAGTTCGACCAGTACTGGTTGACGTTGGAGCGCTGCTGCTTCAGCAGGTCGACGGCGGCGTCGAACTGCGTCTGCGTCAGCTCGTACACGTCGGAGATCTTCAGGTCGGGCCGGTGGGCCTTGAGGTAGAGCGCCGCGTCGGCGATGTAGATCGGCGAGTCGTACGCGACGACGTGGTCGGCCGCCGCGCTGTTCTTGTCCCACACGATGCTCCAGGACGCGGGCGTGCCCGGGATCTTGTCCGTGCGGTACATGAGGTAGTTGGCGCCATAGCCGTGCGGCGTGCCGTACATCTGGCCCTTGACCGAGTTGTACGGCTGGTTCTTCAGGTACGACGGGATGTCGCGGTAGTACGTGAGAAGGTTCGTGTTGACGGGCGCGACCAGGCCGCCGTACACGAGCCGCAGCGACGCGTCACCGGAGGCCGAGACGCCGTCGTACTGCCCGGTCTTCATCAGCGCGACCATCGAGTCGGAGGTGTCGGCGACCTTCGCGTTGACCCGGCACCCGGTCTTCTTCTCGAAGGGGTGCACCCAGTCGATGGTCTTGTCGGTGGAACCGTTCTCGGCGTACCCGGCCCAGATGACCAGGTTCAGCCGGCCCTCGGTGGCGCCGATCTCCTGCTGGGCGCTCAGCCGCGGCACCTGCTGGGCGGCCTGCCCTCCGCTGGAGTCGCCGCTGCATCCCGCGGCGGCGAGAACGAACGCCGCGGCGGCGCAGGCGAGTCCGAGGAGACGCTTGCGGGGGGACCTCATGTCAGCTCCTCGTCGAGTGCGGCCGTGCCGCACGGGGCGATCGGGCGTACGGGGCGGGCGCTCACGTCATCGCCTCGTCGAGTGCGACTTCGTATCGCAGGTTCACCAGCCGTACGACGGAGGTGTGCGCGCCGAGGGGGTCGGCGCAGCCCAGGCCGGCGTCGGTGGCGAGTTTGGCGAGACGCTCGAAGTCGATCTCGGGCCCGATGACGTACGGGGCGATGGCGATGCGCTGCCCGCCCGAGTCGCGCAGTCGTCCCACCGCCTCGGCCACCGTCGGGCGGCCGTCGATCGACGCGGCGACCACGGGCACGGCGAGCCGCGCCGCCAGGAGCACCGCGGTCATGTCGGCCTCCACGGCGGCCTCGTCGCCGCCGACCGTGGCGACGATGACGCCGTCGACGGACGCGCCGATGCTGAACTGCCGGATGCGGTCGGCGCGCGCCAGGCCGCTGTCCGCGAGGCGCACGTGCAGCGCCTCGGCCAGCAGCGGGTGGGGACCGAGCGGGTCGGTGACGGTCGCCCGGGTGCCGGCCGCCGCGACGGCGGCGTTGATGTCGTGGTACGTCCGCGGGTGCGGGCCGGTGACCAGCGGTACCACGACGGCCGAGCGGCCTTCGGGCACTCCCCTCAGGACGTCCGTCAGCTCGGTGCCGGCGATGGGCGCGACCCGGATGTCGATGTCGGTCCGGGACGTGCGAATGAACGCCGCGATCTCGTTGCCGACATCCGGGACCGCGCCGGGTACCGCCAGAAGCAGGACCGGTGCGTCGGGGGGAAGATCGCCGCTGCCCGGCCGGCGGTGCCGGCCGCCGGGTAGCTGCGAGCGTCCACGTACGGGGAGCGTCTCCGGGGGCTGGTCGTCATGGATCACGATCGCGGATTCTATGGGTGGTCGGGGAGGATGCGGAGCCCTTGTCACCGATCGTCCGAAATTCGGTTCTCGGCCGGACCAGAGGTCGGTGCCCGGAAAACCCGGCTTCTACCTGCGACTATTCGCCCTATAGCCGGCACCGTTCACCTTGAAGTTCCAGGGTGTTTGATGCCCGATATTTACAGACACAGCCAGTGTCCGCCTGGATGTCTAGTAGAGTCTCGCGCGTTCACACGGTGTTTCCCCCGCCTCACTGAAAGTCGAGCCTGTCGCGGTGCAATCAAAGGACCGACGAGTGGGATCAGATGTCAGCCGGCGGCCGTCCCGGTCCAGGGTCGGCCGCATCTTCCGGTCAGTCCGCTTCAAGATCAGCTTGCTGCTCATCGTCCCCCTGGTGTCACTGAGCACACTGTGGGCGTTCGCTGCCAGCATCACCCTGGGCGATGGCCTGAACCTGCGGCACGTCAACACGATCCAGGACCACCTGGGCTATCCGTCCGGCGCCCTGGGCAGTGCCCTGCAGCAGGAACGCCGCCTGTCGATGGTCTTCCTCGGCAGCAAGTCGGACGGCGACCGCGCGTCGATGGAGTCCGGCCGGCTGGTCACCGACCGGCAGGCCGACCTGTTCCGGCGCGAGGCCTCCGACCCCAGCGTGCAGAAGGTCGCCAGTGCCCAGGCCAAGCAGTGGACCCGCGAGGTGCTCCAGCACCTGGACGCCCTGCAGGCCAAGCGGCGGGCGATCGACAGCGGCTCCCTGAAACGCACCCAGGTCTTCACCGACTTCAGCGACGCGCTCGCCGACATCAACGCCCTCCAGTCCTCGCTGTCGACGCTGAGCTCTCCGGACATCACCAAGGACAACGAGAACCAGGTCGCCCTGGGCCGCGCGCGGGAGGTGCTGTCGCAGGAGGACGCCCTGCTGTCCGGCGCGCTCGCAGCCGGGCGCCTGACGTTCCCCGAGCACGTGGAGTTCACCAAGCTCGTCGGCACGCAGCGCAGCCTCTACCAGGAGATCCTCCCCAACCTGCGTCCCAGCGACCGCGCCTACTACCAGCGGATCGTCGCGACGCCCGAGTACTCCCGGTTGCAGCAGCTGGAGAACCGGTTCACCGACCACATGCCGCAGCAGCCCAAGACGGCCATGCCCGGGATGCCCGCCAAGCCGGCCCCGAACCCGCTGGCCGGTATGGACGTGACCTGGAAGACCACCGTCTCCTCCATCGTCACCCGGATGCGCGGCCTGGAGCTCTCGTCGACGGCGGCCGCTTCCAAGCGCGCCAAGCCGATCTCCGACGGGATCATCCTGCGGGTCGCGCTGGCCGGTGCCCTCGGTCTGGTCGCGGTCATCGCCTCGCTCGTTCTGTCCCTGTGGGTCGGCCGCTCGGTCATCCGTGAACTGACCGGGCTGCGGCGCGCCGCCCTCGACCTGGCCAACGAGCGGCTGCCCAGCGTCATCCGCCGCCTGCGGCGCGGCGAGGACGTCGACGTCGCCGCCGAGGCGCCGCCGCTGCAGTTCGGCACCCAGGAGATCGACCAGGTCGGCCAGGCGTTCAACGCCGCCCGCCGGACCGCGATCCAGGGCGCGGTCGAGGAGGCCGGCCTGCGGCGCAGCATCAGCGAGGTCTTCCTCAACCTGGCGCGCCGCAACCAAGCGCTGCTGCACCGCCAGCTCAGCCTGCTGGACTCGATGGAGCGGCGGGTCACCGAGCCCGACGAGCTGGACGACCTGTTCCGCCTCGACCACCTGGCGACCCGCATGCGTCGTCACGCGGAAGGCCTGATCATTCTGTCCGGGCAGGCGCCCGGCCGTGGCTGGCGCAACCCGGTCCCGGCCGTCGACGTCGCCCGCGCCGCGGCCGCCGAGGTGGAGGACTACGCCCGCGTCACCGTCGCCACCATGCCGCGCGTGGCCATCGCCGGCCCCGCCGTCGCGGACCTCATCCACCTGCTCGCCGAGCTCATCGAGAACGCCACGCTGTTCTCCCCGCCGGACACCGCGGTCCAGGTGACCGGCCAGCTCGTGGCGCACGGCTTCGCCTTCGAGGTGGAGGACCGCGGGCTGAGCATGGACCAGCCCAGCATCGACCGCGCCAACGAGCGGCTGGCGAACCCGCCCGAGTTCGACCTGTCCAACAGCGCCCAGCTCGGCCTGTTCGTCGTCGGCCGGCTGGCCCAGCGGCACCGGGTGCAGGTCACGCTCCGCACCTCCCCGTACGGCGGGACGACCGCGATCGTGCTGCTGCCCGACGCGATCGTCGCCCGCGGGGACGAGCGGCCCGAGCTGGAGTCGGGCCCGATCGCGGCCACCCGGCGCGGCGAGGACGCGCTCGTCCCGATCGGCGCCATCGGCGCGCCCCGCCCGGGCGGCCCGTCCGACTCCGGGCCGATCACGGGCCCCATCACCGGGCCGATGCAGGCGGTGCCGAGCGACCGGCCACCGCTGCCGCAGCGCCGCTCCGACACCGGCGGGCAGCCGACCTATCCGACCGGCCCGTACGACGCGAAGCCGTACGGCGCCAACGGGTCCCGCGGCTCCGACGGGCCGTCGCAGACCTCCGCGGGCCAGGCCGGCGACGTGTCGGGGCCCGACACCGGATCGTTCCCCGCCGCCGCCTACGGCACGGGACCGTCCACGTACGCGGCGGGTCTCGGCGGCCACGACGCAGCGCCGGGCTCCGCCTACGGGCCGCGCGGGGAAACGGACTCCTACGAGTCCGGGGCGAGCGACTACGCGGGAATGAGCGACTACGGCACTCAGTGGTCGCCGCCCCCCACCGAAGGCAACGGCGACGACCGCCCGCCCCTTCCGACCCGCTTCGGCGGCACGACCGACGACCGCCCGCCGCTACCGACCCGCAACTCCGGGGGTTCCGCGGCTCCGCCGCCGCCGAGCCGGTCGCTGTTCGAGCCGGTCGAGGAGCCCGCGGAACCCGCGCTGCCCGAGACCGCCGCGGCGCCCGAGACGACGGCCGAATCCGCAGCGCCGGGCGGCAGACCGTCGCTGCCGCGCCGGGTCCGGCAGGCTAACCTGGCCCCCCAGCTGCGCGAAGACGTCGAACCGCTGGACAATGCCCCGAGTAATGAGCGTTCGCCCGAGGAGCTCCGCACCATGCTGAGCTCCATTCAGAAGGGATGGCTGCGCGGCCGCTCGGACGCCGAGCAGACCGCCACCCATCACGAAGAGGAGGACATCTGATGTCAGCGGGTTCTGCGGGGGAACTCAACTGGCTGCTGGACAGCCTCGTCACTCGCGTCGCCCAGGTGCGTCAGGCGGTGGTGTTGTCCAGCGACGGACTGCTGGTCGGCGCGTCCAACGGCCTCACGCGGGAGGACGCCGAGCATCTGTCGGCGGTCGCTGCGAGCTTCCAGAGTCTCGCCCGCAGCGCCGGACGCCAGTTCGGCGGCGGCGGTGTGCGCCAGACGATCGTCGAGATGGACCACGCGTTCCTGTTCGTCACGGCGGCCGGGTCCGGGGCCTGTCTCGCGGTGCTCGCGGGCGCCGACGCGGACGTCGGCATGATCGCCTACGAGATGGCGATGCTGGTCAAGCGCGTGGGTCAGCACATGTCGACTCTCCCCCGCTCGGCCGTGGAATCGTGAGGCCGCGTGACCGTGCGAGGAGAACGCGACGGGCACCCGATGGTGTCGCCCTCCCGGCGATGGCCCACGAGGCGGGACGGCTGAATGAGCGAATGGCTCGACGACGAGGCCGGGCCGGTGGTCCGGCCGTACGCACTGACGCGCGGTCGTACGAGGTCCTCCCGGGAGGGCTTCGACCTGATCGCGATCATCGCGACGGCGGCGACGTCGACGTTCGCTCCACCGAGCGCCGGGCCGGAGCACGTGGCCATTCTCGACCTCTGCGTGCGCCCGCTCTCGGTGGCTGAGATCTCGGCGAAGCTCAAGCTCCCCCTGGGAGTCGTCCGGGTCCTTCTCGGGGACCTGCTGGACCTTGGGCTGATCGCCGTACGCCGGCCTGAAACAGAGAACCGTCTTCCCAATGAACGGGTTTTGAAGGAAGTGCTCAATGGACTCCAGGCGCTCTGACCCCTCGCGGGGCGCTGCTCCCATGCCGCTCGCCGTGAAGATCCTTGTCGCGGGCGGATTCGGGGTGGGCAAGACGACCCTGGTGGGTGCGGTCAGCGAGATCAAGCCGCTGCGGACCGAGGAACAGCTGACGGACCGCAGCGTCGGCATCGACGACACCTCCGGTGTTGAGCGCAAGACCACGACGACGGTTGCGATGGACTTCGGTCGCATCACCATCCGCGACGGGCTCGTCCTGTACCTGTTCGGCACGCCCGGCCAGGACCGGTTCTGGTTCATGTGGGACGAGCTCGCGCTCGGCGCGCTGGGCGCGGTCGTGCTGGCCGACACCCGGCGGCTCGCCGACTCCTTCCCCTCCATCGACTATTTCGAACGGCGGCGGCTGCCCTTCATCGTGGGGGTCAACTGCTTCGACGGCGCGCTCCGGTACGACTCCGAGGAGATCCGTGGGGCTCTCGACCTGGACCCACGCGTCCCGGTGATCCTCTGTGACGTGCGTCGGCGCGAGTCCGGCAAGCAGGTGCTGATCGCCCTCGTCGAGCACGTGCTCGCCGTGATGTCCGAGCGGCAGCGCCAGGCCGGCGCGGCGATCCGATAGAGGCCGCGGACGGCGAGCACGTGCTCGCCGTGATGTCCGAGCGGCGGGTCGGCGCGGCGATCCGATAGAGGGCGCGGACGTCGATCGCCTTCGCGGGCACGCGCCGCCCGCGGTGGCCGTTCGCCGACGTGTGATCGGGCCTACCGGGACTACAGGTCCTTCAGTTCCTCGAGCGCGTCGGCGAAGTAGCCGATCAGGCTCCACACGTCCGGGACCATCTCACGGCAGGCGGTGAGGCCGATGTCGAGGTTGCCGTTGTAGGAGAAGACGGTGATGTTCAGGCCACCGCTCAGGTCGCTGACCACCGACAGCGGGTGGTAGGCGAGGACCTCGGCCCGGCACAGGTACAGCGGGAACTGCGGCCCGGCGACGTTGGAGATCACCAGGTTGATCGGCGGCATGGCGGACGGCGCGAGCCGGAACAGCGCCCAGGCCGTCAGGCCGCCGAACGCCGCGGGCACCACGGCGGTCAGTTCCTGCAGCCAGCGCTCCGGCGTGGCGACGAGGCGCTGCTTGGCCGTCGTCATCGTGTCGCGCATCGCCTCGACCCGGGCACGGGGATCGGCGAGGTGCGTGGGCAGCGGCGTGAACATCGCCGACACCTGGTTGCCGTGGGTGTCGTCGTCGAGGGCCCGGGTGGAGACGGGGACGGCGGCGACGAGCGGCCGGTCGGGCAGGGCGTCATGGTCGATCAGCCATCGCCGGAGGGCGGTCGCGCACAGGGCCATGACGACGTCGTTGACGCTGGCGTCGAGAGCGTGGCGGACCTTCTTCACCTCATTCAGCGGCAGGGAGCCGAACGCGACCCGCCGGTGCCGCGTGATCGGCCCGTTGAACGGCGTCCGCGGCGCGTTCAGGTCCATCTGAGGAGGGACCTGTCCCGTACGGGCGGCCGTGCGCAGCGCGCCGGTCACGGCGCCGATGCCGGGCACGCGCCCGACCACCGGGAAGGTGTCGAGGTACGGGACCGCCCGCAGCAGCCCGCCGGTGGTCCGCAGGGGGTGCACGGCGGCGCGGGCGGCAGCGCCGGCCAGCAGGCTCCAGGCGTTCGGCGGCCGCTCCGGGCGCCAGTCGTCGACGACCCCTGTTTCGCGGGGTTCGGGCTCCAGGTCCAGCAGGGCCGCGACGATCTGCGCGGCGGCGACCCCGTCGATGAGGGCGTGGTGGATCTTGGCGTAGAGCGCGATCCGGCCGCCTTCGAGGCCCTGGACGAGGTACATCTCCCACAGGGGCCTGGCACGGTCCAGCGGCCGCTGGTGCAGCCGGGCCATCTGGTCGGCGAGCTGCCGGTCGTCGCCCGGCCGCGGCAGGGCGATCTCGCGGACGTGGTACTCCAGGTCGAAGTCCGGGTCCTCGATCCAGTACGGATGGTCGAGCCCGAGGGGCACCTCGGCCAGCCGCCAGCGGAACTGCCGGATCATGGGGATGCGTCGGCGCATGAGTTCCATGAGGTCGTCCAGGGTGAGGCGGCCGCCCGGCGTTCCGGTCGGATCGAGGATCGCCAGGCCCGCGATGTGCGCGACCGTCCCCCGCGACTCGACGTTGAGGAACTGCGCGTCAAGAGCACTGAGCTGGCGCATCGACCGGCCTCTCTCCGTGTTCTTCGACTCCGTCACCGTGAAGGTTCGCGACAACGACGTCGTGGCCAACAAGCCTCGTTCTATCCCCTGTCGTATTGCGGACGACAGAGGACGTCAAACCCTCCCGAGTGTCGGCAGGCCCGTCATACCGCTGGGCGCCGAGCACCGAGCCGGCCGAGCCGCCCCAAGCCGCTGAGCCGCCCGAGCCGCTGAGCCGCCCGAGCCGCTGAGCCGCCCGAGCCGCTGAGCCGTCCGAGGCGTCCGAGCCGCCTCCGCTGCGCTTTCACACGATATATCGCCTGTTGGCGTAAATATCACGCTCCGTGACGAAAGCAAGGTTGGACCAAAAATGCCAGGTCCGGGATAGGGGAAAAGTGACGGGCGGAAACAACGAACTCCCCGGAAGGGTGGTGCCCGCTTCCGGTGATGGAGACAATGGGCTGACGTCCTTGCTCACTCAGAGTTATGGTTCCCGACCATGCCCGTTGACCCCGATCCCCCCACCGACGGGACCGGATCCCCGCCGCCCGGCGCCGAGCCCGGCTCCCGGTCGGCCGATGAGTCCTGCCCGCAGGCCGCGGCGTCCCTCGAGGACGTCCGCTCTCTGCTGGCCGGGCTGACCGAGACGGTCGGGCGGGAGCACGAGCGGGCGGCGCACCGCGAGCGGGTCATCGACCGGCTGCACGAGGACAACCAGCGGCTGCGCCACGGCGAGCTGCAGGCGGCGCTCGAGCCGGTGCGCGCGGCGCTGTTCCGCCTGTACGACCTGGTCCGGCGGGAGGCCGAGCGCGAGACGGTGGACGCCGCGCACACGCCCCGGCTGCTGGCGGCGATCGCCGACGAGCTGGCCGAGGTGCTGGCCCGTACCGGGGTGGAGCCCATGCCCGTCGAGGCCGGTGAGGCGTTCGACCCGGCACGGCACCGCCCGGCGGGCACCCAGGACGTGGACGACGCCGAGCTCGACGGCACCATCGCGAAGGTGCAGCGGGCCGGCTTCGTCCGTGGTGACCGGATCGCACGACGTGCCGAGGTGATCGTCGCCCGGGTGGCGGCCGACCCCGTCGGAGGAGATTGAGATGGCTGTCTACGGTATCGACCTGGGCACGACCCACTCGTGCATCGCGCGCGTCGACGACGTCGGGCGTCCGGCCGTGCTGCGCAACATGGAGGGCACCGACACCACGCCGTCGGTCGTCTACTTCGAGACCCCCGACAACGTCGTGGTGGGCGCCCCCGCGAAGGACACCGCGGTGCTGTTCCCCGATCTGGTGGTGAGCCTGGTCAAGCGGGACATGGGCCACGAGGTGCCGCGCGAGCTGCACGGCCGCGACCACTCCCCGGAGGAGATCTCCGCCTTCGTCCTGCGCAAGCTGGCCGCCGACGCGGCGGCGACGACGGGCGAGGAGGTCCGCGACGTCGTCATCACGGTGCCGGCCTACTTCGGGGCCGCCGAGCGCGACGCCACCCGCAAGGCGGGCCACATCGCCGGGCTCAACGTCATCGACATCATCTCCGAGCCGATCGCCGCCGCCATCACGTACGGCGTGCTGGGCGGCGACGCCGAGGACCGCACGATCCTCGTGTACGACCTCGGCGGCGGCACCTTCGATACCACGGTGATCACCTTGCGCGGCGGTGACATCGCCGTGGTCTGCACCGACGGCGACCACGAGCTCGGCGGCGCCGACTGGGACGCGCGGCTCGTGGAGTACCTCGCCGAGCGGTTCGCCGAGGAGCATCCCGACGTCGGCGACCCCCTCGACGACAAGCACACCGAGCAGCAGCTGCGGCACGACGCGGAGGAGGCCAAGAAGGCCCTGTCGCTGCGCACCCGGCACGTCGTGCGCGTCATGCACGAGGGCCGGGTGGCGACGGTCGAGCTCACCCGCGAGAAGTTCGAGGAGATCACCAAGGACCTGCTCGACCGGACCATCGAGATCACCGGCCGCACGCTCGCCACCGCGGCAGGGAAGGGCGTGTCCGACTACGACGACCTCGTCCTCGTCGGCGGCTCCACGAAGATGCCCGCCGTGCAGCAGCGGCTGGCCGGCGAGCTGGCCCTGAGCCCCCGCCTGCAGGATCCCGACCTGGCGGTCGCCAAGGGCGCCGCGCTGTACGCCTTCGAGGAGACCTACCGGCAGCTGCTCGCCAAGGGCGAGACGGACCAGGCCCTGGACCTGGCGTCCCGCGCCGGCCTATCGGAGGCCGAGCAGGAGGCGATGGCCGCCCGGCAGATCACGACGGTGGCCTCCCGCGCGTTCGGCGTGATCGCGCTGGACCCGGACACGACCCAGGAGCACGTCGTCCACCTCGTCCACGCCAACGATCCGCTCCCGCGCGGCAAGATGCGGGAGTTCGGCACCGTGGACGAGGACCAGACGGTCGTCAAGATCATCGTGGTCGAGCAGGCGGGCAGCGCCGAGTCGACGGAGGTCGCCCACAACACCCCCATCGCCGACGGTGAGCTGAAGATCCCGCCGGGCAAGCCCGCCGGCTGGCCCATCGAGGTGACGTTCGCCCTCGACACCTCCGGACTGCTGCACGTCACGGCGGTGGAGAAGGAGACCGCCGAGGAGCTGACGCTCGACGTGCGGGTCGGCGGCATGTCCGAGGAAGAGGTGCACCAGTCGCGCACCGACCTGGCCCACATCCGCGTCGACTGACGGCCTTCGACGAGCAGTGGTCTTTGACGAACGCCGGTATGTCCGGGAAGTGCTGGAGCCCGCGCGGGCGGCCGGTGACCAGCCGCCCGACGACCTGCGCCTGCGGTACGCCCTGCCGGACCCGATCGTCGCCCGCGAGGTGGCCGACCGGGTCAAACAGGTGCGCACCTGCTGGCGCAAGGCCCGCGGCCAGCTGCGATTCCGGCGGCTGGTCGACCGCATGGAGGGCGACCATCTGCGCCTCGCGCCGCTGTTCGAGCGGGCCGCGGTGGGCGACCTGGCACCGTTGCGCGCCGAGATCGCCGCGGCGGGCGACCGGGCCGGCCGCCGCCGGGCGGAGCTTCGCGACCGGCTGCTCGACGCCGCCGGGGAGCTGCGGATGCTCTCCCCCGCCGACCTGCGGGAGATCGGCGGCGAGGCCGCGGACGTCGCCCGCGAAACCGGCATCGAGGTCCGGGAGCCCGACCCGCTGCCGGAGGCGCCGCCGTACGCCGGCTACGCCCGCGCCCGTGAAGCGCTCGACGCGCTCGGCCTGCGGCACCTGCCCGAGTTCCTGACCGGCGAGCCGAAGGCCGGGCGCGTCCTCTGGGAGGTTCCCGACCTGCGGCCTTCGGCGCGATGGGTCGGTGACCAGTGGAGCCGGCGGCCGCACGACGGCAACCGCACCAACGCCGACACCGTCCTGGTCGCGGTCCGGCAGGTCGGCGACCGGCTCGCGGAGCTGGTCCGCTATGACGTGGTGGCCCGGCTGCGCGAACGCCATCAGCAGCGGGCCTCGGAGGGGGCGCTGCTGCGGTTCGCGGTCGAGGACCTCGGCGTCGACCCCGACGACGCGCGCCGCCTGGTGTTCGCGGTGCGGCAGGAGAGCGCCCCGGCGGGCGGGCTCGCCGCGCGGCTGCGGGACCTCATGGACGCCGGTGAGGTGCAGGCCGCCGCCGAGCTGGCCGCGATCGCCGGGGAGCAGTCCGGCGACGCGCAGATCCTCGCGGACGAGGCACGACGGCGGGTCGCGGCGGCGACGGCACTGCGCCAGGAGGCGGCCTCGCTCCTGCTGTCCGATCCCGACGGGGCCTGGCTGCGGCTCGCCGACGCGCTCCGGCTGGTCGGCGACCTGCCGGGAGCGGCCGAGCTGCAGGCCGGGCTGCCGCCCCAGGCGCCGAGCCGGCTCGAGGCGGCCGTCGACGGCGTCGCCGTCGCGCTGTCCTGGTCGCCCTCACCGTCCCGCGTCGGGCAGATCGGGCACGTGGTCGTGCGCTGCCTCGGCCGGGTCCCGCGGCACCCCGGTGACGGCGAGCGGCTGCCTTCCGAGGCGACGCATGCCGGCGACCCCTCGCCCCCGCTGAACGCCCCGGTCTACTACGCGGTCTTCGCCGCACGGGGATCGGCCGCGTCGGCGCCCGCCGTCGCCGGGCCGGTGCTCGTACGGCCGGAGCCCGCCGACGTCACCGTGACCGCCGCGGACGGTGTCGTCGCGGGACGCTGGTCCTGCCCGCCGGAGGCCGTGCGCGTCCTCGTCACCCGCGACGGCACGCCCGTCCCGGCGGCGCGCACCGGCTTCCGCGACGAGACGGCGCGCAACGGGACGACCTACCACTACCGGATCGCCGCCGTGTACCTCAGCGCCGACGGCCGGGAGGCCGTCACCGCGGGCGTGCACGCCGCCGCCACTCCCGCGGCCCGGCCGGATCCCGTCGATGAGCTCGGCGTCGAACACGACGCGGCCGGACGCCTCGTCGTCACGTTCGACCCGCCGGCCGACAGCGAGGTCGAGCTCGTCGCGATGGACGGACCGCCGCCCTGGCCGCCCGGCACGACACTTCCGCTGGACGAGGTGCGCCGCGCGGGGCGGATCCTGCGCGCCGAACCCGCCCCGGGCGGCCTCGCGGTCCAGACGGGCCCGGGCGTGCTGCTGGCCGTCTCGGTCGCCGGCGACGTCGCCACGGTCGGGGCCTACCGCGAACACGTGAGCCTGACGCCCCCGCGCGAACTCATCGCCGAACGCCGCGGCGAGGTCATCATGCTGGGGTTCGACTGGCCGCCGGACGTCACCGAGGTCGAGGTGGTCTGGCGGACCGGCGCCGACGAGCGGCGGCTGCCCGTCGGCCGGGCCGGCTACGACGCCCACGGCGGCGTCCGCCTCCCGGCTCCCCCGGACGAGACGGTCACCATCGAGGTCGCCGCCGCGGCGACCGCCCACGGACGGCGCGTCACCGGCACTCCCATGACCACCGTGGTGCCCGGCCGTACCACCGTCGCCTACGAGGTACGCCGCCCCCGCCTGCGGGGTCCCCTCACCGTCACGCTGACCGCCGCGGCCCCCGTACGCCTGCGGCGGCTCCTCCTCGTCACCCGATCCGGGCCCATGCCGCAGCGGCCCGCCGACGGACGGACCGTGATGTCCTGGGAGGACCTGGACGTGCCCGCGCGCCTGGAGGTGACGCTGCCTCGGCTGCCCCGGCCGTTCTGGCTGCGCTGCTTCGCCGAAGACGACACAATCGACCTGCGCGACCCCCCGGTCCGCCACCTGAAGGTGGACTGATGGGAGACCCGCGACGCGACACCGGAAGGGGATGCCTGATGCGAAGCGCGACCCGACCGGAGCGCGAGAGCTGATGGCGTCCGTCACCCGTCCGCGCCGCCTCGTACGGAGGGCACCCCGGCCAGAGCACGCGAGCCGGATGGGGTCCCGCAGCTGTCCGCGCCGCCTCGTACGGAGGGCACCCCGGCCAGAGCACACGCGCCGGACGGCGTCCGTCACCTGTCCGCGCCGCCTCGTACGGAGGGCACCTCGGCCGGAGCACGCGAGCCGGACAGCGTCCCGCAGCTGTCCATGCCGCCTCCCGCAGCGGGTGGCCCGAGTGGAGCGCGAAGACTGATGGCGTCCGTCACCTGTCCCTACTGCTTCGCGCGGGTGGCGCGGGAGCGCATCGCGTTCCGCTGTGCGGGCAGTCCCGGCCGAGGGCCGGGCTGCGCGCCACGGCTCGACGAGAGGCTGGCCGCCTACACCGGGTCCACGGCGACCGCGTCGCTGCCCCCGGTGTTCGCGCCGCCGGAGCCGGGCCGCCTGCGGATCGGCCGGGCGCCGGCGCGGCGCGCCGTCTGTCCCGAATGCGGCCAGACGACGGCCCGGCGCGCGTGCCCCGAGTGCCACAACCCGCTGCCCGCGGCGTACTGCGAGACGCCGGGCAAGATCGTGGCGCTGGTGGGTGCGAAGAACTCCGGCAAGAGCACCTACATCGCGGTGCTGCTGCACGAGCTGTCCCACCGGATCGGCGCGGAGCTCGGCACCTCGCTCGTCGCCTGCGACGACCGGACGATCGAGCGCTACAAGCGCGACTTCCACCGCCCGCTGTTCGGGGAGCGGCGGCTGCTGGCCGCGACCGCCAGCGCCGTGACCGCGCCGCGCGACCCGCTGGTGTACCTCCTGACCCGCACCCGTCGCCGGCACCTGCGGCAGCGCGACATGTCCCTGACGCTCGTGCTGTTCGACACGGCGGGCGAGGACCTGCGCAGCCGTGACGTCACCGACCTGCACCTGCGGTACCTCGCCGCGGCGGACGCCATCATCTTCCTCGTCGACCCGCTCGAACTGAAGAGCGGGGAGGGCGACCCGGACGGCGATCCCGTCAACGTCATCGCCCGGGTCACCGAGCTGCTGCGCGCCGGGCGCGACGTTCCGCACGGCAGGCGGCTGCCGGTGCCCGCCGCCGTGGCCCTCACCAAGATCGACGCGCTGCCGCTGGACGGGGCGCTGGAGCGGCAGCGCGACCGGTCCGACGTGCTCGACCTGGACGACCGGGAGGCTGTGCACGAGCAGGTCCGGGCGCTGCTGCACGACTGGCAGGCCGGCGAACTGGACCGCTACCTCGGCCACGAATACGCCGAGTACGGCCTGTTCGGCGTGTCCGCGCTCGGCGGCGTGCCACGCGACGGGGCCGTCGGTACGGGCGGCATCCGGCCGCACCGCGTCGAGGACCCGCTGCTGTGGCTGCTGTACCGGTTCGGGATGCTCGACGGAGCGCGCGGATGATCCGGCGGCTGGCGAGTGGTCGACTGTGGGCGGGCGCGGTCGAGACGCTCGACCGGGGGCGCAGATGATCCGGCAGCTGACGTGTCGTCGCCGATGGGCAGGCGCGGTCGAGACGCTCGACCGGGGGCGCAGATGATCTGGCGGCTGACCTACACGTCGGCCGCCCGGGGTCCGACCGGACGGTCCGGGTTCCAGTTCGTCGCGATGAGTCCGGGCACGCCGCCGGACGTCGCCCGCGCCGTCACGCCGTACATGACGTACCACCCGCCGCCGGGGGCCTCGTCCGCTCCCGGCCCCGACGAGCTGGCGGGCTTTCCCACCGCGCTCGTCTACGGGCGGGAGGGCACGTACGCCGTGCTGGCCCGCTGCCGCTACACCGGCCGAGACTACTCCGGCCGGTACGGCAACTTTCTCGGGCAGGCCGTCGTCGCGACCCCGGAGGAGATGGCGGGTCTGCGGCCGATCGAATTCTGGGACTCCCCGTTGTGGGACTCTGCCTTGCGAGACTCCTCGCTGGAGGACTCGTCGTTGCGCGGTGCCGCGCCGAGGGATTCCCTCTCGCGCGACACCGCGACAGGGGACTCGTCCCTGTGGGACGTCTCTCTGCGGGACTCCCCGAACGGGGAGTCCCCTTTGCGCGACGCCCCTTTGCGCGACGCCCCTTTGCGCGACGCCCCTTTGCGCGACGCCCCTTTGCGCGACGCCACTCTGCGCGACGCCACTCTGCGCGACGCCTCGCCTGGCGGCCCGTCTCCTGAGGAGTCGGAAGGGGACGGCGCGTCGTCTTGGGATCCGTCGGCCGGGCTGCCGCCCGGCGCGGCGTTCGACCCGGAGTCACTGGTCGCGTGGCTGGACGGCGAACGCGCCCACGACCGCCTCGCCTCCGTCCTCGACGCCGTGACGACCGTGCTGGTCGCGGGGCATGGACGGGTGGTCCTCGTCGCCGAGGACGCCGAGCTGATCGCCCGCTGGATCGCGGTGGTGTCGTACTCACTGCCCGCCGGTATGGCGGCCGGCCTGTCCTTCATCACCTACACCGCCGATCCGGAGGCCGCGCCGTACCTCGTCGTCGGCACCGTCCCGGCCGCCTGCCCGGAGGGCGGCTTCCGCTTCGACGAACCCTTCGTGCGCCCCGGCACGCCGCCGGGCCGGTTCGCGCAGGTGATCGCGGACTGCTGGCGAACCGGCGACCTGGACGGCATCGACGCCGTCGGCGAAGTCATCGGCGAGGAGGGTGGCTCGGATCCGGCCTTCCCTGGGGAGGGTGCGGCGGCGCGGGTCACCAGCGGCGCATCCGAGGGAGACCACTCCGGCGAGTCGGGGCCGGTCTCTCCGCCGGGCGGCTCGGCGGCGGGTGGGAGTGATGGCGCGCGCCGGGTCTCGCCGGCCGACGGCGCGGCGCCAGGGACTCCCGACCGGTCAGGTGGTGTCTCCCGACTGGACGGTGCGGCGGCGCTGTTGGCGTTGTGCCGGGGGGACACGTCCGTGTCGGCCGCGGAGCAGCAGGTGGCCGCGCGGCTCGTCCGTGATCAGGGGGTGCCGGGCTGGGTGCGGTCGGCCGTGCCGCCCGTGCTGCCCGCGTTCGGCTTCGACCTGACGGCGGCCCTCGCGGACGCCGTACCGGAGGCCGCCGAGCACTGCGTGCGGCTGGCGCTGGCCGAGCCGGGTGCGCGGCGGCGGCTGCCCGCGGTACGGCTGCGCGGCGGGCTTCCGAAGGAGTTCCGGACGGCGATCGCCGAGGCGGCCGACCTGGGGATGCTCGCCGGGGTCGTCGGTCTGGCGGACCGGGTCGGGGGCGCGATCGACGCCGACGGGGTGGTCGCGGCCGCGGCCGCCTGCGCGCGCCGAGGCGACGGCGAGGTGGCCGCCGCGATTCGGGCCACTCCCGGTGCCTGGCGAGAGGCGATGGTCGCCGGAGTCGTGACCGGGGCGGAGTCCGCTCCTGCGGCGGTGCGGCGGGCGATGCTGACGCCGGAGGCGTGTGCCGCCCTGGGCGATCGGGACTGGACCCGCGCTCCGCGCACCGGCGGGCTCGTCCTCTCCGCGTGCGCGGACCGCCTGACGGCCACCGCGGGGCTGATCGCGCTCGAGGTCCACGGCCTGCCGGACCTCGAAGAACTGCTCGGCGTGCTGTGGAGCGAGCCGCCGACGGTGCCCGAGTGCCGGTGGCTGGTCGAACGGCTCGCGCCGGTGTTGCCGCGGTTCGCCGTCCTGCGCGGCCTGCCGCGCAGGGTGTTCGACGTCGTACCGCTCGAGGCCGAGGAGACGGTGCGGCTCGCGCGGCTGATCGATGAGCGGCTGCCCGACCTTGCCGACGCCGCGCGGACCGTCCTGGCCTACGGCGACGTGTTGCGGGCGGGCCCGGAGGAGGACGTCGCCCGGTTCCTCGCGGCCATGCGGCCCGGCGAACCACCAGCGGGCCGGGACGGAGGCGACGAGACCGAAGGTGGCGTCGGGGCCGGCGCCGCTCTCGCCGAGCGCGCGCTGGCCGGTGTCGCACGGGTCCTCGCCGGTCGCACGCCCCTGGCACGCGCGCGGGTGCTGATCGCGGCGCCGGGCGCCGTACGCGACGCTCTGATCCGGCACTGGCTCGCCGCCGGCCTGGACCGGCGTGCCCGCGCTGATCTGGCGGAGATCGGCGTACGCCTCGCGGACGCGAACGTCACCGCCGCGCCGCTGGAGAGGTGGGCGGACGGGCTCGGGCGGTTCGGCCGGCGGCAGATCGAGTCGGCGCTCGCCGACCGCGACCCTGGGCTGGCCGCGGCGTGGCGGGGGTCACGGCGGCGGGGAGCGTGAGGTCATGCCCGTCGTCTACGCCGTGGCGTTCCTGCTGTGGGTGGGTCTGGTCTGGGCCGAGTTCGTGTTCGTCGTGCCGTTCGCGGCCCCCGCGGCGCTGGTCGCGGCGACGTGTGCCGGTATCGGCCGGTTCTTCCTCATCGCGTGGCGGGCCCTGACGGCCACCGCCGTCGACGGGCCCTCTCCGCTCCCTCGTCCGGCCGCCGGGCCTCGGGATCCGGCTTATCCGCAGTATCTGCTCGGTCAGGTGTGGCGGGACGCCCGGGCGGTGACGCTCGGCACGGTCCCGTGGTGCCTCGAGCGGGCGCGCTGGGGCGTCACCACGCTGACCGCGCGGATGCTCGCCCTCCCCCAAGGGCTCGCGCTGTTCCCGCTCTGGCTGGCGCTGTGCGCGGGCGTCCTAGTGGCGGCACTGCCGCTCGCGGTCGCCGGCCTGGTGTTCGCGGTGGTGACCGTCCTGGTGGCGGGCGCCGGCCTCGTGGGCTGGTCGGTCTGCGTCGTCGTGCTCGGCGCGGTCGAACGCGTCTGGGCGGCCTACCGCCGGATTCTGCTGGCCTGCCCCCATCCGGGCTGCTACCAGCGGCTGGCGCTGCCCGCGTACGCCTGCCCGCGCTGCGACGCACGGCACTTCCGGCTCATCCCGAACCGCTTGGGCGCGCTGCACCACGTGTGCCGCTGTGGCGCCCGGCTGCCCACGATGATCCTGCTCGGCCGGTTCCGGCTCAGCGCGTACTGCCCGCACTGTGAACGCCGGCTGCCCGGCCGGATCGGGCGGGCCCGCGTCGAGCCGCTGCCGTTCGTCGGCGGGCCGGCCGCGGGCAAGACCACGCTGATGTTCCTGGCCGTGCGCGCCCTGCGAGCCGGTGCCGCCGGAGCGGGTGGGCGCGCGGAGTTCGCCGAGGCCCGCGACGCCCGCGCCTACGCCGACGCCCTGGCCGAGCTCGACGGCGGCGGGCGACCGGCCAAGACCGGGCCCGAACTGCCCGCTGCGACCATGCTGGACCTGGCCCTGCCCGCCGGGCACCGGATCCTCTACCTGTTCGACCCGGCCGGTGAGCTGCACACCGGCGCGACGCGGGTCGAACGGCTGCGTTACCTCGACCACGGCGAGGCGCTGCTGTTCGTCATCGACCCGTTCGCCCTGCCCGAACTGCGCCCGGCGCTGTCCTGGGAGGAACGCCTGCTCGTGGAGGCGTCGACCGCGACCTCCGAGGAGGACCCCGCCGACACGCTGCAACGCCTGCTGACCGACCTGCGCTCCCGCGACGACCAGGGCCGGCAGCGCCGCATCGCCGTGGTCGTCACCAAGGCCGACGTCCTGCGCAGGACGTCGGTCGGGCAGGGCGTCGATCAGGACGTACGCGGCTGGCTGGAGGGCGTCGGACTGGGCAACACGATCCGCACGCTCGAACACACGGCGGGCGAGGTCCGGTACCTCGCCTCCGGCCTCGACACTTCGCCGGCCGCGCTGGCCGACCTGTTCGGCTGGGCGGCCGGGCTTCCGATCGGCGGGCAGCCTCAGGAGCAGGGGGGCCCGGTGCCCGCCGGTTCGACGTCCCCGGTGACGGACGGCACGGACGAGCACCTCGCCGGAAGGACCCCGACAGGTCCGGAGGGGGGCGGAAGCCGGACCTGCGGAGACCGGCATGCCGGCGACCAGAGCGGGCACGCCGGGCCTGCCGGGAATCCGCCTGCGGGCGTCCGGTCCGCCGGTGACGGACACGCGGCCGGCCGACCTGCCGACGGAGGCCGGTCCGCCGATAACGAGCCCGCGGCCGGCCGACCTGCCGACGGAGGCCGGTCCGCCGATAACGAGCCCGCGGCCGGCCGACCTGCCGACGGAGGCCGGTCCACAGACGGCCAATCTGCCGATAACGAGGGCGCGGGGGATCGGCTTGCCGACGGCCGGTCTGCCGCCACCGAGCGTCGTGCGACGACCGAGCGTCCCGTCGCTGCCGAACCGGGTGGTCCCTGGCGCGCCGCCGGACGGCCGGAACGTCTCATCCCCCTCGGATATCAGCTCGGCCGCGGTGCCCTGCTCACCGCGCTGCTGGTGCTGGGCCCGGCGGCACTGATCCTCCTGGGGCTGGCCGGATACGCCCGGTTCCACTGATCGTCCGCCGGGCCCCGTCCTCTCGTCGAAAAGATCGGCCGTAACCACCTCCGGTGCGCCGGACCTAACAGAGGGATGGCAACGGCGGATGCGAGGCGGAGATCTCATAGATGAGCGATGAAGACGAGGCGGATCGGTTCACGGCGCTGTTCCGGCGATATCACGCCCGGATCCTGGCGTACGCCCTACGCCGAACCGAGGAGGGCCACGCGGAGGACGTCGTCGCCGAGACGTTCACCGCCGCGTGGCGGCACATCGGCCGGCTGCCGGACGACCCGCTGCCCTGGCTGTACCGGACGGCCCACAACTGCCTGGCCAACCAGCGGCGATCGGTTCGGCGGCAGGTGCGCCTCGCCGGCCGCGTCGCGGGTCATCTCGCCGCGGGCCACCTGGAGGTACCGGATCACGCCACCGGCGTCGTCGAGGACGTGCAGCTGCGCGCCGCGCTGGCCG
This sequence comes from Actinoallomurus sp. CA-150999, assembly GCF_050942425.1. Lineage (NCBI taxonomy): Bacteria > Bacillati > Actinomycetota > Actinomycetes > Streptosporangiales > Thermomonosporaceae > Actinoallomurus > Actinoallomurus sp. CA-150999. The sequence continues at coordinate 7,920,476 of NZ_CP192063.1, forward strand.
AGCTGGCGCCGAGGGACCGGGAGACGCTGCTGCTGTTGAGCTGGGAGGGCCTCGACCATCGCAGCGCCGCGTACGTGACCGGGTGCTCGGTGACCGCGTTCAAGGTCCGGGCCCACCGCGCCCGCAAACGCCTGGCCGCCCTGCTCGACGGCCCGCCGGTGAGGGGTTCCGCCGCTCCGGCCGCCGTACGGACCCAGCGCTCGGAGGAGTCTCGATGAAGGACCTGCACGACCGGCTGACGGCGGCCAACCCGATTCCGGAGAACGACCTCGGTGACACGGCCGCCTCGCCGCGGGCCGAAGCCCTGCTGCGGCGCATCCTCGAAGAACCGGCACCGCCGCACTCACGCCCCCGGGCGCCGCGGGCCCGTACGAGCCGGTGGGCGATCCCGGTGGTCGCACTCGCGGTGGCCGCCGTGGTGCTGTGGGACCTCCTGGTCCCCGACTCCATTCCCAAGCAGCGGTACGTCACGTCCGGACCGGCGAATGCCGTGCTGATGGCGGCCGCGCAGGAGGCGGAGGCGACGAACACCGGACGGTTCTGGCACACACAAGGGGAGGTCGGGCAGACCCTCTACCGCGACCATCGCGGTCACCGGTACACACTGTTCGCCAGCTATCCCACGGAGAGCTGGTATCCGACGGACCGGCGGGACGGTGAAGGCGTCGTCTCCTATGACACGGGCGGGACCAGGCTCCAGCCGGTCTCCGCCGCCGACGCGGCCGCGTACCGGGCGGACGGATCTCCCCAGCCCAACGAGAACACCGACCCGGACTACGGCATCAACGTCCCCGACATGCCGGACGGGCCGGAACTCGCGGGAAACACGATCTACGAGGGCGATCCGGCGCGGCTGCCCACCGACCCGGCCCGGCTGCGCATGGCGATGCTGGAATGGATGCGCGACCACGACGCCATGCCGGCGCATCCGGACGTGTGGCTGTTCCGCGAGGGCGCCAAGCTGCTGAACGCCGACAGCCGTCCGCTCGCGCCACCGGTGCGGGCGGCGGTCTACCGGATGCTCGCCGGTCTGCCGGGAGTGCGCAGCCTCGGCCAGGTGCGCGACCCGCTGGGCCGGCCCGCGCTCGGCGTCGCGATGACCGAGCACACCTCCGCGCTCGGCACCCTGGAGTGGCAGCTCCTCATCCGCCCGTCGAGCGACTTCCTCATGGCGACCCGCGTCGTGGTGATCCGGCACGGTGCGATGAACCCGAAGGCGACCCCGGGGACCATCCAGTACCTCGATCTGAAGCGGACCGCCGGCTGGACCGACACGCCCCCGGAACATCCGCTGCCGGGCGCGACACGGCACTGAGGAGGTGTGAGCGACGGGGCTCGGGTAACGCTGAGTGTGTGAAAGCGATAACGATGCAGCGATACGGCGGGCCCGAGGTGCTCGAACTCACCGACGTGCCCGAGCCCAAGGTCGGTCCGGACTCCGTGCTCGTACGGGCGAAGGCGGCCGGAGTGAACCCGGTGGACTGGAAGATCCGGGAGGGGTACCTCGACGCCCTGTTCCCGACCCACTTCCCGATCATCCCCGGATGGGATCTGGCGGGGGTGGTCGAGCGGGTCGGGCCGGCCGTCAGCGAGTTCTCACCCGGCGACGAGGTCATCGGCTACGTCCGTGAGGACCACCTCGAGCGCGGGACGTACGCCGAGCTGGTCTCGGCGCCGGTGCGCACGCTGGGCCGCAAGCCGAGGGGCCTGTCGTGGGCGGAGGCGGCCGGGCTGCCGCTCGCGGGGCTCACCGCGTACCAGGCGCTCACGAAGGCCCTGACGATCACGCCGGAGGACACGGTGCTCGTTCACGCCGCGTCCGGTGGCGTCGGCTCGTTCGCCGTGCAGATCGCCCGGGCCAAGGGCGCCCGCGTCATCGGCACGGCGAGCCCGCGCAACCATGATCACCTGCGCGAGCTCGGGGCCGAGCCGGTCGCGTACGGGCCGGGCCTGGCCGACGAGGTGCGCCGCCTCGCGCCGGGCGGGGTGAGCGCCGCCCTGGACCTGGTCGGCGGCGCGGCGATCGAGGTCACCCCCGATCTGCTGACCGACAAGGGCCGCTGGGCGTCGATCATCGACCCGTCCGTCATCGACCGCGGAGGGCGGTACGTCTTCGTACGGCCGGACCCCACGGATCTCTCCGCGCTCGCGGGCCTCGTCGACGACGGACGGCTGACCGTCACCGTCGCGAAGACCTTCCCGCTCGTCGAGGCGGGCGAGGCCCAGCGCCTGAACGCCGAGGGCCACACCCGAGGCAAGATCGTGCTGGAGATCGCGTGAGCGGCCGTTCGAGGGAAGATCGTCACCACCTGAGGGCGTTGTGAGGCGCATGAGAATCGTCATCGCAGGAGGGCACGGGAAGATCGCCCTCCGTCTCGAAAGGCTGCTCGCCGCGCGTGGCGACGGCGTCGTCGGGCTGATCCGCAACCCGGACCACGCCGCCGACGTCACCGCCACCGGAGCGGCCCCCGTCGTCTGTGACCTGGAGTCCGCGAGCCTGGAGGACGTCGCGGTCCACCTGGACCAGGCCGACGCGGTGGTGTTCGCGGCGGGCGCCGGGCCCGGCAGCGGCGCCGCCCGGAAGGACACCGTCGACCGGGCCGCGTCGGCGCTGATGGCCGACGCGGCGCAGCGGGCCGGGGTCCGGAGGTTCGTGCAGATCTCCTCCATGGGCGCCGGCAAGCCCCCGGTGCCGGGCCGCGACGATGTCTGGGCCGCCTACATCAACGCCAAGACGGCCGCCGAAGAGGACCTGCGCGAGCGTGACCTCGACTGGACGATCCTGCGCCCCGGCCGGCTGACCGACGACCCGGCCACCGGCCGCGTGCTGCTGGCAGAGTCCGTGCCGCGCGGCGCGGTGACCCGCGCCGACGTGGCGGCGGTGATCGTCGCGCTGCTCGACAGCCCCGGCACGACCAGGCAGACCCTCGAACTCGTCGGCGGCGACACGCCGATCGAGGACGCCGTCCGCGCCCACGCACGCGCCTGAGCGGGCGAGGCCGCGTCCCTCAGGCTCGCCGGTCGGATCAGCAGGTAGCGATCCGGTAGCGAACTGTCACGCACACGCGCGGCGCCCAGGCGACGTCGGGCACCCTCCTCGGTCGGGTCAGGAGACCTCACCGAGCCGCACCGGGCGGGCCGGAAGCACCGGCTCGCCCGGGGAGCCGGCGCCGTCTCGACGCCTCGGTCAGCGAAGGGTGGTGCCGTCCGGGGCGGCCAGGAGCGCGAGTTCGTCCCGGGTGGGCAAGCCCTCCCAGTCGCCGGCGGCGGCCACGGCGAAGGCCCCCACGGTGACGGCGCGGTCGAGCCGGTCCTCGATCGGCAGGCCGTCGAGCGTGCCGGACAGGTAACCGGCGGTGAATGCGTCACCGGCACCGACCGTGCCGGTCACCGGAACGGTGCGCGCCGGCAGCCGTACGGAACCCGCGGCCGACCAGGCCCGCGCGCCCGCGCCGCCGTGCTTGACGACGACCTCGTCGATCCCGAGGGCGAGGAGCTGACCGACCGCGCGCTCCTCGCCCGTCTCCCCGCCCGCCACCAGAGGGAGCTCGTCGTCGGAGGCGATGAGGATGTCGACGTACGGCAGGAGCTCGCCGAGCACCCGGGCGGCGAGGTCGGGCGCCCACAGGCGGGAGCGGTAGTTCACGTCGAGACACACCCGGGTGCCGGCCTCGCGGGCACGGCGTACGGCGCGTTCGACGGTGACCCGGGGGTCCGGGCCGAGGGCGGGCGTGATGCCGGTGACGTGCAGGACGCGGGGCGGCTCGCCGCCGGTGAGCGCCGCTTCCGCGTCGTCGGCCCGCAAGGCCGATCCGGCCGATCCCGAGCGGTAGTAGTGCACGCGGGTGATGTGGGCGACCCGATGCTCCTGCAGCAGCAGGCCGGTCGGTGCCGTGGGATCGGACCGGACCGTCGTCACGTCGACGCCCTCGGCCCGGAGCGTGCGCAGGACCAGCTCACCGAGCTCGTCGGCGCCCACCACACCGGCCCAGCGGACACGGTGCCCGAGACGCGCCAGGCCGATCGCGACATTCGTCTCCGCGCCGGCCATCGAGAGGGTGAGCGGACCGCCCAGCCGGAGCGGGCCGTCGCCGCGCAAGGCGGCCATCGTCTCGCCGATCGTGACGACCTCGATCCTCCGGTCGTCGCCCATCCGGGTGCCTCCCCTGTCCTCGTCACCGCCGGTCGCCCGCCGGCGCCCGCCCACGGACCGTCGTCGCGTCACGCCGGCACTCCTTCCCTGCGTCCACCGCCGCCGGTCACCGGACCATCACCCCGGCCAGGGACACACGTCGCATCACGCCGACGCCCCTCCCCTGCATTCACCGCCGCCGGTCACCGGACCATCACCCCGGCCAGGGACACACGTCGCATCACGCCGACATCCCTTCCCTGCATTCACCGCCGCCGCCCACCGGACCATCACCCCGGCCAGGGACACACGTCGCATCACGCCGACGCCCCTCCCCTGCTCTCACCATGGTCGATCGGCCGACCGCGGCCTCCGGCAGCGGGCCGTCATCGCGGCGATCCGTTGTGCCTTCCCTCGCGACGCGTCGCGGCACTTCACGTGGTCCAGGTTGCCACGGCGTCGCGGAAGCGGCGGGCGCGTTCGCGCAGGGCGGCGAGGTCGCCGCCGTGCGGCGCGTCACCGGCGAGCGGGGAGGCGACACCGATCGCGACGGCGCCGGCCGCGAGGTACTCCTCCGCGTGCTCGGCGTCCACACCCCCCACGGGGATGAGAGGGACGTCCGGGAACGGGTCCCGCAGCGCACGGAGGTAGCCCGGTCCGTACTGAGCTGCCGGAAAGATCTTCACCGCCGTGGCCCCGAGCAGGTGCGCCTGCCACAGCTCCGTGGGCGTGAGCGCCCCAGCCAGGACCGGCATCCCCCGTTCGATCGCCCGGGTGACGCCCTCCCCCATCGCCGGGGTCACCGCGAACGACGCGCCTGCGCCGACTGCGGCGTCGGCGTCCTCCGCGTGCAGCACGGTGCCCGCCCCGAGCCGGAAGTCCGGCCCCAGCTCCGCGCGGATCCGCGTGATCACGGCCAGGGCGTCCGCGCCGGTGAGCGACACCTCCAGCAGGTCGACGCCCTCCTCGGCCAGGGCGACGGCGGCCCGTACGGACGCGTCCGGGTCACGGCCTCGGATGATTCCGAGGATCCGCCGGGCGCGCAACGCCGCGAGCAGTTCCGTCCCGTCGAGTCTCGTCGGCTCGGTCATGGAGATCACCGTCCTTCTGTCGCTGCCGGGTCACCGGCCCGTCGCACGTCCGTCAAGCCGGTCGCCCTTCCCAACACCACCGGCTGGCACCGCCCCAGGTCCGCACTGCCGGTCACGACCGTCCCCGGCACCACCGGGAACACCGCACGGGCCCGTCCGGGGCTCCGCGCTGCCGGTCACGGCCCCTGCCCGACGCTGTCGGGTCACGGGTCGGGCCGGTGCCGTCGCGTCGATCACGGTCTCCGTGGTCACCACTCGGCCAGGGATCCGTCGTCGTGCCGCCATACCGGGTTGCGCCAGGCATGGGGGCGCCGGTCGGCCTCGCGGACCGCGGCCTCGTCCACGGAGACGCCGAGGCCGGGCAGGTCGCTCCGCGCGGCGTACCCGTCGGTGAACGTGAACGGCGCCCGGTCGAGAACGTAGTCGAGCAGTTCGGCGTCCGTGTTGTAGTGGATGCCCGCGCTCTGTTCCTGGATCAGGAAGTTCGGCGTCGCGAACGCGACCTGCAGGCTGGCGGCCAGCGCGATCGGCCCCAGGGGGCAGTGCGGCGCGAGTTGCACGTCGAACGTCTCGGCCAGTACGGCGATGCGCCGGGTCTCGGAGATGCCGCCGGCGTGCGAGAGGTCGGGCTGGGCGATCGACAGGCCCGCCTGGAGGGCGGGCAGGAAGTCGGCGCGGGAGTACAGGCGTTCGCCGAGCGCGAGCGGAACGGTGGTGCCGCTCGCCAGCTCACCGAGCCGGGAGAGGTACTCGGGGGCGACCGGTTCCTCCACGAACATGGGGTGCAGGGGCGCGACGGCGGCGATGATCCGCCGGGCGGCGGGCACCGTGGCGCGGCCGTGCGCGTCGAGGGCGAAGTCGCGTGAGGGGCCCAGCACGTCGCGGGCGATCTCGGCGCGTTCGACGATCTCGCCGATCTCCGCCGCGGTGGGCACGCGGGACAGGCGGCCGGAGACGTTCATCTTCACGGCGGTGAAGCCGGCCTCCACCTGCTCGGCGAGCGCGTCGCGGAGGCGCGTGGGCTCGTCGCCGCCGACCCAGGCGTAGACGCGGACCCGGTCGCGGACCGGCCCGCCCAGCAGGGCGTGCACCGGTGCCCCGTAGTACCGGCCCGCGAGGTCCCACAGCGCCTGGTCGAGTCCGGCGACCGCGCTCGACAGTACGGGGCCGCCACGGTAGAAGCCGCCCTTGGTCAGCACCTGCCAGTGGTCCTCGATCCGCAGTGGGTCCTGGCCGATGAGGTACTCGGCGAGCACGTCGACGGCGGTGCGCACCACCTCGGCGCGGCCCTCGACGACGGGTTCGCCCCAGCCGACGAGGCCGTCGTCGGTCTCGACACGGCAGAACATCCAGCGCGGCGGGACGAGGAACGTCTCGATCCTGGCGATCTTCATTCCTGTTCTCTGCCCCGATCTTCCCGTTCCGTACGCGTGTTCACGCGGTGTTCGTCGTGGACCCGATGTTCGCCGCGGACCCGGTCCAGGTCGCGCCAGGACTGCAGGAGGAGTGCGCGCATGGCCTCCTCGGCGGCGCCGGCGTCTCCGGCGCGGATGGCCTCCAGCACCGCGCGGTGGCTCGGCACCGCGTCGGCGGTGCCGGCCGCGCTGTGCACGAGCGCGTCGCGGCTCGCCAGGCCGGCGCCCATCATGACGTCCATCCTGATCAGCAGTTCGTTGCCGCTGGCGACGAGGAGCGCCCGGTGGAACTCCAGGTCGGCGGCTGTCGTGGCGTCGACGTTCCCGCGCGCCCGGTCCATCCGCTCCAGTGCCTTCTGCAGGGCCGCGAGCTGCGCGGCGTCGCGCCGTCGCGCCGCGAGCCCGGCGACGCTCGGCTCGATGATGCACCGGATCTCGTGGAGGTCGTGGAGGAAGGCGTCGTCCGGTCCGGCGGCGAACTTCCACCGGATGACGTCGCCGTCCAGGAGGTTCCAGTCCGCCCGGGGCCGGACGAACGTGCCGCGCTTGGGCCGGGCGGAGATCAGCCCCTTGGCCGCGAGGACCTTCAGCGCCTCGCGCAGCGCCGTGGAGCTCACCCCGAGCCTGTCCTGCAGCCCGGCGATGTCGATGCAGTCCTCGTCGGAGAACTCCCCGGTGAAGATCATGTTGGCGACGGCCTCGACGGTCTGTCCGTGCAGCCCACGGCCGCTGTAGGACGCCACGACGTCAGCCCCCGTCCCGTTCGGCGCGACGCGTCCCGCCGAGGGCCCTGTCGCGCCCCGGCCGCCACCCACCGCGCCCGCCCCGCCCGAAACCACGCATCACGCCGCCATCCCCCGACCGCCACCCACCGCGCCCGAAACCACGCGTCACACCGCCGCCATCCCCCGACCGGCATCCACGGCGCCCGGCCCGCCCGGAACCACGCGTCATGCCGCCGCCATCCCCCGGCCGCGATCCACTGCCTCGGAGCCGCCCTGCGCCACGCGTCACGCCGAGTCCTTTGTAACGCTCCAGCCGCCGTCCACCGTCAGGGCGGTGCCGGTGACGTAGGAGGCGTCCGGCGAGGCGAGGTACGCGATCGCCGCGGCCACCTCGTCCGGCTCGCCGAACCGCTGGAGCACGGTGGCCTGGACGCTCTTCGCCCGGTCGGTCTCGGCCACGCGGTCCCAGGCGGCGGTCATGATCGGGCCGGGGATGACGCAGTTGACGCGCGCAGCCGGGCCGTACTCCACCGCGAGCTGCCGGGTCAGCGCGACGAGGCCGCCCTTGGCCGCCGCGTACGCCGGGTGGCCGGGCAGCCCGACGAGGGCGTGCACCGACGAGGTGATCACCATGGCGCCGCGGCGCTCGGCGATGCCGGGCAGGAGCCGTCGCGCGCCCAGGAACGCGGCCGTCAGGCACACGTCGATCTGGCGGCGCCAGGAGTCGGGCGACATGGCGTGCGCGGGCGCGACCTCGACGACGTACGCGTTGCTGACCAGGACGTCGACGGCGCCGAACGACTCCTCGGCCGTACGGGCGGCGCGCTCCCAGGTCTCTTCCCGGCTGACGTCGCCGGCGAGGAACACCGCCCGGCCGCCGGAGTCCCGGACGCGGCTCGCGACGGCCTCGCCGTCGGGCGACACGTCGACGATCAGCACCGCCGCGCCCTCCGCCGCCAGGCGGAGGGCGGTCGCGGCGCCGATGCCCGACGCTCCTCCGGTCACCAGGCCGACCCGGCCGGCGTACCGCCCGGACGTCGTCTCGCTCATGCCCGTCGCCCCTCCCTCACCGGCCCGCTCGTCCCCCGTGATTCAACAGGAAGACGAACGGCCACTCGTCCGGGCTGACAGGTACCCGATACGTCGGACCGGGGAGCGGTGAGGCGGGACCGGGCACCCCTCGGACGAGCGAGCGCCGGGGCCGGGCGGACGCCGGGGCGGGCGGTGGGGCCTGCGCCGACGTCCTGGCCCGTCGCCGTCGGTGGTCCGGGGCGCGGGCCGCCTCGGCGGCGGCTCCGCTCCCGGGCGCCCGCGCGGAGGATGGATCGGTCCACAGGGCGCTGCTGACCGATTCCGGCCATAAAGTCCCAACAACTAACCATATTTTATTATTAATACCATGGCGTGGCTCAGAACGGCGTCAGCGTGACGGTCGCCGAGGTGGGCGCGTTGTCCTGGATGTAGGAGGCGTGGCCGGCGACGTCGTCGAACGCGAAGCCGTACGCCGCGCCGTCCCGGGACGCCGCGTGCATCGCCTGCGCGTAGTGGTTGGTGGCCGATGCCCGGTAGAACCGGGCGGCGTCCGTGACCGGCTGGCTCGCGTCCGACAGCAGCGTCGACCGGTTGAACGCCGCGCCGAGGATCGCGGCGACCGGGCCGGTGACCCCGTCGTTGGGTGCCGCGAGCGCTCCGTCGCAGAAGAGGACGTCGCGGGTCGAGGGCCGGGCGATGGACGCGGGCGTCCGGCTTCCGCCGGTGAAGGACAGGCGGTCCCCGGCGACCTTCCCGGTGAACGTGCCCGCGTCGGTCCGGACCGTCAGCGGCGTCCCCCCGTACTTGGACCACACCTCGTTGATGTACGCGTCGTAGTAGTCCGCCGGGAACAGCCCGGCCTCGATGCCATGACCGGGCGCGATGACGCGCATCCGGTCCCCGACGACCAGCCGGGCGAACTCCGGCTGCTTCGCCACCGCGGCGAAGATCTGGTCGCGGCCGCCGTCGACGAGGGTGCCGGTGGTCTGTGTGCGCGTCCCGGCGAGCCGGATGGCGAGCGGGACGCTGAACATGTCGACCATCGTGGTGTTGCAGAACATGCCGGCGTCGTTGTAGGTGAACTCGATCCAGTCGTGCAGGATCCCGTAGTTCGGGTCGGTCTTCACCCAGCCCGCCGGATACTGCAGGGCCGGTTTGCCGTTGCCGTCGGTGACAACCCGCAGCCGCAGGCGGTCGCCGAGCGAGAAGTAGACCCGGCCGGACATCTTCGGGAGGGCGACCGTCGTGTCTCCCGAGCCCTGCAGCGGGATCGCGTAGTCGGTGTTGCCGCCGGACCCGTTGTCCGACGACGCGCACGGCACGAACCTGCCGTCCGCCGTCACGTGCCCCTGGGTCCCGGTCGCCGGGTCGACGCCGACGATGTACATGAAGATCGACCCGCCGGCGTACCGCCCCGTCCGGTTCACGACGGTCAGCGGCAGGCCGCCCGCCGTCGCCGAGGTCCGCCGGGCCCGGGTGGCGGGGGCGCACCCCGTGGCAAGCGCCGCGGCGCCGAGGACTGCGCCGGACGCGAGGAACGACCTTCTGCCGATCATCCTGCTGTTCACGAATTCCCCTTCTTCGGTGACGACTTCTTCGGTGACGACCGCGTCAGGTGTCCAGCGAAGCGGCCGGGGAACCGCGGCGACAGGCGCTTAAGGCCCGCTTCAGGATCGGTTAATGATGCGATGAACGACCGCGCTCCGAGCGCGACGCGGATCGCCGTACGGCGACGATGAGCGGGACGTCCTCCCGGCCGCGCACCTCACCGCCGAGCCCGGTGGCCGCGCCGAGCCCTTGATCCTCTTGACCGCGCTGTATAGCGTCCGGTCAGATCATGCTCCTTCGCCAGACCCGAGGAGAGATGTGACAGCCCTGCGCACCCTGTCCCTGTCCGTCCTGGCCGCGGCCACCGCCGTGGTGACGATGGCCGGTCCCGCCCTCGCCTGCCCGCCCGGCGGCGACGACGATGACCAGGCGACCAAGCCCGCCGTCCAGCAGGACGTCATCGCACATCAGATCCACGCCGCCCCGCTGCCGCCCTCCAGCGCCGTGAAGGGAGTGCGACTCGCGGCCACCCTCCCCGACGCCAAGGGCGCGATCTCCCTCGGCTTCCTGACGTACGGGCACCGGAAGGTGATGTACGTCTCCGGGGAGTTCGGCCTGAAGACCTATGACGTCACCGACCCGGCCGCGCCGAAGGCGCTCGGGACGCTGTCCATGCCGGGCATGTGGGAGACGGAGGACACCGAGGCCGACCCGCACCGCAAGCTGGTCTTCATGGCGCGCGACCCGCGCGCCTTCAACGGCAACACGCACACCGGCGAGTCCGGCGTCTACATCGTGAGCCTGGCCGACCCTGCCAAGCCGGTGCAGCTCGCGTACGAGAAGATCCCCGCCGGGCACACGACGAGCTGCGTCGACGACTGCCGGTACCTCTGGACGGGCGGCCCGGCCAAGGCCGACTGGATGCCCGCCGACTGGGGCGGCCGCCCGGTCTGGGTCACCGACGTACGGGACCCGAGGCATCCGCGCACGTTCGCCCAGCCGATCGAGCTGGGCCGCAACGACGGGACCACGGACTACGTCCACGACATCCAGGTGGACGCGGCCGGGGTGACGTGGGCGTCCGGACGCGGCGGCATCCGCGGCTACTGGACCCAGGGACGACACTGGGACCCCGTCCAGCGGACCGTACGCGTGGCCCGCGCCTGGGACCCGATCCCGTACGCGGGCGGCGGCATCAGCGAGACCGCGGCGCCGTCCAAGTTCATGCACAACTCGTTCCGGCCCGTCGGCTCGACCGCCCACGAGGCGCCGGGCGGCGGCGACCTCGTCTACGGCACCGAGGAGGCGTTCAACCCCGGCTGCGCCGACGACGGCCGGCTGGTGATCGCCTCGCTGCACGGCTCGTACGGGGGTGAGGGCTGGCGGTCGACTCCGGACAAGCCCTTCCGCCTGCGTACGGTCGGCACCTGGAGCGTGGCGGGCCAGGAGGGCAGCCGGACGGACACCGACGACTGCTCGGCCCACTACTTCTCCGTGCACCACGACGTCCTCGTGCAGTCCTTCTACTCGCAGGGCACCCGCTTCCTCGACGTGCGGGACCCGGCGCATCCGAAGCAGGTGGCCTACTTCCGGCCCGCGGACGCCATGTCGTGGGCGCCGTACTGGCACGACGGATACGTCTACGTCGCGGACAACACCCGCGGGATCGACATCCTGCGACCCGACTTCCACTGAGGAAGCGTCGGCCCGAGTGCCGTGTTCGTCACTTTTTTCGGGTGGCGGGCACGGCACTCGGCTTTTCTCGGCGCCGCCGCAGGACGTCCTCGAATGGCTGCGCCGCACGTGAGAGCACCTTTTCGGGCGTTGCCCGGTCGGCGGGCGGCACACGCAGCTACGCTCGGTGAGCAAGTGATGCCAGACTTTCGTTTCCGAACGCGTTGCCGTTGTTGCGAGAGTTCGGCTAGATTTCGCCGAGATCGGGCTGTGACCAACCTCCAACCAGGGGGTTGCAGGCCGACCGCCTAATCCCGACGGCGCAGCCAGCGGCGCGGGAGCCGGGGACCCATCTGTCCCTTGGGGTGAATCCGTCACGCACGGTAGGGCTCCTCTCTGGCCCGAACCCGTCAGCTAACCCGGTAGGCGGCCTAAGGGGAGATATGGATTCAATAGGTCAGAAACTGCTAGAGGTCGCCAAGAGCCAGCTCGGCTACCACGAGAAAGCCGACGGTTACACGAAATTCGGCGACTGGTACGGCAAGCATGTCGACAAGGACTCCTCCTACACGGACGCTCCCTGGTGTGACATGTTCCTCGCGTGGGCGGCCAACAAGGCCGGCGTCGAGGACTGGACCGGGCAGTTCGCCTCCACTCCCGACCACGCCCAGTGGTTCAAGAAGCACCACGCCTGGGGCCACAAGGCCGAGCCCGGCGCGATCGTCTTCTTCTCCTGGTCGGGCGGCAAGAGCATCGGGGACATCGAGCACGTCGGCATCGTCGAGCGCGTCGACGGCCACACGCTGCACACGATCGAGGCCAACCACAACAACGCGCTGCTGCGCGCCACCCGGGACATCAGCCAGGTCGTCGGGTTCGGCTACCCCTCCAAGGTGAAGGTGAAGGCCGCCCCCGTAACCGCCCAGCAGACGGCGCAGAACGACCAGAAGTACGCTCCTAAGCACGCCGCCCCCACGCCCGCGGTCAAGGAGATCGGCCAGGACGCCCCGGCGCTGGGCGACACGCGCACGATCGCGTCGCACGACCCGGCGCCCGCGCCGACCTCCCTGCCGGACCAGCAGGCCGCCCTCACCGGGCTGCTCGCCGTCGTCCTGTTCGGCACGGTGGCCCTGGCCGTCGGCAAGTCGAAGGTGAAGGTGCCCGTCGCGGCGCCGAACGTCCGGGTCCGCAAGCGCGGCAAGCACCACCGCACGCCGGTCGAGCTGCCCGCCGAGGTCAGCGTGGCCGATCTGGACGCCGCCGACGCCGGCACCATGGTCATGCCCATCCTGTCCGCCGAGGCCGCCGCGCTGGCCGAGGACAAGGAGTTCTGGGGCAAGATCTCGGAGCTGGAGGAGGACGTCGAGCTGGCGTTCTGGAACACCCTGCACGCGGCGGTGGTCCAGAACAGCTCCGAGGCCGAGGCCGAGTCCGTCCTCTCCTGAGCGAGCACGTCCGAACGTCACGCCGGTCCCCGTTTCCTCCCGATCCGGAGGGGCGGGGACCGCGTGCGTCTAGGCGCAAAGGACCAGCCCCCGCATCACCCAGAGTGACCATCCTCCGATCCCCCGGGCCATCTCCGCATGTTCTCGTTGGTCGCCCCGTCACTATCCGTTAATCTCCAGCGAGTCGTCACCGGCCGAGAGACGGCCGGACCGCCGAATCGCCCGTCGCGTCAGCCGACGCAACGGGGAACCGGGGACCCACTCGCGAAGCCACGGGGCACCTCCCGCCTTCGCATCCGGGGTGAATCCGCGCCCGTCGCCGACGGTGCGCGGTAGGGCTTCTCTTCCGTCCGAACCCGTCAGCTAACCCGGTAGGCGGCCTGAGGAGAGGAGCACTGGATGGCGTCATCGCACCCTGCGGACAGCCGCGATCCCCATCATCCCGGGAAGGGCACGGCCCGCCGTACGGCCGTCGTGACCCTCACACACGACCCGCAGAGGGCCGCCGGCCGTCACACGGCCGCAGTGGCCTCCACGCAGGACCCGCGCCGCCCCTCGAAGGCCACGGCCCGCCGTACGGCCGCAGTGGCCTTCGCACCGGACCCGCGCCGCCTCCCGAAGGGCGCGGGCTGCCGTACGGCCGCTGCGGCCTTGGCCCTCGTCGTCGCCGGGTTCGCGTCGCCCGCGATGGCGGACACCGCCCGGCCCGGCTCCCGCATCGACGCGCTCCGCCAGCGCGCCGACCAGCTGAACAACCAGCTGGAGCAGCTGACCGAGCAGTACAACGGCCTCAAGGTACGCCTGGAGCAGGCCCAGCGGGCGGCCGTCGTCGCCGGCCAGACCTCGGCCCGGGCCGCGCAGGCGCTCAAGGCCATCCAGCACAAGGTCGGCCGGTTCGTCGCGATGCGCTACATGAGCGGCAGCAACGACGACACCCCCGCCCTTCTCGCCGCCTCCGACCCGCGCGCCGTCCTCGACCGGGCCGCGACCCTGCACTACTTCACGCAGCAGGACGACACCCAGATCCGGCAGCTGACCCAGGCCATCCAGAACGCCCAGTGGACCGGCCAGGACGCCCGGGAGCGCGCCGCGCAGGCGGCCCGGCTCAGGGTCCAGCTCGCCCAGCAGCGCGCGGCCATCAAGCACGACCTGGAGAAGGTCCGCAAGCCGCTGCTGCGCGACGCCGTCGAGCGCGCCGGCAAGGGCGAGAAGGTGCCCCCCATCCCCGGCGGCCCCGGCAAGGCGGTCGGTGCCGTACGGGCCGCGCTGTCGCAGCTCGGCGTGCCGTACGTCTGGGGCGGCGCGGCACCCGGCCGGGGATTCGACTGCTCCGGCCTGACCATGTGGGCCTACAAGCAGGTCGGCGTCAACCTGCCGCACTACGGCGGCGACCAGTGGAACGCCGGCGTCCACGTCTCCCGGGACCAGCTCGAGCCCGGCGACCTGGTGTTCTTCTACTCCGATATCCACCACATGGGGATGTACATCGGCGACGGGAAATTCATCCACGCGCCGCACACCGGCGACCACGTCCGCGTCGCGGACCTGTCGACCCGCCCGTTCGCCGGCGCCGTCCGCGTCGTGTGACGGCCGCCGGCCCCGGACGGGTCGCTCGCGCTACTTTCCGGTGCGGTACATCTCGGCGACCATGAACGCGAGGTCGAGCGCCTGGCCGCGGTTGAGCCGGGGGTCGCAGGCGGTCTCGTACCGCTGGTGGAGGTCGTCCTCGACGATGTCGTGGCCGCCGCCGACGCACTCGGTGACGTCGTCGCCGGTGAACTCGATGTGCACGCCGCCCGGGTGGGTGCCGAGCGCCCGGTGCACCTCGAAGAAGCCGGCGACCTCATCCATCACGTCGTCGAACCGGCGGGTCTTGTACCCGCTCTCCGCCTCGAAGGTGTTGCCGTGCATCGGGTCGCAGATCCAGGCGACCTGGGCGCCGCTCGCCGTGACCTTCTCCACCAGGGCGGGGAGGTGGTCGCGGATCCGCCCGGCGCCCATGCGGGTGACGAACGTGAGCCGTCCGGGCTCCCGGTCGGGGTCGAGCAGGTCGATGAGCGCGAGGGCGTCCTCGGCGGTCGTGGTCGGCCCGAGCTTCACGCCGATGGGGTTGCGGATGTGGCGCATGAAGTCCACGTGCGCGCCGTCGAGCTGCCGGGTGCGCTCGCCGATCCACAGGAAGTGCGCGGAGACGTCGTACGGCAGGCCGGACCGTGAGTCGATGCGGGTCAGGGCGCGCTCGTAGTCCAGCAGGAGCGCCTCGTGGCTGGAGTAGACCTCGACCCGGTGGAACTCCTCCGGGTCCGCTCCGCAGGCGTGCATGAACGCCAGGGCCCGGTCGATCTCCCCGGCCAGTCGTTCGTACCGCTGGCCGGCCGGGCTCTCGGCGACGAAGTCGTGGTTCCAGGCGTGGACCTGGCGCAGGTCGGCGTAGCCGCCCTGGGTGAAGGCGCGGGTGAGGTTCAGCGTCACGGCCGCGGCGTGGTAGGCGCGCAGGAGGCGCTCCGGGTTCGGCACCCGGGCCTCCGGGGTGAAGTCGAACCCGTTGACCATGTCGCCCCGGTAGGCGGGCAGCTCGACGCCGTCGCGCACCTCGGACGGCTTCGACCGCGGCTTGGCGAACTGGCCCGCCATCCGGCCGATCTTGACGACCGGGACGCTCCCGGCGTAGGTCAGCACGACGGCCATCTGCAGCAGGGTCTTCAGCTTGTTGCGCACGTCGTCGGCGGTCGCGCCGGAGAACGTCTCGGCGCAGTCGCCGCCCTGCAGCACGAACGCCTCACCGCGTGCCACGGCGGCCAGGTGCGCCTTGAGCTGGTCACACTCGCCCGCGAACACCAGCGGCGGGAGCTTGGACAGCTGGCCCGCGACGTCGCGGACGCGGGCGGGGTCGGGCCAGTCGGGCTGCTGCGCGGCCGGAAGATCGCGCCATGAATCGAGGAGGTCCACGAGACCCAAGGGTATCGAGCGGGCGACAAGCCCGGGTCATACAACCTGCGTATTCCCCCCTGCTTCGTCCATCTCTCCCCCACTTTGACGAGCTCGGTGTCCCGCGACCGCCGCGTCGGCCGGCACGAAACTCTGCGATGATGGGCCGATCCCGCAGATCGCCGACGACGCATGAGGTTCTGACAATGAGCACGAACAGCCGCGCCTATGACATCTGGCTCCGCAAGCCGGAGGAGGCCCAGCAGCTCCTCGAGCAGAAGCGAGCGGATCTCGACGGTGACGGTCTGTCCCTGCTGTCCTGGCTTGTCCTCACCAACGAGCGTGACGACCGGAAGGCCGAGCAGATCGCCGGCCAGGCCGTCGCGGCCGGCGGCGACACGCGGTTCGCGACGGCGGCGCTGGCCGAGGTCTACAAGTGGCGTGGCGACTACGGCCGGGCCGCGCAGATCGTCCGGCAGGCGCGTGAGAAGTACCCGACGATCCCGTGGTACGCCCTGACGCTGGCCGACGTCCTCAAGGACGGCGGGTGGATCGACGACGCCGAGACGATCCTCGAGTCGGTGGTCAACGACTCCCAGTTGCGGCGGCACGCGCTCAAGCGCCTGTCGAAGTGGGCGGTCGACCGCGGTGACAAGCCGCGTGCGCTGAAGTACCAGACGGAGCTGATCGCGCTCGCCCCCGACTACCTGGTGTACGCCTCGGACTACACCCTTCTCGCGTCGCTCCGGCTGGAGGCCGGCGACCCGGCGGGCGCCCGCGACATCCTGCAGCGCGGCGCGTCGATCTACGCGCGCAACCAGCAGATCCGGCAGATGCTGCATCAGCACTTCGGCGAGATGCCGCCCGAGAAGGCGCCGAACATCCCGCCGGTCGACGAGCGCGCGGTCGGCGCCCGCCGCGTCCCGATCAAGACGAAGATGATCACGCTGCGCACCGGCATCCTCCCGATCATCCAGGAGGCCACGCAGGGCATGCTGCAGCCGGACGACATCCTCGCGCTGTCGGAGAGCCCGGCGTCGGCCGGCCAGGGCCGCATGATCCCGCTGGAGCTGATCACGCCGGAGGGCATGGCCAAGCAGCTGAGCAAGTTCGTCGGCAAGATCGGCCCGCTGCACAGCCCGGCCGGCATGCAGGGCGCGATCCTCGAGGCGGGCCGGACGAAGGTCATCCTCGGCGCCGCCGCGGGTGCGGCCGGCAAGCTCGTGGGCAAGCGCGGCTGGTTCTACCGCGTCGCGGGCCCCGGCGCGGCGATGATCGACGACGTGGCGGCGGCGCTTCCGCCGCACGACCACCACCTGCTGTTCGGCCCGGGCCGCCCGGACAAGCTGTCGGAGGACCTGTCCGCGGCGCTCGGCTGCCACGTCTGCGTCGTCGACGCCAACCACCTCACCGGCGCATGGGTCGTCGGGGCGTCCAAGGGCGTCGACCGCAAGTGGGTCGAGAACGTCCTGTCCGACAACCCGGCCGGCAACGAGGACGAGCAGACCCCGATCGTCCTCATCCGCAAGGGCTAGGTCAGAGATAGCAGGAATTGATGTACGGCCCCAGCACCTGCTGGGGCCTAAGCTCATCCGCAAGATGTCAACGACTCGGCCCTGAAGGAACCGGGGCTAGGGCGCGAGCGTGCTTTCCCCGCACGTGACCGCCTCAGGTGGGTCGCTGCTGGTTTTCGATGTATTGGCGGATGGCGGTGAGGGGTGCTCCTCCACAGCTGCCTGTGAAGTAGGAGCCGGGCCAGAAGTGGCCGTCCCACAGGTAGCAGCGGCGGTGCTGTATTCCTTGCGGAGCAGTCGGACGGAGACGCCTTGAGGGAGTTGACCGGTTTGGACGGCTGGACTTTCGGGGGGTCGTGTACGAGCAGGTGAACGTGGTCGCCTTCGCCGCTTCTTCCGGAAGATGTCCCCCACATGATGGTCTCCGGTCGGCAGATCGTCCGCGACGGCCGCCACCTCCTCATCGACGACGCCCCCGAGCCTTGACGGCCGCGATCAGCGGCCTGACCGACTGATCTCGCTCGGATTTTCGAATCATCGGGCGGAGTGTCGGCATGGATCGATACGCTCAGTGCATGGCTCGTCACGTAGCGACGCCCAGGGTGAGCGATCCCGTGGAGGAGCTGGAGAAGTGTCAGTTCGGGCATCGGGCCCGGCTGGCTCCTTCTCCTGCGCAGGAGCGTCTGCTCGATGATCAGGGGCATGCGGCCAGGGCGTTGTGGAATCTTTTGCATAATTGGTGGACGATGCTGCCCAAGCATCGGCGCACCCTGGCTGCTGCCGATGCCGCGATCCGTCAGGCGCGCACCGACCCGGAGGAGGGTTTGGAGTGGCTGGCGGTTCTGCCTGCGCAGGCAGCCCAGGCGGTGCTGAAGACGTATTTCCAGGCGTGGCGGAACTGCTGGGAGGGTCGCTGCGGACCGCCGAACTTCAAGGCCCGGTTCCGTACGTTGATGTGCGTGGACGTTCCCCAGGGCCGGGATTTGCAGGTGGCACGGGTGCATCGCCGGTGGGGGATGGTGAACATTCCCAAGGTCGGCCGGGTCCGGTTCCGGTGGACCAAAGACCTCCCGGTCGGTAAGCGGGCCGATGCTGGCAACCGGATCACGGGGGCGCGGCTGGTCAAGAACGCGCTGGGCTGGCACATCGCTTTCCGTGTCCAGACCCTGGAACCCGTGCCCGCACCCCACTGCGGGCCACACGTGGGGATCGATGCCGGGGTGAAGATTCCGCTGGCCCTGTCCGACGGCGACCACCAAGATCACGGACGGCCCCGCACCAGCGGCGGCAAGGCCGACCGGGACAAGTGGCTCACGCCCGCGGAGAAGGCCAAGCTGGTTCGGCTGGAACGCCGGGCCGCGCACCGCAAGTCGTTCCGTAAGCCGGGTGAGCGGTCCTCGCGCCGGTTGCAGCGGACCTATGACCAGATCCGGGCGCTCCGCGCGACAGCCAAGCGCCGTTCCCTGGACTGGCAGCACCAGACCACCACCCGCCTCGCCGACCGGTACGGGACGATCGTGGTGGAAGACCTCAACATCGTCGGCATGGTCAAATCCGCCAAGGGCACGGTCGAGGCACCGGGCAAGAATGTCGCGCAAAAGTCCGGGCTGAACCGCGCCATCCACCAGGAGGCGTGGGGACGAACGGTCCAGATGCTGACGTATAAGACCGCCCGCCGTGGCGGGGCCCTGCACAAGGTCCCCGCCGCTGGCACCTCCAGAGAGTGTCACTCCTGCCACACCACCACACCCGGCAGCCGCGAAGACCAGGCCACATTCGTGTGCAAGAACCCCGAGTGCGGGTGGACCGGCAACGCCGACCTGAACGCCGCATGCAACATCCTGCATAGGTACCGGACGGGCCACGCGCTCGTCCCGGCTGCCGGAAGGGCAGTCGTCAGACGCGCACGCCGCGTCAAACCCACCACCGCAAGGTAGGCGGGAATCTCCCACCCTCAGATGGGAGAGAACTTCAACGGGGCCGGTACCACCGGAGAGCGAGCTCGGCGGCAAGGACGTCCCGATCCGGATCGTCGGCCGCGACGGCGAGTCCGGCAGCCGCCAGATCTTCCAGACGAAGCTGCTCGGACGCTCGGAGGGCGCGGCGTCCTCCACCGAGTGCCAGGAGAGCAGCCCGCCGCTCCACGCGCCGACGATCCGGTGCGAGCTGAGCACCACCCAGGAGCTGATCGACAAGGTCGCCGAGACGCCGGGCGCGATCGGGTACGCCGACGCGCCGACGGCCAAGACCGAGGCCGCCCGGCTGCAGAAGTTCCACGTGGTGACGCTCGACGGAAAGCTTCCCGACGCCACGAGCATCGCGCAGGGCTATCCGTTCTGGACCGTGGAGTACCTCTACACGGCGGGCGCTCCGGAGTCCTCGTCGCTGCTGAAGAACTTCATCGCCTTCCTGGGCAGCGCCAACGCGCGCGCCGAGCTCAGCATCCGGGGCTATCCCCCCTGCATCGACCGGAACGGCAACCGCAACGCGCTGTGCATCCAGTAAGTGTGCATCCCGGTGCCGATACCCCTGGCCTACCGGTGGGCGGCGGCGACGGCCTCGCTGGCGGCGTGCGCGACCTGTTCCATGTGCCAGGTCGACAGGCCCTGGTGGACCGGGAGCGCGAGCATCTCGTGGCGCAGCGGCTCCAGCTCGGCGAACCGGTGGCGGTCCAGGAGCGGGTGCGGCACCGGCCAGATCTCGATGGAGCGCACACCGCGCTTCTGCAGCTCGGCGATGGTCCGGTCGCGCTGCGGGACGCGTACGGGATAGTAGAGGGGCGCGACGCCGTCGGGCAGGCCGCGGAACCGCGGCGGGCAGACCTCGGGCAGGGCGTTCAGCAGGGTCAGGTAGTTGCGGCGCCGGTGCTCCCGGATCTTCTCGCCGTCCGCGCCGTGCACGGCCCACTCGGTCATGCGGGTGGACTTGGAGGCGGCGACCTCCAGGTCGGCGACCTCGAGGTTCCACTCGCCGATGACCGTCTCGGTGAGGGTGCCCTCCTCCACCGCCTGCTCGGCCTTGCTGACCTTGCGGAACACCTTCGTGGCGGGGGCCCGCAGCACGCCGGCGCGGGACTGGGCCGCCCATCCCATGCCCTGGGAGGCGACCGAGCGGGCCATGCGCTTCCACGGCGGCCGGCCCTCGGCGTCGATGTGGCCACCCCGGATGAGCACCGCACCGCCGTCCGGGACGCCCAGGGACTTGCGCGGGCAGAAGATGGCCGCGTCGCCGCGCGAGCCGATGGCGGCGCCGCCGTCGTAGGAGAACAGCGCGTGCGCGGCGTCCTCGATGACGCGCGTGCCCTGCGGCATCGGCGGCATCGGGAAGCCGTAGTAGGAGATCAGGTAGGTGGCGTGGCACTGCTGCGCCACCTTGAACAGGTCCTCCACGTCCACTTCGAGCGTGGGCAGCACCCGGTAGAACACGACCTCGATGCCCGCCAGCCGGGCCGCCTCGACCTCCGAGCCGCAGTGGTAGGCGGGCATCGCCATCCGGTGGCCCGGCCCGAGGCCGAGGGCCTTCAGCGCCAGCCAGATCGCGCCGCGCCCGAGGTGGGTCAGCGTCAGCCCGGGCGAGTCGAACGGGAACTGCATGGACCGCCGGGTGACCAGCGCGGCCGGCTCCATCGGGGGATAAACGCTCATCAACGGGTCGCTCATAGATCCCCTACCCTACTGGCCACCCAGGTGGAGAATACGGGTTCGCCCGATTCGGAAACTCGGCCGCGGTGCGGCGCGTCGTACCCGGTACGGGCGGGTGAGCAGCCCATTGAGGAGAGGTGACGCATTGGACACGGCAACGATCGGTGGCGTGTGGCACGAGGTCGTCGGCACGCAGCCGCACCCGCCGTGGTGGCTGGTCGCCGTCACCGGCGTGGCGGCGCTCGTGGCGGTGTCCATCCGCTCGGTCTGGCACCTCCTCCGTAACGTCGTGACGATCGCGCACGAGGGCGGGCACGCGTTCGCCGCGCTGGTCACGGGCCGGCAGCTGCAGGGCATCCGGCTGCACTCCGACACCTCGGGCGTGACGGTGTCCCGCGGCAAGCCGCATGGACCGGGCATGATCGTCACCGCGTTCGCCGGGTACGTCACGCCGCCGCTGCTCGGCCTGGGCGCGGCCGCCCTGCTGGCCGTGGGGCACATCACGGCCCTGCTGTGGGCGAGCATCGTCCTGCTCGCCGCGATCCTCGTCATGGTCCGCAACGCGTACGGCGTGGTGTCCGTCGTCACGACCGGCGCGGTCGTCTTCGCCGTGTCGTGGTTCGGCACGGCCACCGTGCAGGCGGCGTTCGCCTACGCGTTCACCTGGTTCCTGCTACTCGCGGGGGCGCGGCCCGTCGTGGAGCTGCAGAGCAAGCGCTCCCGGGGCCGCGCGCCCGACTCGGACGCCGACCAGTTGGCCCGCCTGACCGGGATGCCCGGCCTGTTGTGGGTGTTCGGCTTCGGCGTGGTGGCCGTGGCCGCGCTCCTGGCCGGCGGGTCCTGGCTGCTGCCGGACACGATGCCGCAGCTGCCGAGCTGGTGACGGTTACTTCCGGGTGATGGGAGCGCCGGTCGTGGCGTCGACGACGTACCACGGCGCGCCGTACGACGTGACGCCCTGGCCCTTCATGTCGCCCGGTGCCTTGTCCTGGTCGTAGTAGTACAGCGGCCAGCCGTTGTAGACGAGCTGCTTGGAACCGTCGGGCCGGGTCGCCGTCGACAGCTTGGACGCGTCGACGCCGGGTCCCGCGCTGGGCGACGCGCCGGGTGATCCGCCGGGTGACGCGGCCGGTGATCCGGTCGGCGATTCACCGGGCGACGCGCCCGGTGACCCGCCGGGTGACGCCCCAGGCGATCCACCGGGCGATGCGGCCGCGCCGCCGGCGACGAACGGCGGCCATTCTTTGGCACAGGCGCCCGTGCACGCGGACTTGCCGCCCTGGCCCTTGTCCTTCTCGAACATGTAGAGCGTCTTGCCCGTACCGTCGACCAGGATCGTGCCCAGGCTGGTCTTCTTGGCGTTCACCACCGCGGCGCCGGCAGGGGCAGACGGCATCGCCGAAGGCGACTCGGTCGGGGACGCCGCCGGGGACTCCGTTGGGGACGCCCCAGGGGGAGAGGCCCCCGGGCTGGTCGGCTGGGCGTACGGTCCCCCTCCGCCCTGCGATTCCGGCGTGGTCTTGCTGCCTTCGCCACAGGCCGAGCCGAGCAGGCCCAAGGCCAGCACTCCGGCGGCAATGACTCCGTTACGCATTGTCCGTTCCTTTCCCCCGGTAACGTAGGAGGGCACGTACGGACGCACGCGTGGTTCGCCGTCATGCCCCGCGTCCGCGAGCCGGGAACGTCTTCTCCCGAGGCCGCCCAATGTGCCCCGGCAATTCGGTTACCCGTCGCGACGGCCCGTGAAGTGGAAGCGGCGGTTTTCTTTAACCGGCAAAGCGGATGCTTGACCGGACATGCCGATGTCCGGACGCGATGATGACGCGCTCCAGGGACTTACGGGGCCGACGCCTCGAACCCGGACAAACACCAGCGGGTCAGTCCGCCAGCGCGTCGAGTCCCTGACGGAAGAAGCCGAGCGCCGCGGCGCGCTGGTCGTCGGCGGCCAGGAGCGCGGTGTACGGAAGGGACGCGCCGCCGAACGCGTCGTCGTTCCAGAACGCGCCCGTCCGCTTCGCCCAGGGGGCGACGTACAGGTACGGCTCGGGATGCTCCCCGTCGCCGGGGGACGCGCCGCACGAGGCCCGCCGTCCGGCGGCCTCGTCGCCGGCGTCGAGGGCGGCGTCGAAGTGCTCTGGCCACAGCTGCACGCGGCTCGGGTCGAGCGGGCGGACGTCGAGGCGCAGCTGCTCCAGCACCGACCAGGCGAAGCCGAACCACGCGCCGAGCGCGCCGGCGGCGGGCGGGCTCACCGTGAGCGGCAGGTCGGGGTCGGCCGGCGTCTGGGGCGTGTAGACGTCCGCGGGCATCCCCAGCGGGATCCCGGCCAGGCCGGCGGCCTCGCCGAGGGTCTTCGGGGCGTGCGAGGCGTCGTCGACGACCAGCCGGCCGGCCTCCACGCGGACCTGCCGGTCGGCACCGAAGAACGGGGTGCCGAAGCCGCCCCGGGTGAACCGCAGGCCGATCTTGCCGTTGGCGGCGTACCGGGCCGCGGCGACGACGTGCTCGCCGAGGGCGTGCAGCGTCCGGCGGGTCGCGGCGAACTCCCGGGGCAGCGGGGCCAGCCGGCGCCAGGCGCCCAGCCAGCGGTCCGCGCAGAAGCCCGCCAGCTCGGGGCGCTCCCGGGCCAGGTCGTCCCAGGTGCGGCCGAGCCCGGACACGGGGGTGACCAACTTGGCGCCGTACGGGCCTTCGAGGGGATCGTCGGCGTACCAGGGCGGTGTCGCCACGGCGGGCGGGGACGGCTCCAGCACGCGGACGTCGTACTCACCGTCCAGCAGGTCCCAGGCCTCCCACCGCGGATTCATCGCGCTCCATTCGCCGACGTCACCCTGGTCGCCGGGTGCGCGTGTGCCGGTCGCGCTCGAGGCGATCCGGCACGCCCCTAGTTGACCATGGATCGGACGGCGACGGAACATGGTTGTCAGGCTTCACCACGGCAAGGATCTTCTTATTTCCTACCAAGAAAGTATATATTGCTCCAGGCCCGCCACCGCAGGCGGTGTCGCCGCTCCCCCGGAATGAGAAACCCCCGATGATGCGAAAAGTCCCCGTCCTGCTCACCGCCGCCGCCGTCCTGGCCGCCGCGTCGGCGTGCTCGTCCAGCGGCTCGGCCTCGTC
The DNA here is from genome assembly GCF_050942425.1 of Actinoallomurus sp. CA-150999. Lineage (NCBI taxonomy): Bacteria > Bacillati > Actinomycetota > Actinomycetes > Streptosporangiales > Thermomonosporaceae > Actinoallomurus > Actinoallomurus sp. CA-150999. The sequence continues at coordinate 7,944,741 of NZ_CP192063.1, forward strand.
CTCCGGCAGCGCGGCGTTCGACCCGAAGAACTGCCAGGGCGGGACGCTGTACATCCTCGACCAGGACTCGGCGACGGACGAGCACTTCGACCCGGCGCGGATCTACACCTCCGGCGGCGGCGCCGTCCCCTCCCTCGTCTTCCGCACGCTGACCACCCGCAAGCGGGTGCCCGGCCAGGCGGGCACCACCGTGGCCCCCGACCTCGCCACCGACACCGGCAAGCCCGGCGACGACGCCAAGACCTGGACCTACCACCTCCGGGACGGCCTGAAGTTCGAGGACGGGACGCCCATCACCTCGAAGGACGTCAAGTGGGGCGTGGAGCGCTCCTTCGCGCCCGAGCTGACGGGCGGCATCCCGTACCTGCGCGACTGGCTGGTCGGTGGCGCCGACTACCAGGGCCCGTACAAGGGCAAGGAGCTCGACTCGATCCAGACGCCCGACGACAAGACGATCATCTTCAAGCTGCGCAAGCCCGAGGGCGACTTCCCCTACGTCGCGACGGCCACGCAGTTCGCCCCGGTCCCGAAGGCCAAGGACGGCGGCACCACGTTCGAGAAGCACCCGATCTCCAGCGGTCCGTACAAGGTGCAGACCCACGTGCAGGACAAGAACCTGACGCTCGTTCGCAACCCCAACTGGTCGCGGACCGTCGACGACCAGCGGCTCGCCTGCCCCGACCGGATCGAGGCGACGTACGGTCTCAGCTCGGCGGTGATCAACCAGCGGCTCAGCACGAGCGCCGGCAAGGACTCGAACGCGATCACCACGGACACCGACCTGAGCCCGGCCGAGCTGGCCCGCATCTCCGGTGACCCGAACCTGAAGAAGCGCACCGTGCGCGGTCAGTTCGGCTACACGAACTACATCGCGTTCAACACGAAGATCAAACCGTTCGACGACGCCCGCGTACGGCAGGCGATCTCCTACGCCGTCAACCGGCAGGCGGCCGTCAACGCGGTCGGCGGCAGCTCGCTCGCCGCGCCGGCGACGACGTTCCTGCCCGACCAGGCGGCCTTCGGCTACCAACCGTACGACGCCTTCCCCGCCGGGCCCGCGGGTAACCCGGCGAAGGCGAAGGAGCTGCTGGCCCAGGCGGGGCAGTCGAACCTCACGATCACGCTGGGGCACCGCAACAGCGACTCCCACCAGGACGGGCCCGCCGTGGCCACGGCGGTGCAGGAGGCCCTCAAGCAGGCGGGCATCACGGTCAAGCTGAAGGCGTACGACCAGGCGAGCTACCGCTCCATCGAGACCAAGCCGGCCACCGAGCCGGGCATCTTCCTGACCGGCTGGGGCGCGGACTGGCCGACCGGCGGGCCGTTCCTCGCCCCGATCTTCGACGGGCGGCAGATCCTCAAGGACGGCGGCAACTACAACTTCGCGCAGTACGACGACCCGAAGGTGAACGCCGAGTTCGACGCGATCAACAAGATCTCCGACCCGGTCCAGGCCCGGCCCCGCTGGGGCGCCCTCGACGCCGAGCTGGGTCAGCAGGCGCTCACGGTGCCGCTGTTCCACCCGATCTACCTGCGGCTCTACGGCAAGAACGTCAAGAACACCTACCTCGACCAGTGGCGCGGCTCGTACGACCCGGCCATGGTGTCCGTCAAATGACGGGCCACGCCTTGACTCGCTGGGCGTCGGCGTGACCGAGCTCGTCACGGACATCGGCGGTCCGGACGTCACCGCGTCCGGGCCGCCGACGCGCGCCCGTCAGGTGCTGCGGCGGCTGCGGTCGGACCGGCCCGCCATGGCCGGCCTCGTCGTCACGGTCGTCCTCATCCTGGCCGCCGTCTTCGCCCCGCTGCTGGTCGCGCTGGAGGGCCAGGACACGACGACGTTCCATCCCCAGCTGCTGGACTCCGCGCGCGGCGGCGTGCCGCACGGCGCCCTGGGCGGCGTCAGCGCGGACCACTGGCTGGGCGTGGAGCCGACCACCGGCCGCGACCTGTTCGCGCGCGCTCTGTACGGCGCCCGGATCTCCTTCACCGTCGCGTTCGGGACGCTGGTCGTGCAGCTGCTGCTCGGCGTGACGATCGGGCTGGCCGCGGGGTTCGGCGGCCGGATCGCCGACGCCACGCTGGGCCGGCTGATCGACCTGTCCATCTCGTTCCCGCAGCTGATGTTCGCGATCGCGCTACTGGCGATCGTGCCGCAGTCGTTCCCCCGGCCGGTCCTGCTGATGCTCGTCATCGGCCTGTTCAACTGGGGCGGCACGGCCCGGCTGACCCGCGGGCAGGTGCTGTCCCTCAAGACCCGCGACTACGTCGCCGCCGCGCGGTTGTCGGGCGCGTCGCCGGCGCGGATCGCCCGGCGCGAGATCCTGCCCGGCGCGCTGCCGCAGGTCCTCACGTACGCGGCGATCGTGCTGCCGGGGAACATGGTCTCCGAGGCGGGGCTGTCCTTCCTCGGCGTGGGCGTGCACCCGCCGACCTCCTCGTGGGGGCAGATGCTGTCGACCGCCACGACCTGGTTCCGGGCCGATCCGATGTACGTGCTGGTGCCGGGCCTGTCGCTGCTGACGGCCGTGCTGGCGTTCACGCTGCTCGCCGACGGGATACGCGCCGCCCTGGATCCGAAGGCGTCGCTGCGAGGCCGCCGATGACCATCTACCTGCTGCGCCGCCTCGGCAGCCTCCTGGTGCTGCTCGTCGTGATGACGGCGGTCGTCTACGGCATCTTCTACGCCATCCCCGCCGATCCGGCGGTCCTCGTCTGCGGGAAGGGCTGCGACGGCGCCCAGCTCGCCGTCATCCACCACAAGCTCGGCCTCGACCAGCCGATCACCACCCAGTACTGGCACTTCCTCGAGGGCCTGGTCGTCGGCCGGGACTACAGCTCCGGGCCGGACGTCACCCACTGCGCGGCGCCCTGCCTGGGGTACTCCTTCCAGACCGACCTGCCCGTCCTGTCGCTGATCGCCCAGCGGCTCCCGGTCTCGCTGTCGCTGACCGCGGGCGCCATCGTGCTCTGGACGATCGCCGGGGTGTCCCTCGGGCTGGTGTCGGCCCTGCGCGAGAAGCGGCTCACCGACCGGCTGATCACCGTCTTCGTGCTCGGCGGCCTCGGCACACCGGTGTTCGTGAGCGGCCTGCTGCTGCTCATGGTGTTCTGCGGCTGGCTGCAGTGGCTGGACTTCCCGGTGTACGTGCCACTGACCGACGACCCGATCGCCTGGGCGCAGAACCTGATCCTGCCCTGGCTGACGCTCACCATCCTGCAGTCCGCGATCTTCACGCGGCTGACGCGTACCGGCATGCTCGAGACCCTGTCGGAGGACCACATCCGCACCTTCCGCGCGTACGGGCTGCCCGAGCGCCGCGTCGTCGGGCGGCACGCGCTGCGCGGCGCGCTGACCCCGCTGATCTCGATCAACGCGGTGGAGTTCGGCGTCGTCCTGGTGAACGCCATGCTCACGGAGACGCTGTTCGGGCTGCCCGGCATCGGCCAGCTGATCGTCCAGTCGTCGAACAACGTCGACCTGCCGGTCGTGGCGGGCCTGACGCTGACCGCCGGCCTGGCCGTCGTCCTGGCCAACACCGTCGCCGACCTGCTGTACGCGGCGGTCGACCGAAGGGTGGTCCTGGCATGACCGGCGACGGGCGCGGGGACGTACGGCGGGGTCAACGGCAGGACGGCCCTGTCGTGACCGGCGAGGGCGGTGGGGACGTCGACCCTGCTGTACGCCGGGGTCAACGGCAGGACGGTGCCGTCGTAGCCGGCGAGGGCGGTGGGGACGTCGTCCTGTCGGTGCGCGATCTGACCGTCGAGTTCCCCTCCGGCGACGGCGTGCTCCGCGCCGTCGACGAGGTGTCCTTCGACCTGGCCGCCGGCGGCGCGCTGGGCGTCGTCGGAGAGTCCGGGTCCGGCAAGAGCACGACGGCGCTCGCCCTCCTGGGCCTGCACCGGCGCACCGAGGCGCGGGTCACCGGCCGGATCCTCCTGGGCGGAGACGGTCCGGAGCCCGCGGACGTGAACGCGCTCGACGACGAGGAGATCCGACGGGTGCGGGGGCGCCGCATCGCGATGATCTTCCAGGATCCGATGTCGGCGCTGGACCCGTACTACCGGATCGGCGACCAGATCGCCGAGGTGTACCGCGCCCACTCCGGCGCCGGCCGGAAGGCCGCGTGGGCGCGGGCGGTGGAGGTGCTCGACCGGGTCGGCATCCCGGACGCCGCGCGGCGGGCCCGGGCGCGCCCGCACGAGTTCTCCGGCGGCATGCGGCAGCGGGCCCTCATCGCGATGGCACTCGCCTGCGAACCGGAGATCCTGGTCGCCGACGAGCCGACCAGCGCGCTGGACGTCACCGTGCAGGCGCAGATCCTCGACCTGCTCGACGAGCTGCGCGCCGACATGGGCATGGCGCTGCTGCTCGTCACGCACGACCTCGGCGTCGTGTCACGGTCGGCCGACGAGGTGCTGGTCATGCACCAAGGGCGGACGGTCGAGCGCGGCCCGGTGCACGAGGTGCTGCGCGCCCCGGCGCAGCCGTACACCCGTGGCCTGCTGGAGGCCGTCCCCCGCCTCGACGCGCCCCGGGCCGCCCGCCGTGAGCCCGGCGAGCCCCTGCTGACGGTCACGGACCTCACGCGGGAGTTCCGCCGGCCGGGCCGGGGGCTGCGCCGCGACGTCGCGCGCGCCGTGGACGGGGTGTCCCTGGACGTACGGCGCGGCGAGACGCTCGGCGTCGTCGGGGAGAGCGGCAGCGGCAAGACGACGCTCGTGCGGATGATGGTCGGGCTGCTCGCCCCGACCTCGGGCCGGATCGTGTTCGACAGCCGGGAGATCACCGGGCTGCCCGAGAAACGGCTGCGCCCCATCCGGCGCGACCTGCAGATGGTGTTCCAGGACCCGATGTCCTCGCTGAACCCCCGGCACACGGTCGCCGACAGCATCGCCGACCCGCTCCGGGTACGGGGCGTCCCCGACGGGGAGGCCCGCCGGACGGCGCGGGAGCTGATGGAGCGCGTCGGCCTGGATCCCGCGCGGCACGACCGGTACCCGCACGAGTTCTCCGGCGGGCAGCGCCAGCGGATGGGGATCGCGCGGGCGCTGTCCCTGCGGCCCACGCTGCTGGTCTGTGACGAACCCGTCTCCGCGCTCGACGTCTCGACGCAGGCGCAGATCCTCGAACTGCTCCGCGACGTGCAGGAGGACTACGGCCTGACCATCGTCTTCGTGTCCCACGACCTCGCGGTGATCCGCCAGGTGAGCGACCGGGTCGCGGTGCTGCGCGACGGCACGCTGGTCGAGCTGGCCGACGTGGACGAGCTGTACGAGTCGCCGCAGCACGAGTACACCCGGACGCTGCTCGCGGCGGTGCCCGTCCTGGCCTGAGGGGTTCGTCGAACGGAAGCGCCGGCCGCCCCGGGAACGGGCGGCCGGCGCCGGACGTCACGCGGATCGTGGGCTCCCCACCGGGGACCCCACGAGCGAATCAGTCCGCGCAGATGGCGAAGACGCTGATGCCGACGTCGTTGTAGCCGATCTGGCGGCCGAGGACGATCCAGCCTCGGGCGTCGTCGGTCGGGAAGCTGCCGACCAGGATGGCGCCGTTGCCCCGGGCTTCGCCGCCGCCACCCAGGACGTGCTTACCGCTCGGGCAGTAGAGCGTGCGCCGCTGGAAGTTGGGGACGTTCGCGTTGGCGAGCGTGACGAGCTGGTAGCCGGACGGCAGGGCCGCCATCCTGCCGTGGGCGGCCGGCCGCGCGGCGACGTTCGCCTTGTCGGCGTAGGCGGCGAGACCGGTGGCGGCCACCAGCGCGAGAGCCGTGACGCCCGTTCCGATCACGTACGTTCTCCGCATGCAGATCTCCGTTCGGGGGGTAGCAGGAACTGCATTGCCCGGATCCGCAGGGCTGCCTTATCGGCGGCCATTCAGATCCATCGCCTCTCCTACCCGAGCGGTTTTTCGATAACACGCGGTATCTCAATTCTCGCACGCCCGCCGGCGAATGGCTCCTATTTTTCGCGAGATTTCCGATAGCCGCTACTAGCGCCACTGTTCGCTAATGACGAGAAGGTCATGAATGGCCGATTTGAGGCTGACGCGGGACCCGGAGCCTACGGACGCCGGCCGCCCGGGGACCGGGCGGCCGGCGCCGTGCCTCACGCGGACCCCGGCCGTTCACCGCGTCTTGAACGGCCGGAGATCCGCGGCGAACTCAGGAGGCGCAGATCGCGTAGACGCTGATCCCGACCGTCGAATAGCCGTTCTGCCGGCCGAGGGCGATCCAGGCGCGGCCGTCGTCGGCCGGGAAGCTGCCGACGAGGATCGCGTCGTTGCCCCGCGCCTCGGCGCCGCCGCCGAGGACGTGCTTGCCGGCCGGGCAGTAGAGCACACGCCGCTGGAAGTTCGGGACGTTCGCGTTGGGAAGGGCGACGATCTGGTACCCGGCGGGCAGGGCCGCCGTCTTGCTGTGGGCGGCGGGCGCCGGAGCGGGAGCGCCCTTGTCCGCGTGGGCTGCGAGGCCGGTGGCGACCACTGCCGCGAGAGCCATCGTTCCCGTTCCGAGCGCGTACATCTTCCGCATGCAGATCTCCGTTTTTCGAGGTAGCAGGAACTGCGTCGCTCGAATCCTTGGAAGCGCCTTTATCGGCGGCCCGTCGGATCCATTGCGTCTACTACCCGGAAGATCTGCGGTCACACTCGGTAATTAAATGATCACCACGCGAGGTCGGGTAACTCCAGCCGTTACTCCCGAGATATTCGGTAAACAGTTTTAGCGACGGCGACCGGAAATGCCGAGAAAGCCGCCAATGGCCGGTTCGGGCCGCGACCGCCTCGGCATCTCCGGCGATCCTCCAGGGACCGGGCGGATCAGCGGGCCCAGGTCCAGGCGTAATCGGACGCCTCGACGGACAGGGCCTCACCGCCGATGTTCAGCGGCCGGAACGTGTCGATCATCACGGCCGTTTCGGTGGTGGTCTTATGGCCTTTTCGGACCGCCTCGATTACCCCTTCGACGGAGCCCGGCGCCGGCCCGTGCGTGAACCCGGACGGGTGCAGGCTTATCGACCCGATGTCGATTCCCGAGCCACGGCGCGCCGTGTAATCCCCGGCCACGTAGAACATCATCTCGTCGGAGTCGACGTTGTGATGGTTATACGGAATGGGGATGGCCGCGTCGTCGAAATCGAGCGGTCGCGGGCAGAACGAGCAGATGACGAAGTTCGGGCCCTCGAACGTCTGGTGCACCGGCGGCGGAGCGTGCGTGCGCTTCACGATCGGCTCGAAGTCGGCGATGTTGAAGACGAACGGGTAGAGGCAGCCGTCCCAGCCCACGACGTCGAGCGGATGGTGCCGGTAGGTCAGGCGCGACAGACCGGCGCGGGTACGGACGAGCACGGGCACGTCCTCGCCCTCCAGGACCAGTGGCTCGCTCGGCCCCCGCAGGTCGCGCTCGCTGTACGGCGCGTGCTCCAGGAACTGGCCGTACTGCGACAGGTAGCGCTTCGGCGGCCGGATGTGCCCCGACGCCTCGAAGACCATCAGGCGCAGCGGCTCGGCCGGCTCGGTGCGCACGAAGCGGTGGATCGTCCCGGTCGGGATGACGACGTAGTCGCCGGGTCCGACGTCGAGGGCCCCGTACGTCGACTCGAGCCGCGCCCGGCCCGCCTCGACGTACACGCACTCGTCGCCGACCGAGTTGCGGTACAGCTCGCCGTCCGTGTCGGCGGCCACGTACGAGATGCGGACGTCGTCGTTGCCCACCAGCAGCCGCCGCCCGAGCACCGGATCGCCACCGGTCTTGATCTCGTGCGCCTTGAAATGCCGTGGCAGCAGCGGATGGTTCGGACGCACGCCCGTGGCGTGGGCCGGAACGTCCACGCCCTCGCTCTTGACGATGGCCGTGGGCGGATGCACGTGATAGAGCAGCGAGGAGTCCGAGGAGAACCCCTCCTCCCCCATCAACTCCTCGGCGTACAGCCCGCCGTCGGGTCTGCGGAACTGGATGTGCCGTTTACGGGGGATCTCCCCGACGGCTCGGTAGTAGGGCATCTCCACTCCGGATCTCGGAAAAGCGTCGATCACCTTCACTGCCGACTGTAGGCGGTGGCCCGTACCGCCGCCAGACGTCTCCGCGCTGGTCGCGGGCGGGTACGGACGGAACGCTCCCCCGCACCGGCCGCGGGCGGGCACGGGCGGACGGTCCACGGGACCCTCCGGCGGCGACTAAGGTTTTGCCGTCGTTCAACGAGGAGGAAGAATGCGCGGAGGCGTACGCCTTCCGGCTCTGATCGTCGCGGTCGGTCTGCTGGCGGGCTGCAGCGACCCGGCCGGCGCGGCGCGGCGTGAACAGGCCGCCGCCCGGAAGAAGTCTCCGTCCCCGCACGCCACCGCGTCTCAGAAGGCCACCAAGCGGCACGCCAAGGCGGCGGCGTGGTGGCAGGCGGTCGGCACGTCCAAGACGGCGGGCGGCCTTCGCGTGAAGATCGGCGCGCTCAAGGCCGGGCGGGCGAAGGTGATCGTGACCGATGTCACCGGCCACGCCGAGCACAGGTTCACGGCGTCGGAGACCCCGCAGACCGTCACGGTCGGCGGCTTCACCCTCACCGCCGTCAAGGTGAGCAAGTCCACCAAGGTTGGAAAGTACGGCGTCGGCTTCCACTACCGCCACTGAGGCACCGTGGAATGTTCCGCCGTGGCCGGGGCAGGAGGACGGGCGTGACCACACTCGATGATCTCGACCCGTTCGCCATCTTCGACGCCGAGGCCGAGCGCCTCGACCGCTTCTTCAGCGGTCTGGGCGGCGAGGACTGGATGCGGCCGTCGCGCTGCGAGGGATGGACGGTCCGCGACGTCCTCGCCCACCTGGCGGGCGAGGAGGACTACAACCACGCCTGCCTCGACGACGGCCTCGACGGGCTCTGGTCCCGCCTGGAGAAGAACGGGGTCACCGGGCTGGCGGACTTCAACGACTGGACGGTCCGCACCCGGCGCGGTCTCCCCGTCGCCGAGGTGCTGGACGAGTGGCGCACCCGGAACGGCGACACCCGCCGGCGGATGCGCGCGCTGGGGCGCGACGCGACGCTGGCCACGATGGCCGGGCCGTACCCCGTCGGCCTGCAGGCCTTCCACTACTCATCCGAGTACGCCACGCACGGCGACGACGCCGGCGTGCCGGTCGACGACGCCCGAGAGCGCACGGCCTGGCGCGTCGCGGTCGGCCGGTTCGCCCTGGAGGAGCAGGAGGCCGACGTCGAGGTCGAGAAGGACGACGACGGCGACCTCGTCGTGCGCACGCCCCGCGGCCTGGGCCGGCTGACCCCGGCCGAGTTCGTCGAGGCCACCGTGGGACGCCTCCCCGACGGCCACCCGCTCGACGCGGACCTCCGCGAAGCCATGCGTTGCCTGGCCTGACAGGGTCTCAGCGGCATCACGAATAGGTCTCGGGACCTAATCATAGGTTGAGCCTGCAGACTCTGTATCGCGACCTTTCACATCCCTAGGGTGATCTCGTCCCGCAAGATCATCTCTAGGGGGAAATATGCGCAAACTCTCCATGACCCTCGTCGGCGCCATCGCGGTGGGCGGTCTGGCACTCACCAGCGGTACGGCGAACGCGAGCACGATGCAAACGGTGAGTGCCACGAGCACGGGCACGGTGACCGCTGCGGGCACGGTGCACACGGAGAATGCCTGGCCGAAGGGCAGCAAGTTCGCCGCCTACGTCAAGGGGAAGGGCCTGAAGGTCGACTCCGTGACCGTCTGGGACAAGAGGATTAAGAACGGGAAGCCGACGGTCTCCGGCTGGGCCTACCTCGAGGTGTCCGAGCCGCACAAGAAGTTCTACATCCTCTATGCAACGAAGAAGTTCAAGAACGTGGTGTCGATCCAGTTGAAGGTCAACCGGAAGTTCGCCAACAACACTCTGCTCTGCGCCGGCGTCGCGCCGAAGAAGCAGTACATCAACCACGTGGGCACCGCCTGCGCCAAGGTGCACAAGTAATCTGCGGTTGCGCCTGATCCGTACACCAGCGGCCGAGCTACGCGCCGCCGCGGTGATCGTCGAGTAGGGCAGCCTCGCGCCTTACGAAGGCCGTCCCCTTTCCCCGAGGGGGCGGCCTTCGCGGCTTGTGGTCGCGCCGCCTGGCCTGACAGCGTCTCAGTGACATCACGAGTAGGTCTCGGGTCCTAATCCTCCGTTGAGCCCGCAGACTCTGTAACGCGACCTTTCGCGCCCCTAGGGTGATCTCGTCCATGAAAGATCGTCTCTAGGGGGAATCGTGCGCAAACTTTCCCTGGTCCTCGCGGGCGCCGCCGCGGCGGCCGGTCTGGCACTCACCAGTGGCACGGCGGGCGCGAGCACGGTGCACACGGACAACGCCACCAAGTGCGGCAAAAACTGGTGCGCCCAGGTGAAAGGGAAGGGACTGAAGGTCGATTATGTGAGAGTCTACCGACCTTCCGGCAAAAAGTTCAGTGGCTATGGCTACGTCGAGGTGTCCCCGCCGCACAAGAAGACCTATTTCCTTTGGTGGCAGAAGTCCAAGAACGCAACCGCGATACGCCTGAAGCTTCACAACAAGAAATTCCCCAACAACACCACGCTCTGCTCCGGCGTCGCGCCGAGCATGAAGAACCAGGATTACGCGGGCGACGCCTGCGCCGTCGTGCACGGCTAGATTCCACCTGCGCCTGATCCGTGCACCAGCTGGGCTGCCCATCAGCTGGGCCATGCGAGGGCCGCCCCTGTCGTCAGGGGCGGCCCTCGTGTTGTCACCGGTGGCGGTCGGCGGGGTCCGCCGCAGCGCGACCGGGTCCCAGCGGCATCACGAATAGTCCTCAGGCCCTAATCTTTCGTTGGGCCCGCAGACTCTATAACGCGACCTTTCGCATCCCTAGGGTGATCCCGTCACGCAAGATCATCTCTAGGAGAAAATATGCGCAAACTCTCCATGGTCCTCGTCGGCGCGTCCGCGGCGGCCGGTCTGGCACTCACCACTGGGACGGCCGGCGCGAGCACGGTGCACACGGAGAGCGCCAACCCATGCGGCACCAAGTGGTGCGCCAACGTGGACGCGAGGGGAGTGCACGTCGCCAAAGAGAGGATCTTCCTCCGCTCCCGCAAGCAGTTCACGGGATATCCCTACGTCGAGGTGCTCGCGCCGCACCACAAGCCCACTTTTATCTGGAAGGCCAAGATCACTAAAAAGGTGGGTTCGAAGGTCATACAGATCAACAAGACGTTCGCCAACAAAACCGAGCTCTGCTTCGGTGTCGCACCGAAGAAGTCGAACATCGACCACGTGGGCGACGCCTGCATGATCGTGCGCAAGTAGACGGCTGCCTCACGCCGTCCGAGGGCCGCCCCTGTCCGCAGGGGCGGCCCTCGTGTCTTGTCGCCTCTCCGACTCAGCCGGTCGGCGTCGTGGCGGTGACCGACGCCGCGGTGCCGGTGCCGGTGGCCGTGACGGCGGCGATGGTGAAGGTGTACTTCGTGCCCGGCTGCAGGCCGTTCACCACCCGGAGCAGGGCCTTGGCCGTCGGCTGGCTGATCAGCGTGTCCCGTCCGTTCACGGTGACCGTACGGCCGTCGGAGACGGTCACCGCGTAGCCGATCACCGGGGTGTCGCCGGTGACGGTCGGCGGGGTCCACTGCAGCGCGACCGCGTCCGCGCTCGCCCGCGCCTTGAGACTCGTCGGAGCGGCGGCGAGCGCACCGCCACCCGTGCCCGGCGTGACCGCTGCGGACGGCAGCGAGGGCACGCTGACGCCCGAGGCGCCCCGGGCGGTGACGGTCACCGTGTACGGCGTGCCGTTCGTCAGGCCGTCGATGACGGCGTAGCCGGTGCGCCGGAAGTCGGCGGCGCCGATCGTGACGCTCTTCCCGCCTGTCGCCGTCGCGGTGTACGACGTGGGCGCGGCGCCGTCGGAGGCGGGGTTCCAGGCGACGTAGACCTTGCCGTCGGCGGCGAAGGTGGCGACGCGGCCCGGAGCCTCCGGCGTGGTGGGCACGCGGACGCCGAGGAGCCCCCGGTACTTCGGCTCCAGGCCCGCGTTGCTCACGATGTCGGCCGGGGCCTTCGAGGGGTCGGACAGGATGTGGTTGCCCTGGGTGACCAGGCCCTTGTTGTCGCTGTCCGGGTCGCCCTGCTGCCAGTAGTTGCCCTTGACGAGCGTCGGGTCGTTGTTGCCGAGGGCGTCGCGGTAGTCGGTGTGGCGGCTGGCGACGTTGGCATACGCCGCGTTGTACAGGACGTTGCCCTCGATCGTCTCGTACGTGCAGCCGTTGTCGGTGTAGACGTTCTTGCCGAGGCCCCACTGGTCGTGGATGACGTTGCCGGTGACCTTCTCGCCGTCCGCGATGGACGTGCCCGTGATGCCCTGGGTGTAGATGCCGCCGCCGTCGTCGAGCAGCTGCATGTAATTGAAGATGAGGTTGTCGCGCACGGCGTTGTCGTGGGAGATGTTGGGCGTCGCCGGCTTGCTGATCTTGTCGGGCCAGCCGCCCCAGCCCATCGAGATCGCGCTGTACGCGACGTCGTCGATCTGGTTGTGCGCGATCGTGTCGTGCTGGCTGTAGCCGTTGATGATGGCCACGCCGCCGTGGAACTCACGCGGCAGCCCGTACAGGTGGTTGTCCTCCACCGTGTTGCCGCGGGTGGTGCCGGCGTCGTCGGCCTGCGGCTTGTCGACCCCGCCGATCTCGACGCCGTTGCCGGAGATGTCGGTGAAGACGTTCCCGCGGACGACCGCGTCCTTGGTGCCGGTGCCGAACTCCAGCCCGGCCGCGCCGAGGTGGGTGAACACGCTGTCGCTGAACTCCACGCGCTCACCGGTGACGGAGACGTTGCCCGGCTCCTTGGTCCAGGAGCCGTACGGGCAGGTGCCGCCGGCGATGAACTGGCACAGGCCCTGCGTGGCGTACCCGGTCTTGCCGGTGATGGTGTAGCCGGCCTGGATCTCGGAGAAGCCCTCCGGGCTCGACGGCGTCAGCCAGGTCGCGTACGAGAACTGCAGCCCGCGGAAGGCGACGTCGTGGACGCCGTTCGCGTCTACCAGCTTCTCGATCGCCGGGGCCTCGACGTCCGCGCGGCGCAGGTCCTGCCCGGCCCGGGGCTTGTAGTAGACGCGGTGCCGGGTGCGGTCGAGGTACCACTCCCCCGGCTGGTCGAGCAGTTCGAGGGCGTTCTCGGCGTACGCGGGCAGGCTGCCGTTGGTGAGCGTGCCGGGCCCGACCATGTTGACCGTACGGCCCGGGATGTCGGGGAAGATGACCCGCTTCATGGAGTTGTCCCAGCAGGGCTGGGCCATCGTGATCGTGGTGCCGGAGACGGAGGCGACCGGGCAGCGCGGCTCGGTCCACTGGCCGAGGCCGTAGCGCTCGGCGTTCCAGAGCTTCTCGCCGGCGGTGTAGACGAACTCGACGTCTCCGGGGTTCCGCCACTTGGCGAGCGTGTCGGCCGACGCCGTGTATCCGGTGGCGGTCGCGGTGAGGGTGACCGGGACCTTTCCGCCGGCGCGCTGCGCGCGGACGCCGTCGACGTACAGCTGCCGGGTGTTGCCGAGCCCGCCCGGGGCGGGCGCGGACCAGACGCCGTTCGGTCCGGGCCGCCAGCCGGTGACCCGGCGCCCGCCGCTGATCACGGTGCCGGGCGAGCCCTGCCAGATGATCCGGTGGCCGTCCCGGCCGGAGTCGCGGGCGTCGAGTTCGAGGGGCCGGTACAGCCGCTGGACGCCGGACGCGACGTGCACGGTCAGGTCCCCGGCCAGGTGCCGGGACCGGACCAGGTCACGTGCGTGTTCGAGGGTCCGGACGGGGCGCACGGCCGTGCCCGGCGCGTGGTCGGAGCCCGCCGGGGAGACGTACACGTCCTGGGACGCCGCCTGTGCTGCGGGCACCCCGGCCTGCAGCGCTCCGGCGGTCGCGAGGGCGGTCAGCGCGGCGGTGAGGAACAGTACGCCCGGGGCCCGGGATCGCGGCGGCTCGACGGCGACGACCCGGGACCCGGGCGTACGAAGGCGGAAGAAACGGGGCATCGGCCCTCCAGGGGTCAAGAGACGCCCTAAAGGTAGGACCAATCACCCGACCGATCAATACTTCTGCCCCAGAATGGCGGGTTCTCGAGGTATTGATCGGATCACTTATCTCCTTCCGATCAGCCGACCTGGCGGAGCAGCGCCGGAGTGAGCTTCATGCTGTAGACACCGCGGCCGAACGTCGCCGCGTACAGCCTTCCGGCCTTGAACTCGAGGTCGGTGACCGCGGCCAGCGGCAGGCTGCCGAGCCGGATCCAGCGCTTCCCGAGGCCCGCGAACACGCCGGCGTCCGTGGCGACGACCAGCACGCCGCGCGGACCGATGATCACGTCGTTGACCGGAGCCGTCGGCAGGTTGCCGGTGATGTCGCTCCACGTACGGCCGCCGTCGGACGACGTGAGCACGTTGCCGCCGCCGGTCCCGGTGCGGTAGCCGGACAGGGTGACGACGACGCGCGCCCCGTCGAACCGCACACGGGTCACCCACTGCTTCCCGGTCAGCAGCGGCGTCCACGTCCGCCCGGCGTCCTGGGTCAACTGCACGCGGCCGTCATCGGTGCCGGCCAGGATCCGGTCGCCGGTGGCCTGCACGGAGGTCAGCGTCCCGAACGGGTAGACCGGGTCGTCGCCGGGCCCGCCGGTCAGGTCGGGGCTGATCGGCGTGAAGTGCAGCCCGTCCGCCGAGCGGAAGAGCCGGTTGCCGCCGAGGTAGGTGACGTCGGGGTCGTCGGTGGCGAACTCCAGCGGGCTGAACCAATTGAACCGGTCGTCGTCGGCCGCCGCGACCGTGAGGTCGGTGGTGTGGTCGCCGCCGTCGAGGGAACGGGCGCAGTTGCCGTACTGGTAGCAGGCGTAGACGCGGTTCTGGTTCCGCGGATCGATGAGGTTCTGCTCGCCGTCGCCGTCGTACCAGGAGTTCCAGCGCTCGCCGCCCCACGTGCGGTTCGATCCGTTGTCCTGGGCGCCGCCGGTGATGCGCGTCGGGTCCTGCGCGCTCACCGCGACGCTGTAGAACTGCGTCCACGGCTCGTACGCCGCGTGCGTCCAGCTGCCAGCCGCCGCGTTCGCGTCCGAGCGGTAGACGCCGCCGTCGTTGCCTTCATAGACCCGGCCCGGTTTGGTGGGGTCCCAGGCGATCGCGTGGTGGTCGACGTGCGTACCGGTGTCGTTGGTCCACGTCTTGCCGCCGTCCTTGGACTCCCGGAGGAACTCCCCGGGGACGAGGACGTGGTCCCGGTTCGCCGGGTCGGCCCAGACCTCGCCGCCCCACCAGCCGAGCGCGGCCTCGGGCGCGCCGCCCGTGGTGAAGGAGTTCCCGCCGTCGTCGGAGACGTAGAAGCCCTTCTCGTCGCCGTACGCGCCCCACGTCGCCGTGCGGACGTACACCCGTCCGCCGGGCGCGGCGGCCACCCCGGAGCGGCTGAAGCTCGGGTCGGGTTTCAGGCCGGTGGTGTCGCCGGGGGTGAGCTTCGTGACGTTCTCCAGCCGCGTCCAGTGCGCGCCGCCGTCGGTGGAGCGGTACAGCCCGGAGCCCGGCCCGCCGTACCGGCGCAGGCTCGGCGTACGCTGCCGGTCCCAGAGGGTCGCGTACACGGTGTCCGGCCGGTCCGGCGCGATCGCCAGGTCGACCGCGCCGGTCCAGGCGTTCGCCCCGGCCAGCACGCGCTGCCACGTACGACCGCCGTCGGTGGTCCGGTAGACGCCGCGCTCCCCGCCCGAACGGAACAGCGACCCGGTGGCCGCCACGAAGATCCGCTTCGGGTTCGCCGGGTCGACGGCGATCCGCCCGATCGTGGCCGAGTGACGCAGGCCGAGGTTCTTCCAGGTGCGGCCGCCGTCCGTGGTCCGGTAGATCCCGTCGCCCTCGTAGGTGAGCGAACCGCCGCCGGGGTTCGCCTCGCCGGTGCCGACGTAGACGGACCCGTCCGGTGCGGCGACCGTGGCGCCGGTGGCCTGCGGGTAGTCGTCCGGCCACACCGACCGGAACCTCGTGGCCTGGTCGGTGCTCTTCCAGACGCCGCCGCTGGCTGCCGTGATGAAGACCGCCCCCGTACGGTCGACGGAGACACCCGTGACCCGCCCGCCGATGTTCGCCGGCCCCTCGGAGGTCCAGTGCCCGACGGACCGGATCCGGCGCGCCTGGCCGGCCGCCGTGAGCAGGGCCTGCTCCGGCAGCCCGCCGCCGCCGGACAGGTCCTGGCGCGCCTTCCACTCGCCCGGTGCGAGCGGTCCGCACTCCTCCGGTTCCTCATCCTTCAGAACCCGGGTCGTCGCGGCCTTCGCCGCCTTGACCTCGGGCTCCTCACAGTCCTTGCCGGTCGCCTTCGCCGTCGGCGCCGCATGCGCCGGGGCGGTGAGGCCGGCGACGAGGGCGAACGCCGGGACCACCGCCCACCGGGCCCATGGCCGGATCCTGTCGCGCACGGTCATCTCCCATCTCAGGAGTTGTCAGAACGCGCGCACTGTCACACCGGCCGATCATCCGATCAAGGTGATGGGCCGGTTCCGGCCAGGGGCGCGACCCCGTACGGGATCTCAGGCGGGTCTCATGTTCGCTTCATGGGCGGATCACGGCGATTGCCCAGGCTGTCCGCATGGTGGCTTCCGCACGGATCCTGGTGGCCGACGACGACCCCGCGGTGCGCTCCGCTCTGGAGCGGGTACTGCGGTTCAACGGCTGTGAGGTCGATCTCGCCGAGGACGGCATCGGCGCCCTCGAGGCGGTCGACGCCGCCCGGCCCGACGTCCTGATCCTCGACGTGAGGATGCCGAACCTCGACGGGCTGGGCGCCTGCCGGATGCTGCGGCGGCGCGGAGACGACATCCCGATCCTGATGCTCACCGCCCGCGTCGACCTCGACGCCCGCGTGACCGGCCTGGACGCGGGCGCCGACGACTACCTCACCAAGCCCTTCGAACTGGAGGAGCTCCTGGCCCGCCTGCGCGCGCTGCTGCGGCGGTCGCGCGGATTCGACGACGGCGACGGACCCCGCGAGGAGGTCCTGCGCTTCGGCGACCTCACCATGAACCTGACCACCCGGGAGACCCGCCGCGGCGAGCGGCCGCTCGAACTCACGCGGACGGAGTTCGACCTCCTCGAACTGATGATGCGCAACCCGCGGCACGTGCTCGAACGCTCCCGGATCCTGGAGGAGGTCTGGGGGTACGACTTCGGGCGTTCGTCGAACTCCCTCGACGTCTACATCGGCTATCTACGGCGCAAGACCGAAGAGCACGGCGAGCCCCGGGTGATCCACACCGTCCGGGGAGTCGGGTACGCCCTCCGATGAGAGTCCCGTCCCCGCGCCGACTGTCGCTGCGGTCCCGCGTGGCCCTGCTGGCGGCCGGCGCCGTCATCCTGGCGATCGTCATCGTGGCGTTCGCCGCCGACACGCTGCTGCAGAACGAACTGCGCAACCAGATCGACCAGAACCTCATCAGCCAGGCCAAGTCGTTCGCCCACTCTCCGGACGACCGGCCGGGCGACCGGCACGACGCCCACCTGCTCGCCCCGCTGGGCATCAGCGTCGCGATCGTCCAACCCGACGGCTCGATCACCACGCCGCCGGGCACGACGCTCCGCGTGCCGGTCGACTCCGCCGACGTACGCGCGGTGTCGGCGGGCCCCGCGCCTCAGGTCCGGCTGCGCAGCGCCTACTCCGGCGACGTCCACGTACGGGTCGTGACGACGCGGGCCCCGGACGGCAACGTCATCGTGCTGGCCCGGTCCCTGGCCGACGTCGACCGCACCGTCCTACGGCTCCAGCTCGGGACCGTCATCTTCGGGCTCGGCGCGGTGACCCTCGCCGCCACCGCCGGCTTCGCCGTCGCCGGAGCCGGGCTGCGGCCCATCCGCAACCTCACCCGGGCCGCCGCGCGGATCGCCCGGACGCAGGACCTGGACCCCACGCCGATCGAGGTGACCGGCGGCGGCGAGATCGCCGAACTCGCGCACAGTTTCAACGCCATGCTCGCCGCGCTCAACCGGTCCCGCGAGCGGCAGCGGCAGCTGGTCTCCGACGCCGGCCACGAGCTGCGCACCCCGCTCACGAGCCTGCGCACCAACATCGACCTGCTGATCCAGATCCAGCGGCACCCGGAGCGGCCACTGCCCCAGGGCACCCACGACCGGCTGCTCGCCGACGTCAAGGCCCAGCTCATGGAGCTGACCACCCTGGTCGGGGACCTGGTCGAGCTGGCGCGGGACGACGAGACGCCGCGCCGGCGCGAGCCCGTACGGCTCGACGAGGTCGTCCACCATGCCGTCGAGCGGGTGCGCCTGCGCGCCGCCGCGACGGTGTTCTCGGTGAACCTGGAACCGTGGGTCGTGGAGGGGGCTGAGCCGGAGCTGGCGCGGGCGGTCACGAACCTCCTCGACAACGCGGTGAAGTTCGGCCCGCCGGACGGCACGGTGTGGGTCGTGCTCCGTGACGGCGAACTCGTCGTCGCCGACGAGGGGCCCGGCATCGAGCCCGGCGACCTGCCGTACGTCTTCGAGCGCTTCTACCGGTCGGCTGCGGCGCGCGCGGTCAGCGGGTCCGGCCTGGGCCTGGCGATCGTCCGGAACGCCGCCGACCACCATGCCGGCGAGGTACTCGCGGAGAACCGGCCCGGAGGCGGCGCGCTGATGCGTCTCCGCCTGCCCGGCGTCCCTGGCCCCGGCGGCGGGCCCCTGCCGGAGGCCGGTTCCGCGGTCCCGACCGGGCTGCGGCCCCGATCCCGCGGGCGACGCTCAGCGGACGCGGACCAGCCGATCTGACGGAGCAGAAGTTAGCCTAAGATCATGTCTACGGCCCTCATCACCGGCGCCACCGCGGGGATCGGCGCGGCGTTCGCCCGCCGGCTCGCCGCCGACGGCTTCCACCTGATCCTGCTGGCCCGCGACGCCGAGCGGCTGGCCGGCGCCGCCGAGGAGTACGGCGACGCCGAGGTCGTCGTCGCCGACCTGGCCACCGACGAGGGCCTCGCCAAGGGCGAGGAGGCCGCCCGCCGCGCCGACCTTGTCGTCAACAACGCCGGGTTCGGGAGCAGGGGACGGTTCCTCCAGGTGCCCCTCGAGGAGGAGCTGACGATGCTGCGGGTCCACTGCGAGGCGGTGCTGCGCCTGACGTATGCCGCTCTGCCGGGGATGCGCGAGCGCGGTCGCGGCGGCGTCATCAACGTCGCGTCGGTGGCGGCGTTCTTGTCGCGCGGCACGTACGGGGCGTCGAAGGCGTGGGTGGTCGCGTTCAGCGAGGGCGCCGCGCAGGACGTCCCGGGCGTGCACATCATGGCCCTGTGCCCGGGCTTCGTGCACACCGAGTTCCACGAGCGGGCCGGCATCGACATGTCCGGCATCCCCGAGGCGTTCTGGCTGGACGCCGACCGGGTCGTCGCCGACGCGCTGCGCGACTTCCGGCGCGGCAGGACCGTCAGCGTCCCCGGCGCGCAGTACAAGACCCTCGTCGGGCTCGGCAAGCTCGTCCCGCGCAGTGTCTCGGGACGCATCTCCTCGCGCACCAGCCGCAGGTACGACTAGCCAAGCCAGGCGGCCTACGCGGTTGTGGCGATGCCGCCGTCGACGGGGATCACGGCGCCCGTTAGGTATGCGCCTGCCCGGCTGGCGAGGAACACGGCGACACCCGCCATGTCGTCGTCGCGGCCGATCCGGCGTAGTGGGGCCGCCGCCGCGATCGCCTCGCCGAGCTCATCGAGTGTTGCAGCCATCATCGCCGACGGGAACGGTCCCGGCGCCACGGCGTTCACGGTGACGTGCTGCGGTCCTAGTTCCTTGGCGAGCACTCTGGTGAGTTGATGCAGTGCGGCCTTGCTGCTGGAGTACGAGTAGTTGGGCCGCTGGGGGATGTGGATGGCGGCGATGCTGCCGATGTTGATGATCCGCGCGGGATCGTCGGCGGTGCCCGCCCTGCCAAGTGCGGGCAGCAACGCCTGGACCAGCCAGAACGGCGACTTCAGGTTGAGGTCGACGACCGTGTCCCAGGCCGCGTCTGGGAACGTCGCCAGCGGCTCGTCCCACATGGCGCCCGCGTTGTTGACGAGGATGTCGAGACGCTCCGAGTCGGCGGTGACGAGGTCGGACAGTCGCCGACACTCGTCGTGGCGGGACAGGTCGGCGGGGATGGCCCGCACCTCACCGAATTTGGACAGCTGCTCCTGCGCCTGAGCGCACGCTTCTGCGTTGCGTGAGCTGATGACCACGCGGCCGCCCGCCTGGAGAAGGCCACGCGCGATCATCATTCCGATGCCTCTGGTGCCACCGGTGACGAGCGCGCGCTTTCCACTCAGATCGAAAAGTTCTGCATGCGTTGTGAATTGGTTGTCTACCACTTGCGGTCCTTCTAGGTGTACGGGAGGGCTTGGCGGAGGATCAGCAGGTCGATGTGTTCGACGCCGAACTTGCCGGCTGACTTCTCGAAGCCGTGCAGGGTCTCTCCGCCTTGCTGGGTCCCTCCCAAGAAACCCGTATTCGTGCGCGGGTGGGAGTTACCGCTCTTCCGGGTAACGGCAGTACCTCCCAGCACACCGCCGCACGACCTACGGTGGTGATGTGACCGACAGCGAGAGGCATGAGCAGGCCGACAAGGTGCGGGAGTTCCTCAGTACTCGTCGCGCCCGCATTACGCCGCAGCAGGCAGGGCTGCCCGTCTTCGGTGTCAATCGACGTGTGACCGGGTTGCGCCGGGAGGAGGTGGCACTGCTGGCCGGGATGAGCATTGACTACTACATCCGCCTCGAGCGCGGGAACCTGAGCGGCGCCTCGGACTCGGTGCTGGACTCCTTGTCCCACGCACTTCAGCTCGACGATGCCGAGCGGGCCTACCTCTACGACCTGGCCCGCGCGGCCACGGCGTCCGAGCGCCGACCACCCGCTGCGCCTGGGCGGATCCGACCGGTGATTCTGCGGATGCTCGACGCGATGACCGACCTGCCGGCCTACCTCCGCAACGGACGGTTCGACATCCTCGCCGCCAACTCGCTCGGCCGGGCTCTGTATACCCCGGTCTACGATTCCCCGTTGTTCGCGCAGCGTGGTCCGGTCAACACCGCGCGGTTCCTGTTCCTCGATCCTGGTTCCGCCGATTTCTGGTCCGAGTGGGAGAAAGCCGCCAACGACTCGGTCGCCTTCCTGCGCACCGAGACCGGCCGCTCGCCGCGAGACAAGGGCCTGACGGACCTGATCGGCGAGCTCTCCACAAAGAGCGACGAGTTCGCCCAGCGTTGGGCTAGGCACGACGTGAAGTTCCCCCGCTCCGGCGTGAAGCAACTCCACCACCCGCTCGTCGGGGACCTAGCCCTGCCCTACGAAGCCCTCGATCTGCCCGCTGACCCCGGGCTCTGTATCACCATCTACTCGCCCGAGCCCGACTCACCCGAACGCCAGGCACTCGATCTTCTGGCCAGCTGGACCGGCTCGACCGCACTTCAGCGCTGACAATCGTCACCCCGCTATCACGCCGTGCCGGTCCGGGCCGCGCGCCCGATCACCCGACCCCCCTCGCGCGGTGGGACCCGATGCCGTTAGGTTTTACGGCACCGGACGGAGGTGTTCCCCCCATGCCCCTGTTCCCGCGCCGCTTGGCGGCGGTGGTCCTGTCGGCGCTCGCCCTGTGCGCCGGCCTGGTGACCCCCTCGGCGAACGCGATCGTCGGCGGCTCGCTCGCCACCCCGCCGTCGTGGCTGGCGGCGATCGGCACGCCGGCCTTCCTCATCCGGCCCTCCGGGCAGTTCTGCGGCGGCGTGCTCGTGGCGTCCGACAAGGTCGTAACGGCGGCGCACTGCGTGAGCTTCCTGCGCCAGGTCCCGGGCCTGCTGAGCGCCGTGTTCGGCCGCGCCGACCTGTCGAAGAAGGACGGCGAGACGGTGAAGATCACGAAGATCTGGGTGCACCCCGACTTCCGTGAGACGTCCTTCCAGAGCGAGACGGTCGAGCACAACGACGTGGCCGTGCTCACGCTCGCCCGGCCGGTGAACCGCCTGCCGCTGCCGCTCATCGGCCGGTACGGCACCTATCCGCCCGGCGCGGACGCGCGGGTCCTCGGCTGGGGCACGACCTCGGAGCGGGACCTGTTCAACGTACGGCTCCGCGACGCCACCATCCCCATCGCCCCGGACAAGCGGTGCACGACGGCGTACGGCCGCGACACGTTCAGCGCGAAGGACATGGTGTGCGCGGGTTCGCCGAAGGCCGACACCTGTGAGTTCGACAGCGGCGGACCGCTCATCCTCCAGGGCCGGCTCGCCGGGCTGACCTCCTGGGCGTACGGCTGCGCCCGCCCGGGCTACCCGGGCGTCTACACCCGCCTGTCGGCGTTCACCCTGCCGCTGTGAGTCCGGCCTCAGGGCCCAGGGAGGGTCACAGGTAGAGGCCGGTGCTGTGTCCTCCCGGCCGCTGCCACGCCGAGCACGGACGATCAGGGCTCAGGGAGGGTCACAGGTAGAGGCCGGTGCCGTACTCGGGGCGTTCGTTGGCGACGGCGTGCACGTCGCGCTCGCGCATCACGAGGTACAGCTCGCCCTGCACCTCGACCTGGAACTGGTCCTCGTCGTGATACAGGACCATGTCGCCGACCTTGACGGTGCGGACGTTGTGGCCGACGCCGCAGACCTCGCCCCAGACGAGGCGGTTGCTCTGCTCCGCGGTCGCCGGGATCACGATGCCCCCGCTGCTGCGGCGCTCTCCCGAGTCCTTCTCCGGGCGCACCATCACGCGGTCATGCAGCATCTGTATCTCGAACTTCGGCTCGGCCACAGTCGGGATTCTACCGAGATCACACCGTGTGCTCCGGCCGGACGACGGTAACGCCTCCCAGCACACCGGCCACGCCCGGCGGTGGAGCGCCGTCCGGAATCCCCTCACGAACCCGTCCCCGGCGTCCGGGGACGGCCATTTCCGAAACGCGTGCAACCTTTCCCGGACCCGCGCCGGTCTCATGGGCGAAGCCAACGAGGAGGATCGGTGCGCGCGGCCGACGAAGAGGCCTATGTGGAGTACGTGACGGCCAGGCTGCCCGAACTGCACCGCATCGCCTACTTACTGTGCAAGGACGCACACCGCGCCGATGACGTGCTGCAGACGGCGATCACCCGGCTCTACGTCCATTGGCACCGCGCCCGCGAGGCCGATGACCTGGACCGATATGTCCGGACGATACTGATCCGGTCCTTCCTCAACGAGCAGCGTCTGCGGTGGGCGCGCGTCCGGCTCACCGGAGCACCGCACGAGACCCCGAGCCTGCCCGCAGCGGCGGGGCCCGACGTCGAGACGCGCACCGTCGTACACGCCGCGCTGGAGCGCGTGCCGCCACGACAGCGCGCCGTACTCGTCCTGCGATTCCTCTGCGACCTGCCGGTGGCGGAGGTCGCCGAGATCCTCGGCTGTTCGCAGGGAAACGTCAAGAGCCAGACGGCCCGCGGCCTGGAGCGGCTGCGCGGGCTGCTCGGCGAACCGATCACCGCCGACCTTGGAGGGAGAGACCGATGACGCGGCCAGAGCAGGACGGCGCTCACCTCCTCGCCCCGTTGCGTACCGCACGGCCCGAGGCGCCTCCCGGCGTGGACGTGCGAAAGGCACTGTGCGAGGGACGCCGCCGCGCCCGGATCCGGCACGCGGCGATCGGGGCCGGGGCCACGGGGGCCGTCGTCGCCGCGGTGGCGTCCGTGGGCGTGCTCCTCCAGGTCCTGGCCCCCACGGACCCACGTCCCGTGGCGCCCGGCCGGGACGGCTTCGACGTCCTGCATCGCGCCTTCAGGGTCGGTTCCGCGGGCGGCTTCACCCCCGACACGTACGAGACGGGCCGTTACCGCCAGCGGATCGTGCTCCGGGCCGCGAACCCCGGCGACGACACGGGCACGGACGCGGTGGTCGTGATGTACGCCAAGGGCCGGACGCCCCAGGAGGCCGGTGCGGCCTGGCGGCCCTCCGGCCGTCCGGCCACGCCGGTCGACGGGCATCGCGCCCTGCTCCTGACGGCCCCGGTGATCCGTCCGGACGCGACCGAGCTGGCCTGGGAATGGCGGCCCGGCGCTTGGGGATTCGTCTCGCTCAAGGGACCGGGGGCCGACGCCGACCGCGCCGAGAAGATCGCCCTGAGCGTACGCGCCGGCGCGAACGACCCGGTCACGCGGCCGGTCGCGGTGCCCGCTCACGCGCTCGGCGCGCAGGACCGGCTGGTCGGTGTCGTCTCCTCGATCGGCCCGGCCCGCTTCGGCCGCGTGCTGACGCTCCGTTTCGCCACCGACGACGCGGCGGCCGACACCACGACGCGGATCGACGTCGGTGTCCGGATGCCGGTTTTCGCACACCACGCCACCGCCGCCACCATCGGCGGACGACCTGCCGCGGTGTCCCGGACGACGGTCGTCTTCCTGGACGGCAGCGGCCTCATCGTCGAGGCCGGCGACTCCATCGCGCTGGCGCGGCTCGGCGGCGACGCGAGACTGCGTGACCTGGCCGCGTCGGTACGGTTCACGGCCCAGCCGACCTGGTCGTCCGTCCCCGAGGCCCGCTGTGATCCGCCCGGAACGTCGACGGCCTCACCCGCGTCCGCGTCACCGGCGTGCGTGACGGGCACGCCATCCGCAGGCCCGAGCGCCACCGGGACGGCGACCCCTGGACAAGGACGCGGCGCTCCGTCGCCCACCCCGGGATGACTGAGACAGAATGCGCGGATGGAGTTGCGTCCTGAACTGCTGCCCCCGCCGGTCAGCCCCCAGCGCATCGAGGAGCTGGGTCGTGAGATCGACAGGATCGCCGAGCTGAGAGGCGACGTCGCCCAAGAGGCGGTGGCCAGGTTCGAAGAGACGACCGGCCACGATTATTCGGAGTTCCGCGACTATTCGGCGGCGGATTCCCGCGACGAGGCCGCCGTGCGCGCGGCGCGGCCCGGGCATCCGCGAGTTCCGGACGTCACGCGGGATGAGCTTGTGGAGATCGTCCGCAGGATCCGGGCGTGCCTGCCGCCGGACCAGGACTGGTACCTGCGGGTGCTGGAGACCAACACGTCGCATCCGGCGGTGAGCGATCTGATCTTCTGGCCACCGCCTGAACTGGAGTCGGCATCCGCCCAGGAGATCGTCGACGCGATCCTGAGGTACCGGGCGATCGCACTCTGATCCTGAGCCGATCGCATCCGGCGCTCGCGCGGCCTCCCGGCCCGGGGCAGCGCTCACCCGCCCGTCTTCGGCCACGCGACCGGGCGGCCAGTACTCGCTCTCCACGGAGCCGGCGCTCAGCCACTCGCCTTCGGCCGCGTGACCGGGCGTACAGCACTCGTTGGCGGCCTTTCCGCCGCGGGACCGACGCTCAGCCGCCCGCCTCCGGCCACGTGACCAGGCGAACAGCACTCGTTGGCGGCCTTTCCGGCACGGGACCGACGCTCAGCCGCCCGCCTCCGGCCACGTGACCAGGCGAACAGCACTCGTTGGCGGCCTTTCCGGCACGGGACCGGCGCTCAGCCGCTCGCCTTCGGCCGCGTGACCGGGCGTACGTTCCAGACCCAGACGCCGCCGACGTACGCTCCCGGGCCGAGCAGCCTGCCCAGCGTGACGCGCAGCGGCTGCTGCTGGTCGCCCGGGCCGAGGACGACTGCGTCCGCCTGCCAGAAGACCAGGTCGTCCCGGGCCGTCTGGATGTCGGCAGGGGTCACCCTGGCGGCGACGTGGTCGTCGCGGACGCGAGCGAGCAGACTCGAGGTCGGACGCGGGACGGCGCCGTAGCCGCCCTGCCGGTCCGGGCCCCATGGTCCCAGGAAGTAGCCCTCCGCGAGCGAGAACCGCAGACCGGCCATGACCTGCCAGTGCATGGCCGTGGCCTCGCCGGAGTCCGGCAGCGGGACGGTGACGATGGTGCGGCCCGGTGCGGCGTACTGACGCCAGAGCCCGCGTGAGAAGAACGCCGGCGTCGCCGGCCGGTCGGCGGCGAGCAGTGGCTTCGGGGCGATGGGCAGCAGGGCCTCGGCCAGCGCGACGCCCCAGACGAGCCGCAGCGGCGCGCCTCGCCAGGGGGCCAGGGCGCCCAGCGTGAACACCTGCTCGGTGGCGAACGCCAGGAGGACGGCGATGGCGGGCACGCACACCATGGTGAAGCGGGTCTCCAGCACCGACTCGTAAAGCGGAAGCCACGAGACGAGTCTCCAGGGGCCGATGAGCCCGGTCTTCGCACCGTGGAAGACGATCTCGGGGCCGAGGGAGAAGGCCATGGCCACGACGATGACGAGGGCGAGCGCCCGTACGAGTGCGACCCGCCAGAGCCACACCGTGAGGACGGCGAGGAGGATGAGCAGCGGCCAGCCGAAGAAGGCGTTCTCCTCCGTCGGGTTGAGCGAGAGCGGGCCCGCGGTGGCCCGGTCTCCCGCCAGGGACCGGCTCGCGAACCCCGTCAGCGCCAGGACGTCATTGCCGGCCGGTCCGTGCAGGAGGCTCCGGTAGCTCTGCGGGCCGGTGAACTGCCACCACAGCGGATACGCCACCAGCGGCACGCTCACCGCGGCCGCGACGGCGCGCCCTTTCGCCAGGGGCACGACGACGCTTCGGACCCGATCCGGCCGCGCCAGGCCGTAGCCGACGGCGAAGACGGCCAGTCCGGTCGCGGCGAGCAGGAGCGGTTCCTCGCCGAGGAGGATCTGGAACGTCACGAGCAGGCCGAGGATCACGCCGTCGCGGGCCACCGCGTCGCCGGTGGTGAGCCGGATGAGCCGATCGATGATCAACGGGATCACGAACAGCACGGCGAGGTTGGGATGCGCGTTCGCGTGCGAGATGACCGGCGGGGCGAACGCGGCGAAGCCGCCGCCGAGGGCGGCGGGCGGCCAGGAGCCGACGACGTGGCGGCGGAGCAGCCCGTACCAGGCCGTGGCGGTCGCCGCCAGGCCCAGGGTGAGGATCAGCACCCAGGTGACCGTGGGGCCGAAGAGCAGGGTCACCGGGGTCAGCGGGACGCTCAGGCCGAGCATCGCGGTGTTGGCCATGAGGTTCACGCCGAGCGGATGGTTC
The DNA here is from genome assembly GCF_050942425.1 of Actinoallomurus sp. CA-150999. Classification (NCBI taxonomy): domain Bacteria; kingdom Bacillati; phylum Actinomycetota; class Actinomycetes; order Streptosporangiales; family Thermomonosporaceae; genus Actinoallomurus; species Actinoallomurus sp. CA-150999. Next base: position 7,971,723 of record NZ_CP192063.1, read on the forward strand.
AGCAGCGTGGTGAAGAACGGGTTGTGCAGGTGCACGACGTTGTGCGCGGTGGCGGCGAAGAACCACTCCCACTGGGTCTGGTCCTGTCCGCTGTCGGTGAGGTACCGATGGCCGAGGCCCGGCCAGAACCGCCCGTAGACCCAGAACGCGCCGATCAGATAGCCGACCGCGACGCCCCACCCCGGCCGCCACCCCGGTCCCCACTCCGGCCGCCATACCGGTCCCCATCCCGGCCGCCATACCGGTCCCCATACCGGCCGCCATGCCGGTCGCGGCCACCTGCGGCCGCCCGTCGGCTCGGCATCCGCCGCGGCCGGCGCGGCGACGTCGCCGCCCACGATCATGGCGTCTCATCCGAGGTCTTGATCCTCGCGTGTCTCCATCGCACGCGGATCACGTCGGCGAGCGTTCTGAGGTAGTCGGCGGATCGCAGCTTGGATCCGTTCTGGTGCGCCCACCTCACCGGCACTTCGGCGATCGGCCAGCCCAGGCGGCGGAAGAGGTAGAGGATCTCCACGTCGAATCCCCAGCCGTCGATGCGGGCCAGCGCGAACGCGCGCCGCGCCTTGTCCCCGTCGAACAGCTTGAAACCGCACTGCGTGTCGCGGATACCCGGGGTGGCCACCGTCCGGATCACCCCGTTGCCGAGCCGGGCGAGGATCTCGCGAGCGGGCGGCCGCCGGACCTCTATCCGGGAACCGGCCACCGCCCGCGACCCGATCGCGGCGGCCGCCCCGCCCCGCAGACGTGAGCGCAACCGGTCGAGCTCATCGATGGGCGTCGGCAGATCCGCGTCGCAGAAGAACACCTGCGCGCCCCGTGAGGCCGCGACGCCGAGGCGTACGGCGTGGCCCTTGCCGCGGTTGTCCGGGGATCGGATCAGGCGGATCCGCGGATCGGCACGCGCCGCCGAGCCGACGACACGGTCCGTTCCGTCCTGGGACCCGTCGTCGATGACGATCAGCTCCCAGCGCAGGTTCGAGGCGCGGAGATACCCGCTGATCGCCTCGAGCGTGGCCCGGAGGCGGAACCGCTCGTTGTAGGCGGGGACGATGACGGACAGGTCGACGACCGCGGGGACCGGCACCACGGAGGCACGGCCTGGGACATGCCCGAGGGCCGTTCGCGTTGCGCTCACACCTCGGTGACCGCACCGGGCGCGCGTCCGGTTGCGTGACGTGGGTCACACGCCGGCCGCGCACCGGTCAGCGGCGGCCGGTGCCGGGCCGCTCCCCCGCGGCCGCGCGATCGGCTACGAGCCGCTCGTCGTACGGCCGCGTTCGCCCTGGCCGCGTACCGGATGGCCGGACCACGAGTGCGGCCGCGGCACCCGGGTCACATGCGGGTCAGTGGTGGCCTGCCGCGAGCTGGTCCAGGAGCTCGATCGCCGCACGCCGTACGTCCTCGGGCACGAGACCGCCCAGGACGGTGCGGGCCTGCTCGAAGTCACGAGTGGTCGCGCAGGTCACGGCGACGGACCCGGCGGCGGCCTTCTCGAGCGACCCGGCCGGCGCCCGGTCGGCCAGATCCCGCGCGCTCTCGGCGAGATCCAGGTTGTCTTTGGTACTCGGGCTGCTCAACGATTCTCCTTGGAGTGCCGGTGGTGCGGGCCGCTGTCGGCCTGATTCACCACCGCGGATGCCGAGACCCTGAAATCGTAGACGAACGTCGGCCGTGAGTCGGCGTCGCCCCTCCCGAAGTCGCCACGTCGATCGGTGCGGCGGCCTCCGGCCTGAGGTCGGCGCTCCCCCTGCCGGAGCCGCCACGTCGTTCGATGAAGCGCCTCCGGCCTAGGTCGGCGCCGCCCCCACCAGAACCGCCACGTCCATCGATGAAGCGCCTCCGGCCTGGGTCGTCCTCCCCATCATGGCGGTCAGTCGGCGAACGTGTCGAGGTAGGCCAGGAACGCGTCCCGTTCCTCGGCCAGTTGCTCGTGCGCGCCCGCGTAGACGTGGTCGAACATCGAGCGCGGGTCCGGGTCGGGCAGGGCCCGGCATTCGTCGCGGATGCGGCGGCCGAGCTCGTCGGCCTCGGCGTCCAGGGCCTCGAAGAAGGCGTCGTCGGCCAGTTCGTTCTTGGTGAGGTACGCCCGGAGCCGCTCGATCGGGTCCTTCAGCCGCCACTCCTCCAGCTCCGCGTCGGCTCGATAGCGCCGCGGGTCGTCGGAGCTCGTGTGGGCGCTCATCCGGTAGGTGTAGGCCTCGATGAGGGTCGGCCCCTCGCCGTTCCGCGCCCGCTCCAGGGCCGTACGGGCCACGGCCAGGCTGGCGAACACGTCGTTGCCGTCCACGCGTACGCCGGGGAACCCGAAGCCGGCCGCGCGGCGGTAGAGGGGCACGCGGGCCTGCGTCTCCAACGGCGCGGAGATCGCCCACTGGTTGTTCTGGCAGAGGAACACCACGGGGGCGTTCTGCGCGCCCGCCCACACGAACGCCTCGTTGACGTCGCCCTGGCTGGTCGCACCGTCGCCGAAGCAGGCCAGCACGGCCTCCGACGCCCCGTCGCGCTGCACGCCCATGGCGTAGCCGACGGCCTGGAGCGTCTGCGCGCCGATCACCAGCGCGTACCCGGCCATCCGGTGGTCTTCGGCGTTCCAGCCTCCGTAGGAGACGCATCGCCACAGCTCCAGAAGGTTCGCCGGCGGCACGCCGCGGACGTACGCGATGCCGTGCTCGCGGTAGCTGGGGAAGACGAAGTCCTCCGGGTGCAGCGCGCGGGCCGTGCCGATCTGCGCGGCCTCCTGCCCGAGCAGCGGCGCCCACAGGCCGAGCTCGCCCTGCCGCTGCAGCGCCATCGCCTCGGTGTCGAACCGGCGGACGAGCGTCATGTCACGGAAGAGCCCCCGGGCCTCCTCCCCGCTGATCTCGAAGGGATACCGGGGATGGTCGATCCGCTCCCCCTCCGGGGTGAGCAGCTGCACGAGGTCGGTCACGCGAGTTGATTGTGCCAGCATCGGAGGTACGGGTCCGTCACCCGGGTGCCCCCTCACCTCATCGGCCTCATGCGGTCTAGTACTTCAAGAACGCCACTTTGGCCAGCACGGAGGCGACGGTGACCGGGTAGGCGTTGTGGTTGTAGACGCGCAGCCGCAGGCGGGTGTCCTTGTCGAAACCGACCTGGCCGCCGAGCTGCGCCCGCAGGCTCCCGTCCGGCGCGGCGCGGAACGGCGTGCGCCAGGCGTCGTCCAGCACGGTCCAGGCGTCGCCGGCCTTGGCGGGCGGCTTCATCCGGGACCAGGCGAGGTCGACCGCGTCGTTCGCCCGCAGGCCGGTCACCTGGACGATCGCGTCGCAGACCGCCCACATCGTCGCGCCGGCGGTGATCGAGAAGCCGTCCGGGGAGTGGTGACCGTGGCTGTCGGAGTACTCCTTGTGGAACTGGATCGAGATGTCCTTGGACGCCGGCACCTGCTGCTGCGCGCCGGCGCCGAGGCTGACCACCTCGGCCATGTCGTCCTCCAGGGATCGGTAGTCAGGGGAGCCGTAACCGACGACGATGCCCGCGGGGGTGCGGACGCGCCGCCGCACGGCGTCGCTCGTGTTGAACTCGATCGTCACGATCCGCCCGTCGCTCCGTACCGACTCGACGAGGCCGATGTGGTCGATGCCGGAGATCGAGTGGCCGCCGTCCCAGTCGTAGAAGACCAGGTCGCCGACGTGCGGCCGGGTGCCCCAGTGCTTGTGGTCCGCGAACCACTGGGCGTGCCAGGGGGTGTAGGCGTACTCGCCGACGACGGAACCCGCGCCGATCTGCGCCGCGCACCAGGACAGGCCCATGTCGCACCAGTTGGCGTCGGCGAATGAGGGGTCGTGGTGCCGGTCGGCGTACCACTGGCCGTACTTCGTGTGGCCGTTGGCGGCCTCGTGGTAACCGAGCTGGGAACGGGCCTCCTCGATCATCTTCTTCGCGGCCGGGGAGACGCTCGCATCGATGGAGACCGAGCCGGGATCCTGCGACACGTCCTGCGGCCCGTCTTCGGGCCGCGGTCCGGCGCCGCCGGGAACCTGGGGCGGGAGAGGTTCCGATGCCATGGGGTTCACGGTTGCACACTTACGGAATAGTTGTCCGAGAGTCAGGACAAATCGTGGTTTATGACAGCACCGGATTCCCCATTGAGTAGATAGGGATTTTCGGGCAGGATGGCGGGTAAGGACGCCTGCACGGTGCGTGACGACTTCGTCGTCCGAAGGAGCGTGGAATGGCTCTGTGGAGACCGGATCCGACCTTCTACCCGTCCCCCCGCGAAGCGGTGAACGCTCCGCCCGAGACGCTGGCCTACATCGCCGCGTTCGACCGGTCCGCCGAGAGGCCCGACGCCCTCGCCGTGGTCGACGTCGACCCGGACTCCACTTCGTACGGCTCCGTGGTCGGCTGGCAGGACCTGCCCTACACCGGTGACGAGCTGCACCACTTCGGGTGGAACGCCTGCAGCAGCGCCCTGTGCCCGAACGCCCCGCACCCCCACGTCGAGCGCCGCTACCTCATCGTTCCCGGCCTCCGCTCCTCCCGGCTCTACGTCATCGACGTCAAGGACGACCCGCTCAAGCCGTCGATCGTCAAGGTCATCGAGCCGGAGGAGCTGGCCGAGCGCGCCGGCTACTCCCGGCCGCACACCGTCCACTGCGGCCCCGAGGGGCTGTACGTCTCCGCGCTCGGCGGCGCGAATGGCGCAGATGGACCGGGCGGCGTCGCGGTGCTCGACCACACCTCCTTCGAGGTACTCGGGGCCTGGGAGGCCGACCGCGGGCCGCAGCACCTCGCGTACGACTTCTGGTGGCACATCGCGCACGACGTCATGATCACCTCCGAGTGGGGCACGCCCTCGATGATCGAGGACGGCGTGAACGCCGAGCTGCTGCTCGGCCGCAAGTACGGCCATGCCCTGCACTTCTGGGACCTGCGCAAACGCCGTCACGTCCAGACCGTCGACCTCGGCGACGAGCACCAGATGGTCCTCGAGCTGCGGCCCGCCCACGACCCGACCAAGACGTACGGCTTCGCCGGCGTCGTCGTCAGCGTCGAGGACCTGTCCGCCTCGGTCTGGCTCTGGTACCGCGAGGACGGCGAGTTCAAGGCCCGCAAGGTCATCACGATCCCGGCCGAGCCCGCTGATTCAGGCGACCTGCCGCCGGTGATCGCGCCGTTCGGGGCGGTGCCACCGCTCGTCACCGACATCGACCTGTCGGTGGACGACCGCCACCTGTACGTCTCGTGCTGGGGCACCGGCGAACTCAAGCGCTACGACGTGTCCGACCCGTTCAACCCGGTGGAGGCCGGGTCGGTGCGCATCGGCGGGATCACGCGCCGCACCCCGCACCCGGCGGCACCGGACCTGCCGCTCGCCGGCGGCCCGCAGATGGTCGAGGTCAGCCGCGACGGCAGGCGCGTGTACGTCACGAACTCGCTGTACGGCTCGTGGGACGACCAGTTCTACCCCGACGGCGTCGGCGCGTGGGCGGCCAAGCTCGACTCGGGCACGGAGTTCACCTTCGACGAGCGGTTCTTCCCGCACGGCGACGACTTCCGCGGGCTGCGCCCGCACCAGGTCCGGCTCCAGGGCGGCGACGCGTCCTCCGACTCTTACTGCTACCCATGACGATGAAGGAAGGATCGCTCGTGGCACTGGTCGCCCTGGGCGCCTTCCACGGGCTGAACCCCGGCATGGGCTGGCTGTTCGCCGTCGCCCGGGGCCTACAGGAGCGGTCCCGAGCGCTCGTGCTGCAGTCGCTGCCCGCGATCGCCGCCGGGCACGCCGCGTCGGTGTTCCTGGTCGCGGCCGTCGTCGAACTCACCGGATCGGTGGTGACCTCCCGGATCCTGTCGATCGGCGGCGGCGTGCTGCTGGTCGGGTTCGGCCTGTGGCGCCTGCTGTCCAGCCGCCACTTCCGCTGGGTGGGCATGCGGCTGACGCTCTGGCAGCTGGCCTGCTGGTCCTTCCTCATGTCCTCGGCCCACGGGGCCGGGCTCATGCTGCTGCCCGTGCTGACCCACGGCGCGGTGACCGTACCCGGGCACTCCCACGGCATGACCTCCGGCGCGGGCAGCGCGGTCATGGCGGCGATCTTCGTGACGGGGGTGCACACGCTCGCCATGTTCGTCGTCGCGGGCACCATCGCCGTCATCGTGTACGAGGTCGTGGGGCTGGCCATCCTGCGCCGCGCCTGGTTCAACCTCGACCGGGTGTGGGCGGCCGCGCTCATCGGCGCGGGCGCGGCCACCCTGCTCATCACCGCATAGGGTTCAGTGGGCGCTGGAGGCGGCCCAGATGTTGATGCCCGCCTCGACCGCGTAGCGGTCGATGGTGGCCAGTTCGTCGTCGCTGAAGTCGAGCCGCTGCAGGGCGCCCAGGCTGTCCTCCAGCTGCGCCACGCTGCTCGCCCCGATCAGCGCCGACGTGACCCGCTGATCGCGCAACGTCCAGGCGATGGCCATCTGCGCCAGCGACTGGCCGCGCTTCTCGGCCATCTCGTTGAGCGAACGAATGTGGCCGAGGGCCTCGCCGGTGAGCAGGTCCGGGGACAGCGACTTGCCCTGCCCGGCCCGTGAACCCTCCGGGATGCCGTTCAGGTACTTGTCGGTCAGCATGCCCTGCGCCAGCGGCGAGAACGCGATGCAGCCGACCCCCTCCTGATCCAGGGTGTCCAGGAGAGGGCCCTCGATCCAGCGGTTGAGCATGGAGTACGACGGCTGGTGGATGAGCAGCGGCGTGCCCATGTCACGCAGGATCGCGGCGGCCTCGGCGGTGCGCTCCGCCGAATACGACGAGATGCCGGCGTACAGCGCCTTACCCGACCGCACCGCATGGTCCAGCGCGCCCATCGTCTCTTCGAGGGGCGTCTCCGGGTCGAACCGGTGGCTGTAGAAGATGTCGACGTACTCCACGCCCATCCGCTTCAGCGACTGGTCGAGGCTGGCCAGCAGGTACTTCCGCGACCCCCACTCACCGTACGGTCCGGGCCACATGTCGTAGCCGGCCTTGGTCGACAGCACGATCTCATCGCGGTACGGCCGGAAGTCCTCCCGGAAGATCCGCCCGAAGTTGGTCTCCGCCGAGCCGTACGGCGGGCCGTAGTTGTTGGCGAGGTCGAAGTGGGTCACGCCCAGGTCGAACGCCCGGCGCAGGATGGCCCGCTGGGTGTCGAGGGGCTTGTCGTCCCCGAAGTTGTGCCACAGCCCCAGCGACACGGCGGGCAGCTTCAACCCGCTGCGCCCCGTCCGGCGGTAGGGGATGCTCTCGTACCTGTTCTCGGCGGCCTCATACGTCATGCCCGCCAGTCTGCCCCGCCGCCCCGATCCACCTGACGACAACCCCTCCCATCACGGAGGATATTCACATGAACACGGAAGGTCGCAGTCGTATCTGTGACGCGCTCGATCACTGGCCGTCTCCGCCGCCGTGGGGATGGACCGCCGATGACATGGACCGGCTGCCCTCCGACGGCCCGAATGGCGAACCCGGTTTCTTCGAGCAGCTTGAGCTCATCGATGGAGCCCTCGTCTTCGCGGCGCCCCAGAGCCGGTTCCACGAGCGAACACTTCGTGCGCTGGTGACCGAACTCAGCGGTCAGGCACCGGCCGACACGCGCGCCGTAGGGCGGATGGACGTCAAGCTCGGGCACCGGATGCGTCCATGCCCGGACGTGCTCGTCATCGACTCCACGGCGGCGGATGACCTTGACCGGACCTACTACACGCCCGACGAGGTGCATCTGGCCGTCGAGGTGGTCTCACCCGAGTCGGAGGAGCGTGACCGGAAGCTGAAGCCGCCGCGATACGCGGAGGCGGGGATCGCGCACTTCTGGCGCGTGGAGGAGAACGACGGGCGCCCGGTCGTCTACGTGTACGAGCTGGACCCGGCGACCAAGGCGTACGCGCTGACCGGCATCCACCACGGCAAGCTCAGCGTGCCCGTCCCGTTCCCGATCGACATCGACCTCGAGAATCTGCCTCGTTAGTCGCCGGCGCGCGCGGAGGCTCGCGGGGTGATCGCGCGGATGCCGCCGACGACGCCCCACATCGCGGCGGCGACTACGGGCTCTGCCGGAGACGCCGTCTACACCGATCTGCTGCTACTTCGGGTGCGTATGCGCGGGCGGGCCCGTCGAGGCGCGGACGATGAGTTCGCCGGGCAGGGAGGCGTCGGGCGGGCGACGACCGTCGAGGAGTTCGAGGAGGGCGGTCATGGCGGTCGCGCCGAGTCGCTCGGCGGGCAGCCGGACCGTGGTCAGCTCGGGTTCGAGGGCGGTGGCGAGGAGGACGTCGTCGAAGCCGGTGACGGACAGGTCGCCGGGGATGTCCAGGCCCAGGGCACGGGCCGCCTTGTACGCGCCGGCGGCGATGACGTCGTCGTCGCAGACGACGGCGGACGGACGGTCGGGTCGGTCGAGCATCTCCAGGGCGGTCTGACGCGCGGCGGCCACGTCGATGGGCGTGCTGTGACGGACCCGTGAGCCGGGGAAGGCGTCCGCGAGCGCCGCGCCCCGTTCGTGGAAGGTCCACGCGTCGACGGCGGCGGCGAGGTGGCCGATCCGGCGGTGCCCGAGCTCGGCCAGGTGCCCGGCGATGGCGCGCATGCCGCCCGCGACGTCGAAGTTGATGGTCGGCGCCGGGTCGGCGGGGTCGCTGTCCATCACGACGACGGGCAGGTCGTCGAAGTCGGTGAGGCCGCCGACGATGGAGGAGGCGAGGACGCCCTCGATGGCCTGCGTGTCGACCTGGCTGCGCGCCGGGCCGGCGTCGTCGGGCCAGGGGTGGACGACCAGGCCGAAGCCGCGCGCGGCGGCGATCTCGGCCGCGCCGGCGTAGATGGGGCCGAACACGGGGCCGGTCAGCGTGGGGACGACGAGCAGCACCGTACGGGTGCGGCCGAGGCGCAGGTTGCGGGCGGCGAGGTTGGGGCGGTAGCCGAGCCGCCGCGCGGCCTCGTGCACCGCCTGCCGGGTCTCGGGCTTGACCCGGCCCTCGGCCTTTCCGGCCAGCACGATCGAGACGGTGGACTGGGAGACTCCGGCGGCCCGGGCCACGTCTCGGCTGGTCGGTCTCTTGGGCACGACAAAAGATTAGACCTGCGCGCGGATCGGTGATACGTATGACCGGACGGGTTAGTAATACGTATGACGAGGGTTCGATGCGCTCCTATCTCGACTTCCTGCGGAAGCCGTACGCGGCTCGCCTGCTGGGCGGCACCCTCCTCGGCCGGCTGCCGAACGGCATGGGGCCGCTGGCGATCGTGCTGTTCGCCCGCGCCCACGGCGGCGGGTACACGCTGGCCGGCGTGCTGTCGGCGGTGTACGGCCTGGCCATGGCGGCGGGTCAGCCCGTGCTCGGGCGCGCGATGGACCGGTACGGCCAGCCGCGCATCCTCGCCTCCGCGGCCATGGCCGCCGCGGCGGGCTTCGCGCTGCTCACGGTGTTCGGCGTACGGTCGCCGGCGGTCGCGACGGCCGCGGTCGTCCTGGCCGGCTTCGCCACGCCGCCCCTCGAGGCCGGACTCCGGGCGCTGTGGCCGTCCGTCCTGAACGGCCCCGCCGAGGTCCAGGCCGCGTACGCGCTGGACGCGGCGGCGCAGGAGCTGCTGTTCACGGCCGGCCCCCTGCTCGTGATCGCCGCCACCGCCGTCTCGACCGGGGCGGCGCTGCTGCTGACCGGCGCGCTCGGGGTGGCGGGCACGCTCGTCGTCACCACGTCCCGGCCCTCGCGGGCGTGGACAGGCGAGCCGGGCGGCGGGCACTGGGCCGGGCCGCTGCGCTCCTCCGGGATGCGGGTCCTGATCATCGCGCTGACGTGCGTCGGCGTGTCGCTGGGGGTGATCAGCGTGGCGGCGGTCGCCTACGCCGACGCGCGCCACGTCTCGTACGCCTCCGGGCTCCTGCTCACGCTCATGTCCGCCGGGGCACTGATCGGCGGGATCCTGTACGGGCTGCGGCCCCGGACCGGCCCGGCGTACCGGCGGCTGGTCCTGCTGATGGCGGGGCTCGCGGCCGGTTACCTGCCTCTGGCATGGGCGCCCGGGCTGCTGGTGATGCCGCTGCTGGCGGTGGCCAGCGGCGTGTTCCTCGCCCCGGTACTGGCCTGCTCGTTCACGCTGGTGGACGACCTCGCGCCGCGCGGCACGGTGACGGAGGCGTTCGCGTGGCTCGTGACGGCGTTCGGGGTCGGCAGCTCGGCGGGCGCGGCGCTGGCCGGGCTGGCGAGCGACGCGGGCGGCGTCCACGCGGCGTTCGCGGTGGCGGGCGCGGGCGGCGTCCTCGCCCTCCTCGTCATCCTCGTCGCCGGGTCGTTGGGCGCCTCTTCCGGGGCCGCCGTCGGGTCCCCGGGAGTCGCCGATCCGGTCACTCGCTGAGCGGCCGCCGTCGGATCCCCGGGAGTCGCCGATCCGGTCACCCGCTGAGCGGCCGCGGTCGGAGAGCCGACCGCCGCCGAGTCAGCGCCGCCCGTACACCTCAGCGGCCGACATCGGTCACAGAGGTCGTCACACGCCTCACGGAATGATAGGACGACAACGTTGTCATCCCCCAAGGCGGTGAACGATGAGAGCCCCCAGCCCCCTCTCCCGCAGAGCCTTCCTCGGCACCCTCACCCTCGGCGGTCTGGCCGCGACGGCCCTTCCCGGCGGTGTCGCGAGCGCCGCCGCGCCCGCACGCCCCTCCCGGAACTGGCACCCCGTCGCGGACGACGTCCGCAGCGAGCTCCGGCACGCCTGGCAGTCCTACCGGCGCTACGCCTGGGGCCATGACCAGCTGCTGCCCGTCAGCGGCGGGTACAGCGAGTTCTTCGACAAGAACCACCCGGTCGGCCTCTCGATCGTCGAGGCCCTCGGCACCCTCTACCTCATGGGCCTGGACGACGAGCTCGCCGACGGCATCGGCTGGATCAGGGACAACCTCGACTTCGCGGGCGTCAACGCGGACGTCCAGGTCTTCGAGACCAACATCCGCATGGTCGGCGGCCTGCTGTCGGGATACCTGGCCACCGGCGAGAAGACCCTCCTCGACAACGCCAAGAAGATCGCCGACGTCCTGCTCCCCTGCTTCACGACGTCGCCCACCGGCATGCCGTACCGGCTGGTCAACCCGCACACCGGCAAGATCAGCGGCAACGTCAACGTGCTCGCCGAGATCGGCACGATCATCGCCGAGTTCGGCACCCTCTCCCGCCTCGTCCACGACGACCGCTACTACAACGCCGCGAAGAAGGCGCTGAAGGCGGTGTACGACCGGCGTTCGCCGCTGGACCTGGTCGGCAGCGGCCTCAACATCGAGACGGGCGCCTGGACCGACACCTCCTCCCGGGTCGATCCGCCGGTCGACTCGTTCTTCGAGTACCTGTGGGACGGCTGGGACCTGTTCCGCGACCGCGATCTCAAGCACTGGTACGACACGCTCACCGCCGCGATCCTGCGCAACGAGAAGGAGCAGTACGGCGGTCACCTGTGGTTCCACAAGGCGGACATGGCGACCGGCGCGTCCCTCGGCCGCGAGACCTCCGAGCTCACCGCCTTCTACGCCGGCCTGCTGGGCCAGAGCGGCCACCTGCGCGACGGCGAGGCGTACTTCGACGCGTGGACGTCGGCGCTGAAGACCTATCCGCTGCTGCCCGAGGGCTACGACTACGGCACTGGTATGGCCACGGACAAGGGCAACCAGCTACGCCCGGAGTACGTCGACTCGGCGTTCAACCTCTGGCTGATCACCGGCAAGGAGGTGTACCGGGAGCGCGCCTACGACTACTACCTCACCCAGAAGCGCTACTCCCGCGTCGCCAACGGCTGGACCATCGTCGCGGATGTCACGACGACGCCCCCGAAGCTCGGCGACCTGACCTCCGGCTACTGGTGGTCGGAAAATATGAAGTACTGGTACCTGATGTTCTCCGACTGCCCGCGCTTCAACTACCGCGACAACTACCTGTCCACGGAGGGCGACGTCTTCAAGGGATTCATCCGCCACTGATCGATCGGAGACCATGACCGAACTTCCCGAGCCGCCGCGCCTGCTCTGGCCGACGACGGCCGTACGTGAGTCGTTCCTGGCGGGTGAACGAGCCGACTGCTCGGTGGAAGGAAGATCCACCGAGTGGCTCGACCCTGCCGTCGACGATTTCAACGCCTTCGTCGACCAGCGGCGCGGCGTACAGGTCCGCTGGGGCGTCCCGTGCACGACCTTCTGGTACGTCTCCGGAGAGCACTACCTCGGCACGCTCATCGTCCGGCATCGGCTGACACCGGAACTGACCGAGGTCGGCGGCCACGTCGGCTATCACGTCGTCACGCCGTGGCGTCGGCGGGGACACGCGACCCGAATGCTCGCGGCCGGGCTGACGGAGTGCGGAAGACTCGGCCTCAACCTAGTCCTCCTCACCTGCGCTCGGGACAACGAGGCATCGCGCCGGGTGATTCTCGCCAACGGCGGAGTACCCGACCGTCCATGCCACGACGAAGATCGCTTCTGGATCACCCTCGATGGCGAGCGGCGGCCTCCGGGTCAGCACCCTGGTTGACCTAAATAATGGTTGAGGTTGCATGCTCTGAGTGTCCGCGTTGGCAACACTCAGGAGCGAGCGGTATGCGGGTGGTTCGGGTGACACGGTTCGGGGGTCCCGAGGTTCTGGTGCCGGGTCAGGCGCCGGATCCGGTGGCCGGGCCAGGCCAGGTCGTGGTCGAGGTGGCGGTCGCTGGCGTGACGTTCGTCGAGACGCAGATCCGGCGAGGCACCGACAAATGGCATGCCCGGCCAGAGGTGCCCTACGTGCCGGGCGGTCTGGTGGCGGGCCGGGTGGGCTCGGTCGGATCCCAGGTGGATCCGGCGTGGTCGGGACGGCGTGTCATCGCGAGCACGGGTGAGACCGGTGGTTTCGCCGAACGAGCGGTGGCCGCGGTCGAGGACCTGTTTCCGGTGCCGGACGGGCTCGGCCTGCCGGAGGCCATCGCGCTGCACAGCGATGGCAGCACCGCGCAGGGGCTGACCGAGAGGGCCGACGTCCGTCCCGGCGAATGGGTGCTGGTCGAAGCGGCGGCCGGTGGCGTCGGCAGCCTGCTGGTGCAGCTGGCCCTTACGGCAGGCGCGCGGGTCGTCGGAGCCGCCCGCGGATCGCGCAAGCTCGACCTGGTCCGGGATCTGGGCGCCGACGCCGTGGTCGACTACTCCGAACCAGGCTGGACCAAGCGTGTACTCGAAGCGACCGGTGGTGCGGGACCGGACGTGGTGTTCGACGGCGTCGGAGGGGAGATCGGGCGGGCCGCGTTCGAGGTGACGGCCCATGGCGGCCGTTTCTCAGTGCACGGCGCTTCCAGCGGCGAGGCCACGATCATCGATCCCGCCGTGGCACGCCAGAAGAACGTGGAAGTGATAGGCATCGAGCAGCTCTTCGATTTTGGACCTCATGTGGTGGGGTGGGCTGAGCGGATGATGTCGAAAGCGGCTGCGGGGCTCATCCGGCCGATCATCGGGCAGACCTTCCCTCTGGAACGCGCCGCCGACGCACACGCCGCGATCGAAGACCGCACTGCCGTGGGAAAGACCCTCCTGCTGGTCTGAGAGCAACGGTCCGTACGGGCGTCACGCCGGTGATTTCGGGGCGCCGCCGGGTGCCGCCGCGACGAGGCCCGTGATGAGGACGTCCAGGGCGCGCTCGAAGTCCACCTGGGGGTCGGCGGCCGGCAGGGTCGTCAGCAGGCGGCTGAAGTGGGGAAGGCGGGCCGGGTCGATCCGCCGGGCGAACAGGTCGACCTGCATGCCACCGGCCTCGGCGCAGTCGTCGACCGTGAACCCGGCGGTGGACAGCAGGAGCGACCCGAAGATCACGCTGTTGACGGCGGTGAGCATGCGGCGGACGTCGTCGTCGGGAAAGCCGGCCTCGATCAGGGCGCCGACCAGGGCGTCGAGCGGCCGCAGCGCCGTCTCGGACGTCGGGTTGGCCTGGTCGGTGGCCAGCGCGAGGGGGATGACGGGGTGGCGGCTGAACGCGCGGTACATGCTCAGCGCGAGGGCGCGCACCCTGTCCGGCCACGGTAGGGCGGGGTCGGGGCAGTCGATCTCACCGAACACCCGCTCGGCGATGCCGTCGAGGATGTCGGCCTTGTTGGAGACGTGGTTGTAGAGCGACATCGCCTCGACGCCCAGGGACTTGGCCAGCTTCCGCATGGACAGCCCGTCCAGGCCCTCCTCGGCGGCCAGGGCCAGGGCGGCGTCCAGGATCTTCTCGCGGTTCAGCGGCTCGCGTCGTGCCATCCGGTTCCTGGTCCTCCTCGTTCGGCTTGACAGAACTTACACCGTACGTGCTCTACTTACGCCGTAAGCATACGCCGTAAGTAAGGAGCGTTCTCATGACCGATGTCATCGTGGTCGGTGGCGGACCGACGGGCCTGTTGCTGGCCGCGGAACTGAAACTGGGGGGTGTCGATCCGCTCGTCCTCGAGGCGGCGGACGGCGCCGAACGCCGGACCCGCAGCCTCGGACTGCGGTCGATCAACACCCGCAGCAGCCAGACGCTGGCGCTGCGCGGGCTGACCGAACCGCTGCTCGCGGCCCAATGGGCGATGTTCGACCGGCTGGCGGCCGACAGCCGGCCGGACCACGCCGACCTCGTCGCCCTCCTGGTAAGCGCCGTCCGGCAAGGTCTCACGCGGGGGCACTTCAGCGGTCTGCCGTTGCTGGAGGACACGACGGGAGACCCGGCCGACTACGTCATGCTCCGGCAGCATGTGCTCGAGCAGATCCTCGCCGACCACGCCACCGCGCTCGGCGTACGGATCCGGACCGGCCAGGAGGTCGTCGACGTCACCGACGACGGCGCCGGTGTGCGCGCCGTGCTGGCCGACGGCACGACCCTCAGCGCGGCGTACCTGGTCGGGTGCGACGGCGGCCGCAGCACGGTGCGCAAGCGGTCCGGCATCGCGTTCCCCGGCACGCCTCCGACGATGACCGGGCGCACCGCGGTCGCCGAAGTCGCCGACCCCGACGCCCTCACCTCGTCCTTCCGTAGCCCCGGCGGACTGCTGAACCTGTCACTGGTGCCCGGCGAGATCGCCACCATCGAGTTCGACGGCGGCCCCGGCGACCGGGACACGCCGATGACCGCGGAAGAAATGCAGGCCAGCATCTGCCGGGTGAGCGGCGAAGAGGCGACCGTCACTCGGCTCGACGCCGGAATCCGGTACAGCGACAACACCCGCCACGCGGAGACCTACCGGCGCGGCCGCATCCTGCTCGCCGGCGACGCCGGACACGTCCACTCCCCCATCGGCGGCCAGGGCCTCAACCTCGGCCTGCAGGACGCGGTCAACCTCGGCTGGAAGCTCGCACTGGTCGTCCGCGGCCACGCGCCGGAACGACTGCTCGACACCTACACCGCCGAACGGCACCCCGTCGCGGCGCGCGTACTGCGCAACACCCGCGCCCAGGTGGCCCTGATGCGCCCCGGCCCGCAGACGGGTGCCCTGCGCGAGGTGATGTCCGAGGCGCTGGCGGTCCCGGAAGCCAAGCGGCACTTCGTCGAGATGGCCAACGGCCTGGACATCGACCACGCCCCGGAGTCGGCGCATCCCCTGGTCGGCCGCTTCATGCCCGCCGTGGACCCGGACGACGCGGGCCGCGCCCTCCTGCGGGAGGGCCGAGGAGTGCTGCTCGACCTGACCGACTCGACCTGGACGCATTCGGCCGCCGACGGATACGTCGATCGGGTACGGGTCGTCCGCGCACGTGGCGGCTCGTCCCATGACCCGGCCGCAATGCTCGTACGCCCCGACGGATACGTCGCCTGGGCGGCGTCGCACGACGGCCCAGCCGACCGTACGGGTCTCGCGGACGCGCTCGCGGCCTGGTTCGGGTCGCCGGCCGGCGTCACGACCATCGCCTGACCGGCGGCACGTGGCTCCTGGGTCTCACGCCGGGCTCAGCCCGCTGAGGCGTTCGCACAGCGCCCACACCGCCTCCTGCCCTCGCGCGTCGAGCGCACCCGTCGGCCAGGACGCTCGGCGCGTACGGGCGTCGACGTACGCACCGGTGACGCCCTCCACCTCGGGACTGGACGCCAGATGGATGCTGGAGCGCGCGGCCCTGGTCAGGTCCGACAGCAGCAGCGGCCCCAGCAGCCTGACCAGCGGGGCGACGGGCCGGTAGAGATAGGGGAACGCCCGCATCGGGATCGCCCTGTTGCCGGGCGTGGAGGCGTGCCCCGGGTAGGCGACGTTGACGGTCACCTCCTCCCCCAGCAGGGAGGCGAACCGGTGACTCATCGCCATCAGCGCCGTCTTGGTGTGGTTGTACTGCGTGAACGTCCAGCCGAGGAACGTCTTCTCGCCCTGCAGGTTGTCCGGGTCGATCGCCCCGTCGGGCAGGCCGCCGGTCAGGTTGACCACCCGCGCCCTGTCCGCCGACCGCAGCAGCGGCAGCAGCAGGCACGTGAGGGCGTACGGGGCGAGGACGTTGACCGCGAACGTGGCCTCGACGCCGTCCCGGGTGAGCCGCCGCTCGGGGTACACGCCGCCGGCGTTGTTGACCAGGACGTCGAGGCGGTCGTACCGCCCGGCGACCTGCTCGGCGAGACGCCGCAGCCCGGCCAGGTCCGAAAGGTCCGCGGGGAGCGCCATGACCTCGCCGGCCGCCTCCCGCGAGAGCTCGTCGGCGGCGTTCTTCGCTCGATCGGGGTCTCGTCCGACGAGGATCACGTCGGCGCCGAGGCGGGCCAGGCCCCGTGCGGTCTCCTTGCCGATCCCCGCTGTGCCGCCGGTCACCAGGACGGTCTTGCCGTGCATGGGTCCTCTCCTCACATCCGTGATCACGTCGACGGCGACAGAATACGTCACTCAGTGCCAAAATCATCCCCCCGTGCCACAAACTATCCTCAGTGCATGACACGTGCGGAGACGACGGGGTTGCGGGAACGGACACGACGCGCGGTACGGGCCGAGCTGGCCGAGCTGGCGCTGGGGCTGTTCGTCGAACGCGGCTATGAGCGGACCACGGTGGAGGACATCGCCGCCGCCGCGGGCCTGTCCAGGCGCAGCTTCTTCCGCTACTTCCCCACCAAGGAGGACGTGCTGTTCGGTGACGTCGACGAGCTGGCCGAACAGATCGCCGAGGACATCCGCGCGCGGCCCGGCGACGAGGACGCGTGGGCGTGCCTGCACGCCGTGCTGCGCGACTGGGAGCCGCGCATCCACGCCGCCCAGCGGGAGCTGACCGGCCTGCGCCTCATCGAGACGACCCCGGCACTGCGCGCCCGCCTGCACCAGAAACGCGACGAACTACGCGACCGGATCTCCGCCGCGCTGCGCGAACGCCCCGCCGCGCCCCTCGACGCCTTCACCGCCGACCTGCTCACCGCCGCCGGCGGCGCCGCCTTGGACGCGGTCGCCCGCGAGTGGCTGCGCTCAGACGGCACCGCCGACCGCGCCGCCCTCATCGACCAGGCCTTCACGCTCCTGACCCCGCGCCCCTGAGACGGCGATCCCGCCGGGTCACGACCGGGCGGTCAGCCGAGGCGGGCGGTGCCGTCGCACCCGGCGCAGTCCCCGCGCCGTTCCGTGAAGGGCATGCTCAACGGCTGCGGCGCAGCCGCCGATCTCACCGATCCGTCAGCCGCGGCGCAAGGGCGTCCAAGAGCCGTGCTCGGTGGCGTTGAGCAGGGCGGACAGGCCTGCCTCGCGGAAGGCCAGTTCGAGGTCGTCGCGCCCTTCGGAGAAGTGAGTCCAGCCGTCGTAGTGGGCGGGGACGACCACGTCGACGCCGAGGACGGCTGCGGCGGCCGCGACGCGGCGGCCGTCCATCGACAGGGGTCGCCCGCCGAACTTCGCGGCCACCCGAGCGGCTCCGGCGTGCAACACGGCGGCGTCGACGGCCGGTACGCGGCGGGAGATCTCGGCCACGGTACGGATCGAGGCGTTGTCGCCGCTGATGTAGACGGTGGGCAGGCCTTGTCCCGACAGGACGAAGCCGATGACCTCGCAGTTGACGTTGCCGTCGGCGTCGCGTTCGCCGTCCTCGGGGCCGTGGACGGCCGGGACCGCGAGCACGGTCAACTCGCCGCCGCCGTCCGGGCGAGGCAGGGAGCGGCTCGTCCAGGGGGCCAGGCCGACGGCCGGGGAGCCGAGTGCGTCGGCGGAGCGGGGACCGGTCAGGACCAGCGGGGCGGACAGCGCGAAGGTACGACCGCGGTCGTCGAGGTTGTCCGGGTGGGCCTCGTGGCTGACCAGGACGAGGTCGACGGCACCGACCTGCTCCTCCGTCGCGACCGGCCCGGCGGTCTTGGTGAGGTATCCGTGCGGACCGGGCGGGTCGAACGTGGGGTCGCTGACGATCCGCAAGCCGCCGAGGTCGATGACGACGGTCGGGCCGCCGAGGACGGTCGCAGCGCACTCCTGCCGGATCAGCGGGTTGGTCGTCATCGCGGTCGTGGCTCCTTGGTCGCGCTCCGCACGGAGCGATCGGACGCCCTCGTGGGTACGGAATCGATGCTAGTCGTGCCATCTCATGACATTGGTTCCTCGCTGTCAGGCTTGGCGGGCGAAGGACGCGAGGCGATCAGCGAGCGCGATGACGAGATCGCGCAGTTCATCGGGGCGCTCGATGACGAACGGCCGGTCGAGTGCGGCGAGTACCGGAGGCAACCAGTCGAGCCGCTCCACCCGCAGCTCGACGCGCAGCCAGCGCTCGGCCGCGCGGTCCTGGCCTGCCGCGGGCTCGCGGTCCTGGCCTGCCGCGGGTTCGTGCTCCTCCAGGATCGCGACGCCGGCGGGAAGACGGGCGCGGATCTGCTCGACCGTCCCGTGGATCCGCAAGGTCACCTCATGCCGGTACTCGGCCGTGGCGAATCCCGACAACACGCGCTGTGCCGGACCGGGACCGACGGGCGCTTCGAATGAGCCGGGCAGAGTCCTCGCGTCCGCGATGCGATCGAGCCGGAAGGTTCGGTCCTCGCCGTTTCGAGCGTCCTTGCCCGTGACGTACCACCGGCCCGAGTGGGCGACGATCCCGTACGCGTGCAGTGTGCGTTCGCTGCGCCGGCCGTCGCGGTCGGTGTAGCGGATCGAGACCGGTCGGCGGTGGCTCACCGCATCGGTGATGGTGAGCAGGACCCCGGTGTCCGGGGTGTCGAGCTCACCGGCCTGGTCCGTGAAGGCGAGCGATTCCAGGAGTGTGTCGAGCCGTTGGGCGGTGTGCTTGGGCAGCACCCGCCGGATCTTGGCCGATGCCGTCTCGCTTGCCGTGTACTCCGTCGTCAAGCCCGCTCGGCGGCCGGCGATCAGGCCGAGCAGCACGGCCAGCGCCTCGTCGTCGCTGAGCATGAGCGGAGGCAGTCGATACCCGGCGGCGAGCCGGTACCCGCCGTAGCGGCCACGCACCGATTCCACCGGCACGTCGAGGTCGATCAGCTGGTCCACGTACCGCCGCACGGTGCGCCCTTCGACGCCGAGCCGATCGGCGAGTTCCGCCATCGTCCGGGTGCCGCCCGACTGCAGCAGCTCCAGGAGTGTCAGCACGCGGCCGGCGGGTCGAGACATGTCCACAACCTACGCGAATACAAGACCGATTCTGTCCACTATTTCGCCTAGCCTGCGGAGCGCAGTGATTCCAGCAGCCAAGGAGATCCCCATGGAATTCGTCTCGATCCGCATCATCACCAGCGACGTCGCGCGCCTCGTCGAGTTCTACGAGCGAGCTACAGGGGTGCAGGCGATCTGGGCCACCGAGGACTTCGCCGAACTCAAGACCCCGGGCGCCACCCTCGCGGTCGCCGGCACCCGCACCGTTCCGCTGTTCGCCCCTGGCTCCGCCCGCCCCGCGGACAACCACAGCGTGATCACCGAATTCCTCGTCGACGACGTGGACCGCGTGCACCAGAACCTGACCGGCTTCGTCACCGACTTCGTCACCGAGCCCACCACGATGCCCTGGGGCAATCGGTCGCTGCTGTTCCGCGACCCCGACGGCAATCTTGTCAACTTCTTCACGCCCGTCACCCCGGCGGCCATCGAGAAGTTCGCACGTTGACGCCACGCACGGCCGATCGCGCACGTCGCTGCGGAAGTCGGAGGCGGTCCTCGAGATCGATATGGTCGGCGGCGTGACCGAATCGCCTGTGCCCGCGAAGTCCCGGTACCTCGTCCTCCATGACTATGGGATGGGCGGACTCTGGTGGTGGATCCGGGCCTCGTCGGCGCAGCAGATCGTGGACACGTTCGCCGAGGTCGAGGTGGTCGGCGACCCCGACGCCGTGTCACGGGCGGAGACGTGGTCCCTCGACGAGGTCGACATCGACGCGCCGTCGCTCGATTCGGCGCTCACCGCGCTACGGGACCAGCGGAACGGCTACCGGGACCAGCCCGGTTACGGAGCCCTCATCGGCCGGGACCGCGTCTACCTCGACATGCCTGATGAAGAGGACGAAGACGGCAGATACCTGGTGGAGTTCGGCCCCGACGGCCGATGGCTCCGACAGGTGGCCCTCACCGGCGACGGCCCCGGCACCAAGACGGAGTCCGGCGACTGGCCGATCAACCCACCCCTCGACCTCTACGACCCGAAGTACTCCGCAATGGAGATCGACGCGTCCGCCTTCGAGGACGCCTGGAGCCGAGCGCTGTCCGACCCCGAAGGCCTGCGTTAACTCGTCGCCACGGCGACCTCTACGCACATTCCTCCAGTGTCGTCGCTACGACGGGACGTACGCCACTCGGCCACCTCGACGCACATTCCTCCCGTGTCGTTACTGCGAGTGGACTTGCGCCATTCCAGATCGCTCACGTCGTCCACAGCTCCTCGACTATTCGGCGGATCAGCTCTTTCGACATATCCGCGGGCAGCGCTTCGGTCCGGATCGCTTCCCAAGACGTAACCACCGTAGCGAGATCTTCCGGTCGTGTGGAGACCGCTCCGCCGAAGGCATTCTCTGCATGCGCGACCTCACTCCCATCTTCCGAGGTAGCCACGGCGAAGGGCCCGCGAAGGCCCCGGTGAGCTCGGCTGGGAACGATTTGAATGTTGATGTTGTCGCGATCGCCGAGGAGTAGGAGGTGCTGGAGTTGCTCGTACATCACTTTCGCGCCGCCGACGTTTCGTCGTAGCGCGCTCTCGTCGAGGACGCAATACAGCGCCGGTGGAGGTGGGTCCTCTCTGGTGAGGATGCTCTGACGTAGTAGACGCGCCTCGACGGCCGCTTCGTCTCCGCCCAGGAGTGCGCGGGCGTAGTCGGGCGTCTGGAGTAGTCCGTGTACGAGGTCGATCTCGAAGACGCGGAGTTGGACGGCCCCGTCTTCGACCGGGATCCAGTCGACGAACCACGCCGGGTAGGCCGGGGCGCCCTTGCGCCAATCGAGGGTGCGGGACAGCGCGCCGCCGGTGTCCAGGGCCTCGTCGGCGTCTTTGGCGAACTCGGGCCTGGCGGGTGCTTGGCCGGTCTCGATGGAGCTGATCAGGGACTCCGAGCAGAAGATCTTCGTTGCGAGCTGGGCCTGAGTGAGGGAGGCGGCCTTGCGGTAGTGGCGTAGTTCGCGGCCCCATATGGCTTGTGGGGTGTAGTACTGGTTCATTCGAGTTATCTCCTTTGCCCGAATTCAGGGTCGCTTCAGCGCGGCCCCAGGGATCATCGCGCCGTCTTCGGATTCCGGAATGGTGACCGGAACGCTTCCACAGCGTAAACGGCACGCGTCAATCTGGATGGGAAATTCCGGCAACGCGAAATGGTGATCATGATGGCGGCAAAGGGTCAGGAAGACGTCCACGAGTTGTGCCGGCGCCTCTCAATGGCGTGCGGCGCGGCAGGCCTCACGGCGGAGGAGATGGCCCCGACGCGGATCCGCGTCGGCTTTCCGGGCGCCGGGATGCTCGCCGAGATCATCCGGTGCATGCCGGACGCGTCGGAGCAACTGCACTGGTGGTGGTCGTGGGGCGATCCCATCTGCCCTGCCGAGGAGATCGACAAGGCCGTCACGATGATCGTCCATGTCGTCAGGCCGGAGTGAACGATGTCCGACGACGCCACACCGGACGCCATTACCCGACTGATGCGTTCGGTCGAGGAGTTCTACGCCGCCTTGCGCTCATCACCGTACGGCGGCGTGTCGTACATCGCCGAGTTGGCGCGGCTCAACGTACTGATTAAAAAGTATCCCGACGAGGCACGCCGAATGATCGACGACACGAGCCGAAAAGCCGACCCAGCGAATCCGGCGAATCAGACTCCCCAGGGGTGCCCACTATTTAAGGTCCGTCTACTCAGGCGAAAATTTTCTTACCTGAGTAGACGACCCAAAACACTTGGTGGCGGCGTCGCCATCGTGACCAGTGGATCCGATGAGCGATGGGGCGCCGGGGGTGACGAACAAGCCGATCCGCCGGGATCGGGGGAGGCTGCTGTGCGAAGTCCCGGCCGAGCCGGGGAGGCGGAACGCTGCGGTGCTGGACGGGTTGGTCGCCGCGGGCCTGCCGGTCTGTGCTCGGTCGCGTCCATGCACTGCATCACACCGCGCCCAGGGCGCTGTCGAAAGAACATACATGTCTGCTAGAAAATCCACGACGTCTCCGAGCCCAACGACGGGTGATAGATGGAACCCCTCCACCCTGGCGATCCCCGGCGGATCGGCCCCTACCGACTAGAAGCCCGGCTAGGCACGGGCGGCATGGGTCAGGTGTTCCTGGGGATCTCGCCCGGTGCCCGCCGCGTCGCCGTCAAGGTCATCCACGCCGAGCACGCCGAGGACGATCGGTTCCGGCGGCGGTTCGCCCGCGAGGTCGAGGCCGCGCGCCGGGTCGGCGGGTTCCATACCGCGCAGGTCGTCGACGCCGACCCCGAGGCCGTATCACCGTGGTTGGTCACCGCGTTCATCCCCGGGCCGTCCCTTCAGCAGTCTGTCGTCGAGCGTGGGCCGCTCGATTCCGAGGCGGTCCGGGCGCTCTCTGCGGGGCTGGCCGAGGGACTGGCCGCGATCCACGCCTGCGGGCTGGTCCACCGCGACCTCAAGCCCGGCAACGTCATCATGGCGGCGGACGGGCCGAGGATCATCGACTTCGGTGTCGCCCGTGCGACCGACGCGACCGTGTTGACCTCTCACAATGTGGTCGTCGGCACCTACGCCTACATGTCGCCGGAGCAAGTGCTGGGCGAGGCGCCCGGGCCGCCCGGCGACGTGTTCTCGCTCGGCTGCGTGCTCGCCTACGCCGCAACCGGCCACGGTCCCTTCGACGCCACCTCCATCCCGGCGATCGTGCACCGCGTCCTGCATGAGGAGCCGGACCTGTCACGGCTCCCCGACGACCTGCGCAACCTCATTGCCGCGTGCCTCGCCAAGGACCCCGTGCGGCGGCCCACTGTGGACACGCTCACGACCAGGCCGCAGCGCATCGTCGCCCCCGCTCCGGGACCGGCGCGGATGCTCCCGCCGGATGACGCCGTCGACACGCGCGCCAACGCGACGCTCGTCGCGAACCGGCGGCAGGATGCCTCGGGCGTCGCGCCGACCGGCCCGGTCCCCGTCGGCCGCCGGGCGCTGCTCATCGGAGCCGGGGCCGTCGCGGCGGTCGCCGCCGTGGGCGTCCCGGCCGGGTTCCTCCTGATCCGGGGGGACGGGGAGCAGAAGGCCGCCGCGCCGCCCGCGGCCCCACCTCACCCGAACGGTCTGATCTCCCCGAGCGGTTCACTCACCGCCGAAGGCGTCAAGAACCTCAGCGAGGTCGCCATCACCCCCGACGGCCGGACCCTCGCCGCCGGCGGCTCGGACGCCACGATCACGCTGTGGGACCTCACCACCAGGCGCGCCCTGCGCACGATCGACAAGACAGGCTGGGTGAGCGCGCTGGCGTTCAGCCCCAACGGCAGGTTCGTGGCCAGTTCCGCCAGCAACGCCGGCGTCCTGCTCATCTGGGACGCCGCCACGGGCCGTATCAACGTGAACGTGCGGACCGGCCAATTCGGGTTGAACTCGGTGGCCTACAGCCCGGACGGCCGCACGATCGTGGGCGTCAACCCCGGCGCCCGGCTCTTCGACGCCGCCGGCGGCCGTACTCTGGCGACGTTCGACCTTGGCCACAGCGGCGTCAACGCGGTCTCCTACAGCCCGAACGGCAAGATCGTCGCGGTCGCGGTGGACGGCTTCTACTCGAAGCCTCCTGGAAGCACCGTCCAGCTTCTCGACGGCCGGACGCTGCGCAAGCTCGGCCAACTCGTCGGCCACACCAACAGCGTCACCGGGGTGGCGTTCAGCCCCGACGGCAAGCGGGTGGCCAGTAGCGGCGCGGACCAGACCGTCCGGATCTGGGACGTCGCCACCCGCCGCACCGTGCGCGTCATCAAGGCGGGCGAGGCGTCAGTGAAGGACGCGAAGTTCTCACCGGACGGCTCGACCGTTCTCGGCGCCTGCTCCGACCGGACCGTCCGGATGTGGAACGCCGCCACCGGCGCGCTCACCGCAACGCTCGTCGGCCACTCCCAAGCCGTCGAGAGGATCGTCCTCACCCCGGACGGCCGGACCGTGGCGGGTGTGGGCGGCGCCAAGGCCGACGGCACCGTGACGCTCTGGAAGGTCTGATCAGTGGATCCGCTGCGCAGTGACGATCCCCGGCAGGTCGGCCCGTACCGGCTGGAGGGCCGGTTGGGCGCGGGTGGCATGGGCGAGGTGTTCCTCGGGGCCTCGCCGAGCGGACGCAAGGTCGCGGTGAAGGTCGTCCGCGCCCAGTACGCCGCCGACCCGGAGTTCCGCCGGCGGTTCGCCCGCGAGATCGAGGCCGCCCGCAGAGTCGGCGGGTTCCATACCGCGCAGGTCGTCGACGCCGACCCCGACGCCGCGTCGCCCTGGATGGTGACCGCGTTCGTCCCCGGCCCCTCCCTGCGGCAGGTCGTGCTGCGCCAGGGGCCGCTCGCGCCGCACGCGGTACGCGGACTGGGGACGGGGCTGGCCGAGGGACTGGCCGCGATCCACGCGTGCGGGCTGGTCCACCGCGACCTCAAACCCGGCAACGTCATCATGGCCCCGGACGGCCCCCGGATCATCGACTTCGGCATCGCCCGCGCGGCCGACGCGACCGCGCTGACCTCGGCGGGGGTGGTCGTCGGCACATTCTCGTTCATGTCCCCCGAGCAGGTGCGCGCCGACGCCACCGGCCCGGCGAGCGATGTGTTCTCACTCGGCTGCGTGCTCGCCTACGCCGCGCTCGGACGCGGCCCGTTCGACGCGACGACCATCCCGGCGATCGTCCGCAAGATCGTCGGTGCGCCGCCCGACCTGGCCGGCCTCACCGCCGATCCGCACCTGCGCGACCTGATCGTCCGCTGCCTGGACAAGGACGCCGCGCGGCGGCCGGACGTCCAGGCCGTCCTGGCCGGGCTCGCCGCCGAACCGCCGCGCCGGCTCAACCGCCGGGCCGTTCTGCTCGGCGGGGCGGCCGTCGCGGCGACCGCCGCCGTCACCGCACCGGCGGTCCTGCTGTGGCCCTCGGACGCACCCGCCGACAGGCGGCGGAACGTCCCGAAGACCCCGATCGGCGTGCCCACGGCCGTCATCCTGCCGAGTTCGGAGGTCGCCGTGTCGGACCTGGCGTTCTCTCCCGATGGCAGGCTCCTTCAGGGCGCGGGATTCTCGTCGATCGTGCGCTGGGACCTGTCCACCGCACAGGCCACGTCACGTGAGATCGAGGACACCAAGACCTTTCGGCGGCCCATGGTCCTCAGCCCGGATGGGAAGACCCTCGCCACCGGCGGTGAGGACGGAGCCGTCCACCTCCGGGACGTGGCGTCCGGGCGGGTCCGCAAGTCCTTCACCAAGGTGCGGAGCGTTCAGGCGCTCGAGTTCAGTCCGGATGGCCGGTCCCTCGCCGTCAGCGACGGAAACGGATCGCCATACGTCCAGAGCTGGGACACCGTCACCGACAAGGCCGTCCCGATGAACATCGACTACTACGCCAACGCGCTGGCGTTCTCGCCGGACGGGAAGACACTCGCCGGTGTACGGAACCTGTCCGGGCGCTTCACCCTCTGGGACGTCTCGGACGGCAAGGGTGTCGAGGTCTCGTCCAGCGGCAGCGAGATCCCCTGCCTCGCCTTCAGCCCGGATGGGAAGACCATCGCGATCTCCAATGGCAGCTACTGGGGGATCGAGCTCCGAAGCGCGACCGACGGCCGGCTCCACACCACCCTCAAGGTGCAGGGCGAGGTCCGGGCCCTGGCGTTCAGCCCGGACGGCGACACCCTGGTCAGCGCCGACGAGAAGAACATCCGGCTCTGGCACGTCCCGACGCGGCGCAACACCGCGACGTTTCCCGGTGACTCCGACCGGGACCAAACCGTGACGTTCGCCCACGACGGGCAGAGCTTCGCCACGACGGGCGGGTCTGGGACGACCCGGTTCTGGACGTTCCGCTGATCGGCCCCGGCTCAGTAGCGTCGGGGACCGGCTCGGTGGCTGCCGCTCGTGGTGATCACGAAGTTGCGCCGGAAGTACTCGCTCGGCGTGAGCGACAGGCGCGGCATCGGCGTGGCCGCCCCGACCGTCCGCGTCGCGAACGCGTGCCGGTTGTCGATCCGCCGCAGCCAGTACGGGATGCCTTCGCCGAGGTGGCCGAGCACGACGGTCAGCCCCGGGTGGCGGTCCAGCGTGCCGCTGAGGATGAGCCGCATGGCGTGCAGCCCGGCCTCGGCCTGGTAACCCCAGATCGCCCCGGGCAGCCCGTAGTCGCGGTAGGCGGCGAGCATGCTCGGCGCCCGCGGGTGCAGGTAGATCGGCGCCCGGTTCGCCTCGGCCGCCTCCAGCAGCGGCGCGAACTCCGGCTCGTCCAGGTACCGCCCGCCGGTGTGCGAGTAGATCATGATGCCGTTGAGCCCGAGCGGACCCATGGCCCGCTCGATCTCGGCGGCCGTGGCGACCGGATCCTGCGGCGCCACCGCGGCCAGCCCGCCGAACCGGCCCGGGTGCCGCCGCACGATCGCGGCCAGCGCGTCGTTGAACTCCCGGGCCAGCGGCACCGCGTCGGCCGCCTGATAGGGCTGGACCCCGGGCGGATTGAGGCTGAGCACCGCCATGTCCTGTCCGAGCGTGTCCATCTCCCGCAGCCGGGCATCGAGATCGACGAGCCGAGCGCGGAGACCACGAGGGTTCTCCACCGTACGCATCAGATCCATCTCGGTCTCGTCGCCCGGCACGACGTCCAGGCCGTGCGCGACGCGCAGGAACGCCTCGGTGGCCATGTGCTCCTCGACCGCGATGACCCTCATGCCCGCCGTCCGCCGTCGACCGACATCGCGATCCCGGTGACGAAGGACGCGGCGTCCGAGCAGAGCCAGACCGCGGCCGCCGCGGCCTCCTCCGGCGTGGCCAGCCGGCCGAGCGGCGTGATCGCCGCCTGCCGCGTGATCATGTCGGTGCCGGCCGCCACCCTCTCGAACCCGGGAGTGAGGGTCGGGCCGGGGCAGACGGCGTTGACCCGGATGTCGTCCGGTGCGTAGTCGACCGCGGCGACCTTGGTGAGCCCGACGATGCCGTGTTTGGCGGCCACGTAGGCGGGGGCGGTGGGGATCGCGTACAGGCCTCCGTTGGAGGCGATGTTGACGATCGCGCCGCCGCCGCGCTGCCGCAGGACGGGCAGTTCGTACTTCATGCACAGGAAGGTCCCGGCCAGGTTGACGTGGACCACGCGCTCGAACTCGTCCAGGGTCATCTGGTCGAGCTGCCGGTGGTGCGAGTCCAGGCCGGCGTTGTTCACGGCGAAATCGAGGCCACCGTACGCCGTGACCGTACGCTCGACGGCCGCCTCCACGGAGCGTTCGTCGGCGATGTCGGCGGTGACGGTCAGCGCTTCCCCGCCGTCTTTCCTGATCATCTCGGTGGTCTCGGTCGCCGCGCTCTCGTCGATGTCGAGCACGGCGACCGCGGCGCCGCTCCGGGCGAACTCCAGCGCCGCCGCGCGGCCGATCCCGCTGCCGGCGCCGGTGACCAGTCCCACCTTTCGGGAAGCGTCGCTCATACCAGTGCCTCGTGGTTCGCCCAGGCGACCTTGTACGGGTGCCGCGACTGCCAGCGGTCGATGACCTCGTGCACGCCGGGCGCGCTGAACCCCTTCGCCAGCGCGTCGATGTCGGCCACGGTGACCTGCACGATCGCGGTCGCGATCAGCGCCGGAATGGCCTCCTCGCCGGGGATGGGGATGTGCCGCCGGGCCACGACCGACTGCACGAAACCGGCGTCGAGCATGACCCGTTCGATATCCGCGAGGTATTGGTCGAGCTCGGTTTCGGGCAGCGGCCGATCGAAGGAAACGATCATCGTGTGATTGATCATGCATCGATTCTTGATGGCGAACGCCGCTGACGTCCAAGACCGGTTGGATCTTCAGCGATAACCTGGAGGCATGGTTGAACTGCAGACCCGGGAGCTCGAGTACTTCATCGCGGTCGCCGACGAGCTGCACTTCGGCCGGGCCGCCGTCCGGCTCTCGATCGCCCAGCCGGCGCTCTCGAAGGCGATCCGGCGGATCGAGACCCGGCTCGGCGTCCCGCTGTTCATCCGCTCAAGCCGACACGTCGAGCTCACCCCGGCCGGGGAGGCGTTGCAGGAGCACGGGCGGCACGCGCTCAACGCGGTCAGCGCCGCCGTCCGGAACGCCCGGCGCGCCGGCGACACCCAGGCCCCTCTCCGGCTCGTACTCAAGCCCGGCGGCGACGCCGGGCTGCTGTCCGGGCTCCTGGCCGAGTACGCCCACCAGCCCGACGCCCGCCAGGTGGACATCCTGTTCAGCGGCCCCACCGACCGCACCGACTTCCTGCGCGACGGCCGGGCCGACGTCGGCCTGCTCTACGCACCGTTCGACGATCTGGGCGGCCTGGCCCACGAGACGCTGGTCACCGAGGACCGCGTGGTCATCGTCCCGTCCGACCACCGCCTGGCCAGGCAGGCTCTGGTGCGAATGTCCGATCTGGAGGGTGAGACGCTGCCGCGTTGGAAAGGGATCCCCGGGGGCGACGGCACTGGTCCCGAGGTCACCGACGTGATCCAGCTGTTCCACATGATCACGACGAGCCGGATGATCGGGGTGCTGCCCCGCTCCCTGGTCGAACTGGCCCCGGACGGCCTGGTCCTCATCCCGGTTGCCGACGCGCCACCCAGCCGCCTCGTGCTCGCCTGGAACGAGCAGGACCGCCGACCGCTGGTCGCGTCGTTCGTGGCCGCCGCGCTCAGGCTATTCCGTTATGCGCGAGAAGAGAGGTCGCGCTGATACCAGGTGCCTTGCTTCCCGCCGAGATGCGCCGGGTCGGCCGGGCCGACCGGGACGAACCCGGCCTTGGTCAGCACCTTCTGGGACGCGGCGTTCTGGTGGGAGGTCGCCGCCCTGAGCGTACGCAGCCCGTGCCGCGCCACCGCCAGCCGGCACATCTCCTGGACGGTCGCGGTCGCCACGCCACGGCCGGCGACGTGCTGCGCGACCCGGTAGCCGAGTTCGGCGGTGCCGTCCTCGACGAAGCGCAGATTGAACCGGCCCAGGACCGAGCCGTCCTCGGCGACGAGCACGTAGAAGGCACCGACGCCGGCCTCCTGCTCAGCCAGCAAGGCATTGTGCCGGTCGGTGAACTGGTCGTAGAACTCGTCGCCGCGGTCGGAGATCGAGGCGGCGAAGTAGGCGCGGTTCGTCAGCTCGAAGGCCAGGACCGCCGGGCCATGGCCGGCGCGCAGCCGCTGCAGCTCGGGCACTGGCCGACTCTACGCAGATGGTGCGCTGAGGTCATCTGAGTTTCCGCCGGCGGCCGACAACCCACGACATCGCGGTGTACGACTGGCGTACTAACCCGGGTAAACGGTGCCTTCCTCGACGAAGCAGAGCGGGTTGCCCCACGGGTCCTGGGCATAGAACGAGCGCTCGCCCCACGGGCGTACGGCGATCGCACCGGCGGGGGCGTCGTGCACCAGCTCGGTCGAGAGGCACCCCAGCGTCTCCGCTCGCCCGAAGACGGCTTCCAGGTCGCCGACGGTGAAGTAGAGCGCCTTCGCCGCGGGGTGCGGCGTCTGCTGGGGCACCTCCTGCACGGAGATGGTGACGGGCCCGCACTCGAAGTACGCGCGCGCCCCGGCCTGCCTGCGCCCCTCGATGCCGAACAGCCGGCCGTAGAAGTCGACCGCCTCGTCGAGGTCGCCGACCTCCACGCTGAGCCGGAAGAAACGCGGAACGTCCCCGGATGCTCCGATCGATGCCATGTCAGTTGCCCTCCTGATGGTCAGGTCGCCGGGAGAAGTGGGCAAGCCACTCACTCACGAGGTCGAGCCGCTTGCGTTCCAGCCGGTAGATCCGCGAGCGACCCTGACGCTCGCTGCTGACCAGGCCGGCCGCCTCCAACACCTGGAGATGCTTCGTCGTCGTCTGCCAGGCATGCGAGAACACCGCCGCGATCTCACCGGCGGTCATCGACCCGCCGTTGAAGTAGATCGTGAGCAGGACGCGTCGCCGCGCCGGATGCGCCAACGCACTGAAGACGGCCTCAAAGGCGTCCCGGTGCTCCGCTGGTTCGCCGGACATCATTCACCCGTCCCGCTGATTGTTGTCTTCGCAATATTCAGCCTACAGGGTGATTATTGCTTCCGGTGACCCCGGTGAGCGAAAGCGGCTCTCGCGGTCACCCGCATCGGGCGGGCGGCGGGGCTGTGTTATCTTTTGGTCGATCGTCCAGAACGAACGCTCAGGGCGTTCGACCAAGGAGTGCGATGCGATGGGTACGACAGCGGATCGAGGCCGTGAGGTGCGTCAGCGGCTGCTGAAGGCGGCGGCCGAGTTGATCGCCGAGCGGGGCTGGACCGCGGTCAGTACCCGCGTGCTGGCCGAGCGGGCCGGCGTGGCCTCTGGCGTGGTGCATTACCACTTCTCATCGGTCCAGGCGCTGCTGGCCGAGGCGGCCCTCACGGTGATGCGCGGTCTGCTCGAGCAGGCGGGCGCGGGCCTGGAAGGGGCGCGGACGCCGGACGAGGCGCTCGGCATGATGGTGGGCTTCCTCGAGGACTACGACGGCCGGGATCCGACGTCACTGCTGTTCGCCGAGACGTACCTTGCCGCCGGCCGCGACGAGGAGCTGCGCCGATCGCTGGGCGAGATCGTCATCGAGTTCCGTCGGCAGTTCGCCGGCCGGTTGGCCGAGCACAAGGTGGCCTCGCCCGAGGCGACCGCCGCGGTGCTGGCCGCCGCGATCGACGGCATCATGCTGCACCGCGCACTCCTCCCAGGCCCGGACGCCGCGGACCTGACGGCCGTGCTGCGCCGCCTCGTCGCGCCCACCGAGTTCGCACGAGAGGACAGGGAGATCTCATGAAGGTGGTCATCTGCGGAGCCGGTATCGCCGGGCTGGCCCTCGCCCAGCGTCTCGATGCGTCCGGGGCGGAGGTCGTGGTCGTGGAGAAGGCTCCCGGCCCTCGCCCCCAGGGCTACATGATCGACTTCTTCGGGCCCGGCTACGACGCCGCCGAGGCCATGGGCGTGCTGCCCCGCATCCGCGAGCTGGGACACCACGTCGATGAAATGACCTACCGGGACGAACACGGACGTCCGCGCTCCCGGATGCGCTTCGCGCAGTTCGCCAAGATCGTGAACGGCCGGCTGGTCAGCATCATGCGCCCCGACCTGGAACGCGCGCTGCGCGAACACGTCCCCGACCGGGTCGAGGTGCGCTACGGCACCACGCTCACCCACGTCGGCAACCGCGCCGACGGCGTCACGGTCACCCTCACCGACGGCGGCACGATCGAAGCAGACCTGCTGGTGGGCGCCGACGGCATCCACTCCACCGTCCGCCGCCAGGTCTTCGGAGCCGAACGGGACTTCCTGCGGTACCTGGGGTTCCACACGGCCGCGTACTCCTTCGACGACGCGGACATCCACGACCAGGTGACCGGGCAGCTCTGCCTGACCGACACCGTCGACCGGCAGATGGGCTTCTACGGGCTGCAGGACCGGCGCGTGGCGGTGTTCGCCGTGCATCGCACCGCCGACCCGGCGCTGCCGGCCGATCCACGCGCGGCGATCCGCCACGAGTACGGCACGCTCGGCTGGATGGTGCCGCGTGCCCTGGCCGCCTGCCCGGCGCCGGAAGAGGTGTACTACGACCAGGTCGCCCAGATCGAGATGCCGACCTGGAGCCGGGACCGTGTCGTGCTGATCGGCGACGCCGCGTATGCGGTGTCCCTGCTGGCCGGTCAGGGAGCTTCTCTGGGCATCACCGGCGCGTACGTCCTCGCCGAGCACCTGTCCCGCGCCGATGCGGTCGAGACCGCCCTGGAGCGCTACGAACAGATGCTGCGGCCGGTGGTGACCGACAAGCAGCGGGTGGCCCGGAAGGGGACGCGCTGGTTCATCCCCGCCACGACCCGGCAGCTGCATATCCGGCGGGCGGCCCTCGGGCTGTCGCGGCTTCCGGTCGTCGACCGGTACGTCGCCGCCGCTCTCTCCGGCAAGTCCACCGCGATCATCACCAACCTGCGCGCGACCGCCCCGCGATCCACCCTCTCCAACGCCACCTGATTCCCCACGGCGGCCGTGCGGACGGTCTCCTCCCCCGCAACCTGCTCGGCGATCCGCTCCTGTGGAAGAACGAAGTGCCCGCGGGGCCCGCCGGCGTACCGTCTGGAGCTTTGTCGTCCCGACTCCGGTCATCGATCATGAGGGGGTGACATGGATGCCGGAGCTCGCCGACGCCGAAACGCTGGCACGGCGTGCCGAACTGGCCAGGGCCGTAATGGACGATCTGGCCGCCGCGGGGGTGCCCGTCATCCCGGCGGACGCCGATCCGTCGGTGACCGCGGGTGCGCGCGTGTACGTCGACCGGCTCGACGACGAGAGCGACGGTGGCGTCTTCGTCCAGTGGCAGGTGCACTTCACGCTGAGCTCCGCCGCCATGGACGCCCTGAGCGAGGGCCGGCAGGCCGACGACCCCTCCATCAGGCTCTCGGGCACGGCATCGCGCGCGATGCATGACGCGATCGCCGAGATCCTGACCGTGGCCGGCTACGACGTGCTGAAGGACGCCAACGACATGACACCGTTCCAGCTCAAGGTGCTGGAACGACACCCCCGGGACTCGTGGCGGGACCGGCTGGACGCGCAGACGGCGCGACGTCAGGAGGTCCTCATGACGACGGCCCGCGAGCGCGAGGCCCGCGGGCGAGCGGCCTGCGAGTGTGCTGCCTGCGAGGTCGAGACCCGAGACAGATCCGGCGCACCTGAGGCGTGACCAGCAGAACGAACACCCGGGTCAGGCGACCCCGATCACGGCGAGGGCCGAGCCCGTACGGGCCTTGCGGACGCGGAGCTGGGCGGGGATGCGGGTGCGCAGCTCGGCGACGTGGCTGACGATGCCCACCGCGCGGCCGCCGTCGCGCAGGCCGTCGAGGACGTCCATCACCTCGTCGAGGGTCTCCTCGTCGAGCGTGCCGAACCCCTCGTCGACGAACAGTGTGCCGATCTCCGCGCCGCCCGCCTCGACGGTCACGACGTCGGCCAGGCCGAGGGCGAGGGCGAGGGAGGCGATGAAGGTCTCCCCGCCGGACAGGGTGGCGGGGTCGCGGCGCTGGCCGGTCCAGGTGTCGATGACGCGCAGGCCGAGACCGCCGGTGCCGTGGCGGCCCTTCTCGCCCGCCACGCGCTCGACGGTGTGCTCGAGGATGTAGCGCGCCGCGGACATGCGGGCGAGCCGTTCGTTGGCGGCGGCCACGACCTGCTCCAGCCGGGCGGCCAGGACGTACGCCGACAGTCGCATCCGCGCGGTGTTCACCGCCGGGTCGCCGGAGGCGACGGCGGCGAGCCGGGCCACGACCTCGTGATGGCCGGCGACCGGACGCCAGGCCGCGGACTGCTCCCGCAGCTCGGCGGCGAGCGCGGTGAGCCGGTCGCGGCGGTGCCGGGCGCGGTCGCGCGCCGACGAGACCGCCTGGTGCGCCTGCTCGGCGTCGGCCAGCGTCGACTCGAGGGCGTCGAGGTCGGGCGGTGGCTCGGCGGCGGCCGCGGCGAGCTCGGCGTCGTTCAGCAGCGCGGCGACCCTGGCCTCTTCGTCGTCGTAGGCCTTCGCCTGCCGGGTCAGCTCGTCGCGCATGGCGTCGTCGACGACGGCGGAGCGTACGGCGTCGACCGTGGGGAAGCCCTCGGCCTCGGCGGCGTCGGCGGCCTCCCGCCACGCGGTGTCGGCGTCGTCCGCGGCGGCCTTCAGATGTTCGATCGCGGTGGCGGTGCCGCGGAGCAGGTCGGCCTCGTCACCGAGACGGCGGATGCGGGCCTCCAGGGTCGGATCGTCACCGCGGGCCGCGTCGAGCCCGGTGCGGAGACGGAGCGCGTCGGCGGTCAGGGCGACGCGGCGCGCGCGGTTCTCCGCGAGCGTGGTCACGACCTCCTCCTGCCGGTCCCGCGCCTCCTCGTACTCGGCGTCGACCTGCCGAAGCTCCTCTTCGAGGCGTTCGGCGTCGGCCTCGGCGGCGGTGAGCGCGGTCAGCTCGCCCTGCACGGCGGCGAGAGCGGTGCGCAGGTCGTCGGCGGCCTCGTCCCCGGCGTCCTTGGCCGCCGCGGACTGCTCGGCCCGCAGCTCGGCGAGGCGCGCGGCGATCTCCTCGCGGCCCTCGCGGACCCGCTCGTACGCGGCTTCGGCGGCCGACTCGGCGTCGTCGTCCGGGATCTCCCCGCCGGCGGTGGCGGGAACCGGATGCTCGGGTGAGCCGCAGACCCCGCAGGGCTCGCCGGGCCGCAGCTCGTGCGCGAGCCGGGCGGCCATGCCCTCCAGCCTCGCCTGGCGGATCTCCTGGAAGGCGTCGCGGGCCGCCTGGGCGGCGTCGGTCGCGGCACGGTGCTCCTCGTCGGCCTCCGCGAGCGCCACCACCAGCGCGTCGCGCCGCTGCGCGGCCTCCAGCCGCCGGTCGGCGGCCTCGACCGCGGCCTCCGCCACGGGGCGGGCGGCGAGCCGGGCGCGGGTCTGCTCCAGTCGCGCGGACAGGGTCTCGCGGTAGCGCGGGGAGTCGGTGAGGAACAGCGTCAGCTCGGCCTCGCGCGCGTCGAGGTCCTGGCCCTCCGAATCCGCGTCCTTCAGCTCCCGGCCGATCGCGGCCAGCCGGTGCTCGTCGCCGCGCCGCTGCTCGAGGACCGCGACCTCCTCGCGGCGGGTCCGCTCCTCCTTGCGCAGGACGTCGGCGTCGGCGGTGTCGGAGACCAGCCGGGCGACGACCTCCCGCCGCCGGACGGCCATGGTCTCGGCTTCGGTACGGCGGGCGGCGCGGGCCTCGGCGCCGTGCAGCAGCGGCAGGACGCGGCGGGCGCGCTCGGCCGCGCGGAGCGCGTCGGCCACGGCGGCCCGGGCGACGGCCCCGTCGGCCAGCGCCGCCGCGCGGGCGTGGGCGTCGGCGTGGCGCCGCCTCCGGTCGGCGACGGCGCGCCCGTGCTCGGCCGCGGTCCGTGCCGCCGCCAGGATGCTCGCCGCGGCGGCCACCCGGTCCTCGGCGGCCGTACGGATGTCGTTCATGTGCGCCGACAGCTCGGCCGCCCACGCCGCGAGGGCGTCGGGGTCCAGCTCGGGGCGCTCGGCGCCGGCCGCCTCGGCGGCGCGGTCGGCGACGGACCCGGCGGTGGCGCGCAGCACGTCGGCCTCCCGGCCGGTCTCCTGCCGCTTGTCGCGGAGCCACCGCTCGACCTCGGTGAAGGCCTCGGTCGCGAAGAGCCGCTCGAGCACACCGCGCCGCTTCTCGGCGTCGGCGCGCAGAAACGCCGCGAAGTCGCCCTGCGGCAGCAACACCACCTGACAGAACTGCTCCGCCGACATGCCGAGCAGATCACCGATCTTCTGCCCCGCCTCCTCGAACCGGGTCGACAGGGCCTCCCACTCACCGCCGCGCCGCTCCTGGAGCAGAACCTTGGCCTTCTCCTCCGTCGTACCCGTGCCACGCAGCTTCGGCCGGTCCCAGCGCGGCGACCGGGTGATGCGGAACCGCCGCCCCCGGATCGTCACCTCGCAGACGACCTCCGGCGAGCGGTCGGGCGGAGCGTGGTGGCTGCGGAGGTTCTTCGCGTCGTTGCGGACGCTCGGCACCCGGCCGTACAGCGCGAAGCAGACGGCGTCGAGCACACTCGTCTTCCCGGCGCCGGTGGGACCGTTGATGAGGAA
Source organism: Actinoallomurus sp. CA-150999 (assembly GCF_050942425.1). Classification (NCBI taxonomy): domain Bacteria; kingdom Bacillati; phylum Actinomycetota; class Actinomycetes; order Streptosporangiales; family Thermomonosporaceae; genus Actinoallomurus; species Actinoallomurus sp. CA-150999. The sequence goes on from NZ_CP192063.1 coordinate 8,007,819, forward strand.
CAGCCCGGCCTCGGACAGCGCGTCGAAGTCGATCCGCTCGGTCCCGGGAAACGGCCCGAAGGCCGTGATCGTGAGGTGGTGAAGTCTCACCGGGCCGCCCCTTCGTGCGGTCGCTCCGGGCCGTTCTCGTGGACTCTCAGCCGGGCCGCCTCCTCGTACGGTCGCGCCGGGTCTTGCCGGCGGCGGCTCACCGGGCCGCCTCCGCGCGCCGGTGATGCTCGAACGCCTCGTCCAGCAGCGCGCGCTCGGCCTCGTCCGGCGGCGCGCCGCGCACCTCCGCGACGAAGTCGGAGGCGATCTCGGTGTCGGCGCGGCCCTGGACGCGCTCCGCCCAGGTCCGCTCGCCGGTGTCCGTCGTCTCCTCCGGCTCGAAGGCCAGGGCGAGGACGTGCGGGAAGCGGCGCCGCAGGCGGTCCATCGCGCCCGTGGGGCGCTCCGCGTCGGTGAGCGTCACCTGCAGCCAGTGATCCTCGTACGCGACGAGGTGCTCGCCGGTGAGCAGGTCGTCGATGCGGCCTTTGATGCGCTTGATCCGGCGGGGCACCGGCGCGTCGACGAACTCGGCGTGGACGGTCTCACCGAGATCGACCAGCCAGCTGCCCTTGACATGCGCGTCCTCGGAGAACGAGTAGGCCAGCGGGGAGCCGGCGTAGCGCACCCTCGCGGAGAGGGGCTGTGCGCGGTGCAGGTGGCCGAGGGCGGCGTAGTCGACGCCGTCGAACACGCTCATCGGCACGCTGGCGATCCCGCCGATCGCGATGTCGCGCTCGCTGTCGCTCGCCTCTCCCCCGGTGACGAAGGCGTGCGCGAGCACCACCGACCGGCCGCCGCGCTCCGCCAGGTCGGCGCGGATCCGGCGCATCGCCTCGGTCAGCGCGGCGCCGTGGCCGCGCTCGGGCAGCTCCCACCGGCCGCGGACCACCTCGGGCTCGAGGTAGGGGATGCCGTAGATCGCGGTGCCGTCGTCGAGGAGCACCGGCCGGCCGACCGCCTCCGGGTCGGTGCGCAGGTGCACGCCGGCGGCGTCCATCAGGTCGGCGCCGAAGCCCAGCCGCCGCGCGGAGTCGTGGTTGCCGCTGATCACGACGACGCGGACCTTCTCGGCCGTCAGCCGCCCCAGCGCCTCGTTGCACAGCGCGACCGCGTCGACGGGCGGCAGCGCCCGGTCGTAGAGATCGCCGGAGACCAGCACGCAGTCGACCCGCTCGGACCGGACCGTCTCGACGAGGTGGTCGACGAACGCCGCCTGCGCGCCGAGCATGTCCTCGCGGTGAAAGAACCGGCCGAGGTGCCAGTCGGACGTGTGCAGCAGCCGGGGCATGGTCGGCAAGCTAACAGGCCCCACCGACAACATCCGGCTCACACACCGCAGTGCGTCGCATTCGTGAGATTAATCCCCTAGAAACGACGGACCCCCGGCGAGCATCTCGCCGGGGGCGGGTCATTCAGAGGGCACTGCCTTGTCAGGCCGCTTTCCTCATGTCGGACTTGGCGAGCAGCTGGGCTCGCTCCTCGGAGGTGGCGAGCCGCTCCCACTTCTCCGAGTTCTCCACGAGTCGGTGGGTCGGGACGATGGGGCGATGGACGAGGCGGTGTACGACTCGACGGAACTTAGGCATGGGGGTATCCACTGGCACATCAGAATTTGACCGAAGGTGCCCCCATTATCGCACGTCACACGGGTCTTAGCCGTCACCGGGGGCCGCGTGTTCGGACGGTCTTCGGCGAAGTGGTCAGCGCGGGTTCGGCGTGACCAGCCCGGTCTCGTAGGCGACCATCACGAGCTGGGCGCGGTCGCGGGCGGCGAGCTTGGCGAGCAGGTTCCCGACGTGCGTCTTCACCGTCGCCGGGCTGAGGTGCAGATGCTCGGCGATCTCGCCGTTGGACAGGCCGCGGGCGATCAGCGCGAGCACCTCGCGCTCCCGGCCGGTCAGGCCCTCCAGTTCGCGGGCGGGTTGGCGGGCGGGCAGCGGCCGCCGGGCGAACTCCGCGATGAGCCGCCGCGTCACGGCGGGCGCGAGCAGCGCGTCGCCGGAGGCGATGACCCGGATGCCCGCGAGCAGGTCGGCGGGAGGGGTGTTCTTCAGCAGAAAGCCGCTGGCCCCCGCGCGAAGCGCGGAGTGGACGTACTCGTCCAGGTCGAACGTCGTGAGGATGAGCACCCGGACGCCGGGCGGTCCGTCCGGGCCGCAGATCCGCCGGGTCGCCTCGATACCGTCCATCTCCGGCATGCGGACGTCCATCAGCACCACGTCCGGCCGCTCACGGAAGGCGAACTCGACGGCCTCCGTGCCGGTCCCCACCTCCCCGACCGCCGTCAGGTCCGCGGCGGTGTCGACGAGGACGCGGAAGCTGCCGCGCAGCAGGGCCTGGTCGTCGGCGACCAGGACGCGTACGGGCTCGGTCACGAATCCTCCGGGGCATGGCGGGACCGGTCGTCACCGACCGGGACAGGAGCGATCACGAATCCTCCGGGGCGCGGCGGGGCAGGCGGGCCGACACCTCGAACCCGCCTTCGGGGCGCGGCCCGGCCGTCAGCGTGCCGCCGTGCATGTGGGCGCGTTCCCGCATCCCGATGATGCCGTGTCCGGGCGTCCCGGGGAGCAGGCGGCCCCCCGGCCCGTCATCGGTCACCCGGATCCGTACCTCGTCCTTGTCGCCCTCCACCACGATCCGGCAGCGGGCCGGGGCCGCGTGCCGGACGACATTGGTCACCGCCTCCTGCACGATCCGGTACACCGAGCGGCCCATCCCCTCGGGCAGGCCGTCCACGCCGCGGACGGTCAGGTCGACGCGGACGCCGGCCGTCGCGGCGCGTTCGCGGAGCTCGGGCAGGCCGGCGAAGCCGGGAGCGGGCCGCAGGTCGGGGGACGCCTCGTCGGAGCGGAGCATGCCGAGCATGTGGCGCATCTCGACGAGCGCGTCGCGGCTCGTGGTCTCGATGACGTCCAGGGCGTCGCGTACCTCCGCGTCCTCGTCCCCGGGCGTACGGGACCGCAGGACGTAGCCGGCGACCCCGGCCTTGACGCCGATCAGGCTGAGGGTGTGGGACACGACATCGTGCAGTTCCCGCGCGATCCGCAGGCGCTCCTCGGTGACGGCGCGTTCGGCGAGTTGCTCGGCCGCCCGTGCGGCGTACGCGCGGCGTTCGCGTACGGCCCGGCCGATCGTCCACGCCCCGCCCAGCACCGGTGGGCCGGTGAGGATCAGGTCCGTCGCGATCCCGGCGCCGCCGCGGGGCCCGGCCATCGTCCCCACGAGCAGCCCGAACGCGCTGATCCCCGCGATGACCAGGGTGGGCTCCCTCGGATGCCGGGGCGCGGTCAGCGCGACCATGTACAGCGCGTACGCGGGGAGGAACAGGGCGTTCCACCCGATCCCGAAGAACATCGCCGCCAGGGACGCCGCGAACACGATCCCGAAGACGGGCAGCGGCCACAGGCGCCGTACCGCGACCGGCAGCCCGAGCGCTCCGACGAGCAGCCAGGTCGCCCACGTCGGCAGGTCCAGCGGTCGCGCGAAGGCGATGACGAGCAGGACCAGCGTCGATCCGGCCGCGGCCGCGGCGTCGAGGACGATCAGCCGGCGGCGGCTGAGCCGCCGTGGGAAGACCGGCGGTGGATCGAGGTCGGGCACGGCCCGAACCGTACCGGGCCGTGCCCGCGCCCGCCTCCGACCGGGGTCCCTCATCCCCCGGTCGGAGGCGGGCGCGCGCCGGGACACGGCCTACGCGCCGCGGAGGAGGTCATGATTCGGCCCCTGCTCCGAAGCGCCGGAGGGCCGCCGTACGGCAGCGTCGAGACCGTGATCGAAGTGCAGAACCTCACCAAGAGATATGGCGACACGGTCGCGGTCGACCGGCTGTCCTTCACGGTCCGCCCGGGTCAGGTGACCGGCTTCCTCGGACCGAACGGCGCCGGGAAGTCCACCACGATGCGGATGATGCTGGGCCTCGATCGCCCGGCCACGGGCCGGGTTCTCATCGACGGGCGGCCCTACGATCGGCTGACCGAGCCGCTGCGGCGGGTCGGGGCGTTGCTCGAGGCCACGGCCGTGCACCGCGGCCGCCGGGCACAGGACCACCTGTGGTGGCTGGCGCGCAGCAACCGGATCCCGAAGACACGGGTCCGGGAGGTACTGGCGTTGGTCGGGCTGGAGAGCGTCGCCCGGAAACGGTCCAAGGGATTCTCCCTCGGCATGTCCCAGCGACTCGGCATCGCCGCGACTCTCCTCGGCGACCCGCCGGTGCTCCTCTTCGACGAACCGCTGAACGGGCTGGACCCCGAGGGCATCGTGTGGATCCGGAACCTGATGAAGAAGCTGGCCGCCGAGGGCAGAACGGTCTTCGTCTCGAGTCATCTCATGAACGAGATGGCGCTGACCGCCGACCACCTGGTCGTGATCGGCCGCGGCCGGTTGCTCGCCGACACCACCGTGACCCAATTCGTCGCCGCCCACACTCGTTCGTTCGTACGGGTCCGGACACCCGAGCCGGAGCGAATGTGGAATGCGCTCGCCGCGGCCGGCGTCACCGTGACCCAGGCCGCGGACGGCACGCTCGAGGCGGACGGCACCGAGGCCGCGACGATCGGTGAGATCGCCGCCGCCAGCGGATTGATCGTGCACGAGGTCGCGACGCAGACCGCCTCGCTGGAAGAGGCGTTCATGCGGCTCACCGGGGACGTCGTCGACTACCGCGCTGGACACCAGGCTGGAGGTCCGCAGTGGTGAACACCGTTTCCGCGCGAGCGGCCCTCGGTGCCGAATTCATCAAGATCCGCACCGTTCGGTCCACGGCGTGGACCCTCGCGCTGGCCCTCATCCTCAGCGTGGGACTCGGCATCCTCCTCTGTCTGTCCCTGCGCCACGGCTTCGACAACCGGATGGACCCGCGGGCACGCGCCAACTTCGACCCCGTCACGACCGGCTTCTACAGCCTGACGCTCGGCCAGATCTCGCTGGTCGTCTTCGGCGTACTGTGCGTCGGCACCGAGTACACGAGCGGCACGATCCGTGCCTCCCTCGCGGCGGTGCCGCACCGGGGCATGTTCTACGCCGCCAAGGTGCTGGCCGCGACGATGGTGACCTTGGTGTTCTCCCTGTTCACCGTCTTGCTGACGTTCTTCACGGCACAAGCCGCGCTCGGCCCGCACGGCACCACTCTCAGCGAACCGGGAGTGCTGCGCGCGGTCGTGTTCGCGTGCGTCTACCTGACGCTGCTCTGCGCCTTCGCGATCGGCGTGGCGACCATGCTGCGCAGTACGGCGCTCTCGCTGGGGATCATGATCCCGTTGCTCTTCCTCGATTCCCAGGGGCTCGGCAACGTCCCGAAGGTCCGGACGGTCGCACAGTTCCTTCCCGATCAGGTGGGGCAGGTGATGATGCAGGTGGTGAAGCCGGAGAAGTCGTTCATCTCGCATCGCCCCTTCGGGCCGTGGACCGCGCTGGGCATCCTCGTGATCTGGGCCACGGCCGCCTGCGTCGGTGGCTACCTTCTCGTACGCCGCCGCGACGCCTGACTTCAGCGAGGGGCGGGACGTACCGTGACCGAGGCCACGGTGGACAGGAACGGAACGGATGGAGAAGATACCAAGCAAGCACTCGGTCAAGGCTCCTCCCGCCTCCGGAGGTACGGCATGCGTGAACACGATCGGCTCTACATCGGCGGCGAGTGGGTCGCGCCCGCCGGCACCGGCACCATCGACGTCGTCTCCCCCCACACCGAAGAGGTGATCGGCCGGGTCCCGGACGCGACCCCGGCGGACGTGGACCGCGCCGTCGCGGCGGCGCGGGAGGCGTTCGACCACGGCCCCTGGCCGCGCATGGCGCCGGCCGAGCGCGCCGCCGTCGTCGCGCACCTGACCGAGCTGTACGCCGAGCGCCTCGGCGACCTCTCCGAGCTGATCACCGCCGAGATGGGCTCCCCCATCACGTTCTCCCAGCTCGGCCAGACCGGGCAGGCCCACGCCGTCTACGGCTTCTTCGCCGAGTTCGGCAAGGGCTTCGCCTGGGAGGAGGAGCGGGCGGGCATGATGGGGCCGGTCACGGTCCGCCGCGAGCCGGTCGGGGTGGTCGCCGCGATCGTGCCGTGGAACGTCCCGCAGTTCATCATCGCGCTCAAACTCGCTCCCGCGCTGATCGCCGGCTGCACCATCGTGATCAAGCCGGCGCCCGAGACGCCGCTGGACGGGTACGTCCTCGGCGAGCTGCTGAACGAGGCGGGCGTGCCCAAGGGCGTGGTCAGCATCGTCGCCGCCGGGCGGGAGACCGGAGAGCACCTCGTCCGCCACCCCGGCGTCGACAAGGTCGCCTTCACCGGGTCGACGGCGGCCGGGCGCCGAATCGGCGCGATCTGCGGCGAACAGCTGAAGCGCTGCACGCTCGAGCTCGGCGGCAAGTCGGCGGCGATCATCCTCGACGACGCCGACCTCGCCGGGACGATGGGCTGGCTCAAGATGGCGTCGCTGATGAACAACGGTCAGGCGTGCGTCGCCCAGACCCGCATCCTCGCGTCCCGCACCCGCTACGACGAGGTCGTCGACGCGCTCGCCGAGACCGTACGCGGAATGAAGGTGGGCGACCCGGCCGACCCGGCGACCGAGATCGGCCCGCTCGTCGCCAAGCGCCAGCAGGAACGCGTCGAGGGCTACATCCGGACCGGCCAGGAGGAGGGCGCCAAGGTCGCGCTCGGCGGTTCCGGGCGGCCGTACGACCGCGGCTGGTACGTCACGCCCACCGTCTTCGCGGGCGTCACCAACGACATGCGGATCGCTCGCGAGGAGATCTTCGGGCCCGTCCTGACGGTCATCCCGTACGAGGACGAGGCGGACGCGGTACGGATCGCCAACGACAGCGAGTACGGCCTGGCGGGCACGGTCTGGACGGCCGACAACGACCGCGGGCTGGAGATCGCCCGGCAGGTCCGCACCGGCACGTACGGGGTCAACATGTACATGATCGAGGCGTCGTCCCCGTTCGGCGGCTACAAGGGCAGCGGCGTCGGCCGCGAGCTCGGCCCCGAGGGCCTCGCCGCCTACCTGGAGTACAAGTCCATCGCCCGCATGGGTTGACCGGCCGACGGCCGCGGTCCTTGCCCGGAACACCCGGGCAAGGACCGCGCTCACCGGTCGCGGCCGGGGCTCACGTTCAGCCGAACGTGCCGCGGAGGAACGTCGTCAGCCGCGGGGCGACCTGCGGCGCGAAGGGCCGGTTGGGGTCCGGATAGTCGGTGGCGGGGTTCGGCGTGCCGGTCACGACCTTGAACACGTGGTCGGCGTCGGGGATCTCGGCCCGCTCCGCCCTATGGTCGCCGGCGAGACCGTTCATGAGGCGGCGGACCTCGGAGGCGTCGACCTGGACGTCCTTCGTCCCCCGCAGCACGAGGACCGGGAGGCCAGGTGCCAGGCGGCGTGCCAGGACGAATGGATCCTGCCGGTCGGCCTGGGCCAGGAAGGCCACGTTCACCGGGGTGAACAGCGACGCCACCGCCGGATCCGCGAAATGGGCGGGCGGCTTTCCGGTGGTCCTGATGGTACCGACCACGGTCCGCAGATCACGGATGTAGGCCGCCGCGGTCGCGGCCGGCAACCGCCCCGCCGACTGTGCCGCGCGGTACTGCTCGGTGAGCTGCCGCGACAGCACGTCAAGGTAGCGATGGCCGGGCGACGCGGCGAGGATGAGTCCCCGAGGCGCCTCCGGCGTGCCTCTGAGCCGGTCGGCGAGCCAGAGGGCGAAGAGCGCCCCCTCGCTGTGGCCCACCACGATGAGGCGACGCGGGTCCACCTCCCGTCGGTGGGCGAGGGTCCGGTAGGCGTCCAGCGCCTCCTGCGCGTAGAGGTCGAAGTCGATGCCCTTCCCTCCTGTGTGGGAACCGAGCCCGGCGGCCCCGGATCCGATCTTGTCGTAACGGAGCGATGCGACGCCCGCGCCCTCGAGCGCCTCTGCGAAGTTGCGGTTCGTGTCCAGGTGACGGTACTGAGGGTCGTTGCCGTCGCGGTCCGTCGGACCGCTACCGGAGATGATCAATGCACCGGGGACCGGCCCGCCCGCGCCGGCGGGCGACAGGAGCGTCGCGGGCAGCGTGTCGGGCCCGCTGCGGAACATGAGGTCACGTGTGCCGGTCTCAGTGGCATGGGCCGCGGCATCTACGGCTCGGTGTGCGGCGCTCTGGCCGCCGCACGAGGAACAGGCCAGGACTGCGGTGAACACGACGGCGCCCAGACGGGTGGCGGTCGACGGCATGGAGGTCTCCTTCGATGAGCGGGTCAAGCGGGTCAATGGGTGGATGCGCCGAGGACCGGAGCGATGACGGCGACCGCGACCGTGGCTGCGAGGAGCATCCAGGCGCTGGGCCGGGCCATGTTCAACGTCCACCCGATCCCGAAGCGCTTCGGCACGAACAGCGCCGGATCGTCGCGGTTGTAGTAAACGAGTCCCCACCGGTAAAAGCGGTCGTCGTCCTGGTTGACCGGCGCGGGACGACGGCCCCGACCTGCGTACTCGTTCCGGGCGGAGCCGAGACGAAGACGGCTGCCGCCCTGTCCCGTACGGAGGACGACGATCAGTAGCACCGCCACGCCGAGCGCCGTCGTCACCGGAACCGCCGCCGCGGCGACCGGTCCGGTCCCGATCAGGTCCCAGATCTGCAGGGCGGCGAAGAGGAAGGTCAGGTCGAGACAGGCGGCCAGGGCCAGCAGCGCGCGGGCCATCGCGGAGACGAACCCGCGGTGGCGGGCGGCCGCCTGCGGGTCCTCGGCGTCGAGGCGGGCACGGCTCCGCAGCACCACCCACGCCAAGGTCACCATGAGCGCGGTCGTCAGGACCTCGATGATCACAGGACCGAACACCGTGCCGATCGACTTGTCGGCGAAGCGCTCCGCGTGCCCCGACGGCGTCAGGTGCCTCGGCAGCCGCTGCGGCATCCGCGGATACTCGACGATCCCGATCACTATCGTGGCGGCGGTGAGCAGGAGTGAGGGGACGGCCCAGCGCCACGGGTAGCGTTCGGGGTCGGTCCGCAGCGACGTGTCGACGACGGTGACCTGCCGTCGGCCGGCGAACCAGCCTTCAGAGGTCTTGGTCTCCCTGATCGCGCGGTGTGCCGCCAGATAGAGGATCACTCCCGCCGCGAGGAGCGCGCCGACGGCGATCGGCCCGGCCGCCGGGCTGCGCAGCAGGACGACGGCCACCGCCGCGGCGGCGGTGGCGCCCGCCGTACCGACCCGGTAGCGGCGCCGCCAGGCGTCGATGACCGGCGCGTGCGCGTGGTCGAGCGGCACGCGGACCCCGAAGGGCAGGGTGGGCGGGACGAGCGACGGGATCAGCCAGTGCGCGACCCCGATGAGGAGGACGGGAAAGAGCGTGACGCCGGTCATCGCTACCTTTCAGTGGTCGGCCGGACGGACGATCCGGCGGGGAATCCGTCGAGAATCCGCTGCACGCGGTGTGTGACGTCGCTCGGGTCGAGCCCCTTGGCGACCGCCTCGGCGAGGAGGGTGCGGGCCCGCTCCTCCCATTCGTCCGCCACGCCGGCCGGGGGCGGGCCGGTGAAGGCGTCGCGGATGACGACCGCACCGGTGCGCCGGGCGAGGCGGATCAGCCCCTCGCGGCGCAGCAGGTCGTACGCCTTGTTGACGGTGTGCATGTTGATGCCCAGGTCCGCCGCGAGCTGCCGCGTCGCGGGCAGTGAGTCCCCGACGTGGAGGCGCCCGTCCGCGATCGCCTCCACGATGCGGTCGCGTAGCTGCTGGTAGAGCGGCACATCGCCGTCCACCTCGAGCGTCAAGATCACCGTGTCTCCACCCCCAGACTCTTTGTTATAGAAAAACTATAACAAAGAGCCGACGGAGCCGGCCACCGTTCCGATCGTGAGCCCGGCCCGCGGCCCTCAGGGACCCGCGCGCCCGGTCCGGCTACAGCACGTGCGGGCCCATCGGCCGGGCCGCGAACCGCGTGCGGTAACGGTTCCGTCGCACGGCGACGACGATGACCGTGGCCACCCCGCCGAAGATGCCGACCATGAAGAACCCGATCGCCGACAGGATCCCGATGACGAACCGGGACGGCCGCGGGGCCTGGCCGACCGCGTACAGCCCGCCGACCCCGTCGCACGTCACCCGGTACTCACCGGCGGTCGGGACGTGGACGAGCCTCACCACCCGCCAGCTCTCGCCGTTGCTCGACGTCGTGAACCGGTAATCCGGACTGGTGACGGACACGGCCTGGCCCGAGGCGGAGGCCACCCGGCAGTTCACCCCGCCGTACGACTCTTCGGGCACGTAGATGGCGGCGTCCGGCTTCAGGGACACGGTGACGGTCTCACCGGCACCGAACCTCTTGTCGCGGGATCCCGCGCCGGTGGTGATGCCGAACACCAGCATCACCGCGCCGAGCGCGACGCCGAGGACGATGCAGAGCGCCGCGACGACGAACCACACCCGCCGTGGCCGCACCTCGGCCGGATCGATGGCATTCGGGGTCCCGGGGTACATGGGCTCGCTCCGATCGAGTCGACGGACCGCCATTACACCTGACGGTGGCGGAACATCACAGGTTCCGGAAAACCGTCACCGAAGGGCGCGAAGGCACAGGACGACGATCGCCTCCACGCACTCCCCCGGCGTACGCCCGGCGGGTGGGTCCAGCACCGCTCCGTGCACCTGCGCGTCGATGGCCTGCACGAGCAGCAACGCGGTCAGGGCCTCGTCCGGTCCGCCCACGCCCAGCCGGCGCAGGTGGACCTCCACCTCCGCGGCGAGCGTGAGCTGCAGTTCGCGGAGCCGGCGGGCGGCCTCCGGCGGCCGGGGCGCCTGGTCGTACAGCAGCCGGTGCGTGTGCGGGTCGATCTCGTGCAGGTCGGCGAGCGCGCCGACCATCGTGCGCACCGTCTCCTCCAGCGGCGGAGCGGTCTCCCGGAGGCGGGCGAACACGGTCAGCAGGTGGTCGGCGAGCTGGTGGACGTGCCGCTCGCCGAGGGCGTACAGGAGGGCGTCCTTGTTCGGGAAGTACTGGTACAGCGAGCCGATGGACACGCCGGCCCGCTCGGCGATCTTGTTCGTGGTCGCCCCGGAGTAGCCGAGGCGCTCGAAAACCTGAGCAGCGGCGTCGAGGATCGCCGTGTAGGTCTCCTGGGACCGCAGCTGGCGCGGTCTTTTCCGTGGCGTCTGGATGAGGGGTCCAATGCGAGTTGTCAGATACTGAGGATTGCTCACATTCTAGAGGCATGTTCACCTTTCCCGCCGACCCTCAGGCGACCTTCGACGAGCGCGCCCCGCAGTTCGCCGCGTGGGGCATCCCCCGCGACCTGATTGCGCGGGCACGCGCCGACATCCACGACATGTGGGGCACCGGGCCCGGCGGCTGGGTGCCCGTGTGGGCCTCCCACGCCGAGCGCGCCGAACGCGACGGCGCGTGGCTGCGCGCCGCGCTGCTCTGGGGCGCCGCGCGGTTCCCCACGCTCGCCACCGAGGAGCGGCAGGCGGCGCTGGAGCGCCAGATCGCGGCGTACCGCCGGGTGCGGTTCCCGGTCCGGTTCGAGCGGCGGGCCCTCGAGGTCCCGTACGGTGACGGCACCACCCCGGTGCCCGTCCACCTCTTCGAACGCAACCACGGCAGGCGGCGCGGCGTTCTGGTGCTGTCCGGCGGCGTCGACACGTGGAAGGTCGAACTGCACCGGCTGGCCGTCACGACCGCCCGCGCGACGGGACTGCTCGTCGCCGCGCTCGACATTCCCGGCACCGGAGAGTCCCGCCTCCCCCTCGACCGGGACGGCGACCGCGTCCTCGCCGGGGTGATCGCGGCGCTCCGCGAGACGTACGCGGTGCCGGTCGGCTACCTCGGCCTGAGCTTCGGCGGGCACTGGGCCGCCAAGCTGGCCATGCTCGGCGACGTCGACGCCGCGGTCGACATCGGCGGCCCGACCGGACTCGCCGACGATCCCGTCGACGTTCTGAACCTCCCGTACGGCATGGCGGGCATCGTCGGGAACGCCATGGGCCTCGACGCGCCGCCCGCCCCGGACGAGGTGCCGAAGCTGTTGGAGCGCTTCTCCCTGCGCCACCTCGCCGAGCGGCCCGGCACCACCCCGCTGCTCGCCGTCAACGGCGCCCACGACCAGTACATCCCGCGCGGCGACACCACCGGCCTCGCCCGCCGGCCCCGTACGACGGTGTGGATCGTCCGCGACGCCACGCACTGCGCGCCCGAGCGCCTCCGGCCGCTGGTCGTCGGCGCCTGGGGCTGGCTGCTCGCCCGGCTGGCGCCGGAACGCCCGGCCGTACGGCTCGCCGAGCCCCTCCTCACGGCCCCGGTGCGCCGGCTGCTGGCGGCCTAGACCTCGTGCGCGTGCCGAGCACGCCGGTCGGTCATCGCGACGAGATCAAGGCCGCCACCCGGCGCGCCGGGTGGGTGCGCGCGCCTCACGCTCCGCTGCCGCCGATGTGGAGCGCCTCCTTCAAGAACACGCGGTAGAGGCTCGGGGTCCCCTCGGTGGTGATGACCTCGACGACGGAGCGGACGTTGCGATCGTCGACGGCCTCGCGGATGAGCGCGTCCGCCAGGTCACGACGCGAGGTGAACCGGCCGACCATCTGCGGCGGGCCGACGGTGTAGCCGCTGGTCGCGGGGCCGTCGAACAGTCCCGACGGGCGGACGATGGTCCAGTCGAGGTCCGCACGGACCACGACCCCCTCCATTCGGCCGGCGTCCTCGTACAGCGGACGCCCCATCTTGAGGAGCATTGGAAAGAACACCCTGCGATAGATGAGGGTCTCGCCGGGCGGGGGTTTCATCGGCACGCCGGTGGAGGTCACACAGACCAGGCGCCGGAGGCCGTGCGCGGTCATGGCTTCGATGATGTTCTTGATGGACACGGAGAACGTGGTGGTGGCCTCGGAGCCGTAGTGGACGCCGAGCGTCGAGATCACCGCGTCGTGCCCGGCCACCGCGCGGTCCACCGCCTCGGGGTCCAGGGCGTCCGCCTTGACGACGTCCAGCGCGGCCTCGCGCAGGGGAAACGCCTCCGGGTGCCGGGTGACCGCGGTGACGGTGTGGCCCTCGGCGAGCGCTTGGGCCGTGGCGAGTCGGCCGGTCGGGCCGTTGGCCCCGAAGATCACGAGCTTCACGTGCTTGTCTCCCCTGCCTTGGGTGTACGACGTCCTTTGACGCAGCTTATATTAATTATAAGTAGCGTTAAGTGGATAGGGTGCACAGCATGGGAGTAGAGGCGGGGGGCCGGCGTCGTTACGACTCGCTGCGCCGTACGACGCAGGCGTTGGAGACGCGAGCCGAGATCGCCCGCGCCGCACGGCGGCTCTTCGTCGATCAGGGCTGGGCCGCGACGACCGTACGCGACGTGGCGCGCGAGGCCGGGGTCTCCGTGCCGACGGTCTACTCGGTGTACGGCAACAAGGCGGGACTGACCCGGGCCCTCGCGGACGCCGCCGACCTGTCGGCGGACCCGTCCCGGCAACTGACGGAGCTGGAGGCGGACGAGACGAGTCCCGGACGGCAGCTGGCGGCGATGGCGGCCTTCGACCGGCGGCTGTACGAGCGCGCGGGAGACGTCATCGCGCTGCTGCGCGAGGCCGGCCGTACCGAACCGGAGCTGGCGACGGTCTACCGCGACGGCCGCGGGCGGGCCGACGAGACCCGCAGGGCGGTGTTCTCCTCCTGGCCGGAGGGCACCCTGCGCGACGGCCTGGACGTGCCGGCGGCGGTCGACATCTACGCGGGTCTGTGCAGCATCGACGTCTACACCACCCTCACCGTCGAACGAGGCTGGTCGCCCGACCGCGTCGAGCGGTGGTGGAGCGAGGCGCTGGTCCGGGAGCTACTCAACGGCCCGGGTCGGTGACGTTTCGCGGGATTCTCGTCTCGGCCCGCCGACCCGTACGATCCCGGTCATGACGATTCGGTGGGGAATTCTCGGGACCGGTGGCATCGCGCGGACGTTCACCGAGGACCTGCTCCTGCTCGGCCACAAGGTGACGGCGGTCGGCTCGCGCGCCCCGCACACCGCCGAGGCGTTCGCCGAGCGCCACGGCATCGCGAACGCGTACGGGTCGTACGCCGAGCTCGCGGCCGACGAGCAGGTCGACGTCGTGTACGTCGCGACGCCGCACAACGGCCACTTCGACGCGGCCCGGGTCTGCCTGGAGGCCGGACGCGGGGTGCTGGTGGAGAAGCCGTTCACCACGAATGCGGCGGACGCGGAGGCACTCGTCGCCCTCGCACGCGACCGCGGCCTGTTCGCCATGGAGGCGATGTGGACGCGGTTCAACCCGGTCGTCACCCGGCTGCGCGAGCTGGTCGCCGACGGCGCCATCGGCGAGTTGAAGGCGGTGTACGCCGACTTCTCCTTCGCCGCGGAATACGACCCGGAGCACCGCCTCTGGGCACCCGAGCTCGCCGGCGGCGCACTGCTCGACCTGGGCATCTACCCCGTGTCCTTCGCGTGGATGCTGCTCGGCGAGCCCGACAGCGTGCAGGCGGTCACGACGAGCGCCCCGACCGGCGTCGACGCCAACACCGGCATCCTGCTCGGCTACACCTCGGGCGCGTTGGCGCTGCTGCACTGCGGCCTGCTCACCGACTCACCCCAGACCGCGACGGTCGTCGGCACGACCGGCCGCGTCGAGGTCGCCGCACCGTTCTGGGCGACGTCGGCCATGACCCTGCACCGGCCCGGCGCGGAGCCCGAGACCTTCACCGTCGACCGGCCGGGCCACGGTTACGGCTACCAGGCCGAAGAGGTCGCCCGCTGCCTCGAGGCCGGCCTCACCGAGTCACCCGTCATGCCCCTCGACGAGACCGTCGCCATCGTCCGCACCCTCGACCAGATCGCCGCCAGCTTCACGCGCTGAACAACTCGCCGCCCTCGCCCTCGGCCTGTTCCTCATCACCGACAGGCTCCTCGCTGAACCGGACAACCCAAAGCGCCGCTGTCGGAAGAAGATCACGAGCAATGCGGGGAACGCACGGCCGGGCGGGCACGTCTAAGAGGGCCACAGCCCAGGCAGCGCGTCCGCGCCCCTTGAGAAACGCCGACCCGGAGGACAGTGCAGCATGCACCGGCCGAGCCCCACGCGCATGACGGCCGCACTGTCCATCCTCGACCCCGGCAGCCCCGGCCTTCGCCGGGCCGGCCGGTCACGCCGCTAGGTCCGCCTGCCGTGGACGGCATCGCGCAGACCATCGCCGCGGCGGCAGGGCTGTTCGCCGGGACCAACATCGACGACATCATCGTGCTCGCGGTGCTGTTCCTGTCCGGCCGCGTGAGTGGGACACCCCGGCCATGGCAGATCTGGGCCGGGCAGACTGCCGGGTTCACCGTCTTGGTGGCCGTCTCGGTGCTCGCCGCGCTCGGCCTGACCGTCGTCCCCGGCGCGTGGGTGGGCCTGCTCGGCCTGCTCCCGCTGGCCTTGGGCGTGTGGGGCCTGACCAAGGCCGCGCGCGCCCACCAGTCCGGCGCGCAGGTCTCGGCGGCCCCGGCCGGCGGCCTGGTGTCGGTTGCGATTCTCACCATCGTCAACGGCGCCGACAACCTGGCCGTCTACCCGCCGGTCTTCCGCGCCATCGGCACCGGCCCCTCCGCCGTCACGATCGTCGTGTTCTTCGCCGGCGTCGCCGCCTATTGCCTGATCGGCTCGGGACTCGGCTCCCACAAGAAGGCCATCGAGATGATCGAGCGGTGGGGACACTGGATCGTCCCCGCCGTGTTCGTCGTCATCGGCGCCATCATCCTGCTCGGATCCGGCGCTCTCACCGAGATCTTCTGAGCGCGCCCCCTCTGTTGTCAGTTGACGCAAGGGATGCCGCCTCCGGCGACAGCGCCGCCTTGGGCTCCTTCGGTGGGGATGGCCGCCGGCCGGGTGGGGGCTGGATGGTTGTTGCCGGCCGGCACGCTGGGCATCGTTGCGTCTTTGCCGAGGTCGATCTCGATATGGCCGGCAGCGACCGTGGTGCCTGGGGCGGCCGTCACGCCGAAATAGCGGGCGATCTTGGTGGCTGCGGCTCGGGCACCGGTTCCGTAACGGACGATGGTGTGGTTACGGGCGTTGATGCTGCGGACGTCGCCTTTGGTGTAGCCCAAGCCGGACAGGCGGTCGGCGATGCGGGCGGCCAGGCCCGTCTTACCGCCCCCGTTGTGTACGTCCACGGTGAGGGGCGCGGTGGGGGTCCCGGGAGTGCCGGTGCTCGCCGGTTTGGGCCTGTCGGAGGAGAACGCCGACCGTACGATCGTCTTGACCTTGACCGGGTCGATGATGTTGACGTCCTGGCCGTGGACGAGTCCGTAACGTTCGATCGGCAGGGTGTGGAACTCGACGTTCCCACCGGTCAGGTTCTGCGCCTGCTGGGCGAAGCCGACGACGTCCCAGCCGGCGTCGAGGACGACGTCCTTCTTGGCGACGTTCAGGAGACCACCCATCTTCCCCAGGTCGCCGAACACGCCCTCCTTGCGGAGCTGGTGGGTCGCCGATGACAGGAACGCCTGCTGGCGATGGGTGCGGTCCAGGTCGCCGTTGGTCAATCCGTGGCGCTGGCGGACGAATGCCAGAGCCTGGGATCCGTTCAGGTGCTGACGTCCGGCGGGGAAGTCCGCACCGGAGAAGGAATCGTTCACCGGGTGTTTCAGACAGACCTCCACGCCGCCGAGCGCGGTGGCCAGATCGTAGAAGCCCGCCAGGTTGATCTCGGCGAAGTGGTCGATCGGCACGCCGGTGAGCTTGCGTACCGTCGCGATGGTGGCCTTGCGGCCGGCCTCGCGTCCCTGGTGCTCCAGTGCGCTGCCGTGTACGCCCTGCTTGGACAGTGCGACCTCCCGGAAGTACTTGGTGACACCGTAGGCTTCCTTGATCTTGCCTTGCTGCTGTGTGCCGATCGCGTCGGTGTAGGTGACGTAGTCATCTCGTGGGATGGAGAACGCGGTGGCGCGGCTGCCGTCGTTCGGGACGTGGAGCAGGATCAGCGTGTTGGTGTTGTATCCGCCGACGCCGTTGTCAACGCCCCGTTTGCTCCCCGCGTGCAGCTGACTCAGGATGGCCTCGGGTAGATCGTTGCCGTTCTGGTCCTTGCGGCTGTCCAGCCCGATCAGCAGGATGTTGACCGCGCCGCCCTTGGACTTCGGGCCCTGGATCGCGTGGGAGGTCCCCAGGCCGTGCAGACGGCCGAGAACGAAATACCCCACCCCGCTGGCCACCAGCACGAGCACCGAGGCAATGCACGTCAAGGCGTAGCAGACGATCCCCACCGGGCCGAGACGGCGCCGGACCGGCCGCCGCCTGACCTCTCCATCGCGATACCCCTCGCCCGCCCGGGCACGGGCGGGCGACCGCCGTCGCGCCCGGGCGGCCGAGCGCGAGAGCCCCTTCTGGCCGTAACTCACGTTCCCTCCCCGAAACACCTGCAGATCACGAGCAACCCGTTTCCCCGCCCTACGCCGATTCCTTGGGCCGGGACAGCCCGGGATGGGGTCGGCGGTCGTGTCACAACCGGCGATTCACCGAACGAACAATGACGATCACGATCACCAGCAGGGTCGCCGCCGCCATCGCCACGAAGCCCTTGGCGACCCAGGCCGCAGCAACGCCCGCCAGCCGTGACGCGGAGCCGGCCGCGCCGTGATCGGCGATGACACCCGCGGCCACCGCCATGACGGCGAACACCAACGGCGGCATCGGGATGACCAGCCACACCAGCCGGGAACTGATCAACATTCCGGCCAGCACAGCACCGACGACCACGCTGACGTCCAGGATCAGACCTGGACCGCCGCGGGCCAGGCCATCGACGAGAGCTCCGATGGCCGCAACCGCGACCAGGACGCCGATGCCGCCCAGACCCGTCAACTGAATGCGGCCTGCCGGCGATCGCCCGCCCTGACGATCCGCGACCGAACGCCGCCCCGCTTCATCCGCCAACGCCGGCCGCCGTGTCGCCGTAGGGGCGGGACGGCGCGGCAGGCCGCCAAGTCGCGAAAGTGCGATCTACGCCGGCGGTCCGCAGGGCCGACGTGGTCCCATGGCGTTCGACATGCCACGAAACGAACCCGCCGCACCCGTGCGCACCGATCTGCACATGGCGAACAGGTAGATAGCCGCTCATGCCGACAGCGTCCTTCCTAAGGCCGCGGGCTCGATCCTCCCCGTGTTGGACGGCGCTCGCCCGCTGAGTGTTCTGTCTATGCCGACACTTGTACAAGTCAGCAACTGTTGGGAGCATACGGCACGAGCCCGCAGACTCGGCTCATCATCGGCCGACGAGTGTGAGCGCACCCGCACCGCGATCACGCAACGACGACCGGCGGACGGGTGCGGGCTCCCCGGGTCCCTCAGCGCCCGGGATCCGGCAGGCACTGAACGGCAGCACGAAGACCAGGGCGATGATGCGACTTTCGCACACTCAAGCAATCATGCAAACTTTCCCCGGTGTTTCGTCGTCCCACGTTTCAGGGTGCGGCCAACGACCCGGTCCAGGGGGACATGTGAGTACTGCCAGTCAGGCGACCGATGTACCGCAACACCCGGTCACGATCTCCGATGAGAAGGTCGGGTTCAACAGTGCCATCGCGGCCGCGCTGACATGGTGTGTGGGTTCGATGCCCGCCCTGTACGTCGTGCTGATCATCGTCACCGGGTGGATGGCCCTGGCGACCTGGGGCCCGCTACACCGGGTCGATCCCTACCCGTTCGGGTTCCTGCTGTTCCTGAACAACGTCGTACAGCTCGTCCTCTGCTCGGTGATCTTGGTTGGTCAGCGTGTGCTGGGTATGGCCGCCGACCGCCGGGCGGTACAGACGTATGAGAACGCCGAAGCGATCTTCGAGAGGGTCGCGGACCTGCAGGCGCACCTGGACCGGCAGGACCGCGCGCTCAGCCGTGGGGTCAGCCTGCTGGAGTCGAGTCCGCATCCGTGGATCGACCGGCACCGAGTGCAGCCGCCGCCCCAGGCCATCGACCAGGCCGTGGGCGTCAATGGCCGAATCGCCGCCTGGCTGACGCAGCGGCTGGGCAGTATGTGGGCCTTCTACATTTCCGTCGGAACACAGGTGATCTGGATCGCTCTGGACGTGCTCGGCGTTCAGCGCTTCGATCCGTACCCGTTCGCCTTCATGGCGTTCTTGTCCACCCTGGCCCAGCTCATCTTCATGGTCGTCATCATGGTCGGCCAAGACGTCCTGAGCCGGGCCGCCGACCGCCGTTCCGAGCAGACCTTCCTCGACGCGGAAGCCATCCTGCACGAATGCCGCCGGATGAAGGCGCGCCTGACGGCCCAAGACCGCGTCATCGACAGCCTCGCCGACTACACCACCGCCCAGGTCACCGAGCACCTGGCGCAGACCATCCATAAGAGCCGGCTGCAGTCCGCCGCCGACACTGGTGAGGCGCCGGCCGGCCGGCCCGCGTTGCATCCCTGGAACGAATTGCTGGAGGAGATCAAGGAGGCCAACCGGCTCCAGGCACGGCAGATCGGTGAGCGGCTGGCCGCGATCGGTTACCTGATGGTCCCGGCCGCCGACCCGGCGCTGGCCATCGCCTTCGACGAGGAAGAGGCGCAGTCGCTGGCCCGGCTGGAGCACCAGCAATGGCTGGGCGAGCAAAGGAGGCAGAGGCCGGCGGACCCGCCCGGCGGGCCCGACGATGGCACGCGTCCCGACCTGGTGCCCTGGGAACGGCTTTCGGACGAGGCGCGGGCACAGGCCGTGGATGAGGCACGGCGCATTCCGGTCCTGCTGGCCGACGTGGGCTTCCAGGTCCTCCGGAACGGCAGGGGCACTTCCGACGGCCCGGGCGAACTGGACTTCACCCCCGAGGAATGGGCCACCCTGGATCAGGCGCTCATGGCCTCAGGTGTGCTGGTGTCGCTCGCCGAAGGCGTCGTCGACTCCGAGGAGATCTTCGCGCTGGTCACGATGCTGCGGGAGGCCAGCATCACTCATCCGAGGCGATTCATCCGCGAGTTGGCCGCAGCGTCCGACTTCGACACCAGGCTACAAGCGGGCACCGAGTATGCCGACTACGAGGGGCCTGCGTTGCAGGCCATACGCTCGGCCAGCACCATCCTCGCCCGGACGGCGCCCGAGGAACTGGACGACTTCCGTGCGTTCCTGGTGGAGATCGCCACTACGGTCGCCGACGCGAACAACGAAGGTGGCTTCTTCGGCCTGGGCGCTCGGCCCCGCACGCCCAACGAGGCCGCAGCGATCGAAACCGTCAAAGAGGCGACAGAACTCGATCCTTCGGGTCAGGGCCGGCCCGGATCCGCGTGGACCTCGGCGTCCTGTGAGAGTTCTTCGTAGCGGACGCGATTGCCGTTATCCGTTCCCGGCGACGCCGAGGGCCGTTGAGCCTTCGCCTCGCGCCCTGACCGGGACCTCAGGTGGCTTCGGGGTCATAGGGCGGACGTTCGCCGTAGGGAAGAAGAGGCTCGGCGCTGGGTGGATCATCTCCAAGAGCATCGTCAAGGTCGTCAAGCAGATGCTTTTGGACGAAACGGCGCGGGTGGAGATCGGAAAGGTTCAGGTCGGCGTATTCGGATCCGAGCTCGGCCTTGATCTCGCTCGTCGCGTCACTGGCCATCCGGCGGAGTTGCCGCAGGGTCTGCGCGGCTTGGCGGGCGACGCGTGGCAGCTGGTCCGGGCCGAAGATGACTATTGCCAACACCAGAAGCAGTGCGATTTTCTCGAACCCGAGGTCGAACACGGTCGAGACCCTTTCTCCGTGAACCAACGCCTCGACACTGACCACATCGGCGCCGCGTGGTGGCGCGAGCAGCCGACCGGATTGCGGCTACCAGGACAGTCCGTGGTCGGCGTGTCAGTCTCCTTGACGCGCCGCGTCGGGGGCCTTCAGTTCCTGCGGCCTCGGGGCCTGCTGCTCCAGGCCGGCGGCCTCCTGCCGAAGGCGCGCGGCCTCCTCACGCATCTGCTGGACGGACATCGTCACTTCAGCCGAGTCGCCGTCATCGGTCATCAAGCCTTTTGTCTCGGATTTGAAGATTCGCATCGATCGCCCGAGCGAGCGCGCAGCCTGTGGCAGCTTGGCTGACCCGAACAAGACGACGAATACCCCGATGACGATCAACCAATGCCATACCGAGAATTCACCCATCGCCCTCTCCTAGCCGATAATTCAGATCGCTTTGGGTCATATCGCGGCCTCGGCGGCGATGGCCGTCGCTGACGCCGGGCGTGCTCAACCTGCGCCGCGATGAAGGGCGCGCGGTTCCGGAGACGACCACGATCAACACCTGGGCATCACCGCCTTGGTGGGCGCGACGTTGACCACCCGACCTCCATCGGCGCCGACTCCTCGTCATCCGCGAGCCCACCAACCATCTTTATCTTATAGTTGTGCAACCGTACAAGCATAATCCAAGATGACTCAGAACCGTCCCCTTCAAGTGGCGGGCGTACAGCCTGGCAACGTTCGTACTGGTCACGTGAACAAGTGATCGTCTCCGCACGGGCGTCAAAGGCCCAGGAGCGCTTCCCCGAACCCGCTCAGCCGCGGGGGCCACGGCCGTACCGCTTGGACAGAATGGGATCGGTCTCCCACCAGGGCCGCATCATCTCCGGGCCCGGATCCGGCTCACCGGCCGGTCGAGCGGCATGTTGCGCGGCGAGTTCGGCGTCGAGGCGCCGGTCGATCTCGGCTTGTTCCCGCCGGTCCTGGCGGAACATCCGCACGCCGAGCGCCGCGAGGAAGGGCAGACCGGCGATGTCGCCCAGCACCCACAACGCGCCGCCGCCCCAGATCTGGTCCTGCCGAAGCGACGGTCCCCATGCACGGTGCAGACCGGCATAGTACGACTCTGCGATCAACCGGTGCCCGAACATCAAGATGATCCCAAGCGCGCCGTCGAAGATCACCTCGGCGAACGTGATGAACATGCTGACGAGATGGGGGTACTCCCGGCCGACGGGGTCGAGTTGCAGGCGCGGCCAGAAGTACAGCAGCCCGAAGGCGACCAACGTGACGGGGAGGAGCGTGTTGAGCACGCCGCTGCGGAGGGTCGACTCGTACCAGGGCGTGAAGTAGAGCAGCCAGGGCGGGGCGATGAGCATCACGGTTGAGACGGCCGGGAACATCAACGCCCGGGACACACGGCCGCGCAGCGCCGTGCGCAGCCGTTCCCCCCGCCGTGGCGGCAGCGCCTCGACCAACAGTGTCACCGGCGCACCCAGCGCGAGGAAGAGCGGTACCACGGTGAGTTCCAGCGCCACCTGCGCCGCGCGGGCGGTGAAAAGGACCCGCTCGTACGCACCGATGAACGAGCAGACGCAGATCGCCCACACGGCCAGGCCGCCCAGGAACCACATCGTCCGGCCGATGGGCCATTCGCCGACACGACGCACACGCCGTACCCCCATCAGGTACGCCGCTGCGGCCACAAGGATCACGGTCACGCTCAGTGGCGCGAAGACCCACGTCGTGAACACACGAGCCCAGGTCAGAGGCTCAACGGCCATCTCCTTCTCCATTGCCGAGGCGCGCTGGGCCGACCCAGGTCGAGATTGGGCGCGATACGGCGGCGCGAAAGTTGTAGATTTGCGCAAGCGTACAGCCATCTGGTCGGCGCACCGTCGCCGGGTGAGGGTTTCGGCGACGATGTGTACTGTACAGTTGCGCAAGTCTTCAAGTATCGCGATTCAAATGCGATAACGCATCCCCCGAGCCGCATCCTCCAGCGTCGATGACCAGGAAGGCCCCGTCGCTTGCCCCGGAGAATCCTTGCCGTCGCCGCAATACTGATCTCGGCGCTCATGCTCGTGCCCTCGGCCGAGGCGGACACCACCAGACCATCGAATGTCGTCATGATCGGCGTTCCAGGGCTGCGGTGGGCCGACCTGTCACCGACCGGGAGCCCGGTGCTGTGGAGGATGGCCCACGAGGGCTCGATAGCGTCGCTGTCGGTCCGTACGGTCGGAGCGTGGACCTGCCCGATCGATGGCTGGCTGACGCTGTCGGCCGGAACACGCGCGGCCTATCCGCGGATCCCTTGTGGGCAGAACCCTGGCGATCCGGTACGCCGGGGTGACATCTTTTACGCGCCGATGGCCGCCAATGCCCGGCAGATCAACCTGAAGTCGTATTTCCGCGCGGCCGCCGGCTCGCTGGGTGACGCGGTGCACCGAGCCGGGGCCGGCATCGCCGCGATCGGCCCGGGCGGCGCGCTGGCTGCCGCCGACTCGACCGGCGGGCTCGACGCGTACGCGCCCGCTCCGGAGACCTTCCACGATTGGGACCGTTACCGGGTCACCATCGTCGACCTGGAAAATGTGGTGCGGCCCTACCTTGGAGCCGGGGTGAGCCCGCACCGGCCCGCCCGTGTCACCGTGGCGCAGCGGGCCGCGGCGGTCCGCCAAGCGGACGCCGAGATCGGCCGGGTGCTCGCGGCCGTTCCTCCGGGCGGCAACGTGGTCGTCGCCGGTCTGTCCGATGAGTCCGATGCCCCGCACCTGCGCGCCGTTATCGCGCGTGGACCCGCGTTCGCTCCGGGGCATTACCTCCGGTCGGCCTCGACCCGGCGCGATGGTTTGACGATCCTGCCCGACCTCACCGCCACGGTGTTGACGGCGGCGGGGCTGAGTGTCCCGGCTCAGGTGGTGGGTGATCCGTGGAGCCACGGCGGGGCCTATGGCGAGGTGAGCGGTGCGGCCGAGGCGATGCGCGGATACGACCGTGCGGCGCAGGTCGTACGAGGGACGGTGTCCGGATTCTTCGTCGCGTTCGTGGTCTGCCAGTTGCTGGTGTACGCGCTGGCCGCGGTCGGGCTTCGCGGGTCGGGCGGCGCCCGGCGGCGCCGGGTGCTGACTTTCGCCCGTACGCTGGCGCTCGCCGGCGCGGCGATCCCGGCCTCGACCTATCTCGTCAACCTGGTGCCCTGGTGGAAGGCGCCCCGGCCGGAGCCGTTGCTGTTCGCCGGCGTCCTCGCCGGTGCCGCGGCGCTGACGGCCATCGCGCTCGGCGGGCCGTGGCGCCGTGAGGTCATGACGCCCGGCACGATCGTGGCCGGGATCACCGCCCTGGTCGCCGGGGTCGATCTGCTGCGGGGCAGCCCGCTGCAGATGAACAGCCTGATGGGGTACTCGCCGCTGGTCGGTGGGCGCTACTACGGGCTCGGCAACATCGCGTTCGCGACATTCGCCACCGGCACCCTGTTCTTCGCCGCGGGGATCGCGCATCTGCTGTTGCGCCGCGATCGGCGCGGCTGGGCGACGGTGGCGGTCATCGCACTCGGCGCCGCCGCGGACGTGCTGTCCGGGTCCCCAGGCCTTGGCGCCAAATTCGGCGGCACGGTCGCGCTGGTGCCCGGTACGGCGGTGACCGCGCTCATCGTGGCCGGAAAGCGGGTCACGCCGCTGCGGGTGCTCGGCTTCGCACTCCTCGGCGTGGCCACCATCGCCACCATCTGCTGGCTGGACTATCTGCGACCGGTCGGGCAGCGCACCCATCTCGGCAGGTTCGCGGGGCAGGTCATGGCCGGCGACGCCCTGCCCGTGATCGCCCGTAAGCTGCACGCGATGCTCCACACCGTGGGCAACATCCCGCTGACCTTGCTGACCGCCGGCGGGGTGCTGTTCCTCTTCGTTGTGCTCCTGCGTACGAACGGCCGTGGAGGAGGCGGGCCGCTGACGGCCGCCTACGAACGCGCGCCGGCGCTGCGGGCAGGACTCACCGGCACTCTGGTCACCTCGATGAGCGGCTTTGCGATCGAGGACTCCGGGATCGCCGTGCCGGCGATCGCGCTCACTCTGGCCGTGCCGCTCGCGTTCGCCGCCAGCGCCCGTGCCCTGGCCGACAGCCCCGCCGACAGTCCGGGGACCGGAGCAGGCGACAAGACCGATGACGCGATTCAGCTGCTGTGAGCTTTTGCGACGTCGTGCGACCTGAGTGACGTGGCCTTGTTCCATCGGGCCTTGGCCGCGCTGATCAGCACGCAGTAGAGCACCAAGACCAGGAGCAGCAGCAGGACGCAGGCCGCGGGCAGGGCGGCCATCTGCAGCACGGGTGCGAGGGGAGAGTACGGAAGCGCCACGGCGATCGCCGTGAGGGCGAGAGTACCCAGCAGTACGGGAAGCGCGGCGTGGTCGCGGAGCGACGGCAGCCGGGGGCTGCGCAGCAGGTGGACCGCCGCGGCCTGGGTGAGCAGGTTCTCGACGAACCAACCAGTGTGGAACAGCGCCTGGGCAGCCGGTGTGGGATGGCTGCCGGTGGTGTGCAGCAGGATCGCGAAGGCGGTCAGGTCGGCGAGCGTGTTCATCGGCCCGAGCAGCAGGACGAACCGGGTGAGCCGGGCCGGCTCGAAGCGGCGCGGGCGCCGCAGCGTACGCGGGTCGACATGGTCGAAGGCGAGTGGAAGCAGGCACAGGTCGAAGCAGAGGTTCTGCACCAGGATCTGCATCGGCAGCATCGGCAGGAACGGCAGGATGACACTGGCCGCCAGCATCGACAGCACGTTGCCGAAGTTCGAGGAGATGGCGATCTCCAGATACTTCGTGATGTTCGCGAACGTGCGCCGCCCGTCGGTGACCGCCTCCGCCACGGCATCGAGGTTCTCCCTCAGCAGCACGACGTCAGCGGATTCACGCGCGATGTCGACGGCGCTCTCGACGGTGATCCCGACGTCCGCGTCGCGTAGTGCCATCGCGTCGTTGACGCCGTCGCCGAGGAACCCCACGGTGTGGCCGGCTGCCCGCAGCGCACGGACGATATGGGCCTTCTGCTCCGGGTCGACGCGCGCGAACACCGTGGTCTGCCCGACGAGCTCGCGCAACTCGGCGTCATCGCAGCCGGCGATGTCCTCGCCGAGCACGATGCGGCCCGGATCGATACCCGCGTCGCGGCAGATCCGCGCCGCGACCAGCGGGTGGTCTCCGGTGAGAACCTTCACGGTGACGCCGCGGTCGGCCAACGCCGCGATGGCCGCCGCAGCGGAAGGGCGTGGCTGGTCGCGGAAGCCGACGAACCCCACCAGAGTCAGGTCCTGCTCATCCGAGGGGCGGTAACCACCGATTCGTACCGGCTGGTCGGCCACGGCCACGGCGAGCACCCGGACACCGTCAGCGGCGTGCCGGTCGGTGAGCTCACGCAGCCGGTCGCGGTTCGCATCGGTCAGCGGCGTGTCGCCGTGCCGGGTCCGCAACCGGGTACAGCACTCCAGGACCTGCTCGAGCCCGCCCTTGGTGATCAGTGTCTCGGTGCCCAGCCCGGTCCGTACGACGACGCTGCCGCGCCGACGGGCGGGATCGAAGGGGATCACATCGACCCCGGTCCAGCCGTCGAGGGGGACATCCCGTTGCTCGGCGTGGGTCAGCAGTGCCTCGTCGAGTTCGTTGACGAGGATCGCTTCGTCGTCCTGAGCCGCCCACGCGCTGTTGATGGCCGCCCAGCGCAGCACCTCCGGATCCGGGTGGCCCTCGGGGTCGAGATGGCAGTCGACCGTGATCCGGTCGTGGGTGAGGGTGCCGGTCTTGTCCACGCACAGCACGTCGACCGCACCGAGGTTGTGCAGCGCCGGCAGCCGTTTGATGATCACCTTCCGACGGGCGCTCACCTTGGCGCCCCTCGCCAGCGCCGTACTGACCATCACCGGCAGCATCTCCGGCGTCATACCGACCGCGACGGAGATCGCGAACCACAGCGCCGCGAACCGCAGACCGTGCACGGCCGAATTCACCACGAACACCAGCGGCGCGCACACGAGCATCAAACCGATCAGCGCGCGTGACACGCCCTTCACACCGCGGTCGAACGCGGTCTCGGCGCGCCGCGCCGGCAGCCGGGCATGCATCACGCCGAAGTAGGTCGACGCGCCGGTCGCGACCACGACAGCCGTGCCGGTGCCGGTGGCGACCGTGCTGCCCATGAAACACAGCCAGGGGCAGTCGAAGGCGCCCAGATCACCTGCCGGCCCGGGACCTGACGTGGCCGCCTGGTCAGTGGCGGTGTGCTTGGCGGCCGGCAGGGATTCGCCGGTCAGCACGGCCTGGTCCACCGACAGCCCCGTCGATCGCAGCAGTCGAATGTCGGCCGGGACCATGTCGCCGGGCGCCAGGTTCACGACGTCACCGGGGACAAGCTGGTCGATCGGGATTTCCCGCACCATCGGTGACGCCTGTGCCCGGGCACGGCGGACCACGGTGGCCGTGGTGCTCACCATCGCCCGCAGGGTGGCCGCGACCCGGTCGAAGCGATGTTCCTGACGGACCTGCAACCAGCAGCTGACCAGCACCATCACGCTGATCACCGCCGTCGCGCCGAACGCGCCCAAGACGGCGGACACGCCGCCGAGGGCCAGCAGGATCAGCACGAACGGATTCGTCGCCGCACGCAGCAACCGCGCAGCCCGCCCCGGTGCGCCGGAACCGGTGATGACGTTCTCGCCGTGGCGTACCAGGCGGGCCTGGGCCTGCTCCTCCGTCAGGCCCCGCGGCCCGCTCTCCAGCCGGCGGAGTACCTGCAACACCGGCATCGAGGCGTATTCCGCCAGCCGGCCGCGCACCTGCGGCAGGCGCGGCCGGTCCGCCCCGCCAGGCGCGGGTGCGCCGGCGGCGGTGAACGGATCAGGCGCCCACGCCACGACGGCGCCTTGAAACCGCGGACTCATCCCGCATCCGGTCGACCATCTGCCGCACGATCGTCACGATGTGCGGATCATCGACCAGGTAGACCTGGTGACGCCCTTCCCGGCGTGACCGGACCAACCCGGCGAGCTTCAATTTCGCCAGATGATGGCTGACCGTCGGGACGGTACCGCCCACCTGCGCGGCGATGGTGCCGACATCGCGGTCGCCCTGCGCAAGCACCCACACGATGTGCAGCCGCATGGTCGCGGACAGCAACCCGAACGTGCCTGCCATGTCCTGAAGCAACTCAGGTGACAGGCACGTCGGCGCCCCGGCACTGGTGTCCGCCACCGCTCACCTCCACACGTTGTCGGCATTACCGATCCGTTGCGGCCGGCCCGCGGAGGAGACCAACGCAAGGAACGCCCAGGCTGGGAAGGCGTGTCCTTCCACGCCCCAGGCGAACAGTTGTCGCACTGTACAAGTATGAAATGTTACAGCGGATGCCGGTCGGCGCGTTGGGCCGAGGGCACGAAGGAATCGGCCGACCAGATCGCCGCCAGCTTCACGCCCGCGTGCCGCCCTTGGAGGTGATCAGCCGTTCGGTTTGAGCCATAGTTGCAACGCCAGGCCGAGGCCGATCAGGACCACCAGCCAGCGCAGCAGAGTGGCCGGTAGGCGGCGTGCGATGCGGGGGCCGAGCGTGGAGCCGACGAACATGCCCAGTCCTAGCGGTGCCACGGCCGTCCAGTCGACGGGACCGAGAACCGCGAAGGCCGCGGCGGAGATGAGCGCTGCCCCGCCGATGAGCATGTTCTTCAGGGCGTTGGCGGTGGCCAGACGGGGCTCGGAGGTGATCAGGAGGAGGGCGAGGATCATCACGCCGGACCCGGCGCCGAAGTAGCCGCTGTACACCGACATCGCGATCAGTCCCAGCGGAAGGACCACACCGCTCGCCTCTGAAGGATGGCCGCTCCGGTTCCGCTGGTGGCGGGCGGCGAGCCGAGGCTGGGCGAGCAGGGCCAGCGAGCCGATGGCCACCAGGAACGGTACGACGCGGGCGAAGACGCCCGGTGGGGTGAACAGCAGCAGCAGAGAACCCGCCGCCCCGCCCAGGGCCGACAGCGGCACCCACCGGCGCAGCCATGGTCCATGGCCGACCAGCTCAGGCCGGGAGGCGAGGGCCGAGCCCGGCCAGCAGGCGACGACCGCGACGATGTTGGCCACGTTCGCCGACAGGGCGGGAAGACCCGCCGCGAGAAGGGCGGGATAGGAGATCAACGAGGTGATGCCGCCCGCGGTGCCGACCACCCCGGCGAGCAGCCCTGCGGCACCCAGCAGTGCGACGCCACCGAGGCCGGTCATGACCGGACCGCCTGGACTGTGGATGTGTGATTGACGGCCGTGGCAGAGTTCACGGAAGGGCCTCCCTGCGGTCCGGCCCACCGAGAGGTGGGCAGGCGGATGGAAGCCCCTCAGGGTTTTTATCCCGTCAGGTGTAGGCCGAGAGCCTCGGCCCTGGCGCCGCTCGGTCCAGTCCGACGGCACCCTGATTGTCATTGCTGAGGCGGGGCCGTCGCGGAACCCTAGACGCAACCGCGAGCTATCTGGATCTTATCAGCGGCAGAGCGGCTCAGTAAGTGTGTGATCACCCACGTCGCCCCCTATGGCCGTCGCGCCTGGCGGATGGCGTGTTCGGGGCGGTGGGTGGTGGTGCCGCCGTCGATGACGATGGTCTGGCCGGTGATGCGGCGGGCCTCGTCGGAGGCGAGGAAGGCGACCAGGGCCGCGACGTCCGCGGGTTCGGCGGCGTGGGGCAGGACGCGCTCGGCGGCCTTCTCCGCGAGGCGTTCGGGCGTCATCACGGCGCGGGCGACGTCGGTCAGGACGAGGCCGGGGGCGACGGCGTTGCAGCGGATGCCACGCGCCCCGTACATCGTGGCGACGTAGCGGGTGAGTGAGGTCAGGGCGGCCTTGGCGGAGCCGTACGCCGCGTGGTCGGTGTCGCCGAGCAGGCCCGACACCGACGACGTGTTGACGATCGCGCCGCCGTCGCGCATCGCCGGCACGGCGTACTTGCAGCCCAGCATGGCCCCGCGCAGGCTGACCGCGAGCGTGCGGTCCCACACCTCGATGTCCATGTGGGTGAGGTCGAGGTCGCGGCCGTAGACCTCGCGGCCGAGGGCCGCGGCGTTGTTGTGCAGCACGTCCAGGCGCCCGAACTCCCGTACGGTGCCGGCGACCATCCGCCGTACGGCCTCCTCGTCGCTGACGTCGGCGGCCAGCGGCAGGGCCGTGGCGCCCGCCTGCCGCAGGAGCTCCGCCGTCTCTCGCGCGGTGTCGTACCGGATGTCGGCGACCGCGACGCATGCGCCCTCGGCCGCGAGGCGTACGGCGACGGCGCGGCCGATGCCCGACCCGCCGCCCGTGATGAGCGCGACGCGGCCGGTGAACCTCGCCGCGTTCACCACTCGACGAGGAGACGCGGCAGCCCGCGGCCGACCAGGCTCTTGCGGTAGCCGATCTCCTGGTCGGGGGCGAGGCGCAGGCCGGGCAGCCGGGCGGTGAGGCGTTCGAGGGCGATGTGGAGTTCGAGGCGGGCGAGGGCCGCGCCGACGCAGTGGTGGATGCCGTAGCCGAACACCATGTGGTCGCGGGCGTTGGCGCGGTGGACGTCGAACCGCTCGGGGTCGGGGAACACCGTCTCGTCGTGGCTCGCGGAGTCGGCGTGCAGGAACACCTCCGCATCGGCCGGGATCGTGACGCCGTGCAGGGTGACGTCCTCGGTGGTGCGGCGGAAGCTGCCGAGGCTGGCGCCGTCGATGCGGAGCGTCTCCTCGATCATGTTGGGGATGAGCTCCGGGCCGGCGACGACCGCCTCCCAGGACTCGCGGTCCCGTTGCATCCGGTGGACGGCGTTGCAGAAGCCGTTCGGCACCGTGTCGTTGCCGCCGAGCAGCAGCGCGCTGATGGTCTCGACGACCTCGCGGTGTGACAGGCCGTCCGGGCCGGTGTCGATGAGGCCCGCCATGAGCCCGGCGAAGTCGTCGCGGGGCTCCGCGCGGCGTTCGGTGACGAGCCGGTCGACGTAGTCGAGGTACTTGAGGAAGTCCTGGGCCAGCTCCCGCTGGCGGGCGGGCGGCTGCGGGGAGAGGAACAGCTGGAACCAGGAGTACACCCACTGCTTGACCTGGTCCTCGTCCTCGGGCGGCACGCCGATGAACGCCGCCGTCAGCCGGGCCGACGGCGGATGCGCGAGGTCGGCGACCAGGTCGGCGTGCCCCCGCGGCTCGACGGCGTCCAGGACCGCGTCGACCTGCGTCGCGAACGCGTCGCCGAGGCGGGCGACGGCGCGCGGGGTGAACGCCCGGGAGATCGCCCGGCGGATCCGGGTGTGCTGCGGCGGGTCGACGTTCGCGGCGAAGTTGTCGAGGAAGGACCGGTGCTCGCCGAGCGACTCCTTGACCTGGTCGGTGAGCGTACGGGAGATGGTGAGCGAGCCGATGGAGGAGAACCTCCGGTGGTCGCGGTACGCGTCGCGCACGTCGTCGTACCGGGTGATGACCCACATGCGCAGGTGCTCGCTCCAGAACACCGGCCGCTCGTGTCGCAGGCGGGTCAGGAACGGGTACGGGTCGGCGACGTGCCAGTCGGCGGTGACGTCGAAGTCCGTCGCCGTCTCGGGCGTGCTCATGAACCGCCTCCCAGGATGCGCCGGGGGTTGTCGACCAGCATCTGGTGGATCTGCTCCTCGGTGACGCCGCGCTCGTGCAGGGCGGGCAGCACGTCCCGGGAGATGTGCAGCAGGTGGTAGTTCGGGTGCCGCCGCCGTACGACGTCGGGGTCGAAGCGGTCGTTGAAGCAGTACGAGTCGTGCGACAGCACCATCCGCCCCGCGTGCCCGCGCTCGCACAGCGCGGCGACCGTCGCGACGCGGTCCTCGAACGAGGTGAACTCGATGCCGAACCGGTCCATGCCGAGGTACGAGCCGTTCGCGATGAGCTCCTCGAGGTAGGCCAGATCCGTGGAGTCGCCGGCGTGGCCGATGACCACGCGGTCCAGGTCCACGCCCTCGGCGGCGAGGAGCTTCTGCTGGTCGAGCCCGTTGCGGGTGGCCGACTCGCTGTGCGTGGTGATCGGCGCGCCCGTCGCGCGGTGCGCCTCGGCGACCGCGCGCATGACCCGCTCCACGCCGGGCGTGATGCCCGGCCGCCCGGTGGCGCACTTGAGCATGCCCGCCCGCACGCCCGTACGGCCGATGCCGTCGGTGATGTCGCGCACGAAGAACTCGGCCAGCCGGTCCGGCCCGCCGAACAGCGTGCCCGGCCCGCGGTTGCCGAAGTACGGCGGCAGGGCGTCGTAGGTGTACAGGCCGGTCGCGGCGACGATGTGGACGTCGGTCTGCTCGGCCACGCGCTGCACGGCCGGGACGTACCGGCCGAGGCCGACCACGGTGAGGTCGACGATCGTGTCGATGCCGGCGGCCTTCAGCTCGTTCAGTTTTCCGGCGGCCTCGCGGGCGCGCTCTTCCAGGTCCCAGCCTTCGGGGACGTCAGGCCAGTTCCAGAGGATCTCCGGGCTCAGCCCGAAGATGTGCTCGTGCATGAGCGTCGCCCCGGGGTCGCCGACCGGGCCGCGCACCGTCTGCACCGGGCTCATGTCACTCCACGGGGACGAGGGGGAACTTCGGATGATCGAGCGGCCGGTTGACCCTGCTCATGTCACTCCACCGGGACCAGAGGGAACTTCGGATGATCGAACGGCCGGTTGACCTCCAGGCCGAGCCCGTCGGTCTGGCCGTACGGCGTGCCGGTGTACAGGGCGGCGGCGTCGAAGTAGGTCGCGGTGAACGACAGGCGGGGAGCGTCGCGGCGGTTCTGCGGCGCGCCGTGGATGGTCAGCGCGCTGTGCACGGTGGCGTCGCCGGGCGCGAGGTCCAGCGGCGGCGACAGCTCCAGGTCCCGTAGCCAGGGGTGCCGGGTGAGCGCGTCGTCGCCCTCCCGGACGAAGCTGCGTCCCAGGGTGCCGTACCGGTGCGACCCGGTGAAGAACCGCAGGGACCCCATGTCGGCGGGCACGTCGGCCAGCGCCAGCCACACCGTGAGCATCGCGGACGTGTCCATCGGCATCCAGGGGAAGTCCTGGTGGTAGACGGTCTGCCCGTGCTCCCCCGGCTCCTTGACGAGAAGGTTGGTGACCTGGAGGCGGACCCGTTCCACGCCGGTCAGCAGGCGCACCGCGCCGCGGGCGAGGGCCGGTGCGGTCGCCAGCGCGCCGAAGTGCTCGTCGTGCTCGGCGATGTCGCGGTCCTGGCCGAACGCCTGGTCGACGAAGCCGGTGCCCGATGTCCCGCGGCGGGCCGCGAGCCGGTCGAGCGCCCGGCGCCGAAGCCGTTCGACGAAGTCCCGGGCGACCAGGCCGGGCAGCCGCACCCAGCCGTTCTCGCGGAAGAAGCGGGCCTCTTCCTCGGTCACATCCCGTACGGGTGCAGCCATCGCCACCGCCTCGAGTCGCCACCGCCACCGGGCACCGTCCTCCCGAGTGGCCGCCGGACGGCGACCGCTCGGGCCGACAGGCGCCGGAACGTCGTCCTGCGGCGACCATAGACGCTCTCGCTATGGCGAGCAAGCGCTTGGTATAACCTGCAGTGGTGAAGCGACCTTTCCGTTTCGGCGCCGTCATCCGCGACGCGGACTCGGCCGCCGCATGGGCCGCCAAGGCCCGCAGGCTGGAGGACTCCGGCTTCGACGTCCTGCTCGTCCCCGACCACCTCGTCGGCCCCAGGTTCGCGCCGATCGCCGCGCTGACCGCCGCCGCGTGCGCGACCACCCGGCTGCGGGTCGGCACGATGGTGTTCGCCAATGACTTCCGGCACCCGGCCGTCCTGGCCAAGGAGGCGGCAACGCTCGACCTGCTGTCCGACGGCCGGCTCGAGCTCGGCCTGGGCACCGGGTGGATGGCCCGGGACTACGAGAGCGCCGGCCTGCCGCTCGACCCTCCCGGCGCCCGCATCACGCGCCTGGCCGAGGCGATCCACGTGCTGAAGGGCCTCTGGCAGGGCGGCCCGTTCTCGTTCGGCGGCGAGCACTACACGATCGGCGGGCTCGAGCAGCTGCCGCTCCCCGTCCAGCGCCCGCATCCCCCGCTGGTCCTCGGCGGCGGCGGACCCCGGATGCTGCGCCTGGCCGCCCGCGAGGCCGACGTCGTCAACCTCACCATGCGCGTACGGGCGGACGGCTCCGGCCCCGACACCGCCGACGGCGGCCCGGAGGCCTTCCGCCGGAAGGTCGACATCGTCCGGGACGCCGCGGGTTCGCGGTTCGACGCGATCGAGCTCGGGACGTCCGTGCTGCGGATCGGCCTGGGGCGGAAGCCCGAAGCGTGGAGCGCCGCGAACCCCTCCGCCCAGGCCGGAACCCCCCAGGTGCTCGCCGGGGAGCTCACCGCCGTCTGCGACGCCCTCCACCGGTGGCGCGACGACCTCGGCCTCTCCTACTACGTCCTGCACAACGAGGCGGACCTCGACGCGTTCACCCCCGTCGTGAACCGCCTGGCCGGTGTCTAGAGCGCGAGGCGGGAGCCGGGGTACGGGGACAGGAGGGTCTCGCGCCAGGTGCCGTCGAGGAACTCGCGGGCGCGCTTGCGCCAGGCGAGCAGGCGTTCGTCGGCGTCGATCTCGTCGTCCAGGCCGAGCGCGGCGTCGTACGAGCGCTGCAGCGCGAGGTGGGAGTCGAGGTCGGTCGCCCAGACGGTGACGACCTCCGTGTCGCAGAGCAGCACCTCGTACAGGCCGACGGGGCGGTGGCCGTGGTCGGCGAGCAGGGGGACGCGCTCCTCCCGGACCGCCGCCAGGTAGTCGAGGGCCGCGCCGGGGCGGACGCGGGCGCTCTCCAGGACGAAGAACTCCGCTCCCGTCGCGTCGGCGAGCGCGGGGCCGCCGGGCGCGGCGCCCAGCGGCCGGGAGAACGCGGTAAAGCGTAGGTCGTCGATGGTGGACAGGAAGAGGTTCTCCTTGACGCCGGTGTAGATCTCCAGCATCTGCCGCCAGCCGCCGTCCCAGCCACCGTGGCAGTCCCACAGGGTGACGACCTTGAACTGCGGGTGCCCGGTGATGCCGACCGCGTAGAAGGCGCCGACCAGGTCGATGTCGTGGGAGCGGATCGACTCGCCCTTGGTGAGCACGTGCCGCCCGGGTTCGAGCGCCTCGTCCTCCTTCTTGTAGGCGGTGAGCCACTTGAGGTACTCCAGCGGCCTCCGCGAGTTCATCGGGTGGAACTCGACCTCTTCGAGCAGACAGATGCCTCGCCGCACGCGCCGCTCCCATCATCATCACAAGCGCTTGCTTGGGACCCTAGAGAACGAACCCGAGACGGGCAACCCCGCCGCCCCGCCGGATCCGCTCGCGCCGCACTGCGTGCGCCCGGACACACAGCGTCGGAGTCTGGAACGTTACGATCACCGCGTGCCGACCGTCGTCCCCCGCCTTCGGAGCCCCCTCCGCGGCCGCCTCATCATCTGTGGTGACACGCCGCTCGCCTACCGGCTCGCCGACGAGCTGTCGACGCGTTATCTCCAGGACGTCACCGTCATCGTGCCGTCCAAGAGACGCAACCACGGACCCAAGATCACGGGACTGCCGCGCGTGCGGGTGCACGAGGCGGCGGAGCTGGACGACGAGACGTTCCGGGCCGTGCACGTCGAGTCGGCGCGCGCCGTCGCCCTCGTCAGCAACAGCGAGGTCGGCAACATCCACGCCGCGCTGCGCGTTCAGGAGCTCAATCCCGACATCCGGCTGGTCATCCGGATGTCCAACACCGGGCTGGGCAACCGCATCCGCACACTGTTCAGCGACTGCGCCGTGCTGTCGGACGGCGCGGTCGCCGCGCCGTCGTTCGTGGCCGCCGCCCTCGGCGACCTGCCGCCCAGCCACGTCCGCGTAGCGGGCCGCACCCTCTACGTCGCCCACCGCAGCGACCGGGTCCGCAACCTCATCTGCGGGCTCGCCGACACCCGCCGCCC
The DNA here is from genome assembly GCF_050942425.1 of Actinoallomurus sp. CA-150999. Lineage (NCBI taxonomy): Bacteria > Bacillati > Actinomycetota > Actinomycetes > Streptosporangiales > Thermomonosporaceae > Actinoallomurus > Actinoallomurus sp. CA-150999. Next base: position 8,043,406 of record NZ_CP192063.1, read on the forward strand.
GGACGGGCTCCCCCGCCTGCTGCCGGTGGACCAGGACCGGGCCAACCTGGTGCTCGCGGTCGCCGACGGCACGTCGCGGACGTCCCTCGCCGGCCCTCCCGTCGACTACCGGCCGGAGACGACGTTCGCCCGGACCATGCGGTTGATCTTCAACCGCCGGCTCCTCCAGGTGGTCGTGGCGCTCCTCGCGCTGATCGTCGTGGGCAGCGCCGCGCTCAGCCTCGGAGACGGGCACGGCTTCACCTACTCGCTGTACCTCGTCCTGCTCGACATCGCCGGAGCGGCCAACCCCGATCCGACGCTCAGCGCGCCCGCCAAGGTGACCCAGGTGATCGTCACGCTCGCCAGCCTCGCGCTGGTGCCCGCGATCACCGCCGCGGTCGTCGACGCGCTGGTCCGGGCCCGGCTCGCCGGGCCGCTCGAACGGCTACGCGATCCGATCACCGGGCACGTCGTGGTGGTCGGCCTCGGCGAGGTCGGTCTCCGGGTGGTCTCACAGCTCCACGACCTCGGTGTCCAGGTGGTCTGCGTCGAATGGAACGAGGACGCCGTCGGAGTGCCGCTCGCCCGCCGCCTGGGGCTGCCGATCATCTTCGGCGACGCCACCCGGGAGGAGACCCTGCGGACGGCGTGGGTCGGCACCTGTCGTTCCGTCGTCACCGTCACGAGCGACGACATCACCAACCTCGAGGCCGGGCTGAGCTCCCGGGCGCTGCGCGACAACGTCCGGGTGGTGCTCCGGCTGTTCGACGACGATCTGGCGGGTCGCGTCCACCGCAACTTCAAGATCCCGGTGTCGCGCAGCGTGTCCTTCCTCGCCGCCCCGGCCTTCGCCGCGGCCATGATGGAACGCCAGGTCATCGGGACGATCCCGGTCGGCCGCAGCGTGATGCTGATCGCCGACATGCCGATCGGCGCGGGCTCCGAGCTCGACGGACGGCCGCTGCGTGAGGCGAATCTCCCCGGAGAGGCCCGGGTGCTGGCGCTCGGGCGCCGTGGCCGGCCCCGCTTCGACTGGGACCTGCAAGACGGCTACCTGCTGATCCCGGGCGACCGGCTGGTCGTGCTGGCCACCCGGTCCGGCATCGGCCACATCCGCACCCGGACGACCGGCACGTCCGATTCACACTCGCCCCCACCGCCGCGCTGACCGTCCGGCCGCAGCGGTCAGCGGGCAGGCGAAGCCGCGGCGGTCAGCGGGCGACGTACTCCTCACGACCGCCCGTCCGGCGGGCCGCGACCTGCGAGGATCCGGTCAGGGTCCCGCTGCTCAGCTGGACGCGGTTCGACGCCACCGTGCTCTTCACACCGGCCCCGCCGATGGGAACGATCAGGTACGGATGGCCGCCGATCAGGCCCGCGAGCACGGACGCCTCCTTCGCCTCGATCGTGCCGCTGGAGAGCCGGAAGGTCCCGTTGAGCCGGGCCAGGATCGCGTACGGGACGCCGTGGGCGACGTAGTACCCACCGGCGTCCAGGTCGCCTTCGGACGCGCTCATCGGGATGAGCAGCAGCGGGCGCGCCTTGTCGCGGTAGGCGCTGACCAGCGGGTTCAGCCGTGGGATCAGGTCGGTGTTCAACTTACTGAGGATGTCCTGGATGGACCGGCGAAGCGGATCCGACGGCGACTCGGCCTGCGGGGTGACGCCCGCGAGCAGCAGGTCGACGGGCGTCTGGCGGGACCGGGTGATCTCCGGCTTCCAGCCCTTGCGCGTCTCGTCCAGGAGCAGGCCGGCGATCCCGCCGAGCGAGGTGCTCTCCCCGTCGAGGGTCACCTGCCCGGGATCGATCGCCTGGTCCAGCGGCCGGAACTGGGACCTCTTGCGGATCTCCGCCTGGTCGCCCCGCTTGGCGCCCGACGCCATCGCCGTGGCGACCGCGTCGAAGTAGCCGGCCGCCCCCTCGCCGATGTCGAGCGCGGTGGCGCGCTTGGCCTCGTCCGGGAACTCCTTCTGCCACTTCGACCGCCAGTACGCCGCCCCGGCGAGCCACCGGTTCCGCTGCCTGGGATCGCGGTAGGCCGCGACCAGGTCGTTGTAGAGCATGGCGCGGTACAGCCGGGGCGTGACGGCGAGCGGGTACTCCGTGCCGCGCTGCTCGCTGCCCTTCTTCAGGACCTTCCACTTCTGCTCCGTGGCGTGGTACAGCTCGTCCGTCGCGGCGGAGAAGAGCGTGGTGGACAGACTCTGTCCCGCCATCTCGGCGTCCGATTTGTACGACGGGTCGGCGACGTTCATGACGACGGCCGGGTGCCCGTCCCAGGTGACATAGGACGAGCCGCTGTGCGGAATGGCGATCTTCTTCTTCGCCAGCTCCGCCGGGCTCAGGTCCGACACGCCGTCCACGCTGATCAGCCGCGCCCGGCCGCGGTCGCCGAGGATGATCCGCCGGTCCTTGAGCACGGTCCCGGGCCAGATCTGCTGGGCGTCCGGCCACACCCGGGCGACGGCCTCCTGCACCTCGACCGCGACGGGTTTCAGGGCCGTCTGGGAGGAGGTCGCCCCGCGATGCGCGGGGGAGTCGTCGGAGCAGCCGGCGGCGCCGAGCGCCACCACCGCGACGACACCCGCCCAGCGGCACCCGGGAGACGGCCGGCGTGACCGGCCTGGAGGCGAGCCCCTACGGCCTGAACGCCCGGACCCAGAACCGACGAACCCAGTGAACACCGCACGTACCCCCGCGACCGATCTCGGACATGGGCCGGGGGGAGAGGCTTGCCCATCCTGACGCGGGCGATCATTCCCCGTAGATCGGCGGCTTAACGTTGCACGTCGGCAACGCTTTTCAGCCCGTTGAGGAAGGCGACGCTCCGTCGGACGTCGTCGACCGGGCCGCCGCCCGCGGCCGGCTCGGCACGCAGGATCGTGTCCTGCTCGAGGACGTACCAGCCGTCGTACCCGGCCCGGTCGAGCGCCGCCACGATCCCGGCCGTGTCGACGTCGCCCGCGCCGAGCGGACGGTAGAGCCCGTCGCGTACGGCCTCGGTGTAGGTGGTCTCCCCCGCGCGGACGCGGTCGGCGGCGCTCGCGTCGACGTCCTTGAGGTGCACGTGCGCGATGCGCGCCGCCGCCGTACGCGCCAGTTCGAGGGGATCGGTGCCGCCGATGAGCAGGTGGCCGGTGTCCAGGCAGAGCGGGACCTCCGAGCCGGCCAGGACCCGGTCGACCTCGTCCAGCCGTTCGACGATCGTGCCGACGTGCGGGTGCAGGACGGTACGGCGCCCGCCGTCGGCGGCGTACGCGGCGATCCGGTCGAGGTTGGCCAGCAGCGTCGTCCAGTTCTCGGCGGTCAGCACGGGGCGTTCGTCGTACCCGTCCTGGCCGGTCGCGGCCGCCAGGACGAGCATCCGCGCGTCGCCGAACCCGCGCAGCGCCCGCTCGACCTCCGGCAGCGGGTCGTACGCGGGCTCGTGCAGGACCACGGGCACGAAGCCGCCGACCGACGCCAGCCCGTACGACGCCAGCAGCGCCTCGCGCTCGGCGGGATCGGTCGGCAGGAACCCGTCCGGGCCGAACTCGGTGGCGACCAGGCCCGTGTCGCGCATCTCGGCCAGCACCCGGTCCGGGGCCATCTGGTGGCCCCATCCCGGTACCTCGCACACGCCCCAGGAGATGGGCGCACCCGCGATCCTCACTGCCGGACCTCCTCGATCGTCACGGTGCGCCGCTCCCGGCGGGACCGGTCGCACGCCTCAGCGACGTAGAACCCCTCCAGTGCCTCCTCCGGCGGGCACGGGCTGTCGGCCTGTCCCGCGACGACCCGGGCGAAGGCCGCGAGTTCGGCCTCGTACGCCGGCCCGAAGCGCTCCAGGAAGCCCTGGCACGGCAGGGCGCCGAGCGCTCCGGCCGCCGACCCGCCGTCCACCGCGGTCAGCGGCGTCTGCTCACCGAAGCCCGCGGCGAGGCTGTCCTTGGACCCCAGCGCTTCGAAGCGGACGTCGTACCCGGCCCCGTTGTAGCGGGTCTCGGAGATGATGGCGAGGGTGCCGTCGTCGAGGGTGAGGAGGGCGGCGCAGGTGTCCACGTCGCCGCTCTCCGCGAAGTAGTCCTCCCCCTTGTTCGCTCCGGACGCCGTCACCTCGACGACCTGCCGCCCGGTGACGAACCGGACGGCGTCGATGTCGTGCACCGCGCAGTCGCGGAAGATTCCGCCGGAGACCCGGACGTAGGCGGCGGGCGGCGGGGCGGGGTCGAGCGTGCAGGACCGTACGGTGTGGAGTCGGCCGAGGCGGCCCGCGGCGATGGCCTCCCGGAGCGCGACGTGGCCGGCGTCGAACCGCCGCTGGAAGCCGACGTGGACGGGGGTTCCGGTGGCGCGAACCGCCTGAACGACTTGGAGCGTTCCAATGTTGTCGTTGGCAAGGGGCTTCTCGCAGAAGGTCGGCAGGCCCGCCCGCGCGGCGCGGGTCACGAGCTCGGCGTGCGCGTCCGTCGCGGCGGCGACCACCAGGCCGTCCAGCCCGGCGTCGAAGAGCGCGTCGACCGAGTCGGCGACGAGCCCTCCGTACTCCTCGGCGATCCGGTGCGCCCGACCGGCGTCCGGATCGGCCACCACGAAGGATTCGACGGAGGGCAGCGCGCGAAGGGTCTCAGCATGCCGGGAACCGATGCGGCCTGCCCCGGCGAGCCCGATTCTCATAGAGTCCTCCCGGTGGGCGGATGTCGTGTTGGACGCTCGCGAAGCCGACGAAGCGGTACGGCATCCAATGCCTCGAGGGCCTGGTAGTGCCGTTGGAACGCTCCATAATCAGGACGCGGTTGTCATGACATTAAGAGGTAATACCAACCTAGGCCGCACCGCAAGACCCGTCCATCACGTGACCGGTCTCGGGCATACGCGCCCCACCGGTGGCGGCCGCGAACGACCGCCGCTACGCGGTGACACGCCGACGCGCCGCACCGCCCTGCGGTGCGGCGCGAGGATCACCTCGCCCTCCGGGTCCGCCGCGCCGGTGCACGGCGGCGCCGCGGACTCCTACTGGTCGATGACCGCGCGCAGGAACTCCTGTGTACGGGGATGATCCGGATCGGTGAAGATCTTCTCGGGGGTCCCCTCCTCGACGATCTGCCCCTTGTCGAACACGAGCACCCGGTTGGAGACGTCACGGGCGAACCGCATCTCGTGCGTGACGCAGAGCATCGTGATGTCCGTCGTCTCGGCGATCTGCCGCAGGACGTCGAGGACCTCGCCGACCAGCTCCGGGTCCAGCGCCGAGGTCACCTCGTCGAGCAGCAGCACCTTCGGCCGCATGGCGAGCGCGCGGGCGATGGCGACGCGCTGTTGCTGCCCGCCCGACAGCTGCGACGGATGGGCGTCGGCCTTGTCCGCCAGGCCGACCATCTCCAGCAGCTCGCCGGCCCGCTCGGTGGCCTCGCTTTTCGACATCCGGAGAACGTGCATCGGCGCCTCGGTCACGTTGCGCAGCACCGACATGTTCGGGAACAGGTTGAACTGCTGGAACACCATGCCGATCTCGGAACGGAGGCGGCGCAGGTGCTTCTCGTCGGCGGGCACCAGCCGGCCGCCGCGCTCCATGTGCGACAGCGAGTCGCCATTGAGCCAGATGACGCCGTCGTCGACCCGCTCCAGGGTCATGAGCAGGCGCAGGATCGTCGTCTTGCCCGACCCGCTCGGGCCGATGAGCGTGACCCGCTCGCCGGGGTCGACGGCGAAGTTCAGCTCGCGGAGGACGACGTTGTCGCCGAACCGCTTCACGACCTTCTCGAAGCGGATGCCGCGCGCGTCGTTCTGCGGCAGCGCGGCGTCGGGAGTGGAGTCAGTTGTTGCCATAGCGCCTCTCCAGGCGTCGGGTGAGGATGGATGCCAGGACGCTGACGATCACGAAGAGCAGCCCCGCGATCGTGATCGGCTCCAGGTAGCGAAAGTAGTGGGTCCCGACGGAGTACGCCGCGCCGAGCATCTCCGGCACCGTGATCGCCAGCAGCAGCGGCGAGTCCTTGAACATGGCGATCACATAGTTGCCCAGGGTCGGGATGACCCTGCGGATCGCCTGGGGCAGCACGACGCCGAACCACACGCGGTGGCGCGGCAGGTTCAGCGCGGTGGCCGCCTCCCACTGGCCACGGGGCACGTCGTCGATCCCCGCGCGGTACACCTCGGAGGTGTACGTCGAGTAGTGCAACCCCAGGCCGATGACGCCGGTGACGAACGCGCTGAACTTCACTCCGGCGCCCGGCAGCACGTAGAAGAGGAAGAACAGCTGCACGAGCAGCGGCGTGCTGCGCACGAACTCTACGATCCACCGGACGATCTGGCCCACGACCGGGCCGCCCGAACGCCGCAGCACCGCCCAGACCAGGCCGAGGACCAGCGCGAGCACGTAGGCCAGAAGCGTGGCCTCGACGGTGACCCGCAGCCCTTTCAGCAGGTCGGGCAGGATCTTGCCGGCGAAGTTCCAGTCCCAGATCATTGGGCCGCCCCCGTTCCGGTCACGACCGGAACCGCCGCCACGGCCTTCCGCGGCGGCCGGCGGCCGAGCATCCGGGCGGTACGCCGCTCCAGGTAGCGGACGAGCAGCTGGAGGATCTGCGCCATCACGAAGTACAGCACCAGGACGGCCGCGAACGCCCATGCCGTCTGGCCGGTGGCCGCGCGCAGCTGCTGCGCCCGGAAGGTGAGGTCCGCGATCGAGATCAGCGAAACCACGGCCGTCGCCTTGAGCAGCTCGATCAGCAGGTTCCCGAACGGCGGCAGCATCAGCGCGACCGCCTGCGGCAGGATGACCCGGCGGATCCGCTGGTACGTCGGCATGTTCAGCGCGACCGTCGCCTCGTACTGCGCGGTGGGCACCGCCCTGACGGCGCCGCGCACGACCTCCGCACCGTACGCGCCGTAGTTGAGCGACAGGGCGATCACGCCCGCGACCATTGGCTGGAACCGGAACCCGACCAGGGGCAGCGCGTAGAACAGCCAGAACATCAGGACGAGCGTGGCCGAGCCGCGGAAGAACTCGACGTACACCCGGGCGATCGCCCTGGCCACCCGGCCGCCCACGGCACCGGTGACCCCGAAGACCATGGCGAGCACGAGCGCGACCACCGCGCTGTACACGGTGAGCTGCACCGTGATCCAGGCACCCCTGAGCAGGAGCGGGTAGGCGTGCAGAATCTGCGACACCAGATCAGCCCTTGCACAGTTCGGCGGCGGTGTGCGACCCCGGCAGCTCGGCCTTGCTGAACCCGAACGGCTGGATGATGCCCAGCAGTCGGCCGTTCTGCTTCAGTTCGGTGAGCTTGCCGTTGAACGCGGAGAGCAGGTCGCTGTCCGCCTTGCGGAACGCGAACGCGCCGGCGCCGTACTGCGGCTTGCCGCCGATCTGCGGAATGAACGACGGAGTGACCTCGTACGGCGCGCCGCTGTGCTTCTTCAGCGTGTCGACGAGGGAGATCCGGGTGAGGGCGATCGCGTCGATCCGGCCGGCCTTGAGCCCTTCGAAGGCGCTCGGCTGGTCGGCGAACGTCTTGACGTTGTCCTTCTTCACCCCGAGCTTCGTGGCGTAGTCGCCCTCGACGGCGCCGGTGAGCACGCCGAGCTTGACGTTCTTCTTCGCGGCGTCCTCGAACTTCAGGATCCCCTTGGGGTTGCCCTTGGGCACCATGAACCCGGTCGTCGCGATGTAGTCCGGGTCGGCGAAGGCGACCTGCGCGCACCGCTCCGGCGTGACGAACATCCCCGCGGCGATGACGTCGAAGCGGCGGGCCTGCAGCCCGCCGATGAGGCCGGCGAAGTCGAGCTGGACGCCCTTGACCTCGTTGATGCCGAGCTCCTTGAAGACGACCCGGGCCAGCTCGGGGGCCTCCCCGGTCAGTTTGCCGCTCGTGTCGGTGTAGCCGTAGGGCGACTCGTTCGCGAAGCCGACCTGGATGTAGCCCTGCTGCTTGGCACGTGCCAGGGTGCCGCCGCCCGAGCGCTCCTTGGTCGGGTCGGTGGTGGAGCAGGCGGCCGCGAGGGGGACGGCGCCCGCGAGCAGCGCGGCACTGCGGATGAAGTCGCGTCGTGATGAGGTCATGGGGGGCATCTCCAGTATTTGGGGCTGCAGCGGCCGCCGGGCGTCGCCGGCGGCCGCTGTGGGGGGAGGATTTCCGGTTATGCGCCGACCGGTGTGAAGTCGCGGGCGGCGATGAACTCGGGACGTCGCGACGGAGCCGCGAACGGCTCCTCGCAGGTGTTCTCCACGCTGTTGAACACGATGAAGACGTTCGAGCGGGGGAATGGGGTGATGTTGCCGTTCGACCCGTGCATGCAGTTGCAGTCGAACATCGTCGCGGAACCGGCGGGCCCGGTGAACAGCTCGATGCCGTGCTTGTCAGCGAGGATCGACAGGCTGTCGGGGTCGGGGGTGCCGATCTCCTGGCCGCGCAGCGACTCCTTGTAGTGGTCCGCGGGGGTCTCCCCCAGGCAGGACACGAAGGTCTTGTGCGAGCCCGGCATGATCATCAAGCCGCCGTTGTGGACGAAGTTCTCCGTCAGCGCGATCGAGATGCTGACGGCGCGCATCCGCGGCATGCCGTCCTCGGCGTGCCAGGTCTCGAAGTCCGAGTGCCAGTAGAAGTCCTTGCCTTTGAACCCGGGCTTGTAGTTCACCCGGCTCTGGTGCACGTACACGTCCGACCCGAGGATCTGCCGGGCGCGGCCGACCACGCGGGGGTCCGTGACGAGCTCGGCGAACACGTCGCTGACCTTGTGCACCTCGAAGATCGACCGGATCTCGTCGGACCCGCGCTCGGTGACCGTCCGGTCGTCGCGCAGGACGGCCTCATCGTCGGCGAGCCGCCGCAGTTCCGCGCGGTAGCGCTCGACCTCCTCCGGGGCGAGGAGCTCGTCGACGGTCAGGAAGCCGTCGGCCTCGTACGCGACCAGGGTCTCCTGGTCGATCGGGCCGTCGGCGTTCCCGTGGACGACCGGGTCGGTGCGGTAGAGCAGGGCCGGCTCGCTGGCGCGGCGGGTGGGGTACTGGTCGTTCGGGCCGGGAGTGGGGCAGGCATGCTCTGTCATCGCTTGCATTCCAATCGTGGCGTGGTCCGAGGGTCTGGATGGAAGAGGGCTGCTCCGTCGTTCCGGATCAACGACGGCTCACGTCTCTTCGGTGATCAGCGGATAGACGCCGTTCTCGTCGTGCACCTCTCTGCCCGTCACCGGAGGGTTGAAGACACAGACGGTGCGCAGATCCGTGTGGGCGCGGACGACGTGGTGCTCATGCCCGTCGAGGAGGTACATGGTCCCGGGCTCGAGACGGTACTTGTCACCGGTCTCCTCGTTGATGAGCTCGCCCTCACCGCCGATGCAGTAGACCGCCTCGATGTGGTTCGCGTACCACATCCGGGTCTCGGTGCCGGCGTACAGGACGGTCTCGTGCAGCGAGAATCCGACCTTCTCCTTCGCCAGGACGAGCCGCCGGCTACGCCAGGTCGGCGCCTCGACGTCGCGCTCGGTTCCGGTGATCTCCTCGAGCGTGCGCACGATCATTGGACCGCTCCTTCCGGTGGGCTTACGGGTGGATCGGGGTGGCTCAGCGGGTGGATCGAGGTGGCTCAGACGAGGACCGCGTCGACCGAGTCGGCCAGGATCTCCAGGCCTTCGGAGAGTTCGGCGGTGGTCGTCGTGAGGGGCGGCAGCAGCTTGGCGACCTCGTCCTCCGGGCCGGAGGTCTCCATCAGCAGGCCGCGGTCGAACGCCGCGCGGCACACGGCCGGGGCCTTCTCCGGTTCGGTGAAGGCGATCCCCTGGGCCATGCCACGCCCGCGGGTGCCGGTGATCCGCTCCGGGTGGGCCGCCGCGATGCCCTGGAGCGCCCCTTCGATCTGGTCGCGCTTGGCGAGGGTGTCCTTCTCCATGCCCTCGTCGGTCCAGAAGTCCATCGCCGCGGCGGCGGTGACGAAGGCCGGGCCCGGCCCGCGGAAGGTGCCGTTGTGCTCGCCCGGCTCCCACACGTCGAGTTCCGGCCGGAGCAGGGTGACGGCGAACGGCAGGCCGTACCCGCTGAGCGACTTCGACAGGCACACGATGTCCGGGACGATGCCGGCGTCCTCGAAACTGAAGAACGGCCCGGTCCGGCCGCAACCCATCTGAATGTCGTCGACGATGAGCAGGATGTCCTGCCGCTTGCACAGGTCCGCGAGTCCGCGGAGCCATTCCGGGCTGGCCGCGTTGAGCCCGCCCTCGCCCTGCACGGTCTCCACGATGACGGCCGCGGGCGTGTCCAGGCCGCTTCCGCTGTCGCCCAGCAGACGCTCGAAGAAAAGGAAGTCGGGAGTCCGCCCGTCGAGATAGTTGTCGAACGGCATGCGAACGGCGTGGTTCAAGGGGATGCCGGCCCCGCTGCGCTTCATCGAGTTGCCGGTGACCGCGAGCGCCCCGAGCGACATGCCGTGGAAGGCGTTGGTGAAGCTGACGATCGTCTCCCTGCCGGTGTACTTACGGGCCAGTTTCAGCGCCGCCTCGACGGCGTTGGTGCCCGCCGGCCCGGGAAACTGGACCTTGTAGTCGAGGCCGCGCGGCGCGAGGATCACCTCCTGGAACGTCTCCAGGAAGTCGCGTTTGGCGACCGTGTGCATGTCCAGGCTGTGCACGAGGTTGTCATCGGCCAGATAGGAGATGAGCCGTTCTTTGAGCAGCGGGTTGTTGTGGCCGTAATTGAGGGTTCCGGCACCTGCGAAGAAATCGAGGAAGGCGCGGCCGTTCTCGTCGTACAAGTGGCTGCCGGAGGCTTTCTGGAAGACCGTCGGCCATCCCCGGCAGTAGCTACGGACCTCTGACTCGAGGGACTCGAACACGTTCATGCGGTTTCTCACCCGTCTCCTGGTGGATTCAGCTGTTGAGCGGCCCGATTCGGTACAACACCTCGGGGTCGTGATCGCCGGGGAACAGGTCCGCGTTCAAGAGAGGCGTCCGCCGCAGCGCGACACCGCGTGCACGGGCGAACGACGCGAACAGCCGGTCCGACGCCGTGTTGTCCGGCGTCACCGTCGCCTCGACGAACCGTGGCCCGCCGTCGGCCAGGTGGTCGAGCATCCGGCGCGCCAGCCCGCGTCCCCGCCATTCGGCGTCCACCGCGACCTGCCAGACGAACAGGGTCCCGGGGTCCTCGGGCCGGGAGAACCCGGTGATGAACCCGCAGACCTCGTCCTCGGCACGTGCCACGACCGAGGTCGCGGCGAAGTCCCGGCACCAGAGCACGTAGCTGTAGGGGGAATTGAGGTCGAGGGTTCCGGAGTCCCGGGCGACACGCCACAGGTGCCGACCGTCCTCCAGACGCGGCGGACCGAATCCGATGTCGACGACGGGGGCGCGAGGCGGCGGCCGCCTGCGAACTTGTTCTGACGACATGGGTTACGAACCTAGCGAAGCGGTGACCGTGGGTTGTTCCGAGATCACGAGGCGCATGTTTGGCGGCGTGGAAGCCGGGTACAAATGGCCTTTTCCTGATCTCCGATATCGGGCCGACCGGCCGATCCGCCCGGAGCCAGGCCCGATATCAGGGGTCTGACCAGTGAGGACACGCGGCCTCCGAGCGGGGCCCGCAATCACACCCAGCCGAACAGGCCATCACTCCAAGTGATCACCCCATCGCGACGAAGGACGACCCGATCGGCGTCTGCTATGTGATGTACTTCACACATTTATCGGCCATCCGAGTAGTCTCACCGAACGTCAGCGTGACCGAAGTCTCCCACCAAGCGCTAGTTTGACATCATGCGCGTCCTCGTCACAGGTGGGTCGGGATTCGTCGGCTCGTACGCCATCCGTGCTCTGCTCGCGGCCGGTCATCAGGTACGGGCGATGGTGCGCGATCCCGGCCGGGCGGCCAAGGTCCTCGGCGCGATCGGGGTGGAGGCCGAGGCGGTGGAGATGTACCCCGGCGACATGCTCGACGAGGAAGCCGTCGCCCACGCCCTCGACGGGTGCGACGCCGTCGTGCACGCCGCCGCCGCGCTCGGCGTCACCGACGCCCGTACGGACGTCATGGAGGTCAACGTCGCCGGCACGCGGACCGTGGTCGGCGGCGCGGTCGCCCGAGACCTCGATCCGGTGATCCACGTGTCCACCATCGCGGTGTTCGTGCCGCCCGCGGGACCGGTCATCCGGTCGGACGACCCGCTGGCACGCCCACGGACGGACTACGGCCGGTCGAAGGTCGCGGCCGAACGCTACGTGCGCGGCCTGCAGGACGACGGCGCGCCCGTCACGATCTTCTACCCGGGCGGCGTGATCGGCCCCCGGCAGCCGCGTCTCGACGCGATGATGGAGGGACTGGCCGGCGCCCTCGACCTGGTCTGGCCGGTGCCGCGCGGCGGCGTGTCGCTCATCGACGTCCGCGACCTCGCGGAGGCGCTGACCCGCGCGGTCGCCCCCGGGCACGGGCCGCGGCGGTACACCCTGGGCGGGCACTACCTGACCTGGTCGGAGCTGGCCGACCGATGCGACGCCCTCACCGGCGTGCGCTGCCGCCGGATCGCCGTCCCCTCCGGGCTCATGCTCGCGCTCGGTTCGCTGCTCGACGCCGCCAAGCGCGTACGCCCCTTCGACTACCCGCTGACCCGGGACGCCGCGGAGTTCATGGTCACGCTCGTGCCCTCCGACGACGCCCCGGCCGTCGACGCGCTCGGGCTCACCCTCCGGCCGGTGGAGGAGAGCCTGGCGGACGCCCTGCGCTGGCTCACCGCGGCCGGGCACCTCTCCCCCGCCCGGGCCGGCCGCCTGGCCACCGGCGTGGATCATGAACCCCCGGCCGGCACTTCGAGTGCCTCGGACAGAAAGGCAGGACCCGTCATGCCACGAAGCAGGCTGCAGGCCATGGTCACCGCGCCGGTCGCGCGGATGGCCGGATCCGCGTGGTTCGCGAGGGTCGGGCCGAAGGTGGTCCCGCCACTGGACCGCGCGGTGCACCGTCTGACCGGCGGCCGCTTCCTCATGGGGCAGTACGTCGTACCGACCCTCCTTCTGACGGCCGTCGGGCACCGCAGCGGCCTGCCCCGCGAGACGCCGCTGGCCTGCCTGCCCGAAGCGGACGGCTCCTTCCTGGTGGTGGGCAGCAACTTCGGGCGTGAGAACCACCCCGCGTGGACGACCAACCTCCTGAACCAGCCCAACGGGGAGGTCAGCTACCGGGGCCGTACGGTCCCGGTCACCGCGCGGCTGCTGGAGGGCGCCGAGCGCGCCGAGGTCTGGCCACGACTGCTCAAGACATGGCCGACGTACGACAGGTACGTCGAGCGGTCAGGGCGAGAGCTGCGGGTCTTCCGCCTCAGCCCGCGGGGCGCCGAAACCCGCGAGACGCGGGACTGAGACCCGGGAGCCGCAGGGCTGAAATCCGCGAGACGCGGGACTGAGACCCGCTAGACGCAGGGCCGAGACCCGCGAGACGCGGGGCTGAAACCCGGGAGCCGCGGGGCTGAGACCCGCTAGACGAACGGCGCCCCTCCGGAGGTCCGGAGGGGCGCCGTTCGCGTTCTTTCGGTCCGGGTCGGTCAGGCGGCCACGGTGTCGCGGGTCGTGGCCGGTTCCAGCGCCAGGTTCAGGACGTCCCGGACGTCGCTGACCGGGTGGACGGTCAGCTGCTCCAGGACCTCGGCCGGCACGTCGTCCAGATCCGGCTCGTTGCGCTTCGGGATGATCACCGTGGTGATCCCCGCCCGGTGCGCGGCGAGCAGCTTCTGCTTGACCCCACCGATGGGCAGGACCCGCCCGGTCAGCGACACCTCACCGGTCATCGCCACGTCCGTGCGGACCAGCCGCCCGGACAGCAGCGAGGCGAGCGCCGTCGTCATCGTGATGCCCGCGCTGGGCCCGTCCTTGGGAACAGCCCCGGCCGGGACGTGGACGTGCACGCCGCGGTCTTTCAGGTCGCCGACGGGCAGCTCCAGCTCCGCGCCGCGCGACCGCAGGTACGACAGCGCGATCCGCGCCGACTCCTTCATGACGTCGCCCAGCTGGCCGGTCAGGGTGACGCCGGTCTCGCCGGTCTCCTTGTCGGCCAGCGACGCCTCGATGTAGAGCACGTCGCCGCCCGCTCCGGTGACCGCCAGCCCGGTCGCCACGCCCGGCACCGCCGTACGCCGCTCGGACTCGTTCAGCGACGTCTCCGGCGTGAAGCGCGGACGGCCGAGGTAGTCGCGCAGGTCGTCGGCGCCGACCGTCACCGGCAGCGTCCGCTCCTCCAGCGCGACCTTCGCCGCGACCTTGCGCAGGACCCGGGCGATCCCCCGCTCCAGGCTCCGTACGCCCGCCTCCCGCGTGTACTCGGCGGCGAGCAGCCGCAGCGCGTCGTCACCGATCGTCACCTCGTCGGCGGTCAGGCCCGCCTTGTCGAGCTGACGCCGCAGCAGGTGGTCACGCGCGATCGCGACCTTCTCATCCTCGGTGTAGCCGTCGAGGGAGACGAGCTCCATGCGGTCCAGCAGCGGTTCGGGGATGGTCTCCAGCGCGTTCGCCGTGGCGAGGAACACCACGTCCGACAGGTCGAGCTCGACCTCCAGGTAGTGGTCCCGGAACGTGTGGTTCTGCGCCGGGTCCAGCACCTCCAGCAGCGCCGCCGTCGGGTCGCCGCGGTAGTCCGCGCCGACCTTGTCGATCTCGTCGAGCAGCACGACCGGGTTCATCGTGCCCGCCTCGCGGATCGCCCGGACGATGCGGCCGGGCAGCGCGCCGACGTACGTCCGCCGGTGACCGCGGATCTCCGCCTCGTCCCGGACGCCGCCGAGCGCGACGCGGACGAACTTCCGGTCCATCGCCCGCGCCACCGACTCGCCCAGGGACGTCTTGCCGACGCCGGGCGGGCCGACGAGCGCCAGGACCGCACCGGACCGCCGGCCGCCGATCACGCCGAGACCGCGGTCCTCGCGCCGCTTGCGCACGGCGAGGTACTCCACGATCCGCTCCTTGACGTCGTCGAGGCCCGTGTGGTCCTCGTCGAGGATCTGCCGGGCGCCCGCGATGTCGTAGGCGTCCTCGGTCCGCTCATTCCAGGGAATGTCCAGGACCGTGTCCAGCCAGGTACGGATCCAGCCGCCCTCCGGCGACTGGTCGGAGGTCCGCTCGAGCTTGTCGACCTCCTTCAGGGCCGCCTCGCGGACCTTCTCCGGCAGGTCGGCCGCCTCGACGCGGGCCCGGTAGTCCTCCTCCTCGGAGGACGGGTCGCCGTTGAGCTCGTTCAGCTCCTTGCGGATCGCGGCGAGCTGCTGGCGGAGCAGGAACTCCTTCTGCTGCTTCTCCACGCCCTCCTCGACGTCCTTGCGGATCGTCTCGGCGACGTCCAGCTCCGCGAGGTGCTCCCGGGTCCAGCCGATCGCGAGCTCGAGACGCTCGGTCACGTCGGCGGTCTCCAGGATGCGCACCTTCTGCTCGGCGCTGAGGTACGAGGCGTAGCCCGCCCGGTCGGCCATCACCGACGGGTCCTCGATCTGCTGGATCATGTCGACGACCTGCCAGGCGCCGCGCTTCTCCAGCACCCCGACGACGAGCGCCTTGTACTCCTTGGCCAGTTCCTCGGCCCGGGTGCCGAGACCGGTGTCCTCGACCTCGGTCCCCTCGACCCACAGGGCCGCGCCGGGACCGGTCGTCCCGGAACCGATGCGGACGCGCGCGACACCACGGACGACGGCGCCGGGTCCACCGCCGGGCAGCGTGCCGATCTGCTCGACGACGCCGAGCGTGCCGACGGCCGCGTACTTGCCGTTCAGCCGGGGCACCAGCAGCACCCGCGGCTTGTCCTCCGACCGGATGCCAGGGCCCCGGGAGACGGCGGTCGCGCGCGCGGCGTCGATCGCCGCCCGCACGTCGCTCTCCGACAGGTCGAGCGGCACGACCATCGCGGGCAGTACGACCTCGTCGTCGAGCGGCAGCACCGGCAGGGTGACGATCTTGCTCATCAGTCCTCCAAAGCTTGAGTCACCCACACTCAAGAAAGAAGAGTCCCGATAAATTTCCGCAGGCCCGTTCGCTGTCAGCGATCACGCTCATCCGGGAGACGCGCGAAAGGGACGACCGGCGAGCGTGAGCGGTTGAGCCGTCCCGAAGTCTCGCGGGTCAGGACGCCTGCTCGGCCTCGGTCAGCATGGCGACCATGCTGTGGGGTGCGTCATCGCCGAACATGATCTTGTAGATGTCGTCGTCCGCGGCTTCGGCGGCTGCGCGCGTGAACATGGCCTGCTCGAATTCGGCGAGGGCGGCCTCTGTGTCGTCCGGGTGTGCGGCGATGGCCTGGCCGAGTTCGGCGCCGTCCAGCATGGCCAGGTTGGCGCCTTCGCCGTTCGGCGGCATGAGGTGGGCGGCGTCGCCGAGCAGGGTCACCCCCGGCACACGGTCCCAGCGGTGCCTGACGGGCAGGGTGAAGAGGCGGCGCAGGACCGGAGGGGTGTCGCTTTCGGTGATGAGGGCGGTGAGCTCGGGGGCCCAGCCGCCGAATTCCCCGACGACCCGCGCGGTCACGGTCGCGGCATCGGTGACATCGGTGTCGGCGAGCCAGTCCTGTGGCTTCAGCAGTTGTGTGTAGGTGTGCAGGGTTCCGCCGCTCTCCCGGTGGGCCAGGATGCCCTTGCCCGGTGCGAGCGCGAACAGCGATCCGGCGCCGACCGCTTCCGCGACGGCGGGATGGCGGGTGTCACCGTCGAACAGGAACGTCTCGACGACCGATACGCCGACGTACTGGGGGGTGGCGTCGGAGAGCAGCGGGCGAACTCGTGACCACGCGCCGTCCGCACCGACGAGCAGGCTCGTGACGACGGCTGTGCCGTCGGCCAGTCTCGCCTCGTAGCGGCCCTCCTCCAGCGCGCGCACGCCGGTGACCTTGCGGCCCCATCGGACGGTGCCGTGCGGGAGTGAATCGAGCAGCAGCTGTCGCAGCGCGCCGCGCTGCACCTCGGGACGCACTCCCGTGCCGTCGTCGGGTAGGTCGAGCAGCATCGTCCCCTTCCGGTCGAGGACCCGATAGGACTCGCGGCCCTCCAGGATGAGCCCGCGGAACCCCTCGATCAGGCCGGCCGCCTCGAGTGCCGGTTGGCCGTTCCAGGGGTGGATGTCGAGCAATCCGCCCTGGCGGCGTGCGGCCGGCGAGGGCTCCGCCTCGTAGACCGTGACCGGGATGCCGTGCAGGTGCAGGACGCGGGCCAGCACAAGACCGCCGAGACCTGCTCCGATGATCGTGACAGGCGTGGTCATGGTGTTCCTCTCACCAGCTTCATTGGATCGTCGATCCAAAACGCTAGCACGACTTTGGATCGACGATCCAAACGTGCCATGATGGGACCCATGGCGAAGAGGACCCCGCGGCGCACGGATGGACTGTCCAGGGAGCTGATCGTCAAGGCCGCGACCGACCTTCTCGACACCGGCGGCGAGGCCGCGCTGACTCTGCGGGCGATCACCGGCCGCCTGAGCACCGGCTACGGGGCGGTCTACCACCACGTGGCGAGCAAGAGCGACCTGCTCGCGGCGGCCACCGACGACATCATCGCCGGTGTGATGACCGGCGTGGTCGTCGATGCGGAGCCGCGGGAGGCTCTGCGTACCGTGGCGCTGGGCCTGTTCGACGCGATCGACGCACACCCGTGGGTCGGTGCTCAACTCTCCCGGGAGCCGTGGCGTCCCGCCCTGCTGGAGATTTACGAGTGCATCGGCAGCCTGCTCGACGCACTCGGCGTTCCCGAGCAGGCGCTCTTCGACGCCGCGGGCGCGCTCGTGAACTACGTCCTCGGTGTCGCCGGGCAGAACGCCGCGAACGCCCGGATCCTTGCCTCCAGCGAGACCGACCGGACGGCCTTCCTGTCCGCCGTCGCCGCGCAATGGGAGCAGCTCGACCCCGGCAAGTACCCGTTCGTGCACAAGGCGGCGGCGCAGCTGAGCGAACACGACGACCGCGAGCAATTCCTCTCCGGCGTCGACATCTTCCTGGCCGGTATCGCAACACTTCGGTAGGCGACCACCACCCCAGGGAAAGGGAGTCGGGGCGTCGTCAGCCGGGCGTCACGGCTCGTCTGACGCTCTCGTGGAGCAGGGCGCGACGCCGATCGTGCACTTCTGGGGGCTCCTGGGCGGTCGCGGCGTAGACGTTGCTGACCGGCGACCATGCCATGGACATCGCGATGACCATGGCCATCACGTCGAACGGGTCACCCGGTCGCACGATGCCCGCGGCCTGCGCGTCGGCGATGGCGCGC
Organism: Actinoallomurus sp. CA-150999; assembly: GCF_050942425.1. NCBI lineage: Bacteria > Bacillati > Actinomycetota > Actinomycetes > Streptosporangiales > Thermomonosporaceae > Actinoallomurus > Actinoallomurus sp. CA-150999. The sequence goes on from NZ_CP192063.1 coordinate 8,061,579, forward strand.
AGCTTGCGGTCGTCGAGACGCTCGGCATCGTCGACGAGGTGACCGGCCGGACGTCGCTCCAGACGTGCCCACGTGGCCAGCCGGATGAGGTCGGGGCGGCGGAGGTATTCGTCGTAGAGGCGCACGGCCCAGTCCGCGAGGTCGGTGGCGTCGATCGGAACGACGTTCACGATGCGCTCCAGCGAGCCGAAGAAGATGGCGTCGAACAGCCCCTCCTTGCTGCCGAAGTAGGCGTAGAGCTGCGCCTTGTTGGTGCGTGCCGCGGCCACGATCCGCTCGATGCGCGCCCCGGCGATCCCGTGCTCGGCGAACTCCCGGGTCGCCACGTCGAGGATGCGCCCGCGGGTCGCGGCGCCACGTGCGGTGAGTTGCTGATCGGCCATAACCGCCACCGTATCCAACAGAACAGTCGGTTTGCTTCGCGACGGCGCATGTGCCTAGCATGAAATAAACCGAACAGTCTGTTTAAGGAGTCGGATGTGAGGACCACGATGGGTTGGCGCGCGGACGGTCCCGGGACGACGACGCTGCGGCGGGTGTCCCTCGAACGGCGAGAGCTGCGTCCCGACGACATCGCAGTACGCGTGGATTACTGCGGCGTCTGCCACACCGATCTGCACGCCGTCCGCGCCCATTCCGGCACGGGAGATGTTCTCCTCGTGCCGGGCCACGAGTTCACGGGTCTGGTGACCGAGGTCGGGCGGGAGGTCACTCGATTCAGCGTCGGCGATCCGGTCGCCGTCGGCAACATCGTCGACTCGTGTGGCGCGTGCGCCATGTGCCGGGCCGGTCAGGAGAACTTCTGTCACGAGTTTCCGACCCTGACCTACGGCGGCACCGACCGCCACGACGGATCGACGACCTTGGGGGCCTACTCCCGCGAGTACGTGGTCCGCGACCGTTTCGCCTACCTCCTCCCCGCCGGTCTCGATCCCGCCGCCGCGGCCCCCTTGCTCTGCGCCGGAATCACCGTGTGGGAGCCCCTGCACACCCTCGGCGTGGGGCCTGGCACTCGCGTCGCCGTGTGCGGGCTGGGCGGCCTGGGTCATCTCGCGGTCAAGCTCGCCGTGGCGCTCGGCGCCAGCGCCTCGGTCATCAGCCGATCAGCGGACAAAGCCGACGACGCCCGTCGGCTCGGCGCCCACGATCTCATCGTCTCCACGGACCCGGAGCAGATGGCCGGCGCCCGGGACCGGTTCGATGTCGTCATCGACACCATCTCCGTCCCCCACGACCTCGGCCCCTATCTGCGGCTGGTCGCCATGGACGGGACACTCAGCCATGTCGGGCACCTCGGACCGGTCACCGTACAGACCACCGACCTGCTCATCGGACGCAAGAACCTCAGCTCCGCGGGCAGCGGCGGCCGACCCGCGACCGCCGCCATGCTGGACTTCTGCGCCGAGCACGGCGTCACCGCCGACATCGAACTTCTCCCCTCGGCGCGCGTGAACGAAGCTCTCGACCGCCTCCAGCGCAACGACGTCCGCTACCGCTTCGTACTTGATATGTCCGACCTGTCCTGATTGAGGCGATCCCCTTGGCCGCTGGTGATGTCGGCCTTCAGCCGTCGGCGGCCGTGCCGCACAAGAAGACCGCGTCGTCGAGCATGGCCGGGGTCACGCGGACTCCGGTGAGCCGCTCGGCCAGCGCGAAGGCGGCCGTCGTGGTCGGACCGATGTCCTCGCGGTCCTCTTCCAGGTCGAAACCGATCTGCTTCATGTCCTCGAGGAGGGCGTCCGGGGTGCTGCCCTCCCGGTGGTGGGCGAACAGGGGCTCGAACTCCAGCCGGATGTCGCCGTCCTCGATCCAGTAGAAGCTGCCGAAGGCGTTGCCACCGTTGTAGCGGTGCGAGACCAGCCGAGTCCCCGCCGAGACCGGGACCACGACGGAGGGAGTCACGCCCAGATGCCCGTTCACCTCCAGCGCCAGGGTCCAGTCCCCGCCGTCCCCGGCCACCGTCATGGCGCCGATGAACTGAACGTCGCCGTAGTGCGGCTCGTCCCAGTATTGAAAGGAGAGATCGGTGAACTCCTCGGCCAGCTCCAGAGCGTCGAACATTATCCGCGCACCGAGCCGGTCCATGAACTCCCGCGGTGTGACTCCGCGTACGAGGGTCAGGCAGGACGCCGAGAACAGACCGCCGCCCCCGTCGTCTCCGATCCACGCGTAGTCGGCTGCGACGGCCGCGGGCCGCCCGAGGTTCGATGACACGGGATCAAGGTTAGAAGCGTGCCTCGCCCCGCCGTGACTCGCTCATGCACGAAGGAGGGTCACGCGGCGTCCCGTCGGAGTGCGGGCGGTGCCGAGGGCGGTGCGGTCCGGGAGGGGTGGGGCGTCCGGCCGGCGGTCGAAGATTACGAGGGTGCCGGTGTCCAGGCCCAGGCGATCGAGGTAGCCGTCCAGCTGGGCCAGGCCATCGGGCAGCGGGTCGGCGCGGCCGGGGTGACGGACCTTCAGTTCGACGGCCTCCCACTGCGATGTGGGTTCGCCGTTCGCGTCTGTGCAGGGCCAGCGGACGACGACGTCGATACGGCCGCGTCCGACGCCGTACTCGCGGTCGATGCAGCCGCCGCCGTTCACGACGCGGTGGAGGAAGCCCAGGAAGACCAGTTGGCAGGCGGCCTCGTGGTAGGTCTCCCGGCTGGACAGGATTTCTCCGTGCAGCTTCCAGAAGACCACGAACTCGTCCAGGAGCCTGCCGAAGTCCAGACGGCCCTCGCCGGTGACGAAGCTGCGCGGTTCGGCCGTGACGACCGATTCGGTGTCCCCGGCCAGGACCCGGAGGATCACCTCCTGGTAGATGGGATTGGCCACCTGTACGGGTTGAGCCCGGGAGATGAGGCCGAGATCTCGTACGTAGGACAGGTCCTCGTGGTACGTGGCGTCCAGGTCGGGCAGCTCGCCCGCGATGAGAGGCTCGATGAGGCGCTGGACGCGCGGCTCGTGGAGCCGGGCCACCAGTGAGTCCAGGTGCGTGGCCCTGGTGACGATCAGTCGCTCGACCGCCTCGGCCATGTGCGCATCGGTGATCGGCGCCGGCGACGGGATCATCCGTGTCGTCTCGTAGGCCAGCGCGTTCACCAGCCACGGCTGGCCCTGGCTGGCCTCGAACGCGCGCTGCGTCGCGGACGGGGTGAACTTCTGTCCGGTGGCCGCCGTGTGCTGTTCGTAGAGCTCGGTCACTTCGTCGATGGTGAAGTCGTCGAGGCGCAGGGAGGCCGCCGTGATGTTGAACGGGCTCGAGGTGCCCAGTCGCTCCGGATCTCCGCCCGGGGCCGCCTTGTAGTCGCGTACGTCCCGCAACCCGCACAGCACCACCGAATGCGGGAAGGGAGCGGGCCGGGTGGTGTAGCCGTCGCGCAGCTGGCTCAGGACACTGATCAAGCTGTTGCCCTGAAGCGCGTCGATCTCGTCGAAGAACAGCACCAGTGGCAGCGGGCACCGCCTGTCCCAGGCGGTCAGGCCGGACCGCAGCATCGATCCCGGGGAGGTCTCCGGCCACGGATCCGGAGGCATCTGGTCCGCCGGCACGTTGCCGGCGATCACCCCTTCCCGGATCGCCTGCAGCACCATCCGCTCGGCCGCCGCGTAGTCGTCGCCCGCCGCCCTGGCCCCCTCGCACGAGAAGCGCACCGCGAGGTGGCGACCCTCACGGGTGAGCTGATCGGCCAGCGCCGCGAGAGTGGTCGTCTTCCCCGTCTGACGGGGCGCGCGCACCACGAAGAACCGGCCCTGGTCGATGAGCGTCCGAGCCCGCGGCAGTCGCGGCTGCGGCGGCAGCAGGTAGTGCCGGTCGGCCAGACACGGCCCCGCGGTGTTGAAATACTTCACGTTCCGTAGTCTATCGACCACTCTACGACAGTGGGCTCTGGTTCGCCCATTCGAGCTTCCGCGGGCCCGCGCCGATCAGCCGACGCGTTCGTTGAGGTTGAACGTCGCTCGGTACGCCGAGGGCGACGTGCCGATGTGCCGCTGGAACTGGGCGCGCAATGTGGCGGCGGTCCCGAATCCGGACCGACCGGCGATGCTGTCGATCGGCAGGTCCGTGGTCTCCAGGAACTCCTGCGCGAGGAAGATCCGTTCGCGGGCGAGCCATTGCTGTGGGGTCATCCGCGTGCGTGCGCGGAACTGCCGGATCAGGCTGCGATGGCTCACCCGGGCATGCCGGGCGAGGTCGTTGACGGTGATGTCGCGTCCGAGGTTGCGCCGCGCCCACTCCTGGACGTCGGCGACCGGGTCGTCGAGTGACTGCGTGGCGACCGGTCGCGTGTACTGCGCCTGGCCACCGCTGCGATGGGGCGGAGTGACCATGCGCCGCGCGACCTCGTTCGCGACCGCCGCGCCGAGGTCCTGCGTGACCGGCTGGTGGTACTTCGTCGCCGGCTCCGTCGGGCAGACCATCGTGCCGCTCACCGGCGGCTACTACCTGGCCGACGCCACCGGAAGCAGCGCGCGGTGGGCGTACCTGTACGCCGCGGGCATCCTCGCCGTGGCCGTCACGGCGAACCTCGCCGGTGCCCGTGTCGGGCGCACCCTGCAACTGGCGCTCGCCGGCGGAGTGGCCGCCGTGCTGCTGCTCGCGAGCGTCGCCTCGGTCCCGCAGGTGAGCGCATCGCGGCTGCACCCGCTCGCGCCGCACGGTCTGCACGGCGTCGGGTCGGCGATCGTGGTGCTGTTCTTCGCCTTCGCCGGCTGGGAGGCGGTGGTCCACCTGGCGGGCGAGTTCCGGAACCCGGCGCGCGACGTCATGCGAGCGACGTGGGCGACGCTCGTGATCGTCACGGTGCTCTATCTCGCGGTCGCCACCGCGGTGGTGGCCACCGGCACGTACGGCAGCACCGCCACCGACCATCTGGCGATCGGCACTCTGCTGCAGGGCGGATTCGGTGTCAGCGCGCGGGTCGCGGCGGCCGTCGCCGCGCTCGTGATCAGTCTTGAGACCACGAACGCCTTCGTCGCCGCGGTCTCCCGGCTCTGCTACGCGCTGGCCCGCGATCGCTGGCTCCCGGCGCCCTTGGCGGCGGTGAACCGGCACAACGTTCCCGTGGGCGGCGTCTGCGCCGTCGGCACCGTCGGCGGCGCCGGACTAGCCCTCGCGTGGCTGTGCGACTGGGGGACGCGGCAGATCGTCTTCGTGCCGTCCACGCTCGTCATCGCCGTCTATCTGTCCGGCACCGCGGCGGCGGTCAAGCTCCTGCGCGGCCGGGCGCGGTGGATCGCCGCGGTCGGGATGCTGTTGACCGCCTGCGCGCTGCCCTTCGCGCTGGTGCACATGCTGGTGCCGGTGGTCGTCACCGCTCTCGCGCTCACCTGTCGCCTGCTCTGCCGGACCTCGCTGCGATGACGAACGCGGTGCGGGGCGCGCGATCTCAGGGGCTCCGGAAGTCTCGGGCTGGAACTCGTCCGCATCTTATCCGGTGGTATCACCGAAACCCACATGCGGTAGACGCAGGTGAATCGCCAGAAGGTACATGTCCAGGATAAAGGGTGGCGCAAGAAGTACACATACCCCTGAACGCCAAGCCAGCCAGCACACAACCGCCAGCAGAGGCGTCGGCAATATCAGACAGACCACATAGAGCAGAGAAAGGATGATGTCGGGATGGTCCAGGCATGGCGCGGCGGCACCCGTGCCACAATCATTTGTAGTCATCATCGCGCCAATAGCGAATATTCCGCCAACGAGCCATATGAACGCACTCAGCAGCACACTCGCCACATAGCCGATAGCCTGCACAGGTTCGGACCTTGAGCTGTTAACACTCGAGACGGCATCGGCCACGGCCACCGCGGCCATTCCTCCGATCACAGCCGCCATGCCCAGAGTTGCAATGGCCCACGCCCACCCATTTCCTCCGGATTCAGATCCACCGAACTCATCGGTCAGAGAAAGCCGATGAGACTGCCCCACAAAAGCAAGAAACATCATGCCCGGAATTGCGGCCCAACCGACAAAGGCGATTGCGCCGAGGAAAAATCTCCTCTTAATTCCATGGTTGATCAACATGTCGAGACGCTATCAGAGCACCCCTTCCGTCGCAGGCGGTCCGCACTTCCGGCTGTCCCACGGCGACGCGTCCGACGCGTTATTCGGCCATCACGCGCAAAGGCCGGCGACCGACGGCTGCAGCGCCGGCTTCGAGTCGCGGCCGGAATGCCATCAGGTGGCCATCAGCCCGCCCATCGTCAGGTCCACGAGCCGGTCGGCCTGCTCCCGGGACATCTGCTCACCGATCCAGGCGGCGGCGTTCATCAGCGCGAAGATGTCGGCGCCCGTCACGTCCTGACGGAGGACACCGGCCGCCCGGGCGCCTGCGATCAGCCGGTCCGCGATGTCGGTCATCCGGACGCACGACTCGTGCAGCTCGGAGGCCTGATCGTCCAAGCCGTCGGCCAGCATGGTGGCGAGCCCCTGGTACGCGGCGGCGTGCTCGACGACCGCCCGGACCCACTCGATGAGCGCCTGTGCCGCCGAGGGGTGGGTGAGCAGTTCCTCGCCCCGCTCGAACAGGGCGTCGTTGCGTTCGCGCAGCAACCCGCCGATCAGGGCGCGGCGGCTGGGGAAGTGGCCGTAGAGCGTGCCGATCGCGACGCCGGCCCGCCGGGCGATGCCCTCCAGGGACGCATCCGTCCCCTTCTCGCGGAAGGCCGCGTCGGCCTCGGTCAGAAGGCGGTCGTAGTTCCGCCGGGCGTCGGCGCGCGGCCGGCGCCGCCGGGGGTCGGTCATTTCTCCCCTTGCTAATTCGAGGCACCCTCGACTTAACTATGTCGAGGCCACCTCAGGTTATCGCCCCGGGTGGCATCGCACACCCTCAGGAGGAACGAATGATCTTGGTAACCGGCGCCACCGGCTCCATCGGCAGGCCCCTCGTGCGCCGACTTCGTCAGGACGGGGTCGCGTTCCGGGCACTGGTCCGGGACGAGGCCAAGGGCCGCGCGCTGGGCTGCGACTTCGCCGTCGGCGACTTCGACGACCCCGGCTCGATCGCCGCCGCCCTCGACGGTGTCGACCGCTTGTTCCTCAACGGCGCCGGCGCCCAGCCGGTCGACGGGGAACAGCCGATGATCCGCCAGCAGAAGACCGCCATCGACGCGGCGAAGAAGGCCGGGGTCTCACGGGTCGTGAAGGTGTCGGTCTGGCACGCCCACGAAGGCGGACGACTCGCCGAAGGCGCGCACTGGGAGATCGAGGAGTACCTGAAGGCCTCAGGACTCGGCTGGTCGCTGCTGCAGCCGAGCGGCTTCATGCAGAACTTCATCACCGGGGCGGGTTCGTTCACCGCCGACGGGAACCTGGTCGGCGCGTACGGGGAGGCCCCGGTCTCCTACATCGACTGCGAGGACATCGCCGCCTGCGCGGCCACCCTGCTGACCGGCCCGTACGGCAAGGGCGAGACCTTCGTCCTCACCGGTCCGGAGGCCCTCACCCACGCCGAGATCGCCGCGAAGCTCTCCGCCGCCCTGGGACGGACCGTCCGCTACGTCGACCTCCACCCGGACGACCTGGCCGCCACCCTGAAGTCCCAGGGTCTCCCGCCTGGGTTCGCCGAGGATGTCGCCACCCTCCTGAAGGAGGTGGCGACCGGCTCCCTGGCCACGCTGACGTCGGCGGTCCAGGACCTCACGGGTCGCGCCCCGTCCGCGTTCGACGACTTCCTCGCCGCCAACGAGGAGGCCCTGTGGGCCATCCCGGCATCACCGGCCACCTGACGAGCGCGTGCCCGACCAGCCGAGCGGTAGGCGTTCGGACTCGGGCGCGGAACTGCCAGGATCGGCGTATGCCCGCCGACCGCCGACTGCGCGCCACCTTCGACAGCGTGGCCTCCCTGTACGAACAGGCACGGCCGGACTACCCGGCCGAGCTGTACTCCGACCTGCTCGCTCTCACCGGTATCGAGCCGCCCGCACGGCTGCTCGAGGTCGGGTGCGGCCCGGGGAAGGCCACGCCGCCGCTGGCGCGCAGGGGTTTCCAGATCACCGCGATCGAGCTCGGCGACGCGCTGGCGGCGGAGGCGCGGCGCCGGCTCGCCGAGTTCCCCGGCGTCTCCGTGATCACTTCACCGTTCGAGGACTGGAGTCCGCCCGCGGGTGCCCGCTTCGACCTCGTCTACGCGGCCACCGCCTGGAAGTGGGTGGATCCGGAGGTCAGGTACGCGCAGGCCGCCGCGATCCTCCCTCAAGGCGGCCACCTGGCCGTATGGAATGCCGAGCACGCCTTCCCCGCCGACTTCGACCCGTTCTTCACCGAGATCCAGCAGGTCTACGACGAGCTCGGCGAAGGCGACGGCTCCCCCTGGCCACCGCCACGGCCCGAGGAGTGGCCCGACCCCTTCGCCGCCGAGTTCGAGGCGTCCGGGCACTTCACCGTCGCCGGGACGCGGCGGTATCTGTGGGCCCGGCGCTACACCGTGGAGCAGTACATCGCCCTGCTGGACACCTTCTCCGGCCACATCGCCATGGCGCCGGCCACCCGCGACCACCTCTACCGCGAGATCCGCCGCCGGCTCGCCGACCGCCCGGACGGACGACTCACCCGCCACTGGTCGTCCGTGCTCACCGTCGGCCGACGCCTATGACCCGCCGTCGTCCTCTTCCGAATCCTCGTGAGCGCTGAGGAGCCGGGGCATCTCCTCGAGGTCGGCGGACATGTGTTCGCGGGCCTCGAGCGCTCTTCGCGACGCGCGGCGCATCCCGAAATAGGAGCTCTCGATGCCGCTCGCGCCTGTGTGCCGCCCGTTGCCGAGGTCGACGGCTCGCTGCCGATGCACCTCGGCGAGCGCGTCGTCCGCCGCGAGTCTCCGCAGCGCCTCCGGCCCTCGGGGGTCGTCCAGGGTGGCCAGAACCCGTGCCGCGAGAACCCGGCTGCCACCGTAGAGGCCGACGTCGTCCGCGAGGTCCAGCAGGAGCTCAGGCCCGCGAGGGTCGCCCAGACCGGCGAGGTCATGAGCGGCGCTGATCGCCATGAACCCACTCGTCAGCGGGTCGAGGGCGATGGCGAAGAGGATCGCAGGGCCCTCCGGGTCACCGGTCTCCCCCAGGATCCGTGCCGCGGTGATCCGGTGATGCTGCTGCAGTCCAGGCTCTGTGGCCAGGGCGAACAGCGCATTCCCCAGACGGGCGTCACCGATGCCCGCGAGGGTCCGCGCGGCCCGGATCCGCTCCTCCGGCTTGAGGGAGGTGTCCATGATGAGCTCGATGAGGGCCGGACCGCCGCTCTCGTCGTGCGATAAGGCCAGGGTCCGCGCCGCCGGAATCCGCGTGGCCACCGGGAGGTCATGGTCGGTGGCGATGGCGGCGAGTGCCTCGGCCGCTCGCGGATGGCGCATCGTGGCCAGCGCCCGCGCCGCGGTGAGCCGGTAGGACTCTCGACGGTGTCCCATCGCCCGCCGGTAGAGGGTCCGGGCGGCGGTCTCGACGGTCTCCGGGTCGAGTGGTGTTCCGTCCGCGTCGAGCTGCGCGATGAAGCAGGCGCCCCACACGGACGACGCGCCCCTGCGCAGGGCGGCCCGCACCTTCTCGTCGCCATCCGGCCGTACGAGACATTCGGCGACGAGGAACCGGGCCATGAGGCTCATGGGCGGTGCGATCCCCCGGACCAGCCCGAGACGGTTGAGACGGAGGACGGTCCGGTGGGCTCGGGCACGGCGGGCGGGATCGTTCGCGATGCACCGCGCGGCGAGGTATTCGCCGATCGTCGGATGGAGAAAGTCGAAGTCGTCGCCGCGTTGAACGAGCAGACCCGTCTCACGGAAGATCTCCCGCAGAATCGCGGACCAGGCCTCGGGCCTGTCGTCCAGCTCCGGCGGCCGCCGATCCGAGGTCAGGTCGGTCAGGACCTCGACGGCGGAACGGGTGTCGCCGTCGAGCCAGGCCAGCGCCAGCCGGCCGAGCAGCCCGAGACTCGTGGCGACGACCCGGGTCGCCGCCTGAGCCGTGCGGTCTCCGTAGGTTCGCTGGACGGCCTGCATCTGGATGGTGCCTCGTGGCTCGTCGGGCGCTCCCGCATAGTGGCGTCGGCCTGACATGTCGACGAACGCGCGGTAGACGGCATGGCGTCCCGGAGGCAGCGGCCGGTCGCCGCTGAACACGTCGCCGATGAACAGCCGACAGAGCATGGTCGCCATGAGCGGGCTGCGAGCCAGGTCGGTGAGCCGCCCCTGCTCGAGCAGGGTGCGGAACCGATCGGTCTTCTCCTCGGGCAGCGGCAGATTCACCGCGTCGAACCAGCCTCTGGCGAGGGCGGACAGTTGGTCCTCGTCCAGGGGGAGCAGGTCGAACCGCCGGAGGTGCCATCCTTTCGCCGGGCCGAACTCCTGCCGGGCCGGCGGCCGGGTCGCCACGATGATGCGGTAGCGCGAGCCCTGCGGATCCCAGAGCCGCAGGTCGGCCAGCTTCGCCAGAACGCCGGCCCGGGTCCGGGACTCGACGATCTCGTCCAGGCCGTCGACGAGAATGAGCCAGCGACTGCCCGCAGCGGGCGGGTTCGTGAAGAAACTCGCCGTCCAGGTGTCCTCGGCGGCGGTGCCGAGCCGGGAGCGGACGCCCTGGGCGATCACTTCCGGCCACGAACCCCGCGCGGTGAGATCGGAGGCGTGCAGGAGGACGGGGACCCAGGCCGGAGGATCGCCCGTCCGCCGGCGTCCGGTGAGCGCCACCACGCCGGTCCGCAGCAGGCTGGTCTTCCCCGAGCCGGGGGCACCGACGAGCAGCACGTCGTCGGGCAGGGCGAAGATCTCGTCGGCGGCGACCCGGCCGCCGAGAGCGCTCTCCGCGTCGGACAGGCCGCCGGTGAACTCCGGCTCGGCGCCGTCGTCCCACGCCCGTACATGGAGCCGCGACAGGCTCGGCCGCCCATCGATCGGGTGTCCCATCGCCATGGGGTAGAGGGCGATCTCCGCCGCCCGCTCGGCGGCCTCGAGATACGCGGTCAGCGAGCCGGTGGTACGGGACCCGGCCGGGTCGGGTACCGTCACGGGTTCGCCTGCGGTGCGGACGACTCCCGGACGATCTGCTCCGGCCGTGCTAACGGCGTTGGCGTCGCGTCCCGCCCGGCCCGGTCCTCGGCCGGCCACGGCATCAGCCCGTCCCCGTCACCGTCCACCCTGATCAGCACTCGCATGCTCAGCACCGCCCTGCCAGCCGATCCGTCCCCGAACGCGCGCCCTTCGGCACGACGTTCAACGAACGGTACCCCGCCCCGTTTCCCCGGCAACGTGTCGATTCGGCAGCTTCCTGGGATGACGTTTCGTCGTTACCGTGTCTCGTCCACGCTCGGCCTTCGGTACGGGCGTACAAGACCGACGATCACAAGGGCGCCGACGGTGATGAGACAGAGCCAGGCGAAGGTGTCGCCGATCAGGTCGTAGATCGTCGTGCCGCCGCGCGTCGGCACGTACGCCACGGTCGTCTGCTGATCGGTGGCGAAGTAATCCGTGGTGGCCAGGACGCGTCCCTGCCGGTCGAAGGTGGCGGACACGCCCTCCGAGTCCTGGCGCACGAGCGCGTACCCGCCTTCGATGGCCCGCAGCGCGGCCTTCTCGGTGTGGGCGCGTCCGTACTCCCGCCAGTCGTGCGAGGGCACGAGCATGATGTCCGCGCGGACCCGCATCAGGTCGGGAAAGTCGGCGTCGTAGCAGATGACGTTCGCGATCCGGCCGTACGGCGTGTCGACGACCGGCACGCGCCCGTCTCCGGGGGTGAACGTCTCCGAGCCGGGGATCGGGTGGGCCTTCTGGTAGGTCCACAGGACCTTTCCGTCGGGGCCGATGAAGACCGTCTCGTCGCGCCCGTAGGCGGGCGCGGTCGTGCTGTAGACGCCCAGGCCGATCTCGAGATAGATCCTCGACCTTCGGGCCTCGTCCTGCGCCGCCGCGATGCCGGCGTGCTCATCGGCCTCGAGCGTCTTGACCCCCTCTTCGGGCCACACCACGATCTTGGCTCCGGCCTGGGCCTCCCGCCGGGTGGCGGCGAGCAGGTCGTCCTCCACCGCCTTCATGGCGGGCTCGACCGCCGAGGGAGGCGCGGCGGCGACGTCGCGACGGCTGCCGGGGATCCGCCCGATCGCCGCCTGCTGGGCCTCGGTCACCTCCCGGCCGGGGCTGACGCCGGCGATCCGGACCGTCGCGTCATCCTCCGGAGAGAAGGCGAGCCGGGCGCCGCCGCCGAGAATGACGACGGCGAGCGCGGTCCCGTACACGATGCCGCTGCGGGCCGACCGCCACGACGGGCTCTCCCAGAAGCGGTTGACGACGCTCGCGAACCAGGCGATCAGGAATCCGATCCCGTACGACCCGATGATCGAGGTGACTTGGAGCAGTGGCAGGTCGCCGTACTGGGTGACGGTCAGGGAGCCGTAGGCGGTGCCGAACGGCGACAGCAGCGTGATGAGGAATTCCGATCCGGCGATCGCCGCCGGAAATGTCAGCACCGACATCCAAGGGCGCAACCGGCCCACGAGCAGCCGGTCGAGAAGGAACGGCAGCATCTGCAATACGCCGAGTCCGACCGCTCCCGCGATGATGACGGGATTGAAGCCCATATCCGATTCGAATATCCAGAAGACCGCCGCGACGACGTTGACCAGCAGGATCCATATCGCGCCCGACCACGCCCGGCCGGTGCGGACGAACCGCAGCAGCAGCACGGGGAAGATCCAGGCGGCAAGGGGGATGTCCCAGCGGCCACCGACCGCGAACAGCATCGCCACGGCGCCGAGCGCAAGCAGCGAATATCGCATCCATATCGGCGTCGGGCGCCGGTCGTCGTTCATTTCTTCATCGGCCCTTTCAGGCGAGAATCATCCGCGTGGGATGACGTACGTTCGGAGGGTTCGTGGGACGCGATTCGAACGTAGGAGAGCCGATGGGCACCCGGCATCGTCCGCTGCGCCGATCTCTCGCCGGTCCGCGCAACTTTCGATGCGGCCCCGGGAACGAGCCCGTGAGCGCGCGGATCGCCTACCGTTGCCGTCGGACATGACGACTCACGTGACGGCCGGCCTGCGCGGTGCGCGCACCTGGATCACCGGCAGACCATGGCTGACCGACATCGCGCTCGGCGGCGGGCTCACCGTGTTCGACGTGGTGACCCTGCTGGGCAGGACACCGACGCCGAGCGCGGCCGGGCTGGCGCTCTGGGGACTGCAGACGGTTCCGCTGTTCTGGCGGCGGCACCACCCCCGCCTGGTGCTGGCGGCGGTGACCGTGGGCTTCGTCCTCTTCGAGGTGATCGACGCGGTGCCGGGGAAGACGCCGGGGCCCTACTTCCTGATCTTCGCGGTGTTCGCGCTGGCCCGGTGGGCCCCGGCGACGGTGAGCGCGCCGGGGACGCTGCTGTCCCTCGCCACCGCGGTGACGACAGAGCTGCTCAGCGGTCGATCCGGGCCACTCCGGCTCGACTCCCTCGAACCGGACACCGTGATGGCCTTCGTCGCGTTCCTGTCCGTCGCCTGGCTCCTCGGGTACGGGGCACGGCGGATCGACCTCGGCACCCGCCGGCTCCGGGACCTCAACGACCGGCTCCGCGCGCAGCAGGAGATCAACGCACGTCAGGCCGTCGTCACCGAACGGGCCCGCATCGCCCGCGACCTCCACGACGTCGTCGCGCACCACGTCAGCGCGATCGCCGTTCAGGCGCGCTCCGCCGAGGACGTACTGGAGGATGATCCGCGGCTCGCCCTGCAGGGTGTGACGCGCATCGCCGAGACCGCCGACGTCGCCCTCGTGGAGATGCGCCGCATCCTCGGCCTGCTCGCCGCCCAGCGGGAGGATCCCGACCCCGAGCCCTCCCTTCGCCACGTCGACCGGCTCTTCGCGGCGGCGGAGGCGACCGGCTGCCGCGTGGCGGCGACGCTCGGCCCGTCGATCGACGCGGTTCCGTCCGCGGTCCAGGTCTCGGCCTACCGGATCCTGCAGGAGGCGCTGACCAACGTGATCAAGCACGCCGCGCCCGCCGACGTCCGGGTCGCCCTGCGCGCCGCCGACGCCGCACTGACCGTCGAGGTGGAGAACGGGCCGGCCGCCGCGGTCCACCGTCCCGTACCCGGCTCCGGTCGAGGGCTGATGGGCGTCCGCGAACGCGTCCGGGCCTTCGACGGCGCCCTGGAGGCCGGTCCGCGGCCGGACGGCGGGTGGCGGGTCCACGCCACGCTCCCTTTCCAGGGGGTCCGATGACGATCCGGGTGCTCCTCGCCGACGATCAGGAGATGGTCCGGGCGGCGCTCCGTGCCGTCATCGACCGCCGCGAGGACCTGTGCGTCGTCGGTGAGGCGGCCGACGGCGAGCAGGCCGTCGACGCGGCGTTCCGCCTACGGCCCGACGTCGTGGTCATGGACGTCCGCATGCCCGGCATGACCGGGGTCGAGGCCACCCGCCGGATCCTCACCGGATGGCCGCCTCCCGACCCGCCGCCGCGCGTGCTGGTGCTCACCACCTTCGACCTGGACGAGTACGTGCACTCCGCGCTGCGCGCCGGCGCCTACGGCTTCCTGCTGAAGAACAGCCCGCCCGACCAGCTCGCGCACGCGATCCGCGTCGTCGCCGGCGGCGAGGCCATGCTCGCCCCGAGCGTCACCCAGCGGCTCATCACGACGTTCGCCGGGTTGCCCCTCGGCCTCCTCCCCGGCGCGCCCGCGTCGGGGCACCACGGGCTCATCGACTCGCTCACCGAGCGCGAGCTGCAGGTTCTCATCCTGGTCGCACGGGGGCTGTCCAACCTGCAGATCGCCGATGCGCTCGGGCTGACGCAGGCCAACGTGAAGAGCCGCGTCAACCGCATCCTCACCCGCCTCGGCCTGGACAACCGCGTCCAGGCCGCGATCCTCGCGTACGAGGCCGGCCTGCTCACCGCGCCTCCGCACGAGGAGACGCGTCCGATCGCGACCGAGGAATAGCGGCGATCAAGCCGGGCCCAGCCACCCGTACCGGTGGGCGTGCCAGCCCAGCTGGATGCGGGTGCCGACCTCGGCCAGGTCCATGAGGCGCCGGACCGTGCGCTGGACCGAGCGGTGGCCGACGCCGAGATGCACGGCGATCGCCTGGTCGGTCATTCCGGTCAGGAGCAGGGAGAGGACCAGGCGTTCCTCATCGGACAGCGGGGAGTCGGCAGGCGTGACGGCCAGGCCGAGCGACAACGGCACCGACTGCGACCAGATCAACTCGTAGAAGCCGAGCAGCGCCTCCAGCAGGGTGCTGCGGTGCACCAGCATGGTGCCCGGTGGTCCGGTCTCGGCGTACACGGTGGACAGCACGGCCAGTTCCCGGTCGACGATGATGAGCTTCATCGGAACCCGGTCGTGCACGCGCCACTCGTCCTCGGCGTGCGCGTAGGTGCGCGCGGACTCCAACGCGCCCGGTGTCTCGAAGATCCTGCGGTCATAGACGGTGCGGTTCGCACCGGACACCCGCACCGGGATCTGCGCGTCCTCGTCGTCCACGGTGATGGCCAAGAACGGTGGTGCGACGAGCGCGAGCATTTCCCGCCGGGCACCCCGCAGCATGCCGGTCACCCGTTGCCGCACCGCGTCCGGCTCCTTGATCACCTCCACCACCTCGGTCACGGCGCGCAGCGCGGAACCCTGCCGGTACGCCTTGACGAGTTCGGCCAGCCCGGCCTCGGCCCGGACCAGGGCCTCGCGCTGCTGGTTCAGCAGCACCTGCCCGGCGATGGTGGGCGGAGCCGCGACATGGCGGACGGGATCGGCGCCGGCAGAGGTCACCAGGCCCCGGCGTGCCAGCGCGGCCAGCGCGACGGTCACCGCCGGGACGGGGCGATCCAACTCCGTCGCGATCGTGGCCGCGGTCGCCGACGGAACGGTGATCAGGTAGCGGTAGGCGGCGTCCTCGTCGGGGGTACCGCCAAGATCGGTCAACACACGTCAACCCACCCGTCACCAGTGCGAAAGGTCCAGCCGTGGCGCGTTTGCGCCTCGGCGCAAACATCCGCACGACACGCCGATCATGCTACCGACCCCGGTGTAACGCTGGCGCTTGCTTGAACCCCCCTCATCGGAGGTCCCCAGTGCGACGGAAACTCCTGAGCGCCGCAACCGCCACCGCGGTCGCCGCGGCGCTGCTCGGTATCCCACCCATCGGCCCGGCGTCCGCGGCGCCGGCCACGTCGGACGCCGTGGGCAAAGCCGCTCACGGCCCCACGATCACATTGCTGACCGGCGACACCGTACGGCTGGACAAGGCCCCGGACGGCACCCAGACCGGCACCGTGGTCACGGATGTCGGCCCGCAGGGCGACATCGTCTTCCAGCAGATGAACGGTGACCTGTACGCGCTGAACGGCCAGGTCGTCCGGCTCATCGGCCAGGGCAGGCTCGACCGTGAGCTGTTCGACCTGACCCGCCTGGCGGCGGACGGGTACGACGACGCGCACACCGATCAACTGCCCGTCATCACGACCTACCGGCCGGGCCACGTCACGGCCAAGGCGGCACCGCGCTGGATGGCGAAACAGCGTGCGCTACCGAGCGTACGAGCGCAGGCCCAGGCGGTCCGCAAGGCCGATGCCGCCTCGGCGCTGGCCGAGCTGACCCGGTCGGGCAGCGATGTGCAGAAGGTCTGGCTGGACGGCAAGGCCCGTGCCTCGCTGGACGTCAGCGTCCCGGCCGTCGGTGCCCCCGCCGCCTGGGCCGCCGGCTACACCGGCAGGGGTGTGAAGGTCGCCGTCCTGGACACGGGCATCGACGCCGCGCATCCGGACTTCGCCGGCCGGATCGTGGCCCGGCACAACTTCGTCCCCGGTGACGCCGACGACGTGCACGACAAGTTCGGTCACGGCACCCACGTGGCGTCGATTCTGGCCGGCACGGGCGCGGCGTCCGGCGGCAAGTACCGCGGCGTGGCGCCGGACGCGGACCTGGTGATCGGCAAGGTCCTCGACGACAGCGGGAACGGCACCGACTCGGAGATCATCGCGGGTATGGAATGGGCGGCCGGTCAGGGCGCCAAGGTCGTCAACATGAGCATCGGCAGCATGCCCACCGACGGCACCGACCCGCTGGCTCAGGCGGTGAACCGGATCTCCGACGCAAACGGGACGCTGTTCGTGGTCGCCGCCGGCAACAACGGCCATTCCGGAGCGACGCTGGTCGAATCACCGGGCAGCGCCGACCGGGCGCTGACCGTCGGGTCGGTGGACAAGAGCGGCACGCATGACGTGTCCTCCTTCAGCAGCGCCGGACCCCGGATCGGCGACAACGCCGTCAAACCGGAGATCACCGCACCGGGCTCCGACATCGTCGCCGCCCGGGCCACCGGCGGCATCGTCGGCGATCCGGTCGACGCGCACTACACGCAGATGTCCGGTACCTCGATGGCGACCCCGCACGTGGCCGGTGGCGCCGTGCTGCTGGCCCAGGAGCACCCGGACTGGACCCGTGACCAGTTGAAGGACGCGCTGGTCAGCGCGGCGGACCCGGGCAACCTCCCGAACACCCCGGTGACCTGGCAGGGCGGCGGCATGCTCGACCTCAAGCAGGCCACCGCGGGCGGTCTGGTCGCCACCGGCACGCTCGACATCGGCATGATCGCGCCGCCGTATCCGGCGACGGCCACCGGCACGGTCACCTTCCGCAATCCGGGCGGCAAGGCGGTGCACGCCGACCTCGGGCTCGACCTGTTCAGCATGGACAAGAAGCTGATGAAGGCCACGGCCTTCGATCCAGGTGACAAGGTGACCGTTTCGCCGTCCGCCGTGGACGTGCCGGCGGGCGGCACCGCGACCGCCACCGTCACCGTGCACCTCGCCGACCTCGCCGTCGGCGCGTACTACGGCTACCTGCGAGCCGGGGTCGAGGGTGCCGACACGGTGCGCACCACGATCGGCTTCACCAAGGACCCGCAGCGGGCCAAGCTGACCGTGCGCGGCATCGACCGTAACGGCGTGCCCGAGACCACCACCCAGTACTCCTGGGTCAACCTGATGGACCTGGAGAACGGGCGGGTCTGGCCCGGCTGGTTCGAGAACGGCGTGGCCAACTTCGACCTGCTCGGCCCCGACCCCCGGATCCCGGTCGGCAGGTACGCGGTGCTGGGCAACATCGCCGGATTCCCCGTCGATCCTCCGTACTGGAACACGTCGGAGACCATCGGCGGCGACCCGGAGCTGAACCTCACCAAGGACACCACGATCAACATCGACGCGCGCCTCGGCAAGCCGGTCCGGTTCAAGACCCACCTGCCGGCCGAGGAGGCGGGCGACCAGGCGTTGACGATGGAGTGGAAACGGGTGGTCGGACCCGCCGGCCACCAACTGGGCATGTTGCGCCAGTCCATCGGCGCCAGGGCGGATCTGTACGTGATCCCCGGTGGCGGCGACACGACGACGGGGACGTTCACCATGGACGTCCGGGCCACACTCGTGGCGCCGACGCTGACCATGGCCGCGCACGGTCACGGCGCACCCCGCGTCCTCCATGCCCGGTACGCCCACGACGGGGACCTCTGCGGTGGCTACGTGCCGTGCGTGGCGCCGTTCCGCTCGCCCGGCGCTTATTCCGTGGTCGACGCCGGCAACGGAACACCCGACGAACTGGCCGCCGCGAAGGTGAAGGGCCGGGTCGCGCTCGTGCACGAGGTGGCACCGGACCCCAACCGCCTGTCGACCGTCGACAAGGTCACCGCGGACGCCGCCGCCGGCGGCGCGGCCGGAGTACTGATCGCGATCGGCGACGCCGGCCCGGCCTGGCGTTACACGAACGACCACACGACGATCCCGGTGGCAGTGCTCACCCGCACCGAGGGCGAGCAGCTCACCAAGGCCGTCAAGACCGGTCCGGTCACCATCACCACCGGCGGTCAGGCGGTCAGCCCGTACTTGTACAACCTGACCGAGCACCTGACGGGGCGGTTGCCGAACGACCTGACGTTCACGGCCGACCCCAGGAACCTGGCCACCGTCACCGCCCGGTACCACGGTGACTCCCCCGGCTGGATCTACAGCGTCCTCGGACGCATCGGGGGTATCGCCACAAAGGTCAAGGCACCGTACGTCCGTACCGAGTACGTCTCACCGGGCGATCAGGGTTGGTATCCCTGGCTCAGCCACTTCCGCGATTTCTGGACCAACGAGAGCAACCTCTCCGCTGTCACCCTTACGGCCGGGCAGCACGTCACCGCCGACTACGGGACGGGCCCGGTCGGCCCCGGCCGGGGCAGCCAGATGAACGTGTCGTGGAGTGGCCCGGAGTGGGGCGGCTACATCGGTTTCAGCTACCTGAGCCTCTTCGCGATCGGAACGGGGCAGCGGTATCTGCACCAGTTCGGGGACGAGCCGGTCCACTTCCGCATCCTGCACAACGGCCAGGTGCTGTGCGACAAGACGAATGCCACGCCCTGTCCCGTGTCCACCGCCGACCCCGGCCGCTACCGGCTGGAGCTGGACGCCACCAACCGTCAGCGCGACACCTCCACGTCCACGCATACCGCCTGGGAGGTCGACGCCGCGTTCGACAAGGCGAGCGCACCGCTGCCCATGCTGTCCTTCGGGTACGACGTCCCGCTGGATCTGCTGAACTCGGTGGCCGGCGGTTCGAAGTACACCGCGAGGATCAACACCGCCTATCAGACCGCGTACAAGGGCAGTGGGCCGTTCACCGTGGACGCCTGGGTCAGCCATGACGGCGGCAAGACCTGGACCGGCCTGGGCAGCCGTACCACCGACGAGGCCGGCGACGCCAGGTTCGCCATCAGGAGCCCGAAGGGGGCCAAAGCAGTGACGCTGCGGGTCAAGGCCACCGACGCCCACGGCGACTCGGTGGACCAGACGATCAACGACGCCTGGCACGTGCACTGAACCGACGGAACGCCTGACCGACCTGAGGGGGGCCGCAGGCCCCCCTCAGCCCTGAGTACGAATACTCGCTATGACAAAGGGTCGAGCGCGGCGAGGATGGCGCCATGACATCTCTCGATCACGCGGAGCGGCACCGGCCGAGCGTACGGCCGCTGACCGCCGACGACGTCACGTGGGTACGGGAGGTGTTCACCGAGCGCTGGGGCGGGGTGACCTCGGTGAGCCGGGGCGTCGCCCATAACACGACCGCGATCCCCGGCTTCGTGGCCCATCTCGACGCGGACCGGGCGGGAGTGGCCACCTACCGGGTCGGGGGTCGGGAGTGCGAACTCGTCACACTCGACTCCGTACGGGAAGGCGTCGGCGTCGGCACCGCGCTCGTCGACGCGGTGGCCGGGGCCGCACGCGCGGCCGGGGTGGGCCGGCTGTGGCTGGTGACGACCAACGACAACCTGCGGGCGCTGCGCTTCTACCAGCGGTACGGCTTCGACCTCGTAGCCGTGCACCGGGACGCCGTCGCCCGGTCGCGCGCGCTGAAGCCGTCGATTCCCGAGGTCGGCCTGGACGGCATCCCGATCCGTCATGAGCTGGAGCTCGAACTCCCGCTCCACCGGTGAGCCTTAGAGAGGTTCGCGGTACCAGCGGCGGTGCACCCACGGCTCCACCACGAGGACACCGACGGCCGCCGTGACGGCCGCCGCCCAGATGAGCCAGCCCCCGGAGCCGAGGCCGGCGGCCGCCACCGCCACCGCGACCACGGCGGGGCGGACGAGGGTGAGCGGTCCGAGCCCGACCAGGATCACGAACGTGCTCTCGCGCATGGGCAGCAGCCGGTACGCGGCGAGGGAGAGGACCACGACGGCGGCATAGGGCGCGACCACGGCGAGCATCCTCGTCCCCGCGTCGACCAGATCCCGATACTGGTGGCCCTCCCCCGCCGCTCCGGTCAGCGACACGACTGCGGTGGCGGCGAGGCCCGGCGCCGACACGGCCGCGCCCCGCCGGGCCGCCGCAAGGGCGTAGGCCCGTTTGCGGATCCGGGCGTTACGTCCCGTCGCCGCGCGGAATCCGGCGAAGGCCCCGTCGACGACGGCCAGGCCGCCCAGGAGCACGGGCACCGTGACGGCCGGGATCGGCAGCCACGTCACCGGCCGGCCCCTTCCGGACCATCGTCGTGGCCATCCCGAACGCCGCCGGCCCTGACGAGGCCGCGTGCTCGCCGGCCGAGCGCGCGGCGCGCCTCTTCGACCAGCTCGGGTCGCATTCCGACGACGGGCCGCATCGAGGCGCAGAAGGGATTCGTATGGCGGATCGGCTCGAAGAGGAAGACACGCATCCCGGTCGCCCGCGACGCGGCGTCCAGGAGCACTCGGTCGCCGTGCGCCCGCTTCGCCGAGGCGACCCCGTCGTGCCGGCCCAGCGGCTCGCGCATCCGGGCACGATGGAACACCCGTGCCCCGAGCGGAGCCAGGCGGGTCGCCGCGATGTCGTAGTGCACGAACCCGGCGGTGCCCGGCCGATCCTGGGCCTGGAAGAACCCGGCCAGCGACTCGGCGGGGAAGTGGTGCAGGACTCCGCTGGAGATGTAGAGCGTCGCCGGCTCGGTGAGACCGAAGGCGTCGCCGCGGACGAACCGGCAGGTCAGCCCCTCGTCCTTGGCGAGTCTGGCGGCCTCGGCGACGAGGACGGGATTGAAGTCGACCCCGACCAGTTCGACGTCGCCGCCGAGTGCGCCCGACGCGGCCAGCGCCCTGGTCACGTACCCGATGCCGCACCCCACGTCGACGATCCGCGGCGGCCCGGTTCCGGCCCGGCGCGCGGCGGCGACCAGCGGCGCCAGCAGTTCGGCGAACCGCCGCGCCATGTGCAGCTCCTCG
This sequence comes from Actinoallomurus sp. CA-150999, assembly GCF_050942425.1. Classification (NCBI taxonomy): domain Bacteria; kingdom Bacillati; phylum Actinomycetota; class Actinomycetes; order Streptosporangiales; family Thermomonosporaceae; genus Actinoallomurus; species Actinoallomurus sp. CA-150999. The sequence continues at coordinate 8,083,262 of NZ_CP192063.1, forward strand.
CCGAGCCGCTGCAGTTCGGTGTGGACCCGCACGAACAACCGATCCACCGCGGCGGGCTCCAGGAGCTCCCCCGAGGCGGGCATCCGCTCGACGATCCGCACGGCACGCCGGTGCCCCGCCTCGCGCAGCCGCGCGATGACCTCGCGCTTGACGATCGGCGCGCGTTCCCCGGTCACCGGGTCCCATGCGCCGATCAGGTCGGAGATCTCCAGGACCGGCATGGTCAGACCATAAGGGGTGTGTCCGGTGGGTCTTGTTCGCAGCGCGCTCTGGGCGCCGCGCAGCCGGACACAGACCCACCGGACACCGCGGAAGTCCCTTCGGGTCAGGCGCTGGCGCCTCCGTCGACGACGAGGTCGTGGCCGACGGTGAAGCCCGCTTCCGGCGAGGCGAGCCAGAGCACCGCGGCGGCGGCCTCGTCGAGGGTCCCGGCCCTGCCGATCGGGAGTGCGCTCTTGAGGCGTTCGGCGCGGTCGGCCTCGGTCTCGCCGGGCCGCAGGGACATGGACGTCTCGATCGGGCCGGGGCTGATGGCGTTGATGCGGATGCCCTCCCCGATGTACTCCATGGCGGCCGCGCGGGTCAGCGTGCTCACCGCCGCCTTGGACGCGGCGTACGCGCCGAGGAACGGCAGCCGCATGTGCGCTCCGAGGTTGGAGGCGGTGTTGACGATGACGCCGCCGCCGTTGGCGCGCATGTGGGCGATCTCGTGCCGCATGCAGAGGAAGACGCCGGTCACGTTGATGGAGAGCTGGCGGTCCCAGGCGGACTCGTCCAGGTCGGCGAGCGGGCCGGCCTCGAGGACGCCCGCGTTGTTGAACGCGATGTGCAGGCCGCCGTGGCGTTCGACGGTGGTCGTGACGAGCCGGGCGACGTCCTCGGAGGAGGACACGTCGGCCGGCATCGCGCTCGCCCGGCCGCCTTCGGCCTCGATCAGCGTCACGGTCTCGTCGAGCGGCTCGGCCTGGCGCCCGGCGACCACCACGGTCGCGCCCTCCCGGGCGAACGCGAGCGCGGTCGCACGGCCGATGCCGGACCCTCCGCCGGTGATGAGGGCCACCTTGCCGGTGAAACGAACGGACATTCCGTGTTCTCCTTTGCTTACTCGGCACGGCGCGGGAGCGCCGCGTAGACCGCGGTGGTCAGCAGGGCGACGGCGGCGACGCGCAGCGCGTACGCGTAGCCGCTCGCCGGGTCGGGCGAGTGGGCCGTGGCGACGGAGACGAGCACCGTCAGGCCGATGGGCGGGCCGATCTCCATCGCCGTGTTCACCAGGCCGCCCGCCAGGCCGGTCTGGTCGTCGCGCACGTCGTGCATCGCGGCGAGCAGGGCGGCGGAGAACGTCGTCCCGGCCCCGAAGGGGAAGACGATCAGCCCGGCGTACGGCACGTCGAGGAGGCTGAGCAGGACGAGACCGGCGGCGGCCGTGGCGAGTCCCAGCGCCAGGGTGCGGCGGGCGCCGAGGGAGGCGACGAGCCGTCCGGCGACGGGACCGGAGGCGAGGAGGGCCGGGGCGGGCAGCAGGAAGACGGCCGACGTCCGCAGCGGCGACAGGCCGCGTACCTGCTGCAGGTGGAGGGAGAGCATGAAGAACGCCGTGGCCATGGACGCCGCGCAGAGCGTGACGGCGAGCACCGGCAGCAGGCGCCCGCGCAGGAACGGCAAGGGCATCAGCGGTGCCGGTGACCGCCGCTCGGCCAGCGCGAACAGCGCGAGGAGCACGACGCCCGCCAGGACCGACCTGCCGGAGCGCTCCAGCCCGTAGATCATCGCGCCGAGACCGGCGGTCACCAATATGGCGCCGGGCCAGTCGATTCGCCGCTCGGCCGGCGCACGATCGGCCGGGAACAGGCTCCAGGCCGCGCCCACCGCGACGGCCGAGACCGCGACCGGGACGGCGAACACCCACCGCCAGGGCACCCAGGTGATCACCACGCCGGACAGCACGGTCCCGGCGGTGGCGCCGGCGCTGCTCAGCACACCCCAGACCGCCATGGCCCGCGTTCGGTGCCGGGGCTCGGGGAAGACCGTACCGACCAGGGCCAGCGCCGCCGGCGCCGTCAGCGCCGCGCCGATCCCCTGGGCGAACCGGGCGAGGAGCAGCAGGCCCGTCCAGGGGGCCAGGCCGGCGGCGGCCGAGGCGAGGCCGAACATCGCCGTTCCCATGACGAAGACCCTTCGGCGTCCCCAGACGTCCGCGAGTCGCCCGCCCAGGAGCAACAGGCCTCCGAACGCCAGGCCGTAGGAGGACATGACCAGCACCATCGCCGCGTCGTCCAGGCGCAGGTCCCGCCGGATGGCGGGCAACGCCACGGTGATCACAGTGATCGTCGCGATCAGCGTGACCTGCACGGCCCCGAGCATCGTGAAGGCAAGCGTTGATCTTTTCAGATCGTTCGTTCTGTTTTCGGGGCGGATGTTCAGCAACTGCTGAGCTCTCGACACTCTGCGGACCCTAGCGATATCTAGATCGATCGGTCAAATATCGCGCGATATCCGTCGTCCGACGCCCCGAGGGAAATCGGATGGCGCACGCTCTGGGCGTCATGGGACGATCCGCCGATGCCCGAGAACACGCGCGAACGCCGCATGGCCGCGTTGCGAGCCTGCGACCGGATCCTCTCCGGTACGCGCCCCGCGACCATGCGGGAGCGGCTCGCCGACATGGAGACGGCCGGGGATCTGGACGCTCTGCCCGACTTCTACGGCGGCGGCCCGGTGGCCACGCTGGAAGAGCGCGTCGCCGAGCTCCTGGGCACCGAGGCCTCCGTCTTCTTCCCCACCGGAACGATGGCCCAGCAGGTGGCGCTGCGGTACGGCGCGGACCGCAGCGGGAACCCGACGGTCGCCCTCCATCCGCTCGGCCATCAGGAGATGTACGAACGGCACGCGTACTCGTGGTTGAGCGGGTTGCGCGGCGTCTGGCCGACGACCGAGCACCGCAACCCCACGGCCGAGGAGATCACCGCGCTCGCCGAGCCCGTGAGCACCGTCGTGTTCGAGCTCCCGCTCCGCGACGCCGGGTTCGTCCTCCCCACCTGGGACGAGCTGACGGCCGCGGCGGCGTCCGCGCGCGGCGCCGGCGCGCGGGTGCACTTCGACGGCGCCCGGATCTGGGAGTCCGCACCGTACCTCGGGCACTCCATCGCGGAGATCGCCGGTCTCGCCGACAGCACGTACGTCTCCTTCTACAAGACGCTCGGCGGCATCAGCGGGGCGGCGCTCGCGGGAGTCCGGGACCTCGCCTCGTACGCCCAGGTCTGGCGGCACCGCCACGGCGGTCAGGTCTTCCAGCAGTGGCCCGCCGCCCTCACCGCGCTCGCCGGCCTCGACCGCGAGCTGCCGCGCATCCCGGAGTACGTGCGGCACGCGCGGACGGTGGCCGCCGCCCTCGCCGCACTGCCCGGCGCGCGGGTGTTCCCGGAGCCGCCGCACACACACCGGTTCCGTCTGTGGCTGCCCCATCCGGCCCAGGCGTTGAACGACGCGGCGCTGGCGCTCGCCGAGGAGGACAAGGTCTGGTTCGCCGCCGGGTGGCAGGACACGGAGGTCCCCGGGCTGGCCATGACCGAGATCACCGTGGCGGCGCCCGCTCTCGACTGGACGGCCGCGGACGTCGCCGACGTCGGCGCGCGCTTCATCGAACGCGCCACCGGCCGCTGAACCCCTCGCCACCGAGGGTGACGGGCTGACGTGATCTTTGCCGGTGGGCCCCGGCGCAGATTTCTCGCTTGACCTCGGTTTACGGTCGCATGGATGACGGGTACTCACAGTAACGAGATCGCAACGCCACGTGATGGGAACTCTGGGGAACTCCGGGCCCCACCCATCGTCTGCGATTCGAGGAGGGCCGGCATGACCGTACGACACCGGCGGGTGATTTCCCCCCACCCGTTCAGTGCGAGAGCGTGCGGCGCCCGGCCCTCCAAGTCCTCCGGCGCGGGTGCCGTACGCCCCCACGGCATCGGCGTCGAACCGGCCGGGCCGGCGGTGTTCCCGAGTTTCACCGTCGGCCCGGCACCCCATCGCCCGGCACGGCACGCGCGAAAGGAGCATGGATGACCTGACGCCTGAAACCCTCTCGACTTGAAACGGTCCCACTGGCCCGCGGCGAACCATACGACGCCGCGGGCCAGTGCCGTGTCAGAGTTTCATCCGCCAGGTCTGCTCTTTCGCATCGGGCCCGAAGCCGTCGTACGGCTCCTCCTCGGCCAGTTCGAAACCGGCGCGCTCATAGACGCGGCGGGCGTCCGTCAGGATGTCGTGGGTCCACAGGACCATCTCGTCGTACCCCGACCGGCGGGCGAACCTGACGCACTCCTCGACGAGCCGGCGGCCCACACCATGACCGCGCGCGGACGGCTCGACCAGGAGGAGGCGCAGGCGCGCGACCCGCTCGCTCTCCCGCACGCAGAAGATCGATCCGACCGGCTCGCCGTCGATCTCCGCGATCCACGCGTCGTCGCCGGGCCCGTGATGCTCGGCGTACTCGGCGACGACGCGGGCGACGAGCGTCTCGAAGGACGCGTTGAAGCCGTACTCCGCGGCGTACAGGGCGCCGTGGCGCTGGATCACCCAGCCGAGGTCGCCGGGGCCGAGCGGCCTCAGCACGAACGACGCGGACCGCGGGTGCTCCCCCAGCAGTCCCTCGATCACGCCCATCGCGCCCACCAGCCGGCGCTGGTCCTCTTCGGTGAGCCCGGACAGGATCCGCTCGATCTGGGCCGTCGACCGGGCGTCCAGGTCCTGGAACACGTCGCGGCCGCGCTCGGTCAGCCGGGCCAGCTGCCGCCGTGAGTCGCCCTCGGCGCGCCCGCGGACGATCAGCCCGTCGGCCTCGAAGCGGGAGAGCATGCGGCTGAGGTAGCCGGCGTCCAGGTCGAGGGACCGGCGCAGGTCGGCGACCTCGCAGGCGTCACGACGGGCGAGTTCGAAGATGACCCTCCCCTCGGTGAGCGAGTACGACGTCTCGAGCAGCCACTCGTTCAGCACGCCGATGACGGAGGTGTAGAAGCGATTGAACGCGCGGACGGCGGTGACGCGATCCGACGGCACTGCGGTTTTCATTGACCACCTCAACGTTTAAGTTGACGCAGTCAAAGATAGTCCCGCGGACCCGCCCGGTCCAGACAGTGATCGAAAAAGCTCAGACCCCGGCGGCGTCCGCGCGCCGCGCCGGGGCGGTCTGCTCACGCAGCTCGGCCACGACCCGCCGCTCGACGTAGAAGGCCAGGAAGGGGATGATCCCGGCCAGCACGATCACCACCATCTTGCTCAAGGGCCAGCGGACCCGGCGGTAGAGGTCGAAGGTGGCCAGCAGGTAGAGCGGGTAGCACACCATCCCGTGCGGGATGCCGACGGCGGTCGACAGGACCCCGTTGTGCGCGAAGAACTTCAGCGGCACCGCGATGAAGCACAGCACGATCAGCAGTACGCCGGTCACGTACGCCATGACGCGATAGCGGGTCACCGCTCCTTGCACGGGTCGTCCCTCCGTGAAGCCCGCGCCGTCAGCGCGGCGCCTCGTCGTTCAGCCGGGCGAGGCGGCGGTTGTAGGCCGCCAGCTCCTCGTCATCCCCATAGTCGATGTCATCGATCCGGCGCGACGGCGCGGCCCCCGGCGGGGTGACCGTGCCCGGGTCGGCGTTCGTCTCGCCGCGCAGCTCGTCCCGCACCATGCGCACCCACATCGCGACCACGAAGATCGCGAACATCGGCCACTCGATGACGTACGCCCAGCTCTGCAGGTTGCCGCCCTGGGCACGCGTCAGCTGCCACCAGCCGGCCAGCATGAAAACCCCGATCAGCACGATGGCGATCAGGTGGAGTCCGAGCCAGCCGGGCCGAAAGAACTGTCGCACGCATTGAGCGTACCCGCCCCCGCGGCGAGGCCCTCCCCGGGTCCGCCTTGGCTCCGCCGCGGCGGGGTCACCCGGCACAAGGCCGACCCCGTACGTGCGGAGACGCATGGCCACCCGGGGCGGTGTGGTCGCACCCGTGACGGGCCGAGGCGCGAGATCATGGCCACCCGGGGCGGAGTCACCCGTCATGAGGCCGCACCCGTGACGAGCGGAGACGCGAGATCGTCGGCGGGGCGTCACATGGCGCGGGGTCGGCCCGTGTAGATGGCGCGCGGGCGCAGCGGCGTGCCCCGGGCGTACTCCTCCAGAGCGTGCGCGAGCCAACCGGCCGTACGGGCGACCGCGAAGATCGCCTCTCCCGCTCCGCGCCCCATCCCGGTCACGGCGCCGAGCGTCGCGAGCGCGAAGTCGACGTTCACCCCGGGGAGCCCGCGACCGCGCGCCTCCGCCAGCACCGCCTCGGCGGCCGCGAGCCGCTCGTGGCCCGGCGCGGCGTCCCGGACCAGGCCGAACAGGCATCCGGCGCGGCCGTCCCGGAGCCGGTAGACGCGATGCCCGAATCCCGGGACGCCCTCGCCTCGGCGCAGCCGCTCGCCGATGACCCGCGCCGCCCGCTCGGGTGTGGAGATCTCGGCGAGGAGCGCCTCCGCCCCGAGCGAGGCGCCACCGTGCAGGCCTCCTCCCGCCGCCCCGAGCCCGGCGGTCACGACGGCGTACGGGTCGGCGCGCACCGACGCGGCGACGCGGGCCGCGAGCGCGGACGCGGCCAGTTCGTGGTCGGCGAGCAGCACGAGGGCGGCGTTCAGCGCGCGCACCGCCGCGGGCCGCGGCTCCTGAGGAGTGAGGCGCGTCCACAGGCGCGCCGCGATCGACGCCCCGTCCGGCGGATCGGCCTCGCCACGGGCGGCGGGCAGGGACTCCACCATTCCGGCGATGAGCCGCCGGCCCAGGGCGACGACGGCGGGAGCGTCGAAGACGAGGCGCACCGGATCGGCAGCCGCCAGCGCCGTCGTGATCACCTGCAGCCGGTCCAGCGGCAGGGTCTCTCCCGGCAGACCGGACTGGGCCGCCCGCGCGACCGCGACCGCCTGCGGACTCGCCCGCCACGCGTCGCCACCCACCTGCGAGCTCGGCTGCCAGGCGTCGCCGCCTGCCTGCGGACTCGGCTGCCAGGCATCGCGGCCCGCCTGCGGACCCGACAGCGAGGCGTCGCCACCCGCCTGCGGACCCGACTGCCAGGCGTCGCCGCCCGCCTGCGGACCCGACAGCGAGGCGTCGCCACCCGCCTGCGGACTTGGCCGACTCGCGTCATCGCGCGCCGACGAGGGCTCAGCGGCCCACAGCCACTCGGCGACGGCCTCGAAGTCGTCCGAACCGGCGAGGGTGAGAGCGTCGCGCCCCCGGTAGTACGGGCGGTCGTCGCCCAGCGCGGTGACGCGCGACTCGATGACCAGCTCGCTCGCGCCGGGCGGCCGCCGTGGCCGTCCTCTGCGGGCCAGTTCCTCTATCTCGGCCGGGTCGAAGAGACTGCGCCGCCCGTCCGGCGCGCGCCGCCGCCTCAGCACTCCACGGCTGACATAGGCGTACAAGGTGGCCGGCTTGACCCCCAGCCGTTCCGCCGCCCGGGCCGCGTCGATCCACTCACCCGCCGTCTCCTCCACGACCGCCACCGTAGTTGACGAAGCATCAACATTGATCGAACGCGGCGCCGGGCGGCGCTCCGAACGACCACGATGTCGGATTCTCGCGAGCGTCGGCCCCTGGCGATTGGTAAGAAGGAGGGGTGGATGTCGCGATCGGAACTCTGGAGACGCCGCTGGGACGGCTGGCCTTCGCCTGCACCGCCGAAGGTCTGAGCGGGCTGTCCTTCCGGGACACGCCCCGCGCCCGGGCCCGGCTGAGGGCCGGGCTCCCCCTGGTCGACGCACCGGCGCGCACCGAACCGGTGCGCGACCAGCTGGCCGCCTACTTCACGGGCGAGCTCCGGGCCTTCGACCTGCCGATCGACTGGCGCCACACGTCCGGCGCCCAGCGCGAGGTCCTGGAGAAGCTGTACGCCGGCGTGCTGTACGGGGAGACGGTGACGTACGGCGGGCTGGCCGACCTCAGCGGCACGGGCGTGCCCGCGCGGGCCATCGGCTCGATCATGGGATCCAACCCGATCCCGATCGTCGTTCCCTGCCACCGGGTGGTGGCCACCGACGGCCTCGGCGGATACAGCGGCGGCTCCGGCGTCGAGGTCAAGCGCTGGCTCCTCACCATGGAAGGCGCCATCCCCGCCACCTTGGACTGGGATCCCACCGCCGGACCGCTGTCCTAGACGACGAAGAGTCGCGTCTCGATTACGTTGAGCTGAGATTCGCGTGCACGACCTCACCCTGTGGTTGGAGCGGGCGGTCGGCTGATCGGTCCGTGCCGCCCTGGAGCTATCGCTCCTGCCGCAGCGTGTCGTAGATGACGCCGGTGCGTTGCTCGGAGACCTCCCAGAGACGGCGGCCGAGTTCGGGATCGTCGGCCTTGCGCCGCGTCGGTACGCGGCGCGGGGCTCCCCTGCTCTGACCCGGCCCGCGGGGGCCGTAGCACTGTCCGCCGCGCACCTCCGGAGCGGTCGCCGCGTACAGGATGGGCTGGGCGCCCGCGGCGTCGGACTGGGCGACGACCGTGTTGGCCAGACCGTTGAGGACCTCTCCTATCCGGCTGCCGCTCATGCGGGGCCCGGCCTGCTGCAGGTTGGTCGCGGCGTATCCGGGGTGGGCCGCGACGCTGGTCAGGCGCCCCTGGGCGCGGCGGTCGAGCTCCTTGGCGAAGACCAGGTTGGCGAGCTTGGACTGGCAGTAGGCCGCCCACTTCCCGTACCGGCTCTCGCCGTCGAGGTTGTCGAAGTCGAGGCTTCCGAGCCAGTGCATCATGCTCGTGACCGTGACGACCCGCGCGCCGGGGCGGTCGAGCAGGGCGGGCAGCAGCAGGCCGGTGAGGGCGAAGTGGCCCAGATGGTTGGTGCCGAACTGCAACTCGAACCCGTCGGCGGTGGTCCGGCGCGGCAGCGCCATCACCCCGGCGTTGTTGACGAGCAGGTCGAGCCCGGTCGTACCGTGCTCCGCGGCGAAGGCCCCCACCGAGGCCAGGTCCGCCAGGTCGAGGGAGCCGAGGGCCACGTCGCACCCGGGTGCGGCCGCCCGGATCCGGTCCAGAGCCGCGCGACCGCGTTCGGCGCTTCGGCAGGCGAGCACCACGGTGGCGCCGTGGCGGGCCAGCTCGAGCGCGGTGCACAGGCCGAGGCCGCTGTTGGCGCCGGTGACGACGGCTCGTTTCCCGGCGAGGTCGGGGATCTCACCGGTCGTCCACTTGGCCATGTCCGCCACCTCCATTGGCGGACCATACTAGAACGCGTTTCGGTTTCGGGGATCTTCCGGGGATGCTGAACCGACGTCCGTTTGACGGGGGCCGACCCGGTCGATAATCGGATCATGTCGTCGCAGGTCATCGTCCCGCATCGGCCCGGCCCGCTCGTCGACGCGCCGGCGGTGGAGGACCGCCGTCTACCGGCCGAAGAAGCGGAGACGGGGATGGGGGTCCCCGAGGTGGTACTCGCCGCAGGCGGTGCCGCGCTACTCGCCGCGGTCGTCGTCGCCCACCTGCCCGTCTGGCTGACCGTCGTGGCGGTCGCCTGTCTCGCGCTCGGACTGGTGCTGCCCACGCAGGCGGCGGTGCTGCGCGTGATGCGCCGTCGCGCTCTCCGGCGGCACGCCAAGGCGCTTCACCGCGGTGAGCCGCTCGAGGTGTCCCATCCCGCGGTGCGCCGTCTCGTCACCGCGTACGAGCGGCTGCGCCGCACCACCGGACCCGGGATCGCGCTGGACGCCGGTCACCTCGCGCTGGTGGAGGTGGCCACTCTCCTGCACGGCCGCCCACCGCGAGACGAGGAGGTCGACTACGTCGCCCGCCGCGCCGAGGCGGTCTCCGCGCTGGCCGATCGCCTCGCCGACGGGCCGGTGCCGCCCGTGGAGCTCGCCGGCCCGGACTCGGTCGCGCGGATCGAAGCACTCCTGGCCTGACACGGCCCGCCTACCGGACCGCCAGGTGGACGGCCTCCTCCGGGGTCGCGGCACGCCGGATCCCGGGCAGCGGCTCGCCGCGTTCGTCGAGCACCTGCCAGCCGCCGAGCTGCACGACGGGAACGTCGCCGCGCCGCTTGGCCAGGGCCAGCTCCGAGAGGGTCCCCCACGAACCGCCGATGACGATGACGGCGTCGGCGGAGGCGATGAGGACGGCGTTGCGCGCCTCGCCCATGCCGGTGGCGATGGCCGCGCTCAGCCCCGGAGCGGCGCCCTCACGGTCGGCGCGGGACAGGACGCCGACCGCCATGCCACCGGCGGAACGGGCGCCCTCGGCGACCGCCGCCATGACGCCGGAGTATCCGCCGCACAGCACGACCGCGGCGCGCGCGGCCAGCAGCCTGCCGACCTCATGCGCCGCGTCGCGCTCCGCGTCGGTGCAGTCGCTGGGACCGCACACCGCCACCTGGATCAGGGCAGGTTTCTCTCGATCGCCTCGACGAGCTCGTCGGTGTCCGGCTCGGTGCGCGGGTCGAACCGCGCCACGACCGTGCCGTCCCGACCGATCAGGAACTTCTCGAAGTTCCACCGGATGTCGCCGGTGTAGCCGGTGGCGTCCGGGACGCCGACCAGCTGGGCGTACAGCGGATGCCGGTCGTCGCCGTTGACGTCGACCTTCTCGGTGAGCGGGAAGTCGACGCCGTACGTCGTCGAGCAGAACTCGGCGATCTCCTCCGACGTGCCGGGCTCTTGGCCGGCGAACTGGTTGCAGGGCACGCCCAGCACGGTGAACTCGCGGTCGGCGTAGGTCTCCTGGAGCTTCTGCAGTCCCTCGTACTGTGGGGTGAGACCGCACTTGGAGGCGACGTTCACGAGGAGCACGGTCTTGCCGCGGTACTGGCCGAGGTCGGCGGGCCCGCCCTGAAGGCGCTGGATGTCCACATCATAGATCGACACAATGGGAATCCTAGTCTGGGTGCATGGGCGACATCCTGGTCGGCACCGCGTCGTGGACGGACAAGACCCTGCTCGAGACCGACTGGTACCCGCCGGACGTCAAGACCGCCGAGGAACGCCTGAAGTTCTACGCGTCGCGATTTCCGCTGGTCGAGGTCGACTCGACGTACTACTCCCCGCCCGCCGAGCGGACCGTCGGCTACTGGCGTGACCGCACCCGACCGGGCTTCACGTTCAACGTCAAGGCGTTCTCCCTGCTCACCCAGCACCCCACCCGGCCGGCCGCGCTGTACAAGGAGCTGCGGGAGCGGGTGCCGGACAAGAAGACGCTGTACCTGCGGGACGTCCCCGACGACGTCGCGGAGGAGGTCTGGCAGCGGTTCCTCGAGTCGCTGTGGCCGTTGCACGAGGCGGGCCGGCTCGGCGCCCTGCTGTTCCAGTTCCCGCAGTGGTTCCCGATCGGGCGGGCGAACAAGGAGTACATCCTGCGGGCCAAACGGCGGTGCGAGCCGATGCGCGTCTGCGTGGAGTTCCGGAACCACACCTGGATGAGCGAGGACAACCGCGAGGAGACCCTCGACTTCCTGCGCAGGTACGACGTGCCGTACGTCAGCGTGGATATGCCGCAGGGGCACGCGAGTTCGATCCCGCCGGTGCTGGCCGCGACGTCCGGCCTGGCGGTCGTGCGGTTCCACGGCCACTCCGACAAGTGGACCAGCAAGAACATCTATGAGCGGTTCGGCTACCTGTACGAGGAGCGGGAGCTGAAGGAGTGGGCGCCCCGGCTGCGGAGGCTCGCCGAGGACGCCGACACGACGCACGTGCTTCTCAATAATTGCTATCGGGACTACGCGCAGCGCAACGCGGCCCGGTTGGCCGCGCTGCTCGCCCCGTCCGTGTGAGCGTGCGCTACCTGTTCGGCAGGTCGCTGACGAAGGTCGACAGCGAGTTCGCCGCGCCGCTGACGCCGGTCAGTGCTCCGTGTACGACGTTCGCCGCGTTGTGCGGGCGGCTGATCAGGTAGAACGCCAGGAACGCCAGGCCCCCCCATTTGAAGGTCTTCTTCATCGCGAGTCACTCCCCGTATCGCGTGAGATACATGGAGTAACTTCCCAGTTATGGCGGCGACCAGCAGGGACTCCCCGCAAAGCGGTGACCTGAAACGGCAAAAGTTTCCGAAGGGGCTGCCGCGCCGGGAGGTGAACCGGGAGCCCGGCTTCCGGGCTCCCGGCGGGCTCACCGGGTGCCGAAGCTCCGCGGGACCGGCTGGTCCTCGCGCAGGTCGCGGAAGAGCGTCCCGGCGCGCTGGGTGTCCCAGGTGATGTACTCCCCGGCGCTGGGCGACGAGCCGGTGCCGCCGACCGGGACCGTCGTGGTCAGGCCGTCGCCGCCGGTGATGCCGCGCATCGCCCAGGCGAAGCCCACCAGGTTGTACAAATGGTCGTCCTGGTCGACCGCGAAGTTGTCGGTGGAGCGCAGCGCGAACGGGATGATGCGGAAGGGGTTCAGCAGCACGCCGGGGCTGGTGGACTTGTGCACCAGGGCGGAGAGGAACTTCCGCTGGTTCTCGACCCGCTGCAGGTCGGCGCGGGCGAAGGCGCGGCTGCGGACGAAGCCGAGGGCCTGCCCGCCCTTGAGCGTCTGGCAGCCCGGTTTGAGGTCGATGCCGGCCTTGTGGTCCTTCATCTCCTCGGGGATGCACATCTTCACGCCGCCGACCGCGTCGGTCATGCCGACGAACCCGGCGAAGCCGATCTCCGCGTAGTGGTCGATGTGAATCTTCGTCGCCTGCTCGACGGTGCGGACGAGCAGCTTCGGGCCGCCGAAGGCGAAGGCCGCGTTCAGCTTGTTCGACCCGTGGCCGGGGATCGGGAGGTACGAGTCGCGGGGCAGGCTGACCAGCGTCGGGCCGTGGTCGCCGATGTGCAGCAGCATCATCGTGTCGGTCCGCCGGCCCGCGGCCTTGCCGGTCTTGAACTCGCTGCGTTGCGACGCCGACAGGCCCTCGCGGCTGTCGGAACCGACGATCAGCCAGTTGGTCCCCGGCGTGTCCCCCGGCCGCCCGGCGTAGTCCTCGAAGACGTCGATGCGGTGCAGCCGCGAGTCCAGGTAGAAGTAGACGCCCACGAGCAGCAGCAGGAGGACGAGGAAAGCGATCAGCAGGCGCCGTCCCCAGCGGCGCCGCCGCCGCGGCGCCACGTCATGGTCGTACGATCCCGGCGTGTCGGCGTACGCTGGCGCGCCGACCCGTCCGTGCTCCGGCCGATTACTCATGGTCACCTACCGTAGGGGTAAGAAACCGGTGCTCGCGTCACCTTTGCGGATGATTCACCCGATCCGGATCATCATTCTCCGGAGTGCGGTTCAACCTTTTCGCGTCCTCACGCTGTCTGAGGTCGTGTGAACGCGGAAGCCGAAGAGCAGTTCCGGGAGTTCGTCACCGCGCGGTGGCACGCCCTCCTGCGGACGGCGTACCTACTGACGGGCGACCACGGGCAGGCCGAGGATCTGGTGCAGACGGCCCTGGTCCGGACGCACCGGCACTGGACGCGCATCCGGCGGTCGGACGCCCCCGAGGTCTACGTGCGGCGCATCCTGGTCAACCTCAACAACAGCCGATGGCGCCGGAAGAGAGTCGCCGAACACCTGACGGACGTCCTGCCCGAGCCACCCTCACCCGACCCGCACGCCGCCTACGACGTGCGGGACGAGCTGTGGTCGGCGGTCCTGACCCTGCCGCCGCGGATGCGCTCCATCCTCGTCCTGCGCTACTTCGAGGACCTGCCCGAGGCGGAGGTGGCCCGCGTCCTGGACTGCTCGCTCGGCACCGTGAAGAGCCAGACCTCGCGCGGCCTGGACCGGCTGCGCGTCGCGTTGAAGCCCGAACCCGAGACCGCCCGGAGGGACCGATGAGCCCGAACCTCGAAGACGAACTGCGGGCGACCTTCTCGGCCCGGGCCGAGAGCGTCCCCACCGGCCCCGCCCCCTATCCGGCCACCGCGCGTCGCATCGTCCGCGACCGGCGGCGCCGCCGGGCCGTCGTCGCCGGAGCACTGATGGTGAGCGCGCTCCTGGCGGTCGGCGTGCCCGCGGGGCTGAACCACCTGGGCGACCGCGTCGGCGCGATGTCGCCACGGCACGCCGACGCCCTGCGCTGGCCACTGCGCGGTTCGCTCGCCGGCGACAAGGCGTTCCTGGGAGCGCTGCGCGAGGACGCGCTGCGCCGTCACCCCCACAGCGACATGGTGCACGTTCTCTATGCGCACGACGACGGGCGGCGCCGTGTCGCGGTGGTCGTCACCGTACGCGGGCGGTCGGCGCGGGGCGACGTGCTGTACGGCCCCTCCGGAGCAGCGCCACGCGCATTGAAGGAGGACAACCTCTTCGCCGACGACAGCGTCCCCTTGGACCCGGAACCGATCATCTGGTTCGCGGGCGGCACCGGCCCGCTCCTGCTCCTCGGCCCGCCGACCATGACGGAGGTCAAGGTGTCCCCGGCCATCGCCCACCGCAAGGACGGCACCCCGTACCGCGTCGTGCGCACGATCCCGGCCGACCAGGGCGCCGTGCTCACCGACGTCCCCGGCGCGCAGCCCGCACAGGTCAGCGTCAAGTTCCGCATCGACGGCCGGTACGGCGACGCGCAGGACGTGCCGTACACCATGACCGCGGAGAACGCCCCGGGCTACTGGCCCGCGGTCGGCAAGGCCGCCGCGCAGGCGGCCGGTCACGTCGACGCGGAGCAGGCCCGCGGGCTGCTGGACGGCACGGCCGGCTACTTCGGGCTGCCCGGCGACCGGCTCGGCTACCGGTTGTGGTGGGGAGCCCGGCTGCCCGGCGGCGTCGACGTCCTCGTCGCGACCATCCGGCTCCCGTCCGGACCGGAGATCCGCGTCGTCCAGGACACCTACACCTACAAGGACGGCAGCGTCAGCCAGGATCGGAGCGCGGTACAGGTGCGCGACGCCGCCGACGCCCAGCGCCCGATCGGCTGGACCGTGGCCGCGGACCCGACCTTCCCGGAGGACCAGCAGCGGGCGCTCGGCGCGGTGTACGTACCAGGCAGGTCGGGGGCACGCGTGGAGCTGTGGAGCGACGGCACGATGCTGACGGCGGGGCGGACCGACGCCACCGGGCTCGCGACGTTCCAGGTGGGGATCGCGGCGGACCGGCTGCGCACCTGCGAGTACCACGTGCTCGACGACAAGGGGAAGATCGTCGCCCGTGGCGGCCTCGGCCTTCCGCCCCTGGAGACCGCGCTCGGCCGCGACGCGAAATGGTGACCGCCGCCCGCCCCACCGGCTGCCTCCGGAGACCGGCGGGGCGGGCGGCGGCGGGGCGTGGTCGAATAGGGGCATGGTGGAGGACCTGGAGACGCTGTCGTCCAAGGAGCTGCACGACCGGGCCGTCGAGCGCGCGGTGCGCCATGTCGACGTCGGGTTCCTGTGGCGGCTGCTGAGGGCGATCCCCGCCGCCGAGGCGGCCTCCGGGCACCCGGACCAGGCGGAGGCCGACATCTCCCATCTGTCGGCGATGCTCAACGAGCTGGTCCACGCGGGTGAGAGCGACGTCGCCGAGGCGCTGCGCCCCCTCTATCTCGACTATCTCCGTCGATCCGACGCCTAAGAGCCCGCGTGGAATGGACTGCCGGGCTCGCCGCGCCCATTCCACGCGGGCTCTAAGCCGCGCCCTCTGGCCGAATCCGGACACACCGGCTGCGCGTGATCGTCCGCGCGATTAGCGTCCTTGACGAACCTGAGTGACGCGACGGCGGAAGAGTGACCCCAGCGGCCGGTGCGCGTGATGCGGCGCGCCCGGACGGCGGCGTTCGGGCAGGCGGCTGCCCGGGATGGGAGCCCCATGGCGGGCATCGGACGGCGGGATCTCCTGACGGGCGCGGCCGGTGCCGCGGCGATCGCGGGCATCGGGGTGAACGTCGCGGCCCCGGCGGAGGGCGCCACCGCGCCCCGGGCGCCCGGAGCGGAGCCGACGGGCCGTGCGCTGCGGCTGCGAGAGGGCACGGATCTGGCCGCCCAGGTGTCGCCCGACGGACGGACCGTCGCGATCGACCTCGTCGGCGTGCTGTGGACCGTTCCGGTGGCGGGCGGCCCCGCGCGCCGGCTGACCGACGACCTGATGGACATCGCGCAGCCGGAGTGGTCGCCGGACGGGCGGCGGCTCACCTTCCAGTCCTACCGCAACGGCGTCTTCGAGATCTGGGTGATCGACGCCGACGGATCGAACCCGCGCCGGCTGACCGAGGGGCCGTACGACCACCGTGAGCCGCGGTTCTCCCCCGACGGCACCCGCATCGCCTTCTCGTCGGATCTGTCCGGCAGTTACGGCATCCACACGCTGCGGCTGGACACCGGGGCCGTCAGCCTCGTGGCCGACTCGGCGGACGAGGAGTACGAGCCGGCGTGGTCGCCGGACGGCGCCCGCATCGCGTTCGTCGTCGCGAACACCCGCGTCGACGTCGTCGAGGTGGCGACCGGCGCGCGCCGTACGGCCGTGACGGTGCCGGCGGGACAGGTGATCCACAGCCCGGCCTGGACGCCCGATGGCGCGGACATCGTGTACACGCTCATCGCGGACGGCCGCAGCGAGCTGTGGCGATCGGGCCATGCGCTGGTGACCGGCGAGGAGGTCTTCCCCTTCCGGGTGTCGTGGACCTCGGCGAAGGAGTTCGTCTACACGGCGGACGGCCGGATCCGCCGCCGGTCCCTCGACGGCGGGCGGTCGCGCGACATCGGCTTCACCGCGCCGGTCACGGTCGCCGGCCCGTCGTACCGCAGGCGCCGGCGCGACTTCGACTCCACCGCGCCGAAGCCCGTCGTGGGCATCGGCAGCCCGGTGCTGTCGCCCGACGGCGGGCAGATCGCGTTCCGGGCGCTGAACGACATCTACACGATGAAGATCGGGCAGGCGCCGCGGCCGCTCACCCGCGACCACTGGTGGAAGGGCGACCCCGCCTGGTCGCCCGACGGCCGTTACCTGTCCTACTCGACGGACCGCGGCGGCAAACTCGACATCTGGATCCGGGACCTGCACACCGGGCAGGACCGCCGGCTCACGAACCTGCCGGGCGCGGCGGCGGTCTCCGGAACGTGGTCCCGCGACGGGTCGCACCTGGCGTTCCTCGACCAGACCGGGGCGCTGTACACCGTCGCGGTGGCGTCCGGGGACGTCCAACGCGTCTACTCGGCGACGTTCGAGCCCGGCCGCCCGACCTGGTCCGCCGACGGGAACGTCATCGCCCTGGCGGCGATCAAGCCGTACTCGGCGCGGTACCGCGAGGGCCTGAGCAAGATCCTCCTCGTCGACCGCCGTACGGGGGCCGGCACGTACGTCGACCCGCTGCCCGCGCGCTCGATCCAGACACGCGGCGACGACGGACCGGTGTGGTCGCCGGACGGCACCAAGATGGCGTTCGTCGTGGCCAGCGTGCTGTGGGTGGTCGACGTCCACGCCGACGGCACTCCGTCGGGGAAGCCGCGTCAGGTGACCGACGAGGTCACCGACGCGGTCAGCTGGAGCGGCGACTCCTCCGAGCTGCTGTACCTGAACAACGGCCGCCTGCGCATCGTGTCCACCGACGGCCGCCGCACCCGTACGGTCCCGGCCCCGCTGACCTGGATGAACACCCAGCCACGAGGCCGCACGGTCGTACGCGCGCGGCGGATGTGGGACGGCAGTGCGCGGCGGCTGCGCGACGACGTGGACATCGTGGTCGAGGGCCACCGCATCGTCGCCGTCGAGTCACGCGGACACGGCCAGGGCGACCGGATCCTCGACGCCGGGGACTCCGTGGTCATCCCCGGGCTGGTCGACATGCACAACCACCGGGAGATGCAGGGCTACGCCTACGGCGACCGCCAGGGCCGGCTCTGGCTCTCGCTGGGCGTCACGACGACCCGGTCGCCGGGCAGCCCGGCGTACCACATGGTCGAGGCCCGCGAGTCGTTCCAGTCCGGCGTACGCGTCGCACCCCGGTACTACGCCACCGGGGAGGCGGTCGACGGGCCGCGCATCTTCTACAACTTCATGCGCCCGACGTTCGACGCCCACCAGCTCGCCCTCGAGCTCGAACGCGCCGGCGCGCTCGACTACGACCTCATGAAGGCGTACGTGCGGCTGCCCACCGAATGGCAGCGGACGGTCATCGAGTGGGCGCACCGGCACGGCGTCCCCGCCACCTCGCACTACCACTATCCGGCGTTCGCCTTCGGCGGCGACGGCATGGAGCACATCGGCGCCACGAACCGGCTGGGGTACTCCCGCACGGTGACCGCGCTCGGCACCGGATACGCCGACGTCATCGACATCTTCAACGCCGCCGGCGCGGCCCGGACGCCGACGCTGTTCGGAGCCGCGGCGCTCTTCCGGGACGACACCTCGCTCGTCACCGACCGGCGGGTGACGACGCTCTACCCGGCGTGGGAGTACGCCGCCCTGCAGGCGGCGGTGACGACGGCCAAGACCACCGACCAGACCGTCAACCTGCAGAACCTCGCCCGTCAGGTCGCGCAGGTCGCCGCCATGATCCGGGGCGGTGGGCGGGTCATCACCGGCACGGACTCCCCCATCGCCAACATGGCGGTCAGCACCCACATGAACCTCCGCGCCATGGTGAAGTACGGCCTCACCCCGTACGAGGCGCTGGCCACCGCGACGCGGGTGCCCGGCGAGGTCCTCGGCGAACCCCTCGGGCAGATCAAACCGGGGATGTACGCCGACCTCGCCTTCCTGGGCGGCGACCCCCTGACGGACATCACGCAGGCCGCCGACGTCCGGCAGGTGATGGTCAACGGGGAGACGCACACCGTGGACGAGCTGCTCGCCCCGTTCGTCACCGCGCAGCGCGCCGCCGCGACGCCCGTCAGCCGGATGCTGCCGCCCGTCCCGGAGCATCCGTCCGACCGGCGCTACTGGTGGCACGACCCGCACTACCTGGAGGAGAGCAAGCGGTCCTGCTGCGTGGACTCCTGACTCACCGGCAGTGCCCCAGGCGCTCGTAGCGACAGGACCGAGATCCCAGCCCTGTCGCTACGACCGAGGCGCTTGTCGCGGTCGGCGGGCGGCCCCGCTACGCCGAGATCCTGGTCACGGGCAGTGCCCGAGACGCTCGCGCTCGGCGCTGCCCCTGCCGCTGCGCCGAGGCCGGGTCACAGGTAGTGGCCCAGGCGTTCGTCGCGGTCGGTGGGGGCGTCGGTCTCCGGGAGGTCCTCCGGGCGGAGGAGCCGGATCTCGTCGCGGTCCGTGACCCCCTGGCCGGTGATGCGCTGCGCCTGCAGGGCGATCGCCCGGTCGAGGAGGTTGCGCATGAGCCGGGCGTTGCCGAACGACTCGCCGCGGGCCGCCGTGCGCAGCCGGCGGCGTACGGCGTCGAGCACGCCCTCGGCCACCTGGAAGCCCGCGTCGGCCGCCATCACCTCGAAGATCGCGACGAGCTCGTCGTCGGTGTAGTCCGGGAACCGCAGGACGGTCGGGAACCGTGAGGCCAGGCCCGGGTTGAACTCCAGGAACCGCAGCATCGGCCCTTCGTACCCGGCGACGATGACGACGATGTCGGCGCGGTGCTCCTCCATCAGCTTGAGCAGCTCGGCGATCGCCTCGTGGCCGTAGTCGCGGCCCGAGTCGGCGGGGGTCAGGGCGTATGCCTCGTCGATGAACAGCACGCCGCCCATGGCCCGCTCCATCGCCGCGCGGACCTTCGGCGCGGTCTGCCCGACGTACTCGCCGACGAGGTCGGGGCGGGACACCTCGACCAGGTGCCCGGACGACAGGAGTCCCAGCTTGGCGTACACGGCGGCCAGGAGGCGGGCCATCGTGGTCTTGGCCGTTCCCGGGTTGCCGGTGAAGACCATGTGCCGGGTGGGCGAGGCGATCGGGATGCCGGCGTCGCGGCGGAGCTGCTCGGCCTTGGCCTCCGCGACGAGCAGGCGCACCTCCTGCTTGACGGCGTCCAGGCCGATGAGCCGCTCGATCTCGGCGAGCGGGTCGCCCGGCAGGTCGATGTGCCCACCGGCGGCCAGCGTGCCGGGGATGTCCTCGGCGAAGATCTCGTCGAGGGACTCGTCGTCGGTGAGCACCCCGTCGTCGAGGACGCGCCGGGACTGCATGGCGACGGCGCGGTCCAGCAGGTTGATCATCAGGCGGGCGTTCCCGGCGGCCCGGTCGCGGGCCCCGGCGTGGACGAGGTCGCGGACCTTGTCGAGCACGCCCTCGCGCAGCGCGAAGCCCGCGTCGGCGGCCTTCGCCTGGAAGATCTCGATGAGCTCGTCCTCGGTGAGGTCGGGGAACCGCAGCTGCTTGGGGAAGAACGCCGCCAGCTCCGAGTCGGCCTTGAGCAGGCCGTTCATCGGGCCCTCGGGGCCGCACAGGACGACGATGAGGTCCTCCGGGTGGGACTGCACGGCGGCCAGCAGGACGTCGATCGCCTCCCGGTTGCGCGGCGACTCGCCCGGCATGAGGTTGTGCGCGTCGTTGATGGCCAGGACGCCGCCGTGCGCCCGCTCGACCGCGCGGCGGACGCGGGGGCCGCTCTCGCTGACGTACTCGCCGACGAGGTCGGAGCGGTCGACCTCGACCAGGTGTCCCGAGGACAGCACGCCGAGGTCGGCGTAGATCCGGCCGAGGATCCGCGCGACCTTGGACTTGCCGGTGCCGGAGCTGCCGGCGAAGACCAGGTGCCGCGGCCGGCCGGCGACCGGCATGCCCGCCTCGCGGCGCATCCGGGCCGCCTCCGCCTCGGCGACGAGGAGGCGAACCTCGTTCTTCACCGACTTCAGGCCCACGCACGAGTCCAGCTCGGCCATCGGGTCGGCGTCGGCCGCGCCGCCGGGGATCACCCGCTGCGGCAGGTCCGCGACGGCGACCTCCGTCTCCCCGCGCGCGGTGACCGCGGCCACGCACTGCTCGGCGAGGTACTCCACGAGGCGCGCGCCGCGCAGGTTCAGCAGCGGCGGGGTGCGGGAGAGCAGGAGCCCGGCGGTGGCGGCGGTCTCCCGCGCGGCGGTCAGGCCGCGCCGGGCGACGGCGCGCCGGAACAGCTCGATGTAGTCGTCCTCGCCGAACTCACGCGTGCGGGCGACCCGGAAGTGCTGGTGCAGCGCCGGGTTCGCGTCGAAGATCCGCCCGTCGCCGCCGGTCCGGCACGCCGCGACGACGTGGAGCTTCTGGTGGCGTTCGAGGACGCGGCGCAGCTCCTCGGCGAACGCGGTGCCGCAGTGCTCCAGGGCGAGGATGCGGTCCAGCCCCTCGATGACGAGCAGCCGTCCCTCGAGGCACTCGCGGACGCGGGCGAGGAGGTAGAGGATCGTGTCGCTGACGTGGAGGTTGGCGAACACCTGGTCGGAGACCCAGATGGCCTCGCGGACGTCCCCGCGCTCGGTGAGTCGCTGCTCGATCAGGCGGACGGCCGTGCCCTTCCCCGTCGCCTCCGGCCCGCTGAACAGGACGCGAACCGGTCGCGGGGACGTGCCGGTGCGCAGGACGTCGGACAGCGCGGTGGCCAGTTCGGGCTGGCCGACGAGGTCGGCGCCGATCTCCTCCGTCACCTGGGTGGCGCGCGCCTCCTCCGCGGGCGCCGTGCCGGCGAACGCGGCGGTGAGCGGGTTGACGACCGTACGGGCGCGGAACAGGCGGCGCAGGTCCGTCTGGAACCCGCGGACCGGCAGCCGGCTCTTGGGGCTGACCGCGCTGTCGGGCAGCCCCTGCGCGCACCCGGTGATCCGCAGGGCCATGTCCAGCCAGGCCCGGCAGGCGTCCGCCTCTCCCGCGACCAGGCCGCGGGCCAGCCAGGAGCGCACCTCCGCCTGCCACGACTCGGCACGGAAGCCCTCGCGCAGGTGCTGGAAGCGCTCCTGCACGCTCTCGTAGCGCTCGACCCCGACGGCGAAGGCGAGGTCGGCGGGCGCGGCGGCCGCGTCGGCCTGCAGCAGCAGCCGGGCCAGCGCGGTGACGAGGGGATCCCCGCCGGGCGCCGCCGCGAGCAGGCGCTCGTGCGCGGCGATCCAGCCGGAGCACGCCCACGCGAGGTACGCCGTGGGGCCCGCCAGCTCGGGCAGCACGGACAGGGTGTCGTCCGACAGGTCGGACGCCCACGCCCGTTCCAGCTCGCCGTGCGGCGTCGTCAGGTCGCGCGCCCGCAGCTCGGGGTCCTCCGCGTGCCGGTCGAAGATCGCGATCAGGGCCCGGCGGCGCTCGTCCAGCGGCGTGATGCCGGCGAACACGTCGAGGGACTCGCGGGCGAGGGCGAACATCGTCTCCCGCAGCTCGACGTCGTCGCCGGCGTTCTCCACCAGCCACAGGCCGGGCGGGCGCAACCGCCCGCCCTGGCTGAACCAGGCGATCGGGTCGCGCACCGGCGACTCGGGCTTGGCCAGGAACTGCGCCAGCAGCTCGTAGTCGACGTCGCCGCGGGAACCCGCGCGGATCGCCGACGCGCCCAGCAGGAAGGTCAGCAGCGACCACAGCTCCGCGCCCGCCGCAGAGGTGTTCTGGGCGTAGAAGTCGCTGAGCCCGCCGGTGAGCGCCCTGGCGCGCTCGTCGGCGTCGAACGCGCGGGCGCGCTCGCGCACCTCGTCGTACAACCCGTCGGGCACACGCCAGGGGCCGTGCGCGTACACGTCGAGGACGGGCTCTTCCGTCAGCAGCGGTTCGAGGTGTTCCGGTAGGCGTGGGGGGCTCACGACGTAGACCTTACGACCCGCCGGAGGGAGGTCGCAGCCATCGGCAGGCCCTGTCGCGTCGGCGTTTCCTTCCCGGAGCGGCTCCTACCAGGCCGGTGTCACCGGTGGGCGGCCTCTACCGACGGCGGGTGGCCCCTGCCGGATCGGCGTTCTCCGACCAGGACGGCGGCCGGTCAGCGTTTCCAGCCGGGGCGGCCGGAGGGGCCGGGGTCGCGGTGCTCCGCCGCGATGCGCAGCGGACCGGCGGGGCGCCCCGGCTGCTCAGGTCCTGTCGGCTCCGCCTCGGCGGGCAGGGGCAGGGGCAGGGTGAAGCCGATCTCCGCGGGCCGACGCTCGAGCGCTTCGAGGTCCTCGACCGGGACCAGCGCCGCGAGCGGCCTGCCGTGCCGGGTCAGGACGATCCGCTCGCCGGTGTACCCGACACGGTTGACGAGCTCCGCGAGTTCGGCCCGGGCCTGCGTCACTGGGACCTCTCGTGTCATACGCCGATTCTATCATTCTGTACGTTCTTGCTATTCTGTACAGAACTCGCCGGGGCGTGGGCGGAAGCGCACCGGTGAACATGGCCACGCGTGGCGGGCACGCGTGGCAGCGAGGAGGCGCAGATGGACTTTCCGACATTCGAACCGCGCGCCCGGGTCACCGAGCTGCCCAAGGACGTTCATTCCGAGCAGCTCTTCCAGCGGCTGCTCGGGCAGCGCATCGTCTTCATCGGCTCGGAGATCGACGACGACCTGGCCAACCGCGTGTGCTCTCAGCTCCTGCTCCTCGCCGCCGAGGACGGAGAGCGCGACATCAAGGTCTTCATCAACTCGCCGGGCGGGTCGATGGACGCGATGTTCGCCATGTACGACGTGATGAAGTACCTGCCGAACGACGTCTCGACGGTCGCCCTCGGCATGGCCGCCTCGGCCGGGCAGTTCCTGCTCACCGCGGGTGCCCACGGCAAGCGCTACGCCCTGCGGAACACGCGGATCATGATGCACCAGCCGTCCGGCGGCATCCGGGGCACGGCCTCCGACATCCGCATCCAGGCGGAACAGAGCGTGCACATGAAACACCGGTTCCTGCAGCTGATCGCCGAGCACACCGGGCGGCCGTACGAGCAGATCGAGCACGACGCCGACCGCGACCGCTACTTCAGCGCCGAGGAGGCCCGCGACTACGGCCTCATCGACCACGTCGTCACCAGCGCGCTCGAGGCCGGAGGTGTCGCCCCGTGACCGCTCCCCTGTTCGATGCCGTGACCGGTCCGGTGGCCGGCTCCCTGTTCGCACCCGTGACCGGGCGGTACGTCCTGCCGTCCTACGTCGAGCGCACCTCGTACGGGATGAAGGAGAGCAACCCGTACAACAAGCTGTTCGAGGAGCGGATCGTCTTCCTCGGCGCGCCCGTCGACGACACCCTCGCCAACGACGTCATCGCGCAGCTGATCGCCCTGGAGGGCATGGACCCGGACCGGGTCATCAGCCTCTACATCAACTCGCCCGGCGGCTCCCTCACGGCCATGACGGCGATCTACGACACGATGCAGTTCATCAAGCCGGAGGTCGAGACGACCTGCATCGGGCAGGCCGCCTCGGCCGCCGCCGTGCTGCTCGCCGCCGGAGCCACCGGCAAGCGCGCCGCACTGCCGCACTCGCGCATCCTCATCCACCAGCCGAGCACCGAGGGCGGGTACGGCCAGACCAGCGACATGGAGATCCAGGCCAGGGAGATCATCCGGCTGCGCGAGCAGATGGAGACCATCCTGGCCCGGCACTCCGGCCGCCCGATCGAGCAGGTCCGCGCCGACATCGAGCGGGACCGCTACCTCACCGCGCAGGAGGCCCGGGAGTACGGCCTGATCGACGAGATCATCACCAGCCGCAAGCCCGGTTGACGCGCCCCGGCGACGGACTCCCGCCCTCCCCGATCCGGCGGGGAGGGCGAGGAGGCCGCGCAGGCGTCCGGCTCGCCCGAGGAGCCGCGCTGGCGTCCCGGGAACGCGCTGACCTGCGGGTTGGGAAGCAGACCCGTACAGTGCTCGCCGATCTTGTTCGGTTTCGAGGGGGTCGGCCTCCGACAGAGCGGTAGGCTCCGGGGCCGTGTCAGACCGACCGGACGACCCCGCAGGTGACCGGGACATCGAGGTTCAGCGGCTCCGGCGGCTGTTCCGGTTCTTCGCGGCCACGCAGTGCCGTGGCCGTTCCCCGGTGTACGAGGCGCTGAGCGAGGGCATCGCCGGCGACGACGGGCTGCTGGACCTGCTCATGTCCACGCCCGGCGAGCAACGGCGGCCCAGCCTGCTGTTCGCTGCGGTGAACCTGCTCCTGGCCTCGGATCCCGGTTCGGCGCCGGCCGAGTACTACCCGGTCCACGGCGGCCGACGACCGATCGACGACGGGCTCGTGCCGGCCTTCGCCGCGTTCTGCGCCGGGCACCGTGACGAGCTCGGCCGGCTGCTGCGCAACAGGTCCACGCAGACCAACGAGATCCGCCGCTGCGTGGCTCTTCGCCTGGGCCTCGATCACGTGTCCCGGCGCCGGCCGGGACCGCTCGCCCTGGTCGAGGTCGGTGCCAGTGCGGGCCTGAACCTGCTCCTGGACCGCTACCGCTATCGCGTCGGCGGCCAGGAGACACCCTCGGTCGCGGCCTCGCCGGTGACGATCGCCTGTGAGGTACGCGGCGGCAGCACCTCCGCAGGCCAGATCTTCGGGCCGGTCCCGGAGATCACCTCCCGGCTGGGCATCGACCGGCATCCGGTCGACCTGGCCGATCCCGATGCCCGCGCCTGGCTGGAGGCGTTCATCTGGCCCGAGCACACCGACGACCTCGCGGTCCTGCGCGGTGCCATCGACCTCGCCGTCTCGACCGCGGACGTGACCGTCGTCCCGGGCGACGCGATCACCGACACGGCGCGGCTGATCGGCGAGTTGCCGGGGCGTGAACCCGTCGTGGTCTTCACCGCCACGCTGCTCAGCTACCTCAGCGCCGACGCCAGGGCGGCCTTCGCCGCTCAGCTCCGGCAAGCCGCCGCGCACCGGCCGGTGGCGTGGATCTTCGCGGAGGCCCCCGGCCTCGTCGCGACCGCCGACCCCGGCCTGGCCGCGCTGGCGGGCCCGGTGGCCCGGCACAACGCGCTGTTCCTCGTCGGGGCCGGCCTGCTCGGCCCCGGGCACCGCGACGACGCCCTGCTCGCCATGGCCGACCCGTACCTGCGCTGGATCGCCCCGGCCCGGGACGAGGCCGACGACTTCCAGTGGCTGTTGGCGAACGCGGACGCCGACTGACGGTGTCGCGACGAACATGACGTGGTGATCACGGCGCCCGGCACTACCTACGTACCCCCGGACAGGTACGTATGCGGGTAGATCGGTCCTAACTGGGGGCCTGCTCGCGGAGGCACGATCCAATCATCGGTGTGAATCAGATCGATGGTGGTGTTCGAAGTGATCTCCAGCAGGACGCAGACGGCCCTCGCGGGCGTCACCGGCTCCAGCCGGCCGGCGGGGGCCCTGGCGGGCGCCCTGCGCATCGGCTTCCGGCCGATCGCCGACCGCCTGCCGGAGCGTTACGCCCTGTCCCTGCTGCGCGCCGCGCTCGACACCGGCGCCCGCCTGCTGCGTCCCGACCCGACCGTGACCATCGTCGAGCTGGACGACCTGGCGGACGAGTCGAACGGTCTGCTCCCCGGAGAATGGGTCCTCCCGGCCGAGCCCGGGGACGGCGCCATCCTGTACCTGCACGGCGGAGGGTTCGCCTCCGGCTCGCCGAGCACCCACCGCGCGATCACCGGCCGGCTCGCGGCCGACACCGGACTGCCCGTCCTGGTGCCCGACTACCGCCTCGCCCCCGAGCACCCGTTCCCCGCCGCCTTCGAGGACGGCCTCGACGCCTACCGGTGGCTGCTCGACCAGGGCATCCCGGCCTCCAAGATCGTCGTCGTGGGCGACTCCTCCGGTGGTCACCTGGCCGCGGCCGTCGTCGGCGAGGCATCCCGCCTCGGCCTGCCGTCCCCGGCCGGCGTCGTGCTGTTCTCGCCCTGGGTGGACCTCACCTGTGAGCTGTCGGCGCTGGGCGACCGGGAATGCCGTGACCCCTTCATCAGCCCCGAACTGGCCCAGCACTTCAGCCGGCTCTACGTCGGCGACGAGGACTGGTCGGACCCGCGCCTGTCCCTGCTCGATCTCGCCGGTCTCGACCTGCCGCCGTTCCTCGTGCAGGTCGGCGGCATCGAGGCGCTGCGCGCCGAGGCGGAGCATCTGGTCGAGGCCCTCACCGACGCCGGCGCCTCCTGCGAGCTTCAGGTCTGGCCGGGCCAGATGCACGTCTTCCAGTTCTTCAACCGCCTGTTCCCCGAGGCCGGGGCGGCGATGACCGAGGCGGCCGCGTTCGTGCGCTCCCACGTCGAGGCCGCCGAGGACGAGGCTCTGGACGAGCTCGCCGAGGCCGTCGACGAGATCTTCGAAGAGGTCCTGGACGAGGCAGCCTGACGGCACGGGCGGCTGACCGGTTACGACCGCTGTACGGCCGGCTTCAGCACCTCCTCGCACCACTGCCGGAAGCCCGTGGGGGTGCTGTTCTCCGGGGTACGCGGCTCGGCGTTGTAGGCGCCCCGATCGATCGCGGCGGCCATGTCGGCCATTCCCCGGGCCCATGCCTCGCTCGCCCCATTCCGCAGGAGTGTGGCCTGGTACGCCCCGGCGGGGACCTGCTGGAAGCGAATCGGCCGGTCCAGCACCTCCGACATGATCTTCGCCATGTCGTCAGGGGACAGATCCTCCGGCCCGAGTACCGGCACGCCGTCCTGCCCGGTCCAGGAGTCGTCGAGCAGCAGTTCGGCCGCGACGTCCGCGATGTCGCGGGTCGCGCACGTCGGGATCCGGCGATCTCCGGAGATCGCGAGGAAGAAGACGCCCTGGCTCTTGATCGGCTCGACCTGGTGAAGCATGTTCTCCATGAAGCCCGGCATCCGCAGGGCCCGGTAGCTCACGCCCGTCGCCTCGATCAGGTCGTCCATGGCCAGTGCCGCCGACAGGTGCCCGGCGTTCTTCACCACACCGCGGCCCAGGGTCGAGACGCCGACGACTCGCCGGATGCCACGGCTCGTCACGGCCTCGCACAACGGCCGGGTGAAACTCAGGGTGTGTCGTTCGACGCTGTCGGCGCGCGGGTCGGGGGGCACGACCCAGAACACGCTGTCAGCCCCGGCGAACGCCTCGGTGAGGACGCCGAGGTCGTTGTGCGACCCCGGCACCACCTCGACGCGTTCACGCACCCGCGGAGAGAGGCGGGAGGGATCGCGGGCGATCACACGGATCGTCTCTTCCGTGTCCAGGATGTTGTCGAGGACCTGCCGGCCGATCTGGCCGGTGGGCGTGGTGACGACGATCATCAGACCTCCAGGAGAAGTGGGCATTCGCATCCGGGTCCGGCGCGCTGGGCGACGAGGGCCGGCGAACGGCACTGAGCAGTCAATCCGGCCGGGGCACGAACCTGAAGGACCGATCCGATCACCATTGATACCCTGCGAGTATGAATGACCTGGAGGCGCGGGAGCTCCGGTACTTCGTCGCGGTCGCGGAAGAGCTCCACTTCGGACGCGCGGCCCAGCGGCTGGGCATGACACAGCCCCCGCTGTCCCGCGCGATCCGGGAGCTGGAACGCCGGCTGGACGTGCGGCTGCTCGAGCGCACCACTCGTCAGGTGACGCTGACGGCGGCCGGGGAGGTCCTCCTGCGGGACGCCCGGACCGCGCTCGACGCGATCACCGCGGCCGGCCGGCGGGCCCGGAACGCCGGCCGGCCCGCCCCGCTGCTGCGACTCGCGCTCAAGGCCGACAACGACGCCGGGCTGCTGCCGCGGATCCTCTCCACCTATCAGCGCGAGGAAGCGGCGCCGGCGGTGGAACTGGTGCTCGGCGGACGGGGCGAACAGGCACAGGCGCTGCGCGACGGACGAGCCGACGTCGCGCTGCTGGTCAGCCCCTTCGACGACCGCGGGCTGGACGTCGAGCCGCTACTGACCCAACCCCGCCTGGCCGTCCTCGCGGCGACCGACCCGCTCGCCGCCCGGTCGTCTCTGCGGCTGGCCGACCTGGCCGGCCGAAGGCTCCCCGACGGAACACCCGTCGGCGAGGACGGGCCCGCACGCCCGTACGACGCCGTCGACCGTACGCGGCCCCAGACGGCACGGCCCCAGGCGGCACGGCCCGAGCTCGTGGCCGGGACCCAGCAACCGGTCTCGGACCTGACCCAGATCTTCAGGCTGATTGAACTGGGCGGCGTCGTCTGCTTTCTCCCCACCTGGGTGACGCGTCGTTATCCGCTGCCCGGCATCGTCTACCGGCCGGTCAGCGATCTCCAGCCCGCCACACTGGCCGTCGCCTGGCCCCAGGACGCGCGCTCACCGGCGATCGCCGCCTTCGTCCGCGCGGCCGCGTCGGTGGTGGCCACCGACGCGGAACGAAGCACCGCAGGAGCCGGGCGATAAGCAGATGAAGCACGACCGTGGCGGCGTTTACGGTTGGACGATGCGTACGCTGACCACCGAGCGGCTCACCCTGCCGCCTTGGGACCCTCGCTTCGAGCAGGACCTCTGCCGGCTCAGTGCCGATCCGCGGATCACCCGTTATCTGGGGGACGGCCGGCCGTGGGACCGCGAGCGCGCCATCACCCGGCATGGCGCGATCCTGGAACACTGGCGGGAACACGGCTTCGGCTGGCGCGGCATCGTCCTCAACGACGCCGACGACGAGTCGGTCATCGGCGTCGCCGCCCTCAACCGTCTCCCCCAGCCCCTACCCGGTGTGGACGAGCCCGCGATCGAGATCGGCTGGTGGGTCGACCCACGCCACTGGGGCCGGGGCATCGCCACCGAAGCGGCGACCGCCATCCGCGACGAGGCGTTCACCGACCACGGCGCCGCGCGACTGGCCGCGCGCTACCAGCCCGCCAACCACGGCTCCGGCAACATCATGCGCAAGATCGGCATGCGCCACCACGACGACATCATCGGCCCGTATGACGAAGACGTACGCGTCTATGTCCTCGAACGCGCGGACTGGACTCCGGGCCCGCCTACTCGCTTTTGACCGCTTACGGCCGGGCCGGGCGATCGGTTTTGATCGCCTATTGACGAATGTGATCATCCCGCTCATAGTCCAGGCGTGAGCCTCCTCCGCCGCATGCGCCTCGCCCGAAACCCTGTTCCCCGCCCGGGTCGGCGGGCCGGACCGCGATCCAAGCCGGTCAGAACCGGCGTCGCGCTGGCCTCACTGGCCGGCCTCGTCGTGGCCGGTTCGCCGCCCGCGACCGCCGCTGCGGCCGGAGGGCGGGCCGACCGGCAGGCGGTGCGGTCGGGCGACGCCCGCTTCGAAGTGCTCTCCCCGACGTTGATCCGGATGGAGTACGCGGGCGACGGTGTGTTCACCGACGCCGCGACGTTCAACGCGGTCGGGCGGGACGGCTTCGGCCGGACGCCGTACCGCAAGAAGGTCGCGGGCGGCTGGTTGACCATCGACACCGGCAAGCTGACCCTGCGGTACAAGGTCGGCTCCGGGCCCTTCACCGCGGACAACGTGTCCGTGCGCCTGCGGACCGGGGCGCAGACGGTGACCGCGCATCCGACCTTCCGCGGGCCGGTCGACTGCGCCGCCGCGACGCTCTGCGAGGCGGAACAGGGCCTGCTCGAGGGCGGGGTGTCCGTCGCCTCGGACCACACCGGGTACACCGGCACGGGGTTCGCCGCCGGGTTCCAGGACGCCGGCGGCTCGCTCACCTACCCCCTCGACATGCCGGCCGCCGGCACCTATGACCTGCGGCTGCGGTACGCCAACAGCGTGGGCGGGGACGGGAAGAACACGACCCGTACGCTCAGCGCCGCGATCGACGGCGGCGCGGCGACGACGCTCACGATGCCGACCACCGCGGACTGGAACACCTGGGGATTCGTCTCCGTCCCGGCCGTGAAGCTCTCCGCCGGACGGCACACGCTCGTCGTCTCGCGGGGCGCGAACGACTCGGGCAACGTGAACATCGACAGCCTGGCGCTCACGGCGCCCGGCGCGACGTACCCGTCGCCGGCATCGGTTCCGTGCGACTACGGGATCGTGTGCGAGGCCGAGGCGGGCACGCTCGGCGGTGGCGCGACGCGTGCCGCCGACCACAACGGCCACTCCGGTGACGCCTTCGTCGCCGGACTGGAGCGGGCCGGCGCGTCCGACACGATCGCGATGCGGAACGTCCCCGCCGACGGGCCGTACGCGCTGCAGATCCGGTACGCCAACGGCTCCGGAACGCCGCGAACGGTCTCGACGGCGGTGAACGGCGGCACGGCCGCGACGACGTCCCTGCCGCCGACGGCCGATTGGGACACCTGGTCGACGGCCACCGTCCCGGTGACCCTGACCAAGGGCTCCGACACGATCGCGATCGGCTGCCCGACGGCGGACAGCTGTCACGTCAACCTCGACACCGTCGCCGTCACCTCGGCCGGGTCGCCGGTGCTGCCGGTGCACAGCCCGCTCGGCGGGTACCGGCGCAGCCTCGACGGCGTGGACGGTGGCGCACTGACCACACCCGGCCTGCTGTACCGCGACGGGTGGTACCTGCTCGACGACACCTCATCCGCGATGTTCGACACGGCGACCCGGACGGTGCACGCGCGGCCCGGCCACGGCGGCAAGCCGTACCAGGACGGCTACCTCTTCGGGTACGGCCAGGACTACAAGCGTGGGCTCGCCGACCTCAAGACGCTGACCGGGCCGTCGATGCTGCTCCCCCGGTGGGCGTACGGCGTGTGGTTCTCGGAGTACTACGACTTCACCGCCGCCGACTACCAGAACACCATCCTGCCGAAGTTCCGCTCCGACGGCGTCCCGCTCGACGTCCTCGTCACCGACACGGACTTCAAGTGGCCCAGCACCTGGAACGGCTGGCAGATCGACAAGCGCAAGTTCCCCGACGCGGCGGCGTTCTTCGCCTGGGAGCACGCGCAGGGACTGCACGGCACGCTGAACATCCACCCGAGCATCATGAGCGGCGACCCGAGTTTCGCGCAGGCGCAGGCCACGGCCAAGGGGAAGCTGGCGGCCACCGGCTGCAACGCGCCTACGGGACAGACCTGCCACACGTTCGACTGGGGCGACCCCGACCAGCTCGCGGCCTACTTCGAGCTGCACCAGCGCATGGAGCGGGAGGGCGTGGACTTCTGGTGGCTGGACTGGTGCTGTGAGGGCTCCCGGGTCTCGACGCCCGGCGTGACGCCCGACGCGTGGATCAACCTGCAGTACGCCGCCGACACCGCGAAGAACGTCGGGCGCGGGTTCGCCTTCTCCCGGGCGTACGGGTCCCTGCAGGCCGGCGGCTACAGCGGCCAGGCGGCGGTGCCGACCGGGCCCTGGGCGGACAAGCGCACCACGCTGCACTTCACCGGCGACACCACCTCGGACTGGCAGACGCTGCGGTTCGAGGCCGGGTACACGCAGGGCGAGTCGGCCGCCACCGGCCTGTCGGCGATCAGCCATGACATCGGCGGGCACAACGGCGGGCCCAAGCTCGCCGACGACCTCTACGTACGGTGGGTGCAGTTGGCGGCGTTCCAGCCGATCCTGCGGCTGCACAGCAACCACGGCGACCGGCTGCCGTGGCAGTACGGCGAGCAGGCTCGCGTCGCGGCGGAGCGGTTCCTCAACCTCCGCGAGAACCTGGTCCCGTACACCTACACGCTGGCCAAGGAGGCGGCGGACACCGGTGTGCCGGCCGCCCGGGCCACGTACCTGGAGTACCCCGGCGAGCAGGGCGCCTACGACGCGGCGGGCCGGGAGTACCTCTACGGCCCGGACGTGCTGGTGGCCCCGGCGGCCTCGCCCGGCGCGACCGCGACGACGTCGGTGTGGTTCCCGCCCGGCCAGTGGACCGACTACTTCACCGGGAAGACCTACAGCGGCCCCGCCACCCGGGACGTCACGACCGACTGGAACTCGATGCCGGTCTTCGTCAAGGCGGGCGGGATCCTCCCGACGCGTACCGACGATGTGA
Organism: Actinoallomurus sp. CA-150999; assembly: GCF_050942425.1. Taxonomy (NCBI): domain Bacteria; kingdom Bacillati; phylum Actinomycetota; class Actinomycetes; order Streptosporangiales; family Thermomonosporaceae; genus Actinoallomurus; species Actinoallomurus sp. CA-150999. The sequence continues at coordinate 8,115,850 of NZ_CP192063.1, forward strand.
CCAACGACGTGCAGAACCCGCTGAGCAAGGTCACGGTGAACGTCGCCGGAGGCGCCGACGGCTCGTTCGCGCTGTACGAGGACGACGGACGGTCGGCCGGCTCCCATCCCTCGGCCACGACGACGCTCCGGTACACCGAGAACGGCGGCGGGCACGTCCTGCGCATCGGCCCGGCGCGCGGCCGGTTCCCCGGGCAGGTGGCGCAGCGGCAGTGGACGGTCGTCTTCTCCGCCGCGGACCGGCCGGCGGCCGTACGGATCGACGGAGTACAGGCACCGGAGGGGAGCTGGTCGTACGACGACGCCCGCCGCAGGCTGACGGTCGCCGTCCCCGCCCGGCCGGTCGGGGCCGCGACGACGGTCGACTTCCGCTGACCCGGTGCCGCGGCCGAGGACCCTGTCTCGCCCCTGTCAACCCAACGGCCGGATCCGGCAATACATCGGATGTATCAGCCGGTAGGCGGGCCAAACAGGAGAGGCAAAGGTTTTCAGCGATTGACCCATTGGATCTCTGCTGTTTGTGTGGCATCAGCGTGAAGGAGATGACATGGGTAGATCATTCAGCCGCCGCGGCATCGTCACCGCGGGCGCGGCGGGCCTGGCCGGTGCCGCACTCCCCCTGATGGCCGAGGGAACCGCCGCCGCGAGTCCCGCCGTGCCGCCGATCGACCCCTTCGGGCCGAGCCGGGTCTTCGACGTCCGGCGATTCGGCGCCAAGGGCGACGGTGTCACGATCGACAGCCCCGCGATCAACCGGGCGATCGACGCGGCGGCCAAGGCCGACCACAGGGACGGCGGACCGGGGGGCACCGTCTACCTGCCCCCCGGCACCTATGCCAGCTACTCGATCCGATTGAAGAGCAACGTCGCGCTGTACATCGCGCACGGGGCGACGCTGCTCGCCGCGGCCCCGACGGCCACCCAGGGCTACGACCCGGCCGAGCCCGGCGCGGGCAACCCCTACCAGGACTACGGCCACAGCCACTGGCACAACAGCCTGATCTGGGGCGAAGGCCTGACGAACGTCACGATCTTCGGCCCCGGCGTGATCGACGGGAAGGGGCTGGTGAGCGGAGGCAGCAAGGAGTCCCAGCCGCTGCAGGGCAACAAGGCGATCGCCCTGAGGCTGTGCCGGAACGTCCTCATCCAGGACGTCACCATGCTGAACGGCGGCCATTTCTGCATCCTGCCGACCGGCGTGGACAACTTCCGGATCGACGGCCTGGTCATCGACACCAACCGCGACGGCATCGACATCGACTGCTGCAAGAACGTCCGGATCTCGAACACCATGGTCAACTCACCCAACGACGACGCGATCGTGCTCAAGAGCTCCTACGCGCTCAACCAGGTCCGGGACACCGAGAACGTCACCATCGACAACTGCCTCGTGAGCGGCTTCGACCTCGGCACGCTGTACGACGGGACGTACAAGAGGGGAAAGTTCGGGCGCACCGGCCGCATCAAGTGCGGCACGGAGGCGAACGGCGGTTTCAAGAACATCGCCATCTCCAACGTGGTGTTCGACAACTGCCGCGGGCTGGCGCTGGAGACCGTCGACGGCGGGCACCTCGAGGACATCACGGTCAGCAACATCACGATGCGCGACGTGCAGATGCCGTTCTTCCTCCGGCTGGGCTCCCGCATGCGCGGGCCGTCCGATCTCCAGATCGGCACGCTACGGCGGGTCAGCATCAGCAATGTCACCGTCACCGGCGCCGACCCCCACTATCCGTCCACGATCGCCGGCATCCCCGGACATCCCATCGAGGACGTGCGGATCAGCGACGTCCGCCACCTGATGGTCGGCGGCCTCACCCCCGGGGACGCGGTCCAGAACCCGCCCGAGTTGGAGAACGCCTACCCCGAGCCCTCCATGTTCGGCACGCTGCCGGCGTTCGGCTTCTTCATCCGGCACGCCGATCAGGTGAGCATCGAGAACGTCGACGTCAGGTATCAGCAGCAGGACACCCGGCCGGCGATCGTGCTGCGGGACGTCAAGCGCGCCGACTTCCACCACGACAAGATCGACAAGGCGCCGGACACGCCGACCTTCGTGCTCGACTCCGTCGACGACTTCACCGTGACGACCAGCCGCCCGGTGGCCGATGTCCACCTCGACCACGTCGACCACAAGGAACTGTGACCTCGCGTCATACGGCCGGGCGGGCCGCCGTCGACCCGCCCGGCCTACGCGCTCAGGCGACGGCGCGGAGCCGGGCGTCGAGCGCGTCGAGGTCGGGGACGAACCAGATGTGGTCGGCCTGGTTCGACTCGTGGACCAGCGCGCGCAGGGCCGAACTCCCCGCCAGATGCCGGGAGATGTCGCCGACGACGGCCAGGCGCAGCCGGTAGGTCACGAACTTCTGCATGACCTCGCCGGCGAAGCGGCTGCCCAGCGAGAAGAAGTGCTCGTCCAGCCGGCTCGCGGGCACGGCCACCATCTCGGCGCCCAGAAACGCCGCGCCGATGAGGTCCAGCGCATCCTCCGTGGTGGCGATGGACGGCCCTGCCGGGTCGCACAGAAGCACCTGCACTCCGGCCCGCTCCTGGATCACGTCAGCCACCGTCGGCCTCCCTCGCGAACAGGCCGCTCTCGGCGTCGAGCACGGAATCGAGCAACTGAAGCACGTCGGCGGTGACGGCCGCGCCTCCCAGTATCACGATCTTCATGCGGTTCCGCTCCTCGTCGTGGACGGCCTGGACACGCAAGGGGTGCGCGGGGTCAGGGGCGGTGTTCGTGCCGGCCAGGACGAGCGTGCTCAGCCGGTCGGCCGTGGCCCGGTCGACGCCGTCGATCTGCACGATGCTCGACACCTCCACGTGGGGGACGCCGGCGGGCCGGTCCGCCGCCGCCTGCGGCCGCCCGACCAGCGCGTCGAGGTCCGCACGGGCGATGCGGTACTGCTTACCGATGCGCACGGCCTTGAGCCGTCCGGTGCGGATGTAGCCGCGCACGGTGCGCACATGCAGCCCAAGCCGGTCGGCCACCTGCTCAACCGAGTACATTTCTTCCGTCATCGTTCCCTATCTTAGAGGAAAATAGGGAACGATGCGGCCCATCGGCCCGCTCGGCAGTGGACGCCGCCGTGCCCCGGTGCCAGGGCTCGTGTCACTCCTCCCGGGGGAGGCCGGTGGCTCGTACGGGGGAGGTGCCGGGGACGGGGCGGGCGGGATCGTGGATCGCATGGCCCGACCCCGTGACGCAGGAGTGCGCGATGTCCCGACCGAACCGAAAATTGAAGATCAAGCTGGCGCTGGTCGCCGCGCTCACGGCCCTGATCGCGGGAGCGATGCTGGCCACCGGATCGGGCGAGCCCGGGCACGCCGCTACGGACCGGACCGTCGGGAGCGTGCGATGACCGCCGTCGAGGTGCCGGTCGACGCCGAGCCGCGGACCAGAGGCAGGGTGCCGCGGTGGGCCGACTGGGCCGCGCAGGCGACGATGTGGTGCGCGCTTCCGTCGGGGATCTGGCGGATCCTGTTCGGGCTCGGCCTTCCGGCGGGGTTCACCGGCTCCATGGACCCGCGGCACGGCCCTTGGTACATGCTGCCGTACGTCATCGCGTTGACCGCCGTGTCCGAGACGGTGGCGTTCCTCGGCATGGGCCTCGTCCGGCCGTGGGGCGAGATCTGGCCGCGGTGGGTGCCGTTCCTGCGGGGCAGGCGGGTCCACCCGCTGGCGGCGATCATCCCGGCGTCGCTCGGGTCGCTCGCGTTGATGCTGATCTGGACGCGGCTGATCTTCGGCTTCTCGTCGAGCGGCGATCCGGAGATGCCGCACGGCGCCAAGGCCGTGATCCTGGCCGCGTGCTACCTGCCGCTCGTCGCCTGGGGGCCGCTGCTGGCGGCCGTCACGGTGGCGTACGCCGTCCGCCGGCGACGGTACGGCTGACCGTTTGGAAGCCGTCTCCGCACGGCTCCGCCGGAAGAGCCGTACGGACGCCGTCCCGCCGCCGCTCGCCAGAGGAATCGCCTGGATCGCTCCGCCGAAGAAGTTCGCCGGTGAGCGACGAATCCGCCGCGTCTCGGCGGTCAGTATCGGTGACAGTGCCTACCCCGTCACCGACCAGGAGAAATCATGGATCACACAGCGACCGCGCCCGCCGTCGGGACTCTCGAGGCGCCCGGCGCACGGCTGTACTACGAGGTCCGGGGCGAGGGCCCACTCGTGGTGCTCGTCGGCGCCCCGATGGACGCCAGGCCCTTCGCGCCACTCGCCGACCTGCTGGCCGCCGACCACACCGTGCTCACCACCGACCCGCGCGGCGTCGAGCGCAGCCCGGTCGACGACCCGGACCGGGACTCCACCCCCGAGCTACGCGCCGACGACCTCGCCCGGCTCATCGCGCACCTGGACGCGGGACCGGCGGCGGCGCTGGGCTCCAGCGGCGGCGCCGTCAGCGTCCTGGCACTCGCCCAGGCCCATCCGGAGCTGGTCCACACCGTCATCGCCCATGAGCCGCCGCTCATCGAGCTGCTCGACGACCGCGACGGACGGCACGCCCGGACGGAGGACATGATCGCCACCTTCCTGTCCGGGGATCGGCTCGGGGCCCACCGGAAGTTCCTGGCCTCGGCCGGCATCACGCTGCCCGACGAGGTCTTCGAGCAGATGTACGGAGGTGAGCGCGACGCGCGGGAGCTCGCGCAGGAACACCGCTTCTTCACGCACGAACTGCGCCCGACCACCCGCTGGCGGCCCGACATCACCGCCCTTCGCGCCGGAACGCCCCGCATCGTGATCGGCATCGGCGAGGCGTCGAGCGGCCAGCTCTGCGATCTCACCTCGACCGCCCTCGCCGCGGCGCTGGGCATCGAGCCGACGATGTTCCCCGGCGGCCACGTCGGCTTCGCCGAAGATCCCGGAGCGTTCGTGACATCGCTGCGCGCCGTCCTCGCGGGCGCTTAGGCGGCGTAGCCCCGGAAACGCGCGGTCGAAGAGCCCGGCGGGCGGCCGGTGTTCGGATGGCCCGGCAGCCGGATGGCCGGGCCGGACGTTTCGAATTTTTCTGAAGCGGTGGCCGGATCCGGACACGTCGGCACCGGGTGTGGAAGGCCGGGCGTCAAGATATCGCCCGACGACACAGCGGCCACACGGGGGTCTTATGCTGCGGATTCACTTCACTCTCGAAGATATCGGCCGGACCCGGCTCGCCACCGGGTCCGACCCGACATGGGACGTGCTTCTGAGCCTGCACAAGCTCGCTGACCAGGACGGATCCGTCGTGTTCGACCCGTGGCGGCAGCTGGCCCGCGCGCGGTTCCCGACGTCCGCGCACTGGCTCCTGGAGCTGGCACCGCCCCGCGGCTACTCCCCCGATTTCCTGACTCCAGGCGGCAACGGGCTGGATGACGGAATGGAGCGGATTCTGGCAACCCCGGCGCCGCGGATCCGGGCCGACATCGCCAAGCTGGCCCCCGCGCGTCGCCTCTCGAGCCCCGTCCAGGCGTTGGCCGATGGATCACGGCGGGCCGTGCGGCGGCTCACCGAGGCGATCCGCGAGTACCACCGGGCCGCCGTGGCGCCGTTCGCCCGGCGGATCGACCGGCAGGTGCACGCGGATCTCGCCGCTCGCGGCCGGACGCTGCGACACACGGGAGTCACCCGGCTGCTGACCGGACTGCATCCGCAGGCTCGCTGGCGACAGCCGGTCCTCGAACTGCCCTATCCGGTCGATCGCGACGTGCACCTAGAACGGCGCGGGCTGCTCCTCGTGCCGTCCTACTTCTGCTGGAAAGACCCGATCATGCTGACGGACCCGGGGCCACAGCCGACCCTGGTGTTCCCGATCGCCCGGGAGCTCGCCCGGTCCGCGCTCGAGTCGGAGCGCGTGGCGACCGGCTCCCTGGCAGCCCTGATCGGCCGTACCCGGGCCGTCATCCTGTCGACGCTCGCCGTCGAGGCGTGCACCACCACGCAGCTGGCGGCACGCGTCGGCGTGTCGAACGCCTCGGCGAGCCAGCACGCCACCGTGCTCCGCGAGGCCGGTCTCATCACGACGCAGCGGATGGGCTCGTTCGCGATGCACAGCCCCACACCGGCCGCCGTCGCCCTGCTCGACTCCGCAAGCTAGGGCGTGTCTGGCGAATCCGCTGTCCGGCCGCGCGGCGCCCAGACGACGCTCGCTACGAACGGGATTTGTCAGACACGCCCTTGGCCTCGCCGCGCCGCCCGGTCCGTCCGGGGTGCGCCGGACGGACCGCAGCGGTCCGGAGGGTTTCAGCAGCTCTGCTTGTAGAGGTACTTGGCGATGTCGGGCTGGTCGACGTTGTCCTTGGTGACCGCCACGAGCTGGGTCTTGATCTGCTTGGTGACCGGCTTGCCGTCGAGGGCGGCGACGGCCTGGTCGATCCCCTGGCGGCCGATGTCCAGCGGCTCCTGGCTGATCAGCGCCTGGATCGTGCCGGCTTTCAGGTCCTCGACCTGCTTCGGGCTGGCGTCGAACTCGACCAGCTTCACGGCACCGGTCTTCTTGGCCTGCTTGAGCGCGGCCCCCGCGCCCTCCCCGGTCACGAGGTTCGCCGCGAAGATGCCCGACAGGTCGGGGTTCTTGGACAGCTCGCCGTTGACGATCTCGGTGGCCTTGCCCGCCTCGTCGCCGGGGTACTGCTCCGAGACGAGCTTGATGTTCGGGTGCTTGGCGATCTCCTCCTTGAAGCCGGTGACCCGGTCGTCGGTGGTCGCGATGCCCTTCTTGGGAGCCAGGACGACGACCTTGCCCTTGTCACCGATCTGCTTGGCCAGCGTCTGGGCGGCCAGCTGCCCGCCGAGCTTGTTGTCCGAGGAGATCCGGGACAAGCCGAGGGACTGGTCGGACAGGTCGGTGTCCACGAAGATCACCTTGCTGCCGTTGCCGCCCAGCTGCCGGACCGGTCCGGCCATGGCGTCCTTGTCGACCGGCGCGATCAGCACCGCCTTGGGCCGGGAGGCCGCGACCGAGGTGACCACCTGGGTCTGCTGGGCGACGTCCCACTGCGCGGGGGCCTGAACGCTGAGCTGGACGCCCTGCTTGGCCGCCTCCTCCTTCGCCCCGCAGTACATGGAGATGTAGAACGGTTCGTTCGCGATGCCCTGGATCAGGGTGATCTTCTTGGCACCGCCCGACGTACCGCCGGACGAGGAGTCCGAGCCGCAGGCTCCGGTCACGGCCAGCGCGAGCACCGATGCGACGACGACATACCTGTTCACCGACGTACCTCCCTCTATTCGTGTTCTCGCGCCCGACGGCGCAACTGGTCGAAGAAGACGGCGACGACCAGTACGGCTCCGACCGCCACGTCGAGCCAGAACCGCTGTGCCCCGAGGATGATGAGACCGTTGCGCAGGACACCGGGGATCAGGACGCCGATCACCGTCCCGCCGATCCCGCCGACGCCGCCGAACAGGCTCGCCCCGCCGATGACGACCGCGGCGATCGCGCCGAGGTTGTCGGAGGTGTGGCTGGCGATCGTCGTCGTGCTGTAGTGCGCCAAGGACAGGACCCCCGCCACTCCGGACAGGAGCCCCGACAGCGCGTACACCTTGATCAGGTGCCGGTCGACCTTGATGCCGACGCGCCGTGCCGCCTCGGCGTTGGAGCCGATCGCGTACGTGTGCCGCCCGAACCGGGAGAAGGTGAGCAGCAGGCCGAACAGGACCGCGATCAGGCCCGCGATGATGACCAGCCACGGCACGCCGGCGACGAGGCCGAAGCCGATCACGTTGGAGAGCTTGGACGGGATCCGGTTGACGTCGCTGCCGTTGGTGATGACCTGAGCGAGCCCCAGCGCGACGCCGAGCGTGCCGAGCGTCGCGATCAGAGAGGGGATCTTCGCCTTGGCCACGAGGAGGCCGTTGACGATCCCCCAGCCGAGGCCGCAGCCGATCCCCGCCAGCGCACCGAGGAGGATCCCGCCCCAGCCCGCCGTCGTACCGCCCAGCGCGACCATCGTCTTGGCCGCCACGACACCCGAGAACACCAGCACCGAGCCGACGGACAGGTCGATCCCCGCCGTCACGATGACGAACGTCATCCCGACCGCCAGCACCAGCAGGATCGCCGACTCGGTGAGGACGTTGCGGATGTTGAAGGTCGTGGCGAACTCCGCCGGCTTGAGCACGGCGAAGAACACGAACAGTGCGACCAGGACGGCGAGCGTCCACAGCGTGTTGCTGCGCAGGATCGCCGGCCCCCGCCGACGAGTCTCCTCGGCCGTGTCGTACGTCTCGGTCATGGAAGTCACGCCGCCTCCCCTTGATCCAGGCCGCCTGTCATCGCGGAGACGAGCTCCTCGACGGAGGTGTCGGCGGCGGTGAGGCGGGCGACGCGGCGGCCGAGCCGCAGCACCTCCACGCGGTCGGCCACCGCGAGCACCTCCGGCATGTTGTGGCTGATCAGCACCACGGTGACGCCCCGGTCGCGGACGCGGCGGATCAGATCGAGCACCTGTTTGCGCTGGACGACGCCGAGGGCCGCCGTCGGCTCGTCCATGAAGACCACCTTCGACGCCCAGGCCACGGCCCGTGCCACCGCGACGCACTGGCGCTGCCCGCCGGACAGCTGCCGTACGGGCGCGGACATGTCGGGCAGCCGGATGCCGAGCTCGTCGAACGCCTCCGCCGCCCGCCGGCGCATCGCGCCCCGGTCGAGGATGTTCAGCAGCGGGAAGCGGGTCACCTCCCGCCCGAGGAACAGGTTCGCGGCGGCGTCGAGGTCGTGGGCGAGCGCGAGATCCTGGTAGACCGTCTCGATGCCCCGCCGTTGCGCGTCGACCGGGCTCGCGAACTCCACGGGCCGGCCGTCGAGGAGGAGCTGCCCGGCGTCCGGCCGCAGCGCGCCGGACAGCGTCTTGACCAGGGTGCTCTTTCCGGCACCGTTGTCGCCGATCAGGGCGACGACCTCACCCGGATGGGCGGTGAAGGCGGCCCCGCGCAGGGCCTGGACGTGGCCGAAGCGCTTGGTGACGCCTCGTGCCTCCAGCAGTGGTTCGGTCAACGGTGCACCTTCCTGTGGGTCAGAGCGGCGGCGACTCCCCCGAGCCACGGACGATCAGGCGGGTCGGCAGCAGCACGCGCTGAGGCGGCAGGTCCTCCCCGTCCATGCGCCGGCACAGCAGCTCGGCGGCGCGGCGGCCCATCTCGGCCGGGTAGTGCGCCACCACGGTCACGGGTGTGGCCAGCATGTCGGCGAGCTCGAAGTCGTCGAACCCGACGAGAGCCGTCCTCGAACCGGCCGCCTGGATGGCGCGCAGGGCCCCGATGGTCAGCCGGTTGTTGCCGGTGAACACGGCGGTCGGCGGGTCTCCGAGGGCCAGCAGCTCGGCGATCGCGGCCTCCGCCCCGGCCACGTCGTGCGGGCCGAGGCGGACCAGTGACTCGTCGACCGGGATGCCGTGGGCCTGGAGTGCCTCGTCGTAGCCGCGGCGGCGTTCGCGGGCGGTGAAGATACCGGGCAGGTCGGCGAGGCAGGCGATGCGGCGGTGCCCGTGCGCGATCAGGTGTTCGACGCCGGCCCGCGCTCCCCCGACGTTGTCGATGAGGACGACGTCGGCCTGGATGGCCTCCTCGGGCGGACGGTCCATGAACACCGCCGCGGTGCCCATCTTCAGCTCCGGGATCAGGTAGCGGTGGTCGGCGGCGGACGGGACCACGAGCAGCCCGTCGACGCGGCGCTCGCACAGCGAGCGGATGAGGTGCCGCTCGCGGGCGGGGTCCTCGTCGGAGCACCCAGAGATCACGAACAGGTCGTGGGCGCGGGCGACCTCCTCGACGCCCCGCGCGATCTGCGAGTAGAAGGGGTTGCCGACGTCCTTGATGACCAGCCCGAGACTGCGCGTGCGCTTCCCGCCGCGCAGAGCCCGCGCGATGTCGTTACGGCGGAACCCCAGCGCGGCGATGGCGTCGTTCACCTTCTCCGCGGTGTCCGGCCGGACGCCCACCTCGCCGTTCACGACGCGGGACACCGTCTTGAGACTGACCCCCGCCCGCCGGGCGACGTCCCTCATGGTCGGCCGCATGCGTCCCCTTCGGTCCAATAAGACGACAACGTTGTCATCTCATCATCGGACGCATGCGTCAAGACCGCCAGACCTTAAAAGATCACCACGATCGCGGCGATCCGTACAGCCGCTCGGAGCGGGCGGCCCGGCTCAGAGCAGTTCCGGGGCCCAGGCCGTACGGCCGCGGCTCAGAGTGGGAGCAGGTCCGGGCGCTTGGCGACGACCTCGTCGCCCGACGAGCGGCCCTGCAGGCGCCGCTGGATCCACGGCAGGAGGTACGCGCGGGCCCACTGCAGGTCGTTCCGACGGGAGGTGAGCCAGTCGACCGGCGGCGCCGACGGCCAGGGATCGCGCCAGTCTCCCGTCACGGGTACGTCCAGCGCCTCGCAGGCGGCGAGGGCGACCCGGCGGTGCCCCTCTGGGGACAGGTGGATGCGGTCCTGCGCCCAGGCACGCGGGTCGAGCAGCAGCCGCATCGACCACAGGTCGACCAGGTGGCAGTCGCGGCGGTCCGCGATGGCGCGCAGGTGCAGGTTGAACATGGCCGCCTTGCCGCGGATGCGGCGCAGGACCGGCACGTCCCGGGGGTCGAAGCCGGTGAAGATCACCACCTCGGCGCCGGTCTCACGCAGCCGCCGGACGGCGGCGTCGAACATCGCCGCGAGCGCGTCCGGGTCGGCGCCGGGCCGGAGCAGGTCGTTGCCTCCGCCGGCGAACGTGATCAGGTCGGGCCGCAGTTCCACCGCACGGGGCACCTGCTCGTCGACGATCTGCCGCAGCAGCCGACCGCGGACGGCGAGGTTGGCGTAGCGGAGTCCGGGACCTTCGGCGGCGAGGTGCTCGGCGAGCCGATCGGCCCAGCCGCGGTAGCCCGCGGCCGGGGCCGGGTCCTCCAGGCCCTCCGTGAAGCTGTCGCCGATGGCGACATAGGAGGTGTACGTCGAAGCTTCAGTCACGTCGGACAATGATGCAACATCAGGTATTAGGCGGCGAACCGGGTTCAGTGGTTGATCGGTACGCCCCTCGCCCGCATGGTCAAGGCGTGCTCGACGAGCGTGATGAGCGTGACCTTGGTCGACTCGCGGTTCCGGGCGTCGCAGGTGACGATCGGGACGTGCGCCCCGATGGTCAGCGCCTCCCGTACGTCCTCGATGCCGTGGTTGTAGACGCCGTCGAAGCCATTGACGCCGACGACGAACGGCAGGCCCGACTCCTCGAAGTAGTCGACCGCCGGGAAGGCGTCGGCCAGCCGGCGGGTGTCGACGAGGACGACCGCGCCGATCGCGCCCTTCACCAGGTCGTCCCACATGAACCAGAACCGGTGCTGACCGGGCGTACCGAACAGGTACAGGATGAGCTCTTGGTCGAGGCTCACCCGGCCGAAGTCCATGGCCACCGTGGTGGTCGTCTTGTCCGGCGTCGCGGAAAGGTCGTCGACCCCGGTGCTGGCCGACGTCATCACGGCCTCGGTCGTCAGCGGCATGATCTCCGAGACCGAGCCGACGAAGGTCGTCTTCCCGACACCGAAGCCGCCTCCGACGATGATCTTTACGGAGGTCATGCCGGGCGAGACGGCGCCGCCCGGACTAGAGCTTGCGAAGTCCAACGAGAACCCTTTCCAGCAGCTGGAGGTCGGGCTGTCCCTCGGTGAAGGGGGACTGGTGCACCCGCACCAGACCTTCGTGTGCCATGTCAGCGATGAGCACACGCGCGACGCCGAGCGGCAACCTCAGCAGCGCTGACACCTCCGCCACCGAACGCCAGTTCCGGCATAGATCGATGATGGCTTTGAATTCAGGAGTGAGAGTGGTGATGTCCCGGCGGGGGTACGGCGCCGCCGAGATCAACGCCTCGATGGGCAGGTCGTACCGTGGCTTGGTACGCCCGCCGGTGACGGCGTACGGCCGTACCAGCGAGCTCGATTCTCCCGTCTCCGAGGGCTGCGGGGGCGGCCCCGGCGGCGGGTTGTGGTGCGGTCCGGAGCCCGACCCGTGATACGCGCCGAAGTCCCGGTTTCCGTACCGGCCGCCGTCCACCCTTAACCGATCCCTGGTTCCGCGCGCAGCGCCGGGGTCAGCACCCGACCGACGCGCTCGACGAGCAGTGCCATTTCGTAGGCCACCAATCCCATGTCGCAGTCGGGCGCGGCGAGGACGCCGAGCACCGAGCCATCGCTGATAGCCATCACGAAGAGGAGACCGCGTTCCATCTCCACAAGGGTCTGGGTGACCGCCCCGCCCTCGAAGATCCGCGCCGCACCCTGCGTGAGGCTGGTCAACCCAGAGGCGATCGCGGCGAGCTGGTCGACGCGGTCGGCCGGGAAGCCTTCGGAGTACGCCATCGGCAGGCCGTCGGAGGACACCACGACCGCGTGCGCGACACGCGGGACGCGCTCGACGAATGTGGTCACCAGCCAACTGAGATCCTGGCGGCTGTTCACTGGTTCTCCCGTTCATCATCTTCGGGCCGGATCGCGGCGCGACCCCTGCGTACGCCCTGCTGGAAGCTGGAGAATCGGTTCCGTACCGTTTCGGCTTCCGGCGGCTGGAAGGCCGGCCGGGCCGACTGGACCGGTTGTTGGACCGATTGCTGAGGCTGTGGTGGCGCCGGCCTCGCCGAGCCTACCGATCCGGGGATCCGGTTGTTTCCGGGGACCCGTTTCGGCAGGCCGGCCGCGGTCTTCCCACCCACCGCGGGGGCGCGCACCGTCTCCGCCGCACGGAATCCCTCGTCTGCTGGCGAGGACCATTCCTGCGGAGGGGGCGACTCAGACTTGGCCATTGATCCTGTCTTGCGGCGTTGGAACCATTCCGACTGCATTGCCTCGAAGATAGGGGAACGTCCTCCGTTCTCGTCGCCCAAACGACTCGCGTCGGGCGTCGATCCCGTCACCGATGGCCGAGCCGGCTGCCGCGCCGGGGGGAACGGCGGGTTCTGCGGTCGCGCCGGACGCGCCGCGGGCGGAGCGCCCGCCGGGGGACCCGAGCGGCCCGGCGCCGATGGCGCGGCGCTCCGTCCGGGCGGCGAAGTGCTCGCCGGCTTGCGCTTGGGCAGCGGCGATCCCTGCGGCGGCTCGGCCTGGTCGTGTGCCGGCTCCGCCGGCGGCCGTGCGGCCTCCCGGGGGTTCCAGACCGGTTCCGACGGGTTCCGGGGCGGCTCGGCCGGGTTCCGCGGCGCCTCCCTGGGGGCGCGCGGCGCCTGCCTCTCGAACGGCGCGGTGTCGGGTTCCGGCTCGGTGAAGTTCCGCGCGGGCTCCCACGGCGTGTCCGGCACCGGTGCGGCGGCGACCGGCTCCGGGCCCCGGGACAGCTGCCCGCGCGCGGCGGGCGCCTCGGCCGCGAGCGGCCGGCGGACCGCCGCCTCCATCGGCGAGTCGAGGCGCCGGGGGCTCGGCTGATTCGCGTCCTGGCCGTGGATGGCGTTCGCGGGGAGGATCACGAACGCGGTGAGGCCGCCCGACAGGGCAGCGCGCAGCTCCACCCGGATGCCGTGGCGCTGTGCCAGCCGGCCGACGACGAACAGGCCCATCCGCCGGGAGATCGAGACGTCGATGGTCGGCGGATTGGCCAGCTTCCAGTTGGCCTCCTCCAGCTCCTCCGGCGACATGCCGACGCCGTTGTCGGAGATCTGGAGCATCGCGCCGCCGCCGCTGAGCAGGTGGCCCGACACCGCGACCTTCGTGTGCTCCGGGGAGAAGGTCGTGGAGTTCTCCACCAGCTCGGCCACCAGGTGCACGAGGTCGTTGACGACCCGGCCGATGACCGAGACGTCGTCCTGGATCCGCAGGGTGACCCGTTCGTACTGCTCCACCTCGGACAGCGAGGCCCGGACGATGTCGACCAGCGCGACCTGCTTGTTCCAGCGGCGCGTCTGCTCCTGGCCGCCGAGAACGAGGAGGTTCTCACCGTTGCGCCGCATACGGGTCGCGAGGTGGTCCAGCTTGAACAGGGCCTCCAGCCGGGCGGAGTCCTGCTCGCTCTGCTCCAGGTCCTCGATCAGCCGCAGCTGGCGCTCGATCAGCGACTGGCTACGGCGGGAGAGGTTGACGAACATCGCGTTGACGTTGCCTCGCAGCAGCGCCTCGTTGGACGCCAGGCGTACGGCCTCGCGGCTGACCTCGTCGAAGGAGCGCGCGACCTCACCGATCTCGTCGGTGCTCTGGACGGCGATCGGCTCGACCGTGATCGGTTCGTTGCCGGCCTCCGGGTCGCGCAGCCGGCGCACCAGCTCCGGCAGGCGGTGGCTCGCGACGTCCAGCGCGCCGGAGCGAAGCCGGCGGAGCGGGCTGACGAGGGACTGCGCCATCACCAGGGTGACGATCAGGACCAGGATGAGGACGATGACGATCGCGGCGACGTTGAGGATCGCCGACTGCAGGGCGCCGTCCCGGCGGTCCTTGCTGCCCGCGATGACCTGATCGGCGAGCTTCTTCTCGACCTGGCGCATCAGGTCGATCTTCGCGGTCGACGCCTTGAGCCACTCTCCGGCGTCATCGGTCGTCTGGGGATCGAGGTCCAGGCGCTTGGCGGCCTTGCCGCCGAGGCCCAGGGAGATCGCCCGCTGCCGGAGCACGGCCGAGTTGTCGACCTGCGGGCCGATGACGGTGTCGTCGAACAGCTGGGCCTGATCGAACGTCGCGGCCTCGCGGAAGGAGGCGATCTCGCTGTCCTCCCGGGCCACGGCCGCGGAGAGGGACGTCATGTCGCTGACGCCGATGGAGCCGCCCAGCGCGGCCGAGTACAGGACCGCGCGCTGCTCGGAGGCCTGCTCCTTGGCGCGCGAGAGGGCCACGAGGGCTCGCACGGAGTTGGAGAGCTTCTCGTCCGCGACGCCCTGGGAGATGACGTCGTTGAAGGCCAGCAGGTCCTGGATCGACTCGGAGTAGACGAGGATCACGGACGACGCCGGCATCTTGGTCTTGGCGGCGTTCTGGCGCAGGTTGCTGATGGCCTCCAGCCGGTTCCGCATGCGGGTGGTGTTCGCGACGACCTGCGCGCCGTACGACGCGTTGATGCCGTCGGCGAGCTTCCGCACTTGCACAGCGGCAGCGTCGGCCTTCGGGTACGACTGCTCCACCTGCGAGAGCAACGCGGGATCACGGTTGGCCGAGATGTAGGCGGCCGTCAGGTCTCGTTCGCTGCTGAGAGCGTGAACGAGAGTCGTGATCTGGCTGCCCAGCTCCGCCAGCCGCTCGACCCGGCTGTATGACTGCTCCTGGCTGACAGAGGTGGCGATTCGCAGCCCACCGAAGGCGAGCGCGACGACCGTCGGGATCAGGATCAGGGCGATCAACCGCTGTCGCACGCGCCAGTTACGCAGCCGGAACCTGCTGCCGGGCCCCGCAGACCCGGAAGGCGAGGTGCCGCCATCCTCCACCGCCATCGGCAGCGGAGTGCGGTCACCAGGTTCGTCGTTTGGTTGCATCCGCACTTGGCGTTTACACCCTCTCACGGTAAGGATCCGTGCTGGTTAGAAAAGGAGGCGCTGACTAGGGGGTCCATCGCGTCTTCCGTCCAGCGTCCGACATTGCAGCACACAGCGGGGACCACTCGCAAAGAGATCCAAATACTGCAAGCCGGTTTGATGTAGGAGTAACCTCATCGCCGCTCAGTGTAACCGAAACTCGCTCAACCACCACTAACGGAACGTAATTCGCCATTCATTCTGCGTGATATTAGACGGCATGTTGACGGCAGTCATCGCACTCAGCAATGGACGACGGCGATTTCACGGTTCGCAAGGGACCGGCGACGGGCGGCCACGGATGCCTGGACACGGCCCCCGGCCCGGCGGCCGAAGGGGCCGCCGGGCCCGGTCGCGACCGTCCCAGATCGGCACACATGGGACCCCAGACGGACACAGAGCGCGCTTCGAGGGTCGCAACACCGTGAGATCGGTACACATGGGGCATACCGGGACAAATCTCTCTTGACGGAAGGTAAACAAGTGCGGTTCTGTCCACTGCGCATCTGGGGACTGGTGCTGTAACCTCCCCCCTGTTCGCGCCAAAAAGCGGTTTGTCGAGTTGACAGACGCTTGACCGCGCGCGCGACCCCCGTTACCCCGCTTGCTCCCTCTTCCCCTCTTCTCCTACAAAGGAGCGCCATGAGACGGTTTGGGTCTCGCCCCGCCCTCCTCACGAGTCTTCTTCTCACCGCCGCCCTTGCCGTGGGCTGCGGGGGCGGCTCAAAGTCCTCCTCTTCAGGAAGTGGCCTCGAGAAGAAGACCGTCACAGTCGCGGCCCTGCCCGTGGTCGACTCCGCGGGTCTGCATGTCGCCGTGCAGCAGAAGCTCTTCCAAGCCGAAGGGCTCAACGTAAAGCTGGTGCCGGTAGCGAAGAGCACCGACGCTGTGCCGGCGCTGAAGAACGGACAGGTCGACGTCATCGCCGGCGGTAACTATGTCTCGTTCATTCAGATGTATGCCCAAGGTGCGCTGAAGATCCGCATCGTCTCCGACGCCGCGGATTCCGCCCCCCGGTTCATGGCGGCGATGGTGGCGAAGGACTCGCCCATCAAGCAGCCGAAGGACCTCGAGGGCAAGAAGATCGCGGTCCACATTCCCAACAACATCCAGAGCCTGACCTTCAACGAGGTCCTCAAGGCGAACAACGTCGACCCCTCGAAGGTCCACTACGTCCAGGTCCTGTTCCCGCAGATGGGCGCCGCGCTGCAGAAGCACCAGATCGACGTCGCGCTGACCGCCGAGCCCTTCGGCACGGACATGCAGCGCAAGCTCGGCGCGCGGATGGTCCTCGACGTCGGCGGCGCCCCGGTCACCGACCTGCCGGTCAGCGGCTACTTCTCGACCGAGAGCTGGGTGACGAAGTACCCGAAGACCGCGGCGGCGTTCCAGCGGGCGCTCGAGAAGGGGCAGCAGATCGCGTCGAGCGACCGCAAGCAGGTCGAGTCGGTGCTCCCCGGGTATGCGCACGTCGACGCGCAGACGGCGTCCGTCCTGAGCCTGCCCGGCTACGCGTCGGACATCAACCCGGCGCGCATCCAGCGGCTGCTCGACCTCATGCAGACGAACGGCCTGCTCAAGAGCAAGATCGACGCCAAGAGCCTCATCTTCAGTCCCTCAGGCAAGTGATCACAGAGGTATGACCGAGCACAACCCGCGAACCCGGCGGCTCTCGCGCAGCGGAAGGTGGCTGCGCGGGGCCGTCGGGCTCGCGATTCTTGTGGCCGCGAGCGAGATCCTCGGCCGGGCGGGGATCGTCGACCGTTCCTATCTCCCGCCCGCCTCCGACATCCTGGCGCGGGCGGTCGGCCTGGCCGCCGACCCGGACTTCCAGACGAACCTCCTCAGCACCATCAAGGCGTGGGCCCTCGGGCTGGCGATCGCCGTAGCAGGCGGAGTGCCGCTCGGCCTCCTGATCGGCGGCGTTCCCGCCGTCGGCGTCGCGCTCCGGCCGATCCTCGAATTCCTGCGGCCCATCCCCTCCGTCGCGCTCATCCCCCTCGTCGGCCTCATCCTCGGCGCGGGGATCAGGACCGAGAGCACGCTCATCGTGTACGCCTCGCTCTGGCCGGTGCTGTACAACACCATCTACGGCCTGCAGGACGTCGACCCGGTGGCCAAGGAGACCCTGCGCACGTTCGGCTTCGGCCGGCTGGCGGTCATGTGGCGGGTCTCGCTCCCGGCCGCGGCCCCGTTCATCGCGACGGGCATCCGGCTGGCCGCGGCGGTCGCCCTCATCCTCGCGGTCGGCACCGAGATCCTGTCGGGCTTCGGCCAGGGCATCGGGATCTTCATCGCGCAGGCGGAGAACGGTACGGACAGCGCGAAGGACGTGCTGGCCGGCACCGTCTGGGCGGGCGCCCTCGGCCTGATCATCAACGCCCTGCTCGTCCAGGCCGAGCAGCGGCTGTTCCGCTGGCACGCCGCGCAGTCGGGAGGTCGGTCATGAGCAGTACCACCGCTGCCACCACCGGCGCCGACACCAGGCCGGCCCGCTACAGCCTGGGCGTGCTCGCCGGGGTCCTGCACCGCTGGCTCGCCCTGATCGTCGTGGTCGTCCTCTGGGAGATCGGCACGCGCGCGGCGAAGAGCGTGTTCTTCCCGCCGCCCTCGAAGATCGTCAAGCAGATGTACCATCTGTGGTTCTCCGGGCCGGTGTCGCACCTGTTCCTGACCTCCACGGCGACGGACAACATCCTGCCCAGTCTCGCCCGGATGGCCGTCGGGCTCGCCGCCGCGACCGTCGTCGGCGTGGCGCTGGGGCTGCTGCTCGGCCGCTCCGACCGGATGTTCGCCTACCTGGACCCGCTGTTCCAGTTCTTCCGCGTCATCCCGCCTCCGACGCTCGCCCCGGTCTTCGTCGTGCTGTTCACGTTCGGCACGCCGATGCAGCTCGCCTCGATCATCTTCAGCGCGATCTGGCCGATCCTGCTCAACACGGCGGACGGCGCGCGCTCGGTCGACCAGCTGCAGCTGGCCACCGCCCGGGTGTTCAGGCTGTCGGCGGCCACCCGGCTCTTCAAGATCATCCTGCCGTCCACGATGCCCAAGGTCTTCGCCGGGCTGCGGCTCAGCCTGTCGCTCGCGCTGATCCTGATGGTGTTCTCCGAGCTGCTGCCCGGGACCACCAACGGCATCGGGTACATGATGAACGACGCCCAGAGCCGGTCGGACCTGCCGACGGTGTGGGCGAGCATCGTCCTGCTCGGAATCCTCGGCTACGTGCTCAACATGATGCTCCTGGCGGTGGAACGCCGCTCGCTGGCATGGCATCGATCGGCCCGCAGAACGGAGAGCACATGAGCACGGCCCGGCATGGGACGGAATTCACGGTCCGCGACGCCGTCTTCGACTTCTTCCGGCAGACCGGCCTGACGACACTGTTCGGCAACCCCGGCTCCACCGAGCTCCGCATGTTCCAGGACTGGCCCGAGGACTTCACCTACGTCCTCGGGCTGCAGGAGTCCGTGGCGGTCGCGGCCGCGGCCGGGCACTCCTTGGGCACCGGCCGCGCCTCCGTCGTCAGCCTGCACTCGGCGGGCGGCGTGGGGCACTCGCTCGGCGCGGTCTTCAACGCCTACCGCGACCGGGTGCCGCTCCTCGTCATCGCGGGGCAGCAGTCGCGCGCGATGCTCCCGACCCGCCCCTTCCTGTCCGCGGACGAACCGGCGCTGTTCCCCCGCCCGTACGTCAAGTGGAGCCGTCAGCCCGAACGCGCCGAGGACGTCCCGGCGGCGTTCGCCGAGGCGTACCACGTGGCGATGACGCCGCCGCGCGGCCCGGTGTTCATCTCGGTCCCCGAGGATGACTGGGATCGTCCCGCGCACCCGGTCGAACCGCGCGAGGTCCACGCCGGCTTCGTCGGCGACCCTCGGGCGCTGCGGGAGCTCGCGGACGCGCTGAACTCCGCCCGGAATCCGACGATCATCGTGGGGGCCGGCGTCGACGACGACGGCGCGTCGCCCGCCGTCATCGGGCTGGCCGAGCGCACCGGCGCGGCGGTGTGGATCAGCCCGCTGTCCAGCCGGTCGGGCTTCCCCGAGGACCATCGTCTCTTCCGCGGCTTCCTGCCTCCGGTGCGCGACCAGCTCGCCCGCGCCCTCGAGCCGTACGACGTGATCGTCTCGATCGGCGCGCCGATCTTCACGTACCACGTGCACACCGAGGGCCCGTACCTGCCGGAGGGCGCGCGGCTGTTCCACCTCGACTGCGATCCCGCGCAGACGGCCTGGGCGCCGGTGGGGACGAGCGTGCTCACGACGATCCGCGCCGGCGTCACCGCCCTGCTCGAACTCGTCGACAAGGCCGACCGGCCGGCACCGCCTCCCCGGCCCCGGCTCGCCGCTCCCCCGGTGACCGATCCGATCGAGCCGGCGCTGGTCGTCGAGACCCTGCGCGGGCTCATGCCCGACGACGCGGTCCTGGTGGAAGAGGTACCCAGCCACCGGGACGTGCTCCACGACCGGCTGCCCATCACCCGGCCCGGCGGATTCCTCACCACGGGCAGTGGGGCGCTCGGCTGGGGGCTCCCGGTCGCGGTCGGCCGGGCCCTGGCCGGGACGGGCGAGCGGGTCGTCTGCGTGGTCGGCGACGGCTCCAGCATGTACTCGATCCAGGCGCTGTGGACGGCGGCGCGGCACGGGGCGCCGGTCACCTTCATCGTGCTGAACAACCAGGCGTACGAGGCCGTGAAGGCGCTCGGCCGCCGCATCGACATCCCCGACGTGCCGGGAACCGACCTGCACGGCATCGATTTCGTGTCCATCGCCGCGGGGCTGGGCTGCCCGGGACGCCGGGTCGACCGGGCCGCGGACCTCGCCGAGGCGCTGTCGCACGCGTTCGGGCAGGACGGCCCGTTCATCCTGGACGTGTCCGTGGCCGCCGGCACGTCCTCCGCCTACTCCTCCCCCAACGACTCCGGGACCAGGTGAACCTCTTGCTCGAGATCGAGAAGGTCGGTCACTACTACGCCGACCACACGGCCCTGGAAGATGTGAACCTCGAGATCGCCCAGGGCGAGCTGGTGAGCATCGTCGGGCCGTCCGGCTGCGGCAAGTCCACGCTGCTGCGCTGCATCGCCGGGCTGATCAAGCCCTCGCAGGGCCGGATCGCGCTGAACGGCGTGCAGATCAACGACGTGCCCGACAATCTGGCCGTCGTCTTCCAGGACTACAGCCGCTCCCTGCTGCCCTGGCTGACCGTGCGCGACAACGTCGCGCTGCCCCTGCGCCGGCGCGGCCGGTCCAAGGCCGAGCGACAGGCGACCGCGCTCCGGGTGCTCGAGGCGGTGGGCCTCGGGGGCGCGGCGCAGAAGTACCCCTGGCAGCTGTCCGGCGGGATGCAGCAGCGCGTGTCGATCGCCCGTGCCCTCGCGTACCGGCCCGCGCTGCTGCTGATGGACGAGCCGTTCGGCTCGGTCGACGCGCAGACCCGCGAGGACCTGGAGGACCTCGTCCTGCAGGTACGTAACGAGGGCATGACGATCCTGCTGGTCACGCACGACATCGACGAAAGCGTCTACGTCGGGGACCGGGTCGTCGTGCTCAGCCGGGCTCCGGGACGGATCGTCGCCGACCTGGCGGTCGGACTGCCGTCGAAACGCGACCAGATCACCACCCGGGAGCTGCCGGAGTTCGTGCACATGCGCGCCGAGGTCGGCCGGCTCGTCCGCGCCTAGCCCTGATCCCGTTCGCGCAGCCCCACATCCCCCAGCGGAGAGACCACGTGAGCGACGAATTCCGACCCACCACCACGGCCGAGCACCTGCTGTGGCTCCTCCACCAGCACGGCGTCGACCATCTGTTCCTGAATCCGGGCACCGACTCGGCCCCTCTGCAGGAGGCGGCGATCACCCTCGCCGAGGCGGGCGTCGGGATGCCGCGGATCATTCCCTGCACGTTCGAGTCGGTGGCCCTCGCCGCCGCGCACGGATACTGGCAGGTGACCCGGCGTCCCCAGGCCGTCTTCGTCCACGTCGACGTCGGCACGCAGAACCTCGGCGCCATGATGCACAACGCGCTGCGCGACCGGGCGGGCGTCATCGTCATCGCCGGCAAGACCCCGTACGGGGAGGAGGCGGACTCCCCCGGAGGGCGCGCGCACACGATCCACTGGCAGCAGGACGTGCCCGACCAGGCGGGTATCGTCCGCGGCTACGCCAAGTGGACGCTGGAGATCACCCGACCGGACGTCCTGCCCCGGGCGATCGGCCGCGCCGTACAGGTGGCCCGCGGGGGACGGCCGGGCCCCGCCTACCTCATGGTCTCCCGCGACGTCCTGATGGACCCGCCGGCCGCGGAGGCGGGGCGGTCGACCGGCTACGCCGTCCCGGGACCGCCCGCCGCCGACGCCGAGACCGTACGGCGGATCGCGGACCTGCTGACCGAGGCGGAGCGGCCGCTGCTCATCACGGCGCGGACCGGCCGGCGCCACGACGGGTTCGCCGTGGTCACGCGGCTGGCCGAGCGCACCGGAGCCCGCGTCGTCGACATGCCCGAGAGCGGCTGCGTCAACATCGACACCGCGCATCCCCTGCGGGTCCGCTCGATGGCGACCGCCCGGCGACTCGTCGCCGAGGCCGACCTGATCGTCGTCGCCGACTGCGACGTGCCGTGGATCCCCAAGTTCGTCCGCCCGGCCGCGGACGCGACGATCGTCCAGATCGCCGCCGATCCGCTGCGGGAGGACATGCCGCTCTGGTCCTTCCCCGCGGACCTGGCGGTCGCCGCGGAGGGCGCGACCGTGCTCGACCAGGTCGCGGAGGCAGTGCGGGACGTCGACCCGGCGGCGAAGTGGAGCGGCGCGGATCTGAACGCCGACGCCACGACCGGCGCGGCCGTCGCGGACGGCCCCATCCAGGCGCCGGAGGTCTTCGCGGCGCTGAACGCGGTCCTCCAGGCCGACGACATCGTCGTCGAAGAGGCGGTCACCAACGCGACGGCGCTCCGCGAGATCCTGGAGCGCAGCGTGCCCGGCACCCTCGCCGGAACGGGCAGCCCGGGACTGGGCTGGGGGCTCGCCGGCGCCGTCGGCGTCAAGCTCGCCTCACCCGAGCGGCGCGTCGTGGCCGTCGTCGGAGACGGCAGCTTCATGTTCGGGGTGCCGACGGCGGCGCTGTGCCTGGCCGCGGAGGCGGACGCGCCCACCCTCACCGTCGTGCTCAACAACGACGGCTACCGGGCGAGCCGCCTCCCGGTGTACGAGCTGTTCCCCGAGGGGCGCTCCGCAGCGCGCGGCGACGCGGTCGGCACGCGGTTCCAGAGCCCGCCCGACTTCGCGGCGGTGGCCCGCGCCTGCCACGCGCACGGCGAGAGCGTCGACGACCGCGCGGAGCTGGTCCCCGCCCTGCGGCGGGCGCTGAAGGCCCTCGAGGCCGGACGCGCCGCGGTGGTGGACGTCCGCATCGTGCGCGACTGACCCCTGCCCCCGGGGCCGGTCCGGCCGGCCCCGGTCGGGCGGGGCCTACGCGACCGCCCGCTCCTTCATGAGAACGCGCATCACGGGAGGAACTGTCGTGGACGTGCTGATCGTGGGCGCGGGCATCGCGGGCCTGACGACCGCACTCGCGCTGGACAAGGCCGGCGTCGGCGTACGCGTCGTCGAGGCGGCGCCGCGGCTGGGGCCGCTCGGCGTGGGCATCAACCTGCAGCCGCACGCCGTACGGGAGCTGACCGAGCTCGGGCTCGCCGAGGCCCTCGACGCCACCGGGATCCGGACCCGCGAGATGATCACGATGGACCGGTTCGGCAACCGGATCGCGGTCCATCCGCGCGGCCGCCACGCCGGATACACCTGGCCGCAGTACTCCATCCACCGCGGCGAGCTGCAGATGCTGCTCCTCGACGCGGTACGCGAACGGCTCGGCCACGACGCCGTACGGACCGGGCTCTCCTTCGAGACGTACGAAGAGGACCCCGAGGGGGTCGACGCGCAGCTGCGGGATCGCGCCAACGGGGACGTCGTCACGCTTCGCGCGGACGTGCTGGTCGGTGCGGACGGCATCTTCTCCACCGTCCGGCGGCTGCTGCACCCGGACGAGGGCGCACCGCTGTGGAACGGCGTCCGCATGTGGCGCGGCGTCGCCGAGGTCGACGAGTTCCTCACCGGTGACACCATGCTGGTCGTCGGCACCCACAGCACCGGCCGCATGGTCCTGTACCCGATCTCCAAGGCGGCGGCCGAGCGTGGCCGCGCCCTCGTGAACTGGGTGGCCGAGGTCCGCGTCTCCTCGAGCCCGGAGACCGGGAGCGCCATGGCGAACTGGACGACCGAGGGCCGGCTGGAGGACGTGCTCCCGTACTACGCCGGCTGGCGCGTCGACGGCTTCGACGTGCCCGGCCTGCTGTCGAGGTCGGAGTGGATCCTCGACTACCCGATGGTCGACCGCGACCCGCTGCCGTTCTGGAGCCGGGGCCGGGTGACGCTGGCCGGCGACGCCGCCCACCCGATGTACCCGGTCGGTTCCAACGGCGGCTCGCAGGCGATCCTGGACGCCCGGATCCTCGCCCGCGAGCTGGCCTCCTTCGCCACCGACCCGGTCGCCGGGCTGTGCTCGTACGAGGCCGTACGGCGGCCCGAGGCCAACGCGGTCGTGCTGGCCTGCCGGGACATGCCGCTGGACCGGATGCTCGAACTGATCGCCGAGCGCGCGCCCGAGGGGTTCACCCGGATCGAGGACGTTCTCGACGCCGAGGAGCTCGTCAGCGTGCGCGAGGCCTGGCAGAAGACGACCGACGTGGACGCCGAGGCCCTCAACCGCCGGGAGTCGTGGGACCCGGTCGTCACGAGGTGAGGTCGCGCAGGAACCCGGCGACCGCGGCGGTGAGCTCGGCGGGAGCGTCCTCCTGGATCAGATGTCCGGCTCCGGAGACGAGCTGGAGCCGGGCTCCGGGGATCCGCGCGACCAGTTCACGGGCCTTGTCGACCGGGATCCACGCGTCGTCGGTGCCCCAGCAGACCAGCACCGGGACGTCGATGGTGCCGTACCGGTCCTGCACCTCCGCGGTGTGACTCTGGTCGGCCTGCGCGATCTGGCGGTAGAACGCGGGCCGGCCCTCGTCGTCGAGCCACGGCTCGACGAGGCGTTCCAGAACGTCCGGATGCAGGCCGCGTGCGCTCGCCGAGCCGACGTACTCCCGTACGAGCGCGCCGTGCAGCGCGGGCGGAAGCTGCTCGAACACCTTGTGGTGCTCCCCCATGAGCCGGAAGGACGGTGACCCCCACGGCGTGAGGGTGACCGTGTCGGCGAGCGCGAGCCCGCGGTAGCGCGCGCCGTGCAGAAGGTGCGCGCGCATCGCGACCGTGCCTCCGAAGTCGTGCGCGACCACCAGCGGCTCGTCGAGGCCCCAGTGCGCCAGCAGCTCGGCGAACACCGCGCCCTGCGCGGCCAGCGAGACGTCCTGTCCCTCGAACTTCTCCGAGGCGCCGTAGCCGGGCATGTCCCAGACGAAGACCTCGTAGCGCTGGGCCAGCGCCCGCGCGATCCCGCGCCAGACGTACGAGGAGAAGGGCGTGCCGTGCAGCAGCACGACGGGCGGCCCTCCTCGATCGCCGAGCCGGTCCCAGCGGACCTCCCCCGAGCCCGCCTGGTACGTCCTGGTCAGCCGCCAATCACCCAATGACCGTTGATTCATCTGCCTACCACTATCACTTCGCGTCCGCGTAGCACTCGACCGCGACGGCCTCCATCGGAAAGCGGACCGGTGTGTCGCCGAACACCAGGCGACGCGCCTCCGCCGCCGAGTCCCGGACCGCGGCGATCACCGCCTCGGTCAGCTCCTGGGGGGCGTGCACGATCACCTCGTCATGCTGGAAGAAGACCAGCCGCGGCACGTGGGAGGCGTCGCCGGCGCCGAGGACGGTCAGCCTACGGCGCAGCGCCGCCAGCAGCACGAGCGCCCAGTCCGCGGCGCTCGCCTGGACCACGAAGTTGCGGGTGAACCGGCCGCGGCTGCGCACCGCCGAGCCGCCGCCGTCCTGGACGGCGAGGTCGCGCCACTCCTGCGACGGCGGCGGGCTGGTGCGCCCGAGCCGGGACCGCACCACCCGGCCCGCCTCGCCGGCGCGGGCCGCCGCCTCGACATAGTCGTACGCGGCGGGGAACCGGCGGCGCATCACCGCCAGCAGCTGCGGCGCCTCCCCGCTCGTGCCGCCGTACATCGCGGACAGCATCGCGATCTTGGCCTTGTCGCGGGCGCCGCCGAAGGCGCCCGCCAGCGCGGAGTACAGGTCGTTCTCGCCCGCGGCGGCGGCGAGCGACTGGTCCCCGGCGAGCGCGGCGAGCACGCGCGGCTCCAACTGGGCGGCGTCGGCGACCACGAGACTCCAGCCCGGATCGGCGACGACCGCGCGCCGCAGCACCTTCGGGATCTGCAGCGCTCCTCCGCCGTTGGTGGCCCAGCGGCCGGAGACGACGCCGCCGACGACGTACTCCGGGCGGAACCGGCCGTCGCGCACCCAGGTATCGGCCCACGCCCAGCTGTGCGCGACGTAGAGACGTGCCAGCTCCTTGTACTCCAGCAGCAGCCGGGCGGCGGGATGCTCGACCTCCCGGAGCACGTGCGACCGCGTCGAGGGGATCCGCACGCCCACCTGCGCGAAGGCCTTGACGATCTGCGACGGCGAGTCGGGGTTGATCCGCCGGCCGAACGCGTCGCCGATGCCATCGGCGAGGTGCTGGAGGCCGCGCGGGCGCAGGCCCGGCGCCGGCCGGGGCCCCATCAGCTCGGTCAGCAGCGTGTCGTGGACGTCGGCGCGCCAGGGCAGACCGTCGTGGCCCATCTCCGCCGCGACGAGCGCGCCCGCCGACTCGGCCGCGACGAGCATCCGCAGCCCCGCCTCAGCCACCCGCCGCTGCTGCTCGGCGTGGACGGCGACGATCGCGTCGATGTCATCGGAGGGGCCCTCGTCGAAGAGGGTCGGCAGGTCGTCGCCGGCGACCGGATCGTCCGGGACCGGCAGGCCGCGCAGGCGGGCCAGGGCCGCCGCGACCGAGCGCGGCTCTCCGAACCGGCCGGCGTGCCCCAGCAGGAGCGTCTCGGTGAGTTCAAGGTCGTGGCAGCGCGCGACGCGAACTCCCGCCTTCAGCAGGCGCGGGTAGAGACCGGCGGACGGGGACCACACCCAGCGGACGCCCCCGGACGGTGCGGCGTCGCCCCGTGCCCCGCCGGAGGGCGCCGTCGTGTCGCCCGGCGCTCCACCGGGCGATCCCGCCGCGTCGCCTCGCGCTCCGCCGGACCGGGACGCGGCGGCCTCGTGCCGTGCGATCGCGGCGATGAGGTCGGTGACCTGCTCGGCCGGACCGGCCGGGGCGCCGTCCTCCGTGACGGGTTGGAGGACACCGCCCTCCCCCACCGCGCCCACTGCGATCCGCATGGGTCGATTCTGCCCGGACCCACTGACGATTTCGGATCAGTGGCGGCGCGCACGACGACGGCGGAAGCGATCCGGGGCCGGGTCCGGCCGGCCCCGGGACGTCTCGGTCAGGCGGCGAGCGGAACCTGCGCGCCGGTGGGCGCACCGTTGTACCGGTCGACGACCTTGTTCAGCTGGATCTGGTAGTACAGCGTGCCGAAGCCGAAGATGCCCAGCAGGAAGCCCATGCCACCACTGCAGGTCGGCTGCAGGCCGGCGGCCCGCTGAGCCTCGCGGATGTGCCCGCCGAGGCTGATCCACGTGATGAGCGGCCAGATGCCCAGCGTGATCGACCCGAACAGCAACGAGCAGATCGCCATCCCGGCGCTGATCTGACGGCGGCGGTCGAAGTTCGCCAGCTCGGCGTGGACCGAGTAGTACCAGACCAGGTTGTAGATGCCCAGGGTGATCAGCGGCAGGCCCAGCCAGACGCCGACCGGGTTGCGGCGCTTCATCTGGATGCCCATGAGGGCCGGCTGCCCGTGCTGCGCGGGCGCGACGCCGCCCTGCTGGGCGGGGACCATCTGCCCCTGGTACTGCTGCTGCGGCTGCTGGCCTTGGTACTGGGGCTGGCCCTGGTACTGCGGCTGCTGCCCCTGGTACTGCGGCTGGCCCTGATGCTGCGGTCCCCCTCCGGGGTACTGCTGGGGCTGGGGGTAGGGATTGCTCATTAAAGGGTTCTCCTGGGATAGGGGATCACGACCGTTCTCGGGGCGGTCGTAAGGGACATCTTTGATCGACGCGCTCGAAGGTGCCGAGGTTCCCGGTGATTCGTTATCGCGAGAAGTGAATCGTTATCTCGTCCTCGACGGGCGGGTCAAGTTCGTGCTCACGGCACCCGGTGGCGGCGAAACAGCGGATGCGCAGCCGTTCCGGCGTCACGTCGAGACGCAGGAAGCTCTTGAACAGCGGTGGGTGGTTCGAATCGGACATCGGTGAGAGGAATCGCTGGTAGATGCGCCGTACCGGAAGCCGCAGCCGGGACCGGCGGTGCGGGCGCGGCGGCACGCCGAGCAGCGACGCGACGATCCTGGTGCGCCAGGTCACCGCCGCCTCGGTCGCGCGGCGCGGCGACATCTCGAGCCGCTGGGCGATCACGGCCGCGGCCTGGTCCTCGGACACTTCGAAGAACCGCCGCAGCCGCAGCCGCCTGCCGTACAGCCGGCTGTAGAAGGCGAGGCAGTCGCCGCGCAGCGGATAGCAGCGGAACTCATCCTCGGTGACGCCGCCGACCCGCACCCGCGGGATGGTGTGGGTGGCGTGCATGAACGCGCCTCCGCCGCCCGAGACGATGTACTCGATGACGCGGTCGCCGACCCGCACCGGATAGTGCTGGTAGTTGTGGATGTCGCCGCCGATCGCGGCGACATAGTTGTTCGCCGGGTCACGGACGATGTCGTCCACGGTGCCGCCGCCCGCGATCGGGCAGGGGTGGTGGGCGTCGTCCACGTACAGCGGCTTGCCGGTGACGAGGATCTTCGGCCTGGGTCCCTGCGACACCCTGCGCAGCCAGGCGCCCTGGTCGGCGTCGATCCCGCCGAGGATGCCGGTGTCGATGCCGACGATGCGCAGCGGCCCGGCGTCCATCGCCCAGTACGGGCCCGGCTGCACCTCCTGCTGTTCCGGCGCCGACCGCATGGCCTGCCCCGCGGCGAGGAGCTTCTCGTCGGCGACGTCCGGCTCCTTCCAGAACAGCCGCCGCCACCAGGCGGCCGACAGCGCCTTCGGCCGTCCGTCCGGCGACAGCGGCGGCGCGCCGCAGAAGACGCGCATGAAGCCGCCCAGGCCGTCGTACCAGTCGTGGTTGCCCGGCACGGCGTAGATCGGCGCGTCGTAGCCCTGGTAGGGCCGGAAGAACTTCGCGGGGTACTCGTTCACGCTCCCCGTCGGATAGATCACGTCGCTGGCGATGATCGCGAAGCGCGTGCCCGCGCCGATCTTCTCGAAGCCGGGCACCACCGCGTACTGCGAGCCGTCGCCCTCACCGGTGTCGCCCAGGATCATGAACGAGAAGGAGTCGGGGTCGTCGCGCGGGATCGTGAACTCCGGGTCGGCGCCGCGTGCGACCTGCTCACCGACCCAGCGCACCCGCTCGTCGTCGGTGGGGTCGCCGAACCAGCGCGCCAGCACGTCGTTGCGCGCCCGCCAGAGCGTCCCCGGCCGCGTCCAGGACAGGCTCCGGGTGCCCGGCGGCAGCAGTGAGGTGTACGTTCCCGGCTCCCGGCACGTCCACCCGGCATCGGCTGCGGAGTCGCGGGAAGAGGGAGACACCGTGGCACCGTAACAGCGGTCGTCACTGTATGACCGGTGTTCGACACATTCCGGCCAGCTCGTCCGACCTTGTAGTAAAGGCTCGCGGGTCAGGGAATCGTCGGCGGCCCGTGCGAACCGGCGGGCGGCTGGCCGTACCCGTCCACCGACTCCGGTCCGCGACGGTCCGCGGGCTCCGGTTCGTACCGGCCCGCCGGCCGTGGTTCGTACGGCGCGTACTGGACACCGGGCCCGGGCTCGTAGCGGCCCTCGGGCTGCGGTTCGTACCGTTCGGCGGGCGGCGGCTCGTACTGGCCGCCGGGCGCGGGCTCGTGCCGTTCGGCGGGCGGCGGTTCGTACTGCGGGTACGGGCCGCCGGGGCCGGGCTCGTGCTGCTCCGCGGGCGGCTCGTACTGCCCGGTCTGCGGGAACCGCGGCCTGGCCTCGGGCGCCACGCTGAGCAGCGTCTCCGCGAACGCGGCGATCTGGTCGACCGGCATCCGGAAGGTGCCCTGACACACGCCGCCGTTCCAGAGGCTCAGCACGACGACGCCGGCGTCGGGGTGGCGGCTCAGCCGCAGCGCGCGGTCCGCTCCCCGGGAGTCGAAGAACACGTCGCCCTGCTTGGGCAACGGCGTGGCTGACATGGGGCCAAGTGTGTCCCTGTGGCCGACCGCCTGTCCAGACCGCCAATGGAGAGGATGATCTTTATCACCCGGCGGAGACGGCCCCGGTGAGCGCCGGCCGATCCGGAGGCGCGTCAGCCCACCGTGAAGGCCCGTGGGTCGTCGGTGGAGACGATCTCACGTCCCAGCGGCAGCAGCGACACCGGGATCAGCTTGAAGTTCGCCAGCCCGAGCGGGATTCCGATGATGGTGATGCACAGGGCGATCCCGGTGAGGACGTGGCCGATGGCCAGCCAGAGCCCGGCGACGAAGAACCAGATCACGTTGCCGATCGCGGACATCACCCCCGCGTCGCCGCGCCGCACCACCGTCTTGCCGAACGGCCACAGCGCGTACACCCCGATCCGGAAGGCGGCGATCCCGAACGGAATGGTGATGATGAGGATGCAGCAGATGATCCCGGCCAGGAAGTAGCCGAGCGCCAGCCACAACCCGGCGAAGATCAGCCAGATGACGTTCAGGATCGTCCGCATGTCCCCTGCTCTCCTCCTGACCAGTGTCGGTCATCCGGTGAGACGCACGATCACCGCCCCCGGTTCCCCGACCGCCGCTCGCCGCCTCAGTGGGTTCGCACGACGGTGGACACCTGCGCCGCGTCGTCGTCGGGGTCGCGGTCCGAGCCACCGCCGACCGCGGCGATCCGGCCCCGCGCGACGAGTTCACCGCGGGTCTCCGGCAGCACCCTGACGTCGAACCGCGCGGCCAGCGACCGGCCGGGTTCGAGCCGGCGCACGACGAGAGCGGCCTCCCGCGCGCCGGTGTACCCGTCGACGCCGGTGGGCAGCCAGGCGCCGGTCCGTACGGTGCCCGGCGGCAGGGCGCTGCGCACCGTGATCGGCCCGGGTGTGCCGGGGCCGTGGTTGGTCAGGCGGATCGAGTACGAGAACCGGCCGCCGGGCCGGACCGTCGGCGGCGCGGCGATGGACAACTCCAGGTCGACCGGGTGTTTCAGGCGTTCGCCCTGAGACGATCCGCTCGGCTCCGGCGTCCGGACGAGCCCCTCCACGGGCGTCCGGTCGGCGTCGCGCGGAGCGGCCTGGCTCGGGCCGCGGTCGTCGGTCGGGGCGCGGTACGTGCTCGGGCCGGACCGGCGGTACGGAGTCGGACCGCGGAGCGTCGTCCGGGCCGAGGGCGCCGGCATCGCCCGCGCGGGCCCGTACCGGGTGGGTGTGCGGGCGGGCGGGTGTTCCGGCGCGCGCCGGTCCGGGAACGCCGTCGGGACGCGGTGCCCGACGCGGGCCCACGGGACGTACCGGGCCGGCAGCCCTCCGGCGGGCTGCCCGTCCTGCCTGGACGCCAGGGCCGCCAGGACCGGCAGACCCACCGCGATGCCCGCCAGCGCGGCCAGCGCGTGCTTCGCAGTGATCGCCCCCGAATCACGGATCACATCGGGGAACGTACCGCCGTCCCCGTCTCGGACCGGTAAACCCCGCGTCAAGTGTCAGGCCGGATCGGCGATGACGTTGAGGGCGCCGGGCAGCACCCGGGCCGTCGCCGGGAGCGTGCCGAGCAGCTCACCGTCCGCTCCGTACGGAATCTCCCGATCTGCTTCGATCACCACCTCGCGGCCCCGCAGGACCTCGATCTCCGGGCGGCGCACGTGCGTGCCCTGCGGCAGCTCCCGCATGACGGCGAAGAACAGCCGTTTAGGCGCGTGCCGGATGATCACGACGTCGAGCAGCCCGTCGTCGACCGCCGCGTCGGGCGCGATGTGCAGGCCGTAGCCGTAGTAGCCGGAGTTCGCGACGACGACCGTGTAGCCGCGTTCCTCATGGAGCTCGCCGTCCACGGTGATCCGGTACGAGACCGGGCGCCAGGTGGCGATCGCGCGCAGCGGGCCGAGGTAGTACGCGAGCGGGCCGGGCAGCCGGGTCAGCCGGTTGATGTGGGCGTTGGCGACGGAGTCGACCCCGCCGTACACGCTGCCCGCGACGACGCGCTTCGCACCGTCCGGCGACGTCACCTCGATGGCGTCGATCCGCCGGGGCTCGGCCTCCAGCAGCAGTGCGGCGAGCCGGTCCGGTTCGTCGGGCAGGCCGAGCTGGCGCGCGAAGTCGTTGCCGCGGCCCGCGGGCAGGATGCCGAGGAGGCCGTCGGTGCCCGACAGCGCCCCGGCCAGCCCGCCGACCATGCCGTCACCGCCCGCGGCGATGACCGTGTGGCCCTTGTCCGCCGCCGTGCGCGCGAGCTCGGCCGCGTGCTCGAGGCTGCGGCTGTACTCCACCGTCATCTCCGCGCCGGCCTCGCGCAGCAGCCGCGCGACGGGGATGAGCCGGGCGGCCGCGTCCCCGCCCGCCGCAGGGTTCACCACGGCGGTGAACGATCGCATCCTCAGCACCCTTCTCCCGATACCCGCAGGCCCGGCAGCGTGCGGGCCCTCCGCCGGATCGTACGGGTCACGGGCGTTGTGTGGGGGCGGGAGGGACCAGTACGCCGGGGTTGAGGATGCCCGCCGGGTCGATCCGGTCCTTGACCGCCCGGAGCATCTCGACGCCGAGCGGCCCGATCTCGTCGACGAGCCGGTCGCGGTGGTCGGTGCCGACGCCGTGGTGATGGCTGATCGTGCCGCCCGCCTCGACGATCGCGTCGTTGACGGCGGCCTTGGCGCGCCCCCACCGGGCGAGCGGCTCGTCGCCCTGGGCGGTGACCACGGTGAAGTACAGCGAGGCGCCGTCGCGGTAGACGTGCGAGATGTGGCACATCACCAGGGAGGACGGGAGCTCGCGGGCGAGCGTCAGCTTCACCGTCTCCTGGAGCCGGGGCAGGTTCGACCAGAACCCGGCGGTCTCCAGGGTCTCGGCGAGGGCGCCCACGTCGAGCAGGGCGTCGCGGAGGTACGGCGCGGAGAACCGCCCGGCGGCCCAGCTCTCCCCCGGGCCGTCGCCCAGCGGCTCCCCGCCGTGCGCGCGCAGGACGGCGTGCGCGCCGGCGCGGCGCGCGGCCACTTCCTCCGCCGCGCCCTCGTACCCGCAGACGGCCAGGCAGCCGTCGCCGCTCGCCTCGCCGATCTCGTCGGGCCGGGCCAGGCCGATCGTCGTCTCGGTCTCGTCGGACAGGCGGAGCACGGTCGGCAGCGGCCCGTCCTGGGCGAGGGCCCGTACGGCGGCGGTGCCCTCCGCGAACGACGCGAACCGCCAGCCTTCGTACCGGCGGGCCTCCGGCAGCGGACGGACCCGCGCGGTCACGTCCGTGATGACGCCGAAGGCGCCCTCGGAGCCGAGCACGAGCTGGCGCAGGTCGGGGCCTGCCGCGGACTTGGGCGCCCGGCCGAGGGCCAGGGTGCCGCGCGGGGTCGCGACGGTGAGCCCGGCGACCATCTCGTCGAACCGGCCGTACCCGGCCGACGCCTGGCCGGACGACCGCGTCGCGGCGAACCCGCCGATGGTCGCCCACTCGTAGGACTGGGGGTAGTGGCCGAGCGTGTAGCCCCGCTCGGCGAGCAGCGCCTCGGCGCGCGGGGCGCGCAGACCGGCCTGCAGCGTCGCCGTGCGCGACTCGGTGTCGAGGGCGGTGAGCCGGTCGAGGCGGCGCAGGTCGAGCGCGATGACCCCGGCGAACGACTCTCCCTCCGCCGTGAGCCCACCGACGACCGACGTGCCGCCGCCGAAGGGAACGACCGCGATCCGCTCGCGCGAGCACCGTTCCAGGACCGCGAGGATCTCCTCGTGGTCGCCGGGGAGCACGACGGCGTCCGGGGCGTCGCGCGCGTCGCCCGCGCGGATGCGCAGTAGGTCCGGGGTGGACTTGCCGCGGGTGTGCCGGATCCGCGCCTCGTCGTCGGTCCGCACGTGGTCGGGGCCGACGATCTCTTCCAAAGCCCGTGCGCCGGCGCGCGGCGCGGGCGGCGCGATGTCCTTCAGGGGCACCGGCGGGACCGGGTCCGGCCGGACGCCGAGCAGCTCGCGCAGCAGCCCGACGACGGAGTCGGGCAGTCGCGTGGCCCGTTCCGGATCGCCCCAGCCGTTCCACAGCATCGCCGGCACGGCCTTCCCCTTCCTTCCGGACGTTCCCTGGATTTACACTGTGACAGATGACGTCCATTCGTCACAAGAAGGACGCGATGCTCGACGCCGCCCGCGACTGCGTCCTCGCGGTGGGGGTAACGCGCACGACGCTCACCGACGTGGCCCGCCGCGCCGGCGTGTCCCGCATGACGATCTACCGGCGCTGGCCGGACGTGCGCACGCTGGTCGCCGACCTCATGACCCGCGAATGGGCCGGGGTGGTCACCCCCGTCGCCCCGCCCACCGACGGCGGCCCGGTCCGCACCCGCGCGGTGGACGCCCTCGTCGCCGGGGTCGCGGCGCTCCGCGAGCACCCGCTGTTCCTCAAGATCCTCGAGGTGGACCCCGAGATCCTGCTGCCCTACCTCCTCCAGCGGCGCGGCACCAGCCAGGACGCCATGCTGCGCGCCTTCGAGAAGACCCTGCGCGCCGGTCACCGTGACGGGACCATCCGCGCCGACGACCCCACGCGACAGGCCCGCGCCGTCCTGCTCATCGTGCAGTCCTTCGCCATGTCCGGGCACATCGTCACCGACGGCGGCCCGGACCTGTCGCCGGAGGCGTTCGACGAGGAACTGCGCCAGATCCTCGAGAGGTACCTCGCCCCATGACACCCCCCGCCACGTCCTCCCTCAACGCCTCCCGCCGCGCCTCCGACCTCGCGACGCTCGCCGCCGGCGAGGTCGTCGACGTCCTGGTCGTCGGACTCGGCGCGACCGGTGCCGGAGCCGCTCTCGACGCCGCGTCGCGCGGCCTGTCCGTGGCCGCGATCGACGCGCACGACCTGGCCTTCGGCACGTCGCGCTGGAGTTCGAAGCTCGTGCACGGCGGCCTCCGCTACCTGGCCTCCGGGCAGGTCGGCGTGGCGCACGAGAGCGCCGTCGAACGCGGCGTGCTGATGGCGCACACCGCGCCGCACCTCGTACGGGCGCTGCCGTTCGTGCTGCCGCTCACGCCCCTGGTCTCCGGCTCCTCTGCCGCGGCGGCGATGGCCGGGATCCGGGCCGGCGACCTGCTCCGGCTGTCCGCGCGCACGCCCCGGGCGGTCCTCCCCCGGCCGCGCCGCCTGTCCGCGGTCGAGACGCTGCGTCTCGCGCCGGCGCTGCGCTCGTACGGGCTGCGCGGCGGGATCCTGTCCTGGGACGGCCAGCTCACCGACGACGCCCGCCTCGTCACCGCGATCGCGCGGACTGCCGCCGCGCACGGCGCGCGGATCATCACCCGCTGCCGGGCCCTGGCCCTGACCGGCGAGGGCGCGCACGTCCGGGACGAGCAGACCGGGGAGGAGCTGGTCATCCGGGCCCGCGCGGTGATCAACGCGACCGGGGTGTGGGCAGGCGGACTCGCCGAGGGCGTACGGCTGCGGCCCTCCCGCGGCACCCACCTCGTACTGCGGGCCGAGGCGCTCGGCGCGCCGCTGTCCGGACTCCACCTGCCGGTGCCCGGGGCGTCCGGGCGGTTCGCGCTCGTCCTGCCACAGGAGGACGGCCGGGTCTACGTCGGCCTCACCGACGAGCCCGCGGACGGCCCGATCCCGGACGTGCCGCAGCCGACCGAGGCCGAGATCGGGTTCCTGCTCGACCTCGTCGACTCGGCGCTGGAGGTGCCGGTGCGCCGCTCCGACGTCGCGGGCGCGTACGCCGGGCTGCGCCCGCTGCTCGACGGCCCCGGCGGCCGGACCGCCGACCTGTCGCGGCGGCACGCCGTGCTGAGGGGCGCGGACGGCGTCGTCACGATCGTCGGCGGCAAGCTCACCACGTACCGCCGGATGGCCGAGGACGCGCTGGACGCGGTGATCGAGGAGCGCGGCCTCACGGCCGGGCCCTGCCGTACGGCCCGCCTGCCGCTGATCGGCGCCGCGTCCGGTCCGGAGCTCGGCCGGCTGACCGCGCCGGCGCACCTGGTGCGGCGCTACGGCGCGGAGGCTCCCGACGTCGCCGCGCTCGCGGCGGCGGACCCCTCGCTGCTGGACCCCGTCGCGCCGGGCTCGGCCACCATCGGCGCCGAACTGGTGTGGGCGGTCCTGCACGAAGGCGCCCTTGATGAGTCGGACCTCCTCGACCGCCGCACCCGCATCGGCCTCATCGCCGAGGACCGGGAGGCCGCCCTCCCCGCCGCCCGGCGCGCCCTCGCGCATGCCCCGGCCGGCACCGGCTCTCGCTGAGCCCCGCACGGCGGCCCTTCAGGGGCCTGTCTCAAAGCCCCCGTCCGTAACGAGCGGTGTCCAGGTGGTGCCTCGCAAGGCGGAGGAGGGAGTCAGCCCGGTGTTGGCTGGCGACCGACGACAACGCGGCGAGGCGCCGCCTGGGCGCCGCTCGCTCACTGCGCCGGAGCGAGGTATTCGAGGTGGATGTGCGACCGTGACACCGGTGCCGCGACGGCCTCGCTGGAGACGGTGACGCGCGGCTCGTAGGCGGTGCCGAGACGGGCGCCGACGTCGCCCAGGTCCGCGCCCGGAACGTCGATGTGCACGGTGAGCCGGCCGGGTGGGCAGGGGTCGGAGGCCATCTCCACCCGCGTGCTCGCCAGCCGGTCGGCGGGGATCAGGGCGAAGATCTCCTGGAGGAGCGCGCCGACCTGGTGTGCGATCCCGCCGTCCGGGAGGTCCGTCCCGCCGCTCAAGGTGATCATGGGATAGGCGGTGCCCGGACCGTTGGCGCGTTCGACGGCTCGTACGATGCTCGAGCGGATGCCGCCGGGAGCGATCCGGACCGGTGGCCAGAGGTCGAGGACCGCGCTCCGGAAGTCCCTGATCGCCTCGTCCAGGCCGGCGATCGCCTGGTGGATCATGCGGACGGCCCCCTCCTCGTCCACGTGCTCCCGGATGTGACCCAGTGCGCCGTTCAGGTCGAGGCCGACCGCGAACAGACGGCGGATGAGCACGTCGACCCGCTCGTGCGACGGCTCGACGGGATCGTCGCCGGAGGCTCCGAGCGTCCGGCCCGTGAGCATGGGATCGACGAACGAAAGCCTGGGCTGATCGGATGCCGGGACGTTGCCGTACGGTCCCTCGGCGCGGCTCACACGCCTCCCCCCTTCGCGCGATCCGCTCCGGGGGCAGCGCCGCGCGGATCTGTCCAATAAATGGGGGATTGTGCTTTAAGTACTCGTACCCGGCGGACGGCCGGATGCACCTCTCCACCGCGGGGTAGGGCTTCAAGGAGAAAGGCCGCTGACGAGCGCGGGGTGGTTCATCGTGGGTTGGAGCCGTCAGGGAGTACGGCTGCCCTTCACCGACCGGGCGGAGGCCGGACGGTTGCTCGCCGAGCAGATCATGCCTCTACGGCTGGCCGATCCGCTCGTCCTCGCGCTGCCGCGCGGCGGCGTTCCTGTGGCCCGCGAGATCGCGCGCCGCCTGGACGCGCCGCTCGAGGTCCTGGTGACACGCAAGATCGGCTGTCCGAGCCAGCCGGAGCTGGGCGTCGGCGCTATCGCCGAGGGCGGGGATCCGGTCTTCGACGCCGACCTCATGCGCCGCGTCGGCCTGACCGAGCGGGACCTGGAGGAGACAGTACGGCGCGAGCGGGCCGAGCTGCTGCGCCGGATCGCGGCGTACCGGGGAGACCGGGCGCCGCCGCCCGTCAAGGGACGGGACGTCGTGGTCGTCGACGACGGGCTGGCCACCGGCGGGACGGCGCGTGCCGCGCTCGCGGCGGTCCGGGCGGGAGATCCGGCACGGCTCGTGCTCGCCGTCCCGGTCGGAGCGGCCCAGACGGTCAAGGCGCTGACCGGCGACGCGGACGAGATCGTCGTGCTGGCCGCCCCCTGGACCTTCCGCGCGGTGGGCCAGTGGTACGTCCATTTCGACCAGCTGTCCGACGAAGACGTGCAGAGGCTGCTTTGAAGATCCCGGCGGCGGGCGTGTCGCTCGAGGCGGACCTGACCGACGGCGAACGCGGTCTGGTGGTCTTCGCACATGGCAGCGGCAGCAGCCGCCGCAGCCCGCGCAACCGGCAGGTCGCCACCACGCTGAACACGGCGGGGTTCGGCACTCTGCTGTTCGATCTGCTCACGCCGGACGAGGAACTCGAAGACACCCGGACGGCCCGCCTGCGCTTCGACATTCCGCTGCTCGCACGACGACTTTCCGCCGTCGTGGGCTGGGCCGCGACCCGGCCGATGGGGCTGTTCGGGGCGAGTACGGGAGCGGCTGCGGCCCTGGTCACAGCGGCCGAGCGCCCGGACGACGTCGCGGCCGTGGTGTCCCGGGGCGGCCGCCCGGACCTCGCCGGCGAGGCGCTTGCGGTCGTACGTGCGCCTACACTATTGATCGTGGGCGGACGCGACCTGGAAGTGCTCTCGCTGAACGAGCGGGCGGCCTCGCGGATGCCGGCCGAAAAGGCGATCGTCGTGGTACCCGGTGCGGGCCACCTGTTCGCCGAGCCGGGCGCTCTCGAGGAGGTCGCCCGGCTCGCGGAAAACTGGTTCGCCCGCCATATGAGGGGGTGAAAATTCTGGATTGCCCGGCACGGTGGCCGGTCGGCCCACGTTCGGGGCCTGGTCGCGAAACCGCAGGTAGCGGGGGGACGCTACGCGGCGTTGGCGCGACGCATGCGACGGCGGCGCTCGGAAGCGCGCTCGTCTTCGTTAAGACCGCCCCAAGTGCCGTACTTCTCGGGCCGGGAGACGGCGTAGTCAAGGCAATCGGTGCGCACGGGGCAGCGCATGCACACGGCCTTGGCCTTACGCTCGCGGATCTCACGCTCCGGCTGACGCTCGCCGTCAGGGCCGAAGAACAGGATGAGGTCCTCCCCCCGGCACTCGGCAGCGTCCTGCCAGCCCCAGCTGGGACGGGGGAGGTTTGCCTGCCGACGTACCTGAGCCATAGAACTACCACCTCGTAGCTTGCTGGGTGAGCAAATTTCGGTCACGGGCGCCATATCAGTAAGAACGCGCGCAAAACCTTGCAACGTCTTGAAGGGCCGTGATGTTCCCTGAGAGCCGCCGTGTCCGCGTGGGAACGACGAATAGGGCCTCAGCGAGGCTACACGAGGGCTGCCCCGTTGAGAAGGGCCACCTCCCTTTTAACATACGTGGCGAGGTTCTCCGAACATCCCGAGCCGCACGCGCCGGGGTCCACGCGCTCGACCCGGACGCGGTATCGCTCCAGGCCGGCGCGCACGACGGCGGTGTCGGCGATCATGGACTCCACTGACACGTCCGCCACCGCGACGATCCCGGTGTGCGCGCGAACGAAGTGCTCGGCGGCCTGCACGGGCTCGGGCAGGCCCGCCCGGCCGCGGTAGCGGTCGAGCGTCACCTCGCCGCGATGGTACGCCCGCGCGGCGTCCACGGCGCGCCGTTCGTCCAGGTCCCCGTAGTACAGGCCGTGCGGGAGACAGACGAGGTTGGCGGCGTAGCGGTCACCTCCGACGTGTGTCGTTTCCCACACCTGATCGCCGAAGCGCTCGCCGAGGGCGCGGGCCAGCGGCGCGCCGGTGCGGGCACAGCAGGCGTTCCGCCGCCCGTGGGCGCAGACCAGCAGCAGCGGATCGGCGACCGGTGAGCCGAACCCCGGCGCACGCCCCGCGGCCACGGACGCCAGGTCCAGGCCCGCCAGCTCCGCCGGATCGGCCAGCTCCCGCCCCTCCAGCCACGGCGTCACGGGCCGGCCGTCCGGGGCGGTGTCGCCGGAGAACCCGGTGTACACCCACAGCGGAGGCGTCGCCCGACGCCGACCGGGAACCCGGATGAACTGGGCGCGCACCCCATGCCGCTCGGCCCGCGCCAGCGCCTCGGCGATCGGATCGGGCAGGTCGGTGTCCTCGATCCGTTCGGCCCAGGGGCCCGGGTGCTCGACGAGCAGCCACGAGCGCGCCTTCGTCGTGGCGCTGGCCAGGCACGGGCGCTCCCCGGCGTGGCTTCCGGGGCAATGGGTGCAGCGGCGATCCGCCAAGGAGTCCCCCGTCGATCGGATGGCGTCGGGGATCGGCCGGCGCCGATCCGATTAGGTAACCCTAACCTAACCCTTCCTCGCCGGATCTAACGTCCCCGCAAGACAATGAGCCCTGGTGACGCGACGGTGACGGTGCGGTGAACCGACGACGCGAACCCGGCCGAGCCCGGGGATACCCGCGAGAACGCGGCCCCGGGCGTCGTACAGTGGCCTCCCGTGCGCCGCCACCGGACACGCCCTGGGTCGCCGGATCGACGCGGGCGGAGCACGATCCCGCGTGGTAGGCCCCCCTGTTGAGGACGATGGTGACGAAAGTCTCGATGCACGCTCCCGCACTCGTCGCGGGAGCGGCGCTGCTGCTCGTCGCGGCCGGTGACCTGGCGCGTCCTGCGGCGCAGGCGCGGTCCACGCCCGCGATCGAGGCGGGGATGACGGGCTGCGGTACGGGCCGCCCCGCGCTGCGGGAGGGCCCGCAGGCGCTGCCGTTGCGCAACGACGACGCCACCACGGCCGGCGTCACCCTCATCGACCCCACGACGGGCGCCGTCTACGCCGAGGTCGAGGGCCTGGGGCCGAGGACCACCCGCACGCTACGGATCACACTCGGCCCGGGCGCGTACGCCTTCCGCTGCGCCGAGGACGGCCCCGCCGCCCCCGTCACCGGCCCCGTGACCCGGATCACCGGCTCCGGACGCGGCACCCCCGGGATCGTCCCCGTCTCCGACAACGACCTCTACGCGCCCACGCGCTCGTACCAGGCGTACGTCACCGCGGGCCTCGACCGCCTGGTGGAGCGCACCGACGCTCTCCGCTCGGCCGTCGACGACGGCGACCTCGACGCGGCGCGCGCCGCCTGGACCCCCGCGCACCTGGCCTACGAACGCCTCGGGGCGGCGTACGGCACCTTCGGCGACTTCGACGGCCAGATCAACGGCCGCCCCGAGGGACTGCCCGGAGGAGTACACGATCCCGGCTTCACCGGATTCCACCGCGTGGAGTACGGCCTGTGGCACGGCGAGTCCGCCTCTTCGCTGGCCCGTGTCACCGACCGTCTTGCCCGGGACGTCCGCGCCCTGCGGTCCGACTTCCCGAACCAGCGCATCGACCCGGGCGACCTGCCCCTGCGAGCGCACGAGATCCTGGAGAACACCCTGCAGTTCCAGCTCACCGGCGAGGCCGACCAGGGCAGCGGCACCACGCTGCGCACGGCCGAGGCCAACCTCGAAGGCACCCGGGAGCTGGTGAACGTGCTCCGCCCGCTGCTGCGCCCGCGTTACCCGGGCCTGGCCGAGGTCGATGCCTGGATGGACCGGATGGCCGCCCTGCTGAAGGGACGGTCGTCCGTCGACCGGCTCTCGCAGGCCGACCGCGAGCGCCTGAACGGCACGGCGAGTGAACTCCTCGAACGGCTCGCCTCGGTCGCCACGATCGGCGCCCCGCGGCGGAGCTCCCAGGGAAGCGGGGGATGATGACCGACCGTCGATCCTTCCTGCGCGGCGCGCTGGCCGCCGGTGTGGCCGGGGCCGTGGCCGGTCCGTCCGCCGCCGGCGCAGCGCTGCCCGATGGAGCCGCCGAGACGGCGACGCGGTCCTTCTATGGGGCGCACCAGGCGGGCATCGTCGAACGGCCGCGGCGGCGGACCATCGTCGTGTCCTTCGACGCCATCGCTTCCGGCCGGAGTGAGCTGACCGAGCTGTTCCGGACGCTGACCGACCGCGCCCGCGCGCTGACCGGCGGAGGAGCGCCGGGCGACACCGGCATCTCCGCGCCACCCGCCGACTCCGGCGTGCTCGGGCCCGACGTGCCCGGGGCCGGGCTGCTGCTGACGGTCGGCGTCGGCGCGTCGCTGTTCGACGACCGGTACGGCCTGGCGGGCCGCAGGCCGCCCGGCCTGACGGCGATGCCCACGTTCCCCAATGACGCGCTCGAGTCGGCGTGGTGCCACGGCGACCTCAGCCTGCAGCTGTCCGCCGACGACGAGGACACGATCGTGCACGCGCTGCGCGACGTCGCCCGGCACACGCGCGGCGCCATGCAGGTGCGGTGGCGGATGAACGGCTTCGCCAGCCCGCCCCGACCCAGCGGCACCCCGCGCAACCTCATGGGCTTCAAGGACGGCATCGCCAATCCCGACCCCGCGGACGCGCGGGAGATGAGCAGCCTGGTCTGGGCGGCCCCGGGCACCACCGGGAAGGGCCGGAGCGCGCCGGAGCCCGCCTGGACCGCCGGCGGCTCGTACCTCGTGATCCGGCTCATCCGGATGCTCGTGGAGTTCTGGGATCGCGTCGGGCTCGCCGAGCAGGAGCAGATGTTCGGCCGCAGCCGCGACACCGGAGCGCCCCTCGACGGGAACCATGAGCTGGACGAGCCGCACTACACCGACGACCCGATCGGCAAGGTCATCCCGCTGACGAGCCACATCCGGCTGGCGAACCCCCGGACGCTGCAGAGCGCCGAGAGCCGGATCCTGCGCCGCGGCTTCAACTACGACCGGGGCGTGGACGCGGTCGGCGACCTCGACATGGGGCTGATCTTCACCTGCTACCAGCAGGACATCGCCCGGCAGTTCGCGGTGGTCCAGGAGAGGCTCAAGGACGAGCCGCTCACCGACTACATCCGGCCGTTCGGCGGCGGCTACTTCTTCGCGCTGCCCGGCGTCCGGGACTCCACGGACTTCTTCGCCCGCGCCCTCCTGGGCTGACCTCGTGCGGGGCATGAAGCCTGAAGAGGGCGAATCACTCTGTTCCAGGGACAAAGGCCCCCGGGATCGGATAAAGATCAGTTAAAGATTTTTGACGAAGCCATGGTGACCTGTTCACATCCTCGTCACCAAACGTCAGCGTGATCGTCGACGCGACTCGATGGGATCCCGGCTGGACCGGGACTCCGCTGGAGGACCGGCGTTTCACAACTTCAGGAGGCAACACGATGGGTCCCGGAAAGTGGAAGGGCCGCCGGACGGCGTTGATCGCCGGCTCGGTGGCCGCGGCCGGAGCGCTCGCGCTCGCCACGGCGCCGAGCTGGGCGAGCGGCGACAAGCATCAGGGCGTCTCGCTGACCGCGGCCGAGGCGTCCACCGTCCGCACGGCCACGCCGATCAAGCACGTCGTCGTGCTGTTCGACGAGAACATCTCGTTCGACCACTACTTCGGCACTTACCCGAAGGCCGCCAACACCGACGGCACGAAGTTCACCGCCGCGCGGCACACGCCCCGGGTCGACGGGCTGACGAAGAAGCTGCTCACGCAGAACCCGAACCAGTACAACCCGAAGCGCCTCACCCCGAAGCAGGCGATGACCTGTGACCAGGACCACGGGTACGCGTCGGAGCAGAAGGCCGTCAACGGCGGCGCGATGGACAAGTTCGTCCAGAACACCGAGAAGGACAAGTGCACCGGCCAGCCGGTGCTGTTCGGTGAGCCGGGCCTGGTCATGGACTACTACGACGGCAACACCGTCACCGGGCTGTGGAACTACGCGCAGCACTACGCGATGAGCGACAACTCCTGGGACACCGTCTTCGGACCGTCCACCCCGGGTGCGCTCAACCTCATCTCCGGCCAGACCCACGGCGGCTACGCCGTCGACCCGGTGAACCACAACAAGGTCAGCGACTCCTACGTCGTGCAGTCCCCCGACAAGAACGGCGTCGGCACGGTCATCAACGACCCGGACCCGGCGTACGACGACTGCTCCGGCAACAACCACACGTCCAAGAACAACCTGGCCGTGATGACCGGGCAGAACGTCGGCGACCTGCTCAACAAGAAGAAGGTCACCTGGGGTTGGTTCCAGGGCGGCTTCCGGCCCACCGGTAAGACCAACGGGTACGCCGTCTGCGGCGCGTCGCACCAGAACGTCGGCGGCAACACCGCCACCGACTACAGCCCGCACCACGAGCCGTTCCAGTACTACAAGTCGACGGCGAACGAGAAGCACCTGCCGCCGACCTCCGTCGCGGCGATCGGCCAGACCGACCAGGCCAACCACCAGTACGACCTGAGCGACTTCGACTCGGCGCTCGCGGCGCACAACCTGCCCGCGGTCAGCTTCCTGAAGGCGGCCGAGTACCAGGACGGCCACGCGGCCTACTCCGACCCGCTCGACGAGCAGCAGTTCATCGCGGGCACGATCAACAAGCTGCAGAAGTCGCCGGAATGGAAGTCCACGGCCGTCGTCATCGCCTACGACGACTCCGACGGCTGGTACGACCACAAGGCTCCGAAGATCCTCAACGGGTCGACGGACTCCGCGACGGACACGGCGCTGTGCGGCAAGGCCAAGGTGGCCGGCGGCTACCAGGACCGCTGCGGTCCCAGCCAGCGTCTCCCGCTCCTCGTCATCTCGCCGTACTCGAAGGTCAACCACGTTGACCACAGCTACACCGAGCAGACGTCGGTGCTGAAGTTCATCGAGGACAACTGGGGCACCGGCCGGATCGGCGACTCGTCGTTCGACCAGCGGGCCGGCGGCCTGTGGGGCATGTTCAACT
The DNA here is from genome assembly GCF_050942425.1 of Actinoallomurus sp. CA-150999. NCBI lineage: Bacteria > Bacillati > Actinomycetota > Actinomycetes > Streptosporangiales > Thermomonosporaceae > Actinoallomurus > Actinoallomurus sp. CA-150999. The sequence continues at coordinate 8,160,033 of NZ_CP192063.1, forward strand.
TCTGGCACCCGCGTGCCGGCAAGCTGATCCTCGACCCGAAGACCGGCGCTCCGGTCTCCGGCTGATCCATCTTCACCATCCTTTTCCCGGAAGCCCCCGCCTCGGCGGGGGCTTCCCCCGTACGGGCGCCGGTTCGGCTCCTCCCGGGACGCACCATCCGCCCGTCCTGCGACGCGACTCGAGCGTCCCACCCCGCGGCTCATGGCGTGGCGTCCTCGCGAGCGCCCCGGCGGCGTCCTAACGTGACGCTGTGATCGCGATGGAATCTGTCCCCGCATGGTGCCTGGTCAACGGCGAGTGGACGGAGCGCGAGGACCCGGTGATGGCGGCGTGCGACCCGCAGGGCGGTGACGTGTACGCCGCGATGGCCGCGCTCGGCTTCGAAGCGTGGTGCCGGATCGGCGACGAGGAGTTCGCCACGACCCCGGTCACGCTGGCGGTCTACTCCCGTGAGAAGCCCCCGCTGCAGTTCCTGCTGCAGCTCGAGGGCAACGCCGGGAACGTCGTCGAGCACGTCTTCGCCGAGAGCCTGCCGGACGCCATGAACCTCCTGGCCGCCTGGGCGCCGGTGGCGCAGGCCGGCGCCCTCGTCGAACTCGCCCGGCGACTGACCGCGGACGGCGGCGAGGACTCCCCCGCGCTGCGGCGTACGGCCCCGCCCCAGCCGTTCACGACCGGGGCGACCCCCTCGACCGCGATGGACCGCATCGGTACCTAGAGCGACCGAGGCCCTTTGGGCACACCGTCGTCGATCTCGGCGGGCGCGTTGATCGTGACGCGGTGCATCTTGCGGCGCTGGGTGTAGTCGGCGACCGCGTAGTGCTGAGTGGGCCGGTTGTCCCAGAACGCGAGTGTGCCGACCCGCCACTTGAGCCGGACCTGGAACTCCGGCGAGCGGACCGCGTCCTGGAGGAGCGGGAGCAGCGCCTCGTTCTCGCGGTCGTCGAGGCCGACCAGGCGGGTCGTCGAGCTGCGGTTGACGAACAGCGCCTTGCGCCCGGTCTCCGGGTGGACGCGTACGACCGGGTGCCGTACGGGCGGCCACTTGCGCTGCATCTCGGCCAGGTCCAGCTGGTGGCCCTTGGTGATGGCCTTGGACACCGACATCGTGAGGTCGTGCTCGGCCTCGAGTTCGTCGCACAGCCGCTGGATCGACGTGGGCAGTGACTCGTAGGCGAGGTACATGTTGGCCCAGTTGGTGTCGCCGCCGACGTCCGGCAGGATCACCGCGCGCAGCAACGACCCCATCGGGGGCACCTTCATGAAGGTGTTGTCGCTGTGCCAGGAGTCCCCGCCCTCGCCCTTGGGATCCTTCTGGTCGAGGATGTGGATCGCGCTCGCCGACGTCTTCATCGGCGGCTCGTTCAGCGTGCCGAACCGCTCGGCGAACGCCAGGTGCTGCTCGTCGCTGATCTCCTGATCGCGGAAGAACAGGACCAGGTAATCGAGCAGGCCCCGGCGGATCTCCGCGACCTCCTCGTCCGACGGTGGTTTGCGCAGGTCCAGCCCTGTCACCTCGGCGCCGATGTGCCGTGTTACGGGATGAAATTCGATCATGCCGGGAGCCTCCGTCGGTGAACCCCGCTCTAGACAAGCAATCGCTAGGTTGCCACTTTTCCGCACGTCTGACCACCCCTCGGCGCGATGGCGTGCCCGACGTCACGTCGGAGACAGGTCGAGCGGCCGCGAACGGCGGCGTGGATCAGCGCCCGGAGGCGGCGTGGACCAGCCTGCGGAGGCGTCGTGGATCAGCGCCCAGAGGCGGTATGGGATCAGCGCCCGTAGGCGGCGTGGATCAGCCCGCGGAGGCGTCGTCCTCCAGACGGGCGCGCGAGGTGAACTCCCCCGGCCAGAGCTTGTCGATCTCGGCGTTCAGGGCGGCGCCGATCAGGACGGCGAGCGCGGTGACGTACAGCCAGGCAAGTACGGCGATGGCCGCCCCCAGCGACCCGTACACCGACACCGCCGACGTGGAGCCGTCCAGGTAGAGCCGGAGGACCAGGCTGCCGAGCGCCCAGATGGCCAGGGCGGTGACCCCGCCCGGGACCTCGCGCCACCACGCCGTCCGCACCGGAACGCTGAGGTGGTAGAGCAACGCGAGGAAGATGACGGCGACGATGATGAGGATCGGCCAGTAAAGAATGCGCACGACCGCGGCGCCGGCCGGGACCCAGTGCAGCACCAGCGTCGGCCCGGCGACCAGGACGGGAATGATGATGAGGCCGACGCCGAGCCCGGCGAGGTAGAGGAAGAACGCGCGCAGGCGGGTCCGGATCACGCCGCGGACGCCCGACAGGCCGTGCGCGATGGTGATCGTGTCGACGTAGACGTTGAGCGCCCGGGATCCGGCCCACAGGGAGATCAGGAAGCTCAGCGAGACGATCCCGACCTTGCCGCCGCGCAGGACCTCGTCGAGGAGGGGTTCGACCACGGACTTCACGGTCTTCGCGGTGAGCACCGTCTCCGCACGGTCCAGCACCCACTTACGGGTCTCGGCGATCGTCGCGGCGCCCAGGACGTTCCGGAAGTGGCCGATCATGCCGATCAGCCCGAGGGCCAGGGGCGGCAGCGACAGGAGCGTGAAGAACGCCGCCTCCGCGGCCAGGCCGGTCACCCGGTAGCGGAACGCCGACACGGCGGTGCCCCGGAGGATCTGCCAGAGGGCCGCGCGCGCACGGGAGACGACGGACGCCTCGGCAACGCCGGTCCGAGCGTCGGAGGCGGTGGTCATGACGATCTACAGTAGGGGCTTACGCACCCAGAGTGGTGCATGAGGCTCATCTCGCCGAACACCTCCGGCCGGCCGCCCGGCCCCGGGGGGAACCGGAATCCCCATCCCTGACGGGGAAGCGAAGGCTCTCCGATCAGATGACCCCATTCGCGCGACGGACGCATCGACAAGTTGTGACGATCCTCACATGTCAGGCGAACTGCCCTGGCAGCCGCCCGTTCCCGGGCGGTCCGGCGAACGCCTGTGCGACGTCCAGCCATTCCTCGGCGACCGGGCCGACGACCGTGAGGTCCGCGTCGTCCCGGTGCCGTCGCTGCGTGACGACCAGGCAGAAGTCCAGCGCCGACCCCTGGACGAGGTCGTCGGCGCCCTCCGGGCCTGCGACCCAGCGGGCCCCGCTCGGAAGGTTGAGTTCCACGCGTACCGGCGTCTCCGGGACCGGCCTGCCATGGACGGCGAAGCTCCACGGCAGCGTCCGCACGCCGATCTGGGCGATATGGCGGAGCCGGTCGGTGGGCGCGTGGCCGGCGCCGACGGCGTCGGCCACGTCCTGTCCGTGCGCCCAGGTCTCCATCAGGCGGGCGGTGGTGAACGAGGCCGCCCCCATGTCAGGTCCGTACCAGGGGATCCGCGCCTTCGGCTCCAGGCCCGCCAGGGCCTCGACCATCCGGCCGCGGGCCGTCCGGAACCAGCCCAGGACCTCCTCGCCGGGCATGGAGCGCCGCTCGGTGATGATCTGGTCCGTGTCGAAGCCCTCCGCGACCAGCGTGCGGACCTCCTCGCGGAAGGCGCCGGGGTCGGTCACGGCGCGTACGGCCGCCTCGTCGAACCACGCCAGGTGGATGACCTGGTCGCGTACGGTCCATCCCTCGGCGGGGGTGGGCAGGTCCCACGCCTCGGGCTTCAGGAGTCGCTCGAGGTCGCCCGTCTCCTCGCGCAGATCGGTGAGCAGTTCGTCCATCGCAACGGCCACGGGCCACAGCGTACAGAACCGGGTTCGGCCATCGCCGAGCGAGCCGACGAGCGAGCGGAGTGGCCGGTGAGGAACGATCCGGCCGCGAAGCGAGTGAGGAGGCGAGAGCGGTCGTAAGCGCGTACGCGATGACAACAGGCACAATGAAGGGGTGATCTGCCAAGCGTGTCGCGAGCGGCGGCACGACGAGTGCCGGGGCGGCTCGTGGTGCGAGTGCCAGCACCTGCCGCCCGAGCCCGCCGAGGAGCGGTCCGCGTCCGGCGACGGCACCGAACCGGACGTCAACTGGCTGCGGCAGGGCTAGAGCCTGGACGAGTCCGCGCCGCGGCGGGAGATCGGCATGCCCGAGCGGGCCAATGTGACGTTCGTCCGCATTCCGGACAGAGTTGGACAGTCATCGAACCACATGTCATCATCGGTGTATGGCTGCTGCGAATCCGTTGCTGGTGATGCGCCGGCACGTTGACTACCTCCGTGTGGGCAGCGCCATCTGTCGTTGACGCCTGATCACCGCCACTGCCTCATGGGCGCGCGGTATGCCGGTGTCACCCCTATAGCTCAGCGTTGAGCCAGCAGTGCGACCTGCCGGCGTGCTACGTGTCCCCCATCACCACGGAGGACGCGCACGATGCCACCCCGTCTGCAGCGGAAACGAGGCGAGGGCCAATGGGCCCTGGGCTATCGCGAACCGCTCAACAAGAACGAAGAGAACAAGAAGAACGACGACGGGCTGAACGTCCGCCGTCGCATCATCGACATCTACGCCAAGGCCGGCTTCGACTCGATCGACCCCGCTGATCTGCGGGGCCGGTTCCGCTGGTACGGCCTGTACACCCAGCGCCGGCCCGGCATCGACGGCGGCAAGACGGCGGTCCTCGAGCCCGAAGAGCTCGACGACCGCTACTTCATGCTGCGCGTCCGGATCGACGGCGGCCGGCTGAACCTCGACCAGCTGCGCACGATCGCCGACGTCTCCTCGAAGTACGCCCGCGGCACCGCGGACATCACCGACCGACAGAACATTCAGCTGCACTGGATCGAGATCGAGAGCGTCCCGGCCATCTGGGAGGCCCTGGAGTCGGTCGGGCTGGACACCACCGAGGCCTGCGGCGACACGCCCCGGGTCATCCTCGGCTGCCCGCTCGCCGGGATCGACGCCGACGAGGTCATCGACGCGACGCCGCAGATCCGCGAGATCAACGACCGGTACATCGGCAGCCCGGAGTTCTCCAACCTGCCGCGGAAGTTCAAGTCGGCGCTGTCCGGCTGCACGGCGCAGTGCACCGTCCACGAGATCAACGACATCGCGTTCGTCGGCGTGGTGAACGACAAGGGCGAGGTCGGATACGACATCTGGGCGGGCGGCGGGCTGTCCACCAACCCGATGTTCGCCAAGCGGCTCGGGGCGTTCATCCGGCCGGAGCAGGCCCACGAGGTCTGGGCGGGCATCGCCGGCATCTTCCGCGACTACGGCTACCGGCGGCTCCGGCACCGCGCCCGGCTGAAGTTCCTGATGAACGACTGGGGCCCGGAGCGGTTCCGCGAGGTCCTGGAGAAGGAGTACCTCGGGTACGCCCTGGCGGACGGGCCGGCCCCCGGCGCGCCCCGGGACCAGCGCCGCGACCACGTCGGCATCCACCGGCAGCGCGACGGCCGCTACTACGTCGGCTTCGCGCCGAAGGTCGGCCGCGTCGACGGCGACCTGCTGCACGTCATCGCGGATCTGGCCGAGGAGTACGGCTCCGGCCAGGTGCGCACGACGACCGAGCAGAAGATGGTCATCCTGGACGTCCCGGAGGACCGCACCGAGGCGCTGGCCGCCGAGCTGGAGGCGCACGACCTACGGGTCCGCCCGTCGACGTTCCGCCGTCAGACGATGGCCTGCACCGGCATCGAGTTCTGCAAGCTCGCCATCGTCGAGACCAAGCAGCGCGGCATGGACCTGATCGAGGAGCTGGAGCAGCGCCTGCCGGACTTCGACGAGCCGCTGACGATCAACATCAACGGCTGCCCGAACTCCTGCGCGCGCATCCAGACCGCCGACATCGGCCTGAAGGGCCAGCTGGTCACCGACGCGAGCGGCGCCCAGGTCGAGGGCTACCAGGTGCACCTGGGCGGCTCGATCGGCGGGGAGTTCGGCAAGAAGATCCGTGGGCTGAAGACGACCGCGGAGGAGTTGCCCGACTACGTGGAGAGGGTGCTGCGCAGGTTCCAGGAGGGCAGGCACGACGGCGAGTCCTTCGCCGCGTGGGTGCAGCGTGCGGAGGAAGGTGACCTGAAGTGACCGAGCGAGCCGTCCCCTTCTACTGCCCCTACTGCGGAGACGAGGACCTGGAGCCGTACGAGAGCGATGGCGGCTGGCACTGCCGGGCCTGCACCCGGGCGTTCCGGCTGCGGTTCGTCGGCCTCGGTGCGCTCAGCACCACCGGCGCTCCTGGACGGGAGGGCTCGGCATGACTCTCCTGTACGAGCGCGCGCCTGCGGCGCTCGACCTGACCGACATCGTCGAATCGGCCGCCGACGCGCTGGAGGAGGCCTCCGCCGAGGAGATCATCCGCTGGGCGATCGCGACCTTCGGCGACCGGATCTGCGTCACGTCGTCCATGAAGGACGCCGTGCTGGTCGACATCGCCTCGAAGGTCCGCCCCGGCATCGACGTGCTGTTCGTCGACACCGGCTACCACTTCGCCGAGACGATCGGCACGCGGGACGCCGTCGAGGCCGTCTACCCGGTCAACGTGGTCAACGTCACCCCCTCCCGGACCGTCGCCGAACAGGAGCGCGACCTCGGGCCCCGGCTGTACGGGCGGAACCCGGATCTGTGCTGCCACCTGCGCAAGGTCGAGCCGCTGAACCGCGCGCTCGAGCCGTACCTCGCGTGGATCACGGGCATCCGGCGTGAGGAGACCTCACACCGGCGCGGCTCGCGCGTGGTCGAGTGGAACGCCGCGCGCGGGAAGGTCAAGGTCAACCCCCTCGCCCGCTGGACCCAGGCCCAGCTCCACGACTACATCGAGGAGCACGGCATCCTGGTGAACCCGCTGCAGTACGACGGGTACCCGTCGATCGGCTGCGAGCCCTGCACCAAGCAGGTCGCGCCCGGCGAGGACCCGCGCAGCGGACGCTGGGCCGGCACCGGAAAGACCGAATGCGGCATCAACCTCTGAGCACCTTCGCGATCCCTCTGGTCGCGGTGGCCCACGGGAGCCGGGATCCGCGTGCGGCGGCGACGATCGAGGAACTTCTCGATCTTGTTCGCCGTTCATCGGGGGTGCGGGTCGTGACCTCGTATCTCGACCACGCTCCCCCGGCCCCGGGGCAGGCGCTCGGTGGTCTCGTCGGAGAGGGGGCCGACGAGGCCGTCGTGCTCCCTCTGCTGCTCACCGCCGCGTATCACAGCAAGACCGATATCCCGGGGGCGCTTCGCGACATCCGCAGCGCCCACCCCCGGCTGACTCTGCACTATGGGGCGACGCTGGGCCCGCATCCGCTGATGACGACGGCCCTGGAGCGGCGGCTCGCCGAGGTCGGCGTCCGCCCCGACCCGGACACCGCTCTGGTGCTCGCCGCCGCCGGTTCCAGCGATCCGGCGGCGAACGCGACGATCGGCCGGCTGGCGCGCGCCTGGCGCGGCTGGCACTCCGTCGTCCCCGCGTACGCCTCCGCGGCCCGTCCCGCCCCTGCCGAGGCCGTACGTATGCTGTACGACGCGGGCGCGCCGCGAGTCGCGGTGGCGTCCTACTTCCTGGCCCCGGGCTACTTCGCGGACAAGGTCCGTGAGGAGTCCCTGGAGACCGGAGCGGTGGCGGTCTCACCCGTGCTGGGCGCCGCGCCGGAGGTGGCGGAGATCACGTCGCAGCGCTATCGCGAGAGCCTGACGCGTGGCGAGCGCGTAGCGGCGGCGGGCTGACGCCTTCCCGGCGCTCCGGCGCCGTCCGGCGAGCCTCCCGCCGGGCCCGTGGTCACCCATCGTGACGGGGCCCGGAATACCCTGTGTCACGCGACTGTTGGGATATCTGACGATTCCACAGTGCTTTGCGGCCGTTCATGATTGTTTCGGCCGGAACGTAATGTGGATCACAAGACGCACCAGATCGATCTTTATAGCGATCTTTGTAGTGCCGATCATGTGACTAATATTCGATGGCCATATTTGGCACGTCGGTATTTGTCTGATATGTTCCTCTAACACCGGCGACGCTCCCCATGCGCCGCCCGAACATCCGCCGGCGCGGCCGGCCCACCAGCGCAGATGGCGCGGCGCGAAGACGCGTGCGAGGGCCTCCGTACAGAGCCGAGACGGTTCATATCCAAAATCGTGCCACTCCCGCTGAGTACCCATTGATCCATTTAGAGCGGGAGCAGCAACGTCGAGTCCGTGAAGATCACGGAGCCGGGGACCCATCAGAAGTCCCGGGGTGAATCGGCACATCCCCTGTGCCGTAGGGCCGACTTCCACGCCCGAACCCGTCAGCTAACCCGGTAGGCGTACTGGAAGTAAGGAGTAGAACCTTGTCCGCTAGTCCGCCCTGATCTGAATACCGGCCGTCACCGCTACCCCTAGCCGATGACGGCAGACGTGTCTCTTTGTTCGAGCCGCCCGCATGAGCGGGCGACCCGCTGAATCCGCACCTCGCGGAGCCGGGGACCCACCAGAAGTCCCGGGGTGAATCGGCACATCCCCTGTGTCGTAGGGCAGCTTCCACGCCCGAACCCGTCAGCTAACCCGGTAAGCGGCATGGAAGCCGAAGGAGTACCCCCCGTGTCCCCTCGACACGCCAAACCCCGCTTTACCTTTGATCGCAAGACTCTCGCCGGCGTCATCGCCGGCACCGCCACCGCCGGCGTGGCCGCGATCACCGTGGCCGCCGCAGGGCCGGCGCTGTCCGCGCAGATCCCCGGTGCGTCCCGCGCCGTGGCGCACCACGTCGCCCAGATACCTAATCCCAGTATGGGTAAGGCGATCGAGGCCGGTTCCCTGGCCGACGCCCCGCACGTCAAGGTGCGCGCCCTCGCCGAGCCGAAGAAGCAGGTGCAGAAGAAGCTGCCCTCGGCCACGGACGTTCTGAAGCTCGCCGTCTCCCAGGTCGGCACGACCGAGAACGCCGCCGGCGGCAGCAAGTTCAACCAGTGGTTCATGGGCACCCCGTACGCCGCGCGCGGCGTGGCGCAGAACGGCGGGGCCATCAGCGACTACGCCAACGCCTCGTGGTGCGACATGTTCGTCTCCTGGGTCGGCGACCAGCTGGGCGTCAAGGGGATGGGCGCCGACGCGTTCACCCCGGACCACGCCAAGTGGTTCATCTCGCAGGGCCGCTGGGGCAACACTCCCAAGCCCGGAGCCGTCGTCTTCTTCTCCTGGAACGGCAGCGGTGTCGACGGCATCGACCACGTCGGCCTGGTCATCAAGGACAACCACGACGGCACCATCCAGACCGTCGAGGGCAACACGGACGACGCCGTGAAGGTCCGGACCCGGAACACCTCCTCTGTCGTGGGTTACGGCTACCCGGAGTACCCCCAGTAGTCGCCCGTGCCGGCGCGTGCCGCGTCGCCGCCGAGCAACGCGGCACGCGCTGGCCTTCCCTTCCCGGGCGGTCCCACGAATCCCCCTGGCATCGCCTCGGGATGCCCCCAATCCCGCATGCCCCCGTTCCCCATGCCCCCGAAAGGAATTCCATGATCAGGTTCTCGACGAAGGCCATTGCCACCGCGGCCGCCGGCGTCACCCTGGCCGGCGCCGGCGTGACCACCGCCCTCGCCTACGGAACCGCCTCGGAGTCGGCATCCTCGGCGCAGAGCGCCCCCGCGCCGTCCGCCGCGCAGGCGTCCAAGCAGGCACCGCAGACCGAGCAGCGCGTCGCCACGGAGAACAAGGACCGGCTGTTCGTGAGCGTCAAGAAGGACCCCAAGAAGGAAAAGGCTGCCCTGCCCGGCGGCGTCTCGACCGCGACGTCCTTCTGGGACCCGTCGACGGCCTCCGGCAAGCCGATGTCGTTCCACACGCTCGCCAGCCCGTACTGGCCGCTCGGCACCAAGGTGAAGGTCACCTACAACGGTAAGAGCGAGATCGGCATCGTGGAGGACTTCGGCCCGGCCGAGTGGGCCGTCGCGCAGCACAACCCGCCGGCGCTCATCGACCTGTCGGAGAAGATGATGCAGCAGCTCACCGGCACCGCATCGAACTCGATCACGGTCAAGTTCCAGGTGCTGGAACTGGGCAAGGGCGGCGTGTACCGCCACTCGGGCACCGGCTACGACACGGCCACCGGCAAGGCGTAACCGCCCCTCTCGACACCGGCCGGCGTCACCCGCTCCCCCCCTCGCCTGCCGGTCCCGGACGGCGTGGGATCCCCTCACCTGAGGTGATCCCGCGCCGTTCCGTCGTTCCCGACGACCCTGCCCCACCGACGGCTTCGTCCTTCCCGACGGCCTGCCCCACCGACGGCTCGGCCGTTCCCGACGGCCTGCCCCACCGACGGCTCCATCGTTCCTGACGGCCACCCTTGCGGGGAAGGAATGAACTGAGGTTCAATTCTTGCGTGCCGTACCGCCGTACGCCCCGTGTCGAGGCCCGGCTCAGCGCCTCCCGGGACCGCATCCGCGCCGCCGCGCTGGCGGTCGTCGCCGAGCACGGCTACGCCGGCTGCTCGATCGCGGCCGTCGCCCGGCGAGCGGGGGTCGCGACCGGCAGCGTCTACCGCCACTTCCCGGCAAAGGCCGACCTGGTCGCGGAGGTCTTCCGGGTGGCCTCCCAACGTGAGGTCGACGCGTTCGCGCGCGCCGCGTCCCTGGAGGGCTCGGCGGCGGAGGGCATCGCGGCGGTGATCGAGACGTTCGCGGGCCGGGCCCTGCGGGCCCCGCGGATGGCGTACGCGCTCCTCGCCGAGCCGGCGGATCCCGCCGTCGACGCCGAGCGCCTGGTCTTCCGCCGAGCGTACGCCGCCGTCCTCGCCGGGCTCATCGGCCGCGGCATCGCCGCCGGCGAGCTCCCCGAGCAGAACGTCGAGGTCAGCGCCGCGGCGCTCGTCGGGGCCATCGGCGAGGCCCTCGTCGGCCCCCTCGCGGTCGGCGCCGACCGTTCCGCCGAGCCGTATGCGGCCGGCGACGCGAACGTACGGCCGCATGCCGCCGACGGCGCGGACGCACGGACGCATGCCGCCGACGGCGCGGACGCACGGACGCATCGCGCCGGCCGTTCCGCCGAGCCGCCTACGGTCGGCGACGCGGACGCACGGACGCGTGCCGCCCGCCGCACGGACGCACCGGCGCATGCCAGCGGCCACGCCGGCGCACCCGCGAATGCCGGCGGCGACGCGGACGCGCAGGTCGGCCTGATCGCCCATCTCATCACCTTCGCCCAGCGCAGCATCGGAGCGGTCGATGACGACACATGAGGTCTTCAACCAGGTCCCCCCGCTCGTCGGCCATGACGTGGCCGACGACCCCGCCCTCCTGGACGGGCTCTTCCGCGAAGGCGGCGGCTGGGCGGCCGAGGCCGTCCACGAGCTCGGCCGGCTGGGGGGCACGGAGCAGGCGCGCGAGTGGGGCCGTCTCGCCAACGAGCACCCGCCGGTGCTGCGCACCCACGACCGGTACGGCCATCGCGTCGACGAGGTCGAGTTCCACCCCGCCTGGCACGAGCTCATGCGCGTCGCGGTGGGCCACGGCCTGCACGCCCGGGCGTGGACCGAACGATCCGGGGCGCACGTCGCCCGCGCCGCGAAGTTCTACGTCTGGCGGGTGGACGCGGGGCACGGCTGTCCCATCTCGATGACCTACGCCGCCGTACCGGCGCTGCGCCACGCGCCCGAGCTGGCCCGGCAGTACGAACCGCTGCTGACGTCCGGGACGTACGACTTCGGCCTGCGGCCGCCGGCGGAGAAGCAGGGCATCCTCGCCGGCATGTCGATGACGGAGAAGCAGGGCGGCTCCGACGTCCGGGCCAACACGACGCGGGCCGTGCCCCGGCCCGACGGCACGTACCTGCTGACCGGCCACAAGTGGTTCACCAGCGCGCCGATGTGCGACGTCTTCCTCGTCCTCGCGCAGGCGCCGGAGGGCCTCACGTGCTTCCTGCTGCCCCGGGTGCTGCCCGACGGCACGCGCAACGGTCTTCGGCTGCAGCGCCTCAAGGACAAACTGGGCAACCGGTCGAACGCGTCCGCCGAGGTGGAGTACGAGGACGCGGTCGCCTGGCGCGTCGGCGACGAGGGGCGCGGCGTCCGCACGATCATCGAGATGGTCAACATGACCCGGCTCGACTGCGTCATCAGCGCGGCAGCCGGAATGCGGGAAGGCCTCACCCAGGCGACCCACCACGCCGCCCACCGTCAGGTGTTCGGCCGATACCTCATCGACCAGCCGCTGATGCGCAACGTCCTCACGGACCTGGCGGTCGAGTCGGAGGCCGCGACCGTGCTCATGCTCCGCCTGGCCGGGGCCACCGACCGCGGCGAGACCGCGTTCAAGCGGCTCGCCCTCGCCGTCGGCAAGTACTGGGTCTGCAAGCGGTGGCCCGCCCACGCCGCGGAGGCGCTCGAATGCCTCGGCGGCAACGGCTACGTCGAGGACTCCGGCATGCCCCGGCTGTTCCGCGAGTCGCCCCTCAATTCGATCTGGGAGGGCTCCGGGAACGTCGCGGCCCTCGACGTGCTGCGGGCGATGGTCAAGGAGCCGGAGACGGTGGAGACGTTCTTCACCGAAGTCGACCTGGCCTCGGGTGCCGACGCGCGGCTGGACGCCGCCGTCCAGGAGGTCAAGGACTCGCTCACCGACGTGGCGACGATCGAGCCGCGCGCCCGGCGGGTCGTCGAGCGCCTCGCCCTGGTGCTGCAGGGCTCCCTGCTGGTCCGCCACGGCCACCCGGCGGTCGCCGACGCCTTCTGCGCCTCCCGGCTCGGCGGAGATTGGGGCCACTCCTACGGCACATTGCCGCCCAGTACCGACTTCGGCGCCATTATCGAAAGAGCGCGCCCGAAGACCGGATGAAGGCCCGTGAATCAGCAGTACGGGAGAGATCTCAGGACGTATCACCGCACCATCCACTAGATAGCCTCTGTAGGAGGGTAAGGACGGCGCCGCAGAGATCGCCCGCGTGCCGTGGCCGGCGCAGGGTACGCGATCCTGCACCAACCCGACCGAGCTTCAGGGTTTGGGCGGAGTGAAGCGGAGCACGTCGATCCCGCCGCTGTACTGGGCGGCGTAGACGAGACCGTCGTGGTAGGCGGGGGTCGCGGCCTCGCTCCCGTTGGGGATGAAGTAACCGACCTGACGGGGGTGTCGAGGGTCGCTGATGTCGAGGAACCGGGTGCCCTGCCCGTAGAACGCCTGGACGATGATGTTTCCGTCGCCGACGCCGGTCATGGGGTCGAACCAATGCGCCGAGCAGTCGGCGTTCGGCTGCAGACCCGCGCTTCCCACCGGCCCCCAGTCGGCCACGACCTTCAGCCGGAACGGGTGCTGCGGTGTGGAGCGCCAGCCTTCGCCGTGGTAGCTGCCGGCCAGTGAGACGATCAGCAGCCGCCCGGCGTCGGCGCAGGTGTCACCGAAGTCCTCGTCGGTGACGAGCAGGAGGTCACCGCGGCGGAACCCGGCCAGCCGCTGCGGTGGCCGCCAGGAGTTGTGGTCGAAGGTGTAGCCGGCGTCGTTCGGGCTGATGATCTTCCCGCCCGCGTACGGGACAGGGTCTGCCGGGGAAGCGCGCCGTACGCGGTGGGCGACCGGGTCGTAGTGGGCGCCGCGGGTCCAGTACCCGCGCACGCCGCCGAGGCCGGAGGTCCAGGCGATGCCGGTCGTGTCCACGTCGGTGCTGTGGACATAGGCGGTGGTGCCGTCGTCACGACCGAGGTCGACCGGCGTGGGGAAGGTGACCGGGTGGTCGGGCCGGCGCATGTCGGTCACCCATGCCGGCTGGCCGTCATAGCTCGGTGGGGTCTTCCGGAACGGGCCGCCGGTCCACAGGTACCGGCAGCCGTCGATGCAGCCCGAGGTGTGCCCGGCCGGTGCCGGGTGGAAGGTGACCAGCCGCAGATGGCGGGGATCGCGAGCGTCGATGACATAGATGCCGGGCTGCCCGGTCTGCAGCGCGCCGCCGAACGCTCGCGGGTCCCGGGTCAGGAACACCAGCTTGCGGGACTGATCGACCTGCAGGTTCTCGCCTTCCCAGAACCCCTTGGCGGCGTCATCGCCGGGCAGCGCCAACTGTTTCGCGGTCACGAGGCCGGTCAGGCGCGGATGCGCTGGATCGGACAGCGACCATGAGGCCAGTCCGAACGGCCCGTCACCGAACATCACGTCACGCTCGCCGCCATGCGCGTACCGCAGGAACGCCAGCCCCGCGATCGATGCGCCGTCCTCCGCTGCCACTGGCGACGGCGTCGGCGTGTGCGACAGCCACGTCACGTTCTGCTGCTGCACTGCCTCCGATGGAGCGTGGCTTGCCCGAGCCGTCCCTGGGATCGAAACGAACGCCAGGGCGATGGCGTATGCGGCGAGCGAACGGGACCGCATCACCCTACGTTGGAAGATCACACAATTACTTGATCAACGGTGTGCTCTGTCGTCAACCCGTCACGATCTGGTGGCCGAGCCTGGCCAGCCGCACGCAAGGTGCTCTGCCGCCCGTACCCGCAGAAAGGCGGTTCCGTTGATGGTCGCGCCGATCGTGGTGTCCCCACCATGCTTGGTCACCGGCATGGGCTCGCCCGTTCGGGCAGTGCGTGCCGAAGCGCAGCAGAGCGGACGGGACCACCTCCGGTATGGTCGTGAGCGTGGGCGAGCAGCGGGGGTCGCGCGAGGCGGCGAGGTCGCCGGGCCGCCTGCTGCTCATGGCGTTGACGATGCTCGGCCTGTTCGCGATGCACGGGCTGCAGGCCACGGCCAGCCCGGCCGAAACCCACCCGACCGCGGTCGCCGTCGCGATGCCCGGCATGAATCACACGAGCGCCGAGACCGGGCACCACATGACCGTGCCACCGGCGCACCACCCTTCTGGCCACCAGCACCCAGGCGGCCAGGTATGCCTGGCCCTCCTGGTCATGGCCGCACTGTTGCTCCTCGCCGCCGCATTCGTCGGCCGCAGCAGGCGGCCTGCCGCTACGGTCGGCTCGGCCGGCCGTGGATACGGTCACCAAGGTCGCGCACCGCCTCGACCATCAATCTTCCAACTTTCCGTACTCCGGCTGTGACAGGCGTCCGGGTCCGCCGATGACCCGCTACGCCTGATTCAGCACACCCGAGTACGGAAGGTCAAAGGTCGATGAAACGCGCTTTCTCCCTCATCGTCGTCCCGGTCGCCGCTCTCACGCTCGCCGCGTGCGGCGGGAGTGACAACAAGGACACCGGTCACTCGATGAGTGGTCATTCCATGGGTCCGTCCATGAGCATGAGCTCGGCTCCGGAAACGGCCGGCCACAACGCCCAGGACGTGATGTTCGCCCAGATGATGATCCCGCACCACCAGCAGGCGATCACCATGGCCGAGCAGGCCGCCACGAAGGCATCCTCGCCCGAGGTCAAGAAGCTGGCAGCCCGGATCGAGAACGCCCAGCAGCCGGAGATCGATAAGATGACCGGCTGGCTGAAGGACTGGGGGGCCGCCATGCCGTCACCGGGCGGCATGCACATGGGTGACGGAATGATGTCCGAGCAGGACATGAAGAAGCTCGGCACCCTGTCCGGCAAGGCCTTCGACAAGGCGTTCCTGCAGATGATGATCAAGCACCACCAGGGCGCCATCACCATGGCCAAGACCGAGCAGGCACAGGGATCGAACGCCGACGCCAAGGCCCTGGCGAGCTCCATCATCAGTTCCCAGAGCGCCGAGATCACCACGATGCAGAACCTGCTCAAGAACATGTGACCCGTCGGGAGGGGCGGCCTACCAGCATCGGCCGCCCCTCCCCGAGCGACATCTCGGCGACCCGCCCACCGCGCCGTCAACCGGCAAGCGAGCCACCGCCGAGTAGATCCAGCGGACCCCTGTGATCGCGGGTTCGTAACGGGCCGCACCATCCAGCCCTGCGCCTACGGCCTCATCCGGGCCGATCCCCTGACGTTTCCCTCCGGGCAAAGGACGGGATTTCACCAAAGAGGTGTCTTTCATGCCCCCTATAGATCGCCGGGCGTTCCTGCGCACTGGCCTGACCGCTTCCGGGATGGGGCTACTGGCCGCATGCGGCTCCTCCCCCACCAAGCCGCGTTGGATCCAGGCCACCGACTCGCAGGTCAAAACGATCGAAGCCGCTCGCCGTACCACCGGCCGGACCCGCACCTTCACCCTGAACAGCATCCCCGTCCGCATCGACCTCGGTGGGCCGACGGTCACGACCTGGACGTACGGCGGCGCGCTGCCCGGCCGGGAGATCCGGGTCCGCGCCGGAGACGTCATCGAAGCGCGGCTCGTCAACCACCTCCCAGCGGACACCACCGTCCACTGGCACGGACTCGCGCTGCGCAATGACATGGACGGCGCTCCCGACCTCACGCAAAGTGCCGTGAAGGCCGGGCAGACGTTCAGCTACCGGTTCGTCGCCGAGAACCCCGGCACGTACTGGTTCCATCCGCACACCGGTGTCCAATTGGACCGCGGGCTGTACGCGCCGCTGATCGTCGAAGATCCCTCAGAACCGGGCGCCTACGACGACGAGTGGACCGTCGTGCTCGACGACTGGATCGACGGCACCGGGAACACCCCCGACCAGGTGCTCACCATGCTCCGCAAGGGCATGGGCGACATGAGCGGGATGGACGGCATGGACATGGGTCCGATGCTGATGGGAGCCAAGAGCGACCTGCTCGGCGGCGACGCGGGCGACGTGAAATACCCGCACTACCTGATCAACGGCCGGGTCGCCGCGGCGCCCGTGACGTTCCGCGCCCGACCACGCCGCCGGGTACGGCTCCGCCTCATCAACGCCGGGAGCGACACCGCCTTCCGGGTCGCGCTCGGCGGGCACCGCATGCGCGTTACCCATAACGACGGGTTCCCCGTGGTCCCCGTGGACACCGACGCCCTCCTGATCGGAATGGGCGAACGCTACGACGTCGTCGTCACTCTGGACGATGGAGTCTTTCCTCTGACCGCGATCGCCGAGGGGAAGGGAGCCGCCGCAAGGGCGCTGATCCGCACCGGCTCCGGAGACCCGCCATCGGCGTCCGCCCGGCCCCGGCAGTTGACCGGGAAGATCCTCGGCTACGCGGATCTACGGCCGGCCGATCAGGTAAGGCTGGCGCCCAAAAAGCCGGACATCGAGCACCGGCTCGACCTCACCGGCTCGATGATGCACTACAACTGGGCGATCAACGGCCGCCCCTACGACCCGGGACGTCCGCTTCCTGTCCGGTCCGGCGAACGGGTCCGCATCACCTTCCGGAACCGTACGACGATGTGGCATCCGATGCACATCCACGGCCACACCTTCCAGATCAACGGCAATGGCCCCCGCAAGGACACCGTCATCGTGCTACCGAACCAGACGGTGACGTGTGACTTCGATGCCGACAATCCAGGCCAATGGATGAGCCACTGTCACAACGCCTACCACTTGGAGGCGGGAATGATGACGGTGCTCGGCTACCGCGTCTGACCGGCCAGGCCTTCGACCGCCGGTGGCGGTGGCGGGGACCGCCCGGTCGGGCTCTGGCTCCGTCGAGGGATCGGGGGGAGCCAGAGCCCTGCACTCCGTCGGTTCAGGCGATGGCCCGGCCGAGCTCTCGAAGAGCGGTTTCGACCTCGGCGCGTTCGTCCCACGGCACAGGACCGTCGGCGAGCAGCATGGTCCGCTCAGGTCCCTTGCCTGCAAGGATCACGACGTCACCCGGCTGCGCCATCTCCACTGCTCGCCAGATCGCGGTACGCCGGTCGAGGATCACCTCGTAGTCGGTGCCGCGACGCCGTCCTTTCACTCCGGACTCGACCTGTTCGGCGAGGTCTCCTGGGTCCTCGCCGGCCGGATCATCGGTCGTGATGATGAAGAAGTCGGCATGTTGCGCCGCCGCACGCCCCATGCCCGCAGGGTCGTGATCCGCACGACCGGTGGTGCCGAAGACAGCGATCAGCCGCCCGGGTGTCTTGCTCCGCAGTTCGCCGAGCACGGTTCGGAGGCGGAGGGAGGAGTGCGCGAAGTCGATGTAGACGTCGAACGGCTGCCCCTGATCGACCCGTTGCAGACGCCCGCGGACGCCCTCGAAGCGTGCCAACGCATCGGCCACAGCCTCCACCGGCACCCCGAGTGCCAGGCATGATGCGGCGGCGCACAAAGCGTTGCGCACGTTGAACAGCGCCGGGAGTTCGAGGCGGACGTGCGCTGAACCGGCGAAGGTGCGCATAACGAACCTGACATCGCTTCTGCCCACGGACACATTGGTGGCCCGTACGTCGGCGGGATGCTCGATCCCGTAGGTAAGACGCCGTTCGGTCAGGCAGTGCGCACTGAGCGCTTCCCAGGAAGGATCGTCGCGGTTGATGACCGTCGTCTTCGGCACACCCTTGTCGACCGCCCTGGCGGTGAGTTCCATGAGGCGGGTCTTGGCGAGAAAGTAGTTCTCCCACGTTCCGTGGTAGTCCAGGTGATCGGCGCCGATGTTGGTGTAAGCGGCGACGTCGAAATCGCACGCCGCCACCCGGCCTTGCTCCAGAGCGTGGGAACTGGTCTCGACGACCGCGGCACGCATCCGCCGTGCCACCATCCGGGCCAGCCATGCCTGATTGTCCGGTGCCGCCATCGTCGTCTGACCCGACCTGTTGTCCTTGGCGGAGGACCCGGTCCCGTGGGCGACGGTACTGAGGTACCCGGCCGGGGTGCCGGCGGCTGTGAGGATGTGGGCCGTCATGTGCGTGGTCGTCGTCTTGCCCGCCGTGCCGGTGACTCCGGTCACCAAAAGCTCCCGAGCCGGTCTTCCGTGCAGGACTGCGGCGAGTTCCGCCAGTCCGGTACGTGTGTCCGGCAGCCGCAGCACCGGCGCTCCGGCCGGAAGCGGCACCGTACGTTCGACGGCGACCGCGATGCCCTCCCGCGCCAGGCAGGAGACGTAGTCGTGACCGTCCGCGCGCAGGCCGCGCACGGCGACGAACAGATCACCGGGTCGAGCGTGGCGAGAGTCGTGGACGACGCGGCGCACGTCGTAGTCGCCACCACCTGTGTTGAGAACCGCATCGGGTACGTGCATCGCAAGATCGGATAGGCGCATGGGAACACTCCGTGGCTGAGGTACTTGGTGACAGATGGCCGAGGCAGATCCGCCGAACGGATCTGTCCGACCCCTCACAGCCGCAGCACGGAGAGTTCGAGGACCCCCGGAGGCCGGCATGGACGGTCTCTGGGACGTGGCGCGCCGCCCAAAGCCGCTGCGCCGATGATGGGGATGCGCTCGCGGGCGGTTTCAAGCCCCCCGGCGGCCAGGAGAAACGTCAATGCGAGCAGACCCAGGCAGACCTGCCCGGCCACCTGCGGCGTCTTCGCCGGATCGTGGTGTCGCCCGGCGAGCAACCGCTCGTGGCCGTCAGCCGCCGCCGTGCCTCGCACGACCGACGGCGTGGCATCCGCAGAACGAACTGCCGGACCGAGCATGATCGACTGACCCGATTCGGTCGTCGACGGCGAATTCTCCGGCCCGTGCAGGACGAGCAGTGCCGACAGGACCAGCAGACCGATCAGCGGCAGCCGACGACCACACCGCATGTGGCGCCGGCGAGAGCGACGTGTGCTCTGGCCAAGGAAGCGAGTCGGCATTCCATCGAGACTCTCTGGTGCGCGGCCATCGTTCATCGGCTCTGCAGGTTCCATGCGCCGACGAGACATCGGACGCAAATCTACTATGCCCGATAGTAGAAGGTGAAGCTGCAGGCACCACAGCACACCCGACGCCAACGAGGCATCACCCAGCGGACGGTGTCGCCGAAGCCTTTGCGAGCTGGTCATCATGTGTTGCCACGATGGGATGACTCCAAAGAGTCCCACCCGCCCCCACTCAGAGGGAGGCCGACACCAAGAATCTAACTACTATGGCGCTTAGTAGAATTTGCGCTCAAGAGGATCCCGCCGACCGATCGGTACACGGACGCCCAGGCGTCGCCCCTGGTGGTGATGCGTCTACGTCGCGGTCGAGGAGGTGAGGCATGACCGCCAACTGTCCGAATTCGTAGAGGGTCTCGAGGGCGCGCTGCAAGTGATGGGCGACAGCAGCTCTATGCGCCCGTCCAGGGCCGTCGGCCAGCAGCTCATCGGCGAAATAGATCGTCGCGGATGACTCGGCCAGCATGTGCCGGAGACGGCCGCCATGCTCCACACTCGGCCTTGGACCGCAAGCGCCATCGGCCAGTACGCCGACGGCACGTCGGGCTACTTCCTTCCCCGCAGCGACCATCGCAACCAGGTGGGCACGCGGACAGGGATCGATCGCGACCCAGCGCGGAAACGAGGCGGGGAAGCAAGCCTGCTCAGCCTGACCGCCGGCGCCGGAGACCTCCCCTCCTGCTCGGGATATCCACGGCTCAGCCTCGTCGTAGAACACCGAGACCTGCTCTGCCGTTGTCATGGATACGAAACCGGCCGTCTGCGGGTGAGCGGCGTAGTCCGCGTCCAGCATGTGCTCCGCCAGAGTCTGAAGGGCGCAGGCGTTCCAGAGCGACGCCCACCGTTCAGCCGACTTGAGCGACGCCTGCCGTTCGGCGGCGACGCCGAGACCGTCGCACCACGATCGCCCGGTTTCGCGCAGTTGTTGGCATGAGATGCGATTCCTCTGCCTGCGATCCTCCAAGGGATCCGCGGACACCTCGCCACGACGGGCTGCTAGCAGTCGAACCCATGTGGTCGGCCGACCCGGCATTCCTGCCCTCCTCAGCATTCACTACTACTTGTAGGAGTTAAGACGACGCAACCCCGCCCTTGGATCGGCGGACACCAAGTGATGTGGGTCGAGCACTGGGAGAGTCCTTGCTTGGATGTTCGCGAGCCACAGCGCGAACGGACCACATCTCCTACGCACTGTAGTAGCATTCGGAGCGTCATCCGGGAGACCGGCGGCTACCTGTACTACGAGTTCATCTGCCGCATCGTCTGCTGATGCTGCAGGTCGTTCAGCCCACCGGGCAGTGGCGCTCGAAGATCGCGACGACTGCTGGATTGAGGGCCAGACCGATCGGCAGGGCGAGAAGCAGAGCGATCCCCATCGCATTGATGCCGCGAGCGACACGACTCAACGGCCGGGCCGGACGGAGAAGCCTGCGCACCCGGGTCAACAGAGCAGTCCCACCGGCTCCTAGCGCAGATGCCGGGACGGGACCCGTCGCGACGGAGACCAGCGCGGCGGCCACGATCGTCCGGTCATGATGGCGTGCGGCCGAGTCATCGGCTATCAGTTCGATCAGACGTGCGATCTCCAGCCTCGCGTCCCGGAACAGACGAACCCGGGGAAACGCCCGCGCGAGCGCGACAGCGACGTTGCGGGCAAGGTCGTGCCGTCCTCGCAGGTGGGCCTTCTCGTGCTCCAGAACGGCGGACAGCTGTGCGTCGTCGAGGCGTTCCAATGCGCCTGTCGTGAGGACGATGCGTGAATGCCGCCCAGGAATGCAGTAGGCGACCGGCACGGCGTGCTCGACGACGACGATGTCCTTTCCAGAGAGCGGACGCGCGACCAGGGCGAGCGCACCGAGGTGACCTCTTCTGCTCCACCACGCTCGGGCGAGGGTCGCTACGACGTGACCGCTGGTCCACAGGACGAGACCGGCCGAGCTGAGCAGGCCGGTGATCGCTCCCACGGGTTGTGACACCCCGGAGTAGTGGTCGCGCATGGCGTTGACGCAGGCGTCGAGGACGTGGGTGAGGCCGCCCGCGTCCCGGATCGCCGGCACGGCGAGGACCAGACCGCCCAGGATCAGAGAGAGGAGCACCGAGGAAATCGCGGCCTGCCACATGGCCAGCCCGAGCCGTGGTGCCCGGTCGATCCAATCGACCCTCTTCAACAAGCGCGGCCCCACGAAAAGAAGCGCCGTGGCATAGGCCAGCAGCGCTACGGCCGCCGTCACGAGTCCTTCTCCGGGGACACGATGCGCATCGCCGCCTGCAGCGCCTTCGCCTCGTCGGTGGACAGCTCAGACAGGAAGTGGACGAACGCTGCGGCCTGGTTGTTACTGGTCGCCAGCGCCGAGCGCATCAGACGGGCGGTGTAGGTTTCGCGGCTGACCAACGGCTCGTACAGGTGTCCTCGTCCCGCCCGCTCCCTGCGCAGCCACCCCTTCTTGTGCAGCTTGTCCATCACCGTCAGCACCGTGGTGTACGCGATCGTCCGCTCTTTCTGAAGATCGTCGACGACGTCCCGAACGGGCACCGGGCGGCCATAGCACCAGAGGCGATCCATGATCGCTGCTTCCAGTTCGCCGAACTGCCGTAGTGCCATCGCCTACTCCACGCTGCTGATTTGCTATCGCACATAGTAGCCAGGCGGACGACACCGTACAGGGCACCGATCTCCGGCCGGGCCGAGCCATGTACGTCGCTCCTAGGTCAACTACTACGAGGCATAGGAAGTAGTGGACATCAAAGCGCCGAATGCCGGGGCCCGGCGTTCAGCCATCGACCTGGCTTTGAGCGGACTCCTCGTCGACTGGTCAGCCGATCCGCGCATCCGCCGACGTGAAGACCGACACGACGATGCGGCGTGCGAACAGCGGCGTTTCGCCGGGACCTGTGACGTCGTAGGTGAAGTGCTGCAACGGCCATAGACGGATACCGCCGATGGTCACCGGATGCCGTACCTCATAGATGGCCGGCCACGGACAGCGGTGGAAGCTGCCCAGTCGTTCCCCGGTCCGGTCGACCGCGAAGTCGATCGCTCCCGTCCGCAACGCAGCCTCGATCTGGGCCTGGATACGGGCCGTCGCCATCGGGCATGTGTCGGCGGCCCACATCCTCTCGAGCGCGGCGCGCGCCGGCGGAAGCGCCCGCAGGTCGTCGCGCTGGTGGGGATCCGTCAGACACCAGCGGTCGATCTCCGCCGGCACATGGGCGACCAGTGAGACCGCCCTCGTCGTGTCCCGGCCGTCGAGGAGCTGTGGCATCGCCAGGAGCTGACCGAAGGTGTACAGCGTCCGGACCGCGTAACGCAGGTGGATGTCCGGCGGCGTGAGCAGGGTCAGCCCATCGCTTCCGGAAGGCGATCGCTCCGCACACCCGATCGCGTCCATGGCGCGCGCGAGCATCCGCCTCAGCTCTAGGAGATCTTCAGATCGGCCATGTGATGCGTGTGCGTCGTCGGCCAGGGCGACGATACCCCGCGCGTGGATCGCCCGCGTGGCCGTCACTGTGGCCGTCAGGAGCGGAGCGGTGGTCCCGCCCTCATGCCATGGCGGTGGTTCCGCAGGCAGATCAACATGGTTCTCGATCCGATACGTCGGATCGATCGCTATTCGACGCGCCTGGAACAGCCAGCGCTCGACCTGCCCGAACGATGCGAGGATCCGGGTCGCCGCCTCCCCTTGAACCTCGCCGTCGTCGTACGGCTGCACCGCGTCGAGCAGGTGCTCGCCGATCGTTTGCAGCACGTAGGCGTTCCAGACGCAGAGCAACCGGCTCGCGGCGACGCGTATGTGGTCCGATGTGCCGGCAGGCCGCCTGAGAAGTTCGCGTCGCCACCGTTCGGCGTCTTCGAGCTCTCGACGGACGAGACGCCCCGCACGCCGGTGGTCCTCAAGAGTCCGCACGGAGACCCGGCCATCGAGGGCTCGCACCGCTCGAATGCCATCGGCTGAGGAGGTCATCATCCGGCGGCCGCCCGGAGAAATGCCTGACGGTGAAGACGGCTGAAGGCGTTCAACGGCCGCGTGACGTCCCCGACCTCGACGAGGCCGCCATCGGTCGCGTGTCGGCCGCAACCGAGTGCAACGAGTCCCAGAAGGCGAGCTCGGCGTCCTCTTCGAGCTCAGCGATCTTCCCCCAGAACTCTCGGTCCTCGGCATGCGCCGCTGCCGTCGCCGTCAGCGCGGGCATGACGGCGGTGCTCGCATCGGCCTCGTCGAGGTGAGTCACCGTGACATCGGCCGGCAGCTCCACCGGAACGCGGTGGTGCCGCCCCCGCTTACGAAGCTGCACGCCGGACGACGGCACCGGCACCTTGACCTTGGACTTGGCGATGGCCAGCGCGGCCGTGCCGAACACCACGACGGCCAAGAGTCCGGTCAGCGCGGCCCCTTGCTCGATGAGCGGGGACGGCCGGTCGGGAGTGGAGTGGGAGGTGCGGGCGATGTTCGTCGCCGGGTCGGAATCGGTGACGAGGGACGTGACGGACGGCGGTGGCGCCGAGTGCCTGGGCACGTACTTCTGCTCGGTCTTCTCGACCTTCCGCTCGGTGCCCGGGATCTGCTTGCCCTTGACCTTCACCTTCGCCGGGTAGCCGAACCCGACGACCTGGCCGATGTCGCGGGTGACCCGCAGCAGCTGATCGTTGTGGTTGGCCTCGATCGTGTGCAGCGTGTGGCCGTCGACCTTCTCGACGATGCCGACGTGCTCGATGCCGCCGATGCTCTTGCTCCCGGAGAAGGAGAAGAAGACGATCGCTCCCGGCTCGGGCTTGTGCCCCCACGCGTGATGCTTCTGGAACCACAGCGCGTGCTCAGGAGTGGAGGCGAACTGCCCCGCCCAGTCTTCGACGCCGGCCTTGTCGGCGGCCCAGGCCAAGAACATGTCGCACCAGGGAGCCGTCTTGTAGTACGA
Organism: Actinoallomurus sp. CA-150999; assembly: GCF_050942425.1. Classification (NCBI taxonomy): domain Bacteria; kingdom Bacillati; phylum Actinomycetota; class Actinomycetes; order Streptosporangiales; family Thermomonosporaceae; genus Actinoallomurus; species Actinoallomurus sp. CA-150999. The sequence goes on from NZ_CP192063.1 coordinate 8,184,448, forward strand.
CCCCTTGTCGACGTGCTTGCCGTACCAGTCTCCGTACTTGGTGTATCCGCCGCTCTTCTCCGCGTACCCCAGCTGGCTCTTGGCGATCTGCAGCAGCTTCTGCCCTACCGGATCCATCGCTCTCCCTACGCCGCCGACCGGGTTAGCTGACGGGTTCGGGCCAGGAGAAGCCCTACCGCATACGCGGATTCACCCCAGAGGACGCGTGGGTCCCCGGCTCCCGCGTCGCGGCCGCAGCGCGGGATTAGGCGGGTCAGGCCGTACCTTCCGGGTGGAAGGTAGATCGCGGCCCAACTCCGACGCAATGTAGTAGTAATGCCATGAGGGCGGCAAGTCATCCCCGGACGCACCACGAACAGAGGTGCCCATCTAACCGATCACACCCGGGTTGGACACATAACGTGACGATGATCGATTTCCCAGGTAGCGCCTATCGATGATCCTGATACCCCGTGGAAGACACACCCGCCACGAGGCCGACCCGGGGCCGCCGATGACGCCAGCACGGCACCGCACGGCCGCGAGCCGGGTTGCTTCACCCAGGTATGCCCACTAACCCTTGTAGGAGATACCTATCGATCATCTCTATGCCGAAACCGGGGTGCAGTGCGGCGCGTAATGGTGACCTTCGAACGCACCGAGGGCGGCGGATACCCGACGCGGATCGAAGGTGAGGATGGCCTCGTCTGGCGCGTCGAAGCCGTCGTCGGGACTGCACCGCGCGCTACGGCCTGGCGGTCGCCTGGTCTTCCTGTGCTGGCAGGCGATATCACATGCACGACAATCCGCTGGGACGCGCCCTGCTGGGCCAAGCCGACGCCATCACCATGAGCAAGGCGGTAGACGCTCTCCGCTCGGCCCTGAAGACCTACGAGACCCCCGACGGCGTCTTCCTCGACTCCGCCGCCTTGCTCGTAACCGCCCACCGGTGATGCGGCCACCGTGACATCCGGGTGACCCACCAAAGCGATCACCTCGAGACGGCTTCGGGGTGATCGCACCCTGATCCGCTCGCAGGTAAACCTATGTGATTCACATCATGGTGCTCCGCACCTGGCCGTACCGTTGGTCACGCCGCTCGGTCGCCCCCGGTCAGGGTGTCACACCCACAGGGCGGTCATCGGGAGTCCAGTCGGCGGCCCAGCGCAGGGCACCGAGCAGATGCTCGCGAAAGTCCGGCTGCGCGAAGGCCTCCGCGGCGTGGCCCAGCGCGGTGTAGAAGGTACGGCCGGCACCGTACTCTCGGCACCAGACGAGCGGGTGGTCCGGTCCCATGTGACCGCCGCGGTAGGTGCGCTCGTCGACCGTCGCCAGCACTCGGACCTGTGCGGGCCCGTCGCGGAAGTCGTACCACTCATCGGTCCGGTGCCAGTGTTCCGGCAGGTGGGCGGTTGCCGGATGCGTCCGGTCGAGCACCCTTACCAGGCCCGGTTGCATCTCCGGATGCCCGTTGAAGCGGGCGCCGAGGAGCACGCCGTACTCGGGCCAGTCGTACTCGGTGCAGGCGGCCGAGTGGACTCCCAGGAATCCTCCGCCCTCGGCGACGTACCTCCGCAGCGCCTGCCGTCCCGCCGGATCCAGGACGTCCCCACTCGTGGACAGGAAGACGACCGCGTCACAGGCGGCGAGCCGCTCCGTGGTGAACGCCGCGGGATCCTCGGTGGCATGCGCGGAGAAGTGGTGCAGCGCGCCCAGCTCGCGGAAAGCCGTGACACCCGCGGGGATGGAGTCGTGCCGGTAGGCCGTCGTCCGGGTGTAGACGAGGATGCTTCGGCTACCCAAGGGACTCTCCACAACAGATAGAAAACGTTTTCTATCGCATAGTACGCCGCAGGGGCGCCCGTGTCGACGGGCAATCCGGCGAGGCCTCGCCCTTCCCGATCGACCGCCACCGGGGACGGCCGGAATTCCGCGCAGGTCTAACACTGCCCAGAGGGCCGTAGCAGGTGAGGGAGGTCGTTACAGAGGCAACATGACGGACAAATCCGGGCAACAAACTGGCTCGCCCCCTCTTGCCTGATCGGTGGCTGGTCCCTACATTCGACAGCAATCGTTTTCTATCCCTATCCACAGTCCCCGTCATCAGCCGAGCCGCCCCCGCCGTCGCCGGCGCCGGCGTCCCCGCGCTCAGCGCCGAGAACCGAACACGCCCCGGCCATGTCGGCCGTCCCGAACCCGCAAGGATCCCGCGTGAAACAAGGAGCAGCCCGATGAACCGGACCACGAGGCGTCTCACCGCGGCCGTGGCGGCCTTCGCCGTCGGCGGCCTGCTCACGGCCTGCGGCTCGTCCGGGTCGAAGGCGTCCGGCGGCCCGGCCACCCTGACCTACTGGGGCTGGGACCAAGGCCAGGAGGCCGCCGTGAAGGCCTTCAACGCCGGTCACAAGGACGTTCAGATCAAGTACACGAAGATCACGGACTCCACGGCCCCGCAGCAGCTCACCAACGCGTATAAAGCCGGCAACGCGCCCTGCCTGATGCAGAGCACCGCCGAGTTCGTCACGACCTACGTCTCGCAGGGCATGCTGGCCGACATCAGCAAGTGGATCGCCCCGCACAAGGCGCAGTTCAACCCGGGCGCCTACTCCGGGACCCTCGTCCAGGGCAAGGTGTACGGCGTCGCCACCAGCTCCTCCCCCGCCTTCACCATCTACCGCACCGACGTCTTCAAGAAGTACGGCCTCAAACCACCGGCCACCTGGGACGACGTCATCTCGGCCGGCAAGGTGCTGAAGAGCCACGGCATCAAGATCACCAACTACGCCGGCGAGGACCCCAGCACGCTGGAGACCCTCGCGATGCAGGCGGGTGCGCACTGGTACAGCATCGACGGCGACAAGTGGAAGGTGAACTTCCAGGACCCCGCCACGCTCAAGGCGGCCGCGGTGATCCAGCAGATCATCGACGACGACCTCAACTCCAGCCTGTCCTTCGCCGACTACGCCGCCGTCCAGCGCAACTACGACAACGGCGGAACGGTCACCCGCCAGATCTCCACCTGGCAGATGGCCGGCATGGTGAAGAACTTCACCAAGTCCCTGGGACAGTGGGCGCTCGCGCCCTGGCCCACCTTCAAGGGCGAGGCACCCCGTACCCCGGCCGGGACGAACAAGAGCGGCGGGCTGAACGTCGTCACCTCACAGTGCAAGTACCGCGAGCAGGCCGCGCAGGCGGCGCTGTGGCTGTCGACCGACCCTGGAGGGGTCAAGATCATGGCCGACCCGAAGACGGGTGACGGTCTCATGCCCGCGGTGGCCGACGCCTCGCCCTTCATCGACAACGCGCTCCCCAAGACGCTGCTGGGCGACGGCTACGACGCTTCGAAAAAGGTCGTCACCGACAGCTTCCCCCTCGTCGCCACGGACTGGACGTTCGGCCCGGACTGGACCGCGATGTACACCGAGATGGCCACCGGCTGGGCGAAGGTGATGACCAAGCAGCAGAAGGTCACCGATCTGCTGGCCCACATGCAGCAGTGGACGGTGAACGACCTGAAGTCCCGCGGCATCAGCGTCGAGGGCTGACGCGGCATGATACGCGCGCAGCGTTGGAAGGGCGCCGGGTTCACGGCGCCCTTCCTGCTCGGCTTCGTCTTCCTGTACGTGATCCCGATCGGCTACGCCGTCGAACGCAGCCTGTTCACCGTCCGGCAGTCCGGCCTGGGCCTGAGCGGCGGCACGACGCGGTTCGCGGGCCTGCACAACTACCAGCGCGGGCTGTCCGACTGGACGTTCCTCGGCGCGGTGTGGCGGGTCTTCCTCTTCGCCTGCGTGCAGATCCCCGCGATGCTCGTCATCAGCCTGCTGCTCGCCCTGCTCCTCGACCACCTGGCCGGGCGTGTCGCCAATCGGTTCCGGGTCGCGCTGCTGGTCCCGTACATGATTCCGGGCGTGGTGGCGGCGATCGTCTGGGTCAACCTCTACAGCCCGGACGTCGGCCCGCTCACCGCGGCCGGCAAGGTCTTCGGCTGGTCGGTGAACTTCTTCGCCCCGAGCATGGTCTGGCCCTCCATCGGCAACCTGCTCACCTGGCACGGCATCGGCTACAACATGCTGATCATCTACGCGGCGCTGCAGAGCGTGCCGCGCGAGTTGTTCGACGCCGCCCGCGTCGACGGAGCGTCCGAGCTACGGATCGCGCTGCGCATCAAGGTGCCGTACGTCCGCGGGGCCCTGGTGCTCACCGGCATGATCTCCATCATCGGCATGCTGCAGATCTTCAACGAGCCGATGCTGTTCCGGCACGTCACCCCGCAGACCGTCACCGACAGCTTCACCCCGATCATGGTCATCTACAACCAGGCGTTCAACGCCGGCGACTACAACTACGCCGCCGCGCTGTCGGTGCTGCTGGCCGTCCTGCTGGGCGCCGCGTCGTACGTCTTCTATCGGCTCACCACCCGGGAGGGCGCGTGACAGCGGTGTCCGACACCCGGAAAACCGAGCCGCGGTCCACGCACGCCGCGGTCCGGCGTCGTACCCGGCCCGACAACGTGAGCCCGGCAGCCCGCCGCGCCGGTCACCGTTTCGTCCTGCTCGGGCTCGTCCTGTTCACGGTGTACAGCCTGTTCCCGGTCTACTGGCTGCTGGTCGCCGCCACGAAGGATCAGGCGGGCCTCTACCAGACGAACGGGCTGTGGTTCTCAGGCATGCACCTGTGGCAGAACGTCCGCCAGGTCTTCGGCTACGACCACGGCATCTTCTGGCGCTGGATCGCCAACTCGTTCCTGTACGCCGGGGTCGGCTCCCTCGGCGGCACGCTGGTCGCGCTCGCCGCCGGGTACGGACTGGCCCGGTTCGACTTTCCCGGTCGCAAGGTCGTCTTCGCCTGCGTCGTGGGCTCGTTCCTCGTCCCCACCGCGCTGCTCACACTTCCGCTCTACCTGTTCTTCTCTTCTCTGGGGCTGGTGGACACGCCCTGGGCGATGCTGATCCCGTGCCTGATCAACCCGTTCAGCGTCTATCTCGCCAAGGTCTACACCGAGTCGGCGGTCCCGTACGAGCTGCTCGAGGCCGCCCGCCTGGACGGTGCGGGAGAGCTACGGATCTTCGTCAGCATCGTGCTGCGGCTGATGACCACCGGCGGCGCCACGGTGTTCCTCCTCGCCTTCGTGAACACCTGGAACAGCTTCTTCCTGCCGCTGACCGTGCTGCGCAGCCAGAACAACTGGACGCTCGCCCTGGGCCTGTACAACTGGACCGGCAAGCGCGCCGAAACCGGCGTCGACCTCACGAGTCTGGTCCTCACCGGATGCCTGCTGTCCATCGTTCCCATGGCCGTGATGATGGTGGCGATGCGCCGCTACTGGCGCTCCGGCGTGACGTTGGGCAGCCTGAAGTGACCACCCGGCCCGCCGGCTCCGGAGACCGGCGGGCCGCCTCCCGGAGAGACCCGAGGTTCTAGAGGGGCCGCAGCTCGAAGAGGTCGAAGTCGGCGGGGATCCGGGTGCCGCCGAGGTCCTGGGCGCACACGCCCACGTGGGCGCCGGTGAAGCGCAGCCGCTCGCCGTAGTCGTCCGAGAGCCTGCTCGCGTCGAGGACCGGACCCACCGGCCACCAGCCGTTTCCGTCCGGCGAGGCGGAGAAGCGCAGTGCGGCGCGGTCGAAACGGGCGCGCAGGTGCACCAGCGGCCAGTCGGCGATCCCTATGTCGTCATCGGGGAGTTCGCGGTAGACCCCATCGTCGGTGAGGACGATCCCGAGGACGCGTCCGCGCCCCTCGACATGGGTCACCCGAAGGTAGTAATGCGTGCTGGTGTCGTACCAGCAGATCAGGCCCGCCAGCTGGGAGAAGTGCGAGGGACGGAAGTCCAGCACGGTCCGGGCCTCGCAGCGCACGGCGGTGAGGGGCGTGGCGACGAGGCTCTGGTCGAACAGCGAGTGGTGGCTCTGCCTGCCGCGCAGGCGCAGCCAGCCAGGGCGTTCGGTGAGGCTCAGCCAGGAGGCGTCGGCGGGCACCCGGAGCGTGCTCCACGTCGGGTCCAGCTCAGGCGAGTCGAAGTCGTCGCGGACCGGCCGCGCCGCCGGCGGCGCGGCGGACGCCGAGCGCGGTGCCGGCACCTCCAGCCGCGGCCTGCTACCGCCATCGGCGAGCCGCAGCCAGCCGTCGCTCGTCCACTCGACCCGTTGCAGGCAGGTCTCGCGCCCCAGGATGCAGCGCGGCCCGGCGGGAGTCTCCACGGGCCGGGAGGCCAGGTGCGCGAGATACCACTCCCCGTCGGGGGTCGCCACGAGCTCTCCGTGCCCGGCCTTCTGCAGGGGGAAGCCGGGGGAATCGCGGGTGGTCAGCAGGGAGCCGCCGGGGTCGATCTCGTACGGGCCGGTCAGGGAGCGGGAACGGGCCATCAGGACGCCGTGGTTCCAGCCGGTGCCGCCTTCGGCGAGCATCAGGTGATACCAGCCGTCGCGGCGGTAGAGGTTGGGCCCCTCGATGAGCTCGTCCTGCCGCAGGATGTTGACCGGCTCCCCGACCAAGGCGCGTTCGCCGTGGTCGTACTCCTGCAGGACGATCCCCGCGAAGGACGGGTGGCCCTCGCGGTGATCCCACTGCTGGTTCACCAGCCATGTGCGGCCGTCGTCGTCATGGAACAGTGACGGGTCGAAGCCGGAGGAGTTGAGGAAGATCGGTTCCGACCACGGGCCGTCGATCGCGGGCGCGGTGATCAGGAGGTTGTCGACGTCCTTGAACGGGGAGCCCACGGTCCGCACGATGCTGTAGACCAGCCAGAAACGGCCGTCGTGGTAAGAAAGGGACGGCGCCCAGATACCGGCGGAATCCGCCACGCCGCGCAGGTCGAGCAGATCGGGCCTGTCGAGGATGTGGCCGACCGGCTCCCAGCGGACGAGGTCGGGCGAGCGGTGGACCATGACGCCCGGGTACCACTCGAAGGTGGACGTCGCGAGGAAGTATTCCGTGCCGACGCGCACGATGCTCGGGTCCGGGTGAAAGCCGGGCAGGACCGGGTTGTGTATCCCCGGGGTCATCGGTGATCCTTCCGTACGTCCCGGCCGCCGATGGAACGGGTCGTCGCCGGGGTCGTGCCGTGAAAGTGTCGTCAGCTCCGCGCGGGACCGACGGAGTCCCGGATGACGATGTGGGTCCCCATCTTCAGGTACTGACCGCCGCCGTGCTCGCTCCGGTTGAGGGACATCCGGACCGCGGCGCGACCGAGCTCCTCGTGAGGTACATGCACGGTCGTCAGCGCGGGATAGAGATCTTCGGCTAGGGGAATGTCGTCGTAGCCGACCACGGAGACGTCGTCCGGGACGCGGACTCCCGCCTCGCGTAGCGCGAACAGCACGCCGGCGGCCACCATGTCGGTCATGGCGAAGATGGCGCTGAACTCGGCCTTCCGGTCGAGGAGGTCACGTGTCGCCCGGTATCCGAACTCGCGGGCGAAGGGGCCCTTGACCATCAGGTTCGGGTCCATGGAGAGGCCTCGGCCGCGCAGTGCGCGCTCATAGCCGTGTACGCGCCCGGTCGAGGTCGGCAGGTCGTCGACCGTCCCGAGCAGCGCGATGCGTTCGTGACCGGACGACAGCAGGTAGCTGGTCATCGCGAACGCGCCGCCCTCGTTGTCGTACTCGACCACGGTCTGCGGGACGTCCTGGTTCAGCGCCGGCCGTCCGCACAGGACCAGGCGGGAACCGCTCCCGTCCAGGGCGTCGGCGAGCTTGGCCATGCGGTCCTGGTACTCCGGTGTCTCCGGGACACCGCCGACCAGAATCACCGCCTCCGCGCGCTGCTCTCGCATCAAGTTGATCAAGGCGAGCTCGCGATCGGGGTCGCCGTGGGTGGTGCAGACGAGGCACAGCCTGCCTTCGGCGGTGGCCTGCTCCTCCACGCCGCGGGCGATGTGCGCGAAGAACGGCCCGGTGACGTCGTTGACGACGAAGGCAACGGTGTTCGACGTGGCGGCGACCAGCGCGCGGGCGTTGGCGTTGACGACATAGTCGAGCTCACGCATCGCCCGCCGTACGCGGGCGCGAGTGGCCGCGGCGACCGGGTAGGTGCCGCCGATGACCCGGGAAACGGTCGCCGGGGACACCCCCGCGCGAGCGGCCACCTCTTTGATCGTGCGGCGTTCGACCGATGCGCCGTCGGCGGCCGAGCGTCTCGCCATCGATCCTCCCCGCCTGTCGACCTGTCCAGGGTCATGCTATTGGCTCCACCCCGCCTCCCGGACGGTCATGCCACGCGGTCCAGATCGATCTTGTTCACCTGGTGGCCGAGCGGCCGCCCGGCCGTCAGCCGTTCCAGCTCTTCGACCGCGCTCCGTCCCAGCCGTTCCAGCTCGTTGCCCATCGAGCCCGCGATGTGCGGGGTCAGGAAGACGTTGGAAAGCTGGAACAGGGGCGAGTCGGCGGGCGGCGGCTCGGGGTCGGTCACGTCGAGGACCGCGCTGATCCGGCCGTCGACCAGCTCGTCGATCAGCGCGTCGTGATCGATGAGGGCTCCCCGTGCGGTGTTGATCAGCACGCCGCCGTCCGGGATCAGCGCCAGGCGACGTCGGTCCAGCAGCCCGCGCGTCTGCGGGATGTCCGGCGCGTGCACGCTGATGATCGTGCTGGTGCGCAGCAGTTCGTCCAGCGGCAGGAGCTCCGCGCCGAGGCGACCGGCCTCGGCGGCGTCCAGGTAGGGATCCGCGAGTGTCAGGGTCAGGTCGTACGGCCGAAGCAGTTCGAGCACGCGGCGGCCGACCCGGGACGCCCCGATCAGGCCGACCCGGCGCCCGTAGTTGCCCAGGGCGAGGTCGTCTTCGGGACGACGGTAAGCGGGGTCGGCGCGGTAGCGCTCTCGCGCGTCGAACACTCCCTTGCCGGCCATCAGGACCGACGCCACGGTGTATTCGGCCACCGGCATGGCATTGGCCTGCGCCGCGCTGGAGACGAGGAGACCCCGTTCCCAGCAGGCGTCGCCGACCAGGTCGCGCACACTGCCGGCGGCATGCAGCACGGCACGCAGCTGCGGGGCGGCTGCGAGGACGGCGTCGTCCAGCCGGGGCGAGCCCCATCCGGTGATCAGGATCTCGGTATCGGCGAGGGCCTGGGCGATCTCCGGCTGATCGAACCGCTGAGCCACGAGTGAGGTGTCGATCTCCACCAGCTTCTCGAGGCGGCTCATGAGAGGCGCCGGGAAGAGCTGGGACACATACTGCGCGCGCATGGCGAACAGCGCTTTCGGCCGGTCGGCCATAGACCAACTCCCATGATCTAAATAGAAAACGATTTCTATCGTAGGGTAGCCCATTCGAGCGGTCAACCACTCCTCCCAGGTCGATCAACGAATCCGGCGGAGCGCCGATAACGCCGTGTCCAGGCAGGTAATGAAGGCATCGCGCAATCCTCGCGAAACGTCGGCGCAACGTCCCCGCCATCGACCCCTTGTGGCATCGCCTCGCTAGTCGTACATTCCGCAGTAACCGTTTTCTACTGTCAGTCTCCCCTCCCTGCTCGACAGAGGCTCGCTACCCTCCCCCGCCTTCCCTCCCCCGCCAAGGGTCTCCTCGGAGGTATCTGATGAGCGCCTTCATGTCCCGTCGTACGGCCCTGCAGACCGCGGGTGCCGCGGCCCTGGCGAGCTATCTCGCCGGCAGTCCGGGCACCGCGCGAGCCGCCGACGACGAGGCGGACGCCTCACTGGTCACCTATCCCGTTCCGAACGGGGCGCCGGTCAACGACGGCTTCATCGTGAAGGTCCGCACACCGCGGCGCCGCTGGCAGAGGCTGGGCGTGTACCTGGCCACGCTCAACCTGATCAACACCACCACCGGCGCCGGCCAGACGCAGAACTCCTCCATGGCGTACTTCGACTTCACCGGCTCCGTGGAGGTCTCGGTCACCTACACCAAGGGCCGGATCCACCGCGCCAGGATCCGGCCGGACTCCTACGGCATCGAGCCCAGGGTGCACGGCGACACGCTGACGTTCACCCTGACCGAGCCCCGCAACGTCGTCATCCAGGTCAACGACGACATCTTCGACTGCGTCCACCTGCTGACGAACACCGTCGAGACCGACGTTCCCCACCCCGACGACCCGAACGTCATCTACTTCGGCCCCGGCGTGCACACCACGGCCGATGGCACCGTGACCGTCCCGAGCGGCTCGACGGTCTACCTCGCCGGCGGTGCCGTGCTGAAGTCGCGGGTGGTGTTCTCGAACGTCCAGAACGCCAGGCTGATCGGACGCGGCGTCATCTGGGCGGCACCCGGAGGCGGCGTGACCGCCGAATACTCCTCCGACATCACCATCGACGGCGTCACCATGCTGGACCCGAACGGCTACGCCGTCACCGCCGGTCAGGTAACCGGGCTGACGATCCGGAACATGCGGGCGTTCAGCGTCAAGGGCAACGGGGACGGAATCGACCTGTTCAGCTGCCGCAACGCCGTGATCGACGGCGTCTTCATGCGCAACGCCGACGACTGCGTCGCCATCTACAACCACCGCTGGAACTACTACGGCGACAGCAGCGACATCACCGTCAAGAACTCCACTCTCTGGGCCGACGTCGCCCACCCGATCAACGTCGGCACGCACGGCAACTCCGACAGCCCCGAAACGCTCTCCGACCTGACCTTCAGCAACCTCGACATCCTCGACCACCGCGAGCCGCAGATGCTCTACCAGGGCTGCATCGCGCTCAACCCCGGGGACAGCAACCTCATCAAGAACGTGCGGTGCGAGGACATCCGGGTCGAGGACTTCCGCCAGGGCCAGCTGATCAACATGCGGATCATGTACAACGCGAAGTACAACACCTCGCCGGGGCGGGGCATCGAGTCGGTGTACGTCAAGAACCTCCGCTACACCGGCACGCACGCCAACCCGTCGGTTCTGGTCGGGTACGACGACCAACGCCTCATCAAGGACGTCACCTTCGAGAACCTCGTCGTCAACGGCAGTGTGATCGCCGACAGCATGAAGAAGCCCAGCTGGTACCTGACGTCGGATTTCGTGCCGATGTACGCCAACGAGCACGTGACGGGCCTGAAGTTCATCACCACCGCCGAAGCCCAGGCGGCCGGCCGATGACCCGCGCGCTGAGCCGCCGCGGGTTCCTCGGCGCGGCGTCGTCCCTGGCGCTCGCCACCACGGTCCCGCTGTTCCCGCAGGAGCGGGCGCGCGCGGACGCGGGTCCGCATTTCGCCTTCGCGCACCCGGGGATCCTGCACCGGCAGGGCGACCTGGACCGCATGAAGGCGGCCGTCGCGGCCCGCCAGGACCCCGCCTACTCCGGCTATCTGGCGCTGGCCGCGCACCCCCGCTCGTCCGCCGGCTACACCGTGCAGAACACGGGACAGATCACATCCTGGGGCCGAGGCCCGACGAACTTCATGAACCAGGCGGTCGCCGACTCCGCCGCGGCCTACCAGAACGCGCTGATGTGGTGCGTCACCGGTGAGCGGGCCCACGCGGACAAGGCGCGCGACATCCTGAACGCCTGGTCGGCGTCGCTGCGGGTCATCACCGGAGCGGACGGCCAGCTCGGCGCCGGCCTGCAGGGCTTCAAGTTCGTCAACGCGGCGGAGCTGCTGCGGCACGGCGGCTACGACGGCTGGGCGCCGGCGGACATCGACCGATGCGAGCAGTCCTTCCTCGAGGTCTGGTACCGGTCGGTGTCGGGCTACATGCTCTACGCCAACGGCAACTGGGACCTGACGGCCATGCAGACGATCATCGCCATCGGCGTCTTCTGCGAGGACCGCACCCTGTTCGAGGACGCCCTGCGATTCGCCGCCGCCGGGGCGGGCAACGGCAGCGTGCCCCATCGCGTCGTCACCGCCGACGGTCAGGGCCAGGAGAGCGGCCGCGACCAAGGGCATGAGCAGCTGGCCGTCGGTCTGCTGGCCGACGTCGCCCAGGTCGCCTGGAACCAGGGCGTCGACCTCTACGGGTACCTGGGCGACCGGATCCTGGCGAACGTCGAGTACGCCGCGCGCTACAACCTCGGCCACGACGTGCCCTTCGTCCCGGACCTGGACCGGACCGGCAAGTACATCAAGCAGTCCGTTTCGGCGATCTCGCGGGGCAACCTCCCGCCGATCTACGAGATGGCCTACGCGCACTACCACGGTGTCCGCGGGCTGCCCACGCCGTACACCGAACAGGCGGTCTTCCGCGGCTCCGGCGGCGCCCGCGTGGTGGAGGGGAGCAACGACGACCTGCCGAGCTGGGGCACCCTGACGTTCGCGGGCACGACCACGCCGGCACCGCCCGCCGGACCACCGGCCGCGCCCGCCGGGCTGCACGCCGTGCCCGCGGAGAGCACCGTCACGATCTCCTGGCTCGCCACCGCGTGGGCGGACACCTACAGCGTGCTGCGGGCCACCGGCCCGGACGGACCGTACGAGCGGATCGCCGACGGGGTCGGGTCGACGTCGTACACCGACCGGCCACCGCACCGCGGCCGGACGTACCACTACACCGTGTCCGCGGCGAACGCCTCCGGCCGCAGCGCCGGCTCGGCCGTGATCGCCGCCTGCGCCGGGCTGCCGGAACCGTGGACCGGCCGGGACGTCGGTGACGTCCGGACGCCGGGCGGCGCGGCCTTCGACGGCGAGCGGTTCACCGTGGAGGCTGGTGGCGCGGACATCGGCGGTACGGCCGACGCCTTCCACCTCGTCCATCTTCCGCTGCGCGGCGACGGCGTCGTCACGGCACGAGTCGTGTGGCCGCTGAGCTCGCAGTACTCCAAGGTGGGCGTGACGATGCGCGGCGCGCTGACGGCCGACGCGCCGCACGCCTCGATGCTGATCCAAGGGCTTCCGCTCAGCACCTGGAGCGGCGTGTGGGCCGCCCGGACCTCGTCCGGCGGCCCGACCTCGGCCACCGGCAGCACGCCGGTGCCGCCGTCACAGCAGCAGGCCATCACGACGGCGGCCGCCTTCCCGCTCTCGAACCTCGGCACGCTCCCGGACTCCGCGACACCGCTGGCGGCGCCGTACGTGGAGGCGGCGGGCGACGGCTACCGGATGCGCATGCCGTTCTGGGTGCGGCTGGAACGCCGGCGGAACCGCTTCGTCGGGTCGATCTCCCCGGACGGCGCGGAGTGGACCGAGGTGGGCTCCACCGAGATCGACCTCGGCCCCGAGGTCCACGCCGGCCTGGTGCTGTGCTCCTGCCTCGGCGTCGACGAACCGTACGCCGAGACCGGAACGGCCGCGTTCGACAACGTCACCGTGACCGCCCGCGCCGATGGCGGCTGGACCACGCCTCGGCCCGCGCGCACGGCCACCGGCCTGCGGGCCGACGCCGGGCGCAGCGCGATCGAACTGACCTGGAGCGATCCGGATCTGGCCGCGACCTACACGGTTCTGCGCGCCACCGGCGCGAACGGCCCCTACGAGCCGATCGCCACCGGCGTGGCACCCGTCGGCTTCGGCGCCCGCATCCGGTACGTCGACGCCACCGGGACGCCGGGAAGGACGTACCGCTACGTCGTCGCCAAGACCAACTCCGGTGGCCGGGGGCCGCATTCGGCACCGGCGAGCGCGGTCATGCCGGCCCCGCCGGCACCCGTGATCACCGGCCCGGCCGCCGCGTTCGCCGACCGGGGTGAACCGTTCCGGTACCTGATCAGCGCCTCGTCCGACCCGGTGCGTTTCTCCGCCCGCGGTCTGCCCGAGGGGCTACGCCTGGACCGGCGCACCGGTCTGATCTCCGGGACGCCCGCCGAGACGGGTCCGTTCGCGGTCGTGATGACGGCGGCCAACGCCACGGCGTCCGTCTCCGCTCCCCTCGCCCTCACGGTCGGCACGCCACCGCCCGAACCCTGGTCGTACGGCGATGTCGGCGATGTCGTCCTCGACGAACGGCAGTCGGGCACCTTTGGTGTCGCCGCCGTTCACGCTCCGGGGATCACGAGTCATGACGGCGGCGTCTTCACCGTGCGCGGCACCGGTCCCGACCTCAACGTCAACGGCCAAGGCTGGACCGGGCAGTTCGCCCGCGTTCCCGTCACCGGCGATCACACGCTCACCGCTCGCGTCGTCTCCCGCGCGGGCGCGGTGACGGCCGATCGCGTGGGCCTGCTCATGGCCAAGTCGCTCTCGCCGTTCGACCAGGCGGCCGGAGCCATCGTGACCAGTACGGGCGGTGCCGCCGCCGGGACGCCACAGCTCCTGCTGCGCAAGACCGTCGCCGGCGGAGGCACGACGCTCGCGGGCGGCTCCGAGGTCCGGCTTCCGCTCTGGCTGCGCCTGACACGGACCGGCACCACCTTCACCGCGGACGTCTCCTCCGACGGCCTGACCTGGACCCCCATCGGCCAGGGCACCATCCCCGCCTTCGGCGACGCCCCCTATTACGCCGGCCTCGTGGTGTGCTCCCACGATCCGGCCACCCTGACGACGGCGCTCTTCGACCACGTGAGCGTCACGCAGACCACCTCCTGACCGAAAGTCCCCGCAGGGAAGGAGTTCCACCACGATGGACGGCAGGAACACGCACCGGATGAGCCGACGCGACCTGCTTCGCACAGCCGGCGGCGTCGCCGCGGCCGGCACGGCGGCGGCGCTCATCGGCGGCAGGGCGAGCGCCGCGCCCGCCACCTTCACCCACCCCGGCATGCTGCACAACTGGGGCGACATCAACCGCGCCAAGGTGCGGGTGAAAGCCGGAAACGACCCGTGGCTGTCGGGCTGGAACCGGCTGGTCGCCAACCCGCACTCCGCCAGCACCTGGAAGGCCAACCCGCAGGCCACCATCATCCGCGGTGGCACCGGCCAGAACTACGGCATCCTCTACAACGACATCGCCGCCGCCTACCAGAACGCGCTGCGCTGGAACGTCGCCGGAACCACCGCCAACGGCGACTGCGCCCGCGACATCCTCAACGCCTGGTCCGCCAAGCTCACGACCGTCACCGGCGACGCCGACCGGTTCCTCGCCGCCGGGATCTACGGCTGGGAGTTCGCCAACGCGGCCGAGCTGATGCGCGGCTACAGCGGCTTCGACCTCGCCCGGTTCCAGAAGATGATGGTCGACGTCTTCTACCCGCTCAACAACCAGTTCCTCACCAAGCACAACGACGCCTGCATCACCAACTACTGGGCCAACTGGGACCTGTGCAACGTCGCCTCGGTCCTCGCCATCGGCATCCTCACCGACAACGCGGCAAAGTTCGACCAGGCCGTCGACTACTTCAAGAACGGCGCGGGCAACGGCTCCATCGCCCACGCCGTGCCCTTCCTCTACTCCAACGTGGACGGGTACGACCTCGGCCAGTGGCAGGAGTCGGGCCGGGACCAGGGCCACACCATGATGGGCATGGGCCAGATGGGCGCCATCTGCGAGATGGCCTGGAACCAGGGCACCGACCTGTACAGCTACGACGGCCGGCGGTTCATGAAGGCCGCCCAGTACGTCGCCAAGTACAACACCGGCAACAGCGTGCCGTTCACGACCTACACCTGGGGCAGCGGCACCAACTGCTCAAAGCAGTCGCAGACCGTGATCTCCTCCGCCTCGCGCGGGCAGGTGCGGCCGGTGTGGGACATGATCTACTACCACTACGCCCGCCGCCTCAATCTGAGCGTCCCGTACATCGCCACCATCGCCGGGAACGGACGCCCCGAAGGCGGAGGCGGCGACTACGGCTCCGACAGCGGCGGCTACGACCAGCTCGGCTTCGGCACCCTGATGTACGCCAAGTGAGCGGTTCCGGCCGGCGAGGGGCCCGGGCTCCTCGCCGGCCGGACGCCGTTCATCGAGCGAGCCCGCCCGACGACCGGCTGCCTCTCAGCAGGAGGCCGCCGTGGGCTGTGGACGGGGCCCAGATGCCGTCTCCGGCGTAACTGACGTCGTAGCCGAGGAGCCCGCCGAGGAGGCCACCGCACGTGGCCTTCCCGTCGGCATCGGTGACCACGTCGCAGGCCGTACGGCCGCCGGCGCTGAACTTCACGGACCGGCCCGCGATCGGCCTCCCGGTCGCGGTGTCGGTGAGCGTCGCCGTCGCCGAACCGAGCGAGATGCCCCCCGCCCGCATCGTCGTGGCGTACGGAGTCGGCGGGCTCATCCTGAGGGAGGCCGCGACCTTGACCTCCCCGGAGGGGCTCGTGTTCGCGTCCGCCGACCAGAGGTACTCGACCGCCGAGTCGGCGTTTCCCTGCTGGTTGAGGCAGTCGGACCGAGGGTCGCTGATGTCTCGGGTGTTGTCGGTGACGTATCCGCCGAGCGGGGCGAAGATCGCGTCCGGCCAGCACAGGTACTTCACGGAATCGGGCGCTGCTTGGGGATTGTCGGAGCCCGACAGCGCGACGGCCAGGCTCGGCGGCCCGCTGTTCACGTGACCGTCGACGACGACGGTGTCGCCCGCCGTCGTGCTGGTCTGCTCCACGCCGACGGTCGGGTCGAACGGCCCGTAGGGCACGCCCGCCGTCCGCGGTTGGATGACGGGTCCGTCATCGGCGCCGATCGCGGTGTCCCACAGATACTGGATCTGGTACTTGTGCCGAGGCGTGTTGAAATCGTTGATCGTCGTTGTGACGGTGACGCGCGAGTTCGCCACGGTGTCGCCGGTGACCGAGACGTCCTGAGCCAGCAAGAAGCCTCCGGCCTGCCAGTGGGTCGTCCTGGTGGTCCCCGTGGTCTGCTGGAACGACACCCGGTCGTCGAGCGAGACCTCGTTCGCATGGGTGAGCATCCGGCCCTGCACGTAGTCCACGCCCGCGGTCACGTCGCGGACGATCATGTAGCTCGTCCCGGGCGCTCCCTGGCCGAACAGCACGTCGCGGCCCGCGCCCGACGGGTTGTTCGCGCCGGTCATGACCGTGAACTGACCGACCCCGGCGCTGCTGCCCGACGGGGTCTCATAGACCTGGAACACGCCGTTCCCGAACCCTCCGGCCGGGAGGGCGGACCCGGCGCGCCGCGCCAGTGCCTTCGACGCACGCAGAACGCGGGACTTCACCTGCCTCGGCTGCGGTCTGCCGGCCGTCGCGGAGGGCCGTCCGCCCGCGGCGTCGGCCGTGGAATGTACGGCGACCGCGCTGGAACAGCCAAGGACGGCCACGACCGCCAGGCGCGGAAACCAGAGGCTTCGTCTCATCGTTCTCGTTCCTTCGCTGTCAGATCTCGATGGCGTCTGCGTAGACGAGCCGGGTGCCCTGGTCGGACAGCCGTTCACGCTCCTCGACCACCAGCCGCATCCGCCGGCTGCCGCGGCTCGCGGGCAGCCTGATGTCGCTGCCCCACTGGCCGCCGGAGGGCGCGAGGTCGACCTCTGAGTCCGTTCTCCAGCCCACGGCCCCGACCGGCTTCGGGTCTGCCACCTGGACCAGGACCTTCAGCTGAGCCTTCTTGTCCGTGGCCGCCGTGTAGGTCGTGCCGGCGACGGCGACGTGAACGAGAGTCGCGTCAGAGGCGTTGAAGACCATCGACAGGGTGCGGTCCGGATTGAGCTGGGCGAACTGGGCCGGCACGACCGGTGATATCTCGAGGCCGCTCAAGGAGTTCGGCTGGAAACGCGCCAGCGCGAGCCGAACGAACGGGTCATAGGAATCGTCCTGCGTCATCGTGATGTCGCAGTACCACAGCTGCCGGTCCTTGTCGTAGGCGACCGCGTGCGGTGCCACGGCGACCGTTTCGGTGAGCTCCTTGAGGTGGTCCGACTCGGCCAGGCGATATCCCGGCTTCGCGCCGCGTGCCAGCGGAAACTCGCTCATGCCGGGGGCGACCGTCGTCGGCGCGGAGGCGAATATCGGGTCCTGCCCACGCAAGGTGACGTACTGCCGGAGCTTCGCCGGCAGGTCGCCCTTTCCCTCGAACAGGACGACGCCCAGGATCTCGCCGTCGCCCGACGAATACCACGGGCGGCGGAGATATACGCGCAGTCCGTTTCCGCGCCGGATGCTGGAGATCTTCGTGCTGTCGGCCGTCTTCTCCCAGCCGAAGGTGGGGACGATATAGGCGATGTCTGGGACCGACGGCCGCGCCGAGGATCGGACGTTCACCACGACCGGCTGCTGCGCCTCGGTGTTCGTCCTGGTCACCGAGCCCTCGACGAATTCGACCGCCACCGTGGCGCCGTCGCCGATGGCCGATTCCTGGCCGGACCGGGCCAGCGTTCCGGCCGCGTGGCTCACGACGTAGTCCCCCATCACCTCGCTCGACGAGCTGAAGTCCTGCTTGAAGACCTTGTTGGTGAGGAGGTCGGTGACGGTGAGGGTTCCGGGCGCGATGCCGCCCTCGGCCAGTGTGACCGGTGTGGTCCCCGACAGCGCGACCTCGGCCTTCTTCACGAAGAACTCCACGTAGCGCGACGATCCGGTCGCGCCGAAGGTGACCTGGCGGTGGATGGTGTCGTGGAACTCGTGACGGTCGGCCAGGGAGAGCCGGTCGCCTGCGGGGTCGTCCGCCGCCGCCACGAGCTTCACGACGTGTGCGCTGCCCTTGCGCTGGGTCGGCTCCGGATTGCCGGGGTCGTCGAGCGGCTCGGTCCACGTCGCCTCGATGTCCACGTGGTGCGTGCTCGCCCGGTGGAACTTCAGCACGTCGATGATCCGTGCCGTGGTGTCTCCCGGCTGACGCACCGCCACCGGCTTGACGTAGGTGGGCGGTGCGATGGGCTGGATGACGGCGTGGGAGAGCCGCAGCGTCTTCGGCGGGGTCAGCTGCCAGAGCTGCCCCTGGGCGGCGAGCTTACGGAGGTCCTGAACGGTCCGTCCCCCGCTGGGGGTGTGCCCGCTCCGCACGAACCAGTTCCAGACCCCCAGCAGGTCCACGTCGGCGTCGTTCATCCGGCTGGAGTAGGCCACGTCGACGGTCTCGCCGGGAGGGAGCCGAACCGTCAGGACCCGGGACACCCGGTCGTAGTTCGGTTCTCCCGTGCCGTTGATCAGGCGGATCCGGAAAGCGTTGGGCCCTCCCAGCGGGAGAAGATTCGCGAAGTCGACGGAGAAGATCTCATCGGGGTCCGTTCCGGGGAGTCCGCGGAAGGCGACGCCGCGAGCGAGCACGTCGGTGATGTACGGGACCGCGAGCACCGGATCGGAGTGGTAGTGGGTGTCGCCCCAGCCGTCCGGATCGGCGCTGCCGCCGGAGTTCAGCGATCTCCTGTCGCGTTCGGCGATCTCGGAGTAGGCGGAGACGTCCATCCCGCCCGGGTTGAGGGGCGAGGCCGGCACGTCGTACAGGCCGTGGTGCTCCGCCATCAGCTGGCTCATCCGCGGCTGGGCGACGTGGCGCTGGCAGTCCCCCGTGGCCGGAGCGTTGTAGTTCCCCCTGACCACCATGAGCAGTGCCGACTCCCCCGTGGTGCGCGGAGCGGTCGGCAGGAGCACGGGCGCGGTGACCGCCTCGAACCGCAGGTACGTGACCATGGGGGAACCGGAGTCCGCGGCCGGGTCCTCCGGTCCTCGGCCGTTGCCGGTGATGTCCACGGTCCGCGCCCGGAACCGGTAGCTCCGGCCATAGCGCAGCTTGGGGAGTCCGGTCGCGTGAAAGGAGGTCTTGAGCTTCACCGGACCGGTGGCGTCACTGTCGGGGCCGACCGTCACCTGTTTCCCGTTGATCGTCTCCTGCGTGCTTCCCGGACGGTTGGTCACCAGGCTGTAGCCGCTCCAGTTGAACACCGACTCGTGCAGGTAGATCGTCGGATCGTCGACCCGCTGGGTGTGCGCGAGGTGGACGATGCCCTCGTCCTCGGCGGTGATCGCCAGCCCGTTGACGTCGTAGGTCCCCTTGCGGCGGCACAGGCTGTACCAGCGCTTGGACGTGTCGTCCCAGACGTCGACCCGAACGCCGTAGGTGAGGTCCTCGGCGGAGAAGGGGTCCGTGGCGAGCCCGGTGAGGTTCGCCGCCCGCGTCGTGGTCTTCGTCAACGTCTGGTGGAGCTGCTGGGCACGGCCGAAGTGGACGATGGAGAAGCCGCTGCTGCGCAGGGCCGGCACTGGCGCGGGCTCCCCGCCGCTGTCCTGAGGGCGGGCGGCGGTCGTCGCCTGGTGTGCTTTCTTGAGCCCGAATATCGGGGCCGTGTTGCGGGTGTTGAGGGTCGTGCTGAACGTCGTCAGCAGGGCGGCGGCCGAGTCGGCCTCGACCTCGATGACGCCGTACTGATCGGTGTTGAGCGCGAGGAAGCCGTCCTTCGTGGTCGTGCCCGAGGTCTTCGCCGCGAACGCGGTCTTGGTCAGCGTCGCGGCCACCACGGGGTAGATCGCGTCGTACGACGCGGACCCCGGCCAGTCGGCCTCCAGGGTGAGGTTGACCGGGTCGCTGGGGATGGGAATCCCGATCGCGGCCGGGTCCACGGTGAGGTCCACGATCAGGCCGAGCGAGCGCTGCAGCATCGGGTACTGCGCGAAGGAGCTCAACGCCGTGTGAAAGTCCAGATCGCCAGGGCTCTGGATGATGTTCATGTGGGCGGCGAGGGAATGGGTCTTCGGTGTGGGATTGGTGTTGTCCTTCCTGTTGTGGAACAGCTCGGCGAGGAGAAAGTTGATCTCCGCCGCGGAGAACCCCGGCAGCGCGCCTCCCAGGAAGAAGCCCTTGGCCAGTTCCGTGTTGATCGCCTCGATGGCCTTCAGCCGCCGTTGCGGTGACATGTAGATATCGGTGACTGATTCGCTCTCGGCAAGGTGCTTCCGGGCGATTTCGCGCCCCTCGCTCGGAAAGTAGTCGTTGACGGTCGCCGGCGCCGTCGGATTGAACGCCATCGTCAGGGTGTGCTCGGAATAGGCCATGGACCGGGCCGCGACGCTCGGCCAGGAACGAATGGGCGGAACACCCGTGGCGGC
This sequence comes from Actinoallomurus sp. CA-150999, assembly GCF_050942425.1. Classification (NCBI taxonomy): domain Bacteria; kingdom Bacillati; phylum Actinomycetota; class Actinomycetes; order Streptosporangiales; family Thermomonosporaceae; genus Actinoallomurus; species Actinoallomurus sp. CA-150999. The sequence continues at coordinate 8,205,185 of NZ_CP192063.1, forward strand.
CAGCGGGACGGGCCGCGCCGTGACCGGGGTGTCCTTGGTGAAGAGCCGCTGCCACAGATCCAGCCGAGGGGCAGCGCTCACGATGGTGGCGGGCGCCTTCTTGCCGCCCTGGAAGGTCACCGAGTACGCCGGCTTGACCTGGGGCCAGCTCAGCCAGTCGACAAAACCGCTCAGCGTCGCGGCACCCGACAGGCGGGGGGCGACGAGAACGGATATCCGCAGCATTCCGCTGGAATAGCCGTTCGGCACAGGCGTCCACACGATTTGTGACGCGGCCATTTCACAACTCCTCGCGGATCATCGTCAGCCGGCGAATGAGGCGCAGTAGAGAGCCCAGTCGTCCCTGCTCATCAGATCGCCGAACGTATGGCTGCGATCCGTGAGGGCACGGGCCGACGCGTGCGCGGCGACGGTGCTCGGCGAGCTGCCGCCGCCGAAGACCTTGGTGAATTCGATCCCCACGCTCACGTGCCAGAACGTGATGTCGATGGAGACGGTCAGGTGCGCGTGGAACCAGACGGAACCGACTCCGTCCACGTTGACGTACTCGATGTCGGCGTAGAGCTCCGCGGTGATGTTGATCAGGCCGAGGACGCTCAGGCGGCCGGTGGCCCGCATGTAGCCGCCCAGCTGGACCTCGGTGTAGCTGCCCGCGCCGGGCGTATGCGGATCCCTCTCCTTGACCTGCGAGCTGAAGAAGACACCGAGCTCGATGAGGAGCCGGCCGGCGGCGACGACGAGGTCGAGGGACACATTGCCGATGACCTCGATCGACGCTTCGAGCTTCTCCAGCCTTCTCGTGCTGGCCTCCAGGAGGAAGTGCCCGCCGCCGCCGAGACCGTAGACGCTGACCTTGAATTTGTCGGCGGGGGCCCCGAAACCGAGCGAGGCCCGCAACGGGCCGCCTTTCGCCGCCGCGGTGCCCGTCACCGGCCCGCCCAGCGCGAGCGGCGAGAAGGGGAGGATCACGCCGACGTCAACGTGGATTCCTTCGAGCGTGAAGAGCCCCAGCGCGAGATCGGGGAAGTTGAGTGAGACGCCGACCCCGATCTTGGTCGTGTCGAAATCGGTGATTTTGAAGCCGAGTCCGAACTTCTTCGTGGCGGCGAGGCGCTTACCGCGCTTCCTGACGGCGAGGCGCCCACCGGCGCGCGTGGCCGAATCCGAGTCCGAGGGGGCCAGGCCGATGAGCTTCATCAGCCCGGTCAGGAAATCCAGCGGCGCGGAGAGCTCGATGGATTTGATGTCCGGATCGCATTTCGCGCCGGGTCCGAGCTGATAGGAGAAGACGAACTTGTTGAACGTGACGACGATGGGCGTCAGATCGACCTTGAAGTCCGTCACGCTCGCGTCGACCTTGGCGATCGCCTTGTCGACCGTGTCGGCATCTTTGTTATCGAAAAGGATCTGATTGGTGACGACCAGCGAGACCTTTGTCAGAACGCCACTGAAGCCCGTTATCACCTTGAATGGAGGAGGCGGCTTGGCCGTCACCGTCTCCTCGAACGTCATGGTGATCGTCTGGCCGATCGGTGCATAGGTGTAATGTATTTTGCCGTCTTTGTCCTTCGGAAAATCAAAGACCTTATGTATTTTGGGCCCATGGTCCTTGATGTTGCCTTCATCGAAGAGCAGGCCCAGGGCGATCTCACCGAACAACCCCGCCTGTGAGACGAGGTCCTTGATGTTGGGCGGGAAGGCTTGATCGAACTTTATCTTTCCGCTGTCCTGGACGGTGTCGATCGAGTCCTGCAGCCCGAGGGCCACGCCGGTGAGCCTGGAAAGACCGCCGATCTCCATGTGTGGGGTGGCGACGCCGCCGGCATTGAGGCTGTTCTCGACCGAACGCCGGACCGGCTTGTCGTCGCTCCGGTCCCCCCGGCTCAACCGGTCGAGGGCGGCGACCGAGTCCTGCACCCGCACGAAGATCTGCGGGTCGTTTCCGGCGGCGACCAGCGCCTTGTTGAACCCGAAGTCATGTTCCAGGTACTTCGGATCCGGCATGAGGAACACCGGGCCGCCCGTGCCGATGATGGCGTCGACGGCCGGGACCTGAGCCTCGGCGGCGAGCAGCCTCGGGTAGAACACCGGCGAATCCACGTGGGCGTGGTCCTTGCCGTCCGAGGGCCGGCCGGGTTCAAGCGGAGGGAGCACGGTGCCCCGTGGTCCTTCGACGCCCCAATACCAGCGGACCGTCGGGAAGCTCGCCGTCCCCCGCGTCTCCTCCTTCGCGTAGGCCACGGTCTGGCCGCGCAGGTCGATCACCCGCCGGGCGTCCACCTCCGGCCCGACGATGTCGGCGTAGGTGCCGAACTTACCGAGCACGCTCTTGAACAGGGGGTCGTCGGTGTTCCGGGCGGGATCCGCCGGCACGAACGCCATCGGCGAGGTGAACTCGATCCGCCGGCCGGTCACGTCGGTGGCCACGAAGGCGAAGACCACGTCGGAGTGGCCGCCGCCGGGCTTGAGGGCGTTGATGTCCTGGATCCAGAACGCCGGCGACGTCGCGTCGGGCGGCCCGCCCAGGAGCGGGTCGAGCTTCTCCGGCAGATCCGGAAGCGTGGTGTTCTTGATGGTGACGTCGGTGAACGGGAACGCGCGCCCGCCCCAGTTCTGGAACGGCGCCGCATAGGTCTTCACGCGCTCGGTGATCCGGATGAACAGGCGTTGCTTCAGGTAGGCGACCCCGGTGGCCGCGTCGACCTCCCGCTTGGTCTCGGAGATCAACTCCGCCCGATGCCCGAACGGGAACAGGAAGCCGTACTCCTCGACGACGACCTTGTTGTCGCGGCCCAGCCAGGAATGGTGCTCCCAGCGCTTGAGCTCGAACCCGACCGTCGGGATCCATTGGACGTCGAAGTCCAGCGTGGCGCCCACCGCGCTGAGCGCGAGCAGGTTGGCGTTGATCCGCTTGTACGCCCCGAGCGTCGGATTGCCGGCCAACTGGACGATCTGGGTGGGCGGATCGACGAAATGCGGCGGAAGCAGGTCGCGGTAGACCGAGGCCTCGTCCCCGACCGGCTGGTCGCGGTATACGGCGCGCAGCTTCGGAATGGCGACGTCGGCCGGCGCCGGGACGCCGATCGACTCCTGTGGCCTCCCCTTCGGGCCGCGCGGCGACAGCCGTGTGTGCCATAGCTCCGTCCGGTCACCGCGGGTGACGGGCGTGGCGGAATGCGCCCAGGTGGACGTCGGCTCGGGGGATTCCCACCCGGGGGTGAGGTGCAGCCAGTCGACCAGCAGCAGGTCGGTGTGCAACGCATCGGGAGGCGACCCGTTGGGCAGTCCGGTGGGCACCTGCATGATCCACTGCCACCACTGCAGCAGGCCTTCCTCGGTGTAAGGAAGGAGCTTGACCGTCTCCGGCACGACGAACGCGATCCGGCTGGGGCCGACCCCTTTGCTGCGTACGGTGCCAGGCGTCGGGTGCGGATTGCTCGAGTCCTCCAGGATGGTCTGTTCCATCACGTGCTGTGATTCGAAGCGGACCACGACGTAGGCGAGGACCGAGGAGTCCACGCGGCGCAACTGCGGCGGGTCGGTGTCGAACGTCGGCGCCAGGTTGTAGAAGTCGAAGTCGAGTACGAGCATGTCCTGCGGACGGACCAGGTGCAGGGTCGCCGTTGGCGCGCCGGCCGTCCCGGCCGTCAGCGCCCGCGGAAGCAGTCGTGGACCATCGCCCGAACCGAGCCCGACGACCATGATCGCGCCGCCGGCCGACAGCAATACCGTGCGCCTGGAGACGGAACGCTCCAAGGGAGATCGGCCGGAGTTCGCCCGCTCAGACATCGGCCGCCCTCCTCGCTGAGGACGCATGCCAAAAAACCATCGAAAACGACTCCCCCGGGCCCCGTGTGTCAAAACCGTATGTCAGGCCACAGATTGAACCCTTGACTCCGATCCGGACAAGACTCAGCAGAATTTGTTGCCACATCCGGCCAGCCGACGGTTACAGATAGTCATGATCGCAGAGTCTGACTGAAGATCGCGGTAGGGACGCGCCACCCGAGAGCCGCGCGGAGGCTACGACCGCTACTTGAGGGTTCGACGGTTGCGTCCAGGCGGTCTGTCGGCAAAAGTCCCAAATAGCACTTCAATGGAAGACTTGAAGGCAGGGATCTGATCGACCTCTTACTCGAAAGGGACGTACATCGTGACGAAGGACGAGATCGTCGAGTTCGTTGCCGGCCTGCCGGGGACCGTCGGTATGACCGCGAGCGAGGACAACGGAGCGCCGGAGGCGGCCTGGGGGGATTCCTTCTTCTACTACGACCCGTCCGGCGACGTGCCCACCGACCGCCAGCCTTTCGCCACGGTCGTGATCAAGGACTACGACGGGTTCGACACCGCATCCGACCTGAACCGCGACGGCGTGTTCCGGGTCAACATGGCGGTCGGCCGTAAGCGGTTCGAAGAGCTGATCGGCCACCCGCCCGCGGCGCACGCCGACCACCACGACGGCTTCGACTACACGGCGACCGACCGGCTCCTCCCCCACCCGGTCTACGCCGCTCAGGGCTGGGTCTGCGTCCTCAACCCGGGCGCCGCGACCGGCGAGCAGACGCTCTCCCTCCTGAAAGAGGCACACGCCCTGGACGCCGAACGGTTCGACCGGCGCAACCGCCACCGTTCGTAGCCCCTCGCCCGCCGTACAGGGGACGGGCTCTCCTCACCCGCGCGTCATATCGCCGCCATGGGCACCAGGTCATGATCACCGATGAGCCCTGGTACCCCAGAGAAAGGCGTTGCCGGTGATGAGGAAGTCATTGGTCGCGGCGTTCGTGGCGGCGGTGGTGACGTGCTCCGGAGCGGGCACGGCCACCGCGTCCGCCGAGGACGAACCGCAGTACACGAGTAAGACGCAGATCGCACCCGGAGTGGTGTTCCGGACCTTCCAGACGAACAGCGCGGGCGGCCTGGTCGTCGGTGACCTGCTCGAAGTCGACCTGCACAACCCGCACGTACGGGTCGGCCTGCTCCATCCCCCGGCGATCGCCCAGCGCGCGCAGGTGTCGGCCATGGCCAACGCCCAGCGGGCGGTGGCCGGGGTCAACGCGGACTTCTTCAACATCAGCGAGACCCATCCGGGGATCGTCCCGACCGGCTCGTCGGACGGACCGGAGATCGCCGACGGTCGTGACCTCAAGGGCGCGGTCCCCGACGGGCAACGGTTCGGCCCGGCGCTGCCCCCGGGCACGTCGACCAAGGACGTGCTCGGGGTCGGCCGGGACCACGAGGCCCGGGTGACGAGCCTGCGCCTGACCGGCTCGATCCGCACTCCGCACGGCAGGCTCCCGCTGCGCGGGCTGAACCAGTACGCCCTGCCGGTCGGCGGGATCGGCGCCTTCACCGCCGACTGGGGCGCGACCTCTCGGGCGCGCGCGGTCTGCGGCACCGACGCCGTGCGAAGCGATCCGTGCAGCCTCGACGCCGCCGAGGCGACCGTACGGCGCGGCGTCGTGACCCAGGTGAGCGACGTGGTCGGCGCGGGCCCGATCCCGGCGGACACCACCGTGCTGGTCGGCCGGGAGGAAGGGGCCGACGCCCTGCGCGGTCTCCACCCCGGCGACCGGGTACGGGTCCGCCACGACCTCGCGGGCCCCGGTCACCTGCGGTTCGCGGTCGGCGGCTTTCCGATCCTCCACGACAGGGCGCCCCTGACGGGTCTGGACGCCGTCACCCGGGCGCCGCGCACCGGCGCCGGAGTGAGCCGGAACGGCCGGCGGCTGTACCTCGTCGTCGTCGACGGCCGCCTCGCGAACAGCGCCGGCATGACCGTCGCCGAGCTGTCCGCCTTCCTCGCCCAGGTGGGTGCCGACGACGGGATGAACATGGACGGCGGCGGTTCCTCGACCTTCGCCGTACGCGCCCCGGGCGAGCCGTACGTGACCGTGCGCAACGCCCCGTCCGACGGGTCGGAGCGGGCGGTCGCCAACGGCATCGGCATCTTCACCCGCCCCTGAGGCGGACGGCGCCGCCGTGCCCGCCTGAGCCGGGCGCGGCGGCGCCGAGCTTCTCGTCCCTGTCGACGGTACGGAACCGCCATTCCTACCGGCCACGCGCCGTCCTGAGCTCGTCCCGCCCGTGTCGGCGCGTGATGGAGACGGGACCCGGAGCCCCGCTACTCCGGGTCCCGTCGCTCTATCAGGCGGCGACGGCCGGCGTGTAGTGACGCGCCTCGTCGCCCTCGATGACGTAGCTCTCCCCGCCGTCGACGCCGACCGGCACGTCGCCCGCGACGGTGACCCGATGCAGTCTGCGGGGCTGGTCCCCGAAGTCGTCCGGCGCGTAGTGCTGAGTGATCCGGTTGTCGAAGACCACCAGGTCACCCGGGTTCCACTGGACGCGCAGGATGTTCTCCGGCCGGATGACGTACTCCTGGAAGATCCGCAGGATGTCCCGTGACTCCGTGCCGTTCAGGCCGACGATCCGCTGCGCGAAGCCGCCGACGAACAGGCCGCGCTCGCCGGTCTCGGGGTGCACGCGGACGACCGGATGTCCCGTCCGGTAGCGAGTGGAGACGAACACCTCGCGGTACTTCGCGGCCTTCTCCGAATTCGTACGGGGAACCGCGTAGTCGTAGTCGTTGGTGTGCACCGCCCACAGCCGGTCGGCGAACTCCCGCAGCTCGGCGGGCAGGTCCCGGTAGGCCGCGGCCGCGTTGGCGATCAGCGTGTTGCCTCCGTACGGCGGGATGACCAGGGCGCGCAGCGTGCTGACCTTCGGCGGCGTGCGCACGAACGTCACGTCCGTGTGCCAGTGGTTGGAACGGATGCCCTCCTCTCCGTCGACCGGAAGGACATTGGGACTTCCGTCCACGGACGGGACGGTGGGGTGGGCCGTCGTCAGGTCGCCGAACCGCGCGGCGAAGCGGATCTGGCCTTCGTCGTCGAGGTCGGCGCCTCGAAAGACGAGCGCCTTGTGCTCGAGCAGCGCCGCGTTGATCTCCTCGAACGCGCCGGTGTCGAGGTGACCGAGGTCGGCGCCGGCGACCTCCGCGCCGATACGCCCGCCGATCTTCCGGATCTCGAGTGTGGACATGGGTCTCCTTCTCTCAGGGGTTCTCAGGGGTACTCAGGAGCGACGGACGGTAGGGTCGGCGGCCCGCAGCAGGAGGCGGAGCAGGCCGTCGAACGCGAAGCCGAGCACGGCGATGACGATGATCCCGCTGAAGATCAACGGGGTCTGGAGATAGTTGCCGGCCTGGAGGATCAGGAAGCCGACTCCCCCGGTGGCGGCGATCATCTCCGCGGCGATGATGCTCGTCCAGGCGCCGCCCATCGCGATCCGCATGCCGGTGATCACGCCCGGGACGGCGGCGCGGAGCCGCACGTGCACCATCGTGTAGAAGGAGGACGCGCCCAGGCTCCGGCTCGCGTGCAGCAGTTCGACCGGCACGGCGTCGAGCGCGCCGAGCGTGGCGATCGTGATGACCGGCAGCACGCCGAAGAACAGCAGCGCCACCTTCGACGTCTCACCGATGCCGAACCAGACGACGAGCAGCGGGATGAACGCGATGGGCGGCAGCGGCCGTACGACGGTGAGGATCGGGTCGGCCAGCTCGCGGATCACGCGGACGCCCGCCATCGCCGCGCCCAGCACGAGTCCCACGGCCGTGCCCAGCCCGAAGCCGGCCAGGATCCGGCCCGTACTGATCAGGGCGTCCTGGACGAGGGTCTTGCCCTGCACCTCCGGGTACGGATGGGTGAGGTAGTGCACGAGTTCGCGGACGGTCTGGGAGAGCGTCGGCAATGTCACCGGATCGCCGATGACGACCGCCGCGACCTGCCAGACGGCGAGCGCCAGCAGCAGGCCCGCCGCGCCGTACAGCACCCGACGCGGCGACCGCCGCCTCCGCTTCGCCTGCGTGACCGCCGGGCCGGCAGCCTCCGACGCGCCGGGCTGTTCCTCCCCGGGAGCCTTCGGCGGCAGAGGCGCCTCGGTCCCGTCCGGACGGTTCGCGGCGAGGGTGTCCACGGGTTCGCCGGTCATTGCTCCAGTACCTCCCTGATGCGCCGCTTGGCGGTGACGAATTCGAGCGTCTCGGTGTCCTCGTAGGCGCGAGGCCGCGGCAGCGGGATGTCGACGATCGCCTTCGTCCGGCCGGGCCGCCCGGACAGCACCGCGACCCGGTCGCTCAGCAGCGTCGCCTCCTCGACGTCGTGGGTGACGAACACGATCGTCATGCGCCGCCGCTGCCAGAGTTCGAGCAGGAACCGCTGCATCCCGGCGCGGGTGATGGCGTCCAGCGCCCCGAACGGTTCGTCCATGAGCAGGACGCTCGGATGGTTGATCAGCACGCGGGCGAACGCCGCCCGGTGCCGCATGCCGCCCGACAGTTCGTGCGGATAGGCGTCGCGGAAGTCCGTCAGCCCGACGGTGTCCAGCAGCGCGTCGGCCTCCGCCCGGGCCTCCGGCGTGAGCGTGCCTCTGGCCCGCGGGCCGTACAGGACGTTCTGCCGCGTGGTCAGCCAGGGGAACAGCGTCGGCGTCTGGAACAGCACCCCGCGGTCGGGGCCGGGGCCCTCGACCGGCCGGCCGTCGACCAGCACCTGACCGGAGTCGGCGGACGTGAAGCCGGCCAGGATGCCGAGCAGCGTCGACTTGCCGCATCCGGACGGGCCCAGCAGGCACAGGAACTCCCCGGCCTCGATGTCCAGGCTCACACCCTCGAGCGCCCGGGTCTGCCGGTGCCGTCGGCGGAACGTCTTGCCCACGTCGCGGAGCCGTACGGCGGCCGGCCGCTCGGTGTCCCGCCGTTCTTCGACGACCGTGCTCGGCTCCCGCCCCTCGGCGCCCTCCGGGGACGCGACTCCGGGACGGTCGCGCACGCCGTGCTGATCGCCCACATCGGGCCCGTCGCCCACATCGGGACGGTCGCTCACGCCGGGACGGTCGCTTACGTCGGGACGGTTCATGAGCAGCCTCCCGACTGCGCCTTATCCCAGAAGCTCGGGTCGATGTGCGCGGCGATCGTGTCGAGGGACGGAACGGTCTTGGCACGGCCCTGGGTGACGAGGAACTCCGCGGTGCGCTGGAAGTTCGCGGCGAGCCGGCCGGAGGACGCCTTTCCGTCCGCCCCCTTGAGCCATCCGGTCTCCTCACCGGCGGGAATGTAGGGATAGGTCTTCGTGGCCTCGACGGCGTCGTCGGGCCGGACACCGAGGAACCGCGCCGCCGGGCGGACGTACTTCGCGGCCTGGTCCCCCTTCGCCAGCGTCTGGGCCTTGGAGATCTGGCAGACCAGTTGCTGGACCACCGGGCGGTTGCTCCTGGCGTACGGCGTGCCGACGGCGAGCAGGTTGACGGCGGCGTACCCCAGCTTGGCGATGTCCGACGCGGTCGTGAGCACGCGGCCGCCGTGCTTCTTCAGCTCGATCAGGAAGGACTGGCTGATGTAGACCGCGTCGATCTTGTGGGCCTTCCAGGCGGCGGCCTCGGCGGCCTCGCTGGCGAAGCTCGCGATCTGGACCTTGTCGGTGAGGCTCTGGGACTTCAGCCAGCCGCGCAGTTGGAAGTCGAGGGTGGAGCCGACCAGCACACCGATCTTTTTGAGGTCGCCATTGGACTTGATGGCGTCGCTCACCACGAGCCCGGACTCGTCGATGCTCTCGGCGAACACCACCTCGACGTCGGTGCCGGAGGAGAAGGCGCCCACGAACGGCGGATTGCCGACGCCCGAGACGACGGGGAAGGCATCGGCGCGAAGCTGGGCCATGCCGGCGACGCCGCTGTCGATCGGGCGTAGTTCGAGCTTGGCTTTGACGTGGGAGGCGAGGCCGGGATCGGCGGCGACGACGGCCTCGGGACCGGCGACGGCCCCCTGGAAATATCCGATCTTGAGCGTCGACGAGTCCGAGCTCGCGTGCGCCGCGCAGCCGGTGGCGGCCAGGGTCAGGGTCAGGGCGGCCGATAGGGATCTTCTGGGCATGAGGAAGTGCGCTCCTGTACGGGGCGGTGCCGCGCTCGAGGACGGGCCGTTCGCGCGGGAGAGGTGTTCGCGGACGATCGCGAGGTGGAACGCGGCCGCGTCGGACGGGGGGCCGCGGAGGGAGAGGGAGTCTGCCGAAGGGAGATCGTCAGCCGCGACAGCGGGCGGCGGCGACACGGACCAGGTCGACGTGCCGCCGGCGGGTGAGAGCGGGCCGGACGCGCATGAACAGATGCAAACACGCCGATACCAGGCAAGTCAACCTTCCCTACCAACTTAATCGGGAATCGATTCCTTCATCTGTGGGTAAAGACCGGGCCGGGGGAGATCAACGGATCGGACAAAGGACGACAGATGGGCATACCCCTGCTCGGCGACATCCGTGATCAGGCCGGTGGCCTCGACCGCGACCAGCGGAACGCGTTCCTCGCCGCGTTCCTCGGCTGGATGATGGACGCGTTCGACTACTTCCTTCTCGTCTTCGTCATCACCGAGGTCGCCAAGGACTTCGGCACGTCGGCGGAGAAGGTCACCGTCGCGACGACGCTGACCCTGATCGCCCGGCCGCTCGGCGCGTACCTGTTCGGGCTGTGGGCGGACAAGGTCGGCCGGCGGCTCCCCCTCATGGCCGACGTCATCTTCTACTCGGTCATCGAGCTGATCTCCGGGTTCTCGACCTCGCTGACGATGCTGCTCATCCTGCGCTTCCTGTACGGCATCGGCATGGGCGGCGAGTGGGGCCTGGGCGTCTCCCTGGCGATGGAGAAGCTCCCCGCGGAGAAGCGCGGCTTCTACTCCGGCTTCCTCCAGGTCGGTTATTCCGCGGGCTACCTCGTGGCGGCGCTCGCCTACTTCGCGATCACCCCGTTGTTCGGCTGGCGCGGCCTGTTCGTCTTCGGGGCGGTGCCCGCGCTCATCGCGCTGTACGTGCGCTACCGCGTGGGAGAGTCGGAGGTCTGGGAGCGCACCAACGCCCGGCTGCAGATGACGCGCACACCGCTGCGCAAGGTCTTCTTCGACCGGAAGGTACTGATCCGGTTCTTCTACCTCGTGCTGCTGATGACGGCGTTCAACTTCATGTCCCACGGCACGCAGGACGTCTACCCCACCTTCTTGAAGAAGGGGCTGCACCACTCCCCGCACTACGCGGTCGGCATCGCGGTGATCTACAACATCGGCGCCATCCTCGGCGGCGTCCTGGTCGGCACGCTCTCCCAGCGATTCGGGCGACGCCGGGCCATCGTCGGCGCGGCGCTGTTGGCTCTGCTCGTCGTGCCGCTCTTCGCCTACTCCAAGAGCACCGCGATGCTGGCGATCAGCGCGTTCCTCATGCAGTTCTTCGTCCAGGGCGCCTGGGGCGTCATCCCCGCCCACCTCACCGAGATGTCACCCGACGCCATCCGCGGCTTCTACCCCGGCGTGACCTACCAGCTCGGCAACCTGCTCGCCGCCATCAACCTTCCGCTCCAGGAACGCCTGGCCGACTCTCACGGCTACTCGTTCGCGTTCGGGGTCGTGGTGGCGCCGACGCTCCTGGCGGTGATCCTGCTGACCGCGTTCGGGCGTGAGGCGCACGGCGTGGAGTTCGGCAGCGCCCCGACCGCACCACCGGATGCCGGGAGTCCGGTCCAGGCCCCCGTGGCCGAACCCGGTCAGGCGGCGTCGTAGCGCTCGCGGGAGCGGGCGATGGCCGTGATGTGCTCCTCCGCCCACGTGCGGAGGACGTCCAGCGGGCCGATCAGGCTTCGGCCGAGGTCGGTCAGCGCGTACTCGACGCGGGGCGGCACCTCCGCGTAGACCCGGCGGCTGACCAGGCCGTCGCGTTCGAGGGCGCGAAGCGTGCGTGTGAGGACCTTCGGGGTCACTCCGCGCACGCGGCCGCGCAACTCGGTGAACCGCATACCGCCCTGCGCCAGGTGCAGGATGACCAGGACGCTCCACTTGTCGCCGATCCGGTCGATCACCTGCCGCGTGGGGCAGTCCGGGTCGTCCAGATCTCCCTTGACCGCGACCACCTTGGTATCCATAAGGACACTATAGGTCTTCAAAGACACTGATATCCGATGGAAATCATCCTCCCACCAGGCCCGTTGGAGGCAGCGAGACCGAATCGATCAGGGAGAGACCATGGCGAAGATCGCAGTAGTCGGCGCGACGGGGAACATCGGCGGCAGCATCGTGCGGGAGGCCCTGAATCGCGGCCACGAGGTCACGGCCGTCGTCCGCGACCCGGCCAAACTCGGCGACCGCCCGGAGGCGCTCGAGGTGGCGGCGGTCACCGACGTCTTCGACCCCAAGACGATCACCGAGACCGTCCGCGGCCACGACGTCGTCGTGAGCGCGCTCGGCGGCGCCGGAAAGGACGCGGGGGTCTACCAGCGGGCCGCCGAGACGTACGTCGAGGCCCTGCGCGGCCTGGGCGACGAGGCGCCGCGCCTCATCGTGGTCGGCGGCGCGGGCAGCCTGGAGATCGCGCCCGGCAAACGGCTCCTCGACCTTCCGGACTTCCCCGAGGCGTACCGGCCGGACGCCACCGCGCAGGGCGAGGCACTGGCCTACTACCGCACCGTGTCCGACGTGAAGTGGACCTACTTCAGCCCCGCCGCGGAGATCGGCCCCGGCACCCGTACCGGCGGCTACCGGACCGACGCCGACCGGCTGGTCACCGACGCGGCCGGGGACAGCCGCATCTCCTACGAGGACTACGCCGCCGCCCTGGTGGACGAGATCGAGAACCCGCGGTACATCGGCGCGCGCTTCACCGCCGCCGCCGTCTGATCCCTCGTATTCCCGCCCGAACGCGGCCGGTCGCCCGGCGAGGCGACCGGCCGCGCCGTACGGCGGTCACCACGGCACGGGTCCCTGGTCGTTGAAGAAGCCGCCGGTCGGGCCGTCGGCGGAGAGCGTGGCGAACTCGACGATGACACGGACGCCCTCCGCGACGGTGCGCGTGCCCTGGTGGCCGGTCATGTCCGTCGCCGTGTAGCCGGGAGTGACCGCGTTGATCCGGATGTGCGCCAGCGCGGGGTCCGCCGCGAACGCCCGCGCGTACTGGAGCGTCAGCATGTTCAAGGCCGTCTTCGACGTGCTGTACGCGAGCCGCCGGCCGGCGTCGCCGCCGAAGTCCGTGCCGTCACCGGTCAGGGCGAGTGACGCGGTCGTGCTGGAGACGTTCACGACGCGAGGCGCGTCGGCTGCTCGGAGCAGCGGCAGCGTGGCATGGATGACGCCGACCGCCGCAAAGACGTTGACCTCGAAGACCTCCCGCATCCGCGTGGCCGTCACGCTCACCGCGGGCGTGTCGGCTGTCGCGCCGGCGTTGTTGACCAGGACGTCGAGCCGCCCGTGGTCGCGTCGCAGCCGGTCGGCGACGGCCCGTACGTCGGACGGGTCGGTGACGTCCAGGGGGACCGGCGTCACCGCCGCGCCGTCGTCCGCCAGGTCACGAGCAGCGGCGGCGCCACGATCGGGGTCACGACCTCCGAGGTAGACGGTCATCCCGAGGTGCGCGAGCCGCCGCGCGGTCTCCTTCCCCAGCCCCTTGTTCGCGCCTGTGACCAGGGCCACTTCGGCCATGCCCATGACATCTCCCCTCCTCCGGAAATGATACGGCGTGTATCTCAAGATACAATTCGTATCACGATATACGGGCTGTATCATCGCGGTGTGCCAGAGTCCCACCTCCGTCCGCCCAGCGCGGGCCTACGCGCGGCGGGCGTCGAGCGGACCCGTCGCAACCTCCTCGCCGCCGGACGCCGGCTCCTCGTCGAGCAGGGCTATCACCGGCTCAGCCTGGAAGACGTCGCCGCGGCCGCCGAAGTCACCCGCGTCACGATCTACCGCCGGTTCGGGTCCAAGCTGGGACTCCTGGACGCCATCGCCGAGGACCTCGCCCAACGTGCCCAGCTCGTCACCGCGGTCGGCGACGCCGCCGCGCTCGCCGACCCCGTTGCGGCGTTCCGGGCGATGGTCCGCGAGTTCTGCCGGTTCTGGGACACCGATCCGGACCTGTTGCGCCGGCTCGTGAGCCTGTCCGCCGTCGCGCCGGAGGCGCAGCGGCTGATCGACGACCGGGAACGGTGGCGCTACGACCAGATCTCCGGCTTCGTGCACCGCCTGGCCAGGGCGGACCGGCTCCACCCGGCGTTCGACGAGGATCACGCCGTCGCCGCCATCGGAGCCGTCACCGGTTTCCCGGCCTGTGACGCCATGGCGAGCCGGCTCGGCGTCGGCCTCGCGGACCTGGGCGGCTCACTGATCGCCCTGCTCGCCGGCGTGGTCCGCCTGGAGTGACGCACCCGACCCGCCTGCGGATCCGCCGGTCTTGGAACCGTCCAGCGGTGCCGGGTCCTGGTGCGGGGACGCGCCGGGGCGCGGTTTCGGCGTCCTGCCCCTGAGCGTTCGCAGCTGCACATAGAGTGCATGCCTGACGAACGCCGAGAGAACGACGAGTGCCGGAAAGGGTTGGTGCTCCACGACGGTCGGACGGTACCGTCGCTCGGCCGTTCCCGGCCGCGCCATTCGCGTATCCGCCGAGGTACGGCAACAATCGATGAGTCTTGTCCGTGGACACCGAGGAGAACGATGCAGGAGGTCTGGCCGGGTACCCCCTACCCGCTGGGTGCCACCTGGGACGGTGCCGGCACGAACTTCGCGCTGTTCTCGGAGGTGGCACAGCGGGTCGAGCTGTGCCTGTTCGACGAGGACGGCGCCGAGACGCGCTACCCCCTGCCCGAGGTGGACGGCTTCGTCTGGCACGGCTACCTTCCGGGGGTCGGTCCCGGCCAGCGGTACGGCTATCGGGTCCATGGACCGTACGAGCCGGCGGACGGCCACCGGTGCAACCCCGCCAAGCTGCTGCTGGACCCGTACGGCAAGGCCGTCGAGGGCGACGTGCGGTGGCACGAGTCCCTCTTCTCCTACCGGTTCGCCGCCCCGGCGGAGCTCAACGGCGAGGACAGCGCCCCGTACATGCCGAAGAACGTGGTGATCAATCCGTTCTTCGACTGGGGCGACGATCGCGCGCCGCGGACGCCGTACCACGAGACGGTGATCTACGAGGCGCACGTCAAGGGCCTCACCGAACGGCATCCGGACATCCCGGAGAGCCAGCGCGGCACGTACGCCGGGCTGGCCCACCCGGCCATGATCGAGCACCTTCTCGGGCTGGGCGTCACGGCGATCGAGCTGATGCCGGTCCATCAGTTCGTCTCCGAGCACGCGCTGGTGGCGCGCGGTCTGACGAACTACTGGGGCTACAACACGATCGGGTTCCTCGCCCCGCACAACGCCTACTCCTCGTCGGGGCAGCTCGGTGAGCAGGTGCAGGAGTTCAAGGCGATGGTGCGGACCCTGCACGAGGCGGGCATCGAGGTGATCCTCGACGTGGTCTACAACCACACCGCCGAGGGCGACCACCTGGGGCCCACGCTCAGCTTCCGCGGGATCGACAACGCGGCCTACTACCGGCTCCGCGACAGCGACAAGCGGTACAACCTGGACTACACCGGCTGCGGCAACAGCCTCAACGGCCGGCACCCGCACGCCCTCCAGCTGATCATGGATTCGCTGCGGTACTGGATCACCGAGATGCACGTCGACGGGTTCCGATTCGACCTGGCGTCGGCGCTGGCGCGGGAGTTCCACGACGTGGACCGGCTGTCGGCGTTCTTCGACCTGGTCCAGCAGGACCCGATCGTGTCCCAGGTGAAGCTGATCGCCGAGCCGTGGGACGTCGGCGAGGGCGGCTACCAGGTCGGCAACTTCCCGCCGCTGTGGACGGAGTGGAACGGCAAGTACCGCGACTCGGTCCGCGACTTCTGGCGCGGCGAGCCGGCGCTGCAGGAGTTCGCCTCACGCATCACCGGCTCCAGCGACCTGTACGCCGACGACGGACGGCGCCCGCTCGCCTCCATCAACTTCGTCACCTGCCACGACGGGTTCACGCTGAACGACCTCGTCTCGTACGACCACAAGCACAACGAGGCGAACGGCGAGAACAACCGCGACGGCACCGACGACAACCGCTCCTGGAACTACGGCACCGAGGGCGAGACGGACGATCCGGCGATCAAGGCGCTGCGCGTCCGGCAGCGGCGCAACTTCATCGCCACGCTGTTCCTGTCCCAGGGCGTGCCCATGCTGTCGCACGGCGACGAGCTGAACCGCACGCAGCACGGCAACAACAACGCCTACTGCCAGGACAACGAGCTCGCCTGGGTCTCCTGGGACGGCGACGAGGACCTCGTCGACTTCGTTCGCACGGTGTCGCGGCTGCGCAGCGAGCATCCGGTGTTCCGGCGGCGGCGGTTCTTCCAGGGGCGCACCCACGGCGGCGAGCTCGACGGGCAGCGCGACATCGGCTGGCTCACGCCCGCGGGGGCGGAGATGACCGACGCGGACTGGAACATCGGATACGCCAAGGCGGTCGCGGTGTACCTGAACGGGGAGGCGATCACCGAGCCGGACCCACGCGGACGCCGGGTCCGGGACGACTCGTTCCTCCTGCTGCTGAACGCGCACTCCGACGGCATCGTTTTCCGCGTTCCCGATGAGCGCTTCGGCGAGCGGTGGGAGGTCGTGCTCGACACCGCGCTGCCGAAACCGGCCGAGCGCGGACCCGTCAAGGCCAACGACCGGCTCGAGGTCACCGACCGGGCTCTGGTGGTGCTGCGCCGGATCGTCCCGGGCTGAGACCGGTCCGGCCGGTGCCGGAGGCCGTCAGCCGCGGCTGACCCTGATGGCGGTGAGCAGCACCAGCACGAACGTCGTGATGGCGACCGAGCCGTGGGCGAGCACGGCGATCAGGGGAAAGTTCTGCTCCGCGCCGCGCGCGTGCCTGCCGCCGCGTCCGGTGAGCCACCGGGTCAGCAGGGTGAAGCCGAGCATCGCCACGACCGCGAGCGCGCCGAAGGCGCTCCACGCGTAGACGGTCTGGGCGGTGAACAGGAACTCCACCCACGTCGCCAGTGCCACGACGGCGAGTGCGGGATGGCCGAGGACCAGGACGGCGGGAAAGCGGGTGATCTTGGTGGCCTGCTGCCGCAGGCCGCCGTTGGCGAGCCAGATGATCAGGAGGTAGGTGCCTGCGACAGCGGCCAGTATCCACATCACCAATGCGGCGATCCCCAAGCCTTCACCCCTCTTAACCGTCGTCCCACAACAAGTCTCGCTTAAACGACGCTGCGTCAATAGCGCGATCACGTCACGAACCGGCCGCTGTGCCACCCTTGGTGACATGCGACGACTAGAGCCATCCGATCTCGCCGAGCTCACGGAGGCGTACGCCTATCCGGAGACCACGCCGTGGCTCCGGGGCAACATGGTGGCCAGCGCGGACGGCGCGGCGACGTTCGAGGGCAAGTCGGGCGGTCTGGGCAGTGCGGCCGACCGGCGGCTGCTGTCCCTGCTGCGCGGGCTGGCCGACGTCGTCGTCGTGGGCGCCGGGACCGTCCGCGGCGAGGGCTACGGCGCCGTCCAGCCCCGCGACTGGTGGGGAGACATCCGTACGGGCCGCGCACCGGCGCCGCCGCTGGCCGTCGTGTCGCGCTCGCTCGAACTCGACTTCGACGCCCCGCTCTTCACCGAGGCGCTCAGCCCCACGATCGTCATCACCTGCGCGTCGGTTCCGGACGACCGGCGCCGCGGCTGTGAGAAGCACGCCGAGGTGATCGTCGCCGGCGAGGAGACCGTCGACGTCGCCGCCGCGCTGGACGCCCTGGCCGAGCGGGGCCTCACCCGCCAGCTGACCGAGGGCGGTCCGCGGCTGCTCGCCCAGTTCGTCGCGGCGGGGCGGCTCGACGAGCTGTGCCTCACCGTCAGCCCGCAGATCACGGCGGGCGACGCGGCCCGGATCATCAACGGCCCGGGTCCGGCGTCGACGCCGCTGCGCCTCGGGCACGTCCTGGAGGAGGAGGACTTCCTGTTCCTTCGCTATACCCGAAGGTAGGAGCGGTGGGGCGGCTGTCGTAGGCGTGGTCTATAACGGGGGGATCGTCTTCCCACTGAGGGGGTCAGGTCATGGAGCTTCCTGTGAGCCCGCCGCTGGCACCGATGCTGGCCAAGGCCGTCAAGGAGTTGCCGCGGGGGGATCTGCTCTACGAGCCGAAGTGGGACGGGTTCCGGGCGGTCGTGTTCCGGGACGGCGACGAGGTCGCGATCTACGGCCGTAACGGCAAGCCACTCGATCGTTACTTCCCGGAGCTGGTCGAGGGCTTCCGGCGTGAGCTGCCGGAGCGGTGCGTCCTCGACGGGGAGATCGTCCTGCGGAAGGGGCACGTCCTCGACTTCGAGGCGCTGCAGCAGCGGATCCACCCGGCCGCCTCGCGGATCAAGCTGCTCTCCGAGGAGACGCCGGCGAGCTTCGTCGCCTTCGACCTGCTCGCGCTCGGCGACGATTCGCTGATGGAGACCCCGTTCGGCGACCGGCGCGGCCGGCTCACCGAGGCGCTGGGCGGTGCGAAGGCGCCGGTGCACGTCACGCCCGCCACGGACGCGTACGACGAGGGCCTGCGCTGGTTCGAGGAGTTCGAGGGCGCGGGGCTGGACGGCGTGGTCGCCAAGCCCCTGACCGGGCCGTACGAGCCGGACCGGCGGGCGATGTTCAAGGTCAAGCACGACCGCACCGCCGACTGTGTCGTCGCGGGCTTCCGCTGGCACAAGTCCGGCCCGATCGTGGGCTCGCTGCTGCTCGGCCTGTACGACGGGGACCGGCTCCAGCACGTCGGCGTCTCCGCGTCGTTCCCGATGAAACGCCGTGAGGAGTTGGTGAAGGAGCTGGAGCCCTACCGGGTCGCGGACCTCGCGGGGCACCCGTGGGCCGGATGGGCCGAGCAGACCGAGGCGACGGCCGACCGCATGCCGGGCGCGATCAGCCGGTGGACCGGCAAGAAGGACCTGTCGTGGGTGGCCCTGCGGCCGGAGCTCGTCTGTGAGGTCGCCTACGACCAGATGGAGGGCCGCCGATTCCGTCACACGGCGCGGTTCCGGCGCTGGCGGCCGGACCGCACGCCGGAGTCGTGCGGCTACGACCAGCTCGAGGTCCCGGTGGCGTACGACCTGGACGACATCCTCGGCGGCTGACCCGCCAGTACGCCCGGCGGGCACGCGCGGCGTCGACTAATGCATCTTGTCGCTATTGACGCATTAGCAAGATGATCGCTATAACTAATGCATCATCCATGATGAAGGGCATTAGTCATGCCGCTGCTCCCGGTCGCCCGTATCGCCCACCGCCGGATCGACGTCGACGGCGTCCGCGTCTTCTACCGCGAGTCGCTGCCCGACCGGCCCGACGCGCCCGCGCTGCTGCTGTTGCACGGCTTCCCGTCGGCCTCACACCAGTACCGCCGCCTGATCGACGCGCTCGGCGCCGACTACCGGCTCATCGCCCCCGACTACCCCGGGTTCGGGCACACCGAGGCACCCGAGGACTTCACCTACTCCTTCGACCGGCTCGCCGACGTCGCCGAGGGGTTCGTCCAGCGGCTCGGCCTGTCCCGATTCGTCATGTACGTCTTTGACTTCGGCGCGCCGGTCGGGTTCCGCCTCGCCGAGCGGCACCCCGAGTGGATCGCCGGCCTGATCGTCCAGAACGGCAACGCCTACACCGAGGGCCTGTCGGA
This sequence comes from Actinoallomurus sp. CA-150999, assembly GCF_050942425.1. Classification (NCBI taxonomy): domain Bacteria; kingdom Bacillati; phylum Actinomycetota; class Actinomycetes; order Streptosporangiales; family Thermomonosporaceae; genus Actinoallomurus; species Actinoallomurus sp. CA-150999. The sequence continues at coordinate 8,224,739 of NZ_CP192063.1, forward strand.
CGTCGCCCGCGACTTCATCGCCCTGCGGCCCGGCACGCCCGGCGCGGAGGACACCGTCCGCGGCCTGCTGACCCTGCCCGGCACCCGCGGCCAGTACGAGACCGGCGTCGCCGACCCCGAACCGCTCGCCCCGGACGGCTGGACCCTCGACCAGCACTTCCTCGACCTGCCGGGCCGCAAGGACGCACAGGTGGCGCTGGCGTTCGACTACCACTCCAACGTCGAGCGCTACGACCGCTGGCAGGCGTGGCTGCGCAAGCGCACTCCCCCGACGCTGATCACCTGGGGCGTCGGCGACCCGTTCTTTCCCGAGCCCGGCGCCCGCGCCTACCTGCGCGACGTGCCCGACGCCGAGCTGCACCTCTTCGACACCGGGCACTTCGCCCTCGAGACCCACCTGCCGGAGATCGCCCCGCTCGTCGCCGGTTTCCTCGACCGCGTATCGGGCGTCGCCGCCCGGCGATGACGACCACTTCTCCGAAACCCCAACCAAGCGTACGCTTGGCTAGGTTTGGATCGGCGGTCATGCGCGGCCGGTGGTGTGCGGAGAAGGGATCACGATGCGGGAATTCTCGAACCTGATCGGCGGCGAGCTGCGCGGGACCGATCGCATGCTCGACTCGGTCGACCCCGCGACCGGGACGGTGTGGGCGAGGATCCCGCGCAGCGCGGCCGATGACGCGGACGCCGCGGTGGCCGCCGCCCGTGCGGCGTTCCCCGCCTGGTCGGCGATGCCGGCCGCCGGCCGGGCGCACGTCCTCCGCAAGGTCGCCGGCGTCTTCGCCGCCAACGCGCGGGAGCTGGCCGAGCTCGAGACCCGCGACAACGGCCGCATCATCACCGAGACTTCCAAACGCGACGTGCCCGGCATGACGTACCTGTGGCAGCTGGCCGCCGCCGAGTGCGCGACCGCCGTCGAGGGCAAGACCGTCATCCTCGGGCCGGGCAGCATGGGCTTCACCCGCCGGATCCCCTACGGCGTGGTCCTCGGGATCATCCCGTGGAACTCCCCCATCTCCACGTTCTCGGCGAAGGCCGCGTTCGCGCTGGCCGCCGGCAACACCGTCGTCATCAAGCCCGCCGAACAGGCGACCGCGTCGACGCTGCGGCTGGGCGAGTTGCTACGCGAGGTGTTCCCGCCCGGCGTGCTCAACATCGTCTCCGGGCTGGGCGAGGAGGTCGGCGACGCCCTCGTACGCCATCCCGGCGTGAACCGGATCAGCCTCACCGGCTCCACCGAGACGGCCAAGCTGATCACTCGGGCCAGCACGGACGCCCTCAAACCCCTCGCCTTCGAGCTCGGCGGCAAGTCCCCCAACATCGTGTTCGCCGACGCCGACCTGGACCGCGCGGCCCTCGGCGTGACCACCCAGAGCGTCTTCACCGCCAACGCCGGCCAGGTGTGCGTGGCCGGGTCACGGATCCTCATCCAGCGGCCGATCTTCGACGAGATGATCGACCGGATGACCGCCATCGCCCGGGGTGTCCGCCTCGGCGACCCGCTGTCGGAGGAGACGACGATGGGCCCAATCGTCTCCGCGGAACAGTTCCAGCGCGTCACGGGCTACTTGGAGATCGGTGCCAAGGAGGGGGCGAAGCTGGTGTTCGGCGGGCGCTCGGGCGCCGAGATCGTCGACGAGGCGTACGCGGGCGGCTACTGGGTCGAGCCGACACTGTTCACGACCGAGGACAACGGGCTGCGCGTCTGCCAGGAGGAGATCTTCGGCCCGGTCGCCGTGGCGCTGCCGTTCGACACCGAGGAGGAGGCCGTCGCGATCGCCAACGACTCGGCGTACGGCCTCGCGGCGGGCGTGTGGACACGTGACCTGGGCCGCGCGCACCACATGTGCCGGGACGTCGAGGCCGGCACGGTCTGGGTGAACACCTTCCGGAAGATGCCGCCGGGCCTACCGTTCGAGGGCCTCAAGGACAGCGGTTACGGCCACGACTCCGTGCTGGCCAACACGCGCGAGAAGAGCTGCCTCATCGAGACCTGAGCTCAGCTGTTCTTCAGCACTCGCAGGGGTCGCGGCGCTCAAGCGCTCGAGGTATCGAGCCGGGCGGCCAACGCATTCGCGTGGCTCGTGAACCGTCTCGACGTCGTGGTGTATCGGTTTCAGTTGCTGCGCGGATGACTTTCTCGACAGGCGCGACGTCAGCGATTACGGAGCATTCGGTGACGTCGGGTCAGGCGGGTTGACCAGGCGGTGTTGGTAGGCCAGCGCGACCAGCTGTGCGCGGTCTCGGGCGCCGAGTTTGGCCATTGCCCGGCTGATGTGGGTTTTGGCGGTGGCCTGGCTGATGGACAGGGACACGGCGATCTCGCCATTGCTCATGCCATGCGCCGCCAGCCCGGCGACCTCTCGCTCCCGCCCGGTGAGCTGGGCCAGCGCTCCAGGGTTGACCTGGCGGGTGGAGGCGTGGTCGACAAGCCGCGCGATCAGCCGACGGGTCAGGCCGGGCGATAGGAGTGCTTCGCCACCTGCGACCACCCGGATGCCCTGCAGCAGTTGGCCGGGATCGGTGTTTTTGATCAGAAACCCGCTGGCGCCGGCGTCCAGCCCCTCGATGACGTATTCGTCGTGATCGAACGTCGTGAGGATCAGCACGTGCACGCCCGCGAGGTCGGGAGCCTCGGCGATCTGGCGGGTGGCGTCCAGCCCGTCGACACCTGGCATGCGGATGTCCATGAGGACGACGTCGGGGTTGGTCTGTCGGGCCAGGTCAACCGCTGCGGCACCGTCGGCTGCCTCGCCCACCACGATCATCTGCGGCTCGGCGTCGATGAGGACCCGGAACCCGGCACGGACCAACATCTCGTCGTCGGCGATAAGGACCCGGATCGGCTCGGTCATGCCTGACCAGCACCCGGTGCTGTCGGTGGTCGTCGGTGTCCGCTCGTCCTGGTCACGCATGGTTCCGGTTGGCCGGTCATTGGCGGGCGCATGTCGTCATCATGCCTGGTCTGGGGTGGGTATCACACACCGCACCTGGAAGCCGCCGTCGGGGTGCGGGCCGGCGGTGAACTGCCCGGACAGCGCCACGGCCCGTTCTCGCATGCCACTCATGCCGTGCCCATCCTTACCGTTGGTGTCGCGGTGACCGGGGTCGACGGCCGACCCGTCGTCGCGGATCTGGATGACCAGCTGCGCGGGTTCGTAGCGCAGGTCAAGCCGGACGGTGCGGGCGCGGGCGTGGCGCACGACGTTGGTCAGCGCCTCCTGGATGATCCGGTAGGCGGCAAGATCAACGGCTGCGGGCAACGGCCGGGCGCTGCGGTGGATGTTCAGCTTGGGCTGGACGCCGGCCGCCCGAACCGAGTCCAGCAATGTGTCGAGCTGGTCGAGACCGCCGCGGGGTGCCCGGGGCTGGTCGGGCTCGTCGCCGTCGGCGCGCAGGATGCCCAGGATGGTCTTGACGTCGGTCAACCCCTGGTCGCTGATGTGCTTGATCGTGCTCAGCGCCTCCACCGCCTGAGTGGGTCGCGTGGCGATGAGGTGGATGCCGACACCGGCCTGAACGCTGATGCTGGCCATGGTGTGGCCGAGGACGTCGTGCAGTTCGCGGGCGATGCGCAGCCGTTCCTCGACCACGCGGCGGCGGGACTGCTCCTCGCGGGTCTGGGCCTCACGGGCAAGCTGAGCGCGGGTGGCCACCAGCAGTGCCCGGTTATATCCGACCGCCGTGCCGGCGGCGCCGGCGGTGACGGCCATCCACACGGCGTTGCCCTTGATCCCGGCCGGCGCGGCGGCGCCGAAGGCCACGTGGATCGCCACCAGCGCGGTGAGCGCGGTCACCCCCACGCCGGCCAGCCCCCACCGCCACCCGCGTAGAGCCGCGAGGGTGTAGCAGGCGATCAGCGGGGTCAGCGCGATCAGAGGGCTGGGATAGTGGCCGGCAGACCAGGCCAGGGCGACCGCGCTGAGGACGACCAGCACCGATCTCGGGTAGCGGCGGCGCAGCGCCAGGGCGCCGGCCACAACCCCGACGAGCCCGACCGCCACGGCGTCGAGTGGGCGAGGGTTGTCGATCCACGGGAGTCTCGCGCCGGTCCGGCTGCCGGCCAGCACCAGAACCAACAGCGCCACGCCGAGCCCGACGACGGCATCGGTGCGGCTCGGTGCGGCCTGGCGCACGGTGCTGAGCATCTTTGGCGTCTGCATCGCGCGACATTCTGGCGGTATCCGCTGGTCATGCGCATCCGCCGTCAGCGGTGCTCTGACCTACCCCTCTCGGCGTGCCGGTCTACCGCACAGGGATGACCTACTCCGGCGGAGTGAGCCACGAAACACGACCACCAGCCGACGCGAACTGCCTGCACCTGCCGCCACGATCAGTTCGTGACGAGCACCAGCGAGGAAGAACCGATGGTGGCGAAGCGGGCAAGGACACGACGCCAGACCGAAGGCGGGTCGGCGGCCAGGCGAATCGGTAGAGGCATCCCGGCGGTGGAAGCACCGGGCGATTCCACGAGGTTCACTGCGCCTGCGGCGACGCTACTACCGGAGAGTGGCTGGGAACTGCGCGTCGGCCGGGGCAGCCAGGACCGCGTGGCCCTGGAAGTGCACACCGGCGACGGGCTGATCGACGTAGCCGTCGCCGACGGTCTCGGCGCGGCCCTCGTCCGCGGCGCCGTACGGGGACGGCGGTGGTCGGTGGCCTGGGGGCAGCTACCGCGCGGTGGCGACGTGCTCGTGGAGTTCCGCTCCGGGAATTCGATGCGCCGCGTCCCCGCGATCACGATCGCGGGGGCCTTCTGGGCGGCCGAGGTGCCGGGGCGGTTCCGCTCGGTCGTCGTCACCACCGCCGCCGACCGGGCGTCATTCCGCCTGCGCCGCTTCCGGCAGCACGGGACCGCGAGACCCCGCCCGCAGGCGTCGTAGCGGGCGTCGACGTAGGCGTAGACCGCTCACGGCTTCGCAGCCGACAGCAGCACGACCACCCAACGCTCAAACGACTTGAGGAGTAGATGATGACAACCGAGGCTCCCCACACGGATGGAGCTTTGGCGGGACTAGCCCGATTCTGTTATCGGCGCCGCCGCCTAGTGCTGCTGGCCTGGATCGTCGGCATGATCGCCGTTGCGTTCGTCGGCTTCGGCTACGGCGCCGCCCCCGACAACGACTTCTCCGGCGGAAACTCCGGGTCCGCCAAGGCGCAGGCACTGATCGAGAAGCACTTCCCTGAGCAGCAGGGGGACACGCTCACTCTCGCGATCAAGGCGGACAAGGGCATCGACGACCCCGCCGCCCGGCTGAGGATCGAGAAGGTCATCGCCGATCTGGCCGCCTCACCCGTTACTGGACCGGTGACCTCGCCGTACCAGGACAAGAACCTGGTGACCAAGGATCGCCGTATCGCCCGTACGACTATCCCGCTGACCGACAAGGAGGCGAAGAAGACCAAGGTCAAGCCCCTGGTGGACACGGTCAAGCAGTCCTCCGGAGACGGCGTGACGCTGGGGCTGGGCGGGGAGCAGGCGGAAAAGGCCGAGACACCCAGGCAGGGTCCGGGCGATAGCGTGGGCGTCCTCGCGGCAGCGGTGATCTTGTTCATCGCCTTCGGGTCACTGGTGGCGATGGGCCTGCCGATCGTGACCGCACTGATGGCGATCCTCGGCGGCATCGCCCTGACCAAGCTGTCGGGGTATCTCGCTCCCGCGCCGGACTTCACCGTGGTCTTCGCGGCACTGATCGGGCTCGGTGTCGGCATCGACTACGCCCTGTTCATCGTGACCCGCTACAAGGACAGCCTCCAGGACGGCGACGATCCCGAGAGCGCCACCGTCAAGGCCATCACCACCGCGGGTCACGCGGTGCTGTTCGCCGGCACGACCGTCGTGATCGCCCTGCTGGGTCTGATCACCATGGGACAGAGGCTGATGACCGGGGTGGCCATCGGCGCGTCGGCGACCGTGCTGGTGACCATGATCGCCGCAGTGACCCTGCTGCCGGCGTTCCTGGGCTTCATCGGCCACAAGATCAACTCGCTGCGGCTGCCTCGCCGTACGTCCCGCCGGCGCGCGTCCATTGGTGGCCCGGCCCCAACGCGCCGTACCCCCGCCGAGCGCTGGGCCGGCATGATCCAGCGCAGGCCATTGGTCGCTGCGGTACTGGCCGGCGCGGGCCTGCTGGTGCTGGCCGCTCCCGTGCTGTCGATGCGCCTCAGCCTGCCCGACGCCAGCGTGCAGCCCCACGGCAGGAGCAGTTACACCTCGCACAAGATCCTCTCCGAGGGCTTTGGCCCCGGCTACGGCGCACCCCTGATCTTCGCCACCGAGGCCGGCTCCAAGGATGAGCTGCGCCCCGTCGTCGAGGCGGTCAGCGCGACCCAGGGCATCGCCTACGTCACGCCGCCCCAGGTCAGCAAGGACGGAATGGCCGCCACCTTCACCGCCTTCCCCAAGACCGGATTCCAGGACGAGGCGACCACGCACCTGGTGCACAAGCTCCGCGACGACGTGCTGCCCAAGGCACCCGCCGGCGACAAGGTCTACATCGGCGGCCCGAACGCCGCCGCGATCGACTATTCCCAGGAGACCGGTTCGCGCCTGCCCCTGATGATCGCGGTCGTCATCGCGATGTCCCTGGTGCTGCTGATCGCGCTGGTCCGATCGGTCACGATCGCGCTGCAGGCCGCCGTGATGAACCTGCTGTCGATCGGCGCCGCCTACGGCGTGCTGGTCGCGATCGTGCAGTGGGGATGGTTCGGCTCGGCCCTCGGTTTCCCCACCGCCATGCCGATCACGACCTGGGTACCGATGATGATGTTCCCGGTCCTGTTCGGCCTGTCCATGGACTACGAGGTCTTCCTGATCTCGCGGGTCCGTGAGGAGTACGAGCACACCGGCGACACCCGGACCGCCGTCACCCACGGGCTGGCACGGACCGCCAAGATCATCACGGCTGCGGCCGCCATCATGATCGCCGTTTTCACGACCTCTCTGCTCGGCCCCGACGTCTCGATCAAGCAGGTCGGCCTGGGCATGGCCGTCGCCGTGCTCATCGACGCCACCATCGTCCGAATGCTGCTCGTCCCCGCGGTGATGGAACTGTTCGGCAAGATCAACTGGTGGATGCCCGGCCGCCGGGCGCCAAAGACGACCTTGACCGCACAGGCGGGGGTCGGGGAAAGGGAAGAGGCCAAAGTCTGACTCATGGTCGGCCTCGTCGAGCAGTCCGGCCATGCCGCATTCAGGTGCGCGGCGGCGGACATGGACACCCGTATCAGCTACCTGTTGCCCGTCCTCACCCAGACACCGGAGGCTCACCCATGACCGCACCCGACCAGTACGCCAGCGTCCGCTACCTCGTCGACGACGTCCAGGCAGGCATCGACTTCTACACCACCCACCTCGGCTTCACTCTCAATACCAGCGCCGCACCCGCTTTCGCCGACGTCGTACGCGGGCCGCTGCGACTGCTGCTGTCCGGACCCGCGAGTTCCGGTGCCCGCGCCACGCCCGCCGAGAACGCCGTCGCAGGCCACAACCGCATCCACCTGACCGTCGACGATCTGGACGCCGAGATCGCCCGGCTGCGCACCGTGGGCCTGCCGTTCCGCAGCGACATGATCACCGGCCCCGGCGGACGCCAGATCCTGCTCGCCGACCCCGCCGGCAACCTGATCGAACTATTCCAACCCGCCGACCGGCCCGCGGCACCCACACGCTGACTCACGAGCGCTCCGACCGCCGTCCCGTCCGTGCTGTTCGTCTGTGTGCACAACGGCGGCCGATCCCTGGAGCGAGGTGTTCGCGTGACCACGGGCCCGGTCCGCATCACGGTTCCGGCAAGCGAGCGGTACCGGCCTGTTCAGGCGACATCCGGACCATGCGGGATTCCGGCAGGCTCCCGCCAGTGAGGGATGAGGAAGACATGCAAAAACAAAAACGTCGATCAACCGTGGCAATCTTGGTGTTCGGTGCGGTGCTGGCCGTCGCGGCGTCGTCCGCGGTCCCAGCGACCGCCAAGACCGGCTCCGGCCCAGCGGGCACGGGCAGGGTGGCGGCGGCCACGGCGGCACCCGCCTTCCCGACGTTCGTACATCTGCCGGCCGATCAGGCGGCGCATCCGAACGCAGCCCAGGAATGGTGGTACGTGGTCGGCCACGTCAACTCCCATGGCCATCGGTTCGGCTACGAGGTCACCATCGGCAGCGGTAAGGCACCGCAGGTCATGTTCGCGATCACCGATAAGACGACCGCCACGTTCTACACGGAGACCAAGAGTTACTCGCCTGACCAGGCTGGTTTTTCCACCACCGGGCTCGACGTACGCACGCCATCGGCAACGCTGTCCGGGCCGATGGATGCGATGCGCCTGCACGCCGAACTGCCGGTCGGCGAGATCGATCTGACCCTCAGCGCGCGGGGACCCGCACTGTACAACAACGGAACCGGGCTGATGCCCTTCCTCGGCGGCACGAGCTACTACTATTCCCTGCCCAGCCTGGCGACACAGGGAACGCTTAAGGTGAACGACCACACCTACCCGGTGACCGGCGAGTCGTGGTTGGACCGCCAGTGGGGTACCTGGGACTGGAGCACCATGAAGAAATGGACCTGGATGGCCCTGCAACTGTCCAACGGCGACCGGGTCAACCTCTGGGACCTGTTCGCTGAGGGGAGTGAGTTTCCCTACGCGACCGTGCTCCGTCGGGACGGAACTCACGAGATTGTCGCGGTGAAGCCGCTCGCCGATGGCACCTCCGGCTTCTGGACCAGCCCGACCACAGGGAAGCGGTACGGCACCCGTTGGTCCGTGAACATTCCCGCGCTGGATGCCGGCCTCACCGTCGTCGCCCAGCCGCGGGGACAGGAACTCCAGGGGGCATTCGGTGGCGTCTACGAAGGCGCGAGCAGCGTCACCGGACGCTACCGGGGCAAATCAATCATCGGGCAGGCATACGTCGAACAGAACGGCAACTGGCGATAGCGCTTCAACAGTTGCCCATGCGGTGTCTGGTCGTCGGGGGCGTGGTGACCGGGATTGGGGCTGGTCAGGCGTGAGCGCGGCCGGTCACGACTCCCAGGAGATCTTGTTCAGCGCCATGTCGGCCGCGCGCCGCATCGCGGCCCGTACGTTGTCGCCGACCTCGGGGGCCGAGCAGTTGATCATCGTGATGACGTTGCCCCTGCGGGCGGCGAACAGCACCCAGCCCTTGGAGATCCCCTCGCACGCCTCCTGCCATCTGTCCCCGGCCGTCGCGCCCTGGTACTTGAGGCAGCCCATGTCGGCGCGGTGGAGGCCGCTCACCGCCGCACTGGCCGACTCGGTCCGCCCGCCATAGAGGTAGAGGTTGAGCTGCACCTGGAAGGTGTCCTTCGGCGGGAACATGGCCGTGCCGTACGCGCACAGCGACCAGTGGTAGCCGCCCATCGGCACGCGCTTGGTGCCCTTGGTGCCGAACTCGCCGAGGAGGGCCCGGCCCCGCAGGTCGTCGTAGATCCGGCACGGGTCGGGAAGTCGTTCGGCGTGCGTACCGCGCGCTCCCAACTCGAGGATCCCCGACGACCGGGCGACCAGGACGACGGCGCCGACCGCCACCGCGAGGACGACCGCCCCGCCGGCGACGAGCCACGGCCAGATCCGGGAGCGTCGTGGCGGCCCCGGGGGCATCCCCTGCCACGGCACCTGGCCCGGCCACGGTGGCGGGGCCGCCGGAAAGGGCGGAACCGGCGCGGGCGGCGGCCCGGTATGCGGCGCGGACGGCGGCGCCGAATCCGGGCTCGCCCAGCCGTTGGCCGACGGGTCGCCCCGCTCGGTGGGCGGCCACGATTCCATGCATTCCTCCCGTAGCCGCGCGGAGTGCGCGAACGGGACGCACCCTACCGCTACGGGCGGTCAGTCCTTGCGGGCCTTGCTGGGCTGGACGCGCTTCGGCTCGCCCTCCATCTTCGGATAGTTGGGCGGATATGGCATGTCGCCGAGGCCGTGATCGCGCTCGTCGCGGTCGGCCCACTCCAGCAGCGTCTCGAGGGAGAACGCCTGATCGTCGATTGCCGCGTGGAGGTCGCCGAGCTTGGCGAAGCGCTCCGGCATCGTCGCGATCGTGAAGTCCTCGGGCTCCACGTCGGGCAGCTCTTCCCAGGTGAGCGGGGCCGAGACCGGGGCGTACGGCTTCGGGCGGACGCTGTAGGCGGAGGCGATGGTGCGGTCGCGGGCGTTCTGGTTGAAGTCGATGAAGACCTTCTCGCCGCGCTCCTCCTTCCACCAGTTCGTGGTGACGAGGTCGGGCATCCGGCGCTCGATCTCACGGCCGAAGGCGAGCGCGCAGCGACGCACCTCGGTGAAGGTCCACTGCGGCTCGATGCGCACGTAGATGTGGACGCCACGGCCGCCGGAGGTCTTCGGGAAGCCGACGAAGCCGAGCTCGCCGAGGATGTCGCGGACGGCCTCCAGCGCGGTCTTCTTCGCGTCGGCGAAGTCGGTGCCGGGCTGCGGGTCGATGTCGATCCGCAGCTCGTCGGGATGGTCGACGTCGTCGCGGCGCACCGGCCAGGGGTGGAAGGTGACGGTGCCGAGGTTGGCGCACCAGGCCACGCTCGCGAACTCGGTGGGGCAGATCTCGTCGGCGTAGCGCCCGCTCGGGAAGGCGATCCGCGCCGTCTCGATCCACTCCGGGGCGTTCTTCGGGACGCGCTTCTGGTAGAACGCGTCACCCCGGTTGTCGGCGCGAGTGGCGATCTTCGCCCCCTCGAACACCCCGCCCGGCCAGCGCTCCAGCGTGGTCGGCCGGTCGCGCAGCGCGCGCAGGATGCCGTCGCCGACGGACAGGTAGTAGTTGACCAGATCCAGCTTGGTGTGCCCGCGAGCCGGAAAGTACACCTTGTCCGGATTGGTGACCTTGACGACGCGGTCTCCGACCTGGATCTCCACGAAAGGCGATGCCATACCGGCACGGTACAACCGCCCGCTGACAGACCACCCGGCGACGTGCGAAGCTCCACGCCTCTCAAGACGGCGGCGGGCCCGGAATGGCCGCCCGGGGCCCCAGGTTATGCAGGGTATGACAGTCATTCGCAAGAGCGACGAAGAGTGGAAGGTCCAGCTGTCGCCCGAGGAGTTCCACGTCCTGCGGGAGGCTGGCACCGAGGCACCCTGGTCCGGGGAGTACGTCTCCACCAAGACGGAGGGCGTGTACCGCTGTCGCGCGTGCGGCGCGGAGCTCTTCCGCTCGGACACGAAGTTCGACTCGCACTGCGGCTGGCCGAGCTTCTACCAGCCGACCGAGTCCGACGCGGTCACGCTGCTGCGCGACACCTCCCACGGCATGGTGCGGATCGAGGTCCGCTGCGCTCGCTGCGACTCCCACCTGGGACACGTCTTCGAGGGTGAGGGCTACCCGACCCCGACCGACCAGCGGTACTGCATCAACAGCGTCTCGCTGAACCTCGAACCCGCCGAATGACCGGTCAGGGGACGCTGCCCAGGCGGCAGTCGTCGCCGGAGTCCATCTTGTTGGCGAGGACGGGATATCCGTCGCTCTGCCGGGCGTGGACGAACACGACCGGCGCCCGGTCCCGGCTCTCGAGGTAGGACGCCGCGATCCGGCACAGGGCGGTGGCCGCCGGCGCGTTCGCGTCGGAGGCGGGCAGGTCGGTGTAGACGCGGAGGATGGGCGCGGTCCAGATGACCTGCCGCACGTGCGCGGCGACCGCGCCGCCCTTCGCCCGGTAGTACGCCAGCGCGGCCTCGTCCCGGGCGTCGTCACGGGCCGCCGGCGCGGTCGGCGTCGCGCTGGGGGTGGCCGTGGCCGGCCGTGGACGGCCCACCTCGACCGCCGGCCGGCCTGGCCGCCGGGGCGGGGAGCCCGGCGTGAGCACGACGACGAGGACCAGCACGAAACCGGCCGCCCCGCCGAGGGCCACGCACACCGGACGGGCGGCCGCGCCCGGCACGAGCCGGGCGATCATGCCGGGCGTGTCGGCGGGCGGCCGCACGTGTCTGCCTCTGCGACGCCGCGATCGAGTCACGCGTGGAATACTCCGCCGCGGCAAGGCGACCCACCCGCCCGATGAGCAAGTCATCGACGGCCCTTGACCTGCGAATGGGTTACGGCAGGGCGGCGACGAGCTCGGAGACCGGCTTGCGGGCGCCGGTGTAGAACGGCACCTCTTCGCGGGTGTGGCGCCGGGCCTCCGCCCCGCGCAGGTGCCGCATGAGGTCGACGATGCGGTGCAGCTCGTCCGCCTCGAAGGCCAGCATCCACTCGTAGTCGCCGAGCGCGAACGAGGAGACCGTGTTGGCCCGCACGTCGGGGAAGCCGCGGGCCATCTTCCCGTGCTCGGCGAGCATCGCCCGGCGCTCCTCGTCGGGCAGCAGATACCACTCGTAGGACCGGACGAACGGGTACACGCAGAGGTACCCGCGCGGCTCCTCATCGGCGAGGAACGCCGGGATGTGGCTCTTGTTGAACTCCGCCGGGCGATGCAGGGCCATCACCGACCACACCGGCTCGGAGGCGCGGCCGAGCGCCGTCCGCCGGAAGCGGTGGTAGATCTCCTGCAGGTCGTCGGAGGTCGGCGCGTGCCACCAGAACATGTAGTCGGCGTCGGCGCGCAGCCCCGCGACGTCGTACAGGCCGCGCGTCGTGACGTCCTTGGCCGCCGCCTGCTCGAGCAGGTCCTCGACCTCGCGGGCGACCGCCGCGCGGTCGGCCTCGGCCAGGTCACGGGCCCGGAACACCGACCACATGGTGTACCGGATCACCTCGTTGAGCTCGCGTGCCTTCGGTCGGCCCGTCTCTGCGGCACTCACGGTCGCACTCCTCTTCGCTTTCCGGGGGATACCGGGGGTCACCCGGGCCGGCCGCCCCGCTCACCGACCGGCTCGTCGCTTCGATCCGATTCTCCCCGACCGTTCACGTGTTCGAGCACCCGGGCCGCCGCGAGGCGGGCGGATCCGACGCATGCCGGAATGCCGACGCCGTCGTAGACGGCGCCGCACACCGCGACGCCGGGCAGCGTCGCGACCGCCGCGCGGATCCGCGCGACCCGCTCGAGATGCCCGACGGTGTACTGCGGCAGGCCACCGCCCCACCGGGTGACCCGCGTGTCGATCGGCAGCTCGTTGACGCCGCTGGTGCGGGCCAGCTCCGTCAAGGCCGCCGCCTTCAGCTCCTCGTCGGAACGCTGGAGCGCCTGCTCGTCGCCGTACCGGCCGATGGAGCAGCGGGCCACGATGACGGTGCCGTCGGTCAGGTGCGGCCACTTGGTGCTGCTGAACGTGACGGCCTTGACGTCCTTCGTCTCGACGGCGGGCACCAGATAGCCGCTGCGGCGCGGCGGCTCGGGGAACGCCGTGCCCGCGTACGCGAGCGTGACGACCGCCATGCTGGCGTACTCGACACGGCCGAGCTCGGCCGCGGCCGACGGCGACGCGTCCTTCAGGAGGCGTCCGGCGGGGCGGGCGGGCACCGCGAGCACGACGGCGTCGACCTCGAGGGACTCGGGGTCGCGCGCGGGACCGATGGTGAGCCGCCAGCCGCCGGGCGTACGGGCCAGCTCGCGGACCATCGCCTCGGTGCGCACGGCGCCGCCGAACTCGGTGACCTTCGCGGCCAGCGCGCCGGGCAGCGCGCCCATCCCGTCGACGAGCGTGGTGAACAGCGGCCCGGGAGCGGCCGGAGCCGCCTCGGCCACCGTACGGGCGGCGGCGATCAGGGACCGGCGGCTCCGCGAGGCCGCGGCCAGGCCGCCCATCGTCGCCTCGAAGGACAGTTGGTCGACGCGCCCGGCGTACACCCCGCCGAGCAGCGGCTCGACCAGGCGGTCCACCACCTCGCGGCCGACCCGCGCGCCGACGAACTCGGCCACCGACACGTCCTCGCCTCGCGGCGTCTCCGGGCGGACCAGGTCGAGGGGCACCCTGGCGAGGCCACCCGGCGAGAGCACCTGGGAGCGGGCGAGGGCGACCAGGTCGGCCGGCACGCCCATGATCTGACCGGCGGGCATGGGGTGCAGGGCGCCACGGCTCCAGATGGCCGACGAGGTGGTGCCGGGGAAGGTCAGCCGGTCCCCCAGGCCGAGCTCGCGCACGAGTTCCAGGCCCTCCGGACGCCGTGCCAGCATCGCCTCGGCACCTTCGTCCACGGGAACGCCGGCGATCTCACTCACCTTGAGCTTGCCGCCGACGTCGGCACCGCCCTCCAGAAGGGTGACGCGGACACCGCTCTTGGCCAGCTCGTACGCTGCGGTCAGCCCGGCGACGCCCCCGCCGATGACGGCGACGTGAGCGCGATGTGCCTCATCGGTCATGGGTCCAACGATGGCAGACGTTCCAGACGACCGGCACCCAGGGGCGCGGCGCGTCCCCTCATCGCGGCGGGTCCCGTGATCGCGGCGCGTCGGCATCGTGACGGGATCGCGACCGCGGAGCGGCAACGGTGACGTGCGCCACAACGTCCCTCTTTACATGAGGTCTTTACTCTGCATGCTGGTCGCCGTTCTGCTCCTCGGAGGCTGCGCCGGTTCGAGCGACTCGAACGGCGCCTCGGGGTCGAGCGCGGAGGGTGCCGCGTCACTGAGGAGATCGGCCGCAGGCGGCGCCCCGAAGACCGCCCAGCAGGTCCGCCTGGAGCCCGCCCAGGCGATCATCTACACCGCCTCGCTCACCGTACGCGCCCGGGACGTCGCCGCCGCGGCGGCGAGGGCGAAGCAGATCGTCACCGGCGCGGGCGGGTACGTCGGCAGCGAACAGGCCGAGAGCTCCTCCGGCTCCCGGCCGGGATCGACGATCACGTTCAAGGTCCCGTCGGCGAGGTACGCGGAGGTCCTCGACCAGTTGGGCTCGGCGCAGATCGGCACGCGCACCTCCCTGCAGCAGCAGGCCGAGGACGTCACGCAGGAGGTCGCGGACGTCGACAGCCGGGTCGCCTCGGCCAAGGCCACGCTCGCCTCGTTCCGCGCGCTGCTCGCCAAGGCGACGACCGTGAGCGAGATCATCCGCGTCGAACAGGAGATCTCGCAGCGGCAGGCGGACCTGGAATCGCTGCAGGCACGCCAGCGGTCCCTGGCACGGCAGACGGCGTTCGCGACCGTGACGCTGCGGATCGATGGCAGCAAGCCGGCGAAGCGACGGGCTCATGGCTTCACGGGCGGGGTCGCGACGGGCTGGCGGGCCTTCACCGCGTTCGTGAGCGGACTCGCGCTGGTCCTCGGCTGGGCACTGCCGTTCCTGACCGTCGCCGCGTTGATCGGCCTGCCGCTGTACGGTCTCCGGCGGCGCAGACGCCCCTCGAAGTCCAAGGCCGATCGGCCGGAGGCCGCCTGACCGCGGTCAGCGGGCCGCCGACTCCTCGTGTACGAAGTCGACGAGCCGCGCCAGCATGTCGGGGTCGGTCGTGGGCAGCACGCCGTGGCCGAGGTTGAAGACGTGCCCTTCGGCGGTACGGCCCCGGGCGAGCACGTCGCGGGCGCGCGTCTCGATGACGTCCCACGGGGCGAACAGGATCGCCGGGTCGAGGTTGCCCTGCAACGCCTTGCCGGGCCCGACGCGCAGCACCGCCTCGTCGAGCGGCACCCGCCAGTCGACGCCGACGACGTCGGCGCCGGCCTCCCCCATGAGGCCGAGGAGTTCGCCGGTGCCGACACCGAAGTGGATGCGCGGCACGTCGTACGGCTCGAGAGCGGCGAAGATCTTGCGGCTGTGCGGCAGCACGGACGTGCGGTAGTCCTCCGGGCCGACGCCGCCCACCCACGAGTCGAACAGCTGGATGGCGCGCGCCCCCGCCTCGACCTGGATCTTCAGGTACGTCGCGGCGATGTCGGCGAGCCGGTCGAGCAGCCGGGCCCACAGCTCGGGCTCGCCGTACATCATCGCCTTGGTCCGGTCGTGGGTCTTGGACGGGCCGCCTTCGATGAGGTACGAGGCGAGGGTGAACGGGCCCCCGGCGAACCCGATCAGCGGGGTGCCGCCGAGCTCGCCGATGAGCGCGCCGACCGCCTCGGCGACGAACGGCACGTCGGCGGCTTCGAGCGGGCGCAGCCGGTCGACCGCGGCGGCGTCGCGGATCGGGTCGGCGATGACGGGGCCCACGCCGGGCTTGATGTCGAGGTCGATGCCGATCGCCTTGAGCGGGACGACGATGTCGCTGAAGAAGATGGCGGCGTCGACCGCGTAGCGGCGCACGGGCTGCATCGTGATCTCGACGACGAGGTCGGGCCGGGCGCACGCCTCGAGCATCGGGATGCCCACCCGGGCCTCGCGGTACTCCGGCAGCGAGCGGCCCGCCTGGCGCATGAACCAGACAGGGGTGTGCGGCACCGGCCGGCGACGGCAGGCGAGCAGGAAGGCGCTCTCCTCGCGCTGCTCCGGCCCGGCCCCGTGGGGCCCGCTGTCTTGCGGCATGACGGTGCGCTCCTGTCTGGTTTTCGCGGAAGGTGCAGGCATGCGGCCCGCTCTGGATCGTCCCACGAATAGGCGCCGCACCGCGCACCACCCCGCAAGACGCGCACTCCCGTCCCCTGGGACACCTGTCTTCGCGCGCACCGCCCAGCGATCCCGTCCCCGCACGCCACCCGCGATCGCCATCGGCCCGCGCCGACACGGCCCGCATCGCCCGCCCCAGACCGCTGGAACGGTCCCGCATCGGTCTCGCGGTCCCGTACGATGAGGCCGCGACGACGTCTGGCGGACAGATCGCGGGGCATGGCCCTACGTCCGTTATGAGAATCTTCAGGACACGCCGAGCGATGTCCTGCAATCACGCCGGGGCGCATGCGAACGTGTGAACGCTCCCCCTGCCGGATCGAGGGAGGTCACCGAGATGGCCCTCACACGTCATTGTTCCGTCTGTAATGGCGAACGCCGCTTCGAACAGCCGCCGTGCGCGGACGGCCACGGCGCGGACTGCCCCGAGTGGGCGTGCGTGGACTGCGGCATGGCGATCCTGATCGGCGACGCGCCGGCGCTTCCCGTGATCGCCCACTCTGAGGCGGCCTGAGGGTCGCTGTGCACATGCGTGAGTCAAATCGTTCCCAGGCGTGCCGGGTGGATCGGCCGTACGCCCGATGACGGCCTCGAGCGACCCCGTACCCGGACCGTTCCAACGCGTGGCCGAGACGCTGCGGGCCATGGTCGACGCCGAGCCCGCGCGGCCCGAGCTTCTGCTCGAGGACATGCCCGCGCCGCAGCGGCTGGCGCCCTACGCCGCGGCGATCATGGCGACGGTGTACCGGGAGGACGACACGGAGCTCGCCGTCGGCCGTCTGATCGTCTTGTACGACCCCGAGGGGCAGCGCGGCTGGGACGGGGACTTCCGGCTGGTCGCCTACGTACGGGCGGAGCTGGAGCCCGAGATCGCCGCCGATCCGCTGATCGGGCCCGTGGGGTGGAGCTGGCTGACCGAGGCCCTCGACGCGCACCGGGCCGGGTACAAGGCCGCGTCGGGCACGATCACCCGGGCGGTTTCGGAGAGCTTCGGTGACAAGGACGCCGACCCGGCGACGACCGAGTTGGAGCTCCGCGCTTCATGGTCACCGACAAGTGAGGATATTGCAGGGCATATCAGTGCATGGTGCGATGTTCTATGTCAGGCGGCGGGCTTGCCGCCCGCGGGAGTGACCTCACTGCCGAGTTCCGGAGTTTGAGCACATACGGTAGGCGCGTGGAAGTGTCGGAAGCAGAAGTCGTACCCCTACTTGAACCACGGGAGGGCATCCCTCCGGTCATCGAGACGCCGGAGGCGCTCCAGGACGCGGTCGAACGCCTGGCCGCCGGGACGGGCCCCGTCGCGGTGGACGCCGAGCGCGCGTCCGGATACCGCTACGGCCAGCGGGCCTACCTCGTGCAGCTTCGTCGCTCCGGATCGGGAACGTTCCTGATCGACCCGGTGCCGTGTACGGACCTGTCCGCGCTGGACGCGACGCTCGCCGATACCGAGATGGTGCTGCACGCCGCCAGCCAGGACCTGCCGTGCCTGGCCGAGCTCGGGCTCGCACCCCGCCGCCTGTTCGACACCGAACTTGCCGGACGGCTGCTCGGCTATCCCCGCGTCGGCCTGGGCACGATGGTCGAGACGGTCCTCGGTTACACGCTGGAGAAGGGCCATTCGGCGGCCGACTGGTCCAGCCGCCCGCTGCCCGCCGACTGGCTCCGCTACGCCGCGCTCGACGTCGAGCTCCTGGTGGAGCTGCGCGACGCGCTGCAGCGGCAACTGGATGAGGCGGGCAAGCTGCGGTGGGCCGAGGAGGAGTTCGCCGCGATCCTGGCCACTCCCCCGAAGGAACCCCGGCAGGACCCCTGGCGGCGCACGTCCGGCATCCACCGCCTGCGCAGCCGCCGCAGCCTCGCCGTCGTCCGTGAGCTGTGGACGACCCGTGACCGGATCGCCCGCGAGCGCGATCTGTCCCCCGGCCGGGTGCTGCCCGACTCCGCGATCGTCGAGGCGGCGCTGGAGCTCCCGCGGACCCCGGACGATCTGGCGGCGCTGGCCTCGTTCCGCGGGCGCAACACCCGGCGGCACGCTCCGGCCTGGTTCCGGGCCGTGCAGCGGGGGCGGACCCTCCCGGACGCCTCGCTGCCCGAGCACAGCATCCCCGGAGACGGGCCGCCGCCCGCCCACCGCTGGGCGGAGCGCGACCCGGCGGCCGCCGAGCGCCTGAGCGCGCTGCGGGCCGTGGTGGCCGCGCTGGCCGACGAGCACACCCTGCCCACGGAGAACCTCCTCCAGCCCGACACCGTCCGACGGCTCGCCTGGGATCCGCCGGAGGAGGTGACGGCCGAGTCGATCGGCGTCGTGCTCACCGCACTCGGGGCCCGTACCTGGCAGGTGGAGCTGACGGCGACGCCCCTCGCCAAGGCGCTGCTCCGGCTGGCCGCCAAGCGTGAGGTCTGACCACCCGCCCGGTGCCGATCCGATCGTCACCCGGCGGCTCGTGCTGCGGCGGCTGGAGCGCGGGCCCGCGCGTGCGCTCGCCCGGGGCGACTCCTCGGGGATCGTGGCGGCCGGCGGGTGGCCGACGGACGCGACCGCGATGGTCGCCCACCGGGCGGCCGCCGACCCCGGCGCGCTCACCTGGCTGATCCACCGCGAGGACGCGGTGATCGGCGAGTGCGGGCTGAAACACGGGCCGGGCCCCGACGGGACCGTCGAGATCGCCTATGGCCTCGGTGGTCCCTGGCGGTCGCGGGGGTACGGCACCGAGGCGATCCGTGGCCTCCTGGGATGGCTCGAAGGGTCCGCCGCCTGCCGCCAGGTGATCGCCGAGGTGCATGCGGGCAACGTCCCGTCCCGGCGGCTCCTGGAGCGGCTCGGATTCACCGTCGACATCCTCACACCGCCGTACGTCTGGTACACCCGCGCCCTGGGATGACGGCGACCGCGCCATACTGCGCGGCCGGACCTACCCCGCGATCAGCCCGTGCGACGCGGTCGGCGCAGGTGGTCAGAGCAGGACGAAGGACAGCCCGCGGGCCTTCAGCTTCGGGATGACCTGACCCAGGGCCTTGATCGTCTCGGAGCGGTCGCCTCCGCCGTCGTGGCACAGGAGGATGTCCCCGCCCTTGGCCTCCAGCAGGCTCCGCTTGATGCTGCGGGTGCCCGGGCGGGCCCAGTCGCGTGGGTCGATGTCCCAGTCGATCGGCAGCATCCCGTGCCGGGCCGCCGAGCCGAACACCGCGCGCGACCACGCCCCACCCGGCGAGCGGAAGAACTTCGGCACGACCCCGGTGGCGTCGCAGATGCGCTCGTGCGCCTCGGTGATCTCCTTGTCGACCTTCCGGGACGACAGCGAGGCGATGTCCAGCGGGTGGTTCATCGTGTGGTTGCAGATCTGGTGGCCCGCCGCGGCGATTTGCTGCGCCAGCTTCGGGAACTGCTTCACCTGGATGCCGATGAGCGAGAACGTCGCCTTCACGTCGTGCTCGGCCAGCAGGTCGAGCATCTTCGGCGTCCACTCCGGGTGCGGGCCGTCATCGATGGTCAGCGAGATCGCGTTGGGCGGTGCGGTCGGGAGGACGTCGTGCAGCGTGTGGATGGCCTCCTTGCGACGCGGCAGCGGCGTCGGCGTCGGAGGCTTCGGCGTGGGGGTGGGCGTCGGGGAGGTGTCCGCGGGCGGGATGACGGCGCGGCCCCGGGCGACAGAATGCCGGTTCGCGGCGGGGATCCCCTTGACTCTGTCTCCGGCGAGCAGGAGAGCGGCGCTGGCTGCACCGAGAGTGATCATGCGACGGCGTGTCACGACATCCCGAAACTCCACGTGTCAAACGCTATGCCCTAACTGGTACCGCTGGACACACGTGATCGGATCGCAACAGAGGAACCACTACAGGGACGTGACGCATTAGACACCGCAATCGGGCTTTGAGTGACATTCCGGGCTTGCGTTCGGCGACCCCCTCCCGCACACTCAGTTAGGTTAGGTTTGCCTAAGATTCCCCTGTGCGAAGGAGCGCGTCCCCTTGCTGCTCGGCAACTTCCTCATCGGCCTGCGCGAAGGGCTCGAAGCGTCGCTGGTCGTCAGCATCCTCATCGCGTACCTGGTGAAGTCGGGCAACCGACGGGCTCTCGGTCCGGTCTGGGCCGGCATCGGCACCGCGATCGGGATCAGCGTCGCGTTCTGCGTGTTGCTGAGCTTCGCCTCGGGCGAGATGCAGTTCAAGACGCAGGAGGCCTTCGGCGGCACCCTCTCGATCGTCGCGGTCGGCCTCGTGACGTGGATGGTCTTCTGGATGCGCCGGGCCGCGCGGTTCATGAAGGCCGAGCTCGAGGGCAAGCTCGAAGGCGCGCTGTCCCTCGGCACCGGCGCGCTGTTCGCCGTGGCACTCCTGGCCGTCGGACGGGAGGGTCTGGAGACGGCCCTGTTCCTGTGGACCAACATCGACGCCGCCAACAACACCACCGAGCCGATCATCGGCGCCGTGCTCGGCCTTCTCACCGCCGCCCTGCTGGGTTACCTGCTGTACCGCGGCGGGCTGAAGCTCAACCTCAAGCGCTTCTTCACCATCACCGGCGCGGCACTCATCGTGGTGGCCGCCGGCGTCTTCGGCTACGGCTTCCACGACCTCCAGGAGGCGGGGATCCTGCCGGGGCTCACGTCGTACGCGTTCCAGCCGCACACCTGGTTCCAGGGCATGGGCACCCCCGGTCAGTGGCTGCAGACCGCCCTCCAAGGAGTCTTCAACCTCACGCCGCAGGTGACCGTGGTCCAGGCCGTGATGTGGGTGCTCTACCTCGTGCCGGTCATGATCCTGTTCCTCCGCCCGGCCAAGCCGGCCGCTCCCAAGCCGCAGCGGCAACCGGCGCCCGCCCAAGGCTGACTCCCGGCGCCCAGCCCGACCTCTCGCCCCCGGCCGTCCCGGCCGGGGGCTTTCGCGTTCCCGGATGGAGAATCTCTCTTGACTGGCAAGATACTCTAGTATCAAGATGCTCTTCTCAAGAGAAGAACTATCTCCGAGCGAACAGAGGGTGTCGTGATGCGAGTACTGATCGTGGGCGGCGGCGTGGCCGGCGCGGTGGCGGGGATCGCCGCGAAGAAGGCGGGGCTGGACCCGGTGATCTACGAGGCGTACGAGCACAGCTCGGGCCTCTCCCACGGCGTCTACCTGACCGTGGCGGTGAACGGCCTGGACGCGCTGCAGGCGGTCGACGCCGACAAGGTCGTCACCTCGGCCGGCTTCCCGTCCGGCCACATGCGCTTCGTCAGCGGCACCGGCAAGCAGCTCGGGACCATGCCCCTCGGGCCGACGCTCACCGACGGCACGGCCGCCCACACCATCCGGCGGGCGGACCTGTACGGCGGCCTGTACGAGGAGGCCGAGCGGCGCGGAGTCCCGATCGAGCACGGTAAGCGCCTGGTCGGCGCGACGACGGCCGGCGGGCGCGTGGTGGCGCGGTTCGCCGATGGGAGCACGGCCGAAGGAGACCTCCTGGTCGGCGCCGACGGCGTGCACTCGCCCACGCGCTCCCTCATCGACCCGGCCAATCCGGCCCCGCGCTACACCGGCCTCGGCAACACCGGCGGCTTCGTCCGCGACATGGGGATCGACGCCGAGCCGGGCGACTACGTCATGATCTGGGGGAAGAACTGCTTCTTCGGGTACACCGTGAGCCCTGACGGGGAGATCTGGTGGTTCGCCAACCCGCCACGGGCCAGGGAACGGTCGCGCGAGGAGCTTCGCGCGCTGACGGCCGACCGCCTCCGCGAGGAGCTCGTCGGCATGCTGTCGGCGGACCGGACCCCCGGGGCGCGGATCGTGCGGGCGATGTCCGGCGACTTCCCGCTGACCAACCAGTACGACCTGCCGAACGTGCCGACCTGGCACACCGACCGGATGGTCGTCATCGGCGACGCGGCCCACGCCGTGTCCCCCTCCTCCGGCCAGGGCGCCTCCCTGGCCGCCGAGGACGCCGTCACGCTCGCCCGCTGCCTGCGCGACGCCCCGGACATCCCGCGGGCGCTGGCCGCGTACGAGAGGCTCCGCCGCGAGCGCGTGGAGCGGGTGGTGGCCTGGGGCTCGGGGATGAACAACACCAAGAAGCAGGGCCTGACCGGCCGCGTCCTGCGGGACCTGGCCCTGCCGTTCATCCTGCGGAACGCCGGAGGTCCCAAGTCGATGGCGAAGATGGCGTGGCTGTTCGAGCACCACGTCGACTGGGACGCCCCCGTCGCACTCTGACCGACCGGCGGACACGGACGGGCCGGGCCGCGCGACGCGCGACGCGCGACGCGCGACGCGCGGCGGGCGGCGGGCGGCGGGCGGCGGGCGGCGGGCGGCGGGTGGTGGGCGGCGGGTGGTGGGCGACCCCGGGTTACCCGCCAGTCGTTACCGGCGAGTAACCTATGGGTAGGAGTACCCAGCAGTGCTCCGCAGGCTCTGTCAGAAGGAGAACCGACCGTGCCCCGTACCGCACGTGACGTGGTCTTCGTCGACGGCGTTCGCACGCCGTTCGGCAAGGCGGGCCCCAAGGGGCTGTACGCCGAGACCCGCGCTGATGATCTGATCGTCCGGGTGATCCGCGAGCTGCGGAGGCGCAACCCCTCCCTGCCTGCGGACCGGGTCGACGAGGTCGCCATCGCCGCGACCACCCAGATCGGCGACCAGGGCCTCACGATCGGCCGCTCGGCCGCCGTTCTGGCCGGGCTGCCGAAGAGCGTCCCCGGGTACGCCATCGACCGGATGTGCGCCGGCGCGATGACCGCCGTGACGACCGTGGCGGGCGGCATCGCCTTCGGCGCGTACGACGTCGCCATCGCCGGCGGCGTCGAGCACATGGGCCGGCACCCGATGGGCGAGGGCGTCGACCCGAACCCGCGGTTCCTGGCCGAGAAGCTCGTCGACCCCTCCGCCCTGGTGATGGGGTCGACAGCGGAGAACCTCCACGACCGGTTCCCGCACATCACCCGTGAGCGCGCCGACGCGTACGCCCTGCGCAGCCAGCAGAAGGTGGCCGCCGCGTACGAGGCCGGGAAGATCCAGCCGGACCTGGTGCCGATGGCGATCCGCTCGCAGGAGAAGGGCTACGGCCTGGCGACCGCGGACGAGCCGCCGCGCCCGGGCACGACGCTGGAGGGGCTGGCCGGCCTGAAGACGCCGTTCCGGCCGCACGGCCACGTCACCGCGGGCAACGCCGCCGGGCTCAACGACGGCGCCACCGGCTGCATCGTCGCCGCCGAGGACGTCGCCGCCGAGCTGGGCCTGCCGGTCCGGATGCGGCTGGTCGACTACGCGTTCGCGGGCGTCGAGCCGGAGGTCATGGGCGTCGGCCCGGTGCCGGCCGCCGAGAAGCTCCTGGCCCGCAACGCGATCACGATGGACGACATCGGCCTGATCGAGATCAACGAGGCGTTCGCGGTGCAGGTGATCGCGTTCCTCGACCACTTCAAGATCGCCGACGACGATCCGCGCGTGAACCCCTGGGGCGGCGCGATCGCGCTGGGCCACCCCCTGGCGTCCTCCGGCGTCCGGCTGATGATGCAGCTGGCCCGCCAGTTCGCCGAGCGGCCGGACGTCCGCTTCGGCCTGACGACCATGTGTGTCGGAATGGGCATGGGCGGCACCGTTCTGTGGGAGAACCCGAACTTCGAGGGGGGCAAGTGAGCACGGTGCAGACGTGGCGTTCCCAGCTGGACGCCGGGAATGTCGATCACGACGAGGTCGTGACGCACGCGCGCGTTCGCGACGTCGAGCTGCCGTACGGCGCGGGCACCATGGCGCTGATCACGCTCGACAACGGGTTCGACCACACCAAGCCGAACACCTTCGGGCCGCGTGGCCTGCTGGCGCTGAACGACGCCCTCGACCAGGTGGCGGCGCGTGACGACGTCGCGGCGGTCGGCGTCACCGGCAAGCCGTTCATCTTCGCGGTCGGCGCGGACCTCAAGGGCGTGTCGGCGCTGGCCGGCCGCGAGGAGGCCACGCTGGTCGCGCGGCTCGGGCACGACGTGTTCCGGCGGCTCGGCGAGCTGAACGTGCCGTCCTTCGCGTTCGTGAACGGCGCGGCGATGGGCGGCGGCGTCGAGGTGGCGCTGCACTGCACGTACCGGACGATCTCCTCCGGCGTGCCCGCGCTCGCGCTGCCCGAGTGCTTCCTCGGCCTGGTCCCCGGCTGGGGCGGGACGTACCTGCTGCCCCGGCTGATCGGCGCGGCGAAGGCCCTCAAGGTCATCATCGAGAACCCCCTCAACCAGAACAAGATGCTCCGCGGGCCGCAGGCGTTCGAGCTGGGCGTCGCGGACGCGATGTTCGAGCCGGCGGACTTCCTGGAGGAGTCGCTGCGCTGGGCCGCCCGGGTGCTGACCGGCGAGGTGACGGTCGAGCGCGCCGAGGTCGACACCGGCAAGGCCTGGGACGACGCCGTCGCGCAGGCCCGGTGGTTCGCCGAGGGCAAGCTGCACGGCGCGGCCCCCGCGCCGCTGCGGGCGCTGGACCTGGTCGCGGCGGCCAAGGACCGCACCAGCGACGAGGGCTTCGCCGCCGAGGACGACGCTCTCGCCGACCTGATCATGAGCCCCGAGCTCCGGGCCGGCCTGTACGCGTTCGACCTGGTGCAGAAGCGCGCCAAGCGGCCCGCCGGCGCGCCCGACAAGGCCCTCGCACGGCCAGTGACCAAGGTCGGCGTGGTCGGCGCCGGGCTGATGGCCTCGCAGCTGGCCCTGCTGTTCGCCCGGCGGCTGAACGTCCCCGTCGTGCTCACCGACCTGGACCAGGAGCGCCTCGACAAGGGTGTCGGCTACGTCCACGCCGAGATCGACAAGCTGCTCGGCAGGGGCCGCGTCTCGGCGGACGAGGCGTCGCGGCTCAAGGGCCTGGTCACCGGCTCGCTGACCAAGGACGCCTTCGCCGACGCCGACTTCGTGATCGAGGCCGTCTTCGAGGAGATGGGCGTCAAGCAGAAGGTCTTCGCCGAGGTCGAGGCCGTCGTCTCGCCGGAGTGTGTGCTGGCCACCAACACCTCGTCGCTGTCGGTGACCGAGATGGCCGCCAAGCTCAAGCACCCGGAGCGGGTCGTCGGGTTCCACTTCTTCAACCCGGTCGCCGTGCTGCCGCTGCTGGAGATCGTTCGGGGCGAGCGGACCGACGACGCCGCCCTCGCCACGGCGTTCGCCACCGGCAAGGCGCTGAAGAAGTCCTGCGTGCTGGTCAAGGACGCGCCCGCGTTCGTGGTCAACCGCATCCTGCTGCGGCTGCAGGCGGCGATCCTCACGACGGTGGAGGAGGGCACTCCGATCGAGGTCGTCGAGCGCTCCACCAACCCGCTCGGCCTGCCGATGTCGCCGTTCGTGCTCATGGGTCTGGTCGGCCCGGCCATCGCCCTGCACGTCGGCGAGACGCTGCACGCGGCGTTCCCGGACCGGTTCCCGCTCTCCGACGGCCTGGCCAAGCTGGTCGCGGCGGGCAAGCCCGGGGTCTACCGCCCCGACTTCACGCTCGACCCCGAGGCCGTCGCCCTGTTCGAGGGCGGCACCTCGCCGTCCACCGAGGAGCAGGTCCTCGCCCGGGCACTCGACGCGCTCGCCGAGGAGATCAGGATCATGCTGGACGAGGGCGTCGTCGCGGCGCCCGAGGACATCGACCTGTGCCTGATCCTCGGCGCGGGCTGGCCGTTCCACCTGGGCGGCATCACGCCGTACCTCGACCGCACCGGCATCGCCGAGAAGGTCAACGGAGCGCGCTTCCACTCCTGACGTCGACTACGACGAGCGCCCCGGAACCCCGTGCCGGGGCGCTCTTCGCTTGATCAGGCCTTGTCGGCTCTCAAGTAGATATCATTGTTCTTTAGTGGATATCCTCGCTCTTCGTGATCTCTCCACTGCAACCTGGGGATCCTGCGCGGATAGGTCCGTACCTGCTGGATGGCCGACTGGGCGCGGGGGGCATGGGACAGGTCTATCTCGGGTCATCCCCGAGTGGCCGAGCCGTCGCGGTCAAGCTCATCAAGACCGAGCACGCGCGGGACCCACGGTTCCGCGAGCGGTTCTCGCGGGAGGTCGAGGCGGCGCGGCAGGTGGGCGGCTTCCACACGGCGCAGTTGCTCGACGCCGATCCAGATGCCGAGCTCCCCTGGCTGGTCACCGCCTTCATTCCCGGCCCCACGTTGCAGCGTGTCGTCGCCGAGCACGGGCCCCTCGCCCCAGCCGCCGTGGCCCGGTTGGGTGCGGGGTCGGCCGAGGGGCTGGCCGCCATCCACCGGTGCGGGTTGGTCCACCGTGACCTGAAACCCGGCAACGTCATCATGGCCGACGACGGACCGCGCATCATCGACTTCGGCATCGCGCATGCCGAAGACGGCGACTCGACGACCGGCGGCGGAGCGGTCATCGGCACCTACGCCTACATGTCGCCCGAACAGGTCCGCGCCGAGCCGGTATCGGCGGCCGGCGATGTGTTCTCCCTGGGCTCGGTGCTGGTCTTCGCCGCCACCGGCCGAGGTCCGTTCGACGCGACGACCGTGCCCGGCATCGTCCATCGGATCAGCAGCGAACCGCCATGGCTGGGCGGTCTCGAGGGCGAGCTGCGAGCCCTGCTGATCGCATGCCTCGCCAAGGACCCGGCCGATCGCCCCTCCGCCGCCGACGTGCTGAACCGCCTCGCCGTGACCGGGCCGATGGCGCACGCCTTCGTCGATGCCACCGCGCCCGCGGGCGCCGGCACGCCGCTGGGACGGCGCACGCTGCTGCTCGGTGGGATCGGCGCCGCCGCCACCGCCATCGCCGTTCCCACGGTCCTGCTCTGGCCGAAGATCGCGTCACACGGCCGTACCCGAAGCGCTCCCGCCGGCAATAGCGGCGTCGGCAAGCCGCTCGCACGTCTGGACGCCGGCGACACCGGCGATGTCACTCAGCTCGCCTTCAGCCCGGACGGCAGGACACTCGCCGGTGCTGGTCTCGACCGCACCCTCCGGCTCTGGGACATCACATCGGGCCGAATGGTCTTCGCCATCGCCGGGCACCTCAACGTCCCGGCGGTGACCTTCAGCACGGATGGTCAGACCCTGTTCAGCGGCGGCAACGCCGTGCGGCGCTGGGACGTGCACACGGGTGAGTCACGGGGCGTCCTGGTGAGCCATGCCCAGGCCACCGTCACCTGCCTGGCGTTCAGCCCTGACGGGAAGACCCTCGCCGTCGGCCTCACCAGCAGGGACCACAGCAGGGTCGAGGTCGTGGACGTGACCACCGGCCGTACCGTCGCGACCTTCGGACACAACGGCAACATGAACTCGGTCGCCTTCAGCCCGGACGGCGAGACGGTGGCCAGTGTGTCCGATATGGAGGCGGCGGTACGGCTGTGGTCGGCCAAGACCGGCCGGCTCATCAGATCGTTCACC
This sequence comes from Actinoallomurus sp. CA-150999, assembly GCF_050942425.1. Classification (NCBI taxonomy): domain Bacteria; kingdom Bacillati; phylum Actinomycetota; class Actinomycetes; order Streptosporangiales; family Thermomonosporaceae; genus Actinoallomurus; species Actinoallomurus sp. CA-150999. The sequence continues at coordinate 8,252,510 of NZ_CP192063.1, forward strand.
GCCCCCATGGGCGGAATCCTGGACTACGCCTCGGCGATGTTCAGTCCTGACGGGAAGACCCTCGCCGGCGCCGGGCCCGGCATCAGGCTGTGGGAGGTGGCCACCGGGCGCCTCACCGCGACGCTCACCGACTCCCACCACATCCTCGACACGGCGGCATACCGTCCGGGCCGAGCGATGATCGCGGGCGCCGGACGCGGCCGGGTCGGCGCCGGCGACACCATCGGCAAGGCCGTCAGCCTGTGGGATCTGTCCAGCGGCCGTGTCACCACCACCCTGACGGGCGTCATGCCGACCTCCTCGGCCGGCTACGAGGTCCCGTCGCTGGCGTTCAGCCCGGACGGGGGGATCCTCGCAGCGGCCATGGGAGAGCCAGGTGGCGCCAGATGGATCCAGCTCTGGAAGCTTTCGTAGCGAGACGTTCCGCGACTATTTCCGGATGGTGCATGTGGATTCCTTGTCGCCCGACGATCCGCGGCAGATCGGCCCTTATCGCCTGGATGGCCGGTTGGGCGCGGGCGGCATGGGGCAGGTCTATCTGGGCACCTCGCCGGGCGGACGCAAGGTCGCGGTGAAGGTGATCCAGCCGGAGCTGGCGAACACCCCACAGTTCCGTGCTCGGTTCGCCCGGGAGGTCGAGGCGGCCCGCCGGGTGGGCGGTTTCCATACCGCCCATGTCGTCGACGCCGATCCGGGCGCCGAGGCCCCCTGGCTGGTCACCGCCTTCATCCCAGGTCCCACACTGCACAAGGTGGTCACACAGCGCGGCCCGCTCCCGCCGGAGGCCGCAGCACGGCTCGGCGCGGGGTTGGCCGAGGGACTGGCCGCCATCCACCAGTGCGGGCTGGTCCACCGTGACCTGAAACCCGGCAACATCATCATGGCCGACGACGGCCCCCGCATCATCGACTTCGGCATCGCTCGCGCCATGGACGCCACTTCACTCACCGCGACCGGCTCGGTGATCGGCACCTACGCCTACATGTCGCCCGAACAGATCCACGCTGACCGGACCGGACCCGCGAGCGACGTGTTCTCCCTGGGCTCAGTGCTGGTCTTCGCCGCTACCGGGCGGAGCCCGTTCGATGCACCGACCATCGCGGCGATCGTCCATCGGATTCTGCACGATCCGCCCGCACTCGACGGTCTCGGCGGCGACTTGCACGCTGTGCTGGCCGCATGCCTGGCGAAGGAGCCCACCGACCGTCCGACAGCGCAGAGCCTTCCGGCCCGCTTCACCAGCCTCCGCCCTGGTGGTACGGCCCTTCCTGCGCCCACCATGGCAGTGCCCGCGACCACGATCCACCCTCAAACATGGATCGAACCCGACCCGCAGCCGGCGCCGTTCACACGGCCAGAGCCCTCTCGCGGGGTATCCCGCCGCGCGCTGATCATCGGCGGACTGGCGGCCACCGCCACCACCGCGGTGGCCGGAACCTCCGTGCTCCTGTACGGACGGGAACACTCAGCTTCTCGATCTGGTAGACCCACTGCCGGCAACACCGCCACCGGCTCCAACGGCGTCGCCCTCACCGGACCGCAGGCACCCATCACCGCCGTCGCCTTCGACCCGACCGGCCGGACGTTGCTCGCCATGTCCGCGAGCTCTGCTGACAACAGTGTCTGGCGCTGGAACCTCGCGACCCGCCGCGGAGCCGCCGTCCACCTCAGCACGCCCCGGTCAGGTCTGGGCCAACCCACTGTCTTCAGTCCCGACCGCACGCTGCTGGCCAAAGCCGACCTGAACAAGATCATGCTCTGGGATGTGGCAACCGGCCGTGTCGCCCGCACCTTCACCGTGACCGCCCAGCGCCTGAACGGTGAACCCACCGACGGCTACGTCTTCTCGGCGGCCATCAGTCCCGACGGCAGGACCCTGGCCGCCGCCGGGCTCTTCAGAGGCGTGTACGTGTGGGACACCTCCTCCGGCCGCTCCCTCGGCATCCACAAGGACTCGCCGGGCGGCCACGTCGCCTTCAGCCCGGACGGCAGGCTCCTGCTCACCGGCGACCACCCCGTACAGCTCCGCGCCATGCCCGCTGGCCGGGTCACGGCCACCTACGACTACCGCTTCGGCTACGCACCGGGCGCGGTCGCGTTCAGCCCGGACAGCCAGGTACTCGCCATCACCGTTCACGAGACCATCTACCTGTGGAATGTCGTCTCGCAACGCCCCATCATCACGCTGAAAGGCCACACCGGATACATCCAGACACTCGCCTTCCACCCCCGAGGCGGCACCCTGGCCAGTGGTGGCGACGACAAGACGATCCGGCTGTGGAACACCGCCACCGGGGCCACGGTCACCACGTTCACCACCCTCAGCTCCGTCAGCGCCTTGGCGTTCACCCCCGACGGGTCGATCCTCGCGGCCGGCCTCAGCGGCGGTAGCGGTGATACCGCAGGCGACCGCATTCGCCTCTGGCACATCCCCTGATCATGGGTCTTGCAGACCCACGACAAGCTGCTCGGCCGCCTGATCCCCGGTCGCCGCTGCGCCCTTGAGCACGGTGGCCGCCGGGGATCAGCTGTGCCCGGAACAGCAGGTTCTCCTTGGCATCAGGAGGCGTGCGGGTCCGCCGAGCCGATTCCAGCGCCGAGCATCGCCGCCACCTGCCGGCCCTTCTCCTGGTTTTCCGCGACGTAGGGCCGCAGTTCCGCCTCGTACGCGCTGAAGGCGGCCGCGTGATCGCCGTCCGCCGAGGCCAGGTGGCGGGCGAGCGTCCAGGCGCCGATCAGCGCCTGTGAGGTGCCCATGCCGCTGGTGGACGCGGCGCAGTATCCCGCGTCGCCGACCAGGGCGACCCGGCCGCGTGACCAGCGGTCCAGATGGACCTGGCAGGTGGAGGCGAAGTAGAGGTCGTCGGCTCGGCTCATCGCCTCCAGCAACCGGGGCGCCTGCCAGCCGTGCCCGGCGAAGGCGGCGCGCACCGCCTGCTCCTGCTCCTGTCGGCCGCGTCGGTCCAGGGAGGGTGAGGCGGTGGCGAAGGAGAGGCTGACCGTGAGCCGATCCGCCTCATCGGCGCTGAACATGTAGATCGCCGTGTCCTCGAGGTGCTGCAGCAGCCCACTGTGGTCGAGGCCGAGGTGGTTGGCGGCGCTGAAGCCGACGCCGGAAAGGCCCAGGTGCCGTACGGCATCCGCGTGCGGTCCGAAGGCCAGCTCCCGAACCTTCGAATACACGCCGTCGGCCCCGAAGACCAGGTCGAACTCCCGTGCGGCGCCGCGTTCGAACTGGACCGTGACGCCGGACTCGTGCTGGGTCATCGCGCTGATCGAATCGTCGAACACGTACTCCACGTCGTCCGCGGTGATGCGGTGCAGGATCCGGGTCAGCGCCCGCTTCGGCACCTCCAGTTCGCCGGCGAACGCCTCGGCGGGCAGTTGCCCGGTCTCGGTGCCCTGCTCGTCCACCAGGGTCGTGCCGCGCATCTTCGTGTCGTGGTCGCGAACCTCGGCGAGGACGCCCATCTCCTCCAGCGCGTCGAATGCCGCGCCGCGGAAGTCCACCGCGTACCCACTGTCGCGAAGCTCCGGCGCGCGCTCGACCACGGTCACGTCGTAGCCGTCGCGGTGCAGGAAGTAGGCGAGGGCGGGTCCGGCCACGCTCGCACCCGAGATCAGAACCGTCGTCTTGGTCATGGGAACGACCGTAGCCACGTCTTGCCCATTTGGTCAAACCATATGGATGAACCATTTGGCCAATTCCTTCGGTATGCTGCAGCGCATGGGAAACCGGGAGGACCTGCTGGCCGGAGCCAAGCGCTGCCTGATCGAACGCGGCTGGGCGCACACGACCGTCCGGGACATCGCCTCGGCCGCCGGAGTCAGCCACGCCGCCATCGGCTACCACTTCGGTTCCAAGGACGCGCTGCTCACCCAGGCATTGGTGGAGGCGGTCGACGAACTCGGCGGCGAACTCGCCCGCGAAACGCCACACGACGAACCGGAGCAAGGCTGGCAGGCGCTGATCGACAGCTTCACCACCCATCGGGCGTTGTGGATCGCCCAGCTCGAGGCCGCCGTGCACGCCACGCGGTCACCAGAAGTACGCCGGCACCTCGCCGAGGGACAACGCGAGGGACGAGAGGGACTCGGCGGCTCGGTGCCGCTCGCCTTGCTGACCGGCCTGATGCTGCAGTGGCTGGTGGATCCGGACCACGCGCCCACCGGCGCGGACGTGATCTCCGAACTTCGATCACTCGTCACGAAACTCTGAGCTGCCGGCCGCGGCCCAGTGGGAGCCGCTCGTCCAAAGGCGAGGATCGACCAACGTTCGCGGACGCGGCACCGGGGCTCGGGAATGGGACAGCCGGCGGTCACCGTCCGCGGTGACCGCCGGCTGTCGACGTCTCGGGGCCGCTGATCAGGCCTTGTACAGCTTGATCCAGTCGACCTGCATGGAGCCGCCGGTGTGGGTGCGGGTGTCGCCGGGGAACCAGTCCAGCTGGATCGTCGGCGCGAGCGTGCCGCGCGGGATCGCGTTGCTCTTGGTGGTGTGGAACCACCGCTTACCGTCGACGTAGCCGTTGACCTGCGTGGACGTGACCTCCACGGCGAAGGTGTGCCACTTGGTCAGGTCGACCTTGACCTGCTGCTGCAGCTGCTGGTCGTTCCCGTAGTGCAGGAAGAAGTTGGGGTGCTTACGGTTCGGGTCCTGGATGTCCTCCATGTAGTCGACCTCGGCGGGCTTGCTCTCACCCCAGAGCAGCAGTACGGGGTGGTAGCAGCCGCAGCCCTTGGTCGCCCGGACGCGGGTCTCCCAGCGGCCGTACTTGCGGATGCCCTTGTGCCAGGCCATGCCCTCGGACCAGCCGTTCGCCAGGCCGGTGATCGTGAGGATGCCGTTCTTCACGGCCGCCTGCTTCGGGCGCCGCTTGGTCTTCTCGCCGCCCGGCTTGTCCTTGCCCGGGTCGTCGTACAGCTCCCAGTCCTTCTTGTTGACGGCCTTGCCGCTGAAGTTCTCCACCCGGAGCGGCTTGCCCCACTTGTACTGGGCGGCGGCAGTGCCGTCCGTCGCCTGCCCGGTCGCGGGCGCGGCCTGCCGTGCGGCGTTGTCCGAGTAGCCGACCTTGGAGGCCTTCGACGACGAACCATCCGAGACGGCGATGCCGGTGACGACCGCACCGACGGCCACGGCGGTCCCGGCCGCACAGATGGCGAGACGGGAATGGCGCATGGAACGACTCCTTCGAGGGGGAACAGGACACGGCGAGGGCCGTACGGCCACTCCCCCCGAAGCCGTCGAAGAGCATACGGACGTCCCCGACGCGTGTCGGGGGTTTCATTCAGCGTCGAACGCCTCGCGCGCCAAGATGAGACTCCGGTCCCGTACGGAGAGAGCCCGAAGTCCCGATGCGCCCGAAGCCCCGGTACGCGACGGAGTCGGAGACACACGGACAGCAGGCGCGGCGGAGTCAGGCGTACGCGGACAGCAGGCGGAGTCAAGAGGTACGCGGACGGCAGGCGCGGTGGGATCAGGCGTGCGCGGACGGCAGGCGGAGTCAGGAGGTGCGCGGGCGGCAGGCGCGGTGGAGGGCGTCCCATCCGGCGAGCTTGACGCGTTCGCCGCGGGAGAGCGCCTGGGCGAGCGCGATCTCCTCGGCGTCGATGCCGAGCCAGTCGTCGTACGTCACCGCGCGGACGTTCCGCGCCTCCAGCAGCGCCTCGATCGACGGGTGCTCGCGGGCCCGGCCGTCCAGGTCGGCGAGCAGCGCGCGAACGGTCTCGGCGGCGTCGGCCTTGTTGGTGCCGATCACTCCGGTCGGACCCCGCTTGAGCCAGCCGGCGACGTACTCCCCCGGCCGCGGTCGGCCGTCCTCGCCGAGCACCCGCCCGGCGTCGTTCGGGACGACGTACGCCCGTGGGTCGAACGGGACGCCGGGCAGGGGCACGCTCTGGTACCCGACCGAGCGCAGCACCAACCCGACCGGCAGGGTCTCGTACGCGCCGGTGCCGACGACCCGGCCCTCGTCGTTCAGCGTCGTGTGCTCCAGGCGCAGGCCCTCGACCCGCTCGGTGCCGAGGATCTCCACGGGCCGCAGCCAGAACCGCAGGTCGAGCCGGCGCGGGCGGCCCTCGACCGGCTGACCTGCCCATTCGTGCATGACCGCGACGTTGGCGCGCACATGCCGGTCGGACTCGGCCAGCGCGGCGCTCGCCGGGTCGAGCTCCATGTCCTTGGCGCCGATGTGCACCTCGGTGTGCGGCAGCCGGCCGAGCTCGCGCAGCTCCTTGGTGGTGAACTTGGCCTGCGCGGGGCCCCGCCTGCCGATCATGTGGATGTGGCGTACGGCGCTGCCGCCGAGCAGGTCGAGCACCGGTTCCGGCACGTCGGTGGCGCGGAGCTCGTCGGCGGTCTTGGCGAGGATCCGCGCGACGTCGACGGCGACGTTGCCGACTCCGATCACCGCGACCTCGTCGGCGGACAGGTCGACGTCGAGGTCGTACGCGTCGGGATGGCCGCAGTACCAGTTGACGAAGTCGGTGGCGGCGACGCTGCCGGGCAGGTCCTCCCCCGGCACGCCGAGGTGCCGGTCGACCATGGCGCCGGTCGCGTAGATCACCGCGTCGTAGCAGTCGAGCAGGTCGTCGCGCGTGATGTCGCCGCCGAGCTCCACGCCGCCGAGGAACCGCACTCCCGGTTGCTCCAGCACCCGCTGCAGGTAGCCCGCGATGGATTTGATCGACGTGTGGTCCGGGGCGACGCCGTACCGTACGAGGCCGTACGGCGTCGGCAGCCGGTCGAAGACGTCGGCCTGTACGTTCCCGTCCGCCTGCTTCATCAGGGCCTCGGCGGCGTAGATGCCCGCCGGCCCGGACCCGATGATTGCCACGCGGAGCGGATGTGTGTCCGCCACGTCGCCATTGTGCGCTCCGAGGGCGCTGATGTCAGGACCGACGAGACCACATCACCGGGATTCGACCGACGGTTTAACCGCCGGTTCACCCGCGCGACTGTGGCGGTGGCCGTACCCGAAGTAGATGACGAAGCCGATGAGCATCCAGACCACGAACCTGATCCACGTCTCGACCGGCAGGTTCAGCATGAGGTACACGCAGGCCAGGACGGACAGGATCGGCACCACGGGCGACCACGGGACGCGGAACGACCGGGGCAGGTCGGGCCGGGTCCGGCGCAGGATGATCACGCCGATCGAGACGACCACGAACGCGAACAGCGTGCCGATGTTGACCAGGTCGGCCAGGGCCGACAGCGGGATCAGACCGGCGATGATCGCGACGATGACGCCGATGATGACGGTCATCCGGGCCGGCGTGCCGAACCGCGGATGGACCTCGGCCAGCCACTGCGGCAGCAGCCCGTCACGGCTCATCGCGAAGAACACCCGGCTCTGGCCGAGCACGAGGATGAGCACGACCGTGGTCAGGCCGGCGATCGCCCCGATGTCGATGATCGTGGCGAACCCGGAGTGCCCGACCGCCTTGAACGCTTCGGCGAGCGGGGCCTCGACGCTCAGCCGCCGGTAGTTCTCCATGCCGACGACGACGAGGGAGACCGCGACGTACAGGGTGGTGCAGATGGCGAGCGAGGCGATGATCCCGATGGGCAGGTCGCGCTGCGGCTTCTTGGTCTCCTCGGCGGCGGTCGCGACGATGTCGAAGCCGATGAAGGCGAAGAAGACGATCGCCGCGCCCGCGAAGATCCCGGCCCACCCGTACGTGGAGGGCGTGTAGCCGAACAGCGCCTGGACCAGCGGCTCTTGGCCGCCGTGCACCGAGGGCGTCGGGACCGACTTCGGGACGAAGGGATGGTAGTTCGAGCCCTTGATGAAGAACAGCCCCGCGAAGATCACGAACAGGACGATCGCGATCTTGATCGTCACGATGACCGCGTTGACCCGCGACGAGACCTTGATGCCGAGGACGAGCACGCCCGTGACGACCAGGACGATCAGGGCCGCCGGGATGTTGAAGGTGGCGTGCTCTCCGGCCACGGAGGAGGGCAGGTCCCAGCCGAGGTCGCCGAGCAGGCTCTTGGCATAGCCGGACCAGCCCACCGAGACGGTCGCCGCCGCGAGCGCCAGCTCCAGTACGAGGTCCCAGCCGATGATCCAGGCGGGCAGTTCGCCGAGTGTGGCGAAGGAGAAGGTGTACGCGGAGCCGGCCACCGGCACGGTGGAGGCGAACTCCGCGTAGCACAGCGCGGCGAGCGCGCAGGCGATGCCCGCGGCCACGAAGGACAGCGCGACCGCGGGTCCGGACTTCTCCTTGGCGACCTCACCGGTGAGCACGAAGATGCCCGTGCCGATGATGACCCCGACGCCGAAGATCGTCAGATCGAGTGCGCTCAGGTCCCGCCGTAGTCGGTGACCAGCCTCATCCGTGTCCCGAATGGACCGTTCTACCGATTTAGTGCGGAAAACACTCATCTGACTCCCTCTACGACGTATGGCCTCCTCTACCCGGTGATGGCAAAACTAACGGATTGTTAGATCTCAGGACTCGGTGGGTTCAAGTACCTCGTCCCGCGCGGTGGCCGCCGTGATGTCCCGGGCCAGGCCCTGCGGCGTCAGCCCGATGTCGGTCATGATCTGCGCGCGCTTGGCATGGTCCAGGAAGCGGTCCGGGATGCCGAACGTCCGCACCGGCACGTCGACGTCGGCGTCGCGCAGCGCCCGCGCCACCGCGTCGCCCACGCCGCCGACCCGGCTGTTGTCCTCGACGACCGCGACGAGCCGGTGCCCGGCCGCAAGGCCCGGCAGCTCCGGGTCCAGCGGCTTCACCCAGCGCGGGTCCACGACCGTGACGCCGATGCCGTGCGCGTCGATCAGCCGGGCCGCCTCGACCGCGACGCCCGCCATCGGGCCCGCCGCGACGATGAGCACGTCCTGCTTCTCGCCCGACCGTACGAGGACGTCCATCCCGCCGACCCGGTCGACGGGCGCGACGTCCTCGGCGACCGGCCCCTTCGGGAACCGGACCACCGTCGGGCCGTCGTTGACGTCCGCCGCCTCGCGCAGCAGCTCCGTCAGCCGGGTCTCGTCCCGGGGAGCGGCGACCCGCAGCCCGGGGACGACCTGCAGGATCGACATGTCCCACATGCCGTTGTGGCTCGGCCCGTCGTCGCCCGTGACCCCGGCCCGATCGAGGACGACGGTGACCGGCAGCTTGTGCAGGGCGACGTCCATGAGCAGCTGGTCGAACGCGCGGTTGAGGAACGTGGCGTACACGGCGACGACCGGGTGCATGCCGCCGAAGGCCAGGCCCGCCGCCGAGGTCACCGCGTGCTGCTCGGCGATCCCGACGTCGTATGTGCGGTCCGGGTAGGCCTCGGCGAACGCCGCCAGCCCGGTCGGGTGCAGCATCGCCGCGGTGATCGCGACGATGTCCGGGCGCTCGGCGCCCAGCGCCACCAGCTCCTCGCTGAACGCCTTGGTCCAGGTCCGCGAGCTCTTGGCCAGCTTCCGCCCGGTCGCCGCGTCGAACAGGCCGGGGGCGTGGAACGCCTCCTCCTCGTCGTTCTCGGCGGGCGCGTAGCCGAAGCCCTTCCGCGTCATGCAGTGCACGATCACCGGCTCGCCGAAGTCCTTCGCCTTGCGCAGCGCGTGCTCCACGGCCTCCTCGTCGTGGCCGTCGATCGGCCCGAGGTACTTCAGGCCCAGGTCCTCGAACATCGCCTGCGGCTGCAGGATGTCCTTGATGCCCTTCTTGATGCCGTGCAGCGCCTCGTACGCCATCGGCCCCACGACCGGCGTGCGCGGCACCGTGCGCTTGATCAGATCGAGGGCGTGCTCGTACCCCCGCGTCATCCGCAGGTCCGCGAGGTGGCTGGCCAGCCCGCCGATCGTCGGGGAGTACGACCGGCCGTTGTCGTTCACGACGATGACGACCCTGCGGTCCTTGCCCGCCGCGATGTTGTTCAGCGCCTCCCAGGCCATGCCGCCGGTGAGCGCGCCGTCGCCGATGAACGCGACGACGTACCGGTCGCCCTCCCCGCGCAGCTGGTACGCCTTGGCGAGCCCGTCGGCGTACGACAGCGCGGTGGAGGCGTGGGAGTTCTCGATCACATCGTGCTCGGACTCCGCCTGGCAGGGGTAGCCGGACAGGCCGCCCGCCTGCCGCAGCGAGCCGAAGTCCTGCCGGCCCGTCAGCAGTTTGTGCACGTACGCCTGGTGCCCCGTGTCGAAGAGGACGCGGTCGTGCGGCGAGTCGAAGACCCGGTGCAGGGCGATGGTGAGCTCGACCACACCGAGGTTCGGGCCGAGGTGACCGCCGTTCTTCGACGTCGACACCGCGGTGACGAGGAGATCTCGTATCTCGCCGGCGAGCTGCGGAAGCTGCTCCGGAGCCAGGCGCTTGAGGTCCTCGGGCCCTCGAATCGACTCAAGAAGGGTCACTCGGGTCATCTCCTCGTTTTTTCTGCGGATGCTGATTTTAGTGGTCGCTCGACAATGAGGACGCGGAGCCCCACGGCCGAGTTCACGTGGCGCAGCGTAGCGATCGGATATAAAGACAGTGATGGATGACGAACGAATCGTGCTGCTGGACGCCGACGGCCACGCCATCGGCACGGCCCCGAAGGCGTCGAGTCACCACGAGGCCACGCCGTTGCATCTGGCGTTCTCGTGTTATCTCGCGGACGCGGCGGGGCGCATCCTGATCACCCAACGAGCACACGCCAAGCGAACGTTCCCGTCGGTGTGGACGAACAGCTGCTGCGGCCATCCCGGCCCCGGCGAAGGCCTTCGCGACGCCGTCCGCCGCCGGGTGCGCCTGGAGCTCGGCCTGGAGATCGAGAGCATGACGCTCATCCTCCCGGAGTTCCGCTACCGCGCGACCGCCGCCGACGGCGTCGTGGAGAACGAGCTCTGCCCGGTGGTCCGCGCCGTCGCCGTCGGCGACGTCCGCCCCCACCCGGAGGAGACCGCGGAGGCGGGCTGGCGTGACTGGGAGTCCTGCGTGGAGCTCGTGGACGACCCCTCGGCCTCCCCGTGGTACCGCGAGCAGATGGCCGAGCTCGTGCCGCTGGGCAAGCCGGCCGACTGGCCGGCCGCACCGACCTCGCTCCTGCCGCCCGCCATCGCCTGGTAGCCGGATCCGGCGCGGCTCAGTTCGACCGCGTCGCATGACCGCGCTCAGGGTGTAGTGCCGCGGTGAGCATGGCGTCGATCGCCTGCTGCGACGCCTCGAGCCGCGAGATCGACTCAGCGATGCGGCCGCGTTCGCGCCGCAGGTTGCTGATCATTCCGGGGCACGCCGACGGTACGAGACGCTCGCCCTCCTCGTGCACGCAGTGCAGCACCCGGGCGATGACCGTCGTGGGCAGCCCCGCGGCGAGCAGGATCCGGATGTGGCGTACGGCCTCGACGTCCGCCTCACCGTACTCGCGATAACCGTTGGCGAGCCGTACCGGCCGGAGCAGTCCCTGCTCCTCGTAGTACCGCAGCAGCCGCCGGCTCACCCCCGTCCGCTGCGCCAGAACCCCGATTCGCACCCGTGCCCCATTCCCGGCTTGACCTTCACATCGATGTGACGGCTTACCGTCCCGATTATCCAGTGATCCCCCAAAAGGAGGCAGTGATGCCGGGTGCAGTGATCGTCGGTGCGGGTCCGGGCATCGGCCGCGCGGTGGCGGGCCGCTTCGCGCGTGAAGGGCTACCGGTCGCGTTGATCGCCCGGACCGGCGTGACCTTGGAGGCGGCGGCCGACGCGGTCACCGCCTCCGGCGTACGGGCCGTCTCCCTCACCGCCGACGCGACCGACGAGACGGCGCTCCGCGCCGCACTCGACGAGGCCGCCACCGAACTCGGCCCGCCGGAGGTGGTCGTCTACAACGCCGCGATCATCCGCGCCGACCGCCCCGGCGAGCTGTCCCCACGCGGACACCTGGACGCCTGGGCGGTCAACGTCGTCGGCGCACTCACGGCGGCCGCCCACGTCGCCCCCGGAATGGCGGCGCGCGGCGGCGGGTCCTTCCTCATCACCGGAGGGATGCCGGAACCCAAACGCGAGTACGCCAGCCTCTCCCTCGGCAAGGCGGGGGTGCGCACGCTGGTGGAGCTGCTCGACCAGGAGTACGGGCCGTCGGGCGTCCACGTGGCGAGCGTGACCGTCGGCGGCCCGGTCGCCCCGGGAACACCCTTCGACCCGGACGACATCGCCGAGCACTACTGGCGGCTGCACACCCAGCCCCGCGAGGAATGGGACCGCGAGATCCTCCACGACGGGAGTGGTCAGCTCTTCAAGCGGCGGAACTCCTCTGCCAGGGCCGGCAGCGTGTAGTGGGCGTTGAGGCCGGACGGGTTCGGCAGGATCCACAGCGCCGCCCCGGCCAGCCTGTCCTCCTGGGGACCGATCTTCACCTTCGGGCGCCCGAACGCCGTACGAAACGCGGTCACGCCGAGCACCGCCACGACCCGTGGCCGGTGCTCGGCCACGAACTTCTCCAGCAGCGCACCGCCCTCCCGCAGTTCCTCGGCGGTCAGCTCGACCGCCTGCGCCGTGGCACGGGCCGCCATATTGGTGATCCCGGCGCCGTACTGCGGCATCAGGTGCTGCTCGCTGGGATGCAGCAGCCGGTCGGTGAAGCCGGAGCGGTGCAGCGCGGGCCAGAACCGGTTGCCGGGCCGGGCGAAGTGCCATCCGGTCGCGGCCGAGTAGAGCCCCGGGTTGATCCCGCAGAACAGCACCCCGCCCGGTGGCGGCACGACGTCGGGGATGGTCCGGTCGCGCGCGGCCTCCAGATCGGCGGCGGTCGGTCGCCTCGTCACGATCGGACGATATCGCCCGGCCGACCCGGTCAGCGCAGGACCTCGGAGAGGAAGGAGCCGATCTGGTCGGCGCCACGACCCGCGTCGTCGACATAACTGTCCGCGTGAAGCGTCGCCATCTTCGTAGACTCACTGCCATGGGGACGGCAACCGTGAGAATCAGCACCGCGACGCGCGATCATATTGCCGAACTCGCCCGCGAAGACGGCAAGCCGATGGCCGCCGTCGTCGAAGAGGCCATTCGCGACTACAAGCGAAAGCGATTCTTCGAACACCTTAACGAGGCAGTGGAGCGAACCCGCTCCGACTCTGCCGCATGGGCCGACTATCAGGGCGAGGTAGCGATCTTCGACCGCGCGACCGGCGACGGACTGGCGGATCTCGACGACACCGACTACTCCACATGGTGACCACTCATGACCCCCGAGGAGTTCGCAGTGGACTTCGCCGACGCATTCGCCGACAGTGCCTTCCGTCTTGAGCTACTCGACACCTATGTCGCTGCCAACGAGCTCGAGCCGTTCCGCCGGTTCCAGGCCCACGAGCCCCGCGACGACGCATGGCGGGAACCATGGAAACGCCTGGTCCGGGCCGCCAGGCAGGCTGGCAAGCGGATGGAACGCGTCCACGTTGTCAGCGAGCCGCTCACCGACTACATGCGGTTCCTGCTCACCTGGGCGTACCCGGCGAATGTCGAGGCAGGCGAGGACGTGCGAGTGCTCCCGCGTCGCATTGCGGAGACACTGGACCTGCCCGGTCAGGACTACTGGCTACTCGACGCCCGGCACGTCGCTCTCATGGGCTATGACGATCAGGGTAACTGGCTAAGCGTCGACCTCATCGACGAGCCATACATCGTCGCAAGCCACGTCGCCGGCCGCGACGCAGCACTCAAGCGCAGCATCCCCCTACACGCCTACCTGAGGGAGAACCCTGGTAAGGCAGCTACTTGCCATCGGACATGACAGGGTTCCTCCGGCCCGACATCATCGTAAGCACTGGAAGACGGGCCGTTGATCACCGGCAGTTACTGTCAATCCGTGCACAGGAAATGCCGGTGATCACGGAGGTGTCTCATTGACCGCCCGGGATTGCGGTGACCTCGACGCACTCACCGCCGGTACCGTCGCTGTAGCTGCTCTTACGCCACGCACGAATCGACTCGCTCCGATCACTCACAGATACACCTCACGTGTTCGGCGCAACAACTCGATGGACTCGGCTTGGCTCAAGGCCTCACCCATCAGTGTGTCGAAATCTACCCCCGCCTTGAACACCGTGTCTCTATCCTCGAGTAGCTGGCTCAAGCGGCCCGACTCGGCATAGATGAGGTCCGCGTCCTTCTCGAAGCTCAGCAAGATGAACCCGCCGCCCAACGCGACCGAGGTGATCCGCTCAAAGAGCATGATCCGTACCTGAACACAGGGCGACTCCGTCATGCCGATCAGGTGATCGATCTGGTCTACCATCACCTTGGCGCCTCCGATCGGTCGCCTGAGCACGGACTCGTCAATGATGAACATCAACATCGGTGGCTTCTCACGGGTGAGGATCGCCTGGCGCTCCATCCGTCCCACGACACGGGCCTCTTGGATATCCAGCGGCTCGTTCGGATCCATTACTCCGCGCGCATAGCCCTCAGTCTGCAGGAGACCTGGCACGACCTGAGTCGCGAAGCATCGGACGCTAATGGCCTTCGCCTCGTATTGGACGTAGCTCTCAAAGCTCGGTCGCATAACACGGTGCTGCCCCGCACGGCGGATCGCGCCGTAGATCCGATGGAAGAGGCCGTCGTCGTTCTCCCATCCTTCGGTCTTGAAATAGGTATCCAGGTCGAAGGCCATCTGCTCCGGGACGGTCTTGTCGGTCTTCTCCAGCGTGTAGAGCCACTGAGGTGTACAACCAAGTGCCGCTGCGAGTTGGTTCCTGGAAAGGGCGGCCCGCTGGCGCAGGCGACACATCTCCCGTCCGAAGTGGTCGCGGAGAGCATCGAGGTCGGTTTCGTTCTGGCTACTGGACACTTCTACCCTCCGGCGGGGATGGACCTGGCTGGCCGACAAGTCCCGTCAGAGAGTAATCATTACCTAACACTCTGTCAGGCGATTCGCAGGACGGACGGAATGCCCGATACGGCAACCGATGATCGCTGGCAGGCGCTGTCGATCCATGCACAGTGGATGCCGGTGATCGTGCCGTCCGCGAAGTGTCGCTGAGTCCCCGAGGCGATGTCTTCGGGCCACGAAAAAGGCCGCCCGGCCTCCAAGCGGAGGCGGGGCGGCCCATTCCATGTTCGGCGGTTACTTCTTCAGGAGGGAGCGGAGGACGTACTGCATGATGCCGCCGTGGCGGTAGTAGTCGGCCTCGCCCGGGGTGTCGATGCGGACGATGGCCTGGAACTCCTTGTCGCCCGCCCGCACCGTGACCTCGCGCGGGGTGTCGCCGCCGTTCAGGGCCTCGACGCCGACGATGTCGAAGGTCTCCTGGCCGGTCAGTCCGAGTGAGGCGGCCGACTCGCCGTCCTTGAACTGCAGCGGCAGGACGCCCATGCCGATGAGGTTCGAGCGGTGGATGCGCTCGAACGACTCGGCGATGACGGCGCGGACGCCGAGGAGGCGGGTGCCCTTGGCCGCCCAGTCGCGTGAGGAGCCGGAGCCGTACTCCTTGCCGCCGAGCACGATCAGCGGCGTGCTCTCCGCGGCGTACGCCTGCGCGGCGTCGTAGATGGACAGCTGCTCACCGTCCTTGACGGTGACGCCGCCCTCGGTGCCCGGAGCGAGGAGGTTCCGCAGCCGGATGTTCGCGAACGTGCCGCGGATCATCACCTCGTGGTTGCCGCGCCGGGAGCCGTAGGAGTTGAAGTCCCGTCGCTCGACGCCGTGCTCGGTGAGGTACTTGCCCGCCGGGCTGTCCGCCTTGATCGCGCCGGCCGGCGAGATGTGGTCGGTGGTGACCGAGTCGCCGAGGAGCGCGAGGACCTTGGCTCCGTGGATGTCCTCCACCGGCTCCGGCTTGTCCGTCATGCCGTCGAAGTACGGGGCCTTGCGGACGTACGTGGAGTCGGCGTCCCACTCGAAGGTGTTGCCGGTCGGCACGGGGAGGGCCTGCCAGCGCTGCTCGCCGGCGAACACGTCGGCGTAGTCGCGGCTGAACATCTCCTGCGCGATGGCCGACTCGACGACCTCCTCGACCTCCTGCGGCGACGGCCAGATGTCCTTGAGGTACACCGGCTGCCCGTCGGAGCCCGTGCCGATCGGGCCGTTCACGATGTCGACGTCCATGGAGCCGGCGAGGGCGTACGCGACGACGAGCGGCGGCGAGGCCAGGTAGTTCATCTTGACGTCGGGGTTGATCCGGCCCTCGAAGTTACGGTTGCCGGACAGCACCGAGGTGACGGCCAGGTCGTTGTCGTTGACCGCCTGGCTGATCTCCTCCGGCAGCGGGCCGGAGTTGCCGATGCAGGTCGTGCAGCCGTAGCCGACGAGGTTGAAGCCGAGCTTCTCGAGGTACGGGGTGAGGCCCGCGCGGTCGTAGTAGTCCATGACGACCTTGGAACCCGGGGCGAGCGAGGTCTTCACCCACGGCTTGCGGGAGAGACCCTTCTCGACGGCCTTCTTGGCGAGCAGCGCCGCGCCGATCATGACCGACGGGTTCGAGGTGTTGGTGCAGGAGGTGATCGCCGCGATCACGACCGCGCCGTGGTCGAGCTCGAACTCGGCACCGTCCGCCATGGTGACCTTGGTCGGGTTGTGCGGGCGGCTGCCGTTCGCGCGGAAGTTGCTGGCCGGGGAGTCCGAGGCCGGGAAGCTCTCGTCCACCGCCTCGTCGACGCCGTCGGTCTCGGTGACGTAGTTGCGCACGTCGTGCCGCCACGTGGACTTGGCCTCCGACAGCGCGATGCGGTCCTGCGGGCGCTTCGGGCCGGCGATCGACGGGACGACGGTGGACAGGTCCAGCTCGAGGTACTCGGAGTACTCCGCCTCGCGGGACGAGTCGTGCCAGAGGCCCTGCTCCTTGGCGTACGCCTCGACCAGGGCGACCTGCTCGGCCGGGCGGCCGGTGAGCCGCAGGTAGTTCACGGTCTCGTCGTCGATCGGGAAGATCGCGCAGGTGGAGCCGAACTCGGGGCTCATGTTGCCGATGGTGGCGCGGTTGGCCAGCGGCACCGCGGCGACGCCCTCGCCGTAGAACTCGACGAACTTGCCGACCACACCGTGCTTGCGCAGCATCTCGGTGATGGTGAGCACCAGGTCGGTGGCCGTGGTGCCCGCCGGGAGCTCGCCGGTCAGTCTGAACCCGACGACGCGCGGGATGAGCATCGAGATCGGCTGGCCGAGCATGGCGGCCTCGGCCTCGATGCCGCCGACGCCCCAACCGAGGACGCCCAGGCCGTTCTGCATCGTGGTGTGGGAGTCGGTGCCGACGCAGGTGTCGGGGTAGGCGACGCCCTCGGTGTCGAAGACGACGCGGGCCAGGTGCTCGATGTTGACCTGGTGCACGATGCCGGTGCCCGGGGGCACGACCTTGAAGTTGTCGAAGCCGTTCTGGCCCCACTTGAGGAACTGGTAGCGCTCCTTGTTGCGGCCGTACTCGAACTCGACGTTGCGCTCGAAGGCGTCCTCACGGCCGAAGACGTCGACCTGGACGGAGTGGTCGATGACCATCTCGGCCGGGTTCAGCGGGTTGATCTTCGCCGGGTCGCCGCCGAGGTCGCGGACGGCCTCCCGCATCGTCGCGAGGTCCACCACACAGGGAACACCGGTGAAGTCCTGCATGATCACGCGGGCCGGGGTGAACTGGATCTCCTGGTTCGGCTGGGCCTTGGGGTCCCAGGCGGCCAGCGCGCGGATGTGGTCGCCGGTGACGTTGGCACCGTCTTCGGTGCGCAGAAGGTTCTCCAGCAGGACCTTCAGGCTGTACGGGAGGCGCGCCGAACCCTCGACGGCATCCAGCCGGAAGATCTCATAGGACGCCTCGCCGACGCGCAGGGTCTGTCGGCTGCCGAAGCTGTTCAAGTCGTCTCCTCCTCTACGCGCTCCCCGAGCGCGGCTACCGCTCGCGTGGCGTGCGCGGGGGTTCTGTTGGTGGATACGTCAGGAATCCTCCCCCAGCCGCCCGCTTCCTTGCGCACTGAGGCTCGCCTAACTTCTCCGCAATTTCTCTCGACATCAAGGTACCACATTTATCTCGACATCAAGGTACCTGGCCCGGCGCTTGACAACGAGCGTTTCCGATATATCGTTTGAGTATCGCGAACGATCTGAGATGGCTCTCAGAAGGGAGAACCGAACATGCACAACGCGACATTCGACAATCCGTGGGAGGCCTGGGCCGCCGGACGCCGTGGTGGCCGGGGCCGTGGGAGACGCGGTGGCCCCCCGTGGGGCTGGGGTCCCTCCGGCTTCGGCCCGTTCGGCGGTCCGCCGCCCTGGGCGCAAGGCCGGTCGAAGGCCCGGCGTGGCGACGTCCGGGCAGCGCTCCTGGCGCTGCTGGCCGAGGAGCCGCGCAACGGCTACCAGCTCATCCAGACGATCGAGGAGCGCAGCGGCGGCGAGTGGCGGCCGAGCCCCGGCGCGGTCTACCCGGCGCTGCAGCAGCTCACCGACGAGGGCCTGATCGAGGGCACCGAGGGGGACGGCCGCAAGACCTTCCGCCTCACCGAGGCCGGCCGCACGTACGTCGAGCAGCACGCCGACGAGGTGAACGCGCCGTGGGAGGCGATGACCTCCGACGTCCGCGAGGACGTACGGGATCTGTTCAAGACCGCCGGCGGAGTCGGCGGGGCCATGATGCAGGTCGTCCGTACCGGCTCGGAGGCCCAGGTCGCCGAGGCCAAGGAGATCCTGACCGAGACCCGGCGCCGCCTCTACCACCTCCTCGCCGAGGACGAGTGACCCGGCCGCCGGTCGAGTGAGAAGGGTGAGTGCGGTGATGTCCGAGCGAACCCGACGCAGCGAGTGGAGCGGCCGGCCCAGGTACGGAGTCGGCCGCGGAACGAGTGAGGAGGGTGAGCGAGGGATGGAGCACGACGACCTGCGGGTCGGGGACGCGGAGCGCGACGAGGTCGCGTCGGCCCTGCACGAGCACTTCGCGCAGGGCCGGCTGACCCGGGAGGAGCTCGACGAGCGACTCTCGGTCGCGCTGTCCGCCAAGACCGTCGGCGACCTGCGGAAGGTCACCCGGGACCTGCCCGGGAGCCCGGACGCGCTCGCGCACCCGTCCGGGCCGGGCATGCCCGGCCCGCGCGGGCCATGGCGAGGCGGACCACCCTGGGCCGACCCCCACTGGGGCGGCCCGCCGTGGGCCCGCACCGGGCGGATGGCTCATCGGGGGCGGCATCCGCGGTTCGGCCCGCCGGCCGGCGTGTTCCTCATCGCGCTGGTCGTGATCGCGACCGCGACGCACGGCTGGTTCGTGTTCCCGCTGTTCGCCTTCGTCTGGTTCACGATGGCGTTCGTCGGGATCCGGCACGCCCGCCGGTGGCATCGCCTCACGAGGTGACTCACGGCGGAGAACAGGCAGGGTCCCTCGCGGGACCCCGCAGCAGAGAACGCAGGCCCTTCAAGGACTCTGCGGAACAGAACGGGCGGCAGGACCCTCGCGGGTCCTGCCGCCCGCGCCGTCAGCGGGCCGTGACGGCGAAGCGGTCGAACTGCGCGGGCACGTACGAGTCGAGCGCCAGGCCCGACTGGCCGTGGTCGAACGTCGCGTCGGTGACGGCGGCGACCTGCCGGCCGTCGACGAACGCGCTCACGGCCGTGCCTTCGAAGCGCAGCGCCAGGCGGTGCCATCGACCGGTGCCGAGGGCGTCGACCGTACCGCCGGCCAGGGTCCGCGTGGTTCCGTCGTTCTGGACGACGTACAGCGACCACGCGCCCGTGTCGGCGACCTTCAGGTGGTAGCCCTTCCACAGGACGAGGTTGGGCTTCTTCCGCGGGTCGAGCTGGCCGACGATCCGGCCGAGCAGCTCTGCGGAGCCGGCCTGCTCGAGCAGGACGTCCGTCCCCGTCTCGTAGTCGGTCCAGGCGGCGTCACCGACCAGGGTCAGCGGCGCGGGCACCTTGGTCCACTTGTTGGGCTGGGTGGTGATGACCTGGCGCAGGCACTTTCCACGGTGCGACCCGCCGGCGCACTTCGCCACCTCGAACGCGCCCTCCATGTCGGTGAAGTAGCGGGGGGTGGCTTCGCGCCGGTACCCGTCGAAGGACTCGGTGAAGGGCAGCGACAGGCCGGCCGCGGCCGGAGAGACGGCGGATCCCTTGCCGCCTCCGCCGAGGGTCGTCAGCGTGTAGACGCGGCCGGGCTCGAGGGTGATCTGGTAGGAGCCGTCGGCGTCCGCCCGCAGGTCGTCGCCCCGGGCGAGCCACGTCGCGGGATCGGCCGAGGACAGCTCGGTGGACCACACGTGCAGCCGTCCCCGGGAGAGCCCTCTCGCCGGGCTCACGGTGATCGTCTGCGGTCCGGTCGCGGCGGTGGTCTCGACGACCGTGGTGTAGTCGGGCCGGGCGGCGGGCGAGCGCAGCGTCACGTACGTGCCGCCGCCGTCGAGGTATCCGCTCGCGGAGTCGAGGTAGCGCCAGCCGGGACGCGCGAACTGCGAGGTCTGGGCGACCGTCCACAGCGTCGGGCCGAGCTCGTAGTGGCCCGACCAGGGTTCGTTGGCCCGCAGGAAGCCGCTGCCCGCGTACTGGACGGTCGGATACCAGCCGTACGCGGCGGGCCAGTTGATGAACGCCGTCATGCGCCCGTCGACGTACTCGTGGTTGATCTCGGACGCGAGCCGGGGCGCGCCGGTCAGGTAGTCGTTCCACCCGGACTCGCTGGCGAAGATCGGCTTGCCGAGGCCGATGGCGTCGGCGGAGCTGGAGCAGTGCACCGCGCTGCACGGGTAGTGGATGCCGACGACGTCGACGGCCGCGTTGAAGGCCGCGTCGTTCTTCAGGTCGGTGGCGACCTGCCAGCCCGCGTTATCGGCGGCGACCAGCTTGACGCGGCCGTATCCCGTGCGGTTCAGCGCGGCCCGCAGGTCGACGTACCACTGCTTGTCCCAGCCCTTCTCGTTCCAGCCGCCGAGGTAGTCGATGCTGAGGTGGTGCCGCCGGGCGCACCCGAGCCAGTCGGTCAGGTACGCGATGTTGTCCTGCGACCAGAACCCGCCGTGGAACCATCCGGGCGCGCCCCACTCGAGGCCGTACAGCTTGATGGCGGGGTTGCGCTTCTTCGCCTCGCTCATCAGCCACCACTCGTAGCCGCGGTCGCAGTTCACCTCGCCGGGAACGCGCGCGTGGCTCGGCTCCGCCCCGTTGCTGGAGTCGGTGTCGCTGCCGATCTCGACCTTGAGGATGTCGAGCGACGCCCCGTACCCGGGCTTGAACAGGTAGTCGAGGATCTGGCGGCGCTGACGTTCGGGATAGTCGACGATCAAACGTGAGGTGCCGCCGCCACCGCTGATGGCGCCGACGCCCTCGTACACACGGCCCGGCGCCGCCGGGTCGACGGTGATCTTCTGTGGATCGGTCTGCGCGGTGGCGGGCACGGCCAGGCCGGTGACCAGTGTCGCCGCGAGGGCGAGCGCCGCCAGCGGCCCTCGCCGAACCGATCGTTTCCAGCGTCCCATCGGACTCCCATCACTCGGCCCCGAAGCTCGGGGCGAACAGCGACATGGCGGACGCGCCGGCCAATCGTTCGATATTTCGAACCGCGTCCGACCATGCCGTGACCATGGAAGCCGGGTGACGTGATCACGTCAAGATCGCCGGCCGTACCTCTTCGTGCGGGGGCGCGCCGTCGACCACAACGAGCGCGGCGGCTGACTCCTGTGCCCGTTCTCAGGCGGCCAGGCGGGTGAGGACGCCGATCGGGTCCTCCAGGAGAGGCCCGAAGGCGAGTTCGGCGGCGCCGATGACCTGGGCGTCCGTACCGAGGCCGGAGACCGCCAGCCGTACCTGCTCGTGCGGGGCGACCAGGGACGATCGGGCGACGGTCTTCCGCACGACGTCCTCGGTGACGGCGAACAGTTCGCCGAGCGGACCGCTGAGGACGACGATGTCCGGGTTGAAGGTGTTCACGAGCATGCCGACGCCCGCTCCGAGCCACCGGGCGATCTGGGCGGCGGCTCCAATGGCCGTCGGCTCACCGGCGGTGACCTGGGCGAGCACCTCACGGTAGGCCCGCAGACCGCCGTCGACCGGCCGGCCGGCGGCGCTCAGCAGCGCCTCGACGCCGGCTTCGGTCTCCAGGCAGCCGACGGACCCGCACCGGCAGGGACGGCCGTCCGGGTTGACGCGCAGGTGCCCGATCTCGCCCGCGTACCCGCCGCGGCCACGCAGAGGCCGCCCGCCGACGAGGATTCCGCCGCCGATGCCGATCTCGCCGGAGATCACGACGACGTGGTCGTATCCGACCGCGGTGCCGCGCCAGTGCTCGGCGAGCGCGCCCAGGTCGGCGTCGTTGGCCAGGAACGCCGGCAGGTCCAGCCGCTCCCCCAGCCGCGCCCCGAGGGGCAGGTCGATCCAGCCGAGGTTCGGCGCGAACCTCAGCAGCCCGTCCTCCAGGCGTACGACGCCGGGCACGGACAGGCCGACGCCGACGCAGCGGGCGCCGTCCGGCGCTCCGACGCGCAGGCGACGGCAGGCCTCGACGATCGCGTCGACCGTCGCGTCGAGCTCGCTCCAGTCCCGGCCGGAGTCGGCCTCGACCCGGTCGAGCACGTCGCCGCCGAGCCCGACCCGCGCCACCACAAGGTGCTTCACGCCCAGGTCGACGGCGAGGACGTACGCCGCGTCGGGACAGGGCACGACCTCCAGCGAGGGCCGGCCGGCCCGTCCCCGAGCGCTCGCGGAACGCTCGAGGACGAGACCGGCCTCGACCAGCTCGGCGACCAGGTCGCCGATCGTGCTGCGGTTGAGCCCCATCTCGGCGGTGAGCTCGGCCCGGGACCGGCAGCCGTGCCGATGCACCTCGGTGAGGATCGTGCCCAGGTTGTGACGGCGTACGTCGTCCTGCGTCGACCCGCGGATGCGCCGGCGTGTCACGAGACCGCTCCGGCGCTCAGCGGCCGGTCGCGGAGCGCCGCCGCCTGGCCAGAGCGTCGATGCTCGCGGCGAGGAGCAGGAACCCGCCCGTGACGATGTAGTTGAGGTAGGCGTCGGCGCCGAGCAGGCCGAGGCCGTTGATGATGGTCGCGATGACGAGGCCGCCGAGGACCGCGTCCTGCGCCTTGCCCCTTCCGCCGAACAGGCTCGTGCCGCCGATGACCGCGGCGCCCACCGCGTACAGCAGGGTGTTGCCCGCACCGGCGTCCGGAGTGACGGAGTTCAGGCGGGACGCCGCGACGATGCCGCTGATCGCCGCCAGTACCGAGCCGATGACGAACACCGACAGCCGGATCGCGTTGACGTTGATGCCCGCGCGTCGCGCCGCCTCGGCGTTGCCGCCGACCGCGTACACGTGCCGTCCGTAGCGCGTACGGGCGAGGACGAACGTGCAGACGATCAGCAGGACGGCCACGAGCGGAACGCCCCACGGGACGCCGCCGAAGAACAGGGCGCCGTTCGGGTTGGCCGCCCGGTTCAGGTTGAGCACGTACGCGCCGCCGAGCAGCGCGATCGCGACCAGGACCACCTGGACGGCGACCAGGGCGAACGGGCGCCGGGACAGTCCCTTGGCCGTCTGCCGCTGATGCCGCAGCAGCTGGATCGCGGCGTACCCGACGACGCACACCGCCGCGACGGTCCAGCCCAGCCACACCGGCATGTACTTGTTGGCCACCGCGTAGATGACCTTGTCGTGGACGGGGACCGTTCCACCCTGGCCGATCAGCTTCAGCGCGATGCCCTGGAGGCCCAGGAACAGCGCCAGCGTCACGACGAAGGACGGGATGCGGACCACGGCGACGAGCGCGCCGATGAAGGCGCCGATGGCGACGCCGGTGACCGCCGCGGCGAGCACGGCGACGGCCCAGTTCTGGCCGCCGTCGATCAGCAGCTTGGCCATGACCGCCGCGCACGCGCCGCTGGCGACACCGGCCGACAGGTCGATCTCGCCCAGTAGCAGCACGAAGATCAGGCCCATCGCGAGGATCGTCACCGGCATGGCCTGGACGAGGAGGTTCGCGATGTTCCGGGCGCTGAGGAAGGTCTCCGGGCGCAGGACGTAGAAGAAGATGATCAGGACGGCCAGCCCGAGGATGGCGGGCAGGGCCCCGAGGTCGCCGGTGCGCAGCTTGACGAGGTAGCCGTTGACCGCGCTCGCGACCGTCTGTTCGCGGGTGTCTACGGAGAAGTCGGTGTCGGCGAGCGTGGGCACCGCGGTCCGCGCGGAGCCCGGCGCCGGCTCGACGATGTTCGGCTCGGGTGTATCGGTGGACATCGTGGAACCTCAGATGCTCTCTGCGGCGGTCGAGGGCGCCAGGCCCAGATCGCCGGATCGCCCGGTGGTGATGAGCTCGACCACCTGGCTGTGCGTGACGTCGGACCGTTTGACATCGGCGGCGACGCGGCCGAGGTAGAGGGCGGTGATCCGGTCCGCCACCTCGAAGACGTCGTTCATGTTGTGCGAGATCAGCACGACCCCGTGCCCGGTCTCGGCGAGCCGGCGGACGAGGTCGAGGACCTGCCGGGTCTGCGCGACGCCGAGCGCCGCGGTCGGCTCGTCCAGGATCACGACCTTGGACTCCCACAGCACGGCCTTGGCGATCGCCACGGTCTGCCGCTGACCGCCGGACAGGCTCGCGACCTGCTGGCGGACCGACTTGACGGTGCGCACCGACAGCTTGGCCAGCGTCTCGCGGGCCGCCTGTTCCATGGACGCCTCGTCCAGGACGACGCCCCTCGTGCGCTCGCGGCCGAGGAACATGTTCTGCGCGATGTCCAGGTTGTCGGCCAGCGCGAGGTCCTGGTAGACGATCTCGATTCCGAGCCCGGCGGCGTCCTTGGGACCGTGGATGTTCACCGGCCGGCCGTCGAACATGAACCGGCCGGAGTCGGTCGGGTGGATGCCGGCGATGCACTTGATCAGGGTCGACTTGCCGGCACCGTTGTCGCCGACGAGCGCGGTCACCTGTCCCGGATAGACCGCGAAGTCGACGTCGTGGAGCACGTGGACGGCTCCGAAGCTCTTGTTGATCCCCACCAGTTCGAGGGTGGGGTTTCCGTTCTCAGACAACGCTCGCACTCCCTCGGGAGGCGGAAAGGGGCGCCCGGGCGAGACCCGGGCGCCCCTCCGCACTCACTGGATTCCGGCCGCCTTGCACTTCGCGGCGTAGGCGCCCTTGCACAGCTCGTCCTTCTTGACGAAGCCGTCGTCGACGACCTGCTTCACGTTGTCCTTGAAGATGCCGATCGGCTTGAGCAGGATCGACGGCACCTGCCGCTTGCCCTGCGGGTCGTTGGAGGTGCCGTTGGTCTGCGGCTTCTGGCCCTTGGACAGGGCGGTGACGACCTGGATGAGGCCGTCGGCCTCCTGCTTGATCGGCTTGTAGACGGTCATGCACTGCGTGCCGTCGAGGACGTTCTGCAGGCCCTGCGGAGTGGCGTCCTGACCCGTCACGGGCACCTTGCCCGCGACGTTGTTCTTCTTCAGGACGGACACCGCGGCGTTGCCGAGGCCGTCGTTGGCGGCGAGGACGCCGTCGATCTTGCCGTTCTGCTGGGTGTACATCTGCTCGAAGATGGTGACGGCCTGCTGGTTGTCCCAGTCCGGCACGTCCTGCTCGGCGACCTTCTTGTAGTCGGTCACCTTGTCGAGGACCTCGTGCGCGCCCTGCTTGAAGAGGGTGGCGTTGTTGTCGGTCGGCGAGCCGTTGAGGTAGGCGATGTTCGCCTTCTTGTTGCCCAGGCACTTCTGCAGGCCCTGGCCCTGGACCCGGCCGACCTCGACGCCGTCGAAGGACACGTAGTAGTCGGCGGAGCCGCCGAGCGTGAGACGGTCGTAGTCGATCGTCTGGACGCCCTGCTGCTTGGCCTTGCTCTCGATCGCCGCGCCGGAGTTGGAGTCGAGGTTGACGATCGCGAGCATCGTCACGCCCTGCGTCAGCATCTGGTCCGCGATGGACTGCATCTGCTGCTTGTCGCCCTGGGCGTTCTGAATGATGTGCGGAATGCCGGCCTGCGTGAACGCCTGGTCCAGCAGCGGCTTGTCGAAGCTCTCCCAGCGGACGGAGGACTTCGTGTCCGGCAGGATCACGCCGATCTTGCCGACCTTCGACTTGCTCGTGCCACCGGACTTCTTGCCGCTGTCGCTGTTGCTACCGCAGGCAGCGAGGCCGGCGGTCGCCATGGCCGCGATCGCAGCGATACATGCCGTGCGCTTCAAGATCACGTCGACACCTTCTTCGGAGGTCCCCAGGAACGTTTGTTTGGCCGCACAACGTATTCCGTGCTCAGCAGTTCGTATAGAGGGAGGAAGCCGGAGAAATCTGACGGTTACGACATCGAAATCTGGTCGTCACATAACGCTAAGAAGTCACAAAGCTACGCATAGGCGTCTCGATCACCTCGAGCCCCCACAAGCCCCGACAGCCCCCGAAAAGATGATCTTGACTCTCGCACAGCGGCCGTCGCCTCGGCGCGCGGCCGCCAGAGGGCGGCGGCGACCCGGCGGGGTGATGGGCCCAGAGTCCCTGATCGTGCGGTCGAAATTGAGCATCCAGCCCCTACCGGACGCAGCACGAATGTGCTCGACCGGGGCCGTAACGTGCCGTTCATCGAGCGACCACCCGACCGCCACTCGGATACCGAAAGGTGTTTCATGATCGCGAACGGCACCCCGTGGCGCCGAAAAGGACCGAAACAAAAATGGCCAGGCCCGGAATCGGCGGGCGGAAGCGGGCATGGGGAGCGGCGCCTCCACGGCCGCCACCAAGGGCTTTATCGGTCAAGAAGGCCGAGCCGGCACAACGCCGGGAAAAGGGTTGCCGAGAAAACGCTACGAAGCGTGGCCGCGGCAACGGGAGCGACCATTGAAAACGTTCTGAATCAGGGTCGACTCCTTGCCGTCCCCTCCCCGCGAAGGCGGATGGAATCCGGCAATACGGGCGGCCGATTCATCCGAATGAACGAGCGCCGAATCGAACCACCGACCGGACGTCGAGATGAGGGAGGCGTCCCGCGCGTCGCCGGCGGCCGCGCCCGCCGCCGACGCGCGGCCGAGCCCTCCGAGACCCCGGCCGACCGCGCTGGCTAGTGTCGTCTTCATGGGTAGCCAGATCGGTGTCACCGGGCTCGCCGTCATGGGCCAGAACCTCGCGCGCAACATCGCGCGCCACGGGTTCCCGGTGGCCGTGCACAATCGGACCGAGAGCCGCACCAAGCAGCTCATCGAACACCACGGAGGCGAGGGCGACTTCACGCCCGCCTACTCCCTCGAGGAGTTCGTCGCCGCACTCGACCGGCCCCGCCGGATCATCATCATGGTCAAGGCGGGCGCGCCCGTCGACGCCGTGATCAAGGACCTCATCCCGCTGCTCGACGCCGGTGACATCATCATCGACGGCGGCAACTCGCACTACGCGGACACCCGGCGGCGCGTCGCCGAGCTCGCCGAGCACGACCTCCACTTCGTCGGCGCCGGGATCTCCGGCGGCGAGGAGGGCGCCCTGCTCGGGCCCAGCATCATGCCGGGCGGCCCGCGCGAGGCGTACGAGCCCGTCGAGCAGATCCTCACCGCCATCGCGGCGCAGGTGGACGGCACCCCGTGCTGCGCCTACATCGGCCCGGACGGCGCCGGCCACTACGTCAAGATGGCGCACAACGGCATCGAGTACGCCGACATGCAGCTGATCGCCGAGGCGTACGACCTGCTCACGCACGCCGCCGGGCTGAGCGCCCCGGAGATCGCGCAGGTCTTCGACCAGTGGAACGAAGGCGACCTCGAGTCGTTCCTCATCGAGATCACCGCGAAGGTGCTCGCGCAGACCGACGCGGCGACCGGCAAGCCGCTCGTGGACGTCATCCTCGACCAGGCGGAGCAGAAGGGCACCGGCCGCTGGACCGCCCAGTCGGCCCTGGAGCTCGGCGTTCCCGTCACCGCGATCACCGAGGCGGTGTTCGCGCGGGCGCTGTCCGCACGCAAGGACGAACGGACCAAGGCGTCGAAGATCCTGCCGGGCCCGGCAGGCGGACAGGTCGACGCGGACTTCGTCGACGCGGTGCGCGACGCGCTGTACGCCTCGAAGGTCGTCGCCTACGCCCAGGGTTTCGAGCAGATCCGCGCCGCGTCCGACGAGTACGGCTGGGACGTCGAGCCGGGCACGCTCGCGACGATCTGGCGGGGCGGCTGCATCATCCGGGCGCAGTTCCTCAACCGGATCAAGGACGCGTACGACCGCGACCCGGAGCTGTCGAACCTCCTGCTCGACGACTACTTCCGGGACGCCGTCGCGGGCGCCCAGGACGCCTGGCGCCGGGTCGTGCGCACGGCGGTGGAGCTGGGCGTGCCCACGCCGGCGTTCTCCTCGGCGCTGGCCTACTACGACGGCTTCCGCCGCGAGAGCGGCCCGGCCTCGCTGATCCAGGGTCTGCGCGACTACTTCGGCGCGCACACCTACCGGCGCAACGATCGGGACGGCGTCTTCCACACCCTCTGGTCGGAGGACGGCCGCGAGGTGTCCGCCGACTGAGCGGATCGACCGGCCGCCGGCGCCCACGTGGACGCCGGCGGCCGGGTGACGGTCAGCGGCGCGGGTGACGACCGGCCGACCTCGGCGCCCGGCGTCACCCAACGGCCGGCTCGGCGAGCATCTCGCGAGCCGGCGGGCGCGCGTCAGCGGGCGAACGGGCCGTTGTCAGCGAAGGCCAGCTTGGCGAAGCGCTCCCCCATCCGGCGGTACCCGGCGGCGTTGGGATGCAGCGCGTCGGGCAGGTCGGCGAGGTCCGACTCACCGAACAGCTCCCGGCCGTCCAGGTAGTGCAGGTTCGGGTCCGTGGCCGAGCGCTGGGCGACGATCCGGCGCAGGGCGTCCCGGATCACCGAGAGGCTCAGCGCGCCCGCGGCCAGTTGCGCCGGGTCGCCTGCCGCGTCGAAGCGCAGGACGCCGTCCTCCACGACGGGGAGGGTCGGGCCCGGCCGGTCCTCGACCATCGGGCACAGGATCGGCGAGATCACCAGCAGCGGGGTGTCCGGGTGCCCCTCCCGTACGGTGTCGAGGAACCCGTGGACCGCCGGTTCGAAGGCCCGCAGCCGCATCGCGTCGGCGTTGACGACGTTGATGCCGAGTTTGAGGCTGATCCAGTCGGCGGGCAGGTCACGGATCGTCCGGGCGGTGAACGGGTCGAGCATCGCGTTCCCGCTGAACCCGAGGTTCAGGACGTTCACGTCGGCGGCGCGCGAGGCTACGACGGGCCAGGTGCCCAACGGGCTGTCGGCCTCCCCGCAGTGGCTGATCGAGCTCCCGTGGTGCACCCAGCGCGGCCGGGGGTCCGGCTCCGGCGGGCTCACCGGCCCGTCGGCGCGCAGCGCGATCAGCTCGACCTGGGCGTTCTGGGGCAGCCAGATCTCCACCTGCTTGTGCCCGGGCGGCAGCGGCCCGAAGCGTACGGTGGCGGGCTCTCCCGGCTGGATCTCGGGCGGCTTCACCCCGGCCGGGTCGAGCACCAGCACCTTGCCGTCCGGGGTGGCGACCCGCTGGGCCGGCGTGCCGTCGACGACAAGCTCGAACACGCCGCCGGGCCGCACCTCGCCGGCGGCCACGTCCATCGTCTTGGTGATGAGCACGTCGAGGTCCAGTGCCGTCGCCTCGGTGCCGAAGACCATGCGCACGCCGGACGGCTGGGCCACCACGTTCTCGCAGAACGGGGTCGGGAACTGCGGCCTCGTCCAGCTCGGCAGCCGCCAGGGCCGCAGCCCGGCCTTGGTGCGTTCCAGGTCGAGCGCGCCTCGGATGTCAACGGGGCCGTCGAGCAGAGGGACGTCGGCAGGTGCCATGGATCGACCTTTCGTCTCCGGGCCGCGGGAAGCGGTCCCGTCGAACGTACGACCTCAGCGCGCCCGGCGGAAGATCGATCTCGAGACGCCGCCCGCGGGACGGATCACCGTCGGCCCGCGGGCGGCGCATCGCTCATCGGAACCTGGTCACAGGCGCGGGTCCACCGGCTCGGACTCCAGGGCGAGCACGCCGAACACCGCCTGGTGCACCCGCCACAGGGGCTCTCCGGCGGCCAGCCGGTCGAGGGCCTCCAGGCCGAGGGCGTACTCCCGCATGGCGAGCGACCGCTTGCGGCCCAGTGACCGCTGCCGCAGCCGGTCCAGGTGCTCCGGCTCGGTGTAGTCCGGCCCGTAGATGATCCGCAGGTACTCCCGCCCACGGCACTTCAGGCCGGGCTGTACGAGGCGGCGCTGCCCGTCCGGGCCGGTCGGCGCCGGACCATCGCCCACACGCCCCGCTCCGTCGCCCGCGTCCCGGCCGACCGGCACAGGGCCACCGTCCCCGTCCGGCGGCAGCGGCTTGACGACCATGCCCTCGCCGCCGGCCGCGGTCAGCCCCGTCCACCAGGCGATCGCGCCGGACTCGTCACCGGACAGGTCGAGGACGTACGACCGCGTCGCCGCGAACAGTTCCCCGTCGGCGGCGGCCAGCCGGTCGGCGGTCGCCAGGTGCCAGAGGTGGTCCCGTTCGGCGTGGGAGCGGCCTTCCCCGGCCAGCACCTGGAACGGCGCCAGGCGCAGCCCCTTCAGCCCCTCCGTGGGCCAGCAGTAGCGCGCGTACGCGTCCCGGAACAGCTCCGCGTTCACGGAGCGGCGCGCGACGCGGTCGCGCAGCGCCCCCACGTCCAGGCCGCGCGCGACGGCCCGGTCCAGGACGTCGACGGCCATCGGCAGGGCGGCCCGGGCGGCGGCGCCGGTCGCGGCGTACTGCGTGCGCAGCAGTTCGACGGCCTTGGCCGACCACGGCATGAGCTCGCAGTCGAGCACGAGCCACCCGGTCTCGAGCTCCTCGAACAGGCCCCCGGCGGCCGTACGGACCCGCTCCAGGAACTCCTCCGTGGTCGCCGGGTCCGGGAAGAAGGGCCGGCCGGTCCGCGTGTAGACCGCTCCCGTGGTGCCGTCGTCGACGCCGAAGCGGCCGGCGGCGGTCGCGGCGTCCCGGGCGACGACCACGACGGCCCGCGAGCCCATGTGCTTCTCCTCGCACACCACCCGCGTGACGCCCTGCCTCCGGTAGGCCTCGAACGCCTCGGCCGGGTGCTCGAGGAAGCCGTCGAGCGCGGAGGTGGGCGTGGGCGCCATCGTCGGCGGCAGGTACACCAGCCAGCGGGGGTCGACCCCGAACCGGCTCATGACCTCCAACGCCGGCCAGACGTTGTCGTCCCGGACGTTGACGCGTCCCATCAGCCGGGTCTCGACCGCTTCCTGGACGTCGGTGACCCGCAGCACACCGGACTCCCGGTGCGCCCCGGAGGGCGTGGCCTCGTCCACGAGCGGGCGGACCGGCTCGTACCAGACCTGACGGGCCGGGACCGCGACGAGCTCCTTCTCCGGGTAGCGCAGCGCGGTCAGCCGGCCGCCGAAGACGCAGCCGGTGTCGACGCAGAGCGTGTTGTTGATCCACTCCGGCTCGGGCACGGGCGTGTGCCCGTACACGACCATGGCCGCGCCCCGGTAGTCGTTCGCCCACGGGTAGCGCACCGGCAGGCCGTACTCGTCCGTCTCCCCCGTCGTCTCCCCGTACAGGGCGAACGACCGTACGCGACCCGACGCCCGCCCCTGGTAGGCCTCCTTCAGCCCCGCGTGCGCGACGACGAGGCGTCCTCCGTCGAGGACGAGGTGGCTGACCAGGCCGTCCATGAACGCCAGCGCCTCCGCGCGGAACTCCTCCGGCTCGTTCGCGAGCTGGTCGAGCGACTCCGCGAGCCCGTGGCCGACCGTGACCCGGCGGCCCTTGAGGGCGCGTACGAGCTTGTTCTCGTGGTTGCCGGGGACGCACAGCGCGGTCCCGGCGGCGACCATGCCCATGGCCAGGCGGAGCACGCCAGGGGTGTCCGGCCCGCGGTCGACGAGGTCGCCGAGGAACACCGCGGTACGGCCCTCGGGGTGCGCGGCGCCCACGGGACGGCCGAGCGGGTCGCGCTCGACGGCGTAGCCGAGCGCGGTGAGGAGGTCCTCCAGCTCGGCCCGGCAGCCGTGCACGTCGCCGATCAGGTCGAACGGGCCGGTCAGGTGCCGCCGGTCCGGCCACGGCTTCTCGTACGTGACGACCGCCTGGTCGATCTCCTCGCCGCCCAGCACGTACGAGCGCTTGAACTCCCGACTCAGCGCGCGCAGGCCACGCCGCAGCTCCCGGCGCTGCCGGGGAACGACGTGGTCCGGCAGGTCGCGGTCGGCCCGTGCGGCGTTGCGCTCCATCGCGACCGACTCGGGGACGTCCAGCACGATCGCTACGGCGAGCACGTCGTGCTCCTTGGCGATCCGCACGAGCTGCTCGCGGGAGCGCGGCTGGACGTTCGTCGCGTCGACGACCGTGAGCAGGCCGCGCCGCAGACGGGTCCGCACGATGTGGTGCAGCAGGTCGAAGGCGTCGGCGGTGGCCGACTGGTCGTTCTCGTCGTCGGAGACGACCGCCCGGCAGTAGTCGGACGAGACGACCTGCGTCGGGGCGAAGTGGCGGCGCGCGAAGTACGACTTGCCGGAGCCCGACACGCCGACCAGCACGACGAGCGCCATCTCCGGGATCTTGAGCTCCGTCATCGGATGAACACCCCCATCTGGGTCGGCGGGCCGACCTCACCATCCTCGTCGCCGACCGGGACGTACCGGACCTGGTAGCCGTACGTCCGGGCGACCTTCTCCGCCCACTCCCGGAACTCTCCCCTGGTCCACTCGAACCGGTGGTCCGGGTGCCGGAAGCCGGTGAGCTCCTCATAGCGCACGTTGTACTCGGCGTTCGGGGTCGTGACGACCACGACGCGGAGCCGCGCGTCGCCGAACACGACGCGTTCGACGGCAGGCAGCCGCGGCACGTCCACGTGCTCGATGACCTCCATCAGCACCCCCGCGTCGTGGCCGTGGAATCGGTCGTCGGCGTACGTGAGCGCGCCGGTGAACAGGTTGAGGCGCTCCTCCTGCTGACGCGGCAGGCGGGCGAGTCGCCGCTGGGCCATCATGATCGCCCGTGGTGAGACGTCCGTGCCGGTCACGAAGTGGAAGTACGGGTCCTGCAGCAGGCGGGACAGCAGTTTTCCGGAGCCGCAGCCGAGGTCGATGACCGTGTGCGCCCCCTCGGCCCGCAGGGTGTCGAGCACCGCCTGGATCCGGCGCTCGGCGAGCGGCACCGGCGGGACGGCCGCCGCGCGCTCCGGCTCGGCGTCACCCGGCTCGGCGGCCGTCGGATCGACCGGGGGCGGCTCCTCGTCGATCGGGTCGCGGTCGAGCGCGTCGTCCGGCGCGTCGTCGGCGTCGGCGAGCCGGGCCAGGGCCGTACGGACGAGGCCCCGCCGGTTCGCCAAGTAGCGGCGGGTGATGCGGCCGCGCTCCGGGTGGGCCGCCAGCCAGCCCTCCCCCGCCCGGATCAGCTTGTCGACCTCGTCGGAGGCGATCCAGTAGTGCTTCGCGTCGTCGAGGACGGGCAGTAGGACGTACACCTGGTTGAGTGCGTCGCAGAGCCGCAGCTCGCCCTCGAGCGTCAGCGTCACGTAGCGCGAGTCACCCCACTGCGGGAACTCCGGGTCGAGCGGGACCGGCCGCGCCTCCACCCGCCAGCCGAGCGGCTCGAACAGCCGCCTGGCGGCGTCCGGGCCGCCACGACAGGGCAGCGCCGGCAGCGTGATCGTCAGTGGGATCGGCGTGGCCGCCAGCTCCGCACGGTCGCGGCTGGCGCCGCGCATCGCGGTCCGGAAGACGTTCGCCATCGCCGAGGCCAGGAGGGAGGACGCGGCGTACGGCCGGTCGTTGACGTACTGGCCGAGCGAGAGGTCCGGCGTCTTGCGGGCCTTGGCCAGCTTGATCGGGTCGACGTCCAGGAGCAGCGCCGCCGTGCACGTGTCGGGCGACGCGTCGGGGTAGAACACGTGCGCCGTGCCGAAGGACTGCTCGAACGCCTGCACGCGTTCGGGATGCTTGACCAGCAGGTACCCGAGGTCGGTGGCCGGGCGCGCGGTCGTAGTGATCGTCAGCAGCACACGGCACAGTGTTCCGGATGTCGTGGCATATCCCCCACCGGTTTTCCCAAGCCCGGGCGTTCTTCCGATCGTGACGGCCGCGCGACTCGGCGAAACGCCCTGTTCGATCAGAGTCAACGCCCGTTCAGCGCCAGGACGCCTTGGCGATGACGCCCGGGATGTCCGGGTCGGCGTCGACGTCGACGATGAGGACCTGCCGATCGGCGACATACCACTCGCGCTCGGTGTATCCGTTGACCGTCTCTTGGGGATTCGCCTGGTCGACGCAGTCGACGACGTACTCGCTGTACGTCGCCGGGCGCCCGCCGATCTGACGCGACTCGGTGAAGCGCGGCTTCTGCGGCGTGACGATGAAGGCGCTCGGCAGGCCCGGGCACGGCTCGGCGCCGGACGACGGATAGTACATCCGGCGTCCCGCCTGGTAAGCGCCGAAGCCTTCCGACGCGCGGCTGATCTGCTTCGGGCCCATGACCCAGAACCCGGTGCACGTCGTCTCGAAGAAGCCCTCCTTCGGCTTCGCGCACGGCCGGGTCAGCACGTGCCGTCCGGTGCCGGTGTCGGCGACGGTCCAGCCGGTGCGCAGCGGCAGGCCGAGCGTGTCGAACCAGGTGAGGTTCGCCGCGGGCGTCGGTGAGGGCGAGGTCCGGGCACGGCCGGGACGGAACCTCCCCGGGAGAAGGGTCGCGGCGGCGACCGCCAGAGCGGCCACGCAGACCACGGCGGAACCGGCGGCGAGCAGCGTCCGACGCCGACGCGGTGGCGTCGCCCCCGCGACGGCCGACCACCCGCCCTCCTCCCGCCCGGACCGGTCGGTCGGGGCGGGGCCTGGTGCCGTGACAGACATCGTGGCGTCGAGGGCCGCCTCCTCCGTGCGGCGGCGCGGATCCCAGGGGAGGGCCTCGCCCGCCGCGCGCTCCCCGCCGGGCGAACGCCGGTCCTGCTGGCCGGGCGACCGCCGGCCCTCGTCGCTGGGCGACCGCGGGCCTTCCTCGCTCAGCGACAGCAGGTGCTCCTCGCCCGGCGACCGCGAGCCCTCGTCGCCGGGCGACCGCGGGACCTCCTCGCCGAGCAGCCAGGACAGTGCCTGCCGCGCCGACGGCCGCCGGGCGGGGTCCTTGTCCAGGCAGGCCGCCGCGATCTCCCGCAACGGCCCGTCGAGGTCGCCGAGGTCCGGCGGCACGTGCTGGATCCGGCTGACCACCGCGCCGAGATGGTCCTCGCCGAACGGTGCCCGGCCCGTCGCGGCGTACACGATCGTCCCGCCCCAGGCGAACATGTCCGTCGCCCGTCCCGGCGGCTCGTTCCGCAGCTGTTCGGGCGCCATGAAGGCGGGTGTGCCGGTGACGTGGCCGCTGATGGTGGCGTCGACGACGTGTGCCACGCCGAAGTCGATCACCCGCGGACCGTCGGGGCCCAGCAGGACGTTGGCGGGCTTGAAATCACGGTGGACGACGTCCGCCTGATGGATGGCGACGAGAGCGGTCGCCGTGCCGATCGCGAGGCGGTGCAGTGCCGAGCCGCGCAGCGGCCCGTCCTCGCGGACGACCTGGCGCAGCGACGGCCCGTCGATGAACTCGCTGACGATGTACGGCAGGTCGCCCTCGACGTCGGCGTCGAGGATCCGCGCCGTACAGAACGGGTCGACCTTCCGCGCGGCGGCCAGTTCCTTGACGAAGTAACGCCGCTCGCGCGCGTCGCCGCCGAACCGCAGGAGCTTGACCGCCACCCGCTCGCCCGACGGCGACTCGCCGAGGAAGACCACTCCCTGACCGCCGGCGCCCAGGCGGCCGATCAGTCGGTAACCGCCGACGGCGGCGGGATCCTGGGAGTTCAACGGCTGCGCGGATGGCATGCCGGGATTCTGCCGCAGAAGATCGTCCGGGACCCACAGGTCCCGGACGATCAACGAGGCGAGGCGGTCAGACCTGCGGGAGGACCTCGTTCGCGATGAGCTCGAGGTGATCCAGGTCGTCGAGATCAAGCACCTGGAGGTACATCCGCTCGGCACCGATCTCCTGGAACTTCCCGATCTTGTCGACCAGCTCGGCGGGCGTGCCCGCCAGGCCGTTCTCCCGCAGTTCGTCGACCTTGCGGCCGATCGCGTCGGCCCGCCGCGCGAGCTCCGCCTCGTCCCGGCCGCAGCACACGACCTGCGCGGCCGAGAAGGTCATCGACTGGCAGGACCGGCCGCCGTGCTCACACGCCGCGCGCACGCGCTCGTACGCCGAGCGGGTGTCCTCCAGCCGGTGGAACGGCACGTTGTACTCGTCGGCGTAGCGCGCGGCCAGCCGCGGCGTGCGCTTGGCGCCGGCCCCGCCGATGATCACCGGCGGGTGGGGCTGCTGCGCCGGCTTCGGCAGCGCGGGAGACTCGGCCAGCCGGTAGTGATTCCCCTCGAACGAGAAGGTCTTGCCGGTCGGGGTCTCCCACAGCCCCGTCACGATCCGCAGCTGCTCCTCCAGCCGGTCGAACCGCTCGGCCAGGCTGGGGAACGGGATGCCGTACGCGGTGTGCTCCTCCTCGAACCACCCCGTGCCCAGGCCCAGCTCGACGCGTCCTCCGCTCATCTGGTCGACGTTCGCGACGGAGATGGCCAGCGGACCGGGCAGCCGGAAGGTCGCGGCGGTCACGAGCGTGCCGAGACGGATCCGCCGGGTCTCCCGGGCCAGCCCGGCCAGGGTGATCCAGGCGTCCGACGGGCCCGGCAGACCGCCGACGTCCCCCATCTTCACGTAGTGGTCCGAGCGGAAGAACGCATCGAAGCCGTACTCCTCCGTGGCCTTGGCGACGCGAAGCAGGGTGTCGTAGCTCGCCCCCTGCTGGGGCTCTGTGAAGATCCGCAGAAGCATGTCTTCCATCCTGCTACTCCGCCGCCGCCCCCGCACTACCGGATCTGACCTTCTTCGCTCCGCCGGCGACCGATCCGGAGAAGGAGCAGCCCCGCGCCGGCCAGCCCGAGACCGCCCAGCGCGACCGTCCCGTAGGGGAAGCCGGTGTGGGGCAGGCGGTGGCCGCCCACAGGCCGGCTGCCCACAGGCCGGCCGCTCACGGGTCGCGCGGGGATCGGCCGGGCGTTGCGCGTGTGGCACGCCACGCTGTTGTTCCGTGGGTTCTCGTCGGGCGTTCCGGAGCCCACCGTGCTGACGCAGCGGAACCTGCCGGGGTGGGCGTGCGGCCGGCCGCGGACGGCCAGCCGGAGCGTGCGGGTCTTCCCCGGCGGAATCGAACCGAGCGGGCAGATGAAGCCGGCGCCCTGGGTGACGCAGTGGTTCCGGTCCTTGCCGATGACGATGGGCGTGTCGCCGCCCGGGGCCTCCGCGTTGCCTTCAGACCGGGTCGGTGAGTCGACCTTGGTCCCGGGGCCGACCGGCGACTCCGG
Organism: Actinoallomurus sp. CA-150999; assembly: GCF_050942425.1. NCBI lineage: Bacteria > Bacillati > Actinomycetota > Actinomycetes > Streptosporangiales > Thermomonosporaceae > Actinoallomurus > Actinoallomurus sp. CA-150999. The sequence goes on from NZ_CP192063.1 coordinate 8,289,733, forward strand.
ACCGCTGCGGTGGATCCCGCTCTCGGCCCCGACCGCGTCGGCCTTGCCGGGCGCGACCGCGACCCGTGCCGGCGACGAACCGCACGGCGTGCCCTGGACGGCGGCGCCACACGCCGGCGGGGCGGTCTCGTGCTGCGCCGCGCAGGCGCCACAGGACTGCCCTGCCGCCGGAGGCCGCGCACCTGCGCACGCACCACAGGCCTGCCCCGCCGGGGGCCGCACGCCCCCGCACGCACCACAGGCCTGCCCCGCCGCCGGAGCCTGTGCGCCCGCGCACGCGCCGCAGGCATGCCCGGCCGCGGAGTTCGGCGCCGCGCAGGGAGGTGCGGCCTGCGTCGCGCACGGCGAGTCCGCGTGTGTCTCCTCCGCGGTCCGCAGCGGCTTGTCCTGCGTGATCCCGCACGCCGGAACGGCGGGCTTCAGCGGCGCGATCTTCCCCGCGAGGGTCTGCACGGGACCGAGCGGGGAACCGCAGGGCGAGCCGAGCAGGTCGCCCGCCACGGAGCTCCGGACCACGACGGCCTCGGCGGTCACGGGGCCTTCATTGGTCACCGAGATCTCGTACGGCACCTCGCTCCCGGGCCGTACGACCTCCGGAAGAGCACTGTCGGTGACCGCCAGGTCGGTGGGCCGCGACGCCTTCACGGGCGGAAACGCCGCCTCTCGCGCCGTGGACCCGGGACGCCCCTGCCACGAGATCTTGGCCGGGCTGGTCAGCGGCCGCCCGTTCGGCGCGTTCGGGTCGACCGTCGCGGTCAGCGTGCCGCGCTTCGTCCCCCCGCCGGGGACGACTCCGATGTCGCAGATCAGGTCCTTGCCGCCTCGCCAGTGGCACTTCTCCGGCGTGGCGACCACCTTGAGGTGGCGGTTCGGCCTCGTGGTGAACGTGACGTTCTTGGCCGGCGCGGATCCGGTGTTGGTGACGGAGTACGGCCAGCTGTAGGTCCGGCCGGGCACGACGGGTCCCTGCGGCGCCTGCGTGTCGAAGATGATCCGCGTACGCGGCGGGAGGCGCCGCCCGTTGCGGTCGCGCTCCACGCCCGCCGGCCGGTGTTGCTGTTCCCGGCCCGAGGCGCCGTGATCCCGTTCCGGCGCCGACTGGTGGTCGGCCTCGTTCCCCGCGCCGGTCCGGCCGTCGTTCTCTTTTCCGCCGGTGCGCACGTCGTGCTCCCGCGCGCCTGGCCGGACGTCCTCCCGCCCGCCCTGCCGGGCGTCGTGCTCCCGCCCGCCCTGCCGGGCGTCGTGCTCCCGGCCCGCCGGCCGATGGTCGTGCGTACGCGACGCCGAGCCCCCCGGCCCATCTGCGTTCGCGGTTTCGTGAGACGCGAGCTGCGGCATGACCGTAAAGCACGAAACGACCGCCGCCGCCGCGATGCCCCGGGTTCCGGCACGCGTGGCGCGGCCAGAGAAGTCGATCATCGTTGTCCCCCGTGACGTGCTCGGATGGTTTGACAACGACCCGTTGTAACCGACCCCCGGGAGGGCTCCTAGCAGCGTGTCGGCGTGTCGTCACAAAGCGTGATGGTAAAAACCTGGGCGATCACGCAGAGATCCTGAACGGCCGGGACACACGGAGATAGTTTCCGATCAGCCCCCCACGTGAAGGAGCCGACCGTGCTTGAGAAGAAGGTGACCGCGGCCGCGATCGCCGGCGCCCTCGTGACGATCGTCGTCTGGATCCTGCACCTCTCCCACGTCGACGTCCCCCCGGAGGTCGTCGCGGCGGCGACCACGCTCCTGTCCGCCGTCGCCGGCTATTTCGCCCCGCACACTCACCGGCCGGAGCTGGCGCCCCCGGCGACGACGGCACAGAACCCGCCCGCGTCCCCCTGAGGAGCCGCGACGGCGCCGCGTAACGGCTCACAGCCCCATGCGGTCCTCGCAGGCCGGGCAGGCGGCCTCGAGGTAGCGCACGGGGACCTGGTCCTCGTCCCACTCGACCGACGCGAGGACCCCGCATCCGAAGCACACGGGGCACAGTCCGACGCCGGTGAGGGCCTGCCGGACGGCGACCAGCAGGCGGCTGGGCGGCAGGCTGCGGATGACCTCGTCGACCTCGTCGCGGGTGCAGCGGATGCGGATGTGCCCGGTCCCGTCGCACTGCGGGCAGTCGCCTTTCCGGAGCAGGGCGGGGTCCTTCTGCAGGGTGACCAGCTCGCCGCTGCCGAGGCACATCTGACAGGGCATCACGATGCCCTGGAACGCCCCGTCGCCGACGGTCTCGTCGTTCACCGGATCCCCCCTTCGGCACCACCCGGTCCCTGGCCACCACCGGCCCGAGACGGGCGGTGACCGGCCAGGTCTCCCTCTGCCAGCTTCCTCCAACCGGGGCGCTCGCACTGGCCTTTCTCCGACCTCGCCGCACTTCCGAACAGCCATAACTCGGCAATAATCGGCGAAGTTGGTCGCGGAATTTCATGATCCTCGGCGGTCGACGCGCCGACGGGTCATCGGTCGAGGAGGGCGTACACGGTGCTCGCGCGGGCGGCGACGGCTCCGTCCGCGGTCATCTCGATGTCCGCGAAGGCCATCGTGCGACCGATCTTGGTGAGCCGCGCCGCGACGAGCACGTCCGTGTCCACCACCGGGCGCTGGAAGGTGCTGGACTGCTGCACCGTGGTCATGGGCACGCACGCCCCGCGCGCCGCCGACACCGCGATCACGGTCGCCGTGTCGGCCGCGGCCATCAGCGCCTGGCCCGACAGCGAACCGCCCTCCCGCGCCAGCCGCGACGACCAGGGCAGGCGCAGCACCGCGTACCGGTCGCCGATCTCCTCGACGACCAGGCCGAGGTCCTGCACCCACGGGGCGAAATTGTCCTTGAGGATCGCGTTGCCGTCAGCGGCGCTCAACGTCATGGCGCCATCATCTCCCGGCGGACGTTCAGCACCTCATCCTCCGCACGCTCACGCAAGGCGCGCGCGATGGCCCGGTCGAGACGACCCCGCAGGTCATCGAGATTCGGCGGCCATCCGGTCGCGGCGGCCACCTGGAGAAGCAGCGCGTCACGGTCGTCAGAGCACATGATCGCTCTGTCGTGGAGCGCCCACCACGAGCCGTCTTCACCCTGGGCGATCAAGCATTTGTGGACGACGACACCGTCGTCAAGCCGGATGCGCTCCATGGTCCGCATTGTCACACCTCCCATCGCCCGGTTGGCGTTACAGGAGCTACCGGACGGTGAGTTCTGAGTGTCCGGCTGCGGCCACACCACGCGGTCCGGCGACGTCTGGTGCCGTTCCTTCCATCCGTCGCCGTGGCAGCTCGCCGCCGGCCGGATCAGCCTCTGACCAGCGTCGCGACGCACTCCACGTGGTGGGTCATCGGGAAGGCGTCGAAAGCGCGGAGTCCGGACAGTGTCCAGCCGTGTTCGGAGAAGAAGGCCAGGTCACGGGCCAGCGTGGCGGGGTCGCACGAGACGTAGGCGATCCGGCGGCCGGCGAGCTCGGCGACACGCTTGACGACGTCGCGGCCGGCGCCCGTACGCGGCGGGTCCAGGACGACGAGGTCGGCGCGGTTCAGAGTGGATTCTCCCTTGCCGAACCGGATCTCCTGCAGGACGGTCTCGACGTCGCCCCGCTCCACGGAGACATGCGGGAGGTCGCGGAGGTTGAACCGGGCGTCGCGCACGGCCTGGGCGTCCGACTCGATCCCGACCACGAGGCCGCTCGGGCCGATGGCCTCTCCGAGCACGCCCGCGAACAGGCCCGCGCCGCAGTACAGGTCGACGGCGATGTCGGTCTTCCGGGGCTCCAGAGCGTCGACGACCGCCTCGGCGAGGGTCTCGGCGGCGCCGGGATGGACCTGCCAGAATCCGCTGCCGCTGACCTGCCACAGCCGTCCGGCGACGTCCTCCCGGACGAAGGGCGGCCGCTCCGGCTTGTTCGGCCGGTTCGACCGGTCCTTGCGGTCGTGCCGGTCCGGCCTGCCGCCGACGAGGCGTACCGGGGCGTCCATGCGGGGAACGCGGACCCGGCCCTTGGAGGACAGGACCGCGAGGCGGTCGCCGGTGCCGGCGGACGCGACGGCCTCGACTCCGGTCGCGCCGGGCCAGCGCTTGCGTTCGATGCCGAGCACCTCGACCTGCGGGTGCGCGATCAGGCACTCGTCGATCGGCTCGACCTGGTGCGAGCGGTGCTTGCGCAGGCCGACGACGCCGTCCCTGCGGACCGCGAACTGCACGCGCGTGCGCCAGCCGAGCCCGTCGGGGGCGCCGGGCACCTCCTCGACGACGACGTCGCGCTCGACGCCGGCCAGCCGGCGGAGCTGCTCCTTGACGACCTCGGCCTTGAGGAGGCGCTGCGCGGGCAGGGAGGCGTGCTGCCAGTCGCAGCCCCCGCAGCGGCCGGGGCCGGCGAACGGGCAGGGCGCCTGCACCCGGTCGGGAGACGCCTCGAGGATCTCCACGGCGTCGGCGCGCAGGAAGTGCTTGGTCTCCTGGGTCACGCGGGCCAGGACGCGCTCGCCCGGCAGGGTGTGCCGGACGAACACGACGCGCCCTTCGTGCCGGGCCACGCACCAGCCGCCGTTGGCGACCGCTCCGATCTGGAGTTCGATCAGCTCAGACGATTCCACCGGCGGCACGGGTCCCCTCCGATTCGACTTCTTGCTCTGGGCCGTACGGTCGGCGCACGGAACCGGGGGCCGGCGGCTCCTGCCGGCCCTTGAGACGGTCGGACGAGGCGAGCTGCCAGGGCACGCTCGTCACCATCACGCCGGGCTGGAACAGCAGGCGCGTCTTGAGCCGCAGCGCGCTCTGGTTGTGCAGCAGATGCTCCCACCAGCGGCCGACGACGTACTCCGGCAGGAAGACGGTCACGACGTCGCGCGGGCTGCGCCGGCGGACGCTCTTGACGTACTCCAGGATGGGCCGGGTGATCTCGCGGTAGGGCGAGTCGAGGATCTTCAGCGGCACGGTGAGCTCGCGCGCGAGCCACTCCTCCTGGAGCTTCTGCGACTCCTCGGGGTCGACCGCGACGGTGATCGCCTCGAGGGTCGAGGGGCGGGTGGCCCGCGCGTACGCCAGCGCCCGCATCGTCGGGCGGTGGATCTTGGACACGAGGACGATGGCGTGGTTGCGGGAGGGCAGGGCGACGTCCTCGCCGGTGGCCTCGAGCTCGGCGGCAACCCGGTCGTAGTGCCGCCGGATGCCCCGCATCATGACGAACAGGACGCCCATCGCGACACAGGCGATCCACGCGCCGAGCAGGAACTTGGTGACGAGCACGACGACGAGGACGATGCCGGTGACGCACCCGCCGAAGGTGTTGATGGCCCGGGAGGTCTTCATCCGGCGGCGCGCGGCGGGGTCGGTCTCGGTCCGCAGCAGGCGGTTCCAGTGGCGCACCATGCCGGTCTGGCTGACCGTGAAGGACACGAACACGCCGACGATGTAGAGCTGGATCAGCGACGTCACCGAGGCGTCGTACGCGTAGATCAGCAGGCCCGCCATCGCGCCGAGGATGATGATGCCGTTGCTGAAGGCGAGCCGGTCGCCGCGGGTGTGCAGCTGGCGGGGCAGGTAGCGGTTCTGCGCGAGCACCGAGCCGAGCACCGGGAAGCCGTTGAAGGCGGTGTTGGCCGCGAGGACCAGGATGAGGGCGGTCATCACCGTGACGTAGGCGAACCCGGGCGTGAAGTTGCTGAACACCGTGTGGGCGACCTGCGCGATCACCGGGTCCTGGTCGGAGACGTCCTTGCCCGCGGCGTTGACCAGGTGAGTGTTCACGCCGGGATCGGCGAACTTGGCCTTGGTGATGTAGGCGAGCGCGACGATGCCGCCGAACATGGAGGCGGCGACGGTGCCGAGCAGCAGCAGCGTGGTCGCGGCGTTCTTGCCCTTGGGCGGCCGGAACGCGGGCACGCCGTTGCTGATCGCCTCGACGCCGGTCAGCGCGGCACAGCCGGAGGAGAACGCGCGCAGCAGCAGGAAGACGAGTGCGAAGCCGCCGATGCCGACCTGGGGCCCCTTGACCGTCAGATGGGCGGTCTCGGCCTCCAGGTGCGCGCCGAACGCCAGCCGTGTGAAGCCCCAGAGCAGCATGCCGAAGACGCCGGCCATGAACAGGTACGTCGGGATCGCGAAGGCGACGCCGGACTCCCGGATGCCCCGCAGGTTCATGATCGTCAAGATGGCGACGACCGTGACGGCCGCGAGGACCTGGTGCGGCTGGATGAAGTGGAGCAGCGCACCGAGGTTCTCGATCCCGGAGGAGACGGAGACCGCGACGGTCAGCACGTAGTCGACCAGCAGCGCGCTGGCCACCACGATGCCGGAGTTGCTGCCGAGGTTGGTGGTGGCGACCTCGAAGTCGCCGCCGCCGCTGGTGTAGGCCCGGACGTTCTGCCGGTAGGAGGCCACGACGGTGACCAGGATGACGATGACCGCCCCCGCCACCCACGGCGTGAAGTGGTACGTCGCCAGCCCCGCGAGGCCGAGGGCGATCAGGATCTCCTGGGGCGCGTAGGCCACGGACGACAGCGCGTCACTGGCGAACACCGGGAGGGCGATCGTCTTAGGAAGTGTCTGCTCGTGTTGCTGGGCGCTGCGGAGCGCCCGGCCGAGCAGGAGCCTCTTGACGAGGTCGGGAGCCTTCGACACGACACGTAAGGCTAGTCGCTCCCGGAACCGTGAGATCCACCTCGCCCGGGGGATGAATGCAAGTGCCGCCCTTAAGACGGGTCAGGAAGTGCTCTGGACACCCTGGCCTGTGTAGGTTTCATCAGGTCAAGGGGAGCCAAGCGGACGGCACCGGCGCTGGGAAGGACGACCGTGCATATCGTGATCATGGGTTGCGGGCGAGTGGGATCGACCCTCGCCCACATCCTGGAGGACAAAGGCCACACCGTGGCCATCATCGATCAGAGCCCCGAGGCCTTCCGCCGCCTGCGCGGGGGCTTCAAGGGGCGCCGGATCACCGGGTTCGGGTTCGACCGCGACGTGCTCGTCGAGGCCGGGATCGAGCAGGCCTCCGCTTTCGTCGCCGTCAGCAGCGGTGACAACTCCAACATCATCTCGGCCCGGGTCGCCCGCGAGACCTTCGGCGTGGAGAACGTCGTCGCGCGCATCTACGACCCGCGGCGGGCAGAGGTCTACCAGCGGCTCGGCATCCCGACCGTGGCGACCGTCCGCTGGACCGCCGACCAGATGATCCGGCGGCTGCTGCCCGAGGGCGTGTCGTCGCTGTGGCGCGACCCGACCGGCGAGGTCGTGCTCGCCGAGGTGCAGACGGATCCCAAGTGGATCGGCGCGAAGGTCTCGGCGCTGGAGGAGGCCGCGAAGACCCGCGTGGCGTACCTGTCCCGCATGGGCGAGGCGCTGGTGCCCACCGGTGACACCGTCATCCAGGACGGCGACGTCGTCCACGTGATGGCGGCCTCCGGCGACATCGAACGTATCAACGACGCCGTGTCCCAGCGGCCCGAGCAGAGGGTGGATTAATGCGGGTCGCCATCGCCGGAGCGGGCGCCGTGGGCCGCTCCATCGCCCAGGAGCTCCTGGAGAACGGCCACGAGGTCCTGCTCATCGACAAGAACCCCCGGTCGATCAAGGTCGAGGCGGTGCCGCGCGCCGAGTGGCTGCTCGCGGACGCCTGCGAGATCGCCTCGCTCGACGACGCCGGGCTGGAGCGCTGTCACGTCGTCGTCGCGGCGAGCGGCGACGACAAGGTCAACCTCGTCGTGTCGCTGCTGGCCAAGACCGAGTACGGCGTGCCCCGCGTCGTCGCGCGGATCAACCACCCCAAGAACGAATGGCTCTTCAACGAGTCCTGGGGCGTCGACGTCGCGGTCTCCACGCCGCGCCTGCTGTCCGCGCTGGTCGAGGAGGCGGTCAGCGTCGGTGACCTGGTCCGGCTGATGACCTTCCGGCAGGGCGAGGCGAACCTCGTCGAGCTGACCCTGCCCGACGACGCGCCGCTGGCCGGTCAGCTGGTCGGCTCGGTGATCTGGCCGCGCGACACGGCGCTGGTGGCGATCCTGCGGGAGGGCCGGGTGCTGGTGCCGACCCCGGACGACACCCTGGAGGCCGGGGACGAGCTGATGTTCGTCGCCAGCCAGGACGTCGAGGACGAGCTCGGCGATCTGCTGTCGGCGCACTGACCTCGCCGTCGCCGCACCGACGCGCGCGCCGCCGGACACTCTCCTGCGGCGCACCGTCGGCGCGTACGCCGCCGGACGCTCTCTAAGAGCGTCGGCTGGACGCTCTCCTGCGGCGCACGCACCATCGGCGCCTACGCTGCCGGACGCTCCCTGAGGGCGTCGGCTGGACGCTCTCCTGCGGCGCACGCACCATCGGCGCGTACGCCGCCGGGCGCCCCCTGAGGGGGCACCGCGGGCATGTACGCCGCAAACGCTCCTTGGAAGGCACCGCAGGCTTTTACGCCGCCGGACGCTCCCTGAGGGCGTCGGCCGGGCGGACGGGGCCGCGTCAGGACTTCGGCGCGCCCGTGGCCGGCTCCATGGGGGTACGGCCCCGGGCGAGCACCCAGACCATGGCGGCCAGCGCCGCGACCTGCAGCGGCCAGCCCAGCACGACCTTGGACGCCCCGAGCCAGCCCACGTGCCCCGCGAGGTAGAGGGGGTACTGCACGGCGACCCGCACCAGGCAGGGGATCAGCAGCAGCCAGGTGAGGCGGGAGCAGAGCCGGACGGTGTCGCGGTCGCGGTGCCAGGCGGTCGGATCGCCCGTGACGGACCCGATGAGGAACCCGACGACGGGCCAGCGCACGACGATGGACAGGAGCATCGCCGCGGCGTAGCCGGCGTTGTAGAGGATGCCGGGCAGGAAGGCGTCCGCGGCCTTGCCCGAGCGGAGGGCGAAGAACGCCGCGATCGCGATGCCGAAGATGCTGTTGAGCACGAACTGGACGGTCGAGCGCTGCGCGAGCCGTACGGCCAGCAGCACGACGGCCAGGCCGGCCCCGATGCCCAGGGACAGCTGAAGCTTGTGGCTGACGATCCAGGAGACGGTGAAGCCGATCGTCGGGATCGCCGCCTCGACCACCCCGCGCGGGCCACCGAGCGCCTTGGTCAGCTGCTTGCGCACCGCCTCCTCGACGGTGTCGTACGCAGCGTGCTCGGCCTCGGCCGGGCTCGCGGTCTCAGCGGCGTCGTCGTCGCCCCGCAGGGCCGCGGGGTCGGCGGCGTCGTCCTCGCGCCGCTGGGCCGCGGCATCGGCGTCCTCGACCGGCCGGGCCGCGGCGTCGCCGTCCGTGGCCTGCGGACGGCTCCGCTCGGTCATGACCCTCCCCGCAGTTCGTACCGTGGGTTGAACATCACCTTCCGGCCGTCCTGGACGCTCACCAGGCCCTCGGCGCGCACGAGGCGGCCGGGCTCGATCCCGGCGATGCGCCGCCTGCCGAGCCAGACCAGGCTGATCACGTCGGATCCGTCGTAGAGCTCGGCCTCCAGGGACGGGGCCCCGCCGCGCGGTCGGAGTGTCACGGTACGTAGCGTACCCGCCACGCAGGCGCGTCGCCGCGCGGCGCACTCCTTGATCGGGGTGGCGCCCTCCTCGCCGGTGGTCTTCTGCAGTTCCTCGGCCTCGAGCTCCGCCTTGCTCGACGTCAGGCGGCGCAGAAAGCCGCGCAGACCTCGAGGGCCCTGAGGGCTCTCCTGCGCCGTACCGGCCGGCACTTCGTCCATGATTCGCAAGCGTATGCCATCGCCCTACGGAACAGACCACCGCGCAAGGGTTAAATCACGCTGCACCGGGGCGAACCCTCTTGCGGGCCGCGAATTCGGTCTCATCGGGATGCCGAGCGAGGGCCGCCTCGGCCGATCCGAGCTGCCACGGCACGCTGGTGACCATCACGTCCGGCCGGAACAGCAGACGCGCCTTGAGCCGGAAGGCGCTCTGGTTGTGCAGGAGGTGCTCCCACCAGCGGCCCACGACGTACTCCGGGATGAAGACGCAGACGACGTCACGCGGGCTCTTGAGGCGGATCCTGGTCACGTAGTCCAGCACCGGTCCGGTGATGTCACGGTACGGCGAGTCGAGGATGGTCAGCGGCACGGGGATGTCGTGCTCGGCCCAGGAGCGCTCGAGCCGGTCGGCCTCCTCCTGGCTCGTCGCCACGCTCAGCGCGGTCAGCGTGTTCGGCCGGGTCGCGCGGGCGAAGGCCAGCGCCCGCAGCGTGGGGGTGTGCACCCTGGAGACGAGCACGACGGCGTGGATGCGGCTGGGCAGCGGCACGTCCTTGTCGCCCGGTTCGAGCTCGGCGGCGACCCGCCGGTAGTGCCGGTGGATCCCCTTCATCATCAGGAACACCAGGGGCATCGTCACCACGACGATCCAGGCGCCGTGCATGAACTTGGTCAGCAGCACGATCACCAGCACCAGTCCGGTGAGGAGCGCCCCCACGAGGTTGATCGCCCGAGCCCGGTGGACGGAACGCCGGGCCGCCGGATCGGCGAGCCGGCGCAGTTCGTCGCCCCAGTGCTTGACCATGCCGGACTGGCTGAGGGTGAAGGAGACGAAGACGCCGATGATGTAGAGCTGGATGAGGCGGGTGGTGCTGGCGTCGAACGCCCAGATCAGCGCGCCCGCCAGCAGGGACAGGATCACGATGCCGTTGCTGAAGACGAGCCGGTCGCCGCGCCGGGCGAACTGCCGGGGCAGGTACCCGTCGCCGCCGAGGATCGAGGCGAGGATCGGGAAGCCGTTGAACGCGGTGTTGGCCGCCAGCACGAGGATCGCGGCGGTGAACGCCTGCACCAGGAAGAAGAAGACCGACCCGTGCCCGAACACCGCCGCGCTGAGCTGGGCGATGACCGTCTTCTGCTCGTAGCCCGACGGCGCGCCGACCAGTTGCGCCGGATTGTCGGCGATGTGCACGTGAGTCGCGAGCGCGAGGACCGTGATGCCACCGAACATGGTCACGGCGAGCAGGCCCATGATCGTCAGCGTGGCGGCGGCGTTCCGGCTCTTCGGCGGCTTGAAGTTCGGCACGCCGTTGCTCACGGCCTCGACGCCGGTCAGCGCCGTACATCCCTGGGCGAAGGCGCGCAGGGCGAGCAGGACGGCCGCCGCCCCCACCGTGTTGTGCGTCGCGTGCACCCCCAGGGCGGCCGACTCGGCGGTCGGCGCGCTCCCGAACAGGATGCGGACGAGGCCGACGATCAACATGAGGAAGACGCACACCACGAAGCCGTACGTGGGGATCGCGAACGCGGTGCCCGACTCCTTGACCCCCCGCAGGTTCATCAGCGCGAGCACGACGATCAACACCAGAGAGATGCCGACGGCATGCGGGCCGAGCGACGGGAAGGCGGAGACAATGTTGGCGACGCCCGCCGCGACGGAGACGGCGACGGTCATGACGTAGTCGATCAGCAGGGCGCTCGCCGCGACCAGAGAGGCGCTCTCCCCGAGATTGGCCCGGCTGACGGCGTACGCGCCGCCGCCGTTGGGGTAGGCGTGGCAGGTCTGCCGGTAGGACGCGGTGACCACCAGGAGCAGGAAGACGACTCCCGCGCCCACCCACCAGGACAGGTAGAACATCGCCAGGCCGCCGAGGCTGAGCGCGAGGAGGATCTCCTCGGTCGCGTACGCGACGGAGGAGAGAGGGTCGCTGCAGAAGACGGGGAGGGCCAGCTTCTTAGGCAGCAGCGTCTCCCCCATCTGCCCGGTCCGGAGCGGCCGGCCGACGAGGAAGCGCTTGGGCATCTGCAAGACGGCTTGCTTCACGATTGCCAGCAAACCGGCCGGGGTCAGGTCGAACGGAGTTTCCTAACGCTGCCCTAACGCGCCCACTCTCCTTCTTAACGCTTCCTTAACGCCCTGCCACCGCTGGAAGAGCGACGCGACCGGCTACTGCCGCACCGGCCCGGCGGACGGGGATCCCGGCTTGCGCCCGCGCGCCGCGGAGTGCCGCCTCCTCACGTGCCATATGACACATTGTGATGATCGTTGTCGGTGTATACCTGTATCAAGGGCAGATACCTGCCCTGAACGGCGCCCGACTCGCACGGGGGATGAAGCGTGACGGTGAACCTCGGCCCAGGTGTCACGCGATCCGATCAAGAGTGGCCGGCCGATCTCGACGTCACCACGCTGCGCGCCGGAGGATGGCGGCCCACCCCGTTCCGGGAGTTCTTCCTCAAGATCCACAGCCGCTGCGACCTGGCCTGCGACTACTGCTACATGTACGAGATGGCCGACCAGAGCTGGCGGTCCCGCCCTCGGCGGATGTCACACGCGGTCCTCGACCAGACGGCCCTGCGCATCGCCGAGCACGTCCACGCCCACGGCCTGGACCGGATCAAGGTCGTCCTCCATGGCGGTGAGCCGCTCCTCGCCGGCGCCGAGCGGCTGGCGTACGCCGTGCGGGCCATCCGTACGGCGGTCGGCGCGGGCACCTGCGTCGACGTGCGCGTCCAGACCAACGCCGTCCGGCTGAACACCGCGTTCCTCCGGCTCTTCGACGAGCTGGACGTCACCGTGGCGGTGAGCCTGGACGGGGACGAGACGGCGCACGACCGGCACCGCCGCCGGGCCGACGGGCGCGGAAGCCACACCGCCGTCACGGCCGGGCTCGCCCTGCTCACCGGCGAGGAGTTCCGCCACCTGTTCGCTGGGCTGCTGAGCACCGTCGACCTGCGCAACCCTCCCGTGCGCACGTACGAGGCGCTCCTGGCCTGGGACCCTCCGCAGATCGACTTCCTGCTGCCGCACGGCAACTGGAGCACGCCGCCGCCCGGCCGGACGCCCGGCTCGCCCGACGCCCCGTACGCGGATTGGCTCGCCGCCGTGTTCGACCGGTGGTACGACGCCCCTCGCCAAGAGACGCGCGTGCGGACCTTCGGGGAGATCCTGCAGTTGCTGCTCGGCGGAACGAGCACGACCGAGAACGTCGGCCTGTCCCCGGTCGCCACGGTCGTCATCGAGACCGACGGCGCGATGGAGCAGGTCTCGGCCCTCAAGTCGGCCTTTCCCGGCGCTCCGGCCACCGGCCTGCACGTGGAACGCGATCCGTTCGACTCAGCGCTCCTGGTGCCGGCCGTCGCGGCCCGGCAGATCGGGCTCGAGGCGCTGGCACCCACCTGCCGGTCCTGCCGGCTGCGGCGCGTCTGCGGAGGCGGCCTCTACGTCCATCGGTACCGCGCCGGGACGGGGTTCGCCAACCCGTCCGTCTACTGCCCGGACCTGTTCCGGCTCATCGAGCACATCCGAGACCGCGTCCGGGTCGACCTGACCGCTCGCACCCCCCAGCGGTACTGAGCCGATGCGGTTCACGCGCCACCGGCTCGCCAGGGACGAACTGGACGCTCTCGCACGCGGATCGGGCGGTGCCTCCGTGACGCGCCGGCTGGCCGACACCCAGCAGAGCGCGCGCCTGCTCCTGCTGTGGGGCCTCATGGACACCGCCCGCCGGGTGGGCCACGTCGAGGCCGAGCAGACGCGAAAGGCGTACCTCCTGCTCGCCGATCTCCAGCGGCGCCATCCGGAGGAGGCCGAGCCGGTGCTGAGCCACCCGGCCGTCGGTGCCTGGGCGCTCGACGCGTTGCGCGCGCTCCGCGGCACCGCCGGCGGTGCGGACCACCCGCCCGTCACCCCAGCCGGACTCGCCGCGATCGCCGCCGCGGTCATGATCAAGGCGGGCGTTCGCGGCGCCGTCCGGGTGCCGGCCGCGGACGGCGCGGTGATGCTGCCGTCTCTGGGCCGCGCCGACGTTTCCGGCTCCGAGGTCCTGGTGCGGTCGTCCGGTGCCGGCGCCGAGTTGGTCTCGCCCGGCGCCCGGGTGAGGGTGCCGGCCGATCCGCACACGGACGCGCCGGGCTGGCACGGCCTGCGGCCCCTGACCGTATCCGCGCGCGGCATCGACTTCCGCGCGCTGATCGACGATCTCGATCCCTGGCGCCTGCCGGGCGCCGTGATCGGCGACCGGCTCGACCGGGAGGACACCGCCGAGTGGGGGTCGCTGTTCGAGCGGGCCTGGGAACTCCTGACGCGTCATCACTGGACCACCGCGGCGGAGGTCCAGACGATCGTCAGGGCCGTCGTGCCCCTCGCCACGCCGCCGTACGGCCGACGCAGCGCGTCGTCCCGGGAGACCTTCGGCGCTGTCGGGACCTCCCGTCCCGTCGACGCTCTCGGCCTGGCGGTGACCTTCGCCCACGAGGTTCAGCACGCCAAGCTCGCGGCCGTGCTGGACACCGTCGCCCTGGTACGCCCGGACGCCGAACGGCGTTACTACGCGCCGTGGCGAGAGGATCCGCGGCCCGTCGAGGGCCTGCTGCACGGCGCGTACGCCCATCTGGGGGTCAGCGGCTTCTGGCGGCGCCAGCGCCACCATGAGCAGGGCGAGACGGCCGTCCGGGCGCACACGGAGTTCGCGCGCTGGCGGACCGCGGCGCTACGGGTGGCCAGGACCCTCCTCGACAGCGGAGAGCTCACCGAGGAGGGGATGACGTTCGTGAGCGCGATGCGGGGCACGCTGGAGGACTGGGAGTCCGAGCACGTGCCCGCCCCGGCGCTTCTGCGGGCGCGCCGGGACGCGGAGCGGCATCAAACGCGCTGGCGCCTGCGCAACTGCGCCCCCCTCTGAGACCGCCTGCACAACTGCGCCCTCTCTGAGACCGCCTGCGCAACCGCGCCCCCTCTGAGACCGCCTGCACAACCGCGCCCACCCCTGAGACCGCACTGTGTCGTAAGCCCGCTGTCCGGCTGCGCGGCGCCCGGCCGGGAAGTCGCGGCTCAGACGATCGACGGTATGTCGAAGTCGAAGTCGAGCCGGCGTCCTTCGGCGGCGACCTGCGTGTCCGGGTGCTCGGGGCCGAGCGTCCGGTTGTAGCTGAGGATCGTGGCGGCCGCGAGCGCCTCGGCCTCCTCGTCGGCGCCGACCGCGCGCAGATCGAGCACGAGGTTGGCGGCGCAGCCCAGGGTCGCGGGATGCTCGGTGCCGAGCACCGTCTTCAGCCGCGGGAGGGTGTCGGCATCGAGTTCACGCGCGCCCTCGACGTCTCCGAGGTCGTTGCGGTCGCTGGCGAGATTCATGGCGACCGTCAGCGGATAGTGGTGGTCCTTGCCCAGTCGGGCGTGCAGGCCGGAAAGGGCCTTCTCGTTCAGCTCACGCGCCCGCTCGAAGTCCCCGCGGACGCGGTGCAGCAGCGCGATATTACCGAGGCAGCTGAAGTAGTACGGGTGTTCGTCGCCGTAGAGCTGCGGGTATCGGGCCACGGTCTTCTCGACCAGTTCGAAGGCCTCCTCGATCCGCCCGACCGTCCGCAGGCTGTTGGACAGGGAGATCGCCGTCGCGAGGGTGTCGGGGCTGTCGGTGCCCATCAGCCGGCTGCACTTGGTGAAGACGTCCTGCGCGAGCTCGAGGGCCTCCTCGTAGGCCCCGGTCCGCCGCATCGCGACCGACAGATTCCTCCCTGCGCCCAACGTCCAGCTGTTCTCCGCGCCGAGCTCCTGGCGCCCGAAGTCGTAGGCGTCCTCATTGAGGAAGCGGGCCTCGGTGTAGTCGCCGCACAGCCGGACCGCACGCGCGAGGTTGGTCCAGGACGACAGGACGTGCGACTTGCGGACGCCGGTGGTCGCCTCGCTCTGCGCGTTGAACGTCGTCTCGTGCAGGTCGCGGGCCGTCCGGTAGTCGCTCATCAGCGCGTAGTCGAGCGCCAGGTTGTTCACCGTGGCGAGGGTACGGCCGTCGCGCTCGCCGTACACGGACTGATACAGGTCCCGCGAGGTCTGGTCATGGCGCAGCGCCTCGGCGAATTCACCGCGCGCCCGGAGGTCGGCGCCGAACGCGTTGATGAGCATGAGGGTGGTCTCATCCTCGGGACCCAGCACGCGACGCGCGCGCTCGAGGGTGTCCTTGACCATCTCGTAGGCCGCGCGGTACTCGCCCAGCTCTCGCAGGACCGTGCTGAGCCGGCGCCTGGCCACCAGGATCTCGGGCACGTCGGGATTGGCATCGGCTTGCCAGGCCTCGAGGAACTCCTCGACGAAGACTCTGGCGGTCGTCAGGTCGCCGCAGACGGTGAGGTAGCGCACGATGTCGGTGGCGAACTTGCGCACCCGCGGATCGGTCGATTCCGCGATGTGCGCCGGCCGCACGTGCGGGACCAACTCGGCGTAGCGCGGCCAGGTGGCCTCATCATCGGGGTTGACCGGTGCGGCGCCCGCCAGCAGCCGCTGGACCTCCTCGCGGAACTCCTGCTGCTCGGCAACGGGCAGAGACTCGCGGAGGAGCGCCTGGATCAGCCGGTGCACCTGGACGGTCCGGCTTTCGGAGTCGATCCTGACGAGGGCGTACCGGCCGAGCATCCGGACCACCTGGGAGCGGCGAATGGCGTTGCCCAGCACCGGGCTCAGCTTCGACTCGGCGGTGAGGGTGTTGCGCCGGAAGACGTCCAGCGGGATGGGCTCCGGCCCGAAGAAGGCGCACGCCCTCAGGAGCTGCATCGCCTCGGGGAGCTGCTGTTCGAGCTTGCTCACCGCGAGCTGCCAGGCCGCCGTCATCGAGGCGGGGTACTCCGACGCACGGATCTGGTTGAGCAGCTCGGTGGGCTGCTTGCCGAGCAGCTCGAGGTATTCGTCGGGGGCCATCCCGGTGACCGACTGGAGCGCGCCCGCCTGTTCCAGGGCGAGAGGGAGGTCGCCCAGGCTCTCGGCGAGCGCCTGGGCGTCGGACTCGGTCATCGAGCGGGGCGCCCGGCGGTGCAGGAACTCGATGCTCTCGCGCCGGGTGAACACGTCGATCGCGACGGTGTCCACGGCGCTCTCCCACTCCTGGTTACGGGAGGTGATGAGCACGTGTCCGGGCCCGTCCGCCGGAATGAGCCGCAGGATGCTCTCCGGGTCGCCGGCGTTGTCGAAGATCAGCAGCCAGCGGTCGTAGGGATCACCCCGCCGCAGGGCGTCCAGCACCGCCGCCGCGGAGTCCTCGATCCCCGCCGCCTGCGCCGACTCCAGGCCGAGCCGGGGCGCGAGACCGGCCAACGAGGAGGGGACCAGGTCGGGCTGGTCGGCGGAGATCCACCAGACCAGGTCGTATTCGGACCGGAAACGGTAGGCGTACTCGATGACCGTCTGGGTCTTGCCGACGCCGCCCATGCCGTGCAAGGCCTGCGGGATGACGGCGGTGACGCGATTCGACAGGCCATTGTGCAGGCCGTCGAGCAGCACCTTGCGACCCGTGAAGTTCTTGTTGCGTGGCGGGATCCTGCCCCACACCTGGGGCACGCGTCTCGTCGAACGCTCCCTGCCCACCGTCTCGGATTCCACGGGCCGCCTCCGCCGCCGCTATGCACTTCGAATACCGGGCTTCATCTAAACACTCATTACCCAGGTCGCACAGCGGCCAATGCCCGGAGTCGAGAGATGGATGTCCAGTTGGGTAATAAATGCCCGGAACGCGGGTTACATGCCTGGCGCGCGGTTCATCACTAACGCGCCTTATTGGACACCCTAAAAACCCGAATGGTCATGGCCGTGTCGCATTCGAACGGATCGACAGCCCCACGTTCGGGGGTGTATGAGTTAACAGACAGGAAGAGACATGACCGCGGGCGGCGCGATTGCGATCGCCCTGGCGGGGAATGCCTCGGAGTGCGACTGCGACGGACGGGCCAGGGAGCGCCGCATGGGCGACGACAGGACGACGCCGAGTGACGATCCGGCTCCAGACGAGGGCCTGATCGACCTGACCGGGTTCGACCTCGGCGATCTCGACGCCGCCGACGGGTCCTGCCTGGCCGAGGCGCTTCGGCACTTGGTCGACGCGCAGTCGCGGGGCACCGAGGCCGTCGCGGGATTCCAGGACGGCTGAGGCATGTCCGCCGTGAGCGCTCTACGGCTGCGCGACGGCCATGCACCGTCGCCGGGCGACGTGTAGGTGTCACGTGACCGTCGGTGACGGCAGGTGATCATTATGGGACCTTCGTCCGTGATCGGCCGGGCCTCATGACGATCGAGACGATGACGCTCCGGGCGAGCGGACTCCCCTATGTGGGGCCGCACCCGTTCACCACGGCCGACGCCCCCGGGTTCTTCGGCCGCGAAGAGGTGTCCCGTCGCCTGGCCGAGCTGTGGCGGGGCCATCGGGTCACCGTCCTGCACGGCCCGTCCGGGTCCGGCCGCACCTCTCTGATCGACGCCGGGGCACGGCCGCTTCTGCGCTCGGACGAGGTCGAGGTCCTCCCGGCCGGTCGCCTGTCCTACGGTTCGGTCTTCCCGGCGGCGGCGCTGCCCGAGCACAACCCGTACACCCTGGCGCTCCTGTCGTCCTGGTCGCCCGCTCAGCCGGTCAGCCGCCTCGCGGGATGGTCGGTCGCCGAGTTCCTGACCCGGCGGACCCACCGCACCGACGCCCTCGGCCGCCGGCTGCCCCTCCTGGCCTTCATCGATCAGGCCGAGGAGCTGGTCACCGGGCCGCAGGCGCGGGAGCGGGCCCGGCGCTCCTTCGCCGAGGAGTTGGCCGAGGCACTCGACGAACACCGCCAGCTGCGGCTGCTGCTGTCGATCCGCGACGGGTCCCTCCCCGACCTCGGGCCCTATGAGCGGATCCTCGGCGGCGACGTGGCACGGCTCCAGCTGGCTCCTCTGGACTCCGACGCGGCGCTGGACGCCGTCCGCGGGCCGCTCAGGGGGATGACGCGGTCGTTCGCGCCCGGAGCCGCCGAGTCGCTCGTCGACTACCTCCGTGCCGGCACTCCGGTCGTCGAGCCCACCTTCGCGCAGGTCGTCTGCGAGCGGCTGTGGCGATCGCTGCCCCCGCAGGGCGGCGCCATCACGGCCGAGGTGGTCCGGGCGCACACGGACGGCCATCCCGCGCTGACCGGCTACGTCGCGCGGGCCCTCGCCGACGTCGCCGAGCAGTACGAGGTGCCGGTCGGCAGACTCAGATCCTGGATGCAGCGAGCCTTCGCCGACACCGGCCGGGAGCCCTCCCCCGAGGTGCGGCGAATGCCGCCGCCCGTGCTGCGCGCGCTCGAGGACCTCCACCTGATCAAGTCGAAGCGCTCGGGCGGGGGGCTCACCTACGAACTCCAGCATCCGCGGCTGATCGGGCCCCTCGGCCGGATGATCGAGACCCGTCCCAGCACGGCCGGGCCGGCCGAGCGGCTGCGCGCCGCCGAGCGCGCCCTGGCGAGCGGCGAGTTCGCGCGGGCCGAGCGCCAGGCGGTCACCGCCGTACGCCTCGGGCCCGCGTCCGATCTGCGGCTGCGCGCGGAGGCCGAGTCCCTGCTCGGCAACGTCGCGCACGGGCGAGGCCTGCGCAGGGAGGCGGAGACGCACTACCAGACGGCGGCCTCCCTGTTCGAGGCCCGGCAGGACCGCGTGGCCGTCGGCCGGCTGCTCGCGGCCATCGGCCAGCTCCGGCTGGCGGACGGCCGTCGGACCGAGGCCCTGGAAGAGCTGCACGCCGCCGCCGAACGCCTCCCCACCGACCTCACCGTGCAGGCCGAGCTGTCCCGGGCGCTCTGGGAGCTCGGGCAGACGCGTGCGGCGATCACCGTCCTGGACGGCGTCCTGTCGGCCGAAGGCGACGCGCCGGAGATCCTGCGCACGCGAGGCGAGTTCCTGGCCGACCTCGGCGACGCCGAAGCGGCCCTACGCGATCTCGACCGCGTGCGGCGGCTCCGGCCGGTCACCCGGGCGGCCCGGGCGCTCGCGCTGGCCACGCTCGGGCGGTTCGACGAGGCGCAGCGGGAGCTCACGGTCGCGCTGGACGAGGCCCCCACCAGCGGCCCGGTGCTGCTGTACGCCGCGCGGGTCGCGAGGCTGCGCGGCGACGACGACACGGCGGCGGACCTCGCCCGGCGCGCGGAGGCCGCCCGCAACCCGGACCTGCCGCCGCGTCAGCGGCGGGACGCCCGCCGCATCCACGCCCACCGGCCGGACGACCCGCGCCCGCCCGGCTGACGGCCGCCGAGGTCGGCCTCGACCGCCTGATACATCTCCTCCAGCCTCGCGTCGAAGGCGCTGAAGTCGATCGGCGCCCTGATCTCGCCGATCAGGAACCTCGTCTCGGGCCCGGGGTCGTACTTCAACTCGGCGTTCCGGGCGGCGAAGGCCGCCAGGGCCGTGGCGGCGGCGGCGAGCGCACGGGCGGCGTCGGCCAGCTCGGGAGCGAGCACCGCCACGTGGGAGGCTCGCTGGCCCACCATGCGCGCGTGCTCGTCGACGGCGGCGAGCTTGACGTCCAGGTCACGCCATGATCGCTGGCCGGCCAGCTCGAGCTCGACACGCAGCTGCATCGCCGGGCCGAGCAGCTCGCCGTACGCGGTCTGCCGGGCCTCCAGAGCCAGCCTTCCGCGCTCGCGCTCGGCCTGGACGGACTCCCGCCGGACCGTGCCCCACAGCGTGACCGCGACACCGGCGATCGTTCCTCCGGCCGTGATCAGCGCTGCCAAGGAACCGTCGGGCATGACCGCAGTCTGACACCTCACCGGTCCGCCCGTGGCCCCTAATGTCACAGAGCCGTCGTTCCTCCTCACGGTCAGCGTTCGAAGCGGTAGCCCATGCCCGGTTCGGTGATCAGGTGGCGGGGGCGGGACGGGTCCTTCTCCAGCTTGCGGCGCAGCTGGGCGAGGTAGACGCGCAGGTAGCCGGTCTCGTTCGCGTACGACGGGCCCCAGACCTCGCGGAGCAGCTGCTGCTGGCTGACCAGGCGTCCCGCGTTGCGCACGAGCACCTCCAGCACGTGCCACTCGGTCGGCGTGAGGCGTACGTCGGCGCCGCCGCGGACGACCTTCTTGGCCGCCAGGTCGACGGTGAAGTCGTCGGTGACGACCACGGCGTCCTCTTCGGGCGGGGCGGCCCGCCGTACGGCGGCACGCAGCCGGGCCAGCAGCTCGTCCATGCCGAACGGCTTGGTCACGTAGTCGTCGGCGCCGACGTCGAGCGTCTCGACCTTCTCCTCGGAGGCGTGCCGAGCGGACAGCACGATGATCGGCACGCTCGTCCAGCCGCGCAGGCCCTTGATCACCTCGGCGCCCTCCATGTCGGGCAGGCCCAGGTCGAGGACGATGACGTCGGGATGGCGACGCGCCGCCAGGTCGAGGGCGGTGCGGCCGTCGGGGGCGGCGTCGACCTCGTAGCCGCGGGCCCGCAGGTTGATGCGCAGCGCGCGGACGATCTGCGGCTCGTCGTCGACGACGAGTACTCGTGTCACGTTTCCCCCTTGCCTGCCCGCACCGTACCGCTCGTCCCGGTCGGCAGTGAGAACACCATTGTCAGTCCGCCGCCGGGGGTGTCCTCGGCGCGGAGGTCGCCGCCGACGGCCTCGGCGAAGCCTCGCGCCACCGCGAGGCCCAGGCCGACCCCGCTGCCGCGCGGCCGGTCGCCGAGCCGCTGGAACGGCTCGAACATCCGGGTCTTGGAAGAGTCCGGGACGCCCGGCCCGCGGTCGGCGATCCGCAGCTCGACCATGCCGCCGTGCTCGCTCGCGGTGACGCGGACCGGCTCGGGACCGCCGTGCCGTACGGCGTTCTCGATGACGTTGGCCAAAGATCGCTCCAGGAGCCCCGGGTCGGCGACGACGGCCGGCAGGTTGTCCGGCACCTCGACCTTGACCTGGTCGCCCGGGACGTTCGCCAGGGCCGGCTGGATCACCTCGTCGAGGGACACGGTGCGGGCGAGCGGGTTGACGACGCCCGTCTGCAGGCGGCTCATGTCGAGCAGGTTGGCGACGAGGCCGTCGAGGCGGTCGGCCGACTCCTCGATGGTGGCCAGGAGCTCGGCCTCGTCCTCGGGGTCCCAGCGCACGTCCGGTGAGCGGAGGCTGCTGACGCTCGCCTTGATCGAGGCCAGGGGCGTCCGCAGGTCGTGGGAGACGGCGGCGAGCAGCGCCGTACGGATCCGGTTGCCCTCGGCGAGCCGCCGGGCCTCCTTGGCCTCCTCGGCCAGCCGCTGGCGGTCGAGGGCGGCCGCCGCCTGGTAGGCGAAGGCGGCCAGGACGCGGCGGTCGGCGGCCGGCAGCACCCGGCCGTCCAGCGCGAGTGTCAGAGTGTCGCTGACCTGCACGGTGACGTCCCCGTCACCGGGCCGCGCGCAGGTCCCCGGGCCGACCGACGCGATGGGCGCCCAGTCGTCGCCGGAGCGTTCGAGCAGCGTCACCGAGGACAGCCCGAACGTCTCGCGGACACGCTCGAGCAGCTCGGGCAGGGCGTCCTCGCCGCGCAGCACGCTCGTCGCGAGCATGCTGAGCGTGGTCGCCTCCGCGCGCGCCTGCGCCGCCTGGGAGCTGCGCCGCGCGGCGAGGTCCACGACGGTGGAGACGGCGACGGCCACGGTCACGAACACCACGAGGGCCATGGCGTTCTCGAGCTCGGCCACGGTGAGGGTGTGCAGCGGGGGCGTAAAGAACCAGTTGACGAGCAGGAACCCGGCGACGGCGGCGACGATCGCGGGCCACAGCCCGCCGACGAGCGCCACGCCGACGGCCAGCGCGAGGAAGAACAGCAGCTCCGTGGGGAGCTCGAAGTGCCGCCCGCCCGCCGACAGCAGCGCGGTCAGCGCCGGCGGGCCGAACAGCGCGAGGAGCCAGCCGGCCGTTCGGCGTCCGCGGCCCAGCGAGGTGGGCGGGACGGACGCCCGTCCCCTGCCCTTGCCGGCGTAGTCGTGGGTGACGATGTGCACGTCCACGTCGCCGGACAGGCGGGCGACGGTCGCGCCGACGCCCGGCCCGAAGGCGTACTGCCAGCGGCTCCGCCGGCTCGACCCGAGCACGATCTGCGTGGCGTTCACGGCGTTGGCGAACTCCATGAGTGCCTTGGGCACGTTGCCACCGGTGACCTGGTGGTAGGAGCCGCCCAGGCTCTCCACGAGCGCGCGCTGGCGGGCGAGCGCCTCCGGCGACCCGTCGGCGAGGCCCTCTCCTCTGGCGACGTGCACGGCGACCAGGTCGGCCCGGCCGGCCCGGGCGGCGATGCGGGCGGCGCGGCGGATGAGCGTGTCGCCCTCGGGACCGCCGGTCAGCGCGACGACGATCCGTTCCCGCGCCTCCCAGGTCTCGGTGATGCCCTTCTCGTCCCGATAGCGGGCGAGCGCGTCGTCGACTCGGTCGGCGACCCAGAGCAGGGCCAGCTCGCGCAGCGCGGTCAGGTTGCCGATGCGGAAGTAGTTGGACAGCGCCGCGTCGATCTTGTCCGGCTCGTAGACGTTGCCGTGGGCGAGGCGACGGCGCAGCGACTCCGGCGCCATGTCGACCAGCTCGATCTGGTCGGCGCGCCGGGCGACCTCGTCGGGCACGGTCTCCCGGGGCCGTACCCCGGTGATCCGCTCGACGACGTCGGCGAGGGACTCCAGGTGCTGGACGTTGACGGTGGTGACGACGTCGATGCCCGTGTCGAGGAGTTCCTCGACGTCCTGCCACCGCTTGTCGTTGCGGGATCCGGGGATGTTGGTGTGCGCGAGCTCGTCGACCAGCACCACTGCGGGGTGACGGGCGAGGATCGCGTCGACGTCCATCTCGGTGAAGACCCGGTCGCGGTGGGCGACCTCGCGGACCGGCACCGTCTCCAGGCCGTCGAGCAGCGCCGTGGTACGCGCCCGGCCGTACGTCTCGACGTAGCCCACGACGAGATCGACGCCGCGCTCCACCCGTCGCTGGGCCTCGTCGAGCATGGCGTACGTCTTGCCGACCCCCGGCGCGGCGCCGAAGTAGATCTTGAGCCTGCCTCGCGTCGCTATCTGATTCACCCCCTTCCTGAATTGTGTCCCCGATGACGGTATTCGAGACGGACGGCCCGGTCCGCAGGCAGTCAACACCTGAAAACGCCCATTTCCGGCGTCCTTGACGGCCCCGTGGCAGCGCCCGGCACAGCCTTAACGCTCTTCTAACGGCCCGCCAGGGCGCGGATCACGAGCGGGCGACGCGCAGGAGGTGGAGGGCGGGCTCGGGAAGCTCGCGGCCGCGCGGCCACACCGCCCGCAGCACCCGGTCGAGCCGCAGCTCGCTGGGCACCTCGACGAGCCGCCCCGCCGCGACCTCATCCGCGACGACCAGGGCGCTGAGCACGGCCGGCGCCGTGCCCGCCATCGCGGCGGCGCGCAGCGGGGCGGTCGCGCCGAGCTCGAGGGCGGGCTCGGCCGGCCCCCCGTACGACGCCAGCGCGGCCTCGAACGTCTCGCGGGTACCCGACCCGGCCTCCCGCAGGAGCAGCGGCGTGCTCGCCAACTCGACCGGGCGCAACGGCCGGCGCTTGCGTGCCCACGGGTGCCCCGGCACGACGACGATCACGAGACGGTCCCGGCCGACGGCCCGGCTGTGCAGGTCACGCGGTGCGCCGCGCCCCTCGATGAAGCCCAGGTCCGCCTCGTCCGCCCGCAGGCGCTCGATCACGTGGGTGCTGTTGGCGACGTTCAACTCGACGTGGACGCCGGGCGCGGCCTCGCGCAGCGCCACGAGCCAGCCGGGGACGAGATGCTCGGCGATCGTGAGGCTGGCCGACACCCGGAGGCGGTCCTCCTGCCGGGAGCGCAACGCGGCGACGCCCTCGACGAGCGCGTTCGCCTGGACGAGGACGGCGCGCGCCCAGTCGGTGACCACCGCCCCGGCCGAGGTCAGCCGGGAGCCGCTGGTCGAGCGCACGAGGAGCCGCACGCCCAGCCGCCGCTCCAGCGTGCGCATCCGGGCGCTGGCCGAGGGCTGGCTGATGCCCTGCCGGGCGGCGGCCTGGCCCAGGCTGCCGGTCTCGGCGACGGCCACCAGCAGTTCCAGCGCTTCCAGGTCGGGCAGCCGTGTGGTCATAGGGGAACTCTATGACCTGACAGGGAAATGGCTGCTACTGCGGGGGCCGTCCAGGGCCGATGCTGGAAGTCATGTCGATCTCCACGCCGCACCGCCCCGCAGCCGGGTGGCCGAGCGGACCGTCCCCCGACGGGCGGGCGGAGCCGGTCGGAGCGTCCCCCGACAGGCTGGCCGAGCCGGTCGGCGGCGCCACGCCGCCGCACGCGCCGACCGCCGGATCGCGTCTGCTCCGGCGTGGGGGGGCGCTGGCGCCGGGCGTCACCGCCAGTGCCCTCGCCGTGGCGGCGGCGTACGGCGTGCACCGGGTGGCCGGGGCGGTGCCGATGCTCACCGCAGCGCTCATCCTCGGCGTGCTCGCCGCCAACCTCGGGCTGCTGCCCGCGGCGACGCGACCGGGTCTGCGCTTCGCCGCGACCAGGTTCATGCGCCTGGGAGTGGTGCTGCTGGGGCTGCAGGTGTCGTTCGGGGACATTCTCGCCCTGGGCGCGCAGACGATCGTCATGGTGGTCACGGTGCTCGTGGTGACGTTCACCGGCACACGGTGGATGGGCCGCCGACTGGGCCTGTCCGAACGCCTCTCCCTCCTCGTGGCGGCCGGCTTCTCGATCTGCGGCGCGTCGGCCGTCGCGGCGGTGGACGGTGCGCTCGGCACCCGTCCCGGCGATCCCGAGGCGGAACGCGAGACCGCCACCGCCGTCGGCCTCGTCACGCTGTGCGGCAGCCTGGCCATCGCCGTCCTGCCGCCCGTCGCCCGACTGCTGGGCCTGTCGCCGTACGACGCGGGCCGCTGGATCGGGGCCAGCGTGCACGACGTCGGCCAGGTCGTCGCCACGGCGGCCATCGCGGGTTCGGCGGCGCTCGTCCCGGCGATCGCGGTCAAACTGGTCCGGGTGGTCATGCTCGCGCCGATCGCCGCCGGGGTCGCGCTGCGCACCCGCCGGGACGCCCGCGCCGGCGGACGAGGCCGGCCCGCGGTGCTGCCGCTGTTCGTGATCGGGTTCCTGGCCACGATGGCGCTCCGCTCGACGGTGACCGTCCCACCGGGCGCCCTGTCCGCCGCGACCGTCGCCCGCGACGTGCTGTTCGCGGCCGCCCTGTTCGGTCTCGGCAGCGCCGTACGCCTGCGGGAGCTCGCCCGGACCGGCCGCCGCGCCCTCCTGCTCGGACTGACGTCCTGGGCGCTGATCGCCGGCATCTCGTACGCGGGCGTCCTGCTCACCTCCAGGTAACGGGACATCGACCACGGTCTCTGGAGGGCGCGTCCAGGGGACGGAGCGCTAAGGGAGCGTTAAGAAATCCGTCGCCGACGGTACCGGCGCGTTAGGACGAAACCGGCCGGGAACGCCCGGCATGAAGATCGCTTCATATCCGCATCACAGGCATGACGGGCGATGAGGCGATGAGCGTGGTGACGTCGGGCGGTTCGGCACTGATCGATGCCCGGGAATCAAGCCCCGACCCGGCCGTGCGCCGCCGGTCCCGGGCGACGACACCGCAGCGGATCTGGGCGCTGACCATCACCGTGGCGGTCCTCGCCGTGGTCCTGGCCGCCGTGGTCGCACAGGGGATCAGCGGGATACACGGCGGGCTGCGGGACATCGGGCACCGCTCCGGGCCGCAGGTGGTCGCGACGTCGGACGCCTACTTCGCGCTGAACGACATGGACGCCCAGGTCGCCAACGTGCTCTTGGTCGGCGACGAGCAGAATCTCGGCGTCGGCCGGGACAAGGCGCTGGGCATCTACGAGCAGCGTCGCCGGCAGGCCGACGCGGACCTGCAGCAGGCCGCGGCCGTCGGCGCCGGAGACCCTGCGGCGCAGCGAGCGATCCGCACGGTGCTGGACGCCCTCGGCCGGTACGAGGCCCTGACCGCCCAGGCCATCCTCGTGGACGGCGACGTCCACCACGTGGCGGGCCGGCCGTCACCGATCGCGTTGGGGCTGTACCGGCAGGCCACGGATCTGCTCAAGAACCAACTGCTGCCCGCCGCGGCCGGCCTTACGGAGGCGAACTCCGGCGCGCTGGAACGCGCCTACGAGGCGAAGCACGCGCAAGCGGTGCGGACCGCGGTCGTGACCGCACTGACCGGCGCCGCCCTGATCGGCGTGCTGATCGGGCTGCAGATCATGCTCACCCGTCGTTTCCGCCGGCGGTTCAACCCGTTCTTGCTACTCGCCACCCTGGTCACCGGAATGACACTGGTCGCAGGGACGAGCACGCTCACCGGCGAGGCCGGGCATCTGCGGACCGCGAAGAAGGACGCCTTCGACTCCGTTCTGGCGCTCTCGCAGGCGCGCGCGGTCGGGTACGACGCCAACGCCGACGAGAGCCGTTACCTGGTCGACCCCTCGCGCCGGCCGGAATACGAAGGGTCGTTCCTGGCCAAGACACAGCAGCTCGCGGCACTGCCCTCGGTGACCACGCCGGCCGCCTACCCGGCCGCGCTACGCCAGGCGTGGAACGCCTACGGCACCGATCACACGGACGTCGGATGGGGCGGGTACCTGGGGACCGAGTTCCACAACATCACCTTCCCCGGTGAACGGAACCTCGCCGAGCGGACGCTGTCCGCGTTCCTCGCCTACCAGCAGGACGACTCGACGATGCGGGCGCTGGCCCGCCGGGGCAGGCTCCACGACGCGATCCGGTTCAACACGGCCTACACGCCCGGCAACTCCAACTATGACTTCGACCAGTACGACAAGAACCTGACCGCGCTGATCGACCTCAACCGGTCCCACTTCGCCACGTCGATCCGTGCCGGAGACAAGGACCTGAGCGGCTGGAGCCTCATCCCCTGGGCGGCCGCCCTCGGCGTGGCGGCCCTCGCGTTCGCCGGCGTACGCCCGCGTCTCGCCGAATACCGATGATGCATTAATTTCACGGATTCTTAGCGCCACACGCCGCACTCCGGGACCCACGATTGCCATATCGTTTACCTCGTCGCATTTCGGGGTGAATCAGGGGGCTACACCGTGAGTCCGGATCCGAATTCGGGCAGTGGGTACGACGTGGCCGCTGGGCCGGAACGGCTTTGTCGGCTCGGCCGGGACCTGGAATTCAACGCCGGCCCCTATTTCGAGCATGCGTCGAGCGATATCCCGGTGGTGCGGAGTACCGAGCAGGGCCTGTTCACCTCGACCTGCTACGAGTTCGCGGTGGCCTATATGGAGGCGGTCGAGTTCATGGAAGAGGAGCTCAAGACGAAGAGGAGCCACCTCGCGCAGATCCACCAGAGGCTCTGCCTGTCGGGCGCCGCCTGGGCCGCCGCCGAGGACAAGAGCACCATCAGGTCGATATGACAGGAGAACGGGGGAATCGCCGGTGAGTACGAGTTCACTGGCCGCCGGGAGCGCGCTGAGTGCCGTCACGGCCGCGGCCTTCGTCATTCCCGCGGCATGGCCGCTGGTGGCCGAGATGTTCGAGGACCAGTGCGATCCGGAGGCGATTCTCGACAGCGCGAAGAAGTGGTGGGGCATACGCGATGACCTCAGCGATGCCAGGAACACCGTGCGCAGTACGGTCGCCGGGCTCGCGCCCGAGGAATGGACGGGCGAGGACCGGGCCGCCTTCGAGCGCAAGATGGAGGACTACGAGGCACAGATTGCATTCGAGATGGCCATGGCGACGATCGTCGCCATGGCCATGTTCATCCTCGCGTCGATGCTCTTCCTCCTCATCGCGCTCATGGTGATCATCGCGGCCGTCATGCTCTGGAACATGGCGTACGTTCTCCTGGCGATGGCCGGCCTGTTCACCGTCGCCGCCGCCGAGGCTGCGGCGTCCCAGGCCGCCGTGACGTGCTTCACCTACCTGGACCGGCTCGACACGCTCGAAGAGCGGATCGCCAAGGGGCTCGCCGGCGTCGTCGGCGCGGTCATGGCCGTGGACGTCGGCGGACAGCTGTTCAAGGGCAACGACAAGGTGCTGGGCGACCTCCTGCACGGCGCCCTCGACAGTGTCGACAACCTCCTGTCGGGGACCCTCTCCCGCCTGGAACGCGACCTCAACAAGGCGTTCATGAACGGCGCCAAGTGGCCCTTCGAGAAATTCGGCTTCACGCCCCGCACGTTCCCGCGAGCGGCGGGAGCATGGGGCAATGCGACGACGTGGGACGGAGACCTGTCGTTGACCTCCGGAAATATCAGCGACAATCTCCGCGATCGACTTGGCGACTACGACGACGGTCGATGGAATCGATGACGCCTGCGCCGGAGAGCGCTGATTCACACCATCAGCTGCAGGGCGACGGCACAGCCCAGGACGACGACGCGCAGCGGGTCGGACACATCGCCGAACGTGACATGGCATCGGCTGGGCGCGCCGCCGCCCTGCGGGGTGATGACCGGGATCCGGCTGATCTGCGCGACTTCGACGCCGCCGGAGTCGACGACGGAGTACCGCAGCGCCAACCGTCCCGATGGCCGTAGCTCGCCGAGCGCGCCTCGATGCGCGTCGACCAGGCGGAAGCGGCCTCGGATGGGGTTACGCCACGTCTGCTCGGCCGCTCCCAGCAGCGAGCCGTCCGGTCCGAGGACGCGAATCCGCCGCCGGGACAGACCGATCCGGCGGGCGTCGGCGATCGAGAACAGCGGCTCGCCCGCCGCTCCCCGAACCTGCAGCCGATGTCCCAGCGGCCGTACCCCCTGCTTCCGATTGGCGAACGTGTAGCCGGCGCGGTACAGCCGCTGCCATCGCGACAGCCCCGGCTCGTCGACGGTGGCCAGCACCGTGCCGTTTCCGTCGAACAGGGCCCCCTCCAGCTCCGAGGCGCGGTTGGATCCGTTCACGTCCACGACCGTGCTGGTCAGCAGCTCACTCACCGAGCCTCCCGGGGCCGGTTCGAGGTGGGACGGCTCAGCGCTCGACGCCGCGGCGCAGCCGGTCCACGAGGGTCAGCATCTCCTGTCCGGTGGACTCGACGACCTCGGACACACCCTGCAGCGCGCGCCGCATCGCCTCCGGATCCGGCTTGGCCGCCTCGGGCTCGAAGTCGGTGCCGAACAGCTCACGGGCCGCTTCCTGCTTTCGCCCCGCGAGGTCGCGCACGGCCTGCCGTGTGAGCTCCCGGATGGTCTCGGCCAGTTCTTCCGAACCGAGCCTCATCGCGCGCGGGTCGATGTGCAGATCCGAAAGCCCTTCGTCGGGAGAGAACGAAAGTCGTATCCTGCCGTCGGCGGTCTCGGCGTGTCCGACCAGACCGGAAACCCGGCGCTGCAGTTCAGCCGCTTTCGATGCCTGCTCCTGAGCCTGGTCGGCCAGGCCGGCAATGTCCAGGCCGAACACCTTGCCCACGTCGGGCAGTTCCACGACGCCTCCTGTTCATTTCACCAAGCGGCCACACGGACAGTACGACTGTGACTTTATGAGCCGTTCAGTCGCCGCAAAAGCGCTGGTACGCGGTCATGACGCGGGTAGCGAGATCCTTGACAGATCCCTAACGTCAATGGTCATGCGCCCTGTCGGCCGGTGCCCCGCTCTCAGCCGACGTCGCGGGCAAGAAGGTCCGTCTCGGCCTCGCGGCGGATCAGCAGGCGGCTCTCTCCGGCCCGTACGCCGACGACGGGCGGCCTGCGGACCAGGTTGTAGTTGGAGGCCATGGAGTGGTGGTAGGCGCCGGTGGAGGCGCTGGCGAGCAGGTCTCCCGGGCGCAGGTCGGCCGGTAGCTCCGCGTCCTCGACGAGCACGTCGCCGGCCTCGCAGTGCCGTCCGGCGACGGTGACGGATCGCTGCCCTGGAGTGGCATGCCGGCCGACCAGCCGCATCGAGTAGCGGGCGCCGTACAGGCTCGGCCGCGGATTGTCGCTCATGCCGCCGTTGACGGTGACGAAGACACGGCCGGCTGCGGTGTGTTTGACCCCGAGGACCCGGTAGAGGGTGACGCCGGCGCGGGCGCTGATGGCACGGCCCGGTTCGAGGGTGACCCGTGGCGTGGGGAGCCGGTGCGAGTCGCAGGCCGACCGGAGCGCGGTGATCAGGGGTTCGGCCAGGGTGCGCGGGTCAAGGCCGTGTTCGCCCCGCAGGTACGGTACGGCGAAGCCGCCGCCAAGATCGAGGTGGGGCAGCACCACACCGTGTTCGTCCCGTATGGCCGCGAGCAGGCCGGCCATCCGGCGGGCGGCCTGTTGATAGGCGGTGATGCCGGTGATCTGTGATCCGATGTGGCAGTGCAGGCCGGTCAGGGCGAGCGCGGGCTGGGCGAGGACCCGGCGCACGGCTTCGGCAGCGGCGCCGGACGCCAGGGAGAAGCCGAATTTCTGCTCTTCGCCGCCGGTCGCCACGGCCGGGTGGGTCTTCCCGTCCACACCGGGGGTCACCCGGATCAGCACCTGTTGGGCGGGCCCGTCCCGGCCGGTGAGGGCGGCCAGCCGGGTGATCTCGGAGGGACAGTCGACGACGATGCGGCTCACGCCGTACGACAGGGCGGCTCGCAGGTCCTCCGGGGTCTTGCCGTTGCCGTGCATGAGGATCCGCTCCGCCGGGAACCGCACCGATCGCGCCACGGCGAGTTCACCGGCCGAGCAGACGTCGAGCGTGAGCCCTTCCTCGGCGATCCACCGGGCCATGGCGCGGCACAGGAAGGCCTTGCCGGCGTAGGCGATCTCG
Source organism: Actinoallomurus sp. CA-150999 (assembly GCF_050942425.1). NCBI lineage: Bacteria > Bacillati > Actinomycetota > Actinomycetes > Streptosporangiales > Thermomonosporaceae > Actinoallomurus > Actinoallomurus sp. CA-150999. Next base: position 8,321,042 of record NZ_CP192063.1, read on the forward strand.
GCGTCCGGGAACGCGCGACGAAAGTCCCGGCAGCGTTGCCGTACGTCGAGTTCGTCCATGACGTGGACCGGGCTGCCGTATCGCTCGGCGATGTCGCTCAGCCGCACGCCACCGACCATGACGTCGCCGTCCGGGGTGGCCCGTGCCGTCGCCGGCCAGATCGTGTGGTCGAGCGTGCTCCGTTCCCGGGTCAGAACCATGGGATTCCCCTCCTAAAGGATCTCGCGCAGCAGCAGGCAGGTGTTGGTCTGCTCGCAGCCTTGGTGGCGCAGGGCGCGCAGTTCCGTGTTGAGCTCGTCGAGACACGCGGTGGTGAGGCGGATCTCGTAGTCGCAGTCGCCGCTGAGCGACCAGACGCCCCGTACGGCCGGCCGGTCGCGCAGCCAGGTCTCGAACGACTCCGGCGGCACCTGGTCCGCCATGCGGACCCGGACGATGGCCATCACCGCCACGGCCTGCAGCCGGGCGGTCACCGGTCCACCGCCTGCGCCGCCGGAGGCCTGGGGGCGTTCCGCACCGGCGTCGGACGGTTGACGTCGGCGGCGACCAGCACCGGGTCGAGCTGGACCCGATCGATCCCCAGTGGGGACAGGAGACCGCGCAGAGCGTGCTCGCTCAGCCGGATCCATTCCTGCGCCGGCCCCGAAGCGGCTCGCAGGGCCGCCAGGCCGGTGAAGGCCACCCCGACACGCGGGCCGGCGGGAAGCCGCGCGGTCAACGGCGTCAACGTGCCCGCCGAGGAACGGCGGACCGGGACGAAGAGCGGATCAGGGGGCTCATCGAACTCTTCCATGACCTTGTGCTTCCTTTCACAAGCAGCCGACCAACTCACGGTAGGCCCAGGAAGAGGCGATATGAGGTCCCGCTACGGGATCCGCACATGGGGAATGCCATCCCTAACGTCGCCTTAATGTCCGAATCCCACGACGGTTGACCCTGACGCAGGGGCAACCTCTCAGCATCGTCGGCATGACCACGAAAGCCGATGAGAGCGGCGACAGGACGATGCGACACTTCACGGTCCACCACGACGGCGTCACGATCCCGGTGTCCCGCGGCGGCCGGGGACGACCGCTGGTCCTGTGTCCCGGACTGAACTCGACACAGGCCGACCTGCACGAACTTGCCGAGCTGCTGCGGCGCGACCACGACGTGGTGACCTTTGACCTCAGGGGCCATGGCCTCGCCTCGGCCGCCGACCGGTACTCCTTCGAGGCGTTCCTCTGCGATCTCACCGCCGTGCTGGCGGAGCCGGCACGGCTCGGCCTGCCCTCGCCGCCCGTGCTCGTGGGCTACTCGCTGGGCGCGGACCTTGCCGTGCACTATGCCGCTGAGCATCCTGACACCGTCGCCGGGCTTATTCTCATCGATGGGGCGAACCCGGTGCCCGAGCCGTTCATCACGGAGGCCGACCTGCCGGAGTTCCGTGCGATGTGGGAGGACCTGGCGACGCGGCAGGAGGCCGAGCGGGGCACCGCGCGTCAGGTGTTGCTCACCGCCCAGGAGATCCTCGACCTGAACCTCGAGATCGACATGGTTCGGTCCGGGATCCTCGACCGGTACCGGAAGATCGACCGGCCCATCACCATGATCATGTCGACCTCGATGGCCGGCGACAGCGGCGAAGGGCGTGCGCTTCGGTTCAATCAGAACTGGCATGCCGGTGTCGAGCGGCTTGTCCGCGAGCGGCCGCACGTCTCCACGTTCTGGCTCGACGCCGATCACGGGCTGGTCTTCACCCACGCCGCGGAAATCGCCCAGATCATCCGGAGTGCACAAGGCCCGGCCGACCCGGCGACTCCTTGAACGGTTCCTGGGAGAGTGGTCCGATGCTGACCATCGGTGAGCTGGCGTCGTACGTCGGAGTCACGGTGCGCGCGGTGCGGCACTATCACGCCAAAGGGCTGCTGCCGGAACCGGAGCGGGACCACTCCGGCTATCGCAGATACGACGCCGCCGCCGTGATCGAGCTGATCAAGATCCGGACTCTCGCCGGCGCTGGGGTGCCGCTGGCACGGGTGCGGGAACTGCTGCAGGCCGACGAGAAGGAGTTCGCCGCGGCGGTCGAAGACATCGACGAGCGGCTGCGGGCGGAGATCCGCGAGCGGCAGCGGCACCGGGAGCGGATCGCCCTGCTCTCCGCCGGGGACAACCTGGTACTGCCACCGGAGGTGGTCGAGTATCTCGACCGGCTGCGGGCGCTCGGGGTCGACGAACGGATCGTCGAGGTCGAACGCGATGGCTGGATCCCGCTGGCCGCGCGCTCGCCCGAGCGAGTCCCGGAGTGGATGGCACGCAAGCGGGAGCAGCTCGCCGACCCGCAGCTCATCGGCTTCTATCTCACCCTGGGCAGGGCTCTCGACCAGGCCGACGACGACCCACGGCTGGTCGAACTGGCCGACGAACTGGCCGCCTACATCACGCGGATGGCCGACGAGCAGGGCGATGACTACGTCGACGACACCGACATCGAACCACCGTTGGTCACGCTGATGGACACACTGGCGTTCGATGCCTTGCCGCCGGCGCGTCGACTGATCGAGTTGCTGAAGGAGCGAGGCTGGACCGGCTGGACCAAGCTCGAACGTGTGAGCACACGCCGATCACCGACGGTCACCGGACGGGAGGCACTCCACACGAGAGCTCACCAGTACCAACCCCCGTGACACGGACAAGCGAGGACCGTGATCTCTGCCGTCGGCAGCGTCGCCGAGCAGGCAGGTTCCTGACACGGCGCCCTCGATCAGACCGCTCGGCGACGCACGGTTCGCCGAGGCGGCTCGGGAGGGGACGTGCCGGAGGCGTCGCGGTCGTGGTTCGTCGGTCAGCCGGTGCGGTGGTCGTGTCGTCAGCGCCTGTCGCGGTCGAGGGCGAGGACCTCGCGTACGGCCTTGGCGACGGCCCGGAAGTCCTTCTTGAGGATCGAACCGTGGTTGCTCGCGACCTTCGCGCTGATTTCGATGTTCGGGTTGCGGGCGGTCACCGCATCGAGGCCGGCGCGTATCCGTTCTTGCCCGTCCCCATCACGGCGGCTTCCGAAGGACGCCCCCGAAGCAACCACATACCGGACCGGGACGGCGATGTTGTCCAGCACGGGGCCCAGCTCGTGCTCGCGGGCGACCCTGCCGAGTTCGATGTTGCAGTTCGCCATCTGTTCGGCATTCATCCGCGGGGTCAGGCCCGTCAGGCGCAGCAGCGGCATGAACCAGCCCATCCGCCGAAACATCTTCCGGATCCGCTGCTCCATGGCCTCGTCGAGCCAGTCATACGGTTGCGCACCGTCGACCAGGACCGCGCCCAGGGTACGGTCCGGATTCCGGCTGGCCCAGTGCGCCGCGACGAACGCCCCATAGGACCAGCCCACCACCAGCGCCCGGTCCACACCCCTGGCCGTCAGAACGGCATCGACATCCCGGATGACGGCCTCGAAGGAGTAGTCCGCCGAACGCTTCGATTTCTTACCGCGGCCCCGCTCGTCGTAGGTGACGTGCCGGTAGTCGCTGCCGAGGTCGGCGATGACACGCCGCCAGTATCCCTGAGTGGCGAACTGGCCGTTGAGATAGATCACAGGGATACCGGGACCGCCGGTGTCGGTGACGGCCAGGGCCGTGTCGTCAACCGGCAGCATGCCGGTCCAGGCGGATTGCTTGATGGTCATGGTTTGCCTTTCTCCAGGGCCAGCAGCCAGACCTTGCACATGGATCGCCTGGGAATGCGGTTTCGTCATCCGACTGTCCGCTCTTCTTCTCCGGTGTCTTCGCCGGCGGCGCGCTCGATGGCGCTGATGAATCGTTTCCGCTCCCGGCTGACCCACTGCCCCTCCGGGTAGTTCTGGATGAATGCCTCGACGAACTCCACGGGGTCGTCCCCGAAGATCTCGCGGATCGAGGTTCCGTTCGCCGCGCTTTGTTCGAACAGATCGGCAAGGTCCTCGTGCATCGAAGCCGCGCCGGTGCCGTCCCCCCGCCCGAAATAGTTCAGGTACCGCTCCAGCGCTTCGACCGCCGTGCGATAGCTCTCGGGAAGCTGCTCCATGCGGGCCTTGTACTGCCGGTAGCGCCTCTTGTCCTCGATCGACCCTGTGACCATTTCCAAGTACCGCCGGTAGCGACTCTCCGGCTCATTCGTTTCTGTGTCCATGTCTAATTACCTCCCTTGCGGAGCTGTTCTAGCCGTTCCGCGAGGAAGCTCCAAGTCCTCCAGAACTCTTCGAGATACTCCCGTCCCTGGGCGTTCAGGGAATACACCTTGCGCGGCGGCCCCTTCTCGGACGGAACCTTCTCCACGTCGACGAAGCCGCGCTGCTCGATCCTGACCAGCAGCGCGTAGATGGTGCCTTCGGCGATGTCGGAGAAGCCCTGATCCCGCAGCCACGCCGTGATCTCGTAGCCGTAGGCGGGCCGACCGGACAGGATCGCCAGGACGATGCCCTCCAGCGTCCCCTTGAGCATCTCCGTCACCTGCTTGCCCATGGAACACCCCAATTCCAGCTACTCGGTGCCACTGACTACCAGTACAAAGTATCACTGACTACCGGTACATAGCAACACCGAATAGCTGAAGTGCGCGCCGAAACCGTGAGCATGTGCGTGCGGCCGACCTGCGGCGATGCTTGCTATACACAGGAAGAGGGGGTGTGACCGATGCCTCGCTACCCGAGAAGCCCGGTTTGGGCGGTGGCCGCCGGATTGATCGCCCCGTTCGTCCTCTCGGCGGTGCTCCTGCCCACCAGATCGGGCCTGGCCAACACCGACGTGGCCCTCATCCTGGTCGTGGTCGTCGTCGCGGTTGCTGTGAGCGGAAACCGCGTGGCGGGCGCGGTGGCGGCGCTGTCGGCGGCCGTGTGGTTCGACTTCTTCTTCACCCGGCCGTACGAGCGGTTCACCATCGACAAGGCCGGCGACGTCGAGACGGCGGTGCTGCTGCTCGTGGTGGGGCTGGTGGTATCGCAGTTGGCCGCCCGGGCCCGCCGCCTGAAGGTGATCGCCGTGACCGACGCCGACTACCTGTCGCGGATCCACGACGCCGCAGAGCTGACGCAGTCGGCCAGGTCGGCCGGTGCCGTGGTCGATCTGGTGAAGAAGCAGCTCACCGACCTGCTGAACCTTCGAGACTGCCGGTTCGAGTACGGGTCCCTCCTCGGGCACCCACCGCGCCTGGAGCAGGACGGCACCGTGACCGTCGGCCGCAGACGCTGGGACGTCGAACGGCGGGGTCTGCCGGACGAGGAGATCGAGCTGCGGACCTTCGGCAATGGCCACTTCTACGGCCGGTTCATGCTCAGGCCGACGTCCGGGGCCGCTCCGACGCTCCAGGCCCGCCTCGTCGCCGTCACGCTCGCCGACCAGGCCGGACGTGCCCTCGACACCGCCGAGACGACCAGGGAATGAAGGCGCGTCGGCGGGTGTGGTTCAGATCAGCACGATGATCGAGGCGATCGTCCCGGCGTACAGCCCGGCCCAGCAGCCGATGAACGGGCCGGAGAACCGGCCGGTACGACGTACGGCGATCACGGCGAGGATCGCACCACCGAGCGCGGCGCACGCGGCGACCCGGGCGGGGGCGGCCAGGTGCCAGTCGGTGAACGCCATCCCGACCGCGACGGGCAGCATCGACTGGAAGACCATGGCGCCGGTGATGTTGCCGAGGGCGAGGGTGTCCTTGCCCTGTCGGATCCACAGCACGCTGTTGATCTTCTCCGGGAGCTCCGTGGCCAGCGGTGCGACCAGGAGCGTCAGGACCAGGGGGTTGATGCCGAGGGCGTGCGCGAGACGCTCGATCACGGTGACGAACAGCTCCGCACCGCCGACCAGCAGGGCGACGCCCGCGACGGTCTGCGCCAGGATCTGGTACGTGCGCGGTGGAGCGTCCTTGTCGCGACTGAAGTACAGCGGGCCGGGCGTCTCCTCATCGCCGCCCTGCCGTCTGGCCCGGGCGATCGTCGTGGCCAGGTACGCCCCGTACGCGGCGACCAGCAGCACCGCGCCGATGACGTGCAGCGGGCGGGACCGGACGTTGCCGATCACGATGGCGATCGACAGCGTGCCGAGGAAGACGAGCAGGTCCCGGCTCATCGCCTGCCGGTCCAGCCGCAGGCCGCTCCCCTTCCGCCGCACTCGGTAGAACATCGCGGCCGCGCCGCACAGCGCCATGGCCAGGGTGCCGAGCAGGAACGGCGCGCCGATGATCGCACCGATCGCGATCGGGCCGCCCTGCTCGCCTCGGACGATCGCGACGATCGGGACGAGGGATTCGGGCATGGCCGTCGCCACGGCCGCCAGCACGCTGCCGACCGCTCCATGACCGAGGTCGAGGCGTATCCCCGCCCATTCCACCGCGTTGGTGAACACGAGCGCACCGGCCACCAGCAGGGCGAAACCGGCCACGAGCAGCACACCGTCGAGCACGAGACATACCTTTCCACCTCAGGAGAGTCGCGGTCGCCCGTCAGGGCATGGCCGGTCGAGAATCTCCGATCGGGGTGAGGCGGAAGCGCAGCCGGCAGACGACCGCGTCGGTGTCGCGGCGCAGCGCGTGTGCGAGCACCGCCCCGCGCTGGTTCTGCAGGATCCGCTGCCAGGCGTGCGCCGGTTCGACCTCGGGGATCAGGACGAACACGTGCGGCTCGTCGACGCCGCGGACGTACTCGACGATCGGTTCGACGAGGCGACGGTGGTTGTCGTTGACCAGGGTCAGGTTGACGTCCGGGGCCCAGCGTTCCCACGCCTCGATGAATTTCTTGGTGTCTTCGGGCTCGTCGGGGTGGGTGACGCGTACGGCGACGACCCGGTCGCCGATGGACAGCGCGGCCGACATCGCCTCTTGGGTGAGCCGGTTGACCGCCCCGATGGGGACGATCACGAGGGCGCGACGGGGACGTGGACGCGCGGGGACCCGGTCGATCTCGAGCCGTTCTCCGATGCGGTCGTAGGCGCGGTGGATGGCCGCCATGAGCGCGACCATCAGCGGCATCGTGACGACGATCAGCCAGCCGCCCTCGCTGAACTTGGTGGCGGTCACGATGACCGCGGCGAGCGCGGTGAGCAGTGCGCCGAAGCCGTTCAGCGCGGCACGCGGCCGCCACCCGGCGGGCCGCTCGGACCACCAGTGCCGGACCATGCCCGCCTGCGACAGGGTGAAGCCGACGAAGACGCCGATGGCGAACAACGGCACCAGCGTGTTCATGTCGCCGCCGGTGCCGATGAGCAGCAGGGCGGCGGTGGCGGTCAGGAAGGCGATGCCGTAGCGATGGACCTGCCGCTCGGCCCGCAGGGCGAACAGGTGCGGCAGGTTGTTGTCCTTGGCCAGGAGCTGGGCGAGGACGGGCATGCCGCCGAACGAGGTGTTGGCGGCGAGGGCGAGGAGCACGACCGTGGAGAACTGGACGACGTAGTACCCGATCCCGTGCCCGAGGGAGCCGGCGGTGACCTGGGACAGGATCGTGACGCCGTGGACCGGGCGGATGTGGAACCGCACGATGAGCGCGGCGATGCCGATCAGCATCAAGCCGAGGATCGCGCCGAGCGCGACCTCGGCGCGCTGCGCCCGTTTGACCCGGGGGCTGCGGAAGGTGGGCACCGCGTTGGCGATGGCCTCGACGCCCGTCAGCGCCGCGCATCCGTTGGCGAAGGCACGCAGCAGCAACAGCACCCCGACGGTCTGCAGGGCGTGCGCCTGCGTGGTGGCGTGCTCGACCGACACGGGGTGGTCCCGGAGGATCCCGACGACGATCACCGCGACGATGGAGAGGACGAAGACCGCGGTGGGCGCGACGAACAGCCGGGCGCTGTGCGCGATGCCCCGCAGGTTGATCGCGGTGACGAGGACCAGGACCGCCAGGCACAGCCACACCGTGTACGGCAGCAGCGCGGGCACCGCCGAGGTGAGGGCCGCGACGCCCGCCGCGATCGACACCGCCACGTTCAGCACGTAGTCGACGACCAGGGAGGCGGCCGCCACCAGCGCTGACCTGCGGCCGAGATAGGTCTTGGCCACCCCGTACGCCCCGCCGCCCTCCGGGAAGGCCGCGATCACCTGCCGGTAGGACAGGGTGAGCACGCCCAGCAGCCCGGCGATGGCCAGGGTGACGGGGACGGTGTAGCCGAGGCCGGCGCCGCCCGCGACGGCCAGGACGATGACGATGGCCTCCGGGCCGTACGCGACCGACGCCATGGCGTCCAGCGACAGCGCGGCGAGCCCGCCGACGACCGACAACCGATGCCGGTCGGACTCGTCCGGAGACCCGGGCCGGGGAGCGGGCTTGCGCTCGGACAGCAGTGACATGGGAGAACCCTCTAGGGCTGGAAGCGGTAGCCCATTCCGGGCTCGGTGAGCAGGTGCCGCGGATGCGCGGGATCGGACTCCAGCTTGCGACGCAGCTGGGCCATGTACTGGCGCAGGTAGTTCGTCTTGCGCTCGTACGCGGGTCCCCAGACCTCGGTGAGGAGCCAGCGCTGGCTGATCAGCTTGCCCGGGTTACGCAGCAGGATCTCCACCAGACGCCACTGGGTGGGCGTGAGATGGACGTCGGGCGTGATCGTCTTGGCGGCCAGGTCGACGAGGTGGTCGCCGATCTGGACGGTCGGCACCGGGTCCGCGGAGCCGGTTCGGCGGCTGACGGCGCGGATGCGGGCGAGCAGTTCGTCCATGCCGAAGGGCTTGGTGACGTAGTCGTCGGCTCCGGCGTCCAATGCCGTGATCTTGTCGTCGGCGCCGCTGCGCCCGGACAGCACGATGATCGGCACCTGGCTCCAGCCGCGCAGCCCGTGAATGACGTCGACGCCGTCCAGGTCCGGCAGTCCCAGGTCCAGTACCACGACGTCGGGATGCCAGTCGGTGGCCCGTCGCAGCGCGTCGCTGCCGTCGGCGGCGGTCGCCACGTCGTACTGGCGGGCACGCAGGTTGAGCGTGAGCGCGCGGGCGATCTGTGGTTCGTCGTCGACGACGAGGACACGTGTCACCGGGTCCGCCTTTCCCGGAGCGCGTCGACGTGCGACGTGAGTACCGGATCGGCCAGGTCGGGAGGGGCGACGGGGAGCGTGACGATCATGGTGAGGCCTCCTCCGGGCGTCTCTTCGGGGGTCACGGTGCCGTCCATCGCCTCCACCAGTCCCCGGGACAGGGCCAGGCCGAGACCGACGCCAGTTCCGTTGTCCCGGTCGCCGAGCCGCTGGAAGGGCTGGAAGACGCGGTCGCGGTCGGCCGGCGGGATCCCGGGTCCTCGGTCGATGACCCGGAGTTCGAGGTGGCCGGCGTGGGCGCTGGCCGTGATGAGCACCGGCTCGCCGGGGGGGCTGTGGTGTACCGCGTTGGAGATGAGGTTGACCAGGACCCGCTCCAGTAGGACCGGGTCGGCCAGCGCCTCGGTCAGGTCGTCGGGAATCTGAAGCCGCATGTCGGAGGCGTCGAGCTCGTCGACGGCGTACGGGACGATCTCCTGAACGGCGACGGGCTGGGCGGACACGCCGAGGGCTCCGGCCTGCAGGCGGCTCATGTCGAGGAGGTTGGCGACGAGGCGGTCGAGCCGTACGAGGGACTCGTCGGCGGTGTCGAGCAGTTCGTCGCGTTCCTCGTCGGACCAGGAGACGTCGTCGGCGCGCAGGCTCTCCACTGCGGCCTTGGCGGAGGCCAGCGGGGACCGTAGGTCGTGGCTGACCGCCGTGAGCAGCGCCGTCCGGAGCCGGTCGGCCTCGGCCAGCGGGCGGGCCTGCTCGGCCTCCTCGCTGAGGCGCTGCTGACGCAGCGCGACGGCCGCCTGGGCGGCGAACGCCTCGAGCACGCGCCGGTCGGCGGCCGACGGAGTCCGGCCGCGCAGGACGAGTGCCAGGTCGTCGTCGACCGGGATGTCGGCGTCGCCGTCGTCGGGTGTGCAGGTCGGCTCACCACCGACGGTGGCGATGATCCGCCAGCAGTCCGGGTCACGCTGGCGATTCGGGGTCAGCGGCGTCTCCGGGCGGCGTTCGAGCAGCGTCACCGACGTGAGGGCGAAGGTGACCCGCAGGTGTTCCAGAAGGTCGTTCAGCGCGCCGTGGTGGCGTCCGTCGGCGTCCCAGCCACGCAGGACACTGCCGGCCAGGTCGGACAGCAGTTCGGCGTCCGCGCTCGCGCGGACCGCCTCGCGGGTCCGCCGGGCCGCGATCTCCACCACGACGCTGACCGCGATTCCCACGAGGACGTACGCGATCAGCGCGAGGACGTTCTCGTGCTCGTTGATCGTGAACTTGTACAGCGGCGGGGTGAAGTAGTAGTTGAGCAGCAGCGAGCCGAGGATGGCGGCGAACAGCGCGGGGTAGATGCCGCCGACGAGGGCGACGCCGACCACGGCGACGATGAAGAGCAGGATGTCGCTGGGCAGGGAGAGCTGGCCGCGCAGACTCGCCAGCAGCACTGTGAGAAGGGGCAGGCCGGCTGCTGCCATGACGAACCCGGCGGCCTGACGGCGGCGGGTGAGCCCGCCGGCGCGGCGAGTGCGGAGCCGCGGCTTGTTCACCTCCTCGTGGGTGACCAGGTGGACGTCGATCGGCCCGGACAGCGCCGTGGTGGTGACGCCGACGCCGCGGGAGAACAGCTGGGCGAACCGGCCGCGCCGGGAGGCGCCGAGGACGAGCTGGGTGGCGTTGACACCGCGGGCGAAGTCGAGCAGGGCGTTCGGGACGTCGTCGCCGACGACCTGGTGGTAGGTGCCGCCCAGGCTCTCGACGAGCGCGCGCTGGCGGGCGAGGTTGGCGGGGCTCGCGCCGGCCAGCCCGTCGCCGGTGGTGACGTGGACGGCGAACAGGTCGGCGCCCTTGGCCCGGTCGGCGATGCGGGCCGCCCGCCGGACGAGAGTGTCGCCCTCGGGGCCGCCGGTGAGCGCGACGACGACGCGCTCACGTGCCTCCCACGTCGTGTGGATGTCGTGGTCGGCGCGGTACCGGTCGAGCTGGTCGTCGACCTTGTCGGCCAGCCACAGCAGGGCCAGTTCGCGCAGCGCGGTGAGGTTGCCGACACGGAAGTAGTTGGCCAGCGCGGCGTCGATCTTCTCCGCCTGGTAGACGTTGCCGTGCGCCATCCGGCGGCGCAGCGCCTCGGGCGCCATGTCGACCAGCTCGACCTGGTCGGCGCGCCGGACGACCTCGTCCGGCACGGTCTCCCGCTGGGGGATGCCGGTGATCTGCTCGACGACGTCGTTGACCGAGTCGAGGTGCTGGATGTTGACCGTGGTGATCACGTCGATGCCGGCCTCGAGGATCTCCTCGATGTCCTGCCAGCGCTTCTCGTTACGTGATCCCGGGATGTTCGTGTGCGCGAGCTCGTCGATCAGCGCGACCCTGGGGGCGCGGGCGATGACGGCATCGGCGTCGAGCTCGGTGAACGTCGTCCCCCGGTACCCCATGGTCTTGCGGGGAACGGCCTCCAGACCCTCCAGCAGTTCTATGGTGCGGGGCCGGCCGTGGCACTCGACGTAGCCGACGACCACGTCGGTGCCGCGGTCGTGGCGCCGATGTGCCTCGGACAGCATGGCGTAGGTCTTACCGACACCCGGCGCGGCGCCGAGATAGACGCGCAAGCGCCCCCGGGTCATCTCGCCTCACCCTCCTCCTGCGGGGGACGGCGCGCCGTGCGCTCCCACGCACGGCACGCCGGATGCCCGCCGTCATCCACGGAACGGGTACTTCTTGTCGAGCTCGACGTTGAGCTGCAGGACGTTGACGCGGGGCTCGCCGATGAAGCCGAGCGTCCGGCCGTCCTCGTTGTCCTTGATCGCGGACAGGACCTGCGCCGCGGTGATGCCGCGGGCCTTCGCCACCCGGGCGGCCTGCAGCCGCGCATAGGTGGGAGAGATGTGCGGGTCCAGTCCGCTGCCGCTGGCGGTGACCGCGTCCGCGGGCACCTCCGGCTGCGCCGGTGCGGTGCCGCGGATCGGCACGATCTCGCCCGCGGCGTAGTCCTCACCGGCCTTGGCGCACTCGACGGCGACGCCCTTGTACGTGGCGAGGAACGGCTTGGTCACGACGCCGCATTGCTCGTTGACGCTGACGACGCGGGTGGGCCGGGTCACGTGGCCCGAGCGGTCGCGGGGGCCGATGACCGACAGGACCGCGCCGACGCCGCCCGGGGTGCAGAACGGGCGGGCGCCGCTGACGCCCTCGAGCTCGCCGACCGCCTTGCTGCGGGAGCACACCTGGGTGAGCAGGCTGTCCCGGGCGGTCTTGGCGGTGATCTCCTTCGCCTTGTCGGCCGGGTTCTTCGGGAGGGTGTCGACGATGTCCTCCGGGCCCAGGTTGCTCGCGGCCGTGGAGGTCGGGTCGTAGCCGGTGCCGGCGTTGGACGGGCGGCTCTGGACGTACTGCTTGAGCGGGTTCCCGTCCTTGTCGGTGAAGGCCTGGCCGATGAGCCGGCTGCCGACGACCTTGCCGTCCGCGCCCTCGATCATCGAGCCTTGGGCCCGGTCGTGCAGACCGGGGATGAACGCGACGGCCCAGACCGCGAGCGGATAGATCACTCCGGTGATCACCGTCAGGACGAGCAGGGCGCGGACCGCGGCGAGATGCTGGCGGATCCAGGTGGGCAGGCGCATGTCAGGACATCCCCGGAAGGAACATGATGAGTAGATCGATGAGCTTGATGCCGATGAACGGCGCGATGATGCCGCCGAGCCCGTAGACGTACAGGTTTCGGGACAGCAGCTTCGACGCGCTGCTCGGGCGGTACTTCACGCCGCGCAGGGCGAGCGGGATCAGCGCGATGATGATGATCGCGTTGAAGATGACGGCCGACAGGATCGCCGACTGCGGGCTGTGCAGCCGCATGATGTTGAGCTTGTCGAGCCCGGGGTACACCGCCGCGAACATCGCGGGGATGATCGCGAAGTACTTGGCGATGTCGTTGGCGATCGAGAAGGTCGTCAGCGCGCCTCGGGTGATCAGCAGCTGCTTGCCGATCTCGACGATCTCGATGAGCTTCGTCGGGTTGGAATCGAGGTCGACCATGTTGCCGGCCTCCTTGGCGGCCGACGTGCCGGTGTTCATGGCCACACCGACGTCGGCCTGGGCGAGCGCGGGCGCGTCGTTGGTGCCGTCGCCGGTCATCGCGACGAGCTTGCCGCCCTCCTGCTCCCTCTTGATCAGCGCCATCTTGTCCTCGGGCTTGGCCTCGGCGAGGAAGTCGTCCACGCCGGCCTCGTCCGCGATGGCCTTGGCCGTCAGCGGGTTGTCACCCGTGATCATTACGGTACGGATGCCCATGCGGCGCATCTCGTCGAAGCGCTCGCGCATGCCCTCCTTGACGACGTCCTTCAGGTGGATGACGCCGAGCACGTGAGCCGTCGTCGCGCCGTTCTCCCGGACGACCTCGCCGACCACGAGCGGCGTGCCGCCACTGGCCGAGATCCCGTCCACGATGTGGCCGACCTCGTCCGTCGGGTGACCGCCGTTGTCGCGGACCCACTTCATCACGGCCGTCGCCGCGCCCTTGCGCAACATCCTGTCGCGGCTCGGCGTGCCGTCGCCGTCCAGGTCGACCCCGGACATCCGGGTCTGGGCGGTGAACTCGATCCAGGTCGCGTGCGACAGTTCGCCCGGCGTGCGCTCCCGCAGGCCGTACGTCGTCTTGGCGAATACGACGATCGAGCGGCCCTCCGGCGTTTCGTCGGCGAGGCTGGACAGCTGGGCGGCGTCGGCGAGCGCCTGCTCGCTCACGCCGTCCACCGGGGTGAACTCCGCGGCCTGCCGGTTGCCCAGCGTGATGGTGCCGGTCTTGTCGAGCAGCAGCGTGTTGACGTCGCCGGCCGCCTCGACGGCGCGGCCGCTCATCGCGAGGACGTTGCGCTGGACGAGCCGGTCCATGCCGGCGATGCCGATCGCGCTCAGTAGCGCGCCGATCGTCGTCGGGATGAGGCAGACCAGCAGCGAGACCATGACGATGCCGGTGACGCCGTGCCCGTTCAGCGCGAGGGAGTCCGCCACGCCGGGCTGGTTCGCCTTGGAGAAGATCGCCAGCGGCTGCAGCGTCGCGACCGCCATCACGAAGATGATCGTCAGCGAGGCCAGCAGGATGTTGAGGGCGATCTCATTCGGGGTCTTCTGCCGGTTGGCGCCCTCGACGAGGGCGATCATCTTGTCGATGAAGCTCTCGCCGGGCTTCTGGGTGATCTTGACGATAATCTGGTCGGACAGCACCTTGGTGCCGCCGGTGACCGCGGACCGGTCACCGCCGGACTCGCGGATGACCGGCGCCGACTCGCCGGTGATGGCCGACTCGTCGACGCTGGCAATGCCCTCGACGACGTCTCCGTCGCCGGGGATGATCTGCCCGGCCTCGACGACCACATGGTCGCCCTGCTGGAGCTGCGGCGCGGGCACCGACTCCTCCCGGATCTGCCTTCCGGGAGCCCAGTCGATCAGGCGACGGGCCATCGTGTCGGTCTTGGCCTTGCGCAGCGTGTCGGCCTGGGCCTTGCCCCGGCCCTCGGCCACCGCCTCCGCCAGGTTGGCGAAGATCACGGTCAGCCAGAGCCAGGCCACGATCAGCCAGGCGAACCAGCTGGGCTTGGCGAACGCCAGGATCGTCGACCATACGGCGCCGATCTCGACGATGAACATGACCGGGTTGCGCCACATCGTGCGCGGATCCAGCTTCTTGGCGGCGTCCGGCAGCGACGTGAGCAGCTGCTTGGGATCCAGGAGACCGCCCTGGACACGCCCGCCCGATGGCTTCGGCGGTTCCGGAGCCTTGGTGGGAGCTTCAGTGACCTGTGCAGACATCAGTGGATTCCTTCGGCCAACGGCCCGAGCGCGAGCGCCGGGAGGAACGTCAGGGCGACGAGGACCACCGTCACGCCGGCGACCATGCCGACGAACTGCGGACGGTGGGTGGGCAGGGTGCCCTCCGACGCAGGGGTGTGCCCCTGGCGGGCAAGCGACCCGGCCAGGCCCAGCACGAAGATCATCGGCAGGAACCGCCCGAAGACCATCGCCAGTCCCAGAGCCGTGTCGTACCAGGTCGTGTTCACCGTGATCCCGGCGAACGCCGACCCGTTGTTGTTGGACGCCGAGGTGAAGGCGTACAGCACCTCGCCCAAGCCGTGCGGGCCGCTGTTGGCCATGCCCGCCCGTTCACCGGGCAGTGCCATCGCGAACGCGGTGCCGACGAGCACGCAGATCGGGGTGATGAGGAAGTAGGTCGCCGCGAACTTGATCTCACGGCTGCTGATCTTCTTGCCGAGGTACTCGGGGGTGCGGCCGACCATCAGCCCGGCGACGAACACCGTGACCACCGCGAGGATCAGCATGCCGTACAGGCCGGAGCCCGTCCCGCCGGGCGCGACCTCGCCGAGCATCATGTTGAACATCGTCATCATGCCGCCGAGGCTCGTGTAGGAGTCGTGGAACGAGTCCACCGCGCCGGTCGAAGTCAGGGTCGTGGCGTCTGCGAACGTGGCGGAGTTCGCCACACCGAAGCGCGTCTCCACGCCCTCCATCGACGACCCGATCGCCGTCGGGACCGTTCCGTGGTGGGCGAGTTGGAAGGCCGAAAGCAGCGTCACGCTGATGATGGCCAGCGTGGCCATGACCGAGACGATCGCGTAGCCCTGCTTGTTGTTGCCGACCATCCGGCCGAACGTCCGGGGGAGGCTGAAGCTGATCACCAGCAGGAGGAAGATCTCCAGCCAGTTGGTCCACACCGTCGGGTTCTCGAAGGGGTGGGAGGAGTTGGCGTTGTAGAAGCCACCGCCGTTGGTCCCGAACTCCTTGATGACCTCCTGGCTCGCGACCGGGCCGCCGGTGATCGACTGCTTGGCGCCCGCGAGGGTCTGGATCGTGTGGGGGTCGTGGAAGTTCTGGACCACCCCGCCGATGATCAGGACGATCGCGCCGATGAAGGCGAAGGGCAGCAGGATCCGCAAAGTGCCGCGGACCAGGTCCACCCAGAAGTTGCCGAGGTGCTCGGTCTTCTTGCGGGCGAAGCCGCGGACGAGGGCGATCGCCACGGCCATGCCGACGGCCGCCGACACGAAGTTCTGCACGGCCAGGCCGGCCATCTGCACCAGATGGCCCATGGTCGACTCACCCGAGTACGACTGCCAGTTGGTGTTGGTGACGAAGCTGATCGCGGTGTTCCACGCCTGGTGCGTCATCACCGGCTTGAACCCCAGGCTCAGCAGCAGGTGGCTCTGCAGCCGCTGCAGGGCGTAAAGGAACAGCACGGACACGGCCGAGAACGCCAGCACGCTCCGCGCGTAGGAACTCCACGTCTGCTCAGCGTCCGGGTGGGCCCCGATCAGCCGGTAGACGACGCGTTCGACCCGCGAGTGCTTCGTACCGGTGTACACCCGGTACATGTAGTCGCCCAGCGGCCGGTAGGCCAGGGCCAGAGCGAGCACGAGGGATCCCGTGAACAGGACCCCCGCGACCGTCATACTCATCAGAAACGCTCCGGGAACAGTAGGGCGGCCGCGAGGAAGACGATCAGGAGCACGGCCAGGATCAGTCCGACCACGTTCTCCAGACTCAAAGCCGCTCGACCGCCTTCACGACCAGGCCGAACAGGGCGAAGATCGCCACTGTCAGCAGGATGTACACCAGGTCAGCCATGTGTTTCGGTTCCTCTATTCGATCTACGGGGATGACCCCGTCTCGCCGAGCGCCGCCGGGGGCGCGGACTCGATCAGACCGTCGGTCCCCCACGGTCCGGCCGCTCAAAGTCGGATTCGTGGAAGTGGAAGTCGACCCAGACCGGGTCGGCTCGCCGATAGCGACGTCTGGCATCGACCACCGCGTGGACGGTGGCCGCCAGGACTCCGGTGAAGACGAGCACCGCGGCCCGGGCGAGGTCGCCACTCCCGGCGACCTCGATGTGTCCGAGCCGGTGGACGTCGAAGCCGGTGACGCACAGCCATGCGATCGCGCCGATCGCGGCGCCGACGACGATCCGGCTGCGCCACGCCCAGGCTGCGACGACCGCGGCGACCGCCGCGCACGCGGCCTGCCACGGCAGGCCGGCCAGCACGACGGCCAGCGCGAAGACGCAGGCGCTCCCGCCGGCCAGTGACCAGGTGGAGATCTCCAGGCGCGTCATCGCATCCTCCTTGGGCATGCCGGCGGCATGCCCCACCGGTCCCCCTGTGTCAGGGGGCTTACGGCAGGAGTAAACGCCTCGTTTAAGGGGTTTCGGCCCTCATTGACAGAGCCTTAGCGCGCCCCTTCCGCGCCTTAACGCATCTCTAACGCCCCCGGCCACCGGCGCCGAGCACGGTCGGGCCGCTACTCCAACGAGCCGACCGGCGAGACCGGTGTCCCTTCGCCGGGACACACCCACATCGCCGACCGGCCATGCGTCGAGGCCCGCAACGGATGGGTCTCCGGATGCTGCGGACACCGCGGCCAGTTCGTCGCCGCCCGGCCCCACAGCTCTTCGATGACCCACTCCTGCACCTGGTCGGCCACCTGCACCACGCGATCGGCCTCGGCTGCGGCACGGTCGACACGTACCCCGGCGCCGCTGCCGTCCCGGCTCCACAAGAACGCCGACGCGCTCAGGTCGTCATCTGCCCAGTCGTCATCACGGACGTCCGGCTCTGGAACGCCCGTCGCGCGAATATCGCGCAACACCGGTTCCAGTGCCCGCCTGAGAACCTCGTCCACGGCTCCCCACATTGCAGCGTACGAAGGACGTTAAGAGTCGGCACACCGGCGGAAAGGCGACGTCAAGGAACTTGCCTTTCGGCCGCACCGGTATTGGACTCGGGAACGTGCCCGAACTGACACCATCCGAGAGCGGGATGAGCAATGAGCCGGAAACGCCCTCGGCGAGTCCCAGCGTCCCACGGTGACTCGCTTCCCGCTGAACCCCCGCGAACGCGGGGGCACGAACGATCGAGGCGTGCAAGGGCCGACGTCCGCGCGTTGACGCACAGCCCGGCCGCTCTCATCGTCGCGGTCGGCGCCGCGTGGACCAGCGCGAGCGCCCCGCACGGCCCGGTGATGATGTGGCCGACCGCCGCGTGGCTGTGGCTGACCGCGCTGTTCCTGATCCGCCGCTCCCTCCCCGCCCGGAAACGCGTCACGCGCGTCCGGTGACGGGTCGGCCGGCCGGGACGGGGACCCGTCAGTGCGACTCGCGGGCGACGGCGTCGCCCGAGGAGCCGACGAGGAAGTCCAGGTCGGCGCCGGTGTCCGCGCCCATCACGGTGTCGACGTACAGCCGCTCCCAGCCCCGGCGCGGCCGGGCCACCCCGTCCAGCAGGGCCTTCGAGGGTTCCCGCCCGTCGAGCTCCTCCTGCGGGATGTCGACGTCGATCCGGCGGTTCGCGACGTCCAGGACGATCGGGTCGCCGGTCCGGACCCGGTCCAGCGGGCCGCCCGCCGCCGCCTCGGGCGCGACGTGCAGGACGACCGTGCCGTACGCCGTGCCGCTCATGCGACCGTCGCAGACGCGGACCATGTCGCGGACGCCCTGCTTGAGCAGCTTCTCGGGCAGTGGCATGTTCGAGACCTCCGGCATGCCGGGGTAGCCCTTCGGGCCGCAGCCGCGCAGCACGAGCACGGAGTCGGCGTCGACGTCCAGGTCCGGGTCGTCGAGGCGGGCGTGCAGGTCCTCGATCGAGTCGAACACCACGGCACGGCCGCGGTGGCGCATCAGGTGCGGGGAGGCCGCCGCGGGCTTGATGATGGCGCCGTCGGGCGCGAGGTTGCCGCGCAGGACGGCGATCCCGGCGGCGGCCCGCAACGGCGCCTCCCTGGTGCGGATGACCTCCGGGTCCCAGATGCCGGCGTCGTCGAGGTGGTCGACGAGCGGGCGGCCGGTGACGGTGAGCGCGGCCGGGTCGAGGAGGTCCTGGACCTGGCGGAGGACGGCGTGCAGCCCGCCCGCGCGGTGGAAGTCCTCCATCAGGAACCGGCCGGCGGGCTGAAGGTCGACGAGCAGCGGCACCTCCGCGCCGATCCGGTCGAAGTCGTCCAGGGTGAGCGGGATGCCGAGCCGGCCGGCGATCGCCAGCAGGTGGACGACCGCGTTGGTGGACCCGCCGAGGGCGGCGAGCGCGACGATCGCGTTGCGGAACGATCCGGCCGACAGCACGTCGCCGGGCCGACGCCCCTCTCGGACCATCTCGACGGCCAGCCGGCCGGTCTCGTGCGACCGGGCGAGCAGGCGGCTGTCCGGGGCGGGCAGGCCCGCCGTGCCGGGCAGCGTCGTGCCGAGCGCCTCGGCGAGCAGGCCCATCGTGGACGCGGTGCCCATCGTGTTGCAGTGGCCCCGGCTGCGGATCATGCAGGACTCGGACTCCAGGAAGTCCCGCTCGGACAGCTCTCCGGCGCGTACCTCCTCGCTGAGCCGCCAGACGTCGGTGCCACAGCCCAGCGGCACGCCGCGGAACGTGCCGGACAGCATCGGCCCGCCCGGCACGACCACGGCGGGCAGGCCGACCGACGCCGCCGCCATCAGCAGGGCCGGGATCGTCTTGTCGCACCCGCCGAGCAGGACCACGCCGTCGACGGGGTTGCCGCGCAGCATCTCCTCGGTCGCCATCGCGGCCATGTTGCGCCACAGCATGGCGGTCGGCCGCAGCTGCGTCTCCCCGAGCGAGACGACGGGCAGGTTCAGCGGGACTCCCCCGGCCTCCCACACCCCCTGCTTGACGCTCTCGGCGACCTCGTCGAGGTGGCTGTTGCAGGGGGTCAGGTCCGAGGCGGTGTTGGCGATGGCGATCTGCGGGCGTCCGTCGAAGGCGTGGTCCGGCAGGCCCCGGCGCATCCAGGCCCGGTGGATGTAGGCGTTGCGGTCGTTGCCGGAATACCACTGGGCGCTGCGCAGACCAGACATGTTCCATTCCTCCGAACGAGACTCCAGGGAATGGAATCACATGACCCGCCGCCACCGCCGTGGGCCATCTCACTCGGCGGACACGGGAATCCGGGGTACGGGTTCCTCCGCCTCCTCCCGCAGGCCGAACCGGGCGTGCAGGCGGCGCAGCGAGCCGGGGGCCCACCAGGTGGCGCGCCCGCCGAGGCGCATGGCGGCGGGGAGCAGCGCACCCCGCACGAGCGTGGCGTCCATCAGCACCGCCAGCGGCAGCCCCACCCCGAACGCCTTCATGTACGTGATGCCCGACGCGGTGAAGGCGAGGAACACGAGGGAGATCAGCACCGCGGCGGCGGTCACGATGCGGCCGATGCGCTCGAGGCCGACGGCGACGGCCGCGGTGGCCGAGCCACCGCGCTCGTACTCCTCCCGGATCCGCGAGAGCAGGAACACCTGGTAGTCCATTGCCAGGCCGAAGGCGAGCGCGAAGAGCATCACCGGGATCGTCGCCGCGATGTCGCCGGTGACGGTGAACCCGCCCAGCAGCCCGTTCAGGTGGCCGTCCTGGAAGATCCAGACCAGCGCCCCGAAGGTCGCGGTCAGGCTCAGCGCGCTGAGGACGAGGGCGAGCAGCGGCAGCACGAGGCTCCCCGTCAGGAGGAACAGCAGCACGACCATGACGAGCGCCACCGCACCGACCGCGTACGGCAGGCGCTCCCGCAGCGCGGCCGTGGCGTCGACGTTGACCGCCGCGGTTCCGCCGACCATGACGCCGAACGGCGCCGGGACCGCGCGGACGTCCCGGACGAGACGACCGGCGTCGCCGGACCCCGGCACCACGGACAGGTAGACGGACCCGCCGGCGGCGAATCCCGGGCGCCCCGGAGAGACCTGGGCTCCACGGGCGTACCCTCCGGTGACCGTGTCCACCCGGACCACGTTGGGCAGCCGCGACAGCCTGGCGGCGTACGAGGCGAGCGCGGTCCGATCACCGGCCGGACGCGCGACGACGACCTGGAGGGCGTCCTGCTCGGCCGACCCGAACTCGCTCCGCACCGCGGTGGCGACCTGACGGGCCGACGACGAGGCCGGCATGACCCGTTCGTCCGGGAAGCCGAGCTTGATGCCGAGGAACGGAGTGCCGAGCAGCAGCAGGACCGCCGTGACGACCGTCGCGATCGGCACCGGACGCCGCATGACGAACGAGACCAGACGATGCCAGAAGCCCTCCCCGTCGGCCCGGACCGGACCGCGACCCGCGCCGACACGCGCTCCGAAGACCGCCAGCAGCGCGGGCAGGACGGTCAGTGAGACGGCCGCGGCGAGCAGCGCCGTCGTCACGCCGGCGTACGCCAGCGACCGCACCGCCAGCAGCGGGAACAGCGCAAGACCGCCCAGGGCGACGGCGACCGTGACCGCCGAGAACACCACGGTGCGCCCGGCGGAGGTCATCGTCGTGCGGATCGCCTCGCCGGGTGCCCGCCCCCGCCCCAGCTCCTCCCGGTACCGGTTGACGATCAGCAGGCTGTAGTCGATCGCCAGACCGAGGCCGAGCAGCGTCACCGCGTTCACCGCCAGGACCGACAGGTCGGTGACGCTCGCCAGCACCCACATCAGCCCCATGCCGAGCAGCATGGTCACGAACGCGACGGCCAAGGGCAGCAGCGCGGCCACGACACTGCCGAAGACGAACACGAGCGCCACGAGCGTCACCGGGAAGACGATCATCTCGCCGGTCGCGGCGTCCTTCTGGCTCTGCCGGTTCATCTCGTGCTGGAGCATCGCGTACCCGCCGACCTTCACCTCCAGCCCGTCCCTGGCACCGGCGTAACGCTCCGCCAGCCGGGCCACGCGCTTGTCGACGGCCGTGTCGTCACCACTGATCGTCGCCAGAACGAGCGCCTTGTCCCCCTTGGCGCCGCGCAGCTGCGGCGCGTGCCCGGAGTTCCAGTAGGAGGTGACGTTCGCGACCCCCGGCTCGGCCGCGAGCCGCCGGCCGAGCGCCGCGCCGGCGGCGTCCCGTGCGTCGACGCCGCCTGGGGCGGTCACCAGCAGCACGAGGTTCGGCCTCCCCTGTCCGAACACGTCGCGCAGCGCCGTGGCCGCACGGCCCGACTCGGCGCCCGGATCGTCGAACCCGCCGCCCTTCGTCTTCTCGAACAGCGTGGCCGCCGCCGCCCCGCCGATCAGTGCCAGCACCAGTGCCGCGACGAGCACCGCCCGGCGCCGCCGCAGGACCATGCCCGCGAGTCTCTTCAACATCTCTTCTCCTCCGGTGATGCGGTCCGCACGTAGGAGAAGGAAGAGGCCGGCGATGTGACATGGGGAGACCGATGTCACATCCAGGTGGTCCCGCGCGTCCTACAGGCTGAACCGAAAGGAGGTGCGCTGATGAGCGACCCGCTCGACGCGGCGACGACCGAGTTCGCCCGGCATCGGGAGATGCTCTTCGCGATCGTCTACAACCTGCTCGGCACCGTCGCCGACACGGAGGACGTGCTGCAGGAGACGTGGCTGTCCTGGACCTCGGCGCGGGGAGATCACATCGGTGACGTGCGGGCCTACCTCGCACGCATCGCCGTCAACGCGGCGCTGTCCCGGCTGCGGCGGTCCCGGCACGAGGCGTACGTCGGACCGTGGCTGCCGGAGCCGGTGGTCACGGACGCCGCCGACGACGTCGTACGGGCCGACACCGTGTCCCTCGGCCTGCTCGTCGTCCTGGAGACGCTCTCGCCCCTGGAGCGAGCCGTGTTCGTGCTCCGGGAGTCGTTCGGTTACGAGCACACCGAGATCGCCGAGATGCTCGGCCGCAGCCCGGCCGCCGTACGCCAGCTCGCGCACCGCGCACGCGAGCACGTGCACGCCCGCCGCCCCCGCTACTCGCCGGAGCCCGCCGTACGGCGGAAGGTGACCGAGCGGTTCCTGGCCGCGGCGGCCGGCGGGGACCTGACCGCGCTGATGGAGGTGCTCGCTCCCGACGTCACGCTGTGGACCGACGGCGGCGGCGCGCATCGAGCGGCACACCGCCCCATCCTTGGACGCGACAAGGTCGGCCGGCTGCTCGCGGCGGTCGCCTCCGGGTACCCCGCCGACCTCGACGTCCGCCATCTGACCCTCAACGGCGAGCCGGGGGTGGCGCTGGTCGACGGCGACCGGCTGTTCGCCGTCGGGATCATCGAGCTGAGTCCGGAGGACGGCCTGGTACGGAACATCTACGGCCTGATCAATCCGGCGAAGCTGACGAGCGTGGCCGAGGCCCTGGGGTTGGTCACGGACGAGCCGGCCGCACCGTAGCGACGCCCCGTCGAGCCGGGGATCGTCCCCGGTCAGGCGTCGCCCCACAGCCGCCGTACGGTCTCGAAGACCTTCTGGTTGTGGGAGATCTCGACGACGTTGCCGTCGGGGTCCTTGAGGGCGCAGATGTAGCCGACCGGGCCGGGCATGTCGCGCGGCTCCCAGTGCAGGCACCCGAGCTCGCGGGCGCGGTCGGCAAGCGCGTCGACGTCCTCCCGCCGGGGCACCTCGATGCCCAGGTGTGCGAACGGGGCCAGCAGCCCCAGCCTCCCGCCCCTGTCCGCGTTGAACGACACGAGGACGAGCACGAACGGCGTCTCGACCTGCTTGTCGTTCGACAGCCACGCACTCTCGCCGGCGTCGTCCTCGAACCGCTCGACCACCACGAGGGGCGTCAACGTCGTATAGAACTCGATCGCCTTGTCGAGGTCCCCGGTCGGCAGCGCGACGTGCGTCCAGCGAGCCTGCGTCAGAGCCGTCCCCATAGGGTCCTCCCGACCAACTTGGCGAACGTGAACGTCTCCCTCAGGCTACGAACCTGCCGGTTCCCGGTCCACGCCCCGCTGCGCCCCGACCTTAGCGTCGGCGCCCGAGCAGCTCGGCAGGATCGAAGCTCAGCTCAAAAGGCTCCGCCAGTTTGAGCGTCTCCCCCGCGTGTGCGTCGGCCATCTCCACGTAGCCCGTTCCGCGCAGCTTGTAGACCCTGACCCGAGGAATCCCGTGCAGCTCCAATTCCAAGTAGTACGGGATGCCGCCGTCGGCGTAGCGTTGGGGCTTCCACGCCCGCTCGAAGCCGGTATTGCCAGGACTGAGGGTCTCCGCCACCAGAAGGATGTCCTTCGGATCGACATACTGCCTCTCCAGGACGCAGAGGGCTTCCGACTTCGCCACGATCACGTCCGGAATGAATAGATCCGGGCCGACCCGCACATTCGTCTCGGGCGTGACTTCGTACTCCACGGACACCGCGGCATAGAGCAGCCGTATCAGCCGCTGACCCGCGTTCTGGTGAGTGGGGGGAGGCACGGGGGATACCACCAGTCTTCCTTCAAGGAGCTCGTGGCGCATGCC
This sequence comes from Actinoallomurus sp. CA-150999, assembly GCF_050942425.1. NCBI lineage: Bacteria > Bacillati > Actinomycetota > Actinomycetes > Streptosporangiales > Thermomonosporaceae > Actinoallomurus > Actinoallomurus sp. CA-150999. The sequence continues at coordinate 8,345,189 of NZ_CP192063.1, forward strand.
GTTGTCCGGAAGCGCCAGTACCTCCTCGATCGTCCAGCTCGTTCGGTAATGATCGGGCGGCATGGCAAACGCCTCCGTCATCGGTGGATCACCTCCGTACACGTCGCCAGTCTCGCACGCCTAAGTAGTCACTGTATGCATCCATCTGATTACAGGTCTGGAAAACGCGAAATCCCGCCCCTGGCCTCGTGCCGGGGGCGGGATTCGAGGTCGGTCAGCGGACCTCGGTGATCTCCGGGCCGCGCTCAAAAGGGTTGAACGGGGACCTTTCGTCCCCCTCCTCCTCGCCGGCCTGCTCGGCCATCGCCTGCTGCGCCTCGGCGGGCAGGGTCAGCTCGAGCAGCTCACGGGGCGGCATCGGGGAGTCACCGCGTACGACCACGACGTTGGAGAAGATCTCCTCCATGAGCCGGGCCTGCTCCTCGTCCTGCAGGGCGGCACCCTGGAGGACGCCGCGCAGGAACCAGCGAGGGCCGTCCACGCCCAGGAACCGCACCGGCTGCCAGCCGAAGCCCTGCTCGGCGATCTCCGGCGGCACCTGGTCGAGCATCTCCTCAGGGATGGCGACCGGGACCATGGCGTGCAGCTCGGTGCCGAACGGCCCCTCGGCCTCCTGGGTCTCGCCCTGGGCCTGCTTGATCTCCTCGGCGATCTCCTGGCGGAGCTCGTCCCAGATCCCGCTCTTCTTCGGCGCGGCGAACGGCTGGATCTGCAGGCCGCTCTCACCGTAGACGACGGTGACGGCGACGAACTGGCCGCCGACGGGATTGCCCTCGGCGTCCTCCTCCACCCCGTCGATGTTCAGCTGGATCTCGATGTTCTCCCCGATGGGCACCTGGATCGCGCCGAAGTCGACACGCTCCACCTCGGGGATCCCGTCCGCCTCGGCGTCCCAGGGGCCGCCGTGGGACACTGCCGCGCGCTCCTCCTGCTCCTCCTCGGATCCGGACTCCTCGGACTCCTCGGCCGCGACGGTCTCCTCGTCGGTCGGCTCGAGGTTCTTCTCGGGCTCCTCGTCCCGACGACGGCGTCGAAACACGACTCACGCTCCTTCGCTGTGCTGTATGGCCGCGTCCGTGGCGCGGCCCTCCACGGCTCCTGCGTACCCGCCCGTGGATCCGAAACCACCGTCTCCGCGGGCGGATCCGGGCAGTGCCTGGACCTCATGGAAGACGGCCCGCTCGACGCGCTGGATGACCAGCTGCGCGATACGGTCGCCGCGCGTGAGCCGCACGGTGTGCTCGGTGTCGGTGTTCAGCAGGGTGACCTTGATCTCTCCCCGGTAGCCCGCGTCGACGGTGCCGGGCGCATTGACGATCGTCAGTCCCAATCTAGCCGCCAGACCGGAGCGCGGGTGCACGAAGGCCGCGTAGCCGTCGGGAAGTGCGATCGCGACCCCGGTCGGCACCATCGCGCGGGCCCCTGGCGGCAGCTCGACGTCCACGGTGGTGACCAGATCCGCGCCCGCGTCACCTGGGTGCGCGTACGACGGCGCGGGCAGGCCGGGATCCAGCCGCTGGATGAGAACGTCCACAGTCAAGGGCTCCACCTCGTCACGATCTGATGGCGGCGCACGCCTCGGCGCGCGTCACAGGGCGTGACACTATCGCCTGCACGGCCTCACACCGGTGAGCGCGGCCCGGGGGTGGCTCAGTCCGGCCGACCGTCATCCGGCGTTCGGTCCGCCGGCGGATGGTCCTCCGAGGCTCCGCCGCCCCGCGCCGCCGACCCGGATCCCGCCGGCGATCCGTCCGTCGGCGCGCTGTCGGAGGACGTGCTGTCCGGTGCGGTGTCCTTCCGGCGGCCGGTCAGGAGTGGGGCGCGGGCGGGCTCGTCGGCCGGGACGGGCTCGTCCGAGCCGCGGAGCGCCGGCCATGCCCGGTAGATGACCGCCGCCGTGGGCACGGCGATGGCGGCGCCGGGGATACCGCCGACGACCGCGCCGACCGAGATGGCGATGATGATGGCCAGCGGATGGAAGCGCACCCACCGGCCGACGACGAGCGGCTGGAGGACGTGGCCCTCGAGCTGCTGCTCGAGGACCAGGATGCCGAGGAAGATCAGCGCGGCGACGAAGCCCTTGAAGCTGAAGACGACGAGCACGGCCACCGCCCCGGCGACCAGGATGCCGACGATCGGGATGAAACTTCCGAAGAACACGATGACGGCGAGCGGCGCGACGAGCGGCACGCCCATGATCACCAGGGTGACGGCGATGACGATCGCGTGGATGAGGGCGACGATCACCGTGCCGTGAACGTACTGCGACAGCGTCTCCCACGCCGCGCGGCCGGCCCGGTCGACGCGTTCGCGGTGCCGTCCCATCCCGCTGATGAGCCATCGCCAGATCCCGGGGCCGTCCTTCAGCAGGAAGAACGTGACGAAGAACAGGAAGACGATCGACGCCAGCAGCTCTCCCGCGACGGTGGCGCCGGTGAAGGCCGTGCTCACCAGCTTGCCGCGCTGCTGCTGGATCTGGTCGAGCAGTTGGTCGACGCCGGCCTGGAGCTGGGAGTTCTTCAGGTGCAGCGGCCCGGTGACCAGCCAGTGCTGGACGTCGGTGGCCGTCCGCTGGATCCGGTTGACCAGGTGCGGGAACTGGTCGTTGGCCTGGATGCCGACGAAGGTGCCCACACCGCCGAGCACGCTGAACGCCAGCAGCATCGTGAGCCACGTCGCGGCGAGTGACGGCATCCACCGGCGCAGCCGGCCGGTCACCGGGTACAGCAGGGCGCACAGCAGAATGGCGATCGCGCACGGCAGCACGACCAGCCGCAGCATGTCGAGGATGCGCACGACCGCGTACACCACGACTCCGACGACGATCAGCCGCCAGCAGAACGACGCGGCGGTCGCCAGCGTCCCTGGCACTCCCGTATCCCGATCGCTCACTGTTCTCCTCCGACGACGCCCTACCCGGACGGTAGTCCTCGACTCGTCACCTGCACGACGTCTTCATGACCCGGTGCGTTCGCAAGCACGAGGACTTGGCCACATTCGGGCATCCCGGCTCCGGTATCTCGCCAACGAGCCGGAATGAGCTTAGTTTGTTTTCCGTCACGACCTTCGTTTAGGCGGGTCGGTCGAACGGGGAAGGTTTGCGGCATGGCGCACGGCGTGGTGCATAGAGCATTGGACGGTTACCGATTTCAGATCTCGGGCGATCTGGACCTTACCCTTCCTTTCACGTCGGTATCGCGGTTCGCCGTGGACGGGAGGATCTACGAGCTGACCTCCGGCGACCACGACGCGGCGGCCTCGTGGGCCCAGGATCTCGGCATCCGGCACTTCGACGATGAATTCTCCGTTCAGGGCGGCACTCTCCGGACCACGCGTGTGACTCATTATGACGAGCGCGTCGGTCTCGAGGACCATCTCCTCGCCGTGATATGGCAGGGCCGCAATTTCTCAATGTTCATTCCGATGTACAGCGCCCGCGCCGCCGACGCCGTGCGTCTTTTCCAGCTTCTGCGGGTCACCGAGCACGATGATGGCATCACCGTCGCCTCCCGCAATCCGAAGCGGGCGGGCATCGCCGAGCCCGCCGACGTGGCCAAGGAGATCCCGGGGCTCGGCCTGCTGGAGATCACCGCGCTCACCAAGACGACGGCGCGGCGGCTCCCGGGGTGGTCCGGCGCTCGCGTGCCGAGCGGCGAGCTGTTCCGGGACACGCTCGACGACGACACGACGTACTTCCTGCTCGCCACTCCGTCCGCCGTGGTCACCGTGCTGCCGCACGAGGCCGAGCAGACCGTGAAGGTGGCGAACCGTCTCGGCGGTCTGCGCGTCGAGGCCGTCGCCTGATGGCCGAGATGCTGGCCGGCGTGTCGGCCGGGACGGTCGCGCTCATCCTGCTGGCGGGGTTCGCCGGGCACCTGCTGCATCCGCGCGTCCTGCCCGGGGCACTGGCGGCGCACCGCACCGTGCCGGGCCCGCTGGTGTGGCCGGCGGCCATCGCGGTCGGCGCCCTGGAGGGCATGCTCGGGGCGGTCACCGGCTACGCGCTGCTGGCCGGGCGGCCGCGGGCGCTGGAGCTCGGGGCGACCGGCAGCGGCCTGCTGTTCGCGGCGTACGCGATCTACGGGTTGTACATCCTGCGTACGCGGCCGAGCGTGCCGTGCGGCTGCGCGGCCGACGACACCCCGATGACCGGCTGGGTGGCGGGGCGGGCCGCGGCCCTCGCGCTGGCGTCCGTGACGGCGTCGGCCGGCGCGGGCTCGGCCGTCGCCTCCCACGGTGTCCACGTCACGATCGTGGGCCTGTCGTCCGTCGTGTTCGCAGCCCTACTGTGGTCCCTGCCGCCGGCCCTGTCCGATCCCGAGAGGAGCCCCGCCGGATGAGCTTTGAGACCACCGCGCTCCTGGTGACCTGGGTAGCCCTCGCACTGCTCGCCCTCGTGGTGGCCGGCCTGGTCCGCCAGGTGCACCACCTGACCCGCGGACCGCGGACCCCCGACGTCGGCCCGACCACGGGGATGGCCGCGCCGGGCATCGACCGGCTCGCGCCGGAGCCGGGCCGCCCGACCCTGCTGCTGTTCCTCGGCGACGAGTGCCCGGCCTGCCACGACATCTTCGAGGAGGCGCTGGGCCTGACCGGCGCCCCGCCGATCCGCGCGCTGTTCTTCGACGGCGCGCTGGACGTCACCCCGCCGGACAACATGCAGATCTTCGCCGGCCAGGGCGACCTGTTCCAGGACTACCAGGTCCCCGCGACGCCGTACGCCGTGCTCGTCGGTGCGGACGGGCGCATCCGGACGGCCGAGCCGGTCGGCTCGGTGCGCACGCTCCACGCGCTGATCGTGCAGGCCGGAGGCCGCGTCGCCGACCTCGATGAGCCGTCGCCGTCGCCGGCCGAGGACGACGCGGCGACCCGGGTGAGTTGAAAACGGGGAGGATGCCCGATGCTCGAACTCGACGAGATTCCCACGCTGAGCGGGCCACGGCCCGAAGGCGCTCCACGGGCCGTCCGGCGGGTGCCGCACGCGACGGCCGAGGGTGTGGCGCGCCGGTCCATGCTGGGCGGCACGCTGGCCGCCGGCACGACCGTCGGCCTGTCCGCGCTCGGGGTGTTCACCCCGGCGCGCAAGGCGCTCGCCGACGGTTACACCCTCAAGGCCAGCGGCTACTACGACATCTACGGAAAGTGCCCGGCCTATGCCGGGCCGTTCGACTGCTCTCCCGGCTGCGGACCGAGCGTCGTGGTGGCCAGCGCGTGCCGGACGAGCGGCACGTACAAGGGGTTCCACCGCTCCAGCGTCTCCGATCCGGGCAAGTTCAAGCTGCGGCCGAACCAGTGCTACGCGGGCAAGTACGACGGCTGGATCTGGGCGTACGCCCACAAGTGCGGCAACTGCAAGAAGTCGGTCACCTGGCGCTGCCACGACGGCTGGAAGAAGAGCGCCCGCGGGCATTGGTACAAGTCGGTCTGCCGGTGGGCCCTTGCCTGCAAGAGCTGAGACCCGGCCCGCCGGCCGCCTGCGCCGGGGGCTGACCGAGCCGCTGCTGCCGTTCGCCGTGCTGGCCCTCCTGGCCGTCGCGGCGGCGGCCGCGCAGCACACGGTGCTGGGCTGGGCGTCGGTCGGTGCGCTGGCCGGATACTCCCTGTCCGGCTCCGTTTGAACGCGCAACAGCGATTTCGTGCTGTTCTCGCCAGGTTGGCGGGCCCACGTACGGCAGGGCGAGGTCCTCGCCGTCTTCTCCCTCGGTCTCCTGATCGGGGGCACGCTCAGCGCGACCGTGCTTTGGCTTCTGTCCGGCTTCGCGGAGCCGCTCCCCCGGGCCGTCCGGGTCGCGGCGATCATGGCGATCGCGGTGGCGGGCGTCGCCCGTGAGGCGGGCTGGATCCGTGTTCCGCTCCCGCAGAACGCCCGGCAGATCCCCCGGGAGGTCCTGCAGCGCCGGATCAGGCTGGGCTCCCTGCAGTTCGGCTTCGAACTGGGCACCGGGGTGCGCACGTACGTCTCCGCGAGCGCGCCGTACGTCGTCGCGCTGGGGCTCGTACTCGCGCACCGGGGGCCGCTCGCGACGATCCTCACCGGCACGGGCTTCGGCGTGGGGCGGGCGGTCACCGCGACCGCCCGCTACGCCAGCCGGAACGACGAGTGGGACGACCGCCGGATCACCCGGATGCCGATCCTGACCAACGCGATCGGCGTCGTGGTCCTGGTCGCCCTGGCCATCCTGGAGCTCTAGAACCAGGAGCCGTGTCAGTAGCTGGGCGGGGTGACGCTCACCAGGAATCGGGTCGGCTCGTCGGACTCGTTGACGAACCGGTGGGGAAGGTTGGAGTCGAAGTGGCAGCTGTCGCCCTCGCCGAGCAGGTGCCGCTCATCGGTCACCTCGACGACGAGGCGACCGGACAGCACGACCACGCACTCCTCGGATGGGTGCCCCCGCAACACGTCGGCCGACGCCGAGCCGGGTTCGAGGATCGCCTCGAGCACCTCCAGACGCCCTCCGCCGTGGGACGCGCGCGTATAGGTGATCGTCGAGTGCGGTGAGCCGATCGTGAAGCGGTCCGGTCGCCGGATCACCGCGACCTTGCGAGGCCGACGGCGTCGACGGCGTCCTCGAACAGGTCCGGCTCCACGTGGCCCAGGGGGTCGATGTCATCAAGGTCATGACGACCGGTGGCTTCATGACCCCTGGCACCGGACCCGCCCATGCCCGCTTCACCCTCGCCGAGTTGACCGCCCTCGTCCGCGAGGCCCACCGCCACGGCGTCCCGGTCACGACCCACGCCCTCGGCGTCGAAGGCATCGAACGCGCCGTCGAAGCCGGCGTCGACTGCATCGAGCACTGCGGCTGGGTCACCGAGAAGGGCAGTCGCTTCGATCCGGGCATCGCCCGGAAGATCGTCGCCAAGGGCGTGATCGTCAGCCCCACCATGAACGCCGCCTGCACCGCCGAGACCTACTTCTGCCCCTGGGACGAACGCGACCACGTCATCGGCAACCTGCGCTCTCTTCACGCTGCGGGCGCCACTCTGATCGCCGGCACCGATGCCGGCATCCCCCTCGTCCCCTTCGAGGACTTCGCCGACTGCCTCGCCGTCTTCGCCGAGATCGGCATGGCACCGCGCGACGTCATCGCCTCCGCGACCACCGAGGCCGCCCGCGCCTGCGGCCTCACCGCCGTCACGGGGCGTCTCCATCCCGGCCTGGCCGCCGACCTGATCGCCGTCCCCGGAGACCCCACCCGGGACCTCGACGTGCTACGCGCCCCGGCCTTCGTCATGGCCCGCGGCCTCGAACACCGGGTCCGTCCTCGCGAGACGCCTCGCACCACCGCCGAGGTCCGCGACCGGCTCCTTGCCGCCCTCACCAGCGGCGCCGGTCGCGGAGACACGAAGTCGGCCGCGAACCGTACGGCACCGGAATAGCCGACGAGACCGCGCGCCGCGTCGACGTCGCCCCGGCGTCTTCTAGGACGCCAGGGTGACGTCGACCGTGAAGCCCTCCTGGGGCGCCGCTTCCAGCGCGAGGTCGGCGATGCGGCCGGCCGCCCGCAGGTCGGCCACTGCCAGGTGCCCGACGTCCGCGCCGCGGACCGCGGCCCGCTCGACGTCGGCGCGCATCGAGACCTTCGCCGTCGACTTGGCCTTGCGGACCTGCCGGAGGACGTCGGAGGTGGCCGCGAGCACCGTCGTGTCGCCGCCGGCGGGCAGCGCGTCGGCGGCGGGCCACGCCGCGCGGTGCACCGAGCCGTCCTGCCACCACGACCAGACCTCTTCGGTGACGTAGGGCAGGATCGGCGCGAACAACCGCAGCACGACCGACAGCGCCTCGCGCAGCGCCGCCCGCGCCGAGATCGCCCCCTGGTCCGGCTCGCCGTCCGACGCGCCGTACGCCCGCGCCTTGACCAGCTCGAGGTAGTCGTCGCACAGGTCCCAGAAGAACCGCTCGGTGCGCTCGAGGGCGCGGGTGTAGTCGTACGCCTCGAACGCGGCCGTGGCCTCGCGGACGGTCTCGGCCAGCGTCGCCAGCATCGACAGGTCCAGGGACTCGGTCACCGCCGCGCCGGACGGCACGGCGCCGAGGCCGAGCACGAACTTCGAGGCGTTGAGGATCTTGATGGCGAGCCGGCGGCCGACCTTGATCTGGCCGACGTCGAACGCGGTGTCCGTGCCGAGCCGGCCGCTGGCCGCCCAGTAGCGCACCGCGTCGGAGCCGTGCTGGACCAGTAGGTCCATCGGCGTGACGACGTTGCCCTTGGACTTGGACATCTTCTTGCGGTCCGGGTCGAGGATCCAGCCGGACAGCGCGGTGTCGGTCCACGGCAGGGAGCCGTGCTCCAGGTGGGACCGAACGACGGTGGAGAACAGCCAGGTGCGGATGATGTCGTGCGCCTGGGGCCGCAGGTCGAACGGGAAGACCCGGGCGAAGAGGTCCGGGTCGAGCTCCCAGCCGCCGGCGATCTGCGGGGTGAGGGACGACGTGGCCCAGGTGTCCATGACGTCGGGGTCGGCGGCGAAGCCCTGCGGCTTGCCGCGCTGGTCCTCGGTGAAGCCCGGCGGGGTGTCGGAGGACGGGTCGACCGGGAGGGCGTCCTCCGCGGGCGTGATCGGCCGGTCGTGGATCGGCTCGCCCTCGTCGTCGAGGGGGTACCAGACCGGGATCGGCACGCCGAAGAACCGCTGCCGGGAGATCAGCCAGTCGCCGGCCAGCCCCTCGACCCAGTTGTCGTACCGCGCCTTCATGTACGCGGGGTGCCAGGACAGCTCGGCGCCGCGGGCCAGCAGCCGCTCGCGCAGCTCCGGGTCGCGCCCGCCGTTGCGGATGTACCACTGGCGGGTGGTGACGATCTCGAGCGGCTTGCTGCCCTTCTCGTAGAACTTCACCGGACGGGTGATCGGCCGCGGCTCGCCGTCGAGGTCGCCGGACTCTCGCAGCAGCTCCACGACGCGCTCGCGGGCGGCCTGCGCGGTCAGCCCGGCCAGCTCGGCGTACGGCTCCGGGGCGACGCCGGCGGGCGGGTCGGGCAGGATCCGGCCGTTCCAGTCGATGATGGCCCGCGTCGGGAGGTCGAGCTCGCGCCACCAGATGACGTCGGTGAGGTCGCCGAACGTACAGATCATCGCGATGCCGGACCCCTTGTCGGGCTCGGCGAGGTGGTGCGCGACGATCGGCACCTCGACGCCGAACAGCGGGGTCCTCGCGGTCGTGCCGAACAGCTCGCGGTAGCGCTCGTCGTCCGGGTGGGCGACCAGCGCGACGCAGGCGGGCAGCAGCTCCGGCCGGGTGGTCTCGATGTAGATCGGGCGCGCGCCAGAGCCGTGAAAGCGGATCCGGTGGAAGGCGCCGGGCTGCTCGCGGTCCTCCAGCTCGGCCTGGGCCACGGCCGTGCGGAACGTGACGTCCCACAGGGTCGGCGCCTCCGAGACGTACGCCTCGCCGCGCGCCAGGTTGCGCAGGAACGCCCGCTGCGCGGCGGCGCGGGCCGGCGCGCCGATCGTGGTGTAGAGCAGGGACCAGTCGACCGACAGCCCGACACGGCGCCAGACGTCCTCGAAGGCCTTCTCGTCGATCTCGGTCAGCCGGTCGCACAGCTCGACGAAGTTGCGCCGCGAGACGGGAATCTGCCGGCCGGGCTTCTCCGGCGGTTCGAAATCCGGGTCGTAGGGCAGAGACGGGTCACAACGGACACCGAAGTAGTTCTGCACACGGCGTTCGGTGGGCAGGCCGTTATCGTCCCAGCCGATGGGATAGAACACCTCGCGGCCGCGCATGCGCTGAAAGCGGGCGACCGTGTCGGTGTGGGTGTAGGAGAAAACGTGACCGACGTGCAGAGAGCCGCTGACCGTCGGCGGCGGCGTGTCGATCGAGTAGATCTCCGAACGCGCCTTCGACCGGTCGAAGCGATAAGTGCCGCGCTCGGCCCAGAGTACGGCCCATTTCTCCTCGAGACCGTCGAGGGTGGGCTTCTCCGGCGGGCGTGGCTGCTCTGTCATGGCGCCAATGGTATTGGGCACGACGGCGGAGTCGATCCATGTCAGGTGATCGCCTGTGACAGGCTATGAACAACGTACGGCCCGGAAATCACACGGGTAACGCTGGAGAGGGAGAACGCATGCCGGACAAGGGAGAGCTGGGCTGGCGGCTGGTGGCCGGCGCGGCGGCCTTCGGGGCCGGGTTCGTGGCCCGCAAGGCCATCACGGTCGGGTGGAAGCGGGCCACCGGCAAGGAGCCCCCGGCCAACCCGGAGTCTCCGGAGGTCGCGCTGACGGAGGCGATCGGCTGGGCCGTCGCCATGGGCGTCGGCATGGAGGTCGCACGGCTGCTGGCCACGCGCGCGGCTGCCCACCGCTGGCACAAGAGCACGGGCGAGCTGCCGTCCGCGCTGCGCTCGGCGGTCGACAAGGCCAAGAGCGCCACCTCCTGACAAGGCCACACGCATCGCCCTCTGATCGAGGTCAGCGGCGCCGCCTCCTGATCGAGCCCGCCGCCTTCTGATCAAGGCCGGGGGCATCGCCTCCCGGCCGACGAGGTGCCGTCCGGCGCCCCACGGGATCTCCCGGGGGCGCCTAAATGCGTTCCAGCACGTGGAAGGGCGTCAGACCGTACGCGTAGTAGTCGACGGCGTCGGCGAACCCGGCGGCGGCCTTGACCTTCTCGGCCAGGTGGCCGGCCGAGTCGGTGTCCGGGAATCCGGGGCGCAGCACGGCGCGCAGTTCGCGGTCCGGCCCGATGGCCGCCCGGTAGGCCTCCAGGTCGGCGGCGACGCGCGCGGCGTCGCGGGCGTACGCCAGGACGGCGTAGCCGGAGACGACGGAGCCGACGGCCGCCGGGTCCACGCCGATCCGCCACGCCTCCGACGCCGCCAGGCCGCCGGTGGGCAGCCCGTCGGCGTATCCCTTCGCGGCGCCGGTCAGGTCGATGAAGATCAGCCGCGAGCCCTCGTCCGCGACGGCCTCGGCCACCTCCGCGACGAGCGTGGTGACCGTACGGCGGCGGGCGAGCGAGAACTCCATGATCGCCGTCGGCGGGGCGTCGGCGTCCGGCCACGGCCTGCCGTTCAGGGCGTCCTCGACGACGCGTACGGCCTCGGCGCGGGCGGCGTCGGCCCCCTCGATCCGCCGGCAGCGCGTGCAGAAGCACAGGCCGAGGGCGTACTCCGCGAGCGCCCCGAGCTCGGCGAACGAGCGCTCGTGGTGGTAACCGTGCCCGAACAGGCCGAAGTGCAGGGACTCGGCGACCACCGCGTCGGGCTCGTACCGGGCGAGCGATCGGGCCAGCGCCACGGCGTACGCGCGGACGTCCGGGTGGGACGGGCACAGGTCGGCGGGGGCGGCGCGGTCGCCGAAGCAGTTCTCCTGGGTGACGTCCGGGTGCTCCAGCCCCAGGGTCGTGTTGTGGCAGAACACTCCCCAGGCGTGCAGCGCGGCGCCCCGCTCACGGGTCAGTGACCGCAGCGCGCGCAGCGGGTCCTCCTCCGCCCACGGCTGGGCGGGAGGCACGAGCCGGCCGAACAGGTCACCGGGCGGGAAGTGGACCCCGTCTCGGCGGAAGGTGACGCGGGCGGGGCCGTGCGGCGTCACGTCGCGGGCCTGGTGATAGGCGGCGGCGACGGTCAGCCCGGTGCAGCCGTAGCCGAGCACGCGATCGAGGACCCGACCGGCGCCCTCGCCCCGGACGTCCTCGACGAAGGCGTAAATGGAAGATTTCATGTCAGCCCTTGATATCCAGGACGTCCCGGCGTGTCGAGCCCAGGACCCGGGAGCTCTCCAGAGCGGTCCCGGCGACGACCGGCCCGACGTCGCGCATCGCCTTCGACGGCCCGGTGGGCGTCTCGGTCAGCGAGGACCGCTGGGGCGGCGCGGCGCAGGTATTCAAGCACCCGACGCCGCTGCGGCCAGCACGGCACCGGTGAAGGTAAAAAGCATGGAAACTCCTTGAGGAGCGGATCCGCCCGCCGAGGAGTGGGATTCGCAGTCTGCCGGGAACGTGTCAGCGGCAAGTGCACGCCGGGCCGTACCGGCATGAGCGAGAAACGGCGGGTACGCGGGCGGTGAAGGCGAGGGGCCTAGGGGGCGCCCGCCATCGCCTTCGCTACGTGACCGTCAGGCCGGAGGCTCGTCGATCGGCGGCCGGGGAGAGGGGTCGCCGATGGTGCGGCGCAGGTCCTTGCGGACGGTGTCGGACAGCCGCTTGGTGGCCGTGCGGTTGAGGGCGCCGCCGGCGACGGCGCCGGTCAGCAAGGGGCCCATGGTGGTGAGGTGCCGGCCGAGGGTGCGCATGAGGCGCTTGCGCAGGCCGGTCTTGGCGGCCACGCCGAGTGCGGCGGTGACGCTGCCGGGCTTGAGCGGGTCGAAGCCGCGCTGCTGGGCCCACAGTTGAAGGAACACGGCGCCGCGCGCCGTGCCGCTGCCGGGGACCTGCACGCCGTACACCTCGTGCAGCTCGGCGATCAGCTTGACCTCGATCGTCGCGACGACGACGGTCTCGGCGAGGATCTGGGCGGGCGCGGACAGCAGGAGCGGCGGCGCGGCGAACTCGACGGCGGCGAGCGCGCCGCCGGCCGCGCCGACCCCGGTCGTGGCGCGCTGGGCGGCCCGCACCACGGAGTCGGCCAGCGCCTCCCCCGTCAGACCGTTGTGGTGGGCGCGCAGGGTCTCCAGGTCACGGACGGGAATGCGGGGCGCAATGTCCGCGACCACATCGGTGAGCCAGCGTCCCCGCGCGACGCCCGCGGCCCCTGCCCGGCGCGCGCTCGCCGCCAGAAGGCGGGCGAGCCGACCGAGCAGGCGGCCGCGGGTCTCGCGGTCGACATCGTCGTCGGACAGCCGGCCGACCAGCTCCGCCATTTCCTGGCCGAGCCGGTCGTCACCGTCATTCCATCGGGCGAGCTCTCCCTCGGACACGGGTGACGACCCGGCGTCAGGCGGCGCACTCGCGGCAGATCAACTGGCCGTTCCTCTCCTCCGCCAGTTGACTGCGGTGGTGCACGAGGAAGCATCGGGCGCAGGTGAACTCGTCCGCCTGGCGCGGCAGAACGCGAAGGCTGAGCTCCTCGTTCGACAAGTCCGCACCCGGCAGCTCGGTCACCTCGCCGGCGTCCAGGTCCTCGTCGATGACGCCCGTGCTCTTGTCTGCCCGGCGTGCCTGCAGCTCCTGCAGGCTGTCCTCGTTGAGGTCGTCGTCAGTCTTGCGTGGGCTGTCGTAGTCGGTGGCCATCTTCTGTCTCCATCCCCCTCGGTCCTTAGTTATGCGCCCCGTCGCGCGGGTCTAACGCTCGGGAGGCCCATCTTGTGCCCGATCCGGGCGGGAAATTCTGTCACGGGTTTTCACCCCGAACACGCAAGGCGCGTCGCATCACACCGTGAGTCCCCTCACCGCTCATCCGAGTTGTCCGATGTGGCATAAATCACACCGCCTACCGGTGAAGCGGTGATGATGTTTGCCCTGAACCGGATGTTGACGACGAACGTCACAGGTAACGCGATATGGTTTCCCGCCTGTACGGACCTGGCGGGTGCACAGGATAAGGGTTTCGATGGGGTCACACATGCCGGATGCCGCTCCACTAGAGCCGGGCGATCCGACCACACTGGGGCGGTACCAGGTCGTCGGAAGGCTTGGGGAGGGCGGCCAGGGCGCGGTCTTTCTCGGCCGGTCGCCTTCGGGTGACTCCGTAGCGATCAAGTTGCTGCACGAGCAGATGAACTCCGACACCTCCGCCCGGACGCGGTTCGCGCGCGAGGCGGAGGCGGCGCAGAAGGTCTCGCCGTTCTGCACGGCGCAGGTCCTGGACTACGACCTGACCGGCCGGCCGCCGTACATCATCAGCGAGTTCATCGACGGACCACCGCTGTACGACGTGGTGCTCCAGGAGGGGCCCTTCGAGGGGGCCGCGCTCGAGCGCCTGGCGATCGGCACCGCGACGGCGCTCGCGGCCATCCACGAGGCTGGCATCGTCCACCGCGATTTCAAGCCGAACAACGTGCTGCTGGCCTCCGACGGCCCGCGCGTGGTCGACTTCGGCATCGCCCGGTCCGTCGACTCCCAGCAGAGCTCGGTCACGGCGACCGGCATGGTCGTCGGCACGCCCGGATACCTCGCCCCGGAGCAGCTCACCGGTGAGCCGCTGACCCCGTCGGTGGACATCTTCGCCTGGGGCGCGACGATGGTCTTCGCCGCGACGGGGCGGTCGCCGTTCGAGGCGGAGACGCTTCCGGTGATCATCAACCGGATCCTCAACCAGGAGCCGGACCTGTCCCGGCTGCACGGGATCATGCGCGAGCTGGTCGGCGCCGCCCTGGACAAGAACTCTCGCCGCCGCCCGGCCGCGCACCAGCTCCTGCTGCGCCTGCTGGGCCAGGTCGGCGCGACGCCGGGCCCGGCCGCCGACCGGCAGGACCTGCTCGACAAGGGCACCCAGATCGCCGCGCAGCTGCCCCCTCCCCCGCAGATCATCACCCCGCCGCCCGCGATGCCGCCGATGCATCCCGGCCCCTCCACGCCGCCGCCGATGATGCCGCCGGGCCCGAACACGCCCAACCCGATGATGCACCCGGGCCCCTCGACGCCGAACCCGATGATGCGGCCGGGCCCGCAGACCCCGCCGCCGTGGCAGAACCAGGGGCGGCCGACGCATCCACAGGGAGCGCGGTACGTCCCGCCCCCGCCGCAGAAGAAGAACACCAACGCCCCGATCTTCATCGGCCTCGGCTGTGTCGTGGCGCTCATCCTGGTGGTCGGCCTGCCGATCGCCATCGGCGCGGGTCTGCTCCACAAGACCCAGAGCGACCGCCTGCCGGATGGCTTCGAGGGCAGTTGGTCCGGCCGGGCGGCGCCCACCAGCAACCTGGCGTTCGGCAACGACCAGTCACGCGGCATCGACCTGACGCTCTACCAGATCCTCAAGGAGGGCAACGTCAGGTACGACACGTGCTCGGGTGAGCTGAACAGCGCCCAGATCTCGGACGACAAGAAGCAGGTGACGTTCTCGCAGACGCTGACGTCGTACGGGTCGAGCCAGTGTCTGTCCCCGTCGTACGTGACCCTGACCCTCAACGGCTCGTCGATGACGTGGCAGATGAGCCAGACCGCCGGCGGAGCCACGCTCGCCTCCGGCACCCTCACCAAGGAATAACGGCTCCTGACCAGTCCCAGGGAGGACGCCCATGCCCGGAAGCCCCCTTCGGGCGAACGACCCACAGCGCGTGGGGTCGTACGCCCTCACCGGCCGCCTCGGCGAGGGCGGTCAGGGGGTCGTCTATCTCGGCGAGGCGCCGGACGGCGGGCAGGTCGCGGTCAAGCTCCTGCACGCGCAGTTCAGCGGGGACGCGAAGGTACGGGCCCGGTTCGCCGGTGAGCTGGCCAGCGCCAAGCGGGTCGCGCCGTTCTGCACGGCGCGCATCCTCGACGCCGACGTCGAGGGCGACACGCCCTACCTCGTGAGCGAGTTCATCGACGGCCCGTCGCTGCGCCAGGTCGTCGACCGCGAGGGGCCGCGCACGGGCGAGGCCCTGCAGCGCCTGGCCATCGGCACGGTCACCGCGCTCGCCGCCATCCACGAGGCCGGCATCGTCCACCGTGATTTCAAGCCGTCCAACGTGCTGATCGCCGCGGACGGGCCGCGGGTGATCGACTTCGGTATCGCCCGGGCCCTCGACGCCACCGGCACGCTGTCGAGCACGGCCGTGGGAACGCCGTCGTACATGTCGCCCGAGCAGATCTCCGGGCACGTCGTCGGCCCGGCGACGGACGTGTTCGCGTGGGGCTGCACGATCGTGTTCGCCGCCACCGGCTCTCCGGCGTTCGGCCAGGACTCCATCCCCGCCGTGATGCACCGGATCCTGAACCAGGAGCCGTACCTCGGGATGCTCATGGGGCCGCTGCGGGAGATCGTCACGGCGTGCCTGTGGAAGGACCCGAACCGGCGGCCCACCGCCCAGCAGATCCTGCTGCGCCTGCTCAGCCACGAAGGCGTCGTCCTGCCGGGCGCCGGGGCGCCCGCGCCCACGACGATCCTGCAGGAGGGCGCCCAGATGGCGGCCGAGGGCGCCTCCCCGGCCCCGTACGCCCCGGCGGGCGACACGCCGCCGCCCGGGACCTACCGCAACGACATGCCCTCGAATCCCTACGGGGGCGACACGCCGCCGCCTGAGGCGTACCGGAACGACCTGCCGTCGAACCCCTACGGAGGCGACACGCCGCCGCCCGGCCCGTACGGCCCGCCGACGCCGTACGACCCCTACGGGACGAACCCGGCGTCCCTGCCGTACCCGCAGCAGACGATGCCCGCCGGGCGGCGGCGGACCCGGCCCGGCGTCGTGGCCTCGATCGCGGCAGGCGCGGTGCTGCTCATCGCGACGGGCGCCGTGGCGACGACCGAGCTCCTCAACCGTCACCACCAGAAGCCGACGCCGAGCCCGACCGGCCGGGTCGGCGGCACCTTCCGGATGGCGATGTTCGCCCCGGCGGCCATCGATCCGTCGAACGCCGTGCTCACCTCGGACGTGTTCGCGGCCGAGAACCTCTTCACCGGCCTGACCACGATCCAGCCGAACGGCTCGGTCGCGAAGGCGCTGGCCACGGAGATGACGCCCAACTCCGGCTGTACGCAGTGGCACTTCACGATCAAGCAGGGCACGACCTTCAGCGACGGTTCGCCCGTCGACGCCGCCGCCTTCGTACGTGGCTGGAACCGCGCCGCGCGCGGCCAGGGCATGGGCTACCTGATGACGCTGATCCAGGGCTACTCGGACGTAGCGGCGGGCAAGAGCACCTCCATGTCCGGCGTCGTGCAGGAGGGGACGAACGCCCTCCGGGTGACGCTGAGCAAGGCCGACTGCGACTTCGCCATGCGGGTGGCCACTCCTCCGTTCGCGCCGGTCCCGGCCTCCGCCGGGGACGTGAAGAACACCACGTACAACAACCAGCCGATCGGCAACGGCCCGTTCAAGGTGAGCCAGTACACCCCGAACACCCGGCTGAGCCTCGTACGGAACGACTCCTACGCCTTCGCCAAGCCGAAGCTCGACCAGGTCGACGCCACCTTCGTCTCCGACCTCAACCAGCCGCTCACGGACTTCGGCCGCGGGCAGTACGACTGGGTCGAGGTCGAGGGCGCGACGATCAACACGGCGCGCTCCCTGCACTCCTCGGACCACAAGCTCGTCACCGCCGCCTCCAGCACGATGTCGTACCTCACGCCGATCACGGACAAGGGCCCGATGAACAAGAAGGAGGCACGGCTCGCCGTCTCCTACGCCCTCGACCGGAAGGCCCTGGCCACCGCCCTCAACCAGGGCTACGAACCCGCGACGTCCCTGGTGCCGCCCGCGGTCCCCGGCGCCTACGTCAACGGCTGCACCGCCTGCACCTACAACCCCTCGCAGGCCAAGACGCTGGCGCAGCAGGCGGGCCTCCCGCCGGGCTCGAAGGTCACCTTCACCTCCACCGACCTGGCCACCTACACGCAGCTGGTGACGCTCGTGCAGAACCAGCTGAAGCAGGTGCTCGGGTGGGACGTGCAGGTGAAGAGGCTGCCCTCCACCGCGTTCTACCCGGACATGTCCGGCAAGAGCGCCGCGGGCCTGTACCGGCTCTCCTGGGCCGCCGACTACCCCTCGGCCGAGAGCGTCCTCGACGCGCTGCTGTCCAGTGACAACATCCAGCGCAAGAACGACGGCGCCATCTCGGGCACAAACTACGCCCGGTACAGCAGTCAGGCGTTCGACTCGGCCCTGAACACCGCCCGGGCCACCAACGACCCGACCCAGCGGACCCAGCGGCTCCAGGCGGCCGAGAAGGTCGCGCTCGACGACATGGCCATCATCCCGCTGTACTCGCACACGCAGTACCGGGTCGCCGACACCACGTCCTTCGTCGGCATGGACCTCGACTACACCGGGTTCCCGGTGCTCACCGCGACGGCCCGGAAGTAAGGATCGTCCCCGAGACTCCCCGTACGGGCGGTCAGGCGGACGGTCACGATGAGGGCCGGCATCCCCGCGCGGCGCGGTGGTCAGGCGTGCGGGAGGCGGACCGTCACGATGAGGCCGCCGTCCTCGCGCGGCGTGGCGATGACCGTCCCGCCGTGCGCGGAGACCACCGAGCGCACGATGGACAGGCCCAGTCCCGCGCCCTTGGACGACTCGATCCGGTCGGTGTTGAGCCGGCGGAACGGCTCGAACAGGCTCTGCACGTCGTACGCCGGCACCACCGGACCGGTGTTCTCCACCTGGCAGGTGGGCCACCCCTCCAGGACCCCCGTACGGACGACCACCATGCCGTCGTCGACGTTGTGGCGGATCGCGTTGTCCACGAGGTTCGACACCAGGTGCTCGAGCAGGACCGGATCGCCGATGGCCGGCGCGTCGGTCAGCTCCGACTTCACCTCGATGTCGGGCCGGTCCCCCCGGACCGACGTCTTCAGCACGGTGGACGCGACCTCGCCCAGGTCGACCGGCGTGCGGGTGGTCAGCTCCCGCTCGCTGCGCGCCAGCAGGAGCAGTCCCTCGATCAGCCGCTCGTGCCGGGCGTTGTTGGCCAGGAGGGTCTTGCCGACCGTCTTCATGTCCTCCGACGCCTCGGGGTCGGTGACCGCGACCTCGAGCAGGGTCCGGTTGATGGCCAGCGGCGTGCGCAGCTCGTGCGAGGCGTTGCTGACGAACCGCCGCTGCGTGTCGAACGCCTGGCTCAGCCGGTCGAGCATGGCGTCGAACGTGTCGGCCAGCTCCTTGATCTCATCCTCCGGGCCCTGCATCGCGATGCGCTGGTGCATGGTGCTCTCGGAGAGCTTGCGGGCGGTCGCGGTGACCTTCTGCAGCGGCGCGAGCGCCCGGTCGGCGACGAACCAGCCGAGCGCCAGGGCGATGAGCCCCACGCCCAGCAGCGCGAACGCCGACTGGGTGATGAGCCGGTGCTGGACCCCCTTGATGAAGGCCCGGGCGAAGGCTTCGGCCTGCTGCTGCGTCAGCCCGGTGCCCGGCTCGGTCGACTGCACGGTGATCGGCAGGCTCTCCAGGATGTTGGTGACCAGGACGTAGGCCACCGTCAGCAGCAGGAGCCCCGCCGCGAAGAACAGCCCGCCGTACAGAAGGGTCAGCCGCAGCCGCACCGTCATGCGGCGCGGCAGGGAGCCCGGCGAGGGGATCAAAGGCGGTACCCCGCGCCGGGAACGGTCTCGATGACCTGCGGCTCACCGAGTTTCTTGCGAAGCGTCATCATGGTCACCCGCACCACGTTCGTGAACGGATCGATGTTCTCGTCCCAGGCCTTCTCGAGAAGCTGCTCGGCGCTGACGACGGTGCCCTGCCCTCGCATGAGCACCTCGAGCACCGCGAACTCCTTGGGCGTCAGGTCGACCGGCCGGTCGTCCCGGGTGACCTCACGGCGGGCCGGGTCGAGCCGCACGCCGGCACGCTCGAGCACGGGCGGCAGCGGCGGCGCGGAACGTCGGCCCAGCGCGCGGATCCGGGCGATCAACTCGGCGAAGGCGAACGGCTTCGCGAGGTAGTCATCGGCCCCGATCGACAGTCCCTCGACCTTGTCGTCCAGCTCACCCGCCGCGGTCAGCATCAGGACGCGCGCCGTGGCCCCATCGGCGACGAGGCTCCGGCAAACCTCGTCGCCGTGGACCCGCGGTAGATCGCGGTCCAGCACGACCACGTCGTAGTCGTTGACGCTGGTCCGCTCCAGCGCGCTGGCGCCGTCGTACGCGACGTCGACCGCCATCGCCTCACGCCGCAACCCGGTGGCGATGGTGTCGGCGAGCACGCGCTCATCCTCGACGACCAGGACTCTCACCCGCTTCAACCCCCCTGGAAGGCCACGCGCTGGACCGGCGATTCAGTTATGCCACGCCGCGCGTAAGTCTCTGATAAGCGCGTCCAGGATATTCGTAGGTTTACCAAGAACGGGGACGTGGGTAGGGGTGGCAGACGACCTATCGAAAGGAGACCGCGTGGGCGAGTTGAAGGCCACGATCCAGCAGCGTATGTCCGATGCGTACGATTCGCTTCGGACAGCCCGCGACGCAGGCGACGATCTCCTGATCGATGTGCAGGAGGCAGAGATCGACGACCTGCGCCGCACGGCCGCCGATCACGGGATCGACCTGCCGCGCTCCGGCTGACAACACGGTTGGTGGGCACCGAGTCCGCCCAGAGACGTCCGGGGGCCTCGCACCTGTAGTCAGGTGCGAGGCCCCCGTGCGCTCTGCTTGATGGCGCTCGCTTCGCGGGCGCCCCGCGGGTCACCCGCGTGCGGCACCGACCTCGTCGAGGAGGTCGTGCAGCGGAGGGAAGAGATCCGGGCCCGCGGCGATCGTGAGCTCCGCGCTCGGCGGGGCGCCGTGCAGGCCGCCGACGGTCCCGCCGGCCTCCTGGACGATGAGCGTCCCCGCGGCGAAGTCCCACTCCTGGGGGCCGCGTTCGTAGTAGGCGTCGATGCGGCCGGCGGCCACGGAGCACAGGTCCACGGCGGCCGAGCCGTTGCGCCGGATGTCGCGGACGCGCGGCAGCACGCCCAGCAGAGCCTCGGCCTGGTGGGCGCGGCGTTCGGCGGAGTAGCCGAACCCGGTCGCCACCAGCGCCTTGTCCAGGGAGACGCCGGTGTTGCAGCGGAGCCGTTCGCTCGACCCGTCCTCGCGCATCAGGTGCGCGCCCTGTCCCCGTGCGGCGGTGTACAGCTCACCGCGCATCGGGACGGCGACGACGCCGACCACGACCTCGCCGTCGACCTCGGCGGCGATGCTCACGGACCAGTCGGGCAGGTCGTACAGGTAGTTGACCGTGCCGTCGATCGGGTCGATGATCCAGCGGACGCCGCTGGATCCGCCGCTCTCGCCGCCCTCCTCGCCCAGGAAGGCGTCGCCGGGCCGGGCGGCCCGGATGCGGTCGACGATGAGCCGCTCGGACGCCTTGTCCATCTCGGTGACGACGTCGGTCGAGCTCGACTTGGTGTACGCGACGCCGAGGTCGGCCGGCCGCTTGTCGATGAGCATGACAGAGGCGACCTCAGCGGTGCTGATCGCCAGTTCGAACAACAGGTCCTGCACGTTCCCCCCTCGGGATTCGGGCTGCACGTCCGTCAACGGCCGGTGGGCACGTCCGCGCGGCGGCAGTGCCCCGCGGCGCAGTGGTCGGGGCGCGGCCCCAGGCTCCCCAGCGCCGGGCGGTCGGTCCCGTCGCGTTCGAGGAGCAGCTCGCGGACCATCGCGACGAACCGGGGATGGACACCGGGCGTTGCCGCCCGTTCGATCCGCAGCCCGAGGCGGCCGGCGAGCTCCGCCGCCTCGATGTCGAGGTCGTACTTGACCTCCATGTGGTCGGAGACGAATCCGACGGGCACGATGACCGCCGCGCGGACGCCTTCGGCGTGAAGCTTCGCCAGGTGGTCGAGGATGTCCGGCTCCAGCCACGGCACGCTCGGCGGGCCGCTGCGGCTCTGGTACACCAGGTCCCAGGGACGGCCCTCCGCCACGACCGCGGAGATGTCGGTCAGCTCCGCGACGTAGTCCTCGCGGCCCGGCTGGGCGAGCGGCACGCTGTGGGCGGTGAAGACGACCCGGGCGTCGTCGCGCAGCTCGGCGGGCAGCCGGTCGAGGGCGGCCCGGGTGTTCTCGATCATCGGCTCGACGAAGCCGGGGTGGTTGTAGTAGATCCGGAGCTTGTCCACCTCGGGAGCGTCCTCGACCTCGTCCCGAGCGCGGTCGATGTCCTCCAGGTACTGCCGGCAGCAGGAGTAGCCGCTGTAGGCGGACGTCGCGAACGCCGCCGCCCGGCGTACGCCGTCGGCCTTCATCTGCCACAGCGTGTCGGCGAGGAACGGATGCCAGTTGCGGTTGCCCCAGTAGACCGGCAGGTCGAGGCCGTTCGCGGCGAAGTCGGCCTCGATGGCGGCCTTGAGGTCGCGGCACTGCTGGTTGATGGGGCTGGCCCCGCCGAAGTGATCGTAGTGCTCGGCCACGGCCTCGAGGCGTGCGCGCGGGACGCCCCGGCCCCGCGTGACGTTCTCCAGGAACGGCATGACGTCCTCGGGCTTCTCCGGCCCGCCGAAGGACAGCAACAGCAGCGCGTCGTACGGCATGCCCCCATCCAACCAGCCGCCCGCCGATGCCCGGCACCCGCCCGGCGGGCGGCGGTGCCGACCCCAGGTCCGGTCAGGAGTAGCGGCGGGCGTACGCGCGGGCCAGGGACAGCACGTTGTTCACGTACGCGTCCGAGTGGTTGTAGGCGAAGACGGCGTGGTAGAGGCCGTTGCCGCCGCGCCCGGCCCCGCTCGCGCACAGGTACTTGGCGGCGGCCGGCACGGCGTCGTACGGATCCATGATGTCGGCCTTGCCGTCGCCGTCGCCGTCCACGCCGTAGATCCGCCAGGTCGCCGGCATGAACTGCATCGGGCCGAGCGCGCCCGCGCTCGACGGTCCGGCGTTGCGCCCGTGGTCGCTCTCGATCTGCCCGATGGCGGCCAGCACGGTCCACGAGAGTCCCGGGCAGAGACCGGCGGACTGCTGGTACAGGGCGAGGTACGTGCCGGGGCGGCCGGAGGACGGCTGCTTCTGCGCCGGTTGTCCCTTCGGCTGCGTCGCGGACTGGTGCAGGTCGATCACCTGGGCGTTCCCGCCGACGACCTTGTGCAGCCGTGTCCCGAGGCCCCGGTCGGCCCCGGGCGCGTTCACGAGGAAGGCGATGTCGTGGACCAGGCCGATCTTCCGCCCGGTCTCGCGTCCGACGAGCACGTTGATGCCCGGCAGACCCAGCGAGCCGGAGCCGCCCATGGTGACGAACATCTGCGCCCTGCCGAGGACCGGGTACTGCATCGACTCGCGCAGCCCGAGCTGCTGCTGAACCTCGTCGGAGACGACGAACCGGTCCTGGGCGAGGGCGTTCCACAGTCCGTCGTTCTTGGCCGTGCCGGGCGGGGTCCAGGACCGGAAGGCCGACGGGTCGACGGCGAACATGTTCACCCGTCCGCCCTGGAGCTGCACCGCCCCGGCGTCCACGGTGATGACGTCGCGGACGCGCTTGAGGTGGGAGACCCCCTGCAGCTTCGTGGTGGTCACCGGGCGGTCCGCGACGACGAGGAAGTCGGGGTCCACGACGCGCTTCAGAGCGGCGGGCTGCTCGGTGTTCGGCACGACGGTGGTGACGGGCCCGGTGCCGTTCTCCGGCCCTGAGGCCGCCGTGTGCCCGCCCTTGGGCGCCGCGTCGGGTTCGGCGGTCACGATGTACACCGCGCCGCTCGCCGCGGTCGCGGTGGCCGCCAGCGCGATGGCCGCCACGGCGGTCGGGAGTCCTCTGCGAACGAAGCGTCTCATCGGTACTCCCAACGATCGGACCCGGGCGGTAGTTACCCAACACTCGGCGGCACTTCGACAGGTACGGTTCGGACAAAGAAAAGATCCGCCCAGAATCGGCCTGGTCACGAGGCTCCATGATCACGCTCATGGGGTTGCCGAGACCAGGTGAAAGATGAGTAGATTTCGCCTTATGCCCCCTGTGACACCTCAGACCTGGCGAAATTGGGCCGGTAACCAGCGCGCCACCCCCCGGCGCGTCCTGACGCCCCGGTCCACCGCCGACGTCGTCTCCGCCGTCAAGGCCGCGGCCGCCTCCGGCCTGACGGTCCGCATGGCCGGCACCGGGCACTCCTTCACCGACGCCGCCGCCACCGAGGGCCTCCTGCTCCGGCCGGACGGCCTCACGGAGCTGCGGTCGGTCGACACCGCCACCGGCCTCGTCACCGCCGAGGCGGGCATGCCGCTGAAGGTCTTCAACGCGCACCTGGAACAGCACGGCCTCGCCCTGGCCAACATGGGGGACATCCAGGAGCAGACCCTCGCCGGCGCCACGCAGACCGCGACGCACGGGACGGGGCGCGACGCCGCGGGCCTCGTGTCGCAGATCGCCGGGCTCGAACTCGTGCTGGCCGACGGCAGCGTCGTCACCTGCTCCCGCGAGGACCGGCCCGAGCTGTTCGACGCCGCCCGCGCCGGCCTGGGCGCGCTCGGCATCGTCACCGCGATCACCTGGCAGGCCGTCCCGGCGTTCCTGCTGCAGGCGCGCGAGGAGCCGATGCGGTGGGACGAGGTCCTAGCGCGCCTCGACGAACTCGCGGCCGAGAACGAGCACTTCGAGTTCTACTGGTTCCCGCACACCGACGGCTGCCTGACCAAGCGCAACAACCGGGTGCCCGGACCCGCCGAGCCGCTCGGGACGTTCCGGCACTGGCTGGACGACGAGTTCCTGTCCAACTCGGTGTTCGACGTCGCGAACCGCGTCGCCCACCACGTCCCCCGCGCCATCCCGACGATCAACGGTGTGTCCGCGCGGGCCCTGGGCGCCCGGACGTACACCGACGTGTCGTACAAGGTGTTCACCAGCCCGCGGCGGGTCCGTTTCAAGGAGCAGGAGTACGCCGTCCCGCGTGAGGAACTGGCCGGAGCGCTCCGCGAGGTCCGCGCGCTCATCGAGCGCCGGGGCTGGCGCATCTCCTTCCCCATCGAGGTGCGCCTGCTGCCGCCGGAGGACGCCTGGCTGTCGATGGCGTACGGGCGGGACAGCGCCTTCATCGCGATCCACGTCTACCACGCGTCCCCGCACGAGGAGTACTTCCAGGGCGTCGAAGAGGTCCTGACGCCACTCGGCGGACGGCCGCACTGGGGCAAGCTGCACACGCGGGACGCGTCGTACCTTGAGGGCGTCTACCCGCGATTCGGCGACTTCCTGGCGCTACGCGACCGGATCGATCCCGAACGCCGCTTCGCCAACCGCTACCTGACTCAGATATTCGGCACGTGAAACCCGTAGACTCGCGATGAATCGCATCCCGCTCGCGCGGCGTGCAGATCCCTCGTGCTCCGACCGGTAGCCGCGTACGACCCCGAACCATCAAGCATCCACCGATCTCCCGACCGCGTCCCGTCACAGCGGCCGCGTGAGCCACGCCAGTCCGACGGCATCACGCGGCAAAGGATCCACAAGAATGGTTAAGCCCCCCGTCGCCGCCGTCCCCGAGCGGGCAAGCTGGGTCGACACTGCGGGAACTTGACAAGGATCACGTCGTGAGGGCGGCGATGTTCGGACATGCCGGGTACGGTGCTGGCGGGCAGGTGTGTCCTGACGCGACACTGGTAGCACCGGGGGAAGGGCACGCATGCGCCCCGAGCCGCGTCGGACAGGGCACGAAAGGACACGCATGCAGGAGCTGCGCCTCGTCGCGGTCAGCGAGGACGGGTCGTACCTCGTCCTGGCCACCGCGGGACGGGGCACCCGGTTCACGCTGCCTATCGATGATCGGCTGCGTGCCGTGGTCCGTGGGCATTTCTCCCGCCTCGGCCAGTACGAGATCGAAGTGGAGAGTCCTTTGCGTCCCAAGGAGATCCAGGCTCGTATTCGCGCTGGAGAGACAGCGGAAGAGATCGCCGAAACGGCAGGCATCCCGGTGGAGCGTGTCCGCTGGTTCGAGGGACCGGTTCTTCAGGAGCGCGAGTACATGGCCCAGCAGGCCCAGCGCGTGCCGATCCGACGCCCGGGTGAGTCCTCGCCCGCCCCTGCCCTCGGAGAGCTCGTCGAGGAGCGCCTCGGCCGGCGCGGCATCGACCTGGAAGAGGTCGAGTGGGACTCCCGTAAGTGCGAGGACTCGACCTGGCGGGTCAGCCTCGCCTTCTACTACGACGGCCGTCCCTACTCGGCGGAGTGGGCGTACGACCCCCGCCGCCGCCACATCTCGGCCGTGAACGACGAGGCCTCGCGCCTGTCCTCTCTCGACGTCGACGAGTCCGCCGACGACACCGTCACCCCGTTCGTCCCGCGCCGCCCCATGAAGATCGTCGGCGACCCCGTCCGCGAGCAGGCTCCGCCGCCTGGCCCCGTCATCCCGGTCCCCGCGCCGGCCCGCCGCGAGGAGTTCGTGGCCGAGGAGCCGACGGTCGTCCGCGAGGTTCCGCGGCCGGCCCCCGCCGAGGAGCCCGTCGCGCGCGCCCCGCGTCCGCGCGAGGCCCACCCGGAGATCGTGGCCAAGCCGCAGGAGCTGACCGTGCCGACGCGGCCCGCTCCCCCGGCCGCCGCCGAGCCCCCGGCTCCCGCACCGCAGCCGTCCAGGCCGGAGCCCGTCGCCCCGCCCGCCGCCGAGCGCGCGCCGGTCGAGGCCGCCCCGGTGGAGGCGGCACGGGTGGAGACGGCCCCGATGGAGGTCGAGGCCGAGCAGCCGGAGCCGGAGCCGGAGCGGGAGGTCGCCGAGGCCAAGCCGCAGGCGCCCAAGCCGGCGCCGCCGAAGCAGGCCGCCGCCAAGCCCGCCGCGGCTGCGGCGAAGCCTGCCGCCGCCCAGAAGCCGGCCCAGGCCAGGCCCGCTGCCCAGAAGCCGAGCCAGGCCAGGCCCGCGGCGCAGAAGCCGGCGCCGCAGAAGCCCGTGGAGAAGCCGGCCGAGAAGGCTCCGGAGCGTCCGGCCGCGGCCGCCGCGAAGCCCGCGACCCCGCCGGCAGCCCCGGAGAAGCGGCCGCCCGCCCGGAAGCGTGCCCGCAGCAAGCGCGCCTCGGTCCCGTCCTGGGACGAGATCATGTTCGGCGCCCGCCGCCCCGAGTAATCCCGGAGGAAGGCACCGTCGGTCACGGCAGCGTGGCCTGATTCGACGTGCTCCAGAACTCGGTCGTGCGTCTCCAGACGACGGCCGCGGAAGCCACGACGTGCGGACCATGGCACTTGGTCACGTCAGGCTGCTCCGCGCACTGCTGATACCCCCATTCCGCATGTTTCGGACCATTGCCGCATCCTGCCCAGAAACTAAGCCAAGGTTATAAGTTAGGCTTAGTACATGACCGACAAACCGGACGCTCATCAGATTTCCGAGGCTCTCCTGGCCGGGATCACGATGCTGGTCCGCCGGGTCCGGCAGGTGCAGGTGGACGACGAGCTCTCGCTGCACGAGAACTCGGCCCTGAAGCGGCTGAACCGCGCCGGCCCGACCACCCCCAGCGCGCTGGCCCGGCTCGAACAGATCACCCCGCAGTCGATGGGGAGGACCCTGGCCGGACTGGAGGCGCGCGGTCTGATCGAACGGCGCCCGGACGCGCAGGACGGCCGACGCGTGGTCCTGTCGCTGACCGAAGCCGGACGTCAAGCGTTGCTCACCAGGCGTAACACGCGGATCGAGACGATCGCCGCAGCGCTCTCCAGCGACTTCACCCGGCCGGAGCAGGAGCAGCTCATGGCCGCCGCACGGCTGATCGAGCGACTCGCGGAGGGACTGTGAGCTCGACCGAGCAGAAGGGCGATCCGTCCGAGCAGAAGGGCGATCCGTCCGAGCACACGGCCACGCCGGAAGCACGCCGGCGGTCGGCGGATGACCGTTACCGGTGGGCGGCGCTGACGAACACGACAGCCGCGATCTTCATGGCGGCCCTCGATGGCTCCATCGTCTTGATCTCCCTGCCCGCGATCTTCCGGGGGATCCACCTGGATCCACTGGCGGCGGGAAACCTCGGCTATCTCCTGTGGATGATCATGGGCTACCGGCTCGTGCAGGCCGTTCTCGTGGTCCCGCTGGGCCGCCTGGGCGACATGTTCGGCCGGGTCAGGATCTACAACGCGGGGTTCACCGTGTTCACCGCCGCCTCCATCCTGCTGTCCTTCGACCCGTTCCACGGCGGTGGCGGCGCGCTGTGGCTGATCGGCTGGCGGATGCTGCAGGCGGTCGGCGGGTCCATGCTCACCGCCAACTCGGCCGCGATCCTCACCGACGTGTTCCCCGCCGACCGGCGTGGCTTCGCCCTCGGCATCAACCAGGTCGCCGGGCTGGCCGGCCAGTTCGTCGGCCTGGTCGCCGGCGGCCTGCTCGTGCTCTGGGACTGGCGGGCGGTGTTCTGGGTCAACCTGCCGGTAGGGATCTTCGGAACGCTGTGGGCCTACGCGAAGCTCCGCGAGCCCCGCGCACCGGGCCCCCGTGCACCCGCCCGGGTCGACTGGTGGGGCAACGTCACCTTCACGATCGGCCTCAGCGCGATCCTCGTCGCCATCACCGAAGGCCTCCACCCCTATCACCACCACACCATGGGCTGGACGAACCCCGAGGTCATCGGCCTGCTCTCGGTGGGCACCGCCCTCCTGGCGGCGTTCGTCGTCGCCGAGAGGAGGGCCGCCGAGCCGATGTTCCAGCTCGGCCTGTTCCGCATCCGCGCCTTCACCGCCGGCAACCTGGCCGGCTTCGCCAGCCGCCTCTCCCAGGGCGGCCTGCAGTTCATGCTCATCATCTGGCTGCAGGGCATCTGGCTTCCGCTGCACGGCTACGACTACGCCGACACGCCGTTGTGGGCCGGCGTCTACATGCTGCCGATGACCTTCGGCTTCCTGATCGCGGGCCCCGTCGCCGGCTGGATGTCGGACCGGCTCGGCTCTCGCGGCCTGGCCACCTCGGGCATGGCGCTGTACGCCTGCACCTTCATCGGGCTGACGCTGCTGCCCATCGACTTCCCGTACTGGGCGTTCGCCCTGCTCATCGCGGTGAACGGCATCGGCGTCGGCGCCTTCAGCTCGCCCAACTCCTCATCGATCATGAGCAGTGTCCCCGCGTCACGGCGCGGCGTGGCCTCCGGCATGCGCGCGACGTTCCAGAACACCGGCACGGCGCTGTCGATCGGCGTGTTCTTCTCCCTCATGATCGCCGGGCTGGCCGCCAGCCTCCCGCACACGCTGACCAGCGGGCTGCGGCAGCAGGGCGTGCCGTCCCAGGTCGCCGAGCAGGTCGGCGCGCTGCCGCCGGTGGCCTCGCTGTTCGCGGCGATTCTCGGCGTCAACCCGGTCGAGCAGCTGCTCGCGCCCAGCGGGACGCTCTCCTCGCTTCCGGCCGGAAACCGGCACGCCCTCACCGGTCGGGAGTTCTTCCCGAACCTGATCGCGGCCCCGTTCCACCACGGCCTGGTGGTGGTGTTCACCTCGGCCGCCGCCCTGGCCGTACTGGCCGCCATCGCGTCCGTGCTCCGCGGCGCTCCGGACCCCAGGACCCGTCGGCGAGGCTGATGAGGAAGTACCCGCCATTCGGTTAACGACCGGTAAATCGTGATCTATCGCGCATCAACAAAATTGGTGTTGCATTCCTTGATCGTTCCGATGCACCATGACGAAGATCCGCTAGACGATCTTGAGCGGCGGGTCCGACGGAGTTCCGCATCACGGAGAGGAGTCCGCAGCGATGTCGACCGTGACCGCAGACCACCCCCAACTCGATGTCCTGGATCCATCGCTTGACCTCGGCGAATTCATGATCGAGGGCACGGCCAGAAGCAGCAGGGCGGGGACCCTGAGCAACTTCAACACCCCGCAGTACTTCTGGGTCTGACCAGGTCGGCGCGCGCACCGCGGGCCTCGGTCCGGCGGTGCGCGCGCTTCCCGGTTGGAAGGTCCGGCACCCGGATACGACCCCTGCTTCGGAGGCTGACGAGTGAGTGACATGTGGGAAGAGTCGGTCGAGCGCTTCACGGCGTACCTGCCGAAATCCGTGTCGACCTGGCTGGTGATCATCGATGCCGCCGCCCACGCGCGCCTGGCGGCATCCCTGCTGCCCCGGCTCGGCGACGACGTGAAGGTCCTCCGTCTCGGCGAGGTGTCCATCGACGAGGTACGGGCGGCGGCGCTCGAGTACGTCGACCAGGACCACGTCGGCCTCATCGGCTTCCACGCCCGGAACTATCCGGAGTACCAGGAGGCGCTGGTCCGCTTCGCCGACTGGCCGAGCCGCCGCGTGGCGCTGTGCCTCGAGGTCTGGGACGACAACTTCGCTCAGCTCTTCGCCGAGGATCCGCAGGAGGTGGCCCGTCGGTGCGACGGGCTCCGCCGGCAGTTGACCGGCGAACGGACGCTCACCTATCGTGCCGCCGACGACGCGTCCGAGTTCCTCTCCTTCGACTGCGCGCCGGACGACTGGGTCGCCTACAGCGGGCTGGAGGACTACGACTACCTCCTGCCCAGCGGGGAGGTCGCGTGCGTCCCGGAGAGCGCGAGCGGCACCCTGCCGGTCGAGGGGTGGATCATCGGGACCATCCCCTTCGGCCGGAAGTACGGCCGGATCGGCCCGGGTGACCTCTCCGTCCGCATCGAGAACGGCCAGGCGACCGGCGTCACCGGGCGTAACACCGAACTCTGCCGGGACCTCGAGATGGCGTTCGACCGGCTGCCGGGGGTGCGTTCGATCGGCGAGCTCGGGATCGGCCAGTCGAAGGCCGTCACCGAAGCGGCCAGGTCGCACAGGGCGGCGTTCACCTGGCACGAGCGCAACTACGGAGTGCACATCGGGTTCGGCGCCGAGCTGAGCGAGACCGCCGACCCCGAGCAGCGGGCCACCGCCCACCATCTGGACGTCGTCCTCTCCCGCGGACGGCTGACCGGGCAGGCGGGACCGCTGCTGACCTGGTGACCGGCACGCCGGGGCGTGGCCGCGTCGGCGGCCACGCCCCGGATATCCGGTCCTTATTTGATCTTTTGGGTGTAGACGACGCGGTCGACGAGGCGTTCGTGCTGGCCGGGTGGGGTGAAGTAGAGGTCGAAGGTGTGGTGGCCGTGTCGGCCGATGGTGATGACGGTGCGCATGGGGATGGTCTTGCCGAGGTATTCGGGGCCGAGCACGCCGGGGTCGGTGAACTCGCCGGGGATGGACAGTACGGAGGGGATCGCGGTGACGGGGTTGCCGCGGTAGGTCATGGCGGTGGGGGTGACGCTGTCGAAGGTGGTCCATTCGTAGCGGTGGTCGATGTTGGAGAAGCCGAGGATGCCGAGGCGGTAGTAGTGGTTTCCGCCGAGGGTTCCTTGGGTCTGTTCTTCCAGGAAGCGGCCGCCGGTCTTGGTGATCCAGTGGGTGGTGACGGTGATGTCGTGGGAGACGATGGGTGTGCCGCCGCCGAGGATGTAGTTGGTCTTGACGGCCTTCCAGGTGCCGACCAGCGGGTCCAGTGCGCGTTGGTACGGGCCGGGGTTGAGGTTGTCGGCCGGGGTGGTGGAGGCAGAGGCGGGCCGGTGCTGAACGGACGCACCCGCCACACCGGTCAGACCGACGACGAGGGCGGCCGCCGCGGCCGTAAGCGACACCTTCTTCAGGGGGAACATCGTCTCTCCTAGAGTTCTCGGATCAGTCCGGCCGACAGGGCGATGAGCGCGACGGCGATCAGCAGGGCGCCGACACGGGTCAGCGTCGTGCCGAAGGAGCGGGCGCCCGCCTGGCCGATTCCGAGGTGGACGAAGAACCCGCCCGACTGGGCCAGCACGCCGGCCAGCAGGATCGCGCCGAACGTCCATTCCAGGCCGTCGGAGTATCGGGCGCGGGGCAGGTAGAGGAAATAGACCAGCGTCAGCATCAGCAGAACGCCGGCGTGCGCGTGCCCGGCGCGGAAGAAGCGTTCGCGCAGCTCACCAAGCTTGTCGCGGTCGGTGGTGATGAACCTCAGCAGCGCGTGCCCACCGAACTCGACCGTGACGATGGACAGGAGCGACACGATCGGCAGGACCTCGGTCGACTCCATCAGACGGCCTCAGCGTTCGCCGCGGGCGGAGCGACCATTCCCGTCCGCACAGCCTTCGCATCAAGTGATCGTTCTTTCACGATCGGATGCTCGCAGCGGCCCCGTAACTCCCGATAGTGTCCCTGTCATCTGTCGGGGGTGCATTTGTCATGGCTCTCGGGGAGATCTGTGGAGCGGACTCCCGATCACCTATCGCCACGGCCGGCCCGGGGCATGCTGTGGGTCTCCCTCGGCATCCTCTTCGCCATCCGGGCCTCCAGCGGGATCGACAGCGGCTGGTGGCCGCTCGGCGTACTCCTCGCCACCACCTCGTACCCGCCGCTGATCGCGCTTCTGGCACTGCGTCGCGGCCCGGCCCGCCG
This sequence comes from Actinoallomurus sp. CA-150999, assembly GCF_050942425.1. NCBI lineage: Bacteria > Bacillati > Actinomycetota > Actinomycetes > Streptosporangiales > Thermomonosporaceae > Actinoallomurus > Actinoallomurus sp. CA-150999. The sequence goes on from NZ_CP192063.1 coordinate 8,377,005, forward strand.
CTACGGACTGCTGGCCTGCCTCGTACTGCTCTACCTCGTCCCGTTCCCGATCGTCGGGTGGCAGTGGGACTGGGTGCCGTGGACCGTGGCCGCGGGCGTGCTCTGCGTGCTGCCCGCGCGCTGGGCATGGCCGCTGTTCGCGCTGCTCGTGGGCGCGACCGGCCTGACCGCCGCGCTGACCGGGGCCGATGTCCACGGCTCGCTCTTCTACACGATCATCATCGCGGACGACGGCCTCATCGTGTTCAGCGTGGCCGCGCTGGTGGGAACCGTGGAACGGCTGTCCGCCGCCGAAGAGGAGCTCGCCAGGCTGGCGCTGGTACGGGAGCGCCTGCGCCTGGACGGTGAGCTGCGGGACACGCTGGGCGGCAAGCTCCAGGCGATCGTGTTCCGGATGCGGAAGGCGGCGCGGGAGGACGTCCCGGAAGCCCGGCTCGACATACGCGAGGCGACCGAACTCGCCCGCCGGACGCTGGCCGAGGTCCGGGCCACGGCCGGCGCCTACCGCGTCGGCCCTCTCCCCGAGCCCCCGGCGCCGGTCGAGTCACCCCTCCTGGCACGGCGCGTCCTGCTCGCCGTACTGATCATTCAGTGCGTGCTCGTACTGACGAACATCTCCTTCTATCAGCACCACTCGCTGAGCCATATCGGTCCGCTGAAGCTCACCCTCGCCGTGCTCGGCCTCGGCGCGATCGTCGTCCTGCAGACGCTGCCGCGGACCCGGGCCACATTCCTCGCCCAGTCGGTGCTGATCGTGCTGCCGATCTTTCTGATCCACGTCGCGTGGGACCGGGTACTGAGCTACCTCTCCGGCTCGATCCTTCTCCGGGTACGCCCACCGTTCTCCTGGGGGATCGTCGGGTTCATCCTGACCGCGCATCTGGCGTTGCTCCTCTCCGAAACCGAAGGCACCGCGGCCAACGACCTCACCCTCATCGGCGGGCACATCATGCTCATGTGGCTGGTGTACTCGCTGGGACGCCTCACCGAGTTGGCCGGCGTACTCGAACGGGCCCGCCACGACCTCGCCGAGGTGGCGGTACGGCGGGAACGGACCCGGATCGCCCGCGACCTGCACGACGTTCTCGGCTACAGCCTCTCCGCCGTCGCGCTCAAGGGCGAAGTGGCGGACCGCCTGCTGGACACGGCGCCCGAGCGGGCCAGAACCGAGCTCGCCACCCTCATCACGATGGTGGAACGGACGACGGCGGAGCTGGACGCCATCGTCGTCGACCGGGTCGAGCTCAGGTTGACGGCCGAGATCACCGCGGCCCGCCGGATGCTGGAATCCGCCGGCGTCGAGACGACGGCACACGTGGAGATCCCGGAGCTGCCGAGCGAGGTCGACACCGCGCTGGCCGCCGTCCTCCGCGAGACCATCACCAACGTCCTGCGGCACAGTCAGGCCCGTACGTGCGAGATCACCATCTCGGAGACCGACGGGCGCGTACGGCTGCGCGTCGTCAACGACGGCGCCGGACCCGTCTCGGAAGCAGTCGTCCGGACGGAAGCGCCGGCCGAGGCGGAGACGCCGGCCGAGGCGGAGACGCCGGCCGAGGCGGAGACACCAGCCGAGGCGGCACGGACCAGATCCGGGCTCGCCAACCTGACGCAGCGAACCGGCGGCCGGCTGACGGCCGGGCACCGGCCCGGCGGCCTGTTCGAGGTGATCGCCGAGTTCCGGTCAGATCCACTCGGACTCTGTCGCGATCCGGATGGCGTCGACCCGGTTCCGAGCGCCCAGCTTGACGACTGCTGAACTGAGGTAGTTGCGGACGGTTCCGTACGTCAGGAAGAGCCGTTCGGCGATCTCCGCGGGATGGGCGCCGGTCGCCGACATTCGCAACACCTCGGTCTCCCGCTGCGTGAGCGGGCTCTCCGGCGCCTGCAACGCGGCCATGGCCAGCACGGGGTCCACCACACGTCCGCCGGCGGCGACGGTACGGATCGCGGCCGCGAGGTCCGCCGGGCGGATGTCCTTGGCGACGAACGCGTCGACGTGGGCGCCGAGCGCGCTGCGCAGCGTGCCCGGTTTGGTGATCGCCGTGAGGATGACGACGCGGCACTCGGGCAACCGCTCGCGCAACTCGGCCGCCGCCGAGATGCCGTCCAGGCCGGGCAGACCGACGTCGATCACGGCCACGTCGGGCCGGTGGTCCAGCGCGGCGGGGACGATCTCCCCGCCCGCGGCCACCTCGGCCACCACCTCGAGGTCGCATTCCAGCGACAACAACTCGACCAGCGCCTCGCGAAGGATGGTCATGTCCTCCGCGATGAGAACTCTGATCATGTTGTCTCCGAGCAGCCACCCCACCCGCCGAACGCGGACCCGCCAGGAGGATATCCACCCAAGATCACATCGCGGCCGGGAAGCGCTCGGCTCAGCCGCCTGACAGCGCGCAGCGGAACCGGGGATCCGCTATCCGCCATCCTCGTCTCCGCATTGCGAAATGGGGAGTTCCCCAATTATCGTAGCTCGAACCGGGGAGCTCCCCACATCGCCGCACGGCCGTGCGTTGAGCGACCGAGCGGCGAGCCTCTCGCGCCCAGCGAACAAAGGATCCTTGATGGCTCTCACCTGCGAAGATCGGTTCCTCATCACCGAACTGATCGCGCTGCACGGACACCTGTGCGACAGCGGAGAACTCGATCGCTTCGACGAGGTGTTCACCGTCGACGTCATCTACGACGTCACCGACTTCGGGCAGGAGATCTTGAGAGGGGTGGCGGCCTGCGCCGACGCCGGCCGCGCCCTCGGTGACCGGAACCCGGTCGGCCACCACGTCACGAACATCGTCCTGAGCGAGCAGCCCGACGGTCGAGTGCACGCCCGGTCCAAGGGCATCGGCATCAACGCCGACGGTACGAGCGGAAGCGTCACCTATGAGGACACCGTCGTACGGGTGGATCAGGGCTGGCGAATCAGCCACCGAAAGATACTCGCCCGAAGGACTCCCCTGAGCAGGTGAGAACAGCCATCTCGACCGGGCAGACGGCCATCACGTTCCGCGATGTACCGCCAGGTGGGAAAGCTATCGTCTGGCGGCACGCCGGGAAACGAGCATCGCAGGCCCGGCCGCGATGCCACGGACACGAGAACGGACCTTGCCGCCGTCGTTGACCTCCCAAACCTGGCCAACCGGGCGGCCTGCCGTCAACACAGGCGGCAATGAGTCAACACCGACTACAAAGTGCAGGCGGCCTGCTCCTCGGCCAGCCACGCCACCGCCACTTCCACGCAGCTGGATTCTGGCTCTCCGCTACGGCTCGACTTACGCCACTCCGGGTCGGTCAATCTCGGTCGATCCATATCTGACCCATCGCTCCGACGATCATCCCGATCGATGCCTCGGGCGACAGTGCCACCGCCCGGAGCCGATCGTAAACCAGCGTCAGTTCGTCCAACTCCCCCTTGTGATCAATCAGACGGCCGACCCCGCGGCCTTCGGCAAAGGCGACCGGAGCTTCATGCTCGAACTCGAACAACGTGAATGGCCCGGTCGCGCCGGCAAGCTCACCTGCCGCGAACGGCAGGACCTGGATGTCCACGTGGGGCAGGCGAGCTACTTCGAGGAGGTACTTGAGCTGAGCTCGGGAGATCTCAACACTCCCCACTGGTTGTTTCACCGCGGCCTCGTGCAAGACGACCCACACGCGCGGCGGGACCGGCCGGGCAAGGAGTGATTGCCGCTGGAGTCGTTTCTCCACGCCCGCCGCGATGATCTCCTCACCGAGCATCGGCCGAGCGGCATGCATCGCAGCACGCGCATACTCCTCTATCTGGAACAAGCCGGGGATGAGGCTGTTGGCCCAGATGCTGATTTTGCTGGCCTGGGACTCGAGTTCGACGTAGTGCTCGAACCAGCGGGGGGCGGAGCGTACGAGCTCGGCGAGGCGGGTGAGCATGTCCGGCAGGGCGAACACGGTGTCGGCGCGCTCGGGAAAGCGCTCCGGCGGGTTGCGGCGGGCGGTCTCGACGCTGGCGACGGTGGACAGTGCCCAGCCGAGCTTGTGGGCGAGCTCCTCCAGCGTCCAGTCGTTCCGCTCGCGGAGACGGCGGATCTCCGCGCCGAAGAACGCGCCGAGCGAGGAGAAGGCGTCGAGCTTGCGGGGTGGGGGCATGTGGCACCTCGTTTGTGAAACCGAAACACCTCCGCAGAGTAATCACATCGCGACAGTCTGTCCTCGGTAATCCACAACCGACGGAGGAAGTCGTGACACGGTGCGCTCTACCGGGCGACGTCAGCGGCGTGCTGCTGGCCGACGTGCGCCTCATCAATGCTCCGGAGTCCGCGTCGGCGGCGCGCCGGATCGTCAAGGCCGTCGCCTGCGCCTGGGGTGCGGCGGCGGTCGCCGACCGGGCGGAACTGCTGGTCTGCGAGCTGGTCGCCAACGCCTCGAAGCACGCCCAGGACCGGCTCGGCACGAACCTGCGCCTCGTCGTGTCGCGCGACGATGACCGGCTGCGAATCGAGGTCCACGACGCCAACCCGGCGCTCCCCCGCGTACGGCACGGCGGGCTGCTGGAGGAGAACGGCCGTGGCCTCCTGCTCGCCGAGACGCTCGCCGACCGGCTCGGCTGGCAGGTGCTCGCCCGGGGCAAGGCCGTGTACGTCGAACTGGCGGCGTGGCCTGCCCTTCCGAAGTAGAAGACGGAACGCCGACAGCGGTGCGCCGCGCCCTTGCGCGGATACAGCCGGACGGTGTCGGCCTAGGGCCCCGTCTCGAAAGTGCTGGTCACAGCCGTGATCCCACGTCTGCCCTTGTTGCGGCTTGTGTCAGTGCGACCTCGTAGGCTCTCGGCAACGTGATCGAAGGGATTGCCGTGGAAGGCCTGACGGGTATATCAGCGCTGGCCAAGATCCTGCCTCCGGATCTCGGGGTGGACGAGGAGATCGACTGGTCGGCGGCCGAGGCGCGGTGGGGCACAGGGTTCCCGCGTGACTACATCGCGTTCATGTCCGTCTACGGCGCAGGCTCCATAGGCTTCATCGGCTCCTTCGCCGAGGTCGGCATCCTCATGCCGTTGCCCAAGGAGTACATCCAGTGGGACCCCGGGACCTTCGAGGAGGAGACGGAGAACGCCCGTGCCACCTGGGAGATGCTGGACGGCCAAGAAGGCCTCGGCATCGACCCGGACCATATCCTCGCCTGGGGCTTCACCAACGGCCCCGACATCTTGTGCTGGCTGACCACCGACCCTGACCCCGACAACTGGCCCGTCCTGGTCTGCGGCCGACACACCGACGAGCCCTTCACTCTCTTTCCCTGTGGCATGGTCGATTTCCTCCGCAAGCTGCTCGCGGACGAGTACGCGCCCCTCAGCATCGACGTCCGCGGCACCTCGCCGCGTTACGTGCACTGGCTTGAACAACAAAAGCGCTGGAAGGCGGGCTTGGACGGTTACTCCGGCGAACCACGATCAACCCACCATTAGGGTCTGTCGGCCGACGCCAGGCTCATCCCTTCGAATCCGACACAATTATAGCACATTTTCGCCATTATGTGAATTTCGCACTAAATGGCCTGTCGCGCTATATTCGTCATCATGGAATTGGTCGAGGAGAAATTCGTCGCGTCGGCGGACGTTCGCCTGTGGACCGAGCGCTTCGGCAACGGTGACGATCCGGTCGTGCTGCTCATCATGGGCACCTCCGCACAGGGAATCGGATGGCCCGACGAACTGGTGGAAGGTCTGGTGAAGGGCGGACGGCAGGTCATCCGGTTCGACCACCGCGACACCGGCCGGTCGACGCACGCGGACTTCACCGGCCACCCGTACACCCTCGCGGACATGGCGGCCGACGCCACGGCCGTGCTCGACGGACACGGCGTCACCGCCGCGCACGTCGTCGGCGCCTCCCTCGGCGGGGCGATCGCCCAGTGGCTGGCGGTGCACCGCCCTGAGCGCGTCACGACCCTCACCGCCATCATGACCGGCCCGATGGGTCACGACGCCAGGGACGCGTGGGTGCGCGCCATGTCCGGACGGTCACCCGACCCTGACGACCTCCCGCCGCCGGCGCCGACGGTACTGGCGCACCTCGCCGGCCTCGCCGGGTCACCGCCCTCGACGCCCGAGGAGCGCGTCGCGGCGGCCCTGGAGACGTGGCGAATACTGAACGGTGGCGTCCTCGCGTTCGACGAGGACGCCGCGCGGCGCAACGTCGAGCTCTCCTACGAACGAGACCCCGACCAGACCACCGCCGCCAACCATGACCTCGCCGCCAGGCAGATGACCGAGGACCGGCTCGTGCCCCTGTCCGGCATCACGGCACCGACGCTCGTCATCCACGGCACGGCGGACCCACTCCGCCCACCGGCCCACGGCGAGGCCGTCGCCGCGACGATCCCCGGTGCACGGCTGCGGACCATCCCCGGCATGGGGCACGGGTTCTTCTCCCCCGGGCTGCCTCACCGCGTCGCCGAGCTCATCCTCGAACACACCGGCGGTCGTGGACGGCATCACCGGTGAGGGCGGTCACGGCGGCGTCGGCGCGTGCCATCGGTCCGGCGGGCCAGGCGGCGATGACGGTGGCGGCGCCGATGACCGTGGCCGCGAAGATGAAGGACCACGGTATTCCGCCGGGCTGGTCGACGATCAGGCCGGCGATCGCGCCGCCGGCCGAGTTCGCCGCGACGGGAACCGTCACCAGCCAGGTACCGGCCTCGTTGCGCATGCCGGCCGGCACGATGCGGCCGACCATGGTGGTGTAGACGGTCAGTGTGGGGGCGATGGTGGCGCCGCCGATCGCGAGTGCGATGCCGAGCGTCAGCGCATCCGGCATGGTCGCCAGGACCGCTGTGCTCAGGGAGACCGCGCCGAGCAGCCAGGCGAACTGCCGTGGAAGCGGCGCACGTGGCCGCGCCATGCCGTACCCGAAACCGCCCAGCCCGGATCCCAGGCCCCATACCGCGAGCAGGACACCCGCCAGTCCGTCGGCGCCGGCACCTGTGTGCCGGGTCGCGTACGCCGGCACGGTGACGCTGACCGCACCGAACGCCATCCCCAGACTGCCCACGCAGACCAGCACCACGGCGAAGCCCGGCACCAGTAGCGGACCCAGCCCTCGGGTCCTGGTATCCGGCGAGGCCGGGCGCTGCCCGCGCATCGCAGAGCCACGCGCGAGAGCCAGCGTGCCCGCCATGGTCACGATCGCCGACCCGGCGATGGCCGCGGCCGGTGAGGCGACCAGCACCACGACCGCCACCAGGAGCGGACCGGCCACGAACACCAACTCGAACAGCGAAGTCTCCACCGCCAATGCGGCGTTGCGGAGGTGATGCCGGCCGGCGCCGTCCTCGGTGAGGCCGATCCACGCACTGCGGATCGCCGCCGTCAGCGGCGGATAGGTCCCGCCCGCGAACACCGCCGCCGCGCAGATCAGCGGCATCGAACCGCCGCCGGCGGCGAGCAGGAGCGCGACCAGACCGACGGGGTGAGCGACGGCGGACGCGCGGAGCACCGGCGTGGATCCGAGCCGATCGGCGAGCCGGCCGGCGATCGGGCTGATGAGCGCGCCCGACAACGCGTAGCAACCGGCGGCGATGCCCGCTGACGCATAGCGTCCGCTTGCCTGTTCGACCACGAGCAGCAGAGCGAGAGGCGTCACGCCCATGCCCAAGCGGGCGAGCACACCGGCCACCAGCAGCAACGGTGCCCCCGGGATCCGCCACACCGCCACGTACTGCCGCAAAGCAGATCCTTCCGCGCCGCCGTTCCGGCAATCACCAACCGCCACCTCCACGGCGTTGTTCCGGGAGAGCCATCGTCGATCGCCTGCGACAATCAGTACGGCATCGGCCCAAGCCGGAGCATCTCCGTGGAACCGGGAGGGTCGCTGTGCCGACGACCGCACGACCGTTGCGAAAGCTCGGTTTCCTGACCATCGGGTTGTTCGACGGAGCCGATCCTCGCCCGGGCCACGAGTCGACGTTGAGCGTCATCGAGCTGGGCGAACGGCTCGGATTCGACAGCGCCTGGGTGCGCCACCGCCATCTGCAGTACGGCATCTCCTCCCCGGTCGCCGTCCTCGCGGCGGCCTCGCAGCGCACCAGCCGGATCGAACTGGGCACCGCCGTCATTCCCCTGGGCTGGGAGAACCCACTGCGGCTGGCCGAAGACCTGGCGACGGTGGACCTCCTGTCCGGCGGCCGGCTCAACCCCGGCGTCAGCGTCGGGCCGCCCATGCACTTCGACCAGGTCAAGGGGGCTCTCTATCCCGACACCGCCGACGCCGAAGACTTCGGCTACGACCGCGTACGGCGGCTGCTGGACTTCGTGCGCGGGGAGCCGGTGACGCGGTTCAGCGGCACGGAGGGCTTCGAGGTGTTCTCCGACCGGGTCGAGCCGCATTCACCCGGTCTGGCCGACCGGCTGTGGTACGGCGGCGGGAGCCTGCGGTCGGCGCGATGGGCCGGCGAGAACGGCATGAACCTCCTGACCAGCAGCGTGGTGAAGGCCGAGGAGTCCGAGGACTTCACCGAGATCCAGCTCTCCCACATCCGGGCGTTCCGCTCGCATCACCCCGACGGCGACCGTGCCCGCGTCTCTCAGGGGCTCGTCGTCATCCCCACCGACAGCGCCTCGCCGGAGCAGCGCGCGAAGTACGAGGAGTACGCCCGGAAACGGACGCCGCGCACGGCGGCTCCGCAGGGCCCGGCTCGGATGATGTTCGCGCCCGACCTCGTCGGCACCTCCTCCGAGATCGCCGAACGGCTGTACGCGCACGCCGCGTTCCGTGAGGTCGACGAGGTCGCCTTCGCGCTGCCGTTCAGCTTCGACCACGAGGACTACGTCCAGATCCTCACCGACATGGCCACCAGGCTCGGCCCGGCACTCGGATGGAGCCCCAGCGACTGAACCCGCGGCTCCGCGACCAGGAATCTCAGCGGGCTGTCAGGCCATCTCAGGCTGATGTGCGCGGAATGTCAGGACGCTTCGCGACAGTGGGGTCATCACTTCACGTACCTCACGGGGAGAAGACTCCATGACTTACGCGATCCAGGCAGAGGGCCTGGTGAAGCGGTTCGGCGAGACGGTCGCCCTGAACGGTGTGGACCTCACGGCCCGCGCCGGCACCGTACTCGGCGTACTCGGCCCGAACGGGGCGGGCAAGACCACCGCCGTCCGCATCCTCGCCACCCTGCTGCGGCCCGACGAGGGCCGCGCGCTCGTCGACGGCCACGACGTCGTCCGGGAGGCCCACCAGGTCCGCCAGCTCATCGGCCTCACCGGGCAGTACGCCTCGGTGGACGAGATGCTGACCGGCACGGAGAACCTCGTCATGATCGGCCGGCTGCTGGGTCTGTCCCGGGCCGAGTCCAAGGCGCGGGCGGCGGAGCTGCTCGAACGGTTCGAGCTGTGGGACGCCCGCGACCGCGCGACCAAGACCTACTCCGGTGGCATGCGCCGCCGCCTCGACCTGGCCGCCAGCCTCGTCGGGCGGCCGTCGGTGCTGTTCCTCGACGAGCCGACCACCGGCCTGGACCCGCACGCCCGCGGCAGCATGTGGGACACCGTCCGCGGCCTGGTCAACGACGGCGTGACCGTCCTGCTGACCACTCAGTACCTGGAGGAGGCCGACCAACTCGCGGACGACATCGTGGTCATCGACCACGGCCAGGTGATCGCCAGCGGAACGCCCGACCAGCTCAAGAACCAGGTCGGCGGGCAGGTGCTCCAGGTGCGGCCGGTGGACGAGCGGGACCGCGAGACGGTCGCCGGGCTGGTCAGCGTCGTGGTGGGCGACGGAATGCAGGTCGAGGGCGATCTGGTCACCGCGCCGGTGACGGACCCGTCCGTACTGCCGACCATCGTGCGCCGCCTCGACGACGCCGGCGTGGTCGTGGCCGAGCTGTCTCTGCGCAGGTCCAGCCTGGACGAGGTCTTCCTCGCCCTGACCGGCCACCGCGCCGAGAGCACCGATCAAACTCCGGAACTCGTCATCGAAGGGAGCCGGGCGTGACCGCCTCCACCCTCGCCGCACCCCGTACGCTGTCCCGGCGCGTCAGCCCCGCAGCGACCCTGCGGCACACCGCGACGCTCGCCTGGCGCAGCCTGGTGCAGATCAAGCACAACCCGATGGAGCTGATCGATCTCAGCATCCAGCCGATCATGTTCGTGCTGCTGTTCACGTACGTCTTCGGCGGCCAGATGGCCGGTGGCCGTCCGGTGCAGTACCTGCAGTTCGCGCTGCCCGGCATCATCGCGCAGAACGCCATGTTCGCCACCATGAACACCGGCTTCCTGCTGAACACCGACATCACGAAGGGCGTCTTCGACCGGCTGCGGAGCCTGCCGATCGGGCGGATGGCGCCGCTGGCCGGCCGGATCGTCGCCGACACGGTCAAGCAGGCGTGGTCCATGGCCATCCTGCTCGCCGTGGGCATGCTCATCGGCTTCCGCGTCAAGACGAACGTCGGCGGCCTGCTCCTGGCGTTCCTGCTGTTGCTGGCGTTCGCCCTGGCCTTCTCCTGGATCGCGGTGCTCATCGGGGTCCTGGTCAGCGAGCCCGACAAGGTGATGATCTTCGGCTTCACGACGATCTTCCCGCTCAGCTTCACGAGCAGCGCGTTCGCGCGGGTCGACACGATGCCGGGCTGGCTGCAGGCCTGGGTCAAGGTCAATCCGGTCACCCATCTGGCCGATGCGACCCGCGGTCTCATCAACGGCGGTGCCGTCGCCTCCCCCGTGATGAAGTCCTTGGTGTGGGCCGTGGGCATCGCCGTGGTCTTCGCGCCGTTGGCGGTGCGTGCCCTGCGCCGCCGTGTCTGAGATCCGACCCGAGCGCGGGCCCCGCACTGCGGATGCCCGCGCTCGCGCGTCATCGGTTCACCGGTCCCCGGGTTCTCCGCGCAGGGTGACGTCCTCCAGGATCACCAGCGGGATGTCCCGATCCGACTTGGCCTGATAGGTGTCGTACAGGGGGAAGACCGAGGTCATCAGCCGCCAGAGCCGTGGCTTCTCCTCCAGCGTCGCGGTACGGGCCCGCGCGGCGAACCCGTCCGCACCGACCTGCAGGGCCACATCGGGGTGTTCGCGGAGATTGAGGTACCAGGCGGGGTGCTGCGCCGCTCCGGCATTCGAGGCCACCAGCAGATAGCGGTCCTCGTCCCGCCCGTAGATCAGAGCGGTACGGCGCAGAAGGCCGGACCTGCGGCCACGAGTGGTGAGCAGGAGTGTCGGCCGGCCCTGATAGAGATGCCCCTTCTTCCCGTCGGTCTGCACGTAGGTGCGGATGTGTTTGGCGACCCAGCCGGTGGGGCTGTCGATGACGTCCTCGTCGTTACGCGTGGTCATCCAAATATCGTACGGCGTACGGCATTTAGTCGGCAACAGGCCCGTATCCGGTCGAGCCCGTGGCCCTGCGGTCCCCTCTGCCGCCAGCCAGAAGCCACGTCACGATGGTTTCCGGCAGGCCGTTATGCTTTCCCGATGGATTCCGTCGACCAAGGGCTCATTCACGCGTTGCATCTGGACGGCCGGGCGCCGTTCCGGACCATCGCCGAGGTGCTCGGCGTGTCGGAGAACACCGTGGCCCGCCGCTACCGGCGGATGCTTGGCGACGGCCTGCTGCGGGTGGTGGGCATGGTCAACGGTGCCCGTCTCGGATACGTCCCCTGGACGATCAGGCTGCGCTGCACACCGGACGCGGCGGGCAGGGTCGCCGAGGCGCTGGCCGCGCGAGAGGACACCTCGTGGGTGTACCTCCTGTCGGGCGGTACGGAGGTCTCCTGCAACGTGCAGGCGCGCAGCGCCGACGAGCAGGAGGCCCTGCTGCTGCACAAGCTGCCGCGCACGAGCCGGGTCCTCGCCGTGTCGGCCCATCTGCTGCTGCGCGGGTTCGTGCTGCCGACCGGCTGGGCCGGGCTCGCCTGCCTCAGCCCGGAGCAGGTCGAGCGGCTCCGTTCCGACCCGGTGGAGCCCGACGGCGACCCGATCACCCTGGACGACGCGGACCGGGCACTGCTGGGTGCGCTGGCCCGTGACGGCAGGGCGTCGTACGCGGAGCTGACCTCGGTCACCGGCTGGTCGGAGACCACGGTGAAGCGGCGGATGACCGCGCTGCGCCGCGCCGGGGTCCTCCTCTATCAGCTCGACGTCCCGCCCGCGGTGGTCGGCTTCCCGGCCGAGGCGCGGCTGTGGATGAACGTCCGGCCGGCCAAGGCCGTCGCGACCGCCGAGGCGCTGGCACGGCACCCGGAGGTGTCGTTCGCCGCGCTCACGACCGGTCCGACCAACCTCGTGGCGGCGGTCAACTGCCGCGACGCCGGGGATCTGGCGCGGTACCTCACCGAGCGGGTCGCCGCCCTCGACGAGATCCGGTCGATGGAGACCGCGCCGATCATCCGCACCGTCAAGCGGGCGGGGGCACTGCTCCTCGGGTGAGCCCGCCGGCGGTGGTGATCGGCTCGATCGCCAGGTAGGCGGCGGTGTCCTCGACCCCCATCGCGTGGCCGCGCGCGTACGCCGCGTCGAAGCGTTCGTCGCCGAGGGCCTCGCGGGCGATCCGTGCGATCCGGGGCGGGTCCGTCAGCGATCGGTCCTCGGTGCCGCGTACGCCGACGGCGGCGCCGAGGAGCGTCGCCGCCCGCTCGTGATCGCCGCTGGAGACGGCGTGGTCGGCCAGGCCGACGATGGCCTGCCCGATGACCGGCGCGTCGTGCGCATACCACGCGGTCCGGAACGCCTCGACGTGCCGCTCGAGCGCGGCGTCGAGGTCACCCTCCAGCCCGTGAATGATGCCCAGCTGGGTGTTGATCATCGAGACGAACTGCGGCGGACCGCCGCCCCACGCGAGAGTGACGGCGTCCTCCAGCAGGGCCCGGGCCTCGGCCAGGTCGCCGCGGCGCCGGGCCGCCTCGGCGGTCGTGTACCGGACCATCGCGACGTCCCGGTGGTCCCCGCGGCGTTCGGCGCCGCGCAGGGCGGCCTCCAGCTCGGCCTGGGCGGCGGCCTCGTCGCCGAGCGCCCGGTACGCGGCGGACAGGCGGACGCGCAGGTGGCTGGAGTCGTCCGGGCTGCCCAACTCCAGCGAGCACCGGAGGGCCTCTTCGATGTGGGCCTTGGCCGACATCGGGTCGCCGCGCCACAGCGCGAGCTCGGCGACCCCGGTCAGCGTCAGCGACGTCCCCCAGCGCTCCCCGAGCACCCGGAAAGCCTCGATCGCGCCCGTGAACTGCTCCGCGGCCGCCTCCACCCGGCCGAGGTTCATCAGGAAGTGCCCGCGGAACATTTGAAGGGCCGCCCGGAGCCACGGGTCACGTACGTCGTCGAAGCGGCCCAGCATGCCCTCGAGCGCCTCGTCGTTCCGCCCGTCGAACGCCAGGAGACCCAGCGGAGCGATGCGGACCATGGGATGCAGGTCCTCCACGGGAAGGTCCGCGCAGTTCTCCAGCGCGGCCGAGATCCGTCGCTCGATGGGCTCCCTGTCCCGCATCAGGGGATCGTCGTCGATCGACCCGATCACCCAGTAGAGGGTGGCCAGCGCGGCGGCCTGGGCGGGCGCCCTCCCCGGCAGCGCGAGCGCGTCCCGGGCCAGCTGATGGCCCTCGACGCGCTGCCCGCGCAGGAACCAGAACCAGCCGAGGGCGGCGACGTAGCGGACGGCGAGTGCGGTGTCCTGGACCTCGATGGCCCAGCGCAGGGCGGAATGCAGGTTGTCGTACTCGGCGGTGAGGTGTTCGAGCCACTGCAACTGCTCCCGAGTGCGCAGCAACGGCTCGGCCGTCTCGACCAGTTGGAGGAAGTGGTGGGCGTGCGCGCGCCGCACCCTCGTGGCCTCGCCGGCCTCGGCGAGCCGCTCGGCGCCGTACGCCCGGATCGTCTCGAGGACGCGGTACCGGCCCGTCCCGTCGACGCTGACGAGCGACTTCTCGACCAGCCCGGTGAGCGCGTCGAGCACGTCGAGCACGCCGCCGCCGCACACCTCCTCGACGCTGTCGAGGGTCGCACCGCCGGCGAAGACCGAGATGCGCCGCAGCAGCGTCCGCTCGGCGTCGTCGAGCAGATCCCAGCTCCAGTCGACGACGGCCCGCAGGGTCTGGTGGCGCGGCAGCGCCGTACGGCTGCCGCCCGTCAGCAGGCGGAACCGGTCGTCGAGACGGTCCGCGACCTGGGTGGCGGTCATCGTACGAAGCCGGGCGGCGGCCAGCTCGATGGCCAGCGGCATGCCGTCGAGACGGCGGCAGATGGCGAGCACCGCGGGCAGGTCGGTCTCGGCCGTGAAGCCGGGACGGACCGCGGTGCCCCGCTCGACGAACAGGCGGACGGCGGGGTACTCGAACGCCTCCCCGAGCGAGGCGACGCACCCGGGCCCGTGAATGTCGGACGGGTCCTCTGGGGGGAAGGCGAGCGGCGGCACCGGCCAGAGGCTCTCGCCGGTGATGCCGAGGGCCTCGCGGCTGGTCGCCAGGACGCGGACGCCGGGGCAGTCGGCGAGCACCCGGTCCACGAGGCGGGCACAGGAGTCGATCAGGTGCTCGCAGTTGTCCAGCACGATCAGCAGTCGCTCGTCGGCGAGCGCGGCGACGAGCCGCTCGACGGGTTCGACGCTGGTGGGCGCCGCGCCACGTACGCCGGCGGTCAGCGCGACCTCGCGAAGGCCCAGCGTGCTCAGCAGCGCCTGCGGCACCTCCCCCGGGTCACCGACGGGGGCGAGCTCGATCAGCCGGACGCCGCCGGGCATGCGGTCGGTCAGGCGCGCGGCCGCCTCGATCGACAGCCGGGTCTTCCCGGCGCCGCCGGGGCCGGTGAGGGTGACGAGGCGGTTCTCCGCCAGCAGCTTCCCGACGCGTTCGATCTCCTCCTCGCGGCCGATGAAGCTCGTGAGCCGGGCCGGCAGGTTGCTGCGGCCTCGCGGCCGGGCGGGGGTCTGCTCGCCCCGGAGGACGGCGAGGTGGACCGCCTGCAACTCGGGCGACGGATCCACGCCGAGCTCCTCGGCGAGCGTGCGGCGCGCGTCCTCGAACGTGGCCAGCGCGTCGGCCTGACGGCCGGCGGCGGACAGCGCTCGCATGTACTGCCCGCGCAGGCGTTCGCGGAGAGGGTGCGCGGCGACCAGCGCCTCCAGCTCGGCGGTGTCGGCGCGGCCGAGCAGCAGCAGCGCCTCGGAGTGGTCCTCGACGGCGCCGAGACGCTGTTCGGTCAGCCGGGACACCTGTCCTTGGGCGAAGTCGGCGTCGGCGACGTCGGCCAGCGCCGTCCCGTGCCACAGGCCGAGGGCCTCGGCGAAGGCGTCCGCCGCGCCCGCCGGGTCGTCGGCGACGAGGCGACGTCCGTGGGCGACGAGCCGGTCGAAGCGCCGCAGGTCGACGGCCTCGTCGTCGAGGACGAGCCGGTAGCCGGAAGGGTGGGACTCGATCACGGCGTCGGGCAGTGCGCGGCGCAGCCGCGAGATCAGCGACTGCAGCGCGTTCGGGGCGCCGGCCGGGGGATCGCCGCCCCACACGCCGGCGACCAGCCGATCGGTCGTCACGACGCGGGGGGCCTCGAGCGCGAGCAGGATCAGCAGCGTGCGCAGGCGGGCACCGCCGACCTCCACCGGCCGGCCGACGACATCGGTCACCTCGAGGGGGCCGAGCAACGAGATCCGCACGGGTCGATTCTCCCTTGTCCGTCCGGGGAGGCATCTACGTGAAGCGCGATATATCTCGATGAGTGTCCCACAAAAAACGGCGGGCCGGCCTCCCGGCCGGCCCGCCGTCGGCGGTGAAGCGAAGGTCAGGCCGCGCGGTCCTGCCCGCTGGCCAGCCGGAACTCCGCGCGCGGCTGCTCGATGCCGCCGAGGGAGACGGTCTCGCGCCGGAAGAACAGCGCGAGCGTCCAGTCGGCCACCACCCGTACCTTGCGGTTGACGGTCGGCACCCGCGACAGGTGGTACGTCCGGTGCATGAACCAGGCGGCGAACCCGCGCAGCCGCACGCCGTACACGTGCGCGACGCCCCGGTAGAGCCCCAGGCTGGCCACCGACCCGGCGTAGGAGTGCCGGTACGCCTTGCGTTCCTTGCCCCGGAGCGTGGCCACGATGTTGTCCGCGAGCCGCCGGGCCTGGCGTACGGCGTGCTGAGCGTTGGGCGCGCAGAACTCCCCGGACCGGGTGAGGTCCGGGACGGCGCCGCAGTCACCGGCCACGAAGGCGTCGTCGGCGCCCTCGACGGTGAGGTACTCGGTGGCGACGATGCGGCCCTGCCGGTCCAGGGGCAGGTCGGTGGAGCGGGTCAGCGGGTTGGGCTTGACCCCCGCGGTCCACACGAGCGTGCCCGCGTCGAACTCGGTGCCGTCGTCGAGCACGACGCGGCGGTCGACGGCGGAGGTCAGCCGCGTGTTCAGCCGTACGTCGATCCCCCGCCGGCGCAGTTCGTCGACGGTGTAGCGGCCCATCCGGTCCCCGACCTCGGGCAGGATCCGGCCGCTGGCCTCGACGAGGACCCAGCGCATGTCCTCGGGGCCGAGGTCCGGGTAGTACGTCAGGGCGCCGCGCGCCATGTCCTCGAGCTCGGCCAGCGCCTCCACGCCGGCGAAGCCGCCGCCGACGAAGACGAAGGTGAGCGCGCTGCGGCGGACCGCCTCATCGGAGGTGGAGGCGGCGATGTCCAGCTGCGCGAGCACGTGGTTGCGCAGGTGGATGGCCTCGGCGACGTTCTTGAAGCCGATGCCGTGCTCGGCGAGCCCGGGGATCGGCAGCGTACGGGACACCGAGCCCGGCGCCATCACGATGAGGTCGTAGGAGATCTCGGTGACGGGTCCGGAGATCGGGCGCACGGTGGCGACGTGCCGGGCGTGGTCGACGGAGGCGACCCGCCCGTTCAGGATGCGCGCCTTGGGCAGCACGCGGCGCAGCGGCACCACGACGTGGCGCGCGGCCAGGTGGCCGGCGGCCACCTCGGGGAGGAACGGCTGGTAGGTCATGAACGACTGCGGGTCGACGATCGTGATCGTCGCCTCGTTCGACCGCAGGCGGCGCTGCAGGCGCAGCGCGGTGTACATACCGACGTAACCGCCGCCGACGATGAGGATGTGGGGAGTGGTCCGGCTCGGATTCGGGCTCGTGGCCACGGGGGTTCTCTCCTCGCTTGATTTATTTGTGAAACCATTCACAAGCTACCGCATCGAACCGGACATACCTGCCGACTGCGCTGTGAAGATCAGCGGAACTTGACGGGACGCCAAACCGACCGCGCCGTTCTGGTGTGAATTAGCTCATGTCTTCCGTACGCGGCCGACGGCCATCCACCGACCCTCCCCTTCGGGGCTCCGAACACGTCTAGGGTGAGCCGGACGCCCGGCGCGGATCCGCGGGTGAGGAGCGCCACATCGAGGGGTCCGCACGGCCCCCGATGCGGCGAATGCGCGGACGCCGGTCGGGCGCGGCGTACGATCGTCCCCCGGGAGCTGTGTATCGATGATGACCAGGTTGTGGCGGCCGGTGTGCCTGGCCGCCGTCGGAGTGCTGTCGCTGACGGGCTGCGGCCTCTTCGGGCAGAACAAGATCATTCGGGGGAGCGTGGCCGAATCGATCACTGTGACGAGCCCGGCCTTCCGCGACGGCGCGCCGATGCCCGTCCGGTTCGCGTGCGCGCAGTACGGCGGCAAGTCCAAGACGCCGCCGCTGCGGTGGTCGGTCGCGCAGAGCGGCGTCGGGTCCCTCGCGCTGATCATCGATGACCCCGACTCCCCCAGCGGCGCATACGTCCACTGGGTGCTGTTCAACATCGACGCCACGGCGAACGAACTCCTGGAGAACACCACGCCGCCGCACTCCGAGCAGTCGATGAACACGACGCACAAGGTCGGATACGCCCCGCCGTGCCCGCCGAAGGGCGAGGTGCACAAGTACCGCTTTACCCTTTACGCACTGAAGGAGAAGGTCCCGCTGAAGAACGGCGCGAGCCTGAGCGAGGCCCTCTCCGCGATCGCCGCCCGGACGATCGCGCGCGGACGGATGTACGCGACGTTCCGGGGGGCGGTGATGTGATGTCCTGAGGGGCGGGCGTGCCGGACGCGTCAGGTGCGCGTCCCGCGCCAGGGGCCGCGAAGGCCAACGGACGGTTCTCGCGGGCCTCAGGGCAAGTAGGGTGAAAATAGATGTTCGCGAACCGTATGACAAGGGTCATAGCGGTCGGCAACAATCGGTCTAGCTCCTTGGGGGCCCCGGTGCCGGTGATCACGGGAAAAGGTCTCCGCGTCGGCGTCGACCGCTAGACCATGGCGTTGGGTGGTAGCTATGTGGGGTCTGATCGTTGTCCTCGGCCTGGTCGCGGTCGTCATACTCGTCGGGGTGCTGGTGGCTCTGGGGATGAGGGCGAGCCGATCCGGCGACGAAGACGACTGGATGTCCGACGAAGAGCAGCCCCGGGGCCGCCGCGCCGGCAGATCCCGCGGCCGCCGCGGTGGTGACGAGTCGGAGGAGGACGCCTACGGCGGCGGCGACATGCGCGTGGCCGGCGCCCCCATCGCCCCCATGGCTCCGCAGCACCAACTGCCCGCCGCGCCCATCGCCGGCCCCGGTGCGGGCCCGGCCCAGCTGCCGCCGCCGTCCCCGACCCCGGTTCCCGAGGCGCCTCCGCGGTCGAGCGACGAGATGGACGACGACGAGTACTGGTCGACCATCACCTTCGACAAGCCGAAGTTCCCGTGGCGGCAGGACGCCGGACAGCCCTCCGAGGCGCGCGGTCAGGATCCCCTCGCCGGGCAGGTGCCACAGCCGCAGCCGCAGCCGCTCGTGAGCGGGCCACCCCAGGGCATGCCGCTGGCGGGCCCGCCGCCGCAGGACCCTCCGATCGACTCGCCGGCGCCGGAGACCCGGCCGCAGCCGGTCGTCCCGGCCCTCGACGACGCGCCCACGATGCTCGACACGCCGGCGACGCCGCCCAGCCCGCTCGACGTCCCGTCGGCGCTCGACGTTCCCTCGCGGGCGGGCCAGACCGATCCCGGCGGCGCCATCCCGGCGTACGGCTCCGCCGACCAGAGCGGCGGCTTCGCCACGTCCGCGTACTCGAGCGAGCCGTCCTCCTACTCCAGCGAGCCGTCTCCCTACTCGGGTGAGTCGTCTCCGTACTCCAGCGAGCCCTCGTACTCCAGCGAGCCCTCGTACTCGAGTGAGCCTTCGTACTCCAGCGAGGCGTCCTTCCCGAGCGAGCCGTCCTACTCCACCGAGCACGCCTACGGCGGCGACCGCTCGTACGGCACGGACCCGGGGAGCGGATACGGCGACGACCCGCTGAACACCGGCGAGCGGTCGACCTTCGGCTCCTCGTCCCCTGCGGCGCCCACTCCGCCTCCCGCGCCGCCGGCCTCCTCTCCCCTGACGCCCCCGTCGCCGGTGGGTTCCGTCGCCGGCGCGAGCGACGACGGCCCGGCCGTCCCGTCCGTCGACGATCTGCTCGCCAAGATCCAGCGTGAGCGCGCCGGAGGCGGTGACGCGGCATCGACGGGCTCGAGCCCCGCGCCGGCCGCCTTCGACCCGCTCACCGACCCGCTGGACACCGGGGAGCGCTCGTACGGCTCCTCCTCCACGAGCGGGTCCGCCGGCGGGAGCTGGTCGACGGGCTCCTACAGCACGAGTGGTTCGTCGTCGGAGTCCTACGGCGGGTCCTCCGGAGACTCCTACAGCTCCTCCTCGACGGGCTCCTACGGGTCGGACCCCCTGTCGGGCGGCTACAACGCGACCGGCGGCTACAGCACCGGGTCCTACGACAGCGGCTACGGCTCCACCGGCTCCTCCGAGGGGGGCTACAGCTCGACCGGCTCCACCGGGGGCGGCTACGGCTCGACCGGTTCGACGGGTTCGACGGGTTCGACGGGTTCGACCGACGGTGGTTACGGCTCCACCGGATCCTCGTCGTACAGCAGCGACTCCTCCTCGTACGGCTCGGGTACCGGGCGCCAGGACGACCCGCTCGGCGGCGGGTACACCGGTTCGTCGTCGTCGGACTCGTACGGGTCCTACGGGGCCGGCCGGGACAGCACCTCCACCGGCGGCTACTCGAGCACGGGCGGCTACCAGACGCCCGGGACGCCCGGCTCGTCCTACGGCAACGGCTCGGGCTACTACGGGTCCGGGTCCTCCACGCCGGGGCAGGGCTACGACCCGGCCTCCTCGACCCCCGGGACCGGGCAGCCGTCCGACGACCCGAACGCGACGCAGGCCTACCCGAGAAGCCCGTACGGCACCTCGTACGGCGACCGGAAGAACGACGAGCAGCACCCCGACGGCTGGGGAAACTACGGCGGCAACAACAACGGCTGACGCCGCACAGCGAAGAGGCCGTGGGCCCCGGGGTTCTCACGAACCCCGGGGCCCACGGTCTTTCGCATGTGGGGGTCGCTGATCGCCTGCCGGCGGCCGGCGCCGGGAGACAGGTCTTCCCCGAGATATAAGGATCCCGCCGGGGATCGGTTGGACTCCGGTCCGATTGCGTGGCAATCTCTTGACCGGTCCATCACTCTGCGTGGACCAGTCATGTACGCTCCGTACACAATACCGGACTCAGGAGGACATCCATGTCCCTAAAGTTCGTCGGGATCGATCCATTCACCAACGGGGATAACTGCCCCACCGTCTGGGTCGACGACGCGACCAGCGAGATCGTCATCCAAGGCTGGACCGCCGACCCGGATACTCGGAGGGAATGCCTGGCGACCGGCCCGATCCCCGACCACGAGACGGTGCTGCGGCTACCGGCGCGGATGGCACCGATCCTGAAGGAGGCGTGCGATGTCGCCGGAGGTCCCATCGTTCAATGACCTGCTGGCCGCGTGTGACGAGTCGGCCGTCCACCTGGAGATGCGGGACGGCTACACGCCCTCCGACCCCGTCTTCCTCGACTGGACGGCGGGAGTGCGGATCGACGGGCCGAAGCGCTACCCAGAGTGGTTCGGCCTGGTCCGCGCGACCGTCGCCCGTGGTGTCCAGATCCGGCGAGTCCGCATCGTGTCGGAACCACTGGCGGACTTCATCCGTTTCGAGTACGACGTAACAGAAGGGCTGAACGTCGCGGCCGGCGAGCAGGTACGGTGGCTGTCTCGCCGGCAGTCGTCGGATCTGGCCCTGCCGGGCAATGACTTCTGGGTCTTCGATGGCCGGATCGTCCGATTCGGCTACTTCGCCGGTGACGGGGAATTCGTCGGCCACGACGTCTGGGAGGATCCTGACGTGGTGAAGCTATGCACCTCCGCCTTCGAGGCGGCCTGGGAGCGGGGGGTCGATCACGATGACTATCGCCCTGTCTGAGCGGCCCCGACCACCGCGGAGAACGCCCCTGCCGACGGCCTCACCGTCGTCGTCCGTCCAGGCGGCCCGCCAGGCCATCGCCGACCGGCTGCGAGAGCTCAGGGTCGACGCGGGCCTGACCGCCAAGGCGCTCGCCGCCGCCGCCGAATGGGACCGCACCAAGGTCTCCAAGATCGAGCACGCCTCCCGGCCGCCGTCCGCCGACGACATCCGCCGCTGGTGCACCGTCTGCAAGGCCGACGACGAGGCCACCGACCTCGTGGCCTCGCTGCGTGCCGTCGAGGGCGCCTACGTCGAGTGGCGCCGCCTCCAGCGCACCGGCCTGCGCCGGCTCCAGGAGTCGCGCGTGCCGCTGTACGAACGGACCCGCAACTTCCGGGTCTACTGCTCGCAGGTCGTGCCGGGCCTCTTCCAGACCCCCGCCTACGCCGGCGCGCTGCTGTCGGCCATCACGACCTTCCACGGCACTCCCAACGACGTGGAGGAGGCGGTGACCGCCCGGATGGCCCGCTCGCACGTCGTACGCGACGGCGACCATCGGTTCGCCGTGCTCGTCGAGGAGGCGGTGCTCCGCTACCAGGTCGGCGGTTCCGACACGATGGCCGGGCAGCTCCACCACCTGCTGGACACCATGGCGCTCCCGTCGGTGTCGCTCGGCGTGATCCCCTTCGAGCACGGGGGCCGCCGGATGTGGACCCTCGAGGCCTTCAACATCTTCGACTCCGAGCGGGTGTCGGTGGAGCTGCTGTCGGCGGCGGTCACGGTCACCACCCCCGGAGAGGTGGACCTCTACACCAAGGCGTTCAGTGAGCTGACCGAGATGGCGGTCTTCGGCACGGAGGCGCGGGCACTGATCTCCGCCGCGATCGACGCTCTCGACTGAAGTCCGCGTGCCACACTTGGGCACACTCCTCGCACACAGCGGCTCGGCGATTTTACCGTCACGGCAGGCGGCCAAGATCCCCCCGCGATGAGGAGACGGACATGGGCGAGGAGACCGTCACCGCGTTAATCTTCCGGCACCTTCGTGAGCTCCGAGGCGCTCTCGACCAAGCCGGTTTCGAGACCACTCTCGACCATCCCAACGGCGCGTCCCCCTACCTGCGGGCCACCAACCGGCACGCGCCCGTCATGTCGGAGACGATCCGCTGTGAGCACCACATCGTCGACGGCGACGCGTACTGGTTCTTCTACTCCTGGGGTCAGCCGATCTGTCCGGCGGTGGACAAGGCCTTAGCGGCCCGGGAGATCAGTCGTGTCATCGGGAACCGCTGAAGACCGCTCACTCCTCTACCGGACGGACACATGAGCTACGACCAGGAGCTGACAGAGTTCCGCCGAATCCTCGACGAGATGACCGTCGTCGGACACCTCCGCCGCGACGCCGAACTCGCCGAGTTGCACCGGCTGATTCAGCGCTATCCGGACGAGGCACGCGAGATCTGCGCGAAGTTCGGCGGCGCGTATGACAAACCCGCGTGAACGACCCGATGGGTCGGTTCCACGCACACGGACCGGGCCGCGGTGGCGGTGACCATGCCCCGCCTCCGCGGCTCAACCATGTGCGACGCCCTCCGGCACCCTGAAAGTTTCATGCGTAAAGTTCGGCAACTCCGCTTGTCAGGTTAATATCGGTGATCAGGTGCGCTCCCACCGTTCGGCCTGTCCCCCGAGACGGAGAACGCGCATGCACCACCGAGGTACCCGCCGGGCGCTCCGCGTCCTGACGCTGCTGTCCGCCGCCGTACTCTTCCTGGTCCCCTGGGCCGACGCGGCCTTCGCCCACGGCTCGGTCGTCGACCCGGCCTCCCGCAACTACGGCTGCTGGCTCCGCTGGGGAAGCGACTTCCAGGACCCCAAGATGCAGCAGGAAGACCCCATGTGCTGGCAGGCGTGGCAGGACAACCCGAACGCCATGTGGAACTGGAACGGCCTCTACAAGAACGGCCTGGCCGGCAACTTCCAGGCCGGGCTCCCGGACGGGCAGCTCTGCAGCGGCGGCCTGACCGAGAGCGGCCGGTACCGCTCCCTGGACGTCCCCGGCGCGTGGAAGACGACCGACGTCCACAGCACCTTCTCGGTCCACCTGCTCGACCAGGCCCACCACGGCGCGGACTACATCCTCGTCTACGTCACCAAACAGGGGTACAACGCCCTCACCCAGCCTCTGCGCTGGAGCGACCTCGAGCTGGTGCGCAAGACGGCCAAGTACGCGCCGGGCGGCGACTACATCGTCGACAACCTCAGCGCCCCGGGCCGTACGGGCCGCCACGTCGTCTTCACGATCTGGCAGGCCTCGCACATGGACCAGGCGTTCTTCTTCTGCAGCGACGTCAACTTCACCTGATCCACCCATCGCGGCACGCCCGGTCCCCGCGCCTGCCCGGCGTACGCCCGGCAGGCGCGGCCCTGACCCGTATCGGTCAACTCGAGGTTCCCGCGAGAGGCCGCACGTAGCATCACCGATGTGATCACCACGCCGGAGAACGGGCCGCGCCTTCTCGCCATCAGCGACCTCCACGTCGCGTACCCGGAGAACCGGAAACTGGTGGAAGAGCTGCGTCCGCACTCCGGCGACGACTGGCTGCTCGTCGCCGGCGACGTCGGTGAGAACCTCGACGACATCGAATGGGCGCTCGACACGCTGCGCCGGCGCTTCGCGACCGTCGTGTGGACGCCCGGCAACCACGAGCTGTGGACCCCGCGCGGCGACACGACCGGGCTGCGCGGCGAGGACCGCTACCGGCGGCTGGTCGAGCTCTGCCGCGGCGTGGACGTCCTCACACCGGAGGATCCGTACCCGATCTGGGAGGGCCCCGGCGGCCCGGCCGTGATCGCGCCGCTCTTCCTGCTGTACGACTACACGTTCCGTCCCGAGGGCGCCGCCACCCAGGAGGCCGCGCTCGCGCAGGCGTACGCGGAGGGCATCGTCTGCACCGACGAGATCTTCCTGCATCCGGACCCGTACCCGAACCGCGAGTCCTGGTGCCGGGCCCGGCTGGCGGCGACGGAACGACGGCTGGCGGAACTCGACCCGGAGCTACCGACCGTGCTGGTGAACCACTATCCGCTGGTACGGGAGCCCACCCGCGTCCTGCGATTCCCGGTGTTCGCCCAGTGGTGCGGCACCGTGCACACCGCCGACTGGCACGTACGCTTCCGCGCGGCCGTGGCCGTCTACGGGCACCTGCACATCCCGCGGACCACCTACTACGACGGCGTACGGTTCGAGGAGGTCTCGGTCGGCTACCCGCGCGAGTGGCAGAAGCGTCCGGTGAAGCCGGCGCTACGGCAGATCCTTCCGGCGACCTCGTGATCGAGGAGTTGCTGCCGCCGGAAGCGGCGGCCGAGGAGACGTACGGCGACGCGCCCGCGACGACCCTGTTCCCTGAGGAAGAGGCACTGCTCGCCCGCGCCGTCGACAAGCGCCGCAGGGAGTTCACGACCGTACGGGCCTGCGCGCGAACAGCCCTCGCGCGACTCGACGTCGCCCCGGCACCCATCCTCCCGGGGGAGAGCCGCGCCCCGATCTGGCCGACCGGGATCGTGGGCAGCATGACCCACTGCGACGGTTACCGGGCGTCCGCCGTCGCCCATGCCCGGGACCTCCTGACGATCGGCATCGACGCCGAACCCAACGGCCCGCTGCCCGACGGCGTACTGGAAGCCGTCTCCCGCCCCGAAGAGCGCGCCTGGCTGACCGACCTGCTCGCCGCGGAACCCGACGTACGGTGGGACCGCCTGCTGTTCAGCGCGAAGGAGTCGGTCTACAAGGCGTGGTTCCCGCTGACCCGCCGCTGGCTCGGCTTCGAGGGCGCGAGCGTCACGGTGGACCCCGAGGCCGGCACGTTCGCCGCCGCGCTGACCGTCACACCGCCGGAGGTCGACGGCCGCCCGCTGACCGGCTTCACCGGCCGCTGGCTCGCCCGCGACGGCCTCATCGTCACCGCCATCACCGTCACCCGTTAATTCGACCGGTCCGGGTTCAGCCATTGCGATGCGCGTCGCTGTTGTTCCCGGTCGCCGGATGCCCGGGCCGTTTCGAGGAGGCGGGCCTTCAGCGGCGCGGGAATGGCGGCGATGTCCCTCTTCTGGCGACGCCGGCTCTTCCAGCCGGCGAGATGGCGCACGGCGCCTCTGTCGTGGCGGGCGTCGGCACGCGGGTCTTGCAGGCCGGCGACGATGTCGGCGATCGGCAGGTCCTTGAGCAGCAGGCTCGGCACGAGCTCGTACACGGGAAATCCGGAGAATCGGCCGGTGCCCGCGCCGCACCATTTCAAGAGAGCCAGCACTCGGCTCGCGGGCTCCGGGAAAGCGTGGTCCAGCCGATCCTGAATTTCGGCCAGCAGGTCCGGCGAGGGGTTTCCGCCCATCTGCGAGGGTGCCAGGATCCGCTCGGACAGGTCGGCCAGCACGGCCGGCATCGCCGCGAGCCACTCGGCCTCTTGCGACCGTGCCCGCAGACGCCGGCGTTCGTCCTCCTCGAACTGCCGCAGCGGGCCCGATGCTCCGTGGTCGTCGAGCCAGCGCAGTAGTGAAATGCCATCGACGAGGACCGCGTCGCCGTCCCAGCCGTACCAGCGAAGCGTCAAGCCATGGTGGAGGACCACGGCGGTCAGATCTCCGCCGTCCTCGTCGAGGAAGTCGAACCGGACGTCCCCCAGGCACGCGCACACCATGCCGGGAACGGACGCCACCGCCATGGCCGTACGCAATCGGTCGAGCTCAGCAGGGGCCGACAGATCGATGACGACCTCGGCCCCGATCAGGTGCGACGCGGGCGGGACGGCGTCCGTCACCATGACGCGGCGTGCGTCCCGCAGGACCACGTCCAGGGCATCCGTTTCCGACATGAATCAGGACTACGATCTCTCAGAACCTACCGCTACACATCAACTAGATGACATTCTAGCTGGAGAGTTTTATGCAGCATCCCCTGCACCGGTCACTCCGATTGCCCACCACATTTGCGGAGCTCGCCGCGTTTATCATGGACGGGCTGGACCCCGGAGACCCGGATGTGTGGAGCTACGCTTCGTGGATGGACAAGGGCGGCGACCTTTTCTGCGGGGACATCAGCACGAGCCTTCTCGGCGAGCCACCCGGTAGCGACGATCCACGGATCATGTGCGGGGAACTGTGTTACAGCTTTCAGCCACTTGAAATCCTTCCGTTCTGCTGGAACGGTGGCGATGGGCTGCATTACGGGTGGGCGGTGCTCGCTCCAGAGCTGGATGCCGAGGACCACGTGTGCGTATCGTTCGCCCCGGGCGATGACCAGGCATTCTGGCTCGGCGATAACACGAAAGAGGCGTTGGAGAACCTTCTCGTCGGGGCAATGGCCAATTGGACGACGTGGGGGCGCGAGCAGGGACTGGCCTCGCCCGCCGAGGACACCCGCTGGGCAGCCGTATGCCACGCCCTCGACCTGCGCCCCGATATCGGCTCCCCGCGGATCGGCCCGGGTGCCCGCTCAAAGCAGGCGATCCGCCCGGAGACTCCCCCGGGATGGCGGTATGAATCGGCCGATGACGGTATCGGCGTACTCGCACAGGCTGCGGCGTTCGCGCCCGGCACCGTACGGGTGGATCGCCCGTGGGACGTCGATGAGTACCTATCGCAGGCCCGTCGATTTCTCGCCGACGGGTTTCCCGCCTCGGCGCTATGCGTGCTCAAGTCTCTGATGTCGTACGACCGCGCGACCGTACAGTTGATGGGCGAAGCATACGAACAACTCGGACGCGACCTCCATGCCGAACGCGCCGAACTCTGGCTGCAACTGCACCCATCGGATTGATCACCCTGCCGAGGTGGGCCGACCCAAGACCTTGGATCCGAGATGGGTCGGCTTCACGTTCGGAGTCAGCGGAGCCCGGGGTGAGCATCCGGGGTCAGTCCGTCGGCGTTGCGGAGATCAGCGGGAAGCCGTTGAGGAGTTGCCGCAGGTGCATCACCTGGCGCGGGAAGAACTCCGCGATCGTGAGGCCGACGACGTCCGCGGCCTCATCGATGTCGGCGACGATGCGCCGTACCTCCGTGCTCGTGAGACCGTCCGGTTCGGCGCCGAGGCCGAGCACGATCTCGTTGCTGTCGACCGTGTCGACGTCGAAATGGACGGCGACGCGGGAGCAGCCGGTTGCCGCCAGCCAGGCGAGCAGCGGGCGGGTGGAGGTGCGCAGGTCGTCGGGGGCGAAGGAGCGGATGCCCCAGTCGGCGACGTTCGGGAGGTCGTCGTCGGTCCACGAGTGGAGTCCCGCCAGGGCGACCCGGTCCGGTGAGATCGTCGCTGGGAGCAGTGCCTGCACGTCGGGGTCGCCGTGGCCGGTGAGTGCGGCGACGGCCATCGCGTGGTAGCCGGGGTACTCGCTCTTGGGGGTGCCGATGTCGGGGTGCGAGTCGATCCAGACGACCGCCAGGTCGTCCCCGTAGCGGCGGGCCAGTTCGGCGAACGGCGCCACGCTCACCGAGCACTCGCCGCCGAGCGTGGCGATCCGGGCCGGGTCGTGAGCGCGGATGACCGCCTGGGCGCTCGCAAGCTGCCGGAGGACGACCTCCTTGGCCTCGACACCGTCGCGTTCGTCCAGGCCGTCGTCCGACATCGTGACCGGCACGGTCGCCGTCGGGCCGTCGTGCGGCGGCAGGACCGCGTCGAGCACCGCCGTGCCCACCGCATAGCCGCGGCGGGCGACATCGAACGGGAACTCGGAGGCGAGCGCCTCGACACTGGAAGTGCCGGCACCCTGCCACTGGGGCCAGACGAGGCGAAGGTGGACGTCTCGGCCGGGATGGGGCATGAGTGCTCCTTCCTTGGTGATCCGGGCCGTACGGCGGCTTGCGCGCCGGTCCGCGCAGCGGGTCTCGCAGGCCGAGTCATATCGATCGTCTTCCGGCGACGGGCAACGCTCGGATCGTCCATAGGTTCACAGGTTTCCTAGGGATCCGATATGTCACGTAGCGGTTATGAGAGGACGTCGAGTTGCTGTGGTTGCTCCCGAGGGCGAAAGCGGCGTGCACTCGATGGTAGTTCGCCGGTAGGCAGTCGACGCCCTGACTGGCTGGCCTCGCTCGGATTTTCGAATCACCGAGCGGAACACCGATACAGATCGCTACTGTGTGTACATGTTTGGTCGCGTGTCGTCCGGTCGTGTCGCATGAGCCGTAAGCTTGCGCTGGCCGCCGGTCAGGCGGCTCGGACCGCATCCACCCGGGTCCTGCTGCGCGGCGGAGTAGATGAGAAGACCGGTGAGGCTCTGACGGCCCGGACGGTGGCCGAGCGGGTGGGCTGGGCCGCGGACCTGGTCGCCGACATGACCGTCGGCCTGCTGGCCGGGCGCTGGAACGCCGAGGACGTGGCTCGGCTGGCGGCCGGGGTAGATGAGGCGGGCCGTGTCTTGCCGTCGAATGCGTGGATGGCGTTGCGCCGGTTGGGCTGGGCCGTGACCGTCCCCGGCGGGGTCAAGGTCAATGACCGGATCGTGCGGATGGCTCAAGAGCAGGCCGGAAGGGTCCTGCGTGGTGCGCAGCACCGCGCCGAGATGGTCGCCGGGGTCCTCAAAACCTGGCCCGCCGACCCGGACAAGCGAACGGCGGTCGAATGGGATGCCGTCCGGGAGGCGATCCCGGATGGCCGGTCCCTGTCTGGCAGCGTGATCAAAGCGCGCACCAGGCAGATCACCGCCTTCTACGACGAGCATGGACGGTTTCCGGTCGATGTGTTCGAGCTGGAGGAGGCGCCGCGCGCGGCGCGGATGCTGGTGCTGGCCGCGGTTGACCGGCAGCAGGCCACCTTGGAACGCGCCGACGATGACCCGGCCAGGGTGCTGCTGCGGGTGCAGTTGCCCACCCGCCTGGACCCGCGCTCGTACGCCGACTGGTCCTGGGTGGCCTGTCCGCTCACGCTGCCGCCCACCGTCCCGCCTGATTCGGTGCTGCACCTGCCCACTCTGCGCCCCGCCAGTCGGCCGGGCGGTAGCTGGGTGCACGCCGACCTGGCGTTCTCCTATCCCGTCCCCAAGGCCGAACGAACCGGGCACGCCATCGCACTGGGCGTGGACTGGGGGCTGAACACTCTGCTCAGTGCTGGGACATGCCGTTTGCATCCCGACCGGACCATTACCGCGCTGGGGGCGGGGGCGATGTTTAGGGCTCGTGGGGTGATGGCCCGCCAGCACCGGCTACGCCGCCACGGTGAACACCTGCACGCCAAAACCGACACCTACGAAGGCCTCATCGGCAACCGGGAGGGCCACCACCTGGCCGCCAAACACGCCGTCCTGACGGCCGAACGCCAGCACGTGGCCGACCGCCGGTCCGGCCTGAACGACGCACTCGCCTGGGCGGCCGCCCGCTGGGCAGTGGACCAGGCGATCGCTGCCGGCGCGAGCGTGATCTATGTCGAGGATCTGCGGTCCATGGAGGCCAAGGGCATGGGCCGCACCCTCAACACCCGCCTATCCCAAGCAGTACGCGGACAGATCACCGACAACATGCGGCACCTGGCCGCCGAGACCGGCATCGCGCTCGTCACCGTCCCGCCGAAGAACACCTCCAAGCACTGCCCGCAGTGCCTGATGCCTCTACGGCACTGCAAGGCGCCCGACCGCCCCACCGCACCCGGCTGGAAATGGGCGATCTGCCCCGGCCCGCAGTGTGGCTGGCAAGGCGACCGCGACCACGGCGCATGGCGGCGCATCGCCGCCCGCGGCCTGACTCACCAGCACAACACCATCGTCGACCGCGCCACCGGCCACATGGATATCCCCCGCGTCATCGACACGCTCGAAACGGATGCGGTCGTCACCCCGGCCGCAACCCCTCAGGCCAGCGGGGAGGATCGGTCCAAGACCGGTCCCACCCCGCGCCGAACTCCACGCCCCGCGCCCAGGCGACGCAGGGCACCCTCCACCCCCGGCCCTCGCGGGCCGGCGGGTCAGCGTCCGGAGGGACACGCTCACACGGACCACAGACCGCCCCGCGCGGCCTGCCGGTACCAGGGCGTGCGCACCACCATCGTGCACACGATCAGCTCAACCACCCCCACCGGCCGGAACCGCCCACGGCACCGGCCGAAAGGAGCGGCGCTGGGCGCAGGCTTCCACTTACACGCCCACGCCACCCCACCCCGGTGGACAGATCCCCCAGTCACAACACTCCAATGTGACTAGCGATCCCCAAGCTGATCAGAGACGCTCGGGGAGTGATCTGGAGTCTTCTCGGGGCGATCGCCGCGGCCGTGTGCTTCGGCACGGCGAGTGTGTTGCAGGCGCTGGCGGCGCGCACCGCGCCGGCGAGCACGGGCGTCGACCCCCGCCTACTGGTCCGCCTGGTCCGCCGGCTTCCGTTCCTCCTCGGTATGGGCCTGGACCTCCTGGGCTTCGCCGCCGAACTGGCCGCGTTGCGGTCGTTGCCGCTGTTCGTGGTGCAGGCGATGGTCGCCGGGAACCTGGCGGTGACCGCGGTGGTCGGCGCCCGGGTCCTGCGCTTTCGGCTGGCGGCGCGAGAGTGGGCCGCCGTGGCGGCGGTGTGCGCCGGTCTGGCTCTGCTGGGGCTGGCCGCCGGGCACGAGAACCCGGCGGCGGTGAGCCTGACGTTCCGGATGGCACTGCTCGGGTGCGTCGCCGTGATCGCCCTGGTCGGGGTCGCGGCGGGGCGGCTGCGCGGAGCGATCAGGTCCGCGGTGCTCGGTCTGATCGCCGGACTCGGTTTCGGCCTGGTGGCCATCGGCGCACGCGTGCTGGTGAGCCTGTCTCCGCTCGATCTCCTGCGCGACCCGGCGACGTACGTCGTGGCGGGCGGCGGGCTGGTGGCGTTCCTGTTCTTCGCCACCGCACTGCAACACGGCTCGGTGACCACGACCACCGCGGCGATGGTCGTCGCCGAGACCGTCGTGCCCGCGCTGGTCGGGGTCCTCCTTCTCGGCGACGGCACCCGTCATGGGTACGCCTGGAGCGCCGTGCTGGGATTCGTCATCGCCGTCGGCAGCACGCTCGCCCTCGCCCGCTTCGGCGAACCCGCCACCGAGACCGACGAGGTGCGACCTTCCTCAGCGTCCCTCCAGTGAGCCCGCGCGCGGGAGCGTCAGGCCGGGCATGGTTTCGGAACGGATCGACCGATGAGATCGGCGGGTCGGTACGGTCTGTACTGGCGATGGAAGGGGACAGGAATGCTGGTCTACTCGACGATCGCGTCGCTCGACGGCTACACGGCCGATTCGGAGGGCAAGTTCGACTGGGCGGAGCCGGACGAGGAGGTACACGCCTTCGTCAATGACCTGGAGCGGGGGATCGGGACGTACCTGTACGGGCGCCGGATGTACGAGGTCATGCACTACTGGGAGACCGTCTCCCCTGACGGGCAGTCGCCCGCCGCGCGGGACTTCGCCGAGATATGGCGCTCCGCGGACAAGGTCGTCTATTCGAGCACCCTGCAGACCGTGTCGAGTGCGCGGACGCGGATTGAGCGGCGTTTCGACGCTGACGCCGTCCGGGCGCTGAAAGAGCACGGGAACGTCAGCGTGGGCGGCCCGGTCCTCGCCACCCGGGCGATACGGGCGGGCCTGGTGGACGAATACCACCTGTTCGTCACGCCCGTCATCGTGGGCGGCGGCACCCCGGTCTTC
This sequence comes from Actinoallomurus sp. CA-150999, assembly GCF_050942425.1. Classification (NCBI taxonomy): domain Bacteria; kingdom Bacillati; phylum Actinomycetota; class Actinomycetes; order Streptosporangiales; family Thermomonosporaceae; genus Actinoallomurus; species Actinoallomurus sp. CA-150999. The sequence goes on from NZ_CP192063.1 coordinate 8,408,859, forward strand.
CCCGAAGGGGTTCGTGCCGGCCTCGACCTGGTCGACGAGCGCCGCTTCGCCGGCGGTGTGGTGTACCTGCGCTACCGCGCTCAGGAGTGAGGCATCTCAGATACGTCGCTCCGCGCCGGTGATCGGAACGGCCGGTCGGGTCTCCCGGTGTCTCGCCGAAGACGGGAAGATACCGAGCAGCAGCGCGGAGAGGATGACCGGGTGCGGGTGTTCAACAGACGGTTCGCCACGGCGACAAGGCGGCTCGGACACGCCGAGACCGCGGTGCGGCTGGCCGGGGTGTACGCGCTGGCCGGTCTGGCCGACGATTGGCAGGACGGCCGGCAGACCTGCATCGACGAGCTGTGCGCCTACCTACGGATGCCCTACGAACCTCCCCCGGAGGCCGGCCCCCCGGCCGCCGAACAGCTGACGTTCGGTGGCAGCCAGGAGGTACACCACACCGTCATCTCGATCATTACCGCGCACCTGCGCGACAACACCCGAGTCTCCTGGCGAGGCCATGACTTCAACTTCACCGGTGTCCGCTTCGACGGAGGCGACTTCAGCGGCGCGGAGTTCTCCGGCGGTACCGTCGACTTCCGCGACGCCGTGTTCCCCCGCGGCAGCGTCGACTTCACCGGCGCGGTCTTCTCGGGCGCCACCGTCGACTTCACCGGCGCCAGGTTCTCCGGCGCCTCCATCGACTTCACCCGCGCGACGTTCTCCGGCGGCCCCATCCACTTCGTCGGCGCGGAGTTCTCCGGCGGCACCGTCCACTTCGGCGACGCGACGTTCTCCGGCGCCACCCACTACTTCATCACCGCGGTCTTCTCCGGCGCCTCCATCGACTTCACGGGCGCGACATGCTCCGGCGGCGCCCTCGACTTCGCCGGCGCGGAGTTCTCCGGCGGCACCGTCCACTTCACCGGCTCGGCGCTCTCCGGCGGCATCATCGGCTTCATCGGCGCGGAGTTCTCCGGCACCACCGCCCACTTCAACGACGCGACGTTCTCCGGCGGCACTCTCGACTTCACCGACGCGACATTGTCCGGCGGCACTCTCCAATTCGCCGACGCGGAGTTCTCCGGCACCACCATCGTCTTCGCCGGCGCGAAGTTCTCCGGCGGCACCGTCGACTTCAGCGACGCGACGTTCTCCGGCCGCCAGGCCGGCCTCGGTAAGGACATCGCCACGGATCCACCCGCGGGGCTACTCCTGCCTCCCGCATAGCCCCCGCGACATCACGTGAGCTTGAGCAACGCCCTTGATCGTCAGTGTGTCGCGTTGATGAGTTGTGGCTCCGCACGGCTCTCATCCGGTGAGCTCTGAGAGCGCCGGCCACACCTCCACGGCCGCGAAGGCACCGGGGAAGGAGGACACCAGCCGGCCATCCGGGGCAAAGGTCATGGTGCTCACCGGTATCCAGCCCGGCCCCGGCTCCTCCCCCATCACTGCGAGCGGTTGCCCGCCTTGGTCCAGGAGGTATATGCGTCCGCCGTAGTCGACGGCCACGATCCCGTCCGCCGGATTCAACGCCGCCACGCAGGTGTGCACCAGGTCCTTTCCCGGGATCATGTTCACCCTGTCGTGTCGGGGGATCGTCTGCCAGTCCGCCAGAGGACGCCGCCCGCCGAGGCCGCCCACGCACAGTTGACCGTCGGCCGCCAGCACGCGATCGCGTGCCGAGTCCGCCAAGACGGTTCGGATCCAGACCCCTCGGTCACTCGCGGGCGAACTAAAAGCGGGAACCCGGGAGTCGGCGTCCCGCAGCGTCCGGACCGGGACGCCTGTCCACAAGTCCCAGAGCACGATCGAACGATCCCAGCTCATCGTGACCACATGGCGCCCGTCGTGGGTCACCGCGACCCACCTCACCTCTTCCGTGCCCGGCAGCGTGAATCTGCACGACCCCTCGTTCAAATCCCACACCCTCGCACCGTCTCCGGCCGCCGTGACCACCACCTGACCCGCAGCCGTCACCGCCAGGATCGGGTGGCTGTGCCCGACCAACTCCGTGGCCACCGTCCAGCTCGCCACGTCCCAGATCCGGATGCCGTACTCGCCGAAGGCATGCACGCTCGTGGCCATCAGCCGACCATCTGGGGTCACCGAAAGCGCGGAGACCCCCGGCGAACCCGACTCCACCCGGACCACTTCAGCGGTGGACAGTGAGACGGTGAACAACCGGCCGAAAGCGTCAACGACCACACAGGTGTCCCCGTCCGGCAGAACCGCTCGTGCCTCGGGGATGTACGCCTGCTCGACCCTTATCTTGCGAATCGGGGTCAGAACTTCGATCAACGGCTCGCTCCAGGTTCGGTGACAACGCGCCGACCGTTGAGACCCGTGCTCCGCAGCGATCTGGCGCTCAAGTTCCACCGACCGTAGCGGTCCAGATCGACCGATGCCTCAGATCCGGCGGAAGGAGACCGGCGTGACGACCTGGGCCATGTGCCAGATGTGCCGTCAAGGTGTCCTGAGCAGGAGGCCTGACGTGCCGCCCCGCAGGTCGGGGGCGTGGATGACGGACGAGTCGGCCTGTAGGCCGGGTTCTGTGCCTCCGCTTGCGCGGAGCGACGGTCATCCATCTAGGGCCGCCGTTGCCGGCGGCCTCGAGCGGTCTACCCGCAGGCCTCGGGCGGGCCGCCCTCGAACGCCTGCGCGGGTCCGCCGTGGCGGGCCCTTCTTGACCTTGCTCCGGGTGGGGTTTGCCGAGCCGCCCCAGTCACCTGGGGCGCTGGTGGTCTCTTACACCACCGTTTCACCCTTACCTCCGGCATGCCGGAGGCGGTCTGCTTTCTGTGGCACTTTCCCGCGGGTCGCCCCGGGTCGGCGTTACCGACCACCCTGCCCGGTGGAGCCCGGACCTTCCTCGTCGGAGCAGAACTCCGACGCGACCGTCCGGCCGACTCGTCCGTCTCGGATCATTTTACCAAAGGGCCTGGTTTTCGGCCGCCTCGCGCAGGTGGTGGGTGTCGTTGAGGGACCGTACGACGGCGGGGCCGTCGGCGTACCAGTCGACGACCGACAGGGATCCGACGTCCAGGTGCATCCGGTACAGCGCGGAGGGCGGGGCGTCGAGGGCCAGGCGGAGGAGTGTCTTGATCGGTGTCACGTGCGATACGACCAGGACGGTCTGCTTCCGGTGGCGGACCAGCAGCTTGTCGCGGGCGGTGCGGACTCGCTTGGACGTGGCCTCGAAGCTCTCGCCGAACGGGGGTGCGACGGACGGGTCGGCGAGCCAGGCGTCGAGTTCGGCGGGCCAGCGTTCGCGGACCTCGGCGAAGGTGTAGCCCTCCCAGTCGCCGAAGTCGGTCTCGCGCAGGTCGTCCTCGGTGCGGACCGGGACGTCGATGACCTGGGCGATCTCCTGGGCGGTCTGCAGGGTCCGCTTGAGGGGCGAGGTCACGATCGCGTCGATGCCCCGCCCGGTGAGGGCGTTGCCGGCGGCGCGGGCCTGGGCGAGGCCCGTGTCGGTCAGCGGGATGTCGCCGGTGCCGGCGAACCGGCGTTCGCCGGAGAAGGGCGTCTCGCCGTGGCGGAGCAGCAGCGTCGTCGTCGGCTCGGTCGTCGGCGGCGCCCATCCGGCGGGGGGCGGGTCCGGCTCGTCGGCCTCGGTGGCCGACGGCTCCCAGGTGCGGCCTTCGGCGGCGGCGTCCATGGCCTCGTTGGCGAGCCGGTCGGCGTGCTTGTTGCGCTCCCGGGGGATCCAGGTGTAGCGGACCGAGGAGAACCCGGAGGCGAGCCGCTGCGCCTGGAGGGCGAGCGGCTTCATGTCCGGATGCTTGATCTTCCAGCGGCCGGACATCTGCTCGACGACGAGCTTGGAGTCCATCCGGGCCTCGACGTCGGCACCGGCGGCGAGTTGTGCCGCGGCCTCCAGGCCGGCGATGAGGCCGCGGTACTCGGCGACGTTGTTGGTGGCCACCCCGACGGATTCGGCCCGCTCGGCGAGGACCTGACCGGTCAGCGCGTCGCGGACCACCGCGCCGTACCCGGCCGGACCGGGGTTGCCGCGCGATCCGCCGTCGGCTTCGACGATGAGTTTCACAGGCCGGATTCCGGGGTGCGGACGAGGATCCGGCGGCACTCCTCACAACGGAGGACCTCGTCCTTGGCCGCGGCGCGGATGGCGTTCAGCTCGACGGTGTTGAGCTGCAGGTGGCAGCCCTGGCACTGGCCGCGCAGCAGGGCCGCGGCGGCGACGCCCCGGTGCTGTTCGCGCAGCTTCTCGTAGAGCTTCAGCAGGTCGTCGGGGATGTCCCCGGCGACACCGGACCGGGCGGTGCGGGTCAGCTCGGCCTGGCCGTCGATCTCCTGGGAGGTGGCGTCGCGGCGCTCGGCGAGCTCGGCCAGCTCCTTGTCGGCGTCCTCCTTGTCCGTTTCGACGGCGCGCAGGCGGTTCTCCGCCTCCTCGCGGCGCTCCATCACCTCGAGCACGATCTCCTCGAGGTCGGACTGCCGCTTTTGGAGGGACGCGATCTCGGACTGGAGGTTCTCCAGGTCGCGGGCCGAGGAGACCTGCCCGGAGTCGAGCCGCTTCTGGTCGCGCTCGGCGCGGGCGCGGACCTGGTCGACGTCCTGCTCGGCCTTCTTCTGCTCCCGGTCGATGTCGCTGATCTCGGTCTGGGCGGCGACGAGCGCGTCGGCGACGCCGCCGATGCGCTCCTCGACCTTCGCGATCTCCGCGAGCTCGGGGATGGTGCGCCGCCGGTGGGCGAGCCGGTCCAGAGTGGTGTCCAGCTCCTGCAGGTCGAGGAGGCGCAACTGGGCTTCAGGTGCTGCTTTCACGAACTTCCTTCATGGGATCGAAAGGTCCACGCGTCGGTCACGACGGTGGAGATCCGGGTCTCCACGCCAGTCTGGCGCACCAGGCCCGCCGCGTCGCCGAGCCACGGCCATTCCGTCGCCCAGTGTGCGGCGTCGACGAGCGCCGTACCCCCATCTTCGCGGAACTCCGACGCCGGGTGATGACGGAGGTCGGCCGTGAGGTAGACGTCGGCTCCGGCCGCCTGGGCCGCGCCCAGCAGCGAGTCGCCCGCTCCCCCGCAGACCGCGACCGTACGGACCGGCGCCTCCGGGTCGCCGGCGACGCGGAGGCCTGCGGCCGTGGCGGGCAGGCCCTTGGCCGCGGCCTCGGTGAACTCCCGGAGCGTGACGGGGACGGACAGCTCGCCGACGCGTCCGAGCCCGCGGCGCGGGTCGTCGGCGGACGGACTGAGGGGCCGCAGCGGCCCGGTGAGCCCGACGGCGCGGGCGAGCGCGTCGGACACGCCCGGATCGGCGACGTCGGCGTTGGTGTGCGCGGTGTACAGGGCGGTGCCGGCGGTGATGAGCCGGTGCACGCCGCGGCCCTTCGGCGTGGTGGCCGGCACGCCGTGCACAGGCCGTAGCAACAGCGGATGGTGCGTGACGATCAGGTCGGCGCGCCAGTCGATGGCCTCGTCCACCACGGCCGTCACCGGGTCGACGGCGAACAGGACCCGGTTGACGGCGGCGTACGGATCGCCGCAGACCAGGCCGACGGCATCCCAGGGCTCCGCCCAGGCGGGGTCGTAGCGACCTTCCAGGAGTGTGATGATGTCGGCCAGTGTGGTGGGCACCCTCCGCAGCGTACCGTCCGAGATCGCGCGAAGTACCGTCCGAAGATCGCGCGAAGCGCATACCAAGATCACTCCAATGGCGCATACCATCGGCGGGGCCCCGGTGCGGAATCCTGGCGCCCGGCCGATCGTTGGAGGTTGCGTGAAATCACCGTTTCGACGGCGCCGCAGGCGTCCGCGTAAGCGTCCCGCTGTTGCCACCGAGCCGGAGGTGATCGACTGGCCGAATGACGGCAGTGGCAAGGGCAGCGGCCTGATGTCGGCCATCCGAGGTGACTCCTCGTCCGGCGCGGGGTTCGGGCCGGGCATGTTCGCGGACCTGCAGGCCGCGTTCGGTGGTGCGGGCAAGCAGATCCAGCTTGAGGAGCAGGAGAAGGAGAAGACGCGCCGGCATGAGCTGCACACGCACAGCACGCCGGGCCGCGACGACCTCGACTCCGGCACCATCAGGATCACGAAGCGCCGTGATGAGCCGAAGGAGGAGGAGAAGTAGCCGCTCGCGTCATACTTCTCCTACCTTTACTCGAACATACATTCGAGTTGAATCTATTCTGACGTTGTGACCGCGTACGTACCGCCCGGCTGGCCTTCGGGAGTGCATCCACCGGGCACCGAAAGATTCGAGGACACGGCGGTGGCCTGGCTGTTCGACCTGGTGCCACCCGAATACCGCCGGTACGGCGTGCTGCGGCGCTATCCCGTCGTGCTCTCGCGCATGGCCCGTCAGCACGTCGCCGCCGCGCTGGAGGCCGCGCGCGAGGGATTCCGTACGGCCCGCGCCGAACTGTCGGACTTCGTCCCCGCTCATGGGCTCGAGTCGGTGCTGGAGATCTACCGCCGCGAGGGCACCCGCCTGGCGGCGGTCGCCCGTGCGGTCGAACTGGTGGACACCGGGCTGCGCGGCGGCACCTTCACCCCCAAGCTCTGAGCGGTCGGCACGATCCTCCCGCTCCGGGCTCCAGGGAACCCGCGACCCGGCTGTGAAGATCCTGAAAAGCTCAGCCGGACGCCCGGAACAGGTGGGCGGCCGCCCCGCGGTTGGGCACGCCGAGCTTGCGCAGGATGCGCGACACGTGGACACCGACGGTCCGTTCGCTGATGAACAGCGTCTCGGCGATCTGCCGGTTGGTCCGCCCGCTGCTGAGCAGCGTGAGCACCTCGGCCTCCCGCGCGGTCAGCCCCGGCATGGACTCCTCCGCCGGGACGAGGTCCAGCCGCGCCCGCCGCGACAGGTCCTCGACGTGCTGGCCCACGCCGTTGGCGCCGAGCGCGTCGATGGTCTCCCACGCCGCGCGCAGCACCTCGATCGCCTCCTCGCGCGAGCCCCGTACGGCCAGGATCGCCTCCGCCTCCCGGAACCGGCAGTACGCCGCGCGGTAGGCCTCACCGAGGCGTTCCCACACCTCGGTCACCGACCGCCACAGCGCCGGATCCGGCGTGCCGAGACGGGTGGCCTCCGCCTCGGCCTGGAGGGCGTACGCCTCCGCCTCGGGCGTGGCGGGCATCGCCGCGAGCAGTTCCCGGCACTCCTCCAGCAGCGGCTCGGCCTCGCCCCGTACGGTCGCCTCCACGAGGATCCCCGCCGCGCACAGTTCCGGGCCGATCCGGGTGAACTCGCTGCCCCGGATGACGTCGAGCCCGGCCCGTACGTGCGTCCGCGCGGCGGGCAAGTCCTGGTCGAGGATCGCCAGCCGGGCCCGGCAGGCGTGGTAGGCGCTGGCCAGGTCGATGCCGTCGGTATGGCCCACCGTCTCGGCGAGGCTGGCCAGGTGACGCCGCGCGCCCTCCGCGTCGCCCCGGCGCAGCTGCAACTCGGCCAAGGCGAGGGTGACGCCCCAGCGCTGCCAGGGCGGCGCCTCGATGTCCATCACCTCGTCGGCGAGCCGATCGGCGTCGGACCAGCGGCCGAGGCGGATCAGCGCGGCGAGCGTGTTGCCGGCGGCGCACATGCACGTCGTCCGGCCGTATCCGAGCCCCCGGCAGATACTGACGCCCTCCATGCCGACCTCGGCGGCCCTGGCCCAGTCACCCGCCCACAGCAGCGCGTCGGTGTAGTTGACGTAGGACCGGCCGATCTCCCAGGCGTCGTCGCGCTCCTTGGCGCCGCGCAGGGCCTCGGCGAGCTCCTCCAGGCCGGTGGTCACCTCGCCGAGCATGCCGAGGCTGACGCCCATGGTGTTGCGGGCGTGTCCCTCGATGTCGCGGGCGCCGACGGCGGCGGCCGCCTCGATGGCCTCCCGGCAGCAGGCCACGGACTCGCGGTACCGGGCCTGGATCATCAGAACGTGGCCCTGCAGCCCACGGACCCGGGCGCGCTCGCGGGCCGACTCCTCGGCCGGCAGCAGCGCGATGGCCTCGTCATAGGCGGCGGATGCGCCCGCCATGTCGCCGGCCACCCAGCGGATCCGGCCCATGAGCGTCCACAGGCTCGCCGCGCAGGCGGGCGCCGTCGCCGGGTCGACCTCGGCCATCGCCTCCGCGGCGAGCCGGTCGGCCCGGTCGACCTCGCCGGCCGCCGTCGCGACCTCGGCGGCGCGCCGCAGCAGCTCGGGGTGTGGCATGCCGGCGCGGGACTCGGCGTCCGGCACCTCCGGCCACAAGCGGATCGCCCGTTCGTAGTGGGCGAGCGCGACGGCCCAGGCGTACGTGGTCTGCGCGGCTCCGGCGGCGCCGACGAAGCCGCTCAGCGCCCGCGCCGCGTCGCCGGCGGCGTGCCAGTGGCGGGCCAGCTCGGCGGACGGGCCCCGCTTCTCCAGCGCCGTCGCGACGGCGACGTGCAGCCGGGCGCGCTCCCCCGGCAGCAGTTCGGCGTGCAGCGCCTCGCGCAGCAGCGCGTGCCGTGCGTCGTATCCGTCGCCGGTGACGACGAGGAGCCGGTGGGCGACCGCCTCGTGCAACGCGTCGTCCAGCGCCTCGGGAGACAGCCGGGTCACCGCGGCGATCAGCTCCTCGTCGCTGACCCGGCCGATTGTGGCCACGGCGCGCAGCACGCGCCGGGTCTCCGGCGCGAGGCGCTCGACGCGGGTCAGCAGCACCTCGCGGAGGCTGGCCGGCAGCTCGTTCGTGGTCGGTCCGGCGGCCACGAGCTCCTCGACGAAGAACGGGTTCCCCTCCGACCGGTCGAACAGCGAACCGACCTGCCGCGTCGCGGGCCGGGTGCCGACGATCCCGGTCACCTGGGCGGCCACCTCGTCCCGGGACAGGCCGCTGAGCTCGATCCGCTCCGCGTGTCCCGAGCGTTCCAGCTCCAGGACGGCGCCGTGCAGCGGGTGGTCGCGCCCGACCTCGTCGCTGCGGTACGTCCCGACGATCAGCAGGCCGGCGCGACGCAGGTTGGCGCCCAGCATCGACAGCAGGTCGGCGGAGGCCGGGTCGATCCAGTGCAGGTCCTCCAGGACGAGCACGGCCGGGCGCAGCGCGCCCATCCGCTGGAACAGCCCCAGGGCCAGTTCGTACAGCCGGCCGCGTTCGGCGCCGTCCCGGCGGGCCGGCGGACGCCCGCACAGCTCGGGCAGGAGGGCGCCGAGCTCGCGCGGTGCCTCGCCGAGGACGTGGGCCAGCTCGTCGGCCGTCAGCTGGTCGGCCAGCGGCCGGAGCGCGGCGACGAACGGCGCGTACGGCGCGGCCCCCTCGGCCAGGTCGAGGCAGCCTCCGGTGAAGACCAGTGCGTCACGCCGTCTGGCGCGCTCGGTGAACGTCGCGACCAGGCGCGACTTGCCGATTCCGGCGTCCCCCGCGACGAAGAGCAGGACGGACGAACCGCCCTGCGCCTGGGTCAGGGCGGCGTCGAGTCGGTCGAGCTCGGCTGCACGGCCGATGATCGTGGGACACGAAACACGCCTTGTCACACTGGCGAGTATGAGGCACGTACGTCGTACACGTAGTTGAAAAGTAAGCAATTATGCTGATGCACTCGATCGAGGGCCTCGTGATCATTAGGCCATCGGCAGTCGACACGGAGGACGACGATGGGGACCGTGCAGGTCCAACCGCACGACCGCACCGCCCGTACGCGTGTGCGCGAAGAACAGGTCCGCCCCCTGTACGCCGCGACCCTCGCGGCGCTGGGAGCCGAGCCCGGCACCCGCGTGCTGCACGTCGGATGCGGCACCGGCACGGCACTGAGCCTGGCGGCGTTCACCGGCGCCGACCTCGCCGGGACCGACCCCTCGACGGACCTGCTGTCGATGGCGCGCGACCGGCTGCCCGACGTCGACCTGCGCGCGGCCGAGATCACCGAGCTGCCCTACGACCGCGGCTGCTTCGACCAGGTCATGGCGTTCGACGCCATCCAGTACGCCGCGTCCCCGGCGGCGGCCGTCGCGGAGCTGGCCCGGGTCACCCGCCCGGGAGGCGTCGTCGCGGTCGGCCTGTGGCACAACTGGTCCGGCCGCGAGGCGAGCGCCTTCCTCAGCGCCGTACGGGGCCGGGTGCCCACGCCGCCCACCGAGGGACCGCCGGTCCACGACCTGTACCGGCTCCGGGAGGTCATGGTGGAGGCGGGGCTGGACGTCTTCGCCAGCGCGGAGGTCACCCACCGGCACGACTTCGCCTCCCTGGACAACGCCTGGAACTCCATGACGGCCTCGCCGAACGTCGCGCGCGCGATCCAGATCATGGGCATCGAGGCCGCACACGAGATCTTCATGGCGAACTTCGCGACCATGCAGCGTACCGACGGCTCGATCCAGCAGGAGCACCTCTTCCAGTACGCCCTCGGCCGCGCCACGAGCTGAACACCGCCCCTCCCGGCGCCGCCCTCCGGATCGGCGTGTCGGGCGGTTGAAGCGGCGCTATCGTTACCTCTCGCATGACCGACGGTAAAGAGCGGGAGGACGACCAGATGCCCGAGGGCCATCCGCTGCGACCGGGCGACCCGTCGCGGCTCGGGGCCTACCGGCTCGTGGGACGTCTCGGGGAGGGCACCCAGGGGGTCGTCTTCCTCGGCCAGGACGCCTCCGGCGCGGACGTGGCGATCAAACTGCTGCACGCCCGCATGGCGGCCCACCCCGACGCGCGCAACCGGTTCGTCCGGGAGCTGGGCGCCGCCAAGAAGGTCGCCCGCTTCTGCACCGCCCAGGTCCTGGACGCCGACCTCGCCGGCGACCAGCCGTACATCGTCAGCGAGTACGTCGAGGGCCGGTCGCTGCGCGCGGAGATCCTCACCGAGGGAGCGCGCTCCGGCGGGGCGCTGGAGCGGCTGGCGATCAGCACGCTGACCGCCCTCGCCGCGATCCACCAGGCCGGGGTCGTCCACCGGGATTTCAACCCGCAGAACGTCCTGCTCGGAGCGGACGGGCCCCGGGTCATCGACTTCGGCATCGCCCGCGCCCTCGGCGCCGCCCGGAAGAACGAGAGCAACAGCCTCGGCACGCCCGCGTACATGGCGCCGGAGCAGGTGACGGGCGGGGAGATCGGCCCGCCGGTCGACATGTTCGCCTGGGGCGCCACGATCCTATTCGCCGCGACCGGCCGCCCGCCGTTCGGCAACGAGTCGGTGCCCGCCGTGATGGACCGCATCGTGCGCGCCGACCCGGACGTCACCGCCCTGCCCGAACCCCTTCGGTCGGTCGTCGCCGCGTGCCTGGCCAAGGACCCGGCCCGCCGGCCCACCGCCCAGCAGGCCCAGGCCGCTCTGCTGGGACAGGAGCCCGTCGGCGAGCTGACCCCTCCCCCGGCGTTCGGCACCGCCGGCGGCGTCCTCGCCGACGGAACACCCACCGCCGCCGGAGGCCCTGCGGGCGTCAGCCGCGCGCCCATCGGTCCCGGCGGCATCGCTGCCAGCGGCCCGGCGGGCGGGGCGGCCACAGTCGGAGGGGTACTCAACGGTCGCGGCGGCATGGCCGCCGAGGGCACGCCGACGGCCGCCGGTCTGGGCGGGGCGGCGGACGTTCCCGGCGGAGGCCGCGCGCCGGACCTCACCGGCACCGACGGGCCGTCCCGCGCCGAGGCGTCCCTCGTGTCGCGGCTCTCCACGACCCGCTGGATGGTCGGCGCCGGGGCCGCGACCGCCCTGGCGGCCGTCGCTCTCGCCGTCGCCCTCTGGCCGGACGGCGGCAGCGCCGCCGTTCGCCCCAAGACGTTGGCCGCCGCGGCGACTCCGTCACCGCAGCCGTCCTCCTCGGCGCCGAACACGCCTCCGAACGACGCTCTGTCGCAGAACCGGTCGCCGCACCCGTCCGCGACGCCCAGCAAGTCGCCCACCCCCAAGAGACCGGGCTGCAAGGACTACACCCGCGCGTACGGCCTGCCCGGCACGGGGACGGTGCTGCTCAAGGGCACCGTCTGCCGGACGGCTTACTCCGGCACCCTCGTCCTGGTCGACACGGCGCCGAAGGACCAGTGGCAGGCCTGCGCGCAGCTCAGGGGCCACCTCACCGGCTCACCGGGCGGCTTCATCAGCACCGCGCTCATCGCGTCGAAGAGCGGCGCCGTACAGTCCTTCGACAACGGGCCGACCGTCCGGTTCGGCGCGAAGACGAAACGCACCGAGGACTGGGTCCAGCTGAACGCCGGCCGTTGCCGGCGCTCCGGCGGAAAGCTCGTCTCGTCCTGGCAGACCCACGAACGGCTCGCCACCAGCTGAGCCCGGCCGGCCCCGTTCCCGCGATTCGAAACAACCTTGGGCTTCGTCGCCGTGTGGGCTGTCACGAGGCGTCCACTGGAAGTTGTCCGGTCTGTCAGCGGCGCGTCTCGTTACCCTCAGCAGCGGGATTTGAACTGTAGGCGTGGATCTAACACGCCGCACCTTCCTGATCGGCACGGCCGGAATGTCGCTGGCTCCCCGGCGGACGGGCGACCCGTTCACCCTGGGAGTGGCCTCGGGCGACCCCACGGCCGATGGCATCGTTCTGTGGACCCGGCTGGCGCCCGACCCGCTCACGGACGGCGGCCATGGCGGCATGCCCGGCCGGAACATCGACGTCGATTGGCAGCTCGCCGAGGACGAGAAGTTCACCCGCGTCGTACGGTCCGGCACCGTCACCGCGCAGCCGTCCTGGGCGCACAGCGTGCACGTCGAGCCGTCCGGGCTCCAGCCCGGGCGGGAGTATTTCTACCGGTTCCGCACCGGGCGGCATCTCTCGCCGACCGGCCGGACGCGGACCGCGCCCGCCCCGGGCACCGCTCCGGCGCTGGCGTTCGGCGTCGTGTCGTGCTCCAACTACGAGCAGGGCTACTTCACCGCCTACCGGCGGCTCGGCGAGCAGCATCCCGACCTCGTGCTGCACCTCGGGGACTACATCTACGAGTACGCGCCGGGCGGCTACAAGAACTCCGACGGGAAGATCGTTCGTTCGCACACCGAGCACCGGTGTCAGACGCTGACCGAGTTCCGGCTCCGGCACGCCCAGTACAAGACCGACCCGGACCTGCAGGCGCTGCACGCCCTCGCCCCCTGGATCGCCGTCAACGACGACCACGAGGTGGAGAACAACTGGGCGGGCGTCCACCCCGGCACGTCGGGCCGGCCGAACTTCACCCAGCGCAAGGTGGCGGGCTACCGCGCCTACTACGAGCACATGCCGTTGCGCCGCACGTCCCTGCCGCACGGGTCCCGCATGCAGCTGTACCGGCGGCTGGCCTGGGGCGACCTGGCGACCTTCCATGTGCTGGACACCCGGCAGTTCCGCGACGACCAGCCGTGCGACGACGGCGTGCGCGCCAACTGCTCCGATCGCCTGCTCACCGGCCGCGTGCTGGTCGGGGCCGAGCAACGGCAGTGGCTCGCCTCCGGGCTCCAGGCCTCACGGGCGCGCTGGAACCTCCTGGCGCAGCAGATCTTCATGGCCCAGCACGACTACCATCTCGGCCCCGGCAAGGAGGTCGTGCTCGACACCTGGGACGGATACACCGCCGAACGGGATCGCGTGCTCGGCGACCTGGTCGCCTCGGGCGCCCGGAACCCGGTCGTGCTCACCGGCGACATCCACTGCCACTACGCCAGTGACCTGCTGGTCGACTTCGACGACCCCGACTCGCGGCGGGTGGGCGTCGAGCTGGTGACGACCTCGGTCACGAGCGACGGGGACGGGTACGACGCCCCGGCCGGACGCGCGATCGAGCTGGAGGAGAACCCGCACATCGCCTACGCCGACCAGCGGCGCGGCTTCATCGCCGCCCGGCTGACGCCCACGGAGCTGCGGGCGGACTTCCACACGCTCCCGTACGTGACCCGCCGGAACGCGCCGAGCACCGTGACGGCGAGCTTCACCGTCGCCGACGGCGCCCACCGCCTCTCCCGGTCGAACGCCACGGCCGCCCGCGCCCCGCAGGCGGCAGCGGCCGCCGCGCCGCGCCGGTGACCGCCCGGGTGTGATCGCCGAGGGTCGTCGGGGTGATGGCCCCGACGACCCTCGGCGGTGACCGGGCCGGGCGCGCATCGGCACGTCAGCCTGCGGCGGTGACCGGGGCGACCATGCTGCGGCAACCCCGGCGGTGACCGGGCCGACCGCGCTGCAGCAACCCCCGGCGTTGACCGGGCGACCATGCTGCGGCACGTCAACCCCCAGCGGTTACCGAGCCAGCCGCGCTACGGCGACGCGCAGCGGTAACCAGGCCGACCGCGCTGCGGCAACCCGCGGCGGTGACCGGGGCGACCATGCTGCGGCAACCTGCGCCGGTGACCGAGCCAGCCGCGCTGCGGTGACCCGCAGCGGTAACGGGGCTCGCCGCGCTGCGGCGACCTGCGGCGGTAATGGGGCCGGCCGCGTTGCGGCGTCTCAGGGCGCGGCGAGGCCCGCGCGGACGAAGTCGATGACGCGGTCGACGAGGGGGATGAGATCGGCGGCGCGCGGCGCGGGACCGGCCGCCCGGGTCTCGTCGGCCTCGTAGACCTCACGGAGGCCGGTCACCGCCGCCTGAGCCGCCAGCCGGGGCATCAGCGCGGTCGGTGGCAGCCCCAGGTCGGTCCCGATGGCGGTGGCGAGGACGCGCTCGGCCCTGACGTATGACGCGCGGGCCCGGCCGCGAAGTCCCTCATCGTCCGCGATCACCTCGGCACGCAGCGCCCGCAACCGCCAGAAGCGCCGCGCCTCCTCCGGATCGCCCTCCTCGATCGCACGGATCGTCGTGATCATCCAGTCGTGGAGCGCGGCGAGCGCCGACTCGCCGTCGCGGCGTTCGGCCAGCCGCGCTGCGAGGGACTCGGGCCCGAACGGGTCGTCGAGGGCGAGGATGTCCTCTTTGGCCGGGAAGTGCAGCGTGACGGTCCGCGAGGCGACGTCGGCGGCGTCCGCGATCGCCTTGATGGTGGTCGCGTCGTACCCGTCCGACGCGAACAGCTCGAGAGCGGTCTCCTGGATGAGCGCGCGCGTCCGCCGCTTCTTGCGCTCCCGGCGGTCCAGTGTCTCCACCATGCCCTCATCCTACGCATCATTGCCATCTGAGATAAGAATGCTAAATTAGCATCAATGCAGTCATAGCAACGAGAGGACGAGCGATGGCCTCCTCGACCTGGTTCATCACCGGCACGTCGACCGGCTTCGGCCGAGAACTCACCGAACAGCTCCTGCGTCGCGGCGACACCGTCGCGGCGACCCTTCGTACCCCCGCACGCCTCGACGACCTGGCCGCCGAGCACGGCGACCGGCTGTGGATCCGCACCCTGGACGTGACCGACGCCGCGGCCGTACGCCGCGTCGTCGACGAGGCCTTCGCCGACCTCGGCCGCGTCGACGTGGTCATCTCCAACGCCGGCTTCGGCGTGTTCGGGGCGGCCGAGGAGATGACCGACGAACAGATCCACCGGCAGATCGCCACCAACCTCCTCGGCTCCGTGCAGCTCGCCCGGGCCGTCACGCCGCACTTCCGGGCCCAGGGCGGTGGCCGGTTGCTTCAGGTGTCCAGCATGGGCGGGCATGTCGCCTATCCCGGCCTGTCGCTCTATCACCTGACGAAGTGGGGCATCGAGGGCTTCTTCGAGGCGTACGCGCAGGAGGTTGAGCGGTTCGGCATCCGCACGACTCTCATCGAGCCGGGGATGGCCGGCACCGGCTTCTACGGTGCCGGGGAACAACGGCGGGCCCCCGCGCTCGCGGTCTACGAGGGCACGGAGCTGACACCATGGCTGCGCGGCACCGGCGTGAGCGAGGGCGACATGCCGGGCGATCTACCCAAGATGGCCGAAGCGATGATCCGCATCGCCGAATCCGACGACCCACCCCGTCGGCAGCTGCTCGGCTCCGACGCCTACACCCTCGTCCGTGACACGCTCACGGAACGGCTGCGCGCCCTCGACGACCAGCGCGACCTCGCCCTGTCCACCGACCGCGACGGACTCCGCCGGGAGCCCGCCTGACCGGACGAAGACCCTAGGTGTGTCCGCTGGATCTTTGTCACCGGACACACCCTGGGCGGCTCAGGAGATCGCGTAGCCCAGCAGTTCGCCCGCCGATCCGGCCTGCACGTTCGTCTTGCGCGAGCCGTGCACCAGGAGGACCGCGCCGCCGAATCCGGAGGCTCCCGGAGCGCCGATGAGCAGCTCACGTCCCCGGGCCGCCAGGGACCAGCCGAACTGGGCCGTCCCGCCCGTCGGAGAGGCGATGAGGGCGCCCCGCGTCAGGCCGCTCCGGCGGCGGCCGTCGAGGACCTGCACGACGCCGGCCCCGGCGCCGGGAGCCCCGGCGGCGAGGTCGTCGACGCCGTCGCCGTTGAGGTCCGCGGCCGCCAGGGCGGACCCGAGCCGGTCCGCCGGGCCCGTCTTGGGGAGGTTCCAGACGTCGTCCTCGCCGCCGGACCCGTACAGCACGTGCACGGCGCCCTGGGCGAAGTTGTCCGGCATCTTGGTCTCGTCCTCGCCCGGCACTCCGACGGCGAGGTCGTCGATGCCGTCGTGGTCGAAGTCGCCGGCGGCGAGGGCCGCGCCGAACTCGTCGTAGCGCTCGGGGACGCCTCGTACGCCCTGGCTGTCCTCGGTGATGCGCCGCGACCGGTGCGCGGCCGGGTCGATGACGGTGACCGCGCCCGACGCCTCGGTGCCGTCACCGGGCGCGCCCACGGCGATCTGGGGGTGCCGGCCGCGGCCGAAGGCACCGAAGTCGCCGATCGCCAGGGCCTCGCCGAAGCCGTCGGTCTGGCTGGAGCGCTGCCCCACCCAGGAGGTGTGCTGAGTGATCAGCCGAGCGGTGCGGAGACCGCGGGTGAACACGCCGACTCCGCCGCCTCCCGCGAGGCCGGGCATGCCGACCACGAGGTCGTCCCGGCCGTCATGGTCGAGGTCCCCGGCGGCGAGGGCTGCGCCGAACCGGTCGCTCCCCGGCGTGCGTCCGAGGGTCCGCACGCTGAGGGTGACCTGCGGCCGCAGCCCGCCGGGCGAGCCGAAGTAGACCGTGACGGTGCCCGTACCGTCGGCACCCGGGCGCGTACGGCCCTGGTCGGAGGCCGCGACCGCCAGGTCGGCACAGTGGTCGCCGTTGAAGTCGCCCGTGGCGAGCGTGCCGCCGAACCCCGCACCGGCCTGGGCCTGCTGAGGTGAGAGCCAGGTCGGCCGGTCACCGTACCGGACGGCGACCGCACCTGCTCTGTGGCGGCCGCCGCTCGTGGCGTACGGGGTGCCGATGGCCAGGTCACGTACGCCGTCTCCGTCGAAGTCCGGGGCGGCGCCCGCGCGGCAGCGCCGGGCGGGCTCGAACGCCGCTCCGGCGACCGGAATGCCACGGTGCACCGGCGGCACCGGAATCGCGGCCGAGGCGCAGGTCAGCAGGAGGACGGCGGCGATCACGCTGAGGCGGGTGAGGCTCACCTCCGCAACGTGCCCGCGCGGTGGAACCGCCGCCTTCCGGGAAAATGACCAATCGCTGACTTCTGTCGGTCGATGCGGCGTCAAGAGCCAGTGGGTCGACGCGCCAGCGGTCTGTACGACGGGGCGACGGCGCTCCCCGGGCGGTGAGTCGATGCGTCAGCGATCCGCACGGCCTCCCGGGCCGATGGTGTTCCCCGGACGGTGGGTCAGTGGTGCAGGACGCTGCCCTTGAGCCACTTCTTCCACGGCATCTGGTAGAACGACCAGCCGTTGTCCGGTTCGACCTGTCGGTCCGTCCCGGTGGCGATCACGGGGTCACCCGCCTGGGAGTGCTTGTAGTACCAGATCGCGTCGCTCGCCGGCTGGCGGATGCAGCCGTGGCTGCAGTTGCGGACTCCGAGGCAGTCCTCGTCGCCCGGCGTCTGGTGGAGGTACTCGCCGGCGTTGGAGACGCGGACCGCGTAGTGGATCAGCTCGTGGTAGTACCCGGCATCGCCGGGGCCGCGGCCGGGCGAGGTCATCATGACGTCCTCGTCCTTCTCCATGTTCAGGTGGATGCCGCTCGTCGTGGTGTACTCCTGGGTCTCCCCGTTGCCGGCGCTGATCGGGATGGTGCGTACCGTCCGGCCGTCCCAGTCGACGCGCATGTGGTGCCGCTTGATGTCGAGGTGGGAGATCTGCTCCTTGCCGATCCGGTACGTACGTGTGAAGTCCTTGGTGCCGTAGCCGCCCTCCTTGCCCAGGGGCACGCCCGTGAGATGGGCGACGAGCCGGATCGTCTGGTGGGCCGGCCAGAACATCTTGGCCCGGTAGACGACCTGCTTGCCGTCGTCGAACCAGTGCCACGCGCCCTCGACCGGTTTGTCGGCGATCACCTCGAGCGACTTCTCGACCGCCGCGCGGTCGGTGATCGGCTTGTCGAAGTTGAGGATGATGGGGAGCCCGACGCCGAAGGTGTCGTGTCGCCGGTCCTCCAGGACGCCGTCCTGGGAGACCGTGACGGTGCTGGGCGTACCCGTGGTGCGGAAGCGGCTCACGGCCGTGGCCCTGCGGCCGTCGACGTTCCTGGCCACCGCGCGGACGGTGATGTCCGCCCCCGGGTCGAGCGCCCATCGGGATCGCCACTCCGTACGGTCCCGGTTGAGGTCGCCCTCGATCATTCTGCGGCCGCTCTCGAGCACGACGCCGTCGAGGCGGCCGCCTGCGGCGCGGACGACGACGGGCTCGTCCGGCCGTACGGTGGCGGTGCCGGCGGCCGGTGTGATCACCACGCGGGCGGGCGCCGCCTCGACGTTGACCTTGTGGGCGCTCTCCTCCGCCGCCGTCTCCCCGCCGCCGCAGCCCGCGGCCAGCAGGGCGGTGCCCGTGACGGCGGTGAGCGCCAGTCGCCCCCGAATGGCATTGACGTGCATCTGCTGCCCTTCTCGCGGCCCATCCGACAGGAAAAGATGATCGACTACGAGATACCCATCGAGGATGACGAGAATGCAGCCGACTTCGGCCGTCCCTGGCCGTCCGAGAAGGGAAAATGCACGTCACTGCCGTTTCCGAGCAGCGAACAACGCCGCAGACTTGTGGGCTTTTTACCCTTTGAAGCCGATCATTGCCGTGTATCAACCGTAATTGCCCGATTTTCGTAACTTGCAGCGAATCCACGGCTGAACAGTTCCAGCGACCGGCGGACGGCCGATTCGACCTTCGCCCGCTCGCCCTCGTCACGGACGGTCAGCTTGATCAGTTCGAACGCCTCCCGGGGATGGGCGTCGTCGTACTCCGCGTGCTCGATGAGCCAGCGCAGCGCCCGTTCGTCGTCGCCGTACCGCTCCCGGAACGCGGGCAGGACGATACGTGTCCACTCCCCGGTCGTGCCCTCGATCGCGTAGTTCACCGCGCCGAACGCCTCGGCCAGGGTGCCCCGATAGCAGACGGACCACAGATAGTCGTACAGCGCGCCGACCTCCGGGCAGGGCCGGTGCGAGACGAGCTCCTCGAACCCGATGCCGTGTGCGGCGGCCCAGTCGGCGTACCACTGAGCGTGCAGCGCCTCGGTCCGGATGTTGCCGATCAGCCAGTCGCGGGCGAGGTGGTCGCCCGAGATCTGGCCGAACGTGGTCTTGGCCAGATAGACGCCCATGTACTTCGGGAATGCCTCGACGATGCAGAAGAAATCAAGGAGGATCCGCCGCCACGCCTCATCGGGGAACGGTCCATGAGCGGTCTCGGTAAAGATCCTCTCCTCGAGCACCGCCGACCAGTCTCGCCGAACCGAATCGACCATGGCCTGCGCCCAGGCCGGATGGGGCGTCTCGGTGAGTTCGTCCTTCACCATGCGGTGATGACGGGTCCGGGATGGTGCCGGCGAAAGATGGCCGGTAGTGGTCGTCATGATCCGACTCCTCGCTCGGTTATCCGAGTATCGGCACGCCCTTCACATAGGGTCAATACGCACGTTTCATAGTGTCCGTGCCTTTCTCCCCCTCCTTGGTCCCCCGCGTCACCGGAGGCCGTACGTGAAACGCGAACACGCCGTCGTCGTGGGCGGAAGCATGGCCGGTCTGCTCGCCGCTCGCGTCCTGAGCGCCCACTTCGACCGCGTCACGCTGATCGAGCGCGACCGTTTCCCGGCCGAGCCGGTGTTCCGCGCCGGGGTGCCGCAGGCCCGGCACGTCCACGTGCTGTGGACCCGCGGCCGAGAGGTCGTCGAGGTGCTGTTCCCCGGGCTGGAGGACACGTTACGGGCGGCGGGCGCCGTCGACGTCGGGGTGCCCGCCGACGTCCTCTGGCTGACCTCGGCCGGGTGGCGGCGACGGTTCGACGTGACGGGACTGCTCTCGTGCAGCCGTCCGCTCCTCGACTGGGCGGTACGACGGCGGCTCACCGGATCGCCCGACGCCGGGCGGGCCCCGGTGGACGTCCTCGAAGGCCGTCACGTGACCGGCCTCCTCCCCCGCGGTCGCGACGTCGCCGGGGTCGTGCTCGGCTCCGACGGCGAACTGCGCGCCGACCTCGTCGTCGACGCCACCGGCCGCGGATCGCAGGCCCCGTCGTGGCTGGCGGCGCTCGGGTACCCGGAGCCGCCGGAGACCCGGGTCGACCCGCTCCTCGGCTACGCCAGCCGCTGTTACGCGATACCGCCCGGTTTCGACCCCGGCTGGAAGGCGCTCTACATCCAGGCGGATCCGCCCGCGACCCGGCGCACCGGCGGCCTGTTCCCCCAGGAGGACGGCCGCTGGCTGTGCAGCCTCTCCGGCGCGGGACGCGACTACGGCCCGACCGGCGAGAATGCCTTCCTCGACTTCGCCAGAGGACTGCGCAGCCCCGTCCTGTACGAAGCCATCCGCGACGCCGAACCACTCACGCCGATCACCGCCTTCCGCCGTACGGCCAACCACCGGCGGCACTACGAGCGCCTGCGCGCGTGGCCTCGAGGGTTCGTCGTCACCGGCGACGCGGCGTGCGCGTTCAACCCGATCTACGGCCAGGGGATGAGCGTGGCGGCCGTCGCGGCCCTGGCGCTCGACCGCTCCCTACGCGAGCCCGGCCCCGGCTTCGAACGACGCTTCCAGCGCGGCGTCGCCCGCAGCGCCGCCGGGGCGTGGCTCGTCGCCACCGGCGAGGACCTGCGGTACCGGGAGACCGAGGCCGCACACGTCCGGCTGCGCACCCGCGTCATCAACGCGTACGTCGACGAGGTCGTGGCCACCGCCAACGTCGACCGGCACGTGTGCGAGCGCCTGGTCCACGTGCTGGCACTCATGACCGCCCCGACCTCGCTGTTCGCCCCGACGGTCCTGGCGCGCGTCGTCGCCAACCGCGTACGGCGACCCGCCCCCGTCCCCATGCCGATACCGTCCCGGCCGTCCCACGACCGGGACGCGGAGGCAGGCGATCGCGCCGGCCGAGACCGGTGACGGGCCCAGGCTCGCGACGCCGCACGCCCGCTCGGCGGGTCAGTCGTCGGACGGTGGTGGGAAGCGACGACGGAACCGGTCGAATCGGCCGGTCGTTTCGCCGGCATCGTGCCCGGGGGAAGGCGGGAACTGCGGGTGCGCCGGGTCGTCCGCCGCCCCGGCGCCGGTCGCGTCCGGGCCGCCCGATGCGCCGGGACCGCCGGGTGCTCCGGGTCCGCCCGCGTCCCCCGGCGACGGCGGCATCCCTCCCGCGTCCGGTGGAACGGGCGGGGCACCTGCCGGGCCTCGTGGCGGGAACGTCGCGCCGCCGAACGCCGAGGGCGCGGTCCCTCCCGGGACGGGCGAGGACGGTCCGGATCCCGGGAACGGCGGCGGAGGCGGTGGTACCGGGCCCTGGCCGAACGGCGACGGGGCCGGTCCACGCGGATCGGCCGGGGGTCCGGACTGGATGCGGGGGTCGACCGGGGGCTGAGCCGGCCCACTCTGGTCGGCCGGCGGCTGAGGTGACCCGCCGGGGTAGGCCGACGGCTGAGCAGGCCCCCGCGGATCGGCCGACTGCTGAGCAGGGCCCCTCGGATCGGACAGCGGCTGAGCAGGCCCCCTCGGGTCGGCCGGCTGCTGAGCAGGGCCCCTCGGATCGGCCGGCGGGCGGGCGAACCCACCAGGATCGCCGAAGGGCTGGGCGGGGCCGCCCGAGTCACCGAAAGGCTGCGCGGAACCGCCGGGGTCGGCCGGTCCCTGAGCGGGGCCCCTCGGATCGGACAGCGGGCCGCCGAACCCACCAGGGCCCCCAAAGGGTTGCGCGGAACCGCCAGGGTCGGCCGACGGCTCACCGAACGCCTGAGCGGGTCCCCGCGGGTCGGTTGACGGCCGACCGAACCCACCGGGCTCACCGAACGCCTGAGCGGGTCCTCGCGGATCCGTTGACGGCGACCCGCCGGGCTCGCCCAACGGCTGATTCGACCCTCCGAGGTCGGCCGACGGCTGACCGAGTATCTGCGGATCGCCCGGCGGACGGCCATGACCGAACGGTTCGGAAGCGCCTTGCGGCTGCCCGGCCGGCCGATCGTGGGCGTGTGCGTCGGCGGACCGCCGCGCGTGCCGGGCCGACGACGTGGGCCGCAGGTGTCCCGTCGTGAGCTGCTCCAGCCGAGCCCTGGCGTCCTCCGCCTGAGCGGTGGCCTCGTCGGCCCGGGCCTGAGCCTCACCGGCCCGGGCGTTGGCCGAGTCGACCTCGGACTTCACCTTTCCCGTCTGAGCCTTGGCCTGCTCGGCTTCGGCCTTCGCCTTGTCGATCTGAGCCCTGGCCTCCTCCGCCTCGGCCTTGGCCTGCCCTAGCTGAGCCCTGGCCTGCTCGGCTTCGGCCTTCGCCTTCCCTGCCTGAGCCGTGGCTTCCTCCGCCTGGGCGTTCGCCTTCCCCAGCTGGGCCTTGACCTGCTCCGCCTCGGCCTTGGCGCTGTCGATCTGAGTCTTGGCCTCGTCGGCTTCGGTCTGTACGGCGTCGCGCTCAGCGATCATCGTGGCCAGTGCGGCGCGAAGCTGGTCGAGCATTCCGGAACGTTCCCTGGCCTGGAGCTGGTACTGCCCCAGGCGGGCCTGCGCGTCCTCCAGCTCGCGGCGGACCGACTCGATGTCCGCGGTCAGCCGCTCGCCCTCCTCCACGCGAGGCCGCGTTGTCTGCAGTTCCTCGTGCGCGGCCCTGGACTCTTCGTGGGAAGCCTCCAGGTCGGCTCGTACGGTCTCCAGCTCGGCGCGTACCGTCTCCAGCTCGGCGCGGACCTCGTCCCGCTCGGCAGAGGTACGTTCCAGCTCGCCGCGGCTTTCCTCCAACGAGGCCACTGCCGCGTCCCGCTCGGCGCTCACCTCGTCGGCATGCGCGCGGGCCTCCAGGGCCTGCCGATCCGCCGCCGCACGTGCCTGCTCGGCAGCGGCCCGGGCGTTCTGCGCGAGCTCGGCCGTGGTCCGCATCTTGTCCAGTTCGGACTCGGCGGCGCGGAGCCGGGAGCGCATCTCCTCGATCGCGATGGACCGCTTCTGAAACTCCTTGGCCTCGGCGAGCTCCCCCCGGTACCGCGCGACCTCGTCGCGGGCCAGGTCCAGCGCGGAGGTCAGCTCCTCCAGCCGCCGGGTGAGACGGTCACGCTCCTCGCGTACGGCCGTGATCGCCTCGGTCGCCGCCTCCGCCGTGCGGGTCGCCTGCGCGCCGAGGTCTCGTGCGGCTTCCCGTTCGGTGTGGGCGGTCTCCAGCTGTGCGGTGAGGTCGGCGGCACGGGCCTCGGCCCGCTCCACGCGGTGCCGTACGTCGCCGAGCTGGGCGAGCACGTGCTCGGCCTCCAGCCGGGCCGCCTCCCGGTCACGCTGCGCCGCGGCGATGCCCGCGGCAGCCTCCGCTCTTGCCTCCGCGATCCGCCGCTCGACCCCCGCGACGCTCAGATCCGCCGTCAGGGACATCGCCAGGAGCTCGGCGACGTCCTCGAGCCGTTCGACCATGTCCCAGGTCCGCGCGACCTGTCCGGAGAGGCCCGGGGAGTCCTGGTCGCGGCGGCGCCGGTCGGCCGCCGCACGGGCGCAGGCGCCATCGTTGTCGAGGCAGTAGCGCACGGCGGGCCCATCCTCGCCCGGCTGGGGGATCGGGCGTCCGCAGTAGGCGCAGGGCCGCGTCACCTCATCGTCCCCGACGAGCGTCGCGGACGGGCCCTCCTCCGGCTGTGAGGCGTTCTCCCCCAGCTGTGGACCGTTCTCCCCCAGCTGTGGGGCGTTCTCCGCCGCCTGTGGGGCGTTCTCCGCAGATCCCCGCGACGCCCCCGGCTCCGCAGATCCCCGCGGCGCCCCCGGCTCTGCGGATCCCCGCGACGCCCCTGGCTCCACAGACCCCCGGGAAGCCTCCGGCTCCGCGCGCCCCCGGGACGCTCCCGGCCCCGCGAGACTCTGCGGCGCTCCCGACTCCGCGGGATCCTGCGGAGCTCCCGGCTCCGCGGAACCCGTCTCGGGCGTCTCCTCCTGCGAGGTCTGCGGAGGAGGCTCAGGGGCGTTTCCGTCCGGGCCGTCCTCCGCTGGGGAATCGGCCGGTGCCGGGACGGTGTCCGCGTCGGCCTCGGAAGGTGAGGCCGTGTCGGAAGGCCGGACCGGCTCGGAAGTCGGCTCCGTGCCCGAAGGTGGAGCCGACTCGGAGGACCGGGTCGCGCCGGGCGAAGCGGCGGGGTCGGACGCTTCATCGCCGGACGGCAATGCGGCATTCGACTCGGGCACGTTGTCGTCCGTCGGGCCGGACACGCTCATCCCCCCTGCGATCCGTAATCGGGATGATCTCTACTGTCAGCTCGAAGACCGTATCCCGCTTCATCCCTTCTGTGGAACGCAACGGCGAGGTTCGGTACCCGGACATTGCGAAGGGCCCGGCAGCGGCGGCGTACCGGGCCCTTCTCTTCCCCACTTGGCGGCCTGGAGGCGGATTCGGGCGATGTGAAGAGGCGGGATCACGACGGATCCTTGACGGGTCATCCGTATCTCCAGGTACTCGCGACCGTAACCCCGCAGGTCGGCGCCGAGGAAGCCATGGACCGTTTACACAAATTCACAACCTCTGTTCCCACGCGGCCGCAACTCCCCGACGGCGGACTCGACCGGGCCCGTGAAGAAGATTCCGGCGTGCGACTGAGTACCGGTGACCGCCGAACGCCTCGGAAAGGCCGGATATGAGACGGAGCCACCGATGACCGCTCCCCCCGGCGTCGCCCACTCGAACGGAGACGACGCCGCGGTGATCGAGCGATCGTGGCATGAACCCGATCGGTTCAGAGTGATCTACGACAGGTACTTCCCGGAGATCTACCGGTACGTGGCCGGACGGCTCGGCCGTGACGTCGCCGACGACGTCGCGGCGGAGACGTTCCTCGCCGCGTTCCGCAAGCGCGACCGCTTCGATCCGGCGCGCGGTGCCGTACGCCCCTGGCTGTTCGGCATCGCGACGAACCTGGTCGGACAGTACCGGCGCGATGAGAGCCGTCGCTACGCGGCGCTCGCCCGTATGGGCGGTGACCTCCTCCCGAGCGGGGGCCACGAAGATCGCGTCGCCGCCCAGGTCACGGCCGAGGGCATGCGACCGCAGCTCGCCATGGCTCTCGCGGCGCTGCCGGAAGGCGACCGCGACGCGCTGCTCCTCGTCGCGCTGGTCGATCGGCCAGGAGCCGGCCGGGACCAGGCCGCGGGAGGTCCCGAGTACCCCGGCGCGGGTGCCGAGCACACCGTCGCCGCGCCGACGGCGGATCCGCTGGGCACTGCCGGGGCTCGGACTGGTGGCCGTCGGGACGGCCACCGCGATCGCCCTTACGGTCACGGCGGCTCCTCCGGCCCGTCCACCACACCCTGTCCCGTCGGAGACGGCCCAACGGCTGTCCGGCCGGGAGGTGCTGCTGGCCGCCGCATCGAGTGCGGAGTCCGCGCCGCCGGCGACCGGAAAGTACTGGCATATCCGATGGATTCACGCCATCACCGTCAACAACGCGCGTCCAGTGGGGAACGTGCTCGAGACCTGGGCCACCAAGGACGGCCGGTGGTACATGGGCACCGCCACCCTGGACGGCCGCGGGCTGGGGTTGAACAAGGAGAAGCACAAGAACGGCGCGTCCTTCGAGCTGGAAGACCACATGCTGTCCTTCGATCAGCTCCGGCGGCTGCCGGCCGACCCGCAACGGCTTACGGCCTGGACGCGGACGTTCTCCCGTGGGCTCAATGCGAGCTGGCGGAAAAAGGACGTGGAGGACTCGGTCACCGGCACGCTGAGCGCGCTGCTGTACGCGGTCCCCGTCTCTCCCGAGGTGCGGGGGGCCGCCTTCCGAGCGCTCGCGCAGCGGCCCGGGGTGACGACCGGCGGCCGGGCCAAGGACGTCCGGGGACGCGTGGGACAGGCGGTCTCGATCGGCTCCTTCCACCTGATCATCGATCCGAAGACCGCGTTCGTCCTGCAGGAGACCACGGGGACGGTGGACACCAAGACGTCGTCGACTCTCTACTACGAGGTCGGCTGGACGAACGAGAAACCGCACGTGCCGAGCGCCTCTTGATCGGCTGCGGAGGCTCGGCCGACGGGCCGGGCCTCCGACCCGTCCCCTGTCACTGCCCGCGGTGCCGTCGGCCGGCCGTCGGCACGCTGGAAGGCGGACGCCTGTTCTCCAGTCGATCTTCGACCATCTCACCATGGTTCTCGAGCCCGATCCGGACCCGCACGCCGGAGACGATTCGCACGGCATCGCCCCCGGAGACGACGGCGATGAGTTCTGATGGGAGACCACCCGAACGCCGACGGCCGGGGCGCCCCTGGGGCAGCCCCGGCCGTCTTCGCGTCCGGTGTCTCAGCCGACGCTCATCGTGTCGGTCGAGCTCTCGGGCGGGGTGCTGTCGGCGCCGACGACGACCTCGGCGCCCTCGCCGAGCTGGTAGCGCTCGATCGCCTTCTGCAGGACCTCCTGCTTGATCTCACCGCGCCGGGCGAGCCGGGTCAGCACCGCGAGGGTGATGGACGCCGCGTCGACGTGGAAGAAGCGGCGGGCGGCGGCCCGGGTGTCGGAGAACCCGAACCCGTCGGTGCCGAGCGAGGACCAGTCGCCCGTGACCCACGGCGCGATCTGGTCGGGGACGCCCCGCATGAAGTCGCTGACGGCGACGACCGGGCCGGGCTGCCCGTCCAGGGTGCGGGTGACGTACGGGACGCGCTGCTCTCCGTCGGGGTGGAGGAGGTTCCACTCGTCGCAGGCGATGGCCTCGCGGCGCAGCTCCGTCCAGGACGTGGCGGACCAGACGTCGGCGGCCACGCCCCACTCGTCGGCGAGCATCCGCTGGGCTTCGAGGGCCCACCGGACCCCGACGCCGGAGGCGAGGATCTGCGCGCCCGGTGCCTCGCCCTCGACCTGCGGGGCCTCGGCGTAGCGGTAGAGGCCCTTGAGCAGGCCGCCGACGTCGAGGTCGGCCGGCTCGGCGGGCTGCTGGTACGGCTCGTTGTAGACGGTGAGGTAGTAGAAGACGTCCTCGCCGTTCGGGTGCTCCTCGCTGGAGCCGTACATGCGCCGCAGCGCGTCCTTGATGATGTGCGACAGCTCGAACGCCCAGGCCGGATCGTAGTAGACGCACGCCGGGTTGGTGGCGGCGAGCAGCGGCGAGTGCCCGTCGTTGTGCTGCAGGCCCTCGCCGGTGAGGGTCGTACGGCCCGCGGTCGCGCCGAGCAGGAAGCCGCGGGTCATCTGGTCGGCCATCGCCCAGATGCTGTCGCCGGTCCGCTGGAACCCGAACATCGAGTAGAAGATGTAGACGGGGATCATGTGCTCGCCGTGCGTGGCGTACGCCGTGCCCGCGGCGATCGCCGAGCCGACGGCACCCGCCTCGCTGATGCCCTCGTGCAGCATCTGGCCCTGCTCGGACTCCTTGTAGGAGAGCAGCAGCTTGCGGTCGACCGCCTCGTACGTCTGCCCGTACGGGGAGTAGATCTTCGCGGAGGGGAAGAGCGAGTCCATGCCGAACGTGCGGTACTCGTCCGGGGCGATCGGTACGAACCGGGCGCCGATGTTCTCGTCCTTGATCAGGTCCTTGAGCAGCCGGACGAACGCCATCGTCGTCGCGACGTTCTGCTTGCCGGAGCCCTTCTTCAGCTCGGCGTACACCGAGTCGCCGGGCAGCTTGAGGGGCTTGGCCCGTACGACGCGCTTGGGCAGGTAGCCACCGAGGGCCATGCGCCGCTCGCGCATGTACTGGATCTCCTCGGAGTCCTCGCCCGGGTGGTAGTACGGCGGCAGGTCCGCCTCGAGGGCCGAGTCGGGGATGTCGAGGTAGAGCCGGTCGCGGAACTCCTTGAGCTCGGCCTTCGTGAGCTTCTTCATCTGGTGGGTGGCGTTGCGGGCCTCGAAGTCCGGCCCGAGCGTCCAGCCCTTGATGGTGTGGGTGAGGATGACCGTCGGCTGCCCCACGTGCTCACGCGCGGACTTGAACGCGGCGTACACCTTGCGGTAGTCGTGGCCGCCGCGCGACAGCTTGCGGATGTCGTCGTCGGACATGTGCTCGACCATCTTGCGCAGCCGAGGGTCGTCGCCGAAGAAGTGCTCGCGGATGTACTCGCCGGTCTCGACGGTGTAGGTCTGGAACTGCCCGTCCGGCGTGGTGTTCATCTGGTTGACGAGCACGCCGTCGACGTCCTGGGCGAGCAGCGGGTCCCAGTCGCGGCCCCAGATGACCTTGATGACGTTCCATCCGGCGCCGCGGAAGAACGACTCCAGCTCCTGGATGATCTTGCCGTTGCCGCGGACCGGACCGTCGAGCTGCTGCAGGTTGCAGTTGATGACGAAGGTGAGGTTGTCGAGCTCCTCGCGGGCGGCCAGGCCGATGGCGCCGAGCGACTCCGGCTCGCCCATCTCGCCGTCGCCCAGGAACGCCCACACGTGCGACCGCGAGGTGTCCTTGATCTTCCGGTTGTAGAGGTAACGGTTGAACCGGGCCTGGTAGATCGAGTTGATCGCCGTGAGGCCCATGGACACCGTGGGGAACTCCCAGAAGTCCGGCATCAGCCGGGGGTGCGGGTACGACGAGAGGCCGCCGCCCGGGTGGGAGATCTCCTGGCGGAAGCCGTCGAGCTTGTCCTCGGGCAGCCGGCCCTCGAGGAACGCGCGGGCGTAGATGCCCGGCGCCGCGTGGCCCTGGATGAAGACCTGGTCGCCGGACTCGCCGTGGTCCTTGCCGCGGAAGAAGTGGTTGAACCCGACCTCGTACAGGGACGCCGCCGAGGCGTACGTGGCGATGTGGCCGCCGACCGACAACTCCGGGCGGTTCGCCCGCGACACCATGATCGCGGCGTTCCAGCGGATGTAGGCGCGGATGCGCCGCTCGACGTACTCGTCGCCGGGGAACCAGGGCTCGCGCTCCGGCGAGATCGTGTTGATGTAGTCCGTGCTGCGCAGGCCGGGCACGCCGACCTGCTGCTCTCGGGCCCGCTCCAGCAACCTCAGCATGAGGTAGCGGGCGCGCGAGCGGCCCTCGGTCTTGATCACCGTATCGAGCGACTCCAGCCACTCCCGGGTCTCATCGGGGTCGATGTCCGGAAGCTGGCTGGGGAGGCCGTCGCTGATGATGGAAAAGCGCTGGCGTCCGGAAGCCACGGGGTCCCCTTCGCTTCGTGCCCACCCAGGTCAGGTGATGGATCGTTGCTGTCCTGACCATCGTCGTACGTCAGGACCGTTAACGCATCTCTACCGTCGGGTAACCGTCCCGATATGGCTTCCCATCAGCCTCGAGCCGTACGAGGCTGTGTGGAGAGCCACCGCACAGGGGATACCCGCCGTCGGGAGGTGAAACGACCATGCACGCGGCCGTAGGCGACCGGTTGCACGTCCACGGCAACATCGTCGGACAGGCGGACCGGACCGGAAAGATCATTGAGGTTCGCGGCGCCGCCGGCGAGCCGCCCTATCTCGTCCGTTTCGACGATGGGCACACTGGTTTGGTGTACCCCGGGCCGGATGCCGTGATCGAGCCGGACGAGTAGACATGTGCGTATGAACACTGAAGTGATAAGCGTGGCCACCGGGAGCAAGGAGGCCGTACACGACATCACCGGCGAATGCCTCCGATTCCTGCGCGACATCGGGGCGTCCGACGGATTGCTGAGCCTCTTCGTTCCGCACGCGACCGCCGGCATCGCGCTGATAGAGCTGGGGTCGGGCAGCGACGAAGATCTCCTGTCCGCTCTCCGCGAATTGCTGCCAGCGGACGATCGGTGGATCCACGACCACGGATCTCGCGGGCATGGCCGATCTCACGTGATGCCGGCGTTCGTCTCGCCCTACGCCACGATCCCGGTGATCGACGGGAAACCGGCGCTGGGCACCTGGCAATCGGTGGCTGTGGTCGACCTCAACGTGGACAATGTCGTGCGCAAGGTGCGACTCAGCTTCATCAGCGGTAGTTGAGAGAAGTGGCCGTGTTCGCTCACTTGCGGGTCAGACACTTGCGCACGGGGTGGTCGGCCGTGTGAACTGTCCGGCAATGCCGCACCCGGAAGGTCGGGCGGTAAAGAAGATTCATGGGCATGTTTGACAATCGCGGCCCACAACACAGGGAGGACGTTCGTGAGCGCGACCGCGGGTCAGGCGCAGAGCAGCCTGGCCGAACGGCTCGGCATCAAGCCGAACCAGGTGGTGCAGGAGATCGGCTACGACGACGACATCGACGAGGAGCTGCGGAGCTCCATTGAGTCGGTCTCGACCAACGAGCTGGTCGACGAGGATTACGACGACGTCGTCGACGTCGTGCTGCTGTGGTGGCGCGAGGACGACGGCGATCTGTTCGACGCCTTGTCCGACGCACTGACCACACTGGCGGACGGCGGCCACATCTGGCTGCTCACGCCGAAGGCGGGGCGCGAAGGCCACGTCGAGCCGAGCGACATCCTCGAGGCCGCACAGACGGCCGGGCTGTCGCAGACCAAGAGCATCAGCGCGGCCCAGGAGTGGTCGGGCACGCGTCTGGTGTCACCCAAGGCGCGGCGTTGACCTTTACCGCCGAGGAGCGGACCGTGCGGGGAGAGGGCTGACCGGCGTGTGAGGCGTTTCATACGTCGGGTGTCCCGTGATCCGCCGTGGCGTGCAGTGGCAGACTGGCGTCCGGCCACAGACTCGGCGAGGAAGGGTTCACGACATGGCGGTTGAGGTCGGCGACACCGCACCGGACTTCGAGCTGACCGACCAGCACGGCACTCCGGTCAAGCTGTCGGACTTCCAGGGGAAGAAGACCGTGGTTCTCGTCTTCTACCCGCTGGCGTTCAGCGGCGTGTGCACGGGCGAGCTGTGCGCCATCCGCGACCAACTGCCCACCCTGGGCGGCGACGACGTGCAGGTTCTCGCCGTGTCGGTCGACTCGGTGTTCGCGCACCGGGCCTGGGCCGACCAGGAGCACTACCGGTTCCCCTTGCTGTCGGACTTCTGGCCGCACGGCGAGGTGGCGAAGACCTACGGGATCTTCGACGAGAACAGGGGCGTCGCGACGCGCGGCACCTACATCATCGACAAGACCGGTGCCGTGCGGTGGAAGGTGGAGAACGCCATCCCCGACGCCCGTGACCTCGACGAGTACCGAAAGGCGCTCGCCGACATCTCCTGACCTCCTGCGACCGGGCCCGTACGGGCCCGGTCCCGGATCCCACCGGAGGCGCCATGCCCTGCTACCGCTGCGGGGCCCGGCAGACGGACCCGGACCACGGCCCGAGCCCCTGGCGACGCGGGGTGCGCGAGGACCGGCAGGTTCTGGTCTGCCCCGACTGCCAGAACGGCCGGGACTGGGCCGGTGAGCTCGATCACTGTACGGCGTGCGGGTCGACGACCCTGGTGTGCCGCCTCGGCGAGGTCGAGTGCCGCACCTGTGGGCAGATCCGCGCCGCCGAGCGGACGCCCGAGACACGCGTGTCCGCCGGCGCCCCGGGGCTGTCCGAGGAAGTAGCCGCGGCGCTCAGCCGCGTCCTACACCAGGGTCCGAACCCTGGCCAACCGGGATAAACCGACAATTAACCAAATTTCAACTTAACGTATGGCATGATCCTCTCGCTCCTGCGGCGGACGACCGCAGGACTGAGGGGGAGCGAGCGTGGCGGGTAGCCCTGCGCGTGCGATCGCGGGTCTGGCCGCGGCGGCGACATGTGTCGGTCTTCTCGGAATCGCGAGTCCGGTACGGGCCGCGCAGGGGCAGACACTCGCGGCGCGGACCGGTTTCGTCCAGGTCGTCGCCCACCCAGATGACGATCTTCTGTTCATGTCCCCGGACCTGGCACAGGACATCCGGCGCGGCGAAGGCGTCACGACGGTCGTGCTGACCGCGGGCGAGGGACACGCCGGGATCAAGGACCATTACAACCCCCACGCGTACGTCGCACAACGTCGCCAGGGACTGCACTCGGCATACGCCGCCATGGCCGGGGTCCGGGACGGCTGGCGGGTGGAGACCGTACGCTCCGGCCGGGTCAAGATCGAGGTGCACACGCTCACCGCGCGCCCCGACATCCACCTGGCGTTCCTCAGCCTGCCCGACGGCCGCGACCCCCGCCCCCGCATCGGCAGACGGGCGACCGCCCAGCTCCTGGCGGACCACCGCTCGGTCAAGTGCGCGGCGACCGTGACGCCGAAGCACTCGCCGTACGCCCACTGCTACACCCACGCCGACGTCGTCCACGCCCTGGTCACCCTGTTCCAGCGGTACCGCCCCACGGTCGTACGGACGCAGGACCCGGCCCCCGACCGGCGGTACACCGCCGACCACACCGACCACGTGGCGGCGGCGGGATTCGCCACCGAGGCGGTGCACTCCTCCAAGCAGCCCCTCGTTCAGGTCGACTACCGCGACTACAACCTCACCGACACCCCGGTGAACCTCGGCAAGGCCGACCGTACGGCCAAAGAGCGCTACTTCGCCGACTACCGGGCCCACGACTACCGGATCAACCCCGAGGCCAAGAACTTCGCCTCGTGGCAGGAGCGCATGCGCTACCGCTGGCCGCGCGGAGCCTCCTGGACGACCCGCGCCGGCAACGGACGACTCCAGGCCTTCGTCGTCCTGTCCGGCCGCCTCTACACGTGGTGGCAGACCCCCACCGGGTGGGCCGGCCCCGCGTCACTCGGCGGCAGCGACCTCGACCCATCGCTCACCACCGCCGACGGCCAGGTCTTCGCCCGCAAGGGCGGCGCGCTCGTCGCCGTACGGCCCCGGTACGCCGGCGGACGGTGGACGGCGACCTGGACCTCCCTCGGCGCCGCGACCGGCACGCCCGTCGCCGTGTCCGGCAATAACGGCGGCAACGCCGTGTTCGTCCGCAACGCCAAAGGCGGCGTCAGCGTGAAGTGCCAGGCGGCGAACGGCTCTTGGACGCCGTCCTGGCAGGAACTACGCGGCCCGGCCGCCAGGGCCGTCCAGAGGCGCGCCGCGGCACCCTCCTCCCCCACGCCCCGTACGACGGCCCCGACCACCCCGCCGAGCAGCGGCTCCCCGTCGCCCTCCGCGACCCCGAGCGCCTCACCGTCCCGGCGTCCCCGGCACATCTTGCCTTCGCTGCCACTGCCCGGCACGAGCACCACCCCGGCGACCGGCGGCACGCCGTCGCCGACCCCGCCCCGGCCGACACCGGGGAAGACCACTCCGGCCTCACCGGCGCCCACGACCACCGCCCCTTCCGGCGGCCCGACGACCACGCCCCCGACCGCGCGCAAGCAGGCCCGGACGATCCCGCCTGGCCGGGACATCCAGGACGGCATGGACGCCGTCGGCGGCAACGCCGGAATCGAGCTCTTCGCCCCGACCCGTACGCAGTTGCTCCAGTGGCGACAGAGCCGCGGATGCACCTTCGTATACGCCGGCGCGGTCCCCGGCGTACGGCCGGGCGGCCCCATCACCGCGACCCGCGACGCCGGCGGCAACGCGACCCTCGTGTACGAGGTAGCCGGTTCGACGGCGATCCGCCAGGTGAAGGAGACCGGCCACCGGTGGAGCGACCCCGCGACCCCACTACGCGCGGTCTTCCACAAGATCGGCGAGGCCCCGGTCCCCACCGGCAGCCGCGTCCCCCCGCCCGCCCTCCCCTTCCCCGCGATCGGCGTCCCCATGGTCGCCACCGACGGCACCGGCCAGGTGTTCGCCCTCGCCCTTGCCGAGGACGGCCACCTGTACGTCTCCTCGCGCGGCGCCGGTGACATCTTCGGCGCCTGGCGGCCGGTGGCCTGATTTCGTTTCGCAGGTAGGGGGAAGATCCCGGTAGGCTGTGGCCGGTCGCCGGTTCCCCCGGCAGCGGGCGCATAGCTCAGTGGTTAGAGCACTGGTCTTACAAACCAGGAGTCGCTGGTTCGAATCCAGCTGTGCCCACCCATATAGCCCCAGGTCAGACAGCATTTTCGCCGAGGCTCTCTCATTTCGTGCCAGTCCCGTGCCATACGACAGGGCTGATGTTGCGCGAACTACAGCCATGTGATTACAGTCGTTGACACGCCCGGACATTCGGGCGTCGCGAGCCGGAGCCCTGAAAACTGGCACAGAGGCACCCGTACGGCGAGGACATCGCGCCTCGTAGAGGGAGGAGCCACCACTCGCGGATTACCGCAGACACGCCGTGAGGCGTGTCTGCCATATCCGCGAGGAGTGCCCTCCGTGGCTCGCCCCCCAAAGACCACGGCCACGCAGCGACGGCTTGAGTCGATCGCCGCAGCTGCCGAGTACGCCGACCTGTCGACCCGCACCATCCGCCGATACATCTCGCAGGGTCTACTCACCGGCTACCGCGCCGGGCCCCGGTTGATCAAGGTCGACCTGAACGAGGTCGACGAGAAGATCCTCCGGCCCATCCCCACGGCGGGGGACGCGGCCTGATGTCCCCCAACGAGAACCGCCCGGGGGCGGCACCCCGGGCGGTCGAAAAGTCAGCGCGGGCGGCGGCTGACGGCTTCTCCACGGTACTCCGGTCGCTGACCGGATGTCCGTGTGGCTGCATGACCAAGCCGGGATACGTCGACGACGACCGATGCATCCGGCATCAGCCGCTGACGGTCGACTTCCACCTGTACGACAGCGCGGGGGCCGCCGCATGACCGGCGAGACCTGTCCGCGCGGTCACCTGCTCGACCCGGACGGCTCATGCTTCGCGTGCGGGCCGTCCGTCCGGCCGGCCGCAGGAGACGGGCCCGGCGCCGAGCTGCTCGACGACGTGCGGGCCGCGCTCGCCCGGTACGTCATCATGCCGTCGCAGGAGGCGGGCGACGCGGTCACGCTGTGGATCGCCGCGACCCACGCGCAGCCCGCTTGGCAGCACGCGACCCGCCTCGTGATCACCGCGCCGGAGAAGCGGTGCGGCAAGTCGAGGCTGCTCGACATCATCGAGGCCACGTCTCACGACCCGCTGATCGCGGTCAACATCTCCCCGGCCGCGCTGGTGCGCTCGATCGGCGAGGAGCCGCCCACGATCCTCCTCGACGAGGCGGACACCGTGTTCGGCAAGAAGGCCGCGGACAACCACGAGGACCTGCGCGGCATCCTCAACGCCGGGCACCAGCGGAACCGCCCCTACGTCCGGTGGGATGCCACACTCCGGCGTCCGGAGCACTGCCCGACGTTCTCCATGGCCGCGCTCGCCGGCATCGGCTCCATGCCCGACACCATCGAGGACCGGGCGGTCATGGTCCGGATGCGCCGCCGCGCGCCGGGCGAGACGGTCAAGCCGTTCCGGTCGCGCCGCGACGGGCCACCCCTGCAGAGCCTCCGAGAGCGCCTCACCGCGTGGATCCGCCACCACCTCGACGAGTTGGGCGACGCCGAACCGGACATGCCCGTGGAGGACCGGGCCGCCGACAACTGGGAATCCCTCGTCGCGGTCGCCGACCTGGCGCGCGGCACGTGGCCCGAGCGGGCCCGCCAGGCGTGCCGCGCGCTCACCGACGCTGCCGACGAGGACACCACGGTCGGCGTGCGGCTGCTCGTCGACCTGCGGACCGTGTTCGAGGACGCCGACGCGTTGCACGGGGCGACGATCCTCGAACGACTGCACAAGCTGGATGAGTCCCCATGGTCGGACTGGTACGGCCGGCCGCTGAACGCGCGGGACCTGGCCAAGCTGCTCAAGCCGTACGGCGTTACCTCCGTCGACGTCAAGGCGGACGGGATCAACCGCAAGGGCTACCGCCGTGATCACCTTCACGATGCGTGGTCACGCTACCTCCCGAGGCAGGCAGGTGCCGCTACCTCCGCTACCGGCGCTACTGCCCAGGTCAACGGCGTAGGCGAGGTAGCGGGTAGCGGACACCAAGCGCTACCCGCTACCGGCCCCATGCCCGTGACCAGCGGTGTAGCCGAGGTAGCGCACGTAGCGGACACCTCCCACCGTCCCCCGTGCAGTGCGTGCGGGGGACCCATGATCATCACCCAGCGTGGCCAGACCGCGCATCCGAACTGTGAGGACCGATCATGACCGACCCCGAACTGACCACCGACGCTCTGCGCCGCTTCCGTGAGCGCGTCGGCCACCTCACCGAGCAGATCGTCACCGACGAGGAGGCGCTGCCCTGGGCGGACGTGATCTACCAGGAAGCCGCCTTCCTCGTCGAAGAGGGCCCGGCCGCCTACGTGAAGTACGTACGGCGCATGGACGAGGCGGCCCTGCGTGCCTTCCTCGACAGCCACCCCGAAGCCGTACGCGCCTACCTCGACCGCGAACTCGACCGCATCCTCGGAAGGGACGACGCATGACGATCCTCGACGCCACCACCCACGCGCCACGGCCCAGCATCCCCGTCCGGCGGATCCTGCTCACGCTGCTCGTCGCGATTCCGTACGCGCTCGGCTGGTCCGCTGGCGCACTCGTCGTCGCGCTCGGCTGGTGCTACGCCGCGCTCGTCGCCGGATGGCGCGACGGGCACGGGCAGGGGAGGCAGGCACCCCACCACACGAGCGTCACATCACACGAATGAGCAACAGATAGTGACGACTCGACGTGACGCAACGTGAGCGACATCAATGCAGGTCAGAGTGTTGCGCCGAAAACGGACAGCGTTTGTGCAGGTAGGGGGGCCGCCGCGTGACGGCAGAACGTGACAGCGGGCGACCCGCCGCCCTAGCGCCCGTTTCTCTCCCCGCGCGCTCAGTAGTTTCGCGCCTGCCGCGATCATGAATTCAGTCACAGACCGTGATGACCGGGCCTCCTGGGCCGGAGAGGATCAAACGATGAGGACCTGGCACAAAGATGAGCTGATCGCGCACTGCATCGCGCATCTGGACGAGGACGACCGGGCCGCGCGCTCCGCATGGTGTCGCGAGACGGAAGAGG
Source organism: Actinoallomurus sp. CA-150999 (assembly GCF_050942425.1). Classification (NCBI taxonomy): domain Bacteria; kingdom Bacillati; phylum Actinomycetota; class Actinomycetes; order Streptosporangiales; family Thermomonosporaceae; genus Actinoallomurus; species Actinoallomurus sp. CA-150999. Next base: position 8,445,921 of record NZ_CP192063.1, read on the forward strand.
CCGACGTCGCGGTGGCCGACGATGGCGAGGCGCTCGATATCTGGTGGGGCGGCCGGCCGCTGGTGCGCGTGCCGCGCGTGGTGCTGGTCGACCCTGACGCGCCGGTGCGCGTCGAGCTGGTCGGCACCGTGCCGGACGACGTTCGGGAGCTGACGGGCGGGGATCCGGCATGAGATCATGGAGTCCTGACGCCTATGGCGTCACCGGGCCGCCGCAGGGTCTCCCGGTTGCAGTACCTCGGGCCGCCACGGGCCTCCCGAGATGAGACGCCGCAGGGCCGCCGTACGGCCTCCCTGGACCGGCAGACCCTCATTCGTTCCGCCGCGTGCGTGCGCGGCGTTCCCTCGGGAGTAACCCCCATGCGATCGTTCGACGAGCTGAACAAGATCATCAAGGAGGCGCGGGACAAGGCGGCCCGTCTGCGCGCCGAGGCCAACGAGATCCACACCCGCTGTCAGGGTCTCGGGCGCGACCTGACGGAAGGCGAGTCCGAGCGCTTCGACCGGCTGATGCGCGGCTTCCAGGTCGCCCAGGACGAGGCCGAGGCAGCGCGCGATGAGTACCGCGAGCAGCTACGTGCCATGGTCGCCGGCGGTCGGGCCGGATTCGAGCCGGGCGACGCTGGCAAGCCGTCACCGGAGTTCATGCGCCAGGTCGACCCGTTCGACGGCCAGCATGCCGCCCGTGACCGGGCCCGCGCGCTGCTCGACGACTCGCGCCGCAACGCGCGCCACCTGTCCGACGAGCAGAGGACCCACCTCGACGGACTGCTGCGCTCCCACAGCGACGACAACGTCGATGTCTCCTACCTCGCGATGCGTACGGTGATCACCGAGGACCCGCACTACCGGTCGGCGTTCCTCACCATGCTCGCGGCCGGGATGGCCGGTCGCCCGCCGATGCTGACGAACGACGAGATCACCGCGCTGCGGCGGCTGGAGAGCTTCGAGCAGACCCACTCGCGGTCCATGGCCGAGGCCACCGGTACGGCCGGCGGGTTCGGCGTGCCGGTGTTCATCGACCCGACGATCATCCTCACCGCGCAGGGCACGGCCGACATCGACGCCATCCTGCGAATCTCGCGGGTCGAGACGATCACCACGAACCAGTGGAAGGGCGTGTCCAGCGCCGGTGTCACCTGGTCGTTCGACAACGAGGGCACGGTGGTCTCCGACGACTCCCCGACGCTCGCTCAGCCCACCGTGCCGGTCTACATGGCCCGCGGGTTCGTCCCGTACTCGATCGAGGTCGGGCAGGACTACCCAGGGTTCGCGAGCGAGATGGGCCGCCTCCTGACGGAGGGCTACGCCGAGTTGGTCACGAACAAGATCACGCTCGGGTCGGGCACCAACGAGCCGCGCGGCATCGTTACCGCGCTCGCGGCCAACACGAACGTTCAGGTGGCCACCACCACGGCCGGCACGTTCGCGGCCGGCGACGTCTACAAGCTGTGGGACGCGCTGCCGCGCCGGTTCCGCCGCACCGCGTCGTGGATGTCCTCGACGAACGTCGAAAACGGCGTGCGCCAGCTCGGCACGGGGCAGGTCGACTCCGGCGCCAACTTCTCGATCAACCTCACGCAGGAGTCCGTCGAGAAGCTGTTCGGCCGGGAGTACGTCGAGAACGAGTGGATGGCCGACCTGGTGACCGGCACCACCGCGGCGAACCTGCTCATCGTCGGCGACTTCACGAACCTGGTGGTGGCGCAGCGCGCGGGCATGCAGGTCGAGCCCGTACAGCACCTGTTCGACCCGTCCACCGGCCGGCCGACCGGGCAGCGCGGACTCTTCGCATGGGCCCGCGTGGGCTCCAACAGCGTGAATGACCTCGGATTCCGCATGCTGCAGAACAAGACCAGCTAGACCGGGCGTCAACCTCACCGGCCGCGGTGCTTCACTTCTCATTCACACCGCGCGCCCGGACGGAAGGCGGCCGAGGCCCGGTTCCTTTGCGGGCCGGAGACACCGCCTGCGCCCAACAGAACGGCCGCCCCTCACATCCTCCGGGGGCGGCCGTTCTCATGCCACAGCCCCCGTACACCGCGCGTACGGGGGCTGTGGCGGCCAGATAGCGAACCGCCCGCCCCCCTCACTGGTGGGGGCGGGCGGTTCTCGTCCCGCGCGGCCCTGGTCGGGCCGATGGCATGGACCGCGCGGGGGCTCTACTCGTCGGGCTGGTCGCGAACGTATGTCCCCCGATACGGAACCGTCGTGACCAGCCCCTCGTCGACGAGGACGCCGACAGCGCGCCGGATCGTCGCCCGAGCGCATCCCGTCGCCGTGTGCAGGCGCGCCTCCGAGGGGATGCGCTCGCCGGGCGGGATCTCACCCGCCCTGATGCGCTCTCGCAGCATGTTGGCGAGTTGGCGGTACGGGGCGACAGGCCCGTCGCGGTCGATCTCGATCTCAGCCACGCTCGCCGCCCTGCTCGATGATGCGCTCGGCCGCCTCCGGGTCGAGCCTTTGGAGGCGCTCGAGCTGCTGGACACTGCCGCGCGGAGGGTGTCCAGCCACGGGGACCAGGTCGAGGATGAGCCGGAACGCTGCGAGTTCCCGATCGAAGCCCGCGCCGCCGCTCACTGCGGGCCCGCCTCGGAGAGATCCGGCGCCGCGTCGGAGATCGTGAGCGGCTGTACGCCGCGCCGTGCCATGCGTTCCTGTCTGTGCAGGGCCTCGTTCAGCGCCGCGGCCGAGTCCCGCATCACGGTCGGGTCGGGTCCGGCCGTGTCGTTGATCCGGGAGGCGATCCAGTCGCCGCTTTCGTGGATGCCGTGTCGCCCGCGCCAGATGAGCCAAGATCGGCCCCACTTCGCTTGGAGATCACTGAGTCGTTGTGCGTCGTCGCTCGCCATAACGCCAGGCTAGGAGGGTGTACTACCCCCGTCTACCCCAGGGGCTAGCTATGGTCGGTAACGGGTGGCCGCATACGGTCGGAGAGTGACGAGCATTGATCGCGACGGCCCGGTACCGCCCTACCGGCAAGTGGCCGCTGTACTGCGGAAACGCATCGAATCTGGCGATATTCCGCCCGGCCGCCGCATCCCCAGCCTCGTCGAGTTGGAACAGGAGTTTGGGGTGGCCCGCGACACGCTCCGCAAGGCGGTGCAGGTGCTCAAAGATGACGGCCTCGTCGAGACCGTGACCGGTATGGGCGTGTTCGTCGTCGAGCAGGACGACGCCGGCGACTGACCGCAGACATGCGAGAGGGGGTGACGGATTCCGTCACCCCCTCGACTGTCCCGCGCGGGACAGTTCACTCGTCGCGCGCGATCTTCACCAGTCGACGCAGTTCTCCCGCCAGTTCCTCCGCCTCGTCGAGCGTCAGGTGTCCGCCCTGGTTCGTCTCATTCCGGCCCAGCCAGATGAGCGGCTCGCGCTCCCGGTAGTGCTGGAGGAGGTACAGCCTCATCTCCTCCGCCTCGCCGTCGAGGTCGAGCGGGTCGGCGGCCGTCAACGTCACCGACGCGTCCTCTCCGGCGTGGGTGCGGTCGTCCGGGTGGTCATCGTTGCTGTGCTCAGGCACGCGAAGGCACCAGGGCGGGCAGCCTTCGGGTAGCCAGTAGGGCCGCTTCGCCGCACTCATGCCCGACCCGCCTGCTCGTCGACGTACTGCAGCAGCGCCTCAAGGGCGGCTTCGGTTTTCCCCCACCACAGCGCCGCCTGGTCGCGCTCGGCCGGTGCGGTCCTGGACGCCTCCAGCGTCTCCCTGGCGTACCGCAAGCGCCAATCCACAGCGGGCGTCTTGGCCTGCTCGGCGAGCGCGTCGCGACGACCGGCGACGTACCCGGCCCGACGGTCGAGACGCACGAGGGAGTCCTCATCGGGGCGGGGGTTGCTCGTAGGATCGTTCACAGTCGGACCTCCATCGTCCGATCAGGCCCCGGCGAGTGCGTCACCACCCGTTCGGGGCCGCCTTTATGTCCAGGTAGATCCTGGATTTCGTATTACGGTAGACCTTCGTATGTCGTATCCGCAAGACCTTAACTCCTGCTAGATGCCATGATTCGTATTACAGGCATGACGCAGGAGGAGATCATGGTTGAGAAGCCCGTGCGCTCGGTGCGCATCCCGGACGGCCGGTGGGATGCCGTCAAGGACAAGGCCAAGCGGGAAGGAAAAAGCGCCTCGGATGTGGTCAACGAGGCGCTTGAGGAGCATCTGAGCAGGGATCAGCGGAAGAAGAAGTAGCCGCGGCTACGCCGTGCCCTCCGTGCGAATCGGCGTCACGGTGCCGCTCACGAGCTTGGACAGCGCGTCGGCGATGACGCGGTCGCGATCCTGGGCCGCGTGCTGGTAGCGCAGCGCGGCCCCGGCCGTCGAGTGGCCGAGGCGGGCCATCAGCTCGGCCAGCGTCGCGCCGGTGGCCGCTGCGAGCACAGCGCCGGTGTGCCTCAAGTCGTGGAACCGGAGATCCGAGCGCCCGGCCTTCGCCCGCGCCGGGCGGTAGACCTTGTACAGCGTCGACAGCGCCATGTGGACTGTTGGGTCACCGGCGGCCGGGAACAGGAGGGCATCGCGGCCGCCGGTGACGTGGTCGCGTAGGTGCGCCTTGACCAGCGGCATGAGATGCGGCGGGATGTTGACGTCCCGCTTGCCCGCCTCGGACTTGGGATCCTTCACCTTTCGGCCGCTGCGCTTGGTGCTCACGACGCCACGGCGCACCCTGATGACGCCGTTCTTGACGTCGACGTCGGAGCGGCGAAGCTCGGTGAGCTCGCCGAACCGCAGCGCGCACCAGGCGGCGAACAGCGCCATGAGCCGGTACCGGGCGGGCAGCGCGGACACCAGGGTCTCCAGCTCGGCCAGCGTCGCCGGTCGGATCTTCTTTGCCCGCTTGGACTGGCCCGCGCCGCGGACACGGCACGGGTTCGCCGAGATCACATCGTCGGCGACGGCGGTGTTCATGATGGTGCGCACCAGCGCGTAGGCGTGCGCCCGCGCCGTCGGCCCGGTGCGGTCCTTCAGGTCCGCGTGCCACTCCCGTACGGCGGCCGGAGTGATGCCCGAGACCGGCGCGCCGCCGAACGTCGGATGGATGTGGTCGCGGAGCAGCTGCTCGTAGTGGTCCGCCGTGGTGTCCTCCAGGTCCCGTCCGGCAAGCCACGCTGTCGCGTACGTACGGAACAGGACCGGCGCCGCCTTCGGTTCGGCCGGCGGGAGCCACGCGCCGCGCAGGATCTCGCTGTGCCGCAGGGCAAGCCACGCGTCGGCGTCGCCCTGGGTGTCGAACGTCAGCGGCTTGCCCTCGGGAGTCTTGGCGGTGTGCGTCAGCCCGTCCGGTCCGGTGTACCGAGCCTGATACCGCCCGGACGGAAGTCGCCGGACGCTTCCGAAGTACCTCTTGCCGTTGCGCTTCGCCATCCCTGCGACCCTCCACGCGTGCCAGCTACGTGCCAGATCGAGAGTACATCTATGGCAATCCGTGTCAACGTGTGTCAGGCGTCGAAGGATGCTGTATCAGCAGGTCAGGCGGCATTTTCCGAGGTAGCGAACAGGAGCGCCTCGGATAGGGCGCATCTGATTCGAATCCAGCTGTGCCCACGAGGCGGCTTCGCCTGCTCGTCGAGCTTTGCTCGGCTTCGCCACGGCCCGCGATTCCGCCCGGGGGCCGAGCCCCCGGACCCCCGCGGTCGGTGGTTGCTGTGGGGCGCGTCATCCGTCCGCGGCGTCCTCGGCCTCCCAGCGCAGCAGGTCGCCTGGCTGGCACTTGAGCACCTCGCAGAGCGCGGCGAGGGTCGTGAAGCGCACGGCCTTGGCGCGGCCGTTCTTGAGTACCGCCAGGTTGGCGGGCGTGATCCCTACGCGGTCCGCGAGCTCGCCCACCGACATCTTCCGTTTGGCCAGCATCACGTCGATGTCGACGGCGATCGGCATCAGATCACCTCGTCCAGCTCGGCCTGCATCTGCGCCGCTTCGACGTCGCGCGCGACGGCCTGGGCGAGCAGCATCCGCAGCACGAGCACGATGAGCGCGACCCCCAGGATGGCCATGCCGACCCCGCCCATGATGACGGTGACGCCTGGGTCGTCCCGCTGGCCCGGCGCATTGAGGGCCGTGACCGCGAACCACACGAGCGCAGCCGCCACGATCGCGCCGATGATGACGTCCACGTACCGGAAGGCGGCGTGGGAGAACACGGTTCCGCGTCGCACCATCGTCACCAGCCGCCACACGCAGACCCCGATGACCTGGACCGTCCCGATGCCCAGGATCGTGATCACGCGCAGCGAGGTCAGCGGGAGCGACCCGTCCTCCGGGTCGTTCCCGCTGACCAACGTCCACACCATCAATGCCTGTACGGAAACGGTGCCGACGAGCCCCACCACGAGCACGGCGCGCAGCGCGCGCACTGTCAGCTTTCCCATGGCCCATCCTTCCATCGAGTCGCGATGGAAATCTATCGAATTTCGATAGGTGGAGCAAGAGCTGGAGCGGAGGAGCGGGCGGCGGGTTCGCACCATGGCGGGACGCCACCCCCATGGCATGGCGGTGCGCGAACCGTCTTGATCTTGTCGAAGTCGACCCCTCGCTTGAGCGCAAACCAGACGCCGCCCCGCCTCTGCGCCGCGATCGTCGACCGACTCACCTTCGGCGGCACCATCATCGAAACCGGCACCGACTCCTACCGCCTCGCCCACACGGACGCAGCCAGTGCGTGACGAGCTCAAGGCCGCCTTACCCAATGCGCCGCTTCCAGCCGAGCCCACCCGCGCCGTAGGGGAGGGTGCTGCGTACGGGCGAAGCCCGGCCGGCGCACGGGTTGGGGGAAATCCCCCAGGCGAATACGGAGGTCAGCCGTATTCCGGGCGGAGGGCTGCGCGGATAGCTTCGAGATCATGGTCCGAGACACCCTTCCCTCGTCGAGGTGAGATCAATGCGCGTTCCGACGCCGGTCGGCCGCCGTCCGCGGGGCGGTGGCATCCTGGGCGTCGCGGCGGCCGGTGTCGCGATTGCGTGCGCCGGAGTGCCGTCCCCCGCCGCCGCGTTCGCGGCCGGGCACGGCCCCGCCGGCAGGCGGCACGGGCTGCCGGGCTACGTGCCGCTGTGGACGCTGCCGCCGAAGGCCGGGGGCACCGACTCCGCGGATCTGGGGTCGGCGCCGGCCGGTGCGCCGATCGCCGCCCGGGTGTACCTGGCCGGGCGCGACCCGCGTGGGCTCGCGGCCTACGCGGCGGCGGTCGCCGACCCACACGGCGCGCTGTTCCATCGCTACCTGACGCCCGCCGAGGTACGGCGGCGGTTCGATCCGGCGCGCGGCCAGGTCACGGCGGTGCGGTCCTGGCTGGCCGCCGCCGGGCTACGCGTCACCGCGGCGAACCCGCATTACCTGTCGGTGCGCGGGAGTGCGGCCGAGGCCGCGCGCGCGTTCGGTGCCGCCTGGCACGGCTACCGGGTCGGTGCGCTCACCGAGCAGGCGCCCCCACCGCGGGCGCGGCTCAGCGTCCCGGCGCGGGTCGCCGGGGCCGTGCTGACCATGGCGCCGACCGAGATCGGCCTGCCCGGCTCCGACGGCGAACCCGCGGCGGGCGGCACGCCCGCCGCGCCGGGCCGCACCGAGACCGCTCCGGCTTCACCGCGCCGCGCAGAGACCGCTCCCGCTTCACCGCGCCGCGCAGAGACCGCTCCCGCTTCACCGCGCCGCGCAGAGACCGTTCCGGCTTCACCGGGCCGCGCAGGCACCACCGCCCCGGCCTCGCGTGCGACCGGATCGGCACGGGCCGGGTCCGTTGCGGCCGCGGCGTTGCTCTGCTCGGAGTATTTCGGGCAACGGCGGGCGACGAATCTGCCGCCCGCCTACGGCCGGACGGCGCCCTACGCGGGGTGCGGCTACACCTCGCAGCAGCTCCGCAGCGCCTACGGGGTTCCGGCCGGCCTGACCGGCAAGGGCGTGCGAGTCGCCGTGGTCGGCCCCGGGCGCAACGCCGCGACTCCGGGCGATGTGGCGCGATTCGCAAGCGACCATGGCGTGCCGCTGCGGCCCGGCCAGCTCACCGAGATCATCCCGCCTGGGCTGGACGCCTCGTGCGGTGGCCGGGAGTTCCCGTTCGCCGAGGACTACATGGCCATCGAGGCCGTGCACGGGATGGCGCCCGACGCGGACATCGTCTACCTCGGCGCGAAATGCGACGACGACGATCAGGCCCTGTCGATGCTCGACGAGCTTGGCACCGTCACCGACCGGCACCTGGCCGGGATCGTCAGCGGGCGGACTATCAGACACTACGATCCCGACCCCTCGCCCGGGCTGATCGCCGCTTACGAGCAGATCTTCCAGCGGGGTGCGGCCGAGGGGATCGGCTTCTACAACGGCACCGCGGACCACGGTGACGGATCGAACTGCCAGATCAGCGGGGAATGCCATCCCATCCCCTCCAAGCCCGCGATCAGCTACCCCGCCGGCGACCCGTGGGTGACGGCGGTGGGCGGCACCAGCCTGGCGATCGGGGCGCACGGTCAGTACCTGTGGGAGACCGGCTGGGGTGACCACATCGTCGGGCTGACCCCGGACGGGAAGAGCTGGGCGCAGCCGCCGGGCGCGTTCGCCTTTGGCGGGGGCGGCGGCACCAGCGACGTGCTCGGGCAGCCGTCCTACCAGCGTGAGACGGTGCCCAAGGCGCTCAGCCAGGCACACGGATCCGGCGTGCCGATGCGCGTCGTGCCCGATGTCGCGGCCGACGCCGGCGACGGCACCGGCGTCCGCGCCGGCCTCACGGTGCCCCCTGGCCAGGGGCTGCCGCCCGGCTACCGGGAGATCGCCGTCGGCGGGACCAGCGTCGCGACGCCGGAGTTCGCGGGCATGCAGGCCGACGCCCAGCAGGCCGCGGGCGAGCCGATCGGGTTCGCCAACCCGGTCATCTACGCGCGCCACGGCACCTCGGCCTACCACGACGTCACCGACCATCCGCTCGGCCAGGGCGTTCCCATATTCGCCGCGGGACCGGTCGCCAACCAGATCCCGGGGCTCCCCACCGAGCCCTACCTCGACACCTTCGGCCTCGACCAGAGCCTGGCCGCGACCCCGGGCTACGACGACGTGACCGGCGTCGGCACGCTCACCACCGGCTACTTCGACTCCTTCCGGCCATGTCACCAGCGCAGCATCGGGAGCGGGCGGGCCGGGTGCCGCGCTCCGTAGCCGGGCCGGCCGCGGACAGGAAGCGCTGAAAGTTCGGTGACCACGAGATCCGTCACCGCGGTTGAGGGAGGGCCTGGAAGCGCCGGGCAGCAAGGTTTCGTCCTGCACGACGCGTCCCCGCCACCTCCCGCCGTCGCCCCACCGTACGGCCTGGCCCTGCTCGGCGTCGGCCTACCCGCGGGACGACGAACTCGCGGCCCGCGCCGAGCGCACCTAAAACGCGAGTCAACTACAGATTGACGATTTAGGATCGTCAATCTACGATTGACGCATGAGTCCACTCAACATCAGCCTCGCTGACCTGATCGCCCGTCTCGACGAGGAACTCCCCGACGCCAACGGCCTGGCCCGCATCAGCGAGGCGCAACTCCGTGCCCAGACCCTGTCCGACCTCGGTGACCAGCTCGTCGGCCACTACGTCGGCAAGGCCAAGCAGGCCGGCGCGTCGTGGAGCGAGATCGGCGACGCCATCGGGGTGTCCAAACAGGCCGCCCAGCAACGCCACGCGCCCGCCGCGTTCGAGCGGTTCACCGACCTGAACCGGCACAGCATCGTGCTGGCGCAGGAGGCCGCCCGAACGCACAAGCACGACTTCATCGGCACCGAACACATGCTGCTCGGCCTGCTCGGCGAGCGGCGGGGCCTGGCGTACGAGGTGCTGGTGGCGAAGACCGAGTCGGAGCAACGCATCCGCGACGCGATCGAGGAAGCGATGCCGCCGGCCGGGGAGAAGGCGCCGCGGGGTCACATCGCGTTCCGGCCGGAGAGCAAGGAGGCCATCGAGCAGACACGCCGCGCGTCGGCCGACCTCGGCCACGCCTGGGTCGGCACGGAACACACGCTGCTGGGCCTGATCCGCGCCGAGGAGAGCCCGGCCGCGCAGATCCTGCGCAACCTCGGCTTCACGTCGGACGAACTGCACGAGACGGTCAAGGTCGAGATCACCAAACGACTCGCCGCGCGCGACAAGGAGTAATCCGGCGGAATGCGTCGGCCTCATTGCGACCTGGCGGCTGAGAACACGTTCGGGAGCGGAGGGTCTCCTCGTAGGTTGGTACGAGGCGAAGAGCTTGGCGGATTCGTTGCCGGTGTGGTGCTCTTGCCGGCGACGGCTTCGGCACAGGCCGGAGCGACGGTTGCAGGAGGTGCAGACCATGGTTCGGCGTTCGCGACTGCGTCCGGTGGGGGATGTGGCACCGGCCGACTGGGTGGTCGCAGGGGTCGGGCCGTTCGGATCCGGTGTGGGGGCTCTGGTGCCGCACGGGTTCGAGGCGTACGCCCGGATTCTGCATCCGGCGTTGGCCTCTGACGGAAGCCCTGTGACGTGGGCCGAGGTGGCCGCGTGGTCGGGCAGGGTGATACATCCGCGGGTACAGTTCCGGGCGCTCGCCACTCCCGCGTCGGATGTGCGAGCGGCGAAGCCTTGGGAGGAGGAGCCCGACCCCGGCACGCTGCCCCCTGCCATGTTGGCGGCGCTGTGTGAGGTCCTGGCCCGGCACACCCTGTCGGATGACCGCTGCTGGTTCTGCGCCTGGGACGGGTACGGAGGCACGTCGGACGGCCGCGCGACCGTCATTTTCACGTCGGAGGGGGACGTGCCTCCGGAGCCGGATCTGCTTCCGCCGGAGTTCCCGCCGGACATCGTGAACGGCCCTCGAGTGGAGCTGCCGGAACGCAGCTATCTCCTGCTCGAGGGCCCGCTCGACGCCGCCGGGGAACTGGCGATGTCACTCTTCCCGCAGTCACCCAGCCTGTTCTGGCCCGAGGACCGGGCCTGGTGTGTCGCGACGGAGGTCGACCTCGACTCCACCTATTTCGGCGGCACAGCGGCGCTCGTCGCCGAGGTGCTGGCGGATGAGCGGCTGGAGGCCGTGCCGGTCGAGGTGACCGATCCGGTGTGGGCGGACAGCGATGAGGTCAATCGCTGATTCCCAGGGTCAGCACTTCTTGAGGTGCACCTTGGCGGTCTTGGCGCCGAGGTTCACGGTGGGCGGGCTGTACCCGGGGGGCGCGATGAGTTGGGCGGCCGACTCGCCCTGGTAGTAGCCGGTCCGGCAGACGAGCGCCGCGTTGCCCTTGGCGGAGGCCCGCCCGGTGCTGCCGTAGGCATTGATCTTCGATCCGTGGTTGCTGAAGAGGCCGATCTTTCCGCGGATCATCCTGATCGCCTGAGTGCAGGTGACGCGGACCCGGACGTTGACCGTGCCCGGCACGTGGCCGGAGTGGTGAGGCGCGCCGTGGTTGGCCCCGACGAACACCATCTCGCAGTGGATGACCCTTGCGCGGGCGGTGGCTTCGCCACGGGACGAGGGGGAGAAGACGAATTCGGTCTTGCCGAGGACCGTGGCCGATCCGAGGCCGGGAGCCGCCGCGGCGGACACGCTCCGGGCCGACGCTGCCGGAGCGGCGGCGCCGGCGGTCGAGGTTGCGGCGGATGCGACACCGGCTCCGCTGACAACCGTGACCGCGGCCATTGTTACGGGCAGCATGACTCTTCGTGAAATAGCCATAATGTGACCCTATGGATTTGGATCAGGCGGGACATCCGTGCGAACACTGACGCATCTATCACGTCTCATCCGTGCAAACACTGACACCTCGATCGAGCCTCAATCGAGGCGATATATCCGATACGTAGCACGAATCAACCCGTAGCCTCCGACTAATTTCCACAGGCCGCGAGGTCGACCATCACGAATGGTCACCCCGTTGAAAGGCTGCATCTCGAGTACCCCGTGCTGCGCTTCTTGGCCGGCCGAAACGGACTCGAGCGAAGAGCCTCAATTAACGGGCCGGTGCGCGGGGAGACAGCGGCCGGCGGGTTCGCGGTCAACCGATCGATGGATCGGCTCAACCGTCCGGTCTAGCCGGTGTTTCAGCCCGTGGCCTGCGGGGTTTCGCCGGGTGGTCGATACCGCGTCCGGGCCGACTTCGCGAGGCTGAAGACACCTGACCGCGATGGACGGAATGCCGGGAGTGCTACCGCATGCCAGCAGTGATCGAGGTGCAGAACCTGCACAAGAGCTACGGGGAAACCGTGGCGGTCGACGATGTCTCCTTCACCGTCCAGGAGGGGGAGATCTTCGGAATCCTCGGCCCCAATGGCGCGGGCAAGACCACGACGGTGGAATGCGTCGAGGGGCTGCGCAGGCCGGACCGGGGCGAGATCAGCGTGCTCGGGCTCGACCCGCAGCGAGACCGCGCCGAGCTGACACAAGGGCTCGGTGTGCAGCTCCAGGACGGCGAACTGCCCAACCGGTTGAAGGTCGGGGAGGCACTCGCGCTCTACAGCTCTTTCTACCGGGCACCGGCGGACTGGCGTGCGCTGATGGACGCGCTCGGGCTCGCAAGCAAGAGCTCGACCAGGTACGGGAAGCTGTCCGGCGGCCAGAAGCAGCGGCTCTCGATCGCGCTGGCGCTGATCGGGAACCCGCAGGTGGCGGTACTCGACGAGCTGACCACCGGCCTCGACCCACAGGCCAGGCGCGACACCTGGCAGCTGATCGAGGACGTGCGCTCCCGCGGCGTCACGATCGTGCTCGTCACCCACTTCATGGAGGAGGCCGAGCGGCTGTGTGACCGGATCGCGCTGATCGACACGGGCCGCGTTGTCGCGGTGGACACCCCGGCCGGGCTGACCGAACGGGTCCAGACCGAACAGCGGATCCGCTTCCGGCCGTCCGTACCGTTCGACGACCGGCTGCTGACCAGCCTGCCGGACGTGACCAGCGTCATCCACCAGGGCGATGTCGTGGTGGTCACGGGCAACGACAACGCGCTGAACGCGGTCACCTCCGTGCTGGCGCGCAACAACGTCGTGGCGCGGCAACTGCGCGTGGAGCAGGCCAGCCTGGAGGACGCCTTCGTCGCGCTGACCGGACGGCAGCCGGAGACCGAGCGGCACGCGAGCCAGAACCAGCCCACCGGGTCAGACCAGGACCAGGAGAAATGATCATGCCCGTCACCACCACCGCGACACCGCCGGCGGCCGCGTCGCGTTCCGGGCTCGCGTGGCTCACCGTCACCGAGCTGAAGCTCTTCATCCGTGAGCGGGTCGGGCCCATCTGGGGCGTCGGGTTCCCGCTGCTGCTACTGATCATCTTCGGCAGCATCCACTCCTTCAGGGAGCCGCAGAAGGACTTCGGCGGCGCCACGACGCTCGAGATCTACGTGCCCGTTCTGATCGCGTTCTCGATCGCGCTCCTCTCGCTCAGCGCCCTGCCGATGGTCCTGGCCGGCTACCGGGAGAAGGGCATCCTGCGCCGACTGCAGACGACGCCGATGGGCCCGGTCCGGCTGCTCACCGCCCAGCTCGCGGTCAACTTCGCCGTCATCGCGGTCACGGTGATCGTGATCCTCGTGGTGGCCCGGGTGGCGTACGGCGTGGCGCTGCCGAAGCAGCTCGCGGGGTTCGTCATCGCCGCGCTGCTCACCGCCGCCGCGCTCCTGGCGGTCGGCCTGTTCGTTGCCGCGACGGCCGGGAGCGGGCGGGCCGCGCAGGCGATCGGCACGATCCTGTTCTTCCCGATGATGTTCTTCGCCGGCCTGTGGGTGCCCATCGCCAAGATGCCAAAGCTCCTGCGCTACATCAGCCACGGCACCCCGCTCGGCGCGGCGGTCCAGGCACTGCAGAGGGCGACCGAGGGGCACTGGCCGCACGCGCAGCAACTGCTGGTCATGGCGGCGTACGCGGTGGTGCTCGGGCTGGCCGCCGCTAAATTGTTCCGTTGGGAGTAGATCGCAGCGGGAAGGAGGCAAATGAGCAATCCGATGCCGCTCCCCCGGCAGGAGCAATGGGGTCGGCGACTGCTTCCACTGGTGACCGTCGTGCCGTACGTGCTGCTGGCGATCATGACCGGTGTCACGATCGCGCTCAGACGGTCCGACGGCGACTCCCTCACCATCGATCTCGCGCTGTGCGCGCTGATGGCGGCGTGGATGCTGTGGATGTTCACGCTGCATCCGGCCTGGCGGGAGCGCCCGCGGGTCATGGGGCTGTTCCTGGGCGTGCTGATCGTGCTCATGGCGATCCTGGTGATCAGGGATCCCTGGTTCGGGCTGTTCACGCCTGCCGGCTACTTCTACGCCTTCCGGATTCTGCCCTGGCCGTCGGAGCTGGCCGCCATCAGCGGGGTGGCGATCGTGGCGGGCACCGCGCAGGCGGCCCCCATAGCCAAGACGAACATCTACGGCGTACTCGGCTACCTGTTCATCCTCGCCGTGAACATCATCCCGATGTGCGGTCTCGCCTGGCTCGGCCAGAAAGGCGAGGAGCACGAGGAACTGCGTGAGCAGGCCCTCGCGGAGGTGAGCGAGGCGAACCGCAGGCTCGCGGCGAGCATGGCCGAGAACGCCGGTCTGCAGCAGCAGCTGCTGACCCAGGCGAGGGAGGCCGGGGTCTCCGACGAGCGGCAGCGGATGGCCCGCGAGATCCACGACACGCTGGCGCAGGGGCTCACCGGGATCATCACCCAGCTGCAGGCGGCCGAGCAGTTCGCCGATGATCAGGCGCTGTGGCGCCGGCATGTTCAGACGGCGACCCGGCTGGCCAGGGAGAGCCTGTCCGAGGCGCGACGGTCGGTCCACGCGCTGCGTCCCGAGGCGCTGGAGACGGCACGGCTGAGCGAGGCGCTGGCCGGCGTCGCCGAGCGCTGGTCGGCGCTGCACGGCATCGAAGTCCAGGCCACCACGACCGGCACGGCGCGCCCGATGCCGCCGGAGGCCGATGTCGCACTGCTGCGCACGGCACAGGAGGCGCTGGCGAACGTCGCCAAGCACGCGCGGGCGACCAAGGTCGGGCTGACACTGTCCTACATGGAGAACGAGGTCGCGTTGGACGTGCGTGACAACGGCAGGGGCTTCGAACCGGACCGGTTCGGCGACGGCGCGCCGGGCGCCCGAGATGAGGATCCGCGGCGTCCGGACGCGGGCGCGCAGGACGGCGGGTTCGGCCTGGTCGCGATGCGGCAGCGTATCGAGAGCCTGTCCGGGACGCTCCAGGTCGAATCGGAACCGGGTGTCGGCACGGCCATCTCGGCCTGCATCCCGGCCGCGCCCGCGGGAGCCGGCGCATGAGCCACGACGCGACCGGCGCTCCGATCCGGCTGCTGATCGCCGATGACCACCCCGTGGTCAGGGACGGGTTGAGCGGTATGTTCGCGCGCGACCCGGGCTTCGAGGTGCTCGGCGAGGCCGGCGACGGCGCCGAGGCGATCCGGCTCGCCCAGGTCCTCAGACCCGACGTGATCCTGATGGACCTGCGGATGCCCGGCATGGACGGCCTGACCGCGATCACCGAGCTGGCCCGGCGGGGCATCACCGCGCGCGTGCTCGTGCTGACCACCTATGACACCGACAGCTACGTCCTGCCGGCGATCGAGGCGGGTGCCACCGGATACCTGCTCAAGGACGCTCCCCGCGACGAACTGCTGCGAGCGGTACGCGCGGCCGCCCACGGCCAGTCCGTGCTCTCGCCGTCGGTGGCGACGCGGCTGATGAGCCGGGTCCGGGAGCCCGAGACCAAGCCGCTCAGCCGGCGCGAACTCGAAATCCTGGAACTGGTCGCGGCCGGGACCACCAACCGGGACGCGGCGGCCAGACTGCTCATCAGCGAGGCCACCGTCAAGACCCACCTGGTGAACATCTACGCCAAGCTCGGGGTCGGTGACCGCGCCGCGGCCGTCGCCGAGGCGTTCAACCGGGGACTGCTCACCCCCAACACGCCGGACCAACCGTGACGCCGACCGCGCTCGCGGACCGACCGTCGGTACCGGCCGCCTTCGTCGCACCGAACCTTCCGCTCCTGGCCGAACAGCTCATCCGACACTGCCGGCCCATGGTCGCCAGGGAGTGATCAGGGGCTCCCAGCCCCCGCCCCACGGGAAGCCTCAGCCGTTTCCGCCTTGCTGCCCGCGGTGCTTGCGGTGCTTGCGGTGCTCGTGCTTCCCCTTCCGGTCCTTTTTCGACTCTTGCTTGGCGAAGCGTTGCGCCTGGCCCATCCACACCGGCGGCGGGAACTGCATGACCGGTTGGCCGCGCATGGCGTACGACATGTAATCGCGCCAGATGTCAGCGGGGATCTGGCCGCCGTAGACCTGGCTGTAGCCGCCGATACCGCGCAATGAGAGGAAGTTCTGGCCCTGCTGGCGCCACATCGCCACAGACGTGGACAGTTGCGGCGTGTAGCCGACGAACCAGGCTGCCTTGTTCTCGTTGGTGGTACCGGTCTTGCCGGCGACCGGGCGCCCGTCGGGGAGCTGCGCCCGGGTGCCGGTCCCGCTCCTGACCACGGCCTGGAGGGCATAGGTGGTGTCGGCGGCGACGCCCGCGCTCTGCGGCCCGAACGCCTTGCGCCGCTTGACCACGGGCCTTTTGTACGGCTTCTTCATCGCGGCGTCGGCGTAGATGGCTCGGATGCTGTGCGGGGTCACATAGGTCCCGTTGTTGGCGAACGTGGCGAAGCCGACCGCCTGGTCCAGGGGGCGCAGCGCCGCCTGCCCCAGCGTGACGCCACCGAGGCCGGAGGTGAGACCGGGCGAGTCCCGGGGAACGCCCGCCGACACTGCGGTGGACACGACGTTGCCCAGGCCCGCCTTCAGCCCCAGCGGCACGTACACCGTGTTGATCGAGCGGGCGGTCGAGAAGACCAGGTCCTTGACGCCGAACTGCTCGTCCTCGTCGTTGTGCACGGTGTAGCCGCCCGGCTGCCCGTCCCTCACCGGGTTCCCCTGGCCGTCGAACGTTATCGGCGAACGCGTGTCGAACTGGCTGCGCAGCCCGATTCCCTTGCGGAGGCCGGCGGCCAGCACGTAAGGCTTGAACGAGGAGCCCGCCTGAACGCGGCTCTGGTAGGCGTCGTCGAAGAATTGCCGGAGATAGTCAGGACCGCCGTAGGCGGCGACCATCTCCCCCGTCCTGACGTCGACCGACGCCAGGCCGATACGGACGTCGCCGCCGAAGCCCTTGCGTTTCTTGTAGTCCTCCACCGCCCGCCGGGCCTTCTCCTGCAGGTCCTTGTCCCAGGTGGTGACGATCCGGTACCCATTCTTGCCGACCATGTCCTGGGTGATGCCCAGGGCCTGCAGCGCGTTGAGGGTGCGCCTCAGTAGGTATCCCTTCTGACCGGCGAAGGCAGAGCCGCCGGCCGGGGACACTTTGGGCAGGCGCGCTTTCAAGCCCCCTGCCTGGGCCTTGCCGAGCTTGCCCATCGAGACCAGGCCGTCCAGGGTGTAGCGGTAGCGCTGGGTCGCATAGGCGGTGTTGGCAGAGTCTGCGGGGTCCCGGTTGGGGCTTTGGATGATGCCGGCCAGCAGCGCCGCCTGATCCTGGCCAAGTTTGCCCACGTCCGTGTGGAAGTACTCCTGCGACGCGGCCTGGATGCCGTACACGTTCCGGCCGAAGTACACGGTATTCAGGTAGAGCCCGAGGATCTCCTCCTTGCTCATCCTCTGTTCGAGCTTGACGGAGATGAACAGCTCCTTGAACTTCCGGCTCATCGTCCGGTTATTGGGATCGGAGTAGTAGTTCTTGGCCAACTGCTGCGTGATCGTCGAGCCGCCCTGCCGCGACCCGCCCGTGCCGTTGTTCCAGACCGCCCGGATGATGCCCGTCAGCGAGAACCCCGGATTGCTGCGAAAGCTACGGTCCTCGGCGGACAGCACGGCGTTCTGCACGGACTCGGGGACCTGACTCAACGGAACGTTCTGGCGCTGAGTCCCGATCTTCCCGATCAGGGTCTTGCCGTCCCGGTAGTAGATGAGCGAGCCCTGATCCCGAACACCGGCGACGGTCGGGTCCTTGGGAACCGGCGTCATCGCGTACGCCACGCCCACCACGCCGGCGAGGAGCAGCCAACCGAGCAGGCAGGCGCCGAGCACGATCTTCCACGGGGGGACGAACCGCCGCAGCCCTTCCAGCGAGGACGGGAAGAAGCGAAGGAGATCGCCCCTGCCCGGCTGCCCGCTGGGCCGCCGTCTTCGGTCGCCGCTGCCGTTGCCACCGCCGTTCTGGCAGCGCGATCCGGCGGCCTGGCTCGGACCGGGCTCGGCGGCACGGCGCGCCTCCGGCGTCCTATGGGCGCCCGGCTCGGCGCCATGGGACGGCTCGCGCGGCGGCCGGGGCCGGCTCGGCAGGCTCATGCGGCCTCCGCGAAACGGGCGCCCGCTTCCGCCGCCGGTACCGCGCCGTCATATCTGTTCGCGAGATTCCAAGTCACCAACCGGACGATAGGTCACATAAGCCACATACACCACTCTCGTGGCGCGAACCTCCGTCGACGACGAGGTCGGCGCCGGCACAAGCCCGCCTGAACTTCGGCACGTATTCGACATGGACCGTCGCCGACAGCCGGTGACGGCGGCGGGCAGTCGGGCATCCTGCGAGCGGCGCCCGACCCTGTGATCCAAATGCGGTTGTCCTCCATTTCGGCACCGCCCTACCGTGCCGGTGTGGATCTCTTCTCACGCTCATGGGCGGCGTTGCGTACGGCGGTCGCCGAGCTCTCCGACGAGGACTTCGCACGGCCGTCCGGCTGCACCGGCTGGCTCGTACGGGACCTGGTGTGCCATCTGATCATCGACGCCCAGGACGTCCTGATCACCCTCGTGACCCCCGCCGAGACGGAGCCGACCCGCGACGCGATCACCTACTGGCACGTCACCCAAGAACCACCGACCGGCGATGACCCGCTCGACGCGCTGACCGTCCGGCTGGCCGCCGCGTACGAGGAGCCCCGGCTGCTCAAGTTCCACCTCGACGACGTCGGCTCCGCCGCCGGCCGCGCCGCCGAACTCGCCGACCCGAGCCTCCGGGTCGGCACCCAGGACCAGGTCCTCACCGCGGGCGACTACCTCTCCGCCTATGTCCTGGAATGGACGCTGCACCACCTCGACCTGGTCGCGCACCTCCCGGACGCGGCCGGACCACCCGAGGAAGGGCTCGCCCGGACCCGCGCGATGCTGGAAAAGATCGCCGGGACCGCCTTCCCCGCATCGTTCTCCGACGAGGACACGCTGCTGGTCGGCACCGGACGACGCGCCCCGACCGACA
Source organism: Actinoallomurus sp. CA-150999 (assembly GCF_050942425.1). Lineage (NCBI taxonomy): Bacteria > Bacillati > Actinomycetota > Actinomycetes > Streptosporangiales > Thermomonosporaceae > Actinoallomurus > Actinoallomurus sp. CA-150999. Next base: position 8,465,103 of record NZ_CP192063.1, read on the forward strand.
AGGAAGAGGCCGAGCTGGGCGAACTCGCCGCGAAACTCCCCCTCGTCCTCGGCTGAACGAGCGGGTCAGGGCGCCCTCAGACGGCGACCCGCGTGCGGCCGAGCCTGGCGCGGGCGGTTACGGCCGCCCGCCCAGGTCGGCGAGGTCGACGGCGTCGGCCATCGCCCGATATCCGGCGTCGTTCATGTGCAGGTGATCGCCGTGGTCGTACGCCAGGAGGACCTGGTGCGGGTCGGCCGGGTCACGGACGGCGGCGTCGAAGTCCGCGACGCCGTCGAAGAGCCCGCTCGTGCGGACGAAGGCGTTGACGGCCTGCCGTACCGCCTCGAGTTCGTCGGTGTAGCCGCCGTGACCGCCGAAGGGCGTGATCGTCCCGCCGATCACCCGGATGCCGTGGGCGTGGGCCCGGTGCACGATCCGCCGGTACGCGTCCTCGATGCGGGCCGGGTCCGTCTGCGGCGGATCGTTCTTGATGTCGTTGATGCCTTCCAGCACGATGAGGGCGCGTACCCCGCTGCGCGAGAACACGTCCTCGTCCAGCCGCGACAGGGCATTCGGTCCCGTGTCGTCGAGCAGCAACCGGTTACCGGCGATGCCGGCGTTCAGCATCCCGAACCGCCGGGACGGCGGCAGCGCGTTCAACCGGGCGGCCAGGTCGTCCGGCCAGCGGCGATTGGCGTTGGACGTCGATCCGGAGCCGTCGGTGATGGAGTCGCCGAGCGCGACCACGTCGCCGCGGACCTGCGGGCGGAACACGTCGACACCGGTCAGGTAGTACCAGTAGCCGGTGCTCGTGGTGTACGCGGTGCCGGCCGGCTCGGCGGCGTGATCGCCGCCCGAGGCCAGGAACGACGTCTGCAACGCGGAGTGGTGGAACGTCGCCGGTCCCGATGCCGTCGGTGTGTACAAGGTGACGAGCAGGTTGCCGCCGGTTGGGACGCGCAACGGCACGGGATCGCTGACGGCGTCCGCTCCGGCGGGCACCGTGACCGAACCGGCGTGGCGGAACGTCACCTCGCGCATCGTCCCGGCCACGGCCTCCGGGCTTTTGGGCGAGCCGGTCTGCTGGACGGCGACCGTCACCTCGCCCAGCGTCAGCGGGGCCGTGCCGAGCCGGTTGGACACCCGGACGCGTACGGCCGGGCCGCCGACGTCGGCGTGCACGACGTTACGGATGGAGTAGCCGGGCAGGGCGTCGACCGTGCCCGAGGCCGCCGCCTCCCAGGTGCCGACCCAGCCGTGCTCGGCCGCGGAAGCCCGGCCGGTGCGCGCGTCGGCCGAGCCTGCGGGGATGAGGGCGACCGCGGTCGCCAGTGCCGTCGCGAGCAGCGGGCGGGCACCTCGAGGTACGACCATCGCCTACGGTCCTTCCGTCCGCGAGCCACCGAGCGGTGTCGCTCCCGGCCCGGAAAATGATCTCGACTGACGTAAACACCGATACATCGGATGTGTCAACCGTGAGATGGCGCAACGCGCACACATAAGGTCGAACTTGCCATTAAAGGCCCGACGTATCCTCGCAGTCGGGGATGAAGCCGTCTTCCGCCTGCTATTACTGGCCGGATGAGTGATCTGGGATGGGAGATCAGGCCATTCGCCGGCATCAGCGGCTTCGGGCTGGACGTCCGCTTCGGCGCGCGGCGCGACGAGGTCGCCGCCGGCTTCGCGGAGCGGTTCGGGGACGACCTCGGTGAGGTCCGGCCCTTCCGCAAGGCCTCCTGGGACGTCGGGATCTGCGAGCACTACGTGCAGGGGGACCTCATCGTCTACTTCGACGATCAGGATCGGTTGCACTTCATCGAATCGGGCTCCTACGCACCGGTCCGCTTCGACGGGATCGCGCTGACCGGCCGCCCGTACGACGACGTCGTGGCGGACCTGACGGCCCGCGGACATCGCATAGTGGGCATCGACGTGGGGCACGCGGTGCCCGAGGCCGGTTTCGCCGTGACCGAAGGCGGCGAGGGTGAGGTCGACTCGGTGGGGGTGTTCCCCGGCGACCCCGTGAGCGAGCCCGGGATGTCCGACGAACCCGAGGTCGAGCCCATCAGGGAGCACCGGCTGGTCTCCGGCCAGGGCACGGAGACCGTACGGCTCGGGCAGTCACGTCAGGAGCTTCGCGCCCTGCTGGGCCCCGCGTTGGAAAGCGTGCCTCCCTACGGGGGCGTGGCGCAGGACTGGTACTTCGACCACGGCCTGATCCTCACGTTCGACGAGGCCTCGCGGCTCACCACGATCGTGATCAGCTACACGGGCGTCGAGGGCACCGCCTGGTTCCAGGACGTGCAGCTCCTCGGCCGCGGCTACGCCGAGGTGACCGCCGACCTCGCGGCACGAGGCGTCCGGGTGGAGCCGGAGGTGCTCGGCGGCCGGGTGCCCGAGCACGGTTTCTCCCTGTCGTTGGTCGGCCTGCAGAATCCGGCCATGCCGGTCGCCGCCGTCGTCTTCAGCGCGGCTCGGCCGAGTCGTTGAGAGCGGCCGCCTGCATACCACGATGGATGCTGTCACCATGTGACCTGCTCGGCGTGGGACACAGATCATCGCGGAGGAACGGTTGCCCGGTCTGACGGAGCTGACCTACAGCACGGTCGGCGGCGTCGTCGGGGCGGCGGCGACGAGCTACCTGACCAGGCATCATGAGCGGCGGCAGCTACGTGCCGGCGTCATGGAGGGGCTGCACGGGATCGCGGCGATAACCGCCGGGGTCCGCGACGTCGAGATCGGCTGGGCGCCGGTCCACCGGGCGGCGGGCGGGCGCTCGCACCTGACGATCGGGCTCGGCCTGAGAGCGACGCTCGACGGCGGCGCCGACGGTGAGCTCGCGCTCCGGGAGTCCTTCGCCGGGCTCGGAGTGGCGGCGCTGGCCGCCGGTATCCCGCGCCGCGTCATGGACTTCGCGGCCGGTTCCCACGACCGCGTCTTCGAGTGCGAGGTGATCAGGATCATCGACCGCCGCATCGGCGGCGTGCTGGGAGAGTCGGCCGATGAGCTGATCCGGGCCGCCGAGGAGTACCAGCGGGCGGCGACGGGGCTGTTGCTCCACACCCTGTGGCACCCCTGGCGAGCGCGGTGGAACACCCGCGCCCGTATCCGCGCGCTCCGCACCGACGTGGCGGCGCTCGACGCTCTCCAGGAGACGGCGCGAACACGCCTGGTCGAGACGGACAACATCGCGCTGCTCTTCGCGCGTCTCGACCCGGACGGGCGGCGCTGGGAAACGTGGAAGATCTCTCCGGACGGCGGGACAGCGGGACGGTACGCGTCATCCACGGAGCCGGATCCGTCGGCGAACAGTTGATCTACGTCCCGCTCTGGGTCTTCACCGAGCGTTCGGTACGTGGCCGGCCGTCCTGGCGGCGTAGTGCTCGGCGAGGGCGGTGAACGCGAGCTTGGGCTCCCACGGCAGGTCGGGGTAGGTCCGGCCCAGACGGTCGTCGAAGACCTTCACGACGCCGTACGAGGCCAGGTCGAGGTCCCGTCGAGGGCCGCTCCGGTGGGGCAGGTGGTACGACGCGAAGGTGCACACCAGCGCGGTGTCCACGCCCTCGGCTTCGAAGATCTCCAGCAGCTCCCGCAGGCAGGCGGCCTGTTCGGACTCGTCGCGGACGTAGTCGCCGTCGAGCCGGACCGGGGTGGTGCCGTCCCATTCGACGATGTCCCCGCCGTGCGCGCCCTTGTCGGCCGCGCCCCGGTAGGCGGTGCAGCCGAACTCGGTGATCGCGACCGGCTTGCCCTCCGCGACGAGCGCGCGGACGCCCTCGCGGAACCGGTCGGCGATCTCGATCGTGCGATAGAGGTCGACCGACACGAGGTCGAACGGCGTCCAGTCGACGCGCTCGAACGGGATGGAGGCGTAGGTGACCTTGCCGCCGAACCGTCGGCGGACGACGTCCACCGCCCTGCCGAGGAAGTCGTTGATGCGCTCGGGGAGCGCCGCGAGCAGCTCCCGCCGCTGCGCGTCCGGTGCGGTCAGCAGGGTCTCGATCCGGTCGGTGCAGACGTCGCCGGGCAGGAAGCCCTTGGTGAAGAGGCTGAGTTCCGCACCGGTGACGAACACGACCTCGGCGCCGCGCTTGCGGAGCCGCTCGGCGCGTTCGGCGCAGTCCGCGAGGAGGTCGAGCAGTTCGCCGGTGGTCAGGTCGCAGGTGAACGGCGAGAACCAGACCTTCAGCCCGAGGTCGGCGGCGTGGGTGGCGGCGACCTCGAGCCGCTCCGGGTCGCCGCCGGTGACGCGGACGGTGTCGCAGTGCAGGTCGTGGCGGATGACGCTCATCTCACGCCACACCACCTCGGGGTCGAAGGATTCGCGAGTGCTCATCCCCAGGTTGATGAAACCGGTGTCGTAGCCGATGCCGTAGCGCCGCATTGGTGCGCCCTTCCGTACTCGGATGCTCATAGGGTACGCATCGTACCCTATGAGCCGGCTCAGCGGAGGATGGGCGCGGCCGCTAAGGTACGGGTGGTACCGGAATGGAGAGGAAGGCATGGTCGGCGATCCCACACCCCCAGCGGCATCCGGCGGTTCGAGGCGGCGCGGGGCGGTCCTGGAGGAGGCGATCCTGCGCGCGGCGGCCGACGAACTCCTCGAGTCCGGCTATCCCGGACTGACCATGGACCGGGTCGCCAAGCGGGCGGGGACCAACAAGAACGCCATCTACCGCCGCTGGCCGAACCGCGCCGCGCTCGGCGTCGCCGCGTACCGCCGGCTGGTGACGGCCCGGACACAGCCTCCCGACACCGGCACGTTGCGCGAAGACGCGCTGACGCTGCTCCGCCGCATCAACTGCGACCTGTCCTCACCCGAAGGCGAGATCCTCCGCAGCCTGCTGTCGAGCGTCGGCGACGAGCCGGAACTGCTGGCGGAGCTGCAGGAGCAGGCCGCAGACGGCGGCTCGGCCTCCTGGCTCACGATTCTCGGACGCGCCGTGGCGCGCGGTGAGGCACCCCCCGAGGCCGTTCACCCGCGGGTCGCCACGGTGGCCCTCACACTCCTGCGCAACGAGTACGTCACCCAGGGACTCGGCAGCGTCCCCGACGGCGTCCTCGTCGAGATCGTCGACGAGGTCTACCTCCCGCTGGTCCGCGGACGCGGCCCGGCGAGCGCGTAGGTCAGTCGAGCCGGAGGGCGCCTGCCATGAGGTCGGCGATCCTGGGGTCGGCCTGGGAGTAGTCGCGGGGCGGCGCGATCTCGTCCAGCAGCGCGGCCTCCCTGATCCGGTCGATTCGGAAGATCCGCGGAGCGTCGCGGAGCCGGCACCAGCCGATCAGATGCCAGTCGCGCGCGCCGGCGACGAACGCGACCGGCTCGACCTCGCGGCGCGTCTCCGTGTCGTCGCGGCCGGCGTAGACGAGCCGCACGACCTGGCGTGTGGCGACCGCCTCCTCGACGACGGCCGCGACGGGCACCTCCGGTGCGCCATCGGCGGGCACCAGGCCGCGGATGCTCGCGGCGAGCCGGCGATCCTCCGCGCTGTCCGCCGCCGCCATGGCCGCCACGATCTTCAGCAGGGCCGTACGACCCGAGTGGGCGAAGGGGGACGCGCCGTCGCGGCCCACGGCCGTCGCGAGCGCGACGGCCTCGGCCGGGGAGAGCACGACGGGCGGCAGCGTCCCGACCGTGTCGAAGAAATAGCCGCCACCGGCCGGGTCGGCCTTGATCGGAACACCGGCCTCGCGCAGTTCCTCGATGTCCCGCTCGATGGTCGGGGCGTCGACGTCGAAGCGCCGGGCGAGTTCACGGACGCCGTACGGCCGGGGTGCGCCCGCACGAAGCTCGTCGACGAGGGCGAACAAGCGGTCCGTACGGGTCACGAACCGACCGTAGATCACGAGTCCGGCATTTCAAGCTGACGCGCCGGTTGGAGCACGGTGTCGCCGAAGTTCAACTTCGACCCTGAGCACCGTCAGAAGACCGACCAGCCGGTCAAGGTCGTGAAACGGTCGAGGGCCGCGACGCCGGCCACCGAGTTGCCGTGCGCGTCGAGTCCGGGGCTCCACACGCACACGGCGCAGCGGCCGGGGACGATCGCGAGGATGCCGCCGCCCACCCCGCTCTTGCCCGGCAGCCCGACGCGGTAGGCGAAGTCGCCGGCCGCGTCGTACGTGCCGCACGTGAGCATGACCGCGTTGACCCGCTTCGCCTCGCTGCCGCTCAGCAGCCGCGAACCGTCGCCCCGCACTCCGCGCCGCGCCAGGAAGCCGCCGGCCAGCGCGAGGTCGCGGCAGCTCATCGTGATGGCGCACTGGCGGAAGTAGTGCTCGAGGACGACCGGGACGGGGTTCTCGAGGTTCCCGTAGCTCGCCATGAAGTGCGCCAGGGCGGCGTTCCGGTCGCCGTGGGCCGCCTCGGAGCCGGCGACGTCCGGGTCGGGGGTGATCGTCGGGTTCCCGCTCTCGGCCCGGAGGAACTCCAGGACGGCCGCGCCGGCGTCGCCGGTCAGGGTCTGCAGCCGGTCCGTGACGACGAGGGCACCGGCGTTGATGAAGGGGTTGCGGGGCACGCCGTTCTCGTGTTCGAGCTGGACCAGGGAGTTGAACGGGTTCCCGGACGGCTCCCGGCCGACGCGCCACCAGAGGTGTTCGCCGTCGCGGGCGAGGGTGAGCGCGAGACTGAACGTCTTCGAGATGGACTGGATGGAGAACGGGGTCTCCCAGTCCCCGACGCCGTGGATCGCGCCGTCGATGTCGGCGACGGCGATCCCGAACCGCTCCTCTTGCACCGTGGCGAGCGCCGGGATGTACCGGCTGACCTGTCCTTGGCCGACCAGCGGTCGTGCCTGCGCGGCAACCTCGTGCAGGAGGGCGTCGTAATCCATGACCCTGATTGTCCTGGTACATCGCCGTACGACCGTCTTCGGGGAGCCCCACGTGCTGGGGAAGCTCGGTGTTCACCGGGCCGAGAGGCGGACCCGGTGGCGGCGCCGCGGAACCTACCGGAATGATCGGAGCGTCCCCGAGATATGAGGTGAAGGACGTTGCTCGCGGTATCGACGGACACGATCCGTGTCTTCCTGCATGTTCTGGCGGCCACGGTCTGGGTCGGCGGCCAGCTGACTCTGGGCGCGCTGGTACCCGCCCTGCGCGGGTACGAGGGTGTGACCAAGGTCGCGGCGCGCCGTTTCAACATGGTCGCCTGGCCGGCGTTCGCGGTGCTCGTCCTCACCGGCGTGTGGAACATCGTCGCCCTCGACCATCCGAGCGACGCCTACCGGATGACGCTCAACGTCAAGATGGTCTTCGTGGTGCTGTCCGGGGTGGCGGCGTTCCTGCACATGCGGTCCACGTCCAAGCGCGGGCTGGCGATCTGGGGCGGCCTGGGCGCACTCGGTGCCCTCGTCGCGCTGTTCTTCGGCGTTCAGCTCGGCTGAACGGGTTGATCGCCCGCCGTCCAGTAGGACGGCGGGCGGCCGTACCGCGCGATGACGTGCTCGCGAAGGCCGGCGTCGTCGCGCGGCACGGGCTCCAGGAAGACCTCGAAGACGTCCGGGTGGGCGGTGCGGAGCTCGTCATTGAGGCGTACGCACGCGCGCTCGACGTCGGCGGCGCCGAGGTCGTCGCGGAAGTCCAGCCGGGCGCAGACGAGCACCTGACCCGTGCCGACGGTCATGGTCATCAGGTCGACCAGCGCCTCGATCTCGGGTGCGGCCAGAAGAATGCGTCGTACGCCGCGCAGGATCGCCGGCTTGGCCTGCCGGCCGATGAGCAGGTCGAGGTTGGTCCGGCCGAGGAGGAAGGCCGCCAGCGTCAGCACGACGCCGATGAGCAGGGAGGCCACGCCGTCCCAGACGGCGGAGCCGGTGAGCTGGTGCAGGCCGAGGCCGGCTGCGGCGAGGGCGAGACCGATCAGGGCCGCCGAGTCCTCGAACAGCACCGACTTGGTGGTCGGGTCGTCGGTGGTGCGCAGGAACGCCACGAGCGACTGCCCGTTCTCGCGGGCGCCCTCCCGGGTCTGCCGGAACGCCTGCCGCCAGGAGATGCTCTCGAGCACCGCGGACACGGCGAGGACGAGGTAGCCGACGAGGGCGTCCTTCTCACCGGACTCCTCACCCATCAGCGCCTGCGCGCCCTGCACGAAGGCGAAGAGCGCGCCCATGCCGAAGATGCACACGGCGACGAGCAGCGACCAGATGTAGCGCTCGGTGCCGTGCCCGAACGGGTGCCGCCGGTCGGCCGGCCGCGCGCTGCGGCGCAGCGCGGTGAGCAGCAGCACCTCGTTGGTGGTGTCGGCGAAGGAGTGCCCGGCCTCGGACGCCATCGACGCCGACCCGGTGATCACCGCGGCGACCGTCTTGGCCAGCGCGATGCCGAGATTGGCGGCGAGCGCGAGGACGACGGTCAGCCGACTCTCCTGCTGTTCCTCAGCCACGTGCTCAGGGTGTCACGGAGTCCTGTTCGTCGCGTAACCGGCGGTTCGTCACACCGCCGTTCCGACGCCGAGGACGGCCTCGGCGGCGGTGGCCAGCTGGATGAGCCGTTCGATCTCGGTCTGGTGGAACGGCGGCGCGGCCACGCGGGCGAGCAGCAGCGCCTGCCCGGAACGGCCGACCGGGATGAACGCGTAGCGCACTCCGTCCTCGCCCGTGAACGCCCGGGCGCCGGACGTGGGAACGGCCGGCAGCGTGAGCGGGTCGGGTGCCTGCCAGCTCGCGTGCACGACCAGCCCGTCCCGGCCCAGCATCGCGGCCCAGTCGCCCCCGAAGATCTTCGGCACGGCCTCGACCAGGGCGATCACCCCGTTCGGCGGGTTGGCGGCCATCTGGCCGACCACCTCGACGTCGGCGAAGACGCCGGGCGCCTCATTGGTCTGCCAGACACCGTCGATCTCGAGACCGCGCACGGAGGCCAGGGCGTCCCACAGGACGTCCAGCGACGCGCTCTGCGGCCACGAGACGGTGATGTCGTCGACCGCCCGGCCCGCGGAACGTTCCAACACAACGACCTGCACGATGTCGGCGCCCGCGGCGCCCAGGGTCCGGGCGACGGTCCCGAGCGATCCCGGCCGGTCGGGCAGCCTGAGTCGTACCCGCAAAAGCGGCATACCGCTCACCTCCTGGACAAATAAACTGCCATAGCGACATTTCAAACATGTTGCTGGCCTATTTCGTCGGGCGGCGGCTCCGCCGTCGGAAGGCGTACGACGGCGCGAAGACCGGGGGACGTGTCCTCCAGGTGGGCGTCGCCGCCATGAGCACGGGCGGTCTCGCGGACGATGGCCAGGCCGAGACCGGCGCCGCCCTCGTCACGGCTTCGTCCCTCGTCCAAGCGCGTGAACCGGGCGAAGACGCGTTCCCTGTCGGCCTGCGGGATTCCGGGGCCGTCGTCGCACACCGACAGCTCCGCCCACTCACCGGCCCGCGACACATCGACCCGTACGCCGGTCGCCGCGTGCCGCAGGGCGTTGTCGACGAGGTTGTCGAGCAGGCGCGTGAGGCCCTTGCCGTCACCCTGCACGATCACGGGCTCACCGGCGTCCACCGTGACGGGAACCCGGCCGGCCGGATGGCGCTCCCCCGCCGCCCGGGCCAGCGTCGACAGGTCGACCGGCTCGCGCGCCACCGTACGGGCCCCGTGCTCGTCGAGCCGAGCGAGGACCAGCAGGTCGTCGGCGAGCCGGGAGAGCCGCAGCGTGTCGGCGAGCACGCCCGCTCCCGTCTCCGGCCAGGGCTGGCTGTCCGGGTGGTCCAGCGCGACCTCCAGCTGGGCCCGGATGCTGGCGAGCGGGCTACGCAGCTCGTGCGCGGTGTCGGAGACCAGCGCCCGCTGGCGGGCCTCGGCCTGTTCGAGCCGGTGCAGCATGTCGTTGAGGGTGATCGCGAGGTCGTGCACCTCGTCACGCGCCTCGGGCACGGGAAGCCGGCGGGAGCGGGCCGTGCCGCTGATCTCCTCCGCGCCGCGCCGCAACTCGGTGATCGGACGCAGCGCTCCGCCGATCACCAGCCACCCGGCCGCACCGAGGAGCACCAGCAGGATCGGCACGCCGACGACCAGCGTACGGGCGACGATCTCCAGGCCGTGGTGGACCTGCTCGAACGACGTCGCGGCGATCACCGTCTGACCGTCGCGGGCCGGAAGGGCCACGACGCGCAGTAGATCGGGCATCCCGTACCCGCGCCCGTCGAGGAACCGCGCACGTCCGTCGCGACACGCCGCCGCCATGCTGCGGGCGTCGAGGAGCGGCACGAGACGGTCCCCGCCCGGCGAGGCCGCGCGGATCCGGCCGGTGGAGTCGACGACCTGGATCGTCATCGTCCCGCCGGTCGTCAGGATCGGATCGGGCAGCCGGTTCGCGTCGATGAGGGTGACGACGTCCGAGGCACTGCGCCGGGCGGAGTCGTCCAGCGTGGCGATCATGGAGTGGCCCACCGCGAAGGCGAAGATGCGCGCCAGCCCGACGAGCGTGAGCGCCAGGACGACGGCGGACGTCAGCGCCAGCCGCGCGCGGATCCCGCGCCTGCCCCACCACCCCCGCACCCCACGTGGCACTCTCGCGGGGAGGTCCGGCCCCGTGAGGTCAGCCACCGTCGCCGGCCAGCAGGTAGCCCGCTCCGCGCACGGTCCGCAGAGCGGATCGCCCGAACGGTGCGTCGATCTTGCGGCGGAGGTAGCCCACGTAGACCTCGACGGTGTTCAGGTCGGTGCCGTCGTAGTCCTCCCACACGTGTTCGAGGAGCTCGCCTTTGGAAATCGCCTCGTCGGGGCGCCGGATGAGGTACTCCAGCAGCGCGAACTCCCGGGGCGTCAGCTCGACCTCCGTGTCGCCGCGGAAGACCTGGCGTCGTGCCGGGTCGAGGCGAAGGTCTCCGGCGGTGAGGACCGATGGCCGCCGGGTGGGACCGCGGCGCAGCAGCGCCCGCAGCCGCGCGGCGAGCACGACGTAGGAGAACGGCTTGGTGAGGTAGTCGTCCGCGCCGAGATCCAGGCCGTCGGCCTGGTCGTACTCCCCGTCCTTGGCCGACAGGATGAGGATCGGCACCCAGTTCTGCTCCTGACGGAGCCGCTCGCACACGCGGTAGCCGGACAGCCCGGGCAGCATGATGTCGAGCACGACCGCGTCGTAGCCGCCCTCCCGCGCCAGGTGGAGACCGTCGACGCCGTCGTGCGCCAGGTCGACGGCGAACCCCTCCGCCTGCAGGCCACGCCGCAGCGCATCGGCCATCCGCCGTTCGTCCTCGACCACGAGAACCCGCACGAGCGCCCTCCCTCCGTACAGTCTGCGCCCAGGATGCCGGGGTTCGGCCCCTGGTGCGTCGTACGCGCGGATGAGCCGAATATCCCTCCCGAGGCGTACGGAACTCTCAGCGTCTCCACAGGATCAACCCGGCATTGTTGCGGTTACTGGAACACGAAGCAGGGGGTCAGCATGGCATCGACGTTCAAGAGTTCGCGCGCCGTCCGGTGGGCGGTGCCGGTCGGCGTGATCGCCGTCGTCGGCGCGGCGGCCGGGGCCGGACCGGTCATCGCCGCGGCGCAGGGCAGCCCGTCGCTACCGCCGAAGACCGCGGCGCAGCTCATCGCCGCGGTCCAGCAGGCGCACGGGCAGGGGAAGGTCCAGCCGCTGTCCGGCACGGTCGTCGAGAACGCGTCCCTGGGGCTCCCGGCGCTGCCGGGCGGCGGATCGAGCACGTCGCCGATGAGCCTGCTGTCCGGGTCGAACACGGCGCGGGTCTGGTACGGCGACGAGACGCACGTACGGCTGGCGCTGCTGAGCACCGGCAGCGAGACCGATTTCATCCGCAACGGGCAGGACACCTGGGAGTGGTCCAGCGACCAGAACACCGCCACGTACCGGAAGGTCACCGAGCAGGCGAAGCACTCCGAGGCCGCCACGCCGTCCAAGACGCCGATGACGCCGCAGCAGGCCGCCGACCAGGCGCTGGCCGCGGTCGGCAAGACCACGGACGTACGGGTCGACCCGACCGCGCACGTCGCCGGCCGTGACGCCTACGAGCTGGCCCTCACCCCGAAGGACAACCGGTCGCTGATCGGCCGGGTCCGGCTGGCGCTGGACGGCAAGACCTACGTCCCGCTGCGGGTGCAGGTGTTCGCACGGGGCGCGAACAGCCCGGCGTTCCAGGTCGGCTTCACGTCCGTGACCTTCAGCAAGCCCGCCGCGGCGAACTTCGCGTTCACGCCTCCCGCCGGGGCGAAGGTCGTGCGCAAGACCGCCTCCACGGCGGGCTCCGACGCGAAGACCCGGGAGAAGAAGGTCGAGGCCGGCCGCAGCGCGGCCGACACGTCGACGATCGGCACTGGGTGGACCGCCGTGAAGCGGCTCACGCTGCCGCAGAACGCCCAGCAGAACGCGCAGCAGAAGGACAAGAGCGGCATGATGTCCGCGCTGCAGAAGGCCGCGACGCCCGTGAGCGGCTCCTGGGGAAGCGGGAAGCTGCTGCGCACGAAGCTGGTCTCGGTGCTGCTCACCGACGACGGCCGGGTGTACGTCGGCGCCGTCACCCCCGACGTGCTCGAGCAGGCGGCGGCACACAAGTGACCACGGCCACTGAAAGCGGGGGCGCACGAGTGACCGCCACAACGGAAGCCGGGGCGCGCAGGTGACCGCGGCCATCGAGGCGGGGGCGCCGGTGTCGGCGCCCCCGCCGCCCGGCGAGGACGACGCGATCGCCACTCGGGGGCTGACCAAGCGGTTCCGTGGTGGTCAGGTCGCCGTGGCGGACCTGGACCTGACGGTCCCCCGAAGATCGGTCTTCGGCTTCCTGGGCCCGAACGGCTCCGGGAAGACCACGACGATCCGGATGCTGCTCGGACTGATCTCGCCGACGACCGGCGACCACGCCCTGCTCGGCGTGCCGATGCCGGACGGCTGGGCGACCGCGCTGCCGAAGGTCGGCTCGCTGATCGAGGGGCCGGCCTTCCACCCGCACCTGTCGGGCGAGGCGAACCTGCGCCGCTGTGACGCCGCCGACCGTACGGCCGACCCTCGCACGTCGCGCCGCCGCATCGGCGACGCCCTCGAACGCGTCGGGCTGACCGCGGCCGCGGGCAAGCGCTACAAGAACTACTCCCTCGGCATGAAGCAGCGGCTGGGGATCGCGGCGGCGCTCCTGCGGCACCGGGAGCTGCTGATCCTGGACGAGCCGACGAACGGGCTCGACCCGCAGGGCACCCGCGAGGTCCGCACGCTCATCCGGGAGATCGCCGCCGACGGCACCACGGTGTTCGTCTCCTCTCACCTGCTCGCCGAGATCGAGCAGGTCTGCACGCACGTCGCGGTGATGCGCACCGGACGGCTGGTCGCGCAGGGCTCACTCGACGAGCTGCGGGCGGGCACCGGTGCCCGGATCCGGGTGGAGACCCCGGACTCCGGTACGGCGAGCGGCGTGCTGACCGGACTGGGCCTCACCGACCTGCGCGGCTCGGAAGGCGAGATCAGCGCCGAACTCGGCGAGCTGCCGCCCGAACGGGTGTGCGCCGAACTGGTCGGCGCGGGCGTCGCCGTGCGCGGGCTGGCAGTGGTGCGGCCGAGCCTGGAGGACATGTTCGTCGAGCTCACCGGGGAGGGCTTCGATGTCGACGGCTGACATCTCGCAGGGAACGGACCGGGCCGCGATCGCCCGGGAGACGGACGCGCCGACGGCCGAGACCACGGGCCGGACGACCACCGCGGCGGACGCTCCTCCGGCCGGGGCCGCCCACGCGGAGGGCACCCATCCGGCCGAGACCACTCGTCCGGCCGAAGCCACCGACCGGGGAAACGGCCTTTCGGCCAGGGCCGCCCGCGCGGCGGCCACCGCGACGGGCGCCCATCCCGCCGAGGCCACCGCGACGGGCACCGATCCCGCTGAGGCCACCGACCCGGCGGGCGCCCATCCGGAGGGGACCACCCGCCCGGCGACCACCGCGACCGGCACCAATCCGGCCGAAGCCACCGACCCGGCGGCCACTCGTCCGGAGGAAGCCACCCGTCCGGCGACCACCGTGACCGGCACCAATCCGGCCGAAGCCGATCGCCCGGGAGCCACCGCGACGCCCGTACGGTCCGCGCTCGGGCTGCGGTTGTTCGGCTCGGAACTCGGGCTGGTCTTCCGGCGGCGGCGCAACCAGGCGCTGCTACTCCTGCTCGGCGCCATTCCGATCGTGGTCGGCATCGCGCTGAAGCTGAGCACGCCGCGCGGCGACGACGCCGGCCCGCGCCTGATCGCCCAGGTGGCGGGCAACGGGGTCTTCCTGACGGTCGGGGCGCTGTTCTTCGTGCTGCCGCTGATCCTGCCGTTGACGATCTCGGTGGTGGCCGGGGACTCGGTCGCCGGCGAGGCCGGCATCGGCACGCTGCGCTACCTGCTGGCCGTGCCGGCGGGCCGTACCCGGCTACTGCTGGTCAAGTACGCGACGACGGTGACGTTCTGCCTGGCCGCCGTGGCGACGCTCACCGCGACGGCGCTGGCCACGGGGCTGCTGCTGTTCCCGGTCGGCCCGGTGACGCTGCTGTCGGGATCGACGGTGTCCCTGAGCGCGGGGATGGTCCGGCTCCTCCTCGTCGCGCTGTACATCGCCGCGGGTGTCGCCACCCTCGCCGCGATCGGCCTGGCGGTCTCCACGGTCACCGACAGCCCGATCGCCGCGATCACCACGACCGCCGTCCTGCCGGTGGTCAGCCAAGTGGTCGACGCGGTGCCGCAGCTGAGCTCGGTGCACCCGTACCTGTTCACGCACTGGTGGTACAGCTACGACGACCTGCTGCGGGCGCCGATCGTGACCGACCACCTGACCCGCGGGCTGCTGACGTTCCTGGCCTACACGCTGGTGTTCGGCTCGGTGGCCTGGGCGAGGTTCACGAGCAAGGACGTCACCTGCTGACCCACGCGAGCAGGTCGTCCGCCGTCATCGCGTTGACGATCCGGTCCGGGTCGACTCCGCAGCGGGCGGCCCGCTCGCAGCCGTACGGCTGCCAGTCGAGCTGACCGGGGGCGTGCGCGTCGGAGTCGATCGCGAACCCGCAGCCCAGCTCGACGGCGAGCCGCAGCAGCCGCTTGGGCGGGTCGAGGCGCTCCGGCCGGCTGTTGATCTCCACGGCGACGTCGTGGGCGGCGCACGCGGCGAACACGCGCTCGGCGTCGAACTCCGACTCCGGCCGCTTGTTCCCGCGCCGCCCGCCGCCCTGGACGATCCGCCCGGTGCAGTGGCCGAGCACGTTCACGCGGGGATTCGCCACGGCGGCGAGCATGCGGCGGGTCATGTCCGGTCCCGGCATGCGCAGCTTGGAATGGACGCTGGCCACGACGACGTCGAGTTCGGCGAGCAGCGCCGGGTCCTGGTCGAGCGACCCGTCGTCGAGGATGTCGACCTCGATGCCGGTGAGGATCCGGAACGGCGCGAGACGCTCATTGACCGCGGCCACGACCTTCAGCTGCTCGCGCAGCCGCTCCGGAGACAGACCGTTCGCGACCTTGAGGCGCGGCGAGTGGTCGGTCAGCGCGATGTAGTCGTGGCCGACCTCGATCGCCGCCTCGGCCATCTCCTCGATCGGCGAGCCACCGTCCGACCAGTCCGAATGCGTGTGCAGATCGCCGCGTAGCGCCGCGCGCAGGGCGGCGGCGGCCTCGTCGATCGGCGTGCCCTCCGTCGCCTCCAGGCGGCGCAGGTACGTCGGCGTCTCCCCGCGCAGCGCCTCGGCGATCACCAGCGCGGTCACGTGGCCGACACCGGGCAGCGCCTCCAGCGTGCCGGCCCGCGCCCGCTCGGCCAGCTCGTCCGGGGAGGTCCGCTCCACCGTCTCGGCGGCCCGCCGGAACGCCCGCGCCCGGTACGTCGCCTCGTGCGCCCGCTCGAGCAGGAACGCGATCCGCTTCAGCGCCTCGATCGGATCCATGGCCCCAGTCCTACCCCCTCCCGGCGGACCACCCCATACCTGGGTCGTATCCGCGGATCGGTCCTGAGAGGTACGAGGCTGACATCCGTGAGGGCCTACGCTCTGGGCATGGCCGACGCACCACCCGGGACGCTCGCACGTGCGCTGCGTCCGGTGTTCGCCGCAGTGGTGCGAGGCCGGACGGACCCGCCGGGACGACGTCGCCGCCGGCTGACGATCCGCGGGATCTACCTCCCCACCGTCGCCGAGGTGCTCCTCGCCCTGATCCTGGTCCTCGCCGGCAACGCGACCCTGCAGTCGTACCAGGCCGGCTTCCCCCTCAAGGCGGTGGCGCTTCTGGGCGTCCTCCCCTTGCTGCTGCGCGGCAGCCGCCCGCTGATCGCCTGGCGGTGGTCCGCGCTGGCGATGGTCCTGTCGTCGCTCGTCTTCCGCTCCCCGGCCATGACCAGCGTGCCGTACCTCCCGTGGCTGGGCATCGTCTACCTGCTGTGCCTGTACTCGGTGGCGGTGCGCTGCGAACGCGCGGTGACCGTCGGCGTGATGGTCATCTCCACCGTCGGATGCATCCTCATCGATCCGGGGACCGGCGCGTTCTCGCTGCTGTGCGCCGTTCCGGTCCTCCTCGGGTACATCGTCCGGCTGCGCCGGACCACCCGGCGGGCGCTGGCCGAACAGGAGGCCCGGCACGAGGCGGAGACGGCCGTGCTGCAGGAGCGGCAGCGGATCGCGCGTGAACTGCACGACGTCGTCGCCCACCACATGTCGGTCATCGCGATCCAGGCCGAGGCCGCGCCGTACAAGGTCGCCGACCCGCCACCGGAGCTGGCCGAGAGCTTCGCCGACATCCGTGCCAGCGCGCTGGAAGGACTGACCGAACTGCGCCGGATCCTCGGTGTCCTGCGGACCGAACCCGCGGCCCAGACCGCACCGCAGCCGGGCCTGGAACGCCTGGAGGAGGTCGTCGCGTCGGCACGCGCCGGCGGCCTCACCGTCGAGACGTCCGTGACCGGGCAGGCGCCGATCCTGCCGGCCGGCGTCGGGCTCTCGGCGTACCGGATCCTGCAGGAGTCGCTGAGCAACGCGATGCGGCACGCGCCCGGAGCGTCGGTGCGCGTCGACATCGCGTACGAGCCGGACATGCTGCGGCTCCGGGTGCGCAACGGCCCGGTTTCACCCCCATGGCCACGCCCCAGCACCCCCGGGGGGACCGCACCGGACCGCGTGGCGCGCGCCGGAGGCGGCCACGGCCTCGTCGGCATGCGCGAACGCGCCGCCATGCTCGGCGGGGACCTCACCGCCGAGCCGACCGCCGACGGCGGATTCGTCGTGACCGCCGTGCTCCCCCTGAACACCGGCGACCGTACGCACCCGGCCGGGCACCCGGAGCCCATGACGCCGGCCGACTGAGCCCGGCCGTAGCCCCCGAAGGAAGGACCCATGAGCATCCGCGTGCTGATCGCCGACGACCAGGGAATGGTCCGGTCGGGCTTCTCCATCCTCCTGAACGCCCAGCCGGACATCGAGGTCGTCGGCGAGGCCGTCAACGGCGAGGAGGCCGTGCGCAAGGCCACCGACCTACGGCCCGACGTGGTACTCATGGACGTGCGCATGCCCGTGCTCGACGGCCTGGCCGCCACCCGCCTCATCACCGAACAGCCGGACCCGCCGGGAATCCTGGTGCTCACCACCTTCGACCTGGACGACTACGTGTACGAGGCGCTGCGCGCCGGGGCCAGCGGATTCCTGCTCAAGGACGCGTCCGCGCAGGAGCTCTCGGACGCGGTACGCGTGGTCGCGGCGGGCGAGGCGCTGCTGGCGCCGACCGTCACCCGCCGGCTGATCTCGGAGTTCGCGCGGATGGGCGCCCCGAAGGGACCGGACCGCAACCGCCTGGAGGGCCTCACCGACCGGGAGACCGAGGTGCTGGGCCTGGTCGCGCGCGGCCTGTCCAACGCGGAGGTCGCCGAACGCCTCGTCGTCGCCGAGCAGACGGTCAAGACCCACGTCGGCCGCATCCTCATGAAACTGGACCTGCGCGACCGCACCCAGGCCGTGGTCTACGCCTACGAGACGGGCCTCGTCCGCCCCGGCGAATGACGCATAGCGGCTAACGGGCACCGGGGTCATCCCGCCCCCTACCGGAGATGTACGGCGAAGTCCGGTCGCCGGGGGGACGCGGGTGACAACGCCCGGTTCGTAACTTCCTGATCAATCGTTGACCAGGAAGGACGGCCCGTGAACAAGCGCCGGGCGACACTCGCCACACTCACCCTCGGCGGCGTCGTGATCGTGACCGGGGCGGCCGGCGGACGCCCCGTCGTGTCGCCGC
The DNA here is from genome assembly GCF_050942425.1 of Actinoallomurus sp. CA-150999. Taxonomy (NCBI): domain Bacteria; kingdom Bacillati; phylum Actinomycetota; class Actinomycetes; order Streptosporangiales; family Thermomonosporaceae; genus Actinoallomurus; species Actinoallomurus sp. CA-150999. The sequence continues at coordinate 8,483,258 of NZ_CP192063.1, forward strand.
CCGAACAGCCGCTGCCCGCGCTGACCGGCCAGGCGCTGGCCGCCCGGTACGCCGCGGACCGGATGGCGATCGAGACCGCCGCCCGCCGCGACCCTCGTCTGGCGCCGCTGGCCTCGCCCGGCCGTACGTTCCTGGCATTCGACCCGAGCGGCCGGGCCGTCGAGGTCGTCGGCGACCTGGCCACGGCCCGCCGCGTGGCGATACTGGTTCCGGGGGCGGACACGACGCTGCGGAGCTTCGACTCCCGGGGCACCGCCTCGCCGGGCGGCGGGGCGCGGGCGGTGCTGGCCGAGACCCACCGCCTCGACCCGCACGCCCGGCTCGCGGTGATCGCCTGGCTCGGGTACACGACCCCGGCCACCGTCAGCCTCGACATCGCCACCACCGCCCGCGCCGACCAGGGCGCCCGCGCCCTGCGCCCGCTGGTGAACGCGCTGGCCGCCCGCGGCGTCGCCGTGAGCCTGCTGTGCCACAGCTACGGCTCGGTCGTGTGCGCTCGTGCCGCCCACCACCTGCCCGCCACGGACATCGCGGTGTTCGGCAGTCCCGGCATGGCGGTCTCGTCCGCGGCGGGCCTGCACACCGGGGCGCGGCTGTGGGCCGGGCGAGCGTCCGGCGACTGGACCGCGTACATCCCGAAGGTGCGGGTCCTCGGGTTGGGCTTCGGCGCCGACCCGGTCGGCCGCGGCTTCGGCGCCCGGGTGTTCGCGGCCGGTGGCGGCAGCCACAGCGACTACCTCCGGCCGGGCGGGATCGCCCTGCGCAACCTCACCCTCATCGCCCTGGGCCGCGGCGCGGAGGTGTCCCGTGGCCGCTGACCCGATCCTCCACCCGCCCGTCGCTCCCCGGCCGGACGCGGACCCCGTCGCTCTCCGTCCGGAACCGCGATCGGTCGTTCCTCGGCCGGAAGCAGGACCCGTCGCTCCCCGGCCGGTGGCGGGGAGCGGGCGCTCTCGGGGCGGAGGTCTGCGCGCGCTTGCCGGACGCGTCGAGGCGGCCACTCCGGAGCGCCGTGACCGGGCCGTGGACGCCCTGCGGGCCTTCGCCATCCTCGGGGTGGTCCTCGGGCACTGGCTGGTCACCGCGCTCGTCCCCGCGGGAGCGGCGGACGGCTCCACGCACTGGAACGTGCGCAGCCCGCTGGCGTTCATGCCGTGGCTCGCCCCGGTGTCCTGGGTGCTGCAGACGCTCGCGCTCTTCTTCTTCGTCGGCGGCTACGCCGCCGCCAAGAGCCTCGACCGGGCAGAGAGCGTCAGTGGGTGGGTCCGCGGTCGTCTCAAGCGGTTGGTCCGGCCGGCCGCGGTCCTGGTGGCCGCGTGGATACCGCTCACGATCGTTCTCGTCGCGGCCGGCGTGGATCCGGAGCCGCTCGTTCGCCTGATGCTCAGCCCGCTGTGGTTCCTGTGCGTCTTCACCGGCATGACCGCGCTGACCCCGCTGCTCGCCCGGTTCGGGCCGTACGCCGCAGGCGTGGCGGCCGGCACGGTGGCCTGCGTCGATCTGATCAGGTTCGGGCTGCACGGCCCCACCTGGACGGGCTGGATCAATGTGCCCGCCGCGTGGGCGGTGCCGTACCTGCTCGGCATCGCCTGGGCGAAGGGCCGGCTCGGTTCACGGCGTACGGCGCTGGCCCTCCTGTTCGGCGGGGCGACAGCCGCCGTCGTCCTCGTCACATTCGCCGGATATCCGGCGACCATGGTCGGCCTGCCGAATACTCGGGTGTCCAACCTGAGCCCGCCGACGGCAGTCGCGGTGGCGTTCGGGCTCGCGCAGGTCGGGGCCGCGCTGCTCCTGCGCGATCGGGTGGCGCGCTGGATGCGGCGGCCCCTGGCCTGGCTTCCCGTGGCGCTGGCGAACCTGTCGGCGATGACGATCTTCTGCTGGCACCAGACCGCGCTCATGCTGGTGACGGTGGCGGCGCTGCCCTTCAGCGCCCTGCCCGGCCTGCACGATCGGCCCGGTGACTGGACGTGGATCGCGGCACGGGCGGTGTGGCTGCCGGTGTTCGCCGTCGTGCTCGCCGGGTGCCGGGCGATCTTCTGGAGGTTCGAGAGTCCGAGACGTCGCGGGCGGGGCGCGGATCGCGGCGTCCCGAGCGGGCGGGGCGCGGACTACGGCGTCACGAGCGGCCGACGCGCACCCGTACAGTGATCGAGGCGCCCCCGGAGCCGGTCCGATCGGTACGCCCGGCGTCGCGGAGACGAGCGACCGTCCGGGCGGGCGCCCGCCTGGGCACCCGCCGCCATAGCCGGTGACCTCGGCGGAGGCGGTGCCGCCGACGCGGCCGATTGGTGGGAGGCTGTTCGCTGTGAAGAAAGACCTCGACATCCGCGAACAGACCACTGAGCGGCTCGAACAGGCCATGGGGACCCTGGGCACCGCCGCGACGGCCAGTATGGAAGAACGACTGCCGTGGTTCCGCGCGATGTCGGCGGAGTACCGGTCCTGGGTCGGTCTGGTGGCGCAGGCCGGCATCGCCGGGTTCGTCGAGTGGTTCAAGCACGAGGAGAAGATCCGGCCCGCCATCGCCGGTGAGGTGTTCGGCACGGCGCCGCGTGAGCTGATGCGGGCGGTGCGGCTGCAGCAGACGGTGGAGATCGTCCGGGTCGTCATCGACGTCGTCGAGGCGCAGGTGAACGAGCTGGCGGCGCCCGGCGGCGAGACGCAGCTGCGGGAGGCCATCCTGCGCTACACCCGGGAGGTCGCCTTCGGCGCGGCCCAGGTGTACGCGCGGGCCGCCGAGACCCGTGGCGCGTGGGACGCCCGGCTGGAGGCGCTCATCGTCGACGCGCTGCTGCGCGGTGAGGTCGACGAGTCGCTGCACTCGTGGGCCGCCGCGCTCGGCTGGGCGTCGACGTCCGTCGCGGTGATGGCGGGCAACACCCCCGAGGACGAGCCCGAGGCCATCATCGACGACATCCGCATCGCGTCCCGCCGGGCGCGCGTCGACGTGCTCGCCGGCGTCCAGGGCAACCGGCTGATCGTCATCGTCGGCGGTGTCGAGGACGACCCGCTCGCGGCGGCGAAGCCGTTCACGTCGAAGTTCGGTCCGGGCGCGGTCGTGATCGGGCCGCGCGTCGACGATCTGTATTCGGCGACCATGTCGGCGCGCGCGGCCCTGGCCGGTCTGCGGGCGGTGGCCGGCTGGCCGGACGCGCCACGGCCGGTGCTCGCCAGCGACCTGCTCGCCGAACGTGGCCTCGACGGCGACCCGGACGCGCGGGCGTACCTCGTGGAGGAGGTGTTCGAGCCGCTGCGCGCCGCCGGGGCTCCGCTGCTGGACACCCTCACCACGTACCTGGAGCAGGGCTCGTCGCTGGAGGCCACGGCGCGCCTGTTGTTCGTGCACCCCAACACGGTGCGGTACCGCCTGCGCCGGGTGACCGAGCTCACCGGATACGTTCCCGCCGACGGCCGGGCGGCGTTCACTCTGCGCATCGCCCTTGTTCTGGGCCGATTCGCGGGTCGCTCCAACGGCCTGTGACGGTCTTGTAGGAGTCACACAAGGCTCGCCGCCGGAACTTCGTACCTAACCGCATGCATATGGTGGAGTCCTACAGTGCATGGTTGAGTGCGTGCTCGTCATCGCCGCGCCCGGGCAGGGCGCCCAAACCCCGGGATTCCTGAACGCCTGGCTCGAACTGCCGGGCGTCGCCGACCGTCTCGCGTGGTGGTCCGCCGTCACCGGACTCGACCTGATCCGCTACGGCACGACCGCCGACGCCGATGAGATCCGCGACACCGCCGTCGCGCAGCCTCTTCTGGTCGCCTCCGCGCTCGCGGCCTACGAGGTCCTGGGCGTGCGCCCGGACGTGACGGCCGGGCACAGCGTGGGCGAGCTCGCCGCCGGGGCGATCGCCGGTGTGATCTCCCCCGAGTCCGCCATGGTGCTCGTACGGGAGCGCGGCCGGGCGATGGCCGAGGCCGCCGCCGTCACCGAGACCGGCATGACCGCGGTCCTGGGCGGCGATGAGGAGGAGGTCCTCGCGACGATCGAGAAGCACGGCCTCACCCCGGCCAACACCAACGGCGCCGGCCAGGTGGTCGCGGCCGGCACGATGGAGCAGCTGGCCGCGTTCGCGGACACGCCGCCGGCCGGCGCGCGGCTGCGGCCGCTGTCGGTGGCCGGAGCGTTCCACACCCATCACATGGCCCCTGCGGTGGACACACTGCGGCGGATCACCCCCGGCATGCCGGTGGCCGACCCGGTCACCCGGCTGCTCTCCAACCGCGACGGTGCGGTCGTGGCAGGCGGCCGCGACTTCGTCGCCCGCCTCGTCGAGCAGGTCAGCGCGCCGGTGCGCTGGGACTCCTGCATGGCGACGATGGCGGACCTCGGCGTCACGGCGATCATCGAACTGCCCCCTGCGGGCACTCTGGTCGGCCTGGCCAGGCGCGCGCTTCCCGACGTGGAGCGGGTCGCGCTGAAGACCCCGGCCGACCTCGACAAGGCGCGCGCCCTCATCGAGCAGGAGACGCGCGCCGGCGACGACACTTTGGAGAACGCGTGACGTCCTTCCAGCTCCGTACCGGCGCCCCTGGGGCGCGCATCCTCGCGTTCGGTCACTACCAGCCGTCCAACGTCGTCACCAACGACGACATCGCCAAGACCGTCGAGACCAACGACGAGTGGATCCAGAGCCGCGTCGGCATCAAGCAGCGCCGCATCGCGGGTCCGGAGGAGTCCGTCGTCGACATGGCCGTCCAGGCGGGCGGCAAGGCCCTGGCGAGCAGCGGCCTGTCCCCCGAGGACATCGACCTGGTCATCGTCGCCACCTGCACCCAGGAGGCGCAGATCCCCAACGCGTCGGCGAGCGTGGCCCACCGGCTCGGCATCACCGCGCCCGGGGCGTACGACGTCAACGCGGCGTGCGCGGGCTTCTGCTACGCGCTGTCCAACGCCGCCGACGCGGTCCGCGCCGGCTCGGCGCGCAACGTCCTGGTGGTCGGCTCGGAGAAGCTGTCGCAGTGGGTCGACTGGACCGACCGCTCCACCTGCATCATCTTCGCCGACGGCGCCGGTGCCGCCGTGGTGACCGGCTCGGACGACGCCGCGATCGGCCCCGTCGTCTGGGGCAGCGCCGGCGACATGGCCGACCGGATCTACATCAAGGACCGCACGAGCTTCCTGTTCCAGGAAGGCCAGGCGGTGTTCCGGTGGACCACGACCGCGCTGGCCCCGATCGCGAGGGAGGCGTGCGAGCGCGCCGGCGTCGCGCCGTCCGAGCTCGCCGCGTTCGTCCCGCACCAGGCCAACCTGCGCATCATCGAGGCGATCGCCCGTAAGCTCAAGGCCGAGAACGCCGTCGTCGCCGACGACATCGTGAACGCCGGCAACACCTCGGCCGCCTCGATCCCGCTCGCCCTGTCCCGCATGATCGAGCGCGGTGACGTGCCCTCCGGCGCGCCGGCCCTGCTGATCGGCTTCGGCGCCGGCATGACGTACGCCGCCCAGGTGGTCCGCATCCCGTAGGGCCGCCGCCCCTGAACTCCCTCCGAAGCACAGTTCCACACCCTAGAAATGGAGAAATATCCCATGGCTCTTTCCGAGCAGGAGATCCTCGAAGGCCTCGGCGACATCATCGAGGAGATCGCGGGCGTCGAGCCGGCCGAGGTGACGCCGGAGAAGTCGTTCGTCGACGACCTGGACATCGACTCCCTGTCGATGGTCGAGATCGCCGTCGCCGCGCAGGACAAGTTCGGCGTGGAGATCCCCGACGACGAGCTGAAGAACCTCAAGACGGTCAAGGACGTCGTCAACTACGTGCAGAGCAAGGGCGTCTCTGCCTGAAGTCGAGCAACAAGGGAGAGCGTGACCATATGAGTACCTCCGTCGTCGTGACCGGACTCGGCGCTACTACGCCTCTCGGCGGCGACGTGGCATCGACCTGGTCCGCTCTGCTGGCGGGCCGGTCCGGCGTGAAGCGGCTCACCGCCGAGTGGGCGGAGAGCCTCTCGGTGAGGATCGCGGCTCCGATCGCAGTGGAGCCCTCGGAGGTCCTGCCGAGGCACCGGCTGCGCCGGCTGGACCGTTGCCAGCAGTTCGCCCTCATCGCCGCGCGAGAGGCCTGGCGCGACGCCGGCTTCGCGTTCGGCGACGAGGCGGGCTTCACCGTCGACGGCGACCGGCTCGGCGCCGTCGTCTCGTCGGGGATCGGTGGGATCATCACGACCCTCGACAACTACGACACGCTGAACGAGAAGGGCTGGCAGCGGGTCTCCCCGTTCGCCGTCCCGATGCTGATGCCGAACGGCGGCGCCGGCGTCGTCAGCATCGAGTTCGGCGCGAAGGCGGGAGCGCACGCCCTCGCCAGCGCCTGCGCCTCCAGCGCGGAGGCCATCGGCTACGGCATCGACATGATCCGGGCCGGGCGGGCCGACGTCGTCATCGCCGGCGGCACCGAGGCGGCCATCCACCGGCTGAACCTCGCGGCCTTCGGCTCGATGCGCGCCATGTCGACGCGCAACGACGACCCCGAGCACGCCTCGCGCCCGTACGACAAGGCGCGGGACGGGTTCGTGCTCGGCGAGGGTTCCGGGATCGTCATCCTGGAGTCGGAGGAGCACGCGCGGGCGCGCGGCGCCCGCATTTACGCGGTCGCCGCCGGTGTGGGCTACTCCGCGGACGCGGTGGACATCGTGTCCAACGACCCCGAGGGCATGGCGAAGGCCATGCGCCGCGCGCTGACCGACGCGAAGCTGGAGCCGTCGGACATCGTGCACATCAACGCGCACGGCACCTCCACGCCGGTCGGCGACACCGGCGAGATCAAGGCGATCAAGCTGGCGCTCGGCGATGCCGCCCGCCAGATCGCGATCACCAGCACCAAGTCGATGACCGGGCACCTGCTCGGCGGCACGGGCGCGGTGGAGTCGATCGCCGCGATCCTCGCCCTGCGCGAGAGCCTGGTCCCGCCGACCATCAACATCGAGGAGCTCGACGATGAGGTCGACCTGGACATCGTCCGGGACGAGCCTCGCAAGCTGCCCGGCGGTCCCGCCGCCGCCCTGAACAACTCGTTCGGCTTCGGCGGCCACAACGTGACCGTCGCCTTGAGGAGGCATGAGTCGTGACCGTTGTCGAGAGCAGGTCGGCCGGCCGGGCGTCCGAGCCCCCTGAACAGATCCAGCCGGACCCGCGCGACCCTCGGGTCCGGCTGGAGGCCCTCTTCGACGAGGGGTCGCTGCGGCTCCTCAGCGAGGAGGACACCAGCGGCGCCCTGGTCGGTGTCGGCCGGATCGAGGGCATGCCGGTGGTGGCGTTCGCCAGCGACCCGCGCGTCCAGGGCGGCGCGATGGGCTCGGTCGGCTGTGAGGCCATCGTTCACGCCTACGACCACGCGGTACGCGAGCGGCTGCCGATCGTCGGCCTGTGGCACTCCGGCGGGGCGCGCCTCGCCGAGGGCGTCGAGTCGCTGCACGGGGTCGGGCGCATCTTCGCCGCCATGACCCGGGCGTCCGGCGTGGTGCCGCAGATCTCGGTCGTGCTCGGCGCCGCCGCCGGCGGGGCCGCGTACGGCCCGGCTCTCACCGACATCGTCATCCTGTCCGAGGGCGGCCGCATCTTCGTGACCGGCCCGGACGTCGTACGGTCGGTCACCGGCGAGGACGTCGACATGGCGGCGCTGGGCGGCCCCGAGCCGCACAGCAAGCGCAGCGGCGTCGTGCACGTGGTCGCCAAGGACGACACCGAGGCCCTGGTGAAGGCCAGGCGGGTCGCGACCCTCCTCGGTCACCAGGGGCGGCTGCGCGCGGAAGAGGTCGAGGAGAAGGACCTCAGCGGCATCCTCCCGGACAACCCGCGGCGCGCGTACGACGTGCACCCGATCGTCAACGGCCTGCTCGACGACCCCGCGGAGTCCATCGAGCTGCACCCGAAGTGGGCGCCGAACATCGTCACGACGCTCGGCCGCCTCGGCGGCCGTACCGTCGGCATCATCGCCAACAACCCGATGCGACTCGGCGGCTGCCTGGACTCCACGTCGGCGGAGAAGGCCTCGCGGTTCGTACGGATGTGCGACGCGTTCGGGGTGCCGCTCGTCGTCATCGTCGACGTCCCCGGCTACCTGCCGGGCGTCGGCCAGGAGCACGACGGCGTCGTACGGCGCGGCGCGAAACTGCTGCACGCGTTCGCCGAGGCGGTCGTACCGCGCGTCACGCTCGTGACCCGCAAGTCGTACGGCGGCGCGTACATCGCGATGAACTCCCGGGCCCTCGGCGCGACACGCGTCTTCGCGTGGCCGACCGCCCAGATCGCGGTGATGGGCGCGGTCGCGGCCGTGCGCATCCTGCACCGCCGCAAGCTGGCCGCCGTCCCGGACGAGGAGCGGCACACGCTGGAAGAGCAACTCGCCGCCGAGCACGAGAAGATCGCCGGCGGCCTGCAGCGCGCCCAGGACCTCGGCGTCATCGACGAGGTCGTCGAGCCGGCCAAGACCCGGCGCGCGATCGCCCAGGCCATCGCCGAGGCGACCCCCGCCCGAGGCGCCCACGGCAACATCCCGCTGTAGCACCCGAAGACCCGAACGCCCCGTCCAGGAACAGACCTGGGCGGGGCGTTCGTCATCCGCGCGGCGCGCACCCTTGGCGCTGCGACACCCTCTTCGTCCACCGCGGTCACCAGCGGCGGGACCGTCTCACTGCTGGCTTGCGCCGCTTCCTCGATGCCGGGGATTCCGTGCATCACGGGCACATCGAAAAACGCATACGCCCGCGATATGGTCTTCCGTCTTCAATGCAGGCATGGACCACAGCGCCTCACTGTCAGCCCCAGCCCGTCGTACGCGCAGGATCGTGATCGTCAGTCTGGCGATCCTCGGTGCGGCGATCGCTGCGTTCGGCCCGGTCGACACGGTGCTGAAGATCCTGTCCATGCCGATGCGCAGGCCGGGGTGGTACGTCTGGGTCGCTACGTTCAACGGCGTGGCACTCATCACGGTGGCCGCACTGCCCCTGGCCGCGCTGGCGGTGTGGGCCCTGGCACGCCGTCGCAGTGCCACCGGCGTCACCTCGGCGTGGCGGATGTCGCTGGCCGAGGTCGGCATCGTCTACGGGACCGTGCCGTGGGTCTGGATCATCCTGCTGCCCGGCGACGAGGCCGGCGCCATCGTGAGCCTGGTACCGCTGCGGGACCTGCTCACGATGGACACGGGCCAGGTCGTCGGCAACCTGCTGGTGTTCGCGGCGCTGGGGTTCTTCGCCCCGCTGCGGTTCGCGGCGCTGGCGTCGGTACCGCGGATCCTGGCGCTCGCGGCGGGCTGCTCGGTCCTGGTCGAGACCGCGCAGTACGTCCTGCGGCTGGACCGGGTGTCCTCTGTGGACGACGTACTGCTCAACACCGCCGGCGCCGGGCTGGCCGCGCTGGCGTCGCGCCGCTGGTGGCACGCTACGGCCAGAGCGTCGTAAGACCGACCTCGATCGGCTCCCGGTACCGGGACGCTGAGCCGCCCGCAGCACGCCCGTCAGCGGCCCTGGGCGGTGGCCGAGGCGCACATGCAGACGGCCGCTGCGGCGGCCGGCCTCGATACACCGCTACCTCGGTCATCGCCACCTGGGACGCCGACAGATCACGGTTAGGAGTCTTGTACGAGCAACCGTCCCTGCTTGGCGTCCGGCGAGACGAACACGAACGCCATAGGCGCAGCACCGAGATTGAGGTAAAACGGCTGGAAGTTCGGGCTCAGCTGCAACATCAGCTTCCAGGGGCCGCCGTCAGGCCAGTCATCGCCTTGGAAGAACGCGGGCGTCCCACCGATCTTGTCGCTGCTGATCTGCTCCCAGTAGTGATCGTGATCGTCGGCCGGCAGGCTCGCGTGGTCGTGCTGAGGACGGAAGTCGGGATCCTTGTCCGGCTTGAGCCGGAGGGTGTATTCGGCGTCGGACCCGTCCTCGACGTGGTACAGGCTGGGCCCGGTGGCCAGCGGGAGCGTTGAACCGCCGTAGACACCGCCCGGCTGCACGATGACCGCGTTCGCACCCTCGTCGGGAAGAGCGATGTCGGGGTCGAAGAACACCTCGTCGCCATGCTCCGCGTGGGTCACGAAGACGTACGCCAGCTTGCCTCGCCCCGCGTCGCCGAGCACCGGCCCGAGCTCGATCTGGCAGACGAATCGCATCGGCTCCCCCCACGCGTCGTTGACCGGCCACTGCGGCTCGGAAAGCCACACCGGCTGGCCCCCGAACTTGGTGACCGGGGCGGTGATCGGCACACTGGCGGGAACGAACGCCTCGATCCTCAACGTCGGTACCATGAGCGCTCTCCTCGTCGTGACGGCCCACGATGATCATGTTGCCGTTCTCGGGGGCCCGATCATGCGGAAGTCGTTGTTCCCGCGCTACCCGACCTTCCGGCCGACGTACAAGGCGGTCAAGTGTGGACGAGTCGCGATGCCCGCGAATCGCTCGTCCACCAGGCCGGCTAGCGTCTCCAGCACGTGCCTACGCTGGAGTTCTGGCAACTGCCGGACTGTCATCATCGAGTTGAACAGCGCCCGTACCTGATCGGCGTTCATCGGCAGATCCCAGGAGATCAACTCCGAGGCGACGTCGACCAGACCGGCGCCACGGCGCAGATCTTCACATCGAGCGTCGCGGTCAAGCTGGAATGCCGTCCCGCCACGCTGGTCGCCGGGCTCGAAGCCCAGAACAGCCCTGGCTGCGGCCAGCAACGGATCTTCCCGGTACGGATCGGAGAACACCGTCCACCAGATCGCCGCCCAGCCGCCCGGTCGCAGCGCAGCGCTCACCTTCCGCAGGGCGGTGGACTGGTCAAGCCAGTGAAACGAGGTCGCGGCCACGACCGCGTCGAACCCACCACCGACATCGGCCTCGTCGAAAGGCGCACCTACCACCTGCGCCTCCGGCATGGTCTGGCCGAGATACTCGGCGAACCCATGATCCGGTTCAACCGCGACCACGGTCGCCCCCGCAGCGACAAGATGCCTAGTCACCAAGCCAGACCCTGGCCCGATCTCCAACACCCGGCTGCCCGGTCCAAGACCACACCTCGACCGCAGCACTTCGTAGACCCGCGGCGGATAATCCGGCCGCCCTTCCTGGTAACCAGCGGCATCGGCACCGTAGGTATGGCGAGCCGCTTCGCGCAATGCGTCGAAGCCCATCCGGTCCTCACCGCCATGCCCTGCCGTGTCGCGGCGCGCCTCCACCCTGCCGATCATAGCGACGCAGCCGCTAAGGCATCTCACGATGATGCTGTGGATCCGAGGCGCGTCCGGCTTGCGGAGTATCTCCTGCCGCCTCAGCCGAAGCTCTATTCGCCGGTCGATCTCGCGCTCGTCGCTGACGCCCGCAGCGCAGATCAACGCGCGGGAATACTCAGCCGTCTGGAACAGTCCCGGCAGAACCAGCGGATGCCAGGCGATTACCTGCATCGCCTCAGCTTCGAAGCCAGGGTAAGAATCCTTCAGTACATCCGACCATTGTTCCCACCAGCCTTTCTGGCGGGATTGGCGAGCAAGCTCGAGTATTGCATCCCGCTTTCCTGGAAGATCACTGGCCTGAGCGCCGACCTGGGGAGGCGGGCGAATTGGCTGCCGTGGTGCTCGTTCACGGTCTATATCACTGTCCCGAGCACTTCGCCATGGTGGCAGAACGCTTGCGGACCGCAGGAACCAAGGTTGTCGTTCCCGAGCTCCACCGGGGCTCATTGCCCGCTGACACAGCCGCGGTCCAGGCTGCCATCGACTCGCTACAGGAACCCCCGATTGTGCTCGGTCACTCCTACGGCGGGTCAGTGATCACCGGGGTGCGCGGGGCGGGACACTTGGTCTATCTGGCGGCCTTCGTGCTGGATGCCGGCGAGAGCGCGGCCGGTCTGGGTGGGGCGTCCCCGCAGCTCCAGGACGCGATCAACCCTGAGCCCGACGGCTCGACCAGCCTGCACCCCGACCGGGCTGTCGACACCCTCTATAGCGACTGTCCCGAACCCCTCGCCGCCTGGGCGGTTGGCCTACTGCGTGCGCAAGCCCCAGGCTGCGGGCGAGGAGTCCCACAGCGCCACAGATGGAAGCACACTCCCTCCACCTACGTCGTCTGCGCACAGGACCGGGCCATCGACCCGAGCCTGCAGCGGAAGATGGCCACGCGCTGCACCGAAGTGCGCGAGTGGCAGGCGGGCCACTCCCCGTTCGTAGGACAGCCCGATCTCATCGCCCAACTCCTGCAGGAACTGCTCGCCGCCGCCCCTCCCGCGCAGGCGAGGTGAAGGAGTCACCACTCGGTGATGACTGCGATGAGGACGGTCCCTTGGTAGCGGGCGCCTTGTCCGGCACGGATGTCCGGCGAGCCGATCGAGCTCTCTTGTCAGGCACTTCCTGACGGCGTAAGGTGGCGCCTGACGCCGTCAGGGAGTACCTGACACGGAGGGAAAGGTGATCGGATGTCGCCCGCGGCAAAAGAGTCCGTGATCGCAGCGTGCTCGTTCTGTCAGAAGCGGAACACCGAGGTCGGGACGCTCGTGGCCGGACCGGGAGTGTTCATCTGTGATGAGTGCGTGGCTCTCTGCTCGACGGTGATCGAGGGGAAGCCCGCGGAGGGCGGACCGCAACTTGCCCCGTGGGACCAGGTGACGAGCCCCGAGGTAGTGCTGGCGAGTCTGCCGCGGATCGCAGCTGCGGGGGCGCAGGTCGAGCGAAACCTCGCTCAATGGGTGCTCAAGGCGCGTGCGCTGGGAGTGACCTGGGCGCGCATCGGGGAGACGCTGGGGATGACCCGCCAGTCCGCGTGGGAGCGCTTCTCTGGCGAGGAGTAGGGCCCATTGCGACCGTGTTGGTCGCAGCCACTCGTTGATGGCTGCGACCAACACGGTCGCTTGGCAGCGGACGGCGAATTCGTCGTATCGCATGCGCGGCAGGCATCAGACCAGGAGTCCTCGCCGCGTTCCCGACCGGCGAGGACTCCGTCAGTGACGTGCGATCAGCCCGCGGCGTGGAGCCAGCGGACGGGGGCACCGTCGCCGGCCCGGCGGAAGGGCTCAAGCTCGTCGTCCCAGGGCTTGCCGAGGAGGCGGTCGACCTCGTGCTCGAACGTCACCTTGCCGGCCAGGGCGTTGCCCATGGCGGTGCGGAGGCGGTCCTCGGGCACGTGGATGTCGCCGTTGGCGCCGATCACCGCGGTGAACACGCCCAGGGAGGGCGTGAAGCTGTAGCGGACGCCGTCACAGCCTGGGCTGGCGTCCTCGGTCGCTTCAAAGCGAAGCAGCCGCCACTCGCGCAGCGCGGAGACGATGCCGGCAGCCGTGCCGGGCTGGCCCTCCCAGCACAGCTCGGCGCGCATGGTGCCGGGTGCCGCGGGTTGATCACTCCACGGCAACGACACAGGCACGCCAAGGACACCTGCGGCGGCCCACTCGATATGTGGGCACAGCGCAGGCGGCGCTGAGTGGACGTAGAAAACGCCACGTGCGGACACCGGACCTCCTGGGAACGTTGCGAGGTTCGTCTTCCCCTACGTCCTCGGCGCTCCAGGTAAATGACCGCTTGGTTATTGTGCCTCATCGTCCCCAGTCGCACCAGCCCAGATTCCGGGCCGCGGGTGCGCCTCCGGCGTTCCCTACTCGTTGGTAGGCTCTGCGGTCGGCTGCGATCAACAGCCGCCAATCCGTCGTTCGGTGATGACAGTCGAGGAGATGCCCGCATGCGCAGAGCCCTGATCCTGGCCGTGACCGCAGGGCTTCTCGCCGGATGCGGCGGCCAGCACGGCGGCTCCCCCGCCGGTCCGGCCGATAAGGACGTCCGGCTCACCTCGTGTGCGCTGAGCCGAAAACTGCACGCCGGAGTCGTCCACGGTGTGATAACGAACACGACCGGCCGTACGGCGGGGTACGTCGTCCAGGTCGACATCGTGGACGGCGGCGGCAACCGCGTCGACACGGCGATGCACGCCGAGACGGACGTGGCGCCGGGCGAGAAGGCGAAGTTCACGGCGAGCGGCGTGCAGACGTACGGCGGGCGGATCACCTGCCGCGTCGCGTCCGTACAGCGCACCACCCGCTGACGAGCACGGCGCCGACGGCCAGCCAGGGCACGTAGTCCCCGAACCGGTCATAGGGCGTACGGCCCCCGGCGGGCGCGACCTCGGCCAGCACCGACCCGCGCCGCGACGTGTCGAACCAGGCGAGCCGACGCCCCTTCGCGTCGAAGGCGGCCGACACCCCGGTCAGCGCGGCCTGCACGACCGGACGCCCGGTCTCGGCCGCGCGCACGGCGCCGAGCGACGCGTGCTGCGGCGGCGCCCAGCTGTCCTGGAAGGACGAGGTCGCCGACTCGTACACGATCAGCCGTGCGCCGCGCCGGACCACCGCCCGGCTCTGGTCGGGGAACGCCGACTCGAAGCAGATCAGCGGCCCGAAGGTCACGGCGTCCGGACCGCTCCCGGCCCGCATCAGCACGATGCCCGTCCCGGGCACGCGGTCCTCGGCGGCCGCCGCGCTGATCCGGGCGACCCACCCCAACTCCCGGCGGAGCGGGATGTACTCCCCGAACGGGACGAGCAGGTTCTTGACGTACCGGCCCTGGATGCCGTCCGGCCCGATCAGGATCGCGGTCTTGGAGATGCGCCCGGACGCGTCGCGCGCGTCCTCGTTAACGAGCAGGGGGCCGTGCGCGCGGGCGAGCGCGGTCAGGCGGGCGACCAGATCGGGCCGCCGGTCGAGGTCGAAGCCGACGCTGCTCTCACCCCAGACCACCAGGTCGGCGGCCGGGAGCGCGGCCGTGATCCGCTCGTTCTCGTCGAACCGGCGCTCCGGGCCGTCGACGACCCCGGGCTGGACGAGCGCGACTCGCATCGGCCGGCCGGCGGCCTCCGACGACGGCGTGTAGACCACCGGGCCGGACAGGCCGATGAGCGCCGCGAGGACCGCGGCAGTCACCGAGCGGGTGACGAGCACCATGGCAACCGCGGTGTTCACCGCCACGAGGGCGAAGGTCACCAGCCATACGCCGCCCAGCGACGCGAGGCCCAGCACCGCCGGATGCCGCCACTGCGTGGCGCCGTACAACGCCCAGGGCCCGCCGAGGGCGTGCCAGGAACGCAGCCACTCACCCACCACCCACACGCTCGGCACGACGACGAGCGCCGCCGCGAGCCGTCCCGGCCGCAGCAGCGCCCAGGCCGCATATCCCCACCCCGCCCAGAGCACCCCGGCGACCGCCACGAGCAGCGGCAGCGCCGGGCCGAGGTCGGGCAGCAGCCAGTAGAGCGCGGCGGCGAGGTATCCCGCGCCGAACCACCAGCCGCGTACGGCGGCGTCCCGGCCGGTCGCGGCGGCCCGTACGACCAGCAGGCCGGGCACGAGCGCCACCCACGCCAGCCAGTCCAGCCCCGCGCGGGGGAACGCCAGAACCGGCAGCGCCCCGGCGACCAGCGCCACGAGCCGGAGCCCGCGACGCGCCCCAGGGGAGACCGGCGGCTCGACCTCGTCCGGCGAGGGACCCGGATCGGTGAACTCCGCCGCCGTTCTCATCACTCCAGAGTGACCTCGAGGTGACCTCACGGCAAGGACCCGCCGTACCCAAGGTGGACGCGAAGGCACGGACCCGCCATACCCGGTCGACCGCTCGAACCCGCCATACCCGGGCGACCCGACGCTCGAACCCGCCGTGCCCGGGCGGCAGGACCCGCCGCGCAGTGGGGTGACCTGACGGCACGGAGCCACCGGTGACCCGACGGCACGGAGCCGCCGCGCCGATTCTGGTTCCTTGGGGACGGCGCGCGAAACGTCCCGCCATCCGGCGACGATGGGTAATCACACGGACACGCGGAGAAGGCGGCGCGATGACCGATCACGACACCCGCATCGAACGGCTCCTCACCCGACACCGTGACACGATCGTGGTCGAGCCGTTCCCCGGCCGTCCGGCGCTGCTGCGCCGCGACCAGATCCTCGTGGCCGACCACGACCTGCCGGCGGTCGAGGACGCGGTGCGCCGCTGGTACGACACGCGCCACGACGGACCGGGGTTCTCCCGTGTCATGCTCCGCGCCGCCGCGAAGGTCGACGTGTGCGAGTTGTCCGCGCAGCTGGCCGGCGGCACGCCGCACCGGCGCCTGGCCGTCGCGCCGAACCACCTCGTCCACGGCCAGCCGATGTGGTGGAGCGGCCCGGCCGGAGTGCCCCGCCCCGCGCCGGCGTTCGCCCCGCCCGCGGCCGACGCCGCGGCCCGTCGGCCGGTGACGGTCGCCGTCCTGGACACCGGCCTGTCGCCGCACCCCTGGTACTCCGCCGCGCCCTGGTACGCCGAGCAGCGCGACGAGGTCGCCGAGGTCCTGGACGCCGACCTCGACTACACGCTCGACGCGCAGGCCGGGCACGGCACGTTCATCGCGGGGGTCGTGCTGCGCCGCGCGCCGTCCGCGCGCATCCGCGCCAAACGCGTGATCGGCGGCGACGGCGTCGGCGACGAACTCGGCGTGCTGCACGCTCTGGCCTGGCTGGTCGCGTGGGGAGGAGCCGACGTGGTCAACCTGTCGTTCGGCTGCCACACCTTCGACGACCGCCCCTCTCCCCTCGTGGCCCGCGCCGTCGCCGCCCTCGCCCGCCGCTCGGTCGTCGTCGCGTGCGCGGGCAACCACGCGAGCGACCGGCCGTTCTGGCCGGCCGCCCTGAAGCACGTCATCGCGGTCGCCGCGCTCGACGGCGAGGAGCGCGCGGCGTTCTCCGACTACGGCTGGTGGGTGGACGCCTGCGCGCCCGGCGTCGACGTCCACAGCTGCTTCGTGCGGTTCGACGGGCCCCGGCCGCGCGTCCGGGGCATCGACCCCGACGACTTCACGGGGTACGCGACCTGGAGCGGAACCTCCTTCGCGGCCCCGGCCGTCGCGGGCGCGATCGCCCGCCTCTCCGCCGACGAGGATCTGCCCGCCACGGTCGCCGCCGACCGCGTCCTCGACCCGGTGGGCCGGCGCACGCACCCGGATCTCGGCGTCGAGATCAACTCACTGTGATCAGTGGAGCACTTCGCGCATCAGTCGTCGCCCTTCGTCGTACGGACGACCGTGAATGGCGGTCGAACACCCGTGGAGAAGTGCGCTGCGGCCTCAAGAGCGGCGATGGCGCGGGATTCGAGGGATAGGCCGGCGTTGCCGGTGGCGTGAAGGGCTCCGAGGGCGATCTCTTCGCCGCAACCCACGGCCGTGTACCCGTCGACCAGCTCGCCCACCTGGTAGTCATGGCCGATTTCGAAGAGGCGGCCACGGACGCCGACGAGGAAGGATCCACCTTCTTCCTGGTCGTTGTTCTTGCTGGCCCATCCGCCGTCTTTCAGTCCTTCGCGGACGCCGTTGATGAAGTTGGTGCACATGAATGCGTGCAGGTCTTCTTCCCGCTCGGGCGGGACCGGGGTTTTGACGGCATAGCGGAGGATCTGTCCCATGCGGAACGAGGTGGTGTAGCCGATCGCGTAGGGCCCGTTGTTGAAGACCTTGGAGTCGAGGCGGAGCTGGGTGAGTTGTCCAGCTACTCCGGCGGAGTCTCCGGCGATGACGACGGTGTTGCCATCGGTGATGCCGACAATCGCGGTCATGTTGGGGGCTTTCGGGAGTGGACCGGCCCCGACCCACAGCGGCTCGGGATTTCACTGAACAGTCTGCACGACGACGATGAACCGCACTAGTGGCGCTGTTTGCCCAATAGAGGGACGATATGTCCGAATTCCGGGCAACAGACATCCGCATCCGAGGCCGGTCCTCCCGGCCGGGCGCGCCCGTCGCCGTGAAACCACTTTCACGGGCCCGGAAAGACGCGCGGATCCATTCGCCCTCGTCAGCGTGGGTGCTCTCCCAACGGCGGGCGACGGAGTCGTGCGCCGCCCGCCGCACCGGCGTTAGCATCCCGTGATTCCGGGGGCGCTCCCATCCCGACCGGATGCCCGGCATCCGTACGGCACTCTCCGACCCGTTCGCGATCCACGGAGGTTCCCATGAGACGTCGAGCCATCTCGGCCGCGCTGGCGCTGGCCGGCTCGGTCCTCATCCCGGCCATGACCGGTGCCCCGGCGCGCGCCGACACTCAGATCTGCGCCCAGTACGGCTCGACCAAGATCCAAGGCGGCAGGTACGTCGTCCAGAACAACAACTGGGGCGACAGCACGCAGCAGTGCATCAACGTCACGAATACCGGCTTCTCGGTCACCACCGCCAGCCACAACAAGCCGCAGAACGGTGCACCCGGTGCGTACCCGTCGGTCTACGCCGGCTGCCACTACGGAAACTGTTCCACCGGCAGTGGCCTGCCCCTGCGCACCGACGACGGCCGGTTCACCACGGTCCAGACCAGCGTGAGCATGTCCTATCCCGGCTCCGGGGTCTACGACGCGTCCTACGACGTCTGGTTCGACCCGACGGCCCGCACGAACGGCCAGAACACCGGCGCCGAGCTGATGGTGTGGCTCAACCACACCGGCTCGGTCCAGCCCGTCGGATCCAAGGTCGGCACCGTCTCCCTCGCCGGCGGCACCTGGGACGTCTGGTACGGCAACAGCGGCTGGAACGTGGTCTCGTACGTACGCACCTCGGCGACGTCCACGATCTCCTTCCCCGTCCACACCTTCTATGACGACATGGTGAGGCGCGGCTACGCGCAGCGCTCCTGGTACCTGACCAGCGTTCAGACGGGCTTCGAACCGTGGGTCGGCGGCGCGGGCCTCGCCGTGAACTCCTTCTCCTACAGCATCGGCTGACCGTCCCCACGCCGAGGCGGCGCCATCGCGCACCGGTGGCGCCGCAGCGGGGTGAAAGACCGAGTCCCTGCAGCAAGCCGGATCGCCGGCCTGGCGCCGCGGCCGGAGGCCGGCGTTGGAGGTGAACGCGTCGTATCCCCCTGCTCTGATGATCCCCATGGATTATCGAGAGCGTCTGGCGAGCGTCGAAGCGCAGTGCGTCGAGCAGCTCGGTGAACACCTGGGCAGGCAACTCGCCGCCCTCGCGCGACCGGGTTTCGGCCTGTACGACTTCGGACACGACGTCGACGACTGCCTGCCGCGTGAAAGCCGCTGCTACTTCGGCGGTCCGGCCTGCCTGGACCCTGGTACGCCCTGGCCGGAACACGAGGGCCTGCCGCTGAGCCTGTACGCCGTGCTCGACATCGCGACGCTGCGGCCGTGGCTCGGCAGCGAACCGCCCGCCGACGTCGGACTGCTCAACTTCTTCTGCCTCGAGCCGAACGACGAGTACCGCGCGGCCACCCGCGCCCGGAACCCCATGGACGACCTGCAGATCTGCCGGGTCATTCCGGCGGACGCGACGCGCGCCGTCGAAGTGGAGGCCCCGGAGCCCGCCATGGTGCACGACCAGACTCCGTTGCAGGCCGTCCCGGCCGTCACCCTTCCGATGTCCAGTGGCGGCTACGACAGGATCCTCGACACGCTCGAGGTCAGCGCGGGCGTCTCCGACCATCCCGCCCACATCGTGTGGCAGCAGTACTGGGAGGATTTCGCCACGGATCAGGGCCTCTACTACAGCGTGACCGACGACGACGTCGAATTCATCGGTCTCGACCAGGCCTTCGGCTGGCCGTGGCTGAACGGAACGGCCACCGAGCGCCCGTACCGGCACCTACTCACTCTTGGCCTGCTCACGCTCAACGCGCCCGAACACCACTGGGTGTGGGACGACGGAGGCTACGTGCATTTTCTGATCGATGAGGACGCGCTCCGGACCGGCGATTTCTCCCGGGCACGGGTCGAACTCTCCACCGGACACCACTGAGGCCGGTCCGACAGTCAACCGATTGTAATCGATAGACTACTTTCCGCTATCATCACGGCGCGTGGAGTGGAACGAGACCGGAGACCTGGTGAGGCGGGCTCGCAGGGGTGATCCGGCGGCCTGGCGGACGCTCGTCGACCGCTACTCACGGCTGCTGTGCGCGATCGCGCGATCGTACGGGCTGAGCGGCGCGGACGTCGACGACGTCGTGCAGACGACGTGGCTGCGGCTCGTCGAGCGGCTGCCCGGGCTGCGGGACCCGGCGCGGGCGGGCGCGTGGCTGGCCGTCACCGCCCGCCGGGAAAGCCTGGCCACGCTGCGGCGGCGAGGCCGCGAGAGCCCGTTGACCGGCCACGCCCCGACGGTCACCGGTCCGCATCACGTGGTGTTCGGCCGTGAGCTCGCGGGTTCGGTGGCCGCCGCCCTGGACGCCGTGCCACCCCGCTGCCGCGCCCTTCTCGAGCTGTCGATCGCCTCGCCCCGGCTCAGCTACGCGGAGATCTCGACGGCGCTCGGCGTACCGCTCGGCAGCGTCGGCCCGACCCGCACCCGTTGCCTGACCCACCTGCGGCGCCGGCTCGGTGTCACGTGACCGACGACGAGCTGATCGAGCGCCTGCGCGTCGCGTTCCCGCCGGTGCCGGAGCACCTGGTCGCCCTCGGGCTGGCGGCGTTCGACTGGTTTGCGCCGGAGGCGACGCTGGCGACGCTCGCGCACGACGCGGCGGAGACCCCGGCCGGGGTGCGCGGCGGCGGGCCCAGAACGCTGACGTTCGCCGGGCGGGGCGTCCACGTGGAGATCGAGGTCGCCGGCCGGGAGATCGTCGGGCAGCTGGCTCCCGCGGTGGCCGCGGAGGTGATCCTCCGCTCGCCGCACGGCGAGCGCGGCGCCCGGACCGACGAGTCCGGTGGGTTCGTGCTCTCCGAGGTGCCGGCCGGCCTGGTCAGTCTCCTGTTCCGGCTGGCCGACGCGACGTCGGTCGTGACGAGCTGGGTCCATGTCTGAGCTGCTCGCGCTGGCGGCCGTCGACCCACGCGGCGTCTACGCCACCGCCTCGGCGCTGCGGGACACCGGCCGGCCGGAGGAGCGCGTGCTGGCCCTGCGCGCCCTCGGCCTGGCCGGCAAGGAGCTGGGCCGGCTGGGCGAGGGCGTCGCGCACCTGCGCGAGGCGCTCCGCGTCGCCGAGTCGGCAGCGTTGCCCTACGCCGCGGCCCAGGTGCGGATGAACCTCGTCGGCCTGCTCGCCACGAGCGGCGACCTCAATGGGGCACTGGCCGCCGCCGACGCCGCCGCCCCGGTGCTGACCGGAGCCGACGCCGACCGGCTGCTCGCCAACCGGGCGTACGTCCTCGCCCGCAGCGGCCGCATCCGGGAGGTCGCGCGCATCGCCCGGACCTGCACCGATCCGGAGGTCGTCGTCGGCCTGCGCATCAACACCGGGCTCGCGAAGACGTACGCCGGCCGGCTCGGGGGCGGCGAGGCCGACCTGCGCGCGGCGCTCGCGGTCGCCGAGCGGGCGGGGCTGCGGCACCAGGCGGCGATGGTCCGGCACAATCTCGCGTTCGTCGCCATGCGGCGCGGCGACCTGCCGCGCGCGCTCACGCTGTACGAGGAGATCGAGCCGGAGCTGGCCGGCGCGGACGAACGCGTCCACCAACTGCGCATCGACCGGGCGGAGGCGCTGATCGCCGCCCGGCTGCCCGGCGAGGCCCGCACCCTGCTGGCGGACACCGTCGAACGGCTGACCGCCGGCGGGTACCGCTGCGACACCGCCGACGCGCTCCTGCTCCTCGCCCACGCCGAGCTGGCCGACGGCGATCCCCGCGCCGCGGCGGCGACCGCCCGGCGGGCGCAGGAGGAGTCCGCGAACCGTACCTGCCGGCCGGCCGAGTTGATCGGCCTTCGGGCCCGCTGGGCGGACGGCTACCGGTCCGCGGGCCTGCTCACGGCCGCCGAGCAGGCCGCCGAACGCCTCGCACGGTACGGCTGGGCCTCCGCCGCCGACGACGCGCGCACCCTGGCGGGCCTGGTGGCGCTCGCGCGCGGCGACCACGCGCACGCCGAACGCCTTCTCGATCGGGTCGGCGGCGGCACCGTGAGCGCACGCGTCGCGGGCCTGCACGCCACCGCGCTGCTGCGGCTCGCGCGCGGCGACCGGCCCGGCGCGGCCGCCGCCGTACGCGCCGGGCTGCGCACCGTGGACGAGCACGCCGCCGCGCTCGGGGCCGCCGAGCTGCGCGGGCGCGCGGCGGGCTGGGCCGTCGAGCTGGCCGAGCTCGGCCTGCGACTCGCGGCCGGCCCCCGCGCCCTCCTCGTGGCCGCCGAGCGGGCGCGGGCGATCGCCGGCCGACCGCCCGCCGTACGGCCGCCCCGCGACCGGCGGCTCGGCGGACTCCTGGCCGAGCTGCGCCGCGTCACCGCCGAGGTCCCCGACCGCCCGGAGCTCCTGGCCGCCCAGTCCCGGCTGGAAGACGCCGTACGCGCCCGGTGCCGCCGCCTGTCGTCCAGCCGCGACGCGGTCCCCGGATGGGGCTGGCTGATCCCCGCCCTCACCGAGACGCTGGGCGAGCGGATGTTCGTCGAGTTCATCCGGGTCGGCGCGGAGCTCGTCGCGGTGACGCTCGCGAACGGTCGCTGCCGACGCCACTCCCTGGGCCCGTACGACCCGGTCCGCGACGACGTGCGGCTGCTCCGCTTCGCCGTGTCCCGGCTCGCCCGGGATCCCGACGGCGCACCGGCACGCTCGTCCCTGGCGGCCACGGCGAAGCGCCTCCAGACCCGGCTGCTCGACCCGCTGCGCATGGGCGACCGGCCCGTCGTGCTGTCCCCGGTCGGCGCGCTGCACGGCCTGCCCTGGCCCGCGCTACCGTCGCTGGCGGACCGTCCCATGACCGTGGTGCCGTCGGCGGCGGGCTGGCTGCGCGCCATGCGGGTGCCGCCGTCCCACGGGCACGCGACGCTGATCGCCGGCCCGGACCTCGCGCACGCCGAGGACGAGATCGCCGCCGTACGCACGCGGCACCCAGAGGCGAGGATCCTCACCGGCCCGGCCGCGACCGCCGAGACCGTACGGCGCGCCCTCGACGGCGCCGCCGTGGCCCACGTCGCGGCCCACGGAGTGTTCCGTTCGGGGAACGCCCTGTTCTCCGGCCTCCGACTCGCCGACGGACCGCTGTTCACGTACGACCTGGAACATCTGGAACGCTCACCGCAGCTGCTGGTCCTGTCCGCATGCGACGCGGGCCGCGCGGAGATCTACGAGGGCGAGGCGGTCATCGGCATGGTCACCGCCGCCCTCGGCTTCGGCACGGCGACCGTCGTCGCCGCCGTCACCCCGGTCGGCGACGCCGCCGCCCGCGACCTGATGACCGGTTTCCACGAGCGTCTCGCGGCCGGCGCGAGCCCTGCCGAGGCCTTGGCGTGGGCGCCCAGGCCCTTGTCCACTCTCGGCTTCGTCTGTTTCGGCGCCGGCCACGGCCGAGCGTGATCAGTGAGCGCCCCACTCCGCGACCCATGGCCGCGATCGGCGCGGCCTCCTGGCCGGCGCGCCTGAAGGGACATCGCCATATGGCCGTACGGAGACACCAACGACGGCGCGGTTCGCTGCAAGAGGGCGAATGTTGAAATTCGCGAAAGGAGGCGCCCCTAGGGCCTGTCTCGAAGTCCCCGTCCGTAGCGAGCGGTGTCCAGGTGGTGCCTCGCAAGGCGGAGGAGGGAGTCAGCCTGGTTTTGGCTGGCGACCGACGACAACGCGGCGAGGCGCCGCCTGGACGCCGCGCAGTAGGACAGCGGACTTCGAGACAGGCCCTAGGAGGCACCGACATGCTCGGCGCGGCGGGCGATCGCCCTGAGGAGTTCCAGGCGGATGAAGCCGGCGCCTCCGGCGCGGATGAGCAGCCAGTACGGGGCGAAGGCGCGGCGGCTGGCGCGGTCGGTCGCGCGGACGCGGGTCTCGGCTGTCAGCAGGGTGCCGCCGGCCGTCGGGCTCAGCTGGAAGCTCATCGCGGCCTTGGCCCAGCCGGGTTCGGAGAAGGCCGCGAACACGGCGGGGTCGGCGGTCTCCTCCGGGCCCGGCTCCGGCCGGAACCGCCAGAACTTGGCCACCCTCCCGCTCACGGCCTCGCGTCCCTCCTCACGCCCCAGGTCGGCCATTGGCAGGGCCTGCGCGATCGGGCCGGAGAAAGGGTCGCGGCCGGCCGACCGGATGCGCATCAGCAGGCGGGTGACCGGGAGTTCGGCGGCCGTGACCTTCTGCAGCGCCTCCCACACCGCGTCCGGAGGGGCCGCGACCCGGCGGCTGTAGCGGGTGCGGAAGTCGTACGTCGGGATCAGCCGGTCCAGGATCCAGTCCATGCGCTCGCTCCTCGCGTCGAGAGGCGTTCTGTACGCCACCGTCTAGAATGGTACTGTACGCCACCGTACAGAATGAGATTCCGCGAGGTCCCGAATGCCGCGTACCGCCCGCCTGACCCGCGACGACTGGGCCGCCGCCGCGCTCGACGCCCTCACCCAAGGGGGCCCGAACGCGGTCGCCGTCGAACCGGTCGCCGCCCGGCTGGGCGCTTCGAAGTCGAGCTTCTACTGGCTCTTCGAGAACCGGCAGGCGCTGCTCGAGGCCGCTCTCGAGCGCTGGGAACGGACCCAGACCGAGGCGGTCGCGGCCCGGCTCACCGAGATCCCCGACCCGGCCGAACGCCTGCGCCGCCTGGTCCACCAGGCGTTCGCGGGCCCAGACGACGGCGACCTCGCCCTGCGACTGCTCACCGCCTCCGACGATCCGGCCGTACGGTCCGTCGCCGAGCGGGTGACACGCCGGCGCCTCGCCGTCATCGAGACGGCGTTCGCCGAGCTCGGGCATCCCCCGGAGCTCGCACGTCACTACGCGACGATGAGCTACTCGGCCTACCTCGGGGCCGCGGCACTGCGGCGCGTCGGCGCGGCCCCGGACGATCCCCATGCCTACGTCGACGCCGTCCTGGCCCCTTTCGGCGTCCCGCCTGGAGCCTGAGCGGCCGAGATCCCGTTCGCGGCCGGCCGGGCACTACGGTTGTCCGCCATGCGGGCAGGGGAACATGGCGCGGAAACGGTGACGTTGTGGAGGCCGACCGGGCAGCAGGAGCTCGATCTGGTGGCGGAATCCGGGTGGCGTTCCTGGCCGCCACGACTGCCGGACCAGCCGATCTTCTATCCGGTCCTCAACCGCTGGTACGCAACGAAGATCACCCGCGAGTGGAACGTCCCGCACGGAGGCGTCGGCTACGTCACCCGCTTCGACGTCCGCAAGTCCTTCCTCGATCGTTACTCGGTGCGGCAGGTCGGCGGGCGCGACGTTCTGGAGTACTGGATCCCGGCCGAAGACCTGGACGAGCTCAACGCGAACATCATCGGCGCGATCATCGAAGAGGTCGACTACCGCGGACGCGTGGCCGATGAGGAGTTCGCCGAGGCGACCGAGGCTCTCGGCGCTCCGCTCCCCGTCGCCTGGCGCGACTACCTCCAGAGACGATCCTGGTTTCGCCGCGGCTGGTCCTCTTCGGACTCCTACGTATGGCTTTACACACCCCGTGAAACGCATGAAACGAACGCCGTCCTCCGAGAGACCGGGGCCAACGAGGCGTTCCCCGGGATGGCCGTCCTCGGATGCGACGGGAGCCGCGAGCTCCTCGCGGTCGACCTTCGAGACGACTCGAGTCCGGTGATGCTGGTCGATCTCACCGGAGACGGCTGGCACGACGCACTGCCGCAGGCCGAGAACATCACTCGGTTCATCGAGCTGGTCGAGAGCGGCGCCTTCGAGTACACCTGGCCGGACTGATCACCCGTCCACGGTAAAAAATACGTAAAAGGCACTACATAGATCCCAGAAACAGGTATTACCCGAATTTAGCGCAAACCCCGGAACGCAGATCACAGACTCAGAGCGCTTCATGTGATTTGCATCACTTATGCGCAATAGTCGCCAATTATCACCTTAATGCGGTAAAAAGAGTAGGCTCTCTCATCCGCCAACGACACAACAGCGACACAACCCCAAACTATGATGAACAGTAGAACGAAGACCGTTATCACCGCTACGGCTGCCGCATGCGTGGCGGCGACCGGAGCGATCCTCCTGGCCGGCCACGGTCATTCGCCGAGCACGGCGATCGTGCAGACCGCGTCAAGCAGCGACTCGGACACGAAGAACTACTGGACCCCGGCACGCATGAAGGCGGCCACCCCAGAGGATCAGCGCCGGCCACAGAAACGAGCGCTGCTACGAGACAGGAAGGGCATTCCCCAAGGGACGGTGTTCACCGGCATTCCGAGCGTCGGCCGGCTCTTCACGCACAGCAAGACGGGTGACCACTACTGCACTGCCAGCGTCGTATACAGCACGAAGCATAATCTGGCCCTCACCGCGGCGCACTGCATATATAGCTACAACACTGATACCAATACCGGGTACTACCGCGACAAGATCGCTTTCGTTCCCCAGTACGACTCCGGAAACGCCCCGTATGGCATCTGGGCCGCGCAGACACTCCTCGTTCACAATGGATGGAAGAAACGAGCGGACCCTGACCTCGATTTCGGCTTCATCATCCTGGCCAAGGACAAGACGAGCGGCAAGAACGTCGCCGATGTAACCGGATCGAACCGCCTCACCCCGAATACAGCACTCCCCGAGAAAGTCCACGTCGTCGGGTATCCGGCTTCCGGAACGCCCGGGAATGATCGCGCGATCCAGTGTGACACCACCGCCATTCACCGGTTCAAATACCAACTGGCCTTCGACTGTGATGGATTCACCGGCGGCACCAGCGGAAGCCCCTGGCTCTCGCAGTACAACCCGGCGAAGCAGCAGGGAAAGGTCGTCGGCGTTCTCGGTGGCTATCACGAGGGCGGCGATACGCCACAACGATCCTACTCATCTCTCCTCGATCACGACGTAGCCAGCCTGCGCGACCAAGCCGAATCGAACGGGTAGAGCCCGGCGATATAAACGAGCCATCCCGGCTCCACCGTCGTCAGGGATGGTTGAGGGTGACCCATCCGCGATGGTCGGGGTGGCTCGCCCGTGGGGCAGATCCGGACGACGGGCGCTCCGCGCCGGTAGCGTACGACCCGTGACCGACCGCATCTTCACCCTCGGGGAGGCCCGCGCGCTGCTCCCCGAGGTGCGCGCGCACATCGATGCGATCGTCGCCGCCCGTGCCGATCTCGCCGAGCTGGCCTTCGAGCTGCAGTCGGGGCGGTCGTCGCCGCTGGGCGGCACGCCCGAGCTGAAGGCGTACGAGGCGCGCATCGACGAGGCGCTCGGGTGGTTCACGATCCAGGGCATCGAGGTGAAGAGCGTCGCGCCCGTGCTCGTCGACTTCCCCGCCTACCTGCGCGGGCAGTCGATCCGCCTGTGCCTGCTGGAGACCGAGTCGACGCTCGGCTGGTACCACCGCAGCAACCTCGGCATCGCCGGGCGCCGCCGCCTGCCGTAGCCGAGACGTTCAGTCCACCCGGCGCTCTCGGCCTGACGGATCCTCTCCGGCCTTCCAGACCCGCATGCCGGGGTTCCGCGCGAATACCGCGCGAAACCCCGGCGACGAATTACGCCAGGCCCTGGTCGCCGGTCTCTACGGCGCGAGTGCCGTCGGCGACCCAGTTGGACCAGGAGCCGACGTACAGGGCCGCGGGCACTCCCGCGACGGTGAGCGCGAGGATCTCGTGGGCGGCCGTAACGCCGGAGCCACAGTAGGCTCCGACGTCGACCGCGTCGGTGGCGCCCAGCTCGGCGAAGCGCTCTCGAAGCAGGTCGGCGGGCAGGAATCGGCCGTCGACGCCGACGTTGCCGGTCGTGGGCGCGCTGACGGCGCCGGGAATGTGCCCGGCCACCGGGTCGATGGGCTCCACCTCGCCGCGGTATCGCTCGGGCGCGCGGGCGTCGAGCAGGACCCCGGCCTTGGCGAGCGCGGCGGCGCCGTCCGCGTCCAGGACGGGCAGGCCGCCCGGCCCGACCGTGAAGTCACCGGGCGTGACCTTCGGCACCTCGGTCGTCACCGGCCGTCCGGCCTCGACCCAGGCGTGGTAGCCGCCGTCGAGGACGCGGACCCGCTGGTGCCCGAAGTAGCGGAGGGTCCACCAGGCGCGGGCCGCGGAGGTGGAGTCCGCGTCGTCGTAGACCACGACGAGGCCGTCGTCGCGGACGCCCGCCCGCCGCATCGCGTCCTGGAAGACCTGCCGCTCCGGAAGGGGATGCCGGCCGTCCGGGCCCGGCGGCCCCGCGAGGTCGTGATCGAGATCGATGAAGACCGCGCCCGGCAGGTGGCCCCGCCGGTACGCCTCGATGCCGGGCGGACCACCGAGGCGCCAGCGGACGTCGAGCAGGACGACGTCGCCGCGGAGTTCTCGGACGAGTGACTGGACGTCGATGAGAGGATGCACGCCGCCAGTCTGACCGTTAATCCCCCCGTCTGCGAGATGCCGCTCGGCGTTCATCCGGCCGACTCCCGGACCAGCAGGGGAACGAGCTGCTCGGCGGCGACGAGCGACCCGTGCATGCCGATGAGAGTGGACTCGATCGGCTCGGCCTTGGTCGCCACGATGGCCACGTCGGCGTACGGGACGGCGACGACGTCGCCGATGCGCGGGGCCAGGGGCGCGGACACCGGGCCGAACAGCCCCTCGGCGATCGCCTCTTCGCGCGTCAGCACCCACGCCTGCCCCGCGAAGCGCTCACGCCACACGGCCAGCACGTCGGCGGCGGCCCCGGCCTCGGCGTACACGTGCCGGGCCCGGGCCTCGCCGCCCAGCAGGGCCACGCCCTCCCGCAGCGCGGGCTCGGCGTCCACGTCGACCCGGCCGGTGGGATCGGTCATGCCGTGGTCCGCGGTGACGTAGAAGACGGCGTCCGGCGGCATCGCCTCGGCCAGCCGCCGCGCCAGCAGGTCCACGAAGGCCAGATGGTGGTGCCAGGCCGCCGAGCGGGAGCCGTGGATGTGGCCGGTGGCGTCGAGGTCGCCGTGGTAGACGGTGACGAACGCGCGCTCGCTCTCGCGGATGGCCTGCTCGGCACGGGCGACCAGCGGGCCGAGGGCGTCCGCGGGGAGGTAGCGTGCGCCGCGGTAGACCGAGCGGGTCAGCCCGGAGTGCTCGAACGCCCGCGCCGCGACGTGGCTCGCGGCCACGCCCGCCGCGACGGCCCGGTCGAAGATGGTGCGCGCGGGCTGCCAGGTCAGGGGGTCGATCCCGTCGCTCCAGCGCAGGCAGTTGTGCAGCCGCCCCTCCCCCGGGACGGCGACCTGGTATCCGAACATGCCGTGCCCGCCCGGCGGACGGCCGGTGCCGAGCGAGGCGAGACTGGTCGCCGTGGTCGAAGGGAAACCCGCGGTCAGCGGCCGGCCCGGCAGCGAGGAGAGGTACGGCGCGGCGTCCGGATGCGCCCGCAGCAGCTCCCAGCCGAGGCCGTCGACGAGAAGGACGCAGGCGCGCGGCAGGGCAGGCAGATCCAGGACGTTCGTCTCGCCCGGGACGCCGAGCGCGGCAAGCACGGACGGGCCCAGGTCCGCCAGCGACTCCCGGCCGTACGCCGGGGCGGGAATGCTCATCGGCCCGGCTGAGACGTGACCTCCGAGAGCGCCTGAGCGAACGTGAGGACCTGCTCGACGGCGTCCGCGCCGTCCGCTGCCTCACTCACCCGCAGCGAGAGGTCGTCCGCCGTGATCGTGCCGGTGTAGCCGTGATCGGCCTCGCAGGACTCGTCACCGCAGGAGGCCGGCTCCAGATCGACGTGAGCGATCACCCCCCAGCCGATGGTGAGCATCACCTCGGTCGGCGGCACGCCCGGCACGTACGACGCGGGCTCCGGCACGACGCGCGTCACCGCCACCGACTGCACCCGGCCCAGGCGCACCGCCTCCGTCGTCGTGGAGGCGTGCGGGTGCGGAACCGACTCGGTCGGCGGATGCTCGTCCGTGTGGCAGACGAGCAGGCGCGTCGGCGACAGCACCAGCACGGTGACGTGACGCCGGACCTCCATCGCCGGATCGAACGTCGCCTCGTGATGGACGACGTAGGAGATCACGGTCTCGTTGCCCAGTAGCGACTCGACCGCGTCCGCGACGAGCGCCGGGTAGTAGCCACTCCGCTCGATCGCGGTGCGCAGCCCCTGAGCCATCGCTCGGGTTTCCCTCATGGATCCCATCCTGCACTGCCCGAGCGTCACACGCACACCCTCGGGTAGAGATGTGGACATGACCCGACCGCACGTCCCCCCGCCCGAGCCCGAACCCCCCACCCCACAGCCGCCCACGCCCCACCCCGACCCGCAGCCGCCCGCACCGGAGCCGCCCAGCCCGCAACCGCCCACGCCGCAGCCACCGGTGCCCCCTCCGGAGCCGCCGGTCCCGCCGCCCGAGCCGCCGCCGGAGCGGCCCTCCCCACGGCCGATCCCCGAACCGAGCCCCAGCCCGATCCCGCCGATTCCGGACCCGGTGCCACCACCACAACCCACGGATCTTCACCCCGGCTGAACCCGGGACACGCCTCACCGCAGCCGTTCGTGCGGGCTCTCCCGTCAGGACGGCCTGAGCCGGCGAACGTGGTCGATGCGCGGCCCCGGCGGTCTCTCCGACCACAGCCGCGCGCTCCGTACGACGGCGCCGGAGGCGCGGGCGACCACCTCGAGGTCCAGCCGTGCCACCTCCGGCAGGTCGTCGGACAGCCGGGACACCCGTAGCAAAAGGCGCTCCAGGGCCGCCAGGTCGACGGGCTCGGCTCCCTGATGGCCCAGCAGCAGCGGCGCCGCCCTGATCGCGCGGACCATCCCGGCCGCCTCGACGTCCGTCAGGGGCGCGAGCCGGTACGCGCGGTCGTCCAGCAGTTCGGCCGTGAGGTCCGCCAGGCCGAAGGACACGATCGCGCCGAAGGAGGGGTCCTCCGACGTGCTGATCCGTGTGACGACCCCCTCGTCGCCCGCCTCCGCGGCGTCCCCTGCGCGCTCGATGCCGTAGCAGGCGAGCAGTGCGGCGGTCCGCTCCGCGTCGGCCGCACGCCGTTCCGCCGGCTCGGGAACCGCGCCGGGCTCCCGGCCACCGGCCGGAGCGTCATCCGCTGCCAAGATCTCGTCGACCAGTGCGCGGGCCCTGGGCCGGTCGATGCCGGGCAGTTCGGGCACCCGGCCGGGTGCGCGGCGGCGGCGCTCGGCGTACCGGACGGCGTACGCGAGGGCACGGACGGCGTCCTCGGGCGCGGGGTAGGAGGGAACGCTGCCGTGCAGGAGGCCGCGCTCGCCGAGGTAGGTCGCGACGACCGGTTTCGCCGCGCCCTCCGCCTGCCGGACGATCGCGGCGGCCACCTCGGGGTCGATGCCGCCTCGTACGGGCGGCGCGAACACCGTGACCACCGCGTCGGCCGCATCGTCGTCGAGGGCCTCGGCGAGCGCGGACTCGAAGTCCACCGGCCCGGCCGCCGGGCCGAGGTCCACCGGTGTGAGGGGGTCGAGTTCCGCCGCGGTCGCGGCGTCCTGGACCAGCAGCCCGATGGAGTCCGAGTTGCCGACGATCGCGATCCGGCGGCCGGTCGGCAGGGGCTGGTAGGCGAGGATCTGCGCGACGTCGAACAGCTCGCCGAGCGAGTCGACCCGTACGACCCCGGCCTGGGCGAACAGCGCGCTGACGGCGTGGTCGGGAAGGGTCAGCGCCCGCGCGGCGTGGCCGAGCGGCACGCCCTGGGTGGTGCGCCCGCTCTTGACGGCGACGATCGGCTTGGCCCGGCTGATCCGCCGCGCGAGGCGGGTGAACTTGCGCGGGTTCCCGATCGACTCGAGGTACAGGAGGATCACCTCGGTGGCGGGGTCCTCCTCCCAGTACTGCATGAGGTCGTTGCCGGAGACGTCGACGCGGTTGCCCGCCGACACGAACGTCGACAGGCCCAGCCCGCGTTCGGCCGCCCAGCGCAGGATCGCGATGCCGAGCGCGCCGGACTGGGAAAAGAACCCGACCGGTCCGCGCCCCGGCAGCGTCGGGGCGAGGGTGGCGTTCAGCCGTACGCCCGGGTCGGTGTTGGCGATGCCCAGGCAGTTGGGGCCGACGACGCGCATGCCGTTGGCCCGCGCGAGGCGTACGAGCTCGTCCTGGCGGGCGCGTCCTTCGAAGCCGGCCTCCCCGAAGCCGGAGGAGACGACGACCAGCCCGTGGACGCCCTTGGCGGCGCACTGGGCCACGACCTCGTTGACGTGGTCGGCGGGCACCGCGACGACGGCCAGGTCGACCGGGTCGGGGATGTCCGCCACCGTCGGGTGGGCGCGTACGCCGCCCACCGCCGACGCGGTCGGATGGACGGGGAACACCGGGCCGGTGAAGTCGCCGCCCAGGAGGTTGCGCAGGACGGTACGGCCGACGCCGCCCGCCTCGCGGCTGGCGCCGATCACCGCGACCGACCCGGGGAACAGGAGACGCTCGATCGACCGCGACTCCGCGCGGTGCTCGCGGGCGGCCATGACCTCCCGGGAGGTCTCGGTCGGCTGCAGGTCGAGGGTGAGCCGGATCACACCGTCCTCGAAACGCTGCTGAGCCTCGTAGCCGGCCGCCCGGAACACGGTGGTCATCCGGCGGTTCTCCGGGAGGACGTCCGCGATGAACCGCTGGATGCCGCGTTCGCGGGCCGCCGCGGCAATGTGCTCCAGCAGCACGGTGCCGAGGCCGCGGCCCTGCTGGGCGTCCTCGACGAGGAAGGCGACCTCGGCGGGGTCCGGTGACTCGTCCGGGGACTCCGGGACGGTCGCGTACGGGCTGCCCGCGCCGAGGCGGTCGTAGCGCACGACCGCCACCATCGCCTCGCCGATGGTGGCGATGAGGGCGACGCGGTCGAGGTAGTCGACGGTGGTGAAATGTTCGATCTCCCGGTCCGTCAGCCGGGGGCGCGGCGAGAAGAACCGGTAGTAGATGGATTCGGGCGAGAGCCGGGCGTAGAACTCGCGCAACAGCTCGGCGTCACCGGGCCTGATCGGCCGCAGGTGCGCCGTCCCTCCGTCCGCGAGGACGACGTCGGCCTCCCAGTGGTCGGGGTACGGCACACGTCGAGACTATGGGAGATCCCGAATTAGCGCCGGTTCGGGACCCACCCGGGTACCGGGAGCTGTTAGGTTTTTCTCCGGGTCGCGCAGGCAGGCCGCCTTTCGGGGGTTGGCAGCCGCAGGAACAGGGTGGGTGGACGACATGACGCGCGTGGTCGTGGTCGGTGATCTGATGACCGATGCCGTCGCGCGAGCCGCATTCCCGCTGGCGAAAGGCGGAGATACGCCGGCCAACGTGACGATGCACGGCGGCGGCTCGGGAGCCAACATCGCGGCCTGGCTGGCCGTCGAGGGCATCGAGTCGGCGTTCATCGGGCGGCGCGGGGCCGACATCGCGGGCCGCAACCGTGACATGGAGCTCATGGGGTACGGCATCGACGCCCGACTCGTGATGGATCCGGAGCGGGCGACGGGCACCTGTGTGGTCATGGTGACCCACAAGGGCGACCGGACGATGCTGTCGGACCCGGGTGCCAATGCCGCGCTGCTCCCCGAGGACATCCCGCAGGACCTCTTCGGTCCGGGCGCCCACCTCCACGTGTCCGGTTACTCCCTGCTCAACGAGGGATCCCGGCAGGCCGTCCTGCACGCGATGAAGCTGGCGCAGCGGGCGCAGATGTCGGTCACCGTGGACGGCGGCTCCAACTCCCATCTGAAGCGGGCCGGCGCCGAGCCGTTCCTCGAGTGGACGCAGGGCGCCCGGCTGCTGATCGTCAACACCTCCCAGGCCGAGGTGCTGACCGGCCGCGACAACCCGGAGCAGGCGGCGAAGGTGCTGACCGCCTGGTACCCGGAGGTCGTGGTGAAGATGGAGGCCGAGGGCGCGCTGTGGTTCAGCAACGGGCCCACCGACCCGATCCGGGTGCCGGCCGAGCCGGTGGAGGAGATCGCCGACGGCACGGGCGCCGGTGACGCCTTCATCGCCGGGTTCCTGCCGGTCTGGCTCGACGGCAAGCCGCCCGTGGAGGCCCTCGCGAACGGCTGTCGGCTCGCCGCGCGGGCGATCAGTCACCTCGGCGCCCGCCCCATCCTCTGAGCAGCCGCACCGGCCGTACGGTCATCGTTCGGCGGCCTCGGCCCGGGCGGCGGCCTCCTCGCGCATGGCGGCCCACAGCAGGTTGAGCGGATGCCGCGGTTCGTACCGGACGCGGTCCTCTTTGCTGACGAACGCCCCGGTCATGATCTCCGGGGCGGCCTCGAGGTCGTTGCGCAGCTCGATGACCCGGAGTCCCTCGGCGCGGGACCGGTCGCCGATCGACCGCGTGACGATCATGCAGCCGCGGGCGAGGCCGGACTTCAGCAGTGACAGCCCGTACGAGATGTCGTCGATGTCGGCCACGATGTCGAGGCGGTCCCGGAAGTTGGGCCCGTACCAGTGGCCGAGGAAGTCGGCGATCAGTCCGGTCGACGGCACCACGAGCGGGATCTCCGGCAGGCGGCTGCTCGTGACGATGCTGAGCGGGAGCTCCTGCTCGCTGAGGTTGGTGAGGAGGACGGGGCGGCCGCGCGCCAGCTCGATGACGTCGTACGGCCGCAGGCGCGTCTCGTCGCCGGGGACCGCGACGATGGTCCCGCAGACCAGGTCGACACTCTTGGACTCCAACCGCGACCACACGTCCTTCGTACGGACGTGGACGACGCGGAACTCGACCTCGCGGCGCTGGAACTCCTCGGACAGGCGGGCCCAGGCGCGGGAGACGGTCTTCAGGGTGAACTCGGTCGTGCCCACGGTGAGCGTGCTGCCGAGGCGCCGGCGGGAGGAGTGGATCTCGGCCAGCCACTCGCTCAGAGTGGCGCCCGCGAGGCGCGTGATCGCTTCACCGGTCGGGGTGAACAGGACGTCCTTGCCCCTCCCCTGCTTGACGGTGAGCACCTCTCCGCAGAGGTCCTGGTAGTTGCGGTTGAGCGTGTCCATCTGTTTCTGCACGCTGGACTGCTCGCGGCCGAGCAGCCGGGCGGCGCGCAGCGCCGAGCCCGTCTCGCGGACGACCAGGAGCGTCCTCAGCTGGTCGAGGGTGGTGTCGAGCAGCGGCGGGGCACAGCTCAGCAGCTCGCCGAGCCCGCCGTCACGCAGCGGATGAATACCGGACGATTCACTCATCAGACGTCCAATTCGGGCGTTGTTCTGTCCCCGAGAACAGTTCAGCGGGAAGTGATCGCACTTAGCGGTGCGATGACCTCTAGATATTCTCCAGAACAGGTGGACACGACTTTTTGCACTCTAGAACAATTCCGAAGCGTGCGATGGCCGGTCGTCCAGGGTCGTGAAGGTCACGGGGGCCCCGATCCAGGGCGACCGGTCGAGCGCGGCCTCGGTCTCCGACAGCCCGTCGAACGGGGCCTCGGTCCCCGACAACCCGTCGAACACGGCCGCGGTCCCCGGCGACCGGTGCGCGATCAGCTCACGGCGGCGAGGGCCAGCGGGAGGACGGCGGGGGCACCGGCCTCGCGCAGTAGCCGCGCCACGACGGTGACGGTCCAGCCGGTGTCGACCAGATCGTCGACCAGCAGCACCGGACCCTCCGCGGAACGCACCGCGTCGGGAACGACGAAGGCGTTCCAGAGCGCGCGGACCCGCTGCGCGCTGTTGTGGCGGCGCGGACCCGGGCCGCCGTCCGCGTACGCGACCTCGCCGAGGTAGGGCAGCCGGCCGATCTCGGCGATGCGCCGGGCCAGGTCCGCGATCATCCCCGGCCGGGTCGCCGAGCCCATGGCGACCACCCCGGCGGGCCGGCTCGCCCAGTCCCACGCCGTGAGGACCTTCACGATCGCGCCGAAGACCTCGTCGGACACCGGGGCATCGGGCGCGCCGTCGGCGAGCAGACCGCGCAGCCGGTTGCCCCAGCCGATGTCGGTCAGCCGCCCGAGCGCCCGGCCGGGCTCGGCCTGCAGGTCGGCGGGGATACGCCCGGAGATGCCCTCCGCCTTCATGCCCGTCGGCCACATCCGGCGCGGCGTCACCTCGACTCCCGGACGGCTCAGCCGCTCCCGGGCCCGTACGGTCTCCTCCTCGGGCACCTCCACCGCCAGGTGCCGCCCGGTGCAGTTGTCGCAGCGCCCGCACGGCACCGCCTGCGGATCGTCGAGCTGGTGCCGGAGGAACTCCATCCGGCAGGAACCGGTCGTTTGATACTCGAGCATGGCCTGCTGTTCGCGGGAGCGCTCGGCCGCGACCCGCTCGTAGCGCTCCCGGTCGTACGCCCACGGCCGGCCGGTCGCGGTCCAGCCGCCCTTCACGCGGCGGGCGGCGCCGTCGACGTCGAGCACCTTGAGCATCATCTCCAGGCGGCTGCGGCCCAGGTCGACGCGGGTCTCGAGGGCCGCGGTGGACAGTGTGCCCGCCTCCTCCAGCGCCCCCAGCGCCTGGCGTACGACCGGCTCGGGGGGAAAGGCCAGACCGGCAAAGTAGGCCCAGATGTCGCGGTCCTCGCGGCCCGGCAGCAGGATCACCTCGGCCCGCTCCACGCCGCGCCCCGCCCGGCCGATCTGCTGGTAGTACGCCACGGGCGACTGCGGGGCGCCCAGGTGCACGATGAACCCCAGATCCGCCTTGTCGAACCCCATGCCGAGCGCGCTCGTCGCCACCAGGGCCTTCACCTTGTTGTCGAGGAGGTCCCGCTCGGCCTGCAGGCGCTCGGTCTGCTCGGTCTGCCCCGTGTACGCGGCGACGGCGTATCCGCGGTCGCGGAGGAACCCGGCCACCTCGTGCGCCGCCGCGACGGTAAGCGTGTAGATGATCCCGGAGCCGGGCAGCTCGTCGAGCCGCCCGGCGAGCCAGGCCAGCCGCTGCTCGGCGCCCTGGAGCCGTACGACGGCCAGGCGCAGGCTCTCCCGCTCCAGCGGGCCGCGCAGCACGAGGGTCTCCTGGTCCGATCCGCCCGTGAGCTGATCGGCGACGTCATGGGTGACCCGCGCGTTGGCGGTCGCGGTGGTGGCCAGGACCGGCACGCCGGGCGGCAGCTCGGTGAACAGCGTGCGCAGCCGGCGGTAGTCGGGCCGGAAGTCGTGCCCCCAGTCGGAGATGCAGTGCGCCTCGTCCACGACGACCAGGCCCGCGCCGGCCGCCAGCTCGGGCAGGACCTGGTCGCGGAAGTCGGGGTTGTTGAGCCGCTCCGGGCTGACCAGCAGCACGTCGACGGCGCCGTCGCGGACGTCGGCGTAGACCCGCTCCCAGTCGTCGAGGTTGGCGGAGTTGATGGTCGCCGCGTGGATGCCGGCCCGCTCGGCGGCGGCGATCTGGTTGCGCATCAAGGCCAGCAGCGGACTGACGATCACGGTCGGCCCGGCGCCGCGCCGCCGCAGCAGGGCCGTGGCCACGAAGTAGACCGCCGACTTGCCCCACCCGGTGCGCTGCACGACCAGGGCCCGCCGCCGCTCGACGACCAGCGCCCGGATCGCGACCCACTGGTCCTCGCGCAGACGGGCGTGGTCCCCGGCGAGCGATCGCAGGCACGCCTCCGCGTCCTCCCGTAGGGCGTCTTCGGCCGGTCCGTCTTCGGCGGGTCCCCGGTGCGCTTCGTCAGCCATGCCGTCCTTCGTACCAGCCCGCACCGACCACACGCGACGGATCGGCCCGAGAGACCGATGACCGGTGCGGGCCCGGTGACATCGGGTCGGCCGCCCGCGTGGTCCGCAAGGCGGGCAGCGAACAGGTCCTTCCATTGATCCCCGCGAGGGAGATCTCCCGGGATTTCTGTCCCTTTCGGGAGGTATTCACGGATGAGGCGGGCCGACAGACGCCGTCTCGCACGTAATAGCTGTGGCAATCGCTCGAAACGGGTCTCATGGAACACCAGGAGGGGTATCCACCTCTCGTCACCGCCGCGCCACACCATAAGGCCCCGGATTCCCAGCTTGATACGGGTGTCCAGATTGACTCATTTAGCAAAGTGCGGGCGAATGACGAGGCAGACCACACTCACGGAGACAACCGCATCTCCGACACGCCTTTTGGTGATCACATGACCTGATGCATATATTGCCATCAGAATTCGAGGGAATATAGATCGCGTCGGACTCCAGACACCCATTGCGACAGATACGAAGCCATCGCATCGTTCCGAAAATGAGGAGAAAATGCAGAAGAAGGCGCTTATTGCCACCGGAATGCTTGTCGTGACCGGAAGTGGAATGATCGGCAGCATTTCCGCGTACGCGGACGACTGGCACCGTCACAGCAGTTTCCGTGCTTTCCACCAAAGCCGCTTCAGACTGCTCCATCGTCACGCGAATTTCAACGCCAACAACAACGAGCAGTTCGTTCGCGTGCCGATCCGCAACCGCATCCGGACCAACAACCTCGCCATTATCCGAAACGCAGCGTCACCCGGCCCCACCGGCCCCACCGGCGCTACAGGAGCCACGGGAGCCACTGGGGCAACGGGTGCCACCGGCGCGACCGGTGCCACCGGCGCGACCGGCGCGACCGGCCCCACGGGCGCGACTGGTGCCACGGGTGCGACCGGCCCCACAGGCGCGACCGGTGCGACCGGCGCGACCGGCCCCACGGGTGCGACCGGTGCGACCGGCGCGACCGGCCCCACAGGCGCGACCGGCGCCACGGGTGCGACCGGTGCCACGGGTGCCACGGGCCCGACCGGGCCTACCGGGCCGACAGGGCCTTCGGGCGCGGCCGGTCCGTGCATCGCTGCGGAGACCGCGCCTGGTGAGAGCAACAGGAAGTGGGTCGCGGTGACCCGCAATGGCCAGATCTTGATCGCGCTGGTCGACACGTCGGGCCAGACGCCTACGGTCAGGCCGTTCACACCGCTCTCCAACACCGTGTTCCCGCCCGGATTCGTGCCGAGCTGCGTCGCGTTGTCCAACACCGGCAACCGCCTGCAGGTCACCGCGCTCGGAGCCGACGGCTCGGTCCAGGAGTCCGAATGCCCGATCACCGGTAACACGCCGGCGACGCAGCCGCCTGCCAGCTGCGGGCAATCGATCACGATCCCGTTCACCGCGCCTCTCGCCCGCGCCTTCATGGCGAACCGGAGGGCCGCCGCAGCCGGACTGCCATTTCTCCACGCCTCCCGGATGGCGGCTCGACCGCAGATGGTCGGGGCACCGAACCGCCGCCGGTAGGGCACGGCCGATGTTCTGACATCGACCGACCACGATTGGCCGACCTGGGGAGTCCTGGGCGCACTCGACGATGGGAGCGCCCAGGGCTCCCTGTTTCACGGCGTATGCCGGTCGTCCCTGCGGGCTTCGGCTGCCGAGGTCACTTCCCGCGGCGCCAGGCGACCCAGTCGCCGGTGTAGGTGCGGCGGGCCAAGACGATGTGCCAGCCTGCGGGAACGGCGGGCCAGCTGAACTCCGGTGGCAGCACACCGTCCCATGGCACGACGACGAGCGTCGCGTCCGGCGGCAGTGTTGCCCGGCGAGAACGGTCGATCGGCACCTGGCCGGTGCGGACCTGGAACGCTTGCGCGACCCAGATCCGCCACGCCAGGTCGGGATAGTTGACCGCCACCCGATCCTGGGCACGGAGTCCGGCCGGGGCCAGGCTCGTGTCGGACCACAGCGCTTTCTCCAAGAATCGGACGACTCGATTGGCGACCACGGTCGTGTCGGCCAGGGCGAAGGCGATGAACCCGGCGGCGACGATGAGCAATCCGCCTCGGCGCCATTTCGCGATCACGGCGCCCGACAGCGCCAACAACAGCAGCGCGACGCAGGTGGCGGACCACAGTTTCAGAGAGTCCCAGCTCCAGGTGAAGAAGCAGATCTCGGGGAATTCCAATGCGGTGAAGAAGCTCCGGGAGAGCCGATCACCGGCGTGCAGGCATACGATGCCACCGGTCACCAGCGCCAGGGCCGCCGTGGCGAGCACGGCCTGGACGGCCGCCCTCCTCGTGGCGCGCACCGCGAACGCGGCCCCGGCGATGAAGAGCACCGGAGCCAGGCAGCCGAGGTACCGGCCGTAGACGAAGTTCGCGACGGCGCCCTCGTCGGGGACCGCGGCCGAGCTGGCGATCGCGATACCCGTAATCGCCGCGAGCATGACGCGCGCCGTCGCCCGTATCGCGACCGGCGTGCTCTGCCGCACGGCGAGTACGCCGACGGCCACCAGGCCGACACCGGCCACGCCCACGGTCGAGACGATGAGGTACCAGATCTTTCCCGTGGCCAGTCCCAGCGTCCACCCCAGCCCGTCCGGGCTGGTCAGACGACGGGAGAGGAAGTCGCCCAGCGGGTTCACTCCGCCCGGATAGATCTGGGATCTCGCCCAGCCGTTCAGCGCCCACGCGGCGGCCGACGCGGTGACCAGCGTGCCGGCGATCACCGCGGTGTCCCGTTTGCTCGCCCAGCGACGCCACAGGACCGCGACGAGAAGACCCGCGTGCACCAGCACGATGATCGTGCCGCGAGAGTGCACGCAGTAGCAGTAGGCGGCCAGCGCGCTCGCCGCCACGCCGTACCCCGGCCGCCCGCCGGCGAGCCACGAGTGGATCAGCAACAGCCAGCCGAGCATCACGACCGGCAGTGCGGCGTCGGCCATGGCGAATTGGCTGTAGTAGATGACCGAGGGCAGGAGCGCGGTCACGGTCGCGAGAAGGTACGCCTGCGGGCGCGGCACGTTCAATCGGCGCAGCGCGATGTAGGCCAACGGCAGGAGCGACGCGCCCACCAGCGAATTGATCGCGACGACGAGGTGGTAAACGGTCACCGGGTCATCGCTCAGCCAGTACGCGGGAGAGATGAGGAGCGGATAGCCCGGCTGGTAGAACGACCACCCGGACAGGTTGCCGGCCGCGCCTCCGGCGAG
Organism: Actinoallomurus sp. CA-150999; assembly: GCF_050942425.1. Lineage (NCBI taxonomy): Bacteria > Bacillati > Actinomycetota > Actinomycetes > Streptosporangiales > Thermomonosporaceae > Actinoallomurus > Actinoallomurus sp. CA-150999. Next base: position 8,523,799 of record NZ_CP192063.1, read on the forward strand.
CAGCCGGGCGGCCAGCAGGTAGCCCGTCTCATCGGGGATGAGGATGGGGGCCGTCCGATGCTCGGCGAACAGCAATCGGACGCACACTTGAAGAATCCAGCCGCCGACGAGCAACAGTGGCCAACGATGACGTCGGAGCACATTGAGGCGAGCCGTTGAGTCCACATGCTCTGTCGGGCTGATGACCCCAGGCGATCCCATGGCATCTCCGTCCGAGAATGAAGCGCCCCCGTCCCGCATCTCGGGCGGCCCCATGGCGCGGCTCCCGATTCATGGCGGACGATAGTCGATCAACGAAGCGGGATACAGCCTCGGCGTATTTATGCATGTAATGGGTTAGACGCCATAAAGAGGACCGATTCCCGCAAAGCCGTCCAGCCCGTCATAACCGTGCTCGCGACCCACGCGTTCGACGGTTGAATGACGCGTGTCGAACGGGTTTCCGGCACCGGCCAACCTACAATCAGAGGCCATGTCTTCGGGGAAGCAAACGTTCTGCCTCACGATGATCGTGAAGAATGAAGCGCACGTCATCGCCCGCTGCATCGACTCGGTCAGGCCACTGATCACCTCGTGGTGCATCGTCGACACCGGCTCCACCGACGGCACCCAGGAGCTCGTTCGCAAAGAGCTCGCCGACCTGCCGGGCGACCTCTATGAGCGGCCTTGGAAGGACTTCGGCCACAATCGGTCGGAGGCGATAGAGCTGGCACGCGGCAAGGCCGACTACGACCTGGTGATGGACGCGGACGATACCCTCGTGATCCCGGATGGGTTCATAATGCCGCGCCTCACCGCCGACTCTTATGAGATCCGAATCGACGACTCCGGGACCTCTTACTATCGCGTCCACTTCTTCAGAGGCGACCTGGACTTCCACTACGTCGGCGTCCTCCACGAGGTCATCAGGTCCAGCCCAGGACGCACGCTCGCACGCCTCGATGGACTCAGCTATCGCCGCGCGTACGATGGCGCACGCTCGACCGATCCACAGAAGTTCCGGAAAGACGCGGCGGTGCTTGAAAAGGCCCTCAAGGCGGATCCGGACAACGCACGTTACGCGTTCTACCTCGCACAGAGTTGGCGTGACGCGGGCGAGTACGCGCGAGCGGCCGCCGCGTACGAGCGTCGCTCGAAGATGGGCGGGTGGATCGAGGAGGTCTGGTACTCGCTCTACGAACGCGCACGCCTCGCCGATCGTCTCGACGAGGATGCCGACGCGATCGTCGGGCACTACCTGCGCGCGTACGAGACGCGCCCGCAGCGCGCCGAGGCACCCTGCGAGCTCGCGCGTTGCCTCCGCTTCCGGGGCCGCCCCGCGGCCGCGTATCCGTTCGCGCGGGCGGCCAGTGACATCCCACTGCCGAACGACGTCCTGTTCATCGATGATGCGGTCTACGCCTGGCGGGCACTCGACGAACTCGGGGTCGCGGCCTTTTACGCGGGTCGCTACCGAGAAGGGATCGCCGCGAATGAGCGCCTGCTTTCAGGGCCTGCCCTTCCCGCGGGCGAACGCGCGCGCGTCCAGAAGAACCTCGAGTTCTGCAAGAAGGAACTCGGACCGCCGGCGCCATAACACCCAGGCCCCCAGGCGGGCGTCGCGGACCGACCCATCGCGACCGCACGTCGAGCCACCGGTACCAGAGCGTGGGACGGATCGGCCCCTGACGGTCAGGCGACCTCGGTGAGCTCCGGCTGGAGCACGGCGTCGAGCAGACCGGGGAAGCGGCGATCGAGGTCGTCACGGCGAAGCGTGAGGAGGCGGCGGGCACCCTGCACCCGCGAGTGGGTGATGCCCGCCTCGCGCAGAATGCGCAGGTGGTGGGACATGGTGGACTTGCTGACCTCCAGCCCGGCGTCGTGCTGGATCCGGCCGCACGCCGACTCGCCCACGCGGGCCAGCGTCCGGACGGTCGCCAGCCGCGCCGGATCGGCCAGGGCCGCGAGCACCTTGGGCAGGGTCAGCTCCTCAACGGGGGGATGGAAGACCTCATCGCTCACGACCCGAGCATATTTCACGACGCAGTGAGTTCGACCGCCGTCGTAGTCGTCCCGTCATGGTCGTCGCCGACTAGACGCGCTCACAGCCGACCCACGGACAGAGGTTCGCGAGACCATGCGCAAGGTCTGCGAGGACTTCGAAGCAGAACTGAGGGTGTTCAACGGCGCCGACGACCACGTGCACCTGCTCGTGCAACACCCGCCCAAGGTCGCCGTCTCCAAACTGGTGAACAGCCTCATGGGCGTCTCCGCGCGGATCCTGCGCCGAGACTTCACCGACCAGGTGAACCAGGCGCCCGCCTACGGGCACTTCTGGTCCCCGTCATACTTCGCAGCATCGTGCGGCGGCGCACCGCTGTCGATCATCCGGCAATACATCGAACAGCAGAAACAACCGGCCTGACGACCGAGCACAGGTCAAAGACGCGCCAACCCCCGCCCTGGATGACGGAGCTTGCGTGCAAGATCATTGGTCAGTCCCGCGGCTACCGCTCCTCGTGGAGGGACTCCGCGGACACGGCGGCGACGCCGTCGTGGCCGGACAGCCGGAGCGTGAGCTCGAGCTCGGCGAGCAGGCAGCGCAGCACGTGCCGGACGCCCTCCTCGCCGTCGAGCGCCAGCCCGTACACGTACGGGCGGCCCAGCAGGACCGCCTTCGCGCCCAGTGCCAGGGCCTTGAGAACGTCCGCGCCGGTCCGTACGCCGCTGTCGAACAGCACCTCGATCTGGTCGCCGACCGCGTGGGCGATGATCGGCAGCGCGTCGAGCGAGGCGACGGCCCCGTCCACCTGGCGCCCGCCGTGGTTGGACACGACGATGCCGTCCATGCCGGCGTCCACCGCGCGGCGGGCGTCGTCGGTCTGCTGGATCCCTTTCAACGCGATCGGCCCGTCCCAGTGTTCGCGCAGGAACTCCAGGTCGTCCCAGGTCAGGCCCGGATTCCCGAAGACGCCGGCCCAGTGGGCGATCGGATCCGCCCCGGCCTTGGCGGTGAAGACCGGGTCGGCGAGGTAGTTCTGGATCCCGATGCCGCGCAGGAACGGCAGGTAGGCGTTGTCGAGGTCGCCCGGCCGCCAGGCCAGCGTGAACGTGTCGAGCGTGACGACGAGGGCGGTGTAGCCCGCGGCCGCCGCCCGCTCCAGGAAGCTGACCGCCAGGTCGCGGTCGCCCGGCCAGTACAGCTGATACCAGCGCGGGCCCGCCACCTCCGCGACGTCCTCCATGCCGTACGACGCGGCCGTGCTGAGGATCATCGGCAGGCCGAGGGAACGCGCCGCCCGCGCCACCGCGAGTTCCCCCTCCGGGTGCGCGATGCGGAGCACACCGACCGGCGCCAGCAGCAGCGGGGCCGGCAGCTCCGCGCCGAGCACCCGTGTGGTGAGATCGCCGTCCGTGACGCCGCGCAGCATGCGCGGGACGATCCGCCGACGCCGGAACGCCTCGCGGTTGGCGACCGCGGTGTCGCCGGTGCCCGCCGACCCGGCGATGTAGTCGTACGCCTCTTGCGGCAGCCTCTCGCGGGCGAGCGCCTCCAGGCGGGTCAGGTCGGTCGGCAGCGAGGGCACGACGTCGTTCAGGCCGTTGAGGTAGATCTCGAACTGGAAGTCGGCGTACACGCGGGCGCTCCTTCTCCGAGAGGGCTCACATTAGCCAAGCGAGGCGGACGCCGCCTCGGCCGCCGAAGAGATCAAGGAGAAGGGCGCCCCTCAAGCGCGCGGTCCGGCCGCGCGTGTGGCCGGGCCGTCACGCCGCCTGTTCGTCGTCGAGCGGAGCCGACCGTTCATCGCGGTCTCGCGTGCTCGCAGCGTCGCCCCACCAGCGGAGGACGCGCAGGTGGCGTTCCCGATGGCTCTCCTCGGTGAGGTCGTGCAGCCGGGCTTCGAGCAGGTCGCCGAGCGCGATGACGCCCAGCACCCGCCCGTCGTCCGGTCGGATGACGGGCGCGCGGGTGATGGAGTGCTCGGCGAACAGGTAGGCCACCGAGCACAGGGTGTCGTTCGCGAACACGGCCACCGGGTCGGCGACCATGACGTCCGCCACGGTGCGCTCGTCGGACGCCTCGGCGGCGGCCCGCAGGGCCCTCTGGGTGACCACTCCGGCCAGCCGGCCCTCGTCGTTCACCACCGGATACAGGCGCAACCGGTCCAGGCCGTCGGCCGCCTCGGCGACGGGCTGGTCCGCGCGGAACATCACCGGATCGGCGCGGACGACGTCACGGGCGAAGAAGCCTTCGAGCGGGTCGATGGAGTACTCACGGGTCAGGTGCAGGCCGCGCCGGGCGATCTTCTCGGTGAGCACCGACCGGTCGAGGAGCAGCGTCGACAGGGCGTACGCCGAGGTGGCGGCGATGAGCAGGGGAAGACCGGTCGCCCATGCGTGGGTGAGTTCGAGGGGGAAGATGAGGCCGGTCAGCGGGGAGCGCATCACGCTCAGCCCACCCGGCCGGCGCCTCGCGGGCGCCGCTCGGGCTCACAGGGGTACGGGCCCGTGCGGCTCGTCGGCGCCGTCGCGGCCCACCGCCTCGTGGAACCGGTGCAGCGCGGCGGCCAGAACCGCGCGCTCGGACGGGCTCAGCCGGCCGAGGATCCGCGCCAACTCGTCCCGCCGCCAGCGCATGACCTGGTCGACCAGCCGCCGGCCCGCGGGCGTGAGCGCCAGCGTGACGATGCTGCGACTGCGCGGATCGTGGCCGCGCACCACGTGGCCGCTCGCCTCCAGGCGGTCGGCGAGCCGGGTCACCGACGAGGCGTTCATGCCGAGCTCTCGCGCGACGCTCGACGAAGGGGAGATGCCGAGGTCGGCGAGGACGACGAGCACCCGGAACTGTGGGAGGGAGACCCGCCCTTCCAGCAGCTCCAGGCTGCGAAGGGTCACGCCGACCAGGTCCTTCGTGGCGGTCTGGAACGCGTCGATCTCCACGTCCAGCGGCGCGTCCGTTTTGTCCCCCATGCCCGAAAGTATTGCACACGACAAGACTTGTCATCGCCAAGCGCCAGGCCGAGACATGCCGGAAGAGACGGAGAGCGGCCAAAGATGTCACCGGAACCCGCGACAATGGCTGCATGGCACGACGCGGTTCGCAGACCCCTCCCCCGCCGGACTTCGAAGAGAACATCGTCGACGTCGATGTCTCCGAGGAGATGCGGGGCAGCTACCTCGAGTACGCCTACTCGGTCATCTACCAGCGGGCGCTTCCCGACGCGCGCGACGGGCTCAAGCCCGTGCAGCGCCGCATTCTCTACTCGATGAACGAGATGGGCCTGCGGCCCGACCGCGGGCACGTCAAGTGCGCGCGCGTCGTCGGCGAGGTGATGGGCAAGCTGCACCCGCACGGCGACAGCGCCATCTACGACGCGCTCGTCCGGCTCGCCCAGCCGTGGGCGATGCGGATGCGCATGGTCGACGGGCACGGCAACTTCGGATCGCTCGGCGGCGACGACTCCCCCGCCGCGATGCGGTACACCGAGGCGCGGATGGCCCGCGAGGCCATGCTCATGGTGGAGAGCATCGACGAGGAGACCGTCGAGTTCCGGCCCAACTACGACGGGCAGGAGATGGAGCCGGAGGTCCTGCCCGCCGCGTTCCCCAACCTCCTCGTCAACGGCGCGTCGGGCATCGCGGTCGGCATGGCGACCAACATGGCGCCGCACAACCTCACCGAGGTGATCGCGGCCGCCCGCCACCTGATCGACAACCCCGAGGCGTCGCTCGAGGAGCTCATGCGGTTCGTGCCCGGACCGGACCTCCCCACCGGCGGCAAGATCGTCGGCCTGGAGGGCATCCGCGACGCGTACGAGAGCGGGCGCGGCACGTTCCGCACCCGCGCCACCGCGCACATCGAGCAGGTCACGCCCCGCCGCAAGGGCATCATCGTCACCGAGCTGCCGTACGCCGTCGGCCCGGAGCGCGTCGTCGCCAAGATCAAGGACATGGTCAACGCGAAGAAGCTGGCCGGCATCGCGGACCTGAAGGACCTCACCGACCGGCAGCAGGGCCTGCGCCTCGTCATCGAGATCAAGAACGGCTTCCACCCCGAGGCGGTGCTGGAGGAGCTCTACCGGCTCACGCCGATGGAGGAGACGTTCGGGATCAACAACGTCGCGCTGGTCGACGGCCAGCCGCGCACGCTGGGCCTGCGCGAGCTGCTCCAGGTGTACGTCGACCACCGCATCGAGGTCGTGCGCCGCCGCAGCATGTACCGCCGCACCAAGCGGGAGGACCGGCTGCACCTCGTCGACGGTCTCATGATCGCGCTGCTCAACATCGACGAGGTCATCCAGGTCATCCGGGCCAGCGACGACTCCGCCGCCGCCAAGTCGGGGCTGATGGAGACGTTCGAGCTGTCGGAGATCCAGGCGCAGTACATCCTCGACACGCCGCTGCGCCGCCTCACCAAGTACGACCGGCTCGAGCTGGAGAAGGAGAAGAAGCAGCTCACCAAGGAGATCGCGCAGCTCACCGCGATCCTCGAGTCGGAACGCAAGCTCCGCAAGGTCGTCTCCGACGAGCTCGCCGAGATCGCGAAGACGTTCGGCACCCCGCGGCGCACCGCGCTGCTGGAGTCCTCCGGCGAGACCAAGACCGCCGCGGTGCCGCTGGAGGTCCCCGACGACCCGTGCTTCGTGCTGCTGTCCTCCACCGGCCTGCTCGCCCGGACGTTGTCCCCCGAGCCGCTGCCCGCCGACGGCCCACGGGCGGCGCACGACGTGATCGTCTCGGCGGTCACCGCCACCGCGCGCGGCCAGATCGGCGCGGTCACCGACACCGGCCGCCTGATCCGGGTGGACGTCATCGACATTCCCGCCATACCGCCGACGGCGTCCCCGCCGTCCCTCGCCGGCGGCGCGCCGGTGAGCGAGTTCGTCGCCCTCGAGCAGAACGAGACGATCGTCGGGATCGCCTCGCTCGACACCGGCGGCTTCGCCCTCGGCACCGAGCAGGGCGTCGTGAAACGCGTCGCGCCCGACTACCCGAAGAACGCCGACGACTTCGAGGTCATCGGTCTCAAGGACGGCGACCGGGTCATCCGCGTGGTGCAGCTCGGCTCCGAGGACGACGACCTGGTCTTCATCACCAGCGACGCGCAGCTGCTGCGCTTCCCCGCCTCGTCCGTACGCCCGCAGGGCCGCGCGGCGGGCGGTATGGCCGGCATCCGTCTCGGCTCCGACGCCAAGGCCATCTGGTTCGGCGCCCTCGACGGCTCCCGTGAGTCCCTGGTCGTCACGATCGCGGGCAGTTCGACCGCGCTGCCCGGCACCCAGACCGGTGCGATCAAGGTCTCGGACTACGCCGAGTTCCCGGCGAAGGGCCGCGCCACCGGCGGTGTCCGGGCGCAACGGTTCCTCAAGGGCGAGGACACCCTGCTGTTCGCCTGGGCCGGCCCGGTCCCGGCGAAGGCCGCCGGGATGACCGGCAAGGCGACCGAGCTGCCCACCGAGCTGGGCCGCCGCGACGGATCCGGCGAAAGGCTGGCCGCGCCGATCGCCGCGATCGCCGGCCCTGTCACGCTCGGCCCCCCGGACGCCGCCGACCAGGCCGGAGACGCCGCCCCCGAGGCGGGAGAGCCTCCTCAGGAGTAGCCCCGAGACGGGCCGTCCGCACGGTGGGCGGCCCGTCCGTCTCGGGCGGCCTGTCACGGGTGCGCGTGCGCAGGCGAGGAGATGTCAGGAGGCCAGGGCTTCGGCCTTGTCGGTGTTCGGCCGGCGCTGCGCGACCACGGCTCTGGCCAGCCGTACCGTCAGCACCATCACGGTGAGCACGAGGGCGAGTGCGATCCATGCGGCCACCTCCGCGGCCGTCGCGTACCCATCACGGTCGCGGACCGCGAAATAGATCCCGCCGACGACGGCGATACCGGTCACGCCGGCGAACTGCTGGATGGTGGAGAGCGTGCCCGAGGCGACGCCCGCCTGCTCAGGGGTGATTCCGGTCATCGGCGCGCCGACCAGGGACGGCAGGATCAGGCCGTTGCCGACGCCCATCAGGCCCATCGCGGTGAGCAGCAGCGCGACGGCGACGCGGCCCCCTTCGGCCTGCAACCCGACCGCGAGCATCAGCACGCTCAGCCCGGTGATCGCCGCGCCCGCGGTCATGACCCGCAGACCGTACTTGACGATCAGACGCTTGCCCGCCAGCGACGTGACCATGGCCAGCACCGCCGTCGGGGTGAAGATGAGCCCTGCCCGGAGCGGGCTGTACCCGAAGCCGGTCTGAAGGGTGAGGCTGATCACGAAGATGTAGCCGGCGAAGAAGGCCATGAAGGCGGCGTTGATGGCCATGCCGATGGTGAAGACCTTGCGGTGGAACAGCGTCAGGTCGAGCAGCGGCTGACCACCGCGGGCGGCCAGGCGGCGCTCCCAGATCACGGCGGCCGAGAACGCGGGCACCGAGGACACGAGCAGCACCCAGGTCCACGCCGGCCAGCCTTCCCCCCGGCCGAGGACCAGAGGCACGAGGGCCAGCGCCAGCGAGCCGGAGACGCCCAGGGCGCCGATCCCGTCCAGCGCCGGGCGGCCGTTGGCGGCGGTGCGCGGCAGCAGGGCGGAGGCGAGGGCGAAGACGATCAGGCCGACCGGCAGGTTGATGAAGAAGATCACCCGCCAGCCGAGGCCGAAGACGTCGGCGCCGAGCAGCAGGCCGCCCAGCAGTTGGCCGCATACGCCGCTGAGTCCGCCGGTGACGCCGAACCACGCCAGCGCGCGTGGCCGCTGCTCCCCAGGGATGACGGTGGTGATCAGGGCGAGTACCTGCGGCACCATGGCGGCGGCCGTCAGTCCCTGCAGCATGCGGGCCAGCACGAGTTGGACCGGACTCTGCGCCAGTCCGCACAGCATGGAGGCCGCGGTGAAGGCCACCACGCCCGTCAGGAACATCCTCCGTCGGCCGAGCAGATCGCCGAGACGGCCGCCGAGGACGAGTCCGGTGGCATAGCTGAAGACGTAGCCGCCGACGACCAGTTCCAGTGCCGCCGCCCTGGCGCCGAGGTCCGACTGGATGGCGGGAAGGGCGACGTTGACCACGTTGCCGTCGAAGCCGTACATGAAGAAGGCCGCCAGGATGACGGGCAGCAGGAGCATGGAATCCTCCGTTATTGATGGATCAGTCAAAAACTAGGGCGCACGAAGACGCTCTCCCGCCCACGCTCAGGCGCGCAGGTCGGCGACCACCGCGTCGACGGTCTCGTGCAGCGACTGCGGGTCATAGCCGGCCTTGGCCTGCACGAGCAGGCCGTGGAAGGCGCTCATCACCTGGCGGGCGAGCAGGCGGGCCGGCCGGTCGGACCGGACCTCACCCTGGAACCTGCCGTCCTCGATCGCCTCCACCAGCGCGCCTTCGAGCTGGGTGAAGCACTGGCGGGCGAGCGCCGACAGCTCGGGTTCCGCACCGGCCAGTTCCGTGACGGTATTGACCGCGAGGCAGCCACGACGGTCGGCCACCGTCCGATCCACGCCACTGAGCATGAGCCACCGGATGCGCTCCAGCGGCGGCCGGTCCGCCTGGATCGCGTTCTGCCCGGCCGCGCCCTTGTCCTGGTAACGGCTCAGCGCCAGTTCGAACAGGTGCCGCTTGCTGCCGAAGGCGTTATAGAGGCTGCCCCGGAGCATCCCGGTCCCCTCGATCAGGTCATCGGTCGAGGTCGCGGTGTACCCCTTGGTCCAGAACGTCTCCATCGCCGCGTCGACGGCCGCGTCGGCGTCGAACTTCCTCGGACGTGCCATGCCGGCAGGCTGTCAGTTTTTGATAGATCTGTCAAAAACTGTCGTGGGGTCCGTCGCCGGTCCGGTGGACGAGGCGGCCGCCCAGCGGGCGCAGCATGCAGAGCCGCGGCCAGCGGTCCAGGCCGAGGGCGGCCTCTCGTCGGCGGATGGCCCGCAGGTCAGGGGTGAGCTCGGCGTCCGTCAGCGGCCGGAATCCGCACCGCAGGTAGTACGGGGCGTTCCACGGCACGTGTTCGAAGGTCGTCAGCGTGAGCGCCGACGCCCCTTCGTCCTCCGCCTGAGCGGCCACGTGATCGAGGAGCGACCGGCCCACCCGCCGGCGCGCGCTGTCCGGATGCACCGACACCTGCTCCACGTGCACCCCGGCGTCGATGCGCGCGGCGATGAGGTACGCGACCGGCCGATCGGCCGCGTCCACCGCCGCCCACGCCATCCCGGCCTGCCGGTAGCGGGCGAGCTCGCCGAGCGGAAGCGGGTCGTCCCCCGCGATCTCCGACATGTCGACGTCGCGGAACAACCGGCCGGCGGTCACCTCGATGTCCTGGAGGATCGGAAGATCACCGGTTTCCACCGCACGGATGCGCATCCGGCCATCCTCCCCGCCCCGCCGGCGACGGGCACCCGAATTTCGGTACGGGCCGGGGGTCGACGGCGGCCGGCGCGGACGAGTTCGTACGCCTCATCCCCGCGCAGGGCCCTCTGCTGACATCCCCGCGCAGACCCCCTACCGGCATCCCCGCGCAGACCCTCTACCGGCGCCCCTGCCGCTCACGCGGCGGGCGCCGGAACCGCGAGTGCCATGGCGAGGCGTTCGCGGGCCCGCCGGCCCGCGGCTCCGCCGGTCAGCGGCGCAGGGAGCGGCCGCCGTCCCGCTGTGCGGGGATCTTGGGAGGTTGGACGGTCTCGGCGATGGCGTCGAGCAGGTCCGCCGGTCCGCCGCAGGCCTCCTCGTAGTGCCAGAAGCGCACGATGCGCTCGGCGATGTCGTTCAGCCGGAACTCATCGCCCGAGAAGCACCCGGCCGCCGCGAGGCGGCTGATGACGGCGGCGTCGTCCGGGAGATCGACGGCGTACGCCGCGGCGTCGAGGAGGGCGACCGCGCTCCGCGCGTTGCGCCCGTCGTCGCGTGCGTCGGCTCGGTTGAGTCGCCACCAGGCGTGACGACGCAGACATTCAGCGATCATGCGGGACTTCCGCATGCGGCCTCCTTGGAAAGGCATTCACTCCGAACAATGGCGCACAGTAGTCGTCAAAAGACTCACTGTCACCGTCGATGTCGCGGAACCGCCGAGAACACACCGACCCCTTGCCTTTCGATGAGCCGCGATTGCCCCTCACGTCCGCCGCGGCCGCGAACGCCGGATCATCCGGGCGAGGCGAGGCCCTTGCGGTAGGCGTACGTCACGGCCTGCGCCCGGTCGCGCAGCCCCGCCTTCGCGAACAGGTTGTTGATGTGCGTCTTCACCGTCGCCTCGCTGATGTACAGCTCCTGGGCGATCTCCGCGTTCGACTTCCCTTCCGCGATCAGCATGAGGACCTCCGCCTCCCGCTGGGTCAGCCCGTCCGGCAGGTCACCCTTGCGGCGCCGCGGCGGCTGCCCGCCCGAGGCGAGCGCGTCGACGAGCCGCCGCTGGACGGACGGGTCCAGCTGGGCGTCTCCGTCGCGTACGGCCTCGATGGCCCGCGCGATCTCGTCCGCGCCGGCGTCCTTCGTCAGGTATCCGCGGGCGCCCGCCTGCAGCGCGGCGAACACGGACTCGTCGTCGCTGTAGGTCGTCAGCACGACGATCTGCACGGCCGGATGCGCCGCCTTGATCCGGCGGGTCGCCTCCACGCCGTCGACGCGCGGCATGCGCAGGTCCATGAGCACGACGTCCGGTACGTGCTCGGCGACCAGCCGCAGCGCCTCCTCACCGTCGGCCGCCGACCCGACGACCTCGATCCCGGGCAGCAGCCCGAGCAGCAGCACCAGGCCGTCGCGTACGACGGTCTGATCGTCGACCACGAGGACGCGCGTCATAGCGGCACTCTCAGCAGCACTCTGAACCCCTTCTCCTCCGGACCCGCCTCCAGCGCGCCGCCGATCAACTCCGCGCGCTCGCGCATCCCGACCAGACCGTAGCCGCCCCCGGTCGCGGCGAGCGGCCCGGGCCCGTTACCGCCCGTGTCCCGGACCTCCAGCTCGCACCGGTCGTCGAGGTAGCGCAGGTCGATCGCGACGTCCGCGCCCGGCGCGTGCTTACGGGCGTTGGTCAGCGCCTCCTGCGCCGTGCGGATGATCGCCAGGCCGGCCTTCGGTTCCAGCTCGCGGGGCTGCCCGGTGATCGTCACCTGGCAGCGGACCTCGGCGAGAGAGCGGTGCTCCTCGGCGAGCTCACGGAGCACTTCGTCGGTCGGCGGAATGTCCCCGCGCAAGGTGGCCAACGCCCGGCGCGTCTCCTCCAGTCCGCTGCGGGCCAGGCCGCGGGCGCGTTCGACCCGGTCGAGCGCCTCGTCCGTCCGGCCGTTCGCGATCAGCAACCGGGCCCCTTCCAGGTGCACGAGCTGGGCGGACAGGGAATGCGCCAGGATGTCGTGGATCTCCCGAGCGATGTGGGCCCGCTCGGCGAGCACGAGGTTCTCCTGTTCGGCCCGCCGCGTCGCCTCCCGGGCCTTGCTCGCCCGCACCCCGGCGAACATCCCGGCAAGACCGATGATCGCCCATAGGTCTCCCAGCCGGCCGTGCTGCAGTACGTACCCGACCCCGATCGCGAGGCCCGAGATGAAGAAGGTGGGCATCGAGCGGCGCACCGAGTAGTACTCCGCGGCGAACCCGGACAGCGCGAACAGCAGGGCGCTGGCGGGCCGGGCCGGCGCGCTCACGTAGAGCAGCGCGCCGACGACCGCGTCGGCGGCGAAGATCAGATGGCCGTACGGCCACCGGAACCGGTGGGAGAGGATCCCCAGGCCGAACCCGGACACCGCAAGGAGCAGTCCGGCGGTGTACGCGAGGTCCGTGCCGTGCAGTCCGAAGCCCGGCCGGCGCGGGCCGTGCAGCATCGCGTAGCCGAACCACCCGATGCCGAAGACGAGCGCGCCGATCCGGACCAGCATCCGCTCCCGGCCGCCCTTACCGTTGGCGGCGGCGCGCACCTCGTCGAGCGGGTGGCGCCGACCGCGGAGGAAGCCGGGGGTGGTCACGCGTCAACGCTAACCGGCACCGGGAGGGTACGGGCACGCCAGGCGAGTATGAGGTTCTGGGTGAGCATCCAGGCGGCCACGGACACCAGGATGTCACCCGTCCCGGCCTTGACCCCGGCGGTGTACCCGAAGGCCACGGCCCCGCCCCGTACGGCGATCGAGGCGAGGAAGACGCCGAAGGTCGCCCACGTGCCACGGCTCCAGACGGACCCGTCGCGCTCCCGCCAGACCCGCATCGTGGCACCGAGCCCACAGCCGAGCGCGAGCGCGGCCACGATCTCCCCCGCCAGCAGGACGGTGGCGAGCACCTGGTGGTGGGGATCGATGACATGGCCCTGGCCGAACCCGACGACGGCGAGGATGACGGGGAGGACGTACGGCCGCTCCGCGGCGACACGCCGCGGCGCGAACCGACGGTAGATCACGAGGACGACGACGGCGGCGATCAGCAGGCCGTTGAGCAGATCGTGCATGACATCGACGGTAGGAATCCGCCGCCCGTCGCGGATCGGAGCCGGGTTGGATTCCGGCCCCGTCCACCCGGGGGTGGAGAGCAGCACCCCGCCGGAGCCTCCCCTGGTGACCGGCGGACGAGGGCCCTGGCGGGCCCTCCACGGCGACCTGGGCCCTCCCGCCCCTGGGGTCGGCCGCCGCCCCGCCCTTCCTCCCGGGAGCCGACGGGCCCAGGCGTCCCGCCACACCCGCCGCCCCTGCCGTTCAGTGCACCGGAGCGGATCCCGGGAGCAGCCGTCGCAGCCCGCGCGGAAGGGTCCAGGACCGCCGGCCGAGCAGGGCGATGGCCGCGGGCAGGAGCACGCCACGGACGATCGTGGCGTCGATGACGATGGCCACCGCCATGCCGACGCCCATCATCTTGTACTCGATGGCGGTCAGGGTGACGAAGACGCTGAACACCGCGGTCATGATGACGGCGGCGCTGGTCACGACCCCCGCGCTGCCGGCGATGCCGCCGACCACCGCGTCCCGGGTGTCCGCTCCGGTGGCCCAGCGCTCGCGGATCCTGCTGAGGATGAAGATGTGGTAGTCCATGCTCAGCCCGAACAGGATCACGAACATGAACACGGGCAGCCAGCCGACCACCCCGCCGTACGAGCGGAAGCCGAGCAGCGAGCCCAGGTGCCCCTCCTGGAACACCCAGGTGAGCACCCCGTACGCCGCGCCGATCGACAGCAGGTTCAACGCGATCGAGATGACCGGGATCGCCAGGGAGCGGAACGCCACGACGAGCAGGACGAACGCCAGGACCAGCACGAAGGCGAACACGAGCGGCGTACGGGCCTCCAACTGCTCGGCGAAGTCGTGGGCGACGGCGGTCTTCCCGGCGACCGCGTAGTCGATGCCGTCCACTCGGCCGAGGGTCGCGGGCAGGATCCGGTCGCGCAGCGTCTCCAGGGCGTGGTTCGCCGCGTCGTTGTTCCGGAAGTCCGCCAGCGGCACCCGTACGACGACGACGTGGTCCACGGTCACCGCGGAGATGGGCTCGCCGAGTGCGCGGTCACCGGCGGCGACGCGCCCGCGCAGGTCGTCGATCGCGCGGTTCACCGCCGGCCCGTCCGCCGAGCCGCCGTTCTTCGCCCAGATCACCACCCGGGCCGGTGCGGGCGTGCCGGGGAACGCCTCCTGCATGCGGAGCGCCGCGTCCACCACCGGAACGCTGCGCGGCAGGCTGTCGGTGGTCGCCGCGTCCTGCAGCCGCATTCCGAACGCCGGCACCGCCAGCACGGCCAGGACCAGGGTCGCGGCCCCGCCCCACAGCAGCGGACGCCGTACGACCGCGCGAGCGACCAGTGACCAGACCCGGGACTCCGTTGCGGTGGTCCGGCGGCGGCCGAGCACCGGAACGCGGGCCTTGTCCACCCACCGACCGAGCAGGGCCAGGAGAGCGGGAAGGACCGTGACCGAGCCGACCATCGCCAGGCCGACCACGAGGACCGAGCCGGCCGTCAGCCCGCGGAAGTTGTCCAGTCCGGTGAACAGCAGCCCGCAGAGGCAGAGCATCACGGTCAGCCCGGAGACGACCACCACGCGGCCCGACGTACGCGCGGTGATCCGCAGCGCTTCGGCGATGCCGCGCCCGGCGGCACGCTCCTCGCGCTCGCGGCGCAGGTAGAACAGGGAGTAGTCGATGCCCACGGCCATGCCGATCAGCAGGACCATCGACGACGTCGCGCTGTTCACCGGAACCCAGTGGGCGATCACCTGCAGGAAGCCGAACGTGCCCACCACGGTGGTCACCGCCAGCAGCAACGGAATGCCCATCGCGATCAGCGACCCGAAGACCACGAGCAGGATGAGCACGGTGAGCGGCAACGACACGAACTCCGCGCTCTTGAAGTCGCCCTTGATCCCCTGATCCACGGCGAGCGACAGGCTGTGGTCCCCCGCCTGCGCCAGCCTGACCTGCGGATGCCGGGCTTGCACCGACTCCACGGCCCGTACGGCGGCGTCGTAGTGGGCGTCGAGGAGGTCGTCCGGACCCGCGACCTGGAACGTGACAAGCCCGGACCGGCCGTCCCGCGACACCAGCCGGTTCGCGTCCGCCGACGCGCCGTCGCCGCCCAGCGGGGAACGTACCTCGGTCACCGCACCCGGCGTCCGGCGCAGGGTCAGCACCAGATCGCGGGTGGCGTTCCGCAGCTCGGCGCCGTCGGCGAACCGCTCCCCCGCCGGCGTACGGGCCTGAATGAGGACGTTCTCCTCCATCGGCACGTACGAGCGCTGCGCGGACAGCGCCCGATCGGCACGGCCGGACTCTCCGGGGTCCGTGCTGTTCATCGTGTCTCCCGGCATCAGCGCGCTCGAGAGTACGGCGACGATGACGAGGGCGAACCAGCCGGTGATCGCCAGGAGGCGGTGCCGGATCGACCAGCCGGCGATCCGCTCGACCAGGGCACCCTGCCGAGGTGGACCGGTCGGGGCCGGCCCGGCAGGCGGGCGGGTCGATTTGCCAGTAGGCAGCATGAACTGCTGTCCTTTCCGAGAAGGAGCGTTCCTGTGAGAGCTCGCCCTCCGGGGCGAGGTGGTGCTTCTTCGTCACCTGGGCCGTCGAGTTGCAGCTCGGCGGCCCAGGGCAGGTCGGTCACTCGACGGTCTGCAGGATCCTTTCGAGTGACTCCATCCGGGACTGCATCTCCCCGACACGTCCGTTGAGCTCCGTCAGCAGCTGCTCGGTGCTCCGCTGGGCGGCGAGGGCCTCTTCGGCGATCCTGCGGTACTCCTGTTCCCGTACGACGAGGACCTTGGCCCGCCGGGTGGCGGCGAGCTGCCAGATGGTCACCGTGATCACGCAGGTGAACAGGGTGAACAGACCGAAGGCGCCGACGGCCTCCGCCAAGCCATGTCCGCCCATCATGGAGATCCCTTCGTTTCGTCGCCCGGCCCTTCGCCCGGCGTGCTCAAGGTTCGTTCCGCGGCTTCGAGAACCTCGGGCGTCAGCTCGATCGCGAACGCGTTGACCTCGTAGAACTTCATCGCCTTGCCGTCCTCCGACACCTCCGTCCGCGCCGAGACGAGGCCCGCCGCCTCCAGCTTCCGCAGGTGCACCTGGAGCAGCGGCCGGCTGATGCCCAACGTGCGAGCGAGCTCGCTCACGTACGCGCGCTCCCGCGCCAGTGCCGCGATCACGCGGATGCGGTGGGGATTGGACAGCGTCGCCAGTACGCGCACGAGCTCGTCGCCGTTCATCCGAGGCGGCTCATCACGATGGCGGACATGCAAAGAAATGTTAGCAGGTGCCGCATCTTCTTGGCATACAGCGGAACACGGACGTCCTCCCAGAAAAACGACGACGGCCTGCTCCCCCGACCGGGGTGAGCAGGCCGTCGTCGCGGCGCGTGTCAGATGTCGATGCGAGCCTCGTCGAGCTCGGTGGCACCGGCGGCGATGAACTGCCGGCGCGGGGCGACCTCCGACCCCATCAGCAGGCTGAAGATCTTCTCCGCCTCCTCGGCGTCCTCGATGCGGATGCGGCGCAGCATCCGGTACTGCGGATCCATCGTCGTCTCGGCGAGCTGGTCGGCGTCCATCTCACCCAGACCCTTGTAACGCTGGATCGGTTCCTTCCACCGGACGTTGCGGCGCTCCAGCTCGACGAGCTTCTTGCGCAGCTCCGCGTCGGAGTAGGTGTAGATGTGCTTGTCCTGCCCCTTCTTGGGCTTGACAAGCTCGATCCGGTGAAGCGGCGGAACGGCGGAGAAGACCCGACCGGACTCGAGCATCGGCCGCATGTAGCGGTGCAGGAGCGTGAGCAGCAGAGTCCGGATGTGAGCACCGTCGACGTCCGCGTCGGCCATCAGGATCACGCGGCCGTAGCGCGCGGAGTCGAGGTCGAAGGTGCGGCCGGAGCCGGCGCCGATGACCTGGATGATGGAGGCGCACTCGGCGTTCTTGAGCGTGTCGGCGACGGACGCCTTCTGCACGTTGAGGATCTTGCCGCGGATCGGCAGGAGCGCCTGGAACTCGGAGTTGCGCGCCAGCTTGGCGGTGCCGAGCGCCGAGTCGCCCTCGACGATGAACAGCTCGCTGCGGTCGTCGGTGGTGCGGCAGTCGACCAGCTTGGCGGGGAGCGCGGAGTTTTCCAGGGCGCTCTTGCGGCGTTGGTTCTCCCGCTGCGTGCGGGCGGCGATGCGCGCCTTGGACGCGGCGACGACCTTTTCCAGGACGGCCCGCATCTGCTGCTTCTGGCCGCGCTTGGGGCTCTCGAACGCCTCCTTCAGCTCCCGGCCGACGACCTGGGAGACGATGCGGGTGGCGGCCGAGGTGCCGAGGACCTCCTTGGTCTGGCCCTCGAACTGCGGCTCCGGCAGGCGCACGGTGACGACGGCGGTGAGGCCCTCGAGGATGTCGTCCTTGACGACGGGGTCGTCGCTGTTCTTCAGCAGCTTGGTGGCGCGGAGCTGGTCGTTGATCACCTTGAGCAGCGCGCGGTCGAAGCCGGTGACGTGGGTGCCGTGCTTGGGCGTGGCGATCACGTTGACGAACGACCGGGTGATCGTGTCGTAGCCGGTGCCCCACCGCAGGGCGACGTCGACGTCGATGTCGCGCTCGACGTCGGTCGGGGTGAGGTGGCCCTGCTCGTCGAGGACGGGCACGGTCTCGGTGAAGTGCCCCCGGCCCTGGATGCGCAGGACGTCGCAGACCGGCGGGTCGCTCGCCAGGTGGTCGCAGAACTCGCTGATCCCGCCGTCGAACCGGAACTCGTGCTCGACCGGCTCCTCGCCCCGCTCGTCGCGGACGGCGATGGTGAGGCCCGGCACGAGGAAGGCCGTCTGCCGCATGCGGTCGACGACGGTCTCGCCGGCGATCGCGGCGTCCTTGAGGAAGATCTGACGGTCGGGCCAGAAGCGCACGCGGTTGCCGGTGATGCCCCTGGCCACGCGCTTGGTCTGATGCAGCCCCCGCTGCTTCGCCGGCTTCTTGGTGAACTTGGCGGTGGGCCCGTCGCCGGCGAAGTCGCCGGGAAGGCCGCGCTTGAAGCTCATCGCGTGCGTGTGGCCGTCGCGGTCGACCTCGACGTCGAGCCGGGCGGACAGGGCGTTGACCACCGAGGCGCCGACACCGTGCAGACCGCCCGACGCGGTGTAGGAGATGCCGCCGAACTTGCCGCCCGCGTGCAGCCGGGTCATGACCAGCTCGACGCCCGTCAGGCCGGTCTTCGGCTCGACGTCGACCGGGATGCCGCGGCCGTCGTCACAGACCTCCATCGAACCGTCGGCGTACAGGACGACGTCGATGCGGGAACAGTGACCGCCCAGTGCCTCATCGACGGAGTTATCGATGATCTCCCACAGGCAGTGCATGAGGCCACGGCTGTCGGTGGACCCGATGTACATCCCGGGCCGTTTGCGGACGGCCTCGAGCCCTTCGAGCACCGACAGGTGCCGCGCGGTGTATCCGTGCGGGTCCTCAGTCGTGATGGTGGCGGCGGTCAACGGCTCTGCTCCTCGGGGGTTGGGCGTGCGGGCAGCAGGGTACCCGTCGGCACCGACACTACGCGGATCGGCGCGCCGTCCGGGTATGTCCTCCATCCCCGGGCGGAGGCGACCACGCGGCGGTCGATATGCCGTAACTCCATCTAAAGGAGGGTGTTCGGCAAACAACCCGTCTCTATGGTTCAGCCATGCCCAACACGATTGTCGCCAAAGATCTGCGGAAGCGCTACGGCGACGTACGAGCGGTCGACGGAGTGACGCTGACGGTCGAGGAGGGGGAGTTCTTCGGAATCCTCGGGCCGAACGGCGCGGGGAAGACGACGACTCTCGAGATCATCGAGGGGTTGCGCCAGGCGGACGGCGGTGAGGTCACCGTCCTCGGCCGGTCCCCGTGGCCGCGCGACCCCGAGCTGCTGCCGAGGATCGGCGTCCAGCTCCAGGCATCCTCCTTCTTCGAGCGGCTCACCGCGCGGGAGCAGCTGCGCACCTTCGGGTCGCTGTACGGCGTGGCGGACAGCAAGGCCGACGCGATGCTGGAGACGGTCGGCCTGACGGAGAAGGCCGACACCCCGGTGGAGAAGCTGTCCGGCGGCCAGGCGCAGCGCCTGTCGATCGCCTGCGCGCTGGTGCACGAGCCGGAGCTGGTGTTCCTCGACGAACCGACGGCCGCGCTGGACCCCCAGGCGCGCCGCAACCTGTGGGACGTCCTGCGCGCCATCAACACCGAGGGCCGCACGATCGTGCTCACGACGCACTACATGGACGAGGCCGAGACCCTGTGCGACCGGGTGGCGATCATCGATCGGGGGCGGATCCTGCAGAGCGGTCCGCCCGCCGCGCTGGTCCGCGACCTGGACGCCGCGACCCGGATCGGCGTGGTGAGCGGCGTGCTGAGCGTGGCGGAGGCCCGTGCGCTGCCGGGCGTGGACGACGTGACCGACGACGGGGTCTCGCTCGTCATCGCCACCCGCGATCCCTCCTCCGTCGTGGCGGCGCTGGCCACCCGTGGCGCGCTGGACGGCGTCCAGATCAAGGGCGCCACCCTCGAAGACGTCTTCCTCAACCTGACCGGGCGGGAGTACCGAGCGTGAGCAGTTTCCAGAGCCTGGCGCGTGCGATGTTCCTCGGCTTCCGCCGGGACCGGGGGGCGCTGTTCTTCACGGTCGCGCTGCCGTTGCTGTTCCTGGTGATCATCGGTGGGGTGTTCGCCCGGCAGTCGACCCCGAAGTCGAAGGTGCTCGAGATCGGCTCGGTGGCGATCGTCGACCAGATGCCGGCGGACATGCGGGCGGGGGTGGACAAGTCGCTGAAGTTCACGAAGATCTCCGACCGGAACGCCGCCCTGGAGAAGGTCCGCAAGGGCGACTATGAGGCGGCGATCGAGCAGAGCGGCGATCGGGTCGTGCTGCACTTCTCGGCGGCCGACCAGGTCAAGTCCGGGACCGCGGAGGGCCAGATCGAGGGCCTGGTGCAGGCGGCCAACCAGGCGGCGTCCGGGCGTCCGCCGAAGTACAGCCTGGTGGGGCAGCAGGTCGAGGACAAGTCGTTGAAGGCGATCCAGTACATCACCCCGGGCCTGCTCGGGTGGGCGCTCGCCTCGGCCGGCATGTTCGGCGCGTCCACCACACTCGTGACATGGCGGACGAAGGGCCTGCTTCGCCGCCTGCGCCTGTCGCCGGTGCCCATCCGGAGCGTGTTCGCCGCGCGGGTCGTGGTCAGCCTCGGGGTCGCCATGGTGCAGACCGCGTTGTTCATCGGCGTGGCGAGCTCGCCGTTCTTCGGGCTCAAGCTCGCGCACTTCTGGTGGATGTCGATCCCGATGGTGTTGTGCGGGGTATTGGCGTTCCTCGCGATCGGCATGCTGATCGGAGCCTGGGCAAAGACGCAGGAGGCCGCACAGGGGGTCACACAGATCGTCGTGCTGCCGATGGCCTTCCTCGGCGGATCGTTCTTCAACATCGACGACGCGCCACGCTGGCTGCGGATCGTGTCGGAGATCTTCCCGTTGCGCCACCTCAACAACGGGATGCTCAAGGTCCTGGTACGTGGGGAGGGACCGGCGTCGGTCCTGCCGGAGATGGGCATCCTGCTGGGCTTCGCGGTCGTGGCCACGGTGATCGCGGTCCGGGTATTCCGCTGGGAACAAATCTGACAATCCACGCCACGGTGACCTTTGTCACCTCAGGGCCTATTCCGCTCTCGGCGTACACAGAACCCGCATGGGAACGCTCGCGTCAGGTTAGATGTTGTCCTAAGCGACCGACCCCGAGACGAGGAAGGCGACGTGACTGGAGCTCTTGCCCCAACAAAGCCGTTGACGGCCGTGGACCGCTGCGACCGCTGCGGTGCTCAGGCCTACGTCCGCGCGGTCCTCGCGGGCGGCGGAGAGTTGCTGTTCTGTGCGCACCACGGCCGTAAGTACGGCGAGACGCTTCGTGCGAAGGGCGCTGAGATTCACGACGAAACCGACCGGCTGCTTGAGACCCCTGCATCCCCCACGGAGGACGAACGGTAGGCCAGGCCAGCCGACCCGATAACCCATGACGGCGGCCACCCAGCCAGGGTGGCCGCCGTCTCGCGTGCTGGGGCGTGTCCGGTGCCCTGATGAAGGAGGGACGATGCTGATCCTGTTGCCGCCCTCGGAGGGCAAGGCCGCCGAGGGGGACGGGCCGCCGCTCGACATGACGGCACTGAGCCTTCCCGGCCTGACCGCCGCCCGGGAACGGGTGCTCGGCGCGCTGGAGGCCCTGTGCGCGGGCCCGGAGGAGGAGGCACGGCGCGTGCTGGGCCTGTCCCCGGGACAGGCCGCCGACGCCATCGGGCGGAACCACCGGCTGCGCACCGCGCCCACGCTGCCGGCGTGGCGCCTCTACACCGGCGTGCTCTACGACAACCTGGCCCTGCCCACGCTGGACCCGGAGCGCACCGCACGCTCGGTCCTGATCTTCTCGGCGCTGTGGGGCGCGCTGCGGCCCGCCGACCGCGTCCCCCCGTACCGGCTGTCCATGGGCGTGAAACTGCCGCCTCTGGGCCCTCTGGCGGCCGTGTGGCGTCCCGTCCTCACCGAGACCCTGCCCGCGGGCGGCCTGCTGGTGGACATGCGCTCGGCGCCGTACGCCGCCGCGTGGAAGGCGCCGGTGGTCCGGGTCCGCGTCTTCCGCGAGCAGGACGGCCGGCGGACGGTCGTCAGCCACATGGCGAAGGCGACCCGCGGCGCGCTGGCCCGCGCCCTGCTGGCGAACGGCGCCGACCCGGCCGGCCCGGAGGAACTCCTGAAGACCGTGCTGGACCTCGGCTACACCGCCGAGCTGACCGGCACGGACCTCGACGTGATCACCGGCTGACCGGTACGGAGGCGGTCCGACGAGGGGCCCGGCGGACGCGCCCCGGAAGACTCGGGCGGCCGTCGGCGAAAATGCCCGGACGCGGGTACGCGATGGGCCCGGACCGGCGACGCCGGGCCGAGCCCATCGTTATCGAACCGTTAGGCGGGATCCTCAGTCGAGGTAGTCCCGCAGCACCTGCGACCGGGACGGGTGGCGCAGCTTCGACATGGTCTTCGACTCGATCTGGCGGATCCGCTCGCGGGTGACGCCGTAGACCTTCCCGATCTCGTCGAGGGTCTTCGGCTGCCCGTCCGTCAGGCCGAACCGCATCGAGACCACGCCGGCCTCCCGCTCGCTCAGCGTGTCGAGCACCGAGTGCAGCTGCTCCTGCAGAAGCGTGAAGCTGACCGCGTCCGCAGGGACGATCGCCTCGGAGTCCTCGATCAGGTCACCGAACTCGCTGTCGCCGTCCTCGCCGAGCGGGGTGTGCAGGGAGATCGGCTCTCGGCCGTACTTCTGGACCTCGACGACCTTCTCGGGCGTCATGTCCAGCTCCTTGGCCAGCTCCTCCGGGGTCGGCTCGCGGCCGAGGTCCTGGAGCATCTGGCGCTGCACGCGGGCCAGCTTGTTGATGACCTCCACCATGTGGACCGGGATGCGGATCGTGCGCGCCTGGTCGGCCATGGCGCGGGTGATCGCCTGCCGGATCCACCACGTGGCGTAGGTCGAGAACTTGTAACCCTTGGTGTAGTCGAACTTCTCCACCGCGCGGATCAGGCCGAGGTTGCCCTCCTGGATGAGGTCCAGGAAGAGCATCCCGCGCCCGGTGTAGCGCTTGGCGAGGGAGACGACGAGCCGAAGGTTGGCCTCGAGCAGGTGGTTCTTGGCCCGGCGGCCGTCCTCGGCGATCCACTCGAGGTCCTCGCGGACCTGGAACTCGAGCGTGCCGCCCTCGAGGGCGAGCTTCTCCTCGGCGAACAGGCCGGCCTCGATGCGCTTGGCGAGCTCGACCTCCTGCTCGGCGTTGAGCAGCGGGACCTTACCGATCTGCTTGAGGTAGTCCTTCACCGGGTCGGCGGTGGCACCGGCCGCGGCGATCTGCTGCGCGGGGGCGTCCTCGTCGTCGTCGCCGATGACGAAGGAGTCGTCCTCCCCCGTGGGCTTCTTGTTGTTGTCCGCCGGGGCCGCGGGCGCCTCTTCGACCTCCGCCTCGGTGTCGGTGGCGGCGTCGGACTCGGCGTCGTCCCCCGTCTCCAGGTCGGCGGCCTCTTCGACGTCCTCGAGCTCCGTGAGGTCCGCCTCGTCGAGGTCGGTGACCTCGAGATCGGCTTCGTTGACCTCGTCGGAGTCCTCGGGCTTCTCGGTCGCCTTCTTGGCGACCGGCGGCTCGGCGGTCTTCTTCTTGGGCGCTGCCTTCTTGGGCTTGACCGCGGTCTTCTTGGCGCGGGCCGGCCGCACCGGCGCGTCGACTTCGTCGTCGACGACGGCGGTGACCGTGTCCCGTTCTTTGGCCGCGGCGGCGGCGGTGGTCGTCTTGGGCTTCTTGGTCGCGGGCGTCGCGCGCTTGCTGCTGCTGTTGCGCGCGCGCTTAGGCGCCGCGGAGTCGGCAGCGCTCACCATGACGGTCACACCCTCCTTGCTGAGACTCCGCAAGATGCTCGAGGCCTTCGACACGGGAATGTCGGCCTCCTCGAACGCACGGCGTACGTCATCGGCCTCGAGGTAGCCCTGGGAACGCCCACGCTCGATCAATTGCCTGACAACGTGCTCGTGCAGCTCGGACGGCTTGGAGGTCGAACTCGCAGGCGACACAAACACCTCTCGAACGAAACGTGTGGCTATGTTTACCCAGTGCTCTGTCGGGCGCCGGCCCTGCAGGCTCTATGCGCTGAGCAGCGTACCCCTGCCTCACCTTCGGTTTAGCAGTCTGGCACGCCCGCCTATTCCGCGCGGTGGAGTCCTGCCCGGTGACACCCACCTTAGAGGGCACTGGGCGGTCCTTCGTACGTGCTACGCCGTCTTCGGCGGAACATGTAGGGCAAGTACTGTCACGTCATCATCATGGTCGTACCCGGCCAGCATCCGGTCGACCAAGAAGTCAACGAGTATCTCAGGATCTGCAAGCACCTCCGATGGGGCAGCGGCGGCGATCGAGACGATCTCGTCGAGACCGGCATCGAGCCCCCGTCTACGGTTCTCCACCAGTCCATCGGAGTAGAAGACCACAGTGTTGCCGGGTGGGACCGAAAAAATTGTCTCTTCTCGCTCGGAGGGCCACCCGAGAGGGGTGCCGGCCTCCGCGTCACTGACCCTCGGCGGGGCGTCCGGGAAGATCCGCAGCGGCGGAAGATGACCTGCGTTGCTGATCATTCCTTCGCCGGTCGCGGGGTCGATGACGGCGTACGCCAGGGTGGTGATCTGCTCCCATCCCTCGGTGGCGGCGAACAGCCGGTCGAGGCCGGTGATCACCGCGGCCGGGCGCGGGTCGTTCAGCGCGAGCGCGCGCAGTGCGTTGCGCACCCGGCCCATCCCCGCGGCGGCCTTGACGCCCTTGCCCATGACGTCGCCGATCGCGATCGCCACCCGGCCGTCCTGCAGCGGGAAGGCGTCGTACCAGTCGCCGCCGACCTGAACGTGCCGCGTCGCCGGGTGGTAGCGGGCCGCCAGGCGCATCGCCGGCAGCTGCGGCAGACGGTCCGGCAGCAGGCTGCGCTGCAACGCCTCGGCGGTCTTGTGCTCCCGCTCGAACAGCGTCGCCCGCTCGACCGCGAGCGCGCACTGACCGGCCAGGGCCTCGAGGAAGACCCGCTCCTCCTCGGTGATCTCCCGGGGCCGGGTGAAGGAGAACCGCAGCGCGCCGAGCGCGCGGCCGGCGGCCAGCAACGGCAGGCCGACCCACGCGCGCTCGTCCGTGCGCCGGACGAAGTCGGCGATCTCGTCACCCTTGAGCTGCAGCCGCAGGCTCACCGGGTTCTCCGCGAGGAAGGGGCGCCGCTCGCGCACCGCGATCGACATGACGCTGGCGCCGTCGATGCCGATCTCCTCCCGGGCGGGGCCCGGGAGCTCCGGGATGCCACCCGGAGTGATCATGCGCAGGCGGAGCTTGTCGTCCTCCAGGAGGGCGACGGCCGACCGGTCGGCGCCGATCGCGGACCGGCCGACCTCGGTGATCACCGAGACGACCTGGTTGACGGTCAGCGCCTCGGCCAGCATGGACGTCGCCTGCTGGAGCCGCGCGGTGCGCAGCGCGGCGGCCGACAGCTGCTCGGTGAGCCGGCCGCGCATCTCCTCGGCCTCGCGCTTGCCGGTGACGTCGGTGTTGGCGCCGACCCACTCGACGATCTCGCCGTCGCGCCGTATCGGCACCGCGCGCACGTCGTAGTTGCGGTAGCCGCCCGCGCGGGTGCGGATGCGGTAGGTCGCCTCGAAGATCCGGTCGTTCGTGACGCAGGCCCGCCAGGTCTCCTCGACGCGTTGCCGGTCCTCCGTGTGCACGGCGCCCAGCCAGCCCTCGGTGGCGTACTCCTCGTGCGTCTGGCCGGTGATCGCCCGCCACTCGGGCGCGTCGTCGACCACCTCGCCGGACGGCGTGGTCACCCACACCACCTGGGAGCTGGCCTCGACGAGGGAGCGGTAGCGCTCCTCCTTGCGGCGGATCGACCGCTCCGCCAGGACACGGTCGGTGACGTCGACGGCGACCATGACGACCCCGGACACCTCGCCCTCGGCGCTGTGGGCGGGGAACCAGGAGTGGGCCCAGTGCCGGTCACCGAGCGGCAGGTCGACGTCGAGGACCGGGCGGTCCTCGTCGA
This sequence comes from Actinoallomurus sp. CA-150999, assembly GCF_050942425.1. Taxonomy (NCBI): domain Bacteria; kingdom Bacillati; phylum Actinomycetota; class Actinomycetes; order Streptosporangiales; family Thermomonosporaceae; genus Actinoallomurus; species Actinoallomurus sp. CA-150999. The sequence continues at coordinate 8,549,787 of NZ_CP192063.1, forward strand.
GGGCCTTGCGGGCGGAGGCCTCGATGAGGCCCCCGATCTCCCCGGAGATGACCTCGGCGGGCCGGTTGCCCTCCAGGTCGGCGACGCTGACGCCGTGCATGCGCGCCAGCATCTCGTTGGCGCGCTTGAAGCGCAGGTCGTTGTCGAAGAGCGCGAACCCGATCGGAGCCTCCCGAAGCAACGTGGCGAACAGCGCCGAGTCCGACGCGTCGAGACCGGAGATCCGTGGGTGCGGCACAGACGTATCGGTGCTCACCGTCGACACCTCCGTCGCGCGCTCGGACCTACTGCGAGGCATTTCCGCATCACTATGGGTGAATGGGAGCAGGCTAGCGCTCCCGCCTCCATCACAACACCGCTCGGAGTCAGGTTTTCATCATGTCGATGCTTCGGCGCCGACGGAAGCCCCGTGCGGCATCGTTATTCCGGCGACCGCGCCAGGCGCGCCCTCCGGTCACCCTCCGGTCACTCGGTGCGAGACCGCGTGTCCGGCGGGAAGCATGATGATAGGGGCCGATCGTCACCGGGCGGGCGACATCCCCGATCTCGGCGAGTCCCGTGTCGTCCCGGGGGCGCGATGATCAGTCCGCCGGGGGCGGTTCTGGCAGCTGTCGACTTCGCGGCACATTTCCCGGTTTGACAAGCTTTGTAAATCAGCTTCGGGCCTTGGCCGCGGCCTTCATCTCCTGTTTGAAAGCGCGGACCCGGCCCAGCGACTCCTCGTCGACGATGTCCGCGACCGAGCGGTGGGAACCCTCGTCGCCGTAGTGGCCGGCGGCCTCGCGCCAGCCCTCCGGCCGCACGCCGAAGCGCTTGCCGAGCAGCGCCAGGAAGATCCGGGCCTTCTGGTCGCCGAAGCCCGGCAGCGCGCCGATCCGGTTCAGGAGCTCCCGGCCGGTCGCCGCCTCCGTCCAGATGCGCTCGGCCGCCCCGTCGTACTCCTCCAGCACGGACCGGCTGAGAGCCTGCACACGGGCCGCCATCGCCTTGGGGTACCTGTGCAAGGCGGGCCGCTCGCTGAAGACCGCCACGAGCGCGTCAGGGGCGTACCGGGCCAGTTCCTCGGCGTCGGGGTCGTGCCCGAGGCGCCGCGCCAGCTCGTACGGGGCCGCGAAGGCGCGCTCGAGCGGCACCTGCTGGTCGAGCAGCATCGCGATCAGCAGCGCCAGCGGGCTGCGGTTCAGCAGCGCGTTGGCCTCGGAATCGATCGGCAGCGAGATCGTCATGGCGTCCTCCGGGAGCGTCCGGCCTAGGGCCTGTCTCAAAGCCCCGCCGTCCTGCTGCGCGGCGCTCGCTACGGACTGCGGCTTTGAGACAGGCCCATCCTGCACCGTCCGGGCCCCGGCGGTCACACCGGGTCACCGAAGAGGTGCGTACGACCCTGGAGAGATGTGACGGTTCGCTGACGTATCGTCCGCCGCCGTTCCGAAGGCGGCCTCCGCGGTGCTCGAATAGAGACATGACCAGCGATGGAACCCCTGTCGGACGGCGCGTCGTCCTCGGCATGGTCGGCCTCGGGGCCGTGGGCGTCGTCGTGGGCGCGCGCGTCCAGAGCGGCGTCAACCGCGCGGTCGGCCCGGTCGGCTCGCGGGTCTCGGGCCTGATCCCGGCGGCCGGCGGCTTCCGCTTCTACTCCGTGGTCGACTCCGTCAAGCGCGTCGAGCCGGCGGACTACCGCCTCACCGTCGGCGGGCTGGTCGATCACCCGCGTGCGTTCAGCCTCGCCGATCTGGCGGCGCTGCCGCAGACGCGGATGACCGACGACTTCCACTGCGTCACCGGATGGACGGTGCCGGACGTCGCGTGGGCGGGAGTGGCCCTGCCAGATCTCCTGAACGCCGTCGGCGTACGGCCGGGGGCCAAGGGCGTCCGGTTCACCTCGTTCGACGGCGCGTACACCGAGGCGCTCACCCTCGAGCAGGCGCGCCGGCGCGACGTGATCGTCGCCACGAGCATGCTGGGCGGCCCGGTGAGCCACGAGCACGGCGGCCCGGTGCGGATGTACGTCGCGCCGATGTACGGCTACAAGTCGACCAAGTGGCTCGGCGGGATCGACCTGGTGGACCGGGTCAAGCCGGGCTACTGGGAGGTCCGCGGCTACGACGTGGACGCGTGGATCGGCCGCTCGAACGGATACACGTCATGATCCGGTTCACCCGCGCCGTACGGAGCGTGCACCACGTGACGGCCGTCCTCATGCTCGTCTGCCTCGCCACGGCGGCGGTGCTGTACGTCCCGGCGCTGGCCGAGACGGTCGGGCGGCGCCACCTGTTCCGGATGATCCACATCGTCGCCGGGTTCGGGCTGCCCGTTCCCGCGCTGCTCGGCTGGGCGTCGCGCGCCTTCCGCGACGACCTGCGGCGGCTCAACCGGTTCTCCCCGGCCGACTGGGGGTGGCTGCGGGGCCGGGACCGGCGGGCGACCGTACGCGGCCGCGGGATCCACCCGGTGGGCAAGTTCAACGCGGGTCAGAAGCTCAACGCGGCGTTCGTCGCCGGCGCGATCCTCGTCATGCTGGGCACCGGGACGATCCTGACGTTCCCCCACCCGTGGCCGGACGTCTACCGCACCGGGGCGACCTTCGTCCACGACTGGCTGACCCTGGCGATCTTCGTGGTGTTCCTCGGCCACCTCTGGTACGCCCTGCGGGACCCGGGCGCGCTGTCCGGAATGTTCCTCGGGCACGTCACGCCGGAATGGGCTGCCCGGCACCACCCCGCCTGGCTTGACGAAAAAGTGGACTCTCGTCCCGTTTCGACCAGGAATTTCGGTGGCCCCGGTGAGCCCCCCGACCCCAGCGGGAACACTGAGGAAGGCAAGGGCGACCTGTCCCCCCGGAGGTCTTGACACTGCTTCGGGGGAGGATCGAGATTGGGCGCTGAGCGGGACGCAGGTGGACTGAAATCGTCTGAGGCGAGAGGGGTCGGCATGACCTCCACGCAGCTGGTCTTGCAGGTCGACGTACGGGATCCGGTGGTGGGACGGCTCTGCCGGGACTTCCCCACCCTCTCCCGCGACGCGGTGGAGCGCTGCGTCTGCGACCTCCGGCTGCGGGCCCGACATCTCGGCGTCGACCTGACGCCGACGCTCGTCGAGGTGGTCGCACGCGAGCACCTGATGTCGATGATCAAGTCCGAACCACCCTCGGGACGCCGACCCGAACGCCCCTCGGGCGAGTAGGGTGAGTGGCCGGACACTGGACCACTAATCCCTCGCGTACCCGTCACGGGCGCGCATCGGGACGTACTCCGAAAAGGTAGAACGTGAGCGACCTGCGCGAGGTGGGCCCGAGCGCCCCCGCGGACGCCGCTCCCCGGGCGTGTCCCGCGTATTCGGCAGTCAGGCGACGTCGATCGACGCGCGAGTCGCTCGGCGGGTCCCGCCGTGGCACGGACGCGTCCTCCTGTGGGGAGGTCGCATGACCCGGCGCCCCGCGCCGCCGCCGGACGCCGTGTTCGCCGAGATGCTCCGTGCCGCCCGTGAGCTCCTGGCCGTCCGCAGTCCCCTCGACGCCGAGCTGATCGTCAGCGAGATGCTCGGCACCTGGTGGGGCAAGCGCCTCGTCCAGGAGGACGTCGAGAAGCTCATCGGGGAGGCGCTGGTCGAGTACGCCGCGAAGGCGCGCACCCCGGCGGCCCTCGCCCTGCTCACCGGCATCGCGGCCCTGGGCACGCCGCGCCAGGCCGCCAAGGCCGAGGACGCCGCGCTCCCGCTCATGGAGGCGAAGGCCGGGGTCGCCCGGCCCGGCTGGGCCGACCGCGTCGGCATGGTCGTCTCCGAGGAGAGCTACGTCTCCCACGACGTCTACGGCGACCAGGACTCCATCGTCTGCACCTACACGTACGGCGGGGAAGAGCGCCACGCGCTGGTGGTCGTGGTCGACCACAACGAGCGCGGCATGGTGATCGACGCGTGGGTCTCCTCACAGGTGGACAAGCTGCTCGGCTACTGCCGCAAGGAGGCCGAGGAGAACCCCCTGATGCGGTTCGAGCCGATCCCCGCCGCCCAGGCCCGGGCGCGGCTGGAGAGGGCCCTCGCCGTCACGGACGCGACCGAGGATCCGCCGGTCAAGGAGACCTTCGGCAACTACCACGCGTTCGTCCGGGCCCGGGTGCGGGCGCTGCCGCCCGGCGGCCGGCTGGCCCTGCCGCCGGTGTACGGCCACGACCGCCGCGCGACGATGGCGGCGCAGTTCCTCGCCTCCGACGAGGCGGAGGAGCTGTCGGACCGTTCCGCGGCGAGCCGCTGCGTCGACCGCATCATCGACTACGGCTGCGACCACGACTTCGGCCGCCCGCTGCGCGTCAGCCCCATCAAGTGCGAGACGTTCCTGCTGCACTGGCTGCCGCGCAAGGTGATGCTGTCGCCCGAGGAGCAGGAGGCCATGCCGCACGTGCTCGCGGCGTGGGTGCGCTGGGCGAGCAAGCGGACGGGCCTGCCCGAGGAGGGCGTCCGCCAGACCCTCGACAAGGTCTGGGACATCACCGGCAAGTTCGCCAAGGCGTACCGCGACCCGACCACGTTCGGGCTCGACCGGGAGCTCGTCGAGCGGCTGCTGCCGGACGGCGACCTGGAGGCCCTGGCGCGGCGGGCGTTCGCGTTCCCGTTCCTGACGGGCGGCAACGCCGACATCGACCTGACGCGTCTCGACCCGTCGAACGACCACGATCGGCGCCTGCTGCTGACGTTCGAGCACCCGGACGCCGATCCGGCGCACATCGAGGCCCACCTCCGGCTCGCCTCGCGCATCTGGGACGGTGACCCGCCGCACCTGTGGACGGTCGCCCAGCGCCTCCTCGACCGGGGGCACGACCGGCACTCCATCCTCCACCGGTTCATGGCGATCCTGAACGAGACCGACGGCGATCCCCGGGCGCTCCGGGCGGCACTGCTGGCCCTGCGCGACAGCCCCGAGAACTAAAGGGGTCCGGTGGATCCGCCTGCGGCCGCGCGGCGATCCACCGGACACCCCTAGGGTTGACTGATACACGTGCTGGAGAGGTCATGGCCTGGGGCAAACGGATGCCGCCCCGCGGGCGCGCGGAGGCCGCGAGGAGCAAGCCGGGGAAGCGTGACGCCGCCCGCGCCGTAGAGCCGGCCGAGGCGGGACCACATTCGACGACATCCCCCGGAGATACGGCCGCCGAGGGAGAACCGTACCGGCAGGAGCCGGCCCAGGCACGGGGGCGGCAGCGCAAGGAGGCGCTGCTCGACGCGGCCGTCGACCTCCTCGAGGCGGGCGGGTTCGCCCAGGTCACCCACCGCGCCGTGGCCGACCGCGCCACGCTGCCGCTCGCCGCGACCACGTATTACTTCCGCTCCCGCGAGGACCTGCTGACACAGGCGTTCGCCCGGCTGGTGCAGCGCGACATATCGTCCATGCGCGAGCGGCTGCGGCCACTCACCGACACCGATCCGGCCGCGGTCGCCGACGCCGTCGTCAGCGCGCTGGCCCCCGCCTGCGAAGCCGAGCGGAGCCGTCAGCTGGCCCTGTGGGAGCTGTACTTCCAGGTCGGGCGCGAGCCGGCGTTCCGGCCGTTCGCGCGGGCCTGGACCGACGGCTGCCACGAGATCGTCGCCGAGGTGCTGGCGGAGGCCGACTACCCGCACGCCCCGGCGGACGTCGACATCCTCGTCGCGACGATCGAAGGCATGATCGCGCGCGACCTCGTCGAGGCGCGGCCGGACGCGATCCGCTCGATGATCGACACGGTGGCGCGACTGCTCCCCGCCCTCCAGGCGACGGTCCCGGCCGAGTCCGGCGGAGGACCGTCCCCGGTTCCGGCCGACCATCCAGCGCTGTGAAGTGAGACCGATACGGGCGGGCGCGCTGTAAAGGGTGTTCAGCGGGCATGAACCTGCCATGACGACCATGGACCAGCGTGGAATCCTCACCCCCTCCCAGGCTCGCGAGGTTTTCCGCACCGGTGAGACGCCGGTGACCACGAGTGGCTGGTGCCGCGGATACGTTCAGGCGAACCTCCTCGCCGTCCCCCGCGACCTGGCCTTCGACGCGCTGCTGTTCGCGGTGCGCAACCCGCAGGCCTGCCCGATCCTCGAGGTCACTGACCCCGGGGACCCGTACGCCCGCGAGATCGCCGCCGCGGATCTGCGCACCGACCTGCCCGCCTACCGGGTGTACCAGGACGGCGCCCTCGTCGCGGAGGTGCCCGACGCCACCGCGTACTGGCGGGACGACCTCGTCGCCTTCCTGATCGGCTGCAGCTTCACGTTCGAGGCGGCGGTCGCGGCGGCGGGCGTGCCCCTCCGCCACATCGAGCAGGGCCGGAACGTCCCCATGTACGTCACGTCCCGGCCGTGCCGTCCCGCCGGGCGGCTGGCCGGCCCGCTCGTGGTGTCCATGCGCCCGATCCCCGCCGATTTGGTCGACGTCACAATCGAGGTCACCGCCCGCTACCCCGCGATGCACGGCACCCCGGTGCACGTGGGCGACCCGGCCGAGATCGGCATCGCCTCGCTCGCCGTCCCGCAGTTCGGGGACCCGGTCGAACTCGAGCCGGGCGACGTACCGGCCTTCTGGGCGTGCGGCGTCACCCCGCAGGCGGTCGTGATGGCGAGCGCTCCCCCGTTCGCGATCACACACGCGCCGGGCCGGATGCTCATCACCGACCGGTCGGATGAGAGCGTGGCGGGGTGATCGACCTCAACGCCGACCTGGGCGAGGGATTCGGGCCGTGGCGGCTCGGCGACGACCTGGCCCTCATGTCCGTCATCACCAGCGCGAACGTCGCGTGCGGCTTCCACGCCGGAGATCCACTGATCCTCCGCCGTACGTGCGCGGCGGCCGTCGAGCGCGGCGTGGTGATCGGCGCCCAGGTGTCCTACCGGGATCTGGCGGGATTCGGCCGCCGGGAGATGGACGTCGCCGCCGAGGAGCTGACCGCCGAGGTGCTGTACCAGATCGCGGCGCTGGACGGCATCGCCCGCGCGGAGGGCGGCCGGGTGCGGTACGTCAAGCCGCACGGCGCGCTCTACAACCGCATCGTGCGCGACCCAGTGCAGGCCGCGGCGGTGGCCGCCGCCGTCGCGGCGTACGACCCGACGCTGCCCGTGCTGACCCTTCCCGGCTCGGTCCTGCACGAGGTGACCGACCTGACGATCGTCCACGAGTGCTTCGCCGACCGCGCCTACACCCCGGCCGGGACGCTGGTCTCGCGGCGGGAGCCCGGCGCGGTGATCCACGACGCCGAGCGGGTGACGCGGCGGGCGCTGCGGATGGCCGTCGACGGCGTGGTCGAGGCCGTCGACGGCACCGAGGTGCGCATCGACGCCCGGTCGATCTGCGTGCACGGCGACACCCCGGGCGCGGTCGAGCTGGCCCGCTCCGTGCGGGAGGCCCTGGAGAAGGCGGGCGTGACCGTGGAGTCGTTCGCTTGACCGGCGAGAACGGGATCGAGGACGAGCACACGGGCGAGGAGACCCATGGCCCGGGCGAGGAAACCCACGGCGCGGGCGGCGAGGCCCACGGCCCACGCGAGGAGACCGACCGCCTGGGCGACGGGGCCGAGGACGTTCGCCGCGCTGCAGGTGCGATCGGGGACGTCGGCCGCGCGGGGGACGCGATCACGGACGTTCGCCGTGCGGGGGACGCCGCGCTGCTGATCGAGACGGACGCGCCGCACCGGCTGCACGCCGCGGTGCGCGCGCTCGACCGGCCGGAGATCGTGGAGGTCGTCCCCGGCGAGCGGACCCTGCTGGTGACGGCGCGCCCGGGCACGGATCTGGGCCGTCTGGACGGGCTGCTGCGCGGCCTGCCCCTCCCCGAGGCGGCGGAGGCGGGCGGCGAGCCGCTGCGGATCCCCGTCGTGTACGACGGGGAGGACCTGGAGGAGGTCGCCTCGCTCACCGGCCTGTCCCCGGAAGAGGTCGCCGGACGCCATGCCGCAGGCGACTACGTCGTCGCCTACCTCGGCTTCGCCCCCGGATTCGGTTACCTGACCGGGCTCGAGGAGACCCTGCACGTCCCCCGGCGGGAGTCTCCGCGCACGGCCGTCCCGGTCGGCTCGGTGGCCATCGCCGGACCGTACACCGCCGTCTATCCCGCGCGCTCCCCCGGCGGCTGGCGGCTGCTGGGCCGTACGACGCTGCGCTTGTGGGATCCCGACCGCGACCCGCCGTCCCTCCTGCAGCCGGGCACCCGGGTCCGCTTCGAGATCGTCACCGGCGAGGAGGGCGCATGACCGGGGAGGTCGAGGTCGTCCGGCCCGGGCCGCTCGCGACGGTTCAGGATCTCGGCCGCCCCGGCCACGCCCACCTCGGGGTGCCGCACTCCGGCGCGGCGGATCCCGGCAGCCTCCGGCTGGCCAACCGCCTGGTCGGCAACTCGGAGGACGCCGCCGGGCTGGAGCTCACGTTCGGCGGCGCGGCCCTGCGGTTCCACACGGCGGCCTGGATCGCGGTGACCGGCGCGCCGCTGCACGTACGGCCCGGGGGGATGAACGCGCCCTGCCATGTCCCGGCGGGAGGCGTCGTCGAGTTCGGCACGCCGTCCGGCGGCGTCCGCACGTACGTGGCCGTGCGGGGCGGTCTCGACGTCCCGCCGGTGCTGGGCAGCCGGTCGACCGACCTGCTGTCGGGGCTCGGGCCCGCACCGCTCGCCGCCGGCGACCGGCTCGCGGTCGGCCGTACCTCCGGGCCGATCACCGTGGACGTCGCCCCCGGCTACGAGCCGGAGGAGGAACCGGTGCTGCGGATCATCCCCGGACCGCGCGACGACTGGTTCGAGGGCCTCGAACCGCTCCTCCGCGGACCGTACGAGGTCAGCTCGCACAGCAACCGGATCGGGGTCCGCCTGGAGGGGCCGCCGCTCACCCGGCGGCGGGAGGGCGAACTGCCGAGCGAGGGAATGGTCACCGGTGCCCTGCAGGTGCCTCCGAACGGCCTGCCCATCGTCTTCCTCGCCGACCACCCGACCACGGGCGGCTATCCGGTCGCGGCCGTCGTGACGACCGCCGACCTGGGCCGCGCCGGGCAGCTCCGGCCGGGGCAGCGCGTCCGGTTCCGCCTCGTCGCCCGCTCCTTATCCGAGTCACCGGGCAGGCGCATCGTCGACGTACTGCGCCGCGCCGTAGCCGAACGACCAGTCGATCGGCGCGTTCTCGGTCACGGTGATGAAGACGTTCCGCGGCTCGGTGCCCGCGTACTCGTGGGCGAGTTGGGCGATCCGCCGGTACAGCGCCTTCTTCTGTGCGGGCGGGCGTCCCGAGCGCATGGTGATCGCGATGTAGACGACGCCGTCGTCCCGGTGCACACCGAGGTAATCGTCGTAGCGGACTGTGCTGGTGGTCCCATCGTGCCCGACCAGGACCTGGAACCTGTCGTCCGGCGGGGCGCCCATGGTCTCGACCCAGGCGTCGTGCACGGCGCGGCCGAGCGCGTCGAGCCGATCAACGGCGGTCCCCAGTGCGTCGATGCGAACCAATGGCATGTCGGTGGTCCTCACTCTCAGAGCGGCCAAGACCGTACATACTAGTAGGTACAGTCACGCCGGCGACGAGCAGTACGTCGACGTCGTCGGCGATCTGGCCGCGCAGGAAGACGACGTCACCTCGGACGTCGGCGAGGTGGTGTTCAAAACGCCGTTCGGTTCTCGCGGTGGGGTGCGGTTTTCCGTACCCCGAATCTGGATGGCAGCACGATCGTGCCGGGGCCCGTACCGGCACGAGGCTTGGGACATGCCCTCGTCGAACGAGCACGGCCGGCAGGACGCACTCCTCCCGACGCACGACGGCCCCGGACCCGGCGCAACCGTCTCATCGCACCGGCACGACGGCCCCGGACCCGGCGCGGCCGCCTCACCGCATCGGCACGGCGGCCCGCCTCACGCCTCGCCGTACCGGCCGCATGGCGCCGCCTCGTCCCCGGACGACACGGCCGACGATGGCGCGGCTGCTCGCTGCGATGATCTGCACCGCCGGTACGGCAGAGGCGCGAACGTCGTCCATGCCCTCCGTGGCGTCACCGTCGCCTTCGCTCGGGGGACGTTCACGGCCGTGATGGGGCCCTCCGGCTCGGGCAAGACGACGTTGCTTCACTGCCTCGCGGGAATGGACCGGCCGTCCGCCGGCGCGGTCTGGTGGGGGCGGACGGAGGTGTCCCGGCTCCGGGAACGACGCCTGGCGGAGCTGCGCCGCGAAGAGGTCGGTTTCGTGTTCCAGTCGTTCAACCTGATGCCCGCGATGACGGTCGAGCAGAACGTGACGCTGCCGGGACGCCTCGCCGGGCGGCCGCCCGGGCGCGCGGACGTACGGGCGGCGCTGGAGCAGGTGGGGCTCGGCGGGCGCGAGCGGCACCGTCCGGGGCAGCTGTCCGGCGGCCAGCAGCAGCGGGTCGCCATCGCGCGGGCGCTGGTCTCCCGGCCCCGGGTGCTGTTCGCCGACGAGCCGACGGGAGCGCTCGACCGGCACACCAGCGCGGAGATCCTGTCGCTGTTGCGGACCGGCGTCGACGAACGGGGGCAGACCTGCGTCATGGTGACGCACGACCCCGTCGCCGCGGGATACGCCGACCGCGTCCTCGTGCTCGCCGACGGCGTCATCGTCGACGACCTGGAACGCCCGTCGGTGGCGACCGTGTCCGACCGGCTGAGCCGGCTGGGAGGCTGATGTGCTGCGGCTCGCCTTCGGGCAGATCCGGACCCGGCCGGCGACGTTCGCCGGGCTCGCCACGGCCCTGTTCATGGCGGTGACCGCGATCACCCTGTTCGGGTCGCTGATCGCCGCGAGTGTCGTCTCTCCCCCGGCGCGCGCCGGGCAGCCCGGTCTCGTGCTCATCGGGGGCGCGTTCGGGGAGATCGCCATCCTGGTGGCCCTGTTCGTGGTGGCCAATACGCTCGGCTTCGCGGTCCGCCAGCAGCACCGCGAACTGGCGCTGCTGCGCACCGTGGCGGCCACTCCCCGGCAGGTCCGCGGGCTGGTGCGTCGGCAGGTCCTGATCGTGGTGTCCCTCGTCAGCCCGGTCGGCTGGGCGGCCGGGACACTCGGCGCTCACCGTCTCCTCGGTGCGCTGGTGGAACGGGACCTGGTGCCCGTGGGAAGCCGGATCCCGTTCACCCCGGTGCCGGCGGTGGCGGCCTCGGTGATCGCGCTCCTTCTCGGAACGCTGTCCGCCGTGCTCGCCGCCCGCCCGGTCTGCCGTGTGGCACCGGCCGTCGCGCTGGGAGAGAGCGTCGGCGGCGACCGCCGGGTCGGGCCGATCCGTACGCCGGCCGGCCTGCTCGCGCTCGGCGGCGGGGTCGCGTTCTGCCTCTTCGTCGCGCGCCAGCCCCCGGACAAGGCCGGGCAGGGCGCGCTGCTGGCCACACTGGCCCTCATGGCGGCGGTCGCGCTCCTCGGGCCGCTGTTCACCGTGGCCGTCGTCACGGTCCTCGGTCTTCCCATCCGGGCCATCGCGCCTCGGTCCGGCCGGCTCGCCGACGCGAACCTGCGCGGGTACGCCGCCCGGTTGTCGTCGGCGGTGGTCCCGTTGGCCCTGCTGACCGCGCTGGCGTGCGCGTTCCGGTTCATGGGCGATACGGTCGGCGATGCCTCCCGCCACCTCGCAGGAACGGAGATGGCCTCGGTGAACTCCGCCGGCGACACCTGGCTCCGCCAGGTCGAACTGACCCTCCTCGTCTGTTTCGGCGGCGTGTCCACGGTCAACACCCTGGCGGCGCTGACCGCCGCGCGGCGCCGCGAGTTCGCACTGCTGACCCTGATCGGCGCGACCCGCCGACAGGTCACCTCCGTGCTCTGCGCCGAGTGCCTGCTGATCACGGCGGTGGGGACACTCACCGGCACGGCCGTCGCGGTGGCCACCGTGACCTCGTTCAGCGTGACCCTGCCGGGCTCCCCGCTCCCGTCGGTGAACCCGATCGGGTACGGGTCGATCGCCGCGGGTGTGGCGGTACTGGCCGCGCTGGGCATCCTCCTCACCGGGCGACGCGCGACCTCCGGGCCGGCCACGGAGACGGTCGCGGGGCAACGTGGCTGACCTCCCCGGGGACGGCCCCGCCGGACCCGAACGGCCCGTCCGGGCAGACGCACCGACCGAGACCGGAGGACGGCCCTCCGAGCCCGTACGGCACACCACCCCCGGACCTCCCGCCACGCCCGAACGGCAGACCGGACCCGAACCCCCGGCCACGCCCGAAGCGCACGCCGGGCGGGGTGCGGGTCCGGAGGCGGCGCGGCGGGCGGGATGGGTACGGCGGGCCCGACGGTTCACGCCGACCGTACGGGCCGGGGAGGTCGTCTTCGCCGTCGCGGGGCTGCCGGTGGCCGTCGTGGGCGCCGTCTACGTCTTCGCCATGCTGTACGCGGGCACGCTGCTGGCGGTGACCCTCGTCGGGCTTCCGCTCGTCGCGGCCGGTCTGCGGGGCGCCGGGGTGCTCGGTGGGCTGCACCGCCGCGCCGTGACCCGGCTCCTCAGGGAGGACCTCCCGAGTCCGGAGCCGACGCCGCGTTCGCCCGGCGTCCTCGGCTGGATCCGCGCCGGCCTCACCGACCCGGCGGGCTGGCGGGCCCTGCTGTACCTGGTCCTCCGTCTTCCGGCCGGGCTGGTGGCCTTCGTCGCCGTGGCCGTACTGCCGGTGGGCGCGCTCTGGCTGATCGGCTTTCCGCTCCTGGCCCTCACGCTCCCTCCACATGAGCGCCCGGACCCGTGGTGGGTGCCCGTGGCCGGGCTCTTCCTCGGAGTCGTCCTGCTGACGGCCGTTCCCGCCGCCGTCCGCGGAGCCAGCGCGCTGAACCGCCGGCTGGCCCGGCTCCTGCTCGGCCCCACATCCGGGCAACGGCGCCTGCGTGCGCTCGAACGGTCCCGGCACGCGCTGGCCGCCGAGAACACCGAGGCGCTGCGCTCGATCGAACGCGACCTGCACGACGGGACGCAGGCCGAGTTGGTCGCCATCGCCATGACCCTCTCGCTGGCCGACGACGCGCTCGGCGAGCACCCGGATCCGGTGTCGGGCCGGCTGGCCGCTCTCCTCACCCGCGCGCGGGCCCAGACCGACGACGCCATCGCGGGGCTGCGGCGGATCACCCGGGGCATCAATCCGATCCCGCTCGACGCCGGGCTCGGCGCCGCCCTGCCGTCCCTGGCCGGTGGCTGCCCGATCCCGGTCGACCTGCGCCTTGACCTGCGAGAACGACCGGACCCGGCGATCGAGCGCGTGGTGTACTTCTGTGTCGCCGAACTGTTGACCAACGCCGCCAAGCACAGCGGCGCGGACACCGCCGTCGTGGAGGTCGTCGCCGCCCGTGAACGGGTCCGGCTCGTGGTGACCGACGACGGACAGGGCGGCGCGTTCCCGGCCGCCGGGAGTGGGCTGACCGGACTGGGCCGGCGAGTGGAGGCCGTCGGCGGGACCTTCCGGATCACCAGCCCCGACGGCGGTCCCACGACCGTCCTCGCCGACTTGCCGATCACGGTCTGATCAGACCCCGTCCGATCGCGGACGCGGTCCGCCCTGGCCCTCCGCTCGGGGCGTGTCCGGTGGATCTTGTTCGTAGCGAGCGCCGCGCAGCCACACGAAGAGGACACCCCCTAGGGCGATCCGGTCTCCGTCAGGTAGGTGAGCACCGCCTTGACCCGGCGGTTGTCGGTCTCGGTGGGCGGCAGGTCGAATTTCAGGAAGATGGCGGCCGCGTGCTTCTCGACCGCCCGCTCCGTCACGACCAGGCGCTGGGCGATCGACCGGTTGGAATGCCCCTGCGCCATGAGGTCGAGTACCTCGCGCTCCCGCCGGGTGAGCACATCGATGCGGCTCCGCCGAGTGCCCCCCTCCAACAGCCCGGTGACGATCTCCGGGTCGAGCACCGTACCGCCCGTCGCTACCCGGTGCAGGGCGTCGACCAGCTCGGACGTCCGGGCCACCCGTTCCTTGAGCAGGTACCCGACTCCGGCGGCACCGCCCGACAGCAGCCGCGCCGCCAGGACGGCCTCCACGTGCTGGGAGAAGACGAGGATGCCGACCTCCGGCCGGCTCTGCCGCAGTTCCAGGGCGGCGCGGATGCCCTCGTCGGTGTGCGACGGCGGCATCCGGATGTCCACGACGGCGACGTCGGGGCCGTGCTCGGCGACCGCCGCCAGCAGGCCGTCCGGCGTGCCGACCGCGGCGACGACCGAGCACCCTCGCGCCGACAACAGCTCCACCATGCCGTCGCGCAGGACGACCGAGTCCTCGGCCAAGACGACCCGCAGTGAACGTCGCGTCATGGCCGCCATCATGCCGCGTCTCCCAAGAGACTCCGACGGAGCGACCGAACGCCGCGTATCCCGCGATCATCGTCGCGAGATCGTCTTACCCGGGCTCGCGCACCGGGTACGAGTGCGGTTCAGGCGGTCCGTACGCGGTCCGCCGCCTGGGCCGGGCGCGCCACGTACCCGGGCTCGCGGACCAGGTACGAGTGCGGCTCAAGCGGTCCGTACACGGTCCGCCGCCTGGGGACCAGGTACGAGCGCGACTCAGGCCGTCCGTACGCGGTCCGCCGCCTCGGCCAGGCGCGCCACGGCGTCCTCGGTCCAGGGGCCGTTGGTGATCACGACGACGTGGTCGAGGCCGAGCTCGGCGAAGGCCGCGCAGCGTTCGGCGAACCCGTCGGCGGACTCGGTCTCTCCCAAGCGGGCGCTGACCGTCTTCTCGATCTCACCGTAGGGCCTGCCGACGTCCTCGCAGTGCCGCGCAAGGACGCCCAGTTTGTGGCGGATGGTACGCCCGCCGTCGGGAATGTCGAACAGGTTGCAAGCGTCGGCGTGAAGAGCGACCAGCCGCAGGGTCTTCTGCTCGCCCATGCCGCCGATCAGGACCGGCGGGTGCGGGCGCCGCAGCGGCTGCGGGCTGTTGACCGGGCCGCCCAGCCGGAAGTGACGGCCTTCGAAGGGGCTGGTGTCGTTCGCCCACATGCGGGCGGCGATCCGCAGCGTCTCCTCCAGCCGTTCGAACCGTTCGGGCAACGGCGGCAGCGGCAGTCCCATGGCGTCGGCTTCGCCTTGGTGGTGGCCCGTGCCGATGCCCAGCCAGGCCCGGCCGCCCGACAGCACGTCCAGTGTCGTGACGGCCTTGACCAGCAACGCGGGCGGCCGGAAGGTCGCGGCGGTCACCATCGTGCCGAGCCGGACGCGGCGGGTGTGGGCGGCCAGGAAGCCCAGCGTGGTGTAGGCCTCCAGCATCTCGGCGTCCAAGGTGCTGGTCGGGTCGGCCTGGAGCAGGTGGTCGCTCACCCAGACGGTGTCCAGGCCGGTCTGGTCGGCCAGCCGGACGATCCGCTCGAGCTCGGCGCCCAGGCGTTCCGGGCCGTCCGGCCAGGAATAGCGGGTGATGTTGATGCTGACGCGCATGATCCGTCCTTGCCGTATCGCCGTCACGGACCGGCGATCGGGCTCATGTGCAGGCCGGCCAGCAGCCATCGGCCGTCTCGTAGGACGGCGATGTGGGTGATCCGGAAGCGGCCGTCGGCCGGATGCCCTTGGTATTCGGCCTTCTGGGTGTGCCGGCCGACGGCCACGGCGGTGGTGCCGTAGTCGCGGATCTCCACCTCGTCCCAGATCAGGGTGTGGGTGGTGAGGGAGCCGGTGCGGTAACGGTCCAGCCATTCGGGCTTGTGCAGCACGAACCCGGCGGGGCCGACGAGGGTGAAGTCGTCGGTGACCAGCTCCTCGAGCGCGGCGACGTCGGCGTTCTGCTCCGCCTCGGCCCAGCGGCGGCCCAGCTCCAGAACCTGCTTCTGAGTACTCATGATCGAACCCTCCGGTCGGTAGGCTTTCGTCAACTATTAGATATCTAACGGTGAGATGTCAAACGGTTAGGCTTGGTGGGAATCGATTAAGGTGTTCGGCTATGGCTGCCTTCTCCGGGCCCCCCATCGGGCTGGTTCTGTCCCAGACGGCCAAGACGGTCAGTCGGGTCTTCGACGACGCCCTGGCCGCGGCCGGCGGCTCATTGCCGATCTGGCTGATCCTGCTCACGCTCAAGACCCAACGGCCCGCCAACCAGCGCGAACTCGCGAGCGCCGTCGGAATCCAGGGCGCCACCCTGACCCACCACCTCAACGCGATGGAGGCCGACGGTCTCATCACCCGGCAGCGCGACCCTGCCAACCGTCGCATTCACCAGGTCGCCCTGACCGAGCGCGGCGAGCGGCTCTTCCGGAAACTGGCGACCGCCGCGCAGTCCCACGATCAGCGCCTCCGCCAGGGCATTCAGCCCGAGGAGATCGCGGCGCTGCACCGCCTGCTCAACCGGCTCCAGCACAACGTCACCGCCGAGCCAACCGACACCCTCCGACCGGAGGACGCCGCGTCCTGCCCGCCCGAACCGGAGCAGCGCTGAAAGCCGCCACGCCGATCATCCGCCCGCGCCTGGTGCGGACAGTCACCTGATCGACTGGTTGGCGTCAGGCCGATCGGCGCTCTCCGCAGCGACGCCATCGGCGTCCTCACCGCAGCGCGCCTCAATGCGGTCGACCACCTGCCGACTCCACGCATGGATGGCCGCGGCCTGCTCGGGCGTGAGCGTTTCGAAGAAGTATCGGCGGATGTTGTCCGCATGCCCCAGGATGGCGTTCTCCACCGCGCTGCGGCCCTTGGCGGTCAGTCCGATCCCGATCCGACGGCCGGACCGGTTCTCGGTCCGATCCACGAGTTCGCGGTTCTCCATCCGCGTCAGCTGGTGCGCCACGCGGCTTTTCTCCCAGGCGAGTGACTCGGCGAGCTCACCCACGCGCATCTGGCCCTCGGCCGCCCGGTAAAGCGACACGAGCACGCTGAACTCGGCCTTGGAGATGCCGTAGTCGCGCTGCAGATCACGGTCCAGCTCACGGGCCAGGAGACGCTGCGCCTGCATCCAGCTGTTCCAAAGCTCCCACTGCTCGGGTTCCAGGGTGCGGGGCTTCGCCATGGCACGATCGTAACGTCTCGAAGTTGACGCGACAACTTTCCCGTACTTAAAGTTGTCGCGTCAACTTCGAGGCGTGTCCTGTGCGGCCTCTCGTCATGGTGGGCCGCGCATGCCGCCCAACGACGGCAATGCGCGGAGGAGCGGGAATGAATCACACAGTGGTGGTCATCGGTGGAGGGTATGGAGGGTCGCTGGTCGCCAAGGAGCTGGACTCGGAGGCGGACGTCACGCTCATCGACCCCCGGGAGGCCTTCGTCAACGCGGCCGCGTCGCTGCGGGCACTGACTCGACCGGACTGGGCGCACAACGCGTTCTTCTCGTTCGCGACGCTGCTTCGACAGGGACGGGTGATCCGCGACAGAGCCGTCTCAGTGGATCCGAAGGGCGTCACGCTCGCTTCGGGCGAGCGATTCGAGGCCGATTGTCTGGTCCTGGCCACCGGCTCCGGCTACACGTATCCGGCCAAACCGAACCATGCGTCGACGAGCATCGCCCAGCAACTGGACGATCTGCGCGCGACCCACCGGGAGCTGGCCGGCACCGACCGCGTGCTGATCCTCGGCGCCGGCCCGGTCGGCCTGGAGCTCGCCGGCGAGATCAAGGACGTCTGGCCGGACAAGTACGTGGTCATCCTCGACCGGGCCGATCGGTTGCTCCCCGGCTTCCTTCCCGAGGTGCGAGACGAGCTGCGCCGGCAGCTGGACGAGCTCGGCATCGACGTGCGGCTGGGTACCGGCCTGACCGCGTTGCCGACGGTCGAGGCAGGTCGGGCCGACCGCTTCGCGGTCACCACCGACCAGGGTGAACGGATCGTGGCGGACATCTGGTTTCGAGCCTTCGGGGTCGAGATCAACACCGGCTACCTGGCCGACGGAGCCCTCTCACCGCTGACCGAGCAGAAAACGGTTCCGGTCACCGAGCGACTGAACGTCCAGGGCTACGAACACGTCTACGCGATCGGAGACATCGCCGCTCTCCCCGACCCCAAGATGGCCTCCTACGCGATGACACATGCCGACGTCGTGGTGAAGAACATCAAAGCGCAGCTGGCCGGCGACCAGCCGGGCGCCGTTCACACACCGACGCCCGAGCGAAGGATCCTGCTTCCGCTGGGAACGCGCGCGGGCATCGGCCAGCTCCCGACACCAGACGGTGTCGCGGCGGCCACGGCGGAGACGGTCTACCAACGCAAGGGCGCCGACCTGTTCACCGCGCGGTTCGCCTCCCGGTTCGGCCGCGCCTGACAGATCCGGTGGTTCCAGCGGTCAGAAGTACGTGGGCTCGCGCGGGGTGTAGTGCTCCTCGAGCGAGCGGACCTCGTCGTCGGTGAGCCGGACGTCGAGCGCCGCGACGGCGTCGGCCAGGTGGTGTGGCTTGGTGGCGCCCACGATGGGCGCGCTGACGACGGGGTTGTTCAGCACCCAGGCCATGGCCACCGTCGCCATCGAGACGCCGCGTGCCTCGGCGATGCGCTGGACCGCGTCCACGGTCGCCTTGTCGCTGTCGAGGAAGAGCGGACGGCCCTGCTGGTCGGTGGTCGGGTTGCTCTGGGCGCGGGTCGTGCTCTTCTCGCCCCAGGGCCGGGCGACCAGGCCGGCGGCCAGCGGGCTCCACGGCAGGCTGCCGACGCCCTGGTCGGCGAGGAGACCGAACATCTCCCGCTCTTCCTCGCGCTGCACCAGGTTGTACTGGTCCTGCATGGAGATGAACTTCGTCCATCCGTTCGTCTCGGCGGCGTGCTGCATCGCGGCGAACCGCCACGCCCACATCGACGACGCGCCGAGATAGCGGACCTTGCCGGCCTTCACGACGTCGTGCAGCGCCTCCATCGTCTCCTCCACCGGAGTCTCCGGGTCGAACCGGTGAATCTGGTAGAGGTCGATGTAGTCGGTGTCGAGCCGGCTCAGGGAGGCGTCGACCTGCTCCATGATCGCCTTGCGGGACAGCCCTGAGCCGCCAGGGCCCTCGTGCAGCGGGAAGAAGACCTTGGTGGCCAGGACGATGTCGTCGCGGCGCGTGTACTTCTTCAGCGCACGTCCGACGATCTCCTCCGAGGTGCCCTGCCCGTAGATGTTGGCGGTGTCCCAGAAGGTGATGCCGAGCTCGATGGCCTGCCGGAAGATCGGCTCGGCCCCCTCGTCGCCGAGCGCCCACGACGCTCTTTCGGAAGCGCCGAAGCTCATGCAGCCCAGCGCGATGCGGCTGACCTTCAGCCCGGACGTGCCCAGACGGGTGTACTCCATCGTGAATCTCCTGATCGTGAAATCCGTTGTGCGGCCGCTCTCGCCGCCGCGTGTTCCTACCCGCCCGGCGGGTCAGTACCGGCTTCCGGTCGGCGCGGGCAGTGCGTCGAGGTCGGCCAGGTCCGCCGCGCTCAGCTCGACATCGCCGGCTCCGGTGTTGTCCACCAGGTACTTCGGGGTCTTGGTCCCGGGGATCGGCACGACGTACCGGCCCTGGGCCACCACCCAGGCGAGCGCCACCTGTGCCGGGGTGACCCCGGCCCGCTCGGCGATCTCACGCACCCGGCCGACGATGGCCAGGTTGGCGCGCAGCGCGTCCTGCTGGAAGCGTGGCAGCCGACGGCGTCGGTCGTCTTCGGGCAGGTCGTCGAAGGAGGAGAACCGGCCGACGAGGAATCCTCGCCCCAGCGGGGAGAACGGCAGGAAGCCGATGCCCTGCTCCTCGCAGTACGGCAGGACCTCATCCTGTACGTCCCGGGTCCACAGGGAGAACTCCGACTGCACGGACGTCACCGGGTGTACCGCCTGAGCCCGCTTGATCTGCTCCACGGTCACCTCGGACAGGCCGAGATAGCGGGCCTTGCCCGCCGCCACGGCCTCCGCCATCGCCCCCCAGGTCTCCTCGAGCGGCACCTGCGGGTCGACCCGGTGTAGCTGGTACAGGTCGACGTGGTCCGTGCCGAGACGGCGCAGGCTCTCGTCGATCGACCTGCGGACGTGCTCGGGGCGGCCGTCATTGACGATGAGCGGGGAGTCGTCGGGGCCGCCGGTCGGGTCGCTCACGACCAGTCCGACCTTGGTGGCCAGCACCGCGCGCTCGCGGTGGCCGCCGGCGAGGGCCCGGCCGACCAGCTCCTCGTTGGTGTACGGGCCGTACACGTCGGCCGTGTCAAGCAGCGTCACGCCCAGATCGAGGGCCTGGTGGATCACCGAGATCGACGTCTTCTCGTCCCTGGCGGCCTTCATGTCGTACAAGAAGGTCATCCCCATGCAGCCCAGGCCGATGACGCCGGTCTCCGGGCCCTTGCTGCCAAGTGTGGTGGTGCGCATGCCATCAAGCCTTCCAGCCGAGTTCGCCGCGTGGCAGACCGCGCCGTGCCGGGGAGTGGTGTTCGGGGGTGTGACAGGGCCCCCCACGTGACTGTCAGGCGGATGACGGCGCCGCCAGACTGGAGACATGACGAGGCAGCAGAGCGGCGGTGCCGGCGGTACGGAGCTGGGGCGTTTCCTGCGCGCCCGCCGCACTCAGGTGACCCCCGCGGAAGTCGGCCTCACGGTCGGCCCCGGCCTGCGGCGTACCCCCGGCCTGCGCCGTGAGGAACTGGCCACCCTCGCCGGGGTGAGCATCGACTACTACACGCGCCTGGAACGCGGCAAGGAGACCCGCCCCAGCCCGCCGGTCGTCGACGCCCTCGCCCGTGCCCTCCGCCTGGACGAGGCGGAACACGACCACCTGCGTGAGCTCGCGCTGCGGGCCGCCCGCCAGACCCCGGAGCCGCCGACCGTCCCCAGCCGGACCGTACGGCCCGGCGTCAAGCTGTTGCTGGAGAGCCTGCGGCCCAACCCCGCGTACGTGGTCAGCCGCAGCACCGACCTGCTGGCGTACAGTCCCGCCGCGCTGCGGCTGTTCGCCGGGATGGAGGACTGGCCGGTCAAGCAGCGCAACATCGCGCGCTATGTCTTCCTCCACCCTGCGGCGCGCGACCTGTTCGACGACTGGGACAATCAGGTCCGTGGCTGTGTCGCCCGCCTGCGAGCCGTGGCGGGCACCGATCCCGACGCCCCCGACCTCGCCCAGCTCGTCGGCGAGCTGCTGCTCAAGAGCCCCGAATTCGCGCGCCTGTGGGAGCGCTATGACGTGAAGGCGCGCCCGTACGGCCGTAAGACCTACCATCACCCGGAGGTCGGCGACCTCACCCTCGGCTACCAGTCCATGCAGCTGGAAGGCACTCCCGGCCAACGCCTCAACGCCTACTACGCCGAACCCGGCACCCCCGACTACGACGCGATGGTCCTCCTCGACATGGCCGGCTCCGAGCCCTCCTCCCGGCCCGCCGCACGGCAGCGACCCTGAGATCGCGGCGACCGGGGGTCAGTCGGAGCGTGGGGCCTCGTCGCGGCGGGTCTGCCGACCGGGGCGGCGTTCGTGTCGCCCGTGTCGTCGTCCATGGTCTCGGTCAGCCGAGTTCGGGAGTGTCCCCCCGGTTCCCCGGCCACGTCGCCGAAACCTGGTACGGGCCGGGGGGGACGCTCACTCGGTGCGTAGTACCTCGGCGACGGGGCGCCGGCCGGCCATGCGGACCGGAAGGGCGGTGAGGAGCGCGACCACCACGATGGTCCCCGGGATGACGGCGGGCAGCCACGCGTACGGGATCGCGCCGCCGCCCGACGCGCCGCCGGCCATCCGGGCCGCGACGTAGACCGCCAGGCCGAGGGGGATGCCGAAGGTCCCGGCCACGGCGGCGGGGAGCAGCTGTGCCGCCGACAGCCCGGCGGTCACCTGACCCGGGGTCGCGCCGAGGGCGCGGGCGAGCGCGGTCGGCCGGCGGGAGTCGAGCGACGTCGCCCACGCGATGAGGACCGCGTTGACCGCCGCGAGCGCCAGCAGCGCGACGGTGAGCGCGAGCACGACCTGGTCCACCTGCTCGGTCACCGGGTTGGGGACGCCGGGCACGAACATGATCCCGGTCGTCCGGGCGTCCTTCCGGGCGATGTCGCCGTGCATGGCGATCGCCGCGACGACCATCGCGGCGGTGATCGCCAGACTGATCAGGGCGAGCACGGCGCGGCGCGGGCGGCGCACCGCGAGACGGACGCCGAGCAGGAGCGGCACCGGGAGACGGGCGGACAGCGCGATCAGGCGAGGCGACCGCCGGGGCATCCGTGCCGGACCGGACAGCGCCCGTACGGTGCTGGTCCGGGCGCCGCGGATCGCCGGGACCAGGGTCGCCGCGCCGGTCACCGCGAGGGCCACCACGACCACGATCGCCGCCGATCCGGGCGTCAGGTCCGGTCGGCCGGCGTCCAGCAGCCCGGCGCTCGGCCGGGCCAGCGCCGGGGCCGCCGCCCAGCCGGCGACGAGCCCCACGGCCGCCGCCGCGACGGCCACCAGCAGGTGCTCGGCGAGCAGGACGAACGCGACCATCCGGGGCGTCGCGCCGACCGCCTTGAGCAGCCCGACCCGGCGGTTCTGGTCCGCGAGACGCCCGCCGACCAGGACCGCCACGCACGCGACGGCCAGCAGGGCGAGCGCCCAGGTGCCGGTCAGCAGGGCCCGGTCGACCAGGTGGAGTTCGGCGGTGGCGTACGCCCCCATGTCCTGCCAGGAGCGGACGTTCCGGTGCGCGGCGGCGAAGGCGGGCGCGGCGGCCGGGTCGGCGAGGCGGATCGGCATCACCTGGGAGGTCACCGGCCTGCCGAGCGACTTCACGTCGGCCCGCGTCGTCCAGACCAGGCCGGGCGTCGCGGAGGGATAGGGCACCCGGGCGGCGGTGACGGCGATGCCCGCGACGTGGAGCCGGCGACCGGCGATCGTGATCTCGTCGCCCGGCCGTACGTTCAGGGCGTGCGCGAAGGCGCGCTCGACGACGACGCCACCGTGCCGGACCCAGCCGCCCGCGGTGACCTGCGGCCGGTCGATCGGTCCGGTGACGGTGTCGCGTCCCTGCACGGCCGCCGCGACGCGGACGTTCCGGACGCGCAGGTCCTCGACCGAGACGCTGGGGTACGGGCCGGCCGTCCCGGTGACGCCGGGCGCGTGCGCGAGCGCGGCCAGATCGGCGGACCGGGGTGCCGTGGCGACGGCGTCGGGACCGGCGGTGGCGGCGCGCGTACGGTCCCAGGGCCGGTCGGCCGATCCTCCCACCGTCAGGCCGAGAGCGAGCGTCGTCGTGGTCGCCGCGAGGGCGATCAGCAGCAGGAACGCCTCGGCTCGGCGGCGGCGCAGGTCGCGCAGCGCCAGGCGGATCACCACGGTGAGCGTGCTCATCAGCCCTCCAGCCCGGCGTACGCCCCGAGGTCACCGCTCGTGCCGGCCAGGTTCGTCTGGCCGACGAGCGCGCCGTCGCGCATGGTGACCACGCGGTCCGCCGTCGCCGCGACGCGGGACTCGTGCGTGACCAGCAGGAGGGTCTGCCCCTCGGCGCGCAGCGCGGCGAACAGTCGCAGCACCTCGGTGGTCGCCGCACTGTCGAGGTTGCCGGTGGGCTCGTCGGCCAGCACGATGAGCGGCCGGCCGATCAGGGCGCGGGCGACCGCGACCCGCTGGCGTTGCCCGCCGGACAGCGCCGCGGGCAGGTGGCTCGCGCGGTCGGTCAGCCCGACCCGTTCCAGCAGCGCGGCGGCCCGCCGCCGGGCCTCGCGGGGACCGACGCCGGCGAGCAGGGCGGGCAGTTCGACGTTCTCCTGGGCGGTGAGCTCGTCGACGAGCTGGAATGCCTGGAAGACGAACCCGATCGCCTGCCGCCGGAGCCGAGCGAGCTCGGTCTCCGACATCCGGTCGATCCGCCGGTCCGCCAGGTGCACCTCTCCGCCGGTGGGGCGTTCGAGCCCGCCGAGCAGGTGCAGTAGCGTCGACTTGCCGCAGCCGCTCGATCCCACGATGGCGACGGTCTCCCCGGGCGTCACGTCGAGGTCGACGTGGTCGACCGCGCGGACCAGGCTCGTTCCCGTGCCGTACTCCTTGCGCAGCCCGCGAGCCCGCAGTATTGCCATGGTCAGCCCCTTCGGTCCCAGTGCCGGGCGCAGGCGTCGAGCCAGCGCAGGTCGGCCTCCAGCCGCAGCGTCACGCCTTCGATGAGCAGCGCCGCCGCCGAGCCGTCCGGCTCGTTCAGCGCGGCGCGCTGCACGTCGGCCAGGCGGCGCAGCAGCTCCCGGCGCTGGGCCTCCACGAGGTCCAGCGGGTCGGCGAGCCGGGCCGCCGCCGCGGCGACGAGCTTCAGGTGGAACTCACTCGGCTTGCCCCAGGTCAGGTCGGCGAGCCAGGCGTCGACGCGCTGCCGGCCCTCGGCCGTCAGCTCGTACACCTTCCGGTCCGGCCGGTGGACCTGGCCGACGTGCTCGGCGGTCACCAGCCCGGACTTCTCCAGCCGGGACAGGGTGACGTAGACCTGCCCGGCGTTGAGCGCGTCCCCGATCGGGCCGAGCGCGTCTTGCAGCCGGGCCCGCAGCTCGTAGCCGTGGGAGGGCTCCTTGGCCAGCAGTGCCAGCACGACGTCCTGCACGAGTGATCACCTCTAACGGTTAGCCATATAGATAACGGCTAGCCGTGGACGGCGTCAAACCGGGCCGGGCCCGAAGCGCGTCAGTTGGTGATGGCGGCGAGGAGCTCGTCGCGGGAGCCGGCGCCGGTTTTGCGGTACACCGCCTTGAGGTGGTCGTTCACCGTGTAGACCGAGACACCGAGGCGGCGGGCGACGTGCTTGGCCGCCGACGCGTCGCGCAGCTGGGTGATGATCTGGCGTTCGCGAGGGGTGATCCCGTACCAGTCGCAGAAGTGCGGGAGCAGCCGCTCGCCGTCCGCGGCCTGGATGATGACCGCCACGTCCCCGGTGGCGTCGCCGTCCAGCGGTTGCGCCTCGCACACCATCCACCGGCCGTAGCTGGCCGCCGGTCCGATGCTCGCCACGGACTCCGCGCCGGCCCTGCGGGCGCGCATCGACAGCCCGGACAGGACCGAGAGAAAGACCCAGTCGGGCGAGGTGTGGCCGCCGTTCATCCGGTCTCGCAGCGCGCGCGCCTGAGGGGTGGCCGATCGGATCGCGTGGTCCGGGCCGAGGATGACCACGCCGGGCGGTGGCACGGGAATGGCAGGAGTGAGCCGGGCCGCCGTGACATAGCCGCGCACCAGTTTGGCCAGCGCCGGCGCCGACCGCGCCACCTGGGCGATGTCACCGCCATCGAACGGCCTGCCCCCTTCGGAGCGCAGCAGCCCGATGGTCCCCCATGTTCCCCGGGCGTCCCGCAGCAGCATCCGCAGCTCGCACCCGACCCCGTGGGCGTCGAAGAGGCGCCGTACCCGCCGGTCATCGGCCCCGACCACACCCGCGGGAACCGGCAACCTGGCGAGGTCCGCGGGTTGGTTCGGATGGACGCCCGCGTGGTAGTCGCGCAGGAACGCCCGGCCGAAGTCGGCTTCCACGGCGTGCCAGAAGCTGAACGACTCGGGCCCGAACCCCGCCGCCGGAGACGTGCCCGACAGGTACAACGCGTCATGCGCCACGGCCTTCAACGCCCGGGAGACCGCCTCCCCCAGCTCGTCGCTGGTGGCCCCTTGCCTCGCCGCCGTGTACAGCTCGCGCGCCATCCGGTCCGGATCCGCCAGGCTCATCGTGGCCCCACTGTCCTGAGAAGTGAACACCAAGACGATGCGGCAGATCGTTAACTTTCCGCATCCGGGTAATCACCGATAATCGCCGGCGAGGCGGCTCGGGCTCACTCTCAGTGCAGGTTGACCAGGGCGACGCCCACGCGGTCGACGACGGTGTACGCGGCGATCGAGACGCCGGTCAGCTCGCGGTGTTGAGCTTCTTGGCCACGCGCTCGGTCAGGGTGACCGCCGAGGCTCCCTTGTCGGCGTGGCTGGAGCTGTAGAGGGTGGTGACGATCGCGTTCCCGACCCGGACGGCGGCCAGCGTCGTGCCGCCGTCCCAGGCGGACGACGTCGCGACGGCCTTGACGCCCTCATCTCCCGCGCCGCGCAGCTTGGCGCTCGTCACCTTGACCTTGGCCGCCGAGCCGCTCGAGTTGTCGGTGAACGTCGCGCAGTGGGCGAAGACCTTCCGCAGTTTCGCCATCACCTGGCGCGCGTCGTCGCCGTGGTAGGTGTCGATCTCCTGCGCGATCTCCTCGGTCTGGCCGGCGTTGGCGTAGTCGTCCTGCGCGAACGCGGCCTCGCCGATCCCCGTGACGCGGATCCAGGACGTCTGGCCGAGTGCGCCGCAGACCTTCTTCGCCGGTACGGGGGCGCTGGTGCGGGGCGCGATGCCGTCGCCGCTGTCCCGCGTGCCGTCGGCTTCGGCCCGGAAGCCCTTCGGCAGGTCGCTCGCGGGGAGCAGGAACGCCTTGAGGGCGGAGCCCTTCAGAACCTCCGGCGAGGCGGAGGCGGCCGGTGCCTTGGAACCGGCGGCCGAGTCGTGCGTAGCTTTGCCGCCGCTGCCGCCGCAGCCGCCGACGGCGAGAACGGCGGCACCGGCCGCGGCGAGGATCGCGCCGGTCCGGATCCGGCGGGCAGGGGGGATCTTCATCTCCGGTCTCCAAGGCTGAAGTAGTTGATCATGCTCACCGGATACTCACTGGTTCCGGCGCTCGCCAAGAAAAGCACATGTGAATCCAATTAACAACTGTGACGGTTGTGGTCGACTGTTCGATCACTGGGCTGTAACATCGCGACGCAGCAGCCGGGGCGCCTGGGTCGCGTTCAGGGACCGTGAAGGGGAACGACGGACCGTGCAGGACGACGCAACTGTGAGCGCGGCGGACATCGCCCGGCTGGCCGGAGTCGGACGGGCGGCCGTGAGCAACTGGCGCCGTCGGCACCCCGACTTCCCCCAGCCGGTGGGAGGCACCCCCACCAGCCCGGTCTTCGCGCTCGCCGAGATCGAGGCGTGGCTCCGCGACCAGGACAAACTCCAGGAGCTTCCGCTGGAGGAGCGGGTCTGGCAGGCGCTACGGGCCGAGGCCCGCGACGATCTGCGGGTCGCCGAGGTGCTGGCGGACGCCGGAGAGCTCCTCCTCGAACACCACGCGACCGGGGCGCTGCGGCTCGGCCGCCCGGCCGGGCCGCTGACCGCCGAGACGGCCAAGGCGGTCGCCGAACTCGCCGACACCAGAGGCGCGGTCGAGGCCTTCGAGTTCCTCTTCACCCGCTATCGGGAGACGCAGACCCGCCGCGCCTCCACCACTCCCTCCGAGGCACCCGGCCTGATGACCGCACTCGCCGGGGACGCCCGTACGATCCTCGACCCGGCCTGCGGCACCGGCGACCTCCTCCTCGCCGCACTCGGCGACGGGCGCCGCTTGCTGGGTCAGGACGCCGACCGGGACGTGGCCCGGCTGACCACCGTCCGGCTCACCCTGCTCGGCGGCGAGGCGACCGTCCTGGACGGCGACTCGCTGCGCCGCGACGCCTTCCCCGGAGCCCTGGCCGACGTGGTCCTCTGCGATCCCCCGTTCCACGAGCGCGCGTGGGGGCACGAGGAGCTCACCACGGATCCGCGCTGGGAGTACGGCCTGCCGCCGCGCCTCGAGCCGGAGCTGGCGTGGGTGCAGCACGCGCTCGCCCACCTCGAGCCGGGCGGGCGGGCGGTCGTCCTGATGCCCGCCGTCGCGGCCGGCCGCAGATCCGGCCGCCGGATCCGCGCGCAGCTGCTCCGCAAGGGCGCGCTGCGCGCCGTGGCGGGACTGTCCCCGACCCACCACCTGTGGATCCTGCGCCGCCCCGAGGGCACCCCGCCGCCGACCGTCCTCATGATCGACAGCGCCGACCCGGACACGGTCGTCACCACCTGGCGGCGGCACGCGGACGACCCCGACCACGACACGGCGGGCGTCAGCAGGGCCGTCCCCGTGATCGACCTGCTCGACGAGGAGGTCGACCTGACGCCGTCCCGTCACGTGTCCGCCGCCCGGTCCGAGCGCATCGCCGAACGCTTCACCGAGACCCACGACCGGCTGGCCACGACACTCGAGAAGGCCGGCGGTCTCGTTCCGGCCCTGCCCCCGGCGACGGGCCGCCCGGAGGCCCGATCCGTTCCGCTGTCCGAACTCGCCCGGATGGGCCACCTCACGATCCACCACGCGCCGATGCGCGGGGACACCGAGGACGGCGCCTCTCCCCTGCTCACCGCCGAAGACGTCATCGAGGGCCGCGCCCCGACGGGCAGCGTCCCCCGCGACGACGCCCGCTGGATCCCCATCGAAGCCGGCGACGTCGTGGTGGCCGTGGTCGCCCGGCACTTCGCGGTCCGGGTCGCCGAGGGCGACGGTCCCCTGCTCGGCCCGCAACTGTGCCTGATCCGCGTCGATCCCCGGCACCTCGACCCGCACTTCGTCGCCGGGGTCCTGCGCAGCTCGGCCAACGCCCGAGCGACGATCGTCCAGTCGACCGGGACGATCGGCCGGGCCGACATCCGGCGCGCCCAGGTGCCCCGCCTGTCGCTGGAGGACCAGCACCGGTACGGCGCCGCGTTCCGCCGGATGACGGAGTTCGAGTCGGCCCTGCGGAACACCGTCGCCATGGGCACCGAACTCGCGCAGCTCCTGGCCGACGGGGTCGCCGAGGGCACGCTCGCGCCTCCCGAGTCCTCGTAGGGTTCCAATGGTCATGGCATGGAACGTGGGGCAGCACTCGGTGCTGGCCGATCGCTACGAGCTGCTGACCCCGCTCGGCCGCGGAGGCATGGGCCAGGTCTGGGAGGCCGAGGACCGCCGGCTCGAGCGGCGCGTCGCGGTCAAGCTCCTGACCGAGGACACCCTCGCCGGCCACACCCGCCCGGACGAACTCGCCCGCCGGTTCGCCCGCGAGGCGGCCGTCACGGCCGGGCTCCGGCATCCCGGAGTTCCCGCCGTGTACGACGCCGGCACGTACGAGGGCGGGTTGTTCCTGGTCCTGGAGCTCGTCGAGGGCCGCACCCTCGGCGACCTGATGGCCGAGGAGGGCCCGCTGCCGCTGCCCTGGGCGACCGGGATCGCCGCGCAGATCGCGGCGGTGCTCGCCGCCGCGCACGAGCGCGGCCTCGTCCACCGCGACGTCAAACCGCAGAACGTCATGGTCACCGGCGACGGCGCCGTCAAAGTGCTCGACTTCGGCGTCGCCGCCCTGATCGACCAGACGGCGATCTCCCGGCTCACCCGCACCGGCCAGCCGGTCGGCACCCCCGCGTACATGGCACCCGAACAGCTGCGCGGCCGGCCGACCGGCCCGCACACCGACCTGTACGCGCTCGGGTGCGTACTGCACGAGATGCTCGCCGGCGAACCCGTTTTCGACGGCGCCTCACCCGCCGAGCTCATGCAGCGCCAACTCGAACAGGCTCCCGCGCCCCTGCCCCGCGACGACGTGCCCGCCGCGCTCGAGTCACTGGTCCGGCAACTCCTGGAGAAGGACCCGGCGCGCCGCCCCGCGACCGCCCGAGAGACGTACGACCGCCTCCTCCCCCACGTCGTCCCGCCAGGCCCGCTCGGCGAGATCGACATCGCGGGAGGCAGCGACCTGCACGTCTATTCCCGCGTGCTCGTACGCCTGTCGGGCACGGCCGACCCGCAGCCCGGTGCCGCGCAATCGTCCGGCGCCGCGCAATCGTCCAGCGCCGCGCAGGCGTCCGGTGGTGTTCGCGGCACGGGCGGTCATCGGCCCGCGGCCGTCCCCGACCGGTCCGGCGTGGACGCCGGAACCGTTCCAGGGCGCGGCGCACCTGTCAGGCACAGTCCGCCGGAGCCGTACGGGATCGGGTGGAAGGTGCGCCACAGCCTCTGGATGGTGCCGACGCTGGCGTTCGGGGCGGGCACCTGGCTGTCGTTCGGCTACATAGCGGTCCGGCATCGACGGTCGTCGTGGCTCATCGCCGCCGCGGTCTATCTCGTGCTGGCGGTCGTCGCCTTCGTCCTGATCGGCAGCGGCCCCGAGAACGACACCGACACGGTCCAGACGACGGTGGGCATGCTGCTGGCTCTGCTCCTGTGGCCGGCCGGGATCGTCCACGCGTCGTGGATCAACGCGACGACGCGCCTTCACCTGCTGGAGCACCGCGCCTCCGGCCCGAGGTGATCTCCGGGGAACGAAAACGGGCCCGGCGCGGGGACGCGCGGGGCCCGTGGCGGTAGGGGAAGGTCGCCGCCGACGACCACTACTTCGCCGCAGTGGTGGGGTCTTCGGCCACGGCGAAGGGGCTGGGGCACTTCTCCCGTACGCCTCCGGCCCCGATCAGCTACTACTTGATGGGCTTCAAGCTCAGGTGGGTGACCCAAGCCTCGCAGTGGCCGCCGGTGCCCTTGTCGAAATCGACCCAGAAGACGTTGGCGAGCGCGCCGAGGCTACCGACGCCCAGGTAGGCGTACTGAATCCACGGGCCCTTGTGCCAGTGGTTGTCCTCTTTGGCGTTCCAGCCGGTGTAGCCTTCGCCGCCGCTGTACCGCCAGGTGCCCGTGGCCTGCTTGACGGCCTCGATGTCCATCACGCGGGTGTTGGCGTGGTTGCCCGCCGTCTTCTGGATGGCATAGCCCCACTCGACGATCGGAACGACCGGCTTCTTCTTGGTCGGCTTGGCGGCGGTCTTCACGTAGCCCTTGAACCAGCGGCCCTTGGCCTTGCAGCTCGCGTAGGCGATGTACTTGCCCTTGGGCAGACCCGTGACCTGGCTGGTCACGGACCGCGTGTTCTGGCCGGTGCCGGCGGACGCGCTCGAGGCGGGCAGGGCGAGAGATGCTGCGACGGCGGTCGCGGCCACGGTGGCCAGCGACAGCGTCCTGATCCGAGCGACGGTCGAGGGGCGCATGCTCTTACCTCCGATGATCGGGGGTGGTGGAGGAACCGAGCAAGATCATCAGCTACGATCCCGCCCCACCGGAACCCAAGATCAACAAGGTTCACCGCCCGTCCGTACGTCGGCCATCGGCAGGTCACCGCGAGCTCGCGGAGTTTGAGGGGCCTGTACGAGGAGGTGTTCGATGATAACGATCCGTACGGCTGAAAGGTGAGTGATGTCGTTCAAGGCCGAGCAGATCGCGGGACTTGCCGAGTCCGGGTGGTCTCGCTGTGAATCGGTGGCCGAAGCGGTGGCGCGGGCCGGGCTCCCGGCGGTCACGCCCGACCATCTGGCGACCGCGTTCTCCGACGACCTGTGGGAGACCGCCGAGCGTACGGTGCTCGCGCTCCGCGACCACTTCGCCTCGGCCCGCTTCGCGGATGAGACGACGTACGGTGTCCTGCTGGTGCCCGACCCCGGCAGGCTGGACACCCGGCGCCCGATGGCCGCGGCCGTCCGGACGGACCAGCTCGGCGCGCCCACGAACGACGTGTTCGACGAGCGGCTTCCCGCCGGCGTCCCCGGCATCCCGTCCGGCAGGCCGTGGACCATGGTCGCCACGGTGACCGGCGTGTACGGTCCCTCGCTGGGCAGCCACAACCAGATCACGGCCGCGCCGCCGACGTCGTT
The DNA here is from genome assembly GCF_050942425.1 of Actinoallomurus sp. CA-150999. Taxonomy (NCBI): domain Bacteria; kingdom Bacillati; phylum Actinomycetota; class Actinomycetes; order Streptosporangiales; family Thermomonosporaceae; genus Actinoallomurus; species Actinoallomurus sp. CA-150999. The sequence continues at coordinate 8,581,076 of NZ_CP192063.1, forward strand.
CACGGTCGCCGGCATCGACACGAGGGCGTTGATGATCCGCCAGCTCTGGGGTGCCCGCGTCTTGCAGGGCGGTCGCCACCTTCCCGACTGCGAATCGAATCCGAGGTGGACGTTCACGCTGTTCCCCGGCGAGGGCCTCACCGATGGTCAGGCCGAGTCCGGCACCGTACTCAAGGGCAAGGTGCGTTTCCGGCTCGGCAAGCCCGACCGCGGCATCGGATCCGCGCGCGTCGCGCCCGCCATCGCCGTCACCTAGTGCCGGGGCCCGGCGAAGCCGGATCCGGATCTGCGGCCGGGCCTACGCTCGACGTACTCAGACCGGGATGAACAGCGCCTCGTACGGTGGTTCGCCGACACCGGTCGTGACGTGGCCCGTTCCCGTGGTGTCGGTGGCGAGCACCAGGTCGCCGGGGCCGAAGCGACGTCGGCCGCCGTCGCTGACCGTCACCTCGATGGTTCCGCGCAGCATCACCACCCACTGCTCACGCGGTGCCGGGTGTGCGGTGCTGTCGAACGCGGCGCTGCGTACGAACTGCACGCCACCGCTCGACGGCACTCCGCCGACCGACATGGCCGGCACTCCGTCGGTGACGTGCCGGCGTTCGAGCGCGATCTCGCCGTCCTCGAACGCCGACCCGCCATCCTCAGTACGGACGATCTTCGTGAAGCGCGTCAATTCGCTGCTATGAACCGGTTGCTCGACATCGACTGGATTGGTCATGCGCAGCAGTGTGCAGCCCGGCCTCCGGCACCGCGATTCCCTGCAGGGAATCGCGGTGGTCCTGGGCAGTCACCAGGCGGCGTCCACATGGTCGTGTCCGCGGGTGATCCAGCGAAGGCGGCCGTCGTCGACGCGGGCCACCTGGCCGCTGCCGAACAGGAGGAGGTGATCTCCGGAGCCGTCCGCTCGAACGCCCCCCGCGAAGGTCGGGACTCTCGTGAATCCGCCGACCAGGTCTCCGGTGTTCGCCGAGATCCGGGCGATGGCGCTGAAGGCCTTCAAGGAGACGACGACGGTCATCGTCCGGCCGTCCGGGTCGTAGGCGATCGCTTCGATCCGCCCGCCCTTGAGCGGGCCCTGCTGGATCCCCGCCGACCGGAGGACCCGTGCCATCAACAGATCGCCGCCCGTGGACTCCTGCGGATCGAGCAGGAGGATCGGGGCCTGCTCGATCTCCCGCCGAGCATCCCACCAGAAGACGGCGAGCGTACGGCCGTCCGGACCCCACGATGGGGCAAGCCGCGCGGAGGCGGCCGTGGGCGCGGTCCAGCTCCGGACGCCGCCGGATCGGGTGTCGAGGACGGAGACCCGATAGGTCGTCTCGCACGCCCCGCTGACGGCCACGCGTGTTCCGTCCCGGCTCACGGCCATCGCCGCGTCATCTTCGCTGATGTCGATGGGGGCGTTCGCCCGGACCCGCTGTGGCGCGTCGACCGAGCCGTCGGGCCGGAAACTCAGGCGGTACAGGCTGATCGCACACCTTCCCTCGGAGGCGGCGAGGTAGAACGTACGCCCGGTGCCGTCGGCCGCCACGGCGACGTAGCGGCCTCGCGGGGCGGGGATGTCGGCGACCTTGCGCCCGGTCACGTCGCGAATGGCCGCCGTGTCATCGGTGACGGTCACCACGCGCGATGGCCCGGTGCCGGTTAGGGGCGGGCTCTGCCGGGGTCCTCGCATCTGTCCTCCGATCGCGATGGCGGCCGCCAGGACCAGCAGAGCGCCGGCGGCGGCGAGGGGAACGGCCCACTTGGCGGTCGAGCGCCGCCGAACGGGGGCCGTGAGAGGGGACAGCGTGCCGGGCTCGACGGTACGGGCGGTCGCGGACAGCGCGTCGCGGAGGAGGTCCTCGGTGCTGGTCATGACGTCTCTCCGAGTTCTGCGAGCTTCCGGGTGAGTGCGCCGATCCCCCGCGAGATGGTGGACTTGACGGTCCCGCGGCTGATGCCCATCGCCTCGGCGATCTCGGCCTCGCCGAGGTCGAGGTAGTAGCGCAGCACGATCGCCTCGCGCTGCCGACGCGGGAGCCGTCCCAGGGCGGCCATGACCTCGCGGCGTTCCTCGCCGAGGAGCGCCGCGGACTCCGCGGACCACACGGGCGGGTCGTACGTCTTGACCATGCGCCACGCGAGCCTGCGGCGGCGAAGGACGGTACGGCACCCGTTGATGACGCTCGTACGGATGTACGGCAGGGCCCGATCCGGGTCGTCGAGCCGATCCAGTTTGCCGTGCAGCGCGGTGAAGGCGTCCTGCACCACGTCCTCCGCGCTGGCACGATCACCGACGATCAGCAGCGCCACCCGCACCATTTCCAGCTGATGTTCGCGGAACAGGGTGGTGAAGACCGCGGCCGTGTCCTGCGGCTGCCGGGAATCCGGGGAGTCGTTCGGGTCTTCGGCCGGGTCACGACGCCGGGAAGGGGGACCGTTCGCGGTCCCCAGTGTTTCGATCTCCACACCCCTAACACTCGCCACGCCTTGATCGGTTGCCTCCTGGATCGAAGCGGATACGACAGGCCGGCGTGCAACCGAAGCCGGCGGGCCGGGGTTCCCACTCCTGTACGAGTCCACCCCCGATCTTCGTCAGGAGCATGAGCCAATGAGCCGGCAACGACACAACGGGGCCCTGCTCGCGGTCCTGTTGACGGCGCCCTTCCTCTCCCAGGCCGACGCCACGATCGCCAACGTCGCCACACCGGCCATCCAGAAGGACCTGCACGCGTCGGCGACATCCGCCGAGCTCGTCATCGGCGGATATCTCATCGCGTTCGCGGTGCTGCTGATCACCGGTGCCCGGCTGGGACAGACGCACGGGTACAAGCGGGTCTTCATCCTGGGCACCGGCCTGTTCATGGCGGCGTCGCTGCTCGCCGGGCTCTCGCCCGACGCGGCGGTGCTGGTGATCACGCGGGTGGTCCAGGGCGCGGGTGCGGCGCTGATGTTCCCCCAGGCGCTCACCGGTATCCAGCTGACCTTCGCCGGAGCCGAACGCATCCGTGCGATCGGGCTCTACGGAATCGCACTGTCCGGAGGCGCCGTCACGGGCCAGATCCTCGGCGGTGTGCTCATCACGGCCGACCTCGCGGGTACCGGCTGGCGGGCCATCTTCCTCGTCAACGTGCCCGTGTGCGCCGCCGCCATGGCCGCCGCGGCGCGTCGCCTGCCCGCCGACCAGGGGCGCGGCGGCAAGAAGGTCGACTTCGCGGGCGTTGCGACGCTGTCGGTCACGGTGTTGCTGATCATCCTTCCGCTGATCCTCGGACGCCCCGAAGGATGGCCGGCGTGGACGTGGGTGTCGCTAGCCGCGAGCGTGCCGGCCCTCGCGGTGTTCGTCGCCGTCCAGCGGCGCACGTCCGCCCGCGGGCAGGCGCCGCTGGTCAACCTCCAGGTGCTGACCAGGCCGACGGTCGCGTGGGGCCTGGGCACGCTGATGGCCGCGACGGCGACCTACTACGCGCTGCTGTTCACTCTCGCCCAGTACCTGCAGAACGGCCTGGGGCACGGTCCGCTGGTCTCCGGGCTCGTCCTGGTCCCCTGGGTGGCGGCGTTCGGGCTGGCCGGCCAGGCCGCCCGGCTCGTGCCCGCAAGGGTCACCCGCGTGCTGCCGGTCGCGGGATGCGCGCTGCTCGCCGCCGCCTACCTGACCATCAGCGCCGACCTGTTCGCCGGTTCCCACAGTCTCGGGCCGCTGATCCCGTTGCTCGCCGCCGGCGGGTTCGGGCTCGGGACGCAGTTCAGCTCCCTGCTCGGCCGCCTCACCAACGCCGTCCCGCCGCGCTACGCGCCCGACATCAGCGGTGTCAGCACGACGGTCCTGCAGATCGGCGGGGCGCTCGGCGTCGCCGCCTTCGGAGCGGTCTACCTGAGCGGGGCGACGCCTCACGACGCACCGCGGACCACCCACGCGTTCGCCGTCACCGCTCTCGTCCTGGGCTGCACCGCGCTGCTGTCCACCGCGTGCTCCTGGCTGACGGTACGCAGCGGCGACGGCCCGGACGAGGACTCCTCTCCCACAGGGTCCGGCGAGTCGCCCGCCGATGACCAGGTCATCGCCTCCGCGCGAAAGCCGGAACGCCCGTTGGCGGCGAACGCATCAGACGACGTGCGCGGCGGTGAGCCGTCCGGCGGCGTCCCAGAGCTCACGTTCGCGCTGTGGGTCGTACGACTCCTCCGATGACCGGGCCACGCGGTCGCGGTCGACGTAGGATCCGGTCGGCGCCTTGGTCCTGCCGAGGACGACGTCGGCGAGGTGGCGTCCCGCGGCACCGCGGCCGGTCGCGAACGGGGTGAGGGCCATCGCCGGCAGGATGAAGCGCATCGCGAACCGGGTGACGGGGTCGGCGTTGCGGGCGAGGCCGGTGCCGGGGACGAAGCCGGGGTTGTAGGCGACGACGTCGATCCCGGCGGGCAGGCGGCGCGCGTACTCGTGCACGAGGTAGATGGCGGCCAGCTTGCTCGTCGAGTACGCGGTACGCCCGGCGGCCGTGCCTTCCGGCTTGGAGAAGGCGCCCGTACGGGCCAGGACCTCCGGGGACTGCCAGACCGGGCCGGGAACCATACCGAGGTTGTGCCTGAAGTCGCCGAAATGGGTGTCGCTGACCGTGATCACGATCCGGGCGGGAGCGGCGAAGCGGTCCTCGAGGAGGCGGACGAACAGGTGGTTGGCGAGCACGTTGATCGCGAAGGTGGACTCGAACCCGTCGGGTCCCTCGGTGAGCGCGTTCGTGTACTGCATGCCCGCGTTGCCGACGAAGCCGCGCAGCGGCGGCAGGTCACCACGGTCGAGCCGGTCCCGGATCTCGGCGGCGGCCGACCGGACGCTCTCGAGCGAGCCGAGGTCCGCCGCGACGTACGAGACCTCGCGCCCACCCGCGCCGAGCTGTGCCCCCGAGGACTCTCGGGCGACGACGAGGAGATGCACGTCCGGCGACTCGCGCAGGACGCACTCCGCGGCGACGCGGCCGATGCCGCGGGTGGCGCCCGTCATGACGATGGTGGACTGCACGGGAGGCTCCTTCACTGGTCGGCGTCCGGTTCGGCGCGTCCCCAAGGTTCGCCGCCCTCGCCACCGCCGGCCAGTGCCGTGCCGGTCACTAGGACCGGCAGTACCCAGGCTCGTCCGGTGCCGAGTCGCGACAATGGACCCATGGCTGCCCTCCGCTCCGGCTTCGGCGCACTCCTGCACGCCTGGCGCGACCGCCTCTCCCCCGCCGACGCCGGCTTCACCGTGACGGCCGGACGGCGTGCCCCCGGACTACGTCGCGAGGAGCTCGCGCAGCTGGCCGGGCTCTCGGTCGACTACGTCCTGCGGCTCGAGCAGGGACGCGCGACGAATCCCTCGGCCCAGGTCGTCGGCGCCCTCGCCCGCGCCCTTCAGCTCTCCCGGGACGAACGCGACCGGCTGTACCGAAGCGCCGGGCTCCTGCCACCACAAGACGGGACGATCAACACCCACGTGCCCCCGGGCGTCCAACGGCTCGCCGCGCGCCTTGGAGACTTCCCGATCGGGGTGTTCGCCGCCGACTGGACCCTCGTGTGGTGGAACCCCCTGTGGAGCGCGCTGCTCGGCGACCCCACCGTGGTCCCGGCCGACGAGCGGAACCTCGCGCGCGCCGTCTTCGGCAACGGCGCCGCGCACGCCGCCGTGCGTCCCGTCCGGTCCGAACGCGGCGAGGACGCCTTGCCGACGGCGATCGTCGCCGATCTCAAGGACGCCGTGTCCCGCTATCCCGCGGATCCTCGGCTCGCGCGTCTCGTGGCGGACCTCCGAGGAGCATCCGACGCCTTCGTTCATCTCTGGGCCACGGCGACGGCGGCCCAGCACACGACCGATCGGAAGACGATCCTGCATCCGGAAGTCGGCGAGATCGAACTCGACTGCGACGTCCTCGTCGTTCCGGGCGCGGACCTGCGCATGGTCACCTACACGGCGGCGGCCGGAAGCAGCGACGCGGGAAAGCTCGACCTCCTTCGCGTCACGGGCGGCCGTACCGGCACCGCGCAACCCACGACGTGATCGTCCCGGGCGGGCGGCGGAGATGGCCCGCACGCCCGGCCGGACGAATCGCGTGTTCGGGACCCGCCGGGCCACGCTTGCCCGTCCGCGAGGCCATCATGGGCTGGAAAGAGCGCTTTTCCTTGCAGTGATTTTCGGCCAAGCGGAATCGATCAAGCGCCTCGACTAGGAGTTCGCGACAGCGGGTATTCACACCATTCGAAGCAGCTTCCGGACCGGAAAGGAAGCAGCACATCTCGGGGGGTGGCGATGAAAGGCGTCGTTTTCGACCGGCACGGCGAACCGACGGACGTGCTCGCGGTCACGGACCTGCCCGTTCCCGAACCGGCGACCGGGGAGGTTCGGGTCCGTGTGATCGCCACTCCGGTCAACCCGTCCGATCTGCTGTACGTACGGGGCCACTACGCCGGCGTCGAAGCGCGTTTTCCGGCTCCCGTCGGCTTTGAAGGCGTCGGCGTCATCGACGCGCTGGGCCCGCAGGTGGCGGGATGGGAGCCTGGGCAGCGTGTCGTGGTCGTCAACGGCCGGGGAGGCAACTGGGCGGAGTACGCCGTCGTGCCGGCCCACGACCTGCTCCCCGCGCCGGAGGGGCTTCCCGATGAGCAGGCGGCCTTCTTCATGATCAACCCGGCCTCGGCCCTTCTCATGGTCCGTCAGGTGCTGGCGGTGCCCCGGGGTGAGTGGCTGCTCCAGTCGGCGGCCACCTCGGAACTGGGCCGCATGGTGATCCGGCTGGCGAAGCGCGACGGCATCCGAACGGTCAATATCGTCCGCCGCCGCGAGGCGGTCACGGAACTGGAGCGCCTGGGCGCCGACATCGTCCTGGTGACCGACGACGGCCCGATCGACGAACAGGTCCGCCGCGCCGTCGACCCGGACGGAGTCAAATACGCCATCGACCCGGTGATCGGGGAAACCGGCACCCAGATGTTCAAGGCGCTCCACGAGGACGGCCGAATGCTCCTCTACGGCTCTCTCACCCGCCGGCCGATGCTCGTGGGAGACGACCCCCGCTACATTCTTGCCGGCCGCCGGAGGCTGGAGGTCTACTGGCTCGGATACTGGCTGCCGAGACTCGACCGGGAAATGCGGGAAAGCCTGGTCCAGGACATCGTCGAGCTCATGCGCGAGGGGATCCTCGAAACCTCTCCCGGGACGAAGTTCCCGCTCGATCAGCTCGAGGCGGCCGTGACCCGGTCGGAGATGAAGAGCCGCCGGGGAAAGGTGCTCCTCATCCCCGGATCGGAGTAGCAGCGCGGCGGCCGGGCGGGTAGCGCTCACGGGCTCTTGATTTTGCTTCGTCCCGCCAGCTCCACCGGTTCACCGCCGAGCAGCAGGCCTTGAACGGTAAGGAACTCCGCGCTTGCCATCCCAACCGAGGCGCGCCCGGTCACGCCCTGTTCGAGCAGAGCCCGAGCCACCATCGCGGCTCCTCGATGTCGCGGTGGCCGCCAGCCTCGGCCGCGTACCGTCCAGATGCCCGATCTACCGAACACGCCCTTCTCCAGCGACCGTAGCCACGCGGGCAGGTCTGCCGGCGCGCTGGGCGTGTACAGCTGTGGGCACAGCAGCAGCGTGATCCTCTCCCGCAGCGAGTGGGCCGGGTGGTCGGCTTCGACGAGCAGCTCCTCCGCCGTGACCTGCAGGGACGGTTCCGCGCCGGGCGTCCTGGTGACGGCGAGGCGGGCGTCGGGTGGCAGGCGGACGTCGCCGGGTGCCGGCAGCGGCTCGGCCCATCGAATCGCCCACCCACGGCCGAGTTCGACCATCAGCGTTTCGTACACGTGGGCGAGGTCGCCGAGCGACCGGAGCGGGAGCGGCGTCGTATCCCGTGGATGGAACAGGCGGACCAGATCGTCCACGAGCCGTACGGTCTCCCCGCGGAGGCTGAGCGTCTCGTGTCCCCACCCGGTGACCCACAGCACGTACTCGTCCGAGCGGACATGTCTCTTGATCTCGACCGGCCGGGGGTACCGCGCGCGTACGCTTCCCGGGTCGTAGTCGGGCGGTGCCGTACCGAGCATCCCCGCGAGCGCGACGAGCACCCGGTGAAGATCGCGGCCGTCCCGCAGTGTTGCGGGCAGTGGCCAGTTCGACACGTACGTGCCGGGCATGGTCACCTTGATCCAGTCGGTCTTGACGCGGTCGCGCGGGGTCGCCCACAGCCACCACGAATCCGGCGAGTGAACCGTGAAGCCCACCTCCAGCACGTTGTCGTCGGCGAGATCGGACGCCAAGGTGTCGATCGTGCGGGGGCCGGTGTAACTGATCTTCTGATCGTAGTCGGGGCCGTTCGGCGGTCCGCCGAAGCGCGGTATCTTCTCTCCGCCGCGCTGCACCGAGAATTTCTCAGGTGATACGGCGAAGCGGTCGAAGAACTCGACCAGCCAATCCTCAAGAGCTCCGGATCCAGCCCGCCAGCTCAGCCGCTCCACTCAGCATCCCACCCGTCCGCGATCACCGTACATCTGCGCGGGTCGGCGAACGCAACCTCATGCAGGCCAGACCTGCGTGACCTCCACACATGTCCCGCCCTCTTCACCCGAGTAGCTCGACGTGCGCCAAGTACTGTCCGCGAGGTTGTGGCTCACATTTCCTCCAAGAAGGCGCGGATCCGTTTCTCTGACTCGGACCAGGAGAGCGCTTCTCCCCTGATCTGCTCGAACCGTATCGCGAGTTCATGGACCTGTTGAGGAGCCTGAATCAAATGGCCGTAACCGCCGGCGGCGTCGGCATATCCGATACCCAGGCCCTCGACGAACCCGAGCAGGGTGAACCCACTCGACAGATACACGGGGCGACCGGCCGGGATCACCTGGATGCTGATGTTCGGTCGCTCCATCATCTCGAGGAGATGAGCGAGCTGCTCCCTCATCACATCGACGCCGCCGACCGGCTCGCGGAGCGCCGCCTCCTTTATCAAGACCACGATGAAGGGTGGTTCGTCCCGCTGGAGGATGTCCTGCCGACCCATGCGAACCGCGAGGCCCCGCTCCAGTCGGTCTCCTCGGTTCGCCGCGCTGAGCAACGCCCGAGCATAGGTCTCACTCTGAAGCAGGCCAGGCACGAACTGCGGCTCGTATACCTTCAGTGACGCCGCCTGTTGTTCGTACTCGATGTACTCGGCGAAGCCCATCGGGAGCGTCACCTCCCGTACGACGTGCGGGTGGAGTTCTTCGAAGTACCTGTCCAGGTTGAACAGGCGGTCGAGGCCCTTTGACACGTCGAGGGTTGGAATGCGGCGGCCGTTCTCGAAGTGGCCGATCATCTTGCCGCTGATGATGCATTCCCGGCCCACGTCGTCCTGGGTAAGCTCGGCGCGCTCGCGATAAAGGCGCAGCCGGTAGGCGTACTGTTCGGCGGCCGAGGCCGACGGGTCGATGTCCACGTGGTCTCCATGGGGGGTTGGAGAGCTGCAGTTATAGCCGAGCGTAGCCGCGTGACGACATTCTGGAGCGGGAAACCGATCGAATTCCAGGAGGTCGCGAATGGGCACAGAGACGACGGGCGGGGCGGTCGCCCGCCATCTGCACGAGTTGCGGGATTGGCTGGACGCCGCCGGCTTCACCGCCACGGTCGAGACGCCGCGCGGCGGCATGCCGTACGTGCGGGTCGGGAACCGTCATGCGCCCGTCCTCTGCGAGAAGATCCGGATCGATCGTTACCGGCCCGACGGCGACGCGCTGTGGTTCTTCTACTCCTGGGGTGACCCGATCTGCCCTGCTCGGGAGACGGGCCGGGCCGCTCAGGAGATCACCAATGTCCTCGGCAACCGGTGACTCCTCGGGGCCGGTGACGTGGGTCGATCAGGTCGGGTTCGGCCGGGCGCCGGATCCGGTCTGGGAGACGCGGTGGGTGTGGCTGGATCGGCTTCGCCGGGAGTTCCCGGGGTGGGTGGCGCTGTTCGATCCGTTCGCTTCCGTCTGGGTCGCGGTGCGGGGACGAGAGGCGTATGTGACGGGTGCGACGGCGTACGAGCTTCGTGATCGTCTCGAATCCCGGCGCAGGTCCGCGCTGCCGTAGTGTTCGGCGAATGGAGCATGGGACCCCGACGGGGCTGCTGCGCTCCCGCGGTGACGGGGCGACGCGTGTCACGTTCTTCGAGTTGTTCTTCGACCTGGTCTTCGTCTTCGCGGTGACGCAGTTGTCCCACCGGCTGCTGAAGGATCTCACCGTGAGCGGCGCCGGTGAGACGTTGGTGCTGCTGTTGGCCGTCTGGTGGGCGTGGATGTACACGTGCTGGACGACCAACTGGCTCAATCCGGATCATCCCGCGGTACGGATGACGCTGACCGGGACCATGCTCGCCGGGATGCTGATGGCGGTCGCGATCCCCAAGGCGTTCGAGAGCCGGGCCCTGTGGTTCGCCCTCGCCTATGTCGCCTGTCAGGCCGGACGAACGCTCTTCGTGACGATCATGACCAGGCGGGACGAACTGAGCGCGAACTTCGTGCGCATCCTGGCCTGGAAGCTGACCACGGCCGTGCTCTGGATCGGCGGCGCCTTCGCCGACCACCCGGCCCAGGTCGTGGCCTGGGTGGGGGCGCTGGCGCTGGAGTACGCCGCGCCCTGGCACGGCTACACGTTCCCGGGGCTGGGGCGCTCGAGGACGTCGGACTGGACGATCGACGGTGGGCACATGGCGGAACGCTGCCAGCTGTTCGTGATCATCGCGCTGGGCGAGTCGCTGCTGGTCACGGGCAACACGTTCAGTGACCTGCACGGCGTGGGGACGGCCGAGGGCGCCGCCTTCGCGGTCGGCTTCCTCGGCAGCGTGGCGATGTGGTGGATCTACTTCGACCGGAGCGCGGAGGCCGCGGCGGAGCGCATCGCGGCCTCGGCGGATCCGGGCCGCCTCGGCCGGTCCGCGTACACCTTCATCCACCTTCCGATGGTCGCGGGGATCATCGTGAGCGCCGTCGCGGACGAACTGATCGTCGCGCACCCGCACGGGCACGTCACCGGCGGTACGGCGGCGGTGGTGCTCGGCGGTCCGGGGCTGTTCGTGGCGGGGCACGCGCTGTTCAAACGGGCGGTGTGGGGTCACTTCACGACCACGCGTGTGCTGGCGCTGGGGGCGCTCGCGGCCCTCGCACCGGTCTCGAAGCTGGTCGACCCGCTGACGCTGGCGTTCCTGGCCCTGCTGGTCGTGGCGGCGATGGCCGGCTGGGACGTACGGTCACGCCGGACCCATGTCACGGTGGTGCCCGAGCAGGCCGCCTGACCCGCACATCGCGGTGGTGCCCGAGCAGGCCGGCTGCCCTGCGCATCGCGCGTTGGGCGGCCATACGCGGCGCGCCGCGGCCGTCTCGTCTCCCAGGTCAGGCCCCGCTCGACACGTGCGGGGCGGCCTCCTTCGGCTTCCTCCGGTCCGCGACCCGGCCGGCGCGCAGGAGCCGCCGCCACTTCGCCGGGTCGTGCAGTGCCGGTTCGGTGCTCTCCAGGAATCGCTCCACGGTGGTGACGAAACGCTCCGGTTCGTCGTGGTGTGGGAAGTGCCCGGACCGGGCGAAGACCTCCAGGCTGCTGCCGGGCATGGCGGCGTGGGCGATCCCCGCGTGGCGTACGGGGATCACGCGGTCCTCCCTGCCCCAGATGATGAGGATGGGCATGCCCTCGGCGAGGTAGCAGCGGTCCAGCATGGTGATGACCTGGCCGCGCACGTCGACTCCGGCCCGGAGGGTGCGCAGGAACGCCTGGCGGGCGGTCGTGGAGCGCAGTCCCCGATAGCGCCGGAGCAGGTAGTCGAAGTCCGTGCCCAGGAACAGGCCGCCGGTGTGGCGCAGGACGGGAGCGGCGAGCCGTACGGCGGTGCGCGCCGGGGCGGACGTCGCCAGCGCCAGGCCGACCTCGGCGCCCGGCGCCGCCGCCGCACGGAGGATCGGGTGGACCTCTCGGCCGATGCCGCCGCTGGCGACGAGCACGAGGCGTTCGCAGCGTTCGGGGAACTGGTAGGCGAACTGCATGGCGATGCCGCCCCCGAGCGAATGGCCGATCACCGAGACGCGGTCCACCTCGAGGACGCTCAGCAGGTCGCGCATGCCGCAGGCGTATGCGGCGATGCCGTAGTCGGCGCGCGGTTTGGCGGACTCGCCGTGGCCGAGCAGGTCGGGCGCGATGACGGTGTGGTTCTCCGCCAGGCGCGGGATCACGTCGAGCCAGGTGCCGGAGTTGTCGCCGATGCCGTGGATCAGCAGCAGTGGAGGCCCGCTGCCGGTCATGCGGAAGGCCCGCCAGTATCCGTGGATGTCACGGAAGCGGATGAGAGATCCAGGACTCATACCTGCTCACCACCCGAGGTCGCTTCCTCGCATCGTGCGGCGGGCGCGTTACGTGACGACTACCGCGCTGTAAGTCCACGGTAACGGGGTCACCGGCCGGCTGCCGCCGACGCCTTGAGCCCGTCGAGGATGACGGTGGTCAGGGCATCGTCCGCGCGGGCTCCAGGCCGGCACACGGCGACACTGATCAGGTCCACGACCTCGGGGGGTGAGATGTCGGGACGCAGCGCGCCTTCCCGCTGTGCCTGTTCGGCGATCTGTGCGATCAGTTCGTCGACGCCACTGATCAGTTCGGCGACCTCGGGAGGGTGGGGTGTGCCGTCCGTGAGCGACTTGGCCAGCGCCAGCGGGAGGCCGGCGCAGTGCCGGACGATCAGCACGAGCACCTCCCAGCGCGGTACCGGACGAGCTTCGAACTCCCGGGCGGCCGAGAGAAGCCGCCCCAGCGTGTCGGCGGCGATCTGCTCCAGCAGCGCCTGCCGGTCGGGGAAGTGACGGTAGAGCGTGCCGACGCCCAGGCCGGCGGCCCGTGCGATCTCCTCCATGGACGCCGCCGGGCCCCGCTCCGCGAACAGGTCGACGGCGGTGTCGAGGATGAGCGCACGATTGCGGCGCGCGTCGGCTCGCACGGATTCCCCCACTTCGGCAACTGGAAGGCGATCTTCAGGTTAGTCTCGAGAAACGGAACCGGAAGATCCTATTCATGTTAGGAGTCGTCATGCGGATCGGAGTGCTGATCGGGGCGGAGGGCAGCCCTCTCCCGGACGTGATCGCGCAGGTTCGCGCGGCGGCCGAGGCCGGCCTGGACAGCGCCTTTTTCACCCAGACGTTCTCCTGGGACGCCGTCGGACTCGCCGCGCTCGTCGCCCGCGAGGTCCCGGGGATCGACGTCGGTACCGCGGTGACCCAGACCTATCCCCGCCATCCGCTCGCGCTGGCCGGTCAGGCGCTCACCGCCCAGGCGGCGAGCGGGAACCGGTTCACTCTCGGTGTCGGCCCGAGCCATCCGGAGATCATCGAAGAGCGGTTCGGCCACTCGTACGACCGGCCGGCCCGGCACGTCCGCGAGTACCTGACAGCGCTGGTGCCGCTCCTGCGGGGCGAGCAGGTCGACCACCACGGCGAGGTCCTCACCGCTGTCGGGCGGGTCGGTGTACCGGGCGCCGCACCGCCGCCCGTCCTGCTGGCGGCCCTGGGCCCGGTGATGCTACGGATCGCCGGAGAGCTCGCCGACGGCACGGTGACCGTGTGGACCGGCCCGCGCTGGATCGGCGAGCGCATCGCACCGGCCATCGGCCGCGCCGCCGAGCGGGCGGGCCGGCCCGCCCCTCGCGTCGTCGCCGGCGTCGTCGTCAGCGTCACCGATGACCCCGACGGAGTCCGGCAGCGCGTCGCGACGACCCTCGGTGGTGCCGGACGGCAGCCCGCCTACCGCTCCGTCTTGGACGGTCAGGGCATGTCGGGCGTCCACGAGACGGTCATCGCGGGCGACGAGAGCACGGTGGAGCGGGCCATCCGGGCGTACGCCGACGCCGGCGCGACCGAGCTGGTGGCCAGTTCGACCGGTGATGAGGGGGATCGCGCGCGCACTCTCGCATTCCTGGCCGCGCTGCGCACCCGGCTGTGAATCGACGGGCCCGTCGCGCGAGACCCGGTCCTTCTGGAAGTTCCACAGGCCCAGCGTCTGGACGCGCTGCGGCTCTTTCGGCCTGACCGATGCAGATCCCGTCCCAGCTCTTTCGGCCTGACCGGTGCGGGCCCGGTCAGGCGAGCGGAGATCCGGCCGACGAGATCCGGGCGAGGCGCGACCGTTCGGCGACGATCGCGTCCGCCGGGATCTCCTCCCAGAGCGTGGTCCGCTCGTCGTCCCATACGCCGGCGACGCGACCGCCGCGGAGCACGACCGGGGAGATCCAGCCGCCGCTGCGGCTCACGGCCGCGCGGTGCTCGGCGGGGATGATCTCAGTGGCGCCCGTGCCCGCGCCCAGGACGTACGCGTCGAAGGCGCCGAGGAGCCGGACGGCCGTGCTCGGCGGGGTGGCGGCCAGCTCGGCGACGTGCTCGGCGAGCATCACGCGCCGCTCGCCCTCGACGTCGACCTCGGTGACCTCGACCGCCTCGGTGAACCAGGTCTTGAGGAGGGCCTTGCGGGTGACGCCCCGGCTCAGCCACACCTTGTCGAACAACGTCGGCGTCGTGGGACCGTGGGCGCCCAGGAACGCCCGGAGCACGGTGGCCGCCGGGTCGGGCGTCTCCGGCAGCCAGGCAGCGCTGACGAAGGTGACCCGGCTGCCCTGCGGCGGGCCGAAGCACAGGACCTTCCACCAGGCCAGCGGCTTGAGGAGGGTGCCCCAGCCGGATCCGAGCACCTCGGCGAGATGGCCGGAGCCCGTACGGTCGACGATCTCGGCGGTGAGCTCCTCGCGCGTGAGGGCCGCGCCGCCGGACAGCGCCTCGGTCGCGGCCGCCGCGATGGCCTCCAGGTCGGCGGGAGTGGCGCCGAACGTCTTCTGCCAGCTCGCCCGCTCCCAGTTGCGGTGGGCACCGGACACGGTGAGGTAGGCGGCAGCCTCGTCGGCGGGCAGGAGGTGCAGGGTGCCGCGCATGGCCCAGGTCTTGACCAGTCTGCGGTCGGCGAGGGCCTCCGTCACCGCGTCGGGGCGGGGCTCGGCCTGCCGTACGGCGATCGCCAGTTCGGCCGCCGAGGCCACCTGCGCCTGCACGCCGGCGAGCCGCCGCGCCACCTCGACCGGGTCACCGCCGTCGACCGGCTCGAGGAACTGCCGCCGCAGCCGCCAGGCCAGCACCTGCCCCCAGGTCACCTTCTCCACGAACGGCACCTTAGAGGGCCGGGGTGACAGCCGGCGGCCTGCGGCGGCGGATCGGCTCGGCCTCCGCCGGTGACGGCGGGCCGACCCGGTTTGGACGGCCCCGGCGTCCCCGGTCGGTACGGCGGGCCGTCGCGCGAGCGCGGTGACCGCAGCGGGAGACCGCCGACTCGGTCACGACGGGCCGCCGCGCGGCCGGCCGTACCCCGCGCGTCAGTGTTCGGCGGCGTTCCGGAAGGCGAGTGCGGTGCCCGCCAGGGCGGCGGGGGCGGTCTTCGCGGTCAGGACCATGCCGACGGTGGAGCCGTCGACCCAGACGCACATCGACGAGGCGGAGGCGGAGGAGCCGGCGTCTCCGGTACCGCAGCGCAGGACACCGCCGAAGCGCCCGGGTTCGAAGTCACGCTCGTTCGAGAAGTGGCCTTCGCCGCGAAAGAGTTCGTCGGCCTCGTGCGAGGCCGAATGGGATCGCAGCTCTCGGCCGATCTCCGGAGAGGCGGCCGTGCTGAACCCAATGAAGATCAACCGTTGGTCGGTCTTCTGGTTCCTGCCGTACACGGCGACGGCCGCCTCGTCGGCGCGCGCTTCGCCCACGCCGGTGCGGTTCGCCGCCGAGGCCCGGATCCCCGCGATGATGCGCTCCGTGACGTTTCCGGTCAGGCGGTCGTACTGATCGACCGAGTCCGGGACCGTGATCGTGTGCGATGGTCCGGCGTTCTTCCAGCCGCGCATCACCGCGCCGGCGGTGGCGAGCCCCAAGGACACGAGGATGCCCACCACGAAGTACCGCCCGATGGTCCGGGCAGTGCCGCGCTCGTCCGGAATCGGCGGAAGCGGCTCGTCCGGAGCCTGCCGGGTGGACCCGGCGAGCGGAGCCGACCAGTATCGCGTCGGCCGTCGCCCGCCATCGTCCATCTCACCTTCGCTCACAGGGGAAGGCGGTACAGGCGGTGCGGGTTCGTCGTGTGGGGCGGTCACGCAAAGATGGACGCGGTGTTCGCGGAACGCGTTTACGCCGCCGACGGCCGGCTCGATCTCGGCGGCCAAGGCCTCCTCGCCGAGGGTCAGTGGCGGCGGGCCAGTTCGGTGTAGGCGGAGCGGACGTCCTCGGTCATGAGGGTGGTCAGGTCGGCGGTGGTGACGTCCGCGCCGAGTTCGGCGACGCGCAGGTCGCGGAAGCCGCAGGCCTTCTCGTACACCGAGCGCACGAAGCGGCCGTTGCCGAGCTCGTCGATCCGGCCGAGGCCGCAGACGCGCTGGAAGACGCCCGCCAGGTCGTCCAGGGCGCCCTCCTCCCAGGTGTCGCCGCCCTTCGCGGCCAGTTCGAGCGCGATCTCCAGCAGTTCGTCGGGGCCGTAGGAGGGGAACGCCACGCGTTCGGAGAACCGGGACGCCAGGCCCGGGTTGGAACGCAGGAACCGGTCCATGTCCTCGTCGTAGCCCGCGAGGATGACCACGAGGCGCTCACGGTCGTCCTCGGCGCGTTTCAGCAGGGTCTGCACGGCCTCGGCGCCGAACGCGTCGCCGCCGGCGTACCCGGGGTTGACGAGGGAGTAGGCCTCGTCGATGAACAGCACGCCGCCGAGCGCCGAGTCGATCACCTTGTTGGTCTTGATCGCCGTCGATCCGAGGTGTTCGCCGACGAGGTCGGCGCGCTGGGTCTCGACGACCTCGGGGCGGGCCAGCAGGCCGAGCGCGGCGAAGACGCGGCCGAGGACGCGCGCGACGGTCGTCTTGCCGGTGCCGGGAGGGCCGGCGAAGACGAAGTGCCGCATCGGCGGGTGGGTGCGCAGGCCCTGCTCCTCGCGCAGCTGCGCGACCTGCAGTTGCGCGGCGATCGCGCGGACCTGCCGTTTGACCGGCTCCAGGCCGGTCATCGCGTCCAGGTCGGCGAGGGCCTCCTCGAGAGTCGGCGTCTCGGCGTAGCCGCGGTAGCGCTCGGTGAGCTCCGCGAAGGCGACCTCGACGTCGACGGCGTCGATGGTGACGAGTTCGTCCGGCGTGGGCTCGGCCCTGGCGTGGACGATCCGGACGTCGCGGGCGCGGGCCGCGGACTCGACGAGGGAGCGCACGAAGCGGCCGTTGCCCAGCTCGTCGATGATGCCGCGCCGCGAGACCTCCTCGAACTTCAGCCGCAGGCACGGCCCGGCGTCCGGGCCGAGGCGGTCGCCGCGGAGCCCGGTGTGGTACTCGGCGATCTCCAGCAGCTCGGCCGGCTGGTACGCGGGGAACTTCACGCGCGTCCCGAACCGGGAGGCCAGGCCCGGGTTGGAATCGAGGAAGCCCTCCATCTCCTCCTCGTAGCCGGCCAGGATGATCACGACGTTGTCGCGGTCGTCCTCGGCGCGTTTGAGGAGCGTCTGGACGGCCTCGCTGCCGAAGCGGTCGGGCTGGCCGTCACCGGTGTTGACCAGGGAGTACGCCTCGTCGACGAACAGGACGCCGCCGAGAGAGCGGTCCACGACCTCGGTCGTCTTGATGGCGGTGGCGCCGAGGTACTCCCCCACCAGGTCGGCGCGCTGCACTTCGACGACCTGCGGGGTCGGCAGCAGCCCGAAGGCGTAGAAGATCCGCGCGACGGCCCGGGCGACGGTCGTCTTGCCGGTGCCGGACGGCCCGACGAACACGAAGTGCCGCATCGGCTTCTCGGTGGGGAAGCCCGCCGCGGCGCGCATCCGGGCGGCCTCGATCGAGGCGGCGATCGAACGCACCTGCCGCTTCACCGGCTCCAGGCCGATCATGGCCTCCAGCTCGGCGAACGCCTCGTCGACCGAGATGTCCGGGACGTCGTCGGACGTACGGGCCTGGGCGGGCGCGGCGTACTCCGCGCGGGCCTGCGGAGCGTACTCGTCCTCCTCGGCGTAGTCCTCCTGGGCCCAGCCGGTGTCGTACGCCTCGGCGGGGACGATGCGGCGCGCCTGCCACCAGCGGTACCCGAGGACGGCCAGCGCCGCCGCCCACGCGGGCGCGGCGTTCAGCCGGGGCAGCGGGTTGGCGAGCGCGGCGGCGACGATCCCGGCGAGGCCGAGGGACACGGCCGCGGTGCGCCACGGCGCGTACGCGTGGACGCGGTGCGAGAGGAAGGCGACCGGCAGTGCCAGCGCCCCGAGGAAGACGGCCTCGTGCCCGCCGGCCGGGTAGAGGCGGCTGAGCGGGATCACGGCCGCCAGCCAGCAGGCGACGACGAAGGCGGTGGCCATGCCGCTCGGCGAGCGCAGGGTGAAGTCGACGACGAGCAGGAGCGTGGCCGTGAAGACGACGGTGGTGAGCAAGGGCAGGCCCGCGACGATCGCGACCGCCGCCGATCCCACCACCAACAGCAGAAACGTCAGCCTCCGCAAACCCGGCTGAATCCGGAAATACCGCCAGCGGGCACGTTCGAACAGATCACGCGCCACCGGAGGGCGCGATCGGGATCTGCCGAACGGTCGCATCGCTCTCCCTCATGCCTGAGGACGTGTATAGCGCAGCTTGGGCACCGAATGGCAGATCCCATTGCGTGGCGCGTCCCTATCAGGACCGTTATCGGACAGTGGCGGCGTCCCTGACACACGCTCCACGGCCGACGCCGACCGACCGGCCGGGCTGCAGATCCCGGCCGGATGCCGATGGTCGATCACTAGCCCTTCGCCACCTGATCGGCGAGCTTCTTGTCCTTCGCGACGCGGACGAGGGCGGCCGCCAGCGGTGCCAGGTCGCGCTCCTTGGCCAGGTCGGCCAGGCGCTTGGGGTCGGTCGGCAGGCCGAGACGCTCGGCCCCCTTCACCGTCAGCTCGTCGAAGTACGGGCGCAGCCACGGCCACACGGCCTGCGCCTCACGGCAGAAGATGTCCGCCCCGGCCGGACCGATGCCGGGGAACTCCTGCAGCAGCTCCTTCGCGTGGCCGATGTCGCGCTCGGCCTTGAGCGGCAGCTTCCGCAGGTCGCCGTCGTACTTCTCGAGGACCCGCTCGGCCATGTCCCCGAGACGGCTGGAGGTGCTCTCGTCGTACCGGACGTAGTGCGCCCGGTCGAGCGCGTCGACGCGCTGCTGCCAGGTGAGCTTCGCCATGCCGCGCGCCGTCCCGCCGCCCGCCTCGAACAGCTCCCGGGCCGCGGCGACCGCGATGTCCGCGCTGATCCGGCTGCTCAGCAGGTTGGCGAGGACGAGAAGCTTGAACAGCGCGGCCGGCTGATCCTTCAGCTCGATCCCGGCCTCTTCGGCGAAGGTTCGCCCGGCCTCCGACAGCAACGCCTTGACCGTCTTGTCCATGACGCCACCTCCAGGTAGGTCAGGTCCTTACCCCATAACCGACGTTCTTAGTACGGGCACGCGTTCCGAGTAGCGGGCCAGCAGTTCCGCATTGCGTTCATCTCCCCCAGGGACGTTGGCACTCACCCACAGCGGCAATTCGGCGCGTTCGGCCATCCGGGCGAGGAGAAGATTCCACAGGTAAACGGAGCACAACGACGACAGCGCCGCCGTACGCGGGGCGTCGGGGGGATGGGACACGTCACCGGGCGGCGTCAGGGTGTCGAGCACCAGGTCCGCGATCTCGCCGAGCTTCACCCCCGCCCGCGCCGGGGCGACCTCCATCGACGGGCCGGACGCCACCGCGATGACCGGCAGGCCGTACGACTTCGCCGCCATCGCCAGCTCCACCGGGTAGGGGTTCGACCCGCTGTTGGAGAAGATCATCACCAGGTCGCCCCGCCGGGGCGCCGCGGCTTCCAGGACCGGAGCGGCCATGCCGGAACGGCGTTCGGCCTGGGTGGCGGGCCAGGCCCCGTGCAGCGGGGAGATCTCGGGCCGGTACAGCGGGTACACGCACGCGAGCCCGCCGGCGCGAAAGAACCCCTCCAGGACCATTCCCAGCGAATGGCCGGACCCGCCGAGGTAGAGCAGGCCGTCGCCTGTGACCGTGTCGAGGACCAGGCCACAGGCGCGGTTAAGAGCCTTGGCGTTGTGCCGCTCGACACGGTCGAGATGGGCTCGCATCCAGTTCACACGAACGGGTCTATCAGCTTTCCCGCCCACCGCTCCAGACGTTGATCATGATCTTATGGATCGGTCCGGGACTTCCGTTACGGAAGGTGGAGGGTGCCGTTGATCGTCCCGGCGTCCGAGCGTCCCGCCTGGACCCGGAAGCAGGTGCCCTTCTTCACGCTCTTGTCGAAGGTGAAGTAGTGGTTGTAGGCGTTGAGTTGCCGCCAGCCGGTGAGCGCCTTCTTCGCCCCGCAGGTGACGAGCCGTACGCCGACGGCGTGATTGCGGTGCTTGTAGTTCAGATCGACCTGGACCTTCCCCGCACGACGCGTGATGAACTTCGCCGCCGCGTACTTGGTGTCCTTGCTCTCCGTCTTCTCCCAGAAAAGCGTCTGGATCTCGTACTCGCAGTAGCTCGCCTTACAGGCGGCTTTGGCGGCGGCGGCCGGGGACGCGGCGAGACCGGTGGCGGCAATGCCCACCACGGCGACGAGGGCGATTTTGCGATACATGGTGATCCCTTGATCTTCATGAGAACGCGCGGCGACGAGCCCGCGCGGAATCGGGCGGGTCGACTATGGCGAGGGCATCGCGGGTCGGGAAAGGGTCTCCGGACCCAACCGGGCACCCGTCGCTTAGGTCTCCCGGCCCAAGCCGCTGAGACGCGATCTGTGGTCACGGAACCGACCCCATACGTTCGATGACATTTGTCCCGACGGACACCGGGACGGGCGCATCTGCACGCACCGCAGATCCTCGCCTTAGAGTGTGGGACCGCGGGCGGACGGGACCCGCGCGGCGAGGCTAGATGACGGGGCGGGGCGGGCGTGAACAGGCGGATGAAGGCCGGACGCGATCCGGCGGAGGACGAAGCGGCCGGGGAATCCCCCGCGCCCGACTCCCCCGGCACGACCACCGAGCCCCGGACGGAGATCGCCGACCAGGTCGACGACGGTCCCGGCCCATTCGGGACGTACCCCTGGCTCCTGATCGGCTACAACGCGTTCGACGACGTGATCAGCGGCCGCGCCCGGCCCGTCTGGGCGTCCGGGCCGCTCCTGGCGGTCTACGCCGGCCTGCTGGTCGTGGCCATCTGGTACGCCTACCGCCGGGGCCAGGGCGACCGGCTCGCGGTCGTGCTCCTCGCAGCGGCCGGGGTGGACGCCTTCGTCCTGGTCGGTTGGTTCGCGCACGGGATGAACGCGCTGATGCAGACGCTGGCCCTGGGCTGCGGGGTGGTGATCCCGTGGGGTCGCCGCCCCTGGCCGGCCATGGTGATCGCACCGCTGTCCGTCGCCGCAGGAGTGCTGGCCTGGATCCGGGGTGCGTCGGCCGGAGACGCGATCGGCTCCTGGTACGGCACCCTGATCTCCGGCTTTATCATCGCTTTTCTCCTGCGGCTGTTCGCCGCGATCAGGGAACTGCGGGCGACCCGCGAGGAGCTGGCCAGGACGGCGGTCTCCGAAGAGCGCCTGCGTTTCGCCCGCGACCTGCACGACCTGCTCGGGCACACTCTGTCGGTGATGGTGGTCAAGGCACAGGCGGCCCGCAAGCTCGCCCCGCGCGACGCGGAGCTGGCCGCGAGCCAGGCCGCCGACATCGAGGAGATCGGCCGCGACGCGCTCCGGCAGGTGCGCCTCGCCGTGTCCGGATACCGCGGCCGCGGGCTCTCCGCCGAGATCGACGGCGCCCGTACCGCCCTCCGGGACGCCGGCATCACGGCGACGGTCCGGCAGGAGGGCACCCCTCTGCCGGAGGAGGCCGACGCCCTGCTCGGCTGGGCCGTACGCGAGGGAGTCACCAACGTCATCCGGCACAGTGGCGCGGAGACGTGCGAGATCTCGGTGGTCCGGCAGGGCCACGCCGCCGTCCTGTCCGTCCGGGACGACGGGCGCGGAGCTCCGGCGCCGTCCGACACGTCCCAGGGCAACGGCCTGCGCGGACTCGTCGAGCGGATCAGCGGTGCGGAGGGCCGGCTCGAGGCCGGCCCGGCCGACGGGGGCGGCTACCGACTCACCATCACGCTGCCTCTGAAGGAGAGTATTTCTTGATCAAGGTGCTGCTCGCGGAGGACCAGGGCATGATGCGCGGCGCGCTGGCCCTCCTCCTGAACCTGGAGGACGACTTCGAGGTCGTCGGCCAGGTCTCCGCCGGCGATCAGATCGTCCCGGCGGCGCTCGAGCTGCGGCCCGACGTGGCCGTCCTCGACATCGAGATGCCGGGGCGCAGCGGCCTCGACGCCGCCGCCGACCTGCACGCCGAGCTGCCGAGCTGCAAGATCCTCATCGTCACGACGTTCGGCCGGCCGGGCTACCTGCGGCGCGCGATGGAGGCGGGCGCGAGCGGCTTCCTCGTCAAGGACGGGCCGGTCGAGGACCTGTCGGCGGCGATCCGCCGGGTCCTCGCGGGCGAACGCGTGGTCGACCCCGAGCTCGCCACCGCCGCGCTGAGCGCGGGCCCCAGCCCGCTGACCCAACGCGAGTGCGACGTACTGTCCGCCGCCGCGGACGGGTCCACCATCGCCGACATCGCCGGGCGTCTCCACCTGTCCGAGAGCACCGTCCGCAACTACCTGTCCGCCGCGATCGGCAAGACCGGCGCCCGCAACCGCATCGAGGCCGTACGGGCCGCCCGCCACAACGGCTGGCTGTGACGGCGGCCCGCATCCATTCGTCAGGCTTCGCTCTCCTGCGCGTACTTGGCGACGTACTCCTGGATCTGCTCGCGGTTGCTGATCGCCGACTCGCGGGCGCGTTCCTCCCAAGCGAAGACGCAGACCGTGGCAATGCCGTCGAAGTCCTGCTCCGCGAGGGCCTTGAAGAGGACGTCCCAGTCGACCTCGCCCTGGCCGATGTCCAGGTGCTGGTGGACGCGGATCTGGTCGGCCAGGCTCGGCGGGTTGACGATGTAGCGGTTTCCCGACGACGCGCGGTGGTCGAGGGAGTCGGCGATGTGCAGGTGCGTGAGGAGGGATCCCGCGTGCTTCATGACTCCGGCGATGTCTCCTCCCTGGTGGAAGGTGTGCGGGGCGCAGTAGAGGAAGGAGACGAAGTCCTTGTCGATGCCCGTGACCAGGTCGACGGCCGCGTGCCCGTCCTCCAGGAAGTCATAGGGGTGCGGCTCCAGGCGCAGCTCCAGCCCCTCTCGTTCGAAGATCGGCAGGAGCTCCTCCAGCGACCGCCAGAACTGCCGCTCGCTGTCGGCCGGCGCCACCACCCGCCCGTTGAACTCGGAGTTCATCACCTGACAGCCCAGCTCGACGGTGACCTCGATGGCGCGTTTCCAGTAGCGGACGGCCGCCTGTCGGTCCTCCTCGACCGGGCTGGCCCACTCGTACAGGGGCAGCACCGAGGAGACCTGGACCCCCGCCGAGTCCAGCGCCTTCTTGAACCCGGTGATGGTGGCCTTGTCGGCCCGTGGATGCAGGTAGAAGGGCAGGAAGTCCTCGCGCGGCGACAGCTCGAGGTACTCGTAGCCGAGGTCGGCGACGACCGAGGGGAGTTCGGTGAGGGGTACGTGCCGGAGCATGTAGGGGTCGAGGGCGATCTTCACTTCTGCTCCTTCTCGGCCGGCGGTGCCGCGCGGCCCGTCATCTCCGCGGCCTCCAGCCCGAGCTCTTCGGCGACCCGGGAGCTCACGCCGCCCGTCCCCTGGAGTTCGTGGCTGAGCTGTTCGAGTTCGGCGCCGCCGGCCATCAGACCGGTGAGCTCGTCGCGGGTGATCTCGTCCTTGGCGTAGTAGCCGAGGCTGCGGCCTCGGTTGAGCAGCAGGAACCGGTCGCCGACCGGGTAGGCGTGGTGGGGGTTGTGGGTGATGAAGATGACGCCGAGCCCGCGGTCCCTGGCCTGGACGATGTAGCGCAGCACGACGCCGGCCTGCTTGACGCCCAGCGCGGCCGTCGGCTCGTCCAGGATCAGGACCTTCGCGCCGAAGTAGACCGCCCGCGCGATCGCCACGCACTGGCGCTCGCCGCCGGACAGCGTGCCGATCGGCTGGTCGACGTCGCGCAGGTCGATGCCCATGTTGAGCAGTTCGGTCTTGGCGGTCTTCCGCATGAAGTCGATGTCCAGGCGGCTGAAGGGCCCGAACCCCTTGCGCACTTCCGAGCCGAGGAAGAAGTTGCGCCAGACCGGCATCAGCGGCACGACCGCCAGGTCCTGGTAGACGGTCGCGATGCCGCGGTCCAGCGCGTCGCGCGGGGAGCCGAGCCGTACCTCCTCGCCCTCGATCTCGTAGGTGCCCGCGTCGTGCCGGTGCATGCCCGCGATGATCTTGATGAGGGTGGACTTGCCGGCGCCGTTGTCGCCCAGGACGCAGGTGACCTCTCCGGCGCCGACGTGCAGGGACACGTCCCTGAGGGCGACGATGTTCCCGTAGTGCTTCTCGCAGTCCGCCAGCCGCACCAAAGGCGACCTGACGGTCGTGTCGGTGGTACCGGTCATTTCGCCGCCTCCGTCCTGCGGCGGACCCAGAGGTTCAGCAGCGTGGCCGCCAGCAGCATCCCGCCGAGGAAGAACTTGAACCAGTCGGGGTTCCACCCGGCATAGACGATGCCCTGGGTGGTCATCCCGAAGATGAACGCGCCGATCGTGGCCCCGACCGCCGAGCCGTACCCGCCGGTGAGCAGGCAGCCGCCGATCACCGCCGCGATGATGTACAGGAACTCGTTGCCGACGCCCTCGCCCGACTGCACGGTGTTGAACGAGAACAGCAGGTTCATGCCGGTGAACCAGGCCGTGAAGCCGACGGTCATGAACAGCCCGATCTTCACCCCGCGCACCGGGACGCCGACGGCCCGCGCGCTGGTGGCGGCCCCGCCGACCGCGAAGATCCAGTTGCCGAGCCGGGTGCGCAGCAGCACCCAGGTGGCGATGGCCGTGAACAGCAGCCACCACAGGATTGAGATGCGGATCGACAGCGCGCCGACGTTCCACTCCTGAGCGAAGACCTTCTGCGCCGACCCGAAGCCGCTCATGTCGGAGATGTTCGGGCTGGCCACGTTGCCGGTGATGAGCTTCGTCAGCGCCAGGTTCAGGCCCTGGAGCATCAGGAACGATCCCAGCGTCACCAGGAAGCTGGGGATGCCGGTCCGCACGACCAGGTAGCCGTTGATGGCGCCGATCGTCAGCGCGAGCAGCAGCGAGACGAAGATCCCGACCCACAGGTTCGTGGTCAGCTGGAAGCTGAACATCGACGCGATCAGCGCCGAGCTGGTCACCGTGACGCCGGCGGACAGGTCGAACTCGCCACCGATCATCAGCAGGCAGACGCCCACGGCCGGGATGCCGATCGTGGAGCTGGCGTACAGGATGGTCGCGAGCGAGTCCAGGCCGCGGAACGGCTCGGCGACCGCGAAGAACAGGACGTAGACGGCCACCGCGCCGACCAGCGCGCCGACCTCGGGACGGGCCAGTATCCGGGTCGCCAGGGACTTCTCGGTGAAGCGCTCGTCGCGCGTCGGCGTCCGGACGCCGACGTCGAGCGTGTCACTCATGGGAAACACCTCCGAGGCATGGGGGTGGGGGACTTCGGAAGGCAGCGGCGGGCCCCACCGGGGAGGTGGGGCCCACGCTGCTATCGGGTGCCTGCGGACGCGTACTTGGCGACCTGCGCGAGGTTGCTCTGGTCGATGAAGGACGGGCCGGTGAGGGTGGTCTGGCCGCCCCCGATCACGTTGCCGTTGGTCTTGTACAGCCACAGCGAGTCGATGGACTCATAGCCCTGCAGGTACGGCTGCTGGTCGATCGCCCACTGGACGCTCTTGCTCTGCAGCGCCTGAACCAGCTGCGGGTTGGTGTCGAAGGTGACCACCTTGGCCGGGCTGCCGCTGTCCTTGACCGACTGCACGGCGGCGAGGGCGATCGGCGCCCCGAGGGTGACCACGTGGTCGATGGACTTGTCCTGCTTGAGCTTGGCGGCGATGGTCGACCGCACCGACGGCATGTTGGTGCCGGTCACGTACAGCTTCTCGGTCGTTCCGGAGAAACCCTTCTGCACGCCGTTGCACCGGGCCTCGAGCTGGACCTGGCCCTGCTCCTGAAGGACGCACAGGACCTTCTTGGCGCCGTCGGTGCCGAGCCGCTTGCCGGCGGCCTGACCGGCCAGGGTCTCGTCCTGGCCGAAGTACATCAGCGCTCCGGACTTCTGCCAGTCGTCGACGCCGGCGTTGAACGCCACGACGGGGATTCCGGCGGCCACGGCCTTCTTGATCACGGGGATCAGCGCGGGTGGGTTCGGCAGGGTCACGGCGATGCCGTCGACCTTGCTGTCGATGGCGTTCTGGACGAGGGTGGCCTGCTTGCCCGGATCGACGTCGTTGCTGTACTGGAACTGCACGTTGTCCTTGGCGGCGGCGGCCCGGGCGCCCTTCTGGATGATGTCCCAGAAGGTGTCGCCGGACGGCGCGTGCGTGACCATGGTGATCTTCATGCGCGGCGTGGTGGCCTTGCCGGCCGCGACCGGCATCGCCTTGTCCTCCGCCTTCTTCCCGCCGGTGCTGCTGCACGCGGAGAGGGCCAGCGCCACTGCGAGCGCGGTGCCCAGGATCCGGCTGCCCGCTCGGAATCTCGTCGGCGTCCTCATCGTCCGTCCTACCTTTCCTGACCGTCCCGGCCGTTGACGCGTGGGTGGGTTCTCCGTGGGTGGACCTGTACGGCCGCCCGGGTCACAGCCCGGCGGCCTCGGCGGCGGCGGTCAGGGCCTCGGCCGACAGGCGAAGCCCCTCGACCTGGCCGAACTCCTCGTCCTCGTGCTCGATGTTGACCGCCATGTTCGGGTCGACGGCGTGCAGCGCGCGCAGGAACCGGCTCCAGAAGTCCTGGTCGTGGCCGCGTCCGACGGCGACGAACTCCCATGACGGCTCGGTCGGCCACCGGGTCACCGTGTAGCGGCCGCCGATCCCGAGCGGCTTCTCCTCGGCGGGAATCCGCTGGAAACGGTCGTCGAGCACGCCGTTGACGCGGCAGTCGTCGTTGATACGCGTGTCCTTCGCGGCGGCGTGGTACACGAGCGGGCCGAGGCGCTCGACGGCCGCGATGGGGTCGATGCCCTGCCAGAACAGGTGGCTGGGGTCCATCTCGGCGCCGACGTGGGTGGCGCCGACCTCGGCGACCAGCCGTTCCAGCGTCGCCGGGTTGAACACCAGATTGTGCGGGTGCATCTCGATGCAGACCTTGACCCCGGCGTCCCGCGCCAAGGCGTCGATCTCGGTCCAGAACGGGATCGCCACCTCGCGCCACTGGTACTCCAGCACGTCGAGATAGGCGCTGTCCCAGGGAATCACGACCCATGAGGGGGCGGTGCCGCCGGGGTGCGCGGCGGGCTGACCCGACATCGCCACGACCCGGTCGACGCCGAGCAGCCCGGCGGTGATGATCGCGTCACGCAGGTCGTTCGCGTGCCTCGGGCCGACCTCGGGGTCGGGGTGCAACGGGTTGCCGTTGACGTTCAGGCCGGTCAGCGTGATGCCGGCGTCCTCGAACAGTCCCAGGTACTCCTCCCGCGCCGCCGCGCTCTCGCGGAGCTTCGCGGCGGGAAGATGGGGCGCGGGACGGAACCCGCCCGCATTGATCTCGGCGCCGGTCAGCTTGAGCTCACGCAGGATCTTCAGGGCCTCCGGCAGCGGCAGGTCGTCCAGGCACGCGGTGTAGGCACCCAGCTTCATGGTGCTCGCCTCCATGTCGGTCGTGGCGGCAGGCGCGCGGTCGGGCCTGCCGGGTGAGTGATCGGTTTCGGTCGGGTCGGCCGGGATCTCAGCCCGGAAGGGCACTGCCGTCCGGGCCGGAATCTCAGCCCTGGAGGGCACTGCCGTCCGGGCCGGGAGCTCAGCCCGGAAGGGCGCTGCCGTCCGGGCCGGCGGCCCGTACGACGGCGTCGAGCAACTGCAGGTTGTGCAGGCCCGCGGCGAAATCGGCGCAGGGCGGCAGCCCGTCCACGCCGGCGATCTGCTCCAGGAACGCGCGCGCCTGGTAGGTGAAGAAGTCGTTGATCCCGTGGGCCACACCGGGGAAGTCCATGGCCAGCCCGCCGGCGATGTACGGATGGTCCGGGCCGACCAGGACCCTGCGGTGGCCGTCGACGGGCCCGGCCGCGACCCGGTCGGACAGGGTGAACTCGGCCGGGCGGGACACGTCGAACGCGGCCATCCCGTCGGCGCAGAAGAGTTCGAAACCCAGCGCGTTCGGCAGCCCGTGGGCCACCCGGGACACCGAGAACGTGCCGACGGCGCCGCCCGCGAACGTCGCGGTGAACGTGGCCACATCCTCGTTCTCCACCGGTTCGCGCCGGTCGCTCAGCTCCACGCCGCCCGCGTGACCGATCGCGACGCCGAGCGGAACCGGCCGGTCGGGTATCACCGTGGACAGCACGGCGCCGTTCACGGACTCCACCGGGCCGCAGAGGAACTCGCCCACGTCGATGAGGTGGCTGCCGACGTCGGCGAGGATCCCCGAGCCGGGGCCGCCCTTGTAGCGCCAGCTCATCGGCGCGTTCGCGTCGCTCCCGTAGTCGCACCAGTAGTGCCCGTTGAAGTGCAGGGGACGTCCGAGTGCCCCGGCCTCCACCTGCGCGCGGATCGCGCCGATCGCCGGGGATCGGCGGAAGCTGAACCCGACGGCGTTGACGCGGTCGGCCTTCTCGGCGGCCTTCACCATCGCCCGCGCGTCCTCGACGCTCGGTGCGAGCGGCTTCTCGCACAGCACGTGCTTGCCCGCCGCCAGCAGCGCCTCGACGATCTCCCGGTGCAGCGAGTTGGCGACGACGACGCTGACGGCGTCGATGTCCGGCGCCGCGGCGATCGCCTCCCAGCCCTTCTCGGCGCGCTCGTATCCGTACCGGCGCGCTGCGTCGGCACCGAGGTCCTCGTTGAGGTCGGCGATGGCCACCAGCCGGATATCGGGCAGGCCGGCGCCGAACACCGTCGACGCCGACCGGTATCCCTGCGCGTGGGCGCGGCCCGCCATACCGGCACCGATCACCGCGACCCCAATCGACGATTTCACGATCGCTCCCCTCGTTCCCGGTGTGCTCGCAGCCGATCTGCCACAGCACAGTTCACAGACGTTGTCTACCGCCGACATACGTCGGCTCACCATCGATACATCCATCCTGACATGCGAAAACACTCGATGGTGATGCAGGTCACTGCCTCTTGGGTCCAAGAAACTAGACCGGTCTAGGGGACGCGTCAAGGGTGCATATAGACCGGTCTAGGTAAAGCCCCTTTCGCGACCCACCGTGATACTCTCGGGCCCGTACCGTAAAGAACGTGATTCGGTGAGGAGAGACGCTGGACGCGACAGGATCCGACGCCCCACAGGCCCCCGCGAACGGATCGGAGCCGGCCAGACGGCCGACGATGCGGGACGTGGCCGCCAAGGCCGGAGTGTCCAAGGCACTGGTCTCAGTGGTGTTCCGCAACGCGCCGGGGGCGAGCGCGCAGACGCGGGCTCGGGTCCTGGAGGCGGCCGCCCAGCTGGGCTACCGCCACAACCGGACGGCCAGCCTGCTCGCGCGCCGCCGCACCCACCTGCTCGGCGTCACGATGACCCTGAGCAACACCTTCCACGCCGAACTCGTCGAGGACCTGCAGGAGGCGGCCGACGAGTTCGGCTACGAGCTCGCCCTGAGCACCGTCACCCGCACCCACGACGAGCGCAGGGCCGTCGAGACCCTCATGGAGTTCCGCTGTGAGGGGCTCGTCCTGATCGGCGCCGAGCTTCCGGCCCCGCACCTGGCCGCCCTCGGGAAGCAACTGCCGGTGGTCGTGGTGGGACGCCGCATCGCGTCACCGGACCTGGACGTGGTGCGGACCGCCGACGATCAGGGCGTTGGCCAGGTGGTCGACCATCTCGCCGAGCTGGGCCACCGTACGATCGCCCACCTCGACGGAGGCGCCGGAACGATCGCCTCGGACCGCCGCCGCGGCTACCGGAAGGCCATGCGCCGCAACGGCCTTGACGAGCACATGCAGATCATCACCGGCGACTACACCGAGGAAGCGGGGATGGCCGCCGCCCGTACCCTCCTCGACGGACCCGATCTGCCCACCGCCGTCGTCGCCGTGAACGACCGATCCGCCGTCGGGCTGCTCGACAGCCTCGCCCGCGGCGGCGTGCACGTGCCCAAGGTGACGTCCATCGCGGGATACGACGACAGCCCGCTGTCCAGACTCGCCCACGTGAACCTCACCACCGTCAGCCAGGAGCCGCAGAACCAGGCGCGATACGCCGTGGAGGCCATGGTCGAACGGCTGGACGGCGGCCGGACGGAGCGACGTGACGTGGTCCTGAGACCACGGCTCGTGATCCGCGGGACCACGAGCCCTCCCCGCTAGTCAGATGAGGGAGAGCTGGCCCTCGATGTCCGGGCGGTGCTTCTTGAGATGCCGCCACTGCGGCAGATCGTCGAGGTAGGACCAGGACAGCCGGTGGTGCGGCGTCGGGCCCAGCCGGCGCAGCGCCTCCTGGTGGACCGGTGACGGGTACCCGGCGTTGGCGGCGAAGCCGTACTCCTCGTACCCGAGTTCGGCCATCAGCGTGTCGCGGTACACCTTGGCCAGGACGGAGGCGGCCGCCACCGTCACCGACCGCAGATCGGCCTTCACCTCGGTGCGCACCGGCCACGTACGGCCCCCGCCGAGGTAGTCGTGCTTGCCGTCGAGGATGATCGCGTCGGGGCGGTCCGGCAGCGCCTCCAGGGCCCGTACGGCGGCGCGGCGCAGCGCCTCCGTCATCCCGACCTCGTCGATCTCCTCGTGGCTCGCCGCGCCGAAGGCGTACGCGGACACCCAGTCCCGCAGCTCGCCGGCGATCCGCTCGCGGCGGCGGGCGGTGAGCATCTTGGAGTCGGTGAGCCCGGCGGGCGGCGTGCTCAGGTCCGTGACGGCCGCGCACACGACGACCGGCCCGGCCCACGCACCTCGGCCGACCTCGTCGACCCCGGCGACGCGCGCGGCCCCGGCCTCGATCAGCCGCTGCTCGATGCCGTAGTCCGGACCCGTCGCCCGAGGGCTCTCCCCTTCGGCCTCCTGCGGCTCTTCCATGAGCATGCCCTCGTCCTGATGCATGGGGGCCATCATGGCAGCCGCGCGGCCGCAGGCGCGTCAGTAGTCGCGCCAGCCCTCATCCTCGTACCGCACCAGCACCGGGTCCATCAGCGTGTTGACCTTCACGTCGTCGCGGCGCAGGTCCTTGGCGAAGTTACCGGCGGCCTGCAACGTCGCGTCGTCGAGGAACCGCAGCGAGGGCGCCTCCGGGGAGAGCGCCAGGCTGGGCGGCGTCCCGGGGGCGGCGAGCACGAACCCCCAGTCGCCGAAGCTCGGCACGTCCACGTGGTACGGGTGGATCCCGAATCCGCCGGCCTGGATGGTCTTGGCGATGCACCAGAACGACTTGGCGGCGAAGAACGGCGAGGTCGACTGCACGACCACCCGGCCCCCGGGCGCCAGCGTGCGCCGGACCATCCCGTAGAACTCGGCCGAGTACAGCTTGGCGGTGGAGACGGCGTCCGGGTCGGGCATGTCGACGATGACCGCGTCGAACCGCTCGGGGTTGTGGCGCAGCCAGGAGAAGGCGTCGGAGGTGACCGTACGGACGCGCGGGTCCGCGAACGAATGGTGGTTGAGCTCGCTCAGGTAGCCGTCGGTCCTGGCCAGCTTGAGCATCGCCGGGTCGAGTTCGACGAGGGTGGCCGACTGGACGTCGCGGTACCGCAGCACCTCGCGGAGGGCGAGGCCGTCGCCGCCGCCGAGGATCAGCACCCGGCCGTGCGGCCCGGCCATCAGCGGGTGCACGAGCGACTCGTGGTAGCGGTACTCGTCCACGGAGGAGAACTGCAGGTCGCCGTTCAGGAAGAGCCGCAGGTCAGGCCGGCCCGACAGCGCGACCTTCCGCGTCAGCACGATCTCCTGGTACGGCGTCCGCTCCGACACGACGATCGGATCCCGGTACAGCGCCTGCCGCGCGGTCACCTCGAACCGGTCGGCGAGGGCGTACGTCGTCCCGAGCACGGCGAGGACCACGACCATCGCGCCGCACAGCAGCGCCCGCGCCAGGCGCCCCACCTCCCGGCGGAACAGCCACAGCACCACGGCCGTGCCCGCGACCACGTTGACCGCCCCGACCAGCAGCGCACCCTTGATCTGCCCGAACACCGGCAGCAGCACGAACGGGAACGCCAACCCGCCGACCAGCGCGCCGATGTAGTCGGCGGCGGACAACTCGGCGACCGCGCTGCCGGCGTCCTGCCGCCGGATCCGCTGCAGCAGGACCATCAGCAGCGGGATCTCGGCCCCGATGAGCGCGCCGAGCGCGAACGCCACCGCGATCAGCGCGGGAACGTACAGGTCGAGCCAGGCGAACGCCGCGTACAGCCCGAGCACCGACAGCCCGCCCAGCAACGCCAGCAGGCCCTCGACCACGGCGAAAGCCTCGACGGCCCGCCGCCGCACCGGCTTGGTGGCCAGCGCGCCGACGCCCATGGCGAAGACCATGTCCGACAGGACGATGGACGCCTGGGTGACCGAGTCGCCCATCAGGTAGCTGCCCAGCGCGACCAGGGCCAGTTCGTACACCAGCCCGCAGGCGGCGCAGACGAACACCGCCGCGAACACCAGGGCCCGGGCGGCGCGAACGGGCATCAGGACACCGCGCCGCAGATCACGCCCGAGACGGCCAGGTCCGCCGCGGCGACCACCCAGCCGGCCGGATGGATGGTGGTCCCGTCGACGAGGATCGCGCCCAGCTTGCCCGGAGTGACCATGTCCAGCAGGTAGAACGCGAGCGTCGTCAGCAGCACGCCGAGTACGCCGAAGATCACCGTGTCGACCAGCCCGGTTCCCAGGCTGTCGGCGCTGGTGGCGATCGCGACGGTCACGATCGCGCCGACCCCGAGCAGCCGGATCGACAGCAGCAGCGCGGCGCCGCGGTTGCGTTCCTCCCAGATCTGGCGGGACAGCCGTCCCGGCGTGGTCAGCTCCACGACCAGGTAGCTCAGCGCCATCAGCGCGATCCCGACCAGGCCGTAGGCCACCGTGGCGCCGATCTCGCGCAGGATGTCATGCATCAAATGCTCCTCACTTGCCCGATCCCGAGCCGCCGCCGCGGAACGACGCGCCGCCATGCCGGCCCCAGCCGCTGCTTCCTGGACGCTGCCAGTGCCCGCCGACGTGGGAGGCGTAGCGGCTGTAGCCGTCCGACGGGCCGTCGACCGTGATGTCGGACCCGGCGCCGCTCGGCAGCACCCCGACGACCCACTTGCTGTACTGCAGGTACGTGCCGGCGCTGTCGGTGAGCCGGTCGATCGGGCGGAACTTTCGGGTGATCTCGGCGGCGACCAGGGGCGGCGGTTTCGGCGAGTGGTACCGGTGGTAACCGACCTTGCTGTACCGCTTGGCGACCCACTTCTGCGGGTTGGTGGAGAAGTGGCCGACCGCGATGAGCGTGCCGATGACGGCGACCACGACGCCCCCGGCGATCGCGGCGTACTTCATGGCGTCCTCACCAGCCTCTTCATGTGCTCACCAGCCGGCTGCGCGTCATCACGACCTCCTCGGTCTGCGGGTAGGCGTGCCAGGTCCGCCAGGCGACGCCACCCTGTTCGGGTTCCACCGCCAGTGCGGTGACGGCGTACGGGGATCCGGGGAAGGTCCCCGTCAGGGCGTCGTCGCGGCCGGACAGGCGGGCACGCAGCCCCTCCACGGCCCGCGCGAACGCCCCGTCGCCCTCATGGGCCACGACTTCGGCGGCGAACTCGTACGACCAGGACGGCAGAGCCCGGCGCACGCGGCCGGGCAGCGCGCCACGGCCCTCCAGGCACGCCACCGTCTCGCTGACCGGCCCGGCCAGCACCTGGTGGGAGGCGCCGAGCAGCCGGAGTTCGATTCGCAGGCCGCCGCGCTCCACCGGGAGGACGGCGAGGGCGTCCTGCGGCGCCAGGCCCAGCGCGAACGACAGCATGTGCGCCCCGGTGTCGGTGTACGGGACGTCGAGGTCGGCGAGCATCGCTCAGCCGCCCGGATAGATCGTGAGGGCGCCGCCGGGCACCGACTCGCCGGTGCTCATCTCCCAGGCGCCGCCGTCCCAGCGTTCGAAGGACAGGTACCTGCCGCCAGGCCCTTCGAAGTCGACGTACTCGACGCGACCGGAGGCGCCGAGGCCGGTGGTGCCCTCGGTGGTGTACGCCGCCGTGCCGTGCTCGTCGCGGCGGTACTCCACGCCGTCCAGCGTGAGGGCCCGCCCGTCGGGCCGCAGCCCGGCGTCGCGCCCGGTCCACCAGACGACCTCCAGGTCGGGGTCCTCCTCGACCGAGAGCCAGACCTTGACGCCGTCGGCGCCGTCGCCGTCGCCGTCCAGAAGATGCTCGCTCCAGGTGAAGCCGCCCTCGCGCAGCCGGATCGACCCGCGCACGAAGAACCGTGCGCCCAGGTAGTCGACCATGTCACCGGCCTTCAACGACCGGGGATCGCCACCGGGCTGGTCCTCCTGGCCGAACGGATCGCGCGGCGCGGGCCGCGCGTCACCGCCGCGCCGACCCACCACGATGATCAAGACCACGATCACGGCGATCAGCGCGAGCAGGATCAACGCCAGCAGAACGACGACCGCCGCATTCATGACGAAACCTTCCCACAGGCAACAGGCGTAACATTTTTTTGAAACCAGGCGCATGCTGTCAAACTGGTGTAGGGCAGCGGAATGTTCGCCTTCGCCGTACTCACGATCAAGCAACGGGCCGCGGAACCCGGTGGACGACGATTCCGGTTCCGGCGGATCATCTCAGGATGAAAACCTCGCCCGAGGACATGAGCGCCTTCTGGACGGACGAACATGAAGAGAGACCCGCAGCGCCGCGCGGGCGGCCCGTGTACGACGTCGCCGCCCTGCTCGCCCGATGCGGCGTCGGCCTCGTGTTCCTCGCCCACGGCTGGCAGAAGATCCAGGTCGGCGTCAACCAGACCGGCCACAACTTCGACGCCCTAGGCGTCCCCGCGCCGACGGCGGCGGCCGTCTACGCGACCTTCGTCGAGCTGCTCGGGGGAACGGCCCTGATCCTCGGCGTCGCGCTGCCGGTGGCGGGCACGCTGCTCTTCCTGGACATGGCGGGGGCCTTCGTGTTCGTCCACGCCACGCACGGAGTCTTCGTCGTCGACAAGGGCACGCCCCGGAACGGCTTCGAGCTGGTCCTCGTGCTCGGACTGGCGTCCCTGCTGTTCGCGGCGGGCGCCGGCGGCAGGCTCACCCTGGACCACCGCCTGTGGGGCGGGAACGGCCGTCCCCCCGGACACCGCCGCCGGTCACGCCCGGACGAGATCCCGGAGCCCTCGGCGCCCGGCGCCACCTCCCCCGGCAAGCCGGGTACCCAGGGCACGCCGGACACCTCCGCCGCTCCCGGCCGGCGCGGCATCCGCCGGAAAGCGGCCACCTCGCCCTCCCCCGCCACACCGGACGCCGCCCCCACGCCGAGCGGACGCGGCGGCGCCTCTCGCTCGAGTGGACGGAACGCCACTTCCGGGTCGGGTGGGCGGGGCGCCGCAGCCGCACCGGACGCGGACGCGCCGGACGCCGCCGATGCCCCGCAGGCCGCCGACGAGACCACGACGACCGGACGACCGAAGCGCGGCACGATGGGCACATCCCGCGACGTACGCGTCGCCGGGCCCAAGCCGGACGAGGAGCCCTCGGCCGAGGGCACGCCTTCGAAGGGCACGTCCCGAGCGAGGTCGCGCAAGGGACCGTCCACGAAGGGATCCTGACCCGGCCGGCCGGCCACCGCAGACCAGCCGGCCCGGCCGTCGTGTTCTGCGCCGTCTACTGAGGCGAGATGATTCTCGCCTCAGTAGACGGCGCAGGACGAGGCACCGCCCTCCGGGTGGCCCGGCACATCCCCGGCCGGCCCGGCGCCGTACGGCGGGTGCCCGGGCCGGCCGGCGATCCCGGAGCGGATACTCGCCTCGTCAGCGTCCCCGGAGGGCGCGGTAGCGCTCGACCAGGGCGGCCGTCGAGCCGTCCAGGTCGGACGTGTCCGCCGTGGCGGCGGTCAGCTGGGGCTCCAGGCGCTTGGCGAGCGCCTTGCCGAGCTCCACGCCCCACTGGTCGTAGGAGTTGATGTCCCAGATCGCGCCCTGGACGAACACCTTCTGCTCGTACAGCGCGATCAGCTGACCCAGCACCGACGGGGTCAGCGACTCGGCCAGGATGGTCGTCGTCGGGCGGTTGCCGGGGAACGTGCGGTGCGGCACCTGCGCGGCGGGGATCCCCTCCGCGGCGACCTCCTCGGCGGTCTTGCCGAAGGCCAGCGCCTGTCCCTGCGCGAACAGGTTCGCGATCAGCAGGTCGTGCTGGTCGGCGAGCTCGCCGAGCTCCTCCACCGGCCGGGCGAACCCGATGAGGTCGGCCGGTACGAGCTTCGTGCCCTGGTGCAGCAGCTGGTAGTAGGCGTGCTGGCCGTTCGTGCCCGGTGTGCCCCACACGATCGGGCCGGTCTCCCAGCTCACCGGTTCGCCCTCGCGGGTCACCGACTTGCCGTTGGACTCCATGTCGAGCTGCTGCAGGTAGTCGGTGAACCGGGACAGGTAATGGCTGTACGGCAGCACCGCGTGGGTCTGCGCGTCGTGGAAGTCGTTGTACCAGATGCCGAGCAGGCCCAGCAGCAACGGCGCGTTGGCCTCCGGCGGCGCCGTACGGAAGTGCTCGTCGATCAGGTGGAAGCCGTCGAGGAACTCGCGGAACCCCGCCGGCCCGACGGCGATCATCAGGGACAGGCCGATGGCGGAGTCGACGGAGTAGCGGCCGCCCACCCAGTCCCAGAACTCGAACATGTTGGCCGTGTCGATGCCGAACTTGGCGACCTGCTCGGCGTTGGTGGACACCGCCACGAAGTGGTGCGCCACGGCAGAGTCGTCGCCCAGCTCGGACAGCAGCCACCGGCGCGCCGACGTGGCGTTCGTGATGGTCTCGACCGTCGTGAAGGTCTTGGAGGAGACGATGAAGAGCGTCTCGGCCGGGTCGAGGTCGCGGATGTTCTCGTGCAGGTCGGCGCCGTCGACGTTCGAGACGAAGCGGGCCTGGATCGACCGGTCGGTGAACGGCTTCAGCGCCTCGTACGCCATCTTCGGGCCGAGGTCCGAGCCGCCGATGCCGATGTTGACGACCGTGCGGATCGGCTTGCCGGTGTAGCCCTTCCACTCCCCCGACCTGACGCGCTCGGCGAAGGCCGCCATCTTGTCCAGCACCGCGTGCACGGCCGGGACGACGTTCTCGCCGTCCACCTCGATGCTCGCGTCGCGCGGGGAGCGCAGCGCGAGGTGCAGCACCGCGCGGCCCTCGGTCACGTTGATCTTCTCGCCGCGGAACATCGCGTCGCGCAGCTCGGCGACCTTCCGGGCCTCGGCCAGCTCGCGCAGCAGGCGGAGCGTCTCGTCGGTGATCAGATGCCGTGAGTAGTCGATGTAGAGGTCGCCGACCTCCATCGCGTATCGGCGGCCCCGGTCGGGGTCGGTCGCGAACAGCTCACGCAGTGGCGCCTCGCCGAGCTCCCGTTGATGCTGCCGCAGCGCCCGCCACTGTTCCGTCTGATCCACCCGAACACGGTCGGACATCCTTGTCTCCCCTTCATCGGATCCAGCCGAGCACTCTTGAACGGGTGCCCTCTCCACGACCATCCAACCGAAGCACGTGGCCTCGCGTCGCACGGACCCCCGCCTCGGGTCAGGGCACGCGGGCCGTCCATTCCACGGTGCCGAACTTCTCGGCCACCCTCTTCTCGGCCGCGCGCAGCTCATCGGCGGTGAGCCGGTCCTCGGTCAGCCCGTACCGACCGCCGAAGTGCGCGATCATCCGGTCGATGATCTCCGATCGGGGCAGCCCGGTCTGGCGCCGCAGCGGGTCGACGCGCTTCTTCGCGCTGGCGATGCCCTTGTCGGACAGCTTCTCCCGGCCGATCCGCAGCACCTGCAGCATCTTGTCCGCGTCGATGTCGTACGACATGGTCACGTGGTGCAGGACCGCGCCCGCGCTGAGCCTCTTCTGCGCCGCTCCGGCGATCTTCCCCTGGTCGGAGGTGATGTCGTTGAGGGGCTGGTACCACGCCTTGATGCCGAGCTCGCCGAGCGCGCCCAGCACCCAGTCGTCGAGGAAGGCGTAGCTGTCGGCGAAGGTCATGCCCTGGACGAGCGCGTCGGGGGCGTACAGCGAGTAGGTGATCGTGTTGCCGGGCTCGATGAACATCGCGCCGCCGCCGCTGATCCGGCGGACGACGGTCACGCCGTGCCGCCGCGCGGCGTCGGCGTCCACCTCGTTGCGCAGCGACTGGAAGCTGCCGATCACCACCGCCGGGGCCGCCCACTCCCAGACCCGCAGCGTCGGCGGGCGGCGTCCGGCCGCCACCTCCTCGGTGAGCACCTCGTCGAGGGCCATGTGCAGCGCGGGGTCCTGCGGCTCCTCGTGGATCAGCCGCCAGTCGTGGTCGCGCCAGTCGGTCGCGTCCGTCAGCGCCCGGCGTACGGCGATCCCGACCGCTTCCGCGCTGAACCCGAACATCGTGGTCCCGGCGGGCAGCCGCGCGTCGATGCGGGCGGCGATGTCCCGCGCCTCCAGGTGGACCGGGAGCCCGGCGAGAGCGTCGTTGATCGCGTTCAGGGCGTCATCCGGCTCGAGGAAGAAGTCACCGCTGACGCGGGCGTTCCGCAGCCGTGCGTCCTCGACGTCGAAGTCGACGACCACGAGCTTGCCGCCCGGCACCTTGTACTCACCGTGCATCCTGGCCCACCTGCCCTGACCGTTACCGCCGGGCCGCGCCCCGATGCGCGATCCCGGTGGTCATCAACCGCGCGCGCCCGGCGCGGATTCCTGGCTCGTCGACCGCGCGGGTTCGGCGCGGATTTCCGGCTCATCGACCGCACGGCCCCGGCGCGGATTTCTGACTTATCGGCCGGGTGCGGCGTGGAGGCCGTCGAGGACGATCCGCAGGTTGCGCCGCCACTGGTCCGCGCCGGCCCGCAGGCCGATCGTGCGGGTGGAGGTGGTCACCGAGGCGAGCACGAAGGCGACGTCCTCCCAGGGCACGTCCGGGCGCAGGACGCCGGCCTCGTGGGCGTGCCCGACGAGGAGGCGGATCCGGTCGCGCAGCCGGGCGAGCTGCGGCTCCAGCGTGAGGCCGCACTCTCGGCCCAGCGCATCGTTCAGGCCGCAGCTCGCGGCGCGCAGCTGGACGTACGCGGTGGCGAACTCGGTGAGGCCGTGCCACGGGTCGGGGTCGGCCATCGCCCGGCCGGCCACCTCGATCATCTCGTCGAGGACCTCCGCCAGCACGGCCTCCAGCAGTGCCTCGCGGGAGGGCACGCGGCGGTAGAACGTGCCGATGCCGACGCCGGCCCGGCGCGCGATCTCGTGGGCGGTGACGTCGACCCCCACCTCCGCGACCGCCGTACGGGCGGCGTCCACCAGCCGCTCCACGTTGCGTCGCGCGTCGGCCCTCGGCAGGCGCTCCGCGTCACCGGCCAGCAGCCGGTCCACCGCGGCACTCGTTCCGCTCACGCGCTCACTCTAGCAATAAGTGGACGTGTCACGTCCGATTAGCGTACGCTCCGGGCACTAAGCGGACTCATGTCGTCCGTTTATTCTGGGGAGGTAGACCATGGACAGGATCCGCGTGGGCGTCATCGGCGCGAGCCCCGATCGCGGGTGGGCCGCCACCGCGCACATCCCCGCGCTGCGCGCGCTGCCGGAGTTCGAGCTCACCGCCGTCGGCACGAGCCGTCCGGAGAGCGCGCAGGAGGCGGCCCGCGTGTTCGGCGCCCCGCACGCCTTCACCGACGCCCGCCGGCTCGCCGAGCATCCCGAGGTCGACCTGGTCGTCGTGACCGTCAAGGTGTCCACCCACGCCGAGCTCGTCGGAGCGGCGCTGGCCGCGGGCAAGCACGTCTACTGCGAGTGGCCGCTCGGGCTGACCACCGAGGAGGCGGAGCACCTCGCGGCCTCGGCCCGGACCGCCGGCGTGCACGACGCGATCGGGCTGCAGGCGAGGTACGCGCCGGCGGTCTCCCACGCTCGCCGGCTGATCGCGGAGGGGTACGTCGGCCGCGTCACGTCCGTGCACGTCCACGCCGTTCGGGGCAAGGGCGCGGCCGGCGAGATCCCCGCCTGGGCGGCCTACACGCTCGACGGGGCGCAGGGCGCGGGCCTGCTCGAGGTCGTCGGCGGACACACCCTCGACGTCCTGGAGTGCCTGGCCGGCGACTTCGCCGAGCTCTCGGCCGCCCTCGCGGTCCAGCGCACGGGGTACACCGTGACGGAGACCGGGGACGCGGTGACCTCCACCAGCCCGGACCAGGTGCTCCTGCACGGTGTCCTCACCGGCGGGGCCATGGCGTCGGTCCACCTGGAGGACGCGAGAGTCGGCGACAACCGCACCGTCCTGGAGATCGCCGGCACCGAGGGCGACCTGACCGTCGTCGCGGCGGGCGACTGGAAGAGCGCCCAGATCCAGATCTCCGAACCCCGGCTGCGCGGCACGCGGGAGGTCGGCACTCCGTATCAGGACCTGCCCGTACCGGAGCATCACCGGAGCGTCCCCGCCGAGATCCCGGCGGCCGCCCGCAACGTCGCCCGGGTCTACGCGGCGCTCGCCGACGACCTCCGCGACGGAAGCCGGAGCGTGGCGGGCTTCGACCATGGAGTCCGCCTGCACCGGCTGCTCGACGCCATCCGGGAGTCGACCGAAAAGCGCGCCACGCACCCCGTCACCCGCTGAGGTCAGTGGCCGAGGGCGGGTTCGGTACTGGCCGGGTCCGGTGTCGCGCGCCGGTCGGTCGGCTGGGCGATCTCGGCGCGGCGCAGGATGGCGAAGGCAAGGACGGCGGCGGCCACCATGACCACGGCACCTGCGACGGCGGCGGCGTGCATGCCGTCGACGAACGCCGTGCGGGCGGCCCGCCGGACCACGTCACCGGCCCCTCCCGGCAGCCGGCCGGCCACCGCGAGCGCACCGCCCAGCGTCTCCCGTACGGCGTGCACCGCGTCGTGCGGCAGGCCGGCGGGCGTCGCGCCCGTGACGTCGTGGCGGTAGATCGCGGTCCCGACGCTGCCGAGGATCGCCATGCCGAGGGCGCCGCCGAACTCCGCGCCACACTCCACCAGCGCCGAGGCCGTCCCGGCGCGCTCGGGTGGTGCGGCACCGAGCACCATGTCGGTCACGAGGGTCATCACGACGGCCAGGCCGATGGCGTACACGCCGGCCCCCACGAGGATCACCAGGACCGAGGAGTCCGCGCGTACCTGGGTGAGACCGGCGAAGCCGAGCGCGGCGACGAGGAAGCCGGTGCCGATGATGTACGCCCGGTTCACCCGGCGGGCGAGCTGAGTGGCCAGGGGCGCGGCGACGCCGACGCCCAGCGACGGCACGAGGCTCCACAGCGCCGCAGTGAGGGGACTCATGCCGAGCACGGACTGCAGGTACTGCGTGGTGAAGATCGCGAAGCCGACCAGCGCGAACATGGCGATGAGGTTGGTCAGGATCGACCCGCTGAAGCCCCGGTTGCGGAACATCGCCAGGTCGATCATGGGATCGGGGCGGCGGGCCTGACGCCGGATGAAGACGACGCCGACGAGGAGGCCGGCGGCGATGCTCAGCACCCGCAGGAGGTCGACGCCGTCGGCCGCGATCTCCTTTACACCGTAGATCACAGGCAGTACGGCGCCCAGCGACAGCACCGAGCTCACCAGATCGAACCGGCCGGCCCCCGGGTTCTTGAACTCCGGCACCAGGAGCGGGGCGAAGACGAGGAGCAGCACCATGGCCGGGGTGTTGATGAGGAACACCGAACCCCACCAGAAGTGGTTCAGCAGCAGTCCGCTCAGGACCGGGCCGAGCGCGATGCCGCCCGTGGTGACGGCCGACCAGATGGCCACGGCGGTGCCGCGCTGCTTCTCGTCGTGGAACATGTTGCGGATCAGCGCCAGCGTCGAGGGCATCAGGGTCGCGCCGCCGACGCCGAGCACGGCTCGGGCGGCGATGAGCATGCCGGCGTTCTGGGCGTACGCCGCGGCGACCGACGCGAGGCCGAAGCCGAGCGCTCCGAACAGCAGGAGGCGGCGCCGGCCGATCCGGTCGCCGAGCGAGCCCATCGTGATGAGGAGCCCGGCGAGCACGAAGCCGTAGATGTCGAAGATCCACAGTTGCTCGGTGCTCGTCGGTTGCAGGGTCCGGCTGATGAACGGGACGGCGAAGTACAGCACCGACACGTCCATGGAGACGAGGAGGAGAGGGAGCAGGAGCACGCAGAGCGCGATCCACTCCTTGCGGCCGGCCTTGGCCGCGGTCTCGGCAGAGGGGGTTTCCATGGCCCGAAGCCTCGGCGCGACCGCTGACCGTCCGCGCACCATGCGCTGACCGGCCAGTTACGGCAGGCGATAGATAATCTGCAACTTTACGTATTTGCTAGATTGGCGGCATGACGACCAGCGCACCCTCCCGGACCGTTCCGGACATGTCGTACCTGCTCATGCACACCGCCCACGTGCTCACGACCCGGATGAGCGCCGCCTTCGAGGAGATCGGCATCACGCCGCGGGCGTACTGCGTGCTGTTCCACGCGCTCGAGGAGGAACGCACCCAGATCCAGCTGGCCGAGATCTCCGACCTGGACAAGACGACGATGGTCGTCACCGTGGACGAGCTGGAGAAGGCCGGACTCGCGGAGCGCCGGCCGTCGAGCCGGGACCGCCGCGCGCGGGTCATCTCCGTCACCGAGGCGGGCGAGCGGATCGTCGCCGAGGGGACGCGCATCGCCGACGGAGTGCACCGCGAGGTTCTGGAGGCGCTCCCCGACGGCGAGGGGGAGGTGCTCGTCAGTGCGCTGACCCGGCTCGCCGAGGGCCTCCTGTCGACGCCGGTGGAGTGCGACCGGCCGGTACGGCGGACCCGCCAGGCGCGAAAGTAAGTCCAAAGAAGATGGTCTACAACAAAACTATCTGCTAGCGTCTCACCCGGTTGACCTACGAACCGGGAGACGCCATGCACCCCTCTTCCCCTGTCCGCTCACGTACGGCGGCGCTCATCGCGCTGTGCGCCGGGACGCTCATGATCATCTTGGACGGCAGCATCGTGACGGTCGCGCTGCCGGCCATCCAGCGGGACCTGCGCTTCTCCCCCGCGAACCTCACCTGGACCATCAACGCCTACATGATCGCCTTCGGCGGTCTGCTCCTGCTGGCCGGACGGCTCGGCGATCTGATCGGCCGCAAGCGGGTGTTCGTCGCCGGCCTCGCGCTGTTCACGGCCGCGTCGCTGCTGTGCGGCCTCGCGACCGGCCAGGAGATGCTCATCGCCGCCCGGTTCATCCAGGGGATCGGAGGCGCGCTGACCTCCGCCGTGAGCCTCGGGATGATCATCACGCTGTTCCCCGAGCCGCGCGAACGCGGCACGGCGATCGGGGCGTTCAGCTTCGTCGGGGCCGCCGGCGCCTCGATCGGCCAGGTCCTCGGCGGCGTCCTCACCGAAGCGATCAACTGGCACTGGATCTTCTTCATCAACCTGCCGATCGGCGTGGCGACGCTCCTCCTCGCGATCCGGGTCCTGCCCGCGGACCGCGGCCTCGGCTTCGCGGCGGGTGCCGACGCCATCGGCGCCCTGCTGGTCACCGCGGGGCTGATGCTCACCGTCTACACGATCGTCCAGACGAGCCGCCACGGCTGGGCCGCCCCGTCCACGCTGGTCCTCGGCGCGATCTCCGTC
Organism: Actinoallomurus sp. CA-150999; assembly: GCF_050942425.1. NCBI lineage: Bacteria > Bacillati > Actinomycetota > Actinomycetes > Streptosporangiales > Thermomonosporaceae > Actinoallomurus > Actinoallomurus sp. CA-150999. The sequence goes on from NZ_CP192063.1 coordinate 8,624,894, forward strand.
GCCCTGCTGGCCGGCTTCGTCCTCCGGCAGGCCACCGCCGCCGCTCCCCTCCTGCCCCTGCGGATGTTCCGGTCGCGGAACGTCTCCGGCGCCAACGTCATCCAGGTCCTGATGGTCTCGGCCTTGTTCGGATTCCAGATCCTCATCGCGCTGTACCTGCAGAACGTCCAGGGGTACGGCGCCCTCGCCACCGGCCTGGCCCTGCTGCCGGCGGCCGGGATGATCGCGGCCGTCTCCCTCCTCCTCTCCGCGCGGCTGATCGCGCGGTTCGGCGAGCGGACCATGCTGCTCACCGGCCTGGCGCTGCTGGTCGCCGGCATCGGGCTGCTGACGCGACTGCCCGTGCACGCCGACTACGTCGTCGACCTGTTGCCGACGATGCTGCTGGCAGGCGGGTTCGGCCTCGCGATCTCGGCGCTGACCGCCCTCGGCATGTCGGGCGCGCGCCCCGACGACGCGGGCGTCGCCTCCGGGCTGTTCAGCACGACGCAGCAGGTCGGCGGCGCGCTCGGCGTCGCGGTGCTGTCCACTCTGGCGACCGCGCACACCACCCGGCTCGCGGCGCACGGGCACGACCGGGCGTCCGCGCTGACCGGCGGATTCCAACTGGCGTTCGGCATCGGCGCGAGCCTGCTCGCCGTCGCCTTCGTCCTCGCCCTGACGGTGCTCCGGCGACAGGGCACGACCGCCGCGGGCCCCGCCGACGTTCCCGCAGCCGTCGGCACCAAGGAAGGCGACGCCTCCGTGGCCACCGTCACCGCCCCCGGCCACTGACTCCGCACCCATCTCCCCTGGACAGAGGACCACGAACCATGAGCACCACCGACGACGCCCCCGGCTCCGGCCCCGCCCCCGTCGCCCTCTCCGACGACGCCCTCGTACGGTTCCTCGCCGAGCACCGGTTCGGGGCGCTGGCCACGAACAAGAGCAGCGGCCACCCCCACCTCTCAACCGTCGTGTATTCGTGGGACGGCGGGGAGCGCGTCGCCCGGATCAGCACCACGGCGGACCGGCTGAAGGTGCGGCACCTGCGGAAGGATCCCCGCAGCGCGCTGTACGTGAGCAGCGAGGACCACTGGTCGTTCGCCGTCGCCGAGGGCACGGCCGAGACCTCCCCCGTCACGACCACGCCCGGGGACCCCACGGGACTGGAACTGCTCGGCATGGTCCCGCCCTTCGCGGACCCCGAGGAGCAGGCCGCCTTCCTGAAGCAGATGGTGGCCGACCAACGACTGGTGATCCGGCTGCGGGTGAGCCGTCTGTACGGCACCGCACTGGACATCCGCTGACGTCCTACCCGCACTAGCTGGGAATTTTCGTCCGTGCTGAATCTCCTTGCCGATGACAGTTGGGCACAGACAACCTTTCAAAAGGGGGCCAGTTATCGGCGGCGACAGAATGCCGTCAAAGCCCACTACAGAGGCAGGGGGACGAAAATGAAGTTTCCAGGTAGGCGGCTGAGCACCGTCGGGATCATCGTCAGCGCAATGGCGCTGTCCGCGACCGTCACGGCCACCTCCGCCAGCGCCGCCACCATCCACGGCTGCCCGTCCGGGGACGTATGCATCTATCCCGGCGCCGGCTGGAACAACGACCAACCGTCGAACGAGTACTACAACTACGGCTGCTACAAGCTCTACAACCAGTACGGCACGCATCGCGTCCTCAACAACCAGACCGGCTACGCGCCGACCGACGGGTACATGAGCTCCAACTGCACCTCGGGCTTCGAGTATTACATCGAATCCGGCGGCGCTTGGGCGGATGTGAATCTGACGCCGGTCAACTCGATCGACCTCGTCGACAACTAAACCCGATCATGAAGTTTCCACGTAAACGGCTGAGCAGCATCGGGATCATTCTCAGCGCAATGACACTTCCCATGACCATCACGGCCACCTCCGCCAGCGCCGCCACCGCCCACGGCTGCCCGTCCGGGGACGTATGCATCTATCCCGGCGCCGGCTGGAACAACGACCAACCGTCGACCATTTACTACGGGCACGGCTGTTACGCGTTCTCCAGCCAGTTCGGCACGCATCGCATCCTCAACAACGGCTCCGCGCCGCTGTACGGGTACAAAGGCGCGGCCTGCGCCACGGATCCCGTCCTCACCATCGCAGCCGGCGGTTGGGCGGACGTGGATCTGACGCTGGTCGATTCGATCAAGATCGCTTAGACAAGCTCCGATCACACGCCGGCCGGATGCGACACCTCCCTGAAGCGGATGGTGGCCGGCCGGCCGCCGGTGATCCGTATCCGGCGGGGCGCTTCCGGCGCCTCGCCGAATACTCACCAGTATTCGTTACTTGACCGTTATTCGTAACGCTCTGGTCAGCTAGTTAACCCGCAGGTAACTTCCTCCCATAAGTGATCGGTTATGTGACCTGATTCACTTCGGCGCTCCCCCACGCTTCCGGGAGGAACCGTGCCCGCACGCCCCCGCACCCTCCGTACGCTCTGCCTCACCGCCGCAGCCCTCTCCGCCGCCCTCGTCGCCGTTCTGTCCGCCCCCGCGCACGCGGCCACCCCCATCGAGGCGGCCAAGGCGCTCGCCGCCCCCGGTGTTCCCGGCGCGAACGACTGGTCATGCCGGCCGACCGCCGCCCATCCCCGCCCCGTGATCCTCGTCCACGGCACCTTCGCCAACGGCAGCGTCAACTGGCTCACCGCGGCCCCCGCCCTCGCCGCGCGCGGATACTGCGTCTTCGCCCTCACCTACGGCGAGGTCTCCGGTGTCCCCGTCCTTCGCGCCGTCGCACCGGTGGCCGACTCGGCGGCCCAACTGTCGACGTTCGTCACCGGCGTCCTCGCCGCGACGGACTCCGCCCAGGTCGACATCGTCGGGCACTCGCAGGGCGGCATGATGCCGCGCTACTACCTGCGGTTCCTCGGCGGCGCGGCCAAGGTGCACTCCCTCGTCGGGCTGGCCCCCTCCAACCACGGGACCACCCTCGACGGCCTCGCCGCCCTGGCGTCCTCCTTCCCGGGCGCGCTCGACCTCCTGAACGCCGGCTGCCCGGCCTGCGTCGACCAGATGGTCGGATCGGCCCTGCTGACCAGGCTGAACGCCGGTGGCGACACGGTCCCGGGCGTCTCCTACACCGTCATCGCCACCAAGTACGACGAGGTCGTCACGCCGTACGGCACGCAGTTCCTCAGCGGCTCCGGCGTCCGCAACGTCACCGTGCAGAACCTCTGCCCGGTCGACATCTCCGAGCACGCCGCGATGGCCTTCGACCCGGTCGTGCTGCACGAGGTCGAGAACGCCCTCGACCCCGCCCACGCCACCACCACGACCTGCGCCTCCCACGGCTGAACCCGTCCCGGGGGCGGTCAGCCGCCCCCAGGGCCTTCCCTCCGTACGACCCGAAGGACCGCCGTCAGCAGCGTCAGGCCGGCGGCGATGCCGAGAGTGTGCTCGGCGACCGCCACCGCGGTGTACTCGGCGGTCGTGAAGCCCCCGGGTCGCAGGATCACCATCGGCAGCTTCCAGCCGCTCCACGCGAAGAGCGAGCCCGACGCCGCGAAGGCCAGGGTCGTCGGGATCCACCGCCGGAGCCCGGCGGGCCGGCCACGCGTGAGCGCCCACACGCTCCAGGCAGCGAGCAGGGCCCACAGTCCCGAACTGGCGTTCAGCAGCCGTCCGTTGAGATCCCAGTGATCGCGATGAGCCGGGTCGAAGCCCAGCGTCCCGCCCATGCCCCAGAAGCACCAGAGCATGCCCAGCCCGGCGGTCACGGCGAGCGCCGCCGTGACGAGTGGCGACGCGCCGGCCTCGCCGCTTTCGAGCCGGCCGAGGAAGGCACGCGGCCACCGCTCTCTCAGATAGATCGGCAGGGCCACCGCGAGCCCGACGGCCATCCCCGCGAACCCGATCGTGATGAGCGCCGTCTCCCACTGCGGCGCCGAACCGGACTTGTCCTGCCCACCGCCCAGGTCGGCGCCGAACGCGCCGAGGAGGCCCTGGGCCACCATGTACGGGATCATGGGAACGAGGAAGCCCGCCCCCACCCACGCGAAGAAGACCACCGGAGCGGCGGGCAGCCGGCGTCCCCACCGCTGGGCCAGCGCCAGCCCGAGTCCGACCCCGGTCGTCGCCATCGCCACGGTGACGGCGTTCAGCATCACCCAGTCGGCGGTGCCGAAACCCTCCGGGGCACGGCCGATGAACGCCGCGACGACCCAGATGACCTTGACGGCCAGGTAGGACCCCATGCTGAGCGCCGCGCCGTAACCGGCGATCCTGCGCGCGGCGCTCCAGCGCGCGCCCACGCCTTCCGGCGCTCCCGCCAGATCTCGCATCATCCGAACCAGCACTCCCCGTCGAGCCGATGTGACCCTGGCGAGCCTCGCGGAGACGCCGATCGGGCAGGACCCTCTGCGGTGTGAAGAGCCGATGATCCGCCTCCCCTTCGCGGGGGAGGCGTCGCACTGTCGTGGTGTCCTTCAGCCGTTGCCGAGGCCTTCGGTGAGTCTCGACAATCCCTGCCTTTCGGCCGGAATGGTTCGTAACGGTGTCACCAAGGCGTGAGGGCTTTGGTGTCCTGATGACGATGTTCCGCTTCCTTCTGTCGCTGATGCGGCAGGGTTGCGCCGCCTGCCCGCCCACCCGTGGCCTTACGGCTGCGGGTGGTGGCGCGGGTCTTGTGGTCGGCTCCACGGTCGTTCGACGCTTGCGCGTCCCGGTCTCCGGCCACTCCGGTACCGGTGGTGCGCCAAGCCGCCGCGAGGGCGGCGAGGTTTCGGGCTGCGTTCTCGTCCCGATCCATCACGAGCGGGCATTGGTCGCAGTCGAACACTCGGACGTGCAGCGGCAGCTTGGTTTTCACTGTGCCGCAGTTCGAGCAGGTCTTGGAGGACGGATACCAGCGGTTGGCCACGTGCAGCGTGCCGCCATTCCACCCGGTCTTGTAGGTGAGCTGACGCCGGATCTCCCCGAATCCGGCGTCAGCGATCTTCCGTGCAAGGCGCCGGTTACGAAGCATTCCGGCGACGTTGAGGTCTTCCACCACCACGTGCCCGCACTCTGCGGCGAGGGAGATAGTGAGCTTGTGCAGGGCATCCATGCGCAGGTTCGCCACCCGGTGGTGGACTCGGTTGCGCTGCGCGTCGGCCTTGAGCCACCGCTTCGAAGGCCTCTGTCCTGTGCGCCAGTCCGGGCCCTGACGGCGGGACACCTGCCGAGACAGGCGGCGTAGCTTCCTGAGGGCCCCGTCCAGATGGGCGGGGTTGGACTCGAATCGGACGTGGCCCTGGCTGTCGGCGATCACCGCCAGGTGCTTGACGCCGAGATCGACACCGGCCGCGACATCGGGCCGCTGCGGTTTGGCGGGAGCCTTCTCGACTTCGACCTGGAAGGAGACGAGCCATCGGCCGCGCTCCAGACGCACGGTGGCCGAAAGGATGCGGGCGCTGCCGTTCGCGATCCTGCGCTGGAGTTTGCGGGTGTTCTCGTGGGTGCGGATCGTGCCTAGCCGGGGCAGCGTCACATGCCGACGATCGCTCTCGAGGCGGATCGTGCCGGTGGTGAACCGGCAGGCCAGCCGAGCCTTGTGCTTCGACTTGCGCCGGGGCATCCCCACGCGCTTGCCCTTACGCTCATCCTTTTTAGACTTGGCGTAGTTGTCGAACGCCGCCGCCGCGCCTGCCAGGCCGGTGTTGTACGCCTCCTTGGAGTTCTCCTCCCACCACCCGGCGAACCGGGGATCGGTCTTCTTGACGCGGTTGAACTCCTTGCGCAGCGCGGGAAGCGAGTAGGGCCGCCACTCGGTCAGCTGATCTTCGCCGATGCCGTAGGACTCCTCCGCCTTCCGTTGCCACCACGAAGCACTCACCCACGACACCGCCCAGTTGTAGGCCGCACGAGCCGCACCACAATGCGACCTGAGCGCCTGCTCCTGCGTAACGTTGGGGTCCAGCGCAAAACGAAATGCCTGCACCAGACATCCAGGGCGCGGCTCGAACTTCTTCACCCGCAGGCCTCCCCGGTCGCCGCCGCCACCGCACGAGCTGCACGGTTCTTCGCTGCCCATTGCCCGTACAGGCGCGCGCACATCGACGTGAGCACGTCCGTCATGTCCTTCACCAAGCCGTCCGTGGACTCCTCCACCTCCAGGACCAGCAACTCGCGTCCGGTCGCGGCCAGAGCACCTTGCAGGTCCTCGACACCGAACCGAGCAAGCCGATCCTTGCATGAGTATGAACACGTCGCCCCAGGCAGTGCACCCGATTTTCGGCTCGCCGCCATCACGTCACTTCGTCGGCGGCAAGGGGCTCTACCAAAGTACGATACTGATCGAAGTTTGACAGCGATCGTACCTTCGCGCTTGAGTTGGGGCACCACGACGTCACGGAAGGACGACACGATGACCAGGACGGTGCGGTTCCACGAGCTCGGCGGCCCCGAGGTGATGCGGCTGGAGGACCTGGAGGTCGGCGAGCCGGGGCCGGGCGAGGTACGGATCCGGGTGGACGCGATCGGCCTGAACCGGGCCGAGGTGATGTGGCGGACCGGCCACTACATCGAGTCGGTGAAGCGGTTCCCCGCCAGGCTGGGCACCGAGGCCGCCGGTGAGATCGAGGCGGTCGGCGAGGGCGTCACCGGGCTGCGGCCCGGGCAGGCGGTCAGCACCGTGCCCGCGTTCTCGCAGAACGACTACGGGGTCTACGCCGAGCGGGCGATCGTGCCCGCCGCGGCGGTGGTGCGCCGTCCCGAAGGGCTCGGCGCGGCCGAGGGCGCGGCGGTGTGGATGCCGTACGTCACGGCCTACGGCGCGCTGGTGGAGGTGGGCGGGATGCGCCCCGGAGACACGGTGGTGCTGAACGCCGCGTCCAGCAGCGTGGGACTGGCCGCCATCCATGTCGCCGACCGCATCGGCGCCACGCCGATCGCCCTCACCCGTACCGCCGCCAAGAAGGAGGCACTGCTGAAGGAGGGCGCGGCGGAGGTGATCGTCACCGAGTCGGAGAACGTGGTCGAGCGGGTGCTGGCGGCGACCGGCGGACGGGGCGCCAAATTCGTCTTCGACGCGGTGGCCGGTCCCGGCGTGATGGAGCTGGCCAAGGTGGTCGCCGACGAGGGCACGCACCTGGTGTACGGGGGGCTGAGCGGCGAACCGACCCCCTATCCGGGGCTCGACCTCGGCATGCCCGCGCTGAGCATGCGCACCTACACCCTGTACGAGACGACGAGACGGCCCGAGCGGCTGCGCCGGGCTGCGGCCTTCGTGACCTCCGGGCTGCGCTCGGGCGCCTTCCGGCCCGTCGTGGACCGCACCTTCGACCTGGAGCGGATCGTCGAGGCCCACCGGTACCTGGAGTCGAACGCGCAGATCGGCAAGATCGTCGTCACCGTCGCGCACTGATCGCCGGGTCCGGCGGCGGCGGGCTACTCGCGACGGCGCAGTCCGTCGAGGACGACGTGGAGCAGGTGCCGGGCGCGGGTGTCCCACTCGGCCTGCTCGAGGCGGGTCAGGTAGCCGATGAGGAGGATGACGTCGCGGGCGTCGACGTCCGGACGGACGGTCCCGTCGGCCTTGCCGGCGTCGAGGAGCACGGTCAGCGCGTCGCCGATGGGGCCGAGGCTGTGGGCGGAGAGGTCCCGCCACACCGACGCTTCGACGGCGGCGAGCACTCCGCGCTTGACCTGCGCGTAGTCGACCACCTGGTCGAACCAGCGGGCCAGCGCGGTGAGGGGCTCATGTTCGGCGAGCAGCACCGGCGCCGCCGCCACGAGCTCGTCGACGTCCTCCCGGTAGACCTCGGCGAGCAAGTCCTCACGGGTCGGGAAGTGGCGGTAGAGAGTGCCCTGGCCGACCCCCGCCTGCTTGGCGATCGCGTTGAGCTTCACCTCATCCGCGTTGGCGAGGACCTCTCGTGCGACGCGGATGATCCGTGCGCGATTGTCGGCCGCGTCGGCCCGGCGGCGGGTTGAGTCCATCGTTCCTCTGCTCGGCGGCTGGCTAAGCGGACACGTGTCCGGTAACGTTCGGAGCTATACGGACACGTGTCCACTTTACTTTGGAGGGATCCCCCATGCCAGCCATCAGCGGCAAGGTCGTCGCCATCACCGGGGCGAGCAGCGGCATCGGCGAGGCCACGGCGCTCCTGCTCGCCGAGCACGGCGCGGCCGTCGTCCTCGGCGCGCGCCGGACCCAGCGCCTCGACGAGCTCGCCCAGGACATCCGCGACCGCGGTGGACGTGCCATCACGTGCGCCACCGACGTCACTCGCCGCGAGGACCTGGAAGGACTCGTCGGCCGGGCCGTGGCGGAGTTCGGCCGGCTCGACGTGCTGGTGGGCAACGCCGGCATCGCCAAGATCGGGCCCATGGCCGACCTCGACGTCGACGGCTGGTCCGCGATGATCGACGTCAATCTGCACGGAGTGCTCCACGGCATCGCCGCCGCTCTGCCGGTGTTCCGCCGGCAGGGCCAGGGCCACCTCGTGACCACGGTGTCGACGTCCGGCCTGAAGATCGTCCCCACCCAGGCGGTCTACGCCGCGACCAAGAACGCCGTCCGCACGCTCCTGGAAGCACTGCGACAGGAGTCGACCGACGGCATGCTCCGGACGACCGCGGTGTCGCCGGGCTATGTCCGCACCGAACTCGTCGACTCCGTCGACAACGCCGACGTCCGCGAGGCCCGCCGCAACATGGCCGAATTCGCCATCGCACCAGAAGCCGTCGCCCGCGCCATCGCCTTCGCCATCGAACAGCCTCACGACGTCGAGATCGGCGAGATCACCATCCGCCCGACCGTCCAGGGCTAGGGGGTGTGGGCTTCGCGGAGCGGTCGGCCAGGCGCATCTAGCCGGTGCGCTCGGGCGGTCGCATGTCGTTCGTGAAACGGTCGACCAGCGAATGGGCCAGCTGCGCGGTGCCCTGCACGGTGCTCCCGGTCATCGCCTGCAGTGCGCCGTCGCGGACGAGGGCGACCAGGCCGTGGGCGGCCGCCCAGGCCAGCAATGCCAGCTCCTGCGACGCCTCTGTCTCTTGCGGTCGCCCGCCCATGCCGGCCGTGGCCTGCCGCAGGACGGCGAACGAATCCTGCTGAGCGGCCTGCAGGTTCGGGTCGTCGGCGTGGAGTTGGTCCGGGCGGAACATCAGGTCGAACAGCGCCGGATTGTCCAGGCCGAACCGGAGATAGGCCCGTCCGAGCGCCGTGAACCGGGCGGACGCGTCCGGTCCGGCGTCGGCGGCGGCGGTGCCGAGTGCCTCGCCGAGCCGGCGGAAGCCTGCCGCGGCGACCGCGGTCAGCAGGCCGGCGCGGTCGCCGAAGTGCCACTTCGGCGTCGCCCGGGACACGCCCGCCCGCTCGGCGATGGCCCGCAGGCTCAGCCCGCTCACTCCACGTTCGACCAGTTCGGCATGGGCGGCGTCGAGCAGCGCGGCGCGTACGTCCGATGGGTACGCCGGGTCTGAGACCGGGCTCACGAGGACCTCCTTCCGCACAGTAGTTTGACAGCGTCAAACTCGCATGGCACTGTCGTTTCTGTCAACTTTGACACTGTCAAAGTCGCTCTCGACCGAGGAGGCTCGATGACCGTCACGACCCACCCCGCACGGCCGCCCTCCGCGCACCCGAAGCGGCGTCCACGGCCCACACCGGCCCGGCGCCGGCTGGGGATCGTCGTGCACCGCTGAATCCGCCCGCCCCCGACCGCTCACCCTGAGGAGGAAATCCAGATGTATCGCATGTTCGTCCGGCACAACGTCCGCGCCGCATTCGCCGCCCTGTCGCAGGGAAGCATGGATCTGGTCAACGCGATGAGCCCCGACGTGCACCACACGTTCCCGAGCACGGGTGCGCTCGGCGGGGAACGCTCCAACCGCGCCGACGTGGCAGCGTGGCTGGAACGGCTCTACCGAGTGCTCCCCGGTCTCCGATTCGACGTGCGGTCCGTGGCCGTCGCCGGATGGCCCTGGGACACCACCGTCGGCGTCGAGTGGACCAACACGGCGACCCTGCTCGACGGCAGCACCTACACCAACACCGGCGCCCACATCCTGCACATCCACAACGGGAAGATCACCTCCTTCCACGCCTACCTGCACGACGTCGACGCGATCGACGACGCCCTCGCCCATCAGGCCGCCGGCGGCATCGACGAGGCCACCGCACCGCCGATCGTCAGCACCGGGTCCGGCGCCGGCCGGTGAGCAAGCGTCGAACCCGACTCCCGGGCCTGGACGGAAGAGGGGAGTCGACGTCTCGTCGACTCCCCCCGGGGTCGCCTCGATCCGCGGAGGGGCCGGTGGCCATAGGAATTCCCTATGGCGCCTGCTGACATTTCGTCTTTGCCTCTCGTTCTTTTCCGGACGTAGCGTGAAACGGCTCGATGAGGTGCGCACCGCGATTTCTCTGAAGATTCGCGCTCTGGGCAGTCCTTTTTCCGTCGAGCGGACGAACACGCGATCGAGAGGACCGGCAGAATGACCACGATCGAGAATGGATCGGAAACGCGAGAACTCGCGGGAAAGCGGGCCCTGGTCACGGGTGGTTCTCGCGGAATCGGAGCGGCCGTCGTGCGCCGGCTCCTGGACGCGGGCGCCGCGGTGCTCGCGACCGCCAGGTCGGCGACGAGCACGGTGCCGGAGGGTGCCACCTTCGTGGCGGCCGACGTACGGACACGGGCCGGAGCGGAGGCGCTCGCCGCGGCCGCGCAAGAGGCGCTCGGCGGGGTGGACATCCTGGTCCACAACGCGGGTGGGGCGCGGCCGCACAAGGGCAGCTCGGCCATCCCCGACGAGGAGTGGCAGGACGCGCTGGCCCTGAACCTCCTGGCGTCGGTGCGGCTGGACTCGCTGCTGACGCCGGGGATGCGGGAACGGCGTTCGGGGATGATCGTGCACGTCTCCTCGGCCGCGGTCCCCACCCCGGTGGCGCCGTTCCTGCACTACACGGCGGCGAAGGCGGCGCTGGAGAACTACAGCCGGGGACTGGCCTCGGAGCTGGCCCCGTTCGGAGTCCGGGTCAACACCGTGTCTCCCGGCCGAACCGCCACCCCCGGCGGCGAAGCGACGCGGGAGCAGTGGGCGCGCCTGGGCGCGGGGCCGGGCGCGAACAACACCACCCCGCTGGGGCGCGATGGTCAGCCCGACGACATCGCCAACGCGGTGCTGTTCCTCGTGTCCGACCGGGCGAGCTGGCTGACCGGGAGCAATCTCTACGTGGACGGCGGCGAATTCCCCAGGGGCTGACGCCGACGGCATTCCGGAACGCCGGTTTCGACAAAAAGAATTCAGCGGCGCCCGCTTTCTTCTCGGCCGTCAGGACACCGGTGCGAAGAAAGCGGACTGGTGCCAGGTCTCCTGACGCAGGAGTTCGAGCAGGGCCGACTCCGCCGGGCCCGCGTCGTGCCGGATCACGGCGATGACGGGCTGGGACACGACCGGGAGCACCGGGCGCACGAGGTGCTCGTGATCGGAGGGCACCACGGAGGCGGGGACGAGCGTCACCCCCAGCCCGTGGGCGGCCCAGCGCACGGCCGTCGCCGTCTGGGAGACGCGGGCGGCCGTGGTCGGGGTCAGCTCGTTGTCCCGCAGCACGCCCGTCAGCACGCCGTCGAGCGCGCTGTCGCGGTCGAACCTCACCCACGGCTCCCCCTCCAGTTCGCGCAGCTCGACCCGGTCCGCTGCGAGTTGCCGGTGCCCGGCGCCCAGCACCACGACGAACTCCTCGTCGCCGAGGTGGTGGGCGTCGTCGGGGGACTGCTCGCACGCCGCCATCAGGGCGAGGTCCAGCACGCCCCGGCGCCCCAGCCGCTCCATCTCGGCGGAGCTCGGCTCCTCGAAGACGGTGACCTCCAGCCGCGGGAAGCGGCGGCGCAGCGCGCCCAACGCGCCCGGCAGCTGCCGCGCGCCGAAGCCCATCTGCACCGCGACCACCAGCTCGCCCACCAGTTCGTCGGCGCCGGCCCGCGCCGTCGCCCTCGCCCGCCGTGCCGCGCTCACCGCGACCTGCGCCTCCCGCAGGAACGCGCGGCCGGCCACCGTGGGCACCAGTCCGGTCGGCGTGCGGGCGAACAGTTTCACGCCGAGTTCCCGCTCCAGGCCGCGGATCTGCTGGGACACCGACGGTTGAGCAACGTGCAGCAGTTCCGCCGCCGCCGTCACCGAGCCCTCCTCGGCAACGGCCAGGGCGTACTCGAACTGACGAAGGCTCATCGGCGCCCGTCCCCTCCCCGCAGTGGATCACGGTCCATTGTAATCCTTGTAATAGTGTAAGCGAGGAGGATCAACCGGACGAAAGCCGCGCCTGGAAACCCGGGCCGGGCCGTGTTCTCGCTTCGTCGCCCATCCGCGTATTTCGGCTTGGCATCATGTGTCCGATGGACAGCAGGAGTCTGCGACGACGGCGCGCACTGGCCGCCGCGGCGTTGGTGACACTGGCTGCCGGGACCGGCGGCGGGCTCGTCTGGCTGATCCATGTCCTCTTCACCAAGGGGCTCCAGGCCGCGTCGAACTGGGCGCAACTCGGCTCGCTGGTCCTCGCCGTCACGTTGGTCCCCGTGGGTACGGTGATCTTGGAATGGTGGCGGCGCGCCGACCCCTCGGCCGCCAGCTCGCCAACGGCCAACCAGGTGGACCACGCCCATCGGACGCTGGCGGGCCTGGTGTTGGCCCAGTGGAGAGAGGAGATCCTCGCCCGGCGGCTGGACTCCCCCACCCCACTGGCGGTGCGCTGGCGACTCACCCAGCTTCCCGTCATGGACCTCCACGACCACGTCCTCCGCCCGAATCCGCTGCGCACCTTGCGCGGCCACGGGCGACGCCGGTTCACCGGACGTACCGACCGCATCAGCGAGCTGGCGGAGGAATTTCGCCGGCTCCCCCGGCGGCGACTGGTGATCCTCGGTGACCCCGGCATGGGCAAGACCACCCTGGCCGTACTCCTGCTCCGCGAACTGCTCCGACGATACGAGCCCGACCAGCCGGTGCCCGTGCTGCTGTCGGTGTCGGACTGGCGCCCCGCCGACGAGCCGCTGCGCGACTGGCTCGCCCGCCGGCTCACCCAGACCTATCCGGCGCTGCGCGCAGCCGACTTCGGGCCCGACGCGGCCACCACGCTGATCACCCAGCGCAGGATCCTGCCTGTGCTCGACGGCTTAGACGAACTGCCCGAAGAGGTACGCCCCGACGCGCTCGTCGCGCTGAACGCCGCGACGGCGGACGACCCGTTGATACTCACCTGCCGCACCGCGGAGTACGAAGCGGCGATCACCCGCCTCGGTGGTGCCGTCCTCACGGGCGGTGCCGTCATCGAACCCGACCCGTTGCGCCCGGGCGACGCCGCCGCCTACCTACGGAGCTGTCTCCGGGAACGTTCCGACGGTGACTGGCGGGATCTGATGTCCGCCCTCGCCGACCGGAACGCGCCGATCACGCGAGCGCTCACCACCCCGCTGGAGCTCTGGCTGCTCCGCAAGGTCTACATCGACACCGGCACCGATCCCGGCGAACTGCTGGACACCCACCGCTTCCCCACCGCCACCGAGATCACCGACCACCTGCTCGACCACCTCGTCCACGCGGCCATCACCGCCCGATCTCCCCACGGCAACGGCGACCCGTACCGTCCCAGCCGTAGCTGGGATCCCGATGCTGCCAAACGCTGGCTGGCGTTCCTCGCCGACCACCTGCATGCCATCGGAGGCCGCGACATCGCCTGGTGGCGCCTGCACCACACGACGCGAATCCGGCTCGTTCACCGGCTGTTGGTCGGGCTGGTGCTGGGATCGGCGTTCGGATCGGTGGGCGCGCTCGCCGGCGCACTGGGCAGGCTGTCGACCAACCCCATGGCCGGGCTCACGGGAGGGCTGGTGGGCGGATTCGCCATCGGGGCGGGCATCGGGCTCATGGCGGAGCTCGCAACGCAACCGGCCCATGCCAGCCTGCGGTTGCGCGGCCGTGGCCGTGCGCTCGCGCGAAGCCTCACGGTCAAACTGGCGGGGGGCGCGGCGATCGGACTGATCTCCGTGGCCGTGGGCGAGCTCGGGGCCATCCCCCTGACGACCGCGTTGGCGGTCGGGCTGGCGGGCGGGCTCATCGTCGGGTTGATAACCGGCCTGCTGGGGTGGGCGGCGTCCCCGCTGCCGGACGATCTGGCACAGACTCCGGCCGGCACGCTCCGCCGCGACCTGCAGTTGAGCATCGGTCGCACGATCACAACCGTGCTTCTGGGCGGGTTCGTATTCGGGTTGATGGTCGGTCTAGTGAAGGGGTCGATGGTGCTGCCGCTGGCGTTGAGCCTGGACGGCGCCGGCGTCGTCCTGGCCGTCGTCCTGCTGCTATTCGTACCCGCCCGCTATATCGGGACCGCGACCGCGAGCTCGGTCTACCTCGGCACCGTGACCCTCCTCAGCACGCAGCGGCACGTCCCCCGGGAGCTGATGCGCTTCCTCGACGACGCGCACCGGACCGGGCTACTACGCCAAGTGGGGCCGGTCTACCAGTTCCGCCACGCCAAGCTCCAGGACCGCCTTGCGCACACGTACCGCCAGAGCATGTGAGCAGGTCAGAGCGCTGACGGGTCTGATCTCGATGCCGCCGGCCCCCAGGCTCAATGGCGAAGGGGCTCGGCCGTCAAAGCCGAGCCCCTTGCCGACACAACAGTGCCTCCACCGTCACCGACGTGCCGAGTGCCGGTTGGACCGGATCACCTCGGAGAGTACTGGGGCAGTGCACTTATTCGACGGGTGCGGTATTCCTCAGGCCGACAGGCGGCCAGGGGCAGTCGGCCGTCACCCGCCTTGCACCGAGCCCGCCGACACACTCTCGTCGTTCACTCCTGCCTGGGCCTCCGCCGATGTTTTGATTCCCGGTATGCGTCCACGGCCTTGCGGGAACTGCGCCATATCCCATCGTGTCCCTGAAACGCCTCCAACCGCCCGCGCTGTGCCGCCTGTCGGAGGGCGGGGAGCGAGAACTCCTCATCGACGAGCGCTACAAGGGGAACCATGCGAGCCGGTCCTGCCATATTGGGCACGATGAACCGGTTCAGGTTGTCATGCATCGCCCGTGCGATCAGCTCACCCAGCGATCCGGGGTCGCCAGCGTCCGCTCGCTGCATCGCCATCAGGTAGGCGTCTCGCTGCTTCTTGAAGATGATCACGGGCGGGTATCCCAGACGCACCAAGATCAGATTGAGGACCAGGCGGCCGGTTCGGCCGTTCCCGTCAATGAAGGGGTGCACCTGCTCGAAGGTGTTGTGCAGCCGCGCGAGGCGCCCCGGAAGAGGCTGGCCGTCGTCGTCTGCACCGGCCTCCTTGCCCAGCAGGCAGACCTGCCCGATCCACTCCTCCAAGCAAGCAGGGACGAGCGGCCAGGCCGGCGGCACCATGCCGGCGGAGAACGGCTGTATGTCGTGTTCTCGGAAGTTCCCCGGTGACTCACGCTCGGTGGCATCTGGGTGCGGCGCGACGTCCCAGACGGGCGTCATGGCCATGTGGTGGATCTGACGCACTTCCCCTACCGTCAGGAGTCTTCCGTCGTGCCAATCCCCGGGCTCGAGCGCCTGCCGGTAGACCCATCGCGCGGCATCGGCATATCCACGGACCTCGTTGTACTCCTTCAAAGACTTCGCGCCGACCGCCCGCCCTTGATCCAACAGCAGCTGCACCTCGCGCAGCACCAGCGTGTTCCCTTCCAGGGCGGTCGAGTGATGGGCCTCCAGATGCCAGATGTCATCCCAGATCGCCCGTGCCTCGCGCGGGTCCGGCAGACCGCCGTACCTTTGGTTCAGCTCGGTCAGAGCCTTGTCGAGCCGCTGGTACACGACCGCCCTACTCGGTCGCCCCCTGCCCACGCCACACCTCCACACCTCGACGGCCGACCGCGCGACAGAGCGGCTCGACAAGTTGATAACCCATCCCAAGAGCTAATTAAACTTATCAAGTAGCAGGCTCGACGGGGAGCAGGAAGGTCGATCGTCCGGGTACGACCGGATCGCCACCCCTGGCACGGCTCACAGGTCCTTTGCCGCCATGCAGACCCTCTCAGAGACCGGACGTGGACGCGCTCGCCAGGACAATCCCCCCTCAGCTCGCCGGCCTCCATCCGTGTTGCGTCGCATGCAACATCGGCAGGGCACGACAGAAGCGGGGAGCCGATCACCCGTCGGCCCCCCGCTCTGACCAGGTACTTCACACGTTAACGGCGCCCGAAATACTGGGGCAGAGCACTTATTCGGAGTGCGTGCTATTCCCCTCGGGTCACCAGAGGGTGAGGGGGAGGCCTACGGCCTGGGCTGCCGCGATGCGGGCCTCGATCTGGGGGATGGAGTCTCCGGCGGCGTAGTCCGTCGCGGACGGCTTGGGGCGATGGCGTGGGTTCGTCCGGCGGGGCCGCGGAGGTCGGCGAGCGGACCGGTGGGGTCGCGGTGGCGGTGGTCGGGATTGCTGCAGCCGTGGGAGTCGCAGCGGTGGCAGACGACGGGGTCGTCTTCGGCGGACCGACCTCCTGCTGCACCTGCCGCTGTGGCTCTGACCAGTGGAGTACTCAGGGCCTGGGTGGGTCCAGGTTCCACAGTGCTGTCGTGCCTTCGCGGTCGCTGGTGGCGAGGGTGTGGCCGTCGGGGCTGAAGGCGACGCAGGTGATGGGGCCGAGGTGTCCGGTGAGGGGTTCGCAGATGCGCCGGCCGGTGTGGGGGCTCCACAGGTTGATGACGCCGTCGTGGTCGCCGGTGGCCAGGGTACGGCCGTCGGGGCTGTAGGCGACGGAGATGTGGCGCAGGTCAGCGAAACCCAGGACGGTCGGGAGGGTGAGGGGAGGCCCGATCTGCCGGTGGTCGGCCACGTCCCAGCAGCGGACGGTGGAGGTGGCGTTCTGGGAGACGGCCACGGCGTGACCGTGTGGGCTGAAGGCGATTGCGTTGCGCTTCGCGTTGTAGCTGCCCAGGTCGGTGAGGGGCGTACCGCTGTGGCGGCGGCTGCGCATGGTCCACAGGTGGACGTCGTAGTCGGCGGTGGCGGCGAAGGTACGGCCATCGGGGCTGAAGACCACGCCCTCCACGCCGGTCAGCCGACCAGCCTCCACACGGCGTGCGATGTCCCACCACACCACGCCCGCCCCGGCGCAGGCCACGGCCACGAAGCGGCCGTCGAGGCTGAACACCACGCCGGTGACAGGGCCGAAATCGCCGATCACCGGTAGCACACCGACCAGGGGCTGGCCGAGTCGCCGGCGACCGGCGATGTCCCAGAGGCAGACGATGACCTCCACACGCTCGTCTCCTCCCGCCGGGTCCAGGCCCGGGACGACTCGGTGACCGCCGATGGCCAGCACCTGGCCGTCGGGGCTGAACGCCACCTGGGCGCCGCGGGCGGGGTAGGTGGCGGTACGCGGATGTAGGGGAGTCCGGTCCTTGCCTGATGGCCGGGCCGGACCTGCGGTGGACTCGCCCAGTGGCAGGTGACCGGCGATATCCCACAGATGCACGGGGTCGCGGTCGCCGCTGGTTGCCAGGAATCGGCCGTCGGGGCTGAAGACCAGACTGTCGGTGCAGGTAGAAGATCGAAACAGCGGCTCGCCGACCGGTCGGAGTGCGCTCCGCCGGGCGGTTCTGGTCATCATGGTCCCTGCCCGAGCGGGACTGGACGGCATCTGGTCCAGCAACTCCTCGATGTGGACCCGCTGCCGGGCGATCGCATCATGTATCGCGGGCAGCCACGGCTGATCGGGCCGACGGAGTGCGCCGATCAGCTTCAGTAGTCTCAGCGGCTTCGGCCGGTCGGCGGGGTCATGGGCCAGGCAGGGCTCGAACACCCGGCGTAGCTCGTCGGGGAACAGCGTTGTCGAATACGGAGAGCTGCCCACCTCGACCCGCTTCGTGCCTTTCGGCCAGCGCGGCCACCGGACGAACACGTCCTGCCCGTCCCTGGCTTTGCAGATCACACAGCCCAGCGAGTACATGTCGCTCGCCCAGACCGCAGGCCGGCCTTCGACCTGTTCGGGCGCCAGGTAGCGCGGCGCTCCGGCCGGCCAGCCCCGCCCTGCCTCCCCGCCATGCCTGGCGACATTCCAGCCGATCAGCCGGGCCCCGTCACCGGTCACCACGACACTGGACGGCTTGACGTCCCCATGTGCCAGGCCCGCCCTGTGGATGTGGTTCAACCCCTTGGCCAGACACGCCGCCAGCCACAGCGTCGCTGCCGTGTCGAACCGGCCACCGACGATCCGCCCCTCAACGCGCACCCTGATCATCACCGCATGGTCCAGGCTCAGACCGGCAACGAACTCTGTCGCCAGCCACGGCACGGCGTCATCAGGCCCAGCGTCGACCACAGCGGCCACGTACCGGCTCGAGACCTGCTGCGCCGCGGCCACACCATCTCGAAACCGCGCCCGGAACCCCGCATCGTCGGCGAACTGCGGTCGTACCATCCGGACGCTGACCAACCGTCCCTCCGGCCCACGACCCAGGTACACCCGCTCCAACCCGGCCGGCCCCGGACCAGTCCGCCCCAGCCTGGCCACAATCCGGTACGGCCCCACCGACTCCGGATCTCCGTCCCCCAACGGCATCACCGCGGTCACACTGCAAACCCCATAGAAAGACCACCCCAACCAGGCAAACCACCCGCAACTCTAGACCAAGCCTGCCCACCCAGAACGTCAGACCCGACCCCTATCCTCCCAACAGCCGGTAACAGCTCTCCGCCTCTCAAGCCCGTCTCCCCCCGACCGCCCTGTTGCATCGAACGCAACGAGGCGTGCCGCGCACGCTGAAGAGCGGTGGGGGCGAGTACTCGCCCCCACCGCTCTGACCAGTTAATTCACGCCTGGCAGACGCCCAAATTCAGCTGCAGCCGCTGGTGGAGCCGCAGCCCTCGCAGACGTAGCAGCTGCCGGCCGGGCGCATCTTCGTGCCGCAGGTGAGGCACAGCGGCGCGTCGGCCGTACGGCCCTGGTGGCTCTCGATCAGCTCGGTCGAGGAGTGCGCGGCCGCGGGCGGCTCGGGCTCCTTGGCCTTCGGCTGCTCGACCGGGACCGACTGGGCGAGCGACTCACGGTCGACGTCGTCCTCCGTGTGGAGGGACGCGGGGTCCTGGCCCTCCGCCTGCGCGGTGCGCTCCTCGGCGGAGAAGATCCCCAGCTCGGCGCGCGTCTCGTACGGCAGGTGGTCCAGGGCGAGGCGACGGAAGATGTAGTCCATCATCGAGGTCGCCATGCGGATGTCCGGGTCGTCGGTCATGCCCGCCGGCTCGAACCGCATGTTGGTGAACTTCTCGACCCAGGTCTCCAGCGGCACGCCGTACTGGAGGCTGATGGAGATCGCCATCGAGAAGGCGTCCATCACGCCCGCCAGGGTGGAGCCCTGCTTGCCGAGCTTGAGGAACACCTCGCCGAGCCCGTTGTCGGGGTAGCTCGAGGCGGTCATGTAGCCCTCGGCGCCGCCGACGGAGAACCGGGTGACCGTCGCGGACCGCTGCTTGGGCAGGCGGGTGCGGACCGGGCCGCGCTCGACGACCGGGGCCGGCGCCTCCTCGACCTTCTCCTCGGTCTTCTTCTTGGCCACCGACAGCGGCTGGCCGACCTTGCAGTTGTCGCGGTAGATCGCGAGCGCCTTCAGGCCGAGCTTCCAGCCCTCGAAGTAGATCTTCTCGACGTCCTCGACGGTGGCCTGCTCCGGCATGTTCACGGTCTTGGAGATCGCGCCGGACAGGAACGGCTGCACCGCGGCCATCATCCGCACGTGGCCCATCGGGCTGATGGCCCGCTCGCCCATCGCGCAGTCGAAGACCTCGTAGTGCTCGGTGCGCAGGCCGGGCGCGTCGACGACGTGGCCGTGCTCGGAGATGTACTCGACGACCGCCTCGATCTGCTCCTGCTGGTAGCCGAGCTTCTTGAGGGCGCGCGGCACGGTGTTGTTGACGATCTGCATCGAGCCGCCGCCGACCAGCTTCTTGTACTTGACCAGCGCCAGGTCGGGCTCGATGCCCGTCGTGTCGCAGTCCATCATGAGGCCGATCGTGCCGGTCGGCGCGAGCAGCGACGCCTGGGCGTTGCGGTAGCCGTTCCGCTCGCCGAGCTTGAGGCACTGCTGCCACTGCTTGGTGGCCTCGAGGTGGATGGACTTGTCCATCTCGTCGAGCGTGCGGATCTCGTCGTTGGCGACGGCGTGCTTGCGCATGACGCGCTTGTGCGCCTCGGCGTTGCGGGCGTAGCCCTCGTACGTGCCGACGGCGGCCGCGAGCTCGGCGGAGCGGCGGTAGGCCACGCCGGTCATCAGCGAGGTGATGGTCCCCGCGAGCGAGCGCCCGCCCTCGGAGTCGTACGCGTGGCCGGTCGCCATCAGCAGCGCGCCGAGGTTGGCGTAGCCGATGCCGAGCTGCCGGTACGCGCGCGTCGTCTCGCCGATCTTCTCGGTCGGGAAGTCCGCGAACGTGATGGAGATGTCCATCGCGGTGATGACCAGCTCGCTGAGCTTGACGAACCGCGCGACGTCGAAGGTGTTGTCCTCGCCCAGGAACTTCAGCAGGTTGATGCTGGCCAGGTTGCAGGACGAGTTGTCCAGGCTCATGTACTCCGAGCACGGGTTGCTGGCCGTGATACGCCCGGTCTCGGGGTTGGTGTGCCAGTCGTTGATCGTGTCGTCGTACTGGATGCCCGGGTCCGCGCACTCCCAGGCCGCCTTGGCGACCTTGCGGAACAGGCCCTTGGCGTCGACCCGCTCGATGACCTCGCCCGTACGGCGGGCGCGCAGGCCGAAGGAGTCGCCCGACTCGACCGCGCGCATGAACTCGTCGGAGACGCGGACGGAGTTGTTGGCGTTCTGGTACTGGACGCTGACGATGTCCTTGCCGCCGAGGTCCATGTCGAAGCCGGCGTCGCGGAGCGCGCGGATCTTGTCCTCTTCGCGCGCCTTGGTCTCGATGAACTCCTCGACGTCGGGGTGGTCGACGTCGAGGACGAGCATCTTCGCCGCCCTGCGGGTCGCGCCACCGGACTTGATGGTGCCCGCGGAGGCGTCGGCGCCGCGCATGAACGACACCGGGCCGCTCGCGGTGCCGCCGGAGGACAGCAGCTCCTTGCTGGAGCGGATGCGGGAGAGGTTCACACCCGACCCGGAGCCGCCCTTGAAGATGACGCCCTCTTCCTTGTACCAGTCCAGGATCGCCTCCATCGTGTCGTCCACCGACAAGATGAAGCAGGCGCTGACCTGCTGCGGAGAGGCCGTGCCGACGTTGAACCAGACCGGCGAGTTGAAGCTGAACACCTGGTTGACCAGGGCGTGCTTCAGCTCGTGGTCGAAGATCTCGGCGTCCTCGTCGGAGGCGAAGTAGCCGTGCTTGACGCCGGTCTCGGTGTAGACCCCGACGACCCGGTCGACCAGCTGCTTCAGGCTCCACTCGCGCTGCGGGGTGCCCACAGCGCCGCGGAAGTACTTCGACGTGACGATGTTGACCGCGTTGACGGACCAGGACGCGGGGAACTCGACGCCCTTCTGCTCGAAGTTCACCGACCCGTCGCGCCAGTTGGTCATGATGACGTCGCGCCGCTCCCACGCGACGTCGTCGTACGGGTGGACGCCCGGCCGCGTGAAGATGCGCTCCATCTTCACGCCCTTGCGGCCCGCCTTACCCCGTCGGGCTGAGCCGCTCACCGTCTCTGTCATGACATCCCCCTTCTCGGGCACACCAGGCCCACCTCCAGGATTACCCGTACAGCCCGCGGCGCGGGCACCGCCCTAGGACAGGGCGTCGCCGCCGTTCGCCACGCGCAGCGATTCGATTTCCTTGGCGAAGTCGTCGAGCGTCTCGAACCCCCGGTAGACGGAGGCGAATCGCAGGTACGCGACCTCGTCCAGTTCGCGGAGCGGGCCGAGGATCGCCAGCCCGACCTGGTGCGAGGGAATCTCGGCGTTCCCGGTCGCCCGGATCGCCTCCTCGACCCGCTGCCCGAGCATGGCGAGCGCGTCCTCGTTCACGGGACGGCCCTGACACGCCCGGCGCACTCCAGCGATGATCTTCTCCCGGGAGAACGGCTCAGTGACGCCACTGCGCTTGGCGACCATCATGAGGACCGTCTCCTGGGTGGTGAAGCGACGACCGCACTCCGGGCACGAGCGACGGCGCCGGATGGCGGATCCGTCGTCGGTCGCCCGGCTGTCGATGACCCTGCTGTCGGTGTGTCGGCAGAACGGGCAGTGCATGCCTCCGGACTCCTCCCCCTGACAGCGAGTCACGCGCCTTCTGCGCGAACCTCACCTTGTAACCACAACCTATGGTGAACTACATCCATGTAACTACTAGATGTTGTGGTCCAACCGTAGAGCCCGACCGAGGGCATCGCAACCCACATGAGGCACCCGGCGAGAAGAGCCCGCTCACGAGGAGATCCGCCGCCTCCACCGGCGTGTCGCGCCCCCCGCTGGACGCGACGATCCGCCGCCAGGACATGCCTCACCCTCATCGACCTGCGGAGACGCCGCCGACGGTCGGAACGGTGAAGTGGATCACATTGCGCCGGCGCTCTCGCGCGGGCGCACCCCCAGCGCCCAAGCCTGCCATGTCCCGCCCCGGCGCACGACGGCGACCACCCCCTTCGGTGCGCCGACCGTGCGACGAAGCCCGGCGATGACATCCGCCCTTCACCAACGGCCGGACAGGAATTATTATCGAACACATGTACGAGTTAAAGCCGACATAGGCCCGGACCGTAAAATTCCACATTTTTCGAACACCTGTTTGATCATTTCCCGGAGAAGCGATAACGTCCCTCTACGGGAGTGAAATACCGGCGGCCGCGCGTCACCGCAGAAGACATCCATCGGAGACACCATGAGCAAGGTTCGGGAAATGCCGGACGGCCCAGGCGACGAGAGCGGGCTGACGGTCCGCCAGCGCAAGGTGCTGGAGGTGATCAGGGACTCGGTCCAGCGGCGCGGCTACCCGCCCTCGATGCGCGAGATCGGCGAGGCCGTCGGGCTGACCAGCACCTCGAGCGTCTCCCACCAGCTCCGGACACTGCAGCGCAAGGGCTTCCTGCTGCGCGACCCGAACCGGCCGCGCGCGGTGGTCGTCCGCATGCCCGGATCCTCGGCGGTCGCCACCGAGTCCGAGCACGACGCGTACGAGATCACCAATGGCCAGGAGGCCCCGGCACGCCCCGCCCCCGCGTACGTCCCGCTAGTCGGCCGCATCGCCGCAGGTGGCCCGATCCTCGCCGAGGAGGCCGTCGAGGACGTCTTCGCGCTGCCCAGGCAGCTCGTCGGCGAGGGCACGCACTTCCTGCTGAACGTCACCGGTGACTCGATGATCGAGGCCGCCATCGCCGACGGCGACTGGGTCGTCGTGCGTCAGCAGCCCGTCGCGGAGAACGGCGACATCGTCGCGGCGATGATCGACGGCGAGGCCACCGTCAAAACGCTCAAGCGGCGCGACGACAAGGTCTGGCTGATGCCGCACAACCCGGCGTACGACCCGATCCCCGGCGACGACGCCACGATCCTCGGCCGCGTGGTGGCGGTCCTGCGCAAGATGTGATCCCACCCGGGTCGGCGACATCGACCGACCCGGGTGGATTCGCCCGTCAGGCGGGCACGATGTTCACGATCTTCGGGGCACGCACGATGACCTTGCGGACGCCCCGGTCGCCCAGTGCCGCCCGGATCTTCTCCGAGTCCAGGGCCAGCCGCTCCAGGTCGCCCTCGGCGATGTCCGGAGACACCTCCAGGCGGTCGCGGACCTTGCCCGCCACCTGCACGACGCAGGTGACCGACTCCTGGACCAGCAGCGCGGCCTCGGCCGTCGGCCAGCCCGCCTTGGTCACCGGAGCCGTACGGCCCAGCCGCTCCCACATCTCCTCGGCGGTGTACGGCGCGACCAGCGACAGGATGACCGCCAGGGTCTCGGCCGCCTCCCGCACCGCCGGGTCGGCCCCTCCCGGGCCGGCGTCGATGGCCTTACGGGCGGCGGAGGTCAGCTCCATCATCCGCGCGATCGCGACGTTGTACCGGTGCGCCTCGACCAGCCGGGTGACCTCGTCGATCGTCCGGTGCGTCACCTTGCGCAGCTCGACGTCGCCGGCCGCAGGGTCGGCCCCGGGCACGGAGGTCACGTCGGCGGCCACGCGGTGCACGCGGGCCAGGAACTTCACCGAGCCGGACGGGGACACGTCGGCCCAGTCGATGTCGTCCTCCGGCGGACCGGAGAACAGCATCGTCAGCCGTACGGCGTCGACGCCGTACTCGCCGATCTGCTCCCCCAGGTCGACCAGGTTGCCGGTCGTCTTCGACATCGACGAGCCGTTCAGGATGACCTGGCCCTGGTTGACCAGCCGCTTGAACGGCTCGGTGAAGTCCACCATCCCCATGTCGTACAGCACCTTGGTGAAGAACCGCGCGTACAGCAGGTGCAGGATGGCGTGCTCGACACCGCCGGTGTACTGGTCGGCCGGCATCCACTCGCGCACCTTCTCCACGTCGAACGGCCCGCCGGTGTAGTCCGGCGAGCAGTACCGCAGGAAGTACCAGGACGAGTCGACGAAGGTGTCCATCGTGTCGGTGTCACGCTTGGCCGGACCACCGCACTTGGGGCATTCGACGTTCACCCAGTCGTGGGCCGCCGCCAGCGGCGACACGCCCTTCGGCGCCAGGTCGGCGCCGCGCAGGTCGTCCGGCAGGCGCACCGGCAGCTGCTCGTCGGGGACGGGCACCTCGCCGCACGCGTCACAGTGGATGATCGGGATCGGCGTGCCCCAGAACCGCTGCCGGGAGATCAGCCAGTCGCGCAGCCGGTAGTTGACGGAGGCCTTGCCCAGGCCCTTCTCCTCCAGGACCTCGACGATCCGCGGGATGGCGGCGGCCTTGGCCAGGCCGTTCAGGGGCCCGGAGTTGACCAGCTCGCCCTCGCCGGGGGTGGCGACCCCGGTCTCGGCCGGGTCCGCCTCTCCCGTCTGGACGACGATGCGGACCGGCAGGCCGAACTTGCGGGCGAAGTCCAGGTCGCGCTGGT
Organism: Actinoallomurus sp. CA-150999; assembly: GCF_050942425.1. Lineage (NCBI taxonomy): Bacteria > Bacillati > Actinomycetota > Actinomycetes > Streptosporangiales > Thermomonosporaceae > Actinoallomurus > Actinoallomurus sp. CA-150999. The sequence goes on from NZ_CP192063.1 coordinate 8,649,857, forward strand.
CGTGGGCGGGCACCGCCATGATCGCGCCGTGGCCGTACTCCGCCAGGACGTAGTCGGACGCCCACACGGGGATGCGCTCGCCGTTCACCGGGTTGATCGCGTAGCGGCCCAGGAAGACGCCGGTCTTCTCCCGGTCGGCGGACAGCCGCTCGATCTCCGACTCGCGCCCTACCGCGTCGCGGTAGGCCTCGAACTCGGCGCGCTGCTCCGGCGCGCAGATCTCATCGGCCAGCGCGGCGTCCGCGGCGACGACGAAGAACGTCGCGCCGAACAGGGTGTCCGGCCGGGTCGTGTAGACGGTGACCGGCTCCGCGCGCCCCTCGATCTGGAAGGCGACGTCGGCGCCCTCCGAGCGGCCGATCCAGTTGCGCTGCATCAGCAGCACCCGCTCGGGCCACTCCAGGTCCGCCATGTCGGTCAGCAGCCGGTCGGCGTACTCGGTGATCTTGAAGTACCACTGCGTCAGAACGCGCTTCTCGACCAGCGAGCCGCACCGCTCACAGTGCCCGTTGACGACCTGCTCGTTGGCCAGCACCGTCTGGTCCTTGGGGCACCAGTTGACCTGCCCGCCCTTGCGGTAGGCCAGGCCGCGCTCGTAGAAGCGCAGGAACAGCCACTGGTTCCAGCGGTAGTACTCCGGGTCGGAGGTGTGCAGCCGGCGCGACCAGTCGAAGGAGATCCCGTACCGCTTGAAAGACTCCGCCTGGGTGTCGATATTGGTGTACGTCCACTCGGCGGGGTGGGAATTGCGCTTGATCGCGGCGTTCTCGGCCGGCAGGCCGAAGGAGTCCCAGCCGATGGGGTGCAGGACGTTGTACCCCTTCTGCAGCCAGTAGCGGGCGATGACGTCGCCGATCGCGAACGCCTCGGCGTGACCCATGTGAAGATCGCCGGAGGGGTACGGGAACATGTCCAGCGCATACTTGCGAGGCCGCTCATCAGCGGGGTCCTCGCTCGCGGCGAAGGGCTTCAGTTCCTCCCACCGGGCCTGCCACTTGTCCTGGATCGTCCGTGGGTCGTAGTTCTCGTCGGCGCCTGTCATGGATTCCTCGTCTGATTCGCACGGCTACGGCTGGCGGTGAACCGTGCCCCTTGCATGAGAACGCCCCTCACGCAGGAGGGGCTGCCGCGTCGACGTCTCGGGTCAACGCGGCCGGCTGAGGAGCAGCCGAGATCGCATACCTCAAGACTATCGCAGACGCAAGGACACCGGGCGATTTGTGGTCACCGAGGACCCGGGTACGACGCCGCACCGGCGGCGGTGCCGTACCGGGTCCGGCGTCAGACGGCGTAGGGCAGGTGCTTGATGCCGTTGATGAAGTTGGACAGCAGACGGTCCGGCTCGCCGGTGGCGCGAATGCCCGGAGCCCGGCGGAACAGCTCGCGGAACATCACGGTGACCTCCCGGCGGGCCAGGTGCGCGCCGAGGCAGAAGTGCGGGCCCGGGCCGCCGAAGCCCACGTGCGGGTTGGGGTCCCGGGTGATGTCGAAGACCTCGGGGTCGGTGAAGACGGCCTCGTCCCGGTTGGCCGCCCAGTAGTACAGCAGCAGCTTGTCCCCGGCCTTGAACTCATGGCCGTTCAGCTCGGTGTCGCGGGTCGCGGTGCGCCGCATCCAGATCACCGGCGAGGCGTACCGCACGATCTCCTCGACGGTGCCCGGGATGTACCGCTCGAAGTCCGAGACGAGGAGTTCCCGCTGCTCCGGATTGGCGGTGAGCAGGTGCAGACCGTGCGCGATGGCGTTGCGCGTGGTCTCGTTGCCGGCGACGACCAGGAGGATGAAGAAGGACCCGAGTTCCTGGTCGGTCAGCGACTCGCCGTCGATGTTCGCGTTGACCAGGGCCGAGATGAGGTCGCCGGTCGGCTCGTCGCGGCGCCGCCGGCCGACCTCCTCGACGAGGTCCTTCAGGGTCTGCCCGGCCTCGAGGAGCTGGAGCGCGACCTGGTCGGGGTCGTCGGGGACGAACTCGGGGTCGGCGCCGGCGAGGATGACGTTGGTGTTGTCGAAGACGGTCTTGTAGTGCCTCTCGTCGACCCCCATCAGGTCACAGATGATCTTCAAGGGGAGCCGGGCCGCGACGTCGGTCACGAAGTCGCCGCCGCCCTTGGCCAGGACCTCCTCGACGATCTGCTCGGCGGTGGCCTGCACCTGGTCCTCGAACCGCTGGATCATGCGCGGCGAGAAGGCGCGCGAGACGATCCGCCGGATCTTGGCGTGCCGCGGGTCGTCCATGTTGATCATGGAGCCGAAGTACTCGCCGAGGTCGGCCGGCATGTCATTGATGTTGATCGCGCCCTGGCCGGAGCAGAAGTCGGCCGGCCGGCGCGACGCCTCCACCACGTCCGCGTGGCTCACCAGCGCGTAGTAGCCGGGTCCCAAGGGCAAGAACGACATCTCTGGTTCTCGGAAGAACGCCGGCCGCGGCAGATACCGCAGGGTCCGGAACGCCGCGTGACGCTCCTCGATCGGACGTTCCCAGAACTCCCAGCCGGTCAGATCGATCCCGTCGGGCCGGGTCTTCTCCACCGTCATCCGCCACCCCTCATCATTAGAATCGCATTCTGCTCCATTCTGCCAAAGTGACCACTTACGCCGCAGGCGATGGCGACGACGAGCGCCGGTCAGGCGTCGGCGGCGAGCCAGTCGAGGATCAGCCGATTCACCTCGGCCGGCCTCTCCAGGTGCAGGAAGTGGCCGACGTCCGGGACGATCCGCGCCACCGACCCCGGCGGGAGATGGCCCTCCACGTCCGTCGCCGACGGCGCGGCCAGGCAGCCGTCGGCCGCGCCGTGCAGATAGAGCGCCGGCCGCTCGCCGACGCGCTCGGCCGCCTCCTGCACGGCGGCGTACGCGGGGACGTGCCGCGACGGGTCGAGCATCGCCCGGTAGTAGCCGATGGCGGCGGCGAGGTTCTCCGGGTCGCGCAGGCACTCCTTGGCGTGCGCGACGTCGCGGGTCGCGTCGTAGCCAGGCGACCAGTCGGCCCACAGGCCGTCCAGGAACGCCATGTCCCCCGTCAGCACCGCCGTCTCGGCCAGCGGCGTCTGGAAGAGGAATATGTAGAAGGACCGTTTGAGCTGCGCGTAGTCGAAGAACGCCGACAGCAGCGCGCCGAACGGCGGGACCGACATGGCCACCGCGCGCCGCCAGCGCTCCGGCGCCGCCGAGACCGCGGTGTACGTCGCGGCGGCGCCCCAGTCGTGCCCGATGAGCACGGCGTCGGCGTCCCCGCCGAAGGCCTCGTGCAGGGCGTTCGCGTCCGCCGCCAGCGCGCCGGTCTGGTAGGCGCCGTCCTTCGGCACCTCCGTGGGCGCGTACCCGCGCAGGAACGGCGCGACCGCGTGGTAACCGGCGTCGGCCAGCGCGGGCATCAAGTGCCGCCACGTGTGCGCCGAATCGGGAAAGCCGTGCAGGCACAGGGCGAGCGGTCCACTGCCGGCCTCGAGGTAGCCGAAGGTCAGGTCGTTCGCCCGGATCGTCGCGATCTCCGTCATAGGGCGACGTTAAGCCGCCGTCGCCCCGGCGTCACCGTCTTCGGCGAACCCGGCCAGGGCAGGACATCATCCGCGAACGGGGCGACGAAGCCGTCCGCTGGTGCTCGGAAATACGGCGACGCGCGGTCGCGGCACGCGCCGCGACCGCACGTCACCGCGGGGTCAGCCGACCGTCGGCGGCTCGAACGAGGGCCGCAGCGGCATGCCGGAGCTCGCGTCGGCGTGGAGCTTGACGCCGAGGACCTGGTGCAGCTGGATCCAGTTGAGGTCGAAGCCGAGCCGCGAGCCGGCCATGTACAGCCGCCACACGCGGGCGGTGCCCTCCCCCACCTCGGCGACGGCCTCGTCCCAGTGGTCGTCGAGGTTGCGGCACCAGCCGGTGAGGGTCTTCGCGTAGTGCTCGCGGAGGTTCTCCTCGTGCCGGATCTCGAACCCCGCGTCGTTCATCCGCGAGATCAGCCAGCCCGGGCCCTCGAGCTCACCGTCGGGGAAGACGTACCGGTTGATGAAGCCTTCCTCCCGGATCGACGGCTCACTGTCGTCGGGACGGGTGATGCAGTGGTTGAGCATCCGCCCGCCGGGCTTCAGCTTGCCGTACAGGAAGGAGAAGTAGCCGGGGACGTTGGCCTTGCCGATGTGCTCGGTCAGGCCGATCGAGCTGACGGCGTCGAAGTCGCCCTCGGCGACGTCCCGGTAGTCGAGGTGGCGGACCTCGGCGAGCTCCGACAGCCCGGCCTCGGCGATCGCCTTCTGCGCCCACTCGGCCTGCTGCTTGGACAACGTCACGCCGAGCGCCTTCACGCCGTACTCGCGCGCGGCGTGCATGACCATGCCGCCCCAGCCGCAGCCGACGTCGAGCAGCCGCATGCCCTGGCGCAGTCCGAGCTTGCGCGCGACCAGGTCGAACTTGTTGTACTGCGCCTGCTCCAGCGTCGCGTCCTCCGACGGGAAGCACGCGCAGGTGTAGGCCATCGACGGGCCGAGCACCCACTCGTAGAAGGTGTTCGAGACGTCGTAGTGGTGGGAGATCGCCTTGGCGTCACGGCTCTTGGAATGCCGCAGACCCGACAGCAGCGGCACCCGCGCGGGCCGGACCTCCTGCGGCGGCGGGTCGAGGCGCTTCAGCGCGGCGGCGCGCAGCAGCGGGTCGCGCAGGATGCCGCGCAGCAGTGTCCTCTTGTCGGCCCAGCTCAGCTCCCCCAGCGCCGACTGCATCCGGTACAGCGCCGTATGCATGTCCCCGATGATGTCGAGGTGCCCCGCGACGTACGCCCGCGCCAGCCCCAGCGCGCCCGGCGCGTGGGCGAGGTAGGAGATCGCGTACGGCGACTTCACCTCCACCCTGATGTCCGCGCCGAGAGCGCCCGCACGGCTCTCGTCATAGGCCCGGAACTCCACCTGCGCATCGCGTCCGACGACACGCTCGAATGCCTCCGCCAGCTTCATGCTCACCTGCCTCGTACGGTTTTGTCGTAGAGATCCAGCAGCCGTCGCTCCGGGTCGTATTCCTCCTTCAGCCGCTGGTACGTCGGGCCGTCGTAGTGCCGCCAGAAGTCCTCGCGGGTGTAGAAGGCCGTCGAGTACAGCGATTTGTGGCCGTCGAGGCGGGCGACCTCGCGCTCGATCAGCCGGTTGTGGTGTTCGGGTAGTCGGCCGGGCTTCTGCGGCACCGTTCCCCAGAAGCCCACGTTGACGTACGTCTGACCGGGCTCCAGGGGGTACAGCGGCCACTTGTCCTGTGCCCGCAGCGGGCAGAGCCACACCGGGCTCATGCCGATCTCGCGGTGGAAGAACTCCAGGAAGTCCGGCAGCCGCTCCACCGGCACCTCGATGTCCTGGATGACGTCCTCCCGCGGCGGGCGGCCCAGCCAGCGGTCGACCCGTGCCGACGTCTGCAGGCGCTTGTCCAGGGCGACGAGCCGGCGGTAGACGTCGGAACGCTTCTTGGACGCCGGCCACGCCCGGCGAATCAGGGGGTTCTGGACGCCGAACGCCCGCGAGCACCAGAACCAGTCGGTGTCCCAGCGCCAGAGGTAGTCGTGCGTGGTCAGCACGTCGGTCGGCGGACCGTCCGGCCGCAGCCAGCGCGCCGTGACGTAGCGGTCGCGGATCGAGCGGTAGTAGATGTCCTGCCCGGTGTAGTCGGAGACGCGCTCGGCCGTGTCCGCGAACCTGCCGAGCGTGAGGTACACCTCGTCCCCGCCGAACACCGTGCCGTCGATGAAGTCCGCCTGCGCGCCGAGCTCGTCGATGGCTTCCGCGCACTCCCGGGCGGAGGAGAACCGCACGTGCCACAACGCGACGTACGGCTTGACGGGCTGCAGCCGAATCTTCAGCCGCAGGGAGTATCCGAGCGTGCCGTACGAGTTGGGGAACGCGTAGAACAGGTCGCGGTGCTCGTTGTCCGGAGTCGCGACGACGACCTTGCCCGAACCGGTGAGGATCTCCATCTCCAGCACCGACTCGTGCGGCAGACCGTGGTGGAACGACGACGACTCGATGCCGAGCCCGGTGACCGCGCCGCCCAGGGTGATGGTCTTCAGCTGCGGCACGACCAGCGGCATCAGCCCGTACGGCAGCGTCGCGTCGACCAGGTCCTCGTACGTCGTCATGCCCTGCACGTCGGCGACCCGGGCTTCGGGATCGACGCTGAGGACCTTGCCGAAGCCGCTCACGTCGAGGCCGGGGACCTGGATCTCGTCGCGGAAGCGGAACAGGTTCGAGGTGCGTTTCGCCAGCCGGACCGGGGTGCCCTCGGGGATGGCCCGGTAGGAGGCCAGGAGCTTCTCGACCGCGCTGTGGTGACCTGTCACCGGTCGATCTTCTCACCACCGGCCAGGTCGTCACAGCCAGGGCGCGTGTAGTGTCGGATTCGGCGGCGGTGTAGGACGCGAGGGGCGGCGCCCATGGGGAAGCTCTACGAACGCATCGACGAGCGGCTTCGGGCCTTCATCGCGGCGCAGCCGATGTTCTTCGTGGCGACCGCCCCGGCGGCGGGCGGCCACGTCAACGTCTCCCCCAAGGGTTACCGCGACACCTTCGCGATCCTGGACGACCTGACGGTGGCCTACCTCGACCTGTACGGCAGCGGCTCGGAGACGATCGCGCACCTGCGTGACAACGGCCGGATCACCATCATGTTCTGTTCCTTCGACCGGCAGCCCAAGATCCTGCGGCTGTACGGCTCCGGGCGCGTCGTACGGCCGGACGCCCCGGAGCGGGCGTCCCTCATCGGCCGCTTCGGCGGACACCCCGGCACACGGGCCATCATCGTGGTCGACGTCGAGCGCATCGCCGACTCCTGCGGTTACTCGGTCCCGTTCATGGAGCTCGCCGGGGAGCGCCCCCTGCTCGACGACCAGCACGGCCGCCGAGCCCCCGAGGAATGGCCGCCGCGCGTCAAGCGCAACGTCGCGAGCATCGACGGCCTGCCAGCCCTCGAGCCCGACCACCCCGCCCCGTCCAGCCCGGGTGTCAGCGCACCAGCCGAAGCGTGAAGGGATAGCGGAACGGCGTTCCCGCGAGCCCGAGCAGCGCGGCCACTCCGCACACGATCCAGCTGACGGCGTACGCGATCGCCCCGACGCCGAACGTCACGACCGTGAGGATCAGCAGCGTGAGCTGGAAGTTGAGCGCCGTCACGATGTGAGCGCGGACGTACGGCGAGCGGCGTGCGGTCGTGCACAGCATGACCAGCGGCCCGAGGAAGAGCGTCGTGCCGCCGAGGACGTGCGCGAGCGCGGCCAGCACCCGCTGCTCGGCGGTCGGCTCACCCACCGGCATCGGCACGGCGGGCGCCGCGGGTCCCGCGGGCACGGGGGCCAGGTCCGCCAGGACCGCGTCCAGGTCGGCACGCGTCCGCGCGGTCATGGCGAGATGCAGCCGCAGGTCGAGTTCTTCCTTGTCGAGGCGGCCTTCGGCGAAGGCCTGCTGCAGCCGTTCGACGATCGGCTCACGTTCGGTCGTGGAGACGCGCAGCGCGCCGGGCGGTACGGAGGTGGTCATACCTCGATCGTGCGCCGCGCCGGGTTCCGGAACCATCGGGGAGACCCCTGATCGGTCCCTGAGGTCAACCCGAGTACGGCACGTCAGCCACCGGCCACGGCGGACGGGACGCCCGGCATGCCGATAGCGGACGATGCACCCGGCGCGGACGTGGCGAGCCCGTCACTCTCCAGACCGAACGCTGCCGGGCGTGCCGGTGCCGGACGGCGCACCCGGCGCGGGAATGGCAAACCGGGCACCGCCGTACGACCCGTCACTCTCCAGACCGAACGCTGCCGGGCGTGCCGGTGCCGGACGGCGCACCGGGCGCGGGGGTGGCGGGTGACCCCGGCGGCAGGGTGGGGCCGCCCGCACCGGGCGGTGCGGGCGTTCCTCCCTGGCCCTTCGGGTGGGACGCCGCCTGCTTCTGCGGGCTCTTCCGCTCGGGGACGGGCCCGTCGAAGTACGTCTGGCCGGGTTTGAGAGCGTGGCCGCCGAACAGCTCCGGCACCGTCACGAACGTGAAGCCGCGGCGGGCCAGGCCGACCAGGATCTTGGGCACGGCGTTCACCGTCGTCGGGTGGATGTCGTGCATGAGGATGATGTCGCCCGGATGGGCCCAGCTGACGGCCCGGTGGGCGACGATCGCCGAGTTCCGGTCCAGCCAGTCGTTCGTGTCGACGCTCCAGAGGATCTGCGCCATGCCCATGTGGCGCGTCACCGCGGCCACGCGCCGGTTCGTGGCGCCGTACGGCGGGCGCATCAGCGGTGTACCACCGCCGGTGGCCCGGCGGATCTCGCCGAGTGTGCGCGCCAACTCCGACCTGACCGCGCCGTCGGACATCGCGCTGAGCTGCGGATGCGACCAGCTGTGGTCGCCGATCGCGTGGCCCTCGGCGAGTTCGCGCCGCACGAGCGCCTCCCGGCCACGGATGTTGCCGCCGATCAGGAAGAACGTGACCTTGACGTGACGGGCCGCGAGCATGTCGAGCAGCTTGGCGGTGTACGGGCCGGGGCCGTCGTCGAACGTGAGCGCGATGCACTTGACCTTGCGGCAGTCGACCTCGGGACGCGCGGCGGGGGACGCGGCGGCTCTCGGCGGCCAGGACAAGAAGCGGAGGCGGGTGGCGAGGCCGCCGGCCGGACGCACGGCCGCTCCGGAGCCACCCGTGACGCGGGGCCGCGACCGGAGGTCCGGCTTGGCGGGCGGCACGGCCGGAGCGGGACGGGCGGCTTCCTGCGCGGAGGAGGCCACCGTGGGATGCGCCCCGAGACCGCTGAGCCAACCCAGCCCCAGCACGGCAACGACGATGGCGATGCCCCTGGGCCGCAGCGCGACGCGCCCATTACCCGATCGGGCGATCCTCGACGGAATGACGAAACCCACCGAACCCCCGATTCGCGATCTACGCACGACAGGGCACACCTTAATGCGATATTTGCTTTGATGATCTCGAGTCGGTCAAATGCCGACAAGCGCATGGTGCCATCGTTTGGAACCCTGCACGATGGATCGGGCGTTAGAGACGTGACGAATCGCGCGATCCGGCTCCGGAGGCCGTCAGGCGACGGACGGGAGGATCGCAACGGGTTCTTGGGGAGGAACGTCCGATGAGGTGGGGCGATCGCTTCGGGATTCGCCGCTGGCGGGGGAACAGGGTGACCATGCTCGACCGGGAGGCGACGAACGCCGACATCGAGTCGCTGATGGCGTTCGCCCGCAGCCGCAGGGGCGTGGAGTTCTACGTCGAGCCGGAGACGTTCGCCACCGACACCACGGCCGTGGCGATCGCCGCCGACGGCGAATGGACCCGCCGCCGGGTCGGCTCCCCGCAGGTCATCCATAAGGTCGCCCGCGACCTGCGACTCCCGGTGTACGACGTGCAGATCACCGGCTATCCGCAGCGCATGCGGGACTTCAACGAGCGCCGCAAACGCCAGGGCGGCGCCGCCTCACTCTGACCCGGGCCGCACGGGCCTACGGCCACCACCTGACTGGGCCCGGACGCCCACGGCCACCACCTGACTGGGGCCGCACGCCCACCGCCACCACGACCCGACCGGCGCGTCACACGCCCACGGCCACCACCTCACTAGGGGCCCGCACGCCCACGACCACCACGACCCGACCAGCGCGTCACACGCCTACGGCCACCGCGACGCCGAGCAGGAGCAGCACGCCGCCGGTGATCATGCGCAGGCGGCGCTGGACGGCCGGCCTGGCGACCAGGGCCCTCCCCCGGTCGACGCCCCAGGTGAACAGCAGGTACCAGCAGGTGTTCACCAGCGCCCAGACCAGCCCCAGCGCGATGCTGGAGAGGAGCACCGGGCCCTTCGCGGTGACGAACTGCGGAAGCACGGAGACGGCGAACACTCCCGCCTTCGGGTTGCCCAGCGTGGTGGAGAGACCGGCCGCGTAGCCGCCCCACCGGTTCGCCCGCCGCGCGCGGGGCTCGGCCGTACGGGAGGCCCGCGCCGCCCACAGAGTGCTCACTCCCAACACGAGGAGCACCACCCCGCCCATGATCCGGATCGCCCGGTATGCGGCTGGATTGGCCAGCAGGACCGCGGAGAGGCCGGCCGCGGCGGCGGTCGCCCAGATCAGCAGGCCGGTGGCGTTGCCGCCGATGCAGGCCCACGCCGCACGGCGACCACCGCCGAGCGTCTGCCGGAGCATGAGCGCCTGGCCGGCGCCGGGCAGCATGGCCAACAGCCAGGTGGTGACGATGAAGACGGGCAGGTGAGCGGGCACGCGACAGCACACTCCACGGTCGGCGGGGGGTTACGTCCGTCAGCCTGCCGCCCGGGACGACCCGTAGAGAAGTTAGCTCAGAGGCGTGCTGTCTTAAGATTTGTGAATGGTCACCGATCCCCGGCAACTCCGGCTGCTCGCGCTGATCGAACGCCATGGGTCGCTGTCGGGCGCCGCCGACGTCCTGCGACTCACTCCCGCCGCGGTCACCCAGCAGATCGCCAAGGCCGAGCAGGACTTCCGGGCCCCGTTGGTCCTGCGGGGCCCGCGAGGAGCGACGCTGACGGCGGCAGGGGCGGTGCTGGCCGCCCGCGGGCGGGTCATCGACGAGGAGACGGACCGGGCGTCCGCCGAGCTGGCGGCCCTGCTCGGCCACCTGTCGCTACGCCTCCGCATCGGGGCGTTCCAGGCCGCCGCCCTGCACCTGCTGCCCCCGGCGCTGACGGCGCTCCGGCACCGCCATCCGGACGCCGACCTGTCCGTCGTCGACCTCCTGTCCGAGCATGGTGTGGAGGAGGTCACGGCCGGCCGGCTCGACATGGCCGTCGTCGCGACCTGGGACGCCGACGTCACCGCGCCCCCGCACCTCTCGGTCCGCGAACTGCTGCGCGACCCTCTGGTGGTGGTACTCCCCGACGACCACCCGCTCGCCCTCGAACACCCGCCAGCGGCGCCGATCAGTCTGGAGCGACTGCGAGACGAGGCGTGGGTCACGATCCTGGCCGGCCACGCCGCGCGGACGCAGTTCGACCGGATCACGGCCGCGGCCGGCTTCACGCCGCAGATGAGGTTCCAGACGGGGTCCTACGACGTCGCCCAGGCACTGGTCGGCACCGGCATCGGCGTCGCCCTGGTCTCCCGGCTCGCCCTCGCCGGCGCGCCCGGCACCACCCACCGACCGCTGGCCCCGCCCGCACCGCACCGCCGCCTCCACGCGGTGACTCCCGCCGACACCACACTGACGCCGCTCGTCGGTGAGTTCCTCGAGCTCCTGCAGGACGTCGCCCGCGACATCGGCTCCACCTGGGAGTGAGACGCGCGACGCGTCCCCCTCCCTGGTCTGGCCCCGGCGCCCTCGACGACGCACGGCGGCCCGCCTTCAGGCGGAGGCGTCGCCGTGTGCCGCAGACAGCGCCAGGTCGCGCCAGTGATCTAGTCCCACGGCGACCTGGTCGGGTTCTCCCCGGCATCGGCCGCTCAGCTACTCGATCCCTGGCGGTCGCCGCTCTCTCGCGGTGGCGACCGCCAGGACCTCCCGACGACGATGCCGCCTCGAATCGGTCAGCTCGCCTCGTCGAGTTGCTCCGGGGTGATATCGAGCGGCACGGACCAGGGCGGCAGGCCGCTGACGAACAGCTCGTGCAGCAGCCGCGCCATCGAATAGTGCGGGTCGGCGGCCAGCGCCCGGTCCAGCGCGAGGTTGGCCAGCGCGCCCTCGCCCGCCCGCCAGGCGGCGAACGCCAGCAGACAGGCCGGCCCGGCGAGGTACGGCTCGGCAACCCGGCGCACGACGTCACGCCAGAGCCCGATGTGGGCGCCGATCTCGCCGTCGTCGATGCGGACCCACGCCTCGTCGCGCACCCGGAGGTTGACCATGAGCACGCCCAGCCAGGCGACCTCCTCATCGGTCGGCGGGGCACCGCCCGCCCGCGCGCGCTCAATGAGAAGCCGGACCAGCCGCACCCCCTCCCCGGCCACGCGCCGCGACAGTCCTCCCCCACCCACCCCCGCCCGGCCTCCGGCTCCCGCTTGGCCCCCGGCTCCCGATACGGCCGAACCCGCGGATCCCGGAGCGGCGGGACCTGCCGGACACGGGCCGACACCGCCCGCGGGTCCAGGGGCGTGGGTGGCGTTGCCCTCCCTGCCTCCGTGGTCATGGACGGCGCTGCCCGTCCTGTTCTGGGCGGTCTCGGTCGCGGCGGCCTCGGCCCAGGAGGCCAGGCGACACTCGGCCCGCAGGGTCGCCTGTCGTGTCACCTCGCCGCCGATCGGCGCGATCATCCGTGCCAGCTCGTCGCGGTCCGGCAGGGCGACCAGGCCGCCGGCGATGGCCGCCGCGGCCACCGCGCTGGCGCGCACGTCGACGAACGTGCCCTCCGGCGGGCAGCAGGCCGGGTCGGTGCACAGGTAGGACCAGTAGCGGTCGTCCTCGACGCGCATCACCTCACGGAGCCGTACGCCGTCGCGGGCCAAGCGGTCACCGACCCGCTCGACGACGGGCGTGACCCGGGCACCCGGACCGTAGCCGGCGAGGATGACCTCGGCGGGCCGGCGTCGCGTGATGAGGTCGGTGACATGGTCGAGGAGCGCGTCCGAAGCCGTTAAGTCCAGCCGGATCGCGTATGTGCCGTCTACACCGCCGCAGCACAGCACGACGACGCTGTCGGTGGGGTGGAAGCCCACGAGATACGGGATGGCGGCGACGACGTCGGCGGGCGACCGGAGCCGCAGTGTGTTCGCTCTCATGACCACGAGCGTCCCGCGCGCCTCCGGCCCGCCGACACCCCTCCGTCCCCGATTGTGGAAAACCTCCGGCGGCACCGAAGCGCGCGGCCGAGTCGGCCGCCGGAGAGGCCGCGGCGGCCGGCGCTCCGCCCGGCCCCGCATTCCGGGCGCAAGGTCCATGAACGACTTCGCGCAGCGCGTGATCCCGGAGCGCTCTGCCGCCGTCCAACCAAGAAAGCCGTCTGGGCGGGGTGAAGGGGACACACCATGGACAGGCGCGTACGGACCGGCGTCGGTTTCTTCTGGGCGCTGCTGCCCTTCCTCACGCTCGGGCTGGCCACTCCGGTCGTGTTCGGCTACGCGGCGGTCCGCCGGCGGACGGCCACGTACTGGATCACCGCGGCGATGTACCTCGCCCTGTTCGTCGTGTTGCTGATCAGTTCCGGGACGTCGGAGGACTCGGCCGTCGGAGACTCGGTCTTCACCGTCGTGTTCCTGTTCGCGTGGCTCGGGGGGACGATCCACGCGTTCCTCGTCCGCTCCCAGGTCTTCGCCCTGCCGTCGACGGCGACGTTCCAGGACGCGATCGACGATGCGGAGCAGCGCAGGAACGTCCGGCGTCAGGCGCGGAAGGCCGCCGAGGACCCGGCGATGGCCTGGGAGCTGCGGATCGGGCGGCCGGACCTGCCCCGTCGTTTTGACGACGGCGGGCTGGTCGACGTCAACCATGTCCCGGCGCAGGTGCTGGCGTCGCTGCCGGGGATGACGCCCGAGCTGGTCGGCCGCGTCGTCCGCGTCCGGGAGCAGTGCGGCGGCTTCGACTCCGTCGAGGAGCTGTCCGCCCTCGCCCAGCTGCCGCAGACGCTGGCCCCGCAGCTCGGCGAGTTCACCATCTTCCTTCCTTGAGGGCGAGCATCGTGCGCAACGTCCCGGCGTCGACGTTGGCGCCGAACGGCTCGGCACCTGGTTCGAGGCGCACGCCCTCGGCGAGGGGACCGGCGGCGACCGGGTCGAAGCCGAACGCGTCGACGAGGCGCGCGACGGTGGCGAGGTCGTCCGGGTCGTCACCGGCGATCGCGATCGCCTTGCGCCCGGGCGTCCCGGCGGGGCGGGCCTCGTCCTCGAGGTCGTGGTAGCCCATGTGGTTGAACGCCTTGACGACGCGGGAGCCGCCGAGGAATGCCTGGACGATCTCGCTGGAGGACGTGCGCGGGTCGGTGAGGTCATCGCGGACACCGTCGACCTCCCACCAGTAGTTCATCGCGTCGATGACGAGTTTGCCGCGCAGCGCGTCGGCGGGGATGCTCCGGTACTTGCCGAGCGGGAGGGCGAGGATCGCCACGTCCGCCCGGGCGGCGGCGTCCGCCGCGGTGACCGCGACCGCACCGGGCGTGAGGACCTCGGCCGTGAGGGCGATGTCGGCGGGATCGCCGGATCCGGCGATGAGCACCCGATGGCCGGCGGCCAGGGCAAGCCGTGCGAGGACGGTGCCGACCTTCCCGGCGCCGAGGATGCCGATCGTGGAGACGTCCGTGTTCCCTCCGTTCACGACGTTGTTCTCTCCGTTCACGACGTCAGCCCGCCAGGATGTCGCGGACCATCGGGACGACCTTCGTGCCGTAGAGCTCCACGGCCCGTCGGCGTGCCCCGGCCGGCTGCGTACCGGCCGTGTAGATGAGGTCGAATCGGCCGACGCCGAGTTTCGCGACCGTGCGGGCGATCTTGCGGGCGACCGTCTCGGGCGAGCCGATGTAGAGCGAGCCGTGCTCGATCTCGGCGTCGTACTCCTCGGGCCGGATCGGCGGCCAGCCGCGCAGCGCGCCGATGCGGTCGCGGAGGACGCGGTAGCGCGGCCAGTGCAGTTCCCTGGCCTCCTGGTCCGTGTCGGCGATGAAGCCCGGCGAGTGCATCCCGACCGGATGTGCGGTCGTGCCGAACTGCTCGGCGGCGCGCCGGTAGAGCTCGATGTGGCCCGCGAAGCGGTCGGGTGCGCCGCCGATAATGGCGAGCATGAGCGGAAGGCCGTGGCGCGCGGTGCGAATCACCGACTGCGGCGAGCCGCCCACGCCGATCCAGGTGGTCAGGTGCCCGGACTCGGTCTTGGGGAAGACGTCGGCGTCGTCGAGCGGGGCCCGTACCGTGCCCTTCCAGGTGACGGGCTTCTCGTCGAGCAGCCGGACGAACAGCTCGGCCTTCTCCTCGAACAGCACGTCGTAGTCCGCCAGGTCGTACCCGAACAGCGGGAAGGACTCCGTGAAGGAGCCGCGTCCGAGGATGACCTCGGCCCGCCCGTTCGAGAGGGCGTCGACGGTCGCGAACCGCTGGAACACCCGGACCGGGTCGTCCGAGCTCAGCACGGTCACGCCCGATGCGAGCCGGATGCGGGAGGTGCGCGTGGCGATGCCGGCGAGCACGGTCTCCGGGGTGGAGATCGCGTACTCGGGGCGGTGGTGCTCGCCGAGGGCGATGACGTCGACGCCGAGTTCGTCGGCGAGGACGGCCTCGTCCACGACCTGCCGGATCGCCGCGGCGTACGAGAGGAGGCGGCCGGAGTCGTCCTCCGGAACATCGCCGAAGGTGTCGAGGCCGAATTCGAGGTCGGGCATGGGAGGACTCCCTTGGTCGGGCGCGGACGCCCACACCGAGATGATTGATGCGTCAATTATGTACGATGTGATTGACATGTCAATTAGGAGGTCCGGATGACGGGAAGCGCAGGCGAGCGGCGCAGGGTGCTGCCGACCGCCGAGGAGTTGCGCGTCTGGCGTGACTTCATCGAGACGGCGGAGGCGCTCCGCTCCACGCTCACGTCGCGGCTGCAGAGCGAGTCCGGCCTGTCGCCGGGTGACTACGCCGTGCTCCTCGCGCTGAGCGAGGCGGACGGGCACCGGCTGCGCTCCTCCGAACTGGCCACCGGCATCGGCTGGGAACGCAGCCGGCTGTCCCACCACCTGGCCCGGATGGAGCGGCGCGGCCTGATCCGCCGCGAGAACTGCGCCACCGACAGCCGGGGGGCCGAGGTCGTGCTCGCCGCCGAGGGCACCGAGGCGTTCCGGTCCGCGTCGATTCCACACCTGCGCGCGGTCCGGGAGCTGTTCATCGACGCGCTCACGCCCGAGCAGCTCAGCATGGCGGGCGAGCTCGCCGCGGCACTCCGCGCACACCTCGACGCGCCGCGCGACCGCTGACCGTCTCTTTCGCGACACGGCACACTGAGTCGGGTGGAACTACACGAAGCCGTACATCTGTGGGAGCCGACACCGGGATACCTCAACACCGCGAGCTACGGGCTGCCGCCCCGTCCCGCCCTGGAGGTGGTCCGGCGGGTCCTCGGCGAATGGCAGCGCGGCGACGAGCCATGGAGCTCCTGGGACGTCTCGACCGGACGGGCCCGGGAGGAGTTCGCCCGGCTGGTCGGCGCGGACGCCGACGACATCGCCGTGGGCGCCGCCGTCTCCCAGCAGCTGGCCCCGGCGGCCGCGTCGCTGCCGCCCGGCGCGCACGTCGTCGTGCCGGAGATCGAGTTCACCTCGAACCTCTTCCCGTGGCTGGTACAGGACCTGAGCGTACGGACGGCGCCGCTGGAGAAGGTCGCGGAGGCCGTCGACGGCCGTACCGCGGCCGTGGCGTTCAGTGTCGTGCAGTCGGCGACCGGGCAGGTCGCGCCGGTCGACGACATCGTCGCGGCGGCGCGGGCGAACGGCGCGTTGGTGGTGGCCGACGCGACGCAGGCGGTCGGCTGGCTGCCCGTCGACGCGCGACGGTTCGACGTGCTCGCCTGCGCGGCGTACAAGTGGCTGATGGCGCCGCGCGGCGCCGCGTTCTGCTACGTCTCCCCCGCCGTACGGGAGCGGATCCGGCCGGTCGCGGCCGGCTGGTACGCGGGTGAGGAGCCGGACGGGGAGCCCCACGCGTACTACGGACCGCCGCTGCGGCTCGCGTCGACGGCCCGGCGGTTCGACCTGTCGCCGGCGTGGTTGTCGTACGTCGGGGCGGCGCCCGCCCTGGAACTCCTGGGCGCCATCGGGGTCGAGCGGATCCACGCCCACAACGTCGCGCTCGCCGACCGGTTCCTGGCCGGGCTGGGCCTGCCGCCCGCGGGCAGCGCGATCGTGAGCGTCGACCTGCCCGGCGCCCAGGAACGCCTGGTCACGGCGGGGGTGCGCGCGGCCGTACGGGACGGCCGACTGCGGGCGGCGTTCCACCTGTACACGACCGACGCCGACGTGGACCTGGCCCTGAACGCGCTCACGTGAACGCCACGGCGGGGCCTTCCTTCCGCACATGTCTGATAACAGGGTGAATTTCTCCATATGTCGGAACACTGGGCAATGAGCGGCAGATGGTGCGAAGGTAACTGAAAGGTTTCGTCTGCTTACGGTGGTGATCGTCGGCGAATGCGCACACCCTACGACGAGAGACCGTGGCTCCGTTTCTACGCAGACGGGGTTCCCCCCGACGTCGAAGTGCCCGACGTGCCGCTCACGCGGCTGCTCGACGCGTCGGCCGATCGCTTCCCCGGCAATCGGGCGCTGGAGTTCCTCGGGCGTTCGATGACGTACACCCGGCTGCGCGACACGGTCGACCGGCTCGCGACGGCGCTCGCCCGGCTGGGCGTCCAAAAGGGTGACCGGGTGGCGGTGATCCTCCCCAACTGCCCGCAGGAGGTCATCGCCTTCTACGCCGTGCTGCGGATCGGCGCGGTCGTGGTCCCCACCAACCCGCTGTACACCTCGGACGAGCTGCACTACCAGCTGACCGACTCCGGTTCCCGCGTGGCGATCATCTTCGACAAGGCGTACGAGACGGTGCGCGACGCCCTGCCCGGGACGGCGGTCGAGCACGTCGTCGTCACCTCGCTCCCCGACTACCTGCCCTTCCTCAAGCGGAAGCTGCTCAAGCTCCCGCTGGCCAAGGCGCGCCGGCTGGCCGACGAGCTGAGCACCGAGATCCCCGAGGGCGAGCCGGTCCTGTGGTTCGACGACCTGCTCGACGAGGCGTCCGAGGCACACCCGCAGGTGATGGTCGACCCGTTCCGCGACCTGGCCGTCCTGCAGTACACCGGTGGGACCACCGGCCGCCCGAAGGGCGCCATGCTCACTCACCGGAACCTCGTCGCGAACGCCTTGCAGACCACGGCGTGGGATCCGGCGATCCGGCCGGGGCACGACGTCAATCTGGCGGTAGTGCCGCTGTTCCACGTCTTCGGCCTGACGTTCTGCCTGACCTGCACGATCCTCATCGGCGGAACGGTCGTCCTGATCCCCCGCTTCGACCTGGAGCTCGTGCTCGACGCCGTCCGCAAGCACAAACCCACGCTGTTCCCCGGCGTACCGCCGATATTCCAGCAGCTCGCCGCCGCGCCGGAGGCGAAGAAGGCCGGGGTCGGCAAGATCCGCACCTGTGTGTCGGGGGCCATGAAACTCGCCCGTACGACGGTCGACGCCTTCAAGACGGGAACGGGAGGGCATGTCATCCAGGGGTACGGGATGACCGAGGCGTCCCCGGTGGTCATGGCCAACCCCCTCGACGGCAACGCCCGGCACGTGTCCGTCGGCACTCCCCTGCCGAGCACCGAGGCGCGGATCGTCGACGAGAACGACCCCTTCCGTGTCCTCCCGGTGGGCTACCCGGGCGAGCTGATGGTGCGCGGCCCGCAGGTCTTCGCCGGGTACTGGGGCCAGCCCGCCGAGACCGCGCAGGCACTGTCATCCGACGGCTGGTACCGGACGGGCGACATCGGGATGATGAGCCCGGACGGTTTCTTCACCCTCATCGACCGCAAACGCGACGTCATCATCGTCGACGGGTTCAACGTCTACCCCTCGGAGGTCGAGACGGTCCTGCTCGCCCACCCGGCCGTGGAAGAGGCGGCCGTCATCGGCGTGCCGGACCCGGGCCATGGCGAGGCGGTCGCCGTGTACATCATTCTCGAGCGGTCGCACCGGCCGAGCCCGGACGAGATACGGGCGTACTGCGCGGAGCATCTCGTCGGGTACAAGGTGCCCACCTTCGTGGAGTTCCGCTCGTCGCTGCCCCGCAACATGCTGGGCAAGGTCCTGCGCCGGGTGCTCCGGGAGGAGAACGCGCTGTCCTGACCCGGTGCAGCCCGCCCTCCGTCTCAGTCCGCCGTGTCGAGGCGGCGCAGCGCGGCCTTGACCTTCTCGGAGTCGAACGTCGTCCAGAACGGCGGCAGCGACGACCGCAGGAATCCGCCGTAGCGGGCGGTGGCGAGCCTGGGGTCGAGGACGGCGACGACGCCGCGGTCGGTCATGGACCGCAGCAGGCGTCCCGCGCCCTGCGCGAGCAGCAGCGCGGCATGGGTCGCGGCGACGGCCATGAAGCCGTTGCCGCCGTGCGCGGCGACCGCACGCTGCCGGGCCGAGGACAGCGGGTCGTCCGGGCGCGGGAACGGGATGCGGTCGATGACGACCAGCCGCAGCGACGGGCCGGGCACGTCGACGCCCTGCCAGAGCGACAGCGTGCCGAACAGGCAGGTCGCCTCGTCCTCGGTGAACTGCTTGATGAGCTGCGTCGTGGAGTCGTCCCCCTGGCACAGCAGCGGCTGCTTGAGGCGGCCGCGCAGCTCCTCGGCCGCCTGCTTGGCGGCCCGCATGGACGAGAACAGGCCGAGCGTACGGCCCCCGGCGGCCTCGATCAGCTCGGTCAGCTCGGTGAGGTACGCCTCGGGCAGGCCGTCGCGACCCGGCTGCGGCAGCCCCCGCGCGATGTAGAGGATGCCGCTGCGGGCGTGGTCGAACGGCGAGCCGACGTCCAGCCCAGACCACCGCAGCGGCCGCTCCCCCGCGTCCTTCTTCTCCGGCTCGTCGTCGTCCGGCGCCTCGGCGGCCTCCGCCGCTCCGTCCGCCGCGGTGCCGAGCGGCGGCAGGCCCCACTGCCGGGCCAGCGGCTCGAACGACCCGCCCAGCGACAGGGTCGCCGAGGTGAGCACGGTCGTACGGCGGCCGAACAGGCGCTCGCGCAGCAGCCCGCCGACGCCGAGCGGCGCCACGCGGAGCGCGGTCGGCCGCCGGGAGTCCTCGTTGAAAGGCCGGTCCAGCCAGACGACGTCGTGCCGGGACGCCAGGTCGGTCTCGAACGTCTCCAGGAGCCGCCCGGCGGTGTCGTGGATCTCCTCCAGCGCCGTGAGCGCGGCCCGGCCCGCGCCGAGCCGCTCGGCGTCGTCCCCGACGGTCTTCAAGCTGGTGCGCAGCGCGGTGGCGCAGGCATACGCGGCGTCCCGGATCGGCAGCAGGGTCGCGCCGAGGGCCTGGGGCAGGACGTCCATGCGGCCCGGCGCGGTGTCGGCGAGGATCGGCTGCAGCGCCTCCCCGGCCTCCTTGAGCCGGTCGGCGAGGTCGTCCTCGATGAGCCGGCCGCAGCGGCGCGCGGCGAACTCCACGGCCGACGCGGACAGCTCCGCCGTGGCCACGGAGGTGACCCGGTCGACGAGCTCGTGGGCCTCATCGATGATCGCGACATCGTGCTCGGGGAGGACCTGGAACTCCTCCAGCGCGTCGATGGCCAGCAGCGCGTGGTTGGTGACGACGACGTCGGCGTCGCCGGCCTTGTCACGGGCGCGCTCGGCGTAGCACTCGGTGCCGAACGGGCAGCGCTGCGCCCCCAGGCACTCCCGGGCGCTGACGGCGACCTGCCGCCACGCCTGCTCGGAGACCCCGGGGACGAGCTCGTCGCGGTCGCCGGTCTCGGTCTTCTCGGCCCACTCGTGGATGCGCTGGACCTGCCGGCCCGTGGCGGAGACCGTCTGGGCGTCGAAGAGGATCTCGTCCGGGTCGTCGGGCTCGTCGACCTGCATCCGGTGCAGGCACAGGTAGTTGCGCCGGCCCTTGAGGATCGCGAACACCGGCTCGCGGTCGAGCAGGGGCGTCAGCGACTCGGAGAGGCGCGGCAGATCGCGCTCGACCAGCTGGCGCTGCAGCGCGATCGTCGCGGTGGACACGACCACGCACGCGTCTTCGGCGGCGGCGTGGCGGACGGCCGGGACGAGGTAGGCCAGGGACTTTCCGGTGCCGGTGCCGGCCTGGACGGCGAGGTGCTCCCCGGACTCGATGGCGTGGGCGACCGCCTCGGCCATCTTGACCTGGCCTGGCCGCTCGGCGCCGCCGACCCCGGCGACGGCTGCGGAGAGCAGGGGCCCGACGTCCGGAACGTCGGTTTTTTCAGAGGAGTCGAGGAGGTCGTCGGCCACCCGCTCAACGCTACCGGTCGGCGAGGACCGTTCGCCGCCACAGCCACGCTTTCCCCAGGCGTCACCCTCAGGTGCACGTGGCCAGGACCAGCGCGAGCAGACCGGAAAACAGCGCCTCGAACTCCGCTCGCCGACCGCTGCGCCTCCCAGGCGCCGTCGTCAGGTGCGCTCGGCCAGGACCAGGGCGAGCAGACCGGGGAACGCCTCGTCGAACTCGGCTCGCCGCAGCCGGTTGAACCGGCGCGGCCCCTCGTCGCGCTGCTCGATCAGCCCGGCGTCGCGGAGCACGGCGAAGTGATGGCTCCGGGTCGCCTTCGACACGGGAAGGTCGAAGGTGCCGCAGGCGCGGGTCCAGTCCGGCTGCCCGGCGAGTTCGCGCATGATCGTCCGGCGGACGGGGTCGGCGACCGCGTCCAGGGCGTCCTGCAGCGGCACCTCGGAGGGATGCCGGTGCGTCAGCCCACGGGCCCGCGCGGACGGGCCGGGCGATTCGGTGTTCGATCCGCGTCGTACACTCATGTGGTCGACCTCCATCGAACACGGTAGGCGAGGAGTCACAATGATCCGGCACACCGACCCGGAGGCCCTCGCGGCTTATCAGCGCGCAGTGACGGGACGGGCCTGAGGCGGAGCGTCCCAAGCACCAGCCGAGGCGGCGCCTCAGCCGGGCTCGGGGTCGGCGGGTGGTTCTTCGCTGGGGAAGAAGATGGGGCTGAGCAGGTATCGCGTGCGGTCGGATGTGGGCGGGTTGGCCAGTCGGGGCACGATCGCGGCGCGCAGTTCGCTGATCATCGCGTTGAGTTCGTCGCGGCTGAGCCAGATCGCGTGCTGCCGGTAGCCGACGAGGTCGGTGACCGGGTCGGCGTTCTCTCGGTCGAGGTAGGCGTTGAACTCGGCGACCAAGGCGGCCAGCGCGTTGGCGAATCCGCGCCGATGGTCGTCGGGTGACAACGACTTGGCCGTGTCGAGGTCGATGACCGCTCGATCCTGGCGCAACCGGTAGTGGCGCTCCACCGCACCGCGTACCCGCCGCTCCTCGGCCACTTCCAGGATTCCGCTGGTGGCGAGCAGGTCGACGTGCCGATAGACCATGGCCTTCGAGACGTCGGTCAGGCGCGCGCACAACTGGGCGGTGGTGAGCGTCCGACCGCCGCGCATGGCGTGCACGATTCGTAGCCGCACCGGGTGCCCCAGCAGTTCCAAGATGTTCACGGCTCAACGATCTCATGATGTGCTACCGTTCGCAAAAATGAGAAAGGACGTGCTCGAGATGATGGCGCAAACGGACCCGGCAGCGGTCGCCAGAACGGTCGTCGAGATGGCGCGGGAGGGGCGCTTCGCGGACATCGAGGAGTTGTTCGCTCCGCGGCTGCGGGCGGTGGTGTCCGCCGAGACGCTGCGGGCCGGCTGGGCGGGTGAGATCTCTCGGCGCGGGCCGGTCTCCACGGTCGGGGAACCGGCGTGCGAGCCGGCCGATGCGGCGCTGGTCCGCGTGCGCGTCCCGGTGACCTGCGAGCGTGGGGGACTCACGGTGGTCATGTCCGTCGACGACACCGGGAGGCTGCAGGGTCTGCGGCTCGCTCCGCCGGCCACCGAGTCCTGGGAGCCGCCGGGCTACGCCGCCCCGAAGAGATGCACCGAGCACGAGGTGACCGTCGGCTCCGGCGCACTCGCCGTGCCCGGCACGGTGACCCTGCCCCGGGGGCGCGGCCCGTGGCCGGGTGTGGTGTTGCTCAGCGGCGGCGGGTCCTTCGACCGCGACGAGACCACCGGGCCGAACAAGCCGCTGAAGGATCTGGCCTGGGGGCTGGCCGCCCACGGCATGGCGGTGGCGCGCTTCGACAAGGTGACCCACGTCCACGGGCACGTGTCCACCGAGCCCGGTTTCACGATGGTCGACGAGTACGTGCCGCACGCGGTGGCCGCGGTCCGCCTGCTCCAGCAGCAACCGGGCGTGGATCCCGCGCGGGTGTTCGTTCTCGGCCACAGCGCGGGCGGCAGGGCGGCTCCACGGGTCGCGGCCGCCGAGGCGTCCGTCGCCGGCTTGGTGATCCTTGCCGGTGACGCCCTGCCGTTGAGCCGGGCGGCCGTCCGCACCGCCCGTTACCTGGCCGCGGTGAATCCCGGCGCGGACGCGGAGGCCGCCGTCGCGTCGATCATCCGGCAGGCCGCCCTGGTCGACAGCCCCGACCTGTCACCCTCGACACCGATGACGGACCTGCTCTTCGGCCTGCCGGCCTCGTACTGGCTGGATCTGCGCGGTTACGACCAGGTCGCGACCGCGGCGGCGCTGGACAGGCCGATGCTCATCCTGCAAGGCGGCCGCGACTACCAGGTGACCGTCGAGGAGGACCTCTCGCGCTGGCAGGCGGGCCTGGCCCACCGGCCGGACGTCACGATCCGCGTGTACGACGCCGATGATCACTTGTTCTTCCGTGGCGATGGCCCTTCCACGCCCGCGGACTACGAGTCGCCGCAGCACGTGGACCCCAGTGTGGTCGCCGACATCGCCGCTTGGCTGGCGCCCGGCAAGGGGACTCTCGCCCGACTCGCCGCCGGCCTGAGGCGCCGTCCGCGCTGACCACACCGGCAGAACCGACCGAAGGGAACAGAGCAGTGAGCGAAGAAACCACGGTGGACGCATCCCCGTCGACCGCCGCGCGGCGGTTGGAGTGGCTGGTCGGCGCGTCGGCGCGCGCTCCCCTACCGGACGACGAGATCCGTCAGCGCCTGGCGCCCGCCCTCCTGGACGCGATCGGCGGGCCGGAGGGTCTCAACGCCGCGCTGGCCGGGGTCGGCCGGCTCGCCGTACGCGAGATCCTCACGTCGCGACCGGACAACGCCCAGGCGGCGGTACGCGGCCGCGCTGCCGACTACCTCGTCACGGTAGGCGTGGACGGGGCGGGCCTCATCGACGATGTGCGCCTGACCCCCGACGAACCCTCGCCGACCTCATGGACCGACATCGACGGCCGGCTGGCCCGGCTCGGAGTGCGTGTGTCCTTCGCCGCGGCCGAGATCGGCCCGGACGGGCGGTGCCGGATCCGGCACGGCCTCGACGCCGACACGCAACGGCCCATCGGCTCGGCGTTCAAACTGTACGTGCTGGGCGCGCTCGGCCAAGCCGTCGCCGAAGGGCGGGCCTCCTGGGACGAAGAGCTGGCGATCCGCGACGACTGGAAGAGCCTGCCAGGGGGCGTACTGCAGAACCGACCGGCCGGCACCACCCTCACCTTGGGGGAATACGCCGACCACATGATCTCGATCAGCGACAACACCGCCACCGACCACCTGATCCACCTGCTCGGCCGGGACGCGGTGCAGCGCCAGACCGCCCTGTTCGGCCACCGACAGCCCGACGCGAACACCCCGTTCCTGACCACCAAGGCGTTCTTCCAGCTCAAAGTCGATCCGGCCCGCGCGCGACCGTTCCTGGCCACGTCCGGGGAAGAGCGCGCTGTCGCGCTGAAGGAGCTGGAACGACTGCCCCTGCCCGACGTGCGAGAGACCTGGCCCCGGCCTTTCCGGATCGACGAGATCGAGTGGTTCGCCTCGCCGGCCGACATCTGCCACGCCTTTGCGGGACTGCTGCGGCTGGACCAACCCGAGATCCATCACGCGCTGTCCCGCAACGACGACGGTCTGAACCTGGACGCCTCCCGGTTCCCGACAGTGTGGTACAAGGGCGGCAGCGAGCCCGGCGTCGTGACCCTGAGCTACCAGGCCCGCACCGCCGACGGCCGCGCCCTGGCCACCAGCCTCATGGTGTCCGACCCCGCCACCTCGATCGACACGGCCGACGTGACGGTGAAAGGCCAGGCGATCATCCGAAGCGTGCTCCGCCTGCTGGCCACTCCACAATGACCGCGTCCGACGTCCCGGCGCACATCTTGCGCCGACTCCACGGGGTCACTGCTCAGCGCCGGATTCCGCCTCCGCCGCTCTTCACGGGCCGGCGCGCGGCGGTCAGGGGCGGCGGGCGGCCAGGAACTCCCCCAGCCTGCCGATCGCCTCTTCGAGGTCGTCGGCGTGCTGCAGGGTGACGATCCGCAGGTGGTCGGTGTCGGGCCAGTTGAAACCGGTGCCCTGCACGACGAGGATCTGCTGCTCGTCCAGCAGTTCCAGCACGAACCGCCGGTCGTCCTCGATGGGGTAGACCTCCGGGTCCAGGCGCGGGAAGACGTACAGCGCGCCGGACGGCTTCGCGCAGCTCACGCCGGGGATCTCGTTGAGGAGCCGCCAGGCGCGGTCGCGCTGCTCGTGGAGCCGGCCGCCGGGCAGGATGAGGTCCTTGATGCTCTGGTGCCCGCCGAGCGCCGCCTGGATCGCGTGCTGGCCCGGCACGTTGGGGCACAGCCGCATGTTGGCGAGCATGTCGAGGCCCTCGATGTAGGACTCCGCGTGGTCCTTCGGCCCGGAGACCACCATCCAGCCGGAGCGGAAGCCGCATACGCGGTAGGCCTTCGACAGGCCGGAGAAGGTCAGGGACAGCACGTCCGGGGCGAGCGGCGCGATCGAGACGTGCTCGGCGTCGTCGTACAGGATCCGGTCGTAGATCTCGTCCGCGAGGATCAGCAGGCCGCGCCGCCGGGCCAGCTCGGCGACGCCCTGCAGCAGCTCACGGGAGTACACCGCGCCGGTCGGGTTGTTCGGGTTGATGATCACGATGGCCTTCGTGGCCGGGGTGATCTTCGCCTCGAGGTCCGCCAGGTCGGGCATCCAGCCCTGCTGCTCGTCGCAGAGGTAGTGCACCGGCGTGCCGCCGCCGAGGGACACCGCCGCGGTCCACAGCGGGTAGTCCGGCGCCGGGATCAGCACCTCGTCGCCGTTGTTCAGCAGTGCCTGCATGGCCATGACGATCAGCTCGGACACGCCGTTGCCGAGGTAGACGTCCTCGACGTCGAGCCCGGGGAACCCCTGCTGCTCGTAGTGCTGCACGACCGAGCGGCGGGCGGACAGGATGCCCTTGGAGTCGCTGTATCCATGGGCGGCCGGCAGGTTGCGGATCACGTCCTGGAGGATCTCGTCCGGGGCCTCGAAGCCGAACGGCGCGGGGTTGCCGATGTGCAACTTGAGGATCTGGTGCCCCTGGGCCTCCAGCTCCATGGCGCGCTTGAGGACCGGGCCTCGGATGTCGTAGAGGACGTTGGCGAGCTTGTCCGACTGGCTGACCTGCATGGAGACACCCTAACCGGGCCTCCCCGAGCCCGTCGCGAGGGTTACCGCGCCACGCTTGTGCCGTCTGTCACCACTTCTGCCAGAAGTACAGGGCCTGCTCGACCATGTGGAGGGGCGCCCAGCCGTCCTTGGTCTCGTGCGTCCCGGGCCGCGTCGAGTTCCGGTACCACAGGTGGTATCCCTGCCGGGCCGGGTGGCTCGGGTCGGGGCGCAGGGCGACGCCGCCGTGGCTGAGGTGCTCCTCCGCGGAATAGCGGACCTTGTGGCCCGCCTTCATGCCGAGGGCCGAGGAGGTGGGCACTTTGGTGTCGGCGTCCGAGCCGATCAGCGTCCAGTCGGTGCCCTGCGTGGACTGCGGGTTCTGCCCCAGCCAGCGCAGCAGGGCGCCGCCGTCCTTGCCCCGCATCTGCCTGCACTCCAGCGAGGTGCAACTCATGTGGAGCCTCCCCGCGTGCGGGCTGTCGAGCGTGGCGACGTTGGCGATGTAGAGGCGGGAGGGAAAGCCCTTCTGGTGCTTCTGCACGCCGGTCAGCGCGGCCCGTACGACCAGGCCGCCCATCGAGTGGCCGACCACGTCGACCGACCGGCCGTACCTCGTGTCGCGGTCGTAGACGAGCCAGGCGAAGGCCCGGCCGAGCTCCTTGATGGAGGTGTTCGGGGTGTAGCGGCTCCGGCCGGGCACCGGGACCCCGCAGTGCCGGTCGGCCTTGTAGTAGCCGACGGTGTAGAGGGCGCCCTTCCAGCCGTCCCGCTTCAGCGACCAGAGGGCGGCCCGCCAGGTCGAGGCGCAGTCGTTGTCGCCCTTGGTGCTGACGCCGTGCACCAGATAGACGCGAGCGGTGCGGTTGTTCGTCCGCTTGGGCACCCCGGCCGCGACCTCGTGCGCCGCCGCCTGGGCCGATCCGGCCGCCCCACAGCCCGCGGCCGTCAGCCCGGCCACCGCCGCAGCCGCCACGATCTTCGATCCGCCGCGCATGCGCTCCCCCGGTTCGCCGCTGCCATCGGATCGACGGCCGCGCGATCATATCGCCCGCTACCCGGCAAAGATGACCGAAACGGCTCGGTAGTGAGGAGCCACCTCGCGGCGATGGATCACGGGCCCGTCAGGATCGCCGTGCCGTGCTCCGGGCAGCGTCCGACGGTCACGCCGGCGGAGTCCTCCGGGACGACGGAGCACAGCACCGGCCGGCGGCGCAGCGCGGTGATCAGCAGGGCGCCGTCCCGGCTCCCGGCGTGGTAGCGCCGCCACAGGAGATGCGGCCGCCCGCAGGACGGTGCGGTCGCCGCGAAGTCGCCGAGACGGGGGTCGTGGGCGAGCCGTACGGCGGGCCGCCGCCCGGCGATCTCCACCGCGTCGCCACGGACGATCTGCGCGGCGGTGCCGCGCACGACCGGGAGGACGTCGGCGGTCTTCGGCAGCGCGGGCACGACCTCGGCCAGGTCCTCGCTCGTGCCGACGACCACGACCCGGTTCGCGCGGGTCGCGAGGTCCACGGCCGGGAGGTTGAGCAGCCGCCGCCGTTCCTCGTCCACGACGTCGGCCCGCGACGGCAACAGGGCCGCGTAG
Organism: Actinoallomurus sp. CA-150999; assembly: GCF_050942425.1. NCBI lineage: Bacteria > Bacillati > Actinomycetota > Actinomycetes > Streptosporangiales > Thermomonosporaceae > Actinoallomurus > Actinoallomurus sp. CA-150999. The sequence goes on from NZ_CP192063.1 coordinate 8,677,489, forward strand.
CGGGGGCCGAGGCGGCCCAGCGCGCGCCAGTCCACCATCTCCCGCCGTACCTCCAGCACCGGCAGGACGCGGGACAGCACGCCCGCCTCCCGCAGCGCCGAGGCGAGCGTCGCGGGCCCGCCGAGCCACGGCGAGGGGGCGCGGTCGGGCAGCCAGGGCCGACCCAACGGGAACAGGCGGAACAAGTGCGCGGTGAGGTCGCCGGACGCCACCGGCACCGGCTCCTCCAGCACCCGGCCGGCGACCGCCCACTGCTCGCGGTAGTACGGAACCCGCTGGAAGGCATGGTCGACGACACGCCGTCGGGCGGCCTCCCAGCGCTCGGCAGAGAACCGGTTCATGTGCCCCCTCTCAATAGCACGAAATTCCACCACAAAATTGCGCGATACCGTGCGATCCTTTGCCCATGATCAGCGTCGAGTTACGGGACCCGCTCAGCGATCCGGAGCCGCCCGGCTGGACGGACTTCCGGCGGCGGGAGAACCTCGCGGCCACATGGGACTACCAGGCTCTCCATCACGCCTCCACGTCCTGGGCACCGGTGATGCTCGCGGTCTTCCGGCAGGACGAGAAGATCGTGGGCGCCGTCGGAGCGGTGTACCGGGGGGTCCGTGTCTCCCGGCCGCCCCGACGTCGACGCGAGCCGCTCGTGGTGGACGTCCGTCTCCCGGGCGAGGGCAACGGCCGGCCCACCTGGCACTTCTCCGCCGACGTCCCGCCCGATGCCCGGGCCGGCCTGATGCGGGTCTACGAGCGGGCGGCCCTTCGCCGGCTCGGCGTGGGCACGACCGGCTTCGTGTACCGGCACGTGCCGGTGGACGAGGTGACCGCGGTCGCCCGGCGGGGCGCGCTCCTCCGGGAGACGGCGGGCGACACGGAGCTGACGCTCAGTACCGTCGACGACTGGCTGGCCGGCCTCGGATCCGGCCGACGCAAGGCCCTCCGCCGACGCCGCCGGCGGATCGACGAGGACCTGACGGTCGTCATCGGGCGGGCCCGCACCGACGTGGACGCCGACCAGCTCGCCCGGATGGTCAACCGGCACGTCGCCGCGCGCACCGGGCGCATCGATCGGCGCGCTCCCCTTCCGCCCTCGTACTTCGCGGCGCTCACCGCGCACGACGACGTGTCGACCCTCACCTACACCCAGGCGGACGGACGGCTCCTCGCCACCGGGACGTTCCTGCACCACCCGACGCGTCCGCAGCTCAGCTGGTGGGCGAGCGTCCCGCCGGAAGAGGGCGGCCGCGGTCACCTCTACTTCGACTGTTACGGACGCTTCGTGGAGTACGCCGTGGCAGCGGGCGCCCAGCGCCTTTCCGCCGGGCGCGGAGCCGACGAGCACAAGCGCGAACTCGGCTTCGCCGTGGTGCCGGCCCGGCTCGTCATCGTCCCGCGATGGGCCGCCGGATGACGGTCGAGCTGGAGGTGCTGGATCCCCGGCACGACCCGGAGCCCGTGTACTGGCGGGAGCTGCTCGCCACGTCGCGCCGCCGCGCCGTCTGGGAGTACGACCAGCTCGGGATCGCGGCCTGGACCGCCCGGTCCCCCTTACTCCTGTCCGTCCTGCACGACGGCTCCGCGCCGGTCGGAGCGGTCTGCGCCACGCTCCTGGGCCCCCGCCGGCACCACGGGTCGTTCGCGCCGCCGACGGGCGGGCCCCGTGTCGGGGTCCTCCAGGTCGCCCTGCCCGGGACCAACGCGGAACGCGGCTGGTGGTTCGCCGACGACCTCGCGCCGCGGGATCGCCGCGCCCTGCTGAGGACGTACGCCGGCCTGATGCGCCGGCGGCTCGGCCGGACCTGGCGGGGTCTGGTCTGGCGGCAGGCCGGCGCGGCCGACCTGCCCTCCCTGCCGGGCCGCGTCCGGCTCGTCCACGCGGTCCACCCGCTGGCACGGCTGCCGATCACCTGGCCGAGCCTGGAGGGATGGCTCGGTTCGCTGCGGCCCGGGCGCACGGGCGACCTGCGCCGTCAGCTCCGCCAGATCACCGCCGACGCGACGGTGATCCCGGCGATGGGGCCGGCACGCGAGCTCGTGACCGCCCTCGAGGTGGCGCTGCTCCGGCGGGAGAACGAGCTGAAGTACGACGCGACGCCGCTGCCCGTGCCGTACATCGAGGGACTGATCCGGCGAGACGGCACGCTCGCGGTGACGTACCGGGACCTGACCGGACGGTTGCTCGGGGTGGGGCTCGTTCTGGACCATCCCGGATGGCCGCTCTACCTGACCTGGGGGGCGCTTCCCGTACGACGCGGCGGGCGGCGCCATCTGTACTTCGACGGCATGACGCGGGTGATCGGCTGGGCGATCGGCGCCGGGAAGGCCGGTGTGGTCCTGGGAAAGGGCAAGCCCGAGCTCAAGAGCGACCTCGGCGCCGAGCTGCTCCCGACCTACGCGATCGCCGCGGCGGGCTGAGGGGAGGCGTCGATGGCACTGGACGTCGTGGTCGTCGATCCGGTGCGCGAGACGGTTCCGGCCGAGTGGCCGGCGCTGGTCCGGACGGCCGGGCTGCCGGCCATCTGGCACGACGATCTCCTGATGCGGCTGGCGTGGTTCGCCCGGCAGCCGGCGTACATGGCGCTGGTGACGGACGGCGGCACGCCGTGCGCGCTCTTCCACGCGCGGCACCGGGGCGCGCGGCCGCCCCGGAGGTTCCTCGGCACGTCCCCGCGCCTCCTGCCGGGGCTCGTCGAGTGCCACCTGGCGCCGTACGTCACGACTCCGGGCTACGCGTTCCACCCGGAGTCGGGAACCGCCGAGCGCGCGGCGGCGGTCAAGGCGTTCGAACGGGGCATGGCCCACCGGCTGGGCCTGCGCTGCGCCGGCGTCGTCTACCGCCAGGTGGTCGACGAGGACAGGCCGATCTTCCGCGGCCACGTCATCCGGCCCGGCGAGCCCGAGGCGGTCGTCGACAACCGCTGGGGCGGCGTCGAGGAGTACCTGCGTGATCTTCCGGGAGACGACCGCCGGCACATGCGGCGGGTCGAACGCCTGGTGAGCGAGGATCCCGGGGTGCGGGCCGCGGTGGAGACCTCGATCGACGGCGCCGACGCCGGACGGCTGCTCAACGTCGTGCAGCACCGCTACCGCGGCCGCTTCACCGTCCCGGTGCCCGTTCCGGCGCTGTACTTCGAGATGTTGTCCGGACGCCCCGGGATCCGCTTCCTCACCTATCGGCGCCCGGACGGCGAACTCCTCGCCTACTCCCTGCAGGTCGACGACGGCAGGACGCTGCTCTGCCAGGGCTGGGGCACCCGTGATCGATCCGATGGGGGACGCCCGCACCTGTACTTCGATCACTTCTTGCGGCAGATGTACCAGCTGATCCAGGACGGAAGAGAGAAGATGATCATGGGGAAGTCGATGTTCGAGCTCAAGCGCCGGTTCGGCGCGCGGCTCTCGCCCCTGTACGCGGCGGCGACCCTCCGGTGATCGACGTTCCGTGTGCCCAGTGCGGCCGTCCGGGCCCGGACGTCATCCGGCTGCGCCGCCGGACGGTCCGCTACTCCTGCCGGTCGTGCGGCGCGGTGATCAGTGCCCGGCGCGCGGACGTCGAGGCGGGGCGCGGTCTCTGGCGACGCGACGCCGCGCCGCGGGTGACGCCGGTCGACGGCGACCCGCTGCTGGCCTTCATGCCGCCCCGCATGGTCCGCTGGCTGCGCGAAGACGACCAGAAACCGGCCGAGGCCCCGGACCGCCGGACGCTGACGCGCTGGTACGCCGAGTTCGACCGGTTCACGGCCCAGGCCCGCGACTCCGCCGAAGCGCGGAAGCGCTTCGCACGGCTGAGCGAGGTCCCCCTAAACGAGCTGCCGGCGAAGCCCACTCCGTTCACGAAGGTGATCGGGGCACTCAACGCCTCCTTCTACGACGTCGATGCCGCGGTGGCGCACCTGGTCGCCCAGGGCAACGACCCGGGGACGGCCGCCGAGCGGACCCGGCACGCTCATCGATGGTTCACGACGGCCGGCCGGTCCGCCACGTGGATCAGCGCGGAGGCGCCGCCGGAACCGGACCCGGACCGCGTCAAGGCGCTGCTCGAGCCCGGAGGACTGGCCGCGGGCCTTCGCGGCGAACAGGTCGGAGTCTTCTTCGCCGTGCTGTTCCGGGTGGCGAAGGGCCCATCCGCCCGAAGCGTCGCCGAGACGTTCGGGGCACCTCGCGTCGAGGCGGCCGTCCGCGCCTATCTGGAGAACGGCGCACGCCCCCTCCGCGACGCCGTCCTGGCCGCTCTGGAGCCGGACGCGGGCGAGGAGCCCGCCGGCGGCGCGTCGTGACATGACCGAGACGCTGCCGTCCACCGAGGTTCCCGAGCGCGTCCGGCTCTGGACGGTGGCGTCGCTCATCGCCGGCCGGAGCGCATACCGCCTGGCCCTGTACGCGGCCGGGATCCTCCTGCTCGCCGCCTGGGGGTCGGCGCGGTTCGCGCCGTACGCGGCGGCGCTCGGCACCACCAGCTGGCTGACGACGGTCGTCCAGATGGGGCCGGAGAAGGCCGCCCTGAAGCTGCTGCCCCGGGCCCGGCGAACCCATGGTGATCTCGTCGCGACGCTACGGGCCTTCGCGCTGCTGGCGCCGATTCTCCTCGTGGGCGTGGCGGCCGTCGCGGTGGTGGCCGCGCCGGAGTCGCGCGTCGCGTTGTACGCCCTCGCGGCGGCACAGGCCACCGCCCTCGGCTCGGTGCTGCTCGGGGTGGCGCTGCACCGGGCACTCGGCCGGCCGCGCAGCGACACGCTGACCTTCCTGCTGCTCGCGCTGGGCACCGTCGTGCTGATCGGGCTGGCCTACACGCCGGGCATCTCGCCGGTGGCCTACCTGACCGGGCAGCTCGTCCTCACGCTGGCCGCCCTCGGCCTGCTGTTGCGCCGCCCGGCGCCGAAGCGGCGTCCCCGCCCGGGGGTCCGGCGCCTGCTCACCGCGACGAGCGTGCTCATGGGTACGCCCGAGGTGCTGATGAACGCCGGGACCAGCGTGCTCTACGTGGAGCTGACGGCGGGCGCCCACGCGGGGCAGAGTTCGGAGCTCTACCTGGTGCTGCAGGGCTGGGCGGTGATCATCGCCTTCGTCTACTTCCTCCAGCGGCTGCTTCAGCCGCGCCTGTCGGCCCGGCTCGCGATCGACGGCGCCGCCGACGGCCGGACCCGGATCGCGCGGCTTGCGCGCCCGGTGGTGGCGCTCGGCGCAGGCTGGCTCGTCGCCGCCACGGCGCTGCTCGCCGTGTTCCCCACTCCCGTGACCGACCTGGCTCCGGTACGGCTCACCGTCCTGCTGGCCGTGCTGATCGTGACCCGGATCCCGGCCTACCTGCTGATGAGCCAGGTGACGTTCGTGCTGGAGAACACGGACGCGGCGGGGCTGCGGACCAGCGCGCGCGGCGCGGTGTTGAGCATGCTCACGGTCGCCGGGGTGGGCGCGGTCGCCACGCCGCTGCTCGGCGCGGCCGGCGCGGTCTATGCCCTGGGCGTCAAAGAACTCGTCCTAGCCCTTAACGTCACATATCGGCCGCGCCCGAAAAGGCTAACAAGAGGACCGTACAAATAGTCAGGGATTTGAATACGATCTAAGGCGTTAAAAAATCTTCTCTTCGCGCACGCCGGATGCTATGTTCCCCTCCAATCCTCGCTATTCACCCTTGAAAAGCCCGAGGCCGTGCGAACCACAAGTTCGCAACACGGCGGATGCTGCGCGGCGTGGCGCAGAAGGGAATGAGGCGTGTTCGACCAGGTATCCGACGTGACACTTTCGTCACTCTCCGCGCAATCGCCGAAAACGATGCGACGATCCGCACCGACCGGCGAGGTGACCGCCGGATGACCGGCCTCACCGTCATCGTGCCCTGCTACAACGAGGGCGCGCAGGTCGAGGAGGCGCATCGCGCGATCGGCGAGGCGTTGCAGGACGTGTCCGATCTGGAGTTCCTTTTCATCGACGACGGCAGCACGGACGACACTCTGACACGAATACGGAAAGTGGCCGCCGACGACCGCCGCGTCACCTATTTGTCGTTCACTCGGAATTTCGGGCTCGAGGCCGCACACGCGGCCGGCGCCCGATATGCCGCCAAGCCATGGTGCGTCCAAATCGACGCCGATCTGCAGGCACCGCCGGAGGAGATCCGGAAATTACTCGCCAAGGCGGCCGAAGGCTACGACGTGGTCTTCGGGATCCGCGAGGACCGCGACGACCCGTTCATCCGGCGCATCGGCTCGAACGGCATGCACTGGGCGGCGCGCCGGCTCTTCGGCATCGACGTTCCACGCGGCGCGTCCTCCTTCCGGGTCATCCGCACCTCGGTCGCCCGTACCATCGCCGACCTGCGCTTCGGCACGCCGTACTTCATCGCCGCCGTCCCGCTGGTCGGGGCCCGCTACGCGCTCGTGCCCACCGAGCACCGGCCGCGTACCGCCGGTGAGTCCAAGTTCCGGGTGACCCGCCTGATCGGCTACAGCTTCGAGCTGTTCTTCAGCTACTCGTGGCGCCCGTTCCTGTACGTCTACCTCGCGGCCGTGGTGGGCGCGCTCGCGGCACTCGTCGGTCTCGGCTCCGTCGGCACCGCGCTGACGCTCGCCTGCGTCGCGGTGCTGGCGCGGTACGTCCACCGCTTCATGCGCGACCAGCAGCCCTCTCGCCTCTTCTACGTACGCGAGGCGAACGTGGAACTGCGTCACGAGGACACGATCGATGGCGGAACGGGCCGTCCGGCGCCGCCCGTGGCGCTCCAGGACGACGAGACGGCCCGCCCGGCTCTCCGGGAGGTGGCGTCGTGACGGCCGCGAGTCTCCAGGTAGAGCAGCCGGGTGTTCGGGCGCAGCGCGGCGCGGGCCTCCTCCGGGTCGGAGCCGGAGACGACCTCCGGCCTGGGCCCTCAGGGGTCGCGTGATGACCGACCTGCTCATCCTCGGCGCGAGCGAAGAGCAGTTGCCGCTCTATCAGGAAGCGCGCCGCCGCGGCATCCGGACCATCGCGGTGGACCAGCGCCGGGACCGCCCCGCGCTGCGGGTCGCGGACGAGTTCCTGCACGTGACGACCCGGGACGCCGGCGCGATCATCGCCGCGCTGGGCGACCGGCGGCCCGCCGCGGTGGTGTCCGCGGCGAGCGACGCGGCCCTGATGACCTGGCACGAGCTGTGCGCGTACTACGCGACGCCCTACCGGTACCCGCGCCAGGCCGCGGTCGTCTCGCTCGACAAGGCGGCGTTCCACGCGATGGCGAGGAGCGCGGGCGTCGACGGTCACGCGTGGGTCCGTGCCGCGGATCCGGCCGACCTGATCGACGCGGCCCGCAGCCTGCGCCTTCCCCTGATCGTCAAGCCCAACGACGGCTCGGGCGGCAAGGGGGTCCACCGCGTCGACCGGCCGAGCGAACTGGGCCGTGCCTTCGCCCACGCCCGGGCGTACTCCCTGGACGGCGACGTCATCGCGGAGGAGTACGTCGAGGGCCGCCATCTGGTCGTCGAACTCTTCCTGCGGGACGGCGCGGCGATGTTCGCGGCCGTCATGGAGAAACGGCTCGTCCCCGACACGGACTTCATGGTCGCCGGCCACGTCTGCCCGGTCTCGATGCCCGGCGCCGACCGCCTCATCGCCTTGGTCGTACGCCTGTGCGCGGCCATGGGCCTGCGCGACGGCCCGGCCGACTTCGACGTCGTCGCGGCGGCGGACGGCGAGTTCCGGATCATCGAGGCGGGCGCGCGGATGGGAGGCAACGGCATCCCCCACCTCCTGCGCGCCTGCTACGGCATCGACAACGTCGCCGCGTTGATCTCGCTCGTCATGGGTGAGCCGTTCGACATCGTGCCCGCTCCCCCGCGTCCGTCGATGCTGCGCCTGCTCGCGTCGCCGCTCTCCGAAGAGGGGGAACTCGCCGACCTCGCCGGCCTGGACGCCGTACGCGCGATGCCCGGCGTGGCCGGCCTCGACGTCTACGTCCGCCCCGGCGACCTGGTCCGGCCGTTCACCGAGTCCGGCCACAAGATCGGCCACCTGGTGACCACCGGAGCGTCCGGCGCGGAGACCGGCCAGGTCATGGCGCGGGCCCTGGAGACCCTGCGGATCGTCGTCGTCCCGACACCACTGCTCGCCACCCAAGGAGAACCGGATGCCCACGTCTGAACAGACCGCCGACACGTCCGTGGAGGAGGTGCCGGTCCGCCCCGGACGCACGTCCTTCGTGCGCGCCAACGCGGTGACGATCGGTCTGTTGCTGACGGCGCTGATCCTCGCGGGGACCATCTGGTTCGCCGTCCCCCACCAGCACAAGATCAGCTCGCTCTGGCTGTTCCTGTTCGAGCTGACGCCCTTCCTGGCGGCGGCCGGCGCGATCGCCTGGCTCGACGTCGACTGGGCGCGCCGGCTCCGCCTGCACCTGGTGGTGATCCCGGCGGCGTTCCTCGCGATGTTCTGCTTCTTCGTGCCGCGGATCTTCTACTACGCGGGGCGCGACGGCGATCAGCTGTACTACCACATGCTGACGCTGGTGCCGCTGATCATCTTGTCGCTCTGCCTGTCCTACCGGCTGGGCGGCGGCACGCGGACCGGCACCCTGCGGCTCGGCGGCGCGCTGCTCCTCCTCCAGCTGTCCGGCCTGGAGGACCTCGCGTACATCCTGGTCAACCCGCATACCGACCCGAAGTGGCAGCACGTCCCGGACGTGTGGACGTGGGCATACCACATGTCGGTGTTCATCGGTCACGCGCCGACCAAGTACCAGGCCTACGCCTTCATCACCGTGCACGTCGTGCTGGCGCTGCTCGTACTGTTCCTCCCCGGCCGCGCGGTGGCCGCGCTCCTGCACCCGAAGCGGTGACCAACCCTGGCAACAGGGGAAGTTGTGCGCTCCCTTGATCATCGGCACATGGTGCTCGCCGAACAGCACCGGATGCCGGTAATCATGCTGGTCTAGCATGCGGGCGTGTCCCTGCATCCAACTCAGGCAACCGCCATCGGTCACCATGTCCACCAGCTCCGCCCTCTACCCAGCCGAATGCGGCCTCCGGGAACACTGAACTCCGGACCTTGTCGGCGTACTCATTGGTGTGCAGAGCTGAGTACAGGTAAACGGGCTCCGTCGCCGATCTTGTGACGTCAAAGCCGATAGGGCCAAAGCGTGATTTTGCCCGCTTCGACGCTGATCTCGACCCAAGCACGGTCGATGCTCTCAGGCGGCGGCGCGGCGAGATCGAACAAGATCTGCGAGTCGCCCATCTCAAGTACGGCAGCGCCGTCCTCAGTGAAGTGAACGCGACCTCGCAAGACAACCTGGTCACCGTCCTGCCAGAAGCCCGGCTCGGCGATCGCGGCTGACTGAGTGTTATGCCCCCACTGGATGTCCTCGTCGACGCTCCACTCGACGTGGTGTTGGCCGTCCACTTCTTCCGAATCACCACCCCAAAGCACTACGGCGTGGCCGACGGATGAGCGAACTCGAACCTTCGTCGGCCGCTGATGCTGATGCGGCGTCTTTTCCAAACGAACCAGCATCCCTCGATCCTCCACGATCCCGCCCGCGCAGCCCCCGGTGGCCGACCATTCCTTGGTGGTGCCGATGATGGCGATCAGTACTGGCACGGGGGCCGTTCCCGTCCCGCTGTCCGTCCCCGCCTGGTAATGGTGGCAGCATGGCAGATCATCCCGGTCATCCCGGTTTTGGTGTGTTGTTGACACGGCTCCTGAACTACCGCCAGACCGACATCGCCTGGCTGGCTACCGCGTCCGACATCCCAGAATCCGAGCTGTACTCGGTGGCCGACGGCGCGCCACCATCGGTGTCGCACCTCGAGGACCTCGCCGCCGCGCTCGGTTTCCACACCGCCGATCTCTTCGTGATCGCCGGTCTCCCGGTGCCCGAGCCCTTGCAGCCCTGCGAACCGCTAGCGGGTTCCGGACTCGCCCGTGTCCTCCACATCACGATGGTGCTGCCGGAAGATCAGCGGATCCACATCCGCGCAACAGTCGAGCAACTGCCTCACCTGCCCCACGTCCGTCCGGCCGATCCACCGCGCACCCCCTACCTGCGGTACTACCTGCAGGACGGCGGCTTCGGCGCAATGCTCGTCGCCATGCTGTGCGCCAACCGGAACCTCTCCTTGCCCGCCGCTGCCAGGACATCGGCCCTGCTGACCCAGGGCCGCATGTACCTATCCGCCTCCACCTACCACTCCATCGCCACAGGCAGCGCTCCGTTGAGGCCGGCCTGGCTGGCCGGCTTCGCGACCACCCTCGGCATCCCCATCGGTGACCTCGCGGCCATCACCGGCACCGTCCTCTCCGAGCCGACGCCCCCCGACAATCCGCTGGCGGCCGAGGCGGCCGAGTTGCTCTGGGACTGCCAGCGCCTGACAGCGAGCCAGATCGAGCACGTGCGCGCCGAGGCCGAAGCGATGCTCGTAGCAGTGCCCCACGATGCCTCCAACGACGACTGGCACCGCGTTCTACACCACCACGGGACTTGGTGGGGCACGCCAAGGCCGTAAATCTCAAGGGGCACCGGACACACCGATCTCCTCTGCACGTTCACCTGTACCCGGCTCAGCACAGGAAGCCGTACGCCGACAACCCTGGCCACATCTCCCCAGACGGGCCGCCTACTTGGCCACATCACTACGGAATCGGCCAGATCGGCGGCGACCTGACAGGGCGGCCCGGTCTTGTACGGGGGATCCAATAGTGTGATCGGGGCAACAAACAAGCAGTCTTGATTGCATGTGTGTTGGCGTTTACCGTCGAGGCATGTCATTGACTTCCTCCCTCTCCTGGGGAGGGGAGTCCCATCGGCCTTGCGGCCGATCCGGCTTACGCCGGGCGCCTCACGGCGCAGGGTTCCTGTTTCAGCGCCGAATGCGGAAGGGAGGACCCTTGCCGTCTGACACCAGCTCCACAGGCATCACCAGGGGTTCCCCCGGCTACGGCTCGACCAGCCGCAAGGATGTTCTTGGCCGCGTTGATGTCCCGGTCGTGCCGGGTGCGGCAGGTAGGGCACGTCCAGTGCCGGGTGGAAAGGCTCAGCTTGGCGAGCAGGTGCCCGCAGACCGAGCAGGTCTTAGAGGAGGGATACCAGCGGTCGATGACCACGACGGTGCGTCCGGTGCGTTCGGCCTTGTACTCAAGCTGCCGCCGGAACTCCCCCCACCCCGCATCGGAGATCGCCCGCGCCAGCCTGTGGTTCTTGACCATGTTGGTGATCGCGAGGTCTTCGATGACGATCGTGTCGGCCCTGCGGACGAGATTGGTGCTGGTGCGGTGCAGGAAGTCGGCGCGGGCGTTGCGGACCTTGCGGTGGGCGCGGGCGACCTTGGCCTTGGCCTTGCGCCGGTTCATGCTGCCACGCTGGCAGCGGGCCATGCGCCGCTGATAGCGGGCGAGATTGCGGGCCTTACGCTCCAGACGCCGGGGATTGGCGATGCGCTCCCCATCCGAAGTCACCGCAAAGTCCTTGACACCGAGGTCGACGCCGATGGTGTGCCCGGCCTGGTCCATGGGCTCGGGCGCTTGAGTGTCGATGGCGAACGTCACGTACCAGCGGCCGTCCGCCTCACGGGAGATGACGACCATGGTGGGGTTGAGCGTGGGCAGGTCCACGTCCTCAAAAGACCACACGAACCTCAGCGGCGTGGTCGTCTTGGCCATGTACAGCTCGCCGTTCTTCATGCGGAACGCCGACCGGGTGTAGTGCGCCGACTGCCGGGAGCCGCGATTCTTGAACCGTGGGTACTTGGCGCGGCCTGCGAAGAAGTTCGCGAACGCCGCATGCTGATGCCGCAACGTCTGCTGCAACGGAACCGAAGACACCTCCGACAAGAACGCCAGGTCCTCGGTCTTCTTCCACTCGGTCAAAGCGGCGTCGGTCTGCTTATAGGAGGTCTTCTCGCCCCGCTGATGGTAGGCCGCGTGACGTTCGGCCAGGGTCTTGTTCCACACCAGACGCACACACCCGAACGTACGGCTGAACACCGCCGCTTGCTCGGGGTCCGGGTAGGCCCGGCACTTGTACGCCGTCCGCATGACCGACACGTTACAACCGCGATCCGAATGTGTAAGTCGAATGACCGAATGTCGGCGAACTCCGCCTTTGGACCGTTTAGGCGATGCCGGGCCGCTCCTGACGGAGTCCGGATTCCTCCCCGGCCTGAAGGCCGGGGCAACCTTCGGAGGACTCGGTGACCAGTCGCCGACTTCACGGCCCGGTGCCGCGCCGCGCTTCCCGTACGCAGGAGGAGCGGCGTGCGGAGACCCAGGCCCGCCTGCTCGACGCGACGGTGGAATGCCTCGCCGAGCTGGGCTGGTCGAGCACCTCGACGACCGAGGTGGCCCGCCGCGCCGGCCTCTCGCGGGGCGCGCAGCAGCACCACTACCCCACGAAGATGCTGCTGGTCGCGGCCGCGCTCGAGCACCTGCTCGAGCGCCAGCGGCTCGCCTTCGAGCGGGCGTTCGCCGCGTTGCCGACGGAGCGCCGCAACGTCGAGGGCGCGCTGGACCTGCTGTGGGAGATATTCCGTCAGGCGCCCGCGCTGGCCCTCATGGAGCTGGCGATGGCGGCCCGCACGGACGAGACGCTGCGCGAGCTGAGCATCGGCATCAACGAGCGGATCATCCAGGTCATCCTCGAGGAGTTCCAGCGGCTCTTTCCGGAGTCGGTGGACGAGGAGACCGCGGGGACGCTCATCCGGACCGTGTTCGCCATGTTCGTCGGCCTGACGCTGCAGAACTCCCTCGACGACGACGCCAACGGCCACCAGGCGGCGGTGCTGACGCGGATCAAGAGCCTTGCCCGCCTGCTCATCCCCTAAGGGAGGAGTGTCATGCCAAATCCCCCGAGCAAGACGTTGGACGAGGAGATCCGCGCGAAGGTCTCCGACCGCGCGGCCTACACCAGTGTGATCGAGCGCCTGTCGAAGGCGTCGGTCGACAAGCACTGGGACGCCTACGCCGACATCCCCTGGGCCGACCCGGACTTCGCGGTCGATCCCGACGACCCCCGCTGGATCCTGCCGCCCGTCGACCCGCTCGGCCGTACGGAGTGGTACCGCTCGCAGCCCCCGGGCGTGCAGTCCCGGATCGGCCTGTGGCGCGTGGCCACCATGATGAAGATCGGCCTGCAGTTCGAGAACCTGCTCAAGCGCGGGCTGCTGGCCTACGCCTACCGGCTGCCGAACGCATCCCCGGAGTTCCGCTACGTCCTGCACGAGACGAGCGAGGAATGTCAGCACGCGATGATGTTCCAGGAGTTCGTCAACCGGACCGAGATGCCGATCCGCGGCATGCCCAAGGCCCTCGACCTGCTCGCCCAGATCTTCCCGCACGTCCCCAGGATCTCGACGGAGCTGTTCTTCATCTTCGTGCTGGGCGGCGAGGACCCCATCGACTACGTCCAGCGAAAGACGATCAAGGACGGCGACGGGCTGCACCCGCTGCAGGACACGATCATGCGGATCCACATCGCCGAAGAGGCGCGGCACATCTCCTTCGCCCGCCACTATCTACGGCACCGCGTGCCCGCGATGCACCCCCTGCGCCGCCGGGCGCTCGCCGTGGCCACGCCCCTGGTCCTCGGCCGGATGGCGCGGATCATGCTCGCTCCCCCGGGCCCGATGGTGAAGTACTTCGGCATTCCGAAGGAGGTCGTCCGCGAGGCGTACCGTACGGACGCCTGGTCTGCGGAGCTGAAGGCCTGCGTCGCCAAGGTCCGTGACCTCGCCGCCGAGCTCGGCCTGCTCAACCGCGTCAGCACGCGGGTGTGGAAGGTCGTCGGCCTCTGGGACACCCCGAAGAAACCGCGCCGGGCCCGAGCGGCCCGCTAGGGGGTGTCCTGTGGATCTTTGCCCGATACCCCCTAGACCCGTACGAGGAGTCCTCGCATGACCTCCCGGATCGCCATCGTCACCGGCGGAGCCTCCGGCATCGGCCGCGCCATCGCGACCGCACTCGCGGCGCGCGGCGACACCGTGACCGTGGCCGACATCGACGCCGACGGCGCGAAGAAGGTCGCGGACCGGCTGTCCGAGCACGCGAAGGTCACGGCCGCCGCCCTCGACGTGACGGACGCGGACGCGGTCGCCGCGCTGTACCGGTCGGTCCGGGAGGAGCACGGCCGCCTGGACCTGGTGTTCAACAACGCCGGCATCGCGGTCGGCGGGCTGACCGAGGAGCTGACCCTCGACCACTGGAACCGCACCATCGACGTCAACCTGCGGGGCGTCGTCCACGGCGTGCACGCGGCGTACCCGATCATGTTGGAGCAGGGGCACGGGCACATCGTGAACACCGCGTCGATGGCCGGCCTGGTGCCCGCGCCGCTGATGCTGCCCTACACCGCCACCAAGCACGCGGTCGTCGGGATGAGCCTCGCGCTCCGCGCCGAGGCGGCGAGCCGGGGCGTCCGGGTCAGCGCGATCTGCCCGGGCTTCGTGGACACGCCCCTGCTCGACAATGCCAACCCGGACCTGCCGGAGACCGAGGCCGCGAAGAACGCCCGCCAGGCGGCGCAGCGCGTGCAGCGCAGGCTCTACACCGCCCCCGAGCTGGCCCGCGACGTGCTGCGGGGCATCGACCGCAACGACCCGCTCATCGTGGCCCCCGCCTCGTCCCGCGCGGCGTGGCTGGCCGCCCGGCTGTGGCCCCGGGGCGCCGTACGCGTCGCCGGCCTCAGCGTACGGCGCATGCGCGGCTTCGCACGCTGAGGCGTGCGGCTCCGGACGGCCGGTGCCGCCGGGTCCGGGAGGCCGCTCTCAGTGTTCCTCGCCGGCCGGGAGCTCCTCGGCCGGTGGCGATGGCAGGCGCGGGTAGTGCAGGTCGAAGGCGGGGCGCTCGGAGCGGATCCGCGGGATCGAGGTGAAGTTGTGGCGCGGCGGCGGGCATGAGGTCGCCCACTCGAGAGAGTTGCCGAAGCCCCAGGGATCGTCGACGCCGACACGCGGCGCCTTCCGCGTGGTGATGAACACGTTCCAGATGAACACCAGCGTGGAGGCCCCCAGCAGGAACGCGCCCATGCTGGAGATGAAGTTGAGCGGTGCGAACTCCCGGGCGTAGTCGGCGACCCGCCGCTGCATCCCCTCGGCCCCGAGCCAGTGCTGGACCAGAAAGGTCGTGTGGAAGCCGACGAACAGCATCCAGAACTGGATCTTTCCGAGCCGGTCATTGAGCATCTTCCCGGTCATTTTCGGCCACCAGAAGAAGAACCCGGCGAACATCGCGAAGACGACGGTCCCGAAGACCACGTAGTGGAAGTGCGCCACCACGAAGTACGAGTCGGTGACCTGGAAGTCCAGCGGCGGCGAGGCGAGGATGACGCCGGTCAATCCCCCGAACAAGAACGTCACGAGGAACCCGATGGCCCACAGCATCGGTGATTCGAACGACAGGTGTCCCCGCCACATCGTGCCGGTCCAGTTGAAGAACTTCACCCCGGTCGGGATCGCG
Organism: Actinoallomurus sp. CA-150999; assembly: GCF_050942425.1. Lineage (NCBI taxonomy): Bacteria > Bacillati > Actinomycetota > Actinomycetes > Streptosporangiales > Thermomonosporaceae > Actinoallomurus > Actinoallomurus sp. CA-150999. The sequence continues at coordinate 8,692,906 of NZ_CP192063.1, forward strand.
ATCAGGAACGACATGAAGGAGAAGAACGGCAGCAGCACCTGGCCGGTGGCGAACATGTGATGCGCCCAGACGGCCATCGACAGGCCGGTGATCGCGATGGTGGCGGCGACCATGCCGATGTACCCGAACAGCGGCTTCCGGCTGAACACCGGGATCACCTCGGTGATGATCCCGAAGAACGGCAGCGCGATGATGTACACCTCGGGGTGTCCGAAGAACCAGAACAGGTGCTGCCAGGTCATGGCACCGCCGTTCTGGGCGTCGAACACGTGCGCGCCGAGCTTACGGTCCGCCTCCAGGACGAGCAGCGCCGCGGCCAGCACCGGAAACGCCATCAGGACGAGGACGCTGGTGAACAGGACGTTCCACGTGAAGATCGGCATCCGGAACATCGTCATGCCCGGCGCCCGCATTCCGATGATCGTCGTGATGAAGTTGACCGCGGTCAGGATCGTGCCAAGGCCGGACAGCACCAGCCCCATGATCCATAGATCCCCGCCGATTCCGGGCGATCTGACCACGCTGTTCAGCGGCGCGTAGGCGGTCCAGCCAAAGGCTGCCGCACCGCTGGGCGCGAACGCCGAGGCGAGCACGATCAGCCCGCCGAACAGGAACAGCCAGTAGCTCAACATGTTCATCCGCGGGAACGCGACGTCCGGCGATCCGATCTGCAGCGGCATGATGACGTTCGCGAAGCCGGCGAACAGCGGCGTCGCGAAGAGCAGGAGCATGATCGTTCCGTGCGTCGTGAACAGCACGTTGAACTGTTCCCTGCTCACCATCTGCAGGCCCGGCCGCATCAACTCGGCACGGATCAGCATCGCCATGAGCCCCGCGATCAGGAAGAACCCGAACGATGTCGCCAGATAGAGCTGACCGATCACCTTGTGATCGGTCGACGTGAGCCACGCGACGACTTGTTGCCCCTTCGTGCGGGGCCGAGACCGCGCTGCAGCGGCCGGGGGCGTACGACCGAGTAGGACCATGAGGTCTCCCCTGCCCTGAGGCATCGCCGCAACCCACTATTCGCCCTCGTCACGCGACACGCAAGAGCGCTGCTCGATGTCCACATGTGGCCCTTGGTTCCCGATTCTTGCATCTATTTCATAACGTCTCTTGATTCACGGGAGCCCCACCGAAATCCTCGCGACGCGGCGATCATTTCGCCGCTCACGAAAGGACGGGTGGATGTCCCGAGACGGACGACGTCGTCGTGCGCTGACGGCCGCGGCCCTGGCCCTGCCGCTCATCGCGGCGGGTCTGGCGGCCACGACCACGGCGCAGGCGAACGACCGCAGGCCGGTCGCCGGCACCAAGCCCACATGGGCGCGTGCCTCCGCCGACCGCGGCAAGACCAGCGACGAGCAGCGGCTCGACGCGAGGATCTGGCTGGGCGGCAAGGACCCCAAGGGCCTCGACGCCTACGCCCAGGCGGTCTCCACGCCGGGCAGCCCGCAGTACCGCAAGTTCCTCAGCCCCGCCGACTTCAACGCCCGCTTCGGCCCCTCGGCCGAGCAGGTGAGCGCCGTGAAGTCCTGGCTGACCTCCTCACATCTGCAGGTCGCCGCCGTCAACAGCCACTACATCCAGGTCACCGGGCAGGTCGCCCAGGCGAAGAAGGCGTTCGGCACCGACTTCCGCAACTACGCCGCCCAGGGCGCGGTCGTCCGGGCGCCCTCCGGCGAGGCGACCATCCCCGCCTCGGTCTCCTCGGCCGTGCTGACGATCACCGGCCTGGACAGCGCCAAGCACGTCCGGATCCACGGCGACACGCTGCCCCCGCCCGAGCCGAACTACTGGGTCGCCCAGCCGTGCGCGCAGTACTACGGGCAGAAGGTGGCCACGGCCCAGCCGAAGGCCTACGGCAAGCACCAGTCGCGCGCGATGTGCGGTCTGCTGCCCAAGCAGCTGCGCGGAGCGTACGGCGCCACGGCGAGCGGGCTCACCGGCAAGGGCGCGACGGTCGCCATCGTCGACGCCTACGCCGCGCCGAAGATGCTCGAGGTCTCGAACGTCTACTCCAAGAAGTACGGTGAGCAGCCGTTCGCCAAGGGCCAGTACCAGGAGGCCCTGCCCGCCACCTTCGACAACACCGACGCGTGCGGTGCGGCCGGGTGGTACGGCGAAGAGGCGCTCGACGTCACGGCCGTGCACGCGGTGGCACCCAAGGCCAACGTCGTCTACGTCGGCGCGCAGAACTGCCTCGACACCGGACTCGACGACGCCCTCATCAAGATCGTCGACAATCACCTGGCCGGCATCGTCAGCAACTCCTGGGGCGACCTGTCGGAGCACTACACGCCGGCGATGATCGATGCGGAAGAGTCGATCTACAAGCAGGGTGCCATCGAGGGCATCGGCTTCTACTTCTCCACCGGCGACTGTGGCTACGAGGTTCCGAACACGCCGTGCCAGGCGCGGTACGGCGACAGCGGGTCGACGAAGCGCCAGACGGACATGCCCGCCTCCGACCCGTGGGTGACCGCGGTCGGCGGCACCAGCCTCGCCGTGGACGGCCACAACCGGTACGCGTTCGAGACCGGCTGGAACATGAGCAACGACAACCTGTCCAAGGACGGCAAGACGTGGGACCCGGCGCCTCCCGGCCAGTACCCGGCCGACTACGCGGGCGGCTCGGGCGGCGGCACCAGCGCGCTGTTCACCCAGCCCGGTTACCAGCGGGCGGTCGTGCCGTCGTCGCTGAGCCGGACGCTGCCGGACGGTTCGAAGGCTGCCAAGCCGATGCGCGTCATCCCGGACATCTCGGCCGTCGCCGACTCGACGACCGGCATCCGCTACCCGATCTGGGCGCAGCTGCCGGACGGCACGTTCGGCTACGCCGAGAGCCGCGTCGGCGGCACCAGCCTGGCCTGCCCGGTGATCGCCGGCCTGCAGGCGCTCGCGCAGCAGCGCCAGGGCGGCGCGCCGCTCGGCTTCGCCAACCCGGCGATCTACCTGCGGGCGAACAAGGGCCTGTACCACGACGTGACCGACCACCCGCTCGGCAAGAACCCGGTGGCCTTCGTACGGACCAACTACACCGACCCGTACGGCAAGAAGGGCCCGCTGGTCTACGTGCTGCGCACCACCGGCAACTACGGCATCCCCAAGGGTGACGCGCTGCCGGCCGTCCGCGGCTACGACGACATCACCGGCGTCGGCACCCCGACGGCGAGGTACCTGTTGTCCTACCGGTTCTAGTCGAATCGGATCCAGAGCCGGCCGGGCGCTCGCGAGCGCCCGGCCGGCTCTCTCGTCAGATCTCGACGCCCGCGAGGGCCAGCATGCGGAGCATGCCGTCGATGTAGGCCGCCAGGCCGGATTCGAACTGCTCGTCGGACGGCAGCTCCACGAGCTCGTCGACCAGGCTCACCACCTGCGGGAAATCCTGGACGGGGAGCCCGCGGTAGAAGTGCCTTCGCCGCCGACGTCCCTCGGCCCCGTCGACCGCGTCCGTACGGCCCCAGCGGCGTGGGACCTGATAGCCGGAGAAACCGATCGCATAGGTGATCAGGAACCCGTAGCACCGCACCGCCAGCGGGCCGGGGATCCCAGCGTCCACCAGCCGCTGGAGAACCACCTCCATCGCGCCGCGCACGGCGCGCCGGCTGTCGGTGATGCGCGTGGTGAGCAGCCGGACGACGCTGGGGTGTTCGCGCATCATCTGAAAGAACGCGTACGCGACGGTGTGCAGCGCCTCCGCCGGCCCGGCGGCGGGTTCGTCGGGCAGGTGCATGCCGCCCAGCACCCGGTCCGCCATCGCGTCGAGGATCTCGTCCTTGTTGCGGAAATACCCGTACAACGTCATCGCGCCGACGTTCAGCTCGCCTGCGAGCCGACGCACGGTCAGCCGGTCGAGGTCCGCTTCGCTGTCGGCGATGCGCAGGGCGACGTCGATGATGCGGTCGCGCGTCAGCGAGCGGTCACGCCCTCCTCGTCCCCGAGACATGAAACCCCTTCGTAACGCTGGTCAAAGCGTACGGTACGTCGGTGTTTCCGTTTCCACGGTGATCGAACGGCCGGCGGCGGGACACGGTCGCCGCCGGCCTCGACGGGATCTTCGCTACCCGGCGGCCTCGGTCAGTGCGCGCTTGACGAGCCGGCCCTCTTGCATCACCAGGACGACGTTCGCCGGGTCGCCGAGCAGGTCGATGTCGGCGACCGGATCGCCGTCGCACACCACGAGGTCGGCGATCTTTCCCGGCTCGACGGTGCCGAGCGTCTCGTCCAGGCCCAGCAGCTGGGCGGCGTTCAGCGTGCCGGCGCGGATGGCCTCCAGCGGCGACAGGCCCAACGTGACCATGTGGCCGAGCTCCCGGAGGTTCTGGCCGTGCGCGAACACGCCCGAGTCGGTGCCGAGCGCCACCTTCACCCCGCGCCGGACCGCCTCGCGCAGTCGCTCGACGGCGGCCTCGGCCATGCGCGTCTTCTGCTCGAGGGCCGCGGCCGTGAAGACCTTGTGATCCACGTGAAAGGTCGACTGGGTCGGGACCAGGAACGCGCCGGTCTCCAGCATGAGGTCGATGCCCTCATCGTCGATCAGATAGCCGTGCTCGATGCTGGTCACGCCACCGCGCAGGGCGTTCTTGATGCCCTGCGCGCCCTGTGCGTGCGCGGCGACCGGGCGGCCGCGGTGCCGGCGCGTCTCCTCCACGACCGCCCTGATCTCCTCGACGGTCAGGCCCTCGTCCTCGGGCTGGTCGCTCGGGCTGTTCACGCCACCGGTCGCGCAGACCTTGATGACATCGGCGCCCTCGCTGAGCAACCGCCTCGTCGCCAACCGGACCTGGTCGGGATCGTCGGCGAGCTCACTGAACGGCCCCAGAAGGCCCGACGGGTCGTACCCGCTGGGCAGCCGGAAGTCGGCGTGCCCGCCGGTGTGGCTCATCAACCGCAACGCGACGTGCAGCCGGGGGCCGTCGATCAGGCCGAGCGCCACCGCGTCCCGGTAGCCGGCGTCGATGCCGCCGAGGTCCCGCGCCGTCGTGACTCCCGCGTGCAACGTGTCCCGCATGCGCTGCGCCCGCTCGAAGACGGTCACCGTGGGCCGGTTGGTCACCAACCTTCCGGTGAAGTCGGCGTTGCTGTCCATGAGGAAGTGCACGTGGCAGTCGAAGAACCCCGGCAGGAGCGTCCGCCCGCCCAGATCGACGACCGTCGCGCCGTCGACCTGCGGCCTCGAACCCTCCGGCCCGACGTAGGTGAACCGGCCGTCCTCCACCACCACGGCCGTCGACTCGACCGGAGCCGCACCGGTGCCGTCGATCAGTCGGGCGCCGGTGAACACCGTCGGCGGGTGCTGCCTGCGATTCTCGGTCATCGTGTCCCTCTTCTGTGAGTCATGTGTTCAGTACGCGAAGACCGGCGGACGAAGCGCCGCCCAGGGGCGTTCGGCCTCCAGCTGTGCCGCCACCGCGACCAGGAGGTCCTCCCGGCCATAGGCCGCCGCCAGCTGGATCCCGATGGGCTCGCCGGACTCGGTCAGCGTCGCGGGCACCGCGATCGCGGGCTGCCCGGTCGTGTTGAACGGCGCGGTGAAGGTGAGCACGTCCACCGACCTCTGGAGGCCGTCGGCCTCCTCCCACGGCCATCCCACCGGCTTGGGCGGCGTGGCGAACACCGGGCTCAGCAGCAGGTCGAAGTCCTGCCACCAGTTCGCCATGTCGGCGCGCAGCCGGCCCTGCCAGGCGAGGGCGTCGGCGAGTTCCACCCCCGTGATCTCCCGCCCCCGCCGTACCCAGAACCAGGTGACGGCGTCGAGATCGTCCGGGCCGGGCTGCTCGCCGAGCTCCGCGATCAGCGCCTCGACCGTCTGGACCGCGGTGACGCTCAGCGCGTCGAAGAACGCCGCCAGGCACATCGGGTCGAGCATCGATTCGGGGTGGGCGTCCTCGACCTCGTGGCCGAGTCGCTCGAGTATCCGGGCGGTGTCCAGCACGGCCTCCCGTACCGGTCGCACGACCTGAGGGGCGTGGTCGGGCGCATGGGCGAGCACACCGATCCGAAGCCGTCCCGGATCGCGGCCGACCGTCGAGGCCAGGCCGTCCGGTGGAAGGGGCGCGGGGCCGCCCCGGTCTCCGGGCGCGCCGCCGCTCACCGCGTCGAGCACCGCCGCCGTGTCGCGTACGGTGCGGGTGACCACCGCCGGGACGCTGTGGCCCCACCGGTCCGGCCTGCCCGGACCCGCGCTGACGCGTCCCACGCTCGGTTTCAGGCCGATCAGGTGGCAGAACGCGGCCGGCATCCGGATCGATCCACCGCCGTCGCCGCCCTGTGCCACGGGCACCATGCCCGCAGCGACCGCGGCCGAGGCGCCGCCCGACGAACCGCCCGACGTCAGGTCGGTCCGCCACGGGTTCCGGGTGACGCCGTGGACGTGGCTCTCGCTGACCGAGACCAGGCCGAACTCCGGCGTCGAGGTCTGGCCGACGACGACGAATCCCGCCTCCCGCAGCCTCCGGTTGATGAGAGCGTCCTCCCGGGCGACGCGGCCGTGCCGGGCCACCCAGGCGGACCCGAGATTCGCCGGGTCTCCCCTGCTGTCATTGAGCGCCTTCACCAGCGTGGGCACACCCGCGAACGGGCCGTCCCCGCGCACGCCGTCCGCCTCGGCGAACGCCTGCTCGTACCTCCGGTGCGTGACGGCGTTGACCTGCGGGTCGGTCGCCTCGATGCGCTCGATGGCGGCCTCGACCAGCTCTCTCGGCGATGCCTCGCCCCGGCGGACCAGGTCCGCCTGAGCCACGGCGTCCATCGTGTCCGGCACCGTCATTCAGATCTCTCCCGATCCGCGGGGAAGTGGCACGCCACGGCATGCCCCGCATGCAGCGTGGACAGTTCCGGGACCTCGGCCCGGCATCGAGATTCGGCCCTCGGGCATCGAGCGGCGAACGGGCACCCTCGGGCCTCCGGCTGATCACCCGGCTCCGGGGGGCTCGCCGCGCCCGATTCGGGCCGGTCGCGCGGGTCGGGCGACGGAACGGCCTCGAGCAGCGCCCTGGTGTACCAGTGCGCCGGCGAGGCGAACAGCGCTTCCGCCTCCGCGATCTCCACGACTCGGCCCGCGTACATCACCATCACCCGGTCCGAGATCGCCTGCACGACCGCGAGGTCGTGGGAGATGAAGACGTAGGTCAGCTCCTCCGCCCGCTGGATCTTGAGCAGCAGGTCCAGTACCTGGGCCTGCACGGAGACGTCCAGCGCCGAGGTCGGCTCGTCCAGGACCACGACCTCGGGCCGGGCGGCGATCGCGCGGGCGATGGCGATGCGCTGCTTCTGCCCGCCGGAGAACTCGTGGGGCAGCCGGCCCGCGGTCTCCGGCGGCAGGCCGACCTCCGCCAGCACCTCCTCGACCCGTCGCCGCGCCTCGCCGCCGGTCACTCCGCTCGTGGCCAGCGGCTCGCGCACCGAGGTGGCCACGCGGAGCTTGGGGTTGAGCGAACCCGCCGGATGCTGGAACACCATCTGCACGGCACGCCGGAAGCCCTTCAGCCGCTTGCCGCGAAGCCTCCCGTAGTCGGCGCCGTTCATCTCCAATCGGCCCGAGCTCGGCTGATCCAGCCGAACCAGCATCTTGGCGAGGGTGCTCTTGCCCGAGCCGGACTCGCCGACGACGCCCAGCACCTCTCCCCGCCTGACCCGCACCGAGACGTCCCGGACCGCGTGCACGACACGGCCTCGCGACCCGAACCCGCGGCTCAGGCCGTCCGCCACGAAGAGCGCGTGGCCATCGGGTTCGGTCGTCCCGTCCGCGTCCTCCGCCGGCTGCGGCCGGACCCGCCTGCCCAGTCTGGGCATCGAGCCGAGCAGCATCTTCGTGTAGTCCGAGGTCGGGTGCAGGAGTACGTCCTCCACGGCGCCGCTCTCGACGATCTCGCCGTTCCGCATGACCGCCAGCCGGTCCGCGGTCTGCGCGATGACGCCGATGTCATGTGAGATCAGCAGGATCCCGACACCGAACTCGTCACGGACCGTCCGCAGCAGGCGCAGGATCTCCGCCTGCACGGTGACGTCGAGCGCCGTCGTCGGTTCGTCGGCCAGCAGCAGGCGCGGCTCTCCGGCCAGCGCGAGCGCGATCGCCACGCGCTGCCGCAGCCCGCCGGAGAGCTGATGCGGGTACTGCCGAGCCCGGCGCTCGGGCTCCGGCACCCGCACCCGGCGCAGCAGTTCGAGCACCGCCTGCTGCCGTTCCTTGCCCTTCAGGCCACGGTGCCGCGCCACGACCTCACCGATCTGCCGGCCGACCCGCATGCTCGGGTCCAGTGCTCCCATGGCGTCCTGGAACACCATCGCGACCTCGCTGCCGCGCAGCCGCGTGAGCGTCCTGCCGTCGGCGGCCGACAGGTCGGTGCCGCACACCTCGAACAGTTCGGCGGACACCTTCGCCTGTTTCGGCAGCAGTCCGAGGCACGCCATCGCGACGGAGGTCTTCCCGCTCCCGCTCTCGCCGATCAGGCCGACGATCTCCCCGGCGCGAACCGTCAGGTCGATGGCGCGGACGCCATCCGCCGCCGTGCCGTAGCGGACCGTGAAGTCGCGGCACCTCAGCACGGCTTCGGCGCGGCGAGCATCGTCCTTCTGCGTCTCTCCGGGGTCGTCCGCAGCTGCGACCTTCATCGTCCCTCCGTCACCCGATCCATGCGTCTTTCAGGAACATCCGGGTGCTCGACGGTTCGGTCTTGAACCCCGCGAGCTTCTTGGACCACACGTCGTAGACCGTGGGCGCGGCGTACGGGACGAGCACGTACACCCGCTGCGCGACGTACCGGTCGATGGCCGCGTACGTCTGGGCCCGAGCCTGGTCGCTGCCCGTCTGGTGGATGGCGTTCGCCATCTGCTTCCACAGCTCCGGGTCGTTGACCTTCGTCGTCTTCGACCCCTTCTGGAACCACAGGCTCAGGTACTGGCTGGGGTCGGCGTTGAGCGCGGAGGTCAGCTGGATCATGTCGGCGCCCCAGTTGCCGGACAGCAGGTTGCTGGTCAGCTGCTCGAAGGGGACCTGCGTGATGTCCACCTCCACGCCGATCTTCGACAGCTGCTCCTTGATGAGCTGCGCGGTGGCGAGCTTGTCCGGCCGGTTCGACCGGATCGCCAGCTTGAGCTTCACGGCTCCCGCCCCCGACGCGGCGAGCAGCTGCTTCGCCTGGTTCGGGTCGTACTGGGTGTTGGGCAGATCTCCCACCTGGTTCCCCATGACCGGATCCCCGGGCGGGATGACCCCCGAGGCGACGCCGGCCCCCTGCGACCCGACGCTGATGAGCTGCTTCCGGTCGATGCCGAGACTGATCGCCTGGCGCACCTTCTCGTTCGCCAGCGGGCCGCTCGTCGTGTTCAGGCCCAGCCAGTAGGCGCCGACGTCGTACTTGTCGCCCACCGTGAACCTGCGTTTCAGCACGGACGCGTTCTTGGGAAGGGCGACCTGAACGGCGTCCACGGCCCCGGACTGCAGGGCCTGCACGCGGGTCGACTCATCCGGGATGACCCGGTAGTCGATCTCGTTGATGTACGGCTTTGGCTTGTCCCAGTAGCCGTCGAATCGGACGGTCTTGATCAGGGAGCCTTCCTGGAACGCCGCGAGCTTGTAGGGGCCCGTCCCGTCCTCCTGCGTCTTGAGGGCGTTGGCCGGATGAGACCGGACCCACTGCTCGCTCACGATGCCGGCGCTCCACGGCTGCGCGAGCAGGTGCAGCAGCGAGGACTGCGGATCGGGCAGCTTCACCACGACCTTGTCGGCGCTCGGAGCGGTCACGTCCGTGAACTTGTAGAGCGCCGCGTACGGCGAATGCACCGCCGGGTCGACGATCCTCTTGAGGCTGAACACGACGTCGCTCGCCTTCAGCGGGCTGCCGTCGTGGAACGTGACGCCCTGCCGCAGCGTGAACTCGTACGTGGTCGGCGACGTCTGCTTCCACGAGGTCGCCAGTGCCGGCTTCAGGGTGCTGCCGTCGGATCCGAGTGAGAGAAGACCCTCGTAGAACTGCGCGGCGAAACGCTTCGCGTCGAATGCCTGGGCCAGGATGGGGTCGAGCCCGCTCAGCGGCTGGCTCTCGTCACCGACGGTGAGAATGCCGCCGCGGTGGGGCGTGCCGCCTCCCGTACCGGACTGCGCTTGGCCGCTGCCCCCACAGCCCGCCAAAGTGGTCGACGCGGCGGCGATCGCCGCCATCGTGAGTGCCAGTCTCCTGACCGGCATGCGTGAGGCCATGGTGCTGTCTCTTTCTCTGGGGAGGGGTGATCGATCGCCGGCGCCGTACGGGGCGCCGGTCAGATTGCGGAGCGGTGGTGTCAGACGACGGAGCGGCGGGAGGTCGCGAAGCCTTCGCCGATGAGTCCCCAGCCGATCGAGGACAAGAGCAGGGCCCCGCCGGCGCCGAGGACCAGCCAGGGCGAGTCCGTCAGGTAGTTCTGGGCCTCGGCGACCATCCGGCCCCAGCTCGGGGTCGGCGGCTGGACACCGAGGCCGAGATAGCTCAGCGCCGACTCCAGCAGGATGACGATGGCGGCCGAGTTGGCGAGCTGGACCATCATCAGGGGGAAGACGTTGGGCAGCAGATGCTTCGCGACGATCACGGGGGACCGCACTCCGGAGATCCGCGCGGACAGGACGAACTCCAGCTGACGGAGCTCGAGGCACCGTGCCCGGACGATCCGCGCGAAGTGCGGCAGGGAGACGAGAGACAGGACCGCGATCAGGGTCGTCACCGAGGGCGAGAAGACCGTCACCGCGACCAGGCCGAGCAGGATCGACGGAAACGACAGCAGGAGGTCGACGCCGCCCATCAGCAGGGTGTCCAGCCATCGACCGCCGACACCCGCGGCGAACCCGAGGGCGGAGCCGGCCACCAGCGCCAGCACCGAGCCCGCCAGCGCGATCGACAGCGACGTGCGGCCGGCGACGCACAACCGGACGAAGTAGTCCCGCCCGAGATCGTCCGTGCCCAGCCAGTGGGTGCCGTTCGGGGCGCTGAAGGGCGTCCCGGCGACCTGGCTCGCGGAGAACGGCCGGATCAACGGCGCGACGTACGCCATCGCGAACATCAGCACCAGGATGCCGAGGCCACAGGCGATCCCGGCGCGCACCGGAACGCGCCGCCGCCCGGGACGAGCGGGCGATCCATCCATGGCGGACGCCTTCTCGTTCGTGGACACGTCGGAAAGCACCGGCGACTCGCTCATCGCGACTCACCCACCCTCGGGTCGATCATCGGGTGGATGAGGTCCACCGCGAGATTCATCACGATGTACACGAGCCCGAGCAGCAGGATGCAGGCCTGCGTCACCGAGTAGTCCTTCTGCAGCAGCGAGTTCACGGTGAGCTGGCCGATACCCGGAATCGCGAAGACGTTCTCGATCAGGATGGAGTTACCGACCAGGCCGGCCAGTTGCAGTCCCGCCACCGTGACCACCGGACCCGACGCGTTCCGCAGGCCGTGCCGGACCGTCGCCTGCAACCGCGTCGCCCCGGTCGCCAGAGCGGTGCGCAGATAGTCCTGTTCGTAGACCTCGATCATCGAGGTGCGCATGAACCGGCACAGCGTCGCACCGAGGGGAAGCCCCAGGGCGAGTGCCGGCAGGACGATGCTCTGCAGATTCCGCCCCGGCCGGTCAGAGAACGGCACGAACCCGACGCTCGGCCAGCTCGGTACGACCGCCGACGCCAACAGGACGAGGCAGAGACCGAAGACGAACACCGGCGTCGCCAGCCCGAGAAAGGCGGCCCCGCGGGCCAGCCGGTCGAAGGCCCGGCCCTGCCGGAGGGCCGCGATCGCCCCGGCCGGCACTCCCCACAGCACCGAGACCACCGTCGCGGCCAGGGCGAGTTCCAGGGTGTTCGGGAGTCTCTGCTTGATGAGTTCGAGCACCGGCAGGCCGTTGTAGACCGACAGCCCGAAGTCGCCGTGGAAGAGCCTGCCGAGCCACAACAGGTACTGCTCCGCGATCGGCCGGTCGAGCCCGAGATCCTGCGCCAGCCGCGCCCGGGTCGCCGCGTCGGCGTACGGCCCGGCCAGAACGTCGGCCGGGTTTCCCGGAAGCAGCCGGACCAGTCCGAACGCGACGATCGACAGCACGAACAGGACCACGAGCCCGCGGAGAACCCGCCGGGCGATGAACGGTATCAACGGCGGCAGGGCGATCGCTCGCCCCGCCGGTCTCATGGCTGCGGCACTGCCGCCGGGCGGGCCCAGTCCGGTCGCCTGCATCCCCAGACCTCCTGGTTGGGAATCCGTACATAGTACGGATGATGGTTAGCGGCATCTTGGTGATGCTTGAACGGGGGGCCAAGCGACTCGTCCCACTGAGCGGACCGGCATATCAGCCCAGGCAGAGGCACCGCCCCGGCGGCAACGAGGACCCGCAGGCCCCCGAAAACCGCTGCGGAGACGTCGCGAGAAGGCCGATACCGGGCGACAGTGCTCGGACACGGTGTGTCCGGGTGCTTCGGGGACGAGGCGGAGAACGGGCCGCGGGTGGCGAACAGACGCCGCCGTGGCGGGCAGAGCGGTTATGAGCGTCTTGCGGCCGATACGCGCATCGTCACATTTGTGCGTCTTGCGCGGTTACAGCAGCCTTGTGTACTTTATGGCGGTCAGCGGCCTTCCGCCTCGTTCATGATCATCCGGAATTCGGTTTTCGGTCATCTGGTCGACCAATGATCACTCCGCGACGTTCGGATCTGGCGGGAAGCATCTCGCCGCATGATTCGCAGCATGTCACGGAAAAGCGCCATCGCCATCGGGTCTTTGGCGCTGGCGGCCGGGGCCATCGCGCTGAGCGCCCCCGCCGGAGCATCCACCACTCAGGTCAGGCAGGTCGCCGCCGCAAAGAAGGTCGCCTACTGGACCTTCAAGAACAAGAAGACCCTGACCTGCCTGACGGCCGGGAAAGGCAAAACCGCCTTCGTCGCCAAGTGCAACGGCAGTTCGTACCAGAAGTGGTACTGGGACGGCAGCGGCAGCATCGGCAAGTACAAGCTCCTTAGGAACAAGGCGACCAAGCGCTGCCTGGAAACAGCCGAGAGCGAGGTGGCGAAGTACAACAAGGTTTCGACCCAGACGTGCGGCGCCGGCGGCTGGAACGAGGGGGATGCTTGGCGGCTGACCTCCCACGGCACGCGCCTCGAGGCATCTGCGTTCGGGGGCGGTTACGGGCCTTATCTGCAGGCCAGCCCGAAGAAGGGTGCCCTCCGCGCCGGCGACATCTTCCCGGAGGGTCGGCCGTACGCGAACTGGAAGTCCACCGCCAAATGACCTGCCAGGCCTTCTCCGCCCGCTGATCGCATCAGGCCGGTCCCCTCGGGGACCGGCCTGATGCGATCATGCTCTCCTTGGCGTTCCCGCGCATGAACGCGCTCAGCTACCACCGCGTAGACGAACGACCGCAGACCGGTCGCCGGCACCAAACCCAAGGGCTTCGAGCCACTTTGACGTCGGTTTTGACGTGGCAGGCCCGGCATACCGGCCATCGACCCGTCAACGTCGGCGGCAACGTGACCACGACAGCGGCAAAGTCGCCGCAGTGCGGCCGGAACCGGCCCTCGTCGCTCGTCTCAGAAGTCGAGCGAACCCGCTGGATGCCACCCGACAGATCGACCGAGGCCACCACACACCTGTGTCCGCTGCTCTGGGGGTCTCTGCCAGTACCCCTCACAGCGGGGACTCCCACGTTCACGGCCATTTCCCGTTCCATGGTCAGTGGAACCGGCTGAGCACGCTCGGCCATGACGTGGTGATCGGCACCCGCGACGTCGAGCAGACCCTCGCGCGCACTCGGCCGCGCTGGGCACGTACGACTTCAACGTCGCGATCGTCCGCAAGTAGCAGCCTTTCACTCGGCTGGCACACCCCTGCTCTGTGAAAGGACTTTTCGTGCCCTCCGCGCCCGACCGCCGGATGACTCCGGCGCGCACCCTCATATTCGCGACCGCCGCCGGCCTGGCCGTCGGCAACCTCTACTGGGCCCAGCCCCTGATCGAGATCATCGCCGCGTCCCTGGACGTGTCGTCATCGAGCGCTGCGACGCTGGTGACGGTCACCCAGGTCGGCTACGCCCTCGGGATCTTCCTCCTCGTGCCGCTCGGTGACGTCCTCAACCGGCGACGGCTCATCCCCCTCGTCCTGACACTGTCCGCCGTGGCGCTCCTGGGCGCGGCCTTCGCCCCGACGTTCGCAGTGCTCCTCGCGCTGCTCGGCGGCGTAGGGCTGACGACCGTCGGCGCGCAGATGCTGACCCCGCTGGCCGGCGAGCTCGCCGAGCCCGAGCGCCGCGGACGAGTCGTCGGCACCGTCGCGTCCGGCATCTACATCGGCATCCTGCTCTCGCGCACGATCAGCGGGTTCGTCGCGGACCTCCTCGGCTGGCGGGCGATATACGTGATCGCGGCCGCGGCGACGCTCGCTCTCGCCGTCGTGATCCGCGCCGTCATCCCACCCCTCGAACCACGCGAACCCGTCCCTTATCCGCGCCTTCTCGGGTCGGTCTTCACCACCGTGGCGCGCCACCGCGCGGCGTCCCCGACCCTGGCCATCTGCGCCGCGAGCTTCACGGTGTTCTCGATGTTCTGGACGTCGCTGACCTACCTGCTGACAGCGGCTCCGTTCTCCTACTCGGCAGGCCAGATCGGCCTGCTGGGCCTCGTGGGAGTGGCCAGCGCCTTCGCCGCCCGGCGAGCCGGCGCCCTGCACGACCGCGGCTGGTCCGCCTCCGCCACCGGTGTCGCCCTGATCTTGCTGGCGCTGTCGTTGGTCGCCGCCTGGGCCGCGAACAGTTCGATCATCACGCTGATCGTCGTTGTCGTCGTCCTCGACGTGGCCGGGCAGTCCATCGTTGTGCTCGGACAGGCCCGGCTGTTCGCCCTGCCCGGCTCCGCCCGCAGCCGGCTGAACACCGCTCTCGTCGTCTGCAACTTCCTGGGCGGCGCCATCGGGTCGGCCGCCGTAGGCCCCCTGTGGGCATCCGGCGGCTGGTCGGCGATCATGACCGCCGCCCTGGCCGTCGCCCTTCTCACCCTCGTCGTGTGGGCACTCACCCGCGACCGCCTCAAGGAGGCAGGCCCCTCTGCCGCCGTTGCCGCCTCGCACGCCGAAACGACGGACGCATCCCTCTGACGGATGACCCGCCGGTCTTCCCGCGCCCCGACAGGGCGCACGCGCCTCTTCGGCACCTGCCGGAGAGGGGTACTGGCAGGGACTCTCACCGCATCCACCACGTCTTTAGGCTGGATTCATGGACAAACAGGCCGAAGTGAGCGCATTCCTCAAATCGCGCCGCGATCGGATCACGCCCGAACAGGCGGGCTTGCTGTCCTACGGGAAGCGCCGGGTGCCGGGGCTGCGCCGCGGCGAGGTCGCGATGCTGGCCGGTGTGAGCGTCGAGTACTACACGCGCCTGGAACGCGGCAACCTGGGCGGTGTCTCCGACAGCGTCCTGGACGCCCTCTGCAAAGCTCTGCGGCTCGACGACACCGAGCGCGACCACCTGTACACCCTGGCCCGTACGGCCAACGCCGGCCCGGCGCGCACCCGGCGCCGGCCCGCCAAGAAGCAGACCGTGCGGCCCAGCGTGCTGCGCGTCATCGAGGGCCTGCACGACCAGCCGGCGTACGTGCGCAACAACCGTCTGGACATCCTGGCCGCCAACCCCCTGGCCCGCGCCCTGCTCCACGAGGTGTTCGAGCAGGAGCCGGCCAACCCCTGCCGGTTCGTCTTCCTCGACCCGCGTGCCCCAAGGCTCTACCTCGACTGGGAACGCGTGGCCCGCAACGGAGTCGGCGTACTGCGGGTCGAGACCGCCAAGAACCCCTACGACCGCGAGCTGTGCAACCTGATCGGCGAGCTGTCCGCCCGCAGCGACGCCTTCCGCACCATGTGGGCCGAGCAGGACGTACACGTCTACACGAGGGGCACGAAGCGGTTCCTCCACCCGGTCGTAGGCGAGATGGCCCTCGTCCACGAAACGCTGGACCTGCCCGGTGACGACGGGCTCTCCATCACCGTCTACAACGCCGAGCCCGGCACCGAACACTGACACCGCCTCGGTTACGAGACCGGTGCTCCCGGATATTCCCCGCCAGAGGGGTAACAGCGAGGACTCCCTTCCCAGAGGAAGGCTCCCTACCGTGAACCGTATGAACACCACCGCATCTCTCACGCTGAACAACGGCGTCGTGATGCCGGCTCTCGGCTTCGGCGTATTCCAGTCCTCCCCGGACGAGACCGCCGCGGCGGTCGAGACCGCCCTGCAGACCGGATACCGGCACATCGACACCGCTGCCGCATACAGAAACGAGCGGGAAGTCGGCGAGGGCATACGCCGGTCAGGGCTGGACCGCTCGGAGGTCTTCATCGAGACCAAGGTCTGGGTGAGCGACTACGGCCACGACGAAACCCTGCACGCCTTCGACAAGGCCGCGGACAAGCTCGGTGTGGAACAGATCGACCTCCTCATCCTTCACCAGCCCGCGCCATCGCGGTTCGACCTGACCACAGCCGCCTACCGGGCGCTGGAGAAGTTGCTGGCCGACGGGAAGGTCCGCTCCATCGGCGTCAGCAACTTCACGCCCCAGCACCTGGCCACGCTGATCGAGCACACCGACGTCGTCCCGGCTGTGAACCAGATCGAACTGCACCCGTACTTCACCCAGCCCGAGATGCAGCAGACCGACCGTGCATACGGCATCCTCACCCAGGCGTGGTCGCCGATCGGCGGGATCACCTTCTACCCCGGCTGGGGCGAGCACCGCACCAGCACGCTGTCCGACCCGGTGCTGGGCAGGATCGCCGACACGCACGGGAAGACACCGGCCCAGGTCATGCTCCGCTGGCACCTGCAGCAGGGCCGCTCCGCCATCCCGAAGTCCACCAACCCCGCCCGTATCGCCGAGAACTTCGATGTCTTCGACTTCGCGCTCTCCCCCGAGGAACTGGCCGCCGTCGACGCACTCGACACCGGCGTACGCAGCGGCCCCGACCCCGACGTGCGGGACCCGTACAGCCTGGGCATCGTCATCGACGAAGCGTGATCGGGCACGGCACATCTCCATGTGAGCTTCGTTCGCGTCGTCAATGTGGAGCGGAATACATCGCTCCATCAGCGCTGCGCAAACGATCAGAAACACTGGCTAGGAGTCCACGATGACCAATACGCGCGAGCGTGAGCTGACCTCTGGGGTGCGGATTCCCCTTGTCGGCTTTGGAACCTTCCTCATCCCGAACGACCAGGCCGCGTCCGCCGTCGAAAATGCCCTGGCCGCGGGTTACCGGCACGTCGATACGGCCGAGGTGTACGAGAACGAGCTCGGCGTCGGCGAAGGGCTGCGTCGAGGTATGCAGCGAGAAGGTCTCGAACGCAGCGACGTCTTCATCACGACCAAGCTGTGGCCGCTGACGCAGGAACGCAACAAGACCGGTGCGGAGACCGTGCGGTCCCTCGACGAGAGCCTTGAACGACTGGGGCTGGATCAGGTCGACCTGTACCTCATCCACGCCACGTTCGGGCGTGAACAGCGCCTGGAGCAGTGGCAGGCGCTGGCTGAGGCGTACAAGAGCGGCAAGGCGCGTGCGATCGGCGTATCGAACTTCAACACCGCTCACATCGACGAGCTGATCGAGGCGGGACTTCCCGTTCCACACGCCGACCAGATCGAACTGCACCCCTGGTCCCAGAAGCCCCAACTGGTCTCTTACTTGAACCAGAAGGGCATCACACCCATCGCCTACAGCAGCCTGGCGCCGCTGTCGACCTGGCGCACCGCGCCCGGCCACCCGAGCGGGAAGACGCAGGAGATGCGCGCCGAAGGAGAGCACTCCGATTCCCCCTTCAAGAAGCTGGCGGAGAAGTACGGGGTGACCGAAGCGCAGTTCCTTCTGGGCTGGGGCGTGCAGAACGGCTATCCGGTGCTTCCCAAGAGCACCAACCCCGACCGTATGCGCGAGAACCTGGACGTCTTCTCGTTCCGCATCGACGACGCCGACCTGGAAGACATCCGCGGCATGGACCGCGGAGCAGGGCTCGCCTGGGGCGAAGTAGACCCCACCACGCACGGCTGAGCCACCCACAGCACCCTCCCGCCCAGGCTGCCAGGCGGTACGGTTCCGACTGATCTCAGCCTCGGGAGGGTTGTCGGATGTGCGTGTCGACGGCAGTGTCACAGTTCTCGGGCACGACTCTGTACCACGGTCAGACCAGGCATCCCGAGCATGGCCGGGTCCATGTGCTGGGCTATCAGAACACCGCCGTCAACCTGGCGAGCGGGCCGAACGCGATGCTCCTGCACGTGCCCGCCACCGGCATGACCCCGGCGAACTTCGTCGACACCCGCCAGTGCCCGCGCGTCCTGCGCGACATGGTCGACGCGCTCGCTCCCCCGACCCGCGGTTGGCGGCCGATGGCAGAGGGCTGCGTTGCGATGGCCGGCGGACCGCCGCCCGTTCAGATCTTCGACCATGACATCTACACCGTCGTACTGGCCACCGACCCCACCCTGATCCCTCAAGCGCTGGAACAAGTGCCCGAGCACCGACGGATCCAGCCCAACACACCACTGTTCGACTTCTACGCCGCTCGCTATCCCGGGCATGCGGTCATCGTGTGCTGTTTCGACAACACCGAGGCGAGATCGGCCAACCCACTGCTCATGTGGTACCGACCGCACAGCCTCCGCCACTTCGTACTACCGGCGCTGGACTGCCACACCGGAGGCGTTCCCGATCTGACCGCGCACGTCTCCACCGACCACTGGGTCATCCTCGGGCGCGAGAATCCCCCGACCTCATGGGGTGTCCCGGTCACCTACACCGCCGACGACAGCCGTGCCGGACATGGGCGGCACCCGGAACGGCACGGACCCGCCGCGCCCTACCTCCCAGCCCGGGTGATAGGCACACGCTTCACCAGCACCATGCCGAACGGGGACTTCACCATCCCGTACACCGACGTCATGCGAGGCGATCTCGGCGCTCTCCGTCGCACCACGGCCGCGGCCGCGTGACCGCTGGAGATCTCCGAACTTGGCTCACCCTCGTATGACGGAGTGGAGTTGCTCGCGGGCGTCGTGCATCTCCGGCACTCCGGCCCAGCGGCCGGACATCCGGTAGACGCTCTCGATGTGGGTGGTGACCCGCGCGGACGAGACGAGCGGGGCGATCCGGGCCAGAGCGGTCATCCGGACGGCCGCCAGGGACGGGTCGTCCGACCGCAGCGCCGCCTCGACCTCCCACGCCTGGTAGGCGACGGCGAGGAGGGCGGAGCACTGCGCGCTGAGGCGCACGGCCTCGGCGATGGTGGCGCGGGCGACGTCGTACTCGCGCATGCCGAGCAGCGCCACCCCGACGTTTCCGAGCATGTCGGCCGTCTCGTACGCGGGCAGCCCGTGGGCGGTCAGGGCCTCCTCGAGGACCTCTCGCGCCGCGCGTTCCCGTCCGGGCAGCAGGGCGAGTGAGCGCCCGAGGCGCAGCCGCAGCCATGCCTCGCGCGCCGGCGGCAGGTCGCCGAGCCGCAGGCCCCGCCGCGCGTACATCGCGCCGCGGTCGCCGCGCCGCTGGTCGATGTTGACGCGGCTGAGCGTGCTGTACGCGTCGGCCTGGGCGCGGATGCTGCCGGAGCGGCGGGCGAGTTCGAGGGCGAACGCCCCGGTCCGCTCGGCCGCCGGGTAGCGCCGCGAGTCGTAGAGGACGCGCGCGGCCTCGCCGGCCAGGTCCGAGGACGCCTCCTGGAGCGCGCGATCGGACCCGCCCACCGCCGGGCCGACCTTCCGCAGATGCCGCAGCGCCGTGGCGACGACCGGGGTGCCGCCCTGCTGGTACCGGTCGTGCGCGAGCCGTTCGGCGAGGTGCCGTACGTAGCCCGGGTCCTGATAGGGACCGACCTTCGGAGAGGGAACGAAAGTGATGGATGCTGCCGTCGCGACGAACTCTCTGCGCCTCACGGGATCGTCCTCCGAAATGGGCGATATGCGTACCTCCCAACCTATGCGGTTCAGAAGTCGTTTCGTTCGACCGATTCCCGGGTCTCGAATCCCGCGCGACGCCTGAGACACCCAGCTCTGAGATACGCCCAGCTCACGGGCCAGATCAAGCTGCGACCAGCCGCGCCGGCCCATGATCGATCGTAGTGCCTCAGGGAGGCCGTGACCGTCCATATTCGGAGGGTAGTGCGTATCGCACTTACCCGCTACCGCCCGCACCGATCAGCATGCATCATTTCCAACAAAGGGCGGGACTTGCCGAAACAGCCTCATTGACCAGCGGAAACAGCAGGTGTCGACGGCCTGTTCGAAGACCCTGCGATTCCGGAAGGGAACACCGATGGGCGCACACCCCACTCCTCACCGCGAAGCGCTCGAGCACGCGCTCCGCACGCTCGCCGACGCGGTCACCGGGATCGGGCTGCACGCCACGATCACCGGGCCCCTGACCCTGTCGGTGCGCGGCGACGCGCCTGCGCCCGACGATCTCGGCGACGGCATCGTCCATCTCTTCGAGCCGGCGGCGCCGCTCAGCCAGTCCGTCACGATCGAGTCCCGTGGGGGCCGATTGTGGTGGTGCTGGGTGTGGACCGACGCCGAGCGCGGCGGCCACGACTCCGAGCCGATCCTGCCGGTGGAGGAGATCGACGAGGTGGCGCGGCGCATCCGCACCGTCGTCGCCCTGCCCTCCGCGACCTGACCGGGCGCCGGCTCAGCGGACGCGGTACCGCTCGGCGTCGGCCCGTTTGAACTCCAGGCCGAGGCCGGGAGCGTCGTCGCGCGGGCGGATGGAGCCGCCCTTCGGCGACAGCGCGCCGTCGAAGAGCATCGACTCGATCCGCACGTGGTCGTGGAACCACTCGATGTGGCGGGCGTTCGGGATCGCGGCCATCGCGGCCGCGTGCAGGTGCGGCGCGCAGTGCGCGGACAGGTCCCTGCCGTGCGCGCGGGCCAGGCCGGCGACGCGGAGGAACTCGGTGATGCCGCCGACCCGGGTGACGTCGGCCTGCGGGCAGTCGACCGCGTCGATGATCCTGGCGAAGTACGGCAGGTCATAGCCGTACTCCCCGGCCGCCACCTCGCATTCGACGGCCGCGCGGACCTCCCGCAGACCGGCCAGGTCGTCGGAGGAGACGGGCTCCTCGAACCACCGCAGGTCGACGTCGTCGGCCTGCCGGGCGACGCGGATCGCCTGTTTGGCGGAGTACGCGCCGTTGGCGTCGGCGTACAGCTCCACGCCGCCGCCGATGATCTCGCGGGCGAGCTCGAGGCGACGCAGGTCGCGGCTCTCCCGCGTCCCCCGCGCCTCACCGATCTTCATCTTGACGCGGGGGATGCCGAGGTCCCCGGTCCAGCGCCCGAGCTGTTCCCGGGTCCGGGCCGCGTCATAGGTCGTGAAGCCGCCGGAGCCGTACACCGGCACCTCGCTGCGGACGGCGCCGAGGAGCCGGTGCAGCGGGACCCCGAACGTCCGGGCCCGCAGGTCCCACAGCGCGCAGTCGACCGCGGAGATCGCCATCGAGCAGATCCCCGGCCGCCCGGCGTTGCGGACCGCCCGGCACATCGCCTCGTGCGACGCCGGGACGTCCTCGCTCACCACCGGCGCCAGTTCCGAGGTCACCACGTCGGCGATCGCGGCCGGGCCGTACGTCCAGCCGATGCCGTGGCGGCCGTTGGCCCGCACCTCGACGAGGACCATCGTCGTCGACGTCCACTCGAGCGTGCCGTCCGCCTCTGGGCCGTCGGTCGGGATCGTGTACGCGGCCGCGGAGAGCCCGATCACGCGAGCACCTCCGCCAGGAGTTCGGCGAGGTGGACCGGCCGGGCCTGGGTCCGCTGCTCGATCTGGGTGCGGCAGGAGAACCCGTCGGCGAGGATCCGGGTGCCGTCCGCGGCGTTCCGTACGGCGGGCAGCACGCCGAGCTCGCCGACGTCGACCGACACCTCGTGGTGCCCGCGTTCGAAGCCGAAGTTGCCGGCGAGGCCGCAGCAGCCCTCGTCGAGGACCTCCGCCTCGATCCCGACACGCTCGAGCAGCTCGCGGTCGGCGTCGAACCCCCAGATGGCGTGCTGATGGCAGTGCGGCTGGGCGATCGCGTGGATCCCGGTCCCGGGCGGCGGCGCCGCGACGAACTCCGAGGCCCGGTCCAGGAGGAACTCCGACAGCGAGTGCGTCTGCCTCGCGAGCCGCTCGACGTCCTCCGACACCGGCTCCCCGGCCAGCAGCTCGGGCGCGTCGGCGCGGAACACGGCCGAGCAGCTGGGCTCCAGGCCGACGACGGGCACCCCGCGGCGGAGCCGTGGCGCGAGGGCGCGGACCGTACGCCGCAGCACGCGGGCGGCCACGCCGAGCTGGCCGGTGGAGATCCAGGTCAGCCCGCAGCACAGCGGGACGGGCGGCACCTCGACGCGGAACCCGGCCGCCTCCAGCACCCGTACGGCGGCCTTGCCCGCGTCCGGGTGGAAGTTGTTCGTGAACGTGTCCGGCCACAGCACCACCGGATCGCCGTCCCCCTGCGATCCCCGCCGGGCGAACCAGTCGATGAAGGGCTCGGACGCGAAGGAGGGCAGCTCCCGGCGGCGGTCGACGCCGCCGGCCCGCTTGACGACGCGGTTCAGGCCCTTGGCGTGCGTCAGGGCGTTCACCGCGCGCGGCGCGGCCGACGCCATCCGGGCCCACAGCGGCAGCCAGCCCATCGAGTAGTGCGCGAGCGGCCGAGGCCGCCACCGGTAGTGATGGGAGAGGAACTCGGCCTTGTACGTCGCCATGTCCACGTTGACGGGACATTCGCCGCGGCAGCCCTTGCACGCCAGGCACAGGTCGAGGGCGTCGTGCACCTCCCGCGACCGCCAGCCGTCGGTGATCACGTCGCCGCGCATCATCTCCATGAGGATGCGCGCGCGGCCGCGGGTGGAGTGCTCCTCCTCGCGGGTGACCCGGTAGCTCGGGCACATCACGCCGCCCGAGGAAGACCGGCACTTGCCGATGCCGACGCAGCGGGCGGCGGCATGGGTGAACCGGTGATGGTCATCCGGGTACGAGAAGTGGGTCCGGGGCTCGGCGGGGTCGTAGTCGAGGTGGTCGAGGTTCTCGTCGAGACGGCGGACGCGCCCGCCGGGCGGGGCGGCGACCTTGCCCGGGTTCATCCGGTCCTCGGCGTCGAAGATCCGCTTGTAGCGGCCGAACAGCTCGACGATCTCGTTCCCGAACATGATCGGCAGGAGTTCGGCGCGGGACTGGCCGTCGCCGTGCTCGCCGGACAGCGACCCACCGTACGAGGCCACCAGGCGGGCGGCCCGCTCGACGAACCGACGGTACCTGCCGACCCCGTCGGGGTCCTCCAGGTCGAAGGCGATGCGGGTGTGCACGCAGCCCTGCCCGAAGTGCCCGTACAGCGAGGCCTGCCCGTAGTCGAACTCGGTGAGCAGCGCCCGGAAGTCGCGCAGGTAGTCGCCGAGGCGGTCGGGCGGGACGGCGGCGTCCTCCCAACCCTCATGGGTGTCGGGATGGCCCGGCGGGTACGCCGTCGCGCCGAGCCCCGCCTCGCGGATCCTCCACAGGCGCTCCTCCTCGGCGGGATCGTCCATGAAGACCACGTGGGGGTCGTGCTCGCTCCCCCGCAGGTCCTTGATCATCTGCTCGGCGCTGGCGTCGGCCTCCTCACGCGTGTCGGCGCCGAACCGGACCATCAGCCAGCCCGAGCCCTCCGGCAGCCCCTCGAGGGCCTCCTTACCCGCGGCGTTCTCGGCGCGGGCGAAGTCGATCAGCGTCTCGTCCAGCCCCTCGAGCGCGAGGGGCTGGTAGCTCGCGACCCTGGGCACCGCGTCGCCCGCCCGGAAGATGTCGGGATACCCCATGACGGCGAGCGTCTGGTACTTCGCCACCGGGAACAGCTCGATCTCCGCCTGCAACACGGTGACCAGCGTGGACTCGCTGCCCACGAGCGCCCGCGCCACGTTGAAGCCCCTCTCCGGGAGCAGCGAGTCGAGGTTGTAGCCGGACACCCGGCGCGGGATGTCGGGGTACCGGGTGCGGATCAGGGCAAGGTTCTCGTCGCGCAGCTCGCGCATCGCCCGGTAGATCTCCGCGCGGCGGCCGCCCTCGGTGAGGATCTTCTCGTACTCCTCGTCGGAGGTCTCCCCGACCCACATCCGCACGCCGTCGTAGGTGAGCACCTCCAGGCGGATCACCGAGTCGACCATCTTGCCGTACGCCTGGGCCGAGGCGCCGCACGAGTTGTTGCCGACCATCCCGCCGATCGTGCAGGTGTCGTGGGTGGACGGCTTCGGCCCGACGTGCAGGCCGTGGGGCTTCAGGCGGCCGTTCAGGTCGTCCAGGCAGGCGCCCGGCTCCACCAGCGCCCGCCGCCGGCTCTCGTCCAGCCAGACCAGCCGATTGCAATACTTCGACCAGTCGATGACCACGCCTTCGTTGCAGCACTGCCCCGCCAGGCTCGTCCCCCCGCCCCGCGAGAGCAGCGGCGTCCCGTGTTCGCGGCACACCCGGACCGCCTCGACGGCGGCCTCGACGCTGTGGGGCACCACCACGCCGATCGGCGTCTGCCGGTAGTTGGACGAGTCGTGTGCGTACGCAGCGCGCGAGCCCGCGTCGAACCGGACCTCCCCGTCGACCCGCGCCTCGAGATCTCGCTGAAGGCTGCTCATACGGACCCGGATACCCGCCGAGCGGGTTTCAACCCCGTGCGCCGGGAACCGCACCCTGGGTAGGCACACGAGGAGGAGAGATGACGCGCACTGTCGCCGATTATCTGCTGGAACGCCTCCGCGAGTGGGGCGTGGAGTACCTGTTCGGCTACCCGGGTGACGGGATCAACGGCCTCGTCGCGGCGCTCGGCAAGGCCGACGACAAGCCACAGTTCGTGCAGGCCCGCCATGAGGAGATGGCTGCCTTCGAAGCCGTCGGGTACGCCAAGTTCAGCGGCAAACCGGCGGTGTGCACGGCGACCAGCGGGCCGGGCGCGATCCACCTGCTGAACGGCCTGTACGACGCCAAACTGGACCACGTCCCGGTGGTGGCGATCGTCGGGCAGACCGCCCGTTCCGCCATGGGCGGCAGCTACCAGCAGGAGGTCGACCTGATCTCCCTGTTCAAGGACGTCGCCAGCGAGTACGTGCAGATGGCGACCGTCCCGGCGCAGCTGCCGAACCTCCTCGACCGCGCGATGCGGATCGCGCTGGACGAGCGGGCGCCGACCGCCATCATCATCCCCTCCGACCTGCAGGAGGAGCCGTACGAGCCGCCGGCGCACGCGTTCAAGAACGTCCCGTCGAGCGCCCCCGGCTACACGCCTCCCGTCACGGTCGCGCCGCCCGCGGAGATCGAGCGTGCCGCTGAGGTCCTCAATGCCGGGGAGAAGGTCGCGATCCTTGTCGGTCAGGGCGCGCGCGGCGCCGCCGCGGAGGTGCGGCAGGTCGCCGAGCTGACCGGGGCGGGCGTCGCCAAGGCTCTGCTCGGCAAGGACGTCCTGCCGGACACCCTGCCGTACGTCACCGGCGCCATCGGCCTGCTCGGCACCCGGCCGTCGTACGAGATGATGCGCGACTGCGACACGCTGCTCATCGTCGGCTCGAACTTCCCGTACTCCCAGTTCCTGCCCGAGTTCGGCCAGGCGCGGGCGGTGCAGATCGACGTGGACGGCAAGCTCATCGGCATGCGTTACCCGAACGAGGTCAACCTGGTCGGCGACGCGGCGGAGACGCTGCGGGCCATGATCCCGAAGCTGAAGAAGCAGAAGAACCGCGCCTGGCGCAAGAAGATCGAGAAGAACGTCGCGCGCTGGTGGGAGACGGTCGAGAACGAGGCCATGGTCGAGGCCGACCCGATCAACCCGATGCGGATCTTCTGGGAGCTGAACGAGCGGCTGCCCGAGAACGCCATCCTGTCCGCCGACTCCGGTTCGGCGGCGAACTGGTACGCCCGCGACCTGAAGTTCCGCGCCGGCGTCCGCGGCTCACTGTCCGGCACGCTCGCCACGATGGGCCCCGGCGTGCCGTACGCCATCGGCGCGAAGTACGCCCACCCCGACCGACCCGCCATCGCCCTCGTCGGCGACGGCGCCATGCAGATGAACGGCCTCGCCGAGCTGATCACCATCCGCCGCTACTTCCACCAGTGGCGCGATCAGCGGCTCATCGTCGCCGTCCTGCACAACAACGACCTGAACCAGGTCACCTGGGAGCTGCGGGCGATGGGCGGCGCCCCGAAGTTCGAGGAGTCGCAGGTGCTGCCCGACATCTCGTACGCCGGATTCGCCCGGTCGATCGGCCTGGAGGGGATCGACGTGGAGAAGCCCGACGACCTCGGCTCCGCGTGGGACCGCGCGTTCAGCTCGAGCTGGCCGGTCGTGCTCGACATCCGCTGCGATCCGGACATCCCGCCGATCCCGCCGCACGCGGAGTTCTCGCAGGTCAAGGACATGGCCGAGGCCGTACTCAAGGGCGACCCCGACCGCGTCGGCGTCGTACGGAAGGGGATCAAGACGAAGATGGCGGAGCTGATCCACCGCTGAACGCCGAGCCGGAGGCGGTATCCGGCGCAGACATGCCGACGCGGGCCCGGGGTGGGGCCCGCGTCGCTCATCTCGGTGCGTCAGCCGTGCTCCACACGGCCGTTTCCGCGCGGCCGCGCCTCGACCTCGCGTTTCAGCTCTCGCTCGGCCTTCCGCCGAGCCTCCTCGAAGTAACGCTTAGGATCACGGGTCATGCGCTCCGACCGATCGTCGGAGTCCTGCACGACGATGTCGTCAGCCATAGCCAACTCCCTCCCTATGCGCAAGTGTCGGTGGCGCCACGGCAAAGGTCAATTTGGATCAATACCTAATGTGTTATCGGCCGAGGCGCAGCAGGCCCTCCTCCGGGGCGCCGACGGCGAGCGCGTCCGCGAGAAGGCCGGCCAGTAGACGCACGAACGGCACTTCCGCCTCGGTGACCCCGGCAACGTCGATCGCGTCCACCGTCAGCATCCCGAACGCCCGGTGCCCGGCGACCACCGGCACCGCGATGAACGACCGATATCCGTGCTGTGCCGAGCCGTGCCACCCCAGCGGCGGGTCGGTCTCGACGTCCAGTGCCACGGCGTGGTGGTTGTGCCGGATCATCGCGAAGGCCGAGTCGCCCACGGCCGTGCCCTCCTCGAAGATCGTCACGGGCTCGTCGGCGCGCCCGGCGTAAAGCTCCGGCACCAGCCTGCGCGGTTTCACGTCGTCCAGGCGGAACCAGCAGGCGCGGACGCGCTCGCCGTCGAGGAGGTGCGCCGCCGAGTCCAGGATCATCGGGACGGTCGCCTCCCGAAGGTTGCCCCGCTCCTGGCGATTCGTGGCGGTGGCGATGCGCCCGATCTGCCGGACGATCGGGTCGAGTGCGTCGTTCAGCGTGACCCGCATCTCGACGGCGGCCTCGATCGCCGCCTGCTCGGCCTCCTTGCGCAGGCGTTCCTTGCGGATCTGCTCGTACCCGGGGACCGCGGCGCCCACCACGCTCATCACGATGCTGAGCACGATCCACAGGGGTTTGAGCTTGCCGCCATCGCCCGCCTCGGCGCCGGCCAAGGCGACCAGGCCGACGGAGGCGACGCTGACCGCCGTGGTCAGATAGATGCGCCGGACAGGACGAACTCGTCTGGGAGGAAGCCGCACCCACCGCAGCGTAGGGGATCTTCGAAAGTTTCGCTTGACTAGACGTCATGACTTCGGTCATATCGCCGGGTTCGCCCCGGGGTCTTTGGCCGCAGGCGGCCAGGGGTTCCTTCCGCAGGCAGCCAGGGGTTTTAGCCAGGCGGACAGGGACACCGGCGACACGGCGGCCGGGGGCGGCGGCGAGACGGCGGTCAGGGGCGGCGGGATCAGTCGACGGGCGCGCGGACCACGGCGACCGGGCAGTACGCACGGTGGACGACGGCCTGGCTGACGGAGCCGAGGAGCATGCCGCTCAGGCCGGCGCGGCCCCGCGAGCCGACCGCGAGGAGCTCCGCGCCGGCGGACTCCTCGATCAGCACCACGCTCGCCATGCCGACCCGGACGACCGTCCGGACGTCGCGCCGTGCGGCCGCGACCCGCAGGAGCATGGCCTCGGCCACGCCCCGGTGCTCTTCTCGCTCCATGGCATGGACGAGGGTGAGGCCGCAGCCGCGATCGTCCGCCTCCGCCGCGGCGAAGCCGATCGCCGCCTCCGACAGCGCGGTGCCGTCCACGCCGACGACCACCCGGCCGGCGGACGGACCGGACGTGACGCCCGGCAGGCCGGGACGGACGACGACCACGGGGACGTCCGCGCGTACGGCCACCTCCATCGCGGTCGACCCGGCGACCAGATCGGACATGGCCAGGAACCCGGTCGAGCCGACGACGATCAGGGCGGCGTCGGCGGCCTCGACGAGCAGCCGGTCCGGGTCACGCCGCGGCAGCACCCGGACGACGGCGTTCCGCCGGCCCGCCTCCTCGATCGCCCAGGTCACGGCCTCGTCTCCGGAAGGTGTTCCGTCGACGTAGGCGATGACGGATCCCGCCTGCGCGCTGACGCCGCTCATCGCCGCGCCCCGAGATCGGTTCCCCCGGCGACCATGCCGCTCCTCCCGCATGCCGCTCGATCGGCCTCGGAGTCTTCGGGTCGGCGAGGCGAGGGCGAGCGCCGCCAGGCGGGACGAGGGGCCCGCACGTGATCCATTACTTCATTTCCAACTTTTGTCGGGCCATGTGGGCCGAACGTCCCCTTTTCCGGAGCCGGGAGGCCCTCCCCCGACCGCCCGTACATCCGGATCATGGGGATGCGCCCCGTTTTGGCCTACCTCTCCCAAGCGCGTGACCACGGCGATTAAGGGAAGACCAGAGAGAAAGGCATGACATGGCCAAAATCGCGATCATCGGGGAAGGGACCAAGGTGACGCGCTTCGGGCTCACCGGAGCGATCGTCCTGCCCGCCGAGGAGCCGGAGGCCGTCCGCGCCGCCTGGCGCTCCCTGGGCACCGACGTCGCCATCGTCGTCCTCACCTCGCGAGCGGCCCGCAGCCTGGACGGTGAGACGTCCTCGTGGCCGCTCACGGTCGTGATGCCGCCATGATCATGCAGATCACGCGTCGCGGATGGGCGGTCGTGGAGCGTGCGGAAGGAGCACGAGAAAGGCAACGCCCATGCGGACCACATCCCACGAGTGCGTACTCAGCGGGGACATCACGGCGGTGATCTTCGGCGTGGACGGCGTCGTCGTCGACACCTCGCAGGCGTCGGCCTCGGCTTGGAAGGCCGTCCTCGACCCGTTCCTGCGCTCGCACGCCGCCGTGTACGAGACGCAGTGCCGGTACTACGACGCGGTCACCGACTACCGGCGGCACATGCAGGGCCGGACCCGGCTGGACGGCGTTCGCCACTATCTGGCGACCTGTGACATTCCCCTGTGCTACGACGCCCTGCGCGGCCTGATCGCGCGCCATGATGAGCTCTTCCTCACCGCCGTCCGGCAGCGCGGGGTCCAGGCCTTCGACTCGACCGTCACGGTGCTCCACGCGGTGCGCCTGCGCGGACTCCGTACGGCGGCCGTGTCCGCGAGCAGGTACGCCGCCGAACTGCTCAGGAGAGCGGGCCTGGCGGGCCTGTTCGACGTCCGCCTGGACGGATTGGACGCGGCCGGATGCGGTATTCCGGCCTCGTCGGACCTCGGCCTGTTCCGGCTGGCCGCACGGCGGATGCGGACCCCTCCCGCGCGGACCGCCGTCGTCGAGGAGAGCCTCACCGCGGTCGAGGCCGCCCGGCGCGGCGGCTTCGGCCTCGTCGTCGGCGTGGACCGGTGCGGGCGCTCGTTGATCCTCCCCGAGTACGGAGCGGACCGGGTCATCACCGACCTGTCCGATCTCCGGATCGGGGAGCCCGTCGCCTGACACGCGCTCATCTGCGCGGCCGTACGATCGCGACCGAGCAGGGGGCGTGGTCGAGCACGGCGTGGCTCACCGACCCCAGGCGGAGCCCCGTGACCCCGCCGAGCCCGCGGTCCCCCACGACGAGGAGGCCGGCGTCCGCGGCCGCCTCCAGCAGGGCGTGCCGCGGAGTCCGCATCACGAGCCGCGTCTCGGTCTCGACGTAGGGGTACTTCTCCCGCCACGGCGACACCGTCCGCTCCAGCCGGGCGGCGCTGAGCATCCGGAGCTGTTCGGGATCGCGGAACATCCCCATCTCGGCGGAGGCGATCGCCTCCGGCTCCCAGCACGCGTACACCGCGCGTACGGGACGGCCGCGCAGCGCCGCGTCCTCGTACGCGAAGGCCAGGGCGGCCTCCGAGCTCGTGGACCCGTCCACGCCCACGACGATCGGACTGCCGGCCCCCGGATCCCCGCGGATCACCATCACCGGGCAGTGCCCGTACGCGGCCAACTGCAGGGCCGTCGAGCCCGCGTCGAGCCCGGCGAACCCGCCCCGCCCATGCGAGCCGACGATCGCGAGAGCGGCGTTCTCCGACTCCTCGATGAGGATCGCCGAGGCCGGGCCGGCCGCGAAACGCGGGCGTACCGTCAGCGCGGGGCAGATCCGGCGGGCCACGAACACGCCGTGGTCAAGAGTGTGCCTGCCCATCCTCCGCACCGTCTCCAGCGCCTCGGGCCCCGAGGGCGGGACCGGGTACGGCCAGTGCCAGGCATGGCAGACGGTGAGCGAGAGTCTCCGTGTCCGCGCTTCCTCGACCGCCCGGCGAAGCGCGCGCTCGGCCCCCGCGGAGCCGTCGAAACCCACCAGGACGTAACTGCCGTCGAAGGATCTCATCGGATCTTCCTCCCGCTGTCGCCGCCGGGTGTGAGGGCCCCTATTCCCTCCCACCCGGCGGCCTTCCCCCGTCAGGCGCGGGTACCCACGGGCCGGTGTGACGCCGGCTCGTCCGGCCTACTAGAAGCCAACCCCACCAGGCCTTCTCGGAGGAGAGGCCAAAGCCCACGGAGGGGAAGGACTCTCGGACCTTCAGGCCAGGACCAGAGACCCTCCCCAATTTCATGCAAGGACGCCTAACCTGCGGGTAGAAGGGCCGTGATGGAGGTGTCCCATGCGTGCACTCACGATCCAGGTGCTGGGCTGCGTCCGTTACCTGCGCCCAGACCGCAATCCCCTTCGGCGCCCGGTCGACCGTGTCCATGCGCGGCTCGTGGCCGTGCTGACGGCGGTTTTCCTCGTCACGGGCGTCATCGCGGCTCTTCTCATGATCCACTTCGTCGGCGGTGCCGGACTGCGGGCCGAACACCATCAGGCTCGGGCCCGCTACCAGGTCGACGCCCTGGTCACCGCGACCGGCACGGCGGCCTCCAGGAACGGCATCGGCCAAGAGACACGGCTCCGCTGGGAGGACCGGACAGGCGGGGTCCACACGGGTACGGTCGTGCCCACCGGCGACGACCGCGTCGGCGTCCATCGCCGGGTCTGGATCAACCAGAAGGGCCACCTGACCGCCCGGCCTCGCACCCACGCGCAGACGCTGACCGACACCACCCTGGCGGTGTTCGCGGCTCTCACCTCGCTGACGATCCTGCACGCCGGCGTGTACGCCGCCGTCAACCGCCGTCTCGAACGCCGGCGGATGGCGCTGTGGGAGGACGCGTGGGCCGCCACCGCGCCCCGCTGGACCGGCCGCTCCTGACCAGGGGGTCGCCGCGCGCAGGTGAGTACGGACGTGACCGCGTGGGTCCCCGGGCCGCCTGACGGGGCCGGGTGGTTCGCCGTCACAGGTCGTCCGCCACGATGTCCGCGGCGGATCGCCGGGCACCGGCGAACTCGTCGTCGGCCGCGCCCAGGCGCATGATCATCTGTGGGTACGTCGCGTCGCAGAAGCGCGTCCGGATGAACTCCCGCAACTCCGGCACCTCGAGCACCTGGGTGTGGAACGCGGCCGACACGTCGTCCTCGGCGGCCCGCAGCAGTACCCGCTGGAGGGCCTGTCCGGCCCGGAGCCAGTCGGTACGGCCGTCCCCGGCGGTCGTCAGCAGGGCGACGACCCCGGTGGCCTCCCGTGGCTCTCCGCCGGTCATGCCCCAGCCCTGGCCGCGCGCGAAGTCCCGCTCCGCGACGTGCGGCTCGGTGTCGTCCGGGTCTCGCGGAGGGGCCTCCTCGTGGACTCCGTCCAGCTGATCGCTCCCCGGAGGAGGCGCCCAGCGGGCGACCTCCGCGACGTACGCCGGGTCCATCCGCTGCATCTGCTCGGCGGCATCGGACAGCGCGGCGAGCGCGACGCGCACGCGGGGGTCGGCCACGATGCGCAGCGAGACGTGCTCGGCGCAGGCGTGCGCCCGCAGGTCCTGCAGGAGCCCGACCGGCAGCGCGCAGGCCCGGAAGCCGCCGAGGTGCGTACGCCGCCGTTCGATCTGCTCGCACATCTGTCGCTCGTCGTCGGAGACGGGCTGCGGCTGCCCCAGGCTCACATCGGCGATCAGCCCCGGCCGCTCGGGGTCGGACCCCATGCGCACCTCCGGCCGGCGTCCGAGGCGGCGGACGGCGAGCCGGAGCGTGAACAGCGCGGCGCCGCAGCTGATCAGCATCTCCCTGCCGTGCGGATCCACGACGTTCAGGCGGCGTTCGGTGTCGGCGTGCAGCGTCACCGTCTCGCCGTGGGTGTCGAACCACCAGGGCCGGGTGTCGTGTGCCGAGGGGGCCCACACCGCGGCCTCGACGAGCCGTTGCAGGAGTTCACCGCGCTCCGGGGTGTCCGGGGATCCGGTCATGTCTCCTCCTGTGGTCACCACCTTTTGGATCTCAGGGCGCGGTCGGCACGACGGCCAGCGGACAGTGCGCCCGGTGCAGCAGCGCGTGTGAGACCGAACCGAGCAGCAACCCCACGAAGCCGCCCCGGCCACGGGTCCCGACCACCAGCAGATCCGCCTGGGCGGAGGCGCCCGCGAGCACTCGCGCCGGGCGGCCGTGCACGACCTCCGAGGTCACGTCGACGGTGGGGAACTTGTCCCGCCAGGCGACGAGGGACTCCTCGAGCCTCCGCAGTTCCTCCCCGGCGACGACCTGCGGGTCGTACACCAGAGGCTGCATGTCCCCCGGTCCGGTCGACGCCGGGTGCGACCACACGTGCACCACCCGCAGCCGCGCTCCCCGCAGTGCCGCCGCCTCGAACGCGAAGCCGATCGAGGGCTCCCCCGCCGTCACGGTGTCCACCCCGACCGCCACTTCGCCCCGTACCTCCGGTTCCAGTCCCCGGACCACGACGGCCGGAACCTTCGCGTGCGAGACGGCCTGGAGCGTCGTGGACCCCAGGAGGAGGCCCGTGGCGGGGCCGGTCCCGTGGCCGCCGAGCACGATCATGGCCGCGTCGTCCGCGCGGCTCAGGAGGGCCCGAGCCGCCGGCCCCGGCACGAGCTCGCCCTCCACCACCACGGCCGGGTCACGCTCCCGCGCGGCCGTCACGGCCGCGTCGACGACCTCGCCGCCCGTGGACAGCAGCCACGTCCGTACGGTGGCGAAACGGGGATCGACCGGTGTGTCGTACAACCAGGGCGCGACGGCGTGCAGGACCCGCAGCGGCAGGCCGCGCCGGCTCGCCTCCTCGGCCGCCCAGGCCACGGCGGACGTGGCACTGTCCGATCCGTCCGTTCCCACGAGCACCACGTTCATGATCACCGTCTCCTCCCGGCGCCGAGGCGACGACGGCCCGCCCGGCGTCCCACCTTCAGCACAGCCGCGCGGAGAGGGGCTCCCCAGGGGCGAAAGGTCCTTGAAGTCCTCACGTTCGTCCCGGATGCCGATCGCGCCACCCCGCATCGTGACGTGGCGGGAACTCCGTTGGCCTTCCATGGCCGGCCGAAACCCCGCGCATGAGGATTCCATTGTGCAGACCGTCAAGGCTCTTCCCCGCCCCTTGCGGGCCGATTAATCGCCTCATGCCGCGCGATATGCCATTGATGAATGAGCTGTGTAAGCGAGCGAATCCCCGAGAACGAGCAGCGGACGATATCCGTCGGCGAGCGACCTGGAACTCCGCGACGCATCGCGCATTGACGCGTCCGACGCCCCTGAGCCTTGGACCACAGCGGCACGGACCGCCCACGACCCCCAACCCGGCTGGTCACACGCCCGTACGACCTCGCACGGAGATCCGGAACCCTCGGGAACAAAGTGGCCATATCTGTGTATTAAAGTCAAGACATGAGCTATGGCGAATGAGAGTCAATTATCGGCATATCTCGGCCGATGCAGTTGATTCTCGCCGACTGACCATGTGGTGTTGTTTGTGGCGATCGGACCCGATTAGTCCAATTGCCTGGCGTGGTCGATCACCGGCACGCCACAAGCCGATCCAGGGAGGTTGCTTCAGATGATGATTCCGAAGCGGATGGCGCTCGCGATCTCCGGCCTGGCCTTTGCAGGAACGACCGCGCTGACGATGGGTGCCGCGGCACCCGCCGGCGCCCAGACGGTGACCAGCACCCCTCAGCACACGGCCACACTCACCACCTGCGGGTGGTGGGGCGGCTGCGGTGGCTGGTGGGGCGGCTGGGACGACTGCTGGGACGACTGCTGGTGCTGAGTCCGGACAGCGACTAGAGGACCGTGAGCGCGCCCGCGAGCCGTGCGATGCGACCGGGCGCCATCGGCGAAGGGCCCCGCACCGATGTGATGGTGCGGGGTCCCTTCATGCTCACTTTTGTACATAGAACATGAAACTTACTCACAAGTAAGTTGACGAAAATTACGGGCTTGTTACAGATAAGTAAGAGGCCCGGGTCAGACCTCCCCCGCATCTCCCGGGCCGGAAGGAGTCCCCCATGAGCAAGTCCCTGGGACGGCGCGCGGCCACCACCGCCGCGGTCATCGCGCTCGGCGGCCTCGGAGTCGTCGCGGCACAGGCACCGGCGAGCGCGTCCACCTTCACCGCCTCGTACACCTGCAACTCACCCCTCGGGAACCAGACCATCACGGTCAACGGGACCGCCACCGCGTCGCCCAACCCGACGACGGTCGGCACCTCGACCCACTTCACGGCACACATCGCGACGAGCCTGTCGTCGCCCCTGGCGATCAACTCCTGGAGCGCCACCCTGACCGCCAACGTGAGCGGGGCGCAGACCGCGTCCTTCCAGGCCACCGGATCCGGCGGCTCGATCCCCGCGAACCAGCCCGTCGCCGCCGACGTCGCGGGTAACTGGACCCCGACCGCGGCGGGAACCGACCAGATCTCGGGCGGCAACGTCACGATCAAGGCGAACGTCGTGCTCGTCGGCAACATCACGGCCACGTGCACCCCGAACAGCCCGATTCCCGTCGCCGAGACGCTCACGGTGAACTGACCCGGCCCGGCGGCCTCGCGATCATCGACGCGGGGCCGCCCCGGTCACGTCAGGACTGTTCACGAACTCACCTTCCGGAATCCCTCAGCCGGAATGCGCCCATCGCGCGAACCTGCGGCCCACCAGAAGGTAGGCGAGGGCCGCGCCGGCCGTATTGAGGATCACATCGTCGATGTCGAACGTGCGTCCCGTGATCAGCAGGCCCTGCACCGCCTCGATCCCCAGGGAGATCAGCGCCACCGCCAGGGTCAGGCGGACCAGGCCGCGGAGACGGGCGAACAGGATGGGCAGCAGGACCCCGAGCGGCATCATGAGCGCCAGGTTGCCGCCGATCTCCAGGACCGCCTCCTTGACGCTCGGCCGGTCCAGGTAGAACCGCAGGGTGGCCCCCGGGTGAGGATTGTCGTGGACCTGACCTCCGGCTCCGGGCACCGGGCGCAGCGTCAGCCGGGCGAGCGCGACGGCGAACACCACGGCCACGGCAAGTGCCACGAGGACCCACAGCCACCGGATGAGCCGGGCGACGAAAGACCGGGCGACCCGATGTTCGGTACGGCGCCGCTTCGCGACGAACAGCATCTGCGCCTTCCCCTGGGGCGAGTGAACGGGGGACGTGCGCACCGATACCCGTACGACGGTCGGATATTCGCCTCCGAGACCGGTCCCGTACGATGGTTCGTTGACCGAACCCACGGACCTGGCCGAACGGAGGACCGATGATCCTCGACGAACTGCCCGTGCCGATCGTGCTGGCGCCGCTGGCCGGCGGCCCGTCCACCCCGCGGCTCGCCGCGGCGGTCAGTGAGGCGGGCGGGCTCGGCTTCCTCGCCGCCGGCTATCTCACCGCCGACACCCTGCGGGCCCGCCTCGACGAGACGCGCGCGCTGACCCGCCGGTCCATCGGCGTCAACCTCTTCGTCCCCGGCCGACCGACGGCGCCCGAGACCGTCGCTCGGTACTCCGCCGGACTCGCCGACGAGGCGGCACGCGTCGGCGCGCCACTCGGCGAGCCCCGCTTCGAGGACGACGACTGGCGGCCCAAGCTCGACCTCCTGACGGAGACACCCGCCACCGTCGTCTCGTTCACCTTCGGCTGCCCCGCCCCCGACGTGATCGAGCGGCTCCACGGAGTCGGCAGCGAGGTATGGGTGACGGTCACCCGGGAGGACGAGGCCGTCCAGGCGGTCGGAGCAGGCGCGGACGCGCTCGTCGTCCAGGGCGCCGAGGCCGGGGGGCACCGGTCCGCCTTCGTCGACGACGCCGACGACCGCGCCGACGGGATCGGCCTGCTGTCCCTGCTGCAGCTCGTACGGCACACGGTCGCCGTTCCGCTGGTGGCCGCCGGGGGCATCGCCACCGGGGCCGGCGTCGCGGCGGCACTGGCCGCCGGGGCATCGGCGGCGCAGCTCGGCACCGCGTTCCTCCGCTGTCCGGAGGCCGGCACCAATCCGGTGCACCGGCAGGCCCTGGCCTCTTCCGTCCCGACCGCGATGACGCGTGCGTTCACCGGCCGCCTCGCGCGCGGCGTCCTCAACCGCTTCCTCGACGAGCACAGCGACGACGCGCCCGTCGCCTACCCCGAGATCCACCACGTCACCGCGCCGCTGCGGCAGGCCGCGCGCGCCGCCGGCGACCCCGACCTGGTGAATCTCTGGGCCGGCCAGGCTCACACGCTCGGCCGGGACGTGCCCGCCGGCGAGCTCGTCGGCATCCTCGCCAAGGAGACCGACACGGCGCTGACGGCCGCGTCGGCACGCCTGCGCCGGTCCTAGGCGGCCCTCGCCGACCTTCGGCCAGACCTGGACGGCCCCTTGGGCAATCTTCGCTGCGGCCTCGGTTGCCCTAAGCGGCGCGCCGGTCCTCGACGTGGACGACGTGCAGTTCCTGCCCGTCCTGGTCGCGCTTGGCGCGCCCGTACAGTCCGACGTTCAGGTCGGACGGCTCGCCGTCGCCGGACAGCTCGTCGGGCGCGACGTAGGTGAGCACGTCGTTGTGGTGCCCGTACACCACCCAGCCCGGCCCCGGATCGAGGGTGATGGTCCCGAAGTCACCGGCCGAGGTCCCCGCCTGCACGGGGCCGTACTCCCGCAGGATCTCGGTGGCCTGGACGGCGAGATCCTCGGCGGGCTCCATGAGGATCACGCAGGTCCCGTTGGCGAACAGCACCCACGACTTGTGGTCACCGATGATGATGCGCCGCCACGTCTCCACCAGCTCGGGAACGTCCATGGGGAGATCATTCCACCCAGGGTCGTCCACAGCCCGCGAGTTTCCGAGCCCGGGAGGGTGTGGTTCCTCATAGGGTGGCGAAATGGCTTCCCCCCAAGACGACTTCCCGATGAGCGAGGCGTCCGAGGTCCTGCGGCGCGTCTTCGGCTACGAGGAGTTCCGGGAGGGCCAGCAGGAGATCATCGAGCATGTCATCGCCGGTGGCGACGCGCTCGTGCTCATGCCGACCGGCGGCGGGAAGTCGCTGTGCTACCAGATCCCGGCGCTCGTCCGGAAGGGCGTCGGCGTCGTGATCTCGCCGCTCATCGCCCTGATGCAGGACCAGGTCGACGCGTTGCGGGCCCTCGGCGTGCGCGCCTGGTTCCTCAACTCCACCCAGGACCCGGACGAGCGGCGCACGGTGGAGGCGGCGTTCTCGGCGGGCGAGCTGGACCTGCTCTATCTCGCGCCGGAGCGGCTGCGTCTGGAGTCGACGCAGCGGCTGATCGACGGCGCCGACGTCTCGGTGTTCGCCATCGACGAGGCGCACTGCGTGGCGCAGTGGGGGCACGACTTCCGGCCGGACTACCTGGCGCTGTCGGTGCTGCACGAGCGCCGCCCCGACGTGCCCCGGATCGCGCTGACCGCCACCGCCACCCCGGCGACGCACCAGGAGATCGCGACCCGGCTGCGTCTCGAGGACGCCCGCCACTTCGTCGCGAGCTTCGACCGGCCCAACATCCAGTACCGCATCGCGCCGAAGAAGGAGCCCAAGCGGCAGCTGCTGGACCTGCTGCGCACCGAGCACCCCGGCGACGCCGGCATCGTCTACTGCCTGTCCCGCGCCTCGGTGGAGAAGATCGCCGCCTTCCTCGTGGAGAACGACGTCACGGCGCTGCCGTACCACGCGGGGCTCGACCCGGCCACCCGCGCGGCGAACCAGGCGCGGTTCCTGCGCGAGGACGGCGTGGTGATGGTCGCGACCATCGCGTTCGGCATGGGCATCGACAAGCCCGACGTACGCTTCGTCGCCCACCTCGACCTGCCCAAGTCCGTCGAGGGTTACTACCAGGAGACCGGCCGCGCCGGGCGCGACGGCCTGCCCTCCACCGCCTGGCTCGCGTACGGCCTGCAGGACGTCGTCCAGCAGCGGAAGCTCATCGACGGCTCAGAGGGAGACGCCACGCACCGGCGCCGGCTCGCGGCGCACCTCGAGGCGATGCTCGCGCTGTGCGAGACCGTGGAGTGCCGTCGTGTCCAGATCCTCGGCTACTTCGGCCAGGAGGGCACCGCGTGCGGCAACTGCGACACCTGCCTGTCACCGGCGGAGTCGTGGGACGGCACGGTCGCCGCGCAGAAGGTCCTGTCGACGGTCGTGCGGCTGCTGCGCGAGCGGCGTCAGAAGTTCGGCGCGGGTCACATCGTCGACATCCTGCTCGGCAAGAAGACCCCGAAGATCATCCAGCACGACCACGACGCCCTGACGGTCTTCGGGATCGGCACCGAGCTGAGCGACGTGGAGTGGCGCGGCGTCGTCCGTCAGCTCCTGGCCCATGGCCTCCTGGCCGTCGAGGGCGAATACGGGACGCTCGTGCTCACCGACGCCAGCGCGGACGTGCTGCGCGGCGAGCGGCAGGTCCGCATGCGACGCGACCCCGCGCGTACGGCGCCCAAGGCGGCCAAGGCCACCAAGGCTCGCGCCGCCACCGCCGAGCTGCCGGAGGAGGCCGTTCCCGTCTTCGAGAGCCTGCGCGCCTGGCGCGCGGCCACCGCCAAGGAGCAGGGCGTCCCCGCGTACGTCATCTTCCACGACGCGACGCTCCGCGAGATCGCCACCCGCTCGCCGGCGTCCCTCGCCGAGCTGTCCTCCGTCAGCGGTGTCGGCGAGAGCAAGCTCGCCAAGTACGGCCAGCAGGTCCTCGACACCCTGGCCGCACCTCCGCCCGCCTGACCGGCACCGCCCCGCGTTCGGCCATCTCACGTCGTACGCCGCGCGGAACCGGCCGCCGTACGCGCCACCGGGTCACGGGGGCGAGGCCCGCGCGACGACGTGGGCGGCGCGAGGCGCCCCCGGCGGGGTCGGCCGTACGACCGCACCTGGCAGGAATCGCCGACGGATCGACCAAGGCCGGGCCCATCGTGGCGCAGAGGTGTTCGGCCCACGTATGACGCTCATCGCCCACGCGCCGGGACAACACGGTCACCAGGTGAGTCGCGCCGAGCGACCTCATCACCGGCAGCGACTTCACCTTCGGCCGGTGCGTCACCGCCGGCATGCCTCGCCCGACGGCAACGAAATCGATCGTGATCGTCGGAGCCATGCACGCAGACGGCAGGTGTCCCATCCCCGGTGGTCGACTCATTTTCCCGGCACGAGCACACGGTCACCTCGCGCGCCGACGGCCGCGAACACGCGCTGGCCGCGGCATCGGCGGCCGGGGCACCGGTTCGCGTCCTGGCTCGGAGGGCGGACGACGTCCCACGGGTGAGTCACATCACCA
Source organism: Actinoallomurus sp. CA-150999 (assembly GCF_050942425.1). Lineage (NCBI taxonomy): Bacteria > Bacillati > Actinomycetota > Actinomycetes > Streptosporangiales > Thermomonosporaceae > Actinoallomurus > Actinoallomurus sp. CA-150999. The sequence goes on from NZ_CP192063.1 coordinate 8,732,849, forward strand.
CCGATCTCGCTTGGGCTTCCGTCGGTCCGGAGTATTTTTGAACTGACCAGTCAGTGCAAAAACGACCAGGGACGACCGTGACAGGCAACGCTCACCCCGAAGAGACCGCGACGGAGCCGCTGGATTCAGGCCCACCGGAGTCCGCCGGGCAACGATCCCCCGCGCCTCTCCTGACCGCTCGCGGGCTGTCGCTGAAGGGTCCCCGGGGCTGGGTGTACCGCGACGTCGACCTGGCCCTGACCGACGGCGGGCTCGCGGTGGTCTCCGGCGAGGCCGGCACCGGCCGCACCTGCCTGCTGCTCACCCTGGCGGGCCGGATGCGTCCCACCTCCGGGGAGGTCGCGGTCGCCGGGAAGGCGACGCCGACCGCGATCCAGCGCGTCGCGGCGCTCGGCGAGACCGGAGGCGTCAACGACCTCGACGACGCGCTCACCGTCGCCGAGCACGTCTTCGAGCGCAGGCACCTGCACGCGGGGCTCCTCCCCCGCCGACTGACCAGGCGGGACGAGCAGGTCGCCGCCGCGCTCGCCCCAGTGGGACTCGCGATCGATCCCGGCACGCCGACCGGGGATCTCGGCCCGCGCGACCGGCATCTGCTCGGCGCGGCGCTGGCCCTCATGGACCGGCCGCGGCTCCTCGTCCTCGACGACATCGACCGCGGGATGCGCGGCGACCATCAGCGCGAAATGTGGGAGTCCCTGCGCGCCCTCACGGCGCGGGCGGGCGTGACCATCGTCGCGAGCTGTGTCGACGCCGCCCCCGCCTCCGACCTCGCCGACCTGGAGGTCGTGCTGTGAGGTTCCCCTCCGTGTCCCTGTCCGGGCTGGAACTGCGACGCTTCGCCCGGGCCAAGCTCACGCGGCTCGCGGTCGTCGCGCTGGTGATGCTGCCCCTGCTGTACGCCGGGCTGTACCTGTGGTCGTTCTGGGACCCGTACGGCAAGATCTCGCGGCTTCCCGTCGCCCTGGTGGTGGACGACAGGCCCGCGACCGTCGGCGGCAGGACGGTGAACGCCGGGCAGGAGCTGGCCCACGAGCTCGAGCGGCGCAAGGTCTTCGACTGGCATGAGGTCGACGACCGTACGGCCGCCGACGGCGTCGCGAACGGCCGCTACTACATGTCGCTCACGATCCCGGCCGGCTTCAGTTCGGGCATCGCCTCCCCGCAGGACCAGCGGAACGCGCCGCAGCCCGCCGCCCTGCAGGTCCACCTCAACGACGCCAACAGCTACATCGCCAGCACGATCGCGAACGCCGCCTTCAACGAGATCAAGGCGGCCGCCGGGTCCAGCACCGTCCACGGATACTTCGACCAGATCTTCGTCTCGTTCGGGCAGTTGCACGACAAGCTCCAGCAGGCCGCGGAGGGCGCCGACAAACTGGCCCAGGGCATCGACAAGGCCGAGAGCGGCGCCGCGCAGCTGCGGAAGGGCATCGGGACGGCCAAGGACGGCACCGGCCGGCTCACGATTGGGCTCGCCACCGCCAAGAGCGGCGCCGACCAGCTGGTGGCCGGCCTCGCCAAGCTGGACGCAGGCGCGGCGAAGCTGCAGTCGGGCAGCGCGCAGGTGGCCGCCGGGACCCAGCGGCTCACCACGACGTTCGACCAGGTCACGGACAAGCTCCTGCCCGTGTTGCGGGAGCACCCCGGCGACATCAGGAACGCCGCTCTGCTCGTGGCCCAAGGCGCGGACGCCGCGGCCACCGCCCTCGACGCCCTTCCGAACCAGACCGCGCAGGCCGTACGCCAGGCCGCGTCCGCCCGCAAGACGATCTGCGCGCTCGCCGAGACGCATCCGGAGGCGGCGCCCGCCTGCTCGGCGGCCACGACGGTGCTCACCACCGCCAAGGAGGTCAACGCCCAGGTACGGGCGCACACCGGGGAGCTGCGCCGGGTCGCCGCCCAGGCCCGGCGGCTGGCCGCCGACGCCCGCAATCTCGCCGCGGACGCACCGCACCTGGCCGGCAAGGTCGAGCAGGCACGGCACGACGTCCACCGCCTGAACAGTGGCGCGCACCAGGTCGCCGCCGGCCTGGTCACCCTGCACCAGGGCATCGGCACCGCCTACGCCGGAGAGGTCACGCTGTCGCAGGGCCTCGGGAGGCTGCAGTCCGGAGCGGCGCAGCTGGACTCGGGGCTCGGCCGGCTCTACACCGGCGCCCAGCAGCTGGAGTCCGGGCTGAGCCAGGCGTCCAGCGGCGCCCACCGGCTGGCCAAGGGCCTGAACCAGGGGGCCGGGCAGGTCCCCGACTACACCAAGGACCAGCGGAACCAGCGCTCCGGTGTGATGAGCGACCCCGTACGCCTGGCGACGGCGAAGTCCAACCCCGCCCCCGACTACGGCACCGGGTTCGCGCCGTTCTTCGTGCCCCTCGCCCTGTGGGTCGGCGCGATGTTCGTCTACATGGTCCTGCGTCCGCTGAACCCCCGGGCGCTGGCAGCGGCGGCGCCGACGTGGCGGGTGGCGTTCGCCGGCTGGTTCCCGGCGGTCCTGGTCGGCGTGGCCCAGGTCGCGGTGCTGCTGCTCGTGCTGAAGTTCGCCCTCGGGCTGACGGCCGTGCGCTGGGCCGGGATGATCGGCCTGCTGGTCCTCACCGCCGCCTCGTTCATGGCCGTGGTGCAGCTCGTGTACGGCAAGTTCGGGCCGGTCGGACGGGTGATCGCGTTGGTGCTGCTGATGCTCCAGCTGACCTCGTCGGCCGGGACGTACCCGATCCAGACCAGCCCGAGGTTCTTCCAGGTCCTGCACCCCATCCTGCCCATGGGCTGGGTGGTCACCGCGCTCCGTCATCTGATCAGCGGCGGGCCGCTGACCTCCGTATGGGAGTGTTGTGCGGTGCTGCTGGCCTACCTCGTGGGCGGCCTGGCACTGACCATGCTCACCGTTCGCCACGAACGCGTGTGGACGCTCAAGCGCCTGCACCCCGTGCTCAAGCTGTAGGGAGACCATGCCCACCCGACGGGAACGCACGCGGCAACGCCTGTACGACGCCGCCGTCGAGCTGATCGCCGAGCACGGCTACTCCGCCACGACCGTCGACCAGATCGCCGAGCGGGCCGGAGTCGCCAAGGGGACCGTCTACTACAACTTCGCCGGCAAGGCCGCGCTCTTCGGCGAACTGCTGGAGTACGGCATCGACCGGCTCGCCGAGACGCTGCGCGCCGCCGCCGAGGGCCGTCCTCCGCTGGAGGCGCTCGACGCCGTGGTCGGCGCGGAACTCGCCTTCATCGGGGAGTACGAGGCGTTCGCCCGGCTGCTGCTGGCCGAGACCTGGCGGGCGGGCGGCGACTGGCAGGCGACGGCGCGGCTGATCCGGGAGCGCGCGGTCGGGGTGATCGCCGACGTGCTGCGCGCCGCCGTCGCCCACGGGGATCTCCGCGCCGACCTGGACGTCGGCATGGCGGCGTCGGCGGTCTTCGGCATGGTGCTGACGGTCGCGCTCGACTGGCGCACGCTGCAGCCCGCGCGCCCTCTCACCGACGTACACGCGACGCTCGTCGACCTGCTCCGCGGCCGTATCGCGGGACCGGCCACGTAGACGCCGCAGGACCCGACGCTTAGACCCTCCAGGACGCCGCGCAGAGACGCCGCGCAGGGACGCCGCGCAGAGACGCCGCGCAGGGACGCCGCGCAGGGACGCCGCGCAGGGACGCCGCGCAGGGACGCCGCGCAGAGACGCCGCGCAGAGACGCCGCGCAGAGACGCCGCGCAGGGACGCCGCGCAGGGACGCCGCGCAGGGACGCCGCGCAGGGACGCCGCGCAGGGACGCCGCGCAGGGACGCCGCGGGCCGGCCGACATGACGTCGGGCCGGCCCGCGGCGGGGAGAACGGTGGTCAGCGCACCCCTCGGCGGCCGTACATGCCCGCGGCGAGAGCCACGCCGACGGCGGCCAGGCCGATCTGGATGATCAGCTCGATCCAGTCGACGCCCTTGGTGTCGGCGACGCCGAGACCGCCCGCGATGGCGGTGCCGATCAGCGCCGCGACGACGCCGATGACGATCGTGAGCCAGATCGGAATGTGCTGACGGCCGGGGACGACCAGCCGGCCGAGCGCACCGATGATCAGGCCGATGATGATGGCGGTGATGATCCCAGTGACGTGCATGTCCAGGGCTTCCTTTTCACTCGGGGCTCCAGGTGGCCGGATGGTTCCCCGGATCGGGCCGGGTATGCACGGCCTCTTCCGTATTCGGCCCCATCCGTGGTAAGGGCCTGACCGGACGACCTCCCGGCTGGGGCACCTGTTGACAGGGCCTCCACATGCCGTATTATCTCTCATATCGAGAGGCTCTTATACGGAGAGCACAGCAACCCGGCGTTGCCCGATTTCCGAGGAGGAAAAACCGCGATGAACGCCACCAGCACCGACACCGTCCGCGTCCACGCCCACTACGACTCCGTCAAGCACCTGGGCCACTGGACGACCAGCCGCGACTTCGAGGTCCGCGCCCGCCGCGGCAGCGTCGTCCTGGACCTGCGCTCGCCCCGCATCCCGGACGGCGACATCGAGGTGCGCGTCGACCTCGACCACGCGATGGTCAAGCTGCTCGTCCCCGACGACGCCGTCATCGACCACTGGGACCTGGAGTGGCTCGGCCGCGGCAAGGTCAAGGACGCGGAGGGGGCGGCCGTCGAGACGCCGGGCCGCCGCATTCACCTCAGCGGGCGGATCCGGCACGGCGAGATCCGCGTGAACCGCGCCGGCGTGGCGGTGCTCTCCGCCATGTTCTCGCGGGAGTTCATCGAGGACGCTCGCCGCGCGCACAAAGAGGGCGGCACGCCGGCCGTGGCCGACCCCGCCCGTACCCCCTGAATCGACGATCCGGCGCAGCGGCCCCCGAAGGACACTGCGCCGGATCCGCCGGCCTACTGGTCGTTCTGTTCGGCGAGGAACCGCTCGAACTCCGCGGCGATCTCCTCGCCGTCCGGCATCCGCGCCGGTGATCCGGCCAGCGGCAGGCTGTTCCGGCCCGCATCCATGATCTCGTCGTACTGCACCTCGAGGTTGCGCACCGCCTCCGCGACGTCCTCGGAGGCGGCGACCTCGCCGTCGATCTGCTTACGCGCCTCCGCCGCGGCCTCGTCGAGGTCCGCGGTGGGGAACATCAGCCCGGTGGCGGAGTTGATGCCCTTCAGCAGCGCGAGCGCGGCCGTCGGGTACGCCGCCTGGGCGAGGTAGTGCGGCACGTGCGCCGCGAACCCGATCGCGTCACGCCCGGCCTCCGCCATGCGGTACTCGATCAGCGCGGACGCGCTGCCGGGCACCTCGGCCCGGTTGATCCACGCCGGGTGCTCCCCCAGCAGGTCGGGCCGGTTGCCGTGCGGCGTCAGGCCGGTCTCCCGCGTGTGCGGCACGGCCATGGGGATGCCGTGCACGCCGATCGCCAACTGGACGTCGAGCCGCTCGCCGAGCGAGATCACCGCTGCGGCGAACCGCTCCCACGCCCGGTCCGGCTCCGGTCCGGCCAGCACCAGGAACGGCACTCCGACGGCGTCCTCACACGCGTACACGGCCAGCTCGGGAGTCTCGTAGTCGACCCAGCGATCCGTGTCGAAGATCATCGGCGGTCGCCGGGACCGGTAGTCGATCAGCGAGTCGGCATCGAACGTCGCGATCCGCTGCGCGCCGAGCGTCCTCAGGTGCTCGGTGGCCAGCCGCCCGGCACGCCCGGCGTCCATGAAACCGTCCAGGTGGTACACGAGCACCGGCCGGTCCAACTCGGGAATCTCCTCGGCCAGCGTGTAAAGCTCACTCTGTTCGGCCACAAAGCCCTCCTCAACGCGTCAATGTCCGTGAGAACGTGTCAGACCTCAGGTGAATTCCAGCACGCGCCGAGGAAATACCGGCAATTCCGCGATGCCCAACGCCGGGGAACAGCACCGCCGAATACCGACGGCTCCGGCCCTGCGCCGTCCGGCCGCGCGGTGGCACACGCCCGAACGGCAACCGGCCGCAGTGGCACACGGCCGGTCGCGTCAGGTCGTCGCGATCGCGTCGAGGATGTCGAGCCGTGCCGCTCGCCGAGCCGGGCGTACGGCCGCGACCACCCCGGCGAGCGCGCCGACGACCGCGATGATCGCCAGTTGCGCCGGCGGCGCGGCGAAGGCGCCGTCGCTCGCCGCCCGGCCCACGGCCCAGCCGAGCAGCAGCCCCAGCCCAAGCCCGCCCGCCGTGCCGAAGACCGCGACGATGAGCGACTCCCAGCGGACCATCGAGCGCAGTTGCGCGCGGGTCATGCCGACCGCGCGCAGCAGTCCCAGCTCGCGGGTGCGCTCGTGCACCGACAGCGAGAGGGTGTTGGCGATGCCGAGGAGGGCGATGACGATCGCCAGCGCCAGCAGGACGTACACCAGCGTCAGCAGGCTCCGCACCCCGGACGCCTGCGCGTCGAGGTACTCCGCGCGGTCCCGTACCGACGGTGCGCCGTACGGCCGCGCGGCGTCCGTGACGGCGCGCTTCGCCGCAGACAGGTCCGTATCGGCCCGCAGCGTGATGAGCACGGTCGCGTCCTGGGACTGCCGGTCGTGGGGCGTCCACTCCGCGCGCGGGATCAGGTAGCCGCCGACGGGACCGCCGGAGGGGTAGACCCCGCCCACGATGAGCGTCCGGGACGTTCCATCGGAGAACCGGACGTTCACCGGCGTCCCGGTGTGCCAGCCCCGTTTCGCCGCGACGTCCTCGGCCACCGCGAACCGGCCCGGCCCGATCCGCGCGGCGGGGCCGAGGTCGATCACCCGGCCGAGCGCCGCCGGATCGGCGTATCGCACCGGTACGGACCTGCCTCCGATCCGGAGGTCGCCGACGCCCATCCCGGCGGCGGCCGACGTCTGGGGAAGACGCGCGACGTCCTCGGCCAGCCGCGGGCCGAACCCGGCGGTGCCGGAGGTGCCGGCAGCGGAGATCACGAGGTCGCCGCCGAACGACCGGGCGACGGTGCTCCGCACGGACGCCTCGGATGAGGCGGCCAGCACGGTCACCAGCGTGACCACCCCGACCCCGACCATGAGCGCGGTCGCCGCCCCGGCGGTGCGCCGCGGGGCGCGCACGGCGTTCCGGCGGGCGAGCGTGCCGGTGAGGCGACGCAACGGCGCGCCGAGCAGCGCGGCGGCGTACCGGGCCGCGACCGGCCCGAACACCACCATGCCGACGACGCCGGCCACCGCCGCGACGCCGGCGACCGGCATCGAGTCGCCGCCGACCACCGAGCCGACGACGAGGACGGCGCAGATCGCCAGGAGGGCCCCGCCGGCGACGGCCCGGACCCGGGCAACGCCGTACGGCTCGGCCGCCGTCTCGCGGAGCGCGGCCAGCGGCGGCGTCCGCGCGGCGTGGACCGCCGGGACCAGGCCGGCCAGCAGCGTGACGAGCAGGCCGACGGGCACGGCGACGGCGACCGTCACCGGCGTGAGCACGAGCCCGCCGACGGGCAGGGCCGCGCCCATTGCGGCGAACACGCCGCCCAGCAGCGTGGCGAAGCCGAGACCGCCCGCGACCCCGGCCAGCGAGGCTGCCAGCCCGACGGCCAGCGCCTCGAGGACGACCGAGCCGAGCACCTGCCGCCGCGACGCGCCCAGCGCCCGCAGCAGCGCCGACTCCCGGACCCGCTGCGCGACGGTGATCGAGAAGGTGTTGTGGATGCTGAGCGAGCCGACCAGCAACGCGACCCCGGCGAAGACGAGCAGGAACGCCCGGAACATCGTCAAAAACCCCTTCGTGACCGCCGACATGCCCTCGTCGCCGAGCGCCTTGCCGGTGACCGCCTCGGTTCCGGGCGGCAGCACGCGGCGTACGCGCTCGGCCAGCGTTGCCTGCGACACGCCCGCCGTCGCGCGGATCGACACACCGGTGACGCGATCCGGCGCCCCCGCCACGTAGCGGCGGGCGCCCTCCAGCGTGAAGGCGGTGAACGACGTCCCGCCGAACCCGTCCTGGTCGCCGAACTTCGCCAGCCCGACGATCCGCACCGGTACCCGCCGCGGCGTGAGGACGGCGGTCACGTCGCCGACGCGCAGCCGCCCCTGGCGGGCGACGGCCCGGTTCACCACGACCTCGTCCAGGGCGTACGGCGCGCGTCCCTGGACGAGGTGGTACGGGTTGAGCCGTGGGTCGGTGAGCCAGTTCCCGGCCGTCCGCGGCCCCAGCACCTCGACCGGCCGACCGTCCCTGCCCAGGAGCTGGCCGATGCCCTGGATCACCGGTTCGGTGACGGCCACGCCCGGCACGCCCCGCACCCGGTCGGCGACGGAGGCGTCGATCGGTCCCCGTATCGCCCCGGGACTGTCGCTGACGCTGGTGGCGTTGCGCACCGACACGTCCGTGCCCGCGTACGCCTGCGCGAAGAACCGGCCGATCGAGCGGTCCAGGGTGTCGCCCAGCACGAGCGTCCCCGTCAGGAAGGACACGCCCAGGAAGACGGCGACGAACGAACCGGCGAGTCGACGCTTGCGCGCCCACAGCGCCTTCAGCGCGATGCGCGTCATCGCCGCCCCCGTACGGTGCCGCCGTCGGCCAGGACGCTCATGCGATCGAGCACGGTCCTGGCGGTGGGCGCCTCGATCCGGCCGGCGACACGGCCGTCGGCGAGGAAGACGGCCGTGTCGGCGTACGCGGCGGCGGCCGGGTCGTGCGTGACCATCACGATCGTCTGCTCCAGCTCGGTGACGGCCTCGCGGAGGAACGCGAGGATCTCCGCGCCCGTCCGCGAGTCCAGGTTCCCGGTCGGCTCGTCGGCGAAGATGATCTGTGGGCGGCCCACGAGCGCCCGGGCCACCGCGACCCGCTGCTGCTGTCCGCCGGACAGTTCGGCCGGCCGGTGCGAGAGCCGGTCGCCGATGCCGACCGTGTCGATCACGGTGTCGAGCCAGTCCCGGTTCGGCCGCGCCCCCGCGAGGGTCATGGGGAGGGTGATGTTCTCCCAGGCGTTCAGGGCCGGGACCAGGTTGAACGACTGGAAGACGAACCCCACGCGCTCGCGCCGCAGGCACGTGAGCTGCCGGTCCGTCAGCTCGCCGAGTTCGACCTCGCCGATGAAGACCTGACCGGACGTCACGCTGTCCAGGCCGGCGACGCAGTGCATCAACGTGGACTTGCCCGCGCCCGACGGCCCCATGATCGCGGTGAACCGCCCGCCGGGGAACGCCACGGTGACGTCGTCGAGCGCCCGCACCGCCGCGTCACCGGCCCCGTACACCTTCGTCGCGGCCACCGCCCGGGCCGCCGGTTCGTCTCTCATCGCGCCTCTCCTCGAGTTCGTCTGCTCTGGAAAGGCTCTCCGCGTACTCCGGCGTGCGTCGTCGCACGCCGAGACGAACCATCGCTGCGCCCCGCAGGGTAGGCAGCCGGGCCTCCGGCTACCTCACCGGGAGTACCTCACCCGGCTCCGGACAAGATGGCGGACACCCAGCGCTTGCACGGTCGGAGTTCATCGCCGACCCGGCCCGTGGCCTTGACGTAGTAAGGTCGGCGCTTTCGGCCGCTGCGCGCAGCGCGTTTAGGGCGGATAGACGAACGGGCACCCGCCTCACTGCGTCGCTGTGACGAGGCAGCGCCGCAGCTCCTCGACCGCCTCCGGGGCGCCCTCGACCGTGACCTCACTCGGCTCACCGGCGCTCTCCCGGTTCCACAACCGGCGCAGCACGGCCGCCTGCGGACCGCTCACGGTCACGTCCGCCGCGCCGTCACCGGCACCGTCCTCGACGGCGAACAGACCCGGACCGGTCCGCGCCCGCCACGCCGCACCGTCGGTCCGCACCACGTACGTCCGGCCCGGCGAGTCCGCCAGGATGTCGGTGAAGTAGTCGCCCCACTCGGCGACGCTGAACGCCACGAAGACCTTGAGCAGCTCGTCGATGCCGTCGACGGCGAGGTCGTCCGGGATCGGCGCGACCGGCAGCCCGGCGCCGAGCTCGGCGTCGATGCGGTGAATGACCGTCTCCTGCGCCATCCGCCGGATCCAGAAGCCGACGGTCTGGTCGGGGGTGTACCAGGTGCCGGCCGGGTCCTCCGGCCTGCGGGCGGCGAACTCCTGACGCAGGCCGGCGTACGCCTGGTCGAGCAGCGCGAGCGGTTCCTCGTCCTCGAGCTCCTTCGGCGGCCAGACGTCCGGCTCGGCGCCCTCCCGCATCGCGAGGGTCTTGTGCAGATACACCCGGCCGACGTGGCGAGTCAGGTCGGCGACGGTCCAACCGGGGCAGCTCGGCACCGCCGCGGACAGGTCACCCGACACGACGGCCCGCAGCCGGGCGAAGTCGGCCTCGAGACAGTCGAGGAATCGCGAATACTCCATGCCGCACAGTCCAGCACACCCCCCGTACGGTCCCGACCGATCACCTGATTCCGAGGGCGGAGTCCGTCGCGTGTCCGCCTCGATAACGCAGCCGGTAGCGTGGCGGTACCGACAAAGACGACGCGCCACTGGGAGGGACACCGATGGCAGGTGCGGCGGCCGCCGCCGAGAGGAGTCCTCGAAAATCGGCGAACGAGGTGCTCGAGGCCCTCAGAACGCAGATCGTGTACGGCGGCCTGGCACCGGACAGCCGGATCAACATCGACGCGCTCGCCCGGGAGATGGAGGTCTCCGCCACTCCGATCCGGGACGCGCTGCGACGGCTGGAAGCAGAGAACCTCGTCGTCTACGCACCCGGACGCGGCTACACCACGGCGCCGGTGCTCGACATGGCCGGGTTGCGGGCACTGTACGACTTCCGTCTGCTGATCGAACCGTGGGCGGCTCGGGCGGTCGCCGGAGACCCGCTGGCCAACCCGGCTCCCAGCCTGCACGCGGAACTCGACCGCTCGGCCGCGTTCGCGGAGGGCAAGGCCGTGCCCGGTCTCGACCTCGTTCACCACGACCAGCGGTTCCACGATCTCATCGTGGCCGCGACCGGGAACATCTTCGCGACCGACGCGTACCGGCGGATACCCGGCCCGCTCGGCACGACCATGTGCCCGTCCACGATGCGGACGTCGTCGCGGAACAAAGGCTGGAGCCACTCGATGTGCTCCACCCACACGGGCCCCGAGAAGGCCGCCGCGAGCGGCAGGTGGAGTTCCATCATGAAGTGGGGCGCGAGTCCTCGCCGAGCATGCCGCGTCCGCATCATGGTCTCGAGGAACGGCGTGATTCCCCCGATCCTTGGGGCGTCAGGCTGCAGGAAGCCCACCGCGTCGCGGCGCAGCAAGTCGTACAGCGCGTCGGAACTCGAGAGCATCTCGCCGGTCGCGACCGGCGTGCGGTGACTACGGGCGAGCGTGGCGTGGCCCGCGCAGTCGGCCGCGGCCAGCGGCTCCTCGATCCACGTCAGGTCGAATTCTTCGAGATCACGGAACGCAGACCATCGCCCTGGTCCCGTCGCCGCCGAGAGAGTGATCACCGTACCCGGATAGGCCCCACCAGCATCGGGCGGCCGAGCAGGTCCGGCATGAACGGCACCCCGGTGACCTTCGCCGCCAGGGCGAAGCCCCTTGGCACGGCGGTGTCGTAGTTGTCCTCCCAGGCGGCGTCCCACGCGGCCTCGTTCTCCGGTTCGTCCAGGCCCATTCCCAGCTCCAGCATGAAGCCGCTGAGCCGGTCAGGGTCGGAGCCGTAACGCTCGTACGGGTGCCGCAGCCGGTAGCCGGTAACGATCGTGCCATCGATCGCGTACTCGAAACTGTGCTCGGCAGCGTAGTCGTGCCGGGTAACCGCCAGCACCTCGCAACCCCGCGACAGCTTGGTCACCACCTCGTGGAGTGTGACCATCCAACCGCAGGGCTCAATGGCCACGCACCACTCGCCGGCCTGGAAGACGCCCACGTGGCCACCGCCATCCCCGCCTGCGGTCTCGTTGACGAACTCCTCGGCCTTCTCGCTGAGTTCGCCGAAGTCCGACTCTTGGCCGGAGTCCTCGCCGCAACTGAAGCGGCGCACCACCTCCCCCGGGTCGAGCCCGCGGAAGAATGCCACACTGAAGATCACGTCCAGTTGGCCGCCACCCTCGCTCTCGGGCACGTTGAGCCACTGGAACGGGGCCAAAAGGTCGGCTGTCGTCATGCGGGCCATGGTGGCAGGCCGTGCCGACATGCGGCGGCCTCACTCGTCCCAGGCTGCCCTGTGCTGACCTTCTGGTAGGCAAGGAACGCTTGGCGTCGCGCGTCAGTAACCACGTTGCCAGTCGACGAGGTCGCGGCCTCATGGTCGGCGCAGATTTCGACGGGTTCGCGTTCGTGGATGTCCCCGCAGCGGAATCGGCGCGGTACTGGAAATCTTCAAAACAACGTCCGAATACGACACAAAAACCGTGGTGCACTGCTGGGGAAGCGCTGTCGGCATGGCCGCCAACTACCACGCCGCGCTCGCAGGGGATGGCGACCTCGCCGAATGGCCACTGCCCTGGTACCCGATACGCACCGACCTGCTGATCGAACCCTTCCAAGTCGAGAACGGCGAACTCATCGCGCCAACCGCCCCAGGATTGGGCGCCTGACGGACGAAATCGAGCGACAGTATCCATTCCGACCTGACGCGGCATACAGATGCCTCGTCCACTGACCGCCCCTAGGCGGCCGTTCATAAATCCGAAGTCGGCGGTGATCCGCTCCGCGGCGGCCAGCTTCGATGATGGGGCCCAGGGCCTGGTCGGCGACCAAGGCGAACAGCACCCGCGCGGTCGCATCAGGTTCCGAACGGAAGCCGGAAACATCCAGCAGCGACAAGCCGACGGTCACTACAGGGGGGGCGTGGGGGGCGGCAGCCCCCCACATCGGGGGGCTCCGGGGGGTCGTCCCCCCGGGCCAGCATGACGAAGGGCCAGCGGGGAGCGGCTCCGCCGCAACCACACTGACCCCAGGCCATTCGTGGAGCTATGGGGATTCGAACCCCAGACCTCCTCCATGCCATGGAGGCGCGCTACCAACTGCGCCATAGCCCCGCGCTTCCCGATCGGAGTTTCCCCCCGCTCGGTGCTGCGCCAGTCTATAGGACTTCGCGACCAGACCTGTAATCGAATGCGCGAGCGTCCTATGACCTCAGGTTTCGCCGTCGGCCCGGTCGTCGCTGAGGACCGGTTCAGGGAGGGTGCCGGCGTTGTGCTCGACGAGGCGCCAGTCGCTGCGGCCCTCTTCGAGGACGGACCAGCAGCAGTTGGACAGCCCGCCGAAACGGCTCCAGAGCTCCTCGGGGAAGCCGAGCCAGCGGAGCATGCCGAGTCGTAGCGCGGCGCCGTGGGAGGCGACGACGAGCAGGCCGCCCGCGGGGATCTCGGCCAGGCCCCGGTCGATGGCCGCGGTGACCCGTTTGGAAACCTGCTCGGTGGTCTCGCCACCGGGAGGCTGCCAAAGGGAGTGCTCGGTCGGGTACTTCGCCCGGATCTCGGCGTTGGTGAGGCCTTCCCACTCCCCTCCGCCGCGTTCGATCAGGTCGCGGTCGAGGGTGACGGACAGACCGGTGACGGCGCTGAGCGCCTCGGCCGTGTGGGCGGCGCGCTGCAGCGGGGAGGCGAGGATGGCGGTCGGGCGCAGCGCGGCGAGGAGGCGGGCGGCCCGGACGGCCTGTTCGCGTCCGGTGTCGTCGAGCGGGATGTCGGTGGAGCCTTGGAAACGGCGTTCGACGTTCCAGGTGGTCTGACCGTGCCGCCACAGCACGATCTTGCGTGATTCGGTCACTGACCGTCACCGGCCCGTACGCGCTGTTCCGAGTGGGCGTTGATGTCGTCGGGCAGGGGGACCGGGGGGCAGTCCTTCCACAGCCGTTCGAGCGCGTAGTAGACGCGGTCCTCTTCGTGCTGGACGTGCACGATGATGTCGGCGTAGTCGAGGAGCACCCAGCGGCCTTCGCGCTCTCCCTCGCGGCGGATGGGCTTGGCGCCTGCGTCCTCGCGCAGCCTCTTCTCGATCTCGTCCACGATGGAGCGCACTTGGCGGTCGTTGGCGGCCGAGCACAGGACGAACGCGTCCGTGATGACCAGTTGGTCGCTCACGTCGTAGGCGATGATGTTGTCAGCCAGCTTCTCGGCCGCGGCCTCGGCGGCGATCTGGACCAGCTGGGTGGCCCTCTCGGATGCGGTCACGGTGTGGTCGTTTTCCTCCTGGTGGGGGCGTTACCGTCAACCGTCACGATAAAGCCCTCGTTTGTTTATGTACTGCACGATTCCGTCTGGGACGAGGTACCAGACCGGTTCGCCGGCCCGTACGCGCTCTCGGCACTCGGTCGAGGAGATCGCCAGCGCGGGCACTTCCACCAGGCTGACACCGCCCTCGGGAAGGCCGGGATCGGCGAGATGGTGGCCGGGCCGGGTACAGCCTATGAAATGAGCCAGCCTGAAGAGCTCATCCGTGTCACGCCACGTCAACATCTGGGCGAGCGCGTCGGCCCCCGTGATGAAGTACAACTCGACGTCGGGCCCGTGTATTTCGCGCATCTCCCGAAGGGTGTCGATCGTGTACGTGAGCCCGGGACGTTCGATGTCGACGCGGCTGACCGAGAATCTCGGGTTCGAGGCGGTCGCGATGACCGTCATCAGGTAGCGGTCCTCGGCGGCCGAGGTCTTGCGGCCCTCCTTCATCCAGGGCTGGCCGGTCGGCACGAAGATGACCTCGTCCAGCCGGAACAGGTGGGCGACCTCGCTCGCCGCGATCAGGTGGCCGTGGTGGATCGGGTCGAAGGTGCCACCCATGATTCCGAGACGGCGGCGCTCCGGGGTGGTGCTCATGCGCCGACCTTAGTGAGCGTTTGGATCGGTCCTTTCAGCACGCCCCTCCTTGCGGGTTCGGTCGCGTTCGCTCCGCGAGCGCGCGGAGCGGGCGCCCACCGTGCCGGCGATCAGTGCTCGGCGGCGTTCCGCAGGGCGAGCGTGGTCGCCCCGAGGGTGACGGTGTCCGAACTGAGAGGCGTCAGCACCATGCCCACGACCGAGCCGTCGGCCCAGGCGCAGGCGGAGCTCGTCCCCGTCGTCCCCTTCCCGCAGCGCAGGACGCCACCGAGGGGTCCTGCCGGAAAGTCACTGGTGTCCGTGACCCCCATACCCAGGAACATGGAGTCGACCTCCTCGGAGGCCGAACGGGACTGCAGCTCCGCGCGGAGTTCGGGGATGTCATCGCCCGACATGCCGACGAAGACGAGGGGCTGCTGGGTGTCGCCCTTCTTGAGGTAAATGGCGATCTTGGCCTTGGCGTACACCGCCGCGGTGGTGCCCGTGCTGTTGCCCATCGACTTGCGCATGTTCTGGATCATCCGGTCGGCGACGCTGCCCGTGATGCGCTTGTAGTCGCCGATCGACGCGGGGACCTCGATGGAGCGAGGCGTGTCCGTCGGCGCGGCGCTCGACGACGCGGGCGGCGCCGAGGGGGCCGCCGTGGCCGCGCCGGGCTTCTGCTTGTCCCCGGACGACGACAGCCCGATGAGGATGGCGAGCCCCCCGAAGACGACGACGGCGCCCGCGGTGGACAGCGCGATGATCAGGCCGGCGCGGCTCTTCCTGGGCGGCATGGGAGGGGGTCCGTACGGCTGCCACGGCCCGGGACCGCCCGGCGGTGGGCCGCCTCCTGGCATCGTGCCGCCCCCGCCCGGCATCGGCCCGCCGTAGTACGGCGCTCCGCCGTACGGTTGCGACGGGGTGCCCCATCCCGAGTTCTGGAACTCGGGCCCGCCGCCCTGCCCACTTGTCATGTTCTCGCCTTACCTGACTTATCTGTTATTTATGAAGAACTTTAACAGTTAATTGTTCGTTCTCCATAGCGAATACCGGCCAGGCCCGGACGAATTACTCGAGCCCCGGGAGCGGCGGTTCGCCCGATTCCCAGGTCACGACGCGGACCGCCTTACCGACCTCCACGCGCGGAATGGTCCCGGCCGGCAGAACGCGCACGTCACACGACACTCCCAACTCGGCCGACAGCTCGTCCGCCAGCCCCGGCCCGGCCCCTTCGCAGGCGACGAGGATCCGCGCCATCGCCTGCCGGCGGTCGACGACGACCTGGTAGTGCGGGGAGGCGTGCCGCAGGACGACGGTTTCGATCTCCCGCGGGAAGACGTTCACGCCCCGGATCACGAGCATGTCGTCGCGGCGGCCGAGCACCTTGCTCATCCGGACGAGCGTGCGCCCGCACGGGCAGGGATCGTGGGACAGGGAGGCGACGTCGCCGGTGCGGTACCGCAGCAGCGGCATCGCCTCCTTCGGCGTGCTGAACACCAGCTCCCCCGGCGTGCCGTCCGGGACCGGCGCGCCCGTGGCGTCCACCGCCTCGACGAGGAAATGATCCTCATTGACGTGCAGCCCGGAACGTTCGAGGCACTCGGTGGCCACCCCGGGACCGATGATCTCCGACAGGCCGTAGATGTCCAGCGCCGCCAGGCCGAGCAGGTCCTCGATGGTCGAACGGAGCCCCTCCGACCACGGCTCGGCCCCGAACAGGCCCGCCTTGAGGTTCAGCTCGACGCCCGCCTCGCGCGCCGCCTCCCCGAGGCGTACGGCATAGGACGGCGTACACGTCAGGATGTCGGGTCGCAGGTCGGCGAGCAGGCGGAGCTGGCGCTCGGTCATGCCGCCCGACACCGGGACCACGGTGACGCCCAGGGCGATCGCGCCCTGATGGAAGCCGATGCCGCCGGTGAACAGCCCGTACCCGTACGCGTTGTGGACCACGCTGCCGGGCGCGGCCCCCGCACAGGCCAGCGACCGCGCGCACATCTCCCCCCACAACGCCAGGTCACGGCGCGTGTACGCGACGAGGGTCGGTCGTCCCCCGGTGCCACTGGAGCCGTGCACGGCGGCGACCTCCTCCATCGGCACGGCGAGCATCCCGTACGGGTAGGAGTCCCACAGGTCCTGCTTGGTGGTGAAGGGCAGGCGGTGCAGGTCGTCGAGCGCGACGTCCGGACCGCCGGCGACGCCGGCCTGCCGCAGCCGCCGGCCCTGCAGGCCGTCTGCGGCGATCAGCCGGTCGACCAGGTCGCGCAGCCTGCGTTGGCGCACCGTGGTGAGCTCGTCGCGCGACATCGTCTCCGCGGGTACCGGCCCGTATGACTCCGCCATGGTGGGAGTAGATCCCGCCTCGGCCCGCCGCGCAAGACCGCACCGATCGAAGCCGGTCCGGAGCGTACGCGCGCGGGTCGGCGACGAGGTGCCGGGCCGGGAGAGCCCAGGCGCGGGGGCCCGTGCGGGGAGCTTCGTGTGGCGGGCTCCGTGCGGCGGGCTCCGTGCGGGAAACCCGTCCGGTACGGTCCTGTGGCCGGATCGCGATCGGGGAACTCCGGGCCACATCGGCCCGTCAGACATAGCATGCCGAATATGACGAGCAACACGCCCGACCGTTCTCGCACGCGTTTCCCCGGGATCAGTTCCCGCGCCTATGAGCATCCCGCGGACCGGTCGGCGCTCGTCGCCCTCCGGTCGCTCAGCGGCTTCGACACGGTGCTGCGGCGCCTCGCCGGACTGTTCAGCGAGCGCGCGATCCGCCTGATGTTCCTCGGCGGCACGGTACGCGCGAGCGAGAGCCAGTACCGCCACCTGTACGACATCATGCGGGACAGCGCCTACATCCTCGACCTTCCCGAGGTCCCGGAGCTGTACATCACGCAGGATCCGGCACCGAACGCCATGACGATCGGCGTCGACAATCCGTTCATCGTCGTCAACACCGGCCTGATCGACCTCCTCGACGACGAGGAGCTGCGGTTCGTCGTCGGGCACGAGGTCGGGCACGTGCTGTCCGGGCACGCGGTGTACCGCACGATGGCCATGATCCTCACCAACCTCGGCGCCCGGATCGCGTGGCTGCCGCTCGGCAACATCGCGATCGCGGCGATCCTCATGGGCCTGAACGAATGGCAGCGCAAGTCGGAGCTGTCGGCGGACCGCGCGGGCCTGCTGGCCGGCCAGGACGTCGAGGCGGCCAAGCGGGCGCTGATGAAGCTCGCGGGCGGCGCGCGGTTGTCGGAGATGGACGCCGAGTCGTTCCTGGAGCAGGCGCGGGAGTACGACGCGGCCGGCGACGTCCGCGACGGTCTGCTGAAGTTCCTCAACCTGCTGAACCGCTCGCACCCGTACGCCGTGATCCGGTTCGCCGAGCTCGACCGGTGGGCCCGCGACGGCGAGTACGCCCGGATCCTGGGCGGCGACTACGAGCGGCGCGCGGACGACTCGAGCGCCTCGATCTCCGAGGAGATCAAGAACGCCGCCAAGGCCTACCAGGAGTCGTGGAGCCGCAGCGCGGACCCGTTCATCGGCGCCGTGAAGGGGGTCGCCGAAGGGGCCGTCAACGCGGGCGAGAAACTCTTCGGCCGGTTCGGCCGGGGCCCGGACGACAACCAGCAGAACTGAGCCCGCCGGAGCGGCCTCAACCAGGGCAGGAGACGACGGCCGCCAGAGCTGAGCCGGCCCGGGCAGGGGACGACGGCTGCCAGGACTGAGCCCGCCGAAGCGGCCTCAACCGGAGCAGGGAACGATGGCCGCCAGAGCTGAGCCGGCTGGGGCGGTCTCAGCCAGGGCAGGAACGACGGCCGCCAGGACTGAGCCGGCTGGGGCGGCCTCAGCCAGGCAGGGACGACGGCCGCCAGGACTGAGCCGGCCGGGGCGGCCTCAGCCAGGCAGGGACGACGGCCGCCAGGACTGAGCCGGCCGGGGCGGCCTCGGTCGAAGCCGCTCCTGGCCTTCGACGTGAGCGGCATGGCGTTTCCGCGTAACCTTGGGTTCACTTCTTGAACACGCGAGTTCTTGAACACGCGAGGGGACTCCATGCCGAGGCCAGGCTCGTCCACGACCCCGGGTTCGCAGTCGTCGCTCCGAGAGGCGAACCAGTGGCGGGTGATCCAGGCGGTGCGCGCCGCCGAAGCGCCCACCCAGGCCGAGATCGCCCGCAGCACGGGGCTGTCGCGGGCCACCGTCTCCAACATCGTGCGGAAACTGGCGGCGGACGGGGTGCTCGTCACGACGCCGACGTCGGCGGGCGGCCGACGGGCCCGCGCGGTGTCCCTGGCACCGGCCGCCGGGCTGGCCGTCGGCGTGGACTTCGGCCACTCGCACCTGCGCGTGGCGGTCGGCAACCTCGCCCGCGAGGTCGTCGCCGAGCGGGCGATGCCCCTGGACGTCGGGGCGTCGGCGGCCGACGGGCTCGCGGCGGCCGAGCGCCTGATGGACGAGCTGCTCGCCACCGTCGACGCGACGCGGACCGACGTGACGGGGATCGGGCTCGGCGTGCCCGGCCCGATCGACGCGGCCGGCGGCACCCTCGGATCCAGCACCATCCTGCCCGGCTGGGCCGGCATCGAGGCGGCCAAGGAGGCCCGGCGGCGTTTCGGCCGCCCGGTCCACGTGGACAACGACGCCAACCTCGGCGCGCTGGCAGAGGTGACCTGGGGCTCCGCGCGCGGCCACGCCGACTCTGCCTACATCAAGATCAGTTCGGGGGTCGGGGCGGGCATCGTCATCGGCGGCAGCGTGTACCACGGGCCGGGCGGGACGGCCGGGGAGATCGGGCACATCACGCTGAACGAGGACGGCCCCATGTGCCGCTGCGGCAATCGCGGCTGTCTGGAGACCTACGCCGGCGGTCGCTACCTCGCCGAGCTGCTGCGGCCGACGCACGGCGACGGTCTGACGACGGCGCGGATCGTGGAGCTGGCGCTGTCCGGCGACGCCCCGTGCCGGCGGGCGGTCGGCGACGCCGGGCGGTACGTCGGCACGGGGGTGGCCAGCCTGTGCAACCTGCTCAATCCCCGCCTGGTCGTGGTGGGCGGCGACCTGGCCCGGGCCGGGAACCTCCTGCTGGAGCCCATGCTGGAGGCCGTACGGCGCTCGGCCGTCTCCAGCGCCGCGGCGCTCGTGTCGATCGTGCCCGGCGTGCTGGGTGACCGGGCGGAGGTGCTCGGGGCGTTGGCGCTGGTCATGAACTCCTGGGAAACCGTTTAACTAGTGAACGCGAATGGCATACTTCGGCCAGTTCTTAATTCAGGTCTTGATTTGATCTTGGTGTTGGGTCTTTGATCACAGGGCTTCGTCCCTCCTGACCCCGCCTGGAGCACGCTTCATGAGACTCCGGATCAAGGCTGCCCGTATCGGGACGGCCCTGGCGATCACCGTGTCAGGCCTGGCCCTGACCGCGACCGGTGCCAGCAGCGCCCAGTCGCCCTACCTCGACCCGCACGCCTCCGTCTCCACTCGCGTCGCCGATCTCCTCAAGCGCATGACGATCGAGGAGAAGGTCGGCCAGCTCGCCCAGCCCGCCGTCGTGAACATGCAGGGCGACTGCCAGTGGTCCGGCGGCGCCCTGGTCGAGTCCTGCATGCAGCACGTTCTCGGCGACCTGAAGGTCGGCTCGGTGCTGTCCGGGGGCGGCGAGACCCCGGTGAACAACACGCCGAAGGACTGGGCCGAGATGGTGAACACGGTCCAGAAGTACGCCATCGACCACTCGCGGCTGCACATCCCGATCGTGTACGGCGTGGACGCGGTGCACGGGCACAACAACGTGCTCGGCGCGACGAAGTTCCCCCAGCAGATCGGCGTCGGCGCGACGTGGGACACGCAGCTCTCCCAGGCGATGGGCGAGTCGACGGCCCGGGCGGTCAAGGCCACCGGACCGCAGTGGGACTTCGCGCCGGTCCAGGACATCTCGCGCGACACCCGCTGGGGCCGGTACTACGAGACCTACTCCGAGGACCCCTACCTCGCGGGCGCGCTCGGCGCGGCCAACGTACAGGGCCTGCAGAAGACCGGCGAGGTCAGCGCGACGGTGAAGCACTTCGCCGGGTACTCCCAGCCGTTCGCCGGCCACGACCGTACCGAGGCGCACCTGGACCCGCGCTACTTCCAGGACACGTTCCTGCCGTCGTACAAGGCGGCCGTGGACGCCGGCGCCGACACGGTGATGGTCAACTCCGGGTCGATCAACGGCATCCCGGCGCACGCGTCGCACTACCTGCTCACCGACCTGCTGCGCCGCCAGTGGGGCTTCAAGGGCGTCGTGGTCAGTGACTGGAACGACGTCGACAGCCTGCGGACGGCGTACCACCTGACCGACACCTACGCGGGCGCGGTCGCCATCGCGATCAACGCGGGCGTCGACATGGGCATGCTGCCGCCCGGTGAGGTCGACGGGTTCGTCCAGGGCCTGCTGGACGACGTCAAGAACGGCCAGGTCAGCAGGCACCGCCTCGACGAGGCCGTGTCCCGGGTCCTCGCGCTGAAGTTCAAGCTCGGCCTGTTCGAACACCCGTACGTCGACCCGTCGAAGGCCGACGCTGCCGTGCTGGGCGCGGACAAGGACCTGGCCGTCCAGGCCGCGACCGAGTCGCAGACGCTGCTGAAGAACGACGGGAACGTGCTGCCGCTGTCGACCGGCACCGGCAAGGTGGTCGTGACCGGCCCGAGCGCCGACTCGATCCCCAACCAGAACGGCGGCTGGACCATCCAGTGGCAGGGCATCCCCGACGGCGTCAAGGACCCCGGGGTGACCGTCTACCAGGGCATCAAGAACGTCATCGGCGACCACGCCAAGCTCGTCGCGAAGGCCGACGACGCGGTCGATGAGACCAAGAACGCCGACGCGGCGATCGTGGTCGTGGGCGACAAGCCCGGCGCCGAGGGCGTCAACGACCAGGAGCAGCCCGAACTCGCCGCCGACCAGCAGGACCTCGTCGACCGCCTGCAGGCCACCGGCAAGCCGGTGATCGTGGTGGTCGTCGCGGACCGGCCGCTGGTACTCGGTAAGGCGGCCGACGCCAAGCAACTGCTCATGGCGTGGCTGCCCGGCAGCGAGGGCGGCACCGCCGTGGCGAACGTGCTGTTCGGCAAGGCCAACCCGAGCGGGCGCCTCCCGGTGTCCTGGCCGAAGACCACGGGCGACGAGCCGATGTTCTACCAGCAGCTGCCGGGCACGAACGGCGGCACCAGCTCCGGCTACGACCCGCTGTTCGCGTTCGGCGCGGGCCTGTCCTACACGACGTACGCGGTGCAGGGCGTGACGGTCTCCGGCGGGAGCACGGTGAAGGTGTCGGTGAAGGTCGCCAACACCGGTTCACGGGACGGCGACTTCGTGGTGCCGGTGTTCGCCCAGCAGCCGGTCAGCCGGATCGTCGCCCCGCCGAACCGCCTCGTCGCCTTCACCCGGGTGCCGCTCAAGGCGGGCCAGTCGACCACCGTGGCGCTGTCCTTCCCCCGGTCCCGCCTCGCGGTGACCCAGGGCGACATCGACGGCTCCGGCACCCGCGCGGTGCTCCCGGGCCTGTACAAGATCGTCGCCGGCGACAAGTCCGCCGACCTGACGATCCGCTGACCGGACCGGCCGTAGGCCGCGACTGATCACGAAGAGGCCGCGGGGCGATCCACGATCGCTCCGCGGCCTTCGCGTTCTCACACCGTACGGCTCGCCCGCGGCCCGTCGAGATTCCACGAGACGATCTTGATGGGTGTGATCCTGATCATCTCTCGGGACATGCCGGGCACGGGCGGCTCCTGGTCGGTCAGCGCCACTGCCTCGCCCCGGATCTCAATGCCCCGGGGCGCCCAGGGATCGATCGTCGCCAGGTCGTCCACAACGAACGCGACCGTGCTGCCCTGCTGGACGTTCCGGAACTTCTTCGACCTGCCCATCGCGCCCCCGCCGATGAAAATCGTGCCGGTGCCGGCGTCGAGGTAGAAATTGGTCGGGTTGTTCTGCACCTGCCCGTCGGGCGACACGGTGGCCAGCCGCCCGATGTGCTGGGTGGCCAGGTAGTCGAGTTCGGCCTGGGTGAAGGTCATATCTGGCGGTCCTTCCGTTAGATGTCGTCGGACACGGTAGAGGTCGAGGTGCTGAGGATGCCGTCGAACGCGTCGAGGACGGGGGTATGCACGTAGGCGCTCTGTATCCGGATGCGGTCGGGGCCGGGGGCCTCCAGCAGGCGTGCCTGCCGGAGATCGGCGACGCTGAGCCCGAGGTCGGCCTCGGCGAAGGCGGCTTCGACACTTCCCGGCTCGGGCGGCTGCAGCGGGGTGTCGTCGATGGCGAAACCGAAGCGCGCCTTCTCGTCGGGGCGCATGTCGGCCGTGTGCCCGTTGACGCTCGTCAGGCCGAGGGCGAAGTACTCGTCGCCGAGAGCGCTGTGCAGGTGCTGTCCCATCGGCAGCCCCGCGAGGTGACCGTTGAACGAGACCGACGTTCTCTGGATGTGGGCGTTGTGGGCCGCCAGCACGATGCGGGTCCCGGGTTCGAAGCGCTCCAGGTGCCACCGGACCGACCCGGCCATGTAGACGTCCCGGGCCGAGGTGTCGGCGGTCAGGCCGCTTCCGGCGAAAAGGTCGGCCATGGCGCGGAAGCCGTAGTCCGCGTGGCAGGCGGCTTCGAGGCGACGCAGGGCGATGTCGTAGCCGCGCTGGTCACCGCGGGAGACGTACAGCAGTTCGACGGCGCGGAACCGGATGAGCAGGCGCATCAGGACCGCGCTGAGGGCGTCCTGTTCGGCGGTGGTCAGGCGGGTCCAGGCCGGTGCGGCCGAGGCCGCGGAGGCGCCGGCGAACGATTCGGCGATCCGCATCGCCGTCTGGACCGCCGGCAGGGTTTCGGGGTCGATCTCGCGCAGGTAGTCGGCGACGGGGGCCAGGGCGGGCAGCAGGGATCCGCCGGCCGCCGGGATATCGATCCCGGCGAAACGCACCGGCTTCGAGGCCGTGGCGTTGTGCCGGCGCATCCAGCGCAGCGACTCATCGACCCCCACGGGGATCGCCGCGGCGAGATGGGCCGACAGATCATCATCGGTCCCCTCCCCCTGGGCCCAGGCATCGAGGGGGAAGCCTTCGCTGAAGCCGTATTCGAAGGCCAGAACGGTGAAACCGCAGCGTTCGACCAGGTACCGCAGGATGCGCCGGCGCATGAGTGAGAACTCGGTGATGAAGTGGGAGTTCTCCCCGATCGCGACCACGCGGGCGTCGCCGATGACGTCGCGCAGCGGCTCCAGGTCATCGAGCGGCGCCTCAGGGTCGAGGTGGGTGAGCGGGACGGCATGGCCGTTGAGCCAGCCGGCGAACGGGTTGTGGTCGGACGAAGCAGGCATGCTGACAGCCCGATTCCCGGGTGCTGGAACGGTGAAGTGCTGGAACGCGAGTGGATCACCGGAGCGGGGGCGTCGCGTTCTCCAGGTCGTCGATGCTGCCGGACATGATCGTGCGGATGTGCTCGGTGATGTGCTGGAGCGGCCAGTCCCACCAGGCCAGGGCCAGGAGGCGGTCGATGTCCGCGTCGCTGTAGCGGCGGCGGATGAGCCTGGCCGGGTTGCCGCCGACGATGCCGTAGTCGGGGACGTCGTCGACGACGACGGAACCGGACGCGATGATCGCTCCGTGACCGATGCGGACGCCGGACATCACGACGGCCTGGTAGCCGAGCCAGACGTCGTTGCCGACCACGGTGTCGCCCCGTCCGGGCAGTTTTGTGATGAGATCGAAGTGCTCGGCCCAGGAACCACCCATGATCGGAAACGGGAACGTCGAGGGGCCGTCCATGCGATGGTTGGCGCCGTTCATGATGAATCGCACGCCTTCCGCCAGCGCACAGAACTTCCCGATGACCAGCTTTTCCGGCCCGTAGTGGTAGAGCACGTTACGGGTCTCGAAGGCGGTCGGGTCATCCGGATCGTCGTAATAGGAGAACTCCCCGACCTCGATCAGCGGCGAGGTGATCAGCGGCTTCAGCAGCACCACACGCGGCTGCTCGGGCATGGGATGCACCACGGTCGGGTCGGCGGGAAGCGCCGGCATCACGAATCGTTTCCTTTCCGAGAAGGTATTTGCGGGCTCGGAGAACGTCAGGCCTCGGCCGGGGACGCCGTTGTCACCCGCATCACAAGGTGGGCGCCCTGGTCGCGGTCGAGCAGGCCGAGGGACAGCAGCCGTTCGGTGTACTCGGCGGCCTCCCCGCCCACCCCGGGCAAAGGCGGTCGGCCGGGTCTCCCGGGTTACGGCTCTTGTGGGAGATGGCCGATCCCGTCGCGGCGGGTGACGCTGCCGAGGGCGACCTCTCCGATCAGGAGGACCGCACGACCGGGCGAACGCTTCGGAAAAGCATCGATGACTCCACTAGTGCGACATCTGCTGCATTAAGATACTGCCACGACGCCGTCCCACCGAGCAACCGGACCACCAGCGATGACTCCTTCAGCACCACGACCAGAGGACACCCGGTCCGCGCCACCGCCTCGGCGCCGGCCCGGCGGCCGTACCGCCCGTATCCGTACGCAGGTGCTCGACGCGGTCCTCGCGGAGCTCGGAGAGCGCGGCTATGACGGGCTCACCATGGACGCCGTCGCCGCCCGCGCCGACGTGAATCGCGCGACGGTTTACCGGCGCTGGGGAGACGTCGGCGGCCTGCTCGCCGACGTCCTCAACGCGGCGAGCGACGACGCCTGGCAGCCCCCGGACACCGGCTCCCTGAGAGGCGACCTGGCGGCGCTCAACGATGAGATCCAGGACGCACTGACCGCAGAGCCGCCGATCGTCGCAGCCCTGATCGCCGCCTCATTCCGCTCCGAGAAGGCCGCCCAGGCCCAACAGCGGCTCTGGGAAGACCGGTACGCGCGCTGCGAGATCGTCGTCAGCCGAGCCGTCGGGCGCGGCGAACTCCCGCCGAACACCGACGCTCGGCGGCTGCTCATCGCCGCCACCGCGCCCCTCTACCACCACCTGGTGCTTCTCCGTACACCACCCGACCCGCACCTGCCCGACCACGCGGCCAGAACCGCCGCCCTCGCCGCATCCGCCGGCGCCTTCGCCGAACCCCCGTCAGCAGGCGACACCTGACGGGCCCCATCCCCCCGACGCCGGAGGACCGTGACGCACCGGCTGCGGAGCTGCGACCTGGGGCATCCTCGAGGGCCGACACCGACACTTCCAGGACACCGCACGTCGGCGTACGAGGGCCGCCGCGTCCCGCAGGCCCCTGCAATCGGCCTCGCCGTCACTTTGCCGCCGTTCTGGTCACGGTGCCGTTGTCGTTGACGGAGCGATGACCGGTTCGTCGGTCTTGGCGGGGCAACACCGACGTCGATCTGGCCGATCGATCCGGCCGCCGATGGCCAGGATGAGGCCCGCGACCAGGCAGAGGGCCGCCGCCACGGCGAACGCCGTCCCGGCCGCGAGCCCGCCCATCACGGCCACGCCGAGCGTGGCGCCGACCTGGCGTACCGCGTTCAGCAGGCCGCTCGCCACGCCGGCCGCGCCCTCGGGCGCCGCCTGGACGACTCCGGTGACCAGGGCGGGCAGGGAGAAGGACACGCCGAAGCCGATCAGGAGCATGCCCAGCCACGGCACCGGGGTGGCGGCAAGGCAGCCGAGGGTCAGCAGCGTCAGTCCGGCCAGAACCGGCGGGCGCGGCCCGTACCGTGCCACCAGCCGGCCGGTGACCAGCGGGTTGAACGCGGTCGGCAGCGTCAGCGGCAGGAACGCCAGGCCCGTGGCCACCGGTCCCAGATGACGCTGCAAGGACAGCGTCAGCACGAACAGGCCGCCCGACAGCGCGAAGTTCACCGCCGCACCGGCGATCAGGCCACGCCGCACGCCCGGCTCGGCGATCACCGCGCCCGGGACGGCCGGGGCCGCGCTGCGCCGCTCCACGACGACCATGACCATGGCGAGGACGGCCGCCGCGATCGCCGAGACGACGCGCCGGTCGACGACGGCGTCGGTGAGCACCGCCAGGAAGGCACAGGCCATGAGCTGCGCCCACCAGTCGATGGCCCGTCCGGTCGCGGGCACCCGGATGTCGCGGACGAGCACGAGGCTGAGCAGCGCCACCGGGACGTTCACGAGGAACACCGCCCGCCAGCCACCGGCGGACACCAGCAGCCCGCCCGCGACCGGACCGGCCGCCAGCGCGCAGCCGGTGATCGCCGCCCAGGTGCCGAGGGCACGACCGCGCTCGGCCGGAACGGGGTACAGCCGGGTGATGATCGCCAGTGAGCTCGGCAGGCACAACGCGCCCGCCGCGCCGAGCACGGCGCGCAGGACGACGAGGACGGCCAGGTTCGGCGCCGCCGCGCTGAGCAGGGACACCAGGCCGAAGGCTACGACGCCCGCGGCGAAGACCCGGTGCGCGCCGAACCGGTCCGACACCGCGCCGGCGGTCGGCAGCAGCGCGGCGAACGTCACCGTGTAGCCGGTGACCGCCCACTGCAGCCCGGCGACCCCGCCACCGAGCGAGGCGCGCAGGTCCGGCAGGGCGACGGTCAGGACGGTGGTGTCCAGCAGGACCATGAAATAGCCGAGCGACAGGCCGAACAGCCGGCTCGCCCGGGACATCGTGACGGTTTCGGAAACCATGTGCGACTCCAGGAGAGAATGGGATGCGCCCCACCCTCACGTCGCCCGCCCGTCTCCTCCACCGGCGACGGCGAACCCCTCATTCGGCGAAACCGAAAGGCCAGGTCAGCGTGGAACTCCGGCAGTTGCGCACCTTCCTCGCCGTCGCCGCCGAAGGGACGGTCACCGACGGGGCGATCGCGGTCGAGCTCGCGCCCTCCTCGGTCTCGGAGCAGGTACGGGCGCTGGAGCGGTCGCTCGGCGTCGCCCTGTTCGACCGGACGCCGGAGGGCATGCGTCTCACCGAGGCCGGGCGGCGGATGACGGTCTGGGCCCGGCGGCTCCTCGACCAGGCGGACCAGGCGCGGCGCGAGGTGACCGGCCGGCCGCCCGTCGTACGGCTCGGGGCCCTGGAGACCCTCGCGGCCACACTCGTCCCCGGCATCGTCGCCCGGCTCGCGGCCCGCCGCCCGGACCTGGGCGTCGAGGTCGCGCCGCTCAACCGCCGGGAGATCCTCACCGGCATCGACGCGGGGTCCCTCGACGCCGGACTACTCCTGGACAGCGGGCCGGCCCTGGGCGACCTCGGATTCGACGCGCCCGCGCAGCTGGACTTCCTCGACCTGGAGGAGGTGCCGCTGGCGTACGTCACCGCTCCCGGAACCTCCGATGAGCGGCTGCTGGTCACGCCTCCCGGCTGTTCGTTCCGTATGGTCGCCGACCGGGTGTTCGGCGTCGACGGCGAGCGCACCGAACTCGCCTCGGTCACCGTGATCCACGGATGGGCGCGCCGGGGCCTCGGCGCGGCCGTGCTGCCGGAGTTCGCCGTCGCCGAGGATCTCGCCTCCGGCATTCTCGTACGGCATCCGGTGGATACGCCGGACATCGCGCTACGCCTCGTCTGGCGGGCCGACCGCGAGGAGACCGTACGCGAGCTGCTGTACGCCGCGGCCGGTGCCGTACGGAACGGCGGACACGCGACGCCAGGCTCCTGACGGCGGACGCGCGACGCCAGGGTCCTCGTGACCGCGGACACGCCAGGCTCCTGGTGACCGCGGACACGCGCGACGCGCCGAGCCGGGGACGCCGATCGCCGCTGAGAGCCGCCCCGGTGGCCACATCCGGCGCTATTAGTTAAAAGGCGGAAAAACGCCCCACTGAGCGGTCCCCTTGATCCGCACACTTCACGGATTCGCCCCGTTGCTCGTGAAGTGAGGAACCCCCCATGCCCGAAGGAAGACCGGCCGCGCTCCGCCGGCCCGTCGCCCTGCTCGGAACCGCGATCGCCCTGCTCGCCACCGCCGTCGCCCCGACGCCCGCGCACGCCGCACCGTCCGCGCCGACGTCCGGCACCGCCCTGAGCGCGTCCGCGTCGACGGCCGGGACCGCGCGGGCCGTGTCGGCGGCGACCCCGCTCGCCCACGGCTCGGCGGCCCGCCCGGAGACCTACGGCGCGCCGGTTCGTCCCCGGCGGGCGAAGGTCGTCTACCTGAGCTTCGACGACGGGCCGAGCCCGTACACGCCGAAGGTGCTCAAGGTCCTCGCCAAGTACGGCGCCCGGGCCACCTTCTTCGAGCTCGGCCAGAACGTCACCCGTCGCCCGGGCCTGACCAGGAAGGTGGCCGCGCAGGGCGGGAGCGTGCAGAACCACACCTGGTCGCATCCCGACCTGACCAGGGTCTCGGCGAGCGTCTTCCGGTCCCAGGTCCGCCGGACCGACCGGGCGATCCGCGCGGCGACCGGCGTCACTCCGAGGTGCCTGCGCCCGCCGTACGGCGCGGTCAACCACACGGTCCGTGCCCGCGCGCGGGCCCTGCACAAGAAGGTCATCCTGTGGACCGTCGACCCGCAGGACTGGGCGCGTCCGGGCACGTCGGCGATCGTCCATCGGGTCCTCACCCACGTACACCCGGGCTCCGTCGTGCCGATGCACGACGGCGGCGGTAACCGCAGCCAGACCGTCGCGGCGCTGCCCGAGATCCTCAAGGCGCTGAAGGAGCGCGGCTACACCTTCCGGCTGATCGCCTGCGGCTGAGCCGCCGACCGGCGGCCGGAGCGGTCCCTCTACGCGATGCCGCAGAATGGCCGGATGGTCGAACAGCGAGAAGCACCCGCGGAGCTCGTAGTGGAGGTCGACCCGGAGGCGGTGGCCCGGACGCGCGCCATGCAGCTACGCCAGCGGCGCGTCAACGGCTGGATTGAGGCGATCGGGGGCGGCATCATCATCGGCCTCGCGGTCGCCACCATCTTCCTGGCCGGGTTCTCGCAAGCCTGGACGCTGGTGGGAATGGGCATCACGGGACTGATCCTCGCCGGTGACGCCCCGAAAAACTTCGCCGCCAGGCGACGGATGGCGGCGACCTGGGGAGCGATCGGCGTGCCGCCGGAGGCGATGCGTCTTTCCCGGGAAGGGCTGCGCTGCCGTATCGACGCGGCGCCGCGCCCCTGCTTCCTCCCCTGGTCCTGCGTTGCGGCGGTCCATCTGAAGAACAGGTTCGTCCTCGCCGTCGAGCTCGCCCCCGGTGTAACCGCGACCACGCCCGGCGTATCCGGACTTGACCAGCCTGAGGTACGGCGCGTCGCGCACCGTCGCGGTCTCCGCTTCTACCTCCGCTTCCTCCGTCTTACGCCCGAGGAAATCGACCAGGCGCTCGCCGCGTTCACGGACGGCCGGGTGCGCGTGCAGGGACTCCGGCCCCTTTCAGGCGACCGCCAGAGCCTGTGAGGGCGGCCCTCACCCCGCAATAGCAGGGTGAAGGCCGTCCTCACCCTGATTCAGGCGCCCCTGAGGTGGCCGTCGCCGGTGACGACGTACTTCGTCGAGGTGAGCTCGGGCAGGCCCATCGGGCCGCGGGCGTGCAGTTTCTGGGTGGAGATGCCGATCTCCGCCCCGAACCCGAACTCCTCGCCATCGGTGAACCGCGTCGAGGCGTTGACCATGACGGCCGCCGAGTCGACGAGCGCCGTGAAACGGCGGGCGGCCGACTGGGAGGTCGTCACGATCGCCTCGGTGTGCGCCGAACCGTACCGGCGGATGTGCGCGACGGCGTCGTCGAGCGAGTCGACGACGGCGGCGGCGAGGTCGAGGGAGAGGTACTCGGTGCCCCAGTCCTCCTCGGTCGCCGGGGTGACGGTCGCGCCCTCACCGGCGTGCGCACGGACCGCGGCGTCGCCGTGTACGGTCACGCCCTTCTCCCCCAGCGCCCGCAGCGCGCGCGGCAGGAAGGCCTCGGCGATGTCGCGGTGCACGAGCACCGTCTCGGCGGCGTTGCACACCGACGGGCGCTGCGTCTTGGCGTTGACGAGGATGTCCACGGCCATGTCCAGGTCGGCGTCCGCGTCGACGTACACGTGGCAGTTGCCGGTGCCCGTCTCGATGACCGGCACCGTCGACTCCTCGACCACCGAGTTGATCAGCGAGGCCCCGCCCCGGGGGATGAGCACGTCGACCAGGCCACGGGCCCGCATCAGGTGCTTGACCGAGTCGCGGTCGCGGCCGGGCACCAGCTGGATCGCGTCGGCCGGCACCCGGTCGGCCAGCGCCGAGCGCATCACCTCGACCAGCGCGGTGTTGGACTCGTACGCCGAGGAGGAGCCGCGCAGCAGCACCGCGTTGCCGCTCTTGAGCGTGAGCGCGGCGGCGTCGACGGTGACGTTCGGCCGGCCCTCGTAGATGATGCCGACCACGCCGAGCGGGACCCGCACCTGCCGCAGCTCCAGGCCGTTCGGCAGCGTGTAGCCGCGTACGGACTCTCCCACCGGGTCGGGCAGCGACGCCACGTGGCGGACGGCCGCGGCGATGGCGGCGACCCGGTCGGCGGTCAGGCTGAGCCGGTCGATCATGTACTCGGACATGCCGTCCTCGCGGGCCCGGGCCACGTCGGCGGCGTTGGCCTCGACGATCTCCGCGGAGCGGGCCACGAGGGCGTCCGCGATGGCGTGCAGCGCGGCGTCCTTGACGGCGCGGGGCAGCGGGGCCAGCTCGGCGGCGGCCTGCCGGGCGCGCCGCGCCACCTCGAGAACCTGCTCCTGGGTGCCCATCTCTCCTCCTCCTGACCCTGAGTCGGCCTCAGGGCCGCCGGGCCGCCGCTTCCTCGGTGACCAGGACGACGAGGTCGTCCCGGTGAATGATCTCGCGTTCGTACTCCGGGCCGAGCTCCCGCGCCAGCCAGCGTGTCGACCTGCCCATCAGGTCGGGGATCTCCGCCGCGTCGTAGTTCACCAGGCCGCGGGCGACGACACGGCCCTCGTCGTCGCACATGTCGACGGGGTCGCCCGCGCTGAAGTCGCCCTCCACGCCGGTCACGCCGGCGGGCAGCAGGGACTTGCGGCGGCGGGCGACGGCCTCGACCGCTCCCGGGTCGAGGCGGAGCCGTCCCTGCCCGGTCGTGGCGTGCGCCAGCCAGAGCCTCCGGGTGGACGGCTGGACGCCGGCCGGGTGGAAGTACGTTCCGACGTTCTCCCCCGCCAGGGCCGCCCCGGCCGAGTCGGCGTTGGTCAGGACGACCGGGACACCTGCGATGCGGGCCGCCTCCACCTTGGTCACCATGCCGCCGGTGCCGACGCGTCCCGAGCCGCCCAGGCGTACGCCGTCCAGGTCGGCAGGCTCGCGGACGTCCTCGATCCGGCGGGCGCCCGGCTCGCGCGGATCGCCGGTGTAGAGCGCGTCCACGTCGGACAGCAGGATCAGCGCGTCCGCGCGGATGAGGTGCGCGACGAGGGCGGCGAGCCGGTCGTTGTCGCCGAAGCGAATCTCGTCGGTGGCGACGGTGTCGTTCTCGTTGACGATCGGCAGGAACCCGAACGCGAGGAGCTGTTCGAGGGTGCGCTGGGCGTTGCGGTGGTGCGAGCGGCGCATCATGTCGTCGGCGGTCAGCAGGACCTGCCCGACGCCCAGGCCGTACCGCGCGAACGACGTGGTGTACCGGGCGAACAGGAGCCCCTGCCCCACGCTCGCGGCGGCCTGCTGCAGCGCCAGGTCGCGCGGCCGGGCGGGCAGGCCCAGCGGCCCGAGCCCGGCGGCGATCGCGCCGGAGGAGACGAACACGACCTCGCGCCGGCCGTCGGCCCGCCGCCAGCCGGCGAGGACGTCGACGAGCGCGTCGATACGGGCACCGTCGATCGCGCCGTCCGGGGTCGTCAGCGACGACGACCCTGCCTTGACGACGATCCGCCGCGCGCGTATCACCGCCTCACGCACGACATCACCGGCCCTCCAGCCGCCGGTCGGTGCCGCGACGGCCGAGACCCTGCTCGGATCCGGCGAGCACCTCGGGCTCCCAGTCGAAGACGATCGACTCGTCCTCGGTGCCGATGTAGACGGTCGCCCCCGACTCGGCGCCGGCCTCGGCGAGGCGCTGCTCGACACCGAGGCGGGCGAGCCGGTCGGCGAGGTAGCCGACCGCCTCGTCGTTGGTGAAGTCGGTCTGCCGCAGCCAGCGCAGCGGCTTCTCGCCGGTGACGAGGTAGGTGTCGTCGCCGAGCGGGCGCACCTCGAAGTCGGCGCCGCCGACGGGCTCGGGCCGGATGACCAGCCGGGTCGGCTCCTCCACCGGCTGCGCGGCGCGGTGGGCCGTGACCATCTCGGCCATCGCGAAGCTCAGCTCGCGCAGGCCCTCGTGGGTCGCGGCCGACACCTCGAAGACCGTCAGGCCGCGCTTCTCGAACTCGGGACGGACCAGCTCGGCCAGGTCCCGCCCGTCGGGCACGTCGACCTTGTTGAGCACGACCAGGCGCGGGCGGTCGGACAGCGGCTCGTCGCCCAGGGAGTCGTACGCCTGGAGCTCGGCCTCGATCACCTCGAAGTCCGAGATCGGGTCGCGGCCCGGCTCCAGCGTGGCGCAGTCGAGGACGTGGACGAGCGTGGAGGCCCGCTCGATGTGGCGCAGGAACTGCAGGCCGAGACCCCGGCCCTCGCTGGCGCCCTCGATGAGTCCCGGGACGTCGGCGACGGTGTAGACGACCTCGCCCGCGCTGACGACGCCGAGGTTGGGGGTGAGTGTGGTGAAGGGGTAGTCGGCGATCTTCGGCTTGGCGGCCGAGATCGCCGCGATCAGCGACGACTTGCCCGCGCTGGGGAAGCCGACCAGTGCGACGTCCGCGACGGTCTTGAGCTCCAGCACGACCTCGAGCTCATCGCCCGGCTCGCCGAGGAGGGCGAATCCGGGCGCCTTGCGCTTGGCCGAGGCGAGGGCGGCGTTGCCCAGGCCGCCGTGGCCGCCCTGGGCGATGACGAAGCGGGTGCCGGCGCCGACGAGGTCGGCCAGCACGTCGCCGTCGATGGTCTTGACGACCGTGCCGTTCGGCACGGGCAGCACGAGGTCGCCGCCGTTGGCGCCGCTCTTGTTCGACCCCTGGCCCTGCTTGCCGCCGGTGGCCTTGCGGCTCGGCCGGTGGTGGTAGTCGAGCAGGCTCGCGGTGCTGGGATCGACCTCCAGGAGAACGTCGCCGCCGCGCCCGCCGTTGCCGCCGTCCGGCCCGCCGAGCGGCTTGAACTTCTCCCGGTGTACGGAGGCGCAGCCGTGCCCGCCGTTACCGGCTTGGACGTGCAGGACGACCCGGTCGATGAACTGCGCCCCCGGCGGCCCCGAATGACCGCGCAGCACCGGCGCCGGCGGCAGCGTCTCGTCCGGCATGTCCTCACCCTTCATCGAAAAAACGACGAGGGCGGACCGATCAACGGTCCGCCCTCGTCCTGAAAACCTGTCGCGTCGGCGGACCTACTCCGCCGGCGGGACGATGCTCACGGCGCGACGACCACGGTAACGGCGGAACTCGACCGCACCCGCGACCAGCGCGAACAGCGTGTCGTCGCCGCCACGGCCCACACCCGGACCCGGGTGGAAGTGGGTGCCGCGCTGCCGGACGATGATCTCGCCGGCGTTCACGAGCTGGCCGCCGAACCGCTTGACGCCAAGCCGCTGGGCATTGGAGTCGCGGCCGTTACGGCTGGACGAGGCGCCCTTCTTGTGTGCCATGTCTGCGACCTACTTTCCGGCCTTGATACCGGTGACCTTGACCTGGGTGTACGGCTGACGGTGACCCATGCGCCGCTTGTACCCGGTCTTGTTCCGGTAGTGCATGATGTTGATCTTCGGGCCCTTGGTCGCGCCAAGGATCTCGGCGGTGACCGTGTACTTGGCCACATCGCCGGGCGCGCTGACGACGTTGTCGCCGTCAACGACGAGCACGGCCGGCAGCGTCACCGTCGAGCCGACCTCACCGGCCACCTTGTCGACGGTGAGCACATCGTCGACGGCCACCTTCTCCTGCCTGCCGCCGCAACGGACGATCGCGTACACCGCGGAACCTTTCCTTTGCGTGCCTCGGGCACGACTAACCGAACAAGCTCATCTCGGAAGCTGCAGCCCGCTCCCACCGAATGCCGGGGGCCTCAGGCGCGCTAACAACGGCGCGGGAAAGCGCCGGATACCTAGAGTACCGGATCCTGCGGCCGAAGGTCGAACCGGCGCGATCCCGGCCGAAGGGCTACGGCCGGGATCCGCGCGTCAGTCCGCGGCTGCCTCCGACCGGGCCCGCGTGGACCGGCGGGTGCGCCGGCGGCGGCCGTTGGCCGACGGCTCGGTCTCGGATGCTTCCTGCCCGGCCTCCTCGGCCCCCGTGGCGGCCGGTTCGGCGGCTTCGGCGGACGACCCCCCGGCGGCGGTCCGCTCGGCCTCCACCGGACCGGAGGCGGCCTCGGTCGCCTCATCGGCCCCGGCGCTCACGGCCTCTCCGGCCTCGGCCTCGGACTTGGCGGCCTCGGCGCGGGCGACCCGGCGCTCGGCGCGGGCCAACTTCTCGTCGACGGCCTTCTCGACCTCGCCCTTGCGCTTCTTCCGGCGGCTCGACGTGCCGGCCTTGTCCGGCTTCGGCTCGACCGGCGACAGCGTGACGTGGATCCCCCGGCCGTTGCAGCACTCGCAGGGCTCGGAGAAGGACTCGATGAGCCCGCCGCCGACCCGCTTACGGGTCATCTGGACGAGGCCGAGCGAGGTCACCTCGGCGACCTGGTGCTTGGTGCGGTCCCGCGACAGGCACTCCAGCATCCGGCGCAGCACGAGCTCGCGGTTGCTCTCGAGCACCATGTCGATGAAGTCGACGACGATGATGCCGCCGATGTCACGCAGCCGCAGCTGGTGCACGATCTCCTCGGCGGCCTCGAGGTTGTTGCGGGTGACCGTCTCCTCGAGGTTGCCGCCCTGCCCGGTGAACTTGCCGGTGTTGACGTCGACGACGGTCATCGCCTCGGTGCGGTCGATCACCAGCGAACCGCCGCTCGGCAGCCACACCTTGCGCTCGAGGGCCTTGGCGATCTGCTCGTCGACCCGGAAGGAGCCGAAGACGTCGTCCTCGTCGGTCCACTTCTGCAGGCGGTCGGCCAGGTGCGGGGCGACGTAGCCGACGTACTCCTCGACCATGTCCCACGCGTCCTCGCCCTGGACGACGAGCTTGGTGAAGTCCTCGTTGAAGATGTCGCGGACCACGCGGATGGTCAGGTCCGGCTCGCCGTACAGCATCGCCGGCGCGGACGCGGTCTTCGACTGGCGCTTGATGTTCTCCCACTGGGCGGCCAGCCGGGAGACGTCGCGGGACAGCTCGTCCTCGGTGGCGCCCTCCGCCGCCGTGCGCACGATCACACCGGCGTTCTCGGGCATGACCTTCTTGAGGATCTGCTTGAGCCGCGAGCGCTCCTTGTCGGGCAGCTTGCGGCTGATGCCGGTCATCGAGCCGTCCGGGACGTACACCAGGTAACGGCCGGGCAGCGAGATCTGGCTGGTCAGCCGGGCGCCCTTGTGGCCGACGGGGTCCTTGGTGACCTGCACCAGCACCGACTGGCCGGACTTGAGCGCCGACTCGATGCGGCGCGGCTGGCCCTCCAGGCCCGCGAGGTCCCAGTTGACCTCACCGGCGTACAGGACGGCGTTGCGGCCCTTGCCGATGTCGACGAACGCCGCCTCCATCGACGGCAGGACGTTCTGGACCTTACCGAGGTAGACGTTGCCGATGTAGGACTGGTGGCTGGACCGGTCGACGTAGTGCTCGACCAGCACCTTGTCCTCGAGCACGCCGATCTGGGTGCGCTCGCCCTCCGAGCGGATGACCATGATCCGCTCCACCGACTCACGCCGGGCCAGGAACTCCGACTCGGTGACGATCGGCGGGCGGCGACGGCCCTGTTCGCGCCCCTCGCGGCGGCGCTGCTTCTTGGCCTCCAGGCGGGTCGAGCCCTTGACGGCCTGCACCTCGTCCTCGACGACGCGCGGCTCGCGGACCTCACGGACGTGCACGACGGTGTTGGGCGGGTCGTCGGGCGCGAGATCGTCGCCGTCAGCGCCGGAGCTGCGCCGACGCCGACGGCGCCGGCGGCGGGTGCTGCCCTCGGACTGCTCGTCGTCGGAGTCCTGCTCGGGCTCCTCGTCGGCCTGCCGCGACTCGCCCTCGGGCTCGTCCTCGGTCTCGGCCTTGCCGGTGGTCTCCTCGGTCTCCTGGCCGTCGCGGGTCTTGCCGCGTCCCCGGCCGCCACGGCGGCGGCGCCGGCGGCTGGACCGGTCGGTGCCGTCGTCCTCGTCGCCCTGCTCGTCCTCCGGCTCCTCGGGCGCCGGGGCCGGCTCGGCCTTCTCCTTCGGCTCGGCCTTGGCCTTCGCCTCGACCTTCGGCTGCGCCTCGGCGCGGGTCCGCGGAGCCGGCTTGGCGTCCTCCTCCAGCAGCTGCGGCGGCTGGAACACGACCATCGGCGGCTGGAACGCGGCCTCGGGAACCGGCGGCGGGCCCGCGGGCCGGGTCACCGGTGCCACGGTCGCCGACGGCTCGGGCTGCGGAACGGCCGACCGGGCCGCCGGAGACTCCGGCTGCGGGGCGGCGGGCGCCTCGGCCGCGGGCGGCTCGGCCGCGGGCGGCTCGGCGGCCGCCTCCGGCTCGGGCGGTGGCGCGGCCTTGCGGGTGGCGCGGCGCGTACGGGTCGGCTTGGTGGTCTTCTCGGCGCTCGCGGCGTCACCGGCGCTCGCCGTGGCGTCGCCCTCACCGGCCGGAGGCGTCGCGGCGGCCGCCGTCGTCACCTGGGCCGACGCGGGCCGCGTCACCGTACGCGGAGCGGTGTCCTCCTCCGGCTCCGGCGGAGGCCCCGCCGGTCGACTCGCGCGTCGCGGCCGGGACGTCCTCCCGGTCTGTTCGCCGGTTTCGATGTCGTTGTCCTCGGTGCCGCCGGTGGCGTCACCGAATTCCTTGTCAAGCATGCGGGCTGTCTCCCGTCAGGCTCCCGGGCGCGACCCACGAGGGGTGCGCCGCACAGGAGCTCTTCGTTTGTCGTCGTCGCCGGCGTGGCCCTGGCGGGCCGTACCGACAAAGTCATCAGGGGTGCGCCCGACCGTCCCCGAAGACCCATGCGTCGCACGGATCCGGTTACGGCTGAGCGCCGACGGCGTCCGGCGCCACGGCCCGTACGGCGTCCGCGGTCGCGGCGGCGTCATCGCCTGCCGGTGCGGTCTGCCGGTCGGAGGCCAGCGGGTCGGTGAGCTCACCGGTGGGCTCGTCGAGTGGCCCCTGCGCCAGCCGCGTCACCATGGGCGGTGACGGCGGCGCGAGGTCGGCCACCTGACGAAGTCCGGTGAGGACGTCGTCCGGTCGGACGGCGGGCGTCGTGTGCCGAACAACCATTCGAAGTATGGCACAGCGGACATCCGCGTCCTCAATGGCACGCCGGTCGAGCTCGCACGCGATGACCGCGGCGCGGGCGTCGAAGCGCCGGCGTCCCTTCTTCGTGAGGCGTTCCACCTCGATCTCATCGGCCGCCATGAACGCACGGACGGCCGCGTCGGCGACGTCGGGGACGACGCCGTCGAGACGCACGAGCCACCGCGATGCCTCCAGGCGGTCCGCCAGAGCCCCGGCCCGCGCCTCGACGACCTCGACGATGTCGAGTCCGTCAGGCAGCACGGCGTCGAGGGCGGTCCGCACCTGCTCCGGAACGCGGTGGGCGGTGAGCCCGATCTCGAGATACTCCGCCTCACTGGCGACCCCGGTGGCCGCCGCACCCGTATAGGAGATCTTCGGGTGCGGAGAGAATCCGGCGCTGAAGGCCACCGGGATCCCGGCACGCCGTACGGCGCGTTCCACGGCCCGGGAGATGTCACGGTGGCTGGTGAACCGCATCCTGCCGCGCTTGGCGTACCGCACGCGCAGGCGCTGGGTCACGGGGGCCGGCGCCGGGCCCTCCGGCATGGGTGCCAGGGTTTCGGTCCTTCCTACTCGTGCCAATCCAAAAGTCTCTGCTCCTAAGAGTACGGGGTCACGGGCGCCGCGTATCCAGCCCCAGTGCCCGGAATACCGAACGAACGGCCGCTCCAGCGGGTTTCAGGACGTTGACGCGGACCCATCGGGCGGGTGTCAGCACGGCGACGCGCCACGCCCAGGCCAGGGCCCGCAGGGCCGGCCGGACGAACGTCCGCCAGACCCACCGCACCGGCCGCACGAGGAGGTGGAAGAGCACGATTCCGGCGAGTCGCCAGACGTAGGCGATCCCCCGGCCGATGGCGGCCAGTACCGGTCGTACCGCGTGCCACAGCACGACCAGGCCCCGTCCGATCCAGTGCGCGGCGTACGCGAACGGCATCAGGACGATCGCCAGGCACCAGGCCAGGCCCCGTCCGAGGGGCCGCAGGAGGTAGCGGTAGATCACGCGTCCGAGCGGCGCGATGATCGCCTCGGCCACCCACCGCAGCGGAATGACGATCAGCACGCGGATCAGCCACCCGAGGGGCCGCAGGAGCACCTGGTACACCAGCCATCCGATCGGCCGCAGGACGTACCGGCCGACGGCGCGCCCGATCAGGGCGAGCAGCTCCCAGAGCAGCCGGATCGGCACGACGATGATCAGTGCGGGGACGGTGAGGCATCCGGGTCCTTCGTTCACGCCTGTTCGACGCACGATCTTCCGTTCTCGTTTCGTCCACTCGGGGGACCCGGACCGTCCGTACGCTCGGAGCGCGTCCGACGTCGTTCGGCGGGCGGAGGCCACCGTAGGACACGCCGTACGACGCCGGTAGGGCCCACGTCACGTAGAGCGCCCGTCGAGCCCGCGTCGTCTCACGACGACCTGCGGCACCGGTAGGGCCGTCACGCTCCGGCGCCGGGCGGCGCGGTCGTACGGCGGACGACGAGATCGGTCTCCATGAGCACGCAGGGGGCCGTCTCACTCCGGGACGGCTGGAGGAGCAGGCGCCCCGCCGTGGTGCCCTTCTCGGCGATCGGCTGGCGCACGGTGGTCAGGCCGGCCGGCGCGGCCGCGGGCACGTCGTCGAAACCGATCACCGACAGGTCCCGTGGGACCTCGATCCCTCGTTGCGCCGCGACGTCGAGCACGGCGAAGGCGACCTCGTCGGTCGGCGCCAGGACGACCGTGGGCCGCGGGTCCGCGTCGAGGAGGCGGGCGGCGGCCTGGCGGGCGAGCTCCCGGTCGTTCGGCGTCCGGCCCACGGCGACCTCGCTCCAGGCCAGACCGACGGCCTCGCAGGCGTCCCGGTAGCCGGCCAGCCGGGCCCGGCCCGCCCCGAACCGCAGGTCTCCCGGCCGATCCAGGTCGAGCCAGTCGCGGTTGGTGCGCCCCGTGACGGGCTGCACGCCCAGCACGGCGACGCGCCGGTGCCCGAGGCCGAGGACGTGCTCGGCCGCACGGCGGGCCGCGGTGCGGTCGTCGATCCCCACGAACGGCACGCCCTCGACGTACGGGTAGTCCACGGTGACCACCGGGAGGCGGCGGCGCAGCACCGTCTCGACGAGCGGGTGCCCTTCGGGCGAGAAGAGACAGAACCCGTCCACCACCGCGTCGCCGATCACCTCTTCGGCGGCGTCCGGGGACGGCCATCCGATGAGGTGGACCCCGGTGCCCGACTGCTCCGCGACGCTCGCCAGGCCCCGCAGGAAGCCGACGGCGTAGGAGTCGGCGAAGGCGTACGACAGGGCCTCGGTGAAGATCACTCCGATCACGCCCGCCCGGCCGCGCCGCAGGGTGCGCGCCGCCGGGTGCGGGCCGGGGTAGCCGAGCTCACTCGCCACCTCCAGGATCCGCCGGCGCAACTCCTCGTTGAGCTGGTCGGGCCTGGAGAAGGCGTTGGACACAGTCGTACGCGAGACGCCGACCCGATCGGCGATCGTCTGTAGTGTGACGCGCTCCACGAGACGAACCCTAGTTCTGAATTGATTAAGAAGCGACCAGGACGTACTCTCGAAGAGGTAACTGAATCGATCAAGTGATCAAGAGAGGAAGAGATGACTCCGCTTCAGGTCGTCACCTTCATCGCGGCGCACGAGAAGGGCCGCGAGCTCGCCCAGTCGGCGCTCCCCGACGCCCCCAAGGTCCCCTACCAGCCCGTCGAGCCCCGTACGCCGGTCGTCCGCACCGCCCTGGCGACGCTGCTCCGCCGAACCGCCGATCGCGTCGACCCCTGCCTGGAGCCGTCAGTGGGATGATCGATCATCGAGCATGTCCGGCCGACGACGACGCCGGGCAGCCCAGCACAAACCGATCCGGCGGGCCCCCACGGGGACCCGCCGGATCTCTTGTTTCCCTGCTTGATCGCGCCCGCTCCCAGAGGTCAGACGACCGTCAGGGGAAGCAGCTTCTTGCCCGTCGGGCCGATCTGGATCTCGGTGTCCATGGTCGGGCAGACGCCGCAGTCGTAGCAGGGCGTCCACCGGCAGTCCTCGACCTCGGTCTCGTCGAGGGAGTCCTGCCAGTCCTGCCACAGCCACTCGCGGTCGAGACCGGCGTCGAGGTGGTCCCAGGGCAGCACCTCGACCTCGTCCCGCTCCCGGATGGTGTACCAGTCCAGGTCGACGGGCTCGTCGGCCAGTGCCTTCTCCGCGGAGACCGTCCAGCGCTCGTACGAGAAGTGCTCACTCCACCCGTCGAAGCGGCCGCCGTCCTCCCAGACCGCCTGGATGATCTTTCCGACGCGGCGGTCACCGCGCGACAGCAGTCCCTCGATGATCGACGGCTGGCCGTCGTGGTAGCGCAGGCCGATCGCCCGGCCGTACTCCTTGTCACGGCGCAGGGTGTCCTTGAGCGCGCGCAGGCGGCGGTCGACGGTCTCGTGGTCGCACTGGGCGGCCCACTGGAACGGCGTGTGCGGCTTGGGAACGAACCCGCCGATCGACACGGTGCAGCGGATGTCGCGCCGGCCGGTGGCCTGCCGACCCGCCTGAATGACCCGCCGGGCCATGTCGGCGATCGCGAGGACGTCCTCGTCCTCCTCGGTCGGCAGCCCGCACATGAAGTACAGCTTGACCTGCCGCCAGCCGTTCTCGTACGCCGTCGTGACCGTGCGGATCAGGTCATCCTCGCTGACCATCTTGTTGATGACCTTGCGCATCCGCTCGGACCCGCCCTCCGGGGCGAACGTCAGGCCGGAGCGGCGTCCGCCGCGGG
Source organism: Actinoallomurus sp. CA-150999 (assembly GCF_050942425.1). Lineage (NCBI taxonomy): Bacteria > Bacillati > Actinomycetota > Actinomycetes > Streptosporangiales > Thermomonosporaceae > Actinoallomurus > Actinoallomurus sp. CA-150999. The sequence goes on from NZ_CP192063.1 coordinate 8,774,521, forward strand.
AGAACTCGTTGGCGAGGGTGATGTTGAAGGCGTCGACGCGGGTCGACGGCAGTGACAACGACGTGTTCGTGCCCTCGTAGCGGTCGCCCAGTCCCTTGGCGACGTCGGCGATCTCGGAGTGGTCGGCGCTAGAGAGGCTGAGCAGGCCGACCTCCTGGAAGCCGGACTCCTTCAGCCCGGTCTCGACCATCTTCCCGATCGTCGTGATCGAACGCTCGCGCACCGGCCGGGTGATCATCCCGGCCTGGCAGAACCGGCAGCCGCGCGTGCAGCCTCGGAAGATCTCGACGCTGTAGCGCTCGTGCACCGTCTCGGCCAGCGGGACGAGGGGCTTCTTCGGGTACGGCCAGTTGTCGAGGTCCATGACCGTGTGCTTCGCCACCCGCCACGGCACGCCCGGACGGCCCGGCGCGACGCGCTGGATCCGGCCGTCCGGCAGGTAGCTCACGTCGTAGAACTTCGGGACGTAGACGCCGCCGGACCGCGCCAGCCGCATCAGCAGCTCGTCCCGCCCGCCGGGCCGCCCCTCGGCCTTCCACTCGCGGATCACCTCGGTGACGGCCAGGACGATCTCCTCGCCGTCACCCAGCACCGCCGCGTCGAGGAAGTCGGCGATCGGCTCGGGGTTGAACGCCGCGTGCCCGCCGGCCATCACGATCGGATGCTCGTCGGACCGCTCGGTCGCCCGCAGCGGAATCCCGGCCAGGTCCAGGGCGGTCAGCAGGTTGGTGTAGCCGAGCTCGGTGGAGAAGCTCACCCCCAGCACGTCGAACGCGCCGACCGGCCGGTGCGCGTCGACCGTGAACTGCGGGATGCCGTGCTCGCGCATCAGCGCCTCGAGGTCCGGCCACACGCTGTAGGTGCGCTCGGCCAGCACGCCCTCGCGCTCGTTCAGCACCTCGTAAAGGATCTGCACGCCCTGGTTGGGCTGACCCACCTCGTACGCGTCGGGGTACATCAGCGCCCAGCGCACGTCGGCGGAGTCCCAGTCCTTGACGGTGGAGTTCAGCTCCCCGCCGACGTACTGAATCGGCTTTTGCACCTTGGGGAGCAGCGGCTCCAGACGGGCGAAGAGCGACTCGACGGCCATGACGGAAAGCCTCCGGAAACACGTATGGGATTCCCCCACACCCTACCGGCGCGCCTCCATCCCCCAGACCGATTACCCGCCACCGGACCGCCCGGAAGTGCAAAGGCGTCCGGACGGAGCTCAGACCTTCTGAATGAGCGGCGGAGACACCGCTTCCGAAGCCGCGACGAGGGCCTCGATGTCTGCGGGATCGCCGGTCAGGATCATCGCGGCGTCCTGCTCGAGAGCGGTGGCCACCACGAGTGCGTGCACGACGTCGCCGGCGCCGGTCCTCCCCAGCAACTCGCCGGCGCGCTTGGCGACCTTCTCTGAAGGCGACTCGATCACGCAACCCTTGAGAAAACGTGCCAGCACGGCTTGACGTGGTCCGTTTCTCCAGACCTGGGCCAGAACAGGCGTCGTGACGACGAGAAGACGACCATTCCGCGCCCTCTTGTGCACCGACCATGCGGCCTTGCTGCGGGCAGCGGCGCTGATGAGCGCACCGCTGTCGACAACGGCCCGGGTAACGTCGATCACGTCAACCCCGCCGCCTTTCTCGCCTTGCGCTGGTGCTCCTCCGCCGCTTGCCAGATCCGCTCCGCCTCGATGAGTTCCTCCTCACTCGTACGGGTTGTGGCGCAGGTGGACGGTCTGGAGGAAGCCGACGGCGATGAAGTCGGCGAAGGCCGACGACCCGCCGTACGAGACGAAGGGCAGGGGCAGGCCGGTGATCGGCATGATGCCGACGGTCATGCCGATGTTCTCGAACGTCTGGAAGGCCAGCCAGCACACGACGCCGGTCGCGACGAGCCCGCCGAACAGGTCGGCGGCCTCGCGGGCGATGCGCAGCCCGCGCCACAGGACCACGCCCAGCAGGGCGATGATCAGCGCGGCGCCGACGAACCCGAGCTCCTCCCCCGCCACCGTGAAAATGAAGTCGGTGTGCTGCTCCGGGACGAAGTGCCCGGTGGTCTGCTCGCCGTGGAAAAGACCGTTGCCGAAGACGCCGCCGGAGCCGACGGCGATGCGCGCCTGCTGGGCGTTGTACCCGGCGCCCTGCGGGTCGGCCGACGGGTCGGCGAAGGCGGTGAACCGGTGGACCTGGTACGGCTTCAGCAGGTGGAACCGCCAGACGACCAGGGCGAGCGCGGCCCCTGAGCCGACCAGGCCGCCGACCCACCGCTTCGGCGCGCCGGACATCGCGAGCACGCCGATGATCACTGTGCCGAACACCAGGGTGGTGCCGAGGTCTGGTTGCAGCATGACGAGACCGGCGGGAAGTGCCGCGAGTGCCAGGGCGAGCAGGATGTCGCGCCGTCCCGGCCCGACCTCGCCGTCGCGCGGCTCGCCGAGGATCATCGCGAGCAGCACGACCATGCCGACCTTCGCGAACTCCGACGGCTGGATCTGGAATCCGCCGCCGACCACGATCCAGGAGTGGGAGCCGTTGACCGTGGCCCCGAGGGGTGTCAGCACGACGGCCAGGCCGACGCAGGCGGCGGCGTAGACGATCGGGGCGTACGCGCGCAGCAGCCGGTAGTCCAGGGCCGTCGTGACGCCGCCGAGGACGAGCCCGATCCCGACGTTGAGGATGTGCTTGGCCAGGAAGCCTTCGGCGCCGGCCTGACCGGCGCGGGTCGCCGAGAAGACCAGGAGGGAGCTGATCAGCGACAGGGCGAGGACGGCGAGGATCAGCAGCCAGTCGAGACGCCGCGCGGGGGAGGCCAGCAGCCGGGCCGGCAGGGACCGCCGCCGGCGGCCGAGCGCGGGGCCGTACTCACTGATCATGCCGCCGCCTCACCCCGCTCATCGGCGTCTCCGGTGGTGTGGCGCGGGGGTCTCCCTGCCCGCGACGGGTTGCTGGCCCTTCGGGGACTCCTTGCGCTTCACGGGCTGTTCGTTCTCCGCCTTCGCGGTGACCGCGAAGCCCGGTGGGGCCGCGACCGTGCCGTCGGGTGCGAGGGTCGGCAGGCGGTCCGGGACGTTGCCGTCGGGCAGCGCGGCGCTCTGGCCCTTCCCGAGGCCGTACATGCCCTCCCAGATCTGCCGGACGGCCGGCGCGGCCGTGGTGGCGCCCGTGCCGGCCTGGGTGACCATGGCGACGACGACGTAGCGCGGCTTCTTCGCCGGGGCGAACGACGCGAACCAGGACGTGTCCTTCTTGCCGTACACCTCGGCGGTGCCGGTCTTGCCGGCGACGGCCAGTTTGTCGAAGGGGAAGCCGGTGAAGGCGCCGGCGGCGGTACCCGACTTGGGCACGTCGGTGAGCGCGCTCCTGATGTAGGCGAGCACCTTCGGATCGACCGGCAGGCGTGCGGCCTTCACGGGGTCGATGCGGCGGGCGACGGAGCCGTCCGCCGCCAGGACCGCCTTGCCGACGCGCGGGCTCCACAGCGTGCCGCCGTTGGCGACCGCGGCGTACGCCCGGGCGAGCTGCAGCGGCGTGACCAGCACGTCGCCCTGGCCGACGGAGAAGTTGGCGGCGTCACCGGCGCGGAAGACGTACCCGTCGACGCAGTTCTCCGAGGAGATCGCCTTGAGGTACGCCGCCCGCGCCGGATCGGACTTGGCGACCTCGGGATAGCCGGTCTTGGCCCGCTTGCAGTCGGTCTTCTTGGTGTCGTTCCAGTAGCCGAGCTTCCAGCCACGGTCCGGGATGCGGCCCGAGGCCTCGCCGGGCAGGTCGATGCCGGTGCGCTTGCCGAAGCCGTACGCCCTGGCCATCTTCATCATGGGGTCTTTGGGGTTCTTCACCGGATGTATGGCACCGTCGCGCTGCCACTCCTCGTACGCGAACTTGTAGAAGATCGTGTCGCAGGACATGACGAGTGCCTGGTGCAGGTTGATGTCCCCGCCCGACTCGCCCTCGAAGTTGCTGAACGCCCGGGCGCCGACCATGTACGACGACGGGCAGGGGTAGATGCCGTGCAGGGAGTAGCCGTCCTTGACGGCGGCCGGCAGCGAGGAGATCTTGAACGTCGATCCGGGCGCGAACGTCCCGTCCGTAGCGCGGGAGATCAACGGCTGGCCGTGGGCCTTGCTGAGCAGCCCGTCGTACTCGTCCTGGGAGATGCCGCCCGTCCAGACGGTGGGGTCGTAGGTCGGGAGGCTGGCGAGCGCGATGACGCGCCCGGTGCGGACGTCCAGGACCACGCTCGCCGCCGAGTCGGCCGGCGTGCCGCGGTGGCGGGCGTCCTTGACCGCTTGGCCCAGGGCCGCCTCGACGATGCCCTGCACCCTGGCGTCGATGCTGGTGACGAGGGTGCCGCCGCCGACCGGGGGCTGTTCGGAGGCGATGCCGGTGACGCGGCCACGGCTGTCGACGAGGACCTTCCGGTCGCCCGGGACGCCGCGCAGGTCGCCGTCGTAGGTCGCCTCCAGGCCGTCGCGGCCGATCAGGTCGACGCCGCTGAACCCGGTGACCTTCAGGCCCTTGCGCCTGTTCAGCTCGTCCTGGGTGATCGGCTGGAGGTATCCGAGGGCCTGCGCGGCGGTGGCCCCATCGGTGCGGGGATAGTCGCGCACCGGCTCGAGCTGGGCGGTCACGCCGGGGAAGTCCTCCTGGCGCTCCATGATCTGCAGGGCCTTGCGGGAGTCGACGCGGTCGTCGATCGGAATGGGCTGGTATGGGGAGCCGGACCAGCAGGGCCGTTTGATCCCCGGGCCGCACAGCCGGATCTTCAGCGCGATCTGCTCGTACGGCATGCCGAGCAGGGTCGCCAGGCGTCGCAGCGTCTCCTTGCCGCCGTCGTCCTGGCGGGCGAGCGCGGTCCGGTCGAGGGAGACGACCAGGGCGGTCCGGTTGCGTACGAGCGGCCGCCCGACGTCGTCGACGATCTGGCCCCGGACCGCGGGCACGACGATGTCGCGGATGCGGTTGTCGGCGGCGACCTTCTTGTAGTGCGCGCCGTTCATCACCTGCAGGTACCAGAGTCGCCCGCCGAGCGACAGCAGCAGCGACATGACGAGCACGTGCAGCACGACGAGCCGTACGTGCGAGCGCGGGCCCAATTCGCATCCCTCCTAGCGTGCCCGGTAGAAGCCGGGGAGCGCGTCGAGTCCGCCGGGGCCGCGCTCGTGTTCGGCCCTCCTGGTCAGGCGCAGCACGACCCAGACCACGAACGGGCTGGCGATCACGTCGTACAGCACCTGGATCGGCAGCAGGTGGGAGACGACCGGCCAGCGGGTGCGCGGGTCGCCGAGCATCATGCCCACCATGGCGTACAGGACCGATCCGGCGAACGCGCCGGCGGCCACGGCGAGGAACGGCAGCACGGGTGATCGCTCCATCTCGTCGGCCGCCAGGCCGCAGATGTAGCCGATCAGGCAGTAGACGAACGCGTAGCGCCCGATCGTGTGGTCGGCGGGCGGCACGATGTCGGTGGTCAACCCGGCGAAGAACCCGGTGACCAGGCCCGTCATCGAGCCGTTGACCAGCGCCAGCGCCACCACGGCCAGGAGCACGAGGTCGGGGCTGACCGAGCCGGGCAGCGGCAGCCGGTTGGCGACCGTCACCTGCAGCAGCAGCGCGGCGGCGATGACGATCGTGGCCTGGACGTTGCGCGACATGGATCAACCTCGCGGCTTGCGAGACCTGCGCGGCCTCGGTGAGTCGGTGGGCTCGGCGGAATCGGTGGACTCGGCGGACGCGGACGACTGGGCGCTCGGCGCGGCCGGCGGTGATGACGGCGGCGGAGTGGACGGCTTGGGCGGCGGGGCCGGCGCGGAGGTGGTCGGTTTCGGCGGCAGCACCGCGTCGCGAGGGTTCTTCTTCGGCGGGGCGACCACGACGCCGACGACGTCGAGGCCGGTGAAGTGCGTGAACGGGCTGACGATCGCGGTGCGGGTGAGCGAACCGGGCGTCCGCTCGATCCGCGTGACGGTGCCGATCGGCACTCCGGGGACGTACGGCCGGTCGCCCTGCGAGCCGAAGGAGACGATCCGCTGGCCCGGCTTGATCTCCACGGTGGAGTCCAGGAGCTCGAAGGTGAGGGACGAGCCGCTGCGCCGGCCGGTGCCCCGGACGACGCCGATCTCGCCCGAGCCCTCGAGCCGGCCGCCGACCGCGGACGCCGCGTCGGTGGCCAGCAGCACGGTCGAGCTCGTGGGCCCGACCTGCGTGATCCGTCCGACCAGGCCGTCCCCCGTGATCACCGACATGTCCGTACGGATGCCGTCCGTGCTGCCCGCGTCGATGGAGACGGTCTCCTCGACGCCCTCGCCGGCCGAGATGACCTGGGCGGCGACGATGCGGTAGCGGCCGAGACCGGCGGTGCCGAGCAGCCGATTGAGCTGATCGGCGCGGGTCTTGTCGATCTGCTGGGAGCGGAGTTGCTCGCGCAGTCGTTGGTTCTCGCGTTCGAGCCGGTTGATGCGCCGGTGCGCGTCCGGGCTGCCGAGGACGGTGTCGAACGCGTGCCCGACCGGGGTCACGACGGCGGCCGCCGCGCCCTCGATCGGTCCGAAGATCGCCTCACCGAAGGAGCGCAGCCCGCGCAGCGGCGAGTGATCGCCCCCGCGATAGTCGACGGTGATCATGGCCAAGGAGATCAGCAGCAGGATCCCGAGGACGGCGCGGGTTCGCCGGGTGTCATTCACCGGCCGGTTCCCTAACGTCGTGGTTCGGGCACGAGGACCTGTCGCAGCGCCTCGAAGTCCTCGACGCACTTCCCGGATCCGAGGACGACCGAGTCGAGTGGGTTGTCGACCATATGTATCGGCATGCCGGTCTCTTCCCGGAGCCGTTCGTCGATGTTCTTCAGGAGGGCGCCGCCGCCGGTGAGGGCGATGCCGCGGTCCATGATGTCGCCGGACAGCTCGGGCGGGCACTTGTCGAGCGTGGTCTTGACGGCGTCGACGACCGAGTTGACCGGCTCCTCGATGGCGTGGCGGATCTCATCGGCGGAGATCACGATCGTCTTGGGCAGGCCGCTGACGAGGTCGCGCCCGCGGATCTCCGCGTGGGGCTCGTCGTCGAAGGGGTACGCCGAGCCGATGGCCATCTTGATCTCCTCGGCGGTGCGCTCCCCGAGCATCAGGGAGTACTCCTTCTTGGCGTAGGAGATGATCGCCTGGTCGAGCTCGTCGCCGCCCACCCGGATCGACTGGCTGGTCACAATGCCGCCGAGGGAGATTATCGCCACCTCGGTGGTGCCGCCGCCGATGTCGACGACCATGTTGCCCGTCGGCTCGTGGACGGGCAGCCCCGCGCCGATCGCGGCGGCCATGGGCTCCTCGATGATGTACACCCGCCGCGCGCCGGCCTGGTAGCCGGCCTCCTTCACGGCGCGCTGCTCGACACCGGTGATGCCGCTGGGCACGGCCACGACGATCCGAGGTTTGGCGAAATGTCGGCGTTTGTGCACCTTCTGGATGAAGTAGCGCAGCATGCGTTCGGTGACGTCGAAGTCGGCGATGACACCGTCCTTGAGCGGACGCACCGCGACGATGTTGCCAGGAGTACGGCCGATCATCCGCTTGGCCTCGATGCCCACCGCCACGATCTTGCCCGTGTTGGTGTTGATCGCCACGACCGACGGCTCGTTCAGAACGATGCCCCGACCGCGCACATAGACCAGGGTGTTCGCCGTGCCCAGATCGACTGCCATGTCACGGCCCAGGAACGACAGCTTGTTACCCATGAAGAAAGGGAGCCCTTCCGGATTGGCGGGCGTGCGGAACGCATTCACATGGTAACGCGAGAGATCCCGGTTGACGCAGACCCATCCCCGCGCGTCGTGATCCGGGTCAGGTGGGCCGTAGGGTTTGTTACCTGGGAAAACAAACGCGCGGGCCGACGTCGTCGGGCCCGCGCGGTTATGCGACCAATGTCAGAAAAGGTCGGGGAAGAACAGCTTGATCTCACGCTCGGCCGAGGCGGGCGAGTCGGAGCCGTGGACGATGTTCTCCTGGATCTCCAACGCATGATCGCCACGGATGGTTCCCGGGCCGGCGGCGACCGGGTCGGTGGCGCCGGCCAGAGCCCGGAACGCCTCGATCGCGCGCGGCCCCTCGACCACCATGGCGACGAGCGGACCGCCGGTGATGAACTCGACGAGCGAGCCGAAGAACGGCTTCTCGCGGTGCTCCTCATAGTGCGTCTCGGCGACCTCGCGGTCCAGCGTGCGGAGCTCGAGGGCGACGATCTTGAGGCCCTTGCGCTCGATGCGCGCGATGACGTCGCCGACGAGGCCGCGGCGCACGCCGTCGGGCTTGACGAGGACAAGACTGCGTTCGGACACGGATGATTCTCCTTGGTTGCCTGTTTGCGCGGGCCGCGGCGAGAGATCGCCGGCTGGCCGTGTTACCGCAGGTCGCCACGGCCGGGCCGCCGCATATCGGTGCGATCTTACCCGGCGGACAGGGCGGCTCCGTCCGATTCGGCGGGGCCGGCCGCCGATGGCCGGGGACGGCTGCGGCTCACCCACGCGGTCACGGCCGCGAGGATCACCAGGAGGACACCGGCCGCCACGAGCCACAGCCGGTACGCCGCGGTGAGCGCGTACAGCGCCGCCATCGGTCCCCCACCGGCCTTGGTGACGGCGCCGACCTTGGCGACCTGCAGCGGCCCCACGACGAGATGGCCGCCGAGCACCGCGGGAAAGCACAGCGACAGGCCGAACAGTCCCGGGCCGAGGTCGGTGTGGCCCAGCGAGGCCCCGACCGCCAGGCCCGTTCCCGCGCCCAGGGCGCACAGGGGCGCCAGCAGCGTCCACTGATCCGCCGTCGCGCCCATGGTGAGCAGCAGGAAGATCGCGACGATGACGAGGCCGTACCCGCACAGCACCGCGCCGCGGCCGGCACCCCTCCCGAGCGCGCCGGCCGGCAGCGCGGCGACCAGCGCCCCCGCCGCTCCCGCCGCGAAGGCCGTCAGGGGCACGGCCCGGCCGCCGACCAGCCCGGCCAGCGGACCGGTCACCGGCATGGTCAGCAGGCCGGCGGCCAGCATGACGACGGCGTAGCCGAGCGGGCTGCCGGTGACCGCGTCGCGCGAGCCGACGACGGCCAGGCCGAGCAGCCCCGCGATCCCGCACGCCGCCAAGAGCAGCTGCGCACCCGGCGACCAGTCGTAGGTCGTGACCACGGCGAGGAACGCGAACCCCGCGGCCGGGACGGCGGGCAGCAGCAACTGGACGCGCTCCCCGCGCGACGGGGACGGCGGGACGTGCTTCCGGCCCGATCGCGTCCGCAGCAGGCCGAGCAGCGCGGCGCCGACCAGCGCGATCGCGCCCAGCCACCAGTACGGGCGGAGGATCGCCCGCCAGTCCACGCCGTCCGGGTTCGACGCGGCCGTCGCGGCCAGCGCGAGCGGCGTGGCGAGCAGGAGTGACGCCACGAGGGTGCCGGCCCACACGGCGGGCGCCGCGCGGCACTCCCGCCGCTCCCGGGCGAGCGCGAGCGTCGCGGGCAGGACGACCCCGCCGCCCGCCCCTTCGGCCACGCGCACGGCGCCGATCAGCGCGATCGACGTGGCGTGCGCCGAGAGCGCCTGAGCGGCGAGCAGGACGGTCAGCCCGGCGAAGAGCACGAGCCAGGCGGGCACGCGGCGGACGACCGCGGCCGCCGCCGGGGTGACGAGCAGTAAGGCGGGCAGCGCCAGGCCGCAGGCGCGGACGAACCCGGCCGCCTCGCCGTTCGACAGGCCGAGGTCGCGCACCGCCTGCGGCATCACGTAGGAGGCCGTGTCGGGCAGGGCGACGATGGCGGCGGGGAGCGCCGTGGCGATGACGACGAGCCGCACGGTGAATCCCGTGGCGTCGCGTTTCCCGGGGGGCGTGGGCATCCGGAATCTCCTCAGGAGATCGTCGTTCCGCCGCCATCCGGATGGTCGATTTATGTTAGATGTCTATTTTTCGGCATTTAACCGGATTGAAAAGGCGGGACGATGGGAAAAGGCCACCCGCGAGATTAGCGCGGCTGCGCCCCTTCCACCCGGCGACCGACCCAAATCGACGCCACCCACAGGGCACCGAATATGACACCGAGGAAGAACATCACCGGAACCACGAAACCGGTCGCTATCACCAGGACTTGGAGCAGAGTGCCCGCGATGTAGGCCCACTGGTACCGCAGCAGGCCGGCGATCAGCAGCCCGGCGACCGCCAGCGCGCCTCCCACGGCCCCGGCCGTTGTCGCGTCCGCGTGCACCACCGAGATCGCCACCGGGATCGCCAGCAACGTCACCACGGCCTGCAGGGTGAGCATGACCGCACACAACCGCCTCATACGTCACCTGCCTCTGCCGCACCGGTCGCGACACGGACGACGCCGAGTCCCGTACGGTCAGCCGAACCCGCCGGAACGACGCCGACCGGTCCCGTACGGTCGGCCGATGCGGCACGACCGGCGACGGACGCGCGGCGTCCTGGGTGGCGCACGGCGTGGGTCCCCGCCCCGGTCCTCGCGCGGCGGCCGACCGCCGCCGTACGGGCGGTCACTCGCCCGCCCTCAGGAGGACGCGGGCATCGCCCGCCGTCGTGACCGACCCGGTGATGAGCAGGCCCGCGCCGGCGAACTCCCCCGACTCGTCGGCCAGCGTGATGCCCTGCTCGATGGCGTCGTCCAGCCGGGGCACCAGGTGAACGCGGTCCTCGCCGAAGACGTCGCTCGCCAGCTCCGCCAGCTCGTTCGCGGGCATCCCCCGGGGCGAGGAGTTGCGGGTGACGATCACCTCGTCCAGCACCGGCTCGAGCTCCTCGAGCACGCCGGCCACGTCCTTGTCGGCCATCACCGCCAGCACGCCGACCAGCCGGGTGAACCCGAACTCCTCCGTCAGCGCGGTGACGCTCGCGGCCATGCCGGCCGGGTTGTGCGCGGCGTCGACCAGCACGGTCGGCCCGGTCCGTATGACCTCCAGCCGGCCCGGCGAGGTGGCGTTCACGAACGCCTGCCGCACCAGCTCCGGATCGAGCTGGTCGCTGTCGGTCTCCGACTCGCCCGTGGCGCGGCCACGTGCGAACGCCTCCACCGCCGCCAGCGCGCACGCCGCGTTGCCGGCCTGGTGCGCGCCGAAGAACGGCAGGAACACCTCGTCGTACACGCCGTGCAGCCCCTGCAACCGGACCAGCTGCCCGCCGACGGCCAGCTCACGGCCCAGCACGCCGAACTCCAGCCCCTCACGCGCGACGGTCGCGCCGACCTCATTGGCGCGCCGCATCAGCACCTGCGCCGCCCCGACCGGCTGCTGGGCGAGCACGGCGATCGCCCCGGGCTTGATGATCCCGGACTTCTCCCCCGCGATCTCCTCCACCGTGGCGCCGAGCCAGCGGGTGTGGTCGAGCCCGATCGGGGTGACCACCGCCACCGCTCCGTCTGCGACGTTCGTGGCGTCCCAGACGCCTCCCATGCCGACCTCGACGACGGCGACGTCGACGGGCGCGTCCGCGAACGCGGCGTACGCCATCGCGGTCAGCGTCTCGAAGAACGACACCTTCACGTCGTGCTTCGCGTCGGTCATCTCCAGAAACGGCAGGACGTCCTCGTACAGCTCGGCGAATCGCTGCTCGCTCACCGGCGCGCCGTCGATCGTGATCCGCTCTCGGATCGAATGCAGCTCGGGACTGGTGTACAGGCCGACCCGCAGCCCCCGCTCGCGCAGCAGCGCCTCGATCATCCGGGCCGTGCTCGACTTGCCGTTCGTCCCGGTGATGTGGATGACGGGGTACGCCCGCTGCGGCGACCCGAGAACGTCCGCCAGATCACGCATCCGGTCCAGTGTCGGATCGATGTCCCATTCGACCCCCCGGGCCCTGACGCCCTTGACGGCCTCCTCATACCTGGTCGCACTCACGGAAGAAGCCTACTAACGCCCGGATCCCCCCGCCGCCGCCCCGGGCCCACGGCGTGCGGGCGGGCCCGTGGCACCGTGATCCTCAGCGGCAATGCCCACCGGGGATCACGCGATCGCCCCGCTCGCCACGGGCGCTTCAACGTGAGCCGTTGCTCGGCGCAGGTCCGCCGAGCACAGGCCGCCCAGTCCGGTGAGCGTGACCGCGGCAGCGCAGAGACCCAGAGGGAGGGCGGGACCCGTGGCCGCCGCGAGGTTGCCCAGCGCGTTGTTCATCACCAGCAAGGCGGTGCTCTGGACCAGGGTCAGCAGTGCCTGCAGACGGGACAGGTGGGAGTCGGGCGTCGTGACGAGCACAAGGGGACCGACGTGGGTGCTGAAGACGCCGGACCCGAGCCCGACGATCAAAGAGCCGCCCGCCGCCACGATGGGCGACGGTGAAAGGCCGAGGAGAGCCGTTCCGCAGCCGCCGAGGATCAGTCCGAGGGCCGCGGTACGCCCTGGCCGCTTGCTGCCGCCTCTGCCGGCGACGAGGACGGCGATGCCGATGATCCCCAGGCTCTGCGTCGCCGCGAGGAGGCCTGCCGCGTCCGATCCCCATCCGTGGTGGCGGGCGAGGAGAGGCATCAGCAGCGAAATGACGGGCAGCAGCGCTCCGGCCGCGGCCGCCACCAGGAGGAGGGCGGCGCGGAGAACCGGGCTTCGCCACGCGACCTGGAGACCATCCGCGACGTCCCGAAGGGCACCCTTCCGCGTGGCGACTGCCGGGAGCGCTTGAGTCGGCCGGATCGTCGTCATCACCCAGAAGACGATCCCGAAGGTCACCGCGTCGAAGAGCGCGGCTCCCGGAAGACCCACGGCTGCGACGATGAGGCCGCCCAGCGAACCACCCGCCAGGGCGACCACCTGCCCACCCGTCTGTCGCAGGGCGAGAGCCTTGGGCAGCTTGTCCGATCCGACCAGTCGTCGGGGCATGGATCCGGATGCCGGCAGGTAGAAGGCGTCCACCGCCCCGATCAGCAGTCCCGCGGTGATCAGCAGCCATGTCGCCGTCCCCCAGCGAAAGGCGACCACGGCCAGCAGCACCGTCACGACGATCATCGTGCTGTCGCCCATCAACATGATCTTTCGGGCGCCGAACCGGTCCCCGACGGCACCGCCGATCAGCAGCAGCGACGCTCGTGGCAGGTTGATCGCGGTCAGTACCAGTGCGGCGACGGACCCTCCGTGGGCGGACGCGGTCCAGCCCAGCGCGAAATAGAGGACCGTGTCGCCGAACATGGAGGCCAGCACCCCGGACAGCCAGATGAGGTAGGTGCGGGGCAGCCCGTCTCGGCGAGACGACGGTGCTTCGGAAGGCGTCACGGCCGGCCACCGTAGGGGAAGGCACCGACAAGCGTGGCTATCGTCGAGACGTGACGGAGGCCTTCTACGCGGAGTGGGATCGGCGCGGTCCGGGAGCCCGGCGCAGCATCGGGCGTGCGCGCCTGCTCGCCCGCGCACTCGGCCTGGACGTCGCCGGAGCGCCGGTCCTCACGGTGGTGGGGTCGAAGGGCAAGGGCACGGCCGCGACGTATGCCTCCGCGTGTCTCGCCGCCGCCGGATGCCGCGTGATCACGGTCACCAGCCCGGCGTTGCGCGAGGACCGGGAACGCATCCGCGTCGACGGCACGGCGATCTCCGCCGACGCCCTGGCCCGGCTCGGCCGGCGCATCCGTGACGCGACGGCCGCCCTGCCGGAGAGCGGGAGCGGCGAGGGCTACCTGTCCCCGAGCGGCCTGTTCACGCTGGCCGGCGTGCTGTACGCGCGGGCGGCCGGCGCGGACGTGATCGTGCTGGAGGCGGGCATGGGCGGGATTTCCGATGAGGTGAGCCTCTTCCCGCCGGACGTCCTCGCGATCACCGAGGTCTTCGCCGAGCACGTCGGCGTGCTCGGCGACTCCCCCGCCGAGATCGCGAAGGACAAGGCCGGCGTCGTGACCGCGGCCACGTCCGCCGTCATCTCACTCCCCCAGAGCCCGGCGGTGACTGAGGCGATCGCCGCGACCGTCGCGGACCGTACCGGCGGCCGGGTGAAGCCGGAAGTGATCGGCACGAGCGGCATCCAGGCCGACCTGCTGCCGACCGGCCATGGACGCCGGAACGCCGAGCTGGGCTGCGCCGCCGCCCACCGCCTCCTCGAAGCGATCGGACGCCCTGAGCCGCCCCAGGACCGGTTGGACCGGGTCCTGTCCTCCGTACGCCTGCCCGGCCGCCTGTCCTGGCACCACGTCGCCGGTACGGACACCACGCTGCTTGTCGACTCGGCGATCGACCGATCCGGCGCCGCGATCGCCCTCGCCGAGGCGTATCGCCGCTGGGACCGCATCGATCATGTCCTCGCCTGCCTGCCGGACCACAAGGACGTCGCCGGCGTCGCCGCCGAGCTGGCCGGCCTGCCCGTGACCTACGTACGGATGCCGAGCCACCGGCATCTGAGATTCACGCACCCGGTGCCAGGACATTGGACCGTCGTCGACGACACGGAGCTGAGCCGCAGGCGTCTCGCCTCGCTCGGCGAGCGGGTTCTCGCGCTCGGAACGGTGTACTTCATCGGCCGGCTGCTCGAGTTCGCCGACGCGGACACCGAACGACTCTTCGACCTCTGACGGCCCGACCGGTCAGGGGCGGCTGGTGAGCATCAGGCGGCAGCCGAGCGCGGTCAGGACGGCTCCGACGACTCCGTCGAGGATCGGTTCGAAGTGGCGGCGGCCGATCAGGCGGGTGGTGCGGTGAGCGGCCGCGGCGTAGACGCACTGGCCGGTCAGGTTCGCCGTGGCCGCGATCAGCGCGAGGCCGATGATGACCGGAGTGGCGGCCACTCCGTGCGCCGTGACGAACTGGGGAAGCAGCGCCGTGAAGAACGCGGCCGCCTTGGGATTGAGCAGATTGGTGATCAGCCCCTGCCGGAAGAGCGTCTTCGTCGAGACCTCGGGCCGGGCGTCGCCGCCGATCGCGGGCCTGGTGCGGTCCCGGAGCGCCCGCCAGATCATGCGGACTCCCAGGTAGCAGAGGTACGCCGCGCCGGCGAGCTTGACGATGACGAAGACCTCCGCGGAGGCCGCCAGCACGGCGGCGATCCCCAGGGAGGCGGCCAGGCCCCACAGCAGGAGTCCGGCGGCGCTCCCCGTGCCGGTGCGCACACCGGCCGACCAGCCGTGCCGTACCGCGTTGCGCAGGACCAGCGCCGTATCGGGCCCCGGTGTGGCGGTGATCAACACCACCACGCCCATGTATGCCAGGAACGCGTTACCCGTCATGGGTCGGATGGTACTGCGCGGTACTCGGATGCCCCGGGGGTCCGCCGCCGAGAACGCGGCGCTCGCCAGGGCACCGGCGCGGTACGGACGGCCGCGCGGAAAACCGGGTGCCTTTCCTTCCCGTCATGACCAGAATGCCGTCTCATGGCTGACGCGATGGTCGAGCGGTTCGTACGGGACGGGTTCGTGAAGATCGAACAGGCGTTCCCGGACCGTGCGGCGCGGGAGTGCGCGGCGCTGCTGTGGGCGGAGACCGGGTTCGACCCCGACGACCCCGCGACGTGGGTGAAGCCGGTGCACCGGGTCGGCGACATGGCGGCGGAGCCGTTCGTCGAGGCGGCGAACACGCCGGTCCTGCACGACGCGTTCGATCGGCTGGTCGGGCCGGGGCGCTGGGTGCCGCGCCGGTCGCTGGGGACGTTCCCGCTGCGGTTCCCGCACGAGGAGGAGCCGGACGACGCGGGCTGGCACATCGAGGCGAGCTACTCGGGCGACGGCGTCCCGTGGGCGCACGCGAACGTGCGGTCGAAGGACCGCGCGCTGCTGATGCTGTTCCTGTTCAGCGAGGTGGGGGAGGCCGATTCGCCGACCCGGATCCGCGTCGGCTCGCACCTGGACGTGCCGCCGATCCTCGAGCCGTACGGCGAAGAGGGCGTCTCCATATTCGAGATCGCCACAAACCTGGAGGCGGCCTCCGCGCACCGTCCGCTCGCGTTCGCGACGGGGCGGCCCGGCGACGTCTACCTGTGCCACCCGTTCCTCGTGCACGCCGCGCAGCCGCACCACGGGCGCCGGCCCCGGTTCATGGCGCAGCCGCCGCTGCATCCCGCCGTCTCGTACGCGCTGGAGCGCGCCGACGGCACCTACTCCCCGGTCGAGATCGCCATCCGCGAGGGTCTGCGCCGGAACTGACCCGGCTCACTCCTCGACGCGCAGGACGATCAAGGCCATGTCGTCGTGGGAGGGCTCGACGGAGAAACCGCGGACCGCGCGCATTACCTTGGCCCCCACGGCGCCGGCGTTGAGGTCGACGCAGCCCTCGAGGATGTGTTCCAGCCCGCCGTCGTCGCCGAGCAGCTGCTTGCCGCGCCGCCGCTCGGTCACCCCGTCGGTGAAGCCCATCAGGAGGTACCCCGGCTTGAGGATCTCCGTCCGCACGGTGAACGTCGCGTCGGGGAAGACGCCCAGCATCAGGTCGGAGTCCTCCTCGGACTTCACGACGCCGCTCGGGCTCAGGAACAGCGGCGGCGGGTGCCCGGCCGTGGCGTACGTCACGCGGACCCGGCCCTCGCCGAGCTCCTCCAGCTCGCCGTGCAGGAGGGTGAGGAACCGAGCGCGGGTGCCCTCTTCCAGGATCAGCGCGTTGAGGCGTTCGAGGACCTCGGGGATGGAGTGGTTCTCGCGGCCGAGGATGCGCAGGGCCTGGCGGGCGAGGCCGGTGACGGCCGCGGCCTCCGGGCCGGTGCCGCACACGTCGCCGATGGCGAAACGCCAGCGGGTGCCGACGCTGAAGACGTCGTAGAAGTCGCCGCCGACCTCGCTGTGCTCGCCCGCCGGTTCGTACACGACGGCGACGTCCAGGCCGGGGACCGTCGGGATCTCGGGCGGGAGAAGGCTGCGCTGGAGCGTGCGGCTCATGTCCGCCTGCTCTTCGTACAGCCGGGCGTTGTCGATGGCGAGGGCGGCCCGGCCCGCGAGGTCCTCGGTCAGCTCGAGCGCGTCGCGGGTGAAGCGGGCGCCCTTCGGGCCGCCGACGACCAGCATGCCGATCTTGCGACCCCGGGCGAGCAGCGGGAAGGCGTGGGCGACGTCGCCGGTGACGCGGTGCGCGGTCTCGGGCAGGTCGCCGGACGGCGCGGGCGTGAACCCCTCCCACGGCCCGGGCTCGGCGGGGGGTGGCGCGGGCGGCAGTTGCTCGAGCAGGGTGCGCAGGTCGGCGACCATGGTCTCGTCGGCGTGCCAGGCGTACGCGGGGGACACCAGGTTGGTGTCGCGGACGGTGAACACCGCACACCAGGTGGCCAGGCGCGGCACGATCAGCTGAGCGACGAGGGCCATGGTCATCTGCTGGTCGAGGGTGCCGGCCAGCATGCTGCTCGCCTCGGCGAGGAACCCGAGCCAGCCGCGTCGGGCGCGCTCCAGCTCCATAAGGCGGGCGCGCTCCATCGACGGCGCCTGCCGGTCGGCGATCTCCTGGAGACGCTCGACGTCGTCCTCGATGAAGTGCCCCGGATCGCGGGAGGCCGCGATCAGCAGTCCGATCGCCCGCCCGTCGACCGTGAACGGCGCGGTGACGAGCGACCGGATCCCGGCGGCCTGCAGGGCGGGGAGGTTGTACGGGCTGCCGCCCAGGTCGGCGTAGACCCCCCGGCCGCCGACCGGGGCGCCCTCGAGGCCGATCTCCAGGGCGGCGCCCTCGGGTCGTACGCCCGCGGTGGCCCGGAGGCTGAGCTCGGCGTCGTCGTCGGCGAGCAGGACGTAGACGCAGTCCGCGCCGAGAGTGTCCTGGGCGGCCTGCGCGGTGCGCTGGGCGAGCTGGTCGACGGTGGGGCGGGCGGCCTGCGGCGCGGAGACGATCTCCTCGTGGGACGGGGGCGGCGGCGGGTGCTCCGCGGCGCCGATGCCGGGCACGGTGAACCAGACGTTCTTACTGCCCTGGCCGTACGTCACGCCCCAGGAGGTCGCGAGCGTCTCGGGGAACAGCAGGCCGCGGCCGCTCACCTGATCGCCGGGCACCGGCACGCGCCGGGCCTGATGCCGGTCGTGCACCTCGATCCGGACCAGCCCGCCGACGAGCTCGCAGACCACCTCTACCTCGGTGCCCGCATGGACGATAGCGTTCGTAACCAGTTCGCTGGTGAGTAGCATGGCGTCATCCACGTCATCGACGCCCCAGCCACGAAGTGTCCCTCCGACAAAACGCCGAGCGGCCGCGACAGAGGCGACCTCCGGCGGGAAGGTCGTGTACGTCTTTGCGTTCTTCTCCACGGCCACTTGGATTCGTCTCGGGGATGCAGGACGCTGCCATCGTGGCAGACCCCCTGGGTGGACTGTACATACCCGCGGGAAGGCTAGGAGGAAATCAATGCCTCGAGGCACGTCCCATGCGCCGACCCGCGCCCGATACGCGGAGACTGAGCTACGGTCGGTGCTCGACGCGCTCAGCGCAATGCGCGACGGCGACTTCGACGTGCGACTCGATCCCTCGGGTGACGACATCCTGGCTGAGATCGCCGGTGTCTTCAACGAGGTTCAGGAACGCGCGTCCCATCTGACCGGCGAGCTCGTACGCGTTCAGCGTGAGGTTCGCCACGAGGGACGGATCGACGAGCGGCTGAGAGCGGACGGCGAGGGGGCCTGGGCGACGGGCAACGCCGCGGCCAACGCGTTGATCGACACTCTCGTTCAGTCCACGACCGCGATGGCGCGGGTCGTCGACGCGGTCGCCGACGGCGACCTGAGCCAGCGCATCGAGCTCGATACCGGCACCCGTCCCTGGCGGGGTGAGCTGCTGCGCATGGGCTCGGGCGTCAACCGGATGGTCGAGCACCTCGACGAGTTCGCCGCCGAGGTGACGCAGCTGGCCCGGGAGGTCGGCGCGGAGGGCCGCCTGGGCGGGCAGGCCACACCGCGGGAGATGTCCGGCCGATGGCGTGACGTCACCGGTGCCGTCAACGCGATGGCGAGCCGGCTGACCGGGCAGGTCCGCGACATCGCCCTCGTCACCACGGCGGTCGCCCGCGGTGACCTGACGCGCAAGGTGACGGTCGAGGCGACGGGTGAGCTGCTGGAGCTCAAGGAGACCGTCAACACGATGGTCGACCAGCTCTCCTCGTTCGCGGACGAGGTGACGCGGGTGGCCCGCGAGGTGGGCACGGAGGGCCGCCTGGGCGGCCAGGCCCGTGTCAGCGGCGTCAGCGGCGTCTGGAAGGACCTCACCGACAACGTCAACTCCATGGCCGGCAACCTCACCGGCCAGGTCCGGAACATCGCCCAGGTCGCCACGTCGGTGGCCAACGGTGACCTGTCCAAGAAGATCACCGTCGACGCCCAGGGCGAGATCCTCCAGCTCAAGGACACCCTCAACACCATGGTCGACCAGCTGTCGGCCTTCGCGAACGAGGTCACCCGGGTGGCCCGCGAGGTGGGCACCGAGGGCCGCCTGGGCGGCCAGGCCCGTGTCAGCGGCGTCAGCGGCGTCTGGAAGGACCTCACCGACAACGTCAACTCCATGGCCGGCAACCTCACCGGCCAGGTCCGCAACATCGCGCAGGTCGCCACGTCCGTCGCGGGCGGTGACCTGTCCAAGAAGATCACCGTCGACGCCCAGGGCGAGATCCTCCAGCTCAAGGACACCCTCAACACCATGGTCGACCGGCTGTCCTCGTTCGCCGACGAGGTGACGCGGGTGGCCCGTGAGGTCGGTACGGAGGGCCGCCTGGGCGGGCGCGCCAAGGTCGGCGGGGTCAGCGGGGTCTGGAAGGACCTCACCGACAACGTCAACTCCATGGCGGACAACCTGACCAGCCAGGTCCGCAACATCGCCCAGGTCACCACGTCCGTCGCCAACGGCGACCTGACCAAGAAGATCGACGTCGACGCCCAGGGCGAGATCCTGGAGCTGAAGACGACGATCAACACGATGGTGGACCAGCTGTCGGCGTTCGCCGGCGAGGTCACCCGTGTCGCGCGCGAGGTGGGCAGCGAGGGCCGCCTCGGCGGTCAGGCCGAGGTCGAGGGCGTGTCCGGCACGTGGAAGCGCCTCACCGAGAGCGTGAACGAGCTCGCCAGCAACCTGACCACGCAGGTCCGCGCGATCGCGTCGGTGGCGAGCGCGGTCGCCCGCGGCGACCTCACCGGGTCGGTCTCGGTCGAGGCCCGCGGCGAGGTCGCCGAGCTCAAGGACAACGTCAACCTGATGGTGGCGAACCTCCGCGAGACCACCCGCGCCAACCAGCAGCAGGACTGGCTGAAGACCAACCTCGCCCGCATCGCCGGGCTGATGCAGGGCCACCGCGACCTCATGGAGGTCGCCCGGCTGATCATGAGCGAGGTCACGCCGCTGTCCTCGGCCCAGTACGGCGCGTTCTACCTGGTGGAGGAGCCCGAGGACGGCGAGCCCGAGCTCGTGCTCAAGACCGGGTACGGCCTCAGCCAGGACAAGATCGACAGCGTGCGGTTCCACTTCGGCGACAGCCTCGTCGGGCAGGCCGCCCTGCAGCACAAGCCGATCCTGATCCACGACCTGCCACCCGGTTACATCAAGATCGGTACGGGCCTGGGGCAGGCGTCCCCGGTCAACCTGATCGTGCTGCCGATCCTGTTCGAGAACCGCGTGCTCGGCGCGATCGAGCTGGCCTCGTTCAGCCCGTTCAGCGAAGTCCACCTGGCGTTCTTCGACCAGTTCGTCGAGACGATCGGTGTGACGATCAACACGATCACCGCGAACTCCCGTACCGAGGCGCTGCTGGGCGAGTCCCAGCGGCTCACCGCGGAGCTACAGGACCGTTCCAGTGAGCTGCAGCGCCAGCAGGAGGAGCTGCGCCGGTCCAACGCCGAGCTGGAAGAGAAGGCGGCGCTGCTGGCCAAGCAGAACCGCGCGATCGAGATGCAGAACTTCCAGATCGAACAGGCCCGCCGCACCCTGGAGGAGCGCGCCGAGCAGCTCGCCCAGTCCTCCCGCTACAAGTCCGAGTTCCTCACCAACATGTCGCACGAGCTGCGGACGCCGCTCAACAGCCTGCTGGTGCTGGCCAAACTCCTGGCCGGAAACCCGGACAAGAACCTCACGCCCAAACAGGTCGAGCTGATCAAGACGATTTACGAATCGGGCAGCGACCTGCTCCGGCTGATCAACGACATCCTCGACCTGTCCAAGGTCGAGGCGGGCAAGATGGACCTCGTCCCCCAGCAGGTGGCCCTCGCCGACGTCGTCGACTTCGTCGACGCGAACTTCCGGCCGCTGGCCGTCGACAAGGGCCTCAGCTTCGACGTGTACGCCGAGCCCGGCCTGCCCGAGCACCTCTTCACCGACGAGCAGCGGCTCCAGCAGGTGCTGCGCAACCTCCTGTCCAACGCGGTGAAGTTCACCTCCTCCGGTGAGGTGCGGCTGACCATCCGGCGGGCCGAGGGAGTGGACTTCACCGACCCGGTCCTGGCCCGTACGCCCGACGTCCTCGGGTTCGCGGTCAGCGACACCGGGATCGGCATCGACGACCACAACCTGCGGGCGATCTTCGAGGCGTTCCAGCAGGCCGACGGCACGACCAGCCGACGGTACGGCGGCACCGGCCTCGGGCTGTCCATCAGCCGCGACATCGCCCAACTGCTCGGCGGAGAGATCCACGTGGCCAGCCGTCCCGGCGAGGGCAGCACGTTCACGTTCTTCATGCCGGCCCGCTACCTCGAGGGCCGCGAAGGCTCCTCCACGCCCGTACGGGACAAGGAGAGGCGCCGGCCGCAGCCGAGTCGGTCGCAGCCGGCTCCGGCCGTCGAAGCGTCGTTCGAGACGGCGTCGTTCGAGCCTCCCGCGGCGGACGACGCGTTCGAGACGGCGCCGATCGACGACGAGGTGCTGTCCGGCCGCAAGATCCTCATCGTCGACGATGACGTGCGCAACATCTTTGCGCTGACCTGTGTGCTCGAGCAGTACGGTATCGAGGTGCTCTACGCCGAGAACGGCCGTGAGGGCATCGACACGCTCGACCGCAACGAGGACGTCGATCTGGTCCTCATGGACGTGATGATGCCCGAGCTCGACGGCTACGCCACGACGGAGGCCATCCGGCGAATGCCGCAGTTCGCCGCCCTGCCGATCATCGCCCTGACGGCCAAGGCCATGAAGGGCGATCGGGAGAAGAGCATCGAGTCGGGCGCATCGGACTACGTACCCAAGCCTGTCGACGCCGACCACCTTCTTGACATCATGAGAGCGTGGCTGAGTCGGCCACGCAACTGATGGAGGGCTGACACCCGTGGCCGAGAAGGCGAACATTCTTCTGGTCGACGACCGAGAGGAGAACCTCGTCGCGCTGGAAGCGATCCTCTCTTCACTCGATCAGAACATGATCCGTGCGCGTTCGGGGGAAGAGGCTCTACGAGCCTTGCTGACGAACGAGTTCGCGGTGATCCTTCTCGATATCGTCATGCCCGGAATGGACGGCTTCGAGATCGCCCGCGCGATCAAACGGCGCCGGAAGACGCGCGAGGTCCCGATCATCTTCCTGACCGCCGCGGACGCGGATCCGGACTACGCGTTCCGGGGGTACGCCGCGGGGGCGGTCGACTACATCTCCAAACCGTTCGACCCGTGGGTGCTGCGGACGAAGGTCTCGGTCTTCGTGGAGCTCTACCGGAAGAACCAGCAGCTGCGCGAGCAGTCGGAGTTGCTGCGCACGCAGTTCGCGGCGGCCCCGTCCGAGGAGCTCGCCGCGGAGCTCCAGCGGCGCGTGGCGGCGGTGGAGGAGCAGCTCGGCACGCTCGCCCCGTTCGCGGCCCAGGACGAGGAGGCCGCCAAGGTGGTCGCAACGCTCGAGCAGCGCGTCGAGGAGCTGCGGACCGCGGTCGACACCCTCCGCCCCAAGGCCTCCTGACCGTCGGTGGAGGGCCGGTAGCGCCGCGCAGACCCGCAGAGGGCGCGTCGGGGCCGGTGAGCCGCGCTGATCCGCAGAGGGGGCGCGGCGTACCACGCGGCGCCGTCTCGTCGTCGCCGACGAGGTGGTGGGCGGCCCGACCGGGTGTCCGGCGCCGTTCAGGCGGGTGGGAGCAGCCTGGAGGAGCTCGAGACCGCCACGTAGGCCAGTCCGTCGTAGTCCTCGGCTGGTACGACCTGGCCGAAGGCGAACCGGTAGGTCCCGCGTGGCACGAGGGAACCGAACGTCCGGGACGGGCGGCGGTCCCGTGCCCACGCCCGGACCGCCTCCGGTGCGTCGGCGGTCGCGCGCAGGTCGACGAGGTGATCACCTGGCTGCGCGGCCGCGAGCTGCGCCTCGAGGGTCGCGGGAGGAGCGGAGTCGACGCTGTTGGGGACGGGCTTGCGCCCCCTCCCGCTCTGCCATGGGCCGGGCCACCCCCGGCGGGCCCGGAAGTCACCGCGGCCGAAGAGCAGGCCCAGCGCGTAATACGCGTCGCCGTACCGCGCGTGCAAGTGGCTCCCCATCGTCGGCACGCCGCCGGCGAAGCGATGATTCGCGACGTGTCCGTTGTGCGCCCACAACACGACCCGTACGGACGGCTCGTCCAGCAGGTCCGCCACCGCGTCGGCCATGTACCGGTCACGCGCGGCGAAGACCGTCTGCTCCGGATCCGTATGCCGCCGTACGCGGGTCACCAGGTCGGCGGCCTTCACGAGGATGTCGGCGTGCCGGATCGCCTCGACGGCGTCCGGGTCCTGCGTGCGGACGAACTCCAGGAGGTCCTCGGCCTCGCGTACGAGACGTCGCTCCGGATCGGGCTGCGATCCGGGAGAGGCCTTGCCGAGGACGCCGAGTGTGGCGTGCAGGGCGGCCACACGCTCCGGGGCCGTCTCGCGCAGGAACGCCTCGAGGATCTTGATGGAGTCACCGCATTGCTGCGGGTCGATCCCCACGAAGCCGACCTTGTCCTCCTCCGGCCGACCCTGGTTGTAGGCGCGCATCCACTCGATCATGGCGAGCACCTCCTCGGTCCGCCACGTCCAGAAACCGAGCCTCGTGAGGACGTTCGCGGCGTTCCCAATACCGTGGCGGATGTAGGCGTCGACGGCAGCGCCGGCGGACGCGCTCGCTTCCATGGCGAACACCGAGAACCCCAGCTCGGTGACCAGGAACTCCAGCAGGCGGTGTTTGAGCTGAAAGAATTCCCGGGTCCCGTGGGTTGCCTCGCCGAGTCCGACCACGCGTACGTCCGGGAGGACGTCTTTCAGAGGTTGAAGGTCCGTCGTGGGGGCGCCGGCGACAAGGCCGTGTAGCGGCAGGGCATTCCGGGCCAGCCAACCGGTCACATCACCGGCCGAGGACTCCTCGGTCACCAGTTCCTCTTTCCGTTGTTGCGGAAAAGGGTCCGGAACGCAGGAAAGCCCGCCGGGGCTATAGCCTGGCGGGCTTTCCTGATCTATGTGAATGTCCGGCGGTGTCCTACTCTCCCACACCGTCTCCAGTGCAGTACCATCGGCGCTGAAGGGCTTAACTTCCGGGTTCGGAATGGGACCGGGTGTTTCCCCTTCGCCAAAACCACCGAAACGCCTAACAGAACCCGGCGTACGGGGGTCATAAGTTCCCGGCCGTGTCCCGGGAACCGCACAGTGAACGCGAACATCTCTTGCTTAACGCAGCTCTCGAAGCGATGTGTGTGTCAAGCCACTCGGCCTATTAGTACCGGTCAACTCCACACCTTGCGGTGCTTCCATCTCCGGCCTATCAACCCAGTCGTCTAGCTGGGGGCCTTACAACCCGAAGGTTGGGAGACCTCATCTTGAGGAAGGCTTCCCGCTTAGATGCTTTCAGCGGTTATCCCGACCGAACGTAGCCAACCAGCCATGCACCTGGCGGTACAACTGGCACACCAGAGGTTCGTCCGTCCCGGTCCTCTCGTACTAGGGACAGACCCTCGCAAGTCTCCTACGCGCACAGCGGATAGGGACCGAACTGTCTCGCGACGTTCTAAACCCAGCTCGCGTGCCGCTTTAATGGGCGAACAGCCCAACCCTTGGGACCTACTCCAGCCCCAGGATGCGACGAGCCGACATCGAGGTGCCAAACCTTGCCGTCGATATGGACTCTTGGGCAAGATCAGCCTGTTATCCCCGGGGTACCTTTTAGCCGTTGAGCGACACCCCATCCACACGGTGGTGCCGGATCACTAGGCCCTGCTTTCGCACCTGCTCGACATGTCTGTCTCACAGTCAAGCTCCCTTGTGCCCTTGCACTCAACACCTGATTGCCAACCAGGCTGAGGGAACCTTTGGGCGCCTCCGTTACTCTTTGGGAGGCAACCGCCCCAGTTAAACTACCCACCAGGCACTGTCCCCCACCCGGATACACGGGCGCGGGTTAGACGCTCGAAACGACCAGAGTGGTATTTCACCAACGACTCCACCACCACTGGCGTGATGGCTTCACAGTCTCCCACCTATCCTACACAAGACGCTCCAAACGCCAATGCCAAGCTATAGTGAAGGTCCCGGGGTCTTTCCGTCCTGCTGCGCGTAACGAGCATCTTTACTCGTAGTGCAATTTCACCGGGCCTGTGGTTGAGACAGTGGGGAAGTCGTTACGCCATTCGTGCAGGTCGGAACTTACCCGACAAGGAATTTCGCTACCTTAGGATGGTTATAGTTACCACCGCCGTTTACCGGCGCTTAGGTTCTCAGCTTCGCCACCACAAGGGCAGCTAACCGGTCCCCTTAACGTTCCGGCACCGGGCAGGCGTCAGTCCGTATACAGCGTCTTTCGACTTCGCACGGACCTGTGTTTTTAGTAAACAGTCGCTTCCCCCTGGTATCTGCGACCCCCACCAGCTTCACGAAGCCAGTTCGGTCACCAGCAGGGGCCCCCCTTCTCCCAAAGTTACGGGGGCAATTTGCCGAGTTCCTTAACCACAGTTCACCCGATCGCCTCGGTATTCTCTACCTGACCACCTGAGTCGGTTTGGGGTACGGGCCGCCGACACACTCGCTAGAGGCTTTTCTCGACAGCATGGGATCACTCACTTCACCTAAATCGGCTCGGCATCACATCTCAGGCTTAATAGCGCGCGGATTTACCTACACGCCGCCCTACATGCTTACCCCAGGAACAACCATCGCCTGGGCTGAGCTACCCTCCTGCGTCACCCCATCACTTGCCTACTACCACCTCAGGTCCACCACTCGCCCACGCAAGACCCCCGAAGGGATCAAGCAGGGTCTGCGATGTTAGTGTCAGTGGGTTCAGCATGGGCGCGTGTCAGCGGGTACGGGAATATCAACCCGTTGTCCATCGACTACGCCTCGCGGCCTCGCCTTAGGTCCCGACTTACCCTGGGCGGATTAGCCTGCCCCAGGAACCCTTGGTCATCCGGCGGAGGGGTTTCTCACCCCTCATTCGCTACTCATGCCTGCATTCTCACTCGTGTGGTCTCCACGACTAGCTCACGCTGCCGCTTCACAGCCCACACGACGCTCCCCTACCCATCCCAGCCCCTGGACGTACAAGTACGCCTGGGTACTGCTGAGATGCCACGGCTTCGGCGGTGTGCTTGAGCCCCGCTACATTGTCGGCGCGGAATCACTTGACCAGTGAGCTATTACGCACTCTTTCAAGGGTGGCTGCTTCTAAGCCAACCTCCTGGTTGTCACAGCAACTCCACATCCTTTACCACTTAGCACACGCTTAGGGGCCTTAGCCGGTGATCTGGGCTGTTTCCCTCTCGACTACGAACCTTATCGCCCGCAGTCTCACTGCCACGCTTCACTTACCGGCATTCGGAGTTTGGCTGACTTCAGTAAGCTTGTCGGCCCCCTAGGCCATCCAGTAGCTCTACCTCCGGCAAGAAACACGCAACGCTGCACCTAAATGCATTTCGGGGAGAACCAGCTATCACGGAGTTTGATTGGCCTTTCACCCCTACCCACAGGTCATCCCCCAGGTTTTCAACCCTGGTGGGTTCGGTCCTCCACACGGTCTTACCCGCGCTTCAACCTGCCCATGGGTAGATCACTCCGCTTCGGGTCTACAGCATGCGACTAAAGAGCGCCCTATTCAGACTCGCTTTCGCTACGGCTCCCCCACACGGGTTAACCTCGCCACACACCATAACTCGCAGGCTCATTCTTCAAAAGGCACGCCATCACACCACACCCCCAAAGAGGATGCGGGAGCTCTGACGGCTTGTAGGCACACGGTTTCAGGTACTCTTTCACGACCCCTCACCGGGGCACTTTTCACCTTTCCCTCACGGTACTAGTCCGCTATCGGTCACCAGGGAGTATTCAGGCTTACCAGGTGGTCCTGGCAGATTCACACGAGATTTCACGGGCCCCGTGCTACTCGGGAAACACCTAATGAAGACAACAAGATTTCGCCTACCGGACTCTCACCGACTACGGTCGACCATCCCAGATCGTTCGACTATCCTGCTGTTTTTTGACTCCACGCCCAGACGGCGGTCCAGACAAAGATGCTCCCACAACCCCACACACGCAACACCCGCCGGCTATCACACGCGCATGGTTTAGCCTCATCCCCTTTCGCTCACCACTACTCAGGGAATCACTATTGTTTTCTCTTCCTGCGGGTACTGAGATGTTTCACTTCCCCGCGTTACCACCAACCGCCCTATCAATTCAGACGGAGGCAACACCCCATGACAGGTGCTAGGTTTCCCCATTCGGAAATCCCCGGATCAACGCTCGGTTGCCAACTCCCCGGGGCATATCGCAGGCTCCCACGTCCTTCATCGGCTCCTGGTACCAAGGCATCCACCGTGTGCCCTAAAAAACTTGAACACACTCGACAAGAACAAAGATGCTCGCGTCCACTATGCAGTTCTCAAAACACGGACAGAACCAACCCCCAGCCACCACCAAACCACCGAACACCAGAGAAGAACCCTGACAACATCAGTGCGGTATGGCGACCAGATCAGCCTGTAACGCGGAGAACCCCTGACCGGGGTTCTGCCTGAGAAGCCCGAGCGTGAACGCCCGTTCCCTCAGGACCCAACAGTGTGCCCGGCCCCCTCAGAACCCGCCCTGCGCCTTCCTGAACCCGCAAGCGGACAGTACTAACGAAGAACATGAACTGAGAAGAACCGAATAGCCAGTGCTCCACAACCTATGAGCAGACCCACCCGCAGAACATTCGCC
>NZ_CP192063.1:8805000-11932932 GCF_050942425.1 Actinoallomurus sp. CA-150999
GCAGTGCCCGGACCCACAGCGAGCTGCCGTCTCCGCCCGCCTGAGGCCGCATGGAGTGCCATCGGCCGCTGTAAGTCCGTGATCAACATGCGCCCGTGGAGGGATTCCGACGGCCGCGAGCGCTGAGGCCGCGTCCTGCTACATCCTGGAACGGCAGTTTTCGACCCAGCTGAGCTGGACGACCTTCTTCGTCTACAGCCGGCGTGATCACATCCGCCTCCTGCTCAACGAGTTCTTCTTCGACGCCGCCGTTCCCGCGACCTTGCGGGGGCCGCGGCTGCGCAGGGGCGAGGAACTACAGCTGCCGGACGTTCGACGGGACTTCGCTTCCACCGAGAGCGACCTGCCGGTGCTCTACCCCGACCACCCGCTCGGCTATGGCATGAGTCTGTGGATGCAAGGTCAACGACGAGCCCGCCGCATACTCCACCGACCCGGACCCCGGCTGAGGCGCTCGTATGGAGGCCGAGCCTGCCAGGGCGCTGAAGGACCACCACTCCACGACTCGCGTGGAGGCCGGGCCACCCAGAGCGCTGGAGCGCCACCCTCCACGAGACGCCACTCCACGGCCGCCTGAGCCGCCATGCGCACGAGGCCGGCTCATCCCGACCTTGCGGTCAGGGTGAGCCGGCCTCGTGGCTGCGGGAACGGGCCGCGAAGGGCCCGCAGGGCGTTCAGGCGGTCGGGAGGGCCGCCAGTTGGGCCTCGAGCCGGGTCACGTCGGTGCGGGCCTGCTCGAGGCGGCTGCGGGTCTTGGCGACGACCTTCTCCGGCGCCTTCGCCATGAACTGCTCGTTGCCGAGCTTCCCCTCGGCCTGAGCGATCTCCTTGCCGGCCGCCGCGAGGTCCTTCTCCAGGCGCGCGCGCTCCGCCGCGACGTCGATCGCGCCGGCGGTGTCCAGGCGGACGGTGACGCCGTCGACGGGCAGAGACGCCGTGGGGCTGAAACCGTCTTCCGGGGGCGTGAGGCGCAGGAGGGTCCGGGCCGCCTCCTCGTACGCGGGGTCGATGCCCTCCAGCGCGGCCGCGACCCGCTGGCCCGGCTTGAGGCCCTGGTCGGCGCGGAAGCGGCGGACCTCGGTGACGAGCCGCTGGAACCCGGCGATCTCCGCCTCGGCACCGGGGTCGGAGAACGTGCCGGGCCGCGGCCAGGACGCCGCGACGAGGGTCTCGCCGCCCGTCAGGGCCGTCCACAGCTCCTCGGTGACGAAAGGCGTCAGCGGGTGCAGCAGGCGCAGCAGGACGTCGAGCACGTGCCCGAGGACGGCGGAGGCATCGGTGCTCATCCCCGGCACCTTGGACAGTTCGACGTACCAGTCGCAGAACTCGTCCCAGGCGAAGTGGTACAGCGTCTCGCACGCCTTGGCGAACTCGAACCGCTCGAAGTGCCCCTCCACATCGGAGACCACCGACGAGAGGCGGGAGACGATCCAGCGGTCGGCGACGGTCAGGTCCGCGGGCAGTCCCTCGCCGACCACGCCGACGCCGCCGGCCGGGCTGGTCGCGCCGTTGATGAGGGCGAACCGGGTGGCGTTCCAGAGCTTGTTGCAGAAGTTACGGGAGCCCTGCGCCCACTCCTCGCTGACGGCGACGTCGCTGCCGGGGTTGGCGCCGCGCAGGAGCGTGAAGCGGGTCGCGTCCGCGCCGTACCGGTCGATCCAGTCGAGCGGGTCGACGACGTTGCCGAACGACTTGGACATCTTCTTGCCGTACTGGTCGCGCACCATGCCGTGCAGCGCGATGACCTTGAACGGCTCGACGCCGTCCATGGCGTACAGGCCGAACATCATCATCCGGGCGACCCAGAAGAACAGGATGTCGTACCCGGTGACCAGCACGGACGTCGGGTAGAACGCCCGCAGTTCGGGGGTGTCGTCGGGCCAGCCCAGCGTGGAGAACGGCCACAGCCCCGACGAGAACCACGTGTCGAGCACGTCGGTGTCCTGCGTCCAGCCCTCCGGCGCCTCCTCGCCGGGGCCGACGCAGGTCGTCTCGCCGTCGGGGCCGTACCAGACCGGGATGCGGTGGCCCCACCACAGCTGACGGCTGATGCACCAGTCGTGCATGTTGTCGACCCACTCGAAGTAACGCGGGGCCATCTCCTCCGGCACGATCCGGACCCGGCCGTCGCGGACGGCGTCGCCGGCGGCCTTGGCCAGCGGGGCGACCTTGACGAACCACTGCAGCGACACCCGTGGCTCGACCACCGTCTTGCAGCGTGAGCAGTGGCCGACCGCGTGGACGTACGGGCGCTTCTCGGCGACGATCCGGCCCTGCTCGCGGAGTGCGGCGACGACCGCCGGGCGCGCCTCGAGCCGGTCCAGTCCCTGGAACGGGCCGTGCGCGGTGATCACGCCACGCTCGTCCATCATCGTGATGGAGGGCAGGTCGTGGCGGCGGCCGATCTCGAAGTCGTTCGGGTCGTGGGCGGGCGTCACCTTGACGGCGCCGGTGCCGAACGCCGGGTCGACGTGCGCGTCGGCGACGATCGGGATGCGGCGGCCGGTCAGCGGCAGCTCGATCTCCGTGCCGATCAGGTGGGAGTACCGCTCGTCGTCGGGGTGCACGGCCACGGCCGTGTCGCCGAGCATGGTCTCGGCGCGCGTGGTCGCGACGACGATCGACGCGTCGCCCTCGCCGTAGCGGATGGAGACGAGCTCGCCCTCGTCGTCGGAGTGCTCGACCTCGATGTCGGAGAGCGCCGTGAGGCAGCGCGGGCACCAGTTGATGATGCGCTCGGCGCGGTAGATGAGGCCGTCGTCGTACAGGCGCTTGAAGATGGTGAGGACCGCTCGGGAGAGGCCCTCGTCCATCGTGAACCGCTCGCGGCTCCAGTCGACGCTGTCGCCGAGGCGGCGCATCTGGCCGAGGATCTTGCCGCCGGACTCGGCCTTCCACTCCCAGACCTTCTTGACGAAGGCCTCGCGGCCGAGGTCGTGCCGGGACAGGCCCTCCGCCGCGAGCTGCCGCTCCACGACGTTCTGGGTGGCGATGCCGGCGTGGTCCATGCCGGGCAGCCACAGCGTCGCGACGCCCCGCATCCGCTGCCAGCGGATCAGCGCGTCCTGGATCGAGTGGTCCAGCGCGTGGCCGACGTGCAGGGAGCCCGTGACGTTCGGCGGCGGGATGACGATCGAGAAGTGCGGCTTGCCGGGTACGGCGTCCGGGGTGAAGTGGCCGCCGTCGATCCAGCGTTCGTAGAGTCGCCCCTCGACATCGGCCGGGGTGTATTGAGTCGGCAGGTCAGCACGCGAAGTCACGAGGAAAAAGTCTAGAGACGTTCGGGCGGTCCCGTGGCCGCACCCCGCAGATCCGGATCTTTCAGCGATGCGCTCGGCCCGCCGCCGTCTTTAGGGGTCTGGCGTTTCGTGGGCCAGGACAGGCGCCACTGGGTACGGTTCGAGGCCGCCTCTCCGCGAGGCGGAGAGGCGGTCGGGCCTGCCGCAGCCGCTGTGGCGTGGCCGCGTGCAGGCAACCTGCGGCGCGGACGCTCCGTCGGCGGCACGTGTCCGGTCGGCCGCCGACGGGTCCGATCAGGCCGACTTCTCGCGCGGCTCGCGCTTGTTGCGCTCGCGCGGGACCAGCGTCGGGTTGACGTGCTCGAGGACCGCCTCGCGAGTGATCACGACGCGGGCGACGTCGGCGCGGCTCGGCACCTCGTACATCACGGAGAGGAGAACCTCCTCCATGATGGCGCGCAGGCCGCGAGCGCCGGTGCCGCGCAGGATCGCCTGGTCGGCGATGGCCTCGAGGGCGTCGTCGGTGAACTCCAGGTCGACCCCGTCGAGCTCGAACAGCCGGTGGTACTGCTTGACCAGGGCGTTGCGCGGCTCGGTGAGGATGCTGATCAGCGCCTCACGGTCGAGATTGTGCACGCTCGTGATCACCGGCAGCCGGCCGACGAACTCGGGGATCATGCCGAACTTGAGGAGGTCCTCGGGCATGACGTCGGCGAACAGGTCGGCGGTGTCGTCACCGTCGTCCTTGGTGCGCAGGACGGCGTTGAATCCGATGCCCTGCTTGCCGACGCGCTGCTCGACGATCTTCTCCAGGCCGGCGAACGCGCCGCCGCAGATGAACAGCACGTTCGTCGTGTCGATCTGGATGAACTCCTGGTGGGGATGCTTGCGGCCGCCCTGCGGCGGAACGCTCGCGGTCGTGCCCTCCAGGATCTTCAGCAACGCCTGCTGGACGCCCTCCCCCGAGACGTCCCGCGTGATCGAGGGGTTCTCGCTCTTGCGAGCGACCTTGTCCACCTCGTCGATGTAGATGATGCCGGTCTCGGCCTTCTTGACGTCGTAGTCGGCGGCCTGGATCAGCTTCAGCAGGATGTTCTCGACGTCTTCGCCGACATAGCCCGCCTCGGTGAGGGCGGTCGCGTCGGCGATGGCGAACGGAACATTGAGCAGTTTGGCGAGCGTCTGCGCGAGGAGCGTCTTTCCGGAACCGGTCGGGCCCAGCAGCAGGATGTTCGACTTGGAGAGCTCGATGTTCTCATCCCGGCCGCCGCTGCCCGACTGGATCCGCTTGTAGTGGTTGTACACCGCCACGGACAGGGCCTTCTTCGCCTTGTCCTGCCCGATCACGTACGAGTCCAGAAACTCGAAGATCTCCCGTGGCTTCGGCAGGTTGTCCCACTTGAGATCGGAGGACTCGGAGAGCTCCTCCTCGATGATCTCGTTACAAAGATCGATGCACTCGTCGCAGATGTACACGCCCGGACCCGCGATGAGCTTCTTGACCTGCTTCTGGCTCTTGCCGCAGAACGAGCACTTGAGCAGGTCACCACCGTCGCCGATGCGTGCCACCCTGTCTCCTTTTCGTGGGGCCGCTCACCCGCTGAGAGCGGGGCGAGGGAGCGTGCTGAGGCTCTCGACGTTGTGTCTCGACGTTACCGTCTCCTGGACCGTGAGTGAGCCCTCTGGCGTGGTCTATCTGGCGGACACCGTCGGATCACCCACAGGTCCGCTTATGACGACACTACCTCGGAAGCGCGCTTCTTGCGGCTGGCGATGATGTCATCGACCAGACCGTACTCCTTGGCCTCCGCGGCGGTCAGGAAGCGGTCGCGCTCGATGTCACGGCGAACCTTCTCCACGTCCTGGCCACTGTGCTTGGACAGGATGGTCTCCATCTCCTCACGGATCCGGAGGATCTCGTTCGCCTGGATCTCGATGTCGCTCGCCTGGCCGTAGCCGCCCTCGGTGGCCGGCTGGTGGATCAGGATCCGCGAGTGCGGCAGCGCCGCCCGCTTGCCCGGCGTCCCGGCCGCCAGCAGCACCGCGGCCGCCGACGCGGCCTGGCCGATGCACACCGTCTGGATGTCGCACCGGACGAACTGCATCGTGTCGTAGATCGCCGTCATGGCGGTGTACGAGCCGCCCGGCGAGTTGATGTAGATGCTGATGTCACGCTCGGGGTCGATCGACTCGAGCGTGAACAGCTGGGCCATGACGTCGTTGGCCGAGGCGTCGTCGATCTGCACGCCCAGGAAGATGATCCGCTCCTCGAAGAGCTTGTTGTACGGATTCATCTCCTTGACGCCGTACGTGGTGCGCTCGACGAAGGACGGGATGATGTAGCGGCTCTCCGCGGGCTGCAGGCCCGCCCGGATCTCCTGGCTCACGGTGTTCAGTCCCCTCGGGTCGAAAGTCATGACACCGCGCCTTCCGAGGCGACCTGGTTGGCGTTGTGCACGACGTGGTCGATGAAGCCGTAGTCCTTCGCCTCTTCCGCGGTGAACCAGCGGTCACGGTCGGAGTCGGTCTGGATCTGCTCGATCGGCTGACCGGTGTGGAAGGCGATGCGCTCGGCGAGCGTCGTCTTCACGTACAGCATCTGCTCGGCCTGGATCCTGATGTCGGCGGCCGTACCGCCGATGCCGCCGGACGGCTGGTGCATCATGATGCGCGCGTGCGGCAGGGCGTAGCGCTTGCCCGCGGTGCCGGCGCAGAGCAGGAACTGCCCCATCGAGGCGGCCAGGCCCATGCCGACCGTCGCGACGTCGTTCGGGACGTACTGCATCATGTCGTAGATCGCCATGCCGGCGGTCACCGAGCCGCCCGGCGAGTTGACGTACAGGTAGATGTCGCGCCGGGAGTCCTCGGCCGCCAGCAGCAGCAGCTCCGAGCAGATGCGGTTCGAAATGTCGTCATCGACCTGCTGACCGAGGAAGACGATGCGCTCGCGCAGCAGCCGCTGATAAAGCTGGTCTCCCAACGGCAGAAGGGGCGCCTCGGCCGTACGCGCGTCAACGCGCGCCGGACGGTCGAAGGTCGGAGGCGTGGTCACTGCGTCACCTGCTCCGGTTCGTTGTTCGTGGTCGGTTGATTGCGACATTAACGCGCTGGAGCGGGGGCTTAAGCCGCGAGGGTGGCTTGTTCGCTGTCGGCGTGGAGGCCGGTTACGGGAATACGGACGGGCCGGTGCCCATGGCACCGGCCCGTCCGGGGATTCGGACCGATCAGGCGTCCGTCTTCTCGGTTTCCGTCTCGGCCTTCTCGCCGGCCTCGTCGGCGGCGGCCTCGGTGGCCTCCGCGTCCTCGGCCTCGTCCTCGGTCTCGCCGGAGAGCTGCCGCTGCAGCGCCGCCAGGTCGACCTCGTTGCCGTTCTCGTCGGCGGCCTTGACGTGCTCGACGACGAGGTTGAGGGCCTTGCTGCGCAGGACCTCGGACACGACGGCCGGGATCTGGTTGTTCTCGGTCAGGTGCCGCGCCAGGACGTCGGGCTGCACGCCCATCTGCATGGCGTTGGAGACGACGTACTCGGTGAGCTCCTCGTTCTCGACGGTCAGCTCCTCCTGGAGGGCGAGCTGGTCGAGGATGAAGCCGCCCTTGACCGCGTCACGGGCGTCCTTCGCGAGCTCCTCGTCGTACTCCTCGGCGCTCTGCTCCTGCTGCTCGAGGTACTTCTCCCGGTCCAGGCCGTACATCTGCAGCTGCTGGTCGAGCTGCTCGTTGCGGCGCTCGACCTCGGCCTCGATCACGCTGTCCGGGAGCGGGATGTCGATCTTGTCCATGAGCGCCTCGAGCGCCTTGTCGCGCGCCTGGCCGAGCTGCTGGGCGCGCTTCTGGTTCTCCAGGCGCTTGCGGACGTCCTCACGGAGCTCGTCGATCGTGTCGAACTCGCTGGCGAGCTGGGCGAACTCGTCGTCGAGCTCGGGCAGCTCCTTGATCTTCACGCTCTGCACGGTGACCGTGACCTCGGCCTCCTCGCCGGCGCGCTCGCCGCCGACCAGGGCGGAGGTGAAGGTCTTCGACTCCTCGGCGTTCATGCCGGTCAGCTGCTCGTCCAACCCGTCGATGGAGGAGTTGCTGCCGACCTCGTACGAGTAGCCGCTGGTGCGGGCGTCCTCGACGTCCTCGCCATCGATCTTCGCGGCGAGGTCGATGGAGGCGAAGTCACCCTCCTGGGCGGGACGGTCGGCGTTCGTCAGCGTCGCGAACCGCTCGCGGAGGTTGGAGATCGTCTCGTCGATCTCCTCGTCGGTCACCTCGACCGAGTCGACGGTGATCTCCAGGC
Organism: Actinoallomurus sp. CA-150999; assembly: GCF_050942425.1. Lineage (NCBI taxonomy): Bacteria > Bacillati > Actinomycetota > Actinomycetes > Streptosporangiales > Thermomonosporaceae > Actinoallomurus > Actinoallomurus sp. CA-150999. The sequence goes on from NZ_CP192063.1 coordinate 8,812,522, forward strand.
CATCGTAGTCCGGCACCTCGAACTTCGGCCGGATGTCCACCTCGGCGGTGAACGCGAACTGCGCGTTGTCCTCGAGCTCGGTGATCTCCACGTCGGGCTGGCCGAGGGCGAAGACCTCGCTCTCCTGGACCGCGCGGCCGTACAGGTCCGGCAGCGCGTCGTTAACCGCCTCCTGCAGGACCGCGCCCCGCCCGACGTACTGGTCGATCAGGCGAGCCGGCACCTTGCCGGGGCGGAACCCCTTCAGGCGAACCTGCTGCGAGAGCTCCTTGTACGCCTTGTCGAGGTTGGGCTTCAGCTCGTCGAAGGGCACCTCGACGGTGAGCTTGACCCGGGTCGGGCTCAGCTCCTCAACATCGGTCTTCACTGGGGCGGTCTCCTTGATCCGGCCGCGGCACGGATTTCACGTTGGATGTCGTGGGCGGCTGCGTTCTCCAGCCGGGACGCGGGCACGCCGAATGCGGGCACCGCGCGCCTTCGCGCGCCAAGTCTATGGCGTTCGAGCACGTCTGCGGACAGTCGGGGCGGCAATGCGGGCCCAAGTATTGCGAAAGGGCGCTTCTACCTGAGGCGCGACCGGCCGTCATCGAGGCGTTCAGCGCGGGGATCTCCACGGTGGAGCCCAAGGATCAGCCACGAATTCGTAAATGTCATGCCATGATGCTCCGATGCTCGAGACGCGGGTCATCGGCGCATGCCTGATCGCAGCGCTGGCCCTGACCACCGCCGGCTGCGGCGGCGTGGACAAGAAGGCGTGCGGCCGGCTGGAGAGGACGCTCGCCGACATCAGGCAGCAGGCGATGAGCCAGGTCGACGATCCGGCCCACGTCGCGCAGGCGTACACCTCGGGCGCCGCGACCCTCCGCCACCAGGCCGAAAGCACCGACGGCAAGCTGAAGAAGTCCGCGAACAAAGCGGCCGGCGCCCTCGACCGGCTCGGCGGACAGGTACGTGCGGCGGCCGACGGCACCGGCTCCGGCGTCGACTCCTCCGAGTTGATCAGCGCCACCACCGAGCTCAAGCGGACCTGCGACGGGTCTTAGGGCCTGTCTCGGAGTCGGCGCCGCGCAGCCTGACAGCGGGACTCCGAGACAGGCCCTAAAGGCCGTTTCAGCGGCCCGCTGTCAGGCTGCGCGCCTCCTCTGCCCTTCCCAGCGCTCACGGGCCTCCGACACCCGCTCCAGGTAGGCCGCGTAGCCCTCGGCGTAGAACGCGGAGCGGCCGGAGTCGGGTTCGCGGACGCCCGCGGGCCGGGTCCAGGCGGCGACGTCCAGCCCGACGCCGAAGCGGTCGGCGGCGGCCAGCACGGCGCCGCGCGCCCCCACCTCGCCTCCGGCGATGCGCAGCGGGCGGCCGAGGACGTCGGCGAACAGCCGCAGCCACGCGTCGCTCTTCGTGCCGCCGCCGCACACCGCGAGCTCGCCGGTCAGCCCGGCGGCTTCCAGACAGTGCCGCGCGGCGTACGCGATGCCCTCACAGGTGGCCCGGACGAGGTCCGCGCGGGTGGTCTCCAGGCTGATTCCGGACAGTTCGGCCCGCGCCCGCGGTTCGACGAACGGCGCGCGCTCCCCCGACGGCGCGAAGTACGGCAGCACGCCGACGCCGTGGGCGCCGGGCGGGGACTGCCCGAGCAGGTCGGACACCTCGTCGTGGCGGACCCCGGTCATCGTCAGCACCCAGTCCAGGGCGGCGGTGCCCACCATCGCGGGCATGGCGCGCAGCCACCGGCCTGGCGAAGGCATCGCGAGGTGGAACCCGGTCGGCTCCCCCGACAGGTCCAGTGAGTCGATCACGACCTGGCAGGCGAGCGTCGTCCCGATGATGAGCAGGCCGTCGCCGCGTTCGGTGACGCCCGCGCCGATCGCGCAGGCCGGCAGGTCGAACGGGCCGCCGGCGACCGGGGTGCCCGGGCGCAGGCCGAAGGCGGCGCTCTCCCCCACGGGCAGCGGATCGCCGATCGGCGCGAGCAGGTCTCGCCGGTGGCCGAGCCCGCACGCGGCGACCGCGCCCTCGTCGTACGTCCGGGTCCGCGGGTCGAGGAACGGCACGGAGGCGTCGGAGACGTCCGTCGCCCGTACGCCCGTGAAGCGCTGGAAGACGACGTCCTTGCAGTAGCCGGCGGTGGCGGCGGCGTCCAGCGCCTCCGGCTCGTGGCGGTCGAGCCAGGCCAGGGCCGGCGCGGGGCAGCCGGGGAACATCGTGTTCCCGGTGCGCCGGAAGACCTTCTGCGCGATCCCGTCGGCCGTCCACTCCGCGACGACGTCGACGGCCCGGCCGTCCATCCAGGACAGGGCCCGGCGTACGGGGCGGGCGTGTTCGTCGACGAGCCAGACCCCGTCCCCCTGGCCGGTGAGGCCGACGAACGCGGGTGCGGCGTCGGCGGTCAGCGCGCCGAGGACGGTGCCGACCGCGTCGTACACCTCCTCGACGTCCTGTTCGACACGCCCGTCGCGGACGTCCAGGCGCGTCGGTTCGGACACCACCGCGGTGACGGCGCCGTCCTCGTCGAACGCGGACGCTTTGACGACGGACGTGCCCACATCGATCCCGACGAACACAGGGGCCTCCTCAGGAGCTTCGGGCGGTGCACGAGCGGTTCGCCCCCGGGACCGCCGCCCCTCCCGCGTGACATCCGAATCGGAACGGTTCGCAGAGCTTGTAACACGAAGATCCCCGTCGTCAACGCCGGGTGACGCGCCGTACCGGGCCGGTGGTCCGTGGTCGCAGGGACCTTCGTCCCATGATCCGAGGATCTTCGCCCCGCCGCGCCCGCTTCCGTTGTCGTTAGCGTCGTAGGCGAAGGCACCCAGCACTCGTGGACCCTGTTAGGACGGCGGCCGTGTACGACTCCGGAGGCCTGGAGATCCTGTCAGAAGAGGAGTGTCGTCGATTGATCACGGCGGCGCCTCTGGGGCGGATCGTGTTCACGGACCGTGCGCTGCCGGCGATCCAGCCGGTCAACTTCGTCGTCTCCCGCGGCGAGGTGATCATCCGGACGTCGTCCGGGTCCAAGCTGGCCGCGGCGGCCCGCAACGCCGTGGTGGCGTTCGAGGTCGACGAGTTCGACCCGTCCATCCACACCGGGTGGTCGGTGGTGATCGTGGGGCACGCGCGCGTCGTGTCGGAGAACGGCGAACTCTCCAAGCTGCGCAGCCTTCCACTCCGCACCTGGACGCCGAACGAGCACGACTACTTCATCGCCATCAGGCCGGAACTCATCTCCGGGCGCCGCCTGCCCGAGGCGGCCTGACGGGCCGGCGGCGGGCATGTTCAGACCGTCAAGCGGGCGGCGCCCGTCAGGCACTCCGGTCTTCGGATGATCGGATGATCGGATGAGAGGCACTCGGCACTTCAGGCCCGGGCGTGGCTCCAGGCCTGGGGGGCTCCAGGCTCGGGCGTGGCTTCAGGCCCGGGCGTGCTCGACGCCGACCGCACGGGCACACGACGCGCCGCAGAAGATCCTCTCGTCCGCCTCGGCGCCGTGCCCGAGAACCCGGCATCCGCAGTGGGCGCAGACCGGAGCGATCGCGTGGGCGGCGCACTCGATGCTGTCGAACACCCGTGAGACCCCGTCCGCCGTGATGACGGTGAACGCCTTGTCGTACTCATTGCCGCAGACATCACAGTGAGCCATGAGAAATCCCCCGATTCTCGTCATGACGTCGCATCTTCCGCGATTCCGTCTGTAGCGATTCCCCGTCGCCCGATCCTCAAAGCGGCCACAACGGGAGTTCTCGGCCGGAGAGCCTGGAGCCCTGCCGGAGCCGCCGGGGTATCCCAGGCCGGGGCCGCCAGGGGGATTCCTGGGCGGAGAATCGGCTGCCCGTGCGCGGTGCGTCACGGCGTGAAGCGGGCAGGACGCCCCCATGGATGAGATCACGCTACGAAGCCCCGCGTTCGACGACCACGCGGAGGTCCCGAAGGATCATTCTCACGAGGCTGGGGACGTGTCACCGCCGCTCCGTTGGTCGGAGGTGCCCGAGGAAGCCGTCGAGCTCGTCCTCACCTGCGAGGATCCCGACGCCCCGGTCGGCACGTTCGTCCACTGGCTGCTCGCGGGCGTCCCTCCGGAGACCGGGGGCCTGGAGGCGGGCGACGTGCCGCCCGAGGCGGTCCCGGGACGCAACGACTACGGACGTCTCGGGTACGGCGGCCCGCATCCGCCGCCCGGAGACCGGCCGCACCGATACTTCTTCCGGTTGCGAGCCCTGGCCGAGCCGTCCGGCCTGTCGGAGGGGTTCTCGGCCGGTGATCTGGACGAGGCGCTCGAGGACAAGGTGATCGCGGCCGGCGCCCTCGTCGGCGTCTACGGCAGGTGAGCCGCAGGTGGACCTGCCGGACCCGCGCGGAAGCGAAGACCTTCCATGACCGCGGGCCGAGGTGTGCTCCCCCTGAGGAACGGCGGAACCCCCGGGGCTCGACCCCGGGGGTTCCGTCTACCGCGAACGGAATGTCGGGCTGGGGAGATTCGAACTCCCGACCCCTGCGACCCAAACGCAGTGCGCTACCAAGCTGCGCTACAGCCCGTGAGTCATCGAGTGTACCGAAAAGCCGTCGTTCCCGGCTGCCGGACTCTTCTCACGTACGGTGACGGCGGCACGGCCATGCCGGGCTCGATCCGGAGCACGCGGGGAGCGTCGCGCACCACGACGCGCCGAGCGACCCGGAAAATATCTCCTCAATTCGGATATAACGCCAATTCAGGAATGAGCTCCGGCGTCATTCCGTGATGCCTCCACCTCCCCGCCGAGGCGTTTCGCCCGGATTGTAACCAGCCGATATTCACGGTCAGTAATCGCCTCGGCGCGAAAAGTGATCTTATTAATAGTGCGATCAATTAATGCGTCATGCATGGCCGCAATGCAGCTCTGATCAGCTACTCTATTGCACATGTCACACGTCCGGGAGGCCCGGAGGCCCGTCACTGACGGGGGTTCAGAGCCTCTTGGACGTCACCGGGAGTAATGAAGAACGGCGTCCCAGGGACGCTCTAGATCATTTTTTCGCCGGCGGCCACGGCGGGTTTCCGCCCGTCGCGCCGACGGCGAGCGAAGAACGTCATCGGCGTCCGCAGGCGCCGTACAACAGAAAAAGGCATCAGGGCCGCCCCCATCTCCCGACCGGGGACTGTTGGCGCAGCCGGCGGTAGACGCGGGCGGCCCCCTCCTCCATCGAACCTGCCGGTTTGGGGAAACAGACAAGGCTCGCGGGAGTCTCTGAAATGGCTATTTCGCGTGTTCTGCCGCCATTGAGCAGGCCTCACGGCGGTCACAGCTTGCCATCGCGTCCTACCGTACGCCACCGGCGGCCGGCCGGTCGGCGGTTTGATGCTTCCGGCCCAGGCGGGCCGCGCACGGTCATCGGCGGCCACCATGGATGAGAGAAGCTCGCCGGCGCCGCGCGGAGACGGCGCACCCTCGTCCATGCGTCACCGTCACGCCCGACGGAGCCCCCGGCGGCCCCGCAATGTGCTGTACGTCGCAGGCGCGCTCTTCGGAGCGAGCGGGACGGGATGGTGGCTGTCCGAGACCCGACACGAGGGCCTCGGCCTCGCCGGCGTCCGCGTGCCGGCGTCCGTGGCGATCTGGGGCCTGATCGGGCTGGCCGGCTGGGGAGCGCTCCTCCTTCTCGGGGAGCTGGCCCTGTTCGTCCTGGCGATCGTCAACGTCGGCGACGCCGAGGTGCACGACCGGTGCCGCAACCTGATGATCCTCTGGGGGTACGTCCTGACGCTCGGCACGTCCCGGCTGTTCCGGAGACTGCCCGCGCAGTTCGCCCAGTTGTTCGCCGACGAGGGCACCACCCTGCCACCCGCCCGCGACCGGCGACGGCGCCGCAAACCCGCGCAACGGCGCTGACGCCCGCCACCGGGCCGTGGGCGCGGTCACCAGGTATATGTGCACAAGGGGGGCTCGGGAACCGGTACGCTACGCGAGGGACGTTGTGAGATGGGCGCTCGTCCGCCTCTCTCCGGCACACGCGGGCGTAGCTCAATGGTAGAGCCCCAGTCTTCCAAACTGGCTACGCGGGTTCGATTCCCGTCGCCCGCTCCAAACGAAAAGGCCCAGGTCAACCGGCAATCCGGGACCTGGGCCTTTGATCTTCAACTGGCCTTCTTACGCTTCCGTGCCCGTTGCGTGCCCGATCGGCTCCGCGTGCCCCTTCCGAGCGGCTCCAGCGTCACCAGCTCCGAACCGTTCGCACGGGACGGGCGCCGGGTTGTCCGTTCATCGGGTGTGCTCCAGTGCCGTCGCGTCGGTGATCGACCGGTAGTAGCACGTAGGCCGTGGTGAACCCGAGGGCAACCGCGTGTGACAGGCCCCGCCTGTAGTCCGACGTACCACGTAGAGCAGCGAGTTCTGTTCGCAGTTGACACGGACCTCGACGAGCGACAGCGTGTCCCCGGAGGTTGCGCCCTTGCGCCACAGCTCATTACGCGAGGTTGACCACAGGACCGCGATCCGCTCTTGCAGCGATACCTTCACGGCTTCCTCGTTGGCGTATCCCACGAAGAGGACGTCACCACTGTCGTGGTCTTGCAGGACGACGGGAAGCACGGCGACACCTCGTGCCGCAACCTCAGTGATCTTGCCGAAATCCAGGTCGAGCGTGGTGCCTTCTTCGAGTTCGGTCACCGGCTCATCTTGCCCGGTGACCTAACTGACAGCACGTGATTAAGCGCGACGGCATGACAGCAGCAGGGGCAGACTCCGGCGGATGATCACGGCACCACGCAGACGGGCCGACGACGGCCGCCGCCGAGGACTACGCGGCCTCCATCGGCCGCATCGGCTAGCGTTTACTCAGACACGAATGTCTACATATCTAGCCAGCGGGTATCGCCTGGCAGGGCGAGGTGGCGCCATGCAGGTCGGGTTCGACTGCGAGGAGGCCGTGTGGTTGAGGAGCGCTCTGCTGGAGATCGCTGCCACGCTCTACTCGGATCGCCGCCCGGTCATGGTCCGCCAGTGGATCGACCCGGTACGCCTCCATGATCCCGAACCGGTCGGTCATCGTTTTCTCTTCCTGGTCGCTGTCGGCGGGGACGACCGCCCGGCTTCTCCCGACATCGACGATGTCGTGGACGCCTTCAGAGCAGCGGGGTGGGAGGCTCACGAGCCCCGATACGGGCGCGAGCCGGGCACGGGCTGGGCTGAGGCCAGACGAGAGGACTTCAAGACCAGCATCGATGCGGGCGCCGGACCTGGAGTCCTGACGTTCACCGGCTGGACGCCAGTGGTGTTCACCACTGGGCGGCAGTTGCGGCAGCCCCAACACACCCTCAGCACGGTCTACGGGGTGCTGTGCCGCGAGTGCCACGGTTGGGGAGCCTGCCTCGACTGTGACGGCACCGGCCGCGGCACGGAACCCGGCAGCTACGGGCGCTGCTGGTGCCACGGCGGCCAGGGCGGACCGGGCGCCTGCATCGAATGCGGTCTGTCGGGGCAGATCACCGAGTCGTCGCCGTGGCATCTTCTGAAGAGTTACGGCTTCGCTGATGCCGACGCCCCGGACGCTGATGCCGACGGCCCCGACGCCTTCCGGATGCCGCCGATCGAGAAAGCTCACGGCTCCAACATCGACGCCCTCACCGACGTCGCCCACAGGACCTGCGCGTGCGGAGAGTTCCGCAGCCGGTGGAGCAATCAGCTCCGCGAAGCGGACGACCACCTGGTCTCCCTGTTCACCGGCAGGTGTCGGGGCTGCGCCAAGCAGCGCGCGTACGCCTTCATGCTCCCCCACCGCAAGCTACCGCCGCCTCCGCCGCCCCCGTCACCGCCGCCGTGCCCGCGCTGCGCCCAAGTGCCGGTGCCCCTGGTCCGCGGGCTCCATTTCCCCGGATCTGCCACGATGCGCGCGCTGGAGCTGGGGTTGGTGGAGGCCTCCGATCGAGGCTGCGAGGTCCGTCCCGATGACCCGAACTGGCGCTGCCCGGCATGTGGGCACGCCTGGCAGGACGCCGACGAGCGGCGGCGCGCCAGGATCCTGCGCTCGATCCTCGCCGATCTGCCCGCCTCCTAGCGCTGCCTCCCCGCACGGACCACGAGGTGTCCCCCCGTGTCCCCAAACCGCCTCTGACCAGGGCAGATTTGGGAGCCCGGCGGGGACGTCAGTGTTCGGCGCGGGGGCCGGCGTGGCGGCGGCCGATCCGGATTCCGCCGAACACCAAGTCGACCAGGAAGACCAAGATTCCGATGATCAGCAGGAAGAAGAGGCCTTTCACCACCCACCCGGTGATACCGAGTGCGACCGCGATAAGGATGAGGGCCACGAACAGCGCCATGTCACGCCTCCTTACGGAGTCCCTGTTCAGGGGCATACCCGCCGGATGACGTCCGTACGACCCGGCCCGTGCTCTTCGGCCAGGCCGCATCGATGGAGCCGGGTACAGGCCCGACCTGGCGCGATTCAGTGCTGATCTGATCAGCGCCGGATCTGTTCGAGCGCCCCTTGTACGATCAGCCCGTGCCGAGCGAAGTGATCCCTGATAAGGCCACCGCCTACGGCGAACGCGTCCGCCGGCGGCTCACCGACGAGATGACGATCTGGCTGACGACCGTCGGACCTGACGGCACCCCGCAGCCGAACCCGGTCGGGTTCCTCTGGGACGGCGGCGACAGCCTGCTGACCTACAGTCAGACGGACGCCAGGCGGCTCACGAACATCCGGCGGCAACCGCTGGTCTCGCTCAACCTCGACAGCAACGGCGGCGACGACATCGTCGTCCTCATCGGCACCGCCGAGATCCTGGACGACCACCCGGCGGTGTCCGACAACCCCGCGTGGCTGGAGAAGTACGGCGAGGCCATCGACGCGCGGTTCGGTGACGCCGTGAAGTTCGCGGAGAGGTTCTCGGTGCCGGTCCGCATCCACCTCACCCGCGTCCGCGGCTTCTGACGCACCGGGCACGTGCCCCGCTCGTACGTCGTCACCGGCGGTGCTTGAGCCGTCTACGAGGTCTGCTCACCGAACTCGCTACACCGTGAAGGCCATGGCCGGCTTTTCATCGTGGCTCGGCTCGGAACGCACGGCGGTAAGCGCCCGGCGTTGTGCCCAGGGCGTTGATGAAGCGCCTGCGGAGATTGGCGGCCGAGGAGAGCCCGACGCGGCGGGCGACGGCGTCCAATGGGAGGTCGGAGGACTCCAGGAGGTCCCGGGCCGTGGCGATCCGCTGGGCGAGCAGCCACTGCCCCGGGCTGGTGCCGAGCTGATCGGCGAACCGTCGGGCGAGGGTACGCGTTGAGACGCCCGCGTACGCGGCCAGGCTCTCGATGGTCACCGGTTCGCCGAGTCTCCTGGTGGCCCACTCCAGCAACGGCGCGAGCGTGCCGTCGATCTGCGCGGGGTGTGGCGGCGCCGAGTACTGCAGCTGCCCGCCCTCGCGGTGGGGCGGCATGACCATGGTCCGTGCGATATGTGCGGCGTACCGGGCGCCCTGGTCGCTGCGGACCAGGTGCATGCACAGGTCGATGCCGGCCCCTGCGCCGGCGCTGGTGGCGACGTCACCGTGGTCCACGTACAGCACATTCGAGTCGACCCGAATGTGCGGGAAGCACGCGGCGAGCTCCTCCGCCAGCGCCCAGTGGGTGGTCGCCTGTCGTCCGTCCAGCAGGCCGGCGTACGCCAGCGCGAAGGCGCCGGAGCAGATGCTGACCACCCGCGCGCCGCGGGAGTGCGCGCGGCGCAGTGCCCGTACGACCGCAGGTGAGGGTGGCTCCTTGGTGGGCAGCCAACCCGGGACGATCACGGTGTCCGCCCGGTCGAGTGCGTCCAGCCCGTCGGTCACGAGCATGTCGTACGCGGCGCGCGTCGCCACCGGTCCGGGGTGCTCCGCGCACACGCTGAAGGCGTACCGCGTGGGCAGTTCTGGCCGCTCGATCCCGAACACCTGGGCCGCGCAGGCGAGTTCGAAGGTCGATTGCGGTGGGCGGACGAGCGCCACTACGCGATGCATGGCAGGAAAGTAACGCATGATGTCTTTCCTGACACTCGGCAGGGCAACGGCCGGCCGCCAGGCTGACCCCATGACGACAGAACAGAACACGCCTGCCTATGTGTGGTCCGCCGTCCAGGACGCCCCGGTCCGCGAGCTCTTCCCGGGCATCCGGCTGCGCCCGCTGTGGAGCGGCGACAACGGCGCGAAGGCCTATGTTCTGGAGATGGACGCGGACACGTGCTGGCAGGGCGTCGACGTCCACGAACCCGGCCCCGAGGAGGTCTTCGTAGTCTCCGGCGTCTTCAACGACGGCGACCGGGACTACCCGGCCGGCTCCTTCATCCACGCTCCCGCAGGCTCGTCGCACGTCCCGCAGACGACGGTCGGCTGCACGCTGTTCCTCTTCTACCCGGAGGGGTAGCTCGTCGAGCTCCGAGATCGGATGTATGTCCCCTATGGCGCTTTGAGGTGGGCCGATTCTAGGGTTGTGCCCGATAAGTAGTCCGATGTCTCATTGAGGTGCGCCATGGCCGACGACCCGTACGCCCTGACCGGCCGGCCGGTCCCGGCGTGGTTCACCGACGCCAAGTTCGGCGTCTTCATCCACTGGGGCGCGTACTCGGTGCCCGCCTGGGCGGAGCCGACCGGCGAGCTGGGCGCCACCGATCCCGAGGTGTGGTTCGCGCACAACCCGTACGCCGAGTGGTACTGGAACACCAGCCAGATCGAGGGCAGCCCCGCCTGGGCGCACCATCGCGCGGTGCACGGGGGCCGCCCGTACGACGAATTCCTGGATCTGTGGCGCCCCGAGTCGTTCGACCCGGGTGAGTGGGCGGACCTGTTCGCCCGTGCCGGTGCCCGCTACGTCGTGCCGACCACCAAGCACCACGACGGCATCGCACTGTGGGACGCGCCGGGCACCGGCACGCGCAACACCGTGCATCGCGGCCCGCACCGCGACCTGGTCGCCGACCTGGCGGACGCCGTACGCGCCCGAGGACTGCGCTTCGGCGTGTACTACTCCGGCGGTCTCGACTGGTACGCCGGGCGCCGCGCCGTGATCCGCCACGAGGACCGGATCGACGACTACGGCCGTCCCCACGAGGCCGCCTACGCCGCCTACGCGCTGCGCCAGGTACGCGACCTGATCGACCGCTACCGGCCGGACGTGTTGTGGAACGACATCGGCTGGCCCGACCTCGGCATGGCCGACCTGCCGGGCCTGTTCACCGACTACTACGCCGCCGTCCCGGAAGGCGTGGTCAACGACCGCTGGGACGGCGCCCACGCCGACTACCTGACCAGCGAGTACCAGGCGGGCCGCGAGAATGAAACGGCTGCCGCCTGGGAGAACTGCCGAGGCGTCGGCCTGTCCTTCGGCTACAACCGCAACGAGGGTCCCGAGCACCTGCTCGACACGGCGGGCGCGGTACGGCTGCTCGTGGACGTGGTCTCGCGCGGCGGCAACCTGCTGCTCAACGTCGGCCCGAAGGCCGACGGCACCCTGCCGGACGAGCAACGTGCCGTCCTGGAGGGCATCGCGTCCTGGATGACGCACCACGCCGCCGCCGTCCACGCGACCAGGCCCCTCGAACCCGGCGACGCCGTCCCCAGCGGCGAGACCGCCGATGGAGAGGGCCCGCCCTGGGTCCGCTGGACCCGCGACGACCAGCACGCCTACGCGTTCGTCGCCGGCGCACCGGGCGGCGAGGCCGTGCTCAAGACCCGGCCGGGCCTACTCGACCCGGCCACCGCGACCCGACTGGACGGCGGCCCGGTCAGCGCCACGACCGTCTCGGACGGCGTACGGATCGCCTCCCCCGGGCTCGGCGCACCACTCCCCGCCGCGATCCGCTTCACGCCGGCATCACCGCGATGAGCCTCACACCGACGTCACCGTTGCCCGCTCCGACCACGGATACCCAGGTCATCCGGTATTCCGGAAGCCGGGCCTTCCGTCAATCGGTGTACGGCTCTGGGTGCGTCTCGGGGCTGCCGAATCTGGCCACGTAGTGCCAGACACGCTTGAGGGCCTGCTCGTCGTATCGGCCGGTGCGAGAGGCGTCTCCCAGGATTCGTGGATCGAGACGACCGGCCTGGGCGAGAGATGTGCCGAGGTCTACGAACTCTTGGCCCCGGTACTCCGGGTATCGGCGTAGTTCCGCCGTGGTCAGGGTGAAGCCGCCATGCCACTCGACCGGGCAGGGCAGTCGCCGGGCCGCCTTCTCAATCGATGTGTCGCGATAGCAGGGGTCGAGGACCAGTGCTTCGGCGTCCCGGCTGAGGTCGATCACACCATGTACGTGGGCTTCGATGTAGTCGTCCAGCGGGTCCTTGCCGTCGGCCTCGGCCAACGCGATCAACGTCGACAGTCTCGACACCACGCCGAAGTGCCGCGGCTGGAAGAAACTGTCCGGGTAACAGAACGTGGTGCGCGCCAGAGTGTGCTCGGCCAGGCGCAGGTAGGCCGAGCCGAAGCGTGGTGAGCCGCCGACCAGGCGTCGGCGAAAGTTCAACGATCCGTACTTGGGCCGATCGGCCGCCGGCCCGTCGTCATAGGCCCCCGCGAAGATCCGGCTCTCCCACCGCCAGCGATCACCGCCAGGGTGCGCCGTCAGCCCCCCGTTGCTGATCCCGGTCTCGAACTGCGACCGGTACAACCTGTCACGGGCCAGGAGGTCCAGGATCGGCGTCCCCGCCACGAGTCGATCAGGGTGAAAGTGCAACGTCACCCGCGCCGACGGATCCACCGGCTCGCCGATCGCCAGCGACATAACGTGGGCGATGGCTCGCTCCCCAGGGTGCGGCATGGCGACAGTATTCACGGGCGCAGCGTCGCTCGGGGATCCGCGGTGTACGGGATGCGGCTCACTCAGACGTGAGTGCCTTGCGGAGGATCACCGCCTGCCGGTGATAGCCCATCCGCTTCTCGTAGAAGGGAATGGACAAGGGGCTGCTGAGATTAGTGTCGGTGACGGCTACCGTCGCGCCTCTTCGCCGTCCCCACTCCTCAGCGCCCTCCATGAGCGCCGTGCCGGCCCCCTTGCGCCGATACTCTTCGGCGACGGCAAGCGCATTGATCACGAGTCGCACCCGGGATAGATCGCGCTGCAGCTGCCAGCGGGCATCCGGGGCGGGTCGGGTCACAGCGGCTTCGATGACCCCGACCACCTGTCCATCGTCCTCGGCGACAAGCCAGGCGGTGTCATCGTCCCGCTCCTGACGGATGCCCTGTTCGAACCACTCCACGAGGCCGTGAGAATCGGGCTCCTGAATCACCTCGGGCACGATCATGGCGTAATGGCGGCCGGCATCTCGCCACGCCCGCGCACAGCCCTCGCCGTCTCCTGACCGGATTTCTCGCACCGTGAGTCCGCTCACGCCGTCAATCTTCGTCCTCCGATGAGCTTCCGGCCTACATGCGCGTAAGGAACCTATCCCTCAGGCATACGACCCGACGCCTAAGGTCCAGCGTGCGCCCTGGCGCGGAGCGGGCCAGGGCCACGCCTCTGCCTTGATGACTGCGTGGGTCAGCTGTTCGAGGTCGGCAGCCTCGACGAGCCGCCACCCGCCTGCGACCGGCAGCGCAGCCCACCAGACGCCGGTCCGGTGGCCGAACCAGAACACCAACCCCGGGAATCGCTGCCGCAGAACGCTGACCGCGTTCGGGTTCATCGTCCTTCACCGGGTCCCGCGTCCCGCGCTTTGAGATATTCCGCGATCTTCTTCGCCGCGCCGGCCGGATCGTCTGCCGCGTGGCAGGCCTGGTCATCTCGGCGCCATACGAACCACTCGCCGGAGGGGTCGATCTCGATCCACGTTTTCCTCTGGACGAGGTCACCGCGTACGGACAGCGCCGGACGAGCATCACTCAAGCCCACTTTCACCCTGAGCTTGGACAGTTCGTGGCACAGCGCCACAAGCGCGCCAAGGTTCCGATTCATATCCGATGTACTCACACCTCAGCCCTCCAGGAGTTGTCGTGTTCATTTGGTTACACACAGTCAAACGCCGCCAGTACGCTGCCGGTAGATGACAATGCGGGGCAGGACAGGGCACGAGATACGTGTCCCCGAAGTGGTGGCGAGGGGTGCTCATGGCCGGTGCGCGACGAATGTGGGCTGATCGCATCCGCCGCATCCGCAAGGGGCGTGGATGGGACAAACCAGAGATGGCGCGCCGACTCGCGCAGGCTGCCGGGGAAGCCCGCGGTAGTCTCCCCGACCACGAGACGCTGCTCGGCTACGTGAAGCGCTGGGAGCGTGCTTCCGTCGGCATCTCCGAGCGGTACCGAATGCTGTACGCGCGGGCGTTCTCGATGGATGAGGATGAACTGTTCGGTGACCAGTCCGTTGCCACTTCGACCGCCGAGCCGGCGACTATCGGAGCCTCAGCAGGCGACTTCTCCACGGCCGGCCGCGTGGGTGCCAAGGATGTCGACGAGGTCCATCGAGCGATCCAGCGGCTCTACTCGATCGATGATCAGTATGGTGGCGGCCGACTACGCGACTCCGTACTGAGCCTTCTCCAGCAAATTCAGCACCTGCTACGCGACGGGGTCTACACCGAGCAGATCGGGACCACCATGCGCAGCGCCGCTGGTCATGTCTCCGAACTCGCGGGTTGGACCTTCTTCGACACAGGTGACCAAGAACGTGCACGCCGGTTCTACCTTGAGGCGTTGTTCGCCGCGCAGGTGGCACAGGATCACCGCCTCACGACGCTTACGTTGTCCAGCATGAGCACCCAGGCCTACTACCAACGGCATCCCCAGGAGGCTTTTGATCTGGTCAGCGCTGCAGCGGCGTCCGCACGTGGCTGGGCGACCCCACGGGTGCGGTCCATGCTCGCGCTGCGTGAAGCGGTTGCTCATGCGGCGATGAAAGACCGCTCGGCGTTCTCCAATGCGATCGCCCGGGCTCGCTGGGAACACGCGGACGCGGCGGAAGTCACTGATCCCCATTGGGTGGAGTGGCTGAGCGACTCCGAACTCACGGTCCAGGAGGCAAGCTGCTTCATGGACCTCGGTGAGCCGGAAGATCTGCATCGCGCTGAGACGCTCCTCAGCGAGGCGCTTGAGCGTACAGCCAGCTCATATCGACGTAACCGGGCGCTATATCTCGCATGGCTGGCGTCTGTCCTGTGCCACAGGGGTGATGTCCGAGGAGCTGCGCAGACCGGCATGCGGGCCCTCGAACTCCAGACCTCCGTGTCGTCCGCTCGCGGCGTCGCGCATCTTCAGACGCTCCGGAATCGCCTCAGACCTCATGGTGGCGTCGCCGTCCAGGAATTCCTTGACCGCTACCACCGCGCCCTCGCCGGCGTGAATGGATGAGCCACATGTCGGACGTGGTCGTTCGTACGCATGACGGCAGCGCGCCCGACGCGCTGATCGGACAGATCGTGGACCTGTACGCCGCTGTCTTCGCCGAGCCGCCGTACGGCGAGGGACCGGAAGACGTCGAGGGCTTCCGGGAATTGCTGGCGGTCGAGCTGCCGCAGCCGGGTTTCCGCCTGGTGACCGCTGCGGTCGACGCGGAGCTGGTCGGGTTCGCCTACGGCTACTCGCTCCGCGCGGCGACGCGGTGGTGGGAGGGCATCGCCCCGCCACCGCCTCCCGAATTCACCGCCGAACGCGACGGCCGCACGTTCGCGATCAAAGAACTGGCCGTCGCATCGTCGTACCGGCGAAGAGGGATCGGCCGGTGCCTGCATGGCGCGCTCCTCGGTCGACGTACCGAGGAGAGAGCCACCCTCACCGTCCGGCCGGACGCCACCCCTGCCCTCGCTGCCTACGAATCCTGGAATTGGTCCCGGCTCGGAGTGGTCCGACCGGATGCCGGGGAGATCGCGTACGTGGTCATGGTCCGCTCGCTGCCCTGATCCGGTTCGTGGGGCCGCCGGTCGTCGGCGAGGATGGCGGTCAGTCTCCGGTGGCGTTGACGCCGGCTTTCTCGATCATCAGTACGGCGCTGCGGACCGGGACGACGGGGCGGTGTGGCATGCCGGCCGGGACGGCGAACGCCTGGCGGGGGCCGAGTTCGACGGTGTCGGTCCCCTCGAGCTCGATGCGGAACAGGCCGTCCAGGACGAAGAAGAACTCGTCCTGCTCGTCATGTTTGTGCCAGTGGAACTCCCCCTGCATGACCCCCAATCGCACCAGAACGTCGCCGATGCGGATGAGGGTCTGGTTGTACCAGGGGTCGTCGACCTGGTCGATCAGTGCTTGGACGTCCATCGTCTGCAGTGCGGCGAAGATCGGCTCGTAGTGGATGGCGTAGTCGGGTTGCGGCATGGCCCCTCCCTGAGGTCGTTGATGACGCCGGTCCCACGGATCACGACGTGGTGGTGATGGGCGCCAGCCGAGGGGCGGCGAGACGCACGTAGTCGTCGGTGGCCAACGCGATCGAGCGGTCCAGCCGGGCCGCGTTGAAGAACAGCTCCGGCGCGTCGAGCAGCGTTGGATCCGCGATGAGCTCCAGCCGGGGGTGGTAGCTGAACGGAAGCACGGTTCCGCTCACGCTGCCGGCCAGTTCCTCCGCCTTGTCCTTGCTCGCGAAGGTCACGTAGGTCCCGTCCAGGAGCGCCTTGACGGCCTGCAGGTCCAGCCGAGCGTCGCCGGGCACTACGGCCAGCGCGTAGCGGGTCTGCTTCTTGCCGATTTTGACCATGACGATCAGGCACTTGGCGGCCGATGCGACGTCGTGCCCGCGGAGGGCGCTGACCAGGTCGGTCCGCCCTTCGGGCGCGTGGTCGATCAGCCGGTAGCGCGCGTCGGCGCTCTCCAGATCCGTGATCAGGCGCTCGTACAGGTTCGGAGCCGGTACGGGCTCCGCGACGTCGGCCGACAGATCACCAGTCACCGCTCAACAACTCCTTCGCTTCCGCGATACGGGCTTCGTCACGTTGGTAGAACACCCACTGCTTGATCTTCTTGCCGTGGACCAGCCCGGCCTGGCTGAGGATCTTCAGGTGTCCGCCGCACGTCGGCTGGCTCACTCCGAGCTTCTCGGCGATGAACAGCGAACACACGCCGTCACGAACCAGGTCGCCGTCGCGCTGTGCCGGGAAGTGCTGCTCGGGGTCCCGCAGCCACTCCAGGATCAGCAGACGCTTGTCGTTGGCCAGCGCCTTGATCAGTTCCACGTCGATCACGAAGGAAGTATGGCAATTAGCTAATTGCCTGTCTAGAGGGAACGGGGCTTGCCTCTGACGTACGGGTCAGGGGTTAGCGTCGCGACGCCTTATGGCTCATCGCGGCTACTCGTTCCAGGAGCGTTCGATGTCACAACTGCCTTCAACCTCCCGTGAGGTCCGTCTCGCGGCTGTTCCGGCCGGGCTGCCGCGGGCGGAGGACTTCGAGGTCGTCGAGGTGCCGCTGCCGGTGCCCGGCGACGGCGAGGTGCTCGTCCGGAACCGGTTCTTCCTCGTGTTCGCGGCGCTGCGGACGCTGCTCGGCGGCGACGTGAAGGGAACGCCGTTCCCGCCGATTCTGCCCGGGGACACGCTGTTCGGAGCGGCGATCGGCGAGGTCGTCACCGCCCCGGACGGCAGTGGCCTGCGGCCCGGCGACCTGGTCTCCCACTGGCTGGGCTGGCGTGAGTACGCCGTCCTGGCCGCCGCGGACTGCGCTCCTCTGGGCGACGCGCTGCCCGATCCGGTCGCGCATCTGGCACAGGGACGGACCGCGTACGGCGCGCTGACCCGGGGCGCGAAGGTCGAGCCGGGTGACACGGTGTTCGTCTCCGGCGGGGCCGGGTCCGTGGGGTCGCTGGCCGGGCAGATCGCGCGGTTGCTGGGGGCCGAGCGGGTGGTCGGCAGCACCGGGTCGCCGGAGAAGGCGAAGCGGATGGTCGCCGAGCTCGGCTACGACGCGGCCCTCGTACGCGGGGAGGGACCGCTGGCCGAACAGCTGGCCGCGGCGGCGCCCGGCGGCATCGACGTCCTCTTCGACAACGTCGGTGGCGAGGACCTGCGGGCCGCGGTCGCGGCGGCCCGTACGGGTGCGAGGTTCGTGCTGGTCGGTGCGTTGTCCGGGCAGCTGGCCAAGGACGGCTCCGGGACCTCGGCGCCGGTGGAGCTGGACGCCTACCAGCTGATCCTCAAGCAGATCACGATGCGCGGGTACAGCGCCATGGGCGACCCGGAGGTGCAGCCGGAGTGGATCGACCGGTTCGGCGAGTGGCTGCGTTCCGATGCCATCGATTTCCCGTACGTCCGCGTCGAGGGCATTGAGCAGGCGCCGCGGGCGTTGCACGAGACAATGATCGGGCGGCATCTGGGCACGGTCGTGGTGGCCCTGTAGGAGCGGAGGACGAATGCGGATCGGCGACGCGGCGGCAGCGGCGGGGACGACGCCCCGGGCACTGCGGTTCTACGAGCAGAACGACCTGCTGCCGCCGCCTCGCCGTACCGCGGCCGGGCAGCGCGAGTACGGCCCGCGGGACGTGGCCCGCGTCCGCGTGATCCGCGAGCTGCTGTCGGTGGGGCTGACCGTCGCGGACGTACGCGACTGCCGGGATCGCCTGGATCTGCTGGTGGATGACACGCTCCCGCCGTACGGAGGGCCGGGAGCCTGCGCGCGCCCCAGCGGCATCGCGCAGCGCCGGCTCGACGCCCTCGACGCGGAGATCGCCCGGCTGACGCGGCTGCGTGAACGCCTGGCGTCCCGGATCGGGGCGGGGACGACGGAACCGGCGCGGTCCTGATCTCAGTCCTGGCCGACGCGGAGCGTGGCGTGCACCGATCCGGTGTCCGGGTCCTCCCAGATCATGGCGCCGAGGGTGCGGAGGGCCGCCACGGCGGCGGCGTTGGAGATGTGGGTCTCCGCGATGATCGCGTGCGCCCCGTGGGTCCGCGCCTCGTCGATCAGCAGGCGGAACGCCTCGGTGCTGTAGCCCTTCCCGCGGGCGGAGCGGCCCAGCCAGATGTTCGCCTGCACGGCGCCGGGGGCCTCGGCGGGGATGATCCGCGCCGCGCCGACGAGCTGCCCGTCGACCAGCACCGCGTAGGCCGCCCCGTCCGCCGGCCGGTGGTGTTCGCGGAAGGCGGCCCGGCGGGCGTCCGTCCACCGCGGCGCCCCGGGGAGGCTCGGCATCACCTCGTGCGGCTCGGTGTCGGCGGCCGCCAGGTCGAGCAGCCTCGGCAACAGGTTCTCATCGACCGGTTGCAGTGTGACAGTGCTCATAGTCGCAGCCTGCCAGGTGCCGGGCGCGGGGACGTGGCGACACGGCCTGAGAATCGTCACTTCCGCCAGATCAGGACCAGCGCGCAGTCGTCGTCGCGGGCGGCGGCCATCTCGGTGACGAGCTCGGTCGCCCCCTCTTTGAAGCCGCTGGGCACGAGGCTCTCGACGGCGCCGAGCAGCCGGTCGATGCCGGCGTCCAGGTCGCGGCCCGGCGCCTCGACGAGGCCGTCGGTGTAGAGCAGCAGCGCGTCGCCCGGGCCGAGCACACCGCTCTCGGGTTCGGAACTCATCTCGGGAACGACGCCGAGCACGACGCCCTTGGCGGAGCTGACCCGCCACGTGCCGCTGCCCGCGTTGAACTGCACGGCGGGCGGATGGCCGGCCGACTCGACGGTGTACTCGCCGGTCTCCAGGTCGATGGTGAGATGGACGGCGGTGACGAACCCCTCGTCCCATCGCTGGCGCTGCAGGTAGGCGTTGCAGGCCGGCAGGAACCGCTCCGACTCCAGCGACCCGAGCAGCCCGCCGAACGCGCCGGACAGCATCAGCGCGCGGGTGCCGGCGTCGACGCCCTTGCCGGACACGTCCACCAGCGCGACCTCGAGCGTCTGCTCGTCGCAGACCGAGACGAAGAAGTCACCGCCGAACGACGAACCGCCGGCCTGGAGCAGCACCACCGTGGAATCCCAGCCGGGCGGCAGGTTCGGCATCTCCCCGTGGCGGCGCAGCCGGTCGCGGAGTTCGAGCAGCATCTGCTCGCCGCGCAGCCCCTTCACACCGAGTTGCTCACGGCTGCGGGCCAGCACCGTCGCCAGGACGGCCGTGACGATGATCGTCGCGATGACGCCCGGGCCGACGCGCGAGAATCCCATGGCGATCGCGTCGTACAGCAGCGCGGCGGCGACCACGCCGAGGAGGACGCCGAGGCTGCGGACGCGCAGCATGAGACCGCCGGCCAGCACGGTCAGGACGACGGCGCTGGGCGAGAACCAGGTCTGCGACGCGGGCGCGGAGATCCCGATGACCACCGTGACGGTGATCAGGGCGATGAGGGCGTTGCGGTCCCGGGTGAGCTGACCGCGCTGGAGCCACTGGTACAGCCGCACGAGAACCGGGATCCGGCGCAGGAAGCGACGGACCCTCGGTGGCAGGAGCTGGACCAGGCGGCTAAGCATGATGCGGGCACTGTATCGAGCATCGCCTGGTCCGCGCTCAGGGCCGCCGGGCCGGATCGAGCTCTCGGCCGTCCGAAAAACCGCTGGATCGCCCGTCGGCACCGCGCATCGCCCCCCGGGGAACGGCCGTCCGCCCTGCGCGTGTTTTCGGGCCGGGTATCGAGGGGAGACCTAAAAGATCATCGGATCTTTCGGAGGTGGCGAATGGGACAGGGCATGCGTCTCACGGTCGACGCGGCGATGCGGGCCCGCGACGTCTCACGCGCCCGTACGGAGGAAGAGGCGCCGAGCCCGCCGGCCGAGGCACCTCAGCCCGTCA
This sequence comes from Actinoallomurus sp. CA-150999, assembly GCF_050942425.1. NCBI lineage: Bacteria > Bacillati > Actinomycetota > Actinomycetes > Streptosporangiales > Thermomonosporaceae > Actinoallomurus > Actinoallomurus sp. CA-150999. Next base: position 8,833,140 of record NZ_CP192063.1, read on the forward strand.
AGCCCCGGAGGGGAGAGAAGCGGCGGCTGGCCAAGCGCCGCGCCGCCGCGCGCCTCTGAGATACGTCAGTACGGCAGGCGGGGAAGGTCACCCGTCTGCTCGTAGGCGGTCAGCATGGCGATACGCCGAACGTGGCGCTCCCCGCCGGAGAACGGTGTGTCGACGAAGATCCCGACGAACCGGGTGGCCTCGTCGATCGGGTGCATCCGCGCGCCGATGCTGATGACGTTCGCGTCGTTGTGCTCCCGGCCGAGCCGGGCGGTCTCGTCGCTCCAGGCCAGCGCGGCGCGCACGCCGGAGACCTTGTTCGCGGCGATCGCCTCGCCGTTGCCGGAGCCGCCGATGACGACGCCGAGCGAACCGGGGTCGGCGGCGGTCCGCGCCGCCGCGTCCATGACGAACGGCGGGTAGTCGTCCTGGCCGTCGTACTCCTTCGGACCGCAGTCGACCGGCTCGTGCCCCTGCTCGGCGAGCCACCCGATCAGGTGCTGCTTCAGTTCGTACCCCGCGTGATCGGAACCGAGATAGACGCGCATGCCGCAAAGTCTGTCAGGTCGGTGCCGCCGGGCGTACGGCCGGGGCCTCGCGTCGCGCCGGGACTCCCGGCCGCGAGTCCGCTCCGGAATTGAGGGCCCTCCGAGCCGGAGGGACCTGACCTCCAGGAACTCCTCCAAACCGTGGCCGCCGCCAGGCGTCCGGGGGACGGATGTGGACCCTCACTGTTGCAAGTACTTTGCAACAAGGATTCAATGGCGGTAAGCGTCAGCCCCGAACGAGGAGGATCCATGACGACGGTGCAGTCCGCGACGCGCACCCGCCTTGGGCGGGCGGAGTGGGGACGCCTCGCCGGGATGGCCGGCTTCGTGGCGCTGCTGCACGTGGTCGGCTGGGGGATCCTGCTGCTCCTGGTCGAACCCGGGCACTACCACCTCGGTGACGGCAAGGTGTTCGGGGTCGGGATCGCGCTGACGGCCTACACGCTGGGCATGCGGCACGCGTTCGACGCGGACCACCTCGCCGCGATCGACAACACCACCCGCAAGCTGATGTCCGACGGCCAGCGCCCGGTGTCGGTCGGGTTCTGGTTCTCGCTCGGGCACTCCTCGGTGGTGTTCACCGCCTGCGTGCTGCTCGGCTTCGGCATCAAGGCGCTGTCCAACGGCGTCTCCGACGAGAACTCCGGGCTGCACAAGATCACCGGGACGATCGGCCCGACCGTATCTGGAACGTTCCTCGCCATCATCGCGATCATCAACCTCGTGATCCTCCTGGGGATCGTGAAGGTGTTCCGCGAGATGCGTGGCGGCGCCTACGACGAGGCGGCGCTGGAAGAGCAGCTGAACAACCGCGGCTTCATGAACCGTTTCCTCGGCCGCTTCACCAAGGCGATCACCAAGCCGTGGCAGATGTACCCGCTGGGCTTCCTGTTCGGGCTGGGCTTCGACACCGCCACCGAGGTGGGCCTGCTGGCCCTGGCCGGCTCGGCCGCGGCCGCGAGTTCGCTTCCCTGGTACGCGATCCTCTGCCTGCCGATCATCTTCGCGGCCGGCATGTCGCTGTGGGACAGCATCGACGGCACGTTCATGAACTTCGCGTACGGCTGGGCGTTCTCCAACCCGGTCCGCAAGATCTTCTACAACATCGTCCTGACCGGGATCTCGGTGGCGTTCGCCTTCGTCATCGGCGGCACCGAGCTGCTGCAGGTCGCCCAGGACCGGTTCGGGCTGCACGGCGCCTTCTGGGACTGGATCGCCGCCCTGGACCTCAACACGGCCGGTTTCGTGATCACCGGCCTGCTGCTGGTGATCTGGGCGGGGGCCCTGGCGGTGTGGAAGTTCGGCCGTATCGAGCAGCGCTGGTCCGCCGCCCTGCAGGACTCCGACGCCTGAACCGGACGGTAAAGAGCTCTTTGCCCTAGTCGTCCGCCTATGTACGGGCCGATCGCAGGCCCCTACGCTCGGTTTTCGTGAGTACCCCCGAGTCACAGCAGGCGCAGCCGCTGCCGGAGTCCGCGCAGTCCCGCCTGGCCGCATCGTCGCAGGGCCACCGCTGTTTCACCTCAGACCTGTCGGTGAACGAGTTCGTGCTGACCACCCAGGCGGGGTTCGAGCCGCTCGGCCTCGTGATGGGGACGTGCATCTACCACATCGGCACCCAGCCGACCCGGTGGAAGGTCAGCCAGGAGCTCCCCGTCCTGACGCAGGCCATGTACAACGCGCGAGAGCTGGCCATGGCGCGCATGGAATCCGAGGCCGACGTCCTCGGGGCCGACGGCGTGATCGGCGTCGAGATCCGGTCACGGAGGTACGCGCTGTCCTCCGACGTCATGGAGTTCGTGGCGGTCGGCACGGCCATCCGCGGCAACCAGGCCCTGCGCACCCCCGCGGGCCGGCCCTTCACGTCGCACCTGTCCGGTCAGGACTTCTGGACCCTCATCCAACACGGCTGGGCACCGCGCGCGATGGTGCTGGGCACCTGCGTCTACCACGTCGCCCACATGTCGTTCCGCCAGGTGCTCCAGGCGGCCGGGCAGAACACCGAACTCGGGATCTACACCCAGGCGATCTACGACGCCCGCGAGCTCGCGATGGCCCGCCTGCAGTACGAGTGCCAGCAGGTGAGCGGCGACGGCGTCGTCGGCGTCACGGTGTCCGAGGACGACTGGATCTGGGGCGAGCACGCGGTGGAGTTCTTCTGCATGGGCACGGCGGTCAGCCGTTTCCGGCCCGATGCCCGCCCGGTGAACCCGACGATGACGATGCCGCTCACCGACTGAGCCGGCCACCCGCTGATCGTCCATCCGGTCCCGACCGGGTGGACGATCAGCGCGCCGACACCGTCAGTCGAAGATCGGGTCTCGGGTGCGGCTCCGCTTGAGCTCGAAGAAGCCGTCCGTTCCCGCGACGAGACGGACGCCGTCCCAGAGCTTCGCCGCCGCCTCCCCGCGCGGGATCGGCGACACGACGGGGCCGAAGAAGGACGCCCCCTCCACGGAGATCACCGGCGTGCCGACCTCGTAGCCGACCCGGTCCATGCCGTCGGTGTGCGAGGCGCGCAGCGCCTCGTCGTACTCGTCCGTGTCGGCGGCGGCCACGAGGGAACGGTCCAAGCCGGCCGCCTCGAGGGCCTCCTCGACGACCTGGCGGGTGTCGGACCGCCGCTCGTTGTGGAAGCGGGTGCCGAGCTCGGTGTAGAGCGGGCCGAGCACCTGCGGCCCGTACTTCTTCTCGGCCGCGATGGCCACCCGGACCGGCCCCCACGCCTGCGTCATGAGCTCGCGGTACTTCTCCGGGAGGTCACGGCCCTCGTTGAGCACGGACAGGCTCATGACGTGCCACCGGACCTCGATCGGCCGAAGCGACTCGACCTCGAGGATCCATCGAGAGGCGATCCAGGCCCAAGGGCACTTCGGGTCGAACCAGAAATCCACCGGTGTGCGCCCGGTATCGGTCACCGCAACCTCCCTGATGTCCCGGCGCGTCCTCGCGGACCGCCGTCGAATGGCCGGAAGACCTCGCACCGAGGCCGCCGAGCCGTCTGCCAGGCCCCGGAAGTCACTCCGACACCGGGCCCTGTACCCGGCAACCACGGCATTTCGGTCGGCATTCCACATGAGAGTTCTCCCAGATCCGGGGGCATGATCACCATCTCGGGGTTAGATGTGTCCTGAGACCGGCTCGCCGGTCGTACGGCCGGGTATCGGGCCGTACGGTGGGAAGACAATGACGTCGCGAAACAAGGCGAGGAGTTCACTTGGCTGGCAATCTGACGCGCGACGAGGCGCGTGATCGCGCCCGGCTGCTGACCGTCGAGTCGTACAACGTCGACCTCGACCTGACGGCGGGGGCGGAGACGTTCGTCTCGGACACCACCATCAGGTTCGGCTGCGCCGAACCGGGCGCGGCCAGCTTCGTCGACCTGCACGGCGCGACCGTCCGCGAGATCACCCTCAACGGCCAGAAGCTCGACCCCGGATCGTACGACCCGGACAAGGGCCGCGTCCCGCTCCCCCGGCTCGCCGCCGAGAACGAGCTGCGGGTGGTCTCCGACAACGCCTACTCGCGGACCGGCGAGGGACTCCACCGCTTCGTCGACCCGGTCGACCAGGAGGTCTACCTCTACACGCAGTTCGAGACCTGCGACGCCCACCGCATGTACGCCTGCTTCGACCAGCCCGACCTGAAGGCGAAGTTCGAGCTGAGCGTGACCGCGCCCGGGCACTGGCAGGTCATCACGAACAGCGCGCCCGACCGGTCCGAGGGCGGCCGCTGGCACTTCCCGGCGACCCCCGGCATCTCCACGTACATCACCGCCCTGGTCGCCGGGCCGTACCACGTGGCGCGCGACGAGTACGCCGCCGACGACCAGCGCATCGCGCTCGGCGCCTTCTGCCGGGCGAGCCTCGCCGAGCACTTCGACCCCGAGGCGATCTTCGAGGTCACCAAGCAGGGCTTCGACTTCTTCCGCAGGGTCTTCGCGCGGCCGTACCCGTTCGACAAGTACGACCAGCTGTTCGTGCCGGAGTTCAACGCCGGCGCGATGGAGAACGCCGGCTGCGTGACGTTCCTCGAGGACTACGTCTTCCGGTCGCGGGTCACCGACGCCGCCTACGAGCGCCGCGCCGAGACGATCCTGCACGAGATGGCGCACATGTGGTTCGGCGACCTCGTCACCATGCGCTGGTGGGACGACCTGTGGCTGAACGAGTCGTTCGCGACGTACATGAGCGTGCTCTGCCAGGCCGAGGCCACCCGGTGGAAGGGCGCCTGGACGACCTTCGCGAACCTGTGGAAGGCCTGGGCGTACCGCCAGGACCAGCTGCCGTCCACCCACCCGATCTCCGCCGACATCCCGGACATCCGGGCGGTGGAGGTCAACTTCGACGGCATCACGTACGCCAAGGGCGCGAGCGTCCTCAAGCAGCTCGTCGCCTACGTCGGGCGCGACAACTTCATCAGCGGCGTCCGCAGCTACTTCGACCGGCACGCGTGGGGCAACACCTCGCTGTCCGACCTGCTCGACGCCCTCGAGGAGACCTCGGGCCGCGACCTGACCTCCTGGTCCAAGGAGTGGCTGGAGACGGCCGGCGTCAACACGCTGCGCCCGTCGTACGAGGTCGACGGCGAGGGCCGGTTCACCTCGTTCGCGGTCCTGCAGGAGGCGCCGGAGAACCACCCGACGCTCCGCTCGCACCGCGTGGCGATCGGCCTGTACGACCGGACGGATGAGGGGATCGTCCGCCGCAGGCGGGTCGAGCTCGACATCGTGGGCGGCCGTACGGAGGTCGCCGAGCTGGTCGGCGAGCGGCGTCCCGACCTGGTGCTGGTCAACGACGACGACCTGACCTACGCCAAGGTCCGGCTCGACGAGCACTCGCTGCGCACGCTCGTCGACGGGATCGGCGAGATCACCGACGGCCTGCCGCGGGCGCTGTGCTGGTCGGCGGCCTGGGACATGTGCCGTGACGCCGAGCTCGCCGCCCGCGACTACGTCCGGCTCGTGCTGTCCGGCATCCGCGGCGTCACCGACATCTCGGTGGCGCAGACGCTGCTCCGTCAGGCCCGCCTGGCGACGTCGCAGTACGCCGACCCGGCGTGGCGCGACACCGGCTACCGCCTGCTGGCGGGCGCGCTGCACACGCTGATGACCGAGGCCGAGCCCGCCTCGGACTGGCAGCTCACCTACACCCAGGCGTTCGTCTCGGTCGCCACCTCCGACGAGCACGTCGCGTACGTCCACGGCCTGCTCGAGGGTTCGACGACCCTCGAGGGCCTGGTGGTCGACACGGACCTGCGCTGGTCCCTGCTGCGGCGCCTCGTCGTCCGCGGCGTCGTCGGCGCGGACGAGATCGCCGCGGAGCTGCGCCGCGACCCGACCGCCGCGGGCGAGCGGCAGGCGGCCGCCGGCCACGCCGCGGTCCCGACGCCGGAGGCCAAGGCGGCGGCGTGGGAGCGGATCATCGGGGGCGAGCTGCCCAACGCCGTCTACCGCGCGACGCTCGGCGGTTTCGTCGACACCGACGACATCTCCCTGCTCGAGCCGTACGTCGAGAAGTACTTCGCCGAGGTCGCCCGCGTCTGGTCGTCCTGGTCCAGCGACATGGCCAGCACGTTCGCCGAGAGCGCCTACCCGTTCCTGGTGATCGCACCGGCCACCATCGACCGGACCACCGCCTACATCGACGCGGAGAACCCGCCGCCGGCCCTGCGCCGGCTCCTCGTCGAAGGCCGCGACGGCGTGGCCCGCGCCCTGCGCGCCCGGGAGAAGGACCGCGCGAGCGAGTGAGTGAGACGTGCGGGCCCCCAGGGGCCCGCACGGTATACGTGAGAAAGGCCCGGCCGGTTCTCCGGCCGGGCCTTTCCGGTGTCACTCAGTAGAGGGCGGTCGAGCGCTGGCGCTGCCGGGTGCCCAGGACGTGCTCGACGAGCGTGATGAGCACCTGCTTGACCGACTCCCGCTCCCGGGCGTCGCAGGCCAGCACCGGTATGTGGGGTTCGAGGTCGAGCGCGCTCCTGACCGCCTCGATGTCGGGCTGGGGCGCGCCCTCGAAGCGGTTCAGCCCGACGATGAACGGCATGCCGCGCCGCTCGAAGAAGTCGATCGAGGAGAAGCAGTCGGCCAGCCGCCGGGTGTCGGCGAGGACGACCGCGCCGATCGCGCCCACGGCCAGTTCGTCCCACATGAACCAGAACCGCTTCTGTCCCGGGGTGCCGAACACGTAGAGGACGAGTCCGTCGCCGAGGGTGATACGGCCGAAGTCCATCGCGACGGTCGTGGTGGTCTTCTGCTCCACGCCGGAGGTGTCGTCGACGCCGACGCTCTGCGAGGTGAGCATCTCCTCGGTGCGCAGCGTCTGGATCTCACTGACCGTGTTGACCATGGTGGTCTTGCCAGCGCCGAATCCGCCCGCGACCAGCACCTTGACCGCGAGCTGGGTTCCCATCTGCATCTGAGTACGCGCCTTCGCTTTAGTGCGTGCCCTGGCGGGGCCGCGATGAGATGTGCTCGCCGACGCGTTTCACGAGGACGGCCATCTCATAGGTGATCACTCCGGGGTCGACATCCGTGTCGCTGAGAACGGCCAGGCAGGCGCCATCACCGGCCGCGGTGACGAACAGGAACGCGTCCCGCATCTCGATGATGGTCTGCTGGACATTACCGCCATCGAACTGGCGTCGCGCGCCCTGGGCGAGGCTCTGGAAGCCGGCCGCCAGCGCCGAGAGGTATTCGGCGTCGGCGTGGGTGAGCCCGGCGGAGGCGCCCATCAGCAGACCGTCCGTGGACAGCACCGCCGCTCGTCTCACCTCGGGCACGCGTTCGACCAGCCTGTCGATCAGCCAGTCGAGAGTGCCGGCCGAATCAGCCCGCTGGGGCGTCACTCGCATTCTCCTCTTCCTGCCGTTCTCCGCCGGTCCGTCGCCCGGCCTCGTCGCGCCGACCGCTCGGACCGGGGTCATCGCGGTCCGCCGCCATGATCCCACCGAGAGCTAAGCAAGATCCACGAAACTGAGTACGGGTTTGTAACTACCGCACTAACGTTGCGGTGGTTTCGTCTTACTTGTAGCTATTCGACGTGAAAGATGGCGCTATGACGGACTGGCACACCCGCCCGGCCCTCCGGGCCGAACGGACTTCGGTGCAATGAGGACGCGCAGGCGGTCGATCCGGTTCGCCATCCTCGGCCTGCTCGTCGTTCCGCTGGCGTCTCTGACGGCATTGTGGGGATTCGCAGCGCAGAACACCGCGGATGACGCCATCGAGAAGCGCAATCTCGACACCATCAACCGGCGGTACGGCGGCGCCGTCCAGCCCTTGTCGGTCGACCTCGCGCAAGAGCGACTCCAGGCGGTCGTCTGGTTGAGCGGCGGCCGCAAGGCGTCGCGCGACGCCTTGGACGAGCAACGCGGGCGGACGGACGCCTCCGTCGCGCGCTTCGTGCGGACGACCGGTTCCGGATCGTTCCGCCGTACGCTGACCGCCCAGATGAAACAGCGTCTCGCCGCTCTCGTGGACAAGATCGGCGAGCTGCAGACCATCCGATCCGGCATCGATTCCGGCGCGATGGACCGGCTGGCCGCGTTGAACGCGTACGACGCCGTGTACGACGCGCAATTCGAGCTCTCCTATCTGGTCATCGCCGTCAGCGATCCGACGATCTACCGGCAGGCGTACCAGGTGATCGAACTGTCGCGCGCCCAGGAGCTGGCCGCCCGGGAGCTCACACTCGTCACCGGCGTGCTCCTCGCGGGCGGCCGGATGAGCAGGGCGGAGCACGGCGTCTTCGCCACGATGGTGATCGAGCAGCGCTACCTGGAGAAGGACGGGCTCGCCCAGTTCGTCCCCGAGATCGGCACGCCGTTCCGCCGGCTGCTGGACTCGGCGGCCTACACCGACTTCAAGTCGCTGGAAGACCGGATCCTCGTGAGCCCCGGCGGAAAGAGGCCGTTGAAGATCGACTCGGTCGCCTGGCGCTCCGCCGCCGATACGTTCATCGGCGGGATGAACGAGGCCATCGACCAGGCCCGGCCGGTCGTCGCCCGGAAGTCGAAGGGCCTCGGCGACTCCCTCATCAGGCGTCTCGCGCTCGTCGGAGGCGCCGGCCTGGCCGCCGTCCTCCTGTCGGCCTTTCTCATGCTCCGCTTCGGGCGGCGGATGACGCGGGAGCTCGTCGGCCTCCAGAAGGCCGTGAGCGACCTCGCGGACCGGCGTCTGCCCGACATCGTCGGCCGGCTACGGCGCGGAGACGACGTGAACGTCGCCGACGAGGCACCTCCGCTGGACATCGGCCGGACCGCCGAGGTCGCCAACGTCGCCGAGGCCTTCTCGACGACCCAGCGCACCGCCATCGAGGCGGCGGTCGGGCAGGCCACGCTCCGCAAGGCGGTCAACAAGGTGTTCCTCAACCTCGCACGGCGCAACCAGGCACTGCTGCACCGCCAGCTGGCGATGCTCGACGCCCTCGAGCGGAAGGCCGCGGACCCGGACTCGCTCGAGGAACTGTTCCGGCTCGACCACCTCACGACGCGCATGCGCCGGCACGCCGAAGGCCTGATCATCCTCTCCGGCGGGACCCCGGGCAGGGGCTGGCGCCACCCGGTGACCGTGCTGGACGTACTCCGCGGCGCCATCGGAGAGATCGAGGACTACACCCGCGTCGAGGTCGTCACGTTGTCGGGCGAATCGATCGGCGGCACGGCCGTCGCCGACGTCATCCACCTCGTGGCCGAGCTGGTGGAGAACGCCGTCTCCTTCTCCCCTCCCACCGCCCCCGTCGAGGTCGGCGCCGGGCTCGCGGGCAACGGATTCGTGATCGAGGTCGTCGACCGCGGGCTCGGCATGAACGCGGACAAGCTCGCGGCGATCAACGAACGGCTCGCGAACCCCCCGGAGCCCGGAGTGGCCGACGGCGACCAGCTCGGCCTGTTCGTCGTCGGCATCCTGGCCACGCGCCACGGCATCAAGGTCTCCCTGGCCCCCAACCCGTACGGCGGTCTCACCGCGATCGCGCTCCTCCCGCATGGCCTTGTCGTCGCCGAGCACGAGGCCTCGGCGCACGATATGGTCAACGATCATGGCGGGGACCAGGCGGCCGACGATCTTGAACGGCACGGCGGCAAGAAAATCGCAAGTGCGGCGACGGTCCTGGGAGACTCCGTCGTACGGCCGCTGGAGGACCGGTACGACCCGTTGGAGCAGACCGGACCACGGCGCGGCGGATCACGACGCCGGCTCAGGAGAGTCGAGCCCCTCGGTGCGGATACCCCCGCCGAGCCCGTCGGCGCGGACGCTCGCGCCGAGCTCCCCGCCGGGGACAGGCCCCTGGAGCTTCCGGCCGGAGACGTGCCCGTCGAGCTCCCGGCCGGGGACACGCCCGTCGAGCCCCTCGCCGGGGGGACACCGGCCGGGTTCCACGAGCCGACCCATTCGCCCGCGCCCGGACCGGTGCTCCCGGAGACCGGCCGAGGCGGCGCGGTGAACGCGGAGCACGTCGGCGTGCCGACCGCCGGAACGCACGCCGGGATGCCGCGCCGCGTCCGACAGGCCAGCCTGCCGCCCGAGCTGCGCGGCCCGGCCCCCACCGCGTCCCGAGCGGCCTCGGAAACCATCCGACCCGCCTCGGAAACCATCCGACCCGCCTCGGAAACCGTCCGGCCCGCCGCGGACGACGGCCGGGCGGACTCCAGAATTCGGCCGGCTTCGGGCGGTGGGCCGGATTCGGGCGCCGGCCGTTCCCCGGAACGGGCGCGCTCCATCATGTCGTCGATGCAGAACGGCTGGCGTCGCGGGCGTGCCGAAGATCCCGCGAAGGACACCTCGGACGGCGGTACCCCCGCGCCGGGCGACCATGAAGGTGAGTGATGGCACAGACGCACACGGCCGGCGACGTGCACAGGCTGGTCGATGATCTGGTCCGCAGGGTCGGGGCGGTGGACCGCGCGGTGCTCCTGTCCCGGGACGGACTCGTCGTCACGGGATCGTCCGGCATGGAGCGCGAGGACGCCGAGCACCTGGCCGCCCTGGTGGCCGGCGTCCAGGGGCTGGCCCGCGGCGCCTGCCGGCACTTCGAGGGCGGCGAACTGATGCAGACCGTCATCGAGATGGACTCGGTGTTTTTGTTCGTGTTGCCCGTCGGTGAGGACGCCTGCCTCGCCGCGCTGGCCGACGCCGACGCCGACGCTGGCGTCGTCGCGTTCGAGATGACGGAGCTCGCCGAACGGCTCGGCGACCGGCTGCCGGTCGAGCCCCGCCTGCCCGGCCGGGGTTCCGGCGTGGGATGAGCCCCGCATGAGCTCGCCGGAAGATCGATGGCTGGACCAGGCCGCGGGGCCGGTCGTCCGCCCCTACACACTCACGCGTGGACGGACCCGGCCTCGCGGTGAGCCGATCGACCTCATCGCCGTCATCGAGGCGACCGATGCCCGGGCGCACGTACGGCTGCGGTTGAGCCCCGAACATCGCCGCCTGCTCGTGCTCTGCCGGCATCCGGTCGCCCTGGCCGACCTGGCGTCGGAGGTGGATCTCCCCGTCGACGTGGTCCGGGTGCTGCTCGATGACCTGCGCGACGAACGCCTGGTCCGAGTGCTCGAGCCCACTCCGTCCGGCCGACGGCCGGACGAATTCGTACTGAGGAAACTGCTGCATGGACTACGTGCCTTCTGACACGGCCGGCTCCGGGAGGGCCGTGTCACCTTCGCCTGCGGACTCCGAACGGCCGATCACGGCGAAGATCCTCATCGCCGGCGGATTCGGGGTCGGCAAGACCACGCTGGTCGGCGCCATCAGCGAGATCCGCCCCCTGCGCACCGAAGAGGTCCTCTCCGACCGCGGGATCGGCGTCGACGACACGGAGGGCGTGGACGCCAAGACCACGACCACCGTCGCCATGGACTTCGGCCGCATCACTCTCGCCGACAACCTGATCCTCTACCTGTTCGGGACGCCCGGGCAGCAGCGGTTCTGGTTCATGTGGGACGAACTCGCCCACGGCGCGGTCGGTGCGGTCGTCCTCGCCGACGTCCGCCGCCTCGCCGACTGCTTCCCCGCCATCGACTACTTCGAAAATCGGGGCACTCCGTTCATCGTCGCGGTCAACCTGTTCGACGGCGCGGAGCGCAAGCACCCGGACGACGTCCGGATCGCCCTCGACCTCGACGACCACGTGCCGCTGATCCTCTGCGACGTCCGCAGCCGCGAGTCGGCCAAGCACGCCCTCGTGACGATGGTCGAGCACGTCCTGAGCGAAGTCTCCTGAACCCATCGCGGGGGGCTGGATCGTACGGGCGCGGGCGGCGGTTGTCGGCGAGGCGTGGCAGAGTGAACGGGTGGAGACGGCACGCGAAGTACTCACGGCACTCGCCCGGCGCTACGCCTTCGGGGACCTCGCCGCGTTGTGCGAGGCAGGGGCGGCGGGCCTGCGACCGGACGTCACCGCCGAGGTCCGGCTGCTGTGCTCGTTCGGGCAACGGCTGATCGACCTGGACGCGGAGGACTTCGGCGTGCCCGAACGCACCGGAGACCCGGTCGTCGACGCCCACAAGGTGCCCGACGATCTGCTGGCCCGGGCCCGGGCCAGCAGGATGCCGCAGTCCGCCAAGGAGCGCACCCGCGGGGCGCTGCGAACGCTCCGCCCCGCCTACGGCCTGCTGCTCGAGGTGATCGAGGCGCGCTGGCGACGCCGGGAGATGGCGGGCGTGGTCGCCGCGGTGCACATCGCCGCCGAATACCTCCCGCTCCTGGCCTGGGAGCCGGTCCTGGGTCACGCCGGCGACCCGGCGCTGCTGCCCGCGGCGGTCGGCGGCGCCGGCAGCCGGTTCGGCGTGATGCCCGAGCCGGGGAAGCCTCGTGAGTGCGACCTGACGCGCCCCGAGCAGTCCGCCGCCGAGCGCGCGCTGCGGGTGGCCGGGGAGCCCGGTCCCGGCTGGCGCGCCTACCTCGACCGCCAGCACAGCACGCTGGCGTCCGCCCTCGGCCGCTGCGCCGCATCGTGCCGTACGCCCTGCGACGTGGTCACGCGCCTGTCCCCCGACGTGCTGGACCCCCTGTCCGCCCGCTGCCGGCTCGCCCAGGAGTTCTCCGACGGCGCGCTCGTACGCCTGCGCCACGCCGCGCCCGTCGGACACGGCTTCGGGGTGCCGAGCCCGGAGGAGGTCGAGGAGGCCTGGTCGCGCACCCGCCGGTCGGTCGGCAACCAGCCGCTCGGGCGGGCCGTGGCCGAGCCCAGCACCGTCTACTGCCTGCCGGGCCTGCCCGAGGTGTTCTCCGCCGCGGCCGGGCGCCCGATCCTGCCCGACACGCTGCTGCACGACGTCGCCGCACACATCGTGAACGTCCTGGAGCGCTAGCGGTGTCCGATGACCGTGCCCGGGCGGCCGCCAGGTAGGCCGCCCCGTGGCGTACGGCCGAGCACCGGACCGAGAGCCGTCAAGGGCCTCTACGGGCGCCGCTCGCACGGCGACGGTCGGCCGAGCACCGGGCCGAGGGCTGTCATCAGCCGTGGATGGCGGGGCAGGTCGTCGAGGAGCACCGGGTGGCCGACGGCGTCGGCGAGGGGGATCCGCCAGTTCGGGTACTCATCGACCGTGCCCGGCTGGTTCTGCGTGCGCCGCTCGCCGACCGCGTCCGCCAGCGACACGCCGACCAGCCTCGCCGGCGTCCGCGAGAGGAAGGCGTGCAGCGCCGCCGTCATGTCGGCCGTGTCCAGGCCGAGCGAGGTCAGCAGCTCCTTCCACTCGCGCAGCGACGGATCCAGCTCGGCGTACTCCTCGGCCGCGGGCCGGGTGAGCAGACCCAGGCGCTCGCGCAGTGCGATGTGGTCGCCGCCCAGGTAGCCCTCGATGGGCGGCATGTCGTGGGTGCCCACGGTCGCGAGGCACGGCTCCCGCCACTCCTCCGGCGAAAGCGGCGCGCCGCTCTCATCGCGTTCGAACCACGCCATCGACGTGCCGAACACCCCACGCTCGGCGAAGACGTCGCGCATGTAGTCCGCCACGGTGCCGAGATCCTCGCCGATCACCACCGCTCCGGCCTCGTGCGCCTCGAACAGCAGCACGCCCAGCAGGTCGCCGTACGGGTAGGAGACGTACGTCCCGTCGGCCGGGGAGGCGCCTCGCGGCACCCACCAGAGCCGGAACACCTGCATGGCGTGGTCGAGGCGGAGCCCGCCGGCGTGCCGGAGCACGTGGCGGAGCATGTCGCGGTACGGCGCGTAACCCGCCGCCGCGAGCCGCTGCGGGTGCCAGGGCGGCTGGCCCCAGTCCTGACCGCGCTGGTTGAACTCGTCCGGCGGCGCGCCCACGCTCATCCCCGACGCGAACAGATCCTGGTACGCCCACGCGTCCGCACCGCCGGGGTCGACCCCGACGGCCAGGTCGTGGACGATCCCCAGCCCCATGCCGGCCTCGCGCGCCGCGTCCTGCGCCGCGCCGAGCTGCTCGTCCAGCCACCACTGCAACCGACGGTGGAACTCCACACGGTCGGCACGCAGGTCGCGCTCGACGGCGACCGCCGCCGAGCGGGGGTCGCGCAGCTCGGCCGGCCAGGCAGGCCAGTAGGCCCCGTGCTCCTCCGCCAGGGCGCACCAGGTCGCGAACGCGGTCAGTGCCTCGCCCTGGCGCTCCCGGAACGCGGCGTACGCCGCCGTGCGCTCCGGTGCGAGCGGCACCTCGGCGAGGAGCTCCAGCGCCGCCCGCTTGGCCGTCCACGCCGCGTCGCGGTCGATCTCGCCGGTCGTACGGGACCGGGTCCGCTCCGGCGCGGCCAGTTCCTCGATCCGGCGTCGCGTCTCGGGGCCGGCCGCGGCGTACTCGGGCACCTCCTCGGGCCGGAGATACAGGGGGCTGGTGAAGCGGCGGCTCATCGGCAGGTACGGCGACGGCCGGATCGGCGGGGCCGGCTCTCCCGCGTGCAGCGGGTTGATCAGGACGAACCCCGCACCGAGCGCGCCGCCGCTCCACGTCGCCAGCTCCCGCAGGTCGGCGAGATCGCCGATCCCCCACGAGCGGCTCGACCGCACGGAGTACAGCTGGGCCATCAGACCCCAGGAGCGCTCGCCGGGGTCCGGGGCCCGCGACGGTGCGACGAGCAGCGGCGCGACTTCCTCCCGGCCGCCGCGCCGGGCCCGTACCCGATGCCACCCGAGCGGCGTCTCCGGCGGCAGCCGGTACTCCGCGCGCAACCCGGCCACCTCCGCCGACGTGGCCGGCGGCCGCCCCCGGCCCGCCGGAGCCTCATCCGCCGACGCGGCGGACGGCGGCGGTTCGGCCCCGGGTGCCGCCTCCCGGCCACCCGCGGACGCCGCCGGTCCCGCCTCAGTACCGCCCGGCGACGCCGAGGCCCTCGGCCCGGGTCCGACCGGGTCCAGGGGCAGCTCGCCGCCGGTCGCGAACTCGATCCATACCTCGGCGTCGTCCGCCGCGAGCAGGTCCTCCCCCGCGAAGACGACGGCGGTCGGTGGGAGCAGCCGGGCGCGGCGCTCGGACTCGATCCGCTCCAGCTCGCGGCGTACGGCATCCGGCGACGAGACGTCCGCGCCCAGGGCGGTGAGGACGGCCCTGATCGTCGTGGCGGGGACGTCGGCCGGCCGGCCGCGCCAGTCCGTATAGGAGGTCTCGACGCCGTACGCGGCGGCCAGCGCGTTCAGCTCCTCGATGTCCTCGCCCACGACGTCCCCTGTCCTCGGTCCGTGTCCGGCTCCTGCCACGTCGCTATGCCCGGGTGGATCAGTCCCAAATCGGCGGACGGCGGTCCGCCCACGGACGGGCCTCCTCCAACTGCGCCGACAGTGCGATCAGCGTCGCCTCGTCGCTCGTCCGGCCGACCAGCATGACGCCGATCGGCAGGCCGCCGTCGGTCCAGTGCAGCGGGACGTTCACCGCGGGCTGGCCGGTGACGTTGTAGACCGAGGTGAACGGGGTGAAGCGCTTCTGCCGCTCGAAGTTCTCCGCGGGGTCGACCTCCTCGAAGTATCCGATGGGGGCGGGCGGCTGCGCGAGGGTCGGGTGAAGGATCACGTCGTAGCCTTCGAGGACCGGCAGCCGTCCCCGTACGGCCGCCTGAAGCGTCGCCTGGGCGTGCAGCAACTCGTACGCGCTGATCGCCTGGCCGCGTTCGCGCAGCCACCGGGTGAGCGGGCGCAGCCGCTCCTCTCGCTCGGGCGGGACCGGGGTGAGCGTGGCCATCGACGCCCAGAGGGTCTCGAAGTGCGGCATCAGTTCGCCGTTCCACGGCGGGTCGATGTCCTCGACCTCGTGGCCGAGTTCCGCCAGCAGCGTGCTGGCGGCCTCGTAGGCGGCGAGGCAGTCGGGGTGGACCTCGGCGCCCGGCACCGGGGGCACCGCGCTGCGGCCGATGCGGAGCCGTCCCGGCGCCCGGTCGGCGGCCTCGAGGAAGGTGCCCTCGGGCGGCGCCGCGCGGTACATGTCGCCTGGAGCGTTCCCGGCCATGACGTCGAGGAGGAGGGCGGCGTCTCGTACGGTCCGGGTGATGGGGCCGCTGGTCGCCAGGCCGACGAGGTCGGGAACGATGGGCCCCTGGCTGATGCGGCCGCGCGTCGGCTTGATCCCGAACAGGCCGCAGACGCTGGCCGGGATCCGGATGGACCCGCCTCCGTCGCTGCCGTGCGCGGCCGGGGCGAGCCCGGCGGCGACCGCGGCGGCGGCGCCCCCGCTGGAACCTCCTGCGGAGCGTCCGGTGTCCCAGGGGGTGCGCGCGGGCGGTGCGACGGCGTTCTCGGTATAACAGGGCAGTCCGAATTCCGGCGTATTGGTCTTCCCCAGAAGAATCGTGCCCGCCTCACGCAGAAAAGCGACGACGTTGTCGTCGCCGAATGCCGTGAAGTCGTCATAGGCCGCCGAGCCGAGCGTCGCCCGTACGCCCTTGACCATGTTGAGGTCCTTGATGGGGAGGGGAACGCCGAGCAGCGGCGCCCCGTCGCCCGCCATCAGCGCCCGTTCCGCGGCCTTGGCCTGGTCACGCGCCAGATCGGCGGTCACGGTGACATAGGCCCCGACCTGGTCCCCCAGGCGGTCGATGCGCTCGAGGTAATGCTCGACGACGTCGACGGGTGAGAGTTCGCGGCTCCGGATCGCGGCCGCCTGGTCCCGCATGCTGAGATGGTGAATATGCGTCACAAGTGAAAACGGTACGCCCACCGAAAGTTGCAGCAGCGCAGCGGGGGATGGAATTTATCTACCCTGGTAGGATGCCAGCGAACCGCTCAAGGGCGGGGACAAAAGTATCATCCGGACACGACTATGCACTCCACTCGGGCTCTGGTTACGCTTCGCACGGGAAGATCATGTGCTGCCGTCAACCGAGCACGGAGTGTCAACAATGGCCAGTGTGGAGCGAGGCGAGTCCACTCAGACGTCCACACGCGAGCACCCTGACGAAGAACGCCCGTTCGAGCTGCCCGGCGAAGACGGCTCGGCCGGACGTCCTGACCAGGAGCGCCCGCCCAGGCGGCGTAAGGAGCAGGCGATCGGCGCCCGGATCAGCGATCCGCAGATCCAACGCTGGATGATCCGGATCGGCGCGGCCGCCGTCCTCGGCCTGCTGTTCGCGATCGTCTTCGAGATCCGGATCGGTCTCGCCGTAGCGGTGCTCACCGTGATCGTCGATGTCGTCCGACGATCACGACAGCATTCGAGCGTGGAGGCCTGGCGCAAACCGTCGGTCGCCGAGCGCAGGACCGAGCGGCAGCTGCGGGGCATGGAGAAGGCCGGTTATCGCACCCTCCACGCCCGCGCCGTTCCCCGTGACGAGGACGGCGTCAGCGACGGGCAGATCGACCACCTCGTGATCGGGCCGACCGGCGTGTACGCCGTCGACTCGGAGAAGTGGGACAAGCGGCTCCCCGTGCGCGCGCTGTCGCACCGCAAGCTGTTCCTCGGGCCGTTCAACAAGAAGGAGCGGCTGGACGAGGCCCGGTGGGAGTCCGACCAGGCCAGCAAGCTGATCAGTGCGGAGCTCGGGTACGAGGTGCCCGTGCAGCCGTCGCTGGCCATCTACGGCCCGGCGATCTCCTGGAAGGTGCTGATGGTGCGCAACGTCGACGTCTACTCGGGCGGGCGGGCGCGCAACTACCTGCGGCGCCGGCCCAAGATCCTCACCGCGGTGGACGTCGAGCGCATCTTCAACGCCGCCGAGCGGGTGCTGCCCCCGAAGTATCCCGGCTCCTGACCGGCCGGACCTCCCTTCGCGTGCCCGGATCCTGGGTTCGGCGTCTCGTAACCTGAGACTGGCGTCTCATGCGCGCCGCCGACCCCATACGATCGAAGTCTGAGCACGAATGGATGGGAGAGGCAGATGCCCCCGCTGAGGTCACGAACGGTCACGCACGGCAGGAACATGGCGGGAGCCAGGGCTCTTCTTCGGGCCACCGGCGTAGCGCGTGAGGACTTCGGCAAGCCCATCATCGCGGTCGCCAACAGCTTCACCGAGTTCGTCCCCGGCCACGTCCATCTGCGCGAGGTCGGCCAGGTCGTCGCCGCCGCGGTCAAGGAGGCGGGCGGCATCCCGCGCGAGTTCAACACGATCGCCGTCGACGACGGCATCGCGATGGGCCACGGCGGCATGCTCTACTCGCTGCCGTCGCGGGAGCTGATCGCCGACTCGGTCGAGTACATGGTCAACGCGCACTGCGCCGACGCCCTGATCTGCGTCTCGAACTGCGACAAGATCACTCCGGGCATGCTCATCGCGGCCATGCGGCTCAACATCCCGACCGTGTTCGTCTCCGGTGGGCCGATGGAGGCGGGCAAGCCGGTGGACGGCACGACCAAGCTCGACCTGATCGACCCGATGATCGCCGCCGCGGACGAGTCCGTCTCCGACGAGACCCTCGCCCAGATGGAGGAGAACGCCTGCCCGACCTGCGGGTCCTGCTCGGGCATGTTCACCGCCAACTCGATGAACTGCCTCACCGAGGCGATCGGCCTGTCCCTCCCCGGCAACGGCACGGTCCTCGCCACCCACGCCGACCGCAAGACGCTGTTCGAGGACGCCGGCCGCCGCGTCGTCGAGATCGCGAACCGCTACTACCGCGACGACGACGAGTCGGTGCTGCCGCTGAACATCGCGACCCGCGACGCGTTCGAGAACGCCATGGCACTCGACGTGGCGATGGGCGGGTCGACCAACACGATCCTGCACCTGCTCGCCGCGGCCCGCGAGGCCGGCGTCGACTTCGGCCTGAAGGAGATCGACGAGCTGTCGCGCCGCGTGCCCTGCGTCTGCAAGGTCGCCCCGGCCACCGCCAAGTACCACATCGAGGACGTCCACCGGGCCGGCGGCATCCCCGCCATCCTCGGCGAGCTCGACCGGGGCGGGCTGCTCAACCGCACGGTCCACACGATCCACAGCGCGTCGCTGGGCGAGTTCCTCGAGGCGTACGACGTCCGCTCCCCCGGCGTCCGGCCGGAGGTGGTGGAGCTGTTCCACGGCGCGCCGGGCGGGGTTCGCACCACCAAGCCGTACAGCCAGGACAATCGCTGGGAGGAGCTCGACCTCGACCGCGAGCAGGGCTGCATCCGCGACGTCGAGCACGCCTACACCAAGGACGGCGGGCTCGCCATGCTGTACGGCAACCTGGCCGTCGACGGCGCCGTCGTCAAGACCGCCGGCGTCGAGGAGGAGCTGTGGACCTTCGAAGGCCCGGCGGTCGTCTTCGAGAGCCAGGATGACGCGGTCGAGGGCATCCTCGGCAAGAAGGTCAAGCCCGGCGACGTCGTCGTCATCCGCTACGAGGGCCCCAAGGGCGGCCCCGGCATGCAGGAGATGCTCTACCCCACGTCGTTCCTCAAGGGCCGCGGGCTCGGCAAGGCCTGCGCGCTGATCACCGACGGGCGCTTCTCCGGCGGCACCAGCGGCCTGTCCATCGGCCACGCCTCCCCGGAGGCGGCCGCGGGCGGTGACATCGCCCTCGTCGAGGACGGCGACCGCATCGTCATCGACATCCCACGCCGCGAGCTGCGCCTCGACGTGCCCGCCGACGAGCTCAACGCCCGCCGCGAGCGCCTCCTGAAGGAGCTGGGCTCCTACCGGCCCCGCGACCGCCACCGTCCGGTGAGCGCCGCCCTGCAGGCCTACGCCGCGATGGCCACCTCGGCCTCCACCGGCGCGGCCCGCGACATCTCCCAGCTCGGCGGCTGATCCCGCCCGGGTCCGGCGGGCGCGTCACCGCCCGCCGGACCATTCCGGTTCCTCGGCCCGACAGTGTGTCAACCGCCGGTCAAGCTCGCGTGTCGAACCTACGGAAGATCGACATCGCGGGAGACCCACTCTCCGCGAGCCCGCCAACGGAACGGGGAGAACCATGCTCGTCTCGTCGAAGCGAGCCGCACCGGTCGGAGCCGGTAAGGACGCCAACACGAACTCGATCGCCCTGATCCGAGGCACCCGCTCGCTGTGGGGAGCCGGTGAACTGATCCTCGACAACGGAGACTCGGTAGCGACCATCTACCGGTACGACCCCGCGAGCTGACCCGGTCGATCCGGTGGTGGTTCGGGCATCTCAGGCGTGGGTGCCGCCGACGAACTGCATCAGGCCGTACGCGCGCTGGCGCAGGGTCGTGAAGCCGCGGGCCCGCAGGGCTTGGCAGAGGTCGTCGGTGCCGAACATCCGGATGCCCGTCAGCCGGCCGAGCACGGCGCTGCCCGGGCCGACGAGCGGGATCTCCGGCCGCCGGGTCGTGAGGAACACGACCCGGCCGCCCGGCTTGAGCACGCGGGCGATGCCGTCGATCGCGGACCAGGGGTCCGCGAAGAGGTACAGCCCGCCGAAGCAGCACACCGCATCGAACGTGCCTTCGCGGAACGGCAGGTCCGCCGCGTCGCCGCGAACATAGGCGACGTCGGCGGCGCCGTTCTCGCCCCGGCCGGTCGGCCGGACCGTCTCGGCCATCGCCCGGTCGAGCATGGTCGAGGAGGCGTCGATGCCGACCACGAGCCCGTGCCCCGTCATCCCGGCGGCCAGCGCGCGGGTGACGTTGCCCGGGCCGCAGGCCAGGTCGAGCACGGTGCCGTCCGGGACGGCGGCGAGGTCCAGCCAGTCGCGGGCGAGGTCGTACTCCTCGTCCATGCTCGGCCCGAGCGGTCCCTTCGACAGCCCGAAGATCACCGGCCGCCACAGGTCCTCATAGATCTTCGGGAGGAATCCGGAGCGCATGAGCCGTTGCGCGAGCGTGTCGTGCGGCCGCGCCTCCTCGCCGAGGAGGTCGAGGTAGCCGCGTGACACATCCGGCTCGGCGGGCGGCGGGTCGAGCAGGGGCAGCACGCGTTCGAGGGCAGTCAAGCGACCTCCTTCCTCCGGGCGCGCCGTGCTTTTGATTCGCTCGCTCATGTGTGCTGCGGTTCCTCTTCCGGCGTCAGGCCGGTGTGGGCGGCCATGAACGACAGGGTGTCGACGGTGAGTTCGATCGAGCGGCTGACCGCGCGGGCGCCGTGCCCGACCTCGGCCTCGTTGCGCAGGAGGATGGGGCTGCCGTCGTCGGTGGTCGCGTACTGCAGCGCCGCGCACATCTTGCGGGCGTGCAACGGGTCGACGCGCGTGTCGCTCTCGAAGATCGTGAAGAGGGTCGCCGGGTAGGCGACGCCCTCACGCACGTGGTGGTACGGGGAGTAGGCGTAGAGCCAGCCGAACTGCTCCGGGTCCTCGGCCGAGCCGTACTCGACGTTCCACGTCTGCCCGAGGCCGAACTTCTCGTACCGCACCATGTCCAGCAGCGGCGCCGAGCACACCGCCGCGGCGTACAGGTCGGGCCGCTGGGTGATCGCCGCGCCGACGAGCAGGCCGCCGTTGGATCCGCCGGAGATCGCGAGCCGGTCCGCGGTGGTCCATCCGTCGGCGATGAGCTTCTCGGCCGCGGCGTGGAAGTCGTCGAAGACGTTCTGCTTCTTGTCCAGCATGCCGGCGCGGTGCCATTCCTCGCCCTCCTCGGAGCCGCCGCGCAGGTTGGCGACGACGTAGACGCCGCCGGCCTCCACCCAGGCGAGGCTCCCGGCGGAGTACGCGGGCGTGAGCGGGACGTTGAAACCGCCGTAGCCGTAGAGGATCGTCGGCCGGGGCGTGCCGTCGCCGGGCACCGCGTCGGCGCGGGCGATGACGAGCATGCGCACCTCGGTGCCGTCCTTCGAGGCGTAGGTCAGCTGGCGCGCCTCGACGTCGGGCACGTCGACCGTGCCGGGCGCGGACGCCCACAGCGTCGTCTCGCCGGTCCTGGCGTCGAAGTGGTGGATGGACGTCGGGGTCGTGTGGTCGACGTAGGCGAACCATGCCTCGTGACCGCCGTCGGGACGATCAGTGATCCCGCCGATCGTGCCGAGGCCCGGAACGGGGACCTCACCGATCCGCTCGCCGGTCACCAGGTCGTGGATGGTGATCTCACTGATCGCGTGGCGGGTCCACCCGGCGAGGAGGATGGGCCGGTCGAGGTCGTCGAGGATCGCGAAGTCCGACAGGACCGCCTCGGAGTCCTCGGGGATCAGGTCGCGCCAGGTGCCGGGCGACAGATCGGACGGGTCGGCCACGCACAGCCGGGCGCGGGGGGCGTCCCGGTCGGTGAAGACGTACGCGCGCCCGTCGCGCCCGATGTGCACGCCGGTCTCGGCGTCGACGTCCTCCTGGACGACCCGCAGCTCCGGGGTCTCGAGCGGGGACGTGCTCAGGTCCGCGATCCACAGGTCGTTGCGCGGCGCGGTGCCCTGCGAGGAGGAGAGAGTGAGCCAACGGCCGTCGCGGCTGACGCCGACGCCGTAGTAGTTGGTCTTCTCCCGACCGTCACCGAAGATCATCACGTCGTCGGTCTCGGGGTCGGTCCCCACCCGGTGCAGGTAGACGCGGCGGTGGTACTGCTCCTCCCCCGCGGGCACCTGGCCGGCGGCGAGCCGGCGGACGTAGTAGTACGCGTCGCCGCCCGGCAGCCAGGCGATCGGCGTGTAGCGGCACCGGTCGATCGGCCCCTCGATCGTCTCGCCGGTGGCGACGTCCATCACGTACAGCTTGGACTCCTCGTCGCCGCCGTGGGACAGCTGGTACGCCAGCAGGCGCCCCTCCTTGTCCGGCTGCCAGGAGTCGAGCGTCGTCGTGTGGGTCGAGTCGAGCGCCATCGGGTCGATCAGTGCCCGCTCGCTCGTCTCGCCGGGGTCGACGGTGTAGAGGACGGCGTGCTCCTGCTCGGCGGTGCGCCGCATGAAGAAACGGCGTTCGCCCCGCCAGACCGGAGCGCCGACGCTCCCGGCGCCGAGCAGCTCGCGCACCCGCGCCCGCAGCCGGTCCCGGCCGGGCAGGTCGTCGACCTCACGGTGGAACAGTTCGTCCTGGGCCGTCAGCCATTTCTTGGTGTCGTCGGCGTTCGGATCCTCCAGCCATCGGTAAGGATCGGCGACGCGATGACCGTGGATCTCCTCGGCGATGTCCTGACGATGTGCGGACGGGTACAGCGGTCGGCTCATGAACGCACTTTAACGAGGTCGGCGTACCGACCCGCGCCGGGCGTGGCGGTTTCCCCCCGGTCGTCGCACCGAGAAAGATGTGGGGCGCGTCTTTCCACGTCACTCGGGGGGAACAATGGAAGACACGATCGACCCGCACAGAACGGCCGCACGTACGAGTCGGTACGGCCGCCGTACGGCCTTGGTCGCCGCACCGGCGCTGGCCACGGTCGCTCTGGTGGCCGGCGCGTCGGCCGGCTCGTCCGCGCACGCGTTCGCGCCGAAGCCGCACCCCGCGGCGTCACCGCCGGAGTCGCAGCGCGCCGAACGACCGGCACATCGAACGCAGCACTCCGCACAGGCGTCACAGGCCGCCCAGCTGCCTCACCGGGCCCACGAAGCCCAGGCCCGGGCGGCCCAGCAGCACCAGGCCCAAGAGGCGCGACCGGCCCAGCAGCACCCCGCGCAGCCGGCCCACGAAGGCCAGCAGGCCCGACCGGTCCAACAACACCCGGCTCAGCAGGCCCACGAAGGGCAGCAGGCTCGAGCGGCCCAACAGCACCCCGCGCAGCCGGCCCGCGAAGGGCAGCAGGCACGGGCGCTCCAACAGCGCCTGGCTCAGCAGGCCCACGAGGCCCAGCAGGCGCGACCGGACCAACAGCAGCAGGCGCAAGGGGCGCGAGCGGCTCAGCAGCACGTGGCTCCTGGTTCCCATGAGGGGCACGAGCCGCGAGCGGCCGAGCCACCCCGCGCGGCGTCACACGAGGGCGCTCAGCACTCTCGCGAGGCGCAGGGAGGGCACCGGGCGCAGGAGGCGAGCCCGCGGCTGGTCTACGACAAGCCGGAGGAGGCCACGGGCGGCTCCGGGGTCATCTGGCGCTGGACCGTCGTGAACGGGGGATCCCGGTCGGCCGACGACGTCGTCGCGACGCAGAAGATCACGTCCGGTCACAAGGTCCTGGGGCAGTCGAAGCCCTGCGCGTCGGAGCACGAGACCATCGTCTGCCGGTACGAGACGATGGGCGCGGGCGACAAGCGCACGGGCTGGCTCAAGACCTCGGGGAACCTCAAGGGCGGCCCGCTTCGCCTCGACGCCAGGATGACGTGGCGCGAGCGGCCGGGTGAGGAGGCCGCGTCGCACGCCGGCGCCGAGACCGAAGGTCGTCACCCAGGTCACTGACCCGTCCGGCCGCCCTCGCGGGCGCGCTTCCAGCGAATGCCCCGGATATGGGGTAGCGGGATCAGCATCTCAGCAGCCACACTGAGTCCAACTTGGGTATCACCCGTGAGGAGGTCCTCGTGTCGGGTGCGCTGGTGAGAAAGATCGTTATGCCTCATGCCGAGGCACGCTGGAGCGTGGCCCGTGAGGCGGCCGGCGCCTGCGGCACGGAGGCCGTCTGATGAGACAGGTCCTACTGCTCAACGCGACGTACGAACCCCTGACAACCCTTCCGCTGCGGCGTGCGGTCTGCCTGGTCCTCCGGGAGAAGGCCGAGATCGTGCATCATGACACATCCGGAGCCCAACTGCGATCGGCCTCGGTCGTCGTCGAGATGCCGTCGGTGATCCGACTTCTGCGCTACGTCCGTATCCCCTACCGACAACGGGTGCCGCTCACCCGGGCGGCCCTCATGCGGCGCGACAACTTCCGGTGTGCGTACTGCGGCCTTCGCGCGGAGACGATCGACCACGTCATCCCGCGCAGCCGCGGAGGAAAACACATCTGGGAGAACTGCGTCGCCTCCTGCATGCCTTGCAACCACCGCAAGGCCGACAAGCTACTTGAAGAGATCGGGTGGAAGTCGCGCGTCGTCCCGGCCGTTCCGCGCGGGGCGCACTGGCGGCTCATCGGCCTGGTCAACGACGGCGACCCGCAGTGGGCGCCGTACGTCACCGAGCCCGCCGCCTGATCACGACTCCGAACCCACCGCCGGATCGCCATCGGAGGCGGTGACGTCGTACGCTATGGCCGTGCCACGCTACGACTTCCGCTGCCGCGCCTGTGGCGCAACGTTCGAAGTGTCCCGCCCGATGGCCGAGGCGTCCGCGCCGGCCGCATGCCCCGACGGCCACGAGGACACGGTGAAGCTGCTGTCCACGGTCGCCGTCACCGGCGGCGGCACCGCGGCCCCGCCCAGCGGCGGCGGGGGCTGCTGCGGAGGCGGCTGCTGCGGCTGAGCCGACCGCTCTCACTCCCGAGCGGTCGCCAGCGTCACCGGCGGCACTCGGGTCGCCGACAGCGTGCTCCACGCACTCGCCACGCCGGTCACGATGAACGCTCCCGGCACCAGCAGGCCCAGGAGTTCCCACGGCACCGCGACCAGGGGCGTGCCGACGGCCCGGACGGCCGCCGCGCCGATCCCCGCCAGTGCCCCCGCCGCGACCAGGAGACCGAGGAACAGCCCGATCGCGGTGACCGCCGCCGCCTCGATCAACGCCATCCGCACGACCTGCGGCCGGCTCATCCCGGTGAGGCGCAGGACCGCGAACTCGGCCCTGCGCTCGGCACCGGCGATGACCACCGCGTTGACGACGGCGACGGCCGCGTACAGGCCGCCGAGGCCGACGAGCACCGCGAAGATCGCCTCGTTGCCCTTCTGCTGCGCGTCGGCCTCGGCGTCGGCCCACTTCGCCACGGTGCGGACCGTTCCGATCCGCGCGGCGCGGATCCGCTCGGTGACGGCCGAGGGCGGTGTACCGGGGGCGACCTGGACCACCGTCCGGGTCGGCGCCTTGGCGATGACGTCCTCCGGGATCAGCTCGCGCGGCAGGATGAAGCCGTCCGCGCCGTTCTCGAGGACGGGGGCCATGACGGCGACGATCCGCAGCCGCACCCGCCGCTCGCCGATCCGGGCGACCGCCACGCCCCCACGCCGCAGGCCCTCCTCACTCAGACCCGGCCCCACCGCGATCGTCCGCCCCCGCAGGGCCGCCAGCGAGCCGGAACGGGGCGGCCGCCGATACGTCCGCCGGTACGCCGCCGGATCCACCGCGACGATCCCCGAGTAGTAGGTCCGCCGGTACGCGCCGTGCCCGACCGTCACGGCGATCGGGAGGGTGGCCTGCGGTGACGCGACGGCGACCCCGGGCACGACCGCGACCCGGGACGCCTCCGCGCCGGTGGAGTCGACGACCAGATCACCGGCGACGATGCGCTTCTGCTCCTCGCCCGCCATCCTGCCCAGCGACGCCAGGGTACCCATGAGGCCGACCACGAGCGACACCAGCACGATCAGCGGCGCGGCGGTCGACGCGCTGCGCCGTACGCTGTCGCGCAGGTTGGCCTGGGCGAGCTCGCCGAAGGTGCTCCGGCGCACCAGGAGGCCGAGGAGGCCGCCCACGAGGGGCACGACCAGGGGGCTGAGCAGGCTCAGGGCCACCGCGCCGACGACCGAGACGGTCATCGCGATCAGCATCGCGCCCAGGACGTCGACGCGGCCGGTCTGCGCGGCGGCGACCAGCCAGATCACGAACGCCAGCGAGGACAGGCCGAACACCCAGCGGGCCACGGTCATGACCCTGGCGGCGCGCCCGGTGTCCCGCAGCGCCTCCAGCGGCCGCACCAGAGCGGCCCGGCGCGCGGCCGTCAGCACGCCGAGCAGCGCCACGGTGAGCCCGACGCAGGCGGACGCCAGCATGATCCCGCCGTTCAGGTGGGGGGAGACACCGCCGGGCAGGAACCCGAACGCCACCAGCAGCCAGGCCTGCGCCCACGTGCCCGGCACCCCCAGCAGAACCCCGGCCGTCGCACCGGCCGTGCCGAGCAGCGCGGCCTCCCCGACCAGCAGCATGACGATCTGCGGACGGCTCGCCCCGGCCAGCCGCAGCAGGGCGAGCTCGCGGCGGCGCTGGGCCACGGTGAAGGCGAACGTCGAGCCGACGATGAACAGCGCGAGGAACCCCGCGAGCATGACCGTCATGCCGAGCAGCGTCGCGGCCCCCGCGTAGGCGTCCCGGATCCGCTCCCGGGCCTGGCCGGACAGCCCCGCGGGGATCCGGGCCTCGGACACCGCCGCCATCACCGACAGCGAGGACTGCATCAGCGCGACGCCCAGGGCGACGGCCAGGATGGCGCCGGTGAACAGGCGCCGGTGCTCCCGGAAGTTACTGAAGGCGATCCCCGGCATGCTCAGCCCTCCAGCCGCGCGAGCCGGTCGGCGACCTCCCGGGCCGACGGGCGCATCGCCTGGTCGACGACCCTGCCGTCCGACAGGAACACCACCGCGTCGGCCCGCGCCGCCGCGGCGGGATCGTGGGTGACCATGACGATCGTCTGTCCGGCCGAGTCGACCATGGTCCGCAACAGCTCGAGCACCGTACGGGCCGACGCCGAGTCCAGCGCGCCCGTCGGCTCGTCGGCGAACAGCACCGCGGGCCGCGTCACCATCGCCCGCGCGATCGCCACCCGCTGCTGCTGCCCGCCCGAGAGCTCCCGGGGCCGGTGCCGCAGCCGGTCCCCCAGGCCGACGGCGTCCAGCACCTCGCGCACGGCCTGGCGGGAGACCGTGCGCCGAGCGAGCTTCAGCGGCAGCGCGACGTTCTGCTCCGTGGTGAGCGAGCCGACCAGGTTGAAGGTCTGGAAGACGAACCCGACGGTGTGCCGCCGCAGGGCGGTGAGAGCGCTGTCCGGCGCGGAGGTGATGTCCTGCCCTCTCAGCAGGACCCGCCCGCCGCTCGCCTTCTCCAGCCCGGCCGCGCAGTGCAGCAGGGTCGACTTCCCCGACCCCGACGGCCCCATCACGGCCGTCCACGACCCGGCGGGAAACCCGATGCTCACTCCGTCGAGCGCCCGGACCGTCGCGTCCCCGCGCCCGTACTCCCTGCTGACCTCGCGCAACTCCACCGCCGGCGCGGCGGGCCCCGCATGCCACGCCCGCCCGATCGCCTGTCCCTCCGTCATAAGGCGATCTCATCGTCCGGGGGAACCGGGAACATCAGCCCAGGACACCAACTCGAGGTATGTCTGGCCCTACCTCCGTGACCGCCGGCGGCGCCGTCCGCCGGGTCAGCCGTACGCGATCACGCAGAAGCGGTTGCCCTCCGTGTCCGCGAGCACGACGAAGTCCGCGTCCTCCGGATAGTCCTGCCAGTCCACGTGCGACGCGCCGAGGCCGACCAGCCGGTCGACCTCGGCGGCCTGGTCGGCGGTGTACAGGTCGAGGTGCACCCGCGGCCGGTCCTGCACCGGCGTCTCGGACAGGCCGAGCGAGATGTTCGGCCCATCACCGGACGCCGGCGCGAGCACCACCCACGTCTCCGTCGGCTCCTCACGCGGCACGTAATCCAGCGCCCGACTCCAGAACTCCACGGCCCGCCGCACGTCCGAAACGCCCATCACGATCGATCCCACTCGCACCATCGCCCGATTATCGACGCCCACTCCGCCACGCGGAAGAACACGCGACTCAGTGACCTTGCCGCCGGCGTTGCCCCCGCGAATCGGGACGACCCAGTCACCTCGCCGTCCGCAACGGCGGCAAGGCCCCGGGCATCACGGCGGACCACCGGTCACGGCGTATCTCCGCACGAACGACGCCGAGGCGCGGTTACCGTACGTGCGTGTCCTCTGCGCCCCGTACCGCGTTCGAGGCGATGCTGCGGCGTCGTTTCCTGGTCGGCGGCTGGCCGTGGCGGTGTTTGGCGTACCTGCTGACGGCGGCCCTGCCGTTGACCGTGGCGGCCGTGCCGGTGGCCGTGCTCGCCCTGCCGTTGGTGGTCGCGACGCGGCGGGCGACGGACGCCCATCCGGCGCCGGTCGCGGTCGCGCTGTTCGGTCTTCTCGGCGTGGTGCTCGTCGCCGG
Source organism: Actinoallomurus sp. CA-150999 (assembly GCF_050942425.1). Classification (NCBI taxonomy): domain Bacteria; kingdom Bacillati; phylum Actinomycetota; class Actinomycetes; order Streptosporangiales; family Thermomonosporaceae; genus Actinoallomurus; species Actinoallomurus sp. CA-150999. The sequence continues at coordinate 8,861,870 of NZ_CP192063.1, forward strand.
GGCCGGCCCGCTGATCGCCGTTCCGCTGGCCGAGCTGGAACGCCGCCGACTGCGCCTCGTGGACGTACGGCCCGTGGCGTCCGGGCACCGTACGGTCCGCGGCCCGTGGTCGTGGCTGCGGACCCGGTACACCGAGGCGGCGACCTGGCGCGAGCTGGGCTACCTCTGCGTGTTCGTCGCGGTCGTCCCGGTGTTGTCCCTGGCCCTGCTGCTGTTCGCGCTGCTGATCGGCGCGTTCCTCATCAGTCCGCTGCTGGCGCGTGACGGCACCGTGGCGCTCGGGTTCACCAGTGTCGACGACCCGTGGCAGGCCCTCCCGTACGCGCTCGCCGGGCTGGTGCTGCTCCCCGTCCTCCCGTACGTGCTCGCGGTGGTCGCCGGTGCCCACGCGGCCGTGGCGCGCTCGCTGCTGCGGCACGGGCCCGACGAGCGGCTGCGCGCCGAGCTCGTCGAGGTGTCGCGGTCGCGCGCCCGGCTGGTCGACGCGTTCGAGGCGGAGCGGCGGCGCATCGAACGCGATCTGCACGACGGCGCGCAGCAGCGTCTCCTGAGCCTCACCCTGCAGCTCGGCCTGGCCAGGCTGGACGTCCCGGCCGACTCCCCCGCCGCCCGGAGCGTGGGCGAGGCCCACGAAGAGGCCAAACGGCTGATGACGGAGCTGCGGGAACTGATCCGCGGCATCCACCCGCGGGTGCTCACGGACCGGGGGCTGGCCGCCGCGCTGCGCGAGATCGCGGACCGGTCTTCCATCCCGGTGACGGTGGACGCCGAGCTGCCGGACCGCCTGCCGGCCCATGTCGAGGGCACCGCCTACTTCGTCGTCTCGGAGGCGCTCACCAACGTCGCCAAGCACAGTGGCGCTTCGGAGGCGGTCGTCACCGTACGGCGGGAGGCCGGCCTGCTCACCGTGGAGATCCGCGACGACGGGGACGGCGGAGCCGACCCGCGCGCGGGGAGCGGGCTCACGGGCCTGGCGGACCGGGTGGCCGTGATCGACGGCAGAATGCTCCTGTCGAGCCCGGTGGGCGGGCCGACCGTCGTCCATGTGGAGCTTCCGTGCGACCTGCGGTAACGATCCGGGTGGTCCTCGCCGAGGACGGGGTGCTGTTGCGGGAAGGGCTGGCCGGGCTGCTCGGCCGGTTCGGCTTCGAGGTCGTGGCCACGGCCGGTGACGCGGACGCGCTCGTGGCCGCCGTGGCCGAGCACCGCCCGGACCTGGTGGTGACCGACATCCGGATGCCTCCCGGGTTCAGCGATGAGGGTCTGCGCGCCGCGGTCGCGCTGCGCCGCGCCCACCCGGGCCTGCCCGTGGTGGCGCTGAGTCAGTACGTCGAGCTCAGCTACGCGGCCGACCTGCTCGACTCGGGAGACGGCCGGGGAGTGGGGTATCTCCTCAAGGACCGGGTGGTCGACGTCGAGGAGTTCGTCGGCTCGCTGCGACGGGTGACGGACGGCGGGACCGTGGTCGATCCGCAGGTCGTGCGCCAGTTGCTGCGCCGGCAGCGCGATCCGCTGGCGAGGCTGTCGGCGCGTGAGCGGGAGGTGCTCGGTCTCATCGCCGAGGGCCACTCGAACACCGCCATCGCCCGGATCCTCGTCGTCTCCGAGGCGACGGTCGGCAAGCACGTCGGCAGCATCCTCACCAAGCTCGACCTGCCCCCGGCGGAGGACACGCACCGCAGGGTGCTGGCGGTGCTCGCCTACCTGCGGGGCGGCACCGCGTCCGGATGAACGCGTCCGCGCCCACGACGCCCACGGCGGATGCGGCAGGCCGCATCCGCCGTGACCTGAGTGTTCCGTTCACGGTCGACCATCGATCCGCTGGTGTGTCGTGAGCGGCGGCGGAGTCCGGCGCCGCCGCCGCTCACGGCCCCCTATTCCAGTCGTTTCTCGTAGAAGACGGTGACGGTGTCTCCCGTCGCCTCGCGCGCGATCTCCCGCCAGCCGTACGAGCGGTACAGAGCGATCGCGACCCGTTGCTTGACGGTGGTGTCGGCCCGGAGCCGGCGGCAGCCGAGCTCGGCGGCGCGCTGCTCCAGGACGGTGACGAGCGCCGCGCCGTATCCGCGGCCCTGCAGGTCGGGACGGACGCGGAGGCGGACCATCTCGGCGGTCAGGTCGTCGACGCGCCGGAGCCCGCCGAGTGCCGCGACCTGTCCGCTCACCTCCCCCACGAGGAACTCGCCGCGGCCTCGGAGATAGACCTCCTCGATGTTGGTGAAGTCGTCGTCGTAGTACACGCCGTCGCCGGGGCGCAGGCCCACCTGGAACAGGCATTCCTGGTGGAGGGCGAACACCGCCCGATGGTCGTGGGGGGTGTAGCGCCGGATGCGGAGGCCCGCGAACTCCCACGTGGGGGGCTCGGAGCAGAGCCGCCGGGGTAGCGCCGAGGCGATGACCGGTGGACGGCCCACCGGTCAGGCCTGCTTCCTGGTGATCCCCGCCGTGGCCGGTGCGGCCAGCGCGTCACGGAACTCGCGGGCCGCCCGGATGTCGCCGTACTGCGCTACCACGGCGCTGGCGAGCTGGCGGGCCCGGTGGATCACGATGTCGGTACGGTGCGCCGCGGACACCGCGAGGATGGTCTCCTTTGCGGTGCGCAGCGCCTCTTCCGGTTCTCCCTCCTGGAGCCGGCACGACGCCCGGTCGAGCCAGATCAGGGTGCGGTCGAGCTCTTCGGTGGTGGGATAGAGGGTCAGTGCCTTCCGGAGGGTCTCCTCGGCGTTCCCGTGGTCGCCGAGGTTGGTGTAGGTGTCGCCCATGTGGAAGGCGAGCTGGCGTTCGGTGTAGCCGAAGGCGGTGTCCTTGACCTGGTCCTTTCCGAGCTGGGAGAAGACCGCCTGGCCGCGGGCGAGCGCGCGCTTGGCGCTGGGGACGGCTTCGCCCCGCCCCCGTTTGACGAGCATGCCGAGGGCGCGCGCCTCGACGATGGGCGCCATCGCGCCGGCCACGCTGGGCGCGCGACCGGCCAGGTCCTGCGCCCGGCGCGCCAGATGCAGGGCCTCGCGCGGGTCGCCGTAGTACATCGGCACCAGCGACTCGCGCACGCTGACCCAGGCGCGCAGCGCGCGGTCGCCGGTCTCGTCGGCGGCCGTGCGGGCGGTCCGGAAGAAGGAGCGGGAGAGCCGGTGGTCACCGAGGTCGATCATGATGACGCCGGCCATGCCGGACAGCTGCGCCGCGATGCGGCACAGTCGTTCCTGCAGCTCGATCGGCTGCCGTTGCTCGCACATGCGACGGACCTCACTGAAGTCCAGCAGGACGTCGCAGAGCAGCCGTAGCGGCGGCGTCGACATGTACTGCTGCCCGTATCCCTGTACGGTCTCCTCCCACTGATCGAGCATGGTCGGCGACACGGTCGCGTTGACGAGGGTGTCGTCCATCCGGCGGCGGATGCCGTCCACCGCCCCCAGGATCTGGCCGTCGAGCACCACGCCTGCTCCGGCCAGCAGTTGCAGAAGGGTCCGACGAAGCACTATGTCCTCCTCGTCTCCGTCCTTGCCGCCCGGGTCTTCGGCGCGGTAATGGACCCGGGAGATGCGCGGACCGGAGGTACGTTCGAAATTGGCCGCCCACTCGCTGCTGTCCGCGAGGACGGCACGCGGCCTGATCACACTGTCGGGCTCGCGGGCCATCCTGTCCTGATCACCGGCTCGTGGGCGTTCGTGCCGGTGGCCGCAGACACACGGCCCTTGAAAGCCGAGGTCCGGGGGTTCGACGCGGTAGACGCTGCACAGGTAGTGCAGATATTCGGGGCCCGGGCGCTTATAGCCGCTCTCGTACGCTGACAGCAGCGTCTCACCGAGCTTGGGACGCGTCTTTCCCTCCAGCTCGTAAAGCGCTCTGACCTGCGCGACGACATCGGACAGCGCGATGCCGTGCGCGAGTCGCTGGGCTTTGATCTGACTCGTTCCGAAGATCGGCCCGCATTGATCGTGAATTTCCCTCGCAATGTCAGGTGGCGCATGACCTTGCGCCAGCCCACGAGCACGGATACAACGTGCAGTATCGGCTTCTTTGCGAGGTGGATCCTTTTTGCGGGGATCCGGCACTTCCGTTTGAGGGGGATCTGTCACTTCCCGGCCTCCTTGGGGGGAAAGGTCCGACCGGATAACTCATGGCCACGGAGATGAAATCTCGCGTACGCAGCGTAACTCCGGCATCGCGATACGCCAACCGAATCAGTCAGAAACGCAAGCGATACGGTCTCTCTCCCCATACCGGAGCAGATAAAGATCCAACGTCAGTGCAAAAACCTCTACCCATGTGGACAGAAGATGGTCTCCAGGCCCTCCGTCCCGGCCTTGACCGCTTCGCGGCGGCTTGCGATTCTCGCACCGCGTAGCGAGGTGAGTTCACTTGGTGAGGGAGGCACACCATGTTCGACGAACGTCGACTGGGATATCTCGAAGGTCTGGTCCGTGAATTAGGCGAGCGCGGCCTGGTGGCCCGCGTGGTCCGCAGCCGCTCCGGCCCGGCGTTCTGCCGGGTCGTCAACCCGGACGCCGCGAGCCTGTCCGAGAACGTCATGTGCGCGCCGGCGCCCGGCACCCTCGACCAGCGGTCCTGGTACTTCTGGTGGTCGTGGGGCGAGCCGATGCACGACGTCGACGACCCGTGCGGCGCGGCGGTGAAGGTGGCACGTGTCCTAGAGGTGCGCACCGCCTAGCGAGTCCCCCCGCGGAGCCTGTTGCCAGTGGCGCGGACTGACCGGCTCCGCGGGGCCCGTTCATCAAGATCGCGCAAGAGACGTCCAGCCGTCGCCTACCATCCATCGGGTAGGTTCGCCGGTCGAACGTGGTCGCCCCGCACGGGCACCGCCAGGAGGATGTCTCGTGTTCGCGCGTCACCCGATGACGGTCTTGCCGTTCCTTAAGGACAACGGCTCACTCACCGGTGCCTGCACGGAAAAGCTCGGCAACGGGACCGTCCAGACCGTGCCCAGCACAGGTTGCCGGTGGACGTGGCAGATCACGCACAACGAGCATCTCGCCAGCTGGTACCACCAGTGGCTCGACGGGACGAGCCCGATCACCTGGACGCTCAAGCTCATCCTCACGATCACGATCGCGCTCGTCCTGCGCAGGCTCACGCACAAGCTGATCACCAAGGTCACCGTGCGGATGGCCGAGGGCACGATGTCCGAGCGGCTCCGCGAGAAGACCCGCACGATCTTCGATGGCAGCCCCGTACTGGTCAGCGAGCGGCGCCGGCAGCGGGCCGAGACGATGGGGTCGGTGCTGCGGAGCATCTCCTCGATGATCATCCTCGGCGCCGCCGCCCTCACCGTGCTCGGTTACCTCGGGCTCGACCTCACGCCGTTCCTGGCCAGCGCCAGCATCATCGGCGTCGCGGTCGCCTTCGGCGCCCAGAACCTCGTGAAGGACTTCCTCACGGGCATGTTCATGCTGCTGGAGGACCAGTACGGCGTCGGAGACGTCATCGACGTCGGCGGCGCCAAGGGCACGGTGGAGGCGGTCACCCTGCGCACGACCCGCCTGCGCGACGTCAACGGCGTCGTCTGGTACGTCCCGAACGGGGAGATCAAACGGGTCGGCAACGAGTCGCAGAACTGGGCCCGTGTGGTCCTCGACGTCCCGGTCGAGTACGACGTCGACCTCGACAAGGTCCGCACGATCCTGACCGAGACCGCGTCGGCGCTGGCGGCCGAGCCTCCGTGGGACGAGATCATCCTGGAGGACCCGACCGTCTGGGGCGTTCAGGCGCTCTCCGGGGAGGCGATCGTCGTCCGCGTCGTCTGCAAGACGGCGCCGGGCAAGCAGGCCGACACCGCGCGGGAGCTGCGCGAACGCGTCAAGAAGGCCTTCGACTCGGCCGGCGTCGCCGTCGCGACGTTCAAGGAGGACACCTCGGCCGCGTAGGCTGGGTCCCGTCATGGCACAAGAGGTCACTTTTTACGAAGCGGTCGGCGGCGAGGAGACCTTCCGCCGCCTGGTGCACCGGTTCTACGAGGGGGTGGCCGCCGACCCCGTGCTGCGCCCGCTCTATCCCGAAGAGGATCTGGGACCGGCCGAGGAGCGTCTGCGGCTGTTCCTGATCCAGTACTGGGGCGGTCCGCGCACGTACGGCGAGCGGCGCGGCCATCCGCGGCTGCGCATGCGGCACGTGCCGTTCCGGATCGGCAAGGCCGAGCACGACGCCTGGCTCGGCCACATGCGCGACGCCGTCGACGAGCTCGATCTGCCCGAGCCCCTCGAGACCATGCTCTGGGACTACCTCGTCATGGCGGCGAACAGCCTGATCAACGCCCCCGGCTGAGTCACCACCGCACGCGAGCCGGGCCCCATTCGAGTCGACGCCACGCCGGTCCGCTCCGCGCGCGGGTCGGGCTCCACGCGGGTCGACTCCACGCGGCTCAGCTCTGCGCAGGTCAGGTCCGCCGCGGGCCGGGCCCCACTCGAGTCGACTCCACGCCGGTCACCTGCACGCGGGGGCCGGGCTCCACACCGGTCGACCCAACGCAGGTCAGCTCCGCGCACGGGTCGGCTCCGGTGTCGCCGAGTGGGCCGGCGCGCCTTCGGACCGTACCGGGATCAGCAGGGCGGCGACGACGGGGAACGCGACCGCGACGGCGAAGGCCGTCCCGTAGTCGGATCCGCCGACGAGAGACCCGAGAACGGGCGGGGTCGCCGCCGCGAGCAGGTTCTGCCCGGTGTTCTGGATGCCGAGCGCCCGGCCGGCCCAGGCGCGCCCGGCGTACTCCGCCACGGCGGTGTAGGCCAGTCCGTTGGTGGTCACCGTGATCACCGCCGCGACGACGAGCACGACGGAGGCGCCGCCCCAGCCGGTCAGCGCGCCCGCGGTGAGCGCGAGCATGACGACGCCGATCCCGGCCGCGAGGAGGCGCATCGGCCGCAGTCGGCTGCCCGCGCGATCCGACCAGTGCCCGACGGCCAGCCGCGCCGCGGCGCCGCCGACCTGCGCGGCCGCCAGCAGCCGGCCGGCCGTCGCGGCGTCCCAGCCCCGCGCGTCCACCAGGTAGACGAGGGCGAACGCCGCCACCGCGAACTGCGGCACCACGAGCAGCGCGCTCGCCGCGTGGATCCGCCACAGGACCGGCGTCCGGTACGGGGAGCGCCCGCCGTGCGGTTCGTGCCCTCCCGTACGGGCGGGGTCGCGGACGACGACCGCCACCAGCAGCGCGGCGGCGAGACAGCAGCAGGCGAGGAACACCAGTCCGCCGCCGAGCCCGGTGCCCGCCGCGAGCGGCGGCAGGGCGAGTGCCGCGAGGCCGACGCCCAGCGGTTGTCCGGTCTGGCGTACGCCCATCGCCAGGCCGCGTTCGTGGGCGGCGAACCAGCCGAGGATGAGCCGGCCGCTGGCGGCGTGGATGGACGCGCCACCGGCTCCGGCGACGAAGAAGCACGCGCCGAGCGCGACCAGGTGGTGGACGGCGGCGGCGGCCAGGAGCGCTCCGCCGGCCACGGTCAGGCCGGTGGCGAGGACGACCCGCTCGCCCCAGCGGTCCGCGGCCACGCCCCACAGAGCGAGGGTGACGAGGAGCCCCGCCACGGGGCAGGAGATCAGCGTGGCGGCCTGGCTCAGGGAGAGCCCGGCGTCCGCCCGGAGGGCGGGGATGAGGTACGGCAGGCCGTACTGGTAGGCGCACCCGGCGACCATGGCGAACAACCCGACAATGAGGACCGACCATCGTCTGCTCATATTCTGATACTAGCGTCTTGAAATATGAGACGATCATCGACATGCGAAGGCCCCGCCGCCGGATCGGCGACGGGGCCCGCTGTGCCGCCCGGGCGCAGGCGCTCAGCGCGGCGGGTGATTCGTTAGAGCGGCGGGCGCTGGGCCAGCATCGGGTCCTCCGCGACCTGCGGGACCGAGAGGGCCTTCGCCTGCGCGGAGGAGACGCCGGCCCAGCGGAGCAGGTCGGCGGTCACCCGCGCACGCTGCGCGTCCGGCAGCGCGGCGATCAGGTGGGCGCTGTGGTTCATGCCCGGCGCGACGTACACGGCGGAGTCGCGGCTACCCGGGCCGACGCGGAACGGCTCGGCACCCCACGGGTCGTTCTGGCCGTAGATGAACGTCATGTGGGTCGCGCGGGTGCGGACCCAGTGGTCGATGTCCTTCATCGCCGACGGGTCGAACCGCATCGGGATGTCCGCCGGGACGTAGGTCCGCGGCTGGTAGGTGCTCTCGTAGCGCAGCAGCGGGTGCAGGTGCGTGAACTTCGGCGACGGCCAGCCGAGCTGCGTGCCCGCCTGGTAGTAGTACGGGATGAACGGCTCGAGGCCCTGGTCGGTGTAGGTCAGCGCGCCGGAGATCTTGTCGAAGTAGGAGTAGATGGCGTCGGTCGAGGCGGTCGTCGCCGGGATGTCCTTGCACTCCGACTGCAGGTGGTACTGCCAGAACGCCCACTCGAAGTCCATCACCGAGTTCTCGAAGGCCCGATCGACGGTCTTGATGATCTTCCAGGTGTTGCCGGCCTTCTCGGCGTCGGCGCTCATCCGTGCCAGGATCTGCGGGCGGCGCTTGAGCAGTTCGCGCTGCAGGCTCTCCAGGTTGGTCCGGCACTTGGGGTCGGTGCCGACCGTCTTGAAGAACCGGTCGTACGCGCTGTCGTCCTTGTTGTTGACGTCATTCGGCGCGACGTAGGCGACCGTGCCGTCGACGTCCGAGGGGTAGAAACGCTTGTGGTAAGTCGCGGTCATGCCGCCCTTACTCGCCCCGGTCGAGATCCACTTGCCGTGGTAGATGGTCTTGAGAGCCTTGATCAGCCGGTGCTCGTCGGTGGCGGCCTGCCAGATCGTGTCCTTCTTCCACACCGCCGGCTCGGGCCGTGAAGGCGTGAAGAAGCGGTACTCCACCGAGATCTGGTTGCCGCCGACGAGCGCCGTCGGCTCCGACAGGAACATCGTCGTCGGCGTGTTGTAGCCGCTGGTGTAGAGGACCATCGGCAGGTCGGCGGACTTGTGCTCCAGCAGCACGCGCTGCTCGAACCAGCCGCGTTCCGGGTGCCGGTGGTCGACCGGCTGCCGGTAGTTGAGCCAGAACCAGCGGTACCCCGTCAGGGTGGAGGTCTTCTCCTCCACCGTCATACCGGGAATCGCCTTGAGCTTGGCAAGGACGTCCTCGTCCGCCGCTCGTACGGGCGCCGCGTGCGCGGTGCCGCCGACACCGCCCAGCCCGGCCGCGAGCAGCAGTGCCAGCATTCCTCGAGAGAGGTTGCGCATTCCTACCCCTTTTATGTCGGATCGCGAGAATGCAACCGTGACAGTAGGGGTCAAAGAGGTCGGAAATCCCGATCTACCCAGGCTTCGTTACGGAACTGTCGCCGCCCGGCCGAACCCGTCGTACGCCGGCCGTCACCCCACGAGACCGGACTGGTACGCGGCGATGACCAGCTGCGCCCGGTCTCGTGCTTGAAGCTTCATGAGCAACCTGCTCACGTGGGATTTCGCGGTCGCGATCGACACGTGCAGGTGCTCGGCGATCTCCGCGTTGGACAGGCCACGGCCGACCAGCCGGAGCACCTCGCGCTCCCGCTCGGTCACCTCGTCGAGTGCGCGGTGGTCGTGGACCGTGGGCCGGCGGGTGAACTCGGCGATGAGCCGTCGGGTCACGCTCGGAGCGAGCAGCGCCTCTCCGGCCGCGATCACTCTGATCGCGGCGAGCAGGTCCGCGGGCGGCGTGTCCTTGAGCAGGAACCCGCTGGCGCCCGCCCGCAGCGCGGCGTAGACGTACCGATCGAGATCGAACGTCGTGAGCATCAGGACCCGCACCGGGACCGGGTCGGGATCGGCGAGCACCCGCCTGGTCGCCTCGATCCCGTCCAGCTCGGGCATCTGGATGTCCATGAGGACCACGTCGGGCCGCTCCCGGCGGATCAGCTCCACCGCCTCCACGCCGGTGCCGGCCTCGCCCACCACCGACAGGTCGGGCGCGGTCTCCACCAGCACCCGGAAGCCCGCCCGTACCAGCGCCTGGTCGTCCACGACGACCACCCGGACGCTCACGCCGGCGTACCGATGGGCAGGCGGACCGCCACCCGGAACCCGCGCAGCGGCAGCGGTCCCGCGCTGAACTCCCCGCCGTACGCCGCCACCCGCTCGCGCATCCCGATCAGGCCGTGTCCGCCGTCGGATCCATCACACCCCGCCCCGTCGTCGGTCACCTCGACGCACAGGTCGTCCGCGCCATAGGTGAGCAGGACGCGGCCGTTGTCCGTCCCGGCGTGCTTCACCACGTTCGTCAGGGCCTCCTGGACGATCCGGTAGACCGTCAGGTCGATCCCGGACGGCAGGTCGCGGGGCCGCCCGCGCAGCTGAAGGTCCACGCGCACGCCCGCACGCCCGGTCTGCTCGGCCAGTGCGGGCAGGTCGGCGACGCCCCGCGCGGGCGGCGCCACCGCGCCGCCGGGCGTCTCGTCCCGGAGCACTCCGAGGAGCCCGCGCATCTCCTGCAGCACGGCGCGGCTGGTCGTCTCGATCGCGGCGAGCGCCTTGGCGGCCTCGTCGGGCCGGGTTCCGATCACGTAGTGCCCCACCCCCGCCTGCACCGCGATGACGCTCATGCTGTGCGCGACCGCGTCGTGCAACTCCCGCGCGATGCGCAGGCGTTCCTCGCTGATCGCACGCCGGGCCTGCTCCACCTTGATCTGCGCCTGCCGCTCGGCCTGTTCGCGCAGTCCCTCGCCGTACGCGCGGGCCTGGCGCATCGCGACGCCCGCGCACCAGGCCGCGAGCTGGACGACGCCGGTCGCGACCACCTGAGAGATGAGGGAGCTCGGACCGCTGAACGGCGCGACCGCGCGGACGGCGACCGCATCGACCGCCATCGCGGCCTCGACGACGACGAGCGCGACCGCCGCCGTCCGGGCCGGCTTGAGCAGCGCCACCATGTACACGATGAGCGCGAGGGCGATCATCGGATCCTTGGAGAACCCGAGGAACGCCGACACCACACTCCCGGAGACGGCCATCGCGAGCGCGAGGACGGGCCGCCACCGCCGGATCGCCACCGTCGCGGCGATCGCACAGGCCAGCCCGACGCCGATCACCACCGGCACGCCGAAGTACGGCCGTACGTCCCACGCGCTCGACACCAGGGCGACCGTGAGCAGCAGCGCGACCACTACGTCGAGGCCGACCCAGTGCGCGAAGGTCAGCCGCCGGGTGAACGGAGGCCGTTGGTCCACGCGCCGACCGTAACCCGCCGACGCCGTCCCGGTCGTCCGTCTCCAGGCTGAACCGCCGACTCCGTCTCCAGGCTGAAAGGACGCCTGTCCCCCTTGCCCCAGGCGAGCGCGCGAATGCGGCCCACGGCCCGACGCGGTGCGGCAGGGCCCTGCCGCACCGTGGAGGGCACGACGAACCAAGGGGAAGGCATGATCAAGACAACTGCGCTCACCAAGCGGTACGACGGGACGACCGCCGTCGACGGCCTGTCCATGGAGGTACTCCCGGGCCGGGTCACCGGATTCCTCGGCCCGAACGGCGCCGGCAAGTCCACCACGCTGCGGCTGGTCCTCGGCCTCGACGCGCCGACGAGCGGCGCGGCGACCGTCTGCGGTCGCCCGTTCCGCACGCTGCACCGGCCGCTGCTGCGCGTCGGGGCGTTGCTGGACGCCACCGCCGTGCCCGCGGGGCGGACGGCGGACCGGCACCTCGCCGCGCTCGCCCGCAGCAACGGCATCCCGGCGAGCCGGGTACCCGTGGTCCTCGACGAGGTCGGGCTGACGGCCGCCGCGCGCAAGCGCGTCGGCGGGTTCAGCCTGGGGATGAAGCAGCGCCTCGGCATCGCCGCGGCCCTGCTCGGCGACCCGGAGATCCTCATCTTCGACGAGCCGGTCAACGGGCTCGACCCGGAGGGCATCCGCTGGATCAGGAACCTGTTCCGGCGGCTCGCGGGCGAGGGCCGCACCGTCCTCGTCTCCAGCCATCTGATGAGCGAGATGGAGAACACCGCCGACCACCTCATCGTCATCGGCCGTGGACGTCTGATCGCCGACATGGGCGTGGCGGAGTTCGTCGAACGCGCCTCGCACCGTCGTGTCCGCGTGCGGACACCGTACGGCGGCGAACTCGCCCGGGTGCTGATCGGTGCGGGAGCCCGGGTCGAGCCGGGCGACGACGGCGCCGTGGAGGTCACCGGCCTCACGGCCGCGCGGATCGGCGACCTCGCGCTGGAACACCGCGTCGCCGTCCATGAACTCGCCCCGCGCAACGCCTCCCTCGAGGAGGCCTTCATGGAGCTCACCGCCGGCAGCGTCGAATACCGCGCCGGGGCCGAGCAGGAGGGGAGCACGCTCCGATGACCACCGTCAGCCTGCCGACCGGCGCGGGGACGCGCCTGTCCCGTTTCACCGACGTCTTCGCGGCTGAATGGATCAAGCTGCGTTCGCTGCGCTCCACCGCGTGGGTGCTGCTGTGCGCGTTCGCGTCCGCCGTGACCGTGGGCGTCCTCATGGCCAATTCCGAGGTCGGCGAATGGCCGCGGATGTCGCCGGCCCAGCGCGCCGGCGTCGACCCGCTGGCCGATCCCTACCTCGGCTTCATGGTCGCCCAGCTCATCTTCGCGACACTCGGCGTCCTGACCGTGACCGGCGAGTACTCCAGCGGCCTGATCCGCACGACCTTCACCGCGGTGCCCGGCCGGCGTACGGTGCTGGCGGCCAAGGCCGCGGTGATCACAGCCGTCAGCGTCCCCGTCGGGGCCGTCACCGCGACGACGACCTTCCTGATCGGCCAGGCGCTTTTCGCCCAGCGGCACATCGGCCTGTCGATCACCGATCCGGGCGCCGTGCGCTCGATCGTCGCGGCGACGTTCTACCTGGTCGCGGTCGCCCTGGTCGGAGCGGGCCTCGGCGTGCTCCTGCGGCACACGGCGGCGGCGATCGGCGGGCTCGTCGCGCTGCTCTTCCTCGCCCCGCAACTCATCCACGGCAGCGCCCAGTGGGTGATCGACATCGAGAACGCCCTGCCCGGCAACGCGATCCGGCGGCTCGTCTCCCTCCACGTGGAGCACGGCGCTCCGTCGATGACCCACGCGTTCCTCGTGATCGCCGTGTACCCGGCCGTGGCGCTGACGGCGGCGCTGGTCCTCATCCACCGGCGCGACGCCTGACCCTGGACGACCGGATCCCCGGCGGCCGCCGGGGATCCGGTCGTCCGTCGACCTCGTCGGGGGCCGGCGATCGTCAGGCGGTCGCGGCGTACGCCTCCAGGAAGGCCCGCTCACGCTCGTCGAATCGCCGGGTCCGGCCCGCCTTCAGGTCGTAGCCGACGATGACCGAGGTGGCCTGCGCGTACACGTGCTCGTCATCGCGCACGTCGTACGCCAGGCCGAAGCTGGCGGCACGGATCTCGGTCACCCGCGTCTCCACCCGGACGGGTTCGGGCCGCAGCAGCAACGGCCGTCGGTAGTCGATCTCGTGCCGTGCCACGACGATGCCGCGCAGCGGGCGGCGTCCCTCCCGCTGCGGGTCGGTGAAGAACATCGCCACCCGCGCGTCCTCGAGGTAGGTCAGGTATCGGCAGTTGTTCACATGCCCCAGCGAGTCGATGTCACTAAAGCGCACGTGAAACTCGTGCACATGCGCGCTCGAGGGGCCGACGTGACCGGAGTCGACGGCGGGCTGGGTCATCTGTCATCCATCTCGTGAGGCTGCGGGAAGCGGCTTCGGAAGCCGGCACCAGTCTCCCGGTCCGGTCGCGGCGAGACGCGCGCGGGGCGGCCTTCGCGGGACTCGGGAGTGTCGCCGACCAAGAGCCATCGACCGATAGGTCCGACCTCTTTGCGACTCAAAGTCCCAATACACCCCTTGACGCCGCATACGTCGACGTGTTCCCTCTATGTCATCCGACCTCCTGGAGCCCGCCGTGTCCTCTCCCTCCCGCCGCACTTTTCTCCGGACCACCGCCATCGGCACCACCGCGATCGGCGCGACCGCTTTGGGGTCCGCGACGGCCGACGCCCTCCCCACCGGGTCCCCAACGGCCGCCGCCTCGCCGCCGAAAGGCATGCGGACCGAGCGGGAATGGGCCGCGTTCCTCGCCGGATCCGACCTGCGCTGGAAGCAGATGCCCGGCACCTTCTTCGAAGGGCCGTTCCTGGGCAACGGCGCCTTCGGCGCGGCCGCCTACCGCCATCCCACCCGGCAACGCCTCACGTTCGAACTCGGCGACAGCCGCGTCCGCGACCATCAGGATGGCGTCGGCGCCCTGTTCGGGCACTCGCGGCTGCGCATCGGGTACCTGACCCTGGAGACCGCGGGCGACGTCACAGGGGTCGACCTGCGGCTCTCCCTCTGGGACGCCGAACTCTCCGGAACGATCACCACGACCGCCGGTACGGTCGCGCTCCGGTCGTTCGTCCACGCGACCCGCGACCTGCTTGTCGTCGACGCGACGCCGGCCGGCGGGGAGAAGGTCGGCTGGACGTTCACGCCCTTCCCGGCGGTGTCTCCACGGCTGGCTTCCAAGCCGCGCCCGGCCGGGCTGAAGGACAACCCCGACCCGGTGCTCGCGGACGACCACTGCGATCAGGACCTGGTCGCGGGCGGCCGGACGACGACGGCATGGCACGTGGGCGGGCGGACGCTGCTCGCCACCGTCGCCCACACCTTCCCCGACCGGACCGCGACGGACGTCGCCGCCCAGCGGCTGAAGCGGGCCGCGCCGCTCGACGAGCTGACCCGCGAGCACCGGCGCTGGTGGCACCGCTTCTACCCGAAGAGCTTCCTGTCACTGCCGGACGCCCGGCTGCAGGCCTTCTACTGGATCCAGCTGTACAAGATGGCCTGCGCGACACGCGTCGACCGGCCGGTGATCGGCACCGCGGCGCAGTGGCTGCAACCGACGCCGTGGCCCGGCACCTGGTGGAACCTCAACGTTCAGCTGGAGTACTGGCTGATCAACGCCACCGGCCACACCGAGCTCGACTCGCTCACCCACTCCCTCGACCGGTACCGCGACAACCTCGTCGCCAACACAGCCGAGCAGTACCGGTCCGACTCGGCCGGGATCGGCCGGGTCACGCAGGAGAATCTCCTGTCGGACGCGTTCGGCGTCCCCGGGCAGGTGCCGAGCGGCGACTACGGTGTGCCGGAGGTCGGTAACCTGCCCTGGGCGCTGCACGACGTCTGGATGCGCTACCGGCACACCATGGACGACGCGCTGCTGCGGACGATGCTGTTCCCGCTGCTGCGCCGCGCGATCAACTACTACCTGCACTTCCTGACGGAGGGCTCGGACGGCCGCCTCCACCTGCCGGCGACGTACTCCCCCGAGTACGCCACCACCCGGGACTGCAACTACGACCTGGCCCTGCTCACCTGGGGCTGCCAGGCCCTGCTGGAGGCGGCGGCGCGTCTGAAGATCGATGATCCGCTGATCCCGAAGTGGCACGACGTCCTGAACCGCCTCGTCCCGCCTCCGCAGGGCGACGACGGGCTGTGGATCGGCGCCGACGTTCAGCTCACCACCAGCCATCGGCACTTCTCGCACATGCTGTGGTTCCATCCGCTGCACCTGCTGGACGTCACCGTCCCGGCCAACCGGGACCTGCTGAAGCGCTCGCTCGCCCACTGGCTGGGGCTGCCGGGCGCCCAGCAGGGCTACACGTTCACCGGAGGCGCGTCCATGAACGCGCTGCTCGGCGACGGCGACTCCGCCCTCACCAACCTGAGCACGCTCCTGACCACGTACGTCAAGCCGAACACGATGTACGCCGAGTCCGGTCCGGTGATGGAGACGCCGCTGTCGGGCGCCCAGTCACTGCACGACATGCTGCTGCAGAGCTGGGGTGGCACGATCCGGGTCTTCCCCGCGATCCCGTCCGCCTGGACGGACGTGGCCATGCAGGACCTTCGCACGGAGGGCGCGTTCCTCGTCACCGCCGTACGGCGCGACGGCCGGACGGCCTTCATCAGCATCCGCAGCCTGGCCGGCGAACCCCTCCGGCTGATCCCCGGCGGCATGCCCGGCCCGTACGAGGTGCGCCGCAACGGTAAAGCCGCGAAGTGGCACGAGAGCGGCGGTGTCCTGGAGATCGAGCTGCACAAGGGCGACGAGGCGCTCATCTACCCGGCCGGCACCCGACCGGACACCCGGGTCGCGCCGGTGACCGCTGCGGCCGCCCCGCCGTGGGGACTCCCCTAAGGTCTCATCGCAAAAAAGCAGCCCTCCCCCTTCCGGGGGAGGGCTTCGCTCTTCGCGTGTCCGCGCCGACCGCTCAGCGGGTCAGCTTGCGGTGGGTGACGCGGTGCGGGCGGGCCGCCTCGGCGCCGAGCCGCTCGATCTTGTTCTTCTCGTAGTCGGCGAAGTTGCCCTCGAACCAGAACCAGTTCGAGCCCTCTTCCCACGCCAGGATGTGGGTGGCGATGCGGTCGAGGAACCACCGGTCGTGCGAGGTGATCACGGCGCAGCCGGGGAACTCCAGCAGGGCGTTCTCCAGCGAGCTCAGCGTCTCGACGTCGAGGTCGTTGGTGGGCTCGTCGAGCAGCAGCACGTTGCCGCCCTGCTTGAGGGTGAGCGCGAGGTTGAGGCGGTTGCGCTCACCGCCGGACAGCACGCCGGCCCGCTTCTGCTGGTCCGGGCCCTTGAAACCGAACGCCGCGACGTACGCGCGGCTCGGCATCTCGACCTGGCCGACCTTGATGTGGTCGAGGCCGTCGGAGACGACCTGCCAGACGTTCTTGTCCGGGGCGATGCCGCCCCGGCTCTGGTCGACATAGGAGATCTTGACGGTGTCGCCGACCTTGAGGATGCCCTCGTCCGGCTTCTCGTCCGCGGTGACGCCGTCGGGCGCACCCGCGCCGGCCGAAGTGACGATCATCCGGAACAGCGTCGTCTTACCGACGCCGTTCGGGCCGATCACGCCGACGATGCCGTTGGGCGGCAGGTTGAAGGACAGGTCCTCCATCAGGAGACGGTCGTCGAAGCCCTTGGTGAGGTCCTCGGCGACGATCACCGTGGTGCCCAGGCGCGGGCCCGGCGGGATCTGGATCTCCTCGAAGTCCAGCTTGCGGTACTTGGCCGCCTCGGCCGCCATCTCCTCGTAGCGCTGCAGACGGGCCTTGCTCTTGGTCTGGCGGGCCTTCGGGTTGGAGCGGACCCACTCGAGCTCCTGCTCCAGGCGCCTCTTCTTCTTGGCGTCCTTCTGGCCCTCGACCTTGAGGCGCTCGGCCTTCTTCTCCAGGTAGGTGGAGTAGTTGCCCTCGTATCCGACGAGACGGCCGCGGTCGACCTCGCAGATCCAGCCGGCGACCCTGTCGAGGAAGTAGCGGTCGTGGGTGACCGCCAGGACCGTGCCGGCGTACTTCTCGAGGTACTGCTCCAGCCACTGCACGCTCTCGGCGTCGAGGTGGTTGGTGGGCTCGTCGAGCAGCAGGAGATCGGGCGCCTCCAGCAGCAGCTTGCAGAGCGCGACGCGGCGCCGCTCGCCACCGGACAGCTTGGTCACGTCGGCGTCGCCGGGCGGGCACCGCAGCGCGTCCATCGCCTGCTCGAGCTGGCTGTCGAGGTCCCAGGCGTTGCGATGGTCGAGCTGCTCCTGCAGCTTGCCCATCTCCTCGAGCAGCTCGTCGGAGTAGTCGGTCGCCATCTGCTCGGCGATCTCGTTGAACCGGTCGAGCATCGCCTTGGTCTCGGCGACGCCCTCCTCGACGTTGCCGAGGACGGTCTTCTCCTCGTTGAGCGGCGGCTCCTGCGCGAGGATGCCGACGGTGAACCCGGGCATGAGCCGGGCCTCACCGTTGGAAGGCTGTTCGAGGCCGGCCATCATCCGCAGCAGCGTGGACTTACCCGCGCCGTTGGGCCCGACCACACCGATCTTGGCTCCGGGCAGGAAGCTCAAGGTGACGTCGTCGAGAATCACCTTGTCGCCGTGCGCCTTGCGCACGCGCTGCATCGTATAGATGTACTCCGGCATGCCCTCAAGACTAAAGCCTTCGAGGGGATGGCCTCGCCGTGATCTGGCGACGCTCACCGGTCTTCTTCGTCGCCGGCAGGCAGATCCGGTTGCGGCCGGACTCCTTGGCCCGGTATAGCGCCAGATCCGCGGACGTGAGCAGCTCGATCAGATCGTGTCCGTGCGTGCGGAACAGGGCCACCCCGATCGAGATCGTCACCGTTATGGTCGCGTCGTCGGCGGGCACGCACATCCGGCCCACGCGGCTGCGGAGCCGTTCGGCCACCCGGCAGGCCTCCAGCATGTCGGCGTGCGGGAGCAGCACGGCGAACTCCTCACCGCCGAACCGGCCCACGACGTCGTACTCCCGCAGCTGCTGGACCAGAGTGGTCGCCACCCCGTGCAGCACCTGATCGCCGGTCAGGTGCCCGTGCGCGTCGTTGACCCGTTTGAAATGGTCGATGTCGATCAGGAGGAGGGCGATCGACTCGTCGGTGCGGACGGCCCGGGTGATCTCGGTGTTCGCCTCGAGCTGCCAGGTCGCGGCGTTCAGCAGGCCGGTCTTGGCGTCGAGCCGCGCGGCGTTCCGCAGCTGGTGGTGGATCAGGCTGCGCTGCAGCAGCATCACCGGAGGCAGCGCGATCAACAGCAGCAGCGGGGTGAGCGCGCAGGAGATGGTGATGAGGATCCCCACGCACACCTCCACCGTGTCGAGCAGGAGGATCTCGCGGTCCCACAGGGCGTCACGCCAGCACAACTCGGGATTGGCGATGTGCACCGCGACCACGACGATCGCCGTGTTGATCAGGGTGAAGAGCACGGCGCACACGACCACCGAGGGGATCATGGCGTTGAGGTCGATGAGCCACTGGTGCGCGTCGCGGAGCGGGTGCGGGATGACGGCGTGGAACGCCACGGAGGCGGCGGCGCCGGCGAGCCCGTGGGCGGCCGTGACGATCGCCCGGCGGTGCAGCATCGTGCGGCGCACCCGCAGCTGCAGCAGGATCTGCAACGGGATCGGCATCAGCAGCGCGTACACCGGCGGCAGCAGCAGCGCCGCGGGCAGCCACCACGCCGACAGCAGGTCACGCGCGACACCCGCCGGCATGCCGAGCCGCCGCGACGCCTCGATGCTGATCGCCCCACAGGCCAGCAGGGCGCCGAACACGATCAGCGCTCGGGCGCACCATGTCGTGTGCGTGACCGCGAGGGCGATCAGCACGGCGTGCAGCGCGACGACCACGAAGACGTACGGGGCGAGCAGCGGCGGCTGCTCCAGCAACGGCCATCGCCGCGGGATCGCGGCGACGTCACCGCGTCCGTCGCCGGAGGTCTGCAGTGCCGTCATTCATCCCCCTACGGGTCAGGCCGTGACCGCCCGTCAGGACGGCCCCCGCGACGCAGGACGGCGGCTCGTGCGCACTCTTGATCGAATCACGTTCAGTAATAGGATAGTTGCAATGTGTGCGGAGTGGGCAACAAATTCGGTACCTTCTTAGGGCGCCCGGTGGCGGGCGGCGGCCACCCGGGTCGGTGGGCACCGCGCCGAGCCGCACCTGACGTGCTCGCACCGCCGACTCCCCACGTCGGCGGACGCGCCATCTCGGAAGGAACGCACGATGCGCGGCATCTCCTGGATCTGACGACCACCACGTCCCCTTCCCCCACCCACGCGGCGACGCCACGCGGGCCTGTCCGCTTGCGGCCAACCTCTTAGCGAGCGCTCCGGTCGGTGCTCGTACGCCACGCGGCCTCGGGCCGGAGCCCGACACGGCGGTTCACCGGCCTGCGCCGGCGACGCGACTCTCTCCCGGCACCGCGCTCGCTCCGACGGCCCGCCACGGCGTGTCAGAACCGCCGAGCCGAGCCGGGGTCGGCCGATGCCCTTCGCGCGGCTCTCGTCCGCTTTTCGTCGATGGCCGGACATGACCGCAACTCGCGCTTTCCGGAATTTCAACCCGTCAACCCCCTAATTTTCGGGATACCGGCGTTATCGCCACGGTTCTTAGCGTGAGGGCTCAGGGCGGCGAACCAGTGCGCCGTCACCCCGGCACGCCGCCACCCCACGCAGGTCCGCTCGTTCCGGCGGCCGGGCGATCACGGCGGAGTCACCTACGAAGCTTCAGTCACGAATATCGATAATTTCACCGGCCGAAACTCGCAACACCGGTTAGCATCGGCATTTCTGCGGCGTTGTTTACGCAAACGAGGATGCGGCGTTAATAACGTCCGATTAGTCAATCATTTACGGTTTTATCGGGGAGTTGCTAAATGCGTAATCGGCGAACCCGGCCGTCGATCGCCGGGTGGGCGGCCGTCCGGGCGACGGCGGTCACCGCGGCGATCGCCATGGCGTTCGGCCTGGCACCGCCCACCGCGGAGGCGGCGCAGGCCGCGAAGGTGGCACCGGCCGCACGTCCCGCGGACCGCGTGGCCGCCCTCGGACACACCGGATTCACGGTGTCCGCACCGCGTAGGACCCGGTCCGGCAGCGTCACGCTTCGCGGGCGCGCCACCGCGCGGACCATCGTGATGGTCGGCGGAGGCGTCCTCCCGGCCATGGCCGTCACCGGGCGGCAGGGCACGTTCTCGGTGGAGGTGCTGCTGCGCCCCTCCCGCCACAACTGCCTGACGGTCACGGCGTACTCCGGTAAGCGACGGGTGACCAAGCGGGTGACGGTCCAGCAGCGATCGGGCAAGGCCCACGGGCAGGTGACCGGCCGGGTACTGGACGCCGCCACGCGCAAGCCGGTCGCCGGGGCCACGGCGAGCTACGGGTCCCGCACCGCCAAGACCGACGGCAGCGGCCGGTACACCCTCACCGGGCTGCCCGACGGCGGCGTCGCCGTCTCGGTCCGCGCGCCGGGGCGCCTCACCGGTCTGGCGGTCGCCCGACTGGCCGCCGGGCGCGGCCAGGTCATCGACACGCCCGTGCAGGACCTCGCCAAGCCCGTACGGGTCGGTCCGGGCGGCGGTTCGTACACCGGGAAGGGGTGGCGGGTGACGGTTCCGGCGGGAGCGGTGCACAAGCCGACCGACCTGGATCTGACGCCGCTGAAGGCCACCGGGACGAAGGACGCCTTCGGCACGGGCGTCCTCGACCTGTCGCCCAGCGGCCTGCGCTTCGCCAAGCCGATCACCGTGGCCATCGAGCCGGGCGCGATGGGGCTCGAACCGGCCGAGACGGTGGTCAGGGGGCTCGATCCCGACAACATGACCGTGACGACGCCGCGTACCAAGGTCGTCGGCAAGGAGCTGGTGTTCCAGCTCGATCGGCTGCGGGGACTCGAGGTCCGGGCAGACCTGCCGGACTACCCGGATGAATGGTGCAAGCCGTACAGCCCGTCCAAGGGCGAGGACGTCAGGTCCCAGGTCCTGCATGCCAGGGAGTTCCTGATGTTCGGGCTGTTGCCGTACCTCGACGGCACGAGCAACCAGCCACCGGACCCCAGCCCGACGTCAACCGAGTTGATCAAGATGTTCATGCGGGGCGGGCTGCGCAACCACGACCGGATCGAGGTGTCCGACGCCGGCGCGCTCGCGCAGTTCCGCGACGCGGTGGAGACAAGGTTCGCGATCGACGGCGCGCTCACGAAGCTGATCCGCACGATCAAAGCCGCGCCGCCGGAGCTCGCGGCCCCGGAGACGCCGACCACCAAGCAGTTCTCGGACTTCGGCGAGATCAGCAAGAACGTGCAGATCGAATGGTCGAATACGACCCGGGTTCCCGGAATCATCGCCGGTGGGCCCGGGCAGGTCACTCTCCCCCCGGGACCGACGACCTTCGCGGATGAGCGGAACTTCACGGGCCCGATCAAATTCGTGCCCAAGGCCGACGAGCGAGGCGTGCTGAAGCGGGTGGATCTCGTCGCCAAGCCCACGCTCGAGGTGCTCGATTCGGTCGACTTCTGCGACGGTTTCCCGGGCTCGTGGGCCGCTCAGAAGGGGGCGACGATCGCGCTCAGCAGACTCGAAGCGACCCCGCAGCCGGGCGGCCCTCCCGGTGCCGTGGCCGGGAAACCGTTCCTCTTCCGCGTCGAGTCCGAGCTCCCCGAGATCAAGAGGGACATCAGCAACCTCTACCCCCACAACGACAAGGACGGGGACGGCGTACCGGACGCCCAGCCGTGGCCGGGGGCTACCTTCAAAATCGACAACTGCCCCACCGTCCCCAACCCGGACCAGACCGATTCGGACGGCGACGGGGAGGGCGACGCGTGCCAGAACTCCTGTAAGGCTCAGCTCGAGGCCGCCAAAGGCGCCGCTGCCGGGCCCGACAAGTGCGACCTGCCGCCGGGCGGCGTGCCGCCGGGCAGCGGCGGTGGCGGTGGCAGTGACGGCGGTACCACCAAGGACGACGGGCCGCTGCCTCCGGCGACCGGCGGATCGTACGGCGACCCGCACTTCGTCACCTTCGACGGCGGCTCGGTCGACTTCCAGGGCGCAGGCGACTACGTGCTGGCCGAGTCGACCACCGACAACTTCATGGTCCAGGGGCGCTACACCCGGCTGCCGCACAGGTCGACGTCGATGTCGATCAACCGCGGTGTGGCCGCACGGGTGGGCGGCTCGGTGATCGCGTTCGGCGACGACACGACCTCGGAGCCGCTGGATCCGCAGGTGGCCACCCTCGACGGCAGGCGACTCCCGCTCAAGGAGGGAGTCACGACCAAGCTGCCCGGCGGCGCCGTGCTCACGTTCGGCAAGGTACGCGGCGCGGTGGTCCGGTGGCCGGACGGCACGGAGCTGATGGCCGGTCGCTGGATCGCCGACAACGCGTTCCTGACGCTGGCCAAGAGCCGGTGGGGGAAGGTCCGGGGCCTGCTCGGCAACGCCGACAGCAATCCGACCAACGACCTCACCGCGCGGGACGGCACGCCGGTCAAGGACCCGCTCGACTTCCAGCAGCTGTACGGGAAGTTCGGCGCGAGCTGGCGGGTCCAGGGGAACACGTCGTTCTTCCGCAGCACGATCCCGCGGGACGGCGCGCTGCCGATCGAGCCGCCGAAGCGTGCCTCGGTGGCCGACCTTCCGGCGGCCGAGCGGGCCGCGGCGGAGAAGATCTGCCGGGACAAGGGCGTGGCGCCCGGCGCCGCGCTGGAGCAGTGCATCCTGGACGTCGCCCTCGCCGGTGACCGGCGGTTCGCCGACAACGCGGCGGTCGTCGCCCAGCGGATGCGGTCCACGGTCGACCTCTCCGCGCTGGGCGGCCCGATCGAGAACACCGCCCAGCTCCAGCTCGGCCGCCGGGTGTCGGGGTCGCTGGACAAGCCGTACGCCACCGACCGCTATCTCGTCGACCTCAAGGCCGGGCAGTCCGTCCGGATCACCACGCCGGGCGCCTGCCCCGGCGACGGCACCTTCGCGATCACCCTGGTCGCGCCCAGCGGCCGGCCGCTCGGCCGCACGCGCGGTCCGGGATGCGGTTCGGTGGGCTTCACCGGGCTCCGCGAATCGGGGCGGTACGAGGTCCGGGTATTCGACTCGGGCGGCTTCACCGGCCGGTACGACCTGCAGGTCGACGGCGATCAGGCCGATGTGAGCTGCGACGCCAACCGGGTGGTGCCGAATGACGACCAGTCCGGGCCGAAGGTGACCCTGCCGTTCAGCTTGAACTTCAAGGGACGGCGGTTCTCCCAGCTCTGGGTGAACAACAACGGCAACGTCAGCTTCGGCGAGAAGGCGTTCTCCGACTTCACCCCGGAGCCCTTCAAGGACATGACGGAGCCGATCATCGCGCCGTGGTGGGCCGACGTCGACACCCGGGCCCGGGGAACGCAGCCGGTCCGGTACGGGATGGGCACGGTGCAGGGACGGCGGGCATTCTGCGTCCTGTACGACGGGGTCGGCTACTACGAAAGCCACGCCGACCCGCTGAACTCCTTCGAGCTCTACCTCGTCGACCGGGGCGACGCCGGCGACGGAGCGTTCGACATCGTGTTCCGCTACAAGCAGCTGCGCTGGGAGAGCGGCGACCTCAGCGGGGGCCACAGCGGCCTGGGCGGCACCTCGGCCGGCGTCGGCTACGCCAACGGCTCGGGCGACCCGGGCACGTATCTCGAGGTCCCCGGATCCCGCGTGCCCGGCTCCTTCCTCGACACCTCATCGAAGGGCCTGTCGCACACGTCCACGAACAGCGACCAGGCCGGTGTCCACGTCTATCCGATCCGCTCCGGCTGACCTCGATCGAGGCGACGGCCGCTCGGCGTTCCCGAGCGGCCGTCGCGCCGGTAGCGTCCGGGGGCGACGCCGAACTCTCGCTTGAACGCGTTGGCGAAGGCGAACTCCGAGGCGTACCCGACCTGTCGGGCCACGGCGTGCAGCGGGGCATCGGTGCCGCGCAACAGCCGCATTGCGGTGGTCAATCGCCACCAGGTCAGGTACGCCAGCGGCGGGCGCCCGACCAGAGCCGTGAAGCGCCGGGAGAACGCGGCCCGCGACAGCCCGGCCCGCGCACCCAGGTCGGCGACGGTCCAGGAATACGCGGGCTCGCGATGGATCGCCTCCAGGGCGGTGCTGATGGCCGGGTCGGCGAGGGCCGCCGCCCACCCGGCGGTTCCGCTGCGCACCGGCTGCTCGGTGAACCAGGCCCGCAGGATGTAGACGAGCAGGGTGTCCAGCAGTGCGGGCACGAGGGCGTCGGTCCCCGGCCGTGGCTCTTCCAGCTCCGCGCCGAGCAGCTCGACCGCGGCGCGCAGTCGAGGATGACGTCCGAGCCTGGCGGGCAGATGCAGCACCGGCGGCAGGTCGCTCAGCAGTGGGTGGACACGAGCGGCGTCGAGTTGGTACGCCCCGCACACCGTCACCGTGGTCGGAGAGCCGCCGCGCCGGCCTGCGGGTGAGGCGGCGTACCGGCGTTCGAACCGGGAGTCGTCCTGCGGATCGCAGGTGTGCTCGGCCAAGGGCGTCGAGGGAGCGTCGGCCAGACCATGCGACCCTCCGTGCGGCAGGAACACCACATCGCCGGCGGACAGCGGAACGGGATCCCCGTCTTCTGGGATCAACCAGCAGAATCCGCGCAGGACGATCTGGAAGCCCGCCGCTCCCGGCACCGTCCGAAACCGCTGTCCCCACGGCGCCTGCCACTCCACCCGGGCCGACCGGGGCGCACCGGTGCGCATCACGGCGATCACGTCGCTCAGCACGTCCATTCACCGGATGGTAACGACGGCTCCCACGAGACGATCTCGTAGGGATCCGAGACGAACACGCATTGGCCGTCTCGCACGCCGCTCGTACCGTCGAGTCACTCGCAGATCGCCGAGGCCCCTGTCCCGGCGCGCGGCGGTCGAAGCATCGGTTGAGACAGGACGGCTCATGACAGCAGAACCGGCATCGAGGCCGCGGGCCACGAACCCCAACGCCACGATGATGGCCGCACGGGTCCATGCCTTCGGCGGGCCCGAGGCGATCCGCTACGAGCGGATGGCCCGTCCCGTCCCTGGACCGGGTGAGGTGCTGGTCCGGGTGGCCGCGGCCGGGTTCAACCCTTCGGACGTCGGCTTCCGGAACGGCTTCATGCGGGACGTCGTCCCCGTGGAGCTGCCGTTCACCCTCGGATCCGAGGCCTCCGGAACGGTGGTCGAGCTCGGAGACGGTGCCTCAGGCTTCGGCGTCGGCGATCACGTCGTCGGCCGTGTCGACGAGGGCGGCGCGGCGGCAGAGTACCTCACGGCTCCGGCCGGCGGGCTGGTGCACGCGCCTGCCGCCATACCGCTCGCCCACGCGGCGGCGATCCCGGTCGCCGGTCTCACCGCCTGGCAGGGACTGTTCGAACACGCGAGCCTCGAACCGGGTACCCGGATCCTCATCAACGGGGCGGGGGGCGGCGTGGGGATGTTCGCCGTCCAGCTCGCCCGTCACGTCGGCGCCCACGTGATCGCCACCGCCGGGCCCCGGAGCGCGGACCGGGTCCGCGGCTACGGCGCCGAACAGATCATCGACTACACGCGCGCCTCGCCGCACGAGGCGCTCGACCACCCGGTCGATCTGGTGTTCAACCTCGTTCCGACACCGGCCGAGGCCACGGAGGCACTCTGCCGGGTCGTCCGGCCTGGCGGTGCGCTGGTGTCGATCACCGTCCCGGTGAAGCCGCCGGCGGCGACCGGCGTGACGGGGACGCACTTCGTCGCCCGCAACGATCCCGCCCAGCTCGCCGGGCTCGTCGCCCTCGTCGACAGCGGCGCGATGCGCGTGGACATCACGGCGGCCCGTCCGCTCGCCGAGCTCCCGGCGGTGCACCGCGACGCCGAGGCCGGTCGCGCGAGCGGCAAGACCATCCTCATCCCCTGACGGCACCCGGGACCACGATCCCCGAAGGAGACCCGGGTACCGCCGGTCCACCGAAAGAGACCCAGGGCGGCCCGTCCACCGAAAGAGACCCAGGGCGGCCCGTCCACCGAAAGAGACCCAGGGCGGCCCGTCCA
This sequence comes from Actinoallomurus sp. CA-150999, assembly GCF_050942425.1. NCBI lineage: Bacteria > Bacillati > Actinomycetota > Actinomycetes > Streptosporangiales > Thermomonosporaceae > Actinoallomurus > Actinoallomurus sp. CA-150999. The sequence continues at coordinate 8,888,182 of NZ_CP192063.1, forward strand.
CCGAAAGAGACCCAGGGCGGCCCGTCCACCGAAAGAGACCCGGGGCCACCCGTCCACCGGAAGAGACCCGGGAGCCGCCGGAGCACCCGAAGGGCAGCGGAGCGCCGAAGGAGGTCCGGGGGCGACCTGCACAGGGCGGTGCGTCGGGGTGGCGCTCCGCCCTGTGCCAGGCTCCCGGTCGGTCTACCCGGGCCGCGCCGCGGTGTCCTGCACGGTGCGGGCCCAGGAGACGCCGGCAGGGCGCATCAGGCCACCGCCCGGAACGCGGGCGGCTCGGTGGTCTCGTCGGACTCGTCGGCTCCCCCGGCGACCTGGGGGGTGAGCTCCTCGGTGCCGTCGGTGCGCTCCTCCGCCTCGATCCAGCGGTCGGCGACGTCGTCGGCCTGCCGGCGGTCCTCCGCGAGGTTGACGGCGGAGCGCTGGGACCGCTGCAGCCGGGCGACGCCGCGGCTGAGGTCGTGGCCGACCGTGGTCGCCTCGATCTGGGCGGAGAAGCGCGTCTGCCCGTCCTTGGCGTACTCCCGGAGCCGGAGCCGGCCCGTGACGATGACCGGATCGCCGCGTTTGAGATCGACTTCCTGGAGGTTGGTTGCCAGGGACCGCCAGCAGGTCACGGTCAGGAACATCGGATCCTCGTCGCGCCATTGGCCGAGGTCGCGGTCGAAGCGGCGCGGGGTGCTGCCGATGCGGAGCGACATCAGGGCGGTGCCGCTGGACAGGACCTCGAAGTGGGGCTCGGCGGCCACGAAACCGATGACGGTGATCAGCGCGTCGTTCACTAAGGCTCCTCGGGTGCGTGCGCGGCGGCCCTACGCCGCCGCCGTCACACCCACCGTCGAGGATCCGAGACCCCGCTCACCAGGCCCCTCCGTGAACTGTGGATAACTCCGCGTGCTTAGGGGGCGACGTCGCGGATCGCGTGGCCCGCCTCGTCGCGGAACCGCGCGTACACGGCGAGCTCCTGTTCGATGGGCGCGATGACGAGGTCGCGGGCGGCGGTGCCGACACCCTCGCGCATCTGCTGCTCCATCCGCTCGCTGTGCTTCACCGACGTCATGGCGATCATGTTCCGGGCGGCCAGGGCGGTCAGTGCGCCGAGGCCGAGGACGCAGACGAACACCAGCCCGACGTACGGTGCGACGTCCGCCTCGCCGAGGAGGCGGGTCGGCGCGTGGGCCAGCTTCAGCCCGGCGAAGGCGCCGATCGCGCCGAGCCAGACGAGGCCGACGGCGGCGACGACGAGCAGGAGGTACTGCCAGACGCGCACCGCCCACCACCAGGCCGGCACCTGGTTGAACGAGGGGACGACGTCGCGGAGCGAGGTGCCCAGAGCCTCGGGGAGCGCCTCGGCGTTGGACCGGCCGGCCTCGCGCACCGACCGCCGCCAGGAGGACGGCAGGTCGCGTACGACGTCCTCGGCGACGTCCTGCAGGGCGTTGTCGACGTGGGCCTGCTGAGCGTTGACGGGGGTGGTGAACGCCGAACGCAGCTCGTCGCGGAGCTCGACGAGGCGCATGCGGCGCAGCGGATCGCTGCGGAGCCGGGCGGCGAGGCGGGCGAGCGGCCAGCCGACGTAGTCCAGGGCGCGGAGTTCGTACGCGCTCTCCATCGCCTCGGCCACGGCCGGGATGCCGGCGGCGTCCACGAGCGCCTCGACGAGGGCGGCGGTGCGCTTGGCGTCGACCGTGGTGGGCGGCTCCATGTCGCCGAAGGCGCCTTCGAACCGCTGGATGAGCCGGTCCAGGTCGGCGACGAGGCGTTGGGTGCGGGCCCGCCGCGCGGCCACGGTGTCCGCGACGACCTCGCGGAAGTCGTCGATCCCGGCGCCGGACTTGGCCGAGGTCGTCAGGATGCGGGGGTCGCGCAGGCCCTCGGCCTCCAGCAGGCGCCGCAGGTCCTTGACGCACTCGTCGATCTCTTCGGGCGCGAGGCGGTCGACCTGGTTGAGGACGATGAGGCTCACGCCGTCGTGTCCGGCCAGGGGCTCGAGGTAGCGCCGGTGCACGGCGAAGTCGGCGTACTTCTGCGGGTCGAGCACCCAGATCAGCAGGTCGGCGACGCCGACGTACCGGTCGACCTCGGCGACCTGCTCGGATCGGATGGAGTCGTGGTCGGGCAGGTCCAGCAGGATGAGGCCCTCCAGCGAGCCGGCGCCGCCGCCGGTCGTCTGGTCGAGGGCGCTGGCCCGGGCGTAGCGGTGCCGCTTGTCGATCTCGAGCCAGTCCAGGAGCGGTCCGGCGCCGTCGAGGCCCCAGACGCAGGCGTGCGCGGCGGCGGTCATCGGGCGGCGCAGGCCGGTGGGGGACAGCTCGAGACCGCAGACGGCGTTGAACAGCGACGACTTGCCGCTGCCGGTGCCGCCGGCGAGCGCGACGATCGTGTGGTCGCCGGACAGCCGCAGCCGCTGGCCGGCGCGGCCGAGCAGCTCGGCGGCGTCGTCCATGAGCGCCTGGTCGACGCGGCCGTCGCCGAGTTCGACGAGCCGGTCGAGCGTGGCCAGGCGGGGCGTGAGCCCGGACGCGTCGGACGGCGGTGCGGCCGGCTCGGGAGCCGGGGTCGCCTGCTCCGTCTGCTCTGGCTCGGTCTCCTGGGACGTGCCGGAGACGCCGGGGGTGGTCGTCGTCATCGGTCGCGATCCTCCTCGGTCACCGGGCGACCTCGAGGTTGTATGTGGCCTGGTAGAGCTGGACAGGGGTGGTCTCGTCGGGCACACCGGAGCCGTCGAGCACCTGCCCGAACCGGATGCCCTCCTCGTCGAACAGCATGCCGACGCGGCCGCGCAGGTCGGCCCGCGCCTTGGCGCTCATGCTCCGCAGCGACTCCGCGCCGAACAGCGCCTTGAGCAGCCGCTGCGGCACGGCGCTGGTGCCGCCCTCCACCGCGATCTCGCTGGTGCCGAAGCCGAACAGGCCGACCATCAGCACGAGGGCCAGGGCCTCGTCGTCGTAGGAGACGAACTTGGCCACCGACCGCTTGGTGACGCCCTCGGTCCGGATCAGCTCGGCGATGTGGTCCTGCCAGGCGCTGACGGCTCGGGTGACGCGGCGGGGCAACTCGGCGGAGGCGCGGTCGAGCGCCTCCTCGCGCCCGGCCAGCAGCATGGCGCCGGCCGGCCGGTCCTGCCACCGCTTCACGACCTCCTCGGCGGCGCGCTCGGCACCGGCCATGATGAGGGACTCGAGCGCGCTGCGCAGGGCGGCCTTGAGCGCGCGGACCCGCGCGGGGCTGCGCTTGCGCCGGCTGCTGCCGCGGTGGCCGGTCTGGCCGCGCCCGGCGTGCAGGGCGCGCTCGAGGTCGCCGGTGCCCGCGAAGTCCTGCCAGCGGGCGAGCACCTCACCGCGCAGCAGGGAGCCGTTGCGGGTGGCCTCGTCCAGCTCGGCCAGGCCGGTGGCGTAGGCGGCCTCGACCTCCTCGCGGAGCATCGTACGGAGGGCGACCTGATCCTCGACCTTCGCGGCCAGCTCGGGGACGCGGGTACGGAAGGTGTCGAGCACGCCACCCAGAGTAGACCTGATGACCTCCGCTCGGCCATCCTCATCCTCGCTGATGCCGCTCAGCCACATCTGGACCTCGTCGGCCGCCTCGGAGGGCAGCATCCCGCCCGAGACCGTGGTCTCGGGGATGACGAACTGCGCCGCCTGCTCCAGGCCGTTGTCCTTGAGCATCCCGGTGAAGTGCCCGACGACTTCCTCGCCGCCCTCCGGGACGCGGGACAGGACGACTCCGAGAGTGGCGCCGTGGTCGCGGGCGCGGTGCAGCAGGCGCCAGACCAGCGCGTCGGCGTAGCGGGCCGCCGTGGTCACGCAGACCCACACGTCGGCCGCCGACAAGAACTGGGAGGCGAACTCGTGATGATCCTCGAACACCGAGTCGACGTCCGGGCTGTCGAGCAGCGCCAGGCCCTTGGGCAGCACGTCGCTCTTCATGATCACCAGCTGGTCGCCGACGACGGCGTCGGGCGCCGGGCCGGGCACCCGCCCGAAGCCGGGCAGCACGTACCGCTCGTCGAGCCACCAGTCGGCGTCGTCGGGGTGGCAGACCAGGATCGGGCTGCTCGTCGTGGGCCGGAGCACGCCGGTCGCACTGACCCGCTCACCGACGAGCGTGTTGACCAGCGTGGACTTGCCCGCGCCGGTCGACCCGCTGAGCACCACCAGCAGCGGGGCGTCCTTTTGGCGCACGCGCGGCAGGAGGTAGTCGTCGAGCTGGTTGATCAGGTCCTGCTGGGTCGTACGGGCCTCCTCGACGCCGGGGGCGTCAAGGACGAACTGGAAGGAGGCGATCTGGTCCCGAAGATCGGCCAGGGCCTCATCGAGTGGAAGGGGTGTAGCCGCGCGTTTGATCGCGCTCTGGTCAGCCGGGGGTGTCACGGAGTCCGCCCCAAATCCGCGTTCAGTATGTCGATCTCTCGTGCAACCTGCACGACCTCGCCGACGACGACGATCGCCGGTGGCCGTACGCCGGTGGCCGCCATGTCATCCGCCACCGCCGCAAGCGTCGTCGTGAGGGCGCGCTGGCTCTGCAGCGTACCGTTCTGGATGACCGCGACGGGAGTGTCAGGCGACCGACCATAGCGCATCAGCGTGTCGGCGATGACCCTCATGCGCTCCACCGCCATCAGCAGAATGAGCGTGCCCTGGGCCCGGCCCAGGCCCTCCCAGTCGACCGTCGAGGCGGGGTCACCCGGGGCGACGTGTGCCGACACCACGTGGAACTCCTGGGACACGCCGCGGTGGGTGACGGGCACACCGACCGCCGCGGGCACGGCGATGGCGCTGGTGATGCCCGGGACGACGGTGACCGGGACGCCCTCCCGCACGCAGTGCAGCACCTCCTCGGCGCCCCGGCCGAACACGAACGGATCGCCGCCCTTCAGGCGCACGACGAACCGGCCGGCCTTGGCGTGCTCGACGAGCGCGGCGTTGATGTGCTCCTGCGTGACCGAGCGGCCGTACGGGATCTTGGCCGCGTCGATGATCTCCACGTCGGCGGACAGCTCGTCGAGGAGTTCGCGCGGGGCGAGGCGGTCGGTGACGACAACATCAGCCTCGGCCAGCAGCTGCCGCCCGCGTACGGTGATCAGCCCCGGATCGCCGGGGCCGCCGCCGACGAGCGCGACGCCCACGGGCCGCCGCCGCGAGTGCCGCGCCCCGATGGTGCCGTCGCGCAGCCCGTCGACGATGACGTCGCGCAGGCCGGCGGCGTGCCGCGGATCTCCCCCGGCGAGGACGCCGACGGTGGTCTCACCGACCCTGCCGCTCGCCGGAGTCCAGGCCGGGGACAGCTCCGCGTCGTCCGCGCGCACGCACCAGATCCGCCGGCTCTCGGCCTCGGCGGCGGCCGCCGCGTTGACGTCGCCGTCGTCGGCGCAGGCCTGAACGAGCCAGGCGCCGTCGCAGTCGCCCGGACGGTACGCCCGGCGCTCCCAGGCGAACTCGCCGCGGGCGGCGAGATCCTCGAGCATCGGCGTCGCCTCAGGGGCGATCAGAAGCACGTCGGCGCCGGCGGCGAGCAGCGTGGGCACGCGCCGCTGAGCGACGCGTCCGCCACCGATGACGACGACACGGCGACCGTCGAAACGGAGACCGAGAAGGTAGGGCGGCAAGAAAGGATCTCCTGGTCGAAGCGTGAGCGGTCCGGTCCGGCACCAAAGGTACCCGCGCCGGTCCGGTGCCATCCGGCAGGCACCCGGGTGGGTCGGCCACCGTCCGGTGGTCACCGGCACCGGTCCGGGGCCATCGGTGGTCACCAGCGCGGGCCAGCGGCCATCCCGTGGTCACCGGCCCTGGTCAGGCGCCATCCGGCCGGTACCCGGACGGATCGGCTGCCGTCCGGCGGTCACCGGCACCGGTCCGGGCCATCGGTGGTCACCAGCGCTGGCCAGCGGCCATCCGGTGGTCACCGGCCGTGGTCAGGGGCCATCCGGCGATCACCGGTGCGGGTCCGGTGCCATCGACGGTCACCAGCACGGGTCAGCGGCCATCCGGTGGTCGCCGGTGCGGGTCAGGGGCCATCCGGCGAGGCGGCGTCCTTGTCGGCGACGCCCGCCGAGTCGAACGTGGCGACCTCGTTCAGCACGCGCACGGCGCTGCTCACGACCGGCAGGGCGAGGACGGCGCCGGTCCCCTCGCCCAGCCGCATCTCGAGGTCGATGAGCGGGCGCAGCTCCAGGAACCACAGCGCGGCGGCATGGCCCGGTTCGGCGGAGCGGTGGCCGGCCACGCAGTAGTCGCGTGCGCCCCGGGCGAGCGCCGCCGCCACGAGCGCGGCGGCACCGGCGATCACGCCGTCGAGCAGGACGGGGACGCGCTGGGCGGCGGCGCCGAGGATGAAGCCGGCGATCGCCGCGTGCTCGAGCCCGCCGACCTGCGCGAGGACCGCGAGCGGGTCGGCGGAGGCGACCCGGGGATCGGCGCCGTCGCTGCCGTCGTGGCCGGGGAGTTCGGTGCGGGCACGGGCCAGGGCGGTGTGCACGACCTTGATCTTCCGGGCGTGGGTGAGGTCGTCGATGCCGGTGCCGTACCCGGTGACGCCCTCGACGCTGCGGCCGGTGAAGGCGGCGATGAGGGCGGCGGAGGGCGTGGTGTTGGCGATGCCCATGTCGCCGGTGATCAAGCACCGGTTGCCCGCCGCGACAAGGTCCTGGGCGATCTCGATGCCGACCTCGACGGCCCGGCGGGCCTCGTCGGCGGTCATCGCCGGTCCCTGGGTCATGTCGGCGGTGCCGTTCGCCACCTTCCGGACCAGCAGCCCGGGCGCGGGCGGCAGGTCGGTCTTGACGCCCACGTCGACGACGGTGACGTCGGCGCCGGACTGCCGGGCGAAGGCGTTGACGACCGCTCCGCCGGCGAGGAAGTTCTGCACCATCTGGGCGGTCACCTCCTGCGGCCAGGGAGTGACGCCCTGGGCGTGCACGCCGTGGTCGCCGGCGAAGACCGCGACGGCGGCGGGCGCCGGCAGGGGCGGCGGACACGTTTCCGCGACGCCGGCCAGGCGGACGCCCAGCTCTTCCAGGGCGCCGAGCGAGCCGCGCGGTTTCGTCAGCCTGTCGTGCCGTTCGCGCGCTGCCCGCATGGCCGTCTCGTCCAGCGGCCGGATCGCGGCGATCGTCTCGGCGATGAGGTCCATCGGTTCTCCTCGTTGCAGGGATTCCGTACCATGATCATTTAACAGGCGGACGGCGGTGGAGTGTCGCCGAGGACCGCTTTGAGCGCGGCCGTGAACGCGTCGTCGGTGGCGGCGTCCCGGACGGCGACGCGCAGCCAGTCGGGCCCCAGGCCTGGGAAGGTGTCGCCGCGCCGCAACGCGTAGCCGCGTTCGCGCAGTGCCGCGCGTACGGCCAGGCCGCCCGGCGTGTCGGGGACGCGCACGCACAGGAACGAGGCCCGCGCCTCGGGCACGACGTGCAGGCCGAGCGCGCGGATCGCGTCCGCCAGCCGGTCGCGTTCGACCTGCAGGTCGCGGGCCCAGGCGTCCGCCTCGGCGAGGGCCCGCGGGCTCGTGCAGGCCTCGGCCGCCACCAGGGCGGGGGTGGACACCGACCACAGCGGCTGTGCCTCGGCCAGGCGGGCGATCAGGGACGGCTCGGCGAGGACGTAGCCGACGCGCAGGCCCGCCAGGCCCCACGTCTTGGTGAGGCTGCGGATGACGACCAGCCCGGGGACCCCGGCCTCGGACGCCAGGCTCTCGGTCTCGCCGGGGACGCAGTCCATGAACGCCTCGTCCACCACGAGCGTCCGGCCCGGCCGGGCGAGCGCGGCGATCGCCGCCGCCGGGTGCAGCACCGACGTGGGATTGGTCGGATTGCCGATCATGACGAGGTCGGCATCCTCCGGCACCACCCCGGCCTGCAAGCCACCGTCCTCCGGCGCCGCGCCGCCACGCAAACCGCCGCCCTCAGACGCCGCGTCGCCCCGCAGGCGGCCGCCCTCAGGCGTCGTAGCGAGCCGGAAGTCGCCGTGCAGGATGACCCGGTCCGGCTCGTGGCCCGCGGCGCGGAGGGCGGCCTCCGGCTCGGTGAACTGCGGGTGCACGACCACCGCGCGCCGGGGTGCGAGGACCCGGGCGAGGAGGACGAACGCCTCCGCGGCGCCGGCGGTCAGCAGGACCTCATCGGGGGTACGGCCGTGGCGGCGGGCCACCGCCGCCCGCGCGCGGGCGGCGTCGGGGTAGGCGGCGAGCCCGGCGACGCTGTCGCGCAGCAGCGCGGCGAGCCAGTCGGGCGGGGTGCCCGGCCGTACGTTGACCGCGAGGTCCACCAGTCCGGGACCGACCTCCTGGTCGCCGTGGTGGCGCAGGTCCACGTCAGTTGGCATGGGCGTGCGACGGGTCGTCCGGATGGGCGTGCGCGTGCGGGCCGTGATGGTGGTGGCCGTGCGCGGGGTCGTCCGGGTGGTGGTGCGGGAGCTGCGGCGCGCCGACGCGGTCCTCGAAGCCCGGCATGGCGATGCGGTAGACGCAGGTGTCGCAGTTCATGCGGATGTCGCCGGCCAGGGCCTCCTCGTAGCGTTCGAGGACGACGTCGGCGAGGCCGTCGCAGTCGCCGATCACGTCGGCGCACCGCACCTCCAGTCCCTCGTACGCCCCCGCCTGCTCTGCCACGCGGTCCGGCAGGACGCCGGGGAACAGGAAGTACGGCAGCACGACGACGCGGCGCGCGCCGAGCCGGCGGCAGCGTTCGAGGCCCTCGGGGACGTCGGGCCGGGCCAACGATACGAACGCCGGCTCGACCATGCCCAGTCCCCGGCCCTCCCACAACAGCCGGGCGACCTTGTGGATCTCGGCGTTGGCGTCCGGGTCGGTCGAGCCGCGGCCGACGAGCAGCACGGCGGTGTCGGCGCGCTCGGCCGGGTCCAGGACGGCCGACAGCCGCTCGTCCAGGAGGTCCAGCAGCCCCGGGTGGGGGCCGAGCGGGCGGCCGTAGGCGTACGACAGCCCGGGCCGGCGCGCCCGCTCGCGGGCCAGCGCGCCGGGGATGTCGCCCTTGCCGTGCCCGGCGGCCACGAGGACGAGCGGCACGGCGGCGAGGCGCCGGTGCCCGGCCTCGTACAGCGCGGCCACGGCGTCGGTGAGCGGCGGTGGCGACAGCTCGATGAAGCCCCCGGACACGTCGGCCGGCAGCCGGCCCCGCACCCGCTCGACGAACCGGCCGAACTCCTCGGCCCCGCTCTCGTCCCGGGTTCCGTGCCCGACCAGCAGCAGCGGCGTCATGCGTTCCCTTCTCCCTCGACGGTGCCCTCGTGGTAGAGGAGGGCGTTGAGCGCGGCGGCGGCGACCGCGGAGCCGCCCTTCTCGGAGACGTTGCTGACGGCGGGCAGCCCGCTCTTCCGCAGCGCCTCCTTGGACTCGGCGGCCCCGACGAACCCGACCGGCAGCCCGATCACCAGGGCCGGATCGACGTCGCGCGCGATGATCTCCTCCAGAGCGGTCGGCGCGCAGCCGACCACCCAGATCGCGCCCTTGCCGACCTCGGCGTACGACAGGCGGATCGCCGCCGCCGAGCGCGTGATGCCCGCCGCCCGGGCCATTCGCGCGGCGGCCGGGTCCGCGACGGAGCAGATCGTCTCGCGCGCGGTGATCCCGGCGGCGACCATGGCGACGTCGGTGACGATCGGCGCGCCGGCGCGCAGCGCCCGCAGTCCGCGTTCGAGGTGGGCCTCGTCGGTGACGAGGTCGACGGCGTACTCGACGTCCGCGCTGGCGTGGATGACCCGCTCGGCGACGGCCCGCCACAGCGGCGGCATCGGGCTGAGGTCGACCCGCGACCGCAGGATCTCGTACGACCGTTCCTCGATCGGATGGATGGTCCTGGTGTTCATGTTCCGCTCCCGTAGCGCTGCTCGAACCGGCCTGCCCTCCACAGGACGGCCGCGACGAGCCAGGAGATGACGAAGACGGCGACGATTCCGTAGCCGAGGTACTCGAAGCGGTCGGCGAGGGAGGCGTAGGAGTCCAGGAACGCCGCGCCGGCGTACTTCGCGAGCAGGTCGGCGAGGTACACGCTGCCGATGAACCCGGCGATCAGTACCGTCATCGCGGTGGTCGCCATGTTGTAGTAGAGCTTGCGCGCCGGGCCGCGGAACGCCCAGGAGTACGCGCGGGTCATCAGCAGGCTGTCGCAGGTGTCCAGCGCGCTCATCCCGGACGCGAACAGCAGCGGGAGGGTCAGCGTCGCCAGCAGCGGCAGCGCGCCCTGGCTGGCGCTCTGCGCCGCCAGCCCGAGAAGGGTGACCTCCGAGGCGGTCTCCAGGCCCAGGCCGAACAGCAGGCCGACCGGGTACATGTGCCACGACGACCTGATCAGCGTGCGGGCCCGCCCGCCGAGCATGCGGTTCATCAGGCCGCGGTTGAGGAGCTGGAGCTCCAGCTCCTTCTCGTCCATCTCACCGCGGGTCATCCGCCGCCACAGCCCGGCGATGCCGCGCAGCACGACCGCGTTGAGGGCCGCGACCAGCAGCAGGAAGCCCATCGCCACGACGACCGAGATCGCGCCGCCGACCTGCCGGAAGGAGTCGATCTGCGCGGTCGTCGCCGCGCCCGCCGCCAGCGCGATCACCGTGGAGAGTACGAGGACGACGGTCGAGTGGCCCATGGCGAAGAAGAAGCCGACGCCGACGGACCGGCGGCCGCGCTGCAGCATGAGGCGGGTGGTGTCGTCGATGGCGGCGATGTGGTCGGCGTCGAACGCGTGCCGCATGCCGAGGACGTACGCGGTCACACCGGCGGCGGTGAACGAACCGGCCGCCGCCAGGTTGTGGGAGTAGTAGAAGTACAGCGACCAGCCGACGACGTGCAGGATCGCGATGATGCCGAGGATCCCGGACAGGCGCATGCGTTCGGCGCGCGTCCAGGTCCCGGCCACCGCTTGCACGGGGGGTGTCGTCACAGGGCCTCCTTCGCCGACCCGACGATCCGGGTCACGGGAGTTCTTCGATGGCGTCGACGGGGCAGATCTCGGCGCATTCGCCGCATCCGGTGCAGCGGTCGGGCAGGACGCGCAGCGGGTCGCCGCCGTGCGCGGCCCATCCGGCGTCCGGGCGGATGGCGTGTTCGGGGCAGGTGAGGAGGCAGGCTCCGCAGCCCTGGCAGCGTCCGGTGACGCGTACGGTCAGGCCCATCGGTACCCGCGCGGGGTGACGAAGCGCCCGGCGACGGCGCGGCTGCGGCTGGATCCGACGATGACGACCGTGAACATGTCGATCCGCGCCGGGTCGAGCTCGGCGAGGGTGGTGAGCGTCACCGTCTGGTCGGGGCGGGTGGCGTTGCGGACGTACCCGACCGGCGTCTCCGGCGGGCGGCGGGCGGCGAGGATCGCCAGGGCCTTCGGCAGCTGCCAGTCGCGGGCCCGGCTGCGCGGGTTGTAGAAGCACACCGTGAAGTCGCCCACGGCCGCGGCGGTGACCCTCCGTTCGATGACCTCCCAGGGGGTGTGCAGGTCGGACAGGGAGATGTACGCGTGGTCGTGGCCGAGCGGCGCGCCGAGCAGGTTCGACGCCGCCACCGCGGCCGTGATGCCGGGCACGCCCTCGACGTCGATGCCGGCGTCGGCGAACTCCAGCGCCGGGCTGGCCATGGCGTAGACGCCGGCGTCGCCGGAGCCGACGAGCGCGACGGCGTTCCCGGCCGAAGCCTCGGCGACGGCGGTACGGGCGCGTTCCTCCTCCTGGCCGAGGCCGGACGCGATGACGCGGGTGCCGGGGCGGAGGAGGTCGCGGACCTGGTCGAGATACTGGTCGAGGCCGACGACGACGGACGCCCGCTGCAGCACGGCGATCGCCTTCGGGGTGAGCAGGTCGCGCGCGCCGGGGCCGAGGCCGACGATCGACAGGCGCCCGCGGGGCCTCAGCCGCGCGATCGCGGCGGTGGCATTGGCCGACTTGCGCTTCTCCACGACGAGTTCGGCGTCCCGGCCGTGCTCGCGCGCGCCGCGCAGGGCGGCGGCCTCGGCGACGCTGGGCGTGCCGACCTCGGCGCGGACCACCTCGGAGGGGTTGGGGACGGCGACGGCGGCGAGGTCCTCGGCCGGGTAGGTGACGACCTCCCAGCCGCGTGCGGCCGCCGCCTGGAGGATGCCCTCCTCGTCGGCCTTCAGGTCGACGGTCGCCAGGCACCGCACCGACACCGGGTCGAGCGCGGCGGCGGCCAGGGCCTCGTCGACCAGCGCGCCGACCTCCTCGGCGGAGACGCCGCGCGCCGAGCCGACGCCGACGACGAGGGACTTCGGCCGGTAGACGAGCGCGCCGCCGAACCAGCCCTCGTGACACATGCAGTCCATCTCGGCGTGGTCGGTGACGAGGATGCGGTGGGCGGCGTCCTCGGCGTCCGGGGTGACGTTCGGCGGCAGCGGGGGCAGCGGCCGGCCTTCGGCGCCCTCGATCCGCACCGGCTCACCGGACAGCACGGCCGCGCCGACGTGGGCGAGCAGGTCGGGGTTGTGCACGGTGAACCCGAGGTCGGCACCGTACGAGTCCAGCGGGGTGACGTTGCTCCGGTCGCTGGCGGTGGTCACCACCGGCGTGCAGCCGAGCACACCCGTGAGCCGGTGCGCGAGAAGGTTGGCCCCGTGGTGGCCGCCGAGGACGGCGACGGCGAACGCCATCGACTCGTCCACGCAGACGACGGCGGGGTCGGTGGTCTTGTGGCCGAGCAGCGGCGCGAGGACGCGTACGGTCGCGCCGACGGCCAGGAAGCTCACGATGGCGTCACAGGTCCGCCACGCCTCGCGCAGCGCGTCGCCGGCCTTCTCGGCCGTCAGGACGCGAACCTCGTCCGGCCAGGCCGCCCGCAGCGTCTCCGCCGCCGTCCGCCCGCTCGCCGTCGCCGCGACGACCCCGATCCGCCGCGCACCCGGCTGCTCCGTCACCACCCGCTCTGCCCCGTCCGCTCCGCCGCCGCATGGCCGCTCGCCGTCGCCACGACGACGCCATGGCGCCGCGCGTCCGTCCGGTTCGCCGCCGTACGGGCGCCCACTCGCGCCGCGACGACGCCGATCCGCCCCACGCCCATCCGCCCCATCACAGCGTCGCCTCCGATCCGGGCCGCGCCCGTTCGCTCGCCGTCGCCGCGACGACGACGCCGGTCCGCCGCGCGTCCGTCCGGTCTGCTGCCTGTTCCACCGCCGCATGGACGCTCACCGCCACCGGCTGCTCCGCCGCCGTGTGGCCGCTCGCCGTCGCCGCGACGACCCTGATCCGCCGCGTGCCCACAGGCTTCGTCACCGTCCGCTCCAACCCGTCTGCCCCGCCGCCGCATGGACGCTCGCCGTCGCCACGACGACCCGATCGGCCGCGTGCCCGCCAGTTCCGTCACAGCGTCTCCTCCGCCCCGTTCCGCGCCCGTCGACTCCGTCACCGCGCTGCCCCGGATCCGCCGCGCGCCTGGCCGCCCTGTCACCGCAGCCTTCCCGTCAGCACGAACACCGGGTTCTGCGCGTCCAGGCGGAACGACCCGCCGGGCAGGTCCGCGAACCGCGACGCGGCCAGCTGCACGCCCTCGACCGCGTAGCCGGCGTCGGCGAGCAGCCGGCGGGCGGTCGCCGCCCGGTCGACCGCCGCGAACGTCGCCACCGCCGTCTCCGGACGGCGCGCGAGGGCACCGCTGAGCGCGTCGAGGCCGCCGCCTCCGACGAAGACCGCGTCCGGGTCGGGCAGCCCGTCGTACGCCTCGGGCGCGGCGCCCTCGACGATCCGTACGCCGGTCGAGCGGGCGTTGCGCCGGATGAGTTCGCAGGCGGCCGGGTCGCGCTCGATCGCGATCACGGCCGCGTGGTGCTCGGCGCACTCGACGCCGACCGAGCCGCTGCCCGCGCCGACGTCCCAGATCAGCGTGCCGAGCGTCGGCCGCAGCCGCGACAGGACGACGGCGCGCACCTCCCACTTGGTGATCATCCCGGCGCGGTGCTCGTAGGTGTCGTCGGCGTAGGCCCAGCCGTCCGGCGGCGCGGCGGGCTGGTCGTGCACGCGACGGCCCGTACGGTGCGCGAGCCCATCCTGCGCGAGCCTGTCCTGCGCGGATCCGTCCTGCGCGGATCCGTTCAACGCGGATCCGTTCAACGCGAGCCCGTTCAGCGCGGATCCGTTCAGCGCGTCGCCGCCCGGACGGCCGAGGGCGTCAGGACCGTCGGGCGAGCCGCCCGCTGTACGGCCTGCAGCGTTCGTACGGCCGGCCTCGGCACGGTCGGCGTCCATGCGGCCGGCCATGTCCGTGCGACCGGCAGCCACCGCACGACCGGCGGTGTCCATACCACCCACGGCCTCCGTGCGGCCGGCAGCCGCCGCACGACCGGGGCCCGTATGGCTCCCGGCGTCCGATGGGATCGCGCGTCCGGCGCCGAGGCGGTGCTCGTCGAGGGCGATGACGAGGTTCGGGTCGGACCAGTCGCGGGTCGCGGCCTCGGCGGGGGTGCAGCGGACGACCCGCTCCTCGGGGCCGCCGAGGCGTTCGGCCACCCACAGGACGCGGTCCCAGCCGGCGAGTTCGGCGCCGATCTCGCCGGGGCCGCAGGCGGGCGAGGTGAGGACGGCGACCTTGGGCATCGCCCGGCAGGCGTTGACGGCCGTGCGCGGGTCGCGGCCGTGCGCGCTGACCACGACGGCGTCCTCCCACGGCAGGCCGATCCGGGCGAACGCGGCGGCCACCGAGGAGACGGCGGGCAGGGCCTCCGGGGCGTGCCCGTGCTCGCGCAGCGACCGCAGGATGCCGAAGAACCCCGGGTCGCCGCTGGCGAGCACCACGACGTCGTCGCCGGCCGCCGCGTCGATCTCGGCCAGCGCCGCCGGGACGTCGCCCAGCACGATCCGGCGGGCGTGCTCCGGCGGGCGTACCGCCTCCAAGTGCCGCCGCCCGCCGACCACCAGCGAGGCCTTCTGGAGCCGGTCCATCGCCGTCTGGGGCAGCGGCGAGCCGTCGTAGCCCACGACCGTGATCATCGGGCGAGCCGCCCGTACATCGCGATCATCCGCTTGCCGGTGAAGTCGACGAGGACCACCTGCGCCGCAACGCCGTTCGCGCCGGGCACCTTGGCGGCCTCGTCCTCGGCGAAATGCTCCAGGACCCCGGCGACGCGGCGGCACAGTTCGCGGCCCGCGCGGCCGAGCAGGCCGGCGGACTCCCACAGCTCGTACGCGTGCCGGGCGGTGTTGGCCTCGGCGACCTCCGCGGCGACGTCGTCCGGCCCGCCGATCGCGGTGGTGATCTCGCCGAGCAGCGCGGTGTCGACCCTCGAGCGCGTGTAGTGCGTCATGAGCACGCCGGACGCGAGCTTGGTGAGCTTGCCGGCCATCCCGACGAACACCACCTGGGTGATGCCGTGCTCCACGGCCCGCCGCAGCGCCGCGCCGGTGAAGTCGCCGACCTCGACGAAGCACACGTCGGGCAGCTTCGGCAGCATCGCCATCGCGCCCTGCTCGGTACGGCCGCCGGTGCACAGGACCAGCGTCTTCTCCCCTTGGGCGGCCATCACCGACACCGCCTGCTCGACGCTCGCCCGCCACGACGCCGTCGAGAACGGGCGGACGATCCCGGTCGTGCCCAGGATCGAGATGCCGCCCAGGATGCCGAGCCGTTTGTTCGTGGTCTTGCGTGCCATCTTCTCCCCGTCGGGCACCGAGATGACGACGCGCACTCCTCGGGTGTTCAGGTCCACCGACTCCCCCACCGCCTGTTGGATCATCCGTCGTGGCACCGGGTTGATCGCCGGGCCGCCGAGCTCCAGGCCGAGCCCGGGCTTGGTGACGACCCCCACGCCGACGCCTCCGTCCAGCTCGATGCCCGGTTCGTCCCGCCACGAGACCGCGGCCGTCAGATGGGCACCGTGCGTGACGTCAGGGTCGTCTCCCGCGTCCTTGATCACCACTGCTTCGGCCCGCCCGTCGCCGATCCGGCAGGAGTCCACCGCGAACGTCACCCGGTTGCCCGACGGCAGCGCCACCTCGACGACCTCCGGGGCGACGCCCGTGACCAGCGCCTCCGCCGCGGCCTTGGCCGCCGCCGAGGCGCAGGTACCGGTCGTCCAGCCGGTGCGCAGCGCCTTGCCGCGGACCTTCATGGTCCGCGGCATGTCGGGTTCGTAGGGGGTGCTCATCACCCGCTCAGCCGCCCCGCAGCGCCTTGCGCGCCGTACGGTCCGCGCGGCGGTGGCCGTGGAAGTGCCCAGGGTGGTACAGGTGCGAGCGGGTGCCGCCGGCCTCGAGCGCGGCGCCGACCAGCACGAGCGTGTGCTTCCACAGCTTGTGCTGCTTCACGGTCTCTTCCAGCGCGTCCAGGCGGCAGCGCACGATCAGCTCGTCGGGCCAGGTGCATTGGTAGGCGACCACGCAGGGCGTCTCGGGCGGGTACCCGCCCTCCAGGAGCTCCTCCTGCAGCTGCTTCGACCGCGCCGCCGACAGGAACAGCGCCATCGTCGTGCCGTGCCGGGCGAACTCCCGGACCTCCTCCCCCGGCGGCATCGGCGTCTTCCCGCCGCCGAGCCGGGTGAGGACCACCGACTGGGCGACCTCGGGGATCGTCAGCTCCCGGCCGACCGCGGCGGCGACGGCGGAGAAGCTGGACACGCCCGGCACCACCTCGGTGTCCAGGTCGAGCTCCCGGCAGCGGTCGAGCTGCTCCTGCAGCGCCCCCCACAGCGCGGGGTCGCCGGAGTGGATGCGCGCCACGGTCAGCCCCTCGGCGACCGCGCGCTCGTAGTACGGCAGCACGCCCTCCATGGGCAGGCGCGCCGAGTCGACGATCTCCGCGTCCGGGCGGGCGTGCTGGAGCACGTCCTCGTGGACCAGGCTCGCCGCCCAGATCACCACGTCCGCCTCGGCGATCGCCTTCGCGGCCCGGAACGTCAGCAGGTCCGCCGCGCCCGGCCCCGCCCCGACGAACACCACGCGTCCGCTCATTCTCTCCCTCTCAGCTTCCCGCCGGTGGTCGTCCGGCGGCCCGGCACGATCAGCGTCGACAGGTACGGCACCGGCCCCTCGAGGCCCTTCGCCGCACGGACCTCCTCGTCCGGCAGGCCCAGCCGCGCGCCGTACACCGCGTCGTCGAGCCGCCCGGCGTCCCGTACGACGGCGAGGGTCTCCTCGGCGACCCGGCCGAACTTGTACGCCACGACGGTGTCGCAGATCTCCAGCGCCGCGCGCAGTCCATCGGTGCCGCCGGTCAGCGGCAGCAGGCACAGCGACTCGTCGCCCTCGGTCAGGACGGTCCCCGACCGCGCGGCGAGGTCCTGCATGGCGGTGACGCCCGGCACGGTCTCGACCTCGACGTCCGGCTCCCGCTCGCGTACGGTCCGGGCCAGGTAGGTGAAGGTCGAGTAGACGTTCGGGTCGCCGATCGTCGCGAACGCCACCGTCCGCGCCCCGTCGGCGAACGCCTCGACGACCCGGCGCGCGGCGGCGTCCCAGGCGGTCACCCGGCGCTCGCTCAACCCGCCGGTGTCGTTCAGCGCGAACACCACGCGCTCGGCCTTGTCGGTGTAGGCGCGCACGACCGATTCGGCGCGGCCCGGCTCGTCCAGCGCCATGACGGGGACGAGCACGACGTCCGCCTCGCGCAGGACCCGCACGCCGCGGACGGTGACGAGCTCCGGGTCGCCCGGCCCGACGCCGACGCCGACGAGCCTCGGTTTCTCCTGGTTCATTGCAGTTCGCCGTCCAGCAGGCCGAACAGCACGGCGTCGACCCGCCCGGCCGGCGTGAGCACGGCCTGGCGCAGCACGCCCTCCCGGGTGAAGCCCGCCTTCTCCGCGACGCCCTGCGAGGCGTGGTTGCCGACGGCGGCCAGCAGCTCGACCCGGTGCATCCCCTTCTCGAACGCGTACGCGGAGGCGCCGCGCGTCGCCTCGACGGCGTACCCCTTGCGCCGGGCCCACGGCGCGATCCAGTAGCCGATCTCGACGCGGCCGTCCGTCCACTCCGCGCGGTCGAGGCCGAGGGCGCCGACGAGCCGGTCGCCGCCCACGATCGCGAAGTTGACGCCGCGGGCCGGATCGATGTGGGCGTACGTGACGCACCAGGCGAGCGCGGTCTCGGCGGTCTGGGCGGGCGCCCAGGCCATCCAGCGGAGGAGCTCGGGGTCGCGGCTCGCGGCCAGGACGTCGTCGGCGTCGTCCTCCTCGAACGGGCGCAGCAGCAGCCGCCGGGTCTCCAACAGCACACCCTCGTCGAACGTCATCGGCACGCTCCCGCGAAACGGCTCGCCATCTCCGGACTACCAGCCCAATGGAGATGAAGGTAGGACGCAAGACGGTTCCGGCCGGCGAATCCCTCCGGCCCGGACCCCGGCCATCGCCAGGCGGGTTCGGCGCCCGGCCCGGAGACCACCGCCGTGCGATGAAACTCATGCCCCCGGAAGCGCTCACCCGTCCGGGTCACCGGCGAGTCGGCCACCGCGACCGCCTCGCGGTAGCCGAGGGTGAGCCGGGAGGTCATGCGCGCCTCCGCGTCGACGACCCCGCACATCGGCGCGCCGTCGAGGGTTCGGGCGAGGTAGAGCAGACCGGCGCACTCGGCGTAGATCGGCCCGTCGAACGCGGCGACCTGGCGGCGCAGCGGTTCGTTGGCCGCGAGTTCGGGAGCGTACATCTCGGGGAAGCCGCCGCCGATCACGACGCCGCGCGTGCCCTCCGGCAGCGCCTCGTCCCGCAGCGGGTCGAACGGGACGACCTCCGCCCCGGCGGCGTTCAGGAGCTCGTCGTTCTCCGTGTAGCCGAACGTGAACGCCGGACCACCCGCGACCGCGACAACAGGACGCGCACCCGCGAACTCCGGCTCCGCCGGGTCCCAGGGGTCGGCCGTGATCGGCGGTGCGCCGTGGGCGAGGGCGAGCAGGCCCTGCAGGTCGCAGGACTCGGCCACAAGGGCGCCGAGCCGCTCGACGGTCCGTACGGCGTCGGCGCTGCGCTCGGCCGCCGGGATGAGGCCCAGGTGACGCGACGGGGTGCCGGCGTCCGCGTGGCGCCGCAGCACGCCGAGCACGGGCAGCCCGGTCTCCTCGATCGCCGCCCGGCAGATCCGCTCGTGCCGGTCGGACCCGACCCGGTTGAGGATCACGCCGCCGATCCGCACCGTGGAGTCGTACGTCACGAAGCCGTGGACCAGCGCGGCGACCGAGCGGCCGGCCGACGAGGCGTCCACGACGAGGACGACCGGCGCGTCCAGGAGCCGGGCCACGTGCGCCGTGGAGGCGAACCCGCCCCCGCCGGCGGCCTCGGCCCCGTCGAACAGCCCCATAACGCCCTCGATCACGGCGACGTCCGCGCCCCGCGCCCCGTGCAGGAACAGCGGCGCGACGAGGTCCTCCGACGTCAGCCACGGATCGAGGTTGCGACCGGACCGCCCGGCCGCGAGCGCGTGGTAGCCGGGGTCGATGTAGTCCGGTCCGACCTTGTGCGGCGAGACGTCGAGCCCGCACGCGGTCAGCGCGGCCATCAGCCCCGTCGCGACCGTCGTCTTGCCGCTCCCGGAGGCGGGAGCGGCGATGACGAGACGCGGGATCCTCACCGGACCGCCCGCGCGATCGGGGACACGGTCACCATTCGATGCCCTTCTGGCCCTTCTGGCCGGCGTCCATGGGGTGCTTGACCTTCCCCATCTCGGTGACGAGGTCGGCGAGCTCCACCAGACGCGGGTCGGCGTCGCGGCCGGTGATGACGACGTGCTGGTACCCCGGGCGGTCCCGCAGCGTCGCGACGACGTCCTCGACGTCCACCCATCCCCACTTCATCGGGTAGGTGAACTCGTCCAGCACGTACAGCGTGTAGGTCTCGGCGGCGAGGTCGCGCTTGATCTGCTCCCAGCCCTCGCGCGCGTCCGCCGCGTGGTCCTCCTCGGTTCCGGGCCGCTGGATCCACGACCAGCCCTCGCCCATCTTGTGCCAGGTGACCGGGCCGCCCTCGCCGGACTCGCCGAGGACGCGCAGGGCCCGCTCCTCGCCGATGCGCCACTTGGCGGACTTGACGAACTGGAACACCCCGATCGGCCAGCCCTGGTTCCAGCCGCGCAGGGCCAGTCCGAAGGCGGCGGTGGACTTGCCCTTGCCCGGCCCGGTGTGGACGACCACCAGGGGCCGGTTGCGGCGCTGGCGGGTCGTGAGCCCGTCATCGGGCACCTGCGACGGCTTTCCCTGCGGCATGTCAGTCCTCCCGTACGACGACGGTCACGAACTCATCGTCGAGATTGATCTTTCGTTCCGGGGTCACGCCGCCGCCCTGCTGTCGTTGACGACACTGGTGAGGGCGTCGGCGGCCAGTTCCTCCAGCCGGACGACCTCGGCGCCGAGGCGGGCGGCGATCCCGCCGGCGAGCCCGAGGCGTACGGGGCCGTGCTCGCAGTCGACCACGACGGCGGTGACGCCGTGCAGGAGTCCGGCGGCGCGCAGCGCGTCGGCGGGTGAGCCGTGGGTCGCCCGGCCGTCGGTCACGAGGACGAGCAGCGGACGGCGGGCGGGGTCGCGCAGGCGTTCGCCGCGCAGCACGTCGGCGGCGCGCAGCAGTCCCGCGGCGAGCGGGGTACGCCCGCCGGTGGGCAGGGTCTCGAGGCGGCGGGCCCCGGCCTCGACGGAGGAGGTGGGGGGCAGCGCGAGCTCGGCGGACGTGCCCCGGAAGGTGATCAGGCCGACCTTGTCGCGGCGCTGGTAGGCGTCGAGGAGGAGGCTGAGCACGGCGCCCTTCACCGCGCGCATCCGCTGCCGGGCGGCCATCGAGCCGCTCGCGTCGACGACGAACAGCACCAGGTTGCCCTCCCTGCCCTCCCGGACGCGTTCGCGCAGGTCGCCGGAGCGGATCACCAGCCCGGGGCCGGTGCGGCCGCGGGCGCGCTGGTGCGGGGCGGCGGCGAGGAGCGTCGCGGTCAGGTGCAGCGAACGCGCGCCCGGACGCGCGCCGGTCGTCCGGCCGTACGGTGTGCGGGCGCGCGAGCGGCGGCCCGGCGCGCCGTCGCCGAGGCCCGGCACGGTGAACACCCGCGTCCGGTAGACGGCGTCGGCGGGCGCGGGTTCCGGGGAGTCCACCCGGGTGCGCTCTTCGTCGTCCTCGTCCGACGCGCCCTCGCCCGACAGCGCCTGCTCGATGTCGACCAGCGGCCCCTCGCGGGCGTCTCGCCCGTCGGAGTCGCCGGGCCCGTCCGGGCCGGAGCCGTCCGGCCCGGGGCCGTCGGGCCCGTCGTCCGGGCCGGGGTCGTCGGGATCCTCGTCGTCAGGCTTGCGCCGGGCGTCCCAGTCGACCGTCATGTCCGGGTCGGGTCCGGTGTCCGGCTCGCTTCCCCCGCGTGGCTGGGGCACGTCCGGCTCGGAGGCGTCGTCGGAGTCGTAGCCGCCGGTGTTCTCGAGGACGTCGTCGAGCTTGTCCTCGTCCAGGCCCGGCGCGTCGAAGGGGTCGCGGCGGCGCCGGTGCGGGAGGGCGAGCCGGGCGGCGATACGGACGTCGGCGGCGGTGACGACGGTCCGGTCGTGCCAGGCGGCGAGGGCCATCGCGGCGCGGGCCATCACGATGTCGGCGCGCAGCCCGTCCACCTCGAACGCGGCGCACACCGCCGTGATCTGGCGCAGCGCGCCGTCCGGCAGCACGACCTCGGAGAGCCTGGCGCGGGCCTGGCCGATCCGCCAGGCCAGCTCGGCCTCGGCCCGCGCCCAGCCGAGCGTGAACGCCGCGGGATCGGCCTCGTAGGCCAGGCGCCGCCGGACGACCTCCGCCCGTTCCTCCGGGTCCCGGGTGGCCGCCACCTCCACCGTCAGGCCGAACCGGTCGAGCAGCTGCGGCCGCAGCTCGCCCTCTTCGGGGTTCATCGTGCCGACCAGCAGGAACCGGGAGGCGTGCCGGATGGAGACGCCCTCGCGCTCGACGTACGAGTGCCCCATCGCGGCGGCGTCGAGAAGGAGGTCCACGAGGTGGTCGTGGAGCAGGTTCACCTCGTCGACGTACAGGACGCCGCGGTGGGCCTCGGCCAGCAGGCCGGGCTGGTATGCCTGGACGCCCTCGGTCAGGGCGCGTTCGAGGTCGAGCGAGCCGGTGAGGCGGTCCTCGGCGGCGCCGATCGGCAGCTCGACGAGCCGCGCCGGCCGGACCAGCGTGCCGTCGTCGTCGACGTGCGGCCCGTCGGGGCACTGCGGGTCCGGCGCCTGCGGGTCGCAGGAGAACCGGCAGTCCGCCACGACCGTGACGTCCGGCAGCAGCGCGGCGAGGCCCCGCACGATGGTGGACTTGGCGGTGCCCTTCTCGCCACGGACCAGCACGCCGCCGACGGCCGGGGAGACCGCGTTGATCAGGAGGGCGAGCTTGAGGTCGTCCAGCCCCGTGATGGCGGAGAACGGATAGGTGTTCACCCGGTGGTCGTCCTTTCCTCGGGTTAACGCGCCCGTAGGTGGCCTGGCATCGGCGGCCGGAGTCTCCTGGCTCCCGGCTCGCCGCCCGCCCTCGACCTTCCGGCTCACGCCGTGGCCATTCTTGAGGAAGAACTCCCCGGTCACAGTTGCGCGACAGCCCCGGATTCACACCGGGTTCCTCCGCGTATCGCCGGAAGACAGCATGACATATCCGGTCTGGCCCGCGACACCGCAGGTCCGACGCAGGGGCATCGCGGCCCCGGCACAGGGACACTGCGGGTCCGGCGCAGGGAGAGCGCAGGTTCGGCGCAGAGCCTCGGGCCCGTGCCGGATCGACGTCGATCTGCTTGAATAGAACGTGTTCTAGTTTCGAGGAGGCGCGCGGATGAGGCTCGGCATCAACGTCGGCTACTGGCAGCGGGATCCGGAGGACGCCACCGAGACGGTGCTGGCCGCCGAACGGCTCGGCTACGAATACGTCTTCACCGCCGAGGCGTACGGTTCCGACGCCTTCACCACGCTCGCCTGGTACGGCGCCCGGACGTCGCGCATCAAACTGGGCACGGCGGTGGTCCAGATGTCCGCCCGTACCCCCGCCGCGACCGCCATGCACGCGCTGACCCTCGACGCACTGTCCGGCGGCCGGCTCACCCTCGGCATCGGCGCGTCCGGCCCTCAGGTCGTCGAGGGCTGGTACGGCGTGCCGTTCGCCCGGCCGCTGGAGCGCACGCGCGAGTACGTCCGGATCATGCGGGACGTCTGGCGGCGCGAGGAGCCGGTGACCTCCGCCGGCCCCCACTACCCGCTGCCGCTGCCGCCGTCGGCGTACGCTCCCGGCCGCGTCACCGGCCTCGGCAAGCCGCTCAAGTCGATCGTCCATCCCGTACGCCCGCGGATCCCGGTGTACCTCGGCGCGGAGGGCCCGAAGAACATCGCCCTCGCCACCGAGATCGCGGACGGCTGGCTGCCCCTCTTCGTCGATCCGACGCAGATCGAGGCGGTGTTCGGCGCGTCGCTGGCGGGCCGCAGGGAGGGGTTCGACATCGCCGCGACCGTGACGACGATCGTGACGGACGACCTGGCGACCGCGCTGGAGTTCGCCAAGATCCCGCTGGCGTTCTACATCGGCGGGATGGGCGCCAAGGACCGCAACTTCCACCTCGACCTGATCGGGCGGCTGGGCTACGCCGAGGAGGCCGTACGCGTGCAGGAGCTGTTCCTGTCGGGCCGGCGCGACGAGGCGATCAAGGCGGTGCCGGACGAGCTGGCCGACTCCATCTCCCTGCTCGGCCCGATCGGCCGCATCAAGGAACGCCTCCGGCTGTGGCAGGACTCCCCCGTGACCACGCTCCTCATCGCCGGAGTGAAGGACGAACCGACCCTGAAGGCCATCCGCGACCTCGTCGAGTCCTGAGATCCCTAGTTCCAAGCGCGGGAGAGCATCCACGTGCCGGTCGCCTGGTCGTGACGCAGTTCGTACACGCCGATCGCCCGGTCCGGGGTGGCCTCGACGCGCCAGAACTCCCGCTCGGCGCCTTCCGGGGCCTCAGGGTGCCGTTCGTGCCACCAGTCGCGGGTGGTGACCCAGCGATCCAGGACGCGCAGCACCGTGTAGAGCCGGCCGCGCCAGACGAAGCGCGAGGGCCTGCCGTCGCTGACCCAGACCTCGACCGGGTCGCCGTACACCCGGCTCATCGGCCGCCGCCCGGCGCGTCTCCACGCCCCACAAACCCTTCGCTCGCTCCGCCCACGCGGGCCGCCCACCTTCCGGATCGATGACAGGGAGTGAGCCTGGGGGAAGGCAGGCGACAAGTTCGAACATACGTTCGGAAGTGGGTTTTGTAAAGCGCCGGCCGGCAGGCGACCTCTCAGTCGGCCGGCGACCGCCGCGACTCAGCGGCCGAGGGAGTGCGCGATCGCCTCGGCGGCGCGCGCGGGGTCGGCGGCGTCCGCCTGGCCGCCTCGGCCCCACAGGTACGACCAAGCGATGCGGGACGTCGGCATGGCGACCACCATCACGCTCCGCCCGCCGGCCGGCTCGACCACGCGCAGCATCGGCTCTTCGGCCCCGACCAGCACGCCGCGCAGACCGCGGGCCTCGACCTCGCGGGCGAGCGCCTCCAGGTGGCGGCGCCGCGGCCCGGACGGGGAATCCGCAGTGGCGGCCATGGGTTGCCACCCCTCTCGCGCTTGGACGATACGGCAGGAAGGGGTACGCCCTAGGGCGTTGAACAGGTAGGGTGCCATCCGGTGGCAAAAGGTGCCCAGATGGCAACGGTGAGTGACCTTCCCTGTCAGGATGTCCTCCCCCACTTTGACGTGCAAGTATTTTCGGACAAATAGATCAGACGGATTCGGCATCACCCGTGCACAGTTCAACGGCCCTTCCGCGGTCCGGCCGAGGGTTTCGGCCTCACCCACCGCGGCCCACCACCACTCCCCCCTCTTCTCGGCATTCCCGCAGGACGCTCGCCATGGAGGCGCCCCATGTCCGATGGCCGTAGTCCAACCGTTCGCCGCCGCCGGCTCGGAATGGAACTGCGGAGGCTCCGCGAAGCCGCGGGTCTCATGATCGAAGACGTCGCGAAGCACCTGGAGTGCTCGATGTCACGCGTCAGCCGCATCGAGACCGGCAAGTCGGTGGCGCGCATCCGCGACGTACGGGACATGCTCGACCTCTACGGGCTGCCCGAGGGCGCACAGCGCGACCAGCTCCTCGGGCTCGCCAAGGACGCCCAGCAGCGCGGCTGGTGGACCGAGTACGAAGCGGTGCTGTCCACGTCCGCGGGTCTGGACACCTACATCGGCCTGGAGGCCTCCGCCGCGTCCATTCGAACGTTCCAGACTCATCTGGTGCCGGGTCTCCTGCAGACCGAGGAGTACGCCCGCGCGCTGATCAAGGCGGGCCGGCCGGGCGAGACCCCCGAGAACGTCGACCGGCGCATCGCGCTGCGCACCCGCCGCCAGGCCATGCTGCAGGAGCCCGGCCGCCTGGAGCTGTGGACCGTGATCGATGAGGCGGTCCTACGCCGGCCGATCGGCGGCATCACCGTGATGCGTTCTCAGCTGATGCGGCTGCTCGAGGCCGCCGAGCTGCCCGGCGTCACCATCCAGGTACTGCCGTTCGCGCGTGGCGCCCACCCGGGCGTCGACGGGGCCTTCACGATCATCGGCTTTCCCGACCCCACCGACCTGGACGTCGTCTACATCGACTGTCCCGCAGGGAACATCTTCCTCGAGAAGGAAAAGGACGTCCGCCGTCACACGACCTGGTTCGACCATCTGCGGGCCGCTGCGCTGCCACCCGACGAGTCAGCCGAGTTCATCGCGGCGGCGGCGGACGAGTTCAAGAGTGCGTCCCCGTACCCGCGGGGGTGATTTAGCAGAGAGGAGAGCAGGGGATGAGTGGCCACCCCGATCTCACCGACGTCGGCTGGCGCAAGAGCAGCCGCAGTTCCAACAATGCCGACTGCGTCGAGGTCGCCGTGATCGACGGCTCCGACGACTGACACATATCTCATGCCCAGCCGACCGCGGGAGTTCGCTCCCGCGGTCCCTCTGCGTCGGGTTAAGATCGCCACATGCTGCCCTGGTCGGCCGAGCTCGCCGGACGCATCGACGAACACGACTTCACGAGCGACCTGCTGCGCGACAATCCTCTCGGCGACCCGCACCGGCGGCCGCTGTGGGTGTACGTCCCGCCGGGGTACGACGACGCGCCGGACCGCCGCTACCCCGCGGTCTAT
The DNA here is from genome assembly GCF_050942425.1 of Actinoallomurus sp. CA-150999. Lineage (NCBI taxonomy): Bacteria > Bacillati > Actinomycetota > Actinomycetes > Streptosporangiales > Thermomonosporaceae > Actinoallomurus > Actinoallomurus sp. CA-150999. Next base: position 8,914,233 of record NZ_CP192063.1, read on the forward strand.
GTGATCCAGGGCTACACCGGCTCGCTGCCGATGTGGCGCAACCGCCCGCCGTGGCGGCAGCCCTTCCCGGAGTTGGCCGACCAGGTGTTCGCGCGCGGCGAGGCGCCGCCGGTGATCGTGGTCTACGTCGACGCCTGGACGGCGGTCGGCGGCAGCCAGTTCCTCGACTCCCCCGGCACCGGGCGCTACCACTCGTACCTGTGCGAGGAGATCGTGCCGTGGGTCGACGCGCACTACCGGACGCTCGCCGACCGGGACCACCGCGCGATCAGCGGCAAGTCCAGCGGCGGCTACGGCGCGATGATCACGCCGATGCTGAGGCCGGACGTGTTCGGCGCGCTCGCCACGCACGCGGGCGACGCCCTGTTCGACGTCTGCTACCGCTCGGAGTTCCCCAAGACGGCCCGCGTCCTGCGCGACGCGTACGACGGCTCGATCGAGAAGTTCCTCGCCGACTTCCGGGGTCGGCTCGCCGGCACCAAGGAGACCGACTTCCCGCTCATCGAGATCTACGGGTACTCCGCGGCGTACTCCGCCGACGAGGACGGCACCGTCCGCCTGCCGTTCGACGACACCGGCGACGTCATCCCCGAGGTCTGGGAGCGCTGGCTGGCCAACGACCCGGTGCTGATGGCCCGGCGCCCGGAGTACGCCGAGGCGCTGCGCTCGCTGCGGGCCGTCTGGATCGACGCGGGCACCAAGGACGAGTACCACCTCGACTTCGGCGCCGTCGCCTTCCGCCGCGCGATCGCGGCCGCCGGCGTGACGGACGACGCGGTCCACTTCGAGCTGTTCGACGCGGGCCACGGCGCCATCGAGTACCGCTATCCCCTCTCCCTCGCCTGGCTCGCCGAGCGCCTCACCCCCTGACTCCGACGCTCACGGCCGGGACTGGGCCCGGGCGCGGAACGCCGCGGTCTTGACCCGGTTCTGGCACGCGGTGGAGCAGAAGCGGCGCATGCCGTTGCGCGAGGTGTCGACATAGACCCGGTCGCAGTGCGGCGCCGTGCACACGCCGAGCCGGTCGTACAGCTCGCCGCCGAGGACCACGGCCAGGCCGGTGGCGCACGGAGCCGCCCACTCGGCGGCGAGTCCGTCCCTCGCGCCGTGGAAGTGAATGTGCCAGGGCTCCCCGTCATGGCGGGTGAGCCGCGGCCTGGCCTGCGTCTCCTCGAGCAGCCGGTTGACCTGTTCCGCGGCGGCGTCGAGGTCTCCGGCGGCGACCGCCTCGAAGACGACGCGCAGTTCGCGCGCGATGGCGGTCAGCTCACCGACCTGTGACTCGGTGATCTCGGCGCGCCGGCTGACGGCACGCAGCACCTCGGTGGCGGCCTCCGCCCGGGCCGTGGCGTCCGGCAGCCGGTACGGCCGCCCGCGCCGCTCGCCCTCCGTGAGGGCGTTGACCAGGCCGACGGCGCTCGCCACCACGACGTCCATGTGACTGTTGAAGTTCACTTGACCAGTTACGCCTCTCGATCTAGCGTGTCACTGGCAAAAGCTTATACGCCAGTTACGGAGGGGCTCATGTCAGCACTCACCCGCGACGTCGCCGACCGTTGGATCACCCGCTGGGACCGCCAGCAGGAGGGCTTCCTCCCTGACCGTGAAGAGCGGTTCACCGCCCTCATCGACGCGGTCGCCGCCGGCGTCGGGAGGCCCGACCCCCTCGTCCTGGACCTGGGCTGCGGACCGGGCTCGCTGTCGGCCCGACTGCTCGACCGCCTCCCCCAGGCCCGGGTCATCGCCATCGACACCGACCCGCTGCTGCTGTCGCTGGGGCGCGCGCTGCACGCCGGCCGGGACAGCCTCACGTTCGCCGACCTCGACCTGCGCGTGCCCGGGTGGGCGGCCCGGCTGCGCCTGGACCGGGAGGTGGACGCCGCGGTGAGCACCACCGCCCTCCACTGGATCTCCGAGGCGGAGCTGCGGGTGACGTACGGCGAACTGGCCACCGTGATGCGCCCCGGCGGCCTGTTCCTCAACGGCGACAACTTCTCGGCCGAGGACGCCACCCCCGTCATCGCCCGGCTCGACCGCGCCCTGCAGGAGCTCGAGACCGAGCGGCGATTCGCCGGAAACCGGCCGGAGGGCTGGCGGCAGTGGTGGGACGCTGCCGCCGCGGACCCGGTGCTCGGCGGTCTCAAGGAGGCCCGCGACGCCTCCGCCGCCGGCCATCACGGCTCCGAGTCCGGCCTGCTGTCCACGCACGTCCGCGTCCTCCGGGAGACCGGCTTCGGCGAGGTCGGCCCGCTGTGGCAGCACGGCGACAACCGCATCCTGTGCGCCGTACGGTGACCGGCGCCTGATCGAACCGATCCCGGGTCGTAGCGGAGACGCAGACCGTTTCCCCGGCGGTCACTGCGAACGTCATCGCAGCGACCGCCGGAGATCAGGGGCCGGACCGATCAGGAGGGCATCGGGGCGGTGGCCGACATCCGCGCGGTGAGGATGTGCTTGCGCTGGTCCCTCTGGTCGGTCAGCACCGGCATGGCGATGAGAAGGGCCTGCGCCACCGGCTCAGTCCGAAGACGGCCGGGCCGTACGGTGCGGGTCAGTCCGAGGATGGCCGGGCCGTACGGTGCGGGACCGTGACGGCGATCAGGACGGCGACGGTGACGAGTCCCGCCGCGACCATGAACCCGAGGCGGTAGCCGCCGGCCGCGGCGGCGACGGCGGACGCACCGTGGCCCGCGAGCGTACGGCCGTGGGCGGCCGAGAGGGTCGCCAGGACCGCCAGCCCGACGGCCGCTCCCACCTGCGTCGTCGTGTTGATGAGGCCGGAGGCGAGACCCGCGTCGCTCGGGGTGGCGTCCGACATGGCCAGCGCGGCCAGCGCCGGGAACGCGATGCCGACGCCGGTGCCGATGAGGACCACCGCGGGTAGGACGTCGATCAGGTAGGCGCCGTCCACGGGCGCGCGGGCGAACAGCACGAGACCCACGGCGGCCAGCGTCAGCCCACTGAGCAGCGTCGCCCGGACGCTGAACGCCGTGATGAGGCGTTCGGCGAAGCGCAGCGAGACGGTGGCCATCACGACGGTCGTGGGCAGGAAGGCGAGCCCGGTCCGCAGCGCGTCGTAGCCGAGCACGCGCTGGAGGTAGAGCACGCCGAGGAAGAACATGCCGAACATCCCGGAGACCGCCAATGCCTGGACCGCGTTGGCGCCGGTGACGTTCCGCGAGCGGAAGATCCGCAGCGGCACCAGCGGGCTGCGCGCCGTCGCCTCCCGTACGACGAAGGCGGTCAGCAGCACGAGCGTGACGGCGGCGAGTTCGAGCGTGCGCGGCGCGGTCCAGCCCTGGGCCGCCGCCGGGTCGACGATGGTGTAGACGCCGAGCATCAGCGCGGCGGTGATGAGGACGGCGCCGAGGACGTCCGTGCCCGCCCCGAACCCGAGGCCCTTGTCCCGGTCGAGCACCCGCAGGGACAGCACGAGCGTCGCCACGCCGACCGGCAGGTTGATGAAGAAGATCCAGTGCCAGTTCAGCGCCTGCGTCAGCAACCCGCCGGCGAGCAGCCCGGCCGAGCCGCCGGCGGACGCGACGAAGCTGTAGACGCCGATGGCCTTCGCCTGCTCCCGCGGCTCGGGGAACAGCGTGACGATCATCCCGAGGATCACGGACGAGGTCATCGCACCGCCGACGCCCTGGACGAACCGCGCCGCGATCAGCGCCGCCGGTCCCTGCGCGAGCCCGCAGGCGAGCGACGCGGCCGTGAAGACCACGAGGCCGGTGATGAAGACACCCCGGCGGGAGACCAGGTCGCCGAGTCGCCCGGCGAGCAGCAGCAGTCCGCCGAAGGCGATCAGATAGGCGTTGACCACCCAGGCGAGGCCGGAAGAGGAGAAGCCCAGGTCACGTTGGATGGCGGGCAGCGCGACGTTCACCACCGTCGCGTCGATGACGATCAGCAGCATGCCGCCGCACAGCACGACGAGCGCGAGCCATCGGGCACGGTCGCTCACCGCCGGTGCGATCAGCTCGGGTTCGGTCGATTCGACGGTGTCGTACATGTGGGGTCCTTAGGGGTTTCGAAGGCGTCACCCCAAACAGACCGCCGCCGGCGAGAGAACTCATCGCCGCACCGTCAAGATCTATTATCGCCGTCGGCGATACCGCGGCCTCGAGCCCTTCCCGGGCTGAACGAACCGAGATCGGCCGGCCCCCTTCTCGGGCTGAACGAACCGCCTGCGGAGATCGGCCAGACCTCTTCCCCGCCCGACGGGCAGCCGTCGGCCCGGGGATCCGTCGCCGTCGCCGAGATCCGAGCCGGACCGCCCAGGGGGTTCTGGCCCTCTGGGTCAGCTCTCCGGGAGGCTGGCGCGGAAGAGGACGCCGGCGCCGGTCGCCTCGATCGGGCCGCCGCGGTGCTCGGCGAACGCGGCCTCGCCGCGGCTCAGCCCGGTCGTCCGGCCGTCGCGGCGCAGCTCCACCCGGCCGTCCGTGCACAGCAGCAGCTGCGGGCCGCCCGAGGGAAGCACCGCGTCGTCCGCGACGTCCACGCGCGACAGCCGGAACTCCGGCGCCGGGGTGAGGTAGACCTCCTCTTCGCCGTGGCGGACGGGGTCGAGCACGTCCGGGCGTCCGGGTTCGAAGGAGGCGAGGTGCAGCAGTTCGGGCACGTCGACGTGCTTGGGCGTCAGCCCGGCCCGCAGGACGTTGTCGGAGCCGGCCATCAGCTCCACGGCCGTGCCGTCGAGGTAGGCGTGCGGCACGCGCGGCGGGACGTACATGGCCTGGCCGGGGGCGAGCCGTACCTCGTTCATCAGCATCGCGAGGATGACGCCCATGTCGCCCGGGTAGCGCTCGGCCAGCGAGGCGTACGGCTCCCCGGCGATGGCGGCGGCCTCCGGCACGACCGCGTCCGGTGACGGCCAGGTGAGCAGCGTCTTCACCGCAGCGCGCAGGTCGCCCGCGGTCAGGAGGTCCGCGACCGGGCGCAGCGCCGGGACCTTCGCCAGGAGTTCGGCGCTCTCGCCCGGGTCGCGCAGGCCGCACAGGGCGTGCACGTCGGTCAGCGCGCACAGCAGCTCGGGCTTGGGCCAGTCGTCCTTGTAGTTGCGCGCCGGGTCGCCGAGCGGGGTCCGTTCCGCGGCGAATCCGCGCTCGGCCTGCTCCCGGTCCGGGTGGACCTGCAGGGACAGGGGCGCGGCGATCGCGAGGACCTTCAGCAGGAACGGCAGCCGCGGTCCGAACCGCGCGACGGCGGCGGGTCCGAGGGTCGCCTCCGGGTCGGCGGCGATGTGCTCGTCCAGGGACGGGCCGCCGGGCAGCCGCGACGGGGCGGCGGGGTGCGCGCCGATCCACAGCTCCGCCTGCGGCCGCTCGGTGGGCGACGGCAGGCCGAGGAGGTCGGCGAGCACGGTGTGCGATCCCCAGGCGTACTCCTGGACGGGGTTCTGCAGACGTTCCATGGGTCAGACGAGCTCCGGGTCGTGGGCGAGGGCGGCGGCGCCGAGAAGACCGGCCTCCGCGCCCAGTTCCGATGGGACCACTGTGACACGCCGGACGAAGGCGAGGCCCGCGTAGTCCCGCATGGCGCGGACCAGGGGTGGCTCGAGGACATCCCAGGACCGGGACACGCCCCCGCCGATGACGACGCGATCGAGGTCGCAGAGGGCGGCGGCCGACGCGATCCCGGCGGCCAGGCCCCGGCCCGCGCGGTCGAACGCCGCCAGGGCCACCTGATGGCCGGCGCGCGCGTCGGCCGCGAGCGCGGCGCCGTCGGGCGCCGGGTGCGTCCAGCCGTTGGCGCGCGCCCAGCGGACCATGGAGGTGCCGGAGGTGAACGTCTCGACGCAGCCCCGTGACCCGCACGGGCACCGCTCACCGTTCAGGTCGACCGTGGTGTGCCCGATGTGCCCGGCGTTTCCGGTCGGCCCGGCGTACACCTTCCCGTCGAGGATCAGCCCGCCGCCGACGCCGGTCGAGACGACCATGCCGAGCATGGCGCGGCTGCCGCGTCCGGCGCCGTGGCGGTACTCCGCGACGGCGCCCGCCACGGCGTCGTTGACCAGCGTCACGGGCGGGCCGCCGAGCAGGGCGGCGAGCCGGTCCCGTACGGGGAAGCCCCGCCAGGAGGGGATGTTCACCGGGCTGGCGGTGCCGGCGACGGTGTCGAGCGGCCCGGCGCAGCCCATCCCCGCTCCGATGACGGTCTCCTCGCCCATCGCCTCGGTGACCGCTGCGGCCAGCGCCGTCCAGATCGCCTCGGCGTCGCCGGGCGGGGTGGGCCGGGTGGTGCGCCCGCGCAGCCGGCCGTCTTGGTCGACGAGGGCCGCGGCGAGCTTGGTGCCGCCGATGTCAATGGCGAGGACGGCGTGCCCGGGCGACCGGCCCGTCGCCGGGGCCGTCTCGGGTACCACGCCGGTCAACTTCGAAGCTCCAGCACACGCACACCATAAGGCCCGAGCACGATCTCTTCATCCCCGGGATGTCCGTTTTCCGCGACGAGCGGCCGGACGGCGAGTTCGGCGTCCGCCTGGCTGACGAGAACGGCGAACCGGGCCCCGTCCGCGCGCACCAGGACGTCGGCGGACACGCGCGGATCCGCGACCCGCACCGGCCGACGCGCCCCGGCCAGCGCCGCGAGCGCGTCGTAGATCCGGTAGGTCGGCTCGGGGTTCACGCGGGGCGTGACGGCCGCCATGTGCTCCAGTGGATAGGTGCACAGGACGGTCCACCCGTCGCCGCATCGTTGCCGCAGGAGGGCGGGCCGGCCGTGGCCGTCGACGGCGACGACCTCCGCCGTCGTGGGCCGCACCGGCAGGTACGCGCGGCTGTGCGCGGTGCCGCCGGCGCGGAACGCCAGCGTGGTCCCCTTCTCCAGCGTACCGAGATCGGCGGTGAGGGTGAGCTCGACGACGTCGTCCTCGATCGGGTCGACGAGCCCGTACGTCAGCCGGTGCTCGACGCCGAACATCGCGTTCATGTGGGAGTACCACGGCCCGCGCTGCCCGCCGTGCGGCCCCGCGCTGTACGACACGTACACGACCGCACCGCCGCGGGCGAGGTCCTCCAGCCGGTGCCAGCCGGGGGCGGTCAGCTGCTTGGCCGAGGGGACGAGGTACAGGCGGGCGTCGCCGGCGATGCCGTCGGACTCCCGGGTCACGCCAGGCGCCAGGTCGGCGGCGCGGGCGGAGACGTACGCCTGCCGGAGCGTGGCGAAGACATACGTGCGGTCCTCCGCCTCGGTGAACGGGAACCCGCCCTCGAGCACCTGGGGCACCACCAGCGCTGTGTCGGTCTCGGCCCGCTCGCAGCCCGCCAGGTCGATCTCGGCGAGCGTACGGGCGAAGTCGCGCATCTCCCGCAGCACCGGCTTGGGCGTGCCGTCGACCGTCGTCAGGCCGAAGTGCAGCTCGAACGGATGGTGGCTGTACGGCGGCTGGTCGACCAGGTCGAAGTCGGTGTTGTTCCACGCGACCCAGCCGGTCGCCCCGGCCAGCAGGCTGTTGTAGAGGACCTGCCGGTAGTAGTGCGCGGCGTTGTCGTCGGCGACGAAGTCGGAGGAGCAGCCGAACTCCTCCAGCACCACCGGCCGCCCGAACGTCCCAGCCAGCTCGCACACGAACGCCGCGCCGTAGTGCTGGCGGACCAGGTCGTCCTCCATGCGGTAGACGTGTGGGCCGACGAAGTCGGTGAGCGCGGCTAGCGCGCGGACCGAGAAGCCGTTGTCGACCCCGCTGACCTCGACGCCCCAGGCGCCGTCCCCGATGGACACCGGCTCCTTCGCCCCGGCCGCGTGGACCGCCTGCACCATGAGCTGCGCCCAGCTCGTCACCCGCTCCTCCGGGGCGATCCCACCGTAGATCGGCATCTCGTTGGTGATCAGCCACCCGGCGATCGCCGGGTGGCCGGTGAACCGCCGCGTCATCTCCTCGGCGAACCACGTCTGCCGCGCCACCAGCCACACGTCCGCGTACAGGTCGCGGCCCTGCCGCCACGCCGGGTCCCAGTTCTCCCCCGACATGTGGCCGACGATGAACGTCGGGATCGTCCGCATCCCCCGCTCGGCGTGCGCCTCCAGGAAGTCGGCGTACCGCTCCGCGAGCGTCTCGTCGATCCGGTCCGGCTCCGGCATGAAGTCGGGCCAGTAGAAGAACGACCGGGTGACGTTCAGCCCGTGCTCGGCCAGCACGTGGAGCTCGTGGCGGACGACCCCCGGGTCGTACGAGCGCCACATCAGCGGGCCGCCGGTCCGGGACCAGAAGTTCGCGCCCAGCCACGCCGGTCCGGGCAGCTTGCGAGAGTCGCGTCGCATTGGGGAGCCTTTCGCTAGGACTTGACGGCGCCCGCGGTGAGCCCGTGGACGAGGAAGCGCTGCAGGGCCAGGAAGCCGACCACCACCGGCAGGCTGATGACCAGGGACGCGGCCATCACCTGGTTCCAGTAGACGTTCGCCTGGGTGACGTACCCGCGGAGGCCGACGGCGAGCGTCCGCGTGTCGTCGTCGGTGAGCACGGAGGCGAACAGCACCTCGCCCCACGCCGTCATGAACGCGTAGATCGCGACGGCGACGACGCCCGGCGCGGCCACCGGCAGCACGACACGGAAGAGCGTGCGCATCGGGCCGGCGCCATCCACGCGCGCCGCCTCGTCTAGCTCGCGCGGGATCGTGTCGAAGTACCCCGCGATGAGCCAGATCGAGAACGGCAGGGCGAACGTGAGGTAGGTGATGGTCAGGCCGGTCCGGCTCCCGTACAGCCGGATGCCGGTGTACCGCTCGACGTTGACGAAGATCAGGAACAGCGGCAGCAGGAACAGGATGCCGGGGAACATCTGCGTCGACAGGACCGCCGTCATGAACGTGCCGCGCCCGGCGAACCGGTACCGACTGACGGCGTAGCCGGCCAGGATCGCGATCACCATCGAGCAGAGGGTGGCGGAGACGGAGACGATCAGGCTGTTCACGAAGTAGCGGCCGAGCGGCACCGTACGCCACATGTCGACGAACGGCCGGAACGTCACGTGCGTCGGCAGCCAGGTGAACCGGCCCTGCACGTCCTTCAGCGGTTTGATCGACGAGACCGCCATGACGTACAGCGGAATCACGGTGAACAGCGCGAGCAGGCCGAGGACGACCGGCCGCGCCCACCGCAGCGTACGAGACTCACGCATGGCGCTCCCTCACCCGTCCGATTCCGAGGTACCCGAGCGTGACGACCATCAGGAACGCCAGGAGCAGCACGGACATCGCCGAGCCCAGCCCGAAGTTCCAGGTGATGAAGGACGCGTTGTAGATGTGGATGGAGATCATGTCGGCGGCCGCGGGCGGCTGGTCGAACAGGGTGTAGGCGGTGGTGAAGTCGTTGAACGTCCACAGGAACAGCACCAGCAGCAGCACCCGGTCGACCGGCCGCAGCAGCGGGAGCGTCACCCGCGTGAGGAGGCGCAGCGACCCGGCGCCGTCGATGGCCGCCGCCTCGTACAGGTCCGCGGGGATGCTCTGCAGCCCGGCGGTGATCGTGAGGAACGCGAACGGCCACAGCCGCCAGACCAGGATGACCACCACGGCGGCGAAGCTGCGATCGCCGAGCAGCCAGAACGGATGGCCGTGCGCCAGCAGCAGTTCGTCGGACAACAGGGCGTTCACCAGGCCGGTGTCGCGCTGGAACATGAACCGCCAGGTGATGACCGCGGTGAACACCGGCAGCGCGTACGGCACGAGGAACAGCGTCCGCAGCGCCGCGCGGCCCGGGAACGGCCGCTGCAGCAGCACGGCCGCGGCCAGGCCGAACAGCCAGCAGCAGACGACGACCACCGCGGTGATCGCGACGGTGATCAGGAAGGAGTGCAGCAGGTCCTTGCCGACGGGCCCGTTCGTGTTCACCGCGATCCGGTAGTTGGCCAGCCCGCCGTACGGCGCCTGCGTCCAGTTGCGGATGAAGAACTGGGTCAGATGCAGCAGGCTCATCCACGCCCCGACCAGCATCGGGACGATGTGGACGGCCAACTCGGCGACGAGGGCGGGCAGCAGCAGAAGGTACGGCAGCGCCTTCGCGAGCCGGGGCCGCCGCCATGGTCGCGGACGCCCGGGAGCCCGCGCGGGCGCGCTCCCGGGCGCCTTGGTCGTCCCGATCACCGGCGCTCCCTGCGGGGCGTTTCCGGACGCTTCGGCACGCTCATCCGCCGGCCTGCATCTTCTTGTTGGCGTCGGCGAGGCGGGCCTTGATGGTGGCGTCGTCGACCGGGCGGCCCGCGGCGGCGTCGGCGATCAGCCCCTTGACGGTGTTGCCGACGAGGGTCTCGAACTGCGCCTCCTGCGGGATCATCGGCAGGGTCTCGGCGGCCTCGGCGAGGACCTTGCGGAACGTCTGGATCGCGGGCGTCTGGAACTTCGGGTCGTCGTACGCCTGCGGGACCACCGGCAGGCTGCCCCACGCCGCGTTGAGGATCTTCTGCTCGTCGGGGCTCGTGAGGAAGTCGACGAGTTTGAGGGCGCCGTCCTTGTTGCCGGAGTTCTTGAACACGCCGATGTTGATCCCGGCGACGTGGCTGGCGACGCGGCGGCCACCGGCCGGCAGCGGATCGGGCAGCGGGATCTGCTCGACGCCGTACTCATCGTCCTTCATGCCGTTCTCGCGGACGCCGGCGGTCGCGTAGCTCTGGATCATCATCATCCCGAACTTCCCGGCCGCGAAGTCCTTGAGGATCTGGTCGTCGTTGACGTACTCCGCGTCGGCGGGATCGACGACCTTGTCGGTGCCGAGCAGGTCGAGGTACTGGCGGACGCCGGCCACCATCGCCGGCGAGTCGAAGCCGGGCTGCCCGCCCTGGAAGAGCCGTGCGCCGTTCTGCGCGCCGAACATGAACGCGAAGTGCGCGCCCTCGGTGTAGCTCGCGCCGAGCATGCCGACGCCGTACCGCTTCTTCGCCGGGTCGGTGAGCCTCTTGGCGTCGGCGACGAGCTCCTGCCAGGTCCGGGGCGGGTTCTTCAGGCCCGCCTGCGCGAACAGCTTCTTGTTGTAGAACAGCCCGTACGCCAGCCCGTACAGCGGCACGAACCCCGGGGGCTTCCCGGCCGCGCCCGTCGAGGTGAGCGTGGAGGGGATGAAGCGGCCCCGGCCGCCGACCTTGGCGATGGTCGCGTCGTCGAAGGACTGGAACGCCCCGGTCGCCTGGAGCGAGGCGGACCAGGTGTTGCCGATGTTGAGGACGTCGGGGCCCTTGCCGCTGGAGGTCGCGGCGAGGATGCGGTTGAGCAGATCGGGCCAGCCGATCACCTCGAGCTTCACCTTGATGCCGGTGCGCTGCTCGAACTTCTTCAGCTCCGGGCCGAGCACCTGCTGATCCTGCTGGATGGAGCGTCCCTGGTTGCTGGCCCAGTAGGTCAGCGTCTTCGGGGACGACTTGTCCCCGCCGCCGCCTCCGCAGCCCGCTCCGGCCATGACCATGATGGCGCCCGTAACGAGCGCCGTGATTCGGCGTGCCTTCACTTGGTGAACTCCCATCAGCCGTCATGGAGGCACCCCGGTCGAGCGCGGACCGGCCGTGGGCGTCTCTCCGAACAACCGCTGGAAATCCGTCGCCTCGATACGATCACTAAACCGGTTTAGCGTCAACCGTTCCGGGCGTTTCTCGGGGCCGGACCCGTGCTGCCCCGTGGTGTCAGCACGGGCGCGGCGTGGCGGCCGCTCTCGACGGGTTGCCCGGCGACCAGGTCGAGCAGGCGGCGCGCCACCTCCGCGCCGTAGGAGGCGATGTCGACGCCGACCGCGGTCAGCGGCGGGTGGACCAGCCGGCAGAGCACCGAGTCGTCCCAGGCGACGATGGACAGCCGGCCCGGAACCGGCACGCCCATCTCCCCGGCCACCCCCAGCCCCGCCAGGGCCATCACGTCGTTGTCGTAGACGATGGCGGTCGGCGGCTCCGGCGCCGCGAGCAGCCGCCGCGTCACGCGCGCCCCCTCCTCACCCGTGTAGTCCGTGGACACCGAGGTCGTCGTCAGGCCCAGCGCGCCGGCCGCCGCCTCGAACGCCGCGCCCCGCGCGGTCGTGTGCCGCAGCTCCGGCGGCCCGGCCACCCGGGCGATCCGCCGGTGGCCGAGGGCCGCGAGGTACTCCACGACGGAGCGCACGGCCTCGGCCTCGTCGTTCCACACTCCGGGCAGCCCGCCGAGCCCGTCCGGGCCGCCGATCACGATCGCGGGCAGCCCGAGCTCGGCCAGCAGCCCGATCCGCTCGTCGTCCACCCGCAGATCGACCAGGAACACCCCGTCCACCCGGCGCTCGGCCCACCAGCGACGGTAGGCCGCCACCTGCGTCTGGCCGTCTTCGGCCATCTGGAGCAGGAGCGCGACGTCGCGCGCGGCGAGCTCGCCCTCGATCCCGGAGATCAGCTGCATGAAGAACGGCTCGATCCCCAGCGTCCGCGCGGGACGGTCCACGACCAGCCCCAGCACGCCCGCCCGGCCACCGGACAGCGCGCGGGCCACACGGCTCGGCCGCCACCCCATCTCCCGCGCGATGTCGAGGATGCGGTCGCGGGTCGCGGCGGACACCCCCGGCCGGTCGTTCAGCGCGAACGAGACGGTGCTCTTGGTGACGCCCGCCCGGCGCGCGATGTCGGCGATCGTCGGACGCTTCATCCCGCCTCCCCCGATTGGCTAAACCGGTTTTGTACTTCCTTGCGACTGTATCGGGAAAGGGCGTTGACATCATTTCTGCGACGGATTAGCTTGCAATCGCCGATGGCATCCGGTCGAGCGCGGACCGTCCTTCCGGATCTCTTCCGGCCCGCATCATGGCACCCTGGGGTGCATGCGAGTGCGGTGCGTCGGAGCGATCGTCCATGACGCCGACGGGCGGCTGCTGGTGATCCAGCGCGGCCACCCGCCGGGCGAGGGCCTGTGGTCACTGCCGGGCGGCCGGGTCGAGCCCGGCGAGACCGACGCCGCCGCGGTCGTCCGCGAGATCGCCGAGGAGACGGGCCTACAGGTCGAGCCCGGACCGCTGATCGGCTCGGTGGACCGCCCGGCCCCGGGCGGGGTGACGTACGACATCCGCGACTACGCCGCCACGGTGACCGGCGGCGTCCTGCGCGCCGGCGACGACGCCCGCGCGGCCCGCTGGGTCGACGCCGAAGAGCTGGCCGCCCTCCCGACGACCACCGGCCTGCTCGAGACCCTCGCCTCGTGGGGCGCCCTCCCCGCCCCCCGCTGACGGTCCACGTTGCCGCCCCGTAACGCGCTATCCCGCGTTGCGCGGCGACAACCGCTGGGTGATCCGGTCGAACAGCTCCGTCAGCGGCTCGCCGACGTCCCGACCGAACTCGGTCAGCCCGTAGGTGACCTGGGGCGGCGTCGTCGGCTCGACCTCCCGCCAGACCAGGCCGTCCTGAACCAGCGCGCGCAGGGTCTGAGCGAGCATCTTCTCGCTGATGCCCTGGATGCTCTCGCGCAGCTCGTAGAACCGCAGGGCGTTACTCCGCAAGGAGATCAACACCCAGACGCCCCACCTGCTGGTCACGTGGTCGACCACATCGCGCGCGGGGCAGTCGGTGTGAAGTACCTCATACCGCTCCACTGCCTCGGCCTGTGTGTGCTGCGAGCCTCCCGCCACGTGATGAGCTTACCTAAAGGTATGTCCTTACCAAAAGTTAGCCCGGCTCCTAGCGTGCAGATCACAGAGGACATCGGAGAAGGAGCTGATCATGATCGTGGTGACCGGGGCTACCGGGAATGTGGGCCGGCCGTTGACGCGGGCGCTGGCCGAGGCGGGCCGGCAGGTGACGGCGGTGTCACGGCACACGGCGGCGGTGCCGGACGGCGTCCGCCACGTGGTGGCGGACCTGGCCGAGCCGGCCGGCCTTGAGCCCGCGCTGGCCGGGGCGAAGGCGCTGTTCCTGCTGCTGTCCGCCGACATGCACGCCGCCGGAGCCGGCCCGGCCGACATCATCCGCAAAGCCGTGGTCAGCGGGGTCCGCCGGGTCGTCCTGCTCTCCTCGCAGGGCGTGGCGACCAGGCCCTTCGGCCCAACGCGGATCGCGGTGCGCGCGGTGGAGGACGCGCTGCGGGAGTCCGGCCTGGAGTGGACCATCCTGCGGCCGGGCGGCTTCGCCTCCAACGCCCTGTGGTGGGCCGAGTCCATCCGCGCGCGGCGGGTCGTCGCCGCACCCTTCGGCGACGTCGGGGTGCCGATCATCGACCCGGCGGACATCGCCGAGGTCGCGGCGGCCTGCCTGCTGGATGACCGGCACACCGGCGACGTGTACGAGCTGACCGGCCCGGAGGTGATCACGCCGCGGCAGCAGGCGGAGGCCATCGCCGCCGCGCTGGGCTCGCCAGTGCGGTTCCACGAGCTCACCCGCGACGAGGCCAAGGCCGCCATGGCCCAGAGCATGCCGGCGGAGCTCGCCGAGGACACCCTGGACATCCTCGGTTCCCCGAGCCCGGCAGAGCTGCGCGTCAGCCCGGACGTCGAGCGGGTCCTCGGCCACGCCCCGCGCCCGTTCGCCGACTGGGCCGCCCGCAATATCGCCGCGTTCCGCTGAGCCGCTCTCAGGACCGGCGAACCGCCTCAGCCGGCGAGCCGGGACGGTCCCGGGCCGGGGGCCGTACGAACAGGTCTTCCAACCTTCGCAGGAGATCAGGGTCGCCGGAGGCGACGGCGCGGCCGTCCTTGAGCCCGGCGGCCAGGTCCGTACGGCCCGAGGCGATGTCGGCGAAGAGGTCTTCGTCGGCCTCGATGACGGCGTCGGGCCGCTGAGCGGGCCCGTGCAGGGTCGCGATCGTGCCGTCGTCGACGTCGGCGTGGAAGACCTCGTCCCCGACCCGGAACTCGTACGTGGCGCGGAGGCCGACGGCGGCCTCGGGGACGAAATAGGCGCGGAGGCCGAGCACGGTCCAGCCCGTGTGGAAGGTCTCACCTTCACGGCGCTCCCCCATCGCCCACTTCATGCCCCACTGGGCGAGGGCGAGCACGGCCGACTCGAGTTCCTCGCCCGCCTCGGTGAGCGCGTAGGCAGGGGTACGGGCCGGGGCGGGCAGCGTGATCTTCTGGGCGAGACCCTCGCGTTCGAGGTGCTTCAGCCGGGCCGAGAGCAGGCCGGTGCCGAGACCGCGCAGGCTGTTCTGCAGGTCGCCGAACCGCTTGGGACCGGTCAGCAGCTCACGGATCAGCAGCAGCGTCCAGCGCTCGCCGACGATGTCGAGGGTGCGCGCGGTCGCGCAGTACTGGTTGTACGATCGCTGGTCCACTTCACCACCATAATGTCCGCACTTCCGATTTTCGAACCATCGGCAGCGCCTCCGCTCGGTGCACACCACGATCTTTACTTCCGATTTTTGAAGTAGTAGCTTCTGTTTTCGGAAACACGAGGAGGAGAACATGAGCGAGGCGCTTTACACGGCCGAGGCACGCGTCACCGGCGGCCGCCAGGGGCACGGGCGGACGACGGACGGCCGCCTGGACGTGGACCTGCGGCTTCCCAAGGAGTTGGGCGGCGACGGCGCGGGAACCAACCCGGAGCAGCTGTTCGCCGTGGGATACGCGGCGTGTTTCGGGGCCGTCCTGGGCATGCTCGGCAAGCGCGAGAAACTGCAGGCCGACGACGCGGTGATCGACGCGACGGTGGCGCTCATCCCGAACGAGAACGGCACGTTCAGGCTCGGCGCCGAACTGAACGTCACGCTGCCCTCGATCGACGACGCCCAGCGCGCCGCCGATCTCGTACGTGCCGCCCACCAGGTGTGCCCCTACTCCAGCGCCACGCGCGGCAACATCGACGTCGTTCTCACGGCGAACGGCGCGCGTCTCTGAGGAACGGCAAGATCGGCCGGCGACTCAGGGTCGGCAGTGTTCATGGCATCTCGTCCAGTGGTTCGGCGGATGGTGGTTTGCGCGTAGCCGGGTAGGAACAACCTTGGGGCGAGGCGCCTCGTCTCGGCCTTTCAGCTGAACGGGATGCCGAACACTCGCATCCACGTCAGAACCGAGGTGACGTGCCGTGTCGACCAGCCTCACCGGCCGATCTCTGCCCGGGCCGGATCGCGGGCCCGCGCCCATGATCACCGGCCGACGTGCGCTCGCCGCACACCTGTCGGTGTACATCTTCGTGATCGTCCCGCTGCTCGCGCTCACCCTCGCGGCCCTCGTGGTGTGGGGCTGGGGCCTGAGCTGGGTGGACATCCTGCTCATGACGATCTGGTACGTGATCACATGTCTCGGCGTGACGGTCGGCTACCACCGCTATCTGACGCATGGCTCGTTCAAGGCCAAACGCGTCATGCGGATAGCGCTGGCGCTGGCCGGCAGCCTGGCCGTACAGGGCCCGGTCATGCACTGGGTCGCCGACCACCGGCGCCACCACGCGTTCTCCGACCGGGATGGTGATCCGCACTCGCCCTGGCTGTTCGGCAACTCGCCGACGGCGATCGCGCGTGGCTTCTGGCATGCTCACCTCGGCTGGCTCTTCGAGCGCGACCTCAGCAACCAGCGCCGGTTCGTGCCCGACCTGCTCGCCGATCGTGACATGCGCGTCGTGCACCGCCTGTTCGGGGCGTGCACGGCGGTCACGCTCGGCCTGCCCGCGGTGCTCGGCGGCCTCATCACGTGGTCCTGGTGGGGAGCGCTCACCGCGTTCTTCTGGGCGGGCCTGGTCCGGATGGCCCTCCTGCATCACGTGACCTGGTCGATCAATTCGATCTGTCACATGATCGGCGATCGGCCCTTCGCCTCGCGCGACAGGTCCGCCAACGTCTGGCCGCTGGCGATCCTCAGCATGGGCGAGTCCTGGCACAACCTGCACCATGCCGATCCGACCTGCGCCCGGCACGGCGTAGGGCGTGGCCAGATCGACGTGTCGGCACGGCTCATCTGGGTGTTCGAGAAACTCGGCTGGGTGTACGACGTCCGCTGGCCGAAGGAGCACCGCCTGGCCCGCCTCTCCGCCACACCGCCCCAGTAGCCCGGAGGCCACGAGCGAGGGGCCGGGTCGACGCCGAAGACCTAACACGCTGTCCGGTGGCCTACTCGGGGTGTACGGCGTCCCAGTGCCGCCGCGCCTCTCCGATCGCGTCCTTGTGCTCGCGGGACCAGTCCGCCAGGCCGGAGACCATCGTTGCGAGGCTCCGGCCCATGGCGGTCAGCCGGTAGTCGACCTGCGGCGGGATGGTGGCGTACACGGTCCTCTCGACGAGGCCGTCCCGGCAGAGCCGGCGCGTCGTCAGGGTCAGCATCCGCTGTGAGATGCCGGGGATCGCCCGCTGCAGCTCGCGGAAGCGCCGGACCCCCTTCGACAGCTCCACGATGACGAGCACGGTCCACTTGTCGCCGATCCGGTCGAGGACCTCACGGATGCCGCAGTCGTCGTCGCCACAAGGACCTGCGGCCTGTGCGCCCCCGGCCTGGGGGGTTACCGCGGTGTGCCCTACGGACATGAGAATGCCTCCTTACGCTCCCGGCAGGTGGTCACGATGCTGGGGCCGGTCATTCGGCAACAACCACCTTGGGGGTCTCATGATTCTCGTGACCGGAACGTCCGGCGCGCTCGGCGGCCTGGTCCACGACCGGCTCGCCGCACTTCCCGGCGTCGACGTGGTGGCGGGCACCCGTACCGCAGGCGGCGGTGCCCGGCGCATCGACTTCGACGACACGGGCTCGCTGGCCGACGGGTTCGCGGGGGTGACCGTGCTGGTGTTCGTCTCGGCCGGGTACGCCGAGGACGACGTGGTCCTCGCCCGGCACGGCGCGGTCGTCGACGCGGCCGCCGAGGCGGGCATCCGGCATGTGATCTACACGAGCCTGGCCGGCTCGGGCGATCGGCTCAGCATCGCGGTGCCGCACCGGTGGACCGAGGACCGGCTCGCCGGCGCCCCGTTCGACGTCACCGTCCTGCGCAACGGACTGTACGCGGAGATGCCCGTCGGATTGGCGCTGATGGCCGCGGAGAGCGCCGCCGCCACCGGCGTGTTCAGCGCGCCCCTGGGCGACGGCAGGGTCGCCGTCGTGGCGCGGGAGGACCTGGCCGACGTCGCCGCGCGGGTCGCCGCGGAGGCGTACGCGGACGTCCATGCCGGTCGCCGTGGCCGGCACGCGGGTCGCACCTATGAGCTCGAGGGGGTGGCCGCAGTCGGCGGCGCGGACATCGCGGCGGTCCTCTCCACGGCGCTCGGCCGCTCGGTCCGGTACGAGCGGGCGGCGCTGTCCGACGTACGCGCCGCGCTCACCGCCATCGGCCTGGAGCCGTACCAGGTCGGCCACACGATCTCGATCTTCTCGAACATCACCGCCGGCTTTCTCGAGCAGCGGGACGGCGATCTGCCGGCGCTGCTGCCGACCGTGCCTCGCCCGCCGCTCGACCTGATCGCCGACGCGATCCGTGCGGGCGGCTTCGCGCCCTCCTCCGTACCGGCCGCGTCTAGACGCTGAGAACCGCGATGGAGCCGATCGGGGACGCTCCCCGATCGGCCTCGTCCCGTCGACCGGATCGCCGGCCACGCCGACGATCCCGGGGCGCTCGGTGGTGATTTCGCCGGACCCGCGGGCCCGGAGGTGGATGACAATGATCCCCGTGACCCGCACCACCGAAGCACCCGCACTGGACATCGCTCAGTTCGTCCCGGGACTGGCCGCGTACGCGTCCACCACCGTACGGCTGCACCCCCGGCCCGGCAGTCCCGGCCCTCGGGACAGCCACATCGGAGGCCCTCTGGCGTGGCCGGCCGCGGAGCCGTGGCCGCACTGCGAGGCCCCCGACTGCGATCAGTACCCGGGAGAGGGTCCGGGATCTCCGATGGTCGCCCTGGCCCAGCTGACCGCCGCGGACTTTCCCGAGATCGCCTTCCCCGAGGGCACGGATCTGCTCCAGATCCTGTGGTGTGTCGGCTACCACTGCTGCGCCGAGCATGCCCCCTGCCGAGTGGTCTGGCGGCGAGCCTCCGAGGTGACCGAGATCCTCGAAGAGCCGCCCGTCCCGGACCTGGAGGACGAGCTTCCGGGGTTCTACGAGACCTACATCCCGCGCCCGTGCGTCCTGCATCCGGAGCGACTGGTCGAGTACCCCTGGCTCTGGGAGCTCCCCGACGACCTCAGGGCCCGCGTCCTGGCATGGAACCAGGACGAGGACGAGTACGAAGAGCTCTCGACCGCTCCCGGCTTCAAGATCGGCGGAACCGTGATCCACGGATCGGCGCCGACCGGCCTGACATGCGTCGCCTGCGGTGCACCGGCCTCCCTGCTCCTGCAACTCGACAACGGTGAGGGCGATGGCCGGTGGTGTGCGGTCGAGGATCGTGACCTGGTCTACGGCACGCCGGAGTACGAGCACGCCTACACGCCGACCGGAATGATGATCGACGTTGGCCCCGGAGGGCTCTTCGCCTGTTCCGCCGACCCCGAGCACCCGGTGCACTTCCACCGGCAGTGAGCTCGATTACCCGGCCGTGAGGTTTACGGGGAGGGAGCTGTGGCCGTTGGAGATGAAGGAGGCGAGCGGCCGGAGTTCGCCGGGCTCGGCGGCGAGGGTCAGGTCGGGGAAGCGGTCGAACAGCGCCGGCAGCGCGATGATCGCCTCCAGGCGGGCCAGGGGTGCGCCGAGGCAGTGGTGGACGCCGTGGCCGAAGGCGACGTGTTCCTTGTCGGCGCGGGTGACGTCGAAGCGGTCCGCGTCGTCGCCGTGCACGCGCGGGTCGCGGCTGGCGGCGGCGTAGCAGGCGAGGATCGCGTCGCCCTTGCGGAGGGTGACGCCGTCGTCGAGGGCGATGTCCTCGACGGCGAAGCGCAGGGGGAGGCTGGCGATGGGGGATTCGGCGCGCAGCGTCTCCTCGACCACGTCGTCCCAGCCGACGCGGCCGGCACGGACCAGCGCGAGCTGGTCGGGGCGGGTGAGCAGGGTATGGATGGCGTTGTCGAGGAGGTTGACGGTGGTCTCGTGCCCCGCGCCGATGAACAGCAGCAGGGTGCCGATGAGTTCCTCCTCGGACAGCCGGGAGTCGTCGTCGCGAGCGGCGATCAGGGCGGAGGACAGGTCGTCTCCGGGGTTCTTCCGCTTTTCGGCGATGAGCGCGCCCAGCAGTTCCATCATGCGCGAATAGGCGGCGGTGGCCTCGCCGGGCTCCGCGGAGGTGTTGAAGAAGGTGCCGACACAGCGGCGCATCTCATCTTGCGCGGCCTCGTCGTCGATGCCGAACAGCTCGCAGATCACCCCGATGGGCAACGGGTAGGCGTACTCCTCGCGCAGGTCCACCGGAAGGCCGGGCTCGACGGCCTCGAGGCCGTCGAGGAGCTCGGTCACGATCTTCTCGATGCGGGGGCGCATCGCGGCGCTCCGGCGCGCGGTGAAGGCGCTGGAGATGAGCCGGCGCAGCCGCCGGTGGTCGTCGCCATAGCTGGTGAGCATGTTGTTCACGACCAGCCAGACGAACAGCGGCGATTCCGGGGAGACCTCGCCATTGATCCACGTGGGCCAGTGCCGGCGAGGGTCCTTGGAGACGCGGGAGTCGGTGAGCAGCAGCTTGAGCAGGGCGGAGTCGCCCACCGCCCACGCCTCCACACCGCCCGGGAGCTCGACTTTCGCCGCGGGCCCACGCGCGCGGATTCGGGCGGCCTCGCCGTGGATGTCGCGACCGGCCGGATCGATGACGATGGGGCCGTCTTGCGGGGTGGTTTCCACCGGAGGTCTCCAGGCATGCGTCGGGAACTCGTACGGCCGTGGCGCTACTCGCGAGTTGATCATCGCCACCCTAACCACGCGGCGACCGGCCGCCAATAGCGCCGGAGATACGGAAGAGTCGGCGAACGCGGCAGTTTTCGGCTGCCGGCCGGCGGTGGCCTTCGCCGAGCGTTCCCCAGGAGTCAGCGGGGTTCGCGGTGGAGGGCGACGCCCGCGATCACCAGGGCGACGCCGGCGATCTCGGCCGGGGACGGGATCTGGCGGAGGACGACGACGCCGACGACGGTGGCGGTCGCCGGGAGCAGCGCGACCAGCAGCGCGTACGTCGAGCGGGCCATTCGCGCCATGGCCAGCTGATCGCAGACGTACGGGATGACCGAGGAACTGATCCCGACACCGATCCCCGCGACCAGCGCGACGGGATCCGTGAACGCCGGCGCGGACTGCCACGCTCCGAGCGGGACGACGAGGAGGCCCGCGACGAGCATGGCCGCCGCGAGCCCGTCGACGCCGCTGGCGGACCGCCGCGCCGCCCGATGGGCGATCACGATGTACGCCGCGAACAGCCCGGCGTTGGCGAACGCGAAGACGAACCCCAGCGGCTGCCCCGTCAGCCGCACGTCGGTGAGCACGTACACGCCGCCGACCGCCGCGACCAGGGCGGCGAGGTTCCGCGGCGTACGGGCGCCGAGCGCGGCCAGCGCGATGACCGGGAGGTACTCGATCGCCGCGACGGTCCCGAGCGGCAGCCGGGAGATCGCCAGATAGAAGCAGCAGTTCATGAGCGCCAGCACGAGCCCCCACCCCACAAGCAGGTGACGTCCGGCGGCCGACCTGGCGAACAGGCGCCAGGGGCGACGCCACACGGCGAAGAGGATCGCCGCGCTCCAGATCCGCAACCCCGCGACGCCGAGCGGCCCCACCCGCGCGAACAGCAGGACGGCGAACGACGGGCCTAGATAGTGGAAGACCGCGCTCCCGGCGAAGTACGACCACGCCGGGACGGTGGCCCGGCGGCGGGTGACGGCCTCGGGCCGCGAATCCGTACGCATGGCCGTATCGTCGATCGGCTCGTACGCTGGCGGCATGGCGAACCGCAGGCCACGGCCCGGACGGGCCTACGAAGCCAAGGATCTCGATGACATCGACCTTCGGATCCTGGCCGAACTGCAGGCCGACGCGCGGCTGAGCGTCGCCGAGCTGAGCCGCCGCGTCGGCCTGTCGGCACCCGCGGTCGCCGACCGGATACGGCGGCTCGAGGACACCGGCGTGATCACCGGCTACCGGGCCGAGGTCGATCCGCAGGCCCTCGGCTTCCCGGTGACGGTGCTGGTCCGCATCAACCCCGCGGTCCGCGAGCTCCCCCGCATCGCCAAGATCGCCGAAGAGATCCCCGAGATCGTGGAGTGCTACCGGATCACCGGCGACGACTGCTTCTTCTTCATCGCGCACCTGCGGTCCGTCGACCGACTCGAGCCGATCCTCGACCGGTTCGCACCGTACGGCCGCACCACCACGTCACTGATCCACGCAGCGACCGTCCCCCGCCGACCGCTCCCAGTGGACGGCGTCGGCCCCTGACCGGGTCCCTCAGGTGTGCCCGATGACCCGGTGTGGACGGTACGGCGCCTCCAGCCGGGCCGCCTCATCGTCGGTCAGCGCGACGCCGACGGCGGCCACCGCGTCGTCCACGTGTTCCGGCTTCGTCACGCCGACGATCGGCGCGCACACGACGGGCCGGCCGAGCAGCCACGCCAGCGCGATCCGCGCCGGGGGCAGTCCGCGCTCGCCGGCGACCGCCCGCACCGCGTCGACGACGTCGAAGTCCCCGTCCTCGTACGACGCGTCGGCGAGCGGATCGTTGCCGGCCCGCGCCGTGTGCCGGCCGCCCTGCCGGTCGCGCGTGCCGGCGAGCAGTCCGCGCGCCAGCGGGCTGTACGGCAGCACGCCGACGCCCTGGTCGCGGCAGAGCGGGATCATCTCCCGCTCCTCCTCCCGGTAGACGAGGTTGTAGTGGCTCTGCATCGACACGAACCGGGTCGCCGCGGCGTGCTGCGCCTTGGCGAACTGCCAGGCGTACATGCTCGACGCCCCGATGTACCGCGCCCTACCGGAGCGGACGACGTCGTGCAGAGCCTCCATGGTCTCCTCGATCGGCGTCCCGTCGTCCCAGCGGTGGATCTGGTAGAGGTCGACGTGGTCGGTGCCCAGCCGTGCCAGTGAGGCGTCGACGGCGGCCATGATGTGCTTGCGCGACAGCCCGCCGTCATTGGGCCCCTCCCCCATCGGGAAGTACACCTTGGTGGCGAGCACGTAGTCGTCCCGGCGCGCGAACAGCCGAGCCAGCAGCCGGCCGGTGACCACCTCGCTCATGCCACGGTCGTACATGTCCGCGGTGTCGAAGAACGTCACGCCCGCCTCGACCGCCCGCCGCACGATCGGCTCGGCGCCGTCCTCGTCCAGATGCCACCGCCGCCGCGACCGGTCGCCGAAACCCATCATCCCCAGGCCGATCCGGGACACTTTCAACCCGGACGATCCCACCCGCACGTACTCCACGCCGCAGCCTCCCAGTCCGAGCCCGGCTCCGTCGCCGAGCCGAGAGGCATCATCCGTGGATCCGGTCCCGTGGCGGAATACGGATCCCACGGTCTCCGCCGCCCGGCTCCTGCGATCCGAAGGCCGATCCGGTGCGTCGCTTCGCGGATCAGCCGAAGTTCACGTCGCTGCAGAAGAAGAACGCCTGGTCCAGGCCCGTCCGCTGCCAGATCGTGTAGACGACGTGGCGGCCGGTCCGTCCAGGGGCGCTCAGGCCCGTGACGGTGTAGCTGCCCGGACCCCCCGTGGAAACGTACTTTCCGGTCTTCTTGATCAGTTCGAGGTCGCTCCAGCGCAGCGGCTGGGTCGTGGCGTCATACCCCTGCTTGGTGACGTAGATCAGCAGGTAGTCGGCGCCGTGTCCCTGATCGTAGAGGGTGACCGAGAAATTGCTCGCGGACAGATCCGTCATCTTCCAGGGGCCCGGTTTGTCCAGCGAGCGGTACAGGCCGTCCCCCGAGAGACCTCCGCTGCACAGTTGCCCGTCGGGGATCTTCTGCTGGAACTGGCCGCCGAGGCCGTTCTGGTAGATGCTCATCCAGTTCCACATGGCGTTCGGGTCGTCCTGCCACGCCTGCCAGCACATCGGGTCCTGCTGCTGCATCGCCGGATCCTGCCAATCGCTGCTCCAGCGCTGGTAGCAGCCGTAGTTGCGGGACACGGGAGCGGTTACCGTGCCGTGCGCGTAGGCGGCACCGGCCCACGGGACGATGAACAGCACGGCGGCCGAGAGCAGGGTCAGTGCGCGGCGCGCTCCGCGGATGGCCCGGAGGGGACGAGGCATCGCGTCTCCATCCTTAGCGGGGGTTTCGGGTGGATCAGGAGCGCCTCTCAGAGCGTAACCTGACAGATTCACTTGACCCAGAATCGCCGTGAAACTTACAAGGGTGCCTGGTGCCTTTCCCGGTCAGTGCGTGAAGACGCTCACGTCTCCGGGTTCGGTCTCGAGCGCCTCGCGGTCGAATATCAGCAGGAGGAGCAGGAACAGCCCGCCTGCGAGGAGCAGGCCGACCACGATCACGACGGGGACGACCGCCGCCGCGGGCGTCACCAGCATGAACAGCGCGGCGACCGACCACACCAGCGCGCCGATCGCGACCGGCAGTTCGAAGCGCCCGAGGTCGAACGCGCCCTTCTTGCGGCCCAGTCGTCCGCGTACCGTCAGGTAGAGGACGATCGTCGAGCCGTAGATGAGCGCCGGGAGGATCGTCGACGCCGTGATCAGCTCCAGGAGCGCGGCGCCCGGCAGCGCGACCATCAGGGCGACTCCCAGGACGAAGATCAGGATCGTCGCCGGGACCGGCGTATGCGTGCGTGGGTCGACCCGCCGCATCAGCCGGTGGGCGGGGAAGCGTGCGTCACGTGCCATCGCGAACACGATCCGCGAGCACGCGGCCATGATCACCATCCCGGCGCCGAAGAACGCGAACGTGATCGCGACCAGCAGCGTCCTCTCCATCACCGGGCCGAGCTGAGCACGCATGATCGCCGCGACCGGCGAGTCGCTCCTGCTGATCCGGGGGACATCGTCGATCGCGACGGTGAGCGCGATCAGGAATACCAGCCCCAGCAGCCCGGCCGCCGCGACCGACCCCACGATCGCGCGCGGGACGGTGCGAAAGGGATCCTTGGCCTCCTCGGCCAGGTTCGCCGCGGCGTCGAAGCCGACGAGCGTGGCGAGGCCTGCGATCATCGCGACCATCAACCCGCCGCCGACGGCGAAATAGCCGTGGGCGTTCTCCGTGATACCGCGCGAGGTGAGGTTGTCGACCGCGCCGTTGCCCGTGATCGCCACGGCGATGATGAGCGCGATCGTGATCACGACGACGAGGACCAGCTCGAGCCCCACCGCACTCGCGTTGATCATGCTGACGATGCGCGTCGAGGCCACGGCGAGCACGGCCTGGATGAGCAGGACCACGAGCGTGATCAGGCGCGCGGTGTCCTCGTCCGGCTTCATGCCGGTGAGCGGCATGAACGCCTGGCTCGCGAGCGCGTTGTCGACCGCCACCACGGCGATCGCCAGGTAACAGAAGGTCAGCCAGCCGAACCCCCAGCCGATCTTCGGATTGGTCAGCCGCGAGGCCCACTGATAGGAGGAGCCGCTGAGCGGAATACGGGCCGCGAACTGCGCGACGACCAGCGCCACCAGGACCTGTCCCACCGCCGCGAAGACCCAGAGCCAGATTCCGACCGGCCCGGCGTTTCGGAGCACGTCGTCGTAGGTCGAGAAGATGCCGACCGCCACCGAGATGAACGCGAACGAGATCGCGAACACCTGGAAGGAGCCGAGCGTCCGTTTCAGCTCTTGCTGGTACCCCCCGAGCTCGACCGCGCTTTCGGCCTGCCCGCTCGTCGAAGCGTCCCCCACCTCAGCCACCTCGTCTCGCCCTCGGTGGGGGGCGCATCAACTCTAGTCAACGGTCTGAGCTGGGGAAAGTCCCCGGGCCAGGGTCAGGCGTACGCGGCGTCCTCGGTCAGGTCGACGCGGGAGCGGTCCGGCAGCAGGGCGGTGGCCGTCAGGGTCAGGAAGGCGGCGATGACCATGACGAAGGAGATGGCCCCCCAGCCGTAGTCGTGCAGGAGCCAGGTCGCCAGCAGGGGCGCCGGGCCGCCCGCGATGACCGAGGCGAGCTGGTAGCCCATGCCCGCGCCGCCGTACCGGAGCTTCGTCGGGAACACCTCGGCGATCAGCGACGCCTGCGGGCCGTACTGCATCGCGTGCGGGACCTGGGCCAGGACGACGGTGAGGAAGACGACGGCCGGGACTGCGGTGTTGAGCAGCGCGAAGTACGGGAAGGCGATGACGCCGAGCAGCATCGCCCCCATCGCGTAGACGCGCTTGCGGCCCGCCGTGTCGCTGAGGTGGCCGAACGTCGGGATGAGGATGAGTTCGAGGACTGCGGCGACGGCGACCGCGTTCAGCGCGAAGGTCTTGGACAGCTTGGTGTGGTCGACGATGTAGGTCAGCGCGAAGGAGGTGAAGATGTAGAACGGCATCTGCTCCGAGCAGCGCAGCAGCGCGCTGAGGATGATCTCCTTCGGGTGCCGGCGGATCACGTCGAGCACCGGGACCTTCGCCACCTCACGGCGTTCGACGACCTTCGCGAACATCGGCGTCTCCATGACGCGGAGCCGCACCCACAGGCCGATGGCGACGAGCACCAGACTGAACAGGAACGGGATGCGCCAGCCCCAGTTCTTGAACGCGTCGCCGCTCGTAGTCGCCAGTGAGGACATCGCGACCGTGCCGAGGATGAGGCCGATCGGCACCCCGATCTGCGGCCAGCTGGCCATCAGCCCGCGCCGCCGGGGATTCCCCCATTCCATGGAGAGCAGCACGGAGCCGCTCCACTCGCCGCCGACCGCGATGCCCTGGAGCACGCGCAGGGCGACGAGGAGGATCGGCGCGGCGACGCCGATCGTGCCGGTGCCCGGCAGGACGCCGATGAGGGCGCTGGACAGACCCATGAGGA
The DNA here is from genome assembly GCF_050942425.1 of Actinoallomurus sp. CA-150999. NCBI lineage: Bacteria > Bacillati > Actinomycetota > Actinomycetes > Streptosporangiales > Thermomonosporaceae > Actinoallomurus > Actinoallomurus sp. CA-150999. The sequence goes on from NZ_CP192063.1 coordinate 8,940,919, forward strand.
GGAGGGTGACGATCAGGGTCGCCTTGCGGCCGAGCCGGTCGCCCCAGTGCCCGAAGATCGCCGCTCCGATCGGGCGGGCGGCGAAGCCGACGGCGTACGTGGCGAAGGACGAGAGCGTCCCGACATAGTCGGTGGACTTGGGGAAGAAGACGTCCTTGAAGACGACGGCGGCGGCGGTGTTGTAGAGGAAGAAGTCGTACCACTCGATCGAGGTGCCGACGATGGAGGCGAGTGCCGCCTTTCGTACCTGCGATCCACGCTCCGCGTCGGTGACGGATCGCGCGTCGCGCGCGTCTTCTGGGTCCAGGACCATCGGATCCTCCTGTCGCCCCCGATCTTTTTTGAGCAACGCAGGACGATTACCCGGTTTTCGGTCCGGCGGAACGATCTACATGTGACGAAAAACACTGATCGCCGTGACGGTCCCGCAGGGCCGTCACGGCGATCAGTGGATGTGCCGTCAGACGTGCATGGCCGCGCCCTCGACCTGGCGGCCGGCGCGGACGAGGAGGCTCAGCAGGGCGGCGGCGAACGCCATGGCCGCGCTCACGATGAACGCCAGGTGCATGCCGTCGATGAACGACAGGTGGCTGGCCTTGACGATCAGCTGGGCGACCTGCGGCGGGGCGTTCTTCGGCACCGGCGCGACGCCCTGGGAGATCGCGCCCTTCATCAGGTCGACCTGCGCCGGGGTCGGCTTCGGCAGCCCCGCGTCGGTCATGTGCCCGGGCAGGACCCCGGCGACCTTGGCGGTGAGCACGGCGCCGAGGATCGAGGTGCCGAGCGCGCCGCCGACCTGCATCGCCACCTGCTGGAGACCGCCCGCGACGCCGGACAGCGCCACGGGGGCGTTGCCGACGATGATGTCGGTGGCGGCCACCATGACGGGGCTCAGGCCGACGCCGATGAGCGCGAACCACGGGGCCATGGACATGAAGCTCGCGTCCACCCCGAGGCCCGACATGCCGAGGAAGGCGACGCCGGCGAGGCCCATGCCGACGACCAAGGGAACGCGCGGCCCGGCCTTGGAGATCACCCCGCCGGCGACCGGGGAGGCCACCATCATGGCCAGCATCATCGGCAGGAGCCGCACGCCGGTGGCCACGGGCGTCAGCCCGTGCACGCTCTGCAGGTAGAAGGTGAGGAAGAACATCGCGCCGAACATGGCGAACGCCATCAGCATCATGAGGACGACGCCGACGGACAGCGACACGGAGCGGAAGAGCGTGAGCGGCAGGAGCGGCTGACGGGCCGTCCGCTCCCGCACCAGGAAGAGGATCAGCAGCACGATCGAGCCGCCGAAGAACGCCAGCGTCTTCGCGTCGCCCCAGCCGTACGTCGGCGCCTTGATGACGGCCCAGATCAAGGTGAAGAGCATTCCGGACAGCAGGACGATCCCGAGGATGTCGAAGCCCCCGGACTGGGACTCACCGCGGGCGTTCAGCAGGAAGAGGGCGCCGACGGTGAGCGCGACGAGGCCGACCGGCACGTTGATGAAGAAGACCGACTCCCAGTTGACGTGCTGGACGAGCAGGCCGCCGACGATGGGGCCGGCGGCGGTCGAGGCCGCGATGCAGGCGCCCCAGATGCCGATGGCCATGTTCAGGCGCTCGGCCGGGAACGCCGCGCGCAGCAGGCCGAGCGCGGTCGGCTGGAGCATCGCGCCGAACAGGCCCTGGAGGACCCGCAGCGCGATCACCATCCCGATCTCCTTGGAGAACCCGATGCCCGCCGACGACAGCGCGAAGCCGGCGGCACCGATCAGGAAGACCGGCTTGTGGCCGAACCGGTCGCCGAGCTTTCCGGCGGTGATCAGTGAGACCGCGAGCGCGAGGAGGTAGCCGTTGGTGACCCACTGCAGGTCCGCCAGTGAGGCGCCCAGGTCCTTGGAGATCGCGGGATTGGCGATCGCCACGACCGTGCCGTCGAGGGTCACCATGATGACGCCGAGCGCCACCGCGATCAGTGTCAGCCACGGGTTCCCCATCCCGCGACGCTTCGGCCCGGCTCCTGCGGGCAATCGCTCCTGGACGACCGGTTGCGACATCTCGCTCCCCCTTACAGAACACGTGCCATGTCGGTTCAGAATTTATGTCAGCTGCTGACAGATGACAAATCGTCCTAAGAGTCAGTTGCTGTCTTATGGCACACTATGAACAGAATGTGAGGTGTAGGTGACATGACCGAAACGTCGGCGGCGTCAGCCCCCGGTCTGCGGGAGCGCAAGAAACGGCGCACACGCTCGGCGTTGATCGACGCGGCGTTCGACCTGTTCCTCGCCAAGGGGTACGAGGCCACGACGATCGACGAGATCGTCGCGGCGGTGGACGTGTCGCAACGGACCTTCTTCCGGTACTTCGCCGGTAAGGAGGACCTCGCCCTCTCGGTGATGAGGGCGTACGACGAGCTCTTCCTCGAACTACTGGCGGCCCGGCCCGCCGAGGAGCCTCCGATCGCCGCCCTGGCGGCCACGATCAACGGTGTCTTCGACGAGGTCCGGCGATCCGGCGACGATCACGCGCGGTTCGCCAAGGTCCGCGACCTGGTCGAGAACAACCCGGCCCTCGCGATCGCACAGCTGCGGTACTTCAACGAGCTGGAGCAGGAGATGGCCTCGATCCTCGCCCGGCGGATGGACGTGGAGCTCGCGACCGATCTGCGGCCGACGCTCATCGCCGCGACCTTCCTCGCCGTCATGCGGGTCGCGTTCGAGGGCTGCGCGCGCGAGGGCCTCTTCCAGCCGGACGAGATCGCCGCGCGAATCGGGGAGGTCTTCGCCATCGCCTCGGAGACGCTCCCCCGCGCCTGGTCCGGCGACTGACCGCCGGTCCTCGGCGAAGGAGCGTCCGTATCCGAGGCTCAGCGCAACAATTCGGGCAGGTCGCGGGCGTGCAGGACGGTCAGCCTCGAGACGGCACGGGTCAGCACGACGTAGAGCCGCCGCAGGCCGGGCGAGCGCTCGCCGTCCGGCTCGGCCTCGACGATGGCCGCGGGCTCCACGACGATGACCTGGTCGAACTCCAGGCCTTTGGCCTGCGTGGCCGGCGTGACGACGAGCCGCGCGGCCGCCATCCCGTCCGCGAGCCGTACGTGCTCGATCCCGCTCGCGGCCAGCCGCCCGGCGAGACCCGCCACGTCGGCCTCGGCGGCGATCAGGCCGATCGAACCGTCGCCGTTCAGGGCCTCCCGGCAGGCGTCCTCCACGGCGGCCGGCAGGTCGGCGACCCGGCGGACCCGTAGCGAGCCGGGTGCCGACCGTACGGACGTGGGCGGCGTCAGCTCCGGCGCGATCCGGGGCAGCAGGCGGCTCGCGAAGTCGATGATCTCGCGGGGCACGCGGTAGCCGCGGTCGAGCACGGTCAGGTCCGCGTCGGGTTTGCCCAGGTGCCGCAGGAGCGTCGGCCAGTCGCCGACCGCCCAGGGCGTGGTGCCCTGCGCGACGTCCCCGAGCACCGTGACCGAGCCGGTCTCGCAGCGCCGCCCGACGGCCCGGCACTGCATGGCCGACAGGTCCTGCGCCTCGTCGAGGACGACGTGGCTCAGGCCGGCGATGCGGTGGAGCAGGTCCGCGGCCTCGTCGACGAGGACCGCGTCGGAGGCCGTCCAGCGCGCCGACTTGGGGCCCTTCGGCGGCTTGGCCCACAGCAGGGCGGCCTGTTCGTCGGGGTCGAGGAGGCCGTCGGCGGCCTCGGCGAGGAACTCCGCCTCGGACAGCAGCCGCATCACCACGCGCACCGGGTCGAGGGCCGGCCAGACCTGGTCGACCATCGCCTTCACCGGCCGGGTCCGGCGGACTGCGTCGTGGGTCCGGTCGTCGCAGGCCTCGCCCGCGTTCTCCATGCGCAGGAGGATGGCGTGCGCGATGCGGTGCCCGAGGAGGTCGCGGCCCGCGCCGTACCGGACGCCGCGGTCGCGCAGAGTCTCGGCCAGTTCGGTGATCTCGTACGCGGGGATGCGCCAGCGGCGGGTGCCGCGCGGCAGCACGAGCGCCTCGGACGGCTCGCGCAGGTGACTCCAGACCGCGCGGCGCAGCACCTCGGCCATCCGGGCGTCGCCCTTGATCCGCCCGGCCGCCGGCTCGTCGAGCGCCTTCACCGGGACGGTCTCGAGCACCTGGTCGAGGGTGTGCTGCTGGACGTTCACCTCGCCGAGCGCCGGCAGCACCCCGCGGATGTAGTCGAGGAACGACGCGCTCGGGCCGATGACGAGGACGCCGCCCCGGCGCATCCGCTCTCGGTGGGCGTAGAGAAGGTAGGCGACCCGGTGCAGGCCGACGGCGGTCTTCCCGGTGCCCGGCGCGCCCTGGACGCACAGCGTGTGGTCGGCGTCGGCGCGGACGATGTCGTCCTGTTCGGGCTGGATGGTGGCGACGATGTCGCGCATGGGGCCGACGCGGGGGCGTTCGATCTCCTGGATGAGCAGCCGCGACTCGACCTGCGCGGAGAAGTCCTCATCTTCGAACGCGGTCAGCTCACCGCCGGAGTAGCCGAACCGGCGGCGCAGCAGGAGGCCCATCGGGTCGGCGGTGCTCGCCTTGTAGAAGGGGCGGGACATGGGCGCCCGCCAGTCGATGACGAGGGCCCGGCCGCCGTCGTCGTGGACGTGGCGCCGGCCGACGTACAGGCGCTCTTCCGGGTGATCGAGGCGGCCGAAGAACAGCGCGGTCGTCGGGTCGTCCCGCAGGGCCTCCGCCCGCTTGGCGAGGTCCGCGCCGAGCACCTGGGCCGAGACCCAGTCGCCGGCCACCGAAGCGTCCAGGGACAGGACGTTCTCCCGCATCCGGCGAAGCGCCTCGCGGGACCGGGTCAGATGCGCGCGTTCGGCCGATATCTCGGGGTCGGTGTCCTCCGCCTCTTTTGTGGGCATGCCGAAAACCTTTCGGGTCGTTGGGAGCGCGAAGTTCCCAACTTAGTACGCGGCCGCGTCCTTCTCAGCTCGTTTTCCCGCGCCCGGACCAGTGCGCTAATGTTCGATGTGAGTCGAACACAAGGAGGTCGGAATGCGTGCGATCGTGGTGACCGAACACGGCGGGCCGGACGTGCTCAACCCCACCGACGCGGAAGACCCCCGGCCTGGACCGGGAGAGGTCGTCGTCGAGCTCGCCGCCACCGGGGTCAACTTCAAGGACGTCTACGAGCGCAAGGGCAACTACCCCATGGGGCTCCCGGGCGTTCCCGGGTCCGAGGGCGCGGGCCGGATCATCGAGGTCGGCGAAGGAGTGACCGACCTGCGCGTGGGCGACGTGGTGGCCTCCGCCGACTTCACGGGCTCGTACGCCGAACGCGCCGTCGTGGCCGCCGCCAAGGCCGTGCCGGTGCCGGACGGAGTGGCCCCCGACCTGGCCGCCGCCGTACTCCTGCAGGGCCTCACCGCCCACTACCTGACGCACTCGACGTACGAGGTCAAGCCGGATGACACCGTGCTCGTCCACGCCGCCGCCGGCGGGATGGGGCTCCTGCTCACCCAGATGATCAAACTGCGGGGTGGCCGGGTCATCGGCACGGTCTCCTCCGACGAGAAGGAGAAGCTCGCGCGCGACGCGGGCGCCGACGAGGTCCTCCGCTACGACGACTTCGCCGAGGAGGTACGGCGCCTGACCGACGGGGGCGTGCCGGTCGTGTACGACGGCGTCGGCAAGACCACCTTCGAGGGCAGTCTCTCCTCGCTGCGCCCGCGCGGCCTGCTCGCGCTGTACGGGGCCGCGAGCGGCCCGGTGCCGCCGATGGACCCGCAGCGCCTCAACAAGGGCGGCTCGCTGTACCTGACGCGCCCGTCGCTCGTGCACTACGTCGCGACCCGCGAGGAGCTGATGTGGCGCGCGGAGGACCTCTTCGGCTGGATCGCCTCCGGGGAGCTCTCGGTGCACGTCGGCGGGCGCTACCCCCTCGCGGAGGCCCGCCGGGCCCACGAGGACCTGGAGGCACGCCGCACGACCGGCAAACTGCTGCTGATCCCCTAAGTCCCGGAACCCCCCTCCTGTCCCGTTAGTCTTATCGCTCGTCGAGAAGAGGAGAGACGGGCCGTCGTGACCGGAGTCAACACGAACGATCAGCTACGGCCCGGTGACCCGTCCCGGCTCGGGGACTACCGGCTCGTCGGCCGGATCGGCCGGGGCGGGATGGGCACGGTCTTCCTCGCGGAGAGCGCGCGCGGCGAACGCGTCGCGGTGAAGGTCATCAACCCGGACCTCGCCGACGACGAGATGTTCCGGGACCGCTTCCGCCGGGAGGTCGAGTCCGCCCGCCGCGTACGGCGCTTCTGCACCGCACCCGTGCTGGACGCCCGGCTCGACGGCGAGCCGCTGTTCGTCGTGACCGAGTTCGTCGACGGCCCCGACCTCGACGCCTTCGTCCGTGACAGCGGGCCGATGCGCGGATCGAGCCTGGAGCACCTGGCCGTCGGGGTCGCCACCGCGCTCACCGCGATCCACGGCGCGGGCGTCGTGCACCGCGACCTCAAGCCCGCGAACGTCCTGCTGTCCTCGGTGGGGCCGCGCGTCATCGACTTCGGCATCGCCCGGGCGCTCGACACCGTCTCCGGCGCGACCCGGACCGGGCAGTTCATCGGCACGCCGGCCTACATGGCGCCCGAGCTCATCGCCGGCGAGACCGCCTCTCCCGCGTCGGACGTGTTCGCCTGGGGATGCGTCGTCGCGTACGCGGGAACGGGACGGGCACCGTTCGACGCCTCCAGCGTGCCCGCCGTGCTCTACCAGATCGCCCACGGCGAGCCGTCCCTCGACGACGTCGACGAGGGGTTGCGCGATCTGGTCGCGCAGGCCCTCGCCAAGGACCCCCGGCAGCGTCCGTCCGCGCAGGAGCTCCTGGACCGCCTGACCGGACGGCCGCACGCCGACACCGCGCGCGCCGCCGAGGCCGTCGGCCGTACCTGGGCGATGCCGACCGGCGGCCCGGCGCCAGGCGCCGCCGACGGACCTTCGGCCGGGCCGCCTTGGGCGGGGACCCGTCCGACGCTGGCGGACCCGCCGCCCCCGGCGAGGGGCCGCACCGCCCTCCTGACGACGGCACGCCGCCGGCCGTGGATACCGGCGGCGGCCGGTGCGGCCGCCGTGGTGGTCCTCGGCGCCGGAGCGTTCCTGTACTTCGGCGGCTCCGACGGACCGCCGTCGAAGACCGTGTTCAACTACGGCGACGACTTCTCCAACAACAGCTCGGGGTGGTCCGGCTCCACGTGGATCTCCGGGAGCGGCTACTGGCAGGGCGGTTACCGCATCGACGCGGGCAGCAGCATCTACCAGCGCCGGGCGGAGCCCACCCCCTCCAAGCAGGAGCCGCCGGCCCGGGAGCTCATCGGCGTGGACGTCTCGGTGCTGGGCGGCCCGCCGTACGGGATGGCGGGGGTGTTCTGCCGGGCGACCGGCGATAACGACGACGCCGCCTACTACGAGTTCCTGGTCCGCGCCGACGGCGAGGGAACGCTGATCCGGAAGACCGCCGGGAAGGCCGGCTCCCGGGAACTGGTCCGGAAGTCGTCCGCCGCCGGGTTCAAGAAGAACGCGAAGAACCGCCTCCAGGCGTCCTGCGAACAGGACGGCAAGAACGTCCGGCTGCGGCTGTGGCTCAACGGCACGCTCGCCGCCGAGACCACCGACGCCGACGGCCCGCTGGGCAACGGGCAGACCGGCCTGGTCGCCGTGCAGGAGAACGGCGGCAGCGGCGGCGACATCAGAGTGCTGTTCGACAACGTCGCCATCTCCTCGATCGAGTAGCGGACACGCGCTGGGGCCTGTCTCGAAGTCCCCGTCCGTAGCGAGCGGTGTCCAGGTGGTGCCTCGCAAGGCGGAGGAGGGAGTCAGCCTGGTGTTGGCTGGCGACCGACGACAACGCGGCGAGGCGCCGCCTGGACACCGCGCAGTAGGACAGCGGACTTCGAGACAGGCCCTAGAGCTCGAACCAGAAGGTGAGGCCGTCGGGGTGGGTCTGGGTGCCGCAGGCCGCCGACAGCTCTTCGATGAGGAACACGCCGCGCCTGCCCTCGCGCAGCTCGGATACGCCGTAGAGCGTGGGCAGCGTGTCGCCGCCCTCGTCGGTGACCTCGACCCGTACGCCGGTGGGCGTCTCGAGCACCACCACCCCCACCATGGTGCTGGCGGTGTGCACGACCGAGTTGGTGACCGCCTCGCTCGTCAGCAGCACCACGGTGTCCGCCTGCGGGTGGCCCGCGAGCGTCTTGGCGACGAACCGCCGGGCCGTCGCGACCTCCCCCGGATGGCCGGGGATGGTGATCGCTCCCAGCACCGATCGAGCCATCAGGACGTCACCGGGAAGTGACGGAGTGTGGCGAACTTGGCGGTAACACCAGCACAGCGGGCTTCGGCTGTAGCAAGATGGGCAGGGTGATCGAAACGAACACGCATGGATCGAAGCCCTCTCAGCGGCGGCCTTTAGGGGGCCTAAACGAGATAGGTTGTGAGCATACGGCCACGATGCGTAACCGCGCAACAGGGGGGATAGAACTCGTCTCGAAGAGCGGAGCCCCGTCGCCGTGAACCACAGCACCCTCCGGGAGATCGCCACGGTTTCCGACCCGATCGAGCGCGCTCGCGCCCTGGGCATGGTGATGGCGGAGCAGCAGGCACTGGTCGAAGAGGCTGCCCGGATGCGCCGCCAGGCGATCGCCGAGGCCAGGGAGAGCGGCCACCGGCTCGAGGACATCGCCAACGTGCTCGGAGTGTCGCCCGGCCGCATCTCGCAGATGCGCAAGGGCGTGACCTCTCGAACGCCGGAGACGCCGCCCGAGCCGACGCCCCCGGTGATCGTGCACCGGTCGCTGCCCAGCGAGCCCACCATGTACGGCACCGGATGCATGTTCCTGAGCGTGGCCGAACGGCAGGGCGTCCGCGCCGAGCTGCGCGTCCTCGGCGTCGGTCTGGAGCCCGCTCCGGAGCACGTCGCCACCTGCCTGCGCACGCGGCCCGGCGAGGACGTCATCGCCCGCCGCCGGGTGATGCTCGCCGACGACGTGCCGGTGCGGATCGCCATCTCCTACTTCCGCGCCGACCTGTTCGCGGGCACCCCGGTCATGGATCCCGAGCTGCTCAAGCCGACCATGCACGAGGCGATCGCCGCGCACGGGCACACCTTCGGGCACGCGGAGGAGACACTGGTAGCGCGGCCGGCCGCGCGAGTGGAGACCGAACTGCTCCGCCTGGATCCCGGCGACTGGGTCGTTCAGGTGCTCCGGGCCTCCTACTCCACCGACGACACGCCGATCCACGTGCTCGAGACCGTCTGCGCCGCCACCCGTCACGTGTTCACCGTCAACCAGGCCGGCGGGTGCGAGGTGTTCTGATCCCGCGGGCGGTCACAGGTAGGCCGTCATCCACCGCTCGAGCTCGTCGAACACCTTCTTCCGTACGGGCTCGGCGGACAGCACCAGGTCGTGCAGGCCGCTCTCGACGCGCACGCAGGTGACGTGCCGGCCGAGCCGGGTCGACAGGTAGGCGATGTCGTCGGCGTTCAGCACGCCGTCGCCGGTCGAGAAGTCGCCGTTCTTGCCGCGGACCGTCGTCGTGGAGGACATCGCGAGGATCGGCACGTCGATGGCGAGCCCGGCACGGACCTGCCGCTGCCCCTTGATGATCGCCGTGAGCCACCCCACCCGTACGCCGAAGCCCTCCGCGGGTTTCAAGGTCAGGTCGAAGTCCCACTCTCCGTCGTGGTCGCGGTGGATGCTGTGGACGTACGACCGGCTCACCCCGGTCGGCAGCACCATGGTCGGGCGTCCCTTCGCCAGCGCGCGGACGACGGGCGTCAGTGTCCGCCGGACCCCGGCCGGGACGTTCAGCTCCAGGAACGGGCTGTTGAGGAACAGGCCGTCGACCAGGCCCTGACCGCGCACGCGGTCGGCCCACAGCGCCGAGACCAGGCCGCCGGTCGAGTGGCCGTTCAGCAGCAGCAGGTCGTTGTCCTCCCGGATCAGGCGCACCGCCTCGTCGATCTCCGGGAAGTAGTCGGACATGCTGTGGGCGAAGTTGGGCGTCTGGTGGTCGAGCAGCGAGCGCCCGTACTTGCGCAGGTCCAGGGCGTAGAAGCTGAAGCCGCGCTCGACGTAGAAGTCGGCGAGGTGCGTCTGGAAGAAGTAGTCGACGAACCCGTGTATGTAAAGCACGGCCTTCCGGCTGCCGGGACAGGGGCGACGGACGAGCGTCGCCACCACCTCGCCCTCGGCGTCGTTCTCCAGCGTCAGCCGGATCGCCTCGTACTCCGCCCCAAGCACATCCTGTCCCATGGCGGATCAGCGTAAAGCGCCGTCGCAGAGCCGCGCTATGGCCGACCACACCAGGCGGCAGTCGATGCGCATATCTGCCCGAAACGCTTGCGAACCGCGCACGAATCGGCAATTCTCTCTGCTGGTCAGCAGAAGCCGGCCGACGGAAGGAGCAGTCCTTCGCGTGCTGGCGTCAGTCCTCCGGATTCGTCTGGGCGACGCCACCCCTGCCGCCGCGGTGACTCCGGGGCCGGCGAGTACGGGGAGTGCGGAACAGCACGCATGCCGCCCCGTGTTTCTCCGACTCACGAGGAGCGCCCATGCGCGTTAGAGCACGTCTCGCCGCCGCCTTCAGCGCGGCCCTCATCTCCTGCCTGGGACTGACCGCGTGCGCGACGTCCGGCCCGGAAGCCACTCTCCGAAGTGCTTCTGGACCGGACGCCGCGTCCAAGGCAGCCGCCCTCCCGGCTCCCGTCTCGTGTTCCGGCTGCTGGAAGCCGGCGCTGAACACAAGCTGGCAGTGGCAGCTGAAAACGGTCCCGTCCGCGCCGTACCTGGACGTCGCGATGTACGACATCGACGGGTTCGACGCCACGGCCGCCGACGTCTCGAAGCTGCACTCCACCAAGTCCGGCCGCAAGGTCGTCTGCTACATCAGCGCCGGAACGTACGAGGACTGGCGTCCGGACGCCGGCGACTTCCCCAGCAGCGTGCTCGGCAACAACGTCGACGGCTGGCCGGGTGAGCGCTGGCTGGACGTCCGGCAGTACGGCGGAAAGCTCGGCACGATCCTTCAGAAGCGCATGGACATGTGCAAGTCCAAGGGCTTCGACGCCATCGAGTTCGACAACGTCGACGGCTACACCAACGACCCCGGGTTCTCGATCAGCGCGGACGACCAGCTGAACTTCAACACCTGGCTGGCGAACGAGGCGCACCGCCGGGGGCTGTCCGCCGGGCTCAAGAACGACATGGACCAGCTCCAGACGCTCCAGCCGTACTTCGACTGGGCGCTGAACGAGGAGTGCTGGACGAACAAGGAGTGCACGTCCGCGCAGACGGGCGGCTACGGCTATGACAAGTACGTCGCCGCCGGCAAGGCCGTCTTCAACGTCGAGTACAACCTGGACACCTCGAAGTTCTGCTCGAAGGCCAACGCGCAGAACTTCAACTCCCTGAAGAAGGACCTCGACCTCACCGCCTACCGGGTGCCCTGCCGCGGCGTCTGACCCTCGCTCCGGCGGTGGTCCGTGGCTCCCGGGCCGCCGTCGGTCGTTTCCCCGACCGATCAGGACCTGTGCGCTCCCGGCGCTCTTCGCCTCGCGGCGGAGGCACCGGGAGCGCACGCATGAGCGACCGCCAAATCGTATTGCCCGATTGTGAGCGGTCATGCTATTAACTGATCAGAATCAATCACATGCTTCTTGTCGCAGCTCAGAACGGAGCCCGCCGTGACGACCCACGTCGAAGTCGAGATCGCCGACCAGCCTGCCTGCTGGCGGCGGGCCGCCGAGCTCGCCGCCGGACCCGTGACCGGGCTGCCGGAGCGGGGCGAGCGCGTCGCCGTCGTCGGGTGCGGCACCTCCTTCTTCATCGCCCAGGCGTACGCCTCGCTGCGGGAGAGCGCCGGGCACGGCGAGACCGACGCCTTCGCGGCCTCACAGATGCCGGTCGGCCGCCCGTACGACCGGCTGCTCGCGCTCTCCCGGTCCGGCACGACGACCGAGATCCTGGACCTGCTCGACCGGGTGCGCGGCACGATGACGACCGCGGCCGTCACCGCCGATCCGGCCACCCCGGTCATGACCGCCGCCGACGAGGTGGTCGTCCTGGACTTCGCGGACGAGAGCTCGGTGGTGCAGACCCGGTTCGCGACCACCGCCCTCAGCCTGTTCCGCGCCCACCTGGGCGAAGACCTCTCCCCCGCCATCGCCGACGCCGAACGGGCCGTTCACGAGCCGCTCCCCGTTGGGGTCGCCGAGCGGACCCAGTTCACCTTCCTCGGCGAGGGCTGGACCGTCGGGCTGGCCGACGAGGCGGCGCTCAAGATGCGCGAGGCGTCGCTGAGCTGGACCGAGTCGTACCCGGCCCGGGAGTACCGGCACGGGCCGATCGCCATCACCGACGAGCGGTCCGCGGTCTGGATGTTCGGGCCGGCGCCCGAGGGCCTGGCGGCGCAGGTCGCGGCCACCGGCGGGCTCTGGATCCAGCAGGACCTCGACCCGGCCGCCTCGCTGATCGCCGTCCAGCGGCTCGCCGTGGCGCTGGGGACGTCCCGCGGGCTGGACCCCGACGCTCCGCGTCACCTCACCCGTTCGGTGATCCTGCGTCCCGCCTCCGTCTGACGCGACCCCCTCAAGAGAGGTTCTCCGACATGTCCTCACCGATCCGTATCGCGTTCGTCGGTGCCGGCTCGATCACCTTCACCCGGCAGCTGCTGCGCGACATCTTCTCCTTCCCCGAACTCGCGGACGTACGGATCGCGCTGCACGACATCGACCCCGAGCGGTTGTCGGTCGCCGAGGCCCTCGCCCGCCGTACGGCGGACCAGCACGGCGCCAAGCCCGTGATCGTCGCGGAGGCCGACCGCCGGGCCGCGCTGGAGGGCAGCGACGTGGTGGTGAACATGGTCGCGATCGGCGGCCATCAGGCCACGGTGACCGACTTCGAGGTGCCCGAGCGGTTCGGGCTGCGGCAGACGATCGGCGACACGCTCGGGATCGGCGGCATCTTCCGCGCGCTGCGCACCTTCCCGTTCCTGGCGGCCCTGGCCGGCGACATGGCCGCGGTCTGCCCGGACGCGTGGCTGCTCAACTACACCAACCCGATGGCCATGAACCTGCAGTACCTCGCCTCGGTGGCCCCCGGGCTGAAGACCGCCGGCCTCTGCCACTCGGTCTACTGGACCGTACGCGGGCTGTGCGAGATCGTGGGCGTCCCATACGAGGAGGTCGACCACCTGTCGGCCGGGGTCAACCACCAGGCGTGGATCCTGCGCTGGCAGCACCAGGGGCGGAGCCTCTACCCGGCGCTGGACGAGGCGATCGAGCGTGATCCGGAGCTGCGCCGGCGGGTGCGGGTCGACATGTACCGGCGGCTCGGCTTCTATCCGACCGAGACCAGCGAGCACTCCTCCGAGTACGTCCCCTTCTACCTCCGGCACCCGGCCGAGATCGAGCGGCTGCGCATCCCGATCGGCGACTACGTGGGGATCAGCGCGGACAACGTCGCCGAGTACGGCTCCATCCGGGACCGTCTCGCGGCGGGCCTCGACCCGGAGCCGGACACGCAGGAGGAGGACGCCGCCGAGTACGCCCCGCAGGTCATTCACAGCCTCGCCACCGGGACCCTCCGCACGATCCAGGTGACCACCGCCAACCGCGGGCTGGTCACCAACCTGCCCGCGGGCGCGGCGGTGGAGGTCCCGGCGACCATCGACCGGCTGGGCGTTCACCCGCACGCGGTGGGCGCGCTGCCGCCGCAGCTCGCCGCGCTCAACCGGAGCTTCCTCAACGTCGTGGAGCTGGTCGTCGCCGCCGCCGTCGAGGGCGATCCGCGGCATGTCCGGCACGCGGCCATGTCCGACCCGGCGACCACCGCCGCACTGACCGTCGACGAGATCTGGGCGCTCTGCGACGCCATGGTGGCCGCGCACGGCGACGCCCTGCCGCCGGCGCTGCGCACGCCGCTCTCGCCCGGAGCGCGTCGATGAGCAGCACCGCGAGACCGGACCTGCTGGTCGTCGGGGACGCCAACCCGGACGTCCTGGTGTCGGGCGCTCCGGAGACCCCGCCCGCGGGACAGGCCGAGACGCTGGTGGACGCCGGCGTCCTCGCCCTCGGCGGGTCGGCGGCGATCGTCGCCCACGGCGCCGCCCGCCTCGGCCTGTCCACGGCCTTCGTCGGGATGGTCGGCCGCGATCCGGCGGGGGATTTCGTCCTCGACACCCTGTCGGCCGCGGGCGTCGACATCAGTGGCTGCACGCGGCACGAGAGCCTGCCGACGGCGCTGACGGTCTGCCTGAACCGGCCGGACGGGGACCGGGCCATCCTCACCGCGCCCGGTTGCCTGCCCGCCTTCGGTCCCGAGCACGTGCCCGACGTGGCCGCCCGCCACGTGCACGCCGCCTCCTACTTCCTGCAGCCACGCCTGGCCGCCGGGCTGCCGGGGCTCCTGGCGGCGGCCAGGGCCGCGGGGGCGTCCACGTCGCTGGACACCAACGACGACCCGGCGGGCGCGTGGCGGCTCGCGCCCGGGCTGCTGGCAGCCTGCGACCTGCTGCTGCCCAACGAGGATGAGGCGCTCGCGCTGGCCGGTGCGCTCCGCCCGTCACGGCTCCCCGACGCGCCCGGCGAGAGCCTCGACGGCGGCCGCAGCGCTTCCGGCACGAGTCCCCAGAGCCCCGACGACGCCCGCGGCGCTTCCGGCGCGCGTGCGGAGAGCGCCGACGACTTGGGGGCCGGCGGAGCTCCCGGCTCGGGGGCCGAGAGCTCCGGGGCCGCGGACGCCGATGGCGGTCCGCGTGGCCGCGATCCCCTGGCGGACGCGCTGGACGTGCTGGCCGCCGCCGGTCCGCTGCCGGTGGTGAAGCGCGGCCGCCGGGGGGTCGTCGCACGTTCCGGGACGGAGATCATCGGCGCCCGTGGCCCGGAGGTCGCACCGGTCGACACCGTGGGTGCGGGTGACGGGTTCGACGCGGGCTTCCTGGCCGGCTGGCTGACCAAGGGCGACCTCGCTCACGCGCTGGCCTGGGGGTGTGCCTGCGGCGCGCTGTCCACTCGGGCCGCGGGCGGCACCGCGGCACAGGCCGGTCCAGAAGAGGCCGCGGCCTTCGCCGCGCGGATCCAGGTCGGCTCCGACCTGCTCGGATCCGTGTGATCCGCGCATCGAGACGGCGCAAGTGAGCAGCGGGAGTGAGCGGTTTCATCCCGTGCCGCCGATTATCAATCGCCATGGAACGCCCTATAGTGATCGGATGCGTCAAGAGGAGCGCCTAGGCCTGATCCTCGATCGGCTCGCCCGGGACGGCTCCGTCTCCGTGGCCGACCTGACCGCCGAGCTGAAGGCCTCACCCGCCTCCATCCGCCGTGACCTGCACGTGCTGGAGGAGCAGCAACTGCTCAAACGCACGCACGGTGGCGCGGTCTCGGCCGAGGTGATGTACGAGCTGCCGATGCGTTATCGCACGGGCCGCCATCACCAGGAGAAGCTGCGGATCGCCCAGGCCGCGGCGGAGCTGGTCACCGATTCGGTGCATTCGGTCGGCCTGGGCGGCGGCACGACCACGACGGAGCTGGCCCGGCTTCTCGGCGCGGCGGCCCGCCCGCTCAAGGTGATCACGAACGCGCTCAACATCGCCGGTGAGCTGTCCGTACGTCCGTCCATCGACCTCGTCGTGACCGGCGGCAGCGTGCGCTCGGCGTCGTACGAGCTGGTCGGCCCGATCGCCAATCAGGCGCTGGCCGACATCAACCTCGACCTGGTCTTCATCGGCGTCGACGGCATCGAGGCCGGCCGGGGCATCAGCACGCACGACGACGTGGAGGCGCAGACCGACCGTTGCCTGCTGCGCACCGCCGACCGGGTGATCGTGCTGACGGACGGGTCCAAGGTCGGCAAGCGCGCCTTCTCCCGGATCACGGGGATCGAGGACATCTCCATGCTGATCACCGATGTCGGCGCGGACCCGGCCGAGCTCGACCGTCTCCGCGCCGCGGGCGTCGACGTCACCACCGTGTGAGCGGATGACCTGGTCGGTCATCCGCTCACGGCCGGTGGGTCACTTGAGGCCGGACGAGGCGATCGACCGGACGAAGAAGCGCTGCGCGAGCACGAAGAGCACGAGCACCGGGATCTGGCTGGTCACGGTGCCGGCCATGAGCACCGGCCAGTTCGTCTGGTGGGCGCCCTGGAAGTTCTGCAGCCCGAGCTGAATCGTCATGTTCCCGGGGCTCTGGACGGCGATCAGGGGCCACAGGAAGTCGTTCCACACGTTGAGGAACGTCAGCACGGACAGGGTGGCGAGGGTCGGCCCCATCAGGGGGAGCAGGATCTTCCCGAGCGTCCGCAGCCGCCCGGCGCCGTCGATGCGGGCCGCCTCTTCCAGTTCCTTCGGCACGGTGGTGAAGAACTGCCGCATCAGGAAGACCCCGAACGGGGTGGCGAGGTTCGGTGCGATGAGCGCGCCGAGGGTGTCGGTCAGATGGAGGTGGTGCATCACGATGAGGGTGGGCAGCATGACGATCTGGAACGGCACCATCAACGTCGCGAGCACACCGATGAACAGCAGCCGGCTGCCGAAGAAGCGGATCCGGGCGAAGGCGTAGCCGGCCAGCGAGCACAGCACCAGGTTGCCCACCACACAGCTGACCGACACGATCGTGCTGTTGAGCAGCCAGTGGCCGAACGGTCCCTGGTGCCAGGCGGCGGTGTAGTTCTGCCAGTGGATCCCGGCGGGCAGACCCGGCGGGAAACGCCGGGACTCCCGCTCCGTGGAGATGGAGAGCAGCACCATCCACCCCAGCGGAGCGAGCATCACGACCGAAAGCGGAACGAGTATCAGGTGCAGCGGGCTGGGCCGCCGGGACCGCGCTCGGGGTGGGCGTCCTCCCTCGTGGACGCCGGCCATGCGTGCCGGTCGCGTCAGCGTCGTGTCGGCCATCTCAGTTCACCTCGTACGGGGAGGCACGGCGGCTCAGCCAGAGCTGGACCACCGTGACGGCCAGGATCACGACGAACAGCGCGCTGCCGATGGCCGCGGCGTAGCCGCCGTCGAAGTCGACGAACGCCTGCTGGTAGAGGTAGTAGACGAGCACCGTGCTGGCATGCAGCGGTCCGCCCTTGGTGGTCACGTAGACCTCGTCGAACAGCTGCAAGGCGTTGATCGTCAGCCAGACCAGCAGGAAGGACGAGGCCGGCGCGAGCAGCGGCAGCTCGACCTTCCAGAACGCCTTGACCCGCCCGCAGCCGTCCAGGGCCGCGGCCTCCATGAGCTCGCGGGGCACGTTCTGCAGCGCGGACAGATAGATGATCACCGCGAAGCCGAGCCAGCCCCACACGGTCATCGCCACCACCGCCGGCAGCGCCTCACCGGAGCTCTGGAAGAACCCCTGCTGGGGTAGGCCGAGCTTGGCCAGGCCCGCGTTGACGGGGCCGAACTGCGGGTTGAGGAGCCAGCTGAAGATCACGCCGGTGGCGACGGTCGAGGTGACCAGCGGGACGAAGACCGCCATCCGGTAGAAGGTCATGCCGCGGACCTTCTGGTTCAGCAGGACCGCGATGGGGATCGCCAGCACCATCGTAATCGGCACGAACAGCACGCAGTAGACCAGCGTCTGCCGCGCGGCCTGCCAGAAGACCGGGTCGTGCACCATCCGCCGGTAGTTGGCGGCTCCGGACCAGGTGCCGGGCGAGGTCAGGTCCGTCTGCTGAAAGGACAGCAGGAGGGACCAGACCACCGGCACCAGACCGAACAGGCCGATCAGGAGCACGGCCGGTGACACGAACGCCCAGCCGGCGAGATGGTCGGCTCGGCGCGCCCGGTTCGGCCGGCGCCGCCCGCCGTCTCTCCGAGCCGAGTTCCTCTCGCGTGCGGCCGCCATGACCGCCATTACGAGCCCGCCAGGATGGCGTCGACCTGGTCACGGGCCTGGTCCAGGGCCGCCTTCGGCTGCGCCTTGCCCAGCAGGACCGACTGCACCGCCGTGCCGAGGACCTGGGAGATCTTCGGGTAGGCCGGGATGTTGGGCCGGGACTTGGTGACGTACTTCGACAGGTTGTCCACGAAGACCTTGTTGGCCGGGTACTTCTTGAGGAAGTCCTGGTAACCGGGGAGCTTCGTCTCCGACTCGCGCAGCGGGAGGTCCCCGGTGGCGATGGAGAACCGCAGGTGGACCTCGGGGGAGTCCAGCCACTGCAGGAAGGCCCACGCGGTCTTGCGGTCGCCCTTGTTGAACAGCATGTAGTTGTCAGGGCCGGCGATGGTGGCGTGGGTGACCTTGCCGGGCAGGATCTGGCTGCCGTACTGGACGTCCTTGGGGATGCCGGCGAGGTCCCACGGCCCCGTCCAGAGCATCGCGATCTTCCCCGAGTTGAAGAGGTTCTGGTACTGGCCGTCGCCGGTCTCGAGGTAGACGGAGTGGTCGGTCACCGCCATGTCGTGCAGCAGTTGCATCGCCGACAGCCCGGCGGGCGAGTCGAACGCGGACTTCTTGCCGTCCGGTGTGAGCAGGTCGCCGCCCGCCTGCCACAGCATCGCGATGAACCGCCAGACGGTGTCCTCCGAGCCGTCGTTGAAGTACGACCAGCCGTACTGGTGCTTGGAAGCGTCGGTGAGGCGGCGCGCGGCGTTCTGGAAGTCGGTCCACGTCCAGGACGGCGTGGGATAGGAGACGCCCGCCGCGTCGAAGAGCTTCTTGTTGTAGACCAGCGCCAGGTTGTCGACCAGCGCGGGGATCCCGTAGATCTTCCCGTCGGGAGTGGTCGCCGCCTGCCGCGCGGCCGGGAAGAAGTCGTTCCACTGGAAAGCGGGGGTGCTCTTCACCAGCGGCGTGAGGTCCTGGGTCTGCGACCGCTTGGCCAGCGTCGTGATCGAGGAGCCGAACTCATAGGCGACTCCCGGCGTCTTGCCCGAGACGAAGGCGCCCAGCGTCTTCTTCAGGGCGTCGTCGTTCATGCCGGCGAACGTGACGTTCACCTTCTGGTCGGGGTGGGCCTTGTTCCACTCCTGGCCGAGGGCGTTGATCGCCGTCAGCTCTTTGTCCGTGTAGCCATGCCAGACGACCACGGCGTCGTGCGACGTCCCCGAACCTCCGGAGCAACCCGCCACGGCGCCGAGGGCCAGCGTGGCGCCGACGGCGGTGAGTCGGGCGCCGAGCCCTCGGCCAAGCGGTCGCGATGGTGCGCGCATCTTCATACTCCCCTTGCGTAGGGCCGCCGAACGAGTGCGCTTACGAAGGCTTCATGCTCGTTAGCGATTGTTGTGAGGGACTTTAGATCAGGATCGATCACGGAAACAAGGCATACGTGAAGAATGCGTCACATTGACGGGCGGTCAGGGCCGTAGCGGCGCGGCGCGGTCGCGCGGTCAGAGCCGGAGCAGGCGACGGGCGTTGGCCGCGTACAGCGAAGGCAGCACCGTGGCCGGCAGGTCGAGTGCGTGCACCTGCCAGCGCCCCTGGGGCGGGACCGCCTCGTCAGGGGCGTAGGAGAACGCCTCGTCCGCCGACTCGAGGAAGCGGAACCACAGGCGGTAGTCGTCGCCGCGAGGGGGGAACGCGTCGGTCCCGAACAGCACCCGCTCGGGGTGGCGGAGGAAGAGTGCCCGTGCCGCCCGCGGCTGCCGGCCGAGCTCGGCCATCCGCCCGCCGAGGTCGATGTGGAAGTTCGGATAGGCGGTGAGCATGCGGTCGACCCACCGCAGGTCCTCGGCGTTGCAGCCGACGTGCGCGCCGATGAAGACCGTGCCCGGATGGGCCTTGACCAGGACCTCCAGGGAGCGCATCAGCTCTCCGAACGTCGGGAAGCGGTCCCGGTCACCGAACCACCAGTCCGGGTTCTCGATCAGCTCTTCGAGCCGTTCGTTGTGCCGGTCCAGGGGCTCGAAGAAGGCGACGGGATCGGCACTGTGGATCAGTACCGGCACCCGCAGCTCGGCGCAGGTCCGCCAGATCGGCGCCAGGCGCGGATCACCGGGCGGCAGCAGCCCGCCGTCGGCGTCGCGGACCCGCAGGCCGAGGTCCTTCCACACCTTGAGGCCGCGGGCGCCGCGCGCGACCGAGGCTCGGAGCTCACGGACCAGCCGGTCCACCCCGTCCGGCTCGGCCACCAGCCGCCAGTCAAGCTGGCAGAAGGTGACGAAGCGGCCCGGATAGGTGGCGTCGTACCGGTCGAGGTTCTCGCCGAGCTCCTCCCCCCAGCGGCCGTCGAGGTTGACGACCGTCGCGACCTGGCATTCGTCCATCATCGCGATGAGCGCCGCCGCGTCCCGGACGAGCCAGCCGCCGTCGGGCGACAGCCACCGTCCCAAGTGGTTGTGCACGTCGACGCACGGAACGGCGGCGGTCGGCACCGACGTGACCTCGGCCCGCGCCTGGGAACGAGGGGTGTAGTCGCGGAGCCTCAGCTCAGCCAGCGAATCAGCGCTCATTGCGCAGATTCAACCAGTCTGGGTGATCGGATAAGCGCGAGTGGGGTCGAAAGTCAGCAGATATCGCCTACTCGCCCGCCTCCAGGTCACCCTCGAGATCGAGGTAGGTCTGGCGGAGGCGCTCCAGGGTCTCGGCGGCGGGTTCGGCCCACAGGCTGCGGTCGGCGGCCTCGAGCAGCCGCTCGGTGATGCCGCGCAGCGCCCAGGGGTTCGAACGCTCCATGAACTCGCGGTTCTCGGCGTCGAAGACGTACTCCTGCGCCAGCTTCTCGTACATCCAGTCGTCGACCACCCCGGCCGTGGCGTCGTAGCCGAAGAGGTAGTCGACGGTCGCGGCGAGCTCGAAGGCGCCCTTGTAGCCGTGCCGGCGCATCGCGGCGATCCACCGCGGGTTGACGACCCGGGCGCGGAACACCCGGTGGGTCTCCTCCCCGAGCGTGCGCGTCTTCACCTGGTCGGGCAGCGCGGAGTCGCCGACGTAGGCGGCGGGGCTCTTCCCGGTGAGCGACCGGACCATGGCGACCATGCCGCCGTGGTACTGGAAGTAGTCGTCGGAGTCGACGATGTCGTGCTCGCGGGTGTCCTGGTTCTTGGCCGCGACCGAGATGCGGCGGAACGCCGCCTCCATGTCCGGGCGCGCCTCCCGCCCGTCCAGGCCGCGCCCGTACGCGTAGCCGCCCCACACGGCGTACACCTCGGCGAGGTCCCGGTCGTCCCGCCAGTTGCGGGCGTCGATCAGCGGCAGCAGGCCCGCGCCGTACGCGCCCGGCTTCGAACCGAAGATCCGGCTGGTCGCGCGCCGCCAGTCGCCGTGTCCCGCCATGTCCTCCAGCGCGTGGGCGCGCACGTGGTTGTCCGGCTCGTCGAGATCGGCGACCGCGCCGATCGCGTCGTCCACGAGCGCGATGACGTGCGGGAACGCGTCCCGGAAGAACCCGGAGATGCGCAGGGTGACGTCCACGCGCGGCCGGCCCAGCTCCTCTTTCGGGACGATCTCGAAGCCCGTGACACGGCGCGACGCCTCGTCCCACACCGGGCGGACGCCGATCAGTGCCAGCACCTCGGCGATGTCGTCGCCCTGCGTGCGCATCGCGGCGGTCCCCCACACCGTGAGGCCGACGCTGCGCGGGTACTCGCCGGTGTCGTCCAGGTGGCGCTGGATCAGCGACTCGGCGAGGGACACCCCGACGTCCCACGCCGTACGGGACGGGATCGCCTTCGGGTCGACGGAGTAGAAGTTACGGCCGGTCGGCAGCACGTTGACCAGCCCGCGCGTGGGCGAGCCGGACGGGCCGGCGGGCACGTAGCCGCCGTCGAGCGCGTGCAGGACCGCGTCGATCTCTCGCGACGTGGCGTCCAGGCGCGGCACGACCTCGTGCGCGCCGAACTCCAGCAGGCGTACGACGTCGGGAACCTCACTGCCGAGCACCTCGGCGCAGACGGCCGCCGCCCGGGAGGCGTCCCAGCCGAGCGTCTCCATGCCGACGACGAGCCGGCGCGCCACCGCCTCGAGGAGGTCGACCACGTCGGAGGCGGTCCGCGCGGGACCGTCCACGAGCTCGGCGAGCGCCGTGGCCTCGACCCGCGCGCCCGGTTCGGCGAGCAGTTCGCGCTCGTCCAGCCCGTAGGCCTGCGCGATCGCGGCGCGCAGGCCCGGCAGCGCGCCCGCCCGGCCCGCCCACACCTGCGCGGCGCGAAGCACGGCCAGCACCAGGTTGACGCGCTGCTCCGCCTCCGGCGCCTGGCCGAGGATGTGCAGGCCGTCGCGGATCTGAACGTCCTTGATCTCGCAGAGGTAGCCGTCGATGTGCAGGACGAAGTCGTCGAAGTCGCCCTCGCCCGGCTCGTCGCTGACGTGCAGGTCGTGGTGGAGCTCGGCGGCCTTCACCAGCGTCCAGATCTGGGCGCGCACGGTGGGCAGCTTCGCCGGGTCCATCGCCTGGACGGTGGCGTACTCGTCGAGGAGCTGTTCGAGCTTGGCCAGGTCCCCGTACGTGTCGGCGCGCGCCATCGGCGGCACCAGATGGTCGACGACCACGGCGTGGCCGCGCCGTTTCGCCTGGGTGCCCTCGCCCGGGTCGTTGACGATGAACGGGTAGACGAGCGGCAGGTCGCCGAGGACCGCGTCCGGAGCGCACTCGGCCGACAGCCCGAGGCCCTTGCCGGGCAGCCACTCAAGCGTGCCGTGCTTGCCGAGGTGGATCACCGCGTCGGCGCCGAACACCTCGTCCAGCCAGCGGTACGCCGCCAGGTAGTGGTGCGAGGGCGGCAGGTCGGGGTCGTGGTAGATCGCCACCGGGTTCTCCCCGAACCCGCGTGGCGGCTGGATCATCAGCACGACGTTCCCGAACCGCAGCGACGCCAGCACGATGTCGTCGTCATCGGTGTACAGCTCGCCCGGCGGCTCGCCCCAGTGCTCCCGCATGCCCTCGCGCAGCGACTCCGGCAGCGCGGTGAACCACCGCTCGTAGTCCTTCAGCGGCACCCGGGCGGGCGCGGCGCGCAGCTGGTCCTCGGTCAGCCACTCGACGTCGTGGCCGCCCGCCGCGATCAGCGAGTGGATCAGCGTATCCCCGTCGGTGGGGTGGTCGCCGACGTCGTAGCCGGCCTCGCGCAGGGCCGCGAGCAGGCGGACCGCCGAGACGGGCGTGTCCAGGCCGACGGCGTTGCCGACGCGGGCGTGCTTGGTCGGGTACGACGACAGCACGATCGCGAGCCTGCGCTCGGCGACCGGCGTGTGCCCGAGCCGTGCCTGGCGGGCGGCGATCCCGGCGACGCGTGCGGCCCGCTCCGGGTCGGCGGTGTACACGGGGATGCCATCCGGTCCCTCCTCCTTGAAGGAGAACGGCACCGAGATCAGCCTGCCGTCGAACTCGGGGATCGCGACCTGCATCGCGGCGTCCATCGGGGACAGCGCGGCGTCCGACGCCTCCCAGGTGGCACGGGACGTCGTCAGGCACAGCCCCTGGATGACGGGGACGTCCAGGGCGGCCAGCGCCCCGGCGTCCCACGCGTCCTCGTCACCGCCCGCCGACGCGTCCGCGGCCACCGCCCCGCCTGCGGCGAGCACGGTGACGACCAGCGCGTCCGCCCGGCCCAGCAGTTCTAGGAGCTCTTCGTCGGCGGAGCGCAGGGAGCCGCAGAAGACGGGAAGCGCGTTAGCGCCCACCTCCTCGATCCGCTCGCACAGCGTGTCCACGAACGCGGTGTTGCCGGACAGCTCGTGCGCCCGGTAGAAGACGACGCCGACGGTCGGCCGGCCGTCCTTCGGCTCGGCGCCGGTCTGGTGCACGCCGTACGCCGGCATCCGCCGCGGCGGCTCGAAGCCCTCGCCCGTGAGCAGCACGGTGTCGGACAGGAAGCGGGCCAGCTCCCGCAGGTTGTCCACGCCGCCCTCGCGCAGGTAGTCCAGCGCCTCCGCGGCGACGCCGGCGGGCACCGTCGACAGCGCCATCAGCTCGGCGTCCGGAGCGGCCTCCCCGCCCAGCGCGATCAGCGGCAGGCCCCGGCGGCGCAGCTCCTCCACGCCCTCCTGCCAGGTCTTCAGCCCGCCGAGCAGCCGGACGACCACGACGTCGGCGCCCTCGCAGAGCCCATCGAGGTCGGCGACGTCCAGCCGGGACGGGTTGCCGGTCACATATCCGG
Organism: Actinoallomurus sp. CA-150999; assembly: GCF_050942425.1. NCBI lineage: Bacteria > Bacillati > Actinomycetota > Actinomycetes > Streptosporangiales > Thermomonosporaceae > Actinoallomurus > Actinoallomurus sp. CA-150999. The sequence goes on from NZ_CP192063.1 coordinate 8,964,941, forward strand.
CGTTCGCGGAGCGCGCCGACAGGAGTTCGGTATCGGCCGTTGAGAGCAGCAGGACACGCACGTGTCGTTCCTTCCCTCGGGGGTCCTCGCCCCGGCTCGGGTAAAAGGTCACCGACGGCGGGAAGTCTCCTGACTCCCAGGTCACCGCTCCCCCGCGGCCTTCCAGCTGGTCGCCGTGGCCGTACACGCGGGTTCGCTACCTGGTCACAGTTGCGGGACAGCCCCGGATTCACACCGGGTTCCTTCCCCTCTCCGTCGCGCGCCCAGTCTACGAGCACCACCCTCGGCCCGCACTGCCCCAGGTCACCCGGCTCTGACCCCGGTCTTGGATGAAACTCCCAGGACGCCCACGGGACCGCCCGCGACCATCACCCTTGACATGATGAAGAACTTCATTATGGTGAAGAACTAGTCGCCTCGAAATGGACATTGAGGGAGGTCGCAGTGAAAGATGCCAGCGTGCCGGAACCCGAGCTCGCCATCGTCGCTGTCGGCCGCCAGATACGTGCTCTGCGCAAGGAGCGCGGTCTCACCCTCGACGAGCTCAGCGAGCGGTCCGGCGTCAGCACAGGGCTGATCAGCCAGGTCGAGCGCGGCAAGGGCAACCCCGCCTTCGCCAGCCTCGCCCAGCTCGCGCACGGACTCGACGTGCCGATCGGCCGGTTGTTCCACATCACGGACCAGGTCTCACCCGTGGTTCGCAAGGATGAGCGGCGCAGCCTCAGCCCGCACGGCACCGACGACAGTGCGGTGTACCAGTTGCTCACGCCGAACCTGGACGGCGCTCTGGAGGTGCTGTGGGTGGAGACCTCACCCGGGCATGACACGAGCGCGACCCCGTTCCGGCACAACGGTGAAGAGTTCGGCCTGCTGTTGTCGGGGCGCAAGGACGTCTACGTCGACGGCGTGAAGTACAGCCTGGAGCCGGGTGACTCGATCACCTACCCGTCCAGTGTCCCGCACTGGTATTCCAACCCCGGATCCGAACCCGCCGTCTCCATCTGGGTGATCACGCCTCCCACCTGGTAGGCGCCCGTCTCTCTCAGCGCACCGCGACCGTACGGTCCCGGTGTCGGCCTCGCGCGGCCTGATGCCGCCCGACACCCCAGCGAGGTGCCCTCATGGCATCCACCCTTGACCAGCAGACGTCGGCCGCGGCCGGCCGGCTCTCCTCCCGTCGTACCCTGCTCGCCCTCGGCGGCGGCAACGCCATCGAGTGGTTCGACTGGACCGTCTACGGTCTGCTCGCCGCCCTCATGGGCCCGCATTTCTTCCCGAGCGCCGATCCGGTCTCCGCCACCTTGTCCGCGCTGGCGGTATTCGCGGTCGGCTTCGTCGCACGGCCGCTCGGCGCGATCATCCTCGGCACGCTCGCCGATCGGGTCGGCCGCCGCCGGATCATGCTCGTCTCGGTCGGATCGATGGCCGTCTCGGCGGTCGTCATCGCGGTGCTGCCGACCTACCAGGAGATCGGGGCCTGGGCCGGTGTCATTCTCGCCTGCAGTCGCATCGTGCAGGGCATCTCGACCGGCATCGAGGCACCGCTGACCTCGACGTACGCCGTCGAACTGGCGCCGCCCGGCAAGACCGCCCGATTCGGCGGAATCCTGGGTTCGTACGTGCAGCTCGGCATCTTGGGCGCGTCCGTGGTCAACTTCGTCACGAGCGCCGTCGTCGGCGACGCCGCCATGGCCGACTGGGGCTGGCGGGTGCCGTTCGTGGTCGGTGCGGTCGCGGGCATCGGGGTGCTGTGGCTGCGCCGCGGCCTGCCCGAGACCACGCATGCCGAGCCGGGCACGGGCACCCGCGACCTGTGGGCGCAGGTCGGCCGGAACAAGCTCGCCCTGCTCGCGATCGTCTTCGTGGTCGCCGGCGCGCAGACGTTCAACTACGCGTGGAATGTCGGGCTGCCTGGCCTGGCCCGCTCGGTGTACCACGAGAGCCCCACCGCGATCTTCGGGGTGACGTCGCTGCTCGGCGTTGTCTGCTCGATCCTCTTCATGGTCTTCGGGCGGGCCGCCGACCGGTTCCGCATCTCGCGGACCTTCGTCGCCGCCCAGCTCCTGGCGGTCCCGTTCGTCTTCCTGATGCTCGCCTACAACAGGCCGGGCGTGGTCGTGTTCGCGGTGGTCATGTTGCTGGGCGGCGTGAGCATGGCCTTCACCATGGCGCTCTACAACGTCGTCGCGGCGACTCTGATGCCGGCGAGCTGCCGGGTCACCGGGGTCGGCCTCGGCTACGCCGTCGGCGTCGCCCTGTTCGGTGGGACCGCGCCCTACCTGCTCCTCTGGCTCCGCAAGATCGGCGCCGTGTGGGCCTTCCCCGCGTACGCCGCCGTCATCTTCCTCGTCAGCGTTCTGCTGTACCGCATTGCCTACCGGCGCGGCTCGGTCCGCGTCGGCGACTGAAGGGAGAACCCTTGTCCATCCGACTTCCCGACCGTGAGGCGCCCGTCGTCCGGCGGTCCGACGTGATCGTCGTCGGCGGCGGCCCCGCCGGGGTGGCCGCCGCGGTCGCCGCGGCCCGCGGCGGCGCGAGCGTGACCCTGCTGGAGCGGTACGCCGCGCTCGGCGGCCTGGCCTCCGGCGGCATGGTGCTCGTCCTGGACGACATGTGCAACGGAGACGAGGTGACCGTCGGCGGTGTCGTCGACGAGTACGTCGAGCGGATGCAGAAGCTCGGCCTCGCCGTCTATCCACCCGTCGAGGAGCGCGTCTCCTCGACCGAGATGTGGAACAAGTGGGGCCGATGGGGCTCGTTCGACTTCCATTCCCACACCAACCCCAAGCCGATCTGCTACTCGGTCGCGTTCGATCCCGACGGCTGGAAGCGGGTCTCCAACGACCTGATCCAGGAGAACGGCGTCCACCTGCGCCTGCACAGCTGGTTCTCCCAACCGGTGGTCGAGGACGGTGTGATCAAGGGCGTCGTATGCGAGACCAAGTCCGGTCCTCAGGCCGTCATGGGCGATGTGGTCATCGACACCACCGGCGACATCGACGTCGCGTCCCGCGCGGGCGCCCCGTACACGCACGACCGGTACCTGACCACGCTGGTGTTCCGGCTCGGCGGTGTGGACACCGCCGCCGCCGAACGGTTCGAGCAGGAGAACCCGCGTGCGGCCCGCGCCATCAACCGCAAGATCAAGCGGATGCTCGGTGGCGCCTGGGAGCTGTGGTGGCTCAAGACCCCGGTGCCCGGCGTCGTGTGGTGCAACTGCCCGCACCTGACCGGATTCGACGGGACCGACCCGGTGTCGATGACCGAGGCCGAGTTCGAGGCGCGAGCCCGGATGACCGCGGCCGTCGACCACATCCGCGAGAACCTGCCCGGCTTCCAGGATTGCCACGTCCTGGACGTCGCCGAGCAGATGGGCGTACGACAGACCCGCCTGTTGCAGGGCGAATACGTCGTCACCAAGGACGACGTGACCACCCGGCGGCACTTCGCCGACAGCGTGGCCCGCGGTCGTGACTACTACACGCCCTATCGCGCGCTGCTCCCCCGCGACGTCGACCAGCTCCTCGTGGCCGGCCGCCACTACTCCGCGACCCCCGAGGCGCAGCGCATCTCGCGGGAGATCCCGCCGTGCATGGCGATGGGCCAGGCCGCCGGATCGGCCGCCGCGCTCGCCGTCGACCAGGGCGTGCGCGTCCGTGACGTGCAGGTATCCGATATCCAACGGCGAATGCGCGACCAGGGCGCAGACCCGGGTGACATACCGTCCGAGAACGCGACCGTTGATGTGGAGGTGTCCGCGTGAGCCCGCTGAGTGGTATTACGATCATCGATTTCACCCAGGTGATGATGGGGCCGAGTTGTACGCAGTTGCTCGGCGACTTCGGCGCCGACGTGATCAAGATCGAGCGGCCGGAGACCGGGGACATCGCCCGGACGACCATCCCGGACCCGGCGGGCCTGGACAACCCGATCTTTCTGAGCCTCAACCGGAACAAGCGCAGCGTCGTCATCGACACGCGAACCGACGAGGGCCGCACGATCGTCTACGACCTGGTGCACGGCGCGGACGTGGTGGTGAGCAACTTCCGTGCCGGGGTGATGGATCGGATCGGTTTCGGGTACGAGCGGCTCAAGGAGATCAACCCGGGAGTCATCTGGGCGTCCGGCACCGGCTTCGGACCCGAGGGGCCGTACCGTCACAAAGGCGGTCAGGACGTCCTCGCCCAGGCGTACAGCGGGGTGATGGCACGGCGCTCCCCGGGCACGCCGCTGACCATCTATCCGACGACGCTGTGCGACTACACCGCCGGGATGCACCTGGTGCAGGGCATCCTGCTCGCGCTGCTGAACCGGGAGCGCACGGGCGAGGGCCAGAAGGTCGAGGTGTCGCTGTACGACTCGATGCTCGCCATGCAGATGCAGGAGGCCACGCAGCGGCTGAACCGCGGCCACGAGATCAACTGGGCGTCGATGCCGCTGACCGGCGTGTACGAGACCACCGACGGCGCGATCTGCATGGTCGGCGGGTTCCGGGAGAACGCGCTGCACCACATCTCGATCGCGCTGGAGATGGACGAGGACCTGTCACTGCGTCCCGAGTTGGCCACGCTGGAGGGGCAGTTCGAGCACCGCCCCGAGTTGCAGCGGCTGTTCGCCGAGGCGCTGGCCAAGGGCTCCACCGAGCACTGGATCAAGCGGCTGGAGGCCGAGAACCTCCTCTGCGCGCCGGTCCACGACCTGGAGGAGGCCCTGGCCGATGAGCAGACCGCGGTCAACGAGATGATCGTGGAGATGGAGCATCCGGCGGCCGGCCGCATCCGGGCGCTGAACGCCCCGATCCACCTGTCCGCGACGCCCGCCGAGGTGCGCCGCGTCCCGCCACGGCTCGGCGAGCACGGCGCCGAGGTGCTGGGCGAGCTCGGCTACGGCCCGGACGCGGTCGCACTGCTCAAGGAGAAGGGGGCACTGCGATGAGCGTCGCGTACGAGCGCGACGGCCACGTCGCACGGGTCACCATCGACCGGCCCGAGGTGCTCAACGCCGTCGACCCGGCCACGCACGCACGGCTGAACGAGATCTGGGACGAGATCGAGGCCGACCGCGGCGTACGGGCGGTCGTCCTGACCGGCGCCGGCGACCGGGCGTTCTGCGTCGGCGCGGACATGTCCGCCGCCGCGATCGCCAAGACCGGCCTGGAGTACTGGGCCGACCTCGACCCGAACGGGTTCGGCGGGATCAGCCTGCGCACCACGCTCGACGTCCCGGTGATCGCCCGGGTCAACGGGTACGCCCTCGGCGGCGGCATGGAAATGGTGCTCGGCTGCGACATCGTGGTGGCCGCCGACACCGCCCGGTTCGGCCTCACCGAGCCGCGTGTCGGCCGGATACCGCTGGACGGCGGGGTGTTCCAGCTCGTACGCCGGGTGCCGCACACCCAGGCGATGGGCCTTCTGCTCACCGGACGCAAGGCGCCGGCCGCCGAGCTGCACCGCATCGGCCTGGTCAACGAGGTCGTGCCCGCCGCCGACCTGGACGCCGCCGTAGATCGCTGGCTCGCCGACATCCTGGCCTGCGCACCGACGTCGCTGCGCGCCATCAAACAGATGGTCCAGCGCGGCATGCACCTGTCCCCGCAAGAGGCGCACGCGATGCGCGTCCCGGCGCTGCTGGCCGCCCTGGACAGCGAGGACGCCAAGGAGGGCGTACTCGCGTTCCAGGAGAAGCGCGCCCCCGTCTGGCCGGACGCGTGATCGCCCCACGAGTCGTCCTTGCCACTCCCTCGACGTGGACGAGGCCGGCCTGGCCAGGCTCGCCGCGTCTCCGCGCGCCGGGGACCTTTCCGGACCGCTGAGCGACGGAACGCCCGCCCGGCGAGGGGCGCGTACCGTGTTCCCATGAGCGCTCGCGTCGACCGGACGATCCGGGTACGCCCGCGGGCACACCTCGCGCCGCTGGTGACGCGCTGGATCGGCTACCACTACGCGGGCTTCGAGCCGGGCACACACCTCGGGCTCCCGTCTCGGCACCTGACCGTCGTCCTCAGCCTGGGCGAGCCCACCCGCACCAGCGGCCCGGCCGAGGAGGACGTCGCTCCCCTGGCGTTCACGGCGCTGGCCGGCGGCCTGCACACCCGTCCCGTGACGATCGTGCACGACGGTGACCTGGCCGGGATCCAGCTCGACCTCACGCCAGAGGGAGCGCGCTCCCTGTTCGGGCTGCCCGCCGGCGCGATCGGCGGGGCGGTCCTGTCCCTCGACGACCTGATCGGCCCGCGGGCCGGGGAGCTGGTCGAACGCCTGGCCGAGGCCACGACCTGGCGGGCGCGATTCGCCGCGGTCGAGGACGTGCTGTCGCGCGGCATCGACCTGCTGCCGGGGCCGGAGCCCGAGCTCGCGTACGCCTGGCGGCGCCTCGCCGAGACCGACGGGACCGTACGGATCGCCGACCTGGCACGCGAGGTCGGCTGGAGCCGGCGGCACCTGGGCGAGCGGTTCGCCGGTGAGTACGGCCTGCGGCCCAAGGAGGCCGCCCGCGTGATGCGGTTCGAGCGCTCCAAACAGCTGCTGCAGCGGCCCGGCCGGCCGTCCCTGGCGGACGTCGCGGCGGCCTGCGGCTACTACGACCAGGCTCACCTGGCCCGCGAGTGGAACGACCTGGCCGGGTGTCCCCCGTCGGCATGGCTGGTCGACGAGGAGCTCCCATTCGTCCAAGGCGACGAGGACGCTCCAGGGGAACGATGAGGGCATGAGCGAAACACGAATCTGGCCCACACTCCGCTACAAGGACGCCCACGCCGCCATCCGGTTCCTCGCCGACGCCTTCGGGTTCGAGGAGGTCGCCGTCTACGAGGACGAAGGCCGGGTCGAGCACGCCGAGCTCCGCGCGCCGGGAGGCGGCGGCGTCATGCTCGGCAGCTCCGCCCGCACCGAGAGCGCGATCGCCGACCTGCCGCCCGGCACGGGATCGGTGTACGTCGTGATCGACGAGCCCGACGCGCTGTACGAACGGGCGGTGGCGGCGGGGGCGACCGTCGTGCAGGGCCTGCGCGACGAGGACTACGGGTCGCGCGGGTTCACCGTCCGGGACCCCGAGGGCGTCTTCTGGAGCTTCGGCACCTACGCGGGCGCGGCGTCCTGACCTCCGGTCAGGACCCCTACGCAGGCGCGGTCGCTGATCGCCGGTCACGGGTCCGGTGACCAGGGTCCGCTACATCGGCGCGAGCTTTTGAGCGCCCGGCACGGTCTGGTCAGGGCACCTAGGTCGGCGCGGGCCCCTTGGTCACGGCGTGAGGACGGGGCAACCGAGCCATTCCTCGGCGTGCACCGGCGGGGGCGCGCCCTGCGACACGGCCATGCGCAGCGGCCAGAACGGCTCGCGGGACCCCTCCGCGGCGAGCCTCGTCAGGAATGCCGACGTCGAGAGCAGGACGCTCGCGCGGTGGCGGCGCACCCGCTCGGCGACCCCGGTGACCGACCGACGGCCGGAGTCGAGCACCGCGCTCGCCCCCGAGTACAGGGGCAGGAAGACGGTGTTGCGCAGCCCCACCGGGTCGTAGGTCTTCGGCACGGAGAACAGCACGTCGTTCTCCCGCAGGCCGAACGGCTCCATCGCCAGGAACGACGCCTCCGGGTCGCCGTGCGCGTACAGCGCGCCGTACTGGGCGAAGGCCGGCGTGCCCGGGTGCACCGCGTGCGCCGGTGGCGTCCGCGCGCGGGACATCGCGGCGACCAGCTCGGCGGGCGTGATGACGTGCTCGTGCCGGCCGAGTGCGCAGACCGCGACCTCTCCCGGGGGGAGGGCCGAGGCCTCCGGGTCGCTGAGCAGCGCGATCGCCCCGATGCGCACCGCGCCGAGGAACGCCCACACGAACTCCATCGACCCGGGCAGCGCGATCACCACCCGGTCGCCGGGCCGTACCCCGTGCTCCCGGAACACGCCCGCCGCGCGGCCCGCCCCGAGATGCACCTCCCCGTGGGTGAAGTCGTCGTCACCGCACAGGAACGCGACCCGGTCCCACCAGCCGAAAGCGAGTGTCCATTGGCTCAGCGACTCGGTCAGATTCGTGGCCGGGGACGGGTCGGACGTGCGCACACTCGGAGAGTAAGCCGACTCCACCGTGCCGGGACAGACCCGCAGCGTGATCAAATGGTCTCGAAGGAGGCCATCTGTGGACAATCTGCGTGTCGCTCTGATCGGGTATGGAACCGGGGGCGCGGTCTTTCACGCTCCCCTGATCGCCGCCGCCCCCGGCCTGGAGCTGGCGGCCGTCGTGACCCGCGACCCGGAACGCCGGACCGCCGTACGTGACCGGTACCCCGGCACCGAGCTCCTCGACGCGCCCGACGACGTATGGTCCGGCGGATACGACCTGGTCGTGGTGACGACGCCGAACCGCACGCACGTCCCCTTGGCCCGCACGGCACTCGACGCGGGCCTCCCCGTCGTGGTCGACAAGCCGATCGCGACCACGGCCGCCGAGGCCCGGTCGCTGGCCGGCGGCCCCCTGGTCGTGCCGTTCCACAACCGCCGCTGGGACGGCGACTTCCGGACCGCCGCACGGCTGATCGGCGACGGGACGCTCGGCGGGGTGCTGCGGTTCGAGTCGCGGTTCACGCGGTGGCGCCCGCAGATCAAGCCGGGCTGGAAGGAGACCGCCGACCCGGCCGCCGCCGGCGGTGTCCTGTACGACCTCGGCGCCCATCTGATCGACCAGGCCGTCACGCTGTTCGGCCCGCCCGTCGACGTCCACGCCGAGCTGGACGTACGGCGGCCCGGCGCGGAGGCGGTCGACGACGCGTTCGTGGCGCTCACGCACGAGAGCGGGGTCCGGTCCCACCTGTGGATGAGCGCGATCAGCGCGGACCTCGGCCCCCGGTTCCGGGTGCTGGGCGACCGCGCCGCGTACGTCACCTACGGCCTGGACGTCCAGGAGGACCAGCTCCGTGCCGGGCTCACGCCCGCGGATCCGGAGTACGGCGTGACGCCGCCGGAGGCGTACGGAAGGGTCGGGACCCCCGGCGACACCCGGCCCGAGCCGACCGACCCGGGCCGCTACCAGGACTTCTATCCGGCCGTCGCGGCGGCGGTCCGCGGCGAGGGGCCGCCCCCGGTCACCCTCGAGGACGCCGTCGCCGGCCTCGAGGTCATCGAGACCGCCGTACGCCGGGCCGCGGGCGGCTGAGCACTCCACTCGGCACGGCGAGGCCCGTTTCCGCAGGGCCACGGGTGGCTGAGCACTCCACTCGGCACGGCGAGGCCCGTTTCCGCAGGGCCACGGGTGGCTGAGCACTCCACTCGGCACGGCGAGGCCCGTTTCCGCAGGGCCGGTCCGCTCGGCTCCGGAGCGACGCCCGGAGCGCCGAGGACGATCCGCTCAGCCGCGCGGGAACTCCGGCGCCGACCCGGTCAGCGCCGCAAGAACACCAGCGCTGGTTCGGTCAACGTCGCAGGAACTCCCGCAGCGCCTCGCCGATGAACGCCGCGGCGTCCGGGTCTGCGCCGCCGCCCGCGAGGTGTCCCCAGATGCCGGGGATGACGCGCAGTTCGGCGTCGGGGATGTGCTGGACGGCCCACGCCTCGTCCTCGGGCGGGAAGTACAGGTCCTTCTCCGACGGCATGACGAGTGCGCGCGCCTTGATCGAGCCGAGCGCCGCCACGGTGTCGCCGTCGAACCCCGGGGTCTGCCCGACGTCCGCGTGCTGCCAGGTCCAGACCATCGCGAGCAGGTCGTTGGCGTCGGAGCCGGCGAAGTTGGGCTCCCACACGCCGGTGAGGAAGTCCTCCAGCGTGGGGAACCCGAGCCGTTCGTACACGCGCTGCCAGTAGAAGGCCTGGGAAAGGCCCCAGCCCGCGTACACCCGGGCGAAGGCGCGCATGCCGTCGCGCGGCGGCTCGGCGTAGTCGCCGCCGGCGAACGCCGAGTCGGCGGTGAGCGCCGCCCGGAGGCCTTCGAGGAACACCTGGTTGTGCGGGCTGGTGTGCGAGGACCCGGTGATCGGCGCGATGCGTTCGACCATGCCGGGATGGCTCACCGCCCACTGGTACGTCTGCCCGGCGCCCATCGACGCGCCGAGGACCAGGGCCAGCCGGTCGATGCCGAACCGCTCGGTGACGAGGCGATGCTGCGCCGCCACGTTGTCGTGCATCGTCACGTGCGGGAACCGGGCGCGGTCGTACGGCGCCGGCGTGTTGCTCGGGGAACTGGACAGGCCGTTGCCGAACAGGTTCGGCGCGATGACGAAGTACCGGCGGGTGTCCAGTGGCCGTCCGTCGCCGATCAGCCACTCGTTCGCCTCGTGGGTCCCGGCGAACCAGGTCGGGAAGAGGATCGCGTTGGATCGGTCCGGGGCGAGCTCGCCGTACGTCCGGTAGGCGAGCCGGGCGTCCGGCAGGGTGCCGCCGCGCGACAGCGGAAGATCACCGAGTTCGAGCGTGTCATGATCGGTCACATCGCGGACAAGGCGCGGACGCTCCGGGCTATTCCGGACGCCCCCAGGCCCCCTCACGTGGGGATCAGGTCACGACGGTCACCGTCTCCGCCGGTGAGTCGTGGTGGCGCCAGAGGTGTTCGGCGATGTCGTCGGGTTCGTGGGTGAGTCCCGGCCCCACGGCGCCGACGATGGTGACGCGTCCGACGTGGATGCCCCGTTGCGGCAGCGTCTGTGCGAGCAGGTCGAGGTAGCCGTTCAGTCCGGCATAGACGACGGCGCTCACGGCGCGCTCCGGGCTGGGTCGTACGGCGGCGCCGCCGGTGGTGAACAGCAGCGTGCCGGAGCCGCGCTCCAGCATCCCCGGCAGGACGGCCTGGACGACGGCGACGGCGCCCACGACCGTGAGGGCCAGGGCGTCCTTCACGTCTCCGGCCGTGGTGTCGAGGACGGGCCGGATGAGGGATACGTCGGCGAGCGGACTGAAGCAGACGACCTCGGGAACACCGAGGGCGGACGTCAGCTCGTCGAGCGCTCGGGTGATGTCGTCGGGGTCGGTGATGTCACCGGTGGCGGCGATGACGTGGTGCCCGTGGGCTCGCAGGTCGTCGACGATGGCGTCGAGGCGCGCCCGCCCGCGCGCGATGAGTCCGATCGGGTGGCCCTCCCGGGCGAAGCGGCGGGCGGCGGACGCCCCGATGCCCGGGCCCGCGCCGACGACGAAGACGGGCCCGCTCACTGGGCGGTCCATCCGCCGTCGACGGCGACGAGCGCGCCGGTGATGAAACTGGCGGCGTCGGACACCAGGAACGCGACGGCCTCGGCGACCTCTTCCGGACGCCCGATCCGGCCGATCGGGTGAGCCTCGCCGAACGAGGCGAGCATCTCGCGGCCGTTCTCGACGACGCCTTCCATGATGTCGGTGTCGATCACCCCGGGGAGGACCGCGTTGGAGCGGATGCCCTTCGGGCCGCCCTCGATGGCGAGCACGCGCGTGATCTGGGCGAGGGCGCCCTTCGACGCGGCGTAGGCCGTCTGCGTCTCGAAGGCGACGACCGATGAGATCGAGGCGATCGAGACGATCGCGCCGCCACCCCCGGCCTCCATGATGCGGAAGGCCTCACGTGCCTGGACGAAGTTGCCGCCGGCGTTGACGCGCAGGATGCCCTCGAAGTCCGCGACGGTGGTCTCGGTGATCGGCTTGTTCAGGGTACGGCCCGCGTTGTTGACGAGGATGTCGAGCCGGCCGAACCGGTCGACGGCCAGCCGCATGGTCGAGCGCGCGAGGTCCTCGTCGGCGACGTCACCGACCAGCGCGGCCACGTTGTCGGGGTCCTGCGCGGCGAGTTCCTGGACCGCGTCGGAGCGGTCGGTGACGACGAGCCGGGCGCCGCGGGCGCGCAGCAGGGTGGCCGTCGCACGGCCGATGCCCCGTGCGGCGCCGGTGACGACGGCGACCCGTCCGGTGAGATCCCAGGTGGTCGGAGTAGTGGTCATGATCTTCTTCCTTCAGCGTTGGTGCGCCGGCCGTACGACGATCTCGTTGACGTCGACGCCGGCCGGCTGCGCGAGGGCGTACGACACGGCCTCGGCGATGGCGTCCGGCTCGATCGCGTGCGCCCGGTAGGTGCGCATGGCCTCGGCGGCTCCACGGTCGGTGATGGAGTCCGCGAGTTCGGAGGTGACCACACCGGGCGAGATGGTCGTGACCCGGATCGAGGGGTCGCTCTCCTGCCGCAGGCCCTCGGTGATCGCCCAGGCGGCGTACTTGGTACCGGAGTAGACGGCGCTGGTGGGCACCACCAGGTGCGCGCCGATGCTCGCGATCGTGACGAAGTGGCCCGAACCCTGCGCAGTGAACCGAGGCAGAACCGCGGCGATCCCGTGCAGTAGTCCGCGGACGTTCACATCGATCATTCGGTCCCACTCGTCGACCAGCAGGGAGTCGAGCCGTGACAGCGGCATGACCCCGGCGTTGTTGACGAAGACGTCGATCCGCCCGGCGCGATCCCGGGCGGTCTCGACGAAGTCCTCGACGTCGGCGCGCTTGGTCACGTCGAGCGGGACGGGTTGCAGGGTCCCCCCGGAGCGCGCGGTCGCTTCCTCGGTGCGTTCGGCGAGCGCCCGCAAGCGGTCGGTCCGCCGTGCGCCCGCGAACACGTGGTGTCCTTGACCTGCGAGGCGGGCGGCGACGGCCTCACCGATGCCGCTGCTGGCGCCGGTGACGAGGATGACCTTGCGGTCGGGCGATGATTCATTCTGGTTCGTCGGCATGACTTCGACGATGGCCGGTGCCGAACGGCTGGAGAAGGGCGCCGTCTTCCTGGGAGTACCGCACCCACCAAGCCATCGGCGAACGCTCATACGATGGCCGGTATGACACGTTCCGACCTCGGCACCTATCTGCGCGCCCGGCGGGCCCAGGTCACGCCGGGTGAGGCCGATCTGCCGATCGTCGGCCACCGGCGGGTCCCCGGTCTGCGACGCGAAGAGGTGGCGATGCTGGCCGGCGTCAGCGTCGACTACTACATCCGTCTCGAGCAAGGCCGCGAACGCACGCCTTCGGCGCAGGTGATCGACGCCCTGGCCGCCGCCCTGCGCCTCGACGAGGACGGCCGCGAACACCTGTTCCGCCTGGCCGGGCTCAGCCCCCGCGCCCAGGCCACCGCCGTCGACGAGCGCGTCGACCCGAGCCTGCTCCAGCTCATGACCGCATGGCCGAACAACCCCGCCATCGTCTACAACCGCGCCTACGACGTGCTCGCCTCGAACGCGATCGCCGACGCGCTCTTCCACGACTGGGCGCACTCACGCAACCTCATGCACGTCGTGTTCACCGACCCCGCCGCACGAGCCTTCTACCGGGACTGGCACGACGTCGCGCGAAACTCGGTGGCCGGCTTCCGGCTCGGTTACGGCAAGGCTCCGCACGACCCGCGAGTACGGCAGGTGCTCACCGAACTGCTCGACCAGAGCCCCGAGTTCGCCGAACTGTGGGCCCACCACGACGCCCGCGGCAAGGCGCTCGACCGCAAACGCTTCGACCACCGCGACGTCGGAGAGCTGACCTTGACGATGCAGACCTTCGACGTCCGCTCCAGTCCCGGGCAGGAGCTCGTCGTCTACCACGCGGAACCGGCCTCGGCGAGCAGCCAGGCCCTCGCCCTCCTCGGCTCCCTGGCCGCCACCTCGCGCCAGGAGGTCTAAGGCGTCACTCTCCCGACGGCCGCCGGGCGATGACGTGCAGAAGGGCCGCGACCCGGCGGTAGGGGTCCGTGCGGCCGGCGCGCTCCTCGGCGGCGAGCAGCGCGTCGAGGTCCTCGGGTACGGGGGCGTCGTCGGCCGCCGTGTCGGTGAAGACGCGGACGCCGTACCAGGCGGGCACGGACAGGCCGCGCTCGGCGAGCGCGGCCGTCAGGTCGGCGAGCCGGTCCGCGCGGGCCTCGACGCCGATCCGGTTGCGGTAGGACGTGCCGTCGAAGGCCGCCATGGCGGCCGGCCAGTCGCCGAACAAGCCGGGCCGCATGGCCAGGGCGTCACCGTTGCGGGCCAGGAGGGACACCAGCGCGCCCGGAGCGGCGACGTCCGCGACGGCGTCGAGGAGCGGGCCCGGGTCGGCGAAGTACATGAGCACGCCGTGGCAGAGGACGACGTCGAAGACCGCCGTCCCGCACAGCGCGGCGGCCCGCGTCACATCTCCCTGGACGACGCGGACGCGCTCCCGTACGGCGGCCGGTTCGGCGTCCAACGCGGTCGTGAGGTCGCCGAGCAGCGCCGACGAGGCGTCCAGCCCGGTCGCGGCGTGTCCACGGCGGGCGAGCCGGAGGATCTGCGTTCCCTGACCGCAGCCGAGGTCGAGCACGCGCCGGGGTGGCGCGTCCGGAAGGTGCGCGGCGAGCTGCCGCGCCACGAGCTCCTGGCGGACCGTCTGGCGGAGCGAGCCCAGTCCCGCCCGCCAGCGCCCCTCGCCCGGCGCGAACCCGCTCATGCGCCCTCCTTCGTCGGGGGGGGTGACCAGACGCGCCATGCTCACGATTCGCTCGCTCCGCTCACTCACGCGCCCTCCTCCGCCAGAGGAGCGACCAGACGCGCCATGCTCACGATTCGCTCGCTCCGCTCACTCACGCGCCCTCCTCCGCCAGAGGAGCGACCAGACGCGCCACGCCGACGTCGGCCGCGCGTACCCGCTGAGAACGCAGGTGCCGTCTCGCGGCGTACCCGCTCATGAGCCGGCGCCGCCGGGCGGCACGATCGGCAGGTCCGGTGGGGTGCCGGTCTCGATGAGACGCCACAGGGCGTCGGTGTCGAGGTGGCGTTCCACGAGGTCGCCGAGCGCGTCGAGCTGTGCCTCCCGCAGCGCCGCGAAGTCGGTGTCGGGGGCGGGGGTGAAGTCGCGGCCCGCGGTCCGGGCGACGTCGGTGAGGAAGGCGCGGCGGAAGCCGTCGTTCTCCATCGCGCCGTGCCAGGTCGTGCCCCAGACCGCCCCGACGCGGCAGCCGTCGAGGAACGGTTCCCCGCCCTCCGCCGCGGCCACTCCGTGATGGATCTCGTACGCGTGCACCGGCTCGCCGTAGGCGATTCCGCTGGGTCGGCGCAGGGTCTTGTCGGAGGCGAACTCCACGCGCACCGGCAGCAGCCCGAGGCCCGCCACCGGTCCGGCCATCGACTCGATGTCGTCGAGGATCTCGCGGGCCAGCATCTGGTAGCCGCCGCAGATCCCGAGCACTGGGCGGCCGGCCCGTGCCCGTCGTACGACCTCGGCGGCCAGTCCCTGCTCGTGCAGCCAGGCCAGGTCGGCGACCGTGGCCCGGGATCCGGGCAGCACGACCAGGTCCGCGTCGGCCAGTTCGCCGGGCGTGGTCGCGAACCGTACGCTCACGCCCGGCTCGGCGGACAGGGCGTCCAGGTCGGTGAAGTTCGAGATGCGCGGCAGCCGGGCGACCGCGACCCGCAGGGTCTCCCCCGCGACCGCGGGGCGCGTCGGGGGGCGCGCGTCCAGGGCGAGGGAGTCCTCCACGTCGAGCCAGAGCCCGCCGAGCCAGGGCAGCACGCCGTACACCGGCCGGCCGGTCAGGGCCGTGATCTGCGCGAGGCCGGGGGCCAGCAGCTCCGGCGCGCCCCGGAACTTGTTGATGACGAATCCGGCGATCAGCCGCTGGTCCTCCGGCTCCAGCAGGCCGACGGTCCCGTACAGCGCGGCGAAGACCCCGCCCCGGTCGATGTCCCCGACGACGATCACCGGCATGCCGGGGCCGTCCGGGGATCCGGCGGCGCGCGCGAGGCCCATGTTCGCGAGGTCGCCGGCGCGCAGGTTGATCTCGGCGGGGCTGCCCGCCCCCTCGCAGATCACCACGTCGTACCGCGCGCGCAGCTCGGCGAGGCTGGCGAGGACCACCTCGCGGAGGCGCCGCTTGTGCTCGGCGTATCCCATGGCATCGACCTCGGCGACCGGGCGGCCGAGCACGACCACCTGGCTGCGCCGGTCGCTGCCGGGCTTGAGGAGCACCGGGTTCATGTGGGCGGTGGGCTCGACCCGCGCGGCGGCGGCCTGCATGGCCTGCGCCCGCCCGATCTCCGCGCCGTCGGCGGTGACCATCGAGTTGAGTGACATGTTCTGCGCCTTGAACGGGGCGACCTTGACCCCCTGCCGGGCGAGCCACCGGCAGATCCCCGCCGTGAGGACGCTCTTGCCCGCATCCGACGTCGTCCCCGCGACCAGCAGCATCCCATTGCCCACGGACGCCGACGGTAGCAGCCGGACGACGGGCCGCCGGAGCCGGTGACGGCCTGGAAGAGCAGCGGGCATACCCGATTCGGATGTCCGTCGTCGGCAGGTCGAGGTCGACGGGGCCGACGGCACCGTGCCGGGCCGCCACAGCCGGCCGGGCCCGCAGTCGGCCGGGCCCGCAGTCGGCGGGAGCGAATTTCTACCGGAATCGCCCCGTTTGTGAGAAGCGGCTCCCGTGGGGACGGGGCAGCGTGGAGGCCTCCTACAGTGGGTGTTCGTGCTTTACGGCAGATCTGCGGAAATCAGGGCACTCGACGAGGTGATCGTGCGGGCCCGCGCCGGCTCCGGCGCCGGGGTGGTGTTGCGGGGCGAGGCAGGGGCGGGCAAGACCGCCCTGCTCGACGCGGCGGCCGCGCGAGGCGGCGCGATGCGTGTGCTGCGGACCAGCGGCGTCGAGTCCGAGTCCGACCTCGCGTTCGCGGCGCTGCACCAGGTGCTTTGGCCGGTGACCGGCTCGCTCGACGCGCTGCCCGAACCCCAGCGCGACGCTGTGAGTACGGCTCTGGGGCTTGCCGCGGGCAGTGTCGGGGATCGGTTCCTGCTGGGCGCCGGCGTGCTCTCGTTGCTGGCCGAGGCGGCCGCGCCGGACGGGCTGATCTGTGTGGTCGACGACTTTCAGTGGGTCGACCGGGCCTCGGCCGACGCGCTGTTGTTCGCCGCCAGGCGGCTGGGGACGGAACGGATCGCGATGTTGTTCGCCGTGCGCGGGGATGTTCCGGTCAAGGGCGTGCCGCTGACAGTGGACGTGGGTGGCCTGCCCGAGTCCGCGGCGGCCGAGCTGCTGGAGTCCCGCCACGGTGTGCTGCCCGCTCATGTGGCGCGGGAGCTCGTCACGCTGACCCACGCGAATCCGCTCGCCCTGGGCGAGATCGCCGCCCGCCTGACGCCCGCCCAGCTCGCCGGGCGCGAACCGCTGCCTGAACCGTTGCCCGGTGGTGCCCGGCTCTTCGGCGATCGGGTGGCCGCGTTGTCCGCCCCTGCTCGGCTGGTCGCCCTGGTCGCCACCGTGGAGGCCGACCTCGACCCGGTCCTGCGCGCCACCGACCGGTTGTTCGCCGAGGAGGCGATACGGCCCGCCGAGAACACCACAGGGCGGGTGGCGTTGGCCGAGCTGGAAGGAGCCGGGCTGGCCGGGGTGTCGGGCACGAGCGTGCGCTTCCGCCATCCGCTCATCCGGTCCGCGATCCATGAGGTGGCCGCTCCCGCCGACGTCCGCCGCGTGCACGCCGTCCTGGCGGAGCTGACTTCGGATGATCGCCGCGCCTGGCACCTGGCCGGAGCCGCCCTGGGCCACGACGAGCAGGTCGCCGCCGCGCTGGTGGCCGCCGCGGAGCGGGCGCGCGACCGCGGCGGGTACGGCGCCGCCGCCACGGCCCTGGCCAGGGCCGCCGAGCTGACCCCCGAGCCTCGCGCCCGTGCCGTCCGCCTGAAGGACGCCGCCGTCGCGGCCTGGCTCGGCGGCCGCCCGGGACAGGCGGAGTCGCTGCTCGCCGAGGCGCGCGAACGGGCCGGCGGGGACGCCACCCTCGCCATGGAGATCGCCCAGCTCCGGGGCCGGTTCGAGCTGAACTCGGGCAACGCCGCCGAGGCCGTACGGATCCTGGCGGCAGGCGACAGCCTGGGCATGCTGGCCGACGCCGTGGAGGCGGCCTCATTCGTCGGTGACACGACGACCATCGTCGAGCTCGGCCGGAGGGCGGCGGCGCACCCCGAGGGTTTCCTGCGGGACACGGTCGCCGGGATCGGCCTGACGCTCGACGGCGACGCCGCTGGGCCGGTCCTGCTGCGGCGGGCGCTGGCGCGGACCGGCGAGCTGGAGGACGCGGCGGGGTACCTGTGGGCGACGGCCGCGGCCAGCTCCCTGGGCGAGTGGGACCTGGCCACCGAGATGGTCACGAGGGCCGGACGGGTGGCCCGGGTGTCGGGGATGACCGGGCAGCTGCCTGTCGTGCTGGAGTTCGTGGCGACCGCCGAGCGCATCGCCGGGCGGCTTGCACAAAGCCAAGCGATCTCCGACGAGGGCCTGGAGCTGGCCCGTGAGGCGGGGTACGAGAACACGGTGGCCGCGCACCGGGCCAACCTGGCGGCGCTGGCGGCGCTGCGGGGTGAGGAGGAGCCCTGCAAACGGCAGGCCCGCGAGGCGCTGGCCATCGCCGTACCGCATCGGCTGGGCTTGCAAGCGGGAGTGGCCGCGTACGCGCTGGCGCTGCTCGACCTGTGCCTGGGCCGTTACGCGGTGGCGCACGACCGTTTCACGGCCATCGCGACGGCGGGACCGGGCGCCGGGCATCCGACCGTGGTGTGGCGGTCGGCGCCGGACCGCGTCGAGGCCGCCGTGGGGGCGGGCGACGAGGCGGGCGCGCGGGCGGCGCTGGAGGCGCACGAGCGGTGGTCGGCGCACGCCGCGACGGCCGAGTCGCGCGCCGTGCTGGCCCGTTGCCGGGGCCTGGTCGAGTCGTCCGAGGACGCCTTCGGCGAGGCGCTGCGGCTGCACACCAACCCGTTCGAGGCGGCCAGGACCGCCCTGCTGCTGGGTGAGCGCCTGCGCCGCGCGCAGCGGCCGGGCGAGGCGCGGGCGCATCTGCGGATGGCGTGGGAGACGTTCGAACGGGCGGGTGCCCGGCCGTGGGCGCGGCGCGCGCAGGACGAGTTGCGGGTGGCGGGCGAGAGCGGGCAGGCCCCGCCCGCGGCCGTACTCGACGCGCTGACCCCGCAGGAGCTGCGCATCGCGGGCCTGGTCGCCGACGGCTTGTCCAGCAAGCAGATCGCCGCCCGGCTCTTCCTGAGCCCGCGCACGGTCGAGTACCACCTGTACAAGATCTATCCGAAGCTGGGCATCGGCTCCCGTACGGAACTGGCGCGACTAGTAGTTCTACAGAAGGCACCCGTAGCCGACGACGACATGCTGTGAGACATGCAGAACGTGACCATCTGGAGTGAAGAGTTCGGCGCCGAGACGGACGCGCCGATCCTGCTGATCATGGGGTCGATGTCGCAGGGCATCCTGTGGCCGGACGAGTTCGTCGGCCGCCTGACCGCCGGAGGCCGCCGGGTGATCCGGTACGACCACCGGGACACCGGCATGTCGGGTACCGTCGACTTCGCGGCGGAGCCGTACACGTGGGACGACATCAAGAACGACGTGTACCGCGTGCTGGACGCCCACGGCCTGGAGAGCGCGCACCTGGTCGGCCACTCGGCGGGCGGGCTGCTCGGCCAGCTGGTCGCCGTGGAGCGGCCGGAGCGGGTGCGCTCGCTGACCGTCATCGCCTCCTCGCCGCTCGGCGGCGGCGAGGGCCAGGTGCTCATGCGAGCCCTGATGAGGCAACCGCAGTCCGAGGGGAGCCTGCCCGAGCCGACTCCGGAGTTCGTGGCCTTCTACCGCGCGCTGATCGCCGCCCCGCCGCCGGAGGACCGGCGCGCGCGGATCGACGGGATGATCGCCGAGCAGCGTGTGCTGCACGGCACCGGGCTGCCGTTCGACGAGGACGCGGCGCGCCGGCTGCAGGAACGGATCTACGACCGGGCCCGCGATCTGTCGGCGGCGGCCAACCACCGGCTGGCCGGAGCGGCCAGGCCCGACTTCGAGCCGGTGGGCGTGCTGCACCAGGTGAAGGCGCCCACGCTGGTCATCGAGGGCAGCCACGAGCCGGCCAAGCCGGGCCACGGCGCGATCATCGCCGAGCAGATCCCAGGGGCGCGGCCGATGATCGTGGCGGGCATGGGGCACACGCTGCCGATCGAGGTGCACGAGGAGCTGGCCGCCGCGATCCTCGCGCACACGGCCGGGTGACGGCCCACCGGAGTCCTAGGCCGTGACGGGAGCGGGAGCTCAGGAGGCGCCGAGGGCCCGGTGCGCGAGCTCCTGCACCACGGCGGTGACCTCGTGGACGTCGATCGGCGCGCCATCGGCGATCAGGTCGTCGAGCAGGCCGTCGGCCGCGTGGTAGACCATGCGGAACGCCATGGCCGGATCGCGGGCCTCGAACGCTCCCGCCTCGGCGCCCTCGGCGACGTAGCCGCAGATCAGGTCGATGACGCGCTGGTTGGCGCGCTTGCAGATCTCCAGGGCCGGGGCGTTCGCCGAGCCGTAGACGACGCGGTGCAGCTCGGCGTTCCGGACGGCGTGCTCGATGAGCGTGGCGAGGAGACCGTCGATCGTCGGCCACCAGCCGCGTTCCTCACCGAGGATGTCCTGGGTCTTGGTGACGATCGCGTCGACGTACCGCTCCCAGAGCGCGCCGAGCAGGTGGTCCTTGGTGTCGAAGTACAGATAAAAGGTGCCCTTGCCGATCTCGGCGGCGTCGGTGATGTGGCCGATCGTGGCGACGTTGAAGCCGATCGAGCGGAACACCTCCTGGCCCGCCCGGAGGATGTCCTCCCGGCGGTCGTCGTGGCTCTTCGTCACCCGCTTGCGCCGTGCGCCCGTCGCCATCGCGTCCGTCTCCTTCTCCGCCGGCCTTCGAGCATAGCCGAATGACCGACGTTCAGTCGGTTGACTGAACGTCGGTCATTGGGATTGACTGACCGTCGGTCAGTCACTGCTCGAGGAGGATCCGATGTCAGCCGACACCGCCGGCCACGCGAACCGACCCGCGCGGGCGACCGGATGGAGGTTCCGGGGCGCCGCGTACACCTTGCTGGTCCTGCTGGCCGGCACCAACCTGCCCACGCCGCTGTACCGCGGCTACCAGCGGACCTTCGGGTTCTCGCCGCTCGTCGTCACGCTGATCTTCGCCGCCTATGTCGCGGCTCTCATCCCGTCGCTCCTGGTCGCCGGACCGCTTTCGGACGCCGTCGGACGCCGCAGGATCCTGCTCCCCGCCGTGGGCCTGGCGGCCGTCGGCTCGCTGGTCTTCGCCCTCGCCGGCGGGACGGTCTGGCTGTTCGCCGCCCGCGTCGCCCAGGGACTGGCTCTCGGCGCGGCGTCCGGAGCGCTCAGCGCCGTCCTGACCGAGCTCGAACCGAACGGCGACCGCCGCCGGGCCGCCCTCGTCACCACGATCGCGTCCGTCGGCGGGCTCGGCGCGGGGCCGCTGCTGTCGGGCCTGCTCGCGCAGTACGCTCCGGCCCCTCGCGTTCTCCCCTACGTCGTGGAGATCGGCCTGCTGGTCCCGGCGGCCGTCGCGATGGCGGCACTGCCCCCGGGACGCCCGGCGACCCGATGGCGGCCCCAGCGACCCCGGATCCCGGCCGCCATGCGGCGGGTCTTCGCCACCAGCGGTGTCGCCGGCTTCCTGGCCTTCGCCGTCATCGGTCTCTTCCTCACCCTGGTCCCGCCGTACGTGGCCACCCTGGCGGGAAGCGCGAACCTCGCCCTCAGCGGCGGCACGGTGACCCTCATGCTCGGTTCGTCGGCCGTCGCCCAGGTCGTCGCGTACGGGCGGAGGCCGATCACCGTCCGGGCGGCCGGGCTGCCCCTGCTGGCCGCCGGGCTCGTCCTGCTCGCTGTCGCCGGAGAGGAGGCATCCCTGCCCCTGCTCCTCACCGCGACGGTCGTGGCCGGGGCCGGGCAGGGACTGGTGTTCCTCGGCTCCCTCACCCTGGTCAACAACGCGGCGCCCGCCGAACGCCGCGCCGAGGTCATGGCGGGTTTCTTCGTGGTCATCTATCTCGGCGTCGGCGTGCCGGTGATCGGTGTCGGCCTCCTCGCGACGGCGACCGGCCTGCTGACCGCCGTCCAGGACTTCGCCTACGTCGCCGCCGCCCTGTGCCTGACCGTCCTGGCCGCCCCGTACCTGGTGCGCCGGCCGGCCCGGAAGACCGACCCGGTCGCCTGAGATAAGGGAGTTCCGACAGTGGACACGACACGCCTCACCCATGCCTACCGCGACCTGGTCGCCGCGGCCTCGGCGATCGATGCGGCCGTGCGGCGAGCCGACGTCGACTGGACGCTGGCGCACATCGCCCTCAGCGACGAGATGCTCGCCGGAGCGGCCGAGCGGCTGCTCACCGGCGAGAACGTCGTGGTGGACAACCGCGCCGCGATGGACGAGACCGCGATCGCGGAACTGATCGCGGCCACCTCGCACGCCGAACGCGTCGCGCTGGTCCACCGCAACGGCGCGGCCCTCACGAACGTGGTCGGCCGGATCCCGGAGGCGACGGCCGACCGGACCGTACGGATCCGTCTCGTCGACCGCACCGGTCGTCAGGTCACCGACGCCGAGGTGACGTGGGACCGGCTCATCCGGATGCGGGCGGAGGAGCACCTGCCGGGGCACACCGCGCGGCTCGCCGCCGTCAGCGGCGCAGCCTCCGCCACCCGGCCCTGACCGCCGCCCGCGCGCCGACCGTGACGACGGCCGAGGCGACCGTGACCGCCCGAGACAGCCGGACGGCCCGCCGGATGTCGTACGGTTCGGCGGCGCGACCATCGCCGAGCTCAGGCCGGTGCTCGACGCGGTTCCCGTACACGTTGACGCCGCCGAGCCGTACGCCGAGCGCTCCGGCGAACGCGGCCTCGCAGCGCCCGGCGTTCGGGCTGGGGTGCGCGGCACCGTCACGGCGGAGGACCGCGTACGCCGCGCGCGGCGAGCCCCCGACGAGCGGCGCGCAGACGACCGTGAGCAGCCCGGTCAGCTGCGCGGGCGCCCAGTTCGCCGCGTCGTCGAGGCGTGCGGCGGCCCAGCCGAAGCGCAGGTAGCGGGGGCTGCGGTGCCCGACCATCGCGTCCAGCGTGTTGACCGCCCGGTACGCGAGCAGCCCCGGCACGCCGAAGACCGAACCCCAGAACAGCGGAGCGACGGCGGCGTCGGAGGTGTTCTCGGCGATCGACTCGACCGTCGCCCGCGCCAGCTCCTTGGCGTCGAGGGCGCTCGGATCCCGGCCGCACAGATGCGGCAGCCGCCGCCGAGCCGCCTCGACATCGCCCGCCTCCAGAGCGACCGCCATCGCCACCCCCTCCCGCCCCAACGACGTCCCACCGAGAACCGCCCAGGTGGAGACGGCCGTGACCACGGCCCGAGTTGGACCGCCCGCAGCCGAAGCGTCCCTGACCAGGTCGGTCGCGGCCGAGGTAGCCCTGTCCGGACCGGCCGCAGTCGAAGCATTCTCGGCGGGGCCCGTCGCGGCCGAGACAGCCCTGTCCGGGCATGCTGCGGCCAAGGCGCTCCCGGCCGAGCCGACCGCGGCGGCCCCGGCGGCCCCGGCGGCCCCGGCCCGGTCGGACGTCCGGTCGAGGCGGCGCGGCCGACAGCGCCCCGTACGGCCGGTGCGCGCCGCAGTGCTCCGTACGACCGCGTCGGCGGCGAACCCTAGACCGGCGGCGCCGAGCACGCAGGTCGCCGCGAACACGGCTCCGCGCGCCCGGGAGTCGGCGTAGAGCCGTCGCTCCAGCGCCGACGCCGCCCGGCCGAACGCGGCCACCGGATGCCCCCGCCGTGGGTCACCGACCAGCGCATCCAGGACCAACCCGACGCACAGCCCCTTCTCGATCGTCACGAACGAAGACGATAGGCCCACCAGAGCCCGCAGTACCTATGGGGCCGGGTGGCTGCCTTCGCTCCGGCGGCGTTTCGTCTTGCGAGAAATGTCGGTTCTGGCTCAAATTCGATGATCGGTCGCGGGTGGTGTTGGAGGGCCTGGCAAGCGGACACCTGGCGCAAAGTACGGTTTCGTTCCGATCGCGATCCCATCTCGTCCAGGGGGCGCAGCGGAGCCGATTCGGCTCGCTGCGGGGGTGTTCTCCGAGACTGCTGCACGGTTGTTGAGCGGCAGGTAATTGGGCTCTGACCCACTCCTGATGAAAGCATCACAGGTGGTGACGAGGGCACCTGCCGAGGACCCGCCCCGGGGGGCGGTGCCTGTTGACCATCGGGAATGATGTCCTTGTGCGTGGATCTTTGATGGTTGCTGTTGCCCAGCCCGCGTGTGTTGATCTGGATGTCGCCCTTAATGCCGGCCGCCAGGCCGGGGTGGTGCAGCGTGCGGGTGCGCGTCTGGTGGTCTTCCCGGAGCTGTCACTGACTGGTTACGATCTTGCGGCGCCCGCTGTGGCTGTGGACGACTCGCGGTTGGATCCGATCAGGGCTGCGTGTGGTAGCGCCAACGCGATCGCGCTGGTGGGCGCTCCGGTGCGGGAAGACGATGGGCGTGAATACATCGCAACGCTTGCCGTCACCGGCGAGAGTACGACGGTGGCATATCGCAAGATGCACCTTCACGGTGAGGAAGTCCGCCGCTTCACACCCGGCGAAAAGCCGGAAGTTCTGGAGATCGACGGATGGCGGCTGGGGCTGGCCATCTGCCGAGATGCAGCGGTGCCGCAGCACGCGGCCGACACTGCGGCATTGACCATCGACGCTTACGTGGCCAGCACCCTGTATGGGGCAGGACAGGAACAGGCGACCCGCCGAGACGGGCACATGCGAGATCGGGCCGCCGCACACGGCGTCTGGGTCGTCCTGTCCACCGCTGCCGGGTCGAGCGGGGAGTACCGCGAGACATCCGGTGGCTCCGGCGTCTGGGCGCCGGATGGGGACGTGTTCATTCAGGCAGGCGCAGAGCCCGAGGCCGTGGTGACTGCGACTCTCCACTGACCCATCACGGCGGTCGGCAGGTGTGTACTTCCTGTTGAGCGACAGCTAGACGGACGCCGGCTCATTCAACGATCGGGTGACGCATGGACCGGGTCGTGCCGACGCCCAGTCCGTTCGCTGTTCTGGAGGCGACACTCCGTTCCTCGTAGGCACCCATCGCACACCATGGACATTGGCGGTCCGCAGGATGTTCCCGCACGCGGTCGTGGTCCGCGGGCATCACCGCAGGCATGATTCGACCGGAACGGAAGTATCCCGGCCGTACGGTCGACGTGTGATCGCGATGATCTTCGAGTATCGGTTCGACCCGGACGACGACGCCGCCTTCCAGGACTACCTGGCCGAGTCCGCGCGGCTTCGGGAGTTGCTGCCCGAGCTCGACGGGTTCTACGGGATCGAGCGGTACGCCAGCGAGGCGGAGCCGGGCAAGTACCTCGCCCTCGGGTTCTTCCGGGACGAGGAGGCCGTCGCCGCCTGGCGGAACACGCCGGCGCACCGGCGTGCGCAGGCGCTGGGCCGGCACCGGTTCTTCACGACGTACCGGCTGCGGATGGCGGAAGTGGTCCGGGACTACG
Source organism: Actinoallomurus sp. CA-150999 (assembly GCF_050942425.1). Classification (NCBI taxonomy): domain Bacteria; kingdom Bacillati; phylum Actinomycetota; class Actinomycetes; order Streptosporangiales; family Thermomonosporaceae; genus Actinoallomurus; species Actinoallomurus sp. CA-150999. Next base: position 8,990,232 of record NZ_CP192063.1, read on the forward strand.
GCCCGGAGGACCGTGACGAGGCACCGGCGGACAGCCGCCGCGTGCACGGCTGAGGAGACGATGATGTACGACCTGACCATCGAACTGGACGACCGGCCGGGCGCGCTGGCGGAGATGGGTGAGGCGCTCGGCGTGGCCGGGGTCAGCGTGGAGGGCGGCGGCGCCTGGACGGTCGACGGCCGCGGTGTGGCGCACTTCCTGTTCCACGACGGCGAGGCTGCGACCGCCGCTCTTGAGCAGGCCGGCATCAAGGTCACCGCCTGCCGAAAGGTGGTCGCCCGCCGCCTCCACCAGGAGAAGCCGGGCCAGCTCGGCGCGATCACCCGGGCGCTCGCCACGGCCGGGGTGAACATCGAGGTGCTCTACTCCGACCACGACCACCGGCTCATCCTTGTCACCGACGACCCGGACGCCGCCGCGACCGCGACCGCCGACTGGGACCGCTGACCTCCCGCCGCCGGTCACGATCGAACTGTGGCGAGCACGGCCACCGCCGGATCCACCGAGCCCTCGTCCGGCGTGTGTGCCTTATGGGGCCGGGTGGCCGCCTTCGCTCCGGTGCGGCCGGAGCGGACGTCAGGTGGGTTGGTGGTCGGTCTCCGGTGGCCTGGTCGGGGCGGCGCGGCGGATCTTGGCGCGCATGGCGCGGGTGGCGAGCGGGCCGAGGCTGTCGAGGGCTTCGAGGGCGGCGCCGAGGTTGTCAAGGGCGTTGAGGGCGGAGTCGGCCGCTTGCGGGTCGGCGCCTTCGTAGAGTTCGATGCCGATGAACGCCGCTGATATCGCGCGTGCGAGCGCGGGGGTGTCGGCGATCTCGATCAAGGGCGTGGCGGGCAGCACCCGGTCAAGGACGCGCTCGAGTTCGTGTGCCCATTGTTCCAACGCCGCGCTGGTGGCCGCGGCCAGGGCGGGGTCGCGTTGTGCTCCTGCCAGCATCTGCGCCAGGACCGTGACGTTCCCTGCGGCACGCTCTGTGGCGTGGAGTTCTCGCCCGGCGGCCAGCAACTCGCGCAGTGAGCCCACTTCCGCGAACCGTTCGCGGAACATCTGCACGCGCTGGGCGGCCGCTTCGGCACATGATGCGGCCAGTAGCTGGTCGACGCTGCCGAAGTGGTAGAAGACCAGCGCCTGGTTCACGTCGGCGGTACCGGCGATGGTCCGGGCCGATATCCCGGCGATGCCATGGGTGCGCAGCGTCTGGATCGTGGCGTCGATGAGTCGTTGCCTGGTGTCACTCACCGGGCGAGACCTTATCGGCAGGCGAGCGCTTCCCGTGCAGGACGCTGGGCCCGAGCAGCGCCCCCAAGCAGACGCATATCACCATATGGACCAGTGGCAGCGGCATCACCAGTCCGCGGACCAAGCTCTCCACAGTAAGGATCAAACCCCCGCCGACCAGTCCCGTGAACCAGAGCCCGACACAATTCGCGACGAGAGACCACCCGAACGCGACTGCCATACCAGCGAGCGGCGCACGTGAATCGTCGCGCGTCAGGGGCCTTGCCGCCAACGCGAAGACGGTCCCGCCGATGATGCCCGGTCCCAGCCCGACCGCCGCACCGACAGCGCCGCCGAACACGGCAAAGACGCACATCCCCACCGGGCCACCCATGATCCCTAGCACGCCTCCCACGAGAGCACCGGTGGCAAGGCCCGCCAGAGACCCGTATGCCGCGCCTCGCAGCACGATGTCCATCCGTTGCGGGACCGCCTCGGCCTTGGCATCAACATCAGAGTCAGGTTCGCGGCGTGCGTCCGCCATCTTCCCTCCTAGTTGAGCGACTGCTCAAACGGCAGCGTACGGGATGTTTGAGCGATCGCTCAAGTTGCGGGAGTTCGTCGCGTGTGAGCGGGTAATGGAAGACTGACGCTGATCCGCTACGTCACGCTGGGAGCCGAAGCATGGAACTCACCGCGGAACCCTGTTCGCCGGTACGAGTGGAGCACGCCGAAGGGCCGTTCTGGTACGGAGACCGGTTCGGCTGGGTCGACATCATGGCCGGGCGGCTGTGGCTGGCCGGATTCGACGGCAAGACGCTCACCGACCCGCGCTCGCTGGAGGTCGACCGCCCGATCGGCGCCGCCGTCCCTCGTGCCCGAAGTGGGTGGATCATCGCCGCCGGCACCTGCTTCATGGAGCTGGACGAGGACGGCCGGGCGACGGCCCTGACGGGTGACCTGGCCGACACCTCCACGATCCGCATGAACGACGGCAAGTGCGACCCGGCGGGGCGGTTCTGGGCGGGCACGATGGCGTTCGACGAGACGCCCGGGGCCGGCTCGCTGTTCGTCTTCGACGGATCGGTCCGTACGGTGCTGGAAGGCGTCACCATCTCCAACGGGCTCGGCTGGAGTCCCGACCACCGCACGATGTACTACATCGACTCGCGGGCCGGCGGGGTCGACGCGTTCGACTATGACGTGGAGACCGGGGCGGCGACCGGCCGCAGGCGGCTGTTCGCGGTCGAGGGTGCCACCCCGGACGGGATGAGCGTCGACGACGAGGGCCACCTGTGGGTCGCGTTCTGGGGCGGCCACGCCGTGCGCCGCTACGACCCGTCCGGGCGTCTGGTCGCCACGGTGCATCTGCCGGTGACGAACGTGTCGAGTTGCTGCTTCGGCGGCGCCGACCGCTCGACGCTGTTCATCACGACGTCGCAGCAGGGCCTGTCGCCCGAGCAGCGGGAGGCCGAGCCGGACGCCGGCCGGATCTTCCGCGTCGACCCCGGCGTCTCCGGCCCGACCGCCGCGCCCTTCGCGGCCGGCCGCTGAGCGTCATCGCCGGTAGAGGGCGGCCAGGGCCTCGACGGCCTCGGTCATCCGCTCCCGCAGGGCCGGGGGACCGAGGACCTCGACGTCCGCGCCGAGGCGGAGGAAGTCGGCGAGCGCCTGCTCCACCGACTCGATCGGAACGGTGATCCGCACCCGGCCGTCGGCGTCCGGCTCGCCGGCGGTGCCGCGGGCGGCTCGTGCCACGGCCGGCTCCAGGACGTGAGGGATGCGCTCCAGGGCTCGCGGGGAGACTCGGAGCGTCGCCTCGTCCCGGTGCCGGCCCGCGTGGAACCGCTCGACGTGGCCTCGCCAGTACGCGGACAGGTCGAAGCCGACCGGCCGGGTGAACGACTCGGCGAGAACGGTGAGGTCGGTGATCCGGGACACGCGGTAGGTGCGGATGCCGTCCTCGTGCCCGGCGACGAGGTACCAATGGCCCGCCTTCAGCACGAGGCCGTACGGATCGACGGTCCGGTCGATCTCGTGCGGCTCCGCCCAGCGTAGGTAGCGGATGCGCGTGCGGTGCCGGGTCCACACCGCGTCCGCGACCGCGTCGAGCCGGTCGGTACGGTCGGTGTCGCCGTACCAGGGCGGGGCGTCGAGGTGGAAGCACTCGGAGATCCGCATGGCATGCGCCCGCGACTCCGCGGGCAGGGCGGCCATGAGCTTCAGCTGCGCTGCGCTCACCGCGGCGCCGAGGCCCAGATCCGCCGCGACCGACGGCATCCCGGCCAGGAACAGTGACTCGGCCTCCGCGGCGGTGAGCCCGGTCAGCCGGGTGCGATAGCCGTCGAGCAGGCGGTAGCCGCCGTCGTGCCCCGCCTCGCCGTACACCGGGACACCGGCCGCGCCGAGCGCCTCCACGTCGCGGTAGACGGTGCGCACGGAGACCTCCAAGGCGTCGGCGAGCTCTCGCGCGGTCATGCGTCCTCGGACCTGCAGGAGCAGAAGCAGGGACACCAGCCGGCTCGCGCGCACGGTCCTCAACAATGCCGCGCTCCACTGACAGAACGTGTCAGTGAACCGCCCGTACGGTCCGGCCATGAACGATTTCAGCCAATTCGTAGATCGTTACGCCGCCGTCTGGAACGAACCGGAGGCCTCCGTACGCCGCGGAATGATCGCGGACCTGTGGGCCGAGGACGGTGTCGAGTTCACCGAGTCGGGCGAGTACCGCGGGCACGAGGAGATCGAGAGGCGGGTCACGGGGGCGTACGAGGAGTTCGTCCGGGAGGGCGGGTTCGTCTTCCGGCCGGCGGGTGAGCCGGTGGGGCATCACGACGCCGTACGGTTCACGGTCGAGATGGCGCCCGCCACGGGCGGCGACGCCGTGTGGAACGGGTCGATCTTCGTCGTCCTCGGTGAAGACGGCCTGATCCGGTACGACTACCAGTTCGCCGGGGACCCCGATCCGGGCACGCGGGCCGTCGCGCGGGAGTACCTCCGCCGGCTCGTCGCGGGCGACCCGGAACACGTCGCGGAGATCTTCGCCGAGAAGGTCGACTGGCGTCTGGACTGGCCCGCCGAGGGTCATCCAGCGGTGCCCTGGATCCGTCCTCGCTCCAGCCGCGCCGATGTCGCCGACCACTTCCGGACCATCCAGGACTTCCATGTCCCGCAGGAGCAGGGGTCGGCGGCGGAGGAAATCGTCGTCGACGGTCCGGACGCGGTGATCCTCGGTGAGATCCGGCAGACGGTCAAGGCGACCGGCGAGCCCTACACGGCCCTGTGCGCGGTCCGCCTCACCGTGGAGGACGGCCTGATCACCCGGTACCACGTCTACGAGGACAGCCTCACCGTCGCGGAGGCACTGGCCCGCGCCGACGCCGGTCGTTGACCGGACCGCGGTCCTCCGAGCCCCGCCGCCGACCGAGCGCACGGTTCCCCGAGGCCCGCCGCCGACCAGACGCATCGCCCACCGAGGCCCTCCGCCAACCGAGCACACGGTCCACCGACACCGGCCGCCGACCGGACACGTCGCCCTCCGCCGACCGGACGCATCGCCCACCAACGTCCGCCGCCGACCGAGCGCACGCCCCACCGACACCGGCCGCCGACCGGACACGTCATCCTCCGCCGACCGGACCCATCGCCCACCGACACCGGTCGCCGACCGGACGCGTTGCCCGCCGGCGTGCGCCGTGTCACGGCGCACGCCGGTGGTCGGGCGCCCTCACCGCAGGGCGAACCTGTCGATCGGCGGATGGCCGTCCACCAGGTCGGCGACGAGTTCGCCGATCAGCGGGGTGAACTTCGCGCCGTGTCCGGAACAGGCGGAGCAGACCACGAACGGGCCGCGGCGGTCGAGGACGAAGTCCTCGTTCGGTGTCGAGGTGTAGAGGCAGGTCAGCTCCGAGCGCGGGACCGGGTCGAGGCCGGGGAGCCACGCGCGCGCGTACGCGACCGCTCGTTCCCGGGCGGCCGGGTCGACGGTGAAGTCCCGGTCGTCCGCGGTCGTCACCGTGCCGTGCACGTGCTCGCCGACCTTGAAGTACGGCCCTTCGGGCAGCGCGTACAGGTCGAGGGACGTCTCACCGTGGACGACCGTGGGCCAGGGGCCGGGGTCCTCGCGGTCGAAGAAGAAGACCTGCTGCTGGGTCACGGTCAGCGGCGGGAGCGGGACCAGGCCGTCGAGCAGCGGGCCGGCCCAGCCGCCTGCGGCGACCACGACCGTGCGGGCGCGCCAGGTGCCGGTGTCGGTGGTGAGGGTCACGCCGTCCGAGTCCGGCCGCAGGGCGCGGACCGGAGTGTCGTACGCGACGTGCGCCCCGGCGTCGGTGGCCAGGCGGACCATGGCGGCCATCGCCGCCTCCGGGTCGAGAACGCCGCCCTCCGGGTCGAAGAGCACGGGTCCCTCGAAGCGGATGCCGGACCAGCGGCGGGCCGCCTCGGCCGGGTCGAGCAGCTCGGCGGCGACACCGTGTTCCCGGAGCAGGGCCGCCATGCGCTCGGGCTCGCGGCCCGCGCCGTGGTCGACGCCGCCGGTCCGGGTCAGGAGCCGCTCGCCGGCCTGCTCTCCGAGCTCCTCCCACAGCCGCCCCGCCCGGCCGGTGAGCTCGACGTAGAGCGGGTCGAGGTAGGCGCGGCGGAAGATCCGGGCGCGGCCGTGCGAGCTGCCGCGCCGGTGGCCCGGCCCGTACGCCTCGAAGGCGGCGACGCTCCGTCCGCGCCGGCTCACCGCCCACGCCGCGGCGGATCCCGCCAGTCCGAGCCCCACGATCGCCACATCGATGTCGTCCATGTCCCGCATCATGCCTGCATAGACGCCTGCGCTACGATACTTGCAGAATACAGATAAAACGTGGGAGGACTCCGGTGACCCACCTCCGCCTCACCGCGACACGCGTCGCGGGCACCGGCAGAACGGCATCACGATGAGCACGCCCGCAGCCGCCGCGTACGGCTGTTCCGGGCTCGATGACGCGACTCTCGGCACGCTCCTCACCAAGGCGGTCACGCGGCGCACCACGCCGGTACGGCTCGTCGGCTCGGGCCTCCACGACCTGGCCGCCCGGCTGATCGCCGACGGGGTGCCGGTCGAGGTATGCGTCCCCCACCGGCGTGACGCCCGCGCACTGCGGCGGGCGGCGCACCGGGTCGGCGGCGACGTTCCCACGCCGTCCGTCGGCGGGATCGACGTCGACCTGCCGTTCCCCGACGGGACCCTGCACGCGCTCGTCTGCCGCCTCGATCCGAGGTCCTTCCCGTTCCCCCGCCACACCGTCCGCGAACTCGGCCGCGCCCTCGCCCCGGACGGCCTGGTCGTGGTACTCCCCGGTGAGCGGACGTCCTGGCCGGCGAGCCTGGTCGACGCGTGGGCCGCGGCCGCCGGGCTCGCGCCGCCCGACGAGCGTGAGAGGGGCGGCGCGCTGCCGTTCACCGGCGCGGTGTACCGGGCCCGCGCCTAGAGTCCGGCGGATCTTGTTCGTAGCGCCACGCGGCCGGACGTGGATCCACCGGACACGCCCTTTTTAGGCGTGTCCGGTGCTCACTACAGGTCCGCGACGGCCGGGATGACGTCGGCGCCGATCGCCTCGAGCGGTGTGACGCGCCAGACGTCGGTGACACCGCCGATGACCGCGTCGATGCCGAGCTCCGCCAGCTTCCCGAGCGTGTCGACGATCTCGCCCGTCTTCTCGCCCTTCTCGCCAGGGTCGAAGCGGAAGATGACGGTCTTCTCGATCTCGTCGTAGTCGCGGCCCTCCGCCGCGCAGTGCTCGCGGAGCACGTCGAGCTTGTGGGCCACGTCGGGACCGGGGAACAGGTTGCACGCCTGTGCGTACCGGGCCACGAACCGCAGCGTCTTCCGCTCGCCGGACCCACCGACCATGATCGGCGGGTGCGGTCGCGACAGCGCCTGCGGCGAGTTGAGCGTGCGTCCGAGACGGTAGTGCCGCCCCTCGTACGCCTCGTCGCCGTCGCCCCACATCCGCAGGCAGATCTGCAGCGTCTCCTCCAGCCGCTCGAAGCGTTCGGCGATGGGCGGGAAGGGCAGGCCCAGGCCGCGCGCCTCCTCCTCGTTCCAGGCCGCGCCGATACCCAGCTCGGCCCGCCCGCCGGACAGCGCGTCGAGCGTCGTCACGGTCTTGGCGAGCAGGCCCGGCGGCCGGTAGACCGCCCCGGTGACGAGGGTGAGCAGCCGCGCGCGGGACGTGTGCGCGGCCAGGAAGCCGAGTGTGGTGTACGCCTCGAGCATGTCGTGCTCGGGCGGCCCGACCATGCCGATCTGGAAGAAGTGGTCCATCACCGCGATCCGGTTGAACCCCGCGTCGTCCGCGGTGCGTGCGACGCGGGCCAGGTCCGCACCGAGACTCGACGGTCCACCGGGCCAGGTGAAGTCAGGAATCTGTAGTCCGACCTTCATTGAGAAGCACCTCCCACCCGCGATCCTGTCACGCGACGGCGAGGACGTCTCACGCGCTTCCGACGGGAACCTCCACGAACCCCATCGACTCGTACAGCGCACGGGCGCGGGTGTTCTGGCCGGTCACGGCGAGGGAGAGCCGGTCGTACCCCTGCCCCACGAGCGCCCCCATCACCGCCTCGATCAGCCGCCTGGCCAGCCCCCGGCCGGTGTGGGACGACGCCGTGAAGACGAACGCCAGCAGGGGAACCCCGCGCCAGACCGTCACCAGAGCCGCCGCGACGAGACGGCCGCCCTCCTCGGCGACGAGCGACGCCTCCGGCAGGAACGGCCCGTACTCCCCCTCGAAGGTGAGCCGGACCTCCTCGGTGGCCGACGGGACGCCGTCCCCGACGTCCCGCTCGTCCGGCGTCCCCCGGTAGGCGTCCCACATCAGGGTGCCGAGCAACGGGATGTCGTCGCGAGTCGGTGAGCGGAACGAGTGGCCAATCGACGCCCGGATCCCGTACAGCGTCGCGTCGAGCCGGTACCGCATCGGCTCCGCCGGAGGGTGCTTCACGCAGCCGAGCCTAAGCGGCTCTCAGCGGCCGGCGAAGGATCGTGCGCATCTTCTCCGGTCGGTCTCCCAGACGTCGGACAGGTCTACCTCATGGTGCAGGCCGTTCGGCACCAGCCGCAGATCTTCGCGAGGCTCGTTGGACTCTCCCACCGTGGGAGAGTCCACCATGACTCCATGCAAGACGAACTTCTCACCATCGGACCCTTCGCTCGCCTGTGCCGGCTCAGCGTCAAGCAGCTACGGCACTACGACGAGATGGGGCTATTGGCCCCGGTCCGCGTGGACGCCGGCTCCGGCTACCGCTATTACGCACCTGAACAGGCCCGTGATGCCCTGACCATCGCCCTGCTCCGCGAGATGGACCTTCCCCTCGCTGTGATCGCCCAGGCGCTGGCGGCCGAGCCCGAGTCCAGGGCAGAGATCCTGCGCGCTGAGCGCGACCGGCTGGCCGAGCGCATCAGCAGGGACCAGGTACGGCTGGAGATGCTGGAGCGGCTGGCGGAGGGCGGCCTGCCCGGCTATGAGGTGACGATGGGCAGAGAGCCGGAGCGACGGCTGGCCGTGGTGCGAGCGGTCTGCACCCCTGCGGAGATCGGAGAGAAGGTCGAGGAGTGCGTTGGCCGGCTGCTAGCCGCGCTCGGCAAGGCTGGAATCGCGTGGGAGCCGCCGTTGTGGGGGCTGTACCCGCTGGATCTGGAAGAGCGGATGGAGATCGCCATCGGAGTGCAGACGCAGCAGGGGGAAGGGACGCCCGGCCTGCGGTTCGAGGTGCTGCCCGGCGGAGCCGTTGCCGAGACCATGCACATCGGTCCCTACGCCCAGCTGCCTTTGGCCTACAACGCTGTCTTCGCCGCCGTCCACGAGCGCGGGCTGCGCCCGCGAGCGCCCGTACGTGAGGCCTACCTCGTCGGGCCGGCAGAGGCACCGCGAGAAGAACTGATGACGCGGCTGATCATCCCCGTCCGGGAAGGCCTGGCATGACCACGGTCGTGGACGTTGATGCCCGCGGTATGCAGCACTGCGAGACGACGGCTCTGGGGGTGCTGCTGCGGCACCAAGGACTCGATCTGTCCGAGCCCATGCTCTTCGGCCTCGGCTCCGGCCTGTCCTTCATCTACTGGGACGGCAAGAACATGGATTTCCCCTTCCTCGGGGGACGGGTCAAGCCCTTCGAACTCACCAGGAACCTGGCCGCCGGCCTCAACCTGGACCTCCAGGTCCACGAGACCGCGTCTCCCCGCAGGGCATGGGAGAACGTGACGGCCCCCATCGACGCCGGCCGCCCCGTCGGACTGCAGCTCGACAGCTACCACCTGGACTACTTCCGCTCGAAGGTGCACTTCGGCGGTCATATCGTCGCGCTGTACGGCTACGACGACCACGACGCCTACCTGGTGGACACCGACCAGCAAGGCGGAGCGGTGTCCACCAGCCTGACCGGCCTCGCCCGGGCCAGGGCCGCGCGCGGCCCGATGACCGCCAAGCACCGGTCCTTCACCCTCACCGCTCCGAGGAACCCGCCCTCCCCGCAGAGCCAGATCATTCCCGCCATCACCGCCTGCGCCGACGCCTTCCTCAACCCGCCCATCGCCAACCTCGGCCACCGGGGCATCGAGAAGGCCGGCAAGCTGGTACGCACATGGTTCCAGCGCACCGACACCCCTCAGCGGGACCTGCCGCAGGCCGCCCTGTTGATGGAGAAGGCCGGCACCGGCGGCGCCCTGTTCCGTAACCTCTACCGCGACTTCCTCGCCGAATGCGCCCAACTGCTCGACAGCAGCCGCCTGCGCACCGGCCACGGGCTGTACACCGAGGCCGCCGCCCTATGGACGGAAGTCGCAGCACTGATCACGAAGGCCGGCGAGTCAGGCGATACGCAGTGCCTCGTCCAGGCGGGCACCATCCTCTGCGATCTTTCCCGCATAGAGCGCGAGGCCATGCAGGCGCTGAGCCGCCTGGACGCATACGAACGAAAAGTCGCGCCGAGCACCGCCCGAGGCCTTGCTTAGCGCGACTTTTCGTTCTACGCACGTCAGCCCCCGATAACTCCCCTTAGGGTTCGAGGGTGATCGAATTGATCGGTGTCATGTCCTTGTCCATGTAAGTCCCGGCCTTGAGATAACCCTGGCATCCCGTGCCGTTGTAACCCGTGCATGTCCGCATGGTCGCGCCGCCGGTCTGGTTGTTGAAGATGCGGAGCATGCCATACATGTTGCTGAGGTTGTAGTAGCCGTAGTCGTAGTAGTAATAGGACGGCTTTCCGGCGTTCCAGCTGGCGTCCGGGTAGATGCATACGTCTCCGGAAGGGCATCCCTCGACCGTTCCTGCCGGCGAAATCCGCGCCGGCTTGGGGTGCGTCGAAGCCTGGGCCGCGGTGGCCGGTGCCGTGAACGCGACGGCCGATGCAGCGGTGAGTGTCATGCCCGCCAGCAGGCCGGTACGCACGAATTTCTTGCCGAACTTCATGTGCGAAGCTCTCCTTTCGCGATGCGATTCGCGCTCCCCGCGAGGGGAGAATTGGCAAACCCACGGATGTGCGATATGCGGCGCCCTCCACCCAGGTCTGATAAGTAGCCGCATATCGAATCCGTCGGCATGCACCGAACTATGCCTTTCACGGCGTTGCGCGTCGAGGTCGTTAAGTCACTGCTGAAAATCCCTGGTCCATCCCTTTTGAGCTGGCAACGCCGAGGCCGTAAGGTCGCAGTCGTGGTCGAGCAGATGTGGCGGGCGGTGGGCGTCTTCCGGCTCGTCACCCTCGGCTACGCCGCGGTCCTCATCGTGCGGGATCACGGGCGGTACGCCCATCCCCTGGGCGGTCTCCTCGCGCTCGCCGCGATGGCGGCGTGGTCCGTGCTCGCCACCGTCGCGTACGCGCGCCCGTCCGCGCGGCGTCCCTGGCTGGTCGGCGCGGACGTGGCCGTCGCGGCTGCGCTGATCCTCGTCACGCGCCTGGTCGACACGGCCGCCCGCATCGACCACGGCGCCGCGACGCTGCCGGTGTCGTGGGCGGCGGCGTCCGTGCTGGCCTGCGCCGTCGCGGGCGGCCCGTGGGCGGGGTGCGCCGGAGCCGCCGTCCTCTCAGCGGCCGACCTGTTCGAACGCCAGGCGCTGCCGCACAACACGTTCAACGGCATCGTGCTGCTGCTCATCGCCGGCACGGTCGGCGGCCATGTCGTACGGCTCGTGCTACGCGCGGAGGCCGCCCTCGACCGCGCGGCCCGGCAGGAGGCGGCCACGGCCGAGCGGCAGCGCATCGCGCGGGACATCCACGACTCGGTCCTGCAGGTGCTCGCGCTGGTCAGCGTGCGCGGGCGGGAGCTCGGTGGGGAGGCGGCCGAACTCGGCCGGCTGGCGGGCGAACAGGAGGTGGCGCTGCGGTCCCTGGTCGCCGCCTCGCCGACGCCGCCGCCGGACGGCCGAGTCGACGTACGGACGCTGCTGGAGCCCCTCGCCGGCGACCGGGTCACGGTGTCCTGCCCGGCGCACGCGGTCCTTCTCCCCGACGCGCCGGCGCGGGCCCTGGCTGCAGCGACCGGCGAGGCGCTCGACAACGTCCGCCGCCACGCCGGCCCGGACGCGCGGGCCTGGGTGCTGCTCGACGACGAGGGCGAGGCGGTCGCGGTGAGCGTCCGGGACGACGGCGCGGGGTTCGAGGACGGCCGCCTGGCCCGGGCGGCCGAGGCGGGGCGTCTCGGCGTCGCGCAGTCGATCGTCGGGCGGATCCGGGAGCTCGACGGCGAGGCGACCGTGACGTCGGCCCCCGGCCGCGGGACCGAGGTCGAGCTCCGGGTCCCCCGGACCTTGCGGGACGAGGTGGAACACCATGGACGCTGACACCCCGAGGGGCAAGGGCGAACCCGTGGACGCCCAGAGGAACAACGACGAACCCATGGACGCCGACGCCCCGGGCAGCCAGAAGGAACCCATGGACGCCGACGCCCCGAAGAACGAGGGGGAACCCATGGACGCCGATGCCCCACTGCACGTTCTGGTCGTCGACGACCATCCGATCTGGCGCGACGGCATCGCGGAGAAGCTGGGGACGGCCGGCCTCACCGTGGTCGGCACGGCCGGCGACGGTGTCCAGGCGCTGCGGGTGGCGAAGGCGACGCGGCCGCGGGTCGTGCTGCTCGACCTGCACCTGCCGGATCTGCCCGGGGCGGAGGTGACCCGCCGGCTCCTGGCCGCCGACGGGACGATCCGCGTGCTCGTGCTGTCGGCGAGCGGGGAACGCCAGGACGTCCTCGACGCCGTGACGGCGGGCGCGACCGGCTACCTGACCAAGTCGGCGTCCCTCGACGAAGTGATCGCGGCGGTGCGCTCGGCCGCGGCCGGGCAGGCCGTGTTCACGCCCGGGCTGGCGGGCCTGGTGCTGGGCGAGTACCGCCGCCTGGTCGGCGCGCCGGAGCGGGAGACTCCCCGGCTCATGAACCGGGAGACCGAGGTGCTGCGGCTGGTCGCCAAGGGCCTGACCTACCGCGAGATCGCCGAGCGGCTCGTGCTGTCGCACCGGACGGTGCAGAACCACGTGCAGAACACCCTGACCAAGCTGCAGCTGCACAACAAGGCACAGCTGGTGCGGTACGCGCTGGAGCGGGGACTGGACTGAGTACTACTACTCAGGCGAAGTCGGGCGATCTTGCTCAGGCGGGCGCGGCCCGGGCAGCGGATCCTCGGTGCATGGAACCCCTGCCACCCCACCGCCCAAGCTTGCGCGGTGGTAATGACCGTGCGGGACACACTCGGTACGTAGCCGTCTTCACCATGCTCCTCACCATGCTCCTCGCCGTGGCCACTCAGCTCAGCCTCGTCTACCCAGAGAAGTTCGTGATCGACGCGATGAGACAAGTGCGAGGCGAAACGATCATCGAGAGATTTCAGTCAATGTCGCTTAGCGAGGAAATCGAAATCGCTGTCGCATCGTTGATCACGCTTGGCCTTCCGCTCCTTGGTGTGATCGCTGGCCTGGGGGTTACGTCCCGACTCCGTCCTGCGATCCGGTTTGCAATCGCGGCTGCGGGCGCCTTCATCGGAAGCCTGTTCGTTTGGGTCGCCTGGGGCGCCTTCTTGCTCTGCGGACTCCTGTATGGCCGCCCGAACCCGTACGTATTCTGAACGGAGGGACGTTGCGGGAGCGGCGGGCGCACGAGCTGAAGTTCCTTGCAGAGGATTGCTGCAATCACTGGCGGAGCGGGCCCGTGGAGCTGCGGACCACCAGCTCGGGCCGGAAGACCAGCTCGGTGTGCGGGGCCCCGACGCCCTGGATCTCGTCGAGCAGGCTGCGAACGGCGACCAAGGCCATGTCGCGGACCGGCTGGCGGACCGTGGTCAGGGGCGGATCGACATAGGCCATCAGCGGCGAGTCGTCGAAGCCGATGACGGACACGTCCGCGGGAACTCGCAGGCCTCGCTGCCGGGCCGCTCTGATCGCCCCGATCGCCATCATGTCGCTGCCACAGCAGATCGCGGTGCACCCCCGGTCGAGCAGTCGCTTCGCCGCCGCCTCCCCGCCTTCGACCGTGAAGATGGTGTTGGCGATCCAGTCGTCCACCTCGGCGATCCCGAGGCGCTCGGCCATCCCTCTGCGGTAGCCCTCGGTCTTCCGGATGACCGGCACGAAACGCTCCTGGCCCACGGCGAGCCCGATGCGGCGGTGCCCCAGGTGCGCGAGGTGGGCCACGGCCAGCTCCATGGAGCCGACCTCGTCGCTGGAGACGAACGTGGCGTCGACCCCCTCGGCGTAGCCGTTGATCAGCACGATCGGGAGCCCGCGATCGGTGAGGCGCTTGTAGCGGCCGTGGTCGGCCTGCGAGTCGGCGTGCAGCCCGGAGACGAAGACGATCCCGGAGACCCCGCGCTCGAGCAGGAGGTCGGTGTAGTCGTCCTCGTTGATGCCGCCGGGCGCCAGCGCGCCGAGCACCGCGGTGTAGCCGTGCACGGCCAGGGTGTTCTCGATGACCTGCGCGAAAGCCGGAAAGATGGGGTTGTCCAGCTCGGCGACGATCAGGCCGATCAGCCCGCTGCGCGGCGGCCGTAGGCGAACGGGGCGTTCGTACCCGAGGGCGTCGAGCGCGTCGAGGACCGCCTGCCGCGTGGCCGGCGCGACGCCCTGCCTGCCGTTGAGCACCCGGCTCACGGTCGCCTCGCTCACACCGGCTTGGGCGGCGATGTCCGCCAGGCGCATGCTCACATGCACGAATGTACCGCCGGACGGAATGGACCGGCGTGGATCCCTTGCCGCGTTCTTTCGCAAGATTGCAGCAAGACCTTGCCGTCAACCGATGAAGGCGTTACCGTCGCGGCAACACAGCGGAAACACAGCGGCCGCCAGACCCTCGGGGGACCCCGCCCACTCTCCTCACCCCAGGAGGCCCGCATGCTAAAACGCCTGCTGCCCGCGCTGGCCGTCGCGCTGGCGGCCACGATCATGCCCGTGGCCGGCGCCGCGCCCGCCACAGCATCACCCACGGGCGACCACGACGTCATCGCCAACCTCTTCGAATGGAACTGGAACTCCGTCGCCTCCGAGTGCACGAACGTGCTGGGTCCCAAGGGCTACGGCGCCGTCCAGGTCGCCCCGCCGGAGGACTCCCTCACCCGGAGCGGCCACCCGTGGTGGGAGGTCTACCAGCCTGCCGACTACGACGTGAACAGCCGCATGGGCACCCGGTCGCAGTTCGCCGCCATGGTGTCGGCCTGCCACAGCGCGGGCGTCAAGGTGTACGCGGACGCGGTCATCAACCACATGACCGGCCAGGGCAGCGCGAGCTACGGCGGCAAGAGCTTCTCGAAGTACGACTACCCGGGCATCTACTCCTCGGCCGACTTCCACAACTACCCGGCGGACTGCCCGGAGTCCGACGACCAGATCCACAACTGGAACGACTACACCGAGGTCACCAAGTGCGAGCTGAGCAGCCTGTCGGACCTGCGCACCGAGTCCGACTACGTGCGCGGGAAGATCGCCGGCTACCTCAATGACCTGCTGTCCCTCGGCGTGGACGGTTTCCGGGTGGACGCCGCCAAGCACATCGGCGCGACCGACCTGGCGGCCATCGAAGGGAAACTGAGCAGGTCCGCGTACATCTACCAGGAGGTCATGCCCGGCAGCGGCGGCGGCCTCGCGCCCAGCGCCTTCGAGGGCACCGGCGACCTGCTGGAGTTCATTTACGGCCAGAAGCTCAAGGAGCAGTTCAACGGCAGCATCGCCAACCTGCAGAGCTTCGGGCAGTCGTGGGGAATGGAGCCGAGCGACAAGTCGGTCGTCTTCGCCGCCAACCACGACACCGAGCGGAACGGCAGCACGCTGTCCTACAAGGACGGCACCAAGTACCGGCTGGCCACGATCTTCTCGCTGGCCTGGAACTTCGGCACCCCGCAGGTCTACTCCGGCTTCGACTTCAGCGGCACCGACGACTCTCCGCCCGCCGACTCCAGCGGGTACGTCACCGACACGAACTGCGCGAGCGGCTGGCAGGGCTGCCTCGACCGCGTGCTCGGCGGCATGGTCGGCTGGCACAACGCGGTGAAGGGCACGTCCGTCACGAACTGGTGGTCCGACGGTTCCAACCAGATCGCCTTCGGCCGCGGCGCGAAGGGCTATGTCGCGATCAACAACTCCGGCGGCACGCTGAGCCGTACGTTCGCGACCGGCCTGCCCGCCGGGACGTACTGCGACGTCATCGGCGGCGGCGTGTCCTCGGGGAAGTGCACCGGCACGGCCGTCACGGTCGACGGCTCCGGCAACGCGACCTTCTCCGTGAGCCCGGGCAGCGCCGTGGCGATCGACGTCGCGGCCACCGGCACCGGCACCGGCGGCGGTGGCACCGGCGTCGTCCAGGTGACCTTCAACGAGTACGCGACGACCTACTACGGGCAGAACGTCTACGTCGTCGGCTCGATCCCCGCGCTGGGCGACTGGGCTCCGGGCAGCGCCGTCGCGCTGTCGTCCGCGGGCTACCCGACCTGGTCCGCCGCCGTGTCCCTGCCGGCGAACACCGCCTTCCAGTACAAGTACATCAAGAAGAACCCGGACGGTTCGGTCACCTGGGAGTCCGATCCCAACCGGTCGTACACCACCGGGTCCGACGGCACCGCCACGATCAACGACAGCTGGCGCTGACCCCGCGTAGGCGCCCGGGACGCAACGCGTCCCGGGCGCCTACTGCTTAGAGCGCGGGAACGCCGTGCCGCTCGGAGTTCGACAAGATCGTCGATCTTCGAGGGCCGTGGGAGCGCTCCCAGATTCCGGTTTCTTTCTCATAACACCCCATTGCGTCACATTGGTGACCGGCTTAACATTCCGGGAATCGAAGCGCTTCGACAGGAGCGGACCTTGGTAAAGATCTCTGACGTGGCCCGCCACGCCGGCGTCTCCCCCAGCACGGTGTCCTATGTTCTCAGCGGCAAACGGTCGATCTCCGACCAGACCCGCCGCCGCGTCATGGACAGTATCCGGGCCCTGGGCTACCGCCCGCACGCCGGTGCCCGCGCGCTGGCGAGCAACCGCTCCAACGTCATCGCCCTCGTCGTCCCGCTGCGCTCGGGCATCCACGTGCCGATCGTCATGCAGATGGTGATCTCGGCCGTGACCACCGCCCGCACGTACGACCACGACGTCCTCCTGCTGACCCAGGACGAAGGCGTCGGCGGTCTCGAGCGGGTGGCCGGATCGTCCCTCGTCGACGCGATCCTCGTGATGGACGTCGAGATGCACGACGTACGGCTGCCGGTGCTGCGCTCGCTGGACCGGCCGTCGGTGCTCATCGGCTTCCCCGCGGACCCATCCGGGCTGACCTGCATCGACTGGGACTTCGAGGCGGCGGGTGCGGCCTGCGCCGAGCACCTCGCCGACCTCGGGCACCGCGAGATCGCGCTGATCGGCGCGCCGCCCGCGGTGTACGAACGCGGCACCGGCTTCGCCGAGCGTACGAAGGCGGGCTTTCAGCGGGCCGCCGCCGAACGCGGCGTCCACGCGATCGTCCGGCCCTGCGACCCGGAGCACGCCCGGGAGACCGCCGCCGACCTGCTCCGCGACCATCCGGGCCTGACCGGCATCGCGGTCCACAACGAGCCGGCCGTCGAACCGCTGCTCACCGCGTTCCGCGCGAGCGGGCGCGGCATCCCCGACGACCTGTCCGTGATCGCCATCGCTCCCGACGACCTCGCGGAGCGGCTCGACCTCACGTCGATCTCCATCCCCGCCGAGGAGCTCGGCCGGCAGGCGGTCGCCGTGCTCATGGACAAGCTGAACGGCGACCAGGCACCTGGCGCCACCCTGCTCCCCTCCCGCCTCGTCGCCCGGTCCAGCACTCCGGCGGCCTGAAACGTGACCGATCTCGAAACCCGTACGCCTCGGCGTCATTGAAGCGCTTCGACGTTTCGCACACCCCCTGGAGGAATCCCGATGTTCAAGGCGACAAAGGCGCTCGCGGCTTTGACCGCGGGTCTGCTGGCCCTGTCCGCGTGCGGCGGTGGGGGCGGTGGCGGCTCTTCCTCGAAAGAGCTGAAGCTGTGGCACTACGAGACCCAGGACAGCGCCATGGGGGTGGCGTGGAACCAGGCGATCAAGGAGTTCGAGCAGACCCACCCGGGCGTCAAGGTGAAGTTCGAGGAGAAGGGCTTCGAGCAGATCCAGAAGACCGCCCCGATGGTGCTGAACTCCAAGGACGCGCCGGACATCCTGGAGTACAACAAGGGCAACGCGACCGCCGGCCTGCTGTCCAAGCAGGGGCTGCTCACCGACATCAGCTCCGAGGTGACCAAGCGCGGCTGGGACAAGATGCTCCCCGCGAACGTCGCCGAGACCGCGAAGTACGACGCCAAGGGCGTCATGGGCGGCGACAAGTGGTTCGGCGTCCCGAACTACGCCGAGTACCTGCAGGTGTACTACAACAAGGCGCTGTTCGATAAGTACGGCCTGAAGGTGCCGACGACGTTCGACGAGTTCACCAAGGCGATGGACACCTTCACGAGCAAGGGCGTCACCCCGCTCGCCAACGCGGGCGCGGAGTACCCGGCGCAGCAGTACCTCTACCAGCTCGCGCTGAGCAAGGCGGACCGGCCGTGGGTCGACCGGTTCGAGCGCTACACCGGCAAGACCGACTTCCACGACCCGGCGTGGACGTACGCCGCGAACACCTTCGCCGACTGGGTGAAGAAGGGCTACATCGCCAAGAACTCGTCGGGCACCAAGGCCGAGGACGCGGGCACCGCGTTCATGGCCGGCAAGTTCCCGATGTTCTTCTCCGGCAGCTGGTGGTACGGCCGCTTCGAGAAGGAGATCAAGAACTTCCAGTGGGACACGTTCCTCTGGCCGGGCAGCAAGATGACGCTCGGGTCGAGCGGCAACCTCTGGGTCGTCCCGAAGGGGTCGAAGAACAAGGACCTCGCCTATGACTTCATCAACATCACGATGAAGAAGGAGATCCAGAACACCCTGGCCAACAACGGCGGCGTGCCGGTCGCGGGCGACCCCTCCGGCGTCACGGACCCGAAGAACAAGAAGCTCATCCAGAACTACCAGACCCTCGCGAACAGCGACGGCCTGGGCTTCTACCCGGACTGGCCCGCGCCGGGCTACTACGACGTGCTCGTGGCCGGGACCCAGAAGCTGATCACCGGCACCGCGTCGCCGAGCTCGGTCCTGGACGGCTTCGCCAAGCCGTACAACGAGAACCTCTCGAACATCGGCCACTGAGCGACACCGCCGACCGCGGGAGGCGGGTGGCCCGACGGCCGCCCGCCTCCCGTACCGGAGAACCACGATGACTCAAACCCTGAGCGCGCCGCCCGCGAAGGCCGTGCACAAGCCCGCCCGGCGGCCGCGCCGCGGTCTGCCCTACTCCGTCTACCTGATCCCCAGCACGGTCCTGTTCATCGGCGTCATCCTGGTGCCGTTCGTGATGAACATCGGCTTCAGCCTGACCAAGTGGGACGGCATCGGCTCGCCGCAGTGGGTCGGGCTGGACAACTACTCCAAGCTGATGTCCGACGGGGCCTTCTGGTCCTCGTTCGCGCACAACGTCGCGCTCGTCATCGCCATGGCGATCCTCCCGTTGATGATCGGGCTGGTCCTGGCGTCCGTGCTGTTCGACGTCATCGCCAAGCGGTTCGGCCCGCGCACGACCGCGATCCTGCGGGCCTGCATCTACCTGCCGCAGGTGCTGCCGTTCGCGGTGGCCGGCATCGTGTGGGCCTGGATCCTCGCCCCCGACAACGGCGCGCTCAACGCGGTCCTCAAGGCGGTCGGCCTGAAGTCGCTCCAGGAGGACTGGCTGGGCGACCCGAAGCTCGCGCTCTACACGGTGATGGGCGTGCTGGTCTGGGTGCAGATCGGCTTCCCGCTCGTCGTCTTCATGGCGGGCCTGCAGCGGGTCGACCCCTCGCTGTACGAGGCCGCCGACATCGACGGCGCGTCGTGGTGGCGGAAGTTCTGGTACATCACGATCCCGCAGATCCGCCCGGAGATCTACGTGGTGCTGCTGACCTGCACGGTCGCCGCCATCAAGAGCTTCGACAAGGTCTTCATCCTGACGAAGGGCGGGCCCGGCGGGGCGACGAACGTGCCCGCCTACTACTCGTACCAGAACTTCTTCGAGAAGACCCAGGTCGGCTACGGCGCCGCGATCGCGACCGTGCTGACGCTCATCATCGTCGTGGTCATGGCGGTGCTGATCAGCCGCCAGAACAAGGCCGAGGAGGCGGACCGATGACCTCCATCGCCGCGGGGCGTAGGCCCCGACCGGCCGCGCACCGCAGGACACCGGGCGCCTGGGCGGTGCTCGTGTCGCTCGCCGTGCTCGCGGTCGTGATGCTGCTGCCGTTCGTCATCATCACGTTCAACGCGTTCAAGAGCCCGGCCGAGTACTCGAGCCACGGCCCGCTCAGTGTGCCGAAGGGCTTCTACCTGCAGGGCATCAAGGACTTCTGGGAGCGCGTCGACTTCGGCGCGAAGCTCGTCAACAGCCTGATCATCAGCGGCTCGGTCGCCGTGCTCGCGGTGATCCTCTCGGTGCTGAACTCCTACGCCCTCGGCATCGGCCGGATCAAGGGCCGGGTGTGGATCCTCGTGCTGTTCCTGCTGGCCAACACGATGCCGCAGGAGGTGCTGGTCTACCCGCTGTACTTCATCTCGAAGAAGGTCGGCCTGTACGACACGCGGCTGAGCGTCATCATCATCTTCACCGCGATCCAGACCGCGTTCGGCACGTACCTGCTGTCGTCGGTGCTGTCGACGTTCCCACGGGAGATCCTCGAGGCGGCGCGGATGGACGGCGCGGGCCGGTTCCGCATCCTTTGGCGCGTCGTCGTGCCGATCAGCCGCCCGACGCTCGGCGTGCTGTTCGTCTTCTTCTTCATCTGGACGTGGAACGAGTTCTTCCTGCCGATGATCTTCCTGATCTCCAACGAGAACCAGACGGTGCCGGTCGCGCTCGGCGTGCTCCAGGGCCAGAAGCTCATGGACGCGACCATGACCAGCGCGTCCGCCCTGCTCGGCATCATCCCGGCGGTCGTCTTCTTCCTGATCTTCCAGCGCACTCTCACCCGCGGCATCACCGTCGGTGCCGTCAAGTAAGAGAAGGACACCTTCTTTGAAGTTCACCGATGGTTACTGGATGCTGCAGGACGGCGTGCAGGCCTCCTACCCGATCGAAGTCCTCGATGTACAGGCCACGCCCGACTCGCTCAGCGTCTACGCGCCGACCCAGCACATCCGGCACCGGGGCGACCTGCTCAAAGGACCGCAGCTCACCCTGACCTATACCTCCCCCATGCCGGACGTCATCGGGGTGACGGTCACCCACTTCGACGGCGAGGTGCCGCGCGAGCCGAGGTTCCGGCTGACCGAGGAGCAGGCCGCCATCGACGTCGCGGTCGGCGACGAGGCCGCCACGCTGACCTCCGGCGCGCTGTCCGTACGGGTCGCCCGCACCGGGCCCTGGCGCGTCGACTTCTCCGCCGGCGGCCGGGTCATCACCGGCGGCAGCGAGAAGACCACCGCCATCATGGAGACCGGCGACGGCCGCCACTACATCCGCGAGCAGCTCGACCTCGGCGTCGGCCACCACGTGTACGGGCTCGGTGAGCGCTTCGGCCCGCTGGTGAAGAACGGCCAGACCGTCGACGTCTGGAACGCCGACGGCGGCACCGCCAGCGAACAGTCCTACAAGAACGTGCCGTTCTACCTGACCGACGCGGGCTACGGCATCTTCGTCGACCACCCCGGCCACGTGTCGTACGAGGTGGCGTCGGAGGTCGTGACGCGCACGCAGTTCAGCGTCGCGGGCCAGTCGCTGCGCTACTTCGTCATCTACGGCCCGACGCCGAAGGACATCCTGCGCAAGTACACCGCGCTGACCGGCCGCCCGGCCCGGGTGCCCGCCTGGTCGTACGGGCTGTGGCTGTCCACGTCGTTCACCACGTCGTACGACGAGGAGACGGTCTCCAGCTTCATCGACGGCATGGCCGAGCGGGACCTGCCGCTGTCGGTGTTCCACTTCGACTGCTTCTGGATGCGCGAGTTCCACTGGTGCGACTTCGAGTGGGACCCGCGGACGTTCCCCGACCCGGAAGGAATGCTGCGGCGGCTGAAGGCGCGTGGCCTGAAGATCTGCGTCTGGATCAACCCGTACATCGCGCAGCGTTCCAAGCTGTTCGAGGAGGGCAGGGCCCGCGGCTTCCTCGTCAAGAAGCCGAACGGCGACGTGTGGCAGTGGGACAAGTGGCAGCCCGGCATGGGCCTGGTGGACTTCACCAACCCCGAGGCTCGCGAGTGGTACGCCGCGAAGCTCGGCGCGCTGCTCGACATGGGCGTCGACTGCTTCAAGACCGACTTCGGCGAGCGCATCCCCACGGACGTCGTCTACTTCGACGGCTCCGACCCCGAGCGGATGCACAACTACTACACGTACCTGTACAACGAGACCGTCTTCGAGCTGCTGCGCAAGCGGCGGGGCGAGGGCGAGGCCGTGGTGTTCGCCCGGTCGGCGACGGCCGGGTCGCAGGCGTTCCCGGTGCACTGGGGCGGCGACTGCGAGTCGACGTTCGAGGCGATGGCCGAGGACCTGCGCGGCGGGCTGTCGTTGAGCATGTCCGGGTTCGGCTACTGGAGCCACGACATCGGCGGCTTCGAGGGCACCCCCGACCCGGCGCTGTTCAAGCGGTGGATCGCGTTCGGCCTGCTGTCCTCGCACAGCCGGCTGCACGGCAGCGGCTCCTACCGGGTGCCGTGGCTGTTCGACGAGGAGGCCGTCGACGTCCTGCGCGTCTTCACGAAGCTCAAGGCGCGGCTCATGCCGTACATCCTGGGCGCGGCCCGGGAGACGTACGGCGAGGGCGTCCCGATGATGCGCCCGATGGTCGTGGAGTTCCCCGACGACCCGGCCGTGAGCCACCTCGACCGGCAGTACATGCTCGGCGGGGACCTGCTGGTCGCGCCGGTGTTCTCGGCCGACGACGAGACCGCCTACTACGTGCCCGAGGGAACCTGGACGCACGTCCTGACCGGCGAGCCGGTGGCCGGCGGGCGCTGGGTACGGGAGCGGCACGACTTCCTCAGCGTCCCGCTGCTGGCCCGGCCCGGTTCGGTCGTCCCGGTGGGCGCGGTCGAGGACCGCCCCGACTACGACTACGCCGACGGCGTCACCCTGCACGCGTACGCGCTGCCGGACGGCGCGCGGGTCACCACCGACGTCCCGGACACCTCCGGTGAGGTCGCGGCGACCTTCACCACGGTGCGGGACGGCGACACGGTCACGGTCACCGCCCAGGGCGCGACGACCTGGCGGGTGCTGCTCGTCGGCGTCCGATCGGGCGAGGTCCAGGGCGGTACGGTCGCCGAGCACGACCAGGGCCTCCTCGTCGAGGCCAGCGGAGACACCGTCACCATCGGGGGGATCGCATGACTGAGTTCTTGTGGGGGGCCGCGACGGCCTCGTACCAGATCGAGGGCGCGGCGCGCGAGGACGGCCGGGTGCCGTCGATCTGGGACACCTACAGCCACACGCCGGGCCGGGTGCTGAACGGCGACACCGGCGACGTGGCCGCCGACCACTACCACCGGTGGCCGGAAGACGTCGAGATCATGCGGGAGCTCGGCCTGGGGGCGTACCGCTTCTCCATCGCCTGGCCGCGCATCCACGACCAGCGCGGGATCGACTTCTACTCCCGGCTCGTCGACGCGCTGCTCGAGCGCGGGATCAAGCCGGTCGCCACCCTCTACCACTGGGACCTCCCCCAGGAGCTGGAGGACGCCGGCGGGTGGACGGCCCGCGACACCGCCTACCGGTTCGCCGAGTACGCCGAGCGGATCGGCGCGGCGCTCGGCGACCGCGTCCACCTGTGGACGACGCTGAACGAGCCGTGGTGCTCGGCGTTCCTCGGCTACGGCTCGGGCGTGCACGCGCCCGGCCGGACCGACCCGGTCGCCGCGCTGACCGCCGCGCACCACCTCAACCTCGCGCACGGCCTCGCCGCTCGCGTCCTGCCCGGCAACGTGTCGGTCACCCTCAACCTGCACCACGTCCGGGGCGAGGACGCCGACGCCGTTCGCCAGGTCGACGCCGTCGCCAACCGCGTCTTCCTCGGCCCGATGCTGGACGGCGCCTACCCCGCCGACCTCCTCGACGACACCGAGCAGATCACCGACTGGTCGTTCGTCAAGGACGGCGACGAGGCGACCTGCAACGCGCCGCTCGAGGTGCTCGGGGTGAACTACTACGCGCCCACTCTCGTCCGGCGCTGGGACGGCGTGTCCTCCCGGGACACCACGGACGGGCACGGCGACGGCACGGCGTCGCCGTGGGTGGGCTGCGACGACATCGACTTCGTGCGGCAGCCGGGCCCGTACACCGAGATGGGCTGGCCGATCGACGCGACCGGCCTGACCGAGCTGCTGCTCCGAGTGCACCGCGACCACCCCGGCGTCCCGCTGATGATCACCGAGAACGGCGCGGCGTTCGACGACCGCGTCGACGCGGACGGCCGGGTGCGCGACCAGCGCCGGATCGACTACCTGCGCGACCACTTCGCGGCGGTCGGGCGGGCGCGCGAGGCCGGAGCGGACGTACGCGGCTACTTCGTCTGGTCCTTGCTGGACAACTTCGAGTGGGCGTACGGCTATTCGAAGCGGTTCGGCATCGTGCACGTCGATTACGCGGCCCAGAAGCGCACCTGGAAGGACAGCGCGCACTGGTACCGCGACGTCATCGCGGACTCGCCTGAGGGTCCACGGCCGTAAGGCCACCACTGTTCTTCGGGGGCACCGTTGTCGAAGCGCTTCGACTAACAGGAGGTCGTAGCTAGTGAGATTCCGACCCCGGATATCCGTGATGCTCGGCGTGGCCATGGTGGCCTCGCTCGGGCTGACCGGTCCGGCCCATGCCAAAGAGACCTATCCCTTCCAGAACCCCCGCCTGCCACTCAAGACCCGCGTCGACGACCTGCTCAAACGGCTGACCGTCGACGAGAAGATCTCTCTGCTGCACCAGTACGAGCCGGCCATCCCCCGGCTCGGGATCAAGCCGTTCAAGACCGGCACCGAGGGTCTGCACGGCGTCGCGTGGTCCACCGACATCCACAACAACGGCGCCGTCGTCACCGCGAACGGCACGGTGTTCCCGCAGGCCATCGGCCTGGCCTCGACGTGGAACCCCGCGCTGATCAAGAAGGTCGGCTCCGCCGTCGGCGACGAGGCGCGGGGCTTCAACTCCGTCAACCCCGACGTGTGGGGGCTCCAGCTCTGGGCGCCCGTCGTCAACCTGCTGCGCGACCCGCGCTGGGGCCGCAACGAGGAGGGCTACTCCGAGGACCCGTACCTCACCGGTGCGATCTCCACGGCGTACGGCTCCGGCATCGAGGGACCCGACAAGGACCACCTCAAGGCCGCGCCCGTCCTCAAGCACTACCTGGCCAACAACAACGAGGTGAACCGCGACACCACCTCGTCGGACCTGCGTCCCCGGGTGAAGAACGAGTACGACGAGAAGGCCTTCTCCCCCGCCATCTCCGCGGACGCGGCGACGGGCGTGATGGCGTCGTACAACCTGGTCAACGGCCGGCCCAACACCGTCGACCCCGACCTGAACGACGTAGTCCGCAAATGGACCAAGCGTGACCTGCTCAACGTCACCGACGCCGGCGCGCCGAACAACCTGACCGGCAGCGAGAAGTACTACGCCACCCAGCCGGAGGCGGACGCCGCGCTCATCAAGGCCGGCCTGGACAGCTTCACGGTCGACGACACCAACGCCGGCCCGACCACCGCCGCGGTCAAGTCCGCGCTGTCGCAGGGCCTGCTGAAGCAGTCCGACCTGGACACCGCCGTGTCGCACATCCTGAGCCTGCGCGTCCGGCTCGGCGACTTCGACCCCGACGGCGGCCCGTACGCCAAGATCGGCAAGTCGGTCATCAACAGCGCGGCCAACCAGGCGCTGGCCCGGCAGACCGCCGACCAGGCCGCCGTGCTGCTGAAGAACTCCGGGAACGCCCTGCCGCTGGACGCCGCGAAGACCAAGAAGGTCGCGGTGGTCGGCCCGCTGGAGAAGACCCTCTACACCGACTGGTACTCCGGCTCCCTGCCGTACAAGGTCACCCCGCTCGACGGGATCAAGCAGCGCCTCGGCGCGGGCGGCACCGTCACCGACAGCGAGGCGGCCGACCGGATCGCCCTCAAGGACACCAAGACCGGCAAGTACATCACCGCCGGGACCGGGGCGTCCGGGGCCGCGCTGAAGGAGAGCGCCACCAGCGCCGACACCACGGCCCAGTTCGACGCGTTCGACTGGGGCCAGGGCAAGCTCACCCTGCGCAGCGTCGCCAACGGCAAGTACGCCGGCCGGTACAACTGGGGCGACACCATGGTCAACGACCAGGACCAGCCGAACGGCTGGTTCGTCCAGCAGATGTTCTCGCTGGAGAAGCAGGACGACGGCGGCTACCTGCTCCGCTACTCCGGCTACGAGGCCGACGAGTCCTGGTTCGGCGACAAGAAGTACCTCAAGGCCTCCGACGACGGCACGCTCGTCCTCGCCACGAAGGCCGACGCCTCGCACTTCAGCAAGGACACGATCAGCAGCGGCGCGGACGAGGCGGTCAAGGCCGTCAAGGGCGCGGACGCGGCGGTCGTCGTGGTCGGCAGCATGCCGTTCATCAACGGCCGGGAGGCGCACGACCGTACGACGATGGCCCTCGCCGAGAGCCAGGAGAACCTAATCAAGGCGGTGCGGGCGGCCAACCCGAACACGGTCCTGGTCGTGGAGAACAGCTACCCGACCACGCTCAACTGGGAGCAGGAGAACGTCCCGGCGATCCTGTGGACGACGCACGCGGGCGCGGAGACCGGGCACGCCCTCGCCGACACCCTCTTCGGCGACAGCAACCCGGCCGGGCGGCTCACCCAGACCTGGTACCGCTCGGACAGCGGCCTGCCCGACATCCTCGACTACGACATCATCAAGTCGGACCGCACCTACCTGTACTACAAGGGCCAGACGCTCTACCCGTTCGGCTACGGCCTGTCGTACACGAGCTTCCGCTACGACGGGCTGCACGTGAGCAAGGCGGGCGGGCAGGTCACCGCGACCGTCCAGGTCACCAACACCGGCAAGCGCGCCGGTGACGAGGTCGTCCAGCTCTACACCCACCAGCGGACCTCGCGCGACAAGCAGCCGGTCAAGCAGCTGCGCGCGTTCCAGCGGGTGCACCTGGCCCCCGGGCAGACCACGAAGGCGCGGCTGACGTTCAACGTGTCCGACCTGGCGCACTGGGACGTCACCCGCGGCAAGAACGTCGTGGAGACGAGCGCGTACGACGTGCTCGTCGGCTCGTCCTCGGCCGACATCCGGCAGCGGTCCAGCGTGCGCGTCCAGGGCGAGACCATCCCCGCGCGGAACCTCGCCGCCCAGACCCGCGCCGTCGACTTCGACGACTACAAGGGCGTGCGCCTCGTCGACGAGACGAAGGTGCGCGGGGACGCGGTCGGCGCGGCCGACGGCACCTGGGTCGAGTTCGCCGGCGCGTCGCTCGGCTCGGGCGCGTCGACCTTCACCGCCTCGGCCGCCAAGGCGAGCACCGGCGACGGCTCGATCGAGGTCCGTCTCGACTCGCCCACCGGCCCGCTCGCCGGCACCGCGACGGTGTCGAGCACCGGAGACGTCTACAAGTACACGACCACGACCGCCGCACTGCACGGCGCGACGGGCCGCCACGACGTCTACCTGGTGTTCCACGGCGACCTGCGGGTCAGCACCTTCTCGCTGAAGTAAGCGATCGCGGCCGCCGTCCCGTCCGCGGCGGCGGCCGCCACCAGCGGGGGCGCCCCGTCCCAGCCCCAGGAACGCGGGGCGGGGCGTCCCGTCCATCGGGGGATGACCGATCCGGCGCTCATCGCAGGAGCACCATGGTGCGTCCAGTTCATCCGAAACTTCTCTCCGCCTTCTTCACTGTCCTCATCCTCTGCCTGGGGCTCGCCACCCCTGTTCACGCGGCCGTCGGCCCGGCACCGTCCGCCCGTACCGTCGTCGACCTCGATCATGGCTGGCGCTTCCACCAGGGCGACGTCGCCGGCGCGGAGGCGCCCGGCCACGACGACTCCGGCTGGGAGTCCGTGTCCGTCCCGCACACGTGGAACGCCCGCGACGGCGAGGACGGCGGCAACGACTACTACCGCGGCCCCGGCTGGTACCGCCGCACCGTGCGGATCCCCGCCGGCCGTGTCTTCCTCCAGTTCGACGGCGCGACGATCGTCAGCGACGTGTGGGTGAACGGCCGTAAGGCCGGGCACCACGCCGGCGGGTACGCGGCGTTCCGCTTCGACGTCACCGGGCTGGCCGCGCCGGGGACCGACGCGACCGTCGCGGTGCGGGTCGACAACTCCACCAACGCGGACGTGCTGCCGCTCGGCGGTGACTTCACGGTGTTCGGCGGGCTGACCCGCGACGTCCACCTGCTGGTGACCGGCCCCGTGCACGTCGACGCGCTCGACTACGGAGGCCCCGGCGTCTACGTGCGGCAGACCGTCAACGGTATGGGCACCGTCCGCGCGGCCTCCGCGAACCTGGCCGTCACCACCCGGGTCGCCAACGACACGGCGGAACCGGTCCGGGCGAAGGTCCGCACGGTGATCACCGACGCCGCGCACCGCACGGTCGCCACGGCCTCCGGCCACGTCGACGTCGGGCCCGGCGCCGTGGTCCCGGTCGTGCAGAACGCCTCGGTGACCGAGCCCCACCTCTGGAACGGCCGGCCGGACCCGTACCTGTACACGGCCCGCGCCGAGGTGTCCTACGGCGGGCACACCGACGTCGTCACCGTCCCGCTCGGCATCCGCACGGTCGCCGTCGACGCGAACCGCGGCTTCCTGCTGAACGGGCGGCCGTACGCCGTGCACGGGGTCGACCTGCACGGCATGCGGGCGGGCGAGGGCTCGGCGATGAGCGCCTCGGACGTCGACCAGGACTTCGGCCTGATCGACCGGCTCGGCGCGACCGGCGTCCGGCTGGTCCACTACCAGCACGGGCAGCGGATCTACGACCTCGCGGACCGGCGTGGCATCGTTCTGTGGACCGAGATCCCGAACCTCGCCTCGATCACCGTCTCCGACGCCTTCTTCGCCAACGCGCGGCAGCAACTGCTCGAGCTGATCCGGCAGAACGAGCAGCACGCCGCCGTGGCGGTGTGGGGCATCGGCAACGAGCTGTACACCAGCAGCGCCGACGCGAACCGGCTGCTCGGCGACCTCGCGGCGACGGTGCGGGCCGAGGATCCGTCCCGGCCGTCGACGTACGCGACCTGCTGCTTCTCCGACACCGACCCGATCGCGAACCACTCGGCGACGATCGGCTACAACCGCTACTTCGGCTGGTACGGCGGGTCGTTCTCCGACATCGGGCCGTGGGCCGACGGGCTGCACGCCCAGGACCCGGCGCGGAAGATCGCGGTCAGCGAGTACGGCGCGGGCGCGAGCGTGGTCGAGCAGCAGACGGACCCGGCCGCTCCGGTTCCGGCGAGCCACTTCCATCCCGAGGAGTGGCAGGCGCTGTATCACGAGGAGAACTGGCGGCAGTTGCGGAGCCGCACCTACCTGTGGGGGACGTTCGTCTGGCAGATGTTCGACTCGGCCGTGGACGGCCGTGACGAGGGCGACCGGCCGGGCCTGAACGACAAGGGCCTGGTCACCGCCGACCGGAAGATCGCCAAGGACGCCTACTACTGGTACCAGGCGAACTGGTCGTCCGCGCCGGTCGTGCACATCGCCCAGCGGCGTGACACCCCGCGCTTCACGCCGGCGACGGACGTCAAGGTGTACGCCGACACCCGTTCGGTGAGCCTGTCGCTGAACGGCGTCCCGCTCGGCAGCCGGACTCCGGAGGACCACATCGCGACCTGGTCCGGTGTGACGCTCAAGCCGGGCGCGAACGTCCTCGAGGCGCGTTCGGGCGGCACGACCGACCGGGTCACCTGGCTGCTCGACACCTCCACGGGCGCCACCACGGTCGACGCCGACGCGACCGACCCGCACGCGTCCGACGGCCGGGTCCTCCGTACGGCCGGGCGGGCGTACCGCGAGGGCACCTTCGCCTACCGCTTCCCGGTCGCGAACGGCACGTACGACGTCGACCTGGCGTTCGCCGAGCCGGACCGTTCGGGGGTCTTCAACGTGAACGCCGAACGGCAGCGCGTCATCAAGAGCCTCGACGTCCGCGCCGAGGTCGGCGTCAGGGCACCCCTGCACAAGACCTTCACCGTCCAGGTGACCGACGGCGTACTCGACCTGGAGTTCGTCCCCCAGGCCGGGGAGGCCGTCGTCTCGCACATCACCGCCACCCGGAGGTCCGGCCAGTGAGAGCCAGACTGTTGACCCTGTTCACCGCGATCGCCACGGTTCTGGCGATCGTCCTCCCCACGTCTCCCCCGGCCGCGTCGGCCGCCGCCGCGCCCCGGCACCGGGTGACGTACGACCACTACTCCGTCTCGATCGACGGGCAGCGCGTGCTGCTGCGGTCCGCCGAGTTCCACTACTACCGGCTGCCCAGCCCCGACCTGTGGCGCGACGTGCTGGAGAAGTACAAGGCGGCCGGGTTCAACACCGTCTCGCTGTACTTCGACTGGGCGTACCACTCCCCCAAGGCCGGGGTGTACGACTTCACCGGCGTCCGTGACGTGAACCGCCTGCTGACCGTCGCCCAGCAGGCCGGGCTGTACGTCATCGCGCGCCCGGGGCCGTACATCAACGCCGAGACCACCGGCGGCGGCTTCCCCGCGTGGCTGAAGAACGTGCCCGGACGGGCCCGCAGCAGCTCACCCGGCTACACCGCCGCGTACCGCGACTGGCTCGGCCACATCAACAAGATCATCGCGCCGCACCAGATCACCCGCGGCGGCTCGGTGATCCTCTACAACGTCGAGAACGAATATGCGATGAACACCGACGCGGCGTACATGGAGGACATCCAGAAGAAGGCGCGCGCCGACGGCATCGACGTGCCGACGATGACCAACGACTGTTGCGACGCCGCCTCGTGGACCTCCACCTGGGCGTCGGGGCAGGGCGCGGTGCAGATCCCGGGCGTGGACGACTACCCGCAGGGCTTCGACTGTGCCAACGCCGACACGAGCTGGGGGCCGTGGGGCGCGGGCCTGACCGAGCGGCTGCGCGACGACACCCCGGTGTTCGCCGCGGAGTACCAGGGCGGCTCGATCGACCCGGACAACGCCGGCATGGACAAGTGCCGGGAGCTGACCGGCCCGAAGTTCATGAAGTTCTTCTACAAGTCGAACCTCATCGCGTCCGGCGCGACGGCGTTCAACTACTACATGGGCTTCGGAGGCACCAACTGGGGCTGGCTGGCCCAGCCGAACGATGTCTACACCTCCTACGACTACGGCTCGGCGATCACCGAGAACCGGCTGCTGAGCGACAAGTACGACGAGTTCAAGCGGCAGAACTCCTTCCTTGCCTCGGTCGCGCCGCTGACGAAGACCGACCCGGTCACCGCTCCGGCGTCCTCGGACAAGGCGATCGAGACGGTCGCGCGGGCCAACCCGGACACGCACACGCAGTTCGTGCTCGTCCGGCACAGTGACCACGCGGCGACCACCGACGACTCGGCCACGCTCGACTGGACCACACCGGACGGCCACTACTCCGTGCCGGTACGGGTCAAGGGCCGGGACGCCAAGGTGCTGATCGCCGGGTACGACCTGGGCGGCCAGCGGCTCGTCTGGTCGAACTCCGAGCTCATGACGCATGTGGCCGCCGGCGGACGGGACGTCGCGGTGCTGTACGGCACCGACGGCACGCAGGGCTCCACGGTGCTGCGCTACTCCTCCCAGCCGACCGTGCAGGTCCTCGCCGGTTCGGTGAAGTCGTCGTACTCCGGAGGTGACCTCCGGCTCGACTACACCCACTCCGGGCTCGCCCGCGTGCTGATCAGCGGCGGCGGACGCCGCCCGCTGCTGCTCCTGCTCGGCACCGACGCCGAGGCGGCGAAGTTCTGGCAGGCCGGTCCGGCGCTCGTGCGCGGCACGTCGCTCGTCCGCTCCGCCACCGTGGCCGGGGCGACCGCGTACCTGCGCGCCGACACCGCCAAGGTCGAGGACGTCGAGGTGTTCGCCGACGCCGGCCGCCTCGTGGTGAACGGCTCGCCGGTACGGACGCGGGTGACCGCGAGCGGGTCGCTGCTGGGCACGCTGCCCGGCCCGGAGGCCGTCCACCTGCCCGCGCTGACCGGCTGGCGGTCGAAGACGGAGGCGCC
The DNA here is from genome assembly GCF_050942425.1 of Actinoallomurus sp. CA-150999. Lineage (NCBI taxonomy): Bacteria > Bacillati > Actinomycetota > Actinomycetes > Streptosporangiales > Thermomonosporaceae > Actinoallomurus > Actinoallomurus sp. CA-150999. The sequence continues at coordinate 9,022,183 of NZ_CP192063.1, forward strand.
CGAGGCGCAGCCCGGCTTCGACGACTCCGGCTGGGTGAGCGCGAGCAAGACGACGACCGAGAGCCCGCTGAAGCCGAAGACCCCGACCGTGCTGTACGCCGACGACTACGGCTACCACTACGGCGACGTGTGGTATCGCGGACGGTTCACCGGCACCGGCGGGGAGACGAAGGTGTCGCTGAACGCCTTCACCGGCAAGCGCGGCTCCTACCTCGTCTGGCTGAACGGCCGGTACCTCGGCTCGGCCATGGGCGGCGTCCAGGCCGACTCCGACTCGCCGGTCAACCCCGACCCGGGTCGCGGTGACTTCACGATCCCGGCGGGCCTGGTGAAGGCCGGGCAGCCGGCCGTCCTGTCGGTGCTCGTGGAGAACCAGGGCCACAACGACGACTGGATCGCCGACGACAACCGGTTCAAGCAGCCGCGCGGCCTGTACGGCGCGTCCGTCGAGGGCTCGACCGCCCCGATCTCCTGGAAGATCCAGGGTGTTGCGGGAGGTGAGAACCTCGTCGACCGGACGCGCGGCCCGCTGAACAACGGCGGCCTGTACGGCGAGCGCGCGGGCTGGCACCTGCCCGCCTACGACAACCGGTCCTGGACGGCGGGCAACGCCTCCCAGGTCGCGCCCGGCGTGACCTGGCAGCGCACCTCCTTCCGCCTCGACCTGCCGAAGGGCCAGGACGTGCCGATCGTCCTGCGCTTCGGCGGCCCGGTCGGCAAGGGCTACCGCGTCCAGATCTTCCTCAACGGCTGGAACCTCGGCCAGTACGGCGGCGACATCGGCCCGCAGACCGACTTCACGCTGCCCGCCGGCCTGCTGAGGCAGCACGGCCGCAACACCCTCGCCCTCGCCGTCGTCGCCCGCACCGACGCGACGCCCGCACCGGTGAGCCTGGTCGCGCTCGACAACGAGCGCGGCGGCGTGCCGGTGTCCGACGTTCCCTCCCCCTCCCCCCGCTGATCTCCACGGGTCCGTGGCCGGGCCGCCGCCCGGCCACGGACCCGGAAAGGGAATCGACCGATGACCTCGCAGATCCCGAGCAGACGCGCCTTCCTGGCCGCCACCGCCACGGCGGCCGGAGCGGCCGCCCTCCCCCTGACCGCCGCCTCGGCCACCCCTGTCGGCAACCGCTACGCGCTGCAGCGCCGCTTCGTCGACTGGCGCTTCGGCATGTTCCTGCACTTCAACATGGGCACCTTCCACGACGCCGAGTGGGTGGACCCGAAGCAGGACCCGATGTCCTTCAACCCGGCGAAGCTGGACTGCGGCCAGTGGGCCGACGCCGCCAAGGCCGCCGGGATGCGGTTCGCGGTGCTCACCGCTAAACACCACGACGGCTTCTGCCTGTGGCCGTCGAAGTACACGAAGTACTCCGTCGCCAGCAGCCCGGTCAAGCGCGACATCGTGCGCGAGTACATGGACGCCTTCCGCTCCCGCGGCGTCACGCCCTGCCTGTACTTCTCGATCTGGGACCGCACCAACGGCGTCGGGCCGTCCGGCTTCGACGACCACCCGCCGATCACCCGGGCGAACATCGAGTTCGTCAAGAACCAGCTCACCGAACTGCTCACCCGGTACGGGCGGATCCCGGTCCTGATCTTCGACGGGTGGGCGTGGCACTGGGCGTTCGGCCAGCAGTCACTGCCGTTCTCCGAGATCCGCGAGCACGTCGCCTCGATCCAGCCCGACTGCCTCGTCCTCGACCTCAACGGGCTCACCGTGCCCTGGCACTCGGAGCTGCTGTTCTTCGAAGAGCCGAAGGGCGGCGTCTTCTGCCCGCCCGGCAACACCTACGCCGCCTCCCAGGGCCAGACCATCTCGCCGTCCGGCTGGTTCTGGCACCCGTCGACCCCGTCGAACCTGCTGACGACCGACCAGATCGTCGACGGCCATCTCAAAGTGTTGGAGCCGCGGTACGCGACCTTCATCCTCAACTGCCCGCCCAACACCGACGGCCTCCTCGACGACACCGTCGTCACCGTGTTGAAGGACGTCGGGAAGCGCTGGCGACCGAACCTCTCCCGCCCACCGCTGCCCGCCCAGCCGGACGTCGTACGCCACCTGGTCACGCCGGTCTCGGCCACCGCGACCAGCGGCGACGCCGCCAAAGCCGTCGACGGCCACAGCGACTACGGCTGGAACGGCCAGGCCGACCAGACCCTCTGGACGACCACGGACCGGCTGCCACAGGCGATCACCCTGGACCTGGGGCGCCGCTACGTGGGCCTGGACACGCTCACCTACCTGCCCCGGCAGGACACGGCGACCCCGTACTCGTTCGACGAGTTCGTCACCGCCGGCAACATCACCGCCTACCGCGTCTCCGTCAGCGTCGACGGCACGACCTTCAGGCCGGTCGCGAAGGGCACCTGGGCCGCCGACCACGCCCTGAAGCACACCCGCTTCAAGCCGACGACCGCCCGCTACGTCCGGGTGGAGGCCCTGTCCGCCGTCGGCGGTGGCGCCGCCATCGCCGGCCAGTTCGACTGCGGCGGCACCGACCGCCGCCCCCGCCCCGCCTGAGGGCTCCGGCCCCCAGGCGGAAACGAGCCGTCCCACTTCCAGGATCACCGGGTGGGACGGCTCAGCCTGTGGAAGAAAAGCAACCCTGCGCATGAAAGCGGTACTAGGAGGTGCATGAAATCGGTACTGTACGACGCATGAGATAGGTACTGACCTTTGCATGAGACCGGTACCGTATGAGCCGTGGAGGCCACCTACCTAGCGCGGATCGTCGATCCGCTCATTGCCGAACTCATGACCGAGGTACCTGCCGTCTCGCTGATCGGACCTCGCGCAGCCGGTAAGACCACCACGGCACTGAGGCATGCGGCCTCCGTCGTCCACCTTGATCGGCCCGGAGACGCGACGGTGTTCCGGATCGACCCCGACGCGGCGCTGCGCGGCCTGCCCGAGCCCGTGCTTCTGGACGAATGGCAAGAGGCCCCCGAGGTTCTCGGTGCGGTGAAGCGCAATGTCGACGCCGATCCCAGACCTGGCCGTTACATCCTCACGGGCTCGGTACGCGCCGAATTGGATGCCCACACGTGGCCAGGTACGGGTCGAGTGATCCACGTCCGGATGACCGGGCTGACGGCACGCGAGCGGTTCGGAGACGCGACCGAGAAGCCGTTCATCGACCGCATCGTTCGCCCCGGCTCCTTGGACCTCCGGCTTCCCGAGTCCTGTCCGGACACTCGCGACTACGTCGACCTGGCTCTCAGCGGCACCTTCCCGGAGCCGGCCCTGCGACTGTCGGCACGTGGTCGTCGGCGTTGGTTCGACAGCTATGTGCAGCAACTGCTCACCCGGGATGTAGCCGCCGTCGAGCCCCGACGGGATCCAGAACGGCTGCGCCGGTTCTTCGAAGCCCTCGCGCTCAACACCGCCGGCGTCGTCGACAGCGCGACCCTGTATCGAGCGGCCGGGATCAACATCAAAACGGCGAACGCCTACGAAAACCTGCTCAGCAACGTCTTCGTCCTCGATGTCGTGCCGGCCTGGTTCAGCAACCGGCTGAAGCGGCTGGCCCAGGGCCCCAAGCGGTACCTGATCGACGCGGCGCTGCTGGGTGCGGCCGTAGGCGCGGACACGGAGACCGTACTTCGGGACCCTGATCTGCTTGGCAGGCTCATCGACACCTTCGTGGCAGAACAACTCCGTGCCGAACTCGCCGTCAGCGATCACCGACCCCGCATGCACCATTTGCGCCAAGAAGGAGGACGGCGCGAGATCGACATCCTCATCGAGCTCGCGGGGCATCGTGTCATCGGGATCGAGGTCAAGGCATCCACCGGCCCCAACCGCGACTCGGGGCGGCACCTCGCATGGCTACGGGACGAGTTGGGAGACCGCTTCGTCCATGGGCTCGTCCTGCATACGGGCAGGCACATCTACGAGCTCGGCGACCGCATAACAGCCGCGCCGATCTGCACCCTCTGGGCATGAGCATTTTACGTACGGCGCAGGTGAACCCCCGCGGCCGCTCTCGCTCTTTACTCACCGTCCTCCGCGCGCGGAATTGTCTCCTGGATCGCTGTTCAGTCGTTGGCCTGGACTGGAATGAGGAGCCACCGCGCGAAGCAGCTGTCTTCGCCCAGTTCGGTGTACCAGCGAATCTTGAGCTTGTACGCGGAGTGCTCGGTTGAGAACAGGAGGCCCGAATCCTCCTCGCGAGACGGTGGGCCGTGGACGGGCGGTACCGGTCCAGACCTCGCAGCGAGCAGGGGCATTGAGTGCTGCCCGGCGCCGTCGACCGCGGCGCTGAAGGTAGCAAGTTCGCCACTGCGCACGTTGAGCGTGTCACCGTCCTCATCTTCAGCGTCCGGGTAGCTGAGCGCTCTGGCCAGGACATCCGGATAGTCCGAGCCGGCAGCCTGCACCAATGCCACGGGGCCGCTTGTCGCCTCGAAGACCTCGATCCAGCTGTCGTCACGAACGACGCCGTCGCCTCCAACGATGACTGCTCTTCCGACGCCGACAGGGATGCTCGTGTCCTGCCAGCCGAGTTCGACGACCTGATCGAACTCGTCCTTGCTGAAACCGTGCCATGCATCGCGAAGCGCGGCGTCGACAGCGAGATACGGTTCACCGTTGGTCCAAAGTCGACCGACGTGCGCCCATGAGTCCTGCATTGGTCCCGTATCACGGTCCCGAACACGGCCTGCGGATCCAGGATCGACGTGATCGGCGAGTTGTCGGTGGCGGTGCATAGCGTGTGCGCGTAACGACGCTGAAGGGGGCCGCTGATGGGTGCTAAGGACTGGATGTTGATGTACGCGGACGCAGAGGTCAGGCCGATTCTGCAGTCGACGCCTCCCATCGACCGTGGCGCCACTGCGGCATTGGTGGAACGGCTCCATCCCGGCCGGCACGTCTCCTGGATCGGGGACGGCACGCTCTCCGAGCAGGCCAATCCACCCGACCACCAGGTCTACGCCGGTTGTTTCGCCGAGCTCACCATCGTCTGCAGCGGCGAGGTCGCGTTGGACCGGCCATCAGCACTCGACCCACGGTTTCTGGAAGAGGCAGCCGGACGAACGGTCTACCTGCACGCGATGCACAGTGTGGTCGACTGGTTCGCCTATGCCGTCTGGGAAGGCGACGGGGCTCTCCGGCGTTCCCTCAGCCTGGCCCCCGATCACGGGATCATGGAGCGCATCGGTATGCCCATGGCCTTCGAAGAGCCGTACTGGGCCGGTGAGCACCCTCTCGACATCGATGACGACGAAGATGAGCGCCTGCCTCCGTATCCATTCCCGTTCCACCCGCTGGATCTGGCGGAGGGTGCTCTGCGTGCCCTCTTCGGCTTCAACTACGAGGGTCTCTACCACGACGACGATCCGAATTTGGAGGACATCGTGCTCATGGGCTTTGCGATCGGCTCCAGCGCAAGCCACTGATCCATCGTGCTCGGCGGGAGCGCCAGGGCAGGACAAGCAAGCAGCGCCATCACGGCCAGCTTCGTCGCCGTGGGCTCCGCTGCCGCACACGCCGATATTTTCGGACGCTAAGAGGCCGGGAACCATGTAGAACCGCGTGGGGCTGGTGCGGACCCGCGGTGGCACGGCGTTCACCTCGTCCCCACCGCGGGGCCGGGTGCGGCGCCGTGGATGAGCCGGATGACGGCCTGGCTCATCGGCTCGTACTCATGGGTGTTGGGTACGCCGCCGGCGATCTCGAAGTCGCGCATCACCGTGATGCGATCCGCGAGAGTGATCATCTCCGAGAGGTCGCTGGTGATCAGCAGGATGGCGAGCCCGTCCGCGGCCAGTCGCCAGATCAGCTGGTGGAAGGCGGCCTTGGTCCGGATGTCGATGCCGACGGTGGGCTCGTCGATGATGAGGATCTCGGTCTTGGCGGCGAGCCACTTGGCGAGGCTGACCTTCTGCTGGTTGCCGCCGGAGAGTTGGCCGGCGAGCTGCCGGGGGCCGGCGGACCGGATGCCGAGCCGTTCGGTGTACTCCCGTACGAGGTCCTGCTCGCGGTGCGGCGGGATGTACCCGAGGGCTCGCCGGATCCGGGCCCATACGGTGACGGCGATGTTCCTGGTCAGTGGCTGGTCGAGGAAGAGCCCCTCCTCTTTGCGGTTCTCCGGCACGTAGCCGATGCGGTAGCGGCCCAGGGCCTGGCCCACGTCGTGGATGCGGGCCGGCTCGCCGTGCACCCGGATCGTTCCGGAGACCACTCGATCCAGGCCCAGCAGTGCCTTGGCCAGTTCGGTACGCCCCGCGCCGACGAGCCCGTAGAGGCCCACGATCTCCCCGCGGCGTACGTCGAGGGAGATGTTCCGGTGGCCGGTGGCGGTGGAGATCGCGTCCAGTTCCAGCGCTGGCGGGCCGTCGGGGTCGACCGTACGCGGGGTGAAGGCGTCGCTGGTGTGGCTGCGGCCCACCATGAGGCCGACGATCTCGTCCCTGGTGTATTCGGCGACCGGTGCCGCCTCGAGTACGGAGGCGCCGTCGCGTAGCACCGTGACGGTGTCGCAGACGGCGAAGACCTCCTCCAGCTTGTGGCTGACGAGCAGGACCGCGGTGCCCTGGTCCCGCAGGCGCCCGATGACCTCCAGGAGTCGTTCCGTCTCCTGGAGGGTGAGCGCCGAGGTCGGCTCGTCCAGCAACAGCACCCTGCTGTCGGTCGAGAGTGCTTTGGCGATCTCGACCAACTGGATCTGCGCGGGTGAGAGCGTCTTCACCGGGGCGTCGACGTCCAGCTCCACGTCGAGGAGGTCCAGGCATCGGCGGGCCTGCCGGCGCATCTGGTCGCGGTCCACCAGGCGGCCTCGTACCGGGATCTGCCGCAGGGTGATGTTCTCGGCGACGGAGAACTCGGGGATCACGTTGCGCTCCTGGTGGACCACGGAGATCCCGGCCCGTACCGCGTCGTGCGGGGAGGAGAAGACGGTCGGCCGCCCCTGGACCGCGAGGCCGCCGCCGTCCGGCCGATAGAGCCCGGTCACGACCTTGATGAGGGTCGACTTCCCGGCGCCGTTCTCGCCGAGCAGCGCGTGCACCGATCCGGACTCCATGCGCAGGGTGGCACCGTCCAGCGCCCGTACGCCGGGGAAGGTCTTGACGAGCCGGTCCGCGAGAAGGGCCGGTGGGGTGTCGGCGTTGTCGGTCACGATGTGCTCCTGGCCGTTGGTACGTACCTGTCCCCTGTGGTGTCGCCGGATCGTCGTGGCGTGCTCCTGGCCTGCCGCGCCTGCCGGATCCGGCCGATGACGACGGTGCCGAGGACGATGGCCCCTACGGTGAAGTTGACCCAGCTCGGGTCGAGTGAGTACTGCGCACGCGCGACGTCCACAAGACGGACGATGAACGCGGCGAGCACGGCGCCGAGCACGGAGACCGAGCCGCCGGCCAGCGCCGCGCCACCGATGATGGGGGCGGCGAAGCTGGGCAGCAGCCAGTCTCCGCCGATGCTCTTGTTGACTCCGGGAGCCGAGGCGACGGTGAGGACGGCGGCGATGCCGGTGATCAGCCCCGACAGGGCGTGCGCCACGATGAGGCTGCGGTCGTTGGAGATACCCGACAGCCGCGCGGCCAGGGGGTTGCCGCCGCTGGCCAGCATGCGGCGTCCGGTCGGCACTCGGCGCAGGAAGAAGGCCAGCAGCCCGGCGATGGCCAGCGCGAGCAAGAAGATCACCGGGATGTTCAGCACCGACATGTCGCCGAACCGGGTGAGGCCGGACGAGCCGAGGTCGATCGTGCGCGTGCCGGCGAGCCGGTACTGCAGGCCGCCCAGGATCGTCATCGTCGCCAGGGTGACGATGAACCCGTTGATCCGGGTGGCCACGACCAGCAGTCCGTTGGCCGCGCCGAGCAGAGTGCCGGCGGCCAGCGCGATCAGGATCGCGACCGGGGCGGGCACGCCGTGGTCGGCCATGAGCACGGCGATGGCCACCGCCAGGAAGCCGCCGAGCGCGCCGACCGACAGATTCATCTGGCCGACCGCCAGCACCACGAGCTGGGCCAGCCCGATGAGGACGGGGACGGTGAGATACGTCAGAACGCCGCGGATGGCGTTGCCGTGCAGCAGGCTGCCGTGGGAGCCGGCCACGAGAGCCACGGATCCCAGCACGCCGACGACGAGCAGCGTCATCTCGGTGGAGCGGGCGAACCGCGCGAGGGCGGAGGCGTTCATCGGGCCGTCGCCGCCCTTCGCGTGACGACCAGAGACCTGATGCGGTCGGTGGACAGCGCGAGCAGCAGGATCACGCCGAGGTAGATGTTCAGGCTCTCCAGGCCGATGCCCATGGTGGTGAGCCCTTGATGGATCACCTGGACGAGAGAGGTGCCGAGCAGGGTCCCGATCACGGAGACGCCACCGCCGGTGAGCAGGGTGCCGCCGAGGACCGGGCCGAGGAAGGAGGGGATCATGAACTCCGCGCCGATGCCCGCGGTGAAGGAGCCGCTCGTGGCGGCGAGCATGAAGCCCGCGAGGGCGGCGAGCGTCCCGGACAGCGCGTGCGCGAACACGACCCGCCGCCCGGCCGGGATGCCCGACAGCCGGGCCGCGGTGATGTTCGAACCGACGAGGAGCAGTTCGCGGCCGGTCCGGCTCCTGGCGTACAGGTAGCCGACCAGCAGCATCGCGACGACCGTGAACAGCAGGATCTGCGGCACCGCCGGCGAGCCGCAGACGGGGCCCGCGCAGAGGTCCGCCAGCGAGTACGTGCGCAGCCCCTCCATGCCGGCGGGCTTCGCGGTGAACGCCGCGGCGGTGGTGAACTGGGAGTAGACCAACGAGACCAGGCCCAGCAGCGCGAAGTCCATCGCCAGGGTGACCACGAACGAGTTCACCCCGGTCGTGCTGATCACCCAGCCGGTCAGGGCTCCGATGGCGGCGCCGGCGAACAGACCGACGGCCAGTCCCGCGTACAGCGGGAGATGCCACTCCTGGTAGGCCAGGCCCATGAACATCGCGGAGAAGGCGGCCATGCGTCCGACCGCCAGATTCATGTGACCGATCGACAGCGCGGCCATCTGCGACAGTCCGACCACGGTGAAGATGGCGATGTCCTGCAACAGCGGGAAGATGCTGAACTGCTGGTTGTAGAACGAGCTCCGGGCGGAACCGAAGAAGACCACGAGAGCCGCGATCGCCACCAGGAGCCCGATCCGCTGGGACGCTCCTGCCGTCAGCCGGCGGGCGGGCATCGCCTGCTCCGCCGCCGGGCCGTCCGGCCGGTCGTGCTCGGTCTCGTGGGTCGACGAGGTGGTCATGCCGTTCTCCTGTCGGCCATCGCGTCGCGGTTCCAGGCGATGCCCAGTCCCGGCGTGTCAGGGGCGATGGCGTGGCCGTTCTGGATGCGCAGTTCGTCGTGGGTGAGGGCGCGCAGTTGCGGGATGTGCTCGACGTAGCGTCCGTTGGGCACCGCGGCGACGAGGCTGACGTGCAGTTCCATCAGGAAGTGCGGGCAGACGTCGACGTTGAAGGTCTCCGCGAGGTGGGCGACCTTCAGCCAGGGGGTGATCCCGCCGATGCGAGCCACGTCGACCTGGATGATGGAGGCCGCGCCGCGAGCGAGGTAGTCGCGGAAGTGAGCCATCGAGTAGAGGGACTCGCCGACGGCGACCGGGATGGAGGTCGAACGGGCGAGCGCCACGTGGCCCTCGACGTCGTCGGCGGGAAGCGGCTCCTCGAACCAGGCCAGGCTGATCGGCTCGAACGCGGCGGCGCGGCGGCGCGCCTCGGCACGGGTCATCGACTGGTTGGCGTCGACCATGAGGTCCAGCCCGGGGCCGACGGCGTCGCGCACCGCCCGCAGCCGTTCGACGTCCTGCTCGATCCGGGGCTTGCCCACCTTCACCTTGATGCCCGACCAGCCGGCGGCCTGGGAGGCGAGCGCGCCGGTGACGAGGTCGTCGGTGGACAGGTGCAGCCAGCCGCCCTCGGTGTCGTACAGCGGCACCTGCGGGCGGAACCCGCCGGCCACCCGCCACAACGGCTCACCGGCCCGGCTACACCGCAGATCCCACAGCGCGGTGTCCACCGCCGCGAGGGCCAGCGAGGTGATCGCCCCCACCGTGGTGGCCCGGGTGGAGGCGAACAGGTCATGCCAGAGGTACTCGATCTCCCGGGCGTCCCGCCCCGGCAGGCGAGGCAGGAGATGCTCCCGCAGCATCGCCAGCACGGCACTGCCGCCGGTGCCGATCGTGTACGAGTAGCCGAGCCCGGTGTTCCCGTCATCGGTGGTCAGTTCGACGAAGACGGTCTCCTGCTTGAGGAACGCCTGCACCGCGTCGGTGCGCTCCGTCTCGACCTCCACGTCGACCAGGAAGGCGGTCGCTTCGACGATCTTGGTCACGCTGGTCTCCCTCCGTGGGCACATCTCACGAGCAGGACAGGACGGTGTCCTTGAAAGCCGTGAGGAGTTGCTGCGTCTTGGTCTGCCGCTCCTGGTCGTACGTGCTCACGTTGTCGCGGGTGACCACGAAGGAGCCGGAGTCGATCACCGTGCCGGGGTTGCGCACGGTGCACGCCCCGCTCCGCAGCCGGCCGAGCGCCCACGACCCGACGTACGCCTGGCCGACCGGGTTCTGGGTGACGGTCGCGGCCACGGAACCGTCGGAGATTCCGGAGAGGATCTTGGGGTCGTCGTCGATGGCGACGACCTTGATGGGCAGGTGGTTACGCTTCACCCCCGCCGCGGCGGCGACGGCCGGGTTGTAGGCGGTGGTCACGATCCCGGCGATCTGCGTGCCGTGCGCGGTGAGCAGATCGGAGACGGCCCGCTGCGCGGTCTGCAGGTCCGTGTCGACGTCGGTGATCGTCGTGAGGAGTTTGACCTGCCCGTTGGTCTCCGCCACCGCCTTCTTCACGCCGGCGATCCGGCGCTGGGTGTTGGAGTCGACGTTGTTGCCGGTGAGGTGGACCAGGTTCCCGTGGCCGCCCATGGCCTTGATGTCGGCCTGCGCGGCCTTGTACGCGGCCTGCTCCACGTCGGTGGCCAGGCAGAAGTCGGCCTTGTCGACGTCCCCGGCCGGGCAGGATCCCAGCGAGGCCACCGTGGAGCCCTTGGACTTCAGCTCGGCGAAGGTGCTGTTGATGTCGGTCGGCGAGACGCCGAAGATGCCGAACGCGTTGTACCCCTGAGCCGCCAGCGTGTCGAGCAGGCTGTTCTGCTTGGCCTGGTTCCACTCGGCGGTCTCGTTGAACGTCACCTGGCCGAGCCCGAAGTCGGTCTTGGCCTTCTGCCCGGCCGTCTTCCACGGCTGGAAGTACGGGTGTGCGCCACCGGGTACGAGGGCGACCTTCACGCTCGACAGCGGGACCTTGGCCTCCGCGCCCTTCGCGCCCGTGGCGTTCGACGCCCCCCGGGTGCTGCAGCCCGCGAGGGCCACGGCCGACAGACCGGCGACGAGCAGCACCCGTCCGGTGAGTGGACGCTTCACCTGCCACCACCTTTCCAAGGATCGTATATTTTCCGAGGAGTATGCGGGTGGGGTGAGCGTGCGTCAAGAGGGCAAATACCGTCGAGCGCAATCGCCGATCGGACGGATCGTATAGGATCGTCGATGCGCGTTGATCTGGTGACGCACGTGGACGTCGCGATCGTGTCGCCGGCGGGCAGCGCGCGGCCTACCGTCTCGACGGGAGCAGTGAGGCAGATGGAAGGGTGAGGCGATGACGCTGATACAGCCTCGGCAGATGCTCGCCGACACGGTCTATGAGGCGATCGAGCAGCGGCTCGTCAACCACGACCTCGAACCGGGCGCCAAGCTCAACATCAGCACACTGGCCCAGGAACTGGACGTCTCACCGACGCCGGTACGGGAAGCGCTGGCGCGCCTGGAAGCCGACGGGCTGGTCGTCAAGCGGCCCAACGCCGGCTATGCCGCCGCACCGCTCATGGGCAGCAAGGACTTCGACGAGCTGTTCGAGATGCGGTTGCTGCTCGAGCCCGCCGCCGCGGGCCGCGCCGCCGCCAGGGTCGGCGAGGACGACCTGCGAGCGCTCACCGACACCCTCGCCGAGATGCGCAAGGTACAGGGCGGCGCCGGCAGCCGGGAGACGCTGCGGCTGTTCGTCCACCAGGACGCGCTCTTCCACGACATCATCGCGAACTCCGGCGGGAACACCCTGATGGCCGACACACTGCGGCGCTTCCGCGCCCACACGCACCTGTATCGGCTCTACTTCCGCGAGGGCATCACCGATGCGACGTGCCGCGAGCACGAGCGCGTCCTCGACGCCCTGCGCGAAGCGGACGCCGACGCCGCCGCGGCCACCATGCGCACCCACCTCCGCCGCGCCCAACAGCGACTGCTTCCCACCGTGATCGGCACCGGACCCGACGACGCCGACAGCCGCGCCTGACGACCGAGGACCAAGGGAACGCCGTCACGCACGGTCATGCGACCCACGACGGAACGATCTGGCCCAGGCGGGCCGGCGCGGTCAGCGCGCGGATCGCGATGACGACACCGTCGGCGACCGTGAAGGCCACGACCGTGACCGGCCGTCCGCCGATGGTGATGAGAACGCCCGGAACGCCGTCCAAGAGCACCGGGTGCGCCAGCGCCTCCCCGCGCGCGAACCTCGTCGCCCCGGCCGCGACCTGGCCCGCGCCGCGGATGACTGCGGTCCCCTCCGGAGTCTGGGCCCGCAGCTCGACATCGGGTGCGAGCACGGTCAGCAGTGTTTCGACGTCGCCCTTGCCGACCGCCGCGAAGAACGCGTCGATGACGTCCCGGGCAGCGGCATGGGGGTCGGCCGTGGGTGTGCCCGATCGCAGCCGCCCCCGGGCCCGGCTGGCGAGCATCTTGGTGGCCGCGGCGCTCCGGCCGAGGATGGCCGCGATCGCGTCGAACGGGACCTCGAATACGTCGTGGAGCACGAACGACACCCGTTCCGCCGGAGTGAGGGCGTCCATGACGACGTACAGCGCGAGGCCGACGGACTCGGCGAGCACGGCCTCCTCCTCGGGATCGATCCGGGAGTCCCCGGCCACCTCCCGCGGGAGCGTGCCGACGTCGAGTTCGAGCGGCTGCTCGCCCCGCACCCCGCGCCTTCGGAGCACGTCCAGGCAGATCCGGCCGGTCACCGTGGTGAGCCAGCCGCGCAGGTCCTCGATGTCACCGCGACCGGTCCGCGCGAGCCGCAGCCACGCCTCCTGAACGGCGTCGTCCGCGTCGGCGTGCGAGCCGAGCACGCGGAACGCGATCGCGTGGAGATAGGAGCGCTGGGTCTCGAACTCCGCGGCGAGCTCTTCCTCTTCGGTCATGGTTCTCCTCGGCGTACGGCGGTGCCACTACCAGGACGCATCGCGCGCTTGGAAGGTAACTCCGGGGCCGGCGTTACCTTCCGCCGCGGCCGCACGTCGTAGTGCCGTCCGCGGGTCCAACGACCCCGTTCCCTGGAGGAAAGATGACAGCACGTATCCAGAACGCGGCAAGCCACCCCGACATCACGACGGGCGTCCAGCACATATTCAAGGAGGTGTACTCCGGCGGCGTACCGCGTGAGACGCTTGAGCTGGTGCATCTGCGCGCGAGCCAGATCAACGGCTGCAGCGCCTGTGCCGACGCCGGCACCGCGGGCAAGGCCGGTGTCAGCGTCGAGAAGCTGCTCGCCGTCGCCACCTGGTACGAGAACCCGCTCTTCGACGACGCCGAGCGGGCCGCGTTGGCGCTCACCGAGGCCGCGACCCGGCTCTCCGACCGGCCCGGCGCGGTCACCGACGAGATCTGGGCCGAGGCCGCGAAGCACTACGACGAGCGGCAACTCGCGTCCCTGGTGCTCATGGTGGCGATCACCAACTTCTTCAACCGCATCAACACCACCTTCCGGGTGCCCGCCGGAACCAGGTGGGACTGACGCGGCGAAGAAGTCGCGCTTGCGTCAGATCGGCGTCCGACACGAAGGCGTCCCGCTCAGAAGCTGATCGCCCTCGAAGCGGCGAGCCGCCCGTTTCGGCCCGGACCGCGGCTCCTCTCACCGCCGGTTCCGGTCCGGACCGCGGCTCGCCTCACCGCCGGTCAGGCGGAAGGCCCGGACCGGTGGCGAGGACGCAGATCACCGGCGGGCTGAGCGGGAGGGTCTCGGTGCTCATCTGTGTGAAGCCGGCGCTCCCCAGCAGGTCCTCGATTTCGCGGGCGGCGTTGCGGGACGTGTCCGCCGTGGCGCCGTGGCAGCGGGGCTGGGACACGATGGCGAGGCGTCCGGCGGGTGCGAGCCGTCGGCGCAGTTCGGCGAGCCGTTCGGCCGGCGCGGGCCAGAACCCGAGGGAGTTGACGGCGAGGATGGCGTCGAAGGGGCCGTCGAGGGCGGGCGGAAGCCGATCGACGGAGGCTCTGATCAGGCTGACCCGGCCGGCCCGGATGGCGGCGGCGTTACGCCTGGACGCTTGCCGGAGCATCACGTCGGAATGGTCGATCCCGTACACATGACCTGCGCCGGCGCGGGCCAGTTCCGCGACCGCGACGCCGGGGCCGAAGCCGATCTCCAGGACCTTGTCGTCGGGCCGCACATCGAGCAGCGAGACCACCCAGCGGTTGCGCTGCCGGTTGGAGGGGCGGTGGGCGAACACCCAGCCGTTCACGCGCCCGGCCGCGCCGCGAGGTTGATGTGCCTGGCCGATGACGTCGCGGTCCAGGGCACGCACCGCGACGATCCCGGCGCGCCCGACCCCGTACTCGACAGCTGCGGTCACCGCCCGCTTCACTGCCCGTGGCATGCTTCTTTCATGTCGCGTTTCCATGGCCGGCAGTCAACGACTTCAAGTGCACCTGAAGTCAACCCACCCGGCGGCCTGCTCACCATCGGCGAGCTGGCCCGCCGCACGGGAGTCGCCGCCTCGGCCCTGCGCTACTACGAAGAACTCGGCCTGCTCCCCGCGCCCGCCAGGGTCTCGGGGCAGCGCCGCTACCCCGAGTCGGCCGCCCGGGTCGTCGGCACGATCCTGCTCTACAGCGACGCGGGGTTCACCCTCGCCGAGCAGAAGACCCTCCTCGCATCGCGCGCCGACACGCCCGGCTGGAGAGAGCTCGCGCAGCGCAAGGTCGCGGAACTCGACGAGCAGATCGCCAGGGCGCAGGCCGCCCGCGAGGCCATCCGGCACGGGCTGCGCTGCCCCCACGAGGACGTCACGCACTGCCCCAACTTCAACGCCGGCGTCACCGCCCGGCTCGCCGGCCGGCCGCTCGCACAGTCCCACCAGCAGCTGCACGACCAACGGTTCCGCGAACCGGATCCGTCAACCTAACGCCGGCGCTGTCGAAGGTGATGTCGGTCTGCTCAACGCCGGCGGGCTCGAAGGACGGCGTCGTGCACGGTGACCTCGTGGCCGTCATGGCTTTCATGGCCGGCGGCCGGTCGGGGCCTCGCGTCGGCGACGACGATGTCCCACCGGTCGGGGTCGAGGTCGGCGGCGACCTCCTCGGCCGTGAAGAACAGCTCTGGTGCGAAGGGGCGCGGCACCGTCTGCAGGTCCGACGGGTGGTGGCCGACGATGAGCAGCGTGCCGCCCGGCGCGACCGCCGCCGCCAGCCGGCGGAACAGCGCCGCGCGCGACGCCGCCACATGCACGTAGTGGGTGGAGACCAGATCGAAGTGCTCCGCGGCGGGCGTCCAGGCGGTCAGGTCGGCCGGTACCCAGTCGATCCGGTCGGCGATGCCGTCGCCGAGGGCTTCGACGTGTTCTCGGGCACGGCTCAGCGCGGTGGTGGCGAAGTCCACCGCCGTCACCCGCCAGCCGCGCGAGGCGAGCCAGACGGCGTCGCCTCCCTCGCCGCAGCCCGCGTCCAGTGCCGTGCCGGGCGTCAGATCCCCGGCCTCCGCCACCAGTTGCGAGTTGGGCCGCCCGCTCCAGACCGCGGTACGGCCGCGGTAACGGTCTTCCCAGTACTCCTGGTCGAACTCTTCGGACACGACGGATTCCCTTCCGTGGTTCACAGGCCGTGGCGGCGGTCGCCCGCCACCTGTTCGCAGAGACGTGCTTCGTTCTCCGCCGAGAACGGGTCCCGATGCGCGGCGACCGCCCGGCGGGTCTCCTCGGCGATCAGGTCGGCGTTGATCTGGGCCCCCGCTCCGGCGCCCGCGGACGCGGAGGAGACGACCTGGGCGACCGGGTCGGTGACGTTGCCCGCGACCCACACGCCGGGCACGTCCGTACGGCCGGTCGCGTCGGCGGGGATGCTCGCCCCGATCCCCATCGGGTGTTCGACCGGCCGCAGTCCGAGCGCGGCCAGGAAGCCGGCGCGCGCCGTCATCCGCGTCGCGACCGCCAACGCCTCACGGGCGACCACCGTGCCGTCGCTCAGCCGTACTCCCACGAGGCGGTCGTCGACGATCTCCAGAGACGCCACCTCGCCGTCCACCACGCCGATGCCGCGCGCGGCCAGCTGCTCCGCCTCCTCGGCGGTCGGCGGCGTGGTGTGGGAGAAGAAGGTGACATCGTCGCTCAGCTGCCGGAACATCAACGCCTGGTGCACCGACATCGGCCCGGTGGCCAGCACGCCGATCGCCTGGTCCCGGACCTCCCAGCCGTGGCAGTACGGGCAGTGCACGACGTCCCGCCCCCAGCGAGCGCGCAGTCCCGGTATGTCCGGCAGCTCGTCGACCAGCCCGGTGGCGACCAGCAGCCGTCGGGCACGGACCGTCCAGCCATCGGCCAGCGTCACCGCGAACCCGTCGCCCTCGCGCACCACGGTCTCGACCTCGCCGGGCACCACCTGGCCGCCATAGCCGCGAACCTCCGCCCGGCCCTGCTCCAGCAGTTCCGCCGGCGGGACCCCGTCCCGCGACAGGAACCCGTGCACGCCCGCCGCCGGGGCGTTGCGCGGGGAGCCGCCGTCGATCACCACCACCGACCGCCGTGAGCGGGCCAGCATCAGCGCCCCGCTCAGTCCCGCGGCACCACCGCCGACGACCACCACGTCATAGCCGTCCCTCAGCCGATCGGTCACCATGACCACCTCCGGGAACGACGATGCAGTCCCATCGGCGGTCTCCGCAAACTCCGTTGCCGTTATGGCAAACTGGTGGCATGGACGACGACCTCGACCAGGCGCTCGCCGCAGTCGGACCCCGGCTGCGCACGCTGCGCCGGGAGCGCGAGACCACCCTGGCCGATCTGTCGGCGGCGACCGGCATCTCGGTGAGCACCCTGTCCCGGCTGGAGTCCGGTGCCCGCCGGCCCACCCTCGAGCTCCTGCTCCCCCTGGCCAAGGCGTACGGCGTCACGCTCGACGAGCTCGTTGACGCCCCTCAGACCGGAGACCCACGCGTCCACCTGCGACCGGTCACCCGCCACGGCATGACCATGCTGCCCCTGACCCGCCGAGCCGGGGGCATCCAGGCGTACAAGCTGATCATCCCTGCCGACAGCTCTCGCCGGGAGCCCGAGCCGCGGACCCACGAGGGCTACGACTGGCTCTACGTCCTCAACGGACGGCTGCGGGTCATCCTCGGTGACCAGGACCTGATCCTCTCACCGGGCGAGGCCGCCGAGTTCGACACCCGCGTACCGCACTGGTTCGGCGCGGTCGGCCCCGAACCGGTGGAGTTCCTCAGCCTGTTCGGCACCCAGGGCGAACGCGCCCACCTCCGCGCCCGCCCCAAGACGAAGGACCGACCCGAACGATGACCGTACGGGTCGCGCCGTCATTTCGCGCTCACAGTTCGCACCGTGCCCCGGCCGGCCACCATCGCGACGATCACCTGGCCGGCCGCAGCGACGCACATCAGGATGATCGATGCCTGCCAGCCGGAACTGACGGTGTGCAGCAGCCCGAAGATCACCGGTCCCGCGGCGGCCAGCAGGTAACCGATCGACTGCGCCATCGCTGACAACGCGCCCGCCACGGCCGCGTCCTGGGCGCGCAGACTGAAGAACGCCAACGCGAGCACCAGGCAGGCTCCGCCGCCCAGCCCGAGGACCACACTCCACAGCAACGCCCATCCCGGCGCCACCAGAAGTCCGAGGTAACCGGCGAGTACGACCGCCGAGCTCACCGTCGCCACCGCGCGTTGGTCACGCGCCCACCGCAGCACGGCGGGCACCGCCAGGCTGGTCGACACCGCGACCGCCTGGAACAGGAACAGCAGCCATCCCGCCGCGGCCGCACTCACTCCACTGTCCTGGAACACCTGAGGCAACCACGTTACGACGACATAGAAGCCCAGCGACTGCAAGCCCATGAACGCCGTGACCGCCCACGCCAGCGCCGATCCCCACGGCAACCGGTGTCCGCGAACCGCCTCCGAGACCGGCCGCGGAGTCCGCATCTGCGGGAGCCACAGCACGATGGCCATCAGCGCGAGCACGATCCAGCAGCCCAACGCGGTGTACCAACCGCCAGGGGCGACCTGACCGATCGGCACCGCTACCCCGGAGGCCACCGCGGCGACGCCCCCCATCACGGTGGCGTACGCGCTGGTCAGCAGTCCCACTCTGGCCGGGAAGTCGCGCTTGATCAGGCTCGGCAGCAGCACGTTCCCCACGGCGATTCCCGCTCCGATCAGCGCGGTTCCCGCGAACAGAGCGAAGGCCGTCGGCACCCACCGGACCGCGATCCCCAGCGTCAGCACCACGAGCGCACCACCGAGCAGCCGCTCGGGTCCCCACCGCCCGGCCAGTCGCGGAACCATCGGAGACAGTGCCGCGAACGCCAGCAACGGCAGCGTGTTCAGCAGGCCCGCCACGGCCGGGGCCAACGTCAGATCGGCCTGGACGCGATCCAGCAACGGCCCGACACCAGTCAAACTCGCCCGTAGGTTCGCCGCCACCACCAGCAATCCCCACACCAGCAACGCCTGACCGGAACGTCGCCTCGACCTGTTCACCATGCGCACCACGATCGAGCCGCACCGTCGCGACAACCAGACCGTGCTCAGACTGGCCCCCAAGAGGCCACCCTCGGCACTGCTCGATCAGCGCGCAGCGCCGTACGCTCACGGCGTGGGTACGCCGTTGGGGAAGTTCGTCCGAGCCAAGCGCGACAGTATCCAGCCGGAATCCCTGGGACTGCCGGACCGCGGCCGCCGCCGGTCACCCGGTCTACGCCGCCTGGATCTCGCCGCGCGGGCCGGCATCAGCGTCGAATACCTGACCCGCATCGAGCAGGGCCGCGACCGCAATCCGTCGACAGCGGTCATCAACGCGCTCGCCGACGCGCTCAGCCTCGCCCCCTCGGAGCGCAACCACCTGCGCTACCTCGCGAAGATCACCGGCGACGTATGTTCCGCCCACTTCCGGCCCACACCACCGCCCCGACAGGTGCGACCGTCCGTACTGAAGACACTCCGCCTCCTTGAACCGGGCATCGCCATCGTGACGAACCGGCTGGGCGACGTCCTCGCCCATACCAGCGGCTACGAGTCGGTCACCAGCGGAACCGGACTGCTCGACGCCGCCCCGCCGAACCTCACACGCTACGTCTTCACCGACCCCCGCGCGCGGACGTTCTTCACCGACTGGGACGACATCGCGGACGAGCAGGCCTTCGACCTGTGGCTCGCGCCATCCGTCGAGAACCTCGAGTGGCTCACCGCCGAGCTCACCCCCGTCGCCGGCCCCGACTTCACCCGCCGCCTGAACCGCCACGTGGTGCCGCGACGTGGAACTCTCCGGCTCAACCATCCAGCCGGGCACGAGCTTCAGCTGCTCCGCGAGACGCTCGAACTCCCCACGGACGACCAACAGCTCGTCGTCTTCCTCCCCGCGGACGAACAGACGGCCCAGGCCATCGACCAACTCCACCGCTCGCCCCACGGCCGGCTCCGATCCATCTCATGACACCCCGAGATCAGAGTTCGACGACTCCCCGAACGACGTGCTCACCTCGGTGGCCGAGCTGAGGGTCGTGGCCGTCGCCTGATGCGCCGGCTCAGTCGTCGGCGGCCTGCACCGCGGCGGCGATCGGCTCGAGCCCCGCGACCAGCTCGTTGAGCTCGTCCGCGCTGAGCACGTCGTAGGCCGGCGCCGCCAGCTCGTCGGTGAGGGCCTCGATCCGCTCCTTGGTCTCCCGGCCTGCGTCGGTGAACCCGCCGGCGGCGTCCACGAGGCCGCGGCCGCGCAGCCCGTCGACGACAGCGGCCAGCTGTGCCTTGGGCAGGTGGTGGATCCGGCCGAACTCCTCCGCCCGCATTCCGAGGGAGAGAGCGAGGAGAACGTGGGCCTCGGTGCCGCCGATGCCGTGGGCGACGAGGGCGGCGTTGTGGCCGTCCCCGCGGTGCTCCCGCAGCAGCGTGGCCGCGTGCCAGAGCCGGGCCACCGGCTCCTCGGGCACGTCGAGCGCCCGGAGCCCGGCGTACAGCACTCGGCCCTCGGTCGGCGCGCTGACCGCCGCTCGAGTGGCGAGGTCGGCGACCCGCACCAGACCGGGGGAGTCGGCGAGCTCCCCGAGCATCTGCCGCAGCGCGGTGGCGCTGCCCCGCTCGCGCACGGCGATCGCCTCCTCCGGGGTGGTCTTCCCCCAGACCCACGGGATGTGGCGCGCCACCTCGCCGTCGGCGAAGTTGTAGAAGACCGCGTGCACCACCTCGGCCGGTGCCGGCCCCAGTGGCGCGGCGCGGCCCGCGAAGTATCCGTCCCAGTAGTTGCGCATGCCGAGGGCCAGGAACGCCTCGTTCGGCACCTCGGAGAAGGTGACGGTGGCGATCGGCTCGACGAGCTCGAACATGCGGTGAACCTTGGCCTGTGGGTGCGGCATCGGTCGGCATCTCCTGTGGTCCGTGACCGCACCCTCGTGGGCGGCCTCTCACCCTGGCTACGAACGACGCGGCCCGGATCCGACAACTAAGGTCGATTCTGCCGAGCAGCGTCGGGGTGTCACACGGACTCGGTCGCCGCCCGCAGTTGCTCACGCGCGTCCCGCATCTCCGGAACGCTCGCCCATCGAGCGGAACCCGCGATGATTTCGTTCGCCTTCTGATCGAAATGGGAAGATGTTATCAGCGGGCTGATTCGCGCCAAGGTATGCATCAGGGCCGCCGCTTTGGCCGGGTCAGCCGCCCGCATGGAAGCCTGCACACTTTCCCCGATCCACAACCCCCGCATAAGCGGGATTCCCTCGAAATAACGTACCGCTTCGTCGAGAGAGTCACCCGCTTCTTCATGACGCCCGAAGCGACTGAGGACAATGCCGGAGCTTCCAGTGATCATTGCCGCGGCTCCTGGCGAGGAGCCGTCGAATTCATGCGCCGCATCGAGCATGTGACGCGACTTTCGCTCGGCGCCAGGAGCATTGATCTTGGCGAGACTGACGCCGAGCCGAACACTCAGCCGCGCCTTGGACTCGTCGGTGAGTGCGGGTAGGGCAAGACCGCGTTGCGCATACATGGCGGCCCGGCGGTAATCGCCTCGATAGGAGCTCACCTGACACATCAACTCGTATGCGTTGGCCGTATCATCGACGTGTTCCGCCCTTTGCGCCAGCACGAGCGCAAGATTTCCGGCATTCTCCGCCTTGCCGTACAGCCGAGCGTCATGCAGAACGTGTGCGGCCGCGCGTGCCAGGCCGGCCGCCGCAAGCTGAAGGTTACGATCGCGCACATTGATCGCTTGCGCGATCTTCCCCAGATGTCGTACGGCGACCGACACCAGGGGAACGCCCCCTATTTCGTTTCGCGTCTCGCGGAGCTGTGTCGCGAGGGCGCGCAGGTAGTCCGGATCTTGATAGGGACCGGTCTTCGCCGACGGCACGAGTGTGACGGATGCCGCTGCGGCGATGAATGATCTCCGCTTCACCGGATCGTCTTCCTCCCCTATGGGCGTTATGCGCAGCTCCCAGCCTACGCGCGCTAGAAGCCGACTTGCCTTAATGATCCCTGTATCGCGCTGTTCGCGCGAGACCTGCGAGACCCAGACCTGGGAGACGCCCAGCTCGCGGGCGAGTTCTGTCTGAGTCCACTCGCGGCTTTTCATGATCAATTTAAGGGCTTGACCCAGGCTCCGCGCTTCCACGGCCGCAGGCTATAGCCGATCGCGATGCCGCACTACCCGATTACTGATAGTGGCCGAAACGATGAGTCAACAGCGGACACGACCGGGAGTGATCGAAATAGAAAATGTCGATCGCGCCGGTCGGAGTAGGTGATCGAAAGGCGGGATCGGTGCAGGGAGAAGATCTGGACGCCGCGACGTCCATGGACCGGGTCCAGCTGGTCAAGGCCCGGCTGGACGAGCTGGGCGCGGCACTGACCGAACGCGGCCTCACCGTACGGATCGGCACGGGGGCGCTGGTGGCGTGGAACCCGGCGGCGTCGCGGACGGACGACCCGATGGGCAGGGCCATGAGCCCGGGCCTGTCACAGTACGTAGCGCTGTGCCGGCACGAGGACGGGTCCCTCCAGTGGTACTGGTGCTGGACGGGTCCGACGCGGGACGCGCCGCTGGAGACCGAGCACATGTGCGCCGCCGAGGAGATCGAGTACGCGGCCGATCTCACGGCGAAGGTGCTCCGCGTCGAAGACGAATGACGTGGAGTCCACCGGTTTCCACGACCCGGCGGGCGGCGGCGTTCGGGATCGGCTCCCACCGCGACGAACCGACCCGCCGGCGGCCGAGACTCGCGTCGATCAGGGGTGCTTCGCCCCGCGAGCGGACTCGTACGGGACCGAGGCGGCACCGTGGCTGGCCCG
The DNA here is from genome assembly GCF_050942425.1 of Actinoallomurus sp. CA-150999. NCBI lineage: Bacteria > Bacillati > Actinomycetota > Actinomycetes > Streptosporangiales > Thermomonosporaceae > Actinoallomurus > Actinoallomurus sp. CA-150999. The sequence goes on from NZ_CP192063.1 coordinate 9,044,774, forward strand.
TCTGCGCGGGGAGTTCCCGCACTGGGGATTCATCCACGATCCCTTCGCGGGCGTGTGGATCGCCGTACGAGGGCGCGGCCGTACGGAAGTGGCGGCGACCGCCTTCGAGCTGCGCGAGAGGCTGACCGCGGCATCCGAGAAGCGGTGACGCCGCGGGCCGGCGCCCGACCTTCTAACGTCGGAAGTGAGCTCGACCGCCAGAGATCACACCGGAACAGGGGGAAGCCCATGACCCGCCCACCCGTACCTCCCTTCACCGAGGAGACCGCGCGACAGAAGGTCCAGGCCGCCGAGGACGCCTGGAACACCCGGGACCCCGAGCGGGTCGCCGCCGCGTACACGCCGGACTCGGTCTGGCGCAACAGGTCCGAGTTCGTCACCGGGCACGACGAGATCGTGGCGTTCCTGACCCGCAAGTGGGAGCGCGAGCTGGAGTACGCCCTGCGCAAGAGCCTCTGGGCGTTCACCGACGACCGGATCGCGGTCCGTTTCCAGTACGAGTGCCGCGACGCCTCCGGCCAGTGGTGGCGCAGCTACGGCAACGAGCAGTGGGAGTTCGACGCGGAGGGCTACATGCGCCGCCGCGAGGCCTGCATCAACGATGTCCCGATCACGGCGGACGAGCGGCGGATCTTCGGCCCGCGCGGCGACGACGAACGCGATCACGACATCCCCTTGCGGTAGGCGGCGGGGTCGGTCGGCGAAAGGCCCTTGCGGAGCAAAGTTAATGCGACTAACTTGAAGTTAGTCGCATTAACTAGTGCACCGTCCAGGGAGTACCTGATGAACGTCTCGGCCACCGCCCCCACCCGGCCTCGCCTGCTCACCGTTCCCGCCGTCACCGGCGTCGCCTACGCGCTGTCCTGGGTCGCCGGGCTGTCCGTCGGGGCGCCGAGCCCGAAGCTCGACGCGTCGGGAAGCGAGATCGTCTCCGCCATCGCGGGGCACGAGGGCGTCGTGGCGGTCCAGTTCGCCCTCACCGAGGGCCTGCCCGCCTCGGGTCTGGCGATCGTCTCGGTGCTGCTGGCCAAGGCCGTCTCCCGTTCGGGCGCGGCCACCGCCGCCAGGGTCATCGGAGTCGCCGGGGTGGTCGCCGCGGCGATCTCGCTGGTGCAGTTCGTGCTCGGCCTCGCGCTGTCGCGGGCGACCGCACCCGGCACCGCGCACCTGTTGTTCCAGGCGGTCGACCGGCTGGACGGGGTCAAGATGCTCGCCCTGGCCGTCGTCGGCGTCGCCGCCGCCGTGTCGGGCGCGCTCCCCCGCTGGCTGCGCTGGACGGGAGCCGCCCTCGCCGTCTCCATCGCGGCCAGCGGCGTCGTCTACCTGTTCCTCCTGCAAAGCCTGGCCCTGCTGGCCGCCCCCGCCCTGATCCTGCTGCTGGTCTTCATCACCGGCACCGGCATCGCGCTCGGACGATACGGTCGGTGACCATGCCTCGCGTTGGACTCACCCCCGACCGCATCGTCGCCGAAGCGGCGGCCGTCGCCGACGAGGTGGGCCTGGACCGGCTCACCCTCGCCGCGGTCGCCCAGCGCTGCCGCGTCTCCCTCCCCGGCCTGTACAAGCACGTCAGCGGACTCGAAGCCGTCAAGAGAGACGTCGCCCTGCTGTCCATCCGCGAGCTCACCGACGCCCTGACCAGGGCGGCCGTCGGGCTGACGGGCCAGGAGTGCCTGCGCGCCGTCTCCAAGGCCTACCGGAGCTACGCCCTCGCCCATCCGGGCCGCTACGCCGCGAGCGTGCAGGCCCCGACACCCGGAGATCAGGAGTACACCCACATGAGCGACCAGGCCGTCGCCGTCGCCGCAGCCGCCCTGAGCGGGTACGGCCTCGAGGGCTCGGACCTGATCCACGCGATCCGCATGTGGCGTACGGTCTGCCACGGCCTCGTCTCCCTCGAGGCGGCCGGCGGCTTCGGCCTCCCCGAGTCCCTAGACGCCACCTTCGACCATCTCATCAGCGCCCTCGACACCGCCTACCGCGACTTGGCATCCCAGAAGATCTCCGGTCGGTAGTCACTCAACGCTCTGTGGCGACGGGCGGGGCCGTACGGGTGGTTCGGGATCGTCGGGCGGCGATGATGACGAGGATGACGGCGGCGAGGGCGAGGACGGCGTTCATGATGTAGTCGGCGGTTCTCTTCGGGCCCGATTCGGGGCGCATGCCGATGCCCACCCACGCGTAGGTCAGGAGGGCGCCCGAGGCGAGGGCGAGCCGATGCGCACGGCCCCAGCCCCGCTGCCGGGACCATCGGCCGCCGATCACGGCGATCGCGACGATGAGCAGCGCTGCGACTGCGGCAACGCTCCACCAGCCCGGCAGGCCCTCGGTCATCATGAACGCGCCGGAAGCGACGAAGGCGACGATCCCGACGACCAGCGGCGGCGGCGCGGTGCCGGGGAGCGCGCTCGCGGGTCGCCGGCGGAAGGCCGCCACGACCAGTGCGACGATGGCGGCCACGGTCCCGAGCAGCTGCGCGGGCGCGGCGAAGAACCGCTCGTCCTGGTAGCTGCCCCAGGTGACCACCACCACGCCGACGACGTAGAGGGCGGCGGTGACGCCGAGCCCGGTCCGGCCCAGCCAGGGCCTCTCGGCGCGTTCGGGTACGAGGGCCTCGATCAGTGTGATGCCGACGTTGGTGCTCCACACGGCGTGCATGGTGAGGACGCCGATCGTCAGCCAGCCGCCCATCCCGAGCGCCGGAATGTAGGTGTCGCCCATCGCGTCGTTGTCGGCGTAGTACCGGTGGAACAGCATCTGGTCCGCCAGGCCCTCCTCGACGAGCCCGTACGCGACGCCGAGGATGAGCATGGTCGTCGGTCCGCGCCCGGCCCGCCGGGCGGTCTCGCGGATGAGCAGGGCGCCGCCGCCGTACATGAGGCCGAAGAGGGGGAAGGCGGCGACCGCCTCGCCGAGCCGTTGATTTGCCCAGGAGCAGCTCCCCGATGACCGGGGCGAGGAGGAACAGCGCGACGGCCGGAGCGATGCGCCGTCTCAGGGAGTGCTCGGCGGTGTCCGCTCGCCCGCTCATGTCCGATCCTCGCCGAGACGGTGCTCCGGCATCAGGCACCGGTCCCGCGTCGTACGACTTGTCCGTCATGGCGACGATCCTCGCGAGGCGGGGATCGCCGCCGATAGCGGCGATGGTCTAGGGTCCCGGTTCTTCGGTCGACAGGCGTTCGCCGGAGGACGTACGGCGGGTGCGACCGCAGACCAGGCCGGGCCTCCCCTACGATCATGATCCACTCGATCGTGGGAGGACATCGTGTCGGATACCGGTCTGCTGTGCGTGCACGCGCATCCCGATGACGAGGCGCTGTGGACCGGCGGGGTGCTGGCGCGCTACGCCGAGGCCGGCGTCCGTACGGGGGTCGTGACCTGCACGTGGGTGGAGGGGACGCGGCGCGTCGAGGAGCTGCGGCGCTCCCTGGCGATCCTGGGCGCCGGAGAGCCCCGGCTGCTTGGCTACTCCGACGCGGGCGCGAACGAGTCGGGAGGAGACGAGCGGTTCGTCGAGGCCGACGTCGACGGGGCGGTGGGGCGGCTGGTCGGGCACATCCGTGAGTTCCGGCCGGACGTCGTGGTCACCTATGACGCCTTCGGTGGCTACGGGCACCCGGACCACGTACGGGCGCACCGCGCGACCCTGGCCGCGGTCGAGGCGGCTGCGTACGAGCAGCTGTACCCGGAGGCCGGTGAGCCCTGGCAGGCGCGGACGCTGTACCTCGTGACCATCCCCCAGTCGGTCGTGCGCGCCGAGTGGGAGAAGATCTTCGGTGCCCCGCCCGAGGCCGGTCAGGTCCTGCCGGGAACGCCCGACGAGCAGGTCACCACGACGGTCGACGTACGAGCCTGGGCGGACCGCAAGTGGGAGGCGTTCCAGGCGCACGAGTCGGAGGCCGAGCGCGGGGCGGGGCCCGCGATGTTCGCGGGCCTGCCGGATGAGGAGCGCGAGCGTCTGCTCGCCACCGAGTGGTACATCCGCCGGGACCTCGTCGCGCCGCGGAGCGCCGATCTGATCTAGCATCCCCGGCATGATCACAGCCGTGTTGGCGTTCGCCGGGGTCGCCGCGTTGATCAACGTCACGCCTGGTCTGGACACCCTGCTGGTGGTGCGCACCTCCGCCGGTCAAGGGCGGCGCTTCGGTGTGGCCGCCGCCCTCGGGATCCTCTCCGGTTGTGTGGTGTGGAGCGTCGCGACGGCCGCGGGACTCACCGCGCTGCTCACCGCCTCACACCTGGCCTATGACGCCTTGCGCATCGCCGGAGCCGGCTATCTGACCTGGCTGGGCATCTCGGCGCTGGTCCGGTCCCGGAGACGGAGCGCACCCTCGCCTGGCGAGGCGTCTGATCAGGTCGCTCCTGATGCGGTGCCCCGTGGATGGCTCACCGCCTTCCGTTCCGGCATGGGCACCAACCTGCTCAATCCCAAGGCCGGCGTGTTCTACATGAGCCTGATCCCGCAGTTCATCCCGCACGGCGCGCCGACGTTCGGCACCACACTGCTGCTCAGCGCCGTGGACATGGTGGAGCTGGCGGTCTGGTACTGGGTGGTCTCCGGCGCCGCGCACGCGCTGAGCGAACGGATCCGGCGGCCGTCCTTCCGCCGCCGGATGGAGCAGATCAGCGGGATCGCGTTCCTCGGGTTCGCCGTCAACCTGCTCGTCGACGAGAAATGACCAGGGTCACTTCGTGAACTTCAGCAGGAACTCCACCTGACCGTTGTCCTGCGTCTGGATGGGGCCGAAGCTCGGGTTGGCGATCTTCCAGTCGGCGAACTTCACCGGGATCGACCCGCTCACGTCGAAGGCTCCCGGCGCGGTACGGGACGCGGTGACGTCGAAGGTGACCTTCCTGGTCTCCGCCTTGAGCGTGAGGTTCCCGGTCGCCTTCGTATTGATCTTCGCGCCGACCGCGGGCACGCTGCCGAGGTCGATGGGCTCGGTGAGGGCGAAGGTGGCCTTCGGGTACTTCGCGGTCTCCATGATGCGCCCCTGGAACTGCTGGTCGCGCCGGTCCTTGTCGCTCTTCACCGTGGTCAGGTCCACGGTGAACGAGCCCTTGGTCGCCTTGGTCCCGGCGATGGTCAGGTCGCCGGTGACGCCGTTCGTGCGCCCGACCGCCTCGGTGTTCTGGCCGAACAGCACCTCCTTCACCCGGTATCCGGCCTGCGATCCCGAGGCGGCCTTCCACGTTCCGTCGGCGGGCACCGCCGCGCCCGTGGCGGCCTGGGGTGAGGCCGAGACGCTCAGCGGTGCGGGCGCCTTGTCCTGGAAGAAGTGGATGTAGACGAACGGCCCTCCGACGACGAGGACGACGGCGACGGCCACTCCGATGAGCAGCAGGCGCTTCCAGTTGCGGGTCATGGACTCTCGATTCCCCGGTGATGGCGTGGACGGGTGCCATCCCACCAGCGGGGAATCAGAGAATCCTCAGAAGGGGTAGCGGGCGATCTCGCCCTGCATGGTGACCCACTGCGTCTCGGTGAACGCCTCGATGTTGGCCGCCGCGCCGCCGAAGCGCGAGCCCGTGCCCGACGCGCCGACGCCGCCGAACGGGGCGACGGCCTCGTCGTCGACGGTCTGGTCGTTGATGTGCACGATGCCGCTGGGGATGCGCTCGGCGAGGTCGAGGGCCTTCATGACGTCACGGGTGAGGATGCCGAGCGACAGGCCGTACTCGGTGCCGACGGCCAGTTCCACCGCCTCCTCCGCCGAGCCGAACACGCTGACGGGGGCGACCGGCCCGAAGACCTCGTCCGCGTACGCCGGGGTCTGCGGGGTGACGTCGGCGAGGACGGTCGGGCGGTAGAACAGCCCCTCGTACGTGCCGCCGGCGGCCAGGCGCGCGCCCGCCTCGACGCTCGCCGTGACCAGCGCGTGCACTCGGTTGCGCTGGCCCGCGTCGATGATGGGGCCCAGGGCGACCTGGTCGGTGGCGGGGTTCCCGACGGGCAGGCCGTCGGCCTTGGCGGCGAGCCGTTCGACGTACTCGCCGGCGATCCGCTCGTGGACGAGGTGCCGTCCGGTGGTCATGCAGATCTGGCCCTGGTGCATGAAGGAGCCGAACGCCGCGGCCGACACCGCCAGGTCGAGGTCGGCGTCGTCGAGGACGATGAGGGCGGAGTTGCCGCCGAGTTCCAGGTGGGCGCGCTTGAGGTGGCGTCCCGCCGCCGCCCCGACCGCGCGGCCGGCGGCGGTGGAGCCGGTGAAGGAGATGACCCGGACGTGCGGGTCGGCGACGAGCGCCTCACCGGCCTCGGCCCCGCCGGGCAGCATGTGCAGGACTCCGGCGGGCAGCCCGGCCTCCTCGAGGACGCGGGCGATGACGACGCCTCCGGAGACCGCCGTACGGGGGTCGGGCTTGAACACGACGGAGTTGCCGAGCGCGAGGGCCGGGGCGACCGAGCGGATGCCGAGGATGAGCGGGAAGTTGAAGGGCGCGATCACGCCGACGACGCCGGCGGGCACCCGGCGGGCGAGGCTGAGGCGCTTCTTGGCGGTCGGCAGGACGTCGCCGAGAGTGTGCGAGGCCAGCGCGGACGCCTCGTAGCACTCCTGCGCGGCGATGTGGGTCTCCAGGGCGGCCTTGGGCGGGATCGCGCCGGTCTCGCGGACGATCCACTGCTCGATCTCGGCGGCGTGCTGCTCGAACAGCAGGCCGGCGCGGCGGAGCACGGCCGCGCGCTCCTCGAACGAGGTGGCGGCCCAGCCCCGCTGGGCCTTGGCCGCCTCGGCCGCGGCCCGGGCGATGTCCTCGGCGGCGGCGTTGCCGGTGCGCCCGAGTTCGGCGCCGGTGGCGGGCTCCACGACGGGCGCCTCTCCGCCGGACGGCTCGTACCAGCCGTCGCCGAACACCGAGCCGGTCCAGGTCTTCTCGTCCAGCAGAGCCATGATGCGCGGTTCCTCCTCTTCGAGCGGTTTCGTCAGCCTATGCCCGGAGTGGAGGCCGCCAAAGGCCCAGACAGCGGGACCGTGCCGGACAGCGGCGCTGCCCGGCACGGTCGCGGTCGTCGGTCGGTCAGTTGTTGAGGTTGATGGTGATCGTGTTTCCGGTGGCCGTCACCGTGTGGGTGCTCGAGTTGTAGCTTCCGCCGCTCACCGAGGTGACCGAGGAGCTGGAGAAGACGGGCAGCGAGATGTAGGCGGTGCCGCCGGGCGGGGTGCCGGTGATGCTCACGGTGATCGCCCGGGCGCCCGGGTTCGTGACCGCGATCGAGACCCCGTAGGTGCTGCGCGAGCCGGAGCTCACGTTGTACGACGAGGTCAGGTTGCTCACCGAGACGGTCTGCCCGGCCGCCAGCCAGGAGTTGGGGATGCCGCGGCCGATGTAGAGCGGCCGGGTGTAGGTGTACGGGCCCGAACCCGACGACGCCAGTCCTTCGGCGACGATCGAGTTCAGCAGGCCCAGCTGCTGGCCCGCGAGCGGCCAGGCGTACGGGCAGGCGCCGAACTCCGGGCCCGCGTGGTTGCCGTTCCACGGGTTCGACGAGCTCGGGCCGCTGCCGTTGGCCTCCCACCAGGCGTTCGGGCCGCCCGTGGTGGTCGCCAGCTGCCAGGCGTAGCTGGTGATCGGCATGTCGCGGTACTTGTCGCCGTAGAGGCCGTCGGACGCGTAGAAGGTGTTGTAGCCGGTGGAGTAGCCGTTGAAGGCGCCGAAGGTCGGATAGGGGTAGCCCTGCGCGGACAGCCGGGCGAAGCCCCACTGGTACATGCGGTCGATCTGGCCGGGGTCGCCGATGACGCCGTTCAGCGCGCCGCCCATCAGCATCGTGTCGAACTGGTTCTGTCCCGCCCAGGCCGGCGACGCCCAGTTGGCGTCGTTGAAGGTGTTGCAGCGGTTGGCGCTGTTGGGCTTGTCGACCTCGCAGGGCAGGTAGTTGAAGCCGTTGGCCGACTCGTTGTTGCCGACCACCCTGTTCAGGGCGTTCAGGAGGTTGGTGTAGGCGGTGTCCGCGTACGTCGCCTCCGAGGTCAGGCCGAGCCTGGTCGCGATGTACTTGTAGGACGCGAGGCCGATCAGCGCCGAGTAGTTGCTGAACAGCCACTTGCCGGTCGAGTCGTTGTCGAAGTTGGTCTGCAGCGTGCCGTCGGAGTCGAGCTGCCCCTGGTAGTAGTTGTGCATCATCGTGTAGAGGCTGGGGCCCCACTTCGAGGAGCCGCCGGAGTCGTCGTGGAAGTAGCTGTTCACGAACGAGGTGTCGCCCGTCTTCGCCAGGTAGATCGCCCAGATCTCGGGCGTCTTCCAGACCCCGTCCCAGTACCAGTTCGCGCCCTTCTCGTCCCAGCCCGACGTCTCGGAGATCCGGGCGGTGAGCAGGAGGTTCTGCGCGTCGTGGAAGTCACCGGTCGACAGCTTGGCGATCAGCTCCCCGGGCACGTCGTGGTTGAGGATATAGGCGTAGTTGTTGGCTGCCGAGAACTGTGCCTTGCCCACCTGCATGATCAGGTTGTAGGCCGTGGCCGCCTTGTAGGCGTTGGTCATCGCCGTGCCCGGGTTGGCCAGGTTGCCGGTGTTCGGCAGGCTGACGTTGGGCAGCGAGAAGGTGTTCAGCTCGCCCAGCCGGCCGTTCCAGTACGAGGACATCTGGCTGTAGGCGGTGTCGTAGTTCGGCGCGCTGGAGGACAGCGTGCTCGTGCTGGGGAAGGCCGCCCCGCTGCCGAAGTTGTCGACCGCGGCCACGAAGTCGTGGTTGTTGGTCGCGCCCGCCGCGACCGTGTCCAGCGACGAACTGGTCAGCCGTACGAGGTTGGGCCCGGACCCGCCGGGTGACACGGTCACCGAGCTCGAGCCCTTGTTGGTCACCGAGACCCGGGTGTAGATCAGCGAGAAGGCGCTGCCGTTCAGCGTCACCTTGTTCGCGAAGTTCTTGATGGCGATGGTGACCGAACCGCTGGTGAACTGTGTCTTCAGGGCGGGCAGGTAGCCGTTGTCCATGGTCCACTGGACCGACTGCGCCGGGTGGCTGCCGCCGTAGTTGTAGGCGCTGAAGGAGTACATCCCGCCGCAGTACTGCGAGTTGTAGGTGCTGTTGACACCGCGCGCGAAGTACGACCCGGACAGGAAGGTCGTCACCGGCCAGTAGTTGCCGTCCCAGCCGAGCGCGCTGGTGTTGTAGTAGCCCTGAGAGTACGGGTCGTTGGGGGTGGGGAAGTTCGTCCCGTACGACCGGCCGAGGCCGGAGTTCCCGCACACGTTGTAGGCGGGCAGGGACGGGAAGCCCTCGTAGGTCCCGCTCCCCGGGTCGCCGCCGCCCTGGGTCGTGTAGTCCGGCAACTGCCAGACGCGGGAGGTCGCCGAGCTGCAGGGCAGCTGGACCAGCCCCGTGTTGGACGCCGAAGAGTCGCCCGAGGGCACGATGCACTTGCCGGAGTGAACGGCCTTGAGATTGAACGTCTTGTCACTCGCCGACACCGGCACCAGCTGGAACTTCTGACTGTTGTCCCCACTGCAGGCCGACTGCCCCACAGTGGCGTTGTCCGCGGTCGAGGCACCCGACACCCCGGCGCACTTACCCGCCACGGTGTTGATCGTGTACTGGTCACTGGTCCCCGAGACCGGAGCGAAGGTGAAGCTCTGATTCGTCCCCTGGTTACAGGACCACTGGATGAGCTGGATGTCGTCGGACGTACCCCACGGCACGTCCATACAGTTACCGCCGTTCTGATTCACGACGGTCGAGGAGAAGGACACCGCGGCCTCGGCCGAACTCGTCGGGGAGAGTGCGGTGGCCACGGCGAGGGCTCCGGCTGCGCAGAGCGAGAGCAGGCGGGAACGTCTCACGTGATCACATCCTTTCTGGCGGGACTGGGGCGTTGGCGGATGATGCGATCGGAGTACGTCAGGAGGCGGGCTCGCCGGAGGGCGCGGGCAGCGTCGTCCCGAGGCGCACCGGCGTACCGAAGTTCGGCGTGCCGTCGGCGTTCCAGGTGAACTTCTGCGCCCGCGTGGTGCGGTTCATGTCGCAGCCGCCGCCCGCCGAGTCGTTGGCGTGGTAGACCATCCAGCTCTCGGTGCCGTCGGGCGACGTGAAGAAGCCGTTGTGGCCCGGGCCGTAGACGCCGTTGGCGTCCGAGCGCTGGAACACCGGTGTCGACGACTTCACCCAGGACGACGAGTTCAGCGGGTCACCGCCGTCGTAGGTGAGCAGGCCGAGCTTGTAGTCCGGCGTGGAGCAGTGGCTGGCGGAGAAGACGATGAAGGTCTTGCCGCCGTGCTGGAGCACTTCGGGCGCCTCGTTGACCGCTCCCCCGACCGTCTCCCAGCCGTACGTCGGCGTGGCGAGCAGATGACGGGTTCCGCTCGCCGTCCACGGGTTGCTCAGCGGCCGGATGAACATCGGCTGGGAGCCGTCGTAGTAGGTCCCGAGCAGGTAGAGGTTGCCGTTCAGCTGAAGGATCGACGGGTCGAGCTCCCACGTGTTGTCCGCGGTCGGATCGAGCAGGTCGGCCTTGAAGCTGTACGGGCCCATCGGATCGGTGCCGGCGCTCTCCAGCACGTGGATGCGCTGGGTGCCGAGGTAGTCGGGGACGTTCGCCCCCGCGACGTAGTAGAGGTACCAGCGCGGGCCGTTGGGGCCGTTGAGCAGGTGGAACTCCGGCGCCCACATGTTGCAGCAGCCGTTCGACCGGGTCAGGTTGAAGATCACCGTGTCGGGGGCAGAGGCCAGGCCGCGCAGCGTCGTGGCCTTCCGCATGGTGATCGTGGAGTTCCAGGTGGTCGTGGCCAGGTAGTAGTAGCCGTTGTAGTACGTCATCCACGGGTCCGGCCCGTGCAGGTCGAGCGGGTTGGTGTAGGTCCCGCCCGTGGTGCCGCCCGCGCTGTAGTTCGGCAGCTGCCAGACGCGGGAGGTCGCCGAACTGCAGGGCAGCTGGACCAGGCCGGTGTTGGAGGCCGAGGCATCACCCGAGGGCACGATGCACTTGCCGGAGTGAACGGCCTTGAGATTGAACGTCTTGTCACTCGCCGACACCGGCACCAGCTGGAACTTCTGACTGTTGTCCCCACTGCAGGCCGACTGCCCCACGGTGGCGTTGTCCGCGGTCGAGGCACCCGACACCCCGGCGCACTTACCCGCCACGGTGTTGATCGTGTACTGATCGGAAGTCCCCGAGACCGGAGCGAAGGTGAAGCTCTGATTCGTCCCCTGGTTACAGGACCACTGGATGAGCTGGATGTCGTCGGACGTACCCCACGGCACGTCCATACAGTTACCGCCGTTCTGATTCACGACGGTCGAGGAGAAGGACACCGCGGCCTCGGCCGAACTCGTCGGGGAGAGTGCGGTCGTGAGGAGCAGGGCCGCGGACAGTTGGAACAGGACTCGTGAGCGCCGCACGGAACCCCCATTACGGGTAGGCGTGGCAGAGGACTCACGACAGTGGAAGCGCCGTCCGTGAAAAGTGCGCCTACCCGGCCACCGGCGGAGGTGTCCCAATTGTTGATGATCGTCCAAGGGCTGGCAAGGGTCTTTCACGGACACAGCAAGATCCGTGAACCCATTTCGGTACGGCCCGGAAATCTCGGCGTTGACACGGCTCGTACAGCGTGTTTACGTTACCGAAAACGTTTTAGGTGTTTTCGGTATCTCCGGAGGAGGCGGAGAGGAAAACGTGTGCCCGGCTCGTGAGCGAGTACCCGGCCGCTCGCGGGCCGGGCACCGGCTGGATTCCGTCACAGGTCCACTCCGTGCGGCGGCGGCCGCCCGTCACAGCCCCTCTGGACGGAGCCGCGTTCGCCGGATCGGCTCGACCAGGTCCCTACGCGGCCCGGTCGAGTGAGCCGGCCGCCGATCGGCGGGAGATGCGCGCTCGTTGGCGCGCCTTCGCCGATCGGCGGCCGGCTCGTGTTCAGGTCACGCGGGCGGCCGCCCGATCACCGCGCGAGACCGGCGATCTCGGACGCTGAGAGAGCGCGGCTGTAGACGCGCAGGTCGTCGATCGCACCGTCCAGGTACGGGTCCGAATACTGGGACCGGCCGAGGCGGTTCTGGGCCGTGCCGCCGAGGCCGCCCGGGGTGAGGGACATCGCCGTGTTGCGGGCCACTTCGGCGCCGTTGACGTAGAGCACCCCGACGCCACCGCCGAGGGTGACGGCGACGTGCGTCCAGGCGCCGGTCGGCAGCGCCGCCGGGGCGTTGATCTGCTGCTCGCCGCCCGCACCCGAGGTCGTGATGGCGAACCTCGCGGTGCCGGAGCCGCTCTGCGGAGTGAGGAACATGTTGGTCGTGGTGTCGCTGCCGAAGTCGAACACCCGGGCCCACGCGCTGCTCGTGTTCAGGCGCACCCAGGCGGCGACGGTGCAGGCGGCCGCGCCGGCCAGGATGCCGGCGGGCAGCGTGACGTACCCGGAGGAGCCGTCGAGGCCGACCGCGTTCCCGCTGTGTCCCGTCGTCCAGGTCGTGCCGCCGGCCAGCGTGGCGGTCTTGCCGTTGCCGCTGGAGTCCTGGGCCGACGTCCCGGAGGTCTCGTCGAACTTGTACCAGGCGACCAGTTCCGGCAGCGTCTTGGAGACGGTCCAGTACACCGTGTAGCGCTGGTGGTGCATCTTGTAGAACGGCAGCAGCGTGACGGTCCCGGTGCTCGCCGTCGCCGTGTACTGCAGCGGTGTGCTCGTCGCCTGCACGCTGGACGGGGTGAGCGTCGGCAGCGCCGACAGGTCGGTCGAGCCGTAGGCGCCCGCGAGGACGATCGGCCCGATCTTCACGGCCTGGGTGGTGGCGCTGTCGGGAGCGGCGGGGAAGCTGAGCGCCATCGGGAGCGTCAGGTTCACCACGTCCCCGGACGACCAGGTCCGGTTGATCGTCGCGTACCCGCCCGGACTGGCGGCGACCGCCGAGCCGTTGACCGTCAGCACCGCGCCCGCGGCCCAGCCGGGGACCCGGATCTTCATGGTGAACGTGCCGGAGCCGGTGACGGTCAGCTTCGTCGACGCGGCCTCCGGGAAGGTGGTGTCCTGCCGGATCGTGACTCCCTGGGCCGCCCAGTTCAGCGTCGAGGCGACGAAGAGGTTCACGTACAGCGTGCTGCCGCCGTAGAAGTAGATGCTGTCGGCGAACTTCGTGTGCGTCTCCATCCCGGTGCCGTGATCGCACGTGAAGTCGTCGTAGTCGTTGCTGTAGGTCTTGATCCCGCCGGCGCGCAGCGGCGTGTAGTACGTGACGAACCCGTGCGCGGAGTTCGGGTCCTGCTCGCCGAGCATCTGGTTCCAGAGAGTGCGCTCGTAGTAGTCGATGTAGTCGGTGCGCGACGGGTCGGTGAAGAACAGCTGCCGGGTCAGCTTGAGCATGTTGTAGCTGTTGCAGACCTCGCAGGTGGTGTCGGAGAGCTGGCCCGCGATGCTGTCCGGCGTCTGGAAGTACTCGCCGTTGGAGTTCCCGCCGATGACGTACGTGTGGTGCCCGACGACGATGTCCCAGAAATTGGTTGCGATGTCGTGGTATCGCGTCGTGCCCGTCGCGTGGTACTCACGGATCGCCCCGAGCATCTTGGGGATCTGGGTGTTGGCGTGGAAGCCCGCCAGCTGGTCGCTGTCGGCGGCGAGCGGGTCGAACATCCGCGCGTGGTCGAAGTACTTGGCGGTCGTCAGATGGTCGGGGTCGCCGGTCACCTGGTACAGGTTGGCCAGGACCTCGTTCATCCCGCCGAACTCCGTGTCGAGCATGCTCTGCTGCTGGCTGTAACTGAGCCGGCCCATGCGGAACTTGACCCACGCGGCCATGGCCTTCAGAACGGTCAGCGCCTGCGCGTTGCCCGCGAGCAGGTACTGGTCGAGCAGGCCCGCCATGATCTTGTGCAGCGTGTAGTACGGCGCCCAGACGTTCTGGCGGGTTTCGACCCGGTCGATGAAGCTCTCCGGGTAGGCGGCCAGGAAGCCGCTGTTGTACCCGGCCGCCGTGGCGCGCGCCTGGCAGGTGGCCAGCGCGCCGACGATGTAGTCACCCTTGGTCTTGAACGAGGACGCGCCGGTGTTCGCGTACGACTGGGCGAGGGCGCTGAGCAGATGCCCGGTCGAGTGCCCGCGCAGCTCCACGTCCGGGGCCTCCCAGCCGCCGCAGGGCTGCGCGCTCGAGGACAGGCCGTAGTTGAGGCGGAAGGTGTGCAGGAGCCGGTCGGCGTCGACGAAGTTCAGGTACGCCTGCGTACGGGTCATGTTCTGCTGGAACGGACCGCTCAGCAGGGTCACCGCCGAGAGCGGGAACGCGTAGACGGAGACTCCGGCGTCGGTCCGCGCGGCCAGGGCTGCTCGGGCTGCTTGAGCTGCTTGGGCTGCCCGGGCTGTTCTGGGCAGCCCCACCGCGCCGAGCATCGACCCGCCGACGACGGCGGCGCCCGCGCTCAGGAGCGTTCTCCGGTTGATCGAGGTCTGGGTCTCGGACGGCGTGCTGGCAGGGCGTGAGCGTCTCACTGAACCCCCAAGGTGGGTAGGCGTGACAGGTGCTCACGACGGTGGAAAGCGTGGCTCCTGCGAGAAGTACGCCTACCCGGACCACCGGCGCGGTTCCTCGATTGTTGATGATCGGGATGACGCTGACAAGACGGCTTTCACGCCCGTTCGAGAGCAGTCGGATGCCGGCCCGGAGGCCACCGGCCGCCGGAGAAGGCGCAGCCGCTCTCCTCAGCAGGCACGAACCACGGCCGGTGACCGGCCGACGCCGCCTTGGGTGAATTCTCACCCGGCTTTCATCATCGGCTCAGGGACCCCCAACGTCCGCCGCCGACCGTCGAGTCATGACATCGATGACCGGACCACCCCGGCAGGCCGACCCCGGGCAGGGCGCCTCGGCCTCCCGGAGCACCAACCCGGCGCGCCGGTTGCTCCGCGGCGACGCCGCCGACCCGGCCTGGGCGCGCCCGGCACTGCTCGGACTGCTCGCCGCGACGGCGGTGCTGTACGTATGGGGCCTCGGCGCCTCCGGCTGGGCCAACTCCTTCTACTCGGCGGCCGTCCAGGCCGGAACACACAGCTGGAAGGCCTTCTTCTTCGGCTCCTCCGACGCGGCGAACTTCATCACCGTCGACAAGACGCCGATGGCGCTGTGGCCGATGGAACTGTCCGCCCGCATTTTCGGCGTGAACTCCTGGAGCGTCCTGGTGCCGCAGGCTCTCATGGGGGTCGCGACCGTCGGAGTGCTGTACGCGGCGGTCCGGCGTTCCCTCAGCGGGCTCGGCGACCGGGTGCGGACCGGCGAACGCGGTGACCGGATCGCGATCGGCGGGGCGCTGCTGGCCGGGGCGGTCCTCGCGACCACCCCGGTGGCCGCGCTGATGTTCCGCTTCAACAACCCGGACGCGCTGCTCGTACTGCTGCTCACCCTCGGCGCGTACGGGCTGGTGCGGGCGCTGGAGAACGCGAGCACGCGGTGGCTCGTGATCGCCGCCTCCTGCGTGGGGCTCGCCTTCCTGGCCAAGATGATGCAGGCGTTCCTGGTCGTGCCCGCGTTCGCGCTGGTGTACCTGCTGCTGGCGCCCGCGCCGATCTGGCGGCGGGTCCGGCAGCTGCTGCTCGCCGGTGTGGCGCTGGTCGTGGCGGCCGGCTGGTGGGTCGCGATCGTCGCCCTCGTCCCGGCGGGCTCCCGCCCGTACATCGGTGGCTCGCAGCACAACAGCGTCCTGGAACTGGCGCTCGGCTACAACGGCCTCGGCCGCCTGAACGGCGACGAGACCGGCGGCCTCGGCAACCTGAACCAGGACGCCGGATGGACCCGGATGTTCGACGCGGAGCTCGGCGGGCAGATCGCCTGGCTGTTGCCCGCCGCGCTGGTCCTGCTGGTCGCCAGCCTCGCGCTGACGTGGGGACGGGACCGCCGGAGGGAGTTCGCCGGATTCGCGCTGTGGGGCGGCTGGCTGCTGGTCACCGGCCTGGTGTTCAGCTTCATGCAGGGGATCTTCCACGGCTACTACACGATCGCGCTGGCCCCGGCGGTCGCGGCGCTCACCGGCATGGGCGCGGCGGTGCTGTGGCGCGAGCGGCACCGACCGGCCGCCGCCGTGCCCCTTGCCGGCGCCGTCGCGCTGACCGCGTGGTGGTCGTACGTCCTGCTCGGCCGCACCCCGGACTTCCTGCCGTGGCTGCGGTTCGTCGTGCTGGTCGGCGGCCTGCTCGCCGCCGCGCTGCTCGCCTCTGCCGGCCGCGCCCCGCGCCGGGTCATCGGAGCGGCCGTGGCCGTCGCCGCCCTGACGTCGGTCGCCGGCCCGGCCGCGTACGCCGTCGACACGGCGAACACGTCGCATACCGGAGCGATCCCCACGGCGGGACCGTCGTCCGGCGGGCCCGGCGGAATGCCCGGATTCGGCGGCCGCCGGGGCGGCCCCGGCGCGCGCGGCGGCTTCGGCGGACGACAGAACCGGTTCCCCGGAGGCGGGTTCCCCGGAGGCGGCCAGGGCGGCACCGGCGGCATGCCGCAGGCGCCCGGCGGTGCCGGAGGCGCCATGGGCGGACCGGGTTCGACCAGGAGGCCCGGTGGCATGGGCGGCCCCGGTGGGCTGCTGAACGCCACCACCCCGAGCGCCGCGCTGACCGCCTTGCTCAAGCAGAACGCGCGCTCGTACACCTGGGTCGCGGCGACGGTCGGGTCCAACAACGCCTCCGGATACCAGCTGGCCACCGGCGCGCCGGTCATGGCGCTCGGCGGGTTCAACGGCACCGACCCGGCGCCGAGCCTGCAGAGGTTCCAGCAGTACGTCGCCGCCGGCAGGATCCACTACTTCATCGGCGGGTCGGGCATGGGCATGATGCGCGGCGGCAACTCCAGCGGCAGCGACGACGCCCAGCAGATCGCGACCTGGGTGCAGCAGCACTACACCGCCAAGACCGTCGGCGGCGTCACGGTCTACGACCTTTCTCAGACACGTTGATCCGGCGGCTCATCCCGCTCTCACGTTCACCGCCGAGCATCGGAAGTACCGCGAGAGATCGGAGGAGAAGAAATGGAAAGGTGGGAGGACGGCGGACGCCGGGACCGGCGCGTGTCCCTGGTCCGCCGCATCACCGTCTGGGCCTCGGCCGGTTCGCTGGCCGTGGCCGCCGGGCTGGCGGCCGTCTTCGGCGTCACGCAGGCCGACTCACAGACGAAGACCGGAACCACGACGAGCACCGGATCGGACTCGGGCACGACCGGCGGCTCGTCCGGCTCGAGCAGCACGACGGACTCCGGATCCAGCGGCGGGCTCACCCAGCCCACGCAGGCACCCGGATCAGGTTCGTCGAACGGATCCGGCACCGTCACCTCAGGAGGATCGTGATGGGCACCGCTCAGGAGACCTTCCCGCTGTGGGGCGGCTCGGCGACCGTCGCGGTCACCGAGCCGGACCGCCTGGCCGTCGCCCGCGCGGCCGTCGACCGGGTGATCCGCGACGTCGACGCCGCCTGCAGCGCCTACCGCGACGATTCGGACCTGGCCCGAGTGAACGCCGGCTCCGGATACGCCGTCCGGGTCAGCACGACATTCTTGGACGTGCTGCAGGCGGCGCTGCGCGCCGCCGAACTCACCGGCGGGCTGGTCGACCCGACCGCCGTCGGACGGTCGGCGGGAGCCGTCAGGCTGTCGCCGGGGACCGAGGTCACGCGTCCCAACGACGTCACCGCCTTCCGCACCGGCATGGAGGCCGGACGATCGCCGAGGACCGAGAACACCCGCCCGAACGACACCGCCGCATTCGGCGGCGGCATGGAGTCCGGACAGTCGGCGGGAACCAAGGACATCCACCCAAACGACGGCACCGCATTCCGCACCGGCACAGAGACCGGCTGGTCGGCGAAGACCGAAGACACCCGCCCGAACAACGCCGCCGCATTCCGCACCGGCACAGAGACCGGACGATCGACGAAGACCGAAGACACCCGCCCGAACGACATCGCCGCATTCCGCGGCGGCACAGAGACCGGACGATCGGCGACGGCCGACGTGACCCGTCCGAACGATGTCGCTGCCTTCCGCGGCGGCGCGGAGGCCGGGCGGTCCCGGCTGGGACCGGGGTTCGCCGTGCCGACCGGCAAGGACTGGCGGTCGATCGAGATCATCCCGGCGTCCACGACCGTGTCGGTGCCGCGCGGGCTCACCTTGGACTTCGGCGCCGTCGGCAAGGCGTTCGCCGCCGACCGGGCGGCCGCCGAGGCGAGCGCGGCGGCAGGCTGCGGCGTGCTCGTCGCGCTGGCCGGCGACATCGCGGTCGCCGGGCCCGTGCCGGTGAACGGCTGGCCGGTCCGCGTGGCGGACGACCACCGGCTGAGGCCGGACGGAAGCCTGCCGCCCGGTCAGGACATCACGCTCCGCGCGCCAGGCGGGCTGGCCACCTCCAGCCTCGCGGTCCGGACCCGCCGCATGGCGGACGGCCGTACGGTCACGCACATCGTCGACCCCCGAACCGGCATGCCGGTCCGCGGCCCGTGGCGCACCGTCTCGGTGTCGGCGGGGACCTGCGTCGACGCCAACACCGCCAGCACCGCCGCCCTCGTGCGCGGCCACGGGGCCGGCGGCTGGCTGGCCCGGCACGGGCTGCCGTCGCGGCTCGTCCACGCCGACGGCTGGGTGCACACGATCGTCGGCTGGCCGGACGACCACAGCGAGCGCCCCGGCGTGAAGGTGGCCGGGTGATGGCCCTCTGGTACGCCACCCGGGCGTTCGGCCTGGTATCGATGGTGCTGCTCACGGCCGTGACCGTGCTCGGCCTGCTCGTCGCGGCCCGCAGCGCGCGCGGCCCGCGAATGGGGAATCCGCCGACGGCCGGCTCGCGGGCAGGCGACCGGGGAGCGTCGGCCTCGCGCGCGGGAAACCCCCGGGCCGGGGGCTCCGGGCGGCGTCCGGCGGGAACGCGCCGCGCGTCGTACGTGGTGACCGCGCTGCACCGTTCGCTGTCGCTGCTGTCGGTGGTCCTCATCGCGCTGCACGTGGCGACGAGCGTGATCGACTCGTACGTCGCGATCCGGTGGGTCGACGCGGTCGTCCCCTTCGTCTCCGCGTACCGCCCCTTCTGGGTCGGGCTCGGGTCGGTCGCGCTCGACCTGATCATCGCCTTGGTGGTCACGAGCCTGCTGCGGGTCCGGCTCGGGCTGCGCACCTGGCGCGCCGTGCACTGGCTGGCGTACGCGTCCTGGCCGGTAGCGCTGGTCCACGGGCTGGGAATCGGCACGGACGACACGGTCGTGCTCACGCTCGCCGTCGGCTGCACCGCCGCCGTCGCGGCGGCCGCAGTGATCCGCGCCGCCGCAGCCCGGCAGGCCGCCACCGTCAAGCGCGCCACCATGGCCGGCCCAGCGGTCATGGCGGAACACGCCACCGTGGCCGGCCACACCACCACGGCGGGACACACCACCGTGGCCGGATACATCACCACGGCCGGACACCCCACCATGGCCGCACACATCGCCACGACCGACCACGCGGCCATGGCCGAACACACCGCCCGGATCGAACCGGATGTCGCCGACATGCCGCCGAATCTTGCCCGCCGGTCCGCGCCGGCGGCCGCTCCCACCTACGGAGGACCACGATGACGGAGCGACTGCTGACCGTGACCGGCCCGGACCTGAGCCGACACCTCACCCGGCACGGCAACCTGCCCTTGCGCGGCCCGGCACGGCCGGGCTCGCTGGGACCGCTCGCCGAGGAGATCGCCGCCGCCGGCCTCCGGGGGCGTGGCGGCGGCTGGTTCCCCACCGCGCGGAAGCTGGCGGCGGCCGCCCGTGGTGGTGGTGAACGCCATGGAGGGCGAGCCGCTGAGCGCCAAGGACGCACGGTTGCTGGCGGTCGCGCCTCACCTGGTCCTGGACGGGGCGGCCCTGGCCGCCGAGACGGTCGGCGCGGACCGCATCATCCTGGCGGTGCCAGTGGGCGGCGCGGACCCGGTACTGCGAAACGTCACGACCGAACACACCCACCACAGCACCGGCCCCGCGCCGGTGAGCGGCCCGGGGACGGCGATGCGGGGCATCATGGCCGAACACGCCCACCACAGCACCGACCCCATGCAGGTGGGCGGCCTGGTGTCGGCATTGCGAAGCGTCGTGGCCGGGCGCGCCCGCCGAGGCATCGACCCGGTGCCGATCGAGGTGGTTGAAGGGCCCGACCGCTTCCTGTCCGGTCAGGAGAGCGCGCTGGTGCGCTGGATCGACGGCGGCCCGGCGATCCCCACCACGAACCGGCCCTACGAGCAGGGGATCGGCGGCCGGGCCACCCTCGTGAGCAACGCTGAGACGTTCGCGCACGTCGCGCTGATCGCCCGCCATGGAGCGACCTGGTTCCGGTCTGTGGGCACCGCCGATGATCCCGGAACCATGCTGGTCAGCGTCTCGGACCCGGACATCCGAGTGCTCGAGGTCCCGGTCGGCACGCCGGTGGGCGCGGTGACGGGGCCGGCGCCGGCCGTCCTCCTCGGCGGGTACGGCGGCGCATGGCTGCCGGGCGACCGGGCCCGGGAACTCCCGCTGGCACCCGAGCCCCTCCAGGCGGCGGGCGCGGCCCTCGGCGCGGGAATCGTGTCGGCTCTCCCGTACGGGGTCTGCGGCCTGCGCCGCACCGCCGCGATCGCGGGCTGGATGTCCGGGCAGGGGGCCCGGCAGTGCGGACCGTGCCTGTTCGGGCTGCCGGCGGTCGCCGGGGACCTGGCGCTCCTCGCCGACGGCCGAGCGACGCGCGCCGACGTGGACCGGCTGCGCGCGCGGACAGGGCTGCTGCCGGGGCGGGGCGGATGCGCCCATCCCGACGGTGTCGCCCGGCTGACCGGTAGCGCGCTGCGCGTCTTCGCCGACGAGGTGGAGGCCCACCTGCACGGTCACTGCGTGGAGACCCTGACGTACCGGAGGGCGAGTTGAGCACCATGGAACTGCGAATCGACCGCATCGCCTGTGACGGCGCCGGCTTGTGCGCGGAGATCCTTCCCGAGCTGGTCACTCTCGACGAGTGGGGGTATCCGATCATCGAGGATGCCCGGGTCGGGCCCGGCCGGCAGGCGAACGCCCGCCGGGCGGTCTCCCTGTGCCCGCGCCTGGCGCTGCGCCTGGCCGAATCCCGGCAGCGTACACCGCCGAGCTCCAGAGCCGCCTGAACCCGCGCGGCACCACCGCACCCCAGAACCGCCCCAACCAGCACCGCACCACCGCAATCCAAACCCGCCTGAACCCGCACGGCACCACCGCACCCCAGAGCCGCCTGAACCAGCGCGGCAGCGCCCTCCAGAGCGGCACGGCCGCCGCGCCGAGAGGCCGTTCCTCCGGACCCGTTGCCGGTTCAGGGCGGCGGTTCGGCCGGTGCTCTCGCTACGACGTGCGCAGCCGGGCGAGCAGTCGCCCGGCGTCGGCATCGAAGCCGGGGAATCCGGCGGCCAGCGTGCGGTTCATCAGCTCGATGGCTCGGGTGTGATCTCCTGTCTCCGCGAGATGCTCGCCCAGCCGGTACGCGGACTCGGCGACGTACTCGGGGTTGTCGCTCAGTTCCAGGACCCGCTCGTAGTGGCGGGCCGCCTCGGCCTTGTCCCCCAGCAAGTAGTGCAGCTCGGCCAGGTGGGCCAGCGCGGTGGGGATGTGGTTGGCGTCACCCGAGTCGATCACTCTGGTGAACCACGGCCTGGCCGTCTTGAGGTCACGCTGAGCCTTGGCGTCGAGTCCCATCGCCAGCGCGGCGATCACGGCGATCTCCTTCTGCTCCTCGTCCCGCGGCTTGGCGAACATCTTCAGCAGCTTCCGCAGGATCCGCCGGGAGGAGTCGCGCTCCCCGAGGAGCCCCTGGACCTGGGCCAGGTGCAGCAGGGCCCACCGGGCGTCGAACGGGTACTCCTCGTTCCAGTACTCACGCCAGGCGTCGACGGCGGCCTGGTACGCGTCCCGGGCTCCGGCCCAGTCACGCCGGCGACGGAGTGTGTCGCCGAGCCGTTGCGCGGTACGGGCCCGGCCGCGTGGCGGGTCGCCGGCCGCCTCCGCGCCCCGATGGGCGTCCCGGGCCGCCTCGACCGCGCCCTCGGTGTCACCCAGCTTGGTGAGGACGGTGGACAGGTTGTACGCCGCATTGGTCGCGTGCGAGCCCTCCGCCAGCCGCCGTGCGTTCAGGTACGCCACGGCGGCGTCCTCGAACCCGCCGTCCGCGGAGTGGATGTGGCCGAGTCCCAGCCACGCGCGGCCCGCCGCGCGCGGATCGTCGCCGTCGGTGGCCATCGTGTAGGCGGTCGTCGCGTCATCGTTCCGTTCCGCTTCGCGGAGGGCGTCGGCGATCTCCACGATCAACCGGTCGTCACGGCCGTGGCGCAGGGCGTGCCGCGCTCCCGGCTCGTCGCCCCGGACGGTCAGCAGCACGGCCTGGCAGGTGCCGGCCCACCGCGCGTACGGCAGCAGGCCCGTGTCGGCCACGTCCGCCCACGCCCGCAGGGCACCGTTCCAGCCACCCGCGCGCCGACGTTCCCGCACCGTCAGCCACAGCGCATACGCCGCGGACTCAGAGGAGCCGTCCAGCTCCCGCAGCAGGTCGGCCAGCGGATGGTCGGACGGATCATCCGAGTCCTCCACGATCCGTGCGCCGAGCCGGGTGGCCAGCCGGCAGGCGTGGGCGTGACGCTCGTCGTTCCAGGCGCGCAGCCACTCCAGAGCACCCCGCACCGCGTACGGATTCGCGTCGAGCACACCGAGGCCGACAGTGGCGAGGCCGGGATCGGCGATCTCGCGCAGCGGCTGGGCAAGCGCGAACGCCTCACGGATCTCTTCGAGCCCGGCCTCCCGCTCGGCCAGCGGTTCACCGAGCCGTACGGCGATCCAGGGCAGCAGCCCGTACGGACTCTCGCGGGTTCGGAGAGCGGTGTCGCAGGCTCGCCGAAGCACCGCCTCAGCCGCCTCGGCCTCACCGGAGTCGATCAGCATCCCGCCAAGCAGATATCCGGCATAAGACGAGGCGAGCGGGCCGGCGGAATCCTGCGCCTCAACGAGGAACTCCCGCGCCTGCCGCACGTCGGCGTCGGCGGCCTCGGCGCGGGCATCGGCATCGATGTCGGCCTCTGCGTTGGTGTCGGCGTCGGCGGGTCGGTGCTCGGCCCGCGCTTCGGCGTCGGCGAGCGGGCTGGCGGAGTCCTGCGCCCCGCCAAGTAGCTCCCACGCGCGCCGCGCATCGCCATCACCGTCGGCGACGGCATCCGCGTGGGCTTCGGCGTCGGTCTTTGCGTCGGCGTCGGCGGGTCGATGCTCGACGCGGGCTTCGGCGTCGGCGAGCAGCCGCCCGAGCAGTGCCTTCGCGAGAGCGGCCGCAGGACCGGTCTGGGCCTCGTAGATCGCGCGTGCGGTGGCGGTCTCTCCGGTGATCTCGGCGGCCATTGCGCGCATGATCGGGTCGGCCTCACCGGCGGTGGCGCCATCGAGCCGACTCAGCGCCACCGCGGCCCACGGTCCGGCCGACGGGTCCTCGCCCGCCGCCACCCGGCGCAGCCGCCCTACGGACTCGCCGCCGACCAGGGAATCCCGCTCCTCGCCCAGCGCGACGTCGGGGAAGTGACGGCCGGTCCCCTGGGACCGCACGCGGGCCGTGACCGTGCCGCCCTCCGGCCGCGCCTCCGCTCCCTCGCCCGGCGCGACCTCGGGGAAGTGACGGCTGATCACGTGGGGCCGCGCGCCGGCCGCGACCATGCCACCCTCCGGCCACGCCTTCGCCGCCTCGTCCGACACCCCGACCGGGAAGATCCGTAGCTCGCTCGGCGCGTCGGCGCCCGGCCCATGGTGCAGGCCGATGGCGAGCAGCCGGCCGTCCGGTGACCAGTCGATGTTCGCGGTGAACCGGCCGAGCCCGGCTCGGAGAACGAGTTCGCCGCCGTCGGCGACCCGCCGGATGGTGGGCTCGACCACGAACGGCTCCGTCTCCTCGGCGATCGCCAGGTACGCGCCGTCCGGGCTCACCGCGAAGTCCAGGACCATCTCGGCCGAGGTGCCGACGACACCCAGGAAGCGGCCGGTGTCCGGATCGAGCACCGAGAACCTCGCGTGCTCCTCCTCGATGTCGAGGGCGAACATCCGGGACTCGTCCGCGCTGAAGCGGACCCCGTCGGCGGTGGGCGGCTCGTCCCGCGCGTCGGCCTCCGCGTCGAGGCCGAGCAGCACCGTACGGTCCGGGGTGAACGGCGCGCTGACGAACTCGACTCCGGGCCCCATGCCGTACTCGATCCGGTAACGCCCGGTACGTGAGCGGCGGAATCCGAACTCGATGGGCACGTCGGCCTCGGTACCGGTGTCGACGTCCCAGGCCGGCTGCGGCTCGTATTCGAGGGCGGGTGGCCGCGCCGTGATCACGTGGCGGCCGGGCACCCACATCAACCTCGGGCCGATGAGGTCGTGCGGCGTGTCGAAGCGCGCTCGCTCCGTCCAGTCACCGGTGTCGTACACCCGCACGTCGCCTCGCTGACCGGCGACCGCGAGATAGCGCCCGTCGTCGGAGAAGGCCAGGTCGCATAGGGACCGTCCCTCTTCCGTACGGTCGGCGAAGGGCACGACGACGGCGACCGGCTCGGAGAACCGGGGGACGTACGGACCGTCATCGGACCGTACTCGTATGGCGGGGCTCGGATACCAGACGGTGGCCCGGCCATGGCCCGGCTCCACGCCCGCGAGGTGGCGCGGATCGGTCACCCGCACCACGTAGTCGGCCTGGACGAGCCGGTGTTCGTCGAGCCAGCCCCCATGCCTCTCGTAGTAGAAGTCGCTCAGGTGCTCCCAGTCCTCGGCGGTCGGCACCGCGTTGCGCTCGGCCACCCGGTCGACCTGCGGCACGTACTCCCCGGCGTGTGCGGCCATCCAGCCCTCGTCGAGCAGTTGGTCGAGCTCGATCTCCGCGAGCGGCCGGTCGCCCGACTCCTCACGCCCCGGGTACGCAGCCCAGTCCCACAGCACCCGCAGGAAGAACGCCGGATCGTCCGGAAGATCCAGGGCACGGCGCTGCGCGACCTCGTAGTAGACGACGAACACGCGTATCCGTACGCTCATCCGGTCGGCGGCGACCGCCATCACCCGCGCACCGTACAGATCGGTGGACATCTCGTTTCCCCTTCGCAAGGCCGGTGCCGTCAAGGCGTTCGAGCATTTCAGGACCCACCGACAAGGCACAGCGAAAATGATCAACTTCCGATCACCTCGCCGGAACGGCACACTCCCGCCCCGCGTGACCGTCGTCGCCGGACAGTGCCCCGATCAGGAATAACCGAGAACGGTTTTCGTTATCGATAGCGGTACGGACGGACCGTGCCGATGAGAGGGGAACCCACAGTGGCGAGGAACACGCTCCGGCCGGTGCTGAAGCTCCGGTCCACCGCCGGCACCGGCTATACCTACGTGACCCGGAAGAACCGTCGCAACGACCCTGACCGGCTCACGCTCAGCAAGTACGACCCGATCGTCCGGCGGCACGTCGCCTTCCGCGAAGAGCGCTGACCCGCGAACCGGGCCTACCGGGAGACGAATCCGGCCCCCGGAGACCGCCCGGCCCCGGGACGCACGCGACCCACGAGACCGGCCGGACCTGCGAAAAGAACCCGACTCGCAGGCCGGCCGGATCCGAAGGCCGCGGAGACCGGGCAAACCTGGAGACGATCGAGGCCTCACCCGTATCGTGGGCACATGTCCGATAAGGCGGGCGATGTCCCTCCCAAAAGCCCGGCCGACGGCCAGGCCGCGCCGCAGCACCGCGAAGCGGCCCGTCACCGGGCGATGGCCGGGCTGCGGCGGCGGTTGCGGTTCTCCGATCCCGGGTTCGTCGCGTTGCGGACCGCCCTGCGGGCGGCGATCGTGCTGCCGATCGTCTTCGCCGTCGCCTCCCGGGTGATCGGCGACCCGCAGGCGGCGCTCTTCGCCTCCTTCGGCTCGTTCGCGATGCTGGTCTTCGCCGACTTCTCCGGCTCGCCGGCACGCCGGTTCGTCGCCTACTCCAGCCTCGCGGCCACCGGCGCCGTCCTGATCTTCGTGGGCACGCTGTGCTCCCGTAATCCCACGCTGGCCGCGGCCGCGATGGCGGTGGTCGGCTTCATCGTCCTGTTCGCCGGGGTCGTCAACGGTTACGCCGCCGCGGGCGCGACCGCGGCGATCCTCGCCTTCGTGCTTCCGGTGACGATCCCGGCGCCGCTGTCGGCCGTACCCTCACGGCTCGAGGGTTGGGCGCTCGCCGCCGGGGCGGGCATCGCCGCCCAGCTGCTCCTGTGGCCGGCCCGCAGCCGCGCGATTCTCCGTACCAAGGCGGCCCTCGCCTGCCGGGCGCTCGCCGACCTCGCGGACGCCCAGGTCGCCGGGGACGCCGAGGCCGTCGTCGACCGGACGCGCACCGCCCACGAGGCGGTCGACGAGCTGCATCGCCGGTTCGTCGGCACGCCGCACCGGCCCACCGGCCCACCGGCCTCACCGGTCCCACCGCCGCACTCACCTCGCTCATCGACGAACTCGACTTCCTCCTGTCCTTCCTCGGGTCACCCGCCGGATCACCGCCGATCTCGCTGTGCCGCGCGGAGAACGCCGAGGCCATGCGGGCGTCGGCGGCCGCGCTCCGGGCTTCCGCGGACCGCCTTGACGGTCAGGGTTCCGGGCGACCGGACCTCGGCCCGCTCGAGGAGGCCCGCGCCGCCATGACCCGCGCGCTCGCGCAGCGACTCCCCGAACTGCCCGCCATTCCGGACCATGACGCGATGGTGGCCTTGCTGGAACCGACGTTCCGCACCCGCACCGTGTCGTACGCCGCGGAGCACTCCGCCCGCTACGCCCTCATGGCCGTCGGCGAGACCGTGCCCGAGGGCCCGGGCGCCGGCTCGCTGCGCGGTGTCGTCGATCGGCAGGCGCACTCGGTGATCCGGGCGACCGAGCTCGCCATCGAGGACGCGCACGCCCGGTCGGTGTGGTTCCGCAACAGCGTCCGGGGCGCCGTGGGCCTGGCCATCGCCGTCTACATCGCCCAGCGCACCGGCCTGCAGCACTCCTTCTGGGTGGTGCTCGGCACCCTCTCGGTCCTGCGGTCCAACGCGCTGGGCACCGGCTGGTCCGTCCTGAGCGCGCTGGCCGGGACCGCCATCGGCATCCTCGTCGGCGCGCCCCTCATCCTCGTGATCGGCACGCACGAGACCGTCCTGTGGAGCGTGCTGCCGATCGTCATTCTCATCGCGGCGTACGCTCCGCGCGCGATCTCCTTCGCCGCCGGTCAGGCCGCCTTCAACGTCGTGCTGTTCATCCTGTTCAATCTGATCCAGCCGAGCGGGTGGCAGGTCGGCCTCGTCCGCATCGAGGACGTCGCCATCGGCTTCGCGATCAGCCTGGGCGTCGGCCTGCTGTTCTGGCCGCGCGGCGCGGCCACTCTGCTCCGGGAGAACCTCGCCGCCGCCTACGCACGCAGCGCGGACTACGTCCTGGCCGCGACGCGCCGGCTCGTCGGCCACGGCGACCCGGCATGGTCGCAACAGGCCGAGCAGGACGCGGACGCCGCCGTGCACCGTCTCGACGACGCCTACCGGCAGTTCCTCTCCGAACGTTCCGCGCAGCCCATGGCCGCCGGCAGCGTGGCCGCGCTGGTGACGGGGGCGGCGCGCGTACGGCGCGTGGCGAGCTCCCTCGCCAGGCTGGGCCGGTTCACCGACGGCCACGAAGAGCTGGAGCGCTGCGCCGAGAACCTCGACGCGGAGGTCCACGCCCTGCGCACCTGGTACATCGCGCTCGGCGACTGCATCCTGCACGAGACGGCCGTACCGCCCCCGCACGTACGCGACGCCGACGGCCGCCGGCGGCTGCTCGAGGGCGTACACGCCGTGGTCGCGAGCGGCGACGAAAGCGCGCTGCCGGCCGCCCTGGCGCTGCTGTGGGCCGACCAGTACGTCAACACGCTGTGGCGGCTCGAGGGTCACCTCGGCCGGCACGCGACCGAGTCGAGCCCGGCCGCGGTGCCCGCCGAAGCCAGCCCCGTACCGGCGTAGCACCCCCGGCCGGTGCGCGACGACCACCGACCCGCGCCCACCCCGATCCGACGCTCCAGAGGGGGCGGCCGGATCAGGCCACACGCGACGACCAGGCTTTTGATCCGGACGAGGCCTACTGGTGACGCACGAATGCCGTGGAGTCCGTACACTCGGAGCCGGTCGAGCGAGCGCCCATAGCTCAGCTGGATAGAGCATCGGACTTCTAATCCGACGGTCGGGGGTTCGAATCCCTCTGGGCGCGCCACCCCCACCAGGACGATCAAGCGCCTGAGCAGGGCATACACCTCTCTTCCGCAGACGCCATCGGGCACCCTGCGCCAAGACTACTTCGCACACGCCCGGATCACGTGATCGGCGTGCTCCGGTGGCGTCGCGGTTCCCGGTACGGCGGTGAGCTGCTGATACGGCCTCATGCGGAACGACAGCTGGTCGAGGCGATGGCCGTCTTCCACCTGTTCCGCGAGCATGACCCAGACGACGTGCTCCGCCACGTGCGCTCGCTGATCGCGCCCGGCGGCTCGGCCGTGATCGTCGATGTCGTGGCCGTCTATTCGCGCTCGGTCCTGCGGCACCGCTGGTGGGGTGTTGAAGACGCCATCCGTACGTTCGGCCGGCGCCGATCCGCGTCCGCGATCTGGACGGTGTTGCGGCTCCGCCAGCATCCGGTGTGGCTGCAGCACGTTCGCACCGACCGAACGCTCACCCGGGACGCGTTCCACGAAACACTATTCCGCCGTCTTCCCCGGCGCCCGATTCAACGATCGGCTGGACCCGTTCACCTGCGCCATGCGCTGGCGTGACCCGGCATCCGCCAGAAGCCGGGACACGCGCTGGTGATTCCAGGCCGGGGTTCCAGGCCGGGGTTCCAGGCCGGGGTTCCAGGCCGGGGTTCCAGGCCGGGGTTCCAGGCCGGTCCTCGACAGCCCCGGCCGGTGACCCGGCAGCGATCATTCGCCGCGTCCCAGGGGTCTTCTTCGCCCAAGCTTGGATCTCGGCCGCCGATACGCCGGTAACGCTTCACGGCCGTCGGTCCAAGAGCGGGTGAATGATCCGAAAGGAGACGCTGCATGGCCGTACCCGAGACCGGCCTCTCCCGCATCAGACACGATCCCGATGCGTTCGAGGGGTTCTACCGGCGCCACGTCGAGGCGGTGACCAGGTTCGTGGCTCGGCGGGTCGACGACCCGCACACCGCCGCGGACGTGACCGCCGACGTCTTCCTGGCCGTGATCGACTCCGCGCATACCTACCGGCCGGGCAGCGGGCCTGAGATCGCCTGGCTCTTCGGTATCGCGCGGAACGTACTGGCCTCCGAACGCCGCCGGGCGGGCCGCGAACTCCGAGCCAACCGGCGGATCGTGGGGCGGCGGCTGCTGGATTCCGACGACATCGACCGGCTGGTGGAGCGCATCGACGCCGAAGGCGCCGGGCGGCGCACCTACGCGGCGCTTGCCGACCTGCCCGAGGGCGTACGGGCGGTGCTGGAACTGATCGCGGTCGACGGGCTGACGGTCACTGAGACGGCTGCCGCGCTCGGCATCCGCCCGGTCACCGCCAGGGTCCGGTTGCACCGCGCCCGCGGAGTCCTGAGGGACGTCGCAGCCCTCCAGTCCCCCGCGATCGCGTACGCGAAGGAGTGATCAGCATGCAGACCTTCGAAGATCGGCTCCTCGCGGAGCTCAAGCACGTCGTGGCGGCCAACCGGCCGGCCGCCGAACCCCGGCGACGCGTGCGGCGATGGACCGGACCCCGGCTCGCCCTGGCCGCCGGCGCCATCGCGGCCGCGGTGGGAACGGCGGTCGCGGTCCCCGCTCTCACCGCGCACGAGCGGGCCCAGGCGAACACCGTCGTGCGGGTCCCGGACGGCTCCATCGTGGTCCGGCTGGTGGAGTTCACGCATCCCGAGCGGGTCGAGCAGAAGCTACGCGCGCTCGGCGTTCCGGCAAAGGTGGACTTCCTGCCGTTCGGCACGCAGTGCAAGGGGCGTGAGTACGACAGTGACTTCTGGATGTCGGAGCACCCGGACAACGGGGTGTTCGGGGGCGATCCGGGCTCCGATCCGCATGCCGACGCCGACATGAGGAACGCGGTCGGCACGCGCATCTATCCGAACAAACTGAAGCCCGGAGAGATGGTGGTCCTCGACGTGTGGTTCGAGAACACGAAGGACCCCGCGTCCTCGAGCACCGTCAACCCGATGGTGAAGAAGATCGGGACGGTGCCCCCTTGTGTCCGGGTGCCGGGCGGCCCCCACTCCGGCCCCAACGGCGTCGGCGGCTGACGGGCAAGCCGAAGATCACTGACGGTCGGCGTGCCCGACGATGCGCACCGTGAGTGATCTTCGGCACCGCCGGCCACCGCGCTCGGGAAACAGATCGTCGGCACTCCGTGGCCGTTCCCTGCGATTACCGATACCGACATAACGGGTAATCGCGTGATACGGGGTGGATTCACACAGATGTCCTGTGCTGGCACGCGCCGATGACCGCAGACGGTGACACCGCGAAGCAACCGCGAAAACGGAGGTGCACGATGTCTCATCCGAAGCGGCTCCTGGCCGCCGTGTCGTTCGGCACCCTCGCCGGGATCGGCGTGCCCACCGCAGCTCAGGCGCTCGCCACCCGGACTGGGACACACGGCACGGTCGGCGTCGGCTCGTACGCCATGGGCACGGTACCGACCATCCGGAGCCAGCCGACACCGCAGCCATCACAGGATCAACGTCCCCCCGCGCTCCACCCGACCACGATCCTGCGACCGCCAGGCACCCGGCGCCCGTTGGTCCCCCGGCCGGGGTGGAGCCTGCCGAAGAAGACGTTCATCCGCCCACCGGGGCCGATCCGCCAACCGGGGCCGATCCGCAGACCCAACCGACCTGTCGTCCCGTACCGGGGAGAGTAAATGGAGCATGTCACCCTGGCGCGGTACGCCGATCCTCCGGCCGCGCGAGTTCGCGGCAAAGGTGGACGGGATGCGCCGTCATCGCCGCGGTCGGCAGCGGTGACCGCCGAAGGACATACCGGCCCGGACGTTGGGCGCCTCCTAGGGCCTGTCTCGAAGTCCCCGTCCGTAGCGAGCGGTGTCCAGGTGGTGCCTCGCAAGGCGGAGGAGGGAGTCAGCCCGGTGTTGGCTGGCGACTCCTCCCGGGGTCCCCGCGGAAACGCGGCGGCCGGCGAAGCCGTTCCCGCGCGTTTTCGTGGGGTGGGGCGACAACGCGGCGAGGCGCCGCCTGGACACCGCGCAGTAGGACAGCGGACTTCGAGACAGGCCCTAGTGCGGAGGACGGCACGAATGCGCAGCCGACTCTCCGAACCCTGAGCGACGGCCACGGCCTCACTGATCTCGCTCCTCCGAACCTCGCCGTCGGGCGCCTCCGCGCAGACGAGGATGGCCGGGAACTCCGCGCGGCCGATGCAGCGGACACGCATGCAGGGCTCGGTCGAGCCGACTCAACTGGTATCGCGTAGGTCGCCGTGGGCGGACGACCGCCGTACGGGCGCGCCCCTACGGCTCTCCGTCACATGGCGCTCCGTCATCACGTAGGTCGCCGTGGGCGGACGACTGCCGTATGGGCGTGCCCGTACGGCTCTCCGTCACATGGCGCTCGGTCAGATGGCCGCGAAGGCGACCCCTGCGGTGACGGCGATCATGACGGCGAGGACGACCAGGACCGTGAGCGTGGCGAGCGGCTTCTTCCGCCGCGGCAGGTGCACGGCCTCATGCTTCTGCGGCGGCGCCGGGGCGAACGACGACAGAGCCGGGCCTCGGCTCGGCGCGGTGCGCGGCGGCGTGGCCGCCGGACCTGCGGGAGCCGACCGCAAAGCGACCGGGTGCGCCGGCGCGACCGGTGCGGCGGAAGGCGGAGCGGTGTGCGGTGGCCGTACGGGCGGCGGCGTCGTCGGTGGAGAGGCGGGCGGTGATGCGGGCGGCGAGGTGGGAGGAGCCGTCGGAGGAGATGTGGGCGGGGCTGTCGGCGGCGGCTCCGGGTGGGCGGGAGGCTCACATTCGCCGACGGCAAGGTGGACGTCGAGGGTGTGGAGCAGGTCGAGGTCGACGCAGATCGATAGGCCCAGGGAGAGGATCGGTGCCGGGGCCTCGTCTTCCGCAGTAGAAAGGCGCCGACGGCCGACCTCGCCGCGGGCGGCGAGATGCCGATGGCTCGGCCTGCCGGAGTCGACACGGCCCCCGAAACGCCCACCCGTCAGCCCGCCGGAGTCGCCAGGCCCCTCGGAACGCCGATCGCTCGGCCCCCCCGAGTCATCACGCCCCCCGGAACGCCGATCGCTCGGCTCGTCGGCATCGTCGTCCGGGGCGCGGTCGCCGAGACCCGCGCCGCCCGCTCGAGCCGGGCCCGTACGACGGCCCTGGCCCGGATGACCTGGGTGGACGTGGCCCGCGGGGTCCTGCTGAGCGGCTGGCATGTTCGACGAGGCCGGTGGCCGTACGAGACCGACGGCGGGCGGGTCTTCGAAGGGCAGCGCCGCGGAGATGGGCCACGCCGGATCGGGTGCTTCGGCCACCGGGCGCAAAACCCCGGACGGCCACGCGCCATCCGGCGTGTGAGGCACCCGGGATCTCCCAGGCCAGATGACCTTGTCGGAGGATCCACCCGATTCGGTCGACGTACGCGCCCAGGCCGACGAGCCCGACCTGGCCGACCCAGCCGAGTGCGACCCGGCCGAGCGCGATCCCGCCGACGACGCCGACCTCGTGGATGAACCGGACCTGGCCGAGCGCGGCCCGGTCGACGACGCCGACGCCGTGGATGAACCCGGCCTGGTCCTCCCGGTCGCCCCGGCGGATCTACTCGATCCCGCCGGCAGGCTCTGCCCCGCAGATTCGCCAGACCTGGCCGACGGCGCCGACTCGGCCGACCCGTCAGATGAGGCCGGGTCGGCCGACGATGAGGAAGGCCCGGCCGACCGGGCCGAGGAATCGGATCGGGCGGAGGCCGACGGGACGGAGCGGCGGGTTGCGGAAGTGGATCGGGTGCGGGATCGGGCGGACCTGGCGCCGTCGTCGGCCAGCGCGGGGGCGGACGTCAGCCCGATGAGAGCACCCGTCGCGAGGAGGCTGATGCTGCGCGTGCGCATGGGTCACCGGCTCTCGGGGATGCGAGGGAACTCCTGCTGGGCCGTCGTGAAGGCGTCCGGCTTGACGCGCAGTGCGCCGCTGAACACGTGGGAGATGTCGAACGAGAGGTAGATGCCGACGGTGAGCATGGCCGTCATCGCCGCCGCCGGGATGAGGGCCATGCCCCGGGGCCGGGCGCCGGCCAGGAACGGGAACGCGCACACGAGGATCGCGGTGATGATCGTGAGGATCATGAGGCCCTGAGGCGGCTGGGTCTTGGCGTCCACCGCCCGCTGACCGCGCGCGGAGGACATGTCCCGGATCCGGTCGAGGACGGTGCTCCGGGCGGTCTCCGCCGCGGTGCCCGAGACCTGGAGGCTGGTGACCTGGGCCCGCAGGGTGTCCAGGCGCGCCCACCCCTCCTGGCTGAGCCGGCCCTTGGCCATGAGCTTCCACTCGTCGTCGACGATGAAGCGGACGTAGTCGCGCAGGGACGCCTGGACCTGGGTGCCGGCCGGTGCGGGGAGGGCGGCGGCCGCCCAGTAGGCGTCCATGATCGCCTGGCTCTCCGTCTGGGTGTTCTGCCGGGCGGAGTCGGCCGCGGTCCACGGGAGGACGATGGCGATCGCGAAGGCGAGCAGGAACAGGGAGGACAGCATCGAGCCCGCGTGCCCCGCGGTCGTGCTGCTGTGGCCCCGGTCGTCGGTGCCGTGACGTGACTTGCGGAAGAGGAACGCGGCTGCGAACACGGCACCGACGGCCGCGACTACAGCGAGGGTGAACACGAGCATGACCGTCTCCATGTCTTGCCGTTGATGAGACGCGCATACGCGAACCTGTTGCGTACCGTCACATGACTATCACAGTACGTATCCATTTTGTAGCGGCTGCGCGAACTCGCTTCCGAGGGCACGTCGCAGCGGATCCGCCGGCCGTACGGGGACATCCGAGCGGTCGGGCGCCGCGCGGGCGGGAACGGCGAAAGGGCGCCGGTCGGTGGGCCGGCGCCCTTCAGAGAGGTCTCGTCACGCTCCGGAGAGTCTGGCGGCCGCGAAGGTCGCGGCGGCGCCCGCGTCGTTGCCGTAGCTGAGGTGGGCGGAGGCGTCCGTGCCGGCGCCGCACACGGGGTCGCCGTTCGCGCAGAAGTCGTCGGTGCGCGAGGCGTACGTGCCGGTGACGCTCTTGCCGATCGCGCGGATCGGGTTGCCGAACAGGAGGACGGCGGCGACCCGGGGCTCTATCGACGCCGGGATCGTCGCGACGATGGCGCCGCCGACGACGGCGCCGTCACTGCTGATGCCGATCGAGTTGTCGACGACATTGGCGCCCTGCGAATAACCGACGAGGATGAAGCGCTGATTCGGGCAGGCGGCGGCCTGTTTCGTCACGTGGTCGACGAGGTCGGCATTTCCCTTCTGCGCCGAATTCGGGTTCGAGTAGACGTCGAGGTTGGCCGGATAGTTGACCGGATAGCTGCTGGTGGTCTTGTTGGTCACCTTCTGCTGGATGGCGGAGTAGACCGGGTCGCCCACGATGAGGCCGAGGGTGCCGGGTTCGAAGGTTCCGCGGGCGACGACCACGTCGACGTCGGCGCAGGTGGCCGCGTGTGCGGTGGTCGCGGTGGCGGTCGCGGCGGCGCCGCCCGCCGCGAGGGCGACGACCGCGGCGGCGGCGTGCGCGGCGGTGCGACGGGTCATCCGAGAGCGGGGGGAGAACACGGAAATGCCACCTCCTCGCACTGACGCGAGGCGTCAGTGGGGGTAGCGCGCGATGAGCGGGAAACGCGCGCTACCCCTTTCCAGTAGGACATCGGCCTCATCGCTGTGGAGCGGGCCGATCGAGGAGGACGTTAACGGTTGGGAAACCTAAAAGTAATACTCATTTCTGACAATTGAGTTGATGCTCTTGTCAACAAAATGAAGGCACCCGCCCGCGTACGAAATCTCAGGTCTCGCGGGCGCGGGCGAGTGCCAGCCAAGCGTGCAGCGCCATCTCCAGCGCGAGTTGCTGCTCGGTGTCGTAGAGCCGTTCTCCGAACAGC
This sequence comes from Actinoallomurus sp. CA-150999, assembly GCF_050942425.1. NCBI lineage: Bacteria > Bacillati > Actinomycetota > Actinomycetes > Streptosporangiales > Thermomonosporaceae > Actinoallomurus > Actinoallomurus sp. CA-150999. The sequence continues at coordinate 9,079,793 of NZ_CP192063.1, forward strand.
TCCTCGAGCTGCCGCAGCCGATATCGCACCGTCTGCGGGTGGATGTGCAGGCGCTCGGCGGCCTCGTTGGCGTTGAACCCGCGTTGCAGGCAGGCGAGGAGCGTCTCCGCCAGGCGTTCGCGCTGTCCGGGCCGCAGGGTCTCCAGGGGGGCGAGCCTGGTGGCGGCGACGTTCTGGATGAAGCCCTCGTCGCGGAAGACGACGAGCGTCGACTCATGGTCGCTGCATCGGATCAGGTTCTCTCGGGGGATGATCCCGCGGCGGGCCAGGGCGAGGGCCTCCCGGGCCCACCGCAGCGAGTTCGCCGCGCCCCGCAGGGGGACGGTCGGCCCGACGGCGGTGATCCAGTCGACGTCGATGGCCTCGAGGATGCGGGAGCGGCCCGGACCGTCCGGATCCGGGAGGAGCAGGTACGGCTGCGGGCAGTCGGTGTCGACCAGCACGTCCGGCGGGAGCGTCAGGGGCGTGAACTGGTCCGGTTTCCGTTCGAGGAGAGCGACGCCGGCGACCGTACGGGGCAGGGCCCACCCGGCCATCCGGGCGACCTCGGCGACCTCTTCCGAGGACGCCGGCGGGTCGGACAGCAGCAGGCCCAGCAGTCTTCGCCTGCGGCGTTCGATCTCGCCGGCGGCCCGTCCGATCGCCTTGAGGTACCCCTCCGAGGCGGCCGCGGCGATCTCGTCGAGGAAGACGAAGATGGACTCGGCGAGCGGACCGAGGGCCTCCGGCGAGTCGCACTGCTCGGCGATGCGCCGCCAGGCCAGCCGGGCACCCACCCGCAGGGATCGTTGCAGGGCGTCGAGGCCACGGCCCTGGGCGGCTTCCCAGGCGCCGATCGCCCGGTACACCGTGGCGATGCTCTCCCACGGGGCGCGCGGGTTCTCCAGCAGGTCGACGAACTGGCGGAGCGCGCCATCGACCGCGAGCCGCTGCTGCTGCCCGAAGACCTCGTCCTCCGGGCGGTCGAACTCGGGGACGTGGCTGCCGATCTCCGCGATGACCTCGTCGACCAGCGGCCCGATGAGCGGACGCAGCCAGACGGCGGTACCCCGCGGGACGGCCAGCCACGGCCGGGACTCCGCGTCTTGTCTCCTCGCCACGGTCACACCCCTTCACCGGCCGATCGTGCAGAACGGGAGGCGTCCTTCCTTCCCGACCACGAAGAGCGCCCTCGGATCCGATGGGTCACTCGTCGCGGGCTCGTACGGCGAGCCGGTGCTCGTCCGGCCAGCGGACGTCGCGGGCCCAGCCGAGGCGTTCGAAGAGCCAGATGAGGCGGGCGCTGGAGTCCAGTTGGCCGCGCAGCACGCCGTGCCGCGCCGAGGTCGGGTCGGCGTGGTGGAGGTTGTGCCAGGACTCACCGCCGGAGAGGGGGGCGAGCCACCACACGTTGCCGGAGCGGTCGTGGGACCGGAACGGCCGCTCCCCGCCGACGTGGCAGATCGAGTTGATCGACCAGGTGACGTGGTGGAGGAGGCCGATGCGGACGAGCCCGGCCCAGAAGAACGCCGACCAGGCGGCTCCCCCGTCCCAGGCGCCGGATCCCCACAGGCCGCCCGCGACCGCGGGGCCGGCGAAGGAGAACAGCACGATCAGCGGCTGCCAGAGCGCGACCCGGTGAAGGTCGCGGTCGGCCAGCAGGTCGGGGACGTAGCGGCGCTGGTTGGTCTTCTCGTTGTTGAAGGTCCATCCGACGTGCGCCCAGATCATGCCTTTGACGAGGGCGGGGATGGAGTTGCCGAAGCGCCACGGCGAGTGCGGGTCGCCCTCCTTGTCGGCGAACTGGTGATGGCGGCGGTGGTCGGCGGCCCAGGTGATCACGTCGCCCTCGACCGCCATCGTGCCGGCGACCGCGAGCGCGATCTTCAGCGGGCGCGCGGCCTTGAACGCCTTGTGGGTGAACAGCCGGTGGTAGCCGATCGTGATCCCATGCCCGGCGATGACGTACGTCACCGCGCCGATGACCAGGTCGTGCCACGTCACGCCCCAGCCCCAGAGCACGACGACGGAGACGATCACTGCGACGAAGGGAATGCCCACGAAGATTCCGACGATCACACGGTCGCCGGCCCCCATCCGCTCTCCCCAGGGAGCGTTCGCGTCGACGGCAACGGCCTGTTCCGCCATCTGACCCTCCTCATGACGCTGCGGGTCAGCGGAACGTTACTGGCGAGTATCAATGTGATCTACGCAACAATCCAACACCTCGGCGTCCACAGTCATCACAAAAGTGACAAGCGACGACAGAGCGCCGAACACCATCGGCAAGGCGACGGTCAACACCATAAGCCGTCGACCGGAAAAATGCCGGTGGCCTTTTTAGTGCGACTTGATCGGCGATTCCCCGCTATCCCCGGCTCAAGGTTAGAGACCTTTAACCGAGCCGCCAGCGTCGATCTCATTAACGGACCTTTACCGTGGGCGCCGCATGCCATTTCACCGAGCCCTGAGCTCGGACGATCGACCAGGGGGACACATGGAATCGCATCCCGACCGCTCCGTACGATCGGCGCGGCGAAATGAGGCCGGGCACCGCCTGCGGAGGGCGATCGAGGCCGAGCCGGTCACACCGCTCATCGGAGTGTTCGACATGTTCTCGGCGTCCGTCGCCGCCCGGCATTACGACGGGTTGTTCGTCTCCGGATTCGGGTTCGCCGCCTCGCACTACGGACTGCCCGACATCGGCTTCATCGCCTGGCCCGACATGGTGGCCTTCGTGCAGCGTCTCCGGCTCGCCTTCCCCCGGCACCACCTCCTCGTCGACATCGACGACGGCTACGTCGACCACGAGGTGGCCTGCCACGTGGTCGAGCACCTCGAGGCCATCGGCGCGTCCGGCGTGATCATCGAGGACCAGAAGCGCCCGCGGCGCTGCGGCCACGTGGACGGCAAGCAGATCCTCCGGCTGAGCGAATACCTCGAGAAGCTGCGGCTGGTCCTGGAGACCCGGCGGGACCTCGTCGTCGTCGCCCGGACCGACGCCACGGACGAGCGCGAGATCGTGCTGCGCGCCGAGGCGCTGGCCGCCACGGACGCCGACGTCATCCTCGTCGACGGCGTGCGCAGCGCCGAGTGGATCCGCAAGATCCACGCGGTGACGGGCGGCAAGCCGCTGCTGTTCAACCAGATCGCCGGCGGCAAGTCGCCGCGGTTCTCGCTGTCCGATCTGGAGGACCTCGGCGTCAGCGTCGCCATCTACAGCACGCCGTGCCTGTTCGCCGCGCAGACGGCGATCGACCGGGCGCTGACGGGCCTGAAAGAAGAGGACGGGCGACTGCCCGAGGTCGCCGACGGCACGGTCGGCGTGGCCGACTGCCTGGCGCTCCTCGAGCGCAACGTCAGCCGTCACCACCCGCCGGAGCGCGGCTGACCAGGCCGCTCATGGATCGCCGGCCCTCTCCGACGATTCCGTGTCCGCTCAGACTCTTGGCGTGGCTGTGCTCATTAGTGCATGATACGAGCACGAATCGCTCAAGAACGAGCAGATGTGGAGGCGGTGTTGGCGCAACGACACGTCGTGGCCGAGATCGAGAGTCAGCCTTCCTGCTGGCGGCGGGCCGCCGACCGACTGGGCGAGGCGCGGGGGGCGCTGCCCCGCGACGGTGAGCGCGTCGCCGTGTTCGGCTGCGGCACCTCGCTGTACATGGCCAGGGCGTACGCCGCGCTGCGCGAGAGCAGGGGCCTCGGCCTCACCGACGCCTTCCCCGCCTCGGAGCTGCCCTTCGGCCGCGACTACGACCGCTACGTCGCCATCAGCCGGTCCGGCACCACGACCGAGGTGCTCGAGGCGGTCGAGCGGCTTCCGGAGGTCACCGCGATCACCGCGATCCCCGACGCGCCCTTCGCGGCCGGGACGCGCACGGTCGTCCTGGACTTCGCCGACGAGCGGTCGGTGGTGCAGACCCGGTTCGCCACGACCGCGCTGGCGCTGCTGCGCGCCTCCCTCGGCGACGCGGTGCCCGCCGACGACGCCGAGCAGGCGCTGACCGAGCCGCTGGACCCCGCGTGGCTCGACGCCGAGCAGATCACCTTCCTCGGCCGGGGCTGGACCGTCGGCCTGGCCGAAGAGGCCGCGCTCAAGGCGCGCGAGGCGGCGCAGCTGTGGACGGAGTCGTACCCGGCCATGGAGTATCGCCACGGCCCGATCAGCATCGCCCAGCCGGGCCGCCTGACCTGGATGTTCGGCGCTCCCCCGGACGGGCTCGCCGACGACGTCGCCGCGACCGGCGCGACGTTCGCGACCAGCGGCCTCGACCCGCTCGCGCATCTCATCGTCGCGCAGCGGCTGGCGGTCGCGCGCGGCGAGGCGAAGGGCCTCGACCCCGATCGCCCGCGGTCGCTGACCCGCTCGGTCGTGCTCAAGTGATCGTCGCTCTCGACGTCGGCGGCACATCGATGAAGGGCGCGGTCCTCTCTCCCGAACTCGACCGCGTCGCCTCCCTGCGCCGGCCCACGCCGCACGGCGACGCCGCGATCGACGCCGTGGTGGAGACCGTGGCGGAGCTGGTCGGGCAGGCGGGCGACGCCCAGGCGATCGGCCTGGCCGTGCCCGGCATCGTCGACGACGAGCGCGGCGTCGCGGTCTGGTCGGAGAACATCGGCTGGCGGGACGTCCCCTTCCGCGACCTGATCACCGAGCGCACCGGCCTGCCGGTCGCGGTCGGCCACGACGTACGCGCCGGCGGGACCGCCGAGGTCCGCCTCGGCGCGGCACAGGGCGCCCGCAACTCGCTCGTCGTGGCCATCGGCACCGGCATCGCGGCGGCGATGACGATCGACGGGCACCTGTGCGTCGCCAGCGGCTACGCCGGCGAGATCGGGCACATGTCCGTCGGCGTGGACGAGCCGTGCGTCTGCGGCGGCACCGGCTGCCTGGAGGCGGTCGCCTCCGCCGCCGCGGTCGGCCGCCGCTACGCCCGCCGTACGGGCCGGGAGGCGGCCGCCGACGCGGTCGCCGCGCTGGTGACCGAGGGCGACGCCGACGCGGCGGCGATCTGGGCGGAGACGGTCGGCTTCCTCGGCACCGCCCTGGCCGCCGCGACCGCGTTGATCGCCCCAGAAGTGATCGTGATCGGCGGAGGCCTGTCCCGGGCGGGCGACCTCCTGCTGGACCCGCTCGACGACGACCTCGCCGGGCGGCTCACCTTCCACCGCCGGCCGCGCCTGACCATCGCGCGGTTCGGGGACGAGGCCGGGTGTGTCGGCGCCGGACTCTGGGCACGCGACCTATTGGAGCGACGATGACGATTCTCAGCGCGGACAAGGTCGTGACCCCCGACGGCGTCCTCGAGCCCGGATGGGTGAGCGTCGAGGACGGCCGGATCGCGCGCGTCGAGCGGGGCCTGCCGGAACGGACCGACCGGCACGTCCATGTGATCGTCCCCGGTTTCGTCGACATTCACTGCCACGGAGGCGGCGGGGCGTCGTTCGACTCCGCGGACCCGGAGGAGTGTGTACGGGCGGCGGCGTTCCACCTGGAGCACGGGACGACGACGCTGGTCGCGAGCCTGGTGACGGCGACACCGGACGATCTCGAACGGCGGGCGTCCGTCCTCGCGGAGCTCGCCGACGACGGCGTCGTGGCGGGCGTCCACTACGAGGGCCCGTTCCTGTCGGTCGCCCGCAAGGGCGCGCACGACCCGACCCTGCTGCGCGCGCCGGACGCCGAGACCGTCGGCCGGCTGCTGAAGATCCCGCACGTGCGGATGATGACGCTCGCGCCCGAGCTCGACGGCGGCCTGGACGCGCTGCGCCGCGTCCGCGACGCCGGGGTGATCCCCGCCGTGGGGCACACCGACGCGACGTACGACGTGGCGCTCGAGGCCGTCCGGAGCGGCGCGCGGGTCGCCACCCACCTGTTCAACGGGATGCGCCCGCTGAACCACCGCGAGCCGGGACCGATCCTCGCGCTGCTGGAGGCGCCGGACGTCACGGTCGAGCTGGTCGGCGACGGCGTGCACCTGCACCCGTCGATCGTGGCGCACATCGCCCGGACCGCCGGCAGCGCGCGGACCGCGCTGGTGACCGACTCGATCGCGGCGGCGGGCATGTCCGACGGCGAGTACCGCCTCGGCGGGCTCGACGTGGAGGTACGCGACGGCGTGGCGCGCCTGGCCGAGGGCGGCTCGATCGCCGGGAGCACCGCGACGGCCGCCGCGATCTTCCGCCAGACGGTGCTGACGTCCGGCGTCGCGCTGGAGGACGCCGTACGGCTCGCCGCGACGACGCCCGCCGCGCTGCTCGGCCTCACCGACCGGGGCGCCGTCGCGCCCGGGCTCCGCGCGGACCTCGTGCTCCTCAACGCGGACCTTCGCGTCGAGACGGTGGTGACGGCGTGATCGTCACGGTCACGCCCAACCTCGCGCTCGACGTCACGTACGAACTGCCGGAGCTGCGGCCCGGAGAGACCCACCGCGTCGAGAACGTCCACGCCCGCGCCGGCGGCAAGGGCGTGAACGTCGCCCGGGTCCTGCACGCGCTCGGCCACGACGTCCTCGTCGTCGGCCCGGCCGGCGGGCCGACGGGCGCGGCGCTGCGCGCCGACCTGGACGCCGCCGGGCTGGCGCACGACCTCGTCCCCATTTCCGGGGAGACCCGCCGTACCGTCACCGTCGTGGCCGGCGGCGACGCCACCCTGCTCAACGAGCCCGGCCCCACGATCACACCGGAGGAGTGGGCGGCGCTGGAGGCGCGGATCCCCGACGCCGACGTCGTCGTCATCTCCGGCAGCCTGCCGCCGGGCGTGCCCGCGGACGCCGTCGCCCGGCTCGCCCGGCGCGACGCGCGGGTCATCGTCGACACGTCCGGTGAGCCGCTGCGGCACGCCGCGCCGTACGCCTGGGCCGTCAAGCCGAACGCCGTCGAGCTCGCCGAGCTCACCGGCACGGACGACCCCGTGGCGGGCGCCCGTGCACTGCTCGCCGGCGCGGACGACCCCGTGACGGGGGCCCGCACGCTGCTCACCGGCACGGACGATCCCGTCGCGGGCGCCCGTGCGCTGCGCGCCGGCGCGGACCATGCCGTCACGGGTGACCGGTCGCTCGGCGCACCCGCGGTCGTCGTCTCGCTCGGCGGCGAGGGCCTCATGGCCGTCGTCGGCGACGAAGTGCACCGCGTGGCCCCACCCCAGGTGGTGACCGGCAACCCGACCGGCGCGGGCGACGCGGTCGTCGCCGCGCTCGCCGCCGGGATCGGCTCGCCCTGGCCGGACCTGCTCAAGGACGCCGCCGCGCTGTCGGCCGCGGCCGTGCTCGCACCCGTCGCGGGAGCGTACGATCCCGCCGCCTACGAAGGATTCCGCAGATGCCTCTCGTCTCCGCAGGAGAGATCGTCGTCGCCGGACACGGCGTCGGCGCCTTCAACGTCATCCAGCTCGAACACGCCGAAGCGCTGATCGACGGGGCCGAGGCGGCAGGTCGCCCGGTCATCCTGCAGATCAGCGAGAACTGCGTGCGCTACCACGGCGCGCTCGAGCCCATCGCGCTGGCGACCCTCGCCGCCGCCCGCCAGGCGAAGGTCCCGGCCGCCGTCCACCTGGACCACGCCACCTCCCCCGAACTCGTACGGGAGGCGGTGGAGCTGGGGCTGGGCTCGGTGATGTACGACGCGTCCGCCCTGGACTACGACGCCAACGTCGCCACGACCGCCGAGATCACCGCGTACTGCCACGAGCGGGACGTGTGGGTCGAGGCCGAACTCGGCGAGGTCGGGGGGAAGGACGGCGTGCACGCCCCGGGCGCGCGGACCGAGCCGGAGGAGGCCGCCCGCTTCGTCGCCGCGACGGGCGTGGACGCGCTCGCGGTCGCGGTGGGCACCTCGCACGCGATGACGGACCGGACCGCGGCCGTCGACCTCGACCTGATCGCACGACTGTCCGCGGCCGTGCCGGTGCCGCTCGTCCTGCACGGGTCGTCCGGGGTGCCGGACGCCGACCTCACCCGCGCCGTCGAGGCCGGCATCGTCAAGGTCAACATCGCCACCCACCTGAACAAGGTTTTCACCGACGCGGTCCGGGGATACCTCGCCGACCATCCGACGGTTGTGGACACCCGAAAATATCTGGCACCGGGGCGGGACGCCGTGGCACGTGAGGTGGCGCGATTGATCGGCACGGTGCTCACCAGGGGCTGACGTGCCTTTTATCCTTCGTGGCTTAGGATCGTCAAGCCCCCGGACGCCCGGCACGCCGATCGGTGAAGCCGCGCCCCTCAGGTACCTTCGGGGGTTCACGCAGGTCACGGGGGACGAGTGAGTGACAAGGACACCGGCGTCGGAGCCGGTGAATCGCAAATGCCCGACACCTCTGCCAACGACGGCGATCCCACGACGCCCGTGGACGGCACCGACGGCGCCACGAGCGGAAGCGCGGCGGGCGGTTCGGGCTCTCCGCCTGCCGCGGCGGACGGCGCCGGCTCTCCGCCTGCCGCGGACGGTGCCGAGACTTCGCCGGATCTTACGAAGAGCCCGGGAACCTCGCCGACCGCCACGAACGGCAGCGGATCCGCGCAAGACGCGACGGACGGCACCGGCACCTCGCGGGACGACGCCGAGACATCGGTGGACCTCGTCAAGGTCCCCGGAACCTCACTGGCCGCGAACGAGGCCGGATCTTCGCAGGGCGGGACGAACACCGCCGGATCTTCGCCAACTTCGGGGGCGTCCGGTGCGTCCAACAACGATGACGCCGTAGGGCTCGAGGCCGCGGCCGGAGGGGAAGCCGCAGCCGATCCGCGCGGCGTCGCCGCACCGGCATCTGCCGTGGAGTCCGGAGCCGCTGATCGCGATGACGCCACTCGACCCGACATGGCCCCGCCCGTGGAACCCACGGCGGGCAGTCTGGTCCTGGCCGACGAAGGCCCGTCGGCCATGACCGCCGTACACGCCCTTCCCGAGGGCGAGAAGTCCAAGAAAGAGCCGAAGAAGCCGAAGAAGAAGCGGAGCCGGCGGGCCAAGTGGCTGCGCCGCTCGGCGTACGTGCTGGGCGTGCTCATCCTGCTGCCCGTCGCCGGCTTCATCGTCGCGTACCTGATGACGCCGGTACCGACCTCCTCCCAGCCCCTGGCCAACGCTCAGCCGTCGACGTTCTACTTCAGCGACGGCAAGAGCGTCATCCTGACGAAGGGCACCAACCGGCAGCCGGTCCCCCTGTCCAAGGTGCCGAAGCCGGTACGGGACGCCGTGATCTCCGCGGAGAACCGCAGCTTCTACAGCGATCCCGGGGTGTCATTGAAGGGCTCGGCCCGTGCGATCTGGGCGACGGCGACCGGCGGCTCCATGCAGGGCGGGTCGACCATCACCCAGCAGATGGTCCGCAACTACTACAGCGGCCTCAGCCAGCAGCGCACGGCGTCGCGAAAGCTGAAGGAGATCATGATCGCGCTCAAGGTCGGGCGCGAGAAGGACAAGAGCTGGATCCTCCAGACGTACCTCAACACGATCTACTTCGGCCGGGACGCCTATGGCATCCAGGCGGCCGCCCAGGCGTACTACAACAAGGACGTCCAGGACCTGACACCCGCCGAGGGCGCCTACATCGCCGCGGCCATCCAGGTGCCCACCACCGCGACCGACACGTCCAACCCTCGAGCTCGCGCCTACATGCAGAGCCGCTGGAAGTACGTCGTCGACGGCATGGTCCAGATGAGGAGCATCACCCCGCAGCAGGCCGCGGCCATGCGGTTCCCCTTGCCCAAGAAGGAGAAGATCAAGTCCATCTTCGCGGGCGAGAAGGGCTACATGTACGACCTGGCGAAGGCCGAGTTGCTACGCATGGGCTACACCACGGACCAGATCAACTACGGCGGGCTGAAGGTCCGTACGACGTTCGACAAGGACCTGATGGACGACGCCAAGGCGGCCGTGGAGGACAGCATGCCCTCGAGCGCCTCCAGCAAGATCATGGCCGGCCTGGTGTCCGTCGACCCGTCGACCGGTGAGATCAACGCGTTCTACGGCGGCAAGCAGTACCTCGACAACAACTTCAACAGCGCGTTCGACGCCAAGGTGCAGCCGGGGTCCGGTTTCAAGCCGTACGTCCTCGCCGCGGCCCTGAACGACGGGATGTCCCTGGACGACCAGGTCGACGGCAGCGACGACCAGACGTTCGACGGCAGCAAACAGCCGATCCAGAACGACAACCACGAGGACTTCGGCCCGGTCAACCTCGTCACCGCGACCCAACAGTCGATCAACACCGCGTACGTCAACATCGCCCAGAAGATCGGGAACGACAAGGTGATGGAGATGGCGGAGAAGCTCGGCATTCCCAAGGCGCAGCTGACCGCCAACGGCGCCAACACCGCCGTCACGTTCCCGCTCGGCGTCATCGACGTCAGCGTGGAGCAGCAGGCCGCCGCGTACGCCGCGTTCGCGTCCGAGGGCGTCTACCACGCGCCGCACGTCATACGGTCGGTGACCGACCGGAACGGCAAGAAGCGCGTCGTCCCGACCACCGGCAAGCGGGTCTTCAGCACGCAGATCGCCCGGGACGCGACGTACGCGATGCAGAAGGTCGTCGACGCGGGCACCGGCACCAATGCCGCGCTGCCGGACCGGAACGCCGCCGGAAAGACCGGGACGACCTCGAGCGGCAAGCAGATCTGGTTCAACGGGTTCATCCCGCAGCTGGCCGCCTCGGTCGGCATCTTCCGGAGCGACAACAAGGCGCTGAGCCTCCCCGGTTACTCCTCGTACGGCGGTGACCTGCCGGCCACGATCTGGCACAACTTCCTCGTCAAGGCCGACGCGGACATGCCGGTGAAGTCGTTCGGGGATCCGTCGGTGTACGTCGGCGGGCGCCAGTACCCGACGACTCCCGTCCAGCCGCAACCGCACCCGAGCTTCTCGAGGCCCCGGACGACCAGGCCGTCCCACCCGTCCTCGCCGACTCACCATCCGCCGACCGGGGGCCCGCCGAGCCACCCGCCGACCGGCGGCCCGACCGGCCAGCCCACGGGCCGCGTGTACGAGGGCGGCGACCCCAACTCCATCTTCTGAGCGTTCTGAGCGGCTGAGCGCCCGCGGCCCTGCGGCGGCGGGCGCTCACTCGTTCACTTGCAGGCCGTGGCCAGGGCGGTGGGCTGGTGCTGGACGACGCTCTGCATGCGGGAGATGTCGCGTGGGCTGATGCCCGTGCTGACGCCCCGCCATTCGGTCGCCATGCCGCTCAGCGTCCGGCTCAGCTTCTTGTCGTCGGACTCGCGGGCGAGCGCGTCGAACCGCGTGGCGAGGGACGCCGCCGCCTGCTTCCACTGGGTGATGTCGTCCGGTGAGATGCGGTTCAGGGTCGCGTTGTAGGACCCGACCGCCTTGACGGCGTCCTTGCAGACCTGGCCCTTGTTCGTGCCGACGCCACACCCGGCCGCGCACACCGCGACCAGGACGACCCCCGCCGGCCGCCGCCATCCACCCCGCATCGCCCTGCTCTCCCTTCGTCGAACTCCCGTGCCCGTATTCAATCGTGGAGAAGCGGTCACGCGACGCCGAAACGGCGTTCTTCGGGCGGGTGCTCTATACTCGCCGTCAGGTCACGAGTGCCAGCGCGAAGCCCCGGCTTGCTGGCCGGCAACCCTCCGTCCGTGGCGGGGTGCCCCGGGTGATGACCGGGTCCGACACGACCGTGCCGGACAAGCGCGGACCCCTCGCGGGGTCCCAGGCCCCGCTGGAGGTGTGTGTTGTCCGCTGTACTCGATCTGCCCCCCATCACCCGTCCCGCCCTGCGCGTCGTGGGTGAAGGCGTCCCCGTGCCCCTCGCCGACGGCCGGACCGTTCCGTACGCGAACCTCGACTACGCGGCGAGCGCGCCCTGTCTGGAGGCGGTGCGCGACGCGCTCGACGCCGCCCTCCCCTACTACAGCAGCGTGCACCGCGGCGCGGGATACGCCTCGCAGGTGACGACCGACCGGTACGAGCGCGCCCGCGAGGTCGTCCGGGAGTTCGTCGGCGCGTGGCGGCGCGACGCCGTGGTGTTCACCCGCAACACCACCGACGCGATGAACCTCCTCGCGCACGCCCTGCCGCGCGGCACCACGGTCGTCGTGTTCGAGTCCGAGCACCACGCGAGCCTCCTGCCCTGGGAGCGCGGCAACCGCGTCGTACGGCTCCCGGCTCCCGAATCCCCGGCGGCGGCCCTCGCGGCGGCCGGCGAGGCACTCGCCGCGGCGCCGGCCGGGCCGCGCCTGCTCGTCGTCACCGCCGCCTCCAACGTCACCGGCGAGCTGTGGCCCGTCGCCGAGCTCTCCGCCGTCGCCCGCGCGCACGGCGCCCGCATCGCGGTCGACGCCGCACAGCTCGTCCCGCACCGGCCGTTCGACATGGGCGCGCTCGACGTCGACTACGTCGCGTTCTCCGGGCACAAGCTGTACGCGCCGTTCGGCGCGGGCTGCCTCGTCGGCCGCGCCGACTGGCTGCGCGCCGCCGAGCCGTACCTCCTGGGCGGCGGCGCCACCGCGAGCGTCGGCGAGCACGTGACGTGGTCGGCGGACCCGCAGCAGCGACACGAGGCCGGCACGCCGAACGTCCTCGGCGTCATCGCGCTCGCAGCCGCGTGCGAGGCCCTGACCGACTGGGAGACCCTCGTCGCGGAGGAGGAGCGCCTCCTGCGGCGGCTGCGGACCGGCCTGGCGGCCATCCCCGGCGTACGGGAACTGTCGCTGTGGGGCGACCAGTACCCGCGCGTCGGCATCGTGTCGTTCGTCGTCGAGGGCCGCGAGTCCCGCGCCGTCGCCACCGCGCTGTCCGACGAGTACGGCATCGGCGTACGGGACGGGAAGTTCTGCGCGCACCCGTTCGTCCGGCGACTGGTCGGCGACGGGCGAGGCGGCTGCGGTGACGGCGACGGCACCGCGCTGCGGGCCAGCTTCGGCATCGGCACCACGGACGAGCACATCGACCGTCTGTTGGCCGCGCTACGGCGGCTCACCGCCTGACGATCCGCTCCGCTGCTGGTCAGCGGTATTGAAAGTGACAGTTCGTCCGGGTAAGTCCGATCGGCTGCCGATACTCGTGCGCGCCGCCGGTTTGCTCCCGGTACGGTGGACCTCTTGTGCAAAGAGCTTCCGGGGGGTGGCGAATGACCGGCACATGGGAGCCCGCGAACCAACTCGAGCAGCAGCTGCGCGACGCCCTAGGCGACGGCGACCAGAACGCCTACTTCAAGCTGCTGAGCGTGGCGGAACTCGTCCTTCCGCTGCCACAGGTCGAACCGGACCCCGGACAGCCGGCGTTCACGTGGCCGACCAGCACGCACGAGGGTCGCACCCACATACTCGCCTACACGTCGGTCGAGGCAGCGCGCGCCTGCCTCGGCCCCGGCTACGAGCACTTCGTCCGAATGCCGCTGGCGGAAATGGCGAACACCTGGCCGGACAGCGACTGGTGGCTCGCGGTCAACTCCGGGCTGCCGATCGAGGGGTACCTGCCCGCCTGGTTCGTCGGACAGCTCACCGCGAACCTCCCGCCCGCCCAGGAGGCGCCGCCCGCCCCGGAAACCGGTCCCGCCGGCCAGCCGCCGACGGAGCAGGAGGCGCCTCACGGGACGCACACCGCACCGACCGGGCATGAGGCGATCCACGACTCGTCCGCCGGGCAGGAGATCACTCACGACGCGCAGGCCGACCAGGAGACGCCGTACGGCTCGCAAGCCGAGCAGACGCCCTTTGGTGCACAGGCCGAGCAGACGCCCTTTGGCACGCAGGCTGAGCAGGGAACGCCCTACGGCGCGCAAGCCGAACAGACACCCTTTGGTGCGCAGGCCGAGCAGGGGACGCCCTACGGCGCGCAAGCCGGCCAGGAGATGACGTACGGCGCGGCGGCCGAGCAGGAGGCGACTCACGGGCAGGCCACGCCCACCGGGCAGTACACCGGCGAAGCGGCACCGGACCACGGGTCGCTGTCGTTCCCACCGGTATCGGAGACGTCACTCCCGCCCGTACCACCGGCCGAACCGTCCGCTCTGGAGTCGGGTGCCGTTCCACCGTGGCCCGGAGACGCCTCGGCGCCTCCCGCGGACGCGCATCCTCCGCTGGGCGGACCGGCCCCCGCGCCTTTCGGGGACGCGCACCCTCCGGCCCCGGGCGGACCCACCCCGGCACCTCTCGGGGACACGCATCCTCCGGCCCCGGGCGGACCGGCTCCCACTCCTTTCGGGGACACGCACCCTTCTGCGGCGGGTGAACCCACCCCGACTCCATTCGAAGACGCACACCCGCCGGTCCAAGGTGAACCGGCCCCGGCTCCTTTCGGGGACGCGCACTCGCCGGTCCGGGGCGAACCCGGCCCGGCATCTCTCGGGGACACGCACTCTCCGGTCCGAGGCGAACCGGCCCCGGCTCCTTTCGCGGACGCGCACCCTCCGGCCCCGGGCGAACCCGGCCCGGCGCCTCTCGGCGACACGCACTCTCCGGTCCAGGGCGAACCCGCCCCGACGCCCCTCGAAGACGCACACCCGCCGGCTTCGGGCGAACCGGCCCCGGCACCCGTCACCGACACCGCGCCCTTCCCCGGCCTCGCGTTCCCCACTCCGCCGCCGCAGGGTCCCCCGCCCGCGTCCGGCCCGTACCCGGCCCCGCCGGCCTGGGAGGAGTCGTTCGGCGAGACGACGATCGCGGACGCGCCGACCGCGGAGGCGTTCGCCCGAGAGGCGTCGATCAGGGAGCAGCAGTCCGGCGGAAGGCCGGCCGAAGAGCCGACCGGAGGCGCACCGACCGCAGAGCCGGCCGACGACAGGCCGGCCTGGGGCGGACCGACTGCCGACTCGGCCGGCGGCAGGCCGACCGCGGAGCCGACCGGGAACGCGCCGACCAAGGGGTCGGCCGACGACAGGCTGGACGCGGGCGCGCCGGCCGCAGAGTCAGCCGGCGGCAGGCCGACCGAGGAGTCGGCCGGGGGCGCGCCCGACGGATGGACACCGGCCGGAGAGGCACCGCCGTACCCCTCGTTCTCCACCGCCGGCGCGGTGCCGCCCGCCCCGGCGGAGGGCACCCCACCGGTGGCGGCGACCGCCCCCATGCCGATCGTCTCCGACGACGAACCGATGCCCCCGGGACCCGGCCAGGCGGACGTCGGCCCCACGTCCTCCCCGGCCGACGCACCCACGCCGGGCGAGCCGCGGCCGGTCTCCTCCGACGCGCCCCTCACGCCACACTTCACGCCGGACGCCGACTTCATCCCCCTGGACGAAGAAGAACGCCTGCTCTACGACGCCGCCTCGCGCGACGACCGCGAGGGACTCCTGCGGACGCTCCTGGGCGCAAGCCAGATCTGGGTACCCATGGTCGAGGGCGGCGACCTCATGCTGGGCCCCGGGCGTCCCGGTTTCCAGTGGTACACCCGGGAGTCCGGCGGACGGACCGTCGTGCCGCTGTTCACCGGGCCGAGCCGGATGCGCGAAGCGATGGGCGGCCACCCGTTCATCCTGTCCGACCTGACGAAGATCCTGCGGTACTGGCCGGACCCGGCGTGGGACCTCGTCATGAACGACGGCTCCGCGATCGGCGTCACGATCCCCGGGGACCACATCACGGCGATGTCGCGCCGCGTCGACGACGAGGCCGCCGAACGCCTGGCAAGCGACTTCCCCGCACAGAACGACGCCGAACGGCGCCTGTTCGAGGCTCGGCACGATCCGGACGAGTTCCTGCAGGCGCTGCTCGAGGCCTCGGTCTTCCTGCCGGTCTGGAGCCGTACGCCGCCGACCGTGCAGACGCCGCCGAGCGACCCGGCGTTCCCCTGGGCGGAGGTGTCCGTCCGGGGCCGCGCGTCGGTGCTCGCGTTCACCTCCTTCGACTGGATGAAGGAAGCGGTCGGCACCACCGGGTTCGTCATGCCGACCTTCGCCGACCTCCTCACCGCATGGCAGGAGTCGAGCTGGGACGTCTCGGTGAACCCCGGAACCCCGATCGAGATCGCGTTGTCCGGCGAGCGGATCCACGCGATCGCCACCTCGCTCGCGAACCGCGCCGCCACTCCGACCGCGCCGTCCTCCGCGTTGGCGGCCCCCGGCAACCTCACTCAGAGCGGCTCCGCCGAACCTCACCAGCCCCCCGCCGGGCCACCGCCGGAGCCGATCGCGGCCCCGGGGTCGCTCGCGGCACCCACGGCCCCGCCGCTGCCGCAGCCGGCGCCGGGCCCGGCCGGTATCCCGGTCCCGGCGGAAGCGGCACCGTCGGCCGCCCGACCAGGACCGGCACAGATTCCGGCAAGCATGCCGGTCCCGACGCCGACCGCACCATCGGGCGCCGAACCCGGACCGGCACAGATCCCAGCGACCATCTCGCTCCCGACGCCGACCGCCGAACCGGGACCGGCACAGGCCCCGGCGAACATCCCGGTCCCGACGCCGACCGCACCATCGGGCGCCGAACCCGGACCGGCACAGGCCCCGGCGAGCACCCCGGTCCCGACGCCGACCGCACCGCCGACCGCCGAACCCGGACCGGCACAGATCCCGGCGAGCATCTCGCTCCCGACGGCGACCGCACCGCCGGCTGCCGAGCCGGAGTCGGCACAGGCGCCGACCGGGGTCCAGGTCCCGGCCGAGATGATGCCGCCGACCGCTGCCCGGCTTGAACCCCAGGCCGTGGTCGCCGATCAGGCTGAGCCGCGCACCCCCGCCGACGGGGCGTTCACGATCATGCAGAAGGTGCTGGTCCACGACCAGGTCCCCTGGTACCTCGACAAGGCGTATGACCGGGTCGCCGGATTCGTGCACCGCGTCCAGGACGTCATCGACCTGAACACGCCGCAGCGGCTCTACGAGTGCCTGGGCCTGACCCGCGACGGGTCGCCCTTCACGGTCGACGACCGGGAGGTGTACGTCATCCGCTGGGCGGCGTACCGCGCCGGGCTCTACCGCACGCCGTTCGGCGGCACGAACGAGGACGCCGTCAAGGAATGGGGCGAGGACGGCTGGGTGGTGGAGCCGCCCCCGTTCACGGGCGACGGCTTCGCCCCTGGCAGCGCGGGCAGCATCCCGGAGTACAAGGCTGAAAGTTTCAGGCTCCCGCACAGCTCGGAGATGTACGTCATCAGCAGCGACGGGTCCGAACGGTTCGTCGCCAGGTACGACGCGGATCGGCTCGTGTGGGAGAAGGACAATTGATCAGAGACGGCTACGTCGCTCGTTGGCAGGGCACCGACTATGACGCGGTGCCCGGAGTCGACGGTGAGGTCCGGCTGTACTCCACCGTGCCGGTGGACGGCTTCACCGAGGTACGGCCCGACCGGTTCCTACTGGTCGTCCGCGAGGACCAGGTCGGCGGCCTGCGCTACGTCCGGACCCGCTGTACCTGGCGCGGCGAGCCGTTCGTCGTCATCGGCGAGCATGAGGGCTGGGTACGCGTCGAGTACAGCGGCGGTCGCGCGCCCGTTGCCGCAGCCCTCGAGCTCGAACGCGTGGACATCGGCGTCTATCAGGCCTGGGTGTCCCAGGACGAGATCACTGGGCTTCACCAAGAGCTCATCTAGAGGTTGCTGCGATATAACTCCGTTAGCACGGTTGATTGATCGGCTTTCACGTGATCGCATGATTCATACCTGACTCCCCGGGGTAAGCCGGGGTGATGTCTTTACGGTGCGATGGGGAGGTTGTGAGCAGTGCTCGCACGATCGGCACGAAACCCGCTGGTCATCGTTCTCGGCGCAGGGATCGTCCTGATCGTCGGCAACTCTCCCCCAGCCCTGGCATCCGGTGATACCAGCAAATCGGCGACACCTTCGAGCGGGACGAGCAAGTCTTCATCTCCCTCCACGTCGGCGTCACCGACGAAGAGCTCGACGGACACCCCTACTCCCACGCCGACGCCGGATCCGACTATGTCGGTATCCGTGCTGAACGCTCCTAGTTCGGCGAAGTCGGGCGGAAGCTACGCCCTGGACGTGCTGGTGTCGCCAAAGGGGGGCACGGTTACCGGCGCGGTGCTCACGGTGGACAGCAACCAGGCCACCGTTACCTGCAACGTCACGCACGACCGCGCTTACAGGATCGGGTCGCTTACATACTCCCGGCATGTGGCGATCACGGTCTCCGTACCGAGCAGTTTCACCAAGGGCACCGTCACCGTAAGGGCTTATGTCGCCTCCACCAACGCGAAGGAAGCGAGCGGGGCAGGGAGCTTCACGGTGACGAAGCCGACGCCGTCGAAGTCGTCGACGCCGAAGCCCTCGCACTCGAGCGGATCCGGGTCAGGGTCCGGGTCGGGCAGTGGGTCAGGGTCCGGGAGCGGGAGTGGCTCAGGGGCGTCGACGCCGACGGGGAACCTGAACTCCGGCAGCGGGGCGACGAACGGCGCGAACACGTCGCCGTCGGTCGCCGCGCAGCAGAACCCGGCGCTGCCGAACATCGGGCAGGGCCAGAACAACACTCAGGCGCAGGATCCGGCCACGGCGCCGATGCAGAACGCCGGCAACTCGCAGTCGATGCAGAACGCCGCCGACGGGCCGGACGAGCTGACGTTCGACAAGCTGGCCAGCACGCAGGCGGCCTGGCTCGCCGCGCTGCTGGTGGCGTTCGGGCTACTGCTGACGCAGGTGCGGCTCGGCAAGGCGAACACCAAGGACGCCAACGCCGCCGCCAAGGCGAAGGGCGCTCACCGTAAGGTTCGCGGCCCCCGCCGCGCGCGCTGACGGTCTTCGCATAACGAACGGCCCCCGCTCCCGACGACAGCGTCGGGACCGGGGGCCGTTTCGCGCACGAAGTGCTGTCGGACCGCGCATCCGTCCTGGTCGTCAATGGAGTTACGGGCCATTCGTGTGCGGGCGGGACCGGGTATCGCCGCGCGGCCGCCAAAAAACGGAGACGCGTCCCCGGCCGTACGGAAGAAGGCGGGCTGGTACGCCCCTGGCGCGACGATCCACCGGAAGACTCGACCGTAAGAC
Source organism: Actinoallomurus sp. CA-150999 (assembly GCF_050942425.1). Classification (NCBI taxonomy): domain Bacteria; kingdom Bacillati; phylum Actinomycetota; class Actinomycetes; order Streptosporangiales; family Thermomonosporaceae; genus Actinoallomurus; species Actinoallomurus sp. CA-150999. Next base: position 9,098,666 of record NZ_CP192063.1, read on the forward strand.
CCGCGGGCAGGGCCGTCGCCCACGCTAACGCGTCCGCGGCCGGCCGTACGGCCCGGTCCCGGCCGGAGCCGCCGCCCGGCTACCGCACGAGAGGCTCACCTCGCACGCCCGGGCACCGCCTGAGGTCACCGGTCGTCGGTGAGACGGGTGGCCTGGGCGTTCAGGTAACGCTGCTGGGGAAGACTGGTCGTGCGCCGGGCCGCCGCCGCGTAGGCCGTACGGGCCGCTGCGGGATGTCCCGCCATCTCCAGCAGGTGGGCGCGGACCGCGGTCGGGCGGTGGTCCGCCGGGAGCCGGTCCTCCTGTTCCAGCCGGGTGAGCAGGTCGAGGGCCTCTCGTGGGCCGCGGGCCATGGCGACGGCGACGACGTGGTTCAGCCGCACGACCGGGTTGTCGCGGATCCGCAGCAGCAGTTCGTACAGCGCGAGGATCTGCGGCCAGTCGGTCGTCGCGGCGTCCAGTGCCTCGTCGTGCAGTGCGGCGATCGCCGCCTGGAGCTGGTACGGGCCGGGCGGCCCGTGGGAGAGCGCCCGGGTGATGAGCGCGACGCCCTCGGCGATGAGGTCGGCGTTCCAGAGCGTGCGGTCCTGTTCGGCCATGGGGATCAACGCGCCGTCCGGTCCGGTGCGCGCGGTGCGGCGTGCGTCGGAGAGCAGCATGAGCGCGAGCAGACCCGTCACCTCGCCGTCGTCGGGCAGCAGCCGGTGGGCGAGGCGGGTGAGCCGGATCGCCTCGGCCGCCAGGTCCGCCCGCTGCAGGTCCGGGCCCGCGGTGACGGCGTAGCCCTCCGTGAAGACGAGATAGAGGACGTGGAGGACGGCGCCCAGCCGGTCGGCGCGGTCGGCGGCGCTCGGCGGCGCGAAGGGCAGGCCGCTGTCCCTGATGCGCTGCTTGGCGCGGGTGATGCGCCGGGTCATGGTCGCCTCCGGCACGAGGAACGCGCGGGCGATCTCCGCGGTGCTCAGGCCGCCGACCGCCCGCAGCGTGAGCGCGATCTGCGCGGCGGGCGACAGCGCGGGATGGCAGCAGAGGAAGAGCAGGGTGAGCGTGTCGTCCGCGTCGGCGGGCCGGTCCGCAGCGGGCGCGAGCCATCGGTCGGGCGGGATCGACCGGGCGACGAGGTCCTCGCGGCGGCGTCGCGCCTGTTCGCCGCGGAGCAGGTCGGTCAGCCGGCGTGCGGCGACGGTGATCAGCCACGCCCGCGGGTCGTCGGGGAGACCGTCCTTCGGCCACTGGGCGGAGGCGGCGAGGAGCGCCTCCTGCACGGCGTCCTCGGCCGCGTCGAAGTGGCCGTAGCGGCGGACGACCGCGCCGAGGACCTGCGGCGCGAGGCGGCGCATCAGGTCCTCGGTGCCCTCGGTCATGGGTTCACAGGTCCAGCTCCGCCGCCGAGCCGACGATCGGCCTGATGTCCACGTGCCACTCGTTGTCGAGGACGGCGTTCTCCGGATGGGGGGTGTCCGCCAGGCGGGCGGCGATCTCGGTCGCCCGGTCGAAGCTCGCGCAGTCGACGATCGTGTACCCGGCGAGGACCTCCTGGGTCTCCGCGTACGGGCCGTCGGTGGCCACGGGGACGCCGTCGCGGAGGCTGATCCGCCGGGCGTGCACGGGGGCGGTCAGACCCTGGGCGTCGACGAACTCTCCGGACTCGACCAGGTCGTTGTTCCACTTCCCCATGAACCCGTGCAGCGCCGCGACGTCCTCCGGCGACCAGGCCGGCCGGTCGCCGGCCGCCGTCCCGCTGAGGACGTCATAGTCGCGCTGTGATCCGTAAATCAAGATCATGTACTTCACGATCTCTCCTCTCCGCCGGCACCCGTTCCGGTGCCTCTCACCCGGGACGTCGGAGCCGGGGGCACGACCCGGACACGTCTCCGGGACGAAGTTCGCGGATTCGCTGAGGCCACCGTACGGACTCGGCCGCGACCTGGGGAAGCGCCCCCCAGCTCAGTCCGTCAGCCAGTTGCCGTGGAAGCCCGCCGGCACGCGGCGCGGCAGGCGTACGGAGGCGGCGAACTCCAGCTCGGCGGCGTCGAGGACGAGCAGTTCCGAGCCGTCGCCGGCGCGGTCGGTGACGATCGACAGCAGCCATCCGGCGTCTTCGGCGCGGGCGTCGGCCGCGGGGACGAACACCGCCTCGCCGGGAGACTTCCCCAGGTCCCGTACGCGGGCGCCGCCGTCGCGGGTGTCGTACTTGACGATCGCGTCGCCGATGACGGTGTAGAGGAAGCGGCTTCCCCTGCCGAGCCGGTCGTCGTTGAGGGTGGGGAACTCGACGTCGCGGTCGTCGAGCGGCTCCTCCTTGACCGCGCCGGTCGCCGGGTCCAGCGTCCACCGGTACAGGGACGCGCCTCCGCTCGCGGCCGCGGCGGCGGCCGGGTCGGGCGTGCCGCCGATGCTCCTCCAGAGACCGGTGAAACCGGCGCGGGTGTAGCGGACGGCGTCGAGTGTGATGCGGCCCTGGGCGTCCTCGGAGGCGTTGCCGACGTGGAAGACGTAGCAGGGGTCGATGGGGTACCAGCGGGTCTCGCCGCCGTCCCGCGGCATCACCCCGAGCCGTGCGCCGTACGCGTCGTCCCAGCGGTACGGCATACCGGATCCGAGGAGCTCCCGGTCGAACACCACCGGCAGGTCCAGCCAGATCACGTGGTGCTCGGTGATCGTGAAGTCGTGGATCATCGTCGGTCCCGGGACGTCCACGACCCGGCTCTCCACCAGCTCGCCCGCTGCCGAGAGGCGGTGGTAGGTGAGGTACGGGGGGCCGAAGCCATAGCCGAAGAAGTGCAGTTCGCCGGTGACCGGGTCGGTCTTCGGGTGCGCGGTCATGGCGGTCGTCAGCCGGCCGCCGAAGTCGTACGGCCCGACGGTGTCCAGCTCGGGCGTCATCTCGTACGGCAGGCCGGTCTCGACGAGGGCGAAGATGCGGCCCGCGTGCCGGATGACGCTCGTGTTCGCCGGTGTCGCGGTCAGGTCGACCCCCTCCGGGCCGACGAACGGCGCGCCGTCCAGCTCGCGGGTCCGGACCCAGCGGTTGCGGTACCACTCGGCGCGGCCGTCGCGGAGCCGGACGCCGTGGAGCATGCCGGCTCCGGCGAACCAGTGGCCGGGGTCCCGGCCGGGGAGGGGGTTGGGGCCGTTGCGGAAGTAGCGGCCGGTCAGCTCGGGGGGCAGGGTGCCGGTGACGGCCAGGTCGACGGCGTCGATCTCGTCGGGGACCGGGGCCTTCAGGCCGGTGAGGTAGTCGGGGAGGTTCATCAGGCGGCGGCGTTCTGGCGGGCCCGGACGGTCTCGGGGTAGCGGGCGGTGAACAGCGCCGGGAGGACGAAGCCGACGACCTTGACGGCGATGCTCAGCCCGGTGGCGTGGGGCGCGACGTCGACCAGCACCGCCAGCACGATCGCCATCGCGGTGAAGGAGAGCGCCCACGCGGCGGTGATGACGGCGTTGACCCGGTAGAAGATCGGGCTGCCGTGGATCTCCGGCGGGGTCATCGTCCGGGCGATGCCGAGAGTGAAGGGCCGGCGGATGGCCAGGGACCCCCAGGCGACCAGGGCGAGCCAGGCGTCGGAGACGGCCGAACCGTACGCGCCGAGGGGCGCCTTGGCCACGGTGAACGCCGCGATGGCGAGCGCGCCGAAGAACGCCATCGAGGTCACCTCGATGATCAGGGCGTCCCAGGGGCGGCCCTTCCGGCGCTCGGACGCGAGGAGCACGACCGCCAGGACGGCGCCGACGAGCGCGCCGTACCGCGAGTCGTGCGGGGTGCTGATCACCGCGAAGGCGATCCAGGGGAGAAAGGTGCGGAGGTAGCTGAGCACGGGGCGCTCCCGATGACATTCCAGTAGTGACAGGTCGAAAGTAGAACCTCCACTAGCGACATGTCAACAGTGGAATGTAGGCTCAGGTCATGAGCCTCCGACACGCCGTGCTCGGCCTCCTCTCCGAAGGGCCCGCCAGCGGCTATGACCTGCTGAAGATCTTCGAGATCTCGCTCGCCAACGTCTGGCCCGCCACCCAGAGCCAGCTGTACGGCGAGCTCGGCAAACTCTCCGACGCCGGATTCGTCACCGTGGTCGCCGAAGGCCCCCGTGGCCGCAAGGAGTACGCGATCACCGACGCCGGCCGGGCCGAGCTGCGCCACTGGCTGACCGAGGTCGAACCCACCCCGGTGGCCCGCCGCAGCGACATGCTCCTGCGCGTGTTCTTCCTCGGCATCCTCGAACCCGAGGAGGCCCGCGCGTACCTCCGCCGCCGGGCCGAGGCCGCGGAGGAGTATCACCGGAACCTCGGGGAGCTGCTCCCGGCCGTCGCCGAGGGCGAGGACTCGCTGTCGGTGTACGGCCGGATCGCCCTCGAATGGGGCCTGCGGTTCACGGCCACGCAGCGGGACTGGGCCGAATGGGCCGAGCAGGAGCTCGACCGGATCCGGAAGTCTCAGGACGCCCCGGGTTCATGACCCCGGACGCGCGAAAGGCCGGCCCCCTCCGAAGCGTCGGAGAGGACCGGCCGTTGCCGTACGGATGCCGAGGTGAGGCGGGCGTCCGGCTCAGCTGGGGTAGAAGCCGAGGAGGTTCTTGTTGCCCTTCGAGATCGCGGTCCAGGACGAGCTCAGCGACGAGTGGTGGAAGGTGTTGTCCGCCGGGTCCCACCAGTACAGCTGCTTCCCCTTGGAGTCGGAGTGGTAGCCGTAGATGACCATGAAGTGGCCATCCTTGTTGCTCGAATGCGACCAGGGCTTCGCACCGACCAGTACCCGGGCGACGAGCGGGTGCTTCTTGGTGCCGACGTCGTAGGTGACCGCGTTCCATACGAAGCCCGAGGACGTGGGATGGAGGTTCTGGTAGTAGGACCCGAGATGGATGGCCTTGTTGATGCCGATCGCGACCCAGTTGGCGCCGGTCCCGCCCGGCGGCTTGGTGTGCATGTACCCGGCCATCGTCTTCTGGCTGGGCAGGGACTTCTTCGGCAGAAACGACGACACGACGGCGCGCCCGGCGGCCGGGCCACAGTAGTAGTTCTTCGACTGCTCCTGCGTGACCAACTTCAACGACTTCGTGACCGCGGCCGCCGACACCGCGCCGGCGGGCTTGGCCGGAACGGCTGCGGACGAGGAGGCGGAGGAGGAGACGGTGGACGCCTGGGCACCGGTCGCGGCCACGAGGACGAGCGGCGACGTGAGAGCGAGGGCGGAGGCGAATATACGAACCTTTGCCACAAGAGCCTCTTTCGGGGGATTAAAAGCGGCGGAGAGGACCGGTCCGGGTGCTCAGTATTGGGTCCGGATAACGCCGCATACAGAGCCTGGAGCCCTATTTCGGATTGAGCCGCTGGACCCACCGCAGGTCTGGGCGCGGCCCGTGCAGGGAAGAGGGATCGCATGGAGCTGTTCCCCGCGATGCCGCTCGCCGAATGGCGGGACACCAAGGAGACGATTCACCGTTTCGCCCAGGTGGTCGGGAAGGTCCGGCTCGCCGCCGGGATTCGGCGCGACCACTGGTGGGGCGTTCCCTTCCACCTGACGGGACGCGGGCTGACGACGCGGCCGACGGGCCGGGCCGACGGCGGCCCGATCTTCACCATCGACTTCGACTTCGTCGCCCATCGGCTGATCGTCACCACGCTGGACGGCGAGGCGGCGTCGTTCCCGCTGTGCCCCCGATCGGTCGCGGCGTTCTACCGGGACGTCCTGCGCGTGCTGGCCGGCCTGGGGGTCGAGGTCGACCTGGCCATCCCGCGGCCCTTCGACCTGCCGGACTCCGGCCGGCCGTTCGCCGAGGACACCGAGCACAGGGCGTACGACCCCTACCTGGCCACGCGGTACTGGCAGGTGCTGAGCCAGGTGAACCTCCTGCTGGAGGAGTTCGCCGCGGGCTACTCGGGGAAGATCAGCCCGGTCCACCACTTCTGGCACACGTTCGACATCGCGTGCACACGCTTCTCCGACCGCGTGATCGACCAGCCGCCCGAGGCCGATCCGGTGACCCGCGAGGCGTACTCCCGAGAGGTGATCAGCTTCGGCTTCTGGTTCGGTGACGAGGCGTTCCCCGAGCCGGCCTTCTACTCCTACACGGCGCCGGAGCCCGGCGGGCTGGCCGAAGAGCCCCTGGCTCCCGCGGCCGCGCAGTGGACGCCGTTGCGGGGCGGCCACCTGGCCGTCCTGCGGTACGACGACGCGCGGGCCGAGCCGGATCCCCGCGCCGCCGTGCTGGCGTTCTACGAGAGCGCCTACCAGGCCGGCGCCCGCCTCGCCGGCTGGGACGTCACCGGGCTCGCCTCACCGGGCGGCGTCACCGACCCGTACTGGACCGACCCGCCGCCCGCGTGACGAACGCGTCTCGAGGCGGGCTCAGTCGCGGATCAGTTCGTGGCAGGCGATGGCCGTGGCGGCGACCACGTTGAGGGAGTCGACGCCCAGTGCCATCGCGCCCGCGCTCATGGGGATGCAGACCGGATGGTCGGCCTCCCGCAGCCAGCGCGAGGACAGCCCGTCGCCCTCCGTACCGAGCAGGAGGGCCGCCCGCTCGCCCCGCGGCACCTTGTGGAGCGGCACCGCCGACTGGTCCGGGGTCAGGGCGAGCAGCGTGAACCCGGCGGCGCGCACCTCGGCCAGGCCGTCGCGCCAGTCGGCCATCCGGGCGTACGGAATGGCGAACACCGCCCCCATCGACACCTTCACCGACCGCCGGTAGAGCGGGTCGGCGCACCTGGGCGAGAGGATCACGGCGTCGATCCCCAGTGCCGCCGCGCACCGGAAGATGGCCCCGACGTTGCCGTGGTCCACCAGATCCTCGAGCACGAGGATCCGGCGCGGAGGCGCCGAACGTCCCCGGCCACCGGCGTCCCCATCGTCACCGGCCCCGCTGGCAGGCCCGGTGCCGCTCGCGGACCGGGCGGCGTCGCCTTCGCCGCGCCCGCCGGTCCCTCGGGCGGGCCGGTCACCGGCCAGCACGGCGGCGACCGACGGCAGGGGCAGGCGCTCCATCGAGGCCAGCGCCCCGCGATGCACGGCGAACCCGGTCACCGCCTCGACCACGTCATCGTCCGCGACGTACACGGGAGCGTCGCCGAACACGTCGGACAACGACTCGACCCACCGCCGCGCCGTCAGCACCGACCGCACCGGATACCCGGTCGCGACCGCCCGCCGGATGACCTTCTCCCCCTCGGCCATGAACAGTCCGTGCTCGGCCTCCAGGCTCTTGCGCAGGTTGACGTCGCGAAGGCGCACGTAGTCGGCGAGTCGCGGGTCGGCGGGGTCGGTCACGGGGATCAGGCTGGCCATGACCTTCAGTATCGCGTCATGCCGGGAGTGACCACTGCCGACGCCTCCGATGCGGCTGCGGGACGAGAGAGTCACCGGCGAGTTGACCCGCGCTTGACAAAGCGGTCCGCGTCGTCAGTGCGGTGCGGCCGGTGCGACTCCGGGTGACAGAGTGACCACATTCCACGGGCGGGCCGGTGAACGGACGGTAAGAACGTCGACGCCCCGGTCCGGCGCGGTCTCGAAGGGTGATAGCGCGCTCCGGATACCGGAAATGAGCTTCCGAGACGGGACACCGCAGGGTTTGCAGTGGATCTTTACTGGACTGACCTGCGGCATCATCGTATTTGATCATCTTTGTTACGAATTGCGAAGACCGCTACAGTTCCGCTCTACACTCAGCCCAGACCGCCGCGAGATGGGACAGCCGTGAGCCGACGTCGCCGCAACGACATGCCCCCGGGTGAGACACCCGGCGACGGCCATCCGCCGTCGGGAGACGGTCACACGACCGGGCCCCAGGCGTACGGCGACGGTTCCGGTCCCTTCGCGCCGCGCCCGCCCGGGTGGGGCGGTCCCGGCCAGGACGCGCAAGGCGCTTACGGCGGCCCCGGTCCGGCCCCGAATGAGGGGAATGGCTACGGCAACGTTCCCTACGGCACCGGCAACTCCGGCCCAGGCGAGCGCGACGGCCACCGCAGTGGCTCCTACGGACCCGGCGGCGGGCCGAGCGAGCGCGATCCCTACGCCAACGGCTCGTACGGGCCCGGCGGTCGACCAGGCGGACGCGACCCCTACGGCAACGGCTCCTACGGAGCGGGCGGCGGTCAGCCGGGCGAGCGTGACGGCTACGGCAACGGCTCGTACGGACCCAGTGGCGGTCGCCCGGGTGAGCGCGACCCCTACGGCAACGATCCCTACGGACCCGGCGGCAATCAGCCGGGCGACCCCTCGTACGTGGCGAGCGGCGGGTTCTTCGGCCGGCAGGGCGGCGGCCTGGCCGGGCCCGGCGGCGGCTCCGGCTACGGCGGTGGGCCTGGACAGCCGGGCTCCGGTCCGGGCGGTCAGGGTCACGGCCCGGGAGAAGGCGGTCCCGGGGGTCCCGGCCGTCCGGGTTCCGGTGGGCCGGGACAGGGCGGCTCCGACGAGGGCCGATCGGGGCCTCCCGGTGCCGGCCGGCGCCGGATTCAGCGGCGGCGCTCCATCAGCGCCCTGGTCGGCCCGCTGGCGGGTGCGGTCGGGCTGGCCATCCTGCTCGGCGCGGGCGTGTACGCGCTCGCCGACAGCACCAAGTGCGGCGGCACGCCCATCAACCTCAAGGTCGCCGCGGCGCCCGACATCGCCCCGGCGGTCAGCGACATCGCCACGTCGTTCACCAAGGAGAGGCACTCCGTCGACGGCAAGTGCGTCAAGGCGACAGTGAAGGCCTCCGACCCGGCGAGCACGTCCACGATCCTGTCCGGTCAGGGCGCGGTGCCGGGTGACGTGTCCCCGGACGTGTGGATCCCGGACTCCTCGCTATGGATCACGCTGATGCGCAGCTCCCCGAAGGGCGCTGCCGCCGTCAACAGCACGCCGACGAGCGTGGCCGAGACCCCGCTCGTCGTCGCGACCACCCGGTCCTTCGCCAACAAGATCCAGGGCCAGGGCATCCGGCCGACCTGGGACATGCTGCTCAAGGCCACCGACGCCCTCGCTGCGGGCGCGGTCAGCAAGAACGACATGCTGCCCGCCGACTCCGTGCACCTGCAGATCCTCGACCCGAGCCGCAACGCGGGCGGACTGGGCGCGGTCGTCATGACGCGGATGCTGCTGCAGGGCGACCCGAACGCCGACGCGATCTTCACCCAGATCGCCCGCAAGGTACAGAACAGCATCTCGCCGAACACCCAGGCGCTGTTCGCGAGCTTCCACAAGAACCTCCATGGCCGGGCGCCCGTCGTGATCGCGCCCGAGCAGGCCGTGTGGAAGTACAACCAGGGCAAGCCCGCCGCGCCGGCCAGCGCGATCTATCCCAACGAGGGCATGCTCAACCTCGACCACCCCTTCGCGCTGACCACCGACGATGACACGAAGGTCCGTGCGGCGGCGCTGCTGGAGAAGGCGATGAGCACCGATCAGGCCCATGCCGCGGTGCGCGCCCTCGGCTTCCGTACGCCCGACGGCCGGGCGGGCACCGGGTTCGGCAACACGAGCGGCCTGAGCCCGCGAATCCCGCGGGCCCTCCCGACGCCCGCGTCGAACGACGTCACCGACGTCATGCAGGCCTGGACGAAGCTGTCGCTGCGCACCCGGATGCTGACGCTCCTCGACGTGTCCGGGTCCATGTCGCAGCCGGTCGGCAAGGGCGTCACTCGGATGGAGGCGACCGCCCAGGTGGCCCAGGGCGGCCTCGCGATGCTGCCCGACGACACCGACCTGGGGCTGTGGACGTTCTCCACGAACCTGCAGGGCACCCAGGACTACCGCACCGAGGTGCCGATCGGCCCGCTGTCGACCCGACTGGGGTCGGGGACGCGCCGCCAGGCGATCCTGTCCGCGCTCGGCCGCGTACGGCCGAAGCCCGACGGCAACACCGGGCTGTACGACTCGGTGCTGGCAGCGTTCCGGTCGATGAAGAAGACGTACAAGACGGGCTACTACAACTCCGTCCTCGTGCTGACGGACGGCAAGAACGACGACGTCAACGGCATCTCGCTGAGCAACCTGCTCCGGACGTTGCGGAAGGAGCAGGACCCGACCGAACCGGTCATGGTCCTCTTCATCGGGTTCGGCCCGGACGTCGACATGGCGTCCATGCAGCGGATCGCCGCGGAGACCGACGGCGCGGCGTACCAGGCGATGAAGCCCCAGGAGATCCAGCGGATCTTCCTGAACACGATCGCCCGGCGTATCACGCACTGACCTGCGGAAATCCGGCTCGGCGACCCGCCCGCAGAGTCGGCTGAAAAAAATCTGGAGATCGTGTGAACCGTGGTCTCCGATGCGGCGTCTTTCATGTGGAGGCCCGACGGGAGCGGGGCGTCGGGCCTCCTTCTTATTTCCGGGGGCGCGTCCGACACCACACCTCCGGGAGGTCGCTGTGGCCGGTTGGCCCAGTCTCGGTCGCGTCGATGACCGCCGGTTGGCGCAGGAGCTGCGCGCCGGCGACGCCAACGCGCTCGCGCAAATATACGACGTCTACGCGCCACGTCTGTTCGACTACTGCCACGCGTTGCTGCGCGACGAGAACCTGGCGGCGTACGCGCTCCACGATTCCCTGATCGCCGCACTGGTGCACATCGACAAGCTGCGCGAGCCGGAGCGGTTCCGCAGCTGGCTCTACGCGCTCGTGCGCAACGAGTGCCTGCGGCTCCTCCGCGATCCGGAGACCCCGCAGGAGCGAAACCCGGCCGCCGAGGAGGCCGACGACACGTTCCTCGACGCCGAGGAGCGGCGGCGCCGCCTGGAGACCCGCCGGCTCGTGCAGAGCGCCCTCGCCGGGCTGCCGGGCCGGCACCGCGAGGCGGTGGACCTGGCCGTCCGCCACGAGCTGTCCGCCGAGGAGCTGACCGGCGTTCTCGGCGTCTCGGCACAGCAGGCGATCGAGCTGGTCGCCGAGTCCCGCGACGAGCTCGAGGACGCCCTCGCCGCCGCCGTCATCGCGCGCACCGGCCGGGACGACTGCCCGAGCGTCGCCGCGCTGGTCGACGAGCACGAGTGGCCGCTGCCGCCGGAGGTCTCCCGGAGGCTCGTCCGGCACACCGTCTCCTGCCCGACCTGCCGGGAGCGCCGCAAGCGCAAGGTGTCGACGAACCGGTTCCTGCAAGTGCTGCCGGTCGCGGCGCTCCCCTCCGGCCTGCGCGAGGCCGTCCTGTCCCTGGCCGCCGCCCCGGACCGGCACGAGACCCGGATGCACCTCGCGCAGCGCGCCGAGCCGTTCGACGCCTGGGGCTGGCCGGCGAACGCGGAACGCGTCCGGCCGGCCCACGAGGACGCGCGGAGGGGTGTGCCCCCGCTGTGGCCGGCCGTGGGCGCCGCCGCGTGCGTGCTCCTGGTGGCCGGCGCGATCTTCCTGGTCACCGGAGGCTCGTCCTCCCGGCACCCGTCCGGCGACGCGCGGCGCCCCGCCGCGGCCGGGACCGCCGGCCCGTCCGACAGCCCGTCGGCCGAGGACAGCCCGGACTCCCCCGACCCGTCCCCGACGTCCACGACGCCGACGCCGACCCCCACGCGTACGTCCAGGACGCCGACGCCGACACCGTCGAGGCGGAAGGCGACGCCGCGGCCCACCCGCAGCCGGACGCCGACCACGAGCCCGACCCCGGGCACGCTCGTCGTCGCGTCCACCGGGACCGGCGACTCCCGTACGGTGAAGCTCACCGCGCGGGGCGGCACCGTACGCTGGTCGGCGAGCCGGGGACAGTACGTCAACCTCACCGGCCCGACGAGCGGCAGGCTCGCGGCGGGGCAGTCGGCCGTCCTGTCGGTCACGGCCGACACGATCGCCGCGTGCGCCGCGCTCCCGCCCGTGGCGAAGTCCGGTGTCTCCTTCTCCCCCACGGGCGCGGTCGCGCTCTCCTGGACCTGCTGAGGCGGTCCGATCACCGGAGGGAGTGACAAGGCCCTTACGGAACGCGCGGGTGTGGTGCCAAGATTCGCGACATGACTCCTGACGTCGCGACATTCCGAGCCGCCCGCGACTTCCTGCTGGCGAACGCCGAAGACTACGAGACCGCCTACCGGGGCTTCCGCTGGCCGGACGTCATCGGATTCAACTGGGCGCTGGACTGGTTCGACGGCGTGCTGGCCGCCGAGACCCCCGACCGGCCGGCCCTGTGGATCGTCGAGGAGGACGGCTCCGAGCTGAAACTGACCTTCGCCGAGCTGGCCGACCGGTCGAGCCGGGTCGCCGGCCGGCTGCACGAATGGGGCGTACGCCGCGGCGACCGGATCCTGCTCATGCTCGGCAACCAGGTCGAGCTGTGGGAGACGATGCTCGCGGCGATGAAGCTCGGCGCCGTCGTGGTCCCGGCGACCACCCTGCTGACAACGGACGACCTGCGCGACCGGATCGAGCGCGGCGGCGTCGCCCACGTCGTGACCGGCGCCGCCGACACCGCGAAGTTCGCGGGCCTGGAGGGGGACTGGACGCGGATCTCCGTGGGCCCGGCCGAGGGCTGGCTGACGTTCGCCGACGCGTACGGGCACGAGCCGTACGACGCCGTCGGCGAGACGACGCACGCCGGCGACACGCTGCTGCTCTACTTCACCTCCGGGACGACCGCCAGCCCGAAGCTGGTCGAGCACACCTACGCCTCGTACCCGGTGGGGCACCTGTCGACGATGTACTGGATCGGCCTGCGACCCGGTGACGTCCACCTCAACGTCTCCTCGCCGGGCTGGGCCAAGCACGCGTGGAGCAACGTCTTCGCGCCGTGGAACGCCGGGGCCTGCGTGCTGGTCCTGAACTACACGCGGTTCGGCGCGCCCGCGCTGCTGGAGGTCATGCGGCGGTGCGAGGTGACGACGTTCTGTGCGCCGCCGACGGTGTGGCGCATGCTGATCCAGGAGGACCTGACGGCGTGGCGGCTGAGCCTGCGTACGGCGGTCGCGGCGGGCGAGCCTCTCAACCCGGAGATCATCGAGCAGGTCCGCGAGCAGTGGGACCTGACGGTGCGCGACGGCTACGGCCAGACCGAGACGACGGCGCAGGTCGGCAACCCTCCGGGGCAGCCGCTGAAGCCGGGATCGATGGGCCGTCCGCTGCCGGGCTACCGGATCGTGCTCGTCGATCCGGTCAGCGGGGAGCCCGCCGACGAGGGAGAGGTGTGCATCGACCTGGCGGAGCGCCCGCTCGCGCTGATGGCCGGGTACCGCGACCACGCCGGGCGGACCGACGAGGCGATGTCCGGCGGCTACTACCACACGGGTGACGTCGCCTCGAAGGACGCCGACGGCTACGTCACGTTCGTCGGCCGCACCGACGACGTCTTCAAGGCCTCGGACTACAAGATCTCACCGTTCGAGCTGGAGAGCGTGCTGCTCGAGCACGACGCGGTGGCCGAGGCCGCCGTCGTGCCCGCCGCCGATCCGGTGCGCCTGGCCGTGCCGAAGGCGTACGTCTCCCTCGCGGCCGGGCACGAGGCGACGGCCGAGACCGCGCGCTCGATCCTCGCCCATTGCCGGGAACGGCTCGCCCCGTACAAGCGCGTGCGCCGCCTGGAGTTCGGCGAGTTGCCGAAGACCATCTCCGGGAAGATCCGGCGGGTCGAGTTGCGGGGCCTGGAGGGCGAGGAACGCCACGCCGGTGAGTACCGCGAGGAGGACTTCCCGGACCTGACGACCTGAGGGGTTTCGGTCACTCAGCGTCAGGGTTTCTCGCACAACACGGAAATCGATCACTGCCCGTTGTCAGCTATGCCACATTTGCTACCAAAACTGGCGTATCACGGTTTGATTGGTGGCAGGATGCGTAAACCAGTGATGCCTATGGGGCGTCTGTGTCCATTTTGGCGAGCACAACGGGAGGATCAGTGGCCGGGTGGCCGACGATCGACAGGGCCGATGACCAGCGGCTGGCACAGGCTCTGCGAGCGGGTCACACCACCGCGATGGCCGAGCTCTACGACGCCTACGCGGCGCGGCTGTACGACTACTGCCACGTGCTGCTCCGCGACCAGGAGCTGGCCGCGCAGGGTCTGCAGGACTCTCTGATCATCATCCAGGAACGCATCGGATCGCTGCCGGACGCCCGGCTGTTCCGGGGATGGCTGTACGCCGTGACGCGGGCCGAATGCCTGCGCCGCCGCGCCGAGTCGGGGATCCCCGAGAACCGGCAGAAGGCGCGCGAGGCCGAAGGGCTCGTGGAGACGGACGAGTCGACGCGCCGGCTGGTCCACGCCGCGCTGATGGTGCTCGGCGGCCAGCAGCGCGAGCTCCTCGACCTCGCGCTGCGGCACGAGCTCGACCCGCACGAGCTCGCCGAGATCCTCAACATGACGCCGCAGAACGCGTCGGTGCTCCTCGAACAGGCCCGCAACGACCTGGACGACGCGTTCGCGGCCGTCGTCGTCGCGGCGACCGGGCGCGACGACTGCCCCAGCGTCTCGGCGCTGGCCGGCCCGGAGGGCCGGCCGCTGGACGCCGACACCTGCGGCAGGCTGGCGCGCCACATCGGGAACTGCCCGATCTGCGGGCTGCGCGCCAACCGGAAGGTGGCGACCGCCCGGCTGCTCCACGCGATGCCGATCGCCGCCGTGCCGGAGGACATGCGACCACGCGTGCTCGGCATGGCGACGCCCCAGTACGCCGACATGCGGGCGACGGTCGCGATGCGGTCCGACCCGCCGACGCCCGCACCCGACTACGAGCCCGACGACGAACCACGCCGCAAGGCGGGCGTGTGGGTCGCCGTCGGCGCGGCCGCCTTCGGCATCCTGGTCCTCGCGGGGATCTTCCTCGTACTGCCCGGCTCGGGCGGCAAGGAGAACTCCGGCAACCAGGCCGTCGCCGCTCCGCCCAGCGACTCGCCGAGCGGTTCCCCGTCCGATTCGCCGGGCAGCGCGTCGCCGTCCAAGAGCAAGAAGTCGGACACCCCCACGCCGACGCCGACGCCGTCGAAGAGCAAGACCCCGAAGCCGAAGCACAGCTCCCACTCGCCCGGGACGACCACTCCGACCGAGACGTCGCCCGCGCAGCCGCCGACGACCACGGGCACACTGTCCGTCTCCGGATGCGACATGGGGTGGTCGAGCCACTGCAGCGTGACGGTGACCGCGCAGGGCGGGTCCGTGCACTGGGCCGTCAGCGGGACCAGCGGGGCCGTCAAGGCCGGTGGCAGCGGCGACCTCGGCGCCGGCGAGTCGGCCCATGTCACCGTGTCCCGCACGTACCAGGGCATCTGTATCGGCGGCGGCAGCGGCTCGGTGTCCTTCTCCTCCGGCGCGTCGGCCGGCGTGAAGTGGAACTGCTGACGGTTCCGGGCACGGTCCCGGTCGCACTGATCGAGAGCGGCTGATGACGCCGAGCACGGTCCCGCCGCTCTGATCGCGAACCGCTGACGGGGCCGAGCACGGTCCCGTCCCGCTGATCGGGCACCGGCGACCTGGCCGCCCGAGATTTCGGTCGCCCCTGACCGGAGCGCCTCCGGTGCCGGAACGGGCCGTGCGGCACTGTCACCATGAACACATTCATCGCGGAAGACGGCGAATATCCGGCCCGTTGATGGCAGGATTCGTGAACCGTACGGTACGCCTGGGACGACCGGGCTATGGGGGACACGAACCGATCAGCGGGGAGGATCAACGTGGCCGGTTGGCCGGGTATCGACAGGGCCGATGACCAACGGCTCGCACGGGCACTCGAGGCCGGCGACACCAACGCCCTCGCTCAGCTGTGCTCCGCGTACGTCGCGCGGTTGTTCGACTACTGCCACGTCCTGCTGCGCGACCAGGAGACGGCGGCGCAGGCCGTGCACGACTCGCTGATCATGGTGCGGGAGCGCATCTCCGCGCTCCCCGACCAGCGGCTGTTCCGGGGATGGCTGTACGCCACGACCCGCGCCGAGTGCATGCGCCGGCGGGCGGAGCTCCCGGCCGAGCGCCGGCGGGCGCCGGAGGCCGACGCCGAGGGCGGCATCGACGAGGCGACCCGCGCGCTCGTGCACGCCGCCCTGCTGGCGCTCAGCGGACAGCAGCGTGAGGCGCTCGACCTCGCCGTACGGCACGACCTGGACGCCGAGGAGGTCGGCCTGGTCCTGTCGAAGACGCCGCACGAGGCGTCGGTGCTGGTCGAGCAGGCCCGCAACGACCTGGACGAGGCGTTCGCGGCCGTGGTCGTCGCGGCGACCGGGCGCGACGACTGCCCCAGCGTCCCGGCCCTGGCGGGCCCGCCCGGACAGCCGCTGGACGCGGTGCGCTGCGTAACGCTGGCGCGGCACATCGCCGGCTGCCCCATCTGTGCCCTCCGGGTGAACCGCGACGTCCCCACGGCGCAGCTCCTGCGCGCCATGCCGGCCGCCGCCGTCCCGGAGAACCTTCGCGGCCGCACCCTGGCCACGGCGTTCTCCCCGGAGCACGCCCCGGCCAGGGCGACGATCGCGATGCGCCTCGATCCCCCGCCGCCCCCGCCACCCGCCGCGTCGGAGCCCGGGGAGCGGTCGCGGAAGGCGTCGCGCGTATGGGTCGTCGCCGGAGCGGCGGCCTGCGCGGTCCTCGTCCTGTGCGGCTTCCTCCTCGTGTCACCCGGGTCGAGCGGAAAGCGACCCGCCGGCGGCCACGCCGCCGCGGCCGCCCCCGGCGACTCTCCGTCCGAGGACGGAGGCACGTCCTCCCCTTCCGCCGACGTCTCACCGACCGCCAAGAGCGGCTCGCCGACGCCGTCCACCACCCCGACGCCGTCCGTGACCCCGACGCCGTCCACGACGAGCCCGACGGCACTGCCCACGCACCACGCGCGGCCCGGCCACCATCGGCCGCCCTCGTCGGCACCCTCCCCCCAGCAGCCGGGCAGCCTCGCGGTCAGCGGATGCTCCATGGAACACGACGATTACCAGTGCCAGGTGAGACTGGTCGCCGTGGGAGCCCCCGTGAACTGGGCCGTCGCCGAAACCAAGGGCGTCAGCACGGGTGGCAGCGGCACCGCGTGGCCGAACCGTCCCGTGTACCTCAACGTCAGCCGCCCGCACGAATGGTGCTTGGGCGATGGCAGCGGACAGGTCTTCTTCTCCACGGGCCAGGTCGCCCAGGTCACCTGGACCTGCTGACCACACGCGGAGCTCTCCACAGGAGGTGCCGACGGGTCGTACCGTTCCATATCGGGACGGCGGGATGATCGACTGGTTCCCGGCGACGGTCGCCGAGTGGCCATTCCGGCCGCCCGGCCCAGCCCGTACGGTCGGCGTCATGGACCTGTCTGCCAAGAAGGCGCTGCTGCGCGCCCTGCACGAGGAACACCGACCCCTGATCCTGCCGAACGCGTGGGACGCGGCGAGTGCCCGCGTCCTCGTGGACGCCGGGTTCGCGGCCATCGCCACCGCCAGCCACGCGGTGTCCGCGAGCCTCGGTTACGACGACGGCGAGGCGGCGCCGCCCGAGGAGATGTTCGCCGCGGCCGGCCGGGTGACCCGTAGCGTCGACGTGCCGGTCTCGGTGGACGCCGAGGCCGGGTACGGCCTGCCGGCGGCCGAACTGGCCGACCGGCTGCGCGAGGCCGGAGCGGCGGGCTGCAACTTCGAGGACACGTTGCACGGCGGACCGGCCGAGGCGGGCCGCGTCCTCGCCGACGTCGAGCGGCAGGCCGAGCGGATCGCCGCGCTCCGGGAGGCCGACCCCGAGCTGTTCATCAACGCCCGGGTCGACGTGTACGGCAGCGGGGCGATGCCGGACCTGTCGGACGCCGAACGCCTCGAGGAGGCGGTCCGCCGCGCCCATGCCTACCTCGACGCCGGCGCCGACGGAATCTTCACGATCATGGTCGCCGACGAGGCGGTGATCGCCGCTCTCGTCGAGCGGATCCCCGCGCCGCTCAACGTGCTGCACCACCCCGGCATGCCCTCCCTCGCCCGGCTCGGCGAGCTGGGGGTCCGGCGGGTGACGTTCGGGCCCGGTCTGCACAGTGCGACGCTCGGCCTGCTGGGCCGCCTCGCCGAGGGCCTCCAGGCCGGTGAGGCCCCGGACGTCCTCACCTCCTGAGGGACTCTCAGCGAGCGGCCTGACCGTACGGGCGCGACGGCGAGGCCCCGGGCCGCCGCCGAAGTCTCGGCAGGCGGCCCAGCCGCACGAGCGGCGGGGCGGTGTCGGATCTCAGCGGGCGCCGTCGTCGAGGGTGCGGTGGGCGCGGTCGAGGAGGATCGGAACGGACGCGCCGATCCCCTCGAAACCCTCGCCCACCGTCGCCTTCTGCAGGTACCGCACGTGGATGCCCTCGAGCACGACGGCCAGCTTGAAACAGCCGAACGCCACGTAGAAGTCCAGGTCGGTGAGGTCGTAGCCGGTGGTCGCGGCGTAGCGTTCGGCGAACTCGCGGCTCGACAGGAACCCGGGCGCCGTCGTGACGGTCGAGCCCACCGGGATCGATCCGCGCTCGTCGTCGCCGGGATCGGTCCAGTACACCAGTGTCAGGCCGAGGTCGGACAGCGGGTCGCCGAGGGTCGACATCTCCCAGTCGACGACCGCGGCGATCTCGGGCTCCGGCCGGAGCCGTACGAGCGCGTTGTCCAGCCGGAAGTCGCCGTGCACCAGGCCGGTGAGCCCGTCGCCGGGCAGGCGGGTCGTGAGCCGCTCGACGAGCCGCTCGTACGAGGCGCGGGTGGCGTCGGGGAGGGTGGGGTCGGCGGGGACGGACGCGTCCCACTGCTTGCGCCAGCGGGCGAGCTGGCGCGCCATGTACCCCTGGGGACGGCCGAATCCGGCGAGCCCCGCCTTCTCGACGTCGAGGGTGTGGATCGCGGCGAACGCGTCCGCCAGGCGCTCGCTGAGGGCGCGGGCCTCCTCGGGCGTGACGTCGGCGGCGTCCTCGACGGTGCGCAGTACGCGGCCGTCGACGTGTTCCATGAGGTAGAAGGGCGCGCCGATGACGTCCTCGTCCTGGCACAGCGCCAGCGGCGTGGGCACCGGGACGTCGGTGCCGGCCAGCGCGGACAGCACGGTGTGCTCGCGGCGCATGTCATGGGCGGTGGGCAGTACGTGGCCGAGCGGTGGGCGGCGCAGCACGACGCGCCGGTCGCCGAGGCGGATGAGGTAGGTCAGGTTCGACCGGCCGCCGGCGAGCAGCTCGATGCCCGAGATCGGACCGCCGCTCGACAGGTTGTCCGCCAGCCAGGACGACAATCGCGGAACGTCGATCCCGGGAACTCCGGCGACCTGCTCGATCATGGACCCTCCACTCCGTTCCATGGCGACGCGCCGGGTGACGTTCGCCGGTCACGCGCCTATTAGAACGCGACTCGGTCTCGGGACGCCAACCGGCCCCGTCCGGCCGGATCCGGCCCCGGCGGGGTACCGGCGTGTCACCAGGGGTAGGCATTCGGCCCGTTGGGGTATCAGAAAGGCGAAAGGTGACCGTTACCCCAAATGTCCTATCAGTGGGACAAACTTCCTAGTCAGCGGAACACCATCCGGGCACGGATCCGACCCGATGGAGGGAAACCGATAGTGGCCGACGCTTGGCTGCCTGGAGCCGGACGCCTGCACACCGCGCATGACGGTGGATCGCCCAAGGGAGGCGCGCCCCGTGCGGTCTGGCACACCAGCGAGAACGACCCGCACCAGATCTCCGCACGCTCGGTGGCTCAGCGTCTGGATCATGAGGGCCTCAGCGCCCACCTCGTATGGAACCCTTCCACCGGCGAGATCGTGCAGATGGTGCCCGCCACGCGGGCGGCCAAACTGCTTTCCGGCGAGGTCGGCCGAGAGGGCCGCTCGTGTTTCCAGATCATGGTCGTCGGGTTCGCCCGCGAACCGTTCACGGCGGGTCCGCTGAAGGGCCTGGAGAGGATCGTCGGCTGGCTCGACGGCTGGCGCGTGCCGCGCCGCTGGCCCGCCGGCGAGCCGCTCCCCCGGCCGGAGGCGTACGACGCCGTCCGCGAACGCCGGCCCTGGGCCCGCGGCGGGCACTACGGGGCGTCCCAGGTGCCGGAGGCGACCTCCTCGGACCCCGGCCGGATCGACATCCGTAAGATCACCGGCCCGGAGGCACCCATGGGAATCCCGCGACCTCGGATCCCCCCGAGTGAGGAGACCGGACCGGCCGACCCGGACGAACTGCTCAGCCGGCGGCCGCACGCGCTGGGCCGGATAGAGCCTCCCGGACCAGCGCACGCACCAGCGAGCAGCCACTCCTGATCTGCGCGAGCGTGGCACTGCCGTACCCGAGCTCGAGGCCGTGCACCGCCGGCGGTCCGTCGAACCGCCGGTCCAGTGTGGCGAGCAGGACGCCGCGCTCCGCCGCGCGCTCGACGACCCACACGGCGACGTCCCGGGGCAGCGCGACCACGATGTGGAGCCCGGCGGTGTCCCCCAGAAGCGGAAGGTGGCCCAGCGCGTCGACGACGGCCGCGCGCCGGCGCGCGTACTCCGCCCGCATCCGCCGTACGTGGCGGTCCAGGTCACCGCGTTCCAGGAGGATGCGCACGGCCTCCTGCGGCACCACCGCCGTACGGTCGTTGACCTGCTCGCGCACGTCCGTGATCGCCTCGACGAGGTCGGGGCGCCCCACCAGCCAGCCGACGCCGACGTCGGGCGCCAGCGTCTTGGACGTGGTGCCGAGGTAGACCGTCACCTCCGGATCCAGCCCGTACAGCGCGGGAAGCGGCGCCACGTCGTACCGGAACTCGCTGTCGTAGTCGTCCTCGGCGATCAGCGCGCCGTTGCGACGCGCCCACGCCAGCAGCGCCTGGCGGCGGGGCACCGGCAGCCGGCCGCCGAGCGGGTACTGGTGCGACGGCGTGGTGTAGACGATGCGCAGCCCGTCGGGGATCGCGTCGACGATCAGGCCGGACTCGTCCACCGGGCACGGCACCACCTCCGCGCCCCGCATGGCCAGGGTCGACCGGGCCTTGGTGTAGCCCGGCTCCTCGACGCCGACCCGGTCGCCGGGTCGCAGGACCACCGCTCCCAGCAGATCCAGGCCGTTCGTCGCGCCGCGGGTGACGAGCACCCGGTCCACCGGGCACGTCACGCCGCGGCTGCGCCGCAGGTAGTCGACGAGCGCGGCGCGCAGGCCGGGCAGGCCGCGCGGATCCGGCCGTCCCGCCGGGGGCACGGTCGCCGCGAGCCGCCAGGCGCGCCGCCACGCGGGCGTGTCCAGCCCGTCGACCCACGGCATGCCGGGCCGCAGGTCGATGGCCGCCCCCTCGCCCCGGGACCGGTCCTCCGGCACCGGCCTGAGGGCGCGGAGCGACCCGGCGCGCGGCGGCGCGATGTCGGCCACGTAGGTGCCCGAGCCGTGCCGGCCCTCGATCCAGCCCTCGGCGTACAGCTGCTCGTACGCCTCCGTGACGACGGTGCGGCTGACCTCCAGCGCGGACGCCAGCGCCCGGCTGGACGGCAGCCGCTCCCCCGCCTTGAGGCGCCCGTCGTTCATCGCCGCGCGCAGCTGCCCGCCGAGCTGGACGCTGAGGGGCGTCCCGGCCCCACGGTCGACGGTGAGCGGCAGGTCGAACTGGTCCCGCGACAAAGTGGTTCCCTTGTTCCGCAACGAAGTGGCCATACTGGACAGGCCACTTCGACCTTATCGTCATGGCCATGACGACTTCCGCACCGCATGACGCGACCTCTCCGGGCGGCCAGGCGCTGTCGGGGCTGTCCGGCACCGAGCGCACGCGTGTCCGCCGTCTCTCCGAGCGCGGCGCCACCGACCGGCAGGCGCTGTACGAGGTCCTCGACGCCGGGCGGATCTGCCACCTCGGCGTGATCGTCGACGGGAGTCCCCGGGTCCTGCCGACCGGATACGGGCGGGACGGCGACACCCTGTACCTCCACGGTTCCACGGGCGCCGCGAGCCTGCGCGCGGGCGGCGAGATCTGCGTCACCGTCACCCACCTCGACGGCCTCGTCCTGGCCCGCTCGGTCTTCCACCACTCGATGAACTACCGCAGCGCCGTGATCTACGGCCAGCCCCGGCTCGTCACCGACCCGGAGGAGAAGCTCTCCGGGCTCCGCGCGGTGGTGGAGAACCTCGTGCCGGGCCGCTGGGACGCCGCCCGGCAGCCGACCCGCAAGGAACTCGCCGCGACGGCCGTCATCGCCCTCTCGCTCGAAGAGGCGTCGGTGAAGATCCGGCAGGGACCGCCCTCCGACGACGACGAGGACTACGAACTGGACGTCTGGGCGGGCGTGCTCCCGGTACGCGAGGTCCTCGGGGACCCGGTCCCCGACCCACTGTTGCGGCCCGGCATCGGGTATTCCAAATAGTGATATGAGCCACATACTCTGACCCCATGACTCCTGCGGGCTGGTACCGCGATCCGTACGGCAATCCGGGTCTCCTGCGGTGGTGGGACGGTCACCAGTGGACCCAGGCGACGCAGCCCACCGGCGAAGCCTGGGAAGGGCAGCAGACGGTCGGCGAGGGCCGGCAGGCCACCCAGGAATGGGACGGCGCTCAGCCCACCGGCGAGGGCCGGGAGACGCCCCAGGGCTGGAGCGGCGTCCAACCGCCGGGTGGGGGACAACAGGCCACGCAGGAATGGGGCGGTGCCCAACCGCCAGGTGGGGGACAGGGCTGGATCGGCGCCCAACCCCCGGGCGAAGGGCAGCAGGCCACCCAGGGCTGGAGCGGCGTTCAATCCCAGGGGGAAGGGCAGCAGGGCTGGAGCGGTGCCCTCCAACCCCCGGGCGAAGGGCAACAGGCGGCCGGCCAGGGCTGGGGTGGTGTTCAGCCCGCGGGCGGAGGCCCGCAGGCCTCCTGGGAGTGGAGCAGCGCCCCGCCGACGTGGGCACAGAGCGCGCCCGCGCCGTCCGCCGGCCGCCGCTCCCGGCTCCCCCTCCTGGTCGGCGGCGGTGCGGCAGTTGTGATCATCATCACGGTCGTCGCGGTCCTGTTCGCCACCGACGTCTTCGGCGGAGGCAAGGGCGGCCGCTCCCCGGTCACCGGGACGATCACCGACGCCCAGGCCGGGATCTCCTACGCGAATCTGGGCGGAAAGTGGCACACCGAGGCCGTCACGGCCACGAGCCCCCTCGGCAAGCTGGGCTTCGACCAGGGAGAGGCCGCCCAGGTCATGGCCGACTACCAGAACGGCCAGCCGTACCTCGCGAGCGTCTACGGCGGAGCGGCCACCGACACCACCGCCGTCCCGCCGGAGACCGAGGCCAAGGCGCTTCTGGCGGCCTTGGAGCCGGTCGCCTACCCGGCGCACACGCGCCAGGACCTCACCTCCGCCTCCCACCCCGTCGACGGGCACGACGGCTGGCTCCTGAAGGTGAAATTCACCTTCCCACAGGCAAAATCCCAGGGCTGGAACTTCCGTACGGAGACGGCCGCGATCCTGATCGTCGACCGCGGGAACGGCCGATCGCCTGCGGAGTTCTACGTCTCGATCCCCGACAGCCACGGACACCAGGGCGACCTCGATCTACTCCTGTCCTCACTCAAAGTGTCCTGACAGGACTTATGGTGAAGGTCATGAACGACCGGCTGGTCTGGATCGACTGTGAAATGACCGGGCTCGACCTGCAGCGCGACGCGCTGATCGAGATCGCCGCCCTGGTGACCGACAGTGAGCTCAATATCCTCGACGCGGGCATTGACCTGGTGATCAAGCCGCCTCAGGAGGCGGTGGAGCAGATGTCGCAGGTGGTACACGACATGCACACGACCTCCGGGCTGCTCGAGGCGCTGCCCGGCGGCATCACGCTCGCCGAGGCCGAGGACCGCGTCCTCGAGTACGTCCGCGCCCACGTCCCCGGGGTGAAGAAGGCTCCCCTGTGCGGCAACTCCATCGCGACCGACCGGTCCTTCCTCGCCCGCGACATGCCCGCCCTGGACGCCCACCTCCACTACCGCATGATCGATGTGTCCTCGATCAAGGAATTGGCCCGCCGCTGGTACCCACGCGCGTACTTCGCCAGCCCGGTCAAAAAGGGCGGCCATCGGGCCCTCGCCGACATCACCGAGAGCATCACCGAACTCCGCTATTACCGGGAGACCGTCTTCGTCCCACAACCGGGTCCCGACTCCGAGACGGCACGCGCCATCGCGACGAATATCGGTGACCGATGAGGTCCGAGGAACCGCTACACTTCATCAAGCCGCCTAGTGCGGACATGGTGGGTGTAGCTCAGTTGGCAGAGCACCAGGTTGTGGTCCTGGGTGTCGGGGGTTCAAGTCCCCTCACTCACCCCACTACGACGGCCCCAGCGCGCACGCGCCGGGGCCGTCGCCCTTTTCCGGCCCACCCCGACCTTCGACGTCCCGCCCTCACCCGGGTCCGGCTCCCCGCCGAAGGCGCCCGGGTCGGTCTTCCACCGGACACCATCCGGGCCCGTCCCCCCTCGGACACCACCCGGTACGCGCCCCGCCGTGACAGGCGTCCCCCGGAGGCAGGATGAATTCCGAAGGTCCGCTCCCCCTACGGGTCATGGTCGTCGACGGCGACCCCACCCTCCTCTCGTTGCTGGAGGACAGCGACGAGTTGGACGTGGTCAACGAGCCCGGTGATGCCGCCGAGCCCGCAGACGCCTTGGAGGCCGCCGAACGCCTCCGACCCGACGTCGTGATCCTCGGCCCCGAGTTCGCGGCCCACACGGCCCCTCTGAGCCGCAGAGCCCGCGTCTTCGTCGTCTGCAGCGAGCCCACCGCCGCCTCGGCGGCCCTCCGCGACGGCGCGACCGGTCACCTCACCCCCGGCCGGTTCACCGCCCGAGAACTGCTCCAGGTCTTCCGCGACGCCGGCCGCGACGACCTCGACCTGTCCGCCCGCGAAGCCGAGGTCATGGACCTCATCGCCAGCGGCCGCTCCAACGGCGAGATCGCCCGCGAGCTGTTCCTCAGCGAGAAGACCGTGAAGAACCACGTCAACCGCATCTACGCCAAGCTCCGGGTGGGCTCACGAGCCGCCGCCATCACCCTCTGGCAGGCCCGCCGACAACCCCTGTGACCTGGGCCTCCGACGGTGTGGATCATTCGATTCGCAAGCAGGGCAAGGGGGCTGCTAAAGTTACGGACGTCGCAAGCGCCGTTAGCTCAATTGGCAGAGCAGCGGACTCTTAATCCGCGGGTTCGGGGTTCAAGTCCCTGACGGCGCACCGGCAGTGACGGCGGCGATGCCCTACACGGGCATCGCCGCCGATCTTGTATGGGGCCGAGCTGAGGCCGTTGTGAGGCCCGAATCCGGACGACCTGTTCAGGTTATTTCGCACGTCCCTCTCCATGGCGAAGGCGAGCAGGCCAAGCCGCGCGCCGAACCTTTCCTGTTCGACGCATCGCAGGGTGTTCAGTCGGCTCTTTCCGTGAGCTCGGTCGACGACAGTGGGCCCGGGTGAGCCGATGATCTCGGGGACCGGTCGTCAGATCCGGGGTTTGTGTCGTCGGCGGCGGTGAGGCCGGCCGATCTGACGCCCCGGATGAGCCTGCGGGCTTGTGGGGCTCGAAAACCTCAGTCAGGGCTGCTGACCTGCAGCGTTACCGCCCGATCATCGTGGCCGATACGGCAGGATCAGCGCTCGTGCTGGCCTCGTTTCTGTATAAGTCGATCATTCGCTCCGCGACCGCGACACCAAATTCACCGCCGGGTTCGACGACGTGTTCGCGTCGGCCGACATCGAGATCATCAAGACGCCTCCGCGGGCACCGCGGGCGAACGCGATCGCCGAACGCTGGGTGGGCACCGTCCGCCGCGAATGCACCGGCCGAATGCTGATCTTCGGTGAGCACCATCTGCGGGTCGTGCTCACCGAGTACACCCGGCATTACAACGCACACCGTCCCCACCGATCGCTCCAGCAGCACGCACCCGAACCTCCATGCGCAGCGGATATCCAACACGCACGGGTCACCCGCCGGAAGATCCCCGGCGGCCTGATCAACGAATACTCGCAGGTCGCGTAGCCAAACCGAAGTTTTCGAGCCCTACAGGGTTCTGCTGCGACCACGCTCAGGGACCGTAGACCTACTGAATGTAGCGAAAGTTGGGTCCCGGGGATCTGTCGGGAGCCGAATCCGACATGACAGGGTAGCCCGATCCCAGAGAAGCCGCCACGAGCCAGTAAATCATCATAAGGAGGTCCCCGACCTTGCCGAAGAAGACAACGATGAAAGCTCTGATCCACTCGGTGATGGTCACGGGAGGCCTGGTAGCGACGCTGACTCCTGGCGTCTCCGCGCAAGCGCAAACCAGTCCTGCCCCAACGGCTACAAGTTCCACGGTCTACGCAAAGGCCGGATGCCGCGATCACAAGAGCAAGTTGACCCTACCCAAGGAAAAGCCCAAGGGCGTAAATGTCTGGGGCTACATCCACTCCTTCTACAATGAGTACGGAATTTCCTGCAAGACTTCCTATATCTGGCTCAAGGTCACCGACACGGCCAACGACAGCAAGAAGGCCTACGTCAAAATAAAGGCCAGAAGTTGCGACAACGGCTGCCACACATTCTACGACGAAAAAAGAGCGCCGGGCGGCAAGGGGAAGAGCGCCACCATTACATACTACCCGGTTGGATACATAGGCTGGTTCAAAGGCTGCGTCGATAACGACAGCTGGGGAACTAAATCCAAGTGCACTAAATACAAGGTCATGTACAATTACCACTAGAGGATACCCTGGCCCGGAGCGTTACCGATGAAGTAGGGACTCCGGGCTCCACGAGGTAGCGACTCTGGACTCGTCCGCGACTCCCAAGCTCTTAATCCGCTGGTTCGGGGTTCAAGTCCCTGACGGCGCACCGGCAGTGATCGGCGGCGATGCCCCACACGGGCATCGCCGCCGATCTTGTATGGGGCCGAACTGAGGCCGTTGTGAGGCCCGAATCCGGGCGACCTGTTCAGGTCAATTGAGGCGTCCGTGAGTAGTGCGAAGGCGGGTGGGTCAAGCCGCGCGCCGAACCTTTCGTGTTCGGCGCTTCCCGGGCGGACGAAACCGGGCGGCCTTGCGGGCCGCGCCGATGGCGGCGGTCTTCTCCGTCAGGGCCGCTGCCCGCCGGTCGAGCGCGACCGGAAACTCTCGAATCGACGCGAAAGCTAACAAAACTCCCTCCCAGAACCTGCGGAACGTTCGACCGGGATAGGGAGAAGGTTCCACCCACCGCCCCGTCGTCATGTTGAAGCGGAAAGGTCCTCGGGTTCCCCGGGCAGGTTCGTGGCGGGTGGTGGGTCTGGTTCCGGGGTGCGTAGTTCGTGGAAGGCGTCACGGACGAGTCGGCAGGAGCGCAGCAGGTCCGCGAGGGCGGCAGGGAGCCGGGCGGCGGCGTGCAAGATCAGTACGGCGGTGCCGATCAGGGTGAGGATCGTGGTGGCCATACCCCGACGGTCGCCTCGTCGGTTGTTCGGTCGCATCCGGCGCGCGCAAGTCGCGAAGACCCGCTGGAAACGGGCGGTGGGGGATCTAGGCTCGGCGGAGAGACCGAACAGCATGCCGGACAAAGGGCTGGTGGGCGGCGTGGTCGACCCGGACCGGATCCAGACACGCTCTGACCTGCATGCTGCGCTCCGGAGCATGTTCGAGACGTTCGACGGCAGCTATGACGATCTCGTCAACGGCCTCGGGGTCGGGAGGAACACCGCCCACGATTGGGTCTCTGGCAAGAGCTTGCCGCGCTGGGATTCACTCAAGATCGTTCTGCCCCGGTTCGGGATCCCGGCGAGCGGCCTTGCGGCGTGGCGGATGGCTCACTCCCGCGCCGCGGCGCAGCCGCGGCGCGGGCGAACCGGGCCGGGCCATCCGTTGGCGGACTACACCGATCCGTTCGCGCTGGAGGTGCACCCGCCTTTCCGCGTCGATGCCCCTACCTTGCCGCTCCTGCCCGAGTACCAGCCGCGCGCGCACGACGCCGAGTTGTCGGCGGCCGCAGCTGAGGCGGCGACAGGGGTGAGCGGGATGGTCGTGGCAGTGGGCGAGTCGTCGTCGGGGAAGACAAGGGCGTGCTGGGAAGCGTTGGAGGTACTGCGAGCGGACGGTGGCTGGCGGCTGTGGCGCCCGATGGACGCGGCCGAGGCTCTGGCAGGCCTGCCGAAGGTGGAGCCGCGAACGGTGGTCTGGCTGAACGAGGCGCAGCTGTATTTGAGGGACCCCGCAGTGGGCGGACAGGTCGCCGCGGAGCTGAACAGGCTGCTGGACGACCGACTGCGCGGTCCCGTACTGGTGTTGGGGACGCTCTGGCCCCAGCACTGGAAGGAGCTGACCTTCCGCACCGTTTCCGGCGAGCACGAGCAGGTGCGGCGGGTGCTGGAACGCAGGACCGTGAGCGTGCCTGACGCGTTCACCGAGGCCGAGGTACGCGTGCTGGCCGAGCGCGCGTCTGTTGACCCGAGGCTGCATCAGGCCATCACGGGGGCCGCCGACCGGCGGATCACTCAGTATCTGGCTGGGGTGCCGCTGCTGCTGGAGCGGTACCGCCAGCTGGGCGTGGTCTCCACCGCGCTCATCCACGCGGCGATGGACGCCCGCAGGCTGGGGCACGGCCCCGCCTTGCCGCTGCCGTTCCTGGCCGACGCGGCCCCCGGCTACCTGTCCGACGACGACTGGAGCGTGGTCGGGGGTATGTGGGACGTTCGGCTGGCCGAGGCCTTGGCCGACTGCGAGCAGCGGTGCAACGGGATCCGAGGCCCGCTCACCCGCCTCACGCCACGGCCGGGCGATGCCGGAGGCTCGCCTGAGGGGCAGGTCCACCTGCTGGCCGACTATCTGGAGCAGATCGGCAGAACCACGCGCGCCGATCTTCTGCCACCGGCCGGGTTCTGGGTGGCGCTGGCCCGCCACGGCCACCCCGACGACCTCCGGGCGGTGGCGGCCGAGGCGGATGGACGCGGCCTGTACCGCCAGGCTGCCGTCCTCGACGTGCAGGCGGTCGCACGAGGAGGAAGCGGCAGGGCTGAGAACCTGCTCAACCGGCTGGCGCTGGTCGACCCCGCAGGGTTCGCCGAGGCGGCCGAGTGGGTCGCGACCACCGTGACACTGACCAGACCCCGCGACATCGCCGACCTGGCCGACGGCCTCTGGCAGCACAACGCTCCCCCGGCCGGCCGGGCAGCCGATCTGCTGGCCCGCCGTGTCCTCGGCCGTCTGCGTGAGCGGCCTGAGCTGCTGCGGCCCTTCGAGAAGGCGGTCTGCCGGCTGCTGCTGGCGCTGGACGAGCTGGGCGGTGACACCGCGGAGCTGGCGACCCACGTGGCCGACCACGCAGCGCAGGCCAGCCTCGCAGGACAGCTCTCGCTGATCTGGGCGCTGTCGACGACAGACGAATGTGAGCAAGCCGCCGCTGCGATAGGCGCGGTGGGCATGGCCGCAGCGCTGCGGGCGAACCCAGCGGATGTGGCGGTCGTCGCCGAGGTTCTCGACGCTCTGTCACGTGCGGGGGCGAGGGAGGCGATCGAGGTGGTGGCCGCTCGGGCCGTGGCCAGTGCCGACCTCACCTCCGTCGCGGTCCTCGAACCCCTGCTCACGGCTCTGCTGAGGGCGGGAGCGCCCGAGCACACGACCGTACTGCTGGAACGCGCACCGGCCTGCGGTCCCATCTCGAAACTGACCGGTGACCTCCTGGACCTTCTGCACCGGTGGGGGGACCGGGACGCCGTCACCGCCCTGGCGGCCAGAGCGGCGGCCGAGACCGACCCCACCGATCACGACACCGCCATCTCCATGATCAAGACCCTGGGTGTGGTCGGCGCGGACGACCAGGCCACCGTTCTCACCAAGCGGGTGACGGCCGCGCTCGACCGCACCGACCCTGCCACCGTCACCGCACTGCTCGAGAAGCTCAGCTACGCCCAGCAGGACCCCGCGTTCCTCAGCCGCCCGGGTGCGGAACCACGGAGCCACCCCTCGATGACCGCCGCGATCTACGCGGTCCTGGCCCTGCACCCCGAACTGTCGGTGGACCTCACCCACCCCGGCCCCGTCGCCGAGCTTCTGACAATGCTCCACGACGCGGAACTGGACCTGGCGGTGCGGAAGCTGCTGAGTCGCGACCCGGCAGGGCATGCCGACCTCACCGACACCACCGGGGTGGCCGCCCTGATGGACGCGCTCGTCCGCGTGGGAGCCGACGACCAACTGGCCGTTCTGCTCGCCGGCGACCCGGGCGGCCGGGCCGACCCCTCAGACCTCGAGGCAGCGGCCGTCCTGCGGCACGCGCTGCGCCGCGCGGGCGCGGACAGCGCGGCCGCGGTGCTCGAGGCACGGGCCATTCAGCACGTGGACGCCACCGACACCGCCTTCATCGCCTACCACCTGTGCATGGACACCCCGCTGGCCGTCGCCGTCGACCTGCTCATCGCCGCCCACCCCGGACGCCACGCCGATCTCAGTAGCCCGGCAGCGACCGCTCACCTGCTCGCCATGCTGACTGGAGTCGGCGCGACGGAGGAGGTGCGCTCACTGCTGGACCGTGACCCTTTCGCACACCTGAACGTGGCCGGCCCAAGTACCACCGCCGAGGTTCTGAACGCGCTCGCCGCCGTGGGTGCCGCCGAGCAGATCAACGCGGTGCTCGCCCGCGACCCTGCGGGCAAGGCCGCCATCGAGGAACCACGACCGGTCTGTAGCCTGCTCCAGGCGCTCAACGCCGCGGGTGCCACCGACGCGGTGGCCGCTCTGCTGGCCCGTGATCCCGCGGCACACGTCACCCTCACCGATGCGCGCGCGATCCGTGACCTGCTGGGCCTCCTGGACGCGGCAGGCGCCCGCGAACGCGCCGACGCGCTTGCTGTCCGCGCCGCCAATGCCGGGCACTTCTCACTGCTCATCGCCCGGGACACTCGGTACCGGCTGGACAGGGTGGCCGAAGGCCGACCGCCGGCAGGATATTTCCAGAGCAACGAGTTCAGCTTCGGCAGAACTCAGGACGGACAGCCGACGGGAAGATGGACGTGGCGGGGCCTCGGCAGGCCGTAGTGATAAAGATCGCGATGGTCCATCTGAGCCTGTGGGGTACGGAGACAGCCTTGACGCTTCCTTTTATAGGTCCAACTGCGGGCGATCAGCTCCCGGTGCCAGCGCAGCAGAGTCGTCGGCGTCACGAAGAAGACCGGCCACGAGGGGCGGGGCAACAGCCGCGACAGGGCCGCCGGCAGGACACGAGAGCACTGCCGCTCCACGGGTTCTGCGCTCTGGCCCGTGAGGTTCTCATGACCGACTGAAGTGCTCCGCTGGCAACGGATTGCGACGTGAGGCCCGGCAGGCCGCGGTGGTGAGGCCGCTGCCTGCCGGGCCCGCGCCGGTCAGCCCAGCCGTCAGTTGACGGTGCTTCCCCGGTAGTAGTACTTAAGGATCCTGGAGTAGCTCCAGCCCGCTCTGGCCTTGTCGCGAGAGCCGTACTGCGACATCCAGTTCCCGTCGACCCAGCCGCTGCACGCCGTTGTGGTGGAGCAGTACTGGGCCTGCAGGATCTTCCCGTTGCGGGTCATTCGGATGCTCCACGTCGCGTCCACCGCGGCGTTCGTCGACGCCTTCGCGGAGCCGGGTCTGTACACCTGGCTCGCCGTGGTGTCGGTGACGTCGTAGCACTGGCCCCACGGCGTCTTGCTCGCCGAGTGCAGCGCCCAGTACCAACCGAAGCTCTTGACGGCCATCGCCCCGGCCCGGAGGGACTCCCTCGGCCAGCTCGGCACCCACTCGTTGGGCAGGACGTTCTTGACGTAGGTCTTGAACGCCACCCGGTCCACGCGCCCGAGGGACACCCGGTACACGAGGATCGTCGTGGGCAGTTTGCTGTTCGTGCCGTCGGTCTTGCACCCGGTCGGCGGCGTGGAACTCAGGAACCGGTGCGAGGCGTTCTGGTTTTTCAGGCCGGAGTTCAGGTTGCCTTTGGAGCCCGGCTTGAAATCCTGATACCTGCCGCCGTAGTTGCTGTTGAAGTAGACGCGGACGGTCTTGCTGCTGCGATTCCAGACCGAGGCGGCGCTGTTCTTGACGCACTTGCCCTTGCCGGCTCCCGAGCCCTTGAAGTCGAAGCATGAGGGCTGCTTGGCGCCGTAGTCGGCGACCGAGCCGGTGAAGTCCGAGACCGATCCCTTGTTGTTGCTGTTGAAGTAGTAACAGAACTCGCCGCTTTCACACACGCCGTTGCGGCTCGCCGCCGAGGCGGGCGACGCGGTGGCGAGCACCGCCCCACCGAGCGCCACTGCGGCGGTCGCTGCCGCGAGTCGCGCGACCAGCCGTGCAGTTCGTGTCGACACGGTTTCCCTTCGCTGCAGTTAGCGGCCGCAGCGCGCTACCGGACGTTGTAGCCCTGGGAGATCCAGAACGAAGTCGGGTTCGGGTTGTCCAGGTGGGGGTCGCCGACGCTGACGGCCGCGCGCGTCTGCCGTCCGAGGCGCATCTCGACGTGGGTGTGCGCGGCCGAGCTGGACGACACCCCATGCCACGACTCGTCGGCGATGATCTGGCCGCGGCTGATCGTCTGGCCCACGCGCAGGGAGGACCGCGGAGCGGAGTGCAGGTAGATCACCGTCTTGTTCGACGAGGCGTTGTAGACGGAGATCGTGGAAAGCCCGCCACTGCCGGTGCGCCCACGGGCAAGGTAGATGATCTTGCCGCTCACCAGGGCGTGAACATCCGAGCCGACACCACGGGAGATGTCGATGCCTTCATGTCGGCCGGGGGTGGTGGTGTAACCGTCGAAGCCGCAGGTGATCCGGCCGCCGCCGGCCTTATACAGCGCGTACGACATGTTCGTGCGGGATGACGGCGCGAACTGGTGCGAGGCGTTCTGGTTTTTCAGGCCGGAGTTCAGGTTGCCTTTGGAGCCCGGCTTGAAATCCTGATACCTGCCGCCGTAGTTGCTGTTGAAGTAGACGCGGACGGTCTTGCTGCTGCGATTCCAGACCGAGGCGGCGCTGTTCTTGACGCACTTGCCCTTGCC
Organism: Actinoallomurus sp. CA-150999; assembly: GCF_050942425.1. Classification (NCBI taxonomy): domain Bacteria; kingdom Bacillati; phylum Actinomycetota; class Actinomycetes; order Streptosporangiales; family Thermomonosporaceae; genus Actinoallomurus; species Actinoallomurus sp. CA-150999. The sequence continues at coordinate 9,131,427 of NZ_CP192063.1, forward strand.
GGCTCCCGAGCCCTTGAAGTCGAAGCATGAGGGCTGCTTGGCGCCGTAGTCGGCGACCGAGCCGGTGAAGTCCGAGACCGATCCCTTGTTGTTGCTGTTGAAGTAGTAACAGAACTCGCCGCTTTCACACACGCCGTTGCGGCTCGCCGCCGAGGCGGGCGACGCGGTGGCGAGCACCGCCCCACCGAGCGCCACTGCGGCGGTCGCCACGGTGAGGATCTTGTTGAGCGTTCTCATGCTGTTCTCCTTCTTGGTCGTAGCCGGGGATTTCGGGCGGGTCAGCGCTTGTACTCCTCCCAGGTGTGGATGGTGACCTTCGGTCCGTCGTCGGGGCCGCGGTTGGCGAGCCCGTTCTGGCCGAGGTAGTAGTCGCCGATCTGGTGCTGGGCCTGGGAGGAGAGGTCGGTGTCGTTGATGGCGGCGGCGTGGATGTGCCAGGGCCAGTTGCCTTGGTTGGGGTTGCGCACCCATGCGGCGAAGCCGACACGGCGCAGGGCGCGGGTGACGGTGATGCGGGTGGCCGAGCTCATTCCCTTGACGTTGACGTCGATGACGCCGCCGCCGTCGTGGGTGCCCGCGGAGGTGGGGTCACCGCCGGGGTTGTAGGAACCCTGGTCCAGGACGAGTTTGCGGCCGAGCAGCCGTTGTGCCTCGTTCAGCATGGTCCGGGTGCGGGTGTTGATGACGAACTTGCCGACGTGCACCCGGGCACCGGGCCCGATGACGTGGGTGACCGTGAAGCGTCCGGCTCCGAGCTTGACGAGCGATGTCTTGCCCGGCAGGCCGTTTGCTTGGAGCCCCTTGTAACCGAGCGACTTCTGATACTTCGCGAAGGCGGTGACGGTTGTGGTGCCGAAGTACCCGTCCACCCACTTCTTGTCGAGCAGGTGCCGGTCGCGCAGCGCCCGCTCCACGAGGAGCACGCTGGCCTTGGCGCCGGGGGTCAGTTTGTTGTCGGGCCGCCGCGGGTCGATCTGGGCCGCCTTGACGACGGCTTCCATGTTCACGCTCGGAAGGGCCTTTGAAAGGGCCTTGCCGTGGGTCGTTTGTGCCGCCGCCTCGGCGGCTCCGGTCAGGGGGACGAGCAGGGTGGCCGCCGTGAGGGCAGCGGCGTATGAGGACAGCTTCATTGCTTCTCCTGGTCGCAGGTGGGGGGCGATGCCGAAGCGAAGATCACTGGGCCCTTCCACCCTGAAGTTGCAGGTGGGGCCTCTTGTGAGCCGGCTTGGGGGCGCTCGTGCAGAACTACGTCGTCGTGACGTTGACCGCGCGGTTGGGTTCGTCGCCGGCGTCGTAGTACAGGTAGACGTGACTGAGTGTGTTCACCGGTGACGTCACCGCGTAGGTGTCGATGAGGGAGCCGGAGCAATCTCAGCGCCGGCGTACGCCGCGGGTGACACGGCCAGGGTGGCCCCCGCCACGGCCGTGAACGCGGCGGCGACCGCCGCGTCACGGACGCGCAGACCCGTGGTTTCCTTCGTCCTCAGCAACGTTCGCTGGTCTTGGCGGACGCTCCGTCCGGGATCCAGCCGATCGCCTGCGTGCAGTGCGCGAGAGTGTTGGCGCCGAGCGACCAGATCTCCGTTGATTTGGACCTGCACTGGGTGCCTTCCAGCGAGTTGCTGGTGTTGTCGCCGACGGCGACGCAGGCGTTCCAGGAACTATGCGTGCTGCGATATCCCGACCAGACGTATAGATAGGCCCAGTTCTTGCCACAGCCCTTGTACTGCTTGACCGAGGCGAATGTCGTGCCGCCCGAATAAATGTGTGCGGTCGTGCCGATCTGCACGGCGCTGGAGCACCCAGGAGCTGATCCGGCGTAAGCGACGGCGGGAATCCCCACGACCGCGGGCACGGCGAGGAGACCGGCCAGCGCCGCCTTCGCGAGCTTCATGATTTCGATCGACCCTTCTGTTCGAGATCCGCCCTAGCGCGGACGCGACAAGCCAGCGAGGAGCGAGGCGACGGTGAGCAAGGCGCCGAAGCAGGCCTTGACCTTCACTCTTGGTCCCCGATGGAGCAGGTTCGACGGACTCCCGCGGTGTTCTTGTCACCTCACGGAGGTCGTCATCTGAAGCGTGCCGTGGGATGGCCCTCGAGTCTTTGACCGTCAGTCCACAGGCCTTGACGATCAGTCCACGCCGGGGTCGAAGCTCGGGAGAAGAGCGTTCAGGGCGTCATTCGGCCGCCGCGCCGGACGGTTCGAGCATGTGGAAGCGGTAGTCCCTGGGCGGGAGGTCGTAGACGGCGCGGAAGGCGCGGGTGAAGGTGCTGTGATCGTTGAATCCCCAGCGAGCCGCGATCTGATGGACGGGAGTGAGTCGCTGCGCGGGATCGGCGAGGTCGCGGCGCGCTCGTTCGAGGCGTTGCCGGCGGATCCACGCCGAGACGGTGGTGCTACGTTGCTGGAACAGCCGGTGCAGGTAAGCGACCGAAATGTGGTGGGCGGAGGCGATGGACCGCGGCGTCAGTTCCGGATCACGCAGGTGCCGTTGGACGAACGCCTCGATGCGCAGAAAGAGGGCGTCCTGGCCGGAGTCGTACGGCGTAACGGCGTCGTCATCGAGATGGTGGGCAAGTGACGCGGTCATCAGGTCGGCGACGACACCGCTCAGCCGGGGCACGTCCATCGCCCGGTAGGAGGCGGAGTCCGCGATCAGTCGGGTGAGGAACTGCCTGAGCAGCGCGCCGACACCGTCCTGCCCGGAAAGGGACACACCAAGAATGCTGTCGAGCCGGCGTCCGGGCAATGACACGAGCGCCCGGGGCACTTGCGCGCGCATCAGCGAAGCCGTACCGCCATCACCGGCGATTCGCGCCTGAACCGGATACCGGCTGTCGTACAGCGCGAAATCCCGCGTGCCCAGCATGGCTTCACGGCCGGCCTGGCTCATCACGAGCGGTCCGTGCAGTGGGAACAGCACACAATACAGATCCGGATCGCATTCGCGGACCAGCCGAGGTGTCCGCCGCACTTCAGACGGCGAGCAGGTCAGCTCCACCACGTTGATGTCCGCCAGATCCAGCGCCCGCGCGATGGCGTGGAAGTTCGCCGATTCCGGACTGATGAACCGCATCGGGTGCCCGCTATTGAGCTGGAGCTCATCGAAGGCGGCCTTGCGGTCCTGTGGCGGAAGGTCGTCGCTGCGGAACACCGTTTTGATCACAGGTCCATACTCCTCGAGGAGCGCCGGTGAGGGAACGGTCGCCTCTTCCTGCGCCAGTTCTTCACGTCGGTGAAGCGGTATGTCGGCCGCCGGTGCACGTCAGCTGCGAGATTTCGCGGTGGCGAGTACTTGGGCGGCGTGGTGGTGGTCGCGTCACCTCCGGCCAGACGCTGCTGGTGCACGGCGCCGGGACGACGGTCGGATTCGCCGCCGTGCAGATCGGCCTGATACGCGGCGCCCGGGACACACGCCCTGCACCGTTGAGTGGTGCAGGACGTGTCCTCTTATCGTTCACTCGGAATCGTTGGCGGTCATGGCCGGTAGGCGGGTCCTAGGTTGCCGGCCACCGCCAGCAGTTCGACGCCGCACGTCTGGCGTGCGCCGATCATTGCGGTACCGAAATAGGTGCCCGTCGGGTCGCCCTTGTGAAAAGCGATTTTGAACTGCAGTGTCTTGGATCTGTTCAGTCGAGCTTCAGCGCGGTGGCGAGTCCGTCGAGGAGCGCGGCGAGGCCGCGTTCGAACTGGTCGGCCAGGGTGTCGTCGGTCATCGCGGGTGCGGCCGATTCGGGGTCGTCTGGATGCTCGGTGAGTGCGTTGAGGTGTGGGAACTCCCCGCTGCGGAGCAATTTCCTGCTGTATTCGACGATCGCGGCCGTCGCGTCGGGATTGGATTTCGCCTGATTCGCGCGCGATAGCGACTCGACGGCGTGCAGTGACGCGCCGAGGACGTAGGCGTCCACGGCGGCGATGAATTCGAGCTTCGCCTGTGCAGTGAGGTGGGTGTCGGCGAGTGTGGCGAGGTTTTGCTCCATGTGTCGCAGGGCGTTGGGGCCGAAGGCGGCGCTGGTGAAGACGCTCGGCGACCAGGGATGGGCCAGCAGGGCCTCGCGGGTGCGGCGGGCGATGGCGATCGTGGCCGCTCGCCAGCCGACGTGCAGTTCGGTGTCGGGCACCAGGAGGTCGGCCAGGATCGCGTCCTGCATCAACGCCACGATGTCGGCTTTGTTGCGCACGTAGTAGTAGAGCGTCATCGTGCCCGCGCCCACCTCTGCGGCGATGCGCTTCATGGTGACGGCTTCGAAGCCCTCGGTGTCGGCGATGCGCAGTGCCGACTCGGCGATCTGCTCGCGGGTGAACCGTGGTTTGCGGCCGGCTGGTTGGGGCCGGGCCCAAATCGGCATGTGCTCGACCGCTGACTCCGCTGTTGCCATGCGTACAGCATACGAATAAGCTCCTCGTACCACGTACGAATAAGGCGTACTGCATACGAGGAGTAGGTCATGACACACGACAACGCCATGCACGACGGCCTCCACCAGGCCATGCACCGACTGCCCGGCTTCCCCGACCACGATCAGGCCGAGGAGATCAACCGCAACCGGCCCGGCCGGATTCGCGCGGTCAAAATGAACGCGGCGGGCCGGGGCGCGGCCCAGCGCTGGAGCACCGACCTGAACGCGGCGGGCGCCATCACGGCGGCACGGCTGAACGCCAACGTTGCTGCAACGCGGGCGCACGCCAAGCCGCCGCGTGTTCTCCTCGGCGTACAGGAATTCATCGCGCGCGTCTTCGGCCAAGGCGAGTAGATGGTGCTCGAAGCCGGCTCCGCCGCCGTCACCGCGATCGGCGTCACCAAGCAATTCCCCGGCGGCGCTGGTCTGCACGGCGTCGACATCCACACCTCCGCCGGTACCGTGACCGCGCTGCTCGGCCCCAACGGCGCCGGCAAGACCACGATCGTACGGATCCTGTCGACGCTGCTGCGCCCTGACTCGGGCACCATCCGCGTCGCGGGTCACGACGTGCTGCGCACGCCTGAACGCGTCCGATCCCTCATCGGAGCGACTGGGCAATCGGTCGCTATCGACGCCAGACTCACCGGGCTGGAGAACCTACAGATGTTCGGCCGGCTGCAACGACTGCCCTGGCCGGTGCTGCGGGAGCGGTCGACGAGGCTGCTGGAGACACTCGACCTGGCCGACGCAGGCGGCAGAGCGGTCAAGACCTACTCCGGCGGGATGCGCCGCAAACTCGATCTCGCACTGAGCCTGATCGCCGAACCCACGATCCTGTTTCTCGACGAGCCGACCACCGGCCTGGATCCGGCAAGCCGCCACGCGCTGTGGGAGGTGATCCGCACCTTGGTCCGCCAGGGCACGACGGTGCTGCTCACCACACAGCAGCTCGACGAGGCCGACGCGCTGGCAGACTCGATCATTTTCCTCGACACCGGCCGGGTGGTCGCCACCGGAACCCCGGCCGAGCTGAAAGCGCGTGCCGGAAGCACCCAGCTCATCCTCACCACGGCGGCCGGTGATGACACCACACGACTGGCAACCTGCCTGGCCGGTCACCACACCGTTACCGACATCGACCACCAGACCGTGCGCATCGCCCTGCCCACCACCGGAAACGCCGGCCTGCACGAACTCCGGGCGGTGCTCGACGCGGCGCTGAGCGCAGGAGTCGACATCGTGAGCCACACCGTGCGCGAGCCCGACCTCGACGATGTCTACTTCCAGCTCACCGGACACGCCCGCCCCACCGATCTCAAGGATGCGGCATGACCTCGGGCCCGCTACCGCTGCGCCGGGACTCGCTGTGGTGGATGCTCAGCGACCACTGGGAGATGACACGGCGCAGCCTGCGCCACATCCGCCACGATCCCGAACAACTGATCAACGTCACTCTGCAACCGGTACTGACCGTGGTGGTGATGAACTTCTTGCTCGGCGGGGCGATCAGCACAGGGGGCCGCGAGCGCTACATCGACTTCGTGATGCCCGGGATCCTGATCATCGCAATCGCGTTCGCAGCGGTGACCACTACGACCAGCGTGTCCGCCGACGTAGCCGACGGCGTGGTGGACCGGTTCCGCACACTTCCGATGGCCAAGTCCTCGGTGGTCACCGGTCACGTCGTCGCCGACCTGGCGCGCAGCGCCCTAGGGGCGACCGTCGCCATTGTCGTCGGCATCACGATCGGCTTCCGCCCGCACGCCGGCATCGGCGGCTGGCTCGCCGCGGCCGGCCTATTGGCGGTGACCGCGCTGGGATTGTCCTGGCTGGCCGCGCTGATCGGGTTGCTCGGCAGATCACCCGAGGTCACCCAGCAACTTGCCGCGCTGATCATCCTGCCGGTGTTCTTCAGCAGCGCGCTGGCACCTACCGCCACGATGCCCGGGTGGCTGCGGGTCCTCCTCGCCAACCAGCCGGTCAGCCAGACCATCGACGCGCTCCGCGCGCTGCTGCTGGACCGGCCCGTCGGCGACCATCTGCGGTTGGCGCTGGTCGAGTTCGGCGCAATCAGCGTTGCGGCCGGCATCCTTACAGGGGCGCTGTTCCGACGATCCGCACGGTAGGCGCGCAAGATCACCGATCTGGACGACACCCACCAGGGGTCCAGCCCACATAAGCCCAAAACCCACATTGAGATGATCTTGAAGACCTGACCGGGACTGTACGGTTCGCGCCGGACGGACCCGGCGCCGGCAGAAAGATCTAACAGGGCCTGGACATGACGGCGCCCCGGCGGCGTGGGGGCCGTCCGGGGCGGTTGTCTGTTCGGGGGGTTGCGGGTCGGGGTTGCCGTCACCGGTTGGCGGTCATGGGGATGGTCGGCCGGGGCGCCCGCTGCGGGGTGACGCGCCGGGCCTTGGCGGCCAGGGTTGCGGTGCGGGCCAGCAGCATCGCCAGGGACAGGAAGATCAGGCCGTCGGTCAGCGCGCCGACGGTGATGTGGTTCGTCATTCCCCACTGGACGAGTTGCCTGTTGAAGACGTGGGTGGATCCGTAGGCGAAGTAGATGCGGCCGCCGACGACCGCGGTCCAGATCAGTGCGTACGGGAGGCCGGCCCGCGAGGTGACCTTGCCCGTCCGGTCGTCGTGGGAGACGCGCATCGCGGCGGCAGCGAGTACGCCCAGGGCCAGGCCCGCTGCTGCGAGGGCGATCTCGAGCACGAGGCCGTTGCCGGAGGTGGCGGCGTCCTTGAGGAAGAAGGGGACGATGACGGCCGCGGCGATGAACGGGCGGGCCAGCCGCAGCGCGGTGACCTTGCGGTGGCCGAGGTCGGAGATCAGCACCATGAACAGGATGACGAGGTTGGGGATCAAGACGCTGGCGTCCACGGGAGCTCCTTGGTGAGCGGGTCGGTGTGGTGCGGGACCGGCCGGTCGGTGTGGTGCGGGTTTGCCGGTCTGTTTGGTGCGCTTACGTGGACAACGCTAGGTAGCGGCCCCCTGCCAAGGCGTCTGCCCGGGGGTGGACACCGGGTGGAGGGCGGGTAGAGACCGTCGCGTATACCCGGAGTCCACCGCCCGCCGGCGGGGTTGCGTCCAGGGAGGTGGTGTACGACAGAGCGGCGGGGCCGACCGCCGACGTCGCGGTCAGGCGCGCGCGGCGACCGTGTACTCGAACGCGGTGATCACACCACTCTGGGCGGCCGCGATGAGGGTGCTGCCGTGCGGTCCCTCCACTGTGGCGAAGGCGCGGAGGGTCGCGGCCTGGTCGTCGAGGTCGTCGAAGGGCCGCACTTCGGTGATCAGGGTGTGTGTCTCCATGTCCCAGAACTTCAGCCCGCCGTTCGGGCTCGCGTCCAGGAGCAGCGGCCGTCCGCCGGCCGACGCGGCTTGGACGAGGGCGGGATCGTCCCGGTAATCGTCCATCAGGCCCAGGCTCCGCCGTCCGGCCAGATCCCACAGGTGTCGCCACCCGCCGGCGACGACCGCCACGGGACCTGAGCGGGTGGTGACCAACGCGGCCGACTCGGCTGCACTGTCGCCGGTTCCGAATACGGCGATCCGGGCGCCGTCCAGCAGCCCCCACAGGCTCAGCAGGCCGCTACGGTCGCAGGCCATGACCACCGGGCGGCCGTCGAGCCGGATGATCTCCACGGAATGCACGTCCCGCACGGCGAACGTGGCGACCTGGCGGCGGCTGGTGAGGTCCCAGACGCGGCCGATGTCATCGGCCCCGCCGACGGCGGCCAGAATGTGGCCGTCGACGGTCGTGCAGGCGAGCGATAGCGCCTTGTGCCGCTGGCAGCTCAGCGGCGGCAGTTGCCCTCCGTCGATCCCCCATACCCCCACCTTCCCGGTGTGGTCGGCGGCGGCCACGCCGGGCCGGCCGGCAAAGGAGACACAGCGGACGAGGTCGGGTGAGAACTTCTCGCTTCTGACGAGCGGGGTCAGCGGTGTTCGGGCGGCGATGTCCAGCACATGCAGCCCGCCTTGCATGGCGATGGCGGCCAGCGAACGGCCGTCGACGACGGCGCAGTCGACACTGTCCGTATAGTCGTTCCGTTCGGTGAGGACTCGCCGGTCGCCGAAGCGGACGACCAGCTCCGGCGGTCGTTCGGACGCTCGGCGCCCGGCGACTGGACGGCGGGGCGGCGGGGCGGGCTGGGTCACCGGTGGCCAGGCGGGCGAGGGCGGCAGGCCGGTCAGGTCGACGACCTTGACCTCGCGACCGTGGCTCCCGAGCCCGTACGACACAACGGTGATCAGCCGGTCTGCGATCCACCGGCACACCATGCGGTCCGTCCGCTTGCCGCTCTTGTGCAGCTCGGTCGCCGCCACTTGGCTGAGCGTGCCCAGATCCCAGGTCCACAGATGGCGGTCGCCGGCCACGATGGCGACGGGGCGTCCATCGATGACGGTGCGACTGAGGGCGTCGACGTCCCAGCCGGTCGGCGTGGCCAGGAACACCGGCGCCTCCGGGTCGTCGAGATCCCAGACCGCGGTCCTCCCTCCCTCGGCCGCTGCCAGTACCAGGGACCGGCCGTCGGCCTTGGCGCACATCATCGCCGAGAAGATGTCGGGTCCCTTCGCGCCCGTCGACAGCTCGTGGAGCGGCGACCGCGTCTCCAGATCGGAGATGACGAGCGTGCCGCGCTCGGCGGCGAGCACGACGGGACGACCGTCCAGGACGTCCACGGCCGTGCTGTAGGTGGAGGAGATGGCGATCTCATCGCCCGCACGCTCGATCTCGGCGTTGTCCTGCAGGTCGAAGACGCGCAGGAAGCCCTCGTTGTGGATGGCGGCGGCCACGACCGGGCGGTCGCCGACATGGGCGCATTGAACCCATAGGACCTGGTAGGGGCCGTAGGCCTGATGGGTGTCGATGGTGTGCAGCGGCGTGCAGTCCAGCAGGTCCCAGACGCGCAGCGTGCCGTCGGCGCCACCGGTGACGGCACAGGGACGCCCGCCCAAGATGGTGCAGGACACCGACATGACCCCGGGATCGCTGGGAACCAGACCGGGGCCGTGGCCGTCGAGGGTGCCCAGCCTGGTCCGGGTGGTGAGGTTCCAGACGGCGGTCCGGTTCTCCTCGGCGGCCAGCACAGCCAGCATCACGCCGTCGTGAACCACGCAGTCCATCAGGCCGCCGCTGACCGCCAACGTCTGCGGCTGGGGTGCGGGCACCACCGGCTCAGGCGTAGGCACCACCGGCTCGGGTGTAGGCGCCACCGACTCGGGTGCGGGTCGGTCCGACGAGACCGGGGCAGGGGTCGAGGCGGAGTGGGCGGGCGCCACGGTTCCGGGATCGGGCGGGCGGTGGCGGCCCGTGCCGAACCGGCGGCCGAACCAGCCGGTCGATGCCTTGCGGGTGGGTGTGCGGGTGGGCACAGGCAGCCCTCCCTGGAGGAGCGTGGCCGCCAGCGCCGGCGGCAACCACGTCCCGTCGCTGATCCCCTCGCCGATCCCGCCACCGGTGCCCAGCGCCGCGAGTAGGTCGGCGACGCCGGGCCGCCGCGCCGGGTCCTTGGCGAAGGCGCCGGTGAGCACGCGGCGCAGCCCCTCATCCAGGCCGGTGAGATCGGGCTCCTCGTGCACGATCCGGTACATCACCGCCTGCACGGACCCCTGGCCGAAGGCGCCCGTCCCCGTCGCGACATGCACCAGCACAGCCGCCAGCGAGAACACGTCGCTGGCCGGACCGACCCGTTCGCCGCGCAACTGCTCGGGTGACATGTACGCGGGCGTCCCCATCACCGCGCCGGTGCTGGTGAGGACGCTGTGGTCGGTGGCGGCGGCGATGCCGAAGTCGATGACCCGCGGGCCGTCGGCAGCCAGCAGCACATTGCCCGGCTTGAGGTCGCGATGCACGATCCCGGCCCGATGCACCGCCTCCAGAGCCTCCAGCACGGCCGCACCGAGGGCCTGAACCGAGCCTGACGGCCACGGACCGTGCACGGCGATCGCCTCGGCGAGCGAGGGACCGGGAACAAAGAGGGTGGCCAGCCAGGGCCGGGCTCCCTCGGTGTCGGCCGCCACCACCGGAGCGGTGAACGCCCCGCTCACCCGCTGGGCGGCGGAGACCTCACGGGCGAACCGCCGACGGAACTCCTGGTCGAAGGCCAACTCGTCGCGGATCACCTTGATCGCGACATCGCGCCCGCCACGCGAACGCCCCAGGAAGACCTGCCCCATGCCGCCGGCGCCGAGCCGCCGCACGATCCGGTAAGGGCCGATCTGTCGCGGCGGCTCCGGGAAAGTCATCTCAGCCCTTCATTGTCGAGTAGGCCATGATTGTCGCGGAAATTACCCTTCGCCGCTACCGACTGCCAGGTGTCACCTTGACATTCCCCAGGGGCGACCAGACGCCGAAGCGTACGCTTTATTGCGGCCCCTGCCCGCCGACTCGCGACCGCTCGAAAGCGCCTGGAGACGCCCCCTCGTGCTCCCTTGCGCGCCCCTCACACGAACCCCTACAGGAAGGCCGCGCGGCTTCGGCGCGTTATCCCGGTACATCGCCGCAGCCACCGCTGGACGAGGCTCGGCGTGAACGCCGTCACCCGGAAGGTAACCTCGCCCCGCGGCGACGGCTAACGGACGGCAGGACAGGAACGAAGCCGATCCTGCCGCCGATTGCATCACCTGGAATGAATCTGCCTCACAGGGCCGGGGCCCGCTGAGATCAGGGAGCCATGGATTGGCGCCACGGCAACTTCGAGCCCGCGTTGTCCCGCCAGTACTCGCCCCGGACACCGTTGGGTTGCTGCGCTATCACATCGAAGTTTCCGGGGCCGCTCCAGCCATGGCTCTGGATCACGCTGACGTTCTGGTAAGTCGTTCCGTTACCGAACTCGACCGTGTTGTCGCGAAGGTTGCCAGGGCTCCACGGGTACCCCGAGGCATCATTGTTGCGATACCAGACGCCGACGCCGCCGCCGACATATGGCGCGGCCACCTCGAAGTTACCGCGCTTACCGAAGGTGCTCTGGATCAAGGCGGGAGTGCCTATGCGCACGAAACCCGACTTGGTGAGCATCGTCGGCCCGTGCCAACCGTGGCCGTCCCGGTAGAAATGCGCCAGGTCGGCGCCGATAACTCGCCCATTACGGGTCGTCGCGACGACGTCGAGGTTGCCACCGAAGTTACCGCTCTGGATGAGAGCAACCCCGCTGAAGTACTGGTTTCCGGAAGGCTGGATGAAGGTCGGCGCGCTCCAGGGATTCCCGGCGGTGTGGTTGTTCCTCCACCAGTGCATGAGCCCATGCCCGAATGAGGCCGCGACGACTTCGAAGTTGCCGGACGCGCTTTGGATAAGTGCTCCATTACCGTACATGCTCGTTGCACCCGGTAGGGTCACGCCGGCATGCCAGCCGTTCTTGTCGCGGTAGAAGTGCCGCAGTTCCGTGTGCGGTGCCCTACCGACCGGCGCGATGCCTTCGAGGTTGCCGTTCTGGCGGTTCTGGATGATCGAGATCGGCCGCTGAACGCCGGTCAGGTTCTTCAGGACGTGTTCCGGGCCGTGCCAGGGGTTGCCTGGAGCGTCGTTATCGCGCCACCAGTGCAACAGGCCGACGCCCGTATTGTCCGCAGTGACGTACTCGAAGTTGCCGCGCTTGCCGAAAGTGCTTTGGATAAGTGAGCCGCTCGATGTTGCCGGGAGTGGTCGCGGTGCCGCATTCGCCGTGGCAGGTGTTACAGCCAGCGCGGTCAGGGTCAGGCCGAGCACGGCTAGTGCGGATTGCCACCCTCTCTTGTGCATGCATGTCCTCTCAGCGGGGTCTGCGAAGGCGTTCTGCCTGCGCCAGATACTCCTCCTTCCCGCCAACCGACGCATGTCCCCTATTTGCTCTACAACGCTCGAAGGTCTTTCAGTCCCCACTTTGAAGCGTGCGACCGGCTCCCCTCGGGGCCGGGGCGCTACAGGCGAAATCCGCATAAGCCGCCGCGCTGGATTGCCGTCGCCGTTGACTCCTTGCCGCCGGTGCGGCCGGCCGGGCGCCGGAATTGCCGGGATTTGCGCGTCCACAGTGGCGGCAAAGCCCCGCCTCACCGTGTACCGCCTCGAATATTCGGTCACGTGGCCTAAGTTGCGCCGATCACCGTGGTCGCTCGCGTGCCGGAACTTGGTACTTCTGCCCCTGGCAGCGCCGGAGCGGCGTTGCGCCTGCGGAGAATCTCATCCGTGCAGCTCACGCGGCATGCTCGTACACGTTGAGGATTCCGCCGAGCCGTTGGCGTCGCAGGTCGTTCAGGCAGGCGATCTGGTCCGGATCACTGATCACGGCGCCAGGTCTGTACCCACCGCTCCAGATGCCCGATCCGGGCGGGGCCGGGCGCAACCATCGGCGGTCGTCGTCACAGCGCAGCAAGACCTGGGCCGTGGCGATGCGGATGAGTTCGGCATCGCTGAGCGGCCGGGGCCGGCTCGGCCCCGGCCGGCTCCGCTTTGGGCGGGGCATGGTCGTCCAGCTGGACGTCGAGTTCGATCAGAAGGGCGTCCAGGTCCGTCTTCGCACACCGATCGTGGGCGCCCTTCGTCGTGGTCGCAGCCCGTTCAGGAAATCCCATCAACGATCTAGGCCGTAAGCGTGGTCCAGAAGTCTGGGTCCTCAGTGAGAGTGGTCGTGCGGCTGCGCTCGGAGCGGTTACCGGAGCGCTCCCCGGCCATCGGCATCAAGGGCATGCCCTCCTCCGCGGCCGCCGCTTCGCTCGCCTGGATGGCAGCCGCCTCGCGCGCCTGGATGAGGCCCGCTTCCTCGGCCGACCCGATCACACCCGCCATGAAGGGATTGAGGGCTGGAATGCCGTTACTCGGTCCGAGCGGCACCGCGCCGGTGAGGGCCGGATTGCTCGTGAGGCCACCAAGCAAATTCGCGGGATTCAGCGCACCGGCCAGGACCGTACCATTGCCCGCAGTGGTGCTGTGTTCCGAGGTGGCGGACTTGGCCGAGGTGCCGTGCTTGGCCGAGGTGCCGTGCTTGGCCGATGAGCTCGCCCCTTGTTTCGCGATCGGCATCATCTTGAGTACGGCAGCGCCGATCTCAAGGGCCGCGACGGCAGAGGCGGCCCCCGTGATCGCCAGGTCCGCAGCCGCCTCGGGATCGCGCGACCCCGGCACAGGAGTGGGATACACCTTTCCCTGGAAGGGCTTCAGCGCCGCACCGTACGTGACGAGAGTGTCGCCAATGGTATTGAGTGCACTCTGAATACTGCCGCTGGACACCGTCAGATCGGACATGGTGTTCTTGGCTTTGCTCGCCGCGACCCCGCTCCACGTCGTGTCACCCGTAAACAACTGCTGGTGGGCGGTATCGATGGTGGAGCCCAGGGTTCCGTACAGGCTTGATATTTCCTTGATGGCGCTACCACACCCGATGATCGCGTCCGAGTTGATCGCCGCGAATAGCGACTCCGCGACTTCCGCGATTGGCACGAGCGAACCTCCTTGGAATCGTTCGTCTTACGGGTTGGGGATAATGGACTCCAGATGAGATATAATGGCGCAGTTCTCGGCCTCGGTCGCGTGGTACCGTTTCCCGGCCTCGGAAATATTGTCGGCGGCGGTCTGAACGCTTTTGGCGTGATTCTCATGCGCTGCGGCCGCGACTCCAAGCGCCATTCCGATAGCGGCTGCGAGCTCTATTCCGGTGGGCCACATGCCGACGAGGGCTTCGGAAACTCCGAGACCTGCCAGCTGATTCGAGGTGCCGGAAAGAGGTTCGAGGCCGTCTGACACGGTGCTCGCCGCACCGTTGAAGACCGACCGATCCGGAAACTGCAGTTTTTCGCGTTCACTCATCGCGTCATCCTCGGGTGATCATCAGCTCCCGCTGAGACTGTGCCTGCGTTCCAGGGACCATCGTAGTCTCTAACACACAGTCTTGTCTGTAAGAGGGTGGCCGACACGGGCCTTCGAGTGCCGGCCCACGCCACGCTTGGGCTGACTCTGAGGCGCGAGTCACGGCGGGACTGCCCGCTCCGGTCACACCGAAGATCGCCGGCTTCGTGCCGTAGGTGCCCGAGTAGGAGATCCCGGCCGCCTGGTCGAGATCCTGACCTGCCTCGACCGCCGCCCGCTCAACACTCACCTTCGGTGCCGCGTCGGACCGGCGAACTCGACGGCCGTCCGGTCAGGGAAGGTTTCCGCGAACGGTATCGCTCGACCGCGGATTCACCTGTTGGTGTTGGTCGCCCATGTCACATTGTGGCCGTTGTAGATCACCATGTTGTCGTCGGCCTGGAGCACCAGCGTCGCGCCATCGTGGCCGGACGTTCCCGACGCCCAGACCGCCTGTCTGCCGTTGACGTAGACGACCAGATTGCCGTCGCTCTGGAACTCGGCGTACGCACCGGCGTGATGCGTCCCGCTGGACCAGATGATCTTGCTGCTCGTGTCGCGCAGCACGAGGTCGCCGCCCGTCTGCATGGTCAACGCGAGGCGGTTCGTGCGCAGGGTCTTACCCACGTTGAGGTCGTACGGCGCATGCACTTCGAGTGCAAACGGATTCCCGCCCGACATCGGCTTCTCACTCGCCGGAACGCCCTTGCGGGCGGCTTTACCCGAGGGACCGCCCTTGTTGGCCGCATGGGCGCGAGGTGAGGGTTTGCCGGAGGCCTTGGGCTCGGCGCTCTTGGGGGCCGCCGACTTGTCCGTCGCGTGTGCTGAGGGTGTCGGGGTCGGGGTGGCCGACGGGGACATGGAGGTGTACGCGCCCGGCGGAGGCTGCTGGCCGTTACCGGCCAGCACCCTGTCGGCAGTCCCCGAGGCGGGGTGCTTCTTGGCGTGGCGCGAGCCCGTGCCGATCAGCAGGATCGGGACCGCGAGCAGGACGGCCCCGCCGATCGCGACCGCGGCCAGCACGGGTTTCTTCGGCCGGTCCGGCGGCATCTCGTCGGCGTTCGCCGCACCGGTCTGCGGGGCGACCTCCACCGCGACGTCCGTCGCCGGGGCGGGGTCCTCCTGCTCCTTCGCCGCCGACGGTGTGTCCTTCGGCCGCTCTTCGGTCTCGTCGGCCTTCTTCTCGTCGGCCTTCTTCTCGGCGGGCTTCTTCTCCTCGACGGCCTTCTTCTCCTCGGTGGCGGACCGGTCGCCGTCGTGGGCCGACTCGGCGCCGCCGGCCGGCGCCAGGTCTCCTGCCTCCTCGATGTCCGCCTTGGGCAGTTCCACCGGCCGGCGGATACCGAGCGACTCCACGCGTTCGCCGGGTCCTGACTGCGAAGACAAGATCGCTCTCCTTAGGTCTGAATCAGATCGCGGGCGGCATCGGGTCCAGCGGCGCGCCGACCGGGTGCTGCGGGACGTCCCTCCCGATGAGGGCACGTGCCGGCGCAGCGCTTCGTCGAGCCGCTCCAGCGTGGCTCGGTCGGCGTGGTCCAGAGCCCCGGCCCGGCCGGTCCCCGGTCCGCATCCTCCGGCGGGTCACGATCTACCTCCGGTGACGGATTCGGTCGCGGCGAGAGAGAGGGCGGTCGTCCGTGCACCTCCTCCACGCGACGGCGCGGCGGTCCAATGTCGGCCCCTCGCCCCGTACGCAGGCGGTATCGGCGGTAGGCCGACCCCTCGGTAAGGCATACGAATCCCACCGTGTTCGGGTTCACCAACGGACGGCTCCATTTTCGGGCGAATACCACCGATCTTTCCCGAGTACGCCCGGCGGCTTCGCGCTGCTCGACGACGCCGTCGCGGCGTACGGGTGCGCGTCTTCGGTCGAGACGACCTGGTTCAGGAGCCGCGAGTATCGGGGGCGACGGGGATTGGTACGCTCGCGGCCGGCATGGAATGACGCGAGGTGCCCCTACGAGGGGAGAATCGGGAAGCCGGTGAAATTCCGGCACGGGCCCGCCGCGGTAACCGGGGAGCCGCCGTCCACGCGCGCACGCGCAGCCACTGGCCGCCAGGCCGGGAAGGCGGATGGTCAGGCATCGATCCGGAAGTCCGAAGACCGGCCTCGCTCCACCGGCCACCGCCACGGTGGCCTGACGCAGCGGGAGCCTGCCCATGAACGCCGGCATCTACGACGTGGTCCACCGTCGCCGTGACGTGCGCGCCCAGTTCACCGGCGCGCCGATACCAGAAGACGTCCTCCACCGGATCTTGACGGCTGCGCACGCCGCGCCCAGTGTCGGGCTCTCCCAACCCTGGGACTTCATCATCGTGGAGGACCCGGCCGTACGGCGCGCCTTCCATGACCACGTCCAGCACGAACGCACCACGTTCGCCGCCACCCTCACCACGGCCGCCGCCGACCATTTCGCCCGGATAAAGATCGACGGTGTACTGGAGAGCAGCCTGTCGATCGTGGTCACCTACGATCCCGACCGGGGCAGCCCCGCGGTCTTGGGCCGACACGCCATCGCCGACGCGGGACTGTACTCGGTCTGCCTGGCCATCCAGAACCTATGGCTGGCCGCCACCGCCGAGGACCTGGGCGTCGGCTGGGTGTCCTTCTACCGCGAACCGCACCTGCGTCAGCTGCTCGGTATTCCGACCGGAATCCGGCCCGTCGCCTGGCTGTGTGTAGGGCCGGTCACCCATCTGGAGGCCGTGCCGGATCTCGAACGGCACGGCTGGCGCCACCGTCGCCCCGTGGAGGCGGCGATCCATCACAACCGCTGGTGAGCCCCGCAGGGCGTCACCGGAGGTCACCGCAGGTTCGTAGTGCCCCACGCGCATGGGTCATGTCCCTGGATGTGGTGCACGAAGGGAGCGCAAGGCGCGTGGGCTGGACGGCCTTCGGCTCCACGCCGGCTGCCGGTACCGGCGTCGCCGCCCCGTACCGTAGGTCATGCGGCCGGATCGTGGGGTCGTGCTCAGCCCGTTTCGGCCTCGGTCCGTGGTGCTCGAGTCAGGGTGAGAGCGCTACCTGCCACGCCGATAACGATGATCGCGATGGCCACGCTGATCCCGCCCTCATGGTCCCAGTAGACGTCCTTGAGCTCGATCAGCAGGGCGGCCTCGTCGACGACAAGAGCGAGCCCGATGCCGAAGGCCAGGCCCATCCACATGCGCCAGCGAGGGGAGCGCTCGACGAGTCCGCATGCTCCCACGGCGATCAGCGCCAAGATGCCCCAGATGTAGTGGTGGATGTGCACGCCACCGACCCGGACATTCCCCAGGCCGGCGACGTGGACGTGGATCGCCCAAGTCAGCAGGCGCAGCCCGGCGAACGTCGCGGTGAATCCCCACCAGGCCAGCACCAGTCCCCGCCGGGTCGGATGAACGTCCCGCAACCGGCGTGGGCGACGCTGTTCCAAGCGGCGGGCCTTGTGGTCTCGCGGCACCTGTTCGGTCACTCGGCGAGCGTACTTCGACTCATCGGCTCTTCGCGGTCACGGTGGCCGGCTGTACCCGGAATGACGTAGGGCCGGGAAGCTCTCAGTCCTACGGTGCGGGTATGACCTCCGAATCCGGCGTCATCATCCTTGAGATCGATGGCATGAGGCTGATCGGGGGCCAGACTGTAAAGCATCGATCGGCGCGGATTCGGGGAGGCATTGGGTGCGAGACCATCCGGGGCGATGGTTTGTCATCCTGGTCGTGGCTGTCGCCGCGGCGTTCTGGGTGCTGAAACACGGCGGAGATGATTCCGGCGGCATGCGACCAACCGGGTCCGGCAGGTCCGGCGTCGCATCGACACCGAGTGGCAAGGCTCCTGGCCGATCGGATTCGACGTCGGATTCGAACGACCCCTCGCGCTTTGCCGCACAGGTCATCAAGCACGCACGCGAGGCCAGGATCAGCCCGAAACTGCTGATGGCGATCCTGTACAACGAATCGGACAAGCCACACGACCCGGGCTTCGAACGCGCCTGGCAGAAGATCAAGCCAGATGCCGCGTTCGGCATCGCCGACATGCACCGGCCTGCGTTCAATGAGGTCAAACACGGCCGCAGCTTCGCCAACCGGAGCTGGGAGGAACTTCCTGACGACCCCGACCTCGCGATCACTGCCGCGGCCTGGTATCTGCACGACCTGGCTACCGACTTGCCCGCCAAATGGTCCGGGCCGTACACCCGAAATGAGTTGCTGGCTCTCGGCTACAACGCCGGGCCCGGCACCATGAGGGCATTCGCCCGCGGTGCTAAACCTGGTGACGTCGCCCAGTCCTACCTGGACCGCCTACGTCAGAACTGGGCAACGGCCGAACGGGCCCTCCGCCGTTAGCAGCGAGCATTTATAGCCGTGTCCGGTGATGTTCAGGTGGCTCGCACCACTTGCGTCATGCCTTCGTCCTGGATCGGTTGTGGTGCGGGCCGTCGGGCGGTGTCGCTGACGCGGATGAGGATGGCGACGAGCACCCAGTTCGACAGCAGCGCTGAACCACCTTGGGCCAGGAACGGGGTGGTGACGCCGGCCGTCAGGGGAATGAGCCCGGTGACGCTGGCGATGATCAGGAAGACCTGAAGGGCGAAGATGAAGGAGATCCCGCCGGTGAACAGCTTCAGGAACGGATCGCGGGTGGTCAGCGCCGCCTTCATCCCGCGCTCCACGAGTAGCGCGAAGACCAGCAGGATCACCATGAGTCCGGTGAGCCCGAGTTCTTCGCCGAAGGAGTCGAAGATGTAGTCGGCGTAACTGACCGGGGTGAGGTACGGCTGGCCCTGCCCGAGCCCGGTGCCGAGCACGCCCCCTTGGGCGAGGGAGAACATACCCCGCATGGGCTGGCCGCTGTCGGCATAGTGCCCGCCCAGAGCGGCGCATTTGCTCACGAAGTCGCTCGTCTGCGATGTCGCGTGGATGAGGGCGGCCTGGGTCTGCTGGTTGATCACCTTGGCGCCGATGGCGCAGCCGCCGTCGAAGTACGCTTGCGGGTGCGACCACACGGCGAACCGTTGGTTGACATGGCCGAGGAAGGGCAGCTGGGTCGCGGCGTACGCACCGGCCGAGAACAGCCCGCCGCCGATCAGCACCCACGAGATTCGCTCGGTCGCGATGTAGAGCATCGCGATGAAGAGGCCGAAGAACAACACGCCTTGGCCGAGGTCCTTCTCCAGTACGAGGACGCCCACACTGATCAACCAGATGACCAGGATCGGGCCGAGATCCCGGCCGCGCGGCAGCGCCAGGGGGCCGATTCGCCTGCCGACCAGGGACAGCGCGTCGCGCTTGGTGACCAGGTAGCCGGCGAAGAAGGCGATCAGGGCGATCTTGGCGAACTCCCCCGGCTGGATCGAGAACCCGCCGAGCCGAAGCCAGACCTTCGCGCCGCCCGCGCCGCTGATGCTGGACGGCAGCAGACCGGGAAGGACCAGGAAGAACAGGCCGGCCGCACCGATGGTGTACCGGTAGCGCTGCAGCACCCGAAGATCACGCAGGACCAACAGCACCGCCGCGAAGGCGATGATGCTGATGGCGGTCCACATCAGCTGGTTCGCTGCCGAAGCGTTGATCGGGTAGCACTGCTCGCCCGCCGCCTTCGCCGCGACGCAGTTCTTGCTGTGCTGCAGGTCGAGCCGGTAGATCATGGCCAGCCCGAGCCCGTTCAAGAACACCGCGAACGGCAGCAAGAGTGGATCGGCGTACGGCGCGAACCTGGCGATGAGCACATACGCGATCGCCACCAGGGCGGCGAGCCCGCCGCCGTAGCCGAACATCCCGGCCGGCAACTGCCCATCTCGCGCCAGCCCCACCTGCGCGAAAGCGGCCAGCGCGACCGTCACGGCGAATCCCAGCATCACGAGCTGGGCACCACGGCGAGGACGACCCGTTATGTGAACTTCAGGCTCAGCATCCACTAGCACTTCCTCATCTTCCTGGCGGCGCGCCGGCGGAGGGCCGGTAAGCACGGCGGCCTTCATCGCCGACCAGAAGACCGGCCACGATGTACGGCACGCCATCGCCGGCCAGGCCCTGGGCGCCTCGCAACCGTGGTTCTCTCCAAGTGGCGCCCAGCAACTGCCCCATACAGCGACACAAGCCGCATGACAACGGATGTCCGCATCTCGGGGGAAGCTCAGGAGATCATGATCCCGACCCGTCACCGTACCCGAGGGGGTAATTGCCGTATGAATTGCCAACCTTCCTGCTGGATGGCGCGTCGGCGGCATAATTTAGCCGGGCCAGTGTTAACCCCAGGGAAGAGTCGGGTTAGCGAACGGTGACCAGACATCTGCGGATCGGCGGCTCGCGAGGCCGCGTGTTCGCCTTCGATGGTCTTGAGCTGCCATATCGGGTGGGACACTACCTTCTTATCCCGACAAGGTCAGCGACATATCTTAGATCGGCAACGGACGCATAATCCTCCGCTAACCGGGCGCTAATGACCGCTCCCCGAAACTGCCTTGTCATCGACCGCCCCTGATGGTGCGGTCTCCGAATAGATGGAGGACTCGTATGGCATTCGCGAAGAGAGCCGCCCTTGTCGTGACGGTCGGGGCGGGCGCGGCACTGGCGTTCGGCGCGCCGGCGATGGCCGCCGCGAAGCACGGCGTCACTCTCAAGGCGAACAAGGCCACAGTGAAGGCGAGCAAGGAGATCACCCTGCACGGAAAGTTCTCCCCCGAGCGAAAGAAGGTCGCCTACGTCGCCGTACTGAAGACCAAGGACGCCAAGGGACACTGGGTCCTCGCCAAGGGAGTCGCCCCCCGCAGGCTCGGCAAGGCCGGCACCTTCACGTTCGGCGTCAAGGCCGCCAAGCACCGCGGGACGGAGACCTTCGAGGTCGTCATCGACAAGGTCAAAGGCACGAAGCTCATCGCCGTCGCCACGTCCAAACCGGTGACGGTCAAGGTCGTCAAGTAGGCCCCTTATCGTGCGATCGGGGTCACGACCCCGGTCGCACGATCACTTGCGGCATATACCGGCGAGCAGCCATCCCGAGGGTTCGGACACGGCCCGGTCGGGCCGCCAGTGCGCGGGGAGAACCAGCCCAGGCTCGATCAGATCCAGCCCGCCAAGGAGGGCCGCGATCTGGGCTCGGTCGCGCAACGCCACCGGCACCCCGGCACTCTCGGCCAACCCGTTCAAGAACTCCAGGTCCTCCGGCCCCCACCCCTCAGAGGTGAAGTGACAGACCGCCAGGTGACTTCCGGGGGACAGGGCGTCGCTGAACGCGGTCACGATCCCCGCAGGATCGTCCTCATCGAAGACGTAATGCAGGACGGCGACCATCAGCACCCCGACCGGCCGGCTGAAATCGATCAGACCCGTGACGTCCCGGTCGGAGAGGATCTCCGCCGGACGCCGGATGTCGGCCTGAACCGCGGTCGCGGTACGGGAACTGGACAGCAACGCCTGGAAGTGGGTGACAGGAACCGGATCCTGATCGACATAGACGACCGTGGCCTCCGGATCCACCCCGTGCACCACCTCGTGCACGTTGCCGCGTCCGGGCAGCCCACAGCCGAGGTCCAGGAACTGCCGGATCCCGATCGAGAGCATGTAGCGTACGGCCCGCCGCATGAACTTGCGGTTCTCCCGTACCGCGTTGATCGCCACCGGCAACGCCGCCCGGATCTCCTCCGAGACATGCCGGTCAGCCGAATAATTATCCTTCCCACCCAGCGCATAGTTGTACATCCGCGCATCATTCGGCGCGGTGGGATCTACATCCTTCGGCAGAGGCTCACGGTCAGCGATGACAGAGTCCTTCGCGATCCAGAAACGGGATGGAAAGCCTAACGCGACCACGCACACGATGAGCACTCAATGACGATTTGTCCGATATGTCGTTAATCGCGCGGCACCAGCGTGGCGGATGGCGACGCTGCGCTGGAGCGGTGTGACTCAGCGGGCGAGGCCGTGCTGCCAGGCCCAGGCGGCGATCTCGACGCGGTTGCGGGCCTGGAGTTTTTCCTGGACGTGCATGAGGTGCGACTTGACCGTTCCGACGGTGATGGCGAGCTCGGTGGCGATCTCGACGTTCGTCCGTCCTCTGGCCACCTTGGCGACGACCTCTCGCTCCCGGGACGTCAACGCCTCCGCGGTCTGCCCGCCGCGCCCGTCCTCGCGGGCCGACGCCGGCGACCCGAATTCCGATGACGGAACGGCGTGCACGAAGCGTTCCAGCAGCCGTACCGTCACTGAAGGCGAGATGAGTGCGCCGCCGTCCACCGCAGCGCGTACCGCGTCGACGAGGAAGCGCGGACCGGCGTTCTTCAGCACGAACCCCGCGGCGCCCGCACGCAGCGCTTCGTAGACGTACTCCTCGCTGTCGAACGTGGTCACCATGATGATCTTGGTATCCCGGGTCTGCGGGGAGCTCAGCAGGGTACGAGTGGCGGTCAGGCCGTCGATCTTGGGCATCCGGATGTCCATCAGGCACACGTCCGGGCGCAGCCGCTGCACCAGCTCGACCGCCTGCGCGCCATCGGCCGCCTCGCCGACGACCTTGATCCCGTCCTGCGCCTGCAGGATCAGGCAGAACCCGCTGCGGACCATCTCCTGGTCGTCGGCGACCAGCACGCTGATGGGCACGCCGTCAGCTCCTGGGCAGGGACGCCGACAGCTCCCAGCCGCCCTCCGGCTGCGCCCCCCAGTACAGCTCGCCGCCGAGCCCCTCCACGCGCTCGGACAGGCCCAGCAGCCCGAACCCGCTGCTGGCGAACCGGCGTCCGCGGCGTCCATGCGCGGCACCGTCGTTGCGCACGGCCACCCGCACCGTGTCGTGATGCGCCGACAGCAGCACCCGGACACCGGTCGGGTTCCGGACGTGCTTCAGGACGTTGGTCAGCCCCTCCTGCACGACCCGCTGCACCGTGGTGGCCAGCTCAGGCGGCAGGGACGCGAGGTCGAGATCGGGGTCCAGATCCAGATCCGCCCTGGCCCCACCGCGCGCGAACTGCTCCACGTGCGTCTTGATCTGCTCGATCCCCGGGGTCTCGCGGCGCGGTGCCGGACCGGCCCCGTCATCGTGCTCGCGCAGCAGGTGGACCATCCGCCGCATCGCGACCAGTCCGTCCTGGCCCGCCTGCTCGATGTTGGTGAACAGCTTACGGGCCATCTCGTCCCGGACGAGTTCCTGGCCGGTCTGCGCCTGCACCACCACTGCGGTCATGAAGTTGGCGACGTGATCGTGCAGGTCGCGGGCCAGCTCCAGGCGCTCGAAGCGGCGCACGCGGTCGGCCCGCGCGGCCCGCCGGGTGTCCTCGCCGCGCATGTACGCACCCGCGATCACGGCGCCGAGGACGAGCAGCGCAATCGGCAGCTGCGTTGCCGCGCCGACCCACGGGTCGGAGATCCGGTTCTGCAACACCATGATCGTCACACTCAGCGCGGCGCCGACGACGAACGCCTGCACACGGCTCGCGCTCCGGCAGACCCCCACCAGCAACCCCAGCAGCACCGCGAACTCGGTCACCCCGAACGTCCGCTGCGCGACCGTCTCGTGCAGGACGTAGGTGAACGCGCAGGACAGCGCCACGGCGGTCAGCGCCACCCCGATGACCGGGACGTCGTACCGCAAGGCCGCGACCGCCAGTCCGAGCATGATCAGGCCCATGCTCATCAGCGCGATACCGGACGGATCAGTGGTCACCAGGGACGCGTCCAGGAAGAGGAGGCACACGACCCCGAACACGGCGGCGACCATCCGTGGTTGCGGGACGGCGACTCGGCGCAAGGAGAGCATGCGGCAACCTTAGAGCGCCGGTTCGGGATGGCGTATCTGACTTTCGGCCGAGTCGGACCCATCTGACTTTCGGCGGAGTCGACCCCAGCGGAATCCGCCCGGCGACCGATCCGCCCGAGCCCCGATGCGCGGCAGTCTCTTCCCATGCTCTCCCCCAACGCCGAACGCTGAAGGAGCGACCATGCCGACCACCGATTCCACCATTCCCACAAAAGCCGGTCGCGCGAAGTCCGTCGCCGCGAGAACCAGGACCGCCCGGCGGTGGCCCCTGAGGACGGCACTCGCCGCCCTCGTCCTCGCCGCCGCGGCGGTACCGGTCGCCGCCGGATGCTCGTCGCTGTTCGGCAAGACCCACCAGGTACGGATGGAGGTGACCGGCTCCGGATCAGCACAGGTCGCCTACGCCTTCTCCGGGGACAGCCTCCGCCCGCCTCGCCGGGAGAAGCTGACCTGGATCAAGAAGGCCGACGCCGGGTTCGGTTTCAACCGTCTCGACGTCTCCGGCGCGTCACCCGGCACCACCTGCCGGATCCTCGTGGACGGAAAAGAACGCGTCAGGAAGACCGTGGCCGCCGACGGAATCGCCAACTGCTTCGTCAGCGTCCAGAACCACTAGCCGACCGCGTTCGACGGCCGCTGCTTCACGCGGCCGTCCGGTCCGGTCTCGGCGAAGTCGATGACCGGGCGATCTCGGCGCCGAGCACGTCGACCAGCGACCTCACCCCCTACGTCGCGCCCCATCCATTGCCCGTCACGGAGGGGAATCATGGAAATCAGGTCACTTCGTTATGCGATCACGCTCGCGGAGGAGCTGCACTTCGGCCGCGCCGCCCAACGGCACTACATCGGCGCCCAGCCGTTCGGCCGCCACATCCAGAATCTGGAGCGCGAACTGGGCGTCCAGCTATTCGAGCGCACCAGCCGGCGGGTCGCCCTGACCCCTGAGGGTACGCGGGTCCTGGCCGAGGCCCGCGCAATCGTGGACGCGGTTGACGCGCTCACCGACGCGCGCCGCTAGGTGGGCGGAACACGGTCAGCTCCCGACAGAGCCCGCGCGTCATACTGCGAGCCCACTGATGTTGATGCCTCGGCCCCAGCCGCGCTCGATCATCTGGGGTGCGACAGCTCGCACACAGCGCAGGTAGCCCAGAACCCTGGTCTCCATGTCGAAGCGCAGGTCATCGTCGTTGAGGTCCATGAGACCTGTCGGAGGTCCGCCGGCCGCCTTGGCCGCGCCGTTGACCAATATGTCGATGCCACCGAACCGTTCAGTTGCTTCTGCGACCGCGGACTCGACTTTCCCAGGGCTCTCTTGCCGTCCAGTTTCAGGTCCATGATCGCTGCTCCTTTTTCGAGGAGGGTGGAAAGACGGCGATCCGGCCCACGCCGTCGGCGGGCCGGATCGTCATCGCTGTCCGTCTGTCAGATCAGACGTTCCACGTGACACTCTCGTTCTCGTAGAACCAGCGGGTGGCGACGGCCGGGTACTGCCCATTGACTTCCCGGTAGGCCACCGCCTGCCGGTAGGCGGTGCCGGGGGAGAACGAGGTCAGGTAGCACGTACCCGGACTGACCAGGCTTGAGTACAGGCCCCGACTATTCCCGTAGGGAGAAATCTGGAAGTACTCGTTGGTCGAACTGACGTTGCAGAACGCGAAGTATCCGCTCGCCTGCGCTGCCGTCGGCGCGAGCGACGAGGCGGCGATGCCCGCGGCCGTCAGTCCCAGCAGAGCCTTGATTCTGAAGCCCATGTTCGAAGTCTCCATTATTCGGCATCCGCACGATCAGAGGTCCACTCGGGTGAGCGGCCGGTGAAGGCGATGAACCGATCCAGGGGCGAGGCATCGTCGGCGACGACGATCTCCGGACCGAACGGCATGCCCTCCCCCCGGTACTCGGGCTGGACAACCGGCGCCAAGGCCGCGAGCGTCTGTTCACAGATCGCCGCGTCGGGCCGCCAGGGCTGGCCGGTGGCTTTGGCCAGATCCCATCCATGGCCAAGAACCTCGGCGGTGAGCATGCTGATGACCAGGGCACCAGGAAGGACACCACCGAGCTGCGGCACGTTCACCGCACGGCCCTCGACGCCGTTCTCCAACGCGACGCCGACCACGTCGGAGAGGTAATCGATTTCAGCCGCGGCGACCTTCGGATCCGTTGGCCCCTCATAAACCGCAGGATCCGGGCGCTCGTGTCCGTCCGGGTCTGCCAGGGCGACACGGAACAGGTCCAGCCACCCGAGCAGATGCCGCTGAAGAGCGGCGACATCGAACTCAGCGCAAGGGGTGGGCAGCGACGCCTGACCGGGAGCGATATCGCGAACAACCCCCGCGATATCGTCGAGCACAACGAGCACGGCGGCCTCGGCCTTGCTTTCTGTCATGGTCATCTTCCTGTTCTTGGGAGGCTCAACTATGTGATGGGGAAATCAAAATAGGTGTCTGGGTAGGGTTCGTCATTCAGGGTGTAGTGCCACCACTCGCAGTCGTATCGATTAAAATCGCAGGCCTCCATGA
The DNA here is from genome assembly GCF_050942425.1 of Actinoallomurus sp. CA-150999. Taxonomy (NCBI): domain Bacteria; kingdom Bacillati; phylum Actinomycetota; class Actinomycetes; order Streptosporangiales; family Thermomonosporaceae; genus Actinoallomurus; species Actinoallomurus sp. CA-150999. The sequence goes on from NZ_CP192063.1 coordinate 9,157,915, forward strand.
TGGAGCAGAGGTGTTGGCGGTTTCGCGTTGCGACTGGCGTGATTCCTTTTGCGCCATGGTGTGAGATCGGGTCCATCAGGTCATGGTCGCCGCCCATGGCGGCGAGTTCGCCGGTAGTCAGGTGATAGAGCGTCAGGTCGACGGTGCTGCCTCGGCTGTGGCCGGACTTGGCGGCCACGTATCCCTGTTCGAACATCTCGGGCCTGTCGATGTTCGGGTAGTGCCGCGGCTTCGTCCGGCCGTCTTCCGGCTGTTCCGACCAGCGCAGGAAGCAGTCTACGGCGCGTTGGGGGCGGTATCCGTCCCAGAGAAGCAGGCCGAAGCCAAGGGATGCGGCTTTTTCTTGTGCTCTCTCCAGGGCCGCGCACAAAGCTCTCGTGCCGACGATTCGGTTCACCGCGTATCCGTCGACGGGTTTGCCGGTGAAGTTGTCCCAGGTGGCGTACTTAGCGTCCCACCGTATTCCGGGTACAGCCTCGTCTACGAAGACGAAGTCGTCTTTCATCGGGCTTTCCCCGTCAGTGCCAGCGACACGATCTGGTCGATCACTTCGGTGAGTGACAGCCCGGCGGCTGCCATCATGCGCGGGTAACGGCTGTATGAGGTCAGACCGGGCAGGGTATTGACCTCGTTAAGGACCACTGTCCCGTCTTCCTTCAGGAACATGTCGACTCGCGATAGCCCCCGGCATCCCAGGGCGCGGTAGATGGCCTTTGCTGTCTCCTGGACGAGCGAGCGCTCCTCTGCCGAGATATCGGCGGGCACGATCGGTGTTGAGTTTTCGGAGCCGCTTTCAGGCTCGTTCTCCTGGTGGATTCTGAAGAAGCCGTGGGATAGGGCGATTCGGTCGACCTCGCCGGCGACCAGGTCGAGGTCGTTGCCCAAGATGGCGCATCCGATCTCGCTGCCGATGACGGCTTCTTCGATCAGCACCTTCGAGTCGTACTGTCGTGCGGTCTCCACCGCGCTCAGCAGTTCTTCTTCGCGAGATACCTTGCTGACGCCGAAGGATGACCCCGAACGGGCCGGCTTGACGAAGACGGGGTAGGTGAGCTGGCCGGGGTCAGGGTTCTCGTTCGCCGTGACGGTCCAGAAGTTCGGCGTTGCGATTCCCGCGCTTCTGGCGACGATGTAGGCGAGGGACTTGTCCATGCACAGGGCGGAGCTTTGGATATCGCAGCCGACGTAGGGGATGCCGGAGAGTTCCAGCAGACCCTGCATCGCGCCGTCCTCGCCGAGTTTGCCGTGCAGGACGGGAAACACGAGGTCCAGGCTGATCGCTTCGTATCGCCCCTTTTCCAGGACGAGCAGTCCGTGGACGTTTCTGTCCGGTGACAGCACGGCCGGTCGGCAATCGCCGTTTTCCCAATCCGTGTCGGGACCGTCGCAGAGCTTCCACGCCCCACTCTTCGTGATCCCGATCCAGAACGGTTCATACTTTTCGGCGTCGAGGCTGTTTGCGACCTCTTGGGCGGATTTGACGGAGACGGGGTGTTCTTCGGAGGCGCCCCCGAATATGATTCCGACCTTCAACTTACCCATGCTGCTTCCCGCTTTCGAAGTTCAGGCAATTGATGAGGCTGTTTTCGATCGTGTCGCTCAGAGCGTGGTCTGTGTAATAGGCGATGTGCGGGCTGATGAGCACGTTCGGCAGTTGCTGTAGTCGCAGCAACGATTCGTTTTCTATGGGCTTGTTTCTGAGGTCGGCGTAGAATATTCCTTCCTCGCCTTCGAGGACGTCCAGCGCCGCGCCGCCCAATCTGCCGCTTTCCAGTGCCGGGATAAGGGCTTCGGTGTCGAGGAGTGAACCGCGCCCGGTATTGATGATGAACGCGCCGTCTTTCAGCTGCGCAATGCGTTGGCGATTCAGGAGATGGCGGGTGTCCGCGGTGAGTGGGGTATGGAGCGTGACGATGTCGCTCAGCCGTAGCAGCTCATCGAGAGGAACGTAATCGGCAGCGGCGGCCTTAGGGCGATTGTCATAGGCCAGTATTCGGCAGCCGAAGCCTCGCAGCCTGTCCATGACCGCGGCGCCAATGCGTCCTGTCCCGATCACCCCGATGGTCAGATCGCGTAGTTCCTTCCCGCGTACATCACTCAGTCTGTAGTCATGAGTATCCGCACGGCGGATGATTGATTTCGCGTTGCGTACCGACATCAGCATGAGCATCAGCGTGTAGTCGGCCACACTGTCGGGCGAATAGACGACATTCCCAACGGTAACGCCGACACTCTCCGCGTACTTCACATCGATATGGTTATAACCGATGCTTCTCGTGGAGATGTACTCCACGCCGGCGCGGCCGAGTGCAAGAAGAGTGGGATTCGTAACTCGAGTCTTATGGCCGACGCTGATGCACCGGTTTCCGAAGGCCAATTCAATATTGGCTTCAGATACCGCCGCGTCTGTGATGGTCGGCATTACGCCAAAGCGAGGCGCCATCTCTTCGAACAAGACGGCCTCGTCCTGCCCACATCCATAAATCGTGATTCCCGTTACCGGGAGGGCCGGGGAGGACGCGGACGCCAGCGCTCGGGTGCGGCGGGCCGCTGTTCGTGCCGGTTCGCTGTACCAGTCGGGTGAGCGGCCCGTGAAGGCGATGAACCGATCCAGGGGCGAGGCGTCGTCGGTGACGACGATCTCCGGGCCGAACGGCATGCCCTCGCCCCGGTACTCGGGCTGGACAACCGATGCCAGGGCCGCGAGCGTCTGTTCACAGATCGCCGCGGCGGGCCGCCAGGGCTGGCCGGTGGCTTTGGCCAGATCCCATCCATGGCCAAGAACCTCGGCGGTGAGCATGCTGATGACCAGGGCACCGGGAAGAACGCCGCCGAGCTGCGGCACGTTCACCGTACGGCCCTCGACGCCGTTCGCCAATGCGACGTCGACCACGTCGGCGAGATAATCAATCTCGGCCGCGGCGGCCTTCGGATCCGTCGGCCCCTCATAAGCCGCAGGATCCGGGCGTTCCTGCCCATCCGGGTCCGTCAGCGCGACGCGGAACAGATCCAGCCACCCGAGCAGATGCCGCTGAAGAGCCGCGACATCGAACTCAGCACAAGGGGTAGGCAGCGACGCCTGACCGGGAGCGATATCACGAACAACCCCCGCGATATCGTCGAGCACAACGAGCACGGGGGCCTCGGCCTGGCCTTCCGTCAATTTGAGCACCCTTCGAAAATGAGGACAAGACCACGTACTCGCGGGCGCAGCATTAAGGCGCCCCGTCCGGGTGTGCGGTAGCACGTCCGTGGGTGAGGATCGTGCCGTCACACAGCAACACGCGGTATCCAGCCGTGACAGTTGTCACCCGTCACATCGCCATTCCAGGAAAGCATGGACAGGACGGACGATCATCAGCCGAAACGGTTGTGATCCGGCTTCTCACTCACCGATACTCATCGATCACACCGCTGGACACGGTGCAGCCGAGCGGCACCTGACACCAGGAGACCGCGGTCCCATCGCCGTAGTGGCTCCTGGGCTGCGGGCCGGCCGGGGCATCCTGCCGCCAGGCCGGGCGACGCGGATCGCCCGGCGCAAGGCCGTGTAGATGCAGACGGCGCTGGTCCACTAGGGGCGCGCTCGAAGACCTGGCGGTCCGTAAGCGGATACATGACCGCCAGGTCTTTCAGCGAGGGTCGGATCTCAGCAGGGAGTAGACGTACACGTCTCGGCGTTCGTCTCCGGCGGACCACCAACGGCGGAGGAGTCCTTCACGTTGGTAGCCGACCCGCTCGGCAGTGCGCCAGGAGGCTTCGTTCCAGGGCTCCACGTACAGCTCAAGGCGGTCGATCCCGGGCAGCGTGAACGCCCACGCCGACAGCATGCGCAACGCATGTCCTGCCATCCCCTGGCCACGCTTTCGTTCGGCGAGCCAATATCCGACGCTTGCTCGCCCGTTCTGCAGATCCTTCAATCCCAGTCCGATATGCCCGACAGCGTTGCCGGTTTCTGCGTCCGCGATGGCGAAGTAATATCTGATGCTTTCGGTGTAGTGGCTTCGCGCTATGTCGATCAAGGCCTGCATTTGATCAATATTAGATGTTTCCTGAATTGCCTTGCTCTGAACAAGCACCGGATCGATCGGAACAATCAGCGGATCGCTGGAGACTTCTTGAATGAATTCCGCATCGCCGTCCGAAAAAGCCCGCAGCACGAGCGGACCGTCTTCGATTCGAGGGAAGGGAGCGAGCGTTGACATGACGGCAATCTCCCACACGTTGACTAGAACGGGTGATCTCAACTGGGGTAATGCTGATCGGGCTACAAGGTATACCCGACGTCGAAATTGGGCGTGGTCCCACTGGGGGGTATTCGTTAGCCGCCCAGGTAGTGGGACCAGAACTTTTTTGGCTGATGATCAGGCGCTGTGGTCGTGCTGTCATGGAACGGGTACACCTCCTTAATGCCGCATTGGCCGGACGAAACGCTGGGTGACAAGGAGCAAGGCGGAAATGGGCATCGAGGAAAGCCGCGTCGGCGTCGTCGGGGGTAGCATCGCCGGCTGCGCGGCAGCCATCGCCCTCCGGCGGGCGGGCTGCGAGGTCACCGTCTTCGAACGCAGCCCCGACCGGCTGCGGGACCGCGGCTTCGGCATCGGCCTGCCCGTGTCGCAGCGCGATGAGTTCGCGGCGGCCGGGTACCTCGATGCTGCGCTGCCCGCACACCAGACCTGGGAACGCCTCTGGATCGTGGATGACTCTGGCTCGCCCAGTGCCTCCAAGACCGGACGGATCGCGGGGCGCCAGCCGTTCGTGGCCGCGCTCAACAACTGGGGCATCCTGTGGCGCAGCCTGCGTGCGGGCGTGGCCGAAGGGGCATATCGCCAGCCGGTCACGGTCACGGACGTCGAGGCCGACACTGACGGGGCCACGATCGTCACCGACTCCGGGCATCGCCACAGGTACGACCTGGTGGTGGGCGCCGACGGCTATCGGTCCGGCGCCCGGCGCCGTGTAGGCCACGGGACCGGGCCCGACTACGCCGGTTATGTGCTCTGGCGCGGCAGCTACTCCGAGAGCAGGCTGCCGGGCCCGCTTCCGAGTGAGTTCGAGCACGCGATGTCGATGGTGTGCTTCCCGGGCGGCCACGGGGTCTTCTACCTGATCCCTGACTTCGGCGGGGAACAGCGCCGGATGAACTGGGCGGTTTACGGCGCCCTGCCGGAACGGCTGCGCTTCGACGATCCCACGTCCTTGCCGCCAGGGTCGGTGGGCGACGACGTCGCGGCCGTCCTCGACCACATCCTCGCCACGTATTTCCCTCCGTACTGGGCGGACGTCGTCCGTCGCACCACCCGGGACGAACTGTCCGCCCAGCCCATCTACGACGTGACGGCGTCCACCTACGTGGCGGGCCGGCTGCTGCTGATCGGCGATGCCGCCGCTGTCGCACGACCGCACACCGGCGCGGGCGCGGCGAAGGCGCTTGCTGACGCGAGGGCCCTGGAGCGCGCCTGCCGCGAACACGACACCTGGGGGCGGGCGCTCGCCGCCTACGACGAGGAGCGACGCGCGGCCGGCGAGGCCCTCGTCGAGCTCGGGCAGCGCTTGGGCGCGGCCCTGGTGGAGCGGACGCCGCCCTGGGATTCACTGACACCCGGCGAATTCGAGACGTGGATGCGGGCGATTCATCTCACGCCCTACGCCCGCTGAACACGGACCGCACACGATCCGAGGGAAACCGCCGGTCATCCCTCACGGTACGGAACCGGACGGAATCAGTCCCTGACCGCGCAGCTGCCCGGCAACGCGCGCACGGCACGCACGGCGTTGTGGACGCGGGACTTGACCGTGCCCGGCGCGAGGCCGAGAGCGGCCTTGGCCTGCTCCACGTTGTCGCCGAGGTAGTGGGTGCAGATCAGCACCTCGTCACCGTTCACGAGCCTCGACCGAACGCCTGAGGAATACCGGCGGCAGAACGTGTACGTCACCCCGGCAGAAATATTCCGTCAAAAGCAACCTCTATTGCTCCAACCCGACGGCCAGGCATTACTTGTCGCCTCAAGGGGTGCGGCTGTTTCCAGGGCAGCGTGACCGCAGCCGGCAATCATCAAACGAAAAAGTTGTGATCCGACCTCCAGAGGATCGCGCGGAGTCGCACTCCTTAGCAAGCGGGCAAATGTATCCCTTGCGAGCTGTGGAGGGGAATCATGGACATCAGGTCACTTCGTTATGCGATCACGCTTGCGGAGGAGTTGCACTTCGGCCGCGCCGCCCAGCGGCACTACATCGGCGCGCAGGCGTTCGGCCGGCGCATCCAGAATCTGGAGCGTGAACTGGGCGTCCGCCTGTTCGAGCGCACCAGTCGGCGGGTCACCGTGACCCCGGTAGGCGCGCAGGTCGTGGCCGAGGCCCGGGCCATCGTGGAGGCGATGGACGCGCTCACCGACGCGCGCCGTTGGGCCGAATCCGACGAGGAAGGTCCGACTACCGAGGTCTTGGGAAGTGTGGTCGACAAGGCACCGGAATTAACAGAACTGACCGCGATTGTGCCACACGGGTTTCCGGGCCTGACCTTCGTCGGCGAGGACGCGAATGAACGCCGCGCTAAACGCACTTTCCGCCGTATACCCCAGCCCGGCCGCCGGCGTGCCGACTGGCGGCGATCGCCACTCGGCATGCCGGAAACGGGCCCCGCTCAGGCCGCGCGCATCCTCGACCATCCCGCTACGGACTGATGAGGATGGAATCAGCTCAGCTGTTGGGGTCGTCCGGGGTTTTGGCCTCGTCTGATCCGGCCCAGCGGCGCGGGGCGGAGAGCGCGTCCAGCGCGGCCAGGATGACCCGGGCCTCGGCCACGACCCGCCTGCCCGCCGGGGTCACGGTGACCCGCCGGCTGGTGCGTTCGAACAGCCGGACCCCCAGTTCGCGTTCCAGCTCCTTGATGTGCCGGCCGAACGGCTGCGCCCCGATGTAGTGCCGCTGGGCGGCACGGCCGAAGTGCAACTCCTCCGCAAGCGTGATCGCGTAGCGAAGTGACCGGGTGTCCATGCATTCCTCCGTGAATGCGGCTGAGGTCAAGGTTGCGATCGGCGGCGCCGAGTACCGCGGAGGGACACAGGGATCCGGCCGACCGCGCGGCAACGGGAGGAATCCAGCGCTCTGCGGGGCCTGGTGCCGGCGCTCAAGCGCGTCAGGTTTCTCGGAACCGCGGACAGGCCGGGGACGATTTCAATCGCCGCCTTCCTCCGAAAACCGCGGCCGCCTTGCGAGCTCACTCAAGGTGCCTGAAGCTCGATGAGTTGGACCAGCGCTTTGGCGTCCGCCGTACTGTGCCGGGCCAGTTCGGTAAAGAAATGCGCCACGTGGTCGGTGGTCAGGTGGACCCGGAACGCGTCGGTGTCGGCGTAGACCTCATAGAGGTAGAACACCCCAGGGTTCCCGACGTCATGGAACGCCCGGAATTCCACACAGCCCGGCTCCTGCCGGACCGCGGTGGTCAGCGTCGCGACGGCGGCGGCGAGTTGCTCTTCGTGACCGGGGACCGCCCGGATGACGGCGATCATGGGGCGTGGGCCGGGCGGGAGGTCGTCGTTGACCTGGGGCATGAATTCCCGGCCGTCGGCCGGTGCGGCATTCACGGGACCGTCACCGGGGTCCCGGGCAGGACCAGCCGGACGTCGATGTCCGGGGCGATTCTGGTGACCGCCTCGGCGTAGTGCCGTGGGTCGCGGTCGGCCTTGGTGATCATCTGGTCGCCCAGCCGGCCGCTGTGGAAGGCGTAGTGGTGCGGCACGGCCAGCGTCGGCCTGAGCGCCGCTGTCAGCTCGGCCGCTTGTTCGGCGTCCATGACCACTTGCCGCAGGTTCATCGGTCGGATGCACAGGCCGTTGATCGGCAGGATGGCCAGGTCGATGTGGCCGAATCTGTCCGGAATGGCGTCCAGTTCCGGGACGCGTAGTGAGTCGCCGCCGAAGAAGACGGTGCGTCCGGCCGCCTGGATCACGAATGTGACCTCGTGAACGCCGTGCTTGCCGGGGGTCGCGGTCACGGTGAGGTCGCCGACGGCGGTGCCCTCCCATGCCTCGATGGCGCGGACGTCACGGAATCCCTTGTCCCGCGCGATGGCCGCGACGGTGCCCGGCCCGATCAGGGGGACGTCGAGGTCGAACCCGGCGGCGGTCAGGGCGTCGAGGTCACAGTGGTCGTAGTGCTCGTGGCTGACCACGACGGCGTCGATGCGGCCCAGGGTCTGGACCGTCGCGGCGACCGGTTCCCCCTGGTAGTAGGTCGCCGTCTGGGTGAACCACGGGTCGGTGAGGACGCGGAGCCGGCCGATCTCGATCAGCTGGCAGGCGTGGCCGATCCGGGTCACCGTCAATGGAACGCTCATGAGGGAGCCTTTCTCTCTTGGTCGGGATGTCACAGGTCGCCGAGGTCGAGCAGCGCGCCGAGCAGTTCCTCGGGCGTCTCCACCTGGGGAAGGTGGCCGGTGCGGGGCAGCAGCGTGAACGTCGCCATGGGGATCGCGGCCGCATATGCGTGGCCGTACTCGGGGTCGACGATGCGGTCGCTTTCGCCCCACAGGACGTGAACGGGGAGGTCGAGGTCCCTGAGCCGTCCGGCCAGCGTCGGGTCGGACATGGCCCGGCCGGCGTAGCCGATCAGCGCCTGCACGTCCGGGCTCGGCCCGGTGCCCGCGGTGCTCGGCGGAGCGGGTGCCTTCCTCGCGTCATGGAAGGAGTACGAGAGGATCTCGGCCGACGACAGGCCGCTGACGTCGGTCATCGGGTGATCCTCGACCTCGATGCCGATCCCATCGATGATCACCGCGCCGCTGACCCGCGGGCTCTCCTGCAGGGCGATCTCGGCGGCGAGCCAGCCGCCGAAGGAGTTGCCGATCACGGTCACGTCGGTGAGGTCGAGCTGCTCCATCATCGCGACGTACGCCCGGGCCAGCTCGGTGACGCCGGTCAGCCCCGCGGCCTTGGGCGTGCCGCCGAAGCCGGGGTGGGTGGGCAGCAGCACCCGGGAGTGGGTGCGCTCGGCGAGCAGGTCGGCGAACCCGGTCATCGTGCGCACGCCGCCACCGCCGTGCAGCAGCAGGAACGGCCGGGTGCGGTCACGGTCCTGGACCGTCACCTCGACCGGGCCGATGGAGTCGACCTGGAGCGTACGGGTGTCGGTGCGGGTGGGCCGGAGCGTGCCGGCCGTAGTGGGAGTGGTCATCGTTCCTTCTCTCTGTGTGGTGCCCCAACGGGCCAACCTTCATCAGGAACCTTATATAAGGTTCCTGATCTAAGCAACCTGAATCGATTGGCTATGATCTCTCGCATGAGCTACCGCCCGGCTGATGTCGCCTTGGCCGTCAAACGCCTGCAGTACCGTCACCACCGCGCGCTGAACCGCGCCCTGACGCCTCTGGGACTCTCGCTTGTGCAGTGGGACACGCTGCGTCACCTGCACCGGCAGCCGGACGCCTCGCTGCACGACCTGGCGGTGCTGACCTTCCAGACCGACCAGTCCTTCGGCTCACTGGCCACCCGGATGGCCGACCGCGACCTGATCGAACGGGTCCCCGGGCCGGGGCGAGCCGTCAAGCACCGGCTCACCGAGAAGGGCGAGCGGCTGCGCGCCGCAGGCCAGGACGCCGTGGACGCGGTCTTCGCGTCCTCGTTCCAGAATCTGTCGGCTGCCCAACTCGACCAGATCGGAGCGTTGCTGGACGCCGCCCTCGGCCCCGACCCGACGGCCTAGCTGACAAGTCGGGTGATGGTCCGGTCGTGGCCGGCGACGCGGCGCCGGGCGGCGCGGGTGAGTCATGATGCCTCCTACGATGTGGCGGTGAGTTACTCGACGGATCCGCGTGCGGCGCGTAGCCGGGAGGCGATGCTCTCCGCGGCCCGGGAGTTGCTGGTGGGCGAGGGGCCCGGCGCGGTGACTCATCAGCGGGTCGCTCAGCAGGCGGGTGTGGGTCGGGCCACCGTCTACCGGCACTGGCCGCGGCCTGAACAGCTGCTGCTCGATGTCATGAGCGGGGCCGATCTGCCGCTTTTCAAGGATCCGGAGACGCCGGTCCGGCCGTGGCTGCATCGACAGCTTCGGCAGATGGCCGACGAGCTCGCCGTACCCGCGGTGGCCGGCGTCGCTCTGACGTTGCATCAATCGGCGGTCTGGGACCCGGCGATCGCACACCGGCGTGATGAGTCCATTAAGACGATCAGCGAACGGATCTACGCCGCCGTTCGCACGGCAGTGGCGAACGGAGAGGTCGAGACCGACATCGGTTCGGCAGATCTGTCGGCGATGCTGGTCGGGCCGATCGTCTACCACACGACCATGCAGAGCGGCCTGGTCTCCGATGACCTCATCGACCGGCTCATCGACAGCGTCGGGGCCTGGCACGGCTAGCTCGCGCCGCTCGCTTCGGCGATGACGACGATGGCGAAGCCGAAGTGTGCGGCCATCGCCGTGACGCGGATCCAGTCGGTGTGCAACAGCCGTTCGATGCCGCCCCGGTCGGCGGTCTGCCGAAGGCGAAGCTGGAGCGGCACGTCCACGAAGGCGCTCACCGCCCACGAGACGGTCAGCGCGGCAAGGCCGGCCCACAGCGCCCACGACGGCATGCCGTCCGGCGCGACGATGAGCAGAACGATCACCAGGGCGGTGAGCGCGAACTTCGGGATCACGTAGACGGCTCCGCTGCCGTGGCCCTGAGCGGTTTGGACGGCCCTGAACTCCTCAGCGCCGACGGCCCTCCAGCCCGAGAAGACGGCGAAGTGCTCCATGAGGCAGCCGGCCAGGCAGTACGCGGAGAACATGCCGTACACCAGCAGCCACGTCTCAGTGGACAACGGGGATCTCCTCAAAAGACGGCGACGGTCCGGCCGGCGTACGCCGGACTCTCGATCTCGGTGACCATCGCCGCGGCGACATCGGCACGAGCGACCTTCGGCGGCATGAAGCGCCAGGACCGGTCGAGGACGTCCAACGGCACGACCCTGGCCCTGCCCGTCGCCGGTCCGTTGGTGAGCATGACGGGATGAAACACCGTGGTCCGCTGACCGGCGACCACCGCATCCGCGGCCGCCTTGTCGGCGAAACCGTCGCCGAGGACGCGACGCAGGATGACGTCGTACAAGAGCCCCGCCCGGTGGCGGGACTCCCCCGCGCCGAACGAACCCATCCAGGCGACGCGGGACGGCTCGGCCTCGGCGACAGCGCGGGCACCGGCCGACAGGGTGTCGGCCGGTTCTTTCCTGTTGCCCAACGCGCTGATGACCGCGTCGGCGTCCCGGCAGGCCGAGGTGACCGTGCCGGGAACATGCACGTCCGCCTGCCTGACCTCCAGACCCTCATGGACGACGTCGGACAACGCCTCGGGACGTCGAGCCAGCGCGACGACCTCGTGACCCCGCTCGAGCGCAACGCTCAGCACATGACGGCCAGTGGCTCCGGTGGCACCCAAAACGACGATACGCACAGCTCTCCTTTGTGAAGATATTTTCTATGAGACGAGATGTCTCACTGAGAGTCACGCTTCCACACGGAGCATCTGTGAGTCAACTCGTCTCATAGATGGCGCGCGCCGCCTCGTCCGGCCGCGGAACGCCGGCCGATCACGTGGCCACTGTCACTTGTGTGCTGGCCGGAAAGCGCGTCCGAATGGTTCACCACAGCCACGAAAGCCGTGACCCTATCCGCCGGACTACTGTGTCGGGAGCTGTGGGGGATCCGTAGAAGCCGCCTAATCTATATCCGCAAAAAGCGCCTAATCTTCGCGGCTCCCGGAACGAAGTCCGTGGTCAACGGCCTCAGCGGCGTTGCCGGCACCGTCGGACCCGAACGGCCGGTACCGTCGGCCCCTATAGTCGAAGGGCGGTCGGCCGCGCCGGTCCTGAACGGGACACCCAGAACACAACCTTTTCGCCTGATGATTGTCTGCCGGGGTCATGCTGTACTGAAATGGTGATCGAGCCTCAGCGCTCCCATCGTCCGGAGCGCTCGCCCGACGGCAGGGCCCAGTCTCGGAAAGATCCCGGTCGTACTGGAGGTGCTTTACCTCAACCCTGTAGGTAGCCCACTCGCCGTCGACGCACCCGACCCGGGTTGCTCGCTCCAGACGGCGTGGGCTGCGGTATTTCTGCCAGGGTGCCGCCGCGAGGACGTGGTGCGTGGCCCGTTCGACAGTGATGACTTCGCAGGAGAAATCTTTCATGGCTAACGGGGAGCTGTGGCAGACGATCTAATACTTCATGGATTGGATCGGCATTTTCGCGTTCGCGTTTTCTTCCTCACCGCGCGCAAGCGCACCGCGGTGAGGCCCTGCTTCCGCGCGTGCGGCGCCTCGCGATCGCGCAACAGGTAGCGAAACTCCAGCCATAGCGAGCCGACTGCGACCGATGTCGCTCGATCGTGGTGAGACGGGCTACGTGCAGAGCTCTCACCACCGTCGCCGTACTGAGCCGTGTGGCCACCATTTCGGGCGTCGGATGGACATCTCAAATCCGCAAGGCGGCGCCTCGCATCAAAGGAGATACTGTGCAATACCGTTCCCTATTGGCCCCCACCGCGATCCTCACCGCCGCGGCTTTGACCGCTACCGCGTGCGGCAGCCGTGGCGGTGACGCCGCCGGCGGCAGTGACAAGAACGCCGTTGTCATCGGTGTCGATGCTCCACTCACCGGGTCCCTCTCGGCGATCGGGCTGGGCATCAAGAACTCGGTCGACCTCGCCACCAAGATCGCCAACAAGAACGGCGAGGTCCCGGGAGTCACGTTCAAGGTCCAGGCACTCGACGACCAGGCGCAGCCTTCGGCCGGTCAGCAGAACGCCGCCAAGCTCGTGGCCGACTCTTCCGTCGTCGGCGTGGTGGGGCCGTACAACTCCGGTGTCGCGCAGTCGATGCAGAAGGTGTTCGACCAGGCGAATGTCACCGAGGTCTCGCCCGCCAACACGAGCCCCGATCTCACCCAGGGGCCGAACTGGAAGAGCGGCGCGAAGACCCGCCCGTTCCACTCCTACTTCCGCACCTCGACCACCGATGCCCTTCAGGGTCCCTTCGGGGCCAACTACGCCTTCAAGCATGCGCACAAGAAGAAGGTCTTCCTCATCGATGACAAGCTGACGTACGGCGTCGGCCTGGTGAGCACGTTCAAGACCCAGTTCACCAAGCTCGGCGGCCAGGTCGTCGGCCAGGACCACGTCGCCGAGAAGCAGAAGGACTTCTCGGCCACCGTCGCACGGGTGAAGGCGTCCGGCGCCGACTTCGTCTACTACGGAGGCCAGTATCCCGAGGCGGCGCCGCTGAGCGCTCAGCTCAAGGCCGGCGTCCACATCCCGGTCATGGGCGGAGACGGCATCTTCGACCCGACGTACATCAAGCTCGCCGGCGCCGCTCGCGCCCAGGGAGACATGGCCACGTCCGTCGGCACGCCGCTGGAGACCCTCCCCACCGCCAAGAAGTTCATCACCGACTACCAGTCGGCGGGCTACAAGGAGCCGTACGCCGCGTACGGCGGGTACTCCTATGACGCCGCGTGGGCCATCATCCAGGCGGTCAAGGCGGCCGTGGCCGCCAATAACGGGAAGCTGCCCGAGAAGCCGCGTCCGCAGGTCCTGGCCGCGATGTCCAAGCTGTCCTTCAAGGGCGTGACCGGCAAGGTCGCCTTCGATGAGTTCGGGGACACCCTGAACAAGCAGCTCACGATCTATCTCGTCAAAGGCGGTCAGTGGGCGGCCGTCAAGTCCGGCACCTTCACCGGCTGATCCCGCACGAAAGCCGCCGGCCGCGTGGGAGAGCCGCTTTCGGGCTCACCACGCGGCCGGCTCGACTGAACCGGCCACCTCGCCGGGCTCCCCCGCGAACACCGAACCATTCGGAGGCCCTTGCGGTGCACGAACTGCCGCAACAGCTGGTGAACGGGCTGCTTCTCGGCTCGATGTACGGGCTGATCGCCGTCGGCTACACGATGGTGTACGGCATCGTCCAGCTCATCAACTTCGCCCACGGCGAGATCTTCATGACCGGGGCGTTCGGCGCCCTCACCGTCTATCTCTGGCTCCCCCACGGCATGAGCCTGTGGATCGCTCTTCCCCTCATGCTGATCGGGGGGATGGCCGTCTCCGTCTCGATCGCGGTGCTGGCCGAGCGTCTCGCCTACCGGCCGCTGCGCGGCGCTCCTCGCCTCGCGCCGCTCATCACCGCCATCGGCCTGTCCATCGGTCTTCAGCAGGTGGTCTGGGCGTTCTATCCGGGCGCCAAGTCGCCGCGAACCTTTCCGCAATTCTCCGGAACGGGCCACCACCTGGGCCCGGTCACCGTTCAGACCGCGGACCTGTTCCTGATCGTCGCGGCGGCCGCCTCGATGATCATGCTCGGCACCTTCGTACGGAGCACGCGCACCGGACGCGCCATGCAGGCCACGGCCCAGGACCCCGACACCGCCAAGCTCATGGGCATCAACACCGACCGCATCATCGTCATCGCCTTCGCCCTCGGTGCCGCGTTCGCGGCGATCGCCGGAGTCGCCCAAGGGCTGCGGTTCGGGCAGATCGACTTCACCATGGGCTTTCTCGCCGGGCTCAAGGCCTTCACCGCGGCCGTTCTCGGCGGTATCGGCGACATCTACGGCGCCATGCTCGGCGGTCTGGTCCTCGGTGTCGCCGAGGCCCTCGCCTCGACCTACATCCAGGACATTCCCGGCATGAGTCAGCTCGGGGGCGGCGCTTGGCAGGACGTGTGGTGTTTCGCCCTGCTCATCCTCGTACTGCTGCTGCGCCCCCAGGGCCTGCTCGGCGAACGCGTCGCGGACAGGGCGTGATGATCGCATGACGACCACACAGCACCACCGGTCCACCGGCACGCCCGTACGCCACGCCGCGGGGCCCGGCGCAGCCCTTCCCCTCTCCCCCGCGGTGGCCCGTGCGCTCACCACCACCGGCGGCCTCCTCACCGCCGCGAGCGCGCTGCTGTCGTGGACCTGGACCGCGCGCTTCCCTGGCGACCTGACCATCAGCGGCTACCCGGGCGGCCTGCAATGGCTCACCGTCACAGCCGGAATACTCACCTGCGTCTACGGCCTCGCCTGCTACCGCGTCCGCGGACTGCGCTGGCCGGCCCCTGCCGCCGCCGGCGCCCCGGCGCTGCTGCTGGCCATCGGAGGCCTCTGCACCACGTGGTTCACCCTCGGTGCGATCAGCATCGAACTCGGCGGCCTGGTCAACCTGACCGCGGGCGGCTGGATCGCGGGCATCGCCGCGCTCATCCCGGTCATCGGTGCGCTCGGGCTTCCCTTCGACGAGCCCGTGCCCAACGCGCGAAACCGCGCCAAAGCCCTGTGGCATCACATCACGCACCGCCGCGAGGCGATACCGGCGCGCCCACTGCCCGCCTACGCCGAAGCCGGGGTGGTCATCGCCGTGGTGGCCGTCGGCCTCGCCGTCTTCACGTACGGCATCGACACCTCGTACGACGAATTGTTCATCGGATTCGGAATCTTCGTCGCCTTCGGGGCCTGGGCACTCCGGGCCTCCGGAGTTCTCGAGCGGCTGTCGGCCATCACCGAACGCCGGCGCGCGGTCGCCATGTTCGCGAGCCTCGCCGCCGCGCTCGCCTTCCCCTTCACCCAGAGCAGCGACGAGTACACCAGCGTCGGCGTCAACATCTTGATCTTCGCGACCGTGGCCCTCGGCCTCAACATCGTCGTGGGTCTCACCGGCCTCCTCGACCTTGGATATGTCGCCTTCCTCGGCGTCGGCGCCTATACCGCCGCCCTGGTCTCCGGTGCGGCCACCTCCTCGATCCACGTCGTGTTCCCGTGGTGGGCGGCCGCCCTGACCGGGGCCGTGGCCGCCATGGTCTTCGGGATCGTCATCGGCGCACCGACCTTGCGGCTGCGGGGTGACTATCTGGCGATCGTCACGCTCGGCTTCGGAGAGATCTTCCGCATCGCGGTGAACAATCTCGACGGCACGTCGGGGCCTAACGTCACCGGCGGGCCGAACGGCATCCCCAACATCCCCGACATCTCGATCTTCGGTTACAACCTCGGTGAGTCCCACGATGTCGGCGGCTTCACGCTGGGCCGGTTCGCCAACTACTACCTGTTGATGCTCGTCTTCACGGCCATCGTCGTCCTGGTCTTCGGCCGCGCCCGCGATTCGCGGATCGGCCGAGCGTGGATCGCCATCCGCGAGGACGAGACCGCCGCCCAGGCCATGGGCATCAACGGCTTCCGTTTCAAGCTGCTCGCCTTCGCCCTCGGAGCGGCCCTGGCCGGACTCGCCGGAATGGTCCAGGCCCACGTCGCCTTCAGCGTCGTACCGGACCCCTACCAGTTCACCGGAACCGTGCCGCCCAACTCGGCCTTCCTGCTCGCCGCCGTCGTCCTCGGCGGTATGGGCAGCGTCAGCGGCCCGCTCCTGGGCGCCGTGCTCCTTTACCTCATCCCCGCCAAACTCCAGTTTCTTCAGAACTTCCAGCTCCTCGCCTTCGGCATCACCCTGATCCTGCTGATGCGGTTCCGGCCCGAAGGCCTCATCCCCAACCGGCTCCGCCAACGCGAATTCCACGAGTTCGAGGACGGCGGCGACCTCACCACGGCAGGAACGGTGACCCGGCCATGACCCGCGTACTCCTCCACGCCAGCGACATCGTCATGCGCTTCGGCGGCCTCACCGCGGTACGCGGTGTCGACCTCACCGTGGGCGCGGGCGAGATCGTGGGCCTCATCGGGCCCAACGGCGCCGGAAAAACGACGTTCTTCAACTGCCTCACCGGCTTGTACGCGCCCACCGAAGGCCGCGTCACCTACCAGGGAAAAGTCCTGCCCGCCAAGCCTTTCAAGGTCGCCAAGGCCGGTGTCGCCCGCACGTTCCAGAACATTCGGCTGTTCGGGAACATGACCGTTACCGAGAACGTCCTCGTCGGCCGCCACACCCGGACACGCGAGGGCCTGTTCTCCGCGCTGGTGCGTGGCCCCGGGTACCGCCGCGCCGAGACCGAGGCGCGGAGCCGGGCGATGGACCTGCTGGAGTTCGTCGGCCTCTCCCACCGGGCGGGCTGGCTGAGCCGCAACCTGTCCTACGGCGAACAGCGCAGACTGGAAATCGCCCGGGCCCTGGCGAGCCAACCGGGCGTACTCCTCCTCGACGAGCCGACCGCCGGCATGAACGCGCGGGAGACGAAGGAGACAGAGGACGTCGTCCTCGCCATCCGCGAAGCGGGCATCGCCATCCTCGTCATCGAGCACGACATGCGTTTCATCTTCAATCTCTGCGACCGCGTCGCCGTCCTCGTCCAAGGCGAAAAGCTCGTCGAAGGCACGCCGGAGACCGTCCAGAGCGACGAACGTGTCATCGCCGCATACCTCGGCACGCCCGTCGAGGACACCCGGCACCCGGCACCTCACCACGACGGCCCACCCCAGACGAGCCCGCGTTCGGTGCGATGGCGGGCAGGCGCGCAGGAGCACAACCGATGACCCCCCTCCTCCAGGTCGAGGACCTTCGCGTCGGCTACGGCAAGATCGAAGCCGTCAAGGGCATTTCCTTCACCGTCAAAGCCGGCCAGATCGTCACCCTCATCGGCACCAACGGAGCCGGCAAGACCACGACCTTGCGTACCCTCTCCGGGCTGATCAGGCCGACGGCGGGTCGCATTCTGTTCGACGGCAGGCCGTTGGGAGACATCCCCGCCCACAAAGTCGTCGCGCTCGGCCTTGCCCACTCCCCGGAAGGCCGCCACATCTTCCCTCAGCTCACCATCGAGCAGAACCTGCAACTCGGCGCCTACCTCCGGAAGAACACGGCGGCCATCGCCAGAGACAAAAAACGCGCCTACGCGCTCTTCCCGATACTCGGCGAACGCAGACGGCAGGCCGCCGGAACCCTGTCCGGCGGTGAGCAGCAAATGCTCGCCATGGCGCGCGCCATGATGTCACAGCCGAAACTTCTCATGCTCGACGAGCCCTCCATGGGACTGAGCCCCATCATGATGCAGACGATCATGTCCACGATTCAGGAGCTCAAGTCGCAGGGAACCACCATTCTGCTCGTCGAGCAGAACGCGCAAGCGGCGCTCTCGCTCGCCGATCAGGCCCATGTGATGGAGGTAGGAAGAGTCGTCCTGTCCGGCACGGGACAAGCCCTCCTCCACAACCAGTCGGTCCGCAAAACCTACCTCGGCGAGGACTGAGTGGCACTGCATGCGTCGGCGAGGTTTCCGGCGATATGAAAGCGAAGATTGATCCACTGTACGCAGTGGCGATAACCACTGCTGTTCTCGCCGTCTCGGCCACCGCCCCTCTGACGGCCTTCGCGTCAGCGCCCGCCCTTGCCCTGGCATTCTGGAGGAATCTCCTAGGGTCAGCGACAAATGGTGCCATCGTCGCCGCACTTCGTCGGGGTGAGTTCCGCCGCGTATACTCCGGTGAGCGTCGAGTCGTACGGCGCGAGCAATACCGCTTCTTGATTCCGGGCGTCCTGGCATCCCTTTGCTTGGCGGTGCATTTCGCCGCGTTCATGTCAAGTGCCAAGCTGACGTCCGTGGCCATGTCAACGGCCCTCATCGCGATCCTGCCCGTCTGTCAGGCTCTGATCTCGGTCGCACAGGGACAACGCCTGTCGCGTCGTGTCTGGATCGGCCTGGCCGTGGCCGTGATCGGGGCGGCCGCCGCAGGTGGTCTCGACATCCGGTCCGGCGGTAACGCGCTGCTCGGGGATCTCCTCGCCGTGGTGGGAGCCGTGGCACAGGCCGGCTATACCTCCCTCAGCGAGCGCGCACGGAGCGGGCTGAGCACCCCTTTGTACTCCGCGTTGAGTTCCTTCGTCTGCGCGATAGGGCTGCTGGTGGCCTGCCTGGCCACCGGTACGCCACTCATGCATTTCGATCGGAACACCGAACTCGCACTCCTCGGCCTGCTCATACTGCCCCAGCTTCTCGGCCTGGGTTCGCTGAATTTCGCTTTCGGCAGGGGATCTGCGACGACCACGAGCGTGCTGCTCCTGCTGGAGTCGCCGGTAGCCGCGGTCGTCGCGTGGCTGTGGATGGGCCAGGCGCCGAAGCTGTCGACTCTGCCCGGCCTCCTGCTCATCATCGTCGGTGCCGCCGTGGTGGTCACCAGCAGCGCCAAACAGACTGAAAGCCTCATAAGCCGACATTCGGGAGAATTTCCCCTACCCTCGTTCGCCGCACATGATCCGTTCGCGGCGGCCGAGCGTGACACGCGTGCCATGGTCTCGGCCTCATCGTGGCCCGTCGCCCCGCCGCAGCAGCGGGAGAACCTCATCGCGGACCGCATGCTCGCCACGCCCGACGGCAGTCGGTGGCTGTTCGGCGCCTGGGGCCGCTGGTACCGCTGGACCCCTGCCGACCGTCAGTGGTGCCTCTTCCCACCGCCGCAACTGCGCATCACCCGCGTGTCCGCGAACCCGCTGCGCCAGGGCATGCCGGTCCCGCCGATACCTCCGAACGTGGTGCCCACGGGCCTCGACCTCGCGTACGACCCGCCGTCCCCGCCGGCGTTCGTCGACGCGGGCATCCGGCCGGAGGTCACCGCTCGCGTACGCGCGGCCGTCGAGTCCGCCGCCGCCCTGCCGGCGCCGGACTACCCGCACTGGTGGGAGCTCTTCTCCCCGTCGACGCCGAGTACCGTGCCCGTCACCTGGGGAGTCATGCTCTGGTGCGCCACCGCCCCGGTCTTCGACTCGCGCCTCGACGGGCAACTCCTCGACCTCTGGTCCGCGCACCGCGCACGCCCCCTGGCGGACATCGACGGCCCGCGCTGGCTGACCCCGCCGCCGCTGGAGTCGCTGGTCGCCCTGTACGCCGGACGGCTCCGCGCGGGCCGCGTCGACGCGGCCGTGGTCATCCTCCGTACGATGTCGGCGATCGCGAGCGCCATCCGTGAGGACGCACGCTTCCAGCCGCGCGCCGACGCGCTGCTCTCGATGCTCGACACTCCCCTGCAGAACCCCACGGTCGACTACGGCGTGCTCGGGTACGGCGACCAGGCCGTCGTGCAGCAGTGGCTGACCCGCTGCCCACCGGCGCTGTCCCCGTCCCTGCGCGCGGAGGCCTCGGCGGGCGAACACTTCCGTAACGCGTACTACGACCTCGCCGCGGCCGTGACCCCGGTCGCGGGCAATCCGTCCTCGCGGGGTTACCTCGAGCCCCGGCTGATCGCCGCCGCGCTCCTGGCAGCCGATCTGGCGGTTGTACGCCAGGACGTGTCGAGCCAGGTCATCGGCTGGCTCGACCCGCAGATGAGCGAGGTCATGCGGGCGATGCTGATCCAGCGCGACCATCCGCTGCGCGCGCTGTGGCCGGAGGGCGGCCGTCTGCCCCGCTCGCTCCAAGAGCGGATGGACTCGGTGGAGCCGTCGGTACGCGGCACGCTGCTGGCGACGATGTACGGCGCGGACCTGGCGTGGTGCCGGCTCGGCGGCGGCATCCCGGCGAGGCCGCGTGGCTTCCCGTCGCCGGTGGCGATCCTGTCCGAGATCATCGGCCCTGGCCGTGCGACGTCCGGGTCGTCATCGGAGCCGGTGTCGCACGCGCCGGGCATCGCGCCGCTCGCCCACCAGTACCCGCCCGACCCGAACCATCCGGGCGCGACGTCGATCGACAGGGTCGACCGCTCGAAAGCTGCGACCGCGGCTGCGAGCGCGGGAGAAGGTCATCAGACGGAAGGGTTGTGATCCAGGGCGCGTCTCTTGGCCTACCCGTTCATCCGCGCGAGCCGGCGTCTTTCGTATCAGGCCCCGGCCGTACGGATGCGGGCACGATATATGTCCGAAAAGAGGCGAACCACGGTCACCAACGGCCGGGTTCGGGCCTTGCCTCGTCCGGACTGTTCACCGGCCAGGGCGGTACGGTTGCCGCGACCACACGCAGCCGCTGCGCACCGGCCCGGAATTGGAACGTCGTGCCCAGTGGAATGGTCAGGCAGATACCCGGCTCCAACACCGTGACCTCCTCGCGACCGCCCTGGCTACGCCATATTTCACCTGCCCCGGAGGTGACGAACCAGATCTCCTCGACGGTGGCGTGGGACACCGCCTTGGCCGTCTCCCCCGGCGCGAGCTCGAATTGGGCGAAGCTCGCCGCCCCCGCGAGTACGCACAGCGGCCGCACTGCCGAACCGTCCGGCGCGGTCACCTCAGGAGCCTCGTCGAGACGTACCGTACTGAAGCGCTCTGTCATAACCTCCACGTTAAGGAAGTCCACAGCCGAGCGCGTGCGGTCATCTATGCAAGATCACAACCTTTTCAGCTGATGATCGCCTGCTGCGGTTGTGCTGACCTGAACCGCTTCGCCCTCCTAATGTGATTCAATTTATCCGACCCAAGAGAGCCATAACTCGGGCTGCCAGAGCCTCGACGAGGAGGCGTGACGATGTCGCTGACGGTGGACGAGGCGGGCCGGATGCTCGCCAACCCAGGCGCGTACGCCGACGACCGGCGGTTCCACGAGTCGCTGGCGCTGCTGCGCCGCGAGTCCCCGGTGCACCGGGTCGACGACGTGCCGGCTTACAACCCGTTCTGGGCGATCACCAAGCACGCGGACGTGCTCGAGATCGAGCGCAATCATCAGTTGTTCCTGAACGCGCCGCGCCCCGTGCTCGCCACCGCCGAGTTCGACGAGCTGAACCGGCAGCGAGAAGAGCAGGGCGTCGCGCTGCGCACGCTCATCCACATGGACGATCCCGACCACCGGGTCATCCGGGCGATCGGCGCCGACTGGTTCCGGCCCCGGGCCATGCGCGCGCTGGAGCCGCGGGTCAAGGAGCTGGCCAAGCGGTACGTCGACCGCATGGTGGAGCGCGGCGGCGAGTGCGACTTCGTCCAGGACATCGCCGTGCACTTCCCGCTGTACGTGATCCTGTCGCTGCTCGGGCTCCCCGAAAGCGACTTCGACCGGATGCTCAAACTCACCCAGGAGCTGTTCGGCGGCGACGACACCGAGTTCCAGCGCGGCACCACACCTGAGGAGAAGCTGCAGGTCCTCCTGGAGTTCTTCGCTTACTTCCAGGAGCTCACCCAGGCCCGCCGCATCGACCCGACCGACGACCTGGCCTCGGCCATCGCCAACGCGAGGATCGACGGCGAGCCGCTCAACGACTTCGACACCGCCTCCTACTATGTGATCATCGCCACCGCCGGGCACGACACCACCAGCTCGACGATCTCCGGCGGGCTGCACGCGCTGATCCAGAACCCGGGCGAGCTGGCCCGGCTGCGCGACAAGCCCGAGCTGATGCCGCTCGCGGTGGACGAGATGATCCGCTGGGTGACGCCGGTGAAAGAGTTCATGCGCACCGCCACCAAGGACTACGAGCTGCGCGGCGTCACGATCCGCGAGGGCGATTCCGTGCTGCTGTCCTACCCTTCCGCCAACCGGGACGAGGAGGTCTTCGCCGACCCGTTCCGTTTCGACGTCGGCCGCGACCCCAACAAGCACCTGGCGTTCGGGTTCGGCGTGCACTACTGCCTGGGCGCGGCGCTGGCGCGCATCGAGGTCCGCGCGTTCTATGAGGAACTGCTCCCGCGGCTGCGGTCGATCGAGCTCGCCGGGGAACCGGAGAACATCGCGACCTTGTTCGTCGGCGGGCTCAAGCGCCTGCCCGTCCGCTACGACATCGCCCCCTAGTAGAGCCTGTCTCGAAGTCCCGCTGTCCTACTGCGCGGTGTCCAGGCAGCATCTGGACACCACTCGCTACGAACGGAGACCTCGGGACAGGCCCTGAACGAGATCGGTCGTCACAATCTGATATTGGACGCCCTCGCTGTGTCTGCGCACCAAGATCCCTTGGGATCAATCATCTAATACGCGCTCGACGAAATCCGAGCACGAGAGCTGATCAGGTACGCCGGCACCACCGCGTATCGAGCGGTTTTACCACCACCACAACGCCCAGCCTCCGCTGACCTGCTGGCAGTTGAATCCGTGGAGCTTACCCTGCTGAGCGAGAACATTCCCGTCATACTGACAGGCATTGTAGGTGGGGTAGACCACACCTTGACGCGGAATCCAGTCAGCGGACGCGGCTGAGGCACCCGCGAGACTGAACGTCATGGCCGCAACAGCAATACCGGTGGCGACGCCCAACCGGCGGAAAGTAAGGGACCGCAATGCATTCTCCCTTCAATCAAGCTCGGGGATCACCTAGCCCGGCGATGAAAATCACCTACCAAAGCAAAGGAGGATTAGCGAATTATGAAGGAGAATCGAGTACCTGGCCGCCGATGGGCAGACGCCGAACTCGAGACGGCACGACCGCAACAAGAGATCACCAGGCGGAACGGTCGTGAACCAGGGCGCGCCCCTTGACCTACTCGTTCATCTGCGCGAGCCGGCCAGGGTTTCGGCCTCGTCGGGTTCGGCCCAGCTGCGCGAATCGGTGAGCGCGTCCACCGCGTCCACGATGGCCCGGGCCTCGGCCACGACCCGCGTGCCCGCCGGGGTCAGGGTGACCCGTCTGCGGCCGAGATCGGCTCGTGCAGAAAGAGAATCGTGCAGCCCGTCCTGCTGAAGGTCTGATGCTCGATGGGGTGCGGGTAGTCGACGAAGTCACCCTTGGCCCGGTGCGCCGTGTGCCGGTGCCCGTCGGGAAACACCAGTTCGTCGTCGGCCTCACCGTCGAGGAACAGGAAGCGGTGTGCCGTCCGGTGCGGATGCCGGGGTGAGGAGGCGCCCGGCTCGAAATAGGACAACCCGACGACCCGTTCGTCGAATTCTTCGTCGAAAGCGACGTCGAGGAGCAGCCGGAACCACTGGCCCGGACCCGACTCCTGCCATCCCTCCGGGCTGAACACGTCATCGGCTGGGGCTCCCAGCCGCTTGCCGGTCAGTACGAGGGCCAGGGCGCCGTCAGCGCTGGACACGACGGCGTCCCCGTTCCCGGGCATCGCGGCATACGCCCCACACCGATGGTCCGTGCGGGGACCGGTGCCAGCGGCCGCAGTCGAGAGCCGGCCGTCCAGCACGAGAATCCGGTCGTCCGCGGACCCACCGATGGTGCATTCGCTTCCAGCGGCGAGCCTCAGCAGCGAGAACGAGTCGCCTTGGGCGGAGTTCAACAGCACCTTCGTCCAGATTCCCGGCACCCGCGCGCCGTCGCTGCGGAGCGCGGCCACCCACCTGGCGGGGCTGAAGCTTGATGTGTGGCTCGGCATTTCTCTCCTCCGCTGGTTCGACGACGCTGCCGGATTGCTCCTGTTGATATCCGCCCAAGGCAGTTACCTCGTCCACGAGCGCGGCGAGCGAGGTGTCGGCCGGGTAGCGCAAGGCCGCGGTCCGGAGCCGAGCGACGAGCATGGTCTCGAAGCCGGCCCCGCGCTCGACGGTCCGGCTGACCCGGCTGGGCGCACCGCCGAAGGTGCGCCACGCGAGGTTCCCGTCCCAGGGGTGCGCGGTCGGCTCCCCGCACCCCAGTGCCGCCCACGCGCTGTTCCAGGCGACCACGTTCCACGCGCGTCGCACAGGAGCATCGGAGTGGGTCATTGCCAGGTGTTGCTCGCCCATATCGCGCTGTCGTTCTTGTCCTTGATCACCAGATTGGCGTCTGGCTGCAGCACCATCGTCGAATTGTCGTGGCCCTGGCATCCCGCGCCCCAGACCGGCCGATTGTCCGTGGTCGAGATGACCAGGTTGCCGTCGGTCTGAAGCGTGGCGTGGGACCCGGGCCGGTTGGTCCCGGTGGCCCAGATGGGCTTGCCGCTCTTGTCGCGGAGCACGAGGTTTCCGTCGGTCTGCATGGTCAGCACGATGCGATTCGTCCGCACGCTGCTGCCCGGGGTCAGAACGTACGGGGCGTGCAGCACGCGGGTCGTCCACGGCGGCCCGCCCGCCGACGGCAGTTCGGCCGACGCGGTCTGGGCGTCGGCGGGCTTACGGTGTGGGACCGAGGACTTGGTGCTCGCCGCGGCCTGCGGTTTGCGGCTCTTGCTCGGGGAGACCGTCGGGTGCTGCTGCTGGTCACCGGGCTGCGTGGTGGTGGCCGTGGCCGTCACCGCCGGGCTGGTCTGTGTCGCCGCCGGTCTCAGCTTGATGACCCCCGTAGCCGCGGCCACACCGGCCGCGAACGCGGCTACGGCGATGGTGGCCGCCACCGGGAGCACCCACATGCGGCGAGTGCGCTTTCCATCGCCGGTTTTGTTATCGGGTCCCTTCTCGGCGGCCGGGGGCGCCGTGGGGGTGGAGGCCGACGGTGTGCCCTCGGCCACCTGGCGGAGCCGCTCGATGACCTGAGCACCGCTGGGCCGCTGTTCTGGGTCCTTGTCGAGCATGGCCATGATCAGCGGGGTGAGCGGCCCGCCGTGGATCGGGTCGGCCGGCCGCGCGTTCATGATCGCGTGGAAGGTCGCCTCCGGGACGTTGCGCCGGAAGGGTGAGTAGCCCTCGACCGCCCTGTACAGGACGACGCCGAGGGAGAAGAAGTCCGACGCGGGCACGGCGGCCCTTCCCAGCACCCGCTCGGGGGGAACGGTCTCGGCGGAGCCCACCAGGGTGTTCGTGGCGGTGAGCGCCTGCTCCCCCTGAATCTGGGCGAGGCCGAAGTCGGTGAGGACGACCCGGCCGTCGTCGGCGATCATGATGTTGTGCGGCTTGACGTCCCGGTGCAGCACACCCACCGCGTGCGCGGCGACCAGTGCCTCCGCGACCGGCAGCGCGACCTTCGCCACCTGCTGGGGCGACAGTAGGCCCTCGTCCATCAGGTCGGCCAGATTCCGGCCCTTGATCAGCTCCATGACGATCAACGGCCGCCCGGAATCGCGGACAACGTCGAGGATGTCGACCACGGCCGGGTGTGAGATCTGTGCGGCGGCCCTCGCCTCCCGCTCCAGCCTCGCCACCATGACCTCGCGGCTCTCGCCCCCTAGATGCGGCGCGAGGTGGGGTTCCTTGATCGCGACGTCCTCACCGCGAACGGCGTCCCATGCCCGCCAGACGGTACCCATGCCCCCCTTGCCCAGCGGCGCCACGAGCCGATACCGGCCCGCGATCATGGGCGCCGCCGCATCCTGTGGCGCCCCTTGCCCGTCCACGGATGTCTCGTCCGACATGCCTTCATCAGGGCGGTCTTGTGCGGAACTCATGAATCTGGTTTCTAACGCAGCGAGGCGCGCTGCCGTCGTTCGGTCGTCTTCTGGTCGCTCACGGGTTTCTCCTTGATGGGTCGGAATCGGGCAATGGCCGCTCAAGGGCGGCCCGGATGATCGTGCCGCCCGCGGCGCGCACCGCGTCAGGATCGGTCTGAACGACCCACACCGGCCACTGCCCTACAAGCGCAGAAACTGGACCAGTTCAGCACAACCACGACAGGGGATCATCAGCCAAAAAGGTTATGACCGCCCGCGCGCTACCAGGACGCCACCATCCGGGCAGGGGCCCCACCGGAGCGCTCGGCGGGTCTCCGAGCCGTTGCCGAGCACCGTGACGTGCCAGGCGGACCGGCGGCGTACCGGGCGCAGCCGAGGTGGCATGCGCCATTCCGCGCGCAACCATGACTATCCAGCGAAGCGCCAAACAAAGCGCCAGTAAATAACGATATATTGGCGCGGTCGATTTCTGTCATATCAGGAGATGATTTCTGCTCTCGTTGGGCTCCTGATTTACTCCTAGCGATGCCGGCGGGCTCCGGTTCCCCGGATTGATACCGGTGAATTGGGCGGCAGGCCGGATGTCCGATGCGCGGATGGACCACTCGACCTGGTGAGGCAGAAATGACGCTGATGACCCGACGCTCCATTATCGTCGCCGGTACCGCCACCATGGGGGCGCTGCTGTGCCGTCCAGCGATCGCCGACGTCGCAGTGCCCGAGAGGACGCCGGAGACGGATGAGATCTCCGTCAGACCCGGGCAAACCTATGTGGTCCATCGGACGACGCGAGCCAGGCTCGTCACCATCGCCAAGGGCGGCACGATCACCGCCCCAGACGGACACAGCCTGACGATGACCATCGACGGCGTGGAAACCGGTGGCGTGCTCACCGAAGCCGGCGGCGGCGACACGAAGATCGCCCCCGGGACGTACCGCGGGAACATCGTGCTCACCGTGGCGAAGGCCAATCCCGTCACTTGGAACGGGGTGTCGAAGACGTTCGTCTTCCCATTCCGCCAGGCGCTGTTCGTGGACGACACGGGCCTGGTGGCGTCCACCTCCGTCCTGGCCGCCGCAGTCGGCGGGCGGGTCACCGCGCACGACGCACGCGGCGTGTCGATCGTCTCGACCGGGGAGGTCTTCGACGGCGTCTACGTGACGGATGGCACCTACACCCTGCGAAACACCCGGATCGCGCTGGACGGCAACGGCCGCTGCGACTTCGTCGGCTACGGTGCGGCGATCGTGGGCACCGGCACCGCGACGAGGCTGGTCGTGGACCACACCCAGGTGACCAACCGAGGCGCGGTACGCAGCGGTGTGATCGCCGACGGCGGCGCGAACGTGGTGGTCAAGAACTCCCGGATCCACACCCGCAACGGCGTGCTCCCCTCCGGCTACGTGCCGACCGTCGACACGGCGTACATGGAGTCGGCGCCCTGGATGCTCGGCATCTCCGGCAACGTGCGCGCCACCAACCTGCTCGGCGACGGCACCCGGGCGTCCTACATCAACTCGTCCATCTCCTCGGAGGGCTGGGGCGTGCTGTCCAGCGACAGCGGCACCGATTGCACGCTGACCGCGATCAACTGCACGGTCGCCCTCACCGGCCAGGACGGATACGGCTCCTACGCCATCGGCAACGCGACCGAGCGCTTCCTCGGCTGCCGGTTCGACGTCGGCACGTACGCGACCATCAACCGCGGCGGCGCCGTCCACTACGGCGACAGCACCCACGAGGAGGTCGCCCGGCTCAACGAGGAGTTGGAGATCGGCCTGACCGCCCGGGAGATCGCCGCCCTGCCCGAGCGCCGTACGGTGGTCGAGTCGCGGAGGTTCGGCTTCATGTGGCACGGTGCCGGATCGCTGGACATCGACGGCGGCACCGTCGTCGACTCGGCGGAGACCACCTTCCTCGACAAGGGCCAGCAGGTGGCGATCACGGTCGACGGCTCCCGCGGCGCCCGCCTCAACCCGAAGAACGGGATCATCCTCCAGGTGATGGAGAACGACGACCCCGGACCGGTGATGGTCGACGGGAAGGTCGTCAACGAGGGTGTGTACCACGAGCCGACCGGTGATCCCACGAAGGTCGACTCGTTCGACGTCACCGAGGCGCACGGCACGGACGCGGTCGCCACCTTCGCCGACATCGCCCTGAAGGGCGACTTCTACAACGGCATTCGGGGCGGCGGGCAGTCCTCCGGTCCGGGCGGGCCCGGAGAAGGCGGGCAGATCGCCGGGCTGAACATGGTGCTGACCTTCGACCGAGCGAAGGTCGAGGGCGTCATCTCGGCGACCCGGACCAAACATCGCGTCGACACGATCAGCTCGGCGAATTACCTGCAGCTCGGTGAGGTCGGCAACACGGCGAGCCCGGTCGTCAACAATGGCGTGATCGTCCGGCTGAACAATGATTCGGCGTGGACGGTGACCGGCACGTCGTACCTGAGCAAGCTGGTCGTGGCCCAGGGCGCCACGGTCGTCGCACCGAACGGCCGCACGCTGTCGATGACGGTCGACGGCAACGCGACCGCCATCACCCCGGGCCACACTTACACCGGCGTCATCGCCATCAAGGTCACCTGACCGTCAACCTCAGGTACGCGCCCGGGCTCCGACACGCTGGCGTTCTCGGTCAGCCCGTTCAGGAAAGCCGGTCACGGTCAGGCCCTCAGCGGGTGAACCAGGGGTTGCCGCCGCCGAGGGTCCAAACGGACACCTTGGTCACGCCGTGGGAGACGAGCAACGCCAGCTTGCGGTCCATGGCGGTCTGGTCGACGTAGTCGTAAAGGGTGCCGTTGGCGGTCCAGCGGATCTCGCCCGACGACGGGTCGCGCCGGCTCTCCACGGTGGCCGGGTCGGCGGAGAACCCGGGCTTCTGCTTCATGTCGTTGAAGTGGATATTGCCGGTGACGGCATCGGTGTCACAGGGGGAAGGGGCGCTGTAGCCGTAGGAGGGCAGCGCCATGATCAATTTCGAGGTCGCGACCTTGCTCTGCGCGTAGGTCGTCACCTGCTCAAGCCAGCTGTAGGGCGCGATGGGCAGGCACGCTTCTCCCTTCGCGGTGTCGTATTCCTCGTCGTAGGCCATGATGACCAGGTCGTCGACGCCGGTCGCGGCGACGGCCGCGTAATCGTAGAAGGCGGCATCCTCCGTCATCGCCGGGGCATCCACCTGCAGGCGCTTTTCCTTCGAATGCAGGGAGGTCGCGAGTTCCTGGAGGAAGGTCTTGTAGTTCGTGAAGTCGGCTGTGCTCCAGGACCAGTAGTCCTCCAGGTCGACATCGACTCCGCTGAGTCCGGCGCTGACGACCAGCGAGGTGACCTTTTCGATCGCGGCGGTCCGCTTCGCCTCGCTGCTGACGAGGGCGCGAACGCTCGCGGTGTCCATGCCCGAGAGAGTCGGGTACTGATGGGCGGAGTGCGCCTTCAGGTCCGCGACGTTCTGCGAGCTATAGGTGTTGCACGTGCCGTCGGCGGTGGTCTCCAGCGTGACCGAGCCGCTCGACGCCACCGACCAGTACTCCGGGTTCAGGGCGCCGTTCTTCACGCGGTCGTCGGCGTATTCGGCGGCGGCGGTGCATACCGGTTCACCCGGGCCGCCGGGGTAGAGCCAGGTCTGGAACTGCACGTTCGGCTCCGCTGCGACCCGGAACGAAGCGGATTCGGCGGCAGGAGCGCCGTGCATGGCGATCCCCGCGGTCAGGGCGGTCGCCGCGGTCAGGGCGGTCGCCGACGCGAGTGCGACACCGACAGAGAGCTTGCGAAACAGCATTTCTTAGTCCCCTGCGATTGACGGCATTAACGGTCGAGGAATGCTTTCCCGTCGCCGCATGACGATTCGAGGCCACCCCTCAAAACCGGCGGAGGGTGCGAGAACCGGAATGAGGGGCGGCCATACCCCCGCATACGAAGCGCACGGCATTCGGTTCACGCTGGTGTCAAGGCCGCGTCTGAAACCCTCGCAGCGCGCAACCCGGCCAAGCCGCGATCAGCCGGCCGGACCTTCGACTACTTGCGCGAGCGGGTCAGGGTTCTGGCCTCGTCGGGTCCGGCCCAGCGACGCGGGTCGGTGAGCGCGTCCACCGCGGCCAGGATGGCCCGGGCCTCGGCCACGACCCGCGCGCCCGCCGGGGTCACGGTGACCCGCCGACTGGTGCGTTCGAACAGCCGGACACCCAGTTCACGCTCCAGTTCCTGGATGTGCCGGCCGAACGGTTGGGCGCCGATGTAGTGCCGCTGCGCGGCGCGGCCGAAGTGCAACTCCTCCGCGAGTGTGATCGCATAACGAAGTGACTGGAAGTCCATGCATTCCCCCGTGAATGCGAGTGAGGTCCATGTCGAGGTCGGCGGCCCATACCAGGGCGACACAGGAATCCAGCGGACCGCACAGCGGCTAGAGGCATCCAGCACGCTGCGGCTTTAGCTTCTCCCCGACCGAACGGCCGTCACGATCCCGCACGGGGTACGCCTGTGGTACAGCCAGCACTACCGGCCCGCGGCACCTGGCGTCGGCGTTCGGACACGTGCGCTCTCGGGTGATCTGTCCGCGGTGTCCGGCGAAGACGGGGGTCGCCGGTCTCGGCGACGGTGAACCAGGCGCTGTACATGAAGCCGGGCCGTACCGGTGGGACCCGAGCGCATAACTTTTTCGGCTGTTGATCGTCTGTCGCGGTCTTGATGTCCTGGAACCGACACACGTACAGCTCCGAGTGACAACGATCCCGATTGTTGATCATGTTCATCAGAGGCAATGGCAAGAATGGCCGGCTCTCGACCTATCAGGCGGATGTCGAGCGATGCACGTTGAACGGAACGTCAATGGACATTCGTGTCTATGCCCTTATCGCTGATGGAAGCGCGGCTTGCGGCCGGCGTTCCGGTCGTGGAGCCGTATCAGCGGTCGAGGTCAAGCAGTACCGCGGCTGGTCCCGACTGACGAATCGTGACGAATGAGGTCGCCTCCCATGACGCGCAGCCACGTGCTCGACCAGCCACGAGCCGTCGCCCGGAGAGCCCCCGCCAGGCGAGGGCATGACGTCGCGTACGCCCCGACCCCACAACGCGACCCCGCGCACGACGACGCCTTCTCGCGCACACTGTACGAGCGGCACGGCGCAGTCCTCCTGAGCTTCGCGGTCCAGCTCTGCAAAGGCGACCGGCACCAGGCCGAGGACATCGTCCAGGAGACCGCCCTACGGGCCTGGCAGAACCGGGCCATCCTCGATCCGACGACGGACCGGGTACGCACCTGGCTCTTCACCGTCGCTCACCGGATCGCGATCGACCATCACCGCGCATGGCAGGCCCGGCCGAAGGAGGTCGGCTACCACGAGGCCGACGAGCCGACCGTCCCCGACCCCGCGGAGCTGGTCGTCACGCTGCGAGCGGTGCTCCCGAGCATGAGCAAGCTCAGTGAGCAGCGGCGCGAAGTGCTGCTCTACAAGTACTACCTCGGCCACAGCGTGGAGCAGACCGCAGCCGCTCTCGGCCTCGTGCCGGGCACGGTCAAGTCCCGCGCCCACTACGCCATGCGCGCGCTACGCGCATCGTTGCGCGCCCGCGAGGTCATGAACTGAGCTGGGGCGCCGTACGACGTCGGCGCCGTCGCTCTCCTCGACGTCAGGGTCGACGTCGGCGGACGTCGGTGGGCGGGATGTCGTCGCCGACGATGGCCGGGCGGGCGGCGTCTTCGTCCGTGTCGCTCGGCGGCACGCGATCCAGGGCCTCGAGGAGCATGCCGGTGTCGACCGTCATGCCGACCAGGGCCGAGGGGTTGAGGTAGAGAACGTGGTCCTCGGGAAGCCGGTCCACCAGTGCCCGTACGCTCATCAGCTCGAACGCCAGCCGACCGGCGGTATGGAGGTACAGCGGCGAGGTGAAGACCGGGATGACGCGGGTGGTGGCGTCAGGCGCGGTGGCGGGCAGCGGGTCGCCCTCGGGGGTGATGAAGACGGCCACCTCCGGCATGGCCGCCAGCGCCTCGGTCACGGCCTCGCCGGGGCCGTAGCCGGTCACCGCGAGTTGCACCGCGGCGTCCACGTCGTCGGTGGGCTCAGGCCACCCCAGCGCGGACGGCGACGGCCGGTACTCCTCGTTATCGCGCCATTCGACGATCTCGCCTTCCTCGCTCGACCGCCACTGCCCGACAACCGCCCACGCCGGCGGTTCACCGCCGCCGCTCCAGGTGGGATCGACCGTCCCGATCCAATGATCGGGCGCGACCCGGGCCGCCTCCCGAATCGAGTCCGGAACCGGAGGCATGCTCTCGGTGGCACCCTCGATCAGTTCTTCGGCCACCTCATCTCCTTCCACGATCGATCACTCTGGCCCATCGCCGTAGATCACGCCAAAGCTCTTACAAATATCCGGCGTACGCAAGGGTGAAGTAGGACATAAACTCTGCAGCCGTAATCGGCTGAGGGTCTCCCCCACCCCCAGGATTGCGCAAATAAATCCTGCCCCAACCGTCAACCATAACGACCTCATAGGAATGCGCCTCGAGCAAACCATTCGGCATCGGCGGCTCATTCACATTCAGGCCGCGCGTCCCGACTATGAGCGGCTCATTACTGTAAAGAGCATTGCTGAACTCAGCGATTACCTGCTGTTCGGGACTGCGCCCGTGCCGGTCGATTTCGCGGGAGAATCGCCGAACCGCGGCAGGACGACCGGTCAGCTGGGTCAGCACTTCGGCAGCGGGCCAGAGTCCCTCTATCTCGGGGAGGCGCGCGTATCCCATAGGAGGGTCTCCTCCATTGCCTATCAGATTCCAGAGGTCCGCCCATTCCTGCATTCGGTCGCTGTCCCAGATCAAATCGATTCCAGCGAACGCCTTCTCCAGGATCGCCGCCCACGCGGCTCCCTCCAAGCAAGCGAAGGCGGGTGCGTCAGGATTATCGGCAAAGATCGGAACGTTCGGTGTCACCCTTAGGGTGCGACGGCGCCCCGTCGCCACATAGGGTTGACCCACGCCCGAACGCCTAACTTCATACAACTTTACCTTGTAGTTACCGTTACGTTCTCGGATGGAGTTGCTTATCGCTGCCGGATCGTGCGCAGCCAGCGCGCCCAGGGTAGCCATTAGCCAGCAATCTCCAAGCCAACCTTGCCTGGCCTGTTCGCGCACTGGAACACCGTTGAAAACTGGTGCGTTCACGCGCTGGATAGGCGTTCCATAACCGTGGGGAACCCGGCCTGCCTCGTGCGATCGAAGCTGGAAGACGGGATAATCCACCGTGGCGTCGATGCTGGACTGCTGGGTAGTGGAGCTTCGTCCGTGGCTCCAGATAGGGTTGCGGAGTTCCGGGCCGGGATAGTGCGGCCGGTCGCCCCCGGCGTCCACGGTCTCACTGGGCACGAGCCGTACGCCCATCCGCCGGGCCGCGGGCTCTAGGGCCGCCACCATGGCCGCCTGTGTCTCCGGAGTCGCCGGCATCGTCTCCATCGCCAGCCGGAACCGCTGCACACGGTCAATGCTCAGAAGGTCCTGGGGTTCAAGCAACGGGATACCGGCGTTCTCCAGCTCGTCGGTGTGGACCTGCACGCCGTTTTCGATGAGCGGTGCGGAGGCGGGCAGATCATCATCGGTCAGCTCCGTGACCAGCCGCTCATACGGGGTACCGTCCAGCGCGCGCGCCAGCGCCCTGCCGAACTTCTCACCCTCCCTCGGCCGCACCGGCACATCCACAAGAACCCCATCAGCCGGATCGGATCCGACCGAGAGCCAACCGGTCTCATCACCCCGCGGATCCGGAAGAGTGTGAGCCGCCAAACCTCCCGTACCCGGATCGAGACCGAAAGCGGTCTCCCACTCAGGCACATGGACACGACGGCCCGTCAGCTGATGAATACGCGTGGCGAAGGCCAAGGTGGCGTGGCGGTCGACGGCCGGGCCGATCTGACAGGACCACAGCATGAGGTCGGTGAATCCCTCCAGCCGGTCCCTGACCAGACCGACGAACTCCTCGGCACCCAGCGAACGGGTCCCACCATCAGCCGTGGCAGCTGTGGCAGCTGCGACCTGACCGGCGGCGCCGTGGGAGAACCAGTGGAGAGTACGCGCGCCCGAACCGCCCGGCAGCGGCCGCACGACCGGCACCTGCTCTCCGTCAGCCCCTTCACTCCAACCGAAATAGGAAGTGAGAGTCGATACCTCCGACATGGCGGGCCCACGCTTCCGCAGTTCCTTCTCCGGATAGGAAGCCAGCCCATGGAATCGGCCATCCGCATCACGAATCTCATGCAGCACGATCTCGGCGTGCCAGTCAGAAGGCTCGGCGACCCGCGTCTGCCGTGCCGGTACACGAACCTGCGGCTCGCCGAAGAGGCCGCCTTCGCCCGGGGACTGCGTGCGCCCGGCGGGCAGGTCCCCCCACGACTTCGCTTTCTTGCTCGCGGACTGCCCGGCGAAGGGGTCGGCGTCGAGGTTGGCGATCGGTCCCTGTCGGCCGGTCCGCTGCGGCCTGGCCACAGGTGAGGGCATTCCCGGAGACCGTGATTCCGGCGATGATGATCGCGTTGGTGACGCGCCCGGCGAGGACGAGGACGCGACGGTGTCCGTCAGCGGCCGGGTCGCGGCCCACGTCCCGGTGTACGGGCCGGACGCCGCCAGCCGTACCAGGACGACCCGGCGACCGGAGGGCGCGCCGTACTCGACCTGGGTCCCGTCCGGCCACAGTACGGCGATCCGCAGCCCCAGGACGGCGGCCGCCGCTGCCAGCACCGGCTCATCGGCACCGGAGTCGCCGCCCGGCGTGGTAAGCGCGGCCACGAGGGCACGCCGCTGGTCGTCCGTCGGCTCCTGCCTCCCGTCGGCGGTCCCGGGCTCATCCGAGACCGGCCGGTCCAGAAGCGGCCACAGCCGCCGCTGCCCGGGGTCGAGGGCCAGATCGGCCGTCAGCGCGCCGGCGAGATGCGCACGCAACTCTCCCGGCGTCGCGGGCCGTGCACCACCGATCGCGGAGATCTGCTCGGCCGGGGCCCCCGCCAGCAGCGCGTGGACGGCGGCGTCCTCGACGGCCAGCACGTGAACGGGGCCGAGCTCCATTCCCGCGAGCGCCACGACCTGCGCACCGCTGAGACCATCACTCGCCGGCGAGTCCACACCGGGTGCCGGACCGGCCGGCGGCGTGCCGGGAGCCGGGGCCTGCGCCTTCTCCGGTTCCGCCCACTCGGACCGCCGCGGCTCGCCCGGCCCCTCCAGGATCAGGTCCTCCTGCCCCGATCCCGGCGGCGGCAGCACCTTAGGTGGTGCCGGAATCTCTTCGTGACCGTCGCCCTGGCCGGCGGGTCCCCCATGGGATGTCGCCGAGGACGGCTCCTGCGCGGCGGACGACGGCTCGTGCGCGACTTCCTGAGCCGCCGAGGCGACGCTCGGCCCCGCTGTGGGCTCGGCCCGCTGCCCGGTCGACGCGCCGGCCTCGGAAGGAGGCTTCTCCGTGGCTCCGCCGTCCCGGACCCCGGGTCGCTCGGCGGCCGGAGCCTCCTTGACCGCGGCCTTCCCCGCATCGCCCTTCGTCCGCTTGTCGATCTTCTCGAGGAGGTCCTTCCGGTCCGCGAGGGCCTTTTCCAGGACGTTCTTGGGAATGTTCAGGGCGAGGGCGCCATCCTCGGTGGCCGCGATGTCGACGGTGCCCTGGACCGTCGTTCGTCTTCCTCCGGGGAAGGTCAGGGTGAGAGAGAAATCGGCGACCACCTTGTAGAAGGTGGCCATCTGGCGTTGCCAGATGCGCGACTCGGTGTTGCTCACCTCGGAGGCCACGGCGGCCTTCGATCGGGTGTAGTTCCCGCCCAGATATCCGACGCCGCTAAGCGGGATGCCAGGCTTGTGGCCTTTGCCTTTGGCGAGAATGCTGAGGTTCTTCCGGTCGGTCGCGGAGACTTCCTGACCGATGGTCTTGGTCTCGTGGTCGTAGTTCTCGAACTCGCCTCCTGAGGAGGCATAGATCCGCCGCGCCGTGAGCGAGGTGAGCTCTACGTTCGCACCACTGCGGAGCGCGACGGTCCGGCCGCCGCCCGTAACGGCATCGTAGGGACCTGATGAGTCGAGTGCGAAGAAATCCGATCCCAGGTTCTCGCGGGTGAGAGGGGTGTTGTCGGTGGCCGGGGGGACGTCCCTGCCACCGGCCGATTCAAATGCGGCCACCAGGTTCTTCATGACGCGGAAATCGGAGGGGATGATCTCCTCGGTGGCCGACGGTCTGACGTTGAGCGGAATGTTCACCGCTCCCGTTTCGACACCGTCGAGCGTGAGCCCCTCGAGCGGAAGATGGTAGGAGACGTTCTCGGCCACCTCTCCCGTGGCCTTGTCCCGCCCTCGCACGGAGTCGAGCGAAGCGATCTTCCCGTTCTTCAGGAACTTGAAGGTGATCAGCGTCGGCTGCTCGAATTCCGCGAGCTTCTTGGGGCGGTTTCCCTTCATCACGAGCATGTTCCCGGCCGCCCGCTCGGTCTCCCCTTCGGTCGACTGTGTCGTCGCGGTCCCCCGTACCGAGATCGGGACACCTCCCAGGGACGATGGTGTCGCCCAGGTGAACTGGTACTGCCTGCCGGACCACTTCCCGTCTTTCTTGTCGTCGATGAGGTTGGTGCGCTTGTAGGTCTTTATTCCACCTCCCGAAAGAAGCTCCTCGAATTCAGCGGGCGCTAGTTCGGTCGCTTCCATGACAAGGGTGTATTCGGTGGTGCCCACTCTGAACGTACGGCTCCAGCCGCCGTCCCTCGCCTCGGGCATTCCCATCGGGATGTCCGCCAGGGCGGATGCGACCTGGCTCGCGAGCTCGGCCCCGTCCAGCTTGTACGCCACGTGCTTGATCTCGTCACCGAGATCCTTGAACTGCCCGATCTTGTTGCTGTAGCCGGCCTCCCCGACCATTCCATTGCGGAATGCGTACGATGGGCTCAGCGCGAGATCGGGTTTCTTTTGTTTCGCGGCGAGCTCACCGGCCTTGCCGGTCAGATCCTCCCATTTGGCACTCCACTCCGGATCCGCGAATATTTTATTCGGCCAGAATGACATGACCACTTCGCCATCCTGCTCGATGACCTTCCCGTTCGGCAGCAGGATCGAGTGGCGGACGGCGGTGCGGACGAGCGCCTTCTCCGACGTCTCCGTCAACGTCCGATAGTTCCCGTCGGTACGCCCTGCGGAGTTCGACGTCACCGCTCCCCGGCTGGCGCCCTTCGTCACGAGCGCGTTCCCCTCCGAGGTCCCGGACATGTCGGGATAGTGCCCTCCCCCGAGGGTGACGTTCCGTTCCTTACGCTCCTCCGCGCCCTTCGTCCGCCCGATCTGCGCCTCTCGCGTGCTCTCGACGTACGCGGCGGGAAGCTTGAGGATCTGAGGTCTGCCGATCGGTACGGCGGACCATCCGGCCGTCTTGCCGCCGATGCTCACGTCGGTGCCCGCTCCGAAGATCCGGACGAGATCGGTACGGAAACGCGAGTTCGTTACCTGCTTTCTGGCATCACCCGCCGCGTGGCCGCCGAGAGCGGCGATCACCTTGTCCTGCAGCGCGTCCAGCCGAGTGGGAGCCGCGGATCCGGCGATGACCTGCCCGTTCAGCGGCGAATCCGCGGTGAGGTCGAGTGGCCGGTGCGGCGTCGGCGTCTCGCCGTCGAGAAGGTTCTCGGGGTACCAGATGCGCACGCCACCCCGTACGGCGCCCTTCTTCTCTTCGCCACGCCACCTGTCGTACCGCACCGGCTGACTGATCAACGCGGTGTAGCGCCCGTCGCTGCGCTGGTAGACGATCGTCGTCATGGAGGTGGCGTCACTGATCTTCTTGGCGCTCTGCCGGATACGAGTGCGGCCGGCGTCTCCTCCCGCGTTGGGCTTCCCGTCCGCGTCATGCGCGTAGTCGGTGCCGAATGCCTCGACGGTGGTCGCCTGCTGGAAAGCGCTCGTGCCCGTCACCGTGGTGGTGTGCGTGCCGACGTTCACATCGATCGGCATGTATTCGTCCGAGCCCTGATGGGAGTCCCCGTCGAGGCGCGTCATCTTGATCCGGATCGGCACGATCTCGCCGTCCTCGCCCTCGAACTCGACGAGCGCGCCGGTGCCGGCCAGGTCGTCGATCTGCCGGGACAGGGAAAGGTCCGATACCTGCTCGACCAGTGCCTTCCAGTTGCGGTGCGGCCGGTCATCGACCGTCAACTCCGCGCCGGTCTTGCTCAGCGTCTGCAGGTGCTGCCAGGGCGTACGACCGACCGGCCCCAGGGCGGCGCGGGGCAGCAGCCCTGTCGCCACCTCGTCCCGGACGATGGCGTTGTACAGGTGATCGAGCTCCGTCAGCTCCTCGGGCGTGCCGAGCCCCAGTCCGTATTCGTTCCGCATCCACCAGGGGGTCTTGAGCACCGGCGCGTTCGGTGATGCCGAAGCCGCGGGCGCGGCCTTGGCCTCTCCCTCGGGCAGCGGTGCCAGCTTGGTCCCCTTGAGCTGGGACTCCCTGAACCGGATCTGGACACTGCCGCTCACCGGATCCAGGGCGGGCGTCGTCGCGGCCCCATCGCCGTCCGTGCCGAAGGCGAGGAACAGGTGGTACTGCGAGAACATGCGGTAGACCTGGGACAGATCCTTGGCGCGGATCGCCCGCTGAATGGTCTGCGCGTGCGAACTCGACCCGTAACGTTCCCGGTTCCAGCTCAGATCCAATCTGGCACGGCCGGCGAGGATGCCGAAGAGCAGTTTCGCCTTACCGAGCGCGATGAACTTGAAGGTCGACTTCTTGCTGACACCGGCTTCGCTCTTCACATAGAACTGCTTGAGCCGGTCGAACTGCATGTTCTTGCTCGGCACGCCGACTTTCTCGGCGCCGTACGGTTCCGCGCCGAAGGCGATATTGAGGTATCGATCCCCCTGCCGGAGCATCAGGCGCGGAAGCGACTGCCAGTCACCCGTCGCCAGCGCCGTATGCGCACGGATCACCAGCGAGGCGAATGCGTCCTTGTTGATGAACTCATCATGGATCGCCGGCTCCCAGAACAGGTATTCCTTGTCGCCCATGGCCGCGCGCAGGGCCCGCAGTATCTTCCCGATGACCGCGGTGCCCTCGACCAGATGATGCTTGTTCGCCAGGTCGAGTCCTGCGATGTCATCGCCGGCGAGATCGATCCGATCCCGGCTCGCGGGTTCGCCCATGAGGTGCTCGGGCGTGTAGAGATGGACAGCGGTGATCTTATGCTGGCCCCCAACACGCCATTCTTCGTACCGCCATCGGCCCGTATCGACCTCGCTGATCCTCACCGACCAGCGCACCGGTACGACGATCTCCTGCGAATCGTCGCCCGGTTTCATGTAGTTGAAGGTGCCCTGAGCTGTTCCGTACGCGTGGCTCTTCTCACGGCCGTAGCCGACCCCGCCGCCGGCGTTCAGCGAGACGGAAGCGATTCCGTTACCGACCGAGAACCCTCCCCGGCCCTCTGCCCCGACCGTCCAGCCGGCCTTCTTGTTCCACCCCTGGCCGATGTCGACGGACATGTTCTCCCGCTTCTCCAGTTTGACCTTCGCGGGAGATCCCTCCTTGCGCGGCTCCTCGGTGGAGTGCATGTTCGGCTCGACGAGGTATTTCTTTCCGCCGATCTCGACCCGGAGCGGCGCACCGCCGTCCAGCATCGCGCCCAGACTTGATCGCAGGGACTTCAGCAGCGTCGCCTTGCTGATCGCCGCGCCCGGCAGTACGTCGTTGACCCACTGGTGAAGAGCGGCGAGGTCCTCGGGCGACATCTTCTTGAAGTAGGACAGGCTGGGGACCTTCTCGTTGGAGTCCCTCCCCTCGTCCAGCGGGTCGCGGCGATTCGGGTCGCCGCCCGCGAGTGGGGCGTGCCACCGGCTCTCCTGGACGCTGAGTCGCAGGTCCGCCCGGTCCGGCAGCGGCTCAGACGGCAGCGCCCGTACTCTGAGGTGGGCCGCGATCTCGCGCAGGTTCTGCGGTGTCGGCTCCGCCCCGGACAGCAGGTCACGGGCCATCGCCGTGTAGTGGCCGGCCAGATCGAAGGGCGCCGGGCGATCGCTCGTCGGGTAATCGCGCTCCTGGAGTTCCACGAGCCTCGCCACGTGTTCCGGCCGTAGCGCCGAAGACGCCGTGCTGAGCCGGACCCACAACGCCGCCGCCTTGACGGCCCTCGCGTGATCTCCCTCGGTGTGCGCCGCCATCATCGCGACCGTCGCCCGCCATGCCCGTACCGCCTCGTGACCGTCCATCGCGGCGGCGAGCCCCGCCATGGTCGGCGAGCCGACGGCGGACGCCGCCCTGATCAGCGATTCGATGAGCTCCCGGCGTGCCGGGGCGTCATCGACCACGCTCGGGCCTGCCAGCGACTCCAGCAGGGGCGCAAGGTGCTCGAGGCGAACCCGGCCGTCCACCTGCCGGTACTGATCGGCGAACTCCTTCCGGAAGATCTGCAGCAGGGCGCCGATCCCCAATCCGGACGCCGCCACCTCCTTGTCGCCGTTCGGAAAGCGGCCGTGAACGTCGTGAGCCAGGCCGCTGACCGTGAGCTCGTCAATGTCGGCGGGGACGCTCCCGTCGGTGGTGAGCCGCACCGCCCGTTGCCAGCCGCTGTCGATCAGGAGTTGTCTGACCTCGGCCAGTTCGCGCTGCCGCGCCGTGCCGACGACGAGAGTCCCGGTGGCCAGGTCGAGATCCGGAATGCTGTGCTTCTGCAGTTTCGTCACGACCGGCGGTGCCACGGACCGCGTGAGCGCCTGCCACCGGGCGCCGAGCCTGCCACGGTAACGGGTGAACGCTCCCGCGCCCGCGGGCACGTCGCGGGTCGCCGGAACCTCACCGAGACCACGCGGACCAGCCGCGTAGTGGGCGCGCAGCTCCGAGAGGGTCGGCGGTGCCCCAGCGCTCATCAGCTCGCCCCACCCGGCGCCGATCCCGGTGATGACGTCCTTGCTGATCTCGGCGCGGCCGGTCACGTCCTTGACGAGCCGCTCCAGTTGCGGGACACGGATCGGCCCCTCCAACGCGGCCACCCGGCCGGGGTAGAGGGTCTTGATCGCGTTGACGACCTGCCGGAACGGGTCGGGATGGGCGGCCGGGATCCCGGCCGCCACGGCCGGAAGATCGCTGCGCAGCCCCTCGACCTCGGCATCGAAATCGCTGAGGTAATCCTTGCCCAGGTCCCGCCGGAGCGCGTCGTACGCCGCGACCTCGCGCATCGCGGCAGGCGTCACCGGACCATGCGCCGCCGCCTTCCCGGCCAGCTCCGCGAGTTCCCGTACGCTCGCCGCGGTCGCGGGCCGCCGCAGGATCTCCTGGCTCAACCCCTCGAAGTCACCCAGCCGCACCGGATCACCGTGCCGGCGCGCCCCCGGCTCGCTGGCATGCAACGCGTCCACCAGCGCGTTCAGTGCCATGTACGGGATGCTCTTGGACCAGTTGTCGGGCGAGGCCGCCGATATCTCCGTGGAGATCTCGGCCGTCGGCACCACGTACAAGGCAGCCGTCATTGCCCCAGTGGCCGACTGCTCCGCGGACTGCGGGGCCGGCGACTCCGCAGCCAC
This sequence comes from Actinoallomurus sp. CA-150999, assembly GCF_050942425.1. Lineage (NCBI taxonomy): Bacteria > Bacillati > Actinomycetota > Actinomycetes > Streptosporangiales > Thermomonosporaceae > Actinoallomurus > Actinoallomurus sp. CA-150999. The sequence goes on from NZ_CP192063.1 coordinate 9,199,484, forward strand.
GTCCGCCGGCGCCGCTGATTCCTCGGTCACCTCCACAGACCGCGTGACGATCATCGTCGAGCTCAGCTCGCGGTTCAGGGCGGACACGTCGCGTGCGCGCCGCGACCCGCCCGGCATCAGCCCCTTCCAGCCCAGCATCGTGAAGCGCCGCCACGGATTCGCCGACGGGACCGACTCCATGGCGTGCTCGGCCTTGACCGCCGCAACGGTAGGCGTCCCGGCCTTCCGGACGAGCTTGATGAGCTCGGCGGCAGCGTCGGTGACACTCGCGGGCGCTTCTGCGCCGAAGACATCCGCGGCCACGTGGCTCACGTCGGCCGCCTGGAGCGGAGACAGCGGGCCGGCACCGTCCTGCCTGCCGTCCCGCAGCAGCTGCCCGAGAAGGTGCAACTCGGCGATACGCCCCCGCCGCCCCGGTGCTGCCTTCCCGTCCAGCAGGTTCTGCAGGGCGACCGCGTCCGGGGTGACCTTGCTCAACGTCAGCCGTTTCGACGCCTGGAAGCTCAGGTCGACCTTCCGGGCACCGATCTGGACCGTCCGCGGCTCCCGGCCCGCGGTCGCGACCCGCCCGCCTGCCTGCTCGATGAGGTGCCGCGCCCACGTATTCCGGTCACGATCCGGCGACAGCATCGTCTCCAGGTTGGCGAACGTCACCTCGCGGCCCTGCCCCTGCAGCCTCCGCGCGGCCCGCCCCAGGTCCTTCGCGTGTTGCAGGGTGACCTCGGCGGCCTGCGGGTCCAACGTGCGCTTGACGACGGGGAGCAGGTCCGCGCGCTGGATGTCCGGCAGGGGCTCCCCATCGCGCGGCTCCCCGATGATGAGATCCGCGTACTCGTCGCGGACCAGTGCCACCACCGTCTCCAGACCGCGCAACGTTTCCGCGGGGTTCTCGGCCGGATCGGTGATCTCCTCACCGAACAGCCTCTGCATCGCGGCCTGCTCCTCGGTCGCCCGCGCGTCCTCCCGCGCGTCGCGCCTGAGCTCGACCATGGCCTGGGTCCCTACCGGATGCTGAGTGGAGATCCAGTGGGCACGCCGCAACCCGGTCAGGGTCAGCCGTCCCTTGCCGAGGTCGGCTTTCACAGCGGCGGTCGCCAGAGTCCTGATGTTCGCCGCCCGGTCGCCGCCGGCGGTGGAGCCGAGGGCCGGCTTCAGCACGTCGAAGGACCGCAGGTCGAGCGGACCGCGGCGGGATGCTCGCGGATCAAGGGAATGCACGAGATCGGCCAGCCGGTACAGCCCCGTCAGCTGATCGCGCCGGCCCGGATCCATCCGGCCGTACACCTCTGCTTGCAAGGCGAGAAGCTCGGTCGCGCGCCCGTACCCGAAGCGCGGCGGGAACCCGAGAACCGACCGGACCCTCGCCTGCTCGGCGAATCCGATCCCGTGCTTCACGGCCAGCCGGTCCAACCCGGCCCGCCGCTGCACGGTCTCCACTGCGACCGGCTCGTGCTTGGCGAACCGTACGATCTTCGCCACCTTCTGCGGCAGCTTCCCGTCGGGATCGGGACCCAGCACATGCTCCACGAACGCGCCGAGGTCCTGCCGGGTGAGCGGCGGATGAACGTCGTCCTCGCCGCTCCACTGCCGGATCAGACCTCCCAGGACGTGCAGATCGCGCAACCGCCGGCCCTGGGTCAGGTCGACCCGTTCATCGACCAGGTGCTGTAGCGCGACCGCGTCGGCGACGGCGTCCGCCGCCGGAGCCAGGGAGCGCCCTGCCGGGTCCTGCTTGACGAGTTTCTCTCGCACCCCGGCGTACGCCTGCCACAGCTCCCGGTCGGCCTGCTCCGGAGTGAAGGTCCGCCCGCCGACCAGCCGGCGGGCAAAGGCGAGCCGGCTGCGGCCGAACCCTCCGCCGACGGCGGCGTCGGCCGGCACCGAGTACTGCTCCAGCGCCGCGACCGTCAGCGGATGACCGCTCCGTTCGACGGCCCCTGCCGTCTCCAGGAGGACCCGCACGTGATCGGCGGTCACCTGGCTCGCCTTCGCGTCGAGCGTCGCCCGCACCAACGGCAGCAGATCATCCCGGGTGACCGGCCGGCCGAGCTTCACCGCCGCCACCGGCCACGTCTCGCGGAACAGCGTGAGCAGATCGGAGAGATGACGCTGCGGGTCATGAAGGTCGGGAATCGCCCCGAAGCCCGCCTGAAGCTCGTCGAGAAGCCCCTCCGTCTCCCATTGCCGGAGCAGGTCGTGGGCGGTGACCTCGCCCCGCGGCCCGGCCGTCGCCCGCCCGGCGAGGTCCACCAGATCCCGTACGGTCCACTCGTGGTCCTCGCCGAACATGTCGGCCAGCAGCGGCGCCAGGTCCGCCTCGTCCTTGACGTTCGCGATGGAGTAATCGCTCCGCGCGATCCGGACGACCCGCGTGAGCCCGGCGAGAATGTCATCACCCGGCGTATCCGTGCCGTACACGGCGTTGGCCAAGGCCGCCACGCCGGATGCGACGGTAGAGCCGCTCGCGTGCGATGCCGCCGGATGGGACGGCTGCGTGACATCTTCGGCCAACGTCGCCGGCCGCGCCGCCCTCTGCTCGGCGGAACCCACCACATCGCCGTCCTCCGGATCGGCGTAGGCGTGGGAGCCGGCCTCTTCCGTCCCCGGCGGCGCGGAAGCGGACGACGGCGGTGCGCTCGGTGGCGCGGCGGTGGCCGGGTCATCGCCCTCCATCGGCGGCCCATTCATCGCCGATTCAGAAACATCGACCATGAACACGGTCACGTCGTGGGACCCGCCATCCCCACTACCTGGGGCCGGCAGGCGTACGGTGGCGTCCCACTGATGTTCAGCGGGCCGGTACAACGTGAGGACGGGACGGCCAGGACTGGGATTACCGAACTCCTCATGCCGCCCGTCGGGGTGAAGCACACGGATCCCGACATCGAACAGTCGCGTGTTCAGATGGAGGATCAAAGGCCAACCTTCAGCGGCCAGCGAACCAGCACGGAGCTGGGCAGCGATCGCCGACCATTCCGCACCGACACCCAGCATCTGCGGATCGATCCCCCCACCACCGGCAACCGCAGCCCAAGTCGAGGACACATCGGCCAGCACCGCACCAGGAAGCGCGTCCCGCAACTCCGCGTTCTCCACCGCACGGGCGAGCAAATCCCGCAGTTGCTCGTCCCGGACGCCCGAACCAGGAACACCCGCGGCCCTGGCCGTATTCAAGAAAGCGCCGAGAAGACCACCGAAACCGACCGACCCCACCGGCACCCGCCGCAGCCCATACATGGCCAGCACCGGCCCCACCGGGTCGGGAACCACGACAGCCTGCGTGCCATCCCAATGATCCTCAGTCGGACGAACCAACGCGATCTCGGGCTGCCCACCATCATCATTCCCAACCGAATAAACCCCGCCAAGGCCATAAACATTGATACGCAAACCGAACACCAGCGCAACCAGCCCCGGAGCGATGTCACCACCAATGTTGTTCCAGCTCTCAGGATCTGCGATCTGCCCGGCAACCACCCCCCACTCCTCATCAGTAACCGGGTGAACAGCCGCAGCAACCTGGGCCTCGTGATCTTCGTGCTCCCCGGTAACCCCGTCGCGCCCATCACGGACCCCACCCACGATCTGCTCGGCGAAGAACCGCTGCACCGTGACTTCCACCGCAGCACGCAAATCCGGCCTGTTCAGCAACTGATCGGCAAGATACTCCCGCAGCTGCACCGGATCCGAAATACCCACCAACAGACCCGGGCCAGCCGTATAAATCAACGCCGAATAAAAACAATTCCCATCACCAGGAACACTAACCTGCCGCAACCCCGAAGCACCCAACCGCACGAACAACGCCCGACGAGCCGGGATCGCGCGTTTCGCGAGACCGATGAGCTGTTGCCGCTTGTGGCGCGCCACAGCTCCCGGATCGCGCTTGATGCCAGTATTACGGTTACCAACCGTCTTATTGTTGTGCTCCTCGCAATATTCCGGCCTGCTGCCGCTTCCGCGACGGGTCACGACCTCCTTGCCGCAGACCCTGAACAGCTCCTTCTCCTCCGCCGCCTCGACCGGGTTCAGCCCAGCGACATCCACACCATCACGCAAAGCCACCGGCCACTTACAGCCTGGCTTCCGGGCCGCGGTTACCGCGGCGCGCATGAGCGTTCTCCGCTCCTCCGCGGCCGCCGCCGACGCCGGCTTGCCGCCCGGAGTCTTCTTGTCATGCTTCTCGCAATAGGTCGACTTTCCAGACGTGACCCTCTTTCCGCAAACCGCGAACTGCTCCTTCTTCGTCGCCGCCTTCGCCGCCGCCTTCGGGTCCAGCCCAGCGACATCCACACCATCAAGCACGGCCGTGGGCCACTGACAGCCCGCCGCCATTTTTTGTGCGGCGTGCATAAGGGCTATCCGCTGGGCGCGCGCGGCATTGCCCGGATCGACCTGGCGGTCCACTGCCTTCTTCGCATGTTCCTGGCAAAAGTTCCGCCTATAGCCCCTTCCATCGGCGGACTCGACTGCCTTGCCGCAAACTGTGAACCGCCCCTTCTCTCCCTCCCTCGCCATCGCCTTCGCGTCCAGCCCAGCGACATCCACACCCTCACGCACGCCCGTGGGCCACTGACAGCCCGACGTCGCAGCAGGCGGCTGAGCCATCCCGCCATGATCCTGATGGGTGGTGGCGGAACCCTCACCCATAGCAGCGGGGCGGCCCCACGTCCCCAGTTGCCCGTACAGGTCCCGAAGCTGCGGATCACTCTCATAAGCCGAAGTCAACGAAGCCTCATCCAACGGCAGCCCCCCAACCAGCCGATCAATATAGATCTGGGCTTCCCGCTCACGGATCGAGTCCCGTAGCCCATTCACCGCCGAATCAGAAACATCGGCCATGAACGTATTCACGTCATAGGACCCACGACCACCACCAGCGGAACCCACCGCATCGCCGTCCTCCGGATCGGCGTAGGTGTGGGAGCCGGCCTCTTCCGTCCGCGGCGGCGCGGAAGCGGCAGCCCCGGACGCGGTGGGAGCGTCCGCGTGCGATGCCGCCGATGATCCCGGCACCGCGACCGCGCCCTGCCCGGCCGACTCGTCCGGCACCGCCACCGCCAGATCCGGCAGATTCTCGATCGGCCGGGGCCGCGGAGCGGTCGCATGCCTGATCCCATCCGCACCGCGCCCGGCCTGCGACCGCGTCGAGGGGCCGGCGTCGGCCTCGTGCCCGGACCGCGCCACCCCATCCAGCGGGCCGCTGGTGGCCAGCGCGGCAGGCGGCGACTGTTCCTTCGCATCGCCGGGCCCGGCACCGGGCCCCCTCGCAGGCCCATGGCCGAACAGGCTCTCCACGATATTGTCGGCGATGTCACGCAGCGGCTCCGAATTCACCATCTCGGACGGCTGCCGACCGTACTCCTCCACCACACTCCGCACATCGAACGGCGCGCCATGCCGGTTATGCCGATCCAGCGAAAGATCCACTTCCTGCAGCAAATCCTGCAGACGACGATCGTCCAACCCCACCGCCGCCAGAATCTGCGCATCGGCCCAGTCGTCACCCGACCCGTACCGATACGGTTCACCGCCCACCTCAGCCGGCCGAATCAGGCCCTCATCGCCTCGTGCCTCGGCTCCTTCGGCCGGACCGCGCCAATCGGTTATCTGCTGTTCGAGGATCTGGATGGCCTTGGCGGACAGGTTGTCCAGGCGTTCGAGGTAGGCGTCGCTCGCGTCGCGTGCCTTGGCGCGCTTGATCAATTGCGCTGTAAGGGGCGATTGCGTCGGGTGCGATTGCGTCGCGGCTTGGAGCGATTGGGCCGCGGTTTCTACCTGACTCGCCGACGGCGTCGAATGAGATGGCGTGCCGAGTGCTTGCGCGCCAGGCCGGCCGGCGCCGATCGTCTGGTAATGCGCGCGGCCATCATAGTGGACATAAAGGGTGCCACCCGTCGCATGCTCATTCGTATGCTGAACGATGGCGCTGTCGGGAACTTCCCTGACAGTGACGATATCGACGTTGAGCGCGCGTGCCGCGGCCAACGGCACGAAATCGTAGAACACGGTCTGCCACGACGACTCCGGCGTACGCGCGACATGTGCGATCAGTGCCCGGGTGCCGAGTTCACGGGCCTTGGCCGGGGTCGAAGCGACCTTCAGCAGCCCCCTACCACCACTCTGATCCAGGAGACGCTTCCATGTGCCGATGGCCTGATCATCGGTGCCGCTCAGGCGCTCACGCAGCATGTCCACAAGGAGACTGCGGTGTTGCACGCGCGCAGCACTCTCCTCCACTCGCCGGTCCGCAGACGTCGGAGCGGGTACGTGACCGGGGAACAGTTCTCCGACCACAGCGATCGGCAGTTCACCGATGGTTGCGGCGTCTGGCGGCGGCAGAAGCGAGGCGAGGTCACGGCGGAATCCTCGCCACCGTGCATCCTGCACCTGCTGTTCGACATATTGGTTCTGTTCGGGCGTGAGGGCAGGCAGGGAGTCCACGCCGAGCAGGTCCATGAGTTGCTCATCGCTCATGTCCTCGACGACGTTGTCGGCGACCATACGGACCGGGTCGTCCAGCAAAAACGGATCCAGGACGTCGTCGCCCTGCTCGATATAGGTTGCGACCTGCTCGCTCAGCGCTCCGAGGTCATTGCCGATATCGGTGTTGCCCAAGCGCTGCAGCGCCGCGCCTTCGGCGACGGCCGTGTAGAAGCACCAGCCGTTCCCGTGCACGGAATGCACGGGGTAGGTCACACCATCGCTAGTGACCGTCGCGACCTGGGCACCCAGAGATGGCGCCGAAGCGGTCGGCTGTTCCGGCCAACCTCGGATCTCGGTATGGGAATCGACCTCCGCCGGTCGTTCGGGGTTCTTCCCGGACTGCGCTTGCGCAGTCGCATCCGACGGGGCGGGGGCCTGGCCCGCCAAGGCCGGTTGCTTCCCCCTGTTGGAGCCGGTCAGTTCCTGTTGCCGGGCGGTTACGGCATCGAGTTCGCGTTGGATGCTGACTTGAAGACGGTCGACGGCTTCGGACCTCGCGCTGGCGCGGCCATGTTTGATGTCCTGCCACCGCTGGATCGCCTTCAGAATGCCCTGAAGCTGCCGTTGGTTCTTGTCGAGGTCGTGTGGATCGAAGCGCGCGCCTTGCCGCCAGCGCTGGACCGCCTCATCGATCATTCCCAAGGCTGCCGAGCGTGGATGCGATAGCCCAAGGGCTGATTCCGCTTCCCAGTCCTCGATTACATCTCGGTAAATATCCGTGGCGTGCGGCTCGGAGTATTGCCACAACTTATCCCAGTAGTTGGTTACGACGTCTTGGACGGAGTCACCTTCGACAAGGTAACCGAACTCCGCGAGTTTATGCGGATACAGGTTATCCGATCCGACATAATAGACGGCGTCATCCGCAATATAGACCTTGGCATGATTCGCTGGCTCCGGATTCGTCTTCTTCGATGTCTCGATCCAGGAACCCGGCTTGTATCGTCGTGCGATCGACTCCTTGGGCGGGTCCGGCCAGGCGTATCCGCGCTTGCTTCCATCGACGTCTGTGAAGACAAAGGGCGCGACCTTCAGTCTCTCCAGGGCACTCTTGGCAAGGTCGTGGCCACGTCCGCTCTCGTCGAGGTCGGCCGCCTTCTGGACGAATCGCTTGATCATGGCGTAGGTGCCGGCCGCGCCGAACCCCCAACTGTAGGCCCCGCTCACCGCACCGGCGTCGGCCGATGACACGACGATGTCGACGGTGAGTTCCGGCTTATCGATCAGCGCTTCTGCGATCCATCGAGCGACGTCATGGTCCTTTTCCGCGGTGAACCCGGTGAAGGACAGATCCTGCTGGCTTATCTTCAGGCTGCGGCGCGCACCCTTGATGACCGCTTCTTTGGCGACGTCGCTGGCGTCGTCGCCGAGGAACCCCGCCCTGCCAAGCGACAGAGCCCGGCCCTGGTGCCACCGCTCCGCACCGCCCCGCAGTTGCATCGACTCGGGGCGGGGCAGATCATCACCCAGTTCGACAACGGCGATCTTGTTCCGGGCTGCGCCAGAAGGCAGGGTCTTCACTCCGTAGTCCGCGGTGATCTGCCGGACTGTCAGATTCTTGCCGCCGGTCGCCCACAAATAATCCGCGAAGGCATGTGCATGCCTAACACCATCACCGATCATCTCGATCGATACGTCATGCACCGGAGGATATCCACCGTAAGTCTCCGCCCAAAGATTGTGGCCGCCCACCAGGGCCACTGCACCATCGGCAGCAACGATCTTCGAATGATTCCAAAAACCCTTGAGCACGTTGGACATCTGCCCCACAAGAACGGTGACCCGCCCCATCGCAGCATTCTTCTCTTTAAGGAACGACCTCAGGTCCTTAATGAATTCGGAGAAAGTGTCGCGCATCGGAACATTGCCGAACAGGAAGCGCACGAGAACAGGCTCAGCGCCTTCCTGCGATGCCACTTCGAGGAGAGCTTCCTTCGTCGCTTCACGGATTCGCCCGGTCGGCGGCAAGAGACTGACAACGTCTACCAGGCGGGTGCCCTGCCGGATGATGTCGCGCACCGTTCCAGCGAGTTCGTCAACGGCCCGATCGCCGAACCCCGAAGCCTTTTCCTTCGTCATCGGAACGCCCCACATGGCAGGCGTTTGAACAAGCCGGATCAGATTGCCGGTACTCAGCGCGTGCACACGCTGATCGACACCCCTCTCCGTGAGCTCCTCCTCGAGCAGGTCGGGCATCTCCGTCATCGAGAGATCAGAATCGCGCGCCGTCACGACACCGGATTCAGCCTGGTTCCCCGTCCGGCCCGCCCCGCTGATGAGCCTGCTCACCAGACCGCGGCCCCGCACTTCCTCCAGCGCACCGTCCGGACTCTCGGACGTAGTCCCGCTACCCCACGTGTGACGGAAATAGCCGAGACCGACGGCCAGATCACGAAGATCGGCATTTGTCGACTCCGTCTCCGGCATGCGCAGGTGCTCTCGCCACAACTGCACCCGCAGATCAGCGACGAGCGAGTCCGAGCCGCCGGGGTGCACTATCGCCGCCGTTACTTCGGACTCATCACCGACCATCGAACGATCCCAGAAGTTGGCCGAACCGATGGAGGCGAACTGGTCATCGACCAAAACGACCTTCGAGTGCACCTTGACATCTTTCAAGGTGAACAAGGCGAAGTTCTCACGCTGCTCGGGTGTCAGCTTGTCCAAAACCGACGCGGTAATCTCGGCGGACACATCCGGCGTAGCATCGGCCGACGACTTCGCGCCCCGGCCGGGGAACCCCTGCGTTACAAAGATTACCTTGACACCCCTGGCCAGCGCCCTTGCAATCGCCGGGAACAGGACCGAATGCTTATTATAAATATTTCCGGCGAGGGACGGGTTCAGAGTCTGGTCCTCGACGTAAATGTACTTCTCAGCGGCATCGATCGCCGCAACCAGACCGGTCGAGACCTCAGCCACTCCCACAGACGGCAGAGTATGCCAATCGAGCTGTAGGGAATCACCGAGCGCGGTAACCCGCCGAGGAGCGTAGCTCCGCCATATCCGCACACCGGCATCGACACGCGACCGCTCCGAGGGGCGAGCCAGGTTCGGTGAGTAGGCTGGCATCAACTGGTCAGGCTTTGAGACGACTCCAGGATTGAATGGCTTTTCCTCGCCGCTCGACCAATAACTCCGTGCCGGCAGCGTCGCGGTCTCGTCCCAACGAGTCCAGAAATTCTGCAGCGCGTCCTCTGCGGCACCGCCTTGCAGTTGAACGCCCATATCATGCCAGTAGTTGTGTTGCGTTCCTCCCTCATGCCGTTCATCGGCGAGCCGATTCGGCGCGTAATCGATACCCCCGACGAACGCATGCAACTCACCTGTGGCCGCACTGTAGGCGACCGTCGTCTTCTCATGCCGCGAGTCGAACCCGCCGCCCCAATCGATAAGGACACGATCGGCAAGCGGGAACCCATCCTCGTTCCGTGCACCTCGTAGCGCTTGCACCGAAGCAAGATTGGTCTTCGCGTAATTCCCAATCATGGTCGCGTACGGCAGGCGCCAAAGGTCCTGCGCCAACAGCGGCTTGCCGAACGGCCCCAGAGCGTGCCGCGGAATCGCCACGACCACCCGCACGTCGACCCCGGCTGCGGCCAACGCCACCAGCCGCTCACCCAAATTCAACTCTCCTGGCCCGGTACGCAACCGGGTAGCGAGATGGAGGTACCACGAGCTGATGTACAGACGATCGCCCGGACCATGCAACGTATCGAGAACCTTGGCGATCGCCCCGAAATACGCAGCGCCGTCCACGTGGGCCGTGACCACCGTATCCGCCCGGTGCTCGGCACCCAGCTGCAGATGCGCGGGGAAGAACTTGTTCTCCAGATCGCTGACTGCGGCCTTCGCCTCTTCAAGATCACGACCGGTGAGAGGATCACGGACGGCCACCGCAGACGACTCTGGCCTGCGCGCGCCGCCAGGTTCAACGGCCCCCTGAAGACGTACCAGATCGGCCTCGACCACGGCCTGCAGCCGGTCAACGGCCTCGTCCCGGCCGCTGGGTCCGCTCTTAAACGTCCTCCACTCATCGATGGCGTAAAGCACGGCACGCAAAGCCCCGACATTCCCGCGATCGCTCCGCAAGTTCCCCACCGCAGCGTCGATATCACGCAGCGCCGAAGAACGAGATTTACCGGGAACCGAGGACAGCTGCAGCCAATTCCTGATCGGGTCGGCGGTGTCCTGAGGCATCCCACCATGTGACGCAGCGGTTGGCTGGGCCGCTGTATTCGCAGCGCCGCCTGCGCTCCTGCCCGGGGTGGTGGTGCTCGCCGCATCCAAGGGGCGCGGACCGGCGGATCCGGTGTGGTCGCCCACCGCTTCGGACGTTTCTGCCCCGGAATCTGCCGTGGTCGCCGGCCCGTAGGGACTCAGTGGGTGATCGCGTAGTACGGCGGTGGTGTCGACGACCGACTCGATACGCTGCAGATAACGCTTCGGCATCGGCTGCGACAGATCATTCAGCGTCACCGCCATGATCCCGTCGCTCTTCACCGCCCGAGAATCCGGCGACTTACGGAAGATGAAAGCAGCATCCGGGTACTCATCCTCCAGCCCCTGGTGCTGCAACGCCTCGTGCACCAGGTGACTGAGCAGATCCTCGGTGCCCCAATGCCGGGCATCCGGACGATCCAGCCCCACACCCGCATCCGCGATCCACCCCGGATAAATATCCACCGCACGGTCGTAATCCGGCTGGACCTCCAGCTTCAACTCCATATGAACCAGATCACCCGACTCCGGGAGCGTGTACCGGTTCACATGCAGGTCAAGCCCGCCCTGGATCTTCGATTCCAGCGACTCCACCTGCTCCGGCGTCAACCCGCCCATCGGCCTCACCGGAAGCGTGACAACCTGACGACGAACCCATCCACCGTTCGGCGCCTGAATCCGCTGAACATCAGTCCAGATCGGATTCTCCGCCCCAGCACCCCACTCATCGGAAGGAACCAAAGAGAAACGGACACCCGGATCGAAACGCCGGGTGTGGACCTTCACCACCGGCGCGTCGAAACGCCGCTCCCGCCACCCCTCATACTCCGCCAACTCCGCATCACTCAACCGCGTCGCCGGATCCACCACCTTCGGATCAGGCAGACCCACCGGACGCGGCGGCGGCGCACTGGGGGCACGGACCGCGACATCCACCGGGGAACCGGCCTGCTGACCGCCACCCGCGACCGGATTGTAAGGCACGCCAATCGAGCCCGGCGCACCGAAAACCCGCGCCAAGATCTGATACAGCGCCGGAACATAAGTCGCGATCATAGAAGGATCGTTGTAACGCTGAAATCCGGTAAACGGATCCGTTCCGCCATTAGCCCCGAAAAAGAGCGTAACCAGCTGAGCAAAATACTCCCGAACATCCTGGGAAGAGTAGTTGCGAACTCCCGGCCTCTGCGGATTACTCAGCGGACCATCCGGCCACCATATCTGATGACCAGACCGGATGAGATCCCAGTTCCGATAATACTCCTCGCCAATGAACCGCCGATCGTCATCGGTCAATCCATGATTGTAAAGCGCATGCCCGAACTCATGGATCCACACAGAATATCCGCGCGGATAGGAGTCATGGAACCCTACGGACGGATCCCAAACGAACGTCTCCAAACCAAGCAGATTTTCCTCCGGAACGACAACCATATTGCCGCTCGTAAAGGCCCGCACATAATCCCAGCGCCGATTGTCGCCAGGCGCGATCGGCTGCCCCGCCCGATCCTGCCATCCAGGCAGCGACGTCAACCGCACCGACCGCGGCAAAACCGTCACCCGCACACCGGCCAGCAACATCCGCTCCGCCACCGCCGGAGAATGAAGCATCCGGGTAAACATCTGCTGCTGCCGATCCGGCGTAATCCCCGGGTTCTCCACCGCCGGCGGCACCTGAGACATCATCATCGCGGCCAAATCCGCGAACTCCGAAGCCGGCAAAGCGTTCTTCAGCAAAGCGACAGCAACCGGATCCCGAGACAGAAGATCCTGCTCCTCCGGCAGCATCGACCCGAGCTCATCCACCCGATCATCCGGCGCCAGCCAAACCAGCCTCTGCGCCACCTCCCGCATAGACCCCACACCGCCACCCGGAACCGCCTGCACCGCAGGCTGCATCGCGGGCTGCATCCCGGGCTGCGACGCGGGCTGCATCATGGGCTGCGACGCCCCGGCCGCAGGATGATGCACAAACCAGCCACCACCCGACTCCGCCGGCCGCCGCGTCAGCACCTCACCACCAAGGTAAGAAGCCACAGCATCGGCAAACGACCGCTGACCACCAGGCCCCGGATCACCCGCACCCGCCGCCTCCAGCACCGGCCGACCACCCTGCCGATACGTGGGCTCCTGAGCAATCCACGCCGCCAACGGCTGCGGACCCCACGCATACCCATTCGACATGAGAAGCGTGAACGACGCCGGCTGGAACCTCCCAGAGATACTCATCAGCGGACGCCCCCGCTCAGCAGCCTCACCAGACTGCCCAGCCCCACCCGAACCAGACCCCCCCAACCGCTGCCGCAACCGATCCCACCGACTACCCGGAGGCGCCGACGGACCAGGGAAAAGCGGCACCTCATCCGGCCCAAGCGAATACGCCGGATCAACCGAAGGCCGCGGACCGGCGGATCCGGTGTGGTCGCCCGCCGCTCCGGAGGCTCGCAAGGGCGGCGCACCGGGCTCTGGAAGGATCCCGGCTTCCGCCAGCGGGAGTAGGCTGACCGGCCGAGCGCCGGCCGGGAGAGGGTTGACGGGCACATCGATCCGGCCTGGTGCGCCGAAGACCCGCACCAAGATCTCATGCATCCGCGGAGCATAAGTCTCGATCATGGCAGAATCGTTGAAGCGCTGATATCCGGTAAACGGATCCGTTCCAGCATTAGCCTCGAAGTGAAGCGTGACCAGCTGAGCCCAGTACTCGCGCACATGCTGGGACGAATAATTGGTGACTTCCGGCCTCGACGGATCATTAAGCGGACCATCCGGAAACCAGACCTGATAACCGGAGCGGATGGACTGCCAGCGCTGATTGAAATCTTCAGAAATGCTCCGCCAGTCACCCTCGGTCAATCCGTAATCGCCAACCGCATGCGCGATCTCGTGAATCGCCACAGAATATCCGCGCGGATGGGAATCATGGAATCCTGTTGATGGATCCCAGACGACAGCCCTCTTACCAAGCAGATTTTCTTCCGGAACGACAACGATATTGCCGCTCGTAATGGCCCGTACATAATCCCAACGTCGATTGTCGCCAGGCGCGATCGGCTGCCCCGCCCGATCCTGCCATCCAGGCAGCGACGTCAACCTCATCGACCGCGGCAAAGCCGTTACCCGGACGCCCGCCAGCAACATCCGTTCCGCCACATCCGGAGAATGAAGCATCCGAGTGAAAATCTCCTGCTGCCGATCCGAGGTGACCCCCGGGTCCTCCGCCGCCGGCGGCACCTGAGACATCATCATCGCGGCCATATATGCGAACTCCGACGGCGGCAAGCCGTTCCTGAGCATGGCGACGGCATCGGGATCCCTCGACAAGCGATCCCGATCCTGCGGCAGCATCGACGCGAGTTCATCCACCCGATCATCAGGCGCCATCGAAAGCACCTGCTGCGCCAGATTTCGCGCGGACGCAGGCTCCTGTCCGGTCGGCTGCCCCTCCACCTGGACGGTGACCGACGCCGCCCCGGACGGTGGCTGATGCACATCCCAGCCACCGTCCGGACGCGGCGCCAGCACCGCACCACCAAGGTGACCGGCGAGTACATCGGCATACGACGGCAGACCACCGACCCGCGGCACCCCGACACCGTCCACCGCCAACACCAGCGGGTCGCCCCGGTCATATGAGGGATTGCGAACAGCCCAATCCGCAAGCTGGACCGGCCCCCACGCCTGCCCATCCCTGACAACCGTGAACGACGCCGGCTGGAACTGCCCGGATACCACCAGCCCTTCCTGCTCCTCCGGCTCCTCGATCGTGCCGCCGGCCCCAGCAAGCCCGACGCCCCCACTGCCACCGGAGACGGTGCCCTCACCGGCCGGCCGCGCCACCCTGTCCACAGGCTGATGCACCACCCAGCCGCCGCCAGGGTCCGTCGACCACGACAGCACCGCAGCACCAAGCTGATCAGCGAGAGCATCGGCGTACGACGGCAGACCACCAGGCCGCGCCGCCCCGACACCGGCCGCCGCCAGCTCCACCCGATCCCCACGCCGATACGAGGTGTTCTGGGTGATCCAGCTCGCGAGCTGAGCTGGGCCCCGCGCCTGCCCATCTGGCATAACAACCGTGAACGATGCCCGCTGGAACGCCCCGTCCACGCGTACCGAAGGGGCTTCCGGATGCAGCAGCTCGTTGACCGCATTCTCCAACTGGACCACCGACGCCCAGCGGCCGCTCGCCGACGGCTTACCGGCCTTCCACACCGACACCGCGGCCAGCACCCGCTGCAGACCGTCCCGCCTCGGCTCCGGCCCCAGCCGCGATACCGCAGTATCAATGGCACGCAACTCCGACGACCGCGACTTACCAGGAAGCCGAGAAAACTCCAGCCAGTCACCAATGGGATGCAACACCCGACGCCCGGACGGCGGCGCAGACGGAGCAGGAAAACGCGGTGTCTCATCCGACCCAATGGAATACGCCGGATCAACCAACGGCCGCGGAGCGCCGTCCAGCAACGGAGTGGAGGTGCCGGGATCGGATGTGCCATGGACCACGACAGCACCATCAGAGGCGCTCGGTTCTGCCACCGGGTCCACCGCCCCGGCCGGCTCGGCTCCCAAAGCCGCCTGCGGCTGTCGAACCGGGCCGCCGTCCGCAGGCGTATTGGCGGCCTGCCCGCCAGGCACCTGGAGCAGGCCGTCGCTCGACGTCGGCGTCGCGGGCGGCTCGGTGGGCTTGTCTCCATCCGCACGGGTCGCGGGCTTGTCTGACGCCTTGCCCGAGGCCGCATTCTCGGTCTGCGCGATGGCGGCGTCGGCGTGTGTCACCTGGTCTTTCTGCCGAGCGGGGTGAGTCTGGCCGTCCGCGGGTCCGATACCGTCCTGGCGCTTCGGCGATTCCCCAGTGGCGAGGGCAACCGGCTCAGAGGTGTTCAGTGGGTGATCGCGTAGTACGGCGGTGGTGTCGACGACCGACTCGATACGCTGCAGATAACGCTTCGGCATCGGCTGCGACAGATCATTCAGCGTCACCGCCATGATCCCGTCGCTCTTCACCGCCCGAGAATCCGGCGACTTACGGAAGATGAAAGCAGCATCCGGGTACTCATCCTCCAGCCCCTGGTGCTGCAACGCCTCGTGCACCAGGTGACTGAGCAGATCCTCGGTGCCCCAATGCCGGGCATCCGGACGATCCAGCCCCACACCCGCATCCGCGATCCACCCCGGATAAATATCCACCGCACGGTCGTAATCCGGCTGGACCTCCAGCTTCAACTCCATATGAACCAGATCACCCGACTCCGGGAGCGTGTACCGGTTCACATGCAGGTCAAGCCCGCCCTGGATCTTCGATTCCAGCGACTCCACCTGCTCCGGCGTCAACCCGCCCATCGGCCTCACCGGAAGCGTGACAACCTGACGACGAACCCATCCACCGTTCGGCGCCTGAATCCGCTGAACATCAGTCCAGATCGGATTCTCCGCCCCAGCACCCCACTCATCGGAAGGAACCAAAGAGAAACGGACACCCGGATCGAAACGCCGGGTGTGGACCTTCACCACCGGCGCGTCGAAACGCCGCTCCCGCCACCCCTCATACTCCGCCAACTCCGCATCACTCAACCGCGTCGCCGGATCCACCACCTTCGGATCAGGCAGACCCACCGGACGCGGCGGCGGCGCACTGGGGGCACGGACCGCGACATCCACCGGGGAACCGGCCTGCTGACCGCCACCCGCGACCGGATTGTAAGGCACGCCAATCGAGCCCGGCGCACCGAAAACCCGCGCCAAGATCTGATACAGCGCCGGAACATAAGTCGCGATCATAGAAGGATCGTTGTAACGCTGAAATCCGGTAAACGGATCCGTTCCGCCATTAGCCCCGAAAAAGAGCGTAACCAGCTGAGCAAAATACTCCCGAACATCCTGGGAAGAGTAGTTGCGAACTCCCGGCCTCTGCGGATTACTCAGCGGACCATCCGGCCACCATATCTGATGACCAGACCGGATGAGATCCCAGTTCCGATAATACTCCTCGCCAATGAACCGCCGATCGTCATCGGTCAATCCATGATTG
This sequence comes from Actinoallomurus sp. CA-150999, assembly GCF_050942425.1. Taxonomy (NCBI): domain Bacteria; kingdom Bacillati; phylum Actinomycetota; class Actinomycetes; order Streptosporangiales; family Thermomonosporaceae; genus Actinoallomurus; species Actinoallomurus sp. CA-150999. The sequence continues at coordinate 9,216,222 of NZ_CP192063.1, forward strand.
TAAAGCGCATGCCCGAACTCATGGATCCACACAGAATATCCGCGCGGATAGGAGTCATGGAACCCTACGGACGGATCCCAAACGAACGTCTCCAAACCAAGCAGATTTTCCTCCGGAACGACAACCATATTGCCGCTCGTAAAGGCCCGCACATAATCCCAGCGCCGATTGTCGCCAGGCGCGATCGGCTGCCCCGCCCGATCCTGCCATCCAGGCAGCGACGTCAACCGCACCGACCGCGGCAAAACCGTCACCCGCACACCGGCCAGCAACATCCGCTCCGCCACCGCCGGAGAATGAAGCATCCGGGTAAACATCTGCTGCTGCCGATCCGGCGTAATCCCCGGGTTCTCCACCGCCGGCGGCACCTGAGACATCATCATCGCGGCCAAATCCGCGAACTCCGAAGCCGGCAAAGCGTTCTTCAGCAAAGCGACAGCAACCGGATCCCGAGACAGAAGATCCTGCTCCTCCGGCAGCATCGACCCGAGCTCATCCACCCGATCATCCGGCGCCAGCCAAACCAGCCTCTGCGCCACCTCCCGCATAGACCCCACACCGCCACCCGGAACCGCCTGCACCGCAGGCTGCATCGCGGGCTGCATCCCGGGCTGCGACGCGGGCTGCATCATGGGCTGCGACGCCCCGGCCGCAGGATGATGCACAAACCAGCCACCACCCGACTCCGCCGGCCGCCGCGTCAGCACCTCACCACCAAGGTAAGAAGCCACAGCATCGGCAAACGACCGCTGACCACCAGGCCCCGGATCACCCGCACCCGCCGCCTCCAGCACCGGCCGACCACCCTGCCGATACGTGGGCTCCTGAGCAATCCACGCCGCCAACGGCTGCGGACCCCACGCATACCCATTCGACATGAGAAGCGTGAACGACGCCGGCTGGAACCTCCCAGAGATACTCATCAGCGGACGCCCCCGCTCAGCAGCCTCACCAGACTGCCCAGCCCCACCCGAACCAGACCCCCCCAACCGCTGCCGCAACCGATCCCACCGACTACCCGGAGGCGCCGACGGACCAGGGAAAAGCGGCACCTCATCCGGCCCAAGCGAATACGCCGGATCCGACCGACCGACCGGCTGCCCAGCCGACGGCACAGAGGCGGCGGAGTCCGTTGGAGCGTCGTCGGTGCTCTCCGAACCGGTCATCGGCGTGACCTGATGGTCGGTGTCGGGTGGTGCCACCGCCAAGTCGGCCTCGGGCGTTCGACCGTTCCCCGATTTCTGCCCAGGCGGGGTGGCGGTATCGGCCGTTGCTCTCGGGGTCGCTTCGGTTCCCGGCCTGTCGGGGTGCGTCGTGCCGGATGCGCCGGCCGCCGCTTCGGCCTGTTCGACGGCGGCCTCGGCCTGTGTCACCTGGTCTTTCAGCTGGGCCAGGTAGGTCTCGCCGTCGGAGGGTCCGATACCGTCCTGCCACTGATCGACGGCGGCCTGATGCAACGCCTGGGCATCTTCCAACTGCCGTATCGCGGCCTGCAGATTTTCGGATTCGTCGGCGGCGGGCGAGCTGCTGGTCGAGGCAGGTTCTTGTGTTGTCTTTGACGAGGCGGGGGTCTGGGAGGGCGTGGCGGGGCGTTCGCCGAGGCTCTTGGCGCTGACCGTCGATTTCCAGATGGCGACTGGCTGCTCGTCGTCGGTGGAGGTGGCCGCTCCGTCGCTGAGCAGGGCTTGGGAGTTGGGCAGGACGGCGCCGATTTCGGTGATCTGGCCGTCCGGAGCGTAGGTGTGCCAGCCGTCGTAGTCGTAGGGGGCGGTTGTTGGCTGGATTCCGTCGTTCGGGGTGGATTGGCGGGTTCCAGCGGTCAGCTCACCCGAAGGCCCGGCGAAATAGCCGCCCCACGGTGCGGTGACCGGCACGCCGAGGAGCGGCGCGACCACCGGGGCGAACCGGCGGGCGTCTCCGGCCAGCAGCGCGATGGGCACACCCGGCTGGTATCCCGGCTGCTCCTGGACCCAGGCGACGAACTCGGACGGGGTCATCGGTGCCGACTGGCCGCGAACGACGATCACATTGTCGCTGGGCAGGACCCGGCCCACCACCACCAGCCGATCCCCTTCCGGCGACGCCACACCCTGCATACCAGTGCCGCCCGCAGGCGCAGTACCAGTCGCAGTCGGCGCGGGTGATGTGGACTGCGTCGGCTGGTCGGAACCAGCGGGGCCAGAGTTCACCACGCCAGGCACTTCGTTGTTCAACAGCTGCTCGGCCAGATCCTGCGCCGCAGCCCACCCAGCCGCATCCTTCTCGGCTTCAGCGAGGTCTTTCTTGGCTTTGTCGAGTTTCTGCTCGGCGGCCTTGATCGGGTCGGACGAAGCCGGACGCGGACCGCGTTTCGCCAAATGCTCTTTAGCCGCCTCCTTACCAGCCTTGATCGCCTGATCCCGGATCGCACCGGCCGTCTTATGACCTCCGACACCGGCATTGTCACGGATCGCCCTGGCGACCTCGGCACGGATCGCCGCGTAACCACTGTTGGAAGGCGTCCAATGGCGACCAGTACTCGGATTCGTCAGCCGCTGAATGACCGTATCGGCATGACCGATCGAATTAGCGCGCAAGTCACTGGACTCTTTGACCTTCGCAACCTCGTTACTCGCATCCTTGACCGCAGCCTGCGCCGCCTTATCGCCAGGATTCTCAGCGAGATCCTTCGCAGCATCGTCGAGTTTCTGCTCGGCGGCCTTGATCGGGTCGGACGAAGCCGGACGCGGACCACGTTTCGCCAAATGCTCTTTAGCCGCCTCCTTACCAGCCTTGATCGCCTGATCCCGGATCGCACCGGCCGTCTTATGACCTCCGACACCGGCATTGTCACGGATCGCCCTGGCGACCTCGGCACGGATCGCCGCGTAACCACTGTTGGAAGGCGTCCAATGGCGACCAGTACTCGGATTCGTCAGCCGCTGAATGACCGTATCGGCATGACCGATCGAATTAGCGCGCAAGTCACTGGACTCTTTGACCTTCGCAACCTCGTTACTCGCATCCTTGACCGCAGCCTGCGCCGCCTTATCGCCAGGATTCTCAGCGAGATCCTTCGCAGCATCGTCGAGTTTCTGCTCGGCGGCCTTGATCGGGTCGGACGAAGCCGGACGCGGACCACGTTTCGCCAAATGCTCTTTAGCCGCCTCCTTACCAGCCTTGATCGCCTGATCCCGGATCGCACCGGCCGTCTTATGACCTCCGACACCGGCATTGTCACGGATCGCCCTGGCGACCTCGGCACGGATCGCCGCGTAACCACTGTTAGAAGGCGTCCAATGGCGACCAGTACTCGGATTCGTCAGCCGCTGAATGACCGTATCGGCATGACCGATCGAATTAGCGCGCAAGTCACTGGACTCTTTGACCTTCGCAACCTCGTTACTCGCATCCTTGACCGCAGCCTGCGCCGCCTTATCGCCAGGATTCTCAGCGAGGTCTTTCTTGGCTTTGTCGAGTTTCTGCTCGGCGGCCTTGATCGGGTCGGACGAAGCCGGACGCGGACCACGTTTCGCCAAATGCTCTTTAGCCGCCTCCTTACCAGCCTTGATCGCCTGATCCCGGATCGCACCGGCCGTCTTATGACCTCCGACACCGGCATTGTCACGGATCGCCCTGGCGACCTCGGCACGGATCGCCGCGTAACCACTGTTAGAAGGCGTCCAATGGCGACCAGTACTCGGATTCGTCAGCCGCTGAATGACCGTATCGGCATGACCGATCGAATTAGCGCGCAAGTCAATGGACTCTTTGACCTTCGCAACCTCGTTACTCGCATCCTTGACCGCAGCCTGCGCCGCCTTATCGCCAGGATTCTCAGCGAGGTCTTTCTTGGCTTTGTCGAGTTTCTGCTCGGCGGCCTTGATCGGGTCGGACGAAGCCGGACGCGGACCACGTTTCGCCAAATGCTCTTTAGCCGCCTCCTTACCAGCCTTGATCGCCTGATCCCGGATCGCACCGGCCGTCTTATGACCTCCGACACCGGCATTGTCACGGATCGCCCTGGCGACCTCGGCACGGATCGCCGCGTAACCACTGTTAGAAGGCGTCCAATGGCGACCAGTACTCGGATTCGTCAGCCGCTGAATGACCGTATCGGCATGACCGATCGAATTAGCGCGCAAGTCACTGGACTCTTTGACCTTCGCAACCTCGTTACTCGCATCCTTGACCGCAGCCTGCGCCGCCTTATCGCCAGGATTCTCAGCGAGATCCTTCGCAGCATCGTCGAGTTTCTGCTCGGCGGCCTTGATCGGGTCGGACGAAGCCGGACGCGGACCACGTTTCGCCAAATGCTCTTTAGCCGCCTCCTTACCAGCCTTGATCGCCTGATCCCGGATCGCACCGGCCGTCTTATGACCTCCGACACCGGCATTGTCACGGATCGCCCTGGCGACCTCGGCACGGATCGCCGCGTAACCACTGTTAGAAGGCGTCCAATGGCGACCAGTACTCGGATTCGTCAGCCGCTGAATGACCGTATCGGCATGACCGATCGAATTAGCGCGCAAGTCACTGGACTCTTTGACCTTCGCAACCTCGTTACTCGCATCCTTGACCGCAGCCTGCGCCGCCTTATCGCCAGGATTCTCAGCGAGATCCTTCGCAGCATCGTCGAGTTTCTGCTCGGCGGCCTTGATCGGGTCGGACGAAGCCGGACGCGGACCACGTTTCGCCAAATGCTCTTTAGCCGCCTCCTTACCAGCCTTGATCGCCTGATCCCGGATCGCACCGGCCGTCTTATGACCTCCGACACCGGCATTGTCACGGATCGCCCTGGCGACCTCGGCACGGATCGCCGCGTAACCACTGTTAGAAGGCGTCCAATGGCGACCAGTACTCGGATTCGTCAGCCGCTGAATGACCGTATCGGCATGACCGATCGAATTAGCGCGCAAGTCACTGGACTCTTTGACCTTCGCAACCTCGTTACTCGCATCCTTGACCGCAGCCTGCGCCGCCTTATCGCCAGGATTCTCAGCGAGATCCTTCGCAGCATCGTCGAGTTTCTGCTCGGCGGCCTTGATCGGGTCGGACGAAGCCGGACGCGGACCACGTTTCGCCAAATGCTCTTTAGCCGCCTCCTTACCAGCCTTGATCGCCTGATCCCGGATCGCACCGGCCGTCTTATGACCTCCGACACCGGCATTGTCACGGATCGCCCTGGCGACCTCGGCACGGATCGCCGCGTAACCACTGTTAGAAGGCGTCCAATAGCGACCAGTACTCGGATTCGTCAGCCGCTGAATGACCGTATCGGCATGACCGATCGAATTAGCGCGCAAGTCACTGGACTCTTTGACCTTCGCAACCTCGTTACTCGCATCCTTGACGTCTTGTCGCGCCACCTCCACCGGGTTCCGCGTCGATGACGCCGCACCTGCCGGCCGCGGATTCGAACCCGTTCCCGTATCCGTCTGGATCTGTTGCGCAGCTTCCGGCGCAGACTGACCGTCGGCGGCGGGCGAGCTGCTGGTCGAGGCAGGCTCTTGTGTTGTGTTTGACGACGCGGGAATCCGGGACGGTGTGGCGGGGCGTTTGCCCAGGCTCTTGGCGCTGACCGTCGATTTCCAGACGGAGACCGGCTGCCCGTCGTCGGCGGAGATGGCCGCTCCGTCGCTGAGCAGGGCTTGGGAGTTGGGCAGGACGGCGCCGATTTTGGTGATCTGGCCGTCCGGAGCGTAGGTGTGCCAGCCGTCGTAGTCGTAGGGGGCGGTTGTTGGCTGGATTCCGTCGTTCGGGGTGGATTGGCGGGTTCCAGCCGTCAGCTCACCCGAAGGCCCGGCGAAATAGCCGCCCCACGGTGCGGTGACCGGCACGTCGAGGAGCGGCGCGACCACCGGGGCGAACCGGCGGGCGTCTCCGGCCAGCAGCGCGATGGGCACACCCGGCTGGTATCCCGGCTGCTCCTGGACCCAGGCGACGAACTCGGACGGGGTCATCGGTGCCGACTGGCCGCGAACGACGATCACGTTGTCGCTGGGCAGGACCCGGCCCACCACCACCAGCCGATCCCCTTCCAGCGACGCCGCACCCTGCATACCAGTGCCGCCCGCAGGCGCAGTACCGGTCGCATCCAGCGTGGCCGCTCCGTCGCTGAGCAGGGCTTGGGAGTTGGGCAGGACGGCGCCGATTTCGGTGATCTGGCCGTCCGGAGCGTAGGTGTACCAGCCGTCGTAGTCGTAGGGGGCGGTTGTTGGCTGGATTCCGTCGTTCGGGGTGGATTGGCGGGTTCCAGCCGTCAGCTCACCCGAAGGCCCGGCGAAATAGCCGCCCCACGGTGCGGTGACCGGCACGTCGAGGAGCGGCGCGACCACCGGGGCGAACCGGCGGGCGTCTCCGGCCAGCAGCGCGATGGGCACACCCGGCTGGTATCCCGGCTGCTCCTGGACCCAGGCGACGAACTCGGACGGGGTCATCGGTGCCGACTGGCCGCGAACGACGATCACGTTGTCGCTGGGCAGGACCCGGCCCACCACCACCAGCCGATCCCCTTCCAGCGACGCCGCACCCTGCATACCAGTGCCGCCCGCAGGCGCAGCACCGGTCGCATCCAGCACGTTCCGCGTCGATGACGCCGCACCTGCCGGCCGCTGATTCGAACCCGTTCCCGTATCCGTCTGGATCTGTTGCGCAGCTTCCGGCCCAGACTGACCGTCGTCGGCTGCATGATCTTGCTGCGATTGCGTATCGGGCCTGTTGACATCGGTGGCGGGTCCATCGCCCGTTGGGTGCACACTTGTCGAACCTGACGCCGACGATTGATCGGCTTCGGGAGGGATCTCGTGCGGATTCGGAGCGCCCGAACCGATCTCCTGTGGCTTCGGGGTCTCGGTGCTCGACGAATGCTCAGCATGACTTTCGCCCCCATGCGAAGACGAAGAAGCCCCCTCACCATTACCCTCGCCAGTCCTTACACTGCCGCCATGAGAAGGCTCAGGCTCAACCCCGGAATTCGACTGCTCCGGCTTAGGCTTCGGACTCCCAGAACCCGACGAATCCTCAGCATGACTTTCGCCCCCATGCGAAGACGAAGAAGCCCCCTCACCATTACCCTCGCCAGTCCTTACACTGCCGCCATGAGAAGGCTCAGGCTCAACCCCGGAATTCGACTGCTCCGGCTTAGGCTTCGGACTCCCAGAACCCGACGAATCCTCAGCATGACTTTCACCCCCATGCGAAGACGAAGAAGCCCCCTCACCATTACCCTCGCCAGTCCTTACACTGCCGCCATGAGAAGGCTCAGGCTCAACCCCGGAAATCGACTGCTCCGGCTTAGGCTTCGGACTCCCAGAACCCGACGAATCCTCAGCATGACTTTCACCCCCATGCGAAGACGAAGAAGCCCCCTCACCATTACCCTCGCCAGTCCTTACACTGCCGCCATGAGAAGGCTCAGGCTCAACCCCGGAAATCGACTGCTCCGGCTTAGGCTTCGGACTCCCAGAACCCGACGAATCCTCAGCATGACTTTCACCCCCATGCGAAGACGAAGAAGCCCCCTCACCATTACCCTCGCCAGTCCTTACACTGCCGCCATGAGAAGGCTCAGGCTCAACCCCGGAAATCGACTGCTCCGGCTTAGGCTTCGGACTCCCAGAACCCGACGAATCCTCAGCATGACTTTCACCCCCATGCGAAGACGAAGAAGCCCCCTCACCATTACCCTCGCCAGTCCTTACACTGCCGCCATGAGAAGGCTCAGGCTCAACCCCGGAAATCGACTGCTCCGGCTTAGGCTTCGGACTCCCAGAACCCGACGAATCCTCAGCATGACTTTCACCCCCATGCGAAGACGAAGAAGCCCCCTCACCATTACCCTCGCCAGTCCTTACACTGCCGCCATGAGAAGGCTCAGGCTCAACCCCGGAATTCGACTGCTCCGGCTTAGGCTTCGGTGACTCCGAAATCGTATAGGTACCGTTATTGTTTCGGACGACCGTGCCGCTGCCGGTCCCGGACGGCCCATGGCCGGTGCCCGACTTGCCGGTGCCCGACTTCGACGTCGTCAGATCATTAATCGTAAAGGGCCGATCATAGCCAGGCCCCGTCTTCCCATCCTTCAGCGGAGCCGAAGGAGGCGGAGAACCCGGCTTCTCAGAATCCCGAGGACGCCCTACATCCGTCTCATTCTTCCGCTGCGACTCAATCTGATTAACACGCGTCTCACCAGAACCCACCGGAGAACCCTTATCCCCCGGCTCCCGCGGACCAAGAGAATTACCCTCACCACTAAACGACGAAGACGGCGAAGACGACGAAGCCTTAGGCTTCCCCCCACCCAAAGGACCCGGCGTAGGCGCATCATCAACCGTAAACGGCCGATCATAGCCAGGCCCCGTCTTCCCATCCTTCAGCGGAGCCGAAGGAGGCGGAGAACCCGGCTTCTCAGAATCCCGAGGACGCCCTACATCCGTCTCATTCTTCCGCTGCGACTCAATCTGATTAACACGCGTCTCACCAGAACCCACCGGAGAACCCTTATCCCCCGGCTCCCGCGGACCAAGAGAATTACCCTCACCACTAAACGACGAAGACGGCGAAGACGACGAAGCCTTAGGCTTCCCCCCACCCAAAGGACCCGGCGTAGGCGCATCATCAACCGTAAACGGCCGATCATAGCCAGGCCCCGTCTTCCCATCCTTCAGCGGAGCCGAAGGAGGCGGAGAACCCGGCTTCTCAGAATCCCGAGGACGCCCTACATCCGTCTCATTCTTCCGCTGCGACTCAATCTGATTAACACGCGTCTCACCAGAACCCACCGGAGAACCCTTATCCCCCGGCTCCCGCGGACCAAGAGAATTACCCTCACCACTAAACGACGAAGACGGCGAAGACGACGAAGCCTTAGGCTTCCCCCCACCCAAAGGACCCGGCGTAGGCGCATCATCAACCGTAAACGGCCGATCATAGCCAGGCCCCGTCTTCCCATCCTTCAGCGGAGCCGAAGGAGGCGGAGAACCCGGCTTCTCAGAATCCCGAGGACGCCCTACATCCGTCTCATTCTTCCGCTGCGACTCAATCTGATTAACACGCGTCTCACCAGAACCCACCGGAGAACCCTTATCCCCCGGCTCCCGCGGACCAAGAGAATTACCCTCACCACTAAACGACGAAGACGGCGAAGACGACGAAGCCTTAGGCTTCCCCCCACCCAAAGGACCCGGCGTAGGCGCATCATCAACCGTAAACGGCCGATCATAGCCAGGCCCCGTCTTCCCATCCTTCAGCGGAGCCGAAGGAGGCGGAGAACCCGGCTTCTCAGAATCCCGAGGACGCCCTACATCCGTCTCATTCTTCCGCTGCGACTCAATCTGATTAACACGCGTCTCACCAGAACCCACCGGAGAACCCTTATCCCCCGGCTCCCGCGGACCAAGAGAATTACCCTCACCACTAAACGACGAAGACGGCGAAGACGACGAAGCCTTAGGCTTCCCCCCACCCGGACCCGGCGTAGACGGATCATCAACCGTAGCCGGCCGAGAATAACCAGGCCCAGTCTTCCCAACCTTCGGCGGAGCCGGAGGCGCAGAAGCCAAATCCTCCGTCACAGCCTTCCGAGGATCCCCATCAGGCGTCTTATTATTCCGCTGATTCTCAATCTGCTTAACACGCGTCTCACCAAAACCCGCCCCAGTACCCTTACCCTCCGGCTCCCCCTCACCAAGAGAATGGCCCTCACCCTGTTTCGGCTTCGGCGCCGGCGTGCCGGAACCCTCCGGAGGCCGCGACGGTCCCGACGACGTCCGCTCCCCCCCAGGGGGCACCGCGGGCTCGTGCTGTCCCGACGCCGGCGGCACGCCATCGCCACCGGTCTCGGACTTGACCTCAGAGCCGTCCCCGGGCCGGCTCTTCGGCCCGGCCTCCGGATTTGTCTCGACGGGCGGCCGCTGTGCCAGCGACGCGTCGGCCTTACCGCCACTGGTCGGCGCGGTCGGCCGGTCACCACCCACCGGGGTGACGGATCTGCCGTTGCCGACGTTCGATGCGGGGCCGGACGGCGCGTCGGTCTTCGGCGCACCCTTGGGCGGCACCGGCTGACCCTGCCCCGGACCCTCCTTGACCGGTTCCGGACGCGGTGACCCCCCCGGATGCTGCCCGCCACCGGAATTAACCGACGCCGGCTCAGCATGCGGCCCCCCAGGACCAGACCCCGGCATCGCATTCGGATCGTGATCACCCGGAACCACCTGCGGCGGCCCCTCGGCACCATGCGAACCACCCTGACCATGCGGCCCCGCCTCCACCGGAGCCGGAGCCGGAGCCGGACCGCCCGGCGCCTCAGCCACCGGACCCGAAGAAGTCGCCTCATGCTTCGGCGAACCCGGCAACGGCGGACCATCACCGTTGCCATTCCTCGGAACAGTCGGCTGCTCCCCCGGCGCCTTCACCGGCCCGCCTGTTCCGTCCCCGTGCGCATTCGCGGGCTGTTTCACTCCAGGCGGGGGAACAGCATCACTTCCCGCGGGTGGATGCGAACCCACTGGATCGTTCGGCCGCAGACCATTACCGGGGGGCGGGGGCGCGTTCTCCGGACTACCAGGATGCTCACCACTTGGCGTACCCGGACGCGGCGAAGCAGGCGGAGTCGCGGGCGGCGTCACCTCACTCTTCGGAGGCCCATCCGCACCATTACCCGGCCGCAGACCATTACCGGGCGGCGGGGGCGCGTTCTCCGGACTACCAGGATGCTCACCACTTGGCGTACCCGGACGCGGCGAAGCAGGCGGAGTCGCAGGCGGCGAAACCTCACCCTTCCCAGGCCCACCTGCACCATTACCCGGCCGCAGACCATTACCGGGCGGCGGCGGCGCGTTCTCCGGACTACCAGGATGCTCACCACTTGGCGTACCCGGACGCGGCGAAGCAGGCGGAGTCGCAGGCGGCGAAACCTCACCCTTCCCAGGCCCACCTGCACCATTACCCGGCCGCACACCATCACCGGAAGCCGGCGGCGGGGCGCCCTGCGTACCCTCGTGAGGGGAGCTGCTCGTACCGCCGGGGGGCCGTACCCCATCACCGGTCGCCACCGGCCCCGACGATGTGGTCGTCTTCGTCTCGGGATGCGGCGACGGCGTGGGGGGCGGAGCCTCGCCGTGCGTGCCGCCCTGACCGTTGCCCTCCGCCTTCGGCGTCGGGGTCGGCCCGGCCTGTGTCGCCGGGCCGTTCTTCGGGCCCTCCCCGTTCCGGGGCCCGTTGCCAGGCCCGCCGAACGTCAGGGACTGACCATTGGGCGTGACCGGCCCGGGACCGTTATTCTCCGGATTCTCCTCGGTGGGCTTGAACCCCGGTCCACTGCTGGTACCGGGTGTCCCTTTCGGAGGGGGCGGGGCAACGCCGGGTTCCCCGTTACCATTAAAACCGCCTTTGCCGCCCTTACCAGGATTGTAACCGCCCACCCCCGCCAGACCACCACCCATTGCGGCGGCCAGCCCCATATTAAGGCCTTCTTGCGACCAATCCGGCTCCCACTCGGCACCCGCGATCGCGTACGAAAGCCTCTGAATCCCCAGATCGAACCCCAACGCGGTGGCCGCACCCAGCCCTGCCCCCAACGCGAAATTCGCCAGCGACGCCCCCACCGTCCCCAGCTTCCCAATCACCTGCTCGATCACATTGACCAGACTCGTCAAAATCCGGGTGAGCATCGGCAGCAACGCCGCTATTGCCCGGCCCACGATCGGGAGCGCAAGCGAAACGAAAGACGCAATAATGTTTGTGAGAATAACCGCATCGTCCTGCTTGGCCATCTTCTGCGCGGCGTCCTTGATCTGATCGCCGTACGCGTTGATGGCCTCGCCGGTCTTCCACGCTCGATCCGCCTCGTCGTACAGACGCTGCTCCAGATGGTCTGACCACGCCGAGAATGCCTTGTCGCCGGCCTGACCCTGCCACCCGAAAGAGACGATATTAAGACGCAGCGCACCCGCTTTGTCGTACAGCTCATCGCCGAGATTGATCCAGGCATTACCCAGATCATAAATGGCATTAAGATCTAGAGTGCCGAGTTCCGCATGCCAGTCGACGATACCCATGGTCAGGCCACTCCCCGAAACAAGTCACCGGACATCACGACTGCACCGCCTCTAGCGGATTCACCGCCCACCGACGGCGGGATGAGACGCGGGCCCACCCTGCGGAAATCTTCAACGGCCGAGGTGACCGTCTTAGGCCGTGGGGCCGCTCCGACAGCGCCCCAGAGGACTAGGGCCGGAGCCGACGCCGTCGGAGGTTTCTCACAACGCAGCGGGACATATGGCCACACCGTTCGAGTGTGGCGGGCTCGACGATCTACAGGTATTCGCAAACAGCGCCTAATCGACGTACGTAAAAATCGCCTAGCGCTACCACCTCTGGACCGTCGCCGCTCCGGTGGCGAACCGCTCCAGCCCGTCCTCTGAACTACCCGTTCATGCGCGCGAGCCCGCCAGAGTTTTGGCCTCGTCCGGTGCGGCCCAGCGACGCGAGTCGGCAAGCGCGTCCACCTTGGCGAGAATGGCCCGCGCCTCGGCCACGACCCGCCTGCCCGCGGGGGTCACGGTGACCCGTCGGCTGGTGCGTTCAAAGAGCCGGACACCCAGCTCGCGCTCCAGCTCCTGGATATGTCGACCGAACGCCTGCGCACTGATGTAGTGCCGCTGGGCGGCACGACCGAAGTGCAACTCCTCCGAAAGCGTGATCGCATAACGAAGCAACCGGATGTTCATGCTTTCCCCTCCGCGAATGCGAGTGACGCCCTGATGGGGGCGGCGGCGCCGAATACCGAGAACAACACATATGACGGTCCGTTGCGCCGGAGGGTTCGGACTTTCGGTCAGGGCATTTGTGTCATTATCTTGTCCCACGCAGTACGCGCAGGTCAGCGATGGCTTGGCTGCGCATGGCGGGCAGCAGCGACTTCACCGGCGGCGGCATGTTCATGAGTATCGACTCCACCTCGGCCGGCGTGCCCACCTCATCGAGGAATCCGATCATCAAATGTGCGGCTACCGGAGGTGTCGTGGCGATGACTCGCTGGGAGTATGCCTCCCACTGCGTGGGTGTGATGTGCTTTCGCAGCGCGGGAAACAGAATCGGTTCTTCGTGGGCCAGGTGGTCACGAACGATGTCGCGCACCGCGACCGCCGCCTCGCGCAGCGCGTCCCGGTCGTCGCCGTTCATGCTCTCGCGGCCTTGGCCGCCGCCCTGTGTTGTCGCCTCCGTGGTCCCGCCGGTCGTACTGGCACCCTCCGCACCGGTGAGGTCGATAGCGGCAAGGCGGTCGAGTGCGAGGTCCAGACGTTCGTGTTCCTCACTCAACTCGTCGAGCGCGCGCTTCGTGTCCGGTGCTGCTGCCGCGATGTGCGGCCATATCCATCTGTCTTCGGTGTCGTGGTGGTGACGCAGGTTCGCCACGAGGAAGTCCCGCAACTGCGCCAGCGCCTGGCGAGGTACCGAGGGTCGGCCGCCGGCGTCGACGAGCAGCCCGGTGGCCAGTCTGTGCGTCTCATGGGCGAGCCGTGTTTCCACGATGGCTTGTGAGTCACGCTCGGCATCTGTGTCCATGGTTCGGAACCTTTACGTCGACGGTGTACGACGCGTGGCCGCGCGGTACGGAAGGAGATCTGGTCGTTTCGGCGTGCGAACGCACGCCTGGTGCGGCACCGCCCGGTCCCCGGTCATCGCCAGGTGTCGCTCGCCCATGTCGGACTGCCGTTCCTGTCCTTGATCACCAGGTTGGCGTCGGACTGCAGCACCATCGTCGCGTGATCGTGGCCCTGGCATCCGGCGCCCCAGATCGGCCGGTTGCCCGAGGAGAGGACGACCAGGTTGCCGTCGGTCTGAAGCATGGCGTGGGCCCCGGGCCGGAAGGTGTTGGTGGCCCACATGGGCTTGCCGTTCTTGTCGCTGAGCACGAGGTTTCCGTCGGTCTGCATGGTCAGCACGATGCGGTTCGTCCGCACGCTCCGGCCCGAGCGCAGAACGTACGGGGCGTGCAGCACGCGGGTCGTCCACGGCGGCCCGCCCGCCGACGGGCGCTGGTTCGACTCGCTCTGGATCCCGACCTGGTCGCGGCGTGGGGCAGAGGGGGCTGAGGAGGCGGAGCGCGCAGGGGGCGCCATGGCGCTCAGTTTGCGGCCCTTGCTCGGGGAGACCGTCGCGAGCGGCGTCGGCGAGGTGGAGAGGGACGGGCTCGGCGCGTGCTGTGGCCGGTCACTGGGCCGCATGGTGTTGGCCGCCGCCGTGGTCCGGTTCTTGTGGCTGTGAGAGGCCAGCGCGCCGACGGCCACCACCACTCCGGACACGACGATGAGCGCGGCCGCGCCCGCGAGAATCCGCGGCACGACGCTCTGCCGTTCGCCCGGTTGCCAGGCACGGCGGCTGAACGCCGCGACGAGACCGGCGCGCTGCCGTCGTTGCATTTCGGTCGTCTTAGGATCGCTCATAGTGGTTCTTCCTCGATCAGTCGGAATCGGGCGAGAGTCGTCGCCCGAAAATGATCACTACACAGCGGAAACAGATCCGAGGTCTCTCTGCGGTAGCGGAGAGACCAGTGGCTCGGTCTCCTCGTCCAGCACGGCGTGGATCAGCTCCGGGCTCTGCCGCCGCCGGACCAGCACGCCACGTCCCGGAATGCGTTCCACCGCGCGCTGATCGCCGATCAGCGGACCCTCGCGGTGATCGCCGGACAGGATGAGCCCGTCGGCGCCGAACTCGCGCAACCGCCCGAGCAGGGGATCGGCCATCAGTGACCGCGCCGAGCCACTGACCCGGCGGGCGAGCACGACGTGGAGGCCGAGTTCCTCCGCCTGTGTGACGAACGCGGCCAGCGGCGCCAACGGCCCGCGCTCCGGGCCGTTGGCCACCAGGTCGTAGTCATCGACGACCACGTACAGCTCCGGCCCCTCCCACCAGTCACGGTCACGCAGCCGACCGGAGGTGATCTCCGGTGGCGGCATGCGCTCCCGCAGCTTGTCCGCCACCTGGCCGACGAAGGTGGCCGCCAGGTCAGGATCACCGGCCTGCGCACCGATGTAGGGCTCGGGCACCACGTCGAGAAGGCTGCGCCGGTAGTCGATGACGATGAAGCGCACCTCCCACGGCGAGTGCCGGCGGGCCATACCCCGCATCCAGGCCCGCAGGAACGAGGTCTTGCCCGCCCCCGAGTCGCCGAAGAGGAGAAAGTGCGGCTGCCCGGCGGTCAGGTCCAGGCCCACGGGCCGCAGGTCGTCCTGGGACAGGCCGATCGGGACTTCGGTCTCGGTCGGGACGCGCTCGCCGCCGTCCCAGGGATCCTGCCCGGCCGACGCCGCCGCGACGGCGTCCAGCTCGGTGACGGTGAGCCGCTCCGGCAGCACCTTGAGCGGCGGCGTGGGCGGCCCGTCCCACGCGTCGTCGATCGCGGCGACGAGTTCCCGTTGCGCGTCGCCCATCCCGTCGAGGTCGTCGGTGCCGTCCATGCGGGGCAGGGCGACGTGGAAGGGGATGCCGGGCGGCATCAGCCCACGGCCGACCGGTGTCTTGCCCAGCCTTCGGGTCTCCTGCCGGTTGACCTCCGATTCGGTGGGGTCGTTCAGGCGGAGTTCGAGCCTGCCCGCGATGCTGTCGCGCAGGCTCATCCGGATCTCGGCCCAGCGGTTCGCGGTGATCATCAGGTGCACGCCGACGCCGAGGCCTCGGGTGGCGATGTCGGTGGCCAGGGCGGTGGCGTCGTCCATCTCCGCGTGCAGTGCGCCCCAGTTGTCGACGACGAGAACGACGTCGGCGCCGCGCACGCCCGGCGGCAGGGCTCCGGTCTCCCGCATTCTCCGGAAGTCGGCCGCGGACTGGACGCCCAGCTCCCGGAACATCCGCTCGCGGACGGCGATCAGCCGGGTCACCTCGGCCAGCACCCGCTGCACGCGCTCGGCGTCACGGCGGCCGGCGACCCCGGCCACGTGCGGGGCGCCTTCCAGGCCGTGCAGCGCGCCACCGCCGTGGTCGATGCAGTAGAACTGCAACTCCTCGGGCGTGTGCGTGAGCATCGCGCTGATCAGCGCGGTACGCAGGAACGTGCTCTTGCCGCTCTGCGGAGCACCGACGATGGCGAGGTGCGCGTGCGCGCCCGTCAGGTCCAGCACGACGGGCCGCTGCTCCTGCCGGGCGGGCAGGTCGGCGACGGCCACGGGGAACCTCAACTCCCCGTTCATCGACCAGGCCCGGCTCTGCAGGCCGTGCTCCGGCACCGGCGCCACGGGTGCCAGCAGCAGATCGAGCGGGAAGCGCGGCGGCAGCGGCGCGAGCCACACCTGGTGGGTCGGCGCGCTGCTCTCCGCCAAGCGGTCCACGAGCATCTGCAACTCGGTGGTCGTGCCGCCGGACGCGGTAGGACGGGACGGGACCGGCGCCGTCTCCTCCGGGACGATGGGCGTCCGGAGCGTGTACGGGACCGGCGTGATCGATTCCGTCCCGTCGGCGTCCTCGCTTTCGTTCTCGTACAGCCGGGAGACGTGGGCCACCCGGAACCGCTCGTAGACGGACTCGTCGACCTTGAGGTAGGCCGAGCCGGGAATCGGCGGCAGCTTGTACGCGTCGGGCGTGCCGATCACCGTGCGGCTCTCGGTGGCGCTGAAGGTGCGCAGGCAGATGCGGTAGGACAGGTGCGATTCCAGCCCGCGCAGCCGCCCCTCCTCCAGCCGCTGGGTGGCCAGCAGCAGATGCATGCCCAGCGAGCGGCCCAGCCGGCCGATCTGCACGAACAGGTCGGTGAAGTCCGACCGCTGCGACAGCAGCTCCCCGAACTCGTCCACCACGATCATCAGGTACGGCAGCGGCGGCAGCGGCGCACCGTCGACGTCGGTGCCACCGGCCGCCTGCTTCAGCTGGTAGTCGCGGATCGAGTCGACGTTGCCCGCCTGCCGCAGCAGTCGCTGCCGGCGCTGCTGCTCCCCTATCAGCGCGACCCGGACCCGCTCGACCAGGGACAGGTCATCGGCCAGGTTCGTGATCAGCCCCGCGACATGCGGCAACCCGGTCAGGCCCGCGAACGTCGCGCCGCCCTTGAAGTCGACGAGCACGAAGCCCAGATGCTCCGGCGAATGCGTCATCGACAAGCCCGTGACCAGTGTGCGCAGCAGCTCGCTCTTGCCCGAACCGGTCGCGCCCACGATCAGCCCGTGCGGCCCGACCCCGCCCTGTGACGACTCCTTCAGGTCCAGCACGAGCGCCTCGCCGTTCGCCGCCACGCCGACCGGCACCCGCAGCAGCTCCTCGTCATCCGGGGCACGCCAGTGCGCGCTCGGATCGAGCGAGGCGATGTCGCCGATCCCGAGCATGCCCGGCAACGACACGGACTGGGACAGAACCTGGTCCTTCTCACCGGACAGCCGCAGCGGCGCGAGCGCACGGGCGATCTGCGAGCAGAGTGCGGGCTCCGTACGGTCCACCGTGGCGTCCGTCATCACGCTGTGCAGGCCGCCGCGCCCCTCCAGGGACAGGCCGCCGCGGATGTCCAGCCGGACACGGACGTCGACCCGCTCCGGCTCGCGGACCTCTTCGGTGACGAGACAGACGGCCGTGATACCGAGCTCCGGCCCGGCCTCCGCGATCAGCCGCGTGACCAGTGGCGAGCGGGCCCAGGCGGCCTGCGGGTCATAGTCGTTCAAAACGATGACGAGCCGCCGCTTCGGCCCGTCGGCGGCCGTCAGGGAGACCAGCCGGGACCCGCGCTCGGCGCGTGCCGCCGTGGCCCGATCGAGCTCGGCCTCCAGGTGATCCGCCAGGCCCTCGATGCCCTCCGCGACCAGCGGTACGACCTCGACGCCGCGGTCGCGGGTGTCCGGTTCGTAGGTGTGCGGCAGCCACTTGGTCCACTCCCAGCGCGGGTCACCGGCGGTGACGACCATCAGCTGCACGTCGTCCGGCGCGTGCAGGACCGCGAGCTGGCACAGCAGCGCCGCCGTCGCCTCGCGGATCTCGGCCTCGGGGCCGAGGACGCTGATCACGCCGGCGCGCCCGGCGTCGATCCACGCGGGCTGCCGGTCGACCGAACTGTGGGTCTGGACGAGTTCCTCCGCCGCGTGCAGCGACCGGGGGTCGTACTCCACCGACGGATCGGACCGCTTCGTGGTCGTGAGGGTGATGGCGAGCGGGCCGTTCCCGGTGCCCAGGCGGAGATGGAGGAAGTCCGGGTCGTCGGCGCGCCGCTCCCACACACGGCGCCGTCGGACGGCGATCGCCCACAGCCGCTCCGGACTCGGATGCACCCACGCCGCGGCGAACCGCTGAACCTCTGCCACCTGCCGTGCCTGGCGCCGGAAGCCGCCGAGGTACTCCAGGTAGCGCTCGCGGTGGTGCTCCCGCGTCCGGCGTCCCTTCCCGCCCATCTGCACCCGGACCCCGACGGTCAACCCGACCGACGACAGCACGAAGACGGCCCCGAGGACCATCATCCAGCGCCGACCGCTGGAGACGAGGTACGCGGCCATGCTGACGCTGGTCAACACCGGCAGGAGCAACATCAGCATGTTGGACATGCCGTTCGACGGTGGCAGCTGCGGCGGCGCCGCGAGGGAGATCTTCTCCTCGGGCACCGGTGGTGGCGCCATCCGGGCGGGACGGTGGAAAGCGATCCTGCTCATCGGTTCGGCTGCCTCAGATGTGAGATCCGTACTGCGGTGGCCCCGGGCCGGGCGGGGTTCACAGGGGCGGACCGCCCGGCCCGGTCACCACCGTCTGGGTGGTCGTGATCAGCTCGCGAGCGGGGGATAGTCGGCGGTGATCGCCGTCTTGTTGGTATCCATCTGGTCGGGAGGAGTTTCCGTGGGCTGCTTACCGCTGCTGGTGCCGAGCTTGCCGGCGAACTGGTTCCAGACGTCCACCAAGCCGGCCTCGGCCTTGCCGTAGTTGCTGCCCACCACGCCCAGACCGTGGGTGATGGCGTTGATCACGCCTTCTTCCGGCCTCTCCTTGCTGCCCAGCACCGCCCTGCTGACCCGGTCGAACCGGTTGGAGACGTCTTCGTGCTCCTGCTGCGACGGGCCGGCCCAATCGACTTGCAGGCCGGTCAGCGCGGTGATGATGTTGTCGAGGGCGGTCTTGATGTTCTCGCCGTGCTGAGTGATCTGCTTCGCGTAGTCGTTCAGGCCCGACAGCGACAACGCGATCTTCTGTACGTGGTCGTAATCCGCGTCCATCGGGACACGTCACCCCCTCATAGGGATCGGCTTCGGCCGTCGAGCGGCCTTACCGCCTCATGCCTACGCTCCAGCCGGTGGCACCGTCATCGGCTGAGGCGGACCGGGAACCGACATGTAGAAGTGCTTCCCCGGCGGCACCGTCATCGGCGCGTACGGGCCGTGAACGGACTTGTAGAACACCACATTCGAGGTGACCGGCGTCCCCTGCGCGTACGGGCCGGGAAGCAACTTGTAGAGCACCGCATTCGAGGTGACCCGCATCCCCTGCGCGTACGGGTGAACCGACTTGTAGAACACCACCTTGTGCTGGTCCGAGGTGACCGGCTTCAGCGGCGTCCTGTTCCCGTGCTCGGGACCCGGCGCCAGCTTGTAGCGCATTGGCCCGTTCTGCGCGGTGCCCGCGGTCAGCGGTTGCGGCCCGACGAGCGCCTTGTCCACGTTCTGGTAGTTGTGCGTCTCGGCCTGCGCGTAGTTGTTGCAGGTGGTCTGCAACCGCTTGATGATGTCGTCGAGCGCGTCGGTCAGGTCTCTGGATGCCTGCCCGAACCACTTCGTGATGACATCGAAGGTTTCTTCGGCGGGACTGTTCCAGTCGGCGACCAGGTCGGTGGTGTTCCTATCGATCGCCGCAAGCTCGGTGGAGATCGTGCTCTTCTCTCTGGTCACAGTGCCGATGGCGTCATGCAAACTCTGCAGCAATACCTTGAAGTCCCCTGGGGGTGGCTGCGTCATTCTGTGTCGCCTCCATCCGGCCACCGATGTGATCGGCCGCGGTCCGATACCGCCCGACGCGACCAACATAGTCGCAACTTGCAGGTTGTCAAAGTCGTACCATTATCGTCAGAATAGCCTATGGTGGTGGTTCGCCGCCATCCGGATAGGAGGAGCGATGACCGATACCGATCCGATCAAATCGAAGTACGACATCCATCCCTACGACCCGAATGACAAAACCAACACTCAGACTCCGGATCTCGGAAACACCGACTCACCCGAGTTGAAGGTCTGGGATTCTCGGCCGTCGTTCAACACGGACCCTCAGGACATCAAGGAAGGCGACCCCGGCGACCCCGGCGCCGGCACGACTCAGATCGACGTCGATGACATCCTGGTCACCCCTGAGGCCATGGCCGCCCAGGTCGAGAACATGCTCACCACCTCCCGCGAACTGGTCCAGTCGTACGAGGATCTACGGAAAAAGGTGCTGGGAGGAATGGACACCGTGTTCGGCCAGCAAGCCATGGACACCGCCTTCCAGGACAGCCCGGGAACCACTTATCTGGCACCGGGCACGTACAACCCTGCGCCGAACGAAGGCGAACGGTCCCCCAGCGACTGGCAGGGGCCGGCGAAACAATTCGCAGCGTCGATGAACCCGGTGCAGGAGAAGAACCTTCAGAACATCGGAGATGCGTTGGAGGTCCTGGGTGAATACATCGCCCTCGTAAACCATTCGGGTCAGGTATACGCGCACACCGATAAGCAGTCGAAGTTCCCGCCGCCGCCGAGCTGGAGCGTTTACGGGAGCAACATGTCTCACAAGTAATTCTCATACGGCCTCCAGCGGCGGCAGGTCCACCGGCAGAAGCGTCGTCAGATCGCCGGAACCTGCCGCCGTCAGGTCATCGGCGATCCGCAGTGCGTGCCGCTCGGTCATCAGCTGGAAGACCTGCCGGGCGGTGCGGCCGTTCCCGAACTGCTCTCCCCGGGGCAGCTCGTCGAAGAACCGGTGCAGCGCCTCGACGGTGTCCTCACCGCACTCGTACTCGTGCCGGTCGGCGTGGTAGCGCACGATCCGCACGAGCTCCTCGGACGCGTAGTCGTCGAACGTCAGGGTGCGGCTGAACCGCGAGCCCAGCCCGGCGTTCGAGCTCAGGAAACGCCGCATCTCCCCCGGGTAGCCGGCGACGATCACCACGACGTCGTCACGGTGGTCCTCCATCAGCTTCACCAGGGTGGAGATGACCTCCTGCCCGAAGTCGTTGGACTGCCCGTGCGGAACCAGCGCGTAGGCCTCGTCGATGAACAGCACGCCGCCGAGCGCCCGGCGGAACACCGCCTGCGTCTTGGGCGCGGTGTGACCGACGTACTCGCCGACCAGGTCGCCACGGTCGGCCTCCACCAGGTGGCCGCGTTGGAGCAGGCCGAGCGCGTGCAGGAACCCGCCGTACAGCCGCGCGACCGTGGTCTTGCCCGTGCCGGGGTTCCCGGCGAAGACCAGGTGACGGGACAGCGGCGGCGGCGGAAGCCCCGCCTCCTCGCGGACCTTCACCATCCGCATCAGCTTGGTGAGACCGACGATGTCGCGCTTCACCCCGTCCAGGCCCACCAGCCGGTCCAGCTCGGTGCGCAGCTCGGCGAGCCGCTCCTCGGGCGTCTGCTCCTCGTCCTCGTCCGCGTGCGCCTCGGGCCGGCCACCGGTGACGGCGGTGACCGTCGCGGACGGCGTGGCCACGGTGCCCTGCGGCAGGGTCGCGTCGCGGACGCCGTCCGACCGGCAGTCCTCGATGACGGGCTCGGCGCCGTCGCACACGACGAGATCGTGGTCGCCGCCGGAGACGAAACACCGGCGCAGTACCGGTCCGGCCTCCGCCTCCACGTAGATCGCCGGATAGCCGGCGTCGGAGATCCGGCAGTCTTCGAAGAGGCCCGCCGCCTTCTCGGCGACGAACACGCCGTTCCGGGCCGGGCGCTCCACGACCAGTCCGCGGACGCGCGCCCGGGTGCCGGTCCCGGCGTACAGCCCGCTGCCCTCCACCCCGGTCATCGTGCAGCCGTCGATCCGCACGACGCTGCCGGCGTCGAGGTACACCCCGGTCGAGCCGGTGTGGTCGATCCGGCATTCCTCGACGAGCGCTTCGGTGTCCGGCCCGATCTCCAGGCCGACGCCGCCGATCTCGGAGATCTCGCACCCCGCCAGCAGCGGCCGGTGCGTCGTGCGCACGCTTACACCGGTGGCCGCACGGCCGATCCGGCAGCCGCGCAGTGCCGCGTCGCCGCCCTCCAGGCGGATACCGGTCATCGCGGTGTCGCGCACCTCGACGTCCCGTGCGGTCAGCTCCGCCTGCTCGCAGACACGGACGCCGTACTCCGGCGTGTCCCTGATACGGCAGTCGGCCAGCGTGGCCCGTGCCGCGCCGCCCAGGTGCACGGCCGTGTAGGCGGTGTCGCGGATCTCGCAGTCGGTCAGTGTCAGCCGGGCGTCTCCCGTGGCGTAGACGCCGTTGGCCCCGCTGCGGGCGAGCGTCGCCTCGCGCGCCTGGACGGCGGCGTCGCCCGAGACGGCCAGTCCGGTGTCCCCGGCGTCGACGGCCCGTACGCCGTCCAGCTCGAGCGTGCTGGACCCGGCGGCGACGATCGCCGCCCGGCCGGTGTCGTGTACGTGGCAGCCGTCCAGTACGGCCGCGGCCTCCGATTCGGCCAGCAGGCCCGCGTTCGTCGTGGCGAAGATCTCGCACCGGTCGAGGAGCACCGCGTGGGACCGTGACGTCGCCGGCTCCTCGGCCGACGCCGCGTCGCGGCGGGGCTCGTTCTCCCCGGCCGAGCGCCGCCCGGCCGTGCCGCCGAGCCAGACCCCGATGCCGCTGTCGTGCAGCCGGGACTCCGTCAGCACGAGGGCGGACGCGCCTTCGGCGTGGACCGCGGCGGTCCGGGCGTCGCGGATCTCGCACCGGGTGAACCGCCCACGCGCCGAGCCGGAGAGGTGGACGCCACGGCCGCCCACGCCGCGCACGATCGTCCCGGTGCACTCGGCCCGCGCCTCGTCGTCCGCCGTGATCCCGTCGCCGCCCGCGTCCCGTACCACGCAGTCCTCCAGCGTCGTACGGCTGGTGGCGGTGAGGTGGACGGCGGTCCGGTCGGTGCCGCTGATCGAGCAGTTCCGCAGGACGGCGATGGCATCCCCGGTGACCTCGACCCGGCCGCCGGTGATCTCGCAGTCGCGCAGCGCGGGCGTACCGGCGCGGACGAGGACGGCCGCGTCACCCGCGGATTCGAGCGTCAGCGCCTCGACGGTGGCCTGACCGCCGTGGACGGTCAGGGCCGGACCTCGGGCCGCGACGACCCGTACGGTGCCCGCGCCCTTCTCGGCCACGACGGTCACGTCGCCGTCGAGGACGAGGCTCTCCCGGTAGACGCCCGGCTGGACCGAGACGACGGCACCGGGGGCGGCGGCCCGTACGGCCGCACCGATCGTGGCGTGCGCCCCCCAGCTGCCGGGCGCGACGCGCTCGCGGGCGGCCTTCCTCGTCAGCACGGCGTCACATCCTTCCGCCGGCCCGCATCAGGGCGTCGAAGACGCCGAAGACGCCGACGGCGAGCGGGACGCTGATCACGCCGAGGAAGGTGGCGACGCTGCCCGGCCATCGCCACCGTTCGTCGAAGTCGGCCTGCTGCAGGGAACTGCGGAAGCACATCACCAGGCCGCACCAGACCACGATCACGCCCGACCAGAGCGCGGCCAGCGGGCCCGCCCAGCCGGATGGGCCGGCCGAGCCGAGAAGGTCGAGGACGGCGGCGGGCGCCTGGATCGACAGCCCTACCAGCCCGGTCGCCCCACTGAGCAGGACCGCCGCGACCACCGCCCGCAGTCGCGCCGAGTTCGCCCGGCACAGCAGCGCCAGGCCCAGGCACAACGCCAGCCCGAGCGCGTACCAGTCGCGAGAGCCGGCCAGCACGGTCAGGCAGGCCGCGATGACCACGCAGCACAGGGCGTTGAGGAAGATGAGCAGACTCTGGACCCGGCGCACCGCCCGTTCCACGTCCTCCATCTCGGAGGGGCCCGGTGGCACGGCGGCGATCTGTGCCGCGGCCCTGGGCAGCGCCCCCAGGACCAGGAAGAGCGCGACGGCCACCACGGCCGCCGCCTCGAGCAGGTCGGCGCGCAGCAGGGCCAGCGGGACGGCGAGCACGAGACCCACCGCGCAGATCGCCTGCAGCACCATCGTGGTGATCGCCGGAGCCGCCAGGTACGAGGCGAACGCTCCGATCGACGCGCTCACCACGGCCGCGATCACCGACGTCCGTGGGCTCGACAGCGGCAGCGCCGACGCGGCGGAGGCGAAGATGGGACACGCGGCCACGGCCAGCCCCAGGCGCATCACCGTCGGTACCGGCCAGATCTTCAGGCCGGCGACCCAGGCGACCGCGGCGGATGCCACGCCCACCCCGAAGAGCAGGAGGGTCAGCAGGGGCGTGCGGTCGGCGCCGAAACCGAGTGCGCCGGCCGCCGCCAGCACGATGAGCAGCCCGAGGCCGAGCGTCGTGTGCGCCCGCGCCCGGGCGTTCCACGTCCTGCCGTCGTCCTCGACCTCGGCGACCTGTTCCTCGACGTCGGCGACGACCGGTCCGTCGAACTCGCCCTGGACCACGTCCCGCAGGTACAGCGTCTCGCCGTCGAGCACGCCGACGGACTCCAGGGACACACCCGGCTGGAAGGGTCCCCCACCGGCCGGGGCGAGCGACCAGGCGGCCGGCATCGCGTCGGAGTCCGGCTCGCCGCACATATCGGCCAGCATCGGGACGTACGCGGCGATGGGCGCGCGCGCCGGCACCGCCAGGTCCACCCGGCCGCGCTCACCCACCACCGTGATCCGGCACCGTTCATCGGCCACCGGTGGCTCCTCGCTCCCTCGATCTCACGCGCGTGGTCAGTGCTTCCAGGTCTGGACGTTCGACCACTCGGCGTCGGTGTAGTTGCCCCAGTTGACGTTCATCGCGTGGGCGATCTGGCCGAGGACGCCGTCCGGCCCGAACAGGCCCTCGGCCGCGATGTTCCACTCCTGCTGCAGGTCCTGGTAGTAGGTCGCCGCCTGGCTCTTCTGCCACGTGTCCTGCAGCGGCATGAGCTTGGCCTTCAGCGCCTCGAGCTCGCCGGCGATCTCACCCGCGCGCCCGTTGATCCAGCCGCCGGCGGCGCCCAGGCCCTCTCCCACATAGATCTGCGTGCCATCGATGTCGGGCATGGTCCTGCTCCTTTCACGTTCCGCTGTCGCGATCAGGTCAGGTTGGCCACGGCGGTGTGGCCGCCGGGCATGCCCGCCTCGATGTTGGCCAGGTTGGTGAGGTTCTGCTGCTCGGAGTCTCGGTAGTTGACGTAGTTGCCCTGCAGCCCACTGGCGATGCCGGTCAGCGCGTCATGGAGCATGCCGGACAGGACGTCGTACTCCGCCATCAGAGCCACGAACCGGCCGTGCGCGACGCCTCTCCACGACGCCTCCAGGCTCACGACGTAGGACTTGAGCTGGTCCAACTGGCCTCTGATCTGCTCTGCGGTGTTGCCGGCGTCCGAGGCCGCATTGGCCAGATACTCGGGCGTGACCTGATAGGTCACACCGCCCACGGTCACCGCCGGTTCGTTCGCCATGCCGCCGCCTTTCGCAGAAGTCATGTCTCGGCTGTCGAGCCACCTTGACCGTGCAGTCAAAGCGTGTTCAAGCGTCGTCGAATCGGCGTTCCACAGGTATCCGCAAACAGGGCCTAACCGAGTCCGTAAATATCGCCTAGGTGTCCCCGTGGAGGGCGAGCAGCGCCTCTCGGTCGACCTTCCCGGTGGCCGTGAGCGGGAGCGCGTCGCAGAGCCGGATCACGGACGGGACCAGGTATTTCGGCAGCCGGGTGGTCAGGTGATCACGGATCGACGCCGTGGTGCAGCCCTCGCCGGCCGGTACGACGAACGCGAGCAGGGTCTTGTGGCCGCCGGCGCTCCGCCCGACCAGGACGTGGCTCTGCTTGACGTCCGGATGCAGGTCGATGTGGTGCCGGATCTCGCCCGGCTCGATGCGGTATCCGTTGATTTTTACCTGTTCGTCCAGCCGGCCCAGGAAGACGACGTCGCCGTCGGCCCGGAATCGGCCTCGATCGCCGGTGCGGTACAGCCGTTCCCGCCTTCCGTCGATCTCGCAGTCGACGAACCGGTCGCGGGTGGCCTCGGGCATGCCGAGATAGCCCGGGGACAGGCCCGGTCCGGCCAGGCATACCTCGCCGGTCTCGCCGACCGCGCACAGCCGGTCGCCGTCGACCAGATAGAGGCGGGTGTTCTGGATGGGCCGCCCGATCGGCAGCGCGGACTCCTCCGGCGCCAGCCGGCGCACCGGGTGGTACGTGGCGAACGTGGTGCACTCGGTCGGGCCGTAGACGCTGACGACCCGGTCGGCGCCGTACCGCCGCAGGGCGGTCTCCATGTGCGGCAGGGAGTGCGCCTCGCCGCCGGTCAGGATGGTGCCGACGCCGGCCAGGGTGTCGGGGGCCTCGTCGAGGACGACGTTGAACAGCGCCGTGGTGAGGAACACGACGGTGACCCGATGGTCGTCGATCACCTGCCGCAGCTCGGACAATCGCACGTACGTCGAGGGGTACAGGACGCAGGTGCCGCCGAGTAGCAGCGCACCCCAGATCTCGAACGTCGCCGCGTCGAAGGCGACCGGTGCCAGCTGCAGCAACGTGGTGTGTTCGTCCAGACGTGCGTAGCGGGCGCCGTGCACCAGCCGGGCGATGGCGCGGTGGCGGATCGGCACGCCCTTGGGTCTGCCGGTGGAACCGGACGTGAAGTTGATGTACGCGATGTCGTCGGGGCCGACGCCGGTGACGGGGTCGGCGTCATCGTCCGCCGAGGCCGGACCGTCCGGGCGCACCGGCAGCACGGCGCCGTCCGGCAGACCGGATCCGATCGATTCGGGCCGGTCGGTGACCACGATGCGGCACTCGGCGTCGCGCAGGATTCCGCGCTGCCGTTCGCCGAGCGGGCCGGCGTCGACGGGGAGATAGGCCGCCCCGCACTTCAGCACCGCCAGCAGCGTGACGATGAGCTCGGGAGACCGCGCGAGGCACACCCCCACCACGTCACCCCGACGGACCCCGGCGCCGCTCAACCGCCGGGCCAGCGCGTTGGCCCGCCGGTTGAGCTCGCGGTAGCTGAGCGTACGGTCCCGGTGGACGACCGCGGTCGCGTCGGGGTGGAGCCCGACGCGACGCTCGAAGAGCTCGGCGACGCCGCGGTCGTCCGGGTAGGCCGCCCCGGTCCGGTTGATCCGGTCGTGGATCGACAGCGCCTCCGGGGTGGCCCTCAGCCGGTGGATCCGGGTGGTGTGCACGCCCGTTCCCTACACGGTGTCCCGGGTGGCGCTGCGTGACAGGGTGGCGGCGATCTCCCGGACGGTGCTGCCGCTGTAGAGGTCGTCCGGCGGGAGGGCGTCCGCACCGAACTCCTCTTCGGCTCGCTCGATCAGCCGGACCGCGTCCAGCGAGTCGCCACCACCGTCGAAGAAGTCGTCATCTCCGTTCTGCAGGGACAGCCCGAGCTCCCGGCCCACCCCGATGACCCACTGCTGCAGATCCGCCTGACCGGCCATTACGCCCTCCTACCGAGCCTCGAAGCGAAAACCGTTGACCGTGGCGTCGACGAACCGGTTGTGCCCGAACTCGTCCCGCCCGGAGACCAGGACGTTCCCGAACCTGTCCAGGCTCGCGGAGCCGCCGAACTCCTCCAGTTCGGTCGAGTGCGGATAGACCCGTACGGAGGTCGGCAGGTAGCGGCCCGCGAAACCGAGCCGCATCTTGTCCGTACGGCCGCTGTGCGGGTGCGACGCGTGCATGAGCGTGGACCAGAAGATGACGAACTGCCCTTGCCGCATCACCTGGGAGACCGCCTTGGACTCGTCCGGGCTCCAGTCCGGGTCCTTCTGCAACTGCCGGTAGTCGTAGCCGAAGAAGCCGCGCCGGACGCCGTTCTTCTCCACCTGGTTGATGCTGTCGGCGTCGTAGTCCATGCTCTTCGACTCGTCGTAGTTCATCGTCCGGTGCGACCCGGGGATGAACTGCAGGCAGCCGTTGTCGACGTTGGCCTCGGTGAACGCCGCCCAGACGGTGATGGTGCCGCCGAACTCGGCGTCCTCCGGCCACACGATCTGCGGATGCTTCGAACCGGCGACGTTGGAGAAGTTGTCCGCCTGGTGCCAGTCCGTGCCCTCGTCGCCCGGGTACTTCGGGAAGAACTCGCTGCGCCAGCACAGGACGTCCGGTCCGAGGATGCTGGACACCCGGTCGGCGATCTCGGGCCGGGTGATGTGCTCGGCCAGGAAGTCGATGTCCAGGTGGCGGTCGTAACTGGACAGGTTGGTGTTGCCGGATATCGCCTTGTCCTGGGAGTAGATGGAGGTCTTCGAGTTGATGAGCTTCGGCCGGAGGGCGCGCAGGTTCGCCTCCATCTCGTCGGGCTCGTACAGGTCGAAGGGCCCGATGTAGCCGTCGCGATGGAACTGCGCGAGCTCGTCGGCGCTCAGCGAGAAGGTGGCCGTTTTCTCCGACATGTGCATCCTTTCGTTGCGGGACGAGACGAAGGACATCCGGGTCTCAGAGGAGTTCTCGCAGCCGGTTCAGGCCCGGCTCGATGCGGTCGGACCGAACGGCCCCGTATCCGAACACCAGTCCGTGCACCGAGTCGCGTGGCTCGGTGAAGTCGCCGAGGGAGTACAGCCAGACGCCGGCCCGCCGGGCGGCGCGTACGACCGGCCACATGCCGTCCGGTCCGGACGCGCTGACGTGCAGGCCCGCGACGGAGGGCAGCGGGGTGAGCAGGCCGGTGAAGTCGCGGTGCAGGAGCCGGTTCACGGTGTTCCATCGGTCCAGGTACTCCTGCCGCGCCCTCCGCACGTGCTCGGCGAATCCGCCCTCCGCCATGAAGCGCGCCAGCGTCGCCTGCTCGATGGTCGGCGCGTACAGGTCGGTGAGGTACTTCGCCTTCTCCAGCGCCCTCCGCAACCGCGGCGGCGCGACCAGGTAGCCGAGTCGCAAGGCGGGCAGCAGCACCTTCGAGAAGGAGCCGACGTGGATGACGTGCTCGGAGTCCAGGCCGTACAGGGATCCGAGCGGGTCGTCGGTGAACCGGAACTCGCTGTCGTAGTCGTCCTCGAGGATCGCCGCGCCGTGCCGTCCGGCCCAGGCGACCAGTTCGCTCCTGCGCCGTTGCGACATGGGCACGCCCAGCGGGAACTGGTGGGCGGGTGTCACGTAGACGAGACGGCAGTCGGGTGGGATCTCGTCAACGACGATGCCCTCGGCGTCCACGCGTACCCCGACCGGTCGCGCGCTCAGCGCGGTGAACAGCCGGCGCGGCGGCGGATACCCCGGCTCCTCCATCGCGACCCGGTCCCCGGGCCGGAGCAGGACCCGCGCCGCGACGTCCAGCGCCTGTTGTGACCCGGCGGTGACCAGCACCGCATCGGCCGGCACGCGGATCCCCCGCGACGGCCCGAGTCGGCGGGCGATCTCGGCCCGCAACGCCGGGTGCCCCCGCGGATCGTCGTAGGTGAGCGAGTGCGGCGGCAACGCCTGGAGCCGCTCGGTGAGCAGGTCACGCCAGGTGCCGAAGGGAAACAGTTCGACGTCCGGCACACCCGCCCGGAAGTCGTACTCGGGCTTCGCCGTCAGGCGCAGCGGAGGACTCGGTATTCGCGACCAGACATCGAGGGCGCCCAGTGACATCACGACCAACCCGCTAATGCCGTCGTCAGCGTGCTGAGACCACCGTTAGACACGGTCCGATTTTCACTTTTCGCCACTAATGATCGGATCCGCAAAAATAACGACGCCGTATCCGCAAAGATCGCCTAGTCGCGGCCGTGACCGGCGTCAGTAGGTCATGTCGGTGTCGTGTGGGTCGGCGGGCAGGCGCGTCCGCAGGCCGCGCAGTTGGCTGCGGGAGGTGAGGTTGAGTTTCTTGAAGATGTTGCGCACGTGGGCGTCGATGGTGCGCGGGCTGAGGAAGAGCCGACCGGCCGCCTCCTTGGAAGTGGCGCCCTCGGCGATCAGACGGGCGATCTTCAGTTCCTGCGCGGTCAGGCGGTCGAAGGGCGTGGCGGTGGCCTCGGGCGGGCGGTCGCCGCAGGCGGACAGTTCGCGGGCGGCACGTGCGGCGAACCCGGCGGCGCCGATGGTCGTCAGCTCCTGATGGGCGATGCGGAGTTGCACGCGGGCGTCACCGCGCCTGGATTCGCGGCGCAGCCATTCCCCGTAGACCAGGCGGGCACGGGCCAGTTGCACCGCGGCCCGGCTGCGTCCGAGCCGATCGATCGCCTCCTCGTACAGGTCCTCTGCCGATGAGCCCGCGAGGAGCAGGGCACGGGAGCGGGCCTCGATGCCCAGCGCCCACTCGGTGCCGAACGTGCGGGTGCGCTGCACGAGCCGCTCGAGTGCTCGTTCGGCGAGCGCGACGTCTCCCGTACGGGTGGCGGCCTCGATCAGTTCTGGGAGGACGAACGCGCTGAGGCCCGGCTCGTCGTGTTCATCTGCCGCGCGGGCGGTCTGGGCCGCGACCTGGTACCGGCCGGTGGCGTTGTGCAGCACCGCGGTCGCGTAGTCGACCGCCGAGAGCACCCAGCCCTGACCGCGCTCGCGTGCCAGGATCGCGATCGTCTCCGACATCGCGGCCGTCCGTTCCCGATCGCCCCGCCAGGCCGCGAGCGCCATGTCGGCCCAGGACGGGCCGTGGGTGCCATTCGCCTCCGCGAGGTCGTGAGCCACCGCGATCAGCGACGCCGCGTCACCGAACTCGCCCGTGTGGATGCGGTACAGCGCCAGGCAGCGCAGGGCGACGGGCAGCTCGATGAGCGCCCCGGATTCACGTACCGTCCGTACGTAGCGCTCGGCGAGCGTGCTCCAGGCGTGCTCGTCCCACAGGTCGGGCGCGACCCCGCAGGCGGGCCGAAGCCAGCGGCCGTCGGGGACCTGCGCGGAGTCGGCCGGGACCAGGGCGTCCATCGCCTTTCCCAGCAGCGGGGCCGCGACGGTGTAGCCGTCGATCATCTGGGCTGCCAGCGCGTCGAGGAGCAGCTGGACCGGGCGCCAAGGCGCCGCGACGAACGCGGCGCGTGCCGTACGCACGTCCTGGGCGAGCCGCCTGCTTTCGCCGAGGCGACCGGCGCCGATCGCGGCTGTAAGCGCTTGCAGGTAGGTCATCTCGGCCCAGAGCCCGTCGTGCGACTCCAGCCCCCTGGCCGCGTCGAGCAACCGATCGGCGGCCCCGCCGTGGCCACCCATCTCGAGCTGAACGCGTAGCAGTTCGGCGAGCGCGTGTCGCCGCGCGTCCAGCGGGCCGGCCTGGGCGGTGGTCACGAGCCTGATCGCGGCTTCGGTGGCGCCCGCTTGCTGCTTGAACCGGGCCGCCGCCAGGGCACGGCCCGCCCGCCGGCCCGGATCGGGGCTCAAGGCCGCGGCGCGTTCGAGGAACCCGGCGGCCGCGGCCACGCCGCCGCGCGCGTGGGCGCGGTCCGCCGACCGTTCCAGTTCCCCGGCGATGGACTCATCGGGGAGCAGGACCGACTGCGCACGGTGCCAGGCACGGCGGTCCGCGTCCCGACGTGGATCGGTCACCTGCGCGAGCGCCTGATGTACGGCGCGGCGCTCTTCCGGCGCCGCCGCACGATAGACCACGGACCGTGCCAGCGGGTGGGGGAACCGCACGTCGACACCGACGTCCAGCAGCCCCGCCTCCTCAGCCGCCGTGATCGCCTCGATGCCGATGCCCAGCAGTTCGGCGGCGCGCCAGAACAAGGCCGGCTCGCCCAAGGGCTCGGCAGCCGCGACGAGAAGCAGCCGCCGGGTGGGCTCCGGCAGGGCCGCCAGCCGCTCGCGGTAGGCGGCCTCCATCCGCTCCGGCACCCGCAACGCCTCCGGCAGGCCGAAGCCACCGGCGAGTTCCGGCATCCCGATGCCGCGCACCAGTTCGATCAATGCCAGCGGATTGCCGCGCGACTCCGCCAGGATCTGATCACGGATCCGCTCATCCAGCGGCGCGTGGATGCGCGAGGAGAGCAACGCCAGCGCGTCCTCGGTTCCAAGACCGGTCACGGTCCGCACCGGCAACCCCGCGAAACGCCCGGACGCCACCGCCCCGCGAAGCGCGAACAGCAACGCCACCGGGCTGTCGCCGACGCGGCGGGCGACGAACGCCAGCACCTGCGCCGAGGCATCATCGATCCAGTCCGTGTCATCGACCACGCACACGACCGGCCGTTCACGTGCCGCACCGGTCAGCAGGCCCAGCACCGCCAGGCCGACCCGGAATCGATCGGGCGCCGCCCCCTCGCGGACCGCGAACGCCACCTCCAGCGCCGCGCGCTGCGGGCCCGGCAGGCTGTCCAACCCGTCCAGCAGCGGAACGCACAACTCATGCAACGCCGTGAACGGAAGCTCGGTCTCGAACTCCTGGCCCGCCGCATCCAGGCGACGCGCCTGCGGTATCACCTCAAGCGCCTGCTCCAACAGCGCGGTCTTCCCGATACCGGCCTCACCGCAGACGACCATCGCTCCGCCCCGCCCGGCACCCACCTCCCGCAGAAGATCCTCGACAGCCGACAGCTCCACCTCCCGCGACCGGAAACGCTGCCACTGAGACCGGCCCCGAGCGCTTGCCGTCATGGGAGAGGTCCTGACCGCGGACGGGCAGGCATCAAGCTCGGATTGTGAAGCTTGTCGGCCTTGAGCGCGGGAATAACGGTTATCACCTATTACCGTGAATTGGGGGCAACTGTTTCAGCACACCACGACCGCGGCGAGACATCATCAGCCGAATAGGTTGTGGTTCAGGGCTCTCAGGGGTGCGCGCGGGGCAGCCGGATGCGGAACGTCGCCCCCGCACCGAGCGCGGTATCGACCTCCACACGACCGCCATGCGCCGTCACCAGGGAGTCGACGATGGCCAGGCCCAGGCCCGCCCCGCCTCCCTCGGCCCGGGTGCGGGCGCCGTCGGCGCGGTAGAAGCGCTCGAAGACCTGATCGGCCTGGGCTCTGGTCATCCCGGGCCCCTCATCGTGGAGTTCGAGGACGGCGTGCCCGTTCACGGTGCCGACGCCGATGCGGACCGGGGTGCCCGGCGGGGTGTGGGCGACGGCGTTGCCGACGAGGTTGGTGGTGACCTGCCGGAGTCTGGCCTCGTCACCGAGGACGGGGGCGTCGCCGGGCGGTCCGCCGCCGGGTCCGGTGAGGGTGACGGGGCGATGCGGGTCGAGGGCCCGCAGGTCGTGGAGGGCGTCGGCGGCCAGCGTGCGCAGATCCATGGGGGTGAGATACAGGGGAAGGTCCGTGGTGGCGCCGTGCTCGTCGAGGCGGGCGAGGAGCAGCAGGTCCTCCACCAGATCGACCAGCCGGGCGGCCTCGCGTTCGATCCTGCCCATCGACGCGTCGACGTCTTCCCGTTCGGGCATGCCGCCCATCCGGTAGAGCTCGGTGAACCCCTTGATGCCGAAGAGGGGTGTACGCAACTCGTGGCTGGCGTCGGCGATGAAGCGACGCATGCGCTGCTCGGCGTCCGCGCGGGCGGCGGCGCCCGCCTCGATCTGCGCGAGCATGCCGTTGAGGGCCGCGGCCAGGCGGCCGAGTTCGGTGCCGGGGGCGGCCAGGCCCGGGACCCGGCGGGTGAGATCGCCGTCCGCGATGGCGGCCGCGACGGTCTCGACCCGGCGCAGCGGCCGCAGCCCCGCCCGTACCGCGAACCACCCGGCGAGCGCGAGCAGGGCCAGCACGGCGGAGTCGATCAGCACCACCCGGCCGGTGAGCCGTCTCATGATGGCGTCGACTTCGCCGAGCGAGCCGGCGACCACCACGCTGCCGCCGCGCTCACCTCCGGACCCGATACGCGGCAGGGCGAGGGCCCGCCAGGAGCCATCGCCGCCCGCCGCCGCCACCCGGAAGGGCCGGCCGCGCCGACCGGCAACGCCCGCCGTGTCCAGCCGGGGCAACTCGGGCGAACCTTCCGCCGCGGGGCGGAGCACGCGTTCGACCCGTCCGTCGGGGGCCAGGTAGGCGAGGTAGATGTCCCCGGTGAGCTGCTGCTCGACGGTGCCGCGTACGCGCGGGGCGTCCTCGCCGGCCAGCCCGGACAGGTCGGGAAAGCGCGCGGTCACCGTGGCGGCCGTTCGGATCCGCTCGTCGAGCTGCCGTACGAGGTCGTCCTGGAGCAGCCTGAGGACGAGCACGTTGCTGCCCAGCAGTGCGACGACGAGCAGCAGCACGGCGATCGCCAGCAGCCGTCCGCGGAGCGAGAGCCGCCGGAGCCGGTACCCGATGCCCGCGCCCCTCACGGCCGTGGCCTGCGCAGTACGTAGCCGGTACCCCGCACCGTATGGATCAGCTTCGGCTCGTCCGGGTCCACCTTGCGGCGCAGATAGCTGACGTACGAGGCGACGATGCTGTCGTCGCCCCCGAAGTCGTACTGCCAGACCAGCTCCAGCAACTGCGCCTTGGACAGCACCTGACCCGCGTTCTCCATCAGCACCCGCAGCAGGCTGAACTCGGTCGGGGAGAGCTGGACGGGCTGCCCGCCCCGCGTCACCTGGTGGCTCTCGGGATCGAGTTCGAGGTCACCGACGACGAGCCGGCCGTCCGGGTGCCTGCCGCCGGCCCGACGCAGAATCGCCTTGATGCGCAGGACCAGTTCCTCCAGGTTGAAGGGCTTGGTGACGTAGTCGTCACCGCCCGCCGCGAGCCCGCTGATCTTGTCCTCGGCCGCGTCGCGCGCGGTGAGGAAGAGCACCGGGGGATGCCCGGTCGCGGACAGCGGTCCCTGCTCACGCAGGCGCCGTACGACCTCGAAACCGTCGAAGTCGGGCAGCATGACATCGAGAACGATCAGACCGGGCCGCTGCCGCCGTACCTCGGCCAGCGCCTGCGCCCCCGACTCCACCGGTGTCACGGTGAAGCCGGCCAGCCGCAGGCTGGCGGAGAGGAGCTCGCGCAACGTCGGATCGTCCTCCACCACCAACAGGTGTTCCGCCGCCATCGCCCGTTCCCGTCTCGTCGCCCGGTGTTCTTCTTACGCGTCGCGCCGGCGAAGGACGACGAACGCGCGGCCACCGGCACGATGAACCCGGCTCACGGGCACCGTCTTCGCCGTTGCCGCCTTCTTCGTCCTCATCGGACCGGTTCCTTCTCCGCGTGGTAGTCGACGCTGTCCTGCGTCAGCGCCATGAACGCCTGCTCGAGGGATGCCTGTCGCGGCGTGAGCTCGTGCAACTCGATCCCGTCGACCGCGGCGAGCGCACCTATCCGGGCCGCGTCCAGTCCGGTCACCGCCAGCGCGCTCCCGTCCTCCGGGCGTACGGCTGCGCCCGCCGTGGTCAGCCGGCGGCCGAGCCGCTCCACCTCCGGGCTGCGCACCAGCACCTCGTGGCCGCCGTGCGCGTCGATGAACGCCTGCATGCCGCTGTCGGCGATCAGCCTGCCGCGCCCGATGACGATGAGGTGGTCGGCGGTGAGCGCCATCTCGCTCATCAGATGGCTGGACATCAACACGGCGCGCCCCTCGGCGGCCATCCGCCGCATCAGGCCGCGGATCCAGACGATGCCTTCGGGGTCGAGCCCGTTGAGCGGTTCGTCGAAGACGAGAGTCGGGGGATCGCCGAGCAGGGCTGCGGCGATTCCGAGCCGCTGCCGCATGCCGAGGGAGTACGTCCCGGCCGGCCGCCGCGCCACCCGTTCCAGGCCCACCTCCTCGAGCACCGTCTCCACCCGCCCGCGCGGCAGCCCGTTCCCGGCCGCCAGCGCCAGCAGATGGTGATAGGCGGTCCGGCTCGGCAGCACCGCGCCCGCGTCCAGCAGCGCGCCCACCGCCCGCAACGGGGCGGGTTGCGCGGCATAGGGGTGCCCGCCGACCGTGGCCGTCCCGGCCGTGGCGGCGTCGAGCCCGAGGATGATCCGCAGGGTCGTCGACTTCCCGGCGCCGTTGGGGCCGAGAAAGCCGGTCACCTCGCCCGGGCGGACGGCGAAGGTCAGGTCGTCGACGGCGAGGACCTCGCCGTAGCGCTTGGTGAGCCCACGCACTTCGATCATCACGTCTCCCAGAAGACTAGTGGTCGAACGGCGCACCGATCGTGGTGCGCGCAGCCCTCAGGGTGAACCGTCGATCTGGGAGCGGGATGGGTGTCTGTGAGTTGTATGTGAAGGCGGAGCGCCGCGCCCTCACGAACGCCCTGGCCGGGGGCCGACGCCCGCGGCCGGGGACAGCGGATTCCCAGGAACTCACATGGATTTCATGCGGTCGGGCGCTCCGGCCCGCGCGCCGCCGTCGACGCGTAGGACCGTGCCGGTCACGTAGGAGAAGCGGTCGCTGAGGAGCCGGGCCGAAGCCGTGCGTGCGGAGCGGCGTGTCAGCGCAGCGTCGCCTCGACGAAGGCGAACGGCGTCGGGCTCGGCACGATGCGGTCCAGGGTGAATCCGGCCGAGTCCAGAAGTGCCCGGTACTCCTCGGCGGTGCGCTCGCGCCCGCTCCCCATCGCCAGCATCGTGAGGTCGACCACCTTCCCCGGGTGCGGTTCGTCGCCGGGCGGGATCACGGACTCGACCAGGACGACCCTGGCGCCGGGCTCGGCCGCCTCCGCGACGTTGCGCAGGATGCGCCGGCAGGACTCGTCGTCCCAGTCGTGGAGGATGTAGGACAGGATGTAAACGTCCGCGGCCGGCACCGACTCGAAGAAGTCACCGCCGACAGTCTGGACGCGGTCGGCCAAGCCGTTGTCCGCCAAGGTCTTCTGCGCCGCCACCACGACCTCCGGACGGTCGAAGACGATCCCTTGCCGGTCCGCGTCACCGGCCAGCAGCTTCGTGAGCATCGAGCCGTCCGCGCCGCCGAGGTCGGCCACCACGGCCCCTTCCGGCAGCCGGTACCCCTCGAACATTCCGGCCCGCAGGCTGCTGGTGACGTTGGCGAAGGTACGGTTCTGCACCTCGAGCTTCTCGGCGTCGGTGGAGATCCAGTCGAAGAACGGCTGTCCGTAGTATCGCGTCGCCGCCGTCTCCCCGGTCGACGCCGTGTGCAGGAGGTCTCCGAACGGCGCGTAGTGGGTCTCCATCCAGTAGAGCGCGGCGTACCGTATCGAGCCGGGGCGGTCGTCGGCCAGGGTCGCGCCAAGCTCCGTGATCTCGACCTGGTCGCCGTTGGTGCGGAAGACGCCGAGCGTGGCGAGGAAACGAATGATCCGCCCGAGCGCATCGGCGTCGGCGTTCGTCTCGGCGGCGAGTTGATCGATCGTCTGCGGGCCGTTGCCCAGAATGGTGGCGAGGTCGAGCTTGGCCGCCACGTACAGAGCCTGCGAGACCTGGAATCCCGCCAGCAATTGCATCATCTGGACCGGCGCGGGAATCTGCGGCGGCGCGCCGTCAGCGGTGTTCATGAGATGGCCTCCGATTATTGGCGGGGTAAGGACGAAGCCGCCCCAGGACAGCACGGTCGAGGTGGACCATCATCAGCCGAAATCGTTGTGATCCAGCGCGTGCGGCGGGGCCACCAGCGCTGCACGGCCTCGGCGGTCGTCCAAGGGCTCACGTTGAAGCAGAGCTTCGCCCGGGGTGCCAACGGCGTCCACCCGCGCGCACAAAGGCCCGCTGTCACAATTCTTTGTGGTTGATGATGAAATCGCAGGGAGTCGCCAGCTGCGGCGCCAAATCGGGATAGTGCTCTTCGAACGCCCCCCTCTGGACGACCTTGTAGCCCGTCCGGCTGTTCCAGTCGGCCATGAACGTCTTGGAAGACTGTTCCCAGTCGCGGGGGACGAGGAGCTCGATCTGCAACGTGGTGATTCCCTGGCTGCGCAGCAGCTGGGCGACGAACCACCGCAGTTCCCGGGCGATGCCCAGGTTGCGGTACTCCGGATCGACGGCGAGCATGCCCGTCTCCCCGGTCCGGGAGTCGAGGTGCCGTACGCGGATGGCACCGACCACGGCACCGTCGACTCGTGCGACGACCATCTGCCCCGCCCGGGTGAGTTCGGTGATCTCCTCGGCGCTGGTGCGCGTCGCGCCGGGCCGCCACTGCCCCTTCTCGGCGCCGGCGTACACCCGATTGATCAGGTCAGCGAGGTGCCGCATGGTGTCGGTGTCCTCGTTCGCTTCTTCAGGGAGCACCTGGATATCGAGAGACGGCGAGGAGGCCGCCGACCGTCCCTTCTCCTTGACGGGCGACGCGGACCGCTCGTCGACCTCGAGGCCTGGCTCGCGGCGGGTCGGACAGTCGTTCGCGCACTGCCAGTTCGCCTCGAACCAATTCCACCAGCAGCCTTTTGTGTGCTGCCGGGCCTCCAGCCGCGGATCCGTGGGCAGGATCGTGCCGCCGCGCGGCGGCATGCGATGTCCGGCCATGACGACTCATCCCCCGGTGACGTCAAAGTGGTGTGGAACCGATCTAGGACAGCACGACCGCAGCCGACGATCATCAGCCGAAAAGGTTGTGATCCGGTTTCCGGAGGATCACGGGGGCGTCGGCGTCGGGAGGGCTCACCCGCAGAGGGCGCCGTCGACCGCAGCCAGCAGGTGCTTGACCTGACCGTCGGTCTCCGGCAGCTGGGTGACGGCGATCGTCGCGGCGCGGCCGTCGTCGGTGGCGGCGTTGCTGGTGTGGTAGCCGTCGATGTCACCGCCGTGGCCCCAGGCCAGGCCGCCGCAACTCAGCGGGGTGCTGAGCAGGCCGAGGCCGTACCGGGCGCCAGGCCACAGGCCGGGAGCCTCGACGGTCTTGCGCATCTCCGTCAGCTGCGCGGGCTTCAGCAGCCGGCCGCCCAGCAGCGCGGTGAAGAATCGGTCGAGGTCGCTCGGGGTGGCGACCATCTGGCCGGCGGCCCAGCCCCAGGACGGGTCCATCTCGGTGACGTCGGTGAGCGGCTGGTCCGGCTTGTCCCGCGTGTAGCCGTGGGGGTGCCGATCGTGGATGGTCTGGTCGCCGACGTTCGGGAAGTAGGTGTGGCGCAGCCCGGCACGGTCGATCACCCGCTGGGTGATCTCCTCGACCAGCGGCCGATGCGTGATCTTCTCGATCAGCAACCCGAGGACGATGTAGTTCGTGTTGCTGTACTCCCATTTCGCGCCCGGCTTGAAATCGGCCTTCTGCGCCAGGGCCATGTCGAGCAGCTCGCGCGGCTCGGAGTAGGTGTGCTGGAAGGGCAGGAACCCATTGGCCAGGAAGTTCGTGTAGTTCGGCAGCCCGCTGGTGTGCTGCAGGAGTTGCCGTACGGTGATGTGCCGGCCGTCGATGCCGTCGCCGCGGATGAGCTTCGGCAGGTACGTCTCGATCGGCCGGTCGAGACCGACCTTGCCCTCGCCGACGAGTTGCAGCACGACCACGGACGTGAAGGTCTTGGTATTGCTGCCGATGCGCACCTGCCCGTCCACCGGCACCTTGCTCCGGGTCTTCAGGTCACCGACCCCGGCCGTGTAGTCACGGATGCGCCCGCTCCGGTCGCGTACGGCCGCCAGAGCGGCGGGGAACCGATCGTCGCGGACCAGTCCGTCCAGTCGCTGCTGTGTCTGGTCGGCGGACGGACGGACCTGCGACGCGAGCGCGTCGGCGACGGAGTCAGGGCCGGACACCACCACGCTGCCCGATACGGCGAGACCGCCCATGGCTGCGACGGCGGCGATACGGCGCCGGAAACGATGATCTCTCATGCCGGCAACGCTAGATACGGGACAGATCACGATCGATAGTGCAGCCAGGCCGGTTCGCGGTACAGCAGGCTCTACCGAACGTCCACCGTCATCCCTTCAGGCGTCTGTGCTCGTACCTAATCACGCATTACTTCGTTGACCGCTGCTGGCCATTTGGGAACTTTGGGATTGTCCGTCCCTACTTGCAGATCTACGTTCCGCCCGGGCGCGGGTCTCGCGCCACTCAGGCGACGGAGCCTGATCGGAGGTAGGGATGCGGAAACGTGGTGCCCTGAGCCTGGTCGCCGTCGGCGGCCTGCTCATCGGCGGGCTGACCTTGCTCACGCCGGGCGCGAATGCCGAGCCGTTCGGCTACGCCAAGCTCAGTGCGGTGCAGAAACGACATGTCTCGGGAGCGCTGGCCGAGGCGCTCGGCCCCCAGCGGCTGAGTAGGAACGCGGTCACCGCCCCGAAGGCGACGGCCGAGTCCGGCTGTTACGGGAACCGTGGCGGCAACGTCAAGGTGAACCAGAACTGTTCGAACGTCTCCGACCCCGACCTGGCCGGGCGAGGGCAGGCGCAGAACGAGACCTGGGTCGCGGTCAATCCGAACAACCCCAAGCAGGTCATCTCGACCTACAACGACTATCGGCGCGGCGACGGCACCTGCGGCGTCACCTACTCCCGCGACGGCGGGCGGACCTGGGCGGACACCACCGCGCCGAACGGGTTCGTCCGTGGCACGTCCTTCGCCGGCAAACCACGCGAGTACTTCCAGTCCGGCGGGGACACCTCGGTGGCCTGGGACACGCGCGGGAACGCCTACCTGTCGTGCCAGGAGTTCAAGCGCGGCAACGCCGTCTCACCGGACGCGGACCAGTCCAGCGGCTTCTACGTCTACCGCTCGACCGGATCCGGCGGGGCGTCGTTCAACTTCGCCGGCCGCCCGGTGGCCGAGCACGATGACACCGCCGGCGCGGGGAACTTCCTGCTCGACAAGCAGCTCATCACCGTCGACAACCACGTCCGCAGCCCGTACCGGGATCGCGTCTACGTCACCTGGACGAC
Organism: Actinoallomurus sp. CA-150999; assembly: GCF_050942425.1. Classification (NCBI taxonomy): domain Bacteria; kingdom Bacillati; phylum Actinomycetota; class Actinomycetes; order Streptosporangiales; family Thermomonosporaceae; genus Actinoallomurus; species Actinoallomurus sp. CA-150999. Next base: position 9,256,856 of record NZ_CP192063.1, read on the forward strand.
CTATCCCGAGGACGGCACCGCCTACATCTACGAGGCCTACTCCAGCGACTACGGCGAGCACTTCAGCGCGCCCGTCCTGGTCAGTTCCGACTCGGCGCTGTGCCCGCAGGGCTATGGCATTCCCACACCGCACGGGCGCTGCAATGACAACCAGTTCTCCCAGCCGGTGACCGCCGCGGACGGTTCTCTGTACGTCGCTTGGGCGAACTACAACACCGCGAACCCTGGCAAGGACAATCGCTTCCAGGTCCTGCTCGCGCGCTCGGTCGATGGAGGCAAGACCTTCTCCGCCCCCGTCAAGACCACCGACTACTACGAGCTGCCCGACTGCGACACCTACCAGGGCGACGGCAAGGACCCCGGCCGTGACTGCGTACCGGAAAAGGGAGCCGGGACCAACTCGGTGTTCCGCGCCACCAACTATCCCAACGTCACGGTCGACCCGGCCGACCCCAAGCGCGTGGTCGTCACCACCGGCTCGTACATCAACCGCGATTCCAACGAGGCCGGCGGCTGCACACCCGCCGGACTCACCCCTGCCGCGGAGGGTCTGGGCAGCCTGTACGACGGCGTCAAGACCGGCGGATGCAACAACGGCATCGTGATCTCCAGCTCCACCAACGGTGGCGCCTCGTTCACCGGCACCGCCACCGACGTGCGGAAGATGCCCGTCATCGGCGACAACACGGCACAAGGCCGTAGCGACCAGTACTGGCAGGGCACGGTCTTCAGCCCCCGCGGCACGCTCGTGACCGCCTACTACGACCGGCAGTACGGCTCGGACGAGTCCACCGGCTTCTCCGACATCACCGTGACCACGTCCACGGATCTGACCCACTTCGCCAGCAAGCGGGTGACCTCCTCCAGCATGCCGCCGCCGAGCGAGTTCAACGGCCAGTTCTACGGCGACTACATCATGGTCGACGCCACCGCCACGACCGCCTACCCGGTCTGGTCCGACACCCGCAACGCCGCCCTGTTCCTGTGCCCCGGCACCGGCACCACCGGCACCCCGCCACGGTTGTGCAACGCCTCGGCGGCCAACGCCTCCATCGCCAACGACGAGGACATCTACGCCGCCGCGGTCCCGATCCACTGACCACGCAGCCGGGCGGGGCCACGCGCCCCGCCCGGCTCTGTGGTCGCCGGACGCCGGTCCTGAGCGGGACCCCTTACCAAATCGCCGCGGTGGAGAGAAGCGGTCCAGCCGCCGGATCCGTTGGGGAGTGGCTCCACCCGCATGAAGGTGATAGCGCCCTGTCCGGCCGGACGGCGGGTCCTTAGCTTCAAAGATCCGTACACAGATCGCGGTCGGGCGACGCAGCGGGTTCAGGGCGAGGCAGTGGCTCGATCGCACGTGATCGTCTCAAGGAGGACGACCATGGTCGAGTCCACCCGGCGCACCCTTCTGCGGGCAGGCGCGGCGGCTGCCGTGTCGGGTCCGGCGGCCGCGCTCGCGGCTTCCTGGCATGCGACGGCACAGGCCGCTCCGCAACTCGGAGGCGTCCCCGCGTTCGGTTCGGTCACCGTGGGCCCGGACGACCCGCGTTACCGCTCGCTGGCACTCAGGGGCTACAACCACCGCTTTCACGGCGAACCCGAGCAGATCCGAGTGGTCGGCTCGACAGAGGACGTCGTACGCGCGGTCGACGAAGCGGTGCGTACGGGGCGGCGGATCGCCGTGCGCAGCGGCGGCCACTGCTTCGAGGACTTCGTGGACGGCCCGGACGTGCGCGTGCTCATCGACATGGTCGCGATGACGCGGGTCGACTACGACCGGCGCCGCAACGCCTTCATGGTCGAGGCGGGAGCGACGCTGGGGGAGGTGTACCGGGAGCTGTTCCTCGGCTGGGGCGTGACCATCCCCGGCGGCACCTGTCCCAGCGTCGGGGCGGGCGGGCACGTCTGCGGCGGCGGATACGGCGCGCTGTGCCGTATGTACGGCCTGACCGTCGACCACCTGTTCGCGGTCGAGGTGGTCGTGGTGGACCGGTCGGGCAAGGCCAGAAGCGTGGTCGCCACCCGGGAACCGTCAGATCCCAACCGGGACCTGTGGTGGGCGCACACCGGAGGCGGGGGCGGCAACTTCGGGATCGTCACCCGCTACTGGTTCCGCTCCCCCGACGCCCAGGGCACCGACCCCGGCCGGCTTCTGCCCCGGCCGCCTTCCACCGTCCTGAGCTACTCCCTGGACTGGCCATGGGCGGAACTCGACCGGGACTCGTTCGTCAGGCTGATGCGCAACTACGGGGAATGGGGCGAGCGCAACTCGGCACCCGGTTCCCCCGCGGCCGCCCTCTACGGCGAGTTCGCCCTCGCCGGCAAGTCCAGCGAGACCATCGGCATCTCCGGTCAAGTAGCCGCCGACAGCGGCGCGGAGCGGCTACTCGGCGACCTGGTGCGCACGCTCGGCCGCGGCGTCGGCGCACGGCCGGTGCGGCAGTCGTCCACCCTGCCCTGGCTCGCCTCGGCCACGCAGGCGATCAACGACCCCACGCCCTTCGACCGCCGCCTCAAGCTGAAGTCGGGGTATCGGCGCCGCCGCCTCACCGACCAGCAGATCGCCACCGCCTACCGGTACCTCACCGGGGCCGACCACAACGATCCGAACGGTCACCTGTTCATCAACACCTACGGCGGGCGCGTCAACGCCGTCTCCCCCGGCACGACCGCGATGCCGCACCGCGACTCGATCTTCCTGGTCGGTTTCCTCGCCGGCTGGCAGAACGCGGCGGAGGACTCCCGGCACCTGACCTGGATCCGAGAGCTCTACCGCGACTTCTACGCCGCCGGCGGCGGCGTTCCGGCCGGCGAGGACGACGACGGCGCGTTCATCAACTACGCGGACGCGGACCTGGCCGATCCTCGGTACAACACGTCGGCCGCTCCATGGCACTCCCTCTACTACAAGGACGATTACGTACGGCTCCAGCAGGTCAAGCGCCGCTGGGATCCACGCGATGTGTTCCACCACGCGCTATCGATCCGCCCCAGCTGAACCCCTCGCGGGAAGATCTTCGAGGGCTCGGCCGGGATGAACTCATGCCCAGTCTTTGGGAACGGTTGTCGGGGCCGCGCGCACGTGTTATTCCTTGATCGACGTGTTGGTGAGTATTCCTGACACGTCGTTCATGGTCCGTCGCTGACGTTGCCGCGACGGCGCTGGAGCGGTTGCCGCTGTCCATGCGCGGCGAGCTGCTGATGTTCGGGTGTTCGCTGTTCAGCGCGCCCGTCTGCACTCCGTTCGGCCCCGGTAGGGGCACCCAGCGTCGGTACAAGGAGTTCCTGGCATGTGGCGTCGATTGATTCGCGCCTGGCGGTGGATTCTGCTCGCCGTGTTCACGGTGGCGGCCGCGGGCGCACTGTCGATGACGTTGGCCGGGACGGCTTCCGCGGCGAGCGGCTCTTCGCAGCCGCCGCCTACGCCGTCCCCGTCTTCGTCCCAATCCTCAACATCCCCTCCACAACACCGCAAACCACGGATGTCGCGACCGCCGACACCGCACGAGGCCGCACGGCTGCGCCGACTGCGGGAGGAGGCCGCCCGGGCGAAGGCTCGCGCCGAACGCTTGAGGCGGTTCTCGGAAGGTCTGGCCAAAGTACGGGGTCACGTCGGCACGTGGCACGACGAGCACGCCGACCTGCGGCGGCGTCACGACGCTCTCCAGCAGTTGATGGCGGAGGGCAAGAACGCCAAGGCGCGCAAGCATTTCACCGAGCTGCGCCGCGACGTCGACACCGCGCTGCTGCGCCGTGAACTGATCGCGCAGACCCGCGGACAGCGACTGCCCGCCGATCTGCGGCAGGCGATCGAAGAGGAACTGCTGCGCGGTAAGAACAAGCTGCCGCGTTCCACCGCGAACGCGGCAGGTCACGCCGTCACGATCGGCGATCTGGTCGGCGACGTCCTCGATGGCGTCTCCGCGTCGGAACGGGATCGGTCGGCCGTCAAGGCGTTCATGGCCGATCCGACGAATGATCCGATCACCCGGGACATCGCCCGGTTGAGCGGACTGCGGCCGGATCAGGTGCTCGGCAAGGACGCGTCCCTGCGCAAGACCTCGGATGCGATCGACAAGCGGCACAACACCGCCAAGACCGCCGCCGCCGCGAAGGCGGCCGAGGCGTGGGACCTCTACTACCAGCTCTATCCGGAGCAGGCGCCCTACGCCCAGGGAAACCCGAAGAACTGGGACGGGGCGATCAGCGTCACCGAGCCGGAGACGGTCGGCCCGCCTCCGGCGTTCAACAAGACCGACCGGACCTCGTCCCAGGCCCGTGACGACGTCGGCCACACCAGCCCTGTGTCCCAGGCGAACGCCGCCCTCGGCGGATACCACCGCTCGACGGAGGTCGGGCCACGGATCCGCTCTCAGGTGACGATGATCAACGGGGACGTTTATGAGGTCGAGGGCCACATCACCACGTCGACGTCAAGTGCCAAACTTCCCGGCACCGCGGACATCTCCTCCGACTCCGTGCTACAGCCGATCATTGATGTGCTGAAGAAGGTCTCGCCGGTGACGCCGTTCTACACGCGTTCCACCAGCGCGGACAGCATCAGCGTCGTCACGCCTACCTTCAATGGAACGGCGAAGAAGGTGAGCAGCCCGAACGACACCCTGTTCCGCGACGAGATTCCCATCATCGCCGAGCCCGATGGCGAGACCACGGTGACCGTCGGTTCGGGGAGCACGACCAAGAAATTCGGCGTGCAGCTCGCAGTCCCCGGATTCTCGGGAGTGACTCTGCAGCACGCGACGACGACTGATCACGACGGCGGCGAGCCCACAAAGACCATCAGCGCCATCGGCAATATCGGCCTCGGTCCCTTCCTGAAGGGGGGAGGGACGCTGGAGCATAAAACCACGAAGGACGAGGAGGGCAATCCGAAGAAGACCATCGCCGTCACGGGCAACGGCAGCGTCTCCACTCCCCTCATCATCAAACCCTTGTCCGTGCAGGCCTCCCGGCAGACGACCGGCGAACACACCACCGAAGAGTGGCTGCAGATCGTAAAGGAGAAACTCTCCAAGCTCTTCCCCGGTCTCCGCCTTTCCGCTCCGGCCGAGTCCCCCGTACTGCCGACCCCCGACAGCACGCCACAGGACCAGCAGGACAACGGCGGCAAGCCCGCCGGCGACGAGCACCAGACCGGCAGCGCGTACGAGGTTCCCGACATCCCCCTGCCGTGCAACGACGCCATGACGACCCGGGACCGGCAAAACTGCGAACCGATCCACGAACCCCGCCCCACCTGCAACGACGCCATGACAACCCAGGACCGGCAAAACTGCGAACCGGCCCACGAACCCCGCCCCACCTGCAACGACGCCATGACAACCCAGGACCGGCAAAACTGCGAACCGATCCACGAACCCCGCCCCACCTGCAACGACGCCATGACAACCCAGGACCGGCAAAACTGCGAACCGATCCACGAACCCCGCCCCACCTGCAACGACGCCATGACAACGCAAGACCGGGAAAACTGCGAACCGCTGCCGGACTGGGCGGCCTGCATGATGAGCGGGAAGATCAAGAACGAATGCCCGATGCCGCGGATTCCGGCACCGACGGGTGACGACGGCGGATGTCCCGCGCCGAACGTCGGGGTTCCCGAGCCTGGCCCCGACACCACGCCGGACGAGTGCAAGGACAGCGAGCCCACCAAGATCAATCCACCGGTCGTGAGCCAACCGGACATCCCGGTCGTCAAGCAACCCGACGTACCGGTGGTCAACCAGCCAGAGGTTCCGGTGGTAGAGCGACCCGACGTACCGGTGGTCAACCAGCCAGAGGCGCCGGTGGTCAAGCAACCCGACGTACCGGTGGTCAACCAGCCAGAGGCGCCGGTGGTCAAGCAACCCGACGTACCGGTGGTCAATCAGCCCAACGTCAGCCAGCCCGACATCCCGGTCATCAAGCAGCCCGAGGTGCCGGTCGTCAACCAGCCGGACACCTCAGTGATCAAGCAACCGGACACCCCGACGACTCAGCCGACCCCACAGCTTCCGCAAATCTCGCTTCCCCAGATCTCGCTACCGCAGATCACCGCTCCACAGATCTCACTTCCCCAGGTCTCTCTTCCCCAGGTCTCTCTTCCCCAGGTCTCTCTTCCCCAGGTCTCTCTTCCCCAGGTCTCTCTTCCCCAGGTCTCGTTGCCCCAGATCACCCCGCCCGCTCCCCCGGCTGCCGCGCCTGCCCCCCAGCCCACGCCGCAGCCGAACCTGATCACACCGATCAACCCGATTACTCAGCCCGCCCCCGCCCCGAAGCCGAACCCGATCATCCAACCGAACCCGATCACCCCGCCAAACCCCATCACCCCGCCGAATCCGATCAGCAATCCGGCCACTTCACCGACCAATCTCAACCTGATTCCCTGACCCCGGCCGCCAGGTGATCGGGTCTGAGGGCCGCGCTCGTCAGCGCGGCCCTCAGACCCATGCGAGCTGCCGTTCTATGGAATCGGCCGACCTGCGCAGCGGCCGCCCTCGCGGTGCTCGGTCGCGCCCTCGCGGACGCGCTGCCCAACCCGACCCGTTCACGGTCTCCGCGCACTTCCTCACCGCGTCGCTGCCCGGACCCGCGGTGATCCGCACCGACGTCGTGCGCAGCGGCCGCACGCTCTCGACCGGGCAGGCGTCCCTGTTCCCGTACGCCGATGACGGCACGGAGATCGAACGCATCCGGGTCCTCGCCTCGTACGGAGACCTGGACACTCTCCCCGACGACGTACGCACCACCGCGAAGCCGCCGGCCCTCCCGCCGATCGAGCAGTGCTTCGGGACCGGTGAGGCACCGGAGGGCGCCCCACCGGTGCCCGGCGGTTGGGCGATCGCCGAACGGCTCGCCTCGAAGCTCGACCCGTCGACCCTGGGTTGGGTGGCCGGCGCGCCCTCCGGGAAGGGTGAGATGCGGGCGTGGTTCCGTCTCGCCGATGGCCGTGACGCGGATCCGCTGTCACTGCTTCTCGCCGTCGACGCATTGCCGCCCACGGCATTCGAGCTGGGGCTCAATGGCTGGGTGCCGACAGTCGAGCTGACCGTACATGTGCGGTGCCGGCCTGCTCCGGGGCCGTTGCGGGTTTCTCTTACGACGCGGAATCTGGCGGGCGGTTTCCTGGAGGAGGACGCGGAGATCTGGGACTCGGCGGACCGCCTGGTCGCCCAATCGCGACAGCTGGCCCGGGTCCAGCTCTAAATGCCTTAGCCAGGCCATACGTCCGGTCAAAGCCCGATCAATTAGTCAGCCGACCGCATGGTGCTTGTTTTGTCAGTGGTGCGGGGAATGATCCGTGGTATGTGCAAGGACGACCGGTCCGCATTGAGTTGCCCGAGCTGTCACGCGTCACTCGTGCTCGCCGCCGCCGACGGCGGTCCCCCGCCGGCTCTGGCTCTCCGGGAGCCGGCGCACCCGCCACCGGTGCAAGAGGTGCTGGCCCAGTACGCGGGCCGGGTCGTCGATCCGGCGACCGCCCGCACCGGTGCCGCCCAGGTTCGCGCCGGCTTGGCCGCGGCCCGCAGCGCGGCTGCCGAGCGTCGCGCCCGGCAGGCCGAGGCCCGGCGTGCCGGCCCCGGTGTCCGAGGCGTTCCACACCGGGCGGCGTGATGATGCCGTCGTGAGGCCGGCGCCGCGCGGGCGTACGTCAACGGCCCTGCCCGCCTTGATCGTCCTGCGGGGCAACTCCGGGTCGGGCAAGACGAGCGTCGCCCATGCGGTGCGGGCGGCCTATGGCCGCGGCCTGGCGATCGTCAGCCAGGACGTCGTACGGCGCGAGATGCTGCGCGAGCATGACGTGCCCGGCGGGGTGAACATCGGGCTGATCGATGTGATCACCCGCCATGCGCTCGGAGCCGGGTATCACGTGGTCCTGGAAGGGATACTCGCCGCCGAGCGGTACGGGACGATGTTGCGGGCCCTGCGCCGGGACCACCCGCGCGGCGCGTGGTTCTACCTGGACGCATCGTGGGACGAGACGCTCCGCCGACACGCGAGCCGGCCGCAACGGGAGGAGTTCGGGGCCGAGCACATGCGGGAGTGGTACCGGCCGCTGGACCTCCTGCCCGGCCGATGCGAGACCGTGATCGCCGAGACCAGCCCGCTCGAGGAGACGGTCCGGCAGGTGATGCGCGAAGCCGGACTGAAGTAGGCATCGGGCGTCCCCGTGGGATGGCGAGTCTCGATCCAGGTAGTCGATGGGGGGTTTCTCCCGGTTTCAGGTGGCTGCACCCCCGGCACGCTGGATGGTGACGGGAGCCAAGCCTGCCCTCCTCCCCCGGCCCCCTTTGATCGGGGCCCGGCGTCCCCCCTGCACGCCGGGCCCCGATAGGGCGCAGGCGTCCGCGTTCCCGGCCCCCCATCGGCGAGGCCGTGATCTCCGGTTACAGCTTGGCAGCGATGACAGGGGCCAGCCGATTGGCGATCTTGACGTGCCCGCCGTCGTTGGGGTGCACCGAGTCGGAGTAGTCGGTGCTCGTCAGCCATCCCTCGGTAGGGACGTAGGAGACCGCGGTGTCACCGGCGGCGATCCGGGCGTTGACCGCGGCCTGGGTCTGCGTGACGTACCTCTTGCGGAATGTCTCAAGCGCGAAGATGTACGCGCGGGGGTATTTCGCCCGGATCGTGGCGAGCAGGTTGGTATAGGAGCCCTGGAACTGCGTGGTCGAGACGCCGTGGCCCACGTCGTTGGTCCCGAGGTTGATCACGACGGCGTTCGCGGCGTATCTGCCGAAGTCCCAGGACGGGTTGGCGGCGTTGGGGTTCAGCTTGGTGTACTGCTGCTCCAGGCCCACGCAGCCGTCCGCCGTCGCGACGAGGCAGGCCCCGCCTTGGGCGATCTGGGTGTGCCGTGCCCCGAGGCGTTCGCCGATGAGCCAGCCGTACGCGGTGAGCGCGTTCTGCGACGTGGTGGTGCCGACGGTGATGGAGTCGCCGACGAACTCGATGAGCTTGGCTGGAGTCGGCGCGGCGTACGTCTTCGCGCCCGAGTCCAGGGCCAGCCCCTGGAAGACCGCGTCTCCGTGGTACGAGCCGGCGACGACCCGGTAGGAGACGCGCAGGGTGTGGCTGCCGGCGGCCAGCGGGGTCGGCGTCAGGTTCACCGTGCCGCTGACGTTGGTCCGGTAGACCCATGCGCCGCCGTCGATGCTGGAGTACAGGTCGATCGTGCCGCGCTGCTTGAGCCTGACCGTCGTGCCGGTGAACCCGGTCGTGAGGTACGCGCCCGCCCAGTACGGCGTGTAGGCGGTCGGGGTGCTGGTGTCCCAGCGTCCGGTGAAGACGATGTTCGGGTCGGTGGGGCCGCCATCGCCGGTCGCCGCCTGCGCGACGAGCCGGCCTGTCGCCAGGACGACGATCAGGGCTGCGAGCAGCGGTTTCCACATGGCGGGCTCCCCTACGGGATCGGGACGCCGATCTTCGGGGCGATGATCGGGGCCAGGTCATTGGCGATCTTGATGTGGCCGGCGTCGTTGGGGTGGCCGTTGCCGTCGGCGTAGTCGACGTTGTCGGTCAGCCAGCCCTCGGTGCCCACGAAGTACACGTTGCGGTCGCCGGCGCTGTTGCGGGCGGCGACGGCGGCCTTGGTGGCGGCGACGTACCGCCGCTTGAAGGTCTCCATGACGAACAGCGCCGCGTTCGGGTACTTGGCCCGGATGTTCTGCAGGAAGCCGGTGTAGGTCGACTGGAAGGTGGCGTCGGTGACGCCGTGGCCGACGTCGTTGGTGCCCAGGTTGATGACGACCGCACTGGCCTGGTAGCGGGTGAAGTCCCAGGCCGTGGTGCCGGTGCTCGCCAGCCGGAAGAACTGCGTGCTCTGCCCGGTGCACCCGTCGGCCGTCATGACCAGGCAGTAGCCCGCGCGGGCGATCTGGACGTGCCGTACGCCGAGCTTCTCGCCGAGCACCCAGCCGTACGCGGTGACGGCCAGCTTCGACGACAGGTACCCCGCGGTGATGGAGTCACCGACGAACTCGATCAGCTTGGGCGAGATCACCGGGGCGACGGTTCCGGCGCCGGAGTCGAAGGTGAAGCCTTGGAAGATCGTGTCGCCGGATCGGTAGGAGACCTGGACGGTGTGGGTGCCGGCGGCCAGGGCGGTCGGGGTCAGGTTCACCGTGCCGCGTACGCCCGCGTAGAACACCTCCGGCGCGCCGTCGATGCTGACGTACATGTTGACCGCGTCGCGCTGCTTGATGTGCAGGGTCCGCCCGGTGAAGGAGGTCTTGAGGTAGGCGCCGGTCCAGTTCGGGACGGCGTCGGACGCCGACTGCGTCCAGCGCCCCACGAAGGCGATGTCGGCGTCGCCTGGACCACCGTCGCTGAGGGCCGCGACCGCGGCCGGGCCGACGGCCGCCGTCATCGCGCCCCATCCCAGTGCGAGGACCGCGACCATCCCGGCCGGCTGCCTGCGCATCGTCCACATGGAACCTCCTCAGTACGGGCGAGGAACCCGGTCAGTAGGCGTACGGCCAGCCCGCTGAGTCGAAGCCGAGGTAGTTGATGCCGAGCTTTGAAGCGCCGTTCGCGTTGGCGTCGTAGTAGTGGTAGACGAGCAGGTCGTGGTCGGCGTCGTGGTAGACCATCTGGCCGCCCGGGCCGATATAGCTCCCGTGCGAGGCGAGCACCGCGGTCCCGCCACCGCTCATCAGCGACGTCCCGTTCCGGTCGGAGTACGGGCCGGTGATGCTGGTCGAGCGGCCGACCGCGATCCAGTACGTGCTGTTCACGCCGCGGCAGCACAGGCCGCGCGAGGTGAACAGGTAGTAGTAGCCGCCGTGGTAGAAGATGTTCGAGCCCTCGATGCCGCCCGAGGCACTGGCCAGGCTGTATCGCGTGGTGTTCGAGGACACCTGCTTGCCGGTACTCGGGTCGATCTGAATGAGCTTGATCCCGGTCCACCAGGAGCCGAACGCCAGCCACCACTTGCCGGAGGCGTCCACCGTGAGATTCGGGTCGATGGCGTTGTAGTCGCTGCTGCTGGAGGACGAATAGACCTTGCCGTAGTCGGTGTACGTGCCCGGGGCGCCCGACGTGCTCGCGGCCAGGCCGATCGCCGAGGTGTTGGAGCCGAAGGTGGACGCGGCGTAGTACAGCAGATACTTACCGCCGTGGTAGGAGACGTCGGGCGCCCACAGCGCGGCCGGGTCGCCGCCGGTGTAGGCGGCGGCCCAGGAGGCACCGCTGGGCAGTGCCTTCCCGGCGGAGGAGAAGGCGGTCCGGTCGGTCGAGGTGGTCACCGGTAGCCCGGCGCCGGTGGAGAACACGTAGTACCGGCCGGCCGAGGTCCTGGTCAGCGACGGATCGTGCACTCCGGTCGCGCCGGTGACCGTACCCGGGTCGGGATAGGCGAGCGCGGTTCCGGTCATGGTGGTGAAGGCGGCGACGGCGGCCGCCACGGCCAGTCCGGCACGCCGCAGGCGCGTGGTTCGCATGGCGGCGGCCCTGCGAGGGAAGCCTCTGCGCATCGTCACCCCTCAGCCTCCGTTCGGTATCTCGACCAATGCTCGAGACGCTGCATCCGCGAAGCTAAGTCGACTCATCAGTCCCGTCAACGGCGCTTTCAGCGGCTTTCACGCCGGGTGCCGATGGAAGCGGCAATCGGAAAAAAGAGTCATATATGCACGAAGTGGCGCGGCGTGGCGATGTGCGGACATGAGGGCACTCGCCTAACCAGTAGGGTGTTCGGTCAGGGGACGTGTCGGACTGATACCCATAGAAGAGGCGGCAATGGGAGAAGAAGATTTCGCCCACGGCCGGAAGCCGTCGGCCAAGATCGACGTCAGCGTCCCGCACCCGTCGCGTGTCTGGAACTACCTGCTGGGCGGCAAGGACAACTTCGCCGTCGACCGCGAGGTCGCCGACCAGATTCGCGTGCTTCTTCCCGGTGTCGTCGCGATGGCACAGGCCGACGAGGCGTTCCGCGGCAGGGCCGTCCAGTACCTCGTCGGCGAGGCCGGCCTACGTCAGTTCCTCGACATCGGCAGCGGTCTGCCCGCCTCCAACAACACGCACCGGATCGCGCAGGCGGTCGCCCCGGAGTCACGCATCGTCTACGGGGACAACGACTACATGGTGCTGACCCACGCCCGCGCCCTGATGACCAGTGGCGCCCCCGGGGTCACCGACTACATCTACGCCGACCTCCACGAACCGGACGAGATCCTGCGTTCCATCGACGGCACGCTCGACCTCAGCCGACCTGTCGCGCTCATGCTGATGGGCAGATCACTGATCTTCCTGGACGACGGTGCGGCGTTCACCACGGTCAAGCGGCTGCTGGACGCGGTTCCCGCCGGCAGCCACCTGGTGCTCACCCACTCCACCAACGAGGGCAGCGGCGAGTCGATGGACGACGCCGTACGCCACTGGAACGAGTCCGCCCCGAGTCAGGTCACGATGCGCTCCCCGCAGCGGCTCGCCGAGTTCTTCGACGGCCTGGACCTCGTGCCGCCGGGTGTCGTGCCGTGCAGCCGCTGGCGTCCCGTTCTCGGCGAGGCTTCCCCGTCGGGCGACGGTGACCAGTTCTGTGGGATCGGGCGCAAGCCCTGACCGGCCAGAACGTTCGAAGAAACGACGAAATCCGCACCTCGAAGCCGGCTACGGCCGAGCTTTAACGTCGGCATAACGCCCCTGCAGATTCCCGAGACCTCACAGCAGGTAACCCACTGTGGAACGCACCCCCCAACGGAGGCCGCCGGTTCCACGAGGAGTCAGCTGTGTTGCGTCTGCAGGGGGAGATGGTCCGCGGAGGAACCAGCAAGTGCTGGATCTTCGAGCATCAGGATGTCGTGGCGACCGGGGTGGACATCGACACCCTGCTGCTCGCCGCCTTCAACGCCGCCGACCCCCGGCAGATCGACGGTGTCGGCGGCGCCTCCTCCACCACGTCCAAGGCCGCGGTCGTACGGGCGTCCGCCGAGCCCGGCGTCGACGTCGAGTACGCCTTCGCCCAGGTCGGCGTCGGCGACGAGCGCGTGGAGTGGGCGGGCAACTGCGGTAACTGCGCCACCGCCGTGGCGCTCTACGCCCTCCACCGGGGCCTCGTATCGATCACCTCGGACGCCACCACCGTCCGCATGGTCAACACCAACACCGGGGCCCGGCTCACCGGGACGATCCCCACTCCGGGCCTCGTGCCTCCTGACGAGGGCACGGCCGTGGTCCCCGGTGCGTCCGCGTTCGGTGTTCCGGTGCTGCTCGGGTTCCAGGACCCGGCGGGCTCGGTCACCGGCCGTGCCCTGCCCACCGGCCGCCCCCTGGACACCCTGGCCGGACGGGACGGTCCCGTCGAGGCCTCCCTGATCGACTCGGGCGCTCCCGTCGCGCTCTTCGACGCCAAGGCGTTCGGTCTCGACGGCACCGAATCCGTCGCCGAATTCGCCACCGTGGTCCCCACGCTCACCGCGCTGCGCCGTCAGGCCGCCGTCGCGATGGGCCTGGCCGGGCCGGACGACCCGGTCAGCCACGCGGTGCCGAAGGTCGGCATCGTCGGTCGCCCGGCCGCGTTCCGCACCACGGAGGGCACGCTGGTCGACCAGGACGAGTACGACCTGGCCGTGCGCATGGTCTCCATGCACGCGCCGCACCCGGCGATCGGCCTCACCTCCGCCATCGCCCTGGCCACCGCGGCCGCCGTCCCCGGCACCCTCGCCCACCGCGTCGCCCGGCCGACCGCCGACGGCACGCTGCGTCTGGGGACTCCCGCAGGCGTGATCACCGCCCGAGCAGTCCCCGCACCGGATGGCGCGTCCTCCACGGTGCTGTTGCATCGTGCCGCTCGGCGCATCGTACGGGCCGAACTCCTCGTTCCCGCTCCGGACAGGCGCTCCTAAGGAGCCGCGACGGCTCCTACGGGCGTCCTGCCGGCCGAGGGGCGCGGCGGTCCGCGCGCTGGGCGAGTTCGTCCTCATCGACGAGGGTGAGCATCGGCTTCCCCGGCTCGCACAGCATCGTGACGGTGAAGCGGAGCCGGACGTCGTCGCGGTTGTTGCCGTCCTGGTAGTGGATGACGTCGCCGCCCGGCTCCCAGAACGCCTCGCCCGCGCGTACGACCCGCTCCGGCTCGCCTTCGAGCTCGAACAGCATCTCGCCCTCCACCACGTACCCGAAAGCCGGGCCGGAGTGGCGGTGCGGCGGCGCGCCGGGATCGCCGGGCGGGTACTCGATGACCACGGTCATCACGTGCACCCCGGCGGGGATGAACGGCGGCTCTGCCTCCTGCAGCGTGGTGAGCGCCGTCTGCCACGCGGTCGATCTGGCCTTCTGCGTTCTATCCGACACGAGAGGTACCCCCCTGCGGGATCGTCGTTACTTGGTGGCGGGGATGCGGCCGGGCCAGGCGCCGTAGTGGATCTTGCCGAGGATCGCGTCGTCCCCCGGTACCAGGGATCGCTCACTCAGCTCGGTGCCGAAGTACCGCGCGTGGGGGTCGGTGACGACCTCGCGCGGGTCGTTCCAGGCTGCCAGGGCCTTCCGGAAGAACTCGTCCATCCGGGACCGGTCAGGCCCGCCGGTCTCCACCCGGCCGTTGAGCGGCGCTCCGGCCGCGACGTCGGCGACCACGCGGGCCACGTCGTCGCTCGCCATGGGCTGGAAGGACACCGGGGCGATCCGGACGCTCCCGCCGTCGGTGGCGCCGTCGGCGATGCCGCGGACGAACTCGAAGAACTGCGTGGCGTGCACGATCGAGAACGGGATCGACGAGCCCTCGATCAGCTTTTCCTGCACGAGCTTCGCCCGCATGTAGCCGCTGTCGGGCAGTCGTTCGGTCCCCACGACCGACAGCGCGACGTGGTGCCCGACACCCGCGGCGGCCTCGGCGGCCATCAGGTTGCCGGTGGAGGTCTGGAAGAACTCCAGCACCGGGGCGTCCTCGAAGGAGGGCGAGTTCGACACGTCGACCACCACGGACGCGCCGGTCAGGACCTCGGACAGGCCTTCGCCGGTGAGGGTGTTGACGCCGGTGCTCGGCGCCGCCGCCACCACCTCATGACCCTGCTCGCGCAGATGCGCCGCGACCTTGGACCCGATCAGGCCGGTACCGCCGATGACAACGATCTTCATGACATGCCTTTCCTGTCCGCCGGGCACGGTTCGGCACCCGGTCGCCAGCTAAGACCGGACAGCGCCACCGCCTGTGACAGCCCCCGTGAAAATCCTTCCCTGTGAAATCGAGCAGATCCCAGTCACCTCGAAACGAACATTTTTCAACATCGAAGGGTGTCGGTTTCGCGCCTGCTTCAAGGCGGTGATGCTCGCCCGGTCAGAGCGGACCGCATCGCTGACGCTGCCGCCTTGGTGCAGGCGTGTCCGTTCATCCCCATGTGAGGCCAAAAGCGGCACGAACCGGCCCTTGACGGCTCTTTTCGCAGGCCTCACACTGCACACACGAAACAGCGCGTTTACACAGCTTTAAACGCGTCCCGCCGGTAAGCGAGGCCCCGAAACATGCTCCCTGGCATCCTGCGACTCCTGGCCCGCTCGCGCGCGGCCGTGGCCGCGATCCTGACCCTGACGTTGCTCGGATCGGGCGTCGGCACCGTTTCGGTGGCGAACGCCGCACCCGTCCCGGCGGCGGCCCCCGCCGCCGCCGCCGCCGGGACGGCGCACTCGGTGACCTACGACGGCTACTCGTTCAAGATCGACGGCAGGCGTACGTACCTGTGGTCCGGCGAGTTCCACTACTTCCGGCTGCCCAACCAGGACCTGTGGCGGGACGTGCTGCAGAAGATGAAGGCCGCCGGCTTCAACGCGGTCTCCCTCTACTTCGACTGGGGCTACCACTCCCCGGCGCCCGGCGTCTACGACTTCACCGGCGTACGCGACGTGGACAAACTGCTCGACATCGCCGACCAGGTGGGCCTGTACGTGATCGCGCGCCCCGGCCCGTACATCAACGCCGAGGTCGACGGCGGCGGCTTCCCCGGCTGGCTCTCCACCAAGGCCGGCAACACCCGCACCGGCGACCCGAAGTACCTGAAGTACAGCGACGAGTGGCAGACGCGGATCGACCGCATCCTGGCCCGCCACCAGTTCACCGACGGCACCGGACCGGTGATCGAGTACCAGGTGGAGAACGAGTACTACAACGGCAACGCGGCCGGCCGGGCGTACATGAAGCACCTGGAGAACCAGGCGACGGCCGACGGCATCAAGGTCCCGCTGGTCGGCAACAACAACGGCACGTTCAACGCCGGTGACGCCGCTCTCGACGTGGACGCCGCCGATTCGTACCCGCAGGGCTTCAACTGCTCCAACCCCACCAAGTGGCGCGGCGTGCCGGACATCAGCTACGACCATGTGGCGGGCAAGCCGCTGGCGACCGCGGAGTTCCAGGGCGGCGCCTTCGACCCGTGGGGCGGCCCCGGCTACGACAAGTGCGCACAGTTGATCAACGACCAGTTCGCCGACGTGTTCTACAAGCAGAACATCGCGGTCGGCGCGACCGAGCAGAGCTTCTACATGACCTACGGCGGCACCAACTGGGGCTGGCTGGGCATGCCGCAGAACTACACCTCCTACGACTACGGCGCCGCGATCCGCGAGACCCGCCAGCTCGATCCCAAGTACGACCAGGACAAGCTGATCGGCTACTTCACCCAGGCCGTCGCGCCCCTCACCAAGACCGACGCGATCGCCGCGACCACCGACAACGCCAAGGTCACCGACACCGCCCGGATGAACCCCGACACCGGGACCCAGTTCCACGTCCTGCGGCACAGCGACTCCACCGCCACCACCACCGACTCCGCCCACGTGACGCTCGACTTCGGCGCCCACCCCGGATACACCTACGACGACCCCGACGCGGCCCTCCACTACACCGGCACGTGGTCGCACGTCGGCCCCGAGCAGAACTACACCGGCGGCGACTACAAGCACACCGAGTCCTTCTCGAACACCCAGGGCGACAGCGCCTCGGTCGACTTCACCGGCACCGGCGTGAAGTGGATCAGCAACCTCGACGGCAACCACGGCATCGCCGACGTCTACCTCGACGGCGCGAAGGTCAAGACCGTCGACCTGTACGGGGCCGCCAAGCAGAACCAGTACGTCGCCTACCAGGCCACCGGCCTCGCCAACGGACCGCACACGCTCAAGATCGTCGTGACCGGCGACAAGAACGCGGCGGCGTCCGGCTCGTTCGTGACGATCGACGCGATCGACGTGCTCACCGGCTCCTCGGCGCCGGCACCGGTGTACACGATCCCGCAGCAGGCGGGCACCGCCCTCACCCTGAACGGCCGGGAGTCCACGATCATCGTCGCCGGGTACGACCTTGGCGGTAACCAGCTGCGGTACTCCACCTCGCAGGTCATGACCAACGCCACCATCGGCGGCCGGGACGTCGCCGTGCTCTATGGCGACCACGGCTCGCAGGGCGAGACCGTCCTGCACTACGCGGCCAAGCCCACCGTGACGGCCACCGGCGGCACCGTCGACTCCACCTGGGACCCGGCAACCGGCGACCTGCGGCTGAACTACCAGCACAGCGGCCTGACCCGCGTGAGCATCACCGGCGGCGCCCACCCGCTGCTCCTGCTGCTCGCGGACACCGCCACCGCCAAGACCTTCTGGCGGCGGGACACCGCGGCCGGCCCGGTGCTGGTCCGCGGCACCCACCTGCTGCGCGACGCGACTTCCAACGGCACGGCCCTCGCCCTGACCGGTGACACCGGAACCGACGGCGCCGTCGAGGTCTTCTCCACCGCCGGATCCCTGACCTGGAACGGCCGGCCGGTCACGACCAAGCGCGGCGACGGCGGCAGCCTCACCGGCACCCTGCCCACCGCCGCCCCCATCACCCTGCCCGCGCTGACCGACTGGCGGCACGCGCAGGAGTCGCCCGAGTCCCAGCCCGGGTTCGACGACTCCACCTGGCAGACCGCCGACAAGACCACCACCAACAGCACCACCTCCCCGGGCTCGCTCCCGGTGCTGTTCGCCGACGACTACGGCTTCCACACCGGAAGCACCTGGTACCGCGGCCGGTTCACCGGCACCGGCAAGGAGAGCGGCATCACTCTGAGCACTCAGAGCGGCGGCGGAGCCGCGGCCTCCTCGGTGTGGCTCAACGGCACCTTCCTCGGCAGCTCGACCTCCGACGGCCAGAAGACGTACACCTTCCCGGCCGGCACCGCGCACACCGGCGGCGACAACGTCCTGTCCGTCCTCACCGTGAACATGGGCCACGAGGAGGACTACAACGAGTCCAACGGCAACAAGGCCGCCCGCGGTCTGACCGGCGCCACCCTCACCGGCGACCCGCTGAACACCGTCACCTGGCGGCTGCAGGGTGTACGCGGCGGCGAAACCCCCGTCGACACCGTGCGCGGCCCGCTGGCCACCGGCGGCCTGTACGGCGAGCGGGCCGGCTGGATGCTGCCCGGCTACCCCACCGACAACTGGTCCCCCGTGCGGCTTCCCGCCACCGACACGACCCCCGGGGTCTCCTGGTACACCACCGACGCCGACCTGAACCTGCCCAAGGGACAGGACACCTCGCTCGGCCTGGCCTTCACCGACAACCCGTCCCGTAAGTACCGCGCCGAGGTCTACGTCAACGGCTGGCACATGGGCAACTACGTCAACTACCTCGGACCGCAGCACAGCTTCCCGATCCCGAACGGCGTACTGAACCCGCACGGGAGCAACCGCATCGCCATCGCCGTCTGGAACCTCGACGGCTCCACCGGCGGCCTCGGCACGGTCGCCCTGACCAACTACGGCAGCTACGCCTCCTCGCTGGGCGTCGCGCAGAACGACAGCCCCCGGTACAGCCGGGCGCGCTACGCCATGCCCGCCGCGCCCGGTGCGCAGGTCGGCCTGCAGGTGCCCGGATCGGCCGGCGCCGGGCAGCACTTCACCGCGACGGCGACGGTCTCGGTGCCGGCCGACCAGCCCACGGCCTTCGGTGTGACGGCCAAGCTCGCCGCACCGGACGGCTGGACGGTCAACCCGCAGCCGGCCCCGTCCGGCGCGAAGCGGATCGAACCCGGCGCGTCGGCGACCTTCAGCTGGGACGTCACCGCGCCCGCGACCGTGGACAAGACCAGCGCGTTCACGGCCACCGCGACCATGGTCCAGCGCGGCCGGCCCGCCACCGTCGCCGACGAACGGGTCATCACCGCGATACCGTCCGCCCCGCCGGCGGGGAAGGACCAGGTCAGCGACCTGCCGTTCATGTCGGCCACCAACGGATGGGGGCCGGTGGAACGCGACCAGAGCGTCGGCAACACCGCGGCGGGCGACGGCACCCCGCTCAAGCTCGGCGGCACGGTGTACGCCAAGGGCCTGGGCACCAACTCACCCAGCGACGTCCAGGTGTACCTCGCCGGTCAGTGCAGCCGGTTCACCGCCACCGTGGGCGTGGACAACGGCGACCCGGGCACCGTCACCTTCTCCGTCATCCTCGACGGAAAGGTGCTCACCACCACCCCGGTGCTGAACGGAAAGTCGACGCCCGTCGACATCGACGTCCCCGTCACCGGCGGCCAGGTCCTCGACCTGTCCGTGGGCGACGGCGGTGACGGCAACGGCAACGACCACGGAGACTGGGCAAACCCGGTACTCACCTGCGGCGGCGCCTGACCATCAGGGGCGATCCGTTCCCTTCGTGCCCCGCTCTGTCACTTCGGCGACAGAGCGGGGCACTTCCGTCTCGGCTCCAGGGCGTGTCCGGTACCGCTGATCGATCGACGGCGTATTTCGTCGCATCGGCCCGCTATCGTGCCTGCGGGCGGGACAAGATCGATCACGATGGAAGCGGACCGTCCGCGGGGAAGCGGCATGCCCGACGGGCTCGCCCTGGCCAATGGGAATCGGGAGGCAGAGGTGTCGTTGCTTCGTGAGCCCCGCCTGTCGGACCTGCGTCGGCTGATGGCGGAGGAGCCGGGCGACCCGGAGGTGGTCGAGGAGGCCCGGCGGCGCAAGGAGTCCGCACTGCTGGATTTCGGAGTCGGACAGAGCGTGGTGGCGTCCTGGCTGTACGCGAAGTGCCATCACCACATTCCCACCGTCGCGGTCCCCACCGCCGCGGTGGTGGCCACCGGCGACGGCAGCTGTGCTCTGCTCTACAACCCGTACTTCTTCCTGGAGTTGGGCTACGACGGGGTCAAGTTCGTGCTGTTCCACGAGGCCCGGCACCTGATGCACCGGCACCTCTATGTGGACGAGGACCTGCGTACCGACCCGGCGTTCACGCTGGCCGCCGAAGTCGCCATCAATCACGTCGCCCTGCGTCGGTTGGAACCGGCCGGCCTGCCCACGATTCCGGCACGCGCCCGGCCCGGTGGCCGGGACACCGATCCGGCCGGCGGCGCTGGAGCCGGCACCGAGCCGCGAGAGCCGGTCGGCGTCGACCCGGAGCTGGTCTACCAGGCGTACCGGGAGGACCTGCGGCGGCAAGGGCTGTCCCCGCTGCCGTACGACGAGTTCAGTTACACCGACCTCACGGTGTACGGCGAGTTGCGCCGAATGAAGACGCTCCACGAGCCCGGGCCGACGTACTGCATCCGCCTGGAGGGTGACCTGGGCGGTGGCGCCGCCGGCTCCGGCGACGAGACCGACGGGGACGGCGACCGCGACGGCGGCCATGAGCGGGACGGTGACCGGAGCAGCGGCCTCGGGCGGGGAGGCGGCCGGGCCGGTCGGTGGGGCGTCCCGATGGACGCCGAGACCGTGGAGCATGTGGGCGACGAGGTCCTACGCGAGGTGATGCAGGCCGCGCTGCGCGGTAATCCCGCGGCGCGCGGCGAACTGCTCGACCTGGCCGACCGCACCGCCGACGGCGGCGAACGGCTGGAGCGGTTGTGGGGCGGCCTGGGCCTCGACAAACTGCGCGGCACCACTCCGACGACCCGCCGGATCGACTGGTGGCAGCAGTGGTTGACCGACGTGCTCGCCTCGAAGCTGGACGAGAGCGACCGGCTGATCTACCCGAAGAAGCATGGCGCGATCATGCTGGCGCTGGGCCACGACCCGATGCTGACCCGGCGCGGACCGGAGCGGCTGAAGGTCGTGCTCATCGCGTTCGACACATCGGGCTCGATGCCCGACTCCGTGGTCGAGTGGCTGACCACCCTGGTCGGGCGGACCGACGGGGTGGAGAGCCACTGGCTCAGCTTCGACGGCGTCGTGGTGCCGTTCGTCCCCGGGGAACGCGTGTCGGGCGGAGGCGGTACCGATTTCCAGAACGTCGTCGACTACGCCGAGGGGCGGCTCGCGGTGAACGGCAAGCGGTTCGAGGCCGAACCCGACGCGATCATCATGGTGACCGACGGGTACGCGCCCCACGTCACCCCCGCCGATCCCGACCGGTGGATCTGGCTCATCACCGACAACGGCGATGACTGGCCGGAACGCCATCACCGCCCGATGGCCTGCCATCGGGTCACGTCCGGACGATGACCGAGGAGAACGCCGTAGTGCCCGCTTGGAACACCACCGCCACCTACCCGGACGCGCCCGGCCCCACGGCGAAGCTCGAGAAGTTCATCGACGCGATGATCGCCATCGGCCAGACCGGGCAGATCTTCGGCGAGCACGGCATCGGTAAGACGTCCACATTCGTGTCGTACGTGCCGAAGCGGTTCCCCGGCACCACCCTGGTGGTCCTGCCCGCGGCCAACCTCGCCCCGGACGACCTGCTGGTCAACGCCCCGGTACGCGACGATCGCAGTGGAGAGCTGGTGCTCCGCCAGCTCATCATGCGGCAGCTCGTTCCGGGCAAGCCGTTCGTCCTGCTCATCGACGACGCGCTGCAGGCCGGCAACACCGTGCAGTCGCAGCTCATGCAGCTCGCCTGCAACTGGACCCTGGGTGAGTACGATCTGCGCGAGCTGGGCTGTGTCGGGGTGTTCCTCACCGACAACGAGTCGCTGGCCGAGACCAGCGTACGCCGGTCCGACCTGGCGATTCTCGACCGGATGGTCACCATCCGGCTGACGGCGAACGACACCGCGTGGCGGCAGGCGCTGGCCGAGCGGTATCCCGACTGGGATCTGCGCGAGGTGTTCCGGCAGTGGGCGGCGCTCAGCCCCCACCTGCGTCACCTGTTCTCGCCGCGCACCCTGCAGCACGTTCTCGACTGCGCCCGCGCCGGGTTCCCGCTGGCCTGGGGACTGCCGTTGCTGAACGGCCACCGGCTGGCGCTGGCCGAGGAGAGGAAGGACGGTAAGCCGGGCCGGGACCGCACCGCGGAAGTGCTCGACGGCATCGCCGCGGCGGTCGGTGCGCGCAACCCGGCCACCGTGGCCGACCCGGTCCGTCGCATCCTCCGGGCCGCGATGACCCACCGCTGGGCGGTCCTGCTGCAGGGTCCGCCCGGGTGCGGCAAGACGGAGATCACCAAGCAGATCGCCAGGGAGGAGACCGGCGAGGAACCGGTCTACTTCTCGCTGCCGGTGACCAACGTCGAGGACCTGTGCGTGCCGGTGCCCACCCGGGACGGGTCGCTGGACGCCATGCTCGCCCGGTCGCTGCTCGACCCGAAGCCCAAGGTGCTGGTCTGGGACGAGTACAACCGGCCGAAGGACAAGGCGACCTTCGCCAAGCTGATGGAGATCACCCAGGAGTGGACGCTCGCCGGACGCCCGATCCCGAACCTGCGGGCGCAGGTGGCGTTGCAGAACCCGCCGTACCACCTGGGCCGCAAGCTGCTCGTGACGAGCAACAACGTGGCCCAGGCCAGCCGGTTCACCATCAGCTACGAGGTGCTCCCGGAGGACATCCCGGCCAACGAGTGGCTGATATCGACGTACGGTGAGACGGCCGAGACGGTCCTGGAGTGGTGGAAGAACGACATCGACGACGAGGGCCGGGACTGGATCACCAAGCGCACTCTGGAGCGGCTGATCAAGCTGCATCAGGCGGACATGCCGTTGCAGTCGGGCCTGATCTATCTCGGCGACGGCGAGTACGCGCCGGTGCCGCTGTCCGGGCTGGAGGCCCGCCTGGCCGACCGGCCGCAGATCGGCCTGGCGGAGCTCGCCGGCAACTGCCCGAGCTGGGAGGCCCGGCTGTCGAGCGCGGCCGAGACGACCGAGGAGGGCACCGACGACACCGACCTGGTCCACCAGGTGTTCTCCAACGCCGAGGTGTCCCAGCTGGAGAAGCATCTCGACGTCGTGGCCCGGCTGCTCCCGTACCTGCCGCCGAAGCTGCGCGCCACCTACCTGGTCGGGCAGACCCCGGAACGGCAGCGCTTCTGGATAACCGCCCTGGGCCGGATGGGCGAACTGTCCGCGTCAGGGTAGTCAGTTCACCTGGGCCGTCGATGCCTCCGCCGGCGCGCCGGCGGGGGAATCCTCGTCCTCGTAGTCCTCGTCCTCGTCGTCCTCCCACTCCTCGTCGTCGTAGTCCTCCCAGTCCCCGTCGAGGTCGGAGTCCTCGAGCGGACGGATCATCGGGACGGACACGGTGGACTGCTCGTGATTCACCATCCAGGAGTTACGGAAGAAGTCGAATTTCAGGTGATAGCAGTCGGCGGACTCGGCGAACAGGATCGGCGGGACGAGGAAGTGCGCCACGTCGACGGTGGCCGCGGTGGTGATGAAGTCCTCGGCCGGGGGAACGGGGGGACCGCCCTGGCAGGAGGCGAAGTTCACCGGCGTCAGCGACTCCTTGCCGAGAACGTGGATGCGGTTGCCCTCAACGACGAACCTGTTCGGATCGAGAAGGACGTCCTCGCCGAGCATCAGAATCGGCGCCGGCATGATGTCCGCCTTCGCGGAGTCCTGTGCGCGCGTGTAGTGCTCGATGATGTCGGCGTTGCGCGTGGTGTCGAGATTATTGGGGCCGATCATGCCTCCGCTGCAGATCCCGCAAGCACAGTCGGGCAGCTCGCGGGTGTCGGGCTTCTCTGGCTCGGGGAACAGCATGGACTTGTCGAACGGCGCGAGCGGCGACTCGCCGCGCTCGTCCTCGAGGGCGCGCTTGTCCTTGAGGAAGGGCGGGATCCAGTCCGTGCCGTCGGCCTCGATCACCTCTGAGTCGCACAGGGAACGGAACGAGGCGTCGCCGACCTTGCAGTTGAAATAGTCGAGCAGCGTGATCGCGGCGCACTCGGCCGGCGAGAGTTCGTCGCTCTTGGCGAACCAGAAGTCATAGCCGTTCGCGACGAAATGCGCGCCGCGGAACCGCTTGTGGACGAAAGGCTCGCGGGTGGAACCGGGAGCGAGGCCGTTCCAGTGCGCCGCGGCGACCTGGTTGTAGTAGGCGTCGACATGGCGGGCGAGCTCGGGAGCGAAGACGCTCTCGCCGGTCAGATAACAGGCCTTGCTGAACAGCGCGCCGATCTCGGGATCGTGCGTGACGTCCGGATCGGTGAAGACGAGTTCGGTCCGCAGGAAGACCTTGCGGCCATCGTGGTAGGGCGCGCCCTCGTGCTCGTACCGCTGGTCGAAGATCACACAGGTGAAGGGCTCGATCTCCGCGAGCGCACCGCCCCCGGTGAGGTCGAGGGCGGGCGCGCCCGACCCGCCGGTGAGGTAGAGCAGGACCGTGTAACGGGAGACGTGCCGACGGGAGGCGTCGTAGTACGGCGTGTCGCGGTGACGGTGGAAGTTGGCGTCGCCCGGCTCGAAGCGGTTGCAGCGGAACACGGGGTTCACGTGCGAGAAGCCGTCGAGCGACGACTCCGGCATCGCCTTGGCCACCGCCGCGGTGAGCGCCTCGGCGAGCAGCGCCGAGTGGAAGATGAAGCGGTCGCCGCCGCGCGAGGCGGCGTTGAGCGGCGGGACGTAGAGGTCGAGCGAGTCAAGGTGCTCAAGGCGGGCGCGGGCAGCGGCCGGGAGCCGCAGTGCGAACGAGTACGCCTCCTTCGCGAACTCCGCGCGCTCGGTGAGCTCGATGAGCTCCAGGTCCGGCCCGGCGTCCGCGAACAGGCGGTCGAGCGGAAGGATGTTCTCGAACGTGCGGAACGACAGCTCGCTCGGATCGACGAAGACGGCGGCCAGGTACGGCGCGGTCTCACTGGGCCGGGCGAACAGGTCGCGCACGCCGGCGTCGAGGCGCTCGGCATCGACGAAGCGCACCGCCTTGAACCGTGACGTCGGGTGCCAGCAGACCGCCAGCCCGTCGAGCGTCGCGGTGGGCTCGCTGTCGGTCGCGTCCACCTGGGCGCGGTACCGGGCGACCTCTTCGGCGGGGGCCCTGCCGGTCGACAGCGCGAAGAAACGATCGCGGAGCTCGATGCTCATACACTCCTCCAGTAACTGCGCAGCGCGGGCGGGAGTCCAGGGGCGGACGCGAGCGTCTTCGCGCCGGCGTCTCCGACGTCGTCGCGGTACAGCAGCAGCCGCCGGAGCGAGCCGATGAACGGCGCCTCGAGCAGGGCCTGCGCCCCCTCCGCGCCGATCTCGTTGTATCGCAGGTCGAGCTCGGCCAACCCCTCGAAACGATGGAGCGCGCGTATACCCTCCGCGGTCAGCAGGTTTCGCTGGAGGCGCAGGCGGCGAGCGCCGCTGAAGTACGGGGACGCCGCGAGGGCCGCCAGGCCGGCGTCGCCGATGCGGGAGTACCGCAGGTCGAGCGCCTCAAGTCCCCCCATCACGGTCGAGGCGGCGTCGGACGCCTCCAGGCGGAAGTACGTCGAGACGGCGAGGGCCTGGGCCCCGAGCGCGCCGATGCGGAAGTAGGAGAGATCGAGTTCGACGAGCCGGCCGATGTTGAGCGTCGCGAGCGCGCCGGTGTCGAGGTCCGGAGACGAGGTCGGCTCAGGTTCCTCGTCGTAATCCTCTTCCCAGTACTCCTCTGACTCATCGGCGGCCGGTGCGATCCGCAGCGCGGTCACAAAGGGGGCCCGCATGACCTGCTCGATCAGCACGGGTGCACTGTCGGACCATTCGACGGCGACCTTCGTGGCGAATCCGTGCCGACGCGCCAGGACGGTCGCCCCCGGCGGCAGCGCCGCGTCCCAGCTCTGCCGGTGCTCCCTCACGAGCGCGTCCATCTCGTGTTCCAGGGCATCGCGATCGGTGGGACGGGCCTGCGCGTGACGCTGCGCGAGCTTGATCAGCTCACCGCGGGCGTCACCCTGTTCGAGGAACCGGTCCGCATAGGCACGCCACGAGACGAGATCGTCAGGGTGATCGCGCAGCGCCTGTTCGAGAGCTGCCGCCTTCATCCGGGGGATGGTAGCACCAGATGATCATCCACTGACCGGACCGTCATCGCGCTCAGGTGACCGGGTCGGCGCCGGTCCAGATCGTCTCGAAGGCGTACGTGAGGCACTGTGCCAGGGAGGCGTGCTCGATCACGATGTTGGTGGTGGAGCCGGACCCCGCCACCGGGTCGCGCAGCGACATCACCACCCGGACGCCGTCCACGATCCACATGCGCATGGGCAGGTTGGCGGCCACCCGCGCCTCCTCCCCAGCGGCGGTGTAGCGCCGGATGTCGGCGAGGAGAGCCGGGTCGTCGAGGGCGGCGCGTTCGTAGACGCACCGGACGCGTCCGCCTGATCGCGTCAGTCGCCGGATCGTGGTGGCGCCGGCGGTGTTGTCGTCGAGCAGGTACGGGAGTTTGGCGACCGCGAGGATCTCCTGTCGGGCATCGGCCTGGATCTCGCCGATTCGTTCGCCCAGCACCTCACGGCCGCGCAGCACCTCGACGTAGTCCAGGGGGTCGCTCTCCTGCCTGCCACGGGACCAGACGGGCGCCAGTGACTCGACGAGCCGTACCGTGGCCTGTTCCAGACGGTCGATCTCCGCCCGGCGGGCGGCCATGAGGCGCTCGACCGCCGAGGCCGGCTCGACCGCGGTGTATCGGGTGGTGCCTCCCGGCAGTACCCGGACCAGTCCGCGCTCGGTCAGCCCTGCGAGCACGTCGTAGATGCGCTGGCGGGGCACTCCCGATTCGCGTGCGAGTTGCGCCGCCGTGTAGCGGTCTCGGGCGAGAAGCGCGAGATAGGCACGCGCTTCATATCCGGTCAGCCCCAAGTCGATGAATTGCTGGGACAGATCTCCCATCTCCGCCACGCCTCCCACGCTACCGGGCGTGTCCGCGCCACCCCGCTCGGTCCCAAAAAGTCCGGAACCGGACACCCTGGGTCAAAAGAAAGTAAAGGAACATTGACCGCCTTATATCCGGATCTTACGTTGCGCGCAACACCACTAGCCGTGGTGTCAACGGCCGGAGAACGGTCGACCCCGCCGTATCCGGCCTCCCGCCAGAAAGGGAGCAAGGATGTCACCCCCATCCACCCGTGTTCGTCTGCGACGCCTCGGCCTCACCCTCGTGGCCGCACTCGCCCTGCCCGTCGCCCTGCTGACCACCACCGCACCGGCGCACGCCTCCGCGGCCCCCTCCGTCGCCCGGCCCGCCGCCGCACCGCACCTGTCCGCGCCGGTCAAGCGGGCGTGTGCGACCCCGACCCGTCACGGCCAGATGGCCTGCCTGTCGCTCGTACGCACCGACGTGACCGCGCGCAAGGGGATCCAGCCGAACCTCGCACCCTCCGGGCTCGGCGCCTCCGACCTGCAGAGCGCGTACGCCCTGCCGTCCTCATCCGCCGGATCGGGTCAGACCGTCGCCATCGTCGACGCCTACGACGATCCCAACGCCGAGTCCGACCTGGCCACCTACCGCTCCCAGTACGGCCTGTCCGCCTGCACGACCGCGAACGGCTGTTTCAAGAAGGTCAACGAGACCGGCGGCAGCACCCCGCCCACCGCCGACTCCGGCTGGGGCGAAGAGGAGTCCCTCGACCTCGACATGGTCTCCGCGGCCTGCCCGAACTGCCACATCCTGCTCGTCGAGGCCAGCCAGCCGTCCACCGACGACCTCGGCACGGCGGTCAACACCGCGGTCTCCCTCGGCGCCAAGTACGTGTCGAACAGCTACGGCGGCTCGGAGGACTCCAGCGACACGAGCACCGACTCCACGTACTTCAACCACCCGGGTGTCGCGATCACCGTGTCCTCGGGTGACAGCGGGTACGGGGTCGAGTATCCGGCGGCGTCGCAGTACGTCACCGCGGTCGGCGGGACCTCGCTGTCCAAGGCCTCGAACTCGCGCGGCTGGAGCGAGTCGGCCTGGTCCGGTGCGGGATCCGGCTGCTCCTCCTACGACCCGAAGCCGTCCTGGCAGAAGGACTCGGGCTGCTCCAAGCGGTCGGTGGCCGACGTCTCCGCCGTCGCCGACCCGAACACCGGCCTCGCGGTCTACGACACCTACGGGACGGGCGGATGGCTGGTCGTCGGCGGCACCAGCGCGTCGTCGCCGCTCATCGCCGGCGTGTACGCCCTGGCGGGCCCGCCCGCGTCCGGGGCCTACCCGGCGTCCTACCCGTACGCTCACACCGGTTCGCTCAACGACGTCACCTCCGGCAGCAACGGGTCGTGCAGCCCTTCGTACCTGTGCACGGCCGGTTCCGGGTACGACGGCCCGACCGGGCTCGGCACCCCGAACGGGGTGACGGCGTTCGGCAGCGGCTCCAGCGGCGGCAACACCGTCACGGTGACCAACCCGGGCAGCCAGACCGGCACGGTCGGCACGGCGGTCAGCCTGCAGATCAACGCGACGGACTCCACCTCGGGCCAGACGCTGACCTACAGCGCGACGGGCCTGCCCGCCGGGCTGTCGATCAACTCCTCGACCGGCCTGATCTCCGGCACGCCCACCACCGCGGGCACCTCGAACGTCACCATCAGCGCCAAGGACTCCACGGGAGCCTCCGGGTCGGCGTCGTTCACGTGGACCGTGAACTCGGTCGGCGGTGGCTGCTCCTCGCCGGGTAACAAGGTGAGCAACGGTGGCTTCGAGTCCGGCACCACACCGTGGACCACGACCTCCGGCGTCGTCTCTTCCAACGGCAGCGGTGAGACCGCCCACTCCGGCAGCTACTTCGCCTGGCTCGACGGATACGGCACCACCCACACCGACAGCGCCACCCAGTCCGTGACCATCCCGTCCGGGTGCAAGGCCTCGCTCAGCTTCTGGCTGCACATCGACACCAGCGAGACCGGCAGCACCGTCTACGACAAGCTGACCGTCAAGATCGGCAGCACCACGCTCGCCACCTACAGCAACGCCAACGCCGCCAGCGGATACGTGCAGAAGACCTTCGACGTGTCGTCCTACGCAGGACAGACGGTGACGCTATCGTTCAGCGGCACCGAGGACTCGGCACTGCAGACGAGCTTCGTACTCGACGACGTCGCCATCAACGCATCCTGACCGTGATCCACCGGGGCCCCGCGCGTTCTCACGCGCGGGGCCCTTCGCCGTCTGCCGCCGACGCGCTCGCCACAGCGACGCCGCTCGGCGCGGACGTCCTGGGCACTGCGGCATGCCGATAGACGAGCCTCCGCCGGAACGGTCGCCTCTCGTCGACCCCCCAGGCCGTCACCTCCGGTCCGCGGGCACGGACCGCACACGCCGTACACCTCGGCCTGACGCCGGTCGACTTCGACGTCGGCCTCGGCCGTGATCCGCTCTGACGACCGGCCTTCCATCGCCTCCAGCGCCTGACGCCTGCGCCGCGTCGGCGACGGCCCGGCCGCGTACGGCCGCACGGCGATCTCCTCGATGCTCCCATCACGCGATCGTCGCCCGGGGTGTGCCGGGCCATACGGGTCGACCGTACTGACATCTATCGATATTGACAATCATTCCCGTTAAGGCGAACATGACATCCGTTTTCATTTACATGAGATTCGAGCCCGGCCCGAGGAGACACGTTGCGCATGAGAACCCGGCAGCTGGCGGCACCTGTTCTGGCGGCCCTGCTGGCCACGACCGCGGCCTGCGGCGGTTCCAGTTCCGCGAGCGACGCCGGCGGCTCGGCGAGCGGCGGCGGGAAGCTGAAGGTCGTGGCCACGACCACGCAGGTCGCCGACTTCGCCCGGAACATCGGCGGCGACAAGGTCACCGTCACCCAGATCCTCAAACCCAACGTCGACCCCCATGACTACGAGCCCTCCCCCGCCGACGTCCAGGCCATCGCGGAGGCGGACGTGGTGGTGGAGAACGGCGTCGGTCTGGAGCGGTGGCTGAACCAGACGATCACGTCCGCGGGGTTCCACGGCACCCTCGTCGACACCAGCAAAGGCGTCGCCGTCCGCAAGGGCAACGGGACCGACGAAGAGGCCGCCGGCGACCCCCACATCTGGCACAACCCCAAGAACGCCGAGATCATGAGCCGCAACATCGCCACCGCGCTGGAGACCAAAGACCCGGCCGACAAGGCGACGTACGAGGCGAACCTCACCTCTTACACCACCAAGCTGGACCAGATGGACTCCTGGATCGCCGGGCAGATCGGCACGATCCCCGCCGATCAGCGCAAGCTGGTCACCAACCACGACGCGTTCGGCTACTACATCGACCGCTACCACCTGACGTTCGTCGGCTCGATCATCCCGAGCTTCGACACCTCCGCCGAACTGTCCGGCAAGCAGCTGGGCACCCTGGTCTCCAAGATCAAGGCGACCGGCGTGAAGGCGATCTTCTCCGAGTCCTCCCTTCCGCCCAAGACCGCCGAGGCCATCGGTAAGCAGGCCGGGGTGAAGGTCGAGTCCGGCGAGGACTCCCTGTACGGAGACACCCTCGGACCGGCCGGCTCAGCCGGGGCCACCTACCTCGCCATGGAGCGGCACAACACCACCACCATCGTCACCGCGCTGAAGGGCTGACCGTGGAACCCGACATCCCGCCGCCGGCGCTCGACCTGGACGAGGTCACCGTCGCGTACGGTCCGGCCCTCGCGCTGGAGAACATCGACGGCATGGTCGCCCCTGGCGAGGCCGTCGCTCTGATCGGCCCGAACGGCGCCGGCAAGTCCACCCTCATCAAGGCGATCCTGGGACTCGTCCCGCTCGCCGGGGGACGGATCACCGTCCTCGGCACGACGCCGGCGCAGGCCCGCCGCGACGTCGCGTACGTCCCCCAGGCCGACACCTTGGACCCGGAATTCCCGATCTCGGTCGGCCAGGTGGTCCTCATGGGCCGCTACCGGCGGATCGGATGGCTGCGCCGTCCCAAGGCCGCCGACAAGGAGGCCGCCCGCCGGGCCCTGGAGCAGGTCGGCCTGGCCGACCGCGCGCGGCATCGCTTCGGCACGCTGTCCGGGGGGCAGCGCCAGCGCGTGCTGCTGGCCCGCGCCATCGCCGCCGAACCACGCCTGCTCCTGCTGGACGAGCCGTTCAACGGCGTCGACGCCGTCAGCGAACAGGCGCTGCTCGACGCCATCGCGCTGTTGAAGCGGGACGGCACCGCGGTGGTCGTCTCCACCCACGACCTCGCGCTCGCCCACCTCGCCTGTGAGGAGGTCTGCCTGCTCAACCGCCGGCAGTACGGCTTCGGCCCCACGGACGTGACCCTCACGCCCGACCGGCTGCGCGCCACCTACGGCGGGCACGCCCTGGAACTACGCGGCGACCGCGTCATCGTCGCCCACTCCTGAGGCCGGGCCATGGAGCAGATCTTCATCGAACCCTTTCGGTTCCCGTTCATGGCGCGAGCCCTCGCCGAGCTGGTGATCCTCGGAGCGCTGGCCGGGACCGTCGGCGTGCTCATCCTGCTGCGCCGCCTGGCGTTCATGACCGACGCCCTGACCCACACCGTCTTCCCCGGCGTCGTCATCGGCTATCTCCTCGGCGGCGAAGGCGGCGTCTTCTGGGGCGCGCTGCCGGCCGCGGCCGCGACCGCGGTCCTCCTCACCCTCCTGACCCGGCATCGGGCCGTCACCGAGGACGCCGCCCTCGCGGTGCTGCTGACCACCTTCTTCGCCATCGGCGTCGTCCTCGTCTCCCGCGAGTCGGGGTACACGGCCGACCTGACGGTGTTCTTGTTCGGCCGAATCCTCGCCGTCACGCCCCAGCAGCTCGCCGAGACCCTCGCGGTCACCGCCCTGGTCATCGCCGCGCTGATCCTCCTGCGACGGCCGCTGATCGCCCGCGCCTTCGATCCGGAGGGCGCCCAGGCGGCCGGGTACCGGCTCGGTCTCCTCGATCTGGTCACGAACGCCATCGTCGCGCTCGTCGTGGTCGCCGCCGTACGCGCCGTCGGGACCGTCCTGGTCATCGCACTGCTCATCGTCCCCGCCGCCGTGGCCCGCGTGGTGTCCGACCGGCTCGCGCTGATCGTGCCGATCGCCGCCGCCCTCGGAGCCCTGGCCGGCTGGGCGGGCCTGGCGATCAGCTACGACGCCTCGGTCCACCACGGGCTGCGGCTGGCCTCCGGCGGCACCGTCGTCCTCGTGCTCATCACCTGCTACGTCGGCGCGCTCGCCTCTGGGGAGATCCGGCGAGGGCTGCGCCCCGCGCGGAGGCCCGCATGACCGCCGTCGACCGGGCGATCCTCGAGGCCGTGCTCCTCGGCACGGTCGGCGGCCTGATCAGTGTGCAGATCCTCCTGCGGCGGCTGCCGTTCTTCACCGTCGCGATGACCCACGCGACCTTCCCCGGCGTCGTCCTGGCCGCGATCGCCGGCGTGAACCTGTATGTCGGCGGTGGGCTGTTCGGCATACTGATCGTGCTGGGCGTCCTGGCCTTGTCCCGGAGACCGGAGCAGGACACCACCACGGCGATCGGGATCGTGCTGTCGGCCGGTTTCGCGCTCGGCGTCGTCCTGCTGTCGGCGCGCGACGGGTTCTCCAAGGACCTGACCGCCTACACCGTCGGCCAGATCCTCACCGTCGGAAACGGCGATCTGCTCGCGGTGACCCTGGTCGGTCTCATCGTCGCCGCCCTTCTCGTCGTCGCGGGCCGCCATCTCACCTTCCGCGCGTTCGATCCTGGCGGCTACGCCGCATCCGGCCGCAGCACGACCGGCATCGATATCGCCCTGCTGTTGACCGTCGAGGCCGTCATCGTCGTCGCCGTACCCGCCGTCGGCGCGATCCTGGCCGTCGCCGTGCTCGTCGCCCCGGCCGCCATCGCCCGCCTGTGGACCCACGACATCAGGATGATGACCGCGATCGCGGTGGCCGCCGGCGCCGGCAGCGGACTGACCGGCGTGCTCATCTCCACCAGGTACGACGTCGCCACCGGAGGCACCATCACCGTGGTCACCGGAGCCGCCTTCGCCCTGTCCCTCGCCACGGCCGCCGCCCGGAACACGATCGCCACGCGACGACGCAGCCGCCGCACCACGGCCGGTCCGGCCACTGTGGGGCCGCCGCAGATGAAGACAACCGAGACGATCCCATCGATCCGACAGGAGAACCCATGTCGCTGACCGTGCCCCCGCAACTCCTTCAGGACGCCCAGCGCGGCGATGTCGACGACGCGGCGTTCGTCGACTGCATCCGCTCCTCCCTGCCCTACGGCTGGCAGGTCGTCACCGGCCTCGTCGAGGAACTGCGGGATGGTGGCGGCGAGTTCGCCGACAACCAGACCCCGCCGCCGGACGAGACCGCCCGCGGCCAGCTCCTGCGGATGATGGCCAGCGACGCCATGCGCGCCGCCCTCGAAGGCCACTTCGGCGTACGACTGGCCTTCCAGAACTGCCACCGGGTCGCCGTCTTCCGCCCCGGCGCCGACCGCGCGTACCGGGAGTTCGTCACCGCCCGCGCCCAGATCCTCAACCAGAAACCCGAGCTCGTCGACTGCTGAGCCATGCCGGGCTGGGCGTGTCCGGCGGCCGCTCGCACCGGACACGCTCACCGAGCAAGGGTCACAGGGCGACGAAGGTGAGGCCCCGCTGTTTCAGCGCGGGGATGACCGTCCGGAGCGCGCGGATGGTCTCGGACCGGTCGCCGCCGCCGTCGTGGCAGAGCAGGATGTCGCCCGCCTGCGCGCGCAGCAGCTTGTCCGTGATCGTCATGGTGCCGGGGCGGGCCCAGTCACGCGGGTCGACCTGCCAGTCGATGCAGATCATGGCGTGTTCGGCGGCGACGTCGATGATCTGCTGCGACCACGCGCCGCCCGGAGAGCGGAAGAACTTGGGTGCCACACCGGTGGTCTGCGCGATCCTGTCGTGCGCGCCGCCGATCTCCTCCCGGATCCGGGTCGCCGTGAGGTTGGGCAGGTTCAACGGGTGCGTCACCGTGTGGTCGGACACCTGGTGCCCGCTCGCGACGAGCCGCTGGACCAACCGCGGTTCTTCGGTGACCTGCTCCCCGATGAGCGAGAACGTCGCCGGAACGCCGAACTCGGCCAGCAGATCCAGCATCTTCGGCGTCCACACCGGATGCGGGCCGTCGTCGATGGTCAACGCCACCGCGTTCGGCGGTGCCGCCGGCTGGAGGTCGTGCAGGTTGTGGATCGGGCGGCGCAGCGCCTGCAGCGGCCGGCCGTGCGCGTAGCCGGGATCGGGCGGAGCGGTGTGGGCCGCCTTGCGTACGTGTCGTGGCGTCGTCGTCGTCGCGTCGCTGCCACGAAGGAATTCGGGCACCGCACCCGCCGCCAAGCCGACACCGGCAGCACCGATCGACAGCAACGCCTGACGCCGGTCCAGCTTCCGCATCTCATCCCCAACCGCCGATATGACCGTGATCCATCAGCTACGACTCCCCGGCCCGTCGAGATGTTCGGGGCGTGCGAAACGTATGGCGTGCGGTAACGGAACGGTTCGACCGCACGCCGAGCACCGAGGCGAGCGGATGAGCACGCACGCCTCGATCGCATGCCCGCTTATCGGCCGGGAGTGATCCAGTGGTCGGCGAGGTCGGCGACCCAACGGGTGGCCGCGTCCGGTGTCGCCGGCGGTGCCGCGGCGACGACCAGTTCGGTCACGCCGATCTCGGCCAGGCCGGGTAGCAGGTCGGGGCTGCCGTCGCTCAGCGCGACGGCGATGGTCAGCTCCGCCGGCGAGCGGCCCTGACGCGCGCATTCCGCCACGAGAGCGGTGACGCGCTCCTCGACGGCGGCGGCCGGGAGGTTGAACCCGTACCACCCGTCTCCGAGCGTGGCGACCCGGCGCAGTGCCGCATCGCTGTTCCCACCCACCACGACCCGCATCCGCCGGCCGTACGCCGGCTTGGGATTGACCCGGATCGCGTCGAAGCGAACGAACTCCCCGTCGAACGAGGCCACGCGGTTCGACCACAGGGCGCGCATCGCGGCGACGTACTCCGCCGTGCGCCGGGTGCGGTCGGCGAAGGGGACGCCGAGCGCGGCGAACTCCTCGGCCGACCAGCCGACGCCGATCCCGAGGGTGAGCCTCCCGCCGGAGAGCACGTCCAGCGTCGCGGCCTGCTTGGCCACCACGACCGGGTTGTGCTCGGGCAGCAGCAGCACGCCCGTGGCCAGCCCGATCGTGGTGGTCACGGCCGCCGCGAAAGTCAGGGTGAGGAACGGGTCCAGCCAGTCCGCGTCGGCGGGGACGGCGATCCGCCCGTCGGCGGAGTAGGGGTAGCGGGACGCCGGCGCGTCGACCAGTACCACGTGCTCACCCGACCACAACCTCGCGAAGCCGTGAGCCTCGGCGGCTTCCGCCACCGCCCGTACGATCTCCGGGCGGGCGCCGTCCCCGACGCCCAGCGCGTGCAACCCCACCTGCATGTCCGAGACGGTGGCCGACCGCCGGGCGAAACTCAAGGACCCGGCGGTCGGCGCGCCCCATCCGGCGGGGTCGGCTTATCAGCTCGCGGCGTCGAGCGCGCCGAGGCCACTGGCCTGCGTGCGCCAGTCGAACACGTTGGGGCTGCCGCCCGCCCAGCGCTGGCCGAGCCGGTTGAGCGCGTCGCGGTCGTGGGCCCAGATCGAGTCCGCCTGCCGCTGGGCGAAGGACCGGTACGCGGGCGCTCCGGTGGCCGCCGCGAGGTCGGCCAGGTAACGGCTGAAGATGCCCTTGAACTGCTTCTGGTTGTCGTCACACGTGCTCTGGCCGACGTCGCACGACTCGGCCAGTATCCCGTCGCGCGTGAGACCCGTGATCGCCGCGTCCGCGAGCCGTCGTGCCGCGTCGAGCAGTGTGGCGTCGCCGGTGGCGCGCCACGCCTCGACCAGGCCGCCGATGGCCAGACCCTGGTTGTACGTCCAGACCGTCTGGCCGTTGTTGTGGCAGTCCTGGGTGAGGCCGTCGTTGACGAGGTTCGCGGAGTTGATCAGGCCGCTGTTCAGGTACCAGGTCGCGGCCGTTCGGGTGCGCTGCAGCCAGACCGTGTCGCCGGGGGTCCGGCGGTGGATCGACGCGGCGAGCCGCAGGTACAGGCCGCTCGTCACCGCGTTCTTGTACGTGCGCTCGCGGTCCCACCACACCCCGCCGCCGCAGGTGCTCGGATCCCAGTACTGCTGCACGTAGTCCGCGATCGTGGTGGCCATCGTCAGGTACCGCTGGTCGCCGGTGTGGTCGTACGCCGCCACCCACGCGAGACCCCACCAGGCGCTGTCGTCGATGGCGCGGCTGATGAAGTTCCCCTCGACCGGGTCGGAGCTGCGCTGCCCGGCCGGGAACACGCCCTTGTTCTGGTCGAACGTGCGGGCGATCACCCAGTCGTACTGGCGGTCGCCGTGGTCGATGAGCGCGGTGAGCGTGGCGGCCGAGTTCCACCAGCTGCTGGGCCACCAGCCGGTGTAGGGGTCGTAGGAGTACATCAGCGCGTCGGCGGCCGCCGACGCGCGGGACGGTGCGGGCCGGGCCCATGCGGTGCAGCTGCCGTTCTGCCCGGTCACCGCTCGGCCGCACGCTCGGACGGCTCCGCCGTAGAGGCGGCCACGCGGGTCGCGGGTGGCGAACATCGTCGTACGGGTGGCGGTCGCGCCGCCGGGGACCGAGACGCGGCCGAGCGAGGAGCCGTCGGGCCACGTGGCGCCGCCGTCCCACGAACGGTCGAGCCACACCTCGTCGCCTGCGGCACCCGCCTCGATGCCGGCCCACGCCATCCCGTTCTGGTCGACGTGCAGGCGGATCACGCGGCCGGAGAGCGTGGTCGCCGGGACGGGCTCGGTGTCGCCGTTCGCCTGGCCGGCGTCGGTACGGTCGCAGCGGACGTCGCAGACCGTCGGGTAGACCCAGTCCGTGCACGCGACCGCGTTGGCGTCACCGCAGGCCCGGATGAGGCCGCGGCGGTGGTTCCGCGGATCGGAGATGTTGTACATGAGCGTTCGCGTGCCGGTCCACGTGCTCGGGATGCTCGCCTTGCCGAGCAGGCCCTCCCACGTGTTCCCGCCGTCCCAGGACCGGTCGAGCCACACGGCGTCGCCGGTGGTGCCGTTGTCGATGCTGCCCCACGCCATTCCGTCCGCGCCGGAGACATGGAGCACGAGCTTGCGGCCGTTGATGTTCTTTTCCGGGACGGGGAACGTCTCCTGCCCGGCCTTCGACGGGTCGAGCGTGTCGCAGGACAGGAAGCACACCGCCGCCTGGGGTGCGGTGTCCGCCGACGCGACGCCTGTTCTCGGCGCGACACCGAGCAGGACGAGTCCGGCGATGACGGCGGCAGCGGTACGGGCGGGGAGGATACGTCGCTGTACTCGCATGGGGAGCTCCAGCCGAAGGTGCCGTGGGGGTGCTGCAGGACAAGCGGGTGGCGAGGCCCGCCAGATCGGCGGGCCTCGCCGAGGGTGGGTCGGCTAGCTCAGGGCGAATTTCTGCGCCGGGGAGCCGTTGCAGTCGTAGATCTGCAGCCGCGTACCGTTCGCGGTCGCCCCGCTCGGCGAATCCAGACAGCGCCCGGACTGCGGATTACGCAGCGAACCGTCGGACTGCTGCTGCCAGACCTGAGCACCCCCACCATTGCAGTCCCACAACTGCACCTGCGTACCGTTCGCCGTGCCGTTACCGGTGACGTCGAGGCAGCGGCCGAGGGTGCGCAGGGCGCCGTTGGACAGGTGTACCCAGTGCTGGTCCACGGCGTAGGACTGGCAGTCCCAGAGGTTGATCGCGGCGCTGTCGACGCCCGTGTCGTCGCCGAGAACGTCGACGCATTTCCCGCCGGGGCCGAGGGTCACGCCACCGCCGTTGACCGCGAACTTCTGCGCCGGGGAGCCGTTGCAGTCATAGATCTGCAGCCGCGTGCCGTTCGCCGTCGCCCCACTCGGCGAATCCAGGCAACGCCCGGACTGCGGATTACGCAACGAACCGTCGGACTGCTGCTGCCAGACCTGAGCACCCCCACCATTGCAGTCCCACAACTGCACCTGCGCGCCATTCGCCGTACCGTTACCGGTGACGTCCAGGCAGCGGCCGAGCGTGCGCAGCGAGTCGTCGGCGAAGTGTTCCCAGTGCTGATCCTCGGCGTAGGACTGGCAGTCCCAGAGATTGACGGCAGTGTTATTGACGCCGGTGTCGTCCCCGATGACGTCGACGCATTTGCCGCCCGGGCCGGTGATCGTGTCCTGCGGGCCGTTCGGCACGTTGGTCTGCCCGGAGTAGCCGACCGAGACGACATTGGCCTGCACGGCGTTGTCGGCGGCGTCGGT
This sequence comes from Actinoallomurus sp. CA-150999, assembly GCF_050942425.1. Lineage (NCBI taxonomy): Bacteria > Bacillati > Actinomycetota > Actinomycetes > Streptosporangiales > Thermomonosporaceae > Actinoallomurus > Actinoallomurus sp. CA-150999. The sequence goes on from NZ_CP192063.1 coordinate 9,295,171, forward strand.
CGGGTAGCCGGAGGTCATCACGCCTTCGAAGAAGGTGCCCATGTTCCAGTTACTGTTGTCCCCGCCCGTGCCCAGGATGATCGAGCCCTCCTGGTGCATCGGGATGTAGCCGCCGCGGTTCGGCAGCGCGCCGTTCCACCACGTCGACAGGCCGCCGGACTGCGCGTTGCCGCCTTTGAGGGCGTAGGTGGTCTGGCCGTTGTTCTTCAGCAGCGCCGTGACGTAGGTGCTGTTGTTGCCCTGGTTCGCGGTGTTGGAGCCGTTGGCGCCCTGGAACATGCCGTTCTCCAGGTCCGCCTCCACCCACGGTCCCGAGCCCGTACACGGCGTGAAATAGCAGGTGGTCGCGATGCTCACGGCGTCCATGTGGCCGTTGCCGGTGTCGGACGGGACCGCCTCGGCGTTGCCGTAGTCGAAGCAGCACGCGGATCCGACGTGCGTGCCGCTCGCGACCATGTACATGCCCTCGGGCTGCCCGTTCTGCGCGACGCCGGACGCGACGGCGTGCCGGTAGCCGTGCTGCGGGGAGATCCAGACGCCGTACGCCTTGTGCCCGCCGGCGGTGACGGCGATCTCGCTCGCGTCCGCGGGGTAGTCGGCGCCGGTGCCGGCCGTGCCCGCCGGGGACGGCGTCAGGTCGTTGTGGCGGGACGTCTGGTCGTAGATCTTCGTGATGCCGCACGTCGTGCCGTTGCAGAACGCGTCGTGATCGGCCGCGTCGGCGTAGCCGCCCGCAGAGAGCACGTCCACGTCATGCGTGGCGTGGTCGGACGCACGGGTCAACTGGTAGAGAGGGCCCGCGTACGCGCCGAACAGGGCTCGTACGGTGCTGTGCGCGGCGACGCAGGGCGTACCCGCGGCGCCGTAGATGTCGCACGGCAGGGAGGCGGCGGCCTGCGCCGTACCGGTCAGGCCGAAGAGGCCGACGATGAGGGCCGCGATCGCGCCGATGACGGACGCCGCGCGCCGGATGGGCCGGACCCTGGCGGCGGGTGCGTACGGCTCATTCTCGATCGGCGCTGTCGGTGGTGCGGCTCGGCGGGCGGTGGCAGTCACGCGTAGGGCGGGGCGATGTCTGCGCATGGCGATGGCTCCAGGGGCGGAGGACGTCTGCGGTGGCCGGCGGGCACAGACGTGATGGCGGGGTGACATCGCGATGTTGAAATGACAGTAAACAGTCTTATCGGTTAGCGTCAATACGCTCGCGAACTTGTTGGAATCGGCGAGCTGCGGTGTTCGTTTTAGTTTGTTTCGGCGTCGGTGAAACGCTGTCGCCCCAGCACCGCGAGCAGTTGCAGCTTCTCGTGGCCCTCGGTGTTCGGAGCGGCGGTGAGCACGAGCAGCGCCTGCGACTGGTCCTCGGTGAACAACGCCTGGCAGTCCACCTCGATCGCGCCGAGTTCGGGATGGATGAGCGTCTTGTGGTCCTCGAAGCGGTTCGCCACCTCGTGCCGATCCCACAGCTCGGCGAACTCCGCACTCGCCTTCTGCAGCGCCCGTACGAGCTCGCCCGCGCGCGACTGCGGGCCCATCGACCCGTAGGCGGCACGCAGCTGCGCGACCTGGGCGCGGCCCTGCCGGTCGCGGTCGGCCTCGAGATAGCGCAGCCGCTCGGTGGGGTCGGTGAACCACCGGTAGGTGCCGCTGCGGGCGAGGCCCGTGTGGCCCGACTCGTCGCCGAACAGTGCCGCGGCCATCCGGTTCTGCACGAGCGTCTCGCTCAGGTTGGACAGGATGAGCGCCGGGGTGTCGTCGAGGCGGTCCAGCACCCGCAGCAGGGCAGGGGCGACATGCGGCGTGGTCGACACCGAGTCCGGGACGCCCCGCCCGGCCACCCGGAACAGATAGGCGCGCTCGTCGTCCGTCAGCCGAAGCGCCCGGGCCAGCGACGCGAGCATCTGCTCGCTCGGCTGCGGGCTACGCTGCTGTTCGAGCCGCGTGTAATAGTCGGTCGACATCACGGCGAGGGCCGCGACCTCCTCGCGACGCAGTCCGGGGGCGCGGCGGCGCGCGCCCGGAGGCAGCCCCACGTCCTCGGGCCGCAGCGCCTCCCGGCGACGGCGCAGGAAGTCTGCCAGTGATGCACGATCCATATGTCCATTATCGGCCGGTGTCCCAGGCGAGCCAGGGACCGCCGGTCCCCCGATGACCGCTCTCTGCCCCCTCGCGCGGCCGAGCGGTCAGACTCGAAGCATGAACATCTCCGGAAACACCGTCTTCATTCCCGGTGCCACCAGCGGCATCGGGCTCGCCCTCGCCCTGGAGCTACAGGCCAGGGGGAACACCGTCGTCGTCGGTGGCCGGCGCGTCGAGTTGCTCGAGCGGATCGCCGCGGAGCACCCCGGCATCGACACGGTGCGGATCGACACGGCGGACGCCGCGAGCATCGACTCCGCCGCGAAAGAGGTGCTGGCGAGCCATCCGGACCTCAACGTCCTGGTCACGATGGCCGGCATCATGCGCGTCGAGGACTGGCACCGGCCCGAGTCGTTCCTGGCCTCCGCCGAGTCCGTCGTGACCACCAACGTGCTCGGCCCGATCCGGCTCATCGCCGCGTTCATCGAGCACCTGCGGGCGCGGCCGGACGCCACGATCATGACCGTCTCCTCGGGTCTCGCGTTCGCGCCGCTCAAGGTGACCCCGAGTTACAACGCCTCGAAGGCCGCGATCCACATGCTCAGTGAGTCGCTCCGGCTGCAGCTCGCCGACACGACGGTGAAGATCGTGGAGCTCGAGCCCCCGGCCGTCCGCACCGCGCTGCTGCCCGGCCAGGAGGAGAGCGAGTTCGCGATGCCGCTCGACGAGTTCGTGGCGGAGGTCATCGCGCTGATCGAGGCCCAGCCCGACGCGAAGGAGATCCAGGTCGAACGGGTGAAGTTCCTGCGCTACGGCGAGGCCCGCGGCGACTACGACCAGGTCGTCGAGACGCTCAACGCCTCCGACCCGCACGGCCGATAACCGGCCCTTCAGCACCGACGCCCGACGTTCACCTCGTCGTTCCATCGCCCTCGCCGGACGTTGGTGATGGGACGGTAAAAAGACTGGTTCCGTTCACTCCAGACACACCGAGGCACCGAGACGGCAGTGAGAGTCAGCCGCATATTCGATCGTTCCGTCACCATCCTCTCCTGCTCGGGGCTGCTCGTCTTCGCCGGGCTGGCGGCGCGCACGGCCGACCATTACGCGCGCGGCGCCGTGATGTCCACCGTCCGCGTCGCGCACCTGTCCAGCGCGGAGACCGCCGACGTCCTGACGAAGGCGAAGATCACTACGCCGGTCCAGAACGGCGTCGACGCCTATCGGGTGCTCTACCGGACGGTCAACACGCGGGGCACTTCGACACCCGCGAGCGGGCTCCTCGTCCTGCCCGCCGGCAGCGCACACCGGCTGCGGCTGGTCGCGTACGAGCACGGCACGCTGACGACCCGGCGAAACGCCCCGTCCGTGGACGCCACGCAGCCGGACCGCGCGCGGGCGATCATGTTCGCGAGTGCCGGCTACGCCGTGGCGGCACCCGATTACCTGGGCCTCGGCAAGGGCGTCGGCCGTCATGCGTACGAGCATGTGTCCTCCGAGCTCAACGCGTCGGTGGACCTGCTGCGCGCGGCGCGTACGGTCGTGGGCCGGCAGCATCGCGAGTTCGACTCGAAGGTGCTCGTCACCGGCTTCGCGCAGGGCGGGCCGGCCGCGATGGCGCTGGGCGAGAAGCTCCAGGACGGTAAGGTGCAGCACTTCGGGCCGGCCGCGGTGGCGCCGGTCAGCGGGCCGTTCGATCTGGAGCACGTCCAGGTGCCGGCCGAGCTCGACGGGCGGCTCTCCCAGCGCCAGTCCGTCCTCGACCTCGCCTACTGGCTCGCGTCGACGCGCCGGGTCTACCACCTGTACCGCCGGCCCGCCGAGGCGTTCCAGGAGCCGTACGCCTCCTCGGTGACGCGGCTGTTCGACGGCCATCACGACGAGGCGACGATCGTCGCGTCCCTGCCGTCGACGCCGGAGCGGCTGCTGACGCCGGCTTTCGCCGACCGCCTCCGGCATCCGGCCGGCGGCCTGCTGCGCGCGATGAAATCGAGCGACGACACCTGCGCGTGGCGGCCCCGGGTGCCGGTACGGATCTACGCGGCGACCGGCGACCGGCGCGTGCCCATCGCCAACGCCCGCGCCTGTCAGGCGGCGTCGGGCGGCGGTCTCGTCGACCTCGGGGCGCGGATCGACCACGACGGCTCCGCCCGGCTGGCCCTCCCGCAGATCCTCACCTGGTTCCGGGAGCTCGCCCCGCCGACCTGACCGCCACAGGAGGGAACCTCTACCGGAGCCTCCACATGCGCACCGTGCCGTCGGCGCTTCCCGCCACCACGGCCGGGACGCCGTCGACGGTGTCGGTCGTCACCCAGATCACCGAACGCGTCGGCCCGGTGAGCGGGGGGACGATCTCTCGCCGGGTCGCCAGGTCCCACGCGTGCACGGTGTCGCCCTCTCCGGTGAGCACCACGACACGTCCGTTCACGTTCACCGTGGCCATCGCGGTGACCGCGCTGGGCCGGTCCGGGAACGCGGGCCCCTTCGCCTGCCAGGTGACGAGGTCCGACACCCGCATGGTCCGGTCGGCGTCGGCCGAGACGACGACGAGCCTGCCGTTCAGCGGGGCCGCGGCCACCGAGGTCAGCGCCGCGGTGTGGCCCATGAAGCCCATGCCGATCTCCGCGCCTGAGGCGATGTACCAGGCGCGGACCATCTTGCCGGCGCAGCCCGCCACGACGACGGGGTCACCGTTCAACGTGGTGGTGGTGACCGACGTGACCGGGCTCTTGTGGCCGAGGATCGGCGGCCCGATCTGGTGGCCGGTGGCCATGTCCCAGCGGCGCACGGACCAGTCCGCGCTTCCGGAGACGACCACGGAGCGGCCGCCCACGGTCGCGGTGGCCAGGGATGTGATCGTGTCCGTGTCGCCGGTGAAGGGGGTGCCGACCTCACGCCCCGCGGCGATGTCCCACACCCTGATCGTGTGGTCGGCGCCACCGGAGACGACGACCGGCCCGGCGTTCAGCGTGCCGACGGCGAGCGCGGTGACCTTGCCCTGGTGACCGGTGAGCGGCGCGCCGATCTGCCGGCCGGTCGACCGGTCGAACACACGCAGGTCGCCGTCCGGTCCGCCGGCGACGAGAACCGGCTTGCCGTTCAGGGTCGACTCCGCGACCGCGGAAACGGATCCGGCCGCGCCGAGGGTCAGCGGCCGTGCCAGCGGTGCGCCGACGGCCGGAAGGTCCCTCGGGTGTCCGGGACTCGGCGCGGTCCGCGTGTGCTGAGCCGTGTCCATTGCCCGCTCGGACGGCCACAGGACGAAGAGGAGCCCGGCCGCGATCGCCAGTACGGCGCCGGACGCCGCGATGCCCAACGGAAGTGCCCGGCGCCGCGGTCGCCGGATCCACGCCTCCTCGCCCGGTACGGGCTTGCCGAGGTCGGGCAGGGCGGCGGGCGCGGGGCGCTCCGTCGCGGCCGCGGCAGGCACCGGGCGACCCGGCGCGGCCGCAGCGGGTGCGGGGCGCTCCGTCGCGGTCGCGGCGACCTCGCCGGCGGCGCCGGTGCGGGCGGACGCCGCCGGCACCGGCCGCTGGGTCCGTACGGCGCCGGTCGGTGCGACGCCGTCACGAGCCGGCCGATCGCCGGCCGGCCCGGCGTGGGCGGGGGTGTCCAGTCTCGTCAGCGCGGATACCAGATCAGCGGCGCTCGGCCGCTGGTCGGGACGCTTGTCCAGGCAGGCGGAGAGCAGCGGTACGAGTTGTTCGGGAACGCCGGACAGAGCAGGCTCGTCATTGGCGATGCGCCAGAGCACTGCGGGCACGTGGTCGTCCCCGAACGCCGGTCGCCCGGTGGCGGCGAACACCATGGTCCCCGACCAGGCGAACACGTCGGAGGCGGGCACGGCGTCCTGGCCTGCGATCTGCTCCGGCGCAACGTAGGCGGGCGCGCCGACGACGCCGGAGCCCGTCGCCGAGGCCCCGAGGGCACGGGCAAGCCCGAAATCGATCATTCTGGGACCATCGCTGCCGAGCAGCACATTGTGCGGCTTGAAAGCACGGTGCACGACGCCCGCCCGGTGGATCGCGGCCAGCCCGGCCGCGGTGCCGGCCGCGAGACGAATGATCGCGCCGAGGTCGCGGGGACCGCTTCGGGCGACCACCGCGTGCAACGACTCCCCTGGTACGTACTCGCTCACGATGTAGGGAACGTCAAGATCGAATCCCACATCGAGGACACGAGCGATGGCGAACTCGGCCACCTGGCCGGCGATGCTCATCTCCTCGACGAACCGCCGCCGCGCCGCGTTGTCCCCGACCAGCCAGCGATGCAGAACCTTCACCGCGACGGTCTGCCCGGACGGGTTCGTGCCGCAGTAGACGGCTCCTTGGCTCCCCCCACCGAGGTAGCCCGTGAGCCGGTACGAGCCCACCCGTTTAGGCTCGTCCTCGCGGAGTGAGCGCGGTTCCGGCATGACGCTCCCTGACACGGTCGCGCACCGCTCACCGCGGTGCGGCACACATTGGACATTTGACCGTACGCATGGGAGGTCGGAAAGGGTTCAATCATTTGTTGGCCGGATCCAGCCGACGGTACGCTCCACGGCGCGACGCCAGCGGGCGAGCACCCGGTGGCCCCTCAGATCTGCCAGAGACGGACGGTGCGGTCGGTGCTGCCGCTGGCGAGGAGTTTGCCGTCAGGGCTGAATGCCACCGAGGTGACGGCGTCGCGATGCCCGGTGAACGGGGCACCGATGAGTTGGTGTTTGCGGGTATCCCACATCAGGATGCTCCCGTTGCTGGTACCAACCGCCAATCTCTTGCCATCAGGGTGGAACGCGATCGCGTTGACCGGACCAGTGGTGTGCAATGGCGGGGGAACGCTCTTTTCGCCGTCCCATAGCGAGACCAGGCCAGGAGTGGCGCCGATCGCTATGAGGTTCGATGACACCGCCAGGCCGTTGACCGAACTGATGTCGTCGACGGTCAGCACACCGGGGTCCGCCTGAGGTTTCGCGGTCCGCCAGAAGCCCACGGTGTTGTCGGCGTAAGCGGTCATCAGCACCGTACCGTCCGGTCCGAAGGTCACAAAGTTCACCGTTGCCGGACGTTTCCGCAGTGTCGCTGTGCCTTCTCCGCTCGCCGCGTTCCACAGCCGACCGGTCTGATCGGTGCTGCCGCTGGCGAGGGAACCCCCATCGGGGGAGAAGGCGACAGAGGTGACAGTGCCGACATGGCCGGTGAGAACCGTTCTGGTGCTCCTGCTCGGCAAATCCCAGAGCCGGATGGTCCGGTCAGCGCTGCCACTGGCGAGGGTCTTCCAATCGGGGCTGAACGCCACGGACATGACGGCAGCGGTATGGCCGGTGAGGGAGGCCCTGGTCTTTCTGCTTGCCATGTCCCACAACCGGATGGTGTGGTCGGCGCCGGCGCTGGCGAGCGTCTTACCGTCCAGGCTGAACCCGACCGAGTTCACCGCACCCTTATGACCGGTCAGAACGTTCGGATCGGCTGGAATGGCGGCCCCGCCGCCGGACCCTCGCCGATCGTCGAGGTTCGCGATGGCCACCGGAATGGCGATGGCCGCGGCCGCAGCCGTACCGAGTCCGGCCAGCAGCACGGTACGGCGCCGGACGCTGTATTGCGCGTGGGGGGACCTCGGTGGCTGGGTACCACTCGCCGGTGAAACCGGAGGCCCGGTGTCCCACGACGGCGCGGCAGACTCCGGGCTCTTGAAAGCCTGAATGTCATCGGGCGGCGCCAGTGTCGAATGATGGTGCTTCGGTCCGGACTCGGCGGGATCGCCAACGGTCGACACGTCGGCCTCAGGGACCCTTGCGTGAACCAGGTCCGCGATAAGGCGAGGCGGCCAGCTGCGGCTCGTGTCGGCCGTTGCGAGCCGCTCGAGGAGTCCGATGACCGCGACCCGATCGGCGGGGTCCTTCTGCAGGCAGTCGCTGATCAGGCCGTGCAGCGACTCGGGCACGTCGGTGAGGTCAGGTTCTTCGCTCATGATGCGGTACAGGACAGAGGCATCCGATCCGCCGAACGGACCGTTGCCGGTGGCCGCGAAGCAGAGCACGGAGCCGAGCGAGAAGACGTCACTCGGGGGCCCGACGAGTTGTCCCCTGGCCTGCTCCGGAGACATGTAGGGGATGGTTCCGAGTAGCGCGCCGTCGGTGGTCATGGCCTTGGTGTCGAGGGCGCGGGCGATGCCGAAGTCGATGATGCGAGGCCCGTCCGCCGCCAGGATCACGTTCGCCGGCTTCAGGTCACGATGCACCAGCCCACAGTCATGGATGGCGGCCAACCCCTCGGCCAAACACGCACCCAGCGTCTGAACGGTCTCCGCGGGCAGCGGGCCGACGGTACGGACGGCCTTGTGCAGCGACGGGCCGTCCACGTAGGCGGTGACCATCCAGGGCGGATCCTCATCAGACCCGTCGTCGATGACCTGCGCGGTGTAATACCCGCCCACCCGCCGCGCGGCCTTGACCTCCCGTGAGAACCGCCGGCGGAACACCGCGTCGTCCGCGTACGGAACACGAATCAGCTTCACCGCGACCTTGCGACCCCCGGGAGACCGGCCGAGGTATACCTGGCCCATACCACCTTGGCCGAGGCGACCAAGCAGCCGATAGCTGCCGATCTCAATGGGGTCACCAGGCTGCAAAGGATCCAGATCCACTACGGCCTGTCCTCAAGACGTAGAAGCAATCGTCGGTCCATCGTTTTCCGTTCCGACCGTGAGTCCGAACCCGCTGGGCGTCGGCAACGTAACGCCACCCGTTCGGGACCGGTCCCGCACGTTCCGGCCGATACTCATGCGCAGACGACGCTCAGGAACGTTCGTGAAAGCACCGATAGGCAGATAGAGCAGTTCGGAGGTGACGCGGAGTGCGCCCCACCGCCCGTACAAGGGCACCACGACCGCTCGTGACCGTGGCAGCCGCAATGCTGGCACTGGCCGGCTGCGGGCAGGGCGACGAAGCCTCGCCGCGGCCCCCTTCCCCGAGCGCATCCTCGTCGCCGGGCTCACCCGCGCTGCCGACCCCGGCGGACGGCTCTAATCTCGCCGCCTGTCGCACCGGCCGTTGTGAGGTTGGGGTCAGCGCGTCGATGAAGATTCCAGTGCCGCGCAGGCTGGAGGTCGACTCGGTGCAGGTGCAATCGGTCGGCACAGACACCGTCACCATTGTCGGACGCTATCTCGGGGACCGGACGGGCGGATTCTGCACCGGCGTCAAGTGCAGTTCGGCCGGTTCAGGGAAGGAGTTCCGACTCACTCTGGGCCCCAACAGCACGGGCAGCGCGAACAACCTGAGCATCACAGCGGTGGCCATCAATGGCGGTGTCGCCGTGCTACGGCTCGGTCCGGTCTAATCCTCGGATGGGATATTCGGTGCGCGCGACGATGCCGTGTGTCGGGCTGCTCGTCGCGGCGATCACCTCGTGCGGGTCACACACGCCGTCCGCGAAGCCGACGTCCCTGGGAAGCCCGCAGGAGATCGTCGCGCGAAGCGCGACCGCGCTCAGTCACATCCGGCAGGTCACGGTCTCCTGGGACTACCAGGGTTACAAGGGCACCGCGTCCAGTGGCCGCCTCGTGGTCACCCCGACAGGGTCGCGCCCGATCGGCAGGCACCTCCCACGGGAAGCTCCGCCCCCGCATGCCACGCTCGGCGAACTCGTCAAAGCCGTGCAGAGCGTCACCGATTTCGGGTGCCCACCCCTGGCCAACGCGCACGCGCATTTGACCCGAGGCTCGGACACGACTCTCCACGGAACCCGGGTCGTTCAGCTCACCACCGGAATCAACGGCGAGGTCGTGCTGATCGCGAATCTGAACCCACCGGCCTTGCCGCAAGAGGTCGACCTGTGCGGCACCGGGCCGTTCCAGGCCGAAGCAGGAGACACCAGAATCGTCTTCGCCGACTACCACCCGTGAAGACCCACGTCGCCCCAGTTCGCGGTCGGTAGGACCGATAGCCTGCACATGTGCAGAAGGCGGTGTCCGGGAGTGACCACGATGGCTGACGCCGATGACGTCCGCCGGTTGGCGCTCGCGCTCCCTCACGTGGTGGAGATCGACAGCGACGGCTTCGATTTCCGGGTCGCCGACAAAGGGTTCGTCTGGTCGTACCCCGAGCGCAGACCGGGAAAGCCGCGCGTCATCCGGATCGACATCGCCGTGCTGTACGTCGGCGACGAGGCGGAGAAGCAGGCGTTGCTGCTCGGTGAGCCGGAGCTCTTCTTCACCACACCCTCCTACGACGGGATGCCTCTGGTCATGCTGTGGCTGGAGAAGGTGGACCTCGACCGGCTGGAAGAGCTCGTCACCGACGCCTGGCGTATGCGTGCGCCGGATACGCTCGTCGACGATCTGGACGCCGCGACCGATTCGCCCATCCCAGGTCCAGGCTGAGCGGAGCCGACGGCAGGCGGGTGCCGATGAAAGGATCCGGTCATGGGCGCTGCAAGGCACGCGATAGTGGTCTCCCTGACCACGATGGCGCGCAGCGCCGACCACCGGGACCGGGCGGATGCGGGTCGCGCCCTGGCCGTCTTCGCCGACCTGCGGCAGGCTTGTGAACCGCTCGTTGCGCTTGTGCTCGACCCTCACGACACGTTCGTGACCTGGGCGACGGCGGTCGCCTTGCTTCGTCGGCAGGACAAGGTCGGGTATGCCGTGATCTCCCGCGCGCTCGCCGTCGCCGACGACAACACGTCCGACTGGATCCACACCGCGATTCGGGAGGTCTTCGCTGTGTACGGTCGTGAACGAGACGCCGCCGTACGAGAGTGTCGCGCTCTGCTCGACGATGCCGACGGACATGTCAGGGCGGGGGCGCGTCTGCTCACGACCGCGCTGAACGCTCTCTCTCCCATCCTGCTTCCGCTGGAACCAGAAGCGATCTAGTCAGGCCGGCGCCGGCAGGGCTCAGTGCTCGACGGCGTGCGCCAGCGCGTCCAGCGTCCGTTCCATCGTCCATCGATTGCGAACTGAGCGCCGCCCCAGGCCGGTAGTGACCACCGAGGTCACCTTGTAGAACAAGCTGCGCTGATCGAGAGTCCGCTCGGTGACCTCGCACCCGCCGTCGCGCGGCGCGATCTCGAACTCCCACGTCGCAACCGGCCTACCGGCCGCCTTGACGGTGAACGCGAAACGCTTTCCGCGGTCGGCCACGGTGACCGTACAGATCGTGCTCCACTTCACCCAAGGACGCCGGTTGTCCCCACGGAACGTCGATCCGACCGCGCCCGGCTCGCCGCTCAGCCATTCGGCTCCAGTCGACTCAGGGCTCCACTCGCCCATCCGGGTCACGTCGGCGATCAGCTCGTACACATCCTGGGGATCGGCGCCCATCATGCGCCGAACCTCGACCGTAGCCACGAAACGTACTCCTAAGCACTTGCTTCGGCCTGACGTCCACCTTTCAGTACGGCATACGACACGATCGCCGAAGCGGTTCAGCCACACGACCACACCCATGCCGCCAACGTCCGCGAGTTGGCTGGACTCTCTTCGAGGCCGGCCTGTCCGTCCACCGAAATGCTGTGACGACCGCGGGCCGCCTTTCCATCGCACAGGCCGACACGCGCCCAAGATAGTCGGCGGCTTGACCGGCAGCCCGGCCCGTCCCAGGTGGGTCCTCATCGCGGCAGAAGAGGCTGTTCAACGTTAAACCGCTACCAGCTTCACCAGGGCTTCGCGCTTGCCTGACGGGGCGTCACGTAGCACCTGTCGAGCACGCAGAAGGGCATCCACATCGGCGGCGGCGGCGGCGACCTCCGCCGCAACCGAGTCAATCTTCCCTAGTCCGGCATCAGCCAGCCAGCGAGACACCTTTGCCCAGGAGTACAGCTTGACGCGGCTGCCGCGGTGAATGGCTGGAGCGGGAAAACCTCCCGGTCCGCGTTCACCGGTCGTCCAGTGCCCAACCGCCGGGGCGGACCTGCCGGTCTTCTCGGCGATGTCGTCGATGGTGACCAGGTCCTCCATGACGCCGATCACCGACAGTCCACCGCGCTCGCTGTCGTCGATCGCTGACAGGATTGCCTCGGTCGCATTGCGCGCCTCACGCGAGAACATGATGGTGCCACCCCGCTCGTCGCCGGAGAGCTGACCGTCACCGCAACGCGAGTACAGCCGCTCTGCGGCCTCCTCAAGGTCGCCGACCGGCCCGATCTCAAGCTCAAACCAGTACGTGCTCATCAGTCCTCCTCTTCCTGTCGTGCGATCGCCTTGGCGTCATGCTGCCGCATCCGCCTCCGGATCTTCTGTGCCTCGTGTTCGTCGACGTCGGGAGTTCCGTTGATTGAGAATGGAGGAGTGCAGCAGCCGGGGCCGCCAGGGCAGGATGCTCTCGCATAGGCGTGAGCTCGTCCGCTGGTGTAGGTGACCTTCCACCCGGCGTCCTCCAACTCCTTGATGGCCGCCCGCGTATGCTTGCCTGGCATGTAGTCATAGTACTACCCATGTATGACTACATTAACACCCTGTGGTAGCGGAGCCCAAGCGACTCAGCGCCGACCTACGGAACCACATCAGAACTGCCCGCATGGTGTTCCTATCGGGTCGCGTAGCCGCTAATGATGCTCCTCTCGGTACGAACGAGATCGTCGGGGCGGGTGGACCGACGACACGGCTGACCCGCCGGGACCATAGACGCGCCCGCCACAGTCGGCCGGTCAAGCCTTCGCGGCGTGGGCCAGGGGCTCGCCTCGCAGGTAGCGGCCGACGTCCTCGGCGAGGATGCGGGCGGCGTTGGCGGCGGTCTGGCGGCTGGCGCCGGCCAGGTGTGGCGTCAGCACGATGCCCGGCGTGGACAGCAGCCGCGAACCCGCGGGGATCGGCTCCTCGGGGAAGACGTCGAACGCGGCGCCGAACAGGTGTCCCCCGTCGATCGCGTCGCAGACGGCCTCGTAGTCCAGCAGCGCGCCGCGTGCGCAGTTGACGATGATCGCGCCGGGCGGCATGGCGGCGATCTCCGGTGCGCCGATCATCCCGGTGGTCTCCGGGGTGACGCGGGCGTGCAGCGTGACGACCTCCGCGCGGGACAGGAGTTCTTTCAGGGAGACCAGTTCGCCGACCGCGGTCTCGGTCAGGTACGGGTCGTGGATGAGCACCTGCGCACCGAGGGCGTCCAGCATCTGGGCGACGCGGTTGCCGACCGCGCCGCCGCCCACCAGGCCTACCGTGCTGCCGTCCAGTTCGATGCCGACCTCGTCGTACCGGTAGTAGTCGCTGCGCCAGCGGCCGGCGGTCAGGTCGGCGTGGGTCTGGGGGATGCGGCGCGCGGCGGCGAGGATCATGCCGAGGGTGTGCTCGGCGGTGGCACCGGCGTTGCGGCCGGGCGCGTAGCAGACGGTCACGCCGTGCTCGGCCGCCGCATCGAGGTTCGCGTTGACCGGTCCGCCACGGCCGATCCCGATCAGTTTGAGCCGCGGGCACGCCTCGATGACCCGGCGGGTCAGCGGTGCCATCTGGGTGAGGCAGATCTCGGCGTCGCCCAGTGCCTCGATCAGCTGGTCCTCGGTGCCGGACGCCTCGTCGACCTCGGCGACCCGGCCGAACGGCACCAGCGGCCAGTCGAGGGTGACCTCGGCGAACTCCAGGTCGCCCGGGGCCTGCGCCCGTACGGCGTCGATGAGGAGCCGGTTGAGGACGAAGTGGTCTCCGGCCGCGAGCAGGCGGGTGGTCATGTGGTGAGCTCCTGGATGCTCTCGATTGGCGTGTTGAACTCCAGCAAGGCGGTCTCCTCGCGGCTCATGCGGATCTCGGTCAGCGCGCAGTTGCGCACGGACGGGAAGACCCGCCGGTAGTCGCGAAGCGGGACCCCGATCAGCTCGCACAGCGCGAGCCGTATCGCGGTGGTGTGCGCGACGACCAGGACCCGGTCGCCGGGATACCGGTCGACGAGGTCGTACAGGCATCCGGTGAACCGGCGTACCGCATCGGTGGGGTCCTCGCCGCCGGGAAGGTGGTCGGCGACCGGGTCGGCGCGGAACGCCTGTAGTGCCTCGGGGAACCGTTCGTGCATCTCGGCGCGGGTCAGCCCCTCGGCCTGGCCGAAGTCGAGTTCGCGCAGCCGCTCGTCGACGTTCAGGGGTACGCCGATGGCGTCGGCGCAGGGGGCCGCGGTGAGTTGCGCCCGGGTCAGTGTGGAGGTCCACACCGCGGCGAACCCCGCCTTTCCGGCCCAGGCGGCGAGCTGCCGTGCCTGTTCCAGGCCGCGCTCGGTCAGGGAGACGTCACTGATGCCCGCGTAGCGGTTCTCCGCGTGCCACTCGGTCTCTCCATGGCGGACGAGGACGAACTGGGTCATCGTGGCATTCCTTCCTGAGTCGGCGCGGCCCCTCCGGACGTGGCCCCTCCGGACGTGGCCCCTCCAGACGTGGCCCCTCCAGACGTGGCCCCTCCAGACGTGGCCCCTCCAGACGTGGCCCCTCCAGACGTGGCCCCTCCAGACGCTGCCCCTCCGGGCGCCGTCCGCGTGCGTGCGTGTGCGGCCGTGGGCGCGGGCAGCCAGCCGCGCTGCTCCAGCTCCCCCACCAGGCGCAGATACCCGTCGTCGAACCGGCCGGCGTTCGGGCCCGGGTCGATCGTGTCGCGGACCGCGACCATCTCGGCCGCGACCTCGGCGACGCGGCGGCCGGGTGAGGCGGCCAGGACGGCGGCGCCGAGCGCGGGCTCGGGGTTGGCCGGCACGATCACCGGCCGCCCGAGGACGTCGGCGCGCAGCCGGCACCAGTACGCGCTGCGCGCGGCGCCGCCGGTGAGGGTGATGTCGCCGCCGGTGGGCGCGCCCAGCAGGTCGAGGTGGTCGAAGCACAGGCGTTCGACGTACGCGACGCCCTGTAGGACGGCGGCGTAGTCGTCGGCCTCGTCGCCGGTGCCGCCGAGCAGGAAGCCGCGGGCGTCCGGCGCCGCGAACGGGAACCGCTCTCCCTCGGAGACCAGCGGGTACGCCAGGGCGCGCGCGGGCTCGTGTCCCGCCGCGAGGCGGTCCAGCGCGGCCAGGTCGCGGCCGGCGAAGTCGCGGGCGAGCACGCCGGCGCCGGTGCTCGACGCGCCGCCGGGCAGCCATTCGCCGTCCGGCGCGCGGTGCGAGTACACCGCGCCGTACGGGTCGCGCACGAGCTCGGTGGAGACGCCCTTCAGCACGAGCGTGGTCCCGAGCACGGAGTTCCACGAGCCGACGGTCAACCGCCCGGCGCCGAGCTGCGCGGCACAGCCGTCGGTCGTCCCGGCGATGATCGGGGTGCCCGCGGGGATGCCGGTGACCTCGGCCGCGGCCGCGCACACCGTGCCGATCGGGGTGCCCGGACGGACGAGTTCCGGCAGCGTGCCGGGCGGTACCCCCAGCGCGTCCAGGACGTCCGCCGGCCAGGCCTCCTCGATCAGGTGCGCACCGGTCTTCAGCGCGTTGCTCAGGTCGGTGGGGACGGCGTGGCCGGCCAGCCGCCGGTTGACGAAGTCGACCTGGTGGGCGAGGCGGGCGGGTCCGTCGTGCCGGTCCAGCAGCCACAGCAGTTTCGGGAGGGCCCACGCCGGCTGCATCCGCCGGTACCCCAGTTCCTCCCACACCGCCGCGCCGGCCTCGTCGGCCCGGCGGGCCTCCTCGGTGGCGCGCGTGTCGTCGTACATCAGGCCCGGGGTCAGCGGCGTCCCGTCGTCGTCGGTCAGGAGGATCGTCCCGGACGTGCCGTCGACGGCGACGGCACGCACCGCGCCGGGCGGTACGCCCTGGAGCGCCTGGCCGCAGGCCGCCGCGGTGGCCCGCCACCACTGCTCCGGGTCCTGCTCGTGGCGGCCCACCTCGCGCCGTCCGGTCAGCGGCTCCGCGCCGGACCCGACGATCCGGCCGGAGGCCGTCGCGGCGACGACCCGTACGCTCTGGGTGCCCAGGTCGATGCCGAGCCACACCTCGTCGTGGCCGTTCACGCCGCTCCGCCGCGCAGGGTCGCGAGGGTCGGCCAGGCCACCGCGGTGGCGCCGCGCACCTCGAGGAACGCCTCGTACAGGCGGGCGTACCGCTCGACGTTGCCGGGGTCCGGTGCGAAGACGTCGCCGGGCCGGATGAACGCGTCGGCCGCCTCGCGCTCGCCGGCGGCCCGGCCGGTCGCCACGGCCCCGACGATGAACGCGCCGCGCGCGCCCGCCTCGGCGTCCGCGGTGCGTACCACGGGGACGCCGGTCGCGTCGGCCAGCATCCGCAGCCAGGCCGCGCTGGCGGATCCGCCGCCGCTCACCCGAAGTTCGACGGGCCGTGCCCCGGACGCGGTCAGACAGTCGCGGATCACCAGGCAGAGCCCTTCCAGGACGGCGCGGGCCAGATGCTCGCGGTCGTGGTCGACGGACAGCCCATGGAACGATCCACGCGCGCGGGGATCCAGGAACGGCGCCCGCTCCCCCGCCGGTGACAGGTAGGGCAGGAAGAGCAGCCCGTCGGCGCCCGGCGAACATTGCTCGGCGAGCCGCGACAGCGCGGCCGGGTCGTCACCGAGGTCCAGCATGCGGCAGGCCCAGTCGATCACCTGTCCGCCGGCGAGCGTCGGGAAGGCCCGCAGGTAACGCCGGTCGAGCGCCACGGTGAGGCCGGACGGGTCGCCGTCGAGCCCGGGTTCGTCCAGCACGATCTCGGTGCACAGCGTGGTGCCGAGGATGGTGCACGCCTGACCGGCGTCGACCGCGCCGACGCCGATCGCCGTGGTCGCGATGTCGTACGGGGCGAGGACCACGGGCGTGCCCTCGGGCAGGCCGAGCTCCTCCGCGGCGGACGCGGTCAGCCCTCCGACGCGCCGGCCGTCGCCGCGCAACTCGGGCAGCAGCGGCCGGGCCCACTCCATCCCGTACAGGGCGAGGAGCTCGTCGGAGTAGCGGCGTTCGCGGATGTCCATGAACGGCGCCGAGCCGTCCGACAGGTCCGCGACCGTCTCCCCGGTGAGACGCAGGAAGACCCAGCCTCCGCAGGTCAGGGTGGCGGCCGAGCGCGCGAGCCGGTCCGGGTCGTGCGCACGGAGCCAGCTGAGGATCGCGTTGGGCAGGCCCGCGAAGGTCAGCGACCCGTTGCGGCGGAACGCGCGCTCGAGGACCCCGTCGCGCGCCCAGCGCTCGACGATCGCCCCGGCCCGTCCGTCGTTCCACAGGATCGCGGGCCCGGTCGGCGCCCCCGCCGCGTCGACCAGCCAGGACCCGTCGCCCTGCGCGGTCAGGGCCAGGTGGGTCACCGGTGTGTCCAGGCGTTCGAGCACCCGCCGGATGCCGCGGACGACCGCCTGCCAGACCTCGGCCGGGTCCTGCTCGGCGTGGCCGTGCGCGGGGTTCCGCACGGTGGTGTTCTGGCGTTCCACCGTCAGTTCGGTGCCGTCGTCGCCGTAGCCGACCGCTTTGATCATCGTGGTGCCCGCGTCGACGCAGACCACCGCCATGGCTACTTCCTTCCTGGTCTCATCATGTCGTCAGGCGCGGCCGTGGGAGGCACGTGAGCGCCGGGCCACCGCGTCCAGCGCCACCGCGAGCAGCAGCACCGCTCCGGTGACCATGTAGCGGAAGGAGGAGTCGAGGTTGAGCAGGGTGAGGCCGCTGGAGATGGACTGGATGACCACGATGCCCAGCAGCGCCGCGAACGCGTTGCCGCGCCCGCCGAACAGGCTCGTGCCGCCGATCACCGCGGCGGCGATGGCGTTGAGGTTCACGTCGCCGCCGCCCGTGCTCTGGTTCGCCGCGGCGAGGCGGGCCGCGGCCAGCACGCCGCCGATCGCCGCGAGCGTGGTGCACAGGACGAACATCGAGGTGTACACCGCCTTGACGTTGATGCCGGCCCGGCGGGCCGCCTCGACGTTGCCGCCCACCGCGTAGATCGACTTGCCGAACTTGGTGCGCGCCAGCACGTAGTGCGTCGCCAGCACCAGCGCCAGGAACAGCACGAACATCCAGCCCACGCCTCGGGTCTGGCCGAGGTACCCCACCGCCGCCCCGAGGCCCACCAGCAGCACGACGCTCCGCAGCAGCAGACCGCGCAGCGACGCGGCGGGCAACCCGGCGCGCCGCCGCGCCCCGGCCCGCAGGTATCCGGTGGCGAACAGCCAGCCCGCCGCGACGACCGCCAGCGCGTACGACAGCCACTGCGGCAGGAAGTCGAGCTGGGCGAAGGTGACGAGCCCGGAGTCGTACGGCAGGTTGATCGCGCCCTTGCTGCCGAGCACCCACAGCTGCACGCCGAGGAAGCCGAGCAGGCCCGCGAGGGTGATGACGAAGCTCGGCACGCCGAGGCGGTTGAACACCTGCGCGTAGAGCCAGCCGATGACGGCGGCGGTCACCACCGCGGCGGGCACGGCCAGCCAGGGCGACAGGCCCTGATCGACGAACAGGATGGCGGTGAGGGCCGCCGCCAGCCCGCTCAGCGAGCCGACCGAGAGATCGATCTGCCCGACCAGCAGCATCAGTCCCACGCCGAGCGCGATGACGCCGACCGGCGCGCACTCGAGGGTCAGGTTGACCAGGTTGGTGCTGGACAGGAAGACGCTGTTGAGGGACTGCATCACCGTCCAGATCACCACCAGGCCCGCCACGACCGGCAGGACGCCGAGGTCGCCGCCGCGGAAGCGGGAGGCCAGCGCGCGCAGCCCGCCGGGTTCCTCCGGCTCGTACGGCTCCGGTTGTTCGGGCTCGGCGAGCGGTGGCGCGGTGCCCAGGTCACTCATGGTCGGCCCCTTCCTTGGCGCCCGCGGACACGGTGCCCTCCTCGGCGGGCGCCGACGCGGCGCGGCGCGCCCGCCTCCGGCGCCGGGTGACGGCGTTGTCGGCGGCCCCGGTGATCGCGGTGACGATCTGCTCGGTCGACGCCTCGAGCGCGTCGAAGACCCCGTTGTTGCGGCCGAGGCGCAGCACGGCCACCGTGTCGGCGACCGACAACACGTCGTCCATGTTGTGGCTGATCATGATCACTCCGTGGCCGCCCTCGCGCAGCCGGTCGATCAGGTTGAGGACCTCGGCGGTCTGGGCGACGCCGAGTGCCGCGGTGGGCTCGTCGAGGATGACGATCTTCGGGTCGCCGAGGAGGGACCGGGCGATCGCGACGGTCTGCCGCTGGCCGCCCGACAGCGCGGCGACCGGGACCGACAGCTTCGGGATCTTCGCCGACAACCGACGGAGCAGCTCGCGGGAGCGGACCTCCATGGCGACGTCGTCCAGGCGCAGCGCGCGCAGCTCCCGGCCGAGGAAGAGGTTCTCGATCACGTTGAGGTTCTCGCAGAGCGCCAGGTCCTGGAAGACGGTGGCGATGCCGAGCTGCTGCGCCGCCGCCGGGCTGGGGACCGTGACGGTGCGCGAGTCGAACGCGATGGTGCCCGCGTCGGGCTGGTGGACCCCGGACAGCACCTTGACCAGGGTGGACTTTCCGGCGCCGTTGTCGCCGACGACGGCGACGACCTCACCCGCCGAGACGTCGAGGTCGACGTCCGTCAGGGCGGCGACGGCACCGAAGGTCTTGCTGATGCCCCGCAGCGACAGCAGCGGGCTCGCTTGGGAAGGCGATGAGGACATGCTGATCCTTCGTCGATCCGGCCGAAGCCGCCGGCTCCGGTCGGGTGGACCGGAGCCGGCGGACCGTCACTTGATGCCGAGCTTCGCGCAGGCCGCCGCGTACGTCGGGGTGCAGACGTCGGAGACCTTGAGGGCGCCGCCGGGGCCGAGCAGGACCTGGCCGATGTTCTGCTGGGTCACCACGGTCGGGGTGAACAGCTGGGACGGCGTGTTGAACAGCGTGGTCTGTCCCGCGGGCGGCTTGCCCTGCAGGAACTGGTTCGCCACGGTGGCCGCGGCCTCCGCCACGATCTTGATCGGCTTGGAGATGGTGTTGTACTGATCGCCGGCGATGATCCGCTGCGCGGCGGCGAGCTCGGCGTCGTTCCCGGTCACCGGGGGCACGGGCGCGGCGGCCGCCTTGAACGCGGCGATGGCACCGCCGCCGGTGCCGTCGTTGGCCGCGACGACGCCGGCGATCTGCCCCTTGCCGAACTTGCTGATCTGCCCGCTGACCCAGTCCTGTGCCTTGGCCGGCTCCCAGTTGGGCGTGTCGTACTCGGCGAGCAGTTTCAGCCCGCTGGGGTCGACGGCGCTGTGGATGCCCTTCTTGATCAGACCGGCGGCGGCGTCCGTCGGCGATCCGTTGACCTCGAGGATCCCGCCCTTGGCCTTGGTCTGCTTGAGGTGGTCGACCAGGGACTGGGCGATCGACGCGCCGATCTTCTGGTTGTCGAACGACACGTAGTAGTCGGCCTTGATGGCCGGAATCGGCCGGTCGTAGGCGATCACCGCGACCTTCTGCGCCTGCGCGGTCCGCACGATCGAGGCCGCCGCCGTGGAGTCCACCGGGTCGATGACGATGGCCTTGACGCCCTGGGCCAGTACCGAGCTGGCCTGCTGTTGCTGCTTGGAAGCGTCGGCGCCGGCGTTCTGGTACAGCACCGTGCATCCCGGGCACAGCTGCTTCATCTTGGCCTTGAACAGCGGAGCGTCGTACAGCTCGTACCGGGTCGAGGCAATGTCCGGCATGAGGAAGGCGACCTTGGCGTTCTTCGCGTCGCCGGAGCCGCCGGCTCCGGCTCCGCCGGAGTTCTTCGCGCAGGCCGTGGCGGCGGTGAGCAGGGTGAGGGCGGCCGTGGCCGCGGCGACTGTCCTGGTGCGGAACATTGTCACGTTCTCCTCCGGGAGTTCGGGGGCGAGGAGGCAGGGCGGCCCGCGCGAACCGCCTGTTCAGGTGACGAACGAAACACCCGACGCCCGAACCATGTCAAGTATCTGAGAGATTTTAACGCCGAATCGCGTTAACCAGCGCGATTCAAAGCAGCCCGTCAGTACTGATAGTGCCGTTGGTGTCGTGTTTTGCATGTTCGCACCGACGGTCGGGCGTGTGTTACGTTCACATCGACATCACATCGGGGGTCGAGGAGCGCAGGTGGCAGAGGATGCGACGGCACCGGCCGCGAGCGACGCCGAGGGCGCGCGGGACCGGCGGGAGAAGATCCGCAGGCGCGTCGCGGACGAAGGGTTCGTGCACGTCAAGAGCCTCGCCGAGACGTACGACGTGAGCGTCATGACCATCCACCGCGACCTGGACGCGCTGCAGAGCGAGGGCTGGCTGCGCAAGATCCGTGGCGGCGCCACCGCGCAGCCGTCCCCGGCCTACCACGGCGACGTGCGCCATCGCCTGGAGGCGATGGCCGAGGCCAAACGGCAGCTCGCCCAGGCGACGGTCGGCCTCGTCTCCCCCGGCGCGGCGATCATGATCGACGAGAGCACCACCGGCCTGGCCATCGCCGAGCTGCTGCCGGCGCGGGGACCGCTCACCGTGATCACGAACTTCCTGGCCGCGGTGAACCTGCTGGCCGACAAGCCGGGCATCGACCTCATCGCCCTCGGCGGCGCGTACTACCCGGCCTACGACGCCTTCCTCGGCCTGCGCACCAGCGAGGCCATCCGGTCACTGCACGCCGACGTCCTGTTCATGTCGACGACGGCGATCACCAACGGCCACTGCTACCACCAGTCACAGGAGACGGTGGCGGTGAAGCGGGCGCTGATGGACTCCGCCGACCGTCGCGTCCTGCTGGTCGACCACAGCAAGTTCGCCAAGAACGGGCTGCACCAGCTCGCCCCGCTGACCGCCTTCGACCTGGTCGTCGTCGACTCCGAAACCCCCCAGGACGAGCTGGCCACGCTGCGCGCCCGCGGCGTCCCCCTGCACATCGCCGGCTCCGGCACGTCCCCGCCCTGGTAGGCCCCAGGGCGAGGCACGCGCCGGGTTCACGTCACTGCCAGGCGGCGGCGAAGTGCGCGTAGGTGCCGTCGTTGGTCGTGAGGTGGACCCACTGGTCGACGTACTGCTTGAACTCCTCGTCGCCCCGCGGCAACAGGTAGGCCTTCTCGGCGAAGGTGAACGGCTTGTCGGGGTTGAGGGCGCACAGCTCGGGGTGGAGCTTCGCCTCGTACTTCGTCTCACTCCCGTCCGTGATCATGACGTCGGCCCGACCGGCCACGATCTCGCCGAAGATGGTGTTGTTGTCGGCGTGCTTGATGATCGTGGCCTTCTTGATGTTCGCCGTGACGAACTGCTCATTGGTGCCGCCCGGGTTGACGATCACCCGGACCCCGGGCCGGTCGATGCCCTCCAGGGTCTGGTACTCGTCCTTGTCGGCGCAGCGGGCGATCGCGGCCTTGCCGTCGGTGAGGTACGGCGTGCTGAAGTACGCCTTCTGGGCCCTCGGCAGGGTCACGGAGACGCCGCCCATGCTCATGTCGCACTTGCGCGCGGCGAGGTCGTCGACGATCTTCGCCCACGTGGTGGGCACGAAGCCGACCTTCACCCCCAGGCTGCTCGCCAGATTCTTCGCCATGTCGATGTCGATGCCGCTGTACGTGTTCGTCTTCGGGTCCAGGTAGCTGAACGGCCGGTAGTCACCGGTGGTGCACACCCGCAGCACACCGCGCCGGGGCACCGCGTCCAGCAGGGTGCGGGCGCCGTTCGGCGCGGCGGAGCCGGCCTGCGCGGTGGTGAAGACGGCGCAGCCGACGGCGGTGACGAGAGCGAGGGCCAGGGCGGAGAGTGTGGTGGTACGCCGCACGGATCGTTCCTGCTTCCGAAGTGGGGACGGGGCACCGAGCCGCGCGTCCGCACCACGTCGTGCCGGGCACGCAATTCGGGCAGATCATCATCACACGGAAGCACCGCGTGCACCGAGAGTCGGATCCTAGCCATCGAATGTGCACGTCACCTGCGGTGGCGCGTTGGTGGTGTTGTTCCAGCCGGCGGTGAAACCGAATGTGGTCGACGCGCCGGCCGGCAGGTCGCCGTTGTAGGCCGCGTTGTGCGCCGTGACGGCGGCACCGTTCTGGGTGAGGACGGTGTTCCACGACTGGCTGATCTGCTGCCCGTCGGCGAAGGAGAAGGTGGCCGTCCACCCGGTGGAGGCGGCCGAGGAGTCGTTCTTCACCGTGACCTCGCCCTGGAAGCCGCCGCTCCACTGGGAGACCACCCGGTAGGTGGCGGTACAGCGGGAATCGGTCGGCGGAGGGGACGAGGGCGGCGGGGCCGCGCCCAGCGCCTGGGCGAGCGGTGGGTACCAGCGGTCGGCCATCTTCTGGAAGCCCGTGTCGTTCGGGTGCACGCCGTCGCCGGTGTCCGTGGCCGCGTCGAAGCCGGTCCACTGGTCCACGGCCACGATGGGCGACTGCGCGGTCGTGAGGCCCGCGGCCCAGCCGGGGATCGCTTTGTCGAGCGCCACCACACCGGCCGCGCAGGTGGAGCACCCGGACGGGTTCATCGGGATGATCTGCGCCACGAGGATCTTCATGTTCGGGTTGTTCGCCCGCATCTGGCCGACCAGCTTCGTGTACGCGGCGAGGATCTTGTCGGTGGGGATGGTGCCGCCCCACATGTCGTTGGTGCCCAGGTGCATGAGGACGATGTCGGGCTTGGCCGCGTCCAGCCACGGCGGCAGCTGGTTCTGGTCGGCGATGCCGGTGGCGGCGTAGCCGCCATGGCCCTCGTTGTCCCCGTCGTAGGAGTACCCGTAGTTGCAGCCGCCGTCGGGGACGCTGCCGACGAAGTCGATGTTCGTGTATCCGGCCGTCTGCAGGTGGTGCCAGAGCATCGCGCGCCAGCAGCCGGGCCCGGCGGTGATGGAGTCGCCGAGCGGCATGATCCGGACGGACGTCGTCGCCGATCGCGCGGGCAGGGCGAGGCAGAGGGCGAGCGCCACGAGGAGCGCGGCGAGCAGGGCGTACAGGTCGAATCTGCGAAGCATGGGTGGCTCCCGGGCGTGTTCTCCGCGAACCGGGCCGGGCCCGCCAGGTGACGGGCCCGGCCGCGAGGTTCTACGACAGCGGGTTCTGGGTGAGCAGGTGGGCCTTGAAACCCTCGCCGTACGTGCTGGTGGGGGTACCGCTGTAGTCGTTGATGAGGACGTTGCCCTGGCTGCAGCCCCACGCGTTCCAGGTCCAGGCGGTGTACCCGATGCCGTGCGCGTCCGCCCACGCCATCACCTGGTCGATGTAGTCGTGGGCGCAGGAGTTCTGGCCGATCTCACCGGCCTGCACCGGCACCTTCGCGGCGACGGGGGCGACCTGGCTGTCCCAGCAGGAGGTGTTGGAGCAGGTGTTGAAGTTGTAGGTGTGCCAGGCGGCCATCAGGTTGCCGGTCGAGTCCGTCGGCTTGTAGGTCAGCCACTGGCTCAGGTCGTTGGACCAGGCGACGCCTCCGAGCATGATCACGTTGGTCGCGCCGGTGGCGCGCACCGTGTTGACCAGCGACTGCATGCCGGCCACCTGGTAGCCGATGCCGGTGCAGGTGCCGCCGTCCCGCCAGCAGGTCCAGGCGGCGGTCGCGTCCCAGTTCGCGGCGGCGTCCGGGTAGGGCTCGTTGAACAGGTCGAAGACGACCGCGTTGTTCCCCTTGAAGGCGTTCGCGACGCCGGTCCAGAACGTCGGCCCGTACTGCGCGTCGGGCATCGGCTTCTGGCAGGTCGCGGTGGTGTCCGAGCAGCCCGCGCCCTGACCCGTGTACTGACCGTGGTTCCAGTGCATCTCGACGATCGGCGTGATGCCGCCCGCGACCAGCAGGTTCACGTAGTCCTTGACGTTCTGCTGGTACGTGGCGCCGTTGGGCGTGCCGTCGGTGCCGTTCCAGCACTCCTCGTTAAGCGGGATCCGGACCGCGTGGATGTTCCAGGCCTTCATCGCGTCGACCGAGGCCTGGTCCACCGGACCGCTGTCCCACATGCCCTTGCCCTGCACGCACGCGAACTCGCCGCTGGACCGGTTGACGCCCAGCAGGCGGTACGTGGCGCCGGTCGAGGTGAGGAGGTGGTTGCCGGAGACGTGCAGCGCGGGTGCCGGTCCTCCGGTGCCGCCGCCGTCGTTGTCGGCCTCGGTGGCGTTGACCGTGACCGACGTCAGGCCGCTGGACGCCACGGTGATCGGCCGGGTGCCGTTCGTGCTGTCGGGGTCCTCGGCGGCACCGAGCTTCACGGTCTGCGGGGTGTTCCAGTCGGACGTGGTGAAGGTCAGGGTCGCGCCGCTCACCACGGTGATGTCGCCGTCACCGGTGCCCGCGGTGCTGGTGACCGTCACGTCGCCGGACGGCTGAGCGTTCAGGCGGACCGTGTAGCCGGCCGTCCCGCCCTCGGGCACGCTCACGCTCGTCGGGGAGACCACCAGGGCCTGCTGCGTTCCTCCGGAACCGGGGCCGGCGCACGAGACGCTCGGAGCGCTGTTGGCGCCGGTGTAGGTGCCGTTGAAGCCGACGGTCCAGGTCGCCCCGGCGCCCTGGGCGGCGTTGTACGAGGTCGGGGTGACGGTGATGGCCCCACCCGCCGGGGTGGGCACCGCCGGAGAGGGCACGCCGCCCCACATCTGGGTGATCACCTGGTTGTCGGGAAAGTCGAAGCTCAGCGTCCAGCCGGTGAGCGGATCACCGGTGTTGGTCACCGTGATGTTCGCGCCGAACGCGCTCCCGTTGTCCCAGCTCTTGGCGTACGTGGCAGAACACGAGACTGCGGCGTGGGCGGCGGTCTGGATCGTGGCGAGCCCCAATCCGGCGAGCAGTACCGCGACCGCGGCCAGCACGGCTCTGCACCATGAGCTCCGGTGGATCGGCATGGGCGTTCTCCCTGGCGAAAGGCGGCGAAGCGGCACCCGGTCCTGCTCCGGCGTTTGCGGGCGCTGGCAACGATCACCCGCCCCCGATCGCATCGCAAGAGCACCCCGGCCTCCGGACGCGCAGACGCACGCCGACCTGGGACAGGACCGGGAACGCGGCTGAAACTTTCAGCCGCGCGTGCCGCGGCCACCGGCTCCTCCGGACGACTCACGCCCGGCGAGCGAGCGCGGGGGTCTCCTCGAGACCGAACAAGATCACCGAACACCGGGACGGTGGCAGCATGCGTCGACGCCGGGCCCTCTGGGGGCCCGACGCCGACGCGGGGGGACAGCGGTCGTCAGCCGTACTGGGGGTAGCCGTAGCCGACGACCTGATCGGTGCTTCGGGTGCGGATACGCACGGCGTTGTCGGTGTTGCCCTCGACGGTCTGGATGGTGCCGTTGTGGTTGTCCTTGATGACCAGGCCGACGTGGTCGATGCCGTCGATGCCGCCGCCGCTCCAGGAGAAGAACACCACCGCGCCCGGTTTAGGAGCGCTGCCCCAGCGGCCCTGCTGCTTGAACCAGCGGGCGTGCTCCGGGGTGAAGGCGTCGCCGCCGATTCCCTTGATGCCCGCCTGAGCGCCGACCCAGGTGACGAACATGTCGCACCAGCTCGCGTCGGCATAGTCGCTGATCGCCCCGCCGTCTCGCTGGACGCCTCTCTTGGCGAACGGCGTGGACATGAACCACTGGTTGTACTTGGTGCCCCCGGCGGCGGTCTCCGTGGTGCCGACCTGGGAGACGGCCAGCTTCAGCGCGTCGGCGGCGGTGGGCACCTTCTGCACCTTGGGCTCGTCCTTGGGCCTGGCGTCCAGTCCCCTGCCGGGGATGGGCCACTGCACGGGCCGGCTTGCCGGGGGGAACGGGACCGCGGCGTGGTCAGGAAGAGAAACGGCGGATGACGCCTCGGCCGGTCCGGCCGAGGTCAAAATGATCGCGGCGGCACCGGCCGTTGCGACGCCGGCGAAGGCTGGAATGAAACGGAATGCGGATGGCGTTTTCTCGGGTCGGGGGACACAGGGCATGGGGGAACTCCTTGGCTTCCATGCCGCTTACCGGGTTAGCTGACGGGTTCGGGCGTGGAAGCTGCCCTACGGCACAAGGGGGGCGTGCCGATTCACCCCGGGACTTCTGGTGGGTCCCCGGTTCCGCGGGGGTGCGGATTCAGCGGGTCGCCCGCAGGGCGGGCGGCGTCAAAAGAGGGTTGGGGAATGGCCGCCATTGTGATGGCGGCGTAGGGGGTTGTGTAATTTTGAATATGAGCCAGATCGGCCGAATTCGCCCCGGACAATGCGTTTTCGCAAACGCACCCTTGCCCGGGCCGACGGATTGACCATCACCAGCGGATATGCGGGCGACGCGTACGAGCGCCGCAAGAGTTATAGGAACATAGCAGGACAAAACACGCAGACGGCACCAGGCTTTTGTGTGATCTGGGTCACTCAACCGCCGAGACCGGTGCCGCTTAGCCTCTCAGAACACAACTCATGAGGATGCAGTGTCCTCTATTGAATTGTGGGATCAGAAAGGCCAATTTTCACAATGATGCGGATGTGACGGGAGAGGTCGCATGCCATCCGAGGGGCGTCCCCGCCGGGGATCAGTCGCCGGCCTCCAGCGCGAGCCGGGTCAGCTGGACCCGGGAGGTCACATCCAGCTTCCGGAAGATGTGACGCAGGTGGAAGGCGACCGTGTGCGCGCTCATGAACAGCTGGTCGGCGACCTCGCGGTTGGTCAGGCCCTGGGCGACGAGCTCGGCGACACGGCGTTCGGTGTCGGTGAGGCTGGCCCAGCCGGAGACCGGCCGGTCGGCCCGGCTCCAGTGCCGGCGCCGGATGCCCAGCCGCCTGAGCCGGCGGCGGACCCGAGCGGCGTCGCGGATCGCGCCGAGTGCCGAATAGGCCGCCAGCGCGGCGTCCAGGCCGGCGATGGCCTCCCCGCGTGTCCCGGGGCCGTCCGCCGCGAGCAGGCTTCCCAGATCCTCCGCCGCCGAGGCGCCGGCCCACGGGTCGACGTGTTGCTCGGCGGCGCGTCGCAGAGCGACCCGATCACGGTCGAGCAGGCCGCGTGCGTGCGTCGCGGTGACACCGACGCTGGAGAAGACGGGGTGGTCGGCGGCCAGCCGGTCCATCGCCGAGACCACCCTCTCGGCGTGGGCCCGGTCGCCGAGGGCGAGCGCCGTCCGTACGAGCCACGGTGCCGCGGTCGGCTCGCCGACCAAGGTCCAGCAGTTCGCCGTGGCCTCGTCGCAGAGCCGTACGACGGCCTCCTCCGCCGACGCGGGCCCGTCGCGGGCGGCGGCGACCTGCGCCCGCACGAGATGGAACCCGGCCTCCGCGCGCGGCGATCCGTACTGGGACAGGGCGGGCCGCTCCGCCTCGGCGTACCGCCACGCCGCGCTCAGATCGCCGGCCCGCAGCGTCGCCGCGACCAGCACCGCCAGCGCGGACGAGGTCAGCAGGTGCGGTCCCAGGTCGCGCGTGCTCGCCAGGGCGGCCTCGGCCTCGGCGACGGCCTCGGGGAACCGGCCCGCGGCCAGGTCGAGGCGGGCGCGGATGACGCCGGGCGCCGCCGCCCAGGCCAGGTTCCCAATCGTTTCGGCGTCCTCCCCCGCGGTCCCCATCACCGCGCGGGCCTCGTCCAGCCGGCGAACGTCGGTCAACAGCATCGCCAGGATCATCCGGGGGTGCAGGCGGCGCGCCTCCGCGGACCTCGCCCGGCGTACGGCCTCACGGGCGAGGCCCAGTCCGTCGGTCAGCCGCCCCGCACCCCAGTCGGACAGGGCCAGCCGGATCAGCGCCCCGGTGATCAGCGCGTCGCCGTGCCCGGCCGCGGCCGACACGATCCGATCCGCGTGGGCGCGCACGCCCGCGTCGTCGCCCGCCCCGGCCAGCGCGTCGAGCAGGACCAGTTCGGCTTCGTCCCGGAGTTCGCGGGGGACGCCCGGCCGGCCGAGGACGGCGGTCGCCTCGGCCGCGGCCTCGGCCGCCCGCCCTCGGAGGTACAGGAGCTCGGCGCGCAGACAGTGCAGCCGGAGGTACGAGGCGGGCGGCAACGGCCGGGTGAACAGCGAGTCCACGAGCTCCGCGGCCTCTTCGAGCCGGCCCACCGCGGTGAGGGCGTGGATCGCCGTCAGCGCCCGGGCGGGCCAGGCGGGCTCCCGGGGGTCGGTCAGCCGGAGGGCGTGCGTGGCGAGCGCCGCCGCCGCGCGCGGGGAGGCGGGGATCACCTCGGCCACCGCCCGGTCGAGTGCGGTCAGCGCCCGGGCGTCGCCCGCCCGGATGCCCCGAATGAGGTGGGAGGCGGCGGGGAGCGCGGCCGTCCTGCCCCGCGTGAGCAGGAGGTCCCCGATCTGCCGGTGCAGCGCCCGCCGGACCGGCGCGGGCACGGTGAGGGCGGTGACCCGCCACACCAGGTCGTTGCGGAAGCAGAGCTCGTCCGGTCCGGCGGCGAGGAGCCCTCGGGAGAACGCCTCGTCGATCCAGGGCAGGAGGGCGGCCGGCGTGGTCCCCAGCAGCTCGGCCGCGTCCTCCGGAGCGAACGACCGGCCGATGATCGCGGCGACGCTCAGCAGCTGACGTGTCGCCGGGCCGACCGCGTCGAGACGACGCCTGACGTCGTCCTCGACCCGGCCGGGGAGCCGTACGGCCACGAGCCGGGCGTGCCCGTCGACGGTCCGGACGGACCCCTCGGCCAGCAACCCGGACAGCAGTTCGGTGACCAACGCGGGGTCGCCGCCCGCCTCGCCGGCGAGGCGCAGAACGTCCGCGTCGGGATCGCTTCCCAGCACGTCCGTCGCGACCTGCCGCACGGCGGCGTCGTCGAGCGGGCCGATCGTGAACCGGACGGCGCCGTCCCGCTCGAGCCGGTCGAACAGGCGGCCGGCGTCCGTCGCGTGATCCGTCGTCCGGCGGGTCAGCAGCCACACCACGCGAACGGCGGCGAGCCGCCGCGAGAGGGTCTGAATCGCCGTCAGCGCCGCCGGATCCGCCCATTGCAGGTCGTCGAGGCCCACCATGACCGGACCGGCGCCGGCGCGTTCCACCAGCGCGGACCCGAGCCTCTCGACGATCCACGGCCGCTCACGCGCCCACCGGACCGGCCCTTCACCGTCGCAGCCGCCGAGCGCGGAGAGCAACGGCTCGAAGCACGTCGGCGGTCCGAACTCCCGCCCTTCCCCGACGAGCGTCGAGTACCCGCGCTCCGCCGCCGCCCGCGCCGCCACCGCGAGCAGGAGGCTCTTCCCCGTCCCCGCCTCCCCGTCGACGAGGAGAACGCCGGACCGGCCGGCGCGGAGGAGGTTCGTAACTGCGTTCCACACGTGCTCGCGGCCCCGCATCACCTTCCCATCGGCGGCCGCCTCCACGCGCGACGGCACAGTCGCCATGCAAATCAGCGTGCTTCGCGGTCACGACAGGAGTCAACAACTCGCCCTTAAAGGACCCAGGCCGGGGCGGGCCGCCGACGCGGAGAGGGAGGTCAGTAGCCGCTCGCCGCCGGGGCGTTCTGGGCGGCGTCCACCGGGATGTTCGCGCCGTTGACGGCCCTGGCGTGGTCCGAGAGCAGGAACGCCACCACCTCCGCGACGTCCTCGCCGCTCGGCAGCGCCCCGCCGGGGAACTCGCCCAGGAAGCGTTCGTAGCGCTCGGGTTCACGCTGCCGGAACTCGTCCCACCCGCCGCCGGGGATCAGCATCGAACCCGGACTGACCGTGTTCACCCGGATCCGGTCCGTGGCCAGCTCCCGGGCCAGCGTGCTCGCCATGTAGATCTCCGCCGCCTTGCTCGCCCCGTACTGGGTGTTGCGGCTCGGCTTCCATCCGGAGATCGACGACACGATGACCACGTCGCCCCGCCCACGCGCCCGCATGTGCGGCACACAGGCCCGGATCGCGTGCGCCGAGTGCCCGACGTTCAGCTCGAAGGTCCTCGTCCACTCCTCGGGCGTCGAGTCCATCAGCCCGCCGCCGAACGCGTCCCCCGCGTTGGTCACGAGCCCGTCGAGACCGCCCAGCGCCTCCGCGGCCGCGTCGACGAAGGCCCCGAGCTCATCCGGCACGGTGACGTCGCACGAGCGCGCGAACACCCGGACCCCGTACTCGGTCTCGATCTCACGCGCCGTCGCCGCCAGCGTCTCGGCGTTCCGGGCGCACAGCGCCACCGAACACCCCTCCGCCGCGAGCCGGCGCGCCACGATCCGGCCGAACCCCTTGCTGCCGCCGGTCACCACGACCGCGCGGTCCCCCAGCCCGAAAGTCACTTGCGCCTCCCTCGCCTCACCGCCCCAGGAGGCGGCCGTTCACATCCGGCAGACATGATCTCGTGATCGCCCCGATCCCGGTGCGCCGGGCCGTCCGACCGGCCGGATCCCGGCGCACCGGTCGGCCGGCCGCCATATCGACTTCCCGCGAAACGTCGATAGAGCCCTATACTCCGCGTCTATGGCGGATGCTGCGGTCTCCCCGGATCCCGACCTGATCCGCGCGTTGCGGGCGCTGTCGAACCCGATGCGACTGCAGCTGCTGGCATGGCTGCGCGAGCCCGATCGCCACTTCTCGCGGGAGGAGGCGATCGCCGACCCGGCCGAGGTGGGGGTGTGCGTCAGCCACATCCAGGCCAAGGCGGGGCTGGCCCAGTCGACGGTGTCGGCGTACCTGGCCGAGCTGGAGCGGGCCGGCCTGGTCCGGTCGACGCGCGTGGGCAAGTGGACCCACTACAAGCGCGACGAAGAGCGCATCGCACGGCTCGTCGCCGACCTCGGGCGCACCCTCTAGACCCGCGACGCCGTACGGCGTCAGGCCGCACAGATTTGGCGCTCATATCGTAATTCTGCGATACTTCGATGCGTTCTGATCGATGATGTGCCGAAGGAGAGTGCGATGGGCGGCGTCGACGGCCTGGATCTCGGGCGGTTCGGGATCTACACGTTCGACTTCGAGCACCAGCCGGCCGCGCGGATGCGCGAGTCGATCCAGGAGCTCGAGGAGCAGGGATGGCAGGCGTTCTGGTTCCCCGAGCTCCTCGGGCGGGAGGCGCTCACACACGCGGCCTTCCTGCTCTCCCGCACCGAACGGATGCGCGTCGTCAACGGCATCGCCCAGATCTGGTCGCGCGGAGCCCGGTGGACGTACGGCGCCGCCCACCTGCTCGCCGACGCGTACCCCGGCCGGCACGTGCTCGGCCTCGGCTTCGGCGGCGCGCGACCAGGGGTCAAACCCCTGGCCGCCATGAGGGAGTACCTCGACGAGATGGACGCGGTCGAGACGCCCAACCCCGCCCCAAAGGTCCCGATCCGCCGCATCCTGGCCGCGTACGGGCCCAAGATGCTCGAGCTCGCCCGCGACCGCGCCGCGGGCGCCCAGACCTACCACGTCAACGCGGCGCACACCGCGCAGGCCCGGGAGATCCTCGGACCGGACGCGTTCCTGGCGGTCGAGCACGCGGTGCTGTTCGAGTCCGACCCGGGCAAGGCCCGCGCGATCGCCCGCGAGCACCTGCACCTCTACCTGACCACCCCGTACAACGTCGCGAAGTTCCGCCGGCTGGGCTACTCGGAGGAGGAGATCACCGGTGGCGGCAGCGACCGCATCGTCGACGACCTCGTCTTCTGGGGCGACGTGGACACCATCGCCGAGAAGCTCCACGCCCACATCGAGGCCGGCGCCGACCATGTCGCCGTGCAGGTGATCGGGCTCGAGCCGGGCCGGTCCGCGATGCCGCAGTGGCGGATGCTCGGCGACGCGCTCCTGCCCCGGGGCGGCGGCGCCTGATCCACGGAGCGCTTACCGCCGGGGGCGAATGCGCTGGCGCGACGGTCACTCTCGGATACCTGATGGACACTATCCGTCGATCGCCAATACTGTTACGTTTCGCAGTGCCTCGACTACAAGACGTGGCCGTCGGCCGGCACCCCACCCGCACCGGCCGGCGTTCCCCCCCGGCGACGTGGAGGTTCTGCCATGGAGCGAATGATTCTCGTCGCCGTCGACGAGCGGCCCGACGCGGACTCGGCGATCGCCGAGCAGCTGCGCCGCCTTCGTACGGCGATGAACGAGCATGACCTGCAGGTCCGCTGGACGCACCGGAGCGACGACGCGCTGGCGGTGATCCGCTCGGACGCGACGCTGACGGCGGTGCTGGCCTCGTGGGACGCCCCCGGCGCGGAGGAGATCATGGAGGCGGTGACCAGCCGGTTCCACCGCCTGCCGGTCTTCCTCCTGACCGCCGAGCGCGAGCCGCGCGACGTCCCGCTGTGGGTGTACGAGGTGATCCAGGGCTACGTCTTCCCGCTGGAGGACACCCCCGACTTCATCGCCGGGCGCATCGCGCACGCGGCCGCGGAGTACACCGAGCGGATCCTGCCGCCGTTCTTCGAGGCGCTGCGGCACCTGGAGGACCGCCACCGCTACTCCTGGCACACCCCCGCCCACGCCGGCGGCGTGGCGTTCCTGAAGTCGCCGGTGGGCCGGGCGTTCTACGACTACTACGGCGAGCGGCTGCTCCGCACCGACCTGTCCATCTCGGTCCCGGAGCTGGGTTCGCCGCTGGAGCACACCGGGCCGATCGGCGACGCCGAGCGCAACGCCGCCCGGATCTTCGGCGCCGATCGGACCTTCTTCGTGGTCAACGGCAACTCGACCGCCAACCGCATCGTCGGCCACCACGCGGTGGCCCGCGACGAGCTGGCGCTGGTCGACCGCAACTGCCACAAGTCGATCCAGCACGCCCTCGCCATCAGCGGCGCCCGCCCGGTCTACCTCGTCCCCGAGCGCAACGGGCTCGGCCTGGCCGGGCCGATCCCGGCCGGGATGCTGTCGGGACCGGCCGTACGCGACCGGCTGGCGAACCATCCGATGTCGGCGGCGGCGGCCGGTCCCGAGCCCACCTACGCGGTGATCACCAACTCGACGTACGACGGCCTGTGCTACGACGCGGTCGGGGTCGCGGAGCTGCTGGGCGCGTCGGTCCCGCGCGTGCACTTCGACGAGGCGTGGTTCGCCTACGCCCGGTTCAACCCACTGTACGAGCGCCGCTACGGCATGTCCGTCGACGAGCGGTCCGTGCCCGGCCCGGCACGCCCGACGGTGTTCGCCACGCAGTCCACGCACAAGCTGCTCGCGGCGCTGTCGCAGTCGTCGATGCTGCACGTACGCCCGTCGCCGCGCGCGCCGCTGGACTACGACCGGCTCAACGAGACGTTCCTGATGCACGCCAGCACGTCGCCGCTCTATCCGATGATCGCCTCCCTGGACGTCGCGGCGGCGATGATGGACGGGCCGTCGGGGCCCTTCCTGACCGGCGAGGCGATCGTCGAGGCGGTCCGCTTCCGGCAGGCGATGGTGCGGCTGGCCCGCCGGATCCGGGAGGACGGCACCCGCCCGGACTGGTTCTTCGGCGTGTGGCAGCCTCCCGAGGTCACCGACCCGCGCACCGGCGTCACGGTGCCGTTCGAGGACGCCGACCCGGAGCTGCTGTCCACCGAGCCAGGCTGCTGGGCGCTACGGCCCGGCGCCGCCTGGCACGGGTTCGACGGCCTGGACGACGGCCACTGCATGCTCGATCCGATCAAGGTGACGATCACCTGCCCCGGCGCCGAGGCGACCGGCGGCACCACGGAGTGGGGGATCCCCGCCCGCATCGTGGCCGCCTACCTGGAGCAGCGCGGCATCGTCGTGGAGAAGACCGGCGACCACACCCTGCTCGTGCTGTTCTCCATCGGCATCACCAAGGGCAAATGGGGCACGCTGATCGACGCCCTCATCGACTTCAAGAACGCCTACGACTGCGGCCTCCCCCTCGCCGAGATCCTGCCCGGGTTCGGCCCATCCGGGGTGACGCTGCGGGCGCTGTGCGACCAGGCCCACGGCCGACTCCGGGGTTCCAAGCTCGGTGTTCTGCTCGACCAGGTCTTCACCGACCTGCCCGAGCCCGTCCTGACGCCGGCCGACTGCTACCAAGCGCTGATCCGGTCGAGGACCGAGCGAGTCCCGCTGAGCGAGCTGGCGGGCCGGATCTCCGCCGCGACCGTCGTGGTCACCCCGCCCGGCATCCCGATGCTGATGCCGGGCGAGTCCGCCGGTCCCGACGACGGACCGCTGATGGACTACCTGCACGCTCTGGAGGACTTCGACCGCGCCTTCCCCTTCATGGCCACCGACATCCACGGCGCCCACCGCGACGACACCGGCCGCTACTGGATCGAGTGCGTCATCGCCTGAGCGCCCCTGCGCCGGCCCCCACCGACTGGGCGTATTGTCCGGATATGGGCATTTGCCGTCGGCGGGGGGCCCGGCGACCGGACGCCCTTCACGGGGGCCGCCGGTACTGCTCGCCCGCGCGGCGAAGCCCCGCCGAGCTCACGGACCTCCAAATCCCCCCGGCCAGGCGGGCCCGTCCGGTCGGGGCGATCCGGCCGACGATCGATGCGCCGGGCGACGATCCCCGCGGCCATGACGCCCGGCGGCGTACGGCGGGACCGCGAGGAGAGTTCAGTGGCCGCGCGCGATGAACGGCCGGACGGCCTCGATCTCCTGGACCGGGAACTGGCCGCGACCGTCCTCCGTACGGGCGCCTCGGCGGGGAGCATCTACCTGCTCGACGAGGACGAGTCGATGCTGAGGCTCGCGGTGGTGTGCGGCATACCGCCCGAGCTCGTCACGCCGTGGCTGCACGTGCCGCTGTCCTGGCCGAGCCCGGCCGCGGACGCGCTGCGGGAGGAGCGCCTGGTGTGGCTGGGCCGGCAGGAGGACATGGCGCGCGTGTATCCACGTGTCGCGGCCACCTGGCCTTACCGACTCGCGCTCGCGGCGGCGCCGCTGATCGGCGCGCGCCGACCCTGGGGGGCGCTGATGCTCACGTGGCCCCCCAGCCACCCGGCGGCCGCCACTCACCGCGAACGAAGCCACATCACCTCCCGTGCCCGGCGCATCGCCCGGCTGCTGGACGAGGCCGCCCGCCCCGCCGGCATCCCCGACCGGCCGCGCATCGTCCCGGTGTACGGCCGGTCGGCTGCGCGCTCGACGCGATTCGGCCTCGCGGCCGTCGACTTCGCCGAACGCCTGCCCGAAGGGTGCGTCGGCCTGGACCTCGAGGGACGCATCACCTTCGTCACCACCACCGCCGCCGAGCTCCTCGATCGCCGCGGCGAACAGCTGCTCGGCACCCGGCCCTGGCAGTCGATGCCCTGGTTGGACGATCCGGACTACGAAGACCACTACCGCGCCGCGGTGATGAGCCGCGAGCCGGTCTCCTACGCGGTCCTGCGGCCGCCGGACCAGTGGCTGGAGCTCCAGCTCTACCCTGACGTCAGCGGCATCAGCGTCCGCGTGACCCCGATCGACACGGGCGAGAAACGCCGGCCCACGCCCTCGCCTCCTCCCGCCGACACGGACGCCACGGCCGCTCGCCCCGTCCGCGTCGGACGGCTGTACCAACTGGTGCACCTGGCGGCTTCGCTGACCGAGGCGGTCGGCGTACGGGACGTCGTCGACCTGGTGGCCACCCAGATTCTGCCCGCCTTCGGCGCCGACGGCATGGTGATATCCGCCCCCGAAGCCGGACGGCTGAAGATCCTCGGTCACCGCGGTTACGAGCCGGAGGCGATCGAGCGCTTCGACGGCCTGCCGCTGGACACCGACGTCTCTCCCATCGGCCACGTCCTCGCCAACGGTGTGCCCCACTTCTACGCCGATCCCGATGAGATGTCCGCCGCGTATCCCGAGCTTCCCTCGCTCAGCGGCAAGCAGGCGTGGGCGTTCCTCCCCCTGATCGTCTCCGGGCGGCCCGTCGGCGGCTGCACGATCACGTACGACCATCCGCATCACTTCAGCGCCGACGAACGCGCCGTCCTCACCTCCCTGGCGGGCCTGGTCGGCCAGGCACTGGACCGCGCCCGCCTCTACGACGCCAAGCAGGACCTCGCCCATGGGCTGCAGCAGGCCCTCCTGCCTCACGCCCTCCCGGCCGTGGCCGGACTCGACGTCGCCGCCCGGTACCTTCCCGCCTCCCACGGCATGGACATCGGCGGCGACTTCTACGACCTGGTCCGTCTCAGCGACACCACCGCCGCCGCGGTCATCGGCGACGTGCAGGGCCACAACGTCACCGCCGCGGCCCTCATGGGCCAGGTGCGCACCGCCGTCCACGCCCACGCCACCGCCGGGGCGTCCCCCGGCGAGGTGCTGGCCCGCACGAACCGCATCCTCGCCGACTTCCGGACCGACCTGTTCGTGTCCTGCCTGTACGCCGAGCTGGACCTCGCCGAGCACCGGATCACCTTCGCCAACGCCGGACACCCGTCCCCGCTCATGGCCGGCCCCGGATCCCGGGCGAGCGCCCGCATCCTCGACATCGAACCCGGTCCGCTGCTCGGCATCGGGATCGACGCCCCGTACCCGGTCACGACCCTGCCCCTGCCGCCCGGAGCGATCCTCGCCTTCTACACCGACGGCCTCGTGGAGATCCCCGGCGTCGACATGACGCAGAGCACCGCCGACCTCACGCACCACCTCGCGAACGCGGCGGACCTCCCCCTGGACGAGCTCATCGACGAGCTTCTCCGCCGGGCCCGCCCCGTCGCCCAGCGCACCGACGACATCGCCCTGCTCCTCCTGCGGGCCACACCCTGAGCGAGACCTCCGGAGCCTGCCCGGCGACGCTGTCGGTGGCGCGGTGCAGTATCGGGACGTCGGGCTTACGGCGAGAACAGGAGATTACGGTGGCGCTCTCGAACCAGCAGGTGGTCGACCACGCTTTTCTCAAGGGCATGTACGACGACGAGTACTTCCCCGATCACGTCGTCGACAAGGGGAAGTCGATCCTGTTGAGGCTGTGCGAGCGGATCGAGGCGGAACGGCCGTCGGATCTACCGGCGCTGTACGTCCTCACGCAGGCCGCGACGGAGGAGTTCAACGCGCTGGAGGCGGAGTTCGAAGCGGCCGGAAGTGAGATCGAGACCATTGGGCGGGAGCTGATCGCTGAGGATTTCTGGTTCGTGGCGTCGGCCTACGGGTTCGCGGAGGCGGATGCGGAAGAGCTGATCGCCGGCAGAGACTGGTGACGTGCCTCAGCGCGGCTGGAAGCTGCTGAAGATCGGGTCGAGGTACCGCTGGGAGTCGGGCCACTGGTCCGCCGGCATCCGGAAGTAGACGGCGAAGGCCTGGCCACCGACGCGGAAGAACCGGTCCTTGACCCGCTCGACCCCGGTCGAGCGGTCGTAGGCGAAATCGAGGTCCGCCGCCGGAACACCCCGGTAGGTGACGGGGGTGACCGTGGCCTCCCGGTAGCCGGGGAAGGTCCCGGCCAGGTGGTCGCCCACGCTCTGCGCCTGGCTCTGCGGGTCGCCGTCCCACGACGTCGTACTGATCTGCAGCAGGTAGCGGGTCGTGGCGTCCTGGTAGAAGAAGTTGTCCCCGTCGTTGCGCCGGGACCAGGCGGAGGGCGCCGACACCGAGAAGTCGCTCTCGCTCCGCGTCGTCCAGTCCTGGGGGAAGGACGCCGCCGGGGAGACGGAGGCCGACCGGCCGGTGCTCGGGGAAGAACCCGAGTCCGGATTGGTGCCCTGCCCGAAGTCCGGAGCGGCGGTCGGCGACGTCTGGCCCGAGCCGCCGGAGGTGCCGGAGCGGTTCGCGGCGGTGGACGTGGTCGCGGTCGGGACGGTCTTGTTCGAGTGCCGGCCCAGCAGCCACACCGCGCCGAACGCCGCGACGACGAGGGCTCCGGCGAGCCCGCTCGCGAGCACCATCACGGCGGGCCGGCGTGCGGGCTTCGCCACCGCCACCGGTGCCGGCTGGGGCGCGGCGACCGGGATCGTCCACGCGACGACGTCGGGCTGGGTGCCCTCCGCCGTGGCGGCGAGCAGGCGCTCCGCCTCGGCCGCGGTCATCCGGTCCGCCGGTTCCCGGCGGAGCAGGCCGGCGAGGACCGGGGCGAGCGGCCCGGCGTTCCGGGACGGCGGGGCCTCCTCGGCGATGATCGCCGCGAGGGTCGACACGGGCCCGGACCGTTCGAACGGCGACCGGCCCTCGACGGCGGCGTAGAGCGTGGCGCCCAGCGACCACAGGTCGGCGGCGGGCCCGGCATGGGCGCCGCCGGCCCGCTCGGGAGCGATGTAGGCCGGTGAGCCGATCAGCACGCCGGTGCCGGTGAGCGTCGCGTCGCCCTCGATCGCCGCGATGCCGAAGTCGGTGATGACGGCGCGGTCACCGCCGGCCACCAGCACGTTGCTGGGCTTGATGTCGCGATGCACGATGCCCGCGGCGTGCGCCGCCCGCAGCGCCGCGACCATCTGCCGCCCGAGCTCGGCGACCCGCTGCGGCGGCAGCGGCCCCTCGGCGTCGATCACGCTCTGCAGGGACGGAGCGGCGACCAGCTCCATGACGATCCACGGACGGCCCTGGTCCTCGATCACGTCGTGCACGGTGACGACGTTCGGGTGGCTGAGCCGCGCGGCCGACCGCGCCTCCCGGATCGTCCGCGCGTGGCGCTCCTGGCGCTCGGTCTCGCTCAAGTCCGGGGGGAACAACACCTCTTTGATCGCCACGTCACGGCCGAGGAGCTCGTCGTGCGCGTGCCAGACCGTTCCCATGCCGCCCTGACCGAGCCTGCTGAGCAATTCGTACCTGTCTCCAACGCGCATGGCCCGATCGTCCCTCCGTCCGGAAGAGTCCGCCAGATGTGAGACGGGAGCAATGGGTGGCCGGTTCACCGCTCCCCGTACACAAGTGGCGAAAATTCGCCGGTACGGCCGTCCGCGCCCGGGGGACTCACCGACCGCGGCGTACGGCCTCCGCCGGAGGCAAGGCCCTTTGCACGGCGCCGGGACACCCACCGGACCGCGATACCGGGACACTCACCGGATCGCGACGCGGACCGCCGCTCGACGCGAAAACCCTTTGCACGGCGCCGGGGGCGACCCCGACACTCGTCGGGTGAGCGACGACCGATATCGGGACGGGCGCGCGGGGATCGACGCGGCGCTGGTGAGGCGCCTGCTCGCGGCGCAGTTCCCGCAGTGGAGCGGGCTTCCCGTGACACCGGTCGAGGTCGACGGGTGGGACAACCGCACGTACCGCCTCGGGGACGACATGACGATCCGCCTGCCGACCGATGCGGGTTACGCGCCCGCGGTCGACAAGGAACATCGGTGGCTGCCGGTCCTCGCGCCCTCCCTGCCGGTGCCGGTCCCGACGCCGCTGGCGAAAGGCGCTCCCGGCGAGGGCTACCGCTTCAACTGGTCGATCCGCCGCTGGATCGACGGCCGGACCGCGGCCCCGGAGCGCATCGCCGACCTGCGCGAATTCGCGACCGACCTCGCCGGTTTCATCCGCGCCCTCCAGTGCGCCGACGCCACGGGCGGGCCGGCGGCCGGCGCGCACTCCTTTTACCGTGGCGCGTCACTCGCCCACTATGACGATGAGACCCGCCGCTGCCTCGCCGCGCTCGACGGCCGTGTCGACACCGACCGGGCCGCGGCCGTGTGGGAGACCGCCCTCGAGGCGCGATGGGCCGGGCCGCCGGTGTGGTTCCACGGCGACATCGCCGCCGGCAACCTTCTCGTCGACGACGGCGGACGGCTCTCCGGCGTCATCGACTTCGGCACCTCCGGCGTCGGCGATCCCGCCTGCGACCTGGTGATCGCCTGGTCGTCGTTCTCCGGCCGCAGCCGGCAGGTGTTCCGCACCGCCGTCGACCAGGACGCCGCCACGTGGGCGCGGGCCCGCGGCTGGGCGCTGTGGAAGGCCCTCCTCTGCCTCGCCGACGGCATCGACGTTGAACGGACGGCGAGCCATCGCCGCGTGGTCGACGAGGTCCTGGCCGACCACGCCCTCTTCGCCTGATCCCGACGCGGCCCGCTCCGGAGCGCCCGTACGCGCCGGTGGCCGTCGACGGCGATCTTCACCGCGTAGGCGCCAGTGTCGCCCCTGAGCTGGGAGAACACGGCGCCGAACAACCCATCAAACCAACAATCGAAAGATCAATCCGGAAGGCTGTTCCGGCCATCCTCCTCGACCCGACCATGTGGCTGTCCACCCCATCCCGTCGAGCGGTGTCCCCGCTCCCGGAGAGGAGAGCCCCATGTCCGAACAGTCGCACCCGTCCTTCTGGAAGAAGGCACCCCTGGCGGTGCTCGCCGTACTCGGCCTCGCCACCGGCGTCACGATCACCTCCACCCCCGCTCACGCCGACACCGGGGTGACGGGGACACTCGCCCAGGGGCCCGTTCCCACCTACGTCTCCACCAAGACGATCTACTCCGGACCGAGCAAGGCGTACCCGACCGCAGGAACCGCGCAGGCCGGCAAGTCGTACGCCGTGCTGTGCACGACCGCTCCCGGCGCGAGGAAGCCGGGCACGACCGGTCCGGTGGCGCACTCGGACGCCACCGGAGCCTGGGACCGGATCGCCGACCCGGCCAGTCCGGACACGCCGATCGGCTACCTTCTCGACGCCGACCTCGCCCTGACCAGCGGCGGGACCAAGACGGACTGGACCAGTCTCACCGCCTGCCCCGCCCCGCCCCCGCTCCCGGAGGGTGACCCCCAGCATCCCGTCGTGCGCGCGCCGTCGCCCGGCTGGGACGTCCCGCGGATCAAATGCGCGGCGGGGATCCTCGACCCGGGGCCGAACACCATCTCGTTCACCTCGGAACAGACCATCGACATCGAGTTCTCGACCGCGGCCCTCGGCATCACCGGGATCGACGTCAAGGACAAGGACACCGGATACGAGGACTCCGGGAACGCGTCCCCGGTGCTCCTCAACACCAAGAACGGACCGACGTCCTGGCACTTCAAGGAGAGGGCGAACGGTACCGGGGTGACGACGCACACCTTCTTCGTGACCGTCGGCGGTGCCGTCGGCGGCAAGAACACGTCGGTCGAGGGCGGTGGTGTCGTCAGCGGCGGCGCAGGTGCGTCGCTGGAGCAGGGCGGCAAGGCCGACGGCGACACGAGTGAGGGCGACGTCTCCTGGGAAGCGCGGTCCATCGCTTGCCCGCCGAAGGCCTGAAACCCCGCCCGTCGCGCTTCGCACCGGCAGCCCGCTCATAGGCCGCCGAACTCCGATCGATCCCCCGCGGCCGCTCCACGCACACCGTCGAACGGCCGCGGGCTTTTCTCCCCGATGAGGAGGCACACTCTCATGCCCGGACCGTCCCCCGGCGCGCCGCGCCGGCTCGGCGCCCGACTCACCCTCGCGCTCATGCTGCTGCTCGCCGCCGCCTTCACGGTGGCGGACCTCACCGTCGCACCGCCCGCCGCCCCGGCGACGGCCGCCGATCCGCTCTTCGGCGTCAACATGTCGTTCTTCGGCCCGGACGACGCGCTGGTCGGCCGGCCCGCCACCCGGGAGTTGTTCCGCTCCTGGGGCGTCCCGATCGTACGGGTGCCGTTGCGGGACCACTTCGAAGGCAGTACGACCCCGGTCGGCGATGACCTGCTGCTCTCCGCCATGCACGCCGTACGGGACGTCGGCGCGACACCGATGCTGATCATCCGTGGGCCCGGCTCCGGCCTGGCCGCCGACGACGTGAAGAAGGCCGACCTGCACCTGCTCGACCTCATCCACCAGGTCTTCGGCGACGGCAGCGCCTACCTGGAGTTCGGCAACGAGCCGGATCTCCCGGGGACCGACGTGCCGGTCGCCGACTACACGGCGGCCTGGAACACGGTCGTGCCCGCCCTGAAGAGCCGCTATCCGAAGGCGGCCTACCGCTACGTCGGACCCGCGTCCTGGCGGGTCGACCACGACTACGTGAAGTACATCGGCGCCTTCGTCGCCGGGGCCACGCCCGAGCCGGACTTCCTGTCCTGGCACGAATACGTCTGCGGCGCGGCCACCGACGCGCACTGGAAGGACACCTGCGACGGCCACCTCGACAACTGGCAGACCCATGTCACCGACGTCGAGATGACCGTCCAGGGAAGGATCGGCAGGCAGTTGCCGTACTTCATCTCCGAGTGGAACGCCGATTCCAGCGCCGCGAGTCCCGTCTACAAGGCGGCGAACACCACCTACCTCGCCGCGTGGACGGCCAAGGCGATCGACCACCTGCGCGCGCTGCGGCCCGCACCGGCCGGGGCGATGATCTACACCGCGACGGACCATGGGAACTTCGGCCTGGTCACGGGTGCCGATCAGGTCACCGCCCAGGGCCGGGCGTTCCAGCAGGCCATGGCGGGCTCCTCCGCGGTGGCGCCGCCGAAGGACACGACATCATCGCCGGAGGACACCCCGTCGCCCGAGGGCGGGTCGTCACCGGGCTCGGAACCACCGCGGTCGCCGAGCAGCGGGTCACTCCGGTCACCGGCCGCCGAGTCACCGCCGGGCCTTGACTCGCCCCGATCGCCGGCTCCCGAGTCACCGCGGTCGCCAAGCCCCGACTCGCCCGGGTCGCCGGGTTCTGAGTCACCGAAGTCGCCGGGTTCCGAGTCACCGGAGTCGCCGGTCCCGGGCTCACCGCACGGCACCCCGTCGTCCGGGACGCCCGGCGTGCCGCAGGCGGGCGGGAACCAGTACTACGTCGCCCCCGGCGGCGACGACGCGAAAGGCGACGGCTCCCGTGCGCACCCGTGGGCGACGATCCAGCACGCCGCGGAGCGCGTGACGGTGGCGAGCGCGGGCGCGACCGTGCACGTCGCCGACGGGACCTACGCCGAGGCGGTGAGCAACACGAAGAGCGGGCACGCCGGCGGCTACCTGACGTTCGAGGCCGACCACCCGGGCAGGGCGCACATCGCCCCGAAGAACTCCGACGTGCCCTTCGAGAACCGGGGCGACTACGTACGCATCGTCGGATTCGACATCAGCGGCTCCGGAGGGGCCTGGAGCGGCATCCTCATCTGGGGCCGCCACAACGTCATCCAGGGCGACCACGTGCACGACGTCCTGACGCACATCGCGCCGAAGGACTGCGACGGCAGCCCCGGCGGACAGGGCATCGGCGACGACGCGTCGGCCTCCGACAACGCCTTCCTCGGTAACCGGGTCGACCACATCGGCCCCTATCCGACCGAGTGCGAGTACATCCACGGCATCTATCCGTCCGGCGGCGGAGACCTCATCCAGAACAACATCGTGTACCGGACGTCGGGGAGCGGCATCCGGTTCAACCACAACGCGAAGGGCGCCACGATCGCCAACAACCTGTCGTTCGCCAACGCCGACCACGGGATCTACATCACGGGCGGCGACTCGACCGCCGACCACTTCGTGATCGACAACAACATCGTGCGGGACAACGCGATGTACGGGATCAACGTCCGCGACGACGCGAACGGCGCGCACAACCAGTACCGGAACAACCTGTTCTACCGCAACGGCAAGGGGAGGTACGGGCTGAACAACAGCAGGGAGTTCACGCCGCCGAACTCATCGGGAACGCTCGACGCCGATCCACGGCTGGTGAACTACACGGCGGACGGTACGGGTGACTACCACCTGACGGCGTCCAGCCCGTGCGTCGATGCCGGAACCGCCACCGGGGCGCCGGCCGACGACCTGGACGGCGTGGCCCGGCCCAAGGACCGGGGTGTCGACATCGGGCCGTACGAGTTCGTGGGCCACGATGGGCATAATGGTTCATCGTAACGATCGGTTCGATCTCCGGGAGTGCCGCCGTTGACCACCTTCGACCCCCTCGTGACCGACCCGGCGCCGGAGGTGGCGCCCGCCGCCAGCACTCCGGCGGTGACCTTCGACAGCGCGGGCGCCGCGCTGCTCGGCGTGCTCCACCTCCCCGCCGGTTCCGGACCGCACCCGGTCGTCGTGCTGCTGCACGGCTTTCCAGGCAACGAGCGCAACTTCGACCTCGCGCAGGCGCTGCGCCGGGCGGGGTACGCGTCGCTGGTCTTCCACTACCGCGGCTCGTGGGGGGTCGGTGGTTCCTGGTCGTGGGGCCACGTGCTGGAGGACGCGGCACGGGTCGTGAGCGCGGTGCGCGAGCCGGAGTTCGCGGCCGTTCACCGGCTGGACACGACGCGGACGGCGGTGGTCGGACACAGCCTCGGCGGCTTCGCCGCGCTGATGACCGCCGCCGCCGACGCGTCGATCACCGCCGTCGCCTCGGTGGCCGGGTTCGACTTCGGGCGGGTGGCCGCCGGCT
This sequence comes from Actinoallomurus sp. CA-150999, assembly GCF_050942425.1. NCBI lineage: Bacteria > Bacillati > Actinomycetota > Actinomycetes > Streptosporangiales > Thermomonosporaceae > Actinoallomurus > Actinoallomurus sp. CA-150999. The sequence continues at coordinate 9,339,994 of NZ_CP192063.1, forward strand.
GCCGGGCCGACCCGGCGCTGCGCGCCTCGTACGTCGAGATGTTCGACGGCGAGCTCGCGCCGCTGCGCGGCACCGGCGGCGAGGCGCTCGTCGCCGAGATGGAGGCGGCGGGTGACGCGTGGAGGCTGACCGGGCTGGCTCCGCGGCTCGCGGAGCGGCCGGTCCTGCTCATCGGCACCGGGCGCGACGCGGTCACCCCGGCGCCCGTGCACCACGAGCCGGTCGTCGACGCGTACGAGGCCCACCCGGTCCGGCGTCTCGAACATCACGTGTTCGCCACCGACCACGCCCTGTCCGACCACCGCGTGCGGCTCGCGCGTACGCTGCTGGACTTCCTCGGCCGTCATCTGCCCCCGGGACGGTGACCCGGCCTCCCGCCGGGACGGTCGCCTGGACTTCACACGGCCACCGGCCCGGAGCGCCTCCTGAGCGCGCGGCCGTACGCTACCGTCGTCTCGGTACCGGAAACAGCATTCGGTAAACCGACATCCGGAGTCGGCGGCTCAGCCGCGCCGTACCCGCGAAGGAGAAGAACCTGTGGGCCAAGCCGGCAGCAGATCCGGCGACAAGACCTGGACGTTCCTGACCAACCACGCCCGTGTGCTGGTCGAGATCACCCGCAACCCGAGTTCGCGGCTCCGCGACATCGCCGCGGCCGTGAGCATCACCGAACGCGCCGCCCAGACGATCGTCACCGACCTTGAAGAGGCCGGCTACATCACCCGCACCCGGGTCGGGCGCCGCAACCACTACAGCGTCGACCCGACTCGCCCGTTCCGGCACCCGGCCGACGCCGACCACCGCGTCGAAGGACTCCTCACGGTGTTCACCCGCCACGACGCCGACCACACACCGGCGGCGCCTGAAGCGCCGGAGGCCGATGAGCGGGGAACGACGGAATGACGAGTCCGCGGCGTCCGGCCGCGATCCTGATCGTCGAGGACGATCCGGGTGACCAGATGCTGATCCGGGAGGCGTTCGCCGAGCCCGGCCTCGATTCGCCCCCGCGGCTGGCGGTCGTCGGCGACGGGGAGGAGGCCCTCGACTTCCTGCACCGGAGGGGCTCGCACACCGCCGCGTTCCGCCCGGACCTCGTGCTGTTGGACCTGAACCTTCCCAAGTACGACGGGCGCACCGTACTCGGGCAGATCAAGAATGACGCGGATCTGTGTTCGATCCCGGTGGTGGTCTTCACGACCTCCGCCAACGCGGACGACGTCACCGGCACCTATCGGCTGCACGCCAACGCCTACGTCACGAAGCCCGTCGACTTCGACGACTTCACGACCGCCGTGCGGCAGATCAACCGCTTCTTCACGAGAACGGCACGGCTGCCCCGCCATCCGGCGACCGTCTGATCGGCCGCCTCCGCCGCCACGGCCGCCTTGGCGTCAGTCCGTGCCGGTGAACATGTCGACCAGGCTCTGTGGTGCGTCCTCGCCGAAACAGAGGACGATGCCTGCGGCGGACTCGGCGGCGGCGGTCGCACCGCGCGGGAACATCGTCTGTTCGTAGGCGGCGAGCGCGGCCTCGGTGTCGCCGGGGTGTGCGGCGATGGCCGTACCGAGGTCGGCGGCATCGGCCAGGGCGATGTTGGCGCCCTCCCCGGCGAAGGGCGGCATCACGTGGGCGGCGTCGCCGAGCAGGGTGACGCCCGGGACGCGGTCCCAGCGGTGGCCGACCGGCAGGGCGTGGATCCCGCGCGGGACGAGCCGCCCGTCGGCGTCGGTGACCAGGGCACGCAGGCGCGGGTCCCAGCCGGCGAAGTGTTCCAGCACGGCGGTCTTCGCGGAGCCGGTGTCGGCGAAGTCGATCCCGGCCGCCCAGTCCTCGGGCGTGGGCAGCGTGATGGCGACGTGGAGGCTGCCGTCGGGCTCGCGGTGGGCGAGGAGACCCTTGCCCTCGCCGAGCGCGAAGAACATGCCGCCGCCGAGGAGGGCGGCGCTGCCGGGGTGACGCTCGTCGGCGTCCAGCAGGTCGGCCTCGACGACGGTGATGCCGGTGTACTCCGGGACGGCGTCGGTGAGGAGCGGCCGGACCTTGGACCAGGCGCCGTCGGCGCCGATGAGCAGGTCGGTGGTGGTGGCGGAGCCGTCGGCGAGGGTCACCTCGTGGCGCCCGTCGACCAGCGAACGGGCCCCGGTGACCCCGGCGCCCCAGCGGACGGTGCCCGGGGGCAATGAGCCCAGCAGGAGGTCGCGCAGCCGGCCGCGCTCGACCTCCGGGCGGCCGCCCTCGCCGTCGTCCTCTGCCTTGAACCGGACGACGGCGTGCTGGTCGAGAACGCGAACGGCCTCCCCGCCGGGATGGATGATCGCGCGGAACTCGTCGTGCAGGCCGGCGGCCCGCAGGGCGACCTGGCCGGAGTCATGGTGAATGTCGAGCATGCCACCTTGCGTGCGGACTTCTGGCGAGGTGTCGCGTTCGTACACCGTGGCCGGGATGCCGTTGACGTGCAGGATGCGGGCGAGGGCGAGACCGCCGAGGCCGGCGCCGACGATGGCGATGGGGTCATGAGTGCTCATGCCCGCGACTGTAACGAACATGTTCGTTGCGAACAAGTTCTTCACGAACATGTTCGGCGCTCGCCATTGCCCTAGGACCAGGACGCCGCGCACCTCGATCCGGGGCGCGGATCACCCGCCCCCCTGGCCGGCGGCGGCAAATTTTGCCCATCTGACGCGATATCTACTCAAAACAGAAAAACATCTCCTTCTGGGCGGGCAGGGCATTTGGTGCGTACGGATCGGCACAGAGGGGGCGTGCCGGATGCTGATCACGGCATTGGTTACACCTGTGATGATCCCGATCGCCGCGCTGGTGCTGGTGCTGGCCCTCGCCAAGCTGGAGCGGGTGCTCCTCGACGGCGGTGACCGGCCGATGCCCGCCGGCGACGAGCAGGGCGGGTCCGCCGAGGGCGCCCCGTCCTGACTCGACCGATCGCTCAGGCGCATGGGCCGCCTCGGGCGGCCCTCCGTCTGTTGCCCGAGCGCTTTCGGGGCGTCCGCAGCCGACGCGCGGGGGAGAATGGGCGCGTGGAAATCTGGGTCAACCCTCGCTGTTCGAAATGCCGGTCCGCCCTCTCCCTGCTGGACGAAGAGGGCGCCGAGTACACCGTGCGGCGCTATCTCGATGAGCCGCCCACGCGGCAGGAGCTCGAGGAGGTCCTGGGGCGTCTCGGCCTCGAGCCCTGGGACATCGCCCGTACCGGCGAGGCCGTCGCCAAGGAACTGGGCATGGCGTCCTGGAAGCGGGAGCCCGCGGCCCGCGATCAGTGGCTCGACGCGCTGGCCGAGCATCCGATCCTGATCCAGCGGCCGATCATCACCGCCGACGACGGCACCGCCGTGGTCGGCCGCTCCCCCGAGGCGGTCAGGTCCGTCCTGGAGTGAGCGGAACCGGGGCCCGTGCGCCCACCCGCACGGGCCCCGGCCGACCGGCTCAGAAGTGGATGTAGTTGCCGACGCTGCTGGCGCTGATGGTGCGGGTGTCGTAGTTGTGGCCGCTGAGGTAGTTGTACTCCTCGATCAGGATCGTGCCGTCACTGTTCACGCGGGCGACGTAGGCGACGTGGCCGTAGGTCCCGGTGTTCCACTGGGCGACGGCGCCGACCTTGGCGGTGTGGTCGACCTTCACCCCGGCGGACGCCGCGGCGTTGTCCCAGTTGATGGCGTTGCCCCAGTGCACGCCCCCGTAGGAGTTGGTGAAGTCGACGCCGAGGCGCTGGCGGACCCGCCAGGCCGCGAACGAGACGCATTCCCGCTTGTAGAAGAGCCAGGGATCCGCGTCGCTCCATGAGTCGGACTTGTACGGGTAATCGTCGGTGACCGTCTGGATGCACGGGGGTGCGACGGTGCCGTCCGAACCGGTGTAGATGTAGGCGTCCGCGACATACCCGGTCGGGCTCGTGATCTTGTCCCACACGCTGCTCGTGCCGTACGTGCCGGTGACCGTGGTCCCGCGCGTCTGGCAGGTGATCGTGACGCCCGCTCCGTCCGCGACGGTCCCCACCGAGCCGTAGCCGGTGCCGGCGCCGGAGCGCACGGTCAGGGCCGTACCGCTGGTGTTGACCGTGCCGGTCGCCGCGTTCGCCGTCGAGACGCCGAGCACGATCGCCACCGCGCTCGCCCCGATCGTCAGGCCGCTTCGTCTGATCCAGGCCACATCAGACCCCTTTCTGGCGGAGGATCCGAGCCTGACGGTAAGTGACTAACTAACGGGGCATAAGCGGTGAATGTGACAAAGCAACGCGTCACGGTTGGTAAACCGAATGCTCGCTGTAAACGTTTGCGTCCCGTCCGTACGGCGCCGGCGCGGTCACCCGGCGGTGAAGTGAACGCCGGAGAACCGGGTCCGCCACTTGGCGACCTCGCTGGCGACGGTCTCCGGCTCGACGTCCGGGTCGAGGCCGCGCGCGATGAACGAGGCCAGCGCCGGCATGTCCGCCTCGGTCATCCCGAGCCGGACGATCTCGGGGGTGCCGACGCGGAGACCGCCCACGTCGCCGTCGACCGGCGGCGTCGGAAGGCCGATGCCGCAGGCGAGGAGGTTCGCCCGGCGCAGGCGGCGCGCGGCCCGCTGCCCGCCGCCGGGCGTACGGATCGCGAACTGGTGCGACCGGGTCGCGCCCCGCTCGGCGGCGAAGAGCGGCACGCCCAGCCCCGTGAGCTCCGTGGCCAGCCGGCGCGCGGTCGCGACCATGGTCTCGGCGTACGCCCGCCCGGCGACCTTCCAGTCGAGCATGGTCACGGCCAGCGCGGCGGTGCGTCCCGCGTCGAAGTTGGCGGTCAGGCCCGGGTAGGCGATCGCGTCGAGGCGTTCGGCCAGTTCGGCGTCGTCGGTGACGATGAGCCCGCCCGCGGGGCCGCCCAGGCTCTTGTACGTGCTCATCGTGATCAGGTGCGCCCCTTCGGCGAGAGGCTGCGGCCACGTCCGCCCTGCGATCATGCCGCACAGGTGGGCGGCGTCGAAGAGCACACGCGCGCCGACCGAGTCCGCGATCTCCCGGACGGCGGCGATCGGGTGGTGGAACAGGTTGAGACTGCCACCGATGGTGATCAAGGCCGGACGCGTCTCCTCGGCCAGCGCGCGCAGGGCGCCGACGTCGACCGTGTAGCCGTCGGCCGCGACGGGCGCCGGCACCGTGGTGAGCCCGTACAGCCCGGCGGCGCCCGGACCGTGGTGGGTGACGTGCCCGCCGATGCTCGCCGGCGGCGCGATGATCGTGTCGCCGGGCCGGCAGGTCGCCATGAACGCGTACAGGTTGGCCAGCGCACCCGACCCGACCCGGACCTCGGCGTAGCGGGCCCCGAAGACCTCCGCCGCGAGTTCGGCGGCGACGACCTCGATCTGCTCGATCGCCTCCAGCCCCATCTCGTACTTGCCCCCCGGGTAGCCCAGCGACGGCCGGGAGCCGAGCCCGGCCGACAGCAGCGCCTCGGCCCGCGGGTTCATGACGTTGGTCGCCGGGTTGAGGTTGATCGACTCGACGTCGTGGATGCGGTGGTTCTCGGCGACGAGCCGCTCGATCTCCGCCAGCACGGCGGGAGCCGACCGGTCGGCGACCGACTCGGACACGGCCCGGACCCGCTCTTCGCTCGGTGCCGGAACCCAGGGACGGAACGCGAGGGAACGAGCCATCGGATGCTCTCCTGACCGTACGAGGTGGCCGCCGGCGTGCGCCGGCCGTACGCCGCGACGGTAGATCGCCATCGCCGCCCGGCGCATCGGACGCACGCCTTGAGCTGCGCGCCGCCGTTCCTACACTTGTAGGAACGCAGGAGGTCTGCCCGTACGCCGCGGTGACGGCCGACCGTCACCGCGGCGGTCGCGGGTCGGTACGGCGAGGGCCGGGGTGGCGACGGCCATCCGTTCGGCGACACCGCCGGCCGTCGGTACGCCGGGGGCCCAGGTGGCGACAGCCATCCGTTCGGCGACACCGCCGGCCGTCGGTACGCCGGGGGCCCAGGTGGCGACAGCCATCCGTTCGGCGACACCGCCGGCCGTCGGTACGCCGGGGGCCCAGGTGGCGACAGCCATCCGTTCGGCGACACTGCCGACCGTCGGTACGCCGGGGGCCCGGGTGGCGACAGCCGTCCGTTCGGCGACACTGCCGACCGTCGCCGCGCGGGCGGGCAGGCCGCCGCGAGCCGGGGCACGTCGTGACGGGAGGTGGCGGTGGAGCCGAGCGGTGAACTCCAGGCGGAGCTCGACGCACTCGCCGCCCGCATCGGGCACGGCGTGTCCGTCGACGACCCCGAGGGCCGGCTCGTCGCCTACAGCGCGCAGGACGCCGGCGCCGACGCCGCGCGCGTCACCTCGATCCTGTCCCGGCAGGTCGCTCCGGCGATCCAGGACTGGCAGAACCGGCACGGCATCGCCGAGGCCACCGGGCCGGTCCGGGTCCCCGCCAACCCGGACCTGGGCATGGCGCCGCGCGTCTGCGTGCCGATCCGCAAGGGTCAGCGGTGCCTCGGCTACCTCTGGGTGCTGGAGCCCGGCGATCCGCTGGACGACACCGCGATCGCCGTGGCCCTGCGCTGCGCCCACGACCTCGCCGACGTCCTCGCGCGGCGACCCGGTCCCCCGCTCGAGTGGGACGTGGACGGCCTGGTCCGGCGTCTCCTCGGCGAGGACTCCGGCACCGACGTCCGCGACCGCCTGGCCGCCGCGGTCCCGGCACTCGTGGGCGCCACGATCCAGGTCTGCGCCGCCGTGCCGTACCGCCCGGGCGAGGAGAGCGTTGCGGCGCTCACCTCGGCCGACTTCCAGCGCCTCACCGCCTCGATGTCCCCGACGCTTCGCCGGCACCCCGCGTACGTCGGCTCGTTCGTCGGCGCGACGCATGTGGTGGCGCTGTTCCGGCGCCTTGGGGATGAGGACGCGTGCGGCGCGCTGCGCGCGGTCGGCGAAGTGGCCGAGGACGCGACGGCGCCGACCGGGACGCGGTTCGCCGTGGGCGCCGGCGAGCCCGCGCCGTACGCCGCCGGCACGGCCCGCGCCGCGTACTCGCAGGCGCTCGCGGCCGCCGAACTCGCCGTGCTGGATCCCGCGCTCCCGAAGCCGCTGTGCTGGTCCGGGCTCGGGCCCTACCGTTCCCTGCTGCACGCCTCGCCGCCCGCCGACGACGTGCTCGCCCCGCTCGACCGGGCGGGAGCCTCGGGCGGCATGCTGGCACGAACCCTGGAAACCTACCTCGACCTGGGCGGCGACGCGCAGCGCACGGCCGCCCGGCTGCGACTACACCGCACGAGCCTGTACTACCGGCTGAACCGCGCCGCCGACCTGCTCGGCGCCGACCTCACCGACGGCCTCGTCCGCCTGGAACTGCATCTGGCCCTGAAGAGCCGCCGCCTCGCCCGCCGCACGCTCACCTGACCGCCCGGCGCACCCGCGCCCTCACCTGGCTGCACCGGCCGGTCCGCCCGCAGACGGCCGCCCGGCCGGGCCGGTGCTCAGGCGAGGCGGCGCTGCCAGGGGGTGGTGGCCGCGATCGGCTGCGGGGTGCGGGCGATCTCGGCGCGGTGTTCGCGGGGGCTGATGCCCCGGACCCGTTTGAACGCGGTGCTGAGCGCGAACGAACTGCCGTAGCCGACCCGCTCGGCGACCTGGCCGATGGTGAGCTCCGGGTCGCGCAACAGGTCGGCGGCGAGCGCGAGACGCCAGGAGGTGAGGTAGGCCATCGGCGGCTCGCCGACCAGTTCGGCGAACCGGCGCGCGAGCGCCGCGCGGGAGACGTTGGTCTCGACGGCCAGCCTGGCGACGGTCCAGGGGCGCTCCGGTGCGTCGTGCAGGAGACGCAGGGCGGTGCCGACGACCGGGTCGCTCTGCGCGCGGTACCAGGGCGGCGGGTCGGCCTCGGGCCGGGCGAACCAGGTGCGCAGGGCGGCGATCAACAGCAGGTCGAGGACCCGGTCCAGGACGGCGTCCTGACCCGGCTCGTCCTTGACGACCTCCGAGGCCAGCAGGGGGACGAGCGGGCTGTCCCAGGCGTCGTACCGGAGCACGACGAGCGGGGGCAACGCGTCCAGCAGCGGGCGGCAGATCTCGCTGAGCACCTGGTAGGTGCCGGTGATCAGGATGGTCGCGCCGTCGTCGGTGTTGCCCCAGGTGCGGATGCCCAGGCTTGCCAGGTCCGACAGCTCTCCACCGTCGGCGGCGGTGCAGTGCTGGCCGGGGTGGATGACCGCCTGTGGCGCCGTGGCGGGGTCGTCGGCGAAGGTGTACGGGTCCGGTCCGCGCAGGATCGCGACGTCGCCCGGATGCAGTTCTGTGGCCGCCCCGCCCTCGGGGATCACCCACGCGGTGCCCCGGACAACGGCGACGAGGGTCAGCGGTGCCTCATCCTGAATGCGCAGCGACCAGGGCGCCACGAGTGACGAACGGAGCAGGAACGCCCCCTGCGCGCGGGGGCCGTTGAGCAGACCGGCGACGACGTCCACGGCCCGACTGTAGACGATTGAACATGAATTAAATAGCTTCAGCCATGTTGGGTCTCAGTCTCGCGGCCTTGAATTGAGCCATGACACAGATCACGCGAGATGGCGAGACGATCCTGGTCCTGGGCGGTACCGGCAAGACGGGCCGTCGGGTCGCCGAGCGGCTCAAGGCGCGCGGACTGCCCGTACGCGTCGGTTCCCGCTCCGGCTCACCTCCGTTCGACTGGACCGACCCGGGGACCTGGGAGCCCGCGCTCGACGGCGCCGCGGCGGCGTACCTCTCCTACCAGCCGGACCTGGCCGTGCCCGGCGCGGTCGACGCGATCCGCGGGCTCACCGAGACCGCGCTGGCCGGCGGGACACGGCGGCTCGTGCTGCTGTCCGGCCGGGGCGAGGAGGAGGCACAGGCCTGCGAGAAGGTCCTGGCCGACGCGGGCGCCGAGTGGACGGTCCTGCGATGCGCCTGGTTCGCCCAGAACTTCAGCGAGGGCGAGCTGACGGACCCGGTCCGGGAGGGAGAGGTCGTGCTCCCGGCCGACGACGTGGGCGAGCCGTTCGTCGACGTCGACGACATCGCGGACGTCGCGGTCGCGGCGCTCACCGAGGACGGGCACACCGGTCAGATCTACGAGCTGACCGGTCCCCGGCTGCTGACGTTCGCCGACGCGGTCACCGAGATCGCCAAGGCGACCGGCCGCGACATCTCGTACCTCTCGGTCGCCCCCGACGCCTTCGCGGCCGGCCTGCGGGCCCAAGGCGTGCCGGCCGAGGTCGTCGACCTGCTGACCTACTTGTTCACCACGCTGTTCGACGGCCGCAACGCTCACCTGGGCGACGGCGTCCAGCGCGCCCTGGGCCGCCCGCCCGCGGACTTCCGCGACTTCGCCCGCCGTACCGCCGCCACCGGCATCTGGAACGGAGCCGAGAGATGAGAGTCCTACAGACCATCCTGCTGCTGGCGGGGACCGTCACGACCGGGCTCATGGCCGGGCTGTTCGCCGCCTTCGCGTACGCGGTCATGCCCGCCCTGCACCGCGGCGGCGACCGCTCGTTCGTCGAGACGATGCAGAACATCAACCGGGTGATTCTGAACGGCTGGTTCATGTCCTGCTTCCTCGGCTCGCTGGTGTTCCTCATCGGCGCGGCCGTGCTGGCCTGGCGCGGTCACGGGCGGCCGGCACTGCCCTGGATCGTCGCCGCCCTGGTCCTCTACCTGGTGATGTTCTTCGTCACGAGCGGGATCAACGTCCCCCTCAACAATCAGCTCGACAAGGCCGGGGATCCGCGCCACATCGCCGACCTGGCCGCCGTGCGCCATCAGTTCGAGGGCCGCTGGGTCGCCTGGAACATCGTCCGCGCGGTCAGCAACCTCGCCGCGTTCGCCTGCCTCGCCTGGGCTCTGGTCCTTTACGGCGCGCACCGCGACGACCCGCGCCCCGCCGGCCGGCACACGGGATCGGCCGCTCCGATGCACCACCCGCCCGCTCCCTACGATGTCCGGCCGGCCGGCAGCCCGTACGACGCCGGGTCGCCACCCGCCCCGTACGGCCCCGGTCCGGGACCCGGCCCACGTTGAGGACGTCGTCGCCGCGGGCCGGTTCGGCGGACCCGCGGGCACGTCACCGCCGAGAACGGCGGCAGCTCGCCGCCATCGCTAACCGTCGGGCGCGTACCGAGGACGCGTCCGGCGGTTCCGGCGTCCGGCGGTTCCGGCGTCCGGCGGTTCCGGCGTTCGGCGGGCTCCGGCCGCGAAGCGAGAGGAGACGCCCAGCGAATCCCCTCGCCGGTCCGCGGCGGCGCGGGCGTCAGAGGTGGGGTACCCGACCGCGTGTGAGACGCTGTGCCGCGCCGTGCCCGCCGCGCGGGACGTACGAGCAGGGAGGAGAACCCACGGATGGACGAACAGGATCTCCGGAAGCGGTTCGTGACGCTGACGACCGCGCATCTGGCGGACGCGTGCATCCGCGCCGGTCTCCCCGTGCGCTGCGCCCCGGCGCCGATGAGCGCCGTCGAATCCGGCGACCGCCTGCTGGGGCATGCCTGTCCCGCCCGTCATCTCGGCAGCGTCGACATCTTCCTGGAGGCGTTCGAGGCGGCGGAGCCCGGTGACGTCCTGGTGGTCGACAACGGCGGGCGTCTCGACGAGGCGTGCGTCGGCGACCTCGTGGTCCTGGAGGCCGAGGCGGCGGGCCTGACGGGCATCGTGATCTGGGGCCTGCACCGCGACACCGCCGACATCCGGGCGATCGGGCTGCCGGTCTTCAGCCTGGGCGCGATCTCGACCGGTCCGCTCAGCCTCCGCGACCGGCCCGCCGACGTGCTGGAGTCCGCGACGGTGGGCGACCACGTCGTGAGCCGCGAGGACCTGGTGCTGGGCGACGACGACGGGGTGCTGTTCGTCCCGGCCGCCGAGGCCGAGAACCTCTTCGCGATCGCCGAGCGGATCCGCGACACCGAGCGGGCGCAGGCCGGCCGGATCCGCGCGGGCGTCTCACTGCGCGAGCAGGTGGGCTTCGCCGCCTACCTCGCCGCGCGCCGCGAGAACCCGTCGCTGACCTTCCGCGAGCATCTGCGCTCCGTGGGCGGCGCCATCGAGGAATGACGCCGCCCGTCGCATATCGGGCGCGGTGCCGGAAATCGGGGTGAGGCGGGCACGATGGCGGTGTTACCGTTCCGGGGCCGGCCGCGGGACTTCGGTGCGACTTCCGGAACCCGCCTGTGAAGCGATGATTCGCAGCTCGTGCCCCCATTCCCCGGCCGGCCACTTTCGACCGGAAGGGCTCCCAGCGTGACGCGCGACGAGACCGGCGCGGATCTGATCGCAGCCGAGGACGTCCTGCTGTTCGTCAACGCGGCGATCACGTCGACCGGCCAGCGCGAGTTCCACTCCGGCGCGGACGAGCAGGGCCTCTCGCTGGGCTTCCTGCACCACTACCTGCTGGGCAACTACCGCGACCTGTACGCCGCGACGCTCGCCCTGGACGTCAACGACCACAACGCCGTGCTCATCGCGCGGAACCTCCTGGTCACCGCTTCGGAGGCGACGCCTGCGGAGCGCCGGGCCGAGGGGCGGCTGATCGCGCGGCGGCTCGCCCTGCTGCCGCCGCAGCGGGTGTACGGGCTGTTCCGCGACCTGCGGCGCGCCCGGGTCAACAACCGGCGCACCCGCGCGATCATCCGGGACTGGATGGCGGCCCGGCCGGACGCGGCGTTCGACGCGGTGAAGTACCGCTCCGCGGTCAAGGACGCGGTCCGGCACGCGCACCTGGCGCCGGACGGGGAACTGGGCCCCTTCCTGTTCGCCTGGGGCCGGCCCGCCGCCTACGAGACGCCGATCCTGGAGACCTGGCGGCGCGCCCACTATGAGAAGGCCGCGCTGTACGACCTGCCGTACACGGTGGCGGAGGGGTTCGCCGCCCGGCACGGGGTGCCGCGCGGGGCGTTCCTGGAGCGCATCGCGCCCCGGCTCACCCGGCTGGAGCGGCTGCGCCTGCAGGAGTCCGCGCGTGCGCATGAGGCGGACGCGGTCCGGGCCGACCTGACGACGATGCCGCTGACCCGGCTCGCGTCGTACGTGCTCGCCCTGCCCCTGGACGAGCGCGAGCGTCGCCGCGCCGAGCTGACCGGGGCGATGCGCGTGGCGGCCCGCCGTACGGCCGGCGAGCAGGCCGGGCGCTGGGGGACGGTGGCCGCCGTGCTCGACGACAGCTTCTCGGCGTACGGCTCGGGGCAGAAGCGCCGCCGGCCGCTCGCCGTCGCCCTGGCCTGCCACTTCCTGCTGGAGGCGCTGGCCGCCGACTACACGCCGCTGTGGCTGTCGGGCCGCGCGGACGCCCTGACGGCCCGGCCGTACGGGCCAACGCCGCTCGGCGAACGGGTCCTCGACGGCCTCGAGCTCGCTCCGGATCGCCTCGTCATCGTCTCCGACGGGTGGGACAACGCGCCGCCGGGGCTGGCGGGCGAAGTGCTGCGGATCTGGCGCACCCGGCTCGACCCGGCCCGCGCGTGCGGCGTCGTCCACCTCAACCCCGTGTACGACGCCGCCGACTTCGACGTACGGCGGCTGGCCCCGACCGTCCCCACCGCCGGCATCCGGGACGCGGAGAACCTGGTCGCGCTGGTGGAGCTGGCGCAGTTCGCGGAGGGCCGTACGGGTCTGCCAGAGCTGCGCGCCCACCTCGCGCGGCGCGTGGCGGACTTCCTCCAGGAGGACCCGCACGGCACCTTGGACACGGGGCCGACGGAGGAGGTCCCGTGACGGATCTGTCGCTGAACGGGCTCGCCACCCGCCCGGCGCAGGTGTGGGGCGGGGTCCGCCTCGTCCCGCTGGTCCGCGACGAGCCGATCGAGGACCTGCGGCTCGCGTCGCGCCTCTACGACGCGGACATCGGGGTCGTCGCGGTGGACCGGCGGACCGTCTACTGGTCCTACATCCCGCACGGCTTCGTGGCGACCTGGACCGGCGACGGCACGCCCGCCGCCGCGTACGGCACCCAGCTGCGGGACACGGCGGACGACCGCGCGCCGGACCGGATGCCGCTGCGGTTCCACCGCCGGATGGCGCGCCGGGCCGACAAGAACCGGCTGCGGTTCCTGCCTCTGCACCTGGCGCTCGAGGGGTACCTCGCGCTGCACTTCGGCGGGCCGGAGATCGCCTGGTCGGAGTGGTCGGAACGCGCGCTCCGCCAAGGGCTCTCACCGCGCGCGGAGGAGGCCTACACGGGCGCCGCCGTCCGGGGCCTGGCCGACGCCCTGCGGGTCTTCGAGATCCACCCGGGGCAGTGCGGCGTCCTCGTCTACCTGTCGGACGCGCTCGCCTCCGCCTTCGTCGTGCCGCACCCGGACGACTACCGTGCCCTGCACTCCACTCTTGTCCACGACCTGTACGGCGAGCTGATCCACCACTACGCGATGTACGGCCGGCCGGTGCCGGAGTTCCGCGCCCGCATCGAGGACACGGCGGTGCGCTCGCTCGCCGACCTCCGTGCCGCGGCCCGCGCGCGGCAGGACGAGTGGGCGGCGTTCCACGACGACGTGATGGCGGGCGGGCTGCTCGGCGGGGACTACACGTACGAGCACGTGTACGAGATGGGGCCGTACCGCCTGTCCCGGCTGATGCCCTCCTTCGAGCGGCAGCAGGACAACCACCTCGGCGAGCTCATCGACGACGACACCGGGCGGCTCGCGTACCTCAAGACGTTCCGGCTGTCGGAGAACCAGGTCCGGCGCGGCCACCTGCTGACCCGGCTCGCCGCGAACGACTGGCGGCTGTCCACCACGGCCGCCGCGCTGGGCGCGACCGAGACGGAGCTCGTCCGGCGGATCGAGGCGGCCGGGTTCGGCTACCTGCTCCGCCAGGACGTCCGCGACCACTACCGCGCCCGGCTGCGGCGCGGGCCGTGAGGGGGCAGCTCAGAGGTCGACCTGGGTGCCCATGACGACCGTGCGGGCCTCGGGCAGGCAGAAGTACTCCGCCGGGCTCGCGGCGTTGTGCGCCAGCGCGAGGAACAGCTTCTTGCGCCACCGGCGCATGCCGGGGTCGTTGGTGAGCCGCAGTGTTCCCCGGGACAGGAAGTACGACGCGTTGTCCGGGTCGATGTCGAGGAGCTCGGAGCGCGGCTGCTTGGCCGCCGCCATGCGCAGGGCGGCGGGGATGTCCTGTTCGTCCTGGAAGCCGTACCGCACGGTGAGGTGGACGACGCCGTCGTCGTGGTAGCCGAGGTCGTCGACGGTGATCAGCTCCGCGACCGGGACGTGCGGCACGTTCTCCGAGGTCACCGAGACGATCACGACGTGCTCGTGCACGACGTGGTTGTGGTCGAGGTTGGCCCGCAGGGCGAGCGGCGTGGTCTGCTTGCCCGGGTGGGGGAAGACCGCCGTGCCCGGCACCTTCGTCACCTTCTTCTCCCGGAGCTTCTCGATGAACTCCGGCAGCGGGCCCTCCTTGGCGTTGCGGCGAGCCGTGACGATCTCCCGGCCGCGCTCCCACGTCTTCATGACCGTGAAGACCGAGATCGCGATCAGCAGCGGCAGCCAGCCGCCGTGCGTGACCTTCGTCAGGTTCGCGGCGAAGTAGGTGACCTCCGCGCCGCCGATCACGACCCCGAAGACCACGAGCCGCCACGTGGGCCAGTTCCAGTGCGCCCGCGCCACCACCAGGAACAGCGCGGTGGTGATGATGAGCGTCCCGGTGACCGCCACGCCGTACGCCGTCGCCAGGTGCTCGGAGGATTCGAAGCCGAGCATCAGCGCCAGCACGCCCGCGAACAGGATCCAGTTGACGGCGGGGACGTACACCTGCCCGATCTCACGCGGCGAGGTGTGGCGGATCCGCAGGTACGGCAGGAAGCCGAGCCGTACGGCCTGCCGGGACACCGAGAACGCCCCGGTGATCACGGCCTGGGAGGCGATGACCGTGGCCGCCGTCGCGAGGATCACCATCGGCAGCCGCGCCCAGCCGGGCATCAGCAGGAAGAACGGGCTCGTCACGCTGTGGGGATCCCGCAGGATCAGCGCACCCTGGCCGAGGTAGTTCAGCGTCAGCGCCGGGAAGACCACGGCGAACCAGGCGCGCCGGATCGGGCTGCGGCCGAAGTGACCCATGTCGGCGTACAGCGCCTCGGCACCGGTGATCGACAGCACCACGGCGCCCATGGCGATGAACGCGATGTACGGGTGGTCGATGACGAACGCGCCGGCGTACGTCGGCGACAGCCCGAGCAGGATGCCCGGTTTCCGGATCACCTCCCCGAGACCCGCCAGGGCGATCGCCAGGAACCAGATCACCATCACCGGTCCGAACAGGCTCCCGACACGGTGCGTGCCCCACCGCTGCGCCACGAACAGCAGCGCCAGGATCGTCGCCGCGATCGGCAGGACCATATGGGAGATGCCGGGCGAGGACACCTTCAGGCCCTCCACCGCCGACAGCACCGAGATGGCCGGCGTGATCACGCTGTCGCCGTAGAACAGCGACGCGCCGAACACGCCGAGCGCCATCGCCACCGCCGCCTTGCCGCGGACGTCGCCGAGCACGCGGCGCACCAGGGCGGCGAGCGCCATCACGCCGCCCTCGCCGTCGTTGTCGGCGCGCAGGATGAACGTCACGTACTTCACCGAGACGACCAGCGTGACCGACCAGAACACCATCGAGATCACGCCGTAGACGTCCCCGCTCGTGGGGCGCACGGCGCCGTTGTCGATGGAGAAGACGGTCTGGAGGGCGTACAGCGGGCTGGTGCCGATATCGCCGTACACGACGCCCAGAGCGCCGAGCATCAGCGTCCAGAGTCCCGAGCGGTGCCCGGACCCGGCCGGCTCGGATTCGGACGGGGCGTCCCGCAGCGCAGAATCGGTCATGAGGCCATAAGTACCTGACGAGCGCCAGTGACATGCGCACCGGGGTCGAACGGCGGCGCGTCATCGCAGCTCGACAAGGGTCGCGAGGCCGATCCAGGCGCCGGTCATCCAATCCATGTCATCGCAGCTCGACAAGAGTCGCGAGGCCGATCCAGGCGCCGGTCATCCAATCCGAGTCATCGCAGCTCGACAAGAGTCGCGAGGCCGATCCAGGCGCCGGTCATCCAATCCGAGTCATCGCAGCTCGACAAGAGTCGCGAGGCGGATCCAGGCGTCGATCCACGCGCTGGTCATCCGGTCCGCGTCCTCGCTCCGCAGCGCCGTTCCGAGCCCCGCGACCAGGTCGGCCGCAGTTCGCAGGCCGACGCGGCGCAGCCCGTGCGCGGCCTTCTCGACGCGGGTACGAACGCCGTCCGTGGCATGGCGGAGCCCGCGGTGCGCCGCCTCGGCGCAGGCGGCGACGGCGTCGCCCAGTGCCGCGCCCAGTGGATCCGCCTGCCGCCCGGCGTACGGGTCGAGCGCCGCACCGCCCGCGCCCGGCGCCAGGTCCGGCACGATCACGGCACCGCCCGCCATGACGGCGATCGGATCGAGGACGAGGGCGCCTCCGGTACGGCGGACGGCCCCACTGATCAGGAGCGGGCCGGTCGCTTGCTCTGTCAGTACCTCGGCCAGGCTGTCGAGCGCCCCCGGACGGTACGGGCTGTAGACGGCGGACACGACGGCCGTCGTGCCGTTCGCATCGGCGATCACCGCCTCCAGTCGCTGACCGCCGGGGTCGTAGCCGACCTCGTGGACCTCGACGGCCTCCACGACGCGGATCAGCTCGGCCTCGACCCGCGGCCGGATGAGGGCGGGAGGCAGCGACGCCACCTCCCGGTCGAGCGCTCGCAGGTCACGGACGAGAACGGAACCAGGTAGGTCCTTCCAGCTCACTCCCACCGGCGTGACCGTCGTGCGGGACACCCGCCCGGCCGCGAGCCGGACGACGCGGCCGGCGCTGCGGGAGGCGTTCTCGGAGACGACGTTGGCGGCGGCGAGCGAGCGCAGCGTCGAACCGAGGATCCGGCGCGAGGCCAGGTCACCGCCGGTCAGAGCCTGTCCCTCGGCGACCTCCCAACGCCGTTTCAGCACGAGGACGACGCCGCTGTGCGCCTGGGCGAGGAAGACATCGGCGGTGCGCTCGTCCTCGGTGCCGCCGACACGGCAGCCCAGCGCGGTGAGCCGGACCTGCCGCAGCGGCGTCTCGGCCGACTCGTCGGTGCCCAGTACCTGCGCGCGTGGCAGGCCGTCCGAGTGCCGGGCGGCGCGATGCCGGGCATGGACCTCGGCCAGCAGCCCGGCGAGCGTCTCCGGGGCGTACCGGGCGGCCCGGTCCTGGTAGGCCGCCAGCTGTTCCGTCAGGTCGTCCAGGGCCGAAGCGGGCCAGTGCAGGTTACGGGCGGTCAGCGCCCGGGACGCTCGGCGCAGCGCCGCGGGCTGGAGCGGCCCGGCGTGCACGGCGCCTTCAAGGAGGACCTCGTCCACGAGCCCGACCACGGCCTCCAGCCCCGAACGCGCCGGGCCGCCGCCGGCCCGGCCGCCCACGTCGACCCGCACGTCCTCCCCCCGCAGCCCGCGCTCGTCGGCCGCCCGGAACGCCCAGACCGCGAGCGTGATCACCTCTCCTCGCAGCCCGGTGGCGGCGTCGGTGTGCACGTACCCGAGTTCGCCGGGCACGAGGAACCGGACCGTGCACGTGGACAGTTCGACGGCCGCGACCGGGTCGGCGGGGGTGGGCCGACGGATCCGCGCCGAATAGCCCGCCCGGTGTGTCCGCCGGGCCGCGGTCAGCGCCCGCTGCCCGAGCGTGCGGACCAGCGCCTCATCGTCGAAGGCACCCGGTGACCACAGGGACCACGGCGGGCGGCCGACGTTCCCAGGAGGGCCGGCGGCTCCGCCGGGGTCGGCCGACCCGGCAACGCCGTGCGGGTCGACAGGTCCAGCCGCGTCGGGCAGGTTGGGCCTGTCGGCCGAGTCCGGCCGATCAGCCAAAACGGGCAGGTCGGCCGCGTCGGGCCGATGAGCCAAAGCAGGCAGGTCAGCGGGGTCGGGTGGGTCAGCCAAAGCGGGCAGGTTGGCCGGGTCGGGTCGGTCAGCCAAAGCGGGCAGGTTGGCCGGGTCGGGCCGATCGGCCAAGGTGGGACGGTCGGCCGGATCAGCCAGGGCGGGCATGTCCTGCCGGTCGACGGGGTCATGCGGATCGGGCGAGTCGGCCAGGGCCGACTCCACGCCGTCGCCCGTCGTTTCGGCCGGATGGCCCGCCGCACCCGCACCGCCGACCGGAGCGGTCGGCGAAGTGCCCTCCCCTGCCTCCGCCACCCGAGCGCCCGACGCGTCCGCCTCACCGGCCGGGAGATCCGGCGCGTTCCTCTCGCCGCCCGCGATGGTTCCCTTGCCGGGTGCGGTGCCCGCGTGTGCGGTGCCTGCCTGTGCGGCGTCCGCCTCGCCGCGTGCGGGGCTCTCGGCGTCGGCCGCTCGTCCCATTTCGGCCGCCTGCCGCTGGTACGCCAGGATCAGGCCGATCCGGTGGCGGCAGACACCGGTCGCGGCGCACGTACAGGACGCGCCCTCCAGCCCGCCGCCATCCGGGAGCGTGGCCTCGGCCCCGTCTGGGAAGCGACCGCGGACGGTGCCGTCCGGGGCGACATCCACCGCTGGCGCGTTTCCGGCGTCGAGCTCCTTGGTGGCGCGCTTCACGAGTCCCCGGTTGGCGAGTGCGGCGAGCGCGTCGGGCGTCAGCGCGAGGAGGTCGGCGCGGATCATCCGCCGATCCTCTCGGCGACGAACTCCGCCAGCCGCCCCGGGGTCATCGCTCCGACATGAGCGCCGACCGCGGCCAGGCGGCGCGCGAGACCCCGGTCGTAGGAGGGGTTCGCGTCCTCGTCTAGCGCGGCGAGGCCGAGCACCTGGGTGCCCTGTCCCACCATCTCCCGGACGGTACGGACCAGGTGGTGCTCGTCGCCTCCCTCGTAGAAGTCGGTGACGACGGCGACGATCGCCCGACGCGGGTTCTCGATCAGCCCGGCGCCGTACTCCACGGCGCGCGCGATGTCGGTGCCGCCGCCGAGCTGGACCTTGAGCAGCAGCTCGACCGGGTCCGTGACGTCGGAGGTGAGGTCGACGACGGCGGTGTCGAACGCGACGAGGTGGGTCTTGAGCCCGGGCAGGCCCCACAGGCAGGCGGCGGTCACGGCGGAATGGATCACCGAGCCGACCATCGAACCGGACTGGTCGACGAGCAGGATCAGCTGCCACTGGTCGAGATGCCGTCGCGTCCGGGACAGGAAACGGGGACGCTCGATGAGGATGCGCTTCTCCTCGGGCCGATAGTGGGCGAGGTTCGCCCGGATCGTGCCGTGGAAGTCGAAGTCGCGCGCCCGGGGCGCGCGGCTGGGCCGCCGGGACCGGGTGCCGTGGAACGCCTGGCGCACCTCCGTCGCCATCTGCCGCATCAGTTCGCGGACGACCTGTTCGACGAGACGCCGGGCCAGGGCGAGTACCTCGGGGTTCATCAGGTGCTTGGTGCGGAGGACCGCCCGCAGCAACGCCGGGTCGGGTTCGACGCGTTCGAGGACGGCGGGGTCGGTGACCACCTCGTGGATCTCGTAGCGTTCGACGGCGTCGCGTTCGAGCCGTTCGATGGTCTCCTTGGGGAACAGCCGGTGGACGTCGTCGAGCCAGTCGACGGTGGTGACCACCGACGGCCCGGACCCGCCCTGCCGATCCTCGGGCCGGACCCCACCGCGGCGTACGCCGCGGCGCTCCAGGTCCGGATCGCGGCCGTACAGCCAGTCCAGCGCGGCGTCGCGGGCAGCCGCGTCGCCGGCCGGCGCGCCGGTGTGACGCTCGGCGGGCGCGCCCAGGATGAGCCGCCAGCGCTCGAGGTCCGGGTCGGGCTCGGTCACGCCGGTTCCCTTCCTGCCATGAGACCTTCCGCGGTGAGCAGCCGGTCCACTCTGTTCTCCAGATCCATCGCCGCCGCGATCAGCAGCGGATCGGCCGGGGTCCGCAGCAGCGCCCGAGCCGAGTCGCGTACGCCCCGGCGGTCGAGGAGGCGCCGGGCGATCATTTCCCGCTCGCGCGGCGGGAAGAACTCGAAGGCCTGCCGCAGGGCGGGCAGGGCCACCAGGAAGTCGCGTTCGGGCAGCCCGCTGATCAGCTCGTCCAGCGTGCCGAGCAGACCGGGACCGCCACGTCCGGTCTGCGCCGTCTCAGGCCCGGCGGCCGACTCGGTCTCTGCCGTCAGGGCGGCCGGCCTGGGCTCTCTCCGCGCCTCAACGTCTCCCGCCGAGGCGGTGTCCTCGCCGGGCTCGTCGGCCAGCACCTCGTCACGGGCCAGGGCGAACAGGCCGGCGAGCCAGTCGCCCAGCGTCTTCGGGTCGGCGACGCCGCGTACGGCGCGGACCGGGTCGGCCGTGCCGCCGAGGCGCCAGGCGAGGCCGAAGGCGGCACCGCGCAGGTCCGGCGGCGCGTCGGTGTTCGCGCCCACCCGTCCGGCCACGCCGAGCGCGGCGTCCCGGTCGAGGCCGAGCGGGCCGCCGGCGTGCACCAGCGCGTCCCGTGTCGCGGCGAGCGCGTGGAGACGCTCCAGGTCGGCGGGGGCGGGGCCGCCGCGCACGCCTTCGACGAGCCACAGAACGCGGCCGACGCATTCACTGATGACGGTGCCGAACAGGGGGCTTCCGGCGGTGCCGAGGAGCCGGTCGTGCCGCCACAGGCCGAGGACGGTGCCCAGCACCCGGCCGAGGGCTCCGACCTCACTCGCGGCCGCGATCCCGGCGGCGAGGGTCCCGGCGATCCGCTCCGACCGATCGGCCTGGCCGCAGAGTGCGGCGTCGAACAGGACGGTGGCGAGCCGCCCGGTGTCGGCTCCCGCCTCGGCGGTCCGCTCCTCCAGCACGGCCCCCGCGGCGTCGGCGAGCGTGGCGCCGTACGCACCGGCCTCGATCAGGGCGGGGATCCGGTGCTCGCCGGGTGACAGCGTCCACCGTTCTTCGGCCGCCGGCTCGGTGTCGGCGGCCGGCCCGGATTCGCGCTCGAAGCCGGGAATGCGCAGCACCCGTATCCGGTGCAGGACGCGGCTGCGGTGCAGGTCGCGGTCGCCGGTCAGGCGGAGGACGACCGTGCCTTCGCCGTCGAGCCCGAGGCGTTCGAGTTCGGCGGTCACGTCGTGCAGGAGCGGCGGCGCGGGCGTGCCGGGATGGAGGTGTCCGACGCGGTCCCCGCTCAGCGCGGTGACCATCTCGGCCACGGCCGGATGCGCGCCCGGGGCGAGGGGACCCCGGACCGTCCACGGGAGCGGGTGTTCCAGGTCGTCGGCGACGAGCGCGGCGACCAGGCCGTCGAGCAGGTCGGTGCGTGCGGGGACGCGGTGGCCGCGCAGCCGGGCGAGCCCGTCGGTGAGCGTACGAGCGGCGATGAGGTCGGCGGTCGAGACCGGCTGCCGCCGTCGGCGGAGCCGGGTGACGACGATCTCGGTGAGCGCGGCGGCGGCGCGCTCGGGCCCGCTCTCCCACAGCCGCTGGTAGTACTCCGGCGACGGCATGCCGGACTGGTAGCCGGTGAAGGAGTCCAGCCGCTGGAAGGAGTACGGCACCAGGTAGCTGCCTCCGACCGCGCCCTCGGGCGGCCGCGGCACCTCAGGCCATTCCTCAGCGAGGTCTCCTGCGAGGGCGCGCAGCGCCGGCCGGTGGAAGCCGCCGGTGACGACCACGACCGGGCGCTCCCCCGCGTCGGCGGCGGCCGCGCGGATCCAGCGCGCCATGTAGGCCTCGCGCGCCGTGTCGTCCGGTCCGGCCGCCGACTCGCCGCGTACGAGGTCGAAGTAGGTCGCGAGGCGTTCCGCCAGGTCGTCGCCGGGCTCCACCTCGAACAGGTGGTCCCAGAGCGCGTCGGTGTTGTCGACGGCGAAGGACCGGCAGAGCCTGCGCGTCGCCTCGGCGTACCGCTCCTCGGCGTCGGCGTACCGGTTGCGCCGGTCGGCGAAGGCGGGGTGCCAGGCGGGCAGGTCGATGAACCGCACCCGCGCCCCGCGGTCCCGGCCGACGGTCAGCGCCACCCACTCCGGGGAGTAGGCGCAGAACGGCGTCCACGAGGCGTGCGTCCGCGACGCGTCCCGGTAGTGGCTGAAGATCGCGACCGGCAGGTCATGCCCGAGGAGCAGTTCGTCGATCCGGTCGCCGAAGTCGGCCGGCCCCTCCACCAGGACGTACGCCGGCCGCAGCCGTTCGATGGTCCGGGCGACCAGCCGCGCGCACGCGGGGCTGTGGTGCCGGACCCCGATGTACGTGACCGCCATCAGCCGGGCAGCAGGTGACGGGCGGCGTGCAGCGCCTTCCACTGGCGGCCCTTGCGGTGCGGCGCCTCCTGTTCGAGGTAGCGGCGCAGCCGGGCGAGGTCGTCGGGGTCGTCCTTGGCCGCGGTGCCGGCCAGGCACTCGACGATGTCGGCGGGGGTGCCCGCCTCGCCGCGCAGGAACCAGCCGCGGATGCCGACGGCGTGCGCGACGGACACCGCCTCGGCCGTGCTCATCACCGTCGAGGGCCGGTCCATGGCCCGGCCGGTCTCGGTCGTCCCCGAACGCAGCTCGCGGAAGGTCGCCACGAGCACCTCGAGCACGTCGCGGCGCGGCGGCGCGCCCGCCCCCGACTGCTCCAGCAGGCGAGTGGCCTCCGCCTCCACGAGGTCGAGCTCCGTGGCGAAGTCCGCGATCGGGAAGACCGTCTCGAAGTTGAACCGGCGCTTGAGCGCGGCGCTCATCTCGTTCACGCCGCGGTCGCGGGTGTTGGCGGTGGCGATGATGTTGAACCCCTCGCGGGCGAACACCATGGCGTCCGGACCGGCCAGCTCGGGAACGCCGAGGACCCGGTCGGACAGCGGGGACAGCAGGGAGTCCTGCACCTCCAGCGGGCAACGGGTGATCTCTTCGAAGCGCACGACCTTGCCCTCGGCCATGCCGCGCAGCAGCGGCGCGGGCACCAGCGACCGGGTGGACGGCCCCTCGGACACCAGCAGCGCGTAGTTCCAGGAGTACTTGATCTGGTCCTCGGTGGTGGCCGCGCCGCCCTGGATCGTCAGCGTGGAGTCGCCGCTCACGGCCGCGGCGACCAGCTCGGACAGCAGCGACTTGGCGGTGCCTGGCTCGCCGACCAGCATGAGGCCCCGGCTCGTGGCGAGGGCGACGAGGGCACGGTCGATCAGCGACGGGTCGCCGACGAACTTGCGCCGGATGCCTCGATCGTCATCGCCGACGATGAACCGGCGGGCCGCCTCCAGGCTGAGCACCCAGCCCGGCGGGCGCGGCGCGGTGTCGGTCTCCCGCAGGCGTTCGAGCTCGTCGGCGAACCGGACCTCGGCCGGCGGCCGTTGCAGCGTCTCTTCGGTGTTCGCGCTCATCGGACCGCCGCCTCGGCCAGCTCGGTGAGGTCGGCGAGCAGCTCCGAGGCGGTCATCGGGTCGAGCTCGCCGAAACGATGCGTGGTGCCGCGGGCCGGCCAGTAGTCCTGTGGCGCGTCGGCCAGCCAGACGACGTCGAGCTTCTGCTCGGGCAGCATATCGATCGCGCCGACCGCGATGCCCGGGTCCAGGTCGATCACGACGAACCGGCCGTCGGGGAGCTGTTTGGAGATCCAGCGCTCGACGCCGGCGTCCTGCGGCTGGCCGCGCCGCCAGCCGCGGCGCTCCAGCCCCAGGACCTTGCCGACGGGCACGGTGACACCCTCGAAACGCGCCAGCCGGCCCTCGGCCGCCTCGTCGTCGGTGAGCCGGTGTACGGCCCGGCCGAGCTGGGGAAACGGCTGCAGGATCTCGTAGTCGGCGAACACCTCCGCCCACGCCTCCAGGTCGTCGCCCAGGTCGAGCGGGTGGACGAGGCCGATGCGCGCGGAGTCCGGGAGGGCCGGCACGTCGTCGGAGACGTCGGCGAAGGTGCGGTCCTCGGCGATCCGGAACGTCATCGTACGGCCGTCGGCCTCCGCCGCCCACACCAGCCGGCGCGCGATGTGCCACACGAGCGGGTGAGAGACGAAGAACTCCCCGAACTCCGCCATGGACCAGCGGCGGCGCGTGACCATCGCGGCCTCCAGGCGCCTGATCTGGTCGGCCGCGACCGTGCGCACGTCCTTCTTCAGCGCGGCGAAGCGTTTGTACGCGGCGGCGGCCACGTCGGGGTCATCCTTGACGCCGGGCTTGGGGAGGCTCGCGCGGCGCTTGCCGCTCTCGTCGGTCACCAACGGTTTGAGCTGCTCGTCGAAGCCCATGACGAACCGGCGTGGCCCGTAGTCGAGGGTCATGCTGCCGTCGGCGGCCAGGCCGAAGTCGGGGACGAGCCGGTCGGCCAGCTGCTCGGGCGTCAGCTCCAGCTGCTCGGCGACCTGCTGGATCTTCTCCTGCGCACGCGTCTTCAGGCCCTTGAACTTCACCTTCTGCGCGATGCCGTGCAGGTGCATCAGCGCCACGTCCGTGCCGATGGCCGCGAGCACGTCGAGCCCGGTCACCGCCTTGCTGTGACCGCCCTCGCCGGGCCAGGCACGGATCACCGGGGTCAGGCGGCGTACGATCTCGTCGTCGCCGAGGGCACCGAGCTGGGTCAGCGCCCACCCGTCCTTGGCCGGCGCGCCGGCGGCCTGCCAGCGTTCGAACACCGCCCAGGAGAACGCGGTCAGGGACCCGGGGTCGCACAGCTCACGGACGAGGTCGAGGCCCGCGTACACCTCCCCGAGCCGGGAGATCGCGAGCATGGTGAGCAGGTGGCCGGTCGCCTCGGGGGGAAGGGCCGTCGCGCGGTCGCGCAGCAGCACCTGCGGGAGGGCCGCCGGGTCCGCCCAGCCTCCGGCCTTCGGCATCCGGGAGGGCAGCAGCTCGAGCGGGTCGGCGGCCAGCAGCACTTCGACCGCCCGGGCCGCGTCGTCGCCGTGCGCCCGCGCGGACGTCACGACCTGCTCGGCGCCGTGCCGCGAGGCGAGAAGCCGCAGCGCTCCCTCGGCGGCGCTCCGGTCCGGGCCGGCCTCGCCGAGCGCGGCGGGCACCAGGTGGGGAACCGCGCTCACCCCGTGCCGCCCGAACCAGGCGAGCGCGTGCCGGCGGGCCGTCTTGAGGCGCATCAGCCACTCGGCCGTCAGCAGTGCCGTCTCCGTGTCCAGAAACGGCAGCAGGGCCCCGCCGGCGTTGGCGGGCTCCGACCGGGCGACGTGAAGCGTGACGGGCAGGGCGTCGAGCTCGAATCGCGCGGCGACCGGCCGCATCCACTCGGCGGCCTCCCACATGTCCTTCGGCCTCCAGCCCGCCACCAGCGGCCGGACCTGTTCCTCGGGCCCGTCCACGAAGAGGCCGGCCTGGCTGTACCAGGCCTGCTCTCCCCTGCGGAACTTCGCGACCGCCTTCGCCCAGTCGGTCTCCTCAGGCGCGCGCCAGTAGGCCGCCGGCGCCTTGCCCCAGGTCTCGCGCTCGCCGGGCGCCCATTCGGCACGCCGCTCGGCCGGCGGCGTCAGACCCTCGATGACCACCGGTTTCACGGCCTTGCGCCTGCGGGTCCACGGTGGCGTGACCAGGACCGGCGGCAGTGCCTCCGCCGATGCCTCGGGGACCAGCGCGACGGCGGCGACGGTCGACTCGGCGATGGCGCGGACCTCGGCGGGCAACTCCGGCAGGGCGGCGGCCACGAGCTCGGCATTGGTCCGCACGTGGCCGCGCAGCAGTTCCCCGGCCAGGACGGCGGATCGGGACGTGCCCCGGGAGGCCGGAGCGAGCAGCCGCAGCGCCCGCACCGGAAAGCGCTTGATGGCGGTCAGCGTCGCGGGCTGGACGTACTTCTGGTCAAGGCGGTCCAGCATGGCCTGGAACGCCTCATCAGAGGGGAGCAGCGCGAGCGCGTCGAGCAGCATCTTGCGGACGTCGCCGCTCGTGTGGTCCTCGTCCAGCATCTCGGCCAGCAGTGGCGTCGCCGCCGCGCCCACGCCTTCGAGCAGCGTGGCGACGACGCCGACCGAGCGCTCCTGCCAGCCGAGCGTCAGCCGTCCGCCGAGCAGGTCGAGCTGGTGCGCGGAGCCCAGGGCGCACAGCAGCATCCACTGGTTGTGGAACAGCGACCATTCGGCGGTGCTCGGCGGGTTGGCGCAGCAGTCGTCCACCCAGTCCTGGCGCGTCGGCACGAGGTAGGCGACGGCCACCCGCTGCGCCGCGGTCCGGCGGCAGTGCGCGAGACGCTCGACGGCCTCCGCGTACTCGTCGTCGGAGGCGGTCGCCAGGCAGGCCCGGAACCGGCTCGCCGCCATCGCCCACCAGGCGTGGGAGCGGTCACCGGGCACGGCGTACCGCACGCACCGCCATTCGTCCCGGCTGGCGAACTCGGCGCGGAGGGTGCTCAGCTCGGCGAGCGCGCACGCGGCGAACACGATGCCGTGCTCGGCGATCCAGGTGTCGGCGAACGGCAAGGGCTTCGCGTGCCGGATCGCCGCCAGGGCCGTCGCGACCACGGCCGCGCCCTTGGGGGTCGCGGAACCGCGCAGGTGGGCGAGCCCCAGGTCGGCCGCCTCAGGGTCGGTCCTCTTGTCGAGGAGCACCTTCTCGATCTGGGACCTCAGCTCCCGCGTCAGCCCTTCGCCCGCCTCGGGAGCCGCCGGCGGCCGCCCGCTCAGACCGCCGCGTCGTGGGTGCAGCTGCCGGCGCCAGGCGACCGGGATGACGAGGCCCTGCTCGTCGGGCAGGTCGGGGGAAGTCTCCATGTCGCGAAACCGTAGGGCAAACCAGCGACAATCCGCTGTCCAAGCGGCGGATCGTCGGTGGCATCGCAGCAGCCGCCGACGGCTCGAATCGGCTCCGGCGTCCCGGGTCACTCAGGCCCGCGGGCCAGGGTGTGGGCGATGTCGCGGGTCGCCGGATAGAGGCTCCGGTACAGCGTGTACAGCTCGTCGTAGCGGGCCTGGACCTCGGGATCCGGCCTGACACGCTCGCGGATCGGGTTCCACACGTCGATCGACGGATCGGCCACCGTGCTCGCCGCGAGGAACGCCGCGCCGTAGCACGCTCCGATCGTGACGGCCCGGATCTCCTGCTCCAGCCCGGTGACGTCCGAGACCACGCGCGTCCACACGCCGCCGCGCGTGCCGCCGCCGACCGCGACGATCCGGCGGACGTCGCCGCCCGCCGCGCGCATCACCTCGACGTTGTGGCGCACGCCGAACGCGGTCGCCTCCAGAGCGGCGCGGTACAGGTCGCCCCGCGTGTGCTCGACGGTCAGTCCCGCGATCACGCCGCGCGCGTGCGGGTCGGCGATCGGGGTCCGTTCGCCGGCGAAGTACGGCAGCATGAGCAGGCCGCGCGCACCGGGACCGGACGTCTCGGCCTCGGCCAGCAGGGTGGCGTGGTCCGGGGAGCCGAACAGCTCCCGCAGCCACTCGGTGATCATCCCGGAGGTCGCCATCCCGCCGGCGAGGTTGCGGGTGCCCGGCAGCGCGCCGACGGTGCTCCACAGTTCGGGGACGAGCAGCCGGTCGGGCACGGTGTTGATGAGGAACATCGTGCTGCCGTACATCAGCATGAGGTCGCCGACGCCCTGCGCGCCCACGCTGAGGGCCTCGGACCACGCGTCGATCGTGCCGGTGATCACCGGAATCCCGGCCGGCAGGCCGGTCGCGGCCGCCGCGTCGGCGGTGACCTGCCCCGCGACGTCGCCGGGCCAGCGCAGCGGGGGCAGGTCGATCCCGGGCGCGACGCGCTCGGCCCACGGTCGGTACCACTCCTGCGCGACGGAGTCGTACAGCGGCACGGCCTGGCTCGCGGAGTGGTGGTCGAGGACGTACGCGCCGGTGAGCCGGTTCGCCAGATAGGACGCGGGCAGGTACAGCCGCCGCGCCCGCGCCGCGACCTCCGGCTCGTGCTCGGCGACCCAGGCGATCTTCGGGCCGACGGCCTGCGTGGACAGCAGGGAGCCGCAGCGTCGCAGGACGTCCTCGCGGCCCAGCTCGGCGTCGAGGCGGGCGATCTGCGCGGTGGCGCGGGTGTCGACGCCGTACAGGATCGCCGGGCGCAGCGGCGTGTCCGCCTCGTCGGCCAGGAGCACGCACGGTCCCATGCCGCTGACGCCGACGGCCGTGACCGGGTCGCCGGCGCCGGCCAGCTCGCGGGCGATGGAGACGAACTCCTCCCACCAGATCCGGGCGTCCATCTCGACGTGCCCCGGGCCGGGACGCTCCACCGCGTGCGGGCGCACGGCGGTGGCGAGCACCGTCCCGTCCTCCCCGACCAGCACGCCCTTGGTCCCGGACGTGCCCACGTCGACACCCAGATACGTCATGCCCGTCCTCCGGTGTGGTCCCGGCGCCGGCAAGCCTCGGCGATCACTATTGGTCCACCAGCGCCGGCAGCTCGCGCAGTGAGGCGATCTCATGCCCGGGGGACGGGTCGTCGGCACCACGCGCCACGCCGGCCCGGTTGAGCCAGACGCCGGCGCCCAGCCGCGCGTTCCGGGCGCCGCCGACGTCGGTGGTGAGGTTGTCGCCGACATGCCACACGGAGCGCGGTTCGACGCCCAACCGGCGGACCGCGAGGTCGAAGATCGCCTTATCGGGCTTGGCGACGCCGACCTCGGCGGATACGACGATCAGGTCGAAGTGGCGGTCGAGGCCCGTCGCCGCCAGCTTGTCCCGCTGGGCGTCGACCGGGCCGTTCGTGACGACGGCCAGCGTGTCGACGCGCTCGCGCAGGGCGGCGAGAACCTCCGTCACGTCGTCGAACAGCCGGTAACTGCGGTTCCGATCGCGCACGTAGAGGTCGAGCGCGCGTCCGGCCAGAGCGTCGCTCTCATGTCCGCACTCGGCGAGCGCCCGCTGCCAGATCTCCCGCCAGATGGAGCGAGCGTCCGGGGCTCCGCTGGGCGAACGCGCGATGGTCGCCTCCGTCGCCCGCAGATGGGCGGCGTAGGCGTGGGTGTAAGCGTCGAACAGACGGTCGGGGAGAAGCTCCGGAACGTCCGTCTCCAGCGCGGCGCAGACCCGGCGCACCGTCGCCGTCCAGGCCGCGCGGTCGTAGTCGACGAGCGTGTCGTCGAGATCGAAGAAGACCGCCCGTACCGACCGCATGCCGGCATCCTATCGACGGCGACGCTCGAAGACCGGATCCGTCGGATGGCAACAGGCCGTCAGGGCACGCCGGTCCGGCGGCGGCCCCGGCTCACTCCTCCATACGGCGCGCGACCACGTGAACCATGGGAAAGCCCCGAAATTCCGTTCATGATCGTGTACTTTCCGTAACCAGGGACGAAAAGATCATCACCGGGGTTTCGAAACAGGGGTCAGGCATGTCTTCGTCGGCCGACGGCTTCCAGATGGCGATCGACAAATGGCGGGAAGGCGATCTGAACGGCGCCGCGGCGCTGCTACGGGAGATCGTGGTCTCGGGCGACGACGCCGTCGTCCCTGAGGCATCGCACGCTCTTGGGAATCTCCTGCGAGAACGCGGTGATCTGGACGGCGCACGGGCCGCCCACCGGTCGGTGATCGCCACCGGACATCCGGTGTTCGCGCAGCGCTCGGCGATCGTCCTCGGCATGACCCTGACGGACGAGGAGCAGTGGGCGCTCGCCTACCGGCCGCTGCGGATCGCCTCCTCCGGCGCCGACGCCGAGATCGCGGTGATGGCCGACGTCCTCTTGGTCCGTGTCCTGCGCATGCTGGGCGACCTGACCGGGTCGGCGGAGACCCTGAAACGGGTCAGGGCCGGCGACGGCCCGAACGTCGCCGAGCTCACGGAGGGACTCGAGGTCACGCAGTGGCCGGAGGACGGCGGCGAGCGTGAGCGCGAGGCCTGGGCGGCGTACGAGGCGATCTCCGCTCTCCTGGACGAGGGCGAGGCCGACCACGAGATCATCGGGACCGGGCTGAACGCGATGCTGTCCCACGGCCTCCCGGAGCTGTGCTCACGGGCGTCGTTCCGGCTGTACACGATCTACGCCGACCGCGGCGAGTTCGACGAGTGCCGCCGGGTGATGGAGCACGCGATCGCGGTCGGTGATCCGGCCGAGCGCGGCATGGCCGAGAAGCTGCTCGGCGCGGCGCTGTTCGACCTCGGAGAGTACGGGGAGGCCCGGGACGCCTACCGGCGCGCCGCCGAGGACCATCGCCCGGAGGTCCGGCTCGACGCGCTCATCCAGGAGTCGAAGTTCACCCGGGAACTCGGTGACGAGGAGGGGGCCCGGGCCATCCTGTGGCGCGTGGTCGAGTCCGGCCATCCGCGGTTCGCCGTGGAGGCGCGGGCCTGCCTCGGACAGGTGTACGCCGAGGCGGGCGAGGTCGAGCAGGCCATCGCCTGCTGGCGGGTGGTCCTCGCGACCGACTCCGACTTCCACCTGGGCGCCGTCCACTTCCTCGGAACGCTGCTGCACGGACTGCCGGACGACGACCCCCTGCGAGAAGAGATCCTCGCGCTCCTGGGCCAGGCGGCCGACCTCGACGATCCGGACGTGGCCTTCCAGGCCCGGCTCATCATGACGCAGACCGAAGCGGCCGTCCGGGGGCCGGACGAGGCGCTCGAGCAGGCCGTGGACGACTGCGACGCCGCGCTCGAACGGCTGCGCGACGGCGACCCGCACGCGGCCCGTGCCCTGCTGCGGCGGGTGGTGGACGCGGAGATCACGGGCCCGTCCGAGCGTGCCGCCCGCATGCTGGCCCTGCTGGAGGTGGGGGCGGGCGACCCCGAGCAGGCCGACGAACTGCTCGAGCACGTCGCCGACGGCGCGGCCTTCACGGAGGGCTTCGCCGCCGCGGTCGACCGGCAGCTGATCGCCTCCGGTGGAGGTGCCGGCGCGGAGCATCCGGTGCTCACCGCCATCGTCGACTACCAGCGGCTCGGCCGCGAGGCGGGCGTCGCGCGCCACCAGGAGTGCGCCGGGCACGCCGATCCGGCCGTGGCCGCGCTGGGCAAGAGCATGCTGGCGCAGGTGTACGTGTCGTTCGGGGTGCCCCGCTCCCAGTGCGTCGAGCTGCTCGACGAGGCCGCCGCGGCCGGTGATCCGTTGGCGCTCTCCCACGCCTCCGTTCTCTCCTGGATCGTCCGCCCCGACGACGAGACCGACGAGGTGATCGAGCTGCTGCGCCGCGCCCGCGCTGAGGGACACGCCGCACTGGCGCCGTGGGTGTGCCAGGCGCTCGGCGTGGCTCTCGAAGGACGCGACCGGCCGGGCGACCTCGACGACGCGCTGAGCGCCTATGAGGCGGTCGCCGCTTCGGGTTACCCGGGCCTGCGGTCCGAGGCCGAGACGAAGCTGCTCCAGATCCTGGAGGGGCGGAACGACCTGGCCGGCGCGGCCAACGTGCACGAGCGGATCACGGCCCGCGGCGACCGGCTCCAGGCGCCGCGCAGTGCCTGGCTGCTCGGGTTCACCCGCGTGCGCCTGGACGACTTCGACGCCGCGCGCGCCGCCTTCGCGCGAGTCCCCGCGGACCATCCGGAGGTCGCCGAGGACGGTGAGTTCGCCCGGCGGCTGCTCGACCGCGACTTCACGGGCGCCGCCGCCGCGCTGAGCGCCGTACGCGAGCGCGGCGAGGACCACCGGGCGTTCATGACCACCCGGTTCATCCTGGAGTCCGCGCACGCCTGGCAGCGGGCCGGGGACACCGCGGCCGCCGACGCCGCCCTGTCGTTGGCGGCTTCGGGTGGTCACCCCGACGGCGTTCAGGAGGCCGCGCTCTTCCTCGGCGTGCTCCGCAACGACGCGGGTGATCGCGCGGGTGCCGCCGAAGCGTGGGCCCTCGCCGCGGCGGGCGACGACGAGCGCCGGGCGGGGCGCGCTGCCTCGTGGCTGGCCGCGGCGCGGCGCGACCTCGGCGACCTCGACGGCGCCGCCGCGGCCTACCAGCGGGCGCTCGACCTGATGGACCTCGACGACGAGGAACGCCCTGAGCTCATCGAGCGCCTGACCCGGGTGCTGGTCTCCGCCGGCCGGGTGGCCGAGGCCCGGACGCTGCAGGTGGAGGAGGCCGGCGACGGCCCCCATGTGGACCTGGTGATCGGGACGGCGCTCGACGCCCACGGTGATCTCGACGCCGCCGCCGCGCACTACGAGACGGCGATCGGCGCCGTGGACGGCGAGGTCGCCGCGACCGCGGGCGTCATGCTCGCCCGCCTGCTCGCGGGCAAGGGTGAGGCCGCGCGGGCGGCCGAGGTCGCCCGGCGCTCCATCGCCGCGTTCGAGCGGCTGACGGAGGAGGGCGTGGACGCCGAGGAGAGCATCGCGACCGTGGCGTACGAGCTCGGTGGCTACCTGACCGAGGCCGGCGACGCCGAAGGCGCGCGCGCCGCGTACGAGCGGGCCGCCGCGTCGGCCGACCCGGGCATCCGGATCCCGGCCAAGGAACGCCTCGGCACGGCGAGTCCCCGCGAACGCGCGTTGCTGCGACTGCGCGAGAACGACCGCGCGGGCGCCCTGACGCTGTTCGCCGAGGAGTACGGCACGCCGGTACTCGCCGAACTGCACGTCGCGCTGGTGGAAGGCGAGACCGCGGCCGCGCGATCGCTGGTCGAGCGCGCGGCCGGCACGGAGCATGCCGAGCGGGCGGTCGGCCTCGTCGTCACCGCCGTCCTGGACCGGCTCCGCGGCGGAACGGACGCGGCCGCCGAACTGGCGGAGCTCGTGCTGGAGTTCGGCGGCCCCGAGCAGGTGGCCATCGTGTGCGACAACCTCGGTCACGCGTACGACCTCGCCGGTGACATCGACGCCGCGGTGGACATGCTGCGGCGGGGCGCGGATGTCGACCATCCGGCCGCGCTCGCCTCCCTGCGGCGGCTGCTCGGCCTGCTGGTCCTGCGGGAGGAGCACGGTGCGGCCGAGACCGCCGCGCGGCGCGCGATGGACAGCGGCGATCCGGAGACGGTCACCATCGGTGTCTGGACGCTCGGCGACCTGGCCAAGGCCCGTGGCGACCTGAAGGAGGCCGCGGCGCGGTACCGCGTGGCGATCGAGACCGCCGAGCGGGACACCGTCCCGTACCTCCGGCTGGAGCTCGGCAAGGTGCTGCGGGAGCTCGGCGAGACGGCGGCGGCGTATCGGGCACTGGAGGAGGTGCTGTCCTGCGACGGCCCACAGCTCGTGCTGTTCGCAGGCGGCTACCTGGGGGTCTGGCTGGCCGACGAGGGACGGCTCGCGGGTGCCGCCGAAGCGCTCGGAGCCGCCGTGGCCGCCGGCACCCGGATCCCGACCGCGGATGAGGAGTATCGCGACCATCGCGACGCGGTGCTGAACAATCTGGCCTCCATCGCCCACGAGGCCAACCAGGCGGGCGACCACGCCGTGGCCGTTCGCGCGCTGCATTTGGCGGCGGTCGCGGCGCCCGAAGGCGCCCGGCGGATCGCCAAGGAGCAGGCGGCGGAGGCCGCCGAGCGCGGCGACCTGGACACCGCGCGTACCTATTACAAGGGTGCCGCCGCGTTCCCGCCGGACGGCGACCCCCGCCTGCTCGTGGAGCTCGCCGAACTACTCGCCGAGCACGACGCCTCCGCCGAGGCCCGGGCGATCCTGGAGCCGCTCGCGGCCTCCGAGGATCCGCACGTCCGTCTCGCGGCCACGATGCGGCTGGTCACGCTGCTCAATGCGGCCGGTGAGAACGACCGCGCCCTCGAGATCGCGGCACGCGCAGCCGGGCAGGAGCCGCCCGCCTCCACGGGCGAGAACACCGAGCGGGAGACCTCCCGGCCGTCCGGCGCGACCGCGCCGAACCTCGATCGCGTGGAAGAACAGGCGGTCGACCGGGAACGGGCCGGCGAGCCCGAACAGGCCGACGGACCGCAACCCGTCGACGAGCACGAACAGCCTGGCGGACCGCAACCTGCCGGCGACCCCGAACGGGCCGACGACCCACAACCGGTCGGCGACCCGCAACCCGCCGACGCCCCGCAACCGGCCGGCGGACCGCAACCGGCCGGCGGACCGCAGCAGACCGACGAGCGCGAACAGGCCGGCGGACCGCAACCCACCAGCGAGCCCGAACGGGCCGACGACCCGCAACCGGTCGGCGACCCGCAACCCGCCGACGCCCCGCAGCAGGCCGGCGGGCCGCAGCAGGCCGGTGAGTCCGAACCGGTCGGCGACGCGGAACAGGTCGGTGGGCCCGAACAGGCCGGTGACGCGACGCCGCCGGCGCACGGGGACGAAGGCCTCGAACGCCTGCGTGCCGGGCTGTTCGCGCTCGCGGAGGACTATGGCGGATCCGATGGACCGGACGGCATCGACTCGATGCGCTGGCTGATGAGCAACCGGAGCGGCACCCCGGCCGCGGGCGCCGCGGGGCGGCAGGTCATCCGCGCGGCTCGCCAGGTGATGGACACCGACCCCGCCCAGGCCCGCGCGATGCTCGAGCTGGTCGTCGAGTACGGCGATCCGGCGGAGGTGGCCACGGCCTTCGACGACATCGGGGACATCCACCGCTACTACGAGGAGGACCTCGACGCGGCCCTCGCGGCCTACCGGAAGGGCTCCGAGGTCGATCACTCCGCCGCGCTGGTCCCGCTGCGCAGCCTGATTCTGACGCTGTCCGAGGTCGAAGATCATGACGGGGTCGTGGAGACCGCCCAGCGCGCGGTGACCAGTGGCGACCCGGAGACGGTGGCGGTCGGCTACTGGCTGTGGGGCGACTCCCGGCTGGACCGCGGCGACGCCGACGCGGCGATCCGGCTGTACCGGCGGGGCATCGACGTCGGCCACGAGGACGTCACCTCGCGCATTCGCATGAGCCTGGCCCGTACGCTGCGCGACCGGGGCGAGGGCCCGCAGGCCCGCGCAGAGATGGAGCGCGCGGCGGAGTCCTCCGACCCGACGGTGCGCGCCCGGGCGGGCAGCATCCTCGGCGCCTGGGCGTTCGAGGACGGCGACCTCGGAGCCTCGGCCGAGGCCTTCGGCCGCGTGGCCGCCACCGAGATGGGGGCGGACGACGGGGACGCGCCGGCCGAGCTGATCGAGGCGGCGGTCGGCAACCTGTTCGTCGTCGCCAACAAGGCCTTCGCCGAGGAGAGGCACGCCGAGGCCGTGCGGGCGCTGACCCTGGCCGCCCGGACGGGCGACGCGAGCGAGGCGTTGGAGGTGGTGCGCCGGCGCGCCACCGAGTGCGCGGAGGCCGGGGACCGCGCGACCGCCGCCATGTACGTGTACGGCGCGGCCGATTTCGTGGCCGACCTCGGCCCCCGGCAGCGGATCGAGATGGCCGACCTGTTCGTCGCCGCCGGTGAGCCGGCGAAGGCGCGGGAGGTGTACGAGCGGTACGCCGACCACCCCGACGCCGAGGTGCGGCTGGTCGCGGCCGGCCGGCTGGTCCCGCTCCTGCGTCGGGAGGGCGACACGGACGGCCTGGAGAACGTCGCCCGGCTGATCGCCGACGACTCGGCCGAGACCGGTCTGGACGCGGAGTCGCGGGCCCTGCTCAACAGCATGCTCGGCGTGATCCAGAGCGAGCACGGAGACGACGAGGGGGCGCTGCGCACGCTCCGTGCCGCCGCTGCGGACGGTGAGCCCGTCGCCCTGTTCACGCTCGGGGACGCGCTGGTGGACGCGGGTGAGTTCGCCGAGGCCCGCGAGGTGCTGGCACGCGTACCGGAGACGGAGAGCGGGATCGGCGGCCATGCCCTCGTCCTGATCGGCCGGACGTACCGGGAGGATCCGGACCGGGCGCGGGAGTACTTCCTGCGCGCGCTCCAGGTACCCGGCGGACCGAGCGAGATGGCCTCGGTGCTGGCCAAGATGTTCCTGGGCGGGCTGGCCAAGGACGAGCGCGACTGGCCCGAGGCCCTGCGCTGGTACCAGCAGGTGATCGACTCCGGCGGCCGGACCGGGAACGTCAGCCAGGCGCCCATGGCGGCCGCGCACCTGGGCGAGCTCGCGTACTGGCTGAACGACCGCGACTCCGCGGTGCGTTTCTATGAGCTCACGCTGGCCACCGGCACGGAGAACCCCGAGTTGGTGGGCGAGGCCGCGTACCGCCTCGGCGAGATCCGGCACCGGGACGGCGACCGCGGGTCGGCGGTGCTCTCCCTCCGGCGCGCGGTCGAGTCCGGCCACGCGGGGTTCGCCGAGAAGGCGCGGGCGCTGCTGGGCGAGCTCGGCGAGGAGGTCTGACGTCGGCGTTCCTCCGGTCTCGGACGAACGCGAGGGCCGCCTTCTACTCGCGCGGGCCGAGGGCTCGCCGCGGCTGACCGAGAAGCGCGCTTCGGGTCGGGGCCACGGCCGCTGCCGCCCGGCGGCAGCCGCGGCCCTACCGAGGGAGAGCCATCAGACGAGAGTCTCGACCGAGACCTGCCAGAGCCGCTCGGCCGCCTCGGGGTCGAGGGCGTACGGCGCGAAGCCCTTGCGGGTGCCCGGCTGGTTCGGCCCGGCCTCCTGGCAGTCCTCGAAGTAGCGGCCGCCGACGCCGTCGAGCAGCGGCGACGTCGCGACCAGGACGGTGGTGGCGGCCCCCTGCTCGGGCGTCTTCCAGACGGCGCCGCCACCACCGGACTGGGCCCGCAGCCGCTCCAGGTCCTCGTCGGTGATGTACCGCTGCAGGTTGGTGCGGATCCCGCCCGGCATCAGGGCGTTGACGGTGATGCCGTCGTCGGCCCAGCGCTTCGTCGCCTCGACGGCGAACAGCACGTTGGCCGTCTTCGACTGCCCGTACGCGGCCCACGGGTCGTACGGGCGCTCCCGGAAGTGGATGTCCTCGAAGACGACGGGTGAGCGCAGGTGCGCGGAGGAGCTGACCGACACGACCCGGGCCCCGTCCGCCCCGGCGAGCGCCCCGTGCAGCCCGGTGGCCAGCGCGAAGTGGCCGAGGTGGTTGGTCGCGAACTGCAGCTCCCAGCCCTCCGGCGTGCGCGTCTCGGGCGAAGCCATCACGCCCGCGTTGTTGATCAGGATGTGCAGCGGGCCGTCCCAGGCGGCCGCGAAAGCGGCGACGGAGGCCTGGTCGGCCAGGTCCAGAGGCGCGACGAGAACCTGCTTGTTGCCGGTGGTCTCGATGATGTCCTCGGCGGTGCGCCGCCCCGCCTCTTCGTTCCGTACGGCCAGGGTCACCTCCGCGCCGACGCCGGCGAGGGC
Source organism: Actinoallomurus sp. CA-150999 (assembly GCF_050942425.1). NCBI lineage: Bacteria > Bacillati > Actinomycetota > Actinomycetes > Streptosporangiales > Thermomonosporaceae > Actinoallomurus > Actinoallomurus sp. CA-150999. The sequence continues at coordinate 9,376,885 of NZ_CP192063.1, forward strand.
CCGGGCGGTCTCCACGCCGATGCCCGAGGCGCCACCGGTCACGATGACGCGGCGGCCGGTGAGGTCGATGCCGGCCACGACCTCGGCGGCCGTGGACTGGGCGGTAAACGGTGTGGTGATGCGGGTGCTGCTGCTCATGGCGGTCCCGTCTCCCCTTGGTGATACGCCGGTAGAATTAAAACCGGAGGATCCTCCGATAGTTGGAGGTTATGTGGAGCCTCCTCCGCTTTGCAAATCGCCCGCCGAACCCGGACAGTCGGCTGGTCACCCCGGATGAGGAGGAGCCATGCCGGACACCGGTCCCCGCCCGCTTCGCGCCGACGCCCGGCGCAACCGCGAACGCCTACTCGAGGCCGCCGTACGAGCGTTCGCCGAAGAGGGAACGGACGCCACACTCGACGCGATTGCCAAGGACGCGGGCGTCGGCATCGGCACCCTGTATCGCCACTTCCCGACGCGCGAGGCACTGGTCGAGGCGGCGTACCGGAACGAGGTCGCGCGCCTCTGCGACGCCGCACCGGACCTTCTCCGCACCGCGCCACCGGACGAGGCGATGCGCGCCTGGATGGACCGCTTCATCGACTACATGGCGGCCAAACGCCACATGAGCGACGCGCTGCACGCCATCATCGCCTCGGGCGGGAACCCGTTCTCCGAGAGCCGCGCCCGGATGATGACGGCGACCGAGACACTCCTCAAGGCCGGCGCCGCCGCCGGAACCCTGCGCCCGGACGTCGACCCGATGGCCGTTCTCACCAGCCTCATCGGAGTGTCCCTCGCCACCCGGGAGCCGGACCGGCACGACCGCGCCGGCAGCGCCCTCGACCTCCTGATGGACGGCCTCCGCTACCGCCCCACCGACTGAGCAGCGCTCGACCCAACCGGCAAGAGCACGGACCCCAATCGAAAAGGGCAGTCCTTCGATATAACCTCGGGCATTCTGCCTGCAGCGCTGCAGCAGGCTGACAGGATCGGGGTCGTCCACGATGGTCGGCTCCGGTACGCAGGAGCCGAAGGTCCAGGGCCGCCCCCTTGACCTGCTCCGGCACCGGCGCACCGTCCTACCAAAGACGTGCCGCCCAACTACGCAGCCGCCGGACGAAACCAGCCCGCGGAACGACTCGCGCCATTAGCACCTTCTCTGCGATTTGGGCATCAGCGCTTATCTCCGCGCCGATGACTCTGAACCACCAACGATCCATTCGCCAATGCAGCACGAGCATAGTCGGCGCCAGGACGGTCCCGGCCGTGACGATCGCGAAAAGGACGTAGGTGCCAGTGCCGAGGGACGGATGGATGCCATCTTCGGCCAGACCAACTGGATACAACACAGCAACCAAAAGTGCACAAAACCACGCGGCCGTTACAAAACCCACAAGGCGGGCCTCTTGCCGGGCCCATCGCCGAAATGTCAGCGCGTCAGCGCGAAGGGTCAGCCGATTACCTACGCGCTTCATCCGGCGCACCAAAATCAGCGCTTCAGCGAGATCATCCGGAACGGACTGGCGAAAGGCATACTCATACAACTGACGGCGTATCCGCGTCAAACCGCCGCCATGTTGCTCGACTGCCTTCAGCAGACCAGAGCCGCTACGGATGATAAAGATTAACGAAACAACCATGATCGCGAAACCGAACAGCTCATCCCGAAGATCTTCACTGCTAATCAGGTTAACGCCGACGCCCGCCAGGATGGCAGCCATAGCCGACGCCAGCGGCGCGAACACCAACGCCACAGACAGGTCGAATGGTGACCGGTCGACCCGCCGCGACCATGCGTACATAAGCTTGGCTGTGAGACACCGAACCAACTGCGCCAGAAAGATCCCGGCTACTATCACAGGCAGAAGGACCAGGGGCACTCCGAGGATCACACCTGCGATTTTCATAACCCTCCCGCAGACCGAATCAAACAGGTTGAAGCCAGATCGCCCGTCCACGTTCTCACAACCGAACGCTGAGCCGCCTGCGCGGCTTCTCATCCTGAACTCACGGCGAGATCACGGGGCGGCGCTGCCTCGCCCTGCTCCAACGTGTGGTGGCGTGTGATCACGACAGGTGCCGTACGACGGTGTTGCTGCACTTCCCGGCTGTACAGCAATCGCGCTGACCCGCGGCAGCACCTCCGTAGTCGAGGACAAGCCGATCCGGCCGCAAGGGTCTTGATGCGGGACCGTCTGTGAGTGGCCGGTAAATGGGAAAGCGACTGCTCGGACTCGCTGGCACGATAGCGAGCATGACTTACGGGATGACCCCGAAGCAGATGCTGGGACGGCTTCCATACGGCGCAGCCGTAGACCGTCAGGTCTTCGATGGCCAGGATCTCGCGTCGGTACGGACACAGCGCCTGTGGTTCGCCCGCTGCTCGTTCGTCGGTGCCGACCTTCGCCACGCGACCCTCGATGGGTGCTCCTTCAAGATGTGCGACTTCCGAGGTGCTGACCTCCGAGGGGCGTCATTGAGGGGCGTGAGTCTTGCCGGTTGCGATCTCCGTGACGCTGATCTGCATGACGCGGACCTCACCGCAAGTCGCCTCGGGTACGTCAACACCGGTAGCCACCCCTACGGTCTGACCGACGTCACCGGGGCGAATTTCGCCAACGCCCGTCTTCACGATCTCCAAGTTGACCGGGTCATAGGATGGGGCGGATCTGACGGTGACCGTCTGCCCCGCTGAATGGACGGTGAGATCTGGCAGGCGAACGTGTACCGGCCCAGGAGCACTCGGCAAAGGCGGGCAGCGGGTCAGCGACCCCGGGCGGCTCCACCTTTTTCGCGATCGGGATTACCATGCCTTCCGCCCGCTGACCCGTGGTCAGGACGATTGAGTACTTATGCTCATGTGTCGTGATCTCACTTCGACGACGGTGAGAGCATGAGCACCCCAGTTCAGCCCAGCACGACCTCTGCCTTCTTCGTTCAGTCGGCGATCTCTTTCGGCGTCTCGCTGGTGGCCTGCGCGGTCGGCATCGCCTACCTGCCCGTTAACGGCTGGGTCCGAGCGTTCCTCGGCGTCAGCCTCCTGTACGTGGTCACCTCGGCGTTCGCCCTCGCCAAGTGCGTCCGCGATCGGCACGAGGTGACGAGCGTCGCCGGCCGGGTCGACCAGGCCCGCATCGACAAGCTGCTCGCCGAACACGACCCGTTCCATAACTGACCTACGGTGATCGCCGAGGGTCTTCAGGGTCGGAGGACCAAGAGCCCTCGGCGGAAACGCCCGCGTGGGTGCGGAGGCCGTCGAAGGCGACCGTCGCGACCGCGTCGGCGAGGTCGGGGCCGCCGATGTGGCCGTGGGGGCGGTACCACTCGATCAGCGAGTTGACCATGCCGAACAGCAGGCGGGCCGTCGTGGCCGGGTCGACGTCGCCGCGCAGGTCGCCGTCGGCGACGGCCTCGGCTACGAGGCCCGCCACGATGCGGTCGAACTCGCGCCGTCGTTCGAGGGCGTCCCGCTCGACCGGCGTGTTGCCGCGCACCCGCAGCAGCAACGTTACGTACGGCAGCCGGTCGACGAGGACCGTCACACTGCCGCGGACGAGGTGCTCGAGGCGGTCGACCGCGCGACCGGGAACGGTGTCGAGCTCGTCGACGAGGGCGAACAGGCCGTCGAGGGCGCGGTCCACCGCCAGCCTCAGCAGCTCCTGCTTGCCGGAGACGTGGTGGTAGATCGCGGCCTTCGTGACGCCCAGCTCGCGGGCGAGGTCGTCCATGCTCGTGCCGTCGAAGCCGCGCTCGTTGAACAGGCCGACGGCGATCCGCAGCAGGGACTCCCGGTCGTGGCCGGGCCGGCCGCGCCGGGACCGCCCGGACACCGCCGTACGGTCACCCTGCCGTCCCCTTCCCTTCGCCATGGTCGCACGGTAACATGAATTACCTACCATTCGGTCAGTAAATGTCGCCCGACTCACCTGGAGGCCGGCTCCATGACCGCACTGCACAGCTACGTCGGCGGCCGCTGGCAGGCGCCGACGGGCGAGGGCATTCCGCTGCACGACGCGACGACCGGCGAGGAGATCGCCCGCGTCTCCACGGCGGGGATCGACCTGGCCGCCGCCCTGGAGTACGGCCGCCGGGTCGGCGGGCCGGCGCTGCGCGAGCTGACGTTCCACCAGCGCGCGGCCCTGCTGAAGGCCCTCGCCTCCCACCTGCGCGAGCACCGCGAGGAGCTGTACGCGCTGTCGGCTCGGACGGGCGCCACTCTCGGCGACTCTCGCTTCGACGTCGATGGCGGCATCGGCGTGCTGTTCGCGTACTCGAGCCGGGGGCGCCGCGAGCTGCCCAACGACACGGTCTACGTGGACGGCCCGGTCGAGCCGCTCGGCAAGGGTGGCACGTTCGTCGGCCAGCACGTCTGCACTCCGCTGCGCGGCGTCGCGATCCAGATCAACGCCTTCAACTTCCCGGTGTGGGGGCCGCTGGAGAAGCTCGCCCCCGCGTTCCTCGCCGGGATGCCGAGCCTGATCAAGCCCGCGGAGCAGACCGCGTACCTCACCGAGCGCCTGGTCCGACTGATCGTCGACTCCGGGCTGCTGCCGGAGGGCACGGTCCAGCTCGTCTGCGGCCCGCCCGGTGACCTGCTCGACCACGTGACCGGCCAGGATCTGGTCGCCTTCACCGGTTCGGCCGCCACCGCGCGCAAGCTCCGTTCCCATCCGGTGATCGTCCGCGAGGCGGCGCGGTTCACCGCCGAGGCCGACTCGCTGAACTGCTCGATCCTCGGACCGGACGCCCGGCCGGGCACGCCGGAGTTCGACCTGTACGTGAAGCAGCTCGTCGCCGAGATGACCGTCAAGGCCGGGCAGAAGTGCACCGCGATCCGGCGTGCCCTCGTCCCGGCCGAGCTGATGGACGACGTCGCGGCGGCGGTGTGCGACCGGCTCGCGAAGGTCACCGTCGGCGACCCGTCCCGCGAGGACGTACGGATGGGGGCCCTCGCCAGCCTCGACCAGCGGGAGGAGGTCCGCCGGGCGGTCAAGGCGCTGCGCGGCGCCGCCCACCTGATCTTCGGCGATCCCGACCATGTCGACCCGGTCGGCGCGGACGCCGACCGCGGCGCGTTCGTCTCCCCGATGCTGCTGCGCTGCGACGACCCCGACCGCGCCGAGCCGCACGAGGTCGAGGCGTTCGGGCCGGTGTCCACGCTCCTGCCGTACACCTCCACGGAGCAGGCCGTCGAGCTCGCCGCGCGCGGGCGGGGCAGCCTCGCCGGGTCCGTCGTCACCGCCGACACCGGGTTCGCCCGGGAGATCGTGCTCGGCCTCGCGCCGTGGCACGGGCGGCTGCTCGTCCTGAACCGGGAGGACGCGAAGGAGTCCACCGGGCACGGCTCGCCGCTGCCGAACCTCGTGCACGGCGGCCCCGGACGCGCCGGCGGCGGCGAGGAGATGGGCGGCCTGCGCGGCGTACTGCACCACATGCAGCGCACCGCCGTCCAGGCCGACCCCGAGACGCTCGGCGCGGTGACCGGCCGCTGGGTCGCGGGCGCGCCGAGGCGCACGGAGGGCGTGCACCCGTTCCGCAAGTCCCTGGCCGAGCTGCGGGTCGGCGACGCGGTGACCGCCGGCCCCCGTACGGTGACCCGGGGCGACATCGACCACTTCGCCGAGTTCACCGGCGACACGTTCTACGCCCACACCGACGAGGAGGCCGCCAAGGCCAACCCGCTGTTCGGCGGGATCGTCGCCCACGGCTACCTCGTGGTGTCGCTGGCCGCCGGGCTGTTCGTCGCCCCCGAACCGGGCCCTGTCCTGGCCAACTACGGCCTGGAGAACCTCCGGTTCCTCACCCCGGTCAAGCCGGGCGACGAGTTGACCGTGACGCTGACCGCCAAGCAGATCACGCCGCGCGCGAACGCCGACTACGGCGAGGTCCGCTGGGACGCCGACGTCACCAACCAGACCGGGGAGTCGGTGGCCAAGTACGACGTGCTCACCCTCGTCGCGAAGGAGCAGGGCTCATGACCGCCGTCGCCGAAGAGAGCCTCGAGCGGCACTTCGAGCACACCATCGAGCGGGACCAGCGGATCGAGCCCCGCGACTGGATGCCGGACGCCTACCGGGCCACGATGATCCGCCAGATCGCGCAGCACGCGCACTCGGAGATCATCGGCATGCAGCCCGAGGGCGACTGGATCACCCGCGCGCCGTCGCTGCGGCGCAAGGCGATCCTGCTGGCCAAGGTGCAGGACGAGGCGGGCCACGGACTGTACCTCTACTCCGCCACCGAGACCCTGGGCATCGATCGGGCCGACCTCACCACCCGGCTGATCGAGCGGCGGCAGAGGTACTCCTCGATCTTCAACTACCCGACGCTGACGTACGCCGACGTCGGCGTGATCGGATGGCTGGTCGACGGCGCCGCGATCTGCAACCAGGTGCCGCTGTGCCGCAGCTCGTACGGGCCGTACGCCCGGGCGATGATCCGCATCTGCAAGGAGGAGTCGTTCCACCAGCGGCAGGGCTACGAGCTGCTGATGACGATGATGCGCGGCACCGACGCCCAGCGCGCGATGGTGCAGGACGCGGTCGACCGCTGGTGGTGGCCGAGCCTGATGATGTTCGGCCCGCCCGACGCCGACTCGCCCAACACCGCGCAGTCGATGGCGTGGAAGGTCAAGCGGCACACCAACGACGAGCTGCGCCAGCGGTTCGTCGACATGACGGTGCCGCAGGCCGAGGCGCTCGGCGTCACGCTCCCCGACCCCGACCTGCGGTGGAACGCCGACCGCGGCCACCACGACTTCGGCCCGATCGACTGGGACGAGTTCAAGCGCGTGCTGCGCGGCGACGGCCCGTGCAACGCCGAGCGCATCGCCCGGCGCCGTCGCGCCCACGAGGAGGGTGCGTGGGTCCGCGAGGCCGCCGCCGCCCACGCCGAGAAGCGGAGGGAGTCATGAGCGAGCGCAATCCGGCAGGGAGTGATCATCTCTACGAGGTGTTCGTGCGCGGAAAGCGCGGGCTCAACCACGTGCACGTCGGGTCGCTGCACGCCCCCGACGACGAGATGGCGCTGCGCAACGCGCGGGACCTGTACACCCGCCGCAACGAGGGCGTGAGCATCTGGGTGGTCAAGGCGTCGCACATCGCGGCGTCCAGCCCGGACGAGAAGGACCCGTTCTTCGCCCCGTCGGCGGACAAGGTCTACCGGCACCCGACCTTCTACGACATCCCCGACGACGTTCCGCACATTTGACTATTCCCCCTGAAGGAGGGGGATCCCCATCGGCCTTGCGGCCGATCCGGCTTTCAGACCGGGCGCCTCACGGCGCGGGTTTCCTGGTTCAGCGCCGACTGCGGAAGGGAGGACCCTTGCCGTCTGACACCAGCTCCACAGGCATCACCGGGATTGTCCCCGGCTACGGCTCGACCAGCCGCAACGATGTTCTTGGCCGCGTTGATGTCCCGGTCGTGCCGGGTGCGGCAGGCAGGGCACGTCCAGTGCCGGGTGGAAAGACTCAGCCTGGTAAGCAGGTGCCCGCAAGCCGAGCAGGTCTTGGACGAGGGGTACCAGCGGTCGATCACGATGAGGGTGCGCCCGGCGCGTTCGGCCTTGTACTCAAGCTGCCGGCGGAACTCACCCCACCCCGCATCGGAGATCACCCGCGCCAGCGTCCGGTTCTTCACCATGTTCTTGACCGCGAGGTCTTCGATCACGATCGTGTCGGCCCTGCGCACCAGGTTCGTACTGACACGGTGCAGGAAGTCGTTCCGGGCGTTACGGACCTTGCGGTGGGCGCGGGCGACCTTGGCCTTGGCCTTGCGCCGGTTCATGCTGCCGCGCTGGCAGCGGGCCATGCGCCGCTGGTAGCGGGCCAGGTTGCGGGCCTTGCGCTCGAGATGCCGGGGGTTGGCGATGCGCTCCCCGTCCGAGGTGACCGCGAAGTCCTTGATCCCCAGGTCGATACCGATGGCGTGCCGGGCCTCGTCCATGGGGTCGGGGGCCTCGGTGTCGACGGCGAACGTCACGTACCAGCGGCCGTCCGCCTCACGGGAGATCACCACCATGGTCGGGTTCAGCGCGGTCAGGTCCACACCCTCGAAGGACCACACGAACCGCAGCGGCGCCCGGGTCTTGGCCATGGACAACTCGCCGTTCTTCATCCGGAACGCCGAGCGGGTGTAGTGCGCGGTCTGCCGGGAGCCGCGGCTCTTGAAACGCGGATACTTCGCGCGGCCAGCAAAGAAGTTCGCGAACGCGGCGTGCTGATGCCGCAGCGTCTGCTGCAGCGGCACCGAAGACACCTCAGAGAGGAACGCCAGATCCTCGGTCTTCTTCCATCCGGTCAATGCCGCGTCGGTCTGCTTGTAGGAGGTCTTCTCACCCCGCTGGTGATAGGCCGCGTGGCGTTCGGACAGGGTCTTGTTCCACACCAGGCGCACACAGCCGAACGTGCGGTTGAACACCGCCGCTTGTTCGGGGTCCGGGTAGGCCCGGCACTTATACGCCGTCCGCATGACCGACACATTACAAGCGCTCAGCGACTCTGTAAGGCGAATGGTCGAATGCCGGAAAACTCCGTTTTCATGCCGTCCCGGCTACGCCGGGCCGCTCCGGACGGAGTCCGAATTCATCCCCGGCGTGAAAGCCGGGGAATCCTTCGGAGATTTAGGTGAGGCCACGGTGTCCTTCGACAACGTCTACGAGGCCCTGACCGGCGACGGCGATGCCCGCTGGGCGTTCGGCACGGGCTTCACCGACCCGCTGAACGGCGTCGACACCACGGTCCCACCGGACGTCGACGGCGCCGACCTGGCCGCCTACTGCCTCATGCTCGGCGACGACGCGCTGATCATGTCCCACCGGCTGCAGGAGTGGTGCACGAACGCGCCCGACCTGGAGGAGGAGGTGGCGCTGGCCAACATCGGGCTGGACCTCCTCGGCCAGACCCGGCTGCTGTACGCCCGCGCGGGCCACGCCGACGGCACCGGCCGGGGCGAGGACCACTACGCCTTCTTCCGCGAGGAGGCGGAGTTCGCCAACGTACGGCTCGTGGAGCTCCCGCGCGGCGACTTCGGCGATCTCATCGCCCGGCTCCTGGTCTTCGCCACCTGGCGGCTCGCCCTGCTGCAGCGCCTGATCGCCTCGCGCGACCCCGTGCTCGCGGCCATCGCCGCGAAAGGCGTCAAGGAGGTCGCCTACCACCGCGACCACGCCGCGCAGTGGGCCGTACGCCTCGGCGACGGCACCGACGAGTCGCACCGGCGGATGCGGGCCGCGTTCGAGAGGATCTGGCCGCTGGTCGGCGAGTTGTTCACCGCGCACGAGGTCGAGGAGCGCCTGGCCCAGTTCGGCGTCGCGGCGGACCCGGCCGGCCTGCGTGCGGAGTTCGACGCCGTCCTGGACCAGGTGTTCACGGCGGCGGCCCTCCACCGCCCCGCCGACGTGCCGCCGGACCCGGACGGGCGGCGGGGCCGGCACACCGACGCCCTCGGGCCACTGCTCGCCGAGCTGCAGAGCGTGGCCCGCGCCCACCCGGAGGCGACATGGTGACCGTGACGACGGACGCGCGGGCGGTGGCCGAGACGGTCACCGACCCGGAGCTGCCCATGCTCACGCTCGCCGACCTCGGCGTGCTGCGCGACGTCTCCGAGGAGGACGGCCGCGTCGTCGTGACCATCACGCCGACGTACTCCGGGTGCCCCGCGATGGACGCCATGCGCGCCGACCTGATCCGCGCGCTGCGCGCGGCCGGGTACGACGAGGTCGACGTGCGCACCGCGCTGCACCCGCCGTGGACCACCGACTGGATCAGCGCGGAGGGCCGCCGCAGGCTCGCGGAGGCGGGCATCGCCCCTCCCGGCGCCGCGCCGCGGCGCGCGGAGGGACCGATCCCGCTCGCCCTCGGCCCGACCGTACGCACGGTCCGGTGCCCGCGCTGCGGTTCCGCCGACACCGAGGTGACCTCTGCGTTCGGCCCGACCGCCTGCCGGGCGCTGCGCCGGTGCCGGTCCTGTCGCGAACCGTTCGAGCACGTGAAGGAGATCTGAGGTGACCGTGAGCACACCGGCGCCGGCGCGGGCGCGTGGCGGCTTCCACCGCCTGACGGTCGCCTCGGTGGAGCGGCTCTGCGCCGACGCGGTGGCGGTGACGTTCGACGTCCCGCCGGAGCTCGAAGGCGTCTACGCCTTCCGCGCCGGCCAGTCGCTGACGCTGCGCCGTACGGTCGGCGGCCGGGAGGAGCGCAGGTCGTACTCCATCTGCGCGCCGGAGGGCGCCGCCCCCCGCGTCGGCGTACGGGAGGTGCCCGACGGGCTGTTCTCCACCTGGCTCGTACGGGACGTGCGCCCCGGCGACGAGATCGAGGTGGGCCCGCCCACCGGCGGGTTCACCCCCGGCGACGACACGGCGGGACACCACGTGTTCGTCGCGGCCGGGTCCGGGATCACGCCGATCCTGTCGATCGCCGCCACCGTCCTGCGCGACCCGGCGGCCACTGTCACCCTGCTGTACGCCAACCGGCGGACCGACACCGTGATGTTCGCCGACGAGCTCGCGGACCTGAAGGACCGCTACCTCGACCGCCTCGAACTCTTCCACGTCCTGTCCCGCGAGCCCCTCGAGACCGAGCTGTTCACCGGGCGGCTGGACGCGGCGAAGTTCACCGCGCTGTTCGCGCTGCTCCCGCCCGCTCGGGACGTGGCGCACTGGTGGCTCTGCGGGCCGTACGCCATGGTCGAGAGCCTGCGGTCCGTGCTCGACCGGACGGACGTCCCGGCGGAGCGGGTGCACCGGGAGTTGTTCTTCGTCGACGACGTCCCGCCCGCCCCGGTCCGCCACGAGGAGGCACTGCCCGACGGCGCGACCAGCGAGGTGACGCTGCTCCTCGACGGCCGCTCGACCACGGCGGCCGTGCCGCGCGACACGCCGCTGCTGGACGCGATGCAGCGGGTCCGGCCCGACCTGCCGTTCGCCTGCAAGGGCGGCGTCTGCGGCACGTGCCGGGCCAGGGTGACCGACGGCAAGGTCCACATGCGGCGCAACTTCGCCCTGGAGGAGTCCGAGGTCGACGCCGGCTTCGTGCTCACCTGCCAGTCCACGCCGCTCTCCGAGCGCGTCGGCCTCGACTACGACGCCTAGCTCAGTTCAAGGTCGAAAGGACACCCACGCGATGACCGGCAGCGACGGGGTGGACCCTGCGGCGAACCTCTGATGGTGGATGTCCATCAAAGCGGGTCAGGACCGGTTACGACCTGGAGGGTTCATGTTCCCGTTTGTTCGAACGCGCCGGTTCGCCTTCGCCGCCGTCGGGGTCGGCGCGTTCGGGAGCATCGTCCTGCTGGCCGCACACGTCTTCATCAACAACATCGACAAGGGGGATCCGGATCCTCAGGCGGACAGTACGATCGCAGTCTGCTCGGACGTGCCGATCCATGCGTGGTACACCGTGAACATCGGGACCGAGACCCGACCTGACAACAAGAAGGTCGATGATGGGCTGGAGGCCACCGGTCACGGCCTTGACCCGTTCGACGAGGACGGGCGCCGGCGCTGCGTAGAGCTCGGTTCGGCGTTCGGGGCCCGCGTGGACTTCAAAGCGCCAGGCCTGAACAACGGGCAGCCGTTCTCGGTGACCGCGCTGGCCGATCACAAGCGTTTTCTGGTCGTCCGCTTTATCAAAAACGCCGACGATACGGTCACCGGGACCCAAGAACCGGTCGGCGTGCCCGCATCCTACGTTCCATGATCCAAGAAACACGGCCTAGGGCCTGACGCGCTCGACTGCGACGCTCAGTCTTCGGTCGGCTCGGAACGGTGGACGGGGCCGTGGGACTCCTCGCAGTGCTCGTCCGGCCGCGAGCCGATCGACAGCAGCGGGTCGGCGTTGTGATCGACCTGGAGCGTCGTGTGGGTGATCTGGTACGACTTCTCCAGCACCGCTTCGAGGTCGGCGCGTACGGCGTGGCAGTCCTCCCCCGGCGCGACCAGGATGTGCGCGGACGCCGCGGGCATGCCCGAGGTGATCTGCCAGATGTGCAGGTCGTGCACCTCGGTGACGCAGGGCCGGGCGGCCAGCACCTTGCCCACCTGTTCCGGGGAGACGCCCGCGGGGGCCGCCTCGAGGAAGATCCGCCCGGACTCGCGGACCAGCCCGACCCCGGCCTTGACCATCAGGGCCACCACGACCAGGGAGGCGATCGCGTCCGCGCGGGCGAATCCGGTGAGCGTCATGACCAGGCCGGCGACGGCCGTGGCGATGAAGGCGTACAGGTCGGTGAGGATGTGCTGGAACGCGCCTTCGACGTTGAGGCTGGTCCGGTTGGCCTTGGAGATCATCCAGGCGGCGCCGACGTTGACGACGATGCCGACGAGCGCGGTGGCCAGCACCAGCCCGCCCGTGACCTGCGGCGGGCTGACCAGCCGGCGGACCGCCTCGTACGCGAGCCAGGCGGACAGCAGCAACAGCGAGAGCCCGTTGGCCTGGGCGGACAGGATCTCGGACCGCTTGAGACCGTAGGTGTATCCACCGGCGGGCGGTTTGGCGGCCAGTCGCATGGCCACCAGAGCCAGCACGATCGAGGCGGCATCGGTGAGCATGTGCGCCGCGTCGGAGATCAGCGCCAGGGAGTGCGCCAGCACACCGACGACCACCTCGCCCGCCATGTAGGCGACGATCAGACCGAGCGCACCGCTCAGCCATCGTGAGTCGGCGTTCTCGCTGACGCCGTGGGCGTGCCCCTCGTGACCGTGAGCGGCGTGCCCGGGACCGTCGTCGTGCGCGTCGTGGGCCGTCATGTCACGTCTTCCTCGGTCTGGTGGTGTTCGGGATGGGCGGCGGCCGGGGCGTGGCCGATGTGGGTGAGCGCGACGTCCAGCAGCATACGCACGTGCGCGTCCGCGAGCCGGTAATACGCCATCCGCCCGGACCGGCGTGCCTGGACGACTCGGTGGGCGCGCAGCAGCCGCAGGTGGTGGGAGACGGCCGACTCGCTGGCACCGGCGACGGCGGCCAGGTCGCACACGCACATCTCGCCCTCGAGGAGCGCGACCAGCACCCTCAGCCGGCCCGGATCGGCGAGCAGGCCGAACACGTCGGCGACCTCGGCGACGTCCCCCTCGGGGGGCATGGACGCGCGGACGGTCGCGACGCGGTCGGCGTCGACCACCCGCAGTGCGCACGCCTCGAGGCCGACCACCATCGGCTCATCTGAACGATTGCTCATATGTCGTTAAGTTAGCGCGAGGACCGGGCGATGCCAAGCCATCTCCGGTCGCAGCGACTCGCCTCTCCGCGAGGCCGCCGACAGAGCCGGCGGCCTGTCCGGGCGGATATCGGGACACGGCGCTACCGGGCGGACATCCGCTTGATGGCGATCACCGCGACGTCGTCGTCCAGGCGTCCCTCGGCGTACGCGCGCAGGTCTTCGTGCAGGCGCTCGACGAGATGCGCGGGGTCGTCCGCCGCCCAGGTGAGGAGACGCTCGCCGAGGGGGTAGAACGCGCCGACGGCGTCGCGGGCCTCGATCACTCCGTCGGTGTAGAGGAGCAAGAGGTCATCGGGCCGGAACGGGAAGATGTCGACGTGGGCGTCGGCCGGGTACAGGTCCCCCAGGCCGAGCGGCGGCGCGGGCCGGGTCGCCCGCAGCTCCGTGACGCCTCCGCCCGTCAGCAACAGGGGTGACGGGTGTCCCCGGTTGAGGATGCACAGGTGCGGCTCCTCGTCGGGGATGTCCACCACGGCGGCCGTGACGAAGCCCTCCCCCGGGTCCGGCCCGCCGCCGTGCAGCCGGGCGGGCTCCAGCTCGGCCGCGCCGTCCAGGAAGGACAGCAGGTCGGGGAGCGCGGAACGCTGGTGCGCGGCGGCCCGGAACGCCCCGACCACCAGGGCGGACGTGTCGATGGCGGCCAGGCCCTTCCCCCGGACGTCACCGATGATCAGCCGGGTGCCCCCGGCGATGCGCACCGCGCCGTACAGGTCACCGCCGATTCTCGCCTCCTGCTCTGCGGTCAGGTAGAACGACGCGATGCGCAGCGGCCCGATCCGTTCGGGAAGGGGGCGGATCAGTGCCCGCTGCGCCGTCTCGGCGACCGAGCGGGCCGCCTTCAGCTCACGCCGGTGCCGCTGCCGTACGGCGGTGAAGAACACGATCAGCGCCGAGATCACGACCAGCGAAGAGAGCTGCGTCTCGTACTCGGTGACCCGGCGCCACTCGTCGGACGCGCCGATGAGCACCTCGGTGGCGACGGCCACCGCGCCGATCAGTGCGACCGCCCTCGGGCCGGCGAAGGACGCCGTGATCGCCGGTGCCACGATCAGCAGCGGCCCCAGATGGATCCGTGGCCCGTTGAGGACGTCGATCACGGCGATCACCAAGATCAGCGCCAGTGGGAGCGCCACCAGCGCTTGGCCCCGCAACCATGACTGTGACCGGGCCGAACGGTCATCCCCGAACCGTCGCACGATCCCTGCGTACCCGCTGGTCAGCGGGCATCACCTCGGCCGGGGCCGACTGCGCTACGTACGGGCGGCGGCGCGGGTCTCGGTCTCGCGCCGCTCCGGGGTGCGGACGTGCTCGGGCAGCAGGCCGTACACCATGATCCGGGCCAGGACCTGCGACAGCAGCCGCCGGCCGCTCCGGGTTCCCAGGATCCGGGGCAGGCTCGGCTCGGTGTTCGACAACGCCCGGTCGACCACCTGACGCTGGATGACCTGCTGCACCGTCTGGGTGCCGATCGTCGGGACGGCCCGGCGCCGCTGGACGCGGCGCACCAGATCCGGGTTGAGCGTCCGGTCGAACCTCGCGGGGTCGGACTGGGCGCGATACAGCGGCTCGGCCAGCAGGTTGGACGTCGCCACGGCGTCCTGTACGGCCAGGTTGATGCCGACACCGCCGATCGGCGACATCGTGTGGGCGGCGTCGCCGATGGCGAGCAGGCCCGGCCGATCCCAGCGGTGGAGCCGGTTCAGGCCGACCTCGAGGAAGGCCACCTTGTCCCAGTCGTCGATCTCGCCGACCCGATCGGCCAGGGACGGCATCAGCCCCGCGAGCCGGTCCCGCAGGTCGCCGAGCCCCCTGGCCCGGACCTGCTCGTACGACCCCTTGGGGATGAGGAAGGCGATCTGCCAGTAGTCGCCGCGGTCGATCATCGCCGCCATCTCGCCCTGGCCGATGACGCCGCCGAGACCGTTCTGGTCGCCGGGCCGACGGGAGATCCGCAGCCACAGGACGTCCATCGGCGCGCCGAGTTCGGTGGGGACCATGTCGGCGGCGCGGCGCAGATCGGACCGGCGGCCGTCCGCCGCCACCGTGAGCACGGCCCGCAGGTCGTGCTCGCCGGAGGCGTCGCGGTACCGCAGCCCCCGCACCGCGCCGTCCTCCTCGATCGGCCCGAGGACCTCGGCCTCCATCAGCAGCCGGAACGCCGGATAACGCTGTGCGTGGTCGGCCAGCAGGGTCAGGAAGTCCCACTGCGGGATCATCGCGATGTGGCGGTACTTCCACCGCCTGAACCGCGTCAGGTCGGCCTCGACCAGCGGCCGGGTCCGCGTCCCGATCCGCAGGGTCGTCAGCTTCTGGTGCGGCACGCGCTCGAGCTCGTCGACCAGGCCGAGCTCGTCCATCAGCCGCAACGTGGAGGGGTGGACGGTGTCGCCCCGGAAGTCGCGCAGGAAGTCCCCGTGCTTCTCCAGGACCGTCGTCCGCACCCCGGCGCGGGCGAGCAGGAGACCCAGCATGATCCCGGCGGGGCCGCCGCCCGCGATCGCGCAGGTCGTAGTCCGAACGTCCGGCATCGCGGCCTCCTGTAATCGAGGGAAGCACCGCTGGGCCTACCCGCATGTCACGACGGACAACCGGGACCGCCGCGCTCGTACGGGCGTGTGCTGGGAGGGTTGGGCGGGTGGCCGGATACGGACACATGCTGTCACGCAATGAGATGGGGTCCGTACGATGCGTTCATGTGGTCCCCCTCGCCGTTGGTCGGCCGTGGGGCGCAGCTCGGCAGGGTGCGATCGCTGCTGACCGGCGCATCGGCCCGTGGGGTCGTCGTCGCCGGCGCGCCCGGGGTGGGAAAGACGCGGCTGGCCGCAGAGGTGATCGCCGCGCTCGATCCGGCGCGGTTCACGGTGGCGCGGGTGCAGGCGACGCTGGCCGCCTCGGCCCTTCCCTTTGGACCGTTCGCACACCTGCTGCCCGCCGGTCCCGTCTCCGAGGGCGGTGCCGACGGTCCGGGCTGGGCGGCCGACGCGCTGCTCGCCCGGCGGGGCCGGGGCACGCTGGTCCTGGCCGTCGACGACGCGCACTGGCTCGACCCGGCGTCGGCGGCGCTCGTCCGCGACGTCGTCGCCCGGGGCGGTGCCCGGCTCCTCGCCACCATCCGCACCGGCGAGGAGGTCCCCGCCCACGTGCGGCGGCTCTGGCAGGACGGCCTCGTGCCGCGGGTTGAGCTCGGGCCGCTGCCGGAGGCGGATACGGCGCGGATGCTGGCGGACTCGGTCCGCGGCCAGGTGGAGGCGGCGACCGCGCGGCGCCTGTGGCGGATCACCGAGGGCAACCCGCTGTTCCTGCGCGAGCTGATCCTCGCCGGAGCCCTGACGGAGAGCCGCGGGGTGTGGCGGCAGACCGGCGACCTGCCCGCCGTGCCGCGGCTGTACGAGCTGATCGGCGGCCGGATCGGCGAGATCGACGAGGAGGAGCGCGAGGCCCTCGAGTTCGTGGCGTTCGGCGAGCCGATCGGCGTCGACCTCGTCGCCGGGCTGACGTCCCCGGAAGCGGTGGGGCGCGTCGTGGACCGGCAGATCGTGACGGTGGTCGTCGACCGCCGCCGGAGGCTGGCGCGGCTGGCGCACCCGCTGTACGGCGAGGTGATCCGCGGGCGGACCGGGAGGTTACGCGCCCGGAGCCGGTTGCGGCGGCTGGCGGAGGCCACCGACGCCACGGGGCTGCGGCGGCGCGACGACGTGCTGCGCGTCGCGGTCTGGCGGCTGCACAGTGACAGCGTCACCGACCCCGCGCCCATGGTCGCGGCCTGCCGCCTGGCCTGGGCGGCGCACGACGTGGACCTGGCCGTACGGCTGGGGCGGGCGGCGCTGGAGGCGGGCGGCGGCACGGACGCGGCGATCGCCCTGGGCGCCGTCCTGCACGTCGCCGACCGGCCCGCCGAGTCCGAGGCGGCGCTGCGCCGGGCGGCCGGCGCGGCGAGCACCGACCGTGAGCGCGCGCTCGTCGCGGCGGCCCGCGCCCGTACCCTCCACGGCGGCCTCGGACGCTCCGCCGAGGCGCACCGCGTTCTGGACGCCGCCGAGGCGGCGATCGGCGACCCACGGTGGCGCCAGGAGGTCCTCACGGTCAAGGCGTCCTGTCACGTCCTCGCCGCGCGGGTCGACGAGTCCCTGGCTCTGGCGGACCGGGTCCGCGCGATCGGCCCGACGGCCGCCGGCGTGGCGGCTCAACTGGCCGCCGTCGAGGGCCAGGCGTTCGCCTTCACGGGGCGTACGGATCGCGCGACGGCCGTCGTGGACGCGGCGTTCGCGACGGCCCGGAGCTGGCAGGACGAGGTTCCCGGTGCCCTCGCCGAGCTCGGTCTGGCCCGCCTCATGGCCAAGATCTTCGCCGGCGACCTCTCCGGGGCCGAGGCACTGGCCGACGCCGCGTACCGCGAACTCGGCGAGCCCGGCACCTGGAACCTGGGCGTCACCGTCCTCGCCGCGCTCCGCGGGCAGATCAGCCGCATGCGCGGCGACGTCGGCGCGGCGGCCCGCTGGTGCCGCGACGCCGTCGCCCGGTTCGGCGACGCGCCGGCCGGGTTCGCCGGACTGTGCTTCGGCGAGCTCGCCCACGCCACGGCCCTCGCGGGCGACGTCCCCGCCGCCGAGGATGCCCTGGCGGAGGCGGAGCGGCGCGCCCTGCCGACGTACCTCGCCCCGGACTTCCCGGCGGTGCTGGCCCGCCCCTGGATCCCGGCCGCCCGGGGCGACGTCGGCCAGGCCGTCGAGGTGGCCCTGGCCGGTGCGGTCCGGGCGCGGTCGCTCGGCCTGACGGCGTTCGAGATGTTCGCGCTGCACGACGTCGTACGCCTGGGAGCGGCCGACCGTGCCGCCGACCGGCTCGCCGCCCTGGCCGGGCTGGCGGACGGGGCCCTCGCGCCGCTGTTCGCGCGCCACGCCGCCCTGGCGGGCGATGGCGCCGGACTGGACGCCGTCTCGGCGGAGTACGAACGTTTCGACATGACCTTGTACGCCGCGGAGGCGGCGGCCCAGGCAGCGGCCGCGCACGAGGCCGCGGGTCGCATCCGGGCCGCCCGCACGGCGAGCGCCCGTGCGTGGACCACGGCCCGCCGGTGTCACGGCGCCCGCACCCCCGCCCTGGCCACGATGGCCACGCCCGAGCTCACACCCCGGCAGCGGCAGATCATCCACCTCGTCGTCGCCGGCGCGAGCAACCGCGAGATCGCCGAGCGCCTCGGGCTCTCGGTGCGCACGGTCGAGAACCACCTGCTCCACGCGTACGAACGCCTCGGCATCGGCGACCGCGCCGAGCTCGCCGACCTGTTCGGCCCGTCCGCTCGCCCGTCGGCCGTGAGGGCGTGACCGGATGGCACGGCCGGGGGTTCGCCACGAAGCGGGCACACCGCGCAGGCCGTTCATCGGCCGTGAGGGCGTGACCGGATGGCACGGCCGGGGGTTCGCCACGAAGCGGGCACACCGCGCAGGCCGTTCATCGGCCGTGAAGGCGTGACCACATGACACGGCCCAGGGCTCGCCACGAAACGGGCACACCGCGCAGGCCGTTCATCGGCCGTGAAGGCGTGACCACATGACACGGCCCAGGGCTCGCCACGAAGCAGGCACACCGCGCTGGCCGTTCGTCGGCCGTACGGCACAGCTCGACGCGGTGCGCTCCATCGTCGGTGACGGGACCCGTGGCGGTGTCGTGGTGGCCGGTCCCGCCGGAGCGGGCAAAAGCAGGCTGGCCGCGCAGGCCGTCTCCCGGCTGGAGGGCTTCAGGGTGGCACCGGTCCGCGGCACGGCGGCGGCGGCCGACCTCCCCTTCGGCGCGTTCGCCCACCTGCTGCCGGAGCGGTTCCCGGCCGCCGCCGGCGTCAACCCGCTCCGCTGGGCGGCCGAGGCGTTGCGTCCGCCGGCGGGCGAGACCCTCCTCCTGACGGTCGACGACGCGCACCTGCTCGACGCCGCCTCGGCGGCGCTCATCCACCAGATGGTGCTGCACCGCAGGGCCCGCCTGCTGGCCACCGTCCGCAGCGGCGAGCCCGCGCCCGATCCCATCGTCGCGCTGTGGAAGGACGGCCTGGTCCGGCGCCTCGAACTCGAGCCGTTGCCGGTCGAGGAGACCGGCCGCCTCCTGACGCAGGTGCTCGGCGGACAGGTCGAGTCGGCGACCCTGCGGCGGCTGTGGCGGGTCACGCAGGGCAACCTGCTGTACCTGCGGGAGATGGTGCTGGCCGGCCGTACGGCCGGGGCCCTCGAGGAGACCGGCGGGCTGTGGCGCTGGCACGGCGACCTGTCCCTGACCCCGCGGCTCCGCGACCTCGTCGAGGCCCGCATCGGCGACGTCGACGAGGACGAACGCCGGGCCCTGGAGTTCGCCACGCTCGGCGAGCCCCTCGGCGCGGACGTCCTCATCCGGCTCACCAGCGCGGTGGCCGTCGAGCGGTGCGAGGCGCGGCAGCTGATCACGACGTTCCGCGACGGGCATCGGCTCCAGGTGCGCCCGGCGCATCCGCTGTACGGGGAGGTCGTCCGCGCCCAGGCGGACTCCGACCGGGTCCGCGAGATGCTCGCCCGGCTCGCCGACGCCGTGGAGGCGACCGGGTCACGGCGGCGTGAGGACGCCCTCAGGGTGGCGGTCTGGCGGCTGGACAGCGGCACCGCCCGGCAGCCCCTCCCGCTCATCGCGGCGTGCCGCCTGGCGATGTCGGTCTTCGACATCGCGCTCGCACAGCGGCTCGGCCGGGCCGCGGTCGACGCGGGCGGCGGACCGGCCGCCGCCCTGTCGCTGGCCTACACCCTCTTCTTCGACGACCGGCCGGAGGAGGCCGAGGAGACCCTGCGCCGCTTCATGGGGACGCCGGCCACCGACGAGGAGCGCTCCGTCTACGCGCGGACCCGCGTCCTCGGACTCGCGTGGAGCGTCGGCGACGACGCCGACGCGCAGCGGATCGTCGACGAGGCCGTCTCCGCCGTCACCGACCCGGTGATCCACCAGGATCTCCTCGTGCTCAGCGCCTTCGTCCACTTCTTCGCCGGGCATCCCCTGGCCGCCGACCGCCAGCTGGCACGGGCGCGCCGGCTCGGCGACACGATGACCCCCGCGAGCTTCGCCCAGGCCGCGGTCGTCGAGGGTCTCCGGCTCGCGCACGGCGGGCACCCCGGGCGTGCGCGGGCGGCCGCCGACGCGACGCTGCGGGAGATCGAACGCTGGCGCGACGACGCGCCCGACGCGTTCTGGAGCCTGCAGTGCGTCCGCCTGCTCTCCCACCTGTTCGAGGGCGATCTCGCCGCGGCCGACGAGGTCACCGGCCTGACCCGGCGGCTCATGCGGGAAGAGGCGCCCTGGCGGCTCGGCATGGCCGGCTTCGATGGCCACCGCGCCCAGATCCAGGTCCTGGCGGGCCGGGCCGCCGACGCCGTCCGCTCCTGCCGCGACGGCATCGCCCAGCTCGGCGAGCACCGTACGGGGTTCGCCGGGCTGTGCTTCGGCGAGCTCGCGCACGCCTCCGCGCTGCTCGGCGACGTCGCGACCGCCCGGACGGCCCTCGCCGCCGCCGAGCGGCGATCGCTCAAGACGTTCGTGCCGATCGACTTCCCCGCCGTGCTCGCCCGCGCCTGGGTGCACGCCGCCGGCGGCGACCTCGGCGCGGCCGTGTCCGCCGCCCTGGCCGCCGCCGACACCGCCGAAACCCAGGGTCTGCGCTGCTATCGGATGTTCGCGCTGCACGACGTCGTACGGCTCGGCGCGGCTCCTCTCGTCGCCGAGGACCTGGCCCGGCTCTGCGCGACCGTCGACGGTCCCCTCGCCGCCGTGTGCGCCCGCCACGCGGCTGCCGTCGTCGCCGCGAACGGCGCGGAACTCGACGCCGTCTCCCGCGCCTTCGAGCGGATGGGCATGCTCCTACATGCGGCCGAGGCCGCCGCCCAGGCAGCCGCCGTGTACCCCCCAGGCGACCGGGCCGGCGTCTTCGCCGCCTCCCGGGCCTGGGCCCTCGCCCGGAGCTGCCAGGGTGCGCGCACCCCCGCGCTGCGTGACCTGACTGCGCCCCGTCTCACCGCGCGGCAACGGGAGATCGCCCGGCTCGCTGCCGCCGGGCTCAGCAACCGGGAGATCGCCGACCGTCTCGTGCTGTCGACCCGCACGGTCGCGAACCACCTGGTCGGGATCTACGGCCGGCTCGGCGTCGGCGACCGCACGGCCCTCGCCGACCTGCTCGGCGCCCTCGACTTCGAGTAGGGCCCGCTCATGCCCCAGTTCGGGTAGGGCCCGCTCATGCCCCGGTTTGAGTAGGGCCTACTCATGCTCCGGCCGCCCCGCGTTTTTAGCGTGGCCATCAGCCGCCGGGCCTCCGGCGGTGAGACGGGGAAGGGGCTGTGATGGCCAAGCTGTACGCGTCGTGGGTACCGGGGTACTCCTTCGTCGCCCAGAACATGGGCACGGGGATCCTCGATCCGAGAAACCAGCCGTTCGTCGACGTCAACGGCCTGCGCGAGGGGTTCGGAGCGCACTACTACCTCAAGCCCGGGACCAACTGGTTCCACGTGGCGATCCCGACACCGGTCATCGTCGAGGACCGGCGCGCGACCCTCGGCCGGGTCATGGTCCTGTTCAACGTCACCGATCAGTTCGGCGCCCTGCAGGCCGTCGACGTCTGGGATGGCCCGAACCGGATCCTGCACCGCGACGGGCTGAGCATCAGCGGCGGCCACTCCGCGGGCCTGGACGCCTTCAACACCTGGGACGTCAACCACGACGGGATCGCATGGGGCGTCGGCATCTCGATGCTCTTCTGGACGGCCAGCAGCGCCGAGATCTACTTCGGCTCCGCCGGCGGCGACTTCTACCACAACATCTGATCCGCCACCGGCCGCCACGGGGGTGCCGGCCGGTGCGTTCAGCGGCCCGCGCGGGCCGCCAGACCAGCAGACGGGGAGGCGAGGCGCCATGGCCGCCAGAGCATCGATCCAGAAACCGCCCGAGCCGCATCAGGGCATCGGCCGGAGAACCCGAGGGCCGCTGGCAGCCCTGGCGTGCGCCGCCCTACTGCTCAGCGGCTGCAACAGCGGCGCCGCAGGCGGCTCGGGCGGCGGCGACCACGGCGGCTCCGGCGGAAACGGAGGGGGCGGGAACGCCGGCGGCGGAGGCGGGAGCGGCGGCGGCACCGGCGGCGGCCGATACGGCTTCGGCCTGCCCTCCGGCCCGACCGGCGGCGAGGCCGCGGCCGGCGCGGTCTACGAAGCGCTGGAGGGAAACGACTGCGAGGGGGCACAGCGAAAACTCGACGAGGACGGCACCAGCAACGACGACGTCAAGGACCTTCTGCGGATCGGCATCGCGGTGTGCCGCGGCCGGCTGAGCACCGCGCAGTCCGGTCTCTCAGCGCTCCACCTGCCCGGCTGGGACTCGAACACCTGGTTCCTCTGCGAGCTCTATCGGGCATCGTCGAGCGTCGTCCACCAGCGACCGCGGTCGGCGTTCGGCACCTGCCCGCCGCCACCCGTGGTGTCCCCCGACCCCTCGGAGTCGGAAGGAAGCGGGCAACCGTCCGAACCCGCGAACTCCGCCGGCCCGTCCGGCTCACCCGAATCCTCGTCCGGAACCGGGGGCTGACCGATGCCGGACGGCCATCCGGACCGTACGGAGGCCACGACGGCACCACCCGCCGACTCGACGGCACCGCCCGCCAGCTCGAAAGCACCACCCGCCGACTCGACGGCACCGCCCACCAGCTCGACAGTGCCGCCCGCGGACTCGACGGTGCCGCCTACCGGGTCGACCGCACCACCCGCCGACCCGACCGCGCCACCCACCAGCTCAACCACGCCACCGGCCAGCTCGGCGGAGACGGCGCCGGGAACACCCGCCTCTCCGCCGCTCCGAACGGCACCCGGCATGAGTACCTCGGCCTCGGGGCCGGATACCCCTGAGATCGGGGTGCCGGCCTCCGACCATGGGATATCGACCTCGGCCCCGCAGGCCCCGGTCTCGGCTTCGCAGGTGCCAGCCTCGGATCCGCAGGCACCAGCCCCAGACCCGCAGGCACCAGCCTCGGATCCGCAGATGCCGGCCCCGGAGTCGCAGGCCCCGGCCCGTAACCCGCAGGCGCAGGCCCCGGACCCGCAGGCACCAGACCCAGAGTCGCAGGCGCCGTCTCGGGAGGAGAAGCCGGCGGGCGAGGCCGACGGGGAGGGTGAGAAGGGCAACGAGATCCTCCGCTGGCTCGTCGGCATCGTCGCCAACGCCACCGTCCTGACCGCCCTGCTCGTCTTCTTCGGCTGGCAGCGCAATGACGCGCAGTCGCAGGAGCTCGGCTTCGACGAGAGCATCCTCGGGATGCCGACCCGCGACTACGTGCTCCGCAGTGTCGGGCCGGTGCTCGTACTGCTCCTGGTGATCGCGGTCGGCGGTATGGCGTGGCTCCAGTGGGACGAACGCCTGGTACGCAGGATCCGCGCCCGGGGGCGCGACGACCGCGTCGTGCGTTGGACGCTCCGGGTCCTGCCGTTCGCCTGGCTCATCCTGCCGGGGATGGTCTGGGTCCTCGGCTACGTCTGGCGGGCCCAGGCCTTCATCGCCTTCCCGTTCAGCATCGGCGCCGGCGTCCTCCTCGTTCTGTACGCCGCGCAGCTGCGGACCATGCTGCCCGACGCGACCGAGCCACCGCCGGGAAGAGTGCCGCTGCTGCGCGCCTTCACCGCGATCATCGTCGGTGTCGCGCTGTTCTGGGGGGCGTCCAACTACGCGAAGGTCCTGGGCTACGACCTGGCGGACCGCTTCGCCGCCGACATCAGGGGCCTGACCCAGGTCGTGGTCTACAGTCCCAAGCGCCTGTACCTGACGGCTCCGGGCGTGACGGAGACTCCTCTCCCCGGCGCCGACGCGGCCTACCACTACCGGTACACCGGCCTGCGGCTCGACCTCCACACCGGCGGTCACTACGTCCTCGTCTCCGACGGCTGGACCCCGCGGCACGGCGTGGTGATCCTGATCGCCGACGGCGACCCCGTACGCCTGGAGTTCGTACGACAGCGGTGAGCGCGGGGGGGTCTCGTGGTCAGCTCCCCGACGCCCCTCGGCAAGAGTTTGACCCTTACGTAACAGGAGGCCTTACGGTCCCGAGCCATGAAGATCGTGGTTCACGACACGGCGTCGGCCATGCTCGATCTCCTGCAGCGACCGCTGGAGGAGCGGCCCGACGCCCTGCGAGAAATGCTCAGCCCGCTCCAGAGGACCATGTCCTCCGTGATGGGCGATATCGACCTCGTCCAGATGCACCAGGAGATGGGCAGTGGCTTCCGCCTCGACCGCGACGACCCCCGGTACGTGTCCGCCGTGCGTCAGATGCAGGACGCGGGCGTGTGGAACCGGGTCGAGGACTCTCTCACCGCCGCCTGGGAGCGGATCAGCGGCGCGGTGCCGGGTATCGAGCACGCCGAGACCGTGCACGTCGTCCTGGTGCTCGGCGACCCCGACGATCACCACCTGACGGTCCGCAGCGCCGGGTACTTCGGTATGGGCGGCATCCCAGGCGCGATCCACCTGCTGATGTGGCCCACCGACACGAGCCTGCAGAAGATCGGCCACGCCGCCGCCCACGAACTCCACCACAACGTGCGCTACGCGAACGTGGTCTGGAACCCGATGGCCGTCACGGTCGGCGAACATGTCGTCGCCGAGGGACTGGCCGAGGCCTTCGTCCGGGAACTGGCCGGCGAGCAGGCCATGGGCCCCTGGGCGACGGGCCTGACCGGCGCCGAGTTGGACAGCGCCTACGAGAAGATCACTGCCGGGATCGACGTGGCCGGGATGCAGAACCTGACCGCGTACGTCTTCGGCGACGCCACCGCCCAGCTCATGGGCCAGCAGCCCGTGGGCCTGCCGGACTTCGCCGGCTACGCGGCCGGCCTACGGATCGTGGACGCCCACCTGGCCGCCTCCGGCCTGACCGCCGCCCAGAGCATCGCCCTGCCCGCGCGCGAGATCCTCGTCAACGCGGGCGTACCGACCAACGCGTGACCGCCCGTACGGGATCGCGCGGGCGCGGTGGCGCCGGGCGATCCGCGTGTGCCGCGTGCCGTCGATCCATGTGGGGGCGGATCGACGGACCCGGACCGCAGGTGGGCGGGCGGCCAGGGTCAGCGGGAAAGCGAGGATCGGTGGATGGCCGCGACCGGTGGGCGGCCTGGGATCAGCCGGCGGCCGGGACCGGTGGGCGGCCGGGCTCAGAGAGTGGCCCCGGTCAGCGGACGGCTGGGGTCAGCGGGCGGCCGGGATCGTGCGGTGCTCGCGCACGTGGGCGCGGGTCGCGGTCTCGGAGGTGTGGGCGGCGGCCGCCTTCTCGGCGGTGCGGCGGCGCAGCCAGAAGTTGTTCCGCGCCCAGTCGAGGCCGTCACGGCTGTCCGCGCCGGTGAGGGGTCCGAGCACAGCGAGCACAGCGAGCGCGACGAGAATCGCGACCATCGCCAACATGGCGATCTCCTTCGTCATCAGTGTTCTGCTTTCTTGGTACTTACATTGTGCGCTCGTCGACCATGAAGGTCCAGCGAGCATTACTGCATGGAACGTGTAAGACTTACTGAATGATCGACCTGGTCCGGTTGCGGGTACTCCGCGAGCTTCAACTGCGCGGCACGGTCGGCGCGGTCGCCGCCGCGCTCGGCTACAGCCCGTCCGCGGTCTCGCAGCAGCTGGCCCAGCTCCAGAAGGACATCGGGGTGCCGCTCACCGAACGCGTCGGCCGTCGCCTGCGGCTGACCGAGGCGGGCGAGACGCTCGCGCGCGCCGCCGAAGGTCTCCTCGCCCAGGCCAAGCAGGCCGAAGACGCCGCGCGCGCCGCGTGCGGGCTGGTCGCCGGGACGGTACGGCTCGTCGCGTTCCAGACCGCCCTGCTGCACCTGGTGGCGCCCGCCCTGGAGGCGCTGACCGCTCAGTACCCGGACCTCGTCGTCGAGGTGCTCGACGACGAGTTCGAGCACGCCCTGCAGTCCCTGGTCCTGCAGGAGGTCGACCTGGTCATCAGCAACGAGTACGACGTTCTCCGGCGGCCGCGCACCGCCGGTCTGATCGACGAGATCCTGCTCACCGAGCCGACCCGGCTGGTCCTGCCCGCCGGGCACCGCCTCGCCGCCTCGGAGTCCGCCGTGCCGATCGCCGACCTCGCGGGCGAGGTGTGGGCATCGGGGCATCCCGGCACGTCGCACGCCGAGATCACCGAGCGGCTGTGCGTGGAGCACGGGGGTTTCCGCCCCGAGATCCGGTACCGCTCGAACGACCTGCTCGTGAACCTCGCCCTCGCCGCCCATGGCCAGGCCATCGGCTTCCTGCCCGAACTGGTCCGCTTCACCGAACAGTCCGGGATCGCCGTCCGCGACCTGGCCGACGCGACCGTACGGCGCCACGTGATCGCCTGGACCCGCGGGGACGGAGACGTACGGCCGTCGGTCCGCGCGGTCCTCGACGCCCTGCGGACCGCGGCGGACACGCTGGCGGCCGAGCACCCCGGCGTCGCCCGTCCTACGTAGAGGCGATCAAGGGCCGGCGGGACGAGGCACGACCGTTCGTGCCGAGTGGATCAACTGGCCCGGCAGCGCGGGCAGCAGGGTCTCGGCGACGTCGCCCCGGGCCATGACCAGCGCGTCCTCGTCGGGCAGCCCCCACGGCGGAGGGTCGTCGTCCTCCAACCGCAGCCATGAGGGAACGCTCGTGGCCCTCTCCATCACCACCGGCCCGGGCCCGGGCGTCAGCGGGAGCGGCGGTTGGTGGCGTCGCGTTCGCGGCGGACGGTGGGCTTGCGGCCCTTGATGGTGGTCTTGCGCAGGGCCTTGATCACGTCCTCGGCGGCGCCGTCGGGGATCTCGACGAGGGAGAAGCGGTCCGCGATCTCGATCGTGCCGATGTCGCGCCCGGACAGGCGGGACTCGCCGGCGATGGCGCCGACCAGGTCCTGCGGCCGGATGCCGGCGCTGCGGCCGGCGCCGACGAACAGCCGCGTCATGCCCTCGGCGGGTCCGCGGCCTCGTCGTTCGCGGCGGCCGCCGTCCCGGCGGTCGCGGCCGTCACGCCCGTCGCGGGACGGCTGGGGGGCGACCTCCGGGATCTCCTCCTCGTCGACCGTCGCCCCGCTCGAGTCGTAGGCGAGTTTGACCGCCGCGAGCGCCACCTCCATGACGTCGAACTCCTCGGCGAGCGGCTCGACCACGGCGAGGAACTGCTGCAGGTCGTCCTCCATAAGGCTCTCCTGCAGGGCCGCGCGGGTCAGCTCGAGACGCCGGGCCCGCAGGTCGGCGACGGTCGGGACCTTCCGGACGGCGATCCGCTGCTTGGTCTGACGCTCGATCGCCTTGAGCATGCGGTGCTCGCGCGGCTCCGCGAGAGTGATCGCGACGCCCTCGCGGCCCGCACGCCCGACGCGGCCGATGCGGTGCACGTACGTCTCGGGCGCGGAGGGGACGTTGTAGTTGACGACGTGGGTGAGCTGCTCGATGTCGAGCCCTCGCGCGGCGACGTCGGTGGCGATGAGCAGTTCGGCGGTGCCGCCCCGCAGCCGCCCCATGACCCGGTCCCGGTGCTCCTGGCTCATCCCGCCGTGCAGGGCCTCCGCGCGGTAGCCGGAGCCGTTGAGGTTCTCGGTGAGCGTGTCGACCTCCTCACGGGTCCGGCAGAACACGATCGCGGCCGTGGGCGCCTCCACATCGAGCAGCCGCCCGAGCGCCGCCGGCTTGTGGGCGCGGCCGACGATGTACGCCTCCTGCCGCACCTTCGGCGTCTCGCCCGGCGCGGCCGCCTCGCGGCCCATCTGGATGCGGACGGGTTCGCGCAGGTAGCGTCCGGTGAGGCCCTCGATGCGCGGAGGCAGCGTCGCCGAGAACAGCACGGTCTGGCGTTCCTCGGGGGTCTCCTGCAGGATCGCCTCGATGTCCTCGGCGAAGCCCATGTCGAGCATCTCGTCGGCCTCGTCGAGGACGACGACGCGTACGGTGTCCAGCCGGAGCGTGCCGCGCCTGATGTGGTCGAGGGCCCGTCCCGGCGTGGCGACCACGACGTCGACTCCGCGCTCGATCGACTTGATCTGCCAGCCGATCGGCTGGCCACCGTAGATCGGCAGGGCGCGCGCCCCCAGCTCCCGGCCGTACCGGTGGAACGCCTGGGAGACCTGGACGGCCAGCTCACGGGTCGGCACGAGCACGAGGGCGAACGGCCCGGCGCCCCGGTCCTCCGCCATCCGCTGCAGGATCGGCAGCGCGAACGCCGCGGTCTTGCCCGTCCCCGTCGCCGCCTGCCCGACGAGGTCGCCGCCCTCGATCAACGGCGGGATCGCCTCCCGCTGGATCGGCGTGGGCTCCTCATAGCCCAGACCGGACAGGGCGTTCAGCAACTCCGGCCGCAGCGGCAGGTCCGCGAAGGCCGTCATGCCCTCGGCCGTGCCTTCGGACTCATTGGGGGTCATCATCGACTCGTCCTTCCAAAGCTCACCTCTACGCCTACACCGTTCCGGTCGGCGTCGTTCGACCACCCCGGGTTGGAGCGTTCCTGCCGGGGCGGGATCGTCCGCGCGGGAGGCGCAGAAGGTAAACGCTCGGGGTTGGGGTTTTCCGCTGCGGTGCCCGTCAGGGCTTGCGCCCCACGCCCGCGATCGCCCAGACCTCCCGGGGATCGACGGAGGGTTCGCCGGGGTCCGGGCGCCAGGCCGGTACATGGACGATACCGGGCTCGACGAGGTGGAGCCCCTCGAAGGCGAGCTCGGCCTCCGCCCGGGTGCGGACGTTGCGCCGGCGCGACCCGCTGACGATCTGCTCGTCCTGGTAGAGCGCGGCCAGCTCCTCGGTGACCTCGGGGCGCACGTCGGAGATGACCTGCGTCATGACCAGATGGCTCCCGGAGACGACCGCCTGGCGCAGTCGGTCGACGACGCTCCGCACGACGTCGTCCTCCGGGATCACGCCCAGTACGCCGACCAGCACGATCCCGACCGGCTGCCGCAGGTCGATCAGCTCCGTCAGCCGCGGATGGGCGAGCAGCTCCTCGGGTTCGCGCAGGTCCGCGCGGATGGCGGCGGTCCGGGCGGTGTACGTCAGGAGCGCCTGGGCGTGGTTGACGACGAGCGGGTCGTTGTCGACGTAGACGACCCGCGCGTCCGGGGCCGCGGCCTGCGCGACCTCGTGCACGGGCCCCTGGGTCGGCAGCCCGCAGCCGATGTCGACGAACTGCCGGATTCCGGCCGCCACGAGAAAGCGCACCGCCCGGTTGAGGAACTTGCGCGACTCGCGCGCCATCATCGGCAGTTCGGGGGCCAGGGCGAGGGCCCGGTCGGCGGCGGCGCGGTCGGCGGCGAAATTGTCCTTCCCGCCGAGCATGTAGTCGAGCATCCGGGCTTCGTTCGGCATCGTCGGATCGAAGCCGGACGACCGCAGCGCTGACTCCACCTCTGCTCCCTCACGAACCACCACGCTGAGATCATCCCAGAAACCGGCGTTAACCGCCGGGCCATCCCAAGACCATCTGAGAGCCCGCGCGACCGTTGCCGAACCTCGCTCCGCGCGGACTCTAGAGCGGCCCCTCCGGAAGATCCTCCGGCCGTACGATCGTCAGGTCCTCCTTCGTCGGCGCGGGCAGCTCCGCCACCCGTTGCGCCTGCTGCTCGGTCACCCGCTGGAACACCTGCCGGGCCGCGCGACCGTTGCCGAACCTCGCTCCGCGCGGGTACCGCTCGAAGTAGTCCAGCAGGCGGCCGAGGGTCTCGTCCGGCAGGTGGTAGTCGTGTTGCCGGGCCTGGTGCTGCACGATCCGGACGAGCTCCTCGGAGGAGTAGTCCTCGAAGGTCAGCGTGCGGGTGAACCGCGACGCGAGCCCCGGGTTGGAGTCGATGAACCGGTCCATGTCCCCGGGATAGCCGGCGGCGATCACGACGACCTCGTCGCGGTGGTCCTCCATCAGCTTGACCAGCGTGGCGATGGCCTCCTGGCCGAAGTCGTTGCTCTGCCCGTACGGCGCCAGGGCGTACGCCTCGTCGACGAACAGCACGCCGCCGAACGCCCGCTTGAACACGGCCTGCGTCTTCGGCGCGGTGTGCCCGACGTACTCGCCCACCAGGTCGCCGCGGTCGGTCTCGACCAGGTGGCCGCTGGACAGCAGCCCCAGGGCCGCGAGGATCCGCCCGTAGAGGCGGGCGACGGTGGTCTTGCCGGTGCCCGGGTTGCCGGCGAACACCAGGTGTCGGGACAGCGGCGGCGGCGACAGCCCCACCTCCTCGCGGCGCTTGACCATCTGCATCAGCTTGGCCAGAGAGGCGACCTCCTGCTTGACGCGGCCGAGGCCGACCAGGCGTTCGAGCTCGGCGAGGAGGTCGGCCAGGTCCTCCTTGCCCTCCTCGTTCGCGAGGGCGCCGCGTACGGTGGCGTTCGCGGCGCCGGGGCGGAGCACGGCGCGCTGGCTGCTCTCGGCGAGCGGCATCGCGCTGGTGGCCACGTTGCCGGTACGGCAGTCCTGGAAGACCGGCTCGGCGCCCTCCGCGACGGTGAGGTCCTCCTTCGTGTCGTGGACCAGGCAGCGGCGCACGGTGGGCGTGGCGTGCGCCCCGACGTACAGCGCGGGAAAGCCCGTCTCGGAGATGTCGCAGTCCTCGAGCACGCCGGCGGCGCCCTCGTTCATGTACACGCCGTTCTTCCCGCACCGCGCGATGGTCACCGACCGGACGCGCGGGCGCGCTCCCGTCCAGATCACCAGAGCGCTGCCCTCGGTGTCGCAGATCTCGACGTCCTCGATCCACGCCTCGCTGCCCTCGTCGAGGAAGAACCCGGCCGAGCCGGTCCCCGACACGCGACCCCCGCGGATCAGCACACCGGTGTCGGGCCCGACCTCGACCCCGGTTCGCACCACGTCGGAGAAGTCGCAGGCGTCGAGCAGCGGCCGGTGCCGCGTGGTGATCTGCGCCCCCATCTCGACGTCGCTGATCCGGCACTCGCGCAACACCGCGTCGGCGCCCTCCACCGACACCCCGGTCATCCGGGCCCGCTCGATCCGGGTCCGCTCGGCGAACAGGTCGGCGCGTTCGTCGACCCGGACACCGTGCTCCGGCGACTCGCGGATGTGGCAGTCCTGCAACGTGGCCCGCGCGCCGCCGCCGAGGTGGACCGCCGTGAACGCCGTCCGGGCGATCTCGCACTCGCGCAGGGACACGACCGCGTCGCCCTTGCAGTGGACCCCGTTGGCCGCCGAGCGCGCGAAGACCGACCGGCGGGCGCGTACGACCGCCGCACCGGTGACGACCAGCGCCGTCCCCGTGACGTCGACCGCGCGCACGTCCTCCAACTCCAGCCGGCACGACCCGGTCGCCATGATCGCCACCGCGTCGGTCTCGCGGACCTGACAGTCCTTCAGTCGGGCGACGGCCTCGCCGCGGACGAGGACGCCCTCGGCCTTGGTACGGGCGATCTCGCACCCCTCGAGCCGCACACGGCGGTCGTCCAGGCCGGCCGAGGCGCCTTCGGCCTCGTCGTCCCGGAGGGCGGCACCGGCCGCCAGCTCCGCCGCTCCCGCCGAGTCCTCCAGGCGCACCCCCTGCGCGCCGGAGTCGTGCAGCTTGCACCCCCGGAGGTAGGCGTACGCCGCCGCTCCGATGGCCAGCGCGGCCTTGCCCGACCCGCTGACCTCGCAGTCCGTGAACAGCCCGTGGGCGCCGCCGGTCAGCTGCAGGCCGGGGCCGCGCGCCCCGTCGACGACCGTACGGACGCACTCGAGCTGGGCGACGCCTTCGAGGCGTACGCCCGCGCCGGCCACGGACCGTATGGTGCAGTCCGCGACGATGCCCGTGCTCGTGCCCGTCACGCGCACACCCGAGTCACCCGCGTCGCGCACGGTGCAGCCGCGCAGCGTGAACGCGGCGTCGGTGAAGGTGATGCCGCCACCGCTGATCTCGCAACGTTCGATCACCGGAACGCCGGAGCGGACCAGCACGGCCACATCCGCCGACGCGGGCGCCTCGAACGTCAGGTCGCGCACGGTGGCCGAGCAGCCGTGCAGGCTGAGCGCCGGCCCGTTCGGCGAGACGACGCGCACGGTCCCCGCGCCCCTGGCCGCGACGATCGTGACGTCACGGTCGACGATGAGCGCCTCGTTGTAGACGCCGGGCGGCACGGAGACCACCGCGCCGTCGGCGGCGGCCCGTACGGCGGCGCCGATCGTCCGGTGCCCGCCCCAGGCTCCGGGCGCGACGCGCTGCCACCCCGCCTTGACCCTGGTCTCCCCCAGAGGTCCCTGCTGACCGGACGGCCGCCGATCTCCCGGGCCTCCCGACCCGGGGACGGGAGGCCGGGGGCCGGTCAGGGCCGCCCGCCGATCGCCGCCACGAACCCACGCGTCCGATCGGCTCTTGCCGTCACCGCGAGCACCGGGGGACGAGGCGCAGCGGAGTCCGGCCAACACGACCGGAAGTTCTCACGATCCGTGTTCCCTGGTATACCCACACGATCAAGCTTGCCAGGCTCATCTGCCGGACGCGAGTGCCGCGATTTCACGATTTTGCGTCCGGTATGTCTCGCTCGATCACGATGACGCAACGTGCACCGACATCACTCCGACGAGTGAGATCATGCCTTATGGCCCACCCTGCGCGACCGCCCGGCTACCCGAGCCGGGCGAGCATGCCGGACCGGAGGACGGCGCTCCGGGCCGGTCTCGGGCTGGCCGCCCTGGGCACCGCCGGGCTCGGAGCGGCCGGTGGCTGCACGCTGACCGGGGGCTCGGGCGACTACCGGACAGGGCCGCTGCCGATCGCGACCGGCGTCTCGGACGGGGTCTACTACCTGTACGGCCGGCGGCTCGCCGGGCTGATCGACCGTGAGCTCCCCGGAGTCCGTGTCTCGGTGGACGTCACCACCGGGTCCGTCGACAACCTGCAGCGGCTGCAGGACGGCCGCGACCGGCTGGCGTTCGTGGCGGCGGACGCCGCCGGCGCCACGGCGTCCGGGTCCGGCGTGCCGCTCCGGGCGCTGGCCAGCCTGTACGACGACTACATCCACCTCGTGGTCCTGGGAAGGTCGGGCTACTGGTCGATCGACGACCTGCGCGGCCGGGTCGTCTCGGTCGGCGGGACAAGGTCGGGCGTGGAGATCGTGGCCCGGCGGGTGCTGACCGCCGCCGGGCCTAAGGTGGCACGGCAGGTGCGGCGGGTCCAGATGAACCTGGAGTACGCGGCCGCCGCGCTGCGCACGGGCCTGATCGACGCGTTCTTCTGGTCCGGGGGTCTGCCCACGGCCGGGATCACCGAGCTGGCCGGGCGCGTACCGCTCCGCTTCATCCCGCTGGGCGGGCTCGCGCCCGAGATCCGCCGACGCTACGGCCCGTACTACCGGGCGGCCACGATCCCCGGCAGCACCTACGTGAACGTCGACGAGTGCCAGACCCTCGCCCTGGCCAACTACCTGATGACCCCGTCCTCTTTCGACGACCGGCTCGCCTACCGCCTGACCGAGATCCTGATCCACGACCGGAACGCCATCGCGGCGGCCGTTCCCTCGGCCGAGCTGCTGGACGTACGCAGCGCCGTCCAGACCGATCCCGTGCCGCTGCATCCGGGAGCGGCGCGGTACTACCGGTCCGTCAAGCTCTGACGACGGACACCGCCATGGTCACCCGCAGGCCCGCCCCCTCGGCGGCGGCCACCTCCAGCCGGCCGCCGCTCGCCTCGAGGAGCGTACGGGCGACGGAGAGCCCGAGGCCGGAGCCGTCGATGTTCTGGTGGCCGGGGCTGCGCCAGAAGCGGTCGCCGATGCGGGCGAGTTCCTCGGGCGGCAGGCCGGAGCCTTCGTCGATGACGCGGATCTCGACGTCGTCACCGACCTCGGCGACCTCGACGGTGACGGCCGACCCCTCGGGGGAGAACTTCAGCGCGTTGTCGATCACCGCGTCGAAGGCGCTGCCGACGCCGGTGGGGTCGGCGGCGCCCAGCACCGGCCCCTCCCAGTTCCGGCGCACCTCGATGGCGCGCTGGTCGGCGACGACCTGCCAGGCGGTGACGCGTTCGTCGACGAGCACGGCCAGGTCGATGGTCTCCACCTCGGCGGTGCCCTCCTCGGTGAGGGCGAGTTCCAGCAGGTCGTCGAGGACACGGGTGAGGCGCTGGGCCTCGTGCCGGAGCTCCTGGAGCTCCTCTTCCGACCCCGGGGGCAGGGACAGGGCCAGCCCCTCCAGCCGCAGCATGACGGCGGACAGCGGATTGCGCAGTTGGTGGGAGGCGTCGGCGACGAAGGCGCGCTGGCGTTCCATCGTGGCCTCCACCTGCTGCACCATCTCGTTGAACGACGTCGTGAGACGACGCAGCTCCGGAGGCCCGGTGGCGGCCGGCGCGCGCACGTCGAGCCGGCCGGTCGCGATCGTGTGGGTCGTCGCGTCGAGCGCGCGCACGGGCCGCAGGACCCAGGTGGCCAGCAGGTGGGCGAGTGCCAGGAACAGCAGTACGGCGACCGCCTCGGCGGCGGCGAGCACCGACCAGTCGCCGGTGACGGCGGAGCGCATGCGTTCGGTGGACGACACCGTCACCACGGCGCCGATGACGTCGCCGTACCGCGTCACCGGCGCGGTCACGACGAGGGGACGGTCGTCCCAGGGCCAGATCGTGCGGAATTCGGTGCTGTGCCGGCCCGCGAACGCCTGCCGTAGGCCGGCCTCGATGTCGGGCGTGTCATTGCCGGGATAGCCGGGCGTGCTGACCCAGATCGAGCGCTGCCGGTCGACCACCGCCGCCGGCACGCCGTACAGCTGTCGGTAGCGCGTGAGCTCGGAGCCGACGTCCGAGGAGGACGCGCCGATGGGCGCGCCCACGGCGATCGCCGCGAATCGCGTCGTGTCGTCGAGGCGGTCCTGGAACAGCGCCTCCTGGTGTTGTCGGACGATGCTCGTCGCCAGCGGGACGCCGAGCGCCAGCAGGCTGCAGATGACGAGAGTGTTGAGGACGAGAATCAGGCGGGCGCGCACGGTCGGATCAGAGTAGCGGCGGTCTCGAGTGCGGACCCCCGGCCGACGGCCGCCGCGCGCCACCGGTCGACGGTTTCGTCGGACGCGACCCCTCGGCCGAAGGCTGCCGCGAGTCCCCGACCGACGGCTTCGCCGAGCGTGGGCCCTCGGCCGAAGGCCCGTTCGTCTGCGGACTCCCAGCGGACGGGTCCGTCACCTGGGGAGCACCGGCGGACGGGCCCGTGGCCGGTGAGTCCCCCGCCGACGGGCCGCCGTCGGGAGTGACGCGGTAGCCCACTCCCCGGACGGTCTGGATCACGCCGGGCACCCTCAGCTTGGCGCGCAGCGAGGCGATGTGGACCTCCAGCGTCCGTTGGTTGCCCTGCCAGTTGGTCCGCCACACCTCGCTGATCAGCTGCTCGCGGGGGCAGACGACGCCGGGCCGGCGGGCGAGGACCGCGAGCAGGTCGAACTCCTTGCGGGTCAGGTTCGCGGGCACCCCGTCGACGCTGACGACCCGGCGGAGCCGGTCCAGGTTGATGCGCCCGGCGATGAGCGCGTCGGCGGGCGGCTCGGCGGGACGGGCGCCGTCGTGGCGCGCGGTGCGGCGGCTGACGACGTGGATCCGCGCGATCAGCTCGCCGACGTCGTACGGCTTGACGACGTAGTCGTCCGCGCCGAGGTGCAGGCCGTGGATCCGGGAGCGCACGTCACCCCGCGCGGTGACCATGATGATGGGGACGTCGCGGACGGCGCGGATGCGACCGCACAGCTCGAACCCGTCGCGGTCGGGCAGGCCGAGGTCCAGCAGGATGACGTCCGGATCGCTCTCGAGGCGCTCGAGGGCCTCCCCCGCCGTCCGCGCGGGCTCGACCTCGAAGCCGTGCCGCCGGAGCACCGAGCACAGTGCGGCGGCGACGCGCACGTCATCCTCCACGACGAGCAGCCGCATCACCGCTCCTTCCTGTCCGACGCCACCGACGCCACGTATCGGGATCATTTAATCGCTCACCGTACCGGGCCCGCATGGTGAACCGGCCCGGTCCGCACGGTGAACCGGGCCGGGCTCTCCCGCCGAGGGGACGGGGGGGACGGGAGAGCCTGGACCGGAGTTTCGGTCAGCCCACCGGGGCCAGGTCGCGCTGTGCGGCCGCCGCCTCGCCCGCGACCTCGCGTGACGGTCCGGCCCAGCCGCTGCGGACGCCCCAGGCGTAGAAGGCCAGCGACGTGACGGCGACGACCCCCATGTCCACGCCGTACGGGATCACGTCGTGGCCGCCGAACTTCGCGCTGCCCAGCGCGGACAGCAGCACCATCCAGGCCAGGTAGACGACGAGCCAGATGCCGGCCTTCAGGTGCGGGGCCCAGCCGACGAACCGCTGCCGCCAGCCGTAGAACAGGTAGATCGGCAGGCCGAGGGCCATGATCCCGATCACCTCACCGGTCAGCGGCCACTTCGACCAGAAGAGGAGCAGGGAGGCGAACATGAATCCCGCCGGAGCAACGATCTTCAGCGCCGGTGCCGGGGCGGGCCGCTTCAGGTCCGGACAGGTCCGGCGCAGCACCATCGCCGACACCGGCCCGGTCACGTACGAGATGACGGTCGCGACCGAGATGACCTCGGCGAGCGAGCCCCAGCCTCGGAACGTGAACAGGAAGACGAAGGAGACGGCCAGGTTGAACCACATCGCCGGCTGCGGGATGCCGTACTTCGGGTGGACCCGGCCGAGGATCTTGGGGAAGTAGCCGTTCTCCTTCATGCCCTGGATCATCCGGGCGGTGGAGGCGGTGTACGTCATGCCCGTGCCGGACGGGGAGACGAACGCGTCGGCGTACAGGGTGACGGCCAGCCAGTTGAGGTTCCACGCCATCGCCAGGTCGGCGAACGGCGAGTTGAAGTCGATGCCGGACCAGCCGTGGCCGAGCAGGTGGCCGGGGACCGCGCCGAGGAACGCCGTCTGCAGGCCCACGTACACGAACGCCGCGATGACCAGGGCGCCGATCAGCGCGATCGGCACCGAGCGGCCGGGGTTGCGCGCCTCACCGGCGAGGTTGATCGGGCTCTGGAAGCCGTTGTAGGCGAACACCACGCCGGAGGTCGCGATCGCGCTGAGCACCGCCGCCCAGCCGTACGGGGCGAAGCCGCCGTGGTGGGTGAAGTTGGAGCCGTGGAAGCCGGAGGCGATCAGCCCGATGACCGTGAGCGCGGGGACGGCGAACTTGACGATCATGATGAAGTTGTTCGCCATCGCGTACAACTTCACGGTCCAGTAGTTGAGCAGGAAGTAGACGACGACGAGGACGGCGGCGAGCGCCAGCCCCATCGGGTGGAGTTCCTTCCCGTCGTACAGGCCCTTCGCCCAGTGCCACTTCCACGAGCTCATGTACTGGATCGAGGCTTCGGCCTCGATGGGGATGACCGAGACGATCGCGATCCAGTTCGACCAGCCGCCCATGTAGCCGACGAGCGAGCCGTGGGAGTACTGCGCGTACCGGACCATGCCCCCGGACTTGGGGAACAGTGAACCGAGCTCCATGTACGAGAGCCCGATGAGGATCATGATGCCGGCGCCGATGATCCAGGCGAAGAGGGCCGCCGGCCCGGCGACCTTCGCGGCCTTCCAGGATCCGAACAGCCAGCCGGATCCGATGATCGAGCTGAGCCCGACCATGAGGAGCGAGAACGTCCCGAGTCGCCGCCGGATGTCACCGACCGGCGCGGACCCGGATGGGGGTGACGCGTTCGCCATGGATCACTCCATTTTCATTGCGCGCTTTCGCGGGGGAAGAAGGGCCTGTCTCGCGAGATTTGGTCGAGGATCCACCCGCCCGGGGACGGGGCCCAAGACGTTTGAGCGAGATCTGAGGTTCCAGCCGGGACGTATCGGACACTTCGGATTTTTTGACGGCACCGGCTTGTAGCGTCGCCGGTCATGTCGGATGCGACGCAGTCTTACGCCTACCTCCACCGCTCCTCGCTGACCGACGGGCGGCTCGGCCTGGAGACCTCCGGCGGCACCGCGCTGGCCGGCCCGGTGGCCCATCCCCGCTTCTTCTCCGGCTTCCTGACCGACCCGGCTCCGGCCGCCGCCGGCCTGCTCGCGGTCGCCAAGGTGGCCCGGACCCGGTACTTCATGCCGATACAGGAGCGCGTACGCGACCCGGTCGTGACGTCCAACGGCGACCGCCTGCGCTTCGAGTCGTTCTCCGCCTGCTGCGGCGTGTACGCCCGACTCGACCTGCTGTCCGACGCACTCGACGGCGAAATGCACGATCGTGGCACCACGAACGTCGACGTGGGCGAGCCGCTCCGCCAGTCGCTCACCCGGATCGGCCGGGACCCGCTGCACCTCGCGGTCGGACCGGACGAGCTCACGGTGACCACCTTCGACGGCGCCGTCGTGGAGAAGAAGGTCCCGCTTCCACAGCGCTGGCTGCGGGGCTTCGCCGAGGTCCAGGTGATCACCGCGGGCTTCGAGCCCCGCGTCGAACTGCCGGCGACCGAGGCCGCGCGCTTCCTGCGGTCCCTCCCGAAGGGCTCGCGGGCGAGCGGCGCACAGTGGGCGGTGCCGGCGGGCCGGTCGCTCCGGCTGACCTCGCGAGCCGCCGCGGGCGCGGTCTGCCTCCCCGGACCGCAGCGCCTCGAGGCGCTGGCTCCGCTGCTGCCGCACGCCCGCGCGCTGCGCGCGTACGGTCCGGCGGTGCGGCCCGGCGACCTGCCGTGCGCAAGCGCGTGGGAACTCGACCTGCCCGGAATGCGGCTCGTCCTGGTGCTCTCCCCCGAGGTCCGCCGCGGCTTCTCCGGCGAGGGCGCGGTGCTCGACGGGCTCACCCACGATGAGTCCGACGCCGACCTGGTCGGCGCGCTGCTCGCCTTCGAGCCACGGGTGGAGGTCGATCTGCTCGCCGACCGGTCGGGCCTGCCCGCCGATCGCGTACGCCACGCGCTCACCCGGCTCGGCACTTCGGGCCGGGTGGGATTCGACCTCGCGGAGGCGGCCTACTTCCACCGCGAGCTGCCGTACGACGCCGGACTCGCCGAGGCGATGAACCCACGCCTGGCGAACGCGCGTGCGCTGATCGCCGCGGGCCACGTACGCCCGGACGGCGACCTGACCGTCGTCGGCGAACAGCGCGTGCGCTTCGACAACGGCGCCGCGACCTGCACCTGCCCGTGGTGGACCGAGTACCGCGGCAGCCGCGGCAAGTGCAAGCACGTCCTCGCCGCCGAGATCGCCCGGAGGGCTGACAGATGACCGGCTGGAACGACCTGGAGCCCCTGTTCGAGGCGAGCGACATCCGCGCCGTCGCCGAGCTGGCGCGCGGGCTGTCGGACGAGGAGCGACGGGCGCTGGTCACGCCGCTGAAGGAGTACGAGCGGCGGCTGCGCCGCGACTGGGGGTACCGGTGGTCGAACAGGGCCACCGCGGTGACCATCGCCGGCGCGGCCTGCCTGTCCGGGGCCACCGCGCTCGCCCCCTGGCTGGCCCGTGGCGAGCTCAGAGAGCACGTCACGCCGCAGCCGCTCCCGACGTCGGCCGCCACGCCGCAGGAGGTCGTCGTATGGCAGAACCGGCCCACGGCGTACGACGTCGTCAGCGCGGTGCTCGACATACTGATCGAACGCGACGCCGCCTGGCTGCCGGGCCTGATCCACCGGCTCGCCGAGCGACTGCGCGTGCGGGAATGGAGCGCGGATGACCTGTGGCGGCTGGTCGCCGGCCTCACCGAGCGCACCGGAATCGACCCGCCGCTGACGGACGGCTTCGTGCTCGGTCTGGTGGAGGAGCACGCGTTCAACGGGTCGGCCGCGATCGAGCGGGTCCGCCGAGATCCGCGCTGGGCGGCGGTGGTCCTTCGAGCGTTCGAGGTCGAGCAGGTCGGCGGGTGGTTCGGCCAGTCCGGCGACAATGGCTGGCCTGCCGCCCTCGCGGCGCTCACCGCCGAGGGCCTGGTCGGCCGGGACGCGCTGCTCGACGCGTGCCTCGGCGCGTTGCAGCGCGGCGGGCGCGCCGGTGCCCTTCGTGGCTTCCTGGCCGTGCACGAGGCGATCGCACCGACCCTCGACGAACTCGCGGCCCGCGCCCGCGACTACGCCGCCCTGCTCCCGGACGGCCCGTCCACGGTGGCCGGCATGGCGCAGGACGCGCTGTTCCGGCTCGACGACGCCAGGCGGCTCGAGCTCGACACCCTGCTCGACGCGAGCCGATCCGTGCTGCTGCGCAGCGAGAAGAAACTCGTCCGCGCCCAGCTCAAACGCCTGGACGCGGTCGCCCGGCGCGGCGACTCGAGCGAGGTCGTCCGCGTGCTCGCGACGGCCTTCGGACAGGAGGCGGCGGACCTGCAGGAGCGGGCTTTGAGCCTGACGATCGAGCACGCCTCCCCCGACATGTACGCCGAACTCGCCGAGGGGGCCGCCGTGCTCCCCGCCGATTTCAGGAAGCGCGCCACCGAGGCCTTCGGCGGGGACCCGTCCGAGCCGACCGCCCCCGTCTCCGGCCCGCCCGCCTGGTCACCATCGCCGCCACCGGCACCGATCGGCTCTCCCAGCGAACTGGCCGAGGAGTTCGCGGCGCTGTGGGCCGGCCAGGAGAACGTCGTCGACCCGGTCGCCCTCGAACGCGTGCTCGCCGCGTTGGTGGCGTTCGCCTGGACCGACCGCGCCGCGCTGCGCGACGCACTCGATCCG
Organism: Actinoallomurus sp. CA-150999; assembly: GCF_050942425.1. NCBI lineage: Bacteria > Bacillati > Actinomycetota > Actinomycetes > Streptosporangiales > Thermomonosporaceae > Actinoallomurus > Actinoallomurus sp. CA-150999. Next base: position 9,417,691 of record NZ_CP192063.1, read on the forward strand.
GTCATGAAGCGGTACCGCATGAGCCCAGGCCTCGCCTCTCCTCCGGACGGCCATTGGTACCCGGACGAATCCCACGAACTGTCGTCGGCCATCGGCGCGGCGGTGACCCCGCCCGCCCCGCACATCGGCGCCTGGGAGCGGCAGTGGCAGAAATGGGAGCAGCGGTGGCGGAAAGCCGTGGCCAGGCGGCTGTGGCCGGGACCGGAGCGGGTGCTGACGCTGCGGCTGCACGAGATCGCGATCGGACTCGCGTACGACCCCCGGCCGATACTGGTGTCCCCTCCGACCACGGCCTCCGGCCTGATCGATCCCGCCGAGCTGCTCGGCCGACTGGAGCGCCTCGCCGCCGAAGGCCTGGAGCCATGGCCGCTGGACCTCGAACAGGCCCTGCTCCGGCTGCCTCGCCAGGTCGATGACGCCATCGCGGTCCGCGCGCGTCGGATCGGCACGGCCGCGGCCACGTGCCTCGCGGACCGGCTCGCGGACGGCGGGCTGCCCTTCCCCGAGGTCACCCGCCACCGTCACGAGTTCAATGCCCGTCACTGGGGCGATGAGGAGTACGTCCGGGACCTGGTGACCATGACGTCCCGTGCCCCGGTCGGGTCGTCGGCGGCCGTCTTGACCACGCTCTCCGCGTCGGAGTTCCGGCCGGCCCGCTACTACACGACGTACTGGATGTCGTGCTGGCCCGCCATGATCCCGGCGCATCGCGACATCAGCGCCTCGCACCTGGCCTTGCACTTCGCCGTCCATACCCGGAGCGGCCGTGGGGCCGGTCCGCTGCTGCCGATGCTCGCCGAGGCCGACGGCCCGATCGGGGTGGGGATGACGCTCGCGCTCGCCTACGGCCTCGGCGCCCACGACCGGGCGGACCGGGCCTGCGCGGTCGACGCCCTCCTCATCCTCGCCGCGCGAGAGCGGCATGAGGCCGCTTCTCCGGGCGGGGCGGACGCGCTCGTGGAAGGGCCGGACGGCACGCGCGGCGAAGGGCCGGACTGGTCGGCGCTCGGCGGGGAACTGGGGACGATGGCCCGTGACGGTGTGCTGTCGCTCAACCGGGTCGTGCCCGCGCTCACCGACCTGGCCCGGTCGGGAGTCTGGGCGCAGACCTGGGAGGTGATCGCGGCCGCGCTCCCGCCCGCCCTCGAGGGCCGCCCGCAGCGCCTCGCCGACCTGCTCGCCCTCGGCGTGGAGGTCGCCGGCGTCGTACGGCCGCGGGAGGGGATTCCCGCGCTCAAGGCCGTCGCCGAACGCGGCGGTTCCAGCCGCCTAGTCGCGGAGGCGCGACGCCTGACGAACGTCCTCCCGTGACACGGACATACGAAAGAGATGATGGTGTCGTGCTGATTCGCATCGAGGCGTCACGGCTGCCCGGACGGGAGTGCGGGCAGGCGCCCGGTTTTCCGGGCTACCGCGACATCCACGTCGGCGTGCAGCGGCGTGACCGCCCCGCTGAGCTCCTCGACCCGCACCCCGGCGACGCTCTCTCCGCGACATGGGAGCTGGAGGTCACCGCCACCGCGACCGAGACGGGGTGGGATCTTCGCGGCCCCTACGTCCAGGGTCGTCCGGGCGGCCGGTTCGTCTACCTGTCGTGGGGGACCGTGAACGAGGGCGGGCCGTTCGAAATGTTCCGGCGGGCGAAGCTGTGGTTCGACGCCATCGGCCCGGACGTCCTGGACGCGGCGGTGCGCAGCGGGCTGTTGGTGGCCCGGTTGGGACTGACCGACGCGCGCGGCCATCCGCTGTGCGCGGCGGTCCGGCCTCCGCTGATCGAGTGGTCGGCCGGCTCCTGAACTCCTCGAGGCGCGCCGTTCCAGCAGGGTGGACGTGTCCGACGGTCAGCAGCCGATGCGCGAGGAGCCGACCGCCACGTCGTCGAACCAGAGGGTGTCCCGCGCGCCGCCGTAGCTCTCCCAGCCGAGGCGCAGGTCGGTGGGGTGCGGGCGCCAGTTCGCCCGGCTCAGCCACTGACGGTCGACGTCGGGGGTCGGGGTGCCGTCGAGGTGGAGGCCCGCCACCTCGGTGCCGTTGAGCCAGGTGCTCATGGTGCCGTTCGTCCCGTTGATGGCGAACTCCAGGCAGGACCACTGGTTCACGGGCAGCGGCACGCTCATCGCGACTCCGGCCGGGCTCTGCTCGGGCAGCGTCGCGTCGTCGGACTCGCGGTTCCACTGCAGCGCCTGGTTCTGGCCGCCGAGCCGAAGGTGCTTGCCGCCGTCGGCTGAGTCGGTGAGGGTCGTGAAGGCGACGTGGCCGGCCGGCAGCGGCTGCGTGTGCCGGACGTAGTAGCGCACGTAGATCACCGACCCGGCCGCGGCCACGCCCGTCGTGTTGACGGCGAACGCGTGGTCGCAGTAGGTCGCGCCGCCGTCGACGCGAAGCGACGTGCTGCCGGTGTGGGCCTGCGTGTGGTCGACGGCCACGGTGCCGGTGCCCTGGCAGTCCGGGTACGACGGCTGCCAGGCTCCGGACGGCGTCGTGCCGGTCTGGCCCTCGAAGCCGTCGCAGAACGCCGCCTGCGGGCATGACGTCGGCGTCGTGGGCTGCGTGGGCGTCGGGGTGGGGGTCGGAGTGCCGTCGCCGTCGCAGCGCGCGCCGTTCAGCGCGAAGTCACCGGGGACCGCGTTCTGGCCGCCGACGGTCGCCTGGAACCCGAACGTCGTCGACCCGCCCGTCCCGAGCGCGCCGTTGTAGCCGCTGTCGTGGGCCGTGACGGCCTGCCCGGACTGCGTGACCTGGGCGTTCCAAGCCGACGTGACCTTCTGGTCCCCGGCGAACGTCCAGGTCAGCGTCCAGCTCGTGACGGGCGCGGCGTTGTTGGTGACCGCGACCTGCGCGGTGAAGCCGCCGGTCCACTGGTTGAGGGAGTAGGCCACCGCGCAGGGCGGCGCGGCGGACGCCGACCGGGCTCCCGGCACGCCGAAGGCGAGCGACACCACGAGGAGAACGGCCCCGAGCACCGCGGGGATCACCCCGTACGGCCACGAGAGACGCTGAGACGTCGTGGAACGGGGGTTCGCTGGGCCGGTCATGGGCACTCCTCACCGGGGCGGCGCGTACGCACCAGAGTGCGAGCACCTCACCGCCCCGGCAAGGATCTTCCACGTTCTTTCACGACGAGCCGGAAACGGCTCAGCGCGTGGGCTTCCAGCCGTGCAGGCGCATCAGGACCGCGGCCACGTGGGCGAAGCGCTCCCCTTCGAGGATCGCCCCTTCCCGGCGGATGTCGTCCTCGTCGAGCTCGAACACGCGGTCCAGCCGCACGTACGAGTCGCGGCCGTCGCGGTCCCACGTGCCCGAGCCCAGCTCCAGCCAGTCCGGGTCGTCAGCGTGGTCGCGGCTGGACAGCATCATCGCGAGCAGCCGGCGCCCGTGGCGCCCGACGACCAGCAGCGGCCGGTCCTTCCCGCGCGACGGGTCCTCCTCGTAGGGCACCCACGCCCAGACGATCTCGCCGGGGTCCGCGAGCCCGTCCAGGTCCGGGGAGTACTCCAGGGTCGCGGCCCGCTCGGGGGTGTAGATCTCCTGCACCGCTCCGCGGGCCGGCCGCGGGTCTTCACCGTGATCAAGCATTGGGGCAGCCTATCCGGCCTGGTCCGGCACTGTTCCCTCGGCCGGGGGGCACTCCGGACGGTGACCGAGGCGGAGGCCGGCGATGATCTGGGCGATGTACACGTCGTCCGGAGGCGCCTCACCGAGCAGCGTCTTCGTGAAGACGTGGTTGAGGCAGGCGCCGAGAAGGAGCTGGGCGGCCGCCGTGCAGTCGACGTCCGGCGCGATCCGCCCGAGCTCACGCTCCGCGGTGAGGTAGCGCGCGACGCCCTCGTACGCCGCCTGCGGACCCAGGTCATGGGTCTGGAAGACCTGCCGGAGCCGCACCAGCTGGTCCGGGTTGGCGAAGACCGACACCTTCGCGGCCAGGATCGCCGTGTAGAAGCCGATGGTCGCCTGCGCGGCGGGAGCCAGGTTGCCGGCGACGTCGCCTTCGCCGACCCGCGAGCCCAGGTCCTTCATGACGCGCGCGTAGACGGGCAGCCGGTCCTGCAGGAGGGCCAGGTAGAGGGTCACCGCGGACTGGTCGGACGGGTCTGCGGCCACCCGGCCGTCGGCCGGGGCACCGCGCATGATGTCGGCGGCCGCTCCGAGCACCTGATGCCGTACGGCGTCGCCGTGACCACCCGTCGCCGAGGCCCACGCCGATTGATCATCGGATTCCATGACGAACAAGGATCTTGTGGAGAACCGGCCCCGTCAACGCGAACGTTCCAAGCAGCGCGAAGACCCGAACCGAAATGAACTACAAAATCGAAATGCATTGAAAGTTTGGGGTCGGTTACGATGACGTCCGTGACAGAAGGGCTACGGGAGCGGAAGAAGCGCCAGACGCGGCAGCACATCTCCGAGGTCGCCACCGGCCTGTTCGTGGAGCGCGGGTTCGACGACGTCACGATCGCCGAGGTCGCCGCCGCGGCGGACGTGTCCATCAACACGGTCTACAACTACTTCGACGCCAAGGAGGACCTCGTTCTCCACCCGGAGGAGGCGTCGCCGCAGCGGCTCGCCGACATCGTGCGGGAGCGCGGCCCCGGCGAGTCCGCCGCTCAGGCGGTGCTGGCACGGCTTCGTGAAGAGGTGCGTCGCCGGGACCGCAGGCTGGGGCTGACCGAGGGATTCGGCCGTGTCTTCCAGATGATGCGGGCCGCTCCCACTCTCACCGCCCGGCTGGGCGACCTGGGCCGCCAGATGACCGAGGTTCTCGCCACCGTGCTGGCCGAGGAGACCGGGGCATCACCGGACGACCCGCGGCCCCGCGTCGTGGCCGCCCAGATCGGCTGGTTCCACGCGCTGGTCTTCGCCGAGATCGGCGAACGCGTCACCGCGGGTCAGAGCCCCGACCTGATCGCCAAGGCGGTCCTCGAGCTCCTCGACACCGTCGAGGAGCTGCTCGGTGAACGCCTCCTCGCCTACGCCGTACGAGAGGACCGGCCGTGTTCAGAGTGACGATCCGCGGCACGTTCGACGGGCTGAGCGATGCCGACCGCGCCGCCCTGCTCGCCGGAGCCGATCCCTTCGTGGCCGCCTTCACCGAGGCCGGGACCTTCACCGCCGACGCCGGCCTCTCGGCGTTCACCTTCCGGTGCCAGGTGCCGGCGGGCCCGGACGACGGCGAGCAGGAGGCCGCCCAGCGGGCCATCGCGGCGCTGGACGCGCACGGATACCCGTACCGGATCCTCCGCGTGGCGGTGACGGACATGCGCGACATCAAGATCCGCCGGAAGGGCAGACGGCGGTGATCAGACCCACGGCCCGTACGAGCACCTCGGCGCGACGAACGAAAGGACCGACACCGTGGCGGACATCGACCGGAACATAGAGCGTGCCGGTGCGGCGATGCAGGCCTACGCCCTCTCGGCCGACGGCTGGCGAGCGGGCCCGAGCGAGAATCTGCGGGTCCTGCTCTCGGACCTCATGCACTGGTGTGACGCCACCCAGCACGACTTCGAGCAGATCCTCGCCTCGGCCCGCCACCGGTACGAGGCGGAGAAGAACGGGGTCACCGACCGACGGTGAACCGGGTCCGACGGTGCCGGGGGCTCTCGACCTCATCGAGCAGCGCCACCGCGAGATCCTCCATGGAGATCCAGGACTCCCCCTGCGCGTCGACCAGCAGCTCGTCCGTGCCGAGCCGGTACGCGCCGGTGCGCTCGCCGGGCTCCAGGAGAGCCGGCGGGCTCAGGTACGCCCAGTCGACGTCGGTCTCGGCGCGACAGACCTCGAGTTGGTCGGCGCAGGCGAGGGCGATGTCCCGCCAGGCGGGCGGGAAGTCGGGGTCCTCGACGACGGTGCGGCCGCCGGTGCCGGGCACGGTCAGGGTCGCGGCGCCGCCGACGACCAGCAGCCGGACGCCGGTCCCGGCCAGCCCGGCCAGCAGCGCCTTGGTGGCCGTGACGAGCTCGTGCTCCTGGCCGGGAGCGGGGCGAGTGGCGCTGATGACGACGTCCTGGCCGGCGGCGAGCGCCGCGACGTCCTCGGCGTTCCGGGCGTCCCCGGTACGGGAGTGCGCGGCGGCGGGCGGTTCGCCGAACCTGGCCCGGTTCCGTACGACCGCGGTGACCTCGTGGCCACGGGACAGCGCCTCGGCCACGGCCCGCGCGCCGACGCTCCCCGCCGCTCCGAACACGGTGATGCGCATGGTCAAGAACTCCTCGGGGTGATGGGGACGGCCGTGGTCTCCGAGCGCCGCCTGGCCGAGGTCTGGCCGACCAGGGTGCCGCCGAGGGCGAGGGCCATGCCCACCAGTTGCAGCGGGGCCAGGGCCTGGCCGAGGGCCGCCCAGCCGATGACGGCGGCGGACAGCGGGCTGAGCAGGGCGAGGAAGGAAACGGAGGTCGCGGGGAGCCGGGAGATGCCGCGGAACCACAGCCAGTACGCCGTGGCGGTGCCGACCACTCCGAGGTAGAGGTAGCCGCCGACGGCGCGCCCGTCGAGGGCGGGCGGCGGGCCCTCGACGAGGAGGGCGACGGGCACGAGCAGCAGCCCGCCGGCGGTGAGCTGCCAGGCGGTGAGGGTGAGCGGCCCCACCCCTTCGGGACGGCCCCAGCGCTTGGTGAGCACCGTGCCCGCCGACATCGACGCGGCTCCCGCCAGCCCGGCGAGGACCCCCACCACGTCGAGCCGCGCGTCGGAGCGCAGGACGACGAGGCCCACCCCCGCGAGTCCCGTCAGGCCTGCCAGCAGCTTGCGGGCGGCCGGCCGCTCGGCGAGCAGCAGGGCCGCGAAGCCGAGGGCGAAGAGCGGACCCCCGGCGCCGAGCACCGCCGCGACGCCGCCGGGCAGCCGGTAGGCGGCCAGGAAGAGCAGGGGGAAGAACGCGCCGATGTTCAGCAGACCCAGCACGGTCGCTCGCCAGAGCCACGCGCCGCGCGGGAGGACGCGGGTGACGGCGAGCAGCGCCAGGCCGGCGGGCAGGGCCCGCATCGTCGCGGTGAACAGCGGGCGGCCGGGCGGCAGGAACTCGGTGGTGACCGCGTAGGTCGACCCCCAGGTGAGGGGGGTGAGCGCGGTGAGGGCCAGGTCGCGGACGTTGGGTAGGGAGACGCCGCGCCGCGCGGTGAGGGCGACCATGAGATAACTCCTTATTAAGAATCTCAACGTTGAGATATCACCATGACGATATGCTCAACGTCAAGTAGATGAACGTTGAGATTGTTCGCGTTGAGAGGTGTGCTCGATGAGCGATGCGGTGGACCGGATCCTCGCCCAGTGGCGGACCGAGCGCCCCGACGTCGACGTGTGGCCCATGGGGGTCATCGGCCGGATCACCCGGCTGTCACGCGTCCTGGACCGGGAGCTGAAGGAGTTCTTCGCCGGTCACGACCTCGAACACTGGGAGTTCGACGTCCTGGCCACTCTCCGCCGGTCCGGCCCCCCGTACGAACTGACGGCGGGGGCCCTCAACCGGGCCGCCATGGTGACCTCCGGCGCGATCACCAACCGCATCGACCGGCTCTCCACCCGGGGGCTGGTCGAGCGGGTCCCGGACGAGGAGGACCGGCGGTCGGTACGGGTCCGGCTGACCGACCGCGGCCGGGCGCTGGTCGACGAGGTCGTCGGCCTCCACGTCGCGAACGAGGTCCGCCTGCTCGGCGCGCTGGCCCCGGACGACCGGGACCGGCTGGCGGGCCTGCTCCGCGCCCTGCTCGAGTCCCTGGGCGACACTTCCATCGATTAGGGCACGTCCGGAAACCCGCCACGTCCAGAAACGTCGGACGCTACGGTAAAGGACTGGTAAATCGACACCAGGCCGTCGTGGCGCGCCGATCGAGCGTCACGACCGGTCCGGACGACGTTTCCGTTCCCAGGGGGATCAGTGAGAGTCATCCGCAGGAGCGCCTCGGCCATCGCCCTCGCGGGCGTCCTCACGGCCGGGCTGTCCGGCTGCTCCGGCGACGACGAGAGCGGCGGGTCCAAGGGCAGCACGACGGCGTCCAAGGGCGGCGTGACGGTCGCGAAGGCGGACAAGCCGATCGCGCAGGCGACGTTCCCCTCCCCGATCGCGGCGGGGGCCACCGTCGACCTCGCGATCCTCGGCCTGAAGGTCGACGGCAGACTCGCCGATCTCACGGTCTCGATGACCCCGCACGTGCGCGCCGCCGGGTCCACCCAGCGGCTGACGCCCTACCTCCTCAACGGCGGGACCTCGCTCGGCGTCTTCCTGATCGACACCGTGAACCTCAAGCGCTACCTGGTCGTCAAGGACAGCTCCGGCAAGGACCTGCAGACGGACTACGTCTCGACGAACCTCGCCAACGACCAGCCGGGGCAGCTGAGCTTCACGTTCGCCGCGCCGCCGAAGGGCGTGGACCGGATCGACGTGCAGATCGGCAACTGGCCGACCTTCCACAACGTGCCGATCGAGCGGTGACCGGGATGCGTTCTCTCCTGGTCGGCGCGGTGCTCGCGCCGGCCCTGCTGTTCCTGCCCGCAGCGGCGAGCGCCGGCGACGTCCCCGACGCGAACCTCCGGCAGTCCGTCCAGTCCATCTCCGTGGCGGACGGCGTACGCGACATCGACCTCGGGCATTCGGTCATCCCGCTGGAGGAGAAGGAGACCTCCGGCGGGCAGATCACCGTGCGGATCGCCGCGGACGTCCTGTTCGACTTCGGCAAGGCCACGCTGACCGACGTCGCGCGGCGCCGGATCGCCGAGATCGCGAAACAGATCCACGGGCCGGTGCGCGTCGCCGGGTTCACCGACGCCATCGGCTCCCCCGCGCACAACCGCACGCTCTCGACGCAGCGGGCCGAGGCGGTGCGCGCCGAGCTCGCCCGGAACATCAAGGTGGCGATCACCGCGGTCGGCTACGGCGAGGCGCGTCCGGTCGCGCCGAACCGGACGCCGGACGGTAAGGACGACCCGGTGGGCCGCGCCAAGAACCGTCGCGTGGAGATCTCCTACAAGCAGTAGCTCACGTCGTGTCGAAGCAGCCGTCGAACTCCCACAGCGGGTTGGTGACGGTCGCGCCGTCCGCCGCGACGATCATCTGCTGGCCGTTCAGGTCCGCCGGGCCGTCGCCGTCCGCGGAGTAGCAGCCGTTCGTCTGGACGTGCAGCTGGTACGACGCGGTCTCCGGAATGGCCGGTCCGGCGTTGAACCAGGTCACCGTACAGGTCCAGTCGTTGCCCGCGCCCTGGTCCGGAGTGGACGGCCCGCCCTTGGCGCAGGCCGCCTTCGCGCGCATCGACGCCGACGTGACCGTACGACCCCGCAGGGACTGCTGGAGCACGTACAGGTTGGCGAACGTCGGCGCGACGGCGGTGTTCAGCCGGTCGCGGGTGATGCCGGACGATCCACAGCCGGTGGTCGCCAGCAGGACGGCCGCGAGCGCGGCGGTCGGTGCCCATCGCATGGTCTCAGCCCTCGGTGATGTCACGGCGGCGCAGCAGCGCGTGCGCGCCGACGACGCAGACGACGAAGTACACGGCACTGACGGCGACGCCCTCTGCCGGCGGCCCGGCGAACGACGGCTCGGTGAACAGGCCGTGCCAGGCCCCGAACGCCGTGGTGGGCAGCAGCATCCGGACGGCCTCCGGGGCGTTGACCAGCGACGCCAGCTGCAGCGCCAGGCCGACGACGACCGGGCCGCCGACGCCGACCGCGGTGTTCCGGCTCGCGACCGACAGCAGCAGCCCGAAGGCGGTGAACGCCAGGACGGGTGGCAGCACCGTCGCCCAGGCGGTCAGCACCAGGACGGTGCAGTGGCCCGGCTGCAGGAGCGTGCCGGACAGCCCGATCAGCGGCTGCCGGCCCACCAGCAGCACCCCCGCGGCCAGGCTCGACAGCGCCACGAGCACGGTCATCGCCACGGCGTACGTCATGGCGGCGAGCGCCTTGCCGGTGAAGACCTGCGAGCGGCTCCGGGACCGGGTCAGGATGGTCTTCCAGGTGCCGTACCGGTCCTCGCAGGAGAAGATGTCGCCGGCGACGACGCTGGTGAGGGCCGGGAGCGCCCACTGGCCGGCGAAGCCGAGCACGACGAGCGGGATCGCGAAGCCGGAGTCGTGCACCCACCGGCCGAACAGGGTGTCCTGCGGCGTGTTGCTCTGGACGTTCAGCGCCGACACGAACAGGAACGGGGCCAGCAGGCACACGATCGCGGCGGCCTGGACCTTCACCTGCCGGACGAGCTTGGCCAGCTCGCACCGGTAGACGACCCACGACCCACCGCGCGCGGCCGTACGGGGCTCGGGGGGTGCCGCGACCGCCGTCATCGGGTCACCTCCTGGGGGACGCGCTCGGCCGTCTCGTCCGGTTCGTCCTCGGTGAGCGCGAAGAACAGCGCCTCGAGCGGGGAGGACTCCAGGTCGAGGCGGCGTACGGCGACGTCGGCCCGGCCGAGCGCGATGACGTATCGGTCGAGGTTGTCGCGCTGGGCGTGGACGAGCAGTTCGTCGCCCGCGACGGCGGCGGCGATCCCCGGCGTGTCGCGGGCGATCTCCAGCGCCCGCTCGTCGTCGCTCGTCGCGAGCCGGAACGCCGGGTCCGGGGCGCGCCGGCGGAGGACGCCCATCGACCCGTCGAAGACCACCTCACCCCTGCGCATGATCGTCACGTTGTCGCAGAGCTCCTCGACCTCGGCCATGTCGTGGCTGCTCAGCAGCACGGTGACCCCGTCTGCGGCGAGCCTGGCGACGAGGGCGCGCATGTCGCGCATCCCGGCCGGGTCCAGGCCGCTCGCCGGCTCGTCGAGGATCAGCAGGCGCGGGTCGCGCAGGAGTGCCGCCGCGATGCCGAGCCGCTGGCGCATGCCGACCGAGTAGCCGCCGACCTTCGCGCCGGCCTGGTCGCGCAGGTCGACGAGGTCGAGGGCGTCGTCGATCCGGCTCGCGGCGGAGCCGCCGTCGAGCTCGGCCAGCAGCGCCAGGTTGCGGCGGCCGGAGAGGTAGGGATAAAAACGCGGGCTCTCGACGAATCCCGCGACTCCGTCGAGCATGCGCGCGCCGAATTCGTCCCGGGTGCGGTCGAAGATGCGAATGGTGCCCGCGTCGGGCCGTACCAGGCCCATGAGCATGGTGAGCAGCGTCGTCTTTCCGGCGCCATTGGGCCCGAGCATGCCATGGACCCGGCCGGGGCCGACCACAAGGTCGACCCCGGCGACGGCCACCGTCTCCTCGAAGCGCTTGGTCAGACCAAGCGCCTCGATCGCCGGTGAGAAGGAGTGATCCATCGTGTTATTGAAACCTGTCAGTTCGCCTTGTGGGGTGCCTGGGCGCGGCTTGACGGAATGTCATTGTCCACGCTTCCCGTCACCGTCGTCTGCGGGAACCTCTTGAGCACCTCTTCCGGAGTCATGACCTTGGAGTCACCCGGGTACGGCCGCTTCCAGCCGGTCGTGGCGTACCAGGTGAGCCGGTTGAACGGGGCGAACGCCAGCTGGTCCTCGGACGTGAAGTTCTGCTTCTCCGACCAGGCGAGCCAGGCCTTCTGCATCGGGTTCGTGGCCTGCGCCGCCGTCCCGTTCATCGTGTCGAGCGGGATCTGGTTCGGCAGCGCGGTGTACGGGGTGAAGTCGGGCCGGTCGGTGAACGCCCCGAACATCGGCTCGGCCGCCATGTCGAGCTGGTTCATCGGCGGGAGGCCGAGGATCTGCTCGATCGTGCGGACGACGTTGAGCTGGCTGTAGTAGGTGTGGTCGACCGCGCCGCGCTTGGCGTACGGGCTGGCGATCAGCGTGACGTTGCGGTGGCCGTCGACGTGGTCGATGCCGTTCTGGGAGTCGTCCTCGACGACGAAGACCGCGCTGTCCTTCCAGTACTTCGAGTGCGAGATCGCGTCGATGATGCGGCCCGTCGCCAGGTCGTTGTCGGCTACCATCGCCGACGGCGTCGGGTAGCCCTTGTTCAGGCCGTTGGTGTGGTCGTCCATCACCCACAGCATGTTGAGCGCGGGCAGCTTCCCGTTCTTCTCGTACTGCTGCAGGTCCCGCGTGAAGAGGTCCGCGCGGTACTGGTCGGGGATGTTCGTCTGGAAGTTCGGGAAGTCACGCGACAGGACCTTGTCGAGCGACGGCACGTCGGCCGTGGTCTGGCAGTAGCCGGCCGGCACGTGCGGCGTGCCCGTCGCCTTGCCCTCGAGGATCTGCGAGTCCTTGTACCAGTCCGCCCACGTGCCGGGGCAGACCGCTCCGCCCGGGGCGTTCCAGAACTCGGCGTACTCGCCCCAGACGTGCGCGGTCAGGCCGTGCGCCTGCGCGTTGTCCCACAGGAACCCGGACTTGGGGTAGACCATCGCGTCCGGCTGGCCGTAGTCGCGGATGTAGTTGGCGTAGGACCGCTCGAGGTAGTCGTTGACGAAGCCCGCGTCGAGCCAGGTGTGGCCGACGGCGGAGTTGGTGCCGTCGGAGTACAGGTTGTCGATCAGCGGGAACTGCTGGGCGAGGGCGTGGATGTTCGGCGTGGTCTTCTGCCCGAACTGCGCGTACGCCGGGTTGCCGTTGCCGCGCGGGTCGTCGCCGAGGACCTGGTCGTATGTCCGGTTCTCCTTCACGATCATGAACACGTGCTTGATCTTCGAAGGGTCGCCGACGCGGAGCGGGAGAGCGGTCGGCCGGGTGCGCCGGGAACCCTTCTGGTTCCGGGCCCGCAGGCCGAGCCACTGGTTGTTCCGGAAGACCTGGGCGGTGTACTTGGCGATCTGCGCCCGCGTCGGCCGGTCCACGAGACCGATCGTGCCGACGTCGGCGTACACCTGGCGGCCGGTCGCGGGCGTCGTGCCCGGTCCCTCGCTGATCGTCCCGTCCTTGCCGAGCGCCCCGACGCCCGCCTGATTCGCCACGACGAGCTTGTTCAGGGTGGCGTTCCAGTGGAGCGTGCCCGGGTACCAGGCCGTCGGGATCAGCCCGTCGAAGGCGACCGGCCGGCGCGCGCCGCGGTACTCGTACACCGCGAGGGCGTTGTTCCGGCCGAGGCTGACGACGAGGTGCGACGGGTCGATGAACTCCAGCGCGTTGGGCGAGCTGCCGAACGGCTGCCCGGGCAGCGGGTTGACGTTGAACCTCTGGGTGACCCGCTGGGCGGCCGTGTCGATGACGGACACCGTGTCGTCGCTGGAGTTGGTGACGAGCACCTCGGTGCCGTGCGCGAGCAGGCTGCTCGGGTCCAGGCCCAGCTTGTACGTCTTAACGACCTCGTTCGTGGCGAGGTCGACCTCGGAGACGGTGCCGGTGCTCGCCCGGCCGTCGACCTCGTCGGCGACCACCGGCGAGTCGTAGCTGAGGTTGGTGAAGTCGCCGTCGGCCGGCTTACGGCCGCCCTCGTTGCTGACGAACGCGTGGTTCCCCACGACGACCACGTCCCGGGGCGCGACACCGACGGACGTCTGGGCGGTCAGCGTACTCGTGGCGGGGTCGAGTACGCCGAGCCGGTCCCATCCGTCCAGCACGACCAGGATGTGGCCGCCGTCCGGAGTCCAGGCCAGGTCCGTCGGCAGGGGCTGTGCCGCGGCACCGGTCGCGTCCTTCGGAACGTTCGCGTCGGCCGGAAGCTTGATGACGCTCGGGCTGCTCAGCGTGCCGTCGGCGGCGACGGCGAACTTCAGGATGTCGCCGCCCTGCGCGGCGTAGAGGGTGTTGCCGTCCTTGGAATAGAGCAGGCCGCCGACGCCGACGTTGCCGCTGCCGACTCCCTTCGGCGGGGTGTACTGCTGCAGGACCTTCTGGCCGGCCAGGTCGACGACCGTGAACAGGCCCGCACCGGACTTGGTGAGGTCGACGGCGGTCTTGCCGTCCGGGCGTACGGCCAGGTCCATCGGGCGGCCGGACTGTTCGATGCTGACGCCTGCCGGGGTGACATATTGGTTGTCGGGGTTGAGTACGGATCCGTCAGCCTGCCGTCCGACCAGGTGGTCGGCCAGCGGTTTGTTCTGATTGGTCACGCCTGCGGCGAATGCCGCCGTGGACGTGACCAGGGCCATGGCAATGCCGAGTACCGGCATTGACAGGAGCCGTCGGGCCATGGATTCCTCCTGACGCATGACCCGCCGGGCGACGGGTCAACCCGCCGGAGAAATCTAGACCGATGATCGCCACTGCGCCTCCCCCCTGGGGTGCAGAACATCCAAACCACGCTGGCCGAAATAGGCCTTTAAATCCGGTTTTAAAATGATCATCAGATGTCCGCGCGTCACCGCCCGTTCATCCACTCGTCTACTTCCGCTGGAAGACGTCCTCGATTCCGCCGTCCCACGCGACGGTGAGGATCCTGCCCCCGGCACCGAGCGTCGCGTGGCCCGTGGTCCGGTCACGAGCACCGTTCGCGCACGTCAGCGCGATGCGCATCGCCGCGTCGACCGTCCCGGTGCAGAAGTACGGGGCGTTCAGCGCCGCCGCGCCGCGGAAGAGGTAGAGGGCGACCCGGGTGTTGCCGGTCCCGGTGACCCACGTGCCGTCGGCCGCGGACTTCCGCTCCGCTCCCGGGTGGACGCCGTTGACCGCCGGAGCGGACCCGATGCCCGGCGCACGCCCCGCCTGGGCGGTGCCCGGCGTACGGCCCGGGCCGGTGGCGGGGCTTCCCAGGGCGGACGGGGGAACGGCCGTCGGCGTCGCGCCGTGCCCGGCGCCGCCGCAGCCCGCCGCCGTCACGGCGAGCACCGTCACCGTGAGCGCCGCGGGGCCGTGCCGTCTTCCCATCCTGTCCTCCCCCTGCGCGATTCCGTGTTTCCGGCGGCGAGCCGTACGACCGGCCGTACGACCGACCAACCGGCCGGCGGGTCCGGATGAGCGCCGGTCGCGAAGGCCGATGGGGCGCCGGACGGCGCCGGCGCCCCATCGACGCGGCTCAGTGGCGGGCCTTCACCTTGACGGTGACCTTCTTGGGCGCCTTGACGTGCTTCTTGGCGCCCGTCTTGGCCTTCGGCTGCGGCCGGAGGCCGGCGACCAGCTTGGACAGCACCGACGTGGACGTCGTCGACCGCAGGGCCGGGGTGTCGGCGGGGTTGATGCCGGCGCCCAGGCTCATGACGCCGACGAGGTTCATCGCGTTGTTCGCCGAGCTCGACGGCAGGCCCATCATCTGGTTGATCACGCCGTCGAGGATCGAGGCGGGGCCGCATCCCTTGGCGGCGGGCACCGCGATCTTGTTGTTGATCTGGATCGGGTACGGCGACCAGCCGAGCGACGGGTCGCCGGCCCCGCCCGGCACGAGGACGGTCGGGGTCAGGCTCGTGGTGATCGGGCCGATGACGCAGTTCGAGCCGAGCAACTGGTTGTTGAGGTGGACGTTCAGCTGGGCGGTCGCCTGGATGCCGCCCTGGCCGAGCTGGACGGTGATCGGCGCCGCCAGCGACTGGGTGACGGTGAGCCGGTTGAACGGCAGCATCGCCGCCGGGGTCTTGCCCAGGATGGGGCCGATCAACGGCAGTTGCCCGATGAGGCCGCCGGGGACCTCGACGGGCTGCGACAGCAGCTGCTCCCCCATGACCGGCGCGTGCAGGACGCTGCCCGGGCTCAGCGAGGTGATGTAGCCGGTGACGCGGATGGCGTTCGGCGGGAGATCCAGGGCGAAACTCCCGATCTTCACGCTGCCGCCGGAGGTCACCTGGGACTGGCAGGTGGTGTTCTGCGGGCACTGGCTCTGGAACTTCGCCGCGATCCGCGGCGTGCTGCCCGACGCGAGCGGCGGGACGGCCGGGTGCGGCGAACCGGCCGGCGGCGACGCCGGGTCGAAACTGCCGACGGCGCCCCGGCCCGACTCGCTGAACCACAGCCGTCCGCCTGGGCCGGAGGTGATCCGCATCGGCGCGGACAGGGTGGCCGGAAGCGGGTACTCGCTGACGGCGCCCGACCCGGGGTCGATACTGCCGACGTTGCTGGCCGCGGCCTCGGTGAACCAGATCAGGCCGTCCGGGCCGACGGTGATGCCCGAAGGCGCGGAGTCGGCGGTGTTCACCGGGTACTCGACGATGTTGCCCGTGGCCGGGTCGAGCCGGCCGATCTTCCCGACGCCGGGCTCGGTGAACCAGAGGGCTCCGTCGGGGCCCTTGACGATCCCGCCGAGCGTCGGCGAGCCCGAGCCCGCGGACGCCGGATAGTAGGCGGTGACCGCGCCGGTCTTCGGGTCGAGCCGCCCGATCGAGCCGTCCGTCCCCGTGTACCAGATCGCGCCGTCGGGCCCGGCCGCGAGACCGTAGACGGCCGCGCCGGCGGTGGCGTACGCGGTGACGGTGCCCGAGGCGTCGATCCGGCCGATCGCCGTCGCCGAGACGCCGCCGAACCACATCGCACCGTCCGGACCCGCGACGATGTCGGTGAGCCTGCCGCCGGCGAAGTTGACGTCCGTGGTCGTGGGGACCTCGAACAGCGTCGTCTTCCCGGTCGCCGGATCGACGTACCCCACGCGTGGGACGTCGACGGAGGAGTCGGTGAACCAGAGCCGCCCGCCAGGTCCGGCGGCCATCGCGTCGGCCGCGCCGAACGTCTTCTGCGAGTTGGCGGGAAGGGGGTACTCGGTGACCTTTCCGGCCGAGTCCACCTTTCCGAGCCCGCCGGCGTTCTCGGCGAACCAGACGCTGCCGCTCGGGCCCGCCGTCAGGCCCGCAGGGGTGACGTCGGGTATGGGCAATCCGACCTCGGTGACGCCGGCGGCGGCGCCGGCGGGCGAGGTCGGGCTCAGGGCGACCGCGCCGAGCAGGGCCGCCGACGCGAGGACCCCCGCGCGCACACCACGATGGCGCATGCCATCGCCTCCTTGGATGCATCCCCCCGAGGACAACAGGACAGATCAGTAATGGGCTACTAGAAACCCACGGGTGTTTCACGTCAAGCCGATCAGTACCGCCCGACCGCTTCCGGTCACGTCGCGGTACGCGGAACGGCAAGGGCCGCCGGGAGACGGCCCTCAGGAAGGGCAGGGCCGCCGGGGGCCACCTGTACGGAGAGGGGGCAGGGGCCGCCGGACGGCGGCCCCTGCCCGTCTCGTGTCGCGCCCGGACGTCAGGTGATCGTCACGGTCGGGCTGGTGGTGTAGACGCCGGTCGCGGTGCCGGTCGGGCTGATGCTGCCGCAGGCGGACGTCCCGGAGAACGGCACGCTCGCGTTGGTGAACGTCGCCTTGCCGGTCGTGTTGCTGTAGCTGGCCGTGATCGTCGCCGGAGCGGTCGGCGCGGCCGTCACGGTGCAGCCGGGCAGCGTGCTGGTGGTGACCGTCACGCCGGCCGTGGGGATCGTGATCTTGACCTGGGTCGGGCTCGCCACGGCCAGCAGCGTCCAGCTGCCGTTCGTGTGGTTCGCCGTGATGGTCGCCGTGCCGCCGAAGTTGTCCGTGCAGCTGGTGAAGGTCGGGTCCGGGCTGATGTTGACCGGGCCGTACCCCGACGACGGGGTGGTGAACGCGATCGTCGAGCCGGTGCAGGTCACCGAGAACGACAGGCCGGACAGGGTGCCGGCGAACTTCACGCTCGTGCTGGTGGCGGTGATCGCGGTGCTGGCCGGGCTGACGCCGGCCGCGTAGGCGGTGCCGCCCATCATCGCGACCAGGGAACCCGCCCCGGCGATGGTCAGGGCGAGTTTCGCCGTCTTGGAGATCATGTGCTGTGCCTCTCGTACAAAGGGGACCGGGAACCGGCGTGGCCGGTCTCGGGTGGCGGGGGTGATGGCGGGGAGAAATAGGGAGAGGGAGATTGGCGGGGGATGTGAGTCACGGCCTCCTTCCGGTCAGTTGGCGTGGGCTCCCGCGCCGACGCTGAGAATCGCGGTGAGGTCGAGGGTGTTGCCCGAGGTCGAGGGCAGGCCCATGGTCGAGTTGATGACCCCGTCGAGGATTCCGCCGAGGCCGCAGCCCGCGGCCTTCGGCACGGCGATGGTGTCGTCCTTGATCTCGACGTTCAGGGGCTGCCAGCCGAGCTGCGGGTCGTGCGCCGAGCCGCCGGACCGGTCCGTCGGTCCCAGCTTCGCGGTGATCGGGCCGATGACGCAGTTGTCGCCGAGCAGGGTGTTGTTGAGGTGGACGTTCAGCTGCGCGGTGGCCTGCAGACCGCCGGGACCGAAGCCCACCGTGATCGGCCCGGCCAGGGACTGGGTGATCGTCAGCTTGTTGAACGGCAGCATCGCCGCCGGCGTCATGCCGAGAATCGGGCCGATGAGGGGCAGGGTGCCGATGATGCCTCCCGGCACCTCGACCGGGACCGATTCGAGCTGGGAGCCCGTGAGGGGCGGCTGGAGGACGGTCGAACCGCCGCTGAGCGAGGTGACGTAGCCGGTGACGCGCAGCGCGCCGGAGGGCATCGTCTGACTGAAGCTGCCGATCTTCACGCTGCCGCCCGTCGTGAGCTGGGTCTGGCAGATGATCGCGGTGGTGGGACAGCGCCCCTGGAACGACGCCGCGATCCGCGGGCTGGTCCCGTCGACGATGGGCGGGGCCGCGGCGTGCGGCGAGCCCGAGGGCGGCGTGGCCGGGGAGAACCGGCCCACGGCGCCCGTGCCCGGCTCCGCGAACCACAGCGCCCCGCCGGAGCCCTTGATGATCCGCATCGGCGCCGACAGGGCGTTCGGCAGCGGATACTCGGTGATCTTCTTGGTCGAGGGGACGATCCGGCCGACGTTGCCCGCGGCCGCCTCGGTGAACCACACGTTGCCGTCCGGGCCGGCGGTGATGCCCTCGGGCCCGGAGTTCGCGGTGGGCACGGCGTACTCGGTGATGGCGCCGGTGCCGGGCTCGATCCGGCCGATCTTCGCCACCCCGGGCTCGGTGAACCACACAGCGCCGTCGGGCCCGGCCGTGATGCCGCCGGCCGCCGGGTTGCCCGTCCCGGACGAGTCCGGCGAGTACGTCGTCACGTTGCCCGTGGCCGGGTCGAGACGCCCGATCGAGCCGCCGTTCGTGTCGGTGAACCACAGCGCCTTGTCCGGTCCCGTCGTGATCGCGTACGGCGACAGGCCGACGGTGGCGTACGCGGTGACCGCGCCCGACGAGGTGACCCGCCCGACCGCGCTGGACGCGCCGCCGGCGAACCACATGGCGCCGTCCGGGCCCGCGGTGATGTCGGTGAGCTGACCGCCCGCGAAGCTCACGTCTCCGCTGGTCGGCACCTCGTACGTCGTCACCGCCCCGGTGCTGGAGACCTTGCCGACGCGCGGTACCGCGGTGGACGCGTCGGTGAACCACACCGTGCCGTCCGAGGCGGTCGCGGCGCCCTCGGGGACGGCCACGCCGTGCTGGGAGTTCGCCGGGACGGCGAACTCCTTCACGGTGCCGAGGGTGTCGACGCGGCCGAGGCCCTGCGCGTGCTCGGCGACCCACACGCTGCCACCCGACCCGGTCGTCAGGCCGAGCGGCGTGCTGTCCGAAACGCTCAGCGCGGTCTCGGTGACCGTGCCCGCGGCGGCCTCGGCCGGGACGTACGGGAGTGCCACGACGAGCGCGGCCAGCAGGAACACTCCCGCTCTGGATCCACGATGGCGCATGCCACCGCCTCCTTGGGACTCATCCCCCGAGGACGACGTTGGGCCCGAAACTTGTCGGTAACAAACGAGCTTGCTTGAAATAGAAACCGTACGGTGTCTCATGTCAACCGCAGCCGGGACAACGGCCGGATCCGGCCGCCGCCGGATCCGGATCGGCGGCTCCTCGCCGTTTACGCCCACCCCGGCAGGCGATAGACAGCGATCAAGGCTCTACCGACGAGAGATCACCTCATGCGCGAAGGAACCCCGGAGGCCGGGCCGGACCCTGCCCCGCCACCGGCCCGCCCTCCCCGATGCCGACCGCGGCCGGGCTCGCCCGGCACGACGGGTTCCGGGCAGCGGGCCCGGCTCATCGACGCGCTCGTCGCCGTCGTGGCCGAGAACGGTTATTTACGGACCACGGTCGGCCAGGTCGCGGCCACGGCCGGAGTCCCCGAGAACGCCTTTCACACGCATTTCCGCGACCTCGACGAGTGCTTCCTGGCCGCGTACCGGCGCGGGACCGAGGTGCTGCTGACCACCGTGGAGGCCGCCTACCGGGCGGAGCCGTCCTGGCCGGCCGGGATCAGGGCCGGCCTCCGGGTGGTGCTGGAGCTGGTGGCCGCCGAACCGGCCTTCGCGCGGACGTGCCTCATCGAGGCGAGCGTCGCGGGCGCACGGGTCCACCGGGCACGGCTCGCCTTCCTCGCGAAGTTCCGCTCGTACTTGAGCGGCCCGGACGTTCCTCGCGTACCCGACGTCATCCGAGACGCCGTCATCGGCGGCGTCTACACAATGATCTACAACTATGTGGAGAGCGACCGGGCCGCCGAGCTCCCTGGCCTCCTGGACCCGCTGACCGACTTCACGCTGATGTTCTTCCGCGGTTAGTGGTCCGGGTCGAGCTGGGCCGCGGCCTCTTCGCGGCCGAGCGGCAGCAGTGCGAAGTAGACGAGGGAGGGAAGCAACGCGGGCAGCCGGTCACCCTCCCCCGCCTCCACGGCGGCGTAGACCGCTCCGTAGATCCCGCCGATGATCGCGTCGATGACGACCGTGGGAAGCGACGGGAGGTCGTAGGCGGCGTCGGCGAAGAACGGCCGGAAGCTCGCGAGGTGCGCGATCCGCGCCTTGCGCAGCCGGGGACCGGCGGCGTTCACCTCGACGAGGGCGGCCCGGGCGAACCGCGGCTCGGCGGCCAGCAGCTCGAGCATCACCCGAAGCCCCGCCCGGATGCCCTCGGTCCAGGACGGGGCGGCCCGGTAGGCGTTCGCCATCCGGTCGAGCAGGATGCCCGTCCCGCGCTCGTACGCGGCGAGGAAGCAGTCGTCCATCTCGGTGAAGTGGACGTAGAACGTCTTCTTGGTCACCCCGGCCGCTTCGGTGATCTTCGCGATGGTCGTCCGCGCGTAGCCGTGCTCCGCCACCACCTGGACGAACGCGTCGATGAGCCGGTCGTGCTGGATGCCGGCGACCGTCTCCGGCGGCAGCCCGTGCCGCCCGGGTTTGATGGCGCGGCCGGGCTCGCGGGCGGATCGGGATCCCGGGATGGCCGGCTCCGCGCCGGTCGCCGCCGAAAGGGTCGGAGCGTCACCGGTCGTCACCGGCCGTTCGGACTGCCTCGCCATGAACCCGCGCATTTCTCCCGATGCCGGAAAGCCGGCGCTCACCTGGTGTCCGGCTCAGACTACTTGCGGTACCCGAGGCCGAAAGGTTACCTTCCGCATCCCGGGAACGCACGAGGCCTCGGCCGAACCCGGCCCTGGCACGCGATTTCGCACCACCGATGGCCGGCCCGCGCACCATCGCGCGGTCTCGACGCCCCTCCGGCGGTCGTGACGTCATCCCCGCGCCGTCCGATGCCGGCCGCCCGTTCCGGACCCGGGCCGCCGCCGCACAGCGCACGAAACAGCGCGATAACACGGCTGTAAAACGACCATTGCATGTCCGCAATCCGGCTTCTATCGTGTGGGGCACCGCGGTTCCCTCTTCCCCGCAGCAGTCGAATTGACGTCGAAGCGCTTCGACGCTAATTCGACAGAGAGGCGATCGGTATGAAAGCGGCGCGATTCTCGGTGCCCGCATTGGTCCTCACCCTGGTATGCCTCGTGTGGTCCGGGACCGCCCAGGCGGCGACCTGGTCGTCCACCGACAAGTGGGGCACCTGGTCCAACGGCGGCTACACCCTCTACAACGACGTCTGGGGCAGCGGAGCCGGCCCGCAGACGATCTGGGCCAACTCCTACAGCAACTGGGGCGTGTGGGCGAACCACCCGAACACCGGGGGCGTGAAGTCCTACGCCAACGTCACGAAGAACATCGGCAGGTCGCTGAGCTCGCTCGGCTCCCTCAAGAGCAGCTTCAACGTCACAGTCCCGGGCTCCGGAGCGTACGAGTCGGCCTACGACATCTGGTCCAGCGACAACGCCTACGAGACCATGCTCTGGATGAACAAGACCGGTGCCGTCGGGCCGCTCGGGTCGTACCAGACCAGCGTCTCGGTCGGCGGCCACTCCTGGAGCGTCTACAAGGGCAGCAACGGCTCGAATCAGGTGTTCTCCTTCGTCCGGTCCGGCAATACCTCGTCCGGCAGCGTCGACATCCGCGCCGTGCTCAACTGGATCAAGAACGCCGGCTGGTTCGGTAATATCACGGTCGGAAACGTGCAGTTCGGGTACGAGATAACGTCCTCCAGCGGCGGCCTGAATTTCACGACCAATAGTTACTCGGTGTCGTCCAGCTGACGAACGCGAAATGCGGGTGAGGGCCCGTCCCCGCTCGGCCCTCACCCGCAACCTCCCGACATTTGGTGGTTTGGGTGGTTCCGTGCGGAGCACAGCAGCCACATGCCGACGGAACAGATCCCCGACGAGACGCTCCGTCACCGCTGGAAGGCGCTGGCGATCTGCCTGGTCGCCGCGTTCATGACGCTGCTGGACGTCAGCATCGTCAACGTCGCACTGCCGTCCATCCGCTCCGGCCTGCACGCGTCGCCGGACGGGCTGCAGTGGATCCTCAGCGGATACGCCCTGACGTTCGGCCTGACGCTGGTGCCGGCCGGGCGGCTCGGTGACGCGCGGAGCCGCCGGGCGGTCTTCATGGCCGGCCTCATGGTCTTCACCCTGGCCAGCGTCGCCGCCGGCGTCGCCCAGGACATCGTCTGGCTGGTCGTCGCCCGGCTCGTGCAGGGCATGGCCGGGGGACTGCTGAACCCGCAGATCGCGGGCCTGATCCAGGTGATGTTCCGCGGGCCGGAGCGGGGCCGGGCGTTCGGGAGGCTCGGGGCGACGATCGGCATCGCCACCGCCGCCGGACCGGTCATCGGCGGCGCGCTGATCGCGCTCGCCGGTGCGCAACAGGGCTGGCGATGGGTGTTCTACGTCAACGTCCCGGTCGGACTGATCGCGCTGCCGCTCGCCTGGCGGCTGCTGCCCGCGCCGAGCAGGACACACCGTCCGCAGGGCCTGGACCCGGTCGGCGTCGTGCTCCTCGGGGTCGGCGTGCTGGCGCTACTGCTCCCCTTCGTCCAGGAGCAGCAGTGGCACGGGCAGGCGAAGTGGCTGCTGGTACTGGCCGCGGTCGTCCTGTTGACGACCTTCCTCGGCTGGGAGCGGCGGCGCCGCGAGCCGATGATCGACCTGAGCCTGTTCCGCCGCCGCTCGTACGCCCTCGGCTCGGCGATCGCGCTGCTGTACTTCGCCGGCTTCACCGCGATCTTCTTCATCTTCACCCTCTACCTGCAGAACGGCCTGCACTACAGCGCGCTCCTGGCCGGCCTGTCGATCACGCCGTTCGCGGTCGGTTCGGGGGTCGCGGCGGCCGTCGGCGGCCGGATCGTCTCGCGGTTCGGCCGGCCGCTGGTGGCGGCGGGTCTCCTGATCGTCGCCGCCGGACTGGCGGCCGTTCTCCTGGCGGTCCACGCCGACCCGGGTCGGCACGTCGCCCTGGCGACCGCCGCGCCCTTCCTCCTGGCCGGGCTCGGCAGCGGCCTGGTGATCGCGCCCAACCAGACGATCACCCTGTCGGAGGTGCCGCCCGAGGGCGGCGGCAGCGCGGCGGGCGTGCTCCAGACGGGGCAGCGGATCGGTACCTCCGCCGGCATCGCGGCCGTGGGGGCGGTGTTCTTCGCCGCGGTGACCGGCACGCGCGGCGACTGGGCGGAGGCCTTCCAGCGCGGACTGCTCGTCGTCCTCGCGTTCGTGCTCGCCGCCCTCTGCGCCGCGGTCGCCGACCTGGTCATGGGCCGTCTCGAGACCCATCCGCGGCACGCGCGCGAGGCCCGGGACCGCCACCCCGTCACGGGCGGTTAGCCGGGAAGAGCCTGGGGTAGGGCAGCGCGCATGGTGGAGATCACGCTCCGGGTGAACGGCACGGAACACTCCGTGAGCGTCGACACCCGCGTTTCATTGCTGGACCTGCTGCGCGAGCACCTCGGCCTGACCGGCTCCAAGAAGGGCTGCGATCACGGCCAGTGCGGCGCGTGCACGGTTCTGATCGACGGGCGGCGGGCCAACGCGTGCCTCGCGCTGGCCGTCGCACAGGACGGCTCGGAGATCACGACGGTCGAGGGCCTGGCCGACGGGTCCGACCTGCATCCGCTCCAGGCCGCGTTCATCGCGCGCGACGCCTTCCAGTGCGGGTACTGCACTCCGGGCCAGCTCTGCTCCGCGGCCGGGATGCTGGCCGAAGAGGGGCCGAGCGCGATCACCGACGACATGGCCGCCGATCCCCCGCTCACGCGGGAGGAGATCCGCGAGCGCATGAGCGGGAACCTGTGCCGGTGCGGCGCCTACGTCAACATCGTCGCCGCGATCGAGGATGTGGCCGGGTGAGGCCGTTCGAGTACACGCGGGCCCGCGACGCCGCCGAGGCGCTGGGCGCGTACCGGCCGGGGACGATGTACCTCGGGGGCGGCACCAACCTCGTCGACCTGATGCGGCTGGGCGTCGCCCGGCCGGATCGTCTCGTGGACGTGAGCCGCCTCCCGTACGACCGGATCGAGGAGGCCGACGGGGGCCTGCGCGTCGGCGCCGCGGTGCGCAACACCGACCTGGCCGTCCACCCCGTCGTCCGCGCGCGCTACCCGATGCTGGCACGGTCCGTGCTGTCCGGGGCGTCCGGGCAGGTCCGCGCCATGGCGACGGTCGCCGGCAACCTGCTGCAGCGGACCCGCTGCTCGTACTTCCAGGACGTTTCCAAGCCGTGCAACAAGCGCGAGCCGGGGACCGGCTGCCCGGCGATCGCCGGCGACCACCACAACCTGGCGATCCTCGGGTACTCCGAGCACTGCGTGGCCACCCACCCCTCCGACATGGCGGTCGCGCTGGCCGCCCTGGACGCGCGCGTGCTCGTCACCGGCGCGGGCGGCGACCGCGCGATCCCGATGCCCGGCCTGCACCGGCTGCCAGACGACCGGCCGGACCGCGACACGGTGCTGGAGCCCGGCGATCTGATCACGGCGGTGGAGCTGCCGCCGCCTCCTCCGGGCGCCTCCCGCTACCGGAAGGTCCGCGAACGCGCGTCATTCGCGTTCGCGCTGGTCTCCATCGCCGCGGTGCTCGACATGGGGGAAGATGGAACGGTCCGCGACTGTCGGCTGGCGCTCGGCGGCGTGGCCCACGCGCCTTGGCGCGCGTACCTCGCCGAGGAGGCGCTGCGCGGTGCCCCGGCCCGCGAAGAGGAGTTCGCGCGGGCCGCCGACGCCGAGCTCGACCAGGCGCGGCCGCTGCCGCACAACGGCTACAAGGTGCCGCTGGCCCGCAATCTGATCGTCCGCACGCTGCTGGAGCTGGTCCCATGAATCGTGTCGAGGGCCTGGACAAGGTGACGGGGCGGGCGACGTACGCATACGAGCACAGCGTCCCGGGCGTCGCGTACGCCCACGCCGTCCCGTCGACGATCGCGCGCGGGCGGATCCGGTCGATCGACACGGCGGCGGTCCTGGCGATCCCCGGCGTGCTCGCCGTCCTGTCCGGCGACGATCCCCCGGAGCTCGGCGAGGACGTCGACGATCCGGAGCTGCGGCTCTTCCAGGACCGTACGGTCGCCTACCACGGGCAGATCGTCGCCGCGGTGGTCGCCGAGACGCTCGAGATCGCCCGCGACGCCGCCGGCGCCCTGCGGATCGAGTACGACGCCGAGCCGCACGACGTGCGGCTGCGCCCCGACCACCCCGGGCTGTACCGCCCGGAGAAGGTCAACCCGGCGCTGCCGACCGACGTGGAGTACGGGGACGTCGCCGCCGGTCTGGCGGACGCGGCGGTCACCGTCGACGCGACGTACACCACGCCGGTCCTGCACAACAACCCGATCGAGCCGCACGCCGCGCTCGCCGTCTGGGACGAGGACGGCGGGCTGACGGTGTACGACTCGACCCAGGGCGCGTCCGCGGACCGGGACGCGATCGCGGCGGTGCTCCGCCTGCCGCCCGAACGGGTCCGGGTGATCTCGCCACACGTCGGCGGCGGGTTCGGGTGCAAGGGCACCACCCGGCCGACCGCGATTCTGGCCGCCCTCGCCGCCCGTGCGGCGGGCCGGCCGGTCAAGGCCGCGGTGACGCGGCAGCAGATGTTCGACGTCACCGGGTACCGCACGCCGACGATCCAGCGGCTGCGGCTGGGCGCGGACGCCGCGGGCCGGCTCACCGCCGTGGCCCACGATGCCGTCGTGCAGACCTCGACCGTCCGGGAGTTCGCCGAGCAGGCCGCGGCGGTGACGCGGACGATGTACGCGACGCCCAACCTGAGGACGACGCACCGGCTGGTCCGGCTGGACGTGCCGACGCCGTCGTGGATGCGCGCGCCCGGCGAGTGCCCCGGCATGTACGCCCTGGAGTCGGCCATGGACGAGCTCGCCCACGCCGCCGGGATGGACCCCATCGAGCTGCGCGTCATCAACGAGCCCGACACCGAGCCGCAGAGCGGGCTGCCGTTCAGTTCCCGCAACCTGATCGCCTGCCTGCGGGAGGGGGCGCACCGCTTCGGCTGGGACGCCCGCCACCGCGATCGGGGCGCCCGCCGGGACGGCCGGTGGCTCATCGGCACCGGCGTCGCCGCCTCGACGTACCCCGCCCGGCGCCTCGCCGCGCGGGCGGAGGCCACGGCCCAGGGGGACGATTTCGTGGTCCGGATCGCCGCCGCCGACATCGGCACCGGCTCCCGTACCGCGCTGACCCGGATCGCGGCGCAGACCCTCGGCGTCTCCCCCGACCGGGTGCGGGTCGAGGTCGGTGACAGCGCGCTGCCGAAGGCCCCGCTCGCGGGCGGATCGATGGGCACCGCGTCCTGGGGCTCGGCCGTCGTAAAGGCGTGCGAGGGGCTGCTGAAGAACGGCGAGCACGGCAGCGGCGACACCACCGATGACGTCGAAGCCGACTCGAAGCTCGCGCGTCAGGCGTTCGGCGCGCAGTTCACCGAGGTCCGCGTCGACGCGGACACCGGCGAGGTGCGCGTGTCGCGGCTGCTCGGCGTGTTCGCGGCCGGGCGGATCGTCGACCCGGTCCTCGCCCGCTCCCAGTTCATCGGCGGCATGACCATGGGCCTCGGCATGGCCCTCATGGAGCAGACCGTCATCGACGAGCGGTTCGGTGACTTCCTCACCGACGACCTCGCCCAGTACCACGTCGCCGCCTGCGCCGACGTCCCCGACATCGAGGCCTTCTGGATCGACGAGGACGATCCGCACCTCAACCCCATGGGTGCCAAGGGCATCGGGGAGATCGGCATCGTCGGCACCGCCGCGGCGATCGCCAACGCGGTCTTCCACGCCACCGGCCGGCGCGTACGCGACCTGCCCATCACCCCCGACAAGCTCCTAGGGAGGAGTTCGCGATGACCGAGCACGACCTTCCGGACCGGGGACAGCCCGGGCGTCCGGAGGAGGTCGTCCATCCCGACCCGGTGCCGGAGGAGACTCCGGGCATCGAGGAGCCCGAGGCCGACTTCATCGAGCAGCACCTGCGGAACAACGAAGACGAGGAGCCGTCCCCCGCCGAGGAGATCCCCTTCGACGCCAACGAGGCGGACGTCATCGAACAGCGGACCACCACGCCGCGCCTCGACGAGGACTACCCGTGACGTCACGCGTTTCACACGGCCGCCTGGGGTAGGGGTGGCGGCACGCCGGATTCGATCACGCCGGGGTCTCGCCTGGTGAGGAGGTCATGAGATGTCCGAAGGAGTGTACGGCGGCGGGGGGACGGACCCGTTCGAGGAGTTCCTGGCCCGATTCTTCGGAGCGGGCATGCCGAGACGGCCCGCGAACCGCGTGAACATCGCGCGCTTCATGACCGAAGGCGCGCGCGAACTCGTGCGCGACGCCGCCGTCAAGGCGGCCGAATGGGGCAGCCCCGACCTGGACACCGACCACCTGCTGTGGGCCGCGGCGCGGCAGGACGTGACGCGGCACCTGCTGGCCCGCGCCGGCGCCGACCCGGAGGCGCTCGAACGCCAGGTCGAACAGGAGGTGCGCCGCGGCCCGGCCCGTCAGACCTCCGCGCAGCTCACCCCCTCGGCCAAGCGCGCGCTGCTGGACGCCCACCAGATCTCCCGTGCCGTGGGATCCTCCTATATCGGCCCGGAGCACATCCTGTTCGCGCTCGCGGTCAACCCCGAGTCGCCGGCCGGACGGCTGCTGCACGGCGCGCGGATCACGCCGGAGTCGCTGCAGTCGGCGGTGAGCGGCGGCCCGCTGAGCGCCGGCCCTGCCGCCGGCGCCGCCGGGCGTCCCCCGTCCGACACGCCGACGCTGGACGAGTTCGGGCGCGACCTCAGCGCGATGGCCGCCGAGGGGAAGATCGACCCGGTCGTGGGCCGCGACGAGGAGATCGAGCAGACGATCGAGGTGCTGTCCCGGCGGACGAAGAACAACCCCGTCCTGATCGGCGACCCCGGGGTGGGCAAGACCGCCATCGTCGAGGGCATCGCCCAGCGCATCGCCGACGGCGAGGTCCCCGAGACCGTCCGGGGGAAGCGGCTGATCCAGCTGGACCTGGCCGGGCTGGTGGCCGGCACCCGCTACCGGGGCGACTTCGAGGAGCGGCTGAAGAAGGTCGTCGACGAGATCAGCACGCACGGCGACGAGCTGATCGTGTTCATCGACGAGATCCACACGATGGTGACGGCCGGCGGGGCCGAGGGCGGCATGACCGCCGGGAACATGCTCAAACCCGCCCTGGCCCGCGGCGAGCTGCACGTCATCGGCGCGACGACCGTCGACGAGTACCGCAAGAACATCGAGAAGGACGCCGCGCTCGAACGCCGATTCCAGCCGATCCTGGTACCCGAGCCGAACCCCGAGGACACCATCGAGATCCTCTGCGGGCTGCGCGATCGGTACGAGGCCCACCACCAGGTCCGGTTCACCGACGAGGCGCTGGTCGCGGCGGTCGACCTGTCGAGCCGCTACCTCACCGACCGGTTCCTGCCGGACAAGGCGATCGACCTGATCGACCAGGCCGGCGCGCGCGTGCGGCTGCGCACCAAGACGCCCGGCCGCGACGTACGGCGGCTCGAGGAGGAGCTGGACCAGCGCCGCCGTGAGAAGGACCAGGCCGTCGCCGACGAGAAGTACGAGAAGGCCGCCGCGCTCCGTGACGAGATCGCCGAGCTCGAACGGCACGTCGCCACCTCGGCCGGCGGCGGAGGCACCGGCTCGGTGCCCGAGGTCACCCCCGAGGACATCGCCGAGGTCGTCTCGCGGATCACCGGGATCCCCGTCGCGCAGCTCACCGTCGAGGAGCGCGAGCGGCTCATCCGGCTGGAGGAGCACCTGCACCAGCGGGTGGTGGGTCAGGACGAGGCGGTCACCGCGGTCGCCGAGGCCGTGCGCCGGTCCCGCGCCGGGCTCGGCGACCCGAACCGGCCGATCGGCAGCTTCCTGTTCCTCGGGCCGACCGGCGTGGGCAAGACCGAACTGGCCCGCGCGCTGGCCGAGGCGCTGTTCGGCAGCCAGGACCGCATGGTGCGCTTCGACATGAGCGAGTTCCAGGAACGGCACACGGTCAGCCGCCTGATGGGCGCGCCTCCCGGCTACGTCGGGTACGAGGAGGCCGGCCAGCTCACCGAGGCCGTGCACCGCCGCCCGTACTCCGTCGTGCTGCTCGACGAGATCGAGAAGGCGCACCCGGACGTCTTCAACGTGCTGCTGCAGCTGCTCGACGACGGGCGACTCACCGACGCGCAGGGCCGTACCGTCGACTTCCGCAACACCGTCATCATCATGACCAGCAACCTCGGCTCCGAGGTCATCGGCACCGGCGGGCTCACCACCGGCTTCTCCGACGGCCGGGACGGTGAGGACGCGTCACTACGCGACCGGCTCATGCGGCGGCTGCAGGAGGCGTTCCGGCCGGAGTTCCTGAACCGCATCGACGAGATCATCGTCTTCCGCCGCCTCGACGCCGAGCAGCTGCGGCAGATCACCGACCTGCTGCTGGACGAGACCCGGCGCCGCCTGCACGCCCAGGACCTGTCGATCGAGTTCACCAAGGAGGCGGTGGACTGGCTGGCACGGCGCGGCTACCAGCCGGAGTTCGGGGCACGGCCGCTGCGGCGCACGATCCAGCGGGAGGTCGACAACCGCCTGTCCAGCCTGCTGCTCGGCGGCCGGCTCAACCCGGGCGACGAGGTACGGGTGACCGTCCACGACGACCGGATCGACTTCGAGATCACGAACACGCGGAGCGGACCGGCCGACGCCGACCGGCCGGTGGGGCTGGATCGGAATCCTTGAGGAGCTCGCGGTTGCCCCACCGCGCACGTGGGGTCACGCGTCGTCCAATGCCTCCCGGCCGCATACGGCGGCCCGTCTCAGGAGCACCGCGCGCTCGCGATCGTTGCGGGTGAGCGACGCCGCGCGCTCGAACTCGGCACGGGCCTCGTCGCGCCGGCCGAGCCGCTCCAGGAGGTCACCGCGCACGCTCGGCAGCAGGTGGTACCCCTTCAACGCCGGCTCCCCGATCAGCCCCTCGACGATCTCCAGGCCGCGGTCGGGGCCGTGCGCCATCGCGACCGCGACGGCGCGGTTCAGCTCCACCACCGGGGACGGCGCGACCTTTCCCAGCGCCTCGTACAGGGTGGCGATGCGCACCCAGTCCGTGTCCTCCGCGGTCTGCGCCTGGGCGTGGCAGGCGGCGATCGCGGCCTGCAGCACGTACGGGCCGAACCCCGAGCCGATCTCCTCCGCCCGCAGAAGCGCCGCGAAGCCACGGCGGATGAGCAGCCGGTCCCAGCGTGCGCGGTCCTGATCCAGCAGCGGGATCGGCTCCCCGGACGGTCCGACCCGCGCGGTCAAACGTGAAGCCTGGATCTCCATCAGGGCGACGAGGCCATGGATCTCCGGTTCCTTGGGCATGAGCTCGGCCAGGACCCGGCCGAGCCGCAGGGCCTCCTGGCAGAGCGCGGGGCGCGTCCAGTCATCGCCGGCCGTCGCGGAGTAGCCCTCATTGAAGATCAGGTAGAGGACCTCCAGGACGGAGGACAGGCGAGCGGCCCGCTCGTCCTCCGGCGGCACCTCGAACGGGACCTTCTTCGCGGCGAGGGTCCGCTTCGCCCGGACGATCCGCTGGGCGACGGTCGCCTCGGGGACGAGGAACGCCCGGGCGATCTCGTCCGTCGTCAGCCCGCCCAGCAGCCGGAGCGTGAGCGCGACCCGCGCCTCCGTGGAGAGCACCGGATGGCAGGAGATGAACATCAGGCGCAGCAGGTCGTCGCCCAGGTCCTCCTCGAGGGCGGCCTCCAGTTCGGCGTCGGTCGGGTCGGGGCGCGTCTCGAGGTCCCGGCCGATCTCCTGCTGCTTGAGCTCCAGCCGCTTGTCGCGGCGGATGCGGTCGATCGCCCGGTGCTTGGCGGTGGCCATGAGCCAGGCGCCGGGATTGTCCGGGACGCCTGACTCCGGCCACTGCTCGAGGGCGGCGACGAGGGCATCCTGCGCGAGTTCCTCGGCCACGCCGACGTCGCGCATCATGCGGGTGAGCCCGGCGATGATCCGCGCGGACTCCAGCCGCCAGATGGCGTCGATCGTCCGGTGCACCTCGGTTGCCGTCACGCAGCCGATCAGAGCACCGCTGTCCTCGCCGGCGCAACCCGCCGCCTGTCAGGGCCTCCGGTCTACTAGGCCGGGCCGAAGACCTCGCGGATCTCGCCCTCGCCGTCCCCGACGAGCTGCCAGAACCGCTTGGACAGCTCGATGGCCTCCTCCTTCGTACGGACCTCGATGAGCGCGAAGCCGACGACGGCCTCCTTCGCCTCGGTGAAGGGCCCGTCCGTGACGGTGACCTTGCCGCCCTCGGACTTGATGTAGGTGCCGTGCGGGTTGAGCCCGCCGGTCGCCAGGAGCACGCCCGTGCGGGTCATCTCATCGATGAACGCGCCCATCTCGGCCATGAGCTTCTCGTCCGGCGGGCCGCCCGCCGACTGCCCGTCGTCCTTGGTCATCAGCAGAAACCGCATGATCGTTCTCCTTCTGCTCGGGAGGCGGTCGCCGTACGGTCCGGCCGGCTCTTCCCCGCCTCTGCTCACGCGTCGAACAGACCCCGGCCGGATCGACACGCCCTCAGAAGTTTTTTCTACCGACCTGTCCGCGGCGAATGGAAGCGGGCGGGCACGCCCCCCCGAGGCAGGCACGCCCCTCGAGGCTGGCGAGCACGCGCCCCGCGACCCTCCTCAAAAAATTTCCGGCCGGGTGTCGATTGGAGGGTCCGCCGTTCGACGCGTGAGCAGAGGCCGGGAGAGACGCTCCGTGGATCCCGGCGAGGCGACCGCAGCCGGCGGCCGCGGCGCACCCGGTCTCGTCCGCGTTCCCATACGCCGCAGTCCACCGGAAGGAAGAAGACACCATGCTCGCCACCGAGACCATCGCCGCCCCCCGTACGACCGGAAAGCGCGCGGCGACGATCGCGCTGTGGACGATCCAGATCCTGCTGGCCGCGTTCCTGCTGATCGCCTCGGCCGCACCGAAGTTCGCCGGGCAGCGGGACGCGGTCGAGACGTTCGCGAAGATCGGCTGGGGCCAGTGGTTCCGCTACGTCACCGGCGCCGTCGAGGCCGCCGGCGCCATCGGCCTGCTCATCCCCCGCCTCGCCGCCTGGGCCGCGCTCGGCCTCATCGGTCTCATGATCGGCGCGATCCTGACGCAGGTGCTCGTCCTGCAGCCGGCGTGGGCGCTGCTCCCGGCGGTGTTCGGCGTGGCGTTCGCCGTGATCGCCCGGGTGCGGATGCCGCAGGCCGTTCCGCCGGCCGCCGTGTTCCGGCGCTGAGGCGGCGGTCCCTGCGCCGGGGGCCGGGCGGACGTTCTGGAGCGTCCGGCCGGTCCTCCGGCGTCGACGGCTATCTGATCCCCGAGTGCGATCTGCTCTTGGCTCGCATGAGCCGGCGTTCGTCCTCGTCGGCCCCACCCCAGATCCCGTACCGCTGGGCGGTCTCCAGCGAATACACGCGCGGCGCGGTCAGCAGGTCGAGTGGAACAGGCCGCCGACGGCCTCCGTCTCGGCCAGCCGGTTGTAGAGCCGTACGGCCTCGGTCGTCTCCTCCACGTGCACCCGCACTCCGCCGTCTTCCAGGAGCTTCGCGGTCTCGGGCATGACGTTCAGGCGGAGTTCCATCCCCCGGCTCAGCACCACGGTCGTGCAGCCCCGCTCAAGGAACTCCCGCACCTCGTCGGGTCGGATGCCCGGTTCGTGGCTGGTTCCATGCTCAGACCAGTCCCAGGCCCGCCCGCCGCCGGGATACAGCCGGAAGTCCTTGCCGGGCCGCAGGCCCTCGACCTCCATCCGGCCCCAGGAGATGTGGGTGATCCGCGGCGCTCTGTCCATCGAAGTTCCTCCCTGCCGGTCGGTCCCTCCACAGTGTGGCCTGGCCGTCGTCTCCGGGCGGCCGTCTTCTCCGGTGCGCCGCGCGAGGTCCGTCATCGCGGGTCGCTCGCGGGGTCGGGGACGCGCTGGTGGTCCGGGCCGATGACGGTGCGGCGCGTACGGTCCGCCGGGACGCCGGTGATGCGGTCTGCGGCGAGCCGGCCCGACAGCAGGGCCGCGGGGACGCCGACGCCGGGGACGGTGCCGCAGCCCGCCAGTACCGCGTTGTCGACCGCGCGTGGCAGGTTCTCGGGACGGAACGGCCCGGTCTGGGGGAAGGTGTGCGCCAAGCTGAACGGCGTCCCGGCGGC
Source organism: Actinoallomurus sp. CA-150999 (assembly GCF_050942425.1). Lineage (NCBI taxonomy): Bacteria > Bacillati > Actinomycetota > Actinomycetes > Streptosporangiales > Thermomonosporaceae > Actinoallomurus > Actinoallomurus sp. CA-150999. The sequence goes on from NZ_CP192063.1 coordinate 9,451,286, forward strand.
CAGTCCCTGCCGCCGCCAGTCGGCGGGTGTGAGGACGTGCAGCGTGTCGACGGTGCTGGGCGCGAAGCCGAGGCGGCCCGCCACCACGTCGATGAGCTCGCGGACGTACGCCGGACCGGTGCGGTCCCAGTCGAAGGGCCCGTCGTTCAGGTTGGGGACGGGGGTGAGGAGGGACACCAGCTGCCGCCCGGGCGGCGCGAGGGACGGGTCCGTGGCCGTCGGCCGGGTCAGCAGCAGCGACGGGTCGCGCATCAGGCGGCCGTCGCGGACGAGGTCGTCGAACGCCGCTTCCCAGGCCTGGCCGAACAGGAGGGTGTGGTGGCCGGTCCCCGCCCACGCGCCGGGCGCGGCCAGGTGCACCACGACCGCCGAGGGCGCGAACCGCAGCCGCCACGGGCGGCGTGGTGTCCCGCCCAGTAGGCGGTACGCCTCCGGCAGGTCACAGCTGAGCACGATCGCGTCGCACGCGAGCCGTTCGCCTCGGTCGGTGCGGACCGCGGTGACGCGACGGCCCCGGCGCTCCAGCGACGCGGCCGCCGTCGCGTACCGGAAGGCGATGCCGGCGTCGGCCGCCGCACCGGCCAGGGCGTCGGGCAGCGCCCGCATCCCGCCGAGCGGGAAGTACACGCCGCCGACGGTGTCCATGTACGCGATCACGGCGTAGAGCGCGAGCGCCCGGCGCGGCGCCAGACCGGCGTACAGCGCCTGGAAGGTGAAGATCCGCCGGAGCCGTTCGTCGCGGAGGAACCGTCCGACGGCCCGGTCCCACCGGCCGAATCCGCCGAGCGCCGCGAGCCGTGCGAGCCGGGGCGTCAGCAGGCCGAGCGGTGAGTCGACGTTCGCCGCGATGAACGCCGCGTACTCGACGTCGTGCAGCCGGGTCAGCCAGCGGCGGAGCCGCCGGTAGCCGGCCGCCTCCGCCGGTCCGGCGAAGGTGTGGACCGCCTCGGTCATCGCCTCGGCGTCGGTGTGGACGTCGAGGGTGGTCCCGTCGGCGAAACGTGCCCGGTAGGCGGGGTCCAGCCGTACCAGGGGCAGCCGGTCGGCGAGCGACTCGCCGACCGCCGCGAGCGTGTCGCCGACGATGCCGGGCATCGTCAGCACGGTCGGCCCGGTGTCCATGCGGTGGCCGTGCGCGTCGTGGCGGCCGGCGCGCCCGCCGGGCACCGGGGCCCGCTCGACGACGGTGACCTCCCGGCCCCGCCCGGCGAGATGGAGCGCGGCGGCCAGCCCGGAGAGTCCCGCGCCGATCACCACGATCCGGTCGGTCCTCCCCGCGACGGTGCGCATTCCCCTCGCGTACCCGGGATCTCCCGGACCGAAGCACAGGCGTCAGGGCGTCACCGCAGGTCAGCGCCGGAATCGAGCGGTTCGTAGGAGATTGTCAGCCGGCCTTGCGGAGGGCCTGGTCGAGGTCCGCCCACAGATCGTCGGGGTGCTCGATGCCGACGGTGACGCGAATCGTCCCGGCGCCGAAGCCCGCCGCCCGCAGTTGCTCGTCGGTGAGCTGCCGGTGGGAGGTGCTCGCCGGGTGCATGACGTACGTCTTGACGGTCCCGAGCGACGGGCTCAGGCTGGCCAGCCGTACGGCTCCGGCGAACACCTTCCCGGCCTCGCGCCAGCCCGCCAGGTCGAAGGAGAGCACTCCCCCGTGGCCGTCGGGCATGAGCCGGGACGCCAGCTCGTGGTCCGGATGGTCCGGCAGGCCCGGGTAGCGGACGGACGCGACCGCGGGGTGACCCGCGAGCCGCCCGGCCAGGTCGAGGGCGTTGTCGGAGTGCCGCCGCATCCGCAGGGCCAGGGTCTGCATGCCGCGCAGCGTGAGCCAGGCGGCGAACGGGTCGGCCGAGGCGCCGAGTTCGACCGCGTAGTGCCAGACCTTCCGGTGAAGCTCCTCCGTGGCGAAGACCACGACGCCGCCGAGCACGTCCGAGTGCCCGCCGAGGTACTTCGTGGCCGAGTGCACGACGATGTCCGCGCCGTGGGCGATCGGCCGGAACAGGATCGGGCTCGCGAAGGTGTTGTCGACGACGCTGAGCACCCCCGCGTCCTTCGCGACGGCGAACAGCGCGGGCAGGTCCACGACCTGAGTCGTCGGGTTGGCGATCGTCTCCAGGTAGAGCAGCCGGGTGTTCGGGCGCAGCGCGGCGCGGACTTCCTCCGGGTCGGAGCCGGAGACGTACGTCACCTCGACGCCCCACCGTTCGGCGAGGTCGTCGAGCATCGCGATCGTCGCGCCGTACAGGCAGTTCTGCGCGACGACGTGGTCACCGGAACGCAGCAGGGCGAGCAGCACCGAGTTGATGGCCCCCATCCCGGAGGCCGCGGCGAGCCCGGCGGCGCCGCCCTCGAGGTCGGCCACGGCCTCCTCCAGCGCCCGGACGGTCGGGTTGCCGAGCCGGCTGTAGAAGAACGCGCCGTCCGGGCCGCCGAACGCCTCGGCCATCGCGTCGGAGTCCTCGAAGGCGAAGACGTGGTTCTGGTAGATCGGCGTTCCGAGCGGCCGGCTGCCCGTCACCTCCACGACGGGCGTGTGAACGGTCCTGGTCTCCGGGTGCGGTACGTCGTGTGGTGAGTTCATACCCTCCATCCTCGGCCGGGGCGGCCCACGACCCCAGTGCCAATACCGCATAATTGGTCCGCATATGGAGCCAATTGAGATCACCGAGAGACTGGGTCGATGGTCGGCCGGCCGTGGCCCTCTGCACGTCCTGCTCGCGGCGCGCCTGCGGCGGCTGATCGACGATGGCGACCTGCCCTCGGGCACGCCGCTGCCGCCCGACCGCGCCCTGGCCGCGACTCTCGCCGTGGGGCGCGGCACCGTCGTCGCCGCGTACGACGCGCTCCGCCAGGAGGGCCGGATCGTACGCCGCCAGGGCAGCGGCACACGGGTGGCCGGACCGCCGTCGGAGGTCGCGCACCAGACCACCGGCGCACCGGTGTTCCTCCACTTGCTGGAGCCGCGCGACGACGTGATCCTCCTCGCGTGCGCCGCGCTGGACGCCCCGCCGCCCGAGCTGACACGCGCGTACGAGGCGATCCTGCCCACGCTGGCCGCGACCACCGGCGACATCGGCTACCACCCGTACGGCCACGCCACCCTGCGCGCCGCGATCGCCGACCGCTACGCGCTGCGCGGCGTGCCGACCGCCCCGGACCAGATCCTCGTCACCAACGGCGCCCAGCAGGCACTGTCCCTGCTCGCCCGCGCCTTCATTCGGCCGGGCGACCGCGTACTCGTCGAGGCGCCGACCTACCCGGGCGCGCTGGAGGCGTTCCGCGATGAGGCGGCGGTGCTCCGGGGCCTGCCGGTCGGCCTGGACGGATTCGAGCACGCGGTGCGCGAACATCGCCCGGCCCTGGCGTACGTCATCTCGACCTTCCACAACCCGACCGGCGCGGTACTGCCCGCCCTCGCACGCCGGCGACTGGTCGAGACGGCCGCCGCAGCGGGAGTGCCGCTGATCGACGACGAGGTCGTCGCCGAGCCGCCGTTCCCCGGCGAGCAGACCCCGCCCCCGATGGCCGCGTACGGCGACGCCGTCATCTCGATCGGCTCGCTGAGCAAAATCGTGTGGGGCGGCCTGCGGATCGGCTGGGTACGCGCCCCCGCCCCGGTCATCGACCGGCTCGCGCGGCTGCGTGCCGTACAGGACCTCGGCGGGAACATCCCCGCCCAGTTGGCCGCCGCCGAGCTACTCCCCCACCTCGACGCCCTGTGCCGACGCCGCGCGGCCGACCGCCTCACCGGCCACGACCACCTACGCGCCGAACTGGCCCAGCGGCTGCCCGACTGGGAGGCTCCGCCCGTACGCGGCGGGCAGACGCTCTGGGTCCGCCTGCCGCGCGGCGACGGCGCGTCCTTCGCCCAGACCGCGATGCGCCACGGCGTCGCCGTACTGCCGGGCGAGGGACTCGACGCGTCCGGCCGGAGCACGGAGTACATCCGCGTCCACTTCCTCGCACCGCGCGACGAACTGACCGAGGCAGTGCGCCGCCTAGCCGAGGCCTGGCACGCCTACGAGGCAGCGCCCAACCGTGTTCGCCCGCCCACGGCGATGGCCGTGTGATGTTGATTCAGCGGCGATACGGCGTTGCATCCAGTCCGTGACGCTTGCCATCTCAGCAGCCCCTACCCCCTACTCTGAGCGCGCCCTGGCCCTGTCGGCCGGTTGCGCCCACACGAGGGTCTGGGTCATCATCGGGGCATGATCTCCAACCGAAAGGGCGGCGACGCCCACGCGCGTTGATCGCGCCGACGCGGCGCCATGACGCCGCTGCACCTGTGGCCGACCTCCGTGGCAAGAGAGCTCACGGCCTCTGGCAGGAAGCCATCAAGATCCGGCAGGAGTGGCTCGACCACGGGCTTTCCACGCAGCCGGCCGACCGGCGGACCACCGAAGACAGCCTGAGCGCGATCTACGCGAAGGTCCTTCGCCCACGACCCCGGTTCGAATGGGTGGACTCTCCGGCTCAGGCGATCTCGCTTGTCGCCGAACTGCCCACCCTCGACCGGCTCTACGCATGGATCCGTGACCTTCGTCCGCGAGGGACACCACCGCTGGCCAGTGATCTGGCCATGGAGCTGTCCAAGCTGCGGGGCGCGCTCAGCGCCGGCGTTTCCCACGCCGACCCTGAGCTGTCCCCGGCGCGGAAGGGCAAGCACAACGAGCCCTGGCCCGAAGTGCCACCGCTGAAGGCGTTCGAGCTCGGCGTTCCCCTGGGCGTCGTGCTGCACCAGGGCATCCGCGTCGCGCTGGACCGGAGCCTCGCCCACGGGTTCCGCATACGGCTCCGAAACGCGCTGGCCGGCAGCGGGCCCGTACCGGTGTGCTGGTACGGGCAGCAGGAAGCGGCGTGGACCGCCTACTACGACGCCCTGCACCGGCTCGGGCTGGCCCGCTACGGGCCGGACGAACTCGACCTCCTCGGCCACTGGGCCGCGCTCACGCGCTCCTGCGGCTGGTGGTGGCCCGGCGAAGAAGTGTGCGTCGTGGCGGATCGACCCGAACTGGTCCGCACCGAGCCAGTCCCTGGGACCTGTCACGACGAGGTCCGGCTCCGACGCGATGGCGTCCGCTACCGCGACGGCTGGCACCCGCTGCTGGCATGAGCCCTGGCCGGGCCGGGACGAGACCGGTTCTCTCGTCCCGGCCCGCGCGGCGACGTGGGTGTCACCGCGTCTCGGCGTCCGCCTTCGCCGCCCGGGCCTGGCGTTCGGCACGGCGATCGGTGAAACGTGTCGCCGCCGTCTCGAGCCCTTCCAGGAACTCTGACAGTTCCTCGCGGGCCTTGTCCCCGTCGCCTTCCAGACCTTCGAGCTCGAAGACCTGCCACTGCCGCAGGACCGGGGAGAGCACGTCGTCGAGGTGCACTCGCAGGTCGTAGATGCCGGCGTTGGCGATGGCGACCGACTTGCGCAGGAAACCGTCGATGGTGTGGCCGGGCATCTGGAAGCTCGTCACCACATCGGTGACGGCACGCATCGTTTCGTCGGGGGACAGTTCGAAGGCCGCCGCGAGCAGATTGCGGTAGAAGAGCATGTGCAGGTTCTCGTCGGCGGCCACCCGCGCCAGCAGGCGCTCGCACGCCGGATCGCCCGAGGCCCTACCGGTGTTGCGGTGAGAGATGCGCGTCGCCAGCTCTTGGAAGGAGACGTACGCGAGGGCGTGGAGCATCTTGTCGCCGTGGTCGGCCTGGTAGCCGCCTTCCATGTGCCGCATGCGCGCACGTTCGAGCGCGACCGGGTCGACGGCCCGGGTGACGGTGAGGTAGTCGCGGATGACGATGCCGTGCCGGTTCTCCTCGGCCGTCCAGCGTTCGACCCAGGTACCCCACGCGCCGTCCCGGCCGAAGATGGTCGCGATCTCCCGGTGGTAACCGGGCAGGTTGTCCTCGGTGAGAAGGTTGACGATCAGTGCCTCTCTCGCCGCGGACGGGATGTTCGTGTCCTCGGGCGACCATGCTTCACCGTCGAATGGTCCGTCGAAGTCGCGGCCCTGGCTCCACGGCACGTACTGGTGCGGGAACCACTCCTTGGCCGTGGACAGGTGACGATCGAGCTCTACCGCGACGACAGGCTCGAGCTCCATCAGCAGCTCGGTGGTCGTGTGCGGACGTGACGTGAGCGGCATCCTTGTTCCCCCGAATCGTGGCGTTGGTCAGTGTGAACTGGTCGGGCGGTATGTACTGCTCCGCCCGATGCGAGGCCGTACGCCTGCTTGGTGACCCTAGGCGATGCGCTCGCCGCGTTGACGACGCCCTAGCCGGTCGAGGGTCCTCGTCGGTATTTGTCGCTGGCGGACGGCAAATATGCTTAACCTGATCCCGGACCGAGGACGTTCATGGACACCGCTCAGCCTCTACCCGCCTACTACCGCCTCAAGCGACGCCTGCTGGCCGACATCGAGCGCGGCGAGTACGGCGTGGACGGCAGGCTGCCCACCGAGCACGACCTGTGCGCGGCGTACGGCCTGAGCCGTACGCCGGTGGCACGGGCCCTGTCGGAGCTGGCGGCCGAAGGGGTGGTGGTCCGGCACCGGCGACGCGGCACCTTCGTCAATCCCGACTGGATGCGGACGCTGAGCGCGGCGCCGGAGATCTCGGTGATCACCTGTGACCAGGCGTGGGAGGACCAGCTGCGCGAAGCGGCGGGCAACGACCTGCGGCTGTCGATCACGTCGGCGCCGCTCGCCGAGCTGCGGGGGGTGTTCCGCCGGGCGATCGCCGAGGGGCGCGGGCCGGACCTGGCGCTGGTCGACTCGGTGTGGGTGGCGGAGTTCGCCGAGTCGCACATGCTCACCCGGATCGGCGAACTGGACCCCGAATGGGCCGCCGGCGAGCACGACGCCGACTTCCTCCCGCCCTTCGCCGACGCGTACCGGCTGGAGGGCGACGACATCGTGGCCGTGCAGGCCGACGCGGACGTCACCGGCCTGTGGTACCGCCGGGAGGCCCTCGACGCCGCCGGGGCGTCCCCGCCCGCCACGTGGCGCGACCTGCGCGCCCTGGGCCGTACGCTCGCGGAGGGGCTGCCCCGCGACCGATACGCCCTGGTGATGCCGGGCGGCCCGGCCGCGACGGAGACCGCGACGTACGCGCTCGTCGGACTGCTCGCCGCGAACGGCGCGACCATCTTCACCCCCGAGGCGGTGACGCTGGACTCCCCCGCGACGGTGGAGACGCTGCGGTTCCTGCGCCGCCTCGTCGACGACGGGGTCCTCCCGGCCGAGGTGGTGACCTACGACCGGCACAAGGCGGCCCGGCTGCTGGCGGCCGGGCGGGCGGACCTGTTCGTCGGCGCCAGCTACCACGCCGAGCTGCTCGCCGCCGAGATCGGCGGCACGCTCTCCGAGGTCGCCGAGCGGTTCGGGTTCGTCCCGCTGCCCGCCGGGCCGTACGGGCCGCCGGCGATCCTGTGCGGCGGCATGGTCTACTGCATCCCCCGCCAGGCGCGGAACCCTCACCTGGCGATGCGGCTGCTGCGCGCGGCCACCGCGCCGAAGCGGCTGGCGGACCTGTGCGCGGAGACCGGCCAGCTCCCGCCGCGCCGCAGCGTGCTGGACGCGATGGCGCCGGTGTCGCCGTTCCACGCCCAGACGGCGGTGCTGCTCGAGCACGCGGTCGTACGGCCGTCCTCGCCGGTGTACGCCCTCGTCTCCGCTCAGCTGCAGGTGCTCCTGGAGGGCGTGCTCACCCGGCGGTGGACCCCGGCGGCCGGCGTCACGCTGGCCGCCGACCGGATCAGCGCCATCACGGGCCTCCCGGTCGTACGCGGCTGACCTGGGCATATTGATCGCCTACTGGCCGATCGGTAACGCGTTCGTAACCCATTGGGCCAGAGCCCTTGACCTGGAACGCTCCAGCATCCAGATTTGCCACATCACAGTGGCAAATCCCCCTGGAGGGAGCGCACATGCGTCGGAAATCGGCCTTCGTGATGACGGCGGTGATGGTCGCGGCGACCGCGAGCGCCTGCGGCAGCAGCGGATCCTCGGACGGCAAGACGATCAAGGTCGCGTACCAGAAGTTCGGCAACTTCATCGGCGCGGACGAGCTGTTCAAGAAGATCAAGCCCGTCTTCGAACAGCAGAACCCCGGCTACAAGCTGAAGCTCATCCCCATCGAGGCGGATGAGAACTCCTACTACACCAAGCTCAACCTCCTGCGACGCTCCCCGAGCACCGCGCCCGACGTCGCCTACGAGGACACGTTCTTCGTCAACTCCGACGCCCAGGCGCGCTTCCTGGCGCCCCTCGACGACAACCTGAAGTCGTGGCCGGACTGGTCGCAGTTCTTCGACGCCGCCAAGGTGGCCGGGCAGGCCTCCGACGGCCACACGTACGGCATCCCGATGGGCACCGACACGCGTGGCCTCTGGTACAACAAGCAGATCTTCGCCAAGGCCGGGCTCCCGGCGGACTGGCAGCCGAAGACCTGGAACGACGTCCTGGCCGCCGCCCGGCAGATCAAGGCCAAGGTCCCCGGCGTCATCCCCCTGAACGTCTACGCGGGCAAGGGCGTCGGCGAGGCCGCCTCCATGCAGGGCTTCGAGATGCTGCTGTACGGCACCGCCGACAAGCTGTACGACGACCAGACCAAGAAGTGGATCGTCCCGAGCAAGGGCATGGGCGACTCATTCAACTTCCTGAAGACGGTCTACTCCTCCGGCCTCGGCCCGACGCCGCAGCAGGCGCTCGACCCGCACTGGAGCGACAACGTCGCCGGGCAGGAGCTGCCCAAGGGCAAGATCGCCATCGACCTGGACGGCTCCTGGCTGCCGCAGGCGTGGATCCCCGGCGGGGCGAACCCCTGGCCACAGTGGTCGAGCACGCTCGGCACCGCCCCCATGCCCACCCAGAACGGACAGGCGCCCGGCAAGGTCACGATGTCCGGCGGCTGGCTCCTGTCCATCGGCGCCCGCACCAAGCAGGCGGCGGCCGCCTGGAAGCTGGTGCAGCTCGCCATGAACAAGGAGAACTCGCTCTACTTCTACGTCAAGGCGACGCAGGTGTCGGTGCGCAAGGACGTCGTCGACGACCCGGGGTACGTCGCGGGCAACCCGACCCAGAAGTTCTGGACCAACCTGGTGTCCGTCACCCAGTACCGGCCCGCCTACAGCGTCTACCCGCAGATCTCCAACCAGCTCCAGGCCGCGACCGAGGCCGTCGTGACCAACCAGGGCTCCCCGCAGTCGGCGATGAACGACTTCGCGGGCCAGGTCAAGCAGATCGCCGGCCCGGACAAGGTGGAGGCGAAGCCCTGATGCGCCGCCCGCGCTCCATGGCCGGAAGGACGCCCTGATGGTCGCCGTCGACCTGGCCGAGCGCCCCGTCACCCGCCGCCCGCCCGCCCGGCGCGGGCGGCGGGCCGCCGGACGGGCGCTGCCGCTGCTGCCCGCGTTCGGCCTGCTCGCGCTGTTCTTCGTCGGGCCGATCCTGTGGTGCGTCTACGCGTCCTTCACCGACATCGCGCTGACCGGCGCGGGCGCCAGCTCGCCGCACCTGGTGGGCCTGCGCAACTACCGGCAGATGTTCTCCGACCCGGAGTTCACCAAATCCCTGTGGCTGACCGTCGTCTTCGTCGTCGGCTCGGCCGTCGTCGGGCAGAACCTCGGCGGCCTCGCGCTCGCGCTGCTCATGAACGGCCGTCGCCGGATCGTCCGCTCGATCGTCGGCAGCATCGTGGTGGGCGCGTGGGTGCTGCCGGAGCTGGTCGCGGCGTTCATGTGGTACGCGTTCCTGTCCGACCACGGGACGCTCAACGCGATCCTGCACGCCGTCGGCCTGCACGGGAAGAGCTGGCTGTACGCGAGTCCCCTGCTGGCGGTGACGATCGCGAACGTCTGGCGCGGCACGGCGTTCTCCATGCTCGTCTACTCCGCCGCGCTGTCGAACGTGCCGGACGAGCTCCTGGAGGCCGCCTCGGTGGACGGCGCGTCGGCGGTGCAGCGGCTGCGCCACATCACGCTGCCGCTGATCCGGCGGGCGATGCTGACCAACCTGATGACGATCACGCTGCAGACCCTCGCGGTCTTCACGCTGATCTTCGCCATGACGGGCGGCGGTCCCGGCACCAAGAGCCAGACGCTGCCGATCTTCATGTACCAGGAGGCGTTCAAGTTCTACCACCTGGGTTACGGCGCGGCGCTCGCGATCGTGCTGCTGGGGGTCGGTGCCGTGTTCTCGCTGGTCTACCTGCGCGCCATGCGTAAGGAGGTGTGACGATGGCGGTCGCCTCTCCCACCGCGCCGAACCGGCGCAGCGCCGCCGTGGCCGCGTACGCGGTGCTGGCCGTGGTGGCGCTGGCGTTCCTCGCGCCGTTCGGGTGGCTGTTCCTCGCGTCGGTCTCCGAAAGCCCGCCGCTGGACACGTCCATCCCCGACCACCTGACCCTGCGCAACTTCGCCGACGTGCTCACCGGCGACAACCTGCACGCGCTGGCCAACAGCCTGGTGCTGTCGATGGGCTCGGCGCTGCTGACGCTGCTGCTCGGCGCGCCCGCGGCGTACCCGCTGTCGCGCTACAGCCGGCGATTCGGCCGCCCGATCTTGCTCGGGCTGCTGTTCGCCACCGGGCTGCCGGTCACGGCGATCATGGTCCCGGTGTACGGCCTGTTCGTCCAGCTGGACCTGCTCGACTCGATCCCGGCCACCGTCCTGTTCCTCACCGCCATCGGACTGCCGATGGCGATCTGGATGCTGAAGAACTTCATGGACGAGGTGCCGATCTCCCTGGAGGAGGCGGCGTGGGTGGACGGGGCGTCCGGCCTGCGGGCGCTGCTGCGGATCGTGCTGCCGCTCATGGTGCCGGGTACGACCGTGGTGTTCACCTTCACCTTCGCCCTCACCTGGGGGAACTTCTTCGTCCCGTTCATCCTGCTGATCGATCCGGCGAAACAGCCGGCCGCAGTGGCCATCTACCAGTACTTCGGAGGGGCGGGAGCGTACTCCTCCTACGGACTGCTGGCCGCCTTCTCGATCCTGTACTCGCTGCCCGTCGTCCTGCTGTACACCGTGGCCCAGCGCACGCTGGGGAACGCGTTCGCACTGCAGGGCGCCGTCAAGGGCTGAGCCGGAGGAAAAGCCTTCATGCGCATCGCCGCCATCGAGTCGACCGACCTGTTCGCCGGCTCGACGTCGCATCCCCGACAGATCGTCCGCGTGACGCTCACCGGGGCCGACTCCCCCCTTACCGAGATCCGGGTGTCGCTCACCGGCCCGGCCGTGACGACCCCCGAGCCGACGATCGTCTCCCGCCTCGATCCGGGCGAGACCCTGGTCGCCGAGGTCGGCGTACGGCTCGCCGAGCCCGTCACCGAGGGTGCCGTCCGCCGTGTCACCGCCGTCGCCGAGACGCTCGGCGCGCCGGAGGCCCGGGTGACGCTCGACGGCGACATCGTCGCCGCCGTCACCGGCTGGACGATGTGGATGGTCTCGCACTTCCACTACGACCCGGTGTGGTGGAACACCCAGGCCGGCTTCACCGAGACCTGGTACGACCTGCCGGCCGCCGAGGGACGCCGCCCCGAGGAGGTACGGACCGCGTTCGACCTGGTCCGCCTCCACCTGGACGCGGCCCGACGCGACGAGGACTACAAGTTCGTGCTGGCGGAGATCGACTATCTCAAGCCGTACTGGGACGTGTACCCGGAGGACCGCGCGGACCTGCGGAGATTCCTGGACGAGGACCGGATCGAGCTCGTCGGCGGCAACTACAACGAGCCGAACACCAACCTCACCCACCCCGAGTCGACGATCCGCAACGCCGTCTACGGCATCGGCTACCAGCGCGACGTCGTCGGCGGCGACCCGCAGTCGGCGTGGATGCTCGACGTGTTCGGCCACGACCCGGCCTACCCCGGGCTGATGGCCGACGCCGGGCTCACCTCCTCGGCCTGGGCGCGCGGCCCGTTCCACATGTGGGGCCCGAACCGGCACGTCGGCGACAACGAGCGCATGCAGTTCCCCGCCGAGTTCGAGTGGATCTCCCCCAGCGGCCGGGGCGTGCTGACCGCGTACATGGCCAACCACTACGGCGCGGGCTGGGTCATGGAGGAGCAGGCGAAGACCCTCGAACAGGCCGCCGACCTGGCGTACGGCCAGTTCCGCGAGCTGAGCCCGGTCGCGGCCACGCGGAACGTCCTGCTCCCGGTGGGCGCCGACCACGTCGTGCCGTCCCGCTGGAGCACGCAGGTGCAGCGCGACTGGAACAAGCGGTACGTCTGGCCGCGCTTCGTCGTGGGCCTGCCCAAGGAGTTCTTCGCCGCGGTCCGCGAGGAGCTGGGCGAGCGCCGCGCGGTGCCGGTGCCGCAGACCCGCGACATGAACCCGGTCTATACCGGCAAGGACGTCTCCTACATCGACACCAAGCAGGCGCAGCGGGCCGCCGAGGTGGCGGTGCTCGACGCCGAGCGGCTGGCCACGCTCGCCACCCTGACCGGCGCGGCGTACCCGGCCGAGGCCGTCGACAAGGCGTGGCGGCTCCTCGCGTACGGGGCGCACCACGACGCCATCACCGGCAGCGAGTCCGACCAGGTGTACGTCGACCTGCTCGCCGGCTGGCGCGAGGCGTACGAGCTGGGCGAGACCGTTCGCACCGCCGCCCTGGACCACCTGGCGGCACGGACCGACACGACGGGCCCCGGCCGTCCCGTGATCGTGGCGAACACCCTGTCCTGGGCGCGCGACGGCATCACCACCGTCCGGCTCACCTTCGACGAACCGCGTCCCGGGCTGCGCCTCGTCGACGACGCCGGCGAGACCGTGCCGTGCCTCGCCGAGGGCGTGCGCACGACCGAGAGCGGCGCGGTGGAAGAGGTCACGCTCACCTTCCTCGCCCGCGCGGTGCCGTCGCTCGGCTACCGCGTCTACCACGTCGTCGACGCCGACGAGCTGCCCGCGGGCTGGTCCCCGGGCGCCGGCACGGAGGCGGGCAACGCGGCGTTCGCGGTGACCGCCGACCCCGCGCGCGGCGGCGCCCTCACCTCGATCCGCGACCTGCGGACGGGCCGGGAGCTGCTCCGGCCGGGCGGGCTCGGCGGCGAGCTGTACCTGCAGGAGGAGCACCCCACCCACCCCGTCTGGGGCGAGGGCCCCTGGCACCTGCTGCCGGCGGGCCCCGGCCACGGCACCGGCGAACGCCGCGCCACCGTCCGGGTCGAGGAGTCGCCGATCGGACGCCGCCTCGTCACCGAGACGACCCTGGACGGACTGACCGTCACCGGCGAGGTCCTGCTGTGGGACGGCGTCGACCGGGTGGACTTCCGCACCCACGTCGGCGGCTCGATCGGCCAGGACCACCTGCTGCGGGTCGGCTTCGACCTGGACGTCCCCGGCGGCCGCCCGGTGTCCGAGGTGGGCTTCGCCGCCATCGGCCGGCCCTTCGGGTTCCCGGACGCCGACAGCGCCGAGGACCTGTGGACGCTCGACAACCCGGCCCACACGTGGACCGCGCTGAGCGCCACCGTTCGGATCGCGCTGACCGGCGACGACGGCTCCCGGCAGGAGCACGCCGTCGGGGTCGCCGAGGTGATCGGCACGGACGAGGGCGAGCCCGCCCGCACCGTGCTGGCCGCCCTGGCCGCCCAGGGCGTGACCGCGACGTTCAGCCGCCCCGACGGCCCGCGCTACGGCGCGCTCGACGTCGACTCGAACCTGCCCGACGCGCGGATCGTCCTCGGCGGCCCGGCGGACAACCCGTTCGCCGCCGAGGTCCTCGCGGCGGCCGGCCCGGCGTACGAGGCGGCGCTGGCCGAGCACGGCCGCGTCTTCGTGCCCGCCGCCCGTCCGCTGGCCGAGATCTGGGTGCCGGGCGCGGACCTGCGCGACGTACGGGACCTGCCGGTGCTCATCGTCGCCGAGGTCGGTGGGCTGTGCGCCGACCTCGACGACGCGACGATCGAGGTCCGGCGGCCCGCCGGGCTGGACGGGTCGGACGCCCCGTACGACGGCCGCTCGATCGCGCTGCTGAACGCCGGTATGCCGGGCACGGTCGCCACGCCGGACGGCCGGGTGTACCTCAACCTGATGCGGTCCTGCAGCACCTGGCCGAGCGGGGTGTGGATCGACGGCCCGCTGCGCACCGCTCCCGACGGGTCGAGCCTGTCGTGGCAGCACTGGAACCACACCTTCGGCTACTCCCTCGTGGCCGGGGAGGGCGACTGGCGCGCGGCCGGGTTCGTCCGCGCCGGGCAGGAGTACAACCACGTCGTGCTCGCCCGGCCCGCGGAGGCGCATCCCGGCGAGGCCGCACCCGCGGACGGCCTGGTGACGGTCGAGCCGGACAACGTCCTGCTGTCCGCCCTCAAGCCGGCCGGCAACCCCCTGGCTGCCGCCCGTCCCGGCCGGATCGATCCCGCCGAGGGCGTGACGGTCCGCGTGTACGAGTCCGCCGGCCGCCCCACGACGGCCCGGATCGGCCTGTTCACCGGCGTCACCGAGGCCGGCCGGACCGACCTGCTGGAGTCCGGCGGCGAAGCGGTGACGGTCGAGGAGCTCCGGCTGGGCGCCGCCGACATCGTCACCGTCCGCCTGCACCCGGCCGGCGACCTGACGCAGGGCGGCTCCGCCCTCGCGTCGGGCACCGAACCGGTCCAGCCGGTGTTCGGCCGCTACTGGCTGCATCAAAAGGGACCCGCGCCCCTCGGCAACCTCCCGACGGCGGTGCACCTGTCCCCGCAGCGGCTCTCGCTGACGGAGCCCGGGCCGCTCCGGCTCACCGTCGCCGCCTCAGGCCCGGAGGCGGCCGGGCGGGTCGAACTGGACGTCCCGGACGGGCTCACCGTCACCGGCCCGACGTTGGACTACCGGCTCGCGCCCGGCGAGTTCGCCGAGTACGAGCTGACCGTCGACGCGTCGGGAGCGGCTCCGGGCCTTTACTTTGTAGGCGCCCGGATCCGCGACGACCTGGGCCAGGTCATCGAGGACGTCGTCACCGTGCAGGTCGGCACGGAACTCGCGGGAGAACCGCTGGAGGTCGCCCTGGCCTCCCCCGCGCCCCGGCTCCGGCCGGGAGACGACGCCGAGATCGCCGTACGGCTCCGCAACTCCGCCGCCGCGCCGATCCGCGGTGAGGCGCAGCTCATCAGCCCGTACGGCACGTGGGGCCCGGACCACGACGTCCTGATCACCCCGTGGACGCGAGGCTTCGAGGTTGCCCCGGGTGCCGAGACGACCGTGCCCTTCCAGCTCCACGCGCCCCGGACGGCCAGGCCGGGAAGTTGGTGGGCGCTGGTCCGCGTGACGTACTTCGGCCACCTGCACTACACGGAGACGATCGCCGTGGAGGTCGACGGCTGACCGCTCCCGCCGAGGGTTTTCGGGGTCGGAGCCCCGGAAACCCTCGGCGGACGGGAGCGCGGGATCGATCGCCAGAGATCACACGATTTGACGAAACCGTTGCGTTTGATCGGAATTGTCGTTGTTACAGCGGGAAAGTGGCGGATAGAGCGACCGATTCGCAGCAGAGAAAGGTGGTGGGTCACATGTCCGCGCGTCCCATGGCCGGCATGGAGCAGCATCCCGACATAGCGGAGCTCCGCGCCCGGTACGACCGCGTCGCCGAGACGACATCCGCCCACGCGGTCGACGGTCTCACCTTCCTGAGCGGCCTGTACCTGGCCATCTCACCGTGGGTCATCGCGTTCCACACCCGCGCCACGACGCTCACCGTGAACAACCTGCTCTGCGGGATCGCGGTCACGCTGCTGGCGGTGGGGTTCGCCTCGGCGTACGGGCGTACGCACGGCGTCGCCTGGGTCGTCCCCCTCATCGGCGTGTGGACGATCATCGCGCCGTGGGTGGTCAGGGGATCCTCGGCCACGGCGTCGACCGTCATCAACAACGTCATCACCGGTGCCCTGATCTTCCTCTTCGGGATGGGCGCGGTCGGCATGGGGATGATGTCGAACAAGACCGCTCGACGCCGGATGTAGGCCCGCCCACGATCCGTACGGCGGGCGACGAGGCAAGTGGTCTGCCCCGAAGCGGCACATACTGGCCCTTTTCGGGCAGCGCCCAACGCTCCTAATGTGCCGCTCATGAACAGCGCATGGTTCGAGCGGCCGGTCCTGGACGGACGCCACGTCCGTCTGGAGCCGCTCGGTCCCGAGCACGCCGAGGGACTCTTCGAGGCGGGCAAGGACCCTGAGGTCTGGCGGTGGCTGAACGTCCGGCAGCCGGCCGACCTCGACGAGGCACGCCGCATGGTCGAGAACGATCTGGCCCAGGTGGCTCGCGGAACGCGCCTGCCCTGGGTCCAGATCGACGCGGCCACCGGGGAGGTCGCCGGCACGACGTCGTACTACGAGATCGAACCAGCGCATCGCGGCCTGTGCATCGGGCACACGTGGATCGGCGCCCGCTGGCAGCGGACGGCCCTCAACACCGAGGCCAAGCTCCTCCTGCTGGAGCGGGCGTTCAACGTGCTGGGCGCGGGCCGGGTGGGCTGGCACACCCATCACCGCAACGAACGCTCGCAACGGGCCATCGAACGCCTCGGCGCGCAGCGGGAAGGGGTGCTGCGCAGCCATCGCATCCTGCCCGACGGCTCCGTTCGGGACACCGTCTGTTACTCGATGATCCCCGCGGAGTGGCCCGCCGCCCGCGACCGGTTGCGCGCACGTCTCGGGAGGGGCTGAGCAGACGCGGACGGCCGCCGTGCGGACTCCTTGCGGGAGACCTCACGGCGGCCGTCTCTCATGTGGCGGGGCCGGATCGGGCTCCCGTCACCGCACGCTCATCACCGGCGGGCGGCGTTGGCGCCTCCGAGCGTGGCCTCGTACTTGTCGATCGCCAGGCCGAGCTGGGCGTACTTCTCGCTGTAGGCGACCGGGTGGGCGCCCGGGGCCGTCGGCGGGCGGTTGGGGTCGATGTACTGGTTCCCGAGGTTGGAGAAGACCGCGATGATGTAGTTGCGGCCGTTCTTGCCGGGCAGGTTGCGGACGATTCCGGCGTCGCTGCCGGAGTTGCTGACCAGGCCGGTCTTGTGGGCGAAGGTCACCTCGGCGCTGGCGTTGCAGGGCCGCACGTCGTGCTGGTAGGCGTCACCGTCGACCGTGACCGTGCCGTCGGCGGCGATCCACCGCTGCGGCACGACCTGCGGCATTCCGGGGGCCGGGTAGTCCGCGCCGCACCAGTTCGAGGTGGACAGCACGTCGTTCATGCCCTGGTCGCCGAGCTCCTTCTTGAAGAACTCCCGCGACGAGGGGCTGAGCACGTCGGCGGTGACCGCATTGCCGTTCGGAGCGGTCCAGACGGTGCCCGGGGCGCCGTTGATGAGCGTGAGCAGTTTGGCCGTGTCGAGCGAGCTCATCGTGACCGGGTTGCTCCAGTGCCCGCCGTTGGCCGGGTTGGTCTCCTTGACCTGCAGCGTCTCCAGGCCCAGGTCCTGGAAGGTCTGGTTCAGGTCGTTGACCGCGTCGTGGTCCCACAGCATCTTCAGCAGTGCGCAGGAGGCCGGGTTGGAGGACCAGGTCAGCGACGCGTCGATGTAGTTGCGGATCGTGTCGCTGCTCGCGTTGCCGCACAGCGAGCTGACCGTGGTGGGGTTGTAGGCATAGGTGTCGTCGAGCTTGATGACGCCCTTGTCGACCAGCCGCAGCACCCCGAAGTTGATCATCAGCTTCAGGACCGAGGCCGGGTAGGGCAGCATGAAGTCGGTCGAGGCGTTCTCGCGGCCCGGCACCACGTCGATCGTGCCCTGACCCTTGTTGGTGTACCAGCCGGAGTCGTCCCACTGCCGCCAGCGCACATCGCTGGTGTGGAAGTCCTTGTCGGTCAGGACGATCTTGCCGTGCGGGTACTGCGGGCTCATCAGCACCGTGCCGGACGACACCGGCCGGTTGTCCTGGTCCAGCTCGATGACCGTGGCGTCGACCTGCGGCTGCTGGAAGATCGGCTGGTAGTCGGTCGCCGCGGCGCCGGCCTTGAACTGCTTCGGCTTCTGGGCGTCCTTGTCGACCGAGTTCGCCTTGAGCGTCCGTGCCTGGGCGGCCGTGGTGACCGGGTCGGTGTCGAGGACCTCCTGGAACTTCAGGGAGTCCATCTCTTCTTGGAGATACGTCGCGATCGGGCTGATGGAGACGTCGGGTCTCTTGGGCTTGACCGCGGCGTGGGCCGGCGCGACGGCCGATCCCACCAGCGCACCGGCGACGGCCATGCCGAGCAGACCTCTGCCAGAGAGGCGAGATATTCTCATGATCGCCACGCTAGCTACAAGATCAACTCAACAGTGACCCTTTTGAGATCTCACTGATGTGATCAATCTCTACAGCGGCAAGCGTAAGAAATCGGCATAGAAAGCGCCGCCTGAACGCGTCCGGGATCCCTACCAGCAGACGAACCCGCCGTCGACGAGCAGGTCGGTTCCCGTGACGAAGCTCGCGGCGTCGCTCAGCAGGAAGACCACCGGCCCGACCATCTCGTCCACCGTCGCCATCCGGCCGAGCGGCGTGTCCGCCTCGAACCCCTTGACCCTCTCGGCCACCTCGGCGCGGCGGTTCATCGGGGTGGCCGTGTAGCCGGGGCTGACGCTGTTCACCCGGACCTTCCGGTCGCACCACTCCGTCGCCAGGCTCTTCGTCAGGTGCATCACCCCGGCCTTGGACGCGTTGTAGTGCGCCTGCGTCAGCCCGCGGTTGGCGATCGTGCCCGACATCGAGGCGATGTTGACGATCGAGCCTCCGCCGTTGCGCAACAGCGCCCGCCCCTCCGCCTGGCAGGAGAGGAAGACCCCGGTGAGGTTGACGTCGATCACCCGGCTCCACTGCTCCGTCGGCATCTCCTCCGCGGGCGCGGCGTTGGCGATGCCCGCGGCGTTGACCGCGAGCCGGAGCGGGCCCAGTTCGCGCTCGGTACGGTCGACCGCCTCCGCGAGCTCGTCCTCGCGCGTGACGTCCGCGGGGACGGCGAGGCCCCGGCGGCCCACGTCCTTGATCGACTGGACGGTGCCGGTCAGGTCGCTGCCCGGCAGGTCGAGGCACGCGACGTCGGCGCCCATCTCGGCCAGCCCGGTCGCGATCCGCCGGCCGATGCCGCTGCCGGCCCCCGTCACGAGGGGGTGGGCTCGTCGAGGGTCACCACCTTGGGACGGCGCTGCAGCCATTTCGCGATCACCACCTTCTCCGGTCGAGGTTCGGCAGCGCGACGTTGTCGCCGATCGTCATGTCCCAGCACGGCGCCCTGGTTCTTGCGGTCCTCCGGGACGAGCACGACCCCGGCCTCGATCGCGTCGCGCGGCCCGCGATGCCGAGCACCTCCCCTTCCCGCACCTCGAAGGACACCTCCCGGAAGGAGCCGTCCGCGGCGGTGAGGCCGTCGACGCGGAGCACCTCCCGGGGCCGTGCGGTCCCGGTGTCGGGGAAGATCCGCTCGATGCTACGCCCGACCATCTCCTCCACCAGCCGTGCCACGGGCACCTCGGCGGTCGGGTGGGACGCGACGCCCTGCCCGTCCCGCATCACGACGATCCGGTCGCAGATGCGGGCGATCTCGTCGAGCCGGTGGCTGACGTAGATGAAGGACACGCCGTCGCGCTTGAGCGCCTCGATCCGTTCGAAGAGGCGCTGCGCACCGCCTTCAGCCCGGCGAAGTCACCGTCAGAACCAAGCCAGCACCTTGAAGGGAATGCGCAGGTACGTCGGGCCGCTGAACCCGGCGGCCCAGTGTGACACCGCTGTAGGCGGCGTCGGTCTTGGTCTGCTCGGTGGCCCGGCCGGTCAGGAACGGTCCGGCCGCACTGACGAAGGGGATGAACCCTCCGTTGGCCAGTCCGGCGCCGACTCCGACGAGGTCCTGCTCGGCGATGCCGACAGAGACGATCGGGTAAACGCTTCGTCAGCTTCTCGACCGTGAACGGCCGGGCGTGCGGCTCGGTCGGCCACGATCTTCTTGCTGATCTTGTGGTTCTCATTGGAGGCGTGCCGCGCCTCCCGCGCGGACCGGCGGGCCAGACGCCGGGCCGCCGACCGGCTCCCCGCAGCTTTCTTGGCCTGCAGCTCGGCGCGCAGCCGGGCCTGGCGCCTGCGATACCGCTGTAGGCCCTTGCCCTGGTGGTTGTCACCGTCGGAGGTGGTGGCCAGGTTCACGATCCCCCGATCCACCCCGATCCAATCGGCCGGCTCGAACTGCGGGGCTGCTTCAACCTCACAGGTCGCGATCAGGAAGAACATCCCATCGCGGTGGACCAGGTCGGTTTCGCCTTTGCGGTGGGTCGCCAGGAACTTCACCTGCCCCGGCTCGCCGGTGAAGGCGATGTCGCGGACCCGGCCCGAAGTGGTCCAGATTGAGATGCTTCGAGCGTCGAGCTGCCAGGAAAGGCAGCGGTCGTCGAACGGCTGCGCTGCGTCAGCCCGGAAGGCGATGGGCTTGGACTCAGCTTTGCGGCGCCGCCGCGAATGCTCATCGCCTAGCAGGCCCGCTTCGATCTGGGCGTGCAGGGTGGTGTAGGCGTCGGCGACCTTACGAATCACATGCAGCGCGGGTTGTGCCGACAGGCGCCGCGCCTTCAGGTCCGCGTAGACGAGCTTTTGCAGCTTCTGGCGGGCGAACACGCCCTTCTCGAACGCGACCGCCGACACCTCATTGGCCGCGGCGTTGCACCGGGGCAGGGTCGCCGCGAGTGCCGTCGCCTGCTCAGGCGTCGGCAGCAGCTTCACCTGCACTACCAGCTTCACAGTCAGTAAGGCTACAAGTACACACCGACGTCGATGTGCGACTCCAGGAATTCAGCAGCGAAACCGACCACGTCCACCTGTTCGTGCACCACCCAAGATCCGCCCCTGCCCCGCCTGGTCAACGGGCTCAAATGCGCCCCCGTGCGCCACCTCGGCCAGGAACACCACACCCACCTGCCGGAGCACCTGCGGGACGCTCACCTGCGGTTCCCCGTCTAGATTTCGGACAGCCCGTGAGCAGGATCAGCCGCGCTGGTCCCGTTCGGTCACCCAGACGGCGATCCGGGCGCGGGAGTCGAACCCCAGTCGGGTGAGGATGCGCTGGGCGTGCGCTTCGGCCGTCCGCGGAGCGATCACCAGGGAGGCGGCGATCTCCTTGTCGCTCAGTCCTCTGGCTATCAATCGGGCCACCTGGCTCTCCCGCGGCGTCAGCGGCGGGAGCCGGTCGCCGGGCGAGGCGGCGGGAGACCGTCGTTCGCCCAGCACGTATTCCAGTGCCTCGTCGTAGTCCAGTGCGGCGCCCCGCCGGTACTCGGCCTGAAACGCGGACTCGCCCAGGGCACGGCGTACCCGGAGTTCGGATTCCTCGCCGTGAGCGACCGGGTGCATGTAGCCCGACAGCGGGCGCCCGCCCACCATGTCCCAGATCGAGTGCAGGATGCCGTACGACCGGGCCGCCCGACCGAATCGGCCCTGCGCGGCGGCGATCAAGGTGAGGACCTCCAGGCTCAGGCCCACACCCCGCGGATCGTCCAGGGAACGATTGAGCCGCACGGCCTCCGACACCAGTGCGCTCGCGCGCGGCAGGTCACCCTGCCGGAAGACCGCGGCACCGAGCACGGTCAGCGTGTACGCCTGGTGCCAGCGCTCGCCGTGCCGCCGGCACATCGCGAGCGACTCCTCCCCGACGGCGATCGCGAGCGCTTCGTCGCCCGCGATCGAATGGGCCGCGCACAGCCGGATGAGGCCCTCCACGGCACCGGTGTGGTCGCCGATCGACCGCTGGCGGCTCACCACCTCTTCCAGCAGCGGAATCGCCGATTCCGCGTCCTCGCGGGCGAGGGCCAGCATTCCCGCGCAGAGGGCGGCGTAGGCGAGGGCGGCCGGATCGCCGAGGAGTTCGCCGAGGCTCCGGCACTCCCGGAGTATCGTCTCGGCGCCACGAGCGTCTCCCTGAATGACGGCCAGCACGCCGGTCGTCCACAAGGCGTGCAGCCGCGCGCCTGAGGGCCGGGTCTCCATCGCCAGCCCGCGCTCCAGCCAGCCGCGTCCTTCGGCGAGGTAGACGCCGTGGATCCAGTGGTACATCAGGTCGGCGGCCATCGCCAGCCCGGCCTGCGCCTCTCCGGCCTCGGTATAACCGTATTCGAGGGCGACCCGGAGGTTGGCGTGCTCGGCTTCGAGCCGCGCGAGCCAGCTCCGCTGATCCGGGCCGGACATGCGGGCGCGGGTCTCACCCGCCAACCTCCGGTAATGGTCGTGGTGACGTCGGCGGAACGCCGGTGCGCGGCCAGCCCGCTCCAGCCTCTCCCGGCCGTACTCGCGGACCGTCTCGAGCAGTCGGTACCGGACGACCGGCCCGTTCCGTCGCGGGATCAGAATGGACTTGTCGACCAGTCCGATCATGAGATCGACGACCTCGTGGCGCTCGATGCCCTCGCCGGCGCACACCGCCTCGGCCGCCTCCAGATCGACGCTCCCGGCGAAGATCGACAGGCGGGACCACAGCAATCGCTCCTTGACCGTGCACAGGTCGTGGCTCCAATCGATCAAGGCACGCAGCGTCCGATGCCGGGGCACCACTTCGCCGTCGCCGACGAGCAGCCGGAACCGGTCCTCCAACTGGATGAGCAGCTGGTCGATCGGCAAGGTCCGCAGGCGCGCGGCCGCCAGTTCGATGCCGAGGGGGATCCCGTCGAGCCGGCGGCAGATCTCGGCCACCACGCCCATGCTCGCCATGGTGACCGCGAATCCAGGGGCCGCGGCCGCGCCGCGCTCGGCGAACAGCCGCACCGCGTCGGAGCGCTGGAGCAGCCGCGTGGGAGCGCGCGCCGCAGCGTCGTCCGGCAATGCCAACGGCGGCACCTCCAGCAGCCGCTCGCCCAGGATCCCGAGTGAGTGCCGGCTGGTGGCGAGGATCCGCAGCCGCGACGCCGACCGCAGGATCGCGCCCGCGACGGCCGCGCACTCATCCACCAGGTGTTCGCAGTTGTCGAGGACGACCAGCGCCCGTCTGTCGCACAGATGGCCGGTCAGCATGTCCAGGGCCGGCCGGGCGGAGTTGTCGCGCAGACCCAGCGCCTCGGCGATCGAACGGGCCACGAGGTCCCGGTGCCGCACCGAGGAGAGATCGACCAGCCACACGCCGTCGGGAAAGGCCCTGTGCACCACGGCGGCGACTCGCAAGGCCAATCTGGTCTTGCCCACCCCGCCCGGACCGGTCAGCGTCACGATGGGGGCGTCGGACAGCATTCGCCTGACCTCGGCCAGCTCGCGCCGACGTCCGACGAAACTCGTGTTCTCGGCAGGGAGGCCGTGCACCCGCGCCCGCCCGCCGGTCTCCCCCGTAGCCATAGGTCGATGTCCGGGCCGTGCGGCCGACAGCACCATCGTACGAGGCAGGGATCGGGTCAGCTCACGTCGACGTCGTCGAGGAACTCGAGCATCCGCGTCAGGACCCGAAGGCACGCCGAAATCTCGGCGTCGGTCAGGTCGCCGCCGACCCGGCCCAGCATGGCGCGCTCGCGGGCCTTGAGGGCGGTGATGGCGGCCGCGCCCTCGCCGGTGAGCCGGACCAGCGATGACCGCCGGTGCGCGGGGTTGGGCGCCGTCTCGACGAGGCCGCGCTCGGCCGCTTCATTAACCATGCGCTGCACGAACTGCCGGCTGAGCGCCTGAGCGCGACCCATCTGCGGCACGGTCATCGGCCCGTTCTGGCGGAGCAGGTCGAGGACGGCGCGCACCCCGACGGACAGTCCCTCGGCCGGCGTGTACTGCTCGACCTTCCGCTGGGCCCGCCGGTAGAGCGGACCCACCAGGTCGAACACCTCGGCAAGCCGGTCGGCAAGGTCATCGGGCCCCAGCGGCGAATCGGCCACCCGCCCATCATGACACCTTGGTTGTCAATCTCGCGCCAATATGACACCTTAGTTGTCATGTCCTGGTGCGCACGTTGGTCGTCACCGGCGCCGGGACCAGCGAACCGGAGTTCACCGACCCCTGGACCCTCGAGGTGTTCGGCAGGTGGATGCCCGCCATGGCCGCCGGCGACCTCGAGGGCTCGATCGACGCGTTCGCGCTGTTCACCGCGGGTCCGCACCGGACGCTCGACGAGGTCTCCTCGGAGGTCGACCGGCGAATCAGGGCGATGGCCCACCGCACGATGAGCAAGCACTCCGCCGGCGAACGCCTATTACCAGGTACTCATGGAGTTCCTCAGCACGCTGGGGTAGAGGTCATGGCCGACGGGTCATGCCTCCAGGCAAGGCCATCTCGTTCTGAGCGGTTAAGTCACACTGAGCGTTTTTGAGTGTCGCTGAAGCCCCCAGAACGAGATGGCCCGCCCCGCAGCGACGCAGCCCCGTTATCCACAATCTTGTCCGCGACGCGCACCGGTGCCTTATGGTCGGTCACGCTGAGACGGTGAACAGTGATCGGTCGAACCCACGGCAGTCGGCGCTGGCGGCATCGGAAAATGCGGTGCGACTGGGCGAACTGATCCGTTCGGCCCGCCTGGAGCGCCGGTGGTCCCTGCGAGACCTCGCCACCGCATCCGACGTCAGTGTCGCGATGCTCTCACTCGTGGAGCGGGCGAAAGTCGGCGTCACACTCGAGATGGTCGAGAAGATCCTCGCCGCGATGGGCCTTGCGCTGTACCTGGAAGCAGAGCCCATGTGGGCGGGGATCGATACCGCGATCAGCGATGCGGCGGGCAGGCCCCTTCTGGATCGCATGACCGGCTGGAAGATCGAGCTCACATCGTTCGTGTCGTGGTTCGCGCAACTGCCCTGTCCGTACATGGCGGACGGTCTCATGGCGGCGGCGCTGCAGGGCGCTCCCGTCCCGGTGACAGCCTTCCAGATCGCGGTGGCCGACGACGGTGAAACCTTGGACGAGCTGATCTTCTTGCTGAACGATATGAAGGCTCAGCAATGGATCGCGAAATGGGCGGACTGGGTGGGCTATTCGAACGATCCCCGCAACTCCGAGACCCAACCGGTGCGCTATCGCTGCATCCATGGCGAGTTGCACGTACGGCTGGTCAAGAGCCTTTCTCCGACCCTGTGGGTGCAGCTCGATCAACTTCCCACCGGAAACTATCCGGCGAGATCACGGCTGCGGGAGATCCCCATGCTCTCTGAGGTCAGGCTGCCCGTCATGCCACTCACCGAGATCGAGACCGAGGACCGCCACGCCCGCCGTGTTCTCGCCCGCATGCGTGGACGTGTCCACGCCGCTTAGTGACGACGGTCAGGGCTCCTTGCGCCAGACGAAGGCGGCGGAGATCGGATGGTTGCGGTAGCGCTCCCACTTCGGCTTCACCGTGAGCCAGCGGTCGTCGATGACGCCCTCCCGCATCTCGACGAGCCTCCAGCCCGCCGCGATGCCGGCCATGACGTGGTCGCTCAGCAGGTGGACATGGGTTGTGATCGCGATGGGCTCGCCGGACTCGCTGGTGAAGTGGGTGGGCATGCCGGACGCCATGATGAAGTGCGGATGGAACGCCACGATGACGCACCGCGCGCCCGGCTCCGCCAGCCGCCAGGCCTCGGCGTAGAACGGCTTCAGGTCGGCCAGGTGCTCGTCGATGAGCGAGGAGACGACCAGGTCGTACGCGCCCGCGTCGAGCCCCGTCGCCGTCACGTCGGCCTCGAACAGCCGGTCGTGTCCGCCCTTCCACCGTGCCACCGCGAGCATCTCGGGCGTCAGGTCCACGCCGTCGATGGCGGCCACCCCGTGCCGCCGCAGCCAGGCGGCCGTACGCCCGGTGCCGCAGCCCAGGTCGGCGGCGCGCCGGACCGTCGTCCACGACGGCTCGGTGAGCTCGTCGAGCAGCGCGAGGTCCATGACGTCCTCGACCGTCTCCTCGTACGTGCTCACCCACTGCCCGTAGCCGGTTCGTACGTCCACCATCCGGTAGCCGCGCGTGTCGAAGTCAGCGAACTGCACCATGGGTGCGAGTATCCCGCAACTGATCATCGTCACGGCCGGCGGCTGAGGTAGGTGAGGACCGCGAGGACGCGGCGGTGGCCGCTGTCGTCCGGCGAGAGGCCCAGCTTGGCGAAGATGTTGCCGATGTGCTTGTGGACGGCGTTCTCGGTGATGACGAGCCGGGCCGCGATCGCGGCGTTGTCCTCCCCCGCGGACATCAGGGCGAGCACTTCGCGTTCCCGCGGCGTGAGGTCGTCGATCGGGTCGTGGGCGCGACGGGTGAGGAGTTGCGCGATCACCTCGGGGTCCATGACGGTGCCGCCGGCGGCGACCCGCCGCAG
This sequence comes from Actinoallomurus sp. CA-150999, assembly GCF_050942425.1. Classification (NCBI taxonomy): domain Bacteria; kingdom Bacillati; phylum Actinomycetota; class Actinomycetes; order Streptosporangiales; family Thermomonosporaceae; genus Actinoallomurus; species Actinoallomurus sp. CA-150999. Next base: position 9,477,451 of record NZ_CP192063.1, read on the forward strand.
CGCGTCGACGAACTCGCTCACCCGGCTCACTCGATCCTTGAGGAGGTAGCCGACGCCGCCGCGCCCGTCGGAGATCAACTCGCTGGCGTACTGCTGCTCGACGTACTGGGAGAGTACGAGTACCGGCAGGCCGGGATACCGGCGGCGGACGCGGAGGGCGGCGCGAAGGCCCTCGTCGCGGAAGGACGGCGGTAGCCGTACGTCGACGATGGTGACGTCCGGCCGGTGCTCGGTGACGGCGGCGACGAAGCCGGGGGCGTCCTGGGCGATCGCGGCGACGTCGAAGCCCTTGGCGGTCAGCAGGAGTTCCAACCCGCTGGACAGCAGAACGTTGTCCTCGGCGATCACGACCCGCATGGCAGGCTCACCTCGATCGTGGTCGGGCCGCCGGCGGGGCTGTGGACGTGGACGGTGCCGTCCAGCGCCATGACGCGACGGCGAATTCCGGCGATCCCGGTCCCCAGCGTCTCGTCGGCACCGCCGATCCCATCGTCGGTGACCTCGATCGACAGCCGGTCACCGGCCCGTGTGACGCGGACGGTGGTCCGGGTGGCACGGCTGTGCTTGGCGGCGTTGGTGAGCGCCTCGGCGACCGTGAAGTAGGCCACTGTCTCGACCGCGGCGGGGACCGCTCCGAGGTCGGCGATGTCGAAGGTGGTGTCGATCGCCGACCGGGCTCCGAGCGCCGCCAGCGCCCCGGTGAGGCCGCGGTCGGCGAGGATCGGCGGGTAGATCGTCCGGATCACCTCGCGGAGCTCCGCCATGGCCTCCTCGGTACCCTCATGCGCTTCCCGCAGGAGTCTGTCCAGCATCTCCGGGTCCTCGCCCAGCGACTCACGGGCCGCGCCCAGCCGCATCGCGATGGCCACCAGCCGGGCCTGGGTGCCGTCGTGCAGGTCACGTTCGATCCGCCGGAGTTCCGCGCCGTGCGCGTTCATCGCGCCGGCTCGCGTCTCGGTCAGGGTCTCCACACGCTGCGCCAACCGTTCCGCGGCCGAGGGGGACAGCAACGCGACATTGATCCGGGCGTGCAGGCGCGCCAGCAGGGGAACCAGCCAGTAGGTCAGGGCCGCGAAGATGACGATTTGTACGGTCCCCAGGGTCAACGCCGTGCCCCACCCGGTCAGTGGAACACCGGCGGCGAAGCCGCCTGCGCGGGTGCCGGCGGGCAACGCCCACCACAAGGGCACCGTGACGGCGGTGGCCACCGCGTTGCCGGCGCACAGCACCGTGACGAGCCCGAACGCCAGACTGGTCACGATGTACGTGCACAGCCACCCGAGAACACGCCACGTGCCGACCCGGACGGGACCGGAACGCGGACGGCCCAGCATCCGGTCCGCGCGGCGACGGTGCCAGGACGCCCAGGCGCGGGCCGTCATCGGGACGATCAGCACGGGCAGCGCGAACACGGCGACCACAGCGGTCGACAGGCTTCCCAGCAGATAACCCAGACCGCGCCACATCGCCGAAAGGCGACTGGCCGCATGGTGGTTCATCCGCCCAAGTCTGGGCCATGGGACCGAGCCCGGAACTACAGCCTGCTACCCCTTTTTTCCACTGGTGAGCGGCATCGTCCGCTCACCTCCGCCGGACCTAGCGTCAACGCCCATGCGATCCATCCGACGAAACCTGGCCCTGGCCGCCATCGTGGCCGGAACCATCTCCACCACTACGCTCAGCGTGAGCGCCGCCCCGCAGCACGACGACCGAACCCGGCTCCGACGCGACGCCGATGCGATCACCGCACTCGGCGTGACGGGAGTCCAGGCCCGCCTGACCGGCCCTGACGGCCGGAACCTGACCGTCACCAGCGGCGTCTCAGACCTGACGAGCCGGCGGCCCGTCTCCCCGAACGGTTACTTCCGGATCGCCAGCGTCACCAAGACGTTCGTGGCCACCGTGATCATGCAACTGGCCGGTGAGGGCAGGCTCTCCCTGGATGACACGGTCGAGCGATGGCTGCCCGGCGTGGTGTCGGGAAGCGGCAACGACGGCCGCGCGATCACCATCCGCCAACTCCTCCAGCACACCAGCGGCCTCCACGACGACTACCCGGACTACACCTCGGCGGAGGACTTCTACCGGCACCGATACGACGTCTACACCCCCGAGCAGATCGTCGCCCGAGCGATGCGCCACCGGCCGGACTTCCGGCCCGGCAAGAGGTGGAATTACGACAACACCGGCTACGTCCTGCTCGGCATGATCACCCAGCGGGTCACCGGGCACCCCTGGCATCAGGAGGTACGGGACCGGATCGTCCGGCTGCTCGGCCTCGCACACACCTTCTGGCCGGGCACCTCGCCCACGCTGCCCCGGCCGCACGCCGACAGCTACCAGAGGTTCAAGCCCGGCGAGCCACTCGTGGACGTCACCGAACAGGTCGGTCCGTTCGCCGGTGGAGAGGCCGGACTCGTCTCCACCACCGCCGACCTCAACCGGTTCTTCCGCGCCCTGCTCGGCGGCCGGCTCCTGCCCCCGGCACAGCTTGCGGAGATGAAACGGACCATCCCGGTCAGCAAGGAGTTCGAGCAGCTCATGCCGGGCGCCCGCGACGGGCTGGGGCTCTTCTCCCGCCCGCTGTCGTGCGGCGGCAGGTACTGGGGCCACGAGGGCGGCGACTCCGGCTGGATCAGTACCGCCGCCGTCACCGCCGACGGCCGGCGCAGCGTCACGCTCTCGATGTCCGGCACGGTCGCCGATTCGACGGCCGATGTCCTGCGCGTGGTGCAGGCCGAGGGCAAGCTGGTCGACGACGCGCTGTGCAACCCCCCGAAGTGACCCGAAGCCGGTGGCGCGTTTCCTCGTGGGCCGGTCGTCGGCTCACTCTCGGGTGGCGCGGGTGATGGCGGTCTCGACGGCGGCGACGCGGTCGGCGAGGAGGCCCAGCGCGCCGACCGCCCTCGTCATCGGGTCGTCCTCCGCGCCGCCGAGGGCCTGGGAGCGCTGGTAGGCCGCCTTGACCGCCGTCCACCGCTCGGCCTGGTCGGCGGTGAGGGTGCCGCGCAGCTCCCCCAGCTTGAGCAGGTTCGCCTCGGCGCCGGAGGCGAGGGTCTGGGCCTCGCCGACGTAGTGGTCGTCGATGACGGCTTCCAGTTCGGCCTCGTTCATCACCGGCACGATCCGCTCGGCGAGCTTGTTCATGTTCCGGTACGAGCCCTGGAGCTGGAACGGCGGCTCCGTGCGGGAGGCGTCGGCCTGGGCGGCCGAGGCGATGTACGTGCGGTTCGCGGCCAGCACGACCTCGCGGACGCGCAGCAGCCGGCGCAGCACGGCGGTGATCTGCTCGACCTCCGGTCCGGAGTACGGGTGGGCGAGCCGGTCCGGCGACACGGTCGTGTCGCCCTGTGCGAGGCGGACGAACAGCTCCACGTCGCCGCGCTCCCGCGTGGACAGCGGCGCGAGCACGGGGTTGGAGGTGAGGGAGTTCTCCAGGTAGCTGAGCGCGAACAGGTCCTCGCGGCCGGAGAGCACGTCGCCGAGGTTCCACACGTCGGCGCGGTTGGCGAGCATGTCGGGGATCCGGAAGCGCTGCCCGGACTCGGTGTACGGGTTGCCGGCCATGCAGACCGCGAAGCGCTTGCCGCGCAGGTCGTACGTGCGGGTGCGGCCGTCCCAGACGCCCTCGATGCGGCGCTGAGCGTCGCAGAGCGAGATGAACTTCTGCAGCAGCTCCGGTGAGGTGTGCTGGATGTCGTCGAGGTACAGCAGGACGTTGTTGCCCATCTCGAGGGCGAAGTTGATCTTCTCGACCTCCTGGCGGGCGGTCGCGTCGGGCGCGTCCGCCGGGTCGAGGGAGGTGACCGACGGGCCGAGCGCCGGGCCGTTGACCTTGACGAACATCAGCCCGAGCCGCCCCGCCACGTACTCCATCAGGGTGGTCTTGCCGTAGCCGGGCGGGGAGATGAGCAGCAGCAGGCCCATCTGGTCGGTGCGCTTGGCGTCGCCGGCGGCGCCGAGCTGCTTGGCGAGGTTGTCGCCGATGAGCGGCAGGTACACCTCGTCCAGCAGCCGGTTGCGCACGAACGCGCTGAGCACGTGCGGCCGGTACTCCTCCAAACGCAGCCGCCCCCGCTCGGTGCCGACCAGCTCGCCGCGGAGCCGCTGGTACGCGCGGTAGGCGGGCACCCGCTCGGCGCGGAACCGGCCGGTCCGGGCGACGCTCTCGTCCAGGCGCAGCTCCATGCGGCGGCCGGTGATCCGCGGGTGCGCGCCCAGGAGGCCCTCGACGGTCGCCGTCAACGGCGACGACACGTCGTAGCGGTCGAGCGGGCCGCACAGTTCGATCGCCACGGCCTCGGCGAGGTCGTCGGCGGGCAGGCCGGTCGTGGCGAGGTACGAGCCGAGCCACGCCTCGATGAGCTGCTGCCGGGCGGCCAGGCCGCCGTGGTCGAGGGCGCGCAGGTCGTCGCGGTAGCCCGGGGAGCCGCCCAGCGCGGTACGGAAGCCGTCGAGGAGCGAGCGTGCCCCCGCGCCGGTGACGAATCCGGTGGACTCGGTGGCGAGCTCCTCGAACAGGTACTCCCCGATCAGGTCGCCGGTGTCGTCCGGCGGCAGGATCCGGGTGGCGGCCTCCGGGCCGTGCAGCGCGTTCGCGGTGAGGAAGGCGAGGGTGGCGGCGGTCAGCTCGCGGCGCAGCACCCCGGCCGCCGGGGGCTCCCCGAACGCCGCGCGGGCGCGGGCCAGCGATCCGGCGCGGGTCGTCCAGGTCCCGCGCGACGCCTCGTCGGGGCCGTACGCCCAGAACAGCTGGGCGGCGGCGCGGGCGGCAGGCGGGTAGCGCAGCAGGCCCGCGCCGTCCCGCAGCCGCAGCAGGGCGTCGAGGATCAGCGCGGCGTCGTGGTCGTGCACGCCGCGCTCGTACCCTTCGTCGTAGCGGGCCTCGGCGGCCGTACGGACGACGGCGAGCAGTTCGCCCGCTTCGGCGGCCTGACGGAGGACGTCCGCCGGAGTGCCGGCGAGGATCTCCGCCGCGAGGTACTCCCCCCGGTACACCTCGGCGGTCTCCGAGACCAGCGTCTGGTCCCAGTACGGGCGGGTCGCCGCGAAGGCCGGGTCGCGGACCGGAGACCGGTAGTCGGTCGCGGTCACGGCGTACGCCATGCCGCCGTCGTGCGGGACGAGGGTCAGGTCGACGGGCTGGGTGTTGACCGCGAACCGGTGCGCGCCGAGCCGGATGCTCTCGCCGCCGTCCTCGTACAGGTCGGTGCGGTCGCGCAGGGCCCGGCCTGCCTCCTGCCGAGCGGTCTTGAGCAGGCCGTCGATCTCCTCGGCGCGTACGGCGTCGCCGGCGGCGCGCAGCTGTTCGACGACGGAGCGGACCTTCTCCACCATCGGGTCGGCGGCGAAGTAGGCGTTGATCTCGTCGAGGGAGTCGAGCGCGGCGGCACGGCGGCGTACACCGACGAGGATCCGCGTCGCGGACTCGGCGAGCCGGTCGGCGCGGCGGGCGCGCTCGTCCAGCAGCGTCTGCTTGCGCGCGGAGAACGCCTCGTAGACCTCTTCGCGCTTGGCGGTGAGCTCGGCGACGAAGTCGTCGAACTCCCCGAACCGGGACTCGAGGTTCTCCAGCTGGAGCATGACGCGGCCGAGCTGGTCGTCGCAGGCCTCGGGCGTGTCGGCCATGGCCAGCGCGCCGGTCACGGCCTGGCCGAGCAGCGCGAACTCGGCCGCGAACGCGGCGCGGCCCTCGGCGTCCAGGAGCTCCCGGCGGCGGGCGTCGAGCGTGGCCTGCGCCCGGTTGATCCCGGCGAGGACCTCGCCGACCCGCTCCAGGATCGAGGTGCGCACGGTCGCGTCGGTGATGTCGAGGGTGCCGACGACGTCGGTGACGACCTCCAGGCCCTCGTACTGCTCGGCGAGCCGTTCGCGGATCGGGACGGCCTCGGCCGTCGCGGCCATCGCCTCGATCGCGGCGAGCAGCCGGTCGATCTCCTCGTGGTAGGCGGTGAACGCCTCGGGCTCGCGCAGGAACTCGACCGCGCGGCGTCCCGTCGAGGCCAGCTCGTCGGTCAGCCGGTCGGCCAGCCCGTCGATCCGCGCGAGGTCGGCGTACCGCATGTCGCGGAGGGTGACGAGGCGGCCCTGGGCGCGGCGCAGCTCCGTCAGCCGGGTCACCCAGCCGTCGGCGGTGTCCGGCGAGTCGCCGCGGATGACCCGGATCAGCGCCGTGATCTTCTCGTCGGCCTCGGTGAGCGCGGTGGCGGCCTGGGCGGTGAGCCGCTGGACGGTCTCGAACTCCTCGAGAACCTGCCCGGCCGTCGCCCGTACGTCGGCGAGCGGGGCGCGCAGCTCGCCGAGTTCGGGGTCGGCGAGCCAGTGGAAGTGGTCGAAGGCCCGCTCGCACCCGGCGATCAGCGCCTCGAACACGCCCGCTGTCGGGGTGGTCTCCTCGACCATGCGGGCCACCGACAGGCAGTCGGAGATGCCGCGGACCAGGTCGGCGTTGCCCACCCGCTCCAGCGGCCCGGTGCCGGCCGGCTGCGCCGCCGCGTACGCGTCCGAGAGGTACGGCGTCTGCCACACCTGCATCGCGTGCACACGGGTCGGCTCGCCTTCGTCGGCGCGGAACACGACGAGCGTGCCGTCGTCGAACAGCGAGTAGCCGTGGCAGGTGATCGGGGTGGCGACCTCCTTGCGGATCACGTTGTACGGCAGCAGGAGATAGCGGCCCGCCTCGCGGGCGTGGAAGACGTACAGCACGTCCTCACCGTTGGTGGAGCGGATGACCCGCTCGTACTCCAGCCGGTCCACGTCGGTGTCGAACGTCTTCGCCGCGCCGGTCACCAGGTAGTAACCGCCCGGGAAGATGATGCCGTGGTCCTCCGGCAGCCGCCGGCACGCCTGCCCGATGCCGTCCAGGCGCACGACCGTCTTCGTATGGGTGTTGAAGACGAGGTACCGCCAGACGTTCTCCTTGTACGGGCGGACGCGCAGCAGGATGAGCGCGCCGACGCGGGCGTACTGCACCTCGGCGTCGGCGAGGCTCTGCAGCGGCTCGTCGACCGGCTCGCGGTAGATGCCCTCGCCGGTCTCGGTGTTGTTCTCGATCTTGACGGTGAGGTCGCCGCCGACCGTCTCGACGAAGACGTCGTCCTCGATGGAGATGTGCGGGTGCCGGCCCAGGATGTGGTCGTCGCGGGTGGTCTCCACCCACTCGAAGTCGTACCGGGGCGGGAAGACGTGGTCCGGCTCGCCCAGGTTGTCCAGGTACGTGGCGGTGCCGTCGACGTCGACCGTCCAGCGCAGCACGCGGGTGTCGTGCTCGGCGGCCAGACCGGTCTGGAAGACCGCCAGCAGCTTCCCCTCGACGTGCCGCAGCTGCAGCAGCCGGGCGTCGCGGTAGTAGCGGTACAGCTCGCCGAAGTCGCGCTCGAAGCCCGGGTCGCGCAGCACCTCCGGCGCGTCATCGGTCGCCTCGAACCGGAACTCATCGCCGTCCCGGACGAACCGGTACAGGGCGAACACGTCGCCGACGGTCGTCTGCGGCCGCAACCCGATGAACACGTTGAAGCCGAACAGCATCAGCCCGCCGACCGCGGCGATGTCGCGCGGCACGCAGTTGTGCTCGGTACGGATCCGCTCGGTGCCGACCAGCCGCAGCTCCGTGCCGCCGAACACCTCCAGCCGCCGCGCGTTCAGCGCCTCGGCCCGCCGGACCAACTCCTTGGCCTGCTCGCCGAGCCGGGCGCGGAGCACCTCGTAGGTGCCCGCGTCCAGGCTCGGCGCGGCAGGCGTCTCCCCGCCCTCGGTCACGCGATCCCTCTGGTCTTCGTGGTGATCCGGCTCAGTTCTCGACCACGGCCACGGTGGAGACCGCGGCGTCGGCCACCCCGAGACGCTCGGCCTGGTCGAGCAACTCACGGGCCTTCTCGCCGTCGCTGCCCCCGGCCTTGATCCGCTGCATGAGCAGCGCGGACAGGGTCAGGTTCTTCACGTCGTCGGTGTTGATCGAGCCGGCGAGCCGGGCCAGGTCCTCCGGCATGCTGCGGGAGCCGTTCAGCCAGGGGCCGGCGAGCCGCTGCGCGACGTCGGAGTGCTCGACGAGCCCGTCGACGCCCTTGCCGATGCTGATCGCGCCGACGACCCGGTCGAAGAAGGCGCTGTCGCCGCCGACGATGTCGATGTCGGCCTTCTCCAGGCCGGCGGCGAGCACCGACGCCTGGGCCTCGACGACCTCGCGCTGCACGGTGAGCCCGGCGAGCCGGACCTCCTTCTCGGCCTCCAGCCGCAGGCGGTACTCCTCGTGCCCACGGGTGGCGTCGTCCATCGCGGCCATGCCGGCGGCCTTGTCGGTGAGACCCTCGGCCTCGGCCTTGAGCTTCTCGCGGATGCCGTCCGCGTCGGCGAGGGCCTGCTCGCGGTTCGCGACGGCCGCGGCGCGACCGGCCTTCTCGATGCCCTCGGCCTCGGCCAGGGCCTTCTCCCGGTTGACGCTGGCCTCAGCGCGCCCGACCTTCTCGATCGCCTCGGCGTCACGCTCGCGCACCTGGACGGCGGCCAGGCCCTCGGCGGCGGCCTCCGCCTGGATGCCCTCGGCGAGCCGGATCTTGGACTGGGCGTCGAGCTCGGAGGTCTTCTGCCGGGCCTCGGCCAGCAGCACCTCCTCGCGGGCCTTGAACTTGGCGGACTCCTCGGCGGCCTCGGCCGCCTTGATGCCCTTGACCAGGTTCTCCTGGGCCTCGGCCTCGGCCTGGATGATCAGGGCCTGGCGGGTGCGCTCGGCCTCCTCGACGAGGCGGAGCTTCTTGATGCCCTCTTCCTGCTCGGCGACGGTCTTCTCGACCGCGATCCGCTCGCGGACGACGTCGGCGATCTCCCGCTTCTCCGCCTCGACTTCCTTGTCCTTGGCGATGCGGGACAGCTCGGTCTCCCGTTCACGCGCGATGACCTCGAGCATGCGGTCCTTCTCGATCCGCTCGTTCTCGACGGCGATGACGCGTTCCTTGTTCTTCTCCGCGACGGCGATCTCGCGGTTGCGGTTCTCCTGCTGGACGCCCAGCTGCTCGTCGGTGCGGATGTGCGCGGTCTGCGAGGTCAGGCGCTCCTCGGCCTGCACCTTGGCGATCTCGGCCTCCTCGCGGGCCCGTACGGTCTCGATCTCCCGCTTCTTCTTGACCTCCGCCTCGGCCTGGCGGCGTTCGAGCTCGAGGATGGCCTCCCGCGCGTCGACGTTCTGGCGGGTGATCTCCTTCTCCTCGTTGCGCTGGTACTCGTTGGTGCGCACGTGCTCGAGGGCGGTCAGCTCGGTGATCTTCCGGATGCCCTGGGCGTCGAGGATGTTCGTGGGGTTGAGGCTCTGCAGCGACGTCTGCTCGAGGTGGTCGATGGCCGCGTCCTCGAGGTGGTAGCCGTTCAGGTCGGTGCCGATGAGCTGCACGATCTGGTCGCGGAACTCGTGCCGGTGCGTGTAGAGGTCGACGAAGTCCAGCTGCTTGCCGACGGTCTTCAGCGCCTCGGAGAACTTCGCGTTGAACAGCGTCTGCAGCGTCTCCTCGTGGCTGGCCCGCTGGGTGCCGATCGCCTGCGCCACCTGGATGACGTCCTCGACGGTCTTGTTGACCCGGACGAAGAACGTGATCTTGATGTCGGCGCGGATGTTGTCCCGGCAGATGAGGCCCTCGTGCCCGCTCCGCTCGATCTCGATGGTCTTCACCGAGATGTCCATCACCTCGGCCTTGTGCAGCACGGGCAGCACGATGGCCCCGGTGAAGGTGACGTCCACCTTCTTGATCTTGGAGATGATGAGTACTCGGCCCTGTTCGACCTTGCGGAAGAGCCGGCTGAACAGGTACGCCGTGCCCAGTGCGACGATCAGGATCGCGCCGACGAGGACGGCGATCGCGATGCCGATGGAGTCCATCAATGGTCCTTCTTACGGGGGAATTCAGTTGGGTGGACGGTGTGGGTCGAGTTCGGCGTCATACGGCATCACCCAGAAGAACTGGCCGTCGGCGTCGTAGTCGAAGATCAATGCGGTGTCACCTGCTTTGAGGATCTCTTCGCCGGATTGGTTCCGTTGCTGGCGAACCTGAATCACGGCGGCCGATCCGTCCTCGGCCCGCACCTCGGCCTGGCCGTACGTCAGGTCCACCCGGCTGGTCCGGATGACGCACATCCGGCCGACGAAGTCCCGCCGGGAGGGCAGCTTCTCCTCCGGGATCATGTACCGCAGGGGCCGCATGAGCAGTCTGGTGATCAGGACGGACACGAGGATCGCGGCGGCGAGCACCCCGATCTCCGGGACGCGCCCGGTCAGGTCCTCACGGTGCAACAGCACGGCGCCGGCCACGCCGGCGAACCACGCGAGCGCCGCGAACAGCGACAACGCCACCGCCGTGACCATGGTCGCGGCCGGATCCAGCAGTCCGACGACGACCAGCAGCCAGTAGGCGAGAACGATCACCAGGAGGGCACCGAGAACAACCGCCGGAAATGCAAGTGCCGCGTGAATGAATTCGGTCACGCGCGCCTCCCCGTGGGCATGCCGTCGGCAGTGCCGACCAGGCTTCCCGGCGCTCCTATAAGCGACCAAAAACCGCTTATACGGCGAATCCGTTCGCCGCGGGAAGCACCGTACAGCATCGCATCGACGGTGATGCGTGGCATACGGCACATGTACGAGAACACGCAGGTCGTCCACGCGAAGCGTCGCGTGGACGACCTGGTGCCGTGCGGGCGCCGGTCGCGCGGTATCGGTCCGAACCGATGAGTTCTGCTCGGCCGGGCGGTCATGACAGGTTGTTCCCCACACCTCATCGAGAGGACCCCGACATGGCGACCTTCGTCCTGATCCCCGGCGCAGCGTGCGACCCGTCGTACTGGCGGCCACTCGCGGGCGAGTTGCGCGAGCGCGGCCACGACACCGTGAGCGTGGACCTGCCCTGCGAGGACGACACGGCAGGGCTCGCCGAGTACGCCGACGCCGCGATCGATCAGATCGGCGACCGCACCGACCTGATCGTGGTGGCGCACTCGTTCGGCGGCTTCACCGGACCGCTCGTCTGCGAGCGCGTGCCGGTCGATCTCCTCGTGATGCTCACGGCGATGGTCCCCTCCCCCGGCGAGACTCCCGGCGAATGGTGGAGCGCCACCGGGCACGACCAGGTGCCGCGCGAGGAGGACGATATCTACTACCACGACGTCCCCGCGGAATTGGCCGCCGAGGCGGAAACGTACTCACGCGGCCAGTCGGGCACCCCTTCCAAAGAGCCCTGGCCTCTTCCCGCATGGCCGAACGTTCCGACGAAATTCCTGCTATGCCGCGACGACCGCTTGTTTCCGGCCGAATTCATGCGCCGGGTGGCACGCGAACGCCTCGGCATCGTTCCCGATGAGATCGACGGCGGCCACATGGTGATGCTCAGCCGCCCCGGTGACCTGGCCGATCGCCTGGTCTCCTACCGGCGAAGCGCCACTCAATTGTGACGGGGAACGTCTTATATAAATTTCTATTTTGTGATATGATGCTGGAAAGCGCGCATATTGTTCGGGTCGTGATTGATAACGGACGACCCAGCCAGACGGCACTCACAGCAGCGGCCGCCCGCGCGGCTCATCTCATCGTCGACGCCGACCCTCCGATCTTCGCCGACACCCTCGCGTGCGCCATTCTGGGCGATGAGGCCGAGGAACTCATCGGCTACCACCGCACCCGCGGTGAGCATCCCATCCTGTCCGGTGCCCGGGCCGCGGCCACCGTGCGAAGCCGCTTCACCGAGGATCGCCTCGCCGAGGCCGCGAGCCGTGGCGTCACGCAGTACGTCATCCTGGGCGCCGGCCTCGACTCGTACGCGTATCGCTCCACCAGCGCCGGGACGCAGGTCTTCGAAGTGGACCATCCCGGGACCCAGCGGTGGAAACGCCGCCGGCTGGAGGAGGCGGGCATCGCCCTCCCGAACAGCCTCACGTTCGTCCCGATCGACTTCGAGAACGACTCTCTGTCCGGCGCCCTCGCCGGTGCGGGGTTCGACCCGTCCCGGCCCGCCTTCGTGAGCTGGCTCGGCGTGACCATGTACCTCACCCGGGAGGCCATCGCGGACGTCCTGACCGAGGTCGGCGGCTTCGCCGCAGGCAGTGAGATCGTGCTGGACTCCATGCTGCCCGCGGAGTTGCGGGACGCCTCAGGCCAGGCGTACGTCGAGGGCGTGGCTCCGATGGCCGCCGAACACGGTGAGCCGTGGCTGAGTTTCTTCGGTCCCGAGGACCTGTCCGCGCTGCTGGAGAAGCACGGCTTCGGGCTGATCCGGCACGCCGGCACGCGCGACGCGGTCGACGCCGGGCTGTGGGAGCGCGCGGACACCGTACGCCCCTCCGGCCTGTCGCTGCTCACCCACGCGACCGTCCTCGTACGGGCGCGCTGACCGTCCCTGCCAGGATGGCGAGATGCGCGTACGGCCCATATCGCTGTCCCTTCTGGTCGAGGAGCTCGCCGACCGGATCGCGGCCCTCCCCCGTACGTCGTGGGCACGGGTCGCGATCGACGGCGCGCCGCCGACCCGGCCGGCGGACCTCGCGGACGCGCTCGTGGGCCCGCTCCGCCTGCGCGGCCGTGAGGTCCTGCGGGTGTCCGCCGGGGACTTCCTCCGCCCGGCGTCGCTGCGCTTCGAGTACGGCCGGGACGACCCGGACGTCTACTACGACGACTGGCTCGACGAGGGCGGCCTGGTCCGCGAGGTGTTCGCCCCGCTGGAGCCCGGCGGTACGGGCCGGGTCCTGCCCAGCCTGTGGGACAGCGCCGCCGACCGGGCCACCCGCGCCTCGTACGTCGCCCTGCGCGAGGGCGGCGTGCTCCTGCTCGACGGCACGCTCCTCCTCGGCCGCGGCCTGCCCTTCGACCACACGGTGCACCTGTCGATGTCCGCCGCCGCGCTGACCCGGCGGATCGACCCCGAGCAGGAGTGGACCCTGCCCGCCTACGCCCGGTACGAGACCGAGACCCAGCCGGCGCAGGTCGCCGACGTCGTCATCCGCGTCGACGACCCGAGGCACCCCGCGCTGGTGGAGCGGCAGCCGTGACCCCCGCTCGCTCTTACCGGCCGGCGTGGGCCCGGTCGGCGGTTCGTTCGAAACGCACGTCGCCGAACATCACGTTCCGTGTCATCGGTCTGGCCAGGAAATCGTGCGGGAATCCGAGTTCGATCGCACTGACCTCGTCGAGCTCGGCGAGCGTGTCCTCGGTGAACGACAGGTCGAGGGCACCGAGGTTGTCCTCCAACTGGGCGACCGTTCGCGCCCCGATGATCGGAGCCGTCACCGCCGGGTCGCGCATGGTCCACGCGAGCGCGACCCGCGACGGCGTGGTGCCCATGTCGGCCGCGACCTTCTTGACGACCTCGGCGATGGCCAATCCGCGTTCGGTGAGCGCGCCGTTGGCCGCCGCGACGTTCTTGCGGGTACCCACGGCATCGGCCGAACCGCCCTCGTGAGCCAGATCCGCCCGCGTGTACTTGCCGGTCAGCACTCCGCTGGCCAACGGCGACCAGGGAATGACTCCGAGCCCCATCTCACGGGCCATGGGGATCAGGTCGCGCTCGACGGTCCGCTCGATCAGGCTGTGCTCGATCTGCAGCGCGATCAGCGGCGACCAGCCCCGCAGGTCGGCGATCGCCTGCATGCGGGAGACCTGCCACGCCGGCGTGTCGGAGATGCCGACGTACAGCACCTTGCCGGCCCGGACGAGGTCGTCCATCGCCCGGAGCACCTCCTCGACGGGGGTGGTGCCGTCCCAGGCGTGCAGGTACAGCAGGTCGATGTAGTCGGTGCCCAGCCGGCGAAGGCTCTCCTCGACCGAGCGGACCATGCTCTTGCGGTGATTGCCGCCCGAGTTCGGATCGCCCGGCCTGGTGGTCAGGGTGTACTTGGTGGCGAGCACGAGCCTCTCGCGCTTGTCGCGGGAGAACTCCCCGACGAGTCGTTCGGACGTTCCCTCGGTGTACTGGTTGGCGGTGTCGATGAAGTTGCCGCCCCGATCGACGTACGAGTCGAAGATGCGGCGGGCCTCGTCCCTGTCCGCGCCCCATCCCCAGTCGGAGCCGAACGTCATCGCGCCCAGCGCCAGCGGTGACACACGCAGCCCGGATCGGCCCAGCAGACGGTACGTGTCCAGCGATGCAGCCATGGTGATCTCCCTGTTCTCAATGTCCTGGTCCAGGGTGCGGCGGCTGCGGGTGCGAGGGTAAGGGAAGCTCTTTCCTGGGACTGGCCGTCCCACCCGGCCGAATTAGGATCAAGAGCATGAGCGCCAACGTGGACGTCACCCATGAGCTGGCGGTCTTCCTACGGGACCGCCGCAAGCGCCTGGCTCCCGAAGAAGTCGACCTGCCGGCGAGCAGGCGTCCGCGCCGCACTCCCGGGCTCCGCCGGGAGGAGGTCGCCGAACTGGCCGGCGTCAGCGTCGACTACGTGATCCGGCTGGAGCAGGGACGCGGGCTGCGTCCCTCCCCGGAGGTGCTCGACGCCCTCGCGCGGGCACTGCGACTCAGCGACGACGAGCACGCGTACCTGTTCGACCTGGTCGGGCACAGGACGACGGGCAGGCGGGGCAACGTCACGGCGGACTCCCTCGCCCACCTCGTCCGTGCGATGTCGCCCTTGCCCGCGATGCTGGTCGACCGGCGTTTCGACATCCTCGCCTGGAATCCGGAGATGGCCGAGCTGATGCTCCGGTTCGACCGGCTGCCGCCCGAACAGCGCAACACGATGACGCTGTGCGTCCTGCATCCCGCCTACCGCGACTTCTACCGCCACCGGGAGCAGACGATCCGGGAGGGCATCGCCGACCTACGAGCCGCGTGGGCCGCCCATCCCGACGACACGGCGCTCTCCGACCTGGTCCGCACACTCAGGTCGGAGAGCGAGGAGTTCGCCCGCCTTTGGGAACGGCGCGACGTCAAGGTGAACGGACACGGCCTCAAGGCCCTGCTCCACCCCGATGTCGGCCCGCTCACGATCGAGTTCGACGTGCTGACGCCGCTCGGAGACACGGCGCATCGCCTGGTCGTCTACCGCCCCGCCGACGTGCCGTCGAAGAAGGCACTGGACCTGATCGCGCGTAGGACGGAGTCCTTGCCCCTCCGCGCGATGGAGTCCACGCCGGCCGGCTGACCTGGTCGTCGGCCGGATCGCCGGCATTTGAGAGCGCGCGTCGCTCACCGGGGCTGGGGTCGTAGCCCGTCGAGGATGAGCTGGGCGATGTGGGCCGAGCGCTCGCGACTGTTCTCCGCGCCGGCGTGGCGGATCGCGGCGAAGGCGCCGGCGACCAGTGCCATCACCTCGTCGACGGTGAGATCGTCGCGTACGGCGCCGGCCGCGTGCGCGCGATCCAGCAGGTTCGCGACCTGGCGGGTGAGATCCGCCGCGACATCCGGCGCGGCGGTGCGCAGGTCGAACTCGGCGGCCACCAGCGCGCTCTTCACCGCGACGTTCTCGGCGCCGTCGGCCATCATCCGGGACAGCAGCGTGAACAGGGCTGCGGGATCGCCGGTGGCGGCGAGCACTTCCGCCTCCGCCACCAGCTGCTTCAGCTGATCGATCGCGACGGCGAGATACAGCGCCTCCTTGGCCGGGAAGTGCCGGTGGACGGTGCCGGGGCCGACGCCCGCGCGGCGGGCGATCTCGTCCAGCGAGACGCCGAGACCTTCCGTCGCGAACAACCGCTGCGCGGTCCGCAGCACCCGCTCGCGATTGCGGCGCGCGTCAGCGCGCAGCTCACGGTCACTCCCGTGAACCGCCGGTGCGGG
The DNA here is from genome assembly GCF_050942425.1 of Actinoallomurus sp. CA-150999. Lineage (NCBI taxonomy): Bacteria > Bacillati > Actinomycetota > Actinomycetes > Streptosporangiales > Thermomonosporaceae > Actinoallomurus > Actinoallomurus sp. CA-150999. The sequence goes on from NZ_CP192063.1 coordinate 9,493,194, forward strand.
CTTTGGGGGCTGGCTGGACATCTCGGTATCAGCATAACCGGGGCGTCGCACCGGATACGCTGAGGATCGTAACCGGGGCGACGCACCGCTTACGGCTCGCGCCGCTCCCCATGACCCCCATGAGGAGATCACGCCGATGCCCACACGCGATGACGCCGCCGCCCTGATCCAACGGATGCAGGAGTGCTTCAACAGCCGGCGATTCGACCGGGCCACCGATCTGCACACGCCCGATTTCTTCAGCCACCCGCTCGGCGGTGGGTTCGAGGCGGGCATGGACGCCTGGCGCACGCTCACCGCCCGGTTCCCCGACATGCGCGTCGTCGCCCAGGACATCCTGGTCGACGGCGACAAGGCCGCCGTCCGCTCGACGGTCGAAGGGATCGCGACGCCGGACGGCGACGCGCAGCCGATGCTGTTCGAGATCTTCCGCATCGACGATGGCCGGTTCGCCGAAATGTGGGGAGCCAGCGCGGGATTCCCAGCCTCAGCCAGCCCCGAGGATGCGCTCGGCCACTGAAGCGAACGCGTGGGTGGCGCCGGCCTGCTACCGCTCGTGGACGGTGTAGGTCAGGTGGGTCACCCGCCGCATCGGCTCCGCGCGGACCGGCTCCAAGGCCACGCGGCCCGCGTCCACGCCCTCGAACAACCTCCTCCGGCCATGCCTGCTCGCCGGCGTCGAACATGCGCTTGCCCATCACGCTCGCGCCCGTGCGCTCGAACGTCTCCCGCACGATGTCGTTGTCGCGCCCCTCCTCACCGCCCTCGCCGAGCTTCAGGTTCTCCCGGAAGAACCGCTGCGGGAATATCCACTGCTGCAGTTCCATCCACTGCTGCCCCATCAAGTCCTCCATGGCCTCGGGGGCGATGAACCCGTCCAGCGACATCGACACGCTGAAGAACACCTTGCCGGCCATCAGTCCTCAACTCCCTTCCGAACGATCTCGGTGACGTAGGCAGCCGCTGCGGGAGCGCTCGGGGTGGGCCGGTGCTGGTAGACCCGGGCTAGGGACTGTTTCAGAAGTGGATCAAGTGATGACGTGCCGGGATGGGCCGTATGCTGCACTCGCATGAAGGATCTTGGTAGTCAGATCGCGTACTGGGACAGCATCGGCGCAACGAAGACGTTCACCCATCCGGTGAATCTCAGCTGGCTGGCGGGGGTGAGTCCGGACGCTCGGGTCCTGGACTACGGCTGCGGGTACGGCCGTGTCATGTCCGAGCTGAGCGAGCACGGCTTCCGTGACGTATCCGGCGTGGACCTGTCTCCCGCGCTGATCGAGCGGGGCCGTCAGTTGCAGCCTGGCCTGCGCTTCGCCGTCCTGGAGTCCCCGCCGGACCTGCCTGACGCGTCGGAGAGCTTTGATGTCATCCTGCTGTTCGCAGTGCTGACGTGCGTCCCCGACGGCAATGCTCAGCGGGCGCTGGTCGACGAGCTGAACCGCGTCCTGGCGCCCGGCGGGATGCTCTACGTCAGTGACATGGTCCTGCAAGACGACGAACGAAACCACAGCCGTTACGCCGCCTACGCCCGGCAATTCGGCACACCGTACGGGGTCTTCGCCACTGACGACGGTGCGGTGTGCCGGCACCACGACATCGTGGAGCTGCGCACTCTGTTGTCGGACTTCGACCTGGTGGACGAGCACCCGATCGAGGTCACCACAATGAACGGCCACCGGTCGCAGGCGGTGCAGCTGCTGGCCCGCAAGCCGTAGCGATCACAGCCACTCGAGGATGGCCGCGATCAGCACGGTCGCCTCGTAACGGACGGAGAGCTCGTCGTACCTCGTGGCCATCGCGCGGTGTGGAACTGCGGGGAGTCACCGCGCTGCCCGGCCGTGATGACCAGCGACATCGGCTTCTGGGCCTGCTCGACCGCGAGGTGGATCTTGGTGGTCAGATGTCCCAGGTGATCAGGCCTTTCGCGTCAGCCTGAGCCTGGAGCTGCTCGAAGATGCGGTGCCATGATCCGTCGCGCTGCCAGCGGCGGAACAGTCCGTACACGGTCTCCCACGGCCCGTACCGTTCGGACAGGTCCCGCCACGGTATCCCTGTCCGAGTGCGAAACCGTATGCCGTTGATCAGCTGCCGCTTCGTGTGGACCGGCGGCCGACCAGGCTTAACGCCCTTCGGCAGCAACGGTTCCAGCACCGTCCACTGAGCGTCTGTCAGATCTCCCCGAACCACGAGGAGCGATCATCGCACGCTCTTGATCCACTTCTAAAACAGGCCCTAGGACGGGAGAAATCCCGAATACCGCGAAGAAAGAATTCTTCACGGTGCTCAGCATGCAATGGGCACGCCTGGCGTTGTGGTCACCATTTCAGCGCAACATCCGTACGCTGACCAGCGAAGACGTCACTGCGGGAGGGAATCCGCAAATTCCGCAAGGAGGCATAACATGCCCACTCCCCCAAGCCCTACGCTGATCACACTCGGCCGCCTCGTCCGGCGTTACCGCGACGCGTCAAGCATCCTCCAGGCCGACCTCGCGAAAAGGCTCGGCTACTCCGACGGATGGCTGAGCAACATCGAGACCGGCCAGCGACGCCTCCGACGCGACCAGGTCACCGCCATCGAGCAGGAGCTGCGCGTCCCGCCCGGCGTGCTCATGGAGGTCTACGACCTACTCGAGAGTGAGAGCCTGCCAGGCTGGATGCGCGACTGGGTCGACGAGGAACGCCGCGCGTCGGCGCTCCGGGCGTTCGAACTCTCCGTCGTCCCCGGCCTGCTCCAGACGCCCGACTACGCCCGGACGGTCCTCGATGGCGACGAGGCGGCCGTCACCGCACGCCTCGAACGGCAGGCCATTCTCAATGGCGAAAATCCACCTACACTCAGGTGTGTACTGGACGAAACGGTCCTCACCCGCGGCTTCGGCGATGCGAAGGTGATGCGTGATCAACTAGAGCACCTGGTTAATTCCGTGTCCCCGCGACTCGCGGTCCAGATCGTCCCCTCCGGCGTTCGCTATGAGGGTCTGGCGGGCGCATTCACGATCGCAACCGTCGACGGCAGCGACGTGGCCTATGTCGACACCGCCGTCCGCGGTCTGGTCACGAGCAACCGGGACGACATCGCATGTCTCATCGACGTCTGGGAGTCGATCCGGACGTTCACCCTGTCCCAACGCGAATCGATCGAACTCATCAAGAGAACGGCAGACGAACAATGGACCTGAACAACGCAGCCTGGCGTAAGTCTCAGCGCAGCAGTACCAACGGTGGAAACTGCGTCGAGGTATGCGTCGCGGAGCAGGCGAAGTAACCTCGTCTCGTTCGATGCCCCCTGGCCGTGAACGGCCCGGCCAGGAGACATCGAACGGGTTAGTCCGCCACCAGTTTCAAACGGATGAGGCTTTCCCCGGTGTCGACGATCGTGGTCTCCGGGTCGCGGGGCGCCCACCCGAGCATGTCACGGGCTTTCTCGGTGTGCAGGACGGGAATTACGCCCAGGCGGCCGACCACTTCCTCCAGCGCGGGGTTGGACCGGGCCGCCTCGCGCACCTGATCGGCTGTCAACTCCTGCGTCGGCACCTTGGCCGCCGACGCGCCCAGGTGCTCGGCGAGTATCTGAGCGACCTGGAGGAAGCTGATCGCCTCGCCGCTGCCGGCCAGGAACCGCTCGCCGGCAGCGGCGGGATGCCTCATGGCCCGTACGTGGAGGTCCGCGACGTCGCGCACGTCCACCACGCCGAAGTACACCGGGGGCACCACCGGCATGCCGCCTTCAAGCATCGCCTTGACCAAGCCGGTGGAGGTGGACAGGTGCGGGCCGAGAAGTGGGCCGAAGATCCCGCTAAGGTTGATCACCGTCAGTTCGAGGTCGTTCCCTTCCGCCTGGGCGAAGTCCCAGGCGGCCCGTTCGGCGATCGCCTTCGACTTGATGTACGGGGGATTGTCGTCAGCGGGGTCCGTCCAGTCGGTCTCGTCGTACTCGTTGCCGGGCTTGTGGCTGTATCCCACTGCCGCGAACGACGACGTCATGACCACTCGCTTGACCTCGGCGTCGCGTGCGGCTCGTAGGACGCGAAGCGCGCCGTCCCGCGCCGGAGCGATGACCTCGTCGGGGTTCTCCGGTTGAGTGGCCGGAAACGGTGATGCGACGTGCAGGACGTAGGTGCACTCGGCCACCGCGTCGGCCCAGCCTTCGTCTGCGGACAGATCGGCGCTGACGATCTCCAGCCGACCGCCCGGATCGGCCACCATCGCCCGAAGCTCGGTCGCCCGCCTGGGCGAGCGGACGGTCGCACGTACCCGGTGCCCGTCCGCGAGCAGGCGGCCGACCACGTGCGACCCGAGGTAACCGCTGCCACCGGTCACCAGCACAAGACCATCGTCGTTCGTGGACTCCAGCGTCATGTCGTTCTCACCCCATCTCGGGCACCACGCGGATGATCTCCGCGATGACCTGGCGCTCGGTCTCGGCGTCGCCGCGCTCGCGCGCGTCCCACAATTCGGCCTTGAGCCGGAGGTAGCGCAGGCGGACCTGCATGCGTTCCATCTCTTCGGCGATCCGCTCGGCGTTCCGTTGGAACAGCTCGCGCATCTGTCCGGCCTCCCGGTGCCCCGAGGCCAGATGCCGGAGATAGGCCCGCATGTCCTGGACGCTCACCCCGGCACCTCGCAGACAGCTCAGCGCCTCGATCCTGTCCACCACGACGGCGCTGTAACGCCGGTGACCGCTGCTCTCGTCCCGGTCGACCGAGTCGATGAGGCCGATCTTCTCGTAGTAGCGCAACGTCGGTTCCGACAGGCCGCTGAGCCGGGAGACCTCCTGAATCGTCAGGGGCCAGGCGTTCTGAACCTTCTGTGCCGCCGTCATGCACCGAGTGTCGGATACTTGAAGTGCTTTAAGTCAAGCGCGATCACGCGCGATGCCCCTGCCCGGAGAGGGGACGCCGGAGGTCGTGCTACGGCACGCGCCGGGGCTCAGGCGACGGCGTGGACCGCGCGAGCGGCCAGGAGGCGGCTGCGGAGCAGGATGCCCAGGCGCGTGGCGACCACCATGCTGAGCGTGAAGAACAGGATCGAGTCGCCGAAGGCGGCCGGGCTGATGCGGTTCTCGACGAGGAACCGGCCCAGGTCCCGGGTGAACCAGTGCTGGCAGCCGTACACGAACAGCTGGCGCAGCACGGTGATCAGAACCCAGACGACAACGTACGCGTAACCGGCGTCGTACCAGCCCCTGCCCTCCTCGTCCACGCTCACGCGCAGCATCGCGCAGGCGAACACTCCCACCGCGACGCCACCGGCCAGCGCTGCGGCCTCCAGTGCCAGGCCACCGCCACCGGCGTCGAACTTCGGCAGGAAGAATGGCACGATCAGGACGCTGAGCAGAAGCGGCCGGAAGACGGCGAAGAGCGTCACCCGGTTGTGCCCCCAGTCCTTGATCAGGACGGCGGCGAAGATCACCAGGTTGACGATCGTTATGGCGGACAACATCTTCTCCTCGCGCTGCCCCGGCGCACCCCGGCCGGTCGTGTCCGTCAACGTACGAGGAGAGCCGGGTGGAGATCGTCCGCCTCCTGGTTGGATATCCGGGTGGAAGCCGCCGCATCACCGTGGTGGGGAGGGTGTGGATCGTGCGAAGGTCGTTTCGCGGCCGGTTGAGCGGCCAGTGGCCGGCCCGTGCGGCGATGCTCGCCGGGCTCGCGTTCATGGTGTGGGGGGAGACCGCCCACCAGGGAGCCGCCGGGCTGCACGGCGCGCAGCTGCGGACCTCGATCGCGCTGACGGTCGCGTCGGTCGCGTGGTTCGCCTGGGCGGTCATCGGGCCGCGCGGGAACGGCCCGGCGCTGCGAGCGGCGATCGCCTGCACCGGCCTGGCCGGCAGCGCGCTGCTGTTCGTGCACCCGCAGCCCGCCGTGTACTGGTTCACCTTCTGGGCGAGTGTGGACGCGGGGACCGTCTTCTCCCGCCGTGAAGGCACGGTGCTGATCGGCGGCTGCTGCGGCGTCCTCCTCACCGGCTACCTCTTCGGGTACGGCGACGCGCTCGCCACGTTCTCGGCGGTCACCTTCGTGGCCTACCTGGTCGGCCGCAACCACCGCCTCCACGCCGACCGCGCCGAGCAGGCGCGGCTGCTCGCCGAGCAGACCGTACTGGCGAGCGAACGCCAGGCGCAGGCGGCGACCCTCACCGAGCGCGGCCGGATCGCCCGTGAGCTGCACGACGTCCTCGGGCATTCGCTGACCGCCCTGTCCCTCCAGCTCGAGGCCGCCGACGCCGCGTTGGAGTTCGCCGACGACCCCGACCAGGCCCGGCGGCACCTCGCGCGGGCCCGGACGCTCGCGCGGTCGGGTCAGGAAGAGGCCGTCGCCGCCGTACGGACGCTGGGCGACGGCGAGGTCGCCGTCCAGGAGCTGATCGAGGGACTGGTCGAGGCGTTCCGCCATGACACGGGGGCGTCCGTCGAGTGGTCGCTGCGCGGTGACGCCTGGCCACTACCCGCCGACTCGGCGCTGGCGATCTACCGGGCCGTCCAGGAGTCCCTCACCAATGCCCGAAAACACGCGCCCGGCGCCGACGTACGCGTCAGCCTCGACTACCTCGACGACGGTCTGGCGGTCGAGGTGACCAACGGCGCGGCACGAGCGCGCGTCACCGACACCGTCGGCGGCGGATACGGGCTGTCCGCGATGCGGGAGCGCGTCCGGCTGGCCGGCGGCACGGTCACCAGCGGATCGACCGAGAACGGCTGGCGGGTGCACGCCCGGGTCGGCCGGTGAGCGAGCCCGCCGTCCGCGTGGTCGTCGCGGACGACCAGGCCACCGTACGGGAGGGGCTCGTCGCGCTCCTCGAACTGCTCCCGGGCGTCGAGGTCGTCGCCCAGGCCGAGGACGGGCACGCGGTGCTCGCGGCGGTCGCCGCCCATCGGCCGGACGTCGTGCTGATGGATCTGCGCATGCCGGGGATGGACGGAACACGGGCCACAGAGCGGATCGTCGCGGACCATCCCGAGGTCGCCGTCGTCGTGCTCACCTCGTACGCCGACGACGACTCGGTCCTGGCCGCCCTGGCCGCCGGCGCCCGCGGGTTCCTGACCAAGAACGCGGGCCATCGTGAGATCCGGCAGGCCGTCACCGCTGCGGCGGCGGGTCTGGCCCCCGTCGACCCGGCCGTCCAGGCACGCCTGGTCGCGACCGCCCGTACCGGGCGTGTTCCCGAACGCACGCGGCTCCCCGACGGGCTCACCGTACGGGAGGCCGAAGTGCTCACACTGATCAGTGCCGGGCTGTCGAACGGGCAGATCGCCGCCCGGCTGCACATCGAGACGGTGACCGTGAAGTCGCACATCAACCGGGCCTTCGCCAAGGCGGGGATCACCGCCCGAGCCGAGGTCGCCGGCTACACCGCCCGCCACGGCCTGACCGGCTGACCCCGCCTTTCCCCTCAATGGTGGAAGCTCGTGCCGTCCTCGGGGCCCATCATCGGCCGGGGCTGCTTTCGCAACCACGGCAGTAGGCTCACCAGGTCCTCGATGAGCCTGTCGGCGAGGTCCAGGGAGAATCCGTTCCGGACCACGATGCGGAGTACCGCCAGGTCCTGGCGGTTGGCCGGGAAGGTGTAGGCCGGCACCAGCCAGCCGAACTCCCGCAGCCGTCGAGAGACGTCGAAGACGTCGAACTCGGTCACGTCATCGGTGGTGGTGAAGGCGAGCACCGGTAGCTGGTCGCCTCGAGTGAGCAACCGGAAGCAGCCCATCGCCTCGATCCGCTCGGCCAGGTGCGTCGCGACGTCCCGGCTCGCCTGCTGGACGGCGCGATAGCCCTCGTAGCCGAGCCGCAGGAAGTTGTAGTACTGCGCGACCACCTGCGAACCGGGCCTGGAGAAGTTGAGCGAGAAGGTGGGCATGTCGCCGCCCAGGTAGTTCACGCGCTCGACGAGCTCTTCGGGCAGCGCGTCGCGGTCGCGCCACAAGGCCCAGCCCACTCCCGGGTACACCAGCCCGTACTTGTGGCCGGAGGTGTTGATCGAGGCGACGCGCGGAAGCCGGAAGTCCCATACCAGGTCGGGATCCAGGAACGGCGCGATCATTCCCCCGGATGCGCCGTCCACGTGGACGCGCACGGTCCACCCGGTGCGCTCCTCCAGCGCGTCGAGGGCGGCGCAGATCTCGGCGACCGGCTCGTAGCTGCCGTCCATCGTCGAGCCGAGGATGGCCACCACGCCGATGGTGTTCTCGTCACACCGGGCGGCGGCTTCTTCCGCACCGAGGTGGAACCGGTCGCCCTCCATCGGCACCTGACGCGCCTCCACCTCCCAGAAGTTGCAGAACTTCTCCCAGCACACCTGCACGTTGGTGCCCATCACCAGGTTGGGTCGCGCCCCGGCGGCGTACCGATCGGCGTTGCGGTGCATCCATCGACGCTTGAGCGCCATCCCGGCGAGCATGCACGCTTCGCTCGATCCGGTCGTTGAGCAGCCGACCGCGGTTTCGGGGTCGGGGGCGTTCCACAGGTCGGCCAGCATCGCGACGCAGCGGCGCTCCAGTTCGGCGACCTGCGGGTACTCGTCCTTGTCGATGATGTTCTTGTCGGCGGTCTCGGCCATGAGCGTGGCCGCCTGCGGTTCCATCCAGGTGGTCACGAACGTGGCGAGGTTCTGCCGGGAGTTGCCGTCCAGCATCATCTCGTCGTGGACGAGCTGATAGGCGGTCGCCGGTGCCATCGGACGCTCGGGAAGCCGATGCCGTGGGAGGACGGCCTCGACACCGGATACCGGGTCCGCCTCCCCGAACAGCGGATTCACGTGTAGCGGCCGTTGACGGCCGTCCTCGCCCTTGTGCAACGCCATCGGTCGTGACCTCCTTCGTCGGATTGCGCGAGCCGCAAGCCTGACAGGCAGCGCCTTAAGAGGAAGTATGTCGCGCAGTCCGGTGACGTGGCTCAGGCGAGTTCGGTCGTGTAACTTTCAGCCGCGCGTCGCGCGATGACCGGCCCGTACGTGGGGCGGGTCGGTCCGCGCTGGACGACACCGCGGCCGGGGTGTTCGACTCCCCATCCGGGATTCGCAATCGCGGAGGCTCGCATGTCTCGAACCGGACGCCGCGTCAGGCTGACCGCCACCACCGCCCTCGTCCTCGGTCTGGCGTATCCGATGCAGCCGGCGAATGCCGCGTCAGCGGTGACCGTCAACGGCGGCACGACGTACCAGAAGATCGACGGATTCGGTTTCTCCGAAGCCTTCGGCCAGGCCAACTCGATCCGCAATGCGACGAGCGCGACGCGGCAGCAGGCGTTGGACATGCTGTTCAGCACGACCAAGGGCGCCGGGTTCAGCATTCTGCGCAGCATCATCCCCTCGGGCAGCGACTCCATCGAGCCGAACGCCCCATCCAGCCCCTCGGCGACCCCCAAATACGTCTGGAACGGCAACAGCGACGCGCAGGATCAAGGGCAGGTGTGGCTGGCCAAGCAGGCGAAGAGCTACGGCGTCACGGGCTTCTACAACGACGCCTGGAGCGCGCCGGGGTTCATGAAGACCAACGGCAGCGAGTCCAACGGCGGCTCGTTGTGCGGCACCCCGGGAGCCTCGTGCGGTTCAGGTGACTGGCGGCAGGCCTACGCCGACTACCTGGTCCAGCACGCGAAGTTCTGGGCCTCGGCCGGCCTCACCCCGTCCGCGGTCGGCTTCGTGAACGAGCCGACCCTGAGCACGAGCTACTCCAGCATGCTGGTGAACCCGGCGCAGGCCGCGAGCTTCCTGTCGGTGTTCGGCCCCACCATGAAGGCCTCCGGCCTGACCACCAAGGTCGCGTGCTGTGACGCCCTCGGCTTCAACAACCTGCCCGGCTACGTCAGTGCCGTGCAGGGCAACCCGACCGCGAACTCCGGCGTCGGGCTGTTCACCAGCCACGGATACTCGGGCGCGCCGGCGTCCCCGATCGACACCGGCGGCCGACCGCTCTGGGAGTCCGAGTGGTCGGTGAACGGGAGTACGTGGACCACCGCGTGGGACGACGGCAGCGAAGGCTCCGGATTCACCTGGGCGCAGCGTGTCCACACGGGCCTGACCCAGGCCGGTCTCAGCGCGTTCCTGTACTTCTGGGGAGTCAGTTCGACGAGCCACGACAGTTCGCTGATCGGGTTGAGCGGCTCGACGCTGACACCGTCCAAGCGGTACTACGCGCTGGCCGGCTACAGCCGGTTCGTCCGCCCGGGCGCGACCCGGATCTCAGCCACCACCGGGGACGGCACCCTCAAGGTCTCCGCCTACAAGAACACTGACGGCTCCGTCGCCATCGTGGTCCTCAACACCGGTACGAACGCCACGTCGGCGACCTACACGCTGTCCGGCACCGGCGTGTCGACCGGAACCGTGACCCCGTACCTGACCAATGGGAGCAACAGCACCACGCCTCAGGGCACGACCGCCCTGAGCGGTGGCGCCTTCACCGCGACCGTGCCCGCACGGTCCCTCGTCACCTACCAGGTATCGCGCGGCTGACGGCAGAGCTAGGGCGTCGGTGAGGTCGTTCCCGACGAGCAGGCGTTGCGGGTCGGTGAGGCGCCCGCTGGACAGCCGTACCGGCGGACGCTCGCGATGATCTTGTCCAGATCGGCGTCGGTGAGCGCGCCGCGAACATCGCGGTCGGCGAAGACGGTGAACATCAGCGGGCCGGACGTCGCGGCGTTCTTGCCCGCCGCCATGGCGACCGTCTCGACGAGGGCGTGCGGCGGCGTGCAGGCGTCGTGCCGCGCGGTGGTGGTCACGTTGAACGACACGCGCGCCGCCTGGATGCCGTGCATCGTGACGGTGCCGGTCGGACCGGGCTCGGACTTCGGTGGGTGCGGCGGGGTGTCGACGCCGCCGTAGAGGGCCGACACCCATTTACGGGCCTCCGTCTGCGCCGCGCCGGTCAGCGCCGACATCTGATCGGCCCCCGGATTCGCCACCGGGTCCGAGCCGCCTCGAAGGCCGGTCTGCGCCCGCGTGCACTTGCCGTTCTGGCTGTCGGCCACCGCGTTCTCACCGGCGTACACCTGCCCCTGGTCATCCTGGACCCAGGATGACCAGTCGGGCGTCCGCACCTTCCACCGGGGAGGGACGTCGTACGCCACGCCCCACTTCGGCGCGAGGACGGCCTGCCAGCCTGGTGTCACGGGCCTCGGGTCCGACGGCACCTTCGCGGTGACGCTGTGGGAGGGCGTAGGGGTGGAGTGCGGCTTGCCGCCTTTGAAGACACCGCTGAGGGCGACCGCCCCGCCCCCGACCACGACGCCGGCGACCACGACCGCCGCCACCGCGGTGCGGACGGCCTTGCGGCGGCGCGGGTGCGATGATTCGGCGGTCGTCGCTTTTTGCCCGCCTTCCCACGTTTCGGTGAGCGCCGGCCGGTCGGGTCTCGTCGGCGGTGTCGGCATCGCCGAGTGGCGTGTGTCCTCGGACCCTCGGAGCAGGGCGGCGACGGCCGCCGCGCCGGCGGGCCGCTCGCCGGGGTCCTTGGCCAGCAGTTGCAGCGTCACCTTCTCCAGGTCCGCGGGCACGGCGGGGCGGCGGGCGCGCAGCGGGTCGGGAGCCTTGTTGAGGTGCTGGTACATGAGGGCGGCCGGGCCGGTGTCCTGGATGAACGGCGGAGTTCCGGTCAGCAGCTCGTACAGGACACAACCGAGGGCGTACAGGTCGACGCGCGCGCTGAGCTCCCCACCGCGGAACTGTTCGGGCGCCATATAGAGGGGTGTCCCGATGAAGCCGCCGGCGGCCGTGAGCCGCGTGGTGGTGTCGGCGAGCCGGGCTATGCCGAAGTCGCAGATCTTCACCCGGCCGTCGCCCAGCAGGAACAGGTTGGCCGGTTTGATATCTCGGTGAACGATGCCGTGCGCATGCGCCGCGGCCAGTGCGTCGGCGGTCTGCGTGGCGAGTGTGACCGCTTGGCCGATCGGCAGGCCATCGGCGTGCCCGGCAAGGAGCGTGCCGAGGTCCTGTCCGGTGAGCAGCTCCATTACCAGGAACAGCAGACGTCCTTGTTCGGACGGGTGCTCGTCGACGTCGAAGATCACGGTGATGCCGGGATGCTGGAGCGCCGCGGTGGTCTCGGCCTCACGCCGGAACCGCTCGGCCGCGGTCTGGTCGGCCGCCAGTTCGACGGGCAGAATCTTGATCGCGACCGGTCGGCGCAACCGCAGGTCGACGCCGCGCCACACTTCGCCCATGCCGCCGGCACCGATCCGTTCCTCGAGCCGGTATCGGCCGCACAGTTCCACTCCGCGCCGCAGGCCCGAGTCGCCGCGCAAGACGCCTCCCAATGGTCGTGATCAGCTACTCGCAGGACATTCCACCAGAACCTCCCAGGTCTCGCAGGCATCAGCGCGACAGATGCGGCACATCGGCGAGACCTCCGCGATCACCTGACGTTCATGCCATGGCCGACCACCGGTGGCGAGAGTTTGATCTCCGCCGGTTTCACTCGCCCTGCTTCCTCATGATCGGGAGATGGGCGAATGACGCAGGACCTGGGACGGCGGACCTTCCTGACGGCGACCGGTGCGGTGGCCACCATGGCGGCGATCGGCACTCCCGCGTACGCGACGGAGGACGCCCGCGACGCGGCCACCGCCGACGAGTACGTGGACGTGCAGCTCCTCAACATCACCGACCTGCACGGTTACCTGCACGGCAGCAGCGTGATCACCGGCGCCGGCGGCTCGCGCTACACCGTCGGCGGTGTCGGCTACCTCGCCGCCCACCTGAACCGGCTCCGCGACGGGCACCGTAACTCGATCTTCTTCGGCCCGGGAGACATGTTCTCCGGGTGGGAGTTCGACGCCGAGAGCGTCGCCGACGAGTCGACCGTCGAGGCGCTCAACCGCATGGACTTCCGGTTCAGCTCCGCCGGCAACCACGAGTTCGACAAGTCGCCGGGCTTCCTCACCGCGCACATGGAGCGCGGGATCCCGTTCCCCGAGATCGGCTGGGACGACGAGTTCGCCGACTCGACCGGCCGCCGGTTCCGGGGCGCGAGGTTCCGGTACTACAGCGCCAACGTCGTGTGGTCGGCGACCGGCCGGACGGTCGTCCCGCCGTACAACATCGAGTGGGTGGACGCGGGGCACGGGCGCCGCATCCCGATCGGGTTCATCCACCTCACGGCGTTCGGGACGGAGACCTTCCCGGCGTCGTTCCAGCCCGCGCTGAAGACCCTCGACGAGGTCGAGACGGTCAACCGGTACGCGGCCCTGCTGAAGGCGCGCGGCGTCAACGCGATCATCCTGAGCATGCACGACGGGGCCGTCGCGGGCAGCGACTTCAACAGCGGCAGCAGCCCGTCCGGCCCGGCGTACGACCTGGCCCGGCAGGTGTCCCCGGACGTCGACGCGATCGTCACCGGGCACTGGCACTGCCGGTTCAACATGATGGTCCCCGACCCGAACGGCGTCCCGCGTCCCTTCGTCGAGGCCGGCTGCAACGGCCAGCTGATCAACGAGATCAACCTGCGGCTCGACCGCCGTACGGGCAAGGTCATCCGCGAGCTCACGGTCTCCACCAACCACGCCAACACCCAGGACGTGACGCCGGACCCGGAGCTGCAGGAGGTCGCCGACTACTGGCTCGGCTTCGCCACCAAGCGGGGCCAGACCTCGATCGGCCGGGTCACCGCGTCGTTCACGCGCACCCGGAACACCGCCGGTGAGAGCACCATGGGCGACCTCGCCGCCGACTGGGCGTACTGGGCGGCCCGGCAGCCGATCGACCCGATCAACGACGGCAACGCCCACCGGAACGTCCCCGCCGACCTCGCGCTGATCGCCATCGCGCCGCGCGTCGGCCAGGGCGTCGTCGGCGGTGACCTGGTCTCGGCCGCGCCGGACGGGTCGATCACCCTCGCGCAGGCGTTCAAGGCCGTGGGGTACGGCGACCCGGTCGTCACCGCGACCGTCACCGGGCAGCAGATCCACGACGCGCTCGAACAGCAGTGGACCGCCGGTGCCGACGGCAAGGTCGTGTACGCGCCGTTCGCGGTGTCGCACAACGTCCGCTACACGTACGACGCGAGCAAGCCGGTCGGCGACCGGGTCGACCCCGCCGACGTGCTGATCGACGGCAAGCCCCTGGATGTCAAGCGGAACTACCGGCTCGCGACGATGGCCTACACGTTCGTCCAGGGCGACGGGTACGCCGCGCTGGCCGCGTACGACCGGCCGTACCGCAGCATCCGCGACTTCGAGAGCTTCGTGAAGTTCGTCCGCGACCAGAAGGTGCTGACCCCGGCTCCGCTCGACCGCGTCACGGCCAAGAACGCCGGCTTCGCCGCCCGCGCCCTCGAGGTCCCGGCCACCCCGTCCGACGAGCCCCGGACCGGCAACAACCTCACGTACGGCGACTTCCGGATCCCCTGCTGAAGCGCCTCCGGCGGCAGGTGCCCGGGCCCGCCGACCTCGGCGGGCCCGGGCACCTGCCTGGTCATCGGCTCACCGCACCTCCCGCGCGTACTGCGCGACGGTGATCCGGTCGATCAGCGGCGCGTAGCGGGAGCGGAGCAGCACGCCGGGGAAGGTGTCCGAGGCGTAGGTGGTGCCGTCGAAGTTCGGCAGCTCCTCGGAGCGGAAGGCGATCGTGTTCTGCCCCTTCTTCAATTGGACCGGGACGGTCAGCTCCCAGAAGTCGTTCTGGTGGAAGCTGTGCGGGAAACCGACCCGCTGCACAGCGCCGCCGTTGACGCTGATGTCGGCGTGGCGGGCGAGCGGGTCCGGGTTGTAGTGGGTGGCTTCGGACTGCTCCGGGTTGGAGTAGCGGACGCGCAGCGCGTACAGGCCGCTCCGGTCGGCGGTGACGGTGAACGTCGCGGTGTTGCCGTTGCCCGGGTCGCCGCCGACACCGGTGATCGCCGTGCCTTCGGTGGCCAGGGAGAGCGGAGTCAGCGTGGCCGTGCCCGCCAGCCTGGCGTCCTTCGCCTCGTACGTGCGCGCCGGGAGCGCGCCCTCCGTGGGCGTGACCGTGAGGCGGTCGACGAGGGTGGCGGACGAACCTCCGGTCAGCGTCACCTTGTTGACGCCGCCCGAGAGGGAGACCGCCACGCTGCTCCTGCCCTTGGCCGAGCGCAGGACGTCGTGCCCGTTGACGGAGAGCCGGGCGCCCCCGCCACCGAGGCCATCGACCGTGAGCGTGGCTTCGCGGTCGGCGGGTGAGTAGACCCAGAACGTGGCGGTCCCGCCCTTCGGGAGCCGGGCCGCGCCCGAGCCGGTGGCGGGGGTTCCGGCGTGCTTCGGCAACTGGTAGACGGGCCGCGCCCCGCCGGCCAGCCAGGCCAGTTCACCCTCGTACACCTGGGTGCTCGCCGAAGCCTCGGGGAGGGAGAGAGTGAGGCGGTCGACGATGGCGTCACCCTTCGTGGCGCGCTTGCCATCAGCGCTCTTGGCGGCGAGCGTCAGGGTGTGCTTGCCCTTGGTGAGCTTGACCTTGGTGTCGGTGTGGTCCCACACCACCCACTTGTAGCCCAGCGGCAGGTACAGCTGCTGCTCGCTGTCCGCCGTGCCGTCCACCCGCAGGAAGACATTGGTGGGGCCTTGCTCCTTCACCTTGTCGAAGGTGTTGAGCGAGTTGGCGAAGACGCTCAGGTCGTAGGTGCCGTCCTGCGGCACGTCCACGGTGAAGTCGAGCGTGACGTCCGAGCCGGTGCGCAGGCCGCCCACGTCGTAGCCGCCGGAGGTGTAGAACTTCGACACGTCACGCGTCGAGCCCTCCGGGCCGTTCTTGGAGTAGCCGGACCCGGTGTGGGCGGCGTCCTCCGCCTCGTACGAGCCCTGCCAGCGCACGGGCGGGGACTGCGTGCCCGCGGCCTTTCCGGCCGGGCTGAGGACGATCTCGTAGGCCGAGGACTCCTTCAGCGTCGGCAGCCCGCCGTCGCCGAAGTCGACGGCGACCGTGCCGTCGTCACCGACCTTCAGGTTCTGCTCGCTGAGCAGCTTCGGGCCGGAGGAGTCGCCCACCTGCCCGGTCCACTCGATCTCCCGCACCCAGGCGTGCACGCGGTCCCCGAAGAGGTTCTTCGGGACGTTGCCGAAGGTGATGTGGCCCTTGCCGGTGGAGCCACCGAAGAGCAGCCGCGCCTGCCGCTTGCCCTTGTCGAGCGTGGCGACGCCCTGCATGGTGTAGTTCTGACCGGGGAACGGCGGCGTCACCTTCACCGTGTGGCCGCTCATCGAGGCGTACGAGTGCAGCAGCCACCACTGGCCGTTGCCGCGGTTGGACTGCACCGCTGAGTCGGAGAGGTTGCCGTCGATGTTCCAGTAGGCGATGTCGGCGTCCACCTTGGACTCCTCGATCGCGGACGCCCACTGGATCATCTGGCCGGGGACCGAGGTGTGGTAGTTGAAGGCGTACTCGTTAACGTTGATCGGCAGCTGGGTGCCCTCCTTGGCGGTGCCCTTGAACAGCGCCTTCTCCCACGTCCGGTACTTGGCGACGTCCTGGCGCACCGCCTCGGGGTGGCTCAGCTCGTGCCAGGTGATGACGTCCGGGAGGGTGCCGGCGGCCAGGGTGTGCGTGAGAAAGCCCTTCACCTGGTCGTAGAGGACGCTGGTGTTGGGGCCGGCGATGCGGGCGCTGGGCATCTTGCCCTTGATGAGCTTGTAGACGTCGTCCCAGGCGGCGAAGTAGTCGTGCGGGTCATTGAGCCAGCTGACCTTGTCGTAGCTCCACTCACCGGTGCCGAACATGTTGCCCTCGGGCTCGTTGAACGGCACGAAGACGATGTTGTCCCGGTACTTCGCGGGCAGTTGCAGGACCTGGTCGACCTGCTTGGCGATCTTCTCCTTGTAGAGCTTGAGCTTCTCCTCCGGGGTGGCGCCCGGCCACTCGTACGGGAAGCCGCGGTGGATGTCGGTCATGTAGATGTACACGTCACCGTTGGTGGAGTCGGCCAGCGGCTTCACCACGTCCAGCGCGTCGGCGCCGGGGTGCTGCGGGCCGTCCTGGGCCTTCGTGGAGACCGTGCGCAGGCCCATGCCCTCGATGAGATTGTTGGTGGGGACGTCCGGTCCGTACACCCCGTAGAGGGTGCCGGAGGCACCGCCGTGGAAGGCGCCGGTGTCCGAGCCGAGGTCGACGGTGAGCTGCCCCTCGCGGACCACGGTGACGGTCGCCGTCACGGCGTGCCCGGCCGCGGTCCCCGACACCGTGAACGTCCCCGGCCGGCCGTACTTCTCCGGTGGTACGGCGTCCCAGGTGATCGGCGTGTCGCGGTCGTAGCCGTCGGAGAAGGAGGAGCGGACGGCGGCGGGGAGGGACGGGGCGGTCCCGGTCGTCGTACGGACCTCGAATGACGTCTGCGAGAGCTGCTGGAGTGTGGGCACCGTGCCTCCGACCGTGCCGGCCACCTGCTCCGGGCTGAGCGCCGAGTGCCACACGGTGAAGTCGTCGATCGCGCCCTTGAGCAGCGGATCCGGGTAGAAGGACTTGCCGATGTACCCGGCGGCCGTGGCCGAACCGTCCAGCAGGTCCTTGGCCTTGATGCCGGTCTCGGCGGAGGAGACCGCCACGCCGTCGAGGTAGGTGGTGACCCGGTGGGCGGTGCTGTCGAGGGTGACCGTGACGGTCCGCCACCCGTCCGCGGGAAGCATCGCGTAGCCGTTGACCTGCGCCTCCGCACCCCCTCCGCCGGTGGTCACGGCGGTGCGCAGCAGCCCGTCCCCGCTGTACGGGGTCGTGAAGAGGTACTTGGTGGTGTTGGTGCCCAGATCGAAGATCCGCTGCCAGGACGACTTGTCACCGCTCCACTTCACGCGGGCGGAGACCGTCACGTCGGCCGCGTCGCCGAGCACGTCACGGGGCAGCCGGACGTACGCGCCGTCGGAGTCGGACGCGCCGCCGGGCAGCGCGAGCGCATTGCCTCCGTCCCTGCCCGCGACGGACTGGGCGGTGGAGCCGTTCACCAGGCTCGCCGTCAGGCCGTTGCCGGAACTGTCGGTGATCTTCCCGGAGGCGAGGTCGTCCTGGTCGAAGGTGTAATGGGCGACCGGCTGGAGCGTGTCGGCCGCCTGCGCGGAGGTGACCGGGGCGGCCAGCAGGCCCGCGCCGAGGGCCAGCGCCACGGCGGCGGGGGCTCTGCGCCGCGTGGTTCTGTACGCGGATGGCATGGATGGCGTCCTTTTCAGATCGTCGTCGAACCGATTCGACTTCAGTCGCGACAGTTGGCGGGACCGATCGGATGGTCAGGCGTTACCAGGTCAGGCGCTACGGGGGCAGGGTGTCGGGGAACACGGCGCAACGGCACCGGTTCTTCGGCGGCGACGGACGGTACGGCGGGACCGTGCGGGCTGACGGGAGTCGGAGGGGGCGTACCTGGAACGGCCGATGAGCGCGGGCAGGAGCCTCGGTCGGCGCCTACGACGCTCTACGTGGCACGGTTCGGGCACGGACGGCTCGGCAATTCGGCTGCGGAGGCGGGCTCCTTTCGACTCGACCCAGGTGTTCGATATTTCGAACACAGTTCGCAGTGTGGGCGAGACCGTAAGCGCAGGCGGGGGTGATGGTCAAGACCTTGCGCCAGGCTTTGGCGGGTGCACACCGGGTTGCCCGGTCGCGGGCATAACGCCCCACCGCCCGCACCCACCCGTGCCAACACGGCGCCTGCCGAGCGCCGCACTAGGGTGCGATCGGGACACAAGCGGCCCGGGACTCCATTAGGGCTGCGACCCCAACGACATCCAAACATGAAGCCCGTGCCTCGGCGACGCGGCCATCAATGTCCGCAACGCGGTGCTCTGACGCCGGACGATCGCGCTCAATCGATCGGTGACAACATGTGCAGATTAGCGATGCAGGCCGACCAGGAAATACCTGGCCAACCTTGCGCCGAATCCGCTCCGCCGACTGGATTCGAATCCCTCCGCATGGCGCGCTACGGCGTCGTCAGTAGCTCCTGCGAGACTCGAGCCTGCGCTTCTCCCTGATGCGTGGCCGTTAACCAAGTCATGCCGCCGGTTCGGAAGAACCTCTGGCGTCGTCATGCGCGATGCGGTCGAGGAGTGCCTGGGCGGCGACGGTACGGCGCTTGCCGAGCCAAGGAAGGACGGCTTCGGTGATGGACTTGAGGTGTGCCCGACGGTAGATCGTCCACCGCCACACGTCCTTGTGATGCCCCTTCTGTCGGCCCAAGGCATAGACGCGGCCGACGCCGGTGAGAGTGGACAATCTCTCGATCACGTCCTGATCCGTCATGGCGACTGAGATCGATAGCTTCGTCTTCGATATGAAGGAGCCTTCACCCTCAAGGATCCCGGCCAGCCAGGCGTTGTTGGAGTTCGAATCCAGCATAACGCAGTTAACAGCCGCGCATCCTGCCGTTGGATGACACCGAAATAGTGGCGCAGGTGGGATTTGAACCCACGATCTCTAGCTTATGAGGCTAGCGGGGACGGCCGAGCTCCCCTACTGCGCTCCGCGTGACCCCTGCGGGACTCGAACCCGCTTCCTGGAATTGAAAGTCCCAGGACCTAACCCATGGTCGAAGGGGCCATGAAGCGTAGCCCGTGCCGGAATCGAACCGGCGCCGCCCGGTAGAGAGCCGGGAGTCCTAACCACTGGACCAACGGGCCTTGCAACGGAGGCTCCTCATCCAGACAGACGCCTTCCGCATGCGTACCGCCCCAGGGATTCGAACCCTGAACCTTCCGGTCCTGAACCGGACGCCTCTGCCGTTGGGCCAGGGCGGCATGGAATGGATATGAAATTGTCAAGGAGCGGTCCGTCGCCGTGACGGTCGTCCCGCATGGGTGACAGGAGTCGAACCCGCTTCTCACCGACTTTGGAGGACGGTCGCCTATCCGTTGGCTCACCCATAAGAAAAGGCCGCCGGGGTATCCTCCGGGCGGCCTCTGGACAGAGCATGACCTCTATCCGGAGCACTCCCAGAGGATGCCGCGCAGATTACCCCGCTCGGACCGCCATTCCCATGAGGCGGTGAGCGTCGAGCTCATCATGATGGACATCCTTCCTCGTTCCGTTCTGCTTCAATGATAGGAATTCCGGCCGCAGGCACAACATATTTTCCGGGACACGCGCCGGGTCGACCGGCCACGGGCCGTCCGGCAGGGGCGACCGTCTGGACCACTGACGGGTCGTCCGCTCACGCAAAGCAGCCTTGACCTGGTCTGACTTGCGATCACTCGAACATCAGTTCGATGATGGCCGTATGCACGACGCCCGACCGCTCGACCACTACCCGCCCGGCTCCCACCGGATCGAGGCCCGCGACTCATGGGTCTGGATCCACCACAAGGGGGCCTGGCGTAAGGGAGCGATCCACTGCTGGTACGTCCACGGCAAGACGTGGATGGCCTGGATGCAGCACGAGGATCCCACCCCGGACGTCCCGTGGTCGGCGTGGGGTCTGTACCTCTACGACGGGGTCACCATCAGACGCCGGCACGCCCCGGCCGCCACGGCCAGCGTCGAGATCCCAACGGGCGACGCGCGCCGAGAACGAATCACCGCCCTACTCCGCGACACCGGCTACAGCGTCGAGCCCTACCGCCCGACCTCCGGCGACCAGAGGACACTGCTCATCTGCTGAAACCGCCACACGACCGAACGGCGCCACACGGCTCAGTCGAACAGTTCGTCGACGGAACGCGCGGTGACGGCCATGCGAACCCACCTCTCCAATCGCATCGGCATGCACGGAAGATTATCGATTTCACATCGAACGTGTGCGCGAATTTCACCATAACCTGCAGAACATAACGACCATCTCGGATTAAAATCACCATTTATGGCGGGATGATGGGTCGTGAGACCTGTGGCACCGGCATCACGGCCCCCCGTTTGGGGGGCGGCAGGTGGGTAGGACCGCCGATATGCCGATGCTCGTCGGGACGTCCGGGTGGCAGTACACGCACTGGCGTGACGTGCTGTACCCCACCGGATTGCCCCAGCGCGTGTGGCTGGAGCGCTTCACCGAGTGCTTCGAGACGGTGGAGAACAACAACGCGTTCTACCGGCTGCCGAGCCGTGAGGTCTTCGCCGGGTGGCGGGAGCGTACGCCGCCCGGGTTCGTGATGGCCGTGAAGGCGAGCCGGTACCTGACGCACATCAAGCGGCTGAAGGACCCGGAAGAGCCGGTGGACCGGTTGATGGACGCGGCCGGTGGCCTGGGCGACAAGCTCGGGCCGATCCTCGTCCAGTTGCCGCCGACGCTGCAAGTCGACGTCGAACGCCTTGCCCGCTGCCTGCGCCGCTTCCCGGCCGGCGTACGGGTCGCGGTGGAGCCCCGGCACCCGTCCTGGTGGACCGACGAGGTACGGGACGTGCTGGTCCGGCACGGTGCCGCGCTGTGCTGGGCCGACCGGCTGGGCCGACCGCTGATCCCGCTGTGGCGGACGGCGGACTGGGGTTACCTCCGGTTCCATGAGGGCGCCGCGACGCCGTGGCCGGAGTACGGCGATCAGGCGCTGCGGTCCTGGGTCCGGCGGCTGGCCGAGACCTGGGACGACGACGCCGACGCGTACGTCTACTTCAACAATGACCCGGGCGGGGCGGCCGTACGTGATGCCGCGCGGTTCGCCGAGTGCGCCCGGCAGGCGGGCCGGCGCGTGACCCGGACGCCCGCCCTCGTCACGCACTGACGGATCGCCAGGTCACCACGGGCAGCGCGCAAAACCCGCCGGTCAGGCGGCAACGGGCAGTGCGGAGAACGCGCCGGTCAGGTGGTGACGGGTCACCAGGTCACGGGCAG
Source organism: Actinoallomurus sp. CA-150999 (assembly GCF_050942425.1). Classification (NCBI taxonomy): domain Bacteria; kingdom Bacillati; phylum Actinomycetota; class Actinomycetes; order Streptosporangiales; family Thermomonosporaceae; genus Actinoallomurus; species Actinoallomurus sp. CA-150999. Next base: position 9,514,875 of record NZ_CP192063.1, read on the forward strand.
TGCGGAGAAGCCGCCGGTCAGGCGGTCGTGGCGCTGGGGAAGCTCCTCGAGCGGAACGGTCAGGCGCAGGTCGGGGAACCGCTGGAAGAGCGTGCCGAAGACGGCCCGTAGCTCGACCCGGGCCAGGTTCGCGCCCAGGCAGTAGCGGATGGCGTAGCCGAAGCCGAGGTGCGGCTGCATCTCGCGGCCGATGTCGAACCGTTCGGGGTCGACGAAGACGCTCTCGTCGCGGTTGGCGGCCGCGGTCACGAGGACGCAGAGCTCCCCGGCCTTGATCCGCGTGCCATCGATCTCGACGTCCTCGCGGGCGTACCGGCCGAGGCCGTGGTCGTTCGGCGAGCCCAGGCGCATGATCTCCTCGACGGCCGCGGGTGCCAGCGCCGGGTCTCGCTTCAGGCCCTCCAGCTGTTCGGGGTTGTGCAGCAGGAGCACGGTTCCGCCGTCGATGCGGTTGACGGTCGTCTCGTGTCCGGCGAACAGCAGCCCGCCCGCGATGGTCGCGATCTCGTCGTCGGGCAGGTCGGCCGTTGCCAGGTCGGAGTAGACGTCCTCGCCCGGGTGGTCCCGCTTGGTCTTGACGATGCCGTGCGAGTACTCCTCCATGGCCGTACGGGCGGCGGCGGACCGGTCCGGGTCGGTGAGGTCCGTCATCTCCTCGGCGATCGCGCGGAAGTGGTCGCGGTCGGCGAGTGGGACGCCGAGCAGTTCGCAGATGACCTGGATCGGCAGTGGCACCGACAGCGACGCGTGCAGGTCGGCCGGCGGGCCCTGCTCCTCCATCCGGTCGAGCAGGCCGTCGATCAGCTCCTGGACGTGCCCGGACAGGGCCCGCATCCGGCGCGCGGAGAACGCCGGTGCGAGCAGCCGCCGCATCCGGTCGTGCACGTCCTTCTCGGTGGCGTAGTCCCCGTTGGGGCCACCGGTGAGGGCGGAGTTCGACACCCGGGGGGCGTTGTCGGGGTCGGGGTGGGAACGGCCGAAGCGCTCGTCGGCGAAGATCGCCCGCACCTGTTCGTACCCGGTCACGAGCCACGCCTCGTCGCCGGTCCGGGTGCGGACTCTCGTGATCGGCGCCTTGGCGCGCAGCGCGCCGTACGTGGCGGAGATCTCCAGCACGTCGGAGCGTTCGAACGGCAGTCGCGGAAGCTCAGCCATGGGGCGACGTCCCTTTCCCCCTTGAATCACAGTAATTTCCACCGTCGCACCCGTAATGCCTTGTGTCAATGCGTGAAAAGCGTGAAAGGCGGCTATCCGTCGACGATCAGGCCGCCTATCGTCGAACGCCCGACCTCGGGAAAGGGAGTTTTCATGAAACTCCGAACTCCGATCCGTACGGCGTGGCTGCGCCGGGCCGTCGCTTTGACGGCGGTCGCCGTGCTCGGCTTCTGTTATGGCGTGGCCGGTGCCGGAGTGGCGTCGGCGAGTGCCGCGCCGTCGCGGGCCACGGCCGCCGCCGACGCCTGGAACCCGCCGAGTAACCTCGTGACCCCGCTGAACGAGGTCTGGTCCCACGTCGAGAGCACCTACCCGGATCTCTACGGGTTCAAGAATTACGGCTGGGACCAGATCATGGCCAACAAGGGCAGCATCAACTACTGCGTCCGCTGGGACTCCAGCGCCCCGGTGTCGGCCACGCTGCGCGACCAGATCCAGGCCGCGCTGAGCCGGCAGTTCGCCAAGTGGATGGCCACGATGCTCGACAACGGGCAGCGCTGGAACAACTGGCCGTACACCACGGTGCCGGTGAAGGTCGTCGGCTGGGCCGTACGGAACCGCAGCACGCTGCAGTGGAGCGACAACTCCGTCGACATCTACGTCAATGACATCAACGAGAACGCCCCGCAGTGCGCGGCTCCGTGCGGGCGCTTCTTCCACCAGGACGGCAATTACTCCGGCTGCCCCGGCGGCGCCGCACGCCACTATGACCTGTCGCTCTGGCTGACGTCCGGCTTCAACGGCGGAGCGGGCGGCGACTGGGGCCAGCGGATCGGCAGCGAGTACTACACAAGCAACCTGAACACCGACAACATCCACATCCTGCTGCACGAGATGGGCCATACGTTCGGGCTGGACGACTTCTACGACTGGACGCCGACCGGCCAGTGCTGCTTCCTGATGAAGGCGGGGACGGCGACCCAGATCACCGAGTTCGACAAGTGGATGTTCCGCGACTGGTGGCGTCACCTCAAGAACCGCTACGGCTACTAACCGATTTCAGCAGCCGCTGACGGCCCCGGCGCCGTACGCGACCGCGCCGGGGCCCGGATCGCGGGTCAGGGGGTCCAGGCGGGGTCGCGGCCGGCGAGGCCGAGTGCCCGGTCGAGCGGCGGGGCGGTGTCCGGCACTGCCACCTCCGGGCCGATCGCGCCGTACTGCCGGGCCGTCTCGGCCATCGCGGAGGCCTGGTCGAACAGCGCCCGCGCCAGTTCGTCGTCGACGGGAAGCTTCTGGCCCGTCGCCGCGGCCAGGTCCCAGGCGTGCAGCAGGACCTCCGCGAACATCATGCCGCCGACGAACCGGGCGGGCATCGCCGCCGCCTTGGCGATCCCCGTGTCGCCCTCCCATGCGTTGGGTTCGGACCAGGCGGCCGCGGCCGCGCGCACCTCGGCGGCGTACCGCTCGGCCCAGTCCGGCTCGGCCGTGAAGTCGTGGTCCTCCGCCGGGGGCTCGGACGGCGGCGTCTTACGGGCCGCGCCCTCGGAGCGGGCTCCCGTCCAGTGGATGAGATGGTTCAGCAGCGCGCGGACGTCGTACTCCGTGCACGGGGTCGGCAGGGCGAGCCGGTCGGGCCCGATCCCCTGGACCACCGTGATCGGCACCTCCGCGGCGCGCGTCATCAGTGGGCGAAGCTCCATCGTCGTCTCCGTGGCTCGTCTGGTGGCAGGGCTGACACGGTAGGCCGGTCGCGACCGGCCGTCTTGAACAAATGCGACACTTGACCGTATGGCCGACGCAGCGCCGCAGGCCCTCCGTGCCATCCTCCACCGCGCCGCGGGGCTGGAGCGCTTCCAGGTCTCCCACCGGGCACCGGCGGAGGATCTCGCGTGGATCGCCGACTATCACTGGATCCTGCACTGGGACCTGGGAGAGGGCGGATCCCACCGGCAGCAGGTTCTCACGCATCCGTCGGTGCACATGACGTTCCTCAGCGACGGGCAGGCCCGGGTGGTGGGCGTGGTGCGCGGCGTGTTCACCGAGACGATCGAGGGCCGGGGCCGGGTCGTCGGCGTACGCTTCCGGCCCGGCGGCTTCCGGCCCTTCCTCGGCGCCCCGGTGTCCACGATCACCGACCGGCGGATTCCCGTGGAGGACGTCTTCGGCCCCGCCGCGCGGGCCGCCGCCGACGCGATCATCGCCGCGCCGGATCCCGGCGACGCGGTCGCCTTGGCGGAGGATCTCCTCCGCTCTCGCGCGCCGCGCCCCGACCCCCTGGTGCTCGAGGTCGGTGACATCGTGGACCGGATCGCCGCCGATCCGGCGCTGACCCGGGTGGACCGGGTGGCCGCCGCGGCCGGGATGGGGACGCGGCGTCTGCAGCGGCTGTTCGCCGACTACGTCGGAGTCGGCCCCAAATGGGTGATCCGCCGGCACCGCATGCAGGACGCGGCGGACCGGGCGGCGTCCGGAACGGACGTCGACTGGGCGGCCCTGGCCACCGAGCTGGGCTACGCCGACCAGGCCCACTTCACCCGGGACTTCTCCGCCACGATCGGGATGTCCCCCACCCGGTACGCGCGGGCGTGCGCGGATCGACGGTGATCGACGCCAGTACGTTCCGGCCGCCGCTACGGGGCCGTGACCGCCTCACGTAGCATTTGAGGGACGACGACGCCTGCAGAAGGACTGTTCCCAAGGTGAGCACCGCTACTGAACCCCTGCGCGCTCTGCTGTTGGAAAGCATTCACTCCGACGCGGTCGCCTCTCTCGAGAAGAACGGCTATGCCGTCGAGACCGTGGATCGCGCCCTCGACGAGAACGAGCTCACCGCCCGTGTCGCCGGCGTGCACCTGCTCGGTATCCGGTCGAAGACCACGATCACCGACTCGGTGCTCGCAGCGGCTCCGGAGCTGCTCGCGATCGGGGCGTTCTGCATCGGAACCAACCAGATCGACCTGTCCGCCGCCTCGCAGCGCGGCGTCGCGGTGTTCAACGCGCCGTTCTCCAACACCCGCAGCGTGGTCGAGCTCGTGGTGGCCGAGATCATCGCGCTGACCCGCCGGCTCCTCGACAAGAACTCCCTGATGCACGCCGGGGTCTGGGACAAGTCCGCGGAGGGCGCCCACGAGGTCCGGGGCCGACGGCTCGGCATCATCGGCTACGGCAACATCGGCAGCCAGCTGTCGGTGCTCGCCGAGAGCCTGGGCATGAGCGTGTTCTTCTACGACACGGCCGACAAGCTCGCGCTGGGCAACGCGCGGCGCTGCGCCACCATGGAGGAGCTCCTCGCGGTCGCCGACGTCGTCACCCTGCACGTCGACGGCCGGCCCGGCAACAGCGGCCTGTTCGGTGAGGCGGAGTTCGCGCGGATGCGGCCCGGCAGCCTGTTCCTGAACCTCTCGCGCGGGTTCGTCGTCGACCACGGCGCGCTGCGGCAGCACATCGAGTCCGGGCACCTGGCCGGCGCGGCCATCGACGTGTTCCCGCACGAGCCGAAGGGCCGCGGCGACGAGTTCGTCTCGGAGCTGCGCGGGCTGCCCAACGTCATCATCACGCCGCACATCGGTGGTTCGACGGAGGAGGCCCAGCAGGACATCGGGCAGTTCGTCGCGGGCAAGCTGCAGGACTTCACGGCGACGGGCAACACCGCGCTGAGCGTCAACCTGCCGACCGTGTCGCTGCCCGCGCCGGCGGAGGGGCACCGCCTGACGCACCTGCACCGCAACACCCCGGGCGTGCTGGCCACGATCAACGGCATCCTCGCCGACCACGACGTGAACATCGAGGGCCAGCTGCTGGGCACCCGCGGGGAGATCGGCTACGTCATCACCGACATCGGCACCCGCTACACGCCCGACGTGATCGAGCAGCTGCGCGGGCTGCCGACGACGGTCCGGCTGCGCCTGCTCTCCTGACCCGGACGCGCCGCCCGTACGCGACGAGCGTACGGGCGGCGGCGCGGGTGTCAGGCGATGTCGAGCTCGGCCGCCGTACGCGCGGCGCGGGCATCAGGCGATGTTGAACTCGGGCTCGGCCGCCGTACGCGCGGCGCGGGTGTCAGGCGATATTGAGCTCGGGCTCGGCCGCGATCTCCGCCTCCTCCGCCGCGACGGCGGCGTTGACCTCCTCGCCGGACACGGCGATCCGCACGGCGAAGAAGTAGACGGCCAGGGAGAACACCGCGACGGTGACGATGTCCACCCACTCGGGGAGGATCTTGCTGCCGCCGTACCGGCCCAGGAACCCGATGACGATCATGCCGCCGAACCAGGGCCAGACCCACATGGACGCCGCCCAGTTGAGGGGCGCACGCTCGGCCGCGGGCCTCGTCGCCCGGGTCACTGCGAAGATCGCCAGGCCGAGCACCATGGCGAGGCCGAGCTTCCACTCCGCCTGGTAGCTCGACCAGTAGATGATCAGGTTGGCCGCGATGAAGGCGACCGGCGCGAGGATCCGGTACGCCGGAAGGCGGTACGGGCGCGTGCGTTCCGGGTCGCGGCGCCGCAGGGCGTGGAGGGCGATCGGCCCGAACGCGTACATGATCGCGGTGGCGGACGTGACGAGACCGACCAAGGACTTCCAGCTCGGGAACGGCAGGAACGCGATCTCACCGACGACGAAGGCGATGAGGATCGAGACGATCGGCACACCCGTCCTGCTCACCTTGGCCACCGGGCTCGGCAACGACTTCTCCCGGCCCAGCGCGTACGACAGCCGGGACGATGTGGCGGTGTAAACCAGGCCCGTACCGGCCGGGGAGATCACGGCGTCCGCGTAGAGAAGGACCGCGAGCCACGTGGCGCCGGCGCCGATCGCGAGGCTGGCGTACGGGCCGAAGTCGCCCTTGCCGACGGGGTTCGCCCAGCCGTGCGCGAGGTTGGCGGGGTTGAGGGCGCCGATGAAGGCGACCTCCAGCAGGATGTAGACGATGGTGCCGATCACGGTGGCCGTGATGACCGCCCGCGAGACGTCCTGCTGCGGTTTTCGCGCCTCACCGGCCATCTGGATCGCCTGCTCGAAGCCCTGCAGGGCGAAGACGACACCGGCCGGCAGCGCGGCGAAGATGCCGTGCACGCCGAAGGGCATGAACCCGCCGCCCGCCGTGAAGTTGGACGCGTGGAAGGTCAGCAGGAGGAGGACCACCACGGTGATGAGCGGGATGGCCGTCTTCCAGATCACGGTGATCGAGTTGGACTCGGCGAGGAACTTGACGCCGACGATGTTGATGATCGTGAAGAGGAGCATGAAGACGGTCGCGATCGCGAGGCCGGCGCCGGTCAGCGTCCCGTCGGCGTGCAACAGGGTGATGTTGTTCCGCACCCAGCTGATGTGATCGCAGTAGGACAGCGTCGCCTCGACCTCGATCGGGGCGATCGCCACCGCCTGCACCCAGGCCATCCAACCGGCCGTGAAGCCGGCCAGCGGGCCGAACGCGAAACTCGGGAACCGGGCGGTGCCGCCGGCGATGGGGTAGGTCGCGCCGAGTTCGGCGTGCACCAGGGCGAGGAGGGCCAGCATGACGGCGGCGAGGATCCAGGCCAGGAGCGAGGCCGGCCCGGCGATCGTCGCCGCCGTGAGCGCCCCGAGCAACCAGCCGGAACCGATGATCGATCCGAGCGATACGAACATCAGTCCCCAGAAACCGACGTCCCGCCGTAGATGTCGTCCCGAATCGACGGATCCGGTGGTCGTGGGCGCCATAGAGCCCCCTTTCGCAACGTAAAACTGGTGCATGGTGGGCCCGATACGGACGCATACCGCGTCCCGCCCCACGTCGGGCCAACCAACTAAAAGCGTGTTAATTGACGTTAGGGACAAGCCGTATTGCACGTCAACGTCGGAGGCAGACTAAATCGATCCAGCCGAGAATGCAAAAGATGAACCAGCAGATCAGCGGGACACGCGCCGACCACTGCGACCGATGTGGCAGGCGCAATGGGGAAACCACTTGGACCTACGGTTACCCATCCGTCGACCATCGCCCGCTTTTATTAGAGCAAAAGGCGATCTATCCGATTTTTACTATCGCCACAATCGGCGCGCCATCGCCGGAAAGGGGCGAAGCCTTATCGGCAGGGTCGGCGGACGCGCAGCCGCCAGAGGGAGGTCACCTCGGCGGCGCGAGCGGCGTGCAGCGGATCGTCCTCGTCGGCGGCACGGGGGTGGCGCGGCCGTACGTCCGACCGGCCGGCGACCTCCAGGCCCGCGCCCTCGAACGCGCCGAGCAGTTCGGCACGGGACCGCAGCCCCAGGTGCTCGGCCAGATCCGAGAGCACCAGCCAGCCTTCTCCATCCGGCTCGAGATGCCCGGCCAGGCGGTTCAGGAAGGCGAGGAGCATCCGGCCGCCGGGATCGTAGATCGCGCGCTCGATGGGCGAGCTCGGCCGCGCCGGCACCCACGGCGGATTGCACACCACCAGCGGCGCGCGTCCCGGCGGGAACAGGTCGGCCTCCACGACCGTGACCCGGTCCGCCAGGCCGAGCCGCGTGAGGTTCTCGCGGGCGCACGCGAGGGCCCGCGGATCCTGGTCGGTCGCCACGACGCGCTCGATCCCCCGCCGCGCCAGCACGGCGGCCAGCACCCCGGTGCCCGTTCCGATGTCGAACGCGAGCCCGTCGGCGGGCAGCGGCGTCTGCGCCACCAGGTCGACGTACTCGCCGCGCACCGGGGAGAAGACCCCGTAGTGCGGGTGGATCCGGCCCTCCAGCGCCGGGATCCGCACGCCGTTCCGGCGCCACTCGTGCGCGCCGATCAGGCCCAGGATCTCCCGGAGCGAGGTCACCGACGGCCCGTCACCAGGGCCGTACGTCTCCTCACAGGCCCGCCGTACGTCGGGCGCCCGCCGTAGCGGGATGGTGTGGTCGGGTTCGAGCGGCACGAGCAGCATGCCGAGCACGCGGGCTCGCTGCGACTGCGCCTGACGGTGGAGATGGAACGCCTCGGCGGGCGACGGCGCCGGCCGATGGCGCTGCTTCCGTACGACCCTGCGCGGGCGGCGGTCAGCGCGCCGTCCCATCGCGGCGAGCAGCTCGCGGGCGCCCACGAAGTCACCGCGCCAGAGGATGGCCGTGCCCTCGCACGCCAGGTGGTAGGCGTCGTCCGCGGTCATCCCGTCGGCCGCGACCGTCACGCGCCGGGGCGGCGGCGACCCGTTCTCGGACCGCCAGTGGGCCGAGAACGACGTCCCCGCCTCGGTCCAGTGGACGATCTGACCTGCTTCCACGCTCCGCTCCATTGCCAGGAGGCTATGAGGAGCCGGGTCTCCCCCTCAATCGAATTACCTGCGACCGCGCGGAGGGCGGTTTACCGGTAACAATCCCATTCTTTTCCCGTCGAAGGCGAAGACCGGCCGCCGTGGTACGGGTTAGATTGAGTCGCACCTGGCGGGGGCTTGGAGGTGCCTTTGGCCGAGCGAGCACGGCAACCGGGGGGCGTCGACGCCCACACACCGACCGACGCACGCGTGTACGACTACGCGCTCGGCGGCAAGGACAACTACGCCGCGGACCGCGTCCTGGCCCACCGGATCCTGTCCGTGGCCCCGGAGGCCCGCCACCTGGCGGCGGAGAACAACCGCTTCGCGCGACGCGCCGTGCGCCACCTGCGGGCCGCGGGCGTTCGCCAGTTCCTCGACATCGGCTGCGGCCTGCCCAAACGGGTCAACGTCCACGACCTGGCGGGTCCCGAGGCCCGGGTCGTCTACGTCGACTATGACCCGGTCGCCGTGACGCACTACGAGGCGACGCTGTCCGGCGGGTCGTCCGCCGCCATCGTCCACGCGGACGCCCGGCACCCGGAGCGGATCCTCGCCGACCCGGTCGTCACCGACGTGATCGACTTCGACCGGCCGGTCGCGCTGCTGTTCACCTTCCTGCTCCACGTCATCGACGACGAGGAGCATCCCGCCCGGATCGTACGGCGATTCCGCGACGCGGTCGCCCCGGGCAGCCATCTCGTGATCTCGCACGCCACGTTCGAGGAGAAGACGCCCGAGGCCGTCGAGGCGGTGGAGGACATCTTCATGGAGCTGCGCGAGTCGCTCACGCTGCGCGGACGAGAGGCGATCACGGGATTCTTCGACGGGTTCGAGCTCCTCGAGCCCGGCCTGGTCCTCGCCCCCGACTGGCGGCCCGACCGGCCGTACCGCACGCCGTCGGGCTGGCTGCTCGCGGGCGTCGGCCGCAAACCCTGACATCGGAAAAGGGCGGGGGCGCCGCGCGCCCCCGCCCTGCCCTCACCGCACCGTTAGCGAATGTTCTTCGGACGGTACGGGTGGTACTGGCTGCCCTTGCTCAGCCCGTACGTGAGGATGCGGTGGTCGGTGCCGTAATGACCCCGCTGCTCGTAGGCCCAGTAGCCGACGATCTTCCCCTTCGAGTTCCGGACCCACTTCTCGAAGATCACGACGTGCCGGGTGTTGTTGTTTCCGGTGGAGTCGATGACCAGGTCGCCCTTCAGCAGCCCGGACATCCTCCTGATGCGGTTCGAGTAGGTCCTCGACGCCAGTGCGACGGTGTTGGGCCCCGGCTTCGACAGCCCCAGCGCCATCGACACGTACCCGGAGCAGTCCGTGCGGTAGCCCCCGTGGTACTTCTTCTGGCTGTACGGGATCCGGTTCTTCGAGTGCGGGTGCCAGGTGTTGGCCCGCAGGATCACGCTGCGCCGGCTGATGGGGGCGGCGGCGGCCGAGACGTCCTGCGCGGCCGGCTGGGCGGCGGCGTGGAGGGCGGCCGGGGCGGCGTGAGCCGTGGTGTCACCGGAGGGCAGGCCGAACGCGGCGACACCCAGCGCACCGGCGACACCCAGCGCGGCGGCGCCGACCCCGATGCTGAGCCTTCGAGACACGGTCATGGAACTCCTTCGTCATGATGATGGGGCTTCGGCCGTTCCGCGAGTGTTGTTGGGGACTCGGCGTTCGGCCAGCGGCCACGTTAGGGAGAAAGCCGCCGTTCCACCACGGGAATCGGCCATCTAGGGACAGAGCTCGTGTCTCCGAAGCTCTGAGCAGCCCGGATGTCCGCGTTCCGGGACAGGCCCGAGACAATGAGACAACGGATTCCGCCGATCCCGAGGGATCCGGATCCCCTTCGCAGCCGCGCTTTGTCGATCTCGGCGACTACGATCTGCGGCCGGATGCTCCGAATTTGCGAACCGAACAGTATCGTCCCGCGTCCTAGGCACAATCGGCTTTCGGCCCAGTCGAGGGGGAGCATTGGATCGCCGACAGATGACGCATACACGCATAAACCGGACCCGACAACAGCGCCCATTGTCGACGAATCTCCCCCAAACCACCCGGACTCTGCTGGAAGAGCTGCGGGCGCTGAAGGACCGTTCCGGGTACGACCTCCGTGCGCTGGAGGGGAAGACCTACGCGAGCCGCTCGTCCTGGGGGCGCTGGCTCAGCGGAGAGACGTGGATCCCCTATTCGGCCGTCGAGACCATGGCCGAGCTGTGCGGCGGTGACAAGCAGCGCCTCCAGGCCCTGTGGCACCGCGCGGACGACGACCGGCGAAGAGCGACGCCCGATGCCGCGCCGCAGGGAGCGGTGCCCGATGCAGCCTCGCCGGAAGGTGCTGCGCGTGAGGATGTCCCGGCGGGGAGAGTGGCCCGGGACGACACGCCGCCGGAGAGGGTGGCGCACGAGGACATCGCCGCGGAAGGCTCCGACGCGGCGTCGTTCCGGCGGCCCGGCGCTCCGCGGCGAAGACGGATGCTCCACATCGGCATCACGCTCGGCTGCTCTCTCGCCGCCGGCACCGTCGGCCTCGCCAGCGGGCTGTCGCTCCGGCCGGAACCGGCTCGGCGACCGCACCCGGCCCCCACTGTCGCGCAGTGGATCACCCGGCCGCAGATCCTCACGCGCGCCCGGACCTGGCACCCGCACAGCGACCGGCGCATCCCGTACGACATGTCGAAGAACCGCGGCGGCTACCGCACGGACGGCTCCGGATACGCCTCCATGACCCTCGGACTTCCGGCACCGGGGCCCAACTCCACCGACCTCGCCTGGGGCGGCTACGCCCGGCAGATCCCCCCGTCCAAGCTGCTCCCCGGCGATCTGATCATCAACGCCACCGGCCAGGCGAGCACCCGGCAGGTCGCGATCTTCGAGAAATGGGCGAACACCGCGCACACGGCGTACTGGGTCTACCAGCAACGCCGCGAATACGGCACGGACCACCTGATGCTCCGCTACGCCCTGTCCGCGAACAGCCCCTACCGCCCGTACCGGCCCCTGAACATCAACGAACAGGACGAGCCCTCCTCCTGAGCCGCCCGGCCCCGGACGGAGGCCGACGGGAGCCGGCGGATATTGAGAGAATGACGTATGGGCTTGATCTCAACAGTCGGCATCGTCCTTCACCCCGAACGCGACTGTAAGGGCGTGATCGGCAGGATCACCGACTGGGCGCGTGCCCGGAACGCCCAGGTCCTCGGCGTACCCGGTGAGGTCGCCCGCATCGACGGTGACGTCACCGCCGTGGAGCCCGAAGACCTCGCCGAGCGCGCCGACCTGATCGTCAGCCTGGGCGGGGACGGCACCATGCTGCGGGCCATGCGACTCACCTGCCGCCGGCGGACCCCCGTCCTCGGCGTCAACCTCGGCCGTCTCGGTTTCCTGGCCGAGATCGACATTCCGGACCTGGACGCGGCGCTGTGCGCCATCGACGAGCACCGCTTCACCATCGAGACGCGCACCGGGCTCCAGGCGACCGCGGGCGGCGTGAACTCGGTCGCCTTCAACGACGTCGCCCTGGCCCGCGTGCCCGGGCACGGCTTGATCGTCGTCGAAGTGTGCGTCGAGGACAACCCGTTCGTCCGGTACGCCGCCGACGCCGTCGTCGTGGCGACGCCCACCGGTTCCACGGCGTACAGCTTCTCCGCCGGCGGGCCCATCATCTCCCCCAACGCCGAAGGGCTGCTCGTCACGCCGGTCGCCCCGCACTCGGCGTTCAACCGTGCGCTGTTCCTGTCCCCGCAGGAGAAGCTCGCGCTGCGGGTCCTGCCGACCAGCGGCGCCGTCGCCGTCGAGGCCGACGGCCGGCTCATCGGCCACGTGAGCCCCGGCGACGTCCTCGACCTGGCGGCACTGCCCGCCGCCGCCAGCGTCGTACGGCTCGGGCAGACGACCTTCTACCAGCGCGCACAGCGGCGCCTCCGGCTCACGGGCTCCGCCGAGGCAGGCTGACGAGCCGTCGGGCTCTAAGGTTCGGCTGTGGACCGCGGCCGAGGGGCCCTGCCGCGGGCAGCCGTCCTCCCCAACGGACAGGAGTACGAATCGATGATCAATCGCTGGAACCCCTCAGGTCTCGCGCCGCCCGTCGGGCAGTACAGCCACCTGGCCGCCGTACCGTCCGACCATGAGGTGGTCTTCATCTCCGGCCAGCTCGGCCTGCTGGAGGACGGGACACTCGCCGGCCCGGACGCCGAATCCCAGACGCGTCAGGCGTTCGCCAACATCGGCCGGCTTCTCGACTCGCTCGGGGTCGGGCCCGCGAATCTGGTGAAGCTGCTGACGTTCGTGTCCGGCACCGAGCACCTGCCCGGCAGCCGGGCCGCGCGGGAAGAGGTCTTCGCGGACTGGTACCCCGACGGCGACTGGCCCGCCCACTCCCTCATGGTCGTCGCCGCACTCGCCAGACCGGACCTGACCGTCGAGATCGAAGCCATCGCCGCCGTGCCCCGACGCTGAGGGAGCCGGGCCGGCGGCGCGCCGCTTGCGTGCCCAGGCGGACCTGACGGCCGAGGTCGAGGCCGTCGCCGCCGTCCCGCGCCGATGCGCGACGCTTGCGTGCCCGGGCGGACCTGTGCGCGGAGACCGGCCGGCTCCCGCCGCGCCGATGAGCGACGCCCGGTGGGCGGTCCCCGGACGACCGCGCCGACACGGTCCGGGCGAGCCCGCAGGCGGCGTCAGCGCGGCGGAGTCCACCATGGCGTCCAGAGGCGGGCACCGTCCCGGTCCCGGAGCCGTCGCAGGAAGGACAGCACCCCCGGGGTGCCCATCGCCCAGCTGCCGCTCGCCCCTTCGAGCGTGTTGTCGGGGAGGACCGGTCGCCGCAGGTCGCCACCGCTCCTGGTGAGGATCAGCTCGACCACGTGCTCGGCACCGCGCCAGAACTCCTCCTCCCCGGTCGCCAGGGCGACGTCGATGAGCATGTCGCCGACCCCGGCCAGCCCGCAGCACTGCGACACGACCCACGCCTGAGGGGCGATCGCCAGGCACGCGCGGGCACCCGCCCTGGCGGGCCGCAGGTAGCGCTCGTCGTCGTAGGCCCGCGCGGCGTGCAGCAGCGCGGTGACGATCCCGGAGAGCCCCTGGCACCAGGACGCCCCCATCGGCCGGGCGGCGGGCTCCCCCAGCACGCGGGCCAGGGTCGCGGCCTCGTCGGCGAGCGTGTCGAACCGTCGTCGCGCCGCCTCTCCCGCCTCCGGGTCCCCGGTGGCCTGGTGGTAGGTCAGCAGGAACACCGCGATGCCCGCCTCGCCGTGGGCGAAACCGGACTCGGTGGCCACCCCGGTGCCCGGCTGGGCGGGCGCGGCCGCGTCCTGTGTGTCGCGGACCTCTCCGGCCAGAAGCCGCCGCGCGCATTCGGCGGCGACGGCCGGATGGCCCGATCCGGGATCCAGATCCGCCAGGAGCAGGTGTCCGGCGCCGATCCCTGCCACGCCGTGCACGTAGTCGCCGCGTTCGGTGTCGCCGAGGCCGATCGGTTCGCACCCGGGAACGTCGGCGCCGAGCAACCGCCGCGCCGTGCTCAGGAACAGCGCCGTCCCGGTGCGGCCGAAGTACAGCGCCGAGGGCAGCGGCGTCGGCGGGATCACCTGGGCGGTCCAGCGCGCCAGCTCGCCCGCCACGGCCTCCGTGTCCGCGTGGTGCAGCAGCTCCATCCCGAGGCCGGACGACCCTCCGTACACGTGCGTCACCGGCGGCGAGGAGCGCCGGGGGTCCGCCGGGCCCTCCATCATCTTCTCGGCGAACCGCACGCACTCGTGTGTCGTGTGCGCGATGACCGCGTCGAGCAGGTCAGGGGTGAAGCGCGGCGGTGCGATCCCCGCCGCACCCGCGGTCGGCCGTCCCGTACGGTGCCGTCCGTCCCGGATGCCGGCCACGGCCGCGGTGCGCTCGGCCGGGTCGAGGCTGAGCAGGCCCGGGATCAACCCCCGTACGCCGGTCGTGACCCCGGGGAAGAGCGCCGCCAGACTCATCAGGGTGCGTTCGAGGTTGCGGGACGGATCGGGGTCGACACCGATCGGGTGCATGCCCGTGGCCGCGAAGAACAGGACGCCGCCGAGCGCGAAGTAGTCGTCGGCCGGTTCGGACGGGCGGCCGGTGTGCTGGTCCGGCACGCTGTAGCCCGGGGTCCAGCCGGGGATCTGGAAGCCGTCGTACCTGCTGTTGCCGAAGTCGACGAGCGTGCAGTGGAGGTCGTCGTCCAGCACGACGTTCTTCGGCGACAGGTCGCGTACGACGACCCCACGGGCGTGCACGGCGTCGAGGAGGCCGACCAGCTGTGTGGCGAGGACGGCCAGGTCGCGGCCCGTACCGGGCGGGTCGTCGGCGAAGATCCCGTGTTCGTTCACGAAGCGGTTGAGGTCGCGGCTCCCCTCCTCGGTGATCACGAGGTACTCGTCCTCTTCGTGCCGGAAGTGGTCGATCAGGCCGGGGACCCCATCGACCCCCGCGAGCGCCTCCAGGATGCGGCGTTCGTTGCGGATCTGCAGCCGCAGATCCATGCCGTCGGCGTTCTCCCCCACGTACGCGCGGGCCTCTTTGATCACCGCACGGCGTCCCGACGCGGTGTCCTCGGCACGGTAGACGTTGCCGCGCGCGCCGCGTACCACGCCGGAGGTGAGCCGGTAACGACCGCCGAGGGTCGGCGCGTCCTCGAGCGCCCCGCTTCGGTCCTCAGAGTGGCCGCCGACGGGCTCCGGAGCGCCGTTGGCCGACCGCGCCGTGCCACCGGGCGTCCCGGACGCCGGCTCCGCGGCACCGGTCGCCGGATCCGGTGTGCCCTGCCGGAAAGGGTCGGACGCCCAGGGCGGGCAGCGGAACTCCGGGGCGGCCGCTCCCGGGAGGAACTCACCGTCGGGGCCGATCAGCACGAGCTCGTAGTCGCCGTTCTCATCGACGCGGTACTGCGGTACGAACGGCCCATAGCGGTAGTAGACGGGCGCACGCCGGTGCACCCGGCGGTCACTGGGCACCCTCGGCGCGGCGAATCCGGCGAGCGCCGCCGCGAGCACCCGTCCGATCCGCACGACCCGGTCCTGGGGCGGGTACACGGTCACGGCCTTGCCGACCGCGCCGGGATCGACGTCGCCGGAGTTGAGCTCGCGCAGCACCGCGGTGGACCGCGCGACCTTGAAGTCGCAGTCGAGTTGGAACAACAGCGGGAGAATCCGGTCGAGCGTCGCGACCAGGGTGCCGGGGCGCGCGGACACATGGAGCTTCCAACCCTGCCCGGGAACGTCGAGGCCGGGCCGGTGCACGCTGACCCAGGTGTCGTCGACATAGACCTCGCGCCCTTCACGCGCGGCTATTTCAGCGACCCTTTCCGCCATGTCCTCAGTTCGGTCTGAAACGGCGGCGTCCATGTAGCCCCTCCAGGTGGTTGCCGGATCACGTATTCACCGCTATAGGTCAGCGAGAAAGGCCACCGGGACACGCCGATGGCCTTTCTCTCATGCCTTTTCCGGGAGCGCTCCATCCCGGCGGGCGTGGTCAGCCTCGAGCCGCACCAAGGCCCGGACGACCGTCAGGCAGCGGTTACTTGATGGACGGGCAGCAGGGGAAGGTGCTGCAGACGGTGCGCTTGCACGTGTTCACACAGGCCTGCGGGCCGTGCAGCAGCTCCATGAGCTCGCCTTCGAAGTCGATGGCGAAGTCGTCGGCCTCGAGCACACCTGCGTCGCGGGGTTCGAGCGTGAGTGCGGGCATTGCCAGGCTCCTTTCTCGGCCGGCGCCTCGTGGGCGGGCCGAATCCGCAGGGCACACCAATCGGGTAAGGAATGCGCCCTGTGGCCATCAATGGCGAAAACGGGAGCGCGAACAACGTCTTCGCCATGATCAACCTCCAGCAGTATGAGCATGATCACGAACACTGTCCAGGCGTAATCAAAGATTTTACCTGCACCGCGATCCGGCTTCCGGTCCGCCGATTCCGCCGCTACCGATTCGCACTCTTGCGTTTTCCGGAAGAGAAGGCATAATGGCTCGGCCGGGAGTTCCCTACCATCCGAGTCTGATAGATGAATATTATTTACAGCTGCGGATCGATCGTCTAGCTTGAGGGTTCATGATCACGATGACCCGCACCCGGTGAGACTCCGGCGAAGGAACCGGCCCGCGGCTCCCGCCGCCGATGAGTCGGGTCTCGCGCTGCGCTACTGGGAGATCCACGACGAGCGGTTCATGTCCGCCGGCCTGACCACGATGGCGCGCCGACTGCCCGCCCTGACCGGCGCGGCCCTGCGCCTGGCATGGCAGGCCGACCGGCTCGACACGGCGGCCGCGCTCGGCCTGAACCTCATCGCCGGAGTGTTCACCGCCTTCGGCCTGCTGGCCACGACGGGCGTCCTGGAGTCGCTGTTCGCGGCCGGCCCCACCGCCGACCGGGTCCGCGCGGCACTGCCGGCGCTGCTCCTCGTCGCCGCGGCGACCGCGGTCCGCGCCGGGCTGCTGGCGACCGCCGGATGGGCACAGCTACGGCTCAAACCGCGTGTCGAACGGCTCGCCGAGACACGTCTCTTCCGGCTGACGACGCGGGTCGAGCTCAGCGCCTTCGACGACGACGAGTTCCACAACGCGATGCAGCGGGCACGCGACAGCGGCGTCCCCGACTCGGTGACCGTCGTCGAGATGACGGTCAACGTCCTCACGGGCGCGGTCGGCGTCGTCGCGTCCGCCGCGACCCTCGGCGTGCTGCATCCGGTCCTGATGCCACTGCTGCTGATCACCGCGCTGCCGGACGGATGGGCGGCACTGCGCGCCGCCCGCATGCGCTACCTGGCCTTCCGCAGAATGTCCCGGGCGCGGCGCCGCAAGTACATGCTCTCGGACCTCATGGCCGAGCGGCCGCCGGCCGCCGAGGTCCGCGCGTTCGGCCTGCGCTCCTTCCTGCTCGGCGAATACGACCGGATCGCCGACGCCGAACAGCAGGTCGAGCTCGACGTCGCCCGGCAGCAGACCGCCACCCGCGTCGCCGGCGACCTCCTGACCGGCACCGCCACCGGTCTGGTCTACGCGGCGCTCGGCGGCCTCCTCGCGGCGGCGGTCATCCCGCTCGCCGTCACGGGAACGGCCGTGCTCGCCATCCGGGCCGGTCAGTCCTCCCTCGCCGCCCTCATGCAGGCCCTCAACAAGCTGTACGAGTCCGGCCTCTACTTCGGTGACTACCTCGACTTCTGCGCGATGGCCCGCGAACGCGTCCCCGCCCGGCGCTCTGTGGCGGCGCCGGAGTCCTTCGACCGCATCACCGTCGAGAAGGTCACCTTCACCTATCCGGGCTCCGGCACGCCCGCGCTGCGAGACGTCGACCTGACGATCCACCGCGGCCAGGTGATCGCACTCGTCGGAGAGAACGGCTCCGGCAAGACCACGCTCGCCAAGCTGCTCGCCGGCCTGTACGCGCCCGACTCCGGCCAGGTGCGCTGGGACGACATCGATATCTCCGCGATCGACGGTGACACGCTCCGCGAGCGCATCGCGGTGATCGCGCAGGACCACACCCGGTGGCCGCTCACCGTCCGGGACAACATCCTCATGGGCCGGTCACCCGACGATGACCGGCTGGCCGACGCCGCCCGGGCGGCAGGCGCCGACCAGGTCGTCGCCCGGCTCCCCCAGAGGTACGACACGCTGCTCGACCGTAGGTTCGAGGGCGGGCACGAACTGTCCGGCGGCCAGTGGCAGCGGATCGCGACGGCCCGCGGCTTCTACCGCGACGCGCCCTTGATGATCTTCGATGAGCCGACCTCCGCGCTGGACGCGCGCGCCGAGCACGCCCTGTTCGAGCGCATTCGCGACCACGCGCTGGATCGCACGGTCGTGCTGATCACGCACCGTCTGGCGAGCGTCCGCTACGCCGACCACATCTACGTACTCGACGACGGCCGGGTCACCGAGCACGGCACGCATCTCCAGCTCATGCGCGCCGAAGGCCTGTACGCCCAGCTCTATGAACTCCAGGCGGCCGCCTACCGCGCGGCTCCCGACCTGCAACCGGGCTGACCCGGATATTCTCGCGATGTGGCGACACAGACCGGTGGCGGTTCGATCGACAAGGCACTCACGGTGCTGGAGGCACTGGCCGAGCACAGCCGGGTGACCGACATCGCGGCCGGCACCGGGCTGCCGAAGTCGACGGTGCACCGCATCCTCCAGTCCCTGGTCGGGTGGGGCTTCGCCCGCACCGACGGCAAGGGCGGCTACCTCCCCGGCCCGCGGATCCTGACGCTGGCGGGCAAGGTGATGAGCCGATTCGACCCGGCGCAGCACGCCGACTCGGCGCTCCAGGCGCTGCGCGACCGTACGGGCTTCACCGTGCACTTCGCGATCCGCAGCGGTGACGAGGCCGTCTACGTGCGCAAGCTCGAGGGCCTGCGGCCGTACCAGATGGGCTCCCGGGTCGGCATGAGCCTGCCGCTGCACTCCACCTCGATCGGCAAGGCGATCCTCGCCCGGCTGCCCGACCAGGAGGTCACCGCGATCACCGCACGGACCGGCCTGGCACCGCGCACCCAGCACACGATCACGGACGTCGACGCGCTGATCGCCCACCTGGGCGAGGTCCGCCAGTGTGGCTACGCGATCGACAATGAGGAGAACGAGCGCGGCATCCGCTGTGTGGGCGCGCCGGTCTTCGACCATACGGGCGCGGTGATGGGCGGGATCTCCATCTCCGGTCTCGCGTTCGAGGTCGATCCGGACGACCACACGCTCATGGCCGAGGTGGTGACCGCCGCGCGGGACGTCTCGCTGGCGATGGGCGCACCGCCCGACCGCGTGCCCACCCCCGCGCCCGCCTGATCTGCCCGCGTTGCCGGCACCACGCGAGCGCGGGCCTGACCGCTCAGCTCTCGGCGAGGAGCCGCTCGATGTCGGCGGCCGTGGCGATCCGGCCGGTGCCGCCCTGGCCGCCGAGGCAGATCGACGCCGCCGCCGCGCCGCCGCGGACGGCGTCCACGATCGACGCGCCGCGCGCGAGACGCGCGGTGAGCGCGCCGCCGAAGGCGTCTCCCGCACCGGTCGCGTCGACGATCTCCGTGGCGGGGATGGCCGGCAGGTGCCGCCGCTCTCGCCCGCTCGCGAGAAGGACCCCGTCGGCGCCGCAGGTGACCGCGACGGCCGCCGCGCCCAGGTCGAGGCAGGCCTCGGCGGCCTCCTCGGGATCGGTGGTGTCCAGCAGCGCCGAGGTGTCGGTGGGGCAGGACGGCAGGACCAGCGCGGCCCTGGGCGCGACCTTCGCCAGGATCTCGCGCGCGGCGGCGGGCGTGGTCAGCCGGCTCCGGAAGTTGGGGTCGTAGACGACCTTGCCGCCGGCCTTCTCGGCCGCGTGCACGACGGCGGCGGCGCAGGAGTCCGACAGCGCGGCCGTGATGCCGCTGAGCAGCACCGCCCTCGCCTCCGCGACAGGGGCGCGGTCCACGTCGGCGGGGCCGAGCCGGGAGGCGGCGCTGCCGGAGCGCAGGTAGGCGAAGGCGCGGGTGCCCAATGGGTCCGCTCCGACGACGTACGCGCCCGTGTGACCCGGTCCCCGCCACATCCAGCGGGTGTCGATGCCGTGGCGGGCGGCGAAGTCGACGAGGCGGTCGCCGAACTCGTCCTCCCCGGTCCGGGTGACGAGGGCGACGTGGGCTCCGGCGGCCGAGGCGGCGATCGCCGCGTTGAGCGCGTCACCGGAAAAGGACAGCCGGAAGGTCTCCGCGTGGGTCAGCGGGTCGGCGGCCGAGAACTCGACCAGCGGCTCCCCGACGATGACGACGTCGGGCACGTCGCCGCGGTTCACTTGGCCACCTCGATCAGCTCGCGTACGGCCTTGGCCGGATCGGGCGCCTTCACCAGGTCGGATCCGACGCCGACGGCGTACGCGCCCGCGTCGAGGTAGGCGGGGAC
Organism: Actinoallomurus sp. CA-150999; assembly: GCF_050942425.1. NCBI lineage: Bacteria > Bacillati > Actinomycetota > Actinomycetes > Streptosporangiales > Thermomonosporaceae > Actinoallomurus > Actinoallomurus sp. CA-150999. Next base: position 9,535,151 of record NZ_CP192063.1, read on the forward strand.
GTCGCGCAGCGCGATGCCGCCGGTGGGCACGACGCGCGCGCCCGGCAGCACGGCCAGGACGGAGCGCAGGTACGCCGGGCCGCCCACGTGCGCGGGGAACAGCTTGGCGATACCGCGTCCGGCGGCCGCGGCGACCTCGCCGGGGGTGAACCCGCCTTCGAGGAAGGGCGCCTCGCCGGTGACCGCGCGGACGGCCTCGGCCGGGTACGGGCTGACGAGGAAGTCGGCGCCCGCGTCGAGCGCCCGGCGGGCGTCCTCGGCGGTGGTCACGGTGCCGGCTCCGAGCACCGCCGCCGGATGGGCGCGGCGCAGGCCGGCCAGGGCGTCGGCCCAGCCGGGAGTGGTCGCGGTCAGCTCGATGACGTCCAGGCCGGCGTCGAGCAGCGTCTCGGCGGCCTTGACAGCGCCCACGGCATCCGGCGTTCTGAGCACCGGCAGCACCCGCGCCGCCCCGATCGCCCGTTCGATCTCCACCCGATCCATCCGACCGCCCCTCGTTCTATACAGCGGGACAACGTTCCATAATGAATGATAAATGAGAAGCGGATCGAACGCCTCGTCGCTATGGTGCTGCCAGCCGGATGATCTACCGCCCCCGGGACCGCACATGACCGAGCGGAGCGAGGGAATCGAAAGCACAGCCCGTACGAGTCGCCTCTCCGACGCCGGGAGGTCGGCCGGGGTGGGTTGGTCGGGCGAAGCCGGGAGGTCGGTCGGGGTGGGTTGGTCGGGCGAAGACCGGGAGGGCCCATGACCGAGATCCTGCTCGCCGGCATCGTCGGCTCCACCGCGTACGGCCTGGCCACGCCCGACTCCGACATCGACCGGCTCGGCGTCTTCGCCGCGCCGACCCGATCCCTGCTGGGGCTGCGGACCCCACGCGAGTCGATCGTGTCCACCTCTCCCGACCGGACGCTGCACGAGGCCCGGAAGTGGTGCAGCCTCGCCCTGGGCGGCAACCCGACCGTCATGGAGCTGGTCTGGCTGCCGGACGACCTGTACGAGACGCGCACCCCGTTCGGCGACGAGCTGATCGGCATCCGATCCGCCTTCCTGTCCGCCGGGCGGGTCCGGGACGCCTATCTCGGCTACGCCACCCAGCAGTTCCGCAAGCTGGAGAACCGCGGCGACGGGTCGTTCTCCGCCGACACCCGCCGGCGGACGGCCAAGCACGCCCGGCACCTGGCGCGGCTGGTCCACCAGGGCCGCGACCTGTACGCCACCGGCGGCCTGCGGATCCGCCTCGACGACCCGGACTGGTACCGCGACTTCGGGGACGGCGTGGCCGACGGCGACATCGAGGCCGCCCGGCGCCTGCTCGCCGAGGCCGAGGCCGACTTCGACCGGATCCGCACACCGCTCCCGGACCGCCCCGACGAGGACACCGTCGAGGCATGGCTCCTGGCCGTACGCCGCGCCCACTACACCGAGCCCGAGTGACCCAGTGCCCGGCCGGGCGGGTCAGAGACGGGTGCGGCGGCCCGGGCGCAGGCGTTCCAGGCGCCACCAGGCGATGATCACGAACACCAGCCCGAGGCCGGCCAGCACTCCCATGTCGGTGGCCCAGGTCGTCGCGTCGGGGTGCCAGAGCCGGTCGTGGATCGGCTTGTGCGACAGGTGTCCGAGGTCGACGGTCGAGGCGGCCGCGCCCAGGCCCCAGCGCGACGGCGTCACCCAGGAGACCTGTTCCAGGCCTGCCTTGCCCTCCAGCGGCATGAGGGCCCCACAGAGGATCACCTGGGCCAATGAGAGCAGCACCAGCAGCGGCATGGTCTTCTCGGACGTGCTGACCGCCGCCGACACCAGGAGACCCATCGCCATGGACACGATCGCCAGCCCGGCCATGGCCAGGATGAGCTCCGGGTACGGCGAGGTGAACGCCCCGTGCGCCGGCATCGGCCGGAACACCAGCCCGATGAGGACGAGCACCACCGCCTGCACGCCGGTGATCAGCCCCAGGATGAAGATCTTGGACAGCAGGTAGATCCCGGCCGACAGTCCGGCCGCGCGCTCCCGCCGATAGATCGGACGCTCCTTGACCAACTCGCGTACGGAGTTGGCGGCGCCGACGAAGCAGGCGCCGATCACCAGGGTCAGCAGCAACGACGCCGCGTCGTCGTTCTCCCCCAGGTCGGTCAGCCCGTGCGGGGCGGGCATCGCCCGGATGAGCAGCCCGACGACCAGCGGCAGCACCGCCAGTACGGCGAGGTAGCTGCGGTCCGAACCGATCACCGCGAGGTACCGGCGGCAGAGCGTGCCGAGCTGCGCGAGCCGGCCCTGTCGCCGGGGCGGCTGGGAGGTCGGTCGGGGTCGGTTGGTCGGGGAGAGCGGAGTCGCCGTGACCCGCTCCGCGCCGGGCGTCTCGGCGTCGCCGTCCAGCCCTGACAGGACATAGCGCGAGTAGAGCGGCGCCATCCGGAACTCGGCGGCCCAGTCGCGGTCCGGCTCGCGGTCGAACGCCTGGAACACCTCCGCCCAGCTCGCCTTGTCGAAGAAGCTCAACCCCTCCTCCGGCGGACCGTAGTAGGCGACCCGGCCACCGGGGACGAGGACGAGCAGGCGGTCGCAGGTGTCCAGGTTGGCGACGCTGTGCGTGACGACGACGATCGTGCGGCCGTCGTGCGCGAGGTCACGCATCATCTCCATGACGGACTTGTCCAGCCCCGGGTCCAGGCCGGAGGTGGGTTCGTCCAGGAACAGCAGCGACGGCTTGGTCAGCAGTTCGAGCGCGACGCTGACCCGTTTGCGCTGGCCGCCGGACAGGGAGTCGATCCGGGTCTGCGCGTGCAGGGTCAGCCCGAGCTCCTCGATCACCTCGTCGACCCGCCGGTCGCGTTCGGCCGCGACCGTGTCCCCGGGGAACCGCAGCTCCGCGGCGTACCGCAGCGCCCGTCGGGTGGGCAGCTGGGTGTGCAGGATGTCCTCCTGCGGCACGAGGCCGATGCGATGCCGCAGCTCCGCGTAGTGCCGGTACAGGTCCCGGTTGTCGTACCGAACGCTGCCCTCGGTCGCCGGGCGGGTCCCGGTCACCGCGCCCAGCAGGGTCGACTTGCCGGCGCCGCTCGGGCCGATCACCCCGACCAGGCACCGCTCGGGGATGGGGAAGCTGACGTGGTCGAGGAGGACCTTGCCCTTCGAGGTCCGTACGGTGAGGTCCTGCGCGACGAGGGAGACGTCGCCGGTGTCGATGAACTCCCGGAGTTCGTCGCCGACGAGCCGGAAAGTGGCCCGACCGATTCCGACGATGTCACTTTCGGTGAGCGCCGCCGAGGTGATCCGTTTTCCGTTGACGAAGGTGCCATTATGGCCGCCGAGATCGACGATCTCGTGCCGCCCGTCGGCTCTTTTCCGCAGCTCTGCGTGATATCGGGAAACGATCAAATCGGACAGTACGACGTCATTGTCCGGGGCGCGCCCGATTCGCAGCGGGCGAGACGGGACGCGAATGACGGAGGTCGGCTCGCGGTCGACGCCGATGCGCGAGTCGGGCACCAGCGGGACCGAGCAGGCCAGCTGCGGGCCGCCGCCGACGTCGCCCAGCCGGAAGACGATCTCACCCTCGATGCCGGCGCGCTGGATGCGCCGGGACCCCGCGAACGTGCCGTTCGTGCTGTCCTGATCCTCCAGGAGCCAGCCGTTGTCATCCGTGCGCAGAATGGCGTGCCGCCAGGAGACGCGCGGGTCGGCGATCGAGATGTCGGCCGCCGGATCACGCCCGACGACGTACGAGCTCCCGGGCTGAAGTCTGCGGACGGACTCCTTCGTCCGCACGACGAGAACCGCCGGGGCCATCGATGAGACAAAGCCCTCGGCCTCCATATCCCCGCAGTGTAGAGCGGATGCCACGAAAGGCCCAACTTTCCGTCATGACTTTGCCGTGAAAGCATTGACGGTTCCCGCGCGGTGAAATTTGCTGAGCGTCATGGCGACCCGTACCATGCCCAAATGAGTGCGCCCGAGAGCGACCGGACGCGCCCGGATCTTCGCCCGCCGAGGCGGCGCCGACGGCGACCGTGGATCGTCGCATCGGTGATCGTTCTTGTATTGCTCGGCCTCCTGGTGGTCTCGGACCGGTTCGCGGCCGCGTACGCCGAGAGCCGCATCGCCGGTGAGGTCCAGAAGCAGGGCTTCGGCACCCGTCCCGACGTGACGATCTACGGCTTCCCGTTCGTGACCCAGGTCCTGGACCGGCACTTCCCGCACGCCCACATGACCGCACGCAACGTACGCGAGGGGCCGATCACCATCAGCCGCATCGACGGTGACGTACGCGACGTACGCGTCGGCTCGGGGTTCCGCAAGGGCACCCTCGGCCGGGTGGACGGCACCGCGACCATCGCCTTCGGCGATCTGGCCAAGGTGTCCGATCAACCGGGGGTGAAGTTCTCCGCGGACGGACCCGACAAGGTGAAGGGCGACGTCGACTTCGGCATCGCCTCCGGCACGGTCGTCTGGCAGGTCACCAAGGTCGGCCGGAACCAGATCCGCGTCCACCCCCTGTCGGCCGAGGGCTTCTCCCTCGCCGACCTCGACCAGGACCTCGACTTCACCGTGCCGGTCGACGGGCTGCCACTCGGCCTGACGTTCCAGAGCCTGTCGGTCACCGACAAGGGCATCGAGCTCCGCGTCACCGGCTCCCACATCGCGTTCAGCGGCTGACCGGCCCGCCGCGGGCGCGGGCGGCGCGCGCGTACTGGTCGTCGAAACGGCGCGGGAACGGCAGCATCCGGTGCCGTTCCCGCCATCGGGCGAGCTGCCGTACGGCGTTGCAGCCCGCCGCGGTGATGATCCGGTCGGCCTCGGCGAACAGCGGCCACGCCGGATAGACGTCGCGGTGCGCGACCTCCGGCGGCAGGGCGTCCGGGCGGCTCGGCGACACGAGCGTGAGGTACGGCCGTGCGCCCTCGATCGCCGCGATGTCCTGCGCGTACGCCACGAGCTGGGTCTGCTCGTCCGCGGGCCCGGAGTGGACGATGAGCCAGCCGCCGGGCTCGACCGGGACGGCGGGGCGCGGCTCCGGTGGGTCGGCCAGCGTCAGGGTCGCGACCCCCGACGACACCGCGTCGAGGTACGCGCGATGGGCACCGCCGACCGGCTCCACCAGCCAGGTCCGGGCGAACGTCAGCGGTTCCGGCGGCAGCAGCGGCCGGTAGGCGTCCCAGCGCAGCAGGCGGGCGAGGTGGACGACGCGGATGCCGGGCGGAACGGCGGCGGCGCTCAGCTCGCCGGACAGCCCGGCCGGGAAGGCGTCCACGACCAGCTCGCGCGGACGCAGCGCGGCGAGGGTCGCCCGCACCCACCGGGTGAGCTCGTCCCGGTCCAGCCCGGCGGGCGCGGAAAGGACCCGGTGCCCGGACAGGACCCGCGGATCGCCGGCGAACGGGGAGCCGGTGAGGATCATAACTTTTTCCGCACACAATCCGCGGGTGTGGAGGTAGGCCCGGATCCGGGTGAGATGCCCCAGCCCGCCGCCGTGCGCGTAGCAGACGATCAACGCCGGGCCACCGGCCCGGCGACGGCCCGCAGGTCCCGCGGCCGCCTGAACCGGCGGGGCTTCACCCTGCGCATTCGGGTCAGGCCCGTCGTGCGGTCTCGGTCAGCACCGCCAGGTATCCGGCCGTCTCGGCCTCGGGGGTGAAGTCCCGGTGGACGCGTTCGCCCGCGGCCGCCCCCAGCTTGGCCAGCCGCTCGTCCGTGGCACGGGCCGCTCGGTCCACGGCCGCGCGGCAGCCGTGGGCGTCACCCGCCCGGAAGGTGAAGCCGATCTCCTCGTCCGCCACGTCGGCCAGGCCGCCGGCGTCCGAGGCCAGCAGCGGCACGCCGAGCGCCGCCGCCTCCAGGGCGACGTTCGGCAGCCCGTCGTAGAAGGACGGGAGCGCGACCAGGTCGCAGGCCGCGTAGACGCCCGGCAGGTCGTACCGGTCCTGGAACGGCATCCGCGTGTGGGCCACGGCGTCCAGGCGGGCCGCCACCCCGTCCTCGACCTCGCCGACGAGGAGCAGGTGGAACGCCGGAGCGTGGCCGGAGGCGAGCAGCGCGTCGAGCAGGAATCCGACGCCCTTCTTGTTCTTCAGCTGCCCGATCAGCCCGATCACGCGGCGGCCGGGCTCGACGTGGGCCGCCCGCCAGTCCCGCGCGCGGGCGCGCTCGGAGGGCAGGATCTCCCAGCTCGCGGGGTCGACGCTGTTGGCCACCCAGGTCACGGCGGTCTCCGGGACGAGCGCGGACACCAGCGGAGCGTGGGAGCGGGCGACCACGCAGACGCGAGCGGAGCCGCGCAGCGCCGTCAGCAGCGCCTCCCGGCGGCGCAGCGAGAAGACGCCGGTGTCGAAGTCGTTGCCGCGCAGCAGCGTGACCAGCGGCGCGCCGAGCCAGGCCGCCAGGACCGGGGCGCCGAGCACGGCGTACGTGCCGCCGAACGCGACGACGTGGGTGTACTCCTCGCCGGTCAGCTCGGTCCACAGCCGGCGCAGCGCGTGCTCGGGATTGTCCTCCAGCGGAACCACCAGCAGCCGGCCGCCCGCCTCACGATCCACTCGCCACGGTCGCGACCGGCGCGTCAGGTGCGCCACGTCGACCTCCACGCCCGCCCGGCGCAGTCCCCGCACGATGCGGTCGCAGGACTCGGCCATGCCGCCGCGGCTCGGCGGGTAGTGCTCGGTGATCCACAGAACGCGCATCAGCTGTCGACCCAGTCGTTCCCGTCGTCACCGCCGACGTCGAACCCGCCGTCGTCACCGGTGTCCCCGCCGACGTCGAAGCCGTCATCGAACTGGCCGCGGTCGTATGAGTCGAACTGCGAGTACCAGATCGGGTCGCTGTACTGCCCGGAGCTCTGCTCGTAGTACCGGCGGCGGTAGCCGCGCGCCCACCCCGGGTGGAAGGGGTCCGCGTAGGCCTGCGCGGCGGCGCACTCGGGGCACAGCCCCTGCGGGTCGACGTGCTCGGCGCAAATCGGCCGGCCGCAGCGGCAGACGGTGACCGGCGGCCGCCCGCACCGGCCGAGCAGGAAGAAGCCGGTCGTCACGGCGCAGGGGTTCACGCGGTCCTCCTCGCCGTCGTCGCCGGCGGCGTCCACCGGAACGGCTCGGTCGCCACCGCCAGGATCCACTGGAGCATGTCCACCTCGGCCGGTGCGGGGGCGACCTTCATCGTCGAACTGATCACCGTCCGCTTGCCGGACTTGACGCGCACCGCGATCCAGGGCGGCGGCGGGGTGTCCGGCCGCCGCGCCTCCGTGCCGGGCGGCAGCGTCCGCCTCGCGGTGATCCGCTGCACCGTCTTCGTCTTGGTCTTCGTCTTGTGCTTCCCACGCGGGTTGACCTTGTGGATCTTGCGGTAGCGGACCCGATCGGTGACGGTCAGCTCGAGGACGCTGCCGTCATGCAGGACCGCCCGCACCGCGAGCCACGGGTCCAGCGCGAACCACTCGGTGATGCTCCGGATGGGCCGCCGGGCCGGCAACCGCTGGCTCGGCCCGGCCTTGCCGGGCACCTTGGGCCCGCGAAGGTCGGCGGTGACGCCGACGAGGCCGTCCGGCGCGACGTCTTCGCACAGCACCCGGATCAGCGGCACCAGCACGGTCACCGTCCGGTCCGGCAGACGCCACTTGCGCCGCTTCACGGTGCCCTCATGCTGGGCGAGGCTGGTCACCACGGCGTTCCACTCGGCCGGCGGAAGCGTGACGGATGCGGTGCGCTGCCAGATGAGCCCCTGGTGAACCGGGTGAAACCCTTCGATCGCCGTCCGTGTCTTCCGCCAGAACATGGCCGGACCCTATCAACCGGACATGACCCGCCATAGGCCGTAAGTGCCACGACAGGTCGTACGCCGGAGTCGTCGGCCGGCGTGACCCTGCGGCGGCAACTCGCTACAGCGCTGTCGGGTGCGTTCCCCGATCGGTCACCAGGTCGTACACGTCGGCCAGGCGGGAGCGGGAGGCGGTCCAGGTGAAGTCGGCCATGATGCGATTGCGGCCGCGGTCGCCCATGGCGCGGGCGGCGTCCGGGTACTCCAGCAGGACGCGGAGCGCGCGGGCCAGCTCGGCGGGGCGGTCGGCGGGGACCAGCCGGCCGTGTTCGCCGTCGGTCATCAGCTCGCGTACGGCGGGCAGGTCGGAGGCGACCACGGGGACGCCCGCGGCCATGGACTCCAGGATCTTCAGGGGCGCGCAGCCCTGGTCGAGGTTGCGGGCGCAGCCGGTGAGCGGCGCGACGGAGACGGCCGCGCCGGCCAGCCAGGCGGCGACCTCCGGGTGCGGGAGCGTGAACCGCCAGACGATACGGTCCGCGACGCCGAGGCGTTCGGCGAGACGGCGCAGCGGCCGGGCACGGCGTTCGGGCACGGACGAGCAGACGACGAGCCGCAGGTCGGTCAGGTCCGCGAGCCGCGCGAACGCCCGGAGCAGCACGTCGACGCCCTGCCACGGCTGGATGGCCCCGACGTAGATGAGGTACCGGTCGGGCGCCCCGTCCGGGCGCGCCGTCGTGTCCCGTACGTCGGCGCCGTTCGGCACCAGGTGGAGCTTCGTCTCCGGCACGCCCCGGCGGGACAGGGCCGACGCGATGACCCGTGAGGGCACGACGACCGCGTCGGCGCGGTCCAGGCAGACGCGTTCGAGGTCAGCGATCTTGGCCAGCGTGGCGGGCGTCACCGACGGCCGGGTGTGCGTCAGCTCCACCGAGGGCAGGCCGTTGACCTCGTAGACGACGCGATATGCCCGATCGGGGAGGGTGACCACGGGCAGCGCGCTCCACGGGTCGCGGACGTGGCAGATCCGCAGGGTCGCCCGGTGGGGTTCGAGGTGTGCGGCGACCCACCGGGAGTACGCCTCCGCGCGGTCGAGCAGGTTCGGGATCTGCTCGCCGAAGCGGGCGATCTCGACGCCGCCGGGCTCCCGTTGGTAGCGCGGCAGGCCTCCACCGCCGAGCACGCCGAGCAGTCCGCCGTCGAAACGGGCGAACAGCTCGGCCGCCATGTGGCCGATGTGCACGGCCGACCCCTTGCTCGACGGGAAGCGGTCGAAGGCGAAGTACGCGGCGCGGACACCGCAGACCACCGCGGACCCTTCAACGCTCACGCGGCGGGCTCCGTACGACGCTCGTGGTGCCAGCGGACCTGGTCGGCCAGGCCCTCGGCCAGTCCGATCCGCGCGGACCAGCCCAGCAGGCGCCCGGCCTTCGTCGTATCGGCCCACGTGCGCGCCGCGTCCCCGGCCGCCGGGGCCTGCTCGCGCACCTGCGGCCGTACGCCCAGCAGTCCGGCCAGCAGGGCGATGGCGTCCCGGACGGTGACGGACTCCGGGTGCCCGACGTTGAGCACGGTCCCGGGCGGGAGGTCGGCGGTGGCCGCGGCGAGGGTCGCGGCGGTCACGTCGGCGACGTGGGTGAAGGCGCGTGACTGACCGCCGTCGCCGAAGACCGGCAGGGGCCGGCCGGCCCGCGCCGCCTCGATGAACCGGTGGAAGGCCATGTCGGGGCGCTGCCGTGGGCCGTACACCGAGAAGTAGCGCAGGGTCACGGTCCGCAGGCCCTCCTCCGCCGCCCGCGCGGCGAGGCGTTCGACGGCGACCTTCGTCGTCGCGTACGGGCTGGCGGGACGCGGCGGGTCGTCCTCACGGTGCGGGCGGGCATCGGCGGAACCGTACACCGACGAGCTCGACGCGATCATCACGCGTGGGCGGCGGCCGGGTGCCGCGGCCCCGCAGGCGGCGAGCAGCCGCCGGGTCGCGGTGACGTTGTCGCGCTCGGCGACCGAGGCTCCGGCGCCCCAGGACGTGCGCACTCCGGGCCGGCCGGCCAGGTGGACGACCGCGTCGGCGTCGGCGAGCTTGGTCAGGTCGTCGGTTGCCAGGTCGGTCTCGACGAGGGTGACGCCGGCCCGGTCGGCCAGGCACGCCCAGGTGTCCCGTGCGGCGTCCGGCGCGGCGGACCGGTGGAGGGCGTCGACGGCGAGCACCTCATGGCCCGCCTGGGCCATCGCCTCCGCCACATGGCCGCCGATGAACCCGGCCGCCCCTGTCACCACCACCCGCACGGGGGGCAACCTTATTCGACGGCGGCCGTCCGGGAGGCGGCCCATGCTCCGATCCGGTGGATCAGCGCCGGGGTCGCGGCGCTCTCGGCGTGGCCGTAGCCGGGTTCGATCCACAGCTCGCGCGGGTCGCGAGCCGCGCCGTACAGCTGTTCGGCGTGGTCGACCGGCAGGAACGGGTCCTGGTCGCCGTGCACGATGAGGAGCGGTGTCGGCGCGATGCGCTCCGCGACCTCGTGCGGCGCCTCCGGCACCTTCGCCCAGGCGCCACCGGCGATCCGTGTCCGCCTGACGACGCGGGCGGCCAGGCGGCCCGATCGCCGCTCGATGGCCCAGTGGACGCGGCGCATCGGCTTGGTGTCGCGGTAGTACCACCGGGCCGGGGCGCTCACCGCGACGACCGCGTTCACTCCTCCGTGCAGGGCCGCGTGGCGGACCACGACGGCCCCGCCCATCGAGAAGCCGACGAGCCCGACGCGCTCGTATCCGAGGTGACGGGCATGGCGGACGGCTGCGTCGACGTCGAGGATCTCCCGGTCGCCGACCGTGGACCGGCCGCCGGACCGCCCGTGGCCGCGAAGGTCGATCGCGATGACGCCGCCGACCTTGTTGAGCACGGCGGCGATCCGCCGCGTGGTCGGTTGCCGCCACGCGCCGGTGAACCCGTGCGCGAGGACCAGGCACAGGCCGTCCGGGCCGGGCAGGTGGCCGGCGTCGATCCGGACGCCGTCCATCGAATGCAGGGTCAAAGACTGAACGCTCACACGTTCATCGTGCCCGCACCTGGCCGGGTCCGGGGACCGGTGCCCCGCCGTACGGCGGGTTCAGCGTTTGATGTAGTCGACGAGCTGTTCGCGTTCGGTCTCAAGCTCGGCGATCGTGCTCTTCACGACGTCGCCGATGCTGACGATCCCGACGAGGCTCCCGTCGCGTACGACGGGGAGGTGACGGATGCGGTGCTCCGTCATGATGCCCCGCAGGCCGTCCACGTCGTCGGTGGGCGCACACGTGCGCACCGGCGTGGTCATGATCGTCGACACCGGAGCGTCCAGCAGCTCCGCGCCCTGCTCGCCCAGCCGCCGGACGATGTCACGCTCCGAGACGATGCCCTCGATCGTGTTGTGGTCGCTGGACACGACGACGGCACCGATGTTGTGCTCCGCGAGCAACGCGAGCAGCCGCCGTACGCTCTCGTGTGGAGCGATCGTGGCGACGTCCCCGCCCTTCGCACGGAGAATCTCCGAAATTCGCATTTATCGACCTCCCGGCTGGTCGGGACCGGCATCACTACGCCAAGCATCCCCCCTCTCCGGGAAAACGTCACGGCTTCTGCGCAGCCGATCCGGCGGGCGAGGGCGCCTCGGACCCGCTCGCCGGGGATGCGCCCTTCCGCCGACCCGCGGCGAGATGGGCGTACACGATCGTGTTGTCGAGGTAGCTGTGACCGTCGAAGTCGCCACCGCACGTGATCAGACGGAGCCCGGCGAACCCGAGATCGCCGTAGACGCGTTGCGTCGGAAAGTGCTTCTTGGACACCCGTTCGACCGAGTCGACGGTGAACGTCGCGACCACGCCGTCCCTACGGGTCACCTCCACAGTGTCGCCGGGACGCAGGCTGCCGAGCCGGTAGAACACGGCCGGACCCTTCTTGCTGTCGACGTGGCCGACGAGCACGGCGGGTCCGCGTTCCCCCGGCGACGGGCCCTTGTCGTACCAGCCGGCCAGATGCGCGCGCGACAGCGGCGGTACGGCGACGGATCCGTCGTGGTCGAGGCCGACCTGGAGCAGTGACGCGTGGATCCCGATCTTCGGGACGTCCAAGCGGAGCGGTACGGAGGCCCCGAGGGCCGGCCCTGCCGACGGACCGACCGCGGCGCCCGACCGGGCGGCATGCCGATCGGGTCGCGGCGGTCCCGGGCTCTCACACGCGTCGAACCACAGGACCGCCGCGCCCGCCGCGATCAACCCGGCGGCCGCCCCGCCGCGGAGACGGCCGCCACGTGATCGTGATGATCGGCTACGAACGGGCACCGGTCCGGATCCGCCGGCGGGCAAGAAGACCCGTGCCACCCAGGATCAGGGAGAGCCCGGCGACGCCCAGCGGCACGTTCGCTCCCTGGCCACCACCGAACCCGGCGTGTACGGCCCCGGATGGGACCGCCCTCACCTGGGCGCGCATGTGCATGGGCCGTGCGTGCTCCTTCTCCGGTGCCGCCTTGTGCTCCTCTTCGGCGCAGCAGCCGCCTGCCGACTCATCGCCGGAGACGGCGTCGCCATCGCCACAGTGCTCGCCGTCACAGCCCGAGTCACCGAACGCGAAGGGACCGGCGCCGCTGAAATGGCGGTGGCGGTGGCGCAAGCCGCCGCAGAAGTCACCGTCGCAGTGGTGCTGGCGGAGATCGCCGTCGCGGTCGCCGTCGCCATCACCGTCGCCATCACCGTCACCGTCCCGGCGAACCAGGGACAGCTTGTGCGCACCCGCAGGAATCAGCGCCTGGCGGGCTCCCGTGTGGACGGCAACGTGCTGCACCCGATGGTGCAGCGCCGCGTGCGCACCGGTGTAAGACGCGCCCAGAGCGGGTGAAGCAAGCCCGATCGCCAGTGCGGCCGCTGAAGCGGTTGTCAGGGTCAGGGTTTCGACCCTCATGAGTACCCCCTTGATGTCAGCGGCAGCCTGGACTGCTTCCCTGGCTGCCGGCATCGCCACCGCCCCCCTCATTCCCGCATCACCGACACCGCGACCAATGTCTCTATGCTCTTGATCAAATGATTACGGTGAGATGCGGACGCTTAGTGCGATCGGCCGCCCGACCATTTCAGGAAAGACCATGCTCAGTCGCTCTCGGCCGCGTTAAGTGGATTTCTCCGCACTCGCGGAGACGCCTGTGACCTGCCGAGACGTCTCCGACCCGGCGTCGACGACCAGAGGGCGCGAGGACTTGCGACGCATCCGTCGCTTTTCATACCCGACCATAAGTCGCAGCAGACAACCGACATATACGCCCGACGGGGAGACAGCGCCGAAATCAAGCAACCGACCCGACGATCAAGGCAGGTGGCGAATCATCCACAAGGCGGCAAATCGCACTGGATTACCCTTCGGGCGAATATACCGCGCCGATTGGTGGCCACCCCTGCGTCCACTCACGCCGAGAGGCACCGCTCCCCGGCCTGCCGATCGCCAGGCCGCCGGTCCCGGGCCTGCCGATCGCCAAGCTGCCGGTCTCGAGCCTCCCGGTCGCCAGGCCGCCGCTCCCGGCTCTGGCGCTCCCCGGCCTGCCGCTTCCGGGGCTGCCGGTCGCCGGGCCGCCGGTCCGCGGGCCGGTGCCTGCGCGACGGGCGTCGGCGCGGCCAGCGTTCGCGCTGCCGCGCCCGGTGCTCGACGCGGAGCTGGTTGATGAGCTGGTCCAGGTGGACGAGCAGGGCACCGCGGAGCGCCCACTCGACCGCGTCGTCGACGGGAAGGTTCTGGAGGATCCCCGCGACGTCGTCCCGATGGCGCTCGGCCGCCGCCAGCGCCCTCGTGAGCTCCTTCTCCGCGTAGTCCGGATCCCCGGCCACCTCGCAGCGGACCATGTGACCGTAGGCCCGGATCGCGTCCGCGAGGTCGTCCAGGGCGGCGCCGACCGCCTCGTGGCCGTGCCGCCCGTACACCGGGTCACCGGCCCGCATCCCGTCCACGACGGCGCGGGCGAGTCCCCGCAGGTAGACCTGGAAGTGCTCCAGCGACTCCAGACCGGTGCTCAGGACGACGCCGGCGTGGACGAGACCGACCGCCCGGGGGTTGAGCTTGATGCTGTCCTCGGCGTCCTCCAGCGCCCGGCGCACCCGGCCGATCTCCCGGCCGAGTTCCCGGGACCGCCGAAGCCAGTCGCACGCCTGGTCGCGGGACGGCTCGCCGCGCAGTCCCACCGCCATCCGATCGAGCAGTTCGGCCATCCGCCGGCTCAGGTCCTGAACCGCCTCCTCCGCGGGCTGGACCCGCAGCGGAGACAGGATGAGGCCGGCGATCAGCCCGGTGCCCGCCCCGATCAGGGTCTCGACCACCCGGTCGGCGGCGTTGAAGTTGCTGGGCAGGGAGAGGATCAGCATCGCGCTGATCGCGACCTCCAGCACCTGGTCGCCGAGGCGCAGCGCGAATCCGAGCATGAGCGCCGCCGCGATGGCCAGGCCGAGGCTCCACCAGGTGAAGCCGACGACCTTGGCGAGCAGGACGGCGATCAGCACGCCGCCGACGACGCTGCCGATGCGCTGGACGGCCATGCGCACCGTCCGGTACAGCGTGACCTGCAGGACGAGGAGGGCCGTCAGCGGGGCCAGGGTCGGCCGGGCGCTCGTCATGGGGAGCACGCAGGCGACGAGGTAGGCGGCGACAGCCGTCGCCGTGAGCCGGGCGACCAGCGCCGTCTGCGGCTGTGTCTGGCGGCGGACGAGGTTGAAGGGTTGGACGACGCGTGCGGGAACGACAGTGGCGATGCTCATGAGGGAATCAAGAAAGGGGGGTCGAAGGCAGGGGACAGACCGGGCAGCGGACCATCGAAGGTCACCAGGGGTACCGGCCGAGAGACGACCCGGGGCCGCCGGGGCGCGCGCCCGCAGGGAACGGGCCGCACCTGCCCGGGGAAACCGGGCACGTAGGGTTTCATCGCATGCGGCCGTACGGATATTCCAGAGGGCCGTCGGGTTTACCGAAGAGAACCGTCTGATCTACCGAAGATAGAGGTCAGCGAAGAGATGTGAGCCCCGCGCGGGCGGCGGCGATCGCGTTGGTCAGGCAGCGCTGCTCGCTCGCGGACCGGTCCTTGTCCGCCGGTTGCTCCTCGGTGTACTGCACGCGCAGGACGACGTTGCGGTAGCGCACGGTCGCCTCTCCGACCGCGATCCGGACGTCCCGGTCGATCCAGTATCGCTCGAACGCCGCGTCACCGAGGCCGCCGATCCGGCGCAGCGAACTCGTGTCGGCGGTCAGGTCCTTCTCCGCCTGCTTCCACTGCGCCTCGAACGACCACGTCGTCATGCCGGTGGCCTGATCGTGCATGTACTTGGGCAGGAAGGCCCGCGCGTCGACCTGTACGGCGCGGAAGGTGCGCCCTTCGGTAAAGGAGTACTTGCAGACGCCGGCCGTCTCGGCGCCCATCCTGTCGATCTTCGGCGTGGTCGTCGGGACCAGCCGCCGTACGGTGTCGGCGGGCAGGATCCCGCACGCCGACGGCAGCGTCGCGAACACCGGCGGCTGCGCCGCCCTGCGCGGCGTGTCGGCCGCCCGGGACCCGGTCGTGGCCGGATGCGACCGTGACGGCGACGCCTCCGGCCGGCCTCCCCAGCGGCCGAACACGAAGACGGCTGTGGCCGCCAGGCCCACCGCCAGCGCGACGAACGCGGCGACCACGAGACCGGCCGCGCGCGGACGACGGCTCTCGGCCCTCGGCGCCTCCGGGGGTGAGTACACCCTGTGGAACGGCTCCGGTAGCCGCGGGAGTCCCGAACCCTGCGGCGGTCCCAACCCTTCCTCCCACTCCTGTTCCCCGGGCGGCCCGGGATGTCGGCTCGATGCGACCGTAACCGGCGATTCCCTCCCGAAACCAGAGTCATATGTCATGGTCGCGTTCCTCGCCTCCTCCGCTCGCCGACACCGGCCACCGCCACCTCCGCCTCCACCGGCCTCCGACACCGGAAACCGGTACCTCCGCCTCCTCCGGCCGCCGTGACCGGCCGCCGGTACCCCGTCTCCACCGGCTGCCGGAACCCGGCCGCCGGTGCCTCCAAGACGGGCTCCCCCGATTGTCGGTCGCAGGAGTCAGAATGGAATGTGCTGTTGAGCGAGATCACCGAGACCTCACGGGCCGTGGGCGCGACCTCCGGACGGCGGGCGAAGATCGAGCTACTCGCCGCCTGCCTGCGTGACGCCGACCCGGGCGAGACCGCGATCGCGGTGGCCTACCTCTCCGGTGAGCTGCCACAACGCCAGATCGGCGTGGGCTGGGCGACCCTTCGCGACCGGCCGCCCGCGGCGGCGGAGGCGGCCCTGACCGTCGCCGAGGTCGACGCCGCGTTCACCACGATCGGCGCCGTTTCAGGTAAGGGTTCCGTCACCACCCGGCGACACCTGGTGGGGGAATTGTTCTCCCACGCGACGGCCTCCGAGCAGAGTTTCCTCCTCCGCCTGCTGTCCGGCGAGCTTCGGCAGGGCGCGCTCGACGGTGTGATGGCCGACGCGATCGCCGCCGCCGCCGACGTGCCCGCCGCCGAGGTGCGCCGGGCCGTGATGTTCCGCGGCTCGCTCGGCGCGGTCGCCGCGACCGCCCTGACCGAGGGCAGCGCCGGGCTCCGGGCGTTCGGGCTGGAGGTCGGGCGCCCGGTCAAGCCGATGCTCGCCGCCAGCGCGCCGTCCGTCGAGGCGGCGCTGGAGAAGGTCAGCCCCGCGGCCGTCGAGTGGAAGCTCGACGGCATCCGGGTCCAGGCGCACGTGTCCGAGGGCGAGGTCCGCCTGTTCACCCGCACCCTGGACGACATCACCACCCGGCTCCCCGAGACCGTCACCGCCCTCGGCGCGCTGCCCGTACGGACGGCCGTCTTCGACGGCGAGCTGATCGCGCTGCGCGACGACGGCCGGCCCCACCCGTTCCAGGTCACCTCCGCCCGCGTCGCCAGCCACGGCGTACGGCCGGGCTCCGAGCAGGCCGTGCCGCTGTCGGTGTTCCTGTTCGACGTGCTCCACCTCGACGGCGAGGATCTGATCGACCTGCCGGGTGAGAAGCGCGACGAGGCTCTCTCGCGGGTGGTCCCCGAGCCGCTGCGCATGCCGCGGATCGTCACGGCGTCCGTCGACGAGGCCGGCGCGTTCTTCCGCGACGCCCTGGCCCACGGCCACGAAGGCGTGCTGGTCAAGTCGCTCGACACCCCCTACACCGCCGGCCGTCGTGGCGCCGGGTGGATCAAGGTGAAGCCCCGCCACACGCTGGATCTGGTCGTCCTGGCCGTCGAATGGGGTCACGGCCGCCGCCGCGGCAAGCTGTCCAACCTGCACCTCGGCGCCCGCGACCCCGAGACCGGCGGGTTCGTGATGCTGGGCAAGACCTTCAAGGGTCTGACCGACGAGATGCTCGCCTGGCAGACGGAGCGCCTGCTCGCGCTGGAGTCGCACCGCGACGAGTTCACCGTCCACGTACGGCCCGAGCTCGTCGTCGAGATCGCCTTCGACGGCGTGCAGCGCAGCCCGCGGTATCCCGGCGGGATGGCGCTGCGGTTCGCCCGGGTGCTCCGCCACCGGCCGGACAAGTCCGCCGCCGAGGCCGACACGGTCGACAGCGTGCGCGCCATCGCCGGCTTCCCCTCCTGACCGGCGCTCCCACCCGCCTCGTGAGCGATCGGGAGGCCGCCAGGGCGTGTTCGACGAATCCGCTGTCCGCGGCGCCTGGACGCCGCTACGAACGGGATTTGTCGGACAGGCCCTTGGGCGTGCCGCCGCGGTCCAGGCGGCGGCGGGAGCCGACGGAACGCTCGTGGGAGATCAGATCGTGCCGGCCGGCGATGAACTCCTGCACCCAGATCTTGGCGCGGATCATCGGGCGGCGGATGCGCTGCTCACGGCGGAGCGCCCGGCGGAACTTCCGCGTGCCCGGCCGGTACCTCCACCGGGCCCAGGGCGAGCCCGGACGGGCCAGCCGAAGAGCGCTGAAGATGAGGACCACCGGCACGAACAGGCCGAGCAGCCCCGTCCAGATCTTGCCCTTGAACAGGGTGACGATGGCCAGCCCCAGGTTGGCCAGGATGTTGGCGAGGACGACGAGGAAGACGCCGACGGAGACGGTCGCGTCCGGCCGCAGGTCTCGGACGTCGCTGAGGCCGATCGGGCGGACGCCGACCAGGATCAGGCCCGTCACCGCGATCGCGATGAACACCGCGTCGACGGAGGCGCGCCCCTCCTCCATCCAGTAGACGTCGCGCAGGTGGAGGATCAGCGCGAACTCGTCGAGGACCAGGGCGGCCCCCACCCCGAACAGCGAGGCCGCGCCGGCGTACCACGTCGTGTAGGTGTCGGGGATGGACAGCGCGGCGACGCCACCGATCAGCATCAGTACGACCCCGAACACCACGTGGTGGATGTGCAGGTCACCGACCTCGACGTTCTTGAACCACCAGCGCACCTTGGCGCGGATCAGGCGAACGTTGATGCGCACGACGACGAACGTGACGATGAACGCCACGAAGAAGCAGAACAGTGGCAGCCGCCCGGTCTGGACGATGCGCTCGCTGAAAAATCCCTCCATGGTGGCCCCCGACGTCATACGTCCCCATCATGACCCATTCCGGTCAGCCATAACGCTTGACGTCGGGGGGTACCGCCCGGTTCGGGAGGTTACAGGCGGCGTCAGCCGTTGAGGCGTACCGGATTCACGAGGTCGGCGTAGATCAACAGAGCGCCCATCGTGATGATCACCACGGCCATGGCGTACGTCAGCGGGAGGGCCTTGGCGACGTCGACGTGGCCGGGGTCGGGCCGACGGGTGATCCGGGCGATGCCCTTCTTCAGCGCCTCCCACAGCGCGCCCGCGATGTGCCCGCCGTCCAGCGGCAGGAGCGGCACCAGGTTGAACATGCCCACCGCGAAGTTGACCGTGCCGAGCATCATGAGGAAGAACGCGAGCTTGTCCAGCCCCGGCTCCTTCGACGCGGCGATCTCCCCGCCGATCCGGCTGGCCCCGACGACGCCGATGGGGCCGTTCGGGTCGCGCTTCTTGTCGCTGAAGGCGGCGTTCCAGACGCCGACCATCTTCTTCGGCATGTTGATCAGGGAGCCGACGGTGCGCTTCGTCAGGTCGGTCATCGTGCTGACGACCACGCCCGGGCCCTGGCGTTCGCGGGCGCTCGTCGGGCTGATCCCGAGGAACCCGACGGTCTCGGTCTTGTCCGGGTCGGTCAGCGACTGCATCTGGTTGGTGGTGACGGGAACGCTCAGCGGGACGTCCTGCCCACCCCGCTTGACCACGACCGGCACCGTATGCCCGCCGGACGCCCGGATCAGGCCCTGCAGCTGCTGGTACGAGTGGATCTTGTGGCCTTCGTAGGAGACGATCCGGTCGCCGGCCCGCAGCCCCGCCTTGACGGCGGGGGTCACCGGGTCGCCGGCCCGGCAGTCGCGGCCCGCCTGCGCGGCCGGGATCGTGCACTTCGACACCGACGCGATCACCGGCTGCAGCGTCGACACGCCGATCCCCATGACGACGATGCTGATGAACACGAACGCCAGCAGCAGGTTCATGAACGGGCCGGCGAACATGATGATGACCTTCTGCCACCACTTCTTGCGGTAGAAGACGCGGTCCTCGTCGCCCGGCCCGACCTCCTCCAGGGCGGCGCCGCGCGCGGACTCGATGAGCCCCTGGAACGGCCCGGTGGACGACTGGCGGACCGTGCCCGGCTCGTCGCCCTTTCGCGGCGGCAGCATCCCGATCATGCGGATGTACCCGCCCAGCGGGATCCACTTGACGCCGTACTCGGTGTCGCCCTTGCGCCGGGACCACAGGGTGGGCCCGAAGCCGACCATGAACTGCGGGACGCGGACGCCGAAGAGCTTCGCGAAGGACATGTGGCCCAGCTCGTGCAGGGCGATCGAGGCGAGCAGCCCGAGGAAGAAGACGACGATGCCCACCACGAAAAGCACGCTCATTGCCCGCCCACGCTCCTCACCCGTCCCGCCGCCGGCGTCCGCCGGACGCCGTGCGGCCTGGCCGCTCCGCTCGCCGTGCCGCGCACGCTCACCGGTAGGCCTCCGAGATCTCGACCGGTCAAGCGTATGCCGAAAACCGGCGCTCCATGGCCGCGAGCGCTCGGGCGGGCCGTCTCCGCCGGGCCCGGCGATCCTTACCTCGGCGGCCGTCGGTCGTTCCCCGGCGGCCACCCCGCCCGGCCTGGGGGCGGAACCCTCGGGGAACGCCGCAACGCTCCCGGGCCGAGCCAGGCGGCTCGGCCCGGCTTCCGAGCCTTTCGTACGGGCTGGTCAGGGGGCTCCGGCGTGGGTGAGCGTCTCCCAGGCGAGGAAGTAGCTCGCGCCGGCGGGCCGGTCCTTGGCGACCAGCTTCGCCGTCTGGGGCAGGGAGACCTTCAGGCGGCCGTGGTACTCGTTGTAGCCGACCTCGAGGACCGGCCCGAGCCCGCGCTTCACGGTGCCCTTGCAGAGCCACGACGGCGCCTTGGCGCCCAGTTCGTACGTGGAGTGGAACTCCAGCGCCTTCGTCAGTCGTGCGCGGCCCTCGCCGTACAGGTCCACACCCTGCAGCCGGGCGGTCTCGGCGACGTGCAGCGCCGCGTCGATGGCCCAGCCGGTGTGGCCGAAGTCGCGGCAGGTCTCCTGGGCCAGTCCGTCAACGAACGTGGTCTGCCCCTGCCAGTACTTGATGATCTCGGCCTTGGTGTTGATCTGGCCGCCCGGCGGCGGCTTCGGCAGGGCGCCGTCGGACTTGAGGTAGAAGTACGCGGGCAGGCGCTTCCGCCACAGGGCGACGGCCTTGTCGAATGACGTGTGGTCGTCGAGGAACACCGCGATCCCGATCGCGGCGTCCGTCATGATCAGTTCCCAGTTGCCGTTGGTGCCGTTCGGCTTGCCGTTGATCACGGTGGGCAGGTAGACGGTGCGCAGCATCGTCGCGAAGCGCTTCTCCTGCGCCCACGTCCCCGTGTAGGTGTGCTTGATCAGCTCGCCGGCGCGTGCGAAGGACGCGCCGGACCAGCCGGTCTGCAGCGGGGCGTTGTGGTTCGTGTGCTCCTTGATGACGGCCGACCAGGCGTCCATGATCTGGATCGCCTTCTTGGCGTACCGGTCGTCGCGGGAGATGTACCAGATCAGGGCGTCGGTGTAGGCGGCGAGGGCGTCCTCGCGTTCGTCCGAGCAGCCGTGGTTCGGGTTGGACCCCGAGCCGCACTCGACGTTGGCGCGCGGCTTCGGCGTCCGGGACAGCGACCCGTACGCGCTCGCGCGCATCGTGTCGTACGCCTTCGTCCACGGCTGGGCGCCGGCCTTGACCTTCGCCCGGGCGAAGTCGAGTTGGGAGCGTCCGACCAGGACGCCCGGGTGCTGGAAGGCCGCGGCCTGGGTGTTCGCGGCCGGTATGGCGCCGGCCCGTGTCGACGGGGTGCCGCGGGAGGTCAGCACGGTGAGGGCCGCGACCGCCAGCGTGATCGCCACGCAGGTCAGGAGCCAGGCCCGGGTGCGCGTGCGCGCCATGAGATTCCTCTCGGGGGGTACTTAAGGATCTTGGGGCGCGGGCCATGCAACCGGTGTGGTGGGCCACGGTCAATCGGATCGCGGAAAAAAGGTTAATAAACCTCCCTATCAATACCGTGGGTAATCGCACGTTGACGGATCGGCGGAGCACCCCGCTCCGCCGATCCGCCGGGAATCCGGTCGTCAGGACCCGTTGATCAGGTGCATGGCGAGGTCGGGGCTGAACTGGCCCGCCGGGATGCCCTCGCCGACTCCGCAGGATCCGTCGGAGTCGCCGGGGACCTTCACCCACAGCAGCATCTCCGCGCCGCCGCCGACCTGGGGCGTGACGCCGAGCTTGCGGCCCGCCGGATTGCACCACTCCCCGTTCTTCGATCCGTTGCCGTTACGGCTGGTGTCGACGATGAACGGCACCTTGCTCGACAGCGAGGCGTTCACCGCCGTGCCGTAGGACTCCGACTCGTCGGTGGTGTAGTAGTTCGAGACGTTGACGGCGAAGCCCCGGACGTTGTGCACGCCGGCGGACTCCAGCCGCTGGGCCATGGTGTCCGGGGCGATCCACTTGGCGTTGCCGGCGTCGAGGTACGCCCAGGTGTTCGGCGCCTTGGCCTTGAACTGCTCGGTCGCGAACTTCAGCAGGTCCAGGCGGAACTGCCGGTCCGAGTCGGTCGGCAGGCAGTCGAGCTGGGCAAGGGCGTCCGGTTCGATGACCACGACGGCGGGCCGGGTCCCGATCGCGCCGGCGAAGGCCGAGATCCACCCCTCGTACTTGTCCTTGTCCGAACCGCCCTTGGACTCGCCCGAACAGTCCCGGCCGGGGATGTTGTACGCGACGAGGACGGGCAGCTTGTCGGCGGCGTCGGCGGCGCCGACGTAGTCCGAGACCGCCGTTCCGATGTCGCTGTTCCAGTCGCCGAACCAGGCCGCCGTCGGCTTGTCGGCGATCGCCGACTTGATCTGGGCGGCGCGCGCGTCGCCGGGGTTGTCCCGTACCCACTTGGCGGGGTTGGAGTCCGGGGCGACGTAGAAGCCGCTGGTCATGTCGACCGGGCTGCCGGCCGCGGCGGCGGGCGCCGCGGCGCGGGCCGCGACGGTGCCCGCCGACTGACCGGGCGAGCAGGCTCCGGTCAGGCCGATCACGGCTGCGGCGCCGAGCGCGGCCAAGCCGGTGATCCGCCGAGATGTCCTTGAGTGGGCCATGGAGCTCCTCACGCTCGATGCGATGGTGAAAGGCGTTGCCCCCGCCGTCGCGCCCTCCCCCGGCGGCCGCTAGTTGATCAAGATAATTCGCGATCTTCAGCGCCTCCCGGGGTTCCACGGGAATTGAGCCGGAAGTCCCGCTCCACCGCCCGGCAGGTGTCCCGTGTCGTCGATCCAGCCGGGATACCCGGTCCGTCGTCGATCCGGCCGGCGCGCCCGGTCCCGCCCGGTGGGCTGCCGGTACGCGACCTGCGGCGGCCCCGTTTCCCCGGCGGCTCCGCGCTGCTAGCCTGGCCATGCCGTTGATCCCGCGCGGGAGAGCGACCTCGCCGCCAGCGGGGTACGCCGAAGGAGCAACTCCTCCCCGGAACCTCTCAGGCCACAGGAACCGTGCGGACCAGGCGACCTCTGGAAAGCGGAGCGACGCTCCCGCCGAAGGTGCAAGCCCCCTGACCGGGGGTGAAGCTCTCAGGCACCGATGACAGAGGGGGAGGGCACCGCGACCGCATGCCGCGCGCCAATGGGAGGATGGGATCCCGGCCGCCCGCGTGATAGGAGCCTGCCCCGATGTCCACGCCGGACGCCAAGAGAACACCGTTGCACGAGGTCCACGCCGAGCTCGGCGCCATGATCACCGAGTTCGCCGGCTACCTCATGCCGCTGCGCTACGGGAGCGAGATCGCCGAGCATCAGGCCGTCCGCACCAGCGCCGGGCTGTTCGACCTGTCCCACATGGGAGAGATCTTCGTCACCGGCCCGCAGGCCGGAGCGGCCCTCGACCACGCGCTGATCGGGCACCTGTCCGTGCTCGCCGTCGGCCGGGCGCGCTACACGATGATCGTCGATCCGGCCGGGGGCGTCCTCGACGATCTGATCGTCTACCGGCTCGCCCCGGAGACCTTCATGGTGGTCGCGAACGCCGCCAACGCCGCGACCGTCCGCGCCGAGCTCACCAAGCGGGCCGGCGGCTTCGAGAAGGCCACCGTCGACGACCGCTCCGACGCGTACGCGCTCATCGCCGTGCAGGGCCCGAAGGCCCAGGCCATCCTGGAGAAGCTCACCGACGCCGCGCTCGCCGACCTGAAGTACTACGCGATCCTGCCGGGGAAGGTCGCCGGGATCGACGCGCTGATCGCCCGCACGGGGTACACCGGCGAGGACGGTTTCGAGCTGTTCGTCTCGGCGGGTGACGCCGTGGCCGTCTGGCGCGCCGTCACCGAGGCCGGCGGCGACGACCTGCGGCCCGCCGGGCTGTCCGCCCGCGACACCCTGCGGCTGGAGGCGGGCATGCCGCTGTACGGCAACGAGCTGACCGCCGAGACCACGCCGTACGACGCCGGCCTCGGCCGTACCGTCAAGCTGGACAAGCCCGGGGGCTTCGTCGGGCGCGCCGCGCTGGCCGCGCGCGCCGACACCCCGCCCGCGCGCACCCTCGTGGGGCTCGTCGCGCGGGGGCGCCGGGCGCCGCGCCACGGGTACGACATCGTGACGCCGGACGGCACGCCCTGCGGTGTGGTGACCAGTGGTGCGCCGTCCCCGACGCTGGGCAAACCCATCGCCATGGCCTACATCGACGCGGACCACGCCGAGGACACCGACCTCGCCGTGGACATCCGCGGTAAACACGAGCCGGTCGACAAGGTAGCGCTGCCGTTCTACAGGAGGACTTCGTGAGCACTGTTCCCGAGACGCTTTCCTACACCCAGGAGCACGAGTGGATCACCGCGCCGTCCGACGGTGTGGTGACCGTCGGCATCACGGCGTACGCCGCCGACGCGCTCGGTGACATCGTCTATGTGTCGCTGCCGCAGGAGGGCGCGTCCGTCGAGGCCGGAGAGCCGTGCGGCGAGGCCGAGTCGACCAAGTCGGTGAGCGACATCTATGCGCCCGTCACCGGCGAGGTCGTTGCGGTCAACACCGCCTTGGACGAGGACCCGGCCGTGATCAACTCCGACCCGTACGGCGAGGGATGGTTGTTCCGGGTGCGCACCAGTGACGACTCGGGTGACCTGCTCGACG
Source organism: Actinoallomurus sp. CA-150999 (assembly GCF_050942425.1). Lineage (NCBI taxonomy): Bacteria > Bacillati > Actinomycetota > Actinomycetes > Streptosporangiales > Thermomonosporaceae > Actinoallomurus > Actinoallomurus sp. CA-150999. The sequence continues at coordinate 9,559,626 of NZ_CP192063.1, forward strand.
CGCAGGCCTACGCGAAGCTCATCGAGGAGGCGTCATGAGCCTTGCCAACCTGCCCCTGTCCGAGATCGATCCGGAGGTCGCGTCCGCGATCGCGGAGGAGCTGCACCGCCAGCAGTCCACCCTGGAGATGATCGCCTCGGAGAACTTCGCGCCGATCGGTGTCCTCGAGGCGCAGGGCTCGGTGATGACCAACAAGTACGCCGAGGGGTACCCCGGCCGGCGTTACTACGGCGGATGCGAGTACGTCGACGTCACCGAACAGCTGGCGATCGACAGGGCTATCGCCCTGTTCGGCGCCGGCTGTGCTGATGAAATACGTGCCAACGTGCAGCCGCACTCGGGCGCGCAGGCCAACATCGCGGTCTACTTCGCGCTGCTGGAGCCGGGCGACACGATCCTCGGCCTGGATCTCGCGCACGGCGGGCACCTGACCCACGGCATGCGGATCAACTACTCCGGCAAGATGTTCAACGTCGCGGCATACCACGTCGGTCCCGACGGCCTCGTGGACATGGACGAGGTCGCCCGGCTGGCCCACGAGCACCGGCCCAAGATGATCGTCGCCGGCTGGTCCGCCTACCCGCGGCAGCTCGACTTCGCCGCGTTCCGGCGGGTCGCCGACGAGTCCGGGGCGCTGCTCATGGTCGACATGGCCCACTTCGCGGGCCTGGTCGCGGCGGGGCTGCACCCGTCCCCGGTCCCGTACGCCGACGTCGTGACCACGACGACGCACAAGACGCTCTGCGGTCCGCGCGGCGGCCTCATCCTCTGCCGTGAGGAGTACGCCAAGAAGATCAACTCGGCGGTGTTCCCCGGCACGCAGGGCGGCCCGCTCGAGCACGTCATCGCCGCCAAGGCCGTCGCGCTGAAGATCGCCGCGTCCGAGGAGTTCGCCGAGCGGCAGGCCCGGACGATCGACGGCGCCCGGATCCTCGCCGATCGGCTGCTCCGCGAGGACGCCGCCAAGGCCGGCGTCAAGGTGCTCACCGGCGGCACGGACGTGCACCTCGTCCTGGTCGACCTGGTCGACTCCGAGATCACCGGACGGGACGCCGAGGACCGCCTGCACGACATCGGCATCACGGTCAACCGCAACGCCGTGCCGAACGACCCACGGCCCCCGATGGTGACGTCGGGCCTGCGGATCGGCACGCCGGCGCTCGCCACGCGCGGGTTCCAGGCGGACGACTTCGCCGAGGTCGCCGACATCATCGCGCTGGCGCTGCAGCCGTCGTACGACTCGGCGGCGCTGTCCGCCCGGGTCAGCGCGCTGGCCGACAAGCACCCGCTCTACCCCAGCCTGTAATGGATGAACCACGATGACCATCGCTCCTGAGGGCCGGAAGTTGCTGCGTGTCGAGGCCCGCAACGCCGCGACACCGATCGAACGCAAACCACCCTGGATCAAGACCCGGCTGTCGATGGGCCCGCAATACCGCGAACTCACCGACCTGGTCCGCTCCGAAGGCCTGCACACCGTCTGCCAGGAAGCCGGCTGCCCCAACATCTACGAATGCTGGGAAGACCGCGAAGCCACCTTCCTCATCGGCGGCGACCAATGCACCCGCCGCTGCGACTTCTGCCAGATCGACACCGGAAAACCCGCCGCCTACGACCCCGACGAACCCCGCCGCGTCGCCGACTCCGTCCAGACCATGGGCCTGCGCTACGCCACCGTCACCGGCGTCGCCCGCGACGACCTGCCCGACGGCGGAGCCTGGCTCTACGCCGAAACCGTCCGCCAAATCCACACCGCGATCCCCGGCTGCGGCGTCGAACTCCTCATCCCCGACTTCAACGCCACCCCCCACCTGCTGGCCGAAGTCTTCTCCGCCCGCCCCGAAGTCCTGGCCCACAACCTCGAAACCGTCCCACGGATCTTCAAACGCATCCGCCCCGGCTTCCGCTACGACCGCTCCCTGAGCGTGCTGACCGCCGCCCGGGAAGCGGGACTGGTCACCAAGTCCAACCTCATCCTCGGCATGGGCGAAACCCGCGAAGAGATCACCGAAGCCATGCGGGACCTGCACGCGGCCGGATGTGAGCTGCTGACCATCACCCAGTACCTGCGCCCCTCCCCCCGCCACCACCCCGTCGAACGCTGGGTCAAGCCCGAGGAGTTCGTCGAGCTGAACGACGAGGCCGAGGCCATCGGCTTCGCCGGGGTGATGTCCGGGCCCCTGGTGCGCTCCAGCTACCGCGCCGGCCGCCTCTACCAGCAGGCCATCACCGCCCGCCAGGCCGACTAGACACCATGGCGATCAGCGTCTTCGACCTGTTCAAGGTCGGCATCGGCCCGTCCAGCTCGCACACGGGCGGGCCGATGACGGCGGCCCACCGTTTCGCCCGAGGCCTGACGCGCGACGGCCTGCTGGAGAAGACGGCGACGGTCCACGTCATCCTCTACGGCTCTCTGGGCCTCACCGGCAAGGGCCACGGCAGCGACAAGGCCGTCATCCTCGGGTTGGAAGGCGATACACCGGAACGCGTCGACGTCGAGACGGCCGACGCGCGGGTCGCCGAGGTACGTGAGCGGGGCGTCATCCGGCTGCTCGGTGAGCACGAGGTGCCGTTCGTGGTGGGCGAGCACTTCGTCTTCGAGCGCAAGGTGTCGCTCCCCCATCACCCCAACGGGATGAGGTTCACCGCCCGCGACGCCGGCGGCACCGAGCTGCGGGAGAAGGTCTACTACTCGGTGGGCGGCGGGTTCGTGGTCGACGAGGACGCCACCGGCGCCGACCGCATCAAGCCCGACGACACCGTGGTGCCCCATCCGTTCGCCACCGCCGCCGAGCTCCTCGACCGCGCCCACGAGACCGGCCTGTCGATCTCCGCGCTGATGCTCGAGAACGAACAGGCCTTCGGCCGTGACCCGCAGGAGATCCGCGAACGCCTGCTCGACCTGTGGCGCGTCATGCGGGAGAGTGTGACCCGCGGCTGCTCCCGCGAGGGCCTGCTGCCCGGCGGGCTGAAGGTACGCCGCCGGGCTCCGCACCTGCACCGCAAACTCGTGACGGAGGCCGCCACCGACCCGCTGCACGCGATGGACTGGGTGACGTTGTTCGCCCTCGCCGTGAACGAGGAGAACGCCGCGGGCGGCCGGATCGTCACCGCCCCGACCAACGGAGCCGCCGGCATCGTCCCGGCCGTCCTGCACTACTACGACAAGTTCGTGCCGGGTGCCTCCGACGACGGCGTCGTACGGTTCCTGCTGACCGCCGGGGCGATGGGCGTGATCATCAAGGAGAACGCCTCGATCTCCGGTGCCGAGGTCGGCTGCCAGGGAGAGGTCGGCTCCGCGTGCGCGATGGCGGCGGCCGGTCTCACCGAGGTCCTCGGCGGCACGCCGGAGCAGGTGGAGAACGCCGCTGAGATCGGCATCGAGCACAACCTCGGCCTCACCTGCGACCCGGTCGGCGGCCTGGTGCAGGTGCCGTGCATCGAGCGGAACGCCGTCGCCTCGATCAAGGCGATCAGCGCGGCCCGCATCGCGCTGCGCGGCGACGGCCGCCACTTCGTCTCGCTCGACCGCGCGATCAAGACGATGCGCGACACCGGCCGCGACATGCTGGATAAATACAAGGAAACGTCACGCGGCGGCCTCGCCGTCAACGTCATCGAGTGCTGATGATCGGTTTAGGGTCGAGTGAATGAGCACCTTCCCTGACGGCGATGCCGAGACCCTCGCCCGCAGAGCGTCGTCCTTCGGCGGCCAGGCCGCCGCCTACGCGGCGGAGCGCCCCGACTACCCCGACTCCGCGGTGCGCTGGGCGCTGGAGCCCGTCGCCGGCCGCACTCCGCTGCGCGTCCTCGACCTGGGGGCCGGCACGGGCAAGCTCACCGAAGGTCTCCTGCGCCATACCGAGAACGTGACCGCGGTGGAGCCCGACCCGGCCATGCTCACGGCATTTCGCGCGCACCTGCCGGAGGTGCGGGCGCTCGCGGGAACGGCCGAGCGGATCCCCCTTGCGGACGGGTCGGTCGACGCGATCGTGGTCGGGCAGGCGCTGCACTGGTTCGACCTGAGCCGTGCGCTGCCCGAGATGGCGCGGGTGCTCTCCCCCGGCGGCGTGCTGGCCGCGCTGTGGAACATCGATGACCACCGGGTCCCCTGGGTCAGAGGCCTCAAGGAGGTGGCCCGGGGCACGACGGCGCTCAAGGATTGGAACGCCGAGTCGGCGTTCGCTCCGACGGCGGAGTTCCCCGCGATCGAGCAGACCGAATTCCCGCACGCGCAGCGGCGGACCGCGGAGTCGATGGCCGCGACGATCGGCACCCACTCCCACGTGCTGGTCCTGCCCGAGGCCGAACGGGCGGCGTTGCTGGGGAGGATCCTCGACCACCTGCGCGCGACGCCGGAGACGGCGTCCGGGGAGTTCGATCTCCCGATGGTCACCCTGGCGATCCGATCAACGCGCGCCGACGCGCGCGGGTGATGTCCTTCGGGGCGGCCTGGTGGCGTCCAGGCCGCCCGGTCCGGAACCCGGGCAGGAGGACGCCATCCGTCCTGCTTGACGCTTCTCGAACCGGACCTCGACACCGTTGACCTTCGTGGCGACGGTGCCGTGGTCAGCTCACACGCCACTCGGCGCGGTCGGCGGCGAACCCGGCGTTCAGGGCATACTGCACGCTGACCACCGTCGCGTTCTTCGGCACGGCGAACACGATGAACCCCGACCTGGCCTGGCCATTCTTGAGCTTCACGACCTTGGAGAAGCCGGGGCCGGCGGTCACCGTGGCCTCGGTCGGGTCGTACGTCCGGCCGTCGCCGTCCACGACCTTCGCCCCGTAGGTCGGGCTGTCGTCGTACGCGGCGTCGCCGACGTTCTTCAGCACGAATCGCACGGCCACGAACCGCTCGCCCTTCCGGGGCCGTTGGAAGGCACCATGGCCGGTCGCCGTGGCGACGATCTGTTTGACCTTGACGGCGAGACGGAGCCGCTCCGCGCCGCCCGAGTCGTCGGCGCCGCTCAGGGTGACGGCCTGGCCGACCTTGACCCGCTGGATCCGGACGGCCGAGGGTGTGGGCGACTGGGAGCTCTTGGCGGTCTCCGCGGGATTGCCGCAGCCACCGAGCAGCGCCGCCGCTCCGGCGGCAAGGACCAGCGGCGAGATGAGCCTCCGCACGACGCCGCTCCCCCATTGGACGAACTGTCAGCACTGCTGGATCATGATAAAGGCCGCCGGCCGTCCCCGGCGACCGAGGTCAGGCGCGAGCCAGCCGCCGGAGGGCCAGTTCGGCGAGCAGCGCGGCCCCGTCGCCCAGCACGCCGTCGTCGAAGACCGCGTCCGCCGCGTGGTTGAACGGGGCGGTGGCCGGGTCGCGATCCGGAGGGCAGGCGCCGAGGAAGACGAACGCTCCCGGCACCTCGTTCAGCACGAACGAGAAGTCCTCCGCCGCGGTCAGGGGGTTCGGCCCCCAGACGAGGCGCTCCGGCCCGTACAGGTCACCGATCGTGGCCGCCGCGAACTCCGCCTCGGCCGCGTCATTGACCGTGACCGGGTACCCCATGTCGTGGTGGACGTCGACGTCCAGGCCGTGCGCGGACGCGATGCCGCGCAGCAGCGTGGTGGTGCCCTCGAGGACCCTGGCGTGCGCCTCCCGGGAGAAGGAGCGGATCGTCAGGTCGAACCGCGCTTCGTCCGGGATGATGTTGGCCTTGCTGCCGGCGTGGAAGCTGCCGACCGTGATGACCACCGGGTCGAACGCGTCGAAGCGGCGGGTGGTGAACGTCTGCAGCGCCGTCACCATCTCGCAGGCCGCCGGGATCGGGTCCTTGGCCAGGTGCGGCTGCGAGCCGTGACCGCCGGCGCCGCGGACGGTGACGTGCACCTCGTCGGCGGCGGCCATCAGCGGCCCGCGCCGGGTCATGAACCAGCCGCCCGGCAGGACCGACGAGGTGACGTGCAGGCCGTACGCGGCGACGGCCCGCGTCCCGGCCGCGTCGAGCACCCCTTCGGCGATCATGTGACGTGCCCCGGCGAGGCCCTCCTCACCGGGCTGGAACATGAAGACGACACTGCCCGCGAACTCCGACTCGGCGAGCAGCCGCGCCGCCCCCACGAGCATCGCGGTGTGCAGGTCGTGGCCGCAGGCGTGCATCCGCTCGCCGATCCGGCTGGCGAAGTCGACGCCGGAGCGCTCGGCCACGGGAAGGGCGTCCATGTCGGCGCGCAGCAGGACGGCGGGGCCGGTCGAGGAGCCCCGGAGCACGGCGGTCACCGAGGACAGCGACCGCCCGAGGCCGATCTCCAGGGGAAGGCCGTCGAGGGCGGCGAGCACCTTCTCCTGGGTGCGCGGCAGCTCCAGCCCCAGCTCCGGCTCGGAATGCAGGTCGCGGCGGAGTCGTACGAGATCGTCCTGAAGTTCTGCGGTGGCGCGCACGGAGGTCATGGCACTTCACGCTACGCCGTCGCCCCGTTCGGGCACCACGTCGAAGATCACCACACCGGTGATGTCGTCGCGGGCGAGCGCCGCCCGCAGGCGCGCCAGGGCCTCGTCGCGGATGCTCCGCCCCAGCCCGGCGAGGTCCGCGTCGGCGGGGCAGGTGACGCGAAGCAGCATCCGCGGGGCGACCGCCCGGCCGGTCAGCCGCGCCCGTACCGCGTGCACGCCGTCGTACTCGGTGACGTCCGCGACGATCGTGCGGACGGCGACGCGCGCGGCCATCCGCGTCCGGCCGGAGCGCGCGTCGCCGATCGCGAGCCTGCGCAGCCTCCGGCTCCGGACGAGGGCGACGAGCCATCCGGCCCCCAGGAGCGCGGCCGTGCCGGCGATCGCGGCGACCATCGGCCAGAACCAGCCGTGCGCCGCGACCCACCGTGACGCCGCGACCGGCCAGATCGGCCGGTGGGCGCGTCGCGGCCCGAACGCCCCGAGTCCCGTCGCCAGTACCGCGCCGCCCGCGCACAGCAGCACGAGGCCGGTCGGTGCGAGCCCCATCCGGTTCGTCACGTCAGTCCCTCCGCCAGTCGAGGCGTACGACGACCCGAGGCGCCCGCGCCAGGCCGATGTCGTCGCCCCGCGCCCGTACGGCCTCGGCCACGATCTCCCGGAGGGTGCCGGGGTTCCGGTATCCGGTGGCCGCGTGCACGACGGCGCGGCGGCGGGGCATCCCGCGCATCCGGACCCGCACCTCGGCGATGCCGGGCACGTCCAGGACGGCGGCCTCCAGCGCCGCGCACAGCCCCGCCCGCTCGACGCCGAGGGCGCACCGGCGGGTGCCCCACACCAGCGTGGCGACGGATCCCCGCCCCGGCAGCAGGGCGGCCAGCAGGAGCAGCAGCCCGGTGAGCGCGACGCCGCCCGCGAGGGCGAGGACCACCGGATCGCCCCACGCCGTCGTCCGCAGCAGCCGCCCCACGCGCGCGACGGCACGGGTCCGCGGGACGGGATGGCCGAGCAGGGTCGAGATCACCCTCGTCGCCGTCGCCGTGCCGGCGACCGTCAGCAGCGCCGCCGCGAGGACGGCGGCAGGCGTCCTGCGGGACCGGAACAGGCGTACGGCGGCCCGGTGCGCGCCGGATCGGTCAGGCGCCGGTATCTCGAGGGTCTGGACGACCGTGTCCCGCGCACCGCCGTCACCGATGATCCGCTCCACGGCGACCTCCCGTCCGTCACCCGCCGCACGGCGCATGACCGTGCGTGTTCGCCGGGGGGAATCGCTGCCTCGAGCGTACGGAGCCCACGGTAATGCTCGATCCGCGGACATCCCGGGGAACGGGAAACTCAGCGGAAGACCACGGTTCGCTCGGCGTTGAGCAGGATCCGGTGTTCGGCGTGCCAGCGCACGGCACGGGAGAGGGCCAGGCACTCCATGTCCCGGCCGACCGCCATCAGCTCCTCCGGCCCCTGCGTGTGGTCGACGCGGGCCACCTCCTGCTCGATGATCGGCCCCTCGTCGAGCTTCGGGGTGACGTAGTGCGCGGTCGCGCCGATCAGCTTCACGCCTCGCTGGTGCGCCTGGTGGTACGGGCGGGCGCCCTTGAAGCTCGGCAGGAACGAATGGTGGATGTTGATGATCCGGCCCGGCAGCTTCGCGCAGAAGTCGTCGGACAGCACCTGCATGTACCGGGCGAGCACGACGACATCCGCCTGGTAGTGCCCGACGAGCGCGAGGATCTCCGCCTCCTGGGCGGCGCGGGCCTCCGAGGTGACGGGCAGGTGGTGGTAGTCGATGCCGTACGACTGGGTCAGCGGCCGCATGTCGGGATGGTTCGACGCGACGGCGACGACATCGACGTCGAGCAGCCCGGAACGCTGGCGGTAGAGCAGATCGTTCAGGCAGTGCCCGTACTTCGACACGAGGATCAGCACCCGGGACCGGACGGCCAGGTCGTGCAGACGCCAGTCCAGCGCGAACTCCCCGGCGAGCGCGCCGAACACCTCGGACAACGCGTCCTCGAGCCCCTCCGGCGCCTCGAACTGAATGCGCAGGAAGAAGCGCCCGGTGCTCCGATCCCCGAACTGCTGGCTCTCCAGGATGTTGCAGTCGCGCTCGGCGAGCGCTCCTGACACGGCCGCCACGATGCCCGGCCGGTCGGGACAGGACAGCGTCAGCACGTATTCGGACATGGTCGTACCTTCGGGCGTCGATGGATCGTACGGAGCGCGGGGACGAACCCTTACGGACCGTGATGTCCCTACGAGACTAGGGGGTGTCCGGTGGATCGGCGGCATGGCCAGGGACGATGCCGGAAGGACGGCTCCACGTTAGAAGTGGGCAAAAGACTCCGGCCGCGGGGCGACGCGACACATTGGGAACGGCCATACTTCACCCTGCGGATGAGGACTCTTAACTCGTAGGGCGGGGCACGTTCGGACCGATGGCCACTATTCTCCGCACCGGGTTTCCGGACGCTCCAGGGAGATGATCAGGTGCGAATAGCCCCGATCGCCGTGCTCGTATCGCTCGCTCTGGCGCTACTCGCGTCATACGGCTCACCGGCCCGCGCCGCGACGGCGCCGCCGCCCGCCCGGCACGCCGTGCTGATCGGCGTCCCGGGGCTCCAGTGGAGCGACGTGAGCCCCACCGCGACACCGCACCTGTGGCAGCTCGCGCGGGGCGGTGCGACCGGGCTGCTGTCGGTCCGCACGGTGGGCCGGCTGACCTGCCCGAATGACGGGTGGGCCACCGTGTCGGCCGGAGCCCGATCCGCGTCGGGCCCGTACTGCCACAAGCCGATCACCGTCTCCCCCTCCGGGACGGGCGCCGCCGTGAACGACATCGCCACGATCCGCCGCGCCAACGCCGGGTTCGGGACCATCGGCCTGTTCGGGGACGCCGTGCACCGGGCGGGCGGCTGCACCACCGCCGTGGGTCCCGGAGCGGCACTGGGGGCCGGCGACTCCAATGGACGCGTCGACGCCTACGCGCCGGACATCGCCACCCTGCCCGCCGGCGACTGGGCGCGCTGCGCCGCCACCGTCGTCGACGCGGGCGCCGTCACCGGACCGGACCGGGTCTCCGAGGCGCGCCGCGCGGACGCCGCGGTCGCGACGGTGCTGACGCACCTGCCGGCCGACGCCCACGTGCTGGTCGCCGGGGTCTCCGACCACGACCGGACACCGCACCTGCGGCTCGTGCTGGCGACCGGGCCGGGGACCGCCGGGCGCTACCTCGGCTCGGACTCCACCCGCCGGGCCGACATGGTCATCCTCCCCGATCTCACCGCGACCCTGATGACCTGGCTCGGTGTACCGGCCCCGGCGGCGCTGATCGGCACCCCGCTGCTGCCCGACGCCTCCCGCCCCGCCGCGCTCGACTCGGCGGTACAGAACCTGCGGAGCCAGGACGTCGCCGCCCAGACCCACCGGAACCTCCTTCCCGACTTCTTCGCCGCCTTCGTGGTCGCCCAGCTGCTGCTGTACGGCTCGGCGGCCATCGCGCTCCAGCTGCGGTGGGCCGGGCGGCGGCGCACCCGCATCCTCGCCGCCACACGCCTGACCGCCCTGATCGCGGCCGCCGTTCCGGTGTCGACGTACCTGGTGAACCTGGTGCCGTGGTGGCGCGGCTCCCATCCCCTCCCCACGCTGGTCGCGGGCATCGCGGTCGTGGACGCGCTCATCGTCGCCGCCGCGGTCAGCGGGCCGTGGCGGCGGTGGGTGCTCGGCCCCGGGACCGTGATCGCGGGCGTCACCGCCGCCGTGCTCGGGGCGGACCTGCTGACCGGCAGCAACCTGCAGGTCAACAGCCTCATGGGGTACTCCCCGCTGGTCGGCGGGCGCTACTACGGCATGGGCAACATCGCGTTCGCGGTGCTGGCCACCTCGACCCTGCTGGCCGCCGCCGGAGTGGCACAGTGGCTCGAACCCCGCCGGGGCCGACGGGCGGCCGTCGCCGCCGTGCTCGCCATGACCTTGGTCGCCGCGCTCCTGGACAGCTGGACCGCGTGGGGCAGCGACTTCGGCGGCCTGATCGCGTTCGTCCCCGGCCTCGCCACGACGGCGCTTCTGGTGAGCGGCCGCCGCGTGTCCTTCATCCGGCTGCAGCTGCTGCGCGCGGCCGGCATGGCGCTCGTGCTCGGCGTGGCGTACCTCGACTACCTGCGCCCACCCGCCCAACAGACGCACATGGGCCGCTTCTTCGGCCAGCTCATCCAGGGGAACGCCCTGCCCTGGCTGGAGCGCAAGTTCACCGCCATGGTCCACACGTTCGGCAATCCGACGCTCCTGCCGATCGTGATCGCGGCCTTCCTGTTCCTGCTCCTCGTCCTGCACCGGCCGGGCCGCGCGGGGGCCGGCGGGCTGCAGCTCGCCTACGACCGCGCCCCCATGTTGCGCGCCGGCCTGTCCGGGGCATTCGTGACGGCCCTGGTCGGCGGCGCGGTGAACGACTCGGGCATCGCGGTACCCGCCCTCGCCCTCGCCGTCGCCGTCCCCCTGGCCCTCGCCGCGACCGTCACCGCCCTGCAGAGCCGCGAGGACACCGGCTCCCCGCCCACCCCCACCCCCGGCCTCACCCTCCGCCCCGCCGAAGGCTGAGTCCTCCCGCGCTGGTCTGATCACGCGCCGGGTCATCACGTCGGCGCCTGGATTCGTGCTGCCTATGAGTAGTTTTCGGGGGTTCGGGCGGGTTAGATCCGGGGCATGCGACGGGTTGCGGTGCTGGTGCTCTCCGGTCTTCTTCTCCTCGGCGCGTGCGAGTCTGCGGGTTCCGGGCGCCACGGCGCGGCTCGGCCGAAGAGCGCGGGGCCGAGGGCGGTAGGTGACGTGCCCACGACGGTGGGGACGCATCGGATGAAGATCGAGGTGGGGACGCCGGGTCACCGGGAGTATCTGGTCCACGTGCCGCCCGCCCTGGGGAAGCAGCGTTTTCGCGCGGGGCGTCCGGCGCGGCCGCTCCCCGTCGTGCTGGCCCTGCACGGTGGGGCCGACAACATGACCGGATTCGAGAAGAAGTCCGGGTTCGACGCTCTGGCCGACGACCACGGGTTCCTCGCCGTCTACCCCGACGGGTTCGCCTTCACCTGGAACGCCGGGGACTGCTGTGCGCCCGCGCGGCTGGCGCACATCGACGACGTCGGGTTCCTCCGCAGGCTCATCGACCACCTGACCGCCATCGGGCTGGCCGATCCGAAGCGGGTCTACGTGACCGGGTTCTCCAACGGTGGCGGCATGGCGTACCGGTTCGCGTGCGAGGCCGCGGGGAAGGTCGCCGCGATCGGGGTCGTGTCCGCGGCGCTCGCCATGTCATGCCATCCCGGCCGGCCGGTGCCGGTGATGATCTGGCACGGCACCGCGGACCACAACGTCCCGTTCAACGGCGGCGGGCATCGTGATTTCAACGACCGCCGCCCGTTTCCGCCGGTGAGCCGGGCGGTGGACTTCTGGCGCCGGGCGGACCGCCTGCCCGCGCTCCGGACGGCCGAGGACGGCGGCTGCCGATCCACCGGGCGGGGCGACGGCGGCGCGGAGGTGGTCCTGTGCGTCGTCAAGGGAGGCGGGCACCAGTGGCCGTCCGACGCGAGCGGGCGGCTCTGGGACTTCTTCGCCGCTCATTACCGGATGTGAAGTCTTTTCATATTCGTCCGTTCTGTGGCACGCTGCGGGCATGACGCTGCGCGAACGGTACGACATCGCCACATCTCACCTAGAACCCCCGTTCGCCATGGTCGATCTGGAAGCGTTCCGCTCCAACGCGGCCGACCTGACCCGGCGCGCGCACGGCAAGCCGATCCGGGTCGCCAGCAAGTCCGTCCGCTGCCGGGCGCTGCTCGAACAGGTCCTGGCCATGGACGGGTTCGCCGGCGTCATGGCGTTCACGCTTCCGGAGGCGCTGTGGCTGGCCGGCGAGAGGGTCTGCGACGACATCCTCGTCGCCTATCCGACCGCCGACCAGACCGCCCTCGCGCGGCTGGCCGACGACGAGCACGCCGCGTCCACCGTGACCGTCATGGTCGACTGCGTCGAACACCTCGACCTCATCGAGAAGGCGACCGGCGGCCGGACCGTCCGGGTCTGCATCGACATCGACGCCGCGTGGCGCGCGGCCGGCGGCCGCATCCGCGTTGGAGCGCTCCGATCCCCGGTCCGCACGCCGGAGCAGGCCGCCGAGCTGGCCCGGGAGATCGGCCGCCGCCCGGGCGTCCGGCTGGTCGGGCTGATGGCGTACGAGTCGCAGATCGCGGGCGTCGGGGACAACCCGCCGGGAAAACCGCTCTTCTCCCGGGCGGTGCGCCTGATCCAGGCGCAGTCGCGCGTCGAGCTGGCGCGCCGCCGGGCGCTGATCGTCAAGGCGGTCCGGGAGGTCACGGACCTGGAGTTCGTCAACGGCGGAGGGACCGGCAGCGTCGAGAAGACCGCGGCCGAGAAGGCCGTGACCGAGGTGGCGGCGGGCTCGGGTCTATACCAGTCGGTGCTGTTCGACCACTACACGAACTTCTCCGGCAGCCCGGCGGCGCTGTTCGCCCTTCCCGTCGTACGGCGCCCCGCGCCGGGCGTGGTCACCGTCCTCGGCGGCGGCTACCTCGCCTCAGGCGTCGCGGACCGGAACCGGCTTCCGCAGCCGTACCTGCCCGCCGGACTCCGCTTCGACGCGCGGGAGGGCGCCGGCGAGGTGCAGACCCCGCTGCTCGGCAAGGCCGCCGACCGGCTGCGGATCGGGGACCGAGTGTGGTTCCGGCACGCGAAGGCCGGTGAGCTGTGCGAACGCTTCGACGCCCTCCATCTGGTCGACGGTGACCGAGTCGTCGACACCGTTCCCACCTATCGCGGCGAGGGCCGGACCTTCCTCTGACGCGGCTGGTGCGGGAGCGCCCGAGGATCGCCTGAGAGAAGGAAGGGGACTTCGCGTACATTCTCTCGGGAACGCTCCAGCACCGCGTACTGTCGTACGACAGTGATAAATCCCCAATGAAGGGGAGGCGCCGTGGAGCAAGTTAAACCGATGATCGCGCCGCCGGGCCGACCGCCCGAGCCGCGGCTGGAAGATCCGTGCGTCGAGCGGGAGACCGCCGCCGAGTTCCTGCACGGCGGTGCCGGAGGGCTGGACGTCTTCCTGGCCGGCACGGTCTTCATGGACATGATCTTCACCGGCCTGCCGGGGCTGCCACCCCCCGGCACCGAGCTGATCACCGACGGGCTGGGGTCGGCGCCCGGCGGCATCGCGAACATCGCGGTCGCGATGAGCCGTCTCGGGCTGAACGTCGGCCTGGCCGCGGCGTTCGGTGACGACATGTTCGGCGCCTACCTGTGGCGGACCCTGTCCGAGCAGGAGGGCGTGAGTCTCGCCTACTCCCGGCGGCTGCCCGGCTGGCCCACGCCGGTGACCGTGTCGCTGGCGTACGACGCCGACCGGAGCATGGTCACCTACCACCGGCCCATGCCGGTGCTGCCCGAGGCCCTCGTGGGCACCCCGCCCAAGGCCAAGACCTGCTTCCTCGACCTCGCCCACCCGGTGCCGAGCTGGGCCGCGACGATGCGCGAGAGCGGTGCCGCCGTCGTCGCCGACGTCGGCTGGGACCCCACCGAGACGTGGTCCGTCGACGTGCTCGACCGCCTGGAGCTGGTCGACGTGTTCCTGCCGAACGCGGTGGAGGCCATGGCCTACACCCGGACGAGCACGCCGGAGGAGGCCCTCGACGCCCTGGCCGAGCGCGTCCCCGTCGTGGTGGTCAAACGCGGCGGCGACGGCGCGATCGCGATCGACACGACCACGGGCGAGCGCGCCGAGGCGACCGCGCTGCCGGTCAAGGCCCTCGACCCGACCGGCGCCGGCGACGTCTTCGCGGCCGGTTTCGTCTACGGCACCCTCGCCGGCTGGCCCCTGGGCGAGCGGCTGCGGTTCGCCAACCTCTGCGCCGGGCTGTCCGTCCGGCACTTCAGCGGATCGCTCGGCTCGCCCTGCTGGGGGGAGATCGCGGCGTTCGGCGAGTCCGGCGAGGTGCCCGACGAGATCCTGGAGGACTACGCGTTCGTCGTCCCCTTCATCCCCGACTCCTCGGTCGACACGGTCGCCCGGGCCGAGCCGACCGTACGACAGGCGTGATCGTAACGATCGGAGCCACCAGCAAGAAGATCTTGAGAGAAGATCTCGCCGCCGGTTCGGTTGACCGAAGGAGCCCCGCCATGCGGAAACCGTTCGTGGTCCTGACAGCGGCGCTGGTCGCCGTGTCCGCCTGCGCCCCCGGGTCGGGCGGTGGCAAGTCCAAACCGAAGACGCCCTCCTCCGTCAGCACGGACATCGCCAAGGCCGGCCCCGTCACGCTGACCGTCTGGGACCAGGAGGTCCTGGGCGGCCAGAACGAGCAGATGGAGAAGCTCAACGCGGCCTTCCACGCCAAGTACCCCAACGTGACGATCAAGCGGGTGTCGCGGTCCTTCACCGACCTGGAGAAGACGCTGCGCCTCGCGCTGTCCGGCGCCAACCCGCCCGACGTCGTCGAGGCCAACCAGGGGTACGGCATCATGGGCGCCCTCGTGAAGGCCGGCGCGCTCGTGCCCCTCGACCCGTACGAGCAGGCCTACGGGTTCCGTAAGCGCTTCCCCGCCGGGCTGACCCAGCTCAACAGCGTCACCCCGGACGGCAAGAGCATCGGCTCCGGCAACCTGTACGGCGTGTCCATGACCGGCGAGGCCGTCGGCATTTACTACAACACCGACAAGCTCGCCAAGCTGGGCATCAAGCCGCCGACGACGTGGGCGGAGTTCGAGCAGGACCTGGCCACGGCCAAGGGCAAGGGCGAGACCCCGATCTACCTCGCCAACCTGGAGAAGTTCCCCGCCATCCACGAGTTCGGGGTGCTGCTCGGCCAGACGACGGGCAAGGACGCGCTGCGGAACCTGGTGTTCGGCCGCGGCGGCGCGTGGACCGATCCATCCATCGTGCAGGCCGCGCAGAAGCTCGCCGACTGGGCCAAGAACGGCTACTTCCCCTCCAGCGTCAACGCCGGCAAGTACAACGACTCCCCCGGGCCGTTCAGCAAGGGCGAGGGCGTGTTCCTCATCGGCGGACCGTGGTTCGCCGCGGACCTGCAGAAGAAGATGGGGGACAAGGTCCGCTACCTCCTCCCGCCGCCCGCCCAGGCCGGCGGAGCGCCCGCGGCCACGCTCGGCGGCCCCGGCCTGCCCCTCGTGATCACCTCCAAGTCCAAGCACCCCGACGTCGCCGCCGCGTACCTGAACTTCATGACCACCCCGCAGGCCATGGACGTCGTCACCCAGACCGGCGGGCTCGCCGCCGTCGCCCCGGCGAGCGCGCAGCCCACCACCGCGGTGGGGCGCGACCTGTCCGCCGCCTGGAAGACCGCGAGCGACAAGGACATCCTCGTCCCGTACCTCGACTACTCCACGACGACGTTCCTCGACACGCTCGGCGGCGTACTGCAGGAGATCATCGCGGGGCGGAAGACGGCGCAGCAGGGCATGCAGGAGGCCCAGCGCGACTACGCCGCCTTCCTGGCCAAGCGGTGAAGCCCCTGCCCACCGAGAGGGCGGGGGCCGCACCGCCGGGCGAGCCCCGCCGCGTCGGCTACCTCTACGTGCTCCCGGCGCTGGTGGTCTACGCGGCGTTCCTGCTGTGGCCCCTGCTGCACGGCGCGTACCTCTCGCTGTTCCACTGGGACGGGCTCACCGTCGGCACCTGGGCGGGGCTCGGCAACTACACGCAGGCGTTCAGCGACCCGCACCTGCGCGGAACGTTCTGGCACGCCGCCGTGCTCGTGTTCTTCTACGCCGTCCTGCCCTGCTGCATCGCCTTCCTCCTCGTCGCCGTCATGTCCCGGTCGCGGCCGCGTGGCCTGACGTTCTTCCGCACCGTGCTGTTCCTGCCGCAGGTCGTGGCCATGGTCGCGGTCGCGGTGGCCTGGCAGTGGATCTACTCCGACCACGGCCCGATCAACGGCACGCTCCGCCTCGTCGGCCTCGGCGGGCTCGCCCGCGGCTGGCTCGGCGACTTCACCTGGGCGCTGCCGTCCGTCGGGCTCATCGGCACCTGGGCCGAGATCGGGCTGGCCATGGTCCTGTTCCTGGCCGGCGTGCAGAAGATCCCCCGCGAGCTGTACGAGGCGGCGCGCGTCGACGGCGCCGGGGCCATCCGCGAGTTCTTCGCCGTCACGCTGCCCGGGCTGCGGCGGGAGCTGTCGGTGGCCCTGACGCTGACCATCATCGCCGCGCTCCGCAACTTCGACCTGATCTACCTGACCACCGGCGGCGGTCCCGGCGACGCGACCCGGGTCCCGGCGTACGAGGTCTACAACCGGACGTTCAACACCGGCGAGGTAGGGCTGGCCTGCGCCATCGGCATCACGATCGCGATCATCGTGTTCGTCGTGACCGCCGGGGTCGGCCGCCTCGTGGAGGGCCGCGCGTGACACCTACGACCTCCCGCGCCGAGCGCACCACCACGTACGGCGTGCTGATCGTCTTCGCGGTGATCGCCGTGTTCCCGCTGCTCGCGGTCGCCTCCCAGGCGTTCGGCCTGCCGCACTTCTCCGTCGACGCGTTCACCGGGGCGTGGCGGAAGGGGCACTTCGCGCGGTACCTGACCAACAGCCTCATCGTCGTCACCGTGGTCGTCGTCGCCGCCTCGGTGCTGTCGATCCTGGCCGGGTACGCCCTGGGAACGATGGAGTTCAAGGGCGCGACCGTGCTGTTCTACGTGTTCCTCGCGGGGCTCATGGTGCCGACCGAGGCCATCGTCGTCCCGCTGTACTTCGACCTGCGCTCGGTCGGCCTCGACAACACGCTGCCCGGCCTCATGCTGCCGCAGATCGCCCAGTCCGTGTCGTTCGGGGTGTTCTGGATGCGCGCCTACTTCCGGTCCGCGCCCCGCTCCCTCATCGAGGCGTCCCGCATGGACGGCGCCTCCAGTTGGACCACCCTGTGGCGGGTGCTGCTGCCGGTCGGCCGCCCGGCGATCCTCACCATGGTCGTGCTGATCGCCATGTGGACCTGGAACGAGTTCCTGCTCGCCCTGGTCATCATGAACTCCAATGAGGACCTGCGCACCGCGCCGCTCGGCCTGTCGATCTTCCAGGGCCAGCACCAGACCGAATACCAGATGCTGATGGCCGCCGCGCTGATCGTCGCCGCGCCCGTCGTGCTCGTCTACGTCTTCCTCCAACGCCGCTTCATCGCCGGAATGCTCTCGGGGGCGATCAAGGAATAGCAGGTCGGACCAGGCTTCGGCCGGGGACGTTATCCCACAAGGAGTTGACGCCCATGCGTAAAACGCTCGCCCTCTCCCTGACACTCGCTGCGGGCCTGATGGGCCTCGCGCCACCCGCCCACGCCGCCTCGCCGGACCACCCCCGGCCGGGCCGGCTCGACGTCCTCTTCGTCGGCGCCCACCCCGACGACGAGTCCTTCAACCTGTCCACGTACGGGCAATGGCATGAGAAGGCCCACGTCAGGACCGGCGTGCTGACCATCACCCGAGGCGAAGGCGGCGGCAACGCGGTCGGCACCGAGGAGGGCCCCGCGCTCGGCCTGCTCCGCGAGGGCGAGGAACGCGCCGCCGTCGCCAAGGCAGGCATCTCCGACATCCACTACCTCGACAAGGTCGACTTCTACTACACGGTCAGCGACCAGCTCACCCGCGACATCTGGGACCACGACTCGACGCTCGCCAAGGTCGTCCGGCTCGTCCGCGAGACGCGCCCCAAGGTCATCACGACCATGACGCCCTCCCCCATCCCCGGCCAGCACGGCAACCACCAGGAGGCCGGCCGCCTCGCCGTCGAGGCGTACTACCTCGCCGCCGACCCGAAGGCCTTCCCCGAACAGCTCACCAAGGAGCACCTCAAGACCTGGCGCGCCGCCCGGCTCCTCCACCAGGAGCACCTCGTCACGGCCGGCACCGGCCCCTCCTGCGAGACGACCTTCACGCCCACCGACCCCAGCGCCGATGTCTACGGCGTCTGGGACGGCCGCGCCTCCGCGAGCGGCAAGACCTGGGCGCAGATCGAGACCGAGGCCGCACGCCTGTACGCCAGCCAGGGCTGGGCGCACAACCCCGACCCGCCCAGCGACCCGAACAAGATCGGCTGTGACTACTTCACCCTGGTCGACAGCCGCGTGCCGTTCACGCGCGGGAACCACGACCCCCTCGCCGCGCTCGAAGGCGCGACCTACGCCGCCAAGGGCGGCCTGCCCCTGGGCACCGAGTTCGCCCTGACGACGAGCCGCTTCGGCGTCGCCCCCGGCGAGCCGTTCACCGTCACCGCGCACGCCTCCGTCCCCGGACGCGTCGCCCTGGCCCTGCCCGCCGGCTGGACCGCCACCGGCACCGGCACGCTCCAGCACGGCACCGCGGCGTTCACCGTCACCCCCGCCGGAAAGGCCGGACGCGTACGGCTCGGCGCGACACTCACCACTGCCCACGGCACCGGCACCACCGGCCGCGCCGTCGAGGTCGAACCCGCCGTCACCGGCCGCCAGCAGCCCCTCCCCCGCGTCTCCGACTTCGACGCCTGGGCCGCCGCCACCGCCGTCCCGCAGCTCTCCGACCGGGTCAAGCGCGTCCTCACCCTCGCCTCCGGCGGCTCCCGCCAGGTCCGCGTCGACCTCGCCAACACCACCAAGGAGGCCCAGAAGGGCACCGTCGCGCTCAACCTGCCGAAGGGCTTCGCCGCCGACGCCGCCTCCAAGGCGTACACCCTCGCCGCCGGTAAAACCGGATCGGCGACCTTCACCGTGCGCAACACCGACGCCTCACTGCCGACCGCCAACCAGGGCGGCACCGGCGGCGACTACAACTACACGATCACCACGACGTCCTCCGGCGCCCCGGACGTCGCGAACGCCGCACTCGAGCTCGTCCCGGCCACCACCATCCCCCGCGCGACCAAGGAGCCCACGGTCGACGGCAAGGACTCCGCCGCCGAATACCCCGGCCCCACCCTGAACCTGTCCCGGCTCTGGGAGGGCACCGCCTGCGAGTCGGCCGCCGACTGCTCCGCCACCGGCAAGGTCACCTGGTACGACGACGCCCTCTACGTCCTCGTCCACGTCACCGACGACAAACAGGGCAGCGTCCTCGACCCCGCCGACTGCAAACGCCACTGGCGGACCGACTCCGTCGAGATCGCCCTCGACCCGCGCGGCGACGCCGAGAACACCTCCACCACCTTCAAGACCGGCATCCTGCCCACGACCACCGCCGGATCGCCCTGCTTCGAACGCGACGCCGACAACCACCAGGGACCCGGCGCGCAGACCGCCCCCGGCATGAAGGTCGCCTCGGTCGTCGACAAGCCGTACACCGGCTACACCGTCGAGACGAAGATCCCCCTCGCCGACCTGCCCGCCGCCGTCGACCCGGCCCACCTCGGCCTCGACATCTTCATCTACGACTCCGACACCACCGACAAGACCGGCCAGACCCGCATCGGCTGGTCCACCTGGGGCGGCGTCCAGGGCGACCCCTACCGCTGGGGCCTGGCCACCCTCCCCGGCTACACCCCGCCGCCCGGCCGGCCCACCACCGCGCCGCCCCCGGTGATCTCCAAGACCGCGGCGCTGTCCGTCAACTCCCCCCAGTCGATCCTGCAGGCCGCCCGCACCGGCGTCCCCCTCGCCGCCGGACCGGCCGCACCCCGGACCGACACCGCCCGCGTCACCGGGCGGCCCACCGTGTCCGGCGGTACGGTCACCTTCCGGCTCCGCGCCACCGGCCCCGGCACCGCGTACGCCTACATCTGGAACGGAAAGATCCTCGGCTCCACGAAGGTGAACGTCACCGGAGCCGGAACCCGCACCGTCACCGTCCCCGGCACCGCCGGCACACTCACCGTCGCCTTCGACGCCCAGGCCGGCGGCACCGCGAGCACCGCCGTGCCCCTGCGCTGACCCCGAGTCCGACGGAACGACGAAGCGCCCAGGTCTCTCGCGTGAGAAGACCTGGGCGCTTCGCCCGTACGATCAGCGGCTGCGCCGGCGCAGGAGCAGCCGGATCGCGACGGCCGTCGCCACGACACCGGCTCCGATCAGCACCGGACCGGTCAGCGGGCTCCGGGGCCGATCCGGCCCCTCCTTCCGGACGAGCGCGCCGATGTCCTCGGCGACCCGACCGGCCTCCTCCTTGGCCCTCGACATGCCACGCTGCGCGGCGTGCTTGGGGCTCAGCCGGTCGGCGAGCTCGTCGATGCTGCGCGCCAACTCCTCGCGCGTCTGCTCGATGTCCCGCTCAATCGCCGCTGGGTCGCGGGCTCTATCGGCCATGAGGTGTCCTTCCTGCGATCATCATCGGAGTTCGGCGGCGAGGCCCAGGACAAGTCTGTCAGGTGCCGCAGCCGAACATCGCTCCCTGGCCGACTTGTACCCCGATCACGCGCCGTATGCTGCGACACGGGTACGGTTGGACTCAGCTCGACCGGAAGGATGATCTTGTGACGGAGCAGCGACTGGGGCCTGGGGACGTCGCCCCCGAGTTCACGCTTCCCGACGCCGACGGCAACCCCGTCTCGCTGTCCTCTTACCGCGGACGGCGCGTGATCGTCTACTTCTACCCGGCGGCCATGACGCCCGGCTGCACCAAGGAGGCCGTCGGCTTCCGCGACGCCCTGCCCACCCTGGAGGAGGCCGGCGTCACCGTGCTCGGCATCTCCCCGGACGAGCCGGCCAAGCTCGCGAAGTTTCGCGACCGCGACGAGCTGACCTTCCCACTGCTCGCCGACCCCGACACCAAGGTCCTGCAGGAGTACGGCGCGTACGGCGAGAAGAAGCTGTACGGCAAGACCATGGTCGGCGTCATCCGCTCGACCTTCGTCGTCGACGCCGACGGCAAGATCGAGAAGGCCTTCTACAACGTGAAGGCCACCGGCCACGTCGAGCGCATCCTCAAGGAACTCGGCGTCTAAGCCCCCAGGACTGTCCGACCCTGGCGTCACCTTCACGCCATGGTCAACAGAAAGTACCGCCAGAAGTACACTCCGGAGTTGCTCGCGGAGGCCGCCGCCGCCTCGGCGAGCATCGTCGGCGTCCTGCGCTATCTCGAAATCCCACTCTCCGGAGGAGCACACGCGCACATCAGCCGCCGACTCAAGCAGTTCAACATCGATACTTCCCATTTCGGCGGTCAGGCGCAGCGCAGAGGAAAGCCGGCGGCCCATCGTCTGACTCCCGATCTGGTCTTCGTTATCCGTCCGAGGAGCGCAGGGCGGCAGCGAGGGGAAATCCTGCGGCGGACATTAATCGAGACCGGCGTGACCTATCGTTGCGGTAAGTGCGGCCAGGACGAGACGTGGAACGGCAAGCCACTGACCCTGCAAGTCGACCACATCAACGGGGACTACTTCGACAATCGAAAGGAGAATCTTCGCTTCCTCTGTCCCAACTGCCACTCACAGACGCCCACGTTTGCCGGTAGAATGAACGGCAAGAAGTATGCGGGGCCGTAGCCCAATGGCAGAGGCCTACGGTTTAGGTCCGTACCAGTGTGGGTTCGAATCCCACCGGCCCCACATTGCGATGTCTCAGGACATCGGAGACCCTCCGAGCTCACCGGTTCGGAGGGTTTTTGTATTCTTGTCATCGGCGCACGGAGTCTCCGTCATTGGCGCGTCGGGGGTTGAAGAGGGCTCGTACGGCGGCTTCATCGCCTTCGATGGCGACGAACTCAAGGGTGTCGTCGAAGGTGAGCGCACCCGCTGCCAGCCCGAGAACGATCGAGGCGTCAGCGCGCACGACGGCATCGAGGTCGCGACCATCATGCGGGCTCACATCCACGCCCGAGCTCGTCGTCCTCACCTGGAGCAGGCGGCCGTCGACCGCGATCCCCACCGTCGATGACGGGCGTGCGGCCGTCCTGCCGGCGAGTAGGGCCGAAAGAGCCAGAACGAGCCAATCGGCGCGGAAGTGGTCACCGCCCGGTCCGCGTGCCATCAGTGGCGTGGACCAGCGGATGAGGCCGTCGACCGGCTCCCGCAGCTCGGCGCCCCACGGGGTGAGGGCGTACACGATGGCGTTGCCCTCTTCGGCCAGTCGCCGCTCGACCACTCCGGCGGTCTCGAGGTCGCGGAGGCGGTCGGCGAGCAGGTTGGTGGCCACACCGGGGAGCCCGTCGAGCAGCTCGCGGTAGCGGGCGGGAGCGATGAGGAGCTGGCGGACGATGAGCAGATTCCACCGGTCGCCCACGACGTCGAGTGCCCGGGCGAGACCGCAGTACTGGCCGTAGCTTCGACTCATTCCACCCACCAACTTGATAATTTCCAGCTTACCTGACTATATCTAGCACAGTCGGCGAAAGGCGAGCGGCCATGGCCGGCGCGGGAAGGCGAGACTCAGGCTCTGATGCCCAGGAGGGTGCTGACATGGTCCCGACTGTGACGCACGGTGGTGCGCCCGACACGATGGCCCAGGCTCGTGCGGCGTTGCGGGACGTCGTCCCCAGGCTCGTCGCACTTGTGCGGAGCGTCCCCGATGCCGACTCGGCTGCGGTCGGTACGTGGACGGTGGGCGATGTCGCGGCTCATCTGGCTCATGTATTTCGCTTGGACACCGACGCCGTCGCCGGAAGGCCCGTTCCGCACGCCACGGTGACGACGGCGGGAATGGCCGAGGTCAACGCGAAGATGCTGGCCGAGGACGGCGAGCGGGACCCGGCCGTACTCGCGGATCGCATCGGCGCGCTCGCAGACGAGTTCGACGACGTCGCGTCGCGTTCGCGAGCGGCCACCGTCGACTGGCTGCAAGGTGTCCGCCTGCCGCCTTCGGCGGTGGCGTGTCACCTGCTGGAGGAATGCCTGGTCCACGGTTATGACATCGCCAGAGTTACTGGTCGCCCGTGGCCGATACAGCGTCACCACGCTCTGCTCGCGGTCGAGGAAGGCGCGCTTCCGCTCATCGCGGCCCTGCCGCCCGCCGCTTTCTTGAACGAGGAGAAGGCCGGCTCGTATCGAGCCCGGTTCGAAGTGCGCCTGCGTGGAGGTGGACGCACGTTGCTCGTCTTCGACGGCGGTTCGCTGACGCTGGACGCGGCGGGCGCAGGTGACGTTGACGCCCGCGTCTCCGCCGATCCCGCGGCTCTCATGCTGATGTTCATCGGCCGGCAAGGGCAATGGAAACCGCTTCTTGAAGGGAAGCTCGCCGCGTGGGGCCGCCGGCCGTGGAAGCTCGCCCGCATGTTCACCGTCATCAGCCCCCCGTAGCCCCGATGTGATGCCTCAGGACGCCGGTAACCCTTCAGGAGGGGCACCGTCATGAGGCCGGATGACGGCGTTTCTTGGCCTTGTCGATCTGGTCGAGCAGGACGATCGCGGCGCCGATGACGATGGCGGAGACGATCCACCAGTACGGGCCGGGCAGCCGCAGTGGCAGGGCGAGTCTCGGCTTCCAGTCGAAGATCCGGGCGGCGAACGGATAGACGCCCTGGTGGATGCCGAGCCAGAGCACCACGAACGACAGGAAGTCGTAGGACTTGGGATCCTTCATGGTCGTCCATGGTCGCGCGCCGGTGATCGCGCCAGGTAGCGACGATGGTCTACTCGACGGGTCCGAGGGTCTACGCGGCGGCGTCCTCCGGACCGCTTCCCGCGACCGGTGGTCGTGTCAGTGGTCCTGGTTTCCGTCGTCGCGGCGGGGGTGGCGTTCGGACCGGACGACGGCGACCGGGCGTCCGTCGCGGCAGGTGACGACCATGGTCATCTTGCGCCTGCCGGACTCGAACTCGACGAAGACCGTGTCGGCCGGGCCGCGCCGGACGTCACCGGCGCCGTAGCCCTGGGTGGGTGACCAGGACAGCAGGTAGGCGGAGTCGCGTACGCACCGGGCGAGGACGTCACCGCCGCTCGAGCTGAGGCTGCGGACGGTCCCCGCGGGTGGGACGGTGGTCCGCAGAGAGCTCTGCGGCCTGCGGGTGGCGCGGCCGGGGCTCGGGGACGGACGCGGTGTCGTGGGCTCGGGCCGGGTGAGCGCCTCCCGCACCTGCGCGGAGGTCATCGGATCGACGGTCCGGTCGGTGATTCCCTCGCCGAGGACGGAGATGGCGCCGAGGCCGGCGATGACCGCCCCGCTCGCGGTCGCCGTCCAGGCCAGGAGTACGAACGCGGCGCGGTAGAACACTGGACCAAGGGTGCCATGCCGACGGCTAAGGAGCGACTAACGTCGCACTAAGCCATACATAAGACGAACGTTCCAAAAAGCCATGAACTGGGCTTTTCGCAGGTGGACGGTCTAGCGTTGCGCCGTGGCCCAACTGTTGCTCATCGAAGACGACGCCTCGGTACGCAGCGCGCTGGTGCGGGCGCTGTCGGAGCACGGTCACGCCGTGACCTCGGCGCCGAACGCCGTCGACGGACTCCGGCAGGCGATCGGGGACCGCCCGGATCTGGTGGTGCTCGACCTCGGGCTGCCCGATCTCGACGGCTGCGAGGTCCTGCGCATGCTCCGGGCGGTCAGCTCCGTTCCCGTCATCGTCGCGACGGCCCGCGATGACGAGCGGGAGATGGTTCGCGTCCTGGACGCGGGCGCCGACGACTATGTCGTCAAGCCGTTCGGCGCGGGTCAGCTGGACGCACGGATCCGGGCGGTGCTGCGGCGCGGCGAGGAAGGGACGTCCGCGGACGCGTCCGTGCTGGTCGGGGGCCTGCGGATGAATCCGCGCGCTCGTGAGGCGACGCTGGACGGACGTGTCCTGGAGCTGTCGCCGAAGGAGTTCGATCTGCTGCATTACCTGGCCGCTCGCGCCGGGCAGGTGGTGTCGAAGCGGGAGTTGCTGACCGAGGTGTGGCAGGTGCCGTTCGGCGGTGCGGACAAGACGATCGACGTTCACGTGGCCTGGTTGCGCCGGAAGCTCGGCGAGACCGCCACGAACCCTCGCTACCTGCGTTCGGTGCGCGGCTCCGGCATAAAGATCGTCGACCCGTCGCGATGAGGCGCTACATCACCCTCCTCGTCGCCGCCACGACGTCCCTGGTGCTGGTGGCGTTCCTGGCGCCTTTGGCGTTGCTGGTCCGGGACGTGGCGGCGACCCGTGCCGTGGGTTCGGCCACGGTGCGCGCGCAGTCCCTCGCTCCGATGGTCGCGACCGGTGACCGGAGGACGGTGGAGATCACGCTTCAGCAGGCGGCGTCCAGCGGCTATCCGCTGGCGGTCTTCTGGCCGGACGGCACGGGCACGGACCCGTCCGTTCCGCGGGACCCGGCGGTCCGGTTGGCGGCACGTGGCCGCAGTGTGACGGTCGACGCCGCAGGGGGGCGGGAGATCCTGGTCGCCGTGCTGGGCGGGCCGGGCGGAACGGCCGTCATCCGGACGTTCGTGTCCAAGGCTCAGCTGCGGGCGGGTGTGCGGCGGGCCTGGACGATCCTGGCGTTGCTGGGTGCCGGGCTGCTGACGGTGAGCGTGCTCCTGGCGGATCGTCTCGCACATTCCCTGGTGCGGCGGATCGCCGCGCTCGCGGCGCTGTCGCAGCGGCTGTCGCGCGGCGACCTGGAGGCGCGGGTGCAGCCTGGTGGTCCGCCGGAGATCCGCGATGTCGGCGTCGGCCTGAATCATCTGGCGACGCGGATAGCGGAGCTGCTCGCGCGTGAGCGGGAGTCGGCGGCCGATCTGTCCCATCGGCTGCGCACGCCGCTGACGGTGTTGCGGCTGGAGGCCGAGTCGCTGCGGGATCCGGCGGAGGCCGACCGGATCGGCAAGCAGGTCGATGTGCTGGAGCGCACCGTGACGCGGCTCATCAACGACACTCGGCGGCCGGCCCGGCAGGATCGGGCGTTGTGCGACGCCACCGCCGTCGTGTCGGAGAGGGTGGCGTTCTGGTCCGCCCTCGCCGATGAGCAGGATCGTGCGGTGAGTCTGCGGGTTCCCGACCATCCGGTCGTCGTGACGGTCGGTGGCGTGGAGCTGTCCGCGTGCCTGGATGCGCTGCTGACGAACGTCTTCGCCCATACGGCCGAGGGGACCGCCTTCGGGGTGGCGCTCGATCATCGCGGTCCGGTCGCGTACCTCACGGTCGGCGACGACGGTCCGGGATTTCCCGGGCGGCACCTGCTGCGCCGTGGTGCGAGCAGCGCGGCGTCGAGCGGCCTCGGCCTGGACATCGTCCGCCGTACCGCCGAAGCCGCGGGCGGATCCCTGCGTCTGGGCGTCTCGCCGGCGGGCGGCGCGCAGGTGATCGTCGATTTCCGCGTCCTGCAGTCGGGCTCTTAGCCAGGTCTTAGCGTCGCCACAGCGCCGTCTTATCGGCTTTGTCGGCACGCTGGCGCATGGCCGGTGGCACCCGGCCGACCGTCGGGTTCCCCACCGGCGGCGACCTGTCAGGTGCCCCCTTCCGAGAAGAAGGTGGTGGATCCCCGCCAGGCCCCACGGCCCCGAGGAAGCGGAGTGCGGCCCCCGGCTCTCCGCTGACTCGGGGCCGCTCATCGTGCGCGATCGGAAGGGTGACCTGATGCCGCAGTCCCGCCCCGGCGTCGGCTCAGTGTTGCCGGTCGCGAACCGTGTCGCGCGGATCGGCGGCTTCACGGCGGTACTCGTCGGTCTGTCGATCTGCGTCATCGTTCAGCAGGCCGCCATGGGTCCGGCGACCCGGCATCCGGTGCGCGGTCCCGCCGCGTTGAAGAGGACTGCCCAGCCGGCCGTCCGATCCGCTCGCCGGGGGTCCGTGACGGCGCTGGAGCGCGGCGTACGCGCGGTCGTGTTGCGGCAACGCGGCACGATGGTCCGCAAGGCCTTCGGTGTTCAGCGGCTCTCGCCGCCGGAGGTGTCGCTGACCCGCGTCGACGGGACGCGAGGCTGGGCGTTCGGCGGCTCGGTCATCACACCACCGGCGGGTGTGACGGCTCTGCCCGAGACATCGCTGTTCATCGCGGTGCGCGCGCGAGGCCGCTGGGAGGTATGCCTCGCCGGCACGCCGGACTTCACGCGGTTGGTACGGGAGGCACCGGCGACGGTGGTGCGCACGGACGAGAGGCCGTTCCTGGAGCGGTTCGGGGACGCCAAGGCGTCCGGGCACGATGCCACGGCCGACTTGTCACTTCCCTGGCGAACCGGCCAGTCCTGGACGTTGCAGCCGGTCGCCGGCAACGGCGGGCTGCGGTTCAGCGGCGGTGACGGTCGGGTTCTCGCTCCTGCTCCGGGCCGGCTCTACCGGCTCTGCTCGAAGGCACCGGACCGAGCCCTGCTCCTGTTGGTCCACTCCACGGGGCTCGCGTCCGTCTACTACCAGGTGACCCACACCGCCACGGTCCCGGACGGAACCCTCGTACGGCGGGGAACCTACCTGGGAATGACCGGCACCGATCAGCCGTGCGGTGGTGCGCCGGCCGGTGGTCCGGCGGTCGTGCGGTTCGCGCTGCTGAACGCGGGGCGCACGCTGCCCGTGGACGGTGCGCGCCTCGGCGGCTGGGCCGTGCACGCCACCTCGAGCCAGGTCTGGGCCGACCGTGCGGGCCTGCGCATAGACGCGGGCAATCCCCTGCTCAATTTCGGGACGGGGGCCGCGACCGCATCGCCGGTCCCGTTGCCGTCGACCCCGCCAGGCTGAGTCCGGCGCATGGCCGGCCGATGCTCGGCGCACGCCCGTCCCCAAGCCCCCATTGGAGATCCGGATGACGCAGTATCGGCATATCGCGCGGGCGCTCAGACGCGAGGTTCCGGCGCGACGGAAGGTCCTGCGGGCACTGTTTCTCTGCATGCTCCTGGCCGCCGTTCTCACTGCCGGGCGAACCGAACGCGGTGCCTCCGTCGTGCTCTGGCTGCGCGCCTTCCTGGAGTTCTTCTCCGGGGTCTTCTCGCTGGTGACGTTGACCGCCGCGATCGTGGCCGGCCTGGTGGCCTCCGGGCGGTTCGTGCCGATCGGGCTGCGGATCCTCGCCCAGTCCGCGCACCGGGCCGCGGCGGTCATGGCGATGAGCTTCCTGACGGCGCACGTGCTCCTCAAGGTGCTGGAACGGCACGCGTCCGTCCTCGCGGTGGTGGTGCCGTTCCTCGGTGATCACGGGCGCGTCCTCTGGATCGGTCTGGGCACGATCGCGAGCAATATGATGATCATCATTTTCGCGACCGGTGTGGCCCGCGGCAGGTTCATCGGCGCCACCCGTGGCTGGATCTGGCGGGCCCTCCATGTCACTGCGTATCTGTGCTGGCCGATCGCCATCGTTCACGGACTGAAGGCCGGCCGTGCCGCCAAGGACTGGGTGACGCTCAGCTACGCGATCTGCTTCGCGTTGGTCGTCCTGGTGGCGTTCGCCCGGCTGGTGTCCGCGGTACGGCAGCGCCGGACGGCGCGGCGTCAGGGCGGGCCCGGGGTGAGCCGCCCTGCCGAGGAGCCGACCGACGCCGACATGCCGGACGTCCCGGACGAGCGGTTCTGGTCCGAGCTCAAAGCGGAGGCCGCCCAGTGGACGGAGAGCCGCCGATGAACGGCGCACCGCAGATCCTCAGCATCGGTCCCGCTCGGCTGTTCAGGGGTGTGACCGGTGCGCGGCGGTTGGACCTCGTCTCGCATCGAGCGCTCCACCGGGCGCCGTCCCGGCTTTCGATGAACGAGGTGCTGGCGCTGGCGGAGGGTGTCGACCTCCGCGGTCGCGGCGGCGCGGCCTTTCCCTTCGCCCGGAAGCTCCGGGCCGTGGCCGACGCGGCGGGTCGCCGTGGTTCCCGGACCGTCGTACTGGTGAACGCCACCGAGGGCGAGCCGGCCAGCGCCAAGGACAAGATGCTCCTCGCCCGTAAACCCCACCTCGTCCTGGACGGGGCCCTGATCGCCGCGGGCGCGCTGGGCGCACGGGAGATCGTTCTGGGTGTCACCGACGGCGGGGTCGCCGAACGCTCGCTCCGTACGGCGGTCCAGGAGGCGGGGCTGTCCAGGCACGCGCGGGTCGTCCACCTGCCGGAACGGTTCATCACCGGCGAAGGCGGGGCCCTGGTCCGCGGGGTGAACGGGGAGACCCCGATCCCACCCGGCCAGAAGGTCCGGGCCGCCGAGAGCGGCGTCGACGGGTCGCCGACCCTGCTGTCCAACGCGGAGACCTTCGCTCAACTGGCCGTACTGGCCGAACTCGGCGTCGACGGTTACCTGGCCGTCGGGACGCCGACCGAACCGGGGACGGTCCTGCTCACCGTGACCGGCCATGACGGGCGACGCACGGTGGTGGAGACCCCGGCCGGGGTTCTGCTGTCCGAGGTGTTCCGTCGCTGTGGCGTGACCGCCGGCCAGGGAGTGATGGTCGGCGGCTATCACGGTGCCTGGCTGTCGCCCGCCGCCGCGGCGACGGTGCTGGTGTCCCGGGAGTCCATGACCGGGGCCGGCGCCGCTCTGGGCGCGGGGATCATCGTGCCGCTGGACGCGGGGACGTGCCCGCTCGGGGAGGTCGCCCGGGTCGCGGAGTATCTCGGTGCCGAGTCGGCCGGCCAGTGCGGGCCGTGCCGCCTGGGGCTGCCCGCCATCGCGCGGTCGGTGTCCGCTCTGGCGGCGGGACGGTCCGCCGGCGAGGCGCTGTCCGCGATCAGACAGGGTTCCGGCGTCGTCCGTGGAAGAGGGGCCTGTAGTCATCCGGACGGGGCGACGAGGTTTCTGCTGTCCGCGCTGGAGGTGTTCGCCGACGATGTCACCGCTCACCTCACCGGTGGCCGTTGTGGCCGGCCCGTCCAGCGGATCCTGCCCGTGCCAGGGGCGGAGGCCTCCGACTCGGGAATGCGGCTGACCGTGGACTGGTCGCGCTGCGCCGGCCACGGCCTGTGCGGGCACCTGGTCCCGGAACTCATCCACCTGGATGTCTTCGGCTATCCCGTGCTCACGGACGCCGCCGTGCCGAAACGGCTCCTGCGTGACGCGCTGCAGGCCGCCGAGATGTGCCCCGCCCTCGCACTCGGGTTCGGTGAACTTCCCACGACGGCGAGGCACGGCCGGACGCACGGCTGAGCCGACGCGTAGGGCCCGGGCCGGTGCGTAGGGCCAGGCCGGTGCGTAGGGCCAGGCCGGTGCGTAGGGCCAGGCCGGTGCGCACGCGAACCAGGCGCGGTGCTTTCGGCGACGACCTTCCGCCGCGCGAGCGGGATTCCCACGTGCCGACTCGCCGCCGCGGTCCGGGCCCGCCGAATGACCTCGCGCAGTGGGTAGGACCGTCGTGTGCCGGAGCTTCCCGATGTCGAGGGGTTCCGCCGGGTGCTGGCCGGGCACGCCGGGGAGCCGATCACGGCCGTGCGCGTACGGGACGCGGGGGTGCTCCGCGGGACGAGCGCGCGGGCGCTGAACGACGCGTTGCGCGGCCACCGGTTCGGGGAGCCGTGGCGGCGGGGGAAGTGGCTGGTCGCCCCGGCCGGCGGTCCGGTGCTGATCCTGCGCTTCGGCATGACCGGTTCGCTGTCGTGGCATTCGCCGGACGAGCCGCCGGACCGGTACGACCGCGTGGTGTGGAACCTCACCGACGGTGAGCTGCGCTTCCGGGACATGCGCAAGCTGCAGGGCGTACGCCTCGCGGACGATGAGGAGCAGGCCGCGCGGGTGCTGGGCGACCTGGGGCCGGACGCCCTTGAGGTGTCCCGTAAGGACTTCGGTGGGCTGCTGGCCGGCCGTCGCGGGCGGCTCAAGTCGGCGCTGACCGATCAGTCCCTTCTCGCCGGTCTCGGGAACCTGCTCGCCGACGAGATCTGCTGGCGCGCTCGGATCAGCCCGGTGCGGGCGGTGCCGGATCTGGACGACGCGGACGTGGCGGCTCTGTACAAGGCGATGCGATGGACGTTGCGGGAGTCGGTGAAGGTGGGGCGGGTTCCGCCGCGCGAGACCTGGTTGACCGGGGCCCGCGACGAGCGAGAGGGCGCGTGCCCGCGCTGCGGCACCACGTTGTCCCGGCGCCGCGTCGCGGGCCGTACGACCGTCTGGTGCCGTAAGTGCCAGCCGACCTGACGAGGGCTCAGGGTCGGCGGGCGACGCCGGCGTACATCCAGCGGGTGTCGCTGATCGCGCCAGAGTCGGGCCGCCATTCGGGCACCCAGACGACGCCGGGCTCGAGGAGGTCGAAGCCGTCGAACAGGGCCTCGACCTGCTCGCGGTTGCGGTCGTGGAGGGGGACGGTGGCGTTCTTCCAGGCGCCTACGGCCTTCGCGCCCGCCTCCCCGTGCCCCTCGCTCGTGCTGTGGGAGGCGATCAGGATGCTGCCGGGGGCCATCGCCTCCCGGAATGCCGCGATCGTGGCGCGTGCCTCGTCGTCGGTGGCGAAGTGGAGGACCGCCAGCATGAGTACGGCGACCGGCTCGTCGAAGTCGATGAGCGACCGGGTCTTGGGGTGGTCGAGGACGGCGGCCGGGTCGCGGAGGTCGGCCTGGATGACGGCGGTGGTGTTGGACGGCGGCAGCAGCGCGCGGGCGTGGACGAGGACGATCGGGTCGTTGTCGACGTAGACGACGTGGGCGTCCGGGGCGAGCGACTGGGCGACCTCGTGGACGTTGCCCTGGGTGGGCAGGCCGGTGCCGAGGTCGACGAACTGCCGGATGCGGCTCTCGATGGCGAAGCGGACGGCTCTGCCGAGGAAGGCGCGGTTGTCCCGGGCGGCGCGGGGGATGTCGGGCCCGGCGTCGATGGCGATCTGGGCCGCGGCCCGGTCGGCGGCGTAGTTGTCCTTGCCGCCGAGGAAGACGTCGTAGATGCGGGCCGGGCTGGCCGTCTTGACGTCGATGCCCGGTGGGGCCTGCTCTTGTTCCCGTTTGGTCCAGCTCGCCACCGGGTCCGTTGGGTTCGTCACGGCCGCCACCCCCTCATGCTCGCCGATCGGCTCTGGTCGGCTCGAAGATCATCGTACTGACCGGTAGGGGGTACCGGTGCCGCTATCTGCCACAAAGCCTCGCATGGCACGCGAAACGGCGGGCCCGGTCGCGTTGGCCGGGCCCGCCGTTCAGCCGATCGTCAGAAGGCGCCGGTTCCGTTCGGGGTGCCCAGGCCGGTCGGGCCGTCCCAGCCGGTGCGGGCCTTGCACAGCTGCGAGGGGGAGCAGCTGCCGTTGCTGCCGGAGGTCACGTCGAACAGCGACGTGGAGTGGGTGTAGGGGTAGTTGTTGTCGATGCTCGCGGCGTTGCCGGCCAGGCCGAACACGCCGGCGATGACCGGTGCGGCGACGCTGGTGCCGCCGAAGACCATCCAGCCGCTCTGGCCCTGGTAGGCGGTGCTGTCGTAGACGGCGACGCCGGTGTTGGGGTCGGCGACGGCGGAGACGTCGGCGACGGCGCGGCGGGAGCAGCCGGTGCCCACGCTGGACTGGCCGGACAGGGCGGTGTTGTAGGACGAGCAGCCGCTGCCCGCGCCGTTCCAGGCGGTCTCGGTCCAGCCGCGGCTGTTGCTCGCGGTCTTCAGCGAGGTGCCGCCGACGGCCGTGACGTAGTGCGAGGAGGCCGGGTACTCGACGCCGTAGCCGCTGTCACCCGAGCTGACGGTGATCGCCTTACCGGGGTGGTTGTAGTACGAGCCGTACGTCGAGTCCGAGGCGTCGGAGCCGCCGTAGCTGTTGCTGATGACGTTCGCGAGCTTGGCGGCGGTGTTCTCCGCGGTGCCGAGGTTGGCGAAGGAGGCGGAGGTGGCCTCGACGAGCACGATCTTGCAGCTGGGGCAGACGGCGGAGACCATGTCGAGGTCGAGGGAGATCTCCTGTGCCCAGCCGCCGTCCGTCGCCGGCAAGGACGTGCCGCCGGTCTGGTTGACCTTCTTGAAGCAGCCGTTGGCGGTCGTGCAGGCGGGCAGCCCGTACTGGCTGCGGTAGACGCCGAGGTCGGCCTCCGCTGTGGGGGCGTTGTAGGCGTCGACGATGGCGACGGTCTGGCCGGAGCCGCCGGTGGACGGCAGCTTGTAGGCGCTCTGCAGGTTCGCCGGCGAGAGGCCGGACGGGGCGGCGGCCGCGCGGCGCATGGCGGCGGCGCTGGTGGCGACGTCGCCGCGGACGAGGGCGTTGCAGCTCGCGCGGCCGGCGCGCGGTGTGGAGCAGGCGTGGTGGAACGGATGCTGCGCCACGGCTGCCGTCGGGGCGGCCGCGCTCGTGGCGGCGGCCGGTGCGGCGGAGGCGGAGGTGGACAGGAAGGGGACCAGGGCGAGGATCAGCCCGCCCACCAGGGTCCCGGCAGTGCGTCGTCGCATGTGCTCTCCTCAGAGCGGCGGGGGAACGACGACCAGATCCTCACATAGGTAACGACAACACCAAAAGACCCCAATTTCGTCGTATTTTCAGCAATACCTGCCAAATATGTAAAGACCCCTGACAGAAGCCGTGCCTGGCCAGCCCATACCGAACTCCTCTGTCAAGGCCGAGACAGTAAAGCGATCGTAAAGCCCACTCGATGAGCACCGCCGAGGCGCGGCCGCCGGCAGGACGTGCCGCGCCTCGGCGCTCGAAGGGGATCAGACGATCGCGGTCACCTCGACCTCGAGGAGCGCGCCGGGCACGAACAGCCGGGAGACCTCCACGGTCGTGCTCGTCGGGGGCGGGCCGGTGAAGCGCGGCAGCCGCGCCTCGCCGTACTCCCCGATCCGGTCCATGTCGGTGAGGAACGTCCGGATGTGGACGACGTGCGCGAGCGTCGCGCCGTGCGCCGCGAGGATCTTCTCGATGGCGTCCATCACGAACTCCGCCTGAGCGCGCATGTCGTTCCGGCCGACGAGCCTCCCCTCGGCGTCGACCGCGACCTGGCCGGACAGGACGAGCATGGCTTTGTCGCCGAGTTCGATCCGTGCCACGTGGGAGTACCGCCCGGCGGGCGGGGCGGGGACGGTGGCGGGATTGTCAAAGACGGTCATTCAGGCACCTTTCGGGTTCTTTCAAGCACCTTTCCGAGGTCGGCCTCCTGGTCGGAGGCGCCCCGCAGTCGTTGCCGTACGGCGTCGAGCACGGGGAGCGCCGCGACGTCCAGCGCGAGCCCGACGTCCTTGGCGGCCAGCCCCAGGGGGAAGTCGGCGCCGTCCGCGCGGATGCGGGCGACGGCTCCGGCCAGGGGTCCCTCGGCGAGCAGGTCGAGGGGGTCGGGGACGCCGAGCCCGGCGCCGAGCTCGGCCAGGTCGGCGGTCAGCGCGACGGCGCCGATGACGGCGTTGATCAGCAGGATCTTGCGGGCCGCTCCCGCGCCGAGTTCGCCGCAGCGAACGACGGTGCCGAAGGCCGCGAGGATGCCGGCGACCCGGTCGACGTCCCCGCCGGCCAGCACGGTGAGGGTGCCGGCGGCGGCGCGGTCGACGCTGCCCATCACCGGCGCGTCAACGACCGCGGGCATCCGCGCGGTAAGGCCGCGGACGGCCGCGGGCCCGACGGTGGACATCTCGATGAGACAGGCGTCGGGGCGCATCGCCGGGGCGATCCGCTCCGCCACCGCCTCGAGCGCGGGACCGTCCGCCAGCATCGTGATGACGACGTCGGCGGCACCGACGGCCTCTTCGGGCGTCGCCGCGATCGCGGCTCCGGCCGCGCCGAAGGGCGCGGCGCGCTCCGCCGTGCGGTTCCAGACGGTCAGGTCGTGCCCGGCGGACAGCAGTCGCCGGGCGAGGGGCGCTCCCATGCGCCCCAGTCCGAGAAAGGCGATCACGGAGAAGAGGCTAGGGAGAGGCCATGTCATTCCACCAGCGAATGTTTCTCATGAGACCCATGCGGAGCTAGCATGCCGACATGGACACCGCCCTACTCGTCGTCTTCCAGGAGGTCGCCCGCCGTGGCTCGTTCACGGGCGCCGCGGAGGCTCTGGGGTACACCCAGTCGGCGGTCTCGCGGCGAATCTCCACGCTGGAGGGCGAGGTCGGCGCGGTCCTGTTCGACCGTCTGCCCCGCGGGGTCCGCCTCACCGAGGAGGGCCGGTGCCTGCTGCCGCACGCGTCGGCCATCACCGATCGCCTCGGGACGGCACGGGGCGACCTGCGGGCCCTGCGGGATCTGGCCACCGGGCGGCTCCGAGTGGGGGCGTTCGCGACCGCCGACGCCGCGCTGGTGCCACAGGCGATGGCGGCGTTCCGCGCGGCGCACCCTCAGGTCTCGGTGTCGCTGGCCGAGGGGTTCGTCCGGGACCACGTCGCGCGCCTGGAGACCGGCGAGCTCGACCTGGCCATCGTCGCGGCGGGCGCAGGCGAGGAGTTCGAGGGTCTGCGCCTGCGTCACCTGCTCGACGACTCGATGTTCGTCGCCCTGCACCCGGACCACCGGCTGGCCGGGCGGGAGGAGCTGCGGCTCGCCGAACTGGCCGGCGAGGACTGGATCGCCGGCAGCTCCCGCCCCGAGAACACCCTGATCAGCGCCGCGACCCTCTCCGGGTTCCGGCCTCGGATCACCTACGTCGTCGGCGAGTGGATCGCCAAGCAGGGCCTCGTCGCGGCGGGCCTGGGCGTCACGCTCATCCCGTCGC
This sequence comes from Actinoallomurus sp. CA-150999, assembly GCF_050942425.1. NCBI lineage: Bacteria > Bacillati > Actinomycetota > Actinomycetes > Streptosporangiales > Thermomonosporaceae > Actinoallomurus > Actinoallomurus sp. CA-150999. The sequence goes on from NZ_CP192063.1 coordinate 9,595,363, forward strand.
TGGCGGCCGGGGCGGCGCGCCCGGACATCGTGCTGGCGCCGCTGCATCCCGACGACTCGCCGGTGCGCTCGGTGTACGCCGCGACGGCCGCCGGCGTGACGGCGCCTCCCGCGCTGACCGCGTTCCTGGGCTTCCTCGACGACGCGGTCGTACGGCTCCGCGGGCGGGTGCAGGGCACGACGGACCCGGCCTGACCCGAGGCCAAGAGAATTTCCTACTTATCAGGTTGACTTTGTCCGTATTCTCGCCGACCATGACAGCGTGAGTCCTGGTCAGCTTCTCGTGGTGCGCCTGCACGTCGACCTCCGGCGGCAGGCCAGCGCGCTGTGTGCGCCGACGCACTGAGCCCTCTCGCCGGCGACCGCGCCGGCCTGCCCTGAGCGCCCACGCGCTCCGAATCGACAGCTCACCGACGAAGGTCACACATGTCCTCACCCGCCCTGGATCTGGGGCAGGCGCGCCGGGCCGCCCGGCCGCGGGCACGCGTCCCGCGGGCTCCCGGACTCGCGCGTCTCATCAGCCCGCTCGCCCTCATCCTGCTCTGGCAGGCCGCCGGCTCGTCCGGCCTGCTGCCGGAACATCTCATCGCCGCGCCGGTGAAGATCGCCCGTACGGCGATCGACCTCACCGAGGCCGGGACCCTCCCCGAGGCGATCGCCGTCTCCCTCCAGCGCGTCGCCATCGGCTTCGTCATCGGGGCGGCCGCCGGGGTCGCGCTCGCGCTCGTCGCCGGGCTCAGCCGCCTCGGCGAGAACGCCGTCGACCCGCCGATGCAGATGCTGCGGACCCTGCCGTTCTACGGCCTGATCCCGCTGTTCATCCTGTGGTTCGGCATCGGCGAGACGCCCAAGATCGCACTGGTCGCCCTCGGGGTCGCCTTCCCGCTCTACCTCAACACCTACGCCGGGATCCGCGGCGTCGACGGCAGGCTCGCCGAGGCCGCCCGGACGCTGCGGCTCGGCCGGGCCGCGCTGATCCGGCACGTCATCCTGCCCGGCGCGCTCCCCCAGGCGCTGGTCGGGCTCCGGCAGAGCCTCGGCGTCGCCTGGCTGGCCCTCATCGTCGCCGAACAGGTCAACGCCGACGCCGGCCTCGGCTGGATGATCAACGACGCCCGGGAGTTCATGCGCACCGACGTGATCGTCGTCGGGCTCGTGGTCTACAGCGTGCTGGGCCTGCTCACCGACGCCCTCGTACGGCTCATCGAGAGGAGGGCCCTCGCATGGCGACGAGCCTTCCAACCCGCGTGACAACGACCGACCAGGCGGTCGGCGCGGAGCGTGTCGCGAGCGTCCGCGATCTCACCCGTGTCTTCGGCGAGCGGATCGTCATCGACGGCCTCGACATCGACATCGAGCGGGGCGAGTTCGTGGCGCTGCTGGGACGCAGCGGTTCGGGCAAGTCGACGCTGCTGCGGGCGCTGGCCGGTCTCGACCCCGAGGCGACCGGCGCGCTGACCGTCGACGGGACCGTCGCGGTCGCCTTCCAGGAGCCGCGGCTGCTGCCGTGGAAACGTGTGATCGACAACGTGGCGCTGGGCCTGGACCGGCCGGAGGAGGCGGCGTACGCCGCCCTGGAGGAGGTCGGGCTGGCCGGCCTGGCGAAGGCGTGGCCGCTCACGCTGTCCGGCGGGGAGGCGCAGCGCGCCTCGCTGGCGCGCGCCCTCGTCCGCGAACCCGACCTGCTGCTCCTCGACGAGCCGTTCAGCGCGCTCGACGCGCTGACGCGGATCACCATGCACCGGCTCGTGCTGGACCTGTGGACCGAGAAGGAGCGCCTGAGCGTGCTCCTCGTCACCCACGACGTGGACGAGGCGCTCAGGCTCGCCGACCGCGTGCTCGTCCTCGGCGAGGGCCGGATCGCCTACGAGACGCGCGTCGACGTCGCCCGCCCGCGGTCCGCCGGGGACCTGATCGAGCTGCGTACCGAACTCCTCGGCCGGCTCGGAGTGAAAGAGGACAACCCATGAAGAGGCTTCTCGCCGTGCTGAGCGTCGCCGTCGTGGCGGTGGCCGGCTGCGGGGGTTCGGGGAGCGGCACGGACGCCGCGATCCGCAAGGACGGCTCGGTCGACCTGGGCAAGGTCACCCTCCACGTGGGGGACCAGAAGGCCGGAGTGCAGGTCATGCTGGAGGCCGCGCACGAGCTGTCCGGCGTCAAGTACAAGATCGCCTGGTCGCAGTTCACCTCCGGTCCCCCACTGCTCGAGGCCGCGAACGCGGGCGCGATCGACGTCGGCGGCGTGGGCAACACTCCCCCGATCTTCGCCGCCGCGGGCGGCTCGAAGATCACCGCGATCGGCGCGGGCGCCCAGGACCTGCGGGCCCAGGCGATCCTCGTGCCGAAGAACTCCCCGATCCGCACGATCCAGGATCTGAAGGGGAAGCGGATCGCGCTGGCCAAGGGCAGCTCGGCGCACGCGCTGCTGCTCAACGTGCTGAAGAAGGCGGGGCTGAGCTTCACCGACGTCCAGCCGCAGTACCTCCAGCCCGCCGACGCCCTCTCGGCGTTCAGCGGCGGCAAGGTCGACGCCTGGTCGATCTGGGACCCGTACCAGGCCCAGGCGCAGGCCCAGACCGGTGCCCGCATTCTCGTCAGCGGCACCGGGTTCACCAGCAACTACAACTTCACCGTCGCCTCGGCCCGGGCGCTGAAGGACAAGGCCAAGGTCGCCGCGCTGCGCGACTACCTGGCCCGCGTCGACCGCGCGTACGTCTGGACCGCGACCCACCGGACGGAGTGGGCGCAGACCTGGGCGCGGGAGATCGGCCTGCCCCTGCCGGTGGCGCAGGTCGCCGTCGACCGGCGGGTCACCCGGCCCGTACGGCTCGACGCGACCGTGACCGGCGCGGAGCAGTCCCTCGCGGACGCGTTCACCGACGCGAAGCTGCTGCCCGGCCGGGTGAAGTTCGCCGACTTCGTCGACCCCCGCTTCAACGACGTCGTCCCTGGAGGATCATCGTGACCGCGTTCCACTGGTTCCTGCCCACGAGCGGCGACGGCCGCACCCTCGTCGGCGGCGGCCACGGCGCCGACGTACGCGGGGTGCAGCGCGAGCCCGACATCGAGTACCTCGCGCAGATCGCCCGTACCGCCGAGCAGCTCGGCTTCGAGGGCGTGCTGACCCCGACCGGCACCCTGTGCGAGGACGCGTGGCTGACGACGGCCGCACTCACCCGTGAGACGACGCGGCTGAAGTTCCTCGTGGCGTTCCGCCCCGGCGTGCTGTCGCCGACGCTCGCCGCGCAGATGGCCGCGACGTACCAGCGGCTGTCCCGCGGACGGCTGCTGCTCAACATCGTCACCGGCGGGGAGACCACCGAGCAGGCGCGGTTCGGCGACCACCTCGGGCACGACGAGCGGTACGCGCGCACCGACGAGTTCCTGTCGATCCTGCGCGGCGCGTGGAGCGGCACGCCGTTCGACTTCTCCGGCATCTACTACGACGTCGAGGGCGCCACCGTGCGCGAGGCGCCGGACCCCGCGCCCCGGCTGTACTTCGGCGGGTCGTCCGGCGCGGCAGGCCCCGTGGCGGCGCGGCACGCGGACGTCTACCTGACCTGGGGCGAGCCGCCCGCGCTGGTACGGGACAAGATCGAGTGGGTCCGGGAGCTGGCCGCAAAGGAGGACCGTACGCCGCGATTCGGCATCCGGCTGCACGTCGTGACCCGCGACTCGGCGAAAGAGGCCTGGGCGGCCGCGAACCGGCTGCTCGACGACCTCGACCCGGCCGAGATCGCCGCGGCGCAGAAGGGGCTCGCGCGCAGCGAGTCGGTCGGCCAGCAGCGGATGCGCGCCCTCCACGAGAACTTCCGGAACGGCGGGTCGAGCCACGACCTGGAGATCCACCCGAACCTGTGGGCGGGCGTCGGTCTCGTACGGGGCGGCGCCGGCACCGCGCTGGTCGGCAGCCACGACCAGGTCGCCGAGCGGATCGAGGAGTACGCCGCGCTCGGCATCGACGAGTTCATCCTCTCCGGCTACCCGCACCTGGAGGAGGCGTACTGGTTCGGCGAAGGCGTCCTGCCCGAACTGGCCCGCCGCGGCCTCCTGGAGGCCGCGTGAGCGGGCCGCGGGGACGCGACCCTAGGACGCCTCGAACACGCGCGGGAGAGACGGCATGAGCGAAGGACACGGCGTGGGTGACGACCGAACGGTCGCGAACGGGGACGGTCCGTCGCGGAGCGGGCTCGCGGCGGGTTCCGACGGGGTCCCGCCCCGGCTCGGGACCCGGGTCGTCGTGCTGGTCGGCAACCCGCGCCCGGAATCTCGGACGCACGCCGTCGCCGCCCGTACGGCCCGGGCGATCGCCCCGGGGACCACGCCCGAGACGGTGGACCTGACGGAGCTCGCCGATCGGCTGTTCAGCCGGGCTCCGTCCCCGCGGCTGGACGACGCGGTGGCGAAGGTCGCCTCGGCCGACCTCCTCGTCGTGGCCAGCCCGACCTACAAGGGCACCTACACGGGCCTGCTCAAGGCGTTCCTCGACCGGGTGCCGTCCCTGGCCGGCGTGACCGCGCTGCCGCTGCTGGTGATGGGGTCGCCCCGGCACGCGCTCGCGGTCGAGGTCCACCTGAGGCCGCTGCTCGTCGAGCTCGGCGCGAGCGTCCCCACGCCGGGACTGGCCGTGGTCGAGGCCGACCTCGACCGCCTGGACGAGATTCTGGCCGAATGGGCGGCGACCGTACGCCTCCCCGAGGCCGTCTGGTGACCGTCCCTCAGCGAAGCGGAGGCTAACGGTGATGGGCACACGCGTGGGACAGACCCCGGTGGTGGACGGGGACAGCTTCCGGCGGGCGCTGGGCCGGCACGCCGCCGGCGTGGTCGTGGTGACCGGGCCCGGGCCTGTCGGGCTGACGGCCACCTCGTTCACCTCCGTCAGCCTCGATCCGCCGCTGGTGTCGTTCTGCGTCGCGCGTACGTCGACGACCTGGCCGGACCTGCGGGAGGCGCCGACCTTCGCGGTCAACGTGCTGGCGACCGGCCAGGCGGAGATCGCGTCCCGGTTCGCCGGGCGCGGGACCGACCGGTTCGCGCCGCCGACCTCGTGGCACCCCGGGCCGGGTGACGTGCCGATCCTCGACGGGACCGCCGCGTACCTGCTCTGCGAGCCGTACGACACGGTCGCGATGGGGGACCACTGGCTCGTGGTCGGGCTGGTCGTCGACACCGGTCTCGGCGCGCCGGGCGTGCCCCTGCTCTACCACCGCGGCCGGTACGGCCGGTTCAGCCCGCACCCAGGTTGACCGGTGGATTTCACTGAAAGTTTCGACGCCAGTGGTACCCGTGAAAACGTCGTCACGCTGCGTCGTTCGCCGTAAGGTAGAGGCCACCTGCCGACGTTGCGCGGGAGGAGGCCCATGGAGCGCTGGTTCGCCCAAAGATCCGTCGGAGAGCTGCTGCCCGGAGACCACGCGTGGTTCTCCTACGCCGACCGGGAGGAGCAGGAACATGTGGTGGGAGCCTTCCTCCACGATGGCCTCGCCGGATCCGACAAGGTCATCTACATCACCGACGCCGGGCCGGACGACCTGCCCGACCTGCGGTCGCGCTACCGGCTCGACCCGGAGGCATACCTCCGCAGCGGGCAGCTGGCGATCCTGCCGCAGGCGGAGACCTGCCTGACCCGTGGCGTGTTCGACCCCACGCGGATGAGCACCACCCTGCAGAAGGTCCTCGATCGGGCGGAGACGGAGCGCTTCCGCGGCGTTCGCGTCACGGTCGACATGACCTGGGCCTTCCAGCAGGAGCGGGGCCGCGACGGCGTTCTCGAATGCGAAGCCCGGGTGGACGCCGCGATCTCCCCGAGTACGATGGCCATCGCGGTCTGCCAGGTCGACGCGCGCTCCTGCACACCGGAGGAGCTCACCGCGCTGAAGGAGAGGCACGAGGTGCTCGTGGGCGCCGATCCCTACTTCGACGACGGAATCCTGAGCATCACCCCGACGTTCCGGCCCCGTGGCCTGCGCCTCAGCGGCGAGCTGGACGGCGCGCGGCACGCGGTGTTCGCCGAGTCGCTGCGGAAGGTCATCGATCACGGTGGCGACGTGCACCTCGACCTCGCCGACCTGCGATTCGTCGACCTGGGTGCGCTCAGCATGATGGCGGGTGTCGCGATGCACGTCGGCGCGCGGGTCGTCCTCGACAATCCGTCCACCCACCTGGCGGACATCGTCGAGCTCGTGAGCAGCCGGCTGCTGCCGTGGCTGGAGATCGGCGATGGTGAGGCCCGATGACGCGACTGATCCACCAGGTCCTGATGTACGACAACGAGAAGGACATCCTGGACACGGTCGTGCCGTTCGTTCAGGAGGGCCTCAGCGCGGGTGAGGCGGTGCTCACGGTCGGGACGACGCCCAACCTCTCCTGCCTGCGTCAGGCCCTGGGCACCGACTCCGACGCCGTCGAGTTCGCCGACTCCGCCTCCTGGTACATCCAGCCGACGCGCACCATCGCCAACTACAGCTCGTTCATCGCCGAGAACGCCACCGCCCGGATCAGGGTCGTCGCGGAGCCCGGCTGGGAGACCGGGACCGCGGCCGAGATCTCCGAGTGGACGAGATACGAGTCAATCATCAACCAGGCGTTCGCCGACATCAGCGCCTCGGTGCTGTGCCTCTACGATCGGCGCACCACCGACCCCGGGCTGCTCGACGGCGCGCTGCGCACCCATCCCCGGCTCATGGAGGGTGCCTGCTCGCGCTGTAATGACGCCTACCTCGACCCGGCGGTCGTCCAGGCGGGGGTGGACCGCGATCCCCTGCCCTCCCCTCCGCCCGGCGCGGTCCGGCTCCCGATCGACGATATGGACCTGAGCCCGCTGCGCTCCTTCATCGGCGGCCACGCCCGCCACCACGGCATGTCCCGGCCCCGGATCAACGACCTGCTGGTCGCGGCGACGGAGGTCGCGACCAACGCCATCCGGCACGGCCGGTCCCCGATCAGCTGCCAGATGTGGCGGGACGACGGCGACCTGATCGTCGAGGTGACCGACGCGGGTCACTGGCAGCCTGACCCGGTCCCCGGTTTCGTCCCGCCCGACCCCGCGTCCCTGTCGGGCTTCGGGCTGTGGGGGGTTCGCATGCTGTGCGCGCTGGTCCAGTTGCGCACCGGCCCGGACGGGACGACGGTCCGGCTGCACGTCCCCTGCCGCTGACGCCTGGTCGTCGGTCGGCCGTCCCCTGCCGCCGGCCCCAGGTCGTCGGTCAGCCGTCCCGTGCCGTACGGCTCGAGGCTCGAGCAGCAACCGACCGGCCAACGGCGTAGCGACGGGCCGAGCCGGGTTACCTCCGTCCACCGGTCCGGTGCGGGTCGTGCGTGAGGTGGTGCATGGGGCCCAGGGCACGGTCTCATCGGGCACCGTCGATGGCGCCACTCGCACGGTCTCCGTGGCGTGGACACCGATGGTTCACGTCGAGTAGTACGCAACGAGTACTACGTGACGTGTAGTATTCCCGACATGGAAGACAACGAGTCGCCCGTTGTCCTTGCGGGAATGACGAAGAAGTTCGGCGCGGCGGTCGCCGTCGATGCCCTGGACTGGGCCCCCAAGCGAGGCCAGGTCACCGCATTGGTCGGCCTCAACGGCGCCGGCAAATCGACCACCATGCGCGTGTTGACACGGCTGGTCCGTCCCACCGAAGGCTCGGTGACGATGCGGGTCGGCGACGGGCAACGCCCCCTCTCCGCGATGATCGAGGGCCCGGCCCTCTACCCGGGGATGTCGGTGCGCCGCAATCTTGAGATCCAGCGCGTCCTGACCGGCGCGCCCGCCTCCGAATTGAAGGAGGTGGCCGAGCTGATGGAGATCGACGACGTGCTGGGCAAACGCGTCAAGACGCTCTCCCAGGGCTACCGGCAGCGGGTGGCGATCGGCGCCGCGCTGCTCGCCTCCCCGGCGGTCCTGCTGCTGGACGAGCCGACCAACGCGCTGGACCCGGAGGCGATTCAGCACCTGCGCCGCCTGATCCGCCGCACTGCGGACCGCAACGTCGCCGTGGTGGTCTCCACCCACCAGCTGCGTGAACTGGAGGGCACCGCCGACGCGCTGACGCTCATCCACGAGGGGAAGGTCCACTACGACGGGTCGTTCGACGCCTTCGTCGGCGAGCCAAGCCTGCGCGTCCGCGCCCTCGACGAGGCAGCGACGGGCAGCCTGGCGGCGCTGCTCAAGGAGCAGGGCCTGGCGATCGAGTGGGCCGGAAACGAGCTGCGGGCGGCTACCGACGGGCACGCCGACCTGCTCGCCGCCCAGATCTTCGACACCGCAGCCGGAGCCGGAATCAAGCTCGTTGAGCTCGGCCATGTCACCCCCACCCTCGAAGAGGCCTTCCAGTCCGCGATCTCAGGAGTGCGCCCATGAGGACGTACCGCGCGGAGCTGCTCCGCATGTCCAACCGAGCCCATCTCCTGCTGATGCTCTTCGGCCTGGCGCTACTGGGCTTCCTGATGTTCAACTACAAGCCGCAGCACCAGACCCCGCTGGGCGGATTCCAGCAGGCCGGGATGGTCGTGGCCTCGATCTTCATGTGCCGCGCGGCAGTGGTCGCCGGGGGCGATTTCAGCGGCGGTACGATCCGGCCTTGGCTCATAGCGCGGCCGAGGCGCAGCGAGGTGTTCCTTGGGAAGCTTGCCGCTTCGCTCACCCTCGGGGTCGTGTTCTGCGTCGTCGCCGGGGTGATGGGATACGTGGCGAGCGCGGACCGGGTCACCCAGCTGCTCCGCGCCGCCGGCATCGCCACACTGCTCGTTTCGGTGACCTACGCCGCCGACTGGATCGCGTTCGCCGCCCGCGCCCAGCGCCGGCTGTGGGATTCAGGGACGCCCTGGCTCATCGGCGCCCTCGGCGTGGTCGCTGTGCCGGCCATTCTCACCTGGTTGTTCCACTTCCGGGCGCGGCGCCTGCTGCCCGAACGGAACGGCAGACAAGACGGCGACGACTGGCTGGAGGACACGCGACTTCTCGCCGACCTGCTCGGGCAGAGGTCGCCGCGGATGTTCGGGTGGGTTTCCGGCTGGATGGCACGCACCGACGCCCCCGCCTGGGTCCGTCGGCGCTTCACGATCCTCGTCGTGGTGGCCAGCCTGGGGGGCGGCGTCGGAGTGGCCGGCTCGCAAGCCCAAGAGGATGGGTTCAGCTCGCTGTTCTTCATCGAGACCGCATGGTTCGCGGGCGGCATGTTCGCCTTCGCGGTCATCAGCGACACGCTGCTGCGCCTCACCCTCCGGCCCGCACCGACAGGACCACTGCGGCACGCCGCCTCCGTCGCCGCGACCGCGGGCGCGCTCGCCCTGCCGATCTCAATGGGCCTGCGACGCACCATCTGGACCGCCCTCGGCTTCACCGGTACGGTCCACACCCCCGCCCAGTACGCGGGGCTGACCTTCACCTGTGCGCTGGTGGCGTTCGCACTGGTGTTCACCACGGTCTTCGTCCGGTCCGCCCGGAGGTGAAACCGGCCGGCTCCCCCAGCCGAGCCGCTGGCCGTCGGCCGGAAGTGCTCACCTGCCCCGCGCGTCGGACGCGCAGATGCTCGTCCTCACCGTCCTCGCGGACGGCCCGCTGCACGGCTACGCGATCAATACGGCCATCGAAGCGCTCACCGGCAGCAAACTCCCCCGGCAATCTGTACGGGTCCCTGTCCCGCCTTGAGACACGCGAACTGAGCCCTGGCCACTCCGCTGCCGGCGCTCCGCGTCGCCGCGCTGCGCCGCCTGCTCGGCGTGACGGTGCGCAGCGACCCCGCCGCCACTCGTACCGGTGATACAGCTCGCGCCGTTGGCCGGTCGGTTGCTGCTCAAGCCCCGGCTCCTCGTCAGCCGAGCGCCGCGACGAAGCGTTCCGCGTCCTCGGGCCCCATGCCCGTCTCCGCCTGGACGAGAGCGACGGCGCCCGCGAAGTCACCGGTGTCGCGGATCTGCCGGGCCCGCTCGGCGACGCTGCCGGGCCCGCCGGGCACGTACGGGCCCGGTTCGGGCAGGGGGCCGCTGCGCAGGGCGTCGACGATCTGCTTGGCCTCCTTGAGCCCGAGCCCGGTCGCCTGCCGGACCTCCTTGATCGCCAGAATCGGCTTGTTCTCCCCCAGGAGGACGCGCACCCGGGCCTGCAGCGCGGCCGGTACCGCCATCGGCGCGCCCATCGGCGTCATCGGCGCGCTCATCGGCGGCAGAGGTGCACCCATGGGCGGCAGGGGTGCGCCCATGGGCGGCAGGGGTGCGCCCATCGGCGGAGCGCCCATCGGCGGGACGGGTCCGCCCACCGGCTGGGACGACCTCGAGTTCCTGGTGGCGCTGACGACCACGACGACGAGCACGACGACGAAGACGACAGCGGCCAGACCGATCAACATCACCACGGCACCCATGCCTGGATTGTGGCAGATCAGTGATGTGTCGGTCGCGGCGCGTTCGGGAGCCTCGTCGGTGACGCGTTCGGCGTCGGGACGCCCGGGTGCGTGGGGCTCGGGGTCGGAGAGACGGTGACCTTTCGGCGGGCCCCCGGTGGCTTCGTCGCCCGCGGATGGGGAGGCGCCACGGGTCGCGACGGGGTGGTCGTCGGCGCCGACGAGTGCGTCGTCGACGGCGAGGGCACGGCCGTCGCGGGAGGAGGAGCCAGCGGCACGCTGCGCCGACCGGGATGATCGGGCTTGAGGAGCCCCCAGGCCAGCAGGGCGATGCCGGCGACCGCCGCCGCCGCGAGGAGCATCCGCGGCCACGCGGGGACGGTCCTCCTCGGCGTCACCGAACCCCGGTAACGCTCGATCAGCTCGGCGTCCGGCTGGATGCCCTCGGCCGCGCGCCGGTAATGCTCGCGGAGCAGGGCGTCGAGGTCGTCACTCATGAGCCGCTCCTTCCTCCGCCAGTTGCCGCCGCAGCGCCGCCATCGCCCGCGACGTATGACTCTTCACCGTGCCCCGGGAGATGCCGAGCGCCTCCGCGATCTCGTGTTCGCTCAGGTCACACCAGTAGCGCAGCACCACCACGGCCCGCTGCTTGACGGGCAGCGTCGCGAGGACGTCATCGAGCGGGGCTCCGCCCGCGTCGTGGTACATCGAACGCGATCCGGTGATCCGCTCGACATCCCCCGTACCGCCGACGAGGAGATCGGGCCGCCTCTTACGGCGCTTGTGGTGGTCGATGGCGAGGTTGACCAGCACCTTGCGCGCGTACGCCTCCGGCTGGTGCCCGCCGCGCAGGATCCGCGCCCAGCGCCGCGCGACCCGCTCGTACGTGGTCTGCAGCAGGTCCTCGGCGAGGTGACGGTCGTAGACGAGGAACACCGCGGTGCGCAGCAGGCGGCCCGCGGAGGCGGTGACGAACTCGTCGAACGTGAGCTCGTCACCACTCACTCCGCAGGCCTCCTCACGGCTCAGGGTGGACAGTGTCCCACCTATCCCCGGCCCGGCACGGACGGAACGGGCCTCGGGGACGGCCCGCACTCCGGAGGGCTCGTGGGCACCGGCCGCGGCTTACCGGGAGCCGTCGTCGGCCGCGGCTTCCCGGGAGGCACCGTCGGCCGCGGCTTCCCTGGGGCCGTCGTCGGCCGCGGCTTACCCGTAGGCGTCGGTACGACGGCGACGCAGGTCGGCCGCGGGTGCGGCACCTTCGTCGGGGTGGGTCGCGGCTTCCCGGGCCTGGTCGGCTTCGCGGTCGGCACTCTCGTCGACGTCGGCACGGGGACCGGCTTCCGCGTCGGCGTGGCGGACGGGAGCCTGGAGGAGTCGGCGACGTTCTTCGTCTTGTGGTCAGAACCCCCGGCGATGGCGGTGCCGCCCGCCCATACGCCCGCGAGCACGGCGACGGCCGCGCCGGCCCCGGCGAGAGTGAATGTCGTCCGGCGACGTCTGCGATCGGTCATTGAAAGATCCCTTCGTTTCCGTACACCCCCCTCAACCCCTCCTCCGGGCCGATCGGTTGTCATGGTCTTTGACGGAGTCGGCGCGACCGGCCAGGCTTGTTCCGGTGGAGCCTTCCGACTTCCTCATCCGGCTGCGGGCCGAGAGCGCGCACCTCGCCGCGTTCGCCGCCGACCGCGACCTCGGCGCGCCGGTCCCGACCTGCCCCGGCATGAGCGTCGGCGAGATCCTCCTGCACCTGGGCAGCGTGCACCGCCTGGTCCTCGGCTGGGTCCGGGCACAGCACCGGCCGGAGGTCTGGGAGAGCTCGCCGCCGGACGGGGACGTCGTGGGCTGGTTCCGCGCCGGAGCCGCCGAGTTGCACGACGAGCTGAGCGGGCGCCGCCCCGACGAGCCCTGCGACACCTGGTCGCCGGACGACCGCACCGTCGGATTCTGGTGGCGACGCATGGCGCACGAGATCACCGTGCACCGCGTCGACGTCGAGACGGCGTACGGCCCGATCGGCCCGATCGACGCGGGATTCGCCGCCGACGGTGCCGACGAGGTCCTGTCACTGTTCCTCGTCCATCGCCGGGGCGACACCGAGACGCGCGGCCCGATCCGCACCGTCGGCGTCGCCGCCGGGTCGCACGTGTGGCGGGTCACGCTCCGGCCCGCGTCGGCCGAGGTGACGCGGGAGCTCCCCGACGACGCCGACGCGGTCGTGATCGGCGACCCGGTCGCCGTCTACCTGTGGCTGTGGGGACGCCGGGCCGACGACGCCGTACGCGTGTGCGGCGACCGCCAGGCGGCGGCCGCCCTGCGCGCCACCCTCGCCCTCGCCACCCGCTGAGCCACGGGCCCGGCCATGTTCCGTCGCAGGTGGCTGCGGTAGCCGCGCGGGTCTACTTCCTGGTGTAGGTGAGGAGCAGGGTGCCGTTGGCGAAGGTGCGGCTGTCGGCGAGGTCGAACAGCTGCGGCTGGAACTCCGCGGTGAACACCGGGATGCCCGCGCCCGCGACCACCGGGTAGTACTTGATCATCATCTCGTCGGTCTCGGGGAGCAGCGCGCCGGCCAGTTTTCCGCCGCCGCACAGCCAGATGTCTCCCCCGTCCTCCTTCTTCAGCCGCCGGACGAGCTCGATCGGGCCGCCGGAGACGACCTCCACCGCCGGGTCGTCGATCCCGCTGAGCGTGCTGGAGACGACATACTGCCGCAGGTGCGCGTACGGGCTGGTCACACCGATGTCGAGGGCGGGCTGGTAGGCGCCGCGCCCCATGACCCGGACATGCGGAGAGCCCGGATGATCTACCCCTCGGGGCGGTCATCCGGGCTCTGTCGGCGACGGCCGCCTCAGCGGCGCGCCGGTGGACGGCCGGTCAGTAGACCTTCTCCTTGCTGCAGTTTTGCTTGCCGTCCGACAGGTTCAGGCACTTCTGGACGGAGATCGTCACCTTGCGCACCTGGGAGGCCTTCGTCACGGTGTACTTGACCGTGAAGGTGTGGCCCGTCCTGTCATCGGCGGGTTTGATCTTCGGCTTCGACACCACCTTGCCGGCGAGCTTGACGCGCACGATCACGCTCGCCGTCGCGATGTCGCCGGGGCTGTAGTCCTGGATGTTCCCGGTGATCGTGAAGGTCCTGCCCTTGCGGGCCCAGTGCCCCTTGGTCCGGGCGTCCGCGGGCTTGACCTTCTTCCCCAGGTCCCACGAGTGCGGCAGCTTGGGCTTGGCGGCAATGGTGGCGGCGGACGCCGTCGACGCTCCTGCCCCGATGACGGCGATGGCAGCGGCGACGATCACAGCCGGTTTCCGCATTTGGCGATTCCTTCGTCGAAGATCACGGCCTGAACCCCCGCAGGTCGGCGGGCATGGTTCAGCCGTGAGTGATGGGTTGGATACCCATCGACTATCGCCTCGTCGGCCGACCGAAGGTAGAGGCCCAGGGCTCAACTTCCGGCGGGCGGATTGGGCCCCCAGACCCTACGGACGCGTACGGATACGGTCCGCGAGGGCCGTGAACGCTTTGCCACGATGGCTGATGGCGTCCTTCTCCTCCGGCGACATCTCGGCGGTCGTACGGGAGTCGCCCTCGGGCACGAAGATCGGGTCGTAGCCGAAGCCGCCCGTGCCGCGCGGCGCGTCGATGACGACGCCGTCCAGCTGGCCCTCGACGGTCTCCTCCTCGCCGGAGGGCCACGCGATGGCGGCCGTGCAGACGAACCGCGCGCCGCGATGCTCGAGGGCCACGTCGGACAGCTGGCCGAGGAGCAGGTCGAGGTTGGCCTGATCGTCGCCGTGCCGGCCGGACCAGCGGGCCGAGAACACGCCGGGCATGCCGTTCATGGCGTCGACGCACAGGCCGGAGTCGTCGGCGACGGCCGGCAGCCCGGTGTGCGCGGCGATCGCGCGCGCCTTCAACAGCGCGTTGCCGGCGAACGTCAGCTCGGTCTCGGGGACCTCCGGAGCGTCCGGGAACTCCTCGAGCCCGATCACGTCGATGCCGTCCAGGATCCGGCGCAGCTCGGCGATCTTCCCCTGGTTGCGCGTGGCGAGGACGATCTTCATGAGGCGAGGGCCTCCTGCTGGATGCGGGTGAGCTCGGCGCACCCGCCCGCCGCCAGGTCGACGAGCGCGTCGAGTTCGGCGCGGTCGAACGGCTGGCCCTCGGCGGTGCCCTGCACCTCGACGAACTTGCCGTCGCCGGTGCACACGACGTTCATGTCGGTCTCGGCGGCGACGTCCTCCTCGTAGCAGAGGTCGAGCCGCGGCTCGCCGTCGATGACGCCCACGCTGACCGCCGCGACCGAACCGACGAGGGGGCTGGTCTTCAGCAGCCTGCGGCCGCGCATCCAGGCCACCGCGTCGGCGAGTGCGACGTACGCGCCGGTGATCGCGGCGGTGCGGGTGCCACCGTCGGCCTCCAGCACGTCGCAGTCGAGGATGATGGTGTTCTCGCCCAGCGCCTTGTAGTCGACGCAGGCCCGCAGCGACCGGCCGACGAGACGCGAGATCTCGTGCGTGCGACCGCCGATCTTGCCTTTGACCGACTCGCGGTCGTTGCGGGTGTTGGTCGCGCGCGGCAGCATCGCGTACTCCGCCGTCACCCAGCCGAGCCCCGAATCGCGCCGCCAGCGCGGCACGCTGGTCTGGACGGACGCGGCGCACAGCACACGCGTGCGGCCGAACTCCACCAGCACGGAACCCTCGGCATGGCTGAGCCAGCCGCGGTGGATACGGATGGGACGAAGCTGGTCGGCTGACCGACCGTCGGGGCGAGCCATGGATGTCACCCTATCGAGGCCGCTGGGCTGGACAGGTCTAGAGCTCGTAGACGGCGCCTTGGGCGGCCAGCTCGATCGGGCCGCGGTAGCCGCTGGACTTGGCCTCGGCGAGGATGCTCGCCGAGTCGTTCCAGGGGACGAGGTGGGTGAGGACGAGCCTCCCGGCGCCCGCCCGGGCGGCGTGCTCCCCCGCCTGCCGGGCGGTGAGGTGCAGGTCCGGGGGGATATCGGGGCGCTCGAGGAACGACGCCTCCGCCAGCAGCAGGTCGACCCCGCGGGCCAGCTCGACGAGTTCGTCGCACTCGCCGGTGTCGCCGGAGTAGGCGATCGCCGCGCCGTCGTGCTCGACACGGAAGCCGTACGCCTCGACGACGTGGCTCATCGGCGCCGTCGTGATGGTGAACGGCCCGAGCCGGAACGCGCCGGGGCGCAAAGTGTGGAAGTCGAACGCGTGGCGCATCCCCGGGTCCAGATCGAGGTCGTACGCCCGCGCCATCCGGTCGGCCACGCCCTCCGGCCCGTACACCGGGATCCGTGGCTTGGGACCGCCCGGCGCGTACGTGCGGGCGACCCAGTATCCGCACAGGTCCAGGCAGTGGTCGGCGTGTAGGTGGGACAGCAGGACGGCCTCGATCTCGTACAGCCCGATGTGGCGCTGCAGCGGACCGAGGGCTCCGCTGCCGAGGTCGAGCAGGATCGCGAAGCCGTCGGCTTCGATGAGATAGCAGGACGCCGGACTGTCCGGACCGGGGAAGCTCCCCGAACAGCCGATCACCGTGAGCCGCACGGGCCGACCTCCTAACGAGCGGTGGACGGAATGCCGACGATCGCGGATTCGACGAGCCCGATCTCCGGGCCGAGGAAGCGGCGGCCGAGGACGCCGAACGGCGTCGGGTCTCCGGTCGCCAGGAACCGGTGGCCGGGCTCCGGGGAGCCCTCCGCCCGGGCCAGGCGACGGTCGTGCAACACGCGGTAGACGTCCTTGGCGGTCTCGTCGGCGCTTGATACGAGAGTTACCCCGTCACCGGCGACGTATGAGATGACACCGGTCAGCAGCGGGTAATGCGTGCAGCCGAGGATGAGGGTGTCGCACCCCGCATCGAGAACCGGCCGAAGGTAGCCGCGCGCGACGTCGAGGAGTTCGTCGCTCATGGTGATGCCCCGCTCCACGAACTCTACGAAACGCGGACACGCGACACTTGTCAGTGTCACATGAGGCGCAGCGGCGAACGCATCCTCATACGATCGGCTGGTCACGGTCGCAGGAGTCGCCACCAGCCCCACGCGGCCCGTACGGCTGGCGCTGACCGCGGCGCGCACGGCCGGCAGGATCACCTCGACGACCGGGACGTCGTAGCGCTCCCGGGCGTCGCGCAGCACCGCGGAGCTGGCGCTGTTGCAGGCGATCACGAGCATCTTCACGCCCTCGGCCACGAGGTGGTCGAGCACCTCGAGGGCGTAGGCGCGGAGCTCGGCGATCGGCTTCGGCCCGTACGGGAACCGCGCGGTGTCGGCGACGTAGATCAGCGATTCGTTCGGCAACTGGTCGAGGATGGCGCGGGCGACGGTCAGCCCGCCGACTCCGCTGTCGAAGATCCCGATTGGCGCGTCAGACATGATCCCAACAGGCTAAGAGACCTCCGATGCATCGGTGGCCCGATGCGCCGCACATCACACTGTGATTTCCAGTGCTTTACGAGCGGCCCCGGCCGACGCGGGCGATCTGCCGGCTCTGCGCGACGAGTCGTCCGGTGGAGTCCCAGACCTCGACCTCTTCGTCGAACCATCCGTCGCTGACGAGACGGCCCCGGCCGTGAACGGCCAGCCAGCCCGGTGCGGGGACGGCGCGCATGTGCCAGGTCAGCTCGACGGTCGGCGCCCAGCCGGACGCGCTCATGTTGAGCACCACGGGCGGCAGCGCGTCGACGGCGAGCGCGAGGAGGATGCCGTCGGGGTCGTACGGCTCGCGCAGCCGCAGGTGGGCGCGTATCTCGGGCACACCGCTGGGCCGCCCGTCGAGCCAGCCCATGGTGGCGGGGTCGTAGCGCAGGTCGATCCGCCGGGTGAAGCCGTTGTCGGCCCCGAACGTCACGCACTCCTCGATCGGGGGGATCTTCTCCTGGCCGACCGAGTAGTCGGGCTCCGCGTCGCCGTCGAGGGTGCCGGTGGTGATGAGCGCCTCGACCCGGTCCTGGCCTTCCTGGGCGAGGATGACGCGGGCCACCGTGGCCGTGCGCCCGCTCTTGCGGGGCTCGACCCGGACCTCGGCGGGCCCCGCCGCCACGGTGCGAAGGAAGCTCGCGCTGGTGGCGATCGGGTGCGGGTGCGCGGACTCGCCGATCGCCGCGCGGGCCAGCACCGCCATGAGATAGCCGCCGTTGAGCGCGTGCTCGAAGCCGTAGTCCCCGTCGAGGTCGACCGCGTAGCACCCGTCCGCCACCTTCAGCACGGCCGTGGCCGCAGCGAAGCCGCCCATTCCCCACCTCATCGCCGAGTAGAACCACGTTCGGTCGATACCCTACCGGCCCGGTGGCCAACAACTGCGACAAGAAGCCCATATGGGACGATCGCCACACTGCGTCAGAGGTTGAGGTCAACCTCTTCCTCCTCCAGCAGCCGCAGGTTGATGTCCTGCGCCCACTCCGCCGCGAACCGCTTCACCCGCCGCACCTCGTCCAGCGTCAGCCCGTAGTCCTCGAACTCCCAGTCGTTGCGCAGCTCGGCCGCCTCCAGCCGCGACGCCAGGCGCCGCAGCGAGAAGTCGGGCTCATGCGAGCGACAGAGCCATTCGAGGCGCTCGAAGCTGTACTGGCCGGCCAAGGCCGCCGCGTCGATGAGGTCGCGCGCGATACCGCGATCGTGTACCGCACGCATCTTCAGGCCGATCGCATCGTCGAAGCCCAGCACCGGGCATGAATCCACGACGACCGGACTGACCCGGAGAGCCGCCTTCATCAGGTCGACTTCGCAGGCCTCACCCGTGTGCGGGTCGCTGACGACGAGCCGGGCGAATCGATGGTCGCCCGGCGTGGCGACGACGTCGAATCCCTTCACGCGGTATCCGGCGACGACCCGTTCCGTCAGTTCCTCGACCGGAAGGGGGTTGGCGGTTGCGAAGTCGATGTCCTTGGTCGGCCGGTCAACCAGACCGTGGGCCTTCATCGCATAGCCCCCGGCGAGGAGTAAGCCGTATTCCGCACAGAGGTCAAGCCCGGCCTCGATGAGTCGCCGGTGGAAGGGCGGCAGGTTCATCCCCACGGCGACCGCTTCCACTGCTCGAAGGCGTCCTCGAACGCCTCAGGGGACGCGCCCGCCCTGGCAAGCTCGGGGAAACGGCCTTCCCATGCCTCGACGTAGCCGTCGCCCAGCCTCCGGTGCAGGAGGGGCCACGCCTCGACCAGGTAGCCGCCGTTCAGGAACGCGGGATAGTGCTTTTGAAGGCCCTGGACGATCACCAACTCGTACAGCGCGACCCGCTGGGGGAACCGTCCCACGTCGTACCGCGTGCGTCCCGACCAGCACAGGTCCAGGGGGAGGTCGACGACGCCTTCGCGTGGACCGTGCAGGTCGGACAGGGACCGGGGGATCGAGTGCGGTAGGTGCGCCGTCCAACTCGGCAACGTCTCGGGCATGGCACCAATATGCCAAGGTCGCGGAACGTGCACGAGCGCTTACCGAAACTGCTTTCGAGTTCGGTAAGCGCTCGTGATTCGTGCGGTCAGGCCCAGAGCTGGCCTTCGAGGCGCTCCTCGGCCTCCTCGAGGGTGCCGCCGTACGCGCCGGTCGAGAGGTACTTCCAGCCGCCGTCGGCGACGATGAACGCGATGTCGGCGCGTTCGCCCGCCTTGACGGCCTTGTTCGCCATGCCGAGCGCGGCGTGCAGCGCGCACCCGGTGGAGATGCCGGCGAAGATGCCCTCCTGCGTGAGCAGCTCACGCGTGCGCCGCAGGGCGTCCGCCGACGTCACGGAGTAGCGCGTCGTCAGCACCGACTCGTCGTACAGCTCGGGCACGAAGCCCTCGTCGATGTTGCGCAGGCCGTACACCAGCTCGCCGTACCGCGGCTCGGCGGCCACGATCGCCACACCGGGGACCTGCTCCCGCAGGTAGCGGCCCACGCCCATCAGCGTGCCGGTGGTGCCCAGCCCGGCGACGAAGTGGGTGATCGACGGCAGGTCGTCCAGCAGCTCCGGCGCGGTCGTCTCGTAGTGGGCGCGGGCGTTGGCCTCGTTGCCGTACTGGTAGAGCATCACCCAGTCGGGGTTCTCCTCCGCCAGCCGCTTGGCGACGCGCACGGCCTCGTTGGAGCCGCCGGCCGCCGGGGAGAAGATGATGCGCGCGCCCCACATCTCCAGCAGCTGCCGTCGCTCGGCGGAGGTGTTCTCCGGCATCACGCAGACGATGTCGTAGCCGCGCAGCTTGGCCACCATCGCCAGGGAGATGCCGGTGTTCCCGGAGGTGGGCTCCAGGATCGTCCGGCCCGGGGCCAGCAGCCCCTCCTTCTCCGCCTTGGCGATCATCCAGAAGGCGGGGCGGTCCTTGACCGAGCCGGTCGGGTTGCGGTCCTCGAGCTTGGCCCACAACCGCACCTCGGGCGAGGGTGACAGCCGGGGCAACCCGACCAGCGGCGTACGGCCGAGGGAGTCGAGCAGGGAGTCGAACCGCACGTCAGCCGCCGGCGACGGCGGGCAGCACCGTCACGGTGTCGCCATCGGAGACCTTGGTCTCCAGACCGCCCAGGAAGCGGACGTCCTCGTCGTTCAGGTAGACGTTGACGAACCGCCGCAGGCCCTTCTCGTCGACCAGCCGGTCGCGCAGGCCGGGGTGCCGGGCCTCCAGGTCGGCGAACAGCTCATCGAGGGTGGCACCGCCACCTTCGACCGCCTTCGCCCCATCGGTGTAGTTACGCAGGATCGTCGGAATGCGAACTTCGATCGCCATCGCGAGTGTGCTCCTTCGTCGTACGGTCCCGGCATGGCTCAACGCGGCCGGATGCGCGGGGATTCCGGGCTGGGGGAGTCAGCCCTGGCGACAGTCGTAGACGACTTCGGCGCGGCAGTGGCCGAAGAGGAAGTTCTGCACGGGCGTGACGAGCCGAGCCCGGGTCAGGCGCTCCGTCATCGTCGTCACGGGGCTCAGTCTACCGAGTCCGTTTCGTACGACTCGACGACGCGGACCTCCTCCTCGTCCACCTTGCCGTCGACGATCCGGTAGGAGCGGAACTCCGTCTCGTCGTCGTGGCGGGTGGACACCAGCACGTAGTGCGCGTTCGGCTCCGAGGCGTAGGAGAG
The DNA here is from genome assembly GCF_050942425.1 of Actinoallomurus sp. CA-150999. Taxonomy (NCBI): domain Bacteria; kingdom Bacillati; phylum Actinomycetota; class Actinomycetes; order Streptosporangiales; family Thermomonosporaceae; genus Actinoallomurus; species Actinoallomurus sp. CA-150999. The sequence continues at coordinate 9,615,773 of NZ_CP192063.1, forward strand.
GTCCGTGCGGGAGGGGTAGGCCTCCGTGGCGGTGTGGGAGTGGTAGATCACAACCGGCTCCTCGTCGCGGTCGTCCATCTCCCGCCACACCTTGAACTGCTCCATCGAGTCGAATCGGTAGAAGGTCGGGGAACGCTCGGCGTTCGCCATCGGGATGAACCGGGACGGCCGGTCGGAGCCGACGGCTCCGGCGACGACGCCGCACGCCTCGTCCGGGTGGTCGGCGCGCGCGTGAGCGACGATCTGGTCGACGATGGCCCGTTCGATGGTGAGCATGCGCACAGCGTATCGACGGCCGCCGGCGGCCAGATCGCGCGGGCATACGGGTCAGCGGGGACCGTGTTTCCGCCGCGCGGACGGTCAGCGGGGACCGTGTTCCGCCGCACGGCCGGGTCGGCCGGGTCACGTCCGGACCGGCAGCGGGGATCCGCCGTGCGGCCGGGGTCACTCCCCCGCGCGGACGGTCAGCGGGGGTCGCGCCCCATGTGCAGCCGGACGACCGAGCCGTCGGCGCCGGAGCGGATCTCCACCAGGTCGCACAGCTGCCGGACCGCCCACATGCCGGCGCCCGCGGGCCGGTACGGCGTGGGCGGGAAGTAGCCGAGGAACCGGTCGTCGAGGGGCGCGGCGGCGTCCACGACGTCGCAGATCAGCGTGCCGTCCGCGGACCATATCCACACCGATCCGGATCCCCCGCCGCTGCGTACGACGTATGCGGCGATCTCGTTGACCGACTGCACCAGGGCGAGGGAGCGCTCCCGGGACAGCCCGTGGCGGTCGGCCGCCGCCGCGACGAAGGCCCGCAGCCCGGTCAGGTCCTCGCCCGCGAACCCCCGGCTCATCACCGGCTCGGCGGGCGGGGAGAGCGGGGTCCGGTTGCGTTCGGCGTAGAAGACCGCCGGGTCGGTGAACAGCGTGCTGTGCCGGTTCCCGGTGGCGCCGACGAGCTCGGGGTGGGTCCGGCTCACGTCCTCGGCGGCCTCGGGCGGCAGCGAGCGCACGTCGTACGCGCACAGGAGACGGGTCGGCGTGTCGGCGAACGCCACGTTGAGCAGCGACTCCAGCCGGCCCCACTCCCGGATCTCCGGCCGGGTGCGGGCCCGCCAGACCGGCTCCGCGACGAGGTACAGCGGGCCCTGCGGCCACCAGTCCTCGCGCGCGTGCGCGAGGTAGGCGGTCAGGGTGCGGGCCGGCGCGCCGAACCAGCGGGACGGGTCGATGAACTCCATCCGGCGGGCCTGGCGGCCGAGCCTGCGGCGTAAGAGCGCGGCGCGCTCGCTGATCACGACCGGACGGCCGCCCTGGGAAACGCCCTCACGCAGGAAGGGGATCGTCACGGCGAGGAACTCGTCCTCATGGCCGTAGAGCAGGGCTCGGTGGACGAGCACATCGACGGAGTCGGTGACGGTCACACCTGTTCCCTCCCAGCGCGCGGTCCGGCGGCGTCGCCAAAATACCAAGGCGCTCGGCGACAAAAGAGAGATAACCGGCCAATCAACCATCATCCACGGACGATGCTTACCAAAGGGCTCGTACAAGGTCCTCTTGGAGATAGGTGAGCCAGTCGTAGGCGGCGAATGGCGCGGAGCGCGGATCGTTCCAGTCCAGCGAGCGGTTCCGCTCGAGCGACTCTTCGGAGATCTCCAGGCGGGTGCCCAGGGCGAGGCGCAGATCGTTGAGCGACCGCAGCCACATCTGGGCCTGCTCGGCGTCCAGGAGGATGTCCCCGCCCTCGCCGAGCGTCTTGAGCACCAGCTCGGCGGCCGCCCGCTTGTCGTCGCGCAGGGTCCCCTCGGTGTAGCGCCGGAACTCCGCCGACGCCGCCTGATCATCCTGATAGGCGTCGGGGAACAGCCGGGCCAGCACCGGATCGTCGGAGACGGTGGTGTTCTCCGAGAAGCTGAGGTTGGGCAGGCCATCGTCCCGCATGCCGGGTGAGGGCCCGCCGAGCAGATCGAGCAGCTGGGCGACCAGCGCGTGGACGACGGAAGCCTCCTCCCGCGTCATCCTCAGCCGCACGTCACCGCCGTGGACCCGCGTGAACCAGGTGTTCATAACTCAGACATCCTGCCGGACTGTGGCCCACAAGCCGTAGGAGTGCAGGATCTCGCAGTCCCGCTCCATCTCCTCGCGCGTGCCGCTCGAGACGACGGCACGGCCCTTGTGATGCACATCGAGCATCAGTTTCTCGGCCTTCTTCTTCGAATAGCCGAACACGCTCTGGAACACGTACGTCACGTACGACATCAGGTTGATGGGGTCATTCCAGACGATCGACACCCACGGACGGTCCGGACGTACGTCTTCGGCGGCGTCCGGCCGATCAAGCTCGACGGGAGCCGTTGTCACCTCAGTGCCTCCTTCCGGGGTGCTGCCCGCACATGGTCTACACACCACACCGTAATCTGCCCCTCGTGGATCATTCGACGGCGCTGTTGACCGATCGCTACGAACTCACCATGCTCCAGGGTGCCCTGACCGCCGGCACCGCGAACCGCCGAGCGATCTTCGAGGTCTTCGCCCGGCAGCTGCCGAACGGCCGCCGCTACGGCGTCGTCGCCGGGACGGGACGGCTGCTCGAGGCACTGGAGTCGTACCGGTTCGGCGGACCCGAGCTGGAGTACCTCACCTCCCAGAACATCGTCGACGAGCCGACCGCCGCGTGGCTGGAGTCGTACCGGTTCTCCGGGAACATCTGGGGCTACGCGGAGGGTGACTGCTACTTCCCCGGCTCGCCGATCCTCGTCGTCGAGGGCAGCTTCGCCGAAGCGGTGATCCTCGAGACGCTCTCGCTGTCGATCCTCAACCATGACTGTGCGATCGCCTCCGCTGCCTCCCGAATGGTACGCGCCGCCGCCGACCGCCCGATCATCGAAATGGGATCCCGGCGCACGCACGAGATGGCCGGCGTGGCCGCCGCTCGCGCAGCCTACCTCGCCGGCTTTCGATCCACATCGAATCTCGAAGCAGGGCGCATTTACGGCGTACCCACCGCGGGCACCAGCGCGCACGCCTTCACTCTGCTGCACGACAGCGAACGCCACGCCTTCCAGGCGCAACTCGACGCGCTCGGCCCCGGGACGACCCTGCTCGTCGACACCTACGACGTCCCACGAGCGGTCGCGGTCGCCGTCGACCTCGCCGGGCCGGAGCTCGGGGCCGTCCGCATCGACAGCGGCGACCTGAAGGAGATGGCCCGCGAGGTCCGCGAGCAGCTCGACGGCCTCGGCGCGCCCAAGACCCGGATCATCGTCACGGGCGACCTGGACGAGTACTCGATCGCCGCCCTCGCCGCCTCCCCCGTCAACGGATACGGCGTCGGCACATCGTTGGTCACCGGCTCCGGCGCGCCGACCGCGTCGCTCGTCTACAAGCTGGTGGCCCGGGCCCAGACGGACGACGGGCCACTGCGCCCGGTGGCCAAGGCCTCGGTCGGCAAGCCCAGCAAGGGCGGGCGCAAGTGGGCCGTCCGGCACCGCGACGAGAAGGGCAGAGCCATCGCCGAGGTCGTCGCGACGAGCGAGCCGACCCCGGGCCCGTACGACCGGCCGCTGCTGACGCCCCTCGTCGTCGACGGCGAGATCGTCGCCCGCGAGCCCCTGTCCGAAGCGCGGGACCGCCACGAACGCGCCCTGGCGGAGCTCCCCCCGTCGGCCTTCCAGCTCTCCCGAGGCGAGGTCGCCATCCCGACGACTTTCGTCAACGGCTCCTGACGAGGTACCGCCCCAAAGGAAGCCGCCGTGATCCCCGGCGCATGCTGCATGTCAATGCGCAGCATGCGCCGGGGATCAGCCGGCACCGCTCGGTGTCAGGGCTCCTTCGACACGGACGCGTCGAGCCAGATGAGTCGTACGTCGGCGCGCCGGACGACCAGCCGCCGCGCACGGTCTGCGCTCTCGGCGCGGATGAGCCTCTGACTGGAACCGCCGGTCGGGACATAGGCGATGGCCTCGTTTCCGAAGTCCAGGCCCCACCCCACCACGGCGCCGTCGTCCTGCTGGATGTCCAGCAGTCCCAGAGCGAACCGACGCGGTGCCGTCTCGACCGACAGCTCGACGAGCTCGGCGAGCAGACGCTGCTCGCCCCACTCCTGAGACCCGTTTCTCGTTGCCTCGTGCATGATGACCCCGTTTCCGCGACGCCTGTGATTCCCGGTCCGCAGCGTTTCTCTTGTTGCTGAAACAGTGACAGCACAGAGTTATGATCGCAACACTTTCCGCAACAATCGCCTGAGTATGCGGTACCAGCACCTCTAAGGTCGACGAGAAGGATCAGTGGAGGAGGCGGACGATGCCGAAACGGCCGGCGACCGTACGGGCCCGAGGTCTCGGTGCCGAGCTACGCGAGCTGCGGGAACAGAACCGCTTCACGACCCGCGAGGTCGCGAAGCGGCTGGGCTGGTCGGCGAGCACGGTCAGCCGCACGGAGACCGGCCAGCGCAATATCAGCAGCGAGGACGTCGCCGCACTGCTCGCGTTGTACGGCGTGACCGGCGAGGAACGCGACCGACTCCTGGCACTGGCCCGGAAGGCCAACCAGCCGGGCTGGTGGGAGACCCACGACCCGGGACTCCCCAGCCAGCTCACCGCCTTGATCGGCTTCGAGTCTCAGGCGACACGAATCGTCGATGTGCAACTGGTCCTCATCCCAGGTCTGCTACAGACGCCCGAGTACACCCGTTCGGTCATGGAGCGCACGGGAGTGCCTGACCACGAAATCGAGGCTCGTGTCGCGACTCGCCTGGGCCGTCAGGTGATCTTCAGCCGTCCCAACCCCCCTGAGTACGTTGCCATCATCGATGAGGCGGCGCTCCGTCGTCCGATCGGCGACAGGACGGTCATGCTCGAGCAACTCCGCCGTCTGATTAAGGCGACCGAGCACCCTCACGTCGGCGTCCGCGTGATCCCGTACGACAGCGGAGCGCACGCGGGGCTGAACGGATCATTCGTGATGTTGGAATTCGCCAAGGCTCCGAGGATCGTGCATCTCGAGCACAAGCGCTCCTCCCTGTTCCTTGATGAACCCGAGGATGTGTCGCCGTTCACTGCGAGCGTCGATACGCTGCGAGAGATGGCGCTTAATCCGGCTAAATCGGCGGAATTCATCGCCTCGATTGCCTCCGACTACGAGAGCTGAGGGCGGAATGGACCTCTCCCGAACCGCGTGGCGCAAGTCGAGCCGCAGCGGATCCGAGACCAACTGTGTAGAGACCGCCGTTGTCCCAACGCCCCGATCTGGAGAGAACGCTCAGGTAGTCGGCGCTGATCAGGTCTCTGGCGGCCACTGCTGCTAGAACACAGCACACGCCAGTAACGACCGTCCGCGCCCGGTCACTGAGGCGATCGAAGAACTCCCCGACCACGAGTCGTTCCGATGGAGTGAGGACGCGTGCGGACTTGCTCAGGGATGTCGTGACCCGGGCGCCGGACGGCCGCGCGGACCCGGGGGGATGACCCCACGCCGGGTCCGTGGCCGTCACCGTCCTCGCCGGACTGCAGATGTCCAGGGGCGGCTACTTGGGCAGGTCGTTGGTCCAGGCGGTGGTGATCTGCACACCGCCGCCGTCGGGGAACGTCTCCTCTCCGCCGCCGAGGGCGAGGAAGTTCGTCTCACGGACCTGTGCCGTCACCGGATCGACGACCATCGTGGGCGGGTCGTTGTGAGTCTCGCCCTTCGCGGCCCGGGCCTCAGCCTGCAGAGCCCGTTCCTTCGCCTTCTGAGCATCCGCCTTCTGCTCCTTGGCGGTCGAGGGGGACGGGCGCGGCGGCGATTTCACCTCGGGCGGCGTGAACTGCACCACCTGGCCTCCGTTCCCCCGGCCGGCGACTTTGACGTTCGGGTACGACGCGAGGGCACGGAAGGCGGCGGCGCGGACCTTCGGTGGGGCTGGGAGCGTGCTGATCAACATCACCAGCGATTCGAATGCCGCCAGCCTCTGCTCATCGGGGGTCAGGCGGCCCGCGCTGGTCCTCATGTCACTGTGCTTCGCGGAGTCGGCCAGCCAGGCCTTCAGCCGATCCGGATCGGTCGGCAGCTTCTGGATCTGCTGGAAGCTCACGAAGTCGGTGCCCACGTTGAACGGCCGGTCCTTCGGCACTCCCGGCAGGATCCCCTCGTGGAAGACCTTGCCCTCGCTCTTGACGCTTCTCACCCACACCTGGCCGTCGCGGCGGGTCCACCGCTCCCCGACGGTCGGCTTGGCGTTCGCGCTGTCCCTCTCCTCGCTTCGGACATACCAGTAGGTGCCGGTGGTCGCCGGCACCTTCTCCGCGGTGGTGGCGGCGGCGAGGAGGATCTGCCTGGCGGACAGCGCCGCCGTGGGCGGTGGGCTGTTGGGCGTGGCGGTGCGAGTCGTCGTACCGGTCGAGGTGATGAGGACCGCCGTCGCGGCCGTGGCGGCGGTGATGCCGAGGCCACCGGCCACCCAGCCGATCCTGCGCCTGCGGACCGGGCCGCCGCGCATCATGTTCCGCAGGCGGTGCCGGCTGCGGAAGGCCGCCTCCTGGGACGGCTCCGGGCTCTCGAGCACCGTCGCGAGCATCTTCAGTTCATCCATTGATTGCCTCCTTGAGCTTCTTGCGGGCGCGGTTGAGCCGGGAGCCGACCGTGCCGGCGGAGATCCCGAGCGCCTGGGCGACCTCGTCGTAGCTGAGCTGGCTCAGGGCGACGAGCAGGACGACGTCGCGTTCGCCCGGCGACAGCCGGGCCAGTGCCCTGACCAGCTGCGGCTGCATGCGGGCGGCGGTCACCGACGCGACGACGCGGTTCTCGTGGCTGTCGGCGGCCGGCTCGGCCCCCGTACGGGAGAGGGCCTTGTAGTGCCGGGCCTCCTTACGCCGGTGCCGGGCCACGAGGTTGGTGGCGATGCCGAACAGCCAGGGCCGCAGGCCGCCGCGCCGCGGGTCGAACCGGTCCCGGTCGCGGAAGGCCACGCAGAACGTCTCCGCCGCGATGTCCTCCGCCGTCTGCGCGTCCAGCCGCCCGGCCGCGTACCGGTAGATGTCGCGGAAGAACCGGTCGTGGACGGCGGTGAACAGGTCCGGATCTCGGCGGAACCCGTCGGCGAGCTCGGCGTCGGTCTCTTGCTCGCCCACGTCGGCGGTCATGTCCCTGCCTCCGTCATACGGGGCCTCCTGGGTGAGGGGATCGACTGTCACTCATGCTTCGCCGGACGCCGAGATCGTCTTCCACGCCTTTCACTCCGGAGTCCTGTTCGAAATCTCGAAGGTCACCCGCTGATGTTTCCGGCCCTGGCGGGGTAACTTCCTGTCGTTGGAGATCTGGCGGGGAGGCTGCCGTGAGCACGGCGTTGATCATCATTGATGTGCAGAACGACTTCTGCGAGGGCGGGTCACTGCCCGTGAACGGTGGGGCTGCCGTGGCCACGGCGATCTCCACGTACGTGCAGGACAACCGCCGGGCGTACGACCATGTCGTGGCGACCCGGGACTTCCATCTGGAACCGGGCGACCACTTCTCCGACGAGCCGGATTTCGCGAGCACCTGGCCGGCTCACTGCGTGATCGGCACTCCGGGGGCCGACTTCCACCCGAACCTCGAACTGGCACCGATCGAGACGGTGTTCAGCAAGGGCGAGCGCGAGGCCGCCTACAGCGGGTTCGAGGGCGCCTCCGACGACGGCACGCCGCTGGCCGAGTGGCTGCGCAAGTACGAGGTCGACTCGGTGGACATCGTCGGCATCGCCACCGACCACTGTGTGCGCGCCACCGCCGTCGACGCCGTACGGTCCGGGTTCACCACCCGGGTGCTGCTGGGCATGACGGCCGGGGTGGCGGAGCAGACCACGGAGCGGGCGCTGGAGGAGATGGGCGCCGCGGGCGTCCAGCTGTCCGGGCAGCCGATCGTCCGGGGCTGACCGCTCCTCTGGGCCCGTACGCGCACGTGTCCCGATCTGTCGGTACGTTTCGGGGTATGCAGAACCCGATAGTCCTCGTCATGGGCGTCTCCGGCAGCGGGAAGACGACGATCGGCGCCATGCTGGCCGGCCGGCTCGGCTGGAAGTACGCCGAGGCCGACGACTTCCACCCGCCCGCGAACGTCGAGAAGATGCACAACGGCATCCCCTTGACGGACGAGGACCGCTGGCCCTGGCTGCGGGCCATCGGCGCGTGGATGCAGGAGCAGACCGACCCCGCCGTGGTGACCTGCTCGGCGCTGAAGCGCAAGTATCGGGAGCTGCTGCGCGAGGACCGCCCGGACCTCCACCTCGTCTACCTGGACGGCAGCAAGGAGCTGATCTCCGCGCGCCTCGCCGCGCGGCACGGGCACTTCTTCCCCAAGCAGCTGCTGGACACCCAGTTCGCCGACCTCGAACCACCCCAGGCGGACGAGGACGCGCTGACCGTCTCGATCGACCAGCCGATCGAGAAGATCGTCGAAGAGATCCACGAACGGCTCGGCCTCGCCCGGTGAGCACCGGCCCGGCGGCGCCGCGTCGGCGTCGTCCGCGGCCGGCCGGCCGGAGCTGATCGGCCGGGCCTGATCGGCGGAGCCTGATCGGCGAAGGCTGATCGGCAGAGGCCGCCGCCCTCGGTGACCGCGCCGATAGGCCGCAGACGGCGGCGCGGCGCAGGGCGCCTGGGCGTCGCCGGCCCGGCAGCCGCCGGGGCCGCCGCCGCCAACCGGCGACCGCGGCGACCGCCGCCGGTTGGCCGCGGTCGCCGCGGCATCGGCGGTGATGTGGCGGCGCGCGTTCACGCGGCGGTGGCCGGCTGCCCCATTCGGGCCGGGGCAGCCGCCCGCAGTGACCGGGCTCCGAGGCCGCAGGCGGCGGCGCAGGGCGCCTCGGTGTGGCACCCGGTGGGGCGGGTCAGTCGCGGACGCGGGGCGTCGGGCGGGCGGCCCACTCGCGGATCTTGGCGATGCGGTTGCGGACGTCCTCGCTGCTGGCCTGCGCGCTGGGCGGCCCGCCGCAGACGCGGCGGAGCTCGGCGTGGATCACCCCGTGGGGCTGGCCGGTGCGGTGGTGCCAGGCGCCGACGAGGTTGTTGAGCTCCTTGCGGAGCGCGTGGAGGTCCTCGGCGGCGGTGTGATCCTCGGCCGTCGCCCCCTCGCCCGCGCCCTTGGTCTTCCGCTGGGCGGCGAGCTGCTCGGCCTGCCGCTGCTTCAGCAGCTTGGCGACCTGGTCCGGCTCCAGCAGGCCGGGGATGCCGAGGAAGTCCTCCTCCTCGGGCGATCCGGGCGCGGCGGTCATGCCGAACTCGCCGCCGTCGAACACCACCCGGTCGAACGTCGCCGACGCCTCGACCGTCTCGAACGGCAGCTCCTCGCCGACGTCGGGGTTGTCGCGCTGCCGGTTGGCCTCGGCGATCAGGTCGTCGTCAAGGCCGTCCTCGCGGACCGGCCGGTCGAGGACGTGGTCGCGTTCGGTCTCCATCTCGGCCGCGTGGCCCATCAGCGTGGGCACGGACGGCAGGAACACCGACGCGGTCTCGCCGCGCTTGCGGTTTCGGACGAAACGGCCGATCGCCTGCGCGAAGAACAGGGGCGTCGAGGTCGAGGTGGCGTAGACGCCGACGCAGAGGCGCGGGATGTCGACGCCCTCGGACACCATCCGCACCGCGACCATCCAGCGGTCCTCCGACGCGCTGAACTGCTTGATCTTCTTGCTCGCGGTCGGGTCGTCGGACAGGACGACGGTCGCCTTGGTGTTGGTGATCTCGCGGATCATCTTGGCGTACGCCCGCGCGGCCTCGTGGTCCGACGCGATGATCAGGCCGCCCGCGTCGGGGACGCCCCGGCGCACCTCGGTGAGCCGCCGGTCGGCGGCGGCGATCACCTGCTTGATCCAGTCGCCCTTCGGATCGAGCGCGGCGCGCCACGCCTGGGAGGTCTGGTCCTGGGTGAGCGGGTCGCTCAGGCTGGCGGTGATCTCGTCCCCGGCGCGCGTGCGCCAGCGCATGTCGCCGGCGTACGCCAAGAAGATCACCGGTCGGACGACTCCATCGGCGAGCGCCGGGCCGTACCCGTAGGTGTAGTCGGCGCGGCTGCGGCGGACGCCGTCGGGACCCTCCTCGTACAGCACGAAGGGGATCGGGTTGATGTCGGTGCGGAACGGCGTGCCGCTGAGCGACAGCCGCCGGGCGGCCGGCTCGAACGCCTCGCGGATCGCGTCGCCCCACGAGCGGCCGTCGCCCGCGTGGTGGACCTCGTCGAGGATGACGAGGGTCTTCAGCGTCTCGGTGCGGTTGCGGTGCAGCGCGGGGTGCGCGGCGACCTGGGCGTACGTCACCGCGACGCCCTCGAAGTCCTTGGCCGTACGGCCCTGGGAGTTCTTGAACTCCGGGTCGATCTTGATGCCGACGCGGGCCGCCGAGTCGGCCCACTGCCGTTTCAGGTGCTCGGTCGGGCAGACGACGGTGATGCGGGCGATGGCCTTACGGTGCAGAAGCTCGACCGCGAGGCGCAGCGCGAACGTCGTCTTACCGGCGCCGGGCGTGGCGACGGCGAGGAAGTCGCGCGGGCCGGTGCGGAAGTATTCCTCCAGGGCCCCCTGTTGCCAGGCACGCAGCGCTGTCGCGGTGCCCCAGGGTGCCCGGTTGGGCAGCGCGGGTGGGGTGTCTGATGCGGCGAACGTGCTCACGGTGAAAAGAGGCTACCGCGCCCCACTGACAGAACGGGCCCGGCGTCGAGTGATGTCCGAGACGCTTGGAACCCCCGTTACCCCTGTCGCACCGCGCCGTCACCGGTATGTCACTCAGCCGGCAGACGAGGCGGGAACGCCGATCCGGTACACGGCCAGCATCGCGCGGATCCGCCGGCCCTGGCCGGGTGTGAACTCCCACATGCAGCTGTCGAAGGCGTAGTCCATGATGTTGTGCACCGGGTCGGTGCCGGGCCCCGGGCAGGTCTTCTTGGACGCCGGGCAGCCGATGGTGGGCAGCGCCTCATACGGCGTGTCGTCGACGCCGTCGCCCGGCGGCTGGCAGCCGTTCTCGAACGTGTGGAACAGCCCGAGCCAGTGACCGATCTCATGAGCTGCGGTGAGCCCGCGGTTGAAGTGCGGGAAGGTTCCGCCGGGAAGGCTCCGGTAGTCGACCACGACGCCGCCGAGGCCCGGGCGGCCCCGAGCCCACTGCGGGAACGTCGAGAACCCGAGCATGTCGAAGCCGACCGCGGCGGTGTAGAGGTTCAGCGTGCCGGGCCCGCCCCGCGCGAGCGCCGCCTCGATCGGTATTCGGTAGTCGTGCGGCCGCTGGAACCACTGGACGTTGGTCGTCTCGTCCGCGCCGTCGAGCCGGAAGGACACTCCCGTGTCGGCGGCCTGAACCCTCCTGGCGGTCGACCGCGCCGCACCCGCCAGCCGCCCGCCGTAGGCCGCGTTGAGGACGGCCACCTGCTGCTCCACGGCGGCGCGGGACAGCCGGCCGTTCTGGCCGTCGGTGAGCACGTGAACCCACAGTGGGACCACGATCCGCGGCGGAATCCGGTGAGCGGCCGCCAGCGCGCGCTCGTCGGTGCCGCCGTACCGCGCGCGGAGCCTGGCGGCGAAGTCGCGCAGCATCGCCCCGATCTGGTCCGGGGTCAGCGTGTCGCCGTCCGTGGGCCGCTCCGACCGGGTCACCGTCGTACGGCGGGCGCACGAAGGCGCCGTCCCGTACGTCGGATGGACGCGCGCGCTCCCGGGCACCGTTGCGCACGATGCCAGGACGACGCCGAAGAGCCCGCTCAGCCCTCTCCGTCTCAACATGATCCCCCCGAGACGGAGAGGCTAGCCTTCACGCCGTCAGGCGACGCCCGACGCGCGCATCCTTCACGCCGATTTGACGATCACTCTTCGCCGTCGCCGCCGGCCATCGACTCGTAGATCTCCTTGCACTCCGGACACACCGGATATTTCTTCGGATCGCGGTTGGGCACCCAGACCTTGCCGCAGAGCGCGATCACGGGAGTGCCGCTGACGGCACTCTCCATGATCTTGTCCTTCTGCACGTAGTGCGCGAACCGCTCGTGATCACCATCGCCGTGGGAGAGATCAGGCCTGGTGTCACTCTCAGGAAGGATCTTCGTACTCACGTGCTCAGTTTAGTGACGGATCCTCGGGAAACGTCGCCACGAAGGCGAGTTCGCCGCCTTGGCGGCGCAGAACGGCGGGCCACAGCCCGTCCGGGTCCTCGGCGAAGACGTCTCCGGACTCCGCCGGAAGGACGTACCAGGCGCCCTCCTCGATCTCTGACCGAAGCTGGCCGGTCCCCCAGCCGGCATATCCGGCGAAGACCCGGAACCGGATGACCTCCGGCGCGAGAATCTCCGGTGGCACGTCCAAATCGACGAGGCCGACTCTGGCCACCGCCGGGCTGCCGTTCAGCGCCCGCCAGCCGAGCGGCTCGTCGGTGCCCGGCACATGCGCCAGGGCGAGCGCGCTGTCGAGCGCCACCGGCCCGCCCTGGAACACCACCGAAGGCCCGGTGACCAGCTCCGACCAGGGCGGGAGGATCTGATCGACCGGCACCTCGGTCGGCCGGTTGAGCACGACACCGAGCGTGCCGCCCTCCTGCTCGTGCTCCACGACCAGCACCACGCTGCGCCGGAAGTTCGGGTCGACCAGCTGCGGCGTCGCTACGAGCAGCCGGCCGGTGGAAATGCCGTCGTCCATGCCTTCATCATGCTTTGCTCGAGGGCAGAGGGAACACAGGACGGTCCGGTCGGTCGGTTACGCGCGCGAGGAGCGTGGGTAATCGGCAGAATATCGGCGTAGATCATCACCCCCCCGGAGGATGCGATGCCGCTGTCCAGGGTCGCGATAGCGGCCGTGTTCTTCATCGTCGGGGCACTGATCGTCTTCCCGATGATCACGGACTCGTCGTCGTCATCGCGGGCGGCCGGCACCCCCTCGCCCAGCGTCAGCGTCTCCGCCAGCACGACGCCGCGTCCGACCAAGAGCTCCCGGCCGAAGCACAAGGCCTCCCCCTCGCACACGTCCACCCGGCACTCGACCACGGAGCCGATGCCGACCGTCAGCGCGTCGGCGCCGCTCAAGGTGCAGATCGGCAAGGTCCGGTGCCCCGGCCGTACGGTCCTGGTGTCGGTCGTCAACAGCAGCGCGCAGGCCCAGGACTACGCCATCCTGACCGACGGATCGATCTCGGTGGCGGATCGCATCCCGGCGGGGGCGACCCGCCGGTCGACCGTCAACGTCAAAGAGGACCACACGACGACCGTCGCCGTGACCTGGCGCAACCTGCCGGTCGACAGCGTCGACCGGCACGCGAACTGCGTCCACAAGACCTCGGACCAGACCCTGCCCCACACCGGCCCCGACAGCGGGATGATCGTCGCCCGGGTCGCGACCGGCATCGCCGCCATGCTCACCGGCATCATCATCTTCTGGTACGGCCGCCAGTGGCCGCGCCGCCGCGACAAGATGTTCGACGACACCCACTAAGAAACGCCCGCCGCAGAGAGACGTGCTCAGCGGCGGGGTCGCCTCACTTGGCCGCCGTGGCGGCCTTCTGGACGGCGGCGGCGACGGCGTGGGCGACGTCCGGGTGGAAGACGCTCGGCACGATGTAGTTCGGGCCGAGCTCCCCGTCGGTGACCACGTCGGCCAGCGCCTGCGCGGCCGCGTGCAGCATCTCCAGCGTGACCGTACGGCTCTGCGCGTCCAGCAGCCCGCGGAAGACGCCGGGGAAGGCGAGCACGTTGTTGATCTGGTTGGGGTAGTCGCTGCGGCCGGTGGCGACCACGGCGGCGTGCTCGCGCGCGGCGGCCGGGTCGACCTCCGGGTCGGGGTTGGCCAGCGCGAAGACCACGGCGCCGTCGTTCATCGTGGCGATGTCGTCGCCGGTGAGGATGCCGGGGGCGGAGACGCCCACGAAGACGTCGGCGCCGCGGACCGCCCCGCGCAGGTCGCCGTCGTAGCCCTCGGGGTTGGTGTTCTCGGCGATCCAGCGCAGGGAGTCGTCGAGGTCGTCGCGGCCGGAGTGCACCGCGCCGTACATGTCGCAGACGACGACGTGCTTGGCGCCGGCGTGCAGGAGCAGCTTGAGGACGGCGTTGCCGGCCGCGCCGGCGCCGGCCATGGCGATGCGCACGTCGGCGAGGTCCTTGCCGACGACGCGCAGGGCGTTGGTCAGCGCGGACAGCACGACGATCGCGGTGCCGTGCTGGTCGTCGTGGAAGACGGGGATGTCCAGCAGGTCGCGGAGCCGCCGCTCGACCTCGAAGCAGCGCGGCGCGGAGATGTCCTCGAGGTTGATGCCGCCGAACGCCGGAGCGAGGATCTGGACGGTACGGACGATCTCGTCGGTGTCCTGCGTGTCGAGGCAGATCGGCCAGGCGTCGATGCCGGCGAACCGCTTGAACAGCGCCGCCTTGCCCTCCATGACCGGCAGTGCCGCCTCCGGCCCGATGTTGCCGAGGCCGAGCACCGCGGACCCGTCGGTGATCACCGCGACGCTGTTGCGCTTGACGGTCAGCCGCCGGACGTCCTCCGGGTTGCGGGCGATGGCCAGCGACACCCGCGCGACGCCGGGGGTGTAGGCCATCGACAGCTCGTCACGGTTGCGCAGCGGCACCTTCGACTGCATCTCGATCTTCCCGCCGAGGTGCATGAGGAAGGTGCGGTCGCTCACCTTGTGGATCGTGACGCCGTCGAGCTGCTCGAGGGCGTCGACGATCTCCTGGGCGTGCTCGGTGTCGCGGGTGGCGCAGGTGACGTCGATGCGGAGCCGGTCGTGACCGGCCGGGGTCAGGTCGAGCGCCGTGACGATGCCGCCGGCGCCCTCCACCGCTCCGGTGAGCTGGCTCACGGCCCTGCCCCCCGCGGGGACCTCGAGGCGGACGGTGATCGAATATGACACGCTCGGCACGGTGGCCACGTCAACTGCTCCTTTGTGAGGCGAGACTCCGCACGCCAATGGTGTCATCCCTGCGTGCGGAGGTGATGGCGAGGTCAGCTGATCGCGTGCGCAGCCCTCACCACGATGTCGGCGCAGGCCGCCGCGGCCAGGCGCGTACTGTCGATGACCAGATGATAAAGCCGGGGATCCGCCGGGTCTGCCCGGTAGAAGTGTTTGACGTACGCGGTGCGCGCCCGGTCGTTGTCGTCCAGGAGGCGCTCGGCCTCCTCGGCGGAGACCTCCAGCGACTCTTCGATGCGGGCGATCCGCCGCTCGCGGGGGCCGTCGAGCCGGACGTGCAGCGCCGCGGGGTGCCCGGCGAGCACGATCTGCGCGGCGCGGCCGAGGATCACCGCTCCCTCGCCCCGGTCGGCAACCTCCTCGATCACCTGCTCGGTGTGGGTGACGAACTCCTCTTCGGGGACGACGCCGCGCTGCGGCAGGTAGACGTCCATGCCGCCGAGCGTGACGTTCGGCAGGCGCGCGGCGCTGGCCAGGATGCGGCCGAGGCCGTGCTCGGCGCGGTCGTCGTGGACGAGTGCCTCTTCCAGCGAGCAGCCGATGTCGGCGGCCACGGTGTAGGGGATGGCCCGGTCGACGAACGGCACGCCGAGGCGCTCGGCGACGGCGGGACCGATGACGCTGCCGCCGGCCCCGAACGTCGCGGAGATCGTGACGACTGCGGCCATCACACACTCATTTCGTGACCCCTAAAAGAGCGCCGAGGCGAGCTTTCGCCGGGCGTGGCCCACGCGCGGGTCGTCCGGCGGAAGCACCTCGAACAGCGCGACCAGGTGCTTGCGGGCGGTGTCCCGCTCGTCCCCGGAGGTGCGGCGCACGGCGCCGATGAGCCGGTCGAAGGCCTCCTCGACCCGTCCTTCGATCAGCTCCAGGTCCGCGGCCTTGACCTGGGCGGCCGCGTCCCCGGGACGCTCGGCCGCGTCCTTGCGCACGGCGGCCGGGTCGTAGGACTGCGCACGGCGCTGGAGCTCGACGAGGGCCAGGCCGCTCTTGGCGAACGGGTCGTTCGGGCTGGTCTCCAGGATCCGGCCGAAGGCCGCGCCGGCCGCGTCGAGGTCGCCCCGCTGAAGAGCGGCCTCCGCCTCGATCTCCAGCGGATCGGCGGCCGGCTGCTCGGCGGCGGCCTCGGGCCCGGCGCCCTCGGGCAGCAGGCCCTGCTCGCGTAGCGCCGCGAACAGCTGGTCCAGCACCTGGCGCACCTGCGACTCGGGCGCGGCGCCGTTGAGGACGGGCAGCATCTGGCCCGCGACCACGGCCGCCACGAACGGGATGCCCTGGACGCCCATCCGGGAGAGCTGCTGGGCCAGGGCCGGGTTCGCGTCGATGTCGACCTTGGCGAGCACCCAGCTGCCGGCCGCCTCGCCCGCGAGCTTCTCCAGGATCGGGCCGAGCTGCTTGCACGGCTCGCACCAGTCGGCCCAGAAGTCGATGAGCACCGGGACGCTGCGGGACCGATCGACGACCTCGGTGTTGAACGTCGCGTCGGTCACATCGATGACGTGAGGAGAGCCTCCCGAGTCCCCCGAGGAACCCGAGGAACCCGAGGAACCCGAGTCGGCACGCTGCTGCTGTTTCTGAGCCGCGGCACGTCGCGCACCGAGGTCGATCGCACCGTGCAACGAGAAGTCCGATGACGTCATGAGTCCATCCTGCCGCATGCGCCGCCGAACGAATACGCGCGCCCGCCAGGTGATCGATCAAGCCCGCTCCACGGCCGCGTGGATGAGCCGCGACCGCGGAGAACCGCCCACGCCACCGGGGGTGAGCCGGTCCGGTCGTCGGAAGCGAGCGAACTCGGAGTAGCCGGTCGTCAGAAGCGGGCGGGCTCGGAGTAGTCGCCCCACTCTTCCCGCAGCGCACCGCAGATCTCGCCGAGGGTCGCCTCGGCCCGTACGGCGTCCAGCATGGCGGGGATCAGGTTGTCGTCGGTCCGGGCCACCTCGATCATTCGCCGCAGCGCCGCCTCGACGGCCACCTGGTCCCGGCTCCCGCGCCGCTCCGCGAGGAGGCGATTCTGCTCCCGCTCGACCTCATGTCCGACCCGCAAAATCTCCAGCGACTCCTCGATGCCCTGGGTGTGGCAGTTCACGCCGACGATCTTCTTCTCGCCCTTCTCCAGCTGCTGCTGGTACGTGAACGCGGCGTCGGCGATCTCGGCCATGAACCAGCCGTCCTCGATGCCGCGCAGGATGCCGCCGGTCATGGAGCCGTCCGGGCTCATGTCCTTGATCCGCGCGAAGATGCGCTCGGCCTCCTCTTCGAGGCGGTCCGTGAGCGCCTCGACGTACCAGGAGCCGCCGAGCGGGTCGACGACGTTGACCACGCCGGTCTCCTCCATGATCACCTGCTGGGTGCGCAGGGCGATCTCGGCGGCCTTCTCGCTCGGCAGGGCGAGGACCTCGTCGAGGGCGTTGGTGTGCAGGGAGTTCGTGCCGCCGAGCACGGCGGCGAGGGCCTCGATGGCGGTGCGCACGACGTTGTTGTCGGGCTGCTGGGCGGTCAGCGACACCCCGGCGGTCTGGGTGTGGAACCGCAGCCACTGGGCCTTCTCCGACGTCGCGCCGTACACGTCGCGCAGCCAGCGCGCCCAGATCCGGCGCGCGGCCCGGAACTTCGCGATCTCCTCGAAGAAGTCGACGTGGGAGTCGAAGAAGAACGACAGGCCGGGCGCGAAGGCGTTGACGTCCAGCCCGCGCGACAGGCCCAGCTCCACGTACCCGAAGCCGTCCGCGAGCGTGAACGCCAGCTCCTGGGCGGCCGTGGAGCCGGCCTCCCGGATGTGGTAGCCGGAGACGCTGAGCGGCTTGTAGGCGGGGATCTCGGCGGCGCAGAACTCCATCAGGTCGCCGATGAGGCGCAGGTGCGGCTCCGGCGCGAACAGCCACTCCTTCTGCGCGATGTACTCCTTGAAGATGTCGGTCTGCAGCGTGCCGTCAAGGCCGTGAATGTCCGCACCCTGACGCTCCGCCGCCACGAGGTACATGCAGAAGATCGGAACCGCGGGCCCGGAGATCGTCATCGACGTCGTGATGTCGCCGAGAGGGATGCCGTCGAACAGGACGTCCATGTCGGCGGCGGAGTCGATGGCGACGCCGCAGTGGCCGACCTCGCCGAGCGACCTCGGATCGTCGGAGTCGCGGCCCATGAGCGTCGGCATGTCGAAGGCGACCGACAGGCCGCCGCCGCCCGCGCCGAGGATCATCTTGTACCGCTCGTTGGTCTGCCGGGCGTTGCCGAACCCCGCGAACTGCCGGATCGTCCAGGTGCGCCCGCGGTAGCCCGTGGCGTACAGGCCGCGCGTGTAGGGGAACTCCCCCGGCCAGCCGATGCGCTCGAACCGCGGGTCGGCGGCGGGCGGCCCGTACACCGGCTCGACCTCGACGCCGGAAAGCGTGGTGAAGTCCGCGTCGCGTCGGCGGGAGGCGTCATATCGATCCTGCCAGCGACGGCGGCCCTCTTCGATGTCCCGGATGTCCATGAGTGCTCCTCAGGCCGATGACTCCCTAGATACTAGGATGTCCTAGTATCTTGTCGGCCACCACACCCCGCTCGACACGTGTGACGGCTTCTAGTCCTCGAAGTCGCCTACGGCGACGCGGAGGCCGCGCAGTACGTCGACGATCTGATCCAGTTCGCCGTCGCCGTACGCGCCCATGCCGAAGTCCGCGGCGAGCAGGTCCGCCGTGGCGCGCTCGACCGTCTCCCGGCCGCTGTCGGTGATCTCCGCGAGCACGCCGCGGCCGTCGCGGGGGTTGGGGCGGCGCCGGACGTACCCCTGGCGCTCCAGCCGGTCGATCGTGTTGGTGACGCTCGTCGGGTGCACCATCAGCCGCTCGCCCATCTTCGACAGGGGCAGCGCGCCCTTGCGGCTGAACGTCAGCAGCACCAGGGCCTCGTACCGGGCGAAGGTGAGGCCGTACGGCTTCAGCAGGGCGTCGAGCTCGGCGATCAGGATGGCCTGCGCCCGCATGATCGAGGTCACCGCGAGCATGGCGGGCGACCGCCCCCAGCGACGCTCCCAGAGATCTCCGGCACGGGCGATCGGGTCGAAAGGCAGGTTGAGCGGCTTTGCCACTCACCTACGCTATCGCCTGACCGGCCCCGGATCCGCCGAATCACGCTTGATATCGCCGCGTCCGCCCCGCTAATCACCGTGAATCAGCCGCAATCCCGGCGGCCGACAAAGGAACGCTGACACTCATCATCAAGGCAAGTTATAGTTCCATTGTCGACGCGTGCGGACGACGGCAAAGAGGGGCGTCCACGCAACCGTTCAGCGCGGTGATCGCCCCCGGCCCTCGCGCACGCGTCGCCAATTCGGGGGGTAATTATGATCGGGGATTTTTCCGCGATCGTGGCACGGGACCTGGGGATCCGCCGCGGCAGGCGGTGGTTGCTGCGTCCCACCACGTTCGAGGTGACACACGGTGTCGTGGGCCTGACCGGCCCGGCCGGGCCTGCCAGGTCGGCACTGCTGGAGACGCTGGCGACCCTGCGACGCCTGTCAAGGGGCGACCTGGAGGTGCTGGGCCACGACGTGACCCGGCGGGCCGGGCGGCGCGCGGCGCGCGCCCGGATCGGGCTGCTGCCCGCGCGATTCGCGTGGGCGTCGGGGTTGTCCACCCACGACTTCGTCGCCTACGCGTCCTACTACAAATGCACACCCCGCCGGGCGGTCGACGCGATTCTGGAGCGATTCGGACTCAGCGATGCGGCGTCGATCGAAATGGACATGCTCCCGCAAGATATGCGGTTGCGCGCCGGCCTGGCGGCCACGTGTGTGCACGAGCCGGAGCTCGTCTTTCTCGACGAGCCGCTCACCGGCATCGGCGATTCCGAGCGCGAAGAGCTGATCCCGTTGCTGCGGGGCCTGGCCCCGGCCGTGGTGGTCACGGCCGCCGATCCCGCGCAGCTCACGGGGTGGTGCGACCTGAGTTTCGGCATGGTCCGGGGGCGCCTCATCGAGTCGCCGTGCGTCCCCCTCCCCGGGGTGCGGGTGCCGGCCGGTGTCTGACCTTGGACGGGTGCTGCGGATCGACGCGCGCCGTACGGCCTTGTTCCTGGCCGTGCCGGCGCTGGCGTTCCTCGGTGCCGTGGCGGCCTGGCGGGCGATGCTGCCGGGCGTCGCCTACTGGGACGACGCCGTCGCGGCGCTGTTCTCGTCGGTGTGCCTGCTGGGTCCGGCGTCGGCGGGGTTCGCCGCGTGGGTGGCCCTGCGCGAGCACCGCCTGGACTACCTGCGAGGGCTGACCGCCCGCTCACCCGCCCTGGGTCCCCTGCTCGACCTTCTCCTGCTCGGGATCGTCACGCTCTGCGCCTACACCGTCGTGGCCGCGATCGTGGCCGCCAAGACGATGATCCATGTGGAGGCCGGCCATCCGAGGCCGATCGGGCCGCTCGCCGGCGCGCTCACGCTGCTGGTGTACACCGTCGTCGGCTATCTCGCCGGCCGCCTGGTCCCGCGCCTGCCGACGGTTCCGGTCGTCGCGGTGGTCACTTACCTGTGGGCGGCCGCCCGCCCCGAGCCCTGGGCGGACCTGCTGCCGCCCCCGGGAGTGGGGCATGTCGGGCTGTTCGCCGCACTGCGCACCGAACTGCTCGCGGCCCAGGCCCTGTGGTCGTTCGGGCTGGGGACCGTCCTGGTCGCCGGCTACTTGTGGGCGCTGACCCGGCACGCCTGGCTGGCACTGCCGACGATCGCGGCGGCGGGTGTCGTCACGGGCACCACCCTGTGGCTGCACGGGCAGCAGCGCACTCCGGCCGTCGTGCCGCGCGCCTTCGCGTACTCCTGCCGCCAGTGGCCGCTCACGGTCTGCGTGCACCCCGCCCTGAACACGGCCCTGCCGTCGCTGGAGGCGGCGCTGACTCCCCTCGCCGCGCGGCTGAGCGGCACGCCGGGCCGCTTCGTCCGGATCGAGCACCGGCCCGACGACGACTTCCCTCGCCCCGGTCACGGCGTCGTCTACATCCACCTCAGCGACCTGTCCCCCGGGTACGCGCACCGCGCGGCGCAGGAGATCGAGATCAGCCTGCTCGACGCGCGGACCTGCGGCGACCCCCGCCACGTCCTCGGCGCGCGCTACAGCGCGCTCGTCTCGGCCTGGCTGCTCGACGAGAGCCCGCCGCGGCTCGACGACGCCGTGGCCGCCCGCACCTTCGCCCGGTGGGACGAGCAGCGCCGGCGCCGATGGCTGCGCACCCACTACGCCCGCTACCACGCCTGCACTTTGCGTGGCAGAGACTTCCACGAGCGATGATCTGGGCGAGGGGCGTCACGTTGAGTCACAATCACTGCGACTAACGTGCTCTTTCCTCCGGTATTCACTATCGTCGGGCCGTGGACTGGAGCCTGCTGAAGTGTGCCCGCAAGGGGCACATCACCTATGCCCCCGACGAGCCGGCGCTGCGCGACCGGATGCATGTCGCCACGCCCGCCGGTGAGGCGTGGCGCTGCCTGCGCTGCGGCACCTACGTCCACGGCGAGCCGCACGGCGGGGGCCCCGCCGATCACGCCCCCCTCGTCATGCGGGGCCGGGAGCTGCGCGACCAGCTGTTGATGCGCTTCTTCGCGCTCGAGCGGGTGATCCGCGGCCTGTTGATCGTCGCGGCGGCGTACGGCGTGTGGCGTTTCTCGGCCAACCGCGGCTCGATCCAGCGGGCGTTCGAGAAGGACGTCCCGCTGTTGAAACCCCTCGCCAATCAGGTCGGCTGGGATCTCGACCACTCGCGCATCGTCGAGAGCATCCACCATGTCTTCACGTTGAAGTCGACCACGCTGACCTGGTTCGCGATCGGGCTGCTGGCGTACGCCGTGATCGAGCTGATCGAGGCGGTCGGCCTGTGGCTGGGCCAGCGGTGGGGCGAGTACTTCGCGGTGGTCGCCACGTCGTTCGGCCTGCCGCTGGAGATCTACGAGCTCACCGAGCGCATCACCGCCGTCCGCATCGGCGCGCTGACGATCAACCTCGGGCTGGTCCTGTACCTCCTGATCTCCAAGCGGCTCTTCGGCATCCGCGGCGGCAAGGAGGCGTACGAGGCGAAGCGGCGCGGCGAGTCGCTGATCGAGGTCGAGCAGGCGGCCGTCTCCCCGCACGCCGAGACCGCCGGATAGCCGCATCCGCCGACGTCTCGCACGCGGCCGGCGCACCGCGCGACCCCCGAGATGATCTTCGACCGCCGGCCCCGGTGGCCGGCCGCCGGTGATCATCGTCGGCCCTTCCCCAAACCGGCACGGGCTGCGCTATTGATCACTGCCCCGCCGTGGGATGAGCCGGGTTCTTCGGGGTAATCCGGTGTTAGCCGAACCCCCCAGAGGTGAGACGAATGGTGCGACCGGAAGCCCCCGAGGACGAGCCGTCCTCTCGGCCGCCGCGGCGGCCGGGCATTCGCCTGATCGCGTTTCTCGTTGTGCTCGTCGCGCTGGCGTACGCCGCGCTGCAGGCCGTGCACGCGCTCCCGCACTGGCTCAACCCGTTCAGCGAGCAGACGAAGGACCGCAGCGGGCCCGCCGTCCTGCAATCGATCCAGAACATCTCCCGATACGAGGCCGCGACGGGCCAGTTCCAGGTCGTCGTGGACCTGGAGAAGGACGCGCGTTTCCTGCCCAGCCAGGTCCGGGGCCGGCGGACGCTGTTCGTGGGCACGGGGAGCGTCGACTCCTACGTCGACTTCTCGCACCTGGGCAACGGCGCGGTGGTCACGGACAAGAACCGCACGTCGGTGACGATCCGGCTACCGCACGCCCGGCTCGAGAAGACCAATCTCGATCCGAAACACAGTTATGTCTTCGCTCAGGAGCGCGGTCTGTTCGACCGAATCGGCGATTTCTTCAGCTCGAACCCGAATCAGCAGCAGCAGCTGTACCAACTGGCGGCGCAGAAGATCCAGGACGCGGCCGGGGCCAGCGGCCTGGCGGCGCGGGCCGACGAGAACACCAAGCAAATGATCACGAACCTGCTGCGGGCTCTGGGCTTCAAAAACGTTACGGTGACTTACGCCACATCACCGTGATCTTATCGAGACGGCCCACCGGGGAATAGCAAGAAATAAGGGCCGGTTACGGATAAACCGGGGTGATCGCTGTGTCCGTGGCAGGCACGTCAACACTTCATCGCAGACCCACCTGGCCGCTCGCCATTCCCATCGCGGCGGCCTCGGTGGCCGTCGCACTCCCGGCCCTGGGCGGCTCCACGCCCGAACGCCCGGCCCATCTCGTCATCGGCGAGCTCTTCCCGAACGGCCAGGAGTTCCTCCTCGCGCTGATCCTCCTCGCCACCGCGCGCGGAGTGCTCCTGCGCCGCCGGGTCGCCTACTACGTCGTCCTCCTGCTCACCGGGCTGTCGACCCTGGACGCCCTCAACACCCGGCAGCTCGGCCGCCTCATGCTCCTCGTCGCGGCGTTCACCGCGTTCATCCGGTTCCGCGGGGAGTTCACGGCCTCGCCCAGCCGGGTGCGCACCGCCGTCCGCGCCGGCGCCATCACGTACGGCCTCGCGATCGCGTACGGCCTCGCGGTCATGATCCTCCAGTGGCACCAGCTGAGTCCCGGGCCCACGCCCGCCGACGCGGGCCGTGAGCTCCTCGCGGGCCTGACCGCCTCGGGTCCCGGCCCGGTCCACTTGGCCGGCTCGGCCGACCACTGGTTCGAGGCCAGCCTGAGCCTGATCGGCGGCGGCGCGCTGCTCGCCATGCTGGTCACCATGCTCACGCCCGCGCCACCGCCGCCGGCGGGCTCCGAACACGAGCGCGCCGAGGCGGCACGCCTCGTCGACGACGAAGGCTCAGACACCCTGGCCCCCTTCGTGCTGCGCAGCGACAAGTCGTACGTCTTCAGCCCGGACCGGCGCGCCGTCATCGGGTACCGCGTGCTGTACGGCGTCGCCGTCGCGGGCGGCGACCCGGCCGGCGACCCGCGCTCCTACCCGGCCGCCATCGCCGAGTTCGCCGCGATGGCCGAGCGCTCCGGGTGGCGGATGGCCGTGCTCGCCGCCCGCGGCGACCTGCTCGACCTGTGGCGCCCGTACGGCCTGCGCTCGATCGGCATCGGCGACGAGGTCGTCCTGACCCCGACCGAGTTCGGCCTGAGCGGCCGGAGCATGCGCAACGTCCGGCAGGCGGTGCAGCGCACCCGCAACGCGGGCGTGACCACCGAGGTCGTGCGCGAAGGCGACCTGAGCGCCGACGAGCGCGCCCGGCTCAAGGCGGTGGCCACCGAGGCCATGGGCGGCGCGGACGAGCGCGGCTTCTCAATGAACCTCGACGACCTGCTGACGGGCCGGCACGCCTCCTCGATCATCGTGTTCGCCCGCGACGCCGAGGGCTCGTTCATCGGCTTCCAGCGGTACCTGCCGAGCGCCTGCGGACGCCGGCTGTCCCTCGACGCGATGCGCCGCACAACCGACGGCCCGAACGGGCTGAACGAACGCATGATCGCCGACATCATGGCGTACGCCCGCGAACGCCGCATCGACGAGGTGTCCCTCAACTTCGCCGCGTTCCGCGAACTGTTCGACACCGCCGAGCGCGGCCTCCTCGAACAGAGCGGCTACCGCCTGATCCACCTGCTCGACCCGTTCATCAAGGTGGAGTCGCTGTACCTGTTCAACCGGAAGTTCCGGCCGCGGTACGTGCCGCGCGCGGTGGCCTTCCCGTCGTGGGCGAGCCTCCTGCCCGTCGCGGCGGCGCTGCTCACCCTGGAGTTCGGCCACCGCCACCCACCCCGCACGGAGACGGCTACGGCAACCGACCCGGTTCCCGAAGACGGCTACGTCGCCTCGCCGTCCCGGTGACCGGCAGCGTCGAGTTCGCGAGCCCGGCGCAACGATGTGACGGTCTCTCTCAACGCGGCGTTCACCGTGTCGCGTTTCGTCGTGGTCCCCAGCACCTTCGCCGCTGCCGCGAGAGCATCGTCGTCCACGTCTACGAGGATCTTCGTCATTCCGCACCTCCACACGCGTCAAGGCGACGAATCTACGCGTCTGAGCCTGTCGTGACGCCCTGAATGAGCTCGTCGGCGGCGGAGTAGGGGTCGCAGGCGCCGGACAGGACCTTTCCGGCGAGGACGTCGAGGCGCTGGTGGCCGTGCAGGTCGCCCATGCGCTCGCGGAGCGCGGTGACGGCGATGGCCTCGATCTCGTCGCGGACCCGGGCCAGCCGCCGCCGCTGGAGCTCGCCGGACTCCTCCATCCACGCGTAGTGCTCGTCCAGGCTCCGTACGACGTCGTCGACGCCCTCGCCCTTGACCGCGACGGTCGGCACGATCGGCGGCTTCCACCCCACGTCGCCGGCCAGCGCGATCATGTTGCGCAGGTCGCGTACGGTCTGCTGCGCGCCGTCGCGGTCGGCCTTGTTGACCACGAAGACGTCGGCGATCTCCAGGATCCCCGCCTTGGCGGCCTGGATGGAGTCGCCCATGCCCGGCGACACCAGCACGATCGTCGAGTCCGCGAGCGAGGCGATCTCCACCTCCGCCTGGCCGACCCCGACGGTCTCCACGAGCACGACGTCGCAGCCCGCCGCGTCGAGGACGCGGATGGCCTGCGGGGCCGCCCAGGACAGCCCTCCGAGGTGACCGCGGCTGGCCATCGAGCGGATGAACACGCCGGAGTCGGCGGCGTGGTCCTGCATCCGGACGCGGTCGCCCAGCAGCGCGCCGCCGGTGAACGGGGACGACGGGTCGACCGCCAGCACGCCGACGCGCAGCCCGCGCTTCCGGAACGCCGTGACCAGCGCGCCGGTCGACGTGGACTTCCCGACGCCCGGCGCGCCGGTCAGGCCGACGACCCGGGCCCGGCCGGCGAGCGGGTTCAGCGCGGCCATGATGGGCCGCAGCTGTGGCGAGGCGTTCTCCACCAGGGAGATCAGCCGCGCCAGCGCCCGCGGCTGCCCCTTCCTCGCCCGCTCGACCAGATCCTCGACGTCGACCTTGCGCGCCACTCCGTGTCCTCAGACCTTCAGGATGAGGGCGTCGCCCTGACCGCCGCCCCCGCACAGCCCGGCGGCGCCGATCCCGCCGCCCCGGCGGCGCAGCTCGTACGCCAGGTGCAGGACGATCCGGGCGCCCGACATGCCGATCGGATGCCCCAGCGCGATGGCCCCGCCGTTGACGTTGACCTTGCCCGCGTCGACGCCGAGGTCGCGCATCGACTGGATGCCCACCGACGCGAACGCCTCGTTGATCTCGATGAGGTCCAGGTCGCCGACGGTCAGCCCCTGCTTGCCGAGCGCGTGCTTGATCGCGTTGGACGGCTGGGACTGCAGGGAGTTGTCCGGACCGGCGACGTTGCCGTGCGCGCCGATCTCGGCCAGCCAGGTCAGCCCGAGCTCCTCGGCCTTGGCCTTGGACATGATGACGACCGCGCACGCGCCGTCGGAGATCTGCGAGGACGAGGCGGCGGTGATCGTGCCGTTCTTGTCGAAGGCGGGCCGCAGGCGGGAGAGGGACTCGGCCGTCGTGTCGGGGCGCACGCCCTCGTCGGCGGAGAAGACGACGGGGTCGCCCTTGCGCTGCGGGATCTCGACGGGGACGATCTCGTCGTCGAACAGCTGGTTCTTGATCGCGTCGGCGGCCCGCTGGTGCGAGCGGGCGGCGAACTCGTCCTGCTCCTCGCGGGAGATGCCCAGCTTCGCGTTGTACCGCTCGGTCGACTCGCCCATCGAGACGCCGTCGAAGGCGTCGGTGAGGCCGTCGTGGGCCGTGGCGTCGAGCACCTCGATCGAGCCGTACTTGTAGCCCTGGCGCGCCTTCGGCAGCAGGTGCGGGGCGTTGGTCATCGACTCCATGCCGCCCGCGACCACGACGTCGAACTCACCGGCCCGGATGAGCTGGTCGGCGAGGGCGATGGCGTCCAGGCCGGACAGGCAGACCTTGTTGATCGTCAGCGAGGGGACGTTCATGGGGATGCCGGCCTTGACGGCGGCCTGGCGGGACGGGATCTGCCCGGCGCCCGCCTGCAGCACGTGGCCCATGACGACGTAGTCGACCTGGTCGCCGGTGAGGCCGGCGCGCTCGAGCGCGGCGCGGATGGCGATCGCGCCGAGGTCCACCGCTGCGAAGTCCTTGAGAGAGCCGAGCAGGCGCCCGATGGGCGTCCGCGCTCCGGTGACGATGACGGATCCGGCCATGGAAACGAGACCTCCGCGAATGATGGGGGCGACGTTTGCCAACATACCCATTAGGAATCCAGAAGCTGCCAGGGAGGCCGACGCCATGCTCACGCGGATCGATCATGTCGGGATCGCATGCCATGATCTGGAGGAGCGGATCGCTTTCTACGAGAGCACGTTCGGTCTGATCGTGGTGTCCCGGGAGGTCAATGAGCAGCAGGGGGTCAAGGAGGCGATGCTCCACGTCGCCGACGGGCCCGCGGGCTCGTCGTACGTCCAGCTGCTGGAGCCGCTGCACGCCGATACGCCGGTGGGGAAGTTCCTGGCGAAACGGGGAGAAGGCGTGCACCACGTCGGATACGGCGTTGACGACGTGACGGCGGCGCTGGAGACCATCGGGGCGAAGGGCGTCAGGCTGCTGGACGAGCGTCCCCGGCACGGATCGATGGGAGCGTCGATCGCGTTCCTGCACCCCAAGGACGTCGGCGGCGTGCTGACCGAACTCGTCCAGGCGCAACCGCGCTAGCACTGACCTTAGGCTCGACACCACGGACGGTTGCCTTACCCGGCCGCTACATGGGCTCTGACAATCACGACAAACTGCCCAGGACGTAAAGTTGAGCCCCCAACACGGCAGTGTCCGGAGTACTCTGCTGTCGCCGGAAAGTGGTCCCGCCCGTGCCTTACCCCGTAACACGCAGTACTCGTGCGGCCATCGTCTGGTACCTCCACCACTTGTAGCCGTCTCGTCACAGCAGGATTGAGCCTCATGCAGTCCGACATCGACGCCCAGCTCAGCAACTTCTTCGAAGACAGCACGCCCCCACGCGAGTTCGACGTGGTGCTGCGCGGCTACGACCGGCACCAGGTCGAAGAGCACATCAAGCAGCTCGACGGCGAGGTCCGGCAGAGCCGCGAGCAGACCCAGGCGCTGCAGCGCGAGCTCTCCGACGCGCATCGCCAGCTCCAGGAGCAGGAGCGACCCACCTATTCCGGTCTCGGCGCACGCATCGAGCAGCTGCTGCGCCTCGCCGAGGAGCAGGCGACCGAGCTCGTCCAGGCCGCCCGCACCGAGGCCAACGAGATCAAGGCCGCCGCCAAGGTCGACGCAGCGGAGCTGCGCGCCGCCGCGGAGAGCGAAGCGTCCGACGTCCGCGCCACCGCCAAGCGCGAGGGCGACGACATGCGTCAGACCGCCGAGCGTGAGGCCGAGGAGGTGCGCACGACGGCTCGCCGGCACGCCGACGAGCTGACCTCCACGACCGAGCGCGAGGTCGCGAAGCTGCGCGCCACCGCCGACCACGAGGTCGCCGAGAAGCGCGCCGGCGCAGAGCGAGAGATCGCCAAGCTGCGCACCACCACCGAGCGGGAGGTCGCCCAGCTGCGGGCGTCCACCAAGCGGGAGCGCGACGAGATCCTCACCACGGCCAAGCGCCAGGCCGACGAGATGCGGGCGCAGGCCCAGCGCATCCTCGAGGAGAGCGATGCGCAGCGGGCTCAGGCCGAGGCCGAGTTCGAGATCCAGCTGGCCGCCCGGCGCGAAGAGGCCGAGCGGCAGGACACCGAGCGGCACGCGGCGGCGCAGAGCGCCACCCAGAAGCTCGTCGCCGAGGCCGAGCAGCGCGCCGCGTCCGCCGAGCAGCGGGCCACCAAGGCGACCCAGCAGGCCGAGCAGACGCGCCGCGAGGCCGACAACCACGCCAAGCAGCTCGTCGCCAACTCCCGCAAGAGCTCCGAGCAGATCATCGCCGAGGCGAAGTCCCAGGCCGAGCAGCTGCTCACCGAGACCAAGAACGAAGCCGAGAAGATGCGCACCACCGCGCAGCGGCAGGTCGACGAGCTCACGCGCCAGCGCGACAGCATCACCAGCCACCTCAACCAGCTGCGTCAGCTCATCGGCGGGGTCTCCGCGCCGATGGGCGGCGGCGGGGGCGACGAGGCCATCGCCGCGCCGCCGGAGAAGCCCGCGATCGCTCCGGCCGAGCCGAAGCCCGCACCCAAGCCGGCGCCCGCCGCGGCCACCCCGCCGCCGGCGGCGGAGGCCAAGAAGAAGGACGAGGACGACGACTGGTGGCAGGAGTGACGGAGCGAGCCTGACGAGCGAGCGGAGTGAGCGCCCGAGGAACGAGGGGGCTCGCGAAGTGAGTGAGGACGGCGAGCGACCATGAGCGCGACCTGACGGTCGGCTCCGCTGGGCGGCAGGCGATGACCGATCCGCGGTGACCTGCGTCACCGCGGATCGGTGCACGAGATGGTGAAGAGCCTAGGAGTGATCTCCTAGGCTCTTGTCATCATTTCGGGACAAACGCAAGGAGACGGGCGTGCCTGCCGAACCCCCCATCGACGGCGAGCAGCGCGAGGAGATCGGAACCCTCGCGGAGAGTCCCGGGCCCGCGGGCGAGGTGGCCGCCGTCGACCCGGTCACCGACATCGAGGCCCGGCAGCGTGAGGCGGGCGTCGACGCGCTCTTCCCCTTCGGCCGTCCGGGCCGGCCGCTCACCCGCGGTCACCCGTTCATCTTCGGCTTCTGGGGCGCGCTCGGCGTGCTGGCCGCGTACATGCTCGTCAAGGCGGTCGGCGACGCCCGCGATGTGATCATCCTGATCGTCGTGGCGCTGTTCCTCGCGGTCGGCCTCAACCCGGCGGTGGAGGCGCTCACGCGGGTCGGGCTGTCCCGCCGGTGGGGCGTGCTCATCGTGTTCCTGTGCCTGGTCGGGTTCTTCGTGGGCTTCGGTTTCGCGATCGTGCCGCCGCTGACCGAGCAGATCACCGCGTTCGTCAACAACCTCACCAGCGGCAACGGCTACCTCGAGCAACTGCAGAACAACCCGAAGCTGCAGGACTGGGACCACCGCTACCACCTGCTCCAGCGCGCCAAGGATGCGCTGCAGGACAAGGATCTCGGCAAGCAGGCCGCCAACGGCATCCTCGGCGTGGGCCAGGTGGTGCTCAGCGGAGTGTTCAGCACGTTCACGGTGCTGATCCTCACGCTCTACTTCCTGGGGTCGCTGCCGAGCATCACGGGCTTCATGTACCGCCTCGCGCCCCGCACCCGGCGGGCCCGCGTCGCGCTGCTGGGCGACGAGATCCTCTCCCGCATCGGCGGGTACGTCGCCGGCAACGTCCTCATCTCGATCATCGCGGGCGTCACTTCGTACATCTTCCTGCTGATCGTGGACGTGCCGTACGCCATCGCGCTGGCGTTGCTCGTGGCCATCACCGACCTGATCCCGCTCATCGGCGCGACGATCGGGGCGGTCCTCGTCACCGCCATCGCGTTCTTCTCCGGCTTCTGGATCGGCATCGCGTCGGCGATCTTCTTCCTGATCTACCAGCAGGTCGAGAACTATGTGGTCCAGCCGCGCGTGATGAAGAAGTCCGTCGACGTCCAGCCGGCCGTCACCGTCATCGCGGCGCTGATCGGCGGCGCGCTGCTCGGCATGATCGGCGCGCTGCTCGCCATCCCCGCGGCGGCCGCGGTCGCGCTGATCATTCGCGAGGTCGTCATGCCCCGCCAGGAGCAACAGTGATCCGGCGTCAGCGGATCGTACGGCCCAGCGCGGCGACGAACTCCCCGACCGCCTCGTTGAACAGCTGCGGCTGCTCGACGGGGGGCAGGTGACCGGAGCGGGGTACGAGCGTGAGCTCGGCGTTCGGGAGCGCCTCGACCATCGCCCGGGCGTCGTCCTCCGTCGTGATCTCGTCCTCCGCGCCGTGGACGACGAGGGCGGGGGCGTGCAGCCCAGCGAGGGTTTCCAGGGCGTCCGGGCGGGCCGCCATGGCGCGTTGCGCCCACGCCGCGGCGGACGGGGGCGCCGACTGCACCAGGCCACGCACGCGTCCGTAGATCAGGGCCCGCTGCAGCATGGTCGTCGGCCCGACCAGCCGCGGCAATAATTCCTCGAGGAGGACGTCGACGGTCTTGTCCGCCTCCAGCCGCTCGGCGATGCGCAGCCGGTCGGCCCGGGCCGTCTCGGTGTCCGCCGTGGCCTTCGTGTCGGCGAGCACGACGCCGAGGACCCGGTCGGGGTGCCGCCGGCAGAACGCCAGCGTGACGTAGCCGCCCATCGACAGGCCGCCGACGACGGCGCGGTCGATGCCCTTGGCGTCGAGCAGCGCGGCCACGTCGTCCGCCATGACGTCGACCGAAGGCTCGACGGTGCCGAGGGGCGAGCCGCCGAAGCCGCGCAGGTCCGGCGTCACCACCCGGAACCGCTCGGCCAGGGCCTCGCGCTGGGCCAGCCACATGGCCGACGACAGCGGGAACGCGTGCAGAAGTACCAGCGGTGTCCCGTCCCCGACGTCGCGGCTGTACAGCGGCACGACTATCACCTCATCAGGTACGAATGCGGCCCAGCCCGGCGAACGCACGAGCACAGCTCATCCTCACCGCTGCGATTCGATCCGCCGAGAGCGTGGCCGAGTTCGGTCGCGAAGGTTTAGAAACCGTCCACGGCGGTGGAAAACCTCTTACGCCGATGCGACGAAAGTTCTACTCAACGTCGGTGGGCAACGGGTACGCCTCCGGCGCGACCTGCCGCACGATCTCGTTCAGCACGATCCGCACGTACGGCTCGCCGACCCACAGGTGCTTGGCGTCGTCGACGGCGACGACCTCCGCCTGCGGCACCCGCTTGAACCGCTCGCGTGCCTCCGCCGGCTTCAGGTAGTCGTCATGCTCCGGGACGAGCGCGACCAGCGGCCGGCCGAACTCCGCCCAGGCGTCGAGGTCGGCGTCGGTCGCCCGGCGCAGCGGCGGGGACAGCAGGATCGCACCCTCCACGAGCGGGTCGCGGCCCCACTTCAGGGCGAGCTCGGTGCCGAACGACCAGCCGAGCAGCCACGCGCGCGGCAGGTCGTGGTACTCGGCGTACTCCAGCGCCGCCGCGATGTCGTACCGCTCCGAATCGCCCCCGCCGAACTCCCCCTCGCTCGTCCCCCGGTCGCTGGTCGTGCCGCGCGTGTTGAACCGCAGCACGGCGAGCCCGGCGAGCGCCGGCAGCCGGTACGACGCCTTGCGCAGGACGTGGCTGTCCATCATGCCGCCGTGCGTCGGCAGCGGGTGCAGGCAGATGAGGGTGGCGACCGGCGGCCGGTCCTCCGGCAGGGCCAGTTCGCCGACGAGGGTGAGGCCGTCGGCGGTCCCCAACTCGATGTCGGTGCGGCGCGCGGGCAGCACCGTGCTCGCCCGGATCTCCCCCATCTCCGTCCCTTCAGTAGCGCGGGCCGCGACGGGACCGCTGGACGTTCGGCAGCCGGTTGAGGCGATGGTTCCAGCACGGCCGGTGCCAGTGCCGCCGGTCGTCGAGCCCGCCACCCTCGGCGGGCCAGGCCACGATGTGCCCGACGCCCGGCGCGATCTCCTGGTCGCATCCGGGGCAGCGGTACGCCTTCGCCCCGCCCGCGATCGGCCGTACGATCCAGTCGCCGTCGGGCCCCTCTTCGGTCCGCTGCGGACCGCCGTACGCGCCGGGCCCGGTTTCCCGGGCGGCATCGTGGTTACGGCGGTTCTTGCGCGGACTCATGCCGTTCAGGGTACGGGGACCGGGACCGTACGGGACGAATCGGCCCGCACCGGTCGCGCCGGTAGGCAGGGGTCGGTGCCGTACGGGACGAACCGGTTCTCAAGGGACCAGCATCGTACGGGACGCGGCGGTCCTCGGGAGGTTGCGTCGTACGGGACGAACCGGTGCTCAGCGGAAAGTACGGCCCGCGGTGAACAGCTCCTCCAGCAGTGCGGAGGGCGCGTACGCGGGCTCGCGGTGCTCGGTGTAGAGGGCGCGCAGCACCTCCACCGCGTGGCCCAGGCCGATCCGGTCCAGGTCGGCGATCGGACCGATCGGGTACCCGCAGCCGTACCGCATCGCGGCGTCGATCGCTTCGGCGTCGGGCGTACCCGGACTCGAGCATCCGTACGGCGTCATTGAGGTACGGGACGCGCAGCGCGTCGACGATGAAGCCGGCGCGGTCCCGGCAGCGCACCGGATGCTTGCCGAGCGCGGTGACGTACTCGGTGGCCCGTCGCGCGACCTCCGTCGCCGTCACCACGGTCGTGGCGATCTCGGTGAGCTCGCCCTCCGGGTCGGGCAGGTGCAGCCCGATGACGTCCTTCGGCCGGTCCGTGGCGGCCGCCAGCTCGATCACCGGCACGGTCGTGGCCGTCGTGGCGAGGATGGCGCCCGGCTTGGCCACGTCGTCGACGGCGGCGAACAGCGACCGCTTCACCGACGTGTCCTCGGCCACCGCCTCGATGATCAGGTCGCACTCGGCGAGCAGCGCCAGCTCGGTGCCGCCCTCGACGGACTGCTCCAGCGCGGTGGAGACGGCCTGTGCCTTTTCCGTGTCGCCGGCGACGGACTGCTCCAGCGCGGTGGCGACGGCCCGGGCCTTCTCCGTGTCGCCGGCGACGAACCGGACGTGGGCGCCGGCCCGCAGGCACCCTCGGATGAGGGCGACGGCCAGCGGGCCCGACCCGACGACCCCGACCTGGGGCGGCGGTTCGACCGTCCCGGCCTCGGCCGTTGCGGTCGCCGCGGCGGGCTCGTCGTAGGAGTAGAAGCCGCGGCCGGTCTTGCGGCCCAGCAGCCCGGCGGTGACGAACTGCCGCAGGATCGGCGCGGGCGCGTGCCGCCGGTCCCGTGTCTCCCGGTAGATGGCCTCGCAGACCTCCAGAGAGACGTCGAGGCCGATGAGGTCCATCAGCGTGAGCGGCCCCATCGGCAGGCCGGTCGCCTTCATCGCGGCGTCGATGTCCTCGCGGGTCGCGTGCCCGGAGTCGTACATCGCCGCGGCCTGGTTCAGGTAGCCGAACAGCAGCCGGTTCGCGATGAACCCGGCGCGGTCGCCGATGGTGACTCCGACCTTGCCCAGCCGCTCGACCAGGTCCTGGACGACGGCCAGGGCCTCCGGCCGGGTCAGCACGGTGTGGATGATCTCCACGAGCTTCATCACCGGCGCGGGGTTGAAGAAGTGCACGCCGACGATCTGCTCGGGGCGGTTCGTGCTGACGGCGATCTCGGTGACCGACAGCGACGACGTGTTGGTGGCGAGGACGGCGTCGGCCCGGCAGACCTCGTCGAGCTGCTCGAACACCCGGCGCTTGAGCGCCAGTTGCTCCGGCACGGCCTCGACGACCAGGTCGCAGTCGCTCAGGGCACCGAACGAGGTGGACAGCTCGATCCGGTCGAGGATCGCCTGCTGTTCCTCGGCCGAGAGCTTGCCGCGCTTCACGGCCCGGCCGGTGGAGCTCTCCAGGTGCCCGCGGCCGCGCTTCAGCGCCTCGTCGCCCACCTCGATCCCGACGACGTCCAGCCCGCTCCGCGCGAGCACCTCGGCGATCCCGGCGCCCATCGTGCCGAGCCCCACGACCCCGACCTTGTCCAGCGAAGCACCCATGCCCGCAGTCTCCCAGAGCGTCCACTCCATCGGTAAGGCCGACCCGCACGGGTTGGTTATAGGCGTATAATAGTTATATGTACGTAACTAGATGGAGCTCCCCCATCGCGGACGACACCGCCCCGCCGGACCGGCGGCGGCGCCTGCTGATCCTCGCTATCTGCTGCATGAGCCTGTTCATCGTCGGCCTGGACAACACGATCGTGAACGTCGCTCTGCCCTCCATCCAGCGCGATATCCACGCATCCGTCTCCGGCCTGCAGTGGATCATCGACGCGTACACGGTCGTGCTCGCCGCCCTGCTGATGCTGTCGGGCTCGACGGCGGACCGGATCGGGCGGCGGCGGACGTTCCAGACCGGCCTGCTCCTGTTCACCCTGGGCTCGCTGCTGTGCTCCCTGTCGCCGAGCCTGGGCTGGCTGGTCGCCGCGCGCATGGTGCAGGCGGTCGGCGGCTCCATGCTCAACCCGGTCGCCATGTCGATCATCACGAACACGTTCACCGACCCGCGGGAACGGGCCCGCGCCATCGGCGTGTGGGGTGGCGTCGTGGGCATCAGCATGGCGCTCGGCCCGCTGCTCGGCGGTACGCTCGCCGCCTCCGCCGGCTGGCAGGCGATCTTCTGGATCAACATTCCGGTGGGCCTGATCGCGTTCGCCCTGTGCGCACGGTTCGTACCTGAATCGCGCGCTCCGCACCCACGTCCGGTCGACCCGGTCGGCCAGTTCCTGATCGTCGTGCTGCTCGCCGGCCTCACGTACGGGATCATCGAGGCGCCGAGCGCCGGATGGGGCTCCGCACAGACGGTGGGCTGCCTCGCGGCGGCCGCCCTCGCGCTGGCCAGCCTCATCCCGTACGAACTGCGCCGCGCCGAGCCGCTGATCAACCCGCGGTTCTTCCGCAGCGCCCCGTTCGCGGGGGCGACGGTCATCGCCATCTGCGGGTTCGCCTCGCTCGGCGGCTTCCTCTTCGTCAACACCCTCTACCTGCAGGACGTCCTCGGCCACTCCGCGTTCCACGCCGGCCTGCTCACCCTGCCGATGGCCGGGATGACCCTGGTCTGCGCGCCACTGTCCGGCCGCATCGTCGGTAGGGCCGGGCCGCGCGTACCGCTGATCGTCGCGGGCGGGGCGATGGCCGCGAGCGCGCTGATCCTCACGGGTCTCACCGCCCACACCCCGATGTGGCGGCTCATGGCCGCGTACGTGCTGTTCGGGCTCGGGTTCGGCATGGTCAACGCGCCGATCACCAACACCGCCGTCTCCGGCATGCCGCGCGCCCAGGCCGGAGTCGCCGCCGCCGTCGCCTCCACGAGCCGCCAGATCGGTCAGTCCCTGGGCGTCGCCATCATCGGATCCCTGGTGACCTCGGCCGTGCACGGGCCGCTGCGCACCGGATTCCCGCAAGCCAGCCACCTCGGATGGTGGGTCAGCGTGGGTTGTGGCAGCGCGATCCTGGCTCTCGGTATCCTCACGACCGGCCGCTGGGCCAGGCAGACCGCCGCGCGCACCGCGGAGCGGCTCGACCACGGCTCGATCAGGACGGCGGACACCCCATGAACGACGCGACGAAGGACGCGGATGGCTCGGCCGCACTCCAGCCGGAGCCCGAGGCGGCCGCTCGCGTCTGGGCGATCATGCGCGACGTCGTCATGAACCAGGAGGATCGCCGCAAGGAGATCACCGACACGCTCGGCATGAGCTTCTTCCGCGTCAAGGCACTGCGCCGCCTGCTGCCCGGCCCGCTCACCATGCGCGAGCTGACCGCCCGCCTCCAGACCGAGAAGCCGTACACCACCTTGGTCGTCGACGACCTCGAACAACGCGGCTACGTGGAGCGCAGCGTCCATCCCGAGGACCGCCGCTCCAAGATCGTCTCGCTCACTCCGGCCGGGGTGGCGGTCGCCCGTCAGGCGGAAGGCATCCTGTCCCGGCCACCCCGCTCCCTGCTCGCCCTGGACCCCGAGGAGCTCGCCGCCCTCGACCGGATCATGGCCAAGCTCCACGCCTCGGACGCGTAAGCCCCCCCCGCGTCAGCCGATGACGCCGCAGGCGACGCATCGACCGGTGTCAACGGCCTTGCGAGTCTCGGCGTCGGGTCCGGCCGCCCCACCCGCGTGCCCGCCTCTCAGCCGCGGAGGCGGAACCAGGTCGTAGTGCCGCCGCGCTCGGCCTCCACACCCCATTCGGCGGCGAGCGCCGTCACGATGACCATGCCCCGGCCGTCCTCCGCGAACGGCTCATCCCGTACGTACGGCACCTCGCCACCCGCGCCATCGTCCCCAACACAGATCTCGACCATGTCGCCATCCCGCGCGACGGTGATGGTGACATGGCCGCCTCGGCCCGACGTCGTGTGCACGACGGCATTGGTGACCAGCTCACTGGTGCACAGCTCGGCGTCGTCGACGGCCGGATGGTCCTCCCCCATCAGGTCGCGGACGAAGCGCCGGGCGTGAACGACGCACCGCTCGCTGCCCGGAAGCGTCAGAGTTCCCAGCACGATCATCGCCCCCATGACGACTCCTCTCGCCGATGTCGCCGCAAGCATCGTCGCGTCGGGTAATGCGTTCAACACGCTTAGTCAAAGGGGAGTGATGGCGAGGAGCCGATTTGCACATCGCCGATTCGCGTGGCGACGCGACTCGCGCCTGGTCACAATGCCGCCATGGCCACCATCACGCCGACGATCCGGCTGCGCAGGCTGGGCATGGCCCTTCGCGACCACCGCGAAGCGGCCGGCCTCACGTTAGACGACGCCGCCCACGTCCTGATGCGCTCGCCGTCGTCACTGAGCCGCATCGAGAAGGGCCTGCATCACCTTCCGGTCCGCGACCTGGAGTACATCCTCGGCAAGTACGCCGTCTCCGACCCCGCCGTGACCGGCCGCCTGTTCGACTGGTGCCGCAACGGCCGCAAGAAGGGCTGGTGGCAGCGCTACGCCACCGACCTCTCCCCCGAGATGATGGACTTCATCGGCCTGGAAGCCGATGCCATCTTCATTGGGCTCTTCGAGCTCATCCTGATTCCGGGACTGCTGCAGACCGAGGCGTACATCCGCGCGCTCATGGAGAAAGGGCAGTTCGCGGACGACCCCGAGCGCGTCGACCGGCTTGTCGCAGTCCGTATGCACCGTCAGGAGCTGCTGGAAGGACCAAATCCGCCGAAATTTTCGACGATCGTGGATGAAGCCGCATTGCGGCGACAGATCGGCGGCCGGAGCGTTATGCGCGCCCAACTACAGCATCTGACCGACATTTCATGCCTACCACATATCGGCCTTCAGGTCATCCCTTTCGCCGCTGGCACACACCCGGGAGTGTCCGGGGCTTTCGAGATCTTGGACGTCGGCGATCGCGGCGACCTGCGGATCGTGACGGTCGACTCCTTGACCGCGATGTCGTACCGGGAAGACGAATCCGATGTTCGAGCGTACGGTGTGGCCTTTGATCGCCTCCGCTCGGCTGCTCTCTCCGAGTTGGAGTCTCAAAAGCTGATCGCCGGGCTATTGTCGGAGCTATGACGACACTCCATTCTCCCGGGCCGCCGTGGCGAACGAGCAGTTATAGCGCGGACCAGGGCGGGACCTGTGTGCAGGTGGCCGCCGTGTGGCGTACAAGCAGCCACAGCGCGAATCAGGGCGGCGAGTGCGTGCAGGTCGCTGTCATCCGGGCTGGCGGCAGGAGCCGGTAGCGGCGTGGGCCGCTGATCTGTCTGTAGGCTGCGCCCCCATGGATGAACAAGATCGGCGTAGTTGGCTGGTGCGCGCGAGTGACCTGCTCGCCAAATGCGAGTTCTTTCTCAGGCATCATGATGGCAAGCGGGAGAATCCTGAGCTGCTGGCTCGCGCGCGCCACTGCTGTGACGAGGCCGAGAAAGAGACGGCTTCCGGCGACACGGAGGCCACCACGACGATTGCCATCTTGCGTTCGATGGCTGCGACGCTCACCCTGCGACATGTCGTGATGTTCGACGTGAAATGCGATTTTGATGACGCCGACGGCACATTCCTCAACGGCATTGAGCAGTATGACAAGGATGGCGTGAGCCGACCGCTCGCAGAGCAGGCCGTCCAGGCGACGCGAGCGGCCCTGAACGCCGACCCCGACGACTCCCTCGTGCCGTTGCAGCTGGGGCATGCGCTCACCTGGTCAGGTGACCGCGAAGGCGCCGTCGCGGCATACGAGGAGGCGCTGCGCCGGAACCCTTTGGACCGCTGCCCTCGCTCCGCGCTCGCGTACCTTGGCTCGGCGCCCACCGGCCGACCCTCGCCGAACGAGATGAGTCACGGACGTCATGGATTCGCCCTGCTGCGGTTGAGCGCATGGATTTCCAACAACGACTGGGACACCGGATTCCTCCTGTTCGGGTCGGTCACTGACGCGCACACCTATGTCGAGCGGGCGCTGGACACAGACACCCCTACACGCAATTTCGTGTTGGGAGAGAGCGAGACGAGCGAGTACGAGGACGATGACGAATTCGAAGACGAGGACGATGAATTCGACGAAGGCTGGCGCGCGGCGCTGCCGCTCTTGCAGATCCACCGGCCTGGTCGGCGTGTCGACGAGTATGAGCTGAATGCTCGAATAAATCTGGGGTCGGATGGCAAGCCATTGCGCGTCGACTGGTCAGATATCCCGGTAACCGAGACGATGGAGTCACCGCTTCCGCCGGGACGTCCACTCCGAATCGGCGACCGCACATGCTTCTACGAACACGTCGAGTAGTTCGAAGCCACCGCACGGCCGGTCAGGTGCGCGAGTCCATGTTCCACGTGGCGGGGAGTTCGGTGTCGCAGAGAGCGCAGTGGAAGTCGTCGTCGCGGACGATGTTCCGCTCGTGGCAGGCCGGGCAGCGGCGGAAGACGACCGGATGCGTGAAGCCGCCGGGGTGGTCGAGTCCCGCGCGCTCGAGGGCGTCGCGGGCCGCCGACCAGCTCGTGACGTCCGGGCAGTAGCCGGTCGACTGGTTGCTGATCTCATCGACGACCCAGCACCCTCGCTCGCGGCGAAACGTGACCTCTCCGGCACCTAGGACGGACGCGCCGCCGGCGCATGCGACATGTTCACTTCGCCGGGGCGCCAGCCGCAATGTGCCGGCGAGGTCGACGATGTACGTGAAGGGCTCGTCGAGTTCGGTATCACCGCGACCACTCGACCAGACGACGAGGTCGGCCGGCGAGCGGATCGGGTGCCCCTCCTCACCGGCCCGGACGGCGGCGAGCAGATCGGCGGGGCCCACGTACCGATATCGCCGCTGAGTCACCGGACAACACTAAACAACCCCTGCCGACCACCAGCACATCACCACCGGTGTGAAGACACTGTCAGTTGGGCTGCCACAGCTCGACCCGATTGCCCTCAGGGTCGGTGACCCAGCCGAACCGACCGACACCCTCCATGTCCTGTGTCTCCTTGGCCACGTCCGCTCCCTTGGCGCGCAATTGCGCGAGCATCGCGTCCAGGTCGCGAACACGGAAGTTGAGCATCGTCTGCTGGGCGCGGGAACCGAAGTACTCGGTCTCAGACTCGAAAGTCGCGAACACGGTCACCCCGGCTTCCTGACGCCATAGGCCGTTCTCATCGGCGTCCAGGCCAAGGCAATCGCGATACCACGCACTCAGGGCCGCCGGATCGGCGGCCCGCATGAAGTAGCCGCCAATTCCAAGCACTCGTTCCATGTCGCCATCTTGCCAGGACCGCGAGCGCCCGCTTCGAAAGCGGCCGACGCCGCGGGCGACGCCGTCGACCAGACACTGATCCACGCGTACGGCATCACACGCTGACAGACCAAGAAGCCCTCGCCCTGGTGCCCTCACAGGCCGGGGCGGGGCTCGAGGAGTTCATGCGGCCTTGTCGAAGGAGGCGAACCCACCCGCCTCTGCGCCATCCGCTCGCACGGCATCTGCGCGTCTCCGCACCGATTCGACCTGGTGATCAGCGTCGGCGCCGCGCATGCCTTCGGGGGCCTGATTTCGACG
This sequence comes from Actinoallomurus sp. CA-150999, assembly GCF_050942425.1. Taxonomy (NCBI): domain Bacteria; kingdom Bacillati; phylum Actinomycetota; class Actinomycetes; order Streptosporangiales; family Thermomonosporaceae; genus Actinoallomurus; species Actinoallomurus sp. CA-150999. The sequence goes on from NZ_CP192063.1 coordinate 9,656,137, forward strand.
CTCGACGCGGCCGCCGGCCATCTCGCCGCCGGGGGCGGTGTCCTCATCGGCGACGGGTTCTGGGAGCGCCCGCCCGGCCAGGCGACCCTCGACAGCGGCTTCGCCGCCGACGAGTACGACGACCTCGCCACGACCGTCGATCGCATCCGGTCCCGCGGATGGGTCCCCCTGTACGGGCACGTCAGCACGCCGCACGAGTGGGACGACTACGAGTGGTCGTGGACCGGCACCCTGTCAGGGTGGGCCCTCGACCACCCGGAGCATCCGGACAGCGATCAAGCGCTCAAAGTCGCGGACGACCATCGCCATGCCTGGCTCCACGGCTATCGCGGCACTTTCGGCTTCGTCACCTTCTACCTCCGGCAGACCACTGACGACTGAGGCGGTCCTCTTCGCGTTGGGTCCGCCGGCTGCCGGTCAGCCGCCGAGGATGCCTGGGAGCCGGTTCTGGAAGTCCAGCACGCCTGCCCACGTGGGGCGCAGCGCGATGCGTGCCATCCTCGTGTCCGGGTGCGAGGCCTGGGCGACATACCCGGCACCGCCCTCTTCGCCGAGGAAACGGCGTGCCGCCTGCGCCTGCTCGGGCACCATGCCGTCGACCTCGGTGATCGACACCCGGCCGCGCAGGAGGAGCACCTCCGGCGGCTGCGGCTCCGTATCGATCGTGACGGCCACGGCGGGGTTCGCGCGCAGGGCGAGCAGCCGCGCGGCCAGGCGCGTGATCCCGAGCGGCGGGCAGTGGACGTACGTCGCCATCACGAGTTCGCCACCGGTCCAACTCATCGCCGTCCTCAAAGGCTCAGCGTCGCACGCGGTAGCGAAGGTGGGTAGCGCGGTTGCCCTGGATCACGACGGGGTCGTCGAAGCGGTGCGGGGCGCCGGCCAGGTCGGTGAAGTACGGGATGCCCTTGCCGAGTAGCACCGGCACGAGGCTGACGCAGACCTCGTCCACCAGTCCCAGATCGAGGGCCTGCCGTGCGATGTCGGCGCTCGCGATACTGACGTCCTTCTCGCCGGCGATCTCCTTGGCGCGCGCGATGCCTTCCGCGACGCCGTCGACGAAGGTGGTTCGCGGCCACTTCGCCGCGTCTTGGGGCGCGTTGTGGGTCACGACGACGGCCGGGGCGCCGATCGGGTGGTTGTCGTTCCAGCCGTTGGTCAGGTCGAAGAGCCTACGGCCGCAGACGAGCGCACCGGCGCCGGAGAGGATCTCGCGCAGCATCTCCGCGCTGTTCGCGTCGACCTGGAACGACCAGCGCTCGTCGGCGCTCGGCACGGTGACGCCGCCGGCGCCGTACCAGCCGAACAGCTCGTCGCACCCGTCCTTCGGGTCGGCGATGTAGCCGTCCAGGGACATCGTCATGTGCGTGTAGACCTTGGCCATGTTGGACCTCCCGGTGGGTTCCTCTGCCAAGTGAAACGTCCCAGGCGACCAGAACTCATCGGTCGGCCACTACCTCGGTCCCGTCCCATCCTGTCGAGCGCAGCCAGCCCTCGAAAGTCATCATCTCGGGGTGGATCTCACGGAGGAGTGAAATGTCCCGATCCAGACCGAAGACGTCGCGTGCCTGGAAGAACTGGAACATGGCTGAGTAATCGTGTCCCACCTCCGGTATGGAGGAGCGCAGGACGTCGAGGGGCACCGGGTCGTATCCGCACGGCGTTCCTGTGACGCGTTCGACGGTCGCGGCGATCTCTTCGCCGGTGAGGCTGTCTCCCGTCACGGCCAGATCGCGGCTGCCCCAGCTCTGCCAGTGCTTGAACATGAAGTCGCTGAACCAGGCGATGTCGTCCAGACCGATCAACGGGTACTTCCCGGTTCCCAGCGGGAGTGAGAACAGCAGCCCGGAACGACCGTCGGGCAGCGGGCCGCGTCCCGGCGCGAGCCGCACTCGCAGGTTCTCGAAGTACGGCGATGTCGTCAGGATCGACACGTGTTCGCTGTACCAGCCGTCGTTCTCCTCCCGCATCATCTCCTCCGACCGGAGCAGGTTGATGTGTGCCGCGACCGCGGCCTTGGCGTCGTAGTGCGGAACGGGGATGGCTCCGTTGGTCAGGGTCACGGCGCTGTCGAGCGACGACCAGATGAACCTCTCGACGCCGGCCGCTTTCGCGGCCTCGAGAACGGTGATCCCCTGCCGGTATTCGCCGAGTACGCTGCCACTCGAGAAGAAGTCGGTGTTACCGAACACCTGGTCCACATCGGACACAGCCGCGTGGATGCTGCCGGGATCGTCCAGGTCACCCCGGAGCACCCGGACCCGGCCGCCGCCCCGCGCGAGCAGGTCGGTGGCTCGCTCCGAACGAGGATCGCGGGTGAGCACGGCAACGGTCGCATCCGGTGATTCGAGAAGGCGGGAGACGACCCTGCGTCCCATCGCGCCCGTGCCGCCGATGACGAGTGTTTCCCCCATGACTGGTAACGGTCCTTTCGTTGTTATGAGAAACGATGTCCGAGAACGTGCTCGGCGATCAGCGGCGCCGTGCTCAGCCTGTGGCCGGCGCAGGACGCGCGTCCAATGCCCATGCCAGATCCGGACATGCCCAAGAGGCATCGCCTTAGGCGAGCGCAGCAAAGGACGGCAGGCGAGGTAAGCGCCCTGGCTACGGTGGAGGCATGATCGAGGTCACTCCGTCCACGCCGGATCTGCCGCTCCGGGTGGTCCGGTACTTCGTGGCCGTCGCCGATCACGCGCACTTCGGCCGGGCCGCTGCCGTCCTGCACGTGGGACAGCCTTCGCTCAGCCGGCAGATCCGCGGCCTCGAGCGGCAACTCGGTGTGCGACTGCTCGACCGGACACCGCAGGGCAGCCGCCTCAGCGCGGCCGGGGAAGCGTTTCTGCCCAGGGCCAGGGCGTTGCTCCGAGCCGCGGATGAGGCCGTCGCCACGGCGCGGGCGGCAGCCGGGCTCGGCAGCGTATCGATCGGATACATGCCGGGCCTCGTCGTCACCGCGGCGACCCGCGAACTGCGTCGCCGGCACCCGGACGCAACAGTGCGGACGGTGTACCTCGGGTGGCGCCGGCCCGCTGAGGCCCTCCTCGACCATCATGTGGACGCGGTCGTCACCCGCCTGCCGTTCCCGGCCGATCGGCTTCAGGTCACGCCGCTCTATGACGAGCCACGCGTCGTGGTCGTCCCCCGCGATCACCGCCTGGCCGGACGGCCGTTCGTCGTCCTCGAGGACATCGCCGACGAACCCTTGCCCCAGGTATCCGACCTCGACTCCGCGTGCCGCGCCTTCTGGCACCTGGAACCGCGGCCGGACGGCCGTCCCGCTCCCGCCGGGCCCATCATGAACTCGCTGGACGACACGTGGGAGTTCGTAGCCTCCGGCGACGCCCTCGCCGTCGCCGCCCCCGACCACGTCCAGACCACCCGGTCGGATCTGACACTGATCCCTCTGCTCGGGGTCACCCCGAGCAGAGTCGTGCTGGCGACCCGGGCCGACGACAACGGGCGTCTGGTGGCCGAGTTCCGGCAGTGCGCGATCGAACACCTGACGCCACAGACCCGATGACTTACGTGGCCTGAGGGAATCGCCGGGCTCCCGCAGAACGGCCCGCCCCGTCGCGGGACGGGGCGGGCGTCCGGGATGGTCAGTGAGTGGCGTCGGGGTTCACGCCGACGACGATGGTGGCGAGCAGGCCGTGGGTGATCGGTCCCTTGTGGAGCGGGCGCAGCGTGACCAGGCCGGCCGAGCCTCCGTTCCGGTAGATGCCGTCCTTGTCCAGCGTCGTGCGGTGCGTGGTGTTGATCGCGTACGGCTGGAGCCTTCCGATCCGCTCGGTGACCTTCTCGTCGAAGAAGAACTGGCCCGTGTGGGCCACGTGGCCGCCGGTGTACTTCTTGCCAACGACCTTGCCGCCGATGTGGACCTTGGCGTGGATGTGGATGGCCCGGCCCATGTACCAGCCGGGATACAGCGTCCGGAACTCCACGACGCCGCGCCGGTCGGTGAGCTGGACGCCCCGGAGGAAGGTCAGCTTGTCGGTCGGCTCGGCGTGGCCTCCGCCGCCGCCCGGAGGCGGGGAGCCGGGCGGCGGTGTCGGCGTGCCGGTGGGCGGGGGGCCGCCGCCCGGACCGCCGCCGTTCGCGCCGCCGACGCCCATGGCCGTGTAGCCGGAGTACTCGCCGAGGGCGTCGCAGTGCCAGATGTCCAGCGCGGCCCTCGGGATGGGCGCGCAGGTGGTCGCGTCGACGACGGTGGCGCGCAGGATGAGGGGCACGCCCTCCTTGTGCTCGGTGATGTCGCGGCGGAAGAGGTCGTAGTCGAGGTAGTAGGGGCCCTCGGTCAGCTCCGGAACCAGCACGCACGCCGGCTTCGGACCGGTGGGACCGTGGGTGGTGGAGGCGCCGGCCGCCGCACGGCCCAGCGCGACGATTCCGGCCGCTCCGAGGCCCGCGCCGCCGAGGGCGGTCAGCGCGGCACGGCGGTTCACCGCGCTGGATTCCGGGGACCGCGTGTGGTCTTCATGCTCGGTCATGCGTTCGCCACCTTGGGTTGACAACGGCTATGACGATCAGTCGGCCCCCGCGTCGAGCGACGCTATCCGCGCCCCATGAAGATTGGATGAGAACGAACTGAGAACCGTGAGATGTTCGACGCCGCCGTCTGTCGATCCCGCCCGGGGCCGTTCGTGTAGAGGGTGAGAGCCGGCCCGGAAGAGGAGCACGCGATGAAGCAGTACCTGTTCAGCATCTACCAGCCCGAGGGAGAGCCCCCGGCCGACCTGGATCGGATCATGCGTGAGGTCGAGGCCTGGCAGCAGGAGATGCAGGCCGCCGGCGCGTGGGTGTTCACCGGGCGCCTGCACGCTCCGAGCACGGCCACGGTCGTACGGCTCCGCGACGACGAGGTGCTCACGACCGACGGCCCGTTCGCCGAGGGCAAGGAGTACATCGGCGGCTTCACGGTCGTCCGGGCGGCCGACCTCGACGCCGCACTCGAATGGGCGGGGGCCTTCACCCGCATCACCTCCCTTCCGGTGGAGGTACGGCCGATGCTGGGCGAAGACTGACGTGTCCGCCACCGCGCAGGTCGAGGAGGTCTTCCGCGAGGAGTACGGCCGCGCGGTGGCCGTCCTGGTCCGCGTCTTCGGCGACATCGAACTCGCCGAGGAGGCGGTCCAGGACGCCTTCGCCGAGGCGCTGCGGCGCTGGCCGTCGACCGGAGCGCCCCCGCGCCCGGCGGGATGGATCATCACCACCGCCCGCAACCGCGCGATCGACCGGCTGCGCCGTGAGGCGTCCCGCACGGACCGGCAGGCGCAGGCCACCCGGCTGCAGACCCCGGACGAACCGGCCGAGGAGGGCCCGGTGCGCGACGACCGGCTACGCCTGATCTTCACCTGCTGTCACCCCGCGCTGGCCCCCGCCGCGCGGGTGGCGCTGACGCTCCGGCTCCTGGGCGGGCTGACCACCGCGGAGATCGCCCGGGCGTTCCTCGTTCCCGAGCCGACGATGGCCCAGCGCCTGGTCCGCGCCAAGGGCAAGATCCGCGACGCGCGCATCCCGTACCGGATCCCGAAGGAGGCGGACCTGCCGGACCGTCTGCGGGCCGTGCTGGCCGTCATCTATCTGATCTTCAACGAGGGGTACGTGGCCGGCTCGGGCGACCGCCTGATCCGTGCGGAGCTGTGCGCGGAGGCGGTCCGCCTCGGGCGGCTGCTGGCCGAGCTGATGCCCGACGAGCCGGAGGTGACCGGCCTGCTCGCGTTGATGCTGCTGGTCGAGTCGCGCCGGACGGCGCGGACCGGCCCGGACGGATCCCTGGTCCCGCTGGCCGAGCAGGACCGGAGCCGGTGGGACCGCGAGCTGATCGACGAAGGACAGGACCTCGTCCGGCGATGTCTCCGGCGCGACCGGCCGGGGCCGTACCAGATCCAGGCGGCGATCAACGCGGTGCACAGCGACGCGCCGGATGCGGCCGCCACGGACTGGCGGCAGATCCTGGAGCTGTACGACCTGCACCTCGCGCTCGCCCCGAGCCCGGTCGTGGCCCTGAACCGGGCCGTGGCCGTGGCCGAGGTGGAGGGTCCCGGGCCGGCGCTCGCCCTCGTCGAGGGCCTGGACCTCGACCGGCACCACCTGTACCACGCCATCCGGGCCGACCTGCTGCGCCGCCTCGGCCGTACCGGCGAGGCGGCCCTGGCGTACGAGGCGGCGATCGCCCGCACCGAGAACACCGCCGAACGCGACTTCCTGCGGCGCCGCCGTGCGGTGCTCGGCGGGTGACGCCGGTGCTCCTGGTCGCCCGATCAGGACGCATCGCGGGTGTCGACACCCGGCTGAGGCGCGCTGCTGTCTCGGCTCTGAATGGCGGCGGCGGCGCGATGCAACTCGTCGAGGACGGTTCGGACGGCTTTTCGTGCGGTGCGCTCAGGGCGGTGGAGTACGTCGATACGGCGCTTGGTGTTCACACCGCTCAGCGGCTTGAGGACCACCGCGGGGTGCGGACGCGAGGTCCAGCGGGGCATCAGTGCCAGGCCGCCGCCGGCGGCCACGACCTCGGCGACCACTGAGAATTCGTTGACGCGGTGGACGATGTCGAGTCGGCGGTTGGCGACGCCGGCGATGGCCTCGATGGTGGCCATCAGCGGGAAGCCGTCGTGAACGGTGATCCAGGGCTGATCGGCCACGTCGCGCGGGAAGAGCTGCCGCTTGGAAGCCAGGGGGTGGTCGGTCGGCAGCGCGACGTCGAGCGGCTCGCGCAGCAGGGTGGCGGCGGTCACGGTGCGCGGCCACGCCGGAGCATGGTCGAGCCGGTGAGCGAGCACGAGATCGTAGTCCCGCGTGAGAGGGGGGAAGCGGTCTTGCGCCACGTCCTCGTCGGCAAGAGTCAAGGAGGGACGGCCCGGCCCGGCCAGACCGCGCAGCAGGAGCGGGAAGAACACCGTGGCCGCGCTGTGGAAGGCCGCCACCGACACGTCGCCGTCCGGTTGCTCGGCGAAGTCGGCGATGGTGCGCCGCGCCCGGGCAAGGGCGGTCTCCACCTCGATCGCCGCACCTGCCAAGGCCTGCCCGGCGTCGGTGAGCACAATCCGCCGTCCGGCGCGTTCGGTGAGCGGGACAGGGCTCGAACGTTGCAGTAGTCGCAGCTGCTGTGAAATCGCCGAGGGGGTCACATGCATGGCCTCGGCGACCGCGCTGACGCTGCCGAGCTCTCCCAGTTCGCGGAGGATCCGCAACTGTCGTTCGTCCACTCGCACAGTGTAGGCGAACTAAAAGTTCGTTTCAGAAGTTGGTGGTTGGCTTCATTGTCCTGGTGGTGCAGCGTGAGGACATGCCTGATGCTCGCCGAATCGATGCCGTCCTCCTGCTCGTCGCGCTCGTCTGGGGTTCCAGCTACCTGGCAGCGAAGACGGTCACCGCTGCCATCCCCGTCCTGGCGCTGCTGTTCGCTCGGTATGCGATTTCCGCGCTCGCCTGTGTCGCCCTCGTCGCCGCTCGTCGCGGATTCCGCCGCTGGACACGCGAGGAGACCCGAGCCGGGGCGCTGCTGGGAGTCACCCAGGCTGCCGTTCTGGTGCTGGAGACCTACGGGGTGGCGCATACCAGCGCCGCCAACGCCGGGCTGATCATCAGCTTGACCATCGTGCTGACGCCGCTGCTGGACCGGGCCGGCGGTCGCGGCAGGCTGCCGCTGCGGTTCTTTCTCGCCACCGGCGTCTGTGCCCTGGCCATCGGGCTCCTCGTGTCCGGCCGCGGACTGCACACCCCACAGGTCGGCGATGTGCTGATCCTCGCCGCCGCGGTCGTGCGGGCGGGCCACGTCGCGCTCGTCGGGCGGCTCACCACAGGTCGCGCCATGGATCCGCTGCGCCTGACGACCGTCCAAACCGTCGTCGGCACGGCACTGTTCTTGGTGCCCGCCCTCGACGGCCTGCCGGAGCTGGCCCGCAGCAGTGCCACCACCTGGACCCAGCTGATCTATCTCGCCCTGTTCTGCAGCGTGTTCGCCTTCCTGGCGCAGACCTGGGCGGTGCAGCGCACCTCCGCCAGCCGGGCGAGCCTTCTCCTGGGCACCGAACCGATCTGGGCCGTGGCCGTCGGGATCGGTCTCGGTGGCGAACGGCTCACGGTCGTGGCCGCCCTCGGCGCCGCGCTCATGGTCGCCGGAACCTACTGGGGCCAGGCCATCGAACGTGCCCACCGCACGACCGTGAAAGATGACGCCCCCCGCCCGGCACCGGCACTTACCGGTTGACGCCCTCCGGAACGTGCGCGGGCGGCGCGCGCGGCGGCTAAGGTGGGCGACCGTGCGCCTCGTCATCGCCCGTTGCAGCGTCGACTACGTCGGCAAGCTCACCGCCCACCTGCCCCTGGCCACCCGGCTGGTCCTGATGAAGGCCGACGGCAGTGTCTCGATCCACGCCGACGACCGCGCGTTCAAGCCGCTCAACTGGATGAACCCCCCGTGCTCCGTCAAGGAGGAAGAGGGCCGCTGGACGGTCACGCACGGCAAGTCGGGTGAGCAGCTGATCCTCACGATCGAGGACATCCTGCACGACTCCAGCCACGAGCTGGGCATCGACCCGGGGCTGCAGAAGGACGGCGTCGAGGCTCATCTGCAGGAGCTGCTGGCCGAGCACATCACGACGCTGGGCGAGGGCTGGAAGCTCATCCGCCGGGAGTACCCCACCGCGATCGGCCCGGTCGACATCCTGTGCCGCGACGACACGAGCGCGACGGTGGCCGTCGAGATCAAACGGCGCGGCGAGATCGACGGTGTCGAGCAGCTGACCCGCTACCTCGACCTGCTGAACCGCGACCCGCTCCTGGCGCCCGTCCGCGGGATCTTCGCCGCCCAGGAGATCAAGCCGCAGGCGCGGGTGCTCGCCGAGGACCGCGGCATCGGCTGCGTCACCTTGGACTACGACGCGCTGCGCGGCATCGAGCGGGACGGCACGCTCTTCTAGCGGAGTACCTGACAGAAGGTGGCAGTCTTCGCCGCCATGCTGGTCGCATGAACAAGCGAGCAGAAGGCACCTTCGCCCTCGACGCGTGGGACGCCGAGAAGCCGTACGACGAGCGTGACGGGATCACGTTCACGCGGGTCCACGTCGACAAGACGTTCAGCGGCGGCCTCGTCGGCACCAGCACCGCCGAGCTGATCACCGTTGTCACCGAGAACCCCGCCGCGTACGTCGGGATCGAACGGTTCCAGGGCACGCTGGACGGCCGCACGGGCGGGTTCGTGCTCCAGCACAACGCGGGCGGCGAGGACGGCAAGCCGTGGCTGACCTGGAAGATCGTGGAGACGAGCGGCACCGGCGATCTCAAGGGGATCAAGGGCGAGGGCCAGATCATCATCCTGGAGGACGGCGGCCACTCCTACACGCTCGACTACGACCTGGACTGAGCGCCCACCCGTCAGCGCTCGTAGCGCCGACTCTCGTGCTACGTCAGGCCGCTGTTTCCGCGGATGCCGCGGCGCAGCGGGCCCGCGCCTCGTCGATCATCGGGTACCGCACGCCGTACCGGAGCGTGCGGATGAGGGCGTGGCCGGCGATCCGGGTCGCGCGCGGAAGGGGCGGGCGCCCGCCGAGGAGGGTGAGCGCCCAGTCCGGGAGCAGGCCGGTCGCGACGCGCGCGAGGAGCGCGCTGGACATCCGCGTCGCGGGGGTGCCGCCCTTCGGCCGGCGCAGGAACTCGACGGCCTGGAGCACCTCCTCACTGACGGTCAGCCGGGGGCGCATGGCCGTGAAGTAGTCCTCCGCCTCGGCGAGCGTCCGGGGTGAGTCGGGCGCGCCGAGCATCTCGTTGATCACGGCGTACTCGGCGAAGTACCGGTCGAGGTCGGGGCCCCGCAGCGGGTGCGGGTGGTACGCGACGTGGGCGCGGGCGACGGAGTACGCCTGGGTGATCCCGACCCAGACGATGTCGTCCGGGTCGGTCGCGGAGAAGGCGCGGCCGTCGGGCATCGCGCCCTGGACCCGCTGGTGCATCGCCCGGACCGTGCCGGCGAGCCGCTCGGCGACGGGCGTCGAGCCGTACGTCATGCCGAGCACGAACGACGCGGTGAAGCCGAGCCGTTTGATCGGATCCTGGAGGTAGTCGGAGAAGCGGTTCGTGCCGTGGGTGACGGGCTCGTTCAGCGTGCCGAGGATGAGTCCGGAGACGCCGCCGAGGACGGCCGAGACGTCGCCGTGGACATGCCAGATCGCCGAATCCGGGCCGAACAGCCCGCGGTCGCCGGGCGGGTCGGTGTACTGCTCGCCCGGCAGGTGCGCGGCGGCCATCATCGCCCAGTACGCCTCGTCGATGGACATACGCGGATTCATCCAGCCTCCTCGGGACACGGCGACCACGTTACGCCTTTTGCGACAAGAATCAATATTCGTCTCATGTGTCGCGCCTCACGGGACCGGTACCCTGCGAGGCATGCCGCAGGCCACCACCGACGTCCGGGAGCGGGTCGTCAACGCCGCCGAGCACTGCTTCGCGCGGTACGGCGTCGGTAAGACGACCGTCGAGGACATCGCGGCCGCGGCGGGGCTGTCCCGGGCGACCGTCTACCGCAGTTTCGCCGGCGGGCGCGACGAGGTGATCCTCGCCGTCCTCCTCCGCGACATGCGCCGCTTTCTCGACCGGCTCGCCGCCCGGCTCGGCACGCAGACCTCGGTCTCCGACGGCATCGTCGAAGGGGTCGTCGACGCGGTCGCTTTCGTACGCGGCGAGCCGCGGGTCGCCGCCCTGCTCACCCCGGAGGCCGCCGGTCACACCCAGACCGCCATCGCCGGGGCCGCCGAGCACGTCCTGCGCCTGTGCTCCGACCGCGTGCGGCCGTACTTCACGATGGCCCAGCGTGAGGGTCTGCTCCGCGCGGACATTACGGTGGACGGCGCGGTGGAGTTCCTCTTCCGGATCATCTCCTCGATGATCGCCCTCCCCCGCGACGGGGACCCCCGAGAGTTCCTGCGCACCTATATCGTCCCCGCCCTCGTAGAGAGCAGATAGATGTCCGATGTAAGCGCGGTGCGGTCCTCCGTACGGCCCAGCCCGGCGTTCCTCTTCGTCCTCGGCCTGTTCGCGCTGTCCGGCCTGGCGGTCTGGCGGTACGGCATAAGCCCGGATCGGACCGCCCGGCTGTTCCTGTTCGTGTTCGTCGTCAGCGGCTGGATCGTGTCGTTGTGCCTGCATGAGTTCGGGCACGCGTTCTTCGCCTACAGGTCGGGTGACCGCAGCGTCGCGACCAAGGGCTACCTGACGCTCAACCCGCTGAAGTACGGCGACATCACGCTGAGCTTCCTGCTGCCCGTGCTGTTCGTGCTGCTCGGCGGGATCGGTCTCCCGGGCGGCGCCGTGTACATCGACCGGGGGGCGATCCCCGGGAAGATCCGGCACAGCCTCATCTCGGCGGCCGGGCCGATCGCCAACCTCCTCTTCGCGATCGTCCTCGGTGTCGTCATCACCAACCTGGCCAAGGACCCGGCGCACCTGCTGTTCTGGACCGGCGCGGCGTTCCTGGCGTTCCTGCAGGTCACCGCCGCCGTGCTGAACCTGCTGCCGGTGCCCGGCCTGGACGGCTTCGGGATCGTCGAGCCGTACCTGCCGCGCAGCTGGGTCGCGCAGGCGGACCGGATCGGCGGCTACGCCTTCATGGCGCTGCTCGCCCTGCTGTGGATCCCCGCGGTCAACGAGCAGTTCTTCTCGCTCGTCTACCACCTCACCGACCTGTTCGGCATCGACCAGGACCTCGTCTCGGTCGGGCACGGGCTGTTCCGGTTCTGGGAGAACGTCAGCTTCGCGGGCTGAGCCCCGCTGACGCCTCGTGTCCACCGATCGGTGGACACGGGAATCACCGGACCGCCGATCCCGAACCGGCCTCACCGCCACGACGCTGGAAGCATGAACGACACGGCGGTGCGGGTCCGCGACCTGCGCAAGCGATACGGCGACGTCGACGCGGTAAAAGGCGTCGACCTGGACATCTTCCGCGGCGAGGTGTTCGCCCTGCTCGGCCCCAACGGCGCGGGCAAGAGCACCACGGTCGAGATCCTCGAAGGGCACCGGCGGCGGACCGGCGGTGAGGTCTCCGTCCTCGGGACCGACCCCGGGAAGCCGACCCGGGAGTGGCGCGCCCGGCTCGGCGTCGTGCTGCAGACCTCGAACGAGCAGCCGGAGCTGAGCGTCCGGGAGATCGTCCGGCACTTCGCGGGCTACTACCCCCGCCCCCGGGACGTCGACGAGGTGATCGAGGCGGTCGGCCTCACCGAGAAGGCCGGCGCGCGGCTGGCACACCTGTCCGGCGGCCAGCGCCGGCGGGTCGACGTGGCGCTCGGCATCATCGGCGGCCCGGAGCTGCTGTTCCTCGACGAGCCGACGACCGGCTTCGACCCGGACGCGCGCCGGCAGTTCTGGAGGCTCATCGAAGGGCTCGCGCACGACGGCACGACCATCCTCCTGACCACTCACTACCTGGACGAGGCGGAGGCGCTCGCGGACCGCGTCGGCGTCATCGCCGACGGCCGGGTCCTCGAGGTCGGCTCGCCGATGAAGCTGGGCGGCCGGGCCAACGCGACCGCGCGGGTCGGCTGGCTCGGGCCGGAGGGCCGGCAGTCCATCGCGACGGACCGCCCCACTCAGGTGGTGGCCGAGCTGAGCCAGAAGTTCGGCGGCGAGGTGCCGGAGCTGACGGTCGCCCGTCCCACCCTCGAGGACGTCTACCTCGCCATGATCGGAGAAGCGCGATGACCACCCCCGCCATGCCGTCCACACTCCAGATCGGGCTGTCCCGCGGGGGCCTGGAGCTGAGGAGCTACTTCCGCGAGAAGTCGGCCGTGGCGTTCACGCTCGCCATGCCCGTCATGCTGATGCTGATCTTCGGCATGATCTTCAAGGGCAAGGTCGGCAATACGGGCGTGGACTTCCGGCAGTACTTCGCGGCCGGGATCATCGCCAGCGGCATCATGTCGACGACGTTCGTCAGCCTGGGCATCTCCATCGCGCAGGAACGCGACGACGGCACGCTCAAGCGGCTGTACGGCACGCCGATGCCCAAAGCGGCGTACTTCCTCGGCAAGACCGTGCTGGCGCTGACGCTGTCAGTGCTGGAGACCATCATCCTGTTCGTGCTCGGGAACCTCCTGTTCGGGCTGAAGCCGCCGAGCACGCCGGAGCGGTGGCTCACGTTCGCCTGGGTCTTCGTCGCCGGGGTCGCCGTCTGCACGCTGCTCGGCATCGCGATCAGCAGCGTGCCGCGTTCGGGCCGGGGCGCGGCGGCCGTGCTCAACCTGCCGTACATCGTCCTGCAGTTCATCTCCGGCGTGTACTTCACCTTCGCCGACCTGCCCTCCGGCGTCCAGCACGTCGGCGCGCTCTTCCCGCTCAAGTGGATCAGCCAGGGCCTGCGGTCGGCGCTGCTGCCGGACGCCCTGCTGGCGTCCGAGCCCGCGCACTCCTGGGAGCACGGGCGCACCGGACTGGTGCTCGCGGCCTGGGGTGTCGCAGGCTTGACCCTGTGCCTGACGACATTCCGCTGGAAACGGCGCCGCGACGGATGACGACCAAGGACGCGTGGGACTGGGGACTGGGCCGCTGGGAGACGTACTTCGGCCTGGTCCTCGTCTCGACGCTCATGTACGTGCTGGCGGTCGAGCCGCCGAGCAGGAGCGCGCCGACCGCCGCGTTCCTGCTCGCCCTGGTGCCGTGGTACCTCTTCCTCGGCCGCCGGCTCCTCCGGCGGGACTGCCCCGGCCCGATGACGTACGTCTACGTGGCAGGGATGATCGTGCTGTGCTCCGCGGCGGCGCTCGTCGCCCCGGAGAGCGCGCTCGTGCTGTTCGCCGCGGCCCCGCTGTGCTTCATGCTGATGCGTTGGCAGTCGAGCGTCGTCGCGCTGGTGTTCCTCAACGCGGTCCCCGCGCTGCGGTTCCTCCGCGGCGGCCCGGACGCCGGTTCGATCGCGGTGTTCCTGGTCTGGACGGTGGTGGTCATCGGCTTCTCGGCGTTCTTCGGCCTCTGGATCGAGCGGATCATCGAGCAGAGCAGGGAGCGCCGGGAGTTGATCGCACAGTTGGAGACGACGCGGGCGGAGCTGGCCGAGGTCAGCCGGGAGGCCGGCGTGATGGCCGAGCGCGAGCGGATGGCCGCGGAGATCCACGACACGCTCGCGCAGGGCTTCACGAGCATCCTGATGCTGCTGCAGGCCGCCGACGCGTACGTCGGGCGCGACCCGGAGGCGGCGCGACGGCAGGTCGGCCTGGCGGCGCGCACCGCGCGGGAGAACCTCGCCGAGGCCCGTGCGCTGGTGGCCGCCCTGCCGCCCGCGCCGCTCGGCGGGTCCTCGCTGGACGAGGCCGTGGAGCGGCTGGCGGAGCGGCTCCGCGAGGAGCTGGGGGTGACGGCCGACTACACGCTGACCGGCGAGCCGCGACGGCTGACGGCCGGAGCCGAGGTCGTGCTGCTGCGCGTCGCCCAGGAGAGCCTGTCCAACGTCCGCAAGCACGCGAAGGCCGACCGGGTCGAGGTCGGCCTGGCGTACGCGACGGAGTCGGTGCGCCTGGAGGTACGCGATGACGGCGTCGGTTTCGCGCCGGGCGCGTCGCACGGATTCGGGCTGCACGGCATGCGCGAACGCGTCGGCCAGGTCGGCGGCACCCTCGACGTACGGAGCGAGCCCGGAGCGGGAACCGCGGTCGTGGTGGAGGTGCCGGCGTGATCACGGTGTTGCTGGTCGACGACCACCCGGTCGTCCGTGAGGGCCTGCGGGGCATGCTGTCGGCCGAGGAGGACCTGACGGTCGTGGCCGAGGCCGGAGGTGCGGCCGAGGCGGTCGCGGCGGTACGGGCGCACGAACCGGACGTCGTGCTGATGGACCTGCGCATGCCGGGCGGGGACGGCGTGGAGGCGACCGCGCGGGTGCTCGTCCAGCGCCCGCAGACGCGCGTCGTGGTGCTGACGACGTACGACACGGACGCCGACATCCTGCGCGCCGTCGAGGCGGGTGCCGCGGGCTACCTGCTCAAGGACGCCTCGCGGCACGACTTGGCGCAGGCCGTACGCGCGGCGGCGCGCGGCGAGACGGTCCTGGCCCCGTCGGTGGCGGCCAAGCTCGTGTCCCGGATGCGCTCGCCGGTGGAGTTGTCGCGCCGGGAGATCGACGTGCTGCGGCTCGTCGCCCGGGGCCGTACGAACGCCGAGATCGGAAAGGAGCTGCTGATCAGCGAGGCGACGGTGAAGACGCACCTGCTGCGGACGTTCGGCAAACTGGGGGTCTCCGACCGGACCGCCGCGGTGACGGCGGCGCTCGAACGCGGCATCCTGCCTCCGCCCGGCCGAAACGGGTAACTTACGGGGAAACCGAACCTCGTTATAGACCGGGTGACGCCGATGACCGCGACCGCGAACGAGAAGACCGCCGCGACGTTCCGTTCCTTCGATCCGGCGACCGGTGAGGTCGTCGGCGAGCATCCCGTCCACGACGAGGCCGCGGTGAACGCCGCCATCGAGCGCGCCCGCGCGGCGCAGATCTGGTGGGCGGGCCTCGGCTGGAAGGAGCGCAAGGTCCGGCTGCTCAACGTCAAGGGCGCCCTGACCCGCGCGCTCAACCGCGTGGCGACCGCGATCCACCGGGAGACCGGCAAGCCGGTGGCGGACGCCCAACTCGAGACGGTCCTGGCGATCACGCACCTGGACTGGGCCGCGCGCCACGCCCAGAAGGTCCTCGGCCCGCGCGGCGTCTTCCCCGGCATCGTCGCCATCAACCAGAAGTGCGTCCTGGAGTACCAGCCGCTCGGCGTCGTCGGCGTGATCGGCCCGTGGAACTACCCGCTGTTCACGCCCGTCGGCTCCATCGCGTACGCCCTGGCGGCGGGCAACGCGGTGGTCTTCAAGCCCTCGGAGTACACCCCGGGCATCGGCCTGCTGCTCGCCGAGATCATCTCCGAGGTCATCCCGGAGGAGCCGGTCTTCCAGGTCGTGACCGGCCTCGGCGACACCGGCGCGGCGCTCGCCCGCGGCGCCGTCGACAAGATCGCCTTCACCGGGTCGTCGCCGACCGCCCGCAAGGTCATGGTGGCCTGCGCCGAGCGCCTCACCCCCATCGTCGCCGAGTGCGGCGGCAAGGACGCGTTCATCGTCAACAGCGACGCCGACCTCGACGACGCCGCCGACGCGGCGCTGTGGGGCGCGATGTCCAACGCGGGCCAGACCTGCGCCGGCGTCGAGCGGGTGTACGTCGTCGACGGCGTCTACGACGCCTTCGTCGCCCGGCTCACCGCGCGGGCCCGGACCCTGCGACCCGGCGAGGACCGCACCGCCGCGTACGGCCCGATCACCATGCCGGGCCAGCTGAACGTCATCCAGCGGCACGTCGACGACGCGCTCGCGCGGGGCGGCAAGGCGCTCGTCGGCGGCGCCGACGCGGTGAAGGAGCCCTACGTCGAGCCGGTCATCCTCGTCGACGTCCCGGACGACTCCGCGGCGGTCCGCGAGGAGACGTTCGGCCCGACCATCACCGTGCACCGGGTCGAGTCCGTGGACGAGGCCATCACCCGCGCGAACGCCACGCCGTACGCCCTCGCGGGCGCGGTCTACTCCCGGAGCCGCTCGACGGCCATGGACGCGGCACGCCGGCTGCGCAGCGGCATGACCTCGATCAACGCGGTGATCGCCTTCGCGGCCGTCCCGGCCCTGCCGTTCGGCGGGGTGGGCGACTCCGGCTTCGGGCGCATCCACGGCGCCGACGGCCTACGGGAGTTCGCCCGCTCCAAGGCCATCACCCGGCAGCGGTTCTCCCCACCGATGAACCTCACGTCGTTCCAGCGCACCGACAAGGACATGGCCAAGCTGCTGCAGCTCGTCAGCCTGCTGCACGGCCGCCGCCACCGCTGAGTCGGTCACCAGTCGTGCATGCCGCCGTCGGCCAGCCGGGCGACCGGCAGGTATTTCGGGTCGTACGGGTACCGTCGCGCGGCCTCCTCGTCGACCTCGACGCCGAGGCCCGGGCGGTCCGACAGCCACAGCATGCCGCCCTCGTAGCGGTAGCCCCAGTCGAAGACCTCACCGGCCGGGTCGCGGTGGCCCATGTACTCCTGGATCCCGAAGTTCGGGATCGCCAGGTCGAGATGCAGGTTGGCGGCGAGGCCGACCGGTGAGACGTCACCCGGGCCGTGCGAGCCGGACCGGACGCCGTACAGGTCGGCCAGGTCCATGATCCGGCGCACGTGGGAGATCCCGCCCGCGTGCGTGACGGACGTCCGGATGTAGTCGATGAGCCGCTCGGTGATCAGCTGCCGGCAGTCCCAGATCGTGTTGAACACCTCGCCGACCGCCAGCGGCGTCACCGTGTGCGAGCGGATGAGCCGGAACGCCTCCTGATCCTCTGCTGGGGTCGCGTCCTCCAGCCAGAACAGGCGGTACGGCTCCAGCGCGCCGCCGAGCCGCGCCGCCTCGATCGGGGTGAGCCGGTGGTGGACGTCGTGCAGCAGGTGGAAGCCGTATCCGAACTCCTCCCGGACCCGCTTCATCATGGTCGGGACGAAGTCGAGGTACGCGGCGGTGTTCCAGGTCTCCTCCGCCGGCAGCGCGCCGGAGGCGGGCTCGTAGATCTGCGCGCCGGTGTGCGTGCCGTACGTGGAGTCCATCCCGGGGATCTTCGCCTGCACGCGCACGGCGGAGTACCCGCGCTCGAGGTGT
Source organism: Actinoallomurus sp. CA-150999 (assembly GCF_050942425.1). Classification (NCBI taxonomy): domain Bacteria; kingdom Bacillati; phylum Actinomycetota; class Actinomycetes; order Streptosporangiales; family Thermomonosporaceae; genus Actinoallomurus; species Actinoallomurus sp. CA-150999. The sequence goes on from NZ_CP192063.1 coordinate 9,673,780, forward strand.
CGTGCGACGTCGGCGAGGAGGCCGTCGAGGTCCGCGCCGCTGGCGTGCCCGTAGACGGTGAGCGCCTCCCGGGCCCTGCCGCCGAGCAGCTCGTACACCGGCAGGCCCGCGACCTTTCCCTTGATGTCCCACAGCGCCTGATCGACCGCGGAGATCGCGGTCATCGTGACCGGGCCGCGCCGCCAGTACGCGCCCTTGTAGAGGTACTGCCAGGTGTCGCCGATCCGGGAGGCGTCCCGGCCGGCCAGCAGCGGCAGCACGTGCTCGCTCAGGTAGGCGGCGACGGCCAGTTCGCGGCCGTTCAGGGTGGCGTCGCCGTAGCCGACGACGCCGTCGTCGGTCACCAGCTTGAGGGTGACGTAGTTGCGGCCCGGGGCCGTAACGATGACCTGGGCGTCGGCGATCTTCATGGGGTCTCCGGTGCGAGCAGCAGTTTCATCGCGGTTCCCGCCCGCAGCCGTTCGACGGCCTTGGCGGCGTCGCGCAGCGGCACGACCTCGGTGACGAAGCGGGACACGTCGACGCGGCCAGAGGCGATCAGCTCGATCGCGGCGAGGATGTCCGGACGGGTGTAGATCCGCGTGCCGACGAGCGTCAACTCGGCGAACATGATCGATAGCAGGGCGGTCGGCTGCGGTGCCGGCGGGTACGCCCCGACCAGGACGATCCGCCCGCCCGGCCGCGCCCAGGAGGTGATCTCGGGAGCCGCCGCCGGATGCCCGGTCGCGTCGAAGACCACGTCGGCCGTTGGGGTGGCACCTCCTTCGACGACGGTCAGGCCGAGCGCCGCCGCCTGCTCCCGGCGGAACGCCGACGGCTCGGACACGGTCACCTCGACCGCCCCGGCCATGCCCGCCAGCAGGCCCACGATGCAGCCGATCGGGCCCGCGCCGATGACGTGGACGCGGTCGCCGAGGCGCACCTCGCCCCGCCGGACGGCCCGGACGCCGACGGCGAGGGGCTCCACCAGGGCGGCGTCGACCAGCCGCATCCCGGGCGGCAGCGGGTACAGCCCGTAGTCCGGCACGACCACCTCCGGGCAGGCGCCCCCGGGATAGTCGATGCCGACCGACGTCAGGGACTGGCAGATGTTCACCAGGCCGCGCGTGCAGGCGTCACAGACGCCGCAGTGCACCATCGGGTTCACGAACACCGGCGTCCCGGCCGGCAGCCCCGCAGCCGGTTCGTCGAGCGTGCCGACGAACTCGTGGCCGATGACGGTGCCCGGCCGGGCCCGGATGTGCTCCCCGGCCAGGATGTGCAGGTCACTGCCGCACAGCCCGGTGTACCCGACGCGTACGCGGGACCAGCCCTCACGCGTCTCCGGCCGTGGCACCTCGACGACGGCCGCCTCCGTGCCGCCCTCCCAGATCAGCGCCGGAAGTGTCGTCATGTTGTGTTCCCAATCTCTGATGTCGCCGCGCGTACGCCGCCCTCGCGCAGGGCGCCGAGGAGGTATCCGACGGCGGTGACGAAACGGGGGTCCGCCGTGCTGCCACCGCCGAGCAGGCGCTCGTCGGCGAGGACCGCGCGGGCCAGGTCCTCCGACCCGGACGTGCGCTCCGCCAGGGCCGTCAGCCGGTCCGCCGCCGGGTCGGCCGCCCGGCCGACGGCCGGGGCGGTGACGCTGTCGGGCTCGCCGACGGCCCGGATCCAGGCGGCGACGAGCAGGGCGAGCACCCGGGGCGCCCGCCCGTGGTCCAGGTGCCAGGAGACGGCCGCGGGCACGCGCTGGGCGAGCTTCAGTGAGCCGTCCGAGCCGACCTGCCGCGTCAGATGGCCCAGCGGGCGGTTGGCGAAGCGGTCGAACAGGTCGTCGCGGTAGTGGTCGAGGTCGAATCCGGCGGGGACCGTGACCGTGGGCCGGTACTCGTCGCCGAGCCGCCACGCGGCCGTCGCGATCGGCTCGTCGGCGACCGCGTCGGCGATGAGCGGGTGGCCGGCGAGCATGCCGAGGTAGGCGAGCAGCGAGTGGGTGCCGTTGAGGAACCGCACCTTGATGGCCTCGTAGGCGGCGACCTCGTCGGTGAGGATCGCCCCGGCCCGTTCCCAGGCGGGCCGCCCGGCCGCGAAGCGGTCCTCCATCACCCACATCCGGAATGGCTCCGCCGGGACCGGGACGCGGTCGTCGAACCCCGCGGCCGCCGCCTGCGCCCGGTGCTCGTCCGTCGTCGCCGGGACGATGCGGTCCACCATCGTGTTCGGAAACGTCACGGCGTCGAGGTAGCGCGCCAGCGTCTCGCCGTCCGCTCCGGGCAGGGCGCCGGCGAACTCGGTCAGCAGGCCCCGGAGGAAGGTGCCGTTCGCGGCGAGGTTGTCGCAGCTGAGCACGGTGAGCGGTGCGCCGCCCCCCTGAGCGCGGCGCAGGAGGCCGCGGGCGAGCCGGCCGACGGTCGTACGCGGCTCGGGATCCCGCAGGTCGTGGGCGACGCCGGGATCGTCCAGGTCGAGCCGCCGGCTGCCCGGCAGGTAGGTGTAGCCCTTCTCCGTGACGGTGAGGGTGACGAGCGAGGTGCCCGGGTCGGCGAGCAGGTCGACGACGCGGGCCGGTTCGTCGGCGGCCGTGAACGCATCCGTGATGACGTCGATCGGGTCGGCCCGAACCCGGTCGGGGGCGATCGTGAGCACGGTGTACCGCATGTCCTGCGCCCGGAGCGTGGCCACGACGTCCCGGTTGGTGGTGGCCACGCCGGTGATCGTCCACGGCTCCGCCGGGTCCTGGGCGTCCGCCGTGTAGACCGCCTGGTGGGCGCGGTGGAAGTTGCCCAGGCCGAGGTGGACGACGCGGCGGCCCGTACGGGCCGCCGCGTCGCGCCGTACCGCGTCGGAAGTCAGCTCGCCACCTCCGGGCCCGCCTCGCGGACCGTCGTCGTCCCGGATTTCTCGGTGCCGTTCTCCTGCTCAACGTAGCCGTACACCTCGGGAAGGATGTAGGTCGCGGCGAGGTAACCGGTCAGGGAGATCAGCGAGACGACGACGGTGGCGAGGGGGACGCCCAGGTGGTCGAACAGCACGGGGAACCCGTAGATCGTGAGGAACGCCGCGAGCTTGACGAAGATGTAGCCGAACCCGGACGCCGTCGCCTTGTAGCGCGTGGGCGCCACCATCGACGCGATCGTCATGCCGTTCGAGGCGTCCCAGTAGTGGCCCCACATGAGGCCGGCCGCGGCGACCGGGACCAGCCACTTCCACTCGAGGTGGAGGAAGAGCGCCGCGAGCAGCAGGGAGACGAAGGCGATCCCGAAGCCCCAGCGGGCCACGCCCCGATGTCCGAGCTTGGGCGTCACCATCGGTGCGACGAAGCCGCTGATGGTGGCGACGATGTAGATCGCGCCGGTGACGAAGTTGGTCGCGCCGATTCCCGAGACGCCGGTGAGCACGAGGATGGTCGGCAGGTAGAACGCGAACGCGGCGAACTCCGCGCCCTGCATGGCGTTGGAGATCCAGGCGAAGATGCTGGCCCGGCGGCGGGTGCGGTCGCTCCAGATGCTCTTGAGGAAGTCGCTCGTACGGGGCCGGTCGATCTGGTGGTCCTCGTCGGGGAGCATCTCCAGCGGGTCGCCGAACATCTCCATCGAGACCTTCTTGGCCTGCCGGAACCTACCCCGCTGGATGAGCCAGAGGGCCGTGTCCGGCACGTGGAGCCGGCCGAGCAGCAGCACCAGGGCGGGGAGCGCGCCCAGGGCGAGGCCGACGCGCCACAGGAGGCTGTGGTCCATGCCCGACAGGTACATGACGGTGATGACCGCGATGGCGACGACCTCGCCGATGCCGAACATCCCCTGCCAGCGGTTGCCCATCACCTCGCGCTTGCCCTTGGGCATCGCCTCCATGATGTAGGCGTAGCCGGAGGAGATGTCGCTGCCGAGGGGGAACCCGAGCAGGAAGCGGATGATGACCAGCTGCCAGATGTTCGTCGCGAACCCCTGTGCGACGGCCAGGATGGTGAACAGCACCATCGTGCCGAGGAAGACCTTGCGGCGGCCGATGCGGTCGGCGATCCATCCCCCGAGAAAGGCGCCCAGCAGGGCGCCGGCCTGAACCGCGGCCGAGGCCAGCGCCAGCATGTCGGTGCTGGGGTGGAAGTCCTTCTTGATGAAGATCAGCAGGAAGGAGATCGAGTAGAGGTCCCACGCCTCGATGAGGATCGTCGAGATCATCAACCAGCCCGTACGGCGCCCGCTGTCGGTGCCGTGGCTGCTCATCACGTGGTCGACGGCGCGTTCGGACAGCCTTCGCAGCTCCGCTTGGGGGATCGCCACGCTACCTCCCGAGGCTCGATCGTTCCACTATGTGGAACACCATTCAGCTTTCGTGGATTACGGGGACGTTAGCCTCTGGTGTCACGCGCAGTCAATGGACCGAAACTCTGGATAAGCATCACCGGTAACCAGAACGGCACCATGGAACCCCTCCGCCCCGGCGCGCGCCTTAGACGTCTCAGCGGCCTCAGGGCGGCTTAGACGTCTCACCGCCGCGCACGGCATGGCTTAGTCGGCTCACTCTCACCCGATGGTGGGACTTAGTCGGCGCCGGCCACGGACCGGCCGCGAGGATGAGGCATTGTTCCGATGCCCCACCCACCGCCTTAGGACGAATCTTGTCAATGCGAGGCCGGATCGGCCGGCTCGCACGGCAAGGAGCACGAACGATGCACCCCGACATCCTCAGGGCCCTCATGGACGAGCGCGGACGCGAGCTGCGCGTCGAGGCGCGGCAGGAGAACCGGGTCCGCCGCCTCCTGCGCGGCCGTACGCGGTGACCGCGCGGCGTACGTGGTGACCGCACGGATCTCCGCAGGGATCTGTGCGCCCACGCTGAGTCCCGCCCGTACAGGCGCCCTCCATCCGGGCGGGGCTCAACGCGGACGCACAGCTCACCGAACGCGGAGACGCGCCGCCGATGGACTCGGCGGCGCGAAGGACTCCTCAATGCGCCGCCGGCTCACCCGGCGGCGCGAACGACCAGGCCCCGGTCAGGCGAACTCGACCTGGGGCAGCAGCGGGCCGCCGGCGATGAGGTCGGCGGCCCGTTCGGCGATCGCGATCGTCGGGGCGTTGGTGTTGCCCCGGGGCACCGCGGGCATGACCGACGCGTCGACGACGCGCAGCCCGTCCACGCCGCGCACCCGCAGCTCCGGATCGCAGACCGAGCCCTCCGTACCCCCCATGGCGCACGTGCTGGTGGGGTGGTACAGCGTCACGACCTGGCCGCGGATCCAGTCGGTCAGGTCTTCGGCCTCCTCCACGGGGGCGTACTCGCCACCGGTCATGCGGGCCAGCGGGCCACTCGCCGCGATCTCCCTGGCCTGCCAGACCCCCTCGCGGAGAACGTTCAGATCGGCATCGTCGCCCAGGTAGTTCGGGTCGATCAGCGGTTTCCATCGCGGATCGGCCGAGCGCAGGGTCACGCTGCCGCGGCTCGCCACCGCGACGGCGGTGGCGAACACCGAGATGATCCGCTTGTTCGGGTCGATCAAGCCCTGGTCCAGGAACGGCGTCGGCAGCACGTGGTACTGCAGGTCCGGAGCGGGCAGGTCCGCCCGGGTCCGCACGAAACCACCCGCCTCGGCGACATTGGAGGCGTACGGGCCGCGGCCCAGCATCTGCCACATCAGGAGGTTGCGCGTGTTGACGCTCTCCCAGATCCCCTTCTTCCTGGGGGTGTGCCAGAGAACCGGGACCATCGGATGGTCCTGGAGCCCGGTGCCGACCGCGGGCAGGTCCACGACGACGTCGATTCCGAGCGAGCGCAGATGGTCGGCGGGCCCCACCCCCGACAGCATGAGGACCTGCGGTGAGTTGACCGCGCCGCCGGACAGGATGACCTCGCGCCCGGCGGCGGCCCGCTGCTCCGCCCCGCCGCGCACGTAGGCGACGCCCGTCGCCCGGCCGTCCTCGATGACCACCCGGGTGACGAGCGCGTCGGTCAGCACGGTGAGGTTGGGACGCTCCTCGGCCCGGGCGAGGTAGGCGTCGGCCGTCGACCAGCGGCGGCCGCGCCGCTGCGTCACCTGGTAGAACCCCACTCCGTCCTGCTCGGCCCCGTTGAAGTCGGTGCTGGCGGGCAGACCGAAGGCCGTCGCCGACTCGACCCAGGCGCGGGTGAGCGGATGCTTGTAGCGCAGATCCTCCACGCGGAGCGGCCCGCCGACGCCGTGATAGTCCGACGCGCCGCGCTGCTGGTCCTCCGCTCGCAGGAAGTACGGGAGCAGGTCGGCGTATCCCCAGCCCTTGCAGCCGTACTCGTCGCGCCAGGTGTCGAAGTCGTGCCGGTGCCCCCGGATGTAGATCATGGCGTTGGTCGACGAGCTGCCGCCGAGGGTCCGGCCGCGCGGCCAGTAGACGCTGCGGTCGGCCGCGTTCGGCTGCGGCGTGGTCGTGTAGTCCCAGTCGTACTGGCTCTTGAACAGCGCCGAGATCCCCGCCGGAACGTGGATCTCCGGGGCGTCGTCGGGCGGCCCGGCCTCCAGAAGCAGGACCTTCGTCCCGGAGTCCGCACTGAGCCGCTCGGCGAGCACACAGCCCGCGCTGCCGGCACCGACGATGACGTAGTCGTACACGGCCGCCTCCACGCCTTGAGAGCTCTGCGCGAAACACTATCGATCACGGACGATCCCGGACAGTGCGTACGGCGGCGGCCTCGGCCTTCTACGGGACGGCCGTCCCTTGGCAATTGAGACGAACACTTTCCCCGCGTCCTGGCGAGCGGAGCCGATCTTCCACAACGAGTCGATCTCATCTCTGGCGGCGGGGCGCCCGTCAATGCCACGATTCGTCCCATTACCTACGCTTTACCGTAAGAAGGGCAATTCGTTGCGCAAACTCGCCATCGGTACCCTCATCGGCCTGGCCGCCGCCTCGATCGGGGCGGCGGTTCCGGCGGACGCGGCCGCACAACCGCGCCTCGACAAGCTGGTGAAACTCAAGGACATCCGCCGGCACCAGAAGGACCTGCAGACGATCGCCACCTACAACGGCGGCACCCGCGCGGCAGGCGAACCGGGCTTCGAGGTCTCCACGAAGTACATCGTGAAGCAGCTGAAGAAGGCCGGCTACCGCCCCACGGTGCAGGACTTCCCGTTCGACTACTACAAGGAGAAGAGCCCCGCCGTCTTCGACCGGCCCGGCGGCCCCTCCTACGTCTACGGCACCGACTACGCGACCCTGGACTTCTCCGGGTCCGGTGACGTCACCGCCGTCGCCACCGCGGTCGACGCGGCCGGCGCCGGTGTCGGCAGCGGCTGCGAGGCCGACGACTTCGCCGGCTTCCCGAAGGGGAACATCGCCCTGGTCAAGCGCGGCGGCTGCAACTTCTCGGTGAAGGCCGGCAACGCCCAGAACGCCGGCGCCGCCGCCATCGCGATCTACAACGACGGCGCCTCGCCCGAGCGCATGGGCCCGGTGCAGGGCACCGCCAGCACCCCGTGGAAGATCCCGGTGATCGGCCCGACCTACCAGCTCGGCACCGACCTGGTGAAGGCCTCGGCGTCCGGAACGCTGAAGCTGCACATCAAGACCGACACCTTCAGCGAGCAGCGCACCGCGCACAACGTCCTCGCCGAGACCAAGCGCGGCCGCGCCGACAACGTCGTCGTCATGGGCGCACACCTCGACAGCGTCACGGCCGGCCCCGGCATCAACGACAACGGCAGCGGCACCGCCACGATCCTCACCATCGCCGAGCAGATCAACAAGCTCGGCAAGGGCGTAAAGAACAAGGTGCGGTTCGCCTTCTGGGGCGCCGAGGAAGAGGGCCTGCTCGGCTCGGAGTACTACGTCGCGCACCTGACCGCCGACCAGAAGGCCAGGATCGCCCTCAACCTCAACTTCGACATGCTCGGCTCGCCCAACGGGCGACGCGGCGTGTACGACGGCGACGACTCCTCGGGCGCCGGAACCAACCCGCCCGCCGGGTCCGGCGCGATCGAGAAGGTCTTCCTCGACTACTACGGCAAGCGCAAGCTGGCGACCTCATCGAGTGAGTTCGACGGCCGCTCCGACTACGGGCCGTTCATCGAGAACGGCATCCCGGCCGGCGGCCTCGACTCCGGCGCGGAGAAGCTGAAGACCGCCGACGAGGCGAAGATCTACGGCGGTGAGGCGGGCAAGGCGTACGACCCCTGCTACCACCAGGCCTGCGACACGTACGCCAACGTCAACACCACCATCCTCGACCAGCTGGCGGACGGCGCCGCGCACGCCGCCCAGGTGTTCGCGGGCAGCACCCTGCCGGTCAACGGCGGCCGCGTCGCGGCCCCGAAGACGGCCCGCGCCCACGTGAAGCACGCGCCCGCCGGTCGCGCGCTGAGCTGATCGCGAGGTCCCGCCGGGCCGGGCAGGCTGTCGACCGCTCGCCCGGCGGGACGCCGGCCCTCCACCGCACGCCCCGGCCACAAGGCCCGTTCACAAAAGAATGTGAGCGCAAACCTCAGCCATGCTCATACGCAGAAGAGCAGGGATGGCACTGCCTTATCGAGCCAGTCCCAGAAGGGGTCGCCGGGCCGCTCGGAGGTGCCGTTGATGCTCGACAGCGCGACCCGAGGGATGTCGTGGGGATCGCGGTCGGCCATGTCCAGGAAGTAGGCCTCACAGGCGGAGTCGCACGTGCAGAACCGTATCCAGCTGTCGAACTCGCCGTTCACCGCGCGGACGAAGTCCTCATCCTGGCCGTAGTCGCTGGGGTCTTCTCCCTCGTAGTCCGCGCGGGTCGAGGCGCCGAGCGTCGTGGTGAAGCGGTCCAGGCACAGATCGAAGTCCAACGACGTGAGGGAAGCGTGGACCGCGGCGAGGTCACGAACGCCCGAGGGGAGCGGCTCATCCAGCAGGGGGACGACGTCGGTCGGGCCGAAACTGGTCGGGGCCGTCCCCCACAGCACGTCCAGGGAGTTCGACCCCGTGTACGGCGCCAGGTCCTTCAGGTCACACGGCAACTCCCCTTTACGATCGGCGAGGTACAGATACCCGAGCAGGTTCCTGCCCTCCATCGCGACCAACGCCAACCCGAGCACCTCCGCGCGCAGCGCCGCGAGGAAGCCCGGGCAGCATCCGGCGACCGGTGCCCACACGTGTTCCATGGCGTCGGCGAGGCCCGCGCCGGCCGGTATGCCCCACGGAGAGTCCGCCGCGAACGGGACGTCGTCGGAACCGCCCAGCAGCAGAAGCCCCCGCAGTTCGGCCGTCTCCGCGGCCTCGAGGGTTCCCGACCATTCGTGCCCCAACAGCCTCAGCCGAGTGTCGCACCGCAGCAACCGTTCGACGCCGCGTGGGTCGCCGTCGGCCAACGCTTTCCGCCACATGCGGTTGGCCTCCTCGATGTCCATGATCGCGATCGTAGCCGCGGACATAGACACTTCCCGCCGCACTGCCGTACGGCCGCCGTCGCCACGACAACGTCATCCCGTTATCCGTTGGATTTTCGGCGATTGCCACTGGGCCCCCTCCTCCCGGCACGTGACTCCTCCGCCGCAGGTGCGCCGATCGCCTCTCGTTAGGGTTACGGCATGGCGAAAGAGCGCGATGACCAGCCCGTCGTCCTGTCGAAGATCTACACGCGGACCGGCGACGACGGTACGACCAACCTCGGTGACATGAGCCGTACGGCCAAGACCGACCCGCGGCTCGTGGCGTACGCCGACGTCGACGAGGCGAACAGCGCCATCGGCGTGGCCCTCGCGATGGGCGGGCTGCCCGAGGACATCGCCACCCTGCTCATCCGGGTGCAGAACGACCTGTTCGACGTCGGCGCGGACCTGTGCGTGCCGATCGTCGCCGAGCCGGAGTTCCCGCCCCTGCGGGTCACCGACGACTACGTCACCCTGCTGGAGCAGGCCTGCGACGAGCACAACGCCGACCTGTCCAAACTCCGCAGCTTCATCCTGCCGGGCGGCACCCCCGGCGCCGCCCTCCTCCATCTCGCCCGTACGGTCGCCCGGCGCGCCGAACGCTCGGCGTGGGCGGCGCTCTCGGCGCACGAGGACATGAACCCGCTGACCGCGAAATACCTCAACCGGCTGTCCGACCTGCTCTTCATCCTCGCCCGCAAGGCCAACGCCGAGCGTGGCGACGTGCTGTGGAAGCCGGGCGGCGAGCGCTGACCGTAGCTGATCAGGTGATGGGCGGGCCGGCCGAAAAGCGCCGGCCGGCCGGGCGGTGAACGCCTTAGGTGATGGGTGAGCCCGGTGGGGCGGCTTCGAGCCAGGCGAGGAAGCCGGTCAGCGCCGCTCCGCTCATCGCCAGCTCGACCACGATGCCGTTGCCGTCCTGAAGCTCGACGATCCCGGCGTCCGGCTGGAGGGCGGCCTCCTCTTCGGCCTCCGGTTTGCGGCGGCCGGAAACGACGAGGCCCCGGCGGTGTACGACCCGCCGGGGCCTCAGCCGAATGCCGAAAATCGCGAACCAGAGCAGCTCGTCGCCGTTGTACCGGCCGATGCCGAGCCGCCATACGCCACGGCCGCGGGGGTCACGCAGGCTACATTCGACCGTGCCGCCGCGGCGTTCGAGCAGCCAACGCCGCAGCGAAAGCAGGGCGAACACGGCGAGCACCGCCACCAGGACGACAACGACCAACTCGCCGATGTCCCACGCCAGGTGCTCGCTCACTCCCCCCTGCTTCCCCTACGCCGCCCGTGACGGTCAGACCTCTTCGCCGGCGGCCCGCAGCCGCGCCCGCGCACGACGCTGCGCGACCGAGGCCTCCTCGCCCTCCAGCCCCGAGACCCGCTCGTACTCCGCCCGAGCGGCGGCGAGATCGATCTCGCCGCCCAGCTCGGCGTACTCGGCGAGTACCGAGACCTCGTTGGAGGCGACCGAGAAGAAACCGCCGGAGACCATCGCGGAGATGACCGCCTCGTCGTCGGCGGGCTTGATCCGCACGACGCTGCCGTCCACCAGCAGGCCCAGGACCGGCGCGTGACCGGGCAGGATGCCCATCTCGCCCTCGATGGTCTTGGCGACGACCATATCGGCTTCGCCGGCCCAGATCTCACGCTCCGGTGAGACGAGCTCGACGTGCAGCTTTGCCACTTGTTCTCCTCCGAACGCCCCGCGGCGTTACTTCTGCAGCTCCTGGGCCTTCTTCTCGGCCTGCTCGATGTCGCCGACCATGAAGAACGCCTGCTCCGGGAGGTGGTCGTACTTGCCCTCGGTGATCGCCTTGAAGGAGGCGATCGTGTCGGTCAGCGGCACGTTCTCGCCCACCTGGCCGGTGAACGCCTCGGCCATGTACATCGGGTGCGACAGGAACCGCTCGATGCGACGGGCACGCTCGACCGTGACCTTGTCCTCTTCCGCGAGCTCGTCGATGCCGAGGAGGGAGATGATGTCCTGCAGCTCCTTGTAGCGCTGCAGGATCCGCTTCACCGACTGGGCGACGTCGTAGTGCTCCCGGCCGAGGATCACCGGGTCCATGATCCGCGAGGTGGAGTCGAGCGGGTCCACCGCCGGGTAGATGCCCTTCTCCGTGATCGCACGCGAGAGCACCGTGGTGGCGTCGAGGTGCGCGAACGTGGTGTGCGGCGCCGGGTCGGTGATGTCGTCCGCGGGCACGTAGATCGCCTGCATCGAGGTGATCGAGTGACCGCGGGTCGAGGTGATCCGCTCCTGCAGCTCGCCCATCTCGTCGGCGAGGGTCGGCTGGTAACCCACGGCGGACGGCATACGGCCGAGCAGCGTGGACACCTCCGAACCCGCCTGGGTGAACCGGAAGATGTTGTCGATGAACAGCAGCACGTCCTGGTTCTGCACATCGCGGAAGTACTCCGCCATGGTCAGCGCGGACAGGGCCACCCGCAGACGGGTGCCCGGCGGCTCGTCCATCTGACCGAAGACGAGGGCCGTGTCCTTGAGGACGTCGGCCTCCTTCATCTCCAGGAGCAGGTCGGTGCCCTCACGGGTGCGCTCACCGACGCCCGCGAACACCGACGTACCACGGTGGTTACGGGCGACACGGGTGATCATCTCCTGGATGAGCACCGTCTTGCCCACGCCGGCGCCGCCGAACAGACCGATCTTGCCGCCCCGGACGTACGGGGTGAGCAGGTCGATGACCTTGATGCCGGTCTCGAGGATCTCGGTCTTGCTCTCGAGCTGGTCGAACGCCGGCGCGTGCCGGTGGATCGGCCAGCGCTCGGTGACCTCCAGCGACGAGCTCGGGACGTCGAGGGACTCGCCGATCGTGTTGAACACGTGGCCCTTGACGCCGTCGCCGACCGGCACCGAGATCGCGGCGCCGGTGTCGACCACCGGGGCGCCGCGGACGACGCCATCGGTGGGCTGCAGCGAGATGGCGCGGACCATGCTGTCGCCGATGTGCTGGGCGACCTCGAGGGTCAGCGTCCGGGTCTGGCCGCCGATCGTTACCTCGATCTGCAGCGCGTTGTAGATCTCCGGCATCGTCTCGACGGAGAACTCCACGTCGATGACGGCGCCGGTGACGCGGGCGACACGGCCCGTCGCCGTGGCTGTTTCTACCGAAGCAGTCATGGTGACTCTCACTCACTCCCCGCGGAGCTATCGGCGAGCGCGTTCGCGCCACCGACGATCTCGCTGATTTCCTGCGTGATCTCGGCCTGACGGGCCTGGTTCGCCACTCGCGTCAGGTTCTCGATCACATCGTTGGCGTTGTCGGTCGCCGACTTCATCGCCCGCCGTCGCTGCGCGTGCTCGGACGCTGCCGCCTGGAGCAGCATGTGCCAGATCCGGCTCTCGATGTAGTTCGGCAGCAGGGCGTCGAGCACGGTCTCGGCCGACGGCTCGAACTCGTAAGCGGGCAGCACCCCGTCGGACTGCTCCGACGGAGCCTCCTCGGCCTCTTCGATCTCCAGCGGCAGCAGGCGGCGGACCTGCGCCGTCTGCGTCAGCATCGACACGAACTCGGTGTAGACGACGTGGATCTCGGCGACCCCGCCCTCCTCGGCGGGCTTCTCGAACTCCGCGACGAGCGTGCGGCCGATGGCCTCGGCGTTCGCGAACCGCGGGTTGTCGCTGAAGCCGGTCCACTCGCCCGCGAACTCACGCTCGCGGAAGCGGTACCAGCCGACACCCTTGCGCCCGACGATGTACGGGACGGGCTCCTTGCCCTGCTCCCGCAGCAGCGTCATCAGACCCTCGGCCTCACGGATGACGTTGGCGTTGTAGCCGCCGGCGAACCCGCGGTCGCTCGTGATGAGCAGCACGGCGACACGGTTGCTGTCGGTCCGCTCCGTCAGCAGCGGGTGGCCGACACCGACGTTGTGGCTGACCAGCGCCGAGATGGCACGCGTGATCTGCCGGGCGTACGGTCCCGACTCCCGAACCCGCTGCTGCGCCTTGACGATCCGGGAGGAGGCGATGAGCTCCTGGGCGCGCGTGATCTTCGCCATCGACTTGGTCGTGGCGATCCGGCGCCGGATCGTCCGAAGCTGGGCACCCATGCCTTACTTCTTCCTCACGCGGGTGATCTTCTCCTGCTCGACGTCACCCTCCTCGATCGCCTCGACCGGCTGCTCCTGGAGCAGCAGGCCGTGGTGCGTCGTCTCGAAGCCCTTCTTGAACTCCGTGACGGCGTCCTTCAGCGTCGCGACGGCGTCGTCGTCGAACTTGCCGGTCTCCCGGATGCTGTCCAGCAGACCCGCGTTGTTGCGCTTGACGGAGTCGAGGAACTCGTCCTCGAACCGGCGGATGTCCTCGATCGGCACGTCGTCGAGCTCACCGGTGGTGCCGGCCCAGATGGAGATGACCTGCTGCTCCATCGGGAAGGGCTTGTTCTGCGGCTGCTTGAGCAGCTCGACCAGCCGGGCGCCACGGTCCAGCTGGGCGCGCGACGCAGCGTCGAGGTCCGAGGCGAAGGCGGCGAACGCCTCCAGGTCACGGAACTGCGACAGGAACAGCTTGAGGTTCTTCGTTGCCCCGCGCATCGCCTTGGTCATCGCCGCGCCGCCGACGCGGGACACCGAGATACCGACGTTGATCGCCGGGCGGACGCCCTGGTTGAACAGGTCGGTCTCCAGGAAGACCTGACCGTCGGTGATCGAGATGACGTTGGTCGGGATGTACGCCGAGACGTCGTTGCCCTTGGTCTCGATGATCGGCAGACCCGTCATCGAGCCGGCGCCCATGTCGTCCGACAGCTTCGCGCACCGCTCCAGCAGCCGCGAGTGCAGGTAGAACACGTCACCGGGGTAGGCCTCACGGCCCGGCGGGCGGCGCAGCAGCAGCGAGATCGCGCGGTAGGACTCCGCCTGCTTCGACAGGTCGTCGAACACGATCAGGACGTGCTTACCCTCGTACATCCAGTGCTGGCCGATGGCCGAACCGGTGTAGGGGGCGATGTACTTGTAGCCTGCGGGCTCGGACGCGGGAGCCGCCACGATCGTGGTGTACTCCAGTGCCCCGGCCTCTTCGAGCGTGGCCCGCACCTGCGCGATCGTCGAGCCCTTCTGGCCGACCGCGACGTAGATGCAGCGGACCTGCTTGCTCGGGTCGCCGGTCTCCCACGCCTGCTTCTGGTTCAGGATCGTGTCGATCGCGACCGTCGTCTTGCCGGTCTGCCGGTCACCGATGATCAGCTGCCGCTGACCACGGCCGATCGGCGTCAGGGCGTCGATCGCCTTGATGCCGGTCTGCAGCGGCTCGCCCACCGGCTGACGCTGCATGACGCCCGGCGCCTGCAGCTCCAGCTCGCGGCGGCCGCTCGTCTCGATGGAACCCTTGCCGTCGATCGGGTTGCCCAGCGAGTCCACGACGCGGCCGAGGTAGCCGTCGCCGATGGGGACCGACAGGACCTCACCGGTCCGGCGGACCTGCTGGCCCTCTTCGATCTTCGAGAAGTCGCCCAGGATGACGACACCGATCTGCCGAACGTCAAGGTTCAGCGCGATGCCGCGCGTGCCGTCCTCGAACTCAAGGAGCTCGTTCGCCATGGCCGAGGGCAGGCCCTCGACGAAGGCGATGCCGTCGAAGCACTCGACGACGGTCCCGACCTCCTCGCGCGCGGCGGTCTCCGGCTCATAGGCCTGGACGAAGCGCTCGAGCGCGCCCCGGATCTCCTCCGGCCGGATCGTCAGCTCCGCCATGTCTTCTTCGTCTCTCTCCGTGAGTCCGATGCTGGTTTCAGCTCGACCGTTCGATTCGCCGGCGGACGTCTTCCAGCCGGCGAGCGATGGTGCCGTCGATTTCCTCGTCCCCGATCTGAACGGAAATACCGCCCAGAACCGCGGGATCTATCTCGATGTTCAAGTGAACGTCGCGGCCGTACTGCGCCGAAAGCGCGGTCGTCAGCCGGGTCCGCTGCCGATCGTCGAGCTCGACCGCCGTGCGGACGACCGCGACCAGCCGGTTCCGACGCTCGGCCGCGATCCGGCCGTAGGTCTCGAGCGCTCGCTCCAGACTACGTCCTCGGGGATGCGTCACGGCCTCGGAGACCAGGCGCAGCGTCGCCGCGGTGGTCTTGCCCTCCAGCAGTGTGGTCACCAGCTCGACCTTGCGCTCGCCCGGCACCCGCCGGTCGACGAGCGCGCCGCGCAGTTCCGGCTGCGCCTCGACGATCCGCCCGAACCGGAAGAGCTCGTCTTCCAGGTCGTCGATCCGCTGCTGCTTCTCGGCACCCGCCGCGACGGCGGTCACCGCGAGCTCCTCGACCGCATCGGTCAGCTCGGTGGACCGCGCCCACCGCTGCCGGACGACGTCGGCGACGAAGTCGCGGACCGCCACGGCGACCCGGCCGTCGAGCACGCCCGCGGCCAGCGCGGCCCGCCGCTCGGCCGGCTGGGCCGGGTCCGACAGGGCCCGGCGCAGCACGTGCTCGCGGTCGAGCAGGTGCAGCACGGCGTACAGCTCGTCGCCGAACGCCGCCGGGTCAGCGGCGGACAGGGCGGCCTCGAGCCGCTCCCTGGCCTCGACGAACGAGGCCCTGCTCGCGCCGATCATCGGTTACGCCCCCGCCCGAGCGCGGTCCTCGAGCTCGTCGAGGAACCGGTCGACGGTGCCACGGCGCCGGGTCTCGTCCTCCAGGGACTCGCCGACGATGCGGCCGGCCAGCTCGACCGAGAGCTGCCCGATCTCCGCGCGGAGCTGGGTGAACGCCAGCTGCCGGTCGGCGTCGATCTGGGCGTGCGCCTGATCGACAAGCCGCTGGGCCTCGGCCTGTGCCTGGTCGCGCAGCTCCGCGATGATCTGCGCGCCCTGCTCGCGCGCCTCCTCGCGGATCCGTGCGGCCTCCTGCCGGGCCTCGGCCAGCTGCGTCTGGTACTGCTCGAGTGTCTGCTGGGCCTCGGCCTGTGCCTCTTCGGCCCGCTTGATCCCGCCCTCGATCGCGTCAGTACGCTCTTCGAGCGTCTTCTGGATGCGCGGCACGAGGATCTTGCCGAGGAAGAACAGCACGACGAGGAACGCGAAGATACCGACGACCATCTCCGCCGCGTCGGGCACCAGAGGGTTCGGGTTCTCCGTCGGCCCCTCGGCGAGTAGCCGGGCGGCGTGTTCGGCCAAAAACATGGCGTGCACAGCCTTCCGTCAGTGAGCCTGGCTCAGGAGGTGTAAATGAAGGGCGCGACCAGACCGATGAGGGCGAGCGCCTCGGAGAACGCGAAGCCCAGCAGCATGTTGGTCCGGATCACGCCGGTCAGCTCCGGCTGGCGGGCGATCGCGTTGACGCCCTGACCGAAGACGATGCCGACGCCGATGCCCGGGCCGATCGCCGACAGGCCGTACCCGATCGACTTGAGGCCGGGGTTGATGTTTCCGTCGAAGGCAGCGGCGAGGATGTTCGACATTCCTTTTCCTTTTCGATCGGCCGGCGGTACGCCCGCCGGTCATGTCCTGGGGTAGTGGGGTTCAGTCTCAGTGGTCGGCGTGCAGGCCGGCGCTGATGTAGAACGCGGCCAGCAGCGTGAAGACGTAGGCCTGCACCGCCTGGATGAACAGCTCGAAGGCGGTCATGGCGATCGTGAGCACCACGCCGAGGATGCCGACCCCGAAGCCGGCGGGCGTGACCTTCTCCCACAGGAAGTGGAAGCCGACGGTCGCGAACAGTGCGATCAGGATGTGACCCGCGAACATGTTGGCGAACAGCCGGACCGCGTGGGTGAAGGGCCGGATGAAGAAGACCGACACGAACTCGATCGGGATGACGATGAGGTACAGCGCCGCAGGCAGATCCGGTGGCATCGTGGAGTTCTTCAGCAGGCCGAAGAAGCCCTGGTTCTTGACGCCGACGACCCAGAAGGTCAGGTAGATCAGCACGGCGAGGACCATCGGAAACGCGATCCGAGAGTTCACCGGGAACTGGGCGAACGGGATGACCGACATCAGGTTGCCGATCCAGACGAAGAAGAAAAGGGGCACCAGCAGGCGCATCCACTTCTCGGCGTCCTTACCGAGGAACGGCCGGCCCATCTCGTCGCGGACGAAGATGTACGCCACCTCGCCGAGGTTCTGAACGCCGCGGGGGACGATCTTCGGCTTGGCGAACGCCGCCCAGAAGAAGGCGACGACGACCACCATCACGAGGAGGCTGAGCACCATCGGCTTCGCGACGGCGACCGAACCGATGTGGAAGAGGGGCTTCCACTGGAAGAGCCAGAGCCCAGGGGCTTCGAAGTCCTTGGCGAGGACGTGCGGCGCACTCACCCGGCGTTCCTTTCGCAGTCGTAGCTCATCAAGGCGGCAACCTTGCTGTCGTCTCGGTGGGCTACGGCTCCGCTGGACGCACTCAGCGTCCGTAGCGGGCGTAGACCAGGTAGCCAGCGAAGACCAGACCGAACACCAGCCCGATGGGGAACAACGCTGACAGGTGCAGCCAGCGAGCGAGCAACCAGCCCGCTCCGCCATAGACCAGCATCCCAGCCACGATGGTGGCAGGTGCGGCCGACACGTCGTTGGCGAACTTGCGGTTCTCCGCTTCGCTGGGCTGACGCCCATTCCCGGTCATCGCGTCTCGGACGATAGCAGGCCACCTCCCGCATAGTCATATTGGAGTAGTCCATTGTCATCATCCGCCCGACTTCTCCTGGTCGCGCGACCGGGGGGCGGTTTCCGTATAGGGCGTCTTCGCGTTGATCGTGGCGTTCGTCTCGGCGGCGAGCCAGACGAGCGTGAGGGCGAGGACGGTCCAGCCGAAGGCGTGCGCGTTCCAGGCGGTCACGCCCTTGAACGCCGCGATCAGGGCGAACACGGCGATGAACTTGATCAGGAAGCTGATCAGACCCGCCATCATCATCAGCTGCTGGGAAATTTTCGTGACATAGCTGACGACAAGCACCCCGAGGGTGAAGAATACGAGAACAACCGCGACACCGATCGCGGAGCCGAGGGCTCCCTTCGCCCCGGCGAGCGCCAGGCCGGCGAGGATGGCCACCAACCCGACGATGCCAGTCGGGATCGCGGCGCCACGGAGGATCCGGGCGTCGTTGGAGTGCATGAGTGCTCCAAGGTGTTCACGGTGGGTGTTCGGTTGCCCGTTCGTGAAAGCTATCACAAGCTTCTCACAGGTTGGAATTACCTGCCAAGTAACGGTAAAGTCCGCAGGTCAGGCGGCCTGCCGAGGTCGCTTGTCCGAGGGGGTCTGGGTCGTACGATGCCGCCTCCCATGCGGCCTCAGTTGTGGGAACGCCATCACGACGAGCGCCGCGATCGCCACGACACTCGCGGCGGCCAGCACCACCAGCGGTGACTTGGCCGCGGACAGCGCGACCACCCCGAAGGAGAACAGCGCCGTCCAGAGGTACATCACCAGCGCGGCGCCCCGGTGCGAGTGACCGAGGTTGAGCAGCCGGTGGTGCAGGTGCTTCTTGTCCGGCGCGAACGGCGACCGCCCGCCGTACGTCCGGCGGACCACCGCCATCAGCATGTCGGCGTACGGCACCACCAGGATCGCGACCGGCAGCAGCGGCAGGATCGTCGGGAACCGATTGATCGACCCCTTCAGCGCCGCCGGGTCGAAGCCGGACACGGTGATCATCGACGTGGCCAGCAGCAGCCCGATCAGCATGGACCCGGTGTCGCCCATGAAGATCCGTGCCGGGCTGAAGTTGTGCGGAAGGAACCCGACGCACATCCCGGTGAGAATCGCCGCGATCAGCGCCGGTGCGCTCTGGTGGTCCAGGTGCGCCACGACCGTGACCAGGTAGGCGTACACGAAGAAGGCCATCGCCGAGACGCCCACGATGCCGGCGGCCAGACCGTCGAGCCCGTCGATGAAGTTCACCGCGTTGATGGTCGCGACCACGATGAGGATCGTCAGCGGCACGCCGTACGACGGCGGCAGCGCGAGCGTCTTGCCGGGCAGCGGGATCCACAGGAGCTGGACGCCGTTCATGATGAGCAGCCCGGCCGCCGCGACCTGACCGGCCATCTTGGTCAGCGCGTCGATCTCCCACCGGTCGTCGGCCATGCCCACGACGACCAGCAGCCCGCCGGCCGACAGCAGACCGATCCACGTGGAGTTCTCGGTGAACACCTTGTGGAGGTGGGGCAGGCGGGAGGCCATCAACATGGCCGCGCACAGCCCGAAGAACATCGAGAGGCCGCCCATCCGCGGCGTGGGGATGGCGTGCACGTCCCGGTCACGCACCGGTGTCATCGCCTTGAAGGCGATCGCGAACTTCCGCACCAGGGGGACGAGGAGGTAGGTGACGATCGACGCCGTCAAGAACGTGAGGATGTACTCCCGCACCGCCCACCTCCCTTCACCGTCGCCGAGCCTGCCGTGCGGGACACAACTCTATTGCGGATCAGGGAGCGGCGAGGGTCACTCGCCCCCTCACGGTGTCAACGGAACCCCCGCGTCGCCCAGTGTTCACCCACGACTGAAAGAGACAATGCCGTCCTTCTAGGACTGCTACCGTCCATGATCGTCAACCCCCCCGTACGCAACACGGAGGATCAGTGCGTCGCATTGCGACTCATCTCGCCGCAGGGGCCGCCGCGGCCACCGCGGCCGTCGCCCTCCTGGCGGCACCGGCCACCGCCGCGACACCGTCGAGCGGTGACCACCCCCTTCGAGGCGCTCGGCCGCTCGTCACGATCGAGGCCCTGAAGCACCACAAATGGAAGACCAGCGGCTCGTCCGGTGTCGCGGGCGCGGCCGCCCAGGGCACCTGGGCGCGCTACACGTCGAAGGGCAAGAAGAGGGTCACGCTCTACATCAAGCTCAGGGACACCACGCCGAAGGACAAGCTGAAGCCCGCCCTCGGGATCAAGATTCCGGGTCAGCGCGAGTACTTCGTGTTCCTCGACCCGGGTGTCAACGTCGGCGCGGGCACGATGACCTTCACCGCCACCAGCGTAAAGGTGCGCGAGGCGGTCGGGACGCCGATGTCGTCCACCTACTTCAAGCCGTCCAAGCTCGGCAAGAAGTTCAAGAAGCTCTTCTGACCCAAAACCGGTCAAAGCGGAAGGGCCTCGCGGCGCGGCGGGTCCTTCCGCTTTCAGGTATGCGCCGACCGGCCGCCCCAGTCGGTGGACCCCTGCGCTCCACTCTTAGAGTCCTGCGGACTCGCCACGGTTCCGTCCTTTTGCGGCCAATAAGCCGACATATAAAAGTTAAAGATGATCTTCTCGGAACTGATACGGTCCTTGATCGTTCATCCCGTATCGATCACGGAGGATCAATGCGTCGTATCGCGACTCTTGTCGCAACGGGGGCCGTCGCAGCGGCTGCGGCCGTTACTCTCACCATCTCGCCCGCCAGCGCCGCCACCAACGGCTTCGGGGGCGTCAGCGACACCGGCGTCGGCGCGGCGGACGTGTCCGCCACGGCCACGCACGGGTGGAAGACCCACTACTCGAAGCCGGCCGGCGTCTCCGGCAAGGGCTACTACTCGGTCTCGAAGAGCAGGCACGTGACCGTGTGGGGCAAGGTCACGGACAAGCGCTCGGGCAAGTACTACGCCTGTGTCCGATTCAGGGCGTTCGCCAGGTCCGGCGGATACACCACCCTGACGATCCGTAACCCCGTACACAACTCGACGGGGACCTTCGGGAAGTTCACGAGCAACTTCGCCGTCTCGCACCTGTGGGTCGCCAAGTGCGACATCACCAAGACCGGTAAGGCTCCGCACTCCACCGGAAGCTGGTTCCACCGGTTCTGAGAGTGACTGACTGAACGAGGGTCCCGCACGTCAGCGGGACCCTCGTTTTGCGTTCTACACCATTCGCCCAAGGATGGGTAAATGTGACAGGATGCTAAGATCGCCATCTGTCCCGCGAAAGCGATCCTGGAGGGATCAATGCGGCGAATCGCGACGGCGACCCTCGCAGCCGGCATCGTCATCACGGCGTTCTCCCTGACCGTGAAACCGGCGGATGCCTCGGTCGGCTTCTGGCGGACGGTGGGACTGTCCGGTGTCGACGCCTACGGCTTCTACAACACCGAGGCGACGAAGGTAACGCTGAACTTCGACCTCAAGGACACGAAGAAGGACGGCTACAGCGCCGCCCTCCGCTTCACCTTCACCGGCACCAAGAAACAGAAGGACGACGTCCGGGTCGTCGCACTCCAGGGCGACCGCCTCCAGGACAAGTGGCAGACGGTGACGTCCACCCGCCTCAAGCACCTGTACATCCAGGAGTGCCGGGGCACCTGGAAGAAGAGCAAGTTCACTATCAAGAAGTGCGCCGGCTGGCGGCAGCACTACTGATCCCCCTCCGCCTCGACGACTCCATGACCCCGTGGACGAACTGAAGACCATCAGATCGACCGGCCTGCCGACCTTCCTACGGCGCTGGTACGGACCTCCCGATCAGGATGCCATCGAGATCGACGAGGCGATCTCGATGCCCGACCCGTTGAGAGCCTGGTATCACCTGACGAGCCAGTGGTCCACCCCCATGAGCAGGCACAATCGTTTCTCGTCGCTGGACGGTCTTAGCCATGATGGTGGAATGTTGATCTTCTGGCACGAGAACCAGGGAGCGGCATCCTGGGCCACGGAGGCCGCGGGAAGCGACCCACTCGTGTACGAAAGCGAAGTCGATGAAGACGGCGACTGGGAGTCGACCGGCTTCACGTTGACGAAGTTCCTGCTCTACGTCGCCGTCTCGGAAGCAGTCCACGGCAACCCGCAGGTCGCCGTGAACTTCGATCTCAGCAGGCAGGAGTACGAGGGCCTAGAGTCGCACTTCTGTTCGCTGGACGATCCTGTATGGAACTATCCGAACCCCAACTGGCGCTATATGGCCGCAGAGAACCTGGTGGCCGAAGGTGGAAGTGAGTCGCCGGTCTACGACGAACCTGAGCGCTATTGGATCATGGTGTCAACCAACGACCCTAAAGCCCTCCGCCGTCTCCCCCAGCACCTACTCGAGTAGACAGGGCAGTGCCTCGCTCTCAGCAGCTTCTACGGAGACGAAACTTTTCTCGGGCTAGTAGAAGGCGCTGAACGCGATAAGGCGTACCCCGGCGAGAAGAATGTAACGATACAACCGCGATGCGCCGCCGCCCGCCGTGGGAGGGAGTCTGCCCGCCGACGCGAACCTTCGCCGAGCATCCTGCGCGCCGAGCGCCAAACCAGCGCCAGACTTGCGACGAACCCCACCTGATTCGGTCAACCAAGCAGGTAGGCGGCGAGTTCCTTGGCGGTCATCTCGTCGAATCGTCTCAGGGCCACGGCGAGGAAGCAGAGTTGGTCGGTGTCGGCGGTCGCCACGCAGACCTGACCACCGGCCCACCGCCACAGCGGCAGCCCGCCGGTGTCCAGCGCCGATGACCATTCCTGTGGCGGCGTCGGCAGGTCGGCGTCGGTTCGCTGCCGCCGCTGCAGGCTCATCCGTGCGGCGGCCGGGTACTTGCGGACGAGGAAGTCCAGCCGCAGCAACTCGCGCGCCTCGGACGCCGGGTGTGCCGCCAGCGAGTCGACGAGCGCGCGGAGCGCCGGAAGTGACCGCATGAGTCGTTCTTCGGGCGTCATCGTCACATTCCCATCCGCAGCGGCACGCAGACGACCTTACTGATCGAGTGGATCAGCTCCTCGATGTCGTCGACGGCGAGAAGCTGGGAGGAGTCGTTGAGCCGCGCGATCGGGACGCCCCAGGACCAGTGCCAGCGGGGATGATTCTGTTCATCGGGTTTGCAGATGATCCTCTCGCTGAGGTGATTGCTCGCCCCGTGGATGAAGATCTCCGCCCCGTACTGCTCGGCGTTCAGCCCCGCCGCCTGGCATTCCTGGGTCAGCCACTTCGCGTACGCGTAAATGTCTTCCGTTGTGTACGGTTCCACGACTTATTCCCTTTTAATCGCCCGCCGATTCCCGATGACCAGGCTCACACGCTGAGTTACTTTCGAGCCACAGACAGGCAACACCTCGTGTCACCCCTGGCCTCTCGGAAGGACTCGCCATGACGAACGGCGCGCTTACTCGAGACCCCCTCATCCGAGCGTTCGGTGCGGTGCTACGCGGCCACCGCGAAGCGGCGAAGCTGTCACGCCCGGCACTGGCCGCGGCGCTGGGCTGCACACCCCAGTGGATCGAAAAGCTCGAGACCGGCCTCCGCGCACCGTCAGAGGCGACTTCCGAAGACCTCGACACCTACTTCAAGACCCCAGAGACCTTCCACCGCATGTGGCTCGAGGTCCGCCGCGCCGGCAAACACGCCGAACTGCCTCCCGGCTTCTCCGGCTTCGTCGAACTGGAGGCCAAGGCGACCATCATGTACATCTTCGAGAACATGGTCATTACAGGGCCCTTCCAGACTCCGGGATACGCTCACGAAGTGCTCAAGGTCGGCCGTAAAGGGGAGGTGACCGAGCAGCTCGTCACGACGCGTCTGGAGCGTCAACAGATCCTCGCCCGAGAAGATCCTCCAGAAATCATTCTGATCATGGACGAGTCGGCGCTTCACCGGTCGATCGGCGACCAGAAGACCTGCAAGGAGCAGATCGGCCGCTTGATCGAACTCGCCCAGCGGCCCAATGTCACGATCCAAATCGTGCCGAGCAGGACTGGCACATACGCCGGTCTACCTGGAGCGTTCACCCTCCTGAGCTTCGAGGACAGCCCGGATCTCGTCTACGTCGGGGGTCATCTGGAAGACCGGGTGATCGATCAACCCGACAAGGTTCGAGGCCATGAACTACGCTTCAACCTGATCAGGGGTGCGGCCATGTCCGCAGATGAGTCCCTGAAGCTGCTCCGCACGGCTTGGGAGAGCCTATGAAGACGCTGGACCCGTCGGACACCTCATGGCGCAAGAGCAGCCGCAGTACCGACACGGGCGGGCAGTGCGTCGAGGTCGCCGCCATGCCTCCGATGGTCACCGCTCGCGTCGCCGTTCCGTCGACAAACGTGTAGCCCACGCCCGGGGTACTCCGCCGCGATGATCAGGGGCAATGCAGGGCATCAGCAGGAGAGCTGGCTGGTGTCTATAGCAAAGGGTGTCGGAATCTGCATTGCGGTATGCGGTGGGATTTCCGGTCTTTGCACGATCATGATCAGCGTTGGAGCCGAGCCCAGGCCACCGGGATCATCGCTGATCGACGAGCGTGTCATCGTCCGCGCCGGCGTCGGTATCCTGATCGCGCTCCTGGCGGCAGCCGGTCTGATATGTGCATTCGGCAGGGGACAGCGGTCGACACGAGTCAGGCTCGGCGGGCTGCTTGCCGTAGATATGATCTTCGTTATCGGTGTGGTGCTCTTTCGCGTGTTCGCGACATGACCACCACCGTGGTCTGTAGAGATATCTGTTCAGTCGAGCGGTGCGCGCATATCTGACTTTGGGGCAGAAGCGACCCGCCGGATCGGATGACGCAGGACACTACTGCGGCACCGCCGGCCGCCCTCCCGGGATTCCGGAAGGGCGGGGGCGTCAGCGATCGGTGGGCGGCGTGTCGTTCTCGACGCTGGTACGACTCGTCGGTCCAGGGGTCTTCTCTTGCTCCTCGGCCGCCGCAGAACGTCCGTCCTGGTCGGCATCCGTACGCTCTGGTGAGCCGGAGGTCTTCACATCCGCCTCGGCCGTCGGCGAATGCCCGTTCTGCGAGCCCTCAGCGGCCTTCGCGGCGTCTGTGGAGTCGTCGCCGGTCGGCGGCGTGTCCTTCTCGGCGGCCGTACGACCCGGTGAGTCAGCCGCCTGCGGTTCGGCCTCGGCGCTGGCGGAACGCGCCTCCTGCGCATCCTCAGCATTCTTCTCGGCGCTCTCAGGGGCCGCGGCGTCTGCCGGCTCGGGTTCCGCGTCGTCCTCGTCGCTCAGCAGGACGCCGCAGACCTCGCGGAGGCGCTCCTCAGAAATGGCGCCCGCGCGCAGCAGGCGCGGCACGGCGCCCGTCAGGTCGACGATCGACGACGGCATGGCGTCGCCGCTCGGGCCGTCGTCCAGGTAGACCTCGACCGAGTCGCCCAGCTGGGTCTCCGCCTCCTCGGCCGTGCGGGCCGGGGCGGCGCCGGACCGGTTGGCGCTGCTGACGGCCATCGGGCCGGTCTCCTTCAGCAGCTCCAGGGTGAGCCCGTGCAGCGGCATTCGGATCGCGACGGTGCCCTTGGTCTCGCCGAGGTCCCACGCGAGGGTGGTGTTGGCGCGACACACGATCGTCAGGGCGCCGGGCCAGAACTCGTCGATCAGGTCCTGGCCGTACGTGCCGAGGTCGTCGACCAGGGCCTGCGCGGCGCGCACCGATCCGACCAGGACGGGGGCGGGCATGTCGCGGCCGCGGCCCTTGGCATCGAGGAGGCCGGTCACCGCCGAGGGCGTGAACGCGTCGGCGCCGATGCCGTACACCGTGTCGGTGGGCAGCACCACCAGCTCACCTCGGCGGACCACCGAGACGGCGTCCGCGATCCCTTTCGTCCGCTCCAGCGGGTCCGAGCAGTCGTATCGTCGGCTCACGCCCGCCATTCTTCCACCGCCGCACCCCTGCCCGGGCACGGATCACGGGTCAGTCCGTCCCGAGGCGGGCGGTGACGAAGCGGTCGCGGCCGGTGAGGTCCTTGTGGTTGCGGACGTCGCGCCAGCCGAGCTCCTCGGCGAAGATCCAGTAGACGGGATGGCCCTGGAGGTCGCTGTGCTCGACCGCGCTCCAGCCGCCCGCGCGCAGCAGCCGCCGGGCGGTGTGCTCGACGATGCGCATGGCGTCGAGGCCGTCGTCTCCCCCGCCCCACAGGGCCGCCGCCGGGTCGAAGTCGCGGACGTCCTCCGGGACGTACTCCCACTCTGACATGGGGATGTACGGCGGGTTGCTCACGACCAGGTCGACCTTGCCGTCGAGTTCGTGCAGCGCGTCGCCGAAGTCGCCGAGGTGCAGTTGGACGCGGCCGCGCTCGTCTAGGTCCTCGACGTTGCGGGCGGCGTGGACGTAGGCCTTCGGGTCCTTCTCGACCGCGTGGACGCGGGCACGGGGAACCTCCTGGGCGATGGACAGGGCGATCGCGGCCGAGCCGGTGCCGAGGTCGACGACGAGGGGGTCGCCGACGTCCATCTTGTGGAGCGTGTCGATGGCCCAGCCCGCCATGACCTCGGTCTCCGGGCGGGGGACGAAGACGCCCGGTCCGACCTTCAGCTCGAGGTAGCGGAAGAACGCCCGGCCGGTGATGTGCTGGAGGGGCTCGCCCGCCTCACGCCGCGCGATGCCCTCCCAGAACCGCGCGTCGAAGGCGGAGTCCGGCACGGTGTGCAGCTCGGCACGTTTGACGCCGTGCACGAAGGCCGCCAGCTCCTCGGCGTCGGCACGCGGGGACGGAATCCCCGCGGCGGCCAGGCGTGCCGTCGCGCGGGCGATCTCGTCGGACAGCAAGTGGGTCATGTGGCTTCGGCGAGTCTTTGCTCCATGTCGGCGTCGACGAGGGCCTGGGTGACGTTGTGCAGGTCCCCGTCGAGTACCTGGTCGAGGTTATATGCCTTGTAGCCCACGCGGTGGTCGGAGATGCGATTCTCCGGAAAGTTGTAGGTGCGAACCCGCTCGGAACGGTCGACTGTGCGCACCTGGCTCTTGCGCTCGGCCGACGCGGCGGCCTCGGCCTCCTCCTGGGCGACGGTGAGCATCCGGGCGCGCAGGATGCGCATCGCCTGCTCCTTGTTCTGGAGCTGGCTCTTCTCGTTCTGGCAGGACACGACGATGCCGGTGGGAATGTGGGTGATCCGGACGGCCGAGTCGGTGGTGTTGACGCTCTGGCCGCCGGGGCCGCTGGAGCGGAACACGTCGATGCGCAGGTCGTTCGGGTCGATCTGGACGTCGATGTCCTCGGCCTCGGGCATGACGAACACGCCCGCGGCGCTGGTGTGGATGCGGCCCTGCGACTCGGTGGCGGGGACGCGCTGGACGCGGTGCACGCCGCCCTCGTACTTCAGGCGCGCCCAGACGCCGTCCTCGGACCCGCGGGACTTCACCGCCACGGTGACGTCCTTGTAACCGCCGAGGTCGGAGTGCTGGGCGTCGATGATCTCGGTCTTCCAGCCGGCGCGCTCGGCGTAGCGGAGATACATCCGCAGCAGATCGCCGGCGAACAGCGCGGACTCCTCGCCGCCCTCGCCGGCCTTGATCTCGAGGATGATGTCCTTGTCGTCGTTGGGGTCCCGCGGCACGAGCAGCCGCCGCAGCGTCTCCTCGAGCTCGGCGATGCGCTTGTCGAGGTCGGCCGCCTCCTGCTCGAAGGCGGGGTCCTCGGCGGCCAGTTCGCGGGCGGCGGCCGCGTCGTCCTGGGCGGCCCGCAGGTCACGGCCGGTCTCGACGATCGGGCGCAGCTCGGCGTACCGCTTGCCCAGACGGCGGGCCGCGGCCTGGTCGGCGTGCACCGACGGGTCGGCGAGGCGCTTTTCGATGTCGGCGTATTCGCCGATCAGATCGTCGAGATTCACGTCAGGTCCTCGGGTTGGCGTAGTCGGTCGCAGACAGCCGTAACGCCGGCCGGAAGTATGCGTCTCCGGCCGGCGCAGCGGTCTGGCCTACTTCTTGTTGCCGCCCGCGGCCTTCTTGCCGAAGCGCTTCTCGAAGCGCGCCACGCGACCACCAGTGTCGAGGATCTTCTGCTTGCCCGTGTAGAACGGGTGGCAGCTCGAGCACACGTCGGCGTGGATCACGCCGTTCTGCGCGGTGCTACGGGTCTGGAAGGTGTTCCCGCACGTGCACGTCACGGTCGTGACGACGTAGTCCGGGTGGATCTCAGGCTTCACTACTTCTCCTCGCTTCAGGCGGTCGCCGGGTCATCCCAGAGGGAATTCAGGGATGTGAACCGGTACCACAGCGCGTACCAGTGTGCCAGAGATGACAACATGCCGAGGCCACCGGGCATTCCCTCAGCGCAGCGGGGCGCCGACGTCCTGTAGGTGGCCGAGCGCGTGGGTGTACGACTCGATCAGGCCCTCCTCGGTGTACGCGAGGCCGAGGCGCGCGCAGTGCTCCCGTACGAGGGGCTGCGCGGTGCGCAGGTTCGGGCGCGGCATGCTGGGGAACAGGTGGTGTTCGATCTGGTAGTTCAGCCCGCCCAGGAACCAGTCGGTGAGGAGGCCGCCGCGGACGTTCCGGGAGGTGAGGACCTGCTTGCGAAGGTGGTCCCAGCACTCGTCCGGGCCCGGCATCGGCATGCCCTTGTGGTTCGGGGCGAACGAGCAGCCGAGGTGGACGCCGAGCACCGCCTGGTGGACGAAGATGAACGCGACCGCCTTGCCCGGCGACATCACGCTGAACACGAGGCCGAGGTAGCCGACGAAGTGCAGGGCCAGCAGC
Organism: Actinoallomurus sp. CA-150999; assembly: GCF_050942425.1. Lineage (NCBI taxonomy): Bacteria > Bacillati > Actinomycetota > Actinomycetes > Streptosporangiales > Thermomonosporaceae > Actinoallomurus > Actinoallomurus sp. CA-150999. The sequence goes on from NZ_CP192063.1 coordinate 9,702,409, forward strand.
ACCATCTCGAGGAGCGCCATTTTCCGCTGCCGTGCCCCGCACCGGCCGCGCGCCGCCGCGATGACGGACTGGACGCTGGAGACCTTGAGGTTGAACCCTTCGAGGAGCAGCAGCGGGAAGAACATCCGTCCCTGGTTGCGGGTGAGCCATCGGATGAAGGCTCCGCGCCGGTCCGCGGCCTGCTCGGCCGTCCAGACCAGCACGCCGACGCCGACGTCGGGGTCCTTGTCGACGTGGTTGGGGTTGGCGTGGTGCCGGTTGTGCTTGTCGGTCCACCAGCCGTAGCCGAGACCGAGGCCGAGGTTGCCGATCAGCAGGCCCATGAGCTTGTTCACACGGCGGGTGCCGGCGATCTGCCCGTGACCGGCGTCGTGCCCGACGAAGTACAGGCGGGTGGTGAGGATGGCGGCGGGCACGGCCAGCGCGAGCTGCCACCAGGAGTCGCCGACAAGGACGATCAGGGCGAACGACGCGCCGTACAACAGCAGGTCGAGCCCCACCGTGAAGGTGTAGCGCCGGATGCGCCGGTCCAGCAGACCGGCGGCGCGCACCTCCTGGATCAACGGCGCGAAGTCGCCCCTGGGCATGGTGGCGGTCTCGGGCATGCGGGAGTCTCCTCGCGTTCGTGGGGTTCGTACAGTACTGACTGTCACGACACGCTATGAACCCACCAACGCCGCTCCCAGCCGGTGAGCACCCTATGAGGCCGGAGGTATGCCCCCGGTAAAGAGTGGTGCTGGCACCACCATTGCCCGGTCCACAGGCCTAGTGACCGGAACGTCTCCCCCCGGCACGCTCGACGGTGAATGATGAGGGTTGCTCGGGAGGGAACATGAAGATCGGTGCCGCCGTGCTCGCGGTCGTACGGGGGTTCGCACTGGCGTTGCTGGCGATGCTCGGCTCGCTGGTGTTGTTCGTGTTCTTCGTCGTGTCGTTCGCGCTGTCGATCCCCGGCCTCGGGATCTTCCTGGTTCCGGTGGTGACCGCCGCCGTACGGGGTTATGCGAACCTGCGGCGGCGACTGGCGTACGACTGGTTCGGCGTGGAGATCAAGTCGCCGTACAAGCCCAAGCCGCGCTTCCGCCGCGGGCCGATCGGCGTCGTGCAGCGGTACCGCTGGATCGTGTCCGACCCGGCGACCTGGCGGGACGTGCTGTGGCTGATCGTGGACGCGACGGCCGGCTTCGCGATGGGGATCTTCGCCTTCGCCCTTCCGTGGTACGGCCCGTACGGCTGGGTGCTCGCGGCCGGCGTCTGGAAGCCGATCGCCCACGCGGGCGGCGGCGACTGGTACACCTTCATCCACGTCGTGAACCAGGACACCGCGAACAAGGCGGCCCTGCTCGGCGTCGTGTACTGCGCGATCGGACTGCTGCTCGCCCCACAGGTCATGCGCGCGAGCTCCGTCCTCGCACGTGGGCTGCTCGCGCCGACGCGGGAACGGGAGCTGGAGCTGCGGGTCGCGCACCTGACCGAGACCCGCTCCGACGCCCTCGACACGCAGGCGGCCGAGCTGCGGCGGATCGAGCGCGATCTGCACGACGGCGCGCAGGCGCGGCTGGTCGCCATGGGCATGAGCCTGGGCGCCATCGAGCACCTGATGGAGCGCGACCCGGAGAAGGCTCGCAGGCTGCTGGCGGAGGCGCGCGAGTCGTCTTCCAAGGCCCTCACCGAGCTGCGAGACCTGGTGCGGGGCATCCATCCCCCGGTGCTGGCCGAGCGCGGTCTCGGCGACGCCGTGCGCGCACTGGCCATGGCGAGCCCGCTGCATACCGAGGTCACGGTGGAGCTCCCGGGCCGACTCGAGGCGCCGGTGGAGTCCGCCGCGTACTTCGCCGTCTCCGAGGTGCTCACCAACGCTGCCAAGCACTCCGGCGCCCAGCGCGTCTGGATCGACATACGGCACGAGGCCGACCGGCTGCGGATAGTGATCACCGATGACGGCCAGGGCGGCGCGGACCTGTCCGGCGGCACGGGACTGCGCGGAATCGAGCGGCGGCTCGGTACATTCGACGGTGTCCTCGCCCTCAACAGTCCCGTGGGCGGCCCGACGATGGTCACGATGGAGTTGCCGTGCGTCCTGTCCTCCCCCTGACCTCGATCCGCCGAGAGGGAATGTGATGCGGGTCGTCATCGCGGAGGACCTGTTCCTCCTGCGCGACGGCCTGATCCGGATGCTCGAGGCGTACGGCTTCGAGATCGCCGCGGCCGTCGACAACGGACCGGAGCTGACCCGGGCCCTGGTGTCGATCAAGCCCGACGTGGCCGTGGTCGACGTGCGCCTGCCGCCGTCCTTCACCGACGAGGGACTGCAGGCGGCGCTGTACGCCCGGCAGAAGGTCCCGGGCCTGCCCGTGCTCGTCCTGTCCCAGCACGTCGAGCAGCTGTACGCGCGGGAGCTCCTCGCCGACGGCAGCGGCGGCGTCGGCTACCTGCTCAAGGACCGGGTGTTCGACGCCGACCAGTTCGTCGACGCCGTACGCCGGGTGGCAGCGGGCGGCACCGCGATGGATCCGCAGGTGATCTCCCAGCTGCTCGCCCGCAACTCGCGGAACCAGCCGCTCGGCGGGCTGACGCCCCGCGAGCGCGAGGTGCTGGAGCTGATGGCCGAGGGCCGGTCCAACGCGGCGATCGCCCAGCGCCTCGTCGTCACCGAGCGGGCCGTCGCCAAGCACACGTCGAACATCTTCGCCAAGCTGGACCTGGTGCCCTCCGACGACGACAACCGGCGCGTCCTCGCCGTGCTGGCCTTCCTGGGCGACTCCTGAGCGAGGTCGTCCGGCCCGGCTCAGCGACGCCGCAGCTCCGCGCACTTGGCGGCGAACTCCTCAGCCGTGAGCAGTCCCTCCTCACGGAGCCGGATCAGGTCGCCCAGTCTGTCGGCCATGCCGCCGATGCGGATCGCCCAGGCGCGGACCTCGTCTTTGCCGACGGCCGTGCGCTGTCCAGGGTGGCGTACCTCGTCGGGCCACACCGGCGTTCCGGCGAGGTACGCGTGGATGGCCGCCTCGAGCCGCTCGCCGTCGGCCAAGGCCCCCGCGTACTTGGCGCTCACCTCCGCCTCGGTCAGCAGCCCGTTCTTGTGCGCGTCGGCGAGCTGGGAGATCCGGGCGGTGACCTCGGTTAGCCCGCGGACCCATTCGCGAATCTCGGGAATCCCGATCTCCGGCCTCGCCGCGTACGGGCCGCCCGGACCCGCCGACCCCGCCGCGTACGAACCTCCCGGGCCCGCCGCTCCCCGACCGGTCGGCTCCAGCGCGTACAAATCTCCCGGACCCGCCGCTCCCGGACCGGCCGGTGCCGGCCGTACGGGCGAGCCGGAGAGGATGGTGCCGATCGCCGTCTCGAACCGCTCACCGCCGTGCAGCCGGAAGACCAGGTCCTGTCGGTCGTGCCCGAGCTCCAGGTGCAGGTCCTCGCCGTCCCGGCGGTTCCAGTCGAAGTGCTCCACGCCTGCGACCTCGGTGAGCGGAACCCGCCGCAGCCCGCCGGGCCCGGCGAACACCAGCGCACGTCCGGTCAGCGCGAGCAGGCCGCTCTCGCCGGCGAACAGCGCCGATTCCAGCTCATAGACCTGATCACCGTGCTCGAACCCGGCGGCGAGCAGACGGACCTGGTGTGCGTCGGGCCGGGCGCCGGCCCGCGAACGGGACAGCGCCGCGGCGACGTCCGGCCGCCGCAGGACGTCGTCCGGCGAGACGCCGGCGGGTGCCGGAATCCGCTCCGGCGGGCACTGCCGCATGGCGTCGATGGCGTACCTGAACCGTTCGGGCTCGCGCAGCCAGGTGAACTCGATCGTGTCGTAGTCGTTGTCCTCGACGGTCAGCTTGCCCGGCCGGCCGTCATAGTCGCTGTCGCAGCCGACGTAGTCGATGTCGGTGAAGGCGAGCGCGTTGACGCCGCGCTCTTGGTCCGAGAAGACGATGCGCCGGTCGGTGAGCGCCAGCAGCCCCGGTCTGCCGCCCCACCGTCCGGGTTCGACCTCCTTGACGGGCTCGCCTCCGTCGAGAGCGCCGAGCAGCGCGGCCAGCTCGCGCTGGAACGGGTTCATGTCGCTCGACGTCCGGCTCAGGGCGGCCTCGACGTCGGGCCGATGTGCCGGCCCCTGCGGCGGCACAGGGGGCGTGGGAGCCATCGGGAGCGCCGACGCGGGTGCCGCGGCGTGGGCGGGTGACGGCGCGGCCGGCTCCTGTGGTCCGTAGGTGCCGAACCGGAGGGCACGGAAGGTCTGCTGGAAGCGGACCGGGTTGTAGATGCCGTGGAAGGGCAGCTCGTCGCCGTCCTCGGCGGCGATCCACACCAGGTTCCCCTCGTGTGTCTCGTTCCAGGTCGCGCGGACGTCGGCGAACTCGTGCAGCGGGACCGCCGTGTGGCCGCCGAGGTCGTCGTCGGGGCCGAAGCTGAGCAGGTGCCGGTCGGTGAGGAAGAAGACGAGGACGCGCCGGCCCACGGCCAGCTCGATCTCCCGCACCGTCTCGCCGGGTTCCAGGGCCGCCGACAGCGCCGCCAGCTCACGCACCATGGCGCGGACGCGCGCGCCGGCCCGGGCCAGCGCCTCGCCGATGTCCGGGCGCAGGCCGGCGGCGTGCAGCAGTTCGGGGTCGGGGGCGCGGGTCACGCCCTGCAGCGCCCGGGTCACCTGCAGCGTGAACTCCAGCGCCGCCGGGTCGTTGTTGTGCAGCACCGCGTCGACGTCCAGGGCGGGGTCGGGGGCGGACGCGGCGGCCGCGCCGGCGAGCCGGACGCGTACGTAGCCGACACCGCCGTTCGCCTCGACGAGTTCGACCTGGTCGATGGCGGGCAGCGGGATCTTGCGGCTCATGCCCTGGCTGGTCACGAGCACGCCGGCGCCGTCGAACTCGGCCCGTCCGTGCAGCCCGTGCAGGACGACGCCGGCGCCACCGGGCCGCCCGGGGCCGGACAGCCCGTGCGGAAGGCCGCCCTCGACCGGCGGGGCGGTCATCTCCAGGCGCCGGCTGCGCAGCGCGGTCGCGACGCCCGCGGCGAACAGGAGCGCGTCGGCGCGCTCGGCCGCGAAGGACAGGCAGCGCTCACGGTCGGGAACGACGTCGTACTGCTCGCCGACGGCGCGGAACCAGAGGAGGTCGCCTCCCCTGCCCCGGCCCGGCACCACGGTGACCGCGTCGAGGGCCGCCAGCGGGATGGTCCGGCCCTCGCCGCCCGTCCTCCAGGTCAGCCGGACGTTCTGACCGTCGAAGTGACCGCTGCCGTCGTGGGTCTCGACCGCCGCCGGCCAGCGCGCCTCGATCATGAACTCGCTCGCGGCGGCCTGGGCCGTACCCGTGGACAGGACGGCCGCGTGCAACGCCTCCGCGAGCCGTCGCGCGTCCGCCTCGCTCTCCGGCGGGAACTCGACGAAAAAGGGGTGGTCGTCGGCCGAGATCATCGCTCCGGCCACCGCGTAGAACGGGTCCGCGCCCTCCCGCAGGAGGAGCGTCAGCCGTCCCTCCCGCCGCCGGCCCGGAGGCATCACCTGGACGCCGGCCAGCGCGGTCACCGGAAAGGCAAGCCATCCCAGCCGACGGCGCAGCCAGCCGCCGGAGGAGGGTGAAAAGTTCATGCGGCACTGCCGCCCATCGAACGCCAGCTCGGCGTCGATCCCCCGCAACCCCGTAGTCACATAGCGGACATTAGCAACATCAGCGACATTTCACCGCAGCGCCCGCATGTTTCGCGTGCAATCGCACCGGCCGTCCGGATCAGCTCTCTCCGAGGTAGGCGAGCACGGCCTTCACGCGGCGGTGGGTGGTGTCGGTGTGCTGCAGGTCGAGCTTGAGGAAGATGTTGGAGATGTGCTTCTCGACCGCGCCGTCGGTGACGTAGAGCCGCCGGGCCACCGCGGCGTTCGACAGGCCCTCCGCCATCAGGCCGAGCACCTCCCGCTCGCGCGGCGTCAGCGACTCCAGGCGGTCGCCCCGGCGCCGCCGCCCCAGCAATTGCGCGATCACCTCGGAATCGATGACCGTGCCGCCGTCCGCGACCCGGCGTACGGCGTCGATGAACTCCGCCAGGTCCGCGACCCGCTCCTTCAGGAGATAGCCGACGCCCTCCGCGCCGTCGCCGATGAGGTCCGTCGCGTAGCGCTCCTCGACGTACTGCGAGAAGACCAGGATCGGCGTGCCCGGCACCCGCTTCCGCGCCTCGAGCGCCGCCCGCAGGCCCTCGTCGGTGAACGACGGCGGCATCCGGACGTCGACGATGGCGAGGTCGGGACGGTGCTCCTCGACGATCCCGACCAGCCCTGGGCCGTCACCGGCCGTCGCGACCGTCTCGATGTCCTCGTCGGCGAGCAGGCGGATCAGCCCCTCGCGCAGCATTACCGCGTCTTCAGCGATCACCACCCGCACGGGTTCAGCGTACGGGAAAACGAGCGTGCCGGGCCCCGACCGCTCAGCCGCCGGGTACGACGCTCGGCCTCACCCGGTCACCAGACGCAGGGCAGGTCCGCGCGGATCACCGTCGGTCCGCCGGCGGGACTGTTCACCGTCAGGATCCCGTCGATGCCGGCGGCGCGGTCCGCCAGGCCGGCGAGCCCACCGCCGGGCGCGGCGGTCGCCCCGCCGACGCCGTTGTCGGAGACCTCGACGACGACCCAGTTCTGGTCGCGGGTGATGCGCACGTACGCCTGCGTCGCGCGGGCGTACTTCGCCGTGTTGGTGAGCGCCTCGGAGACGATGAAGTACGCGATGCTCTCGACGGCCGCGGGCGGCCTGGTCGGCAGGTCGATCTCCACCTCGACGGGGACCTGGGTGCGGGCCGCGACCGCGGAGATCGCGGCGTCCAGCCCACGGTCGGTGAGGATCGCCGGATAGATGCCCCGCGCAAGGTTGCGCAGCTCGGCGATGGCCTCCTTGGCGCCCGCATGCGCCTGCTGGATCAGTTCCTGAGCGGCCACCGGGTCGGTCTCCAGCTTGGCGCGGGCGCGGCCGAGGTCCATGGCGACGGCCAGCAGCTGCTGCTGAGCGCCGTCGTGCAGGTCCCGCTCGATCCGGCGGCGCTCGGCCTCGGCGGCGTCCACCCCGCGCGCCCGGCTGGCCTGCAGCTGCGCCGTACGGGCCCGCAGCGCCTGGGTCTCGTTCGGTCCGAGGAGGTACCGGGCGATGGCCCCGTGCGCCGCGCCGACGGCCCGGACGGCGTACATCGCGACGAGGGCGACCGTCAGCCCCACCGGCACCGCCGGCAGGGTCGTGATCGGATTGTCCAGCCAGATCTCGTGGGATCCGACCGTGATGTACGGGTACCCGCCGTGGTCCGCGAGGATCCAGGCGGGCATCGTGATCAGCGACAGCGCCGTCGTCCACAGGACCATCGACATGACGAACTCGGCCAGGCCGATCGGGAAGGCCAGGAACAGGTAGACCAGGTCCTTCCAGGTCGCCGGGTCGGCGGCCATCGCCTTCCACTTGCGCAGCAGGCCGCCCTCCGGCAACGCGCGGTACGGGCTCGGAATCCGCACGCCGAAGGCGAGGTACGCGAGCCGCCGCTCCAGCATGGCCGCGCCGCGCCAGAGGATCATGGTCAGGGCGAGACCGACGAAGCCCACCCAGATCACGACGGTCCCGGTCGAGACCGACAGGAGCACGACGAGGCCCACGAAGTAGGCCAGCCCCAACGGGAAGTGGAGGAGCAGGTAGGCGGCCGACCGCCAGGTCAGCGAGTCCTTCACGACCCGCACTGGACCGAATCGCCGCGACGACGACGTATCGACGGTGCCGTTCACCGGGATCCCTCCTGCCGACTGTGCGTACGGGTCAAGCCTCCTGAACGGCGGGGCGTCCCGCCATGGAGCATTCCAGCCTTCGGCGGGTAGGGCTATCCCCACCCTGGACACGACGACGCCCCGGAGGGTGGGCCTCCGGGGCGTCGGTCTGCCGCGCGTCAGTCGTTCAGCGTGGTCTTCTGGACCTGCAGCAGGAACTCGGCGTTCGACTTGGTCTCCTTCATCTTCTCGATGAGGAGCTCCAGCGCCTGCTGGGTGTCGAGGGCGTGCAGCACCCGGCGGAGCTGCCAGACGATCCGCAGCTCCTCCGGAGCCAGCAGGATCTCTTCCTTACGGGTGCTGGAGGCGTCGACGTCGATCGCCGGGAACACGCGCTTGTCGGCGAGCTCGCGGCGGAGGCGGACCTCCATGTTGCCGGTGCCCTTGAACTCCTCGAAGATGACCTCGTCCATCCGCGAGCCGGTCTCGATCAGCGCGGTGGCCAGGATCGTCAGCGAGCCGCCGTTCTCGATGTTGCGGGCGGCGCCGAAGAACCGCTTCGGCGGGTACAGCGCCGTGGAGTCCACACCACCGGACAGGATCCGGCCGCTGGCCGGGGCCGCGAGGTTGTAGGCGCGGCCGAGGCGGGTGATCGAGTCGAGCAGCACGACGACGTCGTGGCCCAGCTCGACGAGCCGCTTGGCCCGCTCGATCGCCAGCTCGGCGACCATCGTGTGGTCGTCTGCGGGGCGGTCGAAGGTCGAGTGGATGACCTCGCCCTTCACCGACCGCTGCATGTCGGTGACCTCTTCCGGCCGCTCGTCGACGAGGACGACCATGAGGTGGCACTCGGGGTTGTTCTTGGTGATCGCGTTGGCGATCGCCTGCAGCACCATCGTCTTACCGGCCTTCGGCGGCGAGACGATCAGACCGCGCTGGCCCTTGCCGATGGGGCTGACCAGGTCGATGATCCGCGTGGTGAGCTGGCCCGGCTCGCTCTCGAGGCGCAGCCGCTCCTGCGGGTACAGCGGGGTCAGCTTGGAGAAGTCGACGCGGCCCTTGGCCTGCTCCGGCTCCATTCCGTTGACGGTGTCGAGGCGGACGAGCGCGTTGAACTTCTCCCGGCGCTCGCCCTCGCGGGGCTGGCGCACGGCACCGGTGATCACGTCGCCCTTGCGCAGGCCGTTCTTGCGGACCTGAGCGAGGGAGACGTACACGTCCTGCGGGCCGGGCAGGTAGCCGGTGGTCCGCACGAACGCGTAGTTGTCCCGGATGTCGAGGATGCCGGAGACCGGGATGAGGACGTCGTCCTCGCTGATCGTGGGCTCGGAGTCACCGAAACGCTCACGGCCACCACGGCCGCGGTTGCGCTCGCGGAACCGGCCGCGCCGACGCCGGCCGCCGCCGTCCTCGTCGTCGGAGTCGTTCTGCTGACGCTGGTTCGGGCCGCGCTGCCCGCGGTCGTCGCCACGCTGGCCGCGGTTGTCGTCCCGCTGGCCGCGGTCGTCGCCACGCTGGCCCCGGTTGTCGTCCCGCGCCGCGCGGTTGTCCTCGCGCTGGCCCCGGTTGTCGTCCCGCGCCGCGCGGTTGTCCTCGCGCTGGCCCCGGTTGTCGTCCCGCTGGCCGCGATTGTCGTCGCGCTGGCGGTTGTCGTCGCGCTGGCCGCGGCCTTCATCGCGCTGGCCCTGGCCGTCGCGGTTGCGGTTGCCGCGCTGGCGCTGACGCTGCTGGCCGCCCTCGCGGCCGGCGTTGTCCCGCGCCGCGGCGTCGCCGACCGGGTCGGCCTCGACCTTGATCTCCTGCTGTTCCTGCTGCGCGGCCGCAGGCGCCTCTTCGCGCCGGGCGGAGCGCTCGCGCTGTGGCTTCCGCTCCGCAGCGGGGGCGGTGGGGGCCGCGGTGGTGTCCTGCGCGGCGGGGGTCTCGCCGTCGCTCTTGGCGGCGGGCGCCGGGTCACCGCCTCCGGCGTTCTGCGCCTGCCGCTCTTGGATGGCGGCGATGAGCTGGCTCTTCCGCATTCCGCCCGTACCGCTGATCCCGAGGCTCGAGGCCAGCGCCTTCAGCTCAGGCAGCACCATCGCCGACAGGCCCGTGCCCGAGCGGCGGCGCCGCGGAGCAGCCTTCTCGGCGGGCGCGGCGTCACTTGCCGTCGCCGCTGCTGCGTCCGAGAGGAGTTCGGTGGATTCGCTCACTAAGGGTCCTTCCCAGGGAGCGGGTGTGGCCGCCGTCGGCCAGGCAACCCGGTCGTGCGAACCGGCGGGGGCGCCGGATCAGTCGAGCTCTGCAGATCTCCATGTGATCGCCGCAGAGTTTCGGCCACATCCAGATGATGGGGGCAGGTTCTCGAGAGAGATCCCCGATCCCGATACGTCCGTAGTTTTGATTGAACGCTGAACAACGAGCGGTTTCGTTGCCGGGGAACCACATCCGCATCACACGGCCGACGTAAGCCGGAGTGGCTGACGAGCCCACGCCCCCGAGCGGGGCATCTGGTGCGGCACTTAGCCTAACATCACCTGGGCACACTGCTATTCCCCGGAGACTCGCGTTTCCTGATCGATCGGCTGAACGCATGCGCCGTGGGGGTCAACGTTCAGCGGGTGTATGTGCCACGAAGTACCCACTTCCGAGGCGATCGAATCTCCCTCGCCATCGGAGACGAACGCAAGGACGGTCGGCCCGGCTCCCGAGATCACCGCAGGCACGCCGCGGGCGCGCAGCCGGTCCACCAGCGCGGCCGACTCCGGCATGGCCGGGGCGCGGTACGCCTGGTGCAGCCGGTCCTCGGTGGCGTCCAGCAGGAGCTCTGGGCGGCCGGTGAGCGCGGCGATCAGGAGCGCGGCACGACCGGAGTTGGCTGCGGCGTCCGCGTGCGGCACGCTCTCCGGGAGCAGGCCGCGAGCGCGCTCGGTGGCGAGCCGGTGCTCGGGCACGAACGCCACCGGCCGTACGCCCGCCACGACGTCCAGCCTGGCCGTACGGGGCCCGGCAGCGGTGTTCCACGCGATGGTCAGCCCGCCCATGAGACACGGCGCGACGTTGTCCGGGTGGCCCTCGATCCGCGTGGCCAGGGCCAGGACGTCCGCGTCGGTGAACCGCGCGCCCTCCGGGTGCAGGGCGCGGGCGGCGAGGATGCCGACGACCGTCGCCGCCGAGGATGATCCGAGGCCGCGCGCGTGCGGGATGCGGTTGACGCAGCGGATCCGCAGCCCGTGCGGCGGCGCCCCGCCGATGAGGGCGTACGCCTCCCGGAACGTACGGACGATGAGGTGCTGTTCGCCGCGTTTGGCGGTCTCCTCGCCCTCACCCGTGACGTCGATCCAGAGGCCGGAGTCGGTCCGTTCGACCTCGACGTCGTCGTACAGGGTGAGTGCCAGGCCCAGGGCGTCGAAGCCGGGACCGAGGTTCGCGCTGGTCGCGGGTGCCCGCACACGCACTGCCACGGGCGGGACGGCCCGCGCCGTCAAGCGAGCTCCAGCGCGGACGCGGCCGCGTGCGCGTCGACCGGGACCGTGATGGGCGCGGGCGCGCCCGAGATGGCCCAGTCGGGGTCCTTGAGACCGTTTCCGGTGACCGTGCAGACGACGCGCTCCCCCGGCCGTACGAGACCCTCGTCGCGGGCCTGCAGCAGCCCGGCGACACTCGCCGCCGACGCCGGCTCCACGAACACGCCCTCCTCGCGGGCGAGCAGGCGGTAGGCGGCCAGGATCTGCCGGTCGGTGACGGCCTCGATCGCTCCCCCGGACTCGTCGCGCGCCTTGAGCGCGAGGTCCCAGGAGGCGGGGTTGCCGATGCGGATCGCCGTCGCGATCGTCTGCGGCGACGCGACCGGCTCCCCGCGAACGATCGGCGCGGCGCCGGCCGCCTGGAAGCCCAGCATGCGCGGACGCGCGTCGGACTCGCGGTAGCCCATCCAGTACGCACTGATGTTTCCGGCGTTGCCGACGGGAAGGCAGTGCACGTCCGGGGCCTCGCCGAGCGCGTCGATGATCTCGAAGGCGGCGGTCTTCTGGCCGTGCAGCCGGAACTTGTTCACCGAGTTGACCAGCGCCACCGGATAGTCGACGGCGAGCTTGCGGGCGAGCTCGAGGCAGTCGTCGAAGTTACCGTCGATCTGCAGCAGCTTGGCGCCGTGCACCAGCGCCTGCGCGAGCTTGCCCATCGCGATCTTGCCGCGCGGCACGAGCACCGCACAGACCATCCCGGCGCGCACGGCGTACGCGGCGGCCGACGCGGAGGTGTTACCGGTCGAGGCGCAGATGACCGCCTTGGCGCCTTCCTCGGCGGCCTTGCTGATCGCCATCGTCATGCCCCGGTCCTTGAACGAACCGGTCGGGTTGGCACCCTCGACCTTGAGGTACACGTCGCAGCCGGTGAGCTGCGACACCCGCGTCGCGGGGAGCAGGGGCGTGCCACCCTCCAGAAGGGTGACGACCGGCGTCCCGGCCGTCACGGGGAGCCGATCGCGATACTCCTCTATGACGCCACGCCATGCCCTACTCACGAATTCCTCCTGACCTGCGCTGTCGTCCAGCGAGTCTACGGGCCGAGGACCGTGCGTCTCGACGCCATTCCACATCCTGGACGCATTCCTGCGATTACCATCATGGCCCGTGCACCCCCGAGCACGCGTCGCCGGCTATGCCGCGGCCGCCGTCCTGATCGCCGTCGGCGCCCTGTGGGCCACCGGCGGCCTCGACCCGGCCGATACCCCCGCGCGTGTCGCGCCGGGCAAAGAGGTCGACCAGCACCTGTTCCGGACGAAACTCGTCGGCGCCCATGTCGCCACGATCAAGAAGTTCGGCAAGACCACGCGGATGCTGGTGGTCAACGCCTGGGTGACCAACCCGACCCGCGAGACACAGGGGACGTACGGCCTGAACGACGAGGTGTTCGCGCACGGGATGTTCCTGTACTGGAGGACCCAGAACGGTCCTCGCCCGAAGCAGGTGGACGCCCAGGGCATCGCCGGGGACACGCTCTTCCGGGCCCTGCAGCTGCGGCTGCCCACGTACGTCGCCGTGCAGTACGAACTGGCGTCTGGCGCCCGAGTACCGGATCATGTGACGGTGGCTCTGGCGGACTACCAGTACACCGAGTCCGGCCTCCTCGACCCGCGCGGCTACTGGGTGTGGAAGTCCCGCGGATACGAGACGAGGTACGAGACGGACCCGCTGACGCACAAGTCCGGCCGGGTCACCCACATCATCCCCGTACTGGTCGCCAACGTGACCCTGCCGGTGAAGGTGAAACAGTGAGGAAGGCCCTGTCCGCGCTCCTCGCCGTGGGGCTCGCCTGCGCGGCGGTGGCGCTGCAGGGCGCGCACTGGAGCTACACGCGGGCGTACGGCCCGTTCGTGAAGAACGGGCGGGTCGGCCAGGTCGTCACCGAGCCGCTGTTCACGATCCGGGTGGAGCCCGTCGAGTCGGCCCGCACGATCTACGTCCCGGGGACCTCGTACTCAAAGGCCCAGGAGATCCCCGCGAACGGCGTGTTCATCGTCGTGATCGCCACCGTCGAGGCCCGGCGCTCCCCGATCTACGCCGGGCAGGCCCGGCTGCACACCCGGTACGGCGACTACTCCCCGACCGATAAGTTCGGCGGCGGAGGCGGACTGTCCCAGCCGGTCGTCACGCCGCTGAGTTACGTGCGCTTCCAGCCGGGGATGCCGCGCCGGGGCGCCTACGTCTTCGACGTGCCACGCGAGGCCGTGGCCGGCGCGCGGTTCTATGTCAGCGACCACGACGCCGAAGAGGCGCAGTTCGGCTTCTACCGCAACGACCCGCGACGGTTCGCCGACGAGGTGCACGTCGACCTCGGACTCGACACGCGCGAGGCCGCCCGGCTCACCCGCACGGCGGCCGCCGGCTACTCGGTCCCGGAGCCGTCGTGAGGCGCCCTGCCCGGATCATCGCCGTCGTGAAGCGCGTGGCCCCGATCGTCGCGCTGCTCGCGCTCATGGGCACGGCGATCTACCTGCCGTTCCGCCAAGAGTGGACGTACTACCGCAAGGACGTGCCCGCCACGCACACCCGGACGGTGGGGCCCGGGAGTCCGGCGGTCTTCCAGCAGATCCGCTGGACCCTGCTCGGGTACGGCCGGGCCGTGCTCAAGCCCGGCGATCTGCCGGCCGAGGGCATCGGGTGGCCGCAACGCCCTGGCGAGACGCTCGTGCTGGCCACGCTGCGGGCCGAGCCACTCACCAAGAACCCGCGCGACTTCGAGATCGACTACTCGCTGCGCGACCACGCCGGCCACCGCTGGAGCGCCTTCCAATGGCACACCACGATCATCCAGGGCGGCAAGGACCCCGCCTACGTGATGGGGCTGGTGCCCGACTGGGCGGTCGGGACGTTCGAGCTGGTCATGCGTCACCAGCATGAGGATCTGTCGTCGGCGCTGGGCGGTCCGGAGCTGGTGTTCCGTCGCTGACGCCCTCCGACACTGAGCGGTCCGGAGTCGGTGTCCCATCGCTGACACCCTCCGACGCTGAGCGGCCCGGAGCCGGTGTCCCATCGCTGGCGCCCTCCGACGCCGAGCCCTCCGGAACCGGTGCTCCATCGCCGACACTCTCCGACGCCGAGCGGTCCGGAACCGGTGCCCCATCGCCGACGCCCTCCGACGCTGAGGGCTCCGAAGCCGGTGTTCGGCCGTTGACGCGGCGCATCACGAGATCGAACGTCGCCGCCAGCAGGGCCAGCCGGAGGATCTCCCCGGCCATGCGGTGCCCGAACTCCACTGGCACCAGCACGAGGTTCCAGAACCGTACGGTGTGGTCGGTGCCGATGAGCGCGATCACGCCCCGCTGCAGCGGGTCCAGCAGCGCGCCGATCGCCACGTAGCAGAGGCAGAACCAGGCGAACACCGGCGCGCCCGCCCGGTGCGCCAGCCGCACCGCGTGTACGACCGGCACGTACTTCTCCCGCAGGTTCCGGCTGGCCACCTCCGCCAGCCGCAGGCGCCGGCCCTCGAGGCGATCGGGCAACCGTTCCAGCGGAGTCCCCCGGATCGTCTCCCTACCGTCCATCTCCAGGCCGTACACGATCGCCGCGATGGCGAGCCACACCAGCGGCAGTACGAGAGCGTCCTTGACCGGGCCGGGACCCGGCACGTGGACGACGTGGGTGATCGCCTGCCAGAAGACCCGGTCCGCGAGCCAGCGCTTCGCCCTCAGCACGAGCTGCATGACCGAGTACAAGGCATAAAGGGTGAAGTTCACCTCGAAGAACGCGGTGAGGACGCCCATGATGCGGCCGTGGCGCGCCTCGTACCGGCGTTCGCACAGCACCCGCAGCCCCCACGCGACCACCGCGACCGCGAGGCAGACCAGGATCGGCAGCTCGAGGATGTACCCGGCGTTCATCTCATCGCCGACGGTCACGAGCCGCTGGGCGTCGGCCCGCAGCACGTCGCGAAGATCCGTGGTGTAGAGGTTCCAGCCCAGGTAGACGAGCACGAATGGAAACAGCGTCCGGCCGATCGCGGCGATGTACGGCTCGTCCGGATCCTTGATCACCGACAGGCCGCGGCCGAGCGTGAACAGCATCCCGATCGCGACCATGAGCGAGGCCAGCACGGCCACACTGAGCGGCAACAGCACGGCCGCGTGCCGCAGGCCGCCGTGGCTGCCGCGGCCGAGGTGCGAGATGCCCTGGATCAGCAGGTAGCGGACGATCGCCCCGGCACTGAACCAGATGGCCAGCGGTACGAAGAATCTCCCAGCGAGCCGGATCGCCGACACCGGCAGCAGCGCGATCTCGAGCACTCCGCCGGCGGGCGGGGTCGGATCGGCGGCTTCGTCGGCGGGTACGGCGGAGGCGGCCATCGCCCGCATGCTAGTGGGCGCTCGGCCGCCAGCCGGTTTCTTCGTGCTTTATTCGTGCTTGTTAACTCGCTCGCCGCGGCGGGCTCACTCGTGCTCGCTGACTCGCTCGCCCTTCTCACTCGCCACGCGGGCGGCTTCGTCGTGCCGGAGGCGCGCCAGAGGACGCTGTCAGCCGCCTACTCCGCTCGCCGCGGCGGGCTCACTCGTCGCCTTCGACGCGCATCACGCTGGCGACCTCGCGGACGATCTCCTGGTCGCGGAGGTTCGCGACGGTGGCCGACAGCGCGCCGTCGGGGGCGCGGTGGGTGACGATGACGAGCTGTGCCTTCTCGCCGTGGCCCTCCTGGCGTACGGCCTGGATGGACACGTCGTGTTCGGCGAAGGCGTCGGCGACCCGCGCGAGTACGCCGGGGCGGTCGGCGACGTCCAGGGAGACGTGGTAGCGCGTGATCGTGTCCGCCATGGGCAGTACGGGCAGGTCCGCGTAGGTGGACTCGGCGGGGCCGCGGGTGCCGTTCACCCGGTTGCGGGCGACCGCGACGAGGTCGCCCAGCACCGCGCTGGCGGTCGGGGCGCCGCCCGCGCCCGCGCCGTAGAACATCAGCGAACCGGCCGACTGGGCCTCCACGAACACCGCGTTGTACGCCTCGCGGACGCTCGCCAGCGGATGCGTGCGCGGGATCATCACCGGGTGGACGCGGACGGACACGCCGCGGCCGTTCCGGCCGTCGTCCGACGGCACGCGATCGCAGATCGCCAGGAGCTTGACGACGCAGCCCATCGCCTGGGCGCTGGCGACGTCGGCGGAGGTGACGTCCGCGATGCCCTCGCGGTGCACGTCCGCGGCGGTGACCCGGGTGTGGAAGGCGAGCTGGGCGAGGATCGCGGCCTTGGCCGCCGCGTCGAAGCCCTCGACGTCGGCCGTCGGGTCGGCCTCGGCGTACCCGAGGGCCTGCGCTTCGTCCAGGGCGTCGGAGAAACCGGCGCCCGAGGAGTCCATCTTGTCGAGGATGTAGTTGGTGGTGCCGTTGACGATGCCCATGACGCGGTGGACGTGATCGCCGACCAGCGACTCGCGCAGCGGGCGCAGCAGCGGGATCGCGCCCGCCACGGACGCCTCGTAGTAGATGTCGACGCCGTGCTCCCGGGCCGCGCCGAAGAGCGTCGCGCCGTCCTCGGCGAGCAGCGCTTTGTTGGCCGTGACGACCGACTTGCCGGCCTTCATCGCGTCGAGGAGAAGGCCACGGGCCGGCTCGATGCCCCCGATCACCTCGACGACGATGTCGACGTCCGGGCGGGTCACGAGGCCGGTCGCGTCGGTCGTGAGCAGCTCCGCCGGGACGCCCTCACGCCGCTTGTCCTTCCGGCGCACCGCGATGCCGGCCAGTTCCAGCGGCGCGCCGACCCGCGCGGCGAGGTCCGCCGCCTGCTCGTGCAGGAGGCGGACCACCTCGGTGCCGACCACCCCGCAGCCGAGCAGGGCGATCTTCAACGGTCCCGCGGAGCTCATGGAGACACCTCCAGGCGCAGCAGATCGTCCTCGGTCTCCCGACGGAGGATGAGCCGTGCCCTGCCGTCGCGAACGGCGACGACCGCCGGTTTGGGCACGTGGTTGTAGTTGTTGGCGAGTGAGCGGCAGTACGCGCCGGTCGCCGCCACCGCGACCAGGTCGCCCGGGGCGAGGTCCGCCGGGAGCCACAGGTCACGGACCACCATGTCGCCGCTCTCGCAGTGCTTGCCGACGAGGCGGCTGAGCATCGGGGCCGCGTCCGAGGTCCGGGAGACGAGCGCCGAGGTGTACTCGGCGCCGTACAGCGCGGTGCGGATGTTGTCGCTCATGCCGCCGTCGACGGAGACATAGGTGCGCAGCCCCTCCAGGGGCTTGACCGTGCCCACCTCGTACAGCGTGACGCCGCCCGGGCCGGCGATCGTACGGCCCGGCTCGACGGTCAGGCGCGGAAGCGGAAGGCCCTTCTCCGAGCAGATGCGGGTGATGATGCCGCGCAGGTTGTCGGCGATGTGCTTCGGATCGAGGGGGTCGTCGCCCTCGAGGTAGGCGATACCGTACCCGCCGCCGAGGTCCAGTTCGGGAAGCTCGATGCCGTGCTCGTCGCGGATGGCGACCATCAACTCGACGACGCGCCGGGCGGCCAGCTCGAATCCGTCGGTGTCGAAGATCTGCGAGCCGATGTGCGAGTGGAGGCCGACGAACTCGAGCTCCTTGATGTCGATGACGCGCCGGGCGGCCTCCTGCGCCGTCTCCCGGGCGAACCCGAACTTCTGGTCGTCGTGGGCGGTGGCGATGAACTCGTGCGTGTGCGCCTCGACGCCCGTCGTGACCCGGATCATCACCTTGGGGCGGACACCCAGCTCCCGGGCGAGGTAGCCCAGGCGGGCGATCTCCTCGTAGGAGTCGACGACGATGTGGCCGACGCCGACCTCCAGCGCCCGCGCCAGCTCGGCCTTCGACTTGTTGTTGCCGTGGAAGGTGATCCGCTCCGGCGGGAACTCCGCCCGCAGCGCGACCGCGAGCTCTCCCCCGCTGCAGACGTCGAGCCCCAGCCCCTCGTCCTTCACCCACCGGGCGATCTCCGTGCAGAGGAACGCCTTGCCGGCGTAGTACACGTCGCCGTCGCTGAAGGCGGCCGCGAACTCCCGGCAGCGCGAGCGGAAGTCCTCTTCGTCGTAGACGTACAGCGGCGTGCCGAACTCTCCGGCCAGATCACGGACGTCCACACCACCGACCGTCAGCACCCCGTCCTCACGGCGCGCACCGCGCGGCCAGACGCTCGGCGTGAGCGCGTTCAGGTCGCTGGGCGGGGGCGACGGGTGGTCCTCCGGCAGCACGTCCGCGTGCCGTGGGCCGGCCGGGTGAACTCGACTCATCGACTGCTCTCTCCGTTGCGCTCAAAGACGGTCGTTCGGGATCTCACCGAGCATGCGCAGGCCATTGCCCAGGACGACATACGCCGCCCCAGCCAGGTTAAGGCGTGCGGAGTGGTGGCCGGTGATGGGTTCGTCGCCCTTCGGCAACGCCGGACACCACTCGTGCACATCGTGGTACGCATCGGCGATCAGTTCCAACTGCCGCGTGAACGGCCGTGGGTCGTCGGTCCGGGCGGCCTGCTCGGCCCGCCCGGGAAAGTCCGCGATCAGACCCACGAGCCGCCGCTCACGCGGGTCCTCCAGGGGCCCCTCGGCCGCGCGCACGCCGAGCTCGGCCGCCTGCCGCCGTACGGCCGCGGCCCGCGCGTACGCGAAACGCACGACGAATCCGGGGTTCTCGAAGGTCAGCGGGCGCTCCGGCCAGCTCGCCGACGGCACGGCGATCACGCCGTACGTCTCGTCGACGCGGCTGATCAGCGAGGCGCCGACGGCGATCGACAGGAAACCCGGCCCCGTGACCCGTACCTCGTCCACCCCTGGCATCCGGCTCAGCCGGGTCGCCAACAGCGCGGCGATCTCCGTGGCGGGCCGCCCGGCGGCACCCGCCAGCCGCAGCGGAAGCGGACTGGCGTAGTCACCGGACGGGGTGGCCGTCACGGGAACACGCTCCGGGATGGGGACGGCGAACTCACCGTCGGCGACCGCCCCGCGAACGGCGGCCACGACGGCGGCGTTCAGCTCGGCCGGGGTCACGGCCTGAGACTAGTCGACCAACATGTGGACAACTCTCGCGCTCAGGGCACCGGACCGGCGCCGGCCAGCTCCCGAACCGTACGGATCAGCACGGCCGGGTCGAACGGCTTGGTCACGTAGGCGTCGACGCCGATCTCATGGCCCCGCCGGATGTCGTGCTCCTGGGCCCGCGCAGTGATCATGACGACCTTGATGCCCCGCGTCACCGGATCGTCGCGCAGCTTGATGGCCGTCACCCAGCCGTCGAGCCGGGGCATCATGACGTCGAGGGTGATCACGTCCGGGGCGACGTCCCGCACCCGATCGAGGCAGTCCTGCCCGTCCACGGCGGTCAGCACCTCGAAACCCTCCAGTTGGAGGTTCACGGCGATCAGCTGCCTGATCACCTCGTCGTCGTCGACGACCAGCACACGTCCCAATGTCACGGCCGCCAAGCTAACGCGTTCACCCGCCCGGACACGCGGAGAACCGCCACATGCATGCCACTTGACCGTGGATTCGAGAGCGCGACGATCTTCTCCGGGGCCACCGAGGACGACGTTCGCCCAGCTCAGTCGCGTACGGCAGGCCCGCGGGGCGGCAAATGTGTCCGAGCGGGGGTGGTGAGCTGGTAGTCTCTATCCGTCCCGAGCCCCCTTAGCTCAGGGGATAGAGCACCGGCCTCCGGAGCCGGGTGCGCTGGTTCGAATCCAGCAGGGGGCGCCCATCCTGATCAAGGAAAACCCCGGCCGACCAGCTTGAATGCTGGACGCCGGGGTTTTTTGTGCATGCCTTCGACGATGAGTTCGCGAATGAACTCCGCGAACTCATCGTCGCCGCGATCTCAACCGTCCTCATGCCCCGATTCGGGGGTGGCGCTCGAGATCAACTCAGTGCGGATTCCGGGCGTTCGTTCTGTCCCCTGCAGGATCAATGCAGGGTGTCGGCGACCTTGATCATGCTGTGTGCGATGACGAACCTCTGGTTGTACATGTTGGAAGCCGCGGCGTCCGCGCACGGGTAGATGAGGGCGCGGGCGCCGTTGCTGCGGCTGGGAGTGATGTCCAGGCACATCGGCTTGCTGCTGCCAACGGTGTCGGCGACCTTGATCTGGCCGTGTTCGATGACGAACTTCTGGTTGGGATGTACAGGGTTCTGGCACTGCCAGATACGGGCGGGGTCGTTGTTGTTGCGGGTGTTGCCGACGTCCAGGCACATCGGCTTGTTGGTGCCAACGGTATTGGCGACCCTGATCTCGCCCCCATCGATGACGAACTGCTGGTTGCGCACGAAGTCGTCCCCAGGCACCGCGCACTGCCAGATCTGGACGGGGTCGCCGTTGTTGCGAGTGTTGCCGACGTCCAGGCACATGGTCGGTCCGCTGGCATGCGCGGTACCCGACGCCAGCGTCAGTGGCGCAGCCGCTGCGGTGAGCACGGTGCCAAGCGCCAGGCCAGCACCTTTCGCCACCGTGCGGAGCGCCGGGATTCGGTTCATGTGCAACATTCGTCTTCCTTTCCGCGTCAAGCCCATGACGGAAAGTGATGTTCGGTCGGGTAGCGTGATCTTCCTCGTCCGCCACGCCGCCCTCGGCTTGATCAAGTCCAACCCGAGCAGCGAACTTGACGTGATCGGACTCGGCTTTACCGGAGGCCGTGACCAATGGGGTCACGGCCTCGCCGCGGTTACGGGGGCCTTAGAGCCATTCGGTATCGGTCAGGTCGCTGCCGGGGAAGCAGCCGAGCCCGTTGTCGAGCGTGATGTAGGTTCCGCTGCCGAAGCTTCCGTGCTTGAGCTTGGCCTGCCACTGGCCGTGCGGGTAGGCGGTGTGGCTGTGGTGGGAGCCTGCCCAGGAGGTGTCGCCCCACAGGTACGGTGCGGCGTTGTAGCTGTAGGAGTAGTTCGGCCCGTTCATGTCGACGTTCCAGTCGATCTGCAGGACGCCGGTGTTGGATTCGAAGCCGGTCTCCATGTTCGCGGGTCGGCCGTTGTACTCGCCGATGTTCACCCAGGCCGTGCCGCAGGACATCGGCTCGTCGGAGGTGTTGGGCCGAAGCTTGCGCGCCCGGGTGGCTGCCAGCGCCTTGGTGTAATACGGCAGCAGCTCGTCCGATGCGACGATCTTGCGTCCGTTGTCGTAACGCACTGTGATCTTGTGGGTCTTGGCGTGGCCGGCGGAGTCGACCGCGACCACCCGGGCGGTGTACATCTTGAGCCGCGTGGAGTGGACGCGCACCGCGTGGCCGGTGTGCGGGCCGGTCGCTGCGAAGGCGTTGGGCCCGGAGGCGAGCAGGGCCAGCGCGGCCGCCGATACCGAGGCGGGGATGAGCCAGTTCTTGACCATGATGTCTCCGTTCTCGGCTTAGCAGGTGTAGACGGGGTTGCTGTCCACGTCCGAGGCGACCGTCCAGTGGGCGCTGGAGGCCATGTTGCTGAAATCGGCCTCCAACATTCCGCCGGTGAACGCCCAGCCCGTGATGTTGTTGCCGAGGGCCCCGTGCGCGGCCGCGGCTCCGTGTTCTCGGTCGCTGGGGAGCCGATCAGCAAGTCCTCGCGGCAGTAGCATCCGCGAATGCGGAACGTCGAGACGCTGGTGCCGAATGCAGGGCAGGCCGACGCCGCCGGCCTGCGCGAACTTGATGCCGACGTGCTCGCTCGGTACGTGGCCGACCCGGCACACCCGTGGTGGCGGCGCAGGCCTTGCGTGCTCGCGCTGGCCGGGCGGCTACCGGAGCGGCATGTCGCCGACCTGATCGCACGTGTCTCCGACCCGGGCGACGTGGCCGAGGTTCGCATTGCGCTTCTCGACCTTCTCGCGGGCCGGGCGGAGCTTCTGCCGTGGCTGAAGCACGAGGACCGGCAGCGGGAACGCTCGTACGGCATGCCCGAGGCGATCCTCAAGGCACGCGGCCTGCTCGGCGACCGCTCGGCCGCACGTGAGTTGGCAACGCTCGCGGCCTCTCCGTGGCCGCGTTGGCGGACGGCCGGCGAGGCCGGGCTGGACGCGCTGGTCATGCGGTACGGAGTCGAGGTGATCCTGGCCGACCTCGGTGACGTGCGGCCGGAGGACCGCGTCTTCCACGTCCGGATGCGACATCGCACTGGAGCGGACGTGACCGACGCGCTGGCGGACCCCGATCGTGGCGTCGCGTACCTCGCCCAGTCGCTGCTTTCGAACCCGGACCGACTCCGCAGCCACCTCGACGAGGCACCGACGATCGAGGCAAGGCTCTGGACCACATACGCGCTGTATCGCCTCACCGGTGACGCAGCGGAGACCCGAGCGATTTACGACGTCCTGGGTCGCCCTCGGGTCGAGGTAGCCGGCCTGGATGACGAACTTCGCAGCGCGATCCTGCATGAGTATGCGAGCGGCTGCGAGCCACACAGCGATCCCCGGTGGCGCATCGAAGCTCTCTGCACCGAGCCACCCGGCCACCCCGATCAGGACGAGCAACTCCGCCGGGCAATGGATGCGCTGACCGCGGCGGGCCTCACGCCGAAGCCCCCTCTCTCTTGTGGCGAGCACAACCAGCAGGGCGGTGGGACCTACCACGTGATCGAGTTCGGCGAGAGCGAGCTGTTCATCAGCGCCCTTGGGCGGTTCGCCGGCGGTGCCGACACCGACCTCATCGCCCGCCAAGCCCTCGAATCGGCCGGCTTCCGCTGGATCGACGAGACCACCGGCGCGATCCGAGTCACCGACCTCTGCGTCTACTACTTCGGCAAGCGCGAACCCATCAGCGTCGACACCCTGCTGTTCTACTGGCAGGACTAGGAATTCTCACGAGAACGCCACCGCAGGCCGCCCGCTCCGGCACGCCCTACGGGCGCGTGGCTTGGGCGCCGGTCCCTCCGGCCGTGCCGATCGGGCGGCCGGCCGGTCGCCTCAGTACTACCGCCGAGTCCGAGCCAAGTGCTTACGGCAGCCAGCGTCGTGCAGGAATCGGTCTCTGCTGGTGGCGCCCGGCACCGTCGGGCTCGACCCACCATGCATTCCGATCGGGGAGCATGCCCAGGGCTTCATGAAGCTGATCGCCCACGTAGTGCAGGGCGACGCCGTCTTCAGTCGCGTAGCCGGCCGGGAGCTTCCCCGCACCGACGAGGTCTCGGAATCGTCTCCGGCGGGGTTGGTCCGCTAGATCGTCGTGGACGCCGTTGCTGAACGGAAGGAAGCCCAGGCCGTCATCGACTGGATCGAGTTCGCCGCTGAAGGAGTCGGTTACTCCGCCCTGGTGCCAGCAGATGCTGCCCGCGCTCTGGCCGGCGAGTACGACACCCGCCTCCCAGCACTCCCGCAAGATGGCGTCGAGCCGATGCGCGCGCCATACCGCCAGCAGGTTCACGACGCTGCCGCCGGACACGAAGATCACGTCCTGCGCCAGCAGATGTGCTCGCACGTCGGGGACGTTCGGCTGCACGAACAACTCGAGGTGAGACAGCACCGCGTCCCCGAAGGAGGCGGCCCGTCGATACCAGCGATCGATGTACTCGCGCGAGTCCCCGAGCGCCGTCGCGACCAGGCACACCCGCGGTTTGCGCACCTCCGCGAGCTGCATCGCCTGCCACACCTGGACGCCGACCAGCTCCGCCGGCAAATCGTCCGGCGGGTACACCAGTCCCGAACAAGCCAAAATCTGCCGTTCTCTCGCCACGCACCCATCATGGACGAGACGGCGTCCAGGTGCGCCCTCAGCCGGACCGGTTGAAGACGCCTCCGGCGCGGGCACTCGGGCCCGGGTATGGGGGCCGCACCACGTACGCCGGGCAAGCGCGGCCGTCGCCCAGGTGCCCACCATCAGCGGCTTCGAGCAGTCCAAGCGCAGCGTCGGCCCCGAACACGTCGCCGACTTGGAGGCGGCCCTCGACGCCGACGAGCGTGCCCACCGAGTTCGCGCGAGCCTCAGGCGCGGCCACCGACTTCTTCCGCAGCCGTCTGGCACCCTCTTTCAGGTGAGCTGGATGGTGGTGTCCAGCGAGCCCCCATGAGGAATCCGCAGGACGTGGATGAGGCGTTTGCCGTCGCGGAAGTACGTCGACGCGCCGTGCCGGAGAGTAGCCGGCCGAGCCGTGCCCCAGCGGATGGCGATCACGATGTTTCCGCGACGTAGATCCAGGCCGGTGGCGGTCGCGCTCGTGTCGGTGCCGTACGTCGCGCGGGTGCCGTCGGTGAAGGTCACCTTGTCGGTGGGGTGAAGGATCAGGGGGATCTGTTCGGTGGCGGCCGACGTCGCCCGCACCGAGCGGCGTACGGTGTCGTGGTCGATGGTCACGTCGGTTCGGACGCTGGAGCTCGCCGTGTGGTAGCGGATCCCGAACGTACCCTCGCCGCGTGAGTGTTCGCCGGTCCAGGCCGTTCCGCCCGGCACGCCGTCGAAGTACTCGGCGGGCTGGTTCGCGACAGCGTCCGCGTTGCCGTTGCTCAGCACCGTGGCCCAGCAGCCCTCGTCACTGTCGTTGAGCGAGTGCACCACCATGCCGGCGGTGGGGTGCCAGAGGAAGGTCAGGCCGGTACGCGTTCGGGTCGTCGCGCGGGTGCCGAAGTAGCCGCCGAGGTAGAGGCCCGGACGCCGGACGTACAAGAAGTCCTGTCCCAGGTCGCTGCGCCGCTCGACGAAGTGGGTCGTCTTCAGGTACGGCAGGTTCGCGACGGCCTTCTTCTTCTCTTTTCTGGTCGGGAACCTCTCGCCGTAGACCGCGTGGGTGAGGATGCGCGGCGAGGTGTCCTGCTTCTGCAGCGGTGGTACCGGCGCTGGGTCGGCCGCCCACGCGGCACGCGCGGCGGCGAGGTCCTCCCGCGCGGTCAGGAACGCGCCGAGCGCGGGAACCTCGGGCACGAACAGCGAGTTCAGCGCGGTCCGGTCGGGGTCGGGCCGGACGTCGTCGTAGTAAATGCTGCTGGTACGCGTGGACGGGGCGATGTTGGCGATGTAGCCCGAGCCGTCGGGCTCGCGGACCAGGTTGTAGCCGAGCCAGTCGGCGAAGGCGTGCGCCATCGACACGAACGTCTTGTCGCCGGTCTGGTGATAGGCGTCGGCCGTCTCCGGCAGCATGACCTCGAAGTTGTAGTTCATGTCCATGCCGCGCTGCTCGATGAAGAACCCGGCGGGGCTCTGACCCGTGCGGGCGAGTCGCGCGATGGCATCCGTCAGGCGCCGCCGCAGGAACGGGTCGGGGTCGAGGTTCAGCGCGTGGGACGCGCCGGCCAGCCCGGCGGTGGCCTGGTTGGCGTACGCCAGAGGTGTCTGCCAGATCGCGGTGGTGGCGGGATCCAGGAACCACGTCATGGCGGAGTGCAGAGCCGTCCGGATCTGGACCTGGCGCTCGGGCAGGACGCGGGCCTTCCGCAGGATGCCCAGGGTCTTGCTCAGATACCCCATGCCGAAGCCGGTGGCCGGCATCGAGTGCTCGCCGATGGAGTACTCCGGCCACGAGCCGTCCTCGTGCTGCAGGCCCAGGTAGTGGCCGAGGGTGGCGTCCAGGGCGGCGAGCAGCGTGGCGTCGCCGGCGTACGGGTTCCAGCGCCGGGCGTTGGCGTAGAACCAGCTCAGCGTGTGGACGTGCTCCTGGACACGGGCGTTGTACGGCGCGGCGGGCGTACGCCACCAGCCGCCGGCGAAGAAGCCGCCGTCGTCGATGTCGTCGACCATCGGCGCGAGGATCATCAGGTACGGGGCGTAGCGCTGCTCGACCGGGGCGAACAGCCTACGGTTCGGCGCTCCCGGTGGCAGCGGCGCCAGGTCCGGCAGGGAGCCCGCCGCCGTGGCGCCCGCCCGGCTCGCCGGCAGTGCGGCGAGGAGGGCCGCTCCACCAGCAGCGGCGAGCAGGCCGCGTCGGGTCAGGGGGGACGTCGAGGGCAGGGGAGGGTGCGAATTCACGGAGGACCAACTCCTTGGGGGACGGGGTACTTCCGGGACGCGGTGACGTCGGGTGTCCGAGGCCGGTTATTTGAGGCCCGTGTGCGACAGGCCTTCGATGAACTGCCGCTGCGCGATCACGAAGACGATGATCACTGGGATGGCCGTGAGCGAGGCCGCGGCCAACTGCACGTTCCACATCGGCCCGCCGTACGAGTCGACGTACTGGGTGAGCGCCTGGGGCAGGGTGAACTTCTCCGGCGAGGAGAGGTAGACGATCGGCTCGAGATAGAGATTCCAGCTCTGCAGGAAGGTGAAGATGGCGACCGCGCCGAGCGCGGGGCGCGCCAGCGGCAGCGCGATCCGCCAGAAGGTGGCCAGCCGGCCCAGTCCGTCGACCTGCGCCGCCTCCTCCAGTTCCGTCGGCAGGACCAGGAAGAACTGGCGCATGATGAAGGTGGCGAGCACGCTCGGCGCGCCGAAGATGGGCACCAGGATCAGCGGCCAGTGCGTGTTGGTCAGGCCCCACCGGTGGAACATCTGGAACAGCGGCACGATGGTGACCTCGCTGGGGATCAGCAGGCCGATCAGGATCACGAGGAACAGCGCGTTCGCGCCGCGGAACCGGATGCGCGCGAACGCGTACCCGGCGAGTGAGGAGACCGCCATCGTGCCGATCGTGACGACGACGGCGATGTAGAGGCTGTTGACGTACTGCCGCGCGAACGGCTGGAGCGTGAAGACCTTGCGGTAGGCCCCGGCGTCGATCGTGGCGGGGAACAGCGACGGCGGCGAGGCGAAGATCTGGCCGACCGGCTTGAGCGACGAGGTGACCATCCACCAGGTCGGGAAGATGAACGGGACGCACAGCACGCACAGCAGCCCGTACAGCGCGGTCTTACGCCTCATGGAAGACCCACCTCCTCCGAAGGCGCCACTGGAGCAGCGTGAGCAGGAAGACGATCGCGAACAGCAGCACCGCGAGGGCCGACCCGTAGCCGAACTGGTGGAACTGGAAGGCCTGCTGGTACAGGTAGTAGACGAGCACCGTGGTGGACGTGCCCGGTCCTCCCTGGGTGAGGACCGCGATCTGGGCGAAGACCTGCAGCGAGCCGACCACGGTGATGATCGAGGTGAGCAGCAATGTCGGGCTGATCAGTGGCACGGTGATGGATCGGAACCGCCGCCAGGCCCCCGCCCCGTCGAGCCGTGCCGCTTCGTACACCGACGCGGGCACGCCCTGGAGGGCGGCGAGGAACAGCACCATGTTGAGGCCCACGTTCTTGAAGACCTGCACCACGATCACGGAGAACATGGCCCCGCCGCCCGTGCGCAGCCAGTTGGGGCCGGTCACGCCGACCACGGACAGCAGGCCGTTGATCCCGCCGTTCTTCTGCAGGAGGAAGTTCCACACGATGGTCCAGGCCACCAGCGAGACGACCACCGGGGAGAAGAAGAGGACGCGGAAGACCACGGTGCCGCGCAGCCGCTGGTTGAGCAGCACCGCCAGGAGAAGGGCCAGGGTCAGGTTGACCGCGACCAGCCCGGCGGAGAACAGTGCCGTCGCCGTGAGCACTGAGGGCAGCTTGGGGTCCTCGGCCAGCCGGCGGTAGTTGTCCGCGCCGACGAAGTCGAACGTGCCCGCCAGCACGTTCCACTCGTTCAGGCTGTACCAGACCATCATGCCGAGGGGCACCAGGACGAAGATCACGCTGCCGATGAGCTGTGGCGCGACGAACAGGTAGCCGACGAGGTGGTCGCGGCGCCGGGCGGTCCAAAACGGTCCGGCCTTTCGGGCGGCGCTCGTACGGCCGGTGACGGCCGTACGAGCGGGGGTCCGAACCGCCATCATTTGGCCAGCAGCGGCTGGATGGCGCCGCACACCGAGGCCATCACCTTCGGCACGTCGGCCGTCGGCTGCCACAGCGGGTCGAGCGAGGCGCGCACCGTCTGGGCGATCTCGGCCTCGCCGGTGTGGTTGGGCTTGACCCGTCCCTTCGCGATGCCGTCGATGACGATCTTCTGGAGCTGGTCGGGCTTGAGCAGCGGGTTGCTCTTGGCCAGGGCATCGGCCGTCAGCAGCGGCGTTCGCGGCGGCGGGAAGTACTGCGCGAGCTTGGCGGAGTTGGCCGGGTCGGTGAAGAAGGCCAGGAAGTCCGCTGCCGCGTCCGCGTGCCTGCTCTTCTTCAGCACCCCGATCCCGCCCTGGCCGATGACGTTGTAGGCGCCGTTCGGCCCGGTCGGCAGCGGGACCAGGTCCCAGTGGAACCCCGCGCCCTTGAGGAGGGCGGCCCGGCTGATCTGGGTGATGGTCATGGCGGCGTCACCGGCGAAGAAGTCCGGCGACGTGCCAGGGCCGGGTATCGCCTTCTGGTCGAAGATCGCCTTGTGCAGGAAGGTCATCGCCTGGACCATTTGGGGCTTGGTGAAGCCGCAGGTCTTCCCGTCCTCGCTCCACGCCTCGGCGCCCCAGCCGCCCCACACGGTGGCCAGGTTGTCCCACGCCTTGTAGTCGAAGTCGCGGACGATCAGGCCCGCCTTGCCGGTCCGCTGGTGCACCGCGGACGCGGCCGCGATCGCCTGGTCCCAGGTCCAGCCTGCGGCGGGGGGCTTCTGGCCGGCCTTCTTGAGCAGGTCGGTGTTGACGAAGACGCCGAAGGGCGAGGTGGAGAACGGGTAGGCGTAGAGCGTTCCGTCCTGGCGCCACAGCCGGGTCGGGCCGGCGGCCAGGTCGCCGTACTGGTAGCCGGGGTACTTCTTCAGCGTGTCGTCGAGCGGGCGCAGCGCGTGGGAGGCGACGAAGTCGGGCGCCGTGTTCTCCAGGATCCAGGCGAGGTCGGGCGGGTTGCCACCGGCGATCTGCGTGGTCAGCGCGGTGCTGTAGTTCTCCACCGGCAACGGGTCGAACTTGATGGAGACGACGTTCGGGTGAGCCCGGCGATACTCGTCGGCGATCCCGTTGAACAGCTTGAGATGGTCGGCGTTGGCGGTCCAGACGGTCATGCGCAGCGAGATCTTGCCGTCGTCCTGGCCCGACCCGCCGCCCCCGCAGGCGGTCAGGCCGAGCAGGATCGCGAGCCCGAGGCTCAGCAACCTGGTGATCTTCATTGGGGGCTCCTTAGTAGCCGGCGATGTCCGGCCAGTGGAGTTCGACTCCCTGGGCCTCGAGGCGGGCCTGGAAGTCGGTGAGCAGGCCGGGATCGTTGCGGACCGCCCTGGGCGTGGTCCCGAGATCCAGGCAGAAGGCGGCCAGCGCGCCGGCGGCCTCGCCGATGTTCCATTCGACGGGATGCAGGCGATAGCAGCCGTTGGTGATGTGCGTGGTGCCGATGTTCTTACCGGCGGGGAGCAGGTTCTCGACGCGCTGGGGTATGAGCGCGCCGAGGGGGATCTCGAACGGGCTGTTCGCCACGTCGAGGTAGTTGTCGCCGCCGGTCGTGGGATGCAGGTCGATGCGGTACATCCCGATGCCGACCGAGTCGGGGTAGCGCACGGCGCCCTTGTCGCCGCGCACGGCGACCGACAGGTCGTGCTCGACGATGGTGCGTTCGGCCCGGATCCGGCGGCTCTCCCTGATGTACGGTGCCTGCGCCAGCCCGTCGGATGACCCTGTGACGTCACCGCGCAGCCGCAGGCCGGGGAAGCCGGTGCCGCCGTCCGGGCGCGGCGCCTCGGTCTGCAGCCAGTGGAGCACGCAGCGGGACAGCTCCCTGACTCCCCGGAGGTGCCGGTCCGCGTCGTCGGTCTCGAAGACCGGGCCGAGGAAGTAGTCGATCAACGGCCAGTTGACCAGCGTGATGTCGCTGGCGTACGCCCCCTCGGTGAACAGCCGGCGAGCGGCGATCCTGCGGAAGGTCCACAGGTTCCCGTCCCCGGGGTTGCGCCGCTGGTCGGCCCGTACGGCCAGGGGATCGTCGTCCGGGTTGGGGGTGAAGCTCCGCTCGGTGATCTCCAGCGTGCGGGGATGGGGTGACCGCCAGCCGAGCAGGTTGCCGCCCCAGAACGGAGGGGCGTAGTCGCGCCAGAACGCGTAGTTCGGCGGTCGGTCGATGGTGTGGTCGCCCGGTACGTGGTCGATCGCGAAGCACACGGAGACCGCCTGCATGTTGAGCGGCTGCGCCTTCGTGGGAGCGCTGGGTTCGCCGGTGTCGGACTCCGCCTCGAACCCGGTCACGTACTCGGTGCCTGTCAGCGGCAGCAGTTCCCCGGTCTCGGTGGCGTCGAGGATGTACGGCGCGGAGATCGTCGTCTCGCCGCCGCCGTGCCGGTGGGCGACCCGTACCGCCGTCACCCGGTCCCCGTCGGTCTCCGCCGCGACCGGCCGGTACGGCTGCAGCACGAGAAGCCGGCCGCCGCCTCGGTAGGGCGCGAGCATCGCCTCCAGCACGGCCACGGCGACGCGCGGCTCATGGCAGAGCGGGCTGACCCAGCCGGCCCCTGGATTGAGCTCACGCCACGCACGGGCCCGGTCGGTGAGCGGGAAGTGCTTCCGGTAGAACGCGCGGATTCCGTCCCGCAGCTCCCGGTAGCCGGCGGTGACGCCGAAGCGCTCGACCCACGTGTGCTCGTCCGGGGGAACGGCCTGGCTGGTGAGCTGACCGCCCAGCCAGTCGTACTCCTCGGTGAGGATGACGCGTCGTCCGGCGCGCAGCGCGGCGAGAGCCGCCGCGACTCCGCCGAGCCCTCCCCCGACGACCAGCACGTCGGTCTCCATCTCGGCCAACATGGCTCCTTTCACGTCGCGGGGCCGCTGAGTGTCGAGCCCTCGACCGGTTCGCAGGGCAGCAGTCGCTGTACGAGAGGGCCGCCTTCCAGCAGCCCGGTCAGGACCTGGACGGCCTGCCGGCCCATCTCCCGGCGCGGGATGCGGAAGCCGGTGAAGTCGATGTCGGTGGGCGCCGGGCGCGTCGGGTCGCCCAGGGTCACGATCGACAAGTCCGCCGGTAGGAAGACGCCACGCCTGCGGGCCTCATCGGCGATGGCGACCGCGTCGGCGTACTCCTCGGCGAAGACGGCCGTGACCCCCTCCAGGGCGTCGAGCAGTTCGGCCGGACCGCCGTCGGTCGGGCGCACGTGCCGTACCGGCAGGTCGCCCGCCGCTTCGAGAAAGCCGCCCATCCGGTCCGCCAATGACTCGGCTCCTTCGCCATGGCCGAGATAGGCGAGGCGGGTATGTCCGAGTGCCCTGGCCTGCTCGACGAGGGCGCGGACGGCCGGGCCGTAGTCGGCCCCCACGTACGGCACGGGGCCGCCCGCGTCGTCGCGCCGCCCGACCGAGACGAACGGGAAGTTCTCCGCGACCAGCCGGGCGAGCTCATCGCGGTCCAGAGAGCGGCCCAGCAGGATGCAGCCGTCGGCGAGACGAAGGCGGTTGGCCTCGTGATAGATGCGCCGCCGCCCGTCGATGACCGGCACGCTGGTCAGCAGCAGCAGGTCGCAGCCGAGCCTCTCGGCGCACTCCTCGATGCCGACCAGGAACGGATGGTAGAAGTCGGCCGTGGCGCTGGGGAAGACCGGCTCATACGTGAAGACGCCGAGGATCCGGTTGTGCCGGTCCACCAGGCGTCGTGCGACGGGATCGGCCACGTATCCGGTCTCACGGATCACCGAGAGCACCCGGTCCCTCGTCTCCGGAGGGATCCGTGTCTCTTCGCTGGACCGGTTGTTGAGCACCAGAGAGACGGTCGTCTGGCTGACCCCCGCAAGCCTCGCGATGTCACGCTGGGTGATCCGCCTCGACGCCGCGTCCGACATCCGGTCCCCTTTGCTAATACGTATTAAGCTGGCCTAATGAACGGATCCTGGAGGATGGCCACTGAGCGCGTCAAGGGTGCTAATGCGAATTAGCAATTGGATGCGCTATTGACCACCCGATCACTGAGGGTCGAGACTCGCCGGGAACTCGCACTTCGAGCAAGGAGGCCGGCGATGCCCGACGTGCATCTGGACCCCGAATTGGCCGCGGGCCTCGCCGCGGCACCGGTCCGCCCGTTCGACGCGTCCGGGGTCGGGTACGAGGACCTGCCGGCGCTCCGGAAGGAGCGCGCGGCCCTCGTGGTTCCCCAGGCGTCCGACGAGCGGATCACCATCACCGAGCGCCGCACCCCGATCCGGCTTCGGATCTACCGCCCCGTCGATCCGCCCGGGATTCTTCCGTGCCTGTACTGGATCCACGGCGGCGGCATGATCATGGGAAGCGTCGAGGCGGACGACGCCCGGCTCGTCGAGTACGCGCTCGCCGTGGGCTGCGTGGTGGTCTCCGTCGACTACCGGCTGGCACCGGAGCACCCCTATCCGGCGGGAGTGGAGGACTGCTACGCGGGGCTGGAATGGACCGCCGCCCACACCGACGAGCTCGGGATCGGCGCGATCGCCGTGGGCGGCGCGAGCGCGGGAGGAGGACTGGCCGCCGCGACCGCGCTGATGGCACGTGACCGCGGCGGCCCGGACCTGGCGTTCCAGCTGCTGTGCTACCCCATGCTCGACGACCGCCACGAGACGCCGTCCAGCTTCATGGAGGTCCCGTCCTGGGGCCGCCGGGAGAACACCTTCGCCTGGACGGCCCTGCTCGGTCCTTCCCCCGCCGATGTGCCGCCGTACGCCGCTCCGGCGCGGGCCACCGACCTGTCGGGGCTGCCTGCGGCGTTCCTTGATGTCGGTCAGGTGGACATCTTCCGGGACGAGTGCCTCGACTACGCCCGCCGTCTCGCCCAGGCCGGCGTCCCGACCGAGTTCCACCTGTACCCCGGCGCCTGCCACGGTTGGGAGTCCCTCGTTCCCGACGCGAGGCTCAGCCGCCGCGCGGTGCGGGAGCGGATCCGCGCCCTGCGCGAGCGCATGACCCCCTGAGCGGCGCGAGCCTCATGGGCCTGATGATCGCCGGAGTAGGCGCCGCGTTACTGCCGCGTGAGGTCACAGGTACAGGCCCGGCCGCCCCTCGGTCGGCTCGGGGGCGTCCGCTTCCGGCAGGTCCTCGACGCGCAGGACGCCGATGTCGGTGGCGCTCAGGTCCGTCGCGCCCGGACCGGTGGTGATGCGCTCGGCCTGGCGGCTGATCGTGGCTTCGAGCAGGTTCCGGATCATGCGGCCGTTGCCGAACGACGGGCCGCGTTCCGTACCGTCGAGGCGGTCGGCGATCGCGTCGCGGACGTCCGGTGCGAGGGCGAAGCCCTCCTTCTCCGCCATGGACGCGAAGATCGCCACGAGCTCCTCGTCCGCATAGTCCGGGAACTCCAGCCGTTTCGGAAAGCGCGACGCGAGACCCGGGTTGTCGTCCAGGAACAGGTCCATCTCGTCCCCGTAGCCGGCGACGATCACCACGAGGTCGGCACGGTGGTCCTCCATCAGTTTCACCAGCGTGGCGACCGCCTCGTGGCCGAAGTCCCACGGCGACTCACGGGGGGTGAGCGTGTACGCCTCGTCGATGAACAGCACCCCGCCGAGCGCGCGCTCGACCACGCCGGTCACCTTCGCCGCCGTTTGGCCGATGTAACCGGCGACGAGATCGGCGCGTGACACCTCGACGAGATGGCCGGACGACAGCAGGCCGAGATCGGCGTAGACACCGGCGAGCACGCGGGCGACCGACGTCTTGGCGGTTCCGGGCCTGCCGGAGAACACCATGTGCCGGGCGGGCGCGTTCACCGGCAGGCCGGCGTCCCGGCGCAGGCTCTCGCTCCGGACCTCGGCCACCAGCCGCCGTACCTCTCGTTTGACGTCGGTCAGGCCGATCATCGCGTCGAGTTCGGCGATCGGGTCGACGGGCGGTCTGGTCCGGATGCGGCCGCTCAGCGTGTCGGGGATGTCCTCGGCGCGGAGTTCGGCGGGGTCCGCGTCCGGCGCGTCGGCCAGGCGGCGGGACTGCAGGGCGGACGCGCGTTCGAGGAGGTTGCGCATGAGCCGGGCATTGCCGAAGGAACGCCCCCGCGGCTGCCGGCGGATGAGCCCGCGGACCTTGTCCGCGACGCCCTCGCCGAGCTGTAGGCCCGCCTCGTCCGCCTGGAGCTCCAGTATCTCGATCAGCTCGTCGTCGCCGTAGTCCGGGAAGCGCACCGTCGTGGGGAAGCGGGAGGCCAGGCCGGGGTTGGCGGACAGGAAGTCGAACATCTCCGCCTCGTACCCGGCGACGACCACGGCCAGGTCGTCGCGGTGGTCGTCCATGAACTTGAGCAGCTCGGTGATCGCCTCGGGGCCGTAGTCCTCGTGGCTGTCCGACCGGGCCAGGGAGTACGCCTCGTCGATGAACAGCACTCCCCCGAGTGCCTGCTCCGCCAGGCGCCGGGTCTTGACCGCGGTCTGGCCGAGGTACTGCCCGACCAGGTCCGAGCGGGTCGCCTCCACCAGATGACCCGACGTGAGCAGGCCGAACCGCTTGTAGATGCCCGCGAGCAGTCGTGCCACGTGCGTCTTGCCGGTGCCCGGGTTGCCGGTGAACACCATGTGCCGGGCCGGCGCCACGGCGCGCAGGCCCGCCTCACGGCGCTTGCGCGCCGCCTCTGCCTGGTCCAGCCACAGCTCGATCTCCTGCTTGACCTCGCCGAGCCCGATGAGGGCGCGGAGTTCGGCGAGCGGGTCCGTGTGGACGCCGTCGGCGACGAAGGTGGCCGGAACGTCCGCCAGGGTCACGGCCGGCCGGGTTCCCGGTGTCGTACGGGACCGGACCTCCTCGATGAGGGTCTCCGCGAGACTGTGGGCCAGCCGGGCGTTGCGCAGGTTGCGGACCGGCGCCGTACAGGCGAGGAGCGCGCCGGCGGCGGTCGCGGCGTCCGGCTCGGCGGTGCCGCCGCGCTGCTCCACCGCCCGGCGGAAGAGCTCGGCGTATCCCTCGGCGGTGAACGGCCGGGTCTGGACGACCTGGAACCGCTGGAGCAGGCCCGGGTTGACCTCCCGCAGCCGCTCGTCGCCGCGCGTCTCGGTCAGCGCCACGACGTGCAGGTCGTCGTAGACATCGAGGAGCCGGTGCAGCTCCTCCGTCACGGCGCTGCCGTTCTGCGGCTCGGCGGCCAGGGCGTCGAGGTTGTCGATGATGACGAGGCGTGCGCCGCGGGAGTCCCGTACGGCGACGTGAAAGGCGGCCACCGCGTCGCTCTGCCCCGAGTAGATGGCGTCCGACATCCACAGCGGGCCGTCGGCCAGCCCGCGGCCGCGCATGATCCGCTCCACTTCCTGGGCCGCGTCGTGTTTTCCGGTGCCGTCCGGGCCGACGATGAGCAGCCGTACCGGGCCGGAGCGCGCCGCGCCGATCGTCCGCAGCGTCGCGACGACGTCTGGCTGTCCGATCAGCGCGGACCCGTACTCCGCGGTCTCGGCGGTCGCCTTCGCGGGTGCGGCGGCACCGCCGGCGCCGAACCGGGCGGCGAGCGGATTGGAGACGACGCGTCGCGGCTTGAACAGCCGGATCTGGTCGAAGGTGAAGCCGCCGACGGGAACGCCGTACTCATCCGGGTCGGCCGGTTCGTCGGGAAGGCCGTGCACCGAGCACACGAACCGGATCGCCATGTCCAGCCAGGCACGGCACGCGTCGGCCTGCCCGGCGGCCAGCCCCTGTGCCAGCCACGTGCGGATCCGGCCGGACCAGTCCTCCGGGTCGACCTCCGCGAGCGCCTCGGTCACCTCTGCCGTACGGGCGCCGAGCGCGACGGCCACCTCGGCGGGCACGGCGTCCTGGGCCATCGCCCGTAGCAGGCCGGCGATGCCGTAGCCGGGCGGCCCCGGCAGCGGCACGACGTCGCGGAGATGGTCGTGGGTGGGCAGGAGACCTTCACAGACCCAGCGGAGGTGGTCGATCGGGCCCGCCAGCTCCGGCAGCCCGCCGAGGATCTCCTCGTCCGCGGCCGCCGCCCACTGCTCACGCCGGTCCTCGGGTGGGACGGCCGGATCGTACGGCGCCGTCTCGTACAGGCGGAGCAGCGCCTGCCGACGCGACTCGGCCGGTTCGAGGCCCGCGAAGGCGGCCACGCAGTCGCGGGCCAGCTCGCGGGCGGTCGCCCGGTTCTGGATGAACCACTCCTCGTCGCGCAGATCCCACTGGTACGGCGGACGCCACGTCGTGACGGACGCGCCCCAGATGTCGGGCTTGCGGGCCGGGGCGCGGTCCAGCCACCGCCCGAAGATCTCGGCCTCCACGTCGGCCCGGTTCCCGGCGCGTACGGCACCGACGCCGAGCAGGTACTGGAGGATGCTCAGCATCTCCTCGCGCACCAGGTCCGGCCGGCCGCCGGCCCGCTCGTCGCCCATCAGCGCCTCGGCCCTGGCGGCGATCTCCTCGAACGTGCCGTCCGGCACCCGCCAGGGCCGGCCGTACGCGTACAGGTCGAGCACCGGCTCATCGCCGAGCAGGATCTCCAGATGCTCCGGCAGTCCCAATTACGCCCGTCTCCCCAGTGATTCGGTGTGCCGCCGCTGTTCTACACCACCGGCGGGCCGGGCCGGTCGGGGTGTTCGATGGCGTACCAGGACCCGGTGCTCTCGTCATCGGTCACGCGACTCGCCCTCACCCGATGATCAGCCGTCCGACCTTGTTGGCGGTGAGCTCGGCGAACCAGATCGACCCCGCCTGTTCGTTGTTGATGTCACACGGGCTCGACAGCGACGACGGGGTCGCGTAGGTCGCGACCTTGTGCGTCGCCGGGTCGAAGCTCGCCATGCGGTTGCCCAGCCCGACGCTCCCGGCGAAGTTCAGCGGGAAGTACAGCCTGCCGTCGCTGCCGGTGACGATCGGGCCGGGAATCGGAAGCGGGTTGCCGATGCTGATGCCGTTCAGCAGCCCGCTGAGCAGACCGTGCGCTCCGAGGAGCGGATATTCGGCGATCTTGCCGGTGGCGGGATCGATACGGGCCAGTTTCATGGCCCGTTCCTCGGTGACCCAGATGGCGCCGTCGGGACCGGTCGTCACGCCGAGCGGGAACGACAACGGCGTCGGCATCGTGTACGCCTTGACCGCCTTGGTGTCGACGTTGATCGAATAGACCTTGTTCTCCAGCGGCATGTCCGTGACCATGGTGCGCCCCGGGCCGGGTTTGATGATCCCGAACAGGGCCTGCTCCGCCCCGACCGCCGTGGGCAACCGGTACTTGGTCATCCGGTGAGTCGCCATGTCGACGCGTCCCACCGCGTTCAGCCCACCGAGTGTGAACCACATCGCGCCATCGGCGCCTTTGCTGATGTCGTTCGCCAGACCGAGCCCGGTGTGGAGGGGCAGCCCGAGCGCGGTCGTGCTGAGAGCGCCGGCCCAGGGCAGCGGCAGTTCGCGCATGGAGCCGGAGTCGGGATCGATGCGGAGCAGGGCGTTGCCCGTGACCTCGGTGGACCAGATCGCCCCGTCCTGGCCGAGCTCCTCACCGCCGGGCACCGACAGCGGCATCGGCGTCTTGAACTCGGTGAACCGGCCGGTCTTCGGGTCCATCCGGGCGAACTGCCCGGCGAGGTACTGCTCGACCCAGAGCCGACCCCGGCGGTCGAACTCCACCTCGCAGGCGCCCGAGATCGGCCCTGTCGGCAGCGGCCCGTACTCGACCACATGGGGGGCGGCGGCCCGTGCGCCGGCCGTGGGCAGGAACGCCGCGGCACCGGTGAGGACGGCGACGCCGAGCCCCCTGAGCAGCGGGCGTGTGGTCCTCCGCAGGGAGGGGCGCGGACGCGTGGCGACTTGTTGCATTCCTGTGCTGTTCCTGTCGGTCGAGCGCCGGTCCAGTGCCTGGCGACGTAGGCGGGGGTCAACATGACGGGCGGCCAGGCCGCGCATCTGCGGCCGCCAGACTAGATCTTCGGGTGCGACCACGAGCACCAAGTCCGGGAATCGGCCCCAAAAGGACCTCGGCGGCCGCCTGGCCGCCGATCAGCGCCGACCGTCGTTCCTTCCGCCGTACCGGTCATCCGCGCGGGCTTGCACCGACCACGTGGTCGACGGGAATTCCGTTGCTCCGGGACAGGGCAAGTTGGGTGCGGCTGACGCACCCTGTCTTGGCGAATATATGCGTCAAGTGCTTCTTCACCGTATCGACGGTGACATGAAGTCTGCGGGCGATCTCGCCGTTACTGAGACCTTCGGCTATCAGATCGGCGATCTGCAGCTCTCGCTTGGTGAGTGGTTGACCATTCGCCACAAGCTGGTAGCGAGTAAGGTGCCGTTGAAGCAACGGCGCGAGCTGGCGTCCCAGCTTACCCAGGATGGCTCGTTCCAGATTTCGCGCGATGTTTTCTTCGAAGGCCACCACCAGATAATCGGCGCCAACGACCCCTGCGTCAATGCGGGTGGCGACCGCGTCGACGATGCCATGGCGCCGGCAGAAGCGCTCGATGAGGAGACGCTCCGGCTCGCTCGCACGTTTCAGCTCACTCATCGCCACGACCCCGTGCGACCGGAGTCGAGACTGCACGCCTGCGAGACTCAGCGGATCTTGGCCATGTGCGGCGCGATCAGCGGAATCCGGAGACGGGGAGAGCCCATCGACCGACGCGTGGCGAATCGTCGCCTTCGTCCAGGCGAAGTGTTGCGCCAGTGAGATGAGCAGCGTTTTCCTGAAGTCGTGAATGTCTGCAGCCTCTATTACGTCATCCAATACCGCAAAGAGGCGGCGGTAATCGGCAGGCCGGAGCGGGTCGACATCACATACCCGGGCCGGGCCTGCCACCGACGTCGTGGACATATCCCGAGGTTCGCATGCCGCATGCCCCCCGGCATCCGGAAGAAGCCTTACATCGGACCTTAGATCCGGGCCATGCGCCCCTTAGCCGAGCCCGTAGCGGCCACGGGCACACCGAGTGATCATCCGCAGTGCGCTAGCCGCTCATACTTGTGCGACCCAGCAGCATGAGGGCGAGTTGCGTCCGGTTCGCACAGCCGGTCTTTGACATCGCACGGGTTAGATGTTTTTTAACGGTGTCGACCGTGATGTGCAGTCGCCTGGCGATCTGCACGTTACTCAGCCCGCCGGCCACCAGCCTCGCCACTTGCTCTTCACGGCCCGAAAGACCCGCCGGCACCCGGGAGGGGTCGCGCAATCGGGAGAAGTGCTTGTCGAGCCAAGGTCCGAGGTAACGATTCAGATGCCCCATCAAGGCCCGATCGTGTTCACGCAGCGCGCTTTCGTCGTCAAAGTAGACGCATACCAGCGCCGCCCCGCCCGCCTTGCCGGCGATACGGCCGTTCAGGATATCCGCGATCCGATGCCGATGTAGATATTGTTCAACGAAAGACCATTCATGGATCGTCGAGCCGGCCTGCAGATCTCGGAGGGAGATATGGCCCTCCCGATCGAGCAGGCGGCCGGCCGTGGGCGTCTTGAAGGGGTTCTGCATATACCAGCGATCGAGATACTCCTCCAGAAATGCCGAGGAGCGATTACTGTGGAAGTAATTAATGGCGACGTCTCGCTCGGGAAATCCACCGAGGTCTGCAGGTATATCGACGATCAGCGCGTCGGTCCAACTCAAACGTGATGCCAGCGACTCCCGGAGCTGCTCAAAAAAGTGTTCCTCTCCGGCCAAGTCGGCAAGGTCTTCGAGAACGGTGAACATATTGCGGTAATCCGCCAGCTCCAATGGAGATGCACTTCCAGAGTGACGCATCAGCCCGAGCCTCGCTTCCATATGGATGAAGGGGCCGCACCGAAGCCTCTCATGCCACAAGCTCTTCCCTCGGCGATGACGAACCCATTGCTTGAAAATGCGGCCCAATATTCCACGAAGGTGGAAGAAGCGCGCCGACCGGTCAGCGAGATCGCGCCCTTGCTGCGGCCCTCCCGGTGACACCGTGACAGACGGCGGGCCGTTCGTCCTCCGTGTCGAGCGCTCGAGCCTGTTCCGCGGCGTACGCGCGTAGGAGATCATGCATGGCGAACCGGCCGGAAACGTGCTCGGTGATCAGGTGAGCGCGGACGAGCTCGGCCAGCAGAGGCCGGGTCCGTTCCAGCGGAAGGCCGGCGAGGGCGGACACCGCCGGGTGGGCGATGTCCTGGCCGGAATGGCCGCTGAGCAGTCGGAACAACCAGGCTGCTCCGGGGGTGAGCGTGCGATAGGACCCCGAGAAGACGGCTCTGAGGTCTGCGGCCGCCTCTCCGGCCTCGAAGGCGTCCAGACGCGCAGAACCGGCGCGGATCTTCTCGGCGAGCAGTGCCAGTGGAAGGTCGGGGCGCATGCTCGCACGGGCGGCGACGATGCTCAGTGCCAGGGGTAGTCCCCCGCAGTACGCGAGCAGGTCGGCGACCGCGCCCGGTTCCGCTCGGGTCCTGTGCCGACCCAGCCGGCCGTCGAGCAACCGGCTCGCCTCATCGTGGGGAAGGACGTCCAGGGTCATCGGTCGGGCGCCATGTGCGGTGACCAGTCCGGTGAGCTGGTTTCGGCTGGTGACGAGTACGACGGACGAGGAACTGCCCGGCAGCAGCGGCGTTACCTGAGCGGTGTCACGGGCGTTGTCCAAGATGATCAGCATGCGCTTGTCCGCTACCAGCGTGCGGTACAGGGCGGCCTGGGCGTCCAGGCCCGCCGGAACGGTCGTGGTCCCCGCGCCGACGGCCTCGAGGAAGGTGCGCACCGCCGCCACCGGCGCCATGGGCGGATCAGACGGGTCGAACCCGCGCATGTCAACGTACAACTGGCCATCGGGGAATCGGTTCAGGTTCTGGTACGCCCAGTGCAAGGCCAGCCAGGTCTTGCCGACGCCCGCACCGCCGCCGATCGCCGAGATGAGGGCCGTCTGGTCCGGTCCGCTCGGGCTGCCCAGGGTGCGATCGAGGGCGGCGAGTTCGTCGGTTCGGCCGATGAACTGCGACGGTGGTGCGGGCAACTGGCGCGGGATGCGCGCAGCCCCGCGTACGGGAGACGACGGTGGGGCGAGGGCGGGGTCGTCGACCAGCATCTGCTGATGTAGTTGCCGGAGCGCGGCACTGGGGTCGACGCCGAGTTCATCGACGAGACGCAGCCGGATCCGCTCGTACTGTTCAAGCGCCTCGGCCTGTCGCTCGCTGCGATAAAGGGCGAGGAGAAGCAGGCCGGCCAAGCGCTCATTCAGTGGATGCCCGGCGGCCAACGTGAGCAGTTCGGGAACCAGCGCGGCGTGCCGTCCCAGCCGTAGCCCGATCTCGTAGTAGTCCAGGTGCGCCGCCAGGCGCTCGGCCTGGAGCGCATGCCGCATCTCCGTCAGCCACGGGGAGTCGACGTCGGCGAAGGGTTCCCCCCGCCACTGTGCCAGGGCGAGACCGTGCAACCGGCCCGCTTCGGCGACGTCGTCGCTGGCCCGGGCCTGCGCCGAAAAGGCGCGGAATCGGTTCAGGTCGACTGCCTTCTCATCAACCTTAAGGACATATCCGGCGGACGTTCGCTTGATATCGCAGCCGACGGCGGTCGACAGGGCGATGCGCAACCGAGAAAGGTAGCTGCGCAACGTTCCCGTGGCTCGCTCCGGTGGGTCATCGCCCCAGACACGCTGGGCGAGTCGAGTAAGGGAAACGGGATGATTGACGTCGACCAGTAGCGCGGCGAGCACACTTCGCTGCCGAGAATGACCTACGTCAATCGGCTGAGCACCCGCCTGGACGTACGTCTCCCCCAATACCCCGAGTTCGATCGGCATTCCGCTCCCTGTCGGTAACGTCTCGCCGCTGACCTGCTGACGAGGCCGGCCGACGAGGAACCATTCAGTCGGTTGAAACTTTGAGAGCGCCCCCGATGGCATTACCGACTGACAGGCAACCATTTAGGCACTATCGCCGCCATCCCACGAAGGTAGAACTCCCACTCCTGGAACGCTTTGTGTCGACTGCGAAGCATTCAGTGACCATACGGGCGTTGGCGGAATGGTTGTTCTTGCGCAACGCGGGGCGGCGATCAGTGCCGCGAAAGGCACCGACCAGCCGATTCAACGTTTCCACATCACCATCGCAACGCCGGGTTGTCAGGCTCCTCCTCGCAACCAACCGCTGGAGCGATGCCCGCATGAAGCCGGTTTTGACTAGTAACGCCATTCGAAGTGGTGAGACGGCCGTCGAGCCACTCGCGCCGTCGGCCCTTCAGCCGCGTACGGAGCGACCCGGGTCCAGCACAGCGGCCCCGGACGCGGATCGGAGGCAGGATCGCCCCGCCGACACCGATCGGCTGCCAGAGGTGAACGAGTTGCTCGGCCGGCTCGGCCTCGGACGGTTGACGCCCGAGAACGCTCGCGCCTTCCCGGGCCGCAACGACAACTGGAGCGGGCGCACCACATCGGGTGACCACGTCTTCGTCAAGCGGATCGACGGGCAGGCGGAAAGCGCCGTGCGCCGGCTCCACCGCGTCATCGCCTTCGAGCGGGGAAATCCCGGACTCGCGGCACCACGATGTCTCGGCTGGGACGAAACCGCGCGTCTGGTGGTGTTCGAGTTCGTCGACGACGCCCGATCCGGCAACGATCTGGCGACCGACGAGGCGTTCGACGACGCGCTGGCGCATCGCGCCGGGAGGATGATCGGCCGCCTGCACGGCGCCTGGTCCGGTGCGGAAGATCTCGATGACTCTCCAGCCGACCTCCCGCCGATCCCGTGGTTGCACGCCCTCCCGGGTGCGGTCTTCACCGCGTCCAGCGCCGCCGCCCTTGAGGTGTGGCGCCTCCTGCAAGGCGACGACGAACTGATCGCGGCCCTCACGCGGATGCGCGAGAGGGAGGCGGTCGCCCCGAGAACCGCAGCCCATTGCGACCTGCGACTCGACCAGTTCCTGCTGGCCGACGCGGAGCTGTACCTCACGGACTGGGAAGAGCTCCGCCTCGCCGATCCCGCACGAGACGTCGGAGCCTTCGCCGGCGAGTGGCTGTACCGCGCCATCACCGCCATCCCGGAGAGCGCCCGTTCGGACGGTGCGTCGGACTCGCCACTGACTCACCAGCAGATCCTCAGCGCGGGTGCCCGGGAGATCGAGAGTCGGCGGCCGCTGGTCGCCGCCTTCTGGTCGGGTTATCGGGCCGAACGCGGCGCCATCGACGCCGACCTGGCCGAACGCGCGGCCATGTTCGCCGGCTGGCACCTGCTGGACCGGGTCCTCTCCCTGGCAGAGCACAGTCCCCGGATCCGGGCCGTGGACAGGGCCGCTTTCGGCATCGGCCGGCGGGTGCTGCTCAACGCGCCTGCCGCGTCGACGACCTTGGGGCTGGGTGATCAGCGATGACCGGGCTGCTGACATCTCGCGTCGAGCAGGCCCTGCGGGAGGTCGTGATCGATGCCGATCGCCACCGCGGCGTCGTTTGCGGCCACGAGGTCCACGCCGCCGACGCGGCCGAGTTCCTGGAAGTCCTGGGACAGGCCCTCTACCTCGCATGGCACGTCAGAAACCCAGCGGTGATCGAGAATCGCCCGACGACGCGCCGCGATCACCGGCTGGAGGAGCGGCTCGTCGCCGGGATGCCGCATCGGGTGACCAGGACCCCGGTGATCCTGCGAGAGCTCCCGGCAGACGGCGATCTGCTCGTCGTCGAGCGGGACGGCGTACGGGTGCTGAGCAAACGCGAGGCCGTACGGCCAGGGCGTCCTCTTCAGGTCGGCCGGCCGATCGAGTTGCGGGTACCCGCCGCGCGTCCCTCCCTGTCACCGGGGTTCTTCCTCGCCGACGGATCGAACGGGCCCCCGCACGGCGCTTCCATCCTCCGGATCTACATCCAGGTGAGCGGCCCGGCGATGGTTCCCGGGCTGTGGGCGTCAGCCCTGGAACTGCTGGAACGCGCGGACATCCGCTATCGCGTGAAGATCGTCTCGACTTCTCCGATATTCGCCCGCAGCGACGGCCTGGTCGTCTATCTCGACGCGGACACCGCTCCACCGGTCGTCACGGATCTCCTCCGGCTGGCGAGTCGTACGACAGGCACCGGCACTGCCACCTCGATCTTCGCCGAACCGCTCGGCGATGGCGTGGCCATGGCCTGGGAGCCATCGGACGCACGCCGGGGTTTCACAGCACTGAGCCTCGGCGAGCATCGCGCCCGCGTCGTGGCCGCCGGCCTGCTCGCACACGCGACCTCGCCCGATGCGACCGACCGGGCCGCCGCAGTGGCGGCGGCCATGCGTGAGGCGAACATCGACCCGCTCACTCCCGCGCGCAACCTCGACTCGCCTCCCTTCCCGCAGGTGACCTCGCGCGCCGACACGTCGGTCGGCGACACCGCACCGGTCGCCTCGTAGGGAGGCCGGCGCCCGGACCGCCGGGACGCCCTGAAGAGCTTCCGGCCGAACCGGCCGGAATGAAGGAACCAGCACCACGAAAGGAGGTGTCTCATGAACCCGACCGACCTGGTTGCAGGTTACGACCTGCACACCGACGCCGGCGAGCTCGGAGCGGCTGCCGCCACCGAGGCTCCGGCCACGTTCACCGCGATCACCATCATCTGCGTTTCGATCACGTACACGATCGGCCTCAGCTGCTGACGGTGAAGGACACCCCGGGGTTTGGGACCGGGCGGCATCGGGAGATGGGTTGCGACCCACCCGACCGCCCGGCCCCGCTCCCTCGCTCCGGCGGGCGGGCGAAGTGCTGCTCCCTCCGCCCGCCGGACACCTGCCTGC
The DNA here is from genome assembly GCF_050942425.1 of Actinoallomurus sp. CA-150999. NCBI lineage: Bacteria > Bacillati > Actinomycetota > Actinomycetes > Streptosporangiales > Thermomonosporaceae > Actinoallomurus > Actinoallomurus sp. CA-150999. Next base: position 9,746,950 of record NZ_CP192063.1, read on the forward strand.
CATCGCCTGCACGGAGGATCTCATGACCGCAACGGACCTGGTCGCAGGCTACGACCTGCACACCGACGCCGGCGAACTCGGAACGGCGGCCGCCGCCGAAATCGCCCCCGACTCATTCACCCCCTCCACCTTGTACGTCTTCTGCACCGACTGCTGCGTGTGGTCCTCCGACGCATAGGAACGCGCAGTTTCCGGATCCACGAGAAGTAGGAGGCTTTCATGACCGCAACGGACCTGGTCGCGGGTTACGACCTGCACACCGACGCCAACGAACTCGGAGCGGCGACCGCTGAAATCGCCGCCGACACATTCACCCTCGTCACCTACCCCTGCTGCCCCTTTCCTTCCTTCACGGCCGCGGGAATCCTCGACGGTCACTGATCCGAGCCGCGGATCCGGCCAACGCATGGGAACGCGGCCGCCGGATTCATGAGGACCGCTCACGGCGCCCGCCGGAGCATCAGCCGGCCATCGCCCGCATGGAGGAGCTCATGACCGCAACGGACCTGGTCGCAGGCTACGACCTGCACACCGACGCCGGCGAACTCGGAGCGGCAGCCGCCGCCGAAGTCGTCGCCGATTCATTCACCCCCTCTACCTGGTACGTCTTCTGTACCGACTGCTGCGTGCTCCCCTCCAACGCATAGGGACGCCCAGCCACCGGATTCACCCGAAGTAGCGGTGACCTCGTCTCCGCCCGGCCGGGTCCGCGTGCCGGACGCGCGGCCCGGCCCATCGGAACTCCGGCGGGCCGCCTTGAAAGGGATGTCTGCTGTGAAATACGGAATCCTTGTGCCATTCATGGCGCATCATCCGGAGCAGGTGGCGCCGTTCGCCGCGTTGACGCGAGATGTCGGGGCCGCTCGTCTCTGGATGGGGGAATCCCTGCTCCTGGAAAGCCACCAGACCTTCGCGTATCTGACGGGGCGGGGGCTGCGTCCGCCCGTCGGAACGAGCGTGTCGCTGATGCCACTGCGGCATCCGTACAAGGCGGCGATCGAGGCTCGTTCGATCGCGGCTCTGACCGGGCAACCCACGGTCGCCGGCTTCGGGCCGGGAGCGGCTCGGTTGGTGGGAGCGCTGCGCGGCGCTCCGTACGAGAGCCCGCTCACCGCGACGCGGGAGTACATGACGGCGCTACGCGCCTTGATCGATGGGCGATCATCCCAACTGCCCGGTACGTACTTCCAACTCCATACCGGACTGCCGCCCCTCGAGCATCCGCCGGTCGAACTCGGACTCGGAGTCCTGCGCCCGGCGATGGCGCACCTGGCGGGCCAGGTCGCCGACGTCGCGATCACGTGGCTGACACCGCCGGAGTACCTGCGCAACGAACTCATCCCGGCCCTTCGGAAAGGCGCCGAGGAGGCCGGACGGCGGGCACCACGAGTCATCGCCGTCATCCAGGTGGCGTCGGCCGCCGCCTCACGCGACCCACGCCGGCTCGCCGAACTCGCGACCCGCGCGCATGTCGCCGGGCCGCACTACGCGGACATGCTCCGCCGCGCCGGGGTCGACCTCGACGGCAAGAGCCCGCTCGGCGTGGGTGCCGCACTCATCCACCACGACCTCTTCATCACCGGCTCACCGGACACGATCGCCGGTGCTCTCGAGCGCTATACGGACCTCGGCGTCGATGAGGTCATCCTCAATACCGCAGGTGTCGCGCTCGACGAAGGACTCCAGGTGGCTTGGGACGAGTGCGCGGCGATCCTGACGGCGGCACGGTCATGACGCCGAAGACGCATGACCACCCGGTGATCGCCACCTACGGAACCGACCTCATGCGGACGTCCGTACTCGATGTGGGGAATGGGGGGTTCGCGTGGCTTCGGAGCCCGGGACCGGCCATGACCATGCCGCTCGCGATGCCCCCGGCACCTATCGGCGCCTTGATCTCGCGGCTGCCTCGGGACGCGGTGTGGCTCGCCCTGCCCGAGCGCGTCGACCGCGGGGTTCGGTATGAGGTGCCGGGTCCTGTCTCGCTGGCGGGCGTCCTCCTCAGCGGTGACGATCCGGCGCGCACGGAGGCCGCGCTTCTGCTGGCGAACGTCGGGCGGACGCTCCGGCGCGTACACGAGTTGTCCGTGCCGGCCGACGTTCCCGCGCGCCTGCCGAGCGGGGCCGCCCGTCTCACCGAGCGGCTCTCCGCGAGAAGTGACGTGGGCCGTACGGGGCGGTTGCGGACGCTGGTCGACGAGGTGCTCGGCGCGGATCGCCTGCGCCTGGTGTCCACCTGGTGCGAAGGGCTCATGCGGACGGAGAGCACGCAGGTGCTGCTGCACGGCGGTCCGGGACTCGGGACATTGATCCCCGACAGCGCGAATCCGGGCCATGGGGCACTTCTCATCGGTGCGGATCCGACGCCGGGTCCATGGACACTCGACCTCGGCTGGTTGCTCGGCGAGATCCTGGAGTTGGGCGGCGCGCTCAGCGCGACCCGGCCCGGCACTCCGCCCCCGGGCGACCTTGCCCGAGCGCTCTTCGACGGCTACGGGCGGTCGCCGGTATCGCCTGTCGGGCGAACCGCCGCCGTTCGGATCCTCACCCATGCGTACGACTTCGCGGCCTTCGCGGGATGGCACGAGGAGTCCGTGCGCCGATCGTTGACGCTCGTCGCGGATCTCGCCGACTCCGACGGTGCCGCCGCCCTCAACTGGTAAGGCTGATGACAACGGACTCGAACGCTTCCGCCGGGGAGCTCACGACAAGGCGGATCACGCTGGCCAATGGCCTGCGTGTGCTGCTGCGGCCCGACCGCCGCCGCGCGACGCTCGGCGTCAGCGTGCACTACGGCGTCGGCTTTCGGACCGAGCCGCCGGGACGAACCGGCTTCGCGCACCTCTTCGAACACCTGATGTTCCAGCGCGGCGAGGATCCCGAGATCGCGTCGCACTTCGGCGAGATCGAGCGGGCCGGGGGCACGGCCGACGGATCGACGCATCAGGACTACACGGACTACCACCAGCACGTGCCGCCCGAGGCCCTGGATCTCGTCCTGCGGCTGGAGGCGGACCGGATGCGCGGGCCGCGCATCACCGAGACCATCCTCCGCGGTCAGCTGAACGTGGTGAAGGAGGAGATTCGCGTCAAGGTTCTCAACCGGCCCTACGGCGGATTCCCCTGGCCGTTGCTTCCCGCCGTTCTGTACCGGACTTTCCCGAACGCCCATGATGGCTACGGCTGTTTCGAGGACCTTGAGAAGGTCACGCCGCAGGAGGCCTCGGACTTCTTCGACGCCTACTACACCCCGGGTAACGCGGTGCTGACCCTCGCGGGGCGATTCGACCCCGACCGTGCCGCCGATCTCGTGCACCACCACTTCGGGGATATCCCGTCGCGGGCAGCGGCTCCGGCGAGCCCGCTCGACGAGCCGCCGCCGGAGGCCGCGATCCGTGCCCACCACGAGGCGCGGATTCCGGCGGCGCCGGCCGTGGCGATCGGTTACCGCACACCGGATCCAGGCCGCCACATCGAGCGCTACCTCGCCTACGTCGTCCTCCAGGACCTGCTCACCAGGGGCCCGACGGCTCGGCTGCGGCGACGATTCGACGACGACGGCGTGAAGGTCCACGCACTCGATTCCGGCTGCGGCTTCTTCGGGCCACTCGACGCACGTCATCCCGACACCCTCCTCCTCACGGCCGTCCACGAGCCGGGCATCGAGGCGGACCGGATCATCGACGCGCTCGACGCGGAGCTGCTCGACCTCGCGGACCGGGGGCCGACGGACGCGGAGCTCACCCGCGCGATCGCCGTACGGGCGGCCGGCGTTCATCGCGCCCACAATCCCGTGTCGGCGCAGGCCCGGGCCGTAGGCAGGCTCGAGATCCTCTTCGGTGACGGAGCGCTGCTCGATCGCCTGCCGAGGAGGTTCGGCGAGGTGAGCGCCGAGCAGGTCGCCGCCGCGGCCGAGTCGCTACGGCGCGAGCCGCGAGCGGTGCTCACACACGGGCGGACACGTCAGGGAACGCCGTCCGACCGGCCGAGCGAGCGCGAACACGACGCGCCACTCTGGCGCGAGCCGGTCGACACCAGGCTGTCCAGCGGCCTGCGCGTCGTGGCGATACCGGACCACTCGGCCCCACTGGTCGAGCTCCGGCTTCATCTCCCGAACCACATCGCCGAACCCGCCGACGCGGCGCGCGCCGAGCTCCTCTGCCGTACGGTCCTCGGCCGCGCCGGTGCCGCTGAGATGGCGCTCGGCGACAGCGGAGGTGCGCTACGGGCCCGCCGAGAGCGGGAGTGGATCGTCTTCTCCGGCCATGCCCGCTCGGATCGCCTCACCACACTGCTCCGGGTGCTGACGGAGGCGGTCGCGACCCCTACCGGCGATCGATACGAGCAGGTCGCCGCCGAGCGTGGCAGGGTGGCCACGCTGGCCGAGGTCGGGCAGAGCATGCCCGGACGCGCCGGCCAGGCTCTCCTCAACGAGCGGTTCTTCGGCCCGGAGGCGCTGCTGCTCGCACCGCCAAGACCCGCCGACCTCCGCACGGTCACGGCCGATGACGTGCTGCGGTATCACCGATCCGTCATCCGGCCGCAGCCGGCGACCCTGGTGCTGGTCGGTGACCTTCCGCCCGACCGCATGCTCGCCGCGGCCGAGGCCGCCTTCGCGGGCTGGGTGCCGTCACCCCGGCCGACCACCGTGTCCTCGGACGACCGGCTCCCCGTGGAGCCCGGCATCGAGATCGCCGGTCGCGCGGGGGCGGAGCAGAGCCATATCGCCCTCTTCGCCGCGGGCGTCAGCCTCACGCATCGCGACGGGCCGGCCGGTCAACTCGCCAACCTGCTGGTCGGTGGCCGTCCCTCGGCCCCCTTGGCCACCGCCGTCAGGGAGAGCCTGGGACTCGCCTATCACGTGTCGACCACCGTCGACGTGGTCCTCGGGCGGCCCATCGTTCAGCTCCAGGCCGCCACCGCCACCGCGACGACCGCCAAGACGCTCCACGCCATCCGGGAACTACTGGAGCGGGCCGTCACCGAACCCCCGACAGCGGACGCGATCGCCGAAGCGCGCCGGTACGCGGTCGGTGAGCTGTTCCGGGCCTGCGACTCTCAGGCGTCCCTCGCGACCTGGCTTGCGCACATGCTCCGGTGCGGCCACGACACCGCCCGCCTTGAACGTCTTCCGGCGTCGCTGGCCGACGTGCCGGCCGACGATGTCATCCGCGTGATCGGTGACCTCTTCCGACCGGAGCGGTTCACCGGGGTCGTCGAGTGCGACGCCGAGGCGCTCGACGGGCAACGGGCCGAACTCCAGTCGTCCTGGCGCCGGGAATCGGGGGGCGGCGAGTGAGCGTCACGCCCGAACGGCCGGTGGGGGATCCGGGACTGCTGAGCGGCGCGCACGCGGAGCGCGCGGCCGAACTCGTTCGGATCATCGCGGAGCGCCTCGCCGACCCGGTGACCGTCGCCACGGTATCCGTCGCGGACCGCACGCCCGCGCACGGCGGCTGGGCGGCGACGGGGCTCGGCCGCGGGCACTCCGGCGTCGCGTCGTTCTACGGAACCCTCGCCTGGAGCGACTCACGGTGGGCCGCCACGGCACACGCGCACCTCCGGGCAGCGGTGAGCGCGATCCCATCGGAGCCTTCCGCCGGGCTGGCTCTCGGACCGGCCGCGGTGCTGTCGGCCGTGCAAACCTGTAGTGCGCGGGAGGGCGACTACTCCGCGTTGCGCCGGAATCTGCTCGGCGCGGTCGCGGGCAGGCTGCGGGAACGGCTGAACGCCCCCCAGGCCGGCATCCCCGGCACGGCCGGTGTGTCCGGACGAGAACACGACCTCATCAGCGGCTGCACCGGCGTCGGCAGGCTGCTGCTGGACGCCGTGGATGACGAAACCGCCGCCCACCCCGACACGGTCGAGGCGTTCCAGTCGACGCTGCGGCGTCTCGTACGGCTCACCGAGCCGATCAAGGTGAACGGTCGTCCGCGACCGGGCTGGTGGACGGTGCCGTCGACGGGGGCGGCCCTCCCGGCTCAGGCCTCGAACGACATCTTCGAGGTCGGAATGGCGCACGGCATCGCCGGACCGCTGGCCTTGCTGTCCCTCAGCCTGTCTCGTGGCCACGTCGTACCCGGACAGGCCGGTGCGATCGAAGCCGTGGCCGAATGGCTGGTCGCCCAGGCCCACCGTGACGCTCACGGCCCCTACTGGCCCGCCCGGACCGGCGTCGAGCGGGAGCCGGGCCCGGACGGGTCCCGATGCCCGGCGGCGTGGTGCACCGGTGCCGCCGGAGTGGCCGCCGCCCTGCACCTGGCGGGCGTGGCCCTGAACAACGTCGGCTGGCGGAGCATCGCCGTCGACGCGCTGCGTGCCGCCATGGGGCGGAACGAGAAGGAGCAGCGGCTGGTCGGCCCGACCGTGTGCCACGGCCACGCCGGCCTGATCCAGGCACTGCACCGCGTCGGTACGGCCGCCCAGGACCCGACCCTGTTGACCGCGGCTCGGCGGATGGCCCGGCGCATGATGGACGAGGCGGATGAGGACGCCCCCTTCGTCTTCCGGCACTCGGTCCCGGACATCGAGGACGGCAAGGTCACGCGCTGGACCGGCGTGGACGCGGCCGGGATGTACGAGGGCGCGGCGGGCTGCGCCGCGGCGCTGCTGACGGTCACCCCTGACCACCTGCTCGGATCCGAACGGCGCAGCGCCGACCGGGATGCGGCGGCGGCGTGGGACCGGATCCTGTTGCTCGCCTGAGCGAGGCCCGACGGCCGGGCAAGACCCCGACTTCTACCAGTTGACCCTCCCGAAGGACACCGTCATGGACGACAACGCCGAGACCTCCGATGGCATGCCGGCCCTGGGGCCACCACCGCCGTTCACCGGGCGCCGCCTACTGCTCTTCGGCACCGGCTCTCTCGCCGCAGCGCTTCTGCCGTTCTGGATCAACTGGTTCCGGAACTTCTATCCGGAGCCGGAGCTGCGGATCGTCATCTCCCGCAGCGCCGAGCGCTTTGTGTCGCGAGGCGCGCTGGCACCGCTCATCGGCCGTGATGTTCCACTGGACACCTGGCCCGAGCATCCAGGCGCCGATGTTCCGCACGTCCAGTACGCCGAGTGGCCGGACACGATCGCCGTTTATCCGGCGACCATGCACTTCATCGCCCGATTCGCGGTGGGGTTCACCGACACCCCCATGCTGGCCGCGCTTCAGTGCACGACCGCGGCGATCGCGGTCGCGCCGACCCTGCCGCCCGGTGGCGAGTGCAACCCGGTGACGCAGCGGCATCTGAGAGACCTCGGAGAACGCCCGAACATCGAGATCGTGCCGCATGTACCAGGGCGGAGTGTGTCGTCGAGGAACGGCGGAGGAAACGCCGCACCGCCGTTGCCCGCCGTTCTGGAACGGCTGGAGAAGCTCCGTTCACGTATCGGGGAAGACGGAAAGGTCTGAGCCGTGCACGCACCCGACACCGCATCCCGGCAGTCCGATGAGGGCCGTTCACGAGCTGATTCCGGCGCGGCCGACCGCGTCTACCGGCCATCTCGGCTGTTCGACTGGCTCGACCGGATGCGCATCGACCATCCCGTCTGGCATGAACGCGAGCGCGACATCTGGCACGTCTTTCCCTACGCGGAGGCTCTCACCGTCCTCTCAGACTGGTCTACTTTCTCCGTCGAGGTGATGGACCGCATCCGGACTCCGGACGGTCTCGAATTGTTCTTCAGCGGAAACTTCTCCTGGATGGATCCGCCACGACATGGGCAGCTCCGCGGCCTGGTGACGCGTGCGTTCACGCCTCGCATGATCGAAGGACTTACGCCGCGAGTCGCGGCCGTCGTCGGCGAACTGCTCGACAAGGCCGACGGTGCGGGCACGTTCGAATTCATCGACGACCTGGCCCATCCCCTCCCGGTCATCGTCATCGCCGAAATGCTCGGTGTACCGGCCGAGGACCGGGCGCTCTTCCGCCGCTGGGCGGACATCCTGCTGGCAGGGGGCAGCACCGGAACCGAAAAGGACGATCTCCAACTGGCGGATATGGAGCCCTACCTGCTCGAACACATCGAACAGAGGAGGGCGGCGCCAGGCCCGGACCTGATCAGCGGCCTGGTCCGAGCGGAGGTCGAAGGGCGCCGGCTCTCGAACGACGAGATCGTCGGGTTCACGGGCGCACTTCTGATCGCCGGGCACATCACCACGACGATGACTCTCGGCAGCGCGCTCTTGTGCCTCGACGAGAATCCCGGCGTCGCCGCCGAACTACGCCGTGATCCCGGGCTGATCGCCGCGACGGTGGAGGAGGTACTGAGGTGCCGCCCTCCCTTCACCAGCACGGTCCGTTTCACGACCCGAGAGGCCGAACTCGCCGGGCAACGAATACCGGCCGGACGCTTCGTCAACGTATGGCTGGCGTCGGCCAACCGCGATGAGCACGTGTTCGACGCCCCCGATCGTTTCGACATCCGTCGGCCGTCGAACAGACATCTCGCCTTCGGGCACGGGATCCACTTCTGCTTGGGCGCGCCGCTGGCCCGCCTCGAGACCAGAATCGCGCTCGAGATGCTGCTGAGCCGCTATCGGGATCTCAGCGTCGTCTCTCCTTCGGAAGTCGAACACCACGACCAGTGGACGATGATCGGGGCCACGCGGATTCCGGTGGCGGTCCGACGAGCCGCCTGAACCGCGGCATACCGCCAAAGGAGCGGCCGTTAACCTCTGAGGCGAGTGGTCGGGACATCGCCATATCCGGAGGAAGCATGCGGCGAACGCCTGCACGATCGTTCGTCGGCAGACACCGGGAGTACGAGGAGCTCACCACCGCGCTCGCCGGAGCCGCCATGGGCGATTCGCGGGTCGTACTGGTCAGTGGCGAGGCCGGCGTCGGCAAGACGCGGCTGGTCGAGCGGTTCGCCGACGCGGCCCAGGACCAGGGCGTTCTGGTCCTGTCGGGTGCGTGCGTGGCGTCCGGGCGGGAGGGCCTCCCACTCGCCCCGATCCTGATGACGCTCCGGAGACTCGTCGGCAGGATCGGGCGGGACCGGTTGATCGCGTTGTGTTCCGGCCTGCCGGAGCTCGCCCGGCTGCTTCCCGAGCTGGGACCCGCCTCGGCCGGAGGCGCACCGGCCGGCCAGGCCCGGCTGTTCCACCAGCTCGCCGTGTTCGTCCAGCGCCTCGGCGCCGATCAGCCCGTTGTGATCCTGGTCGAGGATCTTCACTGGGCCGACCGGTCGACGCGCCTGCTGCTCGACGTACTCGCCCGCAACCTGCGCGACACCCGCGTTCTCATCATCGGGACGTACCGCACCGACGACCTCTACCGGGGTCATCCGCTGCGGCCGTTCCTGGCCGAGTTGAAACGTGTGGAAGGCGTCCGGCACATCGACCTCGGACGCTTCAGCCGCGCGGAGACCGCCGAGCTGATCGCCGCCGCGCTGGGCGAGCAGCCGTCGTCCGCGCTCGTCGATCGGGTCTTCGATCGCTCCGGCGGAAACGCGTTCCTCGTCGAGGAACTCGTCCGGGTGGAGCGCAGCGGAATGACCTTCAGCCTCGACGATCCGCTGCGTGATCTCCTCACCAGCCGGATCGAAGGCCTCCCCGATCTCCCGCGTCAGGTGACCAGGCTCGTCGCGGTCGCGAGGTCGCGCGTGTCGCACCAGGTCGTCGCCGCGGTGGCCGACCTGCCCGACGCGACGTTGCTCGAGGCGTTGCGCGCGGCGATCGACGCGCACGTGCTCGTCGCCGACGGCGACGGGTACGACTTCCGGCACGCGCTCGTACGGGAGGCCCTCGTCACCGGCCTCCTGCCGGGTGAGCGCATCCGGCTGCACCGCGCGTACGCCGTCGCGCTCGACGACCGACCGGACCTCCTGCCGCCGGAGCAGCTCCCGAGCAGCCTCGCATACCACTGGGCCGGTGCCGGGGCGCCGGAGCGCGAGCTGCCGGCCCTGTTGCGGGCCGCGGCCGTCGCCAAGAGGCTGAGCGCGCACGCCGAGCGGTATCAGCTGCTCCGGCGGGCGCTGGACCTGTCGGCCCAGGTTCCGGACGAGGTGGACCGGGGCGATCTCGAGTACGAGGCGTCGGACGCCGCCTGGCTCGCCGGAGAGCACGAGCAGGGTCTCGTCCTCATCGAGCAGGCGCTGGCCAACGTCGATCGCGCCCGGCAGCCGGAAAGAGCCGCCTTGCTGCTCGCCCGCCGAGGCAGGCTCCTGATCCGCCTCGGTCACGCCGATGCCATACCGGCGCTGGAGGAGGCCGAGCGGCTGGTACCCGAGGGCACCTCCGTCGCCCGCGCGACCGTGCTGGAGATCCTCGCCTCCGCGCTGACCAGTCGAGGCGACGCCGCTCGCGGATATGAGATCAGCGAGGAGGCCGCGCGGATCGCTCGTACGGTGGGCGACGACGAACTCCAGGTCGCCGCGCTGACGACGCAGGCCACCGCCCTGGCCCACGACGGTCGGCACGAACGCGCGGTGGCCGCCTTCGACGCGGCGCGTACGCTCGCCGGAAGCCGCAACGACCTGCCCGGACTCGCCCGCGCGAGCGTCAACCTCTCCATGGAGTTGTGGGCCGTCGGCCGCTACGCGGAGACGGTCACCGTCGCACGCGAAGGGCTCGCCGCCGCGCGCGGAAGCGGGCTTTCCGCCACGCTCGGCGCCTTCCTGGCGGCGAACCTCGGCATGGCCCTCTTCTCGGTGGGGCTCTGGGATGACGCCGACGCCGCCACGGCGGAGGCGCTGGAGGCCAATCCGAGCGGGGTCTTCGCCGGATATCTGCACCTGCTGCGCGGTGACCTCGCGCTCGCCCGCGGGCATTTCGCGGCGGCCAAGCGGTGCCTGGCGTCGGCCGCCGGGGACTTCGGCCCGGACTTCGGTCTCGACGACGGTCTCCTGCCGATGGCCCGGCTCGACGCGGAGATCGCTTTTCGGGAGAACCGGATCGGCCACGCCCGCCGTACGGTGGCCCGGGCACTCGGCACGGCGCGGGTACGCGGCCAGCTCTCGGTGTACGCGTGGGCGCTGGTGACCACCGGCGCGATGATCGAGACACGGTCGCGGAAGCGCGTGCACGCCTTCGACGAACCTCACGAGGCCGATGACCTCCCCGAGGTCCTCGGTTCGGTCACGGCCGAGCTCGCCACCGACGCGCCGCCGTGGCGGGCGCACGCCGAGCAGTTCGCCGCCGAGATGGACTCCTACGGCACGACGAGCCCGCTCTGGCACGACGTCGTGGCGGCGTGGGAGAAGGCGGGCAATCCGTACCTCGCGTGCTACGCGCGGCTGCGCGCAGCGGAGGCGACCCTCGCGACGCGAGACGACCGCGACGCGCGGAGACTGCTCACAATGGCCGCGAACCAGGCCCGCGACCTCGGCGCGAGCCCCCTGCAGAAGAAGATCGAGGCGGTGGCCCGCAGCATTCGCCTTTCGCCCTTCGAGGCGTCCGAGACGTCGGCGAAGGCACCGAACGGCGACCTACTCGGTCTCACATCGCGCGAAGCGCAGGTCCTCAGACTGCTGACCGAGGGCGAGTCCAACCGGGGCATCGGCGCGCAACTGTTCATCTCCGAGAAGACGGCCAGCGTGCACGTCTCCCGAATCCTCGCCAAGCTCGGCGTCACCAGCCGAGGTGAGGCCGCGGCCACGGCGCATCGCCTGCGACTGTTCGACGAGGACTGACGCGGCACCGCAACGATCGGTCACGGCGACACGGCTGTTCGGGAACCACGAACCGCCGCCGCGCGTCGGTCTCTTCGTCGAGCCGGCGGGCAAGGGATCGTGCGCTTGCCCGACAGCGTCCACGACGCCCCGGCCCGGGGCATCCGGCGCGCGTGGCTCGGCCACCGCCAAAACTCACGCATCATTGAAAGAACCCGTTGTCCCGACACTCACCGCTCAGGAGCGGACTCAGGTTCGACTGCGCCATCGCCACATCGGGAGGAAGCATGGGGCAGACACCCGCCCGGTCGTTCATCGGCAGACGGCGCGAGAATGAGACGCTCACCACCGCGCTCGACCGAGCCGCCGGAGGCAGCCCGCAGGTGGTGCTGGTCGGTGGCGAGGCGGGTGTCGGCAAGACCCGGCTGGTCGAGCGGTTCACCGACGCGGCTGAGGACTCCGGCGCGCTGGTCTTGTCCGGTGCGTGTGTGAAGTCCGGGTTGGAAGGCCTCCCGCTCGCACCGATCATCATGGCGCTTCGCGGACTCGTCGACCTGGTCGACGTGGACCGGCTGATCTCGTTGTTCCCCGGCCTGCCGGAACTCGCGCAGCTGTTCCCCGAGCTGGGGCTGGGCCCTGCCGCAGAGGCGCCCACCGGTCAGGCCAGGCTCTTCCACCAGTTCGCCGTGTTCGTCGAGCGGCTCGGCGCCGACCGTCCCGTCGTGATCCTCGTCGAGGACCTGCACTGGGCCGACCGGTCGACGCGTGCACTCCTCGACGTCCTCGCGCGCAACCTGCGGGACACGTGTGCGCTCATCGTCGCGACGTATCGCACCGACGACCTGTACCGAGGCCATCCGCTGCGGCCGTACCTGGCCGAGTTGAACCGCGTGGAAGGCGTCCAGCGCATCGAACTCGGACGTTTCAGCCGCGCGGAGACCGCCGAGCTGATCGCGAGCGCGCTCGGCGCGGAGCCGTCGCCCGCGTTCATCGATCGGATCTTCGATCGCTCCGGCGGAAACGCGTTCTTCGTCGAAGAGCTCATCCGGGTATGGCGCAGCGGGATGTCCCCCAGCCTTGACGACTCTCTGCGTGACCTCCTGGTCAGCCGGATCGAGCGCCTCCCCGAACCCACGCAACGGGTGATCCGGCTCGTCTCGATCGAGAGGTCCTGGGTATCGCACCAGGTCGTCGCGGCAGTGGCCGATATGTCAAACGAAGCACTGCTCGATGCCCTGCGCTCGGCCATCGACGCGTACGTGCTCGCGGCGGACGGCGAGGGGTACGACTTCCGGCACGCCCTCGTACGGGAGGCGGTCGTCGACGAGCTCCTCCCGGGCGAGCGCATCCAGCTCCATCGCACGTACGCCCTCGCGCTCGAGGGCCGGCCGGAGCTCCTCCCGCCGGAGCACCTGCCGAGCAGTCTCGCGTACCACTGGGCGGGCGTGGGTGAACCGACCCGTGAGCTGCCCGCCCTGTTGCGGGCAGCGGCCGTCGCCAAGGCGCTGAGCGCGCACGTCGAGCAGTACCAGCTGCTCCGGCGCGCGCTGGACCTGTCGGCTCACGTTCCGGAGGGGGCGGACCGGCACGAACTCGAGTACGAGGCGTCACACGCGGCGTGGCTCGCCGGCGAACATGAGGAGGGTCTCGTCCTGACGGAACAGGCTCTCGCCAATGTCGACCGCGCTCGGCAACCGGAGAGAGCCGCGCTGTTGCTCGCACGCCGTGGCCGGCTCCTGCTCCGCCGCGGCCATGCCGATGCCGTACCGGCCCTCGAGGAAGCCGCGCGGCTGGTGCCGACGGGCACGTCCGTCACCCGTGGCACCGTGCTGGAGATTCTGGGCTCCGCGCTGACCAATCAGGGAGATGCCGCCCGCGGCGGCGAGGTGAGCGGGGAGGCCGTACGGATCGCCCGTGCGCTGGGAGATTACGAGCTCCAGGTCGCCGCGCTGACGACGCAGGGCACCGCGCTCGCCTACGACGGCCGGCACGAATACGCCGTGGCCGCGTTCGAGGCGGCGCGTGCGCTCGCCAAGAGCCGGGGCGACCTGCCGGGGTTGACCCGCGCGTCCGTCAACCTCTCCGTCGAGCTGTGGGCCGTCGGCCGCTACACGGAGGCCGTCACCGTCGCCCGTGACGGTCTGGACGCGGCGCGCAGGAGCGGCCTTTCCGCCACTGCCGGCGCCTTCCTGACCGCGAACCTCGGTATGGCTCTCTTCTCGATGGGACGCTGGGATGAGGCCGCAGCGGCGATCGAATCGTCGAGAGGGCGCGCCGGCGGTGTCTTCGTGGCCTATCTGCACCTGTTGCACGGTGACCTCGCGCTCGCACGCGGCGACCTGGCGGCGGCCAAGGGGTACCTCTCCCTGGCTTCCAGCGAATTCGGCCCGAACTTCGGTCATGCCGACGGTCTCCTGCCGATGGCGCGCCTCGACGCGGAGATCGCGCTTCGGGAGAACCGGATCGATCACGCCCGGCGTGCGCTGGCGCGTGCCCTCGACGCGGCACCGGTGCGCGGCCAACTCGTCGCGCACATCTGGGCGTTGATCGCCACTGGCGCGATGATCGAGGTACGGGCACGGGAACGCCTCGGCGCGTTCGCGGAATCTCCCGAGGTCGAAAGCCTCACCGAAGTCCTCTCCTCGGTAGCGGCCGACCTTCCGACCGACATGCCGCCGTGGCATGCCTACGCCGAGCACTTCGCCGCCGAGCTGGATTCCCTCGAGAGGGTCAGCCCGGCCTGGCACGGTGTCGTCACGGCGTGGGAGAAGGCGGGCAATCCCCATCTCGCGTGTTACGCGCGTGTACGCGCGGCGGAGGCGGCCATCGCGATACGCGACAACCGCACCGCCCGAGGACTGCTCACGTCCGCCGCGAAGGAGGCCGGTGACCTCGGCGCCGGATTTCTCACGGAGGAGATCGACGCGCTGGCCCGGAGCGTGCGCCTTTCGATCTCCGATGAGTCCGACGCACCGGAGGAGACCCGGCAAGTCGACATGCTCGGCCTCACCCCGCGGGAAGTGGACGTGTTCAAGCTGCTGACCGATGGTCACTCCAACCGGGACATCGGCACGAGGCTCTTCATCACCGAGAAGACGGCCAGCGTGCACGTCTCCCGAATCCTCGCCAAGCTCGGCGTCACCAATCGCGGTGAGGCCGCGGCCATGGCGCACCGCCTACGGCTCTTCGACGGTTGAGTGGCATGGCGGTCGGTACGGTCACAACCTAGTCGGCCCGCCCGTGCGCCGCGTGCGCCCAGACGTCCAGCAGCCGACCCGCGGAACCCCCGATCGGGCCGACGGCGTCGGCCAGTGTGGCCGCGTCCGGGAGATGCGCCGCCGCGATCGCCGGTACCGCGCCCGCGGCGTCGTCGATCGTGGACGAGCACACCGAGACCAGGTAGTCGGGCACGGTCAACGCGGGATCGACGCACCCGACCACCGGAGTGCCGACCGCGGTGATCAGCGGGAACACCGTACCGGGGATCCCGACCGCCGCCTCGGCGCGTCCCGAGGCCTCCAGCGTCGGCACCGTGCTGATCTCGTACTGCGCCCAGAGGCTGCGGTCCTCTCGGGGGTGCAGGCCGACCAGGATCTTCCTCCCCGACGCCCGCAGTCGCTCCGCGGACGCCAGCAGCAACTCGGTGCCGGGCGCGGCGGCGCCGGTCCCATCGGGGTGGGTCACGCTGGTGACGACCAGCACAAGTCCCGGCTCCGGCTTGCGCGTCGGCAGCGCGTCGGTCTGCGGCGAGCCGACGACACGTACGGGACGCCGGGTTCCGAGGTAGCCGGCGAACGCGCGGCCTTCCGCCGGAGACGACGAGGTGATGACGCGTAGCCGCCCGCGGAGCTGCCGGGCTCCGGCGGCCTCCTTGGGCCCGAGGTAGGCCAGCGAACTGGCGACCGCCGGCAGCCGCCGGAAACGCGCCGCGCACTCCAGCGGCCAGTCGCCCGCGCCGGTCACCACGAGCAGGTCGGCGGGCGGCGCGTCGGCCGGTGTCGCCACCGGCACCGGGTCGCCCGGCGCGATCTGCGACAGGTCCGGCACCAGTTGGGTCAGCCGCCAGCCGCGCCGCGCGGCCTCGGCCAGCAGCGGCTTGACGTGATAGGTCCCCCACGGTTCGTTCGTCGCGATCAGTACGCGGAGCGGGCGCGGCCGTGACGAGGCCCACGCCGATCCGCCCAGCCCGACCACGCCTGCGGCACCGACAACGCCCCCGAGCACGGCCCGGCGCGACAACGCGGCGGCGTGCGATCCTCTTTCGTCACTCATTCGCGACACCGTAGGAGACCGGCCCGGCCAGGCGGTTAACGGTCTTGGAACCAGCGGTGATCGGAGGCTCCACGGCGACCCGCCGTCGACCGGGCCGTCCGGCCGCATCGCCGGTCACGCGCTGGTGGTCTGGGCGGTCAGGAACTGCTCCCAGGTCTCACTGCCGGTGGGCTCGCCCAGGGTGATGTTGGCGCCCGACCGGTAGGCCTTACCGACCTTGCCCGGGACGCGGACCGGGAAGCGCATCCGCCGCTTGCCCACCGCGGTCAGGTAACTCCGCTGGAGCTCCTCCAGCGTGTAGACGCGCGGGCCGGCCAGGTCGGGGACGCGGCCCGCCGGCTCACCCAGGGTCAGCTCGGCCAGCCGGGCCGCCACCTCACCGGAGGCGACGGGCTGCCAGCGGATCCCGCCCGGCGCCAGCAGGACCGGTGCCTTCGCCATGGCCCGTACGGTCTTCAGCGTCAGGTCGTGGAACTGCGCGGCGCGCAGGATCGTGTGCGGGATGCGGGAGGCGGCCACGATCCGTTCCGCCTCCGCCTTGCGGGCGAAGTAGCCGACCGGCACGGTGTCCGCGCCGATGACCGAGATGAGCACCAGGTGTTCCACGGTGCCCGCCCGCTCGGCCGCCTGGACCAGGTTCCGGGTGGCGACGTCGTCACCCTTGGGCCCTCCGGCGAGGTGCAGGACGGTCCGTACCCCGTCGAGCGCCTTGGCGAGGCCCTCCTCGGTCATCAGGTCGACGGCCACGTACTCCACGCCGTCGCCCGGCTCCCGGTCGTGCCGGCTCAGCACCCGGACCGTGTGCCCGGCCTGCCGAAGGAGCGGGACCACCTGCGAGCCGAGAAGTCCGGTGCCGCCGGTGACCAAAGTGGTGGGGGACATCTCTTAATCTCCCTTTCTGGATGTTTCGGTGCAACACGGCTACGACCCGGCCGAGCCGAGGAATGTGACACGGTGATCCAAGATTTTTCGGCGCTCGACAGGTTCGAGGCCGAGAGGCCCCGGCTGCGGGCGCTCGCGTACCGGATGCTCGGCGCCGGCGCCGAGGCGGACGACGCGGTCCAGGAGGCCTGGCTACGGTTCGACCGGACCGACCTGTCGCAGGTGGAGAACCTGGCCGCCTGGCTGACGACCGTGGTCAGCCGCGTCTGTCTCAACCTGCTCCGCACGCGGCAGACCCGGCACGAGGAATCGCTGGAGAGCTTCACCGCCGACTGGCTCGGCGCGGCCGACGACGACCGGATCCCGCAGGAGGAGGCCGAGTTGGCCGACTCGGTCGGGCTGGCGATGCTGGTCGTACTCGACCGGCTGAGCCCGGCGGAGCGGATCGCGTTCGTCCTGCACGACATGTTCGACGTGGCCTTCGACGACATCGCGCACATGATGGAGCGCAATTCCGCCGCGGTCCGGCAGTTGGCCAGCCGGGCCCGCGTCAAGGTCCGGGGCACCGGTGCGCAGGCCCCGGATCCGGCCCGCCGGCGTCACGCGGTCGAGGCGTATCTGACGGCGACGCGGACCGGGGACTTCGAGGCGCTGCTGACCCTGCTCGACCCCGAGGTCGAACTCCGCGCCGACGCGGCGGTCACCGGTGCCGGCAGACCCCTCACCCTGCAGGGCGCCCTGGCCGTGGCCAGAAGCGCCATCGAGGCGGTCCCCCGCGCCCGCTTCACCGCCTTCGCCCTGGTCGACGGCGGCCCGGCGCTCGTCATGGCCCCACTCGGCCGACTCTCGCTCGTCATCCGGTTCACCTTCGCCGGAACCGCGATGACCGCCATCGACATCACCGCCGACCCGGACCGCCTCCGGGCCTTCGACGTCACCCTGGGCTGAGCCCTCCGCGTCGAGTCAGGAGGGCTCGCCGGTGGGCTTCGCTTCAACATAAGGTTAGGCTCGCCTAACCACAAAGGTGAACCACAGCCAAAGGAGCCTCGGGTGTCTCTTCGGCGTCGCGGCACGGCCGCCGTCGCTCTCGCCATCACCGCCGTCCTCTCCCTCGGGGCGTGCGGCGGTGGATCCGCCGAGAACGGGAAGGAAGGCAGCTCCGCGAAGAAGGAGAAGCAGTCGGTCGCGAAGGGCGGGAAGGACTTCGCGAGCGCCGCGGAGAAGACCGCGGCGATGGGGACGGACGCCAAGCCGGGCCAGTGGCCGCGGACGATCACGCATGCGATGGGCCGTACCGTCATCAAGGCGCAGCCCAAGCGGGTGGTCGTGCTGGACGTCGGTGAGCTCGACAACGTCGTCTCGCTGGGGATCAAGCCGGTCGGGCTGGCCCCCACCGAGGGGTCGCCGGAACTGCCGTCGTACCTGAAGAACGACGCGGGCACGCCGAAGAACGTCGGAACGATCAACAGCCTCAACCTCGAGGCGATCGCCGCGCTCAAGCCCGACCTGATCCTGGGCAGCCAACTCCGCGCCGCGGACTCTTACGACGAGCTGTCGAAGATCGCCCCCACGGTCTTCTCCATCCGCCCCGGCTTCACGTGGAAGGAGAACTACCTCCTCAACGCCGCCGCGCTCGACCGGACCGCACAGGCCAAGGCGAAGCTCGCCGAGTACGACAAGAAGGCCAAGGCCCTCGGGGCGAAGCTGGGCGCGAAGAAGCCGACCGTGTCGATGGTGCGTTTCATGCCGAACGGTGTCGTCCGGCTGTACGCGAACGCCTCCTTCATCGGCACCATCCTCAAGGACGTCGGCATCCCGCGCCCGAAGAACCAGGACGTCAACGAACTGGCGGCCGAGGTCAGCGCCGAGAACATCGACAAGGCCGACGCCGACTACATCTTCACCGGCGTGTACGGCGACCCGAAGGCCACCGACAAGAGCAAGGCCCAGAGCAACCCGCTGTGGAAGAACCTGAAGGCGGTCAAGGACGGCCACGCCTACGACGTGCCGGACGAGACCTGGTACCTGGGGCTGGGCGTCACCGCGGCCGACTCGGTCCTGAACGACCTGCAGAAGTACCTGACGGCGTGACCGCCCGACCCCGAAAGAGAGGGTGAGCGCGACGCATGTCGCCATCGACCCGTCGCCGTGCCGCCTGGCTGCTGGCGGCCACGCTGTCGCTGCTCATCGCCGTGCTCCTGAGCCTGGCGGTGGGCAGCCGGCAGATCGGCCCCGGAGAGGTGTTCCAGGCCCTGCTACACGGCGGGACCAGCGACAACGCCCAGGTGGTGCGGTCGCTGCGCGTGCCCCGCACCGTCATCGGCGTGCTGGTCGGCGCCGCGCTCGCGCTGGCCGGGACCGTGATGCAGGGCGTGACCCGCAACCCGATCGCCGAACCGGGCGTCCTCGGCGTCAGCCAGGGCGCGTCGGTCGGCGTGGTGTGCGCGATCGCCTTCTTCGGCGTGCACACCCTCGTCGGTTATGTCTGGTTCGCGTTTGCCGGCGCGGCGCTGGCGGCGGTCGGCGTGTACGCCGTCGCCAGCGGCGGGTACCGCGGCGCCTCCCCGGTCAAGCTCGCCCTGGCCGGCGCCGCGATGAACGCCTTTCTCGCCTCCGTCGTCTCCGGGATCGTCACCACGAACGCCCGGGCCCTGGATGAGTTCCGCTTCTGGCAGGTCGGCTCGATCGGCGGACGCGGCAGCGAGATCATCGGTCAGGTATGGCCGTTCCTGCTGGCCGGTCTGCTGCTGGTCGCCGCGATGTCCCGCGGGCTGGACGCCCTGGCCCTCGGCGACGAGGCCGCCACGGGCCTGGGCCACAACGTCGCCGTGCTGCGCGTCCTCGGCGCGCTCGGGGCGACCGTGCTCACCGGGGCGGCGGTGGCGGTCGCCGGTCCCATCGCCTTCACCGGCCTGGCCGTGCCGCACATCGCGCGGGCTCTCGTGGGTACCGCGCACCGCTGGGTGCTGCCGCTGGCCGCGCTGCTCGGACCCGTGATGCTCCTGGTCTCCGACGTGCTCGGCCGGATCATCTTCCCTCCCTCGGAGATACCGGTGGCCGTCATGACCGCGCTGCTCGGCGTGCCGTTCCTCATCGCGCTCGTACGCCGCAAGGCGACCGTGGCCGCATGAGCGGACGAATCGGTGAAACATCACTTCCCGACGAAGGAGGTCGCGAGATCCGCTCGATGCCGATGGCCGTACGGCCGCCCGGTCATGCCGTGCTGCGGCTCGGACGCGGCAGCTTCCTGCTGCATCGCCGGGCCTTCGTGGTCGCGGTGGCGCTCGCCGTGCTGCTGGCCGCGGTCGTGGTCGCCTCCCTGTGCGCCGGCGAGTCGTTCGTCTCACCGGTGCAGGTGTGCCGGGTCCTGCTCGGCCGGCCCAGTCCCGACGAACTCGTCGTCGGCACCCTGCGCCTGCCACGCCTCGTCGTGGGCCTGCTCGCCGGGACCGCCTTCGGCGTGGCGGGCGCCCTGATCCAGACCGTCGCCCGTAATCCGCTGGCCAGCCCCGACGTCATCGGCGTGACGCACGGCGCGGGCGCGGCGACGGTCGCCGCGATGAGCTTCGGCGTCGCCTCGTACGACGCCCTGCCGTACGTCTCCGTCGGCGGCGGCCTCGCGGCGACGTCGCTGGTGTACGTCTTCGCGTGGCGGCGCGGGCTGAACGCCTCGCGCTTCGTGCTGGTCGGCATCGGCATCTCGATCGCCCTGGGCTCTCTCACGCAGTTGTTCCTCACCAAGGGCGACTACCTCGTCGCGCAGCAGGCCAAGGTCTGGCTGACCGGCTCCCTCAACGGGCGCGGGTACGACCACGCGGCGCCGCTCGCCCTCGTCCTGCTGGTGGCGGTCCCGGCCGCGCTGTGGGCGGCCCGCGCCCAGCGCAGCGCGCTCTTCGACGACGACACGGCCACCGCCCTGGGCGTACCGCTGGATCGGATCCGGCTCGGCCTGGCCGTCCTCGGGGTCGTCCTGGCGTCGATGGCGACCGGCGCGGCCGGGCCGATCGACTTCGTCGCCCTGCTGGCACCGCAGATCGCCCGCCGCCTCACCCGTACGGTCCAGATCCCGCTGCTGTCCTCCGCGCTGGCCGGCGCCCTGGTCGTCGTCGTGGCGGACCTGCTGGCCCGCCGTTTGTTCGCCCCGATCGAGCTGCCGGTCGGCGTCCTCACCGCCGTGGTGGGCGCCCCGTACCTGATGTGGCTCATCGTCCGTACCCGTTCCGGAGGCACCAGCTCATGAGCCGTACCGGTACCAGCCGCCTCACGGCGCAGGACCTGACCCTCGCGTACGAGGACCGGATCGTCGTCGACGGACTGGACCTGGAGATCCCCGACGGGCGGGTCACCGTCATCGTCGGCCCCAACGCCTGCGGCAAGTCCACCCTGCTGCGGGCCCTCGGCCGGCTCCTCAAGCCACGCCGCGGCGTGGTGCTGCTGGACGGCGCCGAACTCGCCCACGTCTCCCGCAAACAGATCGCGCGGACCGTGGGCGTCCTGCCCCAGTCGCCCACGCCCCCGGACGGGATCACCGTCGCCGACCTGGTGGCACGTGGCCGTCAACCGCACCAGAAGTGGTGGCAGCAGTGGTCGGAAGAGGACGAGCGGGCCACCGCGGAGGCCTTGGAACGCACCGCGACCGCGGACCTCGCCGAACGGCCGGTGGACGAACTGTCGGGCGGGCAGCGCCAGCGGGCGTGGATCGCGATGGCCCTGGCCCAGGACACCGACCTGCTGCTCCTCGACGAGCCCACGACGTATCTGGACATCGCTCACCAGGTGGAAGTACTGGACCTGATCCGGCAGCTCAACCATGAGCGCGGCCGCACCGTCGTCGCCGTCCTCCACGACCTCAATCAGGCCGCCCGCTACGCCGATCACATCGTCGCCATGAAGGCCGGCCGCATCATGGCCCAGGGCCCGCCGCGTGACGTGGTCACCGCGGACCTGGTCCGGGAGGTCTTCGGCCTGACGTCCGTCGTCGTCCCGGACCCGGTCACCGGCGGCCCGCTCGTCGTGCCCGGCATGGCGTGGCAGCCCGAAGCGGAGGATGACCGCGTTCGGTAGCCACGCCACGCGAAGGTCAGAACGCCTCGTCGAGACTGACCGTCCCCTCGACGGCGACCTGGTAGGCCGAGACGCGGCGTTCGAAGAAGTTGGACAGTTCCTGGACGTCCTGCAGTTCCATGAACGGGAACGGATTGGCGGTGCCGTACCGGATCGGCATGCCGAGGCGGGCGAGGCGCTGGTCGGCGACGTTCTCCAGGTAGGCGCGCATGTCGGTGGCGGTCATGCCGGGCAGGCCGTCGCCGCACAGGTCGTGGGCGAAGGCGAGTTCGGCGGCGACGGCCTCCTCCAGCATCGCCCAGACCTGCCCGGTCAGCTCCTCGTCGAACAGGTCGGGCTCTTCGGCGCGTACGGTGTCGACGACGCTGAAGGCGAATTCCATGTGCATCGACTCGTCGCGGAAGACCCAGTTCGTGCCCGAGGCGAGGCCGTTGAGCAGGCCGCGCGAGCGCAGCCAGTAGACGTAGGCGAAGGCGCCGTAGAAGAACAGGCCCTCGATGCAGGCGGCGAAGCAGATCAGGTTGAGCAGGAACGCCCGCCGGTCCTCCCGGGTCCGCAGCCGGTCCATCGCGCCGAGGGAGTCGATCCAGCGGAAGCAGAACTCGGCCTTGTCGCGGATGGAGGGGATGTTCTCCACCGCGGCGAACGCCTTGACGCGTTCGTCGTGGTCGGGCAGGTAGGTGTCGAGCAGGGTCAGGTAGAACTGCACGTGTACGGCCTCTTCGAACAGCTGCCGTGACAGGTACAGGCGCGCCTCGGGCGCGTTGAGGTGGGTGTAGAGGTTGAGCACCAGGTTGTTGGCCACGATCGTGTCGCCGGTGGCGAAGAACGCCACCAGCCGGTTGACCAGGTGCAGTTCCTCCGGGGTGAGCCGGGACAGGTCGGCCAGGTCCGAGTGCAGGTCGACCTCCTCCACGGTCCAGGTGTTGCGGATCGCCGCGCGGAACCGTTCGTAGAACGCCGGGTAGCGCATCGGCCGCAGGGTCAGGTCCATCCCAGGGTCGAGCAGGCTCGTGAAGTCTCTTCCTGACGTGCTCACTGGCAGGCCTCGCAGGTCTCGGGGTTCTCCAGGGAGCACATGAGCGCTTCCTGGGCAGGGGCGACGGTCGTCTGCGCGATGCGGGTGGCCGGCCGTGACCGCAGGTAGTACGTGGTCTTCAGGCCCGATCGCCAGGCGTAGGCGTACATCGAGGACAGCTTCCCGATGGTCGGGCTGGCCATGAACAGGTTCAGCGACTGGGACTGGTCGATGTAGGGCGTACGCGCGGCGGCCAGGTCGATCAGTGCCTTCTGCGGGAGTTCCCACGCGGTGCGGTACAGCCGCCGCAGTTCCGCGGGGAGCTCCTCGATCTCCTGCACCGATCCGTCGGCGCGCTTGATCGCGTCGCGCACCGGCGGCGTCCAAAGCCCGCGCGCCTTCAGATCCGCCACCAGGTAGGTGTTGATCTGCAGGAACTCCCCCGACAGGGTCTCGCGCTTGAAGACGTTGGACACCTGCGGCTCGATGCACTCGTAGCAGCCGGCGATGGAGGCGATGGTCGCGGTCGGCGCGATCGCGACCAGCAGTGAGTTGCGCAGCCCGACCTCACCGATCCGGGCCCGCAGCGCCTCCCACTCGGCGGCGTGGACCGGGCCGGCGTCGGGCCAGTGGTCCGGGTGCAGGACGCCCCGGGCGGCGCGCGTCCGGTCGTAGGAGGGGTGCGGGCCGTGGGTCGCGGCCAGCGCCGCCGACTCCCCGTACGCCGCGAGCGCGATCTCTTCGGCGATGCGGGTGGACAGCGCGAGCGCCTCGGGTGAGTCGAAGGGCAGCCGCAGCCGGAAGAACACGTCCGCCAGGCCCATCACGCCGAGCCCGATCGGCCGCCACCGCCGGTTCGCCTTCGCCGCCTCCGGCGTCGGGTAGAAGCCGCGGTCGATCGTGCGGTCCAGGAACCGCACCGCCGTACGCGCGGTCGCCCGCAGCCTCGCCCAGTCGACCCCGTCGTCGGTCACGTGGGCGGCGAGGTTGATCGAGCCGAGGTTGCACACCGCGGTCTCGGCGTCGTGGGTGACCTCGAGGATCTCGGTGCACAGGTTGGACAGGTGCACGACGTTGCCGGGCTCGGCGGTCTGGTTGCAGGCGCGGTTGGCGGCGTCCTTGAACGTCATCCAGCCGTTGCCGGTCTGGGCGAGGGTGCGCATCATCGCCCCGTACAGCTGCCGCGCCGGGACCTGCCGGACGAACCGGCCCTCGGCCTCGGCCGCCCGGTACGCGCGGTCGAACTCCTCGCCCCACCGGTCCACCAGCTCCGGCACCTGCTTGGGATCGAACAGCGACCAGGTCGCGTCCGCCTCGACCCGGCGCATGAACTCATCCGGCACCCAGTTGGCCAGATTGAGGTTGTGCGTACGCCGCGCGTCCTCCCCGGTGTTGTCCCGAAGCTCGAGGAACTCCTCCACGTCGGCGTGCCAGGGCTCGAGGTAGACGCACGCGGCGCCCTTGCGCCGGCCGCCCTGATTGACCGCCGCGACGCTCGCGTCCAGCGTCCGCAGCCACGGCACGATCCCGTTGGAGTGCCCGTTCGTGCCCCGGATCAGCGAGCCCCGGCTCCGCACCCGGCTCCAGGAGATCCCGATGCCGCCGGCGTACTTGCTCAGCCGGGCCACCTGGCCGTACCGCTCGTAGATGGCCTCCAGCTCATCGCGCGGCGAGTCCAGCAGGAAGCAGGAGGACAGCTGCGGGCGGGCGGCGCCGGAGTTGAACAGCGTCGGCGAACTCGGCAGGTACGCCAGCCGCGACATCAGGCCGTACAGCTCCGCCGCCTCGGCCACGCTCTCGGCGAGCCCGCAGGCCACCCGCAGGAAGAAGTGCTGCGGGCGCTCCAGCACCCGCCGCGTCGTCGGATGCCGCAGCAGGTACCGGTCGTAGACCGTACGAAGCCCGAAGTAGGTGAACCGGTCGTCGGCGTAGTGGTCGACCAGCGCGTCCAGCGCCGCCGCATTGCGGTCGACGAACCCCGCGGTCTGCTCGTTGAGCAGCCCCTGCCCATGGGCCGCCGCGACGGACTCGGTGAACGTCACCGGCCCGGTCTCCTCCGCGATCGACCGGGCGAGCAGCCGGGCCGCCACCGTCGAGTAGACCGGGTCGGTGACGACCAGCGCGGCAGCCCGCCGTACGGCCTCGGCCAGATCACCGGCTCCGGCGATGAGCAGCGGATCGGCCGCCGGCAATCCGGCGCAGACGCGCTCGATCTCGGCCGCGAGCGTGGCCTCGGGCGGCGTAGGGGGCGCGATGAGCTGTTGTGTCACGGTGCTCTCTCCTCGTGGGCTTCACCCTCGTGAGAAGACGCGCACGGACGACAAGGCTCCGCCGCCGACCCTCCCACGAGGCCTGGACGACCGCGCGCTCTCGCGCACGGGTCACTGGCAGGTCTTCGGACTCGCGGGCAGCACGCCGTCAGGCGCGTCCTACTGGCCGTCGCTTCCCGGGCCCGGTCGGGCCCAGTGCTGTTGACGGCGGTCGTTCCCACTCACCGCTGCGGGGCAGTCCCGGCCTCTCACCGGGTTCCCTCTTACGACACCCGCCACACGATGCACAGGTGAACCAGCAACACGAGAACCATACATGTAGGGGCAGTCGAAATGAACAACCACCAGATATTGGGGTGTCGCCGAGAAGGATCGCGGAGCCCAGGCACGCCGAACGGCCCCCGGCGGTGATCCACCGAGGGCCTCCAGGGGTGTGTCCTACGCCGTGACCGGTGCCTGCGCGGTCCGGGGGCCTTCGGCCGTACGGGCGAGCAGGCGTTCGGCCATCGGCGCGAAGCACAGGCCGATCGCGGCCCACATGATCGCTTGTGCGGCCACCGAGTACAGGCGGAAGGAGAACAGCACGTCCGCCGGGAAGCCCGGGTAGACGATCTGGCCCTGCCGGTTCTTCAGCGGCAGCGGCGTCTCCGTCGCGTGCCGGCCGTACTCGTGGACGTTCGCCGACAGGTGCCCGAGCGAGGGAAGCACGGACATCACGACGCCGAGCGCCACGACGCAGGCCAGCCCGGCCAGCAGGGTGGCGTTCCAGTTCCCGAAGCGGGGCTTGAGCCTCTGGCCGAGCCAGACCGCCAGGATCAGGAACGCGATGGAGAACCCGACCATCAGCAGGTACAGGCCGCCTCGATCACGGATGGTCTCGCCGTGGCCGATCGCCGGCGGGTTGGCCGGGTACTTGACGAAGGGGATCAGGTAGAAGCCCAGGAACCCGCCGAGGGCGACCAGCAGCGCCAGCGTCCGTGGCCGCAGGTTCCCCGTGCGGCCACAGGCCAGGATGTAGGCCACCGCGTACAGGCCGCCCATCGCGGCGCCGAACAGGATGACGCCCACGCCGATGCCGACGTTCGCCTGGATGGTGCGGCTGAAGATGTCCGGGCCGGCGGCCTCGGGCGTGATGCCCGCCGCCTTGTCGAGAATCGCCTGAGCGGCGTCCCGGCCGCTCTCATAGTCGATGGCCGCCTGAATCTGCGGTTCGGCGAAGATCCGCGCGAAGACGAACGCGAGGATTCCACCGACCGCGCCCACGAGCAGCCCACGCAGGATGAATCGCCGTTCCACGGCGTACTCCTAGAGTTGTGGTGTCGCGGGCCGGATCAGTGGCAGGGGAACCCGAGGAAGTGCCGGGCGTCGTGGACGAACTCGTGAATGGCCATGTTGTTGCCGAAGACCGAGGTCGCGCCCTGGTCGACGCCGATGAAGTAGTACACGGCCAGGCCGAACAGCACGGTGCCGAACAGCCACAGAGCGGCCCGGGTACCCGACACCACCACCGGGGTCGTATTCGTCCGCGGAGCGGGCAGCGTGGGGGTCGTCATGTCACAGCCTCCTCAAGGGATCCAGCGTCCCTGTCACGGGTGGAGCGCTTAGATGGCGGAGGGTCTGACTCTCCGGCCCAGGGCCGGAACACAGTGGCGCGACCGTGCCGGATTCACACCGGCTTCCTCTTACCATCACGTTCGCCGGGATCGTACGTCCAGAATTCGGCACCGTCAACGTCGCAGGAGGTCACCCGCCCCATGACCGTTCGGCTCGCGCTCATCGCGCACGCGGCCACCCGCGCCACCCGCGAGGCCCGCTTCCCCGACGACGAACCCCTCGACGCGCACGGCGCCGAAGCGGCCACGGCCGCCGCGGGAACCGTGCGCCGTGTCACGGCGGCCTACCGCGGGCCCGAGGAACGCTGCCGTCAGACCGCCGCCGCGCTCGGCCTCGACGCGGCGACCGCGCCCGCCCTGGCCGACCTGGACGCGGGCACCTGGCGAGGCAGGACCCTCACCGAAGTGGAGGCGGACCACCCCGCCGACCTGTACGCATGGCTGACCGACCCCCACGCGGCCCCGCACGACGGCGAGTCGCTGTCCGCACTGATCGCCCGGGTCGCGCAGTGGCTGACCGAACTCCCCACCGACGCCACCAGGGTCGTGGCCGTCGCCCACCCCGCGGTCATCCGCGCCGCCGTCCTCCACACGCTCGGCGCCCCGCCCGAATGCTTCTGGCGCCTCGACGTGACCCCCCTGTCCCAGACCTGGCTGACACGCCACGGCGGACGCTGGCAGCTACGCGAGACCGGTCACGCGCTCACACCGCCCCCCGCGGGCCGCTGACGCCCGATCGCCTCAGTTCCCGAGTCGCCGACGCTCAACGCTATGAGCGGTGTGCGGCTGCGCGGGTGGCGAGGAGTTCGGTGAGCAGGTTCTCCCATTGCCCGGCGATGGCGGTGACGTCGTAGCGGGCGGCGGCCTGGTGGGCGGCCGCGCCCATGGCACGACGCTTGGCAGGGTCGTCGATGAGCTCGCCGAGGGCGTCGGCCAGCGCGTCGGTGTCGGCGGGCGGTACGAGGAGTCCGTTGCGGCCGTGGGTGATGATCTCGCGGGGGCCCTGTGGGCAGTCGAAGCTGACGGCCGGGACGCCGCAGGCGAAGGCCTCGATGATGGTCATGCCGAAGCCTTCGAAGGATGAGGACAGCGCGAGAACGGACGCCTCCGCGAAGGCGCTGTAGATGTCGCTGGTCCGGCCCATGAACGCGATGTTGTCGCCCAGGTCGTGCTGCGCGGCGACGGCGCGCAGTTCGCCGAGTTCGGGTCCGCTCCCGTACAGGCGCAGCGTCCACTCGGGATGGGTGGTGCTGACTTTGGCGAAGGCCGTGATGAGCCGTTCGTAGTGCTTGACCTTGGCCATGCGGCCGGCCGCGGCGATCACCGGGGCGTCCAGGCCGGAGGTCGGTTTGGCGCCCGCGGGCAGCGCGTTGGAGATGGCCTGCAGGCGTGTGGGCGCGTCGGCGAGGAAGTCGGCGTAGGCGCGCCGGTCGGCCTCGGTGAGGGTCACCAGGGCGTCCAGGCGTGGGTACCAGCGGCTCATGTGCTCCCGCAGGCCCGGGCGGTGCGCGTCCAGATGCAGGTGTTCCTGGCCGACCACGACGACGTCGCGCGGGGCGAAGCGGGCGGCCAG
Organism: Actinoallomurus sp. CA-150999; assembly: GCF_050942425.1. Taxonomy (NCBI): domain Bacteria; kingdom Bacillati; phylum Actinomycetota; class Actinomycetes; order Streptosporangiales; family Thermomonosporaceae; genus Actinoallomurus; species Actinoallomurus sp. CA-150999. Next base: position 9,775,246 of record NZ_CP192063.1, read on the forward strand.
CAGGTTGAAGGCCGGGCGAGTGGTGATCAGCACATCGGTGTCCAGCCCGCGCAGGGCACGCCACATCTGGTAGTCGCCGCGCAACGTGACCTCCGACCAGATCCGCTCGCTGCGAGGCACCAGTCGGCTGTTGTGCCGGCTCAATCTCGCCGCGAACCGACCGGGGCGTGCTCCTTTGCGCAGGTCGACCAGTGTGCGGACGCTGATGCGGTCGTCGATCGGAAAGAACGGGTCGTCCCGCCGCCGATGCAAGGTGATGATCTCGATGTCGTGACGCATCGCGAGGTGGTTGGCGAGGGTGAGAGTGGCGCGGATCGTGCCGCCCATGCCGTAGGCGGACTCGAGAAGAAACGTGATCTTCATGCGCGGCGTCTCCAGGGGGGTGTCGGGGCCGGGCCTCCGCCTCGCCGGCGCTACACGATGGCGATCACTTCGAGGCGGCTTACCAGACTGCTACGACCAGCAGAAATAACTACTATTCAAATAGTATGACCGCGATAGTACTACTGGGTTCGTAAACGGCCTCGCCGGGATGATCGACCTATTCGCCGCGCCGCGTCCGCATGTGTCCGAATTTGGGACGAACTATTGACCCATCGCTACCCCGTCTTTACCCTCGCATCGCCGCGGCCGGACTCACGTGAGGACACATGGATCGCACCGTTCACCCACTTGACGAGCGCGGCACCGTACGCGACTGGCTCATCGCCGGCGCGTGGAGCGAGCCCGCCGACAACCTGCACGAGGTGCTCGCCGCCGACGGTTCCCCCTGGGGGCCGGAGGGCCGGTGGGTGCTCACCAACGGACCCGACGTCGCGCCGCTGAAACGCCGCCTGTACGAGCGGCGGCCCCTGCGGCGCGACCAGGACCGGCCCGAGGTCGTCGAAGGCGGCCCCGTCACATACGCCGGGCCGACCGGCGTCATCCACGAGGACCGCTGGCGGCGCGTCCACACCGGCGCCGACGGCCTCGTCGACTGGAGCCGGTTCTGCTTCACCCCCGAGTACCGCCTCGCCCTCGCCGCCTGCGTCCTCGAGGTCGACCAGGCCGAACGCCGTGTCCTGCGGCTCGCCTGCACCGGCCCGTCCCTGCTGTACGTCGACGGCGACTGTGTGTTCGCCGACGACACCGTCACGTATATGGAGCCCGCCGAACACGAGGTCGAGGTCCGGCTCCCGTCCGGCACGACCACGGTCGTCGCGGCGTCCTGGCAGGTCGCCTTCCGCGAATGCCGCCAGGTGCTGCGGCTACGCGTCGACGGCCTTCCCGTGCGGGTCGTCGTGCCGAGTCCGGGCGCGGACGAGCGGGTCGGCGCCGTCGCCGAGCAGGTCCTCGAATCGGTCGCCACCCCGACCTGGGGAGACGCGTCCGACGAGGTCGTCCTCACCGGCTCGCCCGGCGCGGCCCTGCGGGTCGGCTGGGACGGCCGGACCGCGCGGCTGCGACTCGACGAGCACGGCACCGCCCGGCTGTCCCTCGCGGCAGGAACGCCCGTCGAGGACACCACCGCGCAGGACGCCGGCAACGCCTCGATGCCGTCGACCGGCGAGGTCACCCTCCGCGTCGCGCTCGACGACGACCGCGCCCCCGTCTTCCGCGAACTGCCCGTCGCCGTGCTGCCCCGCGAGTACCGCGGCGAACCGGTCGGCGAACCCTCACGCCGGCGCGGCGAGTTCCTCGCCCGCGCCGCCGGTGTCCCCGTCTCGGCCGCCGAACTCGCCCGCGCCGAGCTCGACCCCACCGCCGTCATCAACGCCGCGAACCTCGACCGCGCCCTCTGGATGATCGACAACCGGGCCGACTGTGCCGACTTCGAGGCCGTCGGGCTGATGAACCTCTGGCACCGCGTGCCCGCCGACCGCTGGCCCCAGGACCTGCGCGACACCGTCCGTACGGCGCTGACCGGCTTCAAGTACTGGATCGACCAGCCCGGCCTCGACGCCATGTGCTACTTCACCGAGAACCACCAGCTCGTGTGGCACACCGCGGAGATCCTCGCCGGTGAGGCGTTCGCCGACGAGACGTTCGCCAACACCGGGTGGATCGGGGCCGCGCACGCGGAGCACGGCCGGGAGCTCGCCCGCGAGTGGATCGCGCGCAAGCTCGCCGGCGGATTCAGCGAGTTCGACTCCAACGCGTACCTGGCGATCGACACGCTCGCGCTGACCTCGCTCGTGGAGTTCTGCGCCGACACCGCGCTCACCGAGATGGCCGCCGGACTGCTCGACAAACTCCTGTTCGCGCTCGCCGCCAACTCCTGGCGCGGCGTGCACGGCTCCGCGCACGGCCGCTCGTACGTGCAGACGCTCCGCTCCTCCCGCCTGGAGGAGACCGCGCCCATCATGTGGGTCGTCTGGGGCGTCGGCGCGCTCAACGACGCCGTGCTCCCCGCGACGGTGCTGGCCACGGCCCGCCGCTACCGGATCCCCGACGCCGTACGCGCCGCCGGGCTCGCCCTGCCGGACGAATGGCTCGGCCGCCAGCGCAACACCGGGGGCTACCGCTTCCACCACGACCTGCTGTCCCGCCCGTACGAGTCGTCATGCGTCATCTACAAGACGCCCGAGGCGATGCTGTCGTGCGTCGAGGACTACCGCTCCGGCCTGCCCGGCTTGCAAGAGCACATCTGGGGCGCCACCCTCGGCCCGGAGACGCAGGTCTTCGTCACCCACCCGGCCAACGCCGCCGTGCACTCCTCCGCCCGGCCCGGCGCTTGGACCGGCAACCGCATCCTGCCCCGCGCGCGTCAGCACCGCGACACCGTGCTGGCGCTGTACCGCATCCCCCCGGGCGACACGATGGGCTTCACCCACGCGTGGTTCCCGCTCGCGCACGTCGACGAGTGGGCGCAGACCGGCGACTGGATCGCGGCCCGCCGCGGCGACGGCTACGTCGCCCTCGCCACCGAGGGCGGCGTACGGATCACCGCGACCGGCCCGGACGCGAACGCCGAACTCCGCCCGGTCGGCCCCGGCCACGCCTGGATCTGCACGGTCGGCCGGCGCGCCGTCGACGGGACGTTCGGCGACTTCGCCGCCGCCCTCGGCGCGCCCGAGTGGGCGAGCGACGCCGTGACCTACCGGACCCGGCACGGCCACGTCCTCGCCCTCGACCGGACCGGCCCGTTCACCGTCGACGGCCGGGCCGCCGACCTCGACGCCGACGGGCGCGTCGCCCCCGCGTACCACCTCGACAACCCGCTCTGCCGCGTCCGCGAGGGCGACACCGAGATGACCATCACCGTCGGCGGCCTCACCCACGTCATCGACCTGCGCCACGGCCGGAAGGTGGACACGGCATGAGTGCGCAGAACGAGCGAATCGAAGGCGACCTCGAGCGGCGGCCGCGCTTGCCGCCGCCTCGGATCAGACCAGGGGATGGATCTCCGGGTGGGCCTCCCACCAGCGCTTGAAGATCGGATTGTCGTTCACGTGGTCCGTGTACGCCCGGGCCAGGCTCCGGTAGAGCGCCGCGGCGGTGCCATCACTCAGCCGGTCGCGGCGCCAGGCGACGACCAGCCGTCCGACCTGCGGATCGCCGGTCAGTGGGCGGACGACGGTGCCGGGCTGGGCGGGCCAGGTCGGGTCGACCAGCCGCACTCCGTACCCCGGCGCGACCAGCGGCTGCGCCCCGCCGCTCGGCGCGTCATACCGCACCTTGGGCTCGAAGCCGGCTGTTCGGCAGGTCGAGCGCAGCGCCGCGAGCGAGCCGTCGTCGGCGCCCGGAGGGCTGATCCAGTACTCGCCCTTCAGGTCGGCCAGCTCGATCTCCGCGCGCTCGGCGAGCGGGTGGGCGGCCGAGAGCGCGACGAAGATCGGGTATCTGGGCACGAGCGTGCGGTTCGCGATCGGCGCCGCCATCGGAATGCCATAGCCCTCGATGACGCCGATAAGCGCCGCGTCCAGGTCATCGTGGGTGAGCGCATCGGTCAGCAGCGCGGACGACGGCTCGATGCGCAAGGACATCTCCACCTCCGGGAGTTCCTGCGCGACCCTGGGGATGAGGCTGGCGACGCAGGCCACGTGTATGGAGCCGAGCCGGATGCTCCGTAACCGCCCGGCGAGGCCGGGCAGATCGCCGAACAGGGCGCTCATCTCCGAGAGGACGATCCGGGCGCGGGAGATGACCTGGCGTCCCAGTGGGGTCGGCTGCGTGCCGCTGCGCGTCCGCACGAAGAGCGCCCCGCCGAGGAGCTCTTCGATCCGGTGGAGCTGGTTCGTCATGGCGGGCTGCGACAGTCCCATCCGGGCGGCGGCCCGTGTGAGGCTGCCCGTCTCCGCGATCGCGCAGATTATGCGGAGATGCCGGATATCAAGTTCCATAACTGAGGATTATGCTTCGGCGCCGCCGGATTCACCCCTCAGCCGAACCGAACCCGTCAGCGTCCCCTCGCAGTGATCGCACGGTCGCGATACGCGCTGTACAGCCGGTACGCATAACCCAAATTTATGGACGGGCTGATGACGCGCGACTTCCCCTCGCGTTCACACTTCGGACACTCGACGGACGAAGCCTCCGATATTTCGGACGACCGGGAGTATCGATGGAACGTCTAGAACTTCGTCACCTGCGGATGCTGTGTGCGATCGCCGACACGGGCGGATTGGGCAGAGCGGCGACGCTGCTGGGGTACTCTCAGCCGGCGGTCAGCACCCAACTGGGGCGGATCGAGGGTTTCCTCGGTGAGCCGCTGTTCACCCGCAGCAAGACAGGCGTGGCGCCGACGGCCTTCGGCACGGAGGTCGTCGCACGGGCTCGCGACGTGCTCGCGCGCGCGACCGCCATCGAGCGCCGCTCGGCCGGCACGGTCTTCGCCGCCGGTCAGGCCCTGAGACTCGCGGCGACCAACACTCCGATCCTGCCCGGAACGGTCGCCAGGATCCGTGCCGCACTGCCGGATCTGACGCTGACCATCTCGAGCGTCTACGCATCGTCACAGATCGTCGAGCTCCTGGAGGGCGACAAGCTGGATGCCGCCATCGGCGTGGACTATCCAGGGCTCGGGTTGCGGCACTCCGATGCCGTCGCGCACCGCGCCATCATCACCGAGCCCGCGTTCGTGGCGTTGCCCGCGAACCACCGGCTGGCTCATCGGCCGGAGGTCTCGCTCACGGAGTTGGCCGATGACGCCTGGTTCCTGACTCCCGACGACGGCGCCGGGTGGCCCGGGGTCTTCTACACGGCCTGCCAGGCCGCCGGATTCAGCCCGGTCACCGTGCACGAGTTCCTCGGCGACCGGCTCCAGCTGCAGAACATGATCGCGGGCGGTGAGGGCGTGTCGATCGTGCAGGCGACGTTCCTGCCCGCCGACGGCGTACTCATCAAACCCCTCACAGGCACGCCGGTGTGGCACCGCTTCCTGCTGGCCTGGCGGGCCAGGGGCGTCCGCGACAAAGTGGTCGAGACGGTCCACCAGTCCGCGGCCGCCGCCTACCGCGACCTCATCACCGACTCACCGCACTTCCAGGCGTGGGCGACAGGGACCAGCCGCCTGCGTGCGAGTTAGGGTCGGCCTCCGGCGGTCGGCGCGGGGTCCCGTCGGAAACCGCCGGCGGAGAACGGTAGACCCATCGACGGGCTGCGGAATGTTATGACCTGCCGCGAATTCTCCTATGACATGTCATATTCCACCTGTCGATACGGCCTGGGAAGTTCGGTGGAGCGCCTCGCAACCCCCGCCTGAGGCGCAGAAACCCCCGAGGGAGCAAGAATGCGCCACCGAACCCCCCGGCCTCCCCAAATCCTTGTCGTCAGGTTCCTGACCATCGCCCTGGTCGCCGGTCTTCTGGCCGCTCTGACCGGCCATGCGAGGGCGTCCGCCGTGACCGCTACCGAGGTGGCTCGTACGTCGTCGGCGCCACCGGTACCGCGGCCGGTCGACCTGGTCGGCGCCACCTCAGAGCGCGACGATGTGCGGGCCAAGCCGCTGACCGCCGCCCAGCAGCCTCCGGCCAGGCTTTCGGTGAAGAAGCGCCTGCCGTCGGCGAGGCCGAAGGCCGCCGCGCAGTCGTGCACTGCGGCCGACTTCGGCAGCCGGAGCGGATCCGCGCTCGCCGAGTACGTCCGGGCCTCGACCCAGCAGTGCATCGACAGCCTGTTCTCCCTCACCGGCACCGACGCCCGGGACGTGTTCCGCCAGGCCCAGATGGTCGCCGTCGCCAACGGCTTCCAGACCTACTCGACGACCTATCCCGGCGACGACTCCACCGGTGTCGCCGAGCTCATCTACTTCCTGTGGGCCGGCTACTACGTCCAGGAGAACAACGCCTCCGCGGTCGGCCCCTATGACTCGACCTTGACGGCGGCGGTGCAGGCCGGTCTGGACACCTTCTTCACCGGCCCGCGCTCCATGGACGTCAGCTCCGGCAACGGCACCGTCCTGGGTGATGCCGTCATCCTCACCGACAGCGCCAACCTGCAGGGCCGCTACCTCAACGTCTACAAGCGAATCCTCAACGCCTACAACAGTTCCTGGGACGGCGTAGGGAACATGGACAACGCCCTCAACAGCGTCTACACCCCGCTGTGGCGCGGAAACTGGAACCCGGACTTCGTCTCCGCGGTCACCGCCGACCCCGGCGTCATCGACACCCTGTACGCCTTCGCCCGCGACCATCTGAGCCTGCTGGGCGGACCCAACGACGTCCTGGACTCCAACGCCGGCAACGACCTGGCCCGTCTCGTCGAGCACCCCGCGCTTCAGGCCAAGGTACGGCCGCTGGCCAAGAGCCTGCTCGGCCTCTCCGCGATCACCGGCCCGACCGCCTCGCTGTGGGTCCACGTCGCCTACCAGTCCAACTCCTTCGACCCGGGGCAGTGCTCGTACTACGGCGTCTGCGACCTGACCGCCCAACTCACCGCCGCGTCGCTTCCGCACACCTACACCTGCGCTTCGCAGACCATCTCGCGCACCATCCTGGCGCAGGCGCTGTCGGCCGCCGACATGGCCGCCGTCTGCACGAGCCTGCGCAACCAAGACCCCTACTACCACGGCCTGGTCAGGGACAACGGCCCGATCCCCGGCCAGTACGAGACCAATGTCCGGCTCGCAGTGTTCGCCACCAAGGCCGACTATGCGACCTACTCCTGGGCGATCTTCGGCAACAGCACCGACAACGGCGGCGAGACACTGACCGGGAACATCACCGACCCGAACAACAAGCCGGTCTCCGTCATGTACCAGAAGCCCGGTGACGACGGCTTCGTGGCCCGGGTCTGGAACCTCAACCACGAATACACGCACCTCCTCCAGTCCATCTACGACATGAAGGGCACCTTCGAGCAGCAGATCGTGCATCCCGACATCTGGTGGATCGAAGGTCAGGCCGAGTACGTCTCGTACAGCTACCGCGGCATGACCGACACCGAGGCGGTCGCCGAGGCCGCCAAGCACACCTACCGGCTGAGCACCCTATGGCAGACCACCTACGGTGACACCACGCGCACCTACCCGTGGGGCTACCTCGCGGTCCGGTACATGTTCGAAAAGCACCCCGCCGACATCTACACCATGCTGGCCCACTTCCGGACCGGCGACTACGACGGCGGCTACGCCGTCTACAACACCGGCATCGGCACCCGCTACGACGCCGACTTCGACACCTGGCTGGGCACGATCGCCGGCGGCACCAACCCGCCGGGCGGCTGCCCCTCCACCGACACCCGCGCCATGAGCCAGAACTGCACCCGATCGAACCAGTCCTCGGCCACCGGCCAACTGAACTACTTCTACATCTACCTGCCGGCCGGAACCGTGACCCTGCACATCACCACCACCGGCGGCACCGGCAACGCCGACCTCTACTACAACGCCGCCGCCTGGGCGACCCCCACCGCCTACACCGCCAAGTCGACCAACCCGGGCGACAGCGAAAGCATCACCGTCACCAACACCACGGCCGGATACCGCTACATCAGCCTGTACGCGGCCACCGCGTACAGCGGCGTCGCCGTCACCACGACCTACTGACCCGGCGGTCTGATGCCCGAACGGGACCGCCAGGCACCGCAAGGACGATGAGGGGAGGCCCCCGCAGGCCTCCCCTCATCGTCATCGGCAGCCGGGCTTAAGAGGTGTAGAGCTGCTGCGTCGGGACGATCTGCTGCTGGGTGTTCGGGCTCGACCACAGAAGCTTCATGTACGCCTCGCCGGTCTGCTCGGTGTGCTCGACCCTGATGGAGTACTTCCGGCCGGCCTGCAGGGTGATACCGCCCTTGTCGACCTGAGGCCCGTGCGGGGTCGTGTCGTCGATGATGAGCCTGCCGTCGATCCAGACCCGTGCGGTGTCATCGGAGACGGTGGTGAACTGGTAGGTCTCGCTGTATCGCGGCTGGATGAAGCCGGTCCACCGGGTGCCGAAGTGGTCGCTGGGGATGCTCGGGGCCGGGGAACCGAGGAACCTCCAGGCGTAGTTGATCGACGGGTCGGTGCGGGTGACCTTGGGGGTGCCGGACAGCTGGTCGTTGTCGAAGATCTCGGCCTTCAGCCCCGTCCCGGTGCCCGGTGCCGCCGGGTCCTGGGGAGCGATCGATAGTTCGATCACGGTGGCGGACGCGTTGGTGGCGTTCCCGGACGGGGTGATGTCGTATCCGTCACCGGCCTTGGTCACGGTGACCTTCTGATCGCTGCCGAGCACCTGCGCGTTCTTCACGGTGAACGGCGCGGTAGCGGTCAGGTGCAATGGCCTGCCGGCACCGGGCCACTGGAAGACCGAGGCGTACAGGTCGTTGCCGTGACGGCTGACCGTCCCCCAGTTCGGCTCGGCGACCACCCCGGGGTAGCCCGCCTGGTAGACGGCGGCGCCCTGGCCGGCGGTTCCGGACCAGTCCCCGATCGCCTGCAGCCGCTGGACGGCGTCGGCCGGCACCCGGCCGAGGCTGTCCGGGCCGACGTTGAGCAGGTAGTCGCCGCTGCGGCTGGAGGTGGCGAGCAGGTTGTGGATCAGCGTCGGCCCGGACTTCCAGTTGGTGTCGTAGCGCGCGTAACCCCAGTGGTCGTTGATGGTCATGCAGCTCTCCCAGGGCTGCCCGTCGACGGGCGCGTCGGGGATCGTCTGCTCGGGCGTGCCATAGTCCCCGTCGGTGACCCGCCGCTTGCCGACCCGGTTGTTGGTGATCAGCTTCGGATCCAGGCCGTGCAGGTACGACTCCAGGTCCTCGCCGTCCCGGGGGCTCCAGTTGTTCGTCGGGTTGTCGGTGTTCCAGTCGCCGTCGAACCACAGCAACGCGGGGTGGTAGTTGTCGATCAGTTCCTTGAGCTGCCCGTACATCCGCTGCTTGTACTTGGGGAAGTCACTGGCGAAGTCCGGGTCGTGCCAGTCCCAGATGGAGTAGTACAGGCCCAACTTGATCCCCGCCGCATCGGCGGCCTTCTTCAGTTCGGCGAGGATGTCCCGGTTCTTGTCGAACGACGAGTGGTCGCGCAGGTTCCAGGTGTTCTGCTTGGTCGGCCACATCGCGTACCCGTCGTGGTGCTTGGACGTGATGACGATGTAGCGCATTCCAGCGCTCTTGGCGGCGGCGACGATGGCCTTGGCGTCGAAGTCCTTCGGATTGAACGTCGCGGCCTTCTGCTCGTACTCGGCCATCGGGATGTCGCAGTTGCGCTTGATCCACTCGGCGTCCCGGCAGACGGTGCCGTCGGGCCTGGTGTACTCGCCCTCCCAGTTGGAGTAGTCGCCGAAGTGGATGAACATCCCGAACCTGCCGTCCCGCCACCACGCCGTACGTGGCGAGGTGAACGGATCGTCGAACGCGTAGTTCGTGCCGGGGCCGGGCGCCGCAGCGGACGCCGTACTCGGCGTGGCGGCCAGACATGCGGCGAGCAGGACACCGGATAGGGCGATACCCCTGAGATGGGTCACGGACATCGATCTCTCCTGATTCTGTGGCGCGACGTCGTCTGACCGCGGTCAGGCGGGGATGGCCAGGCTGGTGGTGAAGGGCCGGTCGTAGATCTCGAGGTTGCGGATGGAGGCCCAGGCACCGGAAGGAAGGCCGGTGACGGTGACGCGGACGTACCGGGCCTGCGCGGTGAAGGTGACGGTCTGCACCTGGCCGGTGTTGGACGTGCCGGTCAGGTCGGCGAGCGTCGTCCAGGTGGTGCCGTTGGTGGAGCCTTCGACGCGGTACCGGTAGTTGGTCTTGTCGAACTCCCAGGCGATCCGGGCGCCGGTCAGTGACCTTGTCGAGCCAAGGTCGACCTTGAGCCAGTGACCGATGTCGCCGTCGGCCGCGCACCAGCGGGTGGCGGTCGCCCCGTCGACGGCCCTGGCGGCCAGGTTGCCGTGCGAGGTCTCCTCACTGTCGGCGGTGGCCGTCTTCCCCACCGCGATGTCGGTGGGCCGCACGCCGCGGTCGAGGGTCACCGCGACGACGCCGTCCTCGGGGAAGCGGGTGCGGTTGATGCCCGTGATCGTTACCTTGCCGTCGGAGCCGACCTGGTACGGCAGGTCGGTGCCCGCGGCGACGTCGTAGACGCGGGTCACGCGAGCGTCGCCGACGGGCGGGGTGGTGAAGCTCGTGCCGCTGTAGCCGGGCAGCAGGTGGATGTAGAACGTGTTGTCCTTGCAGGTGAACCCGTACTCGCCGTCGACGGGGTTCCACGGGCCGCCGCTGGTGGAGTAGACGGCCGAGCCGCACGCCTTCATGAAGGTGCCGATCCGGCGGAGCAGGTCGGCCTGCGGGGCGGGCACGGTTCCGTGCCGGTCCGGTCCGACGTTCACAATGGCCGTGATGTTCCGCACCCAGCAGTTGACCAGGATGTTCATGGCCTCGCTGTAACTCATCACAGCGGCGCTGGAGTTGTAGCCCCATGACCCGCAGACGGTGAAGGCCTTCTCGGTCAGCCCGCCGGTGCGGATCGCGCCGGAGGGGACCGAGCCTCCTTCGTCGATGGCGTAGTCGCCCACCCAGCCCGAACGCGGGGTGGCCAGGATGTCGGGCTGGTGCTCGCGGACCATGCCCATCAGTCCCAACGGCTCGCCGCCGGCGTCGGTCTCGCCGTGGCCGGTGTCCACCGGCCACTGGTTGCCCGTGTCCCGGAGCCGACCGGGCTCCCAGAAGAACTTGGCGTCGGCGTCACTACCCTGCTCGGCCAGCCAGCCGCCGTCCCACCACAGGTCGTCGATCTTCCCGTACTGGGAGACGAGCTCCTTGATCGACTCATACACCTCGTTCTTCATGACCCGCGCGTTCTCCTTGTGCGCGGGATCGGTGGTGTATCCCCACGGGTTCTTGGCGCAGTTCGTGCCGTAGACGTCGTAGTAGCCGGGATAGCGCCAGTTGATCGGCGAGTAGTACAGGCCGACCCGCAGGCCCGCGGCGCGCACCGCCGCCACGTAATCCTTGACGAAGTCACGCTTCAGCGGCGCCTGGCCCGCGTTGAAGGCGTTGGGCTGACCCGCGGGCCACAGCGCGAAACCATCATGATGCCGCGTGGTCAGCACCGTGTACCTGGCCCCGAAGTCCTTGGCCAGTTGCGCCCAGGCGGCGGGGTTGTACGCGTCGGCCGTGAACTGTTCGCTCGTGACGTCGGTGACGAACCTCTGGTAGTTCGCCGGTGTGACGGCCGCGTCGTGCATGTACCACTCGCCCTTGGCGGGGCCGGAGTAGACACCCCAGTGGATGAACATCCCGAGCTTGGCATCCTGCAGCCAGGCGATCTTGTCATCCGGCTGCTGCTCCAGACCTTGATCGACCTGGGGAATGCGCAGCGGAAGAACGGGCAATGGCGCGGCGGGGGCGGCGGGGGTGGCCTTGGCCGCGACCGCCGCGGCCGGCCTGACGACTGCGGCGACCGTGATGGCCGTCATGCCGGTCAGCACGCTGCGACGGTTGATGGATTCGTGCATTGTCGACTCCCGGGTGGGTTGCGAGCACGTTACGTCCGCTTTACCGGAGTCGTCAACACATTCATCCGACGTCTTCGTCGGTGCGCACCATCACGCCATTACGACGAGATTTTGGCATGCTTAATTCCGCCGCCTTCGACCTGCGAATTACTCAGGTAGAACAGATTCGAGGTGGCCCAGATACGGCTTGATATTCGATTGATTCTCGAGCAAGTGATCCGATCTTTGTGTGGGTTTCGCGCCCCAGCGAAGCGGTCCTGGCCGCCTAGCGGTCCGAGCCGAAGTCCTGGGTCCAGTACGTCCCGTACGGTGTGCTCGAGCCGAACGCGACGCCGATGCCGATCGCGTGGAAGCCGCAGTTGAGGATGTTGGCCCGGTGTCCCGGGCTGTGCATCCACGAGTCCATCACCGCCGCCGGGGTCTGCTGACCGGCGGCGATGTTCTCCCCCCAGGCACTCGAGGCGTATCCGACGGCGGCGAGCCGCTCGCCCGGGCCCTTGCCGTCCGGGTTGGTGTGGTCGAAGAAGCGACGGGCGACCATGTCGGCGGAGTGTCCCTGCGCGGCTCTCGCCAGTTTCGCGTTGATCGTCAGGGGGCCGCACCCGTGCTGTGCGCGCTCGGAGTTGGTGATGCTGAGGACCTGGGCGGCGTACTGGGCCGCCTTGCCGGTCGGCCCACCGGCCACCGGTGCGGACGCGGGCACATGCCGGGTCGTGGCCGGAGCAGGTTTGTGGGTCTTCGGGTGCGACTTGCGCGGAGTCGGCTTGTGGGTCTTCTTGTGGGACTTGCGCTTCGTCGGCTTCGGGGCGTCAGGGACGGGATCGGACTGCGGTGAGGTCGTCGCGCCGGCGGCTGCCGACCGGGCCCCGGTCTGCTTCCCTGAACCTCCCGAGCCGCCGGTCGCCGCGTACGCGACGCCGACGACGGCGCCGAGCCCGACCGTGCCCGCGACCCCGATCGTCGCCCATCGCATGGGCCGGCGGCGCCGCCGACGTCGTACGGTCGTCGAACGCGCCGGGTCCGGCTTGTCCCAGAAAGTCTGCGTTTCGTGGTTCACCGAGGTTCGCCCTTCATGGGTCTGCTGTGTCTGGTCCGACACATGGAAGACCCGGCGATCGCCCATGGATAACGAAAAATCCTGACCTCTGCCGAAGAAGCCGTCCGCGGTGGCCGTCGAGTCGCAGGACGGATGCATGGGGCGCGCCGGGCGTCCCCCCGGAAGGCGGTCCCTCCACCCACAGACCCAAATGTCCGCAAATGGTCGCGGATTTCCTGTAATCGAAGCCAGAATGCAGGGTCTTCCAGAACGAGGTCGAACCGATCGGCCCGGGAGGAGGACGGATGCGCACGGAGGTCAGCGAGGACCTGGTCGCGGCCGCGCAGGCCGGTGACCACGATGCCCGGGAACAGTTGGTTTCTGAGTGCCTGCCGCTCGTCTACAACGTCATCGGCCGGGCCCTCGGTGGCCACGCCGACGTCGACGACCTGGTGCAGGAGACGCTGCTGCGGGTCATGAACGGGCTCGGCGGTCTACGGGACCGGTCGCGGTTCCGTTCCTGGCTGGTGACGGTCGCCATGAACGAGGTACGGCGGCGCTGGTCGGCGAACCAGAAGCGGCCCGTCGTCGACCTCGAGGCCGTACACGACGTGCCCGATCCGGCCGCCGACTTCGTCGAGCTGACCATTCTGCGACTGGGTCTGTCCGGGCAGCGCCGGGAGGTCGCGGAGGCGACCCGGTGGCTGGACCCGGACGACCGCGAACTGCTCGCGCTGTGGTGGCTGGAGGCATCGGGGCGACTCACCCGATCGGAGTTGGCCGCGGCGCTGGACTGCTCTGCCAGGCATGTCGCCGTCCGAATCCAGCGGATGAAGGAACGGCTCGACTCCGGACGCGCCATCGTCCGTGCACTGGGCGCGCACCCGCGGTGCCGGGAACTGTCCGAGCTGACGGCCCACTGGGACGGCCGGCCGGCGCCGGTGTGGCGTAAGCGGATCGCGCGGCACATCCGAAGCTGCCGGACCTGCTCGGAACAGGCCAGGGGTCTCGTGCCCGCCGAAGCGCTGCTCGCCGGCCTGGCCCTGGTGCCGCCACCGCCGCACACCGGCTCCACGCCATTCCATACCGGGGGGCACGCCACCCTCGGGAGACACCGTCGGATGCGGCGCCCCAGGCCTGGCCGGACGCGGACCGCGATCGCGGGGACGGCTGTGGCGGCGATCGCCGTGTTCTTCATCTGGTCGATTCCGCGCTCACCAGATCATCAGCCGACGCCGGCAGGGCCGACCACCACGGCCAGGAGGCCCGCTCCGGAACGCCGGTACGCCTCCGCGACGACGCTCGAAGGCTCGGTCACGCGCACCCACCGCCCGGTCACGCCTACCGGCAGTGCGTCACCGGGCGGCGTCGAACAGCAGGTCGTCAGCCTCGTGAACACGCAGCGGGCCAAGAACGGCTGCGGTCCACTGCGCGTCGACGGCAGACTGCACACCGCGGCGCAGAGGCACTCCGACGACATGGCCGCCCGCCACTTCTTCGACCACACCGACCCGGATGGCAAGAGCCCGGGCGACCGCATCACGGCGACGGGCTATCGATGGAGCGGGTGGGCGGAGAACATCGCCGCCGGCCAGCAGACCCCAACGGCCGTCATGAACAGCTGGATGAACAGTCCCGGCCACCGCGCCAACATCCTCAACTGCGGATACAAGGACATCGGCGTCGGCGTGGCCGATGGCCGCGGCGGCCCCTGGTGGACGCAGGACTTCGCGACACCGCAGTGACCCGGCCTGCGGTGTATCAAGCGGCCGGTCAGGTCGGCTGGTCGCCGATGAACCGGTCGACGATGGTCAGCAGTGCCTCCGGGGTCTCGATCTGCGGGAGGTGCCCGGCGTCCGGCATGAGGTGGAAGGCGGCGCCGGGGATGGCGGCGGCGTACTCCTTGCCGTAGGCCGGTGTCGCGATCCGGTCCGCCTCGCCCCAGACGACGAGAGTGGGGGCGGTGACGCCGGCCAGGCGTGCGGCCAGGCTCGGATCGGACATCGAGCGGCCGCCGTAGGCCTGCAGGGCCGCCCGGTTGCCCGCGGTGACGGCCTTCTGCTCGTCGGTCAGCGCGCCGAGGTCGATCCGATAGGCGTCGGGATTCGCGTAGCTGAAGTCGGCGACCTGGTCGAGCGTGAGGGAGAAGAAGTCGGCGACAGGGTGCTCGGCGCTGTCCAGGCCGACGGCGTCGACCAGGATGAGTCGCTCGACGCGCTCGCTCGCGCACAGCGCGACCTCCGCTGCGGCCCAGCCACCGATCGAGCTGCCGATGACGGTCACGTCCAGCAGATCGAGATGGTCGAGCAGGTCGCGGTAGAGCTCGCCGAGTCTCCGGATCGAATCGAGCCCGTCGGGGCGGGGGGTTCCGCCGAAACCGGGATTGACGGGGGTCAGCACCCGTAGCGGGGAGCGCGCGGCCATCAGGTCGGCGAACCCGGCGACCGAGTTCGGGCCCGCGCCGCCGTGGAGCAGCAGGACGGGGCGGCCCTGCCCGCGTTCGGGAACGGTGAGCGGGATGTCGCCGAAGGAGGTGGACAGTGTGTATGTGGTCATGGGCAGGTGGGTCTCCTTAACGGGGGTTGTTCCTGGGCTGGTCAACCGCGGCGTGCGGTCGGCGTCGAGATGTGCTCGTCAGTCGGCGTAGTCGGTGGCCGGCTCGGTGTCGTACCGGTTCATGACCTTCACGGTCGACTCCGGGGTCAGCGTCCCGCCCTGCTCGATCATGTCCCGGAGGTCACGGAAGTACTGCACGTACAGGTCGGGAGTGAAGGTGTTCAGCAGCACCAGCGGCTCGTCGGTGGGGTTGGCGAAGGTGTGCGGAGCACCCGGCGGGATCATCGCGAGGGTGCCGGCCGGTGCGTCGTACGTCGTGGTGCCGACCGTGAACCGGGCGGTCCCCGAGACCACGTAGAAGCCCTCGTCGTGTCGGCCGTGCCGATGCTGGGGCGGGCCGTCGGTGTGCGGAGCAACGGTGATCTCGCCCATTCCGAGGCGGTGCCCGGTGGTGCTGCCGTCCTCCAGGATCCGCATGGTGGTGGGTCCCAGCTGCACGACTTCGCCACCATCGGGGCCGACGATCGAAACCTTGGCCATGACGTCTCCTTCATGAGAGTGAACTCTCGTTACGGTACAAGCCACTCACATTTCATGCAAGTACACTCTCATAAGGAGGCATGCCAATCATGACGAGAGAGGTCACCTGTCGATGGTCGATAGCAGCACCACGGGACGCGCGAATCAGAAGGCCCGCACGCGCAAGGCCATCGTCGACGCCTGCCGCGAGCTCACCCGCTCCGGCGCCGAGGTGACGATGCCGCAGGTCGCACGGACCGCCCTGGTCTCCGAAGCCACCGCCTACCGCTACTTTCCCGACCTGGTCTCGCTTCTGCGGGAGTCCCTGGCGGGAGCGTGGCCCGACCCGACGGAGGCCCTCGCGCCGATCGCGGACTCGGCCGACCCGGCCGAGCGCGTCGCCTTCGCCTGTGAGTACCTGCTGCGCGGGGTCGACGCGTATCAGGGCGCGGTACGCGCGATGATCTCCCAGACGATCACGGCGCCCGCGAACCCGACGGCCCGCCCCGGCATCCGCTTCGGCCTGATCGACCACGCCCTGGCGCCCTTCGAGGACGCCGATGGGCCGGCCTCTCTCACCCCCGCGGCGATGACCGACCTCAAACGAGGCCTCGCGGTCATCGTCAGCGCCGAGGCGCTGTTCACGCTGACCGACCTGTGCGGCCTTTCGGCCGACGACGCGATCGCGAGCGCGGTGCGGACGGCGACGGCCCTCACGACGGCGGCCTTCACCGAGGCATCCGCCCGCTGAGTCGCGCGGCATACAGGCGGGTCGGCTCGGCGGCTTCACGCATAATCGGAGGATCCTCCGCTTATGCTAGCCTCAGCGTAGCGGAGGACCCTCCGCATCAATGAGACTACGCCATCGACGAACGGGAGCGTTCTCATGAGCACAGTCGGAAGCGCGCCGAAGGCCCCGGGTGGCAACGCCACGCTCGCGGGACGCCGGGTAGCCCGGGTCGGTTTCGGAGCGATGCATCTGGCCGGCGGACACGGCCGCCCGGCCCCCGAGCCCGAGTCGGCCATCGCGATGATGCGCTCCGCCGTCGACGAGGGCGTCAACCACATCGACACCGCGCAGTTCTACGCCGCCGGCCGGTGCAACGAGCTGATCCGCGACGCCCTGGCGCCGTATCCCGAGGACCTGGTGCTGGTGAGCAAGGTCGGCGCGGAACACGACGACCAGGCCGGCCTTGTCCTGGCCCAGCGGCCCGAGCAACTGCGCGCGAGCGTGGAGGCGAACCTCGCCACTCTGGGCGTCGAGCGGCTGGACGTGGTCAACCTGCGCCGCGCCGACGCTCCGCCCGGCCTTCTGGCCGAAGGCGACCAGGTCGTCGACCTCGACGGCCAACTCGCCGAGCTCATCGCCCTGCGGGACGAGGGCAAGATCGGCAGCATCGGGCTGAGCCACGTCAGCGCCGAGCAACTGCGCCACGCCCTGCCCGCCGGGATCGTCTGCGTGCAGAACGCCTACAGTGTCCTCGACCGCACGAGCGGGCCGGTGCTGGACGTGTGCCGTGAGCACGACATCGCCTGGGTGCCGTTCTTCCCCCTCGGCTCGGCGTTTCCCAACTTTCCCAAGGTCACCGCGCATCCGGCGGTGACCGAGGCCGCCGCGTCCCTCGGGGTGACACCCGCGCAGGTCGGCCTGGCGTGGCTGCTCGCGACCTACGCGCACACGTTGCTCATTCCGGGCACCGTCGACCCCGCCCACATGAAGGAGAACCTCGCGGCGGGCGACGTCCACCTCGACCGGAAGACCATCGACACCCTCGACGGCATCGCTGCGTCCGCCGGGTAAGGACTTCCCCTGCGGCGCGGCGATGCCGTCGAGGGCGGCGGAACGATAATCTGGTTCGCGGAACCTGGTTCGCCGATGACGAAAGCACGGACGGGTCATGATCCAGTCAGTGCAACGCGCGGCTCAGATCCTGCGTGAGCTCGCGGCCACCGGCCCGAGGCTGGGCGTGACGGAGCTCGCGGAGCGGATCGGGGTCGCCAAGCCGACCGCCCATGCGCTGCTCCGCACGCTGGAGACCGAAGGGCTGGTCGTACAGGACCCCGAGTCCAGCAAGTACGCGCTGGGCCCCGGGCTGGTTCGACTGGGCAACGCCTATCTCGACGGTCACGAGCTGCGCACCCGGTCCATGATCTGGGCCGACGCGCTGGCGACGCGGGTGAACGAGGCGATCTGGGTCGGGGTGCTGACCGGTGATCACGTGCTGGTGGTCCACCACGTCTTCCGGCCCGAGGGAGCGGTCCAGATCCTGGAGGTCGGGGCCACGATCCCCTGGAACACGTGCGCGCTGGGCAAGGCGATCGTGGCGTTCGGGCCCGAGGCCACGGAGACGGAGCTCCTGGGCAGTGAGCTGGGCGTGCTGACCGGCGCGAGCGTGAGCGACCCTGAGGCTCTCGCCGAGCAACTGACGGTCGCGCGGAGCGTCGGGTACACGATCGAGGATCAGGAGTCCGCCCTGGGCGACGCCGGTGTCGCGGCACCGGTGTTCGCGCGCTCCGGCGATGTCGCGGGCGCCATCGGCGTGGTCGGTCCGGTCGAGCGGCTGCTGTCCGAGTCCCGGCGGGAGGAGATCGCGGTCGCCGTACGGGAGACGGGGCGCAATCTCTCGCGGGAGCTCGGAGCCACCCGCGGCCGTACCCGGCGTGCCGGCTGACCGGAGAACGCCTTTGCCGTACGGGGCCGGCCCCGAACGGCGTTCATCAATGGTGAATCGCCTTCTGGCTTCCCGGTGGACGTCGGGTGAGGTCAGCCGATGCCGTATTCCGCGGCCCACACGGCGGCGACCTGGGTTCGGGAGGTGAAACCCATCTTGTACAGGATGCGCCCGACATGGCCCTCGGCGGTGCGCGGGGCGATGACGAGGGCGCTGGCGATGTCCTTGTTGCTGAAGCCTCGCGCGACGAGCTCCGCGATCTCGCGTTCCCGGCGGGTGAGGGCGCCGGCGACGCCCGTTCGAGCCTCGTCCGCCGTTTCGGACGCGGTGGGCTCTTCATCCCGGGCTCGGGCGATCGCCTGCTCGGGGGTGAGCCGTCCGCCGCGCGCGTGGGCCTCGGCGAACGCGTCCTGGCCGAGTGCTCGCCTGAGGCCGATCTCGCAGTCGGCGTGCGCACGCGCCACCGGCCCGAGTCCCGGCAGCGCTGCCCCGGCCGATCGCCAGAGGGCGTCCGCGGCGCCCAGCAGCTCGGCCGCGTATTCAGGCCGATCCTGATCGGCGGCGATCCAGCTCAGCGCCTCGACGCAGTGCGCGAGGCCCAGGCGCTCCGAGGGGACACGCGGCGGACGCAGGGCCTGACGGATCACGCCGGTCGCGGCCCGCGCGTCACCGCGTCGCCACAGGTCCAGGCCGCTGATCAATTGCGCTTCCCGGCGGGACCATCGGGCACCGGCCGCCTCGCACATCTCCTCGCATTCACGGCATAGCGCGGTGGCGCGGGCGTCGCCCATGAAGACGGCGGCCGTGGCCAGGTGCAGCAGCGTGGTCCACGAACGGCCGTGGTCGCCCGCGGCGCGGTAGTAGGCCAGCGCCCGGGTCAGCAGCGCGCAGGCCCGCGGGAAGTCCTCTTTCAGCACCGCCGCCAGACCGGTCAGCTGGACCACCCCGGCCAGCTGCGCCTGGTCGTCGAGCCGCTCGGCCAGTTCGCGGCACTCCTCCAGCAGCGGCGCCGCCGCCGGGAGGTCGCCGCGCCGCAGGCACAGCCAGGCGTCGGCCCACAGCGCCCTGGCCCGTGCGGCGCTGGGAGCGGGATCCGCGGCGAGGGCCCGCTGCAGCAGGCGGTGGCCGTCGCCCAGAGAGGCGAATGACAGTGGATGGCTCCACAACGCGGCGGCCATCTCCAGACCGGTCCGCTCCTCGCCCGGCTCGTTCAGGCAGGACTCCAGCACCGCGGCCCACTCGGCCTCTTCGCCGGCCATCCGGTCGACCCATTCGACCTGATGAGGGCCGAACCACTCGGCTCCGGCCTGCTCGGCGAGGTCCCGGTACCACTCGCGGTGCCGCCGCCGTACGGCCTGCTCCTCACCGGACTCGACCAGCCGGTCCTGCCCGTACCGGCGCAGTGCCGTCAGCAGCCGGTACCGCGTCCGAGAGCCGTCGGCCTCCCTGCCGAGGATCGACTTCTCCACCAGGCCGGCCACCGCCTCCAGGACGGCGTCGGTGAGGATGCCGTCGTCGCATATCCGCTCCGCCGTCTCCAGATCGCACGCGCCGGAGAAGACCGACAGCCGGGCCCATAGCGTGCGCTCCTCGGCCGAGCACAGGTCGTAGCTCCAATCGATCAGCCCGTGCAACGTCTTCTGGCGCGGACTCGCGACCGGGGAGTCGCTGCGGAGGAGCAGGAAGAGCTGATCCAGCCGATCGACGATCTGCTCCACCGACAGCATCCGCATCCGCAGCGCCGCGAACTCGATCGCGAGCGGGAGACCGTCCAGCCGATGACAAAGCCCCGTCACCGCCGCGGCATTGGCGTCACAGACGGCGAACTCCGGCACGACGGCCGACGCCCGCTCGCCGAACAGGCGCACCGCCGCGTACCGCAGCGCCGTGTCCGCCGACGCCTCATCGGTCTCCGGCACGGGAAGCGACGGCACTTCCAGGACATGCTCCCCGTTGGCGCGGAGGAGCTGCCGGCTGGTCGCCAGGATCCGCACATCGGTCGTCAGGCACAGGAGGTCCCCCACCAGAGCCGCGCACTCGTCGATCAGGTGCTCGCAGTTGTCCAGCACCAGCAGCATCCGTTTTCCGGCGAGATGCCGCGCCAACCCGGCCGGGTCCTCGACGTTCCGGAGGCCGAGAGTCTCCGCGACCATCCGTACGGGCGACTTCGGCGTCTCCGACGCGACCAGGTCGACGAGCCACACCCCGTCGGGGAACGCTCGCCGGGCTTCGGTCGCGACGCTCAGTGCCAAGCGGGTCTTGCCCACGCCGCCGATGCCGGTCAACGTCACCAGACGGCCGGCGCCCAGCAGCCGCTTCACCTCGGCGAGTTCGCGCTCACGTCCGATGAAACTCGTCATCTCCGTCGGCAGGTTTCCCACCGGTCGGCCTGTTACGGCTGTTCGCATTTCCTCTCCACGTCAGAAGATCGTCCGATCTCCTCTGACCGGCTAGGACATATGCCTGATCGCCACCGATGAAATGGCCGCCGGCCTGCCGCCTGTGCGTCGTTGCCGGGGGCAGGAGATCATCCGCTGCCGATCTTCGCAGCGGCTCGACCGCCCCGCCGGACAACGGGGGTGGGGACGGTCGGCAGGTTGTTATGAACATCAATCTAGAACTCTGAATTCGGTTCATCAATAGCGAACGACCTGCGGATTTCATCCGCTCTCAGCATGCGAGACAGATGCCGGACCGCTGCTCCTCGGTGTTCTTACGGGACCGTCACCGGCCGAGACGCCCGTACGCCCGTCGGCTGCGGATCTCCGAACTCGGTTCCGCATCCGTGAACCGGCTTCTGATCACACGGTCGACGAGGGCCATGACCCACGATCAGGCTGACGGCGTCCCCGGTGGCCACTCGGCCATCCCGTTGCCATGAGCCTTAGCCTGGTCGGTAACGATGTCACCAGACTCACCGCCTTGGACAGCGAAATGGACATCGAGACGACCTTGGCGTGGGTGCGGGGGATCACCGCGGCCATATACCGCGATGCCGACTATCTCACCCGGCTGGACGCGGCCATCGGCGACGCCGATCATGGCGTCAACATGCAGCGTGGCTTCTCCGTCGTGCGAAGCACGCTCAATGGCAAAGAATTCAACACGGTAGGGGAAATTCTCACTAAAACCGGTACCGCGTTGTCGTCGAGCGTCGGCGGTGCGGCGGGCCCGCTGTACGGGATGGCGTTCCGCGCCATCGGCAAGCAGCTCACCGAACCGAGCGTGACCGCCGAACAATTGCTCGCGGCACTGCGGGCCGGCCTGGAAGCGGTTCAGAAACTGGGTGCCGCTCGCCTCGGGGACAAGACCATGATCGATGCTTTCGGTCCGGCGGTGGAGGCGTTCGAGGCGGCCGTACGCGGCGGAGCCGCCCTCAGCACGTCCGCCTCCGCCGCCGCGGACGCCGCGGAAGAGGGCATGCGCGCCACCATCCCGATGATCGCCCGCAAGGGCCGCGCCTCCTACCTCGGGCCCCGCAGCCAGGGCCACCAGGACCCCGGCGCCACCTCCACGGCGCTCATCTTCCGCGCGCTCGCCGAGGCGGTGGCGCCCTGAACGCTCGTCCCCGGGCGGACACCGCTCCCGCCGCCGCTGCGCCGGACGTGACTTACGCTGTTGTACGAACCGCTCGCACGAGCGAGCGCCCGCTGAATCCGCAGCTCGCGGAGCCGGGGACCCACCGAAGTGTTGGGGTGAATCGGCACATCGTGCCGTAGGGCAGCTTCCACGCCCGAACCCGTCAGCTAACCCGGTAAGCGGCATGGAAGCCGAAGGAGTACCCCTGTGTCCGCTCGACATCCCCCTCCGTCCCGGCTGAAGCGCACGGCGCTCAAGGCCGCGATCGCCGGTATCACCCTGGTCGGTGCCGCCGTGGCCACCGAGCTCTCCGTGAGTGCGGCCCCGCACTTCCGCGGCCCCGTCTCCGTGGTGGCCGACCACGATCCGGTCCCGGACCTGGACACCGTGCTCAGGCGCATGATCGTGCTGAAGGGTCACTCCCAGGTCTCCGCCGCCGACGTGCTGAAGGTCGCGCTCTCGCAGGTCGGCACGACGGCGGACGCGGCCGGGAGCACCAAGTTCAACCAGTGGTTCATGTCCACCCCGGCCGCCCAGACGGGCGCCCAGCGGTACGGCGGGAAGATCAGCGACTACGCCGACGCCAGTTGGTGCGACATGTTCGTCTCCTGGGTCGGCGCGCGGGCCGGCGCGCCGGGCATCGGAGTCGACGCGTTCACGCACACCCATGCCCAGTGGTTCCAGCAGCGGGGCCGGTGGGGCGCCGTCCCGAGGCCCGGCGCCGTCGTCTTCTTCTCCTTCTCGGGCGACAAGACCGTCGGCGGCATCGAACACGTCGGTCTCGTCGTCAAGGACGATCGCGACGGGACGATCGAGACCATCGAGGGCAACACCGACAAGGCTGTCAAGATTCGCATCCGCCCCGTCTCCGAGGTCGTCGGGTACGGCTACCCGGACTACCTCCGCTAGCTCCCCACGGAGGCGACGGTGGCCGCCGGGGCCGCGGCGGGCGCCGCGATCGCGCTCGGGATGCGCGGTATCCGCGGTGCGATCGCCGAGCGCCCTGCGCGGGACCGCCGACTGTGGCGAGAATGGGGCCATGGGCAGGGTCGCGTACGGCGTCGCACTCATCGTCCTCACCGCCGCCACGGCATGCGGCTCCGGCGACGGGTCGAGAGCGGACACCCGTTCACCCGCACCGAGCGGCGCCCCCACGAGCACGTCGGCGCCGGCGCGTACGGCCGTGTCCTGGCCGACCTACCACGGATCGAACGACCGCGCCGGGTACGCCGCCGGCTTCCCCGCCCCGCGTACGCTCGCGGACGCCTGGACGGCGCGGCTCGACGGAGCGGTGTACGGGCAGCCGGTCGTCGTCGGCGGCACGGCGTACGTCGGCACGGAGAACGACACCGTCTACGCGCTCGACCTGGCGACCGGGCGGCAGGTCTGGAAACGGCACCTGGGCACGCCCGTGCCGCAGTCGGCGCTGCCCTGCGGGAACATCGACCCGCTCGGCATCACGGGGACGCCGGCGTACGACGCCGCGACGCGCACGGTGTTCGTCGCGGCCGAGACGACCGGCGGGCGCCACACCCTGGTGGCGCTGAACACCGCCGACGGCAGCGTACGGTTCACCCGCGGCCTCGACGTCGCGGCCGGCCGCGAAAGCAAGGCGGAACAGCAGCGCGGCGCCCTCTCGGTCGCCGGCGGCCGGGTGTACGTGCCGTTCGGCGGGCTCGACGGCGACTGCGGGAACTACGTCGGCTACGTCGCCGCGTACAAAACCGATGGCCAGGGGCCGGTCGCCTCGTACGCCGTTCCGACCAGCCGGATGGGCGGCATCTGGGCGCCGTCCGGCCCGGCCATCGGCGCGTCCGGCGACGTCTACGTCGCCGTAGGGAACGGCGCGAGCGTCGGCGGGCCCTACGACGGCAGCGACTCGGTGCTGCGGCTGTCACCCGACCTGTCCCGCCGCTTGTCGTACTTCGCGCCGAAGAGCTGGGGCAAGGAGAACAGCGAGGACCAGGATCTCGGCTCGACGGGCCCCCTCCTGCTCCCGGGAGAGCGGGTGCTCATCGCCGGCAAGACGGGCGACATCTACCTGCTCGACGCGCGCGACCTCGGGGGGATCGGCGGCCAGCGCGCCTCCCTGCCCGGCTGCGTCTCCTTCGGAGGGATGGCCCGGTCAGGGTCCTCTGCGTTCCTGCCCTGCGAGAACGGCCTGCAGCGCGTCGACGTCTCCTCCGGCGGCGACCTGCGCCGGGTCTGGACCGCGCGAGCCGCCGTCAAGGGATCGCCGGTCGTCGGCGGCGGCGCGGTATGGACCCTCGACACCGACGCAGGCGTGCTGCACGCCCTGTCCCAGTCCAACGGGAGCTCCATCGCCTCGCGGCGCGTCGGCACGGTGACCCGCTTCGCCTCCCCGACCCTCGCCGGGTCACTCGTCCTCGTCCCCACGACGCAGGGCGTCACCGCCATCAGCGTCCACTGACACGGGCCGACGGCCAAGCGGCGTGCACCGGCGCTGGCACCGGCCGACGGTGTGCACTGACGTGGGCCGACTCGCCATCAGGGTCCGCTGACCCGGGCCGATGCGCTGTCCAGCGTCCACTGGCCCCGGGCCCGACGGGCACTCCCCCGCATTCACGCGTGCGCCGGTGCCGGTCGGCGGGCGTGTTCAGCCTTGGCGGCGGCCGAGGAGCCGCTCGATCTCCCGCCGGTCGCGCTTGGTGGGCCGCCCGGCGCCGCGCTCGCGCCGGGCGATCGGAAGCAGGGCCGCGCGCGGGGGCGGCGGCGGGCTGTGGTCGGTGTAGCACTCGACGGCGACGGGAGCGCCGACCCGCTTGCGTACGACGCGTCGCACCTCGACGATCCGCTCCCGTCCGGCAAGGCGGACACGCACGCGGTCACCGGGCCGTACGGCGGCGGCCGGTTTGACGCGCTCGTCGTTGACCCGGACGTGACCGGCCCGGCAGGCGGCCGTGGCCAGCGAGCGGGTCTTCACCAGCCGTACCGACCAGATCCACACATCGACCCGTACGGTCTCCTGATCCGCCGCCATGGGACAGACCCTACCCGGGTCGGCGGGAGCGGTGCCGAAACCGTCGTTTCGGCACCGCGTGAACCGGGCATCACGCATTACTCGCCGTCGCCCTGGGTAGTCAGGCGGACATGCGCACCGCCATTTTGGACGTCGGGTCCAATGCTGCCCATCTGAAGGTCGTTGACCTGATCGCAGGCGGTCCGATCCGGACGGTCGCGTCCGCCAAGGAACCGACCCGGCTGGCCGGGGCGATCACCGCCGGTGGCCGGATCGGCCACGCGGCGGTCGACCGGGTGGTGGCATCGGTGGGCATGATGGCACACGAGGCCGCGCGCGTCGGCGCCGTCGAGTTGATCCCCTTCGTGACGTCCGCGATCCGCGACGCCGCCAACCGGGAGGAGATCCTCGGGCGCGTCGCCGCCGAGACGGGCGTCACGCTGGGGTTCCTGGCCGGTCAGGACGAGGCGCGGCTGACGTTCGTGGCCGTACGCGCGTGGTACGGCTGGTCGGTCGGGCCGATCGTGCTGGCGGACATCGGCGGCGGCTCCATGGAGATCGCCACCGGGGACGGCGCCGAGGCGGACACCGCGCTGTCGATGCCGCTGGGCGCCGGCCGGCTCACGCGGGACCACCTGCCGTGCGATCCTCCGCGTGGCAAGCAGGTCGGGCGGCTTCGCGCGCACGTCGCGGACCGGCTGGCCGCCTACGGCGTCGACCGGCTGACCGAGGGGTCGTCCGACCACCATGCGGTCGCCACCTCGAAGATCTTCAGTCAGCTCGCCAAGCTCTCCGGTGGGGCGACGGCGGACGGCCGCCAGGTGCTGGAGCGGGCGGCGCTTCGCCACCGGATCCCCCGCCTGGCCAGGCTGACGAGCGAAGAATGCGCCCGGCTCCGGGGCGTCTCGCGGACCCGCGCCCGCCACATCCTCGCCGGCGCCATCGTCGCCGACGAGATCATGAGCGCACTCGGCCTGAGCCGTCTGGAGATCTGTCCCTGGGCGTTGCGCGAGGGCATCGCGCTGCGCAGGCTGCACCGGCTCGAGGCCGGGCTCGATCGGACGGACGACATCGCGCATCTCGTACGGCCGCTCCGCGTCGACCGGCCGCGCCTGCGCTTTGTCGAGGACACCGGCGCCTGCCGGGCGATCTGACCGACCACGGCCGGCACGGCCCCCCGCGTGACCGACCCGGACCGATCCATCGACCTCCGCCATCCGCAGCCGCCGACACGCGCCCCGGCCCGACGTGTGACCGGCCCGGACCGATCCATCGACCTCCGCCATCGGCAGCCGCCGACGCGCGCCCCGGCGCGCACGGCACCGCGACCGGGAGGCCACCGGGCTCCCGGCGGTGAACAGGACGAGGGCCCCGCCGGGACGTCGCCCGGCAGGGCCCTCGATGTGTGTACCGGTGTGCGGGTCGCCTCTCGGCGAAAGGCACAACGCGGCTCCAGCCGAACGGTAATCCGCGAAGGCGATAGATGAGGCCCGGGGACACCAGGCACACCGGCCACGAAGGGTGTAACCGTTCCCTCCAGGCTGTTTGTTCCCGTCGGCTCCCACGAATTTCGCCGGGCGGGTCCCGCCGGGGATACAGGCTCGGCCGGATGGTCACAGGGCGATGGCCGCTCCGCGCTGCACGACCCGCACCTTGTCGTCCAACCCGCGCCGGCGCGCCTCGGCGTCGAAGTCCGCCAGCGGGGACGTGATGGTGCGCAGCCCACGGGCCTCGCCGAAGCCCTGGGGTCTCAGCCACCGAGCGGCGTGGCGGGTGGTGACGACCGGCAGGTCCTTGTCGAGGTTCCGTCGCGCCACCCGGTCCCAGTGATCCCCGTGCAGGTGGGACAGACGGAGCACGGCCGACCCTCGCAGGGTCATGGCCCCGCCCGCGTCCTGGGAGCACGAGCGGGGCCCACATGTCAGGGCAGGTCGGTACGCGGAGTGGCGAACACCATCCGGCCGCAGGTCTGGGACTGCGCGGCGCACTCGGTGCTGGACCATTCGGTCTGTCCCCAGACCATGCCGGTGGCGTAGTTGTACGTCAGTCCCTCGGGATGCCAGGCCCAGCACTGGTGGGCCGTGCTGCCGGACAGACTGCACGAGGCCGCGCCGCCGCCCGACGTCGTCTGGCGCCAGATCCCGCCGCGGGCGTCCAGCCAGCTGTGCGAGACGTACCAGACCCCGCCGTAGGACAGGACTCCCTGGACGTCGCCGACGTAGCTCCGGTAGGAAGCGGTGACCGGGACGGTCCCCGATGTCGCGCTGAGCAGGTAGCCACTGCCGAGGGGGTATCGCAGCAGGCGCCCGTGCAGGTTCGGGGTGTCATGACCGAAGTACTCTCCGGCGACCAGCGTGTCGGGGCTCGTGCTGCGGTCGAGGGAGATCGAGGAGAGGCAGGCCGTGGTGGTGTCGTTCGTGAAGGCACGGGTGCCGTTGCCGACCCAGTCGGCGGCGCTGTTCCCGGCCGTGCCGTCGCCGTCGTTGTCGGCGACGGTGTACGACGGGTAGGTGCCGTCGGCGAACATCGTGCACGTGCCGCCGGAGTAGGTGTAGTAGCCGATCTGCGGCATCACGTACTGGTAGCCGTAGGCGGCGTAGCCGCTGCTCGTCTTGCCGATCGCGGACGATGAGTCGGTGGCCCGCAGGATGTTCGCCATGCTGAAGACGCGGATGGCGGTCGAGGTGTTGCCGACGGCGGTGACGAACAGCTTGTCGCCGTACCAGACCATGCCGCCGACGTGCGCCTTGGCGGCCGTGAAGTCGGTGCCCGTCGCGTTGGGCACCACGAGGTAGACCCATCGATAGGCGGGCGCGGCCGAGTTCGTGTAGTCGACGAACGCCACGCGGGCGTCGTTGTAGCGGCCGGAGATCAGGCTCTGCCAGCCCGAGAGGATCACCTTGTACGCGCCCCAGGCGCCATCGTCATCGGCGTCGCCGGAGGTGGTGATGCCCTGGGGGTGCCAGGCGTCGGTGGTGTCGTCGCCGGTGTCCCAGCACAGGGCGGTGGTCGCCGCCGGGGCGACCGGGCGAGCGGCGGACTCGGCGGCGGAGCAGTTCGCGGAGGTGAGCGGATGGTTGACGCTCGCCATCACCGCGGCGAACGTCGTCTCGGTCCCCATGGTGGTCTGCAGCGCGTCGGCGGCGCTCGAGGTGTCGTGCCAGACGAGCGACTGGCGTTGGCCGCTCAGCGCGGTGAGCGGACTGGCGTAGGAGGTGCCGTCGGTCGCGCCGTCGTCAGGCGAGGCCAGAGCCGATCTCATCGGAAGGAGTCCGGTCAGTGCGACGAGCAGGACGGTCAGGATGCGAGCGATCACATCCTCATCAGAACATGTGATCTTCTAACTATCATTAGTGGTTTTACGCAATCTCTTGCTCGAATGATTGTTAACTAATCATTAGTAAGCGTTAGAACGCGGGTCCGCGATCCGGGTCCGTCGCTGCGGGCTTCTCCGGGCAACAGCAGGAGCGCCACCGCGGGCAGGCCGGCGACGAGGGCCATCCCGATCGCCGCCGTGGTGATGTGCCCCTGCCCCAGCAGCGGCGTCACCAGCGCCGCGCCGATCGGCGGCGTGGCCTGCATCAGCGTCCGCAGCGTGCCGAACACCCGGCCGCGCAGCCGCGCGGGCACGCGCTCCATCCGCAGCGACTGCGCCCACACGGTCATCGGCACGCCGCACAGCCCGATCAGCAGGAAGCCGGCCGCCACCGTGACCCGGTCGGGTACGGCGAGCACGGCGAGGAATCCGGTGGCCGCGGCGATCTGGGCCACCGCGATGGCCTTCACCCGGTCCCGCCCCGGCCGCCAGGCCCCGGCGAGGACGCCGCCGAGGAGTTCGCCGGCCGACAGCGCCGCCAGCAGGAGCGCGAGCATGCCCGCCCCGCCCGGCAGCCGGTCCTTGGCCAGCCACGGTCCGGTCACCAGGACCAGGGCCCCTTCGGCCACGTTGAACGCCATGAACGCGAGCGTGGTGACGACCAGCACCCGGTCCCGTACCAGCCAGGTCGTCCCCCGGACGCCGTCGCGGATCGCCGCCGGCACCTCGGTGCAGATCTCCCGCAGGCGGCGCTCGGTCGCCGCCTCAGCGGGCGCGGCGTCGACGGGGTCCCGGTGCGGACCCAACGGACGCCGGACCGCGCGGACCGCCACCGCGAACAGCAGGTACGACGCCGCGTCCAGGGCCAGGACGTTCGGGGCGCCCATCGCCGCGACCAGGGTTCCGGCGAGCGCGTATCCGACGATGCCGGAGACGGCGTAGCCGACCGACTCGAGCGCGTTCGCGGCGTCGAGCCCGGCCGTGTCCACCAGGTCGGGAATCGCGGCGGGCACGCCGGCCATGGGCACCATCTTCAGCAGGCCGTACACGGCCGCCACCGCGAACGGCAGCCAGGACGGCATCCGCCCGGCAGCGGCCGTGATCGGCACCGACGCCACGACGACACCCCGGATCACGCTGTCGGCGGCCAGCACCGTGCGCTTGTCGAAGCGGTCGAGCAGCGGGCCCGCCACCAGGCCGCCCACGAAGACCGGGGCCGTGGCGCACACCGCGAGCAGCCCGAGCAGCGCGGTGCCGTACCGGTCGAGCACCAGCCAGGATAGGGCGACCAGGGTCATCCCGTCACCGACGGTCGACAGGGACGCTCCGAGCCAGAGCCTGCGGAAGTCCCGCCCGGCCAGAACGGCCGCGTAGTCACGCACGTACATCCTCCCGATCGCCCGTCCGAAATCACATGGCCGGCTTCTGCGCAGCCGAGGCCGCCGCCCACAGGTGCTGGACGGCGTAGGAGCGCCACGGACGCCAGCGCCTCGCGGCCTCGTCTGCGCCGGTTCCCGGCGCTCCGAGCAGGTCGAGGGCCCGGCGGACGCACGGATCGGCGGGAGGCAGAACGTCGGGGTCGCCGAGGCCGCGTGCCCGGATGTGGGCGGCCGTCCACGGATCGATGCCCGGGACCGCCCGGAGCAGGCGTTCGGTCTCCTCCCGATCCGCGCCCGGGTCGAGGACGATCGCCCCTGCGGCCAGGCGCTCCGCCAGGCGCGCCACGACGCCACCGAGGCGGTCCGGCGGGACCGGGCCCGCTGCGGCGAGCGCGTCCGGGCCGGGGAAGACGTGGGTCACGGCACCCACCGGCGTGGGCAGGGGGTGCCCGACCCGCCGGACCAGGCGGGCGGCGAGATCCCGGGCCGCCGCCACTCCGGCGCGCCGTTCGATGACCGCGCGGACGGCGAGTTCGGCGGCGTCGGTGTGGCCCGGCACGCGCCGGCCGGGCGCGGCGGCGACCAGCGGAGCCAGCAGCGGATCCGCGCCGAGGACGTCCGCCACCTCCCACGGGTCGGTGTCCAGGTCCAGGAGCCGACGGCAGCGCGTGACCGCGGCGGACAGGTCCCGGAGGTCCTCCAGGCGCAGTTCGCAGCGCACGTGGAGCCCGTCGCCGCCGTCGCGCAGGGTGACGACGCCGGTGCCGCGGGGAAGGCCGAGCGACCTGCGAAAGAAGCCGTCACCCGCCTCCTCCACCCCGGCCACGGCCCGCTCGGCCAGCAGGCCGAACACCTCGGCGAGGTCCAGCGGCGAACGGTAGGCCAGGCGGAGGTCGATCGCGCCTGGGACGGGCGCCCCTCCTCCGGCGGCCCGCGCCGTCCGCAGAGCCGTCGGAGTCGTCCCGTACGCCTGCCGCACCACATGGTTGAACTGCCGGATGCCGCCGAACCCGGCGGCGAACGCCACATCGCTGACCGGCAGATCCGTGCGTTCGAGAAGGAGCCGGGCCGTCTGCGCCCGCTGCGCCCGGGCGAGCGCCTGCGGCCCCGCGCCGACCTCGGCGACGAGCAGGCGATGCAGCTGGCGTTCGCTGTAGCCGAGCCGGGCGGCGAGCCCCGAGACCCCCTCCCGGTCGACCAGGCCGTCGGCGATCAGCCGCATGGCCCGGCCCGCCAGGTCCGCGCGGACGTTCCACTCCGGGGAGCCGGGGGCGGCGTCCGGCCGGCAGCGCTTGCAGGCGCGGAAACCCGCCTGCTGCGCGGCGACCGCCGAGGGATAGAACCGGACGTTCTCCCGCTTCGGCATCACCGCGGGGCAGCTCGGCCGGCAGTAGACCCCGGTCGTCACCACGGCCACGAAGATCCGGCCGTCGAACCGGCGGTCCCGGCTGTTGAGCAGCGCGTACGCCTCCTCCTCGTCGATCACGTCGTCAACTCTGGCGGGTCTCCGGGCCGGCCCGCCAGCGACGATCGGACGTCGACATCCCGGCCCGACGCCGGTCACGGGGATCCGTGGCCGATCGCCACCGGCGACTCGTCAGCGAGTACGGCAGCCGCTGATCGAGCTCGCACGACGCGCGGGTCACGTCGTCATGGCGGCGGGCGCGGCCGGCCGGAGCCCGGCGAACAGGTCGTCCTCGGGCAGCCGGACCTCGACCTGGGAGCGGGCGAGGTGGTAGTCCTCGGTCGGCCACACCTCGCGTTCGAGGTCGCGGGGATGGGCGAAGAACGGGCCGTCCGGGTCGCTCTGCGTGGCGTGCGCGAGCAGTGCCCGATCCCGTACGGCGAAATACTCGGCGCAGGTCACGCGGGTGGTGATCTCCAGTTTCGGCGCCGTGTCGGGCCACTCGTCCAGGACCGCTCCCATCGCCGAGGCGATCCCCCGTGCGGTCATCGCGTCGTGCAGCGTCTGGAACCACCCCCGGGAGAACGCCGCCTGGTAGTACAGCTTGCGCGGCTGCCAGGGTGCGCCCTCCTCGGGATACCGGTCCGGGTCGCCGGCGGCGTCGAACGCCGCCACGGTCACCTCGTGCGTCTTGATGTGATCGGGGTGCGGGTAGCCGCCGGTCTCGTCGTACGTGATGACGACGTGCGGCCGGAACTCGCGGATGAGGCGGACGAGCGGGCGTACGGCGTCCTCGATCGGCTGCCGGGCGAAGCAGCCGTCGGGCAGGGGCTCGCCGTCCGCCGGCAGGCCGGAGTCGACGAAGCCGAGGAACCGCTGCCGTACGCCGAGCACCTTCCGCGCGGCGGTCATCTCGGCGCGCCGCAGCTCGGCGATGTTCCGCCGTACCTCGGGCCGGTCCAGTCGCGGGTTGAGCACGTCGCCGCGCTCCCCGCCGGTGCAGGTGGCGACGAGGACGTCGACGCCTTCGGCGGCGTAGCGGGCGAGCGTCGCGGCGCCCTTGCTGGACTCGTCGTCGGGGTGGGCGTGCACGGTCAGCAGCCGGGGTGTCTCGTCCGGGGTGATGCGTAGGTTCACCTGTCTCCTCGAAGGTCGGCGGGCCCGCATCTGGTGCGGGCCCGCGGTCAGGGGGTGCGGCCGGTGGCCGCCGGGTTCATCGGGTGACGCGCATGTTCATGTGCGCTCCTCTCGGCGTCGGGTCGGCGCTCATCGGGTGACGCGCAGGTTCACGGCGCTCCTCTCGTGGCGTCGGGTCATGGCGTGCGGCACTCATCGGGTGACACGCATGTTCACGTGCGCTCCTCTCTGATGGCAGGGGTACGGGGCTTGGCGGAGAAGAACAGGGCGGGGATGATCGACAGCGCCGTCAGGCCGAGGGCCCAGGCGAAGGTGTCGCCGTACGCCGCGGCGGGGTTCGCCGGGTGATGGCCGAGCCGGCTCTGCAGGATGAGGGCGAAGACGGCCGTGCCGATCGAGCCGCCGACGCGGTTGACGACGTTGAGGGCGCCGGCCGCGCGGGGCGCTTCGTGCCGTTCGACGCTGCCGTACACCGCCGCCATCCCCGGCGCCATGATCGTGCCGATCCCGACACCGCGGACGAGCAGCGACAGGATGAGCAGCGGGCCGGCGGGGTCGGTCCCGAGCCGGGTGAACACCACGGTCCCGGTGAGGGCGAGGCCGATTCCGGCGAGGACGACGCCGCGGGCGCCGATCCGGTCGGACAGCCGCCCGGCGAAGAACGACGCCAGAGCGGTGCCGAGGGCCTGCGGGGCCAGGAAGAACCCGGCCTCGATCGCGCTCGCGTGCCGGGCCTGCTGGTCGTAGAGCGGCAGGAGGAGCATCGAGCTGTACAGGGACGCGCCGAGCAGGAAGGAGTTCGACGTGGCGGCGGCGAAGCCGCGCCGCGCGAACAGCCGCAGGTCGACGAGCGGGGTGACCCGGCGGCGCAGGGCGTGTGTCCCGTACGCCGTCAGCAGCGCCGCCGCGCCGGTGAGGGCGGCGACGACGCGTCCGGTGCCGAAGCCGCCGGTGCCGCCGGCCGCCGCGAACCCGTAGACGAGGGCGGCCAGCCCTGGTGAGAGCAGGGCCAGGCCCAGCACGTCCAACGGGGCGCGGGTGGCGGTGTGCGGGGTGTCCTTCGACAGGACGCGTGACGCCAGCAGCAGTGCGATCGCGCCGATCGGCAGGTTGACGTAGAACATCCAGCGCCAGTCGAGGTCGGCGACGATGAGGCCGCCGAGAACGGGCCCGATGACCGGTGCGAAGGACACCGGGATGATCAGGATGCTCATCACCCGGCCGATCCGGGACGGACCGGCCGCCTGGGCCATGATCGACTGCCCGATCGGCTGCATCATGCCTCCGCCGATGCCCTGAAGGACCCGGAAGGTGATCAGCGCCGACGTCGACCAGGCGAGGCCGCACAGCGCCGAGCCGGCGACGAAGAGCCCCACGGAGATCATCCACATCCTCGTGCCGCCGAAGCGGTCGGTCATCCAGCCCGAGAGCGGCATCACCATGGAGATCGCCAGCAGGTATCCCGTGGACACCCATTGCACGGCCGAGAGCCCGCCGTGCAGGTCACGGGCGATCGCGTCGATGCCGACGTTCACGATCGTCGCGTCGAGCCCGGCAAGGATCGCCCCGAGGGTCAGGACCGCGCCCATGCGCAGCAACGCCGGGTCGAGCGGCTCCGGGCGGGCGGCGCGCGCCTCCGCCGCCGTCGTCGTCTTCGTGCCGGTCACCGGCGCGCGCTGGATCAGCATGCATCCCCTCCAAAGGAGTTCACTATGTCGGACCTAACTTTAGGCGCGACCGATGAATAGGTCAAACCTAAAATTAGGTCGAGCACACTCAAACGCCTAGGATGGGCTCATGGGCACTGACACGCTGGGTCTGCGGGAGCTGAAGAAGAGACGGACCCGCCAGGAGATCTCGAACGTCGCGACGCGGATGTTCATCGAGCGGGGCTTCGACGAGGTGACGATCGCGGAGGTGGCGGAGGCCGCCGGCGTGGCGAAGATGACCGTGACGAACCACTTCCCGCGCAAGGAGGACCTCGTCCTCGACCTGCACGAGGAGATCGTCGCCGCCCCGGCCCGCGCGGTCGCCGAACGGGCCGCCGGCCAGTCCGCCCTCGCCGCACTGCACCAGAACTACTTCGCGGACCTGGCGCGACACGACGCGATGATCGGCTTCTCCGGCCCGGAGTTCGCCCGCATGATCACGGGAAGTCCCGCGCTGCGCGCCCGGCTGCGCGAACTCCAGGAGCAGCGCGAGGACGCCCTCGCCGAAACGCTCGCCGCCGAGACCGGCGCGGCGCCGGACGACATCATGCCCCGGGCGGCGGCCGCGCAGCTGACCGCCGTCCACCGGGTGCTGTTCCAGGACGTGCTCCGCCGCACGCTGGCGGGTGAGGACGACGAGACGATCGCCGCCGCGCTGGGTGACGCCGCCCAGCAGGCGTTCGGCCTCCTCGAGCCGACACTG
Source organism: Actinoallomurus sp. CA-150999 (assembly GCF_050942425.1). Lineage (NCBI taxonomy): Bacteria > Bacillati > Actinomycetota > Actinomycetes > Streptosporangiales > Thermomonosporaceae > Actinoallomurus > Actinoallomurus sp. CA-150999. The sequence continues at coordinate 9,810,089 of NZ_CP192063.1, forward strand.
GGCGGCTACGCCGTGCGCTGACGCCGGAAATGCCCCAGCGCTTGGCGGGCTTGAGCACGCTCCGGATCCGATCGCGGAGTTCCGGACTGCCGACAGACCTCGGATGACAGGTCCGATCTCCCCGCCCACCACGGCAACGAATTCACACACAGGTCAGGAAAACGCGGAAGTCCGGGCCGATGGCGGTCAGTAAGGATCCTTGACCAACTACTAAATAGATCCTATGTTTTGGCCAGCCTCCAGACCTTACGGCCCACGGCGAAGGAGTCCCCCGCATGCCCCGCCGCCGCCTGTCGGCCGCCCTCCTCGGGCTGGCCCTCCTCACCGGATCCACCGCCCTGGCGATCACCGAATCCATGACCGCCCCCGCCCACGCGCTGGACGACGGGCTGGCCCGGACCCCGCCGATGGGCTTCAACGACTGGAACTCCTTCGGCTGCAACGTCGACGAGAAGCTCATCACGGACACCGCTGACTACTTCGTCAGCTCCGGTCTCAAGGACGCCGGCTACACGTACGTCAACATCGACGACTGCTGGGCCGCGCACGACCGCGACCCGCAGACCGGACGTCTCGTGCCGAACCCGCAGACCTTCCCGCACGGCATCAAGTGGGTCGCCGACTACGTCCACGCCAAGGGCCTGAAGCTCGGCATCTACACCAGCGCCGGCACGCAGACCTGCGCCAAGACCATGCCGGGCGCCCTGGACCACGAGGAGGTCGACGCGCAGACCTTCGCCGACTGGGGCGTGGACTACCTCAAGTACGACAACTGCAACAACCAGGACCGGCCGGCGCTCGAGCGGTACACGAAGATGCGCGACGCGCTGAAGAAGACCGGCCGGCCGATCGTGTTCAGCATCTGCGAGTGGGGCCAGAACAAGCCCTGGGAGTGGGGCAAGGACGTCGGCCATCTGTGGCGCACGACCGGCGACATCAGCGACAGCTGGCCCTCCCTGCTGAGCATCTTCAAGCAGAACGTGCCGCTCGCGCCGTACGCCGGTCCGGGGCACTGGAACGACCCGGACATGCTGGAGGTGGGCAATGGCGGGATGACCGCCCGGGAGTACCGCTCGCACTTCAGCCTCTGGTCGATCATGGCGGCGCCGCTCCTCATCGGCACCGACCTGCGCAAGGCCACCCCGGAGACGCTGAGCATCCTCACGAACAAGGACGTCATCGCCGTCGACCAGGACCCGCTCGGTACGCAGGGCACGGTCCTGGCCAGTGACAACGGCCACTGGGTCCTCGCCAAGCCGCTGAAGAACGGCGACGTCGCCGTCACGCTGTTCAACGAGACCGACACGACGGCGACCTTCGGCACGACGGCGAGCGCCCTCGGCCTGCCGAAGCGGCCCGCGTACGTCCTGCGCGACCTGTGGACCCACAAGGACGCCGAGACCGCCGGGACCGTCTCCGGGGTCGTTCCGGCGCACGGCACCGTGATGTACCGCGTCCGGCGGGACTCCCGGGCCTGGGCGTTCCAGCCGCCCGCGGCCGCCTTCGGGCTGGACCTGCCCTCCGCGGTCACCGGCATCTCCGGCACCATCACCCCGGCCGGGCGCGCCTTCACCGCCGACGTCACGACGACGAACCTCGGCCGCGCGCCGATGCTGAACGCCCGGCCCTCCCTCGGCCTGCCCACCGGCTGGAAGGCCGAGCCGGTCGGCCGTACCGGCGCCGCGATCCTGCGCACCGGCGCGACGCTGAAGAGCCGCTGGCGCGTGACCCCACCGGCGTCCGAGCCGCCGGGCGCCCGGTCGCTCACCGCGCGCCTGTCGTACGGCCTGCCAGGGACGCGGCTGTCACTCGCCGAGGACCTGGTCGTGCCCAAGCCGGTGCCCGGCGGGACGACCGACCTGGGCGCGGACGACTGGGCCACGGCCCATAACGGGTACGGGCCGGTCGAGCACAACATGTCCAACGGGGGCGCCAAGCCCGGCGACGGCAAGCCGCTCACGATCAACGGCACGGTATACGCCAAGGGCCTGGGCACCCACGCGCCCGCCGAGATCGTGTACTACCTGAACGGCCGGTGCACCTCCCTCACCGCCGACGTGGGCGTGGACGACGAGCGCGACCCCCGGCCGGTGGCGGGTCAGAGCACCGTGACGTTCGAGATCTGGGCCGACGGCACGAAGGTCGCCGACAGCGGGCTGCGGACCTGGCAGGACGGTGCCTTCCACCTGTCCAGCGGGCTGACCGGCGCGTCGTACCTGCGGATCGTCACCACCATCGGCGGCGACACCAACAGCTACGACCGCGGTGACTGGGCGATTCCCGTGCTCACCTGCGGGAGCTGACATGAGCGACGAGACGACACGCGGCGACGGCGGCCTGTCGCCGCAGACCACCCGCAGGGACGGCGGCCCGTCGCGGCGGCGGTCCCCCCGCGAGAACGACGGCAGGTTGTCGCGGCGCAGCTTCTTCGGCACGACGGCGGCGGCGTCGGCCGGGGCGGTGCTGACCTCGGCCCCGGTCCCCGGCCCGGCCACCCCGGCCACCGACGACGGCGCCGTCGACATCGCGGTCACGGTGAACGGCAAGGCCGAGAAGCTCCACGTCGACCCCCGCGTGACGCTCCTGGACGCGCTGCGCGAGCGGCTCGGCCTGACCGGTACGAAGAAGGGCTGCGACCGGGGGCAGTGCGGGGCGTGCACGGTGCACGTCGACGGCCGGCGCGTCCTGTCCTGCCTCACCCTCGCGGCGACGGCCGACGGCCGGAAGGTCACCACGATCGAGGGCCTGGCGCGCGGCGACGACCTGCACCCGGTGCAGCGGGCGTTCGTCGAGTGCGACGGGTTCCAGTGCGGGTTCTGCACGTCCGGCCAGATCATGTCGGCGGTCGCCCTCCTGAAGGAGGGCGACGCCCGAAGCGACGAGGAGATCCGCGAGGCGATGTCCGGGAACATCTGCCGCTGCGGCGCCTACCCCGGCATCGTCGAGGCGATCAAGAAGGCGCGGGAGGCGGACTGATGCGCGCGTTCGATTTCACCGCCGCCCGTACGCTGCCGGAGGCGCTGCGGCTCGCGGGGCCCGGCTCGGCGTTCCTCGCCGGCGGCACGACACTGGTCGACCTGATGAAACTCGACGTGCTGGCGCCGGGACAGGTCATCGACATCAACCGCCTGCCGCTGCACGGGATCAGTCGGGACGCTCTGCGCATCGGCGCGCTCGAGCGGATGAGCGACGTCGCCCGGCATCCCAGGGTGTACCCGGTGATCGCCGAGGCGCTCGCGCTCAGCGCGTCCCCGCAGCTGCGCAACATGGCGAGCATCGGCGGCAACCTGCTGCAGCGCACCCGCTGCGGCTACTTCCGCGACGTCCACTCGGCCTGCAACCGGCGGCAGCCGGGCAGCGGCTGCGCGGCGCTGACCGGGGACAACCGCACGCACGCCATCCTGGGCACCAGTGACGCGTGCGTCGCCACCCATCCGAGCGACCTGGCCGTGGCGCTCGTCGCGCTGGACGCCTCGGTGCACCTGGTGAGCCGCGCCGGCGAGCGCCTGGTCCGGCTCACCGCCTTCTACCGGCCGCCGGGCGATACTCCTCAGGTCGAGAACGACCTGCGGCCCGGCGAGCTGATCACCGAGGTGGTCGTGCCGCGCCTTCCGTGGGCCCGTCACTCGACCTACGTCAAGGTACGGGACCGGAGTTCGTACGAGTTCGCGCTCGCCTCGGCCGCCGTGGCGCTCGACGTGCGCGGCGGCGTGATCCGCGAGGCGCGGGTCGCGGCGGGCGGCGTCGGCACCGTGCCGTGGCGACTGCCCGCCGTCGAGGCGGCATTGCGGGGGAAACCGCCGACGCGGGCCGTCTTCGAGGCGGCCGCCGCCCCGGCCGCCGACGGCGCACGACCGCTGCCGGGCAACGCGTTCAAGGTGACGCTGCTGAAGCGCACGATCGTCCGCGCCCTCACGAGCCTGGAGGGACGGTCATGACGGACCGGGTCGACGGGCGGCTCAAGGTCACCGGCGGCGCGGCGTACGCCGCCGACAACCGGCTCGACCGCCTCGCGTACGGCTACCTCGTCACCAGCACGGTCGCGCGCGGCACGATCGTGAGCATGGACACGGCCGCCGCGTCGAAGGCGCCCGGCGTCCTCGCGGTGTACACGCCGTTCGAGCCGCTGAAGCTGTACCGCTACACCAAGGAGCAGAACGACGAGCTCACCCCGCCGTTGCAGGACGCGAACGTCCGCTACTTCGGCCAGGCGATCGGCCTCGTCGTGGCCGAGACGTTCGAGCAGGCCCGGGACGCGGCGTCGCTGATCCAGGTCCGGTACGACGCGCGGACGCCCGCCGCCTCCTTCCACGACGGCCTCGCCTCGGCGGCGGACCCACCGAGCGGGTCACCGGTGTCCGAGGTGCTCGCGCCGGGCGTCGGCTCCATCGACGACGCCCTGGGCGCGAGCGAGGTCACGATCTCGGCGACGTACACCGCGTCGATGCAGAACCACAACGCGATGGAGCCGCACCCGACCGTCGCGGCCTGGGACGGCGACCACGTGACCCTCTACACGGCGACGCAGGGCGTCATTCTGGTCGTCGACCGGATCGCGGAGGCGCTCGGCATCGACAAGGCCAAGATCCATGTCCGCAACCCGTACGTCGGCGGCGGCTTCGGCAACAAGTGGGGCATCTGGGCGCACACGCCGCTGACCGCCGCCGCGTCCCGGGCGCTGGGCCGCCCGGTGAAGACCGTCCTCACGCGCGAGCAGACGTTCACCGTGGTCGGGCACCGGCCCGCCTCGCAGCAGACCGTGTCGCTCGGCGCGCGGAAGGACGGCACGCTCACCGCGATCAAGAACGATGGCGTCTCCAGCAAGTCGGCGTCGAACACTTTCTACGAGCCCGTCGCCAACCTGTGCCTGTCGCTGTACGCCTCGCCCAACATCCACGTGAGCCGGAAGGTCGTCACGCTGGACGTGCCGGTCACCACGATCATGCGGGCGCCGCAGGAGGCGAACGGCTCCTTCGCGCTGGAGAGCGCGATGGACGAGCTCGCGGTCAAGCTCGGCATGGACCCCCTGGAGCTGCGCCGCAAGAACGACTCCCCCGTCGTGCCGAGCAGCGGGGTGCCGTGGTCCAGCAAGCACCTCGACGAGTGCTACCGGATCGGCGCGGAGCGGTTCGGCTGGTCGCGGCGGAATCCGACGCCGGGCGCGGTCACCGACGGCGACCAACTCGTCGGCCTGGGCATGGCGACGGCGACGTACGGCGCGTCGCGCGCACAGGCGTCGGTCAAGGTACGGCTGCTGGCGGACGGCACCGCCGTGGTGTCCGGCACGGGGGCCGACCTCGGCACCGGACAGTCCACCGTGTGGGCGATCCTCGCCGCCGAGTCCCTCGGCATCCCGGTCGGGCGGATCCGGCCCGACCTCGGCGACTCCGCCGCACCGGTCGCCGCGAACGCCGGCGGCTCCGGCTCCACCTCCACGAACGGCCCGGCCGTCCAGCTCGCGACGGACGCCGCCAAGACCGCCATGATCACCTTGGCCGTCCAGGACGAGCGGTCCCCGTTCCACGGCATGAACGCCGGCGACGTCCGGTTCGAGGACGGGAGGCTGACGGCCGGGAGCCTGTCCGTGCCGTTCGGGTCGCTGCTGACCTCGCTGGACGTCCCCGGCGTCGAGGCGACCGCGACGTCGCCGAAGAACGGGGACAAGGCCCACGGCTTCCGGTCGTTCGGCGCGCACTTCTGCGAGGTGCGCGTGAACGCCTGGACCGGCGAGCCGCGCGTCTCCCGCTGGGTGACCGTCCTCGACGCCGGCCGGATCGTCAACGAGAAGACCGCGCACAATCAGATCGTCGGCGGCGTCGTCATGGGCATCGGGCACGCCCTCCTCGAGGAGACCCGGCTGGAGCCGGCCACCGGGCGGATCGCCAACGCCGACCTCGCGTCGTACCTCGTCCCGGTCAACGCCGACATCCCGCCGATCGACGTGCACTTCCTCGACTACCCCGACACGCTGCTCAGCCCGCTCGGCGCCCGCGGCATCGGGGAGTTCGGCATCGTCGGGGCCGCCGGCGCCGTCGCCAACGCGGTCTACAACGCCACCGGCAAGCGAATCCGCGACCTGCCGATCACCTTGGAGAAGCTGCTCACCTGAGCGCGGCGCGGTCGACGTCGGGGATCCAGACGCGCTCGTCGCCGGGGTCGGGAACGGAGGGAACGGGAAGCGCGGCGAGGAGTCTCCGCAGCCGCGGATCGCGGTTCCGGCGCTGCCAGGCGATGGACCACACGTGTAGCGGCACCGGTCCCGCGATCGGGATCTGCCGCCTGCGCGGGTCGTGCGGCATGTCCATGCCCGCCTCGCCGAGCACCACGGCGCGCGTCTCCCGCCGCATCTGCTCCCCGTAGTCCCGGACTCCGATCGCGAGCTCGGTGAACCGGACGGGGACGCCGAGCTCGTCACGGAGCCGGAGGAGATAGCCGCGCGATTCCTCGGAGCCGCCGGGGTCGGGCATCGCGATCCCCGCCTCCCGGAGGTCGGGCAGCCGCAGGACGGATCGGCCGGCGAGCGGATGCGCCTCGTCGACGAAGGCGTGCAGGGGCTCGATGTGCACGGGACGGTGGTCGAGCTCGGCGGGCCAGGGCCGGCCGAGGTCGTGCACCCGGCCGAACGCCGCGTCCAGTTCGCCGCCCAGCAGGGCCGGCAGCGCGGTCGCCAGTCCCTGCCGCATCGTGGGCTCCACGCGCAGGCCCGGAGTCCGCTCGACGGCCTCCCGCAGGATCCGCAGCGGCGTGAAGCGCTCAGCGAACACCTCGACCCGCAGCGGCGCGGACGTGTCGCGGACGGCGGCGACGGCGGTGTCGAACGCGGCGACGGCGTCCCGGGCGAGCGGCAGGAACCGCCGACCGGCCGGCGTCAGCGCGACCCGGCGCGTCGTGCGGTCGAACAGCGGCACTGCCAGGGCGTTCTCCAGCCGGCGAATGCGCTTGGACAGCGCCTGCTGGGTCAGGAAGAGCCACGCGGCGGCCCGGCCGAAGTGCAGCTCCTCCGCCGTGACGACGAACGCCCGCATCCCCTGGAGATCGGGTTCCATGCGAAAAGCCTCAATCAACAACCGTCGGTTGTCAAAGCCGCGTGTGAAGTTGTTGGACGTCGCGTCCGAGCCGCCGCTTACCTGACTCCATGACCCTTCAGATGCTCTTCGAACCGGCCTCGCGTACCGCCGAGGCGCCCCCCGCGCCGCCGATGGGCGACCCGGTCTTCCAGCGGCTGCTGCGCGAGCGCATCATCGTCCTCGGCCAGGAGGTCGACGACGAGATCGCCAACCGGATCTGCGCCGAGATGCTGCTCCTGTCGGCCGAGGACCGGAACCGCGACATCCACCTCTACATCAACTCGCCCGGCGGCTCGGTGACGGCCGGTCTGGCGATCTACGACATCATGGAGTTCATCCCGAACGACGTGGCGACGCTGTCGATGGGCTTCACCGCGTCGATGGGGCAGTTCCTGCTGTGCGCGGGTACGCCCGGCAAGCGCTACGCCCTCCCCCACACCAGCATCCTCATGCACCAGCCGTCCGGCGGGATCCGGGGTGTGGCCGCCGACATCCGGATCCAGGCCGAGCACATGCGCGCCGTCAAGCGCCTCATGCTGGACCGCATCGCCCACCACACGGGGCAGCCGGTCGAGCGCATCGAGGCCGATTCCGACCGCGACCGCTACTTCACCGCCGAGGAGGCCCGCGCGTACGGCTTCGTCGACCACGTCGTACGCTCCGCCGACCAGGTGCTCCCCCGATGACCGTGGTCACCAGGCCGGTCGCGTACGGGCACGGCTCCGCCGCGCTCGAAGGCGTCCTCATCGTCGACGAGGCGATCCCGGCCCCGGCGCCCACGGTGCTCGTCTGCCACGGGGCAGAAGGCATGAGCGACGCGCTGATCGAGTTCGGCAAGCGCATCGTGCCCTGGGGATATCAGGCGTTCGCCATGGACCTGTTCGGCAAAGGCGTGAGCGCGTCGACGCCGGAGGAGTTCGACGCGCTCATGCGGCCCTTCCTGGAGGACCGCGGGATGCTCGCGGACCGGCTGGCCACCGTGGTGTCCGTCGTCGCCGGGCTGCCCGAGGTGGATCCCGCCCGGCTCGCGGCCGTCGGGTTCTGCTTCGGCGGGCTGTGCGTGCTCGACATGGCCCGGACCGGCGCGGCCGTCACGGGTGTCGCGGCCTTCCACGGCGTCCTCACGCCTCCGCAGAACCGGCCCGTACGGCCGATCGACTGCAAGATCGCCGTCTACCACGGCTGGGAGGACCCGTTCGCGAAACCGGACGACGTCGTGGCGCTGGCGGCCGAGCTCACCGAGGCCGGCGCCGACTGGCGGATCGAGGCGTTCGGGCACGCGAAGCACGCGTTCATGGCGCCGTACGCGAACAGCCCCGAGCTCGGGATCCAGTACGACGCCCGGACCGCCCGGCGCGCCTGGTCGGCGCTGGAGGGCTTCCTCGCCGAGTGCCTGGCGGAGGAGGGCACCGGTCACCGGTAGCGGCCGAAGCCGTCGTCGACGGGCGCGGGGCGGGATGGCAGGCCTTCGGCGAGACGATCCCCGCGCCGGCGTCCACGACGCTGGGATCCGGCTCTTGCGTGTCAGCGGCGGCGGCCGATGGCGCGGGCGAGTCTCGGCGCGAGGGTTCCGGCAAGGACGAGCGTCACGGGAACGACGATGTCCGTCCAGGGGTCGCGAATCGGCTTGTAGGTGGCCGTTCCTTCCTTGATCTCGATGAAGCCGAGGGGCTTGGTGCGGGCGCCGCCGCCCCCTCCGCCGCCCTGGCCGGTCTTGGCGGGTCCGGTCTCGCGCCCCGCGCCGCCGCCGAAGCCGTAAACGGCCCGTGCCACCGGGATCACGGTCACGCCGTCGCCGACGATGGGTTCGCCGAAGACGGTGGTCACCGACGCCTTGCCGCCGAGCCGGTCGGCCAGTCGCTCCAGCAGGGTCCTGACCGCGTCGGCGGTCTCGCTCGCCTTGACGGCGGCTTCGGGGGTGCTTTCGATATCGGTCATTGCGGTCCTGCCTGGTCGGAGTGCTCGCGGATGGCGGTGCCGAGGATGTGGGTCGCCGCCGGGGACGGGATCCTGCTGGCCGGGAAGGGGAAACGGTCCACTGCGGAGAGGGTGAAGCCGGCGGCGGTGATGGCCGATTGGGTGTCGCGGCCGGTGTGGCACCCTCCGCACAGCCGGGGCCAGACGGTCGCGTCCACGAGGCGCTGGACGCGGCGCATGGCGGGTGAGTCGGCCTGCACGTGCTCGAAGAAACGCAGTTGCCCACCGGGCCGCAGCACGCGGTAGAGCTCGGTGAGAGCGGCTCCCGGGTCGGCGATCGAGCACAGGGTCAGGCAGACCACGGCCGCGTCGAAAGAGCCGTCGGCGGTCGGGAGCTGCTCGGCGCGGCCGTTGACGACCTCGACCTGTACCGGCGCGGCGCGCGCGGCCTCCTGCGCGAGGACGCGCAACTGCGGCTCGGGCTCGATGGCGACCACTCGCCTCACCTCGGCCGGGTAGTGCGGGAAGTTCAGGCCGTTGCCCGCGCCGATCTCGATCACCTCCCCGGACAGCCCGGCCAGGAGGCGCTTGCGGTGTTCGGCGACGCCCGCCTTGTCCAGGGCGGGTCCGGCGACCTTCGCGTAGAACCAGGCGAAGATCGGGTGCCGGGTACTGCCCGATGCCATGGCGCTCACCGTCCTCCTCTATCCAGCGTCCCGGGCTACCCATGGTGACCCAGCGAGCGCCGGCCGCGCAGCCCCGCCGCGTGGTCACACGTGGCCGCCTGTCACAGGTAGAGGCCGAACCCCTCATCCGTGGGCGCGGGGCGGGACGGCAGGTCCTCGGCGCACAGGGTGACGAGGTCGGTCCGCGAGGGCCGGTCGAGGCCGGTGACGCGCTGCGCCTGGCGGGCGACGGCGGCGTCGAGCAGGTTGCGCATGAACCGTCCGTTGCCGAACGACGGACCGCGCGCCGTACGGCGGAGCAGGGCCCGCAGCGCGTCGCCGACCTCCGGCGCGAGGACGAAGCCGTCGTCGGCGGCGAGCCGTTCGAACACGGCGCACAGCTCGTCGTCGGTGTAGCCGGCGAAGTGCAGCTGCTTGGGGAACCGGGAGTCCAGTCCGGGGTTGGCGGTCAGGAAGTCCGCCATCTCCTGCTCGTAGCCGGCGACGATGACGACGAGGTCGTCCCGGTCGTCCTCCATGAGCTTGACCAGCTCGGCGACGGCCTCGAGGCCGAAGTCGCTCTTGAACGACGGCTGGGTGAGCGTGTAGGCCTCGTCGATGAAGAGCACGCCTCCCATCGCCCGCTCGACCAGCCGGCGGGTCCGCGGGGCCGTCTGGCCGATGTACTCGCCCACGAGGTGCGCGCGGGACGCCTCGACCAGGTGGCCGGAGGACAGCACCCCGAGCTTCTTGTAGATCCGGGCCAGCAGCCGGGCCACCATGGTCTTGCCCGTACCGGGATCGCCGGTGAACACCATGTGCCGCGTCGGAGCGATACCGCCCAGTCCCTGCTCCGCGCGCAGCTTCTCGGCGCGCGTCATCGCGATGAGGAGCCCGATCTCCCGTTTGATCGTCACCAGGCCGGTGAGGCCTTGCAGTGCGGCGAGCGGGTCGTCGTCGGCGCCCGAGGCGTCGAACGCGCGGGGGACGTCGGCTCGCTTGACGACCAGCTCGGCGTCCGGCTCCGTACGGCCTCGTACGGACTCGATCGCACGGTCCGCCAGATGTGCCACGAGGCGGGCGTTGCGGAGCGTCTGCGTCGGCGGCGTCGCGGCGAGCAACTCCCCGGCGGCGTCGCGGGCGCGTTTGTACGTCCGCGCGCCGCGCCGGCGCATCTCGCGGTCGAACAGCTCGGCGTACCCGTCGGCCGTGAACGGCCGGGTCCGGGCGACGCGGAACCGGTTCAGCAGGGCCGGGTCGGCGTCGCGGATCCGCTCCACCCCCACCTCGCCGCAGAGCGCGATCAGGTGGAGGTCCTCGTACACCGCCAGCAGCCGGTGCAGCTCGCTGATCAACGCCGGGCCGTTGCCGACCTCGGTGGCGAACTCGTCCAGGCCATCGATGACCAGCAGCCGATCCCCGGCACAGTCGCGGACGTCGGCGTGCAGCTTGGCGGCGGCCTCGAAGAGGGGCTTGCCCGCGAACAGGTTGTGCGTGAGCCAGAGCGGATCCCGGGCAAGCTCCAGCGCCTTCGCCAGCTCCTGCACGGCGAGACGCCGGCCGGTGCCCTCCGGCCCGGCCACGAGCAGGCGTACGGTCGAGTCCCCGCCGGTGGTCTCCTGGAGCAGTGCGGTCAGCTCGGGCTGGCCGACGAGTCCGGTGGCCACGCCGGGAGGTGCGGAGGCCTCCTCGGCACGTACGGGCTTCTCCTTCCGGGCGGTCGCGAGCTTCGTGGCGAGCGGGTTGACGACGCGGCGGCGAGGGGCGTACAGACGCCGCAGGTCGCGCTGGAACTGATCGATCGGCGTGTAGTCCGGACCGCTGCGCTGCGGCTCACCGGGCAGGCCCTGCACGCAGGCCACGAACCGGGTCGCCATGTCGAGCCAGGCACGGCAGGCGTCGGCCGCGCCCTCGACCAGCGCCTCGTCGAGCCAGATCCTGACCTCCTCCTGCCACGCGCCGGCCCGGAAACCGTCGCGATGCCGCCAGAAACGCGCCCGTACCTCCTTGTAGAGGTCCTCGCCGAGCACGACGGACAGCTCCACGGGCACGCGGTCCAGGCCGCACTGGATCAGCAGGCGGCTCAGGTGGGTTCCCACCGACCGGGAGCGCCGCACCACGCCGGACAGGTGGTCGTGCGCCGCCTGGAGTCCGGACCACACCCATTCCAGGTAGCCGACCGGCCCGGCCAGCTCGGGCACCTCCGCGAGGATCTCGTCGTCGGCGTGCGCGGCCCAGTGCGCGCGCAGTTCGCTCTTGGACAGGTTCACATCGCAGTCCGGCGGGTCGTCGTACAGCCGGAGCAGCGCGTGCCGCCTGCCTTCGAACGGCTCGATCCCCTCGAGCACGGCGAGGCTGTCACGGGCGAGCTCGATCGCGAGTTCGCGGTCCGGTACATCGATCAGCCAGTCGACCGGTGGCCGCCAGAAGTTCGTCGAGGTGTGCCACTTGGTGTTCAGCTCGGTCAGCGGCGCCGGATTGCTGAGCTGCCGGGCGAGCAGGCGTTCGTGCAGCTGGCAGCGGTTACCCGCCCGGATCGCGCTCACTCCGGGCAGGAAGGCGATGATCTGGTACAGGTCCGCGGCGACCAGCGAGGCGGGCAGCGTCAGCAACTTGTGGGCGTCGGTGGTCAGGTCCGCGCACCGCGGGTCGGCGAGGAGCCCATCGATCCGATCGGCGATCTCCTCGAAGAGCCCATCGGGCACGCGCCACGGGCCGTACGAGTAGACGTCGAGGACCGGCTCGTCGGTGAGCAGTAGTTCCAGATGCTCTGGCAGCCGCACCACAATCCCCCATCGACCCGTGGAAACCGGACAGCAGCCTACGGTGGGTCGATCATGAATGGGGCCGGTGTCCGACCCTGGGTGCAGGATGGTGCCATGTGTAGAAGCATCAAGACGCTGCGGCCGCCGGCCACCGACGACGTCACCGAAGAGGACATCCGCGCGGCGGCGCTGCAGTACATCCGGAAGGTGTCCGGGTTCCGGCGCCCGGCAGCGCACAACCAGGCCGTCTTCGACCAGGCCGTCGAAGAGGTGACCCGGGCGACCGCCGCGTTGCTCGCCACCTTGGAGGTCAGGGGCGCGCGGACCGGCTCCTGACCCCCGCCGGTCGTTCGGCCCCCATGCGAACGCTCAGATCCGCACCCTGGCGCGCGGCCTCACGCCCCTGGCCGGCATGGACACCCGCGTTCGCCCCTGACCCCGCCGCCGCTCGATCGTCGCGGACGCGGGCGGCGACGTCGGTGGCCGCGCGGACGAAGGCCGCGAGCGCGCGTGACGTGCTGCGCTCAGGCCAGGCGAGTACGAGGGTCGCCGGCGCCGCGTCGGCCACGGGCACGCAGACGAGGTCGCGGCGCATGAGGCGGCGAGCGGACTCCGGGACCACGGCGACGACGCGGCCGAGGACGATGAGCTGCATCAGCTCGGCGACGTCGCGCACCTCCGGTCCCGTGGCGTCGTCGCCGACCTTGCCCGGCCAGCGAGGCAGCGTCTCGCCCGCCAGGTCCGCGGTGCGCAGGCTCCCCCGGCGGGCCAGCGGGTGATCGGCCGGGAGCACCGCCACCTGGTCTTCGACCAGCAGTTCCTCGGTGTCGAACCCGCTGAGGTCGTGCACGGTGTGCAGGAAGGCGACGTCGGCGCGGCCGTCGCGCAGGAGAGCCGCGCGCTCGCCCACGCCGGAGACGATCTCGGCGGGGAGCGCGTCCGGATCGGTCTCGTACGCCTTCAGGATGGCGGGCAGGAGGCCGCCGTCCCCGCCCGGCTTCATCGCGAGCACCAGCCGCCGGCCGGGACCGCCCGCGCGCCGGGTCCGGGCGGTCGCCGCCGAGACGGCCTCGAGGACCTTCCCGGCCTCACGGAGCAGGACCTCGCCCGCGGGCGTCAGCGCCACGCGCCGGCTCGTGCGCTCCACCAGCGTCACGCCGAGGCGGCGTTCGAGCTGCCGGATCGCCCGGGACAGCGGCGGCTGCGCGATGCCCAGGCGCTCGGCGGCGCGCGTGAAGTTGAGCTCCTCGGCAACCGCCACGAAGTAGGCGAATTCCCGCGTCTCGACCGGATCCATACCTGCAGAGTATTGACCGCGACCCGGCCGGTCTTGGTCTCCGGCACCGCGCCGGTGGTGGGCTGGCCACCATGACGAACGAACAGTCACACGACGGCCGGATCGCGCTGGTCACCGGCGCGAACAAGGGCATCGGGCGCGAGGTCGCCGGCCGGCTGGCCGCGCTCGGCATGACGGTGCTGGTCGGGGCGCGCGACGCCGACCGCGGCGCGGAGGCGGTCGCGGCCCTGCGCGCGGCCGGCGGCGAAGCCCACGCCGTCCGGCTCGACGTCACGGATCCGGGCACGGCCCGGGGGGCGGCCGAGCACGTCGCCGCGTCCTTCGGGCGCCTCGACGTGCTCGTCAACAACGCCGGGATCCCCGGTGCGCTCACCGCCCAGGCACCGAGCCGCGCCGACCTGACCGTCGTCCGGGAGGTCTTCGAGACCAACGTCTTCGGCGTGATCACGGTGACGGCCGCGCTGCTCCCCCTGCTCCGGCGCTCGGCCGCCGGGCGCATCGTGAACGTCAGCAGCAGCCTCGGGTCGTGCGGCCTGATGAGCACGCCCGGCACCCACCAGGCGGGGCTGCCGCCCTCCGCCGCGTACGTGCCGTCGAAATCCGCGCTGAACGCGCTGACCGTGCAGTACGCCAAGGAGCTGCGCGACACCGCGATCCTCGTCAACGCCGCCGACCCGGGCCCCTGCGCGACCGACTTCACCGCGCCGCTCGGCTACGACGTCCCGCGCACCGCCGCGGACGGCGCGACCGTCGTCGTACGGCTCGCCACGCTCGGCGCGGACGGTCCCACCGGCGGATACTTCAACGAGGCCGGCTCTCTCCCCTGGTGACGGCTCCCGGCTCGCCGGTCGACATCCGGACACCGCGCCTTCGGCCCGGCGGAGTGACGCCGTAGAGCAGCCATGATCAAGTTACCTGGGGGCAACCTGGTCACAACTGAAGATCGACATCGTCTGAGGAGGTAGAGGTTCTGACCTGATCAGAAAACGAGTAATGCCGTGCACATAATGATCGTTGCTCCTGCTTCCTCCGGGCAGCTGTACCCCCAGGCGGCACGACGGCTGGGTATGCACACCACCGTCATCACGACCGGCCGCGACGTCTACGCCCTGCCGGAGCATGTCCGGGCACTCATCGATGACGTCCGGTTGGTCGGCACGTTGTCCGTTCCCGAGCTCCGGGCGACGGCCCGGCAGGTCCACCGAGAGCGCCCGGTCCAGGCCGTCGTGGCCGGAGACGAGTTCGCCGTCCCGGTCACGGCCGTGATCGCGGCGGAGCTGGGAGTCGACGGGCTCGACCCGGCGGACGCGCAGGTGGTGCGCGACAAGTCGGCCATGCGGGCGCGATTGCACTCGGCCGGCGTGCGCGCCCCGGCCTTCGTGGTGGCGTCTTCGGAGGAGGAAGCGGCCGACGCCGGGGAGAAGGTCGGGTACCCCTGCGTCATTAAACCATCGGGGATGGTGGGCACAATCGGTGTCCGGCGGGCCGACGGCCGGCGCGATCTGATCGACGGCTATCGGCAGATCGCGAGCGAGACGCTGCCGCTGGCCGAGCGGCTCCCGGACTCGACCGTCGTGGTCGAGCAGTACCTTCGTGGCCAGGAGTTCTCGGCCGAGGGGTACGTCCGTCACGGGCAGGCCACCATCCTGGCCATCACCGAGAAGCGTCTCGGCCCCGAGCCGTACTTCCAGCAGCAGGGCCACATCGTCCGCCCGGCGACGGAGGTGCCGGGCCACGAGGCCGTGGCCGCCTACATGGACGAGGTCACCAAGACCCTGGGGCTCACGACGGGCGCGTTCCACGCCGAGTACCGGGTCACCGATGACGGTCCGACGCTCATCGAGGTCGGGGCCCGCATGGCCGGTGACCACATCGCCGAGATGGTCGAGACGGTCACCGGCCTGTCTCTGGCGGAGGCTTCGCTGGCCGCGGCGGCGGGGATCCCCGGCCCGGCCCCGGTGACCCCGTCCGCGGCGGTCGCCGGCATTCACTTCGTCGCCGAGCCGAGCCTCGCCGGACGCCGTTACACCGAGCTTCGTGGCTGGGAGGAGGCACTGCGCATCCCCGGCGTGCACGGCGGGGAGATCTCCATCCCGGCCGGACAGCCGATACCCGATCGCCAGGACCTGCGGTCGCGGATCGGCCATCTGATGTTCACCGCCGACGGCTACTCCGACGCCGTACGGCTCCGGCAGGCCCTCTTGGACAGGATCAGCGTTGTCGTCTGACCACGGACGTACGGTGACGGTCTCCGATGAACGTACGGTCCCTTCCCCCGCCGATGCGGTGGAGGCCGCCGCGAGCTCGGCGCGAGCCCTGTACGGATCCATCGTCGTACGCGCCGCGAACCGCCTTGCCACGGAGACGCTCTCCTTCGCGATCCCCCTGCTGATCTTCGACGCGACCCACAGCATGTCCTGGTCCGGGCTCGTCCTCGCTCTCGAATGGACGCCCCGCCTGGTCGGCATCCCGATCGCGGGCCCGCTGGTGGACCGCTTCGGATCCCGCGCCTGCCTCGTCACCGCGGAAGTCGTCCGCACCGTACTGCTGGCGTGCGCGCTCGTCGGCGTCCTCGCCAGGCCTGGCGCCTGGGCGCTCCTCGTGGTCGTCGCCTTCGCCGCCGGCACCTTCGGCCAGGCCTCCTACATAGCCGTCGAGAAGCTCGGCGTGGAGATCAACGGTTCGAGGTCGGTCGCCTGGACACAGTCCGCGCAGGCGGGGATCGACCAGATGGCGCTGATCGCGGGGCCGTTCGTCGCCGGCGTCCTCGCCGTCCATGGCGGCGTCTGGGTGCTGTCCGCCGTGCTGGCGCTGGTGTTGATCAGCATGGCGCTGTCCCGCGGGCTCCCCCAGCGGCCGTCCGCCGCGCGGACCCTCCGCTCCGCGAGGGCCGAGCTCACGACCGGTCTGCGCGGTGTGCTGCGCCATCGGGCGCTGATCCACATCGTCCTCGCCACCGCGGCCTTCAATCTGCTCGCCGCGACGATTCTCGGGAGCACACCGGCCGTCGTGGAAGAGCGCTTCGGCCGGCCGTCCTCGTACGCCGGGATCGTCTGGACGTTGGGGGCGACCGCGTCGCTCGTCGTGATCGTCATCATGACCCGTGTCGCCTCCCGGACCGGGATACTGAAAATCGGGCTGTTCAGCGGCCTGATCGCGTGCGCGGCGGCCATGGGCGCCGGACTCGCCTCCGGCTATCCCGCCTACCTCGTATCGGCGTGTCTGTTCCTGGCGGCCGAAGGCGCTTTCGCCTGCTTCCTGCGTATAGCCAGGGCCCGTGTCATCCCCCTCGAGGAGTTCGGTGTCACCGTGTCCGCGGTCGTCCTCCTCATCCTCATCCCCTATCCCCTCGCAGGCGTCCTGGTCGCGACGACGCCACTGCGTTACCTGCCGGAACTCCTGGCGTTCTGCTCCATCGCCTGTCTCGCGGTCACCGTTTTCAGCTTCTCGCGACTACGCCGGTACTCCCTGGACGGCCCCTGACGGTGGGCGACCGAACGGCTCCCACTACGCGGGCCGGGGCCGTTCGGGCGTCAGCCGTACAGGCGCTTGGCGTAGGCGGGGCCGTAGTAGCGCTCGAGCTCCTCGAGGGTCTCCTCGGTGTGCTGGACACTCTTGACGATGTGGGCGTGCGGCGGGAGGGCGTCCGGGTTCCAGGTCTCGGGCTTCCACAGCGCCGAGCGGAGGAACGCCTTGGCGCAGTGGAAGAAGATCTGTTCGATCTCCACGACGAGCGCCAGGCGCGGCCGGTGGTTCTTGACGACCATCTCGTCGAAGAAGGGGGCGTCGCGCAGCAGCCGGGCCCGGCCGTTGATCCGAAGCGTCTCGCTGCGGCCGGGCACGACGTAGATCAGGCCGACATGCGGGTTGGCCAGGATGTTGCGGAACCCGTCGACCCGCCGGTTGCCGGGGCGGTCCGGGATGGCGATGGTGACGTCGTCGATGACGTGGGTGAAGCCAGGCGGGTCCCCCTTCGGGGAGACGTCGCAGGTGCCGGTGGCGTCGGCGGTCGCGACCAGGCAGAACGGCGAGGCCGCCAGCCACTTCCGGTCCACCTCGTGCAGCCGGACGCGCTCCTTGGCGATGGCACGCGGCATCGGCTCGCCGAGCAGGTCCCGCAGCTCCTCCTCCGAAGTGATCTCCGTAACCGTCGTGACATCCGTCATCCCGCCGCCCCCTTCGTGATCACGAGCGGATCTCAGCGTAACCCGAGCCCTCACGGCCATCCATCGGGATTTCGGGCGGCCGGAAGCCGCCGCCACGTCGCCCGGACGACGCGACAACGCGGGCCGATGGTTGCACAATGCTTCCCAAGCTCAGTGAGAGGTCGGGTCATAGATCGTGTCCACGTCGATTCACCAGAAGATCGCCGAAGAACTCGGCGTGCGCGAGCGGCAGGTCCAGGTCGCCGTCGATTTGCTCGACGGCGGTTCCACCGTGCCGTTCATCGCTCGGTACCGGAAGGAGGCGACGGACGCGCTCGACGACGTGCAGCTGCGCACGCTCGAAGAGCGGCTGCGCTACCTGCGGGAGCTCGACGAGCGGCGTGCGGCGATCCTGGAGTCGATCGAGGCGCAGGGCAAGCTCGACGACGCGCTCCGGGCGCAGATCCTGGCCGCGGAGACCAAGGCCCGGCTCGAGGACATCTACCTGCCCTACAAGCCGAAGCGCCGTACGAAGGCCCAGATCGCCCGTGAGGCGGGTCTGGAGCCGCTCGCCGACGCGCTCCTCGCCGACCCGGGCCTCGACCCGCAGGCCGAGGCGGCGAAGTACACCAACGAAGAACTCGACGTCGCGGCCGCGCTGGACGGCGCCCGCGCGATCCTCGTCGAGCGGTTCGGTGAGGACGCCGACCTCATCGGCGACCTGCGCGAGCGCGTCTGGTCGCGGGGCCGCATGGTCGCCAAGGTCCGGGAGGGCAAGGAGGAGGCCGGCGCGAAGTTCTCCGACTACTTCGACTTCGCCGAGCCGCTGTCGGAGCTGCCCTCGCACCGGGTGCTCGCGCTGTTCCGCGGGGAGAAGGAGGACGTCCTCGACCTCACCCTGGAGCCCGACACCGAGGAGACCGATCCCGCGCAGCAGAACACCTACGAGCTGGCCATCGCGCACCGCTTCGGCGTCCCCTCCGGCTCCCGGTGGCTGACGGACACCGTGCGCTGGGCCTGGCGCACCCGCATCCTCGTCCACCTCGACCTGGACCTGCGGCTGCGCCTGCGGCAGGAGGCCGAGGACGAGGCCGTACGCGTGTTCGCCACCAACCTGCGCGACCTGCTGCTGGCCGCCCCGGCGGGCAGCCGTACGACGATGGGCCTCGACCCCGGCTTCCGCACCGGCGTGAAGGTCGCGGTCGTCGACCGTACGGGCAAGGTCGTGGCGACCGACACCATCTACCCGCACAAGCCGCACGGCCGCTGGAAGGACGCCCTGGAGTCCCTGGGGCGGCTCGTCGAGCAGCACTCCGTCGACCTGGTCGCGATCGGCAACGGCACGGCCTCGCGTGAGACCGATCAGCTCGCGGCGGACCTCATCAAGAAGCACCCGAAGGTCACCAAGATCGTGGTGTCCGAGGCGGGCGCCTCGGTCTACTCCGCCTCCCCGTACGCCTCGCGGGAGCTGCCCGACCTCGACGTGTCGATTCGCGGCGCGGTCTCGATCGCCCGCCGCCTGCAGGACCCGCTCGCCGAGCTCGTCAAGATCGACCCCAAGTCGATCGGCGTGGGCCAGTACCAGCACGACGTCTCCGAGGTGAAGCTGTCGCGCTCCCTCGACGCGATCGTCGAGGACTGCGTCAACGCCGTCGGCGTCGACGTCAACACCGCCTCGGTGCCGCTGCTCACCCGGGTGTCCGGCATCGGCTCCGGGCTGGCCGAGAACATCGTCTCGCACCGCGACGCCAACGGCCCGTTCCGCGCCCGCGACGCCCTGAAGAGCGTCGCCCGCCTCGGTCCGAAGGCGTTCGAGCAGTGCGCGGGCTTCCTGCGCATCCAGGACGGCGACGACCCGCTGGACAGTTCCGCCGTGCACCCGGAGGCCTATCCGGTCGTACGGCGCATGCTGGGCGCCACCGGCGGCGATCTGAAGACCCTGATCGGCAACAGCACCGCCCTGCGCTCCCTGAAGCCGCAGGACTTCGTCGACGACACGTTCGGCCTGCCGACGGTCACCGACATCCTCAAGGAGCTGGACAAGCCCGGCCGCGACCCGCGTCCGGCGTTCAAGACCGCGACGTTCAAGGAGGGCGTCGACAAGGTCAAGGACCTCGAGCCCGGCATGATCCTCGAGGGCGTCGTCACCAACGTCGCCGCCTTCGGCGCGTTCGTCGACATCGGCGTCCACCAGGACGGCCTCGTCCACGTCTCGGCGATGTCCCGGACGTTCGTCAAGGACCCGCGCGACGTCGTCAAGTCCGGCGACGTGGTCCGCGTGAAGGTCCTCAGCGTCGACATTCCGCGCAACCGGATCTCGCTGACCCTGCGCATCGAGGACGACGTCGAACGCCGCCCGCAGGACGGCGGCGGGCGCCGCGACGGCGGCGGAAACCGGCAGGGCGGCGGCGGCCGGCGTGAGGACCGCTCGGGCCGGCAGCGCCGCGACCGCGGCGGCTCCGGCGGCGGAGGTGGAGGCGGAGGCGGCGCGATGGCCGACGCCCTGCGCCGCGCCGGCCTCGACAAGGGCCTCGGCGGCCGCTGACCAAGAGATCCCTGGCGTTCACTGGTGAACGCCAGGGATCACCTCTTCTTCGTCGGCCGGGCACCGATCAGGCGCGGGCTCGGCCGCCGTCATGCGAAGGCCACGACGTCTCCGGCCATGACCTGGGGAGCGTTGGGCATCAGGGCCGCGAGCTTGTCCTGCACGAAGTCCTCTGCCGTCGAGACCGACTCCTTGGCACCGGTCTCGTCCTCGAAGACGCTGGTCGAGATCATGACCCCGTTCCCCGCATCGACCCAGTAGTAGGCCACGAAGCCCGGGATCTGCCGCATGAGCGGCACAAACGCCTCGTTCACCAGGCGCCCCGCCTCCGCCGAATCGGTCACCCCTTCATACCGCCGGATTGCTGCGTACATGGCTGATCCCCTCGAGTTTCGAGTTCGTCCTCTACCGAGACCCGTACCCCCTTGCGAGGGCCACCTCGCTCCCGAGTCCTCCGGCAATCACCGGAAACGCGCCGCTCACCGCCGACGGCGGAGGCGGCGGCGCGATAGCCGACCCGCTGCGGACTTCCCCGGGTCGGTGATATCCGCCCGCGCCATCAGCGCCCGGCGCCGACGTTCAGCCTTCTCAGGCCCTCCCACTCGCCTCGACATAGATGTCCCGGTCCCACTTCTGAAAGCTCGGTGTCACGACTCTTCCGCCCGCTCCTTGATGTAAGCACGGAGCCGTCAGCAACCACGCTGTCACGGACGACCTCCATGCCGGGGAAAGCTGCGACCTCGACGCATTCGCCGCCGTTGCTCAAGCTTCGCGTTGCCTTACGCCACTCGACACCGCTTAGGTCCATCGCTCTTCGGCCACCTTCCTGATGACATCCCGTGACATGTGCCCTGGGAGCGTTCTGTTGCGGAGATCGACCAGAACGCGCGAGAGCGTTGCGAGGTCCGCAGGGTCATCCGTTACGAGTCCTCGTATTACCGTCTCAACATAAGCTACCCGGCTCATATCGGCCATCGTTGCAACGACGAAGCTGCTGCCGTTCCCGGGGTGTTCGCCGCTGCTGCTCACGACCTGCACCGTCACGTTCGGGCACTCACTCAGTGAAAGCAGGTGGTGCAGTTGGTCACGCATAGTCTCGGCCGTGCCGACCGGGCGGTACAGAGCCTGCTCGTCGACCAACAGCGCCACGGTAGGAGCATTCTCCTTATCGAAGAGTTTCTGGCGTTCCAAACGCGCGTCCACAGCCTCCTTATTACCGTGGAGGATCGCCGTCGCGTAGGCCGCCGACTGCGCCAGCCCGGCCATCACCGATAGCTGATAGCACGTCAGCTCAATCGCGTCTGCCTCTATCCGCGGCCAGTCGAACCAGATCGGTACCGGGTGGCCGTCTTCGTTCAGGTCCTCCCACAGGCTGATCAGCGCCCCACCCGCTTTGAGGAATTCATCGACGACCCTCACGAATGATCGAGTGGCACGCTTCTTCCCGGCCTCGATCTTGCTCACCTGAGGAGCACTCACCTTTGTCAGACGAGCGATGGCCTCCTGCGTGAGACCCCTCGCTTCACGCATTCGACGCATCTGACGGCCGAAGGCGACGAGTGCGGGCGACTCGCGGTAACGCTGACGACGGGGCGGCATGGCACGTGCCTCTCTTGGTGGAACCTTCCGATTTCAGCCAACGACTTGCCACTACCTGCCGCGTGTGAGCGGCAGACACATCATAGGCCGGAATGTGACTTCATGTGACTGATACATCACCAACAGTCAGCGAGGGTTACATGGCGGAGGCGACGCAGGTCGAGATCGTCGTGAAGCGCTGCCCGGAGGCCGTGGCGGAGGTTCGCAGGTTCGTCCGCCTCACACTGGGCGACTGGGGCATGGACGACTACGCGGCATGCCTGGTGGCGAGCGAACTCGTCACCAACACTGTCCGCTATGCCGCAGGAGACGAGGTCACCGTACGTCTTGCCCGCACCGACGACGGTGCGCTGTGGTTGGAGGTGGAGGACGCCGCCGTCACCATGCCACACGCCCAAGAGGCAGAGCCGGTCGATGAGTCGGGCCGAGGGCTGTTCGTGGTGGAACAGCTCAGCCGGTGCTGGGGCGTCCGTCCCCTCGCCGAAAATGCCGGCAAGGTCGTCTTCGCGGTACTGGAGTCGTGAGGTCTATCGACGAGACGAACACGACGTCAGAAAACGGCGAACGAGTGCAGCCAGCACCGATTAAACCTCCGGGGCGGGCGGCGCGATGGCCGACGCTTTGCGCCGAGCAGGCATGGACAATGGCCTAGCTAGGCGGCCCGCTGACCAAGAGGTCGCCGGTGTTCGCTGTCTATAGGGTGAGCGAGCACCGGGGATCGCCAGGTTCTTCGAACGCCGCTACGCGGAGGCCGCCGCGACCTCCCCTGCATGACCTCAGGCGGGTTGGGAAGCAGGGACGCGAGTTTGTCCTGCACGAAGTCCTCAGCGCATGAGCGGCACGAACCGTTCCTAGGGACTGAGCATAAGTTGTAGGTGCTCAGCCGCGTGTCCCGAACGGTGTTGGGCACGCTGGTCCCCCGCGTTCGCTCCGCGTCCGGTCCCGGCGGATCGTATCCGTGGTCCGGGGATGCGGGGGCAGGGTTCCTCACGCCCCGGGACATCCGGTTCGGCCTGGACGGTCCGATGCCCCGCACGATCGCTCTGGTCGTGCGGGGGCGGTGTCGTCCGTCGCCGGATCGGGTGTCCCAGGGCGCGTCGTCCGATCGCCACCGCTGCCGCGTCGTGGCGAGTGGCATTCCGATTCTTGCTGGTGAGGGGTTTTTGCCAGTGCTGGGCGCCCCATTTGCTGGTGTAGGCGGGGTCGACGGCGACGATGGTGATGCCGAGTTCGGCGGCCATCGACACCAGCCTGCTGCGTAGCTTGCTGGTGGGCATGCCGGAGATCAGGTTGCGGAATCGCTTGCGGCGCCCGTGTTTTTCGCGCGTCGTCTCTGCTTGGAAGTTGAGGTCTTCGATCGCGATGGCCAGGCCGTGTCGTTCGGCCCAGTGCAGGAGGCGGATGAGGGCGTGGCGGATTTGGGCGTCACGGTGCTGCGTGTTGCCGGTCAGGTCGTAGTCGAATCGACGCGGGTCGCCGACAGGGTTGCCGTGGGTGTCGAGGCGCCAGGCGGCCAGGTGGTCGGCGTTGGTGTCCACACCGATCAGGCCACCAGCCCGAACGGCCTGCAGGGGAACGGTCTTGACTGGTGGGATGGTCCAAGAGGCGGTCAGATACCAGCGCCCGCGCTGGATGTCTTCGCAAATGCGGTAGGCCACCGCCCGGTTCACGCTGATGCGGTCGCGCCATTGGTCGCCCCGGTGCGGGAACGACACCTTTCCCGTGAGGATGTACCGGCCGTGATCGGTGTTGGCCAGGTACGCCAACGGCGCCGGGAGCTTGATGGAGACCTCACCGTCCGGGGTGACGCGGATCGTCTCGTTCCCGTACCGCTTGCCGGACTCACCATCAGCGGCCAGGAACCGGCGCGCGGCCTCCCACTTCTTACGCCATTCGGCTTCGGTGATCTCGGCGGCCTCCAGGTTGTGCCGGGCACGCAGCAGCCTCTTACCGCCACGCACGACGCGAACCCGCCCGGCCTGGTGGTCGGCCCGCTGTTGTTCGAGCCGGTCCTGGAGCACGTGCAGGCGCCGGGTCTTGGCGAACCACTCCTGCGCGCTGCTATAGCCGCCCAGTGATTGCTTCGTACCCTTCTCGCCGACTGGCAGGGACAGGCGTTGGCTGATCGTGGCGATCCCGGCCTCGATGCTGCGGATGTGAGCGAGTTGGCTGCGCCGTGCCAGCGCCCATTGGTCATGCGTGGCTTTGGTGATCGAACCGGCCCAGCGCGAGGACGACTCGCCGGTCAGCGCCCGTTTCCGCTCTGCCCACTGACCGGTGTCATGATCGAGCCCGGCCGCGCACCGTGCCTTCAGATCGGAGGAGGCCAGCGAGCCGAGGTGGTCACCCACGAGGCGCAGCACCTTCACATCGGCCAGCGTCAGATCCTTCAGGCGGTCACGGATCGCCACACCAAATGGATCCAACGCAACGAACGGCGCAGCAAACCCACGGGCAGGGCTATCGGCCGGGGACGAAAGGGGGCGCGAGGCTGAACGCACGTTCGAAGACTAGTGACGCCATGACAACTACGTCAACCCAAAGTAGCAACGCAGGTTCGGTGAGTTAGCAGAGGTATTCCAATCGTGCATGGCCGACCCTGCCGATATCGGCAGGGCGCCTATGAAGTCGGCTTAGGCGGCCAGAGCACTCAATCGTTCTTATGCGCACTTATGCGACCTCGGAGACGAACTGTTGACCACTCTCGTGCCGACTGGGTACGGGCAACGGCCCAGCTGGTCAGCGGTCGATGAAGTCCTGGGGGACCATGACGCGAAGGGCGTTGGGGCGGATGTGGATGCGGACCGGGGTGCGGCCGCGGATCTCGCCGTCGATGTCCAACGGCAGGGCGGGGTCGGTCTCCAGGTGCAGGTCGCCGGTGGTCAGGAACGGCTCGTCGTCCATGGTGAGGTACGACCCGGTGAGCGCGTGCCGGACCGCCGAGCCGATCAGGTGGAGACGGCTGCCCGCGCCGAAGCGGTAGGCGAGCAGCAGCCGGTCGTCGATGTCGGCGTCGCGCGCGATGCGGCGGCCGCCGTGGAAGGCACCGTTGGCGATGTTGAGCTGGTGCGTCTCGAACTCCAGCGTGGTGTCGCCGGCGGTGATGCATGCCCGGAACGGCCGGTGGCCGGGAAGCGCGGACAGGGCGGTCAGCGGGTACGCGGACCGGCCGAGATGCCGCTTGAGGCGGTGCGGCACCCGGCCGGCGACCTGGACGGAAACGCCCAGGCTGACCATGTTGGTGAAGGCGTCGGGGCCGGCCTGTCCGAGGTCGACGTCGGCGACCTTGCCCGACGCGAGTGTCGCCATCGCGGCGTCGAGGCTCCCCGGCCAGCCGAGGCTGCGGGCGAAGTTGTTGGTGGTGCCGACGGGCAGCACGCCGAGCGCCATGTCCAGCCCGGCCAGGCGCTTGCCCGCCGCGCTCAGCGTGCCGTCGCCGCCCGCCGCGACGAGCAGGTCCGGTGCGTCGGCGACGGCCTCGTCGAGGGCCCGCGCCAAGCGCTCCGGCCGCCGTACGTTGATCACCCGGGCCACCGTGATGCCCTGCTCGGCGAGGAGCCTGGGCGCGCGGTGGAGGAGCGCCGCACCCATACGGGCCCGGGTATTGATCACGAGGACGGCCGGACCGGCGTTCCTGATGGCGGCCGTCAGCTCGTCTTTGCTCCGCATGTCACCCGTGATACCAGTTTCGGTCAGTCCTCGGCGGCGCGGAGCCGGGACGGAGCGCGGTGCCGAGCGTACATGCTGGTCGCGGTGACGGTGAGGAGTGTCACGACGATGACGGCGAGGGACAGCGGCGTCGGGACCTCGGGCACCTGCGACCAGGAGCCGTGCGCCCAGTGCAGCACCAGTTTGACCCCGATGAAGGCGAGGATGACGGCGAGCCCGTAGCCGAGGTGGACGAGCTTGCTCAGCGTGTTCTGCAGCACGAAGTACAGCGCGCGCAGGCCGAACAGGGAGAAGGCGTTCGCGGTGAAGACGAGGTAGGGGTCCTGGGTGATGCCGTACACGGCGGGGATGGAGTCGACGGCGAACACCACGTCGGCGCCGAACACCGCCACGACGACGAGCGCGAACGGCGTCAGTGCCCGGCGGCCGCCCTTCCGCGCGAACATCCGCGGGCCCTGGTAGTCGTCGGTCACCGGCATGAAGCGGCGCAGCAGGCGCACGGAGCGCAGCGATGAGACGTCGACGTCGTGGTCCGTGCCCTTGACCGTGTCCTTGATGATCTTCACGGCGGTCGCGAGCAGGATCGCGCCGAACAGCAGGAACGCCCAGTCGATCGCCTGCAGCGCCGCCGCGCCGATCACAATGAAGATCGCGCGCAGTACGAGCGCCCCCGCGATGCCGTAGAGCAGGACGCGCTGGGTGAGGACCGAGGGAACGGCGAAGGCGGCGAGCAGCAGCATGAACACGAAGAGGTTGTCGACCGACAACGACTTCTCGACCAGGTAACCGGTGAAGTACTCCGTCCCGATCGACGCCCCGAACCACTTCCAGGCGAAGACGCCGAACAGGATCGGCAGTGCCACATAGAAGCCCGACCATGCCAGCGACTCGCGCAGCGAGGGTGTGTGCGGGCGGCGCGTGAGCATCAGATCGACCGCGAACAGGGCGAGAACACCGGCGATGGTGATCGTCCACAGCAGCGGCGAGGCAATGGACTCGGACATACGAGAACTCCCGGAACGTCAAAGCGTCCGAGGTCTCCTTCACCCGCCGTAAGAGTGCGGGCCGCCGCCCGGGGACCTCGTGGGAGGCCCGTACTGACCGGGTGGGCGCTGGGAAGTACTCCCCTCGCTCTCCCACTCTAGCCGGATCAGGCCGCTCAAAACCAACGTTCCGGACGGACGACCGCAAGATCACTTCGTCCGTGCGGTCGATCCTCCGCGCGCCCGGGCCGAGCTCGGGATCCAGCCGACGGCCCGACAGGGGGCGCCAGCTGGGAGTTTTTGTCCTGGCTAAACATTCTTGCCGGTGGCGGTTAGGGATGTCAGGCTGACCGAAATCCCGCTGGAAATCCGCATCACCGGTTTCGGGGATTTACTTCACATCCGTTGGGCCCAGACGAAGAGGAAGTCATGCACATTTCACGAAAGATCACCGCCATCGCTGCGACGGCGGTTTTCTGCGGAACGTTCGCGGTGGCTCATGCCGGTACGGCCAGCGCGGCCTCCAGCTGCTGGGACGCACACTTCACCCGAACCGATCCCTCGGGCCATACCAGAGAGGCCTATTACTGTTACAACGTCCCCGGCACGGCCGTATACACGGACTGGAACCCCAAATACGGCGTGGTCGGTTATCTCACCACGGGAACCAACTGGTTCCTCACCCGATGCGACTATGGAGCGACGGTCGGCGGCCCCCATCCGACCCGCTGGGAATACACCGAGGCGGACAATGGCAACTGGGGCTGGGTGAGAGACATCGATATCATCAGCGAGACCAACTCGCTGCCCTCCTGTTAGAAGAGCGTCAGTTCGCGCTGCGGACCCAGCCGACGGGCTGGAAACGGGCGGCGTCGGCGGGGCGTTCGCCGTCGAAGACCAGGCGGCCGGCGGCGTCCCGGGCCCGTACGCCGTCGACGTACACGCCGCGTCCCTCGTACGCCGGGTCGGTCGTGTAGCGCCAGCGGACCGAGGTCGTGCCCGCCGGGAGTGTCGCGGTCGCGGTCGCCCAGCGCCGCCCGGCGAACCCGGAGAACGCCCCGTTGACGGTCCACGCGGTGCGCCCGGCCCGCAGGGACAGCGGTGCGGGCGTCCAGGTCTTCCCGTCCGGGGAGGTCTCGAGCACGCCGGTGTCGGTCTCCTCCGTGTCGTACCAGAGGTGGAAGGACAGCCGGGAGGCGCCGGCGGGCATCGGCGCGGTCAGGGTCGCGGTCGTGCCGTCGTTCATCTGGGAGAACCACGCGTCGCGCCCGTCGGCCGGCCGTACGGGGACGGCGCGGGCGAGGTCGTGGGCGACGGCGCGGCGGGCGGGGTTGATGCTGCCCCAGTTGCGGCTGGGGTGCACCCGGTTGGTGAGGAGGATCACGAACGACCGGGAGATCGGGTCGATCACGATGCTGGTGCCCGTGTAGCCGGTGTGGCCGATCGTGACCGGAGAGGCCATGGCGTCCTCGTACCAGCGCAGGCCGATCTCGAAGCCGAGCCCGTGGGCGTTGCCGGGGAACGCGGTGTTGAAGTCGGTGAACAGCAGCCGCACGGAGTCCTCGGACAGGACGCGGGCGTGGCCGTACCGCCCGCCGTCGAGGATCATCTGGGCGAAGATCGCGATGTCGTGGGCGGTGGAGAACACCCCGGCGTGGCCGGCGACACCGCCGAGGGCGTAGGAGTTCTCGTCGTGCACCTGGCCCCAGACGAGGCCGCGGTCGAGGGCGGCGTCCGGCTTGTGCTCGTACTCCGTGGCGGCGATCCGCGGCTTCTCCGACGCGGGCGGGTTGTAGCCGGTGTCGCGCATGCCGAGCGGCCCGGTGATGCCGTCCCGGACGAGGGCGTCCAGGGTCTTGCCGGTCACCTTCTCCAGCACGAACTGCATCGTGATCATGTTGAGGTCGGAGTAGATGTAGGCGGTGCCGGGCGTGGCCTGCGGCGTGTCCGCGAACAGCGCCGCCTCCTGTGCCGCGCGGCCGCTGTAGTTGTAGAACGGCAGGTCGGGCCGCAGGCCGCTGGTGTGGGTGAGCAGCTCGCGGACGGTGATCGCGCCCTTGCCGTTCTGGGCGAAGCCCGGCAGGTAGGTCGCGACGGTGGCGTTCAGGTCGATGCGGCCCCGCTGGATCTGCTGGATCGCCGCGACGGTGGTGAACAGCTTCGACATGGACGCCAGGTCGAAGATCGTGTCCTTGCGCATCGGGATCCACTGGTCGCGCGGCAGCTCGGTCGGCTTGTCGTCGGCGTACCGCAGCGCGTACCCCATCGCCTCATGCTCGGCGACGACGCCGTTCCGGGCGGCCAGCACCACGGCGCCCGGGTAGAGCGGGGTGGTCGGCGAGGGGTTCATGTAGCCGGCGGCGTCCTTGGCGATGGCCGCGACCGCGTCGGGCAGCAGCCCGGCCCGCTGCGGGGAGCCGTACCGGATCTCGCGGCCGGGGGTGAACCGCAGGTCCGCGGCGGTGACGGTCGGCGGCCCGGCGGCGCTCGTCCGCGCGGGAGCGGACGCCCCCTTCCGGACCGGCCCGGCGGTGGACGCTCCCTTCACCGGGTCGGCGTGCGCCGCCGCGACCGGGGCGCACAGGCCCGCGAGGGCAACGAAGATCGGCAGGGCACGGCGCATCGTCTCTCCCGGGGGTCGGAGGGGTGGCTCAGCGGTACAGCAGGTAGTGGGCCCGCCGGGCGCGGAACCGCGCCAGGTCGCCCTGCCAGCCGGCGACGACCTGGTCGACGTTCGCGCCGCCGTCGATGGCGGTACGGACCTGGTCCGAGCCGGAGAGCGTGTCGATGTCGTACGGGGGCTTGCTCTCCCGCCAGGCGAAGTCCTTCGGGTAGAGCCGCCGGGCACTGATGATCATGGCGAGGGCGGTGCGGATCGGGTCGTAGCGCC
This sequence comes from Actinoallomurus sp. CA-150999, assembly GCF_050942425.1. Classification (NCBI taxonomy): domain Bacteria; kingdom Bacillati; phylum Actinomycetota; class Actinomycetes; order Streptosporangiales; family Thermomonosporaceae; genus Actinoallomurus; species Actinoallomurus sp. CA-150999. Next base: position 9,839,631 of record NZ_CP192063.1, read on the forward strand.
GCCGGTCGGTGACGTCCAGCTGCACGCCTCCGCAGTTCTTGTTCACCCACTTGGAGAACGTCGGCACGAAGTACGCCTCGCGGAACCGCACGCCCGGCAGGCCGAGGCCGTTCAGGTCGTCGACCCAGTGCCAGTCGACGTACGGCGCGCCGACCAGCTGGAACGGCAGGGTCGTGCCGCGCCCCTCCGAGAGGTTCACGGCCTCGAACAGCCCCATGCCCGGATAGACGACCGCCGTGTCGACCGTCGGCATGTTCGGGGAGGGCGGCACCCACGGCAGGCCCGTCTCCTCGTACGTCATGCCGCGCCGCCACCCGCGCATCCGCACGACCTGCGGCTTCGCCTTCCCGCCCAGGAACTCCCCGTCGAAGAACCGGGCGAGCTCCCCGACGGTCATGCCGTGCTGCTGGGCGATCGGCGCGCGGCCCACGCCGGAGGCGTACTCCGGATGCAGGACGGGCCCGGTCGCCTCGAGGCCGCCGAGGGGGTTCGGCCGGTCGAGCACGACGAAGCGCTTGCCCGCCTGGATCGCCGCGCGCATGCAGTCGTACATCGTCCAGATGTAGGTGTAGAAGCGCGCGCCGGCGTCCTGGATGTCGAAGACGATCGTGTCGACACCGGCCTTGGTGAAGTCGGCGGCGATCTGATCGGGGGTCTTGGCGTAGGCGTCGTAGACCGCGATCCCGGTGCGCGGGTCCTTGTAGGAGCCCTCCGAGCCGCCGGCCTGCGCCGAGCCGCGGAAGCCGTGCTCGGGGCCGAAGACCGCGACCAGGTCCACGCCGGACCCGCTGTGCATGATGTCGACCTCGTGGCTCAGGTCGCGGATCACCGCGGTCGGGTTGGCGACCATCCCCACCTTCTGGCCGCGAAGCTCCTGATAGCCCCCGGCGCGCAGCACCTCGAAGCCCGTCGACACCCCTCGGCCGGTCGCGGCCTGGGACGCCGGGAGATCAAGGGAGGCGAACGGGACGGCCGCGCCGGCGACCGCGATTCCGCGAAGCATTCCGCGCCGTGTCGTCATGATCGGATTCCCCTCAGATCGGCCACGACGGGCCGGTGGTCGGAGGCGAGCGTGTCCGGCACGAAGACGCCGGTGACCCGCGGGCCCGGGGTGAACGTGATGTAGTCGATGCGCTTGACCGGCGCGTCGGCGGGCCACGTGGGCGTCGTACGCTTCCCGGCGACGGTCAGCGCGTCGCGCAGCCGCGTCCACAGCGGCGCGAGCTCGGATGCGTCCGGCTCGGCGTTGAAGTCGCCTAGCAGCAGCTTAGGACCACGTCGCCGGGCCATGATGGCCGCCATGTCGGCGACCACGACCCCGAACCTCCGGTCTCGCGCCCCGGTCCGGGAACGCGTCCGGGCGGAACGGCGGACGAGCGGGGCCATGGACTCTCCTGCCGCGTCGGTTGAAAAGAATAAACAGGATCATGCGGACGTATGAAAATTAGATACAGCGGGCGCGGGCGTCAATAGTCCGCCCTCAAAACACTCCCGTATCGGCGATGGGAGGATGGAAGGGTCATGCCCAGTGAGCCGGTCTTCCGTCTGCCCCGCGCGGTGGTGTTCGCCGCCGTGTGCACGGCCCTTGCCGTCGTCGGGCATACGACGGCGTCCCACGCGTCCGTCCCCGCGGCGGCCGTGGCGGCGGGGCTGGCCGGGCTGACCGTCGTCGGCGTCGTGCTGGCGGGGACCGAGCGGTCCCTGGGCACCATCCTCGCCGGGCTGCTCGGCGGGCAGTTCATGCTGCACGTCCTGTTCACGGCGGCGCAGCACGGCCAGCACCTGGCCCATCACCCGGCGGTCCTGGCCTCCCACGGCACCCGGACGATGACGCTCGCGCACGTGACGGCCGCCGCCGTCTCGGCCTGGTGGCTGCGGCGCGGCGAGCGCGCCGTGTGGCGGCTGGCCCGGAAGGTCGCGGCCGCCGCCGTACGACCGTGGCGGGCGCTCCTGACCTCGCCTGTTCCCCTGCCCGCGCCGTACCCGCACCCCGTCGCCGACACGGTGACCGGACCGCCGGAGCATCTCCTCCGCCACATCCTCACCCGGCGCGGGCCGCCCTCTCCGTTCCCCGCGTTCGGCTGAACGCCCGACGGACCGGATCGGCGAATCCGGTCCCCAGGGCGCGTCCGGCGGATCTCCGCGTCTGCGCGGCGTCCAGAGCACGCCTCGCCACGAACAAGATCCACCGGATACGCCCCAGCACGCTCCCCGAACATCACGAACGGAGAACTTCCATGCGCATGGCGCATCCACCCCGCCGATCGGCCGGTCCGCGAACGGCCCGCCGCACGGGGACCCGCCGAGGACCGGTCGCCCGGTTCACGGCCGCGGTCACCGCGACGACCCTCGCCGGCCTCCTCACCGGCGTCCTCGGCGCCGCACCCGCCGAAGCCCACACCACGCTCACCGCCGCCGTGCCCGCCAAGAACTCGAAGGTGCCGTCACCGGCCCGGATCAAGCTGACCTTCGCCGAAGCGGTGCGCTTCCCGGGCATCGTCGTGCTCGACGCCAAGGGCGGCCACCACGAGTCCGGCAAGGCGCAGGCGACGGACGCCACGGTGACCGAGCAGGTCGGCGGCGTCCTCCCGCCGGGGGTCTACACCGTCGGCTGGCGAGTGGTCGCGGAGGACGGGCACCCGGTGACCGGCGACTACAAGTTCACGGTCGTCGGCGGAACATCCCCGGCCGCCACGTCTCCGGCCGCGACCTCCCCGGCGACCGGCTCCGCCGCTCCGGCGGCGGGCGCGCCGTCGAGCACGCCGGCCGCCCAGAAGACCACATCCACGTCCAGCGCGGGCTGGTTGTGGGTCGGCCTGGGCGCCGTCGTCGTCGCCGTGGTGGTCGGCGGCGTAGCGCTGCTCCGCAGACGCCGCACGGCGGCCTGACCCGCGACTCCGTCCAGTTTCAGGGTCGTCGCCTTCCGCGCGGCGAAAGGCGACGACCCCGGGTGGCATCTCAGGAGCGGACGGCGGTGAACGCGACGCGGCGGCCGGGCTCGCCCGGGGGCCGCCGGACGCCGTTGACGTACACCTGGACGGCTCCGGCGTCGTCGAGGACGACGTTGAGGCTCGGGTCGTCGAAGCGTACGGACTGACCGTGCGCGAGAGTGCGGTTGACCAGGATGTCGCCGCCCGGAACGCCGACGAACACCTGGCAGCGCGGGCCGGTGACCGTCAGGGTCAGCGTCGCCTTCGGGGCGGTGGCGGTCGTGGGCCGGGCCCGGGTGGGGGCGCGGACCTGCGCCCAGATCGAGTAGCCGGCGAAGCCCACCGCGCCGGTCAGCAGAAGGATCCCGGCGACGGCGGCGGCCGTCGAGGCGCGGAGCGACCGCCTGCGCTCAGGCGAGACATGACGTCCCACGGCGGAGATTCTAGTCAGACTTTCTTCCGCACGTCAGTCGTCCCATTTGTCAATGTCCGGAAACGGTCGTGCGGACGCGTTTAACGGATCATCATGCGACGTCCGGGACCCCTGTGGCGTAGGGGGTATCGCCCGTCCGGCGACCGTTGCCGAATTGTCCGGAAGCAGGCGTTATTAGCAGGCTTTAACCGGATAATCTCCGGAGAAGTGACGGGAAGCCGTCAATGAACGGGACGGACGCCTGCGATGCCTTACTCTCGCCGTGCTCTCTCGGCCAAGGCACTGGGCATGCTGTCGGTCGTCGTGCCGACGCTCGCCGCCTGCTCGCTCGGCTCCGGCTCGAGCGGATGCGCCGACCAGTCGATCACCGTCGCCGTCGCCCCGTCGATCGGCCCGGCGATCGAGCAGGCCGCGCGCCGCTACAACGCCGGCGCCTCCTGCGCCCGCGTCACCGTACGCCGCCAGCGGCCCTCCGAGGTCGCCGCCAACCTGTCGGGGCAGGGTTCCGACCCGGGGGCGGAACGCCCCGACGCGTGGATCCCCGACTCGTCGCTCTGGCTCCCGATCGCCCGCCGCACCGGCGCGGGCGCCGCCGTCGTACGGCCGTCCGGCGCTTCGGTCGCGATGTCGCCGCTGGTCCTCGCCGTCCCGCGCGGGCACGCGCCGGGCACCGCCGACTGGCGGCTCCTGCTGTCCCACCAGTTGCCGGGCACCGGGGGCGCACAGCCTCCCCTGCGCGTACGCTTCCTCGACCCGGCCGCGGAGGCCACCGGTCTCGGCGCGCTGCTCCTCGCCCAGAACGCTGCCGGCTCCGGCAAGACCGGGCTCGCGACCTTCGCCGTCACGCTCTACTCCGACCTCGGCACCGCCCTCCCCGACGAGCGATCCGCCTACGCGGAGATCGCCAAGGGGGCGGCCTCCTCTCCGACCGGGTCTTCCCCGACCAACCCACCGGTGTCGTCCCCGACCAACCCACCCCGACCGACCTCCCGGCCGACCTCCCGGCCGCCGACCGCCGTCGTGCTGTCCGAGCAGTCGGTCTGGCAGCACGGCCACACCGACGCCACCCCGCCCGTCACCGCGCTCTACCCCGACGGTCGCACACTCGCCCTCGACTTCCCGTACGTCTCCACCACCACCGACCGCAAGCGGTCGAGAACCGTCGAGGACTTCCAGGCCACGCTCGCCCAGTCCCAGACCCGCGTGGCGCTGCAGGGGCTCGGGCTGCGCACCCCCGACGGAGTCGCCGGGACGGACTTCGACGAGCGGTACGGCGTCGCCGCCCGCGTCCCGGACCGGCTCCCGTCCCCCGACCCGACGAACGTCGGCCGGGTCCTGCAGATGTGGCAGCGCACCGTGCTCGGCGCGCGCATGCTGATCCTCCTCGACGTCTCCCCGTCCATGGCCGACCCGGTCCCGCAGACGCAGGACACCCGCATGCAGGCCACCGCCAAGGTCGCGGTCGGCGGGGTCCACATCCTCAGCGACAACTCCCAGGTGGCGCTGTGGGAGTTCGCCACCCAGCTGGACGGCGACCGCGACTATCACCAGATCGTGCCCTTCCGGACCCTCAGCGACAGGGTCGGCGCGGGATCACAGCGGAACCTCCTCGAACGGTCGTTCGCCGCCGCCGCGCCGGTGCCGCACACACGCACCAGCCTGTACGACTCCGTCCTCGCCGCCTACCGGGAGGCCGTACGGACCTACCAGCCCGACCACAACAACGTCGTGGTGCTGCTGACCGACGGAATCAACTACGACCCGGGCCGCACCATCTCACTGCAGACCCTCCTGACGGAGCTGAAGCGGGCCTCCGACCCCATGCGGCCGGTCACGATCGTCCCCATCGCCTTCGGCCCGGACATCGACCCGGGATCGCTCCAGCGGATCGCCGCGGCGACCGGTGGGGAGGCGTTCGTCACCCTCGACCCACGGCAGGTTCAGCAGGTCTTCCTGCAGATGCTCATCCGCCTCACATGCGGGCAGACCTGCCCGATGTCGTGAGGCGTACGGCGAGACGCGGCCGGCGGCAGAGACCGCGCAGGCCGATCCTCCATCAGATGGGGGCGTGCGCGCGAAGCCGGTGCATGATCTGGCCGGCGTCCGGTTCACTCCGGATCCGGTGCGCCGGCAGGCCCAGGCGGGAGAGCAGGTCGAGCGTGCTCAGGACCATCTCGGGGGGCCCGCAGACGAATGTCATGGGCCACGCCTCGACGTGGTCTCGCCCGACGACGTCGGCGACCGTCCGGCTCGGCGGGTGGTCGGGGTCGTCCGACACCGCCGCGATCAGGCGAAGCCGACCGTGCGCCGTGGCCAGGCGCGTCATGTCCTCCACGTCGTAGAAGTCCGCCTGCCGTCGCACGCCGTGGATCAAGGTGATGTCGGCCGCGCTGCTCGTCCGCAGCGTCTCCTCGGCGATCGCTTTTAGCGGGGCGAGCCCGGTCCCCCCGGCGAGGCACAGCAACCTCTCCGGCACGGGTGAGGGCAGTGTCATCATGCCCCGCGGTGGTCCGAGCATCAGCTGATCCCCGACGGACGTCTGGCGGATGAGGGTGGTGCTGACCCAGCCGGCCGGAATCAGCCGCACGTGAAAGGTGAGGTGGTTGTCCGGGCTCGGGGCGTTCGCGATCGAGTACGCCCGCCAGATCCGCGGCCAGCGAGCGACCTGGATCGTGGCGTATTGACCGGCGAGGAAGGGATAAGGCTGGTCCGGCTCCACCGTGATGACGGCGGTCTCGGGCGATCTCTGCTCGTGGGCGATGACCCGGGCGTTCCAGTAGGGAGGGGAGAAGCCCTCGTCCTGCGCCGCAGCCTGGATCATGATCGTGGCGATCAGTTCGTAGGCCGCCAGCCACGCGTCGCTGAACTCCTGCTTCCACGCTTCGCCGGCGACGGCCCGCATCGCGGCGATCAGGCACCGCCCGACGGCGGGATAGTGCTCCGGCCGCACGTCGAACTTGCGATGGTCCCTCGCGAGTTCGCCGAGGTAGGCGGTCACGCTCGCGGAGTCCTCGAGGTTGAGGACCACATAGGTGAGGGCCTGGACCAACCGGTCTCGCTGCGCGTCCATCCCCGCCGGGAACAACAGGCGAATCTTCGGATACCGCGAGAAGAGCAAGCCGTAGAACTGTGCGGCCACCTTCTCCTGGCTCTCGGAGACGAGTCCCCAACTCTCACGCAGGAGGGGGATGTCCACGCTCACGGGCGCGGCTCCCGGGGCGTCGCCGGCGCTCGCGTCAGTGGCGACGGGCTCTCCGGCGGTGACGTCCTCAGGGGTTGGCTGTTCTCCGCCTCGCCGGTGAAGTAGCCGGCTCCAGCGGGACGTACCGACCTGTCGGCCGTCCTTGCCCTGCGGTCTTCCTTCTTGAGGAGTGGAATGTTCTTCGAGCAATGGATGTAGGCCTCCTCGACGCTGACGACGACCCACCGCTCAGCGCGACGGCCTGATGCGGATTCGTCCTCGGACAGCCCGTAGTCCGTCGCCGCCTCCGCGGTGATGATGCGAGCCCGCCCGTTGACGTGCAGCCCGACGAGGTCGTTGAAGAAATCGATCATCAGGACGCCGATGTGCCCGTTCTCGACGATGTTGCCGAGGCTGGCCATGACGCCGTTGCCGTGGAACTCCGGGTAGGCGATGGTTCCATCGTCGATGACCTTGATGAAGCCGGGTGGTCCGGCGCGGAACGTGCAGTCGCACTCGCCCTGGGCGTCGGCGGTCGCGACGAACGCCATTTCCTGGCTGCCGATGAATTCCCGCATACGCGGGTTCAGCCGGTCCCGTACCTGCCTGTCGTAGAAGCCCTCAGCTCGCTGATCGGTGCCAAAGACCCGCTGAAGCAGGTGCTCTCCGTACGACCCGGGCCGATCCGAGCCGGATGCGTTCGCCGCCAAGCCGTACCTCACTCCCTGTCATCGGCTCCCCTGAGCCGCGCAGGTCTCAGCGCGAACCAAAGGTGAGCCTGCTCACCGGATGGGCCACCGATACGACTGATACTCCTCCCGGGACGACCGAAACAGCGGCGAGCCTACCCCACTAATTCCCCTTGGTCACCTTTTGCCGCAGAAGTACCGATTTGCTCGTTGCATCACTTTTTGAACGGCGATAACAACAGACAGTGACCTCGACATGTGCGGGCGCAGCGTCGGCGTGCGCCGTCATCAGCCGCGTGTGGCCGGTTCGCCGACGCAGCGCGGACAGGCCTGCCCCATGCCGTGAGGGTGTACGGGTAAGGTCACAATGCTGTGAGATCAATCGAGTGGCTGGCGATGGCCCGGCACGGCGAGAGCACGGCCAACGTCGCCGGGCAGGAGGCCGAGGCCAACGGGCTCCATGCGGTCGACCTCGCGCTGCGCGACGCCGACGTCCCCCTGTCCCGCCTCGGCCGGGAGCAGGCGACGGCGCTCGGCCGCCGGCTGGCCGCACTGCCCCCGGACGAGCGGCCCACGGTCGTACTGTCCTCGCCGTACCTCCGGGCGCGGGACACCGCACGCCTCGCCCTCGAGCAGCTCCCCGATCCTCCGCCGATCATCCTGGACGAGCGCCTGCGCGACCGCGAGGTCGGCATCCTCTACCTCCTCACACAGCGCGGCATCGAGGCCCGCTTCCCGGAGCAGGTCGAACAGAAGCGCCGGCTCGGGAAGTTCTACTACCGGCCGCCCGCCGGTGAGTCCTGGGCCGACGTGGCGCTGCGGCTGCGCAGCGTCCTCGCCGACGTGGAGCGCGAACACCCCGACGGCCGCGTCCTCGTCGTCGCGCACGACGCGATCGTCGTCCTGACGCGCTACATCGTCGAGCGCCTGTCCGAAGAAGAGCTCCTCGATGTGGAACGCACCCTGGTGGCCAACTGCTCGCTCACCATCTGGGCCCGCGAGGAGGGGGAGCTCCGCCTCGTCACGTTCAACGACACCGAGCACCTCAAGGACGCCGGCCTGACCCCGTGAGCCCGGGGGAGGCGGTCAGTCCTCGTCGTCGTGGACGAAGAGGTTGAGCAGCCAGCTCACCAGGCCGACGACGATCGCCCCCCAGAACGCCGCCCAGAAGCCGGACACGTGGAACGGCAGGTTGAGCTTCCCGGCGGACCAGCTCGCCAGCCACAGCAGCAGGCCGTTCACGACCAGCGCGAACAGCCCGAGCGTGAGCACGTAGAACAGGCACCCGAGCGTTTTGACGATCGGCTTGAGGAAGCCGTTGATCAGGCCGAAGACGACGGCCACGGCAATCAGCGTGCCCACTTTGCGCGGAGTCGTCGCAGCCGTCACGTCGATGCCGTGGACAATCAATGTGGCCACCCACAGCGCAACCGCGGTGATGACCACCCGTATCAGGATCTTCACGACTCGATGGTCGCACGAAACACTGGGTCCATGGCTACCCTCCGGAGCGTGACCGAAGACGACGTCGACGATCTGTCCGCCGTATTAGGGCGTGCGTTCGCCGACGACCCGGTCTGGCAGTGGATGTTCCCGCGCCACCCGGAACGGATGGCGCGGCTCTTCGCCGAGCTCCTCCGCAACGCGCACCTGCCGAAGGGCGCGAGCGAGCTCGCCGGCGAGGGTTCGACCGTCCAGGCCGGGGCGCTGTGGGATCCACCCGGCCGATGGCAGATCCCCCTGTCCGTCCAGCTGCGCCGCGCGCCCAGCCTGATCCGCGTCCTGGGCAGCCGGACCCTGCCCGTACTGCGCGGCCTCGGCGAGCTGGAGAAGGCCCATCCCACGGAGCCGCACTGGTACCTCGCGGTCCTCGGCACCGACCCGTCGGCGCAGGGCCGCGGGCTCGGCTCCGCCCTGCTGAGGTCCCGCCTGTCGCGCTGCGACGCCGAGCGGATGCCCGCCTACCTCGAGTCGTCCAAGGACAGCAACGTCCCCTATTACGAACGCTTCGGCTTCCGGGTCACCGGGGAGATCCACATGCCCGGCGCCCCGCCCGTCTGGCCCATGTGGCGCGACCCGGACTGACTCCCGCGACGACCCTCATGGCGTGCTCTCGAGGGCCGCGGGCTCGGGCGCGGAGGTGCGCCGGGTGGTGAGGGCCCTGGCTGCCGGAGGGCCCGCCAGGGCGACGAAGACGGCGAGCACGCCGGGAAGGGCCAGCGCGGTCCGCAGTGAGGTCGCCTCGGCCAGGTGACCGATGACCGCGGGCCCGGCCAGCAGTCCGCCGTAGCCGAAGCTGGTCAGCAACGCGATCGTCCGTCCCGCCGTGTCCGGGTCCGCCCCGGCCGTGCTGAAGATCACGGGCACGACCGTCGCCAGGCCGACGCCGACGAGGACCCATCCCGCCCACGCGCACCCCATCGCGGCGGCGCCGGCCGATGGGGCCACGAACACGAACGCGTAGCCGACGGCGGCCAGGGCGCCCGCCAGGCGAAGCGTGCGGCCAACCCCGAGCCGGCCCCGCAGCCGGTCGCCGAGGAGCCGTACGGTGGTCATGGCGACCGAGAAGACCGTGAAGGAAAGGGGCGCGAGGTCGGCCGACGCGCCGAGCACCCGGCGGGCGTGCATCGCCGCCCAGTCCATCGCGCCGCCCTCGCAGATCGCGCCCGCGAGCATCACCGCGCCCAGCAGCACGATCGTCCCCGAGATGCGACCGCGCCTCGGAGCGGCGGCCGGCTCGGAAGACGGTGCGGCGCCGCCCCCGGGGAGGAGCAGGCGTGCGGGAAGCAGGAACAGCACCGTCATGATGAGCGCGGTCCCGACGAGGAGCGTCTCGACACCGAGGCCGGCGCGCAGCGCGGCCGCCGTGACGAGGCCGCCGGCCGCGCCGCCGAGACTCCACATGCCGTGGAACGCCGACATGATCGGCCGGTCGTAGCGGACCTCGACCTCGACGGCGTGCGCGTTCATGCCGACTTCGAGCAGTCCGAAGCCGATGCCGAAGATGACCGCGCCGACGATCAGTGCCGGAAAGGAGCCCGCGAGCGCCGGTGCGAGCAGGAGGAGGGCGTGGAGGGGGCCGGCCGCCAAGGTGAGCCGACGGCTCGACCAGCGGTCGGACATCCGGCCCGCGAACTGCATCGACACGAGTGCCGTGAGGGAGATCACGAGGAGCACGGTGCCGGTCCGTCCGGCGCTCAGGTCGAGCCGGTCGGCGAGGGCGGGCAGGCTCGCGGCCCAGATGCCCACGGTCGTGCCGCACAGGCCGAAGTAGGAGAAGACGCCGACGCGGGCGCGTCTGGCCACGGGATCGATCACGGATCCTCCTATTTGCTCTTGCCTAGAACATAATGGAGGACAGTGGGCTGCCACAATCGATGGGTGCGTGCGGTGACCGGAGCGACGACCAGCGGCGAACTCCGCCTCCACAATCTCCTGCGCCTGCTCCGGGCCGCGCACGACCGAGGCGGCGAGGCCACCCGCTCGGAATTGACCCGCGACCTCGGGCTCGCCCGCGGGACGGCCGCCGTCCTGGTGGCCGACCTCACCGACGCACGACTGGCCCAGGAGCGCCCGGCGCCGCAGCGGGCCCGGGGCCGCCCGACCGCCCTCCTCGGCCCCCATCCCGACGGGCCGCTGGCCCTCGCCGTCGACCTGCGCGAGGACGGCTGGACGATCGCCACCGCGGAGCTCGGAGGCGCCGTCGCCGTACGGGAGGAACGGCCGCATGCCGTCTACCCGCCGGAGGCCGTGCTGGGCGGGCTGGCCGCGGCGATCGACCGGCAACTGGCCGACCTCGGGTCACGGGTGGTGGGCGTCGGCGTCGCGATACCCGGCCCCATCCGCGACGGCCGCGTCGTCGACATCCCACACCTGTCCTGGCGCGACGTCCCGGCGGCCGACATCCTGCGCGCCGGCGCGCTGCCGGTCCTGATCGGCAACGACGCCACCCTCGCCGGTCTGGCCGAGGCACGGCGCGGCGCGCTGCACGGCACCGCCCTCGGCCTGCACCTACACGTGGACTTCGACCTCGGCGGCGCGCTGCTCGTCGACGGAGACCCCCTGCACGGCGCGCGGGGCACCGCCGGGGAGTTCGGCCACATGCCGCTGCTCGGATCCGGCCTGCGCTGCGACTGCGGCACCACCGGCTGCTGGGCGCTCCAGGTCGGCGCGACCGCCCTGCTGCGGGCGACGGGCGCCCGCCTCGAACCGGGACGGGGCCGGGCCGACGCCGCGCGGATCCTGGCCCGTGCCGCCGACGGCGATCCCGGCTGCACCGCGGCACTGGACGAGGTCGCCCGCGCCTTGGGAACGGGTACGGCCGCGCTCGTCAACGCGCTCGACCCGCAGCGGGTGACGCTGTCCGGCCTGGGGACGCGACTCCACGCACAGGCGACAGAGGCGTTCGCGGACGCCTACCGCGACGGTCTGATGGCCTTCCACCGTGACCGGCCACCGCCGGTCCTGCCCACCGCGCTCGGTACGGACGCGATCCTCATCGGCGCCTCCGAACTGGCCTTCGACGCCTTCCTCACCCCGGAGGGCCTCACCGCCTGGACCGCCGGGCCGGCCTGACCGGGTGGGCCAGGAGCGGGCGACCCGGTTAGCTGCGCGTCGAGGCGGGTATGCGAGCGGCGGTCACGAGCGGCCGGGAGCGTTCAGCGCGACCGCGACGCGTTCGGCGGTGAGATCCGCCAGGTCCCCGGCGACGTACGTGGCGAGCGCGAGGGCGTCCGCGGCGGGCGGGTAGCGGGGATGCGGCACCGCGATCACGCGCATCCCGGCGGCGTACGCGGACCGCAGGCCGTTGCTGGAGTCCTCGACGGCGGCGCAGCCGGCCGGGTCCACGCCGAGCCGCTCCGTGGCCAGGAGATATCCGTCGGGCTCCGGCTTGCCGCGGGCCACCTCCTCCGTCGACACGGTCGCCGTGAACGACGCCGTCAGCCCCGTACGGTCGAGGACGACGTCGATCAGCAGGCGCGGCGAGGAACTGGCCAGTCCGAGAGGCCAGCGTGCCGCGAGCCGGCATACCGCGTCGACCGCCCCGGGCATCAGCGGGACGCCGTCGTCCTCGTACCGGCGGGCCATGTGCGCCACGACGCCGCGGGCGACCTCGTCGGCCGGGAGCCGGACGCCGAGTTCGCCGCTCAGGTACGCAGCCCACTCGGACGTGCTCATGCCCATGAGCCGCTGCTGGGTGTCGGGCTGCCACTGCCCGCCGTGGTCGGCGACGAACGCCCGCCGTACCTCTTCCCACACCGGTTCGGAGTCGACGAGCACCCCATCGAGATCGAAGACCACAGCACTCATGGGGATAACTCTGTCAGCAGCGGAAGGGTGAGCACGAAGCAGGCACCCTTGTCGCAGTCGCCGAGGATGAGAGTGCCGCCGTGCGCGTTGGCGATCTCCCGGGAGATGGCCAGCCCGAGACCGCTGCCGCCGGGGTCGCGCTGCCGGGCCTCCGGCAGCCGGGTGAACCGCTCGAAGATCCGCTCCTGGTCGACCGGGGCGATCTGCTTGCCGTCGTTGCAGACCTCGAGGACGGCCTCGCCGTCCCCCCGCCGTACGGTGACGGTGACCTCCGACTCGGCGTGCCGGGCGGCGTTGTCCAGAAGGTTGGTGAGCACCCGGCTGATGTCCAGCCGGTTCGCCCGGACCACCACTCCGGGCTCGGCGATCACCTTCGCGGTGATCCGCCGGGGGACGCGGCGTACCTCGCGCTCGGCCAGGTCGCCGAGGTCGACGGGGCCGTTGCGGCTCGGCAGGCCCGCGTCGCGGCGGGCCAGCGCGAGCAGTTCGGTGACGATGTTCTGCAGGCGTTCGGTGTTCTGCAGCGTTCTGGCGAGCGCCTCCCGCAGGTCGGTGCCCTCCGGGTCGAGCAGCGCGATCTCCAGTTCGGCGCGCAGGCCGGCGATCGGGCTGCGCAGGTCGTGGGAGACGTCGGAGACCAGGCGGCGCTGCTGTTCCACGGCCGCCTCCAGCCGGTCGAGGGTCGCGTTGACGGCCATCGCCAGCCAGTAGAACTCGTCCCGGCGGGGCGGCAGCGACACCCGGCGTCTCAGGTCCGCCACGTTGATCGCGTCGAGTTCGTCGCGCAGCGCCTCGACCGGCCGCAACCGCCGCCCGGCGGCCCACCACCGCCAGACGCCGCCCGCTCCGATGCTGACCGGGATGCCGAGCGCCAGCAGGACGGCCAGGCCGGGGCGCGGGAACAGTCCCGGCTCCGGCGCGATCGAGTGGATCGTGACCGCCTGCCCGGGGCCGGGCACCCGCTGGGAGACGACCGTGAGGCAGTGCCGCGGGTCGACGCACACGCGCTGCTCGATGCGCCCCCCGTTCGGAGGTCGCCGTGCGTGCAGCGCGGGCAGCCCGGAGACACTCCTCGTGGCGGCGACGACCTGACCCTGGTCGTTCTGGACCTGGACCAGCTGATGCTCACCGGTGATGACCGGGTTCGTGAGCTGCCCGGCACGGGCGAGCGCCGCGATCTGCCGGGTCGTGAACGTCAGCTCGCTCGTGAGGCTGCTCGCCACCCGGTACTGGACGAAGGCCAGCAGCCCGACGTAAACCAGCACGGCGACGATCCCCGCCACCGTCATCGCGATGACGGTGGCGCGCTGCCGGATCGTCTGGTCTCTGTGTCGCACTGGCTGTTCCCCCGGACACGGCGCCCCTGAGCCATGCCACAGCACCCGATCAACTACCCAACGGGGGGCTCCCTATGCATTCCGTCACCTCCGGGTGTACGGCGAATGTGGCGAGCGTCACGCCGGCGGAGAGGCGCTCCGGGACGGGCACGCCCTCCCGGCGAACCGCTCCATGTCTTCCACGGGAGGACCGGCGCGACGAGAGAATCGTCGGCGCGTGGTCACCTGGCCGTACGGCTTCCTCCCTGGTCGGCGCGCGGACCACCGGGCTGATGGGTGGGGCCTGAGAGGGCTATGCCCGGTACGTCCGATTCCCCGAATGGAACGCGGCAAAAGGTCCGGGCTTCCGGTCGTCCCGACGTACGTATGTGTGTCAGAGTTGACACGCGACAGAACACAGGGAAGCGGTGATACTCAACTGGAGGAGACGTACGGCCGCGAGGGCGGTCGCCAGTGGGGCGGCCCGGCCGGTGGAAAAACAGGACAACGAATGACTGCCGTCCGCGCCACAGATGGGCGACAATAGCGGCGTTCGATGGGAGGCGGGAGCGCCAATGAAGAAGTACCTGACCTGGGCACTTATAGCCTTTGTCATCTTCTACCTGCTGAATTCCCCCGGTAGCGCGGCCCACGTGGTGCACAACGCACTGGGCGGGCTGATGTCGGCGGGCAACTCCTTGTCGAGGTTCGTCAACGCACTGTAACCCCCTGTCGGCGCGAGGCCCTCTCGCGCCACGCCCCAACATCCCCCATCGTCGCCGCGGTCCGGGCTTCGTTCAACGCCCGGACCCGGAGGTCGCCGCCCGGCACTCTAGAACCAGGTTCTAGAGTGAGCCGCAGCGCCGACCTGAGAGGTGACCATGGGACCACTGCACGGAGTTCGCGTCATCGAGATCGCGAGCCTGGCACCTGCGCCGTTCGCGTGCATGGTGCTGTCCGATCTGGGTGCCGACGTGCTCCGCGTCGACCGTCCGTCCAGCGTTGCCGGCGCGGCGACGCTCGTCGGCGGCGCGGCGACCGCGGATCCGCTGAGCCGTGGCCGCCGTTCCATCGGCCTGAACCTCAAGGACCCGGCCGGCGTCGAGGTGCTCCTGCGTCTCATCGAGTCGGCCGACGTCCTCGTCGAGGGCTTCCGCCCCGGCGTCACCGAACGCCTCGGTTTCGGCCCCGACACCTGCCTCGAGCGCAACCCCGGCCTGGTGTACGGCCGGATGACCGGCTGGGGCCAGGAGGGCCCCATGGCCGCGATGGCCGGGCATGACATCAACTACATCGCCATCGCGGGCGCGCTCGACCCGATCGGCCATGCCGGCGAGCGGCCCGTCCCACCGCTCAACCTCATCGGCGACTTCGGCGGCGGCGGAATGCTCCTCGCCCTCGGCGTCCTCGCCGCGCTGTTCGAGCGGTCGCGGTCCGGCCGGGGACAGGTCGTCGACGCCGCCATGGTCGACGGCGCCTCCCTGCTGACCTCGTTCATCCACGGCATGCGCGGCCAGGGACTCTGGCGCGACGAACGCGGCGCGAACCTCCTCGACGGCGGCGCGCCGTTCTACGACACGTACGAGACGGCCGACGGCCGGTACATGAGCGTCGGCGCCCTCGAGCCCCAGTTCTACGCCGCCCTGCTGCGCGGCCTCGGCCTGGAGGGCGAGGACCTGCCCGCCCAGCTCGACCAGGAGCGCTGGCCCGAGCTGCGCGCCCGCTTCACGGAGATCTTCAAGCAGCGCACCCGCGACGAGTGGACCGCGATCTTCGACGGCACCGACGCCTGCGTCGCGCCGGTGCTCGGCCTCGGCGAGGCGCCCGCCCACCCGCACAACCAGGCCCGCGCCGGCTTCGTGGAGCTCGGCGGGCTGACCCAGCCGGCCCCGGCGCCGCGCTTCAGCCGCACCGAGGCGGAGACGCCGCGCCCGCCCGTACGGCCGGGCGAGCACACCGACGCCGCCCTGACCGAACTCGGCCTCACCGACGAGGAGATCGCCGCCCTCCGCGCGACCGGCACCGTCGCCTGATCACCCTTCTTTGAGGGGGTGGCGGCGGAGGACGCGGTCGCCGAGGCGGAGCCAGGTGACCTCGCCGTCGGCGCGGACGAAGCGGACGGGCATGCCGCCCTCGTCGCGGCCCTCGTCGGGGCCGGTGAAGCGGATCCGGCCGGTCCCGTCGCCGGACAGCACGACGCCGTCACCGGTACCGTCGACCCGTACGTCCTCCGTGCCGTCGGTGTAGACGCCGAGATGGTCGCGGACGTCGGGCGCCTGGAGGTATTCCGTCGGCTCGTCCCTGGCCGGGAGCCCGAGCGCCTCCTCGGTGAGCTTCGCGAGAGCGGCTCCGGCGGCCTCGGAGTTGGCCAGGATCACGAACGCGCGCCCGCTGTCGGGGAGGATCGTCAGGCGCGCCGTGTAGCCCACGGTCTGACCGGGGTGCCCGACCGCCCGCCTCCCTCCGGGCAGGTCGCGGATCCACCAGCCCGTGCCGACGTGCTCGCCCGGCCGGGAGGCGTCGGCGAGAGGCACCCACATGCCGTGCGGCTCGGCCAGCACGTGGCGGGAGAACGCGATGAGGTCGCGGGCGCTGGTCATGAGCCCGCCCGCGCCGTTGCGGGCCCGCGACCGGCCCCACGGCCGTACGACCCGGGGCGGGTCGCCCCGGTGGCCGAGCGCGATCGGATACGTGACCGCCTCGTCGGTGAAGAAGGTGGAACGCTCCATGCCCGCCGGCTCGAACACCAGCCGGCGCGCGGCGTGCTCGTACGGCTCCCCCGCCACGACCTCGACGATCCGCGCGAGGACGATGAAGCCGGAGTTGCTGTACCCGTGGAAGCGGCGCAGCGGGAAGATCTGGGGCGCGGTCGCCAGGTCGGCGACCGCGCGGGCCAGCGCGCCGGCGTCGAGTTCGTCGGCCGGACGGTGCGCGGCCCCATCCGGCGTCCAGCCCGACCGGTGGGTCAGCAGGTCCCGTACGGTGACCTGCTCGCCGGCCGCCGGATCGGCAACCCGGAAGTCCGGGAGGTGGTCGCGTACGAGGGTGTCCGGGCCGACGCCGAGACGAGTGAGCGCGGTGGCGGTGATCAGTTTGCTGATGGAGGCGACACGGAAGAGCGTGTCCGCGGTGACCGGGACCGGATCCTCGACGCTGCGGACGCCGTACGCGCCGTAGCTCTCCTCGCCGTCGTCGAGGGAACCGACGCAGACGCCGGGTGCGGCCGGGACTCCGGTCGGCGAGTCCGGCCCATCGGGCAGCCGGAGCGTCTCAGCGAAGTCCATGTCGCCTCCATCGGGGGCACGCGTCAGGCGGACTTCCAGACATAGCCGACCGGGCCGTCCGAGTGCCAGCCCTTCCTGACGAGCGCCTTGGACTCGGCCTTGGTGACGAGGCGCCACCGGTTGTTGTTGGCGACGCGCCAGAGCAGCACCTTCTTGGTCGGGCTCTTGGAGGCGTAGCCCAGGACGCCCTCGTACACGAAGTTCCCGGACCGCACCAACTTGTCGCGCTCCTTGGTGGAGAGGGTGACGATGTAGGAGGAGAACGGCTTGAACCGCAGCCGGTACAGCGTGACCGAGCCCTTGAACGGCTTACGGTAGACGTAGCCCAGATTGTGCTTGATCTGCGTGAACTTGTACTTCTTTACGGCGTTGACCGCTTCCGTCGGGTTGGCCGTGTAGAAGTAGCCCTTCCCGCCCGTCGTGTAGAACTCGTAGAGCTTGAGCCGGCCATGGGCGGTGGCGTCCACCTGGGGCGCCGGAGCGGCGGCCTGGACGGGCTGGTGGTTCCCCGCGGCGCGGGCCGTGGAGGAAGACGGCGAGGATCCGCAGGCCGCGAGCGTCATTCCGGCCACCGTAAGAGTGATGGACGCGCCGATTACGCGAGTGAACATTGTCCCCTCAATGGGATCGGAAGCAACGAACGGAACATTCGACGAAAGGGTCACACAAGTCGTTCCGCATGGCTTGCCGTTTCAACTCTCACAGAAATAACGCGGCCTATCGCTTGCTTGGTTCGCTCGCTACCCTTGGCGAGAGCGGTGTCCCCTCTCACGGAGGAGAAGCGGCGTGGAGATCGATCTGCTGGACGGGGAGATGTACGCCGGCGACCCTTCGGAGGTCTACGCGTGGCTGCGGCGGGAGGCGCCCGTCTACCACGACGAGGCCAACGGCCTCTGGGGCGTCTCCCGGCACGCCGACATCCGCGACATCGAGCGCGACCCGCGCCTGTGGACCAGTTCCGGCGGCTACCGCCCGCAGATCGCCGCCGACCCGTCCATGATCGGCACCGACGATCCCGAGCACGCCCGGCGGCGTCGCGTGGTGTACCGGCGGTTCACCCCGCGCGGCGTCGCCCGCTATGCGGACCGGATCCGGGCGACGGCGGTCGAGCTGATCGAGACCGCGCTCGCCGCCGGAACGGTCGACGCGGTGCCCGCCCTGGCCGCGCCGCTGCCCGCCCGGATGATCGGCTGGCTGCTGGGCTTCCCCGACGACGCGTGGCCGAAGCTCGTGCACTGGTCGGCGACCGCGGTGGTCGCCGGCGGCGGGCGGCGATACGTCACCGAGGAGGCCGCGATCGCGGCCGGCGAGTACGGCGAGGTCGTGGTCGGCATGGCGCAGGACCGGCGTTCGTGCCCGGCCGACGACCTGCTGTCGGTGTGGTGCGCCTCCGAGGAGTACGACGACGATCGCCTGGCACACGAAGCCCTGCTCCTGCTCATCGGCGGAGCCGAGACGACCCGGACCGTGCTCGCCACGGCGATCGACGCGCTGATCCGCCACCCGGACCAGTGGGAGTTGTTGCGCCGGAACCCCGTCCTGCTGTCCGACGCGATCGAGGAGTTCATCCGCTGGACGACTCCGGTGCTCAACATGTGCCGGGTCTCCTCCCGGGAGGCGACGGTCGCGGGCGTCACCGTGCCGGCGGGCTCCCAGGTGCTCCTCATGTACGGGTCCGCGAACCGGGACGAGACGGTGTTCACCCGGCCTGAGGTGTTCGACGTGACCCGCGAGCCCGGCGGCCACATCGCCTTCGGACTGGGCTCCCACTTCTGCCTCGGCGCGGCCCTCGCCCGGCTCGAGCTGCGGATCTTCTTCGAGGAGTTCCTGGCGCGGGTCGCCTCCGCCGCGTGGGCCGACGCCGAGGGGCCGCGCATCCTTCCCAACGCCTTCGTCCGCGGCGTGACGGAGTTCCCGGTCGCGTTGAAGGGGTTCTAGTCCGATTACACCGGTCCGTCTCCGTCAAATGCGGGATCTGTGACGGCGCCGGTTCGGCCATCCTCGTGCCATGAGGTCCATCCGTGTCCTCATCGTCGATGATCACGCGCTGTTCGCCGAGGCGCTCGCGGCCCGGCTGGCCGCGGAACCCGACCTTGAGGTGCTGCCCGTCGCGGGCGACGTCCGGCGCGCCTCCGCGCTGGTCGCCACCGAGGCGCCCGACGTCGTCGTGCTCGACTTCGTTCTCGGCGACGAGAGCGGGCTGGACATGCTCGACCTCCTGCGACGCCGCCACCCGCCGGTACGCGTCGTGATCCTCAGCGCGATCACCGACCTGGCCCCCATGGTGACCGCGCTACGGCACGGCGCGGTCGCCTGGGTGCCGAAGACGGAGAGCGCCGACCTCGTCGCGCGGGTGGTGCGCGGTGCGGCGGGGCGGGGCGGCTGGATCCCGCCGGACGTCCTCGGCGACGTGCTCCGCCGGCTGCTCACCACCGGGGAGACGACCGAAGGCGTCCTGGCCCGGCTCACGCCGCGTGAACGCGACGTTTTACAGGGCATGGTGGACGGGCTGAACCGGACGTGGATCGCGGACCGGCTCGGCCTGTCGGCCAACACGGTGCGCACCCACACCCAGAACCTGCTGGCCAAGCTCGGTGCGCACTCGACGGTGGAGGCCATCACGATCGCCATGCGCGCCGGGGTCACGCCCGCCGATCCGCACGACGGGTCGCCGCACTGACGCGCGTATGCGCTGCGACGCCCGGATTACAAGCACGGTTCACGCACAGTGACGCCATGACCACCTGTGGCCAGGTCGGGTCTGGTTGCGGCCACTTACCTGGACACCCGCGTCGTACAGGGTGACCGTCGATACGGTCAGTCCACTTCCTGAGACGGGGGTCTTCATGATCAGTGCGCAGGCGCGATCCTCGCCGCCGAGCCCATCCGCGCTCGTCGGCTGCGTCGCGAAGCCCGAGTCGCCGCCCTGCGACACCGAGACCGGCGACCCGGCGCTGACCGGCGACCCGGCGCTCTGGCGTCGCCGGATCCGCCACGACATCCGCCACGAACTCGGCACGATCATCATGCTCGCGTCCGCCGTCGCGGTCTCCGACGACATCGGCCCCGCCAGCCGGGAACGCGTCGAGGCGCTGCTCGGTGAGACGCGCTGGCTCGACCACCTGCTCCGGCAGCTCGACGCCGAGGAGGAGGGGCAGGTGCCGGTCGGCCCGGAGCGGGTCCGGGTGGACCGGCTCGTCGGCGAGATCGCCGCCGGTCTGCGGCTGTCCTCGCCGCGCCGCATCGGGTACGCCGGCGGCCCGGCCTGGGCGCACATCGATCCGCTCGCGCTGTGGCGCGCCGTACGCAACGTCCTGGACAACGCCCACCGGATCGCCCGGGACCGCGTCGAGGTGTTCGTGAGCGTCGAGTCGGGCTGGACGGTCGTCCAGGTCGACGACGACGGCCCGGGGTTCGGCGCCGGGACGAGCGGCCTGGCCTCTCTCGGGCTGGGCATCGTGAACGACCTGATCTCCGAGTACGGAGGCATGATCGAGATACGGAGCTGCGAGCTCGGCGGGGCGCGAGTGCGGATCCTGCTGCCCGCGGCGGACCGTCCATGAGGGTTCTCATCTGCGACGACCACGCCGTGTTCGCCGACTCGCTCGCCCTCGTGCTGCGCGAGAAGGGGCACGCCGTGGTCGGCGTGGTCTACTCCCCCGACGCCGTCCTGCGGCTGCTGCCGGAGGTGCACGCCGATGTGTGCCTGATCGACCTGCAGTTCCCCACGGGTTCGGTGCTGAGCACCCTGCCGACGCTGGTCGCGGCCGCGCCGCAGACCCGGTTAGTGGTGCTGACCGGTTCGACGGACCCGGGGACGGTCGAGGCGGCCCTGGCCGCCGGGATACGCGGCGTCGCCCACAAGGGTCAGCAGGCCGGCGAGATCGCCGCCCTGCTGACCCGGGTGCACGCCGGCGAGGTGGTCGTCGATCCGGAGACGGCCGGCCGGCTCCCGTCCCGTGCCCGCACCGAGGCGCAGCGGCTCGCCGACTACCTCACGCCCCGCGAACGCGAGGTGCTGGCCCGCCTCGTCCGCGGCGAGAACACCGCCGGGCTCGCGCGCAGCATGAAGATCACCCGCAGCACCGCCCGCAGCCACGTGCAGAGCGTCCTGACCAAGCTCGGCGTCCACTCCCAGCGAGAGGCCGTCATCGTCGCCGCTCGGCACGGCCTGGTCAGCGTCAGCACCGGCGAATGGCTCCTGCCCTGACCCCGCCGTTCGCCCGCACTTCGAGGGAACACTCCCTTTACTCCCGCAACATGTTCATTCGTGCGCGGTCGGGGCGATGTACGATCATTAAAGCTCAGGCATGGCAAGTGGTCTAATCGTTGACCTGCACCCTGCCTACCGCACTGAGCAACGGGCGGAGGGAGGCGCGGGTGAGCAGATACGAGCGCTGGAACGACCTGCTGTCGCTCCTGGCGAGCCGGGGGCGTCTCAGCGTGGAGGAGGCCGCTGCCGAGCTGACCGTCTCGACCGCGACCATCCGCCGCGACTTCGACCAGCTCGCGCAGCAGCAGATGCTGACCCGCACCCGCGGCGGCGCGGTCGCGCACACGGTCACCTACGATCTGCCGCTGCGCTACAAGAGCGCACGCCGTGCCTCGGAGAAGCAGCGCATCGCGGCGGCCGCCGCCGAGCTGGTGCAGCCGGGCGCGGTCATCGGCGTCAACGGCGGCACGACCACGACCGAGCTGGCGCGGGCCCTCGCGACACGAGCCGACCTGCACGCCGAGAACGGCTCACCCGCCATCACGATCGTGACCAACGCGCTCAACATCGCCAACGAGCTCGTCGTACGCCCGCACGTGAAGATCGTGCTGACCGGCGGGGTCGCGCTGCCGCAGACGTACGAGCTGGTGGGCCCGCTCGCCAACGGCGTGTTCGACCAGGTGACGCTGGACATCGCGTTCCTGGGCGTGAGCGGCCTCGACGTCGAACGCGGCGCCACCTGCCACAACGAGGACGAGGCGAGCATCAACCGGCAGATGGCGATACGCGCGGAGCGGGTCGTCGTCGCGGCGGACAGCTCCAAGCTCGGCGAGCGCGCCTTCGCCAAGATCTGCGGAGTCGGCGAGATCGACATCCTCGTCACGGACGCGAGCGCCGACACCCGTTCCTTCGAAGAGGCCGGCGTCAAGGTCGTCCACGCCTGACCGGCCCGGATCACCGGACCGTAGGCCTCTCCCGTCACGGAACGGCGGCCGGCAACGGCAAGGCGGTGGACGGGCCGCGGCTCGGCGAGATGCCACGCCGCCGGCCAGGGCGGCGGCCCACGGCCGGCCGGCGGGTCAGGACCAGCGGGATCGCGGGCGTTCCTGCGGCTCGCCGTCGATCTCCAGGTCGACCTTCTCGTTGAAGAAGCACACCAGGTCCCGGACGCGCTCGGCGTCGTGCAGCGGCTCCTCGTACGTCCAGGCGACGTCCTCGCCGCCGTACGACCGGTAGCCCGCCCGTCCCTTGTAGGCGCACCAGGTCTCGGTGTCGGACGGCTCGAGCAGGTCGAGGCGTACGTCCTCGCGGGGCAGGTAGTAGCGGACCGGCAGGCCGGTCTCGAACAGCACCGTCGGCCGCTCGGACTCGGCGAGCACGGTGCCGTCCACGCTCACCCGGACGCGCCGGGTGCTCCGCAGCACGTCGATGCGGCTGTACGGGTCGTGTGGATGGGCGAAGACCTGCTCGTCCTCTTCGTACCAGGCGTCCATGGCGTCCCAGTAGAACGAGACGAAGCCCTCCAGCCAGGGCGCGATCGGGTCCGGGTAGCCCCATACGGCGTTCTCGGCCGTACGGCCGCCGGCGGAGACCGTCCAGTACGAGGCCTGGCCCTTCACCGGGCAGTGGGTCGCGTGGTCGGTCGGCGTCAGCAGGTCCATGCGCACGTCGGCGACCGGGAAGTAGTAGACGGGCAGGAGCCCGGTCTCGAAGAGCAGGTGCGCGCCGGTGCTGTCGGCGATCGACTCACCGCCGAACTCCACGCGGACGCGCTTCGGCGTCGGTTCGAAGTAGAGCAGGTGACGCGGGGCGGCGACGTCCCCGTTGAACACTCCGGCGGGCCTTCCGGACAACGGGGCTCCAGGCAACGTGAGGCTCATAACCACGAGAACCTCTGCTCCGGGCGAGGAATTCCGGGTGCGGAAGCGCCGCGCGGGCGGGGCGGTCGCGAGGACCGCTCCCGCCCGCGTGGGTGACCGGGTCAGGAGTACTGCGCCACGATCTTCGTGTAGTCCCACGGCTGCTGCGAGACGCCGCTGCAGGCGTCGGAGGCGGTGCCGCTGCCGCAGGGGCGGTCGCGGTTGACGGACCAGAAGGTGAACCGGCTCAGGCCGTGCTGCTGGGCGTACGACAGCATCGTCTGGAAGTCCGCGGTCGTCACCGTCTCGCTCTGGTCGGTGTTGCCGTTCATCGACGAGATGCCCTGCATGGCGTACAGCTGGGCGTCCGTCTTGCCGGGGTAGTTCTGCTTCAGGACGCTGTGCAGGCCCTCGGACGCCTGGATCGACAGCTGCCCCATGTTCCCCGAACCGCCGCCGAAGTCGAACGGCATGATCGTGAAGGTGTCGATGGGGACGCCGAGCGCCGCCGCCTGCTGCACGAGGCGCGTGCCCCACCAGTTCGGGCCGCTCGTCGTCGTGCCGAAGGTGAGGATGACCTTCACGCCGGAGTTGTTCTGCTTGATGATCTTCAGGGCCTGCAGGACGCGATCCTGGTTGGCCTCGCTCTCGAACTCCGTGCTCTCGATGTCGATGTCGATCGCCTTGAGCGCGTAGGCGTTGATGACCTTCTGGTAGGCGCCGGCCAGGTCCTGCGCGGTCGAGCAGTGCTCGCCCAGCTTGTTGCCGCTCCAGCCGCCGAAGGAGGGGATGACGTCACCGCCGGCGGCCCGGATCTGCTGGATCTTCGTGGCGTCGTCGCCGGTCAGCGGCCGGGTGCCGTCCCACGCGGGGTTGCAGCCGCCGTCGGACAGGACGAACGCGAGGGTGAACCACTTGACGCCGGTCGCGGACATGACCGTGGTCGGGTCGGGCGGGCTGCCCCAGCCGAAGTAGAGGTACGGTGCCGCCGCCATCGCGCCCGGCGAGCCACCGCCGCCGCCCTGCTGGGTGGTGGCGGTCACCGAACCGCTCTTGGCGGACTCGTTGCCCGCGGCGTCGTACGCGCTGACCTGGTAGGTGTGCGAGCTGCTCGCGGCGAGCCCGCCGACGGTGGCGCTGGTCGAGGAGACGTTCGCGACGACCGACGAGCCCTCGTAGACCTTGTAGCCGGTTACGCCGACGTTGTCGGTCGAGGCGGTCCACGACAGGGAGATCGAGCTGGACGTCGTGCCGGTCGCCTGCAGGCCGGTCGGCGTCGACGGAGCGGTGGTGTCACCCGACCCGCCGCCGCCCGTGCAGGGCTGGCCGTTCAGCGTGCAGTTCGCGGGCACGGCGGACGACGGCGAGCCGATGAAGCCGAAGCTCACCGAGCCGCCCGCGGGGACCTGGGCGTTGTAGTCGCGGTTGGTGAACGTGTAGTGGGAACCGCTCTGCGTCATGAGCGCGTCCCAGTACGAGCCGACCGAGCCACCGGAAGGCAGGTCGAACTCCACCTTCCAGCCGTTCAGCGCCGAATCACCGGCGGTGATCGTGTACTTGGCCTCGTAGCCGGTGCCCCAGTCGGACGACTTGGCGAAGGCGGCCGTCGGTGCGGCTGCCGCATGCGCGGCGGCCGGGACCAACAAGGCCGCCAGGAGACAGAGAAGGGTCGGGATGGTACGTCTCACGGTCGCTCCTGGTGTGGCGGGAAAACCTGGAGGGCGGGCCGAGCCGACCGGTTCGGCCCGCGGGGGACCCCGAGCACTTACAGGAAAGTTTCCTATAAGTGAGGCGAGATTAACCCTCCCGACCCCGCCCGTCAACGACCCTTCGTGCTCCCGTCACCCGACCGACGGCCAGAACCGGACCTTGGTGTGAAGGACGCGCGCGGGATACGGTCCTTAGACGCGGGAGGGGAACTCATGACTCAACGACGAGTCGCCACGCCGGTCTCCGACACCGACACCATCGCCAGCCCCGACACCTACGTGCGGGGCGTGCCGTACGACGCGCTGGCCCGGCTCCGGGGCTCGACGCCGGTCGCGTGGATCGAAGAGAGACCGGCGGACGGCAAGCCCGCCGGGCCCGGCTACTGGGCGGTGCTCCGGCACGCCGACGCGTGTCAGGTCCTGCGCAACCCCAAGCTCTTCTCCGTACGCGGCGCGGCGGACAAGGATCTCGGCCACGGACGCGGCCGGCCCCCGGCCGAGAATCCCCCCGCGCGGTCGCGACTCCGCAGACGGCTCCCGAAGGCGTTCGGCGCGCGCAGCATCGCCTGCCTGCCCGAACGCATCGACTCCCGGGCGCACGCCCTCGTGGACGCGGTGGCGGAGAAGGGCGAGGCGGACTTCGCCGCGGAGATAGCGGCGGACCTTCCCCTGCTGGCCTTCGCCGACCTCGTCGGGATCCCCGAGTCGGACCGATGGCTGCTCGCCGACTGGTCCGCCCGCGCCACCCGTCGTCCGGTCGCCGGATACCCGGCCCGCCACGCCCCGGCGACGCCCTTCGACCCGGCGGGGTCCACCGGCATGGCCCGCCGGGCGGTCGCCGCGCGGGCGCACGGCCCGGCCGCCCCCGAAGCGAACGGGCTGGAGGCGGAGACCGCACTGCCCGACCTGCGCCTCTACGCCGGCGAACTCGCCGACTACAAGCGGCGGCATCCCGGCGACGACCTCATGACCGCCCTCGTCGACCAGGCCGGCGGCAAGACCGGCCCGGACCCGGTGGAGGAGTTCGAGAGCCTCTTCCGGCTGTTCGCCGCGGCCGGGGACGACGCCGTGCAGGGCGGGCTTCCCGGCGGGATGGTCGCCCTGCTGAAGAATCCGGCCGAGACGGCGCGGCTGCACGCCGATCCGAGCCTCCTCGAGTCCGCGGTCGAGGAGATGCTGCGGTGGTGGTCCCCCGTCATGTGCGTCGGGCGTACGGCCACGGCCGACACCGTCGTCGGCAACGTCCCGGTCCGCAAGGGCGAGCGGCTCGTGGTGTGGCTCTCGTCGGCCAACCGCGACGAGGAGGTGTTCGGCGAGCCCACCCGGTTCGACGTGGCACGCACCCCGAACGACCACCTCGCGCTCGGCCACGGCCCGCGCGCCTGCCTCGGCGCGCACCTGGTCCGGATGCAGATGCGCGCGATGTTCACGGCCGTCTTCGACCGCTTCGACGACATCGAGCCGGCGGGTGAGGCCAGGCGGCTGCGCTCGAACGTCCACAACGGCATCAAGCACCTGCCGATCCGCTGGCGGCCGAAGCCCCGCCGCTGAGCCGTCACGCCGTACCGAGCCGCCCCCGCAGTGGCCGACCCGCACGGCGTGTCTCGTCCCGCGTCGGCGGGTGCCCTGCCGGAGGGCCGTCAGGAACCTTCGTGGGCCAGGTGGGCGCTCATCCACTCCAGGGCGCCCGGCGTGACCCGCTTCCAGGTGTGCGGGTTGTGCCCGCCACCCGGGACCAAGATCTTGTCGGTGGTCATGGGCGCGGCCGCCACCTGAAGGAACTTCCGTGCCTCTCCGAAGTCGCGCTCACCGTCCGGGCTCGAGGTCACGAGCACGGAGATCGGCGGCGGCGGGAGGTGCTGCAGCCGCCAGATCAGGCTGTTGTCCGACTTCACCTGCTTGCTGCCTCCGTACAGGTCGCCGGTCTGCCAGTCCTGCCGTGGGTAGAAGTAGCCGGCCATCGAGACCGCCGCGGTGAACCGGTCGGATCGCATCATGGCCAGCTTGACCGCGCAGTAGCCGCCGGTCGAGTCGCCCATCACACCCCAGCCGCGGTAGCTCGCCGCCACCCGGTACGTCGACATGATGCTTTCGGGCACGTCCTGGGAGTAGAACGTCAGCACCTGCGGTCCGCCGGGAACGTCCGTGCACTCGGTGTCCCTCGGCATCACCGAGGTCGGCGACGGGCGCATCATCACGATCACCATCGGCTGCACCTTGCCGGAGTTCATCTCCTTGGTGGCGATCGCCGGAACGCCCAGCCGGGTGATGAGCTGCTCCGGAACACCCGGGAAGCCCGTGAAGTCGTACATCACCGGGAAGTGGCGCTTGTCGTACTTCTTCTGGAAGTACTGCGGGGGCAGGTAGACGTACGCCTGGGAGGTCAGGCCGGTGCGGTCGCCCCTGATCTGGACCTGCTCGATCTGGCCGTCCTTGGCGGGGTCCGCCTTCTTCTTCTGGCCGATGGTCGTCGCCTGGCGGGCCAGCGGCCGTCCGGTCCCCTGCGGCTTGCTCGCCGTGCTGCCGTTGTTCAGCTGCACCTTGACGCCCTGGTTGTTCGTGCCCATCAGGTCGGACCACGAGGCGTAGAACAGGAAGTAGTTGTTCACCCCGGTGAGCAACACCATGATCAGCGCGACCTGGGCGGTCAGGAACAGCCCGATCCGGGCCAGGAACGCACCGATGCCAGATCCGGCGAACTTCGGCCACCACCAGATGACCGCCGCCGTCACACCCACGGCCACCACGATCAGAAAACCGAAGAAGCCCCCGCTCGTCAGTCCCACTGGTGTCCTCTCAGATCCGGCTCGCCCGCCGACGGGCCCGAAGTTAAGGAAGTTCTCAGCATGGCTCGATGCCGTACTCAGCCGAACACGGTAACGCGAGCCGCCGCCTTCCCCTCTCAAGATGCCTAAAGTGCCGGAAAAGTTGCCTCAGCACCCTAAATCGGCCGCGATCCGCCCAGTGTCGACTCTGGAGGGCTATCGGCCGGTAAATCATACGGATCTCGCCGGCCCGATACTCCTCTCGGCGTACACGCGATGCCGACCACGACCCGATGTCCCGACGGGCGCCCGCATCTTACGCTCCGAGTGTGAGCACGACGACCCGATGGCGGCCCGGCGCACTGCCGGTGTTCGTGATCCCGCTGCTCCTGGGCCTCATCCAAGTGGTGGGGTCCACGGGCGCCGACCGGCACATGAACTACCAGGCCCTGCACCTGGACGCACCGGGGTACGCCCTGCTCATCGCCGGGCCGGCCGCCCTCCTCGCGCGGCGGCGCCTGCCCGTCACCGCCCTCGCGGTCGTCCTGGCGCTCACCGACGGCTATCTCCTGCGCGGGTACGTCTTCGGTCCGGTGTTCCTCAGCCTCGTGGTCGCCATCGTCGCGGCGGTGAGCGCCGGGCGCCGGACCAGTGCCTGGATCGTCACCGGCGCCGGGTTCGCGCTGCTCAACGCCCTGGGCGTCCTGGTGCCGTTCGGGCCGTTCCGCCTCAAGGAGTGGACCGCCGCGCACGCCCTCGTCACACTGACCTGGCTGCTGCTGATCCTGACCGGGGCCGAGCTGGTGCGCATCCGCAGCGAACGGGCGGCCGAGGCACGGCGCACCCGGGCGGAAGAGGAACGCCGGCGAGCCAGCGAGGAACGACTGCGCATCGCGCGTGAACTCCACGACGTGCTCGCGCACAACATCTCGATGATCAACGTCCAGGCGGGAGTCGCCCTGCACCTCATCGACGAACGCCCGGAACAGGCGCGCACCGCCCTGGCCGCGATCAAGGAGGCCAGCAAGGAGGCGCTGAGCGAGGTCCGATCCGTGCTCGGAGTCCTGCGGCAGGTGGACGAGGACGCGCCGAGAGCGCCGGCCGCGGGCCTGGCCCGGCTGGACGACCTCGTCGCCCGCGCACGGGCCGCGGGAATCACCGTGCACACCCGGACGGACGGACGGCCGTACCCGCTGCCCGCCGGGATCGACCTGGCGGCGTTCCGCATCGTGCAGGAGGCGCTGACGAACGTCACCCGGCACGCCGGGCCGGGGGTGACCGCCACCGTGCGCGTCACGTACGGTGACGGGGAGCTCCGGCTGGAGATCGAGGACGACGGCCGGGGCGCCCCCGGCGACCTGCCCGGCGGCGGCGACGGTCTTCCGGGCATGCGCGAACGCGTCGCCGCCCTCGGCGGGGACATCGTGGCGGGGCCGCGACCGGGCACCGGAGGATTCCGGGTTCACGCGACGCTCCCGGTGCCCGGAGACGGAACGACCGCGGGAACCCCCGCCCTGAACAAGGAGCACGAGTGATCCGGGTACTCCTCGCCGACGACCAGGCCCTCGTCCGGGCCGGATTCCGCGCCCTCCTCGATGCCCAGCCGGACGTCGAGGTCGTCGCCGAGGCCGGCGACGGCGCCGAGGCCGTGCGCCTGACCCGGCGGGAACGGCCCGACGTCGTGCTGATGGACATCCGGATGCCGGTGCTCGACGGTCTCGCCGCCACGCGGGAGATCGTCGGCGACGACCGGCTCGCGGGCACCCGGGTCGTGATCCTCACGACATTCGAACTCGACGAGTACGTCTTCGAGGCGCTGCGCGGCGGCGCCAGCGGCTTCCTGGTCAAGGACACCGAGCCCACCGACCTGATCCGCGGCGTACGCGAGGTGGCCTCCGGCGACGCCCTGCTGTCGCCGAGCGTGACCCGGCGCCTCATCGCGGAGTTCGCCGCCAAGGCGAAGAAGCCGCGATCCGCGGTGGAGCTGCGCGGCCTGACCGACCGCGAGCGCGAGGTCATGGCGCTGGTGGCCGAGGGCCTGTCCAACGAGGAGATCGCCGAGCGTCTCGTCGTGAGCCCCGCGACCGCCAAGACGCACGTGAGCCGCACCATGGTCAAGCTGCACGCGCGCGACCGCGCGCAGCTCGTCGTGATGGCGTACGAGACGGGCCTGGTCAAGCCCGGGTGGCTCGACTAGGGGGCGTTCGGTGGATCTCGGTCGCGGCCGGACGCCCCCTGGCACCCGGTGCCTCGTCACTCCACCGGCGACGCGCACCGGCAGGCCACCGCCGTCCAGTTCGACGCCGCCAGGGTGGGGAGGCGGAACCAGACCGTCTTGGACTCCGCCGCGTACGACACCCCCCAGGCGGTGGCCAGCAGGACGGGCATCAGCAGCCCGCGGCCGCTGACGCTGAGATCGCAGCTCTCCTGCGGCGCGGGTAGCGCCCTGGCGGGGTTCCGGTCGGTCACCTCCACCTGGACCGAGGAGCCGTTCACCCGGCAGATCACCTCGAACGGAGTGCCCGCGTGCGTGACGGCGTTGGTCGCCAATTCGCTCGTCAGCAGTACCGCGTCGTCGATCGCGTCCTCGGCCCCCCACGCGAGAAGCGTGTCCCGGACGAACCGGCGCGCCTGCGCCACGGCGGTGCGGTCCGCCGGATAGGCCGCCCGCACAGTCGATTGCACGGGAGCTCCCTTCACGAGTCTGTCGCCTCACCTGCGCCTTACATCGTGACAGAGAGTGTTGATCGATTACTCATTGTGAGGAAAATGGCGCCCCGGCGGCCGGTCTCCGTCAGTTGGCCGACGGCTGGAACCAGGTGAACGCCTTCTTGAAGTGGTCCGCCGCGGTGGCACGGTCCCCGGCGGCGGCCATGAGGGCGTACTGCCGGCCGTTCACGGTGAAGCCCCGATCGAGGACGTACGTCCGCTGGCGGGTGCCCTTCCACGTGGCCAGCCAGCTGTACTCGATGTCCCCAGCCTTCCAGCCGCGGGCCGTGAGGCTATGGGGCGTGCTCACCGACTGGTACCCGGGGAGGACACTCGGCCCGTTCCAGACCCGCCAGTGCTGCACCGGGTCCGCCGTCTCCCACGGAATGGTGTCCAGCTGGATGTTGTCCCCCGTCTTGGGGTCGATCCAGCGTTCGGACTGGGCGCTTCTCTTGTCACGCTGCCATCCCTCGGGCACCGCCAGCTTCGATCCGTCCTGAGCCTTGACCAGCCGGAAGCCGGCGGGGATGGTCGGACTGGGTGTCGTCGACGGAGACGGCGAGGACTGCTGCGGGGTCGGATTCGGGCTGCCGGATGCGGCCGTCCTGCCGGCGGACTTGTCCTGCAGCTCCATCCACGCGACGACGGCTCCCCCGACGACCAGCACGGTCACCAGGGCCAGCACCACCGCCCGCGTGTTCGACCGCTTCGGCCCGCCCTGAACGCCCTCCGTGGGTCGATCGTCGGCGCGCGGCCACGGCTGGTCCGGCGAGACCTCCGTGACGTTCAAGGCACCGCCCGAACCCCGTGGGGCCGGCGCCCGCCCGGTCGGGTCCGGGTAACCGCCGCCGGCGGGAGCCGCGTGCCGCGTCGTCGGGTCGTACGCTCGCGAGCCGGGCTCGGCCAGGGCGGCCGACGCTTCGTACGGCGGCCGGAGCTCCGCCGCCGACGGCTCGTACGGCGGCCGGGACCCGGCGGCCGTCGGCTCGTACGGTGGCCGAGATCCGGCGGCCGTCGGCTCGTACGTCCGGGGTCCGGCGGCCGACGGTCCCGGCTCCTCCCGGTCCTGCCCTGCCGCCGGCTTCTGGTCATCGCCGACGGTCGTGGCCGGGGCCGGCAGTGGCCGGGTGCTGTGGGCGGCGCGGGTCAGCCCCTCCGCGGCCTGCTCGGCGGTCAGGCGCTGGGCCGGGTCCTTCGCGAGCAGGCCCATGAGCACCGGCGCGAGCGGGCCGGCGTAGCGCGGCGGCGGCGCCTCCTCGGAGATGATCGAGGTCAGTGCCGCCATCGCCTCGGGCCGGTGGTGCGGCGAGCTCCCCTCGACCGCGGCGTACAGCGTCGCGCCGAGCGACCACAGGTCCGAGGCCGGCGAGGTCACCTCGCCCCGGGCCCGCTCAGGCGCGATGTAGGCCGGCGACCCCATGATCAGGCCGGTCTGGGTGAGCGTCGAGTCGCCCTCCATGGTGGCGATGCCGAAGTCGGTGATGACCACGCGGGTGATGCGGGTGATCGGATCTTCCAGGTCCCCGGCGAGCAGCACGTTGGCCGGCTTGACGTCGCGGTGGGTGATGCCCGCGTCGTGCGCCGTGCGCAGGGCCGCCAGCACCTTGCCGCCGATCTCGGCCACCTGGATCGGAGAGAGCCTGCCGTCCTGGTCGATGATGTCCTGCAGGGAGCGCGACCGGACGAACTCCATGACGATGCAGGGCCGACCGTCCTCCTCGACGACGTCGTGCACCGTGACGATGCCCGGATGGTTGAGCCGTGCGGCCGACCGCGCCTCCCGGAGCGTGCGCTCGTACATCACCTTGTGCTCGTCGTCGCTGAGCCCGGGCGGGAACAGGACCTCCTTGACCGCGACGTCGCGCGCGAGGAGATCGTCGTGAGCGCGCCAGACCGTGCCCATGCCGCCTCTTCCGATCTGCGAGAGCAGACGGTAGCGACGGCCGAGAACGGAACCCTCCCCCAATGGCATAGCAGAGGACGATACCGATCGTTGATGACGGTTCGGAATCGATTGGTGCTCTCAGAGCACAAGGGTAAGGATGATCAGACCTATCACGATCACCACGAGGACGACGGCTATGGCCAGATTGCCGTTCCGGCCCGAGAGCCAGACCGGCCGCGCGGCGTCGTCGGCCGCGGCCTCCTCCTCGGGCTCTGGTGGAGTCATGACCTGCCCCGTGACCGGCATGTCCGAGGGCACGTCCAACGGCTCGTCCGGCTCCGTCCGCGACGCGTCGGGCTCGATGTCGATCGCTCCCAGCACCTGCGTCGCGCTCGCGTTGTTCATGAGGATCCGGTCGAGCATGGCCCCCACCTC
This sequence comes from Actinoallomurus sp. CA-150999, assembly GCF_050942425.1. Lineage (NCBI taxonomy): Bacteria > Bacillati > Actinomycetota > Actinomycetes > Streptosporangiales > Thermomonosporaceae > Actinoallomurus > Actinoallomurus sp. CA-150999. Next base: position 9,872,349 of record NZ_CP192063.1, read on the forward strand.
GGTGGCGGTCATCCGCGTGTTCGGGTCCTTGCGGAGCAGACCCGCGATCACGGGGGCCAGGGGCCCGGCGTGCGGGGCCGGCGCGGGCTCCTCGGTGAGGACGGCCACCAGGCTCGCCATCGCCTCGGTCCGTTCGAACGGCGACTTGCCCTCGACGGCCGCGTACAGCGTCGCGCCGAGCGACCACAGGTCGGAGGCTGACACCGCCGCGCGGCCGCGGGCGCGTTCGGGCGCGATGTAGGCCGGGGAGCCGATCAGCATGCCGGTCTGGGTGAGCGTCGCGTCGCTCTGCGCCCGCGCGATGCCGAAGTCGGTGAGCACGGCGCGGATCGAGCGCGCGTCGGACACCAGCACGTTGCTGGGCTTGACGTCGCGGTGCAGGATGCCCGCCTCGTGGGCGGTCATCAGGGCGCTCAGCATCTGCCGGCCGATCTCGGCGGCGCGCCGCGGCGTGAGCGGGCCGTCCTGCTTGATCATCTGTTCGAGCGAGCGGGCCCGGATCAGCTCCATCACGATCCAGGGACGCCCGTCCTCTTCGACGACGTCGTAGACGGTCACGACGCCGGGATGGCTCAGCCGGGCGGCCGTGCGCGCCTCACGGAAGGTCCGCTTGTGCTGGATCTCCCGCTCCTCGTCGGAGAACCCGTGCGGGAGGATCACCTCTTTTACGGCGACGTCGCGGCCGAGTGCTTCATCTCTGGCGTGCCAGACCGTCCCCATGCCACCGCGCCCCACTTCGGTGAGCAGGCGGTAACGCTGGGCAAGAAGGGGTTTTTCCGGCATAGTCCATGCACGATACCGACAGGAGGAGCGTTCATTTGGCGTGACGCTCACCTAATCCCCGGTACAAAGAAAGAATGTGCGGCATGATGACGGGGGCGAGATGATGACGAAGGTGGCCGAGGCGTGGCAGCGGGTCGGCGAGGCCGCCCCCACCGCCCGGCAGCGGGTCATCGAAGCCGTGCCCACTGCCCTGTTCTGGTATCTCCGGGTTTCGGGCGTTTTGTCTGTTTTGGCGTGGCTGTCGTCCGGCCTGATCCAGTGGATGTCCGGCATCTGGGTGCTGCGCTCCATCAACTACTTCGGCTGGTACTCCAGCCTCCCGTACGGACTGCTGCTCATCCTGCTGTCCGTGGGCGTGCGCCGGCGTAAGAAGGCGGCCTGGCGGATCAGCGTCGTGTTCTTCCTGCTGTTCTTCGGGGTCTGGGCACTGGCCGGGATCGCCGGCGGCGGAGGCGAGCTCGCCACGGCCGTCGCCTTCGGCGGCGTGGTGGCGCTGCTGATCGCCGCACGCGGGCAGTTCTCCGCGCTGCCGGACCGTGCCAACCGCCGCCTCGCCCTCGTGGTGTTCACCGGGCTGCTGATCGTCGACGGCGTGATCGGCACCATCCTCGTCTTCCTCACCGACCGCGACCCACGTGGCGCGGAGTGGACCCACGTGGTCTACACCGGGCTGCAGACGCTCCTCGGTGCGGGCGTCAGCGGCCGGGAGCTCTACGTCGACGTGCCCGGCTGGGTCGACGGCATCCTCGGCGTGGGCGGCAGCGGCCTGCTCGTGATCACCGTGTGGGCGCTGTTCCGGCCGGGACGGCGGAGCGCCGTGCTCACGCCCGACGAGGAGCTGCCCGCGCGCGCCCTCCTGGCCGAGTGGGGCGAGCAGGACTCCCTGGGCTACTTCGCGCTCCGCCGCGACAAGGACATCATCTTCTCCCCCAACGGCCGGGCCGCCATCTCCTACCGCGTCGAAGGCTCCGTGTCCCTGGCCAGCGGCGACCCGCTCGGCGACCCCGAGGCCTGGGACGTCGCCATCAAGGAATGGCTCCGCGAGTGCCGGGCGCACGCCTGGATCCCCGGCGTGATCGGCGCCAGCGAGCGCGCCGCCGCCGCGTACGGCCGGTGCGGCCTGGACGCCCTCGAACTCGGCGACGAGGCCATCCTCGACCTGCGGGAGTTCAACCTCGAGGGCCGCGACATGCGGCAGGTGCGGCAGGCCGTCCGACGCGTCGAGCGCGCCGGCTACACCGTCCGGATCCGCCGCCACGGCGCGATCAGCCCTGAGGAGATGGCCGAGCTGATCGCCGACGGCGACCGCTGGCGCGACGGGCACACCGAGCGGGGCTTCTCCATGGCGCTCGGCCGCTTGGGCGACCCGACCGACCAGCGCTGCGTGATGGTCGAGGCGTTCGACGCGGCGGGACGCCGGCGCGGGCTGCTGAGCTTCGTGCCCTGGGGACGTCCCGGCCTGTCCCTGGACCTCATGCGACGCGACCGCGACGCCGAGAACGGCCTGAACGAGTTCATGGTCGCCAAGCTGGCCGAGAACGCCGCCGTCGTCGGCGTCACCCGGGTCTCCCTGAACTTCGCCATGCTGCGGTCGGTGTTCGAGCGCGGCTCGGCGATCGGTGCCGGCCCCGTGGCCCGGATCGCCTACCGGCTGCTGTCGTTCGCCTCGAAGTTCTGGCAGCTGGAGTCGCTCTTCCTGGCGAACGCCAAGTACAACCCGGTGTGGACGCCGCGCTTCGTGTGCTTCGAGCAGAACCGCGAGCTGGTGCGGATCGGCCTGGCCATGGCCCGCGCGGAGGGCTTCCTGCCGACGGTGTTCGGCTCCTACCTCGACACGCCGACGCCGTCCCCCACGCTCGTGGACCGGATCAAGGCGATCGAGGAGTCCGCCGACGCCGCCCGCATGCCGACCCGGCGCCTGTCGGAGCAGGAGCGGGTGCGCCACGCCAAGCTCGACCGCCTGCGCGCGGCCGGCATCGACCCCTATCCGCTGGGCTTCGAGCGTACGGCGACCGCCGCCGAGGTCCGGGAGCGCTTCGGCGGCCTCGCCCCCGACACGCACACCGGCGAGGAGGTGGCGATCGCCGGCCGGGTCATGCTGGCCCGCGAACACGGGAAGCTCATCTTCGCCGAGCTGCGCGACGAGACCGGCGACCTGCAGGTGATGCTCTCGGCCGACGCCGTCGACACGGAGGCGCTGCGGCACTGGAAGCAGCTGGTCGACCTGGGCGACCAGGTCGGGGTGCGCGGCGAGGTCGTCACCTCCCGCACCGGCGAGCTGTCCGTGCTGGCCTCCGCCTGGACCCTCACCGCCAAGTGCCTGCGCCCCCTCCCGACGGGCTTCAGCGCACCCGGCAAGGCCCTGTCCGACGAGACGCGGGTCCGGCAGCGCTACGTCGACCTGATCGTCAACAGCGATAGCCGGCGGATGCTGCGCATGCGCGGGGAGGTCATCACGGCCCTGCGCGACGGCCTGCGCCACCGCGGGTTCCTCGAGGTGGAGACGCCGATGCTGCAGCCGGTGCACGGCGGCGCGGCGGCCCGGCCGTTCACCACCAAGATGAACGCCTACAACATGGACCTCTACCTGCGGATCGCACCCGAGCTCTACCTCAAGCGCCTGCTCGTGGGCGGCGCCGGCAAGGTGTTCGAGCTCAACCGCAACTTCCGCAACGAGGGCGTCTCCCCCCGGCACAACCCCGAGTTCACGATGCTGGAGGCGTACGAACCGTACGGCGACTACGACACCATGGCCGCGCTCACCCGCGACCTCGTCACCGAGGCGGCCCGCGCCTCGCTCGGCACGACCGTCGTCGTCCGCGACGGCGTCGAGTACGACTTCGCGGAGCCGTGGCGCGAGGTCACCGTCTACGGCTCGGTGTCCGAGGCGCTCGGTGAGCAGGTGACGGCGGGCACGTCGCTGCGCACGGTGCAGAAGCACGCCGACCGGGTCGGCCTGGCGTACGACCCGTCGTGGGAGCAGGGCAAGCTCGTCCAGGAGCTCTTCGAGGCGCTGGTGGAGCACACCCTGCAGGCGCCGACCTTCGTCCGCGACTACCCGGCCGCCACCTCCCCGCTCACGCGCCCGCACCGGAGCGATCCACGGCTCGCCGAGAAGTGGGACCTGATCGTCTTCGGCCTCGAACTCGGGACCGCGTACTCCGAACTCATCGACCCGATCGTCCAGCGCCGCAACCTCACCGAGCAGTCGCTGCTGGCCGCCGGCGGCGACCCGGAGGCGATGGACCTCGACGAGGACTTCCTGCGCGCCCTCGAGTACGGCATGCCCCCGGCGGGAGGCATGGGCATGGGCGTCGACCGCCTGCTCATCACGCTGACCGGCCGCAACATCCGCGAGACGATCCCCTTCCCACTTCTCCGACCGGGTTCGTGAGCCGGGCGGTCCACCGCCCACCTGTGCGCGTAACCGGCGATCAGCACCTCGCGAACGCCAGTACAGTCATGACGTGAGCGACAAGGACGACAACGTCACACGGCTCCCTACGAGCGAAGTGGAGGGTTACGACGACCTCCTCGAGTTCGACGCGGACGAGTTCCTGCGCGAGTGGCAGGAGGCCGACCGCGCGGCGGTGGGCCTGCTGCGGGAGGCGCTGCCCGAGGTGGTGAGCACCACCGCTCCGGGTGAGGAACTGCGCCCCGCCGTCGAGCGCATCCGCGCCCGGCTACACGACTGGCCGTACCGCCACCTCGCGGCGGCCGCCGACTGGCGCGCCGGCCCGCCCCAGGACGACGCGGTCCTGTGGCTGCAGGCCACCGGAGCGCTGATCGCCATGAACGGCGAGTCCGGGCTGGGCACCCACGAGGAGAGCGCGCTGATGACCCTGCAGCACGCCGACTGGGCGGGCGCCGTCATCGGCCTCGCCAGGGCCGGCGTCGGCTCCCGCGCCTGGGCGGCGGACCTGTTCGACTACGCGGACGCCTGCGCGGAGATCGAAGGCTCCTACGACCCGGACGACCGCGAACCGGTCGAGCAGGGCTTCGAGCTGATCGTGCCGGTGTGGGAGGCGGTCGGGGCGCTCGACGAGCACCGGCGCCTCACGCCGCTCGGACACTGGGGTCTGCCCCGCGCTCTGGCCTGGGCCTGGGAGGGTTCCCTCGACGAGGGCGCGTCCTAGCCTCGGTACGAGCCTGGGAGGGGGAGGCGAGGGCCGCGCCGCCGGACCGGCGCGGCCCCCTGTCTTTCAGCCGTAGCCGAAGACCCTGCTCAAGGATCCGATTTTCCGGCCGTGGCCCACTAGATCCTGCGGTCCTCATTTGAATCGGGACTCCAGACCCACTTACGCGCCGCCGTTTTCTCGCGGCAGCGCGTCACGGCGAGGGATCCGTCACCCGCCGACCTGGCCGGATCCGGACGGCCGGCGACGGCATCGCCCGTGGCGGGTCGCTTCGGCCTGCCGGGTCAATGATCGGGGAAGTGATCTATCCCACACCAGGGACCGGGGCCTCTGTTTCGAATAGGACTCCGGACCCAGTGACGAACGGCGATTCGCTCGCTCGGACACCTTCATCGAGAGTGATCCGAAACTCCGCCGACCCCGCGAAGACCTACCGGAGGCCTTCGGGCGGTCACGTGCCGGTCGCCAGATCCTCGATGAGAAGCGGAAGGAGACGCTCCTCGCGGACCGCGCGTCCCTCCCTGGCCATCTCCGCGACGAGCCGCTCGTCCCACGGGGCGGCCACCCGTACGCCGCTCAACGGGTCACTCCCCGCCCGCACGGCCTCCAGATAGTCCTCGGCGCCCATCCGCCACGGCACCGCGCCGTACCGGTGAACAGCCCCGGCCGTCATACGCAGCGCCGCCCAGTCGAAGTCGCCGTGCCACCGGATGCGAGCGCCCACATCCGCCGCGGCGGTCAGGACACGGCGGCAGGCGACCGACGCCCGGCCCTCCGTACAGACGAGCGGGGCGCACTCCGCGCCGAGCCGCGCGGCCGCCGCCCGGACCACCGCCGTGCTCTGGCAGACGAACACCTCACGCCCCCGGGGCGTCAGCGGACCGCTCATCAGCTGCTGCAACGTGACCCGGACCGGTAGGCCGGCCGACGCCGCGTCCCCCAGCCACCGGGCGACCATGTGGTCCTCGGCCACCCGCAGGTTCAGCACCAGAACCTGGCTCGTCAGGTCGTCCACGACGATGCCCGCGTCATTCCAGATCCTCCGCTCGGTCGCACGATCCGACGGCGGCGCCGCCCCCTGCCACAACCGGAGGGCCCGCAGCACCAGGTCGGCCAGTGGCGTGGCGTACAGGGCCGTGGCGTCCCCCGTCGCCCACTCCGCGAGCACGGGCAGCGGCACGTCGTTCGCCGGCAGCCGGTCCAGGACGGCCGCGGCCCGGGCGAGCAGATCGCCCCGCCCCTGGCTTACGATCCGGGCGACGGTGCCGTCCCGCGACATCTGGCCGAGCCACGCCGAATACCACCCCTCATCCGCGTGCCGGCCCCGAAGCGCGGCCTGCAACGTCGCCGCCGGCCCCACCGGGCGTTCCGGCGCGTCGATCCGCGCGAGCGCGGCGAGCAGCCCGACGCCGTACGTCCGGCGCAGCATACGGTCGAGTTCGCCCAGCGAGGCGGTGACGCGCCGGGCCCGTCGCCCGCCGTGGTACCGCCCGGTGATCCGGTCGACGATCCGGCACTCGGCCTCAGAGGGGTCGGTGAGCCCGATCGAGCCGACCGGCTCGCCGCCGGTCTTCTCCAGCCGACGGCGCGCCGCGGCCAGCAACCGCCGCCATTCCGCGGCCCGTAGCTCGCCAAGCTCTCCCATGGGAATCAGTCTGCCCCGGCTGCCCGGCCCAGGACCGGCCCTTCCGCGCCACTCGTACGGTCGAGAGGCCGGCGCACCGCCGAACCGGACCCTACGGCGGGGACACGAACCCGCCTGCGGTCTCACCGACAGGCGGGCGCCACCGCATCGACTTTCTCGGGGCGCTCAGCTGCCGGAGGAGCCCGCGCTGCCCCCGATCACGGCGGCCGTCGTCGCGGCCTGGACGCCCGCCTGGATCGACGCGATGACCTTCGCGACGGCGCGGCCGGCCCACTCGTCCTCGGTGATCTCCTTCACGCGTCGGCGCCGGACTCTGCCGTCGACCTCGGGGAAGGCCTTCCGGTCCAGGCGGCAGGCGTGGGCGATGGCGAGCAGGGTGCTCGACCGGTCGTCGGACGGGGCGCCGTTCAGCACGGCCTCGAGCCGGGCGTGCAGCTCCTGCCGCGGCCTCGGGTCGCGCATCGTGTAGTCCGTGTACGGGAAGAGGCCCAGCGCCTTGTGCTCACGCGCCTCCAGCACGCCCATCGCGGCGAGCCGGGCCAGGCGGCGCTTCCGGGTGCCGTCCCGGCGCATCCCGCTCACCCAGCGTTCCGCTTTGCGCGGCTTGCGGTCGGCCGCGATGCGTTCCAGGAGGGCGTCGAGGTCGGGGTCGCCCAAGGGAGACGGGTCGACGACCGCGATCCGGCCGTTCACCAGCTGCACGCGTTCCGCGAGCGCCAGCTCCGCCAGCAGCGCGCCGGCCACGCCGCAGTCCAGCTCGGTCGCCCCGATCAACGACCTGGCGTCCTGCTCCCTGCGCGTCAGCAGAAGCAGCTCATCGACCAGCGTCAGCCGCATGTTCACCTCGCCGTCTCGGGACCCGTCGGTTCCCTACCCACCCGACGGCAGCCGACGACTCCGGAACGTCACCGGACACTGACGTCGGCGGCCGGGCGTCAGCTTCTCGCTCCTCAAAGGACCGAGCTTGCGGCTAGAGCCTCACTGGCGGTGAGGTGGTCTGCCGCGTCTTGGCCGTCAGCTTGGTGGGCTGGTGGCCGGGACGTGTGACGTCCGCCCCGCGTCCCACGCGTTCTGGCCTCTTCGGGCCAGGACGCGGGAAGCGTTCCGGTCCGCGTGCGCAACGACGCCGCAGCCCCGGCAGGTGAACAAGGCTTGAGAGATCCGGTTGAGCCGGTCGATGTGCCCGGAGTTCCTCGCAAGAACACGCTGAAGTTCCCGGCCTGGAGCATGCCTGAAGCATGTCGGCCTCGCCGCCGTCGACGGCCCGCACCCGCGGACCGGACGGATCAGCACCCCTAGCGGTGTTCGCCGAGACCGGAAGGCGGCCGTCCACGGCCGGCCCCGTACGGTGGGCTCGTGACGACGGCACTGGAAGAGCTGGCGGTCCGGCTGCGGGATTTCGCCGCCGCCCGGGACTGGGAGCAGTTCCACACCCCGAAGAATCTCGCGATGGCCCTGGCCGGTGAGGCCGGCGAGCTGCTCGCCGAGTTGCAGTGGCTGACCGCGGAGGAGTCGGCACAGGTGATGCGTGACCCCGAGACGGCCAGGCGGGTCCGTGCGGAACTGGCCGACGTCGCGCTGTACCTGATCCGGCTGGCCGATGTGCTGGGCGTCGATCTGCTCCAGGCCGCCCGCGCCAAACTCGACGAGAACGAGCGGCGCTACGACGCCGAGACCTATCGCGGCTCCGCCCGCAAGGCTCCCCGGCTGCCCTGAGACGGCTGAGAAGCCGACGTTCTGAGACGCCAACGGGGAGGCGGTCCCAGGTCCGCCTCCCCGTCATCGGCCGCGCGTCAGAAGACGCCCTCCCACGCGACGACGAACTGACCTGCGTAGGCGATCTTCTGCCACTGGGTCGCCTTGAGCTGGCGCTTGCCGTGGTCGGGATCCCAGATCAGGTAGGTCGACTGGTTCCAGCTCGTGGTGTCATCGAAGCCGTAGATCACCACGTAGTGGGCCTCGAGCTTCGGCGCCTTCGGGTACCAGCTCTTCTTGGAATAGACGGTGATGACGACCGGTCCGTTTCCGTAGAAGTAGGCACCGCGCACCCCGTCCCAGAGATTCGCGTTCTTGATGCTCCGGTACGCCTTGTACTTGGTGCCCTTCTTGTGCCACGCCTTGTTGATGTAGTTGGTCATCTCGCGGCCCATCGCGATCGGCGAGGTAAACCCGATCTTGTTGGTACCCATCTTCTTCGCGAGATAGCTCTGGGTGCTGGCGGTGACCTTGACGCCCGTTTGGTAGGTCAAGGCCGATGCGGCTGCGGCCGGGCCGCACCAGTTCGCCTTCTTCTGCCTCTGTCCCTTGATGGACATGGACTTCCAGTAGTGCGCCGCCGCCGAGACGTCCGACGGCGGCTCCGCGAGCAGCTTCCAGTGGTGACCACTGGTGGCGGAGGCCTGCTGAGCCGTTGAGGGCGCCGCCTTGGTGGGAGCTTGGGGAGCGGCGACGGCCACCGACGGAGCGGCCGCCACGGCACCTGCGGCGATCAGGACGGAAGCGACACGAGTAGTACGCGCCACGTTTCCTCCTTGGAAAGGGAGTGGAGGGGTCTAGCTCGGAGGGAGCGTTTCACTCTGCGGTCCGGCGCGACAGGGACTGAGGGATCAATTCCGGCCATGACCGCAGGCCCTATCCCCACGCCATTCCAGCCCGAGCCCGTAACGGAAACCGACGATGACGATCGCGCCGAGTTACGTAAGGGCCGCGATTCTTCCGTCCCCGAGGGCGGCACTTCCCGCTCTGAAGAATGTCGGGCCCGGCCGCTAGTTTCGGGGGGTGCGCCGTGAATCACCGTTCGACGTCCTGCCCGATGGGCTGCCGCCCGGCCGCCTGATAACGCCGGAGCGGAGCCGGAAGGCCGACGTCCTCTGGGTCACCGATGAGCCGCTGTCCGACGCCGGGCGGGAGTGGGCCCGGCTTTTCGCTCTCCACGAGCGGACCGGCCTCTACCCTCTGCTCCTCGACACGCTCCGGGGCGAGCCCGGCCGGCCGTGGCACGACGGCGAGCTCGCCCCTCCGCTGCCGGTCAGCGCCATCGACATGCTGGCCGCCGAGGGGGTGCTGCGCCGATTCTGGGATTGGGTCGTCCCCGAGCCCGCCGAAGGCGACGAAGATCCGGAGCCGACCGGTCCCTGGCCCGGCCTGGCACCGCCAGGAGAGCCGGATCGGGACGCGGACACGGCGGCGGCCGGGTTCGCGGCGGCCCTCGGCTCGTCCCGCCACTGGCTGCTCGGCCTGGTGCCCGCCGCGCGCGGAGCGGACACGGTGACGCTGTGCGGCTGGAGCGGGCCGCTGAACCACACCGACCACACGCAGGAGATCTCGGCGATCCTTCGCTCCTGGGAGGAGCGGTTCGGCGCCCGGGTGGTGTCCGTCGGGTTCGACACGCTCCAGGTCTCCGTGGCCGCGCCGCCCGAGACGGAGGAGCACGCCTACCAGGTCGCGGCCGAGCATCTCGCCTTCTGCCCCGACAACATCTGGCAGGGCTGCGGCGACTTCGCGATGTACGCCGACGGTCTCATCGACGAGGAGTCGTGGTCGTTCTGGTGGGACTGAGCCGACCCGGGCGCACGCCGCGTCCGGAGGCGCGGCGGACGCCGGGGATCGGCTGTCGCGGCGTGGTCAGGCGACCGTGCAGGCGGTTCCGTTCAGGGTGAAGGCCGACGGCGTCGCGGTGTTGCCGGTGTGGGAGGCCTGGAAGCCGATGCTCGTCGACGCGCCGGCGGCCAGGGACCCGTTGTAGGAGGTGTTGGTGGCGGTGACCTGGCCTCCGGAGGAGGTGAAGGTCGCGTTCCAGCCGGACGTGAACGTCTGGCCGCTCGGGAGGGCGAAGGCCAGGGACCAGCCGTTGATGGCGGACGTGCCGGTGTTGGTGATGGTGATGCTCTCGGTCAGGCCGGTGTTCCAGGCGTTGACCGTGGCGCTGACCCGGCAGGCGCCCGTCCCGCCCCCGGGAGGCGGAGTCGAGTCGCCGATGAGGCCCATGAACCGCAGGGCGAGCTCGCCCATGCCCGAGCCGTAGATGTTGTGGCTGCCGCCCTGAATGCTGATCGCCTCGACCGGCGCGGTGGTGCCCGTGCCTCCGTAGCGAGTGCGGGTCCACGTCGACTGCGGGTGATCGGTGTAGCTCGGCGTCTGGCTCACGCCGAGCACGTTGGTCCACTGCTTGATCTCTTCGCCGAAGTTCGCGTAGTAGAGCGTGGTGTCGTTCGTGCCGTGCCAGAGCTGCATGCGCGGGCGGGCCCCGGTGTAGCCCGGGTACGCACCGCGGGCCAGGTCGCCCCACTGCTGTGGGGTTTTGGTGATGGTGCCGTTCGCGCAGGCGCTGTTCCACAGCGACCCGTCCGTGGTGGCGAAGCAGGCGAACGGCACGCCGGCGAACGCCGCCCCGGCCTTGAACACGTCCGGGTAGTCGCCGAGCAGGACGTTGGTCATCATCGCGCCAGAGGAGATGCCCGTGACGTACACCCGGCTCGCGTCGGCGTTCCGGTGCTGTTCCTCCCACTGGACCATCGACACGATGCCGGCCGGGTCGCTGGTGCCGCCCCGCTTCAGGGCGCCCGGCGTCGACACGTCGAAGCAGTGGCCGTCCCGCGTCGCCTCTGGGTAGACGACGATGAAGCCGTATCGGTCCGCCAGCGAGGCGTACTCCGTACCCGAGTACATCGCCGAGGCCGATCCGGTGCAGTAGTGCACGGCCACGAGGACAGCCGGGCGCGCCGTCACACTGGACGGCACGTACTCGTACATGCGCAGGCCGGTCGGGTTGGTGCCGAAGCCGGTCACCTCGGTCAGCGACGCGGCCGACGCGCGGCGCGCCGACGCGAATCCGCCGGCCGCTGCCAGCACCACGGCGAGCAGTGTCGCCAGAATCCTCGTCCTCAGCTTCATGACCGCGTCGGTCCTCCTCACGGTGCGGCGGGCTGGGTGGGACGGCCCTGTGCGGTACGGATTCGCCGGGTACCCGGACCCGCCGAACGCTAGGAACCGTCCGCCGGGCCGGTCAACGCCGCCCGTGGAGAGGCACCCGCCACCTGGTATCCCGCGCGAAAGTTTCACGTCCGGCGGACCACGCCGCCCCGCCCTCTCCGGGTCGGTCCGTGCCCCGGACCAGGCCGGACGGCCCGCACCCGGGGGACCCGCCGGTTCACCCGCCGTAGAGGTCCGTTGACAGCCCCCGGGCCGGATCTCAGCATGAGGCCACTTTGATCACCGGTGATTGGACCCCCGATGAGGCTTCGCCTGCGTCCCGTCCTGTCCGCGACGGTGGCCGCGCTCGCCGCGGCCGTCTCCCTTACCGGGCCCGGTGCTCCGGGCGCCGGCGCGGACACCACGCCCGTGAAGGTCTCCGTGAACGCCCGTGGCGGTCTGGCGACGATGCCCGACACCGCTCTCGGCGTCAACGACGCGGTCTGGGACGCCGAACTCGGCACCCCCGCGGTGTCCGACCTGCTGAAGGCGGCCGGAGTGCGGATGATCCGGTATCCAGGCGGCTCGTACGGTGACATCTTCCACTGGAAGACCAACACCGCGCCGGGCGGCTACGTCGCGCCGAACACCGACTTCGACACCTTCATGGGCTCCGTACGACGGGTCGGCGCGCAGCCGATGATCATCGCCAACTACGGCACGGGCACGCCCGACGAGGCCGCGGACTGGGTGCGGTACGCCAACGTGACGAAGGGCTACGGCGCCAAGTACTGGACGATCGGCAACGAGAACTACGGCAACGGCCACTACGGGTCGAGCTGGGAGGCCGACGACCACGCCGACAAGAGCCCGACGGCGTACGCCAACGGCGTCGTCGCGTACGCCGACGCGATGAAGGCGGTCGACCCCACGATCAAGGTCGGCGCGGTGCTCACCATGCCGGGGAACTGGCCCGACGCGATCACCGCCAGTGGCGACTCCGCGTCGTGGAACAAGACCGTGCTGTCGATCGCCGGACCGAAGATCGATTTCGTGGACGTGCACTGGTACCCGGGCGGCGGCACGGCCGCCGAGGCGCTGACCAAGCCGGAGCAGATCGAGGACGGCGTCTACCTGGCCCGCCGCCAGATCTCCCAGTACGCCGGCGCGAACGCCGACCGGATCGGCATCAGCCTCACCGAGACCAACGTGGGCGTGGGCGAGGACACGCAGCCGGCCGCTCTCTTCCTCGCCGACGCCTACAGCGGGCTGCTGGAGAACGGCGTCTTCACGGTGAACTGGTGGAACGTGCACAACGGCATCGGCACGGTCTCCACGGTGGCCGGCCAGACCGACTACGGCGACATGGGCATGCTCTCCAGCGCCGGCTGCACGTCCGACGGCAAGACCTGCGAGCCGGCGCTCAACACGCCGTTCGCGCCGTACCACGGCCTGTCGATGATGAACGCCTTCGCCCGCCCCGGCGACCGGTTCGTCCGGGCGGGCACGGACCAGGCGCTGGTCACCGCGCACGCCGTACGCCGCCCCGACGGGGACCTCGCGGTGCTGCTGGTGAACAAGGACCCGGACAACGCCCACCCGGTCACCATCGACTACACCGGCTTCACCCCGGCCGACGGCGCGCCCACGGCCTACTCGTACGTCAACGGCGGCACTTCCGTAACCTCCACGCACGACGGTGACGCGACGAGCCGGACGCTGCCCCCGTACTCACTGACCACGATCGTGCTGCACCCGGCGAGCACGCCCACCGGAGCACCTGCGGCCCCCGGCCGGCCCACCGCCTCGAGAGTCACCGACCAGGCCGCCACGCTGTCCTGGCCGGCCGCCGCACCGGGCGGCCACCCGATCGCCAAGTACGAGGTCTACCGGCAGGCCGGCGCGGCCAGCGAGGAGCTCGGCGAGACGACCGACACCTCGCTCACCCTGCACAACCTCACCCCCGGCACCCGGTACACGGTGAACGTGCTGGCCCGCGACACCGCCGGCAACGTCTCGCAGGCCTCGCCGCCGCTCACCTTCGCCACGGGCAGCCCGGCCACGAGCGCCTGCACCGTCCGCTTCGCCGACAACGGCGACTGGGGCAACGGCTACGTCGCCAACATCGACATCACCAACAACGGTCCCGACGCCATCGACGGCTGGACCCTCACCTTCACGTGGCCGACCGGCTGGCAGCAGATGAGCAGCGGCTGGAACGCCACCTGGACCCAGACCGGCCGGGACGTCAAGGCCACCAGCCCCGACACGGGCGGGAAACTCGCCGCCGGAGCGAGCACGAGCATCGGCTTCGTCGCCGCCTACAGCGGCCCGAACGTCCTCCCATCGGTCTTCACCCTGAACGGGACGGTGTGCACCAGCGCCTGAGGGATGACGAGTGATCCCTGGCGGTCGCCGCGGTTCTCTCCGCGGCGATCACCAGGGATCGGTCGACGGCGCTTAGTCCCCCAGCACTAATCGACCCCTGGGAATTGAGGTCCACGGGCTCTGGGATCATCTGGCGACAAGCCGCCACAATCCCCAGCTATGGCCCATTCCCCCCGAATCGCAGCGCTCGTCGGCGCGGTCGCCCTGACGACGCCGCTGCTCGCCGCCGCCCCTGCCCACGCCGCGCCGGCCGCCCCGGTGACCTCGGTCGCCGCCCCGGCTCCCCAGGTCGAGATCACGGCGACCAAGTCCCTCTCCATCAAGGCCCAGGAGCAGCAGACGAACTACTGGTGCGCACCCGCGGCCGGGCGCGCTCTGCTCTCCCGCCTCATCACCAAGGGGCTGCCCAGCCAAAAGACGCTCGCGAAGTGGATGGGCACCAAATCCCCGTCCGGGACGAGCGCCGCCGGCCTCCGTAACGGTCTACGTAAAGCCCTTCTTACTTACGGGTCCGGAAGCTACGACGTGGTCCCCCTGAGCCCCGGGTCGCAGAGCGCGTTCTACAACAGCATCAAGTCTGCGGTCGGTACCAAGAAGGTCGCCGTCATTTTCCGGGTCTATGTCGGCTACAAGCCGTGGGGCGGCCACTTCAACGACAAGGAAGGCCACTTCATGGTCGTCCGCGGCTACACGACGGGCTCCAACCCGAAGATCCTCTGGTGGGACCCGGCCGACAACACCTACCACACCGCACCACTGGCCAGCTCCTGGACCAGCGTCAAGAAGGCCGGCCACTGGGAGATAGTCGCCGCCAAGCGCTGACCAGTGATCCCTGGTGATCGCTGCGGGCTCTCACCGCAGCGATCGCCCGTGATCAGCCGGCGGCACGCACGATGAGGACCTCCAACGTGCGGGGGCCGTGGACGCCCTCGACCCGGTTGAGCTCGATGTCGCTCGTCGCCGAGGGGCCGCTGATCCAGGTCTGGGGGCGGGCCGGGTCAAGGCGTTCGAGGGCCTCCGGCACCGTGCGGACGATCTGGTCCTCCCGTACGACGCACAGGTGGTAATCGGGGATCAGGGTGAGCGCGCGGCGGCCCTGGTCGTCGGCGCCGTCGAGGATGATCGTGCCGGTCTCGGCGATGGCGACCGCGCAGCCGGTCACCACGCCGTCGAGGCGGTCGAGCTCCGCGGCGGCCATGGCCGGGTCGTCGCGTACGGCCTCCGCGTCGCCGAGCCATGCGGCGGGGACGCCCGGCGGTGCGGCCACCCGGCGGGCCTCGCGTCGGCGCAGGGCGTCCGCGACCGCCGCCTCCACGTCGGTGACCTCGTGGACGATCGCCTTGTAGTCGACGAGGCGGTCGACCAGGAGCTCGACGACGTCCGGGCCGGAGCGGCTCCGGTCGTACGCGCGGGGCACCTCGACGTCCTCCGGCCGTTCCGTACGCGGGACGTCGGCGAGCGCCGACCGTACGCGAGCCAGGATGCGATCCCGAGCGCTCATCCGTCCCCCTCACCGATCGGCCCGGCCAGGACGCGGCCCCGGGATGCCCGTCCCGCCAGGACGCGGTCCTGGGAGTTCGTCGATGCCCGTCCGGCCGGGGCGCGGTCCGGGGAGCTCATCGCTCCCCCTCGGCCTTCGGTCGGCGGGTCCACCAGTCGCGGAAGGACTCGCGGGGCGGTACGGGGACTTCGCGGGTGTCGGACCAGGCCGAGAGCGGGCCCGGCAGGCGGCGCGGGGTCCAGCGGCGCAGGCGGCCGGCGGAGCGCTGCGCCACCGCGAGCCACTTCGGGTGGTCCAGGACGCGGCGGGCGGCGCCCATCGCCAGACGCTCGACGCGATGTCCCTTCGTGACCGCCTTGGCGCGCAGGTCGAGGAGGACCTCCGGGATGTTGATCGCGACCGGGCAGACCTCGTAGCACGCGCCGCAGAGCGTCGAGGCGTACGGCAGCGACTCCTCGAGCGGGCCGGTGAGGCCGCGCAGCTGCGGGGTGAGGATCGCGCCGATCGGCCCCGGGTACACCGAGCCGTACGCGTGGCCGCCCGCGCGCTCGTAGACGGGGCAGACGTTCAGGCAGGCGGAGCAGCGGATGCAGCGCAGCGCCTGGCGGCCGACCTGGTCGGCCAGCACGGACGTGCGGCCGTTGTCGAGGAGGACGAGGTGGAACTCCTGGCCCTCGGTCGCGCCGGTCCACATCGAGGTGTACGGGTTCATCCGCTCCCCGGTCGAGGAGCGCGGGAGCAGCTGCATGAACACCTCGAGATCCCGCCAGGTCGGCACGATCTTCTCGATACCGACCACGGAGATCAGGGTTTCGGGCAGGGTCAGGCACATCCGGCCGTTGCCCTCGGACTCCAGGACGACGAGGGTGCCGGTCTCGGCGACGGCGAAGTTGGCGCCGGAGATGCCGACCTTGGCGGACAGGAAGCGTTCGCGCAGGTGGAGGCGGGCGGCCTCGGCGAGGGCGCGCGGGTCGTCCTGGAGGTTCTCCGGCGCGGGACGGCCCCAGGAGGCCATGCGGCCGGTGAAGATCTCCCGGATCTCCGCGCGGTTGCGGTGGATCGCCGGGACGAGGATGTGCGAGGGCAGGTCGTCGCCGAGCTGGACGATGAGCTCGGCGAGGTCGGTCTCGTACGCGCGGATGCCGGCGGCTTCCAGCGCGGTGTTCAGGTCGATCTCCTGGGTGGCCATCGACTTGACCTTGACGACCTCGGTCTCGCCGGTCGCCCCCACCAGGTCGACGACGATCCGGTTCGCCTCGGCGGCGTCCTCGGCCCAGTGCACGTGACCGCCCACTGCCGTGACGGCGGACTCCAGCCGCTCCAGGTACACGTCGAGGTGCCGGAGCGTACGGTCCTTGATCGCGGCGCCCGCCGCGCGCAGCTCCGCCCAGTCGGGCTGCTCGTCAACGACGGCCGCACGCTTCGCCCGGATCGTGTGCGTGGCCTTGCGCAGGTTGTACCGCAGCTGCGCGTCGCCCACCGCCCGCGACGCCGCCTCCGGAAACGCGGGCATCCCGACAAAGGTCCCCATCTAATTGCGCTCCCTCCGGTCGCGCGGTGAGCGGCCGCCCCACGCGCCGTCTTCCCTCGTCGCTCCGCTCCTCAGTCCAGAGGACGAGCGCCCGCTCATGCGGAGTCCCCCGTGGAGGCGAGGATCTCGGCGAGGTGGACGACGCGGACGCCGGTGCGCTGGCGGGTGAGCGAGCCGCCGATGTGCATCAGGCAGGAGTTGTCGGCGGCGCACAGCACCTCGGCGCCGGTGTCGAGGACGCCCCGCACCTTGTCGGCGCACATCGCGGCGGACACGGCCGGGTTCTTGAGCGAGAACGTGCCGCCGAAGCCGCAGCACTCGTCCGCGCCGCCCAGGGGTACGAGGGTCAGCCCGCGCACCTTCGAGAGCAGGTCCAAGGGCCGGGAGCCGACGTGCAGCGACCGGAGCGAGTGGCAGGTCGGGTGGTACGTCACGGTGTGCGGGAAGTACGCCCCGACGTCGGTCACCTCGAGGACGTCGACCAGGAACTCCGA
Organism: Actinoallomurus sp. CA-150999; assembly: GCF_050942425.1. Classification (NCBI taxonomy): domain Bacteria; kingdom Bacillati; phylum Actinomycetota; class Actinomycetes; order Streptosporangiales; family Thermomonosporaceae; genus Actinoallomurus; species Actinoallomurus sp. CA-150999. The sequence continues at coordinate 9,889,738 of NZ_CP192063.1, forward strand.
CAGTTCGTACACCCCGGCCGGCGGTTTCACGCCGAGCGTGGGGTACCACTCGCGGATCATCGCCGCGCACGACCCGGACGGGACCACGACGGCGTCGTAGCCGTCGAACGCGGCGGTGAAGCGGCGGGCCAGCGGCCGGGCGTCGTCGCGGTAGCCCGTGTTGAAGTGCATCTGCCCGCAGCAGGTCTGCTCGAGCGGGAAGTCGACGGTGCAGCCGAGACGCTCCAGCAGCCGGACGGTCGCCTGTCCGGTGCCGGGGAAGAGCGTGTCGTTCACGCAGGTGACGAAGAGCCCGACCCGCATGATCTCAATTTATCCCGTACACGCGGCGGGCGGTCCCGCCGAAGACGGCGTCCCGGTCGCCGTCCGGCACCGTCTCCCGGGCCAGGTCGAGGACCTGCTCGTACGACGCGGCGAGCGTGCAGACCGGCCAGTCGGAGCCGTACATCACGCGGTCGGCGCCGAAGGAGTCCAGCACGTGCCGGGCGTACGGCAGGATGTCGGCCGGTTTCCAGCCGGGGGCGGCCTCGGTGACCAGGCCGGACAGCTTCACCGTGACGTTCGGCAGTGCGGCCAGCGACGTGATCCAGGGGGCCCACGGCTCCCACACCCCGCCGGCGATGTCGGGCTTGCCGCCGTGGTCGAGGACGAAGGAGACCCCCGGGAGGCGGCGGGCGAGCCCCAGCGCCGCGTCGGCCTGCGGCGGCCGGACCAGCAGGTCGTACACCAGACCCGCGTCCGCGACGGCCTGGACGCCGCGCAGGACGTCCGGGCGCAGCAGCCACTCCGGGTCGGGTTCGTCCTGGGCGCCGTGGCGGATGCCGACGAGCAGTCGGCCGGACGGGCTCTCCCTCACCTCGGCGATCTGGTCGGCCACGTCGGGCGCGGTGAGGTCCACCCAGCCGACGACACCGACGACCGGCCCCGGCTCGTCGCCGTGCTCCAGTTCGACCGGGTTATCCGCGGTGAACAGCAGGTCGTACGTCTCGGCGACGTCCTGCAGCGCCTGGACGACGATCGAGTCGCGCACGCCGTACGGCGCGGTCAGCCCGGTGTAGCGGGCCGCGTCGAACCGGCCCAGGATGGGGTCCGCCCAGGGGCCGTCCATCCAGGGGTAGTCGCGCAGTTCGGTGTCCCACAGGTGGTGATGCGCGTCCAGCAGCACCGGCTCGCTCACAGGGCCTCCCACAGCGCCTCGGGGATGTCCGTCTCGAACAACGTCGTATTGTCGTCGACCTCGGCGACGCTACGGCAGCCGACGAGGACGCTCGCGACGGCGGGATGCCGGAGCGCGAACCGCAGCGCCGCCGCCCGCAGCGGCACCCCGTGCTCGGCGCACACCCGCTCCAGGCCGGCGACGCGGTCGAGCAGCTCCGGCGGGGCGGGCTCGTAGTTGTACGTCGTGCCGCCGGCCAGCAGCCCGGAGTTGTACGCGCCGCCGATGACGACGGAGGTGCCGCGCCGCAGGCAGGCGGGCAGCAGGTCCTCCTCCGCCGACCGGTCGAGCAGGGTGTACCGCCCGGCGCACAGCACGACGTCCAGGTCGAGCCGCTCGACGAACCGCGTGAGCATCGCCGTCTGGTTCATGCCGGCGCCGATGGCGCGGACGACGCCCTCCTCGCGCAGGGCGGCCAGCGCCGGGTACGCCGTCGCGTAGACCTCCTCCTCGTGGTCGTCCGGGTCGTGCAGGTAGAGGATGTCGACGTGGTCGACGCCGAGGCGCTTGAGCGACTCCTCCAGGGACCGGCGGATGCCGTCGGCGCTCCAGTCCCAGACCCGCTTGTACGGCGGCGGGTCGGCGAACCCCTTGTCCTCGGGCGGCTCTCCCGGCTCCAGGGGGACGAGGAGCCGACCGACCTTGGTCGACAGGACGTACTCGCCGGTCAGGGCGGTGCCGAGGAGGTGTTCGCTCCGCCCGGTGCCGTAGTGCGGCGCGGTGTCGAAGTAGCCGATGCCCCGCTCCTGCGCGCGGCGTACGGCCGCCGTGGCGTCGACTTCCGGCACGGGGGCGTACAGCCCGCCGATCGCGGCGCCACCGAACGCCAGCGTCGTCACCTCGACCGGCGAGTTTCCGAGTCTGCGGCGTTCCATCGCTACGTCGTCACCTCGACCTGCGGGCTTCCAAGCTTGCGGCGTTCCATCGCTACTCCTGTGCCTGGCCTGACGTGATCCGGCTGATGATCAGGGCGACGAGGATGATCGCGCCGTTGAGCGCGCCGATCCACTGCGCCGGGACCCCGGCCAGCGTGAGCACGTTCTGGATCATGTAGAGCAGCAGGATGCCGGTGAAGGCGCCGAAGATCGTGCCCTTGCCGCCGTTGAGCGAGACGCCGCCGATGACCGCCGCCGCGAACACCGTGAAGATCGCGCCGTTGCCCTGACTGGCCGCCACCGAGGCGAGCCGGCCGGTGAGCAGCAGACCGCCGAGCGCGGCCAGCAGGCTGGCCACGACGAGGGTCCCCCACAGCACCCGGTCGACGCGGATGCCGGCGGCGCGGGCGGCGTCGGCGTTGCCGCCGATGGCGTACAGCGCCCGCCCGAACCGGGTGTAGCCGGTCACCGCGATGGCCACGGCGTACAGCACCAGGCAGATCCAGATCGACGCGGGCAGGCCCAGCCAGACGGCGTTGCCCAGGTAGATCATGGAGTTCGGCAGGTTGAAGAAGGTCTTGCCGCCGCTGATGCCGGTGAGCAGACCGCGCAGCACGATCAGCATGCCCAGCGTGACGATGAAGCCGTTGAGGCGGAACCGCACGATCAGCAGGCCGTTCACCCAGCCGATGGCGAGGCCGACGGCGAGGGTGAGCGGGATCGACCACGCGCCGGACAGCCAGCCGAGGCCGTGCGTGATGCCCGGGGCGAGCACGAGCCAGGCGGCGACCCCGGGCGCGAGCCCGAACGTCGACTCCAGCGACAGGTCCATCCGACCGCAGATCAGCACCAGCGCCTCGGCCAGCACGAGCAGCGAGATCTCCGACTGCTGCTGCAGCACGTTGACCAGGTTGTCCCAGTGCAGGAACACCGGATTGACGAAGTACCCGACGATGCCGATCACGATGATCGCCGGGACCAGCGCGAGGTCGCGCAGGCGCGCCAGCCGTGGCGCGGTGGTCCGGCCCGGGGCCGGCGCGGCCAAGGCCGTCTGTGTCTCAGTCACGGATGCCCTCCATCGCGGCGATCAGTTCGTGGTCGTCCCATCCCTTCGACATCTCGGCGACGACGGCGCCCTTGAACAGGACGAACACCCGGTCGCAGGGGCGAAGGTCGTCCAGGTCGTCGGAGATGATCAGGACGCCGGCACCGCCGGCGGCCGCCGTGGAGGCCGTTCCCAGCAGCGTCTCCTTCGCCCTGACGTCGACCCCGGCGGTGGGCTGCATCAGCACGAGCACCTGGGGATCGTTGGCGAGCGCGCGGGCCATGACGACCTTCTGCTGGTTGCCGCCGGACAGCGCCGACACCGGCTGCTCGGGACCGGCCGCCTTGATGTCCAGGTCGTCGATGGCCTTGACGCCGAGTTCGTCGCGGCGGCGCGGCCCGACGATCCCGAAGCGGCCCAGCCGCTCGGGGACGGTGAGCGTGGCGTTCTCGGCGATGGACAGGCCGGGGACCAGGCCCTCCCTGTGCCGGTCCTGCGGGACGAAGCCGAGGCCGGCCCGCAGCGCGGCCGGCACGCTGCCCGGCCGGGGCGTCGCGCCGCCGATCCGCACCGTGCCGGAGGCGGCGCGGCGCAGGCCGACGATCGACTCGCCGACCGCCATCTTCCCGGAGCCACCGGCCCCGGCCAGTCCGACGATCTCGCCGGGGGCCACGGTCAGCGACACGTCCTCGAAGACGCCGGGGACGCCGAGCCCGGTCACGCTGAGCGCGGGCTCGGCGTCGCGGGCCGGCGCGGGCCGGTCGGCGCCGAGGTCGATCAGGCCCGTGGCCTCGCCGGTCATCGCGGTGATGAGCGCCTGCTTGTCCAGCTCCTCGACCGGGGAGGTCACGATGTGCCGGGCGTCGCGCATCACGGTGACGGTGTCGCAGACCTCGTACACCTCGTCGAGGTGGTGGCTGATGAACAGGAACGTCACCCCGGACTCGCGAAGCGAGCGCATCCGGGCGAACAGCCGCTCGATGGCCTGGCCGTCCAGCTGGGCGGTCGGCTCGTCGAGGATGATGAACCGCGATCCGTGCGACAGCGCCCGCGCGATCTCGACGAGCTGCCGCTGCTCGACGGTGAGGCGTTCGGCCGGCGCCTGGACGTCGACGTCGACCTCCCAGGTGTCCAGCAGCTCCCGGGCGCGGCGGCGCAGCGCACCCCAGGAGATCAGGCCACGCCCCTGCCGGTTCAGGAAGAGGTTCTCGGCGACCGACAGCGTGGGGATGACCGTCAGCTTCTGGTAGACGCAGGCGACGCGCTGCCGCCACGCCTCCCGGTCCGCGAGTGCCGGCGCGGGCGACCCGCCGAACTCCACCGTCCCCGAGTCCGGGGCCAGCAGGCCGGTGAGCACCGACACCAGGGTCGACTTCCCGGCGCCGTTGCGGCCGACGAGGGCGTGCACCTCGCCGTCGTTCACGGTCAGCGACACGTCGTCGAGCGCGACGGTCACGCCGAACCGCTTGGTGATCCTGTGGGCCGCCGCGACCGGCGGGACGCCGGTCGCGGCGCTGGCGGGAACGCTCATTTGACTTGATTGCCCCAGAGCTGCGGGTCCGATGCCTTCAGCGAGCCCGGGTAGGTGCCGTCCTTGGTGACGAGCGGCGCGGGCAGCTGGTCCTCCAGCAGGCCCGGTCGCGGCGCGACGATCGTCGAGTCGTGGTCGGTCTTGCCCGGAGCGAACTTCTTACCGTCGATGGCCGCCTTGACGTAGTACAGCGCGTACTTGGCGTACAGGTCGGCGGGCTGAGACACGGTCGCGTCGATCTGCCCGGCCTCCATCGCCTTCATCTCCTCCGGGATGCCGTCGTTGGAGACGATCGAGATGTGCTTCGGGTTGCCCGGCGGGAAGATCAGGCCCTTCTGCTTCAGGACGTTCAGCGTCGGGGCGAGGAACGCGCCGCCTGCCTGCATGTAGATCCCGTTCAGGTCGGGGTTGGCGGCGAGCGTAGTCTGCAGCTTGTTCGCGCCGACGTCGCCCTTCCACTCGGTGGGCAGGCCGATGACCTTGATGCCGGGGTAGTTCTGGGACATGCACTGGTTGAACGCCTCGGTGCGGTCCCGGCCGTTGATGGAGGCCAGGTCGCCTTCGAGCATCGCGACCTTGCCCTTGCCCTTCAGCGTGTCGCCGAGGAACTTGCAGGCCTTCTCGCCGTACGCGCGGTTGTCGGCGCGGACCACCATGTAGACGTCGCCCTTGTCGGGGCGGGTGTCGACGGTGACGACCGGGATCTTCTTCGACTTGAGCTGGTCCAGCGTCGGCGCGACCGCCGCGGTGTCCTGCGGGGCCAGCACCATGCCCTTCACGCCCTGGCCGATGAGCGTCTGTACGTTGGCGGCCAGCTTGGCGATGTCGTTCTCGGAGTTGGTCGTCTTGAGGTCCAGGCCGTCCTGCTTGCCGTACTGCGGGACGTACTTGATGTAGGAGTTCCAGAAGTCGGTGTCGGATCGGGGGTAGTCGACACCGACGACGCTGCCGCCGCCCGTGCCGCTGCCGCTGCTCTTGTTGCAGCCGGTCAGCACCACTGCGGCCGCTGCGAACGCGGCACCCGCCGCGAGCATCGATCGCTTCATCGCGTCCTCATTTCTCTGGGCGAAGTCGCAGGCCGGCCATGCCCCCGTCGACCGCCAGCGCCGTTCCTGTCGTCGCCGACGCGAGAGGACTGGCCAGGTAGGCGATCGCCGTGGCGACCTCCTCGGCGCTGACCAGCCGCCCGCTCGGCTGACGGGCCGCCAACGCGGCCCGTTCCGCCTCCGGATCCTCGGTCGCGGCGAGCAGCCGGGAGACCCAGGGCGTATCGGCGGTGCCCGGGTTGACGCACGTCACCCGGATCCCGTCGCGCAGGTGATCCGCCGCCATCGCCAGGGTGAGCGACTGAACGGCACCTTTGGTCGCCGAGTACAGCGCGCGCTGCGGCAGCCCGGCGGTGGCCGCGATCGAGCAGGTGTTCACGATCGCGGCATGTTCGGATCGGCGCAGGTGCGGCAGGGCCGCGCGGGTCACCCGCACCATGCCGAACACGTTGACCTCGAAGACGTTGCGCCACTCGTCGTCGGTGTTGTCCTCGACCGTGCCCTGCGCGCCGATCCCGGCGTTGTTGACCAGCACGTCCAGGCCGCCGAGGTGCTCCACCGCCTCCGCGACCGCCGCCCGGACCGACGCGTCGTCCCGTACGTCGGTCTTGACGCCGTGCAGCGGCCCCGGCGGGGCGGACAGGTCGAGGCAGCTCACGGTGGCGCCGCGCTCGGTCAACAGGCGCGCCGTCGCGAGCCCGATGCCGGAGGCGCCTCCCGTGACGATGGCCCTGATCCCGCTGAACTCCACAGTCACGACCTCCAGGCGGCGCCGTCGGGGTAGGCGTATTCGAGCAGACTCTCGGCCTTCATCTGCGCCGACATGCCGGGGGCCGTCGGCGCGACGTAGTGGCCGTCCCGGATGCGGACCGGGTCGGTGAAGTGCTCGTGCAGGTGATCGACGTACTCGATCACGCGGTTCTCGGTGCTCCCGCTGATCGCGAGGTAGTCGAACATCGACAGGTGCTGCACGACCTCGCACAGTCCGACGCCGCCGGCGTGCGGGCAGACCGGGACGCCGTACTTCGCGGCGAGCAGGAGGATCGCGACGTTCTCCGGCACGCCCGCGACGCGGCATGCGTCGATCTGCAGCACGTCGATGGCCTCGGCCTGCAGCATCTGCTTGAAGATCACGCGGTTGGCCACGTGCTCCCCGGTCGCCACCTTGACGGGCGCGACGGAGCGGCGCACGGCGGCGTGCCCGAGGATGTCGTCGGGGCTGGTCGGCTCCTCGATCCACCACGGGTCGTACGGCTTGAGGGCCTCGACCCATTCGATCGCCTGGCCGACGTCCCACCGCTGGTTCGCGTCGATGGCGATGCGGACGTCGGGTCCGACGGTCTGGCGGGCCAGCTCCATGCGGCGGACGTCGTCGGTCAGGTCGCCGCCGACCTTGAGCTTGATCTGGGTGAAGCCCTCCGCGACGGCCTCGCGGGCCAGGACGACGAGCTTGTCGTCGGTGTACCCGAGCCAGCCGGGCGTCGTCGTGTACGCCGGGAAGCCGGTGGCCAGCAGCGCGGCCTCCCGTTCGTCGCGTCCCGGGCGGGCCGCCGTCAGCAGGTCGACGGCCTCCTCCGGGCGGAGCGCGTCGGTGAGGTACCTCCAGTCGGCCAGGTCGACGATCTGCTCGGGCGTCATGTCCGCCAGCAGCCGCCAGACGGGCTTGCCCGCGACGCGCCCGGCGAGGTCGAACGCGGCGTTGATGATCGCGGCGGCGGCCATGTGGACCGCGCCCTTCTCCGGCCCGAGCCAGCGCAGCTGCGAGTCGTGGATCAGCCGCCGCGCGAAGCCGCCGAGGTCGGACAGGTCGATGTCGAGGCCGACGATGAGAGGCGCGTACGCCTCGATCGCCGCGACGCACACCTCCGTGCCGCGCCCGATCGTGAAGGTGAACCCGTGGCCCTCGGCGCCGTCGTCCGTGCGGAGCACGGCGTACGCCGCGGAGTAGTCCGGGTCCGGATTCATGGCGTCCGAACCGTCCAGCTGCCGCGAGGTCGGGAATCGAATGTCGTAGGCGTCGAGTGCGATGACCTTCATGCGAGCCTCTGCCGTTGCCGCCCGAGCCCGTCGATCTCGAGTTCCACGATGTCACCCTGGCGCAGGAAGGAGATACCCGGGCTGCCCATCGCGACGCCGGCCGGGGTCCCCGTGTTGATGACGTCACCGGGGTCCAGGACCATGAACTGGCTGATGTACCAGATCAGGTGGTCCACCGTGAAGATCATGTTCTTGGTGTTGCCGTCCTGGCGGAGGTCGCCGTTCACCCACAGCCGCAGGCCGAGGTCCTGCGGGTCGGCGATCTCCTCGGCGGTCACCAGGTGCGGCCCGAGGGGGTTGAAGGTCTCACACGACTTGCCCTTGTCCCACGTACCGCCGCGCTCGAGCTGGTACTCCCGCTCGGAGACGTCGTTGCTGATCGCGTACCCGGCGATGAGCGCGCGCGCCTCGGCCGGCGAGTCCAGGTAGCGGGCCCGGCCGCCCAGGACGATGGCGAGCTCGACCTCGTAGTCGGTCTTCTCGCTGCCCGGGGGGATGAGGACGTCGTCGTCCGGGCCGACGACCGTGTTCGACGCCTTCATGAAGAGGATCGGCTCGGCCGGGATCTCGGCGCCTGTCTCCTCCGCGTGGTCCCGGTAGTTCAGGCCCACGCACACCACCTTGCCGGGCCGTGCCACCGGGGAACCGACCCGCTTGGTGTTCTGGATGGGCGGCAGCTCGCCTGCCGCGTACGCCGCCCTGGCGCGGTCCAGGCCCGTGGCGAGGAAGTCTCCGTCGATGTCACGGGTCAGGCCGGACAGATCGAGGAGCGAGCCGTCCTCCGCCAGGACCGCGGGCCGTTCGGCGCCGACCGGTCCGACACGCAGCAGCTTCACGAAGTCGTACCCCCTGCTCGTCGGTTGGTCCGACCTCTCACCGATTCATCGGACCTCTTACCCGGACATAAGACCACTGCAGGGCAATGTCCTGGCAATACCCCGTTACACACTTGTTACTTTCGCGGAATTGGTAAGACCTCTTAACGTCCGGCAAGATGAGTTTCCGCAGCCGGAGGAGGGAGCTCGCGTGCCGGACGACACCGGTGGCAGGACCACCGTCACCCAGCGGGCGATCGACGAGATCAAGACCCGGATCGCCATGGGTGAGTTCGCGCCCGGGCAGCGCCTGCCGACCGAACGCGACCTCGCCGCCGACCTCGGCCTGTCGCGCAGCTCGATGCGGGAGGCGATCCGCGCCCTGACGGTCATCGGAGTTCTGGAGGCGCGGCACGGGGCCGGCATCTACGTCACCCAGCTGAAGCCGGGCGACCTGTTGGACACGTTCGGTGTCGTCGCGGAGATCTCGCGCGGCGACACCCTGCTGCACCTCGTCCAGGTCCGCAAGATCCTCGAGCCCGCCGCCGCGGCCGCCGCCGCGGCGCGCATCGACGACGAAGGCCTCGCGCTTCTGCGCGCCGAGATGAGGGCCATGGAGCGCGCCTCGACCGCGGAGGAGAACGTCGGGCACGACCTGGAGTTCCACCGGATCATCACCGAGGCCGCCGGAAACCCGGTGCTCGGCGCGATCCTCGGCGGGCTGAACAGCCGCACCTTCCGGGCCCGCGTCTGGCGCGGCTACCAGGAGGAGGGCGTCTTCCCGCGCACCGCCCGCGAGCACGACGCGATCTACCGGGCCCTGGTCGAACGCGACCCCGACGGCGCCCGTGTCGCCGCCGCCGTGCACATCGGAGCGGTCGAGGAGTGGGCCCGCCGCCAGACGGACGAAGAGGAGTGAGGATGCGCGTCGCGCTGCACACCCGGCTCAGGCGCCTCCCCGTCGTCCGGCGCCTGGAGTAGTACCTCGCGGTGGGGGTGGCTCCACCATGAGTCCGGGGGCGACCCTCAGCGATCTGTCAGGGTCGAACCCGTAGCTTCCCCGTATATGAACGCAATCGTCTTCTCCCCGTCGGCCGCGCGGCTCGCCCTCGAACCATGATGAGTCCGCTGGACGCGGCCGCCTGGGTCCTCACCGCCGGCTGGGCCTACGCCGCCGCCGAGATGTACCTGCTCGCCCTCCGGCGCGGCCGGAGGTCCGTTCTGCGGGCCGCGAAGCGGGCGCGGGCGACGCTGATCGTCTGCGCGTCCGCAGGAGTCGCGCTCACCGCCGCGCTCGCGGTGGCCTCTCCGGCCCGTGCCCTGGCCGCGGCACCGCTCCTCGTGCTGCCCTCGGCGCTGGCGCTGTGGTGGTCACCGCGTCCGCTGGCCGGGCTGCTCCACGTCCTGCGCGCCGACCCCTGGGGACCCAGCGACCCGCCGATCCGCGCCCGTACCGCCGATCCGCGGCTCGCCGTCCCCGCCCAGCTCGCACTGATCGGGTCGCCGGCCGCGCTCGCGGTGTCGGCGGACCGCCCGGTCACGACGGTCGTCGTCTACGCCCTCATCGGCGCGGCCGCCGGCTGCCTGATCCGGTACGCGCGGCACCGTCGCGACGTGCTGGAGCGCGTACGGGCGGGCGCGCTCCGGCGTGCCGTCGCGCCCGCCCGTGAGGACGAGCGGGCCGTGGCCGCCTGAGCGCGTCCTACTCGCTCGGCATCATGATCCACAGGATGATGTAGATCACGAACTGCGGGCCGGGCAGCAGGCAGGAGAGGATCGCCAGCAGCCGGACCGTCCACGGCCCCAGCCCGTACCGGCGACCGAGACCGGCGCAGACACCGGCGATGACCCGCCCCTGACGCGGGCGATAGAGACCGTTCACGAGAGCACTCCTTTGCGTCGCCTACCAACGACGCTAGGCCGCGCCTCCGCCCGTCACATCGCTCGCGGGATCGATCCCGGCTCACTCCGCGGGCGTACGGGACCTCCCCTAAGGGATGAGCTCGACGGCCTCGGCGAGTCGCCGTCCCCGACGGTATGGACCCGGTCGCCCGACTCTCCGGCTCAGAGAGAAAGCTCGGCCGGCAGTTGTGCGAGCACTGCGTCGAGCCGCATCAGATGCCGTTGCATGAAACCTTCGGAGACGTCGTCGGCCGTGCTGATCCAAGCGGCGATCGCCGCGCCGATGATCGCTCCGGAAACGGCGAGCACGTCGATGTCCTCCGCGGAGCGCTCACAGCGCCGCGCCAGGGCCGAGGCGAGCAGGGGGATGGCCTGTGCCATGTGGCCGGGCACGCGGGCGCGCAGTTCGGGAACGCGGCGCAGCAGTTCCTCGCGTTGGCGGTTGAGGGACAGTCCCGCCTCGGACGCCTCCTCATGCAATCGACGTATCGCGAGCCGGAGCGATTCGATTACGGGATCGTCCTTCGGGAGGTTTTCCAGAGCTTGGACGACCATGGAGTCACCGACGTCATGAAGGACGATATCTGCCTTCGTGGGAAAATAGCGGAAGAAGGTCGCCCGCGAGACCTCCACGATATCGACGATCTCCTCGACGGTCGTGGCCTCGTATCCCTTTTCCGCGAAGAGTCGCAGCGCCTCTTTCTGGATCGCGGATTTGGTCTTGGCCTTCTTCCGTTCGCGCAGCGAGACCTTTTCGGCGTTTCCCGGGCTCACCGTGGCTCCTCCTCGGCGGGAGAGGAGCGTGGGCCCTGGAATCGTTCGGACATCTCGCGCAGTTTGTCCAGGCGCCCGGCCTGCCCCATGGTCATGCCCCAGAGCTGGTGGGCGGCGTGGAAGCCGTAGTCGTCGACGAGCGCCTGCTTCCACGGCCGCGAAGCGATGGCATGGGTCAGGCGACGCGCCGCCCGGGGCCGCTGCATGATCATCTCTGCGATCTCCCACGCCCGCGGGAGCAGGCGGTCGAGTGGGAGCACCTCGTTGACGAGGCCCAACTCCAGAGCGGTCCGCCCGTCGAGCCTTTTCCCCGTGTACATGTAGTACGACGCCCGCTTGACGCCGATGGTCTTCTGCAGCGTGAGCCCCATTCCATCGCCCGGCACACCTCCGGCGAGGAAGTGCGGATCAAAGAAGTCCGCGTCCTCGACACATAGAGTGATATCGCACGCCGTCGCGAACTCGCAATGCGTGCCCGGCCCGTTGACCGCCGCGATCGTCGGGATGTCGACCGCGAAGATCAGGTTCTCCAGCAGCTTGGCCATGTCGTAGTACATCTTGATCTGGCTGTCACTGCTCCATTGGCAGAACGGCGTATGCCAGAGGGCGGCCGGGTCTCCCGAGTGCCACCGGTCACCGGTTCCGGTGATGATGAGAACCTCGTTCTCCGGGTCGTTCCCGATCTCCAGCCATGCCTGGCCCCACGCGTTGTGCCCCATCCAGCTGTGTTCGAACGGCCCTCCATCAGTATGCATGCGCAACTCGATGATTCCGTCCCGCCGCGTCATGACGAAGAACTCTTCGTACTTCTTCGAGTAGTCCTCGAACCGCGGCGCCCCGACGCGACCGTCCCACTCCGACAGGGTCTCCGACATCCCGATCCTCCCCGCGCTCGCAGCATCCAGGTGGCCCACTGTCAGGCCAAGATGAGACTATACTCATTTGAGAGTAGTCTCAATTAAGAGGAGCGCCGATGACGACGGACATCGTTGACCTGGCACGGGACCTGATGAACTCACCATGGATCCATCTGGTCCTCTTCGTGGTGACCGCGCTCGACGCCGTACTTCCCCTCGTCCCCAGTGAGGGCGTTGTGATCGTCGTCGGGGCCCATGCCGCCACCGGCGAACCCAACGTGTTCGCTGCCATCGGAGCCGTCACGCTGGGCGCGTTCTTCGGCGACTGCGTGTCATACGGCATCGGCCGCGTCGTGGGCGGCCGGCTGTACCGGCGGATGAAGACCGGCACGCGCAAACGCGCCGCCATGGACCGGGCGGCCAAGGCACTGGAGCAGCGTGGCGGTGTGATTCTGATACTCACCCGCTACCTGCCAGGGCTCAGGAACATCACGACCCTGACCGCCGGAACGGTCGGCTACCCGCTGCGCCCGTTCCTGTTCTTCAAGGCGCTCGCGGCCCTGACATCGGCGCCGCTCGGCATCCTGCTCGGTTATCTGGGCGGCGTCGCGGGCGGGGGCAACCAGCTCATGGGCATAGGGATCGGCCTCGGGCTGGCGATCGTGATCAGCTTCATACTGGAGAAGGTCCGCGCCCGTTCGCGCGCCCGGCGTCCCGCCACGGCCACCGGGCCGAGCGATGACGACCGGGCGATGACGACGGCGAAGGCGGGCGTTGATCAGGGGGCGAGCTCGACGGACTCACCCCGCTGAAGGCGGCGGAACTCCGCCTTCTGATGCTCGCTCTCACCCTTGAGCTGGTTGTCCAGCAGGCCGAGCCCGAAGTCGTTGAGCAGGCCGTCGTGGACCGCGTACGCGCGCCGGGGCGCGACCGCGCGCAGGTACTCGATCATCTCCGGGGCCTTCATCCAGGGCGCCTGGCCGGGGACGAGGAGCGTGGGCGCCTCCAGCACGGTGAAGGCGTCTCCCGGGTGGAAGACCTCCCCGTCGATGAGGAAGCCGATGTTCTCCACCGGGGGTACGTCCGGGTGGACGACCTCGTGCTTCTGCCCGGCCACGGCCACGTCGAACCCCGCGATCGTCAGCGAGTCGCCGTCCCCGACCGTACGGACGCGGTCGCCCAGGTCGTCCAGGTCGCCGGCGACGGCCCGGCAGGTGTAGACGGTGAGCCGCGGGTCGTCCGTGAGGGCCTGGCGCAGCCGTTCGGCCTGGTAGTGGTCGAAATGCTCGTGGGTGATGAGAACGGCGTCCGCGCCCGCGAGCGCGTCGCCCTCCGGGGTCAGAACGCCCGGGTCGATGACGAGCGTGCGGTCGTCCTTCTGCAGGCGGACACAGGAGTGCCCGAGCTTCGTCAGTCTCATCCTTCGATCCTGACACGGGCCGTACCGGCTCCTCGGGCGGCCCTCCGGCCGGTTGACGATCAACCGAGCGCTTGGTAGATACGAGGGACGTCGGGGAAACGTTTCGGCGAGGAGGCCCGGACCATGCCGGTTCCCGACCAGCGAGATCCCGAAATGACGCGCACGGTCCTGACCCGGTGGCTGTCGGAACGCCTGCCGGGCACCGGCGTGGCGATCCCCCGGCTGGAGATCCCCCAGACGACCGGATTCTCGGCCGAGACGCTGCTGTTCGACGCCGAGTGCGACGGTCGCGTGGAGCACCTGGTCGCCAAGGTGGCGCCGAGCCGCTATCAGGTCTTCCCCGATCCGCTGCCGTACGCCGACCAGTACCGCTTGCTGCGGATCCTCGACGAACGGACCGGCATCCCGGTGCCTCCGATGCGCTGGTACGAGCCCGATGCCCGCCTGCTGGGCGCGCCCTTCTTCGTCCTCGACCGGGTCGACGGCCGCGCGCCGGACGACAGCCCGCCCTACCACCAGGCGGGCTGGGTCACCGAGGTGACGCCCGCGCGGCGGGCGCGCATGTGGACGTCCGGCCTGGACGTCCTGGCCGCCGTACACCGGCTGGACCCGGCGCCCTTCGCGTTCCTCGACCGGACGAGGTACGGAGCGGCCGGCTTAGAACAGCGGCTCGGCTACTACACCCACTACATGAGCTGGGCGTACCACGGACCCCAGCCGACCTGCGCCGAGGCGCTGCGGTGGCTGCGGGAGCACCGGCCGGACGAGCCGGACCCGCCCGTGCTGCTGTGGGGCGACGGGCGGATCGGCAACATCCTCTACGGCGACGACGGCGAACCGCAGGCGGTGCTCGACTGGGAGATCGCCACGCTCGGCGCGCCCGAGGAGGACCTCGCCTGGTACATGTACCTCGACCGGCACCACTCGGAGGGCATCGGTGTCCCGCGCCTTTCCGGCTTCCCGTCCTACGCCGCCACCGTCGCGTACTACGAGGAGCTGGCCGGCCGGAGGATGCGGCAGATGGCGTACTACGAGGTCCTGTCGGCCTTCAAGTTCGCGGTGATCATGGCGCGGATCGGGCAGGCGTTCATCGACTGGGGCCTGACGCCGCCCGACAGCGACTTCCCGGTGGACAACACCGCGTCCCGGCTGCTCGCCGGGCTCCTGAACCTGCCCGTCCCCGGTCCTGCGACCGGCTCGCCGCCCGGAGGCCGCCGATGACGCTCTCACCGCTCGACGACTACCCCGTCCACCAGGTGCCCGACGTGATGCGGCACGTCGCCACCTCGGACCGCAACTTCTATGACCGGTACTACTTCAACTGCCACTCCCGCTCGGACGAGCTCATGCTCATCGTCGGGCTCGGGCAGTACCCGAACCTGGGCGTCACCGATGCCTTCGCCCTGGTCCGGCGCGGCCCGCTGCATCGCGTCGTCCGCGCCTCGCGCGAGCTCGGCGCGGACCGGATGGACACCTCGGTCGGGCCGTTCCGCGTGGAGGTGCTGGAAGGGCTCAAACGCCTGCGCGTCGTCCTCGAGCCGAACGACCACGGGCTGGCGTTCGACCTGACCTGGGAGGGGACGATCCCGGCACAGCTGGAGCCGCCGCACTTCATCCGCGCCCACGAGCGGGTGGTGTTCGACTCACGCCGGCTCGCGCAGACCGGCCGGTGGACCGGCGCCATCGCCGTGGACGACACGACCGTGCCGGTGACCCCGGACCGCTGGTGGGGCAGCCGCGACCGGTCCTGGGGCATCCGCCCGGTCGGCGAGGCGGAGCCGGCTGGCATCCAGGCCACGGGCGCGGCGAGTTTCTACTGGCTGTACGCGCCGATGCAGTTCGAGGACCACACGATCCTGTGCATCGTGCAGGAGGACGCGCAGGGTCGCCGGGTGTTGGAAGAGGCCGTACGCGTGTGGCCGGACGACCGTGAGCCGGAGTACCTCGGCCGCCCGGAGTACCGGCCGACCTACGCTCCGGGGACGCGGGACGTCACCGAGGCGGTGATCGCGTTCGCCCCGCCGGGCGGCAAGCCGTTCGACGTGCGCGTCACCCCGCTGCTGCCGGTGCACCTGATGGTCGGCAGCGGATACGGACTGGAACCCGACTGGCGGCACGGGATGTACCAGGGGCCGGAGCTGAAGGTGCAGGGCGTGACGTACGACCTCCGCCGCCCCGAGGACGCCGCCCGCATGTGGGGCATGGTCGACGCCGTCGCGCGGTTCGAGTACGACGGCGGCACGGGCCACGGGCTGTTCGAGAATTGGGCCCTCGGCGATCACCCGAGCTTCGCCGACGGCTGAGCGCGGCTAGCACCCGGATCCGCCGTCTCCGGGAATGACGAGCGGCCTTTTCCGTACGACCGCGTGAAAACCTATACCGTACAGGTGAGTAAAATAAGGCGTGCCCAAGGTCGTTGATCACGATGAGCGCCGCCGGGATCTCGCTGAGGCGTTCTGGGCGGTGGCATTGCGCGACGGTGTCGAAGCCGCGTCCGTGCGGACGGTGGCCGCGGAGGCCGGTTGTTCCCCCGCGTCGCTGCGGTACTACTTCCCGACGCAGGATCAGCTGCTGGACTTCGCCTGGACGCTCGTCGTCGACCGGGTCTTCGCCCGTGCCCGCACACTCGATCTGCCCGACTCGCCGCTCGAGGCGAGCATGCTCCTGCTCGAACAGGTGCTCCCACTGGATGAAGAGCGCCGCGCCGAAGCGCAGATCTGGTTCAGCGTGTCCTCTCACGCCCGGACCAGCGACCGGCTCAAGAGCCGGATAGACGACCTGCACACTCTCCTGCGCCGCGCCTGCACCGACACGATCACCGAGCTCAAGCTGGCCGGCTCCTGCGCCCCCGATCGTGACACCGACACGGAAGCGACCAGGCTGCATGCGCTGCTCGACGGCCTGGCGTTCCACGGTGTCAGCCAGCCCGAGGCGGACCCGCCCGAACGCCTCAGGGCCGTCCTCCGCGCTCACCTGCTCGACCTGGCGGCACACACTAACGGCGCGCGGCATTCGGATCATCTTCCCTCCTGACCGTGCACCTGCGGCGGGCCGCCGCTCGCGCCTCCGCCGACAGCCGACCGCCCGGTCGAGATGGCCGTCAAATGCCAAATGGCAGGAAGTGCCCAGCCGGGACTCCAGGAATGCCTTGACGTAGCCGTCGGCGCCGGATCCTGCAGTAATACGGCACCCACCGGGAAGCCGACACCTGGACGTAGACGCCGAGATGCGGAAAGTGCATGAAGTCCTGAACGCCGGATCGCCGGCGGCCGGTCGACGGGTGGCGACACGACGCCCCCGCGACCCGGCCGCCCGCGGCCCGGCCCCCGCCGTACGTCGCCGTGCCCCGGCGGTAGCAGCGGCATGAGCCGATCGCCGCACGGCACAGCCGGAGATGCGCCCGGGCGGTCGCCCCACCGTGGTCACGCCCGCCCGGGGATCACACCTAACATCGGCTATACCGCCTGTTCCGCGAGGCGGAAGGTCACGTCTCCGTTCTCGTCGACGCTCGCGTCGAGCGTCATCTCGTCGAGGATCGTTGCGGCGTCCGGCTCCAGGTAGACGCGCGCGCCCTGCTCCTCGACGACCTCGTCGCCGGCCTGCGGCCCCTCGGCCACCGCGAGGGAGAGCGTGCCCGCCTCGTCGGTCTGGCCCTGGGTGGCGATCCGCAGTCCGGTCTGCGGCGAAAGCTCGGGCTGGCTGGTGACGGTACGGATCACCTGGACCGCCGAATCGGTCAGCGTCAGCACTGTCGACAGCTCCTTCTGGTCGATTGCAGGTCAGCACGGCGCAGCCGCCCCGTGCATGCGGCCCTCCATGCCCGACCGTCTGCGCCGTCAAACATCCCCGATCTTGCGATTTGCCCGATCCGAAACTAGGGGGCGAGCGCGCGCACGGCGTCCGTGACCTGGGTCTCACTGTTCGGCAGGACGGCGAGGACGGGCGTGTCCAGGCCGGCGTCGACGTACGCGCGGACGCGTTCACGGCACTCGTCCGGCGAGCCGTGGACGAGGAGGTCGTCGACGACGTCGTCCGGAATGGCGGCGAGGGCGGCCTTGCGGTCGCCGGCGGCCCACGCCTCGTTCATCGCCGCGAGCCGTTCGCCACGGCCGAGCCACTCGTGGAAGGCCGCGTAGACGGGAACCGTCAGGTACGCCGCGATCATCCGCCGGCCGAGCGCCCGCGCCTCATCGGCGTCCGACGTCGGGCAGACGAAGATCCGCGCGATCAGTTCCTTCTCCGTGCCGAACTCGGCCCGGACCTTCGGGACGTCGGACGGCGCCAGCCAGTTGGTGATCGCGCCGTCGGCCTCACGGGCGGCCAGCCGGAGCATGCCGGGGCGCAGTGCGGCGAGGGCGATCGGCGGCGGCGTCCGCGGCGGGGTATCCAATTTGAAACCGCGTACGCCGAGCGCCTCGTCGCTGACCTTCTCCCCGGCCAGGGCCTGGCGGAGGAACCGCAGCGTGTCCCGCACCCGCCGGTACGGCTCGGTGAAGGGGATGCCGTTCCAGCGCTCCACGATCACCGGCGAGGACGTCCCGATGCCGAGGACGAACCGGCCGGGGGCGAGGTCTGCGAGGGTGGCGGCCTGCTGAGCGAGCAGGCCGGGACCGCGCGTGTAGACGGGCACGATCGCCGGGCCGAGCCGCAACTGCGGCCCCCACTGGGAGGCGAGGGCGAGTGGCGTGAACGCGTCGGTCCCGGCGGTCTCCGCCGACCACGCGTCGGTGTATCCGAGGTCCGTCAGCCCTTCGACCACCTTCCGGTGCTCGGCCAGTGGCACGCCCATGAGCGGAATCGTCAGTCCCCATCGAGACATGTGGAGCCTCCTCAGGCGATGGTCGGGCGGACGGTCGAGCCGCCGTCGACGACGAGGGTCTGCCCGGTCAGCCAGCTCGCGGTGTCCCCGGCGAGGAAGACGACCGCCTTGGCGATGTCCTCGGGTTCGCCGAGGCGGCCGAGCGGCAGGTACGCGGCGATCTTCTCCTCGTTCTCCTCCCACAGTGCCCGGGCGAGCTGGGTCTTGACCAGCCCCGGGGCGACGGCGTTGACGCGCACGGAGGGGGCGAGCTCGACGGCGAACTGCCGGGTGAGGTGGATGACGGCGGCCTTGGTCGCGTTGTAGTAGCCGATGCCGTGCTCGGTCACCATGCCGCCGACCGAGGAGATGTTGATGATCGCCCCGCCGCGGGCCGCCATGGACAGCTTCCAGGCGAGCTGCGTCCACAGCACCACGGCGAACTGGTTGACCTGGACGGTCTTGTCGGCCCGGGCGACGTCGATGTCGACCATCGGGCCGAAGTGCGGGCTGGTGCCGGCGTTGTTGACGAGGACGTCCACGCTCCCGAACTCGGCGACGGCCGCCTCGACGCAGGCCCGCGCGGCGTCCGCGTCGCCGACGTGCGCGGCCTTCGGGAGGACGCCGACGCCGGGGTGGGCTGCGCGGATCTCCTTGGCGACCTCGTCCAGGGCGTCCTGCTTCCGGGAGGACAGCACGACGTTGCATCCCTCCGCGGCCAGGGCCTCCGCCGTCGCCCTGCCGATGCCGCGCGATGCGCCGGTGATCAGGGCGGTCCTGCCCGCCAGACCGGTCTCGAGTGCCATGCTGCCGCCTTTCAGCTCACGCCCGGAGCTTTTCTGACATCCGAATCGGGTTCAACTAGCCTAGTCCCGGATGTTACGTTCCTGCCATGCAGATCAGCGGGAAGAACATCGTGATCACCGGTGCCGGCAGCGGAATCGGCGCGGCGCTGGCCCGCCGGTTCGCCACGGAGGGCGCGGCCGCGCTCTGCCTCTCCGACCTCGACCTGGACGCCGTGGAGCGGGTCGCCGCGGGGCTGGACTGCCGTACGGTCGCGGTCCGCACCGACGTCGGCGACGAGGAGCAGGTGCGGGCGATGATCGGCGAAGCCGGTGAGTTCGGCCCGATCGACCTGGTCTGCTCCAACGCGGGCATCGGCACGGGCGCCGGGCTGGAGGCGACGCCGGAGCAGTGGGCGGCCTCCTGGGCCGTCAACGTCCAGGCGCACGTGTACGCCGCGCGGGCGGCGCTTCCCGGGATGCTCGAACGCGGCGAGGGCTACTTCCTCAACACCTGCTCGGCCGCCGGCCTGCTCACCCAGCCGGGCGACGCGCCGTACGCCGTGACGAAGCACGCCGCGGTGGCGTTCGCCGAGTGGCTGGCGCTGACCTACGGCGACCAGGGCATCAAGGTCAGCGCGCTGTGCCCGCAGGGCGTGCGCACTCCGCTCCTCACCGAGGCCCTCGAAGGCATGGCGGGGCAGGTCGTGGCCGCGGCGGGCGCGGTGCTCGAACCCGACGACGTCGCCGAGGCGGTCGTCGCGGGGCTCGTGGCCGAGGCGTTCCTGATCCTCCCGCATCCCGAGGTGGCCGAGTTCGAGCGCCGCAAGGCCGCCGACCGTGACCGCTGGCTCGCGGGGCTGCGCCGCATGGTCGCCTCCCTCAAGAGCTGAAGGCCGGATCGAGCCGAGCGACCGCCGCCCCTCACGCCCCGGCGTGATGACGACGCCGCGCATCAGGCGTTGGCGCGGTGACGACGCCGCTCGTCAGGCGCCGGCGCGGTGACGACGTCCGATCACGCTCGGCGCGGTGACGACGCCGCCGGTCAGGCGTTGGCGCGGGCCATGACGAAACGGCGGAAGTCCTCGACGACGGGCGGGCGCGTCCGGCCGGCCACCCAGGCCAGGCCGATGGTGCGGTGCGCGCCGGTGATGACGATCTCGGACACGCCGGCGACGGGCTCGCCCGGCGGCACGATGGCGACCCCGAGCCCGGCCGCGACCAGCCCGCGGAGCGTGGCGGCCTCCTCCCCCTCGAACGCGATCTCGGGCCGGACGCCCTCGCTCCGGAACAGCTCGTCGGTGATCGAGCGCAGGCCGTACCCGTGCCGCATGAGGATGAACGGCTCGTCGGCGGCGTCGGACGGGCGCACCCGTTCGCGGCCGGCGAGCCGGTGCCCGGCCGGGACCGCGAGGTGGAGGTGTTCCGTCGCGAGCGGGTGCCAGGCCAGTTCCGCCGGGCGCGGGCTGGTGATCGCGAGGTCGGCCCGCCCCTCGGTCACCGCCGCTCCGATGTGCTCACTGCTGCCCTGGCTCAGCCGGAACGTCACGCGCGGATGCTCCCGCCGGTAGTCGCGGAGCAACTCCGGGACGAGCGCGGTGCCCTGAGTGTGCAGGAAGGCCAGCCCCACCTCACCGCCGTCGGGGTCGGCGGCCTGCGCCAGGGCGTGACGCGCCGCCTTCTCCTCGGCGACGAGGCGCTCGGCGTGCCGGCGGAAGATCTCGCCGTACGGGCTGAGCCGGAGCGTCCGCCCCTCCCGGTCGAACAGGCGCACGCCCAGTTCGCGTTCGAGGCGGGCGATCGCCCGGGACAGCCCCGGCTGGGAGATCCGCAGCTCGGCCGCGGTCTGGGTGACGTGCCGCTGCTCGGCGACCGCGAGGAACCAGCGAACCGTTTCCAGATCCATAACCATCAAGCATAGTTCTCAGTAACAACTTTCATTGGACGCATCGATCCCCCGCGCGCAATCTGAATGGGTGCTCGTCACCTCACCTCCGGACCTGGACCTTCGACACCGCCGCGGCTCGCGCGGGCTGCGTAGGGTGAACCTCGCGCTGTTCGCGGCCGGGCTGACCACGTTCATGTCGCTGTACTCGACGCAGGCGCTGCTGCCGGAGCTATCGCGGGTCTTCGGCGTCTCCCCCACGACGTCGAGCCTGCTGGTCTCCCTGTCGACCGGCACGCTCGCGCTCGCGGTGATCCCGGTGAGTTCGCTGTCGGAGCGCTTCGGCCGGACCCGGATCATGACGGTCTCCTCGGTGACGGCGGCCGTCCTCGGCCTGCTCCTGCCGTTCGCCCCGTCGTTCCCCGCGCTCGCGGCGGTCCGCGCGGCGCAGGGCATCGCGCTCGCCGGCGTGCCGGCCGTCGCGATGGCCTACCTCGCCGATGAGGTCCACCCCGAGGCGCTGGGCGGGGCGATGGGCCGCTACATCGCCGGGAACACCGTCGGCGGCCTGTTGGGGCGGCTCGTCCCCGGTTTCACGACCGGCCTGGCGGGCTGGCGGTGGGCGCTCGGCGTCACCGCCCTCGGCGCGCTGCTCCTCACCCTTCTCTTCTGGGCGCTGCTCCCGCGCTCCCGCTGCTTCCGCCCCGCCCGGACCGGCCCGGGGCAGCTCCTCCGGCACCTCCGCGACCCCGCGATGCGCCGGCTGTACCTGATCGCGCTGGTGCTGATGGCCGGGTTCGTCACGGTCTACAACTACCTGGGCTACCGCCTGCTCGCCGCGCCGTTCGGCCTGCCGCAGTGGGTCACCGGCCTGGTCTTCCTGATGTACCTCGCGGGCACGGTCAGCTCACCGGCCGCCGGATCGCTCGCCGACCGGATCGGGCGCCGCCCCGTGCTGTTCGGCGCGTTCGTCTTGGCTGCCGCCGGGCTGCTGGCGACCCTGCCGCGCGCGCTGCCCGTCCTGGCCGTCGGACTGCTCGTCTTCACCGCGGGTTTCTTCGCGGCGCACTCGGTCGCCAGCGGCTGGGTCGGACGACGCGCCGCGGCCGGGAAGGCGCAGGCGTCCGCGCTGTACCTGTTCGCGTACTACGCGGGCAGCAGCCTCGGTGGTTCGGCCGGCGGCCTCGCGTACGAGCACGGCCACTGGCCGGCCACGGTCGGCTACGCCCTGGCCCTTCTGGCGGTCGCCGCGCTCGCGGCCCGCCGCCTGAGCGAGCCGCGGCCTCTTCCGCTCGAGTAGAACACGTTATAGATTTGAGCGGTCGCTTGGTCAACTAGGAGGCCGCCGGTGGCGCAGCACCCATCCGGGAACGATCCGGCCGTGGACCGCGCCGACGGGCCGGTGAACGCGGTCGACGGCTGGTTCACCGTGGACCCGCCACGCCTGACCGGCACCCGCTGCACCGCCTGCGGCACCGTCTACTTCCCGCCGCAGGCCCTGACCTGCCGCAATCCCGCCTGCGACGGCGACGAGCTCGTCACGACCCCGCTCTCGGATCGCGGGCGGATCTGGTCGTACGCCGACGCCCGCTACCGTCCTCCGCCGCCGTACGTCTCAGGCGAGGACTTCGAGCCGTACGCCGTCGCCGCCGTCGAGCTGGCGGCCGAGCGGATCGTCGTCCTCGGCCAGGTCGTGAAGGGGATCGGCGTCGACGAGCTGGCCGTCGGGATGGAGGTCGAGCTTGTCGTCGAGGAGCTCGACCCGGACCACCTCGTCTGGAAGTGGCGCCCCCTCGTGAACGCGAACCCGAGCGAGCCCGACGCGGCGAGCGGAGTGGACGCCGCGCTCCAAGAGAGGCAAGGCGAGTGAGCGATCCGAGCGAGCCCGACGCAGCGAGTGGGGAGGGTGAGTGAGCGATAAAGACGTCGCCGTCCTCGGGGTCGGCATGCATCCCTGGGGCAAGTGGGGGCGCGCCTTCGTCGAGTACGGCCTCGCGGCGGCGCGGGACGCGTTGACGGACGCCGGCCTCGCCTGGACGGACATCGAGTACGTCGCGGGCGCCGACACGATCCGGAACGGCTACCCCGGGTTCATCGCCGGCGCCACATTCGCCCAGGCCCTGGGCTGGTCCGGGGCGCGCGTGTCGAGCTGCTACGCGGCCTGCGCCTCGGGCGCGCAGGCGATGAGCACGGCGCGGGCGCAGATCCTCGCCGGTCTCGTGGACGTCGCGCTGGTGGTGGGGGCCGACGCCGCGCCGAAGGGGTTCTTCGCGCCCGTCGGCGGCGACCGGCCCGACGACCCGGACTGGCTGCGGTTCCGCCTGCTGGGCGCGACCAACCCGGTGTACTTCGCGCTGTACGCCCGCCGCCGGATGGCCCTGTACGGCGCCACCCGGGACGACTTCGCCGCGGTGAAGGTCAAGAACGCCCGGCACGGGCTGCACAACCCGTACGCGCGGTACCGGAAGGAGGTCACCGCGGCCGACGTCGCGACGTCGCCCGTGGTCGCCGACCCGCTGCGGCTGCTGGACATCTGCGCGACCAGTGACGGCGGCGCGGCGGTCGTGCTGTCCAGCCTCGAGTACGCGCGGCGGCGCGGCCACGGCACGCCCGTACGGATCGCGGCGCTCTCCACGGTGACCCCGACGTTCCCGCACACCGCGCTCGAGCTGGCGAGCTTCGCCACCGACTCCAGCGTCGCCGTCGACCCGCCGGAGCGGCCGTTCCGGGCGGCGAACGCCGCGGCGGCGTACGAGGAGGCCGGGCTGGGCCCGGAGGATCTGTCGCTCGCCGAGGTCTACGACCTGTCCACCGCGCTGGAGCTGGACTGGTACGAGGACATCGGCCTGTGCAAACCGGGCGAGGCGGAGGGGTTGCTGCGCGACGGCGCGACGGCGCTCGGCGGCCGGATCCCGGTCAACCCGAGCGGCGGGCTGGCGTCCTTCGGGGAGGCGATCCCCGCGCAGGCGATCGCCCAGGTCTGCGAGCTCACCTGGCAGCTACGCGGACAGGCGGGAAAACGCCAGGTGGAAGGGGCACGGGCCGGCATCGCGGTCAACCAGGGACTGTTCGGGCACGGATCGGCGATCATCGCGCGAACGTGAGTTACGTCACTCCACCCCGCCAGTAAGGCATTGCTGACCTGGGGGGACGCGTGATCGTGCGCAGATCACGCCGCAGATCGAGCACAGCGGGTTCTTGTCGGCCACGCTACGCGTCAGTACCTTTCACTGACGCGCCAGGGTTCTCTCCGCAGTCGCGTGTCCGCGTGGACGCCGGGTTGCGACCCTGACCGCGCGCCCAGTCCGCCGAAACTCGTCGCGAGGTGCCGCGCAGATGCGTCCATTCCGGGAGCGCAATCCGCTGCCGATCGGCATCGCCGGCCTGGCCACCGCCGGCCTGGCGACCCTGCTCGCGTTCAACCTGCAGCAGTTCGCCGGCGGCACGACGTACTCCGCGGCGTTCGCCGAGGCGGGCGGGCTGAAGCCCGGTGAAGAGGTCCGCATCGCCGGCGTGAAGGTCGGCAAGGTGGACAGCGTCGACCTCGACGGCGACCACGTGAAGGTGAAGTTCACCAGCAGCGCGCACTTCGGAACGCAGACGCGGGCCCAGATCAAGATCAAGACCATCCTCGGCTCGCACTTCCTCGCCCTGGATCCGAAGGGGCCCGGCCGGCAGCCGACGGGCAGGCAGATCCCGCTCTCGCGGACCTCGGCGCCGTACGAAGTGGTGCCCGCCCTGCAGGACGCCAGCAAGCAGCTCGGTCAGATCGACACCAAGCAGCTGGCCAAGGCCATGGACACGCTGACCCAGACGATGCAGGGCTCGCCGGAGAACCTCCGGCGGACCCTGGCGGGCCTGCAAAAGATCTCCCAGGCGGTGTCCTCCCGCGACGACGAGCTGGGCCAGCTGCTCAAGCACTCCAGCAACGTCACCTCGCTACTGGCCTCCCGCAGCGGTGACCTCGCCGTGCTGGTGCAGAACGGCGGCCTCCTGCTGCAGGAGATCAACAACCGCCGAGTCGTCATCAACCAGTTGCTGACCGGCACCGTCGCCCTGTCCCAGCAGATCACCGGGACGATCCAGGAGAACCAGGCCACCCTCGGCCCCACGCTCCGGAACCTCCACCAGGTCGTGCAGATCCTGCAGCGCAACCAGGGAAACCTGGACAAGGCCCTGCAGGAGATGGGCCCGTTCGGGAACGAGACGGCCGACCTGACCGGCAGCGGCCGGTGGTTCGACGTCTACGTCCAGAACCTCATCCCGCTGCCCATCGGCATCGCGCCGCCGAGCACGCGCAACGACGGCGCGCAGCAGCCGACCGGGAAACCGTCGCCGGGCGGTGCCCACCCGTCCAAGGGCACGCCGAAGCACACCAAATCGTCGAAGCCGTCTCCGTCCAAGAGCGGCAACCCGCTGCCCGTCATCCCCTGACCCCGACCCCGGTGTTTCCACGGGGTCGGCGAGACGTCACGATCGGTACATGGATGTACGCGAACTGACGGCCGCGAAGGATCTTTACACCGCCTCCGCGCTGCTCGCGGAGATCTGGCGGCCGACCGACCCGATGCCGTTCGAGATGCTGCAGGTGACCCGCCACATCGGCGGCTATGTCGCCGGGGCGTTCCACGGCAGCACGATGATCGGCGCATGCGCGGCGTTCCCGACCGCGGACGGCGGCCTGCATTCCCACATCACCGGTGTCGCCGTCCAGGGCCGGGGCGTCGGCTTCGCGATCAAGGCGCATCAGCGCGAGTGGGCGCTCGAGCGGGGCATCATGACGATCAGCTGGACGTTCGACCCGCTCGCCCGGCGCAACGCCCACTTCAACCTGGCCAAGCTGGCCGCCCGCGCGGCCGCGTACCTCGAGAACTTCTACGGCGACATGCCCGACGAGCTGAACGTGGGCGACCCCAGCGACCGCCTCCTCGTCGAGTGGCGGCTCGACAGCCCGGAGGTGGCGGCGGCGCTCGCGGGTACATCGGCGACACGGCCCGAGCCCGGGGACAACACGGTGATCACGCTGACCGAGGACGCGCTGGGCCGCCCCGAGCGCCGCGACCCGGCCGGCGCCACCACCGTGGCGGTCGGGACGCCGGCCGACATCACGACCGTGCGAGCGGTCTGCCAGACCGCCGCCGGGGAGTGGCGCCAGGCCCAGCGCGTCGCGCTCGGCGGCGCGCTGGCCGAGGGATTCCACGTCACCGGCTTCACTCGGGCCGGCTACTACCTGCTGGAGCGCGCGCGATGAAACTGTCCGGGGTCGAGCTCAGGCGGATCCGGATGCCCCTGGTGACGCCGTTCCGCACGTCGTTCGGGACGGACGTCGACCGGGAGGTCCTGCTCGTCCGGGTGTTCGGGGACGAGACGGAGGGGTGGGGCGAGTGCGTCGCCTCCGCCGAGCCGCTGTACTCCGCCGAGTACGTGGACGGGGCCGAGCAGGTGATCCGCGACCACCTGCTCCCCCGGCTGCCCGCCGACGTCACCGCCCGCGGGCTCGGCGCGGCGTTCGCGCCGGTCCGGGGGCATCCGATGGCGAAGGCCGCGGTGGAGATGGCGGTGCTCGACGCCGAGCTGCGCGTCTCGGGCCTGTCGTACGCGGCGTACCTGGGGGCGACGCGGACGCGGGTGCCGGCGGGCGTGTCCGTCGGGATCATGGACTCGATCCCCGAGCTGCTGGACGCGGTCGACGCCTACCTTCGGGAGGGCTACGTACGGATCAAGCTGAAGATCGAACCGGGGTGGGACCTGGAGCCGGTGCGCGCGGTGCGGGAACGGTTCGGCGACATCCCGCTCCAGGTCGACGCGAACGCCGCGTACACCCGCACCGACCTGCGGCACCTCGCGGCGCTGGACCCCTTCGACCTGCTGCTGATCGAGCAGCCGCTGCCGGAGGAGGACCTGCTCGGGCACGCGCGGCTCGCGGAGGCCCTCACCACGCCGATCTGCCTCGACGAGTCGATCGTCTCCGCCCGGTCCGCCGCCGACGCCATCACGCTCGGCGCGTGCTCGATCGTCAATGTGAAGGCCGGCCGCGTCGGCGGCTACCTGGAGGCGCGGCGGATCCACGACGTGTGCGTCGCCCATGGACTACCGGTGTGGTGCGGCGGAATGCTCGAGACCGGCCTGGGCCGCGCCGCCAACCTCGCCTTCGCGGCGCTGCCCGGCTGCACGCTGCCCGGGGACGTCTCCGCGTCGGACCGGTACTACACGCGGGACGTCACGGAGCCGTTCGTGCTGCGGGACGGGATGATGCGGGTCCCGGACGGCGCGGGTCTCGGCGTCGAGCCGCTCCCGGACGTCCTCGACGACCTCACGGAGTCCTCGGACACCGTGGATCTCCGGGCCGACTGAGCATCACGTTCCACACGCGGGAGCAGGACGAGCGCGATCGGCCGACCAGGTCCGTACGCGCCGCGTCAGTCCCGTACGGGCAGGTCGTAACAGCGCCGCACGCTCGAGTCGACGCGGGAGATGTCCGTGCCGTAGATGTGCAGGGAGATCGCGGTGCCGTCGCCGGAGTTGCGGACCCGGTGGATGTCGCCGGGCGGCGCGAAGCCGCTGACCTCGCCGACGTGGTTGTCGTTGACCCCGACGCGGACCAGGTGGTCGTCCCGCTGGACGTAGAGCTCCTCGTGCTCCACGCCCTGCAGCACGCCGAAGACGCACCAGGTCACGTGGTCGTGGATCTGGGTGACCTGCCCAGGCCGCCACACGAGCCCCACCAGGGAGAACCCGCCGCCGGGCTCGACGTAGAGCGTGTGGCTGACGTACCGGTCGGGGTCGCCCATCCGCTCCTCAGCGGTCAGCACGTCCGGCGTGGGCATGTGCCGCTGCAGCTCGGCGGCGACGAGCCGCGCGGTCTCCCGCCAGTCCGCGTGGAGGTCCACGACGGAACGCACGCCCGTGACCAGATCCTCCAGGCCGGGCCGTACGGTGCTGAGCACGAGTGTCATAGCGAACCTCCTTCGTCCCCTCCAGGGTGTCGGACGGGTCACTCATCGGTCCAATGCCAATCGTCGGCCTGTTCCATAGAAGCCATCGATATATTGGCCTCATGCTGGACGTTTCCCGGCTTCGCGTGCTCGTCGCGGTGGCCCGTACGGGCTCGGTGACGGCCGCCGCGAAGGAACTGCACTACTCCCAGCCGTCGGTCAGCCATCACCTCGCGCGGCTGGAGGCCGAGACCGGCGCCAAGCTCGTTCAGCGGGTCGGGCGCGGCATCCGCCTCACCGACGCGGGCCGCACGCTCGCCGAGCGCGGCGCGGAGATCCTCGGGCGGCTCGACACGGCCGAAGCCGAGCTGTCCGCCCACGTCGGGCTGACCCAGGGCCGGGTCCGGCTGGCCGCCTTCCCGTCGGCGCTCGGCACCTTCGTGCCCCGGGCCGCGTCACTGCTGGCCGAGCGCCATCCCGGCCTGCGCGTCAGCCTCACCGAGGCCGAGCCGCCGGAGGCCGTCCGCATGCTCCGCGCGGGCTACGTCGACGTCGCGGTGATCTTCCGGTACGACACCGGCGCCGAGGAGGGCGACATCCGCATCCGGCGGTTGCTGGACGAGCCCAGCCACCTGGTCACGGCGGACGACTCGGGCTCCGACCTGGCGGCGTACACGGACGCGGAGTGGATCGCCGGCTGCGACCGCTGCCGCCGCCACCTCCTCGAGATGTGCGAACGCGCCGGGTTCAGCCCGCGGGTCTCCTTCACCACCGACGACTTCGTCGCCGTCCAGGCACTCGTCGCGGCCGGTCTCGGCGTGACGGCACTGCCCGCCCTCGCCCTGGAAGCCGCCCGCAACCCGGCCGTACGCACGGTCGCGCTGCCCGACTCGACCCGGTACGTCCTTGCCGCGACGTACGGCGAACCGCCCGAGCCTCCCGCCACCGCCGCGCTCCTCGACGCACTGATCGAGAGCACCGGCGTTCACTCCCTCGCGGGCACCGGCAACTCGTAGCGGCCGGCCCACGCGACCGGCCCGTCGATTCCGGCGGCACGATTCGTTCGTTATATTGAACGTATGGTTCATCAAGAGAAGCCGCATGCGGAGCGCCAGACGGCCGTCTACCTGGAGGACACCTACCTCACGGCGGTCACCGCGCACGTCACGGCGACGGGCAGCACCGCCGACGGTGAGGCATGGGTCGCCGTACGGGAGAACATCTTTCATCCGCAGGGAGGCGGTCAGCCCGCCGACCGCGGCCGACTGGGCGAGTGCGAGGTCGCCCCGACGCGCGATCCCGAGACGGGTCTCGTCGTGCTGCACTCCCGCGACGATCAGGGGCACACGCTGGACGCCCTCGCCGAAGGCGACATCGTGGAGGCTCGCGTCGACGCCGATCTGCGGCTGCTGCACGCGGCACTCCATACGGCCGGCCACCTCATCGAGGCCGCCGGGCGGGCCGAGGGATGGGCCCTCGCCGGCAACATCCACTTCCCCGGCCAGGCACGCATCGAGTTCACCCCGGCCGAGTCGGCCGCGAGCCCGACCGAGACGGCCGCGAGCCTGGCCGACCCGGAGGATCGCGAGAAGGCCGCCGACCGGCTGCGGGCACGAGTCGCGGCGGCGATCGCCGAGGATCTCCCGGTCACCGCCGAATACGACGCCGAAGGACGGCGCGTCATCCGCCTGGGAGACCTGCACGCCGCACCCTGCGGCGGGACGCACGTACGAAGCCTCGCCGACCTCGCGGACGTTACGATCACGGCCGTGAAGATGAAGAAGGGCCGCGTCCGGGTCTCCTACACCGCCTCCCACAGGCCGCTGAAGTGACCGGCACCGATCCTGCGCACCGGCCCGAGCGCCGGGCCACCAGCAGCGCGGCGGCCGCGGCCGGAGCCCAGATCCAGCGCCGCCGCCGGCAGCGCGGGATGAGCCAGGCCGAGCTGGCCCGCCGCACCGGATTGAGCAAGGCGACGCTGTCGCAGTTGGAGGCCGGTGCCGGCAACCCCACGATCGACACCCTCGACGCGATCGCCGTCGCCCTGAGCATCCCGCTCACCGACCTGCTGACCCGCGACGCGTCGCCGGGCACCGTTCACCTTCCGGCGACCGTCGCGAGCGACGAAGGTCCCACGCGCGAGTTGCTTCGGAGGATCAGCGGCGGTCACAGCCTCGAGCTGTGGCGGCTCCGCCTTCCCGCGCACACCTCCATCGACGGCGTTCCTCACGCTCCCGGCACGGTCGAGCACCTCCTCGTCGCGTCCGGGCGGCTCGACGCCGGGCCCGCCGACGACCCCCGCTCGCTCAGCACCGGTGACCTGCTGGCCTTCGCCGGGGACTCCCCGCACTCTTACCGCACCGGCGACGTCCCGGCCGACGTCACCGTCGTCATCGCCTCACCGGCCGTCGGCTGATCAACAGGGATTTCCGATCAGATTGCCGAGCGTGACCGTTCGATTGCGGTTAGTATCCACTGCCATGCCCTCAAGCAAGCATGAAGCGATCTGTGAGATGTTCCGCAGTCGCCCGGCACTGGCCGCGGAGATCGTCGATCGCTCGCTCGGCGTTTCGCTTCCGCGATACCGGGAGGCCCGGATCCGTTCTGAGAACGTCACGGACGATCGGCTCGCCGAGCTGCGTGCGGACGCGGTGATCGAGTACTGGGAGAAGAAGCGGAACTTCGCGTTAATCGTCGAGGTCCAGGGCGATGAGGACAAGGACAAGCTCTACAGCTGGCCGTTCTATCTGATGGGCCTGCGCTATCGCTTGAGGTGTCCGGTCAAGCTGCTCGTCGTCTGCCCGGTTCCCGCCGTGGCCAGGTGGGCCTCGCGTCCGATCGATCTCGATCACCCGGGGATGACGCTGACGCCGATCGTCCTCGGCCCGGATCAGATCCCACAGGTGATCGAGCCTGACGAGGCCGCCCGGACACCCGAACTCGCCGTGCTCTCCGCGATGGCGCACGGCGGCCGGCCGGACGGAGCCAAGACGCTCGAGTCGCTGGTCGACGCTTACGGAGCGCTCGATCCCGATCACCGGGCGCTCTATCATGATGTCGTATCCGCAATGCTTCCGCAGGCAGCCCGGCACCACCTGGAGACGCTGATGAAGCTCAAGAACTACGAGTACCAGAGCGACTTCGCCCGCCACTACTTCGACAACGGCAAGGTCGAAGAGGCGGCCAAGGCCGTCCTGATGGTGCTGTCTGGCCGTGGCATCTGCGTCTCACCTGACATCCGTGCTCGCGTAACCGGATGCACGGATCTTGCCCAGCTCGAGGTGTGGTTGCAGCGTGCGGTCGTGATCTCGGCCGCCGCGGAGCTCTTCGACTGAGTCCATCGCTCCTGCGCCGTCCCGCCGGCAGGGATTGTTCCTTGCCAGGTGGGCCGCATAACGCGAGGTCATACTCGGAGCCGCTGATGAAGCTCAAGAACTACGAGTACCAGAGCGACTTCGCCCGCCGCTACTTCGACGACGGCAAGGTCGAGGGCCGCGCCGAGGGTGAGGTCGAAGGGGCGGCGAAGATCATCCTGATGGTGCTGTCAGGGCGGGGCATCTGCGTCTCACCTGAGGCCCGTGATCGCATAACCGCGTGCAGGGACCTCGCTCAACTGGAAGCGTGGGCACAGCGCGCCGGAGTGGTCTCAACGGCATCGGAACTCTTCGACTGAGGCCATCGCTTCTGCGCCGTCCCGCCGACAGGGATCGTTCCCTGCGATGCGGGCCGCATGGCGTGGGTACCGCTGGGAGCGGTCAGCCGAGTCGTTTCACCCGCTCGATGACCTCCGGGGAGATCTCGTTGTTGCGGGTGACATACGTGATCATGGACCGCAGGTCGTCGTCGCTGAAGTCCGCCATGACCTTCTCGTACAGCTCGGCCACGGGCATGAACCTGCGGCCGAGCTCCATGATGGGGCCTTCCTCCAGTGCCTCGACGATGACCCGGCGGCGGTCCTTGTCGTCCCTGTGACGCCGCACCATCCCGGCCCTCTCGAGCCGGTCGATCACGGCGGTTATCGCGCCGCCGGTGGTGAGGAACATCGCGTCGGCGAGCTGTCCCGGGGTCATCGGGCCGCGCAGCTGCAGCAGGTTGATGCACTGCATGTCGGTGACGTTGATGCCCGACCGGCTGGCGATCGCGTTGTGCAGCAGCACCGTCCACATGGTGCTCACTCGGGCTTGGTGACTCAGCTCCGCGATGAGCTCCGAACGCTCGGACGACGCCATCGACCCCCACTTTCGGACGATCCCGGAAACGCTCTGAAGACGAGCTTCTCCAACCATCGTATCCAGCGCCCGGCAGGGAGGTTCCCCGGCGCACGTCTCAGCGCGACGGTGTTACGTGCGGGCGGCGGCCTGTTCGGCTATCTGTTTGGCCCAGCGATAGTCGGCCTTGCCGGCGGGTGAGCGGCGCATCTCCTCGACGAAGGCGTACGTTCGCGGGACCTTGTAGCCGGACAGTACGCCGCGGCAGTGGGCGTCCAACTCGTCGACGGTCGGGGGCTGCTCGTACGGCTGGACGACGGCGGCGACGCGGCTGCCGAACCGTTCGTCGGGGATGCCGGTCACCAGGGCGTCGAAGACGGCGGGGTGCCGCTTGAGCACCGCCTCGATCTCCTCCGGGAAGACCTTCTCGCCGCCGGTGTTGATGCACTGCGAGCCTCGGCCGTAGACCGCGATGGTGCCGTCGGTCTCGACGGTCGCGATGTCGCCGGTCAGCAGCCAGCGCTCCCCCTCGACCTCGACGAACGTCTTCGCCGTCTTCTCCGGATCGTTGTAGTAGCCGAACGCGATGTGCCCGCTCTTGGCGACCTGTCCGAGCACGCCGGATCCGGGCTGGACCTCCTTCAGCGCGTCGTCCAGGACCCGTAGCCGCGCGTTGTTCGCCCGGTAGCGCATCCCCGACTCCGGGGAGGATCCGTCCACGGCCGAGGCGGTGAAGCCCGACTCCGAAGAGCCGAAGTTGTCGAGGATCGCGACGTTCGGCATGAGTTCCTGCAGGCGGTCGCGGACCGCGCCGGACAGGATCGCGCCGGTCGAGCTGAACACGGCGAGGGAGCTCAGGTCGTGCGATCCGGCGGCGAGGGCGTCGGCGAGCGGCCGGGCCATGGCGTCGCCGGTGATGTTGATGGTGAGGACCTTCTCCGCCTCGATGGCCCGCAGGACCTCGGCCGCGTCGAACCGCCGGGTGTAGACGATCGTCGCGCCCATCCACCAGCCGATGAACGTCGCCATCTGCGCCGCGCCGTGCATGAGCGGCGCGGCGGGCATCATCACCAGTGGCCCGGAGGACCGGGCGGCCTCGATCACCGCCTCGGGCGTCTCGCGCGGGTCGCCGTACGGGTTGCCGCCGCCGAACGCCATGAACAGGTCCGTGCTCCGCCACATGACGCCCTTGGGCATGCCGGTCGTGCCGCCGGTGTAGATGATGTAGACGTCCTCGCCGGACCGCTTGTCGAACCCGCGCGTCGCCGGGCTCTCCGCCAGGGCGTCGGGGTAGGCGACCGCGTGCGGGGACGTGCCGCCGGCGACGATCCGGTGTTTCAGCGCGGGCACCCCGGCCGCGGCGGCCGTCACGCGGTCCTCGAACTCCGCGTCGTACACCAGCGCCACGAGGTCGGCGTCGTCGTAGAGGTACTCCAACTCGGCCTCGACGTACCGGTAGTTGACGTTGACCGGCACGGCGCGGATCTTCAGCGTGGCCAGCAGGGCCGTGACGTACTCGAGGCCGTTGTACAGCTGGATTCCGACGTGCCGCCCGGCGGTGACGCCCGCGTCCCGCAGGTGGTGCGCCAGCCGGTTCGCGTCGGCGTCCAGCTCGGCGTAGGTGCGGCGCCGCGTATCGCCTCCCGAGTCGAAGACGACGACGGCGGTCCGCTCCCCGATCGCGTCCGCGAGGCCTTCGAACAGGTCGGCGTGGTTGAACTCCATCACAACCTCCGGGGCCGGCCCGGGCCGGCGGTCTTCAGGGTTTGTCGGAGCCGACGACCCACATCGCGTAGAACTGCGCGCCGCCGCCGTACGCGTGGCCGAGGGCCTTGCGCGCGCCCTCGACCTGGTGCTCGCCGGCCAGCCCGCGTACCTGCAGGGCCGCCTCGGCGAAGCGGATGAGCCCGGACGCGCCGATCGGGTTGGACGACAGCACGCCGCCCGAGGCGTTCCAGGGGATGTCGCCGTCGAGGGCGGTCGCGCCGCTCTCGGTGAGCTTCCAGCCCTCGCCCTCGCCGCAGAAGCCGAGGTTCTCGAGCCACATCGGCTCGTACCAGGAGAACGGGACGTACGTCTCGGCGCAGTCCAGCTCGCGGCGGGGGTCGGTGATGCCCGCCTGCCGGTACACGTCGGCGGCGCAGTCCTTGCCGGCCTGCGGGCTCACGGTGTCGCGGCCGGCGAAGAAGATCGGCTCGGAGCGCATGGCCGTGCCGTGCACCCAAGCGGGCGGGTTCGGCGCCCGCTTGGCCGCGTCCTCGGAGGCCAGCACCATCGCGGCCGCGCCGTCGCTGGACGGGCAGGTCTCCAGGTAGCGGATCGGCTCCCACAGCATCGGCGTCATCTCGACCATCTCTCTGGAGATGGTGGGGATGCGCAGGTGGGCGTACGGGTTCTTCAGCGCGTTCTGCCGGTCCTTGACGGCGACGAGCGTGCCGATGTGGTCGGGCGCGCCGGTGCGCCGCATGTACGCGCGGATGTGCGGGGCGAAGTAGCCGCCGGCACCCACGACGATCGTCGGGGACAGCGGCGGATGCGTGGACAGCGCCCAGGTCGCGTTCGACTCGGACTGCTTCTCCCACGCCACGACGAGCACGCGGTCGTGCACGCCGCCCTGGACGAGGCTCGCCGCGACGTTCGCCGTCGACCCGCCGACCGACCCGGCCGTGTGCACCCGCATCATCGGCTTGCCCCGCGCGCCGAGCGCGTCCGCGAGGTACGCCTCGGGCATCATCACGCCCTCGAACAGGTCGGGCGCCTTGCCGATGACGACCGCGTCGATGTCCTTGAACGTCAGCCCGGCGTCCTCCAGGGCCCGCAGCGCCGCCTCGCGTACGAGGCCCGCGATGGACACGTCGGTGCGCTTGGTGCGGTACTTGGTCTGGCCGACGCCGATGACCGCGCAGGGGTTGCCCATCGTTCAGCCCTCCAGGACGCAGACGAGGTTGTGCTGCAGGCACGGCCCGGACGACGCGTGCCCGAGCGTGCGGCGCGCCTCGCCGCGGTGGATCCACGACGCCGCCTCGCCGATGCGGATGAGACCGGTGGCCATCACCGGGTCCGCGGCGAGCGGCCCGCCGGACGGGTTGACGCGGACGTCGTCGGCCAGGCCGATCGCCTCGCGCAGGATCAGCTCCTCGTGGCTGAACTGCGCGTGCAGCTCGGCCACCTCGACGTCGCGCGCGCCCGCCTTCTCGGCCGCCAGCGCGGCCGACTCCGAACGGCTCAGGTCGCGGGCGCCGAGAGAGTGGACCTCGATCCGGTGGTCGATGCCGCGGATCCAGGCCGGGTTGTCGCACAGCTCGCGGGCGCGGTCCCCGGCGGCCAGCACGACCGCGGCCGCGCCGTCGGTGATCGGCGCGCAGTCGTACGGGCGCAGCGGCGCGACCTCGTAGCCCTCGTCGGCCGGGTCGGGCAGGTCCAGGGCGTACGGGTTGGCGCGCCCGTCGGCCCGGGACCGGGCGGCCACGGCGCGCAGGTCGTCCTCCTTGTGCCCCGCGTCGAGGAACGCGCGGGCCTGCAGCGCGGCGAGGGACACCTGGTCGGGGCCGAGCGGCGCCAGGTAGTACGGGTCGAGCTGGAGCGTCATGATCTCGTGCAGCGAGCCCTGCGAGGACTTGCCGAACCCGTACACCAGCGCGGTGTCGACGTCGCCGTGCTGCAGGCGGACCCACGCCTCGTACAGCGCCCACGCGCCGTCCATCTCGACGTGGCTCTCCGAGATCGGCGGCCAGGCCCCGACCGTGTCCAGCGCGGACACGAACGAGAACGGCGCCCCGGCGAGGTAATCCAGTGAGCCGGAGCAGGTGAACCCGAAGCGGTTCAGCCCGGTGGTCTGCTTGATCTCGGTGATGACCGGGGCGAGCAGCTCGACCTCGGTCAGCCCGGCGTCCTCACCCGTGTGCTCGGTCTGCGCGAACGCGACGACCGCGACATCCGTCCTCATAGGTAGTCCTTGATCGCGTCGAAGGGGACGTCCGGCTCACCGGTGGGTTCGAACCACTTGACGTTCTCCATGGTCCGGCCCCACTCCTCGCGCGGCTTCCACGCGGCCTTCACGCGCATGCCCATCCGCACCTGGTCGGCGGGAATACCGGCGACCAGCGCGAGCAGGGAGATGTCGGCGCCGTCCAGGAGGATGTACGCCGACACGAACGGCACCTCGGGGGCGCGCGGGTCCGGGATGTTGTTCACCGCGAACGTCGTGACCGTGCCGGTGCCGGGCACCTCCACCTCCTCGGTGGTGGGCACGCCGTCGACCGGGCACAGCCCCTTCATCGGCACGTAGACCTTGCCGCACACGCCGCACCGGTGGCCGAGGAACCGGCCCTCGGAGACGCCGGTGAGGAACCTCGTCAGCGCCCGGCCCGCGTTCAAGCGGTACTCCGCGCGGCTCGGCGCCGTGATCATCGTGACGTCGGGCCGGAAGGACTCGATGTCCTTGATCGAACCGGTCCGCTCGGCCCGCCACTTCGGCCGGACGCGCATCCCCGTACGAAGGGACTTCGGCGGGTCGGCGCCCGGCTCGAACACGCCCACGTCGAGCGCGTGGAGGACGGCGGTGTCGGCGCCGTCGGGCCGGACCAGCGCCCAGGCGAACGGCCGGTCCAGCGGGTGGACGGCGCGCGGGTGCGACACCCACGACCAGGACGTCACCGTGCCGCCGGGCCCGACCTCGACGTACTCGTCGGTGACCGCCTCGCCGTCGGCGTCGTACTCGGCGGGCGGGAACAGCACCCCGCCGGACGCCGTACGGACCCCGACGAGGCGGCCGTCGCGCAGCTCGGTGAGGAAGCGGCCGATCACCGGGCCCACCGACCGGGTGTACCCGCCGGGGAACTCCAGGGCGTGATCGGCGACCAACGGTTCCGGCTCGTTAGATGGCACTCTCGCGGTCCTTCCAGTACGGGTCCCGCAGCTTGCGTTTGAGGAGCTTGCCGTTGGGCTCGCGGGGCATCCGCTCGATGAAGTCGAACGACTTGGGCCACTTCATGCGGGCCAGCCGGCCGTCGAGGGAGGCGAGGATCTCCTCGGCCAGCTCGGGGCCGGGCGCCACGCCCTCGGCGGGCTCGACGACGGCCTTGATCTGCTCACCCCACTCGTCGTCCGGGATGCCGAACACGGCGACGTCGGCGACCTTGGAGTGGATGAGGATCTCGTTCTCGATCTCGGCCGGGTAGATGTTGGCGCCACCCGAGATGATCATGTCGGCCTTGCGGTCGGACAGGAACAGGAAGCCGTCCTCGGTGAGGTAGCCGATGTCGCCGACGGTGAAGTAGTCCTTGAGCTGGTTGGCCTTCGTCTTCTCCGGGTCGCCCTTGTACTCGAAGGTGACGCCCGCCATCTTCATGTAGATCGTGCCGGGGGTGCCGGGCGGCACCGCGTTGCCGTCGTCGTCGACGATCAGCAGCTCGCTGATGGGCCAGGCCTTGCCGACCGTTCCCGGGTGCTCGCGCCAGTCCTGCGGGCTCGCGATCGTTCCGCCGCCCTCGGTGGCCGCGTAGTACTCCCAGATGCAGTCGCCCCACCAGTCGAGCATCGCCTGCTTCAGCGGGACCGGGCAGGGCGCGGCGGCGTGGATCGCCCACCTCATCGACGAGACGTCGTAGCGCTTGCGCACCTCCTCCGGCAGGGAGACGAGGCGCTTGAAATGGGTCGGCACCATGTGCGTGTTCGTGACGCGGTACCGCTCGATGAGGCGCAGCGCCTCCTCGGCGTCCCACCGGTCCATGTAGACGAGCGTGTGGCCCATGTGCAGCGCCGACCCGCCGAACTGGGTGACCGCCGTATGGTAGTTCGGCGAGGTGACCAGGTGGGCGTTGGGCGGGCCGGGCGTGAAGCCGAAGAACGTCAGCAGGAACGTCATCAGCTCGGCGCTGTCGTCCGCGTCGATCCCGGCCAGCTTCCGGCGCACGCCCTTCGGCCGTCCCGTGGTCCCCGACGTGTAGTGCATGGTCGCGCCGTTGGTGCGGTCGTCCGGGAGCGTGTCCGGCTGCCCGGCGACCAGCGCGTCGAAGTCCCGGAAGCCCGGCACCTCCCCGAACGCGAACCGCCGCCGCGGGTCGAGCCCCGCCTCGTCCGCTCCCCGCGCGCCCTCGGCCGCGTACCGCTCGTGCACGAAGAACGCCTTGGCCTCGCTGTCGGCGACGATGTAGCCGATCTCGGGGCCGGTCAGATGCCAGTTGACCGGCGTGTAGTACCAGCCCACCTGCAGGGCGGCGAGGTAGAGGATCAGGCCGTCGACGCCGTTGGGGACCAGGCCGCAGATGCCGTCGCCCGGCTGCAGCCCGAGGGCGCGCA
Organism: Actinoallomurus sp. CA-150999; assembly: GCF_050942425.1. NCBI lineage: Bacteria > Bacillati > Actinomycetota > Actinomycetes > Streptosporangiales > Thermomonosporaceae > Actinoallomurus > Actinoallomurus sp. CA-150999. The sequence continues at coordinate 9,928,164 of NZ_CP192063.1, forward strand.
GGCCATGGACGACGCGGTTGCAACGGGCGAGCAGATCCTGGGCGCGGTACTCGGTCCCGTCCGTGTCCACGCAGGCGATCCAATCCGGATCGGTACGCGCCAGCCGCCAAAAGCCCAACGAGCCCATCGGTTCTCCCTGTACGTCTCGGCACCGGTCGTACGGAGGTGTCCCGCACGCAGTAGATCACGTTCTCGTTTTAGTGGGCAAGACCTGTTGAGATGCGAGAAGCGTCACTAGAATCCGTTCTTGTTTTAGTGTCGCGTGACGTCGTACGCGACCGCGAGCAGGGAGGACGGCAATGGCGGAACGACTGCCCATCAGCACCCCGCACTGCACGGTCGAGCGCGACGGACACGTCGTGACCGTGACCATGAACCGGCCCGAGGCCCGCAACGCCCTCAGCACCGACATGCTCGTCGGCATGGCCGACGCGTGGGCCTACGTCTCCGATACCCCGGAGGTCCGGGTCGCGATCCTCACCGGCGCCGAGGGCCAGTTCTGCGCCGGCGCGGACCTGAAGGCCATGGGCCGGCCGTCGGAGGACGAGCGGGTACGGCAGCGCGCCACCGAGATCGAGAACTTCCACTGGAAGGGCCTGCTGCGCGACTCCCAGCCGAAGAAGCCGCTGATCAGCGCGATCGAGGGGTACGCCGTGGCCGGCGGCACCGAACTGCTCGTCGGCACCGACATCCGCGTCGTCGCCGAGGGCGCCACGCTGGGGCTGTACGAGGCGAAGCGCGGCCTGTTCCCGATGGGCGGCAGCGCCATCCGGCTTCCCCGCCAGATCCCGTACGCGTTCGCGATGGACATCCTGCTCACCGGCCGGTCCGTCAGTCCGGAGGAGGCACTGCGGATGGGCCTGATCAACCGCATCGTCCCGGACGGCCAGGCGTTGAAGACCGCCCGCGAGATCGCCGACGAGATCGCGTCCTGCGGCCCCCTCGCCGTCCGGGCGATCCTGGAGACCTACCGTAAGACCCAGCATCTGCCGGAGGACGAGGCCCTGGCGGTCTCCGACGAGCTCGGCTGGCCGGTGATCGGCTCGAACGACGCCAAGGAAGGCGCCCGAGCGTTCAAGGAGAAGCGTCCCGCCGTCTTCAAGGGCGAGTAACCGGGGTTCAACATGCGGGACGCCGGAGCGCCGTGCGATCATCGCGTGCCGTAATTGATGATCATGCGGGGGTGGCGGTGTCGACCGATCTCTACGGCGTCCGGGTGCTGGGCGTCTCGCCGGACCGGCTCGGTATCCGCTTCCGGATCTTCATGGTCTACTACGACGTGCAGAGCCGGACCCACCCGCCGGTTCCGGACGACCCCAGCTTCTTCTTCACGCTGCTGTGGCAGGGGGCGGCCGGGTATCACGGCCGCCCTGAGCGGGGGCCGCTGTACGACCTGGTGACCGCCGAGCAGTGCGGGGACGGCGAGTGGGTCGATGCCAACACGCGCCGGTTCGTGGCGACCGTCGAACGCCTCTCCAGCCGCAACCATCCAGTGAGCCCCTCGCACTGGGACCGGCTGCACGACTTCTACTACGAGCGTGACGGGCACTGGAAGGACGAGGACCTCCTCGTCCAGTTCGACTACGCCGTGCGGGTCACCGATGGGCGCTGGACCGAACCCTTTCGCGCTGGTGACGCCTGGGGCACGGCGTCGTTTCCGTACAACGCCGACATCTGGACGGCCGACGACGCGCCGCACCTTCCGGACCTGGCGCGTCCGGCTGTGACGCTCGCCCCCTTCCCCGCCGAAGCCGGTGACCACGACTACGTCGACGATCTGAAGTTCTCCGACGACGGCAGGTACCTGGCCGCCGTCGCCGACTGGAGCGGGACGCTCTGGGTCTACGACACCCGCGACTGGAGCGAACGCGCTCGCGGCGATGTAGGGGACATCATCGTCCCGAGGATCATGTGGGTGCCGGGAAGCCATGTCGTCACGGTCAAGAGCTACGGCGAGAACCCCGACGAGGACGATCGGGAACAGTGGGCCTTCGACGTCGACGCGCTCACCGAGGTGGACGTCCCGTTCGAGGAAGGCCGACTCAGGTCGAGCACCGGCCGTTACCGAGTCGGCTGCTACGACTTCGCCGGTGTGGACTTCCACGAGACGGACCGGTCACCTCGGGGGAACCTCCAGCTCAGCGGAGGCTCCGATCCGATTCAATGCCTGGCGTTCGCGACGGACGAGTCGCGGCTCTTCCTCGGTGCCCAACAGAACCTCTACATCGTCGATCCGGCTACGCGCACCGAAGTGGACAAGGTCGAGAACGCCTCGGCACGGCTGTTCGAACTCGACTCCAGTCCGGATGGCGCGTATGTCGCGGTCGCGAGCGAGTCCCGTAAGCAGGAATACCTGCGTCGGCCCTCCAGGGGACTAGAGCTGTGCGTCTGGCGGACGGCCGACAAAAAGATCATCCAAGGGGCCCAGCTCGACGGTTTCGTCCACGCCCTGGCCTGGTCGCCGGACGGCCGCCGAGTGGCGGTGGCCGTGAACCCCTTCGCCGAGGACGGCACCATCGACCACGGCAGCTCCTCCAAGATCATGGTGTTCTCCGTCGGAATCGCCGTCGGCTAGCCGATCAGTCGTGAGCGCAACGAGGGAGTAGTACCGAGTAGCCGACCCTCCCACCGCTGAGACGGAACCGTCCGACGCGCGCTCCCGTCACATCCTGCGACTGATACGACGTATCACCACAGATGGGATGGCGATGGGCGGCTTCAACCGCAGTGTGGGGACGGTCGCCGCGGCGGTGGCCGTGGCCGTCGTGGCGGCCGGCTGCAACGACGAGACCGGCGGCGGGACGCCGCCGGGGGCGAAGGCCACTCGGGCCTCGGGCCTGGCCGTGGCGCAGGCGGACGGCACGCCGCTGCGCACCCACTACATGTCGTGGCCCGGCAAGTCGTTCAAGGTCGACCTCATGGCCCTCGACCGCATCACGCCGGCCCGTGTCGTCGCCCGCTTCCGCGTGACCGCGGGACCGGGGTCGGGAGTCGGGCCGACGGCGTGGGCCGCGCCGACGCATTCCGGGGACCACGCGCCGAGCGGAGCCCTCCTGCTCGACCTGGATCACGCGACCGAGCATCCGGTGCTGCGCACGCAGGCCGGCGGCTGTCTGTGCACGGAACTGACCGACGTCCAGGCCGGACGGCCCGTCGACGTGGACGCCGCCTTCGACGTCCCGCCGGGCAGCGGGACCGCGCTGACGGTGGTGTTCCCCAACACGCCGCCCTTCCTCCACGTCCCCGTCACGGCGCACGCCCCGTACCTGCTCCACCAGCGGCAGGGCGGCACCGCCCTGAACCCGCTGACGACGCCCACCGCCGCCCCGGAGACCTACCCCCTCATCAACACGGTCCGGCACGGCGACGAGACCGACGCGACCGGCGGCGGCAAGACGAGCATCCGCCTGTCCGCCGACGTCGTGTTCGCGACGAACAAGGCGACGCTGACCGCGAAGGCCCGGACCCTGCTCAAGGGGGTCGCGGCCAAGATCGAGACGTCGCCGGGCAAGACCGTCGCGGTCGACGGCTACGCGGACAACACCGGAACCGACGCGGTCAACCGCCCCCTCTCGCAGAAGCGCGCGGAGAACGTCCGGGCCGCACTGCGGAAACTCGTGAAACGCCAGGGCATCCAGTACTCCGCCACCGGCCACGGATCGGCCGACCCGATCGCGGACAACGGCAAGGCCGAGGGCCGCGCCCTGAACCGCCGGGTGAGCGTCACGTTCGCCGCGCAGGCAGAGCCGCGTCAGGACAACCGGCCGGTGCTCACCGCGAGCGCCGACCCGGCCGGGCAGCCCGACCCGCGACCGCTCGTCCTGGTACACGCGGCCAAGTCACCGATCCCGCTGCTGCCGTGGCCGAAGTCGATGACCTTCGCCGTCACCGGCCTCATCCGCGAGCCGAACGGCTTCGCGGTGCTCACCTGGACGCTCCACAACGTCAACAAGCACCCGATCCCGACCGCGTTCGCGACGAACCTGGCCGACATCTTCCGCAACCCCGGACCGGGCCGGATCACGCTCAACGCCGGCCCGTACGAGTACAAGAACGTCACGGACAGCAGGCAACAGGCGATCTTCCCCGGCTACTCCATCCGCCAGGGCGGCTTCACCGTACGCGGCCAGGGCACCCTCATCGGCTGGAACCTCTTCCGGCTCCCGCTGGGGTGGCGCAGCGCGACCGTGAGCGTCCCCGGCTTCCCGACACTGAACAACGTCCCGGTGCAACAGGCTCCGTAGACCACGATCCCCGGCGCCCACCGCAGGGTGGGCGCCGGGGAATCGCCCCCGTTCGCCGGAGTCCGGTCGTCTCGACTAAGCTCCCGACCGTCTGGACGGTCGGGAATGGTCAGGGAGCGGAACGATGCGGGATCGGATTCTGGACGCCGTCGAACGGATCCTCGTATCCGGCGGCGTGGACGCGGTACGGCTGGACGCCGTCGCGGCCGAGGCCGGAGTGAGCAAGGGCGGACTGCTGCATCACTTCCGGTCCAAACAGGCGTTGATCGAGGGCGTCCTCGAACGCCTGATGGACCGGTTCGAGGCCGAGCTGCCACCGGCCGGGTCGCCACCCGGCGCGTTCACCCGCGCGTGGCTGGACGCCAGCATCCCCGACACCGACGTCCCCGCAGAGAGCGACGCCGACCGGGCGTCGGTGGCGCTGCTGGCCGGGCTGTCCGGAGGGCCGGAGGTGCTGGCCGCGCTGCGGCGGTACTACGAGACCTGGCAGCGCCGGATCGCCGACGACGGACTCGACCCGGCCACGGCCACCCTCGTCCGCCTCGCCGTCGACGGCTGGTGGATGGCGCGGCTGCTGAACCTGGCACCGCCCGCCGACGACCTCCACCGCGAGATCCGGGCCCGGCTGACGACGATGATCGAGGAGAGCGCGTGATGCCGTACCTGCTGCTGGGAATCGCGATCGTCGCGGAGGTCGCCGCAACGCTGTCGCTGCGCGCCTCGGAAGGCTTCTCCCGCCTCGGGCCGTCGGCGATCGTGGTGGCCGGCTATCTCATCTCCTTCGTCGCGCTGGCCAAGGTACTGACCCGGCTGAACGTCGGCCCGGTGTACGCGATCTGGTCCGCACTGGGCACGGTCGGCGCGTTCGTCGGTGGCGTGCTGCTGTTCGACGAGCGGGTCCGCCCGGTCACCGTCATCGGAGCGGCGATCGTCATCGCCGGAGTCATCGTGATGAACCTCGGCGGCGGAGCGAGCCACGGATGAAGCCCTCATCGCCCTGATCCGCGGAACCATCGCCGCTCCGTAGGTGCCCAAACGATCTCCGAGGTGGTTCGGATCCGCCCGCGTGCTGGGCGAACGTCGCTCCGGCTATCCGGACTCGTACGGCCAACTTCAAGATCGTTCGCCCCAGTGGCTCCCACCGTGGCTCCCGGGAGCCACGCGGTCTCCAGACCAGCAACCGTAGGCTACTCACTATGCACTCCACCCTCACGGAGCACGCTCGATGCCTCTACGGCGATGAGTATCGGCCCACTCCCGAGTGCGAACTTGAGCACGGTGAGCACTACTTCGTTGAGGAGCTAACCTTCGCCGACGCGGACTCCATTCTGGCCATGCTCAATGAACTGTCTCCGCATCTGGTAGATGGTCACCTTCCAGTATGGATTCGCAACCTGGCATACCGACTTGTGCTCTTGCAGCGGCCTGACGAGCCAACCTTGATGCGTGAGGCGGCGGACAGTCTCTATCTGCATGGCCCGGACTGGGACGACATCGCTGCGGACCTCCGCCATAGAGCCGATGCGCTTGAAGCGGCGGCCTAGACTCCTGACTTCCTGCCGCCAACCAGTCCGCGCGCGCCTGCGTCATCGCGACAACAGGGTTCTCGTCATCAGCCGTCGCCGAACGCATCAACAGCGTCCTCCGACGCTATGGCAAGCGGCCGACCTGGCGACTTCGAAACGGCGATGGTGGCGTTCATTCGCCAGGTCACGTGATCACCACTGGCGATTACATAAAGTGACCGTTTAATGGCTTTTCTTGGAGGGACAACCTCGTCGAAACGGTTCTCGGGGGCCTTCTGGAGGAGGCAGCACAGATGACCACGCAGATATGGCGGCGTCGGCGGCGGCAGGCGGCGGAGGCCACCGCTCCGGCGGTGAGCGACACTCGGCCCCGACGCTGGAACATCACGCGAGTCCGGCGGTTGCAGCGGCATGACGGGCTCAGTGCATTCGTGTGGCTGGTGGCGTGGATGGTCACGCTCGTCCTGCTCTTCGGCATCGCGCTCACGTGGGGCGGTGCCAACCCGCACAACAACATCGTCCACGCGGTGCTGCGGGTCGACACCTGGCTGGCGACCCCGTTCCACGACGTGTTCCGCAACGCGGACGCTCGTAAGGAGCTGACGGAGAACTGGTTGTTCGCCGCCGGTGTCTACCTCGTCGTCGGCCGCGTCCTCGCCTGGCTCCTCCGCTGGTGACCCCTCAGCACGGAATCTGACGGATCTGTGTCAGCTTCGGCCAAAATCACTGGCTTGCGGTGATCCGACGCTGTTAGCTTCCCGGCCATGACCGTCACAGATGACTTCATCAACGCGTTGCCCAAGGTCGAACTTCACGTTCATCTGGTCGGTTCCGCGTCCGTGCCCACGGTGCTCGAGCTGGCCCGGCGGCACACCGGCCACCAGGTGCCGACCGACGAGGCGGCCCTGCGGGAGTTCTACGAGTTCCGCGACTTTCCGCACTTCGCCGAGGTCTACTTCGCGGTCAACGGCCTCGTACGGGAGCCGGAGGACGTCGCGACGCTGGTCACCGGTGTCGCGCGGGACCTGGCGGCGCAGAACGTCCGCTACGTGGAGCTGACCGTCACGCCGTACTCCCACGTGTCGGTCGGCATGACGATGCCGGCGGTGACCGAGGCCCTGGACATCGCCGCCCGGGAGGCCGCGGACCAGATTGAGGTCGCCTATGTCTTCGACATCCCCGGCGAGTTCGGCGGCGACGCGGACCGCGCCACCCTCGACCACGCGCTGAACCACCCGCCGGAGAACCTGGTCGGCTTCGGCATCGGCGGCATCGAGCAGGACCGCCTCTCACACGAGGCGGAGATCCGGGAGGCGTTCCGGGGCGCGGTCGCCGCGGGGTTGCACAGCGTGCCGCACGCCGGGGAGATGACCGGGCCGGAGACGATCTGGGAGGCGATCCGGGAGCTGAAGGCGGAGCGGATCGGGCATGGGATCAGCTGCCTCGACGACCCGGAGCTCGTCCAGTACCTGCGGGAGACGCAGCTGCCGCTGGAGGTGTGCCCGACCTCGAACGTCTGCACCAAGCAGGTGCCGGACATCGCCGCGCACCCGCTCCCCCGGATGCTCGCCGAGGGCCTGTACGTGACGCTGAACAGCGACGACCCGCCGATGTTCGGCACGACGCTGACCAACGAGTACCGCGTCGCGGCTCGGGACCTGGGGCTCGGCCGCAAGGAGCTCGCCGACCTGGCCCGCAACGGCGTCCGCGCCTCCTTCCTGGGCGAGGACCGCAAGCAGGCGATCCTCGCCGAGATCGACGCGGTCGAGCCGGCCTGAGCCCCACGCCCGCCTGAGCCCCACGCCGGCCTGAGCCCCCCACGGCACCTCCGGCGCGCGGACGGCCGGACCCGTCCGCGCGCCAAAGGCTCAGGACTCCGTCAAAGTGTTCAGGCGTTCCATCGTCTCGACGTACTCCTCGATGAGGTCGTAGATGACCTGGGAGGCGGTCTTGACCTGGTTCATCGAGCCGACGATCTGGCCGACGGGGAAGGTGGTCAGCTCGCCCGCGCCGGCGCGGTTGATCCGGCGGAGGGCGTCGGAGATGAGCATGAACTGCATGGGCATCGGCAGGGTGCCGGGCGACTCGGGGGACTCCCACGCGTCGGTCCAGGCGGTCTTGAGCATCCGGGCGGGCTTGCCGGTCCAGGACCGGGAGCGCACGGTGTCGCGGGACGTCGCGGCGAGGAGTCTGTCGCGGGAGGCCTCGGGGGTGTCGGCCTCCTCGACGGTGAGCCAGATCGAGCCGGTCCACGCGCCGTCGGCGCCGAGCGCGAGCCCGGCGGCGAGCTGACGGCCGCGGCCGATGCCGCCTGCGGCGAGCACCATGGTCTCCGGGCCGACCGCGTCGACGACCTCGGGGATGAGGACCATCGTGGAGACGTCGCCGGTGTGACCGCCGGCCTCGGTGCCCTGGGCGACGATGATGTCGACGCCGACCTCGACCTGCTTGCGGGCGTGGCGGGCGTTGCTGGCCAGGCCCGCGACCTTCACGCCGTGCTGGTGCGCCTGCTCGACGACGTCCGCCGGGGGCGGGCCGAGCGCGTTGGCCAGGAGGGCGATGGGGTGCTTGAGCGCCACCTCGACCTGGGGGCGCGCGGTGGCGTCGGTCCAGCCGAGGAGGTAGTGGCCGGCGCCCTCCTCGGTGAGCGGGTCGACGCCGTGCCGCTCCAGCAGGTCGTTGACGAACTTCCGATGACCCTCGGGGATCATGGCCTGCAGCTTGCCGAGCAGCTCACCGGCGTCGCCGAGGTCCGCGCCTTCGTACTTGGCGGGCATGACGACATCGACACCGTACGGCTTGCCGCCGACGTGGTCGTCGATCCAGTTGAGCTCGGTCTCCAGCTGTTCGGGCGTGAAGTAGAGCGCGCCGAGGACGCCCATGCCGCCGGCGCGACTGACCGCGGCGACGACGTCGCGGCAGTGGCTGAAAGCGAAGATCGGATACTCGATGCCGAAGAGTTCCGTTACCCGTGTTCGCACAGTCACGACCATAAGAGCCGATCCACAAAACTGCAACACGTTCTAGTTCACTTTCTTCGCTCGCCCCACCGGCTCGTACCCGAGAGGCTCACCAGCCCGTACCTGGAACCTGTAGCAGACACTCCTCACCGAAAGACCGAACTGGGGGTGTTGACGCCGGTATGACCGATTGTTAGCTTGCCCGCTCGGGGCTCTCACGCTGGGAGCGGCGCCCGGAGGCCAGCGCGGATGACCGATCCGTACGGATCAGCCAAGGGAACGGCCGCCCCGCCGGTGTCGGCACGGCCGCCGGGCGGGGGACCGTGGCCGCCTGCCCTCGTGGACCGGAAACCCCTTCTCGCCCGCGCCCGCGACCACCTCACCGCCGGGGGCAGCGTCGTCCTGACCGGTCCGACCGGGATCGGCAAGTCGACCCTGCTGACCACGCTCGTCGCCGAGTTCACCGACCACCGGGTGCTGCGCTGTTCGCTGTCGGAGACCGAACGGCACCTGCCGTTCCTCGGCCTGATCGACCTGCTGGCCGAGACCGGCGACGACCTCCTCGAGTCGCTCCCGAAGCACCAGCGCGCCGTGCTGGAGTCGGCCCTGCTGCGCGGCGACGACCCGGTCGGCGAGCGCGACGTCCTCGGTCTGCGCGTCGCCGTGCTCGCGGCCTTCCGCAACCTCTGCGCCGCCGGGCCGGTGCTCCTCGTCGTCGACGACGCGCAGTGGCTGGACGCGCCGAGCGCGGAGCTGCTGGCGTTCATCGCCCGGCGGGCCGGTGGGCTACCGTTGCGGGCGCTCGCGGGCCTGCGCACGAGCCCCGGCGACCCGCAGGACCCGCTGGAACTGTGCCCGCCGCCCGCGCTGGCGCTGCCCGTACCCCCGATGACCGTCGCGGAGGTCGGCGGTCTCCTCGGCGGCCTCGGGCTGCCGCGCGCCGTTCTGGCAAAGGTGCACCGGGCCAGCGACGGCAACCCGTTCTTCGCCCTTGAGCTGGGCCGCGCCCTGGCCGACCACGGCGAGCCGCTGGACCCGGCGGCGCCGCTGCCGGTGCCCGACGGACTGCGCACGCTCATGCTGGGACGCCTGTTCGCCCTGTCCTCCGGCGCGCGGCACACGCTGCTCATCGCCTGTGCGGCGGCCCGGCCGACACTGGCCCTGCTGCGTGCCGCGGGCCGCCCCGAGGCCGCCGCGGACATCGCCGAGGCGCTGCACGCCGGCATCGTCGCGCCCGGCGAGGTGGTCCGGTTCACGCACCCTCTGCTGTCGGCGGTGCTGTACGCGGAGTCGCCGGAGCGGGACCGGCTCACCGCCCACGGCGCTCTCGCCGACGCCGTCACCGATCCGGTCGAGCGCGCGCGTCATCTCGCGGCGGTCGCCCCGGGCCGGGACGCGCAGGTCGCCGAGACGCTGAGCGAGGCCGCCACCGCCGCCCGCCGGCGCGGGGCCCGCGCCGCCGCCGCGCAGCTCGGCCTGCTGTCCGCCGAGCGCACCACCAAGCCGGAGGCCGAACCGGAGCTGCGACTCACCGCCGCCGAGGACGCCCTCGCCGCCGGGGAGTTCGCGATGGCACGGGGCATCGCGGAGGACGTCCTGGCGGAGGCGGCCCTGCCGGCCGAGCGGGTGCGGGCGTGGATCGTGCTGCTGGACTCCTGCGGGCAGGCCCTCGCCGAGCTCGACGACGTGTTCCCGCGCGCGCTCGCCGACGCGCGCGACGATCCGGCGCTGCTCGCCCCGCTGCACTACCGCCTGGCCTGGCGGGCCTGGCTCGTCAAGGGCTCGGCGCCGCGCGCCCGCCAGGAGGCGGCGACGGCCGCGCGCCTGGCGGCGGACGCCGGCGACCGCAACACCGAGCTGCTGGCCCTGACCAGCCAGGCCCTCGCGGAGTTCCACATCGGGTCGCCGGAGGCGGAGCGGACCATGGCGCGGGCGCTGGCAGGACCCCAGGATCCGGCGATCAGGCTCGGCCACAACGGCCCCGTCTACCTGCGGTACCGGCATCATCTGCTGCACGACCGGCTGGAGGAGGCACGGGGCGAACTGCGCTCGCTGACCTACGCGGTGCGCCAGCGCGGCGCGGTGGAGAGCCTGTTCATGTGCCTGTACGGGTCGGCGCAGGTCGAGATGGCGCGCGGCCGCTGCGACCGCGCCCTGGACCTGGCCTACCAGTGCCTGCGGCTGGCCGAGGACAGTGAGCTGAGCCAGGGACCCGCCTGGTGCGCGGTGGCGTTCGCGGAGGCGGCGGGCGGCTCGCTCGATCGCGGCCTGGCCGCCGCCGAACGCGGTGTCGGGCACAGCGAGGACGACGGCGACCTGCTGTTCCTGCCGACGACGCTGCACGCCCTCGGGCACATCCGGCTGCTGCGCGGCGACGCGGCCGGAGCGGTCGACGCCCTCCGCCGGGTGCGCCGCCTGGAGACCACGCAGGGGCTTGCCGAGCCCGCCCTGCGGCGCTGGCACGCCGACCTCGCCGAGGCCCTGACCGCGATCGGGGCGATCCCGGAGGCCGAGGATCTGATCGAGGAGACCAGGCGGGACGCCGTACGGCTCGGCCGGCGGAGCGTCCTGGCCACCCTGGACCGCGCCGCCGCCGTCGTCACGGCGGCGCGGGGTGACGTCGAGGTGGCGCTCCACTGCATGGAACGGGCCGTCGCCGCCCTCACCGCGCTGCCCTATCCCATCGAGGAGGGCCGGGCCCGACTGGAGCTCGGCCGCCTGTCCCTGCGCGCCGGGAACGCGGCCGCCGCGCGGGAGGCGTTGCACGGCGCGCGGCGGGTGCTGCTGCGCGCCAAGGCCGCACCGTGGATCGCCGCGGTCACCTCGGAGCTGGACCGGATCGACCTGGGCGCTCCGCCCGCGACCGGGGACGGCGATCCGCTGCGGGCACTGTCCGGCATGGAGCGCCGGGTCGCGACGCTGGTCGCCGAGGGCGCGACGAACCGGGAGATCGCCGCCCGGCTGTTCGTGAGCATCAAAACGGTCGAGGCCGCACTGACCAGGTCGTACCGCAAGTTGGGGGTGCGCTCCCGAGTCGGACTGACCCGAATCATCGCAGTGCCGCGTCCGGAGGACCGGACGGCGTAGGGATTTCCCTATCCCTCCGTTGAGGGGCTTTTCAGCGTTCGTTCGGATACGGACACTCTGCCCAAGGTCCCCCGGACCCGGGAGGCCGATCCACGGTCCCCCGACCCCGGAGGACCCAGCCCCTGTCCACGGTCTCCCGACCCCGGGAGACCAAGCCCCTGTCCCTTCCGCCTGCCCGCAACGAAGCGGGCCCATCCCCTTGGCGAAAGGATTCTCCGCCAATGTCCAAACGACGCATCGCGACGGTGTCGGCCACGGCCGTCCTCGCCGTCGCGGGCGGACTGCTGTCGGCGCCCGTCGCCGGCGCCGCCCCGTCCCAGGCTCCCGCCAAAGCCCCTGCCAAACCCCAACCCGCCGGGCACTCGGCGTTCACGAAGAACGACTTCACCGTGAACCCGTCACCCAGCACCCGCAAGCAGGTCGTCGCCGAGGCCCGCAAGGCCCTCGCCGCGCACCAGAGCACCGCCCACGTGAAGTCGGGTGACGCCTTCACACCGCGCACGGTCGTGGTCGCCAAGAACGGCGCCGCCGACGTCCGCTTCGACCGGACGTTCAAGGGCCTGCCGGTCTACGGCGGCGACCTCATCGTCCACCTCAAGCCCGGCGGCGCCTACCGCGGGCTGAACACCGCCACCCCGGCCGCGGCCGTGTCGACGACGCCCCGCGTCGCCGCCGCCACCGCCGCGCGTACGTCGCGCGGGCAGCTGGCGGGCACGGTCTCCAAGGTCGGCACGCCGCACCTCGCCGTGTGGGCCACCGGCCGGTCCTCCCAACTGGTCTGGGAGACCGTCGTACGCGGCGTGCGCTCCGACCGTACGCCGAGCGTGCTGCACGTGCTGGTGGACGCGGTCAAGGGCAAGGTCGTCACCAAGCGGGACGAGATCGACACCCTGCTGTCGCCGGCCCAGCAACGCGCCGCCGAAGCCCACGCGAAGGCCGCGCCGAACGGCGGCGTCTCGGCCCTCACCGCCGGCACCGGAAACTCGATCTACAGCGGCTCGGTGTCGATCGACCTCACCCAGTCCGGCAGCACGTGGTCGATGAAGGACCCCTCGCACGGCAACGGGTACACGACGAACCTGAACCACGCGACGAGCGGCACCGGGACGACCTTCAGCAACTCCACCGGGACGTTCGGCAACGGCACGAACAGCGACGCCGCCTCGGCCGGCGTCGACGCCCACTACGGCGCGGCGGAGACGTTCGACTACTACAAGAACGTCCAGGGCCGTAACGGCATCTTCGGCGACGGCAACGGCGTGCCCTCGCGCACCCACTACGGGAACGCCTACGTCAACGCGTTCTGGGACGGCACCCAGATGACGTACGGCGACGGCTCCGGCAACAGCCGTCCGCTCGTCGAGATCGACGTCGCCGGCCACGAGATGAGCCACGGCGTCAGCGGCGCTCTCACCGGCTGGGGTGAGAACGGTGAGACCGGTGGCATGAACGAGGGCACCAGCGACATCTTCGGCACCATGGTGGAGTTCTACGCGAACAACGCCAAGGACACGCCCGACTACACCATGGGCGAGCTGATCAACATCAACGGCGACAACAAGCCGCTGCGCTACATGTACCAGCCCTCGCTCGACGGCGCCTCGCCGGACTGCTACACGAGCAGCAACGGCTCGCTGGACCCGCACTACTCGCTCGGCCCACTGAGCCACTGGTTCTTCCTCCTGGCCGTCGGCAGCGGTAACCACGGGTACGGCAACAGCCCGACCTGCAACAGCTCGACCGTCACCGGCATCGGCAACGACAAGGCCGGCAAGATCTGGTACAAGGCGCTCGCGTCCTACGCCAACAGCAACGAAACCTACGCCAACGCGCGCACCGACTCGCTGAAGGCCGCCGCGGACCTGTACGGCACGCACTGCACCGAGTACAACACCGTGAACGCCGCCTGGGCCGCCGTCAGCGTCACCGGCAGCGACCCGGTCCCCGGCACCTGCCCCGGCCAGCCCGGCGCCCCGACGGTGACCAACCCCGGCAACCAGACCAGCACGGTCGGCACGGCGGCCAGCGTGCAGATCCAGGCCAGCGACCCGAACGGTCAGACGCTGACCTACAGCGCGACGGGCCTGCCCGCCGGGCTGTCGATCAACTCCTCGACCGGCCTGATCTCCGGCACGCCCACCACGGCCGGGACCTCCTCGGTCAGCGTGACGGCGAAGAACACCTCCAACCTGACCGGCAGCACGTCGTTCACGTGGACGGTGAACCCGGTCGGTGGCGGCTGCTCCTCCTCGGGCAACAAGGTGAGCAACGGTGGCTTCGAGTCCGGCACCACGCCGTGGACGACGACCTCCGGCGTCGTGTCCTCCAGTGGCAGCGGTGAGACCGCCCACTCCGGCAGCTACTTCGCCTGGCTGGACGGATACGGCACCACCCACACCGACAGCGCCACCCAGTCGGTCACCATCCCGTCCGGGTGCAAGGCCTCGCTGAGCTTCTACCTGCATATCGACACCAGCGAGACCGGCAGCACCGTCTACGACAAGCTGACCGTCAAGATCGGCAGCACCACTCTCGCGACGTACAGCAACGCCAACGCCGCCAGCGGATACGTGCAGAAGACCTTCGACGTGTCGTCCTACGCAGGGCAGACGGTGACGCTATCGTTCAGCGGCACCGAGGACTCGGCACTGCAGACGAGCTTCGTACTCGACGACGTCGCCATCAACGCATCCTGACCGTGATCCACCGGGGCCCCGCGCGTTCTCACGCGCGGGGCCCTTTCCATCACCAGGAGTCACACGTGAAGAAGACTTTGATCGCGGTGCTCGCCTCGGCGGCGACCGCGCTGACCCCCGCGGTGGCCGCTCACGCCTCCACGCCGCACGCCACGGTACGGGCGGCCGCGGACACCGTACGGACGCCGGCGACGCCGTCGTACACGGTCAACCTGACCAGCAACAGCAGTGGTTCGAGCTGGACCGGGCACGAGAGCGTGAGCTTCACGAACGCCTCGGCCACCCCGCTCACCGAGGTCTACCTGCGGCTGTGGGACAACTACCACGGCAGCTGCCCGCAGACGCCGATCACGGTGTCGAACGTCACCGGCGGCACCGCCGGCTCGCTCGAGGTGAGCTGCACGGCCCTGAAGGTCACGCTGCCGAGCCCGCTGAGCCAGGGGCAGAGCGGGTCGATCGGGTTCGACCTGAGCATCGCCGTCCCGAGCGGCGCGGACCGGTTCGGGCGCGACGGGTCGTTCAACTTCATCGGCAACGCCCTGCCGGTGCTGGCGATCCGGGACGGCGCGGGCTGGCACCTCGACCCGTACACCAACAACGGCGAGTCGTTCTACAGCCTCGCCAGTGACTTCAAGGTCACGCTCGACCACCCCACCTCCATCAGCGTCCCGGCGACCGGCACGTCCGTGGACACGCCCGGATCCTCCGGCCGCACGATCACCACGGCGACCGCGACGAAGGTCCGCGACTTCGCCTGGGGCGCCGGGCCGTACAGCGTCATCTCCGGGACCTCGCCCAATGGCGTGAAGGTCAACGTCTACCGGGTGAGCTCGATCAGTGCGAGCTCCGCGCAGTCGATGCTGAGCACGGCGAAGTCGGCGATCGACGCGCACAGCGGACGGTTCGGGGCGTACCCGTACGGTGAGGTCGACGTCGTCCTGGACAACAACTTCTGGTTCGGGGGCATGGAGTACCCCGGCTTCGTCCTCGACCTGGTCAGCTCCACCGCGCTCGCGCACGAGCTGGCGCACCAGTGGTGGTACGGCATCGTCGGCGACGACGAGTACAACGACCCGTGGCTGGACGAGGCGTTCGCCGACTACTCCACCGACCTGTACCAGGGCATCAGCGGCTCGGGCTGCTGGAACAGCGTCTCCTGGGCGTCGTCCGCCGAGAAGATCAGCAACTCGATGGCGTACTGGGACGCCCACTCGAGCCGCTACGGCACGGTCGTCTACACGTACGGCAAGTGCGCGCTCCACGACCTGAGCCGAGTGCTCGGCACGACCGCGATGGCCAACCTGCTGCGCTCCTTCGCGCAGTCCCACTGGTACGGCGTGTCGACGACGGCCGAGTTCAAGGCGGCGGCCCAGGCGGCGACCTCGACCGACCTGACGTCCTTCTGGACGCAGCACCGCATCGACGGCTGATCAGCCGCCGGAACGAGGGCGGGCGGCCGGGCTCAGGCCGTCCGCCTTCGTCGTGTCGTCGGGTAGCGGGATGATGGTCTGCCGGCCGGGGACGGCCAGCACCAGCCCGACGACGAGCAGGACCAGGCCGAGGCCCGCGCCGCCGAGGGGCAGGATCATCCGCAGCAGCGTGATCTTCAACGCCTGGCTCTTGTTGACGTGCACGAGGGACTGCTGGCTCGCGTCGGTCATCTTCAGGTCGAGGTCGGCGGCGACGAGCCGGTCCACCCCGTCCTTGGTGCGCAGCACCGTCCGGATCCGCTGCTCCTGGCTCACCTGGCCGCCGGTCCGCGGGTCGATCCAGAGCGTCACGGTCGCGTCGTAGACGCGGTCCGCGGCGACGTTCCCGGTCTTCTTGTCATAGCCCGCGAGCCGCTTCGGGTTCTTCACCTTGAGCAGGGTGGCGGGGACCCCGCCCTTGACGGACTCGGTCACGGTCGGGGGGATCCGCTGGACGAAGCGGTACGCCCGGACGCCGTGGATCCGCTCCTCCCCCGCGAACGTCGCCGGCCACGGGCGCTTCGTCGACAGGTCGAAGTACTGGTAGGTCTGCTTCTTCACGCCGATCGGCCAGAACATCCCGACCCCCGACTGCCGGACGCTCGTGTCGCCGCCCACCGACGCGCCCCGGACGTTGTACAGCGTGCCGGTGCGGCGGTCGAACGCCGCGCGCTGCTGCTGGATCTCGACGCTCTTCTTCGTGGCCGGGTCCTCGATCGAGGTGAAGGAGTCCCAGACGGCGATCTTCCCGGTCGCCGCCCGTACGTCACCGCGGACCGTGTTGACGGCCCGCAGGTGCACGCCCGTGCGGACCTTCAGGGTGGCGGTGTCCAGGTACGACGCGTTCGAGGCCTCCAGCGTGGACTGCTGGAAGAAGTTCGCCGGCGCGGCGATGACCTGGCCCGCGACGTAGAAACGCATGAGGGCGGCGAAGGCGAGGAAGAACGCCCCGGCACCGGTCAGGACCACTCCGACGTTCCGCCGCACCTTGACCTCCCGCCACGAATGAGACCGGATTCTAGAAGACTGCGCAATTGATGGGTGGTTATGCCGGTATGCCGTGATGAGTACGTTACCCGGGCGTAGGATTGCGGCCTCTGCCTCCCGGAGGTCCCTTTTGCTGACCGCGCCGACCGCTCCGCACCGTGCGACGCTCGCGCGCTCGGTACGCCTGCTGCGCGCGTTCCGCGAGGAGCAGTCCGACCCGGAGGGGTTCTACCGGCTGCTCGCCGCCGACACGATCGCCCAGCTCAGCCGGTATACGCCCCTCGACGGCAGGGTCGTCGCGGACATCGGCAGCGGCCCCGGCTTCTTCACCACCGCGCTGCGCGACGCGGGCGCCCGGTGCGTCGGCGTCGAGTGCGACGCCGGTGAGCTGACCCGGCACGGCCCGCCGCCGCCCGGCTCCGTCTTCGGCACCGCGCTGAGCCTGCCGCTCGCCTCCGGCTCCGTCGACGTGTGCTTCTCCTCGAACGTCCTGGAACACGTTCCAGACCCGTGGCGGATGGGCGACGAGATGGTCCGCGTCGTCCGCCCCGGCGGCGTCGTCTTCCTCGCCTTCACCAACTGGCTGTCCCCCTGGGGCGGCCACGAGACCTCGCCCTGGCACTACCTCGGCGGGCACCGCGCCGCCCAGCGGTACGAGCGGCGACACGGCCGGCCGCCGAAGAACCGGTACGGGGTGAGTCTCCATCCCGTCTCGGTCGCCGCCGCCCTCCGCTGGGCGCACGCCCGCGGCGGCGTCACCGTCGAGGCGGCGACGCCGCGCTACCTCCCCGGCTGGGCCGCCCCGGTCGTCCGGGTGCCCGGCGTCCGTGAGGTCCTCACCTGGAACCTGCTGCTCGTGCTCCGCAAGGCGCCATGACCACGACGCGAGCCGCCGAGCGTCCACCGGCCACCGGCCTCCCGGCGATCTCGGGTCATCAGGACGCCCTGGACGGCGTCCGGGCCGTCGCGGCGCTCGCGGTGCTGGTCTTCCACGTCGCCGCCGACACCGGCCACACGTTCGAACACGACGCGACGGCCTACCTGCTGTCCGGCGGCGCGATCGGTGTGCCGGTCTTCTTCACCCTGTCCGGCCTGCTGCTGTACCGCCCGTGGGCGGCGGAACTGCTCCTCGACGGGCACCGCCGGCCGCGTACGGGCCGCTACCTGTGGCGGCGCGCCGTGCGGATCCTGCCCGCGTACTGGCTCGTCGTCGCCTTCGTCATGGCCACGATCCTGACGGCGCATCTCCGCGACCCGTGGACGTGGCTGAAGCTGCTGACCCTCACGTACACCTACGACCCGCACCCGTGGTGGGGCACCTACCTCGGCCCGTCGGGGCTCGGCCAGATGTGGAGCCTCACCGTCGAGGCCGTCTGGTACGCCCTCCTGCCCGTCACCGCCAGCCTTCTCGGGCGGTACGCGCGCCGCGGAGCGCCCGGCGACGCCGATCGTCGGGCTCGCCGCCTGCTGCGCGGCATCGCGGCGTACGCGGCGGTGTCGTTCGTCTTCACGATCTTCATGTTCACGCCGCACCTGTCGATCCAGCTGGGCGTGCTGGTGCCGCGCTACTTCGCCTGGTTCGCGATCGGCATGGCGCTGTCCGTGGTGACCGTCTGGGCCCGTACGGGCTCGGCGGCACCGGTCCGGTTCTGCCGTACGGTCGCGCGGTCGTGGGGCACCTGCTGGGCCATCGCCGGCGTGCTCTACTGCGTCGCCGCCTCGCCGCTCACCGGCCCCTCCGACCTGGCCACCCTCGACACGACCTGGACGTCGGAACTGCGCGTGCTGTTGTACGGCCTGGTCGCTGCCTTCTTCGTCGCGCCCGTGGCCCTGTCCCCCGCTTCGGGTATCGACCGGGTCCTCGGCAACCGCGTCATGCGCTTCCTGGGCCGCATCTCCTACGGCGTCTTCCTCTGGCAGGTCGCGGTCTCCGTCACCTGGTACAAGGCCACCGGCCACGTCGCCTTCACCGGCGACTTCCTCACCGAGTTCCCCGTCATCACCGCCCTGACCATCGCGGTCGCGACCCTGAGCTTCTACGCCGTCGAACGCCCCGCCCTCCGCCTCATGACCCGTCGCTGAGGGTGATCGAATCATCCTGCGCTGTGAGGCGTACGGCGTCGGCGGCGGCCTGGGCGAAGGCTCGGATGAGCGGGTTCTCCGCGGCGGTGCGCCAGACCAGCGCCCAGGAGACCGGTGGGGCGTCGCGTACGGGGAGATAGGTCAGGTTGGGCCAGGAGTAGAAGCGGGCGGCCTCCTCCGCGGTCGCTATGACGGCCTGCCCGGCGCTCACCACCTTCAACTGCTCGTCCCAGTTCCCGATGACCGGGCCCCGGGGGATGGGGCGGCCCGCAGGCGTGTGGAACGGCTGGAACACCTCTTCCATGTACGCGGGGATCGGGGACCTGTGCGCGACGAAGGTGAGGTCGCCATAGTCCTCCAGGCAGACCGACTCGCGGGACGCAAAGGGGTGAGTGGTGGCGAGCACGAGGACGAGCGCCGAGGTGTGGGTGACCGGGCCGATGGTCAGGTCGGGCTCGCGGACCGGCAGCCAGACATGACCGATGTCGACCTCGCCGGAGCGAAGCAGCGCGAGAGGGTCGACCGGGTTCATGTCGCGGTGTTCGAGCCGGACCGCCGGACAGCGTTCCCCGAACACGCCGACGATCCCTCTGATCATCCAGGCCTGTAGGCCCATGGTGCCCAGCGTCAGGGTGCCGGAAGTGCCGCGAGCGGCGGCGGAGACGGCTTCGATCCCGTCCATGATCTGCCGGTAACCGGCGCTGAGCTCCCGGTACAGCTGCTCCCCGGCCGGCGTCATCCGCACCACCCGCGAGGTGCGGTCGAACAGCGGCGCGCCGAGCCGGCGCTCCTGCTTCTTGATCGACTGACTGACCCGTGCCGGGCTGACGCACAGCCGCTCGGCCGTACGGCCGAAATGCAGTTCCTGCGCCAGAATCAGGAAGATCTCAATGTCCCGAAGCTCCAACACCCCTCCTGAAACGATGCCTTGTAGAGGTCATCATTGATGCGCGATCGGCGGGCGCGCCACCTGCGGACGCCATTGAGCACCTGACGGACCCGGTTTAGGCTCGGCGGCAGGCCCTCATCCTGAGCGATGGTGCGCGGGGACATGCCGATCGCCACCGACATCAAGCCGATGAAGGTCAGGTTCACCGCCGCCGACGGCACCGTGCATGTGGTGGGCGTCGACGGCGACCACCACGTGGGTGCCCAGGTACGCGTCCTGTACGACCCCGCCCATCCCGACGTGGCCGTCACGCAGTCGCTGACGAAGCGCCACTTCTGGGCGATATGGAAGATGGTGGGGACGCAGTGCTCGCCCTGTGCCCGCTGTTCGTCGCCGCGGGCGCCGTCGCACATGTCATCGACCGTCGAATGAGCCGACGGACCGCTCCGGCGTCGTGAGGTGAGGGCGTCGGCCCACGCTCCCCACGACGACCGGGCAGTCCCTCCGGGATCGGCGGCCGCGCGACTCCGAGCCTCCCGCCCGCACGCGGGTGGTCAGGATCAGCCGAGCCGGCAGCCGTCACCCTCCGGAGCGTGCAACGTCAGCGCCCACGGCTCGAGGAAGGTGTTGATCTCGTCGATCAGCTCACCGTGCAGCGTGAGCACCGCAGTGTGGTGCGGCCGGAAGCCGCCGGCTGCGGGGTCCCAGAGGAAGGCCCGGGCGGCGAGCTGGCCGCTCGCGCGGGCAGGGGTCAGCCGCCACGTCAGACTGCCGTTCAGCGGCCTTGCTCTGAGGGATGCCGCGACTGTGTCGCGCCCGCCGCACCACGTCGCGGTCGGAGGCATCGCGATCGTCGCGCTGTCGGTCAGCATGGCCACGATCGCGCCGACGTCGTGCCGCTCCCAGGCCTGAACGTAGCGGTCGACGATTTCGCGCAGCCGCGCGTCACCGAGCGCGCGGAGTGTCGCCTGCTGACTGCGCTCGGGGAGGCGGTGATCGACGGTTTCGTGGGCGCGCTGCAGCGCGCTGTACACGGACGCCGGGGTCGTCTGGAGTGCGGCGGCGACCTCGGCGCCGGAGAAGCCGAGCACGTCGCGGAGGATCAGCACCGCCCGCTGGCGGGCCGGCAGATGTTGGAGCGCGGCGATGAACGCGAGTTCGACGCTCTCGCGCTGCTCGTAGCGGGCCTCCGGGCCGGCGAGGCCGTCGTCGAGACCGAGCCGCTCGTCGGGGTACGGCTCGATCCACGTCGATTCGACCAGCGGCTCACTGAGCGGTCGGTGTGGATCGGCCGGCGGGCCGTAATCGATCGGCAGCACGCGTCCCGGTCGGCGCTCGATCGCCCGCAGACAGACGTTGGTCGCGATCGTGTACAGCCACGAACGCAATGAGCTTCGCCCCTGAAACGACGCCAGGCTCCGCCACGCTCGCAAGAGCGTCTCCTGCACGGCGTCCTCGGCGTCGTGGACCGAGCCGAGCATCCGGTAGCAGTGGGCGTGCAGCGCAGGGCGGTGTGGTTCGACCAGTTCGGCGTAGGCCGTCTCGCCCCCCACGACGGCGGCTTCGAGCAGCTTCGACTCGGTCATTCCCGTCCCCTTCCGAGACGCCGCTTGGGCTGCCAGAGCGCGATCTCGCCGCCCTCGCTCGTGGTCAGCACGCTGCGCCACCCCGCCGGTCCCTCCCGCGGCTCGAGCAGCACCGACGCGCCGAGTCGGCGCGCCAGCCCGGTGATCGCCTCGATCTCCTCGACCTCCACGTAGGGAAGCCAGGTCGCGCGGGTCGCACCGCACTCCACGATCCCACCGTCGAGGGGGCCACCGAACGCGAGCGCCTGGTAGGAACCCCGGCGAGCCTCGATCCGCTCCGTGCGCCATCGCAGCAGCCGGCCGTAGAACGCGCTCGCGCCGGCGGGATCGTGCGTATGCAGCTCCAGGTGCACGACGGGGAGACTCATGACCTGTTGCATCTTCCAGCTCCTCTGTGCGGAGTGGTCCCGCCTGCGGCGGGCCCTGTTCGACGTGGCCGACGCCTGCGTGAGCCGCGTCCGAACAGAGCCGCCGCAGGCGGCCCGATGGAGCACCCTTACGCCGGGACCGCGACGATCGCCGCCATCTGCCGCTCCACGCTCTTCGGCGAGGCGTGGAACTGCTCGCCGAAGGCCGCGGAGAACGGGTCCGGGAAGATGTCCTCATCGCCCGCCTCGACGCCGTCGAGGATCGCCTTCGCGACGTCCTCACGCGGGGTCTTCTCGAACTGAGGCGGGAGGTCCCTGGTCATGTCGGTGTCGACCGGTCCCGGGTAGACGCCGTGCACGGTCACGCCCCGAGCCGCCAGCAGCGCGCGAGATGCCTGGGTCAGAGAATGCTGCGCGGCCTTCGAGGCGCTGTATGTGGGCTGGAGCGGCACGTTGGTGAGTCCAGCCGCCGAACCGACGTTGACGATCACGCCGCCGCGCCGCGCCAGCGTGTCCGCGAAGCTCCGCAGCATCCGTAGGGTCCCGAAGTAGTTGACTTCCATCTCGCGCCGAGCCACGTCGACGATCGCCTCGTCGGTCAGCTCGGTCGGCTCGAACGCGCCCGCGTTGTTGAACAGCAGATCGACGTCCGTGACCTGGCGTGCGACCTCGGCGACCTGCTCGGCGTTCGTGACATCCAACCGCATCGGAACCAAGCGAGAGGCGTAGCGCTCGCGCAACCCCTCGAGCGTCTTCGGATCACGCGCCGTGGCGTAGACCTTCGTGGAGCCGCGCTCGAGCAGCGCCTCCGTGATCGCGAGGCCGATGCCCCTGTTGGCGCCGCTGACCAACGCCACCGATCCTTCGATCCGGGTGGAACCCTGCATGTCTGCCTCCTCTGGCTGCCTTGCGTAGATAGAGATCCGGGGAGGCACCGGAATCCATCGGTCGACGGCCGATTGCCACGGAAGAGTCATCCCTCCCGGCCTGATTCAGCCGGTTCTGCGGTGAGCTGCTGGATGACTTTGGTGAGGGCGGTGTGGAGGTGGTGGCGCTCCTCGTCTGTGACGGGATCAGCCGGACGGCAAAGGTCTGACCGAGCCTGGCCGCGTTGGCCGACCAGGGTGGCGGTCGCGTGCTCCGCCAGGCGTCCCTCAGCCTCACCTACCCACCACTGACCGGAACGTCCTCCAAACGCGATCCTTAAGTCGATTCCTCGCCTGCGGCAATGACGCCCCGGCGCACAAGGCGATCGCCGAGCTTACGGAAAGCCTCCTCGATGCCCGCGCGATCAAGGAATGGCGCTACATCACTCACACGACTTCCAGTTCCTGTGGCGAGACGAACACCCCTCGGCGGCGGAATGCGGCAGGCGCGTGGACAACGGCATCAACGCGAGCCGCAGGAGTATTGAACGGGAACCAAAACTGCCGCAGTTGACGCCCCTCGGTCCAGCTTGGAGCGCCTCGGCCATCACGTGCGGCGAGATGTTCGGCAAGAGCCGCCAGCAGGACATCCCACCGATGATCACCGCTGGTCCGCGGCTCCCTCACCAGGAGGCGTGCGCGTCCCTCGGATTCCTCATGGCGGTACTCCTCTAGGAATTCAGCGACCAAGCGCCACCGGGTGGCATCATCTTCTGCCCTCGCCAAATGGCGGGCAAGATCGGCCACCGTCATCGGACGGTACCCCCGCTCAGACACTCATCTCACCTCCAGATTGAAAGTCTAGAACTCAGTCCCGTCGGCAGACCGATTGTTCGGACCATCACGGAGAAGTCATCCCCTTCGATCCGATACAACCCGTTATTGGGCGAGCTGCTGGATGATCTTTGTGAGGGCGGTGTGGAGGTGGTGGCGCTCCTCGTCGGTGAGGGTGGCGGTCGCGTGCTCCGACAGGTCGCGGCGCGCTTCTTGGATCGGGCGCTGGGCGGCGCGGGCGCGGTCGGTGAGGTAGAGGCGGACGAGGCGGCCGTCGTTCGGGTCGCGGCGGCGGGTGAGCAGGCCGGCGGCCTCCATGCGCGTGGCCGTGTTGACGATCGTCGGCGTGGTGATCGGGAGGCGGGCGCGGGCGGCGACCTCGCCGGGCGTCAGGCCGTCGGTGTCCCAGAGCACCTCAAGGATGAGGTTCTGGCCGATGCGGACGCCGTGGCGGCTCATCACATCGTCGGAGGCGGCGGCCAGCAGCTTGTGCGCCCGGGTGAGCAGGGTCAGGAACTCGTCCACATACCGATCCTAGAGGTCGATTGCATGCTAATGACCTTCCCGCTACGTTCTCATTAGCACGCTAATGACTTCTGCGAAGGACGGCCATGATCCTCATCACCGGTGGGCTCGGCTTCATCGGCTCCCACACCGCACGCGCACTGCTCGACCTGGGCGAGTCCTGCGTGCTCACCCGGCGCCGTACGGCCCGGATCCCGGCGTTCCTCGGCGACGAGCGGGTCGTCATCGAGGACCTCGACGTCACCGACCGGGAGGCGTTCCTCGACCTCGGCAAGCGGCACGACATCACCGGGATCGTGCATCTCGCCGGTGCGCCCATCGGGGCCCTGGACCCGGTCGACGAGTTCGAGGTCAACCTGCAGGGCCTGCTCAACGCGCTGCGGGCCGCCACGGCGTGGGGCGTGCGGCGCGTCTGCGTCGCCAGCACGATCGGCGTCTACGCCGGCGTCGACGACGTCCCGTTCCGCGAGGACGCCGCCCTGCCCATGACGGCGCCCCACCCGATCCCCGCGTTCAAGAAGAGCGCCGAACTCCTGGCGACCTCGGCCGCCGAGCGGTCCGGCCTGGACCTGGTCAACCTCCGCATCGCGGCGATCTGGGGTCCGCTCGGCCGCCCGGAGTCGGTGTTCTTCGCGGTTCCCCACCTCGTCCATTCCGCGGTACGGGGCGAGGCGCCGGACTTCTCGCCGCCGCGTCGTCCCGCGTACGCCGGCGACGGTGGCGACTACTGCTACGTCAAGGACTGCGGCCGGGCCATCGCCCTCCTCCAGACGGCCGAGGGCCTGAACCACCGCACGTACAACGTCGGCTCGGGTCGGGTGACGACCAACGCCGAGGTCGTCACCGCCATCGGGACCGCCCTCCCGGACGCACCAGCGGTCGACCTGCCGGACGGCCGCAGCCCAGGCGCTCCGGCGCAGGACGCCTACCTCGACATCGCCCGCCTGCGGGAGGACACCGGCTTCGAGCCCGCGTACGACGTCGAACGGGCCGTCCGTGACTACGCCGGCTGGTTGACCGCGGGCCACGAACGATAGGAGATCGCTGAAAGCCATGTAACAGACCTCGATGTCCGGACATCTGCTTGGTCGACGAGCCCCCATCGGAAGGACGGTGGCATGGGTCCACCCGACCCCGAGCAGCGTTTCGAGGCGGTGTACATGGCGCACTACGCGGCCGTGCTCAGCTACGTCCGGCGGCGGACCGACTCTCCGGACGACGCGGCGGACGCGATCGCCGAGACGTTCGCGACCGCGTGGCGCCGGGTGGCCGACATCCCGGACGGCGACGAGGCCCGGCTGTGGCTGTACGGCGTGGCGCGGCGGGTGCTCGCCAACCACCGGCGCGGGGAGTCTCGGCGTACCGCCCTCGCCACGAGGCTGCGGGCGGAGCTGAGCGCGTGGGCCGAGGACGTCCCGGCCACCGGCCGGGACGTCGGCGCGGTCCGCGAGGCGTTCCGGCGGCTCGGCGACGACGACCGAGAACTGCTCTCGCTGGTCGGCTGGGAGGGTCTCACCCCGGCCGAGGCCGCCAGGGTCCTGGGCCGGTCGCGCGGCGCCGTACGCGTCCAGCTGCACCGCGCCCGCAAGCGCCTCGCCAAGGAGCTCGACTCGGCCGGGCTCGACGTCAGCCGGTACGGCTCGCGGGCCACCGCACTCGTGGAGGAACGCCGATGAAGCGGGACATCGACCACCTGGTCGCCCGGATCGCGCCCGACCCCGGCCCCGGGATGACCACCGGAGCGCGCGAACTGCTGCGCGAGATCACGACCGACGCCCCGCACCCGGCCCGCTCCGTCGTTCGTCGGCGTTCTCACCTGCTGCGGCGCCGGTTCGCCGTGCCGCTCATCGCCGCGTTCGCGGCCTGTGCCGTGGCGGTCAGCTGGCTGCTGCCCGGGACGCTCGGTCCCCACGCCGCGAACGCCCTCGACATCCGGCAGGAGGGCGGCTACTACGTCATCACCGTCAAACAGCTCTTCGCCGAGCCTGCCCGGTACGCCAAAGAGCTCCGCGACCGCGGCCTCAACGTCTCCCTCACCGTGGAACCGGCGTCGCCGGGTCTCGTCGGAGCGGTCATGCCGCCCTTCGACCAGAGGTACAACGGCCTGACCAATGACGAGATCGCCCGCCGGAAGGACCTGATCTCGCCCATCGCCCGCCCCGGAGGCTGTGCGGACTCCTGGAGCTGCGCGATCGGGTTGAAGATCCCGGTGGGGTATCGCGGCCAGGCACGCGTCATGCTCGGCCGGAAGGGGCGGCCCGGCGAGCGGTTCGCGGCGTTCGGCCAGCTCAACAACCTCGGCGAGCCGCTGCAGTGCGAGGCCTTCGTCAACCGGTCCGTCGGCGAGGTGCGGTCGATGCTGAGCCGGCGAGGCGTCGTGATCGGGGTCTTCGCGGTGCCGCTGAAGGGACCCCGCTCCGACGTGCCCGCCACCTGGTACGTCCACGAAGGCTGGCTGACCGAACAAGGGAAGGCACTCCTGGTCGCCGCGCCCGGCCGTAACCCCCACCCGTGGCCACTCTCCACGGACTGCTCGGCGCGGCACTGACCCGCGAACACCTGTCGATCTCGGCCCTGAGGCCGTGATCGCACGCCCCTGAGACCTCGACCCCTCGCCGGTCCCGACGGTGACCGGCGGGTACTTCCGCATGCCCTCGACCGTCGCCGGTAAGCCGAACCAACACCGAGGAGTGTCCATGAAACGCACATCGTCCCTGCTCGTCCTGCCGTTCTTGCTGGTCGCCGGGTGTGGCGGCGGCGGGTCCGGCAACGGCGTCGCCAGCGCGGGGGGCGGGAAGGCCTCCGCCCGTGCGCAGGCGTCGACGTCCCTCTCGCCCGAGCAGGCCCATGTGAGGTACGCGCGCTGCCTGCGGCAGAACGGCGCCCCCAACTACCCCGACGACGCGAAGAAGATCCCCTCGGGCGGCATCGAGGTCCCGCAGCGCGCGATGGAGGCCTGCGCCCAGCTGGCGAGGGCGATGGGCGGTCAGACGGTCGACCCGAACGACCCGCAGACCCGGGACCGATTCCTCAAGCTCGCCCGGTGCATGCGCGCCCACGGCTTCGACTGGCCCGATCCCAAGCCCGGCTCCCTCGGCGGACCGCCGCCGGATCTGAGCGGCGTGAAGAACAAGGCCCGGATGGAGGCGGCGATGAAGGAATGCCAAGTGGGCCCGGCGAAGTGAGACGCACCCCGCTCATCATCGGCGCCGTGGCACTCGTGGTGACGGGGACGGCCGGCGGCGCCCTCCTCTTCGGCTCCGAGGAGAAGGGCCCGTCTGCCCCCGGGCGGACGGCCCTGTCGGCCGCCGAGATCAGCCGCGGCGACCTCGTCGACACGATCACGGTGGACGGCACCCTGACGTACGCCGCGGAGCGCCGGATCACCGCGCAGGCCACCGGTACGGTCACGTCGGTCCCCTCCCAGGGACGAGTGATCAGGCAGGGCGCCACTCTGTACGCGGTCGACCGCCGGCCCGTGGTGCTGATGCACGGCACCGTGCCGCTGTACCGGACACTCGGGCCGGGCGTCACGGCCGGCCCCGACGTACGGCAGCTGGAGAACGCCCTCCAGGACCTCGGGTACGGCGACGGGCTGACCGTGGACCGGACGTTCTCCGCCGCGACCGCACAGGCCGTACGCCGCTGGCAGAAGGACCACGGCCTGAAGCAGACCGGGTCGGTCGACGCCGCGCAGGTCGTGTTCCTGCCGTCCGACGTGCGGGTCGTCGAGGCGAAGGCGGCGGTCGGCGATCGGATCAGCCCCGGGCGGCAGGTCCTGTCCGTCACCGGCACCCGCCACGTCGTCCACGTCGACCTGGAAGCCGACGAGCAGCAGACGGCCCAGAAGGGCCGCACCGTCTCCGTGCGGCTCCCCGGCGGCGCGACCGCGACCGGACGGATCACCTCGGTGGGGACCGTCGCCCACAAGAAGAACACCCAGGGCGACACTCCCTCATCGGGTCAGAGCCCGGCGGCGACCATCGACGTCGAGATCACACTGACCGGCGGGAAGCGGTCGAGCCCGCTGGACCAGGCACCGGTGACGGTGACGCTGGAGAGTCGGCGCCGCAGTGACGTGCTCAGCGTGCCGGTCGAGGCCCTGCTGGCGCTGCGCGAAGGCGGATTCGGCGTCGAGGTCGTCGACCCGGGCGGAACGCGTCGGATCGTCGCCGTGACGACCGGCATGTACGGCAGCGGCCGGGTGGAGATCTCCGGGGCAGGGCTGACACCCGGCATGAAGGTCGGGGTGCCCGCCCAATGACGCCCCTCATCGTCAAGGCCGGGAGCCCGCGCAATGACGCCGCTCATCGTCGAGGCCGAGGGCCCGCCCGTTGCGACCACCCATGGTCGAGGCCGAGGGCCTGTTCAGCGACACCGCTCATCGTTGAAGTCGGGGTGCCCGCCCAATGACGCCCCTCATCGTTGAAGTCGACAGCGTGACCAAACGCCACGGTCGGGTCGAGGCCCTGCGCGGGGTCGACCTGGCCGTCGAGCCCGGCGAGCTGCTCGCCATCGTCGGCCCGTCCGGCTCGGGCAAGTCCACGCTGCTCCACCTGATCGGCACGCTGGACCGGCCGTCGTCGGGCACCGTACGCGTCGCCGGACACGACGTGTCCGCTCCGGGTTCCGGGCGCCGGGCCGACCGGAGGCTGTCGGCGCTGCGCGCCGCGTACCTCGGCTTCGTCTTCCAGCGATTCCACCTCGCCGCCGGTACGTCCGCCCTCGACAACGTCGCCGACGGGCTGCTGTACACGGGCATGGCCCCGCGTCTCCGCCGCGAACGCGCCCGCGCAGCCCTGGAACGCGTCGGCCTCGGCCACCGCCTGGGCCACCGGCCGCACCAGTTGTCCGGTGGCGAGCAGCAGCGGGTCGCGATCGCCCGTGCGGTGGCGGGTGACCCTCCGCTGCTCCTGGCCGACGAGCCGACCGGCAGCCTCGACTCGGCCTCGGGCTCCGAGGTCCTGGCCGTACTCCGCGATCTGCACGTTCGGGGGACGACGGTCGTCCTCATCACGCACGATCCCGAGATCGCCGAGTGGTGCCCGCGCCGCGTACGGATGCGCGACGGCCGCGTCACCGCCGACGACGGAACCGGCACGGGGCATCGCCGCGTCGCCGCGCTGACGAAGGACGAACCACGTTGACGGCACCGCTCGCCCCGGCCCGGCTCCGCCCCCGCGATGTCTCGCGCACCGGCGCGTCAGGGCTGCGCTCCCGGCCTGCCCGCGTCGCGCTGTCGGCACTGGGAATCGCGATCGGCATCGCCACCATGGTCGCGGTCATCGGCATCTCGGCGTCCGGTCAGGAACGGCTGCTGCGGCAGCTCGACCGGCTCGGCACCAACCTGCTCCGTGTCAAGGCGGCCGAGACGATCAGCGGGGGTGCGACGACGCTCCCGGTCGACGCGGCCGCGATGGTGGGCCGGATCGGCCCCGTCACGACCGTGAGCGCGACCGGCGACCTGTCCGCGTCCGTCCGCCGCACCGACCGCATCCCCCGCGAGGAGACCGGCGGCATCACGGTCGAGGCCACCACCTTGGAACTGCTCCACACGCTCGGCGGGCGGGTTCGTACCGGCACCTGGCTCAACGAGGCGACCGCCCGCTACCCGGCCGTCGTCCTCGGCGCGGTGTCGGCGGAACGACTCGGCGTCGACCGCATCGGCATGCCCGTCTGGGTCGAGAACCGCTGGTTCACCGTCATCGGCATCCTCGATCCGCTCCCCCTCGCCCCCGAGATCGACCGCGCCGCCCTGGTCGGTTTCGCGGCGGGCCACACGTATCTCGGCTTCGACGGCCACCCGACGACGATCTACGAACGCTCCCCCGACAGCGCGGTCGACGCCGTACGGGACGTGCTCCCGCGCACGGTGAACCCGGAGAATCCGGAGCAGGTCGCTGTATCGCGCCCCTCGGACGCGCTCGCCGCCCGCGCGGCCGCCGCCGGAACGTTCACGACGCTGCTGCTCGGCCTGGGCGCGGTGGCGCTGCTGGTCGGCGGCGTGGGCGTCGCCAACACGATGGTCATCTCGGTGCTGGAGCGTCGGGGTGAGATCGGCCTGCGGCGTTCCCTGGGTGCGACCCGTGCCCAGATCCGCACCCAGTTCCTCGCCGAGTCGCTGATCCTGTCGGCCCTCGGCGGCATGGCGGGCCTGGTCATCGGCACGACCGTCACGATCGCCTACGCGACCTGGCAGGGCTGGCCACCGACCGTCCCCGCCTGGGCCCCAGGCGGCGCCTTCGCCGCAACCCTGGTCGTCGGCATGCTCGCCGGCCTCTACCCCGCCGTCCGCGCAGCCCGCCTCCCGCCGACCGTCGCCCTCACGACCGAGTGACCGTCAGGCACCGCCTTGGCCGATTACGGCGACCTCGACGCACTGCCCGCCGTCATGCCCGCTGCGGATGCTCTTGCGCCAGAGGAGGGCGGCCTCGACGCACTCGCCGCCTTCCTCACCGCTACGGCTGCTGCGACGCCAATCCACCAGGACTGAGCTCATCGGAGACTCCTGGTTATGCATCGGACCGGTTGTCGTGGCCGAGGACTGCGATCTCGACACAGGTACCGCCCTCCTGACCGCTACGGGTGCTCTTTCGCCAGTCGAGGGAGGGGAAATCCATCACGGCTTACGTCCCTTCCATCAGGGCTCGGATCAGATCGGCCGACGCCACTGCGGACAGAGCCGCGGATCTGATCAGGTCGAACATCACCTTAAGTCCCTCGATCGCCTTGCGCTGCTCGATCAGAGGGCCATGGCCATTAACGGCCTCGGCGTACCCCAGGTCGGGCGCTTCATCGAAGCTGAAGATAGTGAAGCCACCAGACGGGTAAACGGGTGCATCGTCCGGCAGGACATGGATCGTGATGTTGGGCCGCTCGGCCAGCTCAAGCAGCCGCGCGTATTGCTCGCGCATGACATCGGGACCACCAACGACCCGCCGAAGCGCCGACTCGGAGATGACGAAGACCAGCCAGGGCGCATCCTCGCGATCGAGAATCTCTTGCCGGGCCAGCCGGGCGGCCACGAGCTGCTCCAGCTTGTCGTCTGGCTGTCCGGCACGCAGTACCTCTCGTGCGTACGCCTCGGTCTGCAGCAGCCCTGTGATCAGCAGCGGGTCGAAGAGGCGGATGGACGATGCGCGGGCCTCGGCGGCTACGTAGTCGCGGAACCAGCTGGGGGTCTGTTCGCGGCGGACGTGCCACCAGAGCTCCTCGAAGTAGGCGTCGAGGCCGAAGAGATCGTCGAAGCCCTTGGACATCTCCGGGGTGGTCGGCCGCTTGGCGGTCTCGATGTGACCGATCATCTGTCCGGTCACACCAAAACGCGCTCCTAATGCATCTTGGGACAGATTGGCCTTTTTCCGGTAATGCCGGAGGCGATAGCCGTACTGTGCGATCGCCGATATCCGCGGATCGAGTTCTCGTTCCCGTCCCATCGGTTTGACCTCCGCTTTCGCGCGTTGGCATCTGTAGGGATGAAACCGTATCGACGGTAACCGCGACAAGACACGCTGAGAAACCGAATCCCTTCAGCGACCTGCGAGGGATAGGAGAAATCGTCGACCGCGGAGGAAGTCTCGTGATCGAATCGCGTCTTCCGTATGAAATCTCTCTCAGCCCGAATGCGGCAGCGGCCCCCTGCGCCCGCCTCGTGCTCAAGGACCGGCTAAAGGAATGGGGCCTGACCGAGCTGCTGGAGGACGCGAGCACCGTCACGGGTGAGCTGGTCGCCAACGCCGCCAGTCTCGGTCAGGACTTCGCCGTCCGGCTGATCCCCGAAGCCGGTGCACTGCTCATCGAAGTGGTGGACTCATCGCCGAACGAACCCCAGATCAAGGACGCGTTCGGAGACTCCGACGCGGAGGACGGGCGAGGCCTGCTGATCGTCGACGCCCTCGCGGCTGGCTGGGGCGTCCGCCGTGAGAACGGACAAAAAGTCGTCTGGGCCCGGATCGTCCCGTGAGAGCCGAGGGCATCGAGGCGGAGCTGCTCGGCCTCCAGCGAGCACATCCGGGCTGGCTGATCCTCTTCGGCGCCTATACGCGCCGCTATGTGGCGCACGGCTACATGCTCGACCGACCGGGCCTCTGGATCACCGCCGGGAATTCTACAGAGCTGCATCGCCGAATCACTCTGATGGAAAGCACGTACCCATGCCCGCCCCCATAGGCATTTACCCGGATGGAACAGACACTTCCTCCTCCCGACTGGGCAGTCACGTTCCAGCCTGTCTACTCAGCCGAGAATTTTTTCGTCTGAGTAGACACCTTCAGAGAAGCACCATCGCCGTTCGGGCCAGCCCATGAGCCCCAGGATGAGGTAGATGTTGCGGGCCCCGTCCGGGCGCGGCGTCTAACCGTCGTCCGACGCGACGACCGCCTGTGAGAAGTCGCCGTCGCGAAGCGCCTTCCTGGGAATGAGGAAGTGCAGCGAACCTCCCTCGGGAAACTCCCACTCGCCGAGGTTGCTGGAGAGCCGGAGAAGGTGGGTGTACTCGCCCCGGAGGTCCGGGAGCGGATCACCCGGCTGTACCCATGGCGGCCAGCCGAAGGCCTGGTCGACGCCGCCCGATCCCGGGTAGTGCTCGCCCGGAAAGTCTCCGGCGAACAACTCGGTCACCTGCTCGCTCGGGTCGCAGATGCTCGTGAGGTCAGGGCCCGGGTCGAGTCCGAAACCTTCGATGAAATCGTCCAGCGTCGCGCCCCACCACGCGTCGGGTAGGGACAGGCACGGTTCGGCGTGCAGCGGGACGATCGCGAAGGCGTCATCGTCGGGCGGCCTGACCGGGGCGGCTCTCGTCGGGTCCGCGGGGACGACCCGGCAGACTTGGCGATGGTCGATGCCGAAGAAGTTGAGCAGACCGGGCCGTACGGGCAGTTCGTCCCCGAGCCGTGGCGCGAGTTCGTCGGTGTCGAGCACGGCGAACAGGCTGAGCGGGAGGTCGTCGTCGTGCGGCCACGGCGTTCCCGGGTCCAGGAGGGCCGGGCCGACCAGGCGGCTGCCTCCCGCCGCCGGACGGGACTCACCGGCCGGGCTGAGACGAAATCCCGGTCTGGCCAGCGCGGCGAGCTGAGATCCCAGATGCTCGCCGAGGAACTCCACGCACACCGAGCGAATGACGGCGGCTTCCGACTGGTGATCCATTCGCCACATCCCAGCACACGCCCCAGGCAAGGGCACTCATCCTGGGATGATCAGGATGGTCGCGTCGGCAGGGTCGCCCGCCGGGACGACGGCCCGTAGCACGGCGTCCTGCGCGGCCAGGGTCACGCGCCATGAACCGTCGGATCGCTGCGAAGTGCCGGTCACGCGGAGGGTTTCCAGACTGTAGTCCAAGGTGATCGCGCCGGCGATGGCGGCGTCAATGGCCTCCTCCTCGCTGAGCGACTCACCGGCGCCCGCTCCGCGGCTTCGCCAGCGATCCCGTACGGACTGGAAAAGCCTTGAGGTGGTCCGTGCCACGACGGAGTCGGCCCGGTTGCCGATGATCCCGCCAATGCCGGCGGCGGCCAGGTAGGAAGCCACCCGGACGGTCAGCTCCACGACGTCGGGGGCCGGCGTCGCGGGCGCGTAGTCGGCGTCCTCGGTCTCAGGCACGGTGGGTTCGGACACGACGGGCAGGGGTTCGGTGGGTGCCGGGTCGGGCGCGCCGACCGCCTTCGCCCACAGATCGAAGACTCGGGGCTGGTCCTCGTCGTCCGGCCGCCACCCGTGGCTACCGGTGATCCCGCACAGCAGGTCATGGAGCATCAGCGACTGCTCGGGCAGCACATCTCCCCGCAGGTACGCCCCGACCTCCGACCATGACAAGGGAAAGGACAACCGGTGGGTTCTTCGGGCGATCTGGTCCACGCTCGGCGACCCGTGCGTGACCCAGATCCGCCGCAGACAGGCCACGTACGCCGCCGCAGCCTCGGTGTGTTCGGCCATGAGGTCCTTTCAGAGCTTCCTCAGGCACATGGTCAGGCCGCTCCAGTCCAGCTTGCTGTCGTACTGCTCGGACCAGTCGTTGACGGATCGCGAGCAGTCGCGAGGAGGATCGCGGTAGAGCAACGTGAAGTAGGTCTTGAAGTGGTTGTCGCTGTTGAAGGACGCGCGTACCCGCATGAGGCCGCACGGCATCGTGAACCACTTCACATTCTGATAGTCGACTTTCCTGTCGTGCACGGGAAACTCCTGGGCGACGCAGTCGCCGGTCTGGGCTTTGCGTATGTCGTCCGTGAAGAGGGAACTCTCCACGCTCACCAACCCCATGACCAGCGAAGCGAGAAGGAGGAGTACGAAAGACAGGAGACCGATCCGTACTGGGCGAGGAAGCGGCGCGGACGGCGGGTTCGCCCCGGGCGCGCCGACGACCGCGATCACGGAACCGGTGCGGGCGGACTGGCCCACGCGACGGCGGATGCCGTACAGGACGCCCTTGGCCGGTGAGGTGATCACGGTGTTGCCGCGGACCGAGCGGACCTCGAGCAGTGGATCGTCCACGCCGACCTTGTCGCCCACCTGCTTGTGCCAGCGGATGACGGTCGCTCTCCGTGCGCCGGCGGTCTTCCCCGGCAGCCACGGCAGATTCACGAACGTGATGCCTCCGCCGGGCTTGCGCGCACGCGCCTGAACAGGAGGCAGGTTGTCGGCGGTGATGACGGCGACCGTCGCCCCCACCTTTGCGCTCTCCCCGGTGGCCACGGTGATCTCCAGCAGCGTGCCCGCATCCGGGGCGCGGACTTCGACGTTGACCATGTCGGTGGTGACCTCGAGCAGTGGTTCGCCGACGAACACCTGGTCGCCTTCCTGTCTGCACCACCGGGTGACGACACCCTCGGTGGCCGACTTGTCCAGCGTGGGCATCGTCACGACGACCCGCCTGCCGGTGTCGGCCGGCACCGCGCGCTGAGCCGCCTGCGCCATTGGGACGGTAGGTATGAGGTTGCCGGTCACCACCCGAGTGGCCGTGTGCGTGATCATCGCGGTGACATCCGACGGGAGCCAGTGCGTGGTGGCCTCGGTCGACGCGACGAACCGGTCGAGGACCTGGGCGAGGCTCGGCCGGTCGGCGGGGTTCTTGGCCAGGCAGGCGGTGGCCAGGTCGGTGAGGTGAGCGGGCAGGCCGGTCAGGTCGGGTTCGTCGTGGACGACGCGGTAGATGACCGCGTCGGGCTGGCCGGTGCCGAACGGGCTGCGACCGGTGAGGGCGAACACCAGCACCGCGCCCAGGGAGAACACATCGCCGGCCGGGCCGACCTGGAGGCCGCGCGCCTGCTCGGGGGACATGAACGGCGGGGTTCCGACCACGACCCGGGACAGGCTGTGCGAGGTGGCGTCGAGCGCGCGGGCGATGCCGAAGTCGATGACCCGGGGACCGTCCTCGGCCAGGATCACGTTGGACGGCTTGAGGTCGCGGTGTACCAGGTCGCAGGCGTGGATCGCGGCGAGCCCTTCGGTCAGGCCCGCCCCCAGAACGCCGATCGCCGCGGGCGGCAGCGGTCCGTACGCCTCCACGGCCTGATAGAGAGAGGGGCCGGGGATGTAGGCGCTGGCCATCCACGGCGGCTCCGCCTCAGGGTCGGCCTGGACCACCTGCGCGGTGTAGAACCCGCCCACCCTGCGCGCGGCAGCGATCTCACTGGCGAACCGGCGACGGAACCCCACGTCGTCGGCCAGCTCGGGCCGCACCACCTTGATCGCGACCGCACGCCCGCCCCGGGAGCGCCCCAGGTACACCTGCCCCATTCCGCCGCCGCCCAGCCGCTCTTCCAGTCGGTACGGCCCCACCTGGCGCGGGTCGTCCTCCCGCAGCGGCTCCATCCGAGATCTGCCCCCTCAGAAGAACGCCCACGTACATCTGAGGTAGATCGTCCCAGGAAACGGCCCTCGCGGGAAGCGAAGTCAGCGGCAGGCCCGCCGGATCATGGCCGACCGGCCTGTTGTCCGAAGGCACCAGCCCGCCAGAGCGTACGGACGTGGTCGATCATCGGCGGTCCGATGGCGCGCAGCCCTTCGAGGTCGTTGTCGGTGAACGCCTTGGTCACCAGCGTGCTGGTCGCCGCGACGATCAGCCGGCAGGCGAACCGGCCCGCCTCATCGGTGACCCCCATCAGGTCGGCGAACGCGGCGACGATGGCGTCCTGCAGATCGCTCCGCCGCCGCATGGCCTCAGGCCCGGCGGCGTACACCTCGATCAGGAACAACCGCGTATAGGCCGGCTCGATGACGAGCGCCTCGAGGTAGGCGGTGAACGCCGCCTCGAACCTCTGCAGCGGATCACCGGCCATCGCCGGACCGGGCACGCCGTGCTCGTCGGCGCCGACCATCTCCAGCAGTCGCTGTACCAGCAGGTCGCCCGCCGTGTCGAAGGCGGCCATGAAACAGTCGATCTTGGAATCGAACACCTGGTAGAAACTCTGCCGCGACACCCCCGACCGCTGGAGTACGTCGGCTACGGAGGTGGCCACGTACCCCTTCTCGGCCATCACCTCCGCCATCGCCGCACACAGTCGGGCCCGCTGGATACGCTCTACTTCTTCCCGCGCCAACGCATAACGCCCCCGGGGCAGCCGACGCGGTGATGACTCAGACACGCGTTCACCATAGATCCCTCGCGTCGGTCGTGGCGTCCGAGAACCGCCGTCGCGCTCGCCACGCTCCGATTCAGCTCCTTGCGGTCGGTGGCCGAGGACAGCAGGGTGAGGACGGTGAAATCGTTGGCGGCGGATCTGGCCGATTCCGATGTCGCGCACCTATATCGGGAAAGGTGCGTCATCAGGGTTCGCGGGGTGGACGACCTACGGGCAGAGGCCCTGGAGGCCGTAGCGGGCAGCACGGCATCGGTGACGTACCGATCCGTGCACGGCGACCTCATTACGGCAACGGAAGAGATCTTCCGGCTACTCGACACGCTTCTTGAAAAGCGGCTGCCGGAAGCGTTCACGCCGCTGGAAGAGCGCGCGCATTGGGAAGACGACGACGAAGAAGCCGGGCCCCTGCCGGCCGGGCCCGGACCGTACGGGTCGGGCATGCGAGCCCTCGGATCCGCCGGGGAGCGGATCACCCTGATCTCGAACGGGAATCTTGATCTGCCCGCCGCGGGGTTCGGGTACGACGACGACGGTCCAGACGATGACGCGCCGCATCCTCGAGAGCCTTGGCAGGAAGTGACCGGCAGCCCTGACCTCCTGCGGACCTGGCTGATCGGCCGGATGCGCTGGACGATGAACGATGGCGACTACAGCGAGTCTCCGCGGACCGAGCAGGAGCGGGCCCGGCTCTCCGCCACACAAGCCGGCCGAGTAGCGCTGGCGGACCGGCTCCTCACCGCGTTCCCGCCGGAACGAAGCCGGTTCTTCGTCGGCGCGCATGCCGGTTGGGATCTTTGGTCTGAGGACTACCTGTCCCGCGACGAGGTGATCGCGTTCGCCTCCGAAGACCACGTGGCGATTCTCTGGCTCGCCCTGTACCGCTACTACGGCTGACCGGCGGTTACGGACGGGCAGTGGTTTGCCGAAGTGGCAACAGGAATCGCGGCGGCGTAACCGTACAGCGGAGGATCGACGCGAGCGCCGGCGTGGTTCGCACTCGGCGCTCGAGGATCAACAGCTTTGGGGGATAGATGTCGCAGTCCACTCCTGCCGCCGCGGTCACACATCGCCTGGTCTCGTCTTCCGCCGGCCGTATCCACCTGGTGGAGCAGGGCTCCGGGCCGCTGGTGCTGCTGGTGCACGGGTTCCCCGAGTCCTGGTACTCCTGGCGCCACCAGTTGCCGGTCCTGGCCGCGGCCGGCTACCGGGCCGTCGCCGTCGACGTCCGTGGCTATGGCCGCTCCTCCAAGCCCGAGGACGTGGCCGCGTACCGGATGCTGGAGCTGGTCGAGGACAACGTCGCCGTGGTGCACGCACTGGGCGAGGAGACGGCCGTGATCGTGGGCCACGACTGGGGCGCGCCCATCGCCGCCAACTCCGCTCTGGTCCGGCCTGAGGTCTTCCGGGCGGTCGGCTTGCTGAGCGTGCCGTACGCCCCGCGCGGCGGGCCGCGGCCCAGCGAGATCTTCGCGCGGATGGGCGGCGACGAGGAGTTCTACGTCAGCTACTTCCAGGCGCCCGGCCGGGCCGAGGCCGAGATCGAACCGGACGTCCGCGGCTGGCTCGCCGGCATCTACGCCGCCCTGTCCGCCGACACCATGCCATCCGCCGACGCCCCGGACCCGCACTTCGTCTCCAAGGGCGGGACGATGCGCGACCGCTTCCCCGCCGACCGGCTGCCCGCCTGGCTCAGCGAGGACGCTCTTGATGTCTACGCAGGGGAATTCGAACGGACCGGCATGAGCGGGGCTCTCAACCGCTACCGGAACATGGACCGGGACTGGGAAGACCTCGCCGACTTCGAGGGTGCCCCCATCACCCAGCCGTCCCTGTTCATCGGCGGCGCGCTGGACGCCTCCACCACCTGGATGGCCGACGCCATCAAGGCCTACCCCACCACCATGCCCGGCCTGATCGCCTCGCATCTACTCGACGACTGCGGCCACTGGATCCAGCAGGAGCGCCGAAAGGAGGTCAACGAGATCCTGACCGGCTGGCTCGCCTCCCTGCCCGCCTGACTCACTCGGCGCGCTCGCCGCAAGACCCCACGATCACTCCAATACGCATTGATATCCGAGGCGGGCTGACTACTATGAGTGGTGCGTGGCCCACTCGGGGTCATGAAGTGAGGCCGGGTTAACCTCCGCAGGTGGTGGCCCGGCCTTCGCGGTTCTCGCGGTCAACACTGCGCTTCGCAGCCCGTGGATTCAAGCAAGGGCGCAACCAGTCCTCGCAACGGATTGCGGTCGAGCACGCCCATCGCGGAACTGCAATAGTGGCGCGTCCTGCAACGCTTCACCGGCCGCCGCGAACTTCTCCGCGAGACCATCAACGCCATCGCCGGCCTGGTCTCCGACAAGTCCGCCGGACTCACCTGGTAACCCCAAGTCACGCACCATCAACTACTGTGCACAGGGTCGTAAGGGTGGAGGGCTTTTCGTTGGCCTGTGGCGGCGGACCGTACGATCGTGTCGAGGAGTCGGTGGCGCTTGACGGCGTGGGTGAAGTCCGGGGCGACGGCCGTTCCGTGGACGAGGTCGTCCCGAATCGCGGCGTAGGCGTGCACCAGCGTGTGGATCACTGTTCCGGCCAGGGCGGGGTAGTCGTCGTAGCCGCTGGGCAGCGTGACCTTCGTAGGCCGACCGCCGCTGCGTGTGCCACACACCGTGACCGGACCGACGTGCGGGAACTCAGCGGCGGTAATCTCGAGTCTCCCCTCCGTGCCGTCGATGATCAGAGAGAACCCTGCACCCGATGCCGCGCCTCCACGGTGGTGGACGGATAGGATCGCCCCGCCCGCCACGGTGCCCGAGATCGCGATCTGGTCCTCGGCGGTCATCGGAACGACCTGCCCGGTGCGCCCGAGGGGAACCTGGCGGCGCCGGGTCGCGGTCGTAGCAACCACTTCCTGAAGCTCGCCGACGACCATCGACACCAGGTCGATCGCGTGCCCGAACGCGATGGTCAGCATCGTGGCCCCGAGCTTGCGGTCGAGCGTGTAGACCATGTTCTGAGACACCGGAGTGCCCCATTCGGTCGAAGACGCCACGACGGTGGCGGAGAGCACTTCCCCCACGAATCCTTCGGACACGAGGTCGGCCAGCCAGCGGAAGGTAGGCGAGGAGCGTCCCTGAAGACCGACGAAGGTGCGCGTCGTCCCGGCGGCACGCTCCATCTCCTCGGCCTCGCGCAGGTCGACGGCGAGCGGCCACTCGGAGAGCACCGGCACTCCCGCCTTCAGCACGGGCAACACGAGTTCGCGATGCTGAGGCACTTTGACGGCGACAACAACGAGGTCGACGTTCTCGTCGCCGGCGAGCTGCTCGACCGACGTGTACGCGGGTACGCCATACGCCGCTCCCGCGGCCTGGGCCGAGGCTTCGGAGCTCGCCGCCAGCGCGCGAAGCTCGATCCCGTCGACGGCGCTCAGCGCGGGCAGGTGAGCCCCGGCCGCCCAGCCTCCCGTGGCGCTCAGGCCGACGATGCCGACGCCGATCGGCTTACGGGGGTCAGGCACCGAGCTGCCGCCTCAGGGTCTCGGCGTCGTGCAGGGCCGTCATGTGTACGAACCGCCCGTCACGAACCTGATAGATGGCGTACTCGACGATCTCGAACGAGGCGCCGGTGGGAGCCACGCCGAGCCACTCCTTGGCGGGCGTGCCCGTGTTGGTCAGACGGGCGGCCAGGCGATCACCATCGACCGCGATCTCCCGGGGCTCCCAGTGGAAGTCCGGGACCGCGTCGATGTCGCCGTTCAGCACAGCGATGACCTGGTCCCGACTGCCCGGCTCGCCGTTCAGGGTGGTCTCGTCGTTGATGAACTCGTCCATGCGGTAGATCTCGTGGGCGTTGAGCGCCCCGATGTAGCGCAGGTAGAACTCGCGCAGGTCGGTGTCGGACATGATCCCCTTCTTCGGCCCCCGGAGCGGAGGTCATGCTCGGTGTTTCGCGACGGCCCTTGACGGTTTCGTCGCGGTGATCGTCGGCAGGGGGAGGAACCACTGCTCGAAACTTCTGTCCCGGACGGTACCGAAGTTTTGCCGCACCGTCACGGCCCTGATGCGGGGAGAATGTCTCACCGGGGCGAGCGAAGGGGTGCAGCCGCTATGCAGGCCAGCCGAGCAACGCCGTGTCGACGATCTCATCGAGCTCCGCAGGACCGAGGCCGTTGGCGGCCTGCACTGCGATGCCGAAACCCATCGTCATGATGAACCGGGCAAGACGCCGAGGGTCGGCGTTGCGCGGAAGATCACCCTCGTTGACGGCGCGCCGGAAGCGCTCCTCAAGGCGGACCCCCGCGTCGTTGCGCCAGTCGACAAGCAGGTCGTGGACGGCCCGGCTCTCGTCGCTCGACGCCAGCGCACCCTGCACGGTCAGACACCCGGAGGGGCCGCCGGGAGGGGTCGTGGTGCAGACCGCTCCGCGGAGGAACGCCAAGGCCACAGCCCGTGCGGTGGGCTCCTCCAGGGCGCGCGTGGCGTAGGCGGCCGGCCCCGCGCCGTAGCGCTGGAGGGCCTTGCGGAACAACTGCTCCTTGTTGCCGAAGGCCGCATACATGCTCGTCTTGGTGATCCCCATGGCGCCGGTCAGTTCAGTGAGGCTTGCACCTTCGTAACCTCGCGCCCAGAACACCCGCATCGCGCGTTCCAGCGCCTGGTCGATGTCGAATCCTCGAGGCCGACCCATGACGGCCCTACGGGAGTCACCCATGCCACAAGGGTACCCCTCGGTACAGATCTACGCGGACCAGCAGTTTCGTCCTACCCAGGTGGCGAACGCAGTTCAGTACCGGCCGGTCTTGATGTGCTACAGTTCTGCACCGATCGGTACTTAACTAATGGGAAGGGAAGCCCGCGCCATGAAAACCATTTCGCTCGGCAGCCTCAAGGTCTCGCGCATCGGTCTCGGAGCCATGGGAATGTCGGCGTTCTACACCGGCGCCGGCCAGTTCGACGACGAGTCGATCCGCACGATCCACCGCGCTCTGGACCTCGGGGTCACCCATATCGACACCGCTGAGGGGTACGGCCCCTTCATCAACGAGGGGCTGGTCGGCCGGGCCGTGCAGGGGCACCGAGACGAGGTCGTGCTGGCGACCAAGTTCGGACTGATCTCCCACACCGGTGGCTCGGCTCCGGACAGCACCCCGGCCAACATCCGCCTGGCCGTGGAGGGATCACTGAAGCGCCTGGGTACTGACTACATCGACCTCTACTACCAGCACCGGGTGGACCCCGGCACGCCCATCGAAGAGACCGTTGGCGCGCTGGCCGAACTGGTGGCCGAAGGCAAGATCCGCCACATCGGCCTGTCGGAGGCCGGCCCCGCCACGATCCGCCGCGCTCACGCCGTGCATCCGGTCACCGCGGTCCAGTCCGAATACTCGCTGTGGACCCGCGACCCGGAGGCCGAGATCCTGCCCGTCCTGCGCGAACTGGGTATCGGCTTCGTGCCGTACTCCCCGCTTGGCCGCGGCTTCCTGACCGGCAACATCCGCTCCCTGAACGATCTTGACGCCGACGACTGGCGCCGCACCAACCACCGCTTCGCCGACGGCAACCTGGAACGCAACCTGCGAATCGTCGACGAGGTCCTGGCCGTAGCCGCCGAGATCGACACCACGCCCGCACAGGTCGCCTTGGCCTGGCTGCTCGCCCAGGGTGACGACATCGCGCCCATCCCCGGCACCAAGCGAGTCGCCCGGCTGGAGGAGAACGCCGCCGCCGACCACATCGAGCTCACTGCCAGCCACGTCGCCCGCCTGAACGACCTGCCCCCGGCCTCCGGCCAGCGCTACGACGCGGACAACATGGCCGCCATCGACCGCTGATC
Organism: Actinoallomurus sp. CA-150999; assembly: GCF_050942425.1. Classification (NCBI taxonomy): domain Bacteria; kingdom Bacillati; phylum Actinomycetota; class Actinomycetes; order Streptosporangiales; family Thermomonosporaceae; genus Actinoallomurus; species Actinoallomurus sp. CA-150999. The sequence continues at coordinate 9,970,690 of NZ_CP192063.1, forward strand.
GAAGACGTACCATCACGCACGCCGCGGGTCGGCATCCGGGCGAAGAGTGTCGCATTCCCAATCGTGGCACCCGGCGCGCTCGTCGCTCGGGGGATCCAGGACGGCGAGGGTGAGCCTCGCCAGGCGTGCCGGGTCGGCGATGATGTCGTACTCAGCGACGCGGTCCCCCTCCGTCCTGATCGTGAGGGCGAGGAGCAGTCGGCCGCGCGGGGCGATCACGGCGCCGACCCGGCCGTCGATCAGGGCCGGGTCCGCCTCCTTCGCGCGGCGGCCGAAGACCAGCGTCTCGCGGGCCACCGTGTCCGCGCCGCGCGCGACCGTCTCCCGGCCCGGTGTCAGCACCATGGGGTCGGCTCGGCGTACGACGTCCGGGGCCAGGACGGCGAGCAGGGCGTGCAGGTCGCCGCTTCGGGCGGCGGCGAGGAAGGCCTCGACGACGCGCCGCTGCCGGCCGAGCTCCGCGTCCGGGACCGGGCCGGTGCCGCGTACCCGGTGCCGTGCCCGGCTGGCGAGCTTCTTGGCCGCGACCGGGGTGCGCTCGACGATGGGGGCGATCTGGTCGAACGGGACGGCGAACAGGTCGTGCAGCACGAAGGCGACGCGTTCGGCGGGCGGGAGCCGGTCCAGTACCACGAGCATCGCGCGGCCGACCGACTCGATGAGGACCGCCTCCTGCTCGGGGTCGTCGCCCCCCGCCAGGGCGGGCACCTGCCACCCGAGCGGGTCCTCCCGGCGTGACGTGCGCGTGCGCAGCATGTCGAGGCAGAGCCGGGACACCACCGTACGGAGCCAGGCCTCCAGATTCTCAATGCCGCCGAGGTCGGTGCGGCTGAGGCGGAGCCAGGTCTCCTGGACCGCGTCGTCCGCCTCGCTCAGGGAGCCCAGCATCCGGTAGGCCACCGCGCGCAACTGCTCGCGGTGCGCCTCGAACCGCTCGGCCAACTCATCGTGCTCACCCATCGGTCACCTTTCACCATCGCGCTCCGTCTGTCTCGTGCCACCGATCAGCGAGCGACGAGGGAGAAAGGTCAATGATCCGACAGGAGCAGATTAGCGAGTGGGGCGGGGACCGGGCGTTGCTGCGGCCGGTGACGCTCGGAGACCTCTGGCTGCCGAACCGGGTCGTCATGGCGCCGCTGACACGGTGCCGCGCGGCCAACGAGGACCTGGCGCCGACGGACCTGCACGCCGCCTACTACGGCCAGCGGGCCGGAGCCGGTCTGATCATCGCCGAGGGCACCTGGACGAGCGAGCGGGCGATCGGCTGCTACCCGAACGTCCCCGGCGTCTACGACGAGCGGCAGGTCGCCGCGTGGAGCCGGGTCACGCGGGTCGTTCACGCCCTGGGCGGCCGCATCGTCCTGCAGCTCTGGCACGCCGGAGTCCAGCGGGAGATGACCCTCGCGGACGTCGAGCGCACGATCGCGGATTACGGTGCCGCGTCCGAGAACGCCCGCCGGGCCGGGTTCGACGGGGTCGAGATCGCCGCCAACGGAACGCACCTGATCGCGCAGTTCCTCAATGCCCGGCTCAACCGGCGGACCGACGGATACGGCACCCGCCGGGACCGCCTGCTCCTCGAGGTCGTCGACGCGGTGACGGCGGCGTGGGACGGACGGTGTGTCGGTGTACGGCTGTCGCCGTACTGGACCGTCGACGACGAGCCCTCCGCCGACCGGCGGGGCGGCGACTACCCCTGGACCGCCGACGACCGGACGCTGGCGGACTACGACGCCCTCGTGGCCGAGCTGAACGGACGCCCGCTCGCGTACCTGCACCTCCGCGGCCCGGTGCCCAGCGGTCCCGGTCCCGACCTCGACGTGTTCGCCCGGTACCGCAAGCTCTTCGGCGGGCCGCTGATCGCCAATCACGGCTTCGACCGGGAGACGGGTGACGCGATCGTCGAGGCGGGGATCGCCGACGCGGTGTCCTTCGCCCGGCTCTTCATCGCCAATCCCGACCTGGTCGGCCGGTTCGCGCTGGGGCACGCGACGGCCGGCAGCGACCGGGACACCCACTACTCCGGCGGGGCGCGCGGTTACGTCGACTACCCGGTCTGGCCGTTGTGAGTGCCGGCGACGCGCTCGACCTGAATCACACGGCAGCCGCGGTCAGGCGATTGCTGTAGCGGGCGAGCATGTTGGTATAGGACGTTTCGGGCAACAGCCGACCGATCAGCGGCGGGATGCGCCAGTTGGCGGGATTGCGCCTGGCCATCCGGGAGACCAGAGATATGCGCGGGTAACGCGCCTCCTCGTAGGAACGCAGCCGTACCGCCGGATCGCCGCCGTCGTCGGCGAGCAGGCGGCCGAGCACCCACGCGTCCTCGAGGGTCTGGTTGGCGCCCTGCCCCAGGGTGGGTGGCATGGTGTGGGCGGCGTCGCCGACAAGGGTGATGCGGCCCTCCCCCCACACTCGGCGGACCTTGTTCCAGTGGTGCCCGAAGAAGTCGAGGTCGTCCTCGGAGGCGGCGGCGAGCACCTCGGGCACGGGTGACGCCCACCCCCCGAACCTGCGCCTCAGCTCGGTCAGCGGGGCGGCGGGCCGTTCGTCGGTGGGCGACCAGCGCACGTCGAACCACCACTGCAGCAGGCCGCCCCCGGCGGGCATGAGCCCGCATGCGCCCTCTCGTCCTGTGATCATCAGGCTGCGGTGAGAGTGGGTGAGGTCGATGTCGATGGGACTGAGGCCCTGCCATGTACCGAAGGTCGCCGGCTGGACGGCGCCGTCGCCCCACAGGCGGCGTCGCACCGCTGAGTGGTGGCCGTCGGCTCCGATGAGGATGTCTCCCGTGGCGGTCGATCCGTCGGTGAAGGTCATCGTCACCCGGTCGTCGTCCTGGGTCACGGTCTCGCAGGTCTTGGCGTAGTGGATTAGGCCGTCGGGCAGTCCGTCGGCCAGACGCTCCAAAAGGAGACCCCGAGAGACCGTCCTGGTCTCGAAGCCGTACCGCTCGGCCGCGTGAGCGATGTTCGCGCCGGCGCGCAGCCGGCCGCGGGCGGTGAGCGAGTCGATCCTGTCGATGCGGGCACCGACACCGTCCAGGCTGATACCGAGATCGTGCAGTACGGCGGTGCCGTTGCTGAAGATGCTCAGCGCCGCACCGCCGGTCCGCCAGGCCGGAGCCTGCTCGTAGACCCGCACCTGGTGCCCGGCGGCCAGCAGCACGCGCGCGACGGCCAGGCCGCCCACTCCGCCGCCGGCGATGATGATCTCCATATCCCCTCCGATTCGAAGTATCTCCGATTTGAAGATACATCGCCGGGGAGTAGGTTGAGCAGGTGGGTCCCAAGCATCCGGACGAGGCCGTCTTCCGCGAGTTCCTGATCGCGGTCCTCCTGCACAACGAGGCGGTCGCCGACCGGCTCGGCCTGCAGCCGGTCGACGTCGCCGCCGCCATCCTGCTGGAGACGCGCGGACCACTCGCCGTAGGAGCGATCTCCGAGGAGCTGGGGCTGCCGTCCGCCTCGACGACCCGACTGATCGACAGGCTGGAGAAGGCGGGCTACGTACGGCGAGTGCGTGGAGAGCGTGATCGGCGCACGGTCACCGTCGAGCTGGTCGAGGGCGGCCTGGACGATTACGAGGCCGCGTGCGAGGCATCCGGGCGGCACCTGTGGGCCGTCGGCGCGCACTACGGACCGGAACACGTTCCCTTGCTGCTGGACATGTTCACCCGCGTCACCGAGGCCTACCGATCGGCCACCCAGGAACTACGAGCCGACGCGACCTGAACGCGACTACCCGGCCTGGCCGTCGGGACCGCCGGTGACGCGCTCGGTGTAGTCGGAGCGGGGGGTGGGCCAGCCCTGCGGAGGGGGTGCCTGCCGGGCCAGGCCGATCAGCGTGGAGCGGACGACGCGATCCACCTGGTCGTCCACGGCCTCGGGAGTGTCGAGGCGCATCAGTCCGTGGACGAGCAGGGCGGCGAGACCGTGCACGGCCGCCCAGACGACGAAGTCGGCTCCGGGCCGGGCCGCCGCGGGCAGGTCGCCGGATTCGACCAGGCGGTCGAGTTCCGTGGCGAGGATGCGGTGGGGGTGGGGAGCCGTCGGATCGCCGCCTCCCGTGTTGAACGCCAGCCAGTGCCGGGCCACGGCGGGATCCTCCAGAGCCCAGCGCACGTAGCCGCGCCCGAAGGCGACCAGGCCGTCCCCCTGTGCGCGTTCGACCGCATCGCTCAGGCGTTCGCCGAGCCTGGCGAGGACGCGCTGCGACAGGGCCCCTACGAGCGCGTCGCGCGAGGCGAAGTGGTGGTACGCGGCGCTCGGGCTGACGCCGACGCGAACGCTGACCTCGCGCAGCGACCACCCGTCGACGCCTCGCTCCCGGATCAGGGCCTCGGCGGTGTCGAGGAGGGCGGTACGGAGGTCGCCATGGTGGTACGGACGGTCGGCCATGCCTCGATCTTAATGCCGTTCAGATTGTGTGTTACGTTCGGAGCACGAACTGAACGTTGCTCAGATTGGAGTCCCCCGATGAGCGTTCCCGAGTCCGCGTCGTCCGCGGGTCAAGCTCCTCCCGACCTCGGCTCCGCGCCCGCGCCGATCGTGCGGGGCGAGCCCGTCGTGGTCGCCGACGGTGTGTTCGTGATCCCGGACGGGCGGGTCCCGATCGTCCCCAACGTGGGCATCGTCGTCGGCGAGCGCGCCGTGCTCGTGGTCGATACCGGTGTCGGCCCCCGCAACGGCGCGTACGTGCTCGACCAGGCCCAACGCCTGGCGGACGGCCGGCGGTTGTATCTGACGCTCACGCACTTCCACCCCGAGCACGGGTTCGGCGCGCAGGCGTTCCGCGACTCGGCCACGATCATCTACAACCGGGCACAGCACGAGGAGCTCCGGCGTAAGGGCGCCGCATACCTGGACATGTTCAAGGGCCTGAGCGAGCACATCGCCGCCGAACTGGCGGACGTCGAGTTCGTCGACCCCGACGTCACCTATGAGGGCGAGGCCCGGCTCGACCTCGGCGGGCGTACGGTCGTGCTGCGCGAGTGGGGCCCGGCGCACACCGTGGGCGACCAGACGGTGCTCGTCGACGGCGACGTGCTCTTCGGCGGCGACCTGATCGAGACGCGGATGTTCCCCATCGCGCCCTACATGCCGCCGTACGACACCGACGTGGACTGCGGACGCTGGATCGAGGTCCTCGACGAGCTGCTGGCCATCGACCCGCGGACGGTCGTGCCCGGACACGGAGAGGTCACCGACATCGGGCTCATCCGCGACGTCCGCGACTACCTCGCCCACGTCCGCGAACGCGTCACCGACCTCAAGGCGGCGGGCACCTCCGTCGAGGAGGCCGTGGACCGGCTCGATCAGGAGGCCCGCGCCCGCTGGAGCACCTGGGCCAACCCCGAGTGGATCGGCTTCACCGTCCGGGCGTTCTTCGCCGCCTCCTGACGGCGCTCTCTACCAGCGAGCGCCGCTCGACGCCTCCTGATGCCGACCGTCGTGGCCGGCGGCCAGGTCGCATCGCGGCCACCCGAAGTCGTCCATCCAGTCATCGGGGGCCAGAACGCCGCAGAGTTCGTTCGACGGTGCCTCGTTGTCGGTTTCCACCCGGACAACCTACACAGCGTGGACTCAGGTGGTTCGATGTGGCCGACGGTCTGGGACGGTATCCGGGCGGTCGGCCAGCGCCGCCGCCAGGCGGGCGGCGATGAGCACGCAGAGGAGCTGCGGCAGGGTCTCGGCGAAGAAGTGCGCCCCGGTGTTCTGCGCCGCCTGGAGTCGGAAACCGGCGATCAGGGACACCGTCGCGGCGAGCATGGCCGCCGCCGGGAGCCAGGGAACGGCCGCGCGTGCGCGCCACCTGCCGGGGGCCACGGCGAACACCGTCGCGGCTACCGCCGCCACGGCCAGCGCGGCGACGCCTCCGGTCCAGTACCCGAGGCCGGCGGCCGCTCCGATCGTCAGGACCACGGCGAACGCGCCCCGCTCGCGCACGACCGGCTCCACCTCCTGCCGGGAGCGGGACGGCCACAGCGCGGCGATCACCAGGACGACCAGGAAGTTCAGGCCGAGCAGGACGGCGGCCTGGTAGGGGCGGTCGGGCGCGTACGACAGGCGGACGGTGCCGACCGTCCCCGCCGGGAGCGCCCACGCCTGCCGCCAGCCGTCGATGCGCACCGGGCGCAGCGTCCGGCCGCCGATCGTCGCCCGCCATCCGGCGTTGAAGTTCTCGTTGACCACGAGGTACGAGGCGCGCTGCGCCGAGACCTCGACCTGCCGGTGCTCTGACGTCCACCGTGTCACGGTCACCGGCGAGGATTCGCGGGCCGGAGCGGCGCCGGTCGGGGCCAGCACCGCGGAATCGACGCGGAAGGCGTCGAACGGAACCTGGGCGAGCCGGTCGTCCCCGGCCTTGAGCGTGACCGTACGGCAGGCCTGGAAGCGGACGGAACGGCCCTGGAGGAGGTCCGCGTACGTCGCCGTCGCGCGGGTCGGCACGTCGGCGCCGTTCAGCCGCAGCCTCGGGCCGAAGCCGCATGGGAGGGGGACGCGGGCGTCGGGGAACGTCGCAAACGGCGTCACTCCGGGCACGGTCACGTCCGTCACCTGCGGCAGGCCGGAGAAGCGCAGCGTCAGGCGGCTCGTGCGCATGGGCTTGAACGACAGGCGGCCGGTGCCGTCGAGCGGGACCTCGCGCCACTGGCCGTCGTCCCCTTCCAGGCGGACCTGGGTGAGGTAGGCCGCGCCCGCCGGACGCCGTACGGTGATCCGTCCGACCTCGAGCCTGCGGCCCCACGACAGTGACAGCCAGGGGGCACGGTCCCCGGTCGCGGGCACCCACGTGGTCGCCGGGTCGGCGTCGAACGCCGCGCGCGGCAGCGTCGCGGGCTCCTGGGTCAGCGTCGAGCTCGCCGTGACCTTCAGCCGGGGATCGGTGGAGGTGTACCGCTGGATCAGGCCCGGGTCGGTGAGCGCCGCCGTTCCGGTCAGCTCGGCGGTGCCCGTACGGGCGGCGGTGTCCGTACGGGCCGCGGTGCCCGTACTGGCCCCGGTGCCCGTACTGGCCGCGGTGAGGACGCGGTCGAAGCCGTACGGCTCCTCGTCCCGGCGTTCGAAGAACGGTGAGCAGACCCAGCGGATCGAGCCCCGCATGCAGGCGGGCAGCGCGCCCGGCGACCGGGACATGACCACGGTGGCGCCCGCCGGGACGGTCGGCAGGCGGTACTCGCGGGCCGCGTGCACGCCGTCGACGTGCAGTTCGGAGATGGCGACGCGGGCGGCGGCGGGTACGGCGGGCCGGGCGGTGAGTGAGAGGACGCGGATCCGCAGCCATCGGGTCGTCCCCGCGGGCACGCGGAGGGGCTGGGCGACGGAGGTACGGGCGAGGTGCTGGACGGTCCGGCCGGTCTCGGTCTCCACGGCGATCTCGTCCGGCGGCGGGCCGAGCCGATCGTCCTGGGCGAACGTCGCCGTGACGTTCCGGGGCGTCAGCGGGTGGTCGAAGTCGACGCGCAGCCACTGGCCGACGGGGCCGGTCCAGCCGCCGCTCTCCCACCGCGTCCGCGGGTCGCCGTCCAGGGCGGCGTACGGGAGGGCGCCGGGCTGGTCGAGTTCGGCCGGCGAGGTGACGTCCGACGCGGAGGCGGAGGCCGTGACGTCCTTGATGCCGGTGTAGGCGGCGACCGTCGAGTAGCGGTCCCAGCCGGGTTCGAGGATGTCCCGGCGGGTGGCGGGCACGTTCGCCCGCTCGGCGGTGGTCAGGGTGGGCGAGGTGTGGCCGCGCAGCTCCCCGAAGTCGCGTTCGACCCGGCGCAGGGAGTCGGCGACGACGGGCCGGCCGACGGCATTGGGGTCGTCGTCGCCGAACAGGACGGGCTGGTCTTTGAGGAGGCCGTCGTCGGCCATGGTGAGCAGGGCCTCGGGCGAGCCGTACAGCCGCAGCGCCCGGTCGGCGTCGAGCAGGCCGACCGCGTCATCCGCGCCCTCGACCTCGTAGATCTCGACCGGCGCGTACGGCTGGTCCGGAGAGCTCACCGCGTCATCGGGCAGGGTCGAGCCGGCCGGTACACCGCCGAACCAGGCCACGCGCCGGATGCCGGGTGAGGCGTCCAGAGCTTGATGGACGCGGGCGGGCCACGCGCCGCGCAGATCGTCGCGGCGCAGGTCGTTGCGGACGAGGAGGTACCGGACGCCCATCCGGGCCAGGACCTCGGTCAGGCCCGCCGATCCCTGGCCACTGGTGATCCGCTGGTCGATCGCGTCCATCATCCGGGTGAAGCCCGAGGATCCGGCGGGGACGAGCTGCCGCTCTCCCCAGCGGACGTTCAGCAGCGGTTGGGTGATCTCGTCCATGGGGCGTCCCCACAGGTACTCCCCGAAGCGCGCGCCGGGGACGGCCAGGACGCCCTGGTCGCCGGCTCGGCCGTTCAGCCAGTCGGCGGCGTCGCGCCAGTACTGCGGGACCTTCGGGAAGGCGCCCTCGGCCGTCAGTCCGGTACTCAGCGCGGACAGCATCACCCCCGCCAGGGCGGCCGCCGCTCCGATCGGCGCCCACCGCCGCCGGGAAGGGAACGCGAGCAGGTGCGCGATGCCCAGGGCGAGCGGAAGGCGTACCAGGCCGTCGAACTTGTAGAGGTTGCGGAACGGGGCCAGCGGCCCGTCGATCAGGTCCCGTACGGCCGGGGCGAGCGGGCCCGCGTGCCCGGCGACCATGACGGTCAGGCCGGTCAGCAGGGTGACGATGAGGAAGGTCCGCTCGGGGAGCCGGGCGCGGACGAGCCCGGCCAGCCCGAGCGCGGCGATGAGGCCGGTGCACAGGACGGGTGCCGTCTGGGTCGCGAACGCGTGGCCGAGCGGCCACCAGGCTCGTCCGTCGACCGTGAGGAAGTTCACCCAGCGTTCCGCGCCGCGCAGGACGTCGGCCGGACCGGTCGTCGCGCTCGTCGTCGCGGCCTTCTCGGTGTAGAGCAGCCAGGAGTAGGCGTACCGGCCGAGAAGGAGGAGCGGCACGGACCACCAGGCGGTCGCGCAGCCGACCGCGACCGCCCACCAGGCGAGGATGCGCACACGGAGCAGCCGGGCGTTCTTGGTGCTCCGGGTGAGCACGTACAGGACCGGGACGACGAGCACCGCCAGCGTGGCGGTGCCGTTGATGCCGCCACAGCAGGCGACGGCCAGCCCCGACCGGGCCGCCGCGCGCACCCGCCCCCCGCCGCGCGCGGCGCCGACCAGGGGCACCACCATCCACGGCAGCATGGCGAGGGGCAGATACTCGGAGGAGTTGATGCCGAGGGACGCCAGCCCATGCGGGCCGAGCGCGTACGCGAGCGCGCCGACCAACCGCGTGGCCGACGTACCGATGCCCAGGCGTTCGGCGAGCCGGCGGGCGCCGAGGAACGCGGTGCACAGGAGCGTCGCCAGCCACAGACGCTGAGTGATCCAGGGCGGCATCCCGACGAGATGGCCCAGCACGTAGAACGGCCCCATCGGGAACAGGTAGCCCGACACCTGATTCTGCAGTTGCCCGAACTGCTCGATGTCCCACAGGTGCAGCGCCCGCCCGAGAAAGCCGAGCGGATTCACCGCCATGTCAATCTTGGTATCCGGAACGATCCGACCCGGCCGCGTCGCCGTCGCGAGCAGCGTCAGAAGCGCGCAGCACAGGAAGGTCCGCAGGCGTTCGCGGAGCCGCTCGTCCACGCCGTCCGTCCGGCCGGCCGTGCCCGGGGGCGCCTCCGCCCGGGTCAACGCGGCCATGAGAGCACCCCGATCCGGGTCCGTGGAAGCGGCTCGATCCAGGCCCGTGGGAGCGGGTCGGCCCGAGCCCACGGGAGGCCCTCGATCCGAGCCTGCGAGAGCACCTCGGCCCGGGTCAACGCGGCCATGGGAACGACCGGTCCTCCAGGCCCTGTGCCGTCCCGCGCCGGACGGCGGCGTCGAGCAGCGCTGCCATCCGTTCGGCGCTGCGAGCCCAGGTGAACTCCGCGGCCCAGGCCCGGCAGGCGGCGGCCGTCTCGCGGCGCCGCTCCGGGACGCTCAGCTCCTTCAGCGCCCGCTCGATGACGTCCGCGAGCTCCTCGCCCTCGGGCACGAGCCAGCCGGTCACACCGTCGACGACGGCGTCACGCAACCCGTCGACGTCGTACGCGACGGTCGGCACGCCGAACGCCGCCGCCTCGGCGACGCTGAGCCCCCAGCCCTCTCCGCGCGAGGCGCTGAGGTGGATCCGGGCGCGGGCGACGAGCGCGTCCTTCTCCTCCTCCGGCAGGTAGCCGTGCAGGACGACCAGCTCCTCCAGGCCACGCGCAGCGACCTGGGCCCGCAGCGCGGCCTCCTCCGGTCCTCGCCCGATGACGTGCACCCGGACGCGGAGCCGTTCGGCGACGTCGAGCAGCCGGCCGACGCGTTTGTGCGGGACGAGCCTGCTCACGCACGCGAGCTCCGGCTCGTCATCCGTTCCAGCCGGCCCGAGACCGGCGCCCGAGAGTGTGACGCCGTTCGGATCCGGAGCGGCATCCGGGCGCGACACGCCCTCCGGACCGGGACCGGCATCCGAAAGCGTCACGCCGCTCGGGCCCGGAGCGGCATCCGGCGGCGCGACGGCACCCAGGCCGGAAGCGGCATCCGGCGACATGACGGCGCCCGGGCCGGTGGCGGTGTCAGAAAGCGTCACGCCGCTCGGGCCCGGAACGGTGCCCGGGAGCGTCACACCGTTCAGGACGGGGGCGGCACCCGGCGGCGTCACGCTGCTCGGGCCGGAAACGGCACCCGAAAGCGTCACGGCGTCCGGAGCGGCATCCGAAAGCGTCACGCCGTCCGGACCGGGAGCGGTGTCCGGGGGGATTACGCCGTTCGGGACGAGGTACACCGGTCCGGTCCAGGCGAGGCGCTCTCGCATGGCGGTCACCGTCGATGGGGACACCGCGACGCAGGCGTGCCGCCGGTACGCGCGTCGGGCCACCGGGCCTTCGAGGAAGCGGCCGAGGCGTGCCAGCCACGCTGGGAAGTAGAGGTGGAACTGGCCGTCGTGGACGTGATGCACAACGCACAGGATCGGAACGCGGCGCGGCAGCACCCAGGGGGTGAAGAACGGGATGCCGTTCTGGCAGTCGAGCACGGCGTCGAAAGCCCGTCGGCGGGCCAGCATCCAGGCCAGCACCAGCGGATAGACGGTGAACCGGCCGCCTCGGCGTACGATCTCGACGTCCTCGATCCGCTCCCGCGCGGCCTGCCCGGGCGCGCGCCCGGTGACGAACCGCACTCGGGTCCCCCGCGCCGCGAACCACCGGGCCATCTCCCAGGCATATCGTTCGGCGCCGCCGGCCTCGGGGTGCCAGGGGTCGCGCCAGTTGACGATCGCGAGCGTCCGCAGTTCCCTCTCCGCGCTCATCCGGCCCGCAGTTCGTCGGCGAGGGCGCGGGCCCGCTGCGGCGTCGCCGAACGTCCGGCCTCGGCGCGGATGCGGAGCAGGTCGCGCAGGCAGGTGCCCGCGTGCCGCCGGACGGAGAACGTCGAGCCGGGCACGTCACGCCACTCGACGGGGATCTCGACGGCCTCGGCGCCCCGGCGGCGGCAGTGCAGCAGCAGTTCGACGTCGAAGGCGAATCCGGCCGTACGCAGGTCGGCGGCGGCGGCCCGGGCCAGCGGTCCGGTGAAGAACTTGAACCCGCACTGCGTGTCCGTCACGCCTCCGGTCAGGTCGCGGACGAGCCGGTTGAACGCGAGAGCGCCCAGGCGGCGAAGCGGACGCCCGTACGCCTCGACGACCGAGGCGGGGTGGCGACGTGAGCCGATGACGACCCGGTGCCCGGCCCGGAGGAGGGCGAGGGTCTCGTCGAGGGCGTCCAGGCCGGTGGCCATGTCGGCGTCGCAGAAGCCGACGTACGGGGCCGCGGTGGCCAGGAGACCGGCGCGGACCGCGGCGCCCTTGCCGGGTGTGGGGCACCGCACGAGGCGTACCGGCACCGGCCCGGACCAGCGTTCGGCGATGTCCGCGGTGGCGTCGGTGCTGGCGTTGTCGACGACGATGATCGAGCCGCTCAGCGGCAGTGCGGCGAGCTTGGCCGACAGCGCCGTGAGGCCGTGCGGGAGCCGACCGGCCTCGTCGCGCGCGGGGATGACGACGTCCAGCGCCTCAGCGCGCGGGCCCTCCGGGCGCACCGGTCACCGGGTGCCGTAGTTGTAGAGCGGCTTGACGACCGGGTCCTGCTGAGCGGTCGTGATAACGCGCACGATGCCGAACGAGGTCAGCAGGGCCAGCGCGATTCCGGCCAGGGCGGCGACGGCGATCCGCATCACGGCTCCTTCGGCGATGATCGTGCGACGAGGCTACCGACCGGTAGCCGAGTTGACCAGAGAACAACCCCAAAAGTAATGAACCACGCAATTTCCACAGGCCACTGCGGCGTGCGCGTCTCCGGGCTCGCGGCCGCACCCGGGATGCGATAGAGCACCAGGTCAGGCCCTGCGACGACACGCTCGGCACCGGGCAGGCGGTCCGCCTGAACGCCGTGGGTCGCATTGGGCCGGTCGGGCAGGTTGAGCCGGTCGGGCCCGTCGGGCGAATTGGGCCCGTTGGGCGCGTCGGGCGCGTCGGGCGCGTCGGGCGCGTCGGGCGCGTCGGGCGCGTCGGGCGCGTCGATGGCGACGTACCGGATGCCCCGGGAACGCAGCGCACCGGTGAGCGGTGCGCCCGACCGGATCAGGGGATCCAGCGCCCGCGCGCGCCGGTCCTCCACCTCCATGCGCAGATCACGCCCGCCCGTCCCCACCCGTACGGCGTCGTTCACGATCACCCGGCCGGGCAGGAAGCGCGGCAGCGGGTCGAGCACGCGCCGCCCGCCGTTCCAGGCGTAGCTCCGGTACGCCTCCCAGGGCAGGACGAGCACATCGCCGGGGGCGGCCCGTACGACGGCCCGCGCCCGCGCCCAGTCGGCGGGATAACGCACCGCGTGCAGCCGCCCGCCCGCGCCCCAGGCGAGGCCGGGCAGCAACGCGACGGGTGCCAGCAGGCCCAGGACCGCGAGCTCCGGACGACCGGCACCGCCGCTCCAGGAGAAACGCCACCAAGCCGAAGCCCCCGACCGAGCTGCCGTTCGGCCGACACTTCGGCCAGGTTCGGACCCCGTCCTCGGCGGCCGGCCGATCGGGGACCGGCTGTCCACGTCGGTGGTGCCAGTTCCGCGGCCACGGCTGAGAGCGTCGACGGCCACCCCCATCCCGACGGCGACGACGAGGGCCAGCGGTGCGACGTACTGCTGGCCGTCCCGCAGCACCGCGAACCCGGGCCACAGTCCGATCGCCCCGCGAAGCACGCCCGGCGCGACGGCCCCGAGCGCGGCGACGGCCAGGCCGACGAGCGCAGCCGTACCCAATCCCCGCACCCACGCCGCCCTGTCGACGAGCGCCGCAGTCCCCGACTCCCGCGTCCGGACCGCCGAACCGCGACGCATGGCCCTCCCAAATCCCCGCACCCGAACCGCCACACGACCGCGCACGGCGGTCCTCAGCGCCCGCACCCGCGCCACCGCACCACCCCGCGCCGCGGTCTCCGGCCCCCGCCCCCGCACCCGAACCGCCACACCGCCGCGCACCGCGCTCCCCAGCGCCCGCACCCGCGCCACCGCACCACCCCGCCCCCGCACCCGCGCCCGAAGCGCCACACCGCCGCGCACAGCAGTCCTCAGCCCCCGTACCCGGCTCGCCGCACCACCGCGTGCGTACACGACCAGGGCGAGCACGACGACGCACAGCCAGAGAGCGGCCGTCACGGCGGCGCCGTACCCGGGCGGCACGGTCTCGGCGTTCCACGTGCCGCCGAGGAGGAGCAGGCTGCCGAGCGCGCCGAACGGTGTGTCCGCGCGGGCCGCGAACGCCGCCACCCCGGCCGGGTCCGCCGGGACGCCGGAGAACCGGAGCAGGGAGGGCACGAGCCACGGCAGGCTCATCACGAACAGCCCGGCGAGCGGCCACCGGATCGACCTCCGGCGCAGCGACACCACGAGCACGACCAGGCCGGACACGGCCATCGCGGCGAAGCCGCCGATCGCCGCCGGCACCAGCGCCAGGACCAGCCGTCGGGAATCGCCGCGCGCGGCGGCCCGGACGACCCAGGGCAGCGCCGCGTACCCGAGGAGCAGCGCCCACTGGCCGAGCAGCAGGCGTTCGGCGACGAACGGGTTCCAGGCGTAGACGACGCCCGCGGCCAGGCGGGCCGTGAGCCGCTCGGACGGCACCAGGGCCGCCGCGGACACGCAGGCGATCACGAAGATCGCCAACAGGATCGCCTTCTGGACGAGGTCGGCGGGCGCGAGGTGGGCCAGGGCCGTCACGACGGCGTCGCTGGGCACGTGCCGCGGCAGCATCCCCGTCAGCCCGAACGTCTCCCGGTCGAACACCGGACGCGGCACGAACACCATGTCGTACGCCAGGACGAACCCCGGCGCGAGCGCGGGACCGAGCGCGAGCAGGCCCAGAGCGAGCCCGGTCGCGGCGGCCAGGGCCGTCCGACGGCGGGACGACGCTCTGCCATCCCGGTTCGGCGCCTCGGAACGGCCCGATGAGTCACCCGGCAGCGGCCCGGTGTCCCGGTCAAGAGGCCCGGAATGACCCGGGGACCCGCCCGGCACCGCCCCAGCGCCCTCGTCAGGGACCCCAGAACCGCCGGAAGAAGCGCTCGGCACCGCCTCAGTCTCCCGGTCCGGGACCCCAAGGCAGCCCGAGGCCCCGCACGGCATCGCTCCGGCGCCCCCGTCATGGGACCCAGCGCAACCCGGGAACCCACTCGGCACCGCCCCGGCACCCCTATCAGGAGACCCAGAACCACCCGGGGACCCGCCCGGCACCGCCCCAGCGCCGCCATCAGGGGACCCAGAGCCGCCCAAGGACCCACTCGGCACGGCCCCGGTGTCCCGGTCAGGGGACTCAGGGCGGCCGGAGGAGGCGCTCGGCACCGGCTCAGTGTCCCGGTTCGGGGTCCCGGGGTAGCCCGAGGAGGCGTTCGGCGATGACGTTGAGGTTGACCTCCGTGGTGCCCCCGCCGATGGTCATGGCCCGGGAGGCCAGCAGGAGCCGGGTCCACTCCGCGCGCGGCCCCGCGCCGCTCGGACCGGTCAGCGCGCCGTCGGCGTCCAGCAGCCCGAAGCCGTACTCGGTGATCCGCTGGCCGTGCTCCATGCCGACGAGCTTGCTGACGTTCGCGGTCGCGCCCGCGTCCACGCCCGACAGCCGCTTGAGGGTGGCGCGCAGGCCGAGCAGCGCGAACACGTGTGCGTCGGCGACCAGCCCGCCGAGGCCATCGCGGACGACCGGATCGTCGGTGAGGCCGAGGTCGCCGACCAGGTCCAGCAGCCGGGGCAGGTCCGCGCCGAGCTGCCAGCCGGTCGACAGGTTGACGCGTTCGGCGGTGAGCGTCACCCGCGCCACCTGCCAGCCGGCGTTGACCGAACCGACGACGAGAGAGTCGGGCACGAACACCTCGTCGAGGAACACCTCGTTGAAGACCTCAGCGCCGGTCAGGTCCTTCAACGGCCGTACCTGGACGCCCGGAGACGCCATGTCGACCAGGAAGTAGGTGATGCCGTCCCGTTTCGGCGCCCCGGGGTCGGTGCGGGCGACGCAGATCCCCCACTGGGCGTACTGGGCGAGGGAGGTCCAGATCTTCTGCCCCGACAGCCGCCAGCCGCTCTGCCTTTCATCCCCGTGGCCGCCCCCCGCCACGCCCTGTTCTCCACCTCCGTGGTCGCACCCCGCCACGTCCTGCTTTCCACCTCCGCGGCTGCGTCCCGCGAGCCCCTGCTCTGCACCCCAGTGGCTGCGTCCCGTCGGCCCCTGCTCGCCACCCCCGTGGCAGTGGCCCGCCGCCCCCTCCACCCGTTCGGCGCGGGTGCGCAGGCCGGCCAGGTCCGAGCCCGCCCCGGGCTCGCTGAACAGCTGGCACCACACGATCTCGCCCCGCAGTGTCGCGGGCAGGAAGCGCTCCTGCTGTTCGGGCGTGCCGTACGCGGCCAGCGACGGCACGACCCACGCGCCGATGCCCAGCTGCGGCCCCTGGATCGAGGCGGCCCGCAGCTCCTGGTGGATGACGACCTGTTCGAGCGGGGAGGCGGCCCGGCCCCAGGGGCGCGGCAGGTACGGCTGCACCCAGCCGCCGGCGGCCAGTTCCGTGACGCGCTCCCGCTCGCCGAGGGCGGCCAGCTCGGTCACGCGCGCCCGGATCTCCCGCCGCAGCGGCTCGGCCTCGGGCGGCAGGTCGAGCTCACGCTCCCGGGTCGTCCCCGCGAGGGCGAGCCCGGCGAGCGACTCCCGCCACCGCGCCGCGCGGCCCAGGACGGCCCGCAGCGCCAGCGCGCGCCGGTAGTACAGGTGGGCGTCGTGCTCGAAGGTGTACCCGATGCCACCGTGCACCTGGATGCAATCCTCGGCGCAGGCGACGGCCGCGTCCGGCGCGACGAGGGCGGCGACCCCGGTCGCGTACGCGATCTGCTCTCCGGCGGCGACGGCCTCCCCATGGCTTCGCCCCGCCACCCCCTGATCCACACCCCCATGGCTTCGCCCCGCCACTCCCGGCGTCTCATCCTCATGGCCTCGTGCCGCCACCCCCTGCTCCTCACCCCCATGGCTTCGCCTCGCGACCCCCGGCGTCTCACCCTCATGGCCTCGCGCCGCCACCCCCTGCGCGGCGTCCCAGACGGCGGCGCGGGCCTTCTCCAGCTCGATCAGCATCCGGGCGCACTTGTGCTTGACGCCCTGGAACTGCCCGATCGGCCGGCCGAACTGCTCGCGCGACCGGGCGTACGACGCCGCCGCCTCGACCGCCCACCCGGCCACCCCGCACGCCTCGGCGCCGAGTACCACCGCGGCGAGGGCCAGGACGTCCGGCCGGGTCAGCCCCGCCAGCAGCCGGTGCGCGGGCACGGTCACGCCGCCCGCCGTGACACGCGCCACTCCGGAGACCACGTCGACACCGCTCAGCGCCTCGATATCGCCTTCCAGCGCGTACAGCACCGCCCATTCCTCGGTGCCGTCGTCGACGGCGACCGGGGCGATGATGAGATCCGCGGCGAGCCCGCCGGAAATCGGACCGGCGGCACCGTCCACCACCAGAGCATCGCCGTCGCGTCGGCCGGTCAGCCCGGCCTCCAGACACACCGCGCCGGTCGTCACGCCCTCGGCGAGGCCGCGCAGCAACTCCCCGTGCGCCTGGGGCGCGTCGGCCGCGGCGATGACCGCGCTCGCCAGCACGGTCGGAACGTACGGCCCCGGTGCCAGCGCCCGTCCCATCTCCTCGACGGCCACCGCGAGCTCCAGCAGCGAGAAACCCTGCCCGCCGTGCTCCTCCGGTAGGTGCAGGGCGAGCAGCCCCTGCGCCGCCAGCTCCGGCCAGAAGCCGGGCCGCGACACACGTACCGCCTGTTCTCCACCCGCGTGGCTTCGCCCCGCCGCCGGTTTCCCACCCCCGTGGCTTCGCCCCGCCGCCCCCTCGTCCGCCACCGCCGCCCGCACCACCGTGCGGGGCACGTGCCGCGCGGTGAAGCGACGCACGGTCGCGGCCAGTTCCTCATGCTCCTCGGTCAGTCCGATCCCCATGCGCCGCTCCCCCGTCGTCCCTGTCCTACTTGCCGGGCTCCGGGTCGCGGGGCAGGCCGAGCAGGCGTTCGGCGATGACGTTCAGCTGGACCTCGGTGGTGCCGCCGTAGATGGTCATCGACCGGCTGAACAGCATGTAGCGGGCCCAGATGTTGGTGGCCTGGCCCGGCTCCTCCTCTGCGGCGACCGCGCCCTGCGCCTCCCAGATGAAGTCGGCGACCTCCTGGTTGTACTGGACGCCGAGCAGCTTGCGGACGCTCGCCTCGGCGCCCGGCTCGGCCCCGGAGATCTGTTTCAGCGTGAGGCGCAGGCCGAGCAGGTCGATGGCCTGGCCTTGGCACAGCAGCCCGCCCAGCTCGGCGAGGGCGACCGGGTCGAGGTCCTTGCCCTGGAAGAAGCCCAGCAGCTCCTTGGTCCCCGCGCCGAGACCCTGACTGCTGGACAGCTGGACCCGCTCGTTGCTGAGGGTGTTGCGGGCGACCTTCCAGCCGTCGCCGACCTCGCCGACGACCTGGTCGTCGGGCACGAACACCCCGTCGAGGAACACCTCGTTGAACATCGCGTCGCCGGTCAGCTCCCGCAGCGGCCGTACGTCGACGCCCTCGGCCTTCATGTCGACGACGAAGTAGGTGATGCCGTCGTGCTTCTTCGGCTCGACCGAGGTACGGGCGACGCAGATCGCCCACTCGGCGCGCTGGGCGATGGACGTCCAGATCTTCTGGCCGGTGAGCCGCCAGCCGCCCTCGACCCGCTCGGCCCGCATCTGCAGCGAGGCGAGGTCGGAGCCCGCGCCGGGCTCGCTGAACAGCTGGCACCACACCAGCTCACCGCGCAGCGTCGGCGCGAGCCACCGCTCCTGCTGCTCCTGCGTGCCGTACGTCACCAGGGACGGCACCACCCACGCGCCGATGGCGAGCTGCGGGCCCTTGACCTTCGCGGCGCGCAGTTCCTGGAGGATGAGCACCTGCTCCATCGGGGACGCGGCCTTGCCCCACGGGCGGGGCAGGTGCGGGAACACCCAGCCCTCGTCGCCCATCTTCGCGTGCCGCTCCCGGTCGTCGGTGATCGCGGCGAGCTGCTCGACCTCCGCGCGGATGCGGTTGCGCAGGGGCTCGGTGTCCTCGTCCAGCTCGACCTCGACCGCGCGGCGCACGCCGTCGAGCGCCAGCCGCGCGACCGAACCGGCCCACTCCGTGCCCGGACCGAGCAGCGCTCGCAGCGTCGAGGCGCGGCGCAGGTAGAGGTGGGCCTCGTGCTCCCACGTGAAGCCGATGCCGCCGAGCACCTGGATGCAGTCGCGGGCGCAGCGCAGCGCGGCGTCGGGCGCGACGGCGGCGGCGACCCCTGCCGCGAAGGCGGACTCGTCCGCGGCGTCGTCGGAGGCGCGGGCGGCGTCCCATACGGCGGCGCGGGCCTTCTCCAGCTCGATCAGCATCCGGGCGCACTTGTGCTTGACGCCCTGGAACTGCCCGATCGGCCGGCCGAACTGCACGCGCACCTTGGCGTACTCCGCGGCGGTGGTCACGCACCAGTCGGCGAGACCGGCGGCCTCGGCACCGAGGAGCAGCGCGGCCAGGTCGAGGACCTCCGGGCCGGTGAGGCCGGTCAGGATCCGATCGGCCGGGACGGTCACGCCGTCGGCGGACACGCGGGCGACGCGGCGGGTGCGGTCCAGGCTCGTGACCGGTGTGACGGTGAGCCGGGCGGCGTCGACGGCCACCCACTCCTCGCCGTCGTCGGTGGTCACCGGGAGCACGATGACGTCGGCGAGTCCGGCGCCCAGCACCGGCTCGGCCGTACCGCTGATCGTCAGGCCGCCGTCCGCGCGGTGGCCGGTGAAGCCGCCCGCCAGCGACAGGGCGCCGATCAGAGAGCCGTCGGCCAGGCCCGGGAGCAGCTCTGCGTGGGACTTGACCGCCTGCTCGGCGCGCAGCAGCGCGGCGCTGGCCAGCACCGTCGGCAGGAAGGGGCCGGGGACGACGGCCCGGCCGAGCTCCTCCAGTGTGACCGCGAGCTCCAGCAGGCCCGCGCCCTGCCCGCCGTGCTCCTCGGGCACGTGGAGGCCGAGGAGGCCCTGCTCGGCCAGGCCGGACCAGAAGGCGGGGCGGGCCTCCTCCTCAGCGTCGAGCGTCGCGCGTACGACGTCCACGGGCGCGTTGCGCTCCGCCCACCCGCGCACTGCGTCGGCGAGCGCCTCGTGCTCCTCGGTCAGCCCGATGGCCATGTCCCAACCCCATTCACCGGCATCCTGTTGCGGCCTACCTTAGATCGCCGCCGACGCCGAGTGGAATGGGATTCGGTATGGCTTTCGGGACCGAGTCCCGGATCACACCACCTTGATGGAGCGCATCACGTAGTTCACGTCGGGCCACAGCTTCTTGTCGGTGTTCGGCACCGTCATGAGCACCACGCCCGGCGTCTTCTTGCCCGTGTCCACGAGCGCGACCGTGAAGATCTCCCCGGTGGCCTTCACGCCAGGCCGGTGGAACGTCAGGTAGTAGCCGACCAGCCATCCCTTGTGCCCGTCGATGTCGAGCGGCTGGGAGGCCAGCTCCTTCTTCTTGTGCTTGTAGCCGTACATCCGCGCCTCGTACGTGTCGGCCACGTGCGCGGCGGCGGTCTGCTCCGTCCCCGGACCGTCGTAGGCGTTCTTGTCCGCGCCGCCCAGCTGCGCGCTCAGCAGCCGGCCCCAGCGCTTCGGCTGGTTTCCGGCCTTCTCGGTCACGGCGAACTGGCCGGCGCTGAACCCGAGCTCGGCCATGGCGCTCTTCTGCGTCTGCATCTGCCAGGGCTTGCCGAGCTTCGGGTACGAGAGCCCAGCGCGCGGGTCGGTGATGTGGCCCAGCGGCTTCGTGTGGTCGCCCTTGAACTGCGCGAGCGGCTTCTCCGGCTCCGGGTTCGCCGCCTGCCCGCCCTTCTTCGGCGACGTCTTCGCCGGATGGCTCGGGACGGCGGAGTGGGCGTTGGCGTCCGAACCACCGCGCGCCTTGATGAAGTAGGCGCCCGTCGCCGCGACCACGCCGACGACGAGCACGCCCAGCCCGGCGAACAGCCGCCGCTTCGTGCGGCCCTCCTCCTCGAAGTCGTCGCCCGGCGGCGGAGCGGTCAGACCCTCGCCACCACCGGCGTTCGCCTCATCGCGCATCCAGTCCGGCAGCCGCAGGTTGCCGCTGCTCGGCTTGCCGGGCTGCGGCGGCGGGCCGGACGGTGCCACCACCTTGTCCCACATCGGCGGGTGGCCGTCCTGGGCGAAGAAGTCGTTCTCCGCCTCCTGGTCCTCGGCCGACACGCGCCGGTCCGCCGGGGGCGGCGGGGCCGCCGGCTCACCGGCGAACGTCTCGCCCGGAGCACGGAACGACTGCGGCGCGGACGCGCCGTCGTACGCCGCCTGGCCGTTCGGCGCGACCGCGCCGGGAGTGCCCTCGCCCGGGGCGAGCAGCGACTCGAACGAGAACGGCTGAGGCCCGGAGTCCACACCGGGACTCGCGGTCTCCGGGAATCCGGCGACCGTCTCCCGCCCCGGGTGGGACGGCGCGGACGCGAACGACGGATCGGACACCTCGTACCCGTACGAGGCGTCGCGCGCGTCGTACGGATCGACGTGCGGGGCCTCCGAACCGAACGGCGGCGTCGAGCCGGAGGGGGCGGGCCCCGCGGCGTCGGAGGAGAACTCCGTCGTCGAGGGACGGCCGAACGAACTCGACGGCGTCTCCTCCTCCGGCGGCGTCACCGACTCGAACGCGGTGGTCGGCTCGGCATAGGGCTCGGGGTCGGCGTGTGTCTCGGCCCCGAACGAGTTCCCGGCAGGGAACGACGGACCCTGCTCGGACGCGCCCGCGGCGGACTCCCCGGCCGGCGGCTCGTTGAACGAGCCGAACCCGCCGGACCAACCGGTCTCAGGGGACGGGTCGAACCCACCGGACCCCGAGGACGGACCGAACCCGTTCGGCTCACCCGGCTCGGCGGAAGCCGACGGACCGGCGGCCGACTCGCGCCGCGGGTCGGCGGGCTCGAACGGCGCACGCTCGCGACGCCCCGTCTCCTGAGGCTCCGGCGGCGTCGAGACACTGGGGAACCCGCCCGTCGGCGCGTCATCATCCGCGGACCAGGAACCGGGCTGACCGCTCACGGGAGGGAAACCCGAGGGTGCGGCGTCCTGTCCGCTGACCGCGGGAAGCGGGCCTGTCGGCTCATCCTGTTCGGAGTACGGGCCGCTGTGGCTGCTCGCCGGACGCCACTGCCCGGCGCTCCCCTGATCAGACATGCCGCACAGGTTACGTGAAGATCAACTATTCTCGCTTCGACCGGTAATTACGCTACGGCCACAGCTTGTTAGCCATGGCGTGGCGGGAACGTGACATCTCTCTCATGCGGTGTTCCCGGTCAAAGCCCCTTGATCCGGCGGAATCGCCGGTCGGGCAAGTCTTTCGCGCGCGAGCAATGTGCCGCCCGCCACCGCTCCGGGCATGGTCAACACCGCTCCGAGCGGGATGAGGAACACCACAAAGACCGTGACGCCGAACCCCAGGACCAGCCACTTGTCGCGGCGCAGCAGCGCGAAGCGCTCCCGCCGCCGTACGCCACGCCGCTCCAGCGCGATGGACGTCAACTCGAACGTAAGGAAATAGCCCGACACGAACGCCGCGACGACGGGGACGACGGTCTGCCCGATCGCCGGTATGAAGCCCAGCGCGAAGAACAGCACCGCGAACAGCGCGGTCACCGACCCGACGATGATCGCGTCGACGATGGCGCGCGCGAGCTGCCGCAACAGCGAGACCCGCGCCTCGGGAGGAACCCCGCCCGCACTCTCCTCGACCCGCTCGGAGAGGCTCTCGTAGAAGGGATCGCCGACGATCAGGGTGACGGCCGTGAACGTGACGACCGCGATCATGACCGCGGCCCCGAAGACGAGAACGGCGATCAGCCCGCGGGTGGCGTCCCGGAGGCCCTTCGACCAGTGGTCGGCGAACGGGCTCATGGCCTTCGCCAGGTCCCAGTCGTAGCGCGCCAGGACGACCAGGGCCACGACGTAGACGACGAGGACGATGAGGGCCGGGATCAGACCGAACAGCCACTGCCGGGGCCGTCGCGCGACCCACCCCATGCCCCGAAGGAAATACCGGATTCCGTCCACCAAATCTCGCACGCGCCCACATTAAAGCCCGATCATGGTGCGACGTCGCGGAACAGACACCCGATCCCCCGGATGTCCCGGACTGTCCGGGACAGTAATTGATCTTCCGCCCCGGCGGCCGCATCCGTAACTTCTGGCGGCGACGCAGCCCCCAGGAAGGTACCCATGAAAACCAGAATTCCCGCCCTGCTCGCCTCCGCGGGCGTCACCGTGACCCTCTTCGCCGCGACGGCCGGCACGGCCCAGGCGGCGAGCGCCCAGCTGGTCGGCTGCGGCTCCGCAGGGAAGGTCACCGCGAAGATGTGCAAGCTGTACAAGGCGGCGAGCAGCGCCTCGAGCAAGGGCCACTACCACTGGGACTCGCAGGGCTGTAAGCACCCGGACCCGCTCCCCTACCACCCGCAGGGGCGCGCCTGCGACCTCGTCTACGGAAAGATCGGCCGTACGGCCACGGGCGACAACCGGGCCGACGGCTACAAGATGGTCAAGTGGCTGGTGAACCACCACGGCGCCTACTCCATCGACCACATCATCTGGCAGGGCATCATCTACTCGCCCAACGGCAACTGGCGCGGCCACAAGGACAAGAACTGCAAGAAGGGCTCCGGCGTCACCGTGTGCCACCGGGACCACGTGCACGTCGCCGTCCGCCCCTGACGACGACTCTCGGTCCGGCCCGCCTCACGCGGGCCGGACGCCCCCTCAGGAACGCCGCCGCCCCATCGCGGTCAGCGTGAGCGCCGCCCCGACAGCGGCCGCGGCAAAAACGCCCCCCACCGCAACGAGATGCCGTCTGGTGACCCGCGGGCCCCGTACGGACGCCCTCCGCGCCTCGGGCGAGGCGGTCCCCGACTCGGCGAGCAGCACGAGGTGCCTACGTCGGGCGACCCACGCGTCGACGGTCTGCGGTGAGCAGCCGCACGCCCGCGTGAACGCCTTCACCACCTCTTCACGCGGCAGCCGGTCCCGGCTCAGCGACGACGCGACGGTGCTGTGCGGCAGGGCGTCTCCCGCGAGCATCGCCCGCTTCTCGAGCTCTCGATACGAGAGGCCGGACCATGCCTTCAAGCATCGGAGCCCGGCGACGAACTCGGCCACGGTGCCCGCCACATCGGGCAGTGGCTCAAACGTCAGTCCCGACACAAGCCCTCACTTCGAGCCGGCGAAAATGATCATCGAGTCTCGCGGATCATGCCAAGAACCGCAATGAACCCAAAGTCCCGGCGGGAACAGACCGATCGGTGCCGGTGTTGCCGCGTCAGGCACCCCGTCAAGGGGGTGCCGTCGACGGAGGAACCATGACCTACGAGGACTACCAGCGCGGATGCCTGTTCTTCGACGCGAAGGACTACGCCGGAGCCGGCCGCATCCTCGCCCCGATCGTCGAGCGCGACCCGGCCAACCGGGCGGCGGTGGAGTTGCTCGGCCGAGCGTACTTCCACAGCGCCCAGCTCGGCCGCGCCGAGGAGACGTTCCGGCAGCTGATCGACCTTGACCCGGCGAACGGCTGGGCGTACGAGGCCCTGGCCCGCACTTTGGAGCGTCGCAGCCGCCCCGACGAGGCCCAGCGCTACCGCAAACTGGCCGCCGCCATGGGCACCGCCCCCGCGGAAAAGGCCGACCTCTCCGTAACCGCCGCCAACCTGGCCGACTAGCGCCAGAACACAAAGAGCCGTTGCCCCGGCCCCCGGGGCCAACGGCTCCCAAGAAACACAAAGCGACCCCAGGCCCCGAAGGCGTAAGAAACAGCAACCCAGAAGGTACGGCGAAGCCGCACACCGGAGGGCTCAGGGGATCGTCCCCGAAAACATAGCGGGCTGTGGCGAGGATGGCCGCAAGGCCATCGAGCACACAGCCCCCAGAAAACAGCAACCCCGGGTGCGGCGAAGCCGCACACCGGGGGGTTCGGGGGGTCGTCCCCCCGAAAGACATAGCGGCCAACGGCGAAGGTGCCCCCGAAGGGGCACCGAGCAAGTTAGGCCGGCTCGTGGAGGTGGCGGGAATCGAACCCGCGTCCTTCAGTACCAAGACAGGGCTTCTCCGGGCGCAGCCTGCTAGTCGTTTTCTCAGCCCCGGCGCTCACGCAGGCGTGTCGCCGACAGGCTCAGCCACTGTTAGATTTCCCCATCGCTCCCGTGGCCGGAGCGGCAGGTTGAGTCTCCTAGCGATGCCAGGTCCCGGGCCGGAGACACTCCCGGGCTGACAAGTTCGCTACCTAACCTCAGGCGGCAAGGGCGAACTGAGTGCGCTTAGAGTTGGCACTTGTTCGTTTGCGGTCACAGGATTTACGAGGTCACAACCGCAGCCCTCGGCCCGCTTCCCCATGTCTCGACATACCGAAGTCGAAACCGGTCACCCCCTCTTGAGTTGTCAACCGGGCACCGAGGCACCCGTCGCGTCGACCGTACATCGTCAACGCTCCGGATGCCAAAGAGATTCCCGACGGGACGCCGTCCCCGGTGAAAGATCCGTAGAAGATGAGAACCCCCGTGGGTGTGGACTAGGCACACCCACGGGGGTGACCGGCAGGGTCGGGCCGGTCCGGACGGCAGAGCCTCCCCCGAGACGAGGCTCTGGTCTCATCACGGCGACTGAGTCCGCAACCCCCCAAGCGGCGTCTCAGTCACTTGTTAAGACGCCTGGTCGCACCTGGTTGGTTGCGGCCCTTTAGTCAAGAAATGACAAAGCCGTCACAGCGGTCATCTGCCGCGTCGACCGTCTCCGGTCAGCTCATGGCCCTCAGGAACGTCGCGGCCAGACTGTCCGCCTTGACCTTGCCCTCCACCGCGATCGCGAAGGCCACGCCCTGCCGGTAGCCGACGTACCAGGAGACGTACTGCCCGTTGCCGTACGGCACCACGGCGCTGACGCCGGCCGTGGCCCTGGTCGCATCGCCCCGCGCGCGCTGCATGAGGTTCTGGAGGGTCGGGATCGCGTCTGACGTGTCCGTGTTCTTGGGCGGCATCGACGGTGGCGCGTCCTTGAGGAGCTGCGGTGGCCGCCAGGTGCCGCTGCTGACCGTGCCGGCGACCAGTGCCATGGACAGCGGGCTGACCTCGATCTTGCCCTGTCCGATCATTTCGGCGGCCCGCTCGCCTTCGTTGGCCGGGGTCGGCACGGAACCGGAGAAGGACGGCATCGGCAGGCTCCATGGAGCGCCGATCCCGAAGCGGGCCGCGCTCATCGGCAGGTCCTGGGGTGCGATGGCGCGGTACAACGAGGCGAACGCCGTCGTGCAGCCCACGACGAAGTTGGCCTGGAACGTCTTCCCCCCGTGGCCTGTGTAGGTGATCGTCTGCCCGCCGATGTTCTGCGTGCGCAGGCAGGACAGCGGAGAGTTGGTCTTCTGGTTGGGGTACTGCAGGAGCGCCCGGGTTGTCACGATGCTGAACGTCATCCCCGGCGGATAGTGGCCGTTCAGCGCGGCGCTGTTCTCCTGCGGGGAGTCGTCGCCCGGGGCCGCGCCGTACTTCCGCTGCGAGGCGGCGTTGTTGGCGGCGGCGAGGATGTCGCCGGTGGCCGGGTCGATCGCGGCGAGCGACGCCGGGTACTTCAGGCTCTTGAGGGTTCTCTCGGCGGCGTTCTGCGTCTTGCGGTCGATCGTCGTGGTCACCGGCTGGCTCTCGCTGCCCCGGACCTCGAAGAGGCTCTTGGTGTTGGCCCCTGAGGCATCCTGCGCGACGACCTGGACGGTCGGGGTGCCGGCCAGCTTGCGCTGCTCCAGCACCTGGAGCCCGGAGACGCCGATCGTGTCACCGGGTTGGTACGGGGCGCCGACCTGCTGGAGGCGTTCGGCGGTGGCCGGGCCGAGCCTGCCCACGATCTCCTCGGCGACCGCCGGGGCGACCAGTTTGGAACCGGACAGTCGCTCGACGCCGGCGACCTGCCGGAGCTGAGCGGCGTCGGCCTCCTGGCCGGGGAACTGGAGGGTGACCAGCGGCAGGAACTGCTGTGGCGGCGCGGACCGTACGTGTGCGATCACGCGGTCCTTGTCCAGGTGGGTGATCTTGGCGAGCCGGCCGAGCGTCTGGTCGACGTTGGCGAGCCGGCCGGGCGTCACCCCGAAGATCTCCACGGCGGTCTTCTTGAGCAGGGTGTGGCCCCGGTCGTCGAGGATCCCCTGGCGCGTCGGCGTGGTCGTGACGATGGCCAGCCGCTGGCCCTGGCCGAGATCCGGATGGATGATCGACGGGCTCCAGGAGACCTTCCACTTACCGTTCGTCCGGTGCAGGCGCATCGAGCTGCCGTAGCTCCACGGGTCGCTGCCGTCGCCCAGGTCGATCTTCACCGAGAACTGCGCCGTCGCGTCCTCGCCGTTCTGCCGGACGCGGCCGAGCGCCAGGTGCAGCGACGCGAGGTCCAGCTGGGACGGAACCGCGCCGAGCGCCGCCGCGACCGCGGTGCGGTCCCCGTTGGTCTGCTTCGCGGCGTTGCCGTAGTTGCCGCTCTGCCACGCCACGAGGAAGTTCCGGATGGCGGGCAGGGGTGAGGGCTCGGCGAAGCAGCCGGCGGTCGTCGTCGTGACCAGCAGGGTCGCGGCCAGCGCGGCCGTCGACCGGAGCCGTCGGATAGCCACCCTCAGCGCCTCCGCAGCCGTGCGGCGCGGGCGCGGTCCATCTCCCGGGCGGCGTCCCGCTTGGCGATGTCCTGTCGCTTGTCGTACTCGCGTTTACCGCGCGCGACCGCGATCTCGACCTTCGCCTTGCCGTCCTTGAAGTACAGGGACAGCGGGATGAGCGTATGGCCCGGCTCGTTGGTCTTATGGATCAGCTTGCCGATCTCTCGCCGGTGCAGCAGGAGCTTACGGGGACGCCTCGCCGCGTGGTTGGTCCACGTCCCCATCGTGTATTCGGGAATGTGCACTCCCTCGAGCCAGGCCTCTCCGTCGCGGATCAGAGCGTACCCGTCCGTGAGGTTGGCCCGCCCGGCGCGCAGCGACTTCACCTCGGTGCCGCGGAGCACGAGGCCCGCCTCGTAGGTGTCCTCTATGTGGTAATCGTGACGCGCACGCTTGTTCTGCGCGATCAGTTTGCGTCCCTCTTCGCGTGGCAATGACTCAGCCTCGGTCCTTCGTCGGCAGGGTGGCCAGCAGCCCGCGCACGACGGTGAGCGCGCGCCGCTCGGCCTCCCGGGGTGGGCGGTTCGCGTTGACCGCGACGTCGGGATCGATCCCGGACCCATCGAGGTTACGGCCACTCGGAGTCCGGTATCGACCGACGGTCATCTCGATCGCGGATCCGTCGGCCAGCCGCAACGGCTCCTGCACCGACCCCTTTCCGAAGGTACGCGATCCGACGATCACTGCGCGATCTCGATCCCGCAATGAGCCCGCGACGATCTCGGCGGCGCTGGCCGTCCCGCCGTCGACGAGGACGACGAGCGGGACCCTCGTGTCCCCGCCCATACCGGCGAGGAGCCGCTCCGGCGGGGCTCCGGCGCGTTCGAAGGTGACCACCGGGCCGCCCGAGAGAAAGACGGACGCGGTGTCGACCGCCTCGTCCAGCAGGCCGCCGGGGTTGGCCCGCAGGTCGAGCAGGACGCCGCCGCGGTGCCCGGGGCGGCCCGCCACCGCCGCGCGAACCTCCTGGCCCACCCCCCGCGTGAACGCCGCGATCCGGATGACCACCACGCCGTCGGGGGTCAGGGAGGCGCTCACGTCGTGCGACGCCATCGCCGCGCGCACCAGCGCGAAGCGCAGGGGAACGCCGTCACGGCGCACGTCCAGGCCGACGCTCGTGGCGGGCTGCCCGCGCAGGGCGGCGGCCACCATGGCGACCGTCAGGTCCCGGGTCGAGGTGCCGTCGACCGTCGCGATCATGTCGCCCGGGCGCACGCCCGCGCGCTCGGCGGGCGACCCGGGCTGCACGCCGACGATCTCGACGTCCTCACCGGCCTTCTCCAGCCACAGGCCGACACCGCTGTACCAGCCGTTCAGCGTGTCCTCCAGACCGCTGAACTCCGCAGCGGTGTAGAAGCGCGCCCACCGGTCGCCCATGTGGCGCAGGACCTTCTCGACCGCGACGCGCTCGCGCTCGGGGTCCGGCGCGGCGCGGGCCACCACGGCCGCCGCCTGCCCGACCGCCCGGTACGGGCGAGGCCGCGGGCGTACGGGCGCGTGGGCACCCGTCCCGTCCGCTCCCGCGCCCATGGCGTACGCGAACGCGAGAGCGGCCACGACGGCCGCCCCGCGGAGCACACGACCGGTCAGCCGGGGCATGCCAGGATTCTACGAGTGACCTGATCACGGGACCGGCAGATCGCCGGTCCCAGCGTCAGATCTTCAGGTAGCGGCGGAGGGTGAGGAAGGACGCCAGGGCGCAGAGCAGGATGCCGAAGCACGTCGAGCCGACGATGACCGTCGTCACGTCGACCCAGCCCAGTGGCGTCGCGAACTGCAGGTTCTTCTGCAGTCTGCCGAGCAGGAAGACCTTCGAGAAGCTCAGCAGGACCGCGGCGAAGATACCGCCGACGAGGCCGGCGATCGCGCCCTCCAGGACGAACGGCAACTGGATGTAGATGTTCGAGGCGCCGACCAGCCGCATGATGCCGGTCTCCCGTCTCCGGTTGAACGCCGACAGGCGGATGGTGTTGGCCACCAGCAGCACGGCCGCGATCAGCTGGATCGCCGCGATGGTCAGCGCCGCCCATTGCAGACCGCCGAGGATCTTGAAGAACTTCTCCAGGATGGCGCGCTCGTTGACGACCTGGTCGACGCCCGGGCGATTCTGCATCTGCGCGACGACCGCCGCGAAGTCCTTCGGATCCTTGAGCTTCACCCGCAGGGAGTCCGGGATGTCACCCGGCTGGATGGAGCCGGCGATGCCCGGGCTGTCCTTGAACTGCTGCTGGGCCCGCTGGAACGCCTGCTGGGCCGTCTCAGGGGTGACCTTCGCCACCTGCGACATGCCCTCGAGCTGCTTCTGGATCTCGTTCTTCTGGTCCTGCGACGGATCCGTCTTCTTGCAGGACGGGTTCGCGCTCAGCTTGTTGCAGAAGTAGATCGAGACCTCGACCTTGTTCGACCAGTAGTTGTTCGACTTGTCGACCTGCATCTTCAGCAGCACACCGGTGCCGAACAACGCCATCGCGATCGCGACGGTGACGACGAGAGCGATGGTCATCGTGAGGTTCCTGCGGAGACCGATCCAGATCTCCTGAAAAACGAACTGTACGCGCATGCCTCGCTGTCCTTGGTCGTCCGGTGTGGGTCGTGTCGTCGCGGCGGCGACGCGGCGTGCTCAGACGCCGCCGTACGCCTGGCCGTAGACGCCGCGCGACTGGTCGCGCACGACGCGACCGTCCTCCAGTTCGACCACTCGCTTGCGGAAGGCGTCGACGATGGCGGCGTCGTGCGTCGCCATCACGACCGTCGTGCCGGTCCGGTTGATCCGGTCGAGCACCTTCATGATGCCGATACTCGTGGCCGGGTCGATGTTGCCCGTCGGCTCGTCGGCCAGCAAGATCATCGGCCGGTTGACGAACGCCCGCGCGATCGCGACGCGCTGCTGCTCGCCGCCGGACAGCTCATCGGGCATCCGGTGAGCCTTGCCCTCGAGGCCGACCAAGTCGATGACCTCGGGGACCACCTTGCGGATGAAACGCCGCGGCTTGCCGATGACCTCGAGCGCGAACGCGACGTTCTCGTAGACGTTCTTGTTGGGGAGCAGGCGGAAGTCCTGGAACACGCAGCCGATACGGCGGCGCAGGTGCGGGACCTTCCAGTTGGTCAGTCGACTCAGGTCCTTGCCGGCAACATGGATACCTCCCTGCGTCGGCCGCTCCTCCTTGAGGATCAGGCGCAGGAAGGTCGACTTGCCAGACCCGGAAGGACCGACGAGAAAGACGAACTCGCCCTTCTCCACGGCCACGTTGACACCCTGGAGGGCCGGTCGACTCTGGTGCGAATAGACCTTGGTGACGTTATCAAAGTGGATCACGGCTGCATCACGACGTGCCAGTCTAGGGGGCTGGGGACGGCGACGACTGTCTTTTCGTCGACAGGCGCCCTGCCGTGGCTTCCCGGCTTGGCGGGCCGATTGGCCAAGCAGCAGTCTAGGGGGGAGACTGGCATGGATCGGCCAACTTGGGTACACCCAGGAAAAAGCAACCGGGCATCACGGACACTCGCCAGTCTTTGACGGCGGGCCACCGGCCAGGAACGCATAGGCTGGGCGCACTCGTCGCCCAACGTTCGGAAAGGAGCCGGATGAGCTGCGAACATCTGATCTGCGCGCGATGCTCGGGCCCCGTCGTCGAGGGGCGCTGCCCCGCGTGCCGCGCGGCACGGGCGGAGGTGCACCGTCCCGGACTGTTCGGGATCTCCCCCATCCTGCTCGGCGCGCTGATCATCGCGCTG
The DNA here is from genome assembly GCF_050942425.1 of Actinoallomurus sp. CA-150999. Taxonomy (NCBI): domain Bacteria; kingdom Bacillati; phylum Actinomycetota; class Actinomycetes; order Streptosporangiales; family Thermomonosporaceae; genus Actinoallomurus; species Actinoallomurus sp. CA-150999. Next base: position 10,001,723 of record NZ_CP192063.1, read on the forward strand.
ACGCTGCTGGTCGCGCTGAAGCTGGGCCTGCACTAGGCCATCAGGCCCGGGCCCGGCAACGCCCGATCATCGTGACTTAAGCGGCGGTCTCTTCTCTTCCGACCGTCGCGACCTGACCGGAGCGGCGGTCAGTCCTGTTCTTCGCCGGCCTCCCGGCGGCGCATCCACCGGATCTCGGCCTCGATGAACTCGTCGATGTCGCCGTCGAGCACGGCGGTCGGGTTGCCCGCCTCGACGCCCGTGCGCAGATCCTTGACGATCTGGTACGGGTGCATCACGTAGTTGCGGATCTGGGTGCCCCAGGAGCTCGTCGTCTCACCGCGCAGCTCGTTCATCCGCTCGGCCTCCTCCTGGCGCTTGCGCTCCAGGAGCTTGGCCTGCAGCACCGTCATCGCGGTCGCGCGGTTCTGCAGCTGGCTGCGTTCGTTCTGGCAGGAGACGACGATGCCGGTCGGCAGGTGCGTGATCCGCACCGCCGAGTCGGTCGTGTTGACGCCCTGCCCACCGGGACCGCTGGAGCGGTAGACGTCGACGCGCAGCTCGTCCTCGGGGATCTCGACGTGGTCGGTCTGCTCGACGACCGGCACGACGTCGACGCCGGCGAACGAGGTCTGCCGGCGGCCCTGGTTGTCGTACGGGGAGATCCGGACCATGCGGTGGGTGCCGTGCTCGCCGCGGAGCGTGCCGTAGGCGTACGGCGCCTTGACCGTGAAGGTCGTCGACTTGAGGCCGGCCTCTTCGGCGAACGACGTCTCGTAGATCTCCGTCGGGTAGCCGTGCCGCTCGGCCCAGCGGAGGTACATCCGCTGCACCTGCTGCGCGAAGTCGGCCGCGTCCACGCCGCCCGCCTGCGCGTTGATCGTGATGAGCGCCTCACGCGAGTCGTACTCGCCCGCCATCAGGGTGCGGACCTCGAGCTGCTCGATCTCCTTGCGGAGCGCGCCGAGCTCCCGCTCGGCCTCGCCGCGGGCGTCGTCGTCGCCCTCCTCGGAGGCCAGCTCCAGCAGCACGGTGGCGTCGTCGAGCCTGTTGCGCAGGCCCTCGACCTTGCCCAGCTCGCCCTCGAGGTAGGACAGCCGCCGGGTGACCTGCTGGGCACGGTCCTGGTCGTTCCACAGGTCGGGATCGGCAGCCTGCTCGCGAAGCTCTCCGATGTCACGACGCATCGCGTCGAGGTCGAGAACGGTCTCGATGCCCGTCAGCATCGAGCCGAGTTCCTTAATCTCTTCCGAGGGGTCCATGGCTGCCACGTTCGAAAGCCTACCCGTGCCCGTACTCTCCGCGTACGCGCTCCGAACGTCTTTGCCGAGCACGCTGCCCGGCCCTCAGATCCAATCCACGCGGAGATCCCAAGCACACGTCTTTGCCGAGCGCTCTCCCTCGACCCTCAAATCCGGTTCACTCGGAGATCCCTGGCATACTCTGCCCGACAGCAGTAACGATGATCGGCCGGGGAACATGAACAAGGCGGTTGCGTCCACGCTGGTGGCGGTGCTCACCCTCACCAGCGCCGTAGGCTGCTCGAGCAAGCCTCACCGCACCGTCCGCACGACCCCGGTCGCCGCCGAGAGCAGCCCGCCTCCCGAGCCGGTGAACCCGGAGATGGCGGCCAAGGCGTTCCACTCGTTCGTCAACAACGACGACGTCGCGCGGGCCAGCGGAGACGAGCGGCTCGCGCTGTGGTGGACCAGCGAGGGGCAGTCACAGCTCACGGCGGCGGCGTTCCGCCGGGCGGTCGCGGCGGGCGATCCGGTCCCCCGCTATCGCTATGACTCACCGGTCTTCTACGTCCCACACTTGCTCGCGAACGACCCCCAGTGGTTCGTGGTCAGCGCGCGCCGGACCACCACGGACGGCAAGGACCCCCACACCGTGTTCATGGGGTTCCTCAAGTCCAAGGCGGTCACGCGCTGGCGGCTGAGCCTGGCCGCCGTACTGGACGACAAGCAGAAGCCGCCGATGATCGCGGTGGGCCCCGATGGCTACGCCAAGGCCCTGCCGACGTTCGACAGCCGCCTGCTGATCCCGCCCCGGCTGGTCCCCTCGATCCAGGCGACGCTCGCGGAGGAAGGCCCGGGGAACGTCGCGGCGCACGTCATGGACGCCGGGAAGTACACCACCGGCTACTACGCGGCGGATCAGAAGGCCATGAAGAAGAGCAAGAAGGAGAAGAAGATCGGCCTGCGCACCAGCGCGCTCTACGCCGCGACCTCCTTCCCGATCTTCCCGCTGGCGACCGAGGACGGCGGCGGCATAGTGCTGTACGCGCTGAGCCGCGACACCATCATCAGCAAGAGCAAGAAGAAGCCCGGCCAAGTGCCGGTGCCCGACGACGTCGCGCCGTTCGTCAGCTCGAAGCAGGTGCGCGACGAGATCGACGTCACCCAGACCATGCAGTACCTCGCCGTGGTCCCGGCCAAGCCGAAGAAGGACGACGGCAGCGTCAAGGCGGACATCATCGGCGCCGACGGCGGCACCGTCAAGGCGCACGCCCCCAGCAAGTGAGCGCGGCCCGGCCCGTCAGGAGACCTGGGCCGAGGCCAGGTCGAAGTCCTCGATGAGCACGCTGGCGGCACCGCGTACCGGGAGATAGGCGACGGCCCGCCAGACCCAGCTCGCGGTCACCCGGTGCCCGGTCCTGCCGTGGAGGTACGCGCGGACGTCCGCCGGCGTCGCCGCGACGTCGCCGCTGCCGGCCGCGGTGTACGTCGTCGTCCGCCGCAGCGAGTAGGTCACGATCGCCCCGCCGTCGGTGGTGCGCAGCGCGTAGACCGGATAGCCCGTCGGTGACGATCGGCCCGCGACGAGCACTTCGTGGGCGCGCAGCTGCTTCTCCTGGCGGGCCTCGGCCTGGCGCCACGCGCGGCCGGCGGCACCGGGGCGGAGCGCGCGTTCGTCTCCGCGATCGAGGTAAGCGGTGTGGGCCGCGGGCAGGGCGGCCGGCGCCGCCGGCGACGCCGCGGAGCCCGGCTCCACCGTGTACGCGTATCCCTGCGGGTCCGTGGCGATCCGGGGCGGCCGCCCGGTGAAGTACACCTGGCTCGCCAGCCGCCACCCCAATCGCGCGGTCTTCTCCTCGAACACGGCGAAGACCGGGCGTTCCGTACGGCCGCGCCGCTCCAGCGCCGACACCGCGAACCAGCGGGGAAGACCGCGCAGCCGCGGAACGTACAGGACGGGATTGCGCAGCGAGATCGCGCCGAGGCGTGGCGGCCGTCCGCCGCCGCGGCGCAGGGCGGCCTCCGCGGTGGCGTCGAACGCGTCGGCGCCCAGTGCGCGCCACGCCGTGGTGTCGCCCGCCGTGACGGCCTTGTTGTAGCGGCGCACGTAGGCGGCGAGGACCTGCGCCGACGTCTCCGGGGAGACGGCGGGGACGGCGGTGCCCCCGCCCGCCGGGGCACCGTCCCTGTGACCGCCTTGGCAACCGGTGGCCAGCAGCACCGCCAGCACGGCCGGGACGACGCGGCGGGGGCGCATTGCCGCATTGTGACACCACGGGCATCGCGGCCGCAGGCGCCCCGTCCCCGGTGGTCGTTCCTACGACGCCGCGGCCTGGATCGCCTTGCGGTAGCTTCCGACGACCCGGGCGCCGCCCTGCGCGGGCACCAGGGCGAGGTACTGGGTCAGCGCGGTGGTGGCCAGGTGGTGGCGGACCTTGCCGTTGATCAGGCCGGTGAGGTCGCCGCCGCTCCCGATGACCCCCTGCTTGGTCACGTCGTAGGTCTCGCTCTGCCTTACGACGTACCAGACGAGCGCGCCGCCGTCGGTGGTGCGCAGCGCGAACGCCCGCTGCGGGTCGGGCCGGAAGTCGGAGGTGAGCGTCACCCCCCGGTGCTTGAGCGCGGACTCGGCCTTGACCAGCGCGGCGTGCGCCTGCGTGGTGTACGGCCCCGGCGCCATGCCGGACGTGCCGTTCGACAGGGTGGCGGCGTGCATCGCGGCGATCTTCCCGGGCGCCTGCTTGACGTCGTCCGGGCCGACGGCGGTGGCGTAACCGTCCTTGTCGAGGGCCACCCCGGTGATCGTCCCGGTGGGGAACGGATCGGCGGTGAGCAGCCAGGGACCGCCGGGGCGTTCCTGGGTGAAGAGCAGGGCGTGCCGGGTCTTGCCGGTGGTCGCGGTGACCGCGAACCACTTGGGGAACCCCGACTCCCGGGGGATGTAGTACGCCGGAACGGTGTAGGCGAAGGGGGTGTACTTCTCCTTCGCCGCCGCGCGCCGCCGGTATTCCGCGCGGTCCATGTCGAGCTGGGCGCCGGTCTCCACCGTCGCCAGCAGCTTCTCGTCGTACGTGCCGTTGGCCCGGTTGTTGACGGACTGGTAGTGGGCGAGCAGCTGAGCGGCCCGGTCCTTGGTCACGGCGGGCGCGGCCATCGCCGGAGATCCGCCGCACGCGGCCAGCGGCAGCAGGACGGCCGTCAAGACGCTGATGTGTCGAAACATGCGGACCAGATTCGCACAGTGATCATTCGATTACTCTACGAATCCGAAAATACCTCGCCGGTGGGAGAAGCCCCGGTGAGCGCCGGGGCTTCTCCCACCCGACGCGTCAGCCGGGGAGCGTGCTGGCGGTGACGAGCGTGCGGATCGCGCGCAGCGCCACCGACAGGGTCGCGATGCCGAAGCTGTCGCTCTCCCAGATCTCGCCGAGGGTCTGGGCGGCACGTGCCACCGCGGCGCTGTTCTTCTCCGACCAGGTGGCCAGGCGCTGTTCCGGAGTCGCCCCCGGCTCGCTGGTCACCAGCACGTCACGGGCGAGCGCCGCGTGCGCGGCGTACAGGTCGTCGCGCAGCGCGGAGCGGGCCATCGACTGCCAGCGGTCGTCGCGGGGCAGCGCGATGACGCGTTCGCGCAGCCGCGCGATCTGCAGCCGGTCGGCGAGGTCGAAGTACACCTCGGCGACCTCGCCCACCGACCGGCCCGTGCTGTGCGCGATCTCCACGAGGTCGAACGTGGAGTAGGCGGGGACCATGATCGCGACCTGCTCGGCCAGCTCGTCCGGCACGCCCGCCTCGGCGAACCGGTCCCGCCGCTCCTCGAACCCCTGAAGGTCACTGCCGGTCAGCAGCTTCGACAGCTGCGGCGCGAGGCTGACCGCGCCCTCGGCGAAGAAGTCGACCGTCTCCCGCAGGTCGAACGGCATCCGCCGGTTGTGCAGCAGCCAGCGGGCCCCGCGCTCGCTCAGCTTCCGCGCCTCGAGCCGCATCCGGATCTGGGTCGCGGTGTCGACCTGGTGCGCCAGGTCGTCGACCGAGCGCCAGAACCTCGGCATGTCGAACACCTCGCGCGCCACCAGGTAGGCGCGGGCGATGTCGGAGGACGAGGCGCCGGTCTCCTCGTTCATCCGGAACGCGAAGGTCGTGCCACTGTTGTTGACCATGCTGTTCACGACGGACGTGGAGATGATCTCCCGGCGCAGCGGGTGCCGGTCCATGTAGTCCCGGAAACGCTCCCGCAGCGGCGTCGGGAAGTACTCCACGAGCCGGCTGGCGAGGTCGGGGTCGTCCGGCAGGTCGGACGCCCGGATCTCCTCCTCCAGCGTCAGCTTGGTGTACGCGAGCAGCGTCGCGAACTCCGGCCCGGTCAGGCCGAGCCCCGCCTGACGGCGCTCCGCGAGGGCCTTGTCGTCGGGCAGGTCCTCCAGCCGCCGCTTCAGCTTGCCGTCCCGCTCCAGCTTGCGCAGGTAACGCGCGTGGACGTGCAGCATCGACGGGGCCTGCGTCCGCGAGGCGGCGAGCACGACGTTCTGCTGGTAGTTGTCGCGCAGCACCAGGTCGGCGACCTCGTCGGTCATCTCGAGGAACAGCGTGTCCCGCTGCTTGTGGGTCATCTCCCCGTCGCGGACCACCTGGTCGAGCAGGATCTTGATGTTGACCTCGTGGTCGGAGGTGTCCACGCCGGCCGAGTTGTCGATGAAGTCGGTGTAGACCAGCCCACCGCCGCGGGAGAACTCGATGCGCCCCCGCTGGGTGAGGCCGAGGTTCCCGCCCTCACCGATGACCTTGCAGCGCAGCTCGGTCGCGTCGGCGCGCAGGCCGTCGTTGGCCCGGTCGCCGACGTCGGCGTTGTTCTCGCCCGACGCCTTGACGTACGTGCCGATCCCGCCGTTCCACAGCAGGTCGACCGGGGAGCACAGGATCGCGTGGATCAGCTGGTGCGGGGTCATCGCGGCGACGCCGTCGGCGATGCCGAGCGCCTCGCGCACCTGCGGGGTGATCGAGATCTTCTTGGCGGTGCGCGGGTGCACGCCGCCGCCCTTGGAGATCAGCGCGGCGTCGTAGTCGGCCCAGGAACTGCGCGGCAGCGCGAACATGCGCTTGCGCTCCTCGAACGACACCGCCGGATCGGGGTTCGGGTCGAGGAAGATGTGCCGGTGGTCGAACGCCGCGACCAGCTTGATGTGCTCGGACAGCAGCATCCCGTTGCCGAAGACGTCACCGGACATGTCGCCGACGCCGACGACGGTGAAGTCCTCCTTCTGCACGTCGACGCCGAGGGAGCGGAAGTGGTACTTCACCGACTCCCAGGCGCCGCGCGCGGTGATGCCCATCGCCTTGTGGTCGTAGCCGACCGAGCCGCCGGAGGCGAACGCGTCGCCCAGCCAGAAGCCGTACGACGCGGCGACCTCGTTGGCGATGTCGGAGAACGTCGCGGTGCCCTTGTCGGCGGCCACCACCAGGTAGGTGTCGTCGCCGTCGTGCCGCACGACATCCGGCGCCGGAACGACGTCGCCGCCGACGAGGTTGTCCGTGATGTCCAGCAGGCCGCTGATGAACTGCTTGTACGAGGCGATGCCCTCGGTGAGGAACGCCTCGCGGTCGCTCGGGTCCGGCAGCCGCTTGCAGACGAACCCGCCCTTCGCGCCGGCCGGCACGATGACGGTGTTCTTCACCGCCTGGGCCTTGACGAGGCCGAGGATCTCGGTGCGGAAGTCCTCCTTGCGGTCGGACCACCGCAGGCCGCCGCGGGCCACCGACCCGAACCGCAGGTGCACGCCCTCCAGGCGCGGCGAGTAGACGAAGATCTCGAACTTCGGCCGCGGCTGCGGCAGGTCCGGGATCGCCTCCGGGTCGAACTTCAGCGCGAGGTACGGCTTCGGCCGGCCGTCGGCGGTCCGCTGGTAGTGGTTCGTGCGCAGCGTGGCGCGGATCATCGCCAGGTAGCTGCGGAGGATGCGGTCCTCGTCCAGGCTGCTGACCGCGTCGAGCGCGCCCTCGATCTCCTCGGTGATGGCCGCCTCGAGCTCCTCGTGGGCGGCCGCCGACCGGTCGTCGTCGGCGTGGTTCAGGCGCGGGTCGAGCCGCGCCTCGAACAGCCGGACCAGGAGGCGCGCGATCCGCGGGTTGGCGACGAGCACCTGCTCGATGTACCGCTCGCCGAAGGTGCTCTGGGTCTGCCGGAGGTAGCGGGCGTAGGCACGCAGCACCATGGTCGACCGCCAGTCCAGGCCGGCGCGCAGCACCAGCGCGTTGAACCGGTCGCTCTCCACGTCGCCGCGCCACAGCGCCTCGAAGGCCTCCTGGAAGAGCCCCTTGACGTCATCGTCGTCCACGTCGGGCGACGGTGTGTACCGCAGGCCGAAGTCGTAGATCCACGCCTGCCGCCCGTCGCCCCGGGCGATCTCGTACGGCCGCTCGTCGACGACCTCGACGCCCATCTCCTGCAGCAGCGGCAGGACGTGCGAGAGCGAGATCGGCGAACCGAGCCGGTAGATCTTGAGCCGGCGCTCGCCGGGCCCCGCGTCGTACGGCTCGTACAGGTTGATCGAGATCTCGCCGGGCTCGGCCAGCTCCTCCAGCCGCTTGAGGTCGGCGCACGCCGTACGGGCCGGGAAGTCGGCCTTGTAGCCCTCGGGGAACGCGTCGGTGTAGCGCCGGATGAGCGCGCTGGCCTGCTCTTCACCGCACTGCTGGACGATCGCCTCGGCGAGGTCGTCGGTCCACGACCGGGTGGCGGCGATCAGGCGCCGCTCCAGGTCGGCCGGGTCGACGTCGGGCAGCGGGCGGCCCCGCTCACCGCGGACGACGACGTGCAGGCGCGCGAAGATCGAGTCGCCGACCATCGCGCTGTAGTCGACGGAGAGGCCGTCGAACGCCTTGAGCAGGATGTCCTGGATCCGCAGGCGGATCTGTGTGGTGTACCGGTCGCGCGGCAGGAAGACCAGGCACGACATGTAACGGCCGTAGTCGTCCTTGCGGACGAACAGCTTCAGCTGCTTACGCTCGCGCAGCCGCAGCACGCCCAGCACGATCGGCAGCAGCTCGGCGACGGAGATCTGGAACAGGTCGTCGCGCGGGTAGGTCTCGAGGATCTCGATGAGGTCCTTGCCGTCGTAGCTGTCGGCGGCCAGCCCGGCGTGTTCGAGGATCTCCTCCAGCTTGTGCCGCAGCACGGGGATGTGCTCGATGCTCTCGCTGTAGGCGGTGTGGGTGAACAGCCCCAGGAAGCGGCGCTCGCCGACGACCTCCCCGCTGTCGCCGAACTTCTTGACCCCGACGTAGTCGAGGTAGGCCGACCGGTGCACGGTCGCCCGGGAGTTGGCCTTGGTCAGCACGAGAAGGTGCGGCTCGCGGGCCTTGGCGCGCACCTGCGGCGGCAGGGACGCGAAGCTCGTGGACTTGGCCTGGTCGGAACGCAGGAAGCCCAGGCCGGTGCCCGGCACCGCCCGCAGCTGCTCGCCGTCCGGGCCGTCCTCCAGCTTGTACTCCCGGTAGCCCAGGAAGGTGAAGTGGTCGTCGGCCAGCCAGTCCAGGAGCTCGACGCCGTCGGTGATCTCCCGGTCCGGCAGCGGCGGCCGCTTCTCGGCGAGCTCCACCGCGATGGCGCCCGCCAGCGCGCGCATCTTCTGCTCGTCCTCGACGGCGGTGCGCACGTCGCCCAGCACCCGCTGCAGGTCGGCCTCGAGCTCGTCCAGCAGCACGCGGTCGCTCTGCCGGTCGATCTCGATGTGGATCCAGGACTCCTCCAGGACGAGGCCGTCCCCGTCGCCGATCCCCTGCAGCTGCCCGGTGACGTCGCGGGCGACCTTGAGCTGCGGGTGGACGATCAGGTGCGTCGACAGGCGGTGCCGGTTGAGCTCCATGACGACCGAGTCGACGAGGTACGGCATGTCGTCGGTGACCACCTGCACGACGCTGTGCCCGGGGTCCCAGCCGTACTCCTCCAGCGTGGGCGTGAACGCCCGCACCTTCGCCCGTCCCTGCGGACGCTCCTCGCCCAGGTGCCGGTGGACCATCGCCGGACCGCAGACGTCCACCGGGTCACGGTCGAGGAGATCCTCCGGCGCGACGTGACGGTAGTAGAGCCGCAGGTAGGCCAGGGCGTCCTCCGGCTCGTGCCGCGCCCCCGGCGTATGGCTGCACGCCTGTGCGGCGCGCGCCAGCAGCTCGTCCTTCGCGTCGTCGAGACCACCGGTGCCGTTCACCATGGCACTCGTGTTCATACGTGCCCCCCGGACGGCTGGACCGGTCCATCGCAGGCTCGTCGGCTCCGACCCGTCGTCGGTTCGCCCCTCATCTCAAGTCTCCCTCAGTACCGTCGCAGTGCTTCACACGCTCATGGGCTCGGCGCAGCGCCGCCATATCGTCGGATTCGAGAAGATCTTCGGCGAGTCGCCTGAGGTCGTCATGACGGTCACGGTCGGGCACCGGCTTCGGGGAACGCGTGCTGTCGGCGTTCCCGGCGGAGGGACCGTGTTTTCGCGGAAGGATTACGAAGCTACGCCCGGGCATGCCGGACCCGAATCCGGACACGCCGGAATCGGACGCGGCCGCACCACGCCGTTGTGGTGTTGTGCTCACGGCGGCCAGGTTAACGCGAAAACCGAAATCAGCCGACTCGGTGAAGCGGATTCACCGACCCTCGGCGCTGGTCGTGGCCCCAGAATGGGCGTCAGGGGCGGCGTTGGACGCCTTGCCGCCACCGGTCGAACCGGAGCCACCGGTCCCCGTCCCGCCACCGCTCCCGGATCCGTGCGTGGCGCCGCTGCCAGGGGTCGTTCCGCCGCCGGGAGTCTTGCCGCCACCCGGGGTGTGGCTCGCGCCACCACCCGGAGTGTGCGACGCGCCGCCGCCGGGAGTGTGGGACGTGCCACCGCCCGGAGTCGGGGTCGCGCTACCACTCGAACCCGTGCTCGGGCTCGTCGAGGTGGACGGATCCGGGGAGGTCGACGGCTCGGAGTCCGTCGGCGTGGGTGTATGGGACGGCGTGTGGCTGGCCGCCGGGTGCGCCGGCACGCCTCCGTACGTCTTCCGGGTCTCCGACGGGGAGACCTGGCTCTGGGTGCCCTGCGGCTGGTAACCGGTCCGCTGTCCGGAGTGATCGTCCGCGTTGGAGGTCAGCGCGATCGCGCTGACGATCGCCGCGGCCGCGACGAACGCCGCGCCGGCGGCGGCGAGCGCCCGGCGGCCCCGCGACAGGCCCGACCAGCGGCCGCGCGTCGTCCCCGCCGTGCCGTACGCGTCCGGCAGGACGGGCGACGTCGACTCCCCCGCGTACGGAGTCCGCGTGCCCGGCGTTTGCCCGGTCGCGCCGAAATTGGCGGTCCAAGCGCCCGCGCCCGGGTCGGGCATTCCGTGTGCCGTGACGGGCGCCGTGGGCGTCTCGGCGGCCGTCGCGCGGATCCCGGCGGGCGGCTCGGGAGCGCCCACAGGCGGCTTCGGAGCCCCGACAGGTGGCTTGTGGGTCATGGGAGCCCCCACGGGGGGCTTAGGAGCGCCGACGGGCGTCTTGTGGGTCGCCGCCGCGGCGCCGGGGTGCGGAGTGCCGGGCATGGCCGTGCCCTGGGGCGGCGTCCGGTAGGCCGCGACCGTGGCGGCGTGTTCGAGCAGGTCGGCGGGGACCGTCGCGGGGCCCGCGTCGGCCATGGTCTCGACCGCCGGCAGCACCTCGGTGTGCGGCTCCTGGGGACGGGCCTCCTGACCGCCCCCGCCGAGCAGGTGCAGCAGCAGGGCGCTGGCGGTGAGCCGGTCCGTGGGGTCCTTCTGCAGGCATCCGGCGACGAGCGCGCGGATCGGGGCGGGCAGGTCGCCGAGCTCGGGCTCCTCGAGCAGGATGCGGCTGACCACCACGGAGATCGCGTCGCTACCGAACGGCGGGGCGCCCTTGGCGGCGAAGACGATCGTGGCGGCCCACGCGAAGACGTCGGTGGCCGGGCCGACCGTCTCGCCGCGGATCTGCTCAGGGGCCATGTAGGCGGGCGTGCCCACGATCCGGCTGGACACCGTCGCGGTGGTGTCCAGGGCCTTCGCGATGCCGAAGTCGATGACCCGCGGGCCGTCGGGCCCGATCAGCACGTTGTGCGGCTTGAGATCACGGTGCACGACGCCCGCCTGGTGGATGGCGACGAGCGCGGTGGCCGTGCCGATCGCCAGGCGTTCGAGGGGCGCGCCGCTGAGCGGCCCGCTCTCCTTGATCAGGTCGTACAGCGACCGTCCCGGGACGTACTCGCTGACGATGTAGGGCCGGTCGCCCTCGACGTCGGCGTCGAGCACCTGCGCGGTGCAGAACCGCGCGACCCGCTTGGCGGCGGTCACCTCGCGGACGAAGCGGGCGCGTGCGTTGGCGTCCTGGGCGAGTTCGGGGTGGAGGAGCTTGATCGCGACCTGGGTGCCCTCGGGGGAGGTGCCCAGGAAGACGGCGCCCTGGCCGCCCCTCCCCAACCGGCCGATGACGTCGTACGCCCCCAGCCGCCGAGGATCCCTTGGCTGCAGGGGGCTCGCGCTGTGGTCTCCCGCAGTCCGGTCCATGGCCGTCCGCATCCCTTCCGAAAGCTCCCCGCCGACCGTCCCCACGGTCGGGCATACCGGTTGAGACGCGGTCGGCGTCCGGCCGGTTCGGTCGACCGGGATTGTCAGCCCAGGTCAACCCGCCGATCCGGCCATGACGACGAACCGCATCTGCCGAACATATCCCTCACCGACTCCGCAGGCCCAGAGCGGGCCGTGCCAGGTGACGGATATGTCCCATACAAGAGACGCGCCCGGCTCGGCGGCGGATTACGAATCCGGCGTGAAGTGCCGCAACACCTCGGGGTTGGCCATCGCGTCCGGATTCGCCGCCTTGTCGATGGGCGTGCCGAGCAAGATCTTACGTACTGGAACCTCGAGCTTCTTACCGGAGAGGGTTCGCGGGACGCCGGGCACCACCCGGATCTCGTCGGGGACGTGCCGGGGCGACAGCGTCGACCGCAGCGCGGTACGGAGCCGGCCGACCAGGTCGTCGGACAGGGTGACGCCCTCGGCGAGCTGGACGTACAGCAGCAGCCGGCCCTCCTGGCCCAGCTGCCCGGTGTCGACCACCAGCGAGTCGGCGATCTCCTCGAACCCCTCGACGACGCGGTAGAAGTCGGCGGTGCCCATGCGGACTCCCCCGCGGTTGAGGGTGGAGTCGGACCGCCCGTAGATCACGCATCCGCCGTCGGGCAGGATCTTGATCCAGTCGCCGTGGCGCCAGATGCCGGGGTACACCCCGAAGTACGAGTCGCGGTAGCGGTCGCCGTTCTCGTCGTTCCAGAAGTAGATCGGCATGGACGGCATCGGCTCGGTGAGCACCAGCTCGCCGACCTCGCCGATGACCGGATCGCCCTTCTCGTCGTACGCCTCGACCTTCGCGCCGAGCCCCCGGCACTGGATCACGCCGGCACGCAGCGGCAGCAGTGGGCACGGCCCGACGAAGCCGGTCGCCACGTCGGTCCCGCCCGAGAAGGAGCCGACGAGCAGATCGCGTCCGACGTGGTCGTACAGCCAGCGGAAGCCCTCCGGCGGCAGCGGCGAGCCGGTCGAGCCGATCCCCCGGATCCGGGACAGGTCGTGCTCCCGGGCGGGGTCGGATCCGGCCTTCATCGACGCCAGGACGTACGGCGCGCCGACCCCGAAATAGGTGACCCCGGTGTCGGCGGCCAGCCGCCACAGCGTGTCACCGCCGGGCGCGCCATCGTACAGCACGACCGTGGCGCCGACGAGCAGGCCGCCGATGAGGTAGTTCCACATCATCCAGCCGGTCGTGGTGTACCAGAAGAAGACGTCGCCGGGGCCGAGGTCCTGCTGGAAGCTGAGGGACTTCAGGTGCTCCAGGACGACGCCGCCGTGCCCGTGCACGATGGGCTTGGGCAGACCGGTGGTGCCCGAGGAGTAGAGGATCCACAGCGGATGGTCGAACGGCACCGGCTCGAAGGCGAGCGGCTCTCCGGAGCGCCGCAGATCGGCGTACCGGATCGCGTGGTCTCCGCCGATCGCGACGGCGTCGGAGTCGAGGTACGGGATCGTGACCGTGGCCTCCAGCGTGGGCAGCGACGCCTGGATGTCGCGGACCACCGCGGACCGGTCGAACCGCTTGCCGTTGTAGGCGTAGCCGTCCACCGCGATCAGCACCTTCGGCTCGATCTGGGTGAACCGGTCGATCACGCTCGGCGCGCCGAAGTCCGGCGAGCACGACGACCAGATCGCGCCGAGGGACGCGGTCGCGAGGAAGGCGACCAGCGCCTCGGGGATGTTCGGCACGTACGCCGCCACGCGGTCGCCCCGGCCGACGCCGAGGGCCCGCAGCCCCGCGCGCACCTCGGCGACCTCGGCGGCGAGCTCGCGATAGGTCAGCGTCCGCGATCGGCGCGGCCCGTCGTCGTCGGCCTCCGTACGGAACACCACCGCCGTCGCGTCCGGATCCTCCTCGGCCCGGCGCAGCATGTTCCGCGCGTGGTTGAGCGTCGCACCGGGGAACCAGCGGGCGTCCGGCATCTCCGCCCGCTCCAGCACCGGCCCTTCGCCGCGCTCGCCCAGCACGTCGAAGTGCGCCCAGATCGCGTCCCAGAAGCCCTCCAGGTCGGTGACGGACCACCGCCACAGCTCGTCATACGAACCGAACCCGCGCTCACGCATGAAACGGGCGACACGGGCGGTCCGGCGGACCTCCTCGGACGGCTCCCACAGCAGGTCACCCTCGGCAACGGACACGGCACGCCTCCTCGCAATCTCGTGGCTCCAGCATCGAGCCGACGGCCACCGGGCCGCAAACGGCCGTTCTTCGGACGTTATCGCGTGCCGAAGTACGCGCCCGGAGAGACTCCGAGCGCCCTGTGGAAAACCGCCACGAACGCGCTGGGCGTCGCGTAGCCGACGCGCCGGGCGACGACCGCGACGGGCGTTCCCCGCGCGAGGAGGACCAGCGCCGAACGCAGCCGGGCCTGCGTGCGCCAGCGGCCGAACGTCATCCCCGTCTCGGCGACGAAGATCCGGGCGAGGGTCCGCTCCCCCGCGCCGACCCGCCGCCCCCACTCGCCCAGCGTCGCCGGGTCGCCGGGGTCGGCGACCAGGGCCTGCGCCAGGTCCAGGGCCCGCGGGTCCCCGGGCATCGGCACCGTGATCGTCGTCGCGGGCACGGCGGCGAGCTGGTCGAGCAGGACGTCCTCGGCGCGGCGACGGGCGGCGGGGTCGATCTCGGTCCGGGCGAGGTGCAGCGTCAGTTCCCGCGCGAGCGGAGTGATCGTGACGGGCGTCGGCTCCGTCCAGCGGGGCCCGCGTTCGGCGGCGAGGTAGACGCTGTGGAAGGTCGTACGGCGGTCGGCGTCCGTCACGTGCTCGACCCCGGCGGGGATCCACAGCGCGCGGGTCGGCGGCAGCACCCACGCGGTCCCCTCGGTGGACACCGTGAGGACTCCGGTGGCGGCCCAGGCGAGCTGGTTCTCCTCGTGGTGATGCCGGTCGAACTGCCAACCGGCCGTGTCGAAGGCGGCGACGAGGACCGTGCCGTCGCCCTGCTGGCTGTTTCGCGACATCACCCGGCAGGATAGAACGCTCCGGCCACGGCCCGGCGACGTAGCTTCCGGAGCATGAACCTGCTGCACGATCGAATCTGCGCCTCGGACAAGTGGGCCGAGAAGGTGCGGACGGGGCTGTTCCCGGCCGTGCTCGACGACCTCGACCTGGGCGGGGAGGTGCTGGAGATCGGCCCCGGACTCGGCGTCACCACCCGCCTGCTCGCCGAGCGGGTGCCGAAGCTGACCGCCCTCGAGGTCGACGAGCGATACGTCGCCCTCCTGCGGCGGAGGCTCGACACCGAGATCGTCCACGGTGACGCGGCGGAGATGCCGTTCGCCGACGCGTCGTTCACGGGAGTCGTCTGCTTCACGATGCTGCACCACGTCCCGTCGCCCGCCCTGCAGGACAGGCTCTTCGCCGAGGCGTGCCGGGTCCTGCGCCCCGGCGGCGTCTTCGCGGGGAGCGACGGGTAGCCGAGCCTGCGGTTCCGGCTGATCCACCTGCGGGACACGATGGTGCCGGTCGACCCGCGCACGCTTCCGGCGCGGCTCACGACGGCGGGGTTCGCGGACGTCCGCGTGTGGCGGATGCCCGGCCGGGTGAACTTCACGGCCCGCCGGCCGGGCTGATCGCTCCGTCAGGAGCCGGAGGTGAGGTCCTCGATCGCGGCGACGACCTGATCGGTCTCGGCGAGGCTCGGCAGCACGACGTCCGCGCCGGCGGAACGCAGCTCCGCCTGGGTGGCCGTGCCGGTCGCCACCGCGATCATCTTCGCGTGGGCGATCCCGGCCGCCTGCACGTCGCGCGGCGAGTCGGCCACGAGCACGGTCGCGGACTCCGCGATCACCGTGTGGTACTTCTCCCCCGTCCGGCTGCGGGCCAGCTCGACCAGGGCGGCCTTGGGGTAGGTCTCCGAGCCGTACCCGCCGACCTTGAAGTCGAGGTACTTGTCGAGGCCGAGCGCCTTGAGCTTGGTGATCGCGTTCGGCTGGATGGAGCCCGTCAGGACCGACTGCACCACGTCACGCCGCCGGGCCACCGCCGTGAGGGCCTCGCGGGCGCCGGGCAGCACCCGCCCCTCCTTGCGGACGGCCGCTTTGCGCGCCGAGAACGCGTCGGCCAGCGCGCTCATGAACTCCGGCAGGTGGTCCTCGGTGGTCTCGACGTCGTTGAACGCCAGGGTCTCGAAAATGATCTCCGACTCGGTGCGCCCGTGGGTCGGGGCGAGCCGGACGAGCGGCCGTCCGGTGACGCGTTCGAAGGCCTCGGCGTACGCCTCCCGGGTCACCTTGCCGACGTCGACCAGCGTGTGATCGACGTTCCACAGCACCAGACGAGGCATGGCGGTCTCCTGCACGTACTCCCCGCGAGTACCGGTCGACTCGCCGGTCAATCGTGGAGGCTCCGGCCCGCCGATGCAAACCGTCAGGGAAACCGTCGAAGAAAGCGGCCGGTCGAAGCGAGAACCGTCAGCCGACCATCAGGGAAAGCGGCCCGTCGTCGCCTTGATCTCGCCGATCACCTCAAGCGGGATCGCCCCGCCGACGGGCTCGGTGAAGCGGCCCATGAACGTGTGGATCACCATCCGGCCGCGCGGCGGCCGGTTCGCGGGGGTGTCCACGACCACGTGGACGGTCCTGGTCCGTCCCGGGACGAGTTCCTGGAAGATGCACTCGACCCGGCCGATTCCCCAGCATGACGGGTCGCTCACGGACACGACGGCCAGCCGGTCGTCGGTCCCCGGTGCGGCGACCTTCACGCTGCGGACCACGACGTGCCGGATGGTGTCCGGGCCGGCGTTCGTGACGCTGAAGCTGTAGCCGGCCCGGTCTCCGGGCACCAGCCGGTCCCCCGCCATGGGGGTCAGCCGGGGGTCGGCGCGCAGCGTGAGGCGGCCCAGGTCGGCGTCGCCCTCCACGTCGACCACGCGGGCGGAATGCGACTCGGGCACGGTCAGGGCCTTCACCGCGAACCCCGCCGCCGCCGCACACACGACGACGGCGGCCACTGACATCAGACGCCCCACAGTCCCCCCGGTCTGCTGTCGGCGTGCCATGCATCCTGCCTGGTCACAGGCTATGCCATGGCCCGTCCGAGACGAACGTTACCGGCCGGGGGGAGCCGAGGCGATCACCCCATGTGGGGGTACCGATGATCGGTCGGCGGCACGAACGTCTCCTTCATCGAGCGGGTGTTCACCCACCGGATCAGATTGAAGATCGAGCCGGCCTTGTCGTTGGTGCCGCTCGCCCGCGCGCCGCCGAACGGCTGCTGGCCGACGACCGCGCCGGTCGGCTTGTCGTTGACGTAGAAGTTGCCGGCGGCGAACCGCAGCTTCTCCGACGCCTCCGCGATGGCCCGGCGGTCCTGGGCGACGACCGCGCCGGTCAGCCCGTACGGCGCGGCGCTCTCCATCTGGGTGAGCACCGTGTCGTAGTCGGCGTCGTCGTAGACGTGCACGCCGAGGATCGGGCCGAAGTACTCCTTGGTGAAGATCTCGTCCTCCGGGTCGCCGCTCAGCAACACCGTGGGCTGGACGAAGTAGCCCTCGGAGTCGTCGAGGCCGCCGCCGATGAGGATGTCGATGCCGTCGTGGGAGCGGGCACGCTCGATGGCCGCCCGGTGCTTGGCGAACGCCCGGTCGTCGATCACCGCGCCCATGAAGGCCGACAGGTCCTCGGCGACGTTCCCGACGGTCAGGGACTCGACGGTGCCGAGGAAGTCGTCGCGCATGGTGTTCCACACCGAACGCGGGACGTACGCGCGCGAGGCGGCCGAGCACTTCTGGCCCTGGTACTCGAACGCGCCGCGGATCAGCGCGGTGGCGAGCACCCGCGGGTCGGCCGACGGGTGGGCGACGACGAAGTCCTTGCCGCCGGTCTCGCCGACCAGCCTGGGGTAGGCGCGGTAGCCGGAGATGTTCTCCCCGACGGTGCGCCACAAATGCTGGAAGGTCGCGGTGGAGCCCGTGAAGTGGACGCCCGCCAGGTCGGGGTGGCGCAGCGCGACGTTGGAGACGGCCTCGCCGTTCCCGGTCACCAGGTTGATCACGCCGGGCGGCAGGCCGGCCGCCTCCAGCAGGCGCATCGTGAAGTGCGCGGCGAACTGCTGGGTCGGCGAGGGCTTCCACACGACGACGTCGCCCATCAGCGCGGGCGAGGTGGGCAGGTTGCCGGCGATCGCCGTGAAGTTGAACGGCGTGATCGCGGTGACGAAGCCCTCCAGCGGCCGATACTCCAGGCGGTTCCACACGCCGGGCGAGCTGATGGGCTGCTGGGTGTACAGCTCGCGGGCGAACGAGACGTTGAAGCGCAGGAAGTCGATCAGCTCGCACGCCGCGTCGATCTCGGCCTGCTGCACCGACTTGGACTGGCCGAGGATGGTCGCGGCGTTCAGCGTGGACCGCCACGGGCCGGACAGCAGCTCGGCCGCCCTGAGGAAGATCGCGGCCCGGTCGTCGAACGACAGGGCCCGCCACGCCGGCGCGGCCTCCCGCGCGGCGTCGACGGCCGCGCGCACGTCGTCGTCGGTGGCCTCCCGGGCCTGGCCGAGGACGTGCCGGCGCTTGTGCGGCTGCACCGTGTCGATGGGCCGTCCGCCAGCCGGCCGCTGCTCGCCGCCGATCGTCATCGTCAGGTCGATCTGTTCGCCGGCCAGCTCTTTGATCTTCGCCTCGAGAGCGGCCCGCTCCTGGCTGCCGGGGGCGTACGCCTTGACCGGCTCGTTCACGGGGACCGGTACGTTCGTCACAGCGTCCATGAGAAAAGCACCCCGCAGTTCGTGACAGCGTTGTCAGGTCGATCCCGGGGTCGGGATCATGGTCACGATCCCTTGTGAGGATCGCTCTAGGCATCCTCGCATGCCGCTGTCAAGCGGACAAAACACGCTTCACGCAGGTCAAATGTACGCAGAGATCTCGGTGAGCCGGTCCACCACGGGGACCCCGAACCGATCCAGCTCGGCCCTCCCCTGCATGCCTCCCGTGTACAGGACCGCGCGCGCCCCCGCGTGCCGGGCGGCCACCGCGTCGTCGACGCTGTCCCCGATCGCCACCACCTCGGCCGGATCGACGCCGAGCCGGGACAGGTGCCGGACCATGAACTCCGCCTTCGACCCGCCGGCCTCCTCCGGCCGCAGGCCGTCGACCCGGCGGAAGACGTCCCCGATGCCGTACTCGTGGACCGCGACGGTCAGCCGGTCGTGGTGCCACATCGACAGCAGGGACTGGCTGTGCCCGGCGTCGGCGAGGGCGTCGATCGCGTGCCGGGCGTCCGCCGCGAGCCGGCAGCGCTCCATCATCCGGTGGTAGGAGTCGTGGAAGGCCGCGTCGAGGCGCTCCCACTCCCCGTCCTCCAGCGAGCGGCCCAGCATGCGCTCGTAGCAGGCCCAGATCGGACGGGTGTAGATCGCCCGGAACGAGTCCAGGTCGACCCGCGCCAGTCCGTACGAGTCGAAGATCTCGTTCGTCGCGTCCACGACGGCGTCGAGATCGTTGAAGAGCGTGCCGTTCCAGTCCCAGACAATGTGCGTCATAGCGTTCCGAGGATAAGCCACGGCGCGACCGGTCGCGGGGAGAGATCATCGCGCCGGCGGGTCAAGGGCGGCGGCCCCAGCAGGAGGGGGGCGGCTTCGGATCCGGCATCACGTCCTCGGCCGCGGGCTCCTCGATGTCCACGGGGATGCCGAAGTCCCGGTACTCCGAGGTGACCACGGCGAACGGCATGACGCGAACCGACCGCAGCCTCCGGAAGTGCGTCCGCACGCGGCGGACGTCGAGATCGTCGTCCGCCCAGACGTCCAGCGTGATCCGCAGCATGCCGTGATGACGCATGTGCGCCGCGATGCGCGCGACGGCCGGATCGGCCGACCGGAGCGGTGGCGCGAGCGGGACGGTGTACCGGCGGAGACCGTCTTCCCGGGCGGAACGCACCGTTGCCGGCCGCACGGCCCTGATCGCCGGTGCCAGCTCCCGGGCTCCCCCGATCCGCTCTCCTCCGCACGGATCCGGCCTGAGTATCCACTTCTTGCCGAGACGCACCGCCTCCCCGGGAGGGAGGCGGTGGAACCACCGGTCGCCGATCAGGATCTGCTCGAGAGGGACCTCACCGATGCGGCCACGGTGATGTCCCCGTCCGGCGGCGAAATCCGAGACCCCTTCCACGGAGTACGGCCGATCACGGTCGTAGCCCGCGTAGACGCCCTGCGAGGAGGAGCGCGCCGTCCGCAGGGCGGTCAGCGCGTCGGCGAGCGCGTCGAGCGAGATGTCCGGAGGACCGCCGTGTCCGGCCGTACGGCGGGGAACGCGCATCGCGTCAGGCTACGCCTCGTACGTCCGGCGCGGGTTCCGTGAGCCGACGCGGAACAGGCTTGGTCCGCGGCTGCGCCCGCGATGACGGTGCGGGTCAGCGGGTCGTGCTGTAGCGATGCTCCGGCCGGCCGGTGACCCCGTAGCGGAGCTGAAGCTCGACGACGCCGTGCCGGGCCAGGTAGGCGAGATACCGCTGGGCGGTCGGGCGGCTGATGCCCACGAGTGCGGCGACCTCGGCGGCCGACATGTCCCCGGACGCCGACCGTACGGCGTCCCGGACGCGTTGCAGCGTCGGCGCCGAGTGCCCCTTCGGCAGGCTCGACGGCAGGGCCGCGGGCCCACGGAGCAGGCCGTACAGCGCGTCGACATCGGCCTGATCGGCGGTCTGGTCGTCCAGTGTGGTGAGCCGGGTGTGGAGTTCCTCGTACGCGGTCAGCCGCTCCCGGAGGGCCGCGAAGCCGAAGGGCTTGACCAGATAGTGCACGGTTCCGAGTTGCATGGCCCGTCGCACGCTCGCCACGTCGCGGGCCGAGCTGATCACGATGAAGTCCGGAGGCGCGGAACCGTCGTCACGGGCCGCCTGGTCGAGGACCCGCCGGATGACGTTCAGGCCGTTGTCGTCGGGCAGGTAGATGTCGAGCAGCACCAGATCGGGCTGCAGTTCGGCGACGGCGGTGAGCGCGTCGGCGGCGCTGTGCGCCTGCCCGAGCACCTCGAACCCCGGGACGCGCTCGACGTACTTGGCGTGGATCTTGGCGACGTGGAAGTCGTCATCGGCGACCAGCACACCGATCATCCGATCGTCTCCTTCGCGTGTGGCGGGGGACCGGGCTCGCGACGCTCGCCGGCCTCGTGGGGCCGGGTGGAGTCGGGCAGCCGCACCGTGAAGGTGGCCCCGTGGCCCTCGCCGACGCGGATCGTGCCGCCGATCCGGCGGACGAGCCGGTGGACGATGGCCAGGCCGAGCCCGCGACGGCGCACCTCGAACGCTCGCCTCGCATCGTCCGTGCCGTCGCGATCGGCGTGCTTGGTGCTGTACCCGTCCGCGAAGATCAGATCGGCGCAGCCGGACGGGATGCCGGGCCCGGTGTCGGAGACGACCATCGTGATCCCGTCACCGTCGGTGAGCCGAACGGTCACCTCGGCGGGCCGCACCGCCGGTGCTCCCGGCTGCGGCCTCCCAGCGGCATCGATGGCGTTGTCCACGAGGTTGCCGAGGATCGTGAGCACCGCCTGGACGTGCGAGGGGGACTCTCCCAGCCAGGAGTCCTCGGTGAGCGTCAGGGTGACGCCACGCTCGGCGGCGACCACGGACTTCGCCAGGATCAGGCCGACCACGAGCGGGTTCGCGATGCGCTCCCGCACCGACTCCGACAGCGCCGCCTCCGCGCCCTGCGCGGTGGTGAGGTAGGCGATCGCCTCGTCATGGTCGCCGAGCTCCAGCAGCCCCGCGACGGTGTGCATGCGGTTGGAGAACTCGTGCTGCTGGGCCCGGAGCGCGTCGGTCAGGGCACGCACGCCGTCCAGCTCGCGCAGCAGCCCGGACATCTCGGTGCGGTCCCGGAGTGTCACCACGGCGCCGAGTTCGTGGCCGCGCAGGCGCACCGGCCGGCGGTTGATCGTCAGATAATGCTCTTCGGTGAGCACGGAGGCGTCGACTCCCCCGTCGGCGCCGGCCAGGACGTCGCGCAGACGCCCGACCGGCACGACCTCCTCCAACGGTCTGCCGAGCACGGTGCCACCGAGCCGGAGCAGGCGCCGGGCCTCGTCGTTCACGATGCTGATCCGGCCCGTACGGTCAAAGCCGATCACGCCTTCCTTGATCCCGTGCAGCATCGCCTCGCGTTCTTGCAGGAGCCCCGCGATCTCGTCCAGTTCGAGCCCGAACGTACGTCGCTTGAGCCGCCACGCGAGCCCGTACGAGACGGCCGCGCCGAAGGCCAGCGCGATGCTCATCCACAGGCCGAAGGCGGGCAGTTCGCTCCACAGCGTGCTGGAGACGGCGCGCTCGCAGATCCCGGCGGAGACCTCTCCGACCAGGGCACCGGACGGCCCGTACAGCGGGGCCTTGCCGTTGGCGTTCCGGCAGAGGCTGCCGGGGTCGATTCCGGTGTGGCCGTTTCCGTCGGAGGCGACGAGCGGTTCGGTGACCGGCTTCCCGATCAGCGCGGGGTCGGGATGGGAGTGGCGGATTCCGCGAAGATCCAGCACGACGATGTAACGCGCACCGGCGGCCTTCCGCATCCGCTCGGCGGTGCTCTGCACCACGTCGCCGGCGTCGCCGTACTCCATCGCCGCCTTGATCTCCGGCGTGCCCGCCGCCGTCTCGGCGATGGCGAGGGCGCGCTGGCGGTACTGATCGTCCAGTTTCGCCCGCTCCTCGTGGGCGAACAGCCCGAACCCGACCAGCATGCTCGCCGCAAGAATGCTGAGCTGGCTGGTCAGGATACGGGTGGACAGCTTCCGGCCGCCCGCAGGCCACATGGCATGAGTATGCCAAGGGATGCGAGCGAGAAGTCCGTTTTGTCTGGACCGAGACATAAGCAAAACGCTCAAAACCGTCGAAAGCCCAAGATCCGATTCGAACCCCGACGGTGTTTCACGTTCCGCGCACGCGAGACGCGACCGGGGAGGGCACCCTGTCTCTTGACGGACGCGTCGTCGACGGCCCGTACGCCCCGCGCACTGCCCCATCAGGGCCTGGGGGTTCGGCAAGGAAACCGTCCCACCACCGCTCACCGGGGCACTCCGGCCATGAACAAAATAAACAAAAGTGCTGTTAACGAACGCTACCGCGACTAACGCATGAAATATGGAAGTCACTTGCAGGCAGTCCTAGCTTCTTCGTACTCCGCTAACGCGAGGACGAAAGGAGACGGACGCGATGGCTGCTGGCAGTGACCAGGCAGTGAGTCCGGCGGCCGGTCCTGGCGCCGTGACGCCGGGACGGGAGAACGCGCGCATCGAGCTGTCGGGAGTGACAAGACGTTTCACATCTCCGGCGGGGAAAGTGTTCACCGCACTACGAGATGTGAACTTCACGGTGGAGCCGGGACAGTTCTGCGCGGTCGTCGGGCCGACAGGTTGCGGCAAGTCGACGACTTTGGGCATGGTGGCCGGCCTCGACCGGCCGAGTGCCGGCACGGTTCGCGTCGGCGGCAGAGAGGTGAACGGCATCACCGACGGCGTCAGCTTCATGTTCCAGCAGGACGCGCTGCTGCCGTGGAAGACGGTTCTGGCCAATGTGGCGATCGGCCCGATATTCCGCGGCGTCTCCAAGAAGCGGGCGCAGGCCGATGCGAGGGACTGGCTGCGCCGGGTGGGCCTGGCCGGGTTCGAGGACCACCACCCACACCAGCTCTCTGGAGGCATGCGCAAGCGCGCGAGCATGGCGGCGGCGCTGATCAACGAGCCGTCGATCCTGCTGATGGACGAGCCCTTCGGCGCCCTGGACGTGCAGACCAAGGCGATCATGTCGAACGAGCTGCTCGGCCTGTGGGAGGAGCTCAAGCCGTCCGTCATGTTCATCACCCATGACCTGGAAGAGGCCGTCGCGCTCGCCGACCAGGTGGTCGTCATGACCTCGGGCCCCGGCACGATCAAGGGCGTGTACGACATCGACCTGCCGCGCCCGCGCGGTGCGGTCCAGGAGATCCGGTTCGACCCGCGCTTCCTCGAACTGCACCAGCAGATCTGGGAGTCCCTCAAGGACGAGGTGGAGCGCGCCTACGCCCGCACCGGCGCGGCGCAGGACGCGGAGGGAGATGCGTCATGAGTAGCACGTCCGGGAGCCGCACGGCGCAGACACCCGCCGAGGTGCCCTCCGCCCAGCAGCCGGAGATCGTCGCCGACGAGGCCACCGTCAAGGCCAGGGCGTTGCGTCAGGCACGTCAGCGCAAGTTGAAGGTGAACCTGGGCCGGGCCCTGGTCGGCGTCGTCGTGGTCGGCGGCTGGCAGCTCTTCGCACAGTTGAAGATCATCGATCCGTTCTTCTTCGGTGAACCCACCGGAATCGTCGGCCAGCTGCGCGACTGGATCGAGCACGGCACCGAGTTCGGTTCCGTCTGGCAGCAGATCGGCATCACCATGGAAGAGGCCGTGCTGGGCTTCGTCTACGGCGTCGTGGCCGGCATCGTGCTGGGAGTCCTGCTCGGACAGGTGCGCTACCTCGCTGATGTGATCGGGCCCTACATCAAGATCGTGAACGCGATCCCGCGCATCGTGCTCGGCTCGATCTTCTTCGTCTGGCTGGGCCTGGGTACCCCGGCGAAGGTACTCCTCGCCTCCGTCCTGGTGTTCTTCGTGGTGTTCTTCAACGCCTTCCAGGGCGTCCGCGAGGTCGACCGGGTCTTCGTCAACAACGCTCGAGTGCTCGGTGCCTCTCGGCTGCAGATCGTCCGCCACGTGATCCTGCCCTCGGCGCTCACCTGGATCACCGCGAGCCTGCACGTGGCCTTCGGCTTTTCCGTCATCGGCGCCATCGTCGGCGAGTTCCTCGGTGCGCAGCACGGTCTGGGTCTGGTCATCTCCAACGCGCAGAACCACTTCAACCCCAATGGCGTCTTCGCGGCGATGCTGATCATCGGCGCCATCGCGCTCACCGCCGAAGGCGGGATCACCTTGCTCGAACGACGGTTGCTCTCCTGGCAGCCGCCGGCCACGTCCGAGACCCCAGGTCTCTGAGTCCGAACTCAGTTCTTCTCCTCTCCTCCACCATGAAAGGGCTCAACAGGCATGCGTAAGAAAGCCTTCTTCAAAAGGTCCAGGCGAACGGTCGCGTTGGCCCTCGCCGGCGGTCTGGTCGCCGCGGGCGGCCTGACGGCCTGCGGCTCCAGTTCCTCCAGCAGCGGCTCGGGCAGCAGTGGCGGCCTGCCGACGGTCACGATGATGGTCGGCGGCATCGACAAGCAGATCTACCTGCCGTACGAGCTGGCCGACCGGCTCGGTTACTACAAGAAGTACGGCGTCAAGATGAAGCTGAGCACCGAGAGCGCGGGCGGCGTCGGCGCGGAAGACGCGATGGCCTCCGGGCAGGTCGACATGGCAGGCGCCTGGTACATCCACACCATCGACTTCCAGCTGAAGCACAAGGACGTCATCAGCCTCGCGCAGCTGAGCGGCGCGCCCGGTGAGCGCGTGCTGTGCTCGAAGAAGTCGGGTGTCACCTCCGCTGCCGGCTTTGCGGGCAAGAGCATCGGCGTCACCGACCTCGGCTCGGGCACCGACGACCTGATCCTCATGTTGGCCGCGCACAACCACCTGTCCACCAGTCAGTTCCACCGGGTCGGTGTGGGCGACGGGTCGACACTGCTCGCCGCGCTGCAGAAGGGTCGGGTGGATTGCGCAATAACCACTCAGCCCACGGTCAATGGCGTCGAGAAGGCCGGGGCCGGCACATCGGTGATCGATCTCGCCACCACGGCCGGCGTCAACAAGTGGATGGGCGGCGCATGGCCGTCCGCGGCGGTACTCACTTTGAAGAGCTGGGCCACGTCGCACGAGGCCACGGCGCAAAAGGTGGTCGACGCGCTGGTCGCGACCATGCACTGGATCAACACGCACAGCGCCGCCGACATCGCGAACGCGCTCCCGGCCACATACGTCTCCAATGGTCTGACCACCAAGGCCGACTACATCGCGGCCCTTGCCCAGGACAAAGCCCAGTTCCTGCCCGACGGGATCATGCCCGCCAATGGCCCGGCCACAGTCCTGGAAACCGCCAAGGTCGACGGAACCGTCAAAGGACAGACCGTCGACATCAGCAAGACCTACACCAACAAGTACGCCCTCGCGGCGAACAAGGCGGAGGGATTCCCGGTCTCGTCCGGTAGCGGCGGCTGAGTCCGCGCCCGAGAGCGTCAGGAGCCGGGCCGACGAGTGTGCCGGGTGGCAGGCAGCCAGAATCAGGACTGCGCCACCCGGCACAACGCTGTTGCGGACTGCCGATCGGCTGAGCCTGGCCGTTAGGGGAAGAGGTGCTGCAGCTCCTGGGTGGCGTACCACATGAGGTCGTGCCCGGAGGCGCCGTCGACGGTGAACCGGGCGTCCTCGTCGCCCGCGTCGGCGGCCTCGATGGCGGCGCGCGCGGCGCGGACATCCGGCTCGGCCTCCGCGTCGTCGATGTGGCCGGAGACGATCTTGTTGAACGGGATCGGCTCCGACACCCGCACGACCGCGCGGTCCTCGGCGTGGACCAGGTCGCCGACGGCGTTGGTGACGGCCTTGTCGGGCACCTCGGCGACGATGACGACGCGACGGGACGGGGCCTCCGGGTCGTCGGCCAGCAGCCGGAGGGACGCCTTGGCGGCGTCCGACATCGCGGCGTACTCGAGCTCCTCGAGGTCCGCGGAGGCATACCACTCCCGCAACGCCGGAGTCACGGCATAGGCGGTCAGCGGCACCGGCCCGAGCTCGCGATCACGAAGGATCCGCGCCAGGCCGTTGAGGGTGGACGGTAGATAGACACGCATGACCCTGGAGAGTGTGCCAGTACGGGACCGCTAATGCGCGCTCCGTCGCGGACTAGGTCAAGGAGATGCCCAGCAGGCGCTCCAGCCGGGTGACCGTGCTCTCGGTGTCCACGTAGTGCACGCCGGTGATGCCGAGCTCCTCGGCGGCGCGCACGTTGTGCTCGATGTCGTCGACGAACGCGCACTCCTCCGCCGGCAGCCCGATCAGCTCCAGGGCGTGGTGGAAGATCGCCGAGTCCGGCTTGCGCAGCCGGACCTCGGAGGAGATCACGACCGCGTCGAACAGCTCGGCGAACAGCTCCCGGGGGTAGGTGTTGCCCCAGGAGTTCGACAGCAGGCACGTACGGACGCCGGCGGCCTTGGCCCGGCGCAGCGCGTCGTACATCGGCTCGACGGGTTCGAACGCGTGGAACATCCTGGTCAGCAGGCCGTCGGCGGGCACCGTCGTGCCGGTCCGGGTGCGCAGCCGCTCCGCCAGCCGCCGTTCGAACTCCGCGGGGCTCAGCGAGCCGTCCTCCAGCCCGTGGATGGGGTTGACCGCGCCGTCGCCGGCGTACGCCTCGCTCACCCACTCCCGCATCACCAGCTTGTAGGCCTCGGGATCGATGTCGTCCGCCTCGATCCACGCCGTGATCGTTTCCTTCAGCGGCGTGGTGAGCACGCCACCCCAATCCGTGATGAGTCCGCGCACTGTCACGCGCCGATGGTAAGCGGTCGGTCTCCGGGTCAGGCCCGGGGCTCCACGCCGTTGATGGCCATCCGCAGCAGACGGGTGGCCAGCTCCGGGTCGTCCTCGGCTCGGATGGCGATGCCGTTGGCCAGGGCGAGCAGGTCATCGACCGTGACCTCGGGGCGCAGTCGGCCGGCCCTGACCGCGGTCGCCGCGAGGTCGGTGGCGACATCCGCCAGCAAGCCGTGGCAGCCGCCGGCGGTCTCGGTGGGCCGCAGGGAAACGGCCAGCCCGCGGGTGGTGGCGGTGTAGCGGGTCAGCTCCTCCAGCCAGACCGCCAGCCCGTCGCCGCCCGCCGTCTCGTTGAGCTCCCGGGCACGTGCCGCCAGTCGCGCGACGCCCTCATGGAAGACCTCGGTCAGCAGGGCCTCGCGAGAGCGGAAATGCCGGTGCAAGGTCGCCGAGCCGAGCCCGGCCCGCCGGGCGATCTCCTCGAGTGAGGCGGAGGCGCCGTCCCGCGCCACGACCTCGGCGGCGGCGGCGAGCAGGCGCTCGCGGTTGCGCCGCCAGTCGGCGCGCTGCGGGATCTGCTGGTTGGTCATCGCGCCGATCCTAACCGTCTCTCGACAAACGGTGGGCCACCCCATATAGTCCACAACCAGAAATGGGGTGGAACCCCGTTTCGCTGACGAGAGGGGTACTCATGACAACCGATCCCGTGTTGGTGACGGGAGCGACCGGCAACCAGGGCGGCGCGGTCGCCCGCGCGCTGCTCGCGGCGGGGCGGCCGGTCCGGGCGCTGGTCCGGGATCCGTCGTCCGCGGCGGCTCTCCGGCTGGCCGCGGCGGGAGCGACGCTGGTACGCGGCGACCTCGACGATCCCGCCTCCCTCAAGGAACCGGCGGCCGGGGCGGTCGCGGTGTTCTCACTGGAGACGGCGGACTATGCGAACCTGATGGCCGACTTCGAGGTCCAACGTGCCCGCAACCTGGTGGCGGTGAGCCGGGAGGCCGGGATCGAGCAGATCGTGCACTCATCGGTGTCGGGCGCCGGCAACGACGACCCCGAGGCGTTCGACGAGGAACGCTGGGGAGCGTTCCCGGCCCACTACTGGCGCAGCAAGATCGAGGCCGAGCGGGTGGTACGCGAGGCGGGCTTCCGCACCTGGACCATCCTGCGGCCCGCCGGCTTCATGGAGAACCTGAGACAGCCGTCGTTGTGGTTCGCGGGTTTCACGTCGAACCGGCTGACGGTCGTCAATGACCTCGACGTCGCACGTCCGTGGATCGCGGTCCAGGACATCGGGACGGCCACGCTCGCGGCGCTCGCGGATCCGCAGCGCTTCCACGAGGTCGTGCTGGAACTCGCGGGAGACGACTTGTCCCTGCGCCGCGCGGTCGAGATCCTCAATTCCGTACGGGCGACGCCGATCGAGCTGCCGAGCACCCCGGAGCAGGCCGTCGCCTGGGGAATCCCGCCGGAACTGGCGAAGTCACAGCGGCGGATGGACACCTACCCGGCACCGGCCCGCCCGGAGATGGCCCACGCGCTGGGCATCGAGACGACGACCTTCGAGCAGTGGGCTCACGAGGCAGCACGCTCGGAGTGAGCGCCGCCGACACCGACCAGCACCTCTCACGTTCCAGCGGAATCCGCCTTTCGTAGAGCGGCGGCGCGGGCCCGGCGTTCGCGCTGCTCCACCGGGTCGGGCACGGGTGCGGAGGTGACCAGGCGGCGCGTGTAGTCCTCGCGCGGGTCGAACAGCACCTGGTCGCGCGGGCCCTCCTCGACCAGCCGGCCCTGGTTCAGCACCGCGACCCGGTCGGAGACCAGTCCGACGACGGCGAGGTCGTGCGTGATGAACAGGCACGCGAAGCCGAGGCGGGCCTGCAGCTCCAGGAACACATCGAGCACGGCGGCCTGTACCGAGACGTCGAGGGCGCTGGTCGGCTCGTCGGCGATCACCAGGTCGGGGTCGAGGGCGAGCGCCCGCGCGATGCCGACCCGCTGCCGCTGCCCGCCGGACAGCTCGTGCGGGTAGCGGAGCCGTACCGCCGGGTCGAGCCGGACGCTCTCCAGCAGGGCGACGACCCGCTCGTCCCGGTCGCCGACCTTGTTGATCACCAGTGGCTCGCCGATGCAGTCGCCGACGGTCATCCGGGGATCCAGAGACGACGCCGGGTCCTGGAAGACGATGCCGCACCGCCGCCGGAGCCGCCGCAGCGCCCGCCCCCGCGCGCCGGTCAGCGAGTCGCCGAGCAGCCGTACGGTGCCCGAGTCCGGGCCGATGAGCCCGATCGCCGCGCGGCCCACGGTCGACTTGCCGGATCCCGACTCGCCGACAAGCCCGAGGACCTCGCCCGGGGCGATGGTGAGCGAGACGTCGTCGACCGCGCGGACCTTGGTGCCGCCCTTGCCGCGGAACTGCACGACGAGGTTCTCGATGGCCAGCGCCGGACCGCCGTCGTCCCGTACCGCCCGTGGCACGTCCGCGAGGACATCCGCCGACACGCCCTCGTCGTCCCGTACCGCGTGTGGCACGTTCGCGCCGTCCGCGAGGACGTCCGCCGCGCCCTCGTCGTCCCGTACCGCGTGTGCCGCGTTCGCGCCGTCCGCCGACCCGTCCTCGTCGTCCCGGGCCGTCTCGGCTCCGGGCGTGGTCCGCGGTGCGTCGCCTCGGGGTGCCAGGCGCGGGACCGCGCTCAGCAGCCGTTTGGTGTAGTCGGCCTGCGGCCGGGCGAACAGCTCCTCGACCGGGGCCTCCTCGACGACCTTCCCCTGGTACATGACGATGACCCGGTCGGCGATGTCGGCGACGACGCCCATGTTGTGGGTGATGACGAGCATCGCCGTGCCGAACCGGTCCCGCAGGCCGCGCAGCAGGTCGAGGATCTCCGCTTGCACGGTGACGTCCAGGGCGGTGGTGGCCTCGTCGGCGATCAGTACCTTCGGCTCGCAGGCGATCGCCATGGCGATCATGACGCGCTGGCGGAGGCCGCCGGACAGTTCGTGCGGGTACTGCCCGAGCCTGCGCCGCGCGTCCCGGATGCCGACCGTCTCCAGGAGCTCGGCGGCGCGGTCGAGGGCCTGTTTCCGGGACAGGCCGTCGATGTGCAGCCGAAGCGCCTCCGCCACCTGCCAGCCGACGGTGAACGCGGGGTTCAGCGCGGTCATCGGCTCCTGGAACACCATGGCGATCTCGGAACCGCGTACGGCCCGCAGCGCCGCGCCGTCCAGGGTCGTGACATCGACGTCGCCGACCCGGATCGTGCCGCTCACGGTGGCGGTGGGCGGCAGCAGGCCCAGGGCCGACATGGACGTGACGCTCTTGCCGGACCCGGACTCGCCGACGACCGCGACGATCTCGCCCGGTCGGACGCGGATGCTGACGCCGTCGACCGCGCGCACCGTCTCGGGGCCGCCCGTGAAGGAGACGTTCAGGTCCTCAATGGCCAGGGCCGTGGAGTCGCTCACCGTCTCACCTTCCGTTTCGTTCCGCACAGGTCCTCGATGGCCGGCATGAAGAGTCGCCCGCCGTCTCGCCTTTCGTGTGATTCCGCATCAGCGCCCCTGCAGCCGTACCTCGAAGGCGTCGCGCAGGCCGTCGCCGATGCAGTTGAACGCGCACACGACCAGCACGATCGCCAGACCCGCCGGGAAGATCAGCCACCAGTAGCCGTCGTAGGTGTAGGAGATGCCCTTGCTGAGCATGCCGCCCCAGTCGGTCTTCGGCGGGGCCACGCCGAGACCGAGGAAGCTGACATAGGCGATCAGCAGGATCGCGTCGGCCACCTGGAAGGTGGCGTTGACCACGACCGTGCCGATGGCGTTGGGGATGACGTGCCGGAACACGGCTCGGCCGTGGCCGCCGCCCATCGCCTTCATGGCCTGCACGTAGTCGCGGCTGCGCAGCGACAGCGCCTCCGCGCGTACGAGCCGGGCCGGCACGAGCCACGACACGCAGCCGATGATCAGGATCTGCACCGGCACCGTCGGGCGGAGGATCGTCGCGGTCACGAGGAGCAGGAACAGGGCGGGGATCGCGATGCCCGCGTCGACGACCCGCATCATGATCGCGTCTACCCAGCCGCCGGCGTACCCGGAGATCGCGCCCCAGACCGTCCCGATCAGCGTCGCGAGCAGGCCGGCGGCGATGCCGATCTCCAGGGAGGTCTGGCCGCCGACCATCAGGCGGCCCAGCACGTCGCGGCCGACGTCGTCGGTGCCGAGGAGATGCCCGCGCGTGCCCGGCGAGAGGTTGGCGTCGGACAACTGCGTGTGCGTCTGGTCCGTGTGGTGGATCAGCGGGCCGAGGAAGCAGAAGACCAGCAGCGCGCCGAGGATGACCAGGCCGGTGACGGCCAGCCGGTTGGCGAAGAACAGCCGGACCATCCGGCGGTACGGCCCGGCCGCCGTGGTCGCGGGCGCCTGCTCGGTGATGAGCGGAGCGGACACGGTCATGTGCCCTCCTTCGTCGGCCTCGTGACCAGGGTGCTGTGCATATTGGCTCCCTCGCTTCGCTCGGTCACGGGCCCTCCTCGGTGTCGGACGTGCGCGTCATCGGATCGCTCCCCGGACGCGGGGGTCGACGAGCGCCTGGACGATGTCGGCGAGCAGCGAGCCGATGACGGTGGCCAGCGCGATCACCAGGACCGTGCCGAGCAGGATCGGGTAGTCGGAGGTCTGCGCGGCGTTCCAGAACAGCAGCCCCATGCCGGGGTAGTTGAACACCGACTCGATGACGAGCGCGCCGGAGAACAGCACCGGCAGGTAGTAGCCGAGCATCGCGATGATCGGGGTCAGCGAGTTGCGCATGATGTGCAGCCACACCACCCGCCGCTCCGAGGCGCCCTTGGCGCGGGCGGTCCGTACGTAGTCCTCGGCGAGGTTGTCGAGCACGGCCGACCGCATGTACCGGCTGAACGCCGCGACCGTGGCGATCGCCCCGGCGAGGACGGGCAGGATCAGCCCGCGCGAGTCGGCGAACAGCCCGGCCAGCGACTGGGTCTGCGGCGCCTGCGGGGGCAGGATCGGGATCTTCTCGGTGAAGACGATCACGAGGATGAGCGCGAGGAAGAAGACCGGAGTCGCGTACCCGACGAACACCACGGTCGTGACCGCGTAGTCGGTCAGGCCCCGGCGCCGCCGCCCCTGCCAGACGCCCAGCGGGACGGCGATGAGGAGCGCCAGCAGCGTCGACATGCCGGTCAGGACCAGTGTCTTGGGCAGGCGCTGGGCGATGAGCGAGCCCACCGACTGGTTCAGCGTGTACGAGTCGCCGAGGTCGCCGTGCAGCAGGCGGCTGAGGAACGCCCAGTACTGCTGGACGAGCGACTTGTCGAAGCCGTGCTCGTGATTGAACGCGGCGATCGCCTGCGGGCTGGCCTGCGGACCGAGAATGCCCCGGGCGGGTCCGCCGGGGACCGAGTGCAGCAGCAGGAAGACGATCACGGTCACCAGCAGGATGACGACGATCGCCTGCCCGAGGCGCTTTGCCAGGAAGCGGGTCAACGGGGGTTCCTCCGGCCAGGGTGGGGCCCGGGACGGCGGTCGGCCGTCCCGGGCAGGTCGGTCACTTCGCGAGGTACCAGCGCTGCGGCTGCATGAAGGCGAGGGGGTCCTGGACGACGCCGCGCAGGTTGTTGCGGATCGCCGAGACCTGGTAGGCGGGGTTCGGCATCCAGATCACCGGCAGGTTCTTGGCGAGGTAGGAGCTGTACTCCTGCATCGCCGCGGGCGACGACGAGCTCGTCGACTCCGTGACCAGCTTGTCGGCCGTCGGGTCGCTGTAGCCGCCGAGGTTCGTGCTGCCGTCGGTGGAGAAGATCTGCTCACCGCTCGGGTACGCCGGGAAGTACCAGCTGCCCTGCGTGCCGAAGAAGGACAGCTGCCAGGAGCACGTCGGCTGGCTCGGCTTGCACTCCGGGGTGTGGTCGAGGACGGAGTTGAGCGGCTCCGACTTGATCGACAGCGCGATGCCGATCTTCGACAGGGCGGACTGCAGCTCCTGCATCGTGTTGTCGGTCTCGGTGCTGCCGCTCTCGGTCAGCAGGGAGAACTTCAGCTGCGTGCCCGCCTTGATCCCGGCCCCGCACTGGTCGGCCCCGGTGCCCGGCTTCGTGCATGAGGCCACGTTGTTCGTGACCGTCCAGCCGTGCGACGTGAGCAGCGCCTTGGCCTTGTTCACGTCGTACGGGTACGGGTTGTTCTTCTGGTCGGCCGACAGGTACTTCGAGACGGGCTGCTGGGGCACCGGCCCGTACCCGGGGGCGGCCTGGTCGTGCCAGATGACGCGCGAGATGGTCGCCTGGTCGATCGACGTCTGCACGGCCTGCCGGATGTAGAGCTGCTTGAACACCGCGCCCATGTCCGGGTTGTTGAAGTTGTACGGGATGTAGGTGATCGCCCAGCCGTTCCAGGGCTTCACCTGGTAGCCGCTGTTCTCGATGGTCTTCTGCTGTGCGACCGCGAGCGCCGGCAGGTAGCCGTAGTCGACGCCGCCGGAGCGCAGGACGTTGAGCTCCGCCTGAGCGGAGGTGAACGGCTTGAACGTCACGGTGTCCAGGTGGGCGGCGTCGTCGCCGGAGTACTTCGGGTTCTTGGCGAGCGTCACCTGGCCGGTGGTGGTGAACTCCTTCACCGTGAACGGCCCGTTGGCGACCTTCCACAGCGGGTTGGTGGCGTACTCCGACAGCTTGCCGGCCTCGCCGATGAGGTACTTGAAGACCTTCTTGGCGCCGTCCGTCGAACGGTCGAAGTCACCGGCATTGCCGCCGGCGGTCTCGACGTCCCAGGCGTGCGGCAGCGGCGTGACGTAGGTGAGCTGGTTGGCGGTGAACCAGTCCGGGTTGTACGCCCGGGTCAGGTCGAGCTTGAACGTCGTGTCGCCCACGGTCGTGAACTTCGCGACGTTGTCCGGCAGGTCGCCCTTGGCGTAGTTGCCCCACTGGTCCTTGTTGGCCTTGGCCAGGTTGAACCAGAACTCCACGTCGCGGCTGGTCATCTTCTGACCGTCCGCCCAGGTCAGGTCCTTCAGCGTGATGGTGACGGTCTTGCCGCCGTTCGAGTAGACCGGCGGTTTCGCCGCACCGGCCTTCTCGTCCATGGCCACGGTGCCGCTCGACCCGTTGAAGGCGTACAGCGGCAGGAAGACGTTCTGCCGGATCGCGCTGTTGTACCCGGCGAGGTGGCCGGGGGTGCCCAGCGGGAAGATCCAGTTCGGCGTGGCGTTGGGCGGCAGCGCGAACGTCACCGCCCCGCCCTTCTGGGGGGTGCCGCCGCTCGCCGACGATCCCTGCGTACCGGAGGAACATCCGGCCGCCAGCAGGGTGGCGGCCACGCCGAGCACCGCCAGCGGGGTGCGAGCGGCCGCCGGGAACGAAGGCGATGGTCTCTTCATCGGTGCTCCTGACGGGAGGTACGGACGTCGTCCGCGGTTCAGCGAGTCGGTTCGGCCGACCGGGCCGACGGCTTCGTACGAGGGGGCCGGTCCGGTGGGGATCAGTGGCGATGTGGCGGTGACGATACATCGCCCCATCGAACCAAGACAAGACCGATTCGAATCAAGTAACGCCCTCGACCCCCACAGATCGCCCGGTTACCGTCGTGTTACATGCATCATCGATGGACTCACTGGCACCGGCTTGCTATTGTTCCGCTCGATCCGATGCATTAATGTTCGGAATCGAATTAAGTTCCCCGGTCATTCGACGAAGGAGCCGCCGTGTCGGCCGCGCAGATCATCGGGCTCGTCGCGTCGGGCCAGGCAACGTCCCGGGCCGAGCTGGCCCGGTTGCTCGGCTGGGCTCCGTCGACGGTCTCCACCCACGTGCAGGAGCTGCTCGACTCCGGTCTGCTCCTGGAATCCGGCGAGGGCCGCTCACGCGGTGGCCGGCGGCCGCGCCTGCTCAGCGTGCCCGCCGGCGAGGGCGTGATGCTGGCCGCCGACCTGGGCGGCCACCACGCACGCCTGGCGGCGCTGGACGGGACGGGCCGGCCCGAGACGGTCCGCGATCAGGAGATCGACGTCACCGCCGGGCCGGAGCCCATCCTCGACCAGGTCATGGACGCGCTCGATGACCTCGGCGCGGGGCGCCCGGTGCTCGGCGTCGGGATCGGCCTGCCCGGTCCGGTCGACCTCGACGGCGTCATGGTCGGGCCCTCCCGGATGCCCGGGTGGAACGGCTACTCCGTACGTGAGCGCCTGGGCAGGCGGTTCACGGCACCGCTCGTGGTCGAGAACGACGCGAACCTCATGGCGATGGGCGAGACGGTCGCGCGCGGCCCGGGGCTGCGGGACTTCGTCTTCGTCAAGGCCGGCACCGGCGTCGGCGCGGCGGTCGTGAGCGACGGCCGACTACACCGGGGCGCCCGCGGCTTCGCCGGCGACATCACCCACAACCGCGTTCCGGCGGGCGGTGAGCGGCCGTGCAGCTGCGGCAACTTCGGCTGCCTGGAGACCATCGCCAGCGGCGCGGCGCTGGTCGCCGCCGTGAACGCCGACGGCGTCGACGTCGAGAACACCGCCGACCTCGTGCGCCTGGCCCGTGACGGGCACCCGACGGTCACGACGAACGTCCGGTTCGCCGGCCGACAGCTCGGCGAGGTCCTCACCACGATCGTGAACTTCCTCAACCCCCAGGCGGTCATCCTCAGCGGCGCGCTGGCCGCCTGCGACCTGTTCGTCGCGGCGGCACGCGGCGTCCTGTACGAGCGGTGCCTGCCCCCCACCACGCAGGACCTGGAGATCGGCGAGAGCGTCGCCGGGCCCGACGCCGGCCTGCTCGGCATCGGCCGCCTCATCATCGACCAGGGCGTGGCCCTCCCCGCCTAGAAGGAGTCCCCCGTGACGGCACTGCGCATCGGCATCGCCGGCATCGCGATCGAGTCGAGCACCTTCTCCCCTCACCTGACCCGCCTGGCCGACTTCACGGTCACCCGGGACGACGCCCTCCTGGCCCGGTATCCGTGGATCCGGGAGCCGCGGCCGTGGTGCGAGGCGATCGAGTGGGTGCCGTTGCTGCACGCCGTCTCCCTGCCCGGTGGTGCGGTCGACCCGGACGTGTACGACGCCCTCGAAGCCGAGATCGTGGAACGCGCCAAAGCCGCCGGGCCGCTGGACGGCCTGTTCTTCGACATCCACGGGGCCATGAGCGTCACCGGACGCACCGACGCGGAGGCCGGCCTGGCCGCCGCCGTACGAGCGGCCGTCGGCCCGGAGACGCTGATCTCCGCGTCCATGGACCTCCACGGGAACGTCTCCCGCGAGCTGGCCTCCACGGTCGACCTGATCACCTGCTACCGGATGGCACCGCACGAGGACGCCTGGGAGTCCCGGGAACGCGCGGCGCGCAACCTCGTGACCCGCCTGCGCGAGGGCGGGCGCCCGCTCAAGGCCTGGGTCCAGGTGCCGGTGCTGCTGCCCGGCGAGAAGACCAGCACCCGCATCGAGCCCGCCAAGAGCCTGTACGCCCGCGTGCCCGAGGTCGAGGCCATGCCCGGCGTGCTCGACGCCGCGATCTGGGTCGGGTACGCCTGGGCCGACGAGCCCCGCTGCCGGGCCGCCGTGGTCGTCACCGGCGACGACGAGGCGACCGTCACCGAGCAGGCGCGCGGCCTGGCCGAGGCGTACTGGAACGCCCGCGCGGACTTCGCCTTCGTCGCCCCTACCGGGGGTTTGGCGGACTGTGTCCGGTCGGCGATCGACAGCGACGCCCGGCCGTTCCTGATCAGCGACTCCGGGGACAACCCCACCGCCGGCGGCGCCGGCGACGTCTCCGCCACGCTGGAGTACCTGCTCGGCGTCGAGGAGCTCCGTCTCGGCAAGGTCAGCGCGATCTACGCGAGCATCGTGGACCCCGAGGCGGTGGACGCCGCGTTCGCCGCCGGCGAGGGCGCCGAGGTGACGTTGCGGGTCGGCGGCAAAATCGACTCGGGCCCGGCCGGCCCGGTCGCCCTCGCGGGCACGGTGCAGGCACTTCGCCGCGACGACCCGGTCGGCGGCGACATCGCGGTGCTCAGGACCGGCGGACTGCACGTGATCGTGACGGCCCGCCGCAAGCCGTACCACGAGATCCGCGACTTCACCTTCCTCGGCCTGGACCCCGCCGCGACCGACCTGGTCATCGTCAAAATCGGCTACCTGGAGCCGGAGCTGTACGACCTCGCGGCCGACTGGCTGCTCGCCCTCACACCCGGCGGCGTCGACCAGGACCTGCTCCGGCTCGGCCACCACCGCGTACGGCGGCCGCTGTTCCCATTCGACTCCGACATGCCCGACCCGGACCTGACCCCGGAACTGCTCTGACCCGGGAACCGCTCCGACCCCTGGAACTGCTCCAACCCTCTCCGAAAGGAACCGAACGTGCGCTACGAGATCTGCCTGGATTCGGCCGACGGCGTCGCCGCCGCGGCGGAGGCCGGTGCCGACCGGGTGGAGCTCTGCGCCGCCCTGTTCGAGGGCGGTATCACGCCGAGCATCGGGATGATCGAGCAGGCGGTCGCCGCCGCGGCCGGCCGGGTCAAGGTCCACGTGATCATCCGCCCGCGCGGCGGAGACTTCGTGTACGGCCCCGCCGAGGCCGAGGTCATGCTGCGTGACATCGCGGCGGTCAAGGCCGCCGGGGCGGACGGCGTCGTCATCGGCGCCCTGACCCCCGACGCGGACATCGACACCGAGCTGTGCGCACGGCTCGTCGAGGCCGCCCGCCCGCTCAGCGTCACCTTCCACCGGGCGTACGACGTCACCCGCGACCCCGAGGCGGCGTTCGAGGACGTCGTCGCCCTCGGCGTGGACCGGCTGCTCACCTCCGGCGCGGCGCCCAGCGCCCTGGAGGGCGCGGACATGCTCGCGCGCCTCGTCGAGAAGGCGGACGGCCGGATCGTCATCCTGGCGGCCGGCGGGATCAACGAACGCACCGCCGCCCGCGTCGCCGAGCAGACCGGCACCGAGGAGATGCACTTCACCGCCTCGGAGGCACTGCCGTCGCCGTCCCGCCACACCCGGCCGGACATCTTCATGGGCGGCGCGCTGTACCCGCCGGAGACCGTCCGCGCGGTCACGACGCCGGCCCGGATCCAGAGCATCATCGCCGCCGCCGGTTGATTTCTCCGCAAGCGGAGGCGGAGGACGCCTCCAGAAGCCCCCGCATTCACCAAGATCCTGCAAAATTCAGGATATGAGGATCTCCGATGGCGAGCTGCGGCGCATCCAGTCCGGCCCCGCCGAAGATGACGACGAAGGCCTGATGCTCGTACGCGTGTTCTTCACGGCGACCGACCCGGCGGCCGTGATCGCCCGTGCGCGCGAGGTGCTCGGATGCGTTGTCGAGCGGATGGACTCATGGCCCGCTGAGGAAGAGTGGCCGAAGATCCTCCCCTCCTGGTTCGTCGAGCGGTCCGCACCGGAGGTCAAGCCGCCGGGACCGGTCTTCGATCCTGCCGACCGGGCCGCCGCCTGGCTGGAGCGCTGGCAGGCCACGACGCCGACAGAGGAGACCACCGCCGCAGAGGAGACCACCGACGACAAGGCGCCGTGGAGCCTTTCGAACTGGCTCTTCCATTTCGACCCGAACGAAGAGGAGGGCGGAGGCGACCGGAGCTGGTGGTGGTGGCATGCCGGAACCGACGCACCGGGCACGGGCTGGATCGACGTCGCCACGACCGGACTGCCCTTCGGCACCGGAACGCTGTACTGGCTGATCGAGGCGAGCGGCGGCGCGGACCCCGGCTACTGATCACACTCGCCGCCATCGACCGAACGCGGAGTCGCAGGATCAGCCGATAGCGAGCCGGATCGGCATCCCGCCGACGTTGTGGTCAGGTCCAGCCGTTCGAGCCCGGCCGTGGAGAACGACGCCGGGCTCGGCTGCGTCGGCTAGGCGTCCGTCGTCTGGGCGGCGTCGCGAGCGGTGACCATCGGAGATATGGCGGCGACCTCGACACACTGGCCGCCCGTGTTGCCGCTACGGCTGCTCTTGCGCCATGAGACGGTGGACAGATCCAGAGTCTTCATGAGTTCTCCAAGATCGTGCGGAGTAGAGCCAACGAGTCATCTACGGACATGGCCACACCCCTGATCAGGTTAAAGCTGAGCTCATGATCCCGCACTTTGTCGGGCTGATCAATCACTTGACCTTCAGCGTGCCCCTCGATGTACACAACATCGGAACGATCGTCGAAGTTCAGCAGGGTGAACGAACCCATGAACCCGAGGTATGCGCCGGTCCTGCCAGGCACGATCTGGACTGTGACGTTTGGCTGTTGGGCGTGTTCGATCAAGCAGGCGATCTGCTCTTTGCGGACCTCCTGGCCGCCGACCGGCCGGTGCAGAACCCACTCGTCCAGGATCAGAACAATCTGGGGAGGGTTCTCGCGAGCGAGAATCTGCTGACGCTCCATACGGGTGGCGATGAGCTGCTCGATCGCGTCAGTCGTCCGTCCGGTCTTGAGCACCTCATAGGCGTACTGCGACGTCTGGAACAGGCCGGTGATGGCCATGCTCTCGAATATGTACATCACGGTCGCCTTTACCTCCAGATCGATGAATCCGGAGAACCCTGGTGGTAGCTCTGCGCACTTGCCGGCGCGCCGGATCTCGACCCACATCCGGTGGAACGTCTCCGGCGTCTTGAAGTAGGTGTCGAGGTCTTCCGAAGCCGCCTCCGATGGCGCACGCTGGCCCGTCTCCAGCTTCTCGATCCACTGAGGGGTGCAGCCCAGCGCGCTGGCCAGCGCCGGCCGGGAGAGCCGGGCCGCCTCGCGGTGACCGCGGAGCACCGCGCCGAACGCTCGAATCAGGGGGTCTCGCGTCAGAGCGCCATTCGCCATCGTGAGTCCTTCGGGGGCCGGGGGTGCCATCAGGTGTTGCCTGTATGTAGCCTCAAAGTAACTCAGCGTACGAGTCTGGTCACCGGAAATCGGCGGGCGAGCAGAACGGAATTGGTCGTGAAACCGTACAGACCGGAAGACATTCATGCGTACGCGAAGTGGCTGACCCAGGAATGCCAGACGGCGGGGCTACGCGCCGAGCAGTATGGCGCGGAAATCTTCATACACGGGATAAGCAATCACCTCAGCGAGAGGATCATCTGCAAACCGGATACACAAGGGCACCTCCGATGGCACTGGTCGTGGGGAGTCCCGATCGGCAACCTGAACGACTCATCCCGGCTCCTCACCGTCGACGACGCCGAGGAACTGGTCCGATCGATCAGCAAGGTCGTCTGCGTCCCACTGCGGCGTACGGAGACGGGACGATGACGCCCGAGGAACGGCTCATGCGCTCGCTTCCGGCGCTACGTGCCTTGGTCGACTCGCTGGCGGCTCGACCACCGTCCGAGGCGAGGGAGTTGTTGCGGCTCGACTTCCTCATCCGCAAATACCCGGCCGCCGCACGGATGAGCCTGCAGCGGAGTCAGCGGGCTCATACCGACCTGCTGCCGGTACCGCCGCAGGGGTGGTCGTCGGCACTGGACACCGGCGGGCTTCCGCTGTGGCGGAGGGCCGGTGGTCAGGTCTGTGTGGCGACCAGCGACATCGATCAGCTCCGCTTCCTCGGAGTGGCCCTCAGCCGGTTCGACGAGATGACCGCCGAGGAGCTCGACACATACCTGCGCGGCTGACCTCATGCGACATCGAACCAGGGCTTGTGGGCAGCCCAGTGCTTTACCCATCCGGCGAAGCCGGGGGACCCGGTGGTGAATCCGAACTCGGCGCCGAAAGGCGCCGCGCCTTCGCCGCAGATGTTCCAGACGTGTCCGCGGTGCGGCCCCGTGACGATGAGATGCCAATACATGCCGCAGCCGTCAGTGCCCAGAACGATCGAACCGTGATCGAAGACCTTGGAAATGGCTTCGTCGACCTCATCCTGCGGCCGTGGGTCATCCTCGTCTCCCTCCCACAGCCAAGGTGCGGTCAACGGGAACGGCTTGGCCGGCGCTCGCTGAGGGCGACCATCTCCCCAGTCCCCGGGCATCTCCGCCAGCGGGAGAAGTCCGTAGTCCGGCGGCCCCGAGGCAGAGCCGTCGCAGACCTCCGCGACGAACGTCCGATACGGCTCGGGCAGCACGATCCCGTGCTCCGTTTCAAAAGCACGCACCGCTTCCCACCCTAGAGGTGGTTCGCACGAGTCCACATCGAAGGTCGCCCGGAGAGCTTCCAGATCAGCAGGGTCAGCCTGATCAGCATCCATGCCACCGATAGGTATCACTACGCGCTGACATCGCCGCCGGTATCCCATGACTGCCGGAACGATCGCTGAAGTCCGCTATGCGTACGAGTCCGGGCTGACGACGTATTTCCGTCTGGTGGGTGTCACCCAGATCAGTCGTCCCGGCTCAGGGTGGAGCAATGTCCATCCCGCTGATTGTTTCAGCCGGTGGTGTTTCCGACACAGCGTTGCGAGGTTGCAATCGCACGTCGCTCCGCCCTCGTCATACGGAACCGTGTGGTCGAGGTCGCAGGCTTCTGCCGGTCTTCGACAGGTCGGGAATCTGCACGTACGGTCGCGGGTCTCGACACTGTGACGCAGGGCCTCCGGCGGCCGGTAGGCGCCCTGGGTGTGCTGATTGTCCGGACCGTCGACCGAGGTGGGGCCGTGCCCACAGCCAGGACGCGTCTCGAGACCACCGAGATGTGCCGTGATGAGGTTCGCCAAGGCCTCTCGGCTCATCGCCTCGTCGCCGTCATGAGGTGCCGGAATGTGCCCGTGGCCGACGGCGCGCCCGGACTGGCCGATCGCGGTGTAACACCACCGCCGCCCGGTGGCCGTGGCCGCGATCGCGCGCGCCACCGAGGCCGGGACCGCACCGTGGCCGGGAACGTCGCCGGGCTGATCCGCCATCCCGAGCAGCGTATGAAGCGGCACGATCAGGTGGACCGTGCCGACGAAACCGGCCTTGGACGCCGACCGGGACACTGGCAGCCGGGCAGGACGGTCGGCCTCACGCGTGCCCGCCCACTGGTCGGCCGGTTCGATGCCGTCTGGCCCGTCGACCCAATCGGTGTCGGGCCGTTCGTCGGGCTGATCGTTCGTCGGTGGCCAGCTGGGCGTGGGGCCGGCGCCCAGCAGCAGATCGAGAAAGACCTGGGCACGCAGGAAAGCCAAGGAATGCGAGGATCCGTCGGTCTTGAGCGCTCGCGCCAATGCGGTGATGCGGTTGTCGGCGGCCAACGCCTGGTCGGCGGGAAGGTCACGCCCGCACAAGTCGGCGGTGTGGTCGTCCGTGGCCCGCAACTCGACGCGGCGACCGGCTTCGGCATTCACACGGCGGAGTTCGGCC
Organism: Actinoallomurus sp. CA-150999; assembly: GCF_050942425.1. Classification (NCBI taxonomy): domain Bacteria; kingdom Bacillati; phylum Actinomycetota; class Actinomycetes; order Streptosporangiales; family Thermomonosporaceae; genus Actinoallomurus; species Actinoallomurus sp. CA-150999. Next base: position 10,044,205 of record NZ_CP192063.1, read on the forward strand.
GCGCCAGGGTCGACCTCGATCAACGCCCGCTGGACCGCGCTCCGCAACTGCCCGGTCGTCTGCCGTGGCGCCTCGGGCAGCACACGCCGCTCCATCAGCCGCGCGGTGGCGGCGTCCGCAACGCCGTCGACGGCACGGGCGATGACCCGCGCCTTGGCCTCATCGATCAGCCCCTGACGAAGGGCGTCCATGGTGCCCGGCAGCTTGTCGGCCAGCGGGCAGGCCAGCTCTAGCAACCGCGCGGCACCCCAGCCGGTCAAGGTGAGCTCCAACTGGATCTCACTCACGGCGGACTCGAACGCCTGCACACCGCCCCCACATCGGGTGCGCTTTTCAAGCAACGCCGCCACAGCGGCCAGTTCTCCAGCCTTTGCCCACGAGCCCAGCCGTCGCCAAGCGCCGATCGCAGTCAGCAGACCATCATCGTCCAGCGATGCCACACCCGTGGCGGCCAGCGCCGCCGCTGACCCTGGACCCGGCGGAACCTCCAGGTGGGACCCATCCACGTCCAGACCGTCATCGAACCACAGCACCGGCGCCAGCTCTTCGATGAATTCACCCGGCCATACGTAGGCCGGATCCCCATCCCACCCCGGCGCATATCCGTAAGAGGAAACGGCACACGCTATCTGAGTCACGCCGCACCTCTTTCGGTACGCTATTAACGCCCCAGTTCATCGAACATGCTATCGCAAGATCGCCGCTAAGCAATGCTCTATATCCACACAAAAACGACAGACTCAAAAACCGGTTCACGAATATTGAGCGACGGCACCGATTTCCCTAGGAGGAGGCAGAGCCGTTCGTGCGCGACAAATCCGCAGTAGCCGCAGCTCGGCCTGGCTAAAAGTGGAGCAGATAGCAACCCCGAAAAAGTCTCGGAGGCCGAGTCGCACGAGAGAGGAGGCGCATAACCAGCGCGAAAATACACTAAGGCCGCCCCTGCAGGGGGACGACCTTAGGATGGGATGTTCGGCTTTCGCCTAAGCACCGAAATGAGACTACCAAATCCACCCCGGCAAGGCGATGACAATACTCGGATACTATCGGCGCAAACAAAAGGCGATCATTTGGACATTCCAGCGGTGAGGCCGGCGACGATCTGTTTGGTGGCCACCAGGAAGAGCAGCACCAGTGGGATCGTCGTGATCACCAGCCCGGCGGACAGCTGCGCGTGTGAGGCCTCGAACTCGGCGAAGAACCGGGTCAGGCCGGTCGGCAGCGTGTACTGATCGTCCTTCAGCAACACCAGCGGGAAGAAGAAGTCATTCCAGAGCGGAATGAACTGGAACAACGCCACGGTCGTGAGCGCGGGCCGCACCATCGGCACCATGATCCGCGCGAAGAGCCGTAGCTCGCCCGCGCCGTCGATGCGGGCGGCCTCTTCCAGCTCCATCGGCAGCTGCCGGAAGAACGCCGTCAGCACGAAGACCGAGAACGGCACGCCGCTCCCCGCGTACACGCAGATCAGCCAGAACCGGGAGTCGACCCCCGGCAACGCCGTCGTGAGCGAGTTGACCAGGTAGAACACCGGGACCGCGCCGAGCCGGATCGGCAGCATGAGGCCGGCGAGGAAGTACGACGACAGCGCCCCGCGGCCGCGGAAGCGGTAGCGCCCCAGCGGGTAGGCCGCGAGCACGGAGACTCCGGTGCCGAGGAGCACCGAGCTCACCGTGATCACCACGGAGTTCACGAAGTAGGTGCTGAAGTTGCCCTCGGACCAGGCGTGAGCGTAGTTCTCGAACGCCGGGTGGAGGGGCAGCCCGAGCGGCTGGTTCGCCAGGTCCTTCTCGGTGCGGAGCGAGTTGAACGCCATGATGATCAGCGGCGCGAGGGCCGCCAGGGCGTACGTCCACAGCAGGAGGACCGAGGCCACCCCGCCGACCCGCGGGCGCTTGCGGAGGGTCCGCGTGGCCGCGGCCACGGCGGTCGGTTTACGGACCGTGAGTGTGCTGCTCATCGCACGCGTTCCTCCATCCGGCGGAAGACGTGGTTGGCCGCCAAAGAGACCCCGAAGATCAGGACGAACATGCAGACGGCGAGCGCGCAGGACTGGCCGATGGCGTTCGGGTCGGGGTTCTCGAACGCCGTGCGGTAGAACACCAGGCCGAGGACGTCGGTGGCGTACTGCGGGTTGCCCTGGGATCCCTGCAGCGCGTAGATCAGGTCGAGCACGTTGAAGGTGCCGATGAAGGTCAGCACGGTCACGATGCCCATCACAGGCGTGAGCAGCGGCAGCGTGATCCGCCGGAACACCTTCCACGACGACGCGCCGTCGACGCGGGCGGCCTGCTCGTACTCGTCGGGGATCCCGGCGAGGGCGGCGCCGAACAGCAGCATCGGGAAGCCGACCCACTGCCAGGCGTTCACAACGATCGCCACGGGCAGCGCCAGGTGCGGGTCGCCGCGCCACGGCTGGGCGAGCGAGCCGAGGCCGACGCCGCGCAGTGCGGCGTTGACCGCGCCGAACTGCGGGTTGAGCATGATCGACCACAGGTAGCCGACGACGATCGGGCTGACCAGGTGCGGCAGCGTGTAGGCGGTCTGCAGGAACCGCTTGCCCCGCCGCGACTTGTGCAGCAGCACCGCGAACGTCAGTCCGAGGGTGGTCTGGATCAGCATCGTGCCGATGAAGAACAAGGCGTTGTGGCCGAGTGCGCGCCACACCTGCTCGCTCAGCGGGTACTTGGTGAACAGGTCACGGAAGTTCGCCAGGCCGGCGAAGCCGTTCTGCTTGTTCCCCGACCACGAGTACACGCTGTACTGCGCGGCGGAGACCAGCGGATAGACGATGAACACCGTGTACAGCGCCAGAGCGGGCAGCAGGAAGGCCAGCAGGACCCGGCGGCGGGGTCGCCCGCCGCCGGCTCCGACCGGACGCCTCAGCCTCCGCTGGGCTTGAACCACGCTGAAATGCCCTTCTGGACGAGTTTGCCCGCGTCCGCGGCCGAGGAGCCGCCCAGCATCTTCTGCAGGGCCAGCCCTTCCTGGTCACGGCCGAGGGGGTTCCCGTAGCCGAAGTCGACGACCATCATGTAGGTCGCTCCGTGAGACTGATAGTTCTGGTACGCCTGGGCGAGCAGCGGGTCGCCGGGCGTCGTGCCGGGCACGGTCGAGATCTGCTTGAGCGTGCCGGCGTACAGCTGCCCGAACTCCGGCGTCGCCATCCATTTCACCAGCTCGGTGGCCTCGGCCTTGTGCTCGGAGTGGGCGTTGACGCCGTACGACCCGTCGACGTAGCCGGAGGTGAGCGGCTGGTTCACCTTGGCGCCGGGCGCAGGCGGGGCGTCGAAGAACCCGAGCTGCAGGTCCGGCGACGTCTTGGTGAACGGCCCGACCTCGTACGAGCCGCCCGGGTACATCGCGGCCTTGCCGCTGGTGAACAGCGTCTGCGCGTCCGGGTAGTCGACGGCGGCGACCTTGTCGGGGAAGTACGACTTCAGGCCCGCGACGGTCGACAGCGAGGCCGTATAGTCCGGGTCGGTGAAGTTCTTCTTCCCGGTGAGGACGGCCTGCTCGAAGTCGTTGCCGCCGTAGCGGGTCGCGCCGAAGATCTGGTGGTCGATGGCGAGGACCCACGGCTGCAGGCCGCTCGTGGCCAGCGGGGTGATGCCGGCCTTCTTGAGCTTGTCGCAGGCGGCGGTGAAGTCGGCCCACGTCTTCGGCGGGTCGATCTTCTGGTCCGCGAAGATCTTCTTGTTGTAGATGACCTGCAGGGTCTGCAGGGCGTACGGGACGCCGTACAGCTTGCCGTCGTCCTTGCCCTTGGCGGCCTGCAGGACCTTGTCCTGCCAGCCGCTGACGTTCACCTGGCCGTCGAGCGGCACGAGGTTGCCCGCCTTGATGTAGGACTGCAGCGGCCCGTACGGCTTCAGCTGGACGACGTCGGGTCCGCCCATCGACTTCTTCAGCTCGTTCGGCAGCACCGTCAGATAGTCGGTGGATTTGATCGGCTTGAAGTCGATCGTCACCTTCGAATGCTTCTTCTCGTAGGCGGCGAAGATCTTCTTGTATCCCGCGGTGTCCTCGGGACGCCACGACAGGACAGTGAGGTGGACCTTGCCACCGCCACTGCTCGTGCTCGGTGCGCACGCCGGGAGGGCGAAGGCGACGCCGAGCGCCGCGACAAGCGTGCAGAACTTCCGCATCAGGAGGATGACCCCTTTCTCAGCTGCCCCCGACGTCCGACTAGACCTCAGGCCGGATCCCGCGCATGGCGTCCCGTACGGAGCCCCCCGCCGCCGCCAGCGCCTCGGCCGCGTGGTCGGGGGGAACGTCGCACAACAGGGACAGCAACGCGGTGCGCGTGTCGCCGCCGGCTCCCGCCAGCGCCGCCGCGCACGTCTCGGCGTCCAGACCGGTCGCCTCGACCAGGATCTTGATCACGCGGCCGCGCAGCTTGGAATTGAGCGCGTTCACGCTGACCATGAGGTTGGAGTAGGTGCGGCCGAGCCGCACCATCGCGGCCGTGGACATGGCGTTGAGCACCAGCTTGGTGGCGGTGCCCGCCTTCATCCGGGTCGAGCCGGTCACGGCCTCGGGCCCGGTGTCCACGGCGATGTTGACGTCGACCTCGGCACCGAATGCCGCGGCCGGGTTCGAGCTTATCAACGCGGTGTGAGCGCCCTGTTCCGCTGCGGCGCGGAGCGCGCCCACGACGTAGGGCGTGCGGCCGCTCGCGGTGATCCCCACGGCGAACTCGCCGAGGCGCACGTCCTCGGCGTCGCGGGCTCCGAGGTCCTCGTCGTCCTCGACGTCCTCGATCGCCTGGGACAGCGCGCCGAGCCCGCCCGCGTGGTGGGCGACGACGAGACCCGGCTCGATGCCGAACGTCGGCGGGAGCTCGGCGGAGTCCAGGACCGCCAGCCGCCCGGAGGTGCCGGCGCCGAAGTAGTGCACGCGCCCGCCGCCGCGCAGCGCGTCGACGGCGAGGTCGACGGCCTTGGCGACCTGCGGCAGCACCTTCGCCACCGCACTGGGCACCTGCTCGTCCTCGGCGTTGATGAGACGGAGCACGTCGAGGGTGGGCAGCAGGTCGATGTCGACGGTGCGCGGATTGCGACCCTCGGTGGGGACCCCCTGCAATACCCCTACGGAGAGGCGATCGGTCACCGGCGCCTCCGATCCGATCCCACACGGCGGACCCGGACCGCTTCGCGGGTCGCCTCCAGATGCTCGCGGGTCGGCTCGTACGTGCGCTGTGCGACGCCGACGAAGACGCAGTCCACGACGGTCAGCTGGGCGAGCCGGCTCGCCGTCGCGCCCGACCGGAAGGTGGTCTCCCGGGCCGCCGTGGTCAGGACGTAGTCGGCGGCCTCGGCGATCGGCGAGCGCGGGAAGTTGGTCAGCGCGACCGTGGTCGCACCGCGCCGTTTCGCGACGTTGAGCGCGTCGATCGTGTCCACCGTGGTGCCGGTGTGCGAGATGCCGACCGCGACGTCGCCGGGCTCCAGGACGGCCGCGCTGGTGAGCATGATGTGCGCGTCCGACCAGCCGTAGGAGGTGCGCCCTATGCGGTGCAGCTTCTGCTGGAAGTCCAGGGCGACGAAGGCGCTGGCGCCCACGCCGTAGATGTCGACCCGGCGCGCGTCGACGATCGCCGCGACGACCCGCTCGAGCGCCTCGATGTCGAGCTGGTTGGCGGTCTCCTCGACGGCACGCGCGTCGGCGAAGGAGATCTTCTCCACGACCTGCTGGAGCGTGTCATCGGTGCTGATGTCGCTGCCGACGACGCGCCCGCCGGTGACCCCCTGGGCGCGCCCGGCCTCGGTGGCCAGGGTCAGCCGCAGCTCCGGGTAGCCGGCGAAGCCGATCGCGCGGCAGAACCGGATGACCGTGGTCTCCGAGGTGCCGCAGGCCTGCGCGAGCTCGGTGATGGTGGAGTTGGCCACCGCCTCCGGATCGTCGATGACGCGCTGGGCTACACGCGCTTCAGCGGGGGGCAGAGAGGGCAACAGGGAACGAACGCGAACGACCGTGCTGAGCGAGGCGCTCGCACCGTCGGCCGCCGGCCCGGGGTCGGGCCCGACCTTGCTCATGGAAGAAATTTTCTTACGAAAATGATTCACTGTCAATATGCCATGTTCTACGGTCACAGTGTGTGTTCTAACGTGAAGGGTCCGTACGTCGTGGGCGTGGACGCGGGAGGCACCAACACCCGTGCCACGATCGTCGCTGTCGACGGCGTTGTCGCTGGTCGTGGCCGTGGGCCTGGCGCCAATCCTAACTCCAGTGCCGACCCGGCCGGTGCGCTGACCACGGCGGTTCAGGCCGCTCTGGGCGACCTGGACCCGCTACAGATAGTAGGCGGTGTTTTCGGTATCGCGGGCGCCGGGTCGGCGGGGCGGCCGAAGGCGGTCGCCGCCGCGAACGCCGCGTGGCGGACGCTGGGCATCCCGGGACAACCGGAAGTGGTCACCGACATCGCGATCGCGTTCGCCGCGGCGAGCCCCGAGCCGGCCGGGCTGGTGATCTTCGCGGGCACGGGTGCGGGCGCCGCCGTGATCGACGACGGCGCGCTCGTCCGCCGCGCCGACGGCTACGGCTGGCTGGTCGGGGACGAGGGGTCCGGAGTGTGGATCGGCACCGAGGCGGTTCGCGCGGCGCTGCGCGCGTACGACGGGCGCGGCGCCCCCACCACCCTGGCCGAGAGCGTGCCGAGGCTGCTGCTCGGGGAGGCCGCCGCGCCGCTCCTCGCGGAACTCGACCTCAAGACACTGACCGTCGGCACCGGCGACACGGCCGGAGCCGCGATGTCCTCGGGAGCCGCGCTCCCGCAGGCGATCCTCAAAGAGGTGTACGGCGGGCCGCCCGCCGGGCTCGGCAGACTGGCCCCACTGGTCACCGCCGCCGCAACGGCGGGCGACGAGGTGGCCCGGCGGATCGTCGCCGAGGCCGCGGACTGGCTCCTCGCCGACGTCGACGCCATCCGTCCCGCGCTGGAGGAGACCACGCGGTCGCGGGGCCGTCCGGGCGTCGTGGTGGCCGGTTCCCTGCTGGAGAGCGGGCCGGTCGCCGACGCCGTACGCGCCGGGCTCCACGAGCGGTTCGGCGTCGAGGCGTCCGTGGCCCACGACGGCACGCTGGGCGCCACCCGCCTGGCCCTCCGCCGCGCGGGCGTGACCGTCCGCGAGTGATCCGGACGCGGTGACGGCCCTCGCCGCACCGGGCGGAGGGCCGTCACGTCGTACGGTCCGGCGTCAGCGGATGCCGTAAGCGCGGATCACGGTCTGGTCGACCGCGCCGTCGATCTTCGTCCGCAGCGAGACGAACCCCTTGGCCGGGTTGCGGAAGGACGCCACCCACTGGTCACCGTCGGCGCGGAGGGAGACCGGAGTCCAGGACTTACCGTCGTCGAAGGACGTCCACAGCGACGGCTCGACCCCCGCCTTCGCCTGCTGCGGCACCACCGTCAGGGTCTGCGTCGTGTTCGCGCGCGCCTGATTCGTGTCGTCCAGGGCCGTCCGGTACTGCACGGTCGGGAGCTTGATGACGTTGTCCTGGCCCACGGTGACGTCCCAGACGACGTGCTGGCTCGTCGCCAGATCCGACCAGGGCGCCGACCGCGTGGCGTTCGTGGTCAGCGTGTACCTGCCCGGTGCGGGGCGCGCCCAGATCGCGCCATAGCCCGGGACGATGCTCTGGCCAATGCTCTCTCCGCTCAGGCTCACGAGCGCCGAGTCGCCCTTCATGAAGGAGTAGCCCCCGACGTTGCTCACCCCGTCGGTCCCGGACAGCATCGCCGCGTCGTACCCCGTCCCGTCGCCTGTGTCGAGGACGAGTTCGCCGTCCGCCGGGCCGAGGGGACCCTTGTTCCAGCTCCGTGTGTACGTCCCCGCCTTCGGGAACCGCTCGTTGCGGAACTGGGCGTCCTCGTTCCCGTTCTCGAAATCGCAGTCCGAGGTGGTAATGAGCCCGGTCAAGTCCCAGTCGAACCCAGGGGTGTAATACTCGGTCCGCGTCGCCGGCAGGCCTCCCGTCTCCGTGTTGAAGATGGCGATGGCGCTGCTTCCGAAGTCGACACCCGCCTCTTCCTGAGCGCAGGCCGGCTTGCCCTCGCCGGCGTACCCGGTCTGCACGGCCGCCAGATCCTTCGTGCGGGCGCTCAGATTCGGGTCCGTGGGGATGCCTGCCGCCTTCCGGGCGACGTTGTACGAATACGGGCTGTCCTTGGTCTTGCCATCCTGGGTCAGCAGCGACTGCAACTCGTACTCGACGCCGCCATCCTCGGCGGCCGGCGTGACATAGAGATGGTCCCCATCGATCTCTGTGACGTCCCGGAACACGCCGCCGATCCGCTGCGAGACCCAGACGACGGTCCCGGCCGGTTTCGCCCCGGCCTTGTCCACCTCGACGTGGACGGGGTTGGCCTTCCGGGCGTCCAGGGTGAGCGACACGTCGCCGGCCACCGTCACCTTCGGCAGGTAGATGAGCGACGTGGACGTCGTCCCGTCCGGCTCCGGCGTCTTCACGATCGCGTTGATCGTGTAGTCACCGGGGGGCAGCGACCCCTCGGCGTGCCCGTTCACGACGTCGACGAAGGACGGGTCGCCGCCGTTCAGCGGCCAGATGCGCAGGCCGTCCACCTCGTCCGACGTGGCGGTCGCGCCCTTGCGGTCGAGCACCGTGGCCTGCAGCAGGTGCTCACCGGCCGCCTTGGTCCGCGTCAGGCGCGCGAACTTCGGCATCTTCCTCTTGCGTTGGATCACCACTCCGCGGTGGGACGGCCCGTGCCCGCGTTGCGCCGGTTCGACCTTGACCGGCGAGGCGGGTGCCGTCGCCCCCGCGTGCGGCACGGGTCCCGCCGCGACCAGGGCCAGGGCTCCCAGCCCGACCAGCGTCTTCTTGACCATTCGCACTCCTTGCCTTCGGGCACCATCGCGGCGCCGGGGAAAGGACGTCGTTGATCAACGTCTCCCCCGTACCTGGCCGGAGAGGGGCAGGGAGTTCCCGAAGATCGGCGTCCTTCCATGCTTCGCCGAAGCCGGGAATGGTGTTCATCGATCACGGGTGTGGGACGGCGACCGGCGGGGTCCCGCCGTCCCACACCCGGTCCAGGGGCGTCGACGCCCACCCCGCCCCATCGATCCGGACATCGATGGGGCGGGAGGCAGGGCGGACTACTTGCGGAAGGTCAGGCCCGTGCCGAAGGGGTAGAGGGTCGACTTCGGGTCACCGGCGGCGGGGATCGTGACGGGCAGCTTGCCCTGGGGGCTGATCTCGCCGAACAGCACCTTGGTCAGCGACTCCAGCGACGCCGGCGTGTAGCCGTAGGTGGCGAGGTAGGTCTTGGCCTCGGTGAAGTACCCGATGTCGTACGCGTCGCGTACCGCAGCCACGATGACCGGCTTGCCGGTGGCCACCAGTGCCTTGACGAGGTTCGCCTGGCCCGGCCCGTTGTGGCCGGACTCCGTGGAGACATCCCAGGCGCGGTTGGTGGTCACGACGACGACGTCGTTGTCCTTGGCCTTGGCCACGGTCTGGTCGATCGTCGCCTGAGAGGGGCTCGCGCCGGTCTGGTACACCGTCGTGGCCGGGCCCCGCTTGTGGATGTCGTCGGCGAGCGTCTGGGTGGTCGAGACGCCCCAGCCGGTCACCAGGACCTTGCGGCCGTCCTTCTTCAGCGGCAGGGCGTCGTTCTTGACCAGCGTGGTCGTGCGGTCGGTGACGCGCTGCTCGGCGGCGAGATGCGCGGGCGTGCCGACCCGCGAGGCGACCTTGCTCTCGTCGACGTACGGGTTCGCGAACAGGCCGTGCGTCTTCTTCAGCTCCAGCAGCCGGTAGACCGACTGGTCGATCCGGGACTCGGTGAGCTCCCCGTTCTTCACGGCGTTGACCACCGCGTGGAACTGTAGGTCGTACAGGCCGTTGCCCTTGGCGTCCACCGGCGGCTTCTCCAGCTCGTCCGCGCCCGCCTTGATGGCCAGCACCGGGACGCGGTCGTCGCCGTACTTGTCGCGGACGCCCTGCATGGCGAGGGCGTCGGTGGCGATGACGCCCTTGAAGTGCAGCTTGTCGCGGAGGATGCCGGTGAGGATCGGCTTGGACAGCGTCGCCGGGTCACCGGACGGGTCCAGCGCCGGGACGATGATGTGCGCCGTCATGATCGAGTCGACGCCGTGCGCGATGGCGGCCTTGAAGGGCGGCAGGTCGAGCTTCTCCCACTGCTCCTTCGTGTGCTTGATGATCGGCACGCCGGTGTGGCTGTCGGTGTCGGTGTCGCCGTGGCCCGGGAAGTGCTTCGCGGTTGGTATGACGCCCGAGGCCCGGTAGCCGTCGACCTCGGCGGCCACGAACTTCGAGACCAGCATCGGGTCGGAGCCGACCGACCGGACCCCGATCACCGGGTTCGCCGGGTTGACGTTGACGTCGGAGTCCGGGGCGTAGTCGGTGTTGATGCCGATCGCCCGCAGCTCCTGGCCGGTGATCTTGGAGGTGGTGTACGCGTCGCGCGGCTTGCGCCCGGCCCCGAGGGCCTGGCTGCCGGGGAACTGCGTGAACGGAGCCGGCACGCGGGTCACCACGCTGCCCTGCTCCTGGTCCGTGACGATGGTCATCGGGATCGGCACCCGCTGCCGCATGGCGGCGTGCTGGATCCCGTTGGACATGTGCGCGACCTGCTGGGGGCTCGCCAGGTTGGGCGGGTCGACGGAGTAGTAGATGATGCCGCCGGGGTGGTACTTGGCGATCAGCTGCTCGGCGTTGTCCACCCCGTACAGCTTCTGGTTGGCCGCGACGGCGGCCGGGTCCTTGGTGTCGGCGCTCGTGCCGTACACCTGCAGGACGAACAGCTGGGCGACCTTCTCCTCAAGACTCATCTTGCGGAGGACCCGCAGGACACTCTGGTCCTTGCCGGGCGCGGACGCCGCCTGGGCGCTCCCCGCACCCAGTCCGGCGATGGCCACGAGCGACGCCGTGCTGATCGCGGCGAGCCGTCGGCGACGGGACATCGAGACTCCTTCCGTCCGCCCCCGAAGACGAATAGAAAGAAAATGACTGGATGAGACCAGCCTCTGGAACTTAGTTCCGCCCACGGGCGCGCGTCAACGGTTTCGGATGTCACATGATCGTCAACGACCTGATCGAACGTGGGCCGCGACCCTGCGCGCCGCCGTACGGTGCTCCGCCGAACCCACGATCCGGGAGGCCTGGGAGACGTCGACGTACGGCGAGCGGAACAGCCCCCGCTCCTGTTTCATCCGCAGGATGCGGGTCACCGCCTGGTCGAGCCGGCTCTGCGGGATCTGCCCCGACCGCACCGCGGCCAGCACGGCGCGGTAGGCGCTGCTCAGGGAGGGCGGCATGAGGAGCATGTCCGCGCCGGCCCGTACGGCGCGGACCGCCGCCTGCGGCGCGCCGTACTTCATCGTCGCCCCGGCCATGCTGAGGGAGTCGGTCACCACGACCCCGTCGTAGCCGAGCTTCTGGCGGAGCAGGCCCGTCAGGACCGTCTTGGACATGGTGGCCGGATCACCCGAGTCGTCCAGGCCGGGGACGACGATGTGCGCCGTCATGATCATGTCGACGTGGTGGGCGATGGCGGTCTTGAACGGCGGCGCGTCCAGGCGTTGCCAGGTCGCCATCGAATGCTTGATCACCGGCAGGCCGGTGTGGCTGTCGGTCGCGGTGTCGCCGTGCCCGGGGAAGTGCTTGGCGGTCGCGATGAGCCCGGTCGCCCGGTAGGCGTCGATCGCGACGCCGACGAGGTGGGAGACCTTCTGCGGGTCGGCGCCGAACGACCGGACGCCGATCACCGGGTTGCGCGGGTTGACGTTGACGTCGGAGACCGGCGCGAAGTCCTGGTTGATGCCGATCGCGCGGAGCTCCTCGCCGGTGACGCGGGCCGCCGCGCGTACGTCGTCGTCGGGGTTCTTCGTGGAGGCCAGCGCCTTGTTCGTCGGGAACCGGGTGATGTACGGCACGCGGGAGACGATGCCCTGCTCCTCGTCGGTGCCGACGAGGAGGGGAACCCCGGCCTTCATCGCCGCGCGCTGCAGGCCGTTGGACAGCGCCGCGGTCTGCCGCGCGGTGCGCAGGTTCTCCGGGAAGTAGATGACGCCGCCCGGGTGGTACTGCCCGATCATCGCGGCGGCGGCGGACGCGGTGGTGCCCTGGACGGTCGGGATGAACAGCTGGCCGACCTTGTCCGCCGTGCTCATCCGCCGGACGAGCGCGTCGACCGGGTCGGGGCTGGGACGGGCGCTCGCCGTGGTCCGGTGCCCCGCCGCCGTACGCCGTGCGGGCCCGTCGTCGGAGCGCGCATCGGACCCGCACGCGGACGCCGACGCGGCCATCGTGACCGCGGCGACGGCGGCGAGGAGCCGCAGGCCGCCGGTCCGTCTCACTGTCCCACCCTCCCCGTACGAATCTCGCCGAGCACCCCGGATCCCGCTTCACATCCCGCACGACGCTAACCATGGGATCGGCGTCCGGCAACCGCACCGGGCGAGCGACCCTGGGCCGAGCTGTAGCCGGGGTGTACACCCAGGGTGAGGCCCTGCTGCTCGGCGACGCGCCGGAGCATCGCGACCAACTCGCCGTGTTCGTCGGCGGACAGCGCCGCGCAGATGTCCCGCTCGTGCGCCATGCCCACCTCCCGGAGCTCGGCCAGCAGCCCGCCGCCCTTCTCTGTTAGGTAGACGGCGTGCGAACGCCGGTCGTTCGGATTCTTCCGGCGCTCGATCAGGCCGCGCCCCTCGAGCTCATCGGCGAACGGAACGAAGCGGCTCGGCGGCATGCCGAGATCGTCGGCGAGTTCGCGCTGGCTGCGGCCCGGGCGCGCGGCCAGCATCCGCAGCAGGCCGGCCTGCGGGGGCGTGAGGTCCAGCGCGGCGATCCGGTCGGCGAACAGCCGGGCCGCGTGGGACCCCAGCTGAGCCAGCAGGAACGCCGCCCCGCCCTGGGCCGGGGGTCCTTCAGGTCTGCGATCCGTGCTCACACGAACACTATATAAGCTTGACAATCGTTCCGAGATGTAATGATTATGTTGCGTACACGGTTCCGCGTCGAGGAGACACCATGACCACCGCCCCCGTCACCGGTCGCCGGCCACAGGCCGGTCCCCCATTGCTCGCCCCCGTCCTCGCCTTCACCGCGCTGACCATCGGCTACGTCGTCGCCAACCGGGCCACGCCGCATCCGGACGCCTCCGGACTCGCGGTCCTCGACTACGCACGCGCCCACGGCACCGCGATCAAGGTGGGGGCTCTCCTGCTGTTCGCCTCCGCCGTCCCCCTCGCTCTCACGGCGGCGGTGCTCTACCGGCGGCTCCGGGCCCTCGGCATCACCGCGCCCGGGTCGGCCATCACCCTCGTCGGCGGCGTGCTGTCGTCCGGCGCGCTGACGCTGAGCGCGATGTCCGGCTGGAGCGGCGGCCGCCTGCCGGCCAAGGCCGACCCGGCGCTGGCCCGGGCCCTCGCCGACCTGTCCTTCCTGGCCGGCGGCCCGGCCTACGTGGTGACGTTCGCCATGCTCATCGCGGGGATCTCGGTGACCGGCCTGTTCACCGGGCTGCTGCCGCGTGCCCTGACCATCGTGGGCCTCGTGCTGGCCGTCGCCGGGATGCTGTCCATCTTCACCCTGGCGACCATGTCCGTCGCGCCTCTGCTGCCGATCGTCCGCTTCGGCGGGCTGCTCTGGCTGGTGGCCGTCGCCGCCCTGCTCCCGCGCACCCGCCCCTCCCGCCACCAGTGATAAGGAGACTCGCCCCATGATCGCCACCTATCCGGACCTTGCCGACAAGGTCGTCGTCGTCACCGGCGGGTCGCGCGGCATCGGCGCCCGGACCGCCCGGGCCTTCGCCGCCCAGCGGGCCGAGGTCTGCGTCGTCGGACGCGACGAGGACGCCCTCGCCTCGGTCGTCGCCGCCATCACCGAGGACGGCGGCACCGCGATCGACGCGGTGGCCGACGTCACGGACGCGACGGCCCTGGAGGCCGTACGCGACCGGGTCGAGTCCCGGCTCGGCCCGGTGGACGTGCTGGCCGCCTTCGCCGGCGGGCAGGGCATGCCCGTCGCCTCCCCGGACCTCACCGAAGAGCGCTGGCGCGAGGTCCTCGACTCCGACCTCACCTCGGCCTTCCTGACCGTCAAGGCGTTCCTCCCGGGCATGCTCGAACGCGGCCGCGGCACGATCCTGACGATGTCCTCGGCCGCGGGACGTCAGCCGAGCCAGGCCAACCTCGCCTACGGCGTCGCCAACGCCGGGCTGGTCATGCTCACCCGCCACCTGGCCGCCGAGGTCGGGCCGCGCGGAGTCCGCGTCAACTGCATCGCGCCGTCGACCATCGCCACCGAGAAGGTCGAAGCCCACATGCCCGCCGAGGTACGCGAGAAGGTCGCCGCGCTGCACCCGCTGGGCCGCATCGGCACCACCGACGACGTCGCCCAGACCGCCCTGTTCCTCGCCTCCGACGCCGCCTCCTGGCTGACCGGGCTCACCATCGACGTCTCCGGCGGCCGGATCACCGGCTGAAGACCTTGGAGGGCGCCCCCGGCACGGTCGGGGCACAGCTGCTGCGCCCAGCACAGCGGTGAGGCGAGAGAGGCGCGCTACGGGCGCGGGGCGGGAGCCGTCTCGCCGGGAGCGAGGTGCAGGGCCGCCTTGACCTGTCGGGTCCGTTCGTCGGCGAGGACCTCTGTCCGGCCCGCCTCAACGGCGTCGAACACCTGTGAGGCGATCGATTCCGGGGTGTTCTTGGCGCCGGTGACATGGCGGGCCATGTCCGTGTCGATGTAACCGCAATGTACGCCGACCACGAGGATTCCCGTGTCGTGGAGTTCGCTGCGGATTCCGTTGGTCATGGCCCAGGCGGCGGCTTTGGAAGCGGAGTACGAGCCCATCGCCGGATTGGTGAACCAGCTCGCGATGGACAGCACGTTGACGATGGCGCCGTTCCCGTTGCGGGTGAGAAGCGGTGCGAAGGCGCGGCACATGGCGAGCGTCCCGAAGTAGTTGACCTCCATTTCCGTTCTGGCGGCATCCAGCCCGGGTGCGGCCAGCAGGGGGCTGTCGGTCAGCACTCCGGCGTTGTTGACCAGCAAGGACACATCAGCGCACGTCTCGGTCGCCGCGGCCACCTGGGCAGGATCCGTTACGTCGAGGGGGACCGGAATGACGCCGGGCTCGACGACCGTCCGCGGGTCGCGTGCCCCCGCGTAGACCCGCTGCGCGCCGCGTTGCAGGAGCATCCGGGCCATCACCTGTCCCAGCCCCCGGTTCGCGCCGGTCACCAGCGCCGTCGCCCCCTGAATCCGCACGTCCACTCCCCTGACTCAGTCCTCGTTCGCGACTGCCCGACAGCGCACTATGCCACGACCGGCTTTATCGCCATAACGTTCCCTGCCGACCTGACCTGGGGATGGCGGCCCGGGCGGTCATGTCGACTCCTTCGTCGGGATGTCGGCGTTCAGTGCCGTCGCCTCATCGTCGGCGTTGGCCTCGACGATGAGGGCGGCGGCGAGCCTGGCCGTCCGTACGGCGATCTCCTCCGGCGGCAGGGATCTGCCGGTGCCCAGCCACCACGTGATGGCCTGGAGATGCATCCCCGCCAAGAGGGTGGGGACCAGGTCGTCTGCGGACTGGGGCAGGTGGTCGGCGGCCATGCCGGCGAGGGTCGCCCGCATCCTGTCGGCGAACCAGCTGCTGCCGTTCCTGCCCAGCAGCGCACCGTAGAGGCGGTGGTACCGGGCGACGTGTTCGAAGAATCCGGTCCATCGCTCGAGCGCGGGAGTGTCCGGGCCGTCGGTCATGGCGCCTCGTACCTCGGCCATGGCCTCTTCGAAGATCTGCTCCACGAGCTGGTACTTGTCGCGGTAGTTGCGGTAGAAGGCGGCCCTGCTCACCATCGCCCGCTCGGTGATCTGGCCGACCGTGACCCGCTCGAACCCGCGCTCCTCGATGAGCTCGATCAGCGCCTGCCTGAGCAGCGTGCGCGTGCGCCGGACCCGGACGTTCTCCTGAGACATTTTCGACTCCTTGTCCAGCTTGAGACAGAACAGCGAGGCTGAGACTGGTCATCCCGTACGGCCCCGGACAACATGCATCTCACGGGACAAAGTGTCTCGCTGAAAGGGTGATCATGAAAGCTCTGGTCGTCCGGGCGTACGGTGCGCCCGATTCGTTCGCCATCGAGGACCTGCCGATTCCCGAGCCCGGTCCCGGACAGCTCCAGGTCCGGGTGACCGCCGCCTCGCTCAACCCCGCCGACCTGCTGATGACCGCCGGCACCTTCCGGGAGATGGCCTCGCTGGACTTCCCGTTCGTCCCGGGCATCGACGTCGCCGGCACGGTGACCATGCTCGGCCCCGGGACGGAGGGGTTCGAGGTCGGCGATGACGTGTTCGGGTTCGGGATGCCCCCGTCGTTCGCCTCCGGTATGGGGATCCCCGCCGTCACCTCCGGAGCACTGGCCGAGTACGCGGTCTTCCAGGCCGGCCCGTACCTGGCGAAGAGACCGCCGAAGCTGAACGCCGCCGTGGCGGCCGCCCTGCCGAGTACGGGCATGACCGGGCTGGCCGTGCTGAACCTCGGACGGTTCCAGCCGGGCGAGACGGTCCTGGTGATCGGCGCGCCGGGCGGCGTCGGCAGCGTCGTCGTGCCGCTGCTGGACGAGCAGGTCACGGTGATCGCCACCGGAACCGCGGAGGACGAGGAGTACGTGCGCGGCATGGGAGCCGCCGAGATGATCGACTACCTGGAGACGGACCTGGTCGAGGAGGTCCTACACCGTCACCCCCAGGGCGTCGACGCGGTGGTGAACCTGGCGCTGACGAGCGAGGACGTGATCACGGCGACCAGGGCGCTGCGCCCCGGCGGACGCCTGCTCAGCACCACGCCGGGCACGCCGAGCCACCCCGCGGTGACCACGGTGATGGGCGCCAGCGAGCTCAAGTCGGACACGATGGCCACGATCGCCGCCCACGCCCTCGACGGCACCCTGCCCGACCGGGTGACCCGGACCTACCCGCTGAGCGACGCGGTGCGGGCCTACCGAGACCTGGCAGGCTCCCATACCCGCGGCAAGCGGGTCGTCATCGTGGACGCGGAGGCGGCCCGGTGATGCGCGCGGTCGAATACGACAAATACGGCGGCCCGGAGGAACCGCACGGCTGGGCCCTTCTCTGGCGTTGGTCGCCGCTGACCGGTCGGATGAGGCCGCCCACGACACGCTGACAGCCGTCACGAGCGGCGTTCTCATACCGTCGAATATTGGCGCGCCGCAGAGGTCATCGACACCGTGGAGGCCGCGCACGTACCCGAGGTGGCTGCGCTTCGGGAGGCTTTCCGAGAGCTGTGTGGACCGCCGGCGGGATGGCTGATCGCCCCCATCCGATGGACACCATGCCGTCGCCGTGGACACTCTGCCGTCGACATGGACGGCAGATGTCCCGGGATGTCCCGAGCCGGCCGTCAATACCGACGTCAAGAACACCAAGGCTCGTACGCCTGGCGAGGCGGCGACGCATAGGTCGGCCCTCCGCCCGGCTACAGGCCCGGGAGTTCCGTCCGGGCGGCCTCCCTGGTGCCGTCGGCGTCCGTGGCGCGGCGGGCGGCGTCGGCGGCGCGGCGGCACTGGTCCAAAGTGTGGGCGGCCAGGGCGGCGCGTACGTGGGGCAGGGACGGGGCGCTCATCGACAGGGACGTCACGCCCAGGCCGACCAGCACGCAGGCCAGTGCCGGGTCGCCGGCGGCCTCGCCGCAGACGCCGCAGCTCTTGCCCGCGTCCGCCGCCGCTTGGGCGGCCATGGCCACGAGGTCGAGGAGTGCGGGCTGCCAGGGGTCCTGGAACCGGGCCAGCGCGCCAATCTGCCGGTCCGCGGCGAAGGTGTACTGGGCTAGGTCGTTGGTGCCGAGGCTGAAGAAGTCGGCCTCGGCCGCGAGGTCCGCCGCTCGGAGCGCGGCGGCCGGGACCTCGATCATGATGCCGGCGCGGGGCAGGCCGGCCGTGCGGCAGGCCGCGGCGAAGGCGCGGGTCTCCGCGGCGTCGGCCACCATCGGGGCCATCACGCTGAGCTCGACGTCCAGGCCCTCGGCGGCGCGGGCGAGGGCGCGCAGTTGGCCCTCCAGCACGCCGGGGTGGTCCTGGAAGAGCCGCAGGCCGCGTTCGCCGAGCGCCGGGTTGGGCTCGTCGCCCGGCGGCGGCAGGAAGGCGAGGGGCTTGTCGGCCCCGGCGTCGAGCGTCCGGACCACGACGCTCGGGAACGCCTCCAGCACGGCCCGGTAGGCCGCCTCCTGCTCCTCCTCCGAGGGCGCCGTCGTACGGCCCAGGAAGAGGAACTCGGTGCGGAACAGTCCGACGCCCTCGGCCCCGCGGGCCAGGGCGGCCTCGACGTCCTTCGGCCCGCCGACATTGGCGAGCAGCGGGATGCGGTGTCCGTCGGCGGTGGTACCGGGGCCGGTCGCCCCGTCGAGTACGACCGCCCGCGCTTCGGCCGCCGCCCGGGCGACCGCGATCTCCTCGTCGGCGGGGTCCAGGTGCACCTCTCCGGAGGCTCCGTCGACGAGCACGACCGTGCCGTCGGGCAGGTCCATGCAGCCGAAGCAGGCGACCACCGCCGGCACGCCCATCGCGCGGGCGAGGATCGCGGTGTGGCTGGTCGGCCCGCCGTCCCGGGTGACGAACCCCAGGACCTTGGCCGGGTCGAGCAGGGCGGTGTCGGCCGGGGCGAGGTCTCGCGCGACCAGGACGAACGGCTCCTCGGAGTCGGGCACGCCCGGCGCCGGCACGCCCAGGAGGACCGCGACGGCCCGGTCCCGGATGTCGTCGAGGTCGGCGACCCGGGCCGCCATGTACTCTCCCGCGCCGACCAGCGTCGCGCGGAAGACGCCGAACGCGTCGTACACCGCGCGCGGCGCCGACACGCCATCGTCGATCTTCCCGGTGACCAGGTCGGCGAGCCCCGGGTCACGGGCCATCATGGCCTGGGCGTCCAGGACCTCCTGCGCCTCGCCGCCCGCACGCGCGCCGCGCTCCTCCAGGTCGGCGCCGACGGCGTCCAGCGCCGCGAGCGCACGCGCGCGTTCGGCGGCGGCGTCACCCGTGTGACGTTCGCCGGCGGGTGGTTCGGGCACGGCCCCGGAGATCGACCGCACCGGCCCGGCCGCGACGCCGGGGCTGACCCCGGTGCCGCGCAGGGCGTCAGGCACTCGGCTCGGTCACCAATCCCGCCAGCTCGTCGAGCACGGCGTCGGCGCCGTCGCCGTCCGCCTTGATCACGATCTCCTCGCCCTGCTGGGCGTCAAGGGCGAGAACGGACAGGATGCTCTTGGCGTTGACCGGGTCCTTGCCCGGCTTGGCGACGGTGACGTCCAGGGGCGTCCTCGTCGCCGCCTGGACGAACAGCGCGGCCGGCCGGGCGTGTAGCCCTACCTTCGTCTCGACCCGGACACGGCGCTCGGCCATGTGGTCCTCCCGATCATTGATCCGTCTGAGTGACCTTGTCGAGACCGCGCGGGACATCGGGGTCGATGCCGAGCCCGCGAGCCAGCGCCTCCGTTAGCAGCTGGCCGGGCACGATCAAGGCAAGGGGCGATACCCACTCTGGCAGATCCGGACCAGGTAGTGCACATGAGGTTGCTTCGGACAGGGCGCTGCCGCCTCCGACGCCGTACGCCCGCGCGCCGGCCGCGACGACCCGCTCGGCCAGGGCGACCGTGCCGGCCAGCGTCGGGCCGGAGTCGGCGGCGACCAGGAGCGCCGGCGTCTCGTCGTCGACCACGGCGATCGGGCCGTGCAGCAGGTCGGCGTAGGACAGGCCCATCGCGTGCAGGTAGCACGCCTCCTTCAGCTTGAGGGCCAGCTCGAGGGCGGTGCCGTACGCGATGCCGCGCCCGGAGACCACCACTCCCGGGACGCCCGAGAGCCCGTCGACGATCGGGGCCAGGTTGCCGGAGTCCTCGGTGGCCGCGATGAGCCGCTCGACCTCGTCGGGCGCGCGGCGCAGGTCCGCGACGTCCACGTCCGCCCCGAGCGCGATGCCGAGCACGGCCAGCGCCGCCAGCTGGGTGGTGTAGGTCTTGGTCGCGGGCACCGCGACTTCGTCACCGGCCTTCGTGACCAGCGCGACCTGCGCGGCCTCCGCCAGCGGCGACCCTTCGCCGTTGGTGACGGCGATCGTACGGGCGCCGCAGTCGGCGGCCCAGTCCAGCGACTCGACGATCTCCTCGGTCTTGCCCGACTGGCTGATCGCGACCGCGAGGACCCCGGACAGGTCGATCCGCTTCTTGTAGGTCGTGGCCACCGACGGCGAGGCGAGGGTCGCCAGTCGCCCGGCGTGCGTCTGGATCAGGTAGCTGCCGTAGACGGCGGCGTTGTCCGAGGAGCCGCGCGCGATGAACAGCACCTGGCGGGTGTCCTGCGCCAACAGGCCGATCTCGGGCATCCGGGGAAGCAGTGCGTCGAGGGTGGCGCGGAGGGCGGCGGGCTGCTCGCCGATCTCCGAACGCATGCGTGAGGTGCTCACCAGAACTTTCCCATCTTTCCGCCTGTGATCTTGTCGTTACGGCTTCGTAGCCCTGACCTGCATTGACAGTGGGATCTGACATGTGGTCTAGTCCGGACTAGACCAGTCTGAACCATACTTCAACCCCCGACATCCCTGCCAGAGGTACCCAATGGGGAAGATCGACCCCACCAGCCCCGTTCCGAAGTACTTCCAGCTTCGCGGCATCCTCCTCGAGCTGATCGACGACGCGGAGTTGCCCGTCGACGCTCCGATCCCGTCGGAGCGCGAGCTCTGCCAGCGGTTCGGGCTGTCGCGGATGACGGTCCGCCAGGCGGTCGACCACCTGGTCACCGAGGGCCGGCTGTACCGGGTCCCCGGCAAGGGCACGTTCGTCGCGCGACCGAAGATCGAGATGCCGCTGCGACTCGTCTCCTTCACCGAGGACATGCGGGCCCGCGGCCTCGAACCCGGCGCCCGCGACCTCGACCACCGCACCGTGCAGGCCAACGCCAACCTCGCCCGGGTCTTCGGCATCCCGGTGGGCACCGGCGTCCACGTCATCGAGCGCCTGCGCACCGCCGACGGGGAGCCGATGGCGGTGGAGCGCTCCCAGATCCCGGCCACCGTGGCGCCGGGCCTGCTCGACACCCCCCTGGGCGACGCCTCGCTGTACGACGTCCTGGAGAAGCGCTTCGGGGTGGTCTTCGACGCGGGTGAGCAGACCATCGAGGCGGGCCTGGCGGACGCCGCCGACGCCCGGCTCCTCGACCTGCCCCGCGGCAGCGCGGTCCTCCTGCTCCAGCGCCGGTCGTTCATGAACGGCACGTGCGTCGAGCTCGCCGTGTCGACCTACCGCGCCGACCGCTACCAACTGCGCGGCGCCCTGGAGATCCCCCGGCGCAACCACCCGGCGTCGCGCCGCTGACGCGATCCCGAACGGGTCATGCGACCCCTGCGGTTCGCCGGTGTCGCCGCGGCAACCGCCGCGAAGTCCGGGCTCGGTGACCGGGCGCTGGAGATCGAGTCGACCCGCGTGAATCAGCCGAGGAATCTGGCGATGAGTTCCTCGCGTGCACACACACCGATCTTGCGGTAGATCGATTTGAAGTGGTCATTGACGGTGTGGGGCGACATTCCCAGACGCCGGGCGATCTGTTTGGTGGCCTGCCCCTCAAGGACGCGGTCGATGACCGCGCGTTCCCTGGGGGTCAGGCCGTGCCAGAGCGCCATCGCCGGCAGCAGTTCGGTACCGGTGGCCGGTTGGATCGTCACCGCCACCGCGCTCTTTTCCTCACCGGTCATAGGCTGCGCGCGCAAGACGATCCAGCCGTGCCTGGTGGGGATGCGGGTGAGCGCGGGCGTATCCGGGTGGCGCGCGGCCTGGGTGAGGTTCCAGATGGTGCTTTCCATCGGTATGTGCGGCGCAGCGAGTGCGGGGGCGGGCAAGGTCTCCAACTCGCCGATCCACGCGCGTACCGACGGTGTGGCCGCCACGATCGTCTCGTCGGCTCCGACGACGAGCACACCCGGTGGTCGGTCGAGCCTGCTGGGCTCCGGCGGCGCGCCCGTCGCATAGCGTCTCATCGCGGCGACGACATCCCGGCCGAGCCGCTGGGCGCGGGCTGCCTCGGCCACTGAGAACGGCCGGGCTCCCCGGGGGCGAAGCAGGACCAGCCCGCCCCAGGTGGTTCCCGCCTCGACCAGCGCGATACGCAACTCGCTACCGACACCCTGGTCGGCCATCACCGCACGCATCGCGGCGTTGCGGCGCTGGCCGGGAGCGTCAGTGTTGAGGACACCCACCCGGCACGGACCCTTCACCAACTGCTCGAAGGGAACGGGATGGTCGCCATCCGGCCGGATGCGGGTCAGTCGGCGGGCTGCCGCTGGACTGTAGCCGTGCTCTCTTGCCAGGAAGCACCCGGCGCCGGTGACCGGGTCCACTGCGGCGAGCATGTACCCCTCGTGCGGTATCACCTGCCCGATCCACCGCGAGATCACCGTGCCCAGCTCCATGGCGGAGCCGACCTCCGATGCGGCACCGATCGCCGCGACACCAGACGCGCTCTCTCCAGTGCTCACCCGACCAGTATCAGCCACGCAACGCAGGCCGACGGGCACATTCCGCTATCGCTCACTGCCGCGCCACAGACTTCGCACCCGCGACAACCCCCAAGGTCCTGGGATACCTGCGCGCCTGCTGCTCGGGGGAGCGTTGAGGCTGACAGGGCGGATCACCGCCAGTTCGGCGGATGACCCCCAGGAATGGATTGGAGAGCAAGATGCGCAGATCAACCACGTTGGCGCTACTGCCGGCCATCGCCATGCTCGGCGGCTTGTGCACGGTCTCGTCGGCCTCGGCGATGCCCTCGCCTCGTCCGAAATCCCAGCGGCTCGACGACGGGGTCCTCATCAAGCCCCTGGCCGCCGGCGGCCTGTGTCTCGAAGTCGCCGACGCCAACACCGGCAACGGCGCCCTGGTCACCCTGTGGCCCTGCCGTGGCACCGACAACCAGCGGTGGACCTTCGACGCCAATGGAAGAATCAAGAGCAAGCTCCCCGGCAACAAATGCCTCGATGTCCGGACCGGGAACGGCGGCAACGGGGCCGCCATCGACCTCTACGACTGCAATGCCGCAAACGGACAGCAGTGGCACGTCGCCGGAAACAGGCTGGTCAGCGGGGTCAACGACCACTGCCTCACCGTCGTCGCCGGCAACTTCGCCGCCGGGGGCGCCGTCGTGAACTGGGAGTGCGTCGCCAGCGACGACCAAGAGTGGAGACTCTCCTGACCCACGATGTTCCAGCAGCCCTCGTGAGCCGATCTCTCGCCCCGCAACGATCTGCCGATGGCCGCCACCGGCCCCGAGGCCGGTGCCCCCACCGCGAACCGGACTCCGAAGAAGGGCTGGACCCCGGCTGCTGACACGCGACAAAGGCCCCGACCGGGAACATCCCGGCCGGGCCTCGCGATGACATCCTGAAAGCAGCTTCACCGCACCCGCCAGCGAGCACGCGGCTGGCCGGATCCGGCCAGAACGTATCACCGGGCCTTCTCAGGCCTCTTTGTGGCTGCCGCCCTCCCCGCGCGGCAGTCACCAAGGGAGGCCCGTCATGCGCAGAACCCCACCCGCACGCCGCTCTACCCCGATCCGGTTGATCCCGTACGGCTCCGGCCCGTCCCCCGAGATCGCCGTATACGGCTCACTCGCCGTCGCCCTGGACTCCAGCCCGCCACCCGGCCGGACCCGGCCACCACTCGGCGTGGCCCGGCCACCCGGCACGGCTCGGCCGCACGGCGAGGCCCCGGCACCACTCGACCAGGCCCGGTCGACCGGTGAGGCCCCGCCGCGTGGCGAGGCCCAGTCCCGTGCTGAGGCCCGACCGCCCGGCACCGCTCGACCACTCGGTGCGGCCCGGCCACGCAGTGAGGCCCAGCCGCGTGCTGAGGCCCGACCGCCCGGCACCGCTCGGCCGCTCGATGCGGCCCAGCCGACCGGCGCGGCTCAGCCGACCGGCGCTGCCCGGCCGACCAGTGCTGCCCGGCCGACCAGTGCGGCTCGGCCGCCGCTCGGCGTCGTTCGCGACGGCCGGCCCGACGTACGCGCCGACGCGCGGCTCCTCGCCCGGCTCGTCCTGGAGGTGCTGGCCGGCCTGCGCCCCTATCACCACCTGGCCGGCCGTACGACGCCGGAGCTGTTCGAGCACCTGGACGGATTCGCCGCCCGGATGCCGACGCGGACGGTCCCGCGGCTCGGCACGGTCCGGGTCTGCGCGCCCGCCCCCGGCGTCGCGGAGGTCACCGCGATCGCCACCTTCGGACCGCGGGTCCACGCCCTCGCGCTACGGCTGGAGCACGGCCGCGGCCGGTGGCGCTGCGCCGCCATCGAAACAGCGCTCCCGTCATCCTGAGGGCCCGATGCCATGCAGGCCGCCGGCCGGCCATCCGTTGGCCGGCCGTCGCCGTCGGCCGCGCTGTCCTGAGAGGCGCCGCTCCTCCCGGCTCCGGCCGGGAGGACCGCGGTCGGCGTCCCGACTCGCGCCCCAGCACAGCGCCCGTCTCGCCGACCGCGCACGTCCGGCCGGCGCAGGTCGTAGCGGCCTCGGGCGCGGCAGGCGACGGCGAAGGTCTCCGCGCCGGCGTCCTCCGGGACCTCGGTTTTTCGTGGTCGGAGACCGTGCGGAGAAGACGAACGGCCCCGGGCGGTCGCCCGGGGCCGTTCGGTCGTCGTTCGTCAGTTGTTCTTCGGGTCGCCGTGGCAGCGCTTGTACTTCTTGCCCGAGCCGCAGGGGCACGGGTCGTTGCGCGACACGTCGGCGAACGCGTCGTCGGCCTCCTCGGTGTGGGTCTCCACACCGCCCTCACCGTCGACGGTCGGCGCCGAGTAGCTGAGCGTCTGCGGCCGGGCGGACTCCTCCAGGCCCTTGGCGACGATCTCCGGCGCCTCGTCGGAGGCGACGGCCAGCTCGACCGGTGCCTCGCCGACCCCGGCCACCGCCGGAGCACGGTCCTCCTCGGCGACCTCGACCTCGAGGTTGAAGAGGTAGCCGACCGACTCCTCCTTGATGCCCTCGAGCATCGCGGTGAACATGTCGTAGCCCTCGCGCTGGTACTCGACCAGCGGGTCGCGCTGCGCCATCGCCCGCAGGCCGATGCCCTCCTGGAGGTAGTCCATCTCGTAGAGGTGCTCGCGCCACTTGCGGTCGAGGACGGACAGGATGACGCGGCGTTCCAGCTCGCGGAGCACCTCGCTGCCGAGCTCCTCCTCGCGCTTGGCGTACGCGTTCTGGGCGTCCTCGCCGATCTTCTCGGTGAGCAGCTCGGCGGTCAGCCCGGCCTGCCCGCCGGCCTCCTCGATCAGGTCGTCGGCGGCGATCGAGATCGGGTAGAGCTGCTTGAACGCCTTCCACAGCTTGTCGAGGTCCCACTCCTCCGGGAAGCCCTCGGCGGTGGCGGCGGTGACGTAGCCGGCCACGACCTCGTCGACCATGCGCGCGATCTGCTCGTGCAGGTCGGCGCCCTCGAGGACCTGGCGGCGCTCGGCGTAGATCACCTGGCGCTGGCGGTTGAGGACCTCGTCGTACTTGAGGACGTTCTTGCGGATCTCGAAGTTCTGCTGCTCTACCTGGTGCTGCGCCGACCGGATGGCGTTCGAGACGATCTTGGATTCGATCGGGACGTCGTCCGGGATGTTCAGCCGGGTCATGATCGCCTCGACCCGGGCGGAGTTGAACAGCCGCATCAGGTCGTCCTCGAGCGACAGGTAGAAGCGGGACTCGCCCGGGTCGCCCTGTCGGCCGGACCGGCCGCGCAGCTGGTTGTCGATGCGGCGCGACTCGTGGCGCTCGGTGGCCAGGACGTAGAGGCCGCCGGCCTCCTTGACCTCGTCGTGCTCTTCCTTGACCGCCTTCTTGGCCTTGTCGATCGCATCCGGCCAGGCCTTCTCGTACTCCTCCGGAGTCTCGAGCGGGGACAGGCCGCGCGTGTGCAGCTCCTTGTCGGCGATGTGGTCCGGGTTGCCGCCGAGCATGATGTCGGTGCCTCGACCGGCCATGTTCGTCGCGACCGTGACGGCGCCCTTGCGGCCCGCCTCGGCGACGATCATCGCTTCCTTCTCGTGGTACTTGGCGTTCAGCACCTCGTGCGGGACGCCGCGCCGCTTGAGCATCCGCGACAGCTTCTCGGACTTCTCGACCGAGGTGGTGCCGACCAGGACCGGCTGGCCGTTCTCGTGCCGCTCCTTGATGTCCTCGACCACGGCCTCGAACTTGGCCTGCTCCGTCTTGTAGACGACGTCGGAGACGTCCTGGCGGATCATCGGCTTGTTCGTCGGGATCGGGATGACGCCCAGCTTGTAGATCTTGTTGAACTCGGCCGCCTCAGTCTGCGCGGTACCGGTCATGCCGCCGAGCTTGTCGTACAGCCGGAAGAAGTTCTGCAGGGTGATCGTGGCGAGAGTCTGGTTCTCGTCCTTGATCGTGACGCCTTCTTTGGCCTCGATGGCCTGGTGCATGCCCTCGTTGTAACGACGGCCGTGCAGGACGCGCCCGGTGAACTCGTCGACGATCAGGACCTCGCCCGCGTTGACGATGTAGTCCTTATCCTTCCGGTACAGCTCCTTGGCCTTCAGCGCGTTGTTCAGGAAGCTGACCAGCGGCGTGTTGACCGAGTCGTACAGGTTGTCGATGCCGAGCCAGTCCTCGACCTTCTCGACGCCGGTCTCCAGGATGCCGACCGTGCGCTTCTTCTCGTCGACCTGGTAGTCGCCGTCCTCGCCCTCCGGGCCGTCGGTGGCCTTCTTGAGCCGCGGCACGATCTTGGCGAACTCGACGTACCACTTGGAGTTCTGCTCGGCCGGGCCGGAAATGATCAGCGGGGTCCGCGCCTCGTCGATGAGGATCGAGTCGACCTCGTCCACGATCGCGAAGTGGTGGCCGCGCTGGACGCACTCGTCCAGGCTCCATGCCATGTTGTCGCGCAGGTAATCGAAGCCGAACTCGTTGTTCGTGCCGTACGTGATGTCGGCCTCGTACGCCTTGCGGCGCTCCTCCGGCGTCATGTCGGCCAGGATCACTCCGACCTCGAGGCCGAGGAACTGGTGCACGCGGCCCATCCACTCGGCGTCGCGCTTGGCCAGGTAGTCGTTGACGGTGACGACGTGAACGCCCTTGCCGGACAGCGCGTTGAGGTAGGCGGGCAGCACGCAGGTCAGCGTCTTGCCCTCACCGGTGCGCATCTCGGAGATGTTGCCCATGTGCAGCGAGGCGCCGCCCATGACCTGCACGTCGAAGTGGCGCTGGCCCAGCGTGCGTTTCGCGGCCTCACGGGCGGTCGCGAACGCCTCAGGAAGTAGATCGTCGAGCGTCTCGCCATCGGCCAGGCGCTCCTTGTACGTCTCTGTGAGCGCGCGCAACTCAGCGTCGCTCATGTCGACGAAGTCTTCCTCGATGGAGTTGACCTGGTCGGCGATCCGCTTGAGCTTGCGCAGAACTTTGCCTTCGCCCGCGCGAAGGATCTTGTCGATGACTACTGGCACTCTCGGAAGCTCCTCGAACCATTCGTGGAATCGCCGGGGGTCATGTCCGACGGTGCATACACGACCCGTACGGTGTCATCGTAGGCGAGTCCAACCGTACAGCGGGACGACGTCGATATCACGGGACTCGGCCACAGCGGCCGCGCGCCCCGGGTTTATCGTTGGCTGGGCGAGGAACCGCACGACAAAGCACAACGTAGAACCGCGTTCAGCGACGGACGCGTATCCCCGGGGAGGAAAACACATGGCCGGCAGTTCTCACGGAGGCCGCCCGAGTTCGTGGGTAGCGGTCATCGTGATGTGGATCGGGTTCGCCGTCGGCGGTGTCGCGATGGTCTCCGGGCCGTCGTGGTGGCTGTTCTGGACCGGAGTCGGCATCGTCGCGGTCGGCGGTGTGATCGGCCTGATCGTGCGCATCTTCGACGACGTGATCATCGATGCTCCGCGTGTGATCCCCGAGGAGGCCCACCGGGCGGTGCTGCACGCGCGGGCCGTCGAGAGTGCCAAGGGCACCACGACCGCCACGGACGCGGCCGCCACGCACCCGCACGGCTGACCTGTCGCCCCAGGCCGGGCTCCTGTGCGGATGGCCCGGCCGGTCCCCTTGAGGCGTCAACCCGCATAAGCGTTTTGTCGGTGTCGGCCCCTACGATCGGGCCATGTCGACCCACGAGCTGACGGCCGATGAGGCGCGTCGGATCCAGTTGCACGCGCAGGGCCTCCTCGGGCGCGTCGCGCCCGCATCGGTCTCCGGGCTGCGCGGCGATCCGGACGCCCGCCGCGCGCTCGGCGCGCTCCGGCACCTCGGCGCGGTGCAGCTCGACACGATCTCCGTGCTCGCCCGATCCCACGAGCTCGTCTCCTACGCCCGGCTCGGCCCGGTCGGGCGTACGAGCGTCGAGCGGGCCTATTGGGGCGGATCCGTCGCGTTCGAGTACTGGTCGCACGCCGCCTGCATCCTGCCGATCGAGGACTGGCCGCTGTACGCCTTCCGCCGGCGTAACTACCGCCGCCGCGGCAAGCACTGGCACCGCACGCCCGAGGACGCCGTCGCCGGCGTCCTCGCCCGGCTGCGCGCCGAAGGGCCGCTCACCGTCACGGGCCTGGGCGGCGCCAAGAAGGGCGGCGAGTGGTTCGACCGTACGGACCAGAAGATCGCCGCGGAGTTCCTGCTGGCCACCGGCGAGGTGGTGTGCACGCGGCGGGAGGGCTGGCGGCGCGTGTACGACCTGCCGGAGCGGGCGATTCCGGACGAGCTGCGCCAGTGGGATCCGGACGACACCGAATGCGTGACGACGCTCATCCGGCGTGCCGCGCGGGCGCTGGGCGTCGCGACCCGGGCGGATCTGGCCGACTATGTCCGCGTCCGCGGTGAGGACGTGGACACGGCGGTCGAGGCCGCCGGGCTGATCCCGGTGACGGTCGCCGGCTGGGCGGGCGGCAACGGCGCTCAGAGCGCCGCCTGGGCACACCCGGAGGCGCTGGCCGCCGCGCCGCCGCGCGGGCGGCACCGTACGACGCTGCTGTCGCCGTTCGACTCGCTCGTCTGGGACCGCAAGCGCACCCAGCGGGTGTTCGGCTTCGACCATCGGCTCGAGGCCTACGTGCCGCGCGACAAGCGCGTGCACGGCTACTTCACCATGCCGCTCCTCGCCGGCGGGCGACTCATCGGCCGCGCCGACCCGGCGCGCGAGGGCGCCACGCTGGTGGTCCGCAAGGCGTCCCTGGAGCCGGAGGCGGTGAGCACGCCCGCCCGCGCCGAGCGCACCGCCGCTCACCTGGCCGACGCGCTGCGGGAGGCGGCCTCCTGGGTCGGGTGCGACGCCGTACGCGTGGAGCGCCTCGATCCGCCTGAGCTCGCCGCGCTGCTGAGCACCGCCTTGAAGGAGACCGGCCTCGGCTGATCCCGAAGAGCTCCTCGCGCATCGCCCGGGCCATCGCCATGAAGACGACCGGCCTCAGCGGATCGCGAGCAGCTTCTCGCCCACCGCCGAGACCGCCGTCGCCAAGGCGACCCGCCTCAGCCGACCGCGAAAAGCTTTTCACGCATCGCGCAGGCGATCTCTGTGAAAACGACGTCAGCTGATCTCGAGGAGCTTCTCCCGTACCGCGTAGACCACCGCTTCCATCCGCGAGTGCAGCTGGAGCTTCTCGAGGATGTTGCGGATGTGGTTCTTCACGGTGTTCTCGGAGATGAACAGCTCCTTGGCGATCTCCCGGTTGCCCAGGCCCCGAGCGACGAGACGGAGCACTTCCATCTCGCGCTCGGTGAGCTTGGGCGCGGGGACCTGCTGCTGCCGCTCCTCGCCGCGCTTGGCCAACGCCGCGAACTCGGTGATGAGCTTGGACGCCATCGACGGGCTGATGAACGACTGGCCGTCGTGCACGGCCCGCACCACGTCGGCGACCTCGTCGATCGAGACGTCCTTCAGCAGGTAACCGGTGGCACCCGCCTTGATCGCCTCGAAGAGGTCCTCCTCCTCGTCGCTGATCGTCAGCATGACGATCTTGGCGCTCGGCACCTGGTCCTTGATGGCGGTACACGCCTCGATGCCACCGCGACGCGGCATGCGGATGTCCATGAGCACGATGTCCGGCAGCAGATCGCCTACCTGCTCGATCGCCTCCTGGCCGTCACCGCACTGCCCGACGACCTCGACGCCGTCCTCATCCTCGAGCACCATCTCCAGACCACGGCGGAACAGGGCGTGGTCGTCGACGATCATCACGCGGATTGGATCACCGGCGACCGTGCCGCGAGTCTCGGGGGTCTCGCTCAACTCATCCTCCAAACGGTGCGCCTGCCCATGATCAAATCCTGGGCATGTCGCGGGGCTGAGATCAAGCTCGGGGAGTCCTGGGCGCCCCACCGCAGGGCGCTTCCGAGACCAGAGTGGTCGAGGCGATGGCGCGGCGCAAGCGCGAGGTCACTCTTCGACAGGTCACTCTTCTCGAAACGTCACTCTTCGACGAGCCGGATGACGCCGTAGTCCCAGCCGCGCCGACGGTATACCACGCTGGCGTCGCCGGAGTCCTTGTCTCGGAAGAGGAAGAAGTCGTGGCCGACCAGCTCCATCTCGAACAGAGCCTGGTCGATCGTCATGGGATGGGCCTTGTGGGACTTCTCGCGCACCACCAGGGGGCAGTCGCCCTCCATCGAGATGGGCACGACGCCCTCTTCGGCCTGTGGCCGCTCGGCGACCTCCTCGCGCCAGGAGTCCGCGATGTCGGTGGCGGTCTCCGTCACCGGAGCCTCGACCGGAGCCATGGCGACGGCCGTGTCGACGGTCTCCGGCGCCAGTGCCATGGCGAGGCGGGCGCGCCCGGGGCCGTGGCCTCCGTGCGGCTTGCGCCGGTCGCTCAGGCGGCGCAGGCGCGCCTCGAGCTTGCCGATGGCCATGTCGAGGGCCGCGAAACGATCGTCCGCGGCGGCCTCGGCCCGGATCACCGGACCGCGCGAGTGGATGGTGAGCTCGACCCGCTCGCGGCGGTCCGACTGCCGGGGATTGCGCTCCTGGGAGACCTCGACGTCGATCCGCATGACCTTCGGGTCCAGCTTCTCGACCTTGGAGATCTTGGTGTCCACGTGTCGGCGGAAACGGTCGTTCACATCCGTGTGACGACCCTTGACGATGATTTCCACTGGGGGACCCCCCTCCTCCCCGGTCGCTGACCTGTCAGCGACGGGAACGCCGGGCTCGGTAGCTGCTTCGGATCCGGTCATCGGTCGCCGGATCCCTAGGGGACAACACCCGCCCGGCCGACCTGGTCTTCGTCCCCACATCCGCCTGCTGAGGGTCTCGCAGCGCTCTCGCCACTACTCCCCTTCTCCCGGTCCGGAGGACATCTGATCCCCCGGCGAGGCAGGACTTACCTCTAAGCCGCACCGTGATCGGTCGACAAAAAGTCGCCTTACGTGGGCCGTTTAGCCTGCGGCTGGCATCGGCTTGCCGGGCCTGTAGAGGCTCGGCGCAACCACGGACCCGGGCGGGTGTCATGTGAGGAACGCTAACCCCTCTCCGGGCGAATGTCAGGAGGGTGGGGCGGAGAAAACCACGGATAGTCATGGATGGACGCCGTTTCGGTCCCCTGACGCGGCATTCGGGAACCTCGACGGGACCGGCCGCCCACTAGGCGAGACACGGTGGTCGACCGGCCTGAAGACGGCCTCGGACGGGCGGATTTCGCGCTTCGCGTAAGGCACGCCGTGGTGCGCCCAGAGCGCGCCACCGCTCGCGTCGGACGCGCCACGGAATGTGATCATCCGGGCCGGTCCGGGCGGGCGGCGCGCGCGGCGAGCGGCTCGACCGGCCCCTACCGGCCTGAGCGGACGCCCGAGAAGGTCGGCCGGAAATCCATTACCGAAAGTGACCGGGATCACCCGGCCCCTCGCCGTACCGGCGCGTCGCGGCCACGACCGCCGCCGCGCGCACCCGCGCGCCGGCCGCCCGCAGGGCGCGGGCCGCCTCCGCGAGCGTCGCCCCGGTGGTGATCACGTCGTCCACCACGATCACCGTGGCGCCCCGCAGGTCGCGCCGTGCCGTGAGAGCGCCCGCGAGGTTGGCCGCCCGCTCGGCCGCCGTCAGCCCGGACTGGTCGGCGACCCGCCGCCGGTGCGCCAGCACCCGGGCGACGGACACGGACGCGCCCGCCCGGGCGGCGGATACGGACGTGCCCGCCCGGGCCGTCTCGCCGGCGGCCACCTGGGCGAGACGGAGGGTCGGATCGTGCCCCCGGCGGCGTACGGAGGCACGGGAGGACGGCACCGGCACCAGCAGGACGGGGCCCTCGGTGTCGCGGGCGGCCGCCCGGACCGCCACCGCGAGACCGGCCCCGAGCGACCGGGCCAGTCCGGTGCGCCCACGCTCCTTGTGCGCCACGATCATCTGCCGCACCGCGCCGGTGTACGCCGCGACGGCCCAGGGGCGTGGCAGACCGGGCGGCACGGGCCGGGGCGGGCACACCCGGGCGGGGCCGCCGAGCAGGGCGGCGCAGGCGGCGCACAGCGGCCCGCCGGCGTCGTCACATCCGGCGCACCGCTGGGACAGCACGAGATCGAGGGCGGCGCCGAGGAATCCCACGGATCGAGCCTGCCGGTGCCCGCCCGGCGACCACCAGCCCTCTCAGCGGGCCTGTGGACAACGCTGGCGGCCTCCACCGGATGTGAGCGGCCAAAGGCGCGGTGCGGCGGCGTAAGCGGCCAGAGCGTCGTGTAGACGGCTCACGGCCGGATCGAGCGCGAGGTGGTACGGGCCACCGAGGACGCGGAACTGCTGCCGGTCGCGCACGCTTGGGGGCGTGAGCGAACTCGACCGACTGAAACCGGTCGCGTTCCTGCGGCGCAGCCGCCCGGTCCACCCGGCCGACACACCCGTGTGAGCGGCCACGATGTGCACAGCCTCAGAGCCCGGCGTGAGCGGCGACCAGGCCCCCAACGGCCTGACATGAGTCGACGGGCGGCCCGCGAGCTACACAACGCGTACGGGAAGCCCCGAGCCCGGTGTGAGCGGTCTCAGCCGGCGTAGGCGGGGTCGGAGGTGCCGTTGTAGCACTTCCACTCGTCGAACCGGTCGCTGAGCCGGCAGACGTTGAGGGTCTTGGCGTTGGGCGACGCCGAGCCCGTGACGC
The DNA here is from genome assembly GCF_050942425.1 of Actinoallomurus sp. CA-150999. NCBI lineage: Bacteria > Bacillati > Actinomycetota > Actinomycetes > Streptosporangiales > Thermomonosporaceae > Actinoallomurus > Actinoallomurus sp. CA-150999. Next base: position 10,077,315 of record NZ_CP192063.1, read on the forward strand.
GCTGGGTGACCAGCAGCGGCGAGCCGGGAGAGGCCGCGACCGTGGTCATCTCCCCGCCCGGGCCGATCATCGGCGAGATGGGGGCGCCGCTCACCGGCACGTCGAACAGCGAGGGGGACGGGTTCGCGTTCGTCATGCCGACGACCGCGAGATGGTCGGTGGCGCTCCAGGCGAGGTCGATGGCGCTCTGCAGCTCCGAGCTGATCGCGATGAACCCCTCCGCCTGCAGGCCGCCGGACGGGGCCCGGTCGACCCGGCCGAGCTGGACCTGCCAGCGGCCGTCGACCTTCACGATCACGGCGGCGCGGGTGCCGTCGCGGGAGATGCGCAGGGCCTTCACCGGGTACGGCGTGAGCGCCCAGCCGTCCACCGGGGCGGGCCGGGTGCCGCCCTCGATCACCCAGAGACGGGAACCGGTGGCGGTGGACTCGGCCACCCAGACGTTGCCCCGGGAGTCCCAGGACGGGGTGGTGAAGGTGCCGTCCTTCGCGGTGGCGTGCAGTGTCGTCCGGGTGGCTCCCCCGAGCAGGTCGGTGACGGTGACCGTGTCCGCCGCGGCGTTCAGGGCGGCGACCTGCCGGTGGTCGTAGGAGATCGCGGGGTGGGCGACCTGGAGCTTGGACAGGACGACCTGCGCGCCGCCGCCGTCCAAGTGGCCGAGCCGCCCGTCGGCGCGGCGGACGTAGGCCGGCTGAGGTTCGCCGCTGCCGTCCGGGTCGAAGGCCTCCCAGTCCCGCGTCGACTGCAGTGTCCCGCTCACTCCGGGGACGTCGATCGTCTTGCCGTCGATCTTCAGCTGCATCTGCTGGACCTCGCGGAGCTGCCGCAGCGTCCACATCAGCTGGATCGACATGTTCCGCAGGTTGCCGGCGCGTGCCTGGCGGCTCAGGTTGACGGTGGCCACGCCGCCCTCGACCTTCAGGTCACGCAGTGTGGTGCCGGCCGGGAACTCCGATCGTACGGAGGCGTTCTTGAGCCACGTCGTCGGCCCGGCGATCAGCTGCTTCACGAGCTGGGTCGCCAGCCACGACCGGCTGACGAGCGGGATGAACACCGGGTTGGGCACGAGCACCTGCGCGTCGGGCGCGAAGAAGTACAGGTCGAGGGTGCGGAACGCACGGGTGACGTCGTCGCGGCTGAGCAGCAGCTCCGGCGGGAACGGCTCGGTGATGCGCCACTGCTTCTGGGCGTCCTGACGCAGGTGGAAGACCTGCTTGAAAGCCCGCCGGTCCGCGATGTACTGCCCGTCGGCGCCGATCTTGCCGAGCTGGGTGCCCTGGAGCGTGACCGTCGCCCGCCCCGGGCCGTCGTCCTCGGAGGCCGGGGTGTCGAGCTGGTCGTAGACGATCGACGCGGCCCCCGGCTTCCAGCAGGACGCGCAGGCGAGGTACGAACGGGCGACCTGGTGCTCACCGTTCTGCCCGTCGAAGCTGGACGAGGCCGTACGGAAGCCCTGGACGATCATGGTGGGAGGCCAGTCGCGGTCGGGTCCGACCGGGATGATCCGGACGTACGGATCGTCGATCGGCTGCTCCACGCCACCGGCGTTGCCGCTCAGCACCCGGCCGCCCTGCGGGACGCCGACGCAGCCGCCCGCCAGGAGCGTCACGAGAACGACCGTGAAGATCCGGAACCTCACGCGTCCGCCTCCAGTTCCAGCTCGGCGTACGGCGCGCGCTGCAGTTCGATCTCCGGTGGGACGAGCGGGAGCGGCGATCCGCGCAGCTCGGCCCCTGCCACCCGGGGCAGCGACAGCCGGAACTGCGACCCCTTGTCCGGCTCGCCCCACGCCTGCAGCCAGCCGCCGTGCAGCTGGGCGTCCTCCATCGAGATCGACAGCCCGAGGCCGGTGCCGCCCGTCGTACGGGCGCGCGCCGGGTCGGCGCGCCAGAACCGGTCGAACACCATGTTCGTCTCGCCGGGCCGCAGACCGCAGCCGTGGTCGCGGACGGCGATGGCGACGGCGTCGCGGTCCGCGGCGACGCTGACGATGACGTCCTTGCCCTCGCCGTGCTCGATCGCGTTGACGAGGAGGTTGCGCAGGATGCGTTCGATGCGGCGGCGGTCGACCTCGGCCATGGTCGCCTCGCCCGGCAACTGCTGAATGATCTTGCTGCCCTTGCGCTCCGCCAGATCCTCGGTGTAGCCGACGGCCCGGAGCACGAGGTCGCGGACGTCCATGGGCTCGATGTCGAGCGTGGCGGCCCCGGCGTCGTACCGGCTGATCTCCAGCAGGTCGGCCAGCAGCCCTTCGAAGCGTTCCAACTGGCTGTGCAGCAGCTCGGCGGAGCGGGCCGCCATCGGGTCGAAGTCCTCGCGCGCCTCGTACAGCACCTCGGAGGCCATCCGGACCGTGGTCAGCGGTGTGCGCAGCTCGTGGGAGACGTCCGAGACGAACTGGCGCTGGACCTGCGACAGCTCCTGCAGCTGGACGATCTTCTCCTGGAGGTTGGCCGCCATGTCGTTGAAGGAGGTGGCGAGCCGGGCCAGGTCGTCCTCGCCGCGGACCTTCATCCGCTCCTCGAGCCGGCCCGCGGCAAGGCGCTCGGCCGCCTGAGCCGCCATGCGCACCGGGACGACCACCTGACGCGTGACGATCGAGGCGATCGCCGCGAGCAGCAGCACGAGCGCCGCGCCGACGCCGAGGATGGTCTGCTGGACGACCTCCAGGCTCTGCCGCTCCTGCGTCAGCGGGAACAGGTAGTACAGCTGGTAGCGGCTCAGCTTGGTGCCGACGATCAGGCCGGGCTTCGCGGACCCGTCGTCATAGGTGAGCGTGCCGTACGTCCGGTAGGGCTTGCTCGCGTCCGACTGCTCGACCTGGTGCATCAGCACCGCCGGGACGCTCTTCAGCCGGATCCAGTTGGAGCTGAAGCCGACGCTGCCGGGGTCGTCACGGTCGAGGATGATCACCTCGTAGAGGCCGGACGGGCCGCTCCGGTGGGCGAGCGTGGTGACGATCGAGTTGAGCCTGCTCTTGGTGGTCTCGGAGTTGTCCGAGCCGCCGCCGGCCAGCTGCCGCTGTGCGACGCCCACGCCCTCGTCGAGCTGGAGCAGCGCCGCGCGCTCCTTGGCCTCCAGCAGCGCGGTGGTGATCTGCTGCATGAGGAAGACGCCGAGCACCGCCACGACCAGGGCGGACACGACGAGCGTCGTCGTCACGACCCGGGCCTGCAGCGACCGGCGCCACCTGACGTACGCCGTGCGCAACGCCGCACGGACGGACCGGCGGACCACTCGCAGGCCGCGGCGGGCCGCCGACGTCAGCGTGATCCACGCTTTCATGGACTACTCGCGGGGGGGTCGAAGAGCCGTTATGCCGGGCCCGCCTTGTATCCGACGCCGCGCACGGTCACGACGATCTCCGGATGCTCGGGGTCCTTCTCGATCTTCGCGCGGAGCCGCTGGACGTGGACGTTGACCAGCCGCGTGTCGGCGGCGTGCCGGTAGCCCCACACCTGTTCGAGCAGCACCTCGCGGGTGAACACCTGACGCGGCTTGCGGGCCAGCGCGACCAGCAGGTCGAACTCCAGCGGCGTCAGCGGGATGTGCCGGTCGCCCCGCTTCACCGAGTGGCCCGCCACGTCGATCGAGATGTCACCGATCTGGAGCAGCTCCGGCGTCGGGTCGTCGGTGCGGCGCAGCCGGGCGCGCACCCGCGCGACCAGTTCCTTCGGCTTGAACGGCTTGACGATGTAGTCGTCGGCGCCGGATTCGAGGCCGAGGACGACGTCGACCGTGTCGCTCTTGGCGGTCAGCATCACGATCGGCACGCCGGACTCGGCGCGGATCTGACGGCACACGTCGATCCCGTCGATGCCGGGGAGCATCAGGTCCAGCAGCACGAGGTCGGGCCGGGTCTCCCGGAATGCCTCGAGTGCCTTGTCACCGTCGTGCACGAACGATGGCTCGAAGCCTTCGCCGCGGAGCACGATGCCGAGCATCTCGGCCAGAGCCAGGTCGTCATCGACGACCAGCACGCGTCCCTTCATGACCCCTCATCGTCGCGTTTGGGGAGGCGGTCGCCCAGGGCTGCCAGGCTACCTTCGTTTACCTGCGCGATGACCCCACGCTCGGTGACGATGGCATTCACCAGGTCGCCCGGAGTCACATCGAACGCCGGATTGTAGACAGGACTCCCGAGCGGCGCTGCGGGTTGACCGGCGATCGTAGTGACTTCCACCGGATCGCGCTGTTCGATCGGAATATCGCTCCCGGACCGTGCCTCAAGATCAACGGTACTCGTCGGCGCGACCACCACGAACGGCACACCGTGGTGGTGCGCCAGCACCGCCAGGGAGTACGTCCCGACCTTGTTGGCCACGCTCCCGTCCCGCGCGATGCGGTCGGCCCCCACCACGACCAGGTCGACCTCGCCGGCGGCGAAGAGCGAGGCCGCAGCGCCGTCCGGCAGCACGGTGTACGGCAGGCCGTGGCGTCCGGCCTCGTAGGCCGTGAGTCGCGCCCCCTGCAGCAGGGGACGCGTCTCGTCGACCCACAGCATCTTGAGCCGGCCCGCGCGATGCGCCGCGACCACCACCGCCAGGGCCGTGCCGTCGCCGCCCGCGGCGAGTGCACCGGTGTTGCAGTGCGTCAGGATCCGGCCGCCTTCGGGCACCAGTGTCAGCCCGTGCGCCGCCATCAGGGCGGACGCCTCCGCCTCCTCGGCCGCGATGGCATGCGCCTCGGACAGCGCCGAACGCCCCTCCTCGTACGCCTGGAGCACGCGCTCGGCGCCCCGGGCGAGGTTCACCGCGGTGGGCCGGGCGCCGGCGAGCACCCGCGCGGCCGCCGGGACGTCCTGGCCGAGCGCGGCGGCCAGCGCGACGCCGTACCCCCCGGCGATGCCGAGCAACGGGGCGCCACGGACGGCGAGACTCTTGATCGCCGCGACGACGGCGGGAACATCGCGGCAGACCAGAACGACCTCCTCACGCGGAAGCCGCGTCTGGTCGAGTAAAGCGAGCGCGGGCCCCTCGGGCGGCTCACACCACCGCAGCACGTCCACGAGCCCAAGTGTGCCTCAAACGCCGAACCTGCGGAGATCGCATACCGAAAGCGGCCTACCGGCGGCCTTCAGGTCCGGTGTCCGAAACCCACCCGTCGGCTCGCTCCGCGCTCTCGCGGATTTACCACGTGCTCCGGTAAATGCCGGAAACCGCGGTCCTCTCCGTCATCGATCACCCGGACTCTCTTCGCATGGCAGGATTGACCGGGTAATCGGCGGGTGGGGAGCTGGCATGGCGGATTCAGGGGCCTGGGCGACACCCGGCTCCGCTCTGCCCGAAAGCGCCCGATCCGAGACCGCGCCACCGGAGCCCGCCGTCGCCGCCGACGACACGCTCGAGACGGAGATCCCGCTGCGCCCGCTCGGCGTCTCGGAGCTCCTCGACGGAGCGATCACCTACGTTCGGCGCAACCCGCGGGCCACACTCGGCCTGTCGGCGATCCTCACGGCGATCGTCCAGGTGATCGTCACGGCCGTGCAGTACATCGTGCTCGGCGGGCGGATCCAGGCCGACGTCCGGACGCCCGTGGAGGTCACCCGCACCCTCGGGCTCGCGTCGGCCACCTCGCTCGTCTCGCTGTTCCTCACCGCGTACGTCGTGCTCCTGCTCAGCGGGCTCCTCGCGCCGGTCATGGGGCGTACGCTGCTGGGCCGCGTCACCTCGTTCGGCCAGGCCTGGCAGGCCACGCGGTCGAGCCGGGCACGCCTCATCGGCACCGCGGCGGCCGTCCTGGCGATCGTGCTGCTCGCCGTGGCGCTGCCCCTCGCCCCGCTCGTCGCGGCGATCGCCGTCCACGCCCCCGACGCCGTCCAGGCCCTCACGGCGATCTTCGGTGTTCCGCTGGCACTGGTGCTGATGGTGACCGGCTACGTCTGGTTCGCCTTCGCCACCCCCGCCGCCGTCCTCGAGCGCCGGGGCGTCCGCGCCGCCCTTCGCCGGTCGACCGAGCTCGTACGCGGCCGCTGGTGGCGGATGATGGGCTCGCTCACCCTGGCTCTCGTCATCACGCTGTTCGTCGAGTTCCTCGTGCTCCCGGTGCCGTTCGCGGTCGCCCAGGAGATCATGCTGGCCTTCGACAAAGAGCCGCACGGCTGGATGCTCGTGGCCGTCATCGCCGTCGGCGCGGTGGGCCGCGTCATCGCCGGCACGCTCGTCAACCCGTTCAACGCGGGAGTGATCGCACTGATGTACGCCGACCGGCGCATGCGGCGGGAGGCCTTCGACCTGGAGCTCCAGATGGAGCCGCCGGCCGACCCGCTCGCCGCCTGGCTGCCCGGTCCGCTCACCGCGGCCGGGTCGGGTCCCCAGCCGAAGATGCCGCGCCAGGTCCTCGTCGCGCCTCCGCCCCCGCCCTTCGGCGCGCCGCCGCCTCCGCCCGGCCAGGCCTTCGGGGCGCCGCAGCCGCCGCCCGCGCCACAGATGCAGCGCGGGCCCTCCGAGCCGCCCGTGCCGCCCCGGCCGCCGGCGCCGCCGCCTCCTCCGGGATGGCGCCGATGACCCCGCTGCTCTCGTACGGAGGCGGTCCGCCGATCGCCCGTGACCCGGCGCGCGAGCTGGCCCGCCGCGAGCTCCAGAAGCCGGTCTACCACCAGGACGATCCCTCGTTCGTCGAGCGGATCTTCAACAAGATCAGCGACTGGCTCAACCAGCTCTACCACAGCCTGACCGGCGTCGGAGGTGGCGGAGGCGGCGGCTGGCTCGGCTTCGTCGTCCTGTTCATCCTGCTCGTCGTGGTGGTCGCCGCCGTCTGGTGGCGGATCGGCAGTGTGCGCCGCAACGCCGCCGGGCCGAAGCCCCTGCTCGGTCCCGGCACCGCCACCGCCGAGGACCATCGGGCCGCCGCCGAGCGCCACGCCGCCGCCGGCGAGTGGCCGGAGGCGATCCGCGAACGTCTCCGCGCGATCGCCCGCGACCTCGAAGAACGCGCGATCGTCCCGCCCCGGCCCGGCCGTACCGCCGACGAGCTGGCGGCCGAGGCCGGCGAGGCGCTGCCCGATCACGCCGACGCCCTCGCGGCGGGCGTGCGGCTGTTCGACGACGTCTGGTATGGCGGGCGGCAGGGCGACGCGGACGGCTACGGGCGGCTCGTCGAGCTCGACACCCGGCTGCACGACGCGCGCCCGGTTCCGCTCGGAGGCGTCTCATGACGGCCCTGCAGGCTCCACCGGCCACCGAGCCGGCCAGCGCCGGGCAGGTGGCGCGGCACCGCTGGCAGCGGTCCCGGGGCATCCTCGTCGCGGTGCTCGCCCTGGTCATCCTGGGCGTGCTCATCGCCCTCATGCGCCCGCGGAGCGGCTCGGAGCTCCTCGACCCGGAATCCCCCGGGCAGCAGGGCGCCCAGGCCCTCGCTGAGATCACCCGGCAGCACGGCACGCCCGTCACGGTCGTCCGCAGCGCGTCCGCCGCCGCCGAGCGTCTGAAGGCCCAGCCGGACGCCGTCCTCGTCGTGGTCCGTTCCGAACGCCTGGTGGCCGCCGACCTGACCACTCTGCGCGACGCGCCCGGCGACCGGCTCCTCGTCACCCCGACCCCCGAGACGCTCAAGGCCCTGGCCCCCGGCGTCGAGGCGAAGAGCACGGCCTGGAGCACGCCCGAGCCCGGCTGCACCCTGCCGGCCGCGGCCTACGCGGGCAGCGTCGACTTCCTCGAGGCGACCACCTACACCGCGCCCGACCAAGCCACGAAGTGCTACCTCAGCGACCTCGGAGCGGGCCTCGTGCAGATGCCCGTGAACGGCGCGACGGTCACCGTGCTCGGCGCGGCCCGTCCGCTTACGAACGAGCACCTCGACGAGCACGGCAACGCCGCACTCGCCATGAACCTGATCGAGAGCCGGTCGAACGCCGTCTGGCTGATCCCGAACCTGCCCTCGCCGGGCAGCGGCGGGCAGAAGTCGTTCACCGAGCTGGTCCCGTTCGGGGTCAAGCTGGCCGTGCTGCAGATCGTCATCGCCGTCGTTCTCGTGGCGCTGTGGCGGGCCCGGCGCCTCGGCCCGATCGTGGTCGAGCCGCTCCCCGTCATCGTGCGCTCCGCCGAGGCCGTCGAGGGCCGCGCCCGGCTGTACCGCTCGCGGCGGGCCGCCGACCGGGCCGCGGAGGCGCTGCGCGCCGGCGCCCTCGAACGCCTCACCGGCCTGCTCGGCATGCCGCGCAGCGCGGCGTCCGATCCCGGCATGGCCGCCGAGATCGTCGCGGCGGTCGCGGCGCACACCGGGCGAGAGCAGGCGGAGGTCGGCGCCGCCCTGTACGGTCCTCCCCCAGTGGACGACGCCGGGCTCGTATGGCTCGCCGGCGTCCTCGACGACCTGGAAAGGCTGGTTCGCAACTCTTGACGGAAACTCCACACGACATCGGGGGCGAGGACGCCCGTACGGCGCTGACCGCACTGCGCGGAGAGGTCGCCAAGGCGGTCGTCGGCCAGGACTCCGTCGTGACCGGCCTGGTCATCGCCCTGCTGTGCCGAGGCCACGTCCTGCTCGAGGGCGTCCCGGGCGTCGCCAAGACCCTGCTGATCCGGACCCTCGCCCAGGCGCTGAAGCTCGATTTCAAGCGCGTGCAGTTCACCCCCGACCTGATGCCGGGTGACGTCACGGGTTCGCTGGTCTACGACAACCGCACCTCGGAGTTCGAGTTCCGGGAGGGGCCGGTCTTCACGAACCTCCTGCTCGCCGACGAGATCAACCGGACGCCGCCCAAGACCCAGGCGTCCCTGCTCGAGTCGATGGAAGAGCGGCAGGTGTCGGTCGAGGGCGAGCCCCGCCCGCTGCCGGACCCCTTCGTCGTCTGCGCCACGCAGAACCCCGTCGAGTACGAGGGCACCTACCCGCTGCCAGAAGCCCAGCTCGACCGGTTCCTGGTGAAGCTCAACGTCCCGGTGCCCTCGCGCGACGACGAGATCTCGGTGCTGCAGCGCCACGCGTCCGGCTTCGACCCGCGCGACCTCGGCGCGGCCGGCGTCACCCCGGTCGCCGGTCCGGCCGACCTGGCCGCCGGCCGCGACGCCGTACGCCGGGTCCACGTCGACCCGAAGGTCAGCGGGTACATCGTCGACCTGTGCCGGGCCACCCGGCAGTCCCCGTCCCTGCAGCTGGGTGTGTCGCCGCGTGGTGCCACGGCGCTGCTGGCGACATCCCGCGCGTGGGCGTGGCTGTCCGGCCGCGACTACGTACGGCCCGACGACGTGAAGGCCCTCGCCCGGCCCACCCTCCGGCACCGCGTGCAGCTGCGGCCCGAGGCGGAGCTGGAGGGCGCGACGACGGACGGCGTGCTCGAGGGCATCCTCACCACCGTCCCCGCCCCTCGATGAGCGGGAGCCGGGCATGGCGCTGACCGGGCGCACGGGGCTGCTGGCCGTCCTCGGCGCGGTCGTCCTCGTCCTCCTGCCGAGCTGGTGGACGCTGCTCGCCGTAAACGGCGTGCTGGTCGCGCTCGTCGCCGCCGACCTGATGCTGGCGGGCAACGTACGACGCCTGCGCCTGCACCGCGCGGGCGACACCAACGTACGCCTCGGCGAGGAGACCACCGTCGCCCTGATCGTCGAGAACCCCGGCCCCCGGCGGCTCCGGGGACGCCTGCGCGACGCCTGGCCGCCCAGCGCCGGCGCGTCGCCCCGTACGGTCAACGTGGCGATCCCACCGGGCGAGCGCCGCCGCGTCGAGACCCGCCTCGTCCCCACCCGCCGAGGCGACCGCTCGGCCGTCGCGGTCACCGTGCGGTCGTACGGCCCCCTGGGACTGGCCGCCCGCCAGCTGAACCGGCGTGCGCCGTGGACGGTCCGGGTCCTGCCCGCGTTCCCCTCCCGCCGCCACCTGCCCGCCAAACTGGCGCGGCTGCGGGAGCTCACCGGCCAGCACGTCGCGCTGATCCGCGGCCAGGGCACCGAGTTCGACTCGCTGCGGGAGTACGTCGACGGCGACGACGTCCGCTCGATCGACTGGCGGGCGACCGCGCGCCGCAGCGACGTCGTCGTCCGCACCTGGCGGCCCGAGCGCGACCGGCGGATCTACCTCGTGCTCGACACCGGCCGGACCGCCGCCGGGCGCGTGGGCGACATCCCCCGCCTCGACTGCTCCATGGACGCCGCGCTGCTGCTCGGCGCGCTGGCCTCCCGAGCCGGGGACCGCGTGGACCTGCTCGCGTACGACCGGAGGGTCCGCGCCCGGGTCGAGGGCGCCGCCCGCACCGAGGTGCTGACTTCCATGGTGCGCGCCATGGCGCCGCTGGAGCCGGAGCTGATCGAGGCCGACGCGGCGGGCATGGTCTCGGCGCTGCTCTCCCGGGTCCGCCAGCGGTGCCTCGTGGTGCTGCTGACCGACCTCAACGCCACCGCGATCGAGGAGGGTCTGCTGCCGCTCCTGCCCCAGCTGACCGCCAAGCACCTCGTCCTCGTCGCGGCGGTGAGCGATCCGCGCGTGACCGAGATGGCGACGGCCCGCGGCGACGCCGCGGCGATCTACGACGCCGCCGCGGCCGAACGCGCCCGCGCCGAACGCCGCCGCGTCACCACCGAACTCCGCAAGTACGGCGTCGAGGTCGTCGACGCTCCCCCGGACGAGATCGCCCCCGCCCTCGCCGACGCCTACCTCTCCCTCAAGGCCGCCGGCCGCCTCTGACCCGGATACCGGTCACTGAGCGCAGCCGTGGGTGGCGGGGGCTCGGGTCGACGGGGATCCCGGCCGACTCCAGGGCGTCCAGGACCTCCTGCGCGTGCCGCGTCCAGAAGTAGTAGTCGCCGTCGACGCAGCGCAGACCGACACCAGGGCCGCTGAGGATGACCGGCGCGATCGGGAAGGCCTCCTGGATCGTCCTGAGCGGTAATGACCGTGACTCGAGCACCAGCCTGAACGGACCTCGCGGATGGAGGCTCGCCCGGCGAGCATGCAGCTCAAGGCGAGCGAAGGGCCGGTCCAGCGTGACGCGCCCGGTCCCGCCTCTCATGGGCATGGAGAACCCACCGACGTACGAGCGGACCTCGGACTCCGAGAGTGACATCTGCGGCTCGATGTGGGCTTCGGCTTTGCCACGACGATAGGCCGGTCATCCGGCACGGTCCACCAGGCGGCCCCTGATCGGTCAGGCGGCGATCGGGGCGGCGTCGGGGACCAGTTCCGCGTCGCCGGTCTCGCCCTCCTTGGCGGCGCGGCGGCCGAAGGCGATGACGTACGCCAGGAAGGCCGTCTCGGCGACGACGCCGATGGCGATGCGCAGCCAGGTGACGTGCACGTGGCCGGTGACGAAGCCTTCGATCGCGCCCGAGACGGCGAGCACGCCGATCAGGCCGATCGCGATGCTCATCGCCGCCCGGCCCTCCTCGGCGAGGGCCTGCCCCCTCCGGCGGGGACCCGGGTCGATGATCGTCCAGCCGAGCCGCAGGCCCGCGGACGACGCGAGGTACACCGCCGTCAGTTCCAGCAGGCCGTGCGGCAGGATCAGGCCGAAGAAGATCGCCCCCTTGCCGTGGGCGAACATCAGCCCGGCGGAGACGCCGAGGTTGAGCTGGTTGCCCCACAGCACGAGGATGGTCGGGATGCCGAGCAGGATCCCGAAGATCAGCGCCAGCGCGGAGACCCAGGCGTTGTTGAACCACACCTGGAACGCGAACGCCCCGGCGGCGTGATCGGTGTAGTAGTTGGCGAAGTCGTGGTCGACCAGCTGCTTGATCTGCTCCGGCGACAGCAGCGACGTCTGGACCTGTGGATTGCGGGCGACCCAGATGGCGATCACCAGCGACACGATGTTGCACAGCACCGCCGATCCCAGCCACCACCAGCGCATCCGGTAGGCCGTCACCGGGAACGACACGGTGAGGAAGCGGGCGGCGTCCCGCCACATCGGCGCCTGCGCGCCCGTCACCGCCGCCCGGCCGCGCGCCACCAGGCTCGACAGCCGGCCGACCAGCGCGGGCTCCGGCGAGCTGGAGCGCACCACCGACAGGTGGGTGGCCGCGCGCTGATAGAGCTCGACGAGCTCGTCGATCTCCGTGCCGCTCAGCTTTCGCGTGCCACGGTTGACGAGCTGCTCGAGGCGCCGCCATTCGGCGTTGTGCGCGGCTACGAAGGCGTCGACGTCCACAACCCGGCAGACTACCGTTCACGGGAGTTCTCCCGGCTTGACTGAACCGCCCGACTGAAAGGGACAGCGTGCCCGAACTCGTCACCGGTGAGGCCGTCGCACTCGACATCCGGGTCGCGCGGCTGGCCAGCCGCGCGCTCGCCCTGTTCATCGACGCGCTGCTGCAGCTCATGGTGCTCTACTTCTGCATGATCTTCGTGGGGCTGTCGGCGCGCGTGTCGGACTCGGCGGTGACGATCGGCCTGGCGCTCATGATGGTCGTCGGCGTGCTGGTCGGCTACCCGACGATCACCGAGACGGTTACCCGCGGCCGTACGCTCGGCAAGCTGGCCCTGGGACTGCGGGTGGTCGCCGACGACGGCGGGCCGGAGCGCTTCCGTCAGGCCCTGGTACGGGCGCTGGCCGGGTACCTGGAGTTCTGGACGCTGTTCGGCTCTCCGGCGCTCATCGCGTCTCTCGTGAGCCCGCGCGGGAAACGGCTCGGCGACATCTTCGCGGGCACGATCGTCATCCAGGACCGCGTGCCGGTGAACGTCATGCTGGGCCCGGTCGCGATCATGCCGCCACAGCTCGCCCCCTGGGCGAACTCCCTGGAGCTGTCCCGGCTGCCGGACGGCATCGCCATGGCCGCACGGCAGTACCTCACGCGGTTCTGGGAGCTCGCCCCGCGCGTCCGCGACGAGATGGGGCGGCGGCTCACCGACGAGGTCCTCACCTACATCAGCCCGCCACCGCCGTCGGGACACCGGCCGGAGATCGTCCTGTCGGCCGTGCTCGCCGAACGCCGCCGCCGCGAGGAACGCCGTCTCGCCGAGCGCGCCGCCCGGCGGGCCGCGATCGCCCGGCGCGGTCTGCCGCTCGCGGTCAGCGTCCCGCCCGGCCCCGCGCAGCCGGCGGTGATCCCGGTGGGCGGCCCGCCGCCACCTCCGCCGTCGTACGGTGGCGGTCCCACGCCGATGCCCGAGTGGCTCGGCGGTGCTCCGGGCACCACGAACCCGCCGACGTTCCTCCCGCCCACGCGCTGAGCTTCGGGGCAAGGGTCTACCGGTCAGCAGCTCTTGAAGTGGGCGTCCGCCGACCAGCCGGTAAGGGTCTGCATCAGCAGCCCTTGAAGTGGGCGTCCGCCGACCAGCCGGTAAGGGTCTGCATCAGCAGCCCTTGAAGTGGGCGTCCGCCGACCAGCCGGTGTTGGCCCAGGCCCGCGGTGCCGCGGGAGTGAGGCCGGGGAACCGCTTCGCCAGTTCGGTGAGCAGCCAGTTGGTGAAGCGAGCGGCACCCTGCGGGCAGGTGTGGATGCCGTCGGTGCTGCGGTCGGCCTTGCCGTCCTTGACCCGCTGGTAGGTGCTGCCCCAGACCGCGCCGGCGTCGAGCACGTCGGCCCGGCCCGAGGAACCCGCCGCGACCGTTCGCGCGGTGCGAGGGGCGCGGCGCAGGTCGGCCATGTGCGGCTTGTAGAAGTCGTCGGGCCTGATCGGTGGCGCGGTGACGAAGATCAGTTTCGCGCCGGCGCCGGTCACCGTGGTCAGCAGCTTCTCGTAGGCGGCCTGCTGCGCCTGCGGACTGCCCCAGTCGTAGGTCGTGAGCTGGTAGACGACCACGGTGGGATCGGCGGAGGTGATCTGCTCGGGCAGCTTCGTCCAGTTCTTGTCGGAGAACGGCCCGACGACGTTCCCGCCACCGTCGGCGGCGATCGACTGGAACCCGACGTGGCTCGCCTTGAACGCGGCGGCCAGGGGCAGCGCTTCGCCCGCCGCGATGGAGTCGCCGAGGAAGAGCACCTTGGACGGCCCCGATCCGGACGAGCTCCGAGCCGGGGACGCGTCGGTCGCGGTGGACCCGCCGGAACAGGCGGCGGTCAGCAGGAGCAGCCCCGTCAGGCCGAGAACGAGACCCGAGCGAACCCGACGCAGCGAGCGGAGTGGTCGGCCGAACCGTGTCCATTTGCGCGCCTCCGGCACGACGAAGGCCGACCGCGAAGCGAGTGAGGAGCGGTGAGCGAAGCAATGAGCACGTGTCTTGGTCATGGCCTCGACGGTGCCGCCGCCGTGTCCCGGTGCCTCCGCCGCCGTGTCGCGGTTGTGTCGCAGGAGACCGTCTCCGCCATGTCGCAGGACGTCGCCTCGGCCATGTCGCGGTTATGTCGCAGGACACCGCCGCCGCCGTCGAGCCGACCCCGGATTGTCCATACTCGACGGGTGGCGGCGATTCTGCTCATCGAGGACGATCCCCTGGTCCGGCGCGGGTTCCAGCTCGCGCTTCGCAGACACGGCCACGACGTCCGTACGGCGGACACCGGCGAGGACGGGCTGCGTGAGTTCCGCTCGTCCGCGCCGGACCTGGTGGTGCTCGACCTGATGCTGCCGGGCATCGACGGATTCGAGGTGTGCCGCCGCATCCGCGCGGCCGGTGAGGTACCCGTGATCATCCTCACCGCGCGTGGCGAGGACTTCGATGTCGTCGGCGGCCTGGAGGCGGGCGCCGACGACTACGTCGTCAAGCCGGCACAGCCCACCGTGCTCGACGCGCGGATCCGCGCGGTGCTGCGCCGCAGCAATGGCGCCCCCGACGGCGTGCGAGTGCACCGCGACCTGCGCATCGACACCACGGCGCTGACAGTGTCGCTGCGCGGCGAACCGGTGACGCTGACGCCGACCGAGCTGCGGCTGCTGCTGACCCTGTCCCGGGCTCCCGGCCGGGTGTTCAGCCGGCAGCAGTTGCTGGAGGAGGTGTGGGAGCACGACTATCTCGGTGACTCCCGGCTGGTCGACAACTGCGTGCAGCGGCTGCGGGCGAAGATCGAGGCCGATCCGGCGAAGCCGGAGTACGTGCAGACCGTGCGCGGGTTCGGTTACCGGTTCGGCCCGGTATGACCAGGTGGCTGTGGCCGCGTGGGCTGCGCGCCCGGCTGCTGGTCGCCTTCGTGCTGGCGACCGTGCTCGGTGCCGCCGCGGCGGCCTGGTCGAGCGCCGGATCGGCGAGCACCGCGCTGGTCCGCTCGACTCAGCAGCGGCTCACCGGGACCATCGCCGAACAGATCGGCACGATCACCCCCCAGCTGACCTATCCCCCGGACCAGGGCGCGCTCGACCGGCTGCGTTCGGCCGTCGGCGTGAACACGCTGGTGACCTACCGGAACCTGCGATCCGTGGACGGCACCCGCACCGATCTGGTCACCGACGCGCTGCGCACCGCCGTGCGCACCCGGAACCGGCTCGTCACGCAGCGGATCACCGCAGGCGGCAGGCCCTGGCTCCTGGTCGGCACCCGCGTCATGATCACCGAGCCGGGCGGTGCACGCGTCCCGTCCGGTATCGAGGTGTACTCCGTACGCGACCTCACCGGTGTCGAGCAGCAGGTCGACGGCCTGGCCAGGTCCGCGGCCGGCACCGCCGCGTTGGCGCTGCCGCTGGCGGTACTGCTGGCGCTGCTGGCCGCGGGCAGCGTGCTGCGCCCGGTGCGCGACCTCCGCGACACCGCGCGCCGGTTGGCCGCCGGCGACCTCGACGCCCGGTCGCCGCCCCAGGGCGCCGACGAGCTGGCCGAACTGACCGTCACCGTGAACGAGATGGCCGAGTCGCTGCAGACGTCGATGGCGGCGATGCGGCGGATGCAGGCCGACGCCCGGAGATTCGCCGCCGACGTCTCCCACGAGCTGCGCACCCCCCTGAGCACGCTGACGGCGGTGGTGGAGGTCCTGGCCACCGCGGCGGACGGGATGGAGGCGGACGCCCGCGAGTCCGCGCAGCTGGCGATCACCGAGACCCATCGGCTGGTCCGGCTCGTCGAAGACCTGATGGAGGTGTCCCGCTTCGACGCCGGCACCGCCCGGCTGCGGATGGAGGAGGTCGACGTGGCCGGCGCCGTACGGGACTGCCTGCACGCCCGGGGCTGGCTGGACCGGGTCCACCTGGTGGCGCCGGAGGAGATCTTCGTGCGGCTGGACCGGCGCCGGCTGGACGTCATCGTGGCCAACCTGGTCGGCAACGCGCTGCGGCACGGTGAACCGCCGGTGCGCGTCCACGTCTCGGCGGCCCGCGAGCAGGTGCGGATCGAGGTCACCGACAGCGGACCGGGCCTGCCCGAGGTCGTGTTGCCGCACGTGTTCGACCGGTTCTACAAGGCCGACGCGGCTCGTGCCCGCACCCCGGGCAGCGGCCTCGGGCTGGCGATCGCGCTGGAGAACGCCCGCCTGCACGGCGGCGACCTCACCGCAGGCAACGCCGGTGGCGACCTCACCGCAGGCAACGCCGGTGGCGACCTCACCGCAGGCAACGCCGGCGGTGGCGGTGCCCGGTTCGTACTGTGGCTGCCGCGAAACCTGGAGGACCTGTGAAGCGGATCTGGTGGGCGGCGGTGGTACTGCTGCTCGCGGGCTGCGGCGTCCGGCCGTCCGGGGTGACCGACGCGGGTCAGGCACCGACGGGCGTGGCCCCCGGGATGACCCTGTACTTCGTCGACGCGCACCAGCGACTCCGGCCTCAGCTGCGCCCGAGCGGTCACCTCGGCACGATCTCCGAGGCGATGTCGTGGCTGCTGGCCGGGCCCGGTGGCTCGAACCTGCACACGGGGATCGCATCGACCTCGACGACACAGGTCGTGGTGACCACCACGACCGGCGTGATCCATCTGAGGGTGCCGCTGGCCATCTACGAAGTGACGCCGCTGGGCATCGACCAGATCGTTTGCACCGCACTGGGCGTCAACGTGCAGAGCGGCGGATCCAGGAGCATGAAGGTTCAGGTCATCTTCACGTCGGCCACCTCGGAGTCGGACAAGCAGCGCATCTGCCCGCTGATCAGGTGATCAGGTGATCAGCCCAGCTTCGTGATGTCGATGGTGGTCGGAGCCGGGGCAGGCAGCGCCGACCACAGCACGGCCAGCCCGACCATCAGTGCCGCGAACGCGAGCACCCCGCTCCGCCCCCGCGCCCACGTGGCGCGGAATCGAATCGGGTCCTCGACCAGGTATTTCGACAGGGCGGCCAGGCCGATCGACACGGCGCACGCCGCGGCCGTCCGGATCCAGCCGCGTTGTGCGGAGAGCAGCACGAAGACGGGCCAGTGCCACAGGTACAGGCTGTAGGAGATCAGCCCCAGCCACCTCAGTGGCCGCCGAGCAAGGATCCTGGCGACCAACGCCTGCGGCGCCTGCGCACACAGCCCGATCAGCACCGCGGCGGCCAGCGAGTGCGCGAAGAGCCCGCCGGTGTACAGCCAGGGCGAGTTCACCCCGTCGACGAGCAACCACGCCGTGCCGATTCCGACCACCAGCGACGCCGACACGGCACCGGCCCATCGGCCGACCGTACGGGCCAGCACGGCACGCACCGGTCGAGTGGCGACCAGAGCGCCCAGCAACAGCGAGAACGCCCGAGTGTCGGTACCGGTGTAGACCCGGCTGGGGTCCGCCGAGCCGGCGAACGTGATCATCAACGCCAGTGAGACGGCCGAGGCCAGGCCCGCGGTCACCGCGACCCGGCGATCCACCCGCCGCCCGCCCCGGGCGATGACCAGCAGGAGCACCGGCCACACCAGGTAGAACTGCTCCTCGACCGCGATGCTCCACAGGTGCTCGAAGACCCGGGCCGGCCCGAACCGGTCCCAGTAGCCGGCCGACTCCGCGAGCAGATGCCAGTTGACGAGGTTCAGCTGCACCCACGGGCCGTCCGCGAGCGTCGTCCGCACCATGTCCGGCGATCCCACCGCCCATACCAGCACGGTGACACCGCCGAGCATGGTCGCCAGCGCGGGCAGCAGCCGACGGATCCGCCTACCCCAGAAGGCGACCAGCGCCACGCCGCCGGTCGCCTCGATCTCCCGCAGCAGCAGATCGGTGATGAGGTACCCGGAAAGGGCGAAGAACAGGTCCACGCCCAGGAACCCGCCGGACAGGTGACCGGTGTGGAACAGCAGCACCCCGAGGATCGCGGCACCTCGCAACCCGTCCAACGCGGGCACATGCGGCTTGCGGCCGGTGGTCGACCGAGCGGCCGTGGTCGGCTGAACTCTTGTCATGGCGCCGACTGTGCCGAG
Source organism: Actinoallomurus sp. CA-150999 (assembly GCF_050942425.1). Taxonomy (NCBI): domain Bacteria; kingdom Bacillati; phylum Actinomycetota; class Actinomycetes; order Streptosporangiales; family Thermomonosporaceae; genus Actinoallomurus; species Actinoallomurus sp. CA-150999. Next base: position 10,095,426 of record NZ_CP192063.1, read on the forward strand.
CCCGTGTCGGGGTGCCGTCCGCGTCAGGTCGCAGTCTTGTCGCAGCCGGCGGGCGGGGCGAGGTTCAGCGCACGGTCACGCGGACCGACGGAGACGGCCCGTAGATCTCGGCGTGCCGATGGCCCAGGCCGACGCCCACGGCGCGGAAGGCGTACTTGCCGCGCTCGAGCGGGCTGGTGTCGAGCCGGAAGTCGGCGGTCCAGCCGTCCGCGTGGTACGGCATGACACACTTGCCCATCCGCCGCCAGTGCTGCTGGGGCCCCCGGACCTCGAGGCAGTACCGCGCCTTCCGCAGCCCGGAGTCATCACCGACCATCCCCACGAAACGCAGGGTCTGACCTGAGTGGATCACTTTGTGCGCCACGTTGAGGGTCACGTTGGACTTCGCCATCGCGGAGCCTCCCGACGCCACGACCAGCCCGCTGCTCAGGAGACCCACGACCCCGGCGCCGACAACCGCATGCTTCATGATCCATATGACATCGGACATGCCCCGAAGGTTGTCAGAGTTTCTTAGAAAAAATTCGGCGGATTCTCAAGATTGACGAGTTCGATACCGGGAGCCGCCACGACGACGTCCCCGGCCAGGTGGATCTCTGATACCTCGCCGGTCTCCAGGTCGGTGATCTCGTAGCGGTCGACCGGGACGCGTTCGCCGTCGGCGTCGTGCCAGGCGATTTCGGCGAGGGACCAGCGCTGCGGCACCGTACGGACCGCGAGGGACGGGGCGGTGACGAGCAGGATCCGCACGTCGACGCGCTCACCCTCGGCCAGGCGCAGTGACCGGGCCACCGCGACGAGCAGGCCCGGCGACTCGCCGAGGAAGCCGGTGGCGCGCGCGGCGTGCTCCCGCCCGGCGGTCACCCACAGCAGCTCCGCGCCGACCGCGCCTCCTCGCAGCACGTGCTCACCGGCGGTCACCTCGAGGCGGGCGGGCCGCCAGAGGCTGTCGACGACCAGCTCGACCGTGCCGCCGTCGGACCGCTCGGCGGAGTAGCGCCAGCCGCCTCCGTCCGGAGCACAGGCGAACCGCTCCTCGACGCCGGGCTCGTGCAGATACGTTCCGCGGGGCATGATCCGAATCTAGTGTCACCTACCAGCCTTCACCGGACCGGGAGCCGCCATGACACAGGAGGGACGCCTCGCGGAGGTCGAGGACATCGTCGACCGCGTCCGGCGCTGGGCCGCCGACCGCCCCGACGTCGTCGGCCTGCTGCTCGTCGGGTCGTACGCCCGGAGCGCCGCCCGGCCCGACTCGGACGTCGACCTGATGCTGCTCAGCACCGACCTCGACGCATACGCCGATGGGGCCGAGGAACTCGATCTCGGCACGCCGGTTCGGGTCCGGTCGTGGGGCCCCGTCACCGAGCGTCGGTTCGTCACCGCCTCGGGGCTCGAGGTCGAGCTGAACGTCGGCCCGGCCGGGTGGGCGGACACCGAGCCGGTCGACCCCGGCACGCGGCGCGTCGTGACCGACGGGGCGCGCGTCCTGCACGACCCGTCCGGGCTGCTCGCCGCCCTCGTGGACGCCTGCCGGCCCCCTCGGGAGCCCTGACCAGGACCCCTAGTCGATCGTGTGGCCGCCGTTGACGGTGATGCGTTCTCCGGTGATGAAGGCGGCCGCGTCGGAGGCGACGAAGGAGACCGTGGCGGCGACGTCGTCGGCCGTGCCCATCCGGCCGAGGGGAACGTCGGCCCGGTAGGCGCTCAAGTCGTCGGCGGAGGCGTCGGCGTGCCGCTCGACCGGGATCCAGCCGGGGGCGACGAGGTTCACGGTGATGCCGGACGGGCCCAGCTCCCGCGCCCAGGAGCGGGTCAGTCCGATCTGGGCGCCCTTGGCCGCGACGTAGGCGGACATGCCGGGCAGCGCGCGTTCGAAGATGTCGGAGCCGATCTGGATGACCCGGCCGCCTCCCCGGGCCTTCATCCCCGGGAGGACGGCCTGCAACAGCAGCGTGGGGCTCTTGACGAAGAACCGCAGCTGGTCGAGATGCGCCTCCCAGGTCAGGTCCTCCACCGCGACCTTCGGCTGCGGGCCCGTCGCGTTGACCACCAGGACGGTGATCGTGCCGAGCCGGTCGGTCACCTTCGCGACCAGGTCGGCCACCGCGGCCTCGTCGGTGATGTCGGCGGCGAACGCCTCGGCGCGGCCGCCCGCGGCGCGGATGTCCTCGACCACCCGGCGGGCCTGGTCGGCGCCGGAGCGGAATCCGACGGCCACGGCCCAGCCGTCGGCGGCCAGGCGCCGCGCGATGACCGCGCCCAGTCCGCGGGACGCTCCGGTGACGAGCGCGACGCCCTCTTCCACGGCCATCGGGTTCCCTTCCGTCACAGTTCGTTCAGGAGCCCTGGCGCCAGGAGGACAGGTACTCCTCCTGCGTGGGCGTGAGTGCGTCGATCGCGACGTCCATGGAGGCGAGCTTCAGGCGGGCGACCTCGGTGTCGATCGCCTTGGGCACGTCGTACACGCCGGGGGCGAGGTCCTGGCCGACGATCCACTCGCAGGTGAGGGCCTGGTCGGCGAAGGACATGTCCATGACGGCCGCCGGGTGTCCCTCCGCCGCCGCGAGGTTGACGAGGCGTCCCTCGGCGAGCAGGACGAGCCTGCGGCCGTCGGCGAGGACGTACTCGTCGGCCTGGGGGCGTACGTCCCGTTTGATGTCCACGGCGAGCTCGGCCAGCGCCCGTACGTCGATCTCGACGTCGAAGTGGCCGGAGTTGGCGAGGATCGCGCCGTCCTTCATCCGGGCGAGGTGCTCGGCGCGGACGACGTCCCGGTTGCCGGTGACGGTGATGAAGACGTCGCCGTGCTCGGCGGCCTGTTCCATCGTCTGGACGCGGTAGCCCTGCAGGACGGCGTCCAGCGCCTTGACCGGGTCGATCTCGGTGACGACGACCCGTCCGCCCATGCCGCGGGCGCGTTCGGCCAGGCCCCGGCCGCAGTATCCGAACCCGGCGATGACGATCGTCTTGCCGGCCAGCAGCGTGTTGGTGGCCCGGACGATCCCGTCGAGCGTCGACTGGCCGGTGCCGTACCGGTTGTCGAACATGTGCTTGGTGTCGGTGTCGTTGACCGCGACCATGGGGAAGCGCAGCGCGTCCTCGCGGGCCATCTGGTGCAGCCGGATGACACCGGTGGTGGTCTCCTCGCAGCCGCCGCGTACGCCGTCGATCAGGTCGAGGCGTTCGGTGTGCAGGATGTTGACCAGGTCACAGCCGTCGTCCAAGACGAGTTCGGGGCCGATCTCGAGGGCTTGGTGGATGTGCCGGTAGTAGCCATCGCGGTCGACGCCCTGCCGGGCGAAGACGGCGACGCCGTACTCCTCTACGAGCGCGGCGGCGGTGTCGTCCTGGGTGGACAGGGGGTTCGAGGCGGCGAGGGCCACCTGGGCGCCCCCGGTCTGGAGCGTGCGGATGAGGTTCGCGGTCTCGGTCGTGACGTGCATGCACGCCGCGACCCGCAGGCCGTCCAGGGGACGCTCGGCGGCGAACCGCTCCCGGATGCGCCGCAGCACGGGCATGGACCGGTCGGCCCACTCGATGCGCCGGACCCCGGACTCGGCGAGCCCGGGGTCCGCGATGTCGTACGTCACTACGTGGTTCGCCTTAGTAGCGGTAGTGGTCCGGCTTGTACGGGCCCTCGACGTCGACGCCGATGTACGCGGCCTGCTCCTTGGTGAGCTCGGTCAGCCTGACGCCGAGCGCGTCGAGGTGGAGGCGGGCGACCTTCTCGTCGAGGTGCTTGGGCAGCACGTACACGCCGATCGGGTAGTTCTCGGTGCGGGTGAACAGCTCGATCTGCGCGATCACCTGGTTGGTGAAGGAGTTGGACATCACGAAGCTCGGGTGGCCGGTGGCGCAGCCGAGGTTCATCAGCCGGCCCTCGGCGAGCACGATGAGGGTCTTGCCGTCAGCGAAGGTCCAGGTGTGGACCTGCGGCTTGACCTCTTCCTTCTTGATGCCGGGGATCTTCGCCAGGCCGGCCATGTCGATCTCGTTGTCGAAGTGGCCGATGTTGGAGACGATCGCCTGGTGCTTCATCCGCTCCATGTGGTCGGCGCGGATGATGTTGAAGTTGCCGGTCGTCGTCACGAAGATGTCGGCGATCTCGACGACGTCCTCCAGGGTGGTGACCTGGAAGCCGTCCATCGCGGCCTGTAGCGCGCAGATCGGGTCGATCTCGGTGACGATGACGCGGGCGCCCTGGCCGCGCAGCGCGTCGGCGCAGCCCTTGCCCACGTCGCCGTAACCGCAGACGACGGCGACCTTGCCGCCGATCAGCACGTCGGTGGCGCGGTTGAGGCCGTCGATGACGCTGTGGCGGCAGCCGTACTTGTTGTCGAACTTCGACTTGGTGACGGAGTCGTTGACGTTGATCGCCGGGAACAGCAGCCCGCCGTTCTTGTGCATCTCGTAGAGACGGTGCACGCCGGTGGTGGTCTCCTCGGTGACACCCTTGATGCGCTCGGCGGTGGCGGTCCACCTGCCGGAGCCGTCGACCGTACGGTGGAGCAGGTCGAGGATGACCTTCCACTCCTCCGGGTCCTCCTCGGCGGCGGAGGGCACGGCGCCGGCCTTCTCGTACTCGGCGCCCTTGTGGACGAGCAGGGTCGCGTCGCCGCCGTCGTCGAGGATCATGTTCGGGCCGTCACCACCGGGCCAGGTGAGCGCCTGCTCGGTGCACCACCAGTACTCCTCCAGCGTCTCGCCCTTCCAGGCGAACACCGGAACGCCCTGCGGGTCGTCCAGGGTGCCGTTCCGGCCGACGACGACCGCGGCGGCCGCGTGGTCCTGGGTGGAGAAGATGTTGCAGCTCACCCAGCGGACCTCGGCGCCGAGCGCGACCAGCGTCTCGATCAGCACGGCGGTCTGGATCGTCATGTGCAGCGAGCCCATGATCTTCGCGCCGCGCAGCGGCTGGGCCTCGGCGTACTCCTTGCGGACCGCCATGAGACCCGGCATCTCATGCTCGGCCAGCTGGATCTCCTTGCGGCCGAACGCCGCCAGCGAAAGGTCGGCGACCTTGTAGTCCATGGTTGATGCGCTCCCTGGGATTCGGTGTCACCGCGAGTCTAGGCGTGGCCGCTCGAGGATCGCACCGGCGAGGCGCGGTATCTAACACTGATTTGTCAGAATGGGCCCATGCGTATCACGGAGGCCGCCCAGCGGCTCGGCACGTCCCCCCGCATGCTCCGCTATCGCGAGACCCTCGGCCTCCTCCCGCCGACCCGGGAACGCCACGGCCACCGCCGGTTCGGCGACGCCGAACTGCGGGCCGTCGCGCTGGCCCTGGCCCTGGAGAAGAGGTACGACATCAGTCCGGCGGAGCTGGCGTTCGGGTTGCGCGTACTGGCCGATCCAGAGGTACGGGCGGACGTCCGGGAGCTCGGCGAGCGCGTCGGCCGCGTGTCGGCGCCTCCGGCACGGGCGCTGGACTTCGAGAAGGAGAAGGCGCTGCGCCTCCTGCGCGGCCGACCATGAGCCCGGTTGCCGCCACGAGGCGGTCGCAGCTCGGCCATGAATGTGGGCCCTCGCCGAGGAGGCCGCATCGGGGTCTTCCCCAGCCCATGGTCACCCCGATCCGGCCGTCCACGGGGCATACCCGCGGGAGACCCGGACGGCACCACGGCCACCTCGGCGAGGGACGATCGGTCGCGCCACCCGAACCCCCGAGATCCGGGTGACCCGACCCGGGCACCGGCGACCTCGGACCCCCTAGTACGAGAGCGCCGGCGCCTCGTCACAATGCAAAGGTACGCCGCCGATCACGCCCGGTCGTCCCCCCCAAGGATGGCCTCGGAATCGTCCCAGAGGTGGACATCGGGGTCCTCGAGGCCCAGACGGAATCGCTCCACATGGTGAGGCGAAGACACCCGGAAACAGGTGATGATAAAGAGTGACCAGCGACAAGCCTGACTTTCTCCACGAGGCCGGCCCGGCGGCGTGGCGTGTGGCCGCGCAGGTCGTGACCGCGGTGGGTCAGGTCCTTCTGTGGATCCTCACCGGGATCGGCCGCCTGCTCCGCCCGATCACGAGCCGCCTCGTCGCCGCCCTGTACGGCAAAAGCACACCTCCCGCGGCTCCTCCGCCTTACGGTGGACCGCAGCCGTACGGCGGACCGCCGCCGTACGCCACGCCGGACGGCACGCTCCTGCAGCGGCAGCCGCCGCCGAACCCGGCCGGTCCGCCCCCACCGGCGGCCCGGCAGCCCCGGACACCGCCGCTGCTGCGCTGGGTGCACGCCTGGCGCCGCTTCTCGGAGTCGTGGGCGTACGGGCCGGTGACCGGCGCGATCCTCGCCGTGGCGGCCCTGATCGAGTTCCCCTTGCACCACCTCCAGGTGGTGAGCCTGCCAGGGGCGTTCGCGCTGGCGGCCACGCTGCCGCTGATGTTCCGCCGGGAGTCGCTGCACCCGGCGTCGGCGATCGTGCTCGGCGCGCTCGCCGCGAGCCTGCTGTCCGGGCAGCAGGTCCTGCTGACCACGGCGTTCGCCGGGCTGTACGCGCTGTACCTCCTCGCGCAGCAGCTGCCCCGTCCGTCGACGGGCGTGCTCGGCGTGTGCAGCGTCGTCGGCGTGGGCGTGGTGTACCTCGCCTCCAGCAGTCTCGACGAGATCCCCTGGCTCGCCGGGTTCACGGCGGTCATCGCCGCGATCGGGCTGGGCGACGCCCGCCGTACGGTGGAGACCGCCGAGGCCAGCGTGGACGAGGAGCGGGAACGCAGCAGCGAGACCCTGACCCGGCTCAACGTCGCGGAGCGCGAGCAGGCGATCCTGCGCGAGCGCGCCCGGATCGCCCGGGAGCTGCACGACGTCGTCGCGCACTCGGTCTCGATGATCGCCGTCCAGGCGGAGACCGCGCCGTACACCATGCGGGACCTGTCGCCCGAGGCCAAGAAGGGCTTCGGGGAGATCTCCGGGACGGCCCGGGAGGCCCTGGAGGAGATGCGGCGGCTCCTCACCGTGCTGCGCGCCGAGCCCGGCGCCGAGCCGGAGGTGACCCCGCAGCCGAAGCTCGACCGGCTCGGCGAGCTGATCGACTCGCATCGCGGCGCGGGCGGCGAGGCCCGGCTGACGGTACGCGGCAGCGCCCGTCCGTTGTCCACGACGGTGGAGCTGTCGGCGTACCGGATCGTGCAGGAGGCCCTGACGAACGCGCGGCGGCACGCGCCGGGCTCGCGGGTCGACGTCGAGCTCGAGTACCAGGGCGACCGGCTGGCCGTCCGCGTGAGCGACGACGGCGCGACGGTCCCGCCCACGACGACGGTGAACCCCGACGGCCGGACCAGGGTCATGGGCCACGGTCTCGTGGGAATGCGGGAGCGGGCGACGATGCTCGGCGGCCGGTTCGCGGCGGGCCCACGTCCGGAAGGGGGATTCGCCGTGCAGGCGGACCTTCCGGTAGGCAAGAATCGGAGTTCATGATCCGAGTAGTGATCGTCGACGACCAGACGATCGTGCGGGCCGGTTTCGCCGCCCTCCTGGCCGCCCAGCCGGACATCGACGTCGTCGGGCAGTGCGGGGATGGCCGGGAGGCCGTGCGCCTCACGGAGGCGCACCGGCCCGACGTCGTGCTGATGGACATCCGGATGCCGAAGATGGACGGTATCGACGCCACGAAGCGCATCCTCGCCGACCCCTCCAACGGATCGACGCGCGTGCTGATGCTGACCACCTTCGACGTCGACGAGTACGTCTACGAGGCGCTGTCGGCCGGGGCGAGCGGCTTCCTGCTGAAGGACTCGACCGCCGACGACCTGGTGGCCGCGGTTCGGGTGGTGGCCCGCGGCGACGCGCTCCTGGCCCCGCAGGTCACGGGCCGGCTGATCCGGGAGTTCGCGCGCCAGCGACGGGACCGGCCGAAGCCGGCGCCCGGGCTGGCCACGCTGACCGCCCGGGAGACCGAGGTCCTCCAGCTGATCGCCGGCGGCCTGTCCAACGCCGAGATCGCCGCCCGGCTCGTGGTGAGCGAGCACACGGTCAAGACGCACGTCGCCCGGGTCTTCACCAAGCTCGGCCTGCGCGACCGGGCGCAGGCCGTCGTCCTCGCCTACGAGTCCGGCCTGGTCACGCCCGGCGGCGCGACGGAATAGCGCCCGGCCGGCGGCTGATCACGGGCATGCCTTGCCGGGCGGGTCGACGCCGCGGGCGAGGGCCGCGCGATCGTCCGGCGTGAGGGCGGGATGCGCGGAGATGCGGCACAGATGGTCGCGCATGGCCTCGGGCTCCAGGGGCACGACCGCGAGTGCCGCGAAGCGTCCTTGCGCGTAGAAGCGGCTCTCGGTGAGCTCCGCGCCGACGAGCAGGCCGCGGAGCCCGGGGAGAAGCGCGGTCACGGACACCGCGGCGGGGATGCTCCGGATCCGCGTCTGCCGGACGGCGTCCCAGACGTCGATCTGGGAGCCGGTGTCGTCGGCGACGTACCGGTCGATGATCTTTTTCTCTCCGGCCGTCCGCAGGCGGGTCAGTGTGCCGGCGCCACTGTCCAGGTCCCAGTACGCCACCTGACCGGTGTCCGTGGCGCCGATGAGGTAGCGGCCGGTGTGGTCGAAGGCCAGGGCGGAGATCGTTCCGAGTCCTGCGGGAGGCGCGAGCGTCCGTTCGACCTGCCCGTCATTCCCGGAGCGGAGATCCAGCCCTCCGCCCGCGCCTCCGGAGACGGCGAACTGGGCCGTGTGCGGCCGCGCGGCGACCCGCGCATTCGCCTGTGGGCGGCCCTGAACCGGTGGCAACGGCAGGTCGGGGGCCGACCGGGCGCCGGTGTTCAGGTTCCATCGGCTGAGGGTTCCGCCGCGCGCGACGATGAGATTCCCGTGGTCGTCGGCGGCCAGCCCCGGGAAGTCGTCGGGACGGACCAGGCCGGGGATGGTCATCGTGCGCCGGGGAACCAGGTCGGGGGCGTTCCAGACGGTGATCCGGTCGTCCTCGGCCGTGATGAGCGTGCGATCGTCCGGGGTGAAGAGCATCGCCTGGGGCAGCGGGAGTTCGCTTCGCGCGGATGGCAGCCGGTGCTCCGCGAGGAGGCGCCGGCCGTCGGTGCTCCACAGACGGAGGAAGACGGCCTGTTCGCCTTCCAGCGGCGCCGACGCGGTCGCCAGATAGCTCCCGCCGGGTGCCGCGACGCCCTGGGTGAGCCGCTCGGGAAGGGTCTCCATCGCGCCCAGCCGGACCCGGACGACCGCGACGGCCCCTCCGATCTCGGCGACCGCGAGGATCGACCCGTCCTGTACGACGGCCGACTCCACGGGAAGGTAGCCGCCCGCCGCCACGATGTGGACCGCGGCGATCCGGCCGTTCGTCAGGTCCCAGACGGTGATGTTGGTGCCCGTACCGCTGGCGACCCTCCCGATGGTGGGGGTGGAGATCACCAGGTACCGGCCCAGGGAGTCGAGCTGCGCGGAATGCCGTTCCTGGCAGTCGAATGTGCTCGCGATGGTCCGCGCGGGGCTCTCGCCGGTCAGGTCCCACACGGTGGCGTCGAGGCGTGAACCGTCTCGGCAGGCCATGTCCACCAGCACCCGGCCGTCACGGCTGACCAGCTGCTCGTCCCCGGTGAGGGGCATCCGCGCGGTATCCCGGCCGGTCGAGGCGTCCCGCACGGTGAAGGCGGGGTCGCCGCGCAGCGGTCCGAAGGCGAGGCGGGCGGACGTGCCGGCGCGGATGCCCGTCTGCCAGTCCGGCGCCTTCGCCACCGGCGCCCGCAGGAGGGCACCCCGCGCCGTGACGCCCATCACGGCCGAGTCGACCTCGGTGAGCGCCGGTGGGGACGGGAGGTGGGCGAGCGCGTCCGGCGACACGAGCACCTGCCGGTCGTCGAGTTGCTGCCCGCCGAGGCGGATCAGCAGCCCGCCGTTCCCGGTGAACTGGAGTCCGACGACCCGCGGCGACCGCGGGCCGAGCGGGACCGTGAAGGCGCCGGTCCGCACGCTCCGTACCGGGTCCCACAGCGTGATCTGCCCCTGCGGGCCCGCGGTGGCGAGCCGGTCACCGGAGAGGCTCCACGCCGCGGAGAGCGGCTGGTATCCCAATGCCAGCGAGTGCCGCCGGACGGGCCGTACGTCGAGGTCCCAGAAGTCGAGTCCCCGGGTGCCGAGGGTCACCGCGTGCCGCGCGTCGTCGCTGAGCACGACCGAGTCGCCGACGTCCGCGAGGTCGGGCTCGAAGACCAGGTCGAGGTCTCTCGTCTGCAGGTAGCGGTCGGCGAGGTTCGCGTACGTGCGGGCCGTCGGCCGGGCCCGGTAGGCCGCGACGGCGAGCAGGGCGGCGGCGGTCGGATGGGTCCAGCCGAGGCGCCGGGACTCGGTGGCGAGGGCTTCGGCGTCGGCCGTGGTCCGTTGGTGGGCGGTGTCCCCGCGCTGGAGGACGAACAGCAGGCCTAAGACGAGCGCGGCGGCGAGCAGCACGGACAGGGAGGCACCCGCGACACGGCGCAGGCGTCGCGTCCGGCGGTGCCGGTCGACGCCGGCCCGGATGAACTCCCGCTCGCCGTCGGTGAGGTCACCGGAGCGTACGGCCAGCCACCTCCGCGCCTCCTCCAGCTGCACGCTCCGCAGCAGAGCACCGTGATCGCGCCCGGCCCGCAGCCAGCGGCCGACTGCCTCGCGCAGGCCCTGCCGCCACAACAGGAAGTCGAGGTCGGTGGTGATCCAGCCGCGCAACCGCTCCCACTGCGTGATCAGAGCCTCGTGGGTGAGCTCGGCCGTCTCCTCGCCCTCCGCGGTACGCCCGGACACGACGAGGCGGGTCATCGCCAGTTGCCCGGCGACCTCCCACTGCTCGGCCGGCAGCTCGGAGCGGCGGACGACCTGCCGGGTGTGGCGACCGTCGGAACCCGGACGCACGAGGCGGACCAGGAGGCGCCGGGCAGCCTCGTGCGCGCCGGGGTCGACGTCCTCGGTCCACACGCGTTCGGCGTAGCGGGCCAGCGCGCCGGTGACTCCGCCGAGCCCGTCATAGGCCCGGTGCGACAGCAACCCCTCCGACTGCGTCTCCCACAGCAGCGTCAGCGCGAACTCCAGCAGCGGCAGCGCGCCGGGCTCGGAGCCGACGTCATCCAGGATCCGGTCGACCAGCCCGGCCTCGTACGCGACGCTCGAGATGTTCGGCATCGGGCCCTCGACGACGCCGCGCAGGTCGCCGGCGTGCATCGGGGGCACCGTGACGAGACCGTCCCGCAGGAGCTCGGCCACGCCTAGGCGGCCGAGCGCCTGGTCGAGGAAGTCGGACCGCAGCGCGCACACGATCCGCACCCGCGACCGTGGCAGCCGGGCCGACGACGCGAGCGCCCGCAGGCCGGAGACGAGGGTCGCGGCACCGGCCGGCTCGGCGGCGAGGAGCTCCTCCATCTGGTCGACCACCAGCACCAGCCGCCGGGCTCCCGTACGGGCCAGGGCGCGGTCGGCGACGTCGACGAGGCCGTCGCCCGCCAGGACGGCGGCCAGCTTGGGGACCTCGGCAAGGCGTTCGGCCTCGGTCAGGTCCGGCTCCAGCAGCGGCAGGAACGCCGCGGCGCAGGCGGCGGCCGGCGTGGCGCCGCCCATCGGCCGCATCCAGGCGACCGTCGTGCCCTCCGGCCTGAGGCGGGGCAGCAGCCCGGCGGCCACGAGCGAGGACTTCCCACTGCCGGAGGGCCCCAGCACGGTGGTGACCCGACACCTGGCCACGGTCGCGGCGAGCAGGTCGAGCGCACCGTCCCGGCCGAAGAACAGCGGCGCGTCCTCCTCGCGGAAGGCCGCCAGGCCACGGTACGGGCACGGGGCCAGCGTGTACGGCTTCAGCTCCGGCCAGGACTCCAACAGCGCCGTGCTCGGGATGACGTAGCCGGTGCCGAGCGCGAGACGTTTCTCCGCGGCCACGACGATGCCGACGACGCCCTGGAGCTCGTCGTCCCAGACGGGCGTGCCGCTGAACCCCGGCTGGATGACGAAGCCGGTGGTCGTCGCGTGCTCCACCTGCAGCCAGCCGGCGCCGGTCCGCTCGCGCAGGACGCCCGCGGCCCAGACGCCGTGGTCGCGGCGGGACGGGAAGCCGAACGCGCGGAACGGGTGGTTCCACAGCTCACGGCCCAGCACGAGCCGGGCCATGCGGACGCCGGGCGGTGGAGGAGCCGACAGCCGCAGCCCGGCGATGTCGCCGCTGCCGTCCAGGAGCGGCGGTCGCCACACCACGACCTCGGCGTCCACCGGTGCGGCACCGGCCAACAGCGGGAAGTCCACGCGTACGGTGCGCGCCGACGGGAGCTCCGCGCCGGCGCCCAGGGCCTGGGCGACGACGTGGGCGCACGTGACGACCAGATCCGGGCCCGCGAGAACGCCGGCTCCGACGGGCCGTCCGTCCTCATCGTGGATGCGGACGATCGCGGCGCCGAGCGCGGTCCCAGGCGGCATCAGGAATGCTTCCAGGTGAAGCTCACCTGGAAGTTGGCCTCACCGGTGGCCTTCGCCACCACGAACCCCGCCTCGGCGGTCAGCTTGAAACCGAACTGGACGCAGACCTCGTCCGGGCCCTCCGGCGGCTTCTCCGTCCGCTCGGCGAACGCCTTCGCCATCGGCCGGATCCGGTCCAGCGCGGCCTGAAGGCTCTCCGCGGCTCTGCCGGCGATCTCACCCGGGCGGGCCGCCCGGACGATGCCGTCCTCGTCCTCGGCGATCTCGACGATCACCGGATCGGCGCCTTCGACCGGAACTTCGAACAGGTACGCCACCCAGGCCCCCTACGGGTCAGCAGCTCCTCATCGAGGTAGACCGCCCCCGCCGGCCCACTCGGATTGTCCGCCACCGCGGAGGAACGCGCCACCCGTCCCGGAGAGCCGTCCTGTCACGCCCGTGCGGAGACGCGCGGAGAGCAGCGCACGACTGCCCCTGCCCGCGACCAACGGACGGCCGGGCCCGGTCTCCGGGTCTGAAGACCGACGTGGCGTCAGGCCGGCCGGCCCGGCTCCGGTGTCACTCCGGCGCGGTCCAGGTCGGGTTCGAGGTAGATGTGGCTGGCCATGGGGACGGCGGCGCGGACGCGCTTCTCCGCGGCGTCGATGGCCTTGGCCACCTCGCCGGCCGTGTCGTCATGGGTGACCGCGATCTTCGCGGCGACGAGCAGCTCCTCCGGGCCGACGTGCAGGGTGCGCAGGTGGATGACGCGGTCGACCTCCTCGACCGACTCCAGCTCCGCCACGATCTGTTTCTCGACGTCCGCGGCCGCCGCCTCGCCGATGAGCATGCTCTTGGTCTCGACGGCCAGCACGATCGCCACGAACGCCAGCAGCACGCCGATGGCCATCGAGCCGACGCCGTCCCAGACGCCGTTGCCGGTGACGACCGCGAGCGCCACGCAGACCAGCGCGATGACGAGGCCGAGCAGGGCCGCGAAGTCCTCCAGGATGACCACCGGCAGCTCGGGCGCCTTGGCCCGGCGGATGTAGGACACCCAGCTCTGCCGCCGGCCCCGCGTCCGGTTGGCCTCCTTGATCGCGGTACGGAACGAGAAGCCCTCGAGGAGGATCCCGAGGATCAGCACGCCGAACGCCCAGGCCGGGTCCTCGACGTCGTGCGGGTCGGTGACCTTGTGCCAGCCCTCGTACAGCGAGAACAGGGCGCCGACGGTGAACAGCACGACGGCGACGATGAACGCGTAGAAGTAGCGCTCGGCGCCGTAGCCGAACGGGTGCTCACGGTCCCCCGCCCGCTTGGCCCGCTTGCTGCCGAGCAGCAGCAGTCCCTGGTTGCCCGAGTCGGCGACCGAGTGCACCCCCTCGGCCATCATCGATGCCGATCCGGTGAACGCGAACGCCACGAACTTCGCAACCGCGATACCGAGGTTCGCCCCGAGTGCCGCAATGATCGCCTTGGTACCGCCTTCAGCACTCACGGTCGCTCCTGTCCGTCGCGCGGCCGGTGTTACTCACGTGATCCTCTCTTCGAGTGCCCGGTCGGCCGACGGGTCGATCCCGAGGGCCAGGGCCAGGTAGACGCTGACGTAGTCGATGTGCGCGATGAGCCCGGCGAGCCGCTCCAGCGGGTGGGTGCCCGGGGCGGTGAGCTCGACGACGGGTACGGCGCGGTCGCGGGCGAACTCGGCGGCGATCTCCCGCCGCCTGGTCACCTGCGGGTGCTCCTCCACGTCGTGGACGAGCACCAGGGACAGCCGCGTGGGCTCCGGGTCCTCGACCCGGTCGCGGAAGAAGTCCTCGTCGGCGCCGGCGCCGGACCCGGCGGCGAACGGGCCGTCGAACATCGCCGCCTGGTCGTGCCACGCCGCCGGCAGCTCGCCGTGGACGGCGGGGTAGCCGGCGTCGGCGGCGAGCCGGCTCGCGAACCGGCGGGCCGCGGTCCCGGTCAGCGGAGACGTGCCCCAGATGACCGGGATGGATCCGGCGATCTCCAGGGCGACCTGCTTGCCGGGATTGACGAACGCCTCACTGCTGGGGCGGCACTGGTGGCTCATGTCCTCCAGCACGACGGCGGCGCGTTCCAGCGTCTCGGGCGTGACGTCGGCCAGCCCGAGCTCCCGTGCGGCCAGGAGCAGGGGGACGGTCAGCCCCCACAGCATCGTCCGCTCCGGGCCGACCGGGCGCACCGGCACGAACGGCACGCGGGCCTGCACGGCGATTTCGGCCAGCGGTGATTCGCCGGGGCCGACGCACAGCAGGCGGCAGCCGCGGCGTACGGCCTCGACCGCCGCCGTCAGGGTCTCCTCGGTGTCCCCGGAGCCGGACACGGCGATGACGACATCGGGCGCGCCGACCCAGCCGGGCAGACGGTGGCCGCGCACGGTCGTGATGGGCACCGGGCAGCCCTGGCCGCAGACCGCCGCCAGCACCTCCCCGGCGAGACCGGAGCCGCTGGTGCCGACGACGACGAGGGCACGCGGACGGCCGCCCTGCGCGATCCGCTCGATGCCCGCCTCGGCGGTGTGCAGCCGGGCCTCGCGCACCTGCGCGGCGGCGGACGCGGCGGCCCGCAGCATGTCGCCTCGATCGGCGGCCGCCAGCGCCTCGGGATCGTCGAGGCGGCCGGGGTCGACCTCGACAGGACTCATGTCAGGCCGGGGTCCGTGCCTCGTCGACGAGGAGGACCGGGATGTCGTCACGCACCGGGTAGGCGTACTTGCACGTTCCGGTGCAGATGAGTTCGTCGGCCGCCTCGTCGGCCTTCAGCTCGCCCCGGCAGTTGGGGCAGGCGAGGATCTCCAGCAGCCAGTCGTCGATCTTCAACTGTCTTCCTTTCGGACGATGGCGAGCACTTCGTCGCGCACCGCGGACATGGTCTCGGGGTCGGCCGCCTCGGCGTTGAGGCGGAGCAGAGGTTCGGTGTTGGACGGGCGGAGGTTGAACCACCAGTCGGCGCGGCTGACCGTGAGGCCGTCGAGCTCGTCCACGGTCACGCCGGGGCGACCCGCGAACTCCCCGCGGACTCGCGCGGTGGCGGCCTCCTGGTCCGTCACCTCGGAGTTGATCTCACCCGAGGCGGTGTACGGACTGTACGTGGCGAGCAGCGCGGACAGCGGCCCGTCCTGCTCGCCGAGCGCGGCGAGGACGTGCAGCGCCGCGAGCATGCCGGAGTCGGCGTACCAGAAGTCGCGGAAGTAGTAGTGGGCGGAGTGCTCGCCGCCGAAGACGGCGCCGATCTCGGCCATCGTCTGCTTGATGAACGAGTGCCCGACCCGCGTGCGAACGGGCTCGCCGCCGTGCTCGCGGATGATCTCGGGCACGGCCCGTGAGGTGATCAGGTTGTGCACGATCCGCGAGCCGGGGTGCTTGGCCAGCTCCCGTACGGCCACCAGGGCGGTGATCGCCGAGGGGGTGACCGGCTCGCCGCGCTCGTCGACGACGAAGCAGCGGTCGGCGTCGCCGTCGAAGGCCAGCCCGATGTCGGCGCCGTGCTCGCGCACGGCCGCCTGGAGATCCCGGAGGTTCTCCGGCTCGATCGGGTTGGCCTCGTGGTTGGGGAACGTGCCGTCGAGCTCGAAGTAGAGCGGGACCAGGTCGATCGGCAGGCCGTCGAACACGCTCGGCACCGTGTGACCGCCCATGCCGTTGCCGGCGTCCACGACGACCTTGAGCGGTCGGATGCCCGACAGGTCGACGAGGGAGCGCAGGTGGGCCGCGTATCCCGGGAGGAGGTCGAGGCCGCGGACCGAGCCGGCCGGGCCGTCGTACGCCGGGACGCCCTCCGCCACCATCCGGCGGATCTCGCTGAGGCCGGTGTCGCGGCCGATCGGCCGGGCGCCCGCCCGGCACAGCTTGATCCCGTTGTACTTGGCCGGGTTGTGGCTGGCCGTGAACATCGCGCCGGGCAGGCCCAGGCTGCCGCTCGCGTAG
Organism: Actinoallomurus sp. CA-150999; assembly: GCF_050942425.1. NCBI lineage: Bacteria > Bacillati > Actinomycetota > Actinomycetes > Streptosporangiales > Thermomonosporaceae > Actinoallomurus > Actinoallomurus sp. CA-150999. Next base: position 10,111,739 of record NZ_CP192063.1, read on the forward strand.
TAGAGCAGGTCGGTCGAGCCGAGACCCGCCTCGGTCACGTCGGCGCCCTGGGCGGCGGCGCCCCGGGCGAACGCCGCGGACAGCGGGCCCGACGAGGTCCGCATGTCGTGGGCGGTCACGATCGCCGTGGCGCCGGTGACGCGGACGAAGGCGGCCCCCGCCGACTCGGCTATCGCCTCGTCGAACTCAGAGGGCACGACACCCCGGACGTCGTATGCCTTGAAGATCTTGGCCAGGTCGCCCACTGACGCTCCCCTGCTCACGGCCCGGTCATCGCATTGCGGTCCTGAGCCTACCGGGAGCGGATCAGGGCTTGCGGGGCGTGTCCGAGCGGAGCACTCGCAGATGGCCGCGGCGGCCGACCTCGACACCCTGTCCCACCGGCTCCTGCCTAGGCGTGGCGGGCTTGGCGGCCTCGCGGACGGCGTTGGCCAGCGCCTCGAGGTCGTCACTCGTCGGCTCGGACTCTTCGGCGGGCAGCCGGACGAGCTCCCAGCCGACGGGGGCGGTCAGGCGCTCGGCGTGCTCGGCGCAAAGGTCGTAGCAATGGGGCTCGACGTACGCTGCCAGCGGGCCCAGAACAGCGGTCGAGTCGGCGTAGACGTACGTGAGCGTGTAGACAGCAGACTGCTTGCACGCGGTGCGGGAGCAGATCCGGACGGGGCTCACGACGGGAACGTATCTCCTCCTGCCGTACCCGCGCCACTATCCTCACTTCGTGTCGCCGTATTTCCGACGCGCGACCGCATAACGGATCTTTGTGCGGGGGGCAGCCGGGCAAGGTCGGGACTATGCTCAAGGAGTGCGATCCCGGGTGACACGCTCCAGCACACGCCGCCGCGACCGCCGTGGCCGCGGGATGCGAGGGCCGCTCGCGCCGCCGGACGCGCCCATCTCCCGGACCCGGGCCGAACGCTTCGACGATCTCGTCCGCGATGAGGCGCGCCGTCTGGAGCAGCGGTGGAGCCGCGAGCTGACCGGCGTGGAGTTCGCCGTCGAGGAGGTGCCGCCCGTCGAGTCGTGGGCGGACCCCGCCGAGCCGGTTCCGCTGGGGCGCCTGCTGCCCGCCGCGGACGGACGGCCGGCGCGGATCGTGGTCTACCGGCGGCCGGTGGAGGCCCGGGGCGGCGACGACGAGCGCGACCGCGCCCGCCTGGTCCGCGACGTGGTCGTGGAAGAGGTCGCGGATCTGCTCGGGCTGGCCCCGGAGTCGGTCGACCCGACGTACGACTCGCGCGACGAATAGAGCGCGGCCCCCAGCGACGGTGGTGCCCCCGGGGGCCCACCGGACCGTGTCGAACCGTCCGGCCGACCCCCGGGTGAACGATCACCTCGGGCATCCGCACCGCGCTGGTGCGGGCCTCAGCCCGCCTCGCGCTTCAGCTTCCGGCGTTCGCGTTCGGACAGACCGCCCCAGATGCCGAACCGCTCATCATGACCCAGCGCGTATTCCAAGCATTCCGCCCGTACCTCGCAAGCACGGCACACTTTCTTGGCTTCACGGGTCGAGCCACCCTTTTCCGGAAAGAACGCTTCCGGGTCTGTTTGCGCGCACAGAGCGCGCTCCTGCCAGCCCAACTCTTCGCCGTCATCTGTGCCGTGCGTCAGCGGGATGAGCACTTCGCTCACAGACGCACCTCCTCGCCCCGTGGAGTCCCCCCTGGTCACCTTCCCCGACTGAGTCCCCCGGGAAGGCAGAACTACACCCATGAAATTACACGCGTGTATGACCAGCGTCGTCAAGCCGAATGGGCAGGGAACGGTGAGGTGCGGCTAAAAAAGCCGCGCTGACCTGCGGAGACAGCAGTCACTACGCGGATTCACGCAGTTATGCGTTTCTGCCGCCGCAGCCTACTCCGGCGGCCGGTACGGGTCGGCCCGATCCGACCGATCCGACTCATCGGATCCCGACGAGGACTCGCTGGGCGCCGACTGGTCCGTGCCACCGCCGTAGGCGCGGGTCCACTCCCCCTCGCCCTGCCCGGTCGGCGGCTGATCCGTACCCCCGAAGGCGCGAGTCCATTCCCCCTCGTTCTCTTCGGTGGACGACTGCCCCGCTTGTCCCGTCGGCCCCTGCTGTCCCTCCTGTCCCTGCTGTCCCGATTGGGCGGGCAGGGCAGGCTGCTGGGCCGGCTGAGCGGGCTGCGGAGCCGACTGGGCCGGCTGGGCGGGCTGGCCTGGCTGGGCCGTCGGCTGCTGGTAGTAGGCCGGCTGGCCGTACGCCTGCTGCGGATACTGCGGCTGCTGGCCGTACGGCTGCTGCTGGGGCTGCGGCTGCCCGTAGGGCTGCTGCGGCTGGCCGTACGGCTGCTGCGGCTGGCCGTACGGCTGCTGGACCTGGCCGTAGGCGGGCTGCTGCCCGTACGGTGGCGCGGGCTGGCCGTAGCCCTGCTGCGGGTACTGCGGCTGGGCCGGCGCGAGCGACTGGAAGACCGAGAAGACGTAGTACGCCCCGACCGCGAGCACGGCGAGCTTCGCGATGCCGTACAGGAACATCGCGAACTTCTCGCCCGCCGGGACGTCCAACACGATGCCCCCAACGCTGCTGCCCGCCGCGAGGCCGGCGAGGATGGAGATCACATCGAGCAGCGCGATCACGCCGAGCAGGATCACCCCGCCCAGGGCGACGTTTCGGGCCTGCGCGGTCGGAGCGCCGCCGATCCGGGTCACCAGCAGCACGGCGACGACGACGAGCGCGACGAGGGCGACGCCCGAGAAGAAACTGTCGCTATTGGTGAAGACGAAGGCGCGGTAGGTGAACGTCGTGCCCCTACCGCCCGTGAAGAGGCTGATCAGTCCGCTGACGACCTGCAGGAACACCGAGCCGAGGAGGACCCAGGCGCCGGGCTCTCGTAGCCGCTGCGCGGCGTCGTTGTTCACGCGTTACTCCCTGTGAGTGATCCGTTCCACGCAAGCTTCGCACATTGCCCCACAACCCGTGGCGTCCGCCGGAACCCCGAGGTGCCAGACTGTCCGCATGCGCATCGTGGCACTCGCGGGCGGAATCGGGGGAGCCCGATTCCTGCGCGGACTGCGGCAGGCCGCCCCAGAGGCGGATATCACCGTCATCGGCAATACCGGCGACGACATTTCACTGTTCGGGCTACGGGTGTGTCCCGATCTGGACACCGTGATGTACACCCTGGGCGGCGGCATCAACGAAGAGCAGGGATGGGGCCGCACGGACGAGCGTTTCACGATCCGCGAGGAGCTGGCCGCGTACGAGGTCGGCCCGTCCTGGTTCACCCTCGGCGACCGTGACTTCGCGACGCACATCGTGCGCACGCAGATGCTCGACGCCGGATACCCGCTGTCCGCGGTGACCGAGGCGCTCTGCGACCGCTGGAAGCCCGGTGTGCGCCTGCTGCCCATGAGCGACGACCGCGTGGAGACGCACGTCGTCATCGAGGACACCCAAGGCCGGCGGGCCATCCACTTCCAGGAGTGGTGGGTGCGGCTGCACGCGGAGGTCCCCGCCCGGTCCATCGTGGCGGTCGGCGCGGAGGACGCCAAGCCCGCGCCCGGCGTGCTCGAGGCACTGGACGCCGCCGACGTCGTGATCCTGCCGCCGTCCAACCCGGTGGTGAGCGTGGGCACGATCCTGGCCGTGCCGGGCATCCGCCCGGCGGTCGCCGCCAAGACCGTCGTGGGCGTCTCCCCGATCATCGGCGGCGCGCCCGTCCGCGGCATGGCCGACGCGTGCCTGACCGCGATCGGCGTGGAGACCTCGGCCGGTGCGGTGGCGGCGCACTACGGGCCGGATCTGCTGGACGGCTGGCTGGTCGACACGGCCGACGCCGCCCTCGACGGCGACCTCGACGGCATCGCCGTCCGCTCCCGCCCGCTGCTGATGACGGACGTCGACGCCGCCGCCGCCATCGCCCGCGCCGCCCTCGACCTCGCCGCGGAGCTGGGCTCGTGAGCCGCGAGAGCAGTGAGGGGCCGAGGGCCGCTCACGACGAGAAGAGCGAGCGATGAGCGCGCGGTACGAGGTGTTCGGCGTCGACGGCCTGCCGGAAGTGCGGGAGGGCGACGACGTCGCCGCACTGATCGCCGGAGCGGAGCTGCGGGACGGCGACGTGGTCGTCGTCACCTCGAAGATCGTCAGCAAGGCGGAGGGACGCCTCCTGGTCGCCGACGACCGGGAGAAGGCGATCGACGAGGAGACCGTACGCGTGGTAGCCCGCCGGGGCGCCACCCGGATCGTGCAGACGCGTCAGGGCCTGGTGCTGGCCGCGGCCGGCGTGGACGCCTCCAACACCGAACCGGGCACGGTCCTCCTCCTGCCCGAGGACCCTGACGCCTCCGCGCGCCGGATCCGCGCGCGCCTCCACGAACTGACCGGCGTCCGCGTCGGTGTGATCGTCTCGGACACGCTCGGCCGGCCGTGGCGGCTCGGCCTCACCGACGCCGCGATCGGTGTGGCAGGCCTCCCGCCCCTCGACGACCTGCGGGGCCGCGTCGATGCATACGGCAACCGCCTCGACGCCACGGTCACCTCGATCGCCGACGAGATCGCCTCGGCCGCCGAACTCGTGAAGGGCAAGCTGGCCGGTGTCCCGGTCGCGGTCGTCCGCGGCCTGGGCGACCTGGTGACCGAGGAGGAGGGGCCCGGGGCACAGGCGCTCGTCCGCTCCCCCGACGAGGACATGTTCCGGTACGGCTCCGCCGACGTCCTGGCGGCCCGCCGCACCGTACGGGAGTTCGGGCCGGAGCCGGTCGACCCGGCCGCGGTCCAGCGCGCCGTGGCCGCCGCGATCACCGCCCCCGCCCCGCACCACACGACCCCCTGGCGATTCGTGCTCGTCGAGGAGGGCAAGGACCGGCTGCTCGACGCCATGCGCGACGCCTGGACCGCCGACCTGCGCGGCGACGGGTTCAGCGAGGAGTCGATCGCCCGACGGCTGAAACGCGGCGACGTGCTGCGCCGCGCCCCGTACCTCGTCGTGCCCTGCCTCGTGACCGACGGCGCGCACGACTACCCGGACGCGCGCCGCTCCCGCGCGGAACGCGAGATGTTCCTCGTCGCCATGGGCGCGGGCGTGGAGAACCTCCTCGTCGCGCTGGCCGTCGAGGGCCTGGGCTCCTGCTGGGTGTCGAGCACGCTGTTCTGCGCGGACGTGGTGCGCGAGGCGCTCGACCTCCCGCCGAGCTGGGACCCGATGGGCGCGGTCGGCGTCGGCCACGCCGCCGCTCCCCCGCGCGACCGCCCGCCCCGCGACCCGGCCGACTTCATCCTGCGCCGCTGAGCCGTCGATAGGGCCGATATGCGTCGCCCGAGATGGGCCGGGCGACGCTGATTCGTGGTCATGGGCTTCGCCTGATCGTGTCGGTCGTGAGACGCGGCGAGTTGGGTTTTGCCGGCGCATTCGGGCCAGGCCGAATCAGGTCGACGTCCCACGTCGGGCGCACGAAGGTGGAACGCGCAAGGTCAATCGCACCCATCAAGTACACGGCTTGTGGTGCGGAGCGTCGACACCGAACGAGGTATGTCCGTGAAAAAGACCAGCGTCGCGATGTGCGGAATCGTCGCATCGCTCACAACGGCGATCCTCCTACCACAGGGACCTGCAGGGGCCGCGACTCTCCAGCCGGGCAAGACCGCGGCGTTCCCGCGATCGACAGCGCGTGATCCGCAGGCGCGAAAAGCGTCCGGGGCCGTCCTGGAGCTGTACTACAGCAAGAAATGGCGGTGTCTCGAGGTCCCCGGATACTCGAAGAAACGCGGAGCCGGCCTGGACGCCTGGGGTTGCCACGCCCGCCAACGCAATGAGCAATGGGCGCTGAAGACGATCGGCGCCAGCGGCTATGTCATGATCCAGAACGTCAACAGCGGTCTGTGCATGAACGTACCCCAGCACTCGAAGCGTCAGGGAACCCGGATCGTTCAGTGGCCGTGCAATAAGAAGGACCGCAACTCCCAGTGGTCCTGGGCACCTTTCACCGGGGGCAGGTGGTACAAGAATAAGGACAGCGGGCTTTGCCTGAGCGTCGCGGGAGCGAGCACGAAGAACGGAGCCTGGCTGGTGCAGTGGGGCTGCTCGAGGAAGTACCTCAACGAACGGATCTATTACGGCGGCTAGGCCGAGTCAGGTCGCGTTCAACAGGTCGATGCCGAGGCTGGTGGCGCTGTGCCGCACGGCATGGCGTCCCCGGGCCGTCTCGATGAGCCCGGCCCTGCGCAGGACCGTGGCGTGTTCGCTCGCGCTGGCCGGCGCGACGCCGGCGAGGCGAGCGAGTTCCTTCGTTGAGCAGCCGGGATGCTCGGCGATGAGGGTGAGTACGGCGGCGCGGGTCTGGCCCAGGAGGGTCGACACCGCGCCTTCCGTGTCCGCCGGCTTCCGGGTGAAGACGGTCAGGCGGCGCAGGGGGTCGTCGAGGGCCGCCGGATAGCTGACGATGGGCTGTGGTCGGGCCGTGTCGTCGACGAGTGAACGGGCGCAGAACACCGAGGGGACCAGCAGGACGCCTTGGCCCTCGAGCACCACATCGTGCTCGCGGCCGTTCGGCATCCGGATTTCCAGCACCGGTGGGTTCCAGCGCATCCATCGCGGATTAACCTGGGTGAGCAGACGCTCGACGCCGCCTTTGAGCCACTGGTCGACCCGTACGGCCCGATCCGCCAGAAGCAGATTCTCGACTTGATCCCAGTAAGGGCGTAGCAGGCGGTCGTGCAGGCCGGTGAGCCCGATCTCCAGCTGCTTCAAGAGGGTGACATCACCGGACAGATGATGGGTCCATGAGGGCATCTCCCGTTGCCCCGCGACGTCCTCGAGATCAGCATCGATCATTCTGGACGGCGTCGCACTCACGGCTTGCAGCGCTTCCTCTGGCCTGCCGGTGCACGGCTGAGAAAGGAAGGACGGCGAACCGCCGACCGGCGGAACGAGTTCCATCACCATCCGCATTGGAAAGGTCAACGGCGCACTTACAGTTCGCCGCCAGGAGTCCAGCCGGGCAGGCTGGGTGCGATCCTGGATTGCCCGTATCGCAAGGGACAACTCGACCAACGGCAGGGGTCTATCGGCGATCCGGGTTCGCGCCAGGTCCTGCGAGGTGAAGTGAATCCGGTAGACCATATCCGTCTCTCCGACCGCCTGACGACGCGTCTCAAAGGAAGATCGCGATGAAGGGCATCCTGCGACAGTCGGATCTTCCACGTGCCGGCATTCGCGTACATCGTGGCAAACCCTGATTCTGGATGCGGGAGCGGGCAAGGCGGCGAAACGCTGGGACTACTCGCCCTTGAGAGCGACGGTGATCACTCGGACGGGGGAGGCCGCCGCGGGAAGACCGAAGCCACCTTGAGGGCATGATCGATGATCCGGGGATGACGTCGTCGTGGCCACGCCGCGCGGCACTGTTCTGGACCGTGGCCTACGGCGGGTTCGGCCTCGTGTGCGCGCTGACCGATACGCCCGTCTACGCCGGCGGCGACCATCGGGCTCCGGCGGCACTCGACTGGTCCGTCGTGGCGATCGCCGCACTGGCGGCGATCGCCGTACGGTCGAGGCGGCACGCGCTGCTCTGGGCGGCGTGCGCCCTGTCGGCGGTCTCCGCGTTCGGCCTGCTGATGAACGTGATCACGCTGGTCTTCGAGCAGAAGGTCGACGACCCGGTGGCCGCCGCGAACGAGGCGCTCGCGGCGCTCGGCGTCGCCCTCCTCGCCACCACGGCCCGCTCCGGACGCGCGCTGGGCCCGCCGGCGCCGTCCCCGGCGCCCCGGTCCGCGCGGTGGGCCGCTTACGCGGGAGCCCTGGCGTTCGTCCCGTACGCGGCGATGAAGACGACGTGGGCGGTGGGCGGCACCTTCGCGGGGACGAGCGGCGCGGAGATGCGCGCGATCGCCGAGCGCAACGGCGCCTCCGGGCTTTGGCTCACGCTGGAGTCATGGGGCATCGACGCCACGGCGCTGCTCGCCGCGCTCGGCATATTCCTGATCTTCGGGCTGGTGCGCCCCTGGGGCCAGGTGTTCCCCCGCTGGACCCTCGTCCTGCACGGCAGGCGGGTGCCGCGCTGGCTACCGCTCACGCCGGCCGTTCTCGGCGCCGCCACACTCGCGCCGTACGGCGTGGCCGGAATCGGTTACGCCGCCCTCGCCACGGCCGGGGCGGTGACCATACCCCGGGGCGACTTCCACACCTCGACGGACGCCCTGCTCGTGAGCTGGATCGGTCTGAGCGCTTTCGGCGCCTACGGCATCGCCCTGATCGTCGCCGCCCGCTCCTACTGGCTCCGCACCCGCCCGACCCGCCAGCCCTGATCGTCCTCGGCTCCCTGATCGGAATCCGGGACGTCCTTGATCGCCCGCTCGCCAACCCTCGACCTGTGATCGCCGCCGATCTCCGTTGAAGGAGCCTGCGGCCCTCGGCGACAACGGCTGTTGGGTCACACCGGATGCGGGATGAGGACGTGGATCGTCTTGCTGTCGTCGCCGTAGGTGGTCCAGCGTTGCCCGGCGATGGCGTCGACGATGCCGAGACCCCGGCCGTTCTCTCGTAACGCCGACGCCTCAGCTGCATGAGCGACCGAGATCGGCCGGGGATCCGGGTCGGTGACGTACAGGTGCACGCCCTGATCGGTCGAGAGGACGCCGATCTGGACCGGCCGGTCGTAGTGCGACCAGGAGCGGAGACGGCTCGCGGCGCGCAGCGCGTTCGTGACGAGTTCGGAGACGACCAGGACGATCGAGTGGGCGTGATCGGCATCCGTGACGTGGTCGGCGATGACGTCCCGGGCGAATCGCCGTGCGATCGCGACGGACGCGTCGTGGACCCTCAGCGATATCCACGACGGAGCGGATCCATCGGTCAAGATGGGGTGTCCGGCACCAGTGGCAGGGACCGGGGGATCAAGTGGCACAGGGAATCACTCCCCGTCGGAGGTGGGCGTTTGGCGCAGCCCTATTTGCTTCAACAAATAGCCGCTCACTCATCGTGCCGATGCGATGACCATCCGTCAATAAGCTTCAACAAATTCGAGGAAGGATGTCGACGTGGCGCCAGCCCCGTACCGCGACATCGAGCGCGATCTCGAGAGACGCATCGACGCGGGCGAATGGGCCGCCGGCGAGGCGCTCCCGCGCATGGAGGATCTCGCCCGGGACTACGGCGTGTCCCGCAACTCCATCGCACGGGCCGTCAAGAGCCTCGCCGACAAGGGCAAGGTGTGGTCGGTCCCCCGGCGCGGCACGATCGTCCGTCCGGCCATGCGTCGCCGCGTCCTTCGCGGCAACCTCGTCAAGCGGAACACCAGGCACGTCACGGCGGACGGCGAACCCACGGTCGGTGGCTACAGCTTTCCCGCTGCCGGTGGCGGCGAGTTGTGGATCCACCATGTGACGCCGACCGTGACCGAGGAGCCGATCACCGACCCGCGGCTCGCCGACTTCCTGAAGGTCCCCGTCGGCTCACTGATCCTGCGGCGGCGCCGGGTGACCGGGCCGCCCGGGGAACCGCCGTTCCAGCGCTCGGACACGTGGATCCACCCGCGCGGTGTAGTCGACGCCCCGGATGTCGCGGAACCGCTCGGCTCCGGCCCGGGTGCGTGGATCGACCGGCTCGAGGAGACGGGCCACGGACCGATCGAGTGGGTGGAATTCCACCGGGCCCGCCTCCCGGACGCGGAAGAGGCCGCCCAGCTGGAGATCCCGAAGGGTCTTCCCGTGCAGGAGATCGTCCGTGTCGGTTACAGCGCGAAGGACGAGAAGGCGATCGAGGTCACCCAGGTAGTGATCCCCTCTGATCGCGTCGAGGAGGTCGTCCACATCAAGAGGGACGCATCGGCGGCCTGGCCGCACCGCGAAGCCGGGCCCGACGGCCCGCCACTGGCACGGTGAGCGGGATCGCCGAGAGTTCCGGACCTTCTGCCCGGAGCCTTCGCGATCAGCGGGTGCGGATTCACCTGAGCGGTCACGCGGAGCGGGGCACGAGGTCGGCCTCTCGGTCGCCGAACAGCCATGGGCGGGACCCCGTATCGGCGTCGGCCGGATAGCCCAGATCGAACTCCAGCGCCGAGTCCAGGCGACGTACGGCGTCCGGGGGCAGGGTGACGTCGAGCGCGCCCAGGTTGTCGCTGAGCTGCTCGGCGTTGCGCGCCCCGATGATCGGGTGAACCGCGGAAGACCGCGTGCGAGTCCAGGCGACCGCGACCTGCGACGCGGTCGCGCCCAGTTCCTCGGCGATCTCCTGTACGGCGCGGGCGGCCTGATGGTCCCGCGGAGCGAGAGACGCGGGGTCGACCCGCGTGCTGGCCGGAGTGGTGCCGGAGCCGGTGAACTTGCCCGACAGGACACCGCCGGCGAGTGCCCCGTAGGTGGCGACGGTCATGCGATGGGCCTCGGCCATGGGCAGCAGTTCCCGCTCGATGTCCCGCTTGAGGATGCTGTAGGGCACCTGCACACCGGCGAACGAGGTCCAGCCGCGCAACTCGGACAGGGCGTTCGCCCGGGCGACGAGCCACGCGGGGAGGTTCGACGCGCCGACGTACAGGACCTTCCCCGCGCGGACGGCGTCGTCCAGCGCTCGCATGGTCTCCTCGATCGGTGTGTGCGGGTCCCAGGTGTGCACCCACAGCAGGTCGATGTAGTCGGTGCGCAGCCGTCGCAGGCTCGCCTCGAGGGACAGAGTGAGGTTCTTGCGATGACCGCCGCCGGCGTTCGGGTCCGTGGCGTCCCTGGTCAGGGCGTACTTGGTGGCCAGTACGAATCGATCGCGGCGATCCCGGAGGAGCCGGCCGAGGACCTCCTCGCTGTCGCCGTAGGCGGAGGCGGTGTCGATGACGTTTCCGCCCGCCGCGGCGTACAGGTCGATCATTTTGCGGGCCTCATCCGGCCCGGCGAAGGTCATCGCGCCCAGGAACAGTTCCGAGACGCGCAGCCCGGTCGGGCCGAGCAGCCGAAGACGCATCACGCCACATCCCTCACCGACAGTACGAACGGGTTCATGACGTCAGTCTGTTCGGGCCGCGTGATGCGGAGAAGGCCGCGCTGAGGCTGGCCTTGAGAGGGCCACGATCGGCGCGGAGGCGCGGCCGTACACTCCGGACGTGGGTGAAAACGCGTTGGGGGCGTTCCTCCGTAGCCGCCGGGAGGCGGTGTCCCCGGGCCAGGTCGGGCTCCCCACGGGTCCGCGTCGCCGCACGCCCGGACTACGGCGGGCCGAACTGGCCACCATCGCCGGGGTCAGCGTGGACTATTTGACGCGCCTCGAGCAGGGACGTGACCGGCACCCCTCATCCGCGGTCCTCGCCGCCCTCGCCGATGCGCTGCGGCTGTCGGCGGACGAGCGGATCCGGCTTCGCGATCTCGCCAAGGCGGCCTCCGGCGTCGGCGCGTTGTGCCCGGGAGTGCTGCCGCCCGAACGGCAGGTGCGGCCGGCCATGCGGACGCTGATCGATCGGATGGACCTCACTCCGGCCGCACTGGTGAACCGGCTCGGCGAGACGATCGCCTACACGTCCGCCTATGAGCGCCTCGCCGGGCCCATCGGTCTCCTCGACGGCCGGCCGTCGAGCCGGGTCCGGTTCGTGTTCACCGACGAGCGGGCCCGGACTGCGTACCCCGACTGGGACCGCGTCGCGGACGAGGAGGTCGCCAGGCTGAAGGCCGGGTCCTCTCTCGATGACCCGCACCTGAGCCACCTCGTCGACGAGCTGAGCATCGTGGCCGGCACCGCATTCGCCGACCGGTGGCACGCGCCACCGGACCTGCCTCACCGCACGGGGGCCGTACGCCTGATCCACCCCGAGGTGGGCGAGGTGCGCCTGGCGTACGAGACCCTCGACGCCGAGGGCCAGCAACTGGTCGCCTACCTCCCCGCCGACGAGGCCGCTTCGGCCGCCTTGGATCGCCTGAACGGACGCCACCCGGGTTCCTTGCGGGCCGTCAGAGGTTAGTCGTGGGCGGCGGCGCTGCGGGTCGTGCGCCGAAAGCGGCCTCCGACGGTTGATCGGAGGCCGCTTCGGCTCGACGGGCGGGAGGTCAGGCTCGGCTGGTGAACGGGTTGAAGGCGTGGCTGAACTGCCAGGGCTGCTGGGCGACGCCCGAGCACGTGTTGCTGCCGCCGGTGCCCACGCATCCACCGTTGTCGCGCTGCATGGCCCAGAAGGACAGTTCGGCGATGCCCTGCTCGGCGGCCCAGTGCTCGACCTGGACGGCGTCGTCGGTGGTGAAGGTCTCCGCCGGGCCGAAGTCGTCGATGCCCACCATCTCGGTGACCCCGACCTGCGACCAGAGCTGCCGGAGGCTCGCGTTCGGGTGGATGGCCTTGAGCTGGCCGACGAGGCCGGTGGCGGCCTTGACGGTGTCCTTCGCCATCTCGTGCGGCTGGTTGTCGTAGTAGTCGAAGGTCATGATGTTGACCACGGCGATCTTCGCGTGGTTCTGCTCGGCGTTCCGCAGCAGCGCGACGCCGGGGGCGCTGAGGCCCGTGGTGAAGGTCGGCAGGGTGTAGACGAACTGCGCGGTCCGGCCGTGCCGGCGCGCCCAGTCCTGGACCAGGGTGATCGCCTTGTTACGGCGGTCGATCGCGGCGGTGTTGTTGAGGGAGTCGGCCTCGACGTCGAAGTCGAGCCGGGTCACGCCGTAGGTCGTGATGACCTTCTCGTAGGCGGCGGCGATGGCCTTGACGTCGGTGCAGCTGTCGGCGATCTCGGTGTTGGTGGTGTCGGCGCCGTAGCCGCCGAAGGAGGGGATCACGTCGCCGCCCGCGCGGCGGATCGCGGTGATGTCATCTCCGTAGACCGACCAGGACACCGGGGCATTGGCGTCACCGTTCCAGGTGAGCGTGCAGGAGCCCGGGGCCGCGGTCTGCAGGAAGGCCAGCGTGAGGTACTTGGCGCCGGACTGCTCGGCCAGCGTGGCGGGGCTGTCGGGTAGATAGGTCTCGACGTACGGAGCGAAGACATGGCGTGGAACGGCGCGCTCGTGCGCCGAGGCGGTGCCCGTCAGACCGAGAGCAGCCACACAGGCAGCAGCGGTGACGGTCGCGACCCTATGTGACCAGGACATAGGCGTTCTCCTCAGAAATGAATAGGAAGGTTTCCTATTCGTTCTGGGAACGTAGAATCGCGGCTCACGGTTGTCAAGACCCGCCGAGTCAGCAGCCTGCCGAGGGTGGTCATGGCCATGGCCACGACCACCCTCGGCAGGTCACGTGATTGGACCGCTCAGTTGCCCTTGCAGATCTTGTAGTCCTTGCCGACCCAGGTCGTCCCGTCAAGCTTGTACGCGGTGTGCACGTACTGCCCGCAAGGGAAGGCGTAGGCGGCGGCTCCGGCCTCGTACAGCCTGCGTGACGCGGCGACCTTGACCTTGATGGGCTTCTGCGCCTTGAACCAGTTGCCACTCGCGGTGCGCTTGTACTCGAGCCAGATGGTGATGGTCTTGCCCTTGCACAGTTTCGGATCGGCGACCCACACCTGCGCCTTGACGTCGCGCCACTTCTTGCTGGTCTTCTTGATGGAGATCCGGGCGCTGACCTTCTGCCAGCACGCCGCACCCTGGATACGAGGGGAGGCGTGATCGGCGGACGCCGCGTGCGCCGGTACTCCGGATGCCAGCACGCCGACGACGCCGAGCGCCCCGGCGACGATGAGTCTGCGCATGGTTCGTTCTCGCTTTCGATGGAGGGCTTGATCCTCGACCGGCGAAGCACCGCTCCGGCCGAGAAAACGATCTTGGTCGGGCCGGAACCTCGACAGACCGGGCGGAGGCCGCCGGTCGGCTCCGCGGTGAAGTGTGGATGAATCCTCGGTCGCGGTTCAGGCGCGCATCGCGGCGGTGATCTGGGCCTGGGTGGGGCTCGGGAGGATCTTGGGGAGGGTCTCGCGGAGGCCGAGCCGGGTCGCGTCGCGGGCGTCGAGGCGGCCGTCCGCCGTGCGGAAGCCGTACCGCTGGAGGGTGTCGACGGCCGGCCGCGCCTGGAGCGCCCAGCGGAACGCGTCGACGGCCTGGGCGCGCAGCGGGTCGGCGGTCACCGCGACGAGCGGATGGTCGAGGAGGAGCGTGCCCTCCTCGGGCACGAGGACGGTGGCCGGATTGGGCCGGTGGGTGTCGTTGTAGGCGACGACCGACTGTTCCGTCGCGGCCACGAGGGGGCGGCGGAGGCCGGGCAGTCCGGCGAAGGCCGCGTAGAGCCGGATGGGATCGGGATCCCGCTGGACGGTGACGCGGCCGATCGTGGCGCGGGTGGCGAGCGCGACGGCGGCGCCTGCGGCGTTGCGGGCCGGGTCGAGGGTGCGGACCGACGCGCGCAGGGGGGCGTTCTTCAGCAGGCGCCAGCTGGCGGCGGCCTTCTCGTCGCGCAACTCGCCGGCGACGGCGCGTGGGACGGCGATCACTACGGGTGTCGCGGCGACGGGCGTGCCGGCCGCGAGCGTCCGCGCACCGGCGGCCTCGGCGGGGTTCAGCCACATCGACGAATCGGGCACCCAGGCGTCCGTGTCGAGCGACTCGCCGTTCTTCAGCGACCGTACGACCGCCGCCGGGTCGCGCATGTCGATCGTGATCCGCGCGCACCTTCCGCCGATCTCGTGGGGCTGCACGTTGAATCGGGCGGCGATGTCGCCGAGCGCGGGGGTGATATCCGGTGCCGCGACCACGCTGATCTGCAGAGTCTTTCCCTGACACGCCTGCGACCGGTCGCGCAGGAGGTAGGCCCCGGCGGACAGACCGACGACGAGGAGCACCGCGCCGGCGATCAGCAGACGGACCCGGGGATCCCTCCTGGTCACGGCCATGATCCGGAGGATAGTACGCCCGGTGAAAAGTGCCGCTAAATGCCCGTTTGAGGCGTTTACCTTTCTTTAACTATCGGTGTGGATTTACGAGCGGTTTTCGCGTTCGCCAGTACCCACTTACTTTGAGTGACGATACGTGTCCGATTAAGTCGGATTTGTGAAATAGATGCGTTACTCCCCGCAATGTGTGTCATGATCACCGACCGCAAGCCCCCGACCAGCGCGGCCCCGAGCCGCGCCAGGAGAGGACCCGCTCATGACAACCAGACGACAACTCGTCAACGGGCTGAGCGTCGCGGCCGTATCCCTCGGCATCGCGGCGGCCAGCGGTTGCTCGTCGTCGCACGTGCAGTCAACGTCGTCCAGCAAGAAGGTCACCGTCCACAACTTCGTGGCGGGCGACAATCTCAACGGACGCGCGGGCAAGTCGCTCAACGCGAAGACCGTCAAGGTCGACCAGTACAAGAAGGGGCAGAATGTCCCCATCGTCTGCCAGGACCCGGGCGAGTACGCCTACGGCTCCAACATCTGGGACAAGACCTCCGCCGGCACCTGGGTGACCGACGTCTACGTCAAGACCGGCCACACCGGGTTCGTCCCGGGCGTGCCGCGGTGCACCACCGGCTCGACGGGCACCGGCGGCGGGAGCACGAGCGGCAGCGGCAGCGGCGCCGGCTCCAGCAACTGCTACAGCAGCGCCGCCGTGCACGGCCGGAACAGCGGTTCCGCCGGCTCCCGCGTCGGCTCGACGAGCGCCCGCATCAACCGGGTGATCGCGCTTGCCACGGCGGAGACCAAGAAGGTCCGCAGCTACTCGTGGGGCGCCGGCGGCAAGGGTGGCGCGTCCTGCGGCATCGCGTCGCCGAGCCCGGGCGGCTACAACGACTACCGGCGCTACGGCTTCGACTGCTCCGGCCTGACGCTGTACGCCTTCTACAAGGGCGCGGGCATCGACATCGGCGCCGACACCTCCCAGCAGTACAGCCGGGGCCCGAAGAAGAGCTGGTCGTCGCTGCGCAAGGGCGACCTGATCTTCTGGGGTAGCGGTGACAACATCTACTCCACGACCCACGTGGCGCTCTACATCGGCAACAACAAGATCATCGAGGCCGCGCCGCCACGCGGCTCGCACAGCGTGCACGTCACGACCCTGTACGGGTCGGGACGCCACACCGCCCACGTCGTCCGCTTCATCGGCTAAGTGACGACGCGGCGGACAGGGTGCCGGACCACCCTGTCCGCCCTCCAGCCCCTCACCATTCGAAGAATCCGGGGCTCAACGGCACCCACTTATCCGGGTGAATATCTGGGCCATTGGTCCTAGGAGAGGTCGACGAAGCAGGACTTTGGGATCTAGTCCGGCTCCGACCGCGTTCAGTAGCTTTTTCGGGTCATCCCGCTTGTACGCGCGTACCACTTACTGCGCCCGAAGCCAGGCGGTTGAGGCGAGTAGATAGGAATTCCCAATGAAGAAGCTTCTGGCGGTAGGCGCGGCAGCCGCCGCCCTCACGGTCGCCGGCCTCGGAGTCTCCACCTCCGCGTCCGCCGCTCCGGCCTCCTCCCCCTCCGACGTGACCATCGCGTCCTGCTTGTACAAGGTCAAGGCCAAGGAGGCCGTCAAGATCCGCGCGTCCAAGAAGAAGAACGCCACCGCGCTCGGCGTCCTTCCCAAGGGCAAGACGGTCTGCTCCGATAAGTGGGAGACCGGCGGCAAGTACAGCTACCACGACGGCTGCAACAACAAGCATGACTGGAAGAACGCCTGGGACCGCGTCGCGTACAAGCCCAAGGGCCACAAGACGATCAAGGGCTGGGTGCCCAGCACCTGCCTGAAGGTCCTCCCCAAGTAGCCTGACGAGCACCTGAGACATGCGTGCAGCGCCCCGGGGCCGACCCGCCCCGGGGCGCTGTCATGTCCGTTCGTCCGTCAGCGCCCGGGAGAACACGTGAGCGGACGCCCGCTCAGTCCGGCGATCAGCTGATGAGCGGCAGGAACCGCCCGACGCCGTCCGTCGCCAGCGCCGCCGCACGACGCTCCTCCGGCACCGCGCCGTACAGCGTCGTCCGTTGCCGCGCCGGACGCCCCGCCCGCGCGGCCAGCTCCTCCAGCGACGACATCGTCTTGAACGAGCCGTTCTCCGACCCGGCCATCCGGCTGATTGTCTCCTCCATGAGCGTGCCGCCGAGGTCGTTGACGCCGCCCTGGAGGACCTGGGCGCACAGCTCGTCCTCGAGTTTCACCCACGAGCACTGGATGTTGGGGATCGCCCCGTGCAGGAGGACGCGGGCGAGGGCGTGCACCGCGCGGTTCTCCCGCGCCGTCGGCCCGGTCCGCGCCAGGCCGGCGAGGTAGATCGGAGCGTTCTGGTGCACGAACGGCAGCAGGACGAACTCGGTGAAGCCGCCGGTGCGTTCCTGGATCGAGCGGATCAGCTTCAGGTGCGCGACCCAGTGGGCAGGCGTGTCGACGTGGCCGTACATCATCGTCGAGGTGGTCGGCAGGCCGATCTCGTGGGCGGTCGTGACCACCTCGGTCCACGCCGACGTCGGCAGCTTCCCCTTGGTGAGCACCCAGCGCACGTCGTCGTCGAGGATCTCGGCGGCCGTTCCGGGCAGCGAGTCGACGCCCGCCTCCTTGGCCTCGAGCAGGAAGTCCCGGATGGACAGGTCCGTACGGGCGGCGCCGTTGACGACCTCCATCGGGCTGAAGGCGTGCATGTGGATCTCCGGCGCCCGCTTCTTCACCTCGCGTGCGAGGTCGAAGTACGCGGTGCCCGGCAGGTCCGGGTGGATGCCGCCCTGCATGCACACCTCGGTCGCCCCGGCCGCCCAGGCCTCGTCGACCCGCTGCCCGACCTGCTCGATGGACAGCGTGTACGCGTCGGCGTCCGTACGGCGCTGGGCGAACGCGCAGAAGCGGCAGCCGGTGTAGCAGACGTTGGTGAAGTTGATGTTGCGGGTGACGACGTAGGTGACGTCGTCGCCGACGGCGTCGCGGCGCAGGTCGTCGGCGAGCCGCGCCAGGGCGTCCAGCTCGGGGCCGTCGGCGTGCAGCAGCGCGAGGGCGTCCTGGTCGGACAGCCCGGCCGGGTCGCGCTCGGCGTTCCGCAGGGCCGCCGTGACGTCGGCGTCGAACCGCTCCGCGGGCCGGATCCGCGTGCCGACCTCGGACCAGTCCCCGTACACCTCGTCGAAGTCGTCCCGCCGGTCCTTAGTCCGGCCCTCGGAG
This sequence comes from Actinoallomurus sp. CA-150999, assembly GCF_050942425.1. Taxonomy (NCBI): domain Bacteria; kingdom Bacillati; phylum Actinomycetota; class Actinomycetes; order Streptosporangiales; family Thermomonosporaceae; genus Actinoallomurus; species Actinoallomurus sp. CA-150999. The sequence goes on from NZ_CP192063.1 coordinate 10,129,707, forward strand.
TCGATCGCCACGTGGAGGTCGGTCCGCCCGGCCTCGCCCCAGCTGCCGTCCGGCTCCTGCCAGGGCCGGCCCACCGGCGCGGCGTCCTCGCGGGCCAGCCCGTCGGGGCCGGCGAGCGCGGCCACGTGGGCGGCGAGGCGGGGGTCGAGCCAGGACTCGCCTCGCCGGACGTACTCCGGGTAGATCGTCAGGCGCTCCCGCAGCGTGAAGCCGCTGTCGGCGGTGCGGGCGGCCAGCTCGTCGATCTGCGGCCACGGGCGCTCGGGGTTGACGTGGTCGGGCGTCAGCGGGGAGACGCCGCCCCAGTCGTCGATGCCCGCCCGCAGCATCAGGGCGTACTCGGAGTCGACGAGATTCGGCGGGGCCTGCACGCGTGCCTTCGGCCCGAGGACGATGCGCGTGACGGCGATCGTCGCGGCCAGTTCCTCCAGCTCGGCGTCGGGCATCGAGCGCATCTTGGTGTCCGGCTTGGCGCGGAAGTTCTGGACGATGATCTCCTGGATCCCGCCGTACTCGCGCGCGACCTTGCGGATCGCGAAGATCGACTCAGCGCGGTCCCGTACGGTCTCGCCGATGCCGATCAGGACACCCGTCGTGAACGGCACGTTCGATCGGCCGGCGTCCTCCAGCACCCGGAGCCGTACGGCCGGGTCCTTGTCGGGCGAGCCGAAGTGCGCGCCGCCCTTCTCCTCGAAGATCCGTCGGGACGTCGTCTCCAGCATCATTCCCATGGACGGCGCGACCGGCCGCAGCCGCTGCAGGTCCCGCCAGCTCATGACACCAGGGTTGAGGTGGGGCAGCAGCCCGGTCTCCTCCAGCACGCGGATCGCCATCGCGCGCACGTACGAGAGCGTGTCGTCGTAGCCGTGCGCGTGCAGCCACTCGCCCGCCTGCTTCCAGCGGTCCTCCGGCCGGTCGCCGAGGGTGAACAGCGCCTCCTTGCAGCCCAGTTCGGCGCCCTGGCGGGCGATCTCCAGGACCTGGTCGGGGCTGAGGTACGGCGCGTCGAGGCGGCCGGGCACGGTCGCGAACGTGCAGTAGCCGCACCGGTCGCGGCACAGGCGGGTCAGCGGAATGAACACCTTGCGGCTGTAGGTGATCACCCCGGGCCGGCCGGCGGCCTCCAGCCCCGCGTCGCGGATCCGCGCGGCGTACGACAGAAGCGTCTCCAGGTCCTCGCCGCGCGCGTGCAGCAGCACCTCGGCCTCGGAGGCGTCGAGCGATTTGCCGTCGCGCGCCCGAGCGAGCGCACGACGGAGGGCGGTGGGCGATGGCGCCGGAGCGGCGGGATCACTCATGTTGGCAACATACGCCCGGTTCATCCCCGTTATTCCCATCGCCCCCCCGGACGTCAGAAGCGGCGGTAGTCGCGGACCGGCATTCGCGGGCCCCGCCGTGGCGGGGCGGCGCCGGACAGCTCCAGCATGCGGGTCACGCGGTAGCGGTGCCCGGCGTACGGGGCGAGGAGCTCGAGCATGCCCGCGTCGTCGACCTTCCGGCCGGTCAGCGCCCAGCCCACGATGCCGGGAATGTGGTAGTCGCCGACCGAGACCGCGTCGGCGTCGCCGAGGGCCCGCTGCCGCGCCTCCGCCGAGGTCCACACCCCGATGCCGCGCAGCGAGCGGAGCCGCCGGTCGACCTCTTCGGTGTCGTCGCCCTCCAGGCGGCTCGCCACCCGCGCGGCGCCGATGATCGTACGAGCCCGGACCGCCTCGATGCCCGACTTGTGCCACTCCCAGGACGGGATCATCACCCAGGTCCGGGGCGGCGGCGGCACCCGTAGGTCCAGCGGGCCGGGCGCGGGCTCGCCGAACTCGCGCACGAGGTAGCGCCAGGCCCGCCAGGCCTCCTTGCCCACGACCTTCTGCTCCAGGACGGCCGGGACCAGGGCCTCGAAGACGTTGCGGGTCCGGCCGATGCGAAAGTGCCGCAGCCGGATGGCCGCCTGGCGCAGGATCTCGTGCTCCGGGCGGAACGACGACGGGTCGTCGGCCGCGCCGAGCAGCTCCGGCACGCCGTCCAGCAGCCAGGACGCCCCCGGCCCCCACGCCTCGGCCTCGATCTGGGCACCGCACGCCAGCAGCCGCAGCGTGCCCGGGCCGTCCGGGGTCGTCGACGCCCGCCAGACCGCCCCGTCCGGGGTGATCGCGAACGCCGGGTCGCCGGTGCCCCGGCGGTGCGGCGACAGCGTCAGCCCCACGTCGACCGGCCACGGCGGCCGCCACGTCCGGGTACGGGCCTCCTGAGCGAGCAAATCGCGTCCGCTCAGCCGTCGGCGGAGAACCGCACGGCCGTCTCCGGAAGCTGTACGCCGGGCCACAGGCGCAGCCCGTCGCGCAGTTCGTTGCCCGAACCGACCATCGCGCCGTCGCCGATCACGGCGTCCTCCACGACCGCGCCCGCGCAGATCCGCGCACCCCGGCCCAGCACCGACCGCGACACCCGCGCCCCGCGCTCTACGACGGCCCCGTCGAACAGCACGCTCGACTCCACCGTCGCGCCCGACTCGACCACGGCTCCGGCGCCGACGGTCGTGCCACCGGAGACGGCCGCCTCCGGGGCGACCGACGAGCCGTTGAGGAACAGCACGCCCCCGCCCGAGTGCACGGCCGGCGACTCCATCCGGCCGAGCACCAGGTCACACGAGCCCTGCACGAAGGTCGCCGGCGTACCGACGTCGAGCCAGTACGCTCCCTCGACGTACCCCATGATCGTCTCACCCGCGGCGAGCAGCTGAGGGAACGTCTCGTACTCCACCGACACCACGCGGCCGGTGGGGATCGCGTCGATCGCCGAGCGGCGGAAGACGTAGCAGCCGGCGTTCACCTGGTTGGTCGGCGGCTTCGGGGACTTCTCCACGAACGCGATGACCTTGCCCTCGGAGGTCGTCGGCACCGCGCCGTACCGCCGCGCGTCGTCGACCAGGGTGAGGTGCATCGTGACGGCCGCGTCGGACTTCTCGTGCATCGCCACCTGGGACACCAGGTCGTGGCCGGACAGGATGTCGCCGTTGAGCACGACGACCGGGCTGTCGGCGTCGCAGGTCAGCTTCGACGCGGCGTTGCGGATCGCGCCGGCCGTGCCCAGCGGCTCGTCCTCGGTCACATAGACCAGCTCCAGGCCGAACCGCGACCCGTCGCCGAACGCCTCGGTGAACATCGCGGCGCGGTACGACGTGGCGAACACGATCCGGCGGATGCCCGCGGCGCTCGCCTTGCGCAGCTGATGCTCCAGCAGCGGCACCCCTGCCGTCGGCAGCAGCGGCTTCGGCGTCGAGATCGTGAGCGGCCGCAGCCGCGTACCCTTACCCCCGACCAGCAGAATCGCTTCCAGGGTGCCCCTCCCTCATCGGTCCTGGCCAGTCACCCTACTGTTCGACGGCGCGCTGGTAGGCCGCCATATGGGCCTCCGCGGACGCCGCCCAGGTGAAATCCCGGGAACGGGCGTGCGCCGCCTCGGCGAGTCGCCCCCGCCCCTCCGGGTCGTCGATCAGCGCACGCAGCGCCGCCGCGATGCCCTCGGCATCGGGCTCGGTGTAGGCGACCGCGTCGCCGCCCACCTCCGGCAGCGAGGCGCGGTGGGTCGTCAGCACGGTCGCGCCGCAGGCCATCGCCTCCAGGACCGGCAGGCCGAACCCCTCGCCCCGGCTCGGCAGGGCGACGGTCAGCGCCCCGCCGAAGAACCCCGGCAGCGACGGCCACGGCAGGTAGCCCGGCCGGATCAGCCGCAGGCGGGACGGCACGTGGGCGAGCGCGGCGTCCAGCTCGTCGTCCCATCCCCCGCTGCCCGCCAGGACCAGCGCGGGCGGGCGCTCCAGGTCCGCCACGGCCTCCACCCAGCCGCGGATGAGGTTGGGGACGTTCTTGCGCGGCTCGAGCGCGCCGAGGAACGCGATGTAGGGGTATCCGTGCAGGCCGAGCCGGTCGGACAGGCGCCCCTGCTCCTCCTCGCTCGGCGGATGGAAGATCGTGTGGTCGACGCCGTGGTAGGCGACGTCGATCCGAGTCGGATCGGCCCCCAGCAGCCGGACGATCTCATCACGGGTCGCCTTCGACGGGACGATCACCCGGGTCGCGCGCCGCACCGCGGTGCGCGTCGCCGACTTGAAGAAGGTCGTCTTGAGCGGGTTGTGCGCCTCGGGATCGGTGAAGTAGGCCATGTCGTGGATCGTCACGACGATCGGCACGCCGGGCCGCAGCGGGATCGAGTAGTAGGGCTCGTGCACGACCTCCGCGGCGACCTGCTGCGCGATCAGCGGCAGGCCCGTCTGTTCCCAGGCCAGGCGCGCCTGGCGGTGCCCGATGGCGGTCGGGCCGGCGACGACACGCGCCTTCGGCGCCAGCTTTCCGTATCGTTCTTCATCCGCCCGTTGACAGACGACGGCCAGATCGGCGTCCGCACGATGCAGCGCGCCGATCAGCCCGTCGACGTAGCGTCCGAGCGCGCCACGGTCGGCTGGCACGGCGGTCGCGTCGACAAGCACACGAGGCACCACGGTGTCGCCCCCTCCGTTCGGTGCCGATGTGGTCGGGATCACTCCCCGATCGGAAGCCTACGCCGATCGATCGTCGACAGGGGGATCTCAACCCTTCTTGCGCGCCTTGATCAAAACGATGCTGCCACGGTCGTTCGGACTGCGCTTGTCGGCGAGCGCGACCAGCGGCGTGAGCGGCGCGGCGGCGTTGAATCCCATCCGGCCGCCGTACGCCGACAGGGACAGGTAGAGACGCTCGGTCGCGCGGCTGCGGAACTGGTAGGAGTACTCCACGAGCTCCATGCCGCGGTCACCCAGCAGCTCGCCGAGGCTCTCATGCGTGTAGGTGTGCTGGACGTGGTACTTCGCGCAGTGCGCCTCGCGGAGCTTCGGCCACTCGCGCGAGCGGCTCAGCACGTCAGCGGACATGAACAGCTCGCCGCCGGGCTTGAGGATGCGCGACATCTCGTCCAGCGACTTGCCGCCGTCGTCGAAGTGCTCGATCGCGCACACCGACAGCAGGGCGTCGAAGCTGCCGTCGACGAACGGCAGCCGCAGCGCGTCGCACTCGATCAGCGCCGGCGGGTGCTTCAGGGTCTGCCCGTACAGCATCTTGCCGCGCGCCAGGTCGATCGAGACCGCGTGCGCGCCGCGCTTGCGGGCCTGCCCGGCCCAGTAGCCGTCGCCACCGGCCACGTCGAGCACCCGCTTGCCGCGCAGGTCGTCGCCCATCCACCGCAGGAGGGTCCCGGCCTCGCGGTAACGGCACACGTGCACCTGATGGCCGACGAAGGCCTTCGCGTCATTGAGTTTCATCGGATTCACTTTACGGCTCGTCCAGACCGCGTACCCGCTGATCACCGAGTGTTCACCGGGACGTACCGACTAGTCTGGCCAGGTGATCTCCCGCCTGCGAGCGAGCCGCCTCGCGCGCATCGCCCTGGTCGTCGTCGCGCTGGGTTTCTGTGGTTACGGGCTGTTCTCCCAGTGGGACGACACCCGTCGCGCGGTCACCCAGCTGTCCTGGCCGTACGTCGGCGCCGCGCTGCTGGCGGGGGTGCTCGGGCTCGGCACGTGGATGCTCGCCTGGCGCCGCCTGCTGAGCGGCCTGGGCTCGCCGCTGCCGCTGCGGGCGGCGGTCCGCGTCTACTTCGTGTCCCAGCTCGGCAAGTACATCCCCGGGTCGGTGTGGGCGCTGGTGGCCCAGATGGAGCTGGCCAAGGAGCACCACGTGCCGCGCGAGCGCGGCGCGAGCGCCGGCGTGCTGTCCATGGCCACGACGATCTCCACGGGGTGCGCGGTCGCCACCGTGACGCTGCCGTTCACCTCGCCGGACGCGACGCGCCGCTACTGGTGGCTGCTCGTCCTCGCGCCGATCTTCCTGGCCATGCTGCATCCGCGCGTCCTGGCCTTCGCGCTGAACCGCGCCCTCCGGCTGGCGCGCCGGCAGCCACTGGCCCGCACCGCCGGGCTCGGCACGATGGCCGTCTCGGTCGCGTGGACGGCGCTGGGCTGGCTGCTGTTCGGCGCGCACACCTGGCTGCTGGTGCGGGCGGCCGGCGGGCACGGCCTCTTCCTCGCCACGGGGGCGTACGCCCTGGCGTTCACCGCCGGGTTCATCATCGTCATCGCGCCCGGCGGCGTGGGCGTGCGGGAGGCCGCGCTGACCGTGACGCTCGGGCCCGTCCTGCCGGCGGCCGGCGCGCCCCTGGTCGTCGCGCTCGCCTCCCGGGTCGTCCTCACGGTCGCCGACCTGGCGTGGGCGGGCGCCGCCGTACTCCTCGGCACCCGCCACCCCGTGATCGTCGAGGACGACGCCGAGCCGGTCGGGCACCCGGTGGACTGACCCCGGACGCGCCCGGCCGGATCACCCTCTGGGCGCTCCCGGTGGACTAGCCTCTCCCCGCTGGAATATCGCCAGGTCCACCGGCCTTGTGTTCGGTGTTGACCGACGCCGCACGTGCGGCGTACCGGAAGGAGAGACAATGGCTCCCGTGGCCGAGCCCATCACCGTGACCGACGCGACGTTCGACCAGGATGTCCTGAAGAGCGACACGCCCGTCCTGGTCGACTTCTGGGCGACGTGGTGCGGCCCGTGCCGCATGATCGCGCCGGTCCTCGACGAGATCGCCTCCGAGTACTCGGGCAAGCTGAAGATCGCCAAGCTCGACTACGACAACAACCAGGCGACCCCGGGCAAGTACAACGTCATGGGGCTGCCGACCCTCCTGCTGTTCAAGGACGGCGAGGTCGTCGAGCAGATCACCGGCGCCAAGCCGAAGCGCGCCCTCCTCAAGGCGATCACCCCGCACATCTAGGCCGATCGCTCCGCACCGCCGGTGCCGCTCCCGACGAGTGGCCCGGCCGTGAGGAGCTGCTCCAGATAGGCGGCCCAGTGCGGCTCGGAGTCGACGGGCCGCACGCCCGCCCGCAGCCGCGCCGGCTCGCCCGGCGCGTAGAACCGGCGCAGCGCGTCGGTGAGCGAGTCGACGTCGTCGGGCTCGCACAGCACGCCGTCGACGCCCTCGCGAACATGATCGGCGAGGGTGCCGGCGCGCGTCGCGATGACCGGGACGTCGTGCTCGTAGGCCATGAAGACGTTCTGGGAGGCCGTCGCGGTGCGGTAGGGCAGGACGAGGGCGTCCGCCCGGGCGAACAGCTCCGGCACCTCCGCGGCCGGGACGTAGCCGGGTCGCAGCTCCACCCGCTCCCCCAGCCCGAGCGAGGAGATCAGCGCGCGGGTCTCCTCGGCGCCGCCCCAGAACTCCCCGGCGACGGTCAGCGCGACGTCGTCCACCCGCGCCAGCGCGCGCAGCAGCACGTCCAGGCCCTTGTACGGCCGGACCATGCCGAAGAACAGCAGGCGGTTCCACGGGCCCTCCGGCGTGCCCGTGAGGATGGGCGTCCCATGCGGGGGCGTCGGCAGGTGGGCGGGCAGCACCGCCGTGCGCACCGGAGTGCCGGGCGCCAGGTCACGGGCGAGCTGGGCCTGCTGCGCCGAGTGCACCAGCGCGCCGTCGGCGCGCGTCAGCAGCCGCCGCATCAGCGGCACGTCGTACGGCTTGCGCTCGTGCGGCAGGACGTTGTGGCACAACGCGATCACCTGCGGGCCCTTGCCGTCGCGGGAGCCGAGGCCCATCAGCATGCCGAGATAGGCCGGGACCTGCACGGGCGAGAGCACGACGAGGATCACGAGGTCCTGGGAGCGCAGCCGGCGGCCGGTCCTCAGCCAGCCATCCGGGCGGTACCAGGCCAGCGCGTGCCGGGTGCCGGGGAACGGCTCGCCCTCGGGCGTCGCGATCGTCTGCTCGCCGGGGTAGAGGAAGGAGGGGTACTGCGCCTTCCACGACTCCAGCGTGACGTCGTGCCCGGCGGCGGCCAGCCGGTGCGCCAGCTCGGTGGTGTGGTGCGCGCCGCCGCCCTTGTACGGGAACGCGGGGCCGATGATCGCGATCTTCACGGTCGGCCCCGCCTCCCCGTCACGTCGCTCCGGCTCACGTGTCTCCCCGAGATCGCACGATCAGGTCCGCCAGCAACGCCATCGACGCGATGATCAACCCGGTGACGAAGATCAGCACAGTGTTGATCGCGAACCGCAGCGGGTGCAGGACCATGTCGAGGATGCCCTTGGCCACGCCCAGCCCCAGCAGCCACAGCGCGAGCGGCATCAGGACCTTCAGCGGGTTGAAGTACATCACCATCCGCAGCACCTGCAGGATGTAGCGGTAGGCGTCGTGCACGAAGTGGAACTTCGAGCTGCCGGCCCGCTTGGCATAGTCGATCGGCACATAGCGGACGTCATGCTGGTTCGACAGGAACGCCAACGTGATCGTCGTGACGCAGGAGAATCCGGGCGGCAGCAGCTTGAGGTACGGCTCGGCGACGTCCTTGCGGAACGCCCGCAGGCCGGAGTTCAAGTCGGGGATCTTCTGCCCGGCGAGCCGCTCGGCCGTCTTGCGGATGAACCACTTGGCCGGCACCCGCAGGAACTTGTGGGTGCCCTCCTCGGTGGTGCGCGCACCCACGACCTGATCCACGGTCGGGTCCTGGTCGAGGATGTCGACCAGCTCCGGGATGCGCTCGTTCGGGTAGCTCATATCGGCGTCGGTCCAGACGACGATGTCGCCCCGGGCCTGCTGGGAACCGATCCGCCGGACGGTGCCCGACCCCCCGTTGCGGTGGAACGGCACCACCTGCATGTTGGGGTAGTGCGGCGCGGCGTCCTCGAGGCGGGCCAGTGTCTGGTCGGTCGAGCAGTCGTCCACGGCCAGCAGCTCGTAGGTGTGTCCGCTGGCGTCCATCGCCTTGCAGATGCGCTCGACCTCGTCGATGACGTGGTCCTGCTCGTTGTAGCACGGCAGGACGATCGTCACATGGGGCGTGTTAGTCACGCCCGGCGAGGATAGTCGCCCAGTCCGATCCACGGTTCTTAGCGTACGCACTGTTCACCCTCTGTACATGGGATCGCTCATCCAGACGTTGATCGTGAGCGACCACGTACCCTGCGGGGCCGTCACCAGCGTGCTCGCGTCGCGGCGGGTGTGGATGTGGAAGACCCGGCGGGCCGGCCCGTACGGCGAAACGTCGGACCCGTCGGCGCCGAGCAGGACCGGCCGGCGGCCCGCCGCGACGACCTTCCGGACGACCCGCATCACGTCCTCGTTCGGCGCGGTCTTGAAGCCGGGGAGGACGCGCACGCGCGCGGCGGGCGTGTGACACATCCCACGGATCAGCTGGGCGAACCGGTCGCCGGTGACGCGTTCGATGATGAGGACGGAGGCGTTCGGGCCGATGGCGCGGCACATCGCCCGTGCCTGGGAGACCTCGCGCTCCTCGGTCCGCGCGAACGCCATCGGCGCCGAGGCGATCGCGGTCGGCACCAGGATGAGGAGCGCACCCACCGCGGAGAGAAGAATCCACAGCGGACGCGAGGGGCGGAGCCTCCGCACGCGGCGCGCCGTCCAGGCGACGGCCCACAGCGCGAACAGCAGCAGGCCCGGGATGACCATCCCGACCAGGCGGCGGCTCGCCCACGGCTGGTCCGGGGTGATGCCCGGCCGCCAGAGCGTCGCCAGGGTGGTCCAGACGACGAGGGCGTACGGCAGGAGCCAGTCGGTACGGCGTCGGCGCAGGAGGTCGCGTAGGACCAGGGCGAGGCCGACGGCGGCCAGCAGGACGGCGGGGACGCCGATGTACCAGGCCACCCAGTGCAGGCTCAGCTCGTTGTACTGCCGGTTCGGATCGAGCTGTAGGTGCGCGGTCTTCTGCAGCGCGGCGATGAAGGAGGCGTTGACCCGATCGTCGGTGTTGTTCGGCACCCGCCGGACGATCTGGAACATCGGGCGGGCGGCGAAGAAGGCCAGCGCCGCGAAGGTCGCGGGGACGGCCAGGTCCGGCAGCCGGAAGCGGGTGAGGTCCGGCAGCCCCCAGCGGCGGATCGCCAGGCTCGCGAGAGCGGTGGCGACGACCACCGCCGCCGCGATGTACACGAGCGGGCGCAGCGACGCGCCGAGGTAGTGCAGGTACGGCCGGGACATGACGACGGCCTCGAGGAGGCCCGCGCCGACGCCGACCGTCAGGCCCGCCAGCAGGGGCAGGCCGGCGCGCCGCCGCAGCGCCAGCAGCAGCCCCGCGAAGGCGAGCACCGGCAGCACGTCGCGGATGCCGTCGATGCGCACGAGGATCACCAGGCCGAGCGCCAGCCCGCCGATCAGCGCCGGCAGGCGGCGGCCCGACCGGAGGGCGTCGAGCGTGAGGGCCAGGCCGCCGAACATCAGGATGAGGGCGCCGGTCTCGCTGTAGATCGACCGGGAGACCATCATCATCGGCCAGGTGAGCCCGAGCGCCAGCGCGGCGACGGGCGCCCACCGCGGGCCGATGAGGCGGGCCGCCACGCCCGCGAACGAGATGAGGGCCAGCGCGCCGATCAGCGGCATCATCGCCAGCGTCGCGTACGGGCCGCCGAGCCAGCCGCCCGGCGTGACGATCAGCGGCATCCCGGCCATGAACTGCGGCACGAGGACGCCGCCACGCTGGTAGAACGCCGGGCTGCCGTACGTCAGCGCGCCGTCGCCGCCGCCGAACGCCCAGCGCATCTGCGGGATCGGCAGGGATCCGTGGCCTTCCAGCCAGGTCGCGAAGTTGAAGTACGACGCCGGGTCCCGGCGCACGACGATCTGCTGGGAGCACATCACCAGCTGCAGCGCGCCGAACGCCACCGCGACCGCGAGGACGCCCGCCAGCGGCCACCAGGAGAACCGGCCCGGGGTCCGGCCGGCCGGCCGGACCGCCCGCAGGCCGAAGATCAGCATTGGCCCCGCGACCACGACGAACAGCGGGATGGCGACCCACGGCCGGAACACCCCCGCCATCAGCAGCGGCAGCCCGACCACCAACCAGGAGACCAGGAGGAGGACCGGGGCGACGGTGAGGCGTGCGAAAAGGAGGTCCGCCCGAGATGCCCCGGGCGCCCCGTCGATGTCGTCCATCGAGTCCGGAGAGTAACGGCCGCGCGAGCCGGGAGCCCGGGTGGCCGTAATCTTCACTTTCATGTCACATCCCGTTGAGCTCCTGCGCGGGGCACTGGCCGCCGATCCGTCCCGTCCGCTCGTCACCTTCTACGACGACGCCACCGGTGAGCGTGTCGAGCTGTCGGTCAAGACGTTCGACAACTGGGTGGCCAAGACCGCGAACCTGTTGGTCGACGGACTCGGTGCGGTACCGTCCGGACGAGTGGCCCTCGCCCTTCCGGGGCATTGGCAGACCGCCGTCTGGCTGTTCGCGTGCTGGTCGGCCGGGCTGACGGCGGTGCCGGTCGGTGACCGCGCCATCCCGGGCGACGCCGACATCGTAGCGGCGGGGCCCTCTCGGCTGGCCGAGGCGGCCGACACGACCGCCGAGGTGGTCGGTTTGTCGCTGCATGCGCTCGGCGCGCCGCTGGCGGACTGCCCTCCGGGCGTCACCGACTACGCCGTGGAGGTCCGCGCCTACGGCGACCGCTTCTCCGGGGGTGTCCTCGACCCGGACGTGCCGGCGGTGGAGTTCGCCGACCAGGTCCTGACCGGGGCGGAACTCATGGCCGAGGCCCGGGCGTTGGGCACGCCGGAGGGTGCTCGCGTGCTCACTACTGTGGGCTTCGACACACCTCAAGGAATCCTCAGAGGTTTGCTCGGCCCCTTGACCTCCGACGGATCAGTAATAATCTGCCAAAACCTCGACGGATCAAGCTTGGAACGCCGAATCGCCGTAGAACATGTGACTTCTGTGATCTAGACCGGATCGACCGTTCCATACGCTCCCCCTAGCCTATGAGGCCGATGATCGACTACGAGTACCTCGACCAGGACTACCCGTCCGGTCCCCCGCCGAAGCGGGGGATCTGGTGGCGCGTCATCGGGTGGGCCTCGATCGCGATGGCGGTCGTCCTCGTCGGCACGAGCCTCGCGGCCTATGCGGCGTACCGGAAGCTCGAGGGCAACATCAAGCACGAGGACGTCGCCGCCCAGCTGGGTGGCAAGCGGCCCCCGAAGCTGAACAAGTCCCTCAACGTGCTGCTCATCGGCTCGGACCAGCGGAACGGCGCGAACGCCAAGTACGGCCGGGACGTCGGCGAACGCTCCGACACGATGATCCTGCTGCACCTGTCCCCGGGCGGGGGAAAGGCCGTCGGCATCAGCTTCCCGCGTGACTCGATGGTGCAGCTGCCGCAGTGCAAGTCGACCAGCGGTCACACGATCCCGGCGCACCTGGGAATGATCAACGAGTCGTTCAACAACGGCGGCGCCGGCTGCACGTGGCACACGATCGAGACGCTGACCGGCATCCGGATCGATCACTTCGTCAAGGTCGACTTCTCGGGGTTCAAGCGGGTCGTGGACGCGCTGGGCGGCGTAAAGATCTGCCTGCCCAAGCGCGTCGCCGACAAGTCGAGCAAGCTGTACCTGAGCGCCGGGCGGCACACCGTCAAGGGCGAGCAGGCGCTGGCGTACGTCCGCATGCGGCACGGCCTCGGTGACGGATCGGACACCGGCCGCATCAAGCGCCAGCAGAAGTTCCTCGGCGCCGTCGTGAAGGCGGCCACGAGCAACGGCACGCTGACCAACCCGTCGAAGCTGCTCAGTTTCCTCGACGCCATGACGAAGTCCGTCACGACCGACAAGGACTTCACGGTCGACGAGATGAAGAAGGTCGCCGGCAGCGTGCAGGGCATGTCGGCCGGCAAGGTGCAGTTCATCACCACTCCGTGGATGCTCTACCCCCCCGACCCGAACCGCCTCGTCTGGAAGCAGCCGGACGCGAACAACCTGTTCTCCGCGATCCGCAACGACAACAAGGTGCAGGCCGAGACGCCGGTCAAGAAGGTAAAGCTCCAGCCGTCGCAGGTGAAGGTCCGGGTGCTCAACGCCACGACGACCACCGGTCTGGCCGGGCGGGTCGGCGACCAGCTCACCCAGCGCGGGTACCAGGTCGGGAAGGTCGGCACTTTCAGCGGCACGAAGCCGAGTCAGACGGAGTTGCTCTACGGCGCCGGCGCCGACCAGCAGGCCGCGGCGCTCGCCCAGGTGGTCCCGGGAGCCAAGCCCGTCGCCGGGCAGGACACCCCGGCCGGGACCGTGGACCTCGTCCTGGGACCCGACTGGCAGGGCCTGAAGAGCGCGGGGTCGTCGAACATCCCCGCCTCGACCTCGGCCGGCGCGGTGAACGCTGCGGCGGACCCCTGCGCGGACAAATCGTAGACGCGCTGTAGCTGTGAGCCCGCTGAGAGTTCGGGCGTCGCCCTGCATGTGCCGCTGACTGTCTGTATGGTCGATTCTCGACCCGGACGGCCAGCCCCACATCTCTGGAATCGATGACCACACCCATCACGCACTCCGCAGAAGGCCCGCAGGGCCCCGTCACGATCCCTGATCTGCCGGTCGTACGCGACGAGGCTCCGCCTCCGCCGCGCCGCCGGCGGGATCCGTTCTTCGACAACGCGAAGTTCCTCGCGATCGTGCTGGTCGTCGCCGGCCACTCGATCGTCGATCTGCGCGACGTTCGCGTCGCGCACGCGCTCTACCTGTTCGTCTACACGTTCCACATGCCGGTGTTCATCGTGATCACCGGCTACTTCTCCCGGAACTTCACGTTCTCCGGGGGCAAGGCGCGCAAGCTGATCACCAACCTGGGCGTGCCGTACGTCGTCTTCGAGACGGCGTACTCCACGTACCACTGGGCGGTCGGCAACTCGAGCTTCGAGATCAGCCTGCTCGACCCGTACTACCTGACCTGGTTCCTGATGGCGCTGTTCCTGTGGCGCCTGTCCACGCCGGTCTGGCAGCAGATCCGGTGGCCGGTCGCGGTCGCCGTGGGCGTCTCCGTGCTCGCGGGCATGAGCGACCTGCCGGACGACCTGGAGATGAACCGCGTGTTCGGCCTGGTGCCGTTCTACGTTCTGGGTCTGATGCTCAAGCCGAAGCACTTCGAGCTGCTGAAGCAGCGGAAGGCGCGGGTGCTCGGCGCGTTGACGCTCGTCGTCGGCTTCGCGTTCGTCCTCTTCGTCGCGGACCGGCACATGACCACCGAGTGGGTGTACTGGCGCAGCGGCAACGCCGTCATGCACGTCGACAACCTCACCGGCTCGGCCATGCGGCTCGGGCTCATGACCGCGGCGACCGTCCTGGTGGCGGCGTTCCTGTCACTCGTGCCGACCCGCGAGACGTGGTTCACCGGCCTGGGCGGCGCGACGCTGTACGCCTATCTGCTCCACGGCTTCTTCACGAAGGGGATGGAGTACATGGGCTGGTACGACGCGGCGTTCCTGCACACCATCCCGGGCGTGCTGGGAACCGCGGCGACCGGCGCGGTGCTGGCGACACTGCTCTGCACCCCGCCGGTCCGCAAGGTCATGCACTGGGCGCTTGAGCCGGATATGTCGTGGGCGTTCGTGCCGCTGCGGCGTCCGCAGAAGGCCTGAGCAGCTCCACCCACCGCTCGGCGACGAGATCGAGGGCGTAGGACCGCGCGAGCTCCGCGTGGCCCTGCGCCCTCTCGTCGTCCCAGCGCCCCTCCGCGACGATCGCGGCGATGCCCCGGGCCATCGCGGACGGCGACTCGTGGATCCAGCGCTTGTCGTAGATCGTGTCCGCGCCCGGCCAGCCGAGCAGCGCGGGGACGGCCCCGGACGCCATGCCCTCGGCGGGCGCCAGGTGGAAGCTCTCGTCGTCGCTGGTGGACAGCACGAAGCCGATGCGGCGCAGCCACGCGGCGACGTCCGGCCCGGCCGGGTCGAAGACGACCGAGCGCGCCAGCAGGGGCGAGCGCCGGATCCGCCGGAACAGCCCCTCGTACGCCTCGCGCTCCTCGCTGCGGTTCCAGATCCAGGGCAGATCCCAGGGCAGCTTCGACTTGACGAACAGCGTGAACCGCGGGTCCTCCCTCCGCAGCTCCTCCAGGGCGTCCACGGCCAGGTCGAGGCGCTTGCGCCACGGCGCGATGCCGATCATCCCGAGGTGGTACCGCGCGCCCGGGAGCTTGGCCCGGTCGAACTGCGCCACGTCCACCCAGTTGGGGATCACGGTGATCTTCTCGGCCGGCCAGCCGGTCATCTTGCGGGTCAGCTCCGCGTACGACGGGCTCACGCAGACGACCTGGTCGATCAGGTCGATGTCCAGCCGGGCCGGCCACGCGCCGTACAGCTCGAAGCGGTGCAGCCGCACGATGAGCCGCTGGTCCGGGCGGCCGTGCTTCTTGCGCCACTCGGTGTACCAGACGGCGTTCGGCCCGCACCACTCACAGATGATGACGTCGGCCCACTCGGCCAGTTCGGTGCTGACCTTCGGGTCGTGGGTGCCGAGGGCGGGCCAGCGGTCGACGCGCACCTCGACGTCCGGGATCGAGCCGAAGTGGTCGAGCAGCCGCGTGAAGAACTTCAGGTCGTGCCCCGCGACGACGACGCGCGTCGGGCGCTCGGCCCCCTCGCGCAGCGGCGGCGGGAACGCCTGCCCCAGGTACGTACGGAGCCGGCCGGCCGCCGCGTCGAGCGAGAACGCCTTCGCGGCGTCCAGGCACCGGCGGCGGGCCAGCGCGTAGACCTCCGGGTCGGTAACCTCCGCCAGCACGTCGACGACGTCGTCCTCGGTCGCAGCGAACAGCGGGTAGTCGGCGCCGAGGAGGTTCTCGTGCATCGGCGTACGGTTGAGGACGACCGGCAGGCCGAGCGCGCCCATCTCCAGGACCTTGGTGGACAGCTCCAGGCTCGCGTCGAGCTCCGGGTGGCGCCAGGAGAGCCCGATGTCGCACCCGGACGACACGCGCATGGCCTCGGCGCGCGGGTGGCCGCCGTGCCACGTCAGGCCGGGTGTCGACTCCAGGGCCACGCGCATGCGACGGGAGAAGCCCGGGTCCTTCTTGTCGTGGTGGATCTTGTCGCCGACCATGTGGAGCTCGGCGTCGATCCGGCGGGCGGCCAGGCGGCGCGGCAGCGCGGTCATCTCATAGGTGTTCCAGCGCGGCGCGAACTTGCCCGTGTAGACGAGCTTCAGCGGCCGGTGCGGCGCCTTCTCCTCGGCCGGCTCGAGGCCCTCGGGCAGCGCGACGACCGGCGGGAACAGCACGCACTTGCCCGCCGCCTTGTGCAGCACGCCCTCCAGGTGGCAGCGCAGCTCCTCGGTCTGGCAGAGCAGGAACCGCGACGCCTTGGCGACCGCCGCCAGCTCGCCGCGCGTCTTCCCGTCCAGCTCGGCGACGGTCTGCGGCACGTCGGTGAGGTACGTCCACAGCCGCCCGGCCAGGGGCGTCGCGGTGAGGCGCACGGCGAGCCGCTTGCCCCGCACCACCACCAGGTCGTACGGCTCCTCGGCATCGAGCTCGGTGAGCAGGCCCGCGGCCTCCTCGACGGTCAGCGAGGTGGTCGCGTCCTCGGGCCGGCGCCGCACGGTCACTCCGGACAGCCGCTCCAGCGGGTCGACGAGGCGTCCGGTCTTCACCGGGGCCTTGAGGACCAGCGTCACCTCGACGCCGGCGACCCGCAGCGCCTGCACCATCCCCTGGGCCCAGATCGCCGACCCGTCGATGATGTTCAGGTCGACGTCGCCGTACACGAGAGCGCGCACGCGTTCTCCTTCTCGCAGGGTCATGTGAGTTCTTCGATGCCGAACCGGGTGCACAGGCCCGGCAGCGCCTCGGCGATCGGCGTGCCGGGCGGCACGGTGGCGTCCCAGCCGAATCCGGCGATCGCCGGGGCGGTGCCGGCGAGCACGACGGGACGGCCCCGGTCGCGGGCCACGCCCAGCAGCGCGAGCAGCGCCCGATCCCGGTCCGGCACGCCCGGGACGCCCAGGTACGCCCACGGCCCGCCGGGCTCCCCGGCGGCCGCGTCCACGATCACCAGGTCGACGTCGGTCGTGTCGAGGACCAGGGCGGCGTCGTGCGGCATCAGCGGCACGACGTGCGCGACCTCCTCCAGAGACTCGGTCGCGGCCGGGCCCAGCACACCGGCGACCACGAGACCCGTCGCGGGCGCCGCCGCGATCAGCCGGTCCTCGTCGCGCGCGGTGAACATCGGCCGTTCGCGCGCGTCGACGGACGTGACGACGTTCGGCGCGCCCCGGTGCCGCCACATGCGGTACAGCTCGCGCGGCAGCTGGACGACGCCCTTGCCGGGGCTGCGGGCGGCGTCGGTGACGGCCCGGCCCACCTTGAGGGAGGTCGAGCCCTCCAGGGCGGCGACCCGCGCCTCCAGGATCTGGACCCGTGCCTCACGGTCGGCCAGAGCCGCCTTCAGCCGGGCAACCTGCCGGTCAGCCACCGAGCCATCCCTCCACGACGCGGGCGATACGCGGTCCGGCGTGGCCGTCCCACAGCGGCGGGTGCTCCTGCTCACCGCGCCCCGCGGCCAGGGCCTCGGCGACCGCCGGGACCACGTCGTCCGCGGTGACGAGCCGGTTGGTGCCGTGCGTGATCGTGATCGGCCGCTCGGTGTTGGGCCGGAGGGTGAGGCACGGCACACCGAGGATCGTCGTCTCCTCCTGCACGCCGCCGGAGTCGGTGACGACGGCCGCCGCGCCGCGTACGGCCGCGACGAACTCCACGTAGCCGAGCGGCTCGAGCAGGCGCACGCGCGGGTGGGCGT
Source organism: Actinoallomurus sp. CA-150999 (assembly GCF_050942425.1). NCBI lineage: Bacteria > Bacillati > Actinomycetota > Actinomycetes > Streptosporangiales > Thermomonosporaceae > Actinoallomurus > Actinoallomurus sp. CA-150999. The sequence continues at coordinate 10,147,292 of NZ_CP192063.1, forward strand.
CCAGCCCGGCCTCGGTGAGCACCTTCCGGCCGCGCGGGTGCACCGGCATGACGACGTCCACCAGCTCGGCGATCTCGTGCAGCCGCTTCACCAGCCCGGCCGCGATCGCCGGGTCGTCGACGTTCGCGGGCCGGTGCAGGGTCGCGACGGCGTACCGCTCGGGCAGGTCGTACGTCCGCCGCACGGCCTCGGTGTCGAACTTGTCCAGGTGTGCCAGGAGCGTGTCGATCATCGGGTTGCCCACGAAGTGGACCCGGTCCACGCTCACGCCCTCGGCGGCGAGGTGGCCGACGGCCTCCGGGCTGGTGACGAAGCACAGGTTCGACAGCTGGTCGACGAGCCGGCGGTTGACCTCCTCCGGCATCGTCATGTCGAAGCTGCGCAGTCCCGCCTCCACGTGGGCGACCGGGATGTGGAGCTTGGCGGCGACGAGCGCGGCGGCGATGGTGGAGTTCACGTCGCCGTACACCATGACGAGCTCGGGTGAACGCTCGGTGAACTCCTTCTCCAGCGCCACCATGATCGCAGCCGTCTGGACGGCGTGGCTCCCGGAGCCGACCTCCAGGTTCACGTCGGGCTCGGGCAGGCCCAGGTCACGGAAGAACACCTCCGACATGCGCTCGTCGTAGTGCTGACCCGTGTGGATCACCCGCTGCTCGCGTCCCGTCTCGGACAGCGCGGCGATCACCGGTGCCGCCTTGACGAAGTTCGGCCGGGCACCGAGGACATGCGCGATCACAGTTGCGTTTCCCTTTCGTTCACGGACGATCCCTAACCTCGCCCGCCATGCAGGTGGCCAAGATGATCTATTTCTGGACGGTGCTGGCGTGGCGGCACGCCCGTGCCGATCCACGACGGGCGGTCCGGCTGGCCGTACGGCTGGCTCTTCGCGTGGCCCCCGCCGGAATTCGCGCGCGGTACCGCGCGCTGGCCGCACCGGCCCCGCAGCGCCAGGACCGCGAGACCGAGGACCTGCGCGCGCTGCTGGCCGACGCTGCCGAGGCGCGGCCCAAGAAGGCCGCACGCGCCGCGGATCCCAGCGGGAACACGGTGCTGCACCTGGTCACGAACGCGCTGCCGCGCACGCAGGCCGGGTACACCGTGCGGACGCACCGGATCGTGTCCGCCCAGCGCGAGCTGGGCCTGGACCCGCACGTCGTGACCCGGCTCGGATACCCCCTGACGCAGGGCGTCCGGGACGCGCGGGCGACGTGCGAGGTCGACGGGATCCCCTACCACCGGCTGCTCCCCTGGCTGCCGCCGAAGGGGCCCGTGCAGGAGGTGCGCAAGGCCGCCGACCTGGCCGGACGCCTCGTCGAGGAGCTGCGGCCGACCGTGCTGCACGCGGCCAGCAACCACCTCAACGCGGCCGTCGCGCTGGAACTTCGGCGAAGGTACGGCCTGCCCGTGGTCTACGAGGTCCGCGGCTTCCTGGAGGACTCCTGGCTGTCGCGGGACCCGGCGCGGTCGACGGAGGATGAGTTCTACCGGCTCACCCGGGAGCTCGAGACCGCCCGGATGCGCGACGCCGACCTGGTCGTGACCCTCGGCGAGGCGATGCGCGCCGAGATCCAGGGACGCGGCGGCATCGGCGACGTGCTCGTCGTGCCCAACGCCGTGGACGACAAGTTCCTGGAGCCCCTGCCGGACGCCGGGAAGCTGCGCGCCGACCTCGGCATCGCCGAGGACGACGTCGTCGTGGGCCTGACCTCGACCTTCTACGGCTTCGAGGGCATCGACACGCTCATCGAGGCGGCGGCGCTGCGGCGCGACTTCACGCTCCTGCTCGTCGGCGACGGCCCCGAGCGGCCGGCGCTCGAGCGGCGCGCCGCCGAGCTCAAGGTCCCGGCGATCTTCACTGGCCGGGTGCCGGTCGATCAGGTACGTCGGTATCACGCAGTCCTCGATGTTTTCGCGGTCCCGCGAAGGGCGGACCGAGTGTGCCAGTTGGTGACTCCGCTGAAACCGCTGGAGGCGATGGCAGGGGGACTCCCAGTAATAGCAAGTGATGTCAAGGCGATTCGCGAAATCATCGAACCAGGCGTGACCGGCACGTTAACTCTTCCGGAAGACGCGGAAGCCTGGGCGAATTGCCTCGACCAGCTGATTTACAGTCCAAAGCTACGCGGCGAAATCGGACACGCGGCCCGAGAGTGGGTCGCGGCGAACCGCACCTGGCGGGCCGTCACCGCCCGCTGTCTCGGCGCCTACCGGGACATCGCCTCCGCAGCATCGTGAAGGGAGCCACCTGGTGGATCTGGTGGTCATCGGACTTGGCTACGTCGGCCTCCCGCTCGTGCGGGAGGCCGCCCGCGCCGGCCTCCGGGTCGGCGGGCTGGATCGCGACGCGCGTGTCGTCGCCGGGCTCAAGGCCGGCCTTTCGCACGTCGACGACGTGAGCGCCGAGGAGGTCGAGCAGATGCTCGCCGCCGGCTTCACGCCGACGCGGGACGAGGACATCCTCGACGGTGCGCGCACCATCGTGATCTGCGTGCCCACGCCGCTGTCGAACGACGGCGGCCCCGACCTGACGGCGGTCCGGTCGGCCTCCCAGACGGTCGCGCGGCACCTGGAGCCGGGCACGGTCGTGGTGCTGGAGTCGACGACCTACCCGGGCACCACCGAGGAGGTCGTCCGGCCGATCCTGGAGGAGTCGGGCCTGGTCGCGGGCGAGGACTTCCACCTGGCCTTCTCCCCGGAGCGGATCGACCCGGGCAACCCGGTCTACGGCGTCCGCAACACCCCGAAGATCGTTGGTGGCCTGACGCCGGCCTGCGCCCACGCCGCCGCCGCGTTCTACGGCAAGTTCGTCGACCAGGTCGTGCAGGCCAAGGGCACGCGCGAGGCCGAGATGGCCAAGCTGCTGGAGAACACCTACCGGCACGTCAACATCGCGCTGGTCAACGAGATGGCGGTGTTCTGCAACGAGCTCGGCATCGACCTGTGGGACGCGATCGCCTGCGCCTCGACCAAGCCGTTCGGGTTCCAGGCGTTCTACCCGGGCCCCGGCGTCGGCGGGCACTGCATCCCGATCGACCCGAACTACCTGTCCTACAAGGTCCGGTCCCTCGGCTACCCGTTCCGGTTCGTCGAGCTCGCCCAGGAGATCAACGACCGGATGCCGCGCTACGTCGTCGAGCGCGCGCAGTCCCTGCTCAACCGCGAGGGACTGGCGATGAAGGGCGCCAAGGTGCTCCTGCTCGGCGTGACGTACAAGCCCGACATCGCCGACCAGCGCGAGTCGCCGGCCCGCCCGGTCGCCCGGCGGCTGCGGAAGCTGGGCGCCGACCTGAGCTTCCACGACCCGCACGTCGAGGCCTGGGAGGTCGACGGCGAGGAGATCCCGCGCGCCCGCGTGCTGTACACGGCGCTCGCCGAGGCCGACCTCGTGATCGTCGTGACGGACCACCAGGAGTACGACGCCGAGAGCCTCACCCGGCACGCGCGGCTGCTGTTCGACACTCGCGGCGCCACCCGCCGCGTCGAGGAAACGGCCGCTGAACGCGTCGAACTCCTGTGACCTGATCGCCTTATGGAGTTCACCGAATATTCGTCTGCGCACGCGAGAGTCCGGGGGAAGTGATTGCCATGCGGATCTTCGTGTGCACCGTCGTGCACCATCCTGAGGACGCGCGAATTCTGCACCGCCAGATCCGCGCGCTTTTGGACGCCGGCCACGACGTGACTTATGTGGCGCCCTTTCGGGCGTGCAATGTGGCGCCTTGGCCGGAGATCGATCCGCTCGATGTGCCCAGGGCGACCGGCCGGAATCGGCTGCGCGCCCTGCGCCAGGCCCGCCGCACCCTCGCCGCGCACGCGGAGGAGGCCGACATCCTCCTGCTGCACGACCCGGAGCTGCTGCTGGCGGTGCCGCACCGGCTGCGCTCGCGCACCGTCTGGGACGTGCACGAGGACACCGCGGCCGCGCTCGGTGCGAAGGGCTGGCTGCCCGCGCCCCTCCGCATCCCGTTGCGGTTCGCGGTACGCCGGATGGAGCGGCGTGCCGAGCGGCGGCTGAAGCTGCTGCTGGCCGAGGAGGGGTACCAGGACCGGTTCCGCCGGCCGCACCCGGTGGTGCCCAACACCACCCACGTGCCGGACGCGCCGCCCGCCCCGCCCGGTGACGACCGGATCATCTATGTCGGGCAGCTGTCGTTCGCCCGCGGCGTGAACGAGCTGATCACGCTGGCCCGCCTGGTGCACGCCGACGGCATCATGCTCGACCTGATCGGCGGCGCGGACGCCGACGTACGGCCGCTGCTGCGCGACGCGCAGCGCGAGGGGATCCTGCGCTGGTACGGGTTCGTGCCGAACGACCGGGCGCTGCGCATGGCGGAGGGCTCCCTCGCGGGCCTGTCCCTGCTGCACGACACGCCCAACTACCGGCACTCGATGCCCACGAAGGTCGTCGAGTACATGGCCCGCGGCATCCCGGTCATCAGCACGCCCAACCCGATCGCCGCCCGCATCGTCGGCGATGCGAACTGCGGTCTCGTCGTGCCGTTCGAGGATCCCGAGGCGACGGCCGCCGCGGTCCGGCGGCTGCGCGACGACCCGGCGATGCGGCTGGAGATGGGCAAACGCGGGCACGAGGCCGCCCGCGCGCGCTTCCACTGGCCCGTGCAGGCGCGGGTGTTCGTCGCGCAGCTCGAGGACTGGGCCCACTCCGCCGCCGACCCGTCCGCCGAGCTGTCCCCGCGGGTGGTCTGAAGCTCAGGCGGCGCTGCGCAGCCGGGCGGCGACCACCGCCGCCAGCCGCGTCGCCGTGTCGGGCGCCCCGGAGCTGACGGTGACGACCGCGCTGCCGACCCGCATCACGACCGTGCCGGACGACGTGCCGATCGCGTACGCCTCGTCCCCGGCCCGTACGCGGGTGCCGTTCTGCGTGTCGCGGGCCGCCGCGAACAGCGCCTTGGCGGTGCCGGCGTCGGCTGCGACCCACTGCACCGTGACCGACAGGACGCCCGCCTCCCGCTGCGGCCCGTCGGGGTCCCGCCCGCGGCCGTGGTGCGGCCGGAACGTGCAGCCCGCGGGGAGCCGCAGGCCGTCGACGGTCGCCGGCGTCGGCTCACCGGCGTAGCCGCGCGGCAGGTCGCGCTTGGGCAGCAGGGAGCAGGCGTCCGGCCACCGGCGGGGCGGAACGCCCGCGAGCTCCGGCGGTCCCTCGCCACGCATCCCGCCGCGCAGCGCCACCAGCCGGGCCGCGCCGAACGGGCGCGGGCGCGCGGCCGGCGCGGCGACGTACAGCAGCCCTCCGCCCGCGGCGAGCCACGGCCGGACGCCGTCCAGGCCGGCCCGCAGGACCACCGGGATCGGCACGGTGGTGCCGTTCCCGCTGACCGGATCGATGACGTCCACCCCGGCGGGCAGCAGCGGATCGGCGAGCCGCGACCGCAGCCCGTACACCAGGCCGCCCGCGACCGACAGGGCGGTGTATCCGGGCATGTCCCGATACCAGGACGACGCGCCCGTCGCGATGTCCACCGACTCCAGACGGCGGGTCGGCGTCGCGTCCTCGGGCCGCTGCCCGGTCTCGTAGGCGACGAGCAGATGGCCCGCGGTCACCGCGACCGGGCACATGTTGTGGCACACGTCCTGTCCGACGCGGCGCAGGAAGGCGTGCCCCCGCCCGTCGAACGCCTGCAGCGACGATCCGTCGAAGATGACCGTGACGTCGCCGCCGACCGCGATCGCCGAGCGCGCGGTGTTCCGGGTGAGGACGGTGAACCTCGTCCGGCCCTTCCACGGATCGACGACCAGGACCCGGTCGCGCGCCCCGCAGTCGATGCTGAACGCGGCGATGCTCTCGCTGCTGTCCGAGGCGTACGGAACCGCCTCGGGCAGCAGGCAGCCGTGTGGGAGCCGCTTGGTCCACAGCCGCCGCCCCGTCGTGGCCGAACGCCCGTACAGCGTGTGCCGCCCGTCCTCGGTGACGAACACCACACCGCCGGCGGCCGGCCAGCGCAGCGTGGTCCGGTCGATCACGGAGGGCACGTCGCCCCGCTGCCGCCACAGCAGCGTGCCGTGCACCGCGTCCAGGCCCACCATGAGGCGGTTGCCGCGGTGCCCGGTCCGTTCGAGGTACGCGACGAGCACCTGCCCGGTGCGCGCCCAGCCGAGCATGGACCACTCGGCGCGGTAGTAGTGCCACCGCTCCTCACCGGTACGCGCGTCCCGGACGTCGAGGCCATGCCCGGACACGATGACGAGCTGGCCGTCGACGATGGAGTACGCCACCCGGTCGTAGGCGGGCAGGTCGCTGTCGCCGACCGGCGTGCTCAGCTGCCAGCTCGTGGTCACCGGCGTCGCCGGCGGCCCCAGGTCGCCCAGCGGCGGCTGCGGCGCCTGCGTCACGGTGCGGTTCACCTGCCACCACTCCGCCTGAAGGACGAAATGGTCGGCCAGCACCCCGCCAACGATCACGGCCAGCAGGGCCGTCAGGGCACTCGTGATGACCTGCCTGCGGCTCCGCACGGCCTCGACCGTGATCACCTCCCCTTGGCGCGTCTTCCCGACCAGCCGGCCCCGGCCGACCCAGGCAACCGACCTCCGAGCGTACGGGGTTCGGGCGCATCACACCGATAATTGCTCCATGGTGCCCACCGTCAAGGACGAGCAGATCGCCGCAGAGCAGGCCCGCGTCGACGAGGCGTACGCCCGCCTCGAGGAGATGCGCGCGGCCGCCCGCCGGATGCTCGAGGAGGGGTACCGCCAGGCGCAGGCCGGCACGAAGGGCTCACTCGTCGACCGCGACGCGATGGTCCACCAGGCCGCCGTCCGGAGCCAAGCGCTCGACATCGCCGAGGAGGGCCTCGTCTTCGGGCGTCTCGACCTGGTCGGCGGCGAGACGCTGTACGTCGGGCGGATCGGCGTCCGCACCAGCGAGCACGACTCGCTCGTGATCGACTGGCGCGCTCCTGCGGCCGAGGCGTTCTATCGCGCGACCCCGGAGGACCCCCAGGGCGTCGTGCGCCGCCGCGTGCTGCACTGCCGGGGCCGCAAGGTCGTCGACCTGGAGGACGACCTGCTCATCCCGGACGCCCGCCCCGACCTCACCATCGTCGGCGACGGCGCGTTCCTGGCCTCCCTGGCCCGCAGCCGCGAGGGCGTGATGCGGGACATCGTCGCCACGATCCAGCGCGAGCAGGACGAGGTGATCCGCGCCCCCGCCGACGGCACCGTGATCGTCCAAGGCGGTCCCGGCACCGGCAAGACCGCGGTCGCCCTGCACCGCGTCGCGTACCTGCTGTTCCGGCACCGGCGCCGGTTCGGCTCGCGCGGCGTGCTGATCGTCGGCCCGAACCCTCGGTTCACCGCCTACATCGAACGCGTGCTGCCGTCCCTCGGTGAGGGCGGCGCCACCCTGCGCTCGCTCGGCGACCTGTTCCCGGGAGCGGAGGCCGCCGGCCACGATGCGCCGGATATGGCCCGCCTCAAGGGCGCCCCGATGATGACGCGCCTGCTCCGCCGCGCCGTCCAGGACACCCCGCCGGACAGCCCGGACGAGCTGCGCACCGTCTACCGCGGCGTCGTCGTCGCGCTGGACCGGGACGCGCTCGACCGCGTCCGCCGGGACGTCCACCGCAACGCGCACGGCGCGGTGAACACCGCCTATCCGCGTGCGGCCGAACTCCTCCTCGCCGCCCTCTGGGAGCGTTTCCAGGAGGTCGGCGGCCTCGACGACGCTCCCACGACGCGCGCGGCGTTCACCGAGCGCGTCCGCGACGAGCGGCGCTTCGTGGAGTTCCTGCGCGCCTGGTGGCCGGTCCGCCGCCCGGCCGACGTGCTGCGCTCGCTGGCCGACGGGGAACGGCTGCGCCGCGCCGCCGGTCGCGCCCTCAACGACCGGCAGGTCAAGGCGCTCGCGGAGTCCTGGCAGGGCCCGTGGTCGTACCTCGACATCGCGCTGCTCGACGAGGTCGGCACCATCCTCGGGCCCCGGCCGCGACCGGCCCGGAGCGCGAAGAAGCGCAAGGCGGAGGATCCGTTCGTGATCGACGGCGTGAACGTCTTCACGGGCGAGCAGGTCGAGACCGAGGACGACGACGACCTGACCCTGCGGGAGCTCACCACCTACGTCGAGCGCCGCGAGCAGGCCATGCGCCGCGACGACGAGGACGATGAGGACCTCCCGGTGGAGTACGCCCACATCGTCGTGGACGAGGCGCAGGACCTGTCGCCGATGCAGTGGCGCATGCTCGGCAGGCGTGGCCGGCACGCGACCTGGACGATCGTCGCGGACCCGGCGCAGAGCGCCTGGGAGGACTCCGCCGCCGCGGGCAAGGCGATGGACACCGCCCTCGGCCGCCGCCCCCGCCACACCTTCGAGCTGACCACCAACTACCGCAACTCGACCGAGATCGCGGAGGTGGCCGCGCGGGTGCTGGCCCACGCGGTACCGGAGGCCCGGCCCGCCCGCGCGGTGCGCGCCTCGGGCCATGTCCCGCTGATCCGCCACGTCCCCACCCTCGACGGGAACGTCCGCGCCGAGGCGGCCGCCCTCGCCGAGGCGGTCGAGGGCACCGTCGGCGTCATCCTGCCGGTCGGCCACCCGGCCCCGCCGCTGCCCGGCCTCCCGGAGCGCGTGCAGGTCCTCGACGCGCTCGAGGCGAAGGGCCTGGAGTTCGACGCGGCCCTGATCGTCGAGCCGGGCGAGATCGCGGACTACTCGCGGATGGGACTGCGCACGCTCTACGTCGCCGTCTCCCGCGCCACCCAGCGCCTCACCGTCCTCACCACCGCCCCGGCCTGGCAGGCCATCCTCGCCGGCGCCCGTCGTACGGTCAGATGACCGGGGGGCGGCCGAGGCGGGTCATGCGCCAGACGGTGCCCCACGAGATCGGGCGGCGGCGGCCCGCCGGTTTGCGCCAGCCCTCGCGGAAGCCGCTGAGCCAGGGACGGAGCGCGGCCCGGTTGCGCTCGCGGACGACCGTCATCGCCACCCAGACGCCCAGGTAGACGAACACGAGCGGCCAGGGCAGGTTGCGGCGCGCCAGCCAGACCCGGTTGCGGGCGTTGAGCCGGTAGAACATCTCGTGCCGGGTGGGCGCGACGGCCGGGTGGAACATCACCGACTCGGCGTCGTACACGATGCGGTATCCGGCGCCCAGGGCCTGCCAGGCGAGGTCGGTCTCCTCGTGGGCGTAGAAGAAGTCCTCGGGCAGCCCGCCGGCGATGTCGAACACGGCGCGGCGCATGGCGCAGGCGCCGCCCAGGAACGTCGTGACGTCCGACGACCGGAGCGGGTCACCGGCGCGCAGCCGGGGGACGTGACGCCGCTCCCCCGGCCCGCCCTCGGGGTCGCGCACCCGGAACGAGACGATGCCGAGCTTCGGGTCGGCGTCGAACATGTCCCGCAGGCGCGCGCCGAGCTCCGCGGACTCGTACCAGCCGTCGTCGTCGAGGAAAAGGATCAGCTCTCCGGTCGACGCCTCGACGCCGCGGTTGCGGCCGGCCGGGATGCCGACGTTCTCCGGCAGCCGGAGCACCCTGACGTTCTCCGGCCAGGAGCCGGGGACGTCCGCGCCGTTGCCGACGAGGACGATCTCGACGTCGACGTACTTCTGGTTCAGGGCGCTCTTGACGGCGCGTTCGAGCTCGGCCGGGCGGTTGCCCATGGTCAGTACGACGACGGACAGCCTCACGCGCGCCTCCCCGACTCGACTCGGACCCCGCTGGGGTCCGTCTCGTTCATTTGAGCCTCCGGAACGCGACCTTGTTCACTTGAGCCTCCGGGAGGCGACGATGCTGACGAAGTGCAGCCCTGTCTGCAGGACGGCCACGACCGCCACGGCGACGGCGAGGACCCTCGTCGCGGTCAGGCCGTGCGTCAGGTGGTCGACGACCGCGGCCGCCACGATCAGCAGGGACAGCTCGACCGCGCCGATGATGCGGTGGAGCTTCAGCATCGAGACGGCCTCGCGCGCCAGCGCCAGGCCGGTCGACTCCGGGCGCAGCGCGCGGTCGCCGCTCACCGGCTCGGCGGGCATGCCCCCCTTGGCCCGGGCGACGACGACGTTGTCGGTCTCGGCCTTGATCAGGGCGGCGCCCAGCGCGGCCAGCAGGCCCAGCTCGACGTAGCCGCCGTTCTCCCACGCGCCCTGGGCTCGGACGCCGAGGCCGACGAGCAGCGCGACCTCCGACATGTAGTGCCCGATCCGGTCGAGGAAGATACCGGTGATGGACGTGCGGTTGCGGAACCGCGCGACCTCGCCGTCGGAGCAGTCCAGCAGTAGGTAGGCCTGGATCAGCACGGCGCCGACGATCGCCCACACCAGGCCCGCCGTGCCGCGGCCGTCGACCGCGACGGCCACACCGCCGAGCATGCCGCAGACGATCATCATGTAGGTCAACTGGTTCGGGCTGAACCCGATCCGGATGAAGATCCAGCTGAAGAAGGGCGAGATGCTGCGCATGTACAGCCGCCCCGCCCAGTGCTCTTCGTTCCGTCGATCCTTGAGACCGGGTGGCTGACCGCCCGCCCGGACCTCAGCCAGCGAAGGTGCCGACATATTCGCGTACCGCTTTCAGCACAGCGCCCTCGTCGAGTCCGAGGTGCTCGAGAATGGTGTACCGGCCTGGCCGTGTCTGGGGAGCGTACGCCACCGCCTCGGCGAACTGCTCCTCGGTCAGACCGATGTCATGCGGAGTCTTGGGGAGTCCATGACGGTCCAGGCTCGCCACGATCTCCGTGAGGCGTTCGGAGCCCTCACCGAGATGCGTCGCGCGGAGGTGATAACAGAAGGCCGCACCGATCCCGGCCAGCTCGCCGTGGTTGGCGGTGCCGGGGAAGAGGTGGTCGATGGCGTGCAGGATCTCGTGGTCGCCGCCGCTGGCCGGGCGTGAGGAGCCGGCGAACGACATCGCCATGCCGGACAGCACGAGGCCCTCCGCCAGGACGGTGAGGAACTCGTCCGACTCGATCGACTTCGGCTGGTAGATGAGCGCCTCGCCGGCCGTACGGGCGAGGGTCAGCGCGAGCCGGTCGATCGGGTCGCCCTGCTCCCGGTTGGACAGCAGCCAGTCGTCGACCGCGGAGAAGTTGCTCAGCACGTCGCCGATCCCGGCCCGTACGAGACGGTCCGGCGCGGCGCGGACGTAGTCCAGGTCGACGACCATGGCCAGCGGCATCGCGACGCCGAAGGAGTTCTTGCCCTTCTCGTGCTCGAGGGAGGCCGTCGGCGAGCAGATGCCGTCGTGGGAGAGGTTCGTGGCGACGGAGACCATCGGCATGCCGGCGAGCGTCGCGGCGTACTTGGTCGCGTCGATGGTCCTGCCGCCGCCGATGCCGACGACCGCCTCGTACGAGCCGCTGCGCAGGCGCGAACCGAGCGCCATGGCGGCGTCCACCGTGCCGCCGTCGACGTGGAAGACCTCGCACGCCTGCAGACTCGGCCGTACGTGCTCGGCGATCTGGTCGCCCTGCCCCGGGCCCACCGCGATGGCGACGCGGCCCTCGGTGGCGATTCGCCGGTCGGCGAGGAGCTCACCGAGATGGGCGATGGCCCCGCGCCGCACGTCGATCGACAGCGGCGCGGGGAGCATCCGCGTGAGCAGCGGCATCAGTATTCCTTGGCGATGCGGCGGGCCTTCTCCAGATCGTCGTGGTTGTCGACCTCGACCCAGTCGACCGCGCCGATCGGGGCCACCGAGATCTTGCCGCCGCGGTTCACCAGCTCCTGGTAGCCGTCCTCGTAGTACAGGTCGGGGTCGCGCTCCCAGGTGGCCTTCAGCGCGTCGGCCAGCGGCCCGGCCGCGGCCGGCTCCAGCAGCGTTGCGCCGATGTACTCACCGGCCGCCTCGGACGGGTCCATCAGCTTGGTGATGCGCTGCAGGTGACCGTCGCCGTCGAGGATGACCTTCATCTCCTCGTCGGCGAGCTTCTTCTGGTCGTCGACGGCGAGGAGAATGTCCGGGCCGCGGTTGCCCAGCAGGGTCTTCTCCACGCTCACCGGGTGCACCGTGTCGCCGTTGACCATCAGGACGCCGTCGGCGAAGTGGTCACGGGCCAGCCACATGGAGTAGGCGTTGTTCCACTCCTCGGCCTTGTCGTTGTGCACCAGTGTGATCGAGACGCCGTACCGGCTCTCCAGCGCGGCCTTGCGCTGCTCGACCGCCTCCGAGCGGTACCCGACGACGATGACGACGTCGGTCAACTCGACCTCGGCGAGGTTGCCGAGCGCGATGTCGAGGATCGTCGTCTCACCGTCGACCGGCACCAGAGCCTTGGGCAGCGTGTCCGTGTACGGACGGAGCCGACGCCCCGCTCCCGCGGCCAGAACCATACCGATCATGAGCCGGCTTCCTCCTCTTCCTCGAGATTGACCATGACGCCCTTGCCCGTACCGGTCCGCACCCAGGTGTAGACGCTCTCGATGCCGAACAGCAGCAGGAAGTAGACGCCGAGGACCGCCAGAACGATGGGCAGCTTCCCCAGGAGCGTGGCGACCGCCGCGATGAGCATGCGGCCCTCCCAGCCCAGGCCGGCGACGAACACCCACTTGGCCGGCCACAGCCGCTGCCGCGTGCGGTAGACGGTGTCGTAGTGGTGGTAGGCCAGCACGAACAGGAAGGCGTACACCAGCGGCTTGGAAACGTCGTGGGCGAAGGCCAGCGTCGCCAGGTAGCCGTATTCGATCGCCCGCATCAGCGGCGGCACGAACCAGTCCAGCCGTCCGCTGTGCGGATGCGTGGAGCCCGGGCCCGCCAGCAGCAGCACCAGCACCGGGGCGAAGACCGCCGGGCTGGTCTGGCCGTTGACCCCGGCCACCAGCAGGATCGCGGTGACGATACCCGCGACGAGCAGCGGGAGCAACGGCGGAAGCTGTCCCTTGGTGAGCCGCCCGAGCGCGTGGGCGATCGGGCCGTCGTCGCGGTAGGCGACCAGCCGGCTGCCGTGGTAGGCGAGCTCGGCGTCCGGGACGGGGGCATGGGCGGGAGCGGGCTGATCACCCGCCGGCGACATGCCAGGAACCACTGCACTCATTTTGCTGCCACCGCCCTGGGCTGGGTAAGGGAACGGAGGAAACGGCCGGCGACCGTGTAGAAGGCGGCGACGCCGCCCCACGAGAGCAGCGCGATGAACGTCACATGGGCGTTGAAGAACATGGCGGTCAGTGCGATCAGCGCGAACCGCTCGCCGATCGGCAGCACGATCATCTTCTTGAACCAGTGGAAGACGCGGACCTTCTCCGAGCGCGCGGACAGCCACACCGCGAGGTGGCTCAGGCCACTGCCCTTCGGGCGGCTCTTCGTCGGCTCCGGCTCGTCCAGCACGCGGTCGTCCGGCCTGCCGAGCGGAACGATCGGGATCGGCTCGGGAGGCGTCCGCCGCTTCGACGCGCCGAAGGCGAAGTCGACCATGTGACGGCAGGTCTGCGCGGTGATGGCGGTCACGGCGAGGAACCACACGTCACCGCCGTGCACCGAGCTGCCGACCGCCGCGGCGGTCGAGCCCGCGGCCAGGCCGCCGAACACGGTGTACTCCTTGGCACGGTCGAACGTCGCGTCGAGCCAGGCGCCCAGCGTGCTGAACTGGCGGGTGTAGCGGGCCAGCTGCCCGTCCACGCAGTCGAACACGAACGCGAAGTAGAGCGACACGCCGCCGAGGACCATCCCCCACCGCTGACCGGTGGAGAAGAAGTACGCGGCCACCACCGAGATCGCCATCGAGATCGCGGTGACGAAGTTCGGCGTCCAGCCGCGCTTGCCGCACCAGCGGGCGATGTAGCGGGAGTACGTGCTGACCGCATACGTGGTGAAGAAGCCGTCGTTGTTCTTGACCGCGGCGCTGAGCCGGACGTCGTCCTCGTTGACGGCGTCGATGGCGCGCTGGGCCGCGTCGGCCTGCGTCTGGTCGAGGACCCGCTCGCACAGCAGGACGCTGTTGCCGCGGCCGGTGACCTTCACGCCCGAGCGCACCAGTCCGACGACGAGCAGTGCCGGCGCGTCGTCTCCGGTGATGGGGGTGGTGGCCAGGGCGCTGTTGTAGTCGCCGTCGGCCTGCTCGATCTCGGCGTCCCCGGTGTCATTCGGGTCCTGCCACAGGTGGCGGATCGGGCTGATCTCCGTGAAGCCGTCCGGCTTGTCGGCCAGTTCGGCGAGCTTCTCGGCCACCTGCGCGAGGGTGGCGGTCTCCTCCTCGGACACGCGCAGGACGCCGCGGAAGACGGCGTTCGGGTCGGTCACCTGGTGGTACGGGGATCCGGCGGACCTGATGCGGCCCTTGCCGATCCGGATGAGAGGGCGGGTGAGGTCGTCGTCGTCCACGGGGACACGGGCGACGACGGCGGAGGCCGGGGCCTTGGAGTTGAAGACGAGCCGGGCCAACACCTCGCGATGGGCGACGACGTCGCCGTGCACGATGAGCATCGGCTCCTTCGCCGCACGGGCCACGCGCGCGATCTCGCGCAGGTCGTCGGCGAGTCCCTTGGACTCGACGACCTCGCAGCCCTCCTCCCGGAGCGTTTCGGCGAACTCGGGGCGGGCGATCACGCGGCGGTCGGCGACGTCGAGGGACTGGAGCTGGGCGAGCACACGGGCGACTACGGGGCCGCCGCCCGGGAGCGTGAGGCCGGCCGTCGGCGTGGACCCGGACGCGACCGCCTCGGTCGCGAGAACCACTGCCAACGTCATCGGCACCCTCCGAAGATCATGTCTGTAGTCCTCAGGTCTGGGGTGGGGGTCTTTCTCCGGCAGAGCCGTGAGATGCGAGCGCCGACCATACCGCGACCGTCACGGCGCCGCCTCCTCGCCGTAAACATCCGTTCAGCCGGGTGACGCGGCAAAGGTCCCCATAGGTTACCGCTGTCGACGCGCGGTGGGCCCTCACCGTGTACGTGGCGGACAGTAAAGTGCGGGCACATGAGCACCATTGCGGTCGTCCTCGCCGGTGGAACGGGTCTGCGGCTGGGACTGGGCGCGCCGAAGCAGTTGGCGACGGTGGGCGGCCGCCCCATTCTCGCCCGTGCGATCGAGGCGTTCGACTCGGCGCCGGACATCGACGAGGTCCTCGTGGTGATGGCCGCCGGGCACGTGGCCGAGGCGGAGGTGATCGCCAAGCCGTTCACCAAGGTCGCCGGTGTCGTCGAGGGCGGCGCCACCCGTACCGAGTCGACGCTGCGGGCCCTGGCCGCGCTGGAGGACCGGCCGGGCGACGCACGTGTGCTGTTCCACGACGCGGCCCGCCCGTTCGTCGACGCCCGGATCATCGCCGACTGCGTCGCCGCGCTGGAGCACGAAGAGGTCGTCGCGGTGGCGGTGCCCTCGTCCGACACGGTCGTCGTGGTCGAGGGCGACCGGGTCGTGGAGATGCCGCCACGGGACCGGCTGCGCCGTTTCCAGACGCCGCAGGGGTTCCGGCTCGCGACGATCCGCGCGGCGTACGAGCGGGCGCTGGCCGACCCGGCGTTCGCCGAGCGCCCGCCGACGGACGACTGCGGCGTGGTGCACCGCTACCTGCCCGAGATCCCCGTCCAGGTCGTCCCGGGCAGCGAGCAGAACATCAAGATCACACATCCGGTCGATCTCCTGATCGCCGAACAGATCACCGCTCGGGAGAGCGCCCCAGGCTCGGCGGGCTGAGCAGGAAGCCGAGGCCCCACGCGACGTGCATCGTCGCGTACACCGCCGGCAGCCGCACCCACGCCGAGAACGGCAGGCCCCGCCCGGTCGCGACCGAGCCCGCGAGGATCAGGACGGCGTATCCGCCGGGGATGATCCAGCCGGGCCAGAAGCCGACGGCGCCCGCCACCACGCCGGCGGCCATCGCGACGACGGCCAGCGGCGGCGCGAGGTAGCGCAGGTTGAGGGTGCCCTGGTGCTCGCGGCCGACGACGCGCCGCCACTTGCCCGTGTGGAAGAACTGCTTGGCCAGCGCCCGGATGTCGGGCCGAGGACGGTAGGTCACGCGCATCCGGGGCGTGAACCAGACCTTGCCGCCGGTCTGGCGAATGCGGTGGTTCATCTCCCAGTCCTGCGCGCGGACGAACGTCTCGTCGTACCCGCCGACCCGGTCGAGGGCGCTGCGCCGGAAACTGCCGAGGTAGACCGTCTCCGCCTCGCCCGACCCGCCGCCGATGTGGAACGTCGCGTTGCCGATGCCGATCTTGGTGGTCATCGCGCGGGCGACGGCCTTCTCGAACGGCGTGACGCCCTCGGCGGCCATGATGCCGCCGACGTTGTCCGCGCCGGTCTCCTCGAGCGTCTCGACGGCCGCGAGCACATAGTCGGACGGCAGCAGCGAGTGGCCGTCGACCCGGACGATGATGTCGTGCCGCGACGCCTGGATGCAGGCGTTCAGGCCGTTGGGGGTACGGCCCGTCGGGTTGGCGACGACGACGATGCGCGGATCGTCGGCCGCGAGCTTCTCGGCGATCTCCTGCGTACGGTCGCGGGAGGGCCCGACAGCGATCACGAGCTCCAGCTCACCCGGGTAGTCCTGGGTGAGGATGGACCTGACCGCCTCCGCGAGATGCCGCTCCTCATTGAGCACGGGCATGATCACTGACACGGCCGGCCAAACGCGGTTTCGGGCGACCTGTGTGTTGGGCGAGGGATTCATGACGGCGCCACGGTACTGTACGAACGCGAGGAACGCCGCAATGAAGGCAAGACTTCGCACCCCCCGGAGAGGCGAGCCGTCATGGCACACGACGAGGAGTCCGACCCGCAGGAGCGTTACTTCCGCCCCCGCCCGGGTGCTCCGGGTGAAGAGGACGCCGCAGAGGTCGAAGGCGTCGCCTTCGGCGACGCCGAGTCCTCCCACGTGCGCGTCGAGCGCCGCGCCCGCAGGACGGACGTGGCACCGGACGGCGCGCGGCGGCAGCGCCGCTACCTGGTGACGACGGGCGTGCTGTCGACGGCGGTGCTGCTGTTCTCCGGCGGCGGCTGGGCGTTCCAGGACTATGTCCTCGGCAGTGTGCGGCGCGTCAACGCCTTCGAGGGGCTGAAGAACCGCCCCGACTCCGGGCCCGAGGGCTCGATGAACATCCTGCTGGCCGGCGTCGACCGCCGTGAGGGCCTCACTCCCCAGCAGATCAGCGACCTGCACCTGGGCCGGGCCGACGGCGAACGCTCCGACACGATGATGCTGGTGCACGTCTCCTCGAAGCACGACAAGATCACCGTGGTCAGTCTGCCGCGTGACTCTCTCGTCACCATTCCGTCCCACAAGTCCAACGGCAGCGATGGGGCCCGCGGCACCGAGATCGGCGAGCGGCAGGGCAAGCTCAACTGGGCCTACATGTACGGCGGGCCGACGCTCGCCGTACAGACGGTCGAGCGGGCCACCGGCGTGCACGTCGACCACTACGTCGAGATCAACTTCCTGGGCTTCATCAAGGTCGTGGACGCGCTCGGCGGCGTCACCGTCTGCACGAGCCAGCCGATCAACGACCCCAAGAGCGGCCTGCAACTGCCCGCGGGAAAGACCACCGTGGACGGCAAGACCGCGCTCGCCTACTCGCGCGCCCGCTACACCCTGACCGGCGGCAGCGACCTGGGCCGGATCAACCGGCAGCAGCAGTTCATGTCCTCCGTGGCGCACAAGGCACTGACCGACCCGACGAAGTACCCGGCCGTGCTGAGCGCGGCGCTGAGCACGATCCGGGCGGACAAGGAGCTGTCGAAGGGCACGCTGACGTCGCTGGCCACCCAGATGAAGGGGATCTCGACGGACGGCATCGCCTTCACGACGGTGCCGCTGGCCAACAGCAACTACCTGACGCCGATCGCCGGGGTACGCCAGTCCACCGTGCTGTGGGACGACAACGCCGCCGGGCGGCTGTTCGACCAGATCCAGCGGGACAAGCCGATCGTCGAAGCGCCGAAGGCCTCGCCGAGTTCCCCGGCCAGTGCCTCCCCGACCGCGTCGGCGAGGTCCGGCGGCCTCACCGTGGCCCCGCGCGACATCAACGTCCGGGTCATCAACGGCGTCGGCACTCTCGGGCTGGCCGCCAAGGCCGCCGGTGACCTGCGCGACGCGGGGTTCGGGGCGAGCGTGGTGCTGGGCACGCGACACGGGGTCGAGACGACCGTCATCCAGTACTCCCCGGGCCGGGAGGACTCGGCGAAGACGCTCAAGGCGGCGATCCCGGGAGCACGGCTGAAGGAGGTGGCCGGGCTCGGGTCCCGGCTGCAGGTGGTGGTCGGATCCTCCTGGTCCGGGGCGAAGAAGGTCACGGTCAGCGCGCCCGCGAAGGCGCCCGCCGGCGACTCCCAGCAGCAGGTGAACGCGAAGACGGCCACGCAGAACCTGTGCACGTGACCAGGCCGGTGAGATCGGCATGACCGGCGAAGTCAGATCACCCTGTCCGGAAGATGCTTCTTTTTCCCAGCTCGTCGGGCCACTAGCCTGCTGGTGAACCGGCGACCACCGCCGGTGTCGCCGCCCACTGGGAGGAACATCCATGTCGAACGGCGCCCGCCACGCCTGGGGACTCCTCCTGGGGCTGATCCTCACGGCCGCTCTCGCCGGGCTTCTGATCTTCGGCACGTATCGCCTGCAGCACGGCTTCGTGATGCAGGGCCATACGACCGACAAGTGGCTCGGCGGAGGCCTGCTGGCCGGTGCCGCCATCGTCTTCGCCCTGCTCATGTCCTCACGGCTGTCGCCGCTGGGCTCGCTGCTCGGCGGACTGATCCTCACCGCGGCCGGCGTGCTGTTCTTCATCTCCCAGAAGACGACCACCGACCTCATCAACCGCTTCCCCCTCAAGGGCCAGCGCGTCACGCTCGCCGGCCTGGAGGAGGAGGGGTTCATCCTGTTCGTCGGCGTCGGCCTGCTGTTCGGGTCGTTCTTCCCCTCGCGGTGGCGGGCCTGGTCCGGCGATGACGCCGACCCGGCGTACGAGTACGGCCTGCCCGAGTCCGAGGAGTCGCCGCGACGCTCCACGTCCAGCGGCCGGGGCCGCCACGCCGCCGCGCGCGACGAGGGCAGCACCCCGGCGTACGGGACGCCGCGCGACGCGTACGGGACGGCAGAGCCGGGGGACGTCCACGTCTACGGGTCCTCCGAAGCGCCCGCCACCGCCTACGGGCAGACGGAGTTCGACGTGCCGTTGTACGAGCCGGAGCGGGCGCAGCGCGAGCGGTCGTTCTTCACCCCGCCGGACGACGAGGACGGCGGCACCCGCGAGATGCGCCGCCCCCACTGACGTGGATGGAGAAGCCCACCCATGGAACTGCTGACGCTCACGCACCGACGCCTGCCCGGAACCACCGTCGTCTCGGCCCGTGGGGAGCTCGACGCCCTCACCGCGCTCGAACTGGAGGCATGGCTCCCGGAGATCCTGCATGAGGGCGACGACCTGGTCTTCGACCTCGCCGAGCTGACGTTCCTCGACACGAGCGGCCTGCGAGTCCTGCTCATGGCCTGCGAGAGGACGCGCCGGCTCGGCGGCACGCCCGGCCTGGCTGCGCTGCAGCGCAGCCCCGCCCGCGTCGTGGAGATCACCGGGATCGCCGCCGCGTTCCCCGTCCATGCGACCGTCGAAGACGCCCTCGGAGCCCGCGCCGGCGCTGCGGCCTTCTAGCGCCTGTCTCGAAGCCCCGCTGTCCTACTGCGCGGTGAGACAGGCCCTGAACGTCTCAATCAGTCCGGCCGGCCGTACGTCGGCGGTGCGCCTTCTGTCGGCAGGCCGCCCCGCAGAACCGGGCCGGCCTCCCGGTGTGCGCCGTCTCGATGGGCGCCCCGCACTCCGCACAGCCCGCCGTCTTCACGGCGGACCGCGCACGCGTCACCTCCGGCCGAGTTTCGTTACGCACCTCGGGCGCCTGTTTCGTTACGGGCGGCAGGTCGGCCGGACGCTCCCGGCGGGACGACCGGAGTCCGTCACACACGATCGCGGTGGCCCGCCCGGATGAGCCTTCCCGCTCCATGCTCATGCAGCCGCGAGCGAGCCGCTGGACGTCGTCCACGGTCACGTCGGCGCGTACGGCTCCGGCTCGCTGGGCCCGCTCGAGCAGCGCCGCGAGCGCGGCGCGGTAGCGTTCCCGGTCCTCGGCCGCGACCTCCACGCTCCGCCCCGTACGGTCCATGAGCGCCTCGCACAACGCCCTGTTGAGCGAGGCCCGCTCCACGACCAGGGAGAAGGCGGCGAAGAACGCCGTCTCTGGATCGTCGTCGGCGGCCAGGGCAGCGGTCTCGTCGACGAGGCGAGCGAGCCGGTCGGCCACCACCGCCTCGAACAGCGCCTCCTTGCTCGCGAAATGGCGGTACACCGTTCCCGGCCCGACCCCGGCTCGCCGGGCTATCTCACTCAGGGGCACCGCGAGCCCGTCGGCGGCGAACACCTCCTGAGCGGCCCGCAGCACACGAGCACGGTTACGCCGGGCGTCCGCTCGCCGCTCTCCCGTCCCGGAGTCGACGGATCCGGACATGCCACCTCTCTTCCCTCCGCGGGCCGATTGACAACCGGAGCGCATGTTCCGTAACGTCTCAACCGGAGCGATCGCTCCGATTCTATCCACGAGCCCTAGGGCTCTTCTCCCCTGGAGTCTTCCGTGTCCGTTGCCACACCCCGTCAGGTCGTCGAGCGTTTCCTCCAAGCCTCCGCCGAAAACGCCTGGGATGACGTCGCCGACCTGTACGCGCCGGACGCCGTCATCGAGATCCCATTCGCCCCGCCGGGAATCCCCGAGCGCTTCGAAGGACGCGAGGGTCACCGCGCCCGGTTCAAGGCCGTCGCCCCGGCGCGCAGCTTCACCAAGGTCGAGCCGCTGGTCCTCTGGGAGACCTCGGACCCCGAGGTGGTCATCGCCGAGTACACCCTGCACGGCACGATGACCCGGTCCGGCCGGCCGCTCGTCTCCTCGTACGTCATGGTGATCCGGGTCAGGGACGGCCTGATCGTCAACTCGCGCGACTACGGCGACAATCTCGCCGGCGCGGAGTTCCGCGATGAGATCGCCGAAGTCCTCGGAAGGTGATCAGCGGGGCAGGCCGAGGCGCGCCCACTCGATGGCCGGGCAGCGGTCCATGACGACGTCGATGCCCGCCTCGCGTACGCGCTGCGCGGCGGCCTCGTCGATCACGTCCAGCGGGAACCACACCGCCCGGACTTCACCGTCCCGCCGCGGACCGTACGAGCCGAACAGCTTGATCGCCTCGTCGGCGACCTCGCCCGCGTTCGCGGCCCGCCGGTAGACACCGACGACGTCCACCCGCTGCGTCACATCGGCCAGCGAGGACACGCCCGGCTCGCCGAGGACGGTCTCAGTGGCCGGATGGACCGGGACGATCGCCTTGCCCCGGGACTGAAGGAGCTGGGCCATGTCGTACGCGGTGCGGCCGGGGTTGTCGCGCAAC
Organism: Actinoallomurus sp. CA-150999; assembly: GCF_050942425.1. Lineage (NCBI taxonomy): Bacteria > Bacillati > Actinomycetota > Actinomycetes > Streptosporangiales > Thermomonosporaceae > Actinoallomurus > Actinoallomurus sp. CA-150999. Next base: position 10,168,599 of record NZ_CP192063.1, read on the forward strand.
CCGACGAACGCCCACGTGCGCGAGTCGAGCAGCACCCGGCGGGTGACGGCTTCATCGGCGTAAGAGTCGCTCATGATCCTGCAAACCACCAAGCGGCCCGTCGCCTTCCCGGCGACGGGCCGCCCGGCTGCGGGCTAGGGGCGGCCCAGCGCCCGGTACTGCCAGCCGGCGGCGCGCCAGCGCTCGGGGTCGAGCGCGTTGCGGCCGTCGACGATGTTGCGCTCGGCCACCGCGGAGCCGAGGACCTCCGGGTCGATCTCCCGGAACTCCTTCCACTCCGTGAGCAGCAGCACGACGTGCGCGCCGGCGACGGCGTCCATCGCCGACTCTCCGTAGTGCAGGTCCGGGTGGGCCCGGCGGGCGTTGTCGAGCGCCTGCGGGTCGTACACCGTGACCTGGCCGCCCTGGGCGCGGATGGAGGTCGCGACGTCGAGGGCGGGCGAGTCGCGGATGTCGTCGGAGTTCGGCTTGAACGCCGCGCCGAGCACGCCGACCGTACGGCCGATGAACGAGCCGCCCAGCAGCTCACGTGCCAGGTCGACCATGCGGATGCGGCGCCGGATGTTGATGGCGTCCACCTCGCGCAGGAACGACAGCGCCTGGTCGACGCCGAGCTCGCCGGCGCGGGCCATGAACGCCCGGATGTCCTTGGGCAGGCAGCCTCCGCCGAACCCCAGGCCCGGTCCGAGGAACTTGCCGCCGATCCGGTCGTCGTAGGACAGGGCCTCGGAGAGCTTGGTCACATCGGCGTGCGCCGCCTCGCAGACCTCGGCCATCGCGTTGATGAACGAGATCTTCGTCGCGAGGAAGGCGTTGGCGGACACCTTGACGAGCTCGGAGGTGGGGAAGTCGGCGACGACGAAGGGGACGTCCTCAGCGATCATCGGGGCGTAGACCTCGCGCAGGATCTTCTCGGCGCGGTCCGAGCGAACGCCGACGACGATGCGGTCCGGGTGCAGCGTGTCCTGGACGGCGTAGCCCTCACGGAGGAACTCCGGGTTCCAGGCGAGCTCGACGACGTCTCCGGCGGGACTCAGCTCCGAGATCCGCCTGCTCAGCCGCTCCGCGGTGCCCACCGGGACGGTCGACTTGCCGACCACGACGCAGGCCCGGGTGAGCAGCGGCGCCAGGGAGTTCACCGCGTCGTCGACGTAGCTCATGTCCGCGGCGTACTCGCCCGGCTTCTGCGGCGTTCCCACGCAGATGAAGTGCACGTCGCCGAACTCGGCGGCCTCTTCATAGGACGTGGTGAACCGCAGCCGGCCGTTCTCCAGGTTGCGGCGAAGGACCGGCTCGAGTCCCGGCTCGAAGACCGGGAGGTCGCCGCGTGTCAGCCGAGCGATCTTCTCGGCGTCCACGTCCACGCCCAGCACCTCGAAGCCCAGGTCGGCCATGCAAGCCGCGTGGGTGGCGCCCAGGTAACCGGTACCGATCACGGTCAAGCGCTGTGCCAAGGTCCCGCCTCCTTTCCAAAGTGTGTTGTGCCCGAACCCCGTCTTCCTCCCCACGGGCCGCTCGGCATGCTACCGGCCCTACTGGCGAGTAGGTTTACCGCGTACGATCGGCGTATGACCAGAGACTTTCCTCTGTACGAACTCTCTGAAGAGCACCAGATGCTCCGCGAGACGGTGCGCTCGCTGGCCGATGACAAGATCGCCCCGCGGGCGGCGGAGACGGATGAGACCGGGGAGTTTCCCCAGGCCGTCTATGACGCGCTGGTGCAGGCCGACCTGCACGCCGTGCATGTCCCCGAGGCCTACGACGGAGTGGGCGCCGACGCCCTCGCCACCGTGATCGTCATCGAAGAGGTCGCCCGGGCCTGTGCCGCCTCCTCGCTGATCCCGGCGGTCAACAAGCTCGGCACCGTTCCGATCCTCCTCTCGGGTTCCGAGGACCTGAAAAAACGCTACCTGAGCCCGGTCGCCCGCGGCGAGGCCATGTTCTCGTACGCCTTGTCGGAGCCGGAGGCGGGCAGTGACGCGGCGGCGATGAAGACCCGGGCCGTGCGTGACGGAGACCACTGGGTGCTCAACGGCACCAAACGGTGGATCACCAACGCGGGTGTCTCGGACTACTACACCGTGATGGCCGTCACCGACCCCGGCCAGGGTGCCCGCGGCATCTCGGCGTTCGTGGTCGAGAAGAACGACCCGGGTGTGAGCTTCGGCGCACCGGAGAAGAAGCTCGGCATCAAGGGCTCCCCGACACGCGAGGTCATCCTCGACGACGTACGGATCCCCGCCGACCGGATCATCGGCGCCGAGGGCACGGGTTTCAAGACCGCCCTGGCCACCCTGGATCACACCCGCGTCACCATCGCCGCCCAAGCGCTCGGCATCGCCCAGGGCGCCCTGGACTACGCGATCGGCTACGTCAAGGAACGCAAGCAGTTCGGCAAGCCCATCGGCGACTTCCAAGGCGTGCAGTTCATGCTCGCGGACATGGCCATGAAGCTCGAGGCGGCCCGCCAGCTCACCTACGCCGCCGCCGCCAAGTCCGAACGGGCCATGGAGGGCGCGAAGGTCTCCGACCTGACCTTCATCTCCTCCGCCGCCAAGTGCTTCGCCTCGGATGCGGCGATGGAGATCACCACCGACGCGGTCCAGCTACTCGGCGGCTACGGCTACGTCAAGGACTACCCCGTCGAACGCATGATGCGCGACGCCAAGATCACCCAAATCTACGAAGGCACCAACCAGATCCAACGCGTGGTGATGGCCCGCCAACTCCTGAAATAGGCTCCTGAACTGCGAGGCTCCCCCTGCTGGTGACCATGCAGGGGGGTCGCGCGTTCGGGTTGGCGTCTGGCCTGGTGCGGGTGTTCAGGTGAGCAGGAGAACGGCGTAGCAGGCGAGCCAGTGTTCGACGGCGTAGTGGGTGCCGGTGGCGTGGGCGAGGGCGGCGTCCGTATGGCGTTGGGCCGCTTCGAGCATGGTTGGGGTGCGCGGGTCGGTGTCACCGAGGGTTTCGGCGAGTCGGCGCCAGCACCATGCGCGGCTGAGGTTGAGGCCGTGGAGGTGGGCGATGTAGCCGTCGGTGGAGTCGGAGACGATCGCCGGGGTGAACAGGTTCGCCGGCTGTCGGTCGGCGAGGCGTGGGAGAAAGCGGTCCAGCCAGTCCGCGAATCGGTCGTGCGGCAGTAGGTGTGTCATGAGTTCGGCTTCGACCAGGGCGGGCGATAGGAAGTCGACGCCGGCGGGTTCCCACTGGGCGGGGTAGTCACGGTCGTTGCCGTACCAGTGGTGAGCCGTTTTGGTGATGGCGGTGAGCAGCACGTCGTCGCCGTGCTGAGCGCGGTGGCGAGCGTACGGGAGGGCGCGGGAGAGCCCGAAGGCGGTGTTGGCGTGGACGCCGTAGCGGACCGGGTAGGTCGCTTTGGGAAGCCATTGCAGGTAGTTGCTGGTGAGTACGTCCGCGAGCGGGGTGAGGTTGGTCGTCCAGCGGCGGGCGTCGGGATCGTCCCAGGTGGCCGTTTCGTGGATGAGCCACAGGGTCCAGCCCCATCCGTAGGGGCGCTGGTAGATGCTGCGGTCGGGGTCGCTCATGTAGGCGGCTTCGGCCGCCAGCGGTTCGGCGGCGAGGTGCTGATCCAGCACCGCGCGGATCCGCTGCCCGGGAACCTGTTCTGGTGCGGTGCGCAGGAGGCAGATCAGTAGCCAGTGCATCTCGACGCACGAGTGCCAGTCGAAGCTGCCGTAGAACGCCGGATTGATGTCCCGCGGCTGCGGTCGATCTTCAGGACCGATCATCGTGTGCAGCATGACGTGGGGGTACTCCCGGACGATGTTGGCCAAGGCCACTTCGGCGAAGTCATGCGCGTGCTCGGCCACGTGCCCGCGCCGTTCGTGATGCGGGACCATGTCTTCTCTCAGTCCTAGATGGTGAATCGACAGCCGAAAAGGTTGCACGACGCCGCGAAGAAGGTCAGGCGCTCAAGCGTGCGGATAGCCGATGGTCTCGAGGGTCTCGGTCAGGGCGGCGAGGTCGGTGTCGGAGTTGATGCGCCGGACGAGGTCTGTGGTCAGGGGGCGGTGCTCGAAGACGTGCTGGACGTTGGCCGGGTCGACGTCGACCTCGAAGTAGTCCGCGGCGTAGGCGCGATATGCCTTGGGAGTGCCATCGGCCAGCAGATCGAACATCCAGGTTGATCCGTCCGGATCGTCGGTCCTGGGCGCCGGAGGAAAGTCGATGTCGCCGGTGTGCCAGGCCGGGTCGCCGTTCAGTCGCCACATGCAGACGGTGGCCGCCAGGAACAGGCCGCCCGTCAGGTCGTACTGGCAGAAGGCCGGCTCGGCGACCTGAGCGGCGAACTCCTGGGGAACCGACTCGATCAGACCGGGCCAGGTGCCGAAATCGTCATCGCCGAATGGGCTCATCGGCGACTCGTGATCGAATCCGCGGATGAAGGCCCCGGCGGGCGTGAAGACGATCGAGTACTCGTCTCCGCTGCCGTTGTTCATCGAGGCGAGTTCCTCGCCCTCACCCCACCGGCTGGTGAAGGCGTAGGTCGCATAACCCTCCGGGCTCAGGATCGCGTCCAGGACGGCGAAGGACTGGCTGAGCGCCCGTACGGTCGCGATGTCGGGGAGGCGCCGGGCTAGATCGACAGCGGTCATGAGCGCATTCAAGCGCCCATGACCGACAAGGCCGGTCAGCCGCGGCGCAGGCGCTCGCCCTTCTTCTTGGCCTGGGCGTGCAGGTCGCGCTGGAACTCTTCCATGCGCTCGCGCAGCTCCTGGTCGCTCGCCGCGAGGATGCGGACGGCCAGCAGGCCGGCGTTGCGGGCGTTCCCGATCGCGACGGTCGCGACGGGGACTCCGGCGGGCATCTGCGCGATCGACAGCAGGGAGTCCATGCCGTCGAGGTACTTCAGTGGCACCGGCACGCCGATCACCGGCAGGGGGGTGACGGCGGCGAGCATGCCGGGCAGGTGGGCGGCCCCGCCCGCGCCCGCGATGATCACGCGCAGGCCCCGCGACGCGGCCTCCGAGCCGTACGCGATCATGTCGTTCGGCATGCGGTGGGCGGAGACCACGTCCGCCTCGTACGCGACGTCGAACTCCTCCAGGGCCTCGGTGGCGGCCTTCATCACCGGCCAGTCCGAATCGCTGCCCATGACGACGCCGACGGTCATGTAATGGTCCCTCTCAGGTAGTCGGCGGCGTGGCGGGCCCGTTCGCGGGTCTCCTCCAGGTCGTCGCCGAGTGCGGTGACGTGGCCGATCTTGCGGCCGGGCCGGACCTCCTTGCCGTAGAAGTGCACCTTCACGGCGGGGTCGTGGGCCATGACGTGGATGTAACGCTTGTACACGTCCGGGTCCTCGCCGCCCAGGACGTTGGCCATGACGGTGTACGGCGCGGTCGGCGTCGTGTCGCCGAGCGGCAGGTCGAGCACGGCGCGCAGGTGCTGCTCGAACTGGGAGGTGCGCGAACCCTCGATCGTCCAGTGGCCGGAGTTGTGCGGGCGCATGGCGAGCTCGTTGACCAGGACGCCGCGCTCGGTCTCGAAGAGCTCGACGGCCAGGAGGCCGGTCACGCCGAGGGCGTCGGCGATGGCGAGCGCGAGCCGCTGGGCCTCCTCGGCCAGCTCGGGGTCCAGGCCGGGGGCGGGCGCGATCACCTCGTGGCAGATGCCGTCGCGCTGCACCGTCTCCACCACCGGGTACGCCGCGCCCTGCCCGTACGGGGAGCGGGCGACGAGGGCGGCCAGCTCCCGGCGGAACGGCACGTGCCGCTCGGCCAGCAGGCCGACGCCCTCGGCGGCGGCGCGCTCGACGACGGCACGGGCCTCGGCGAGGGACGCACAGACCCACACGCCCTTGCCGTCGTAGCCGCCGCGGGTCGCCTTGAGCACGACCGGCCAGCCGGTGTCCCGCCCGAACGCCTCGAGGGTCGCCAGGGGCTCGTCGTCGAGCACGGCGAAGTCCGGGCACGGCACACCGAGCTCGATGAGCCTCTCACGCATCACGCGTTTGTCCTGGGCGTGCAGCAGGGCCGCGGACCCGGGGCGGCAGGCGACGCCGGCCTCTTCCAGGGCGCGGATGTGCTCGCCGGGCACGTGCTCGTGGTCCCACGTGACGATGTCGGCGCCCTTGGCGAAGGTGCGCAGGTCGTCGAAGGAGCGGTGGTCGCCGATGCGCACGTCGGCGATGACCTTGGCCGCGGAGGCGTGGGCGCTGTCGCTGAGCACGCGAAGCGGCGTGCCGAGCGCGATCGCCGCCTGCTGTGTCATCCGTGCGAGCTGTCCCCCGCCGACCATGCCGACGACCGGGATGTCTTGCCTGTCCGTCACGCCCCGAAGCCTATCCGTCGTGCTCAGAGACCGGGTTCCCCGGGCGATGAGCACACGCGGGCGGGCCGAGAGGCCGGGAGGTCGGTCGGGATGGGTTGGTCGGGGTTGGCACGACGGCGTGTCGCCGTACTCGCGGAACCCGTCCGAACCATACGCCGGGAGAGGGCGTCTAACCTGGTAAGTCAGGGGTATCAAGATCCGGGTGTGCCGGGGCGCGCGACCAGCCGCCGAGCTCGAACGAAAGGTCACACGTTCGTGCGTTTCGCCAGTGGGCTTTATCAAAGATTCGCTCATCTGATCCACGAACTCGCGGCGTTCGGGACCATCGGCGTGCTCAATTTCATCATCACCATCGGCATCTCGAACACCCTGCATCTGGGCATGGGCGTCGGCCCGCTGACGTCGTTCGGCGTGGGCACCATCGTCGCGACCACCTTCTCCTACTTCGCCAACCGGTTCTGGACCTTCCGCCACCGGGACAAGACCGGCCTGAGCCGTGAGTACGTCCTGTTCTTCGTCTTCAACGGCGTCGGCCTGGTGATCACCTGGGTGTTCATCGGCTTCACCCACTACGTTCTCGACCTTCACAACGGCGTGGCGTTCAACGTCGCGCAGATCATCGGCACCGGCGCGGCGACCCTGTTCCGCTACTGGGCGTACAAGAAGTGGGTCTTCCTGCCGCCGACGGCGCCGCCGGTCGACCCGCACACCGGCCTGCCCGAGGCCCAGGTGCCCGCGCCGGCCGACCGGCCCGAAGAGCCCGCGGTCCCGAAGCCGGTCCACTGACCCCGGCCCAAGACCGCTAGGCCGGTCCACTGACCCGGCCCGAGACCGCTAGGCCGGCCCGCTGACGACGCGCTCTCGCGCCCGCAGGACCTCGTCGGCCTTCCGCAAGAAGATCGCGAACGTCGCGGGGCGCGCGCGTACGAGCTCGAGCCGCCCGCCGTCCGCGGTGGCCAGCGAACGCGCGAGGTAGAGCCCGAGCCCGGTGCCCTGCCATCGGCCGCTGACGTTGCGGTCGAACACCCGGCGCTCCAGCTCCGGCGGAACTCCCTTGCCCTCGTCCCCGACCTCCACGACGATCGACGAGACGGTCTCCTTGGTGTGGATCGTGACCGTCCCGCCGCCGTGCATGAGCGAGTTGTCCAGCAGCGTCGCGACGATCTGCGCGAGACCGCCGGGACTCGCCACGGCGGTGAGATCCCGGACGCCGGACACCGTCAGCCGGCGTCCCTCCCGCCGGAAGACCGGCCCCCACTCCTCCATCTGCTGGTCGAGGATCTCGTCGACGGCGACCGGGACCGCGTCGCCGGTGGGATCGTGCTTCGCCCGGGCGAGAAGCTGCTCGACCACTGCGGCGAGGCGCTCGACCTGCGCGGCGGCGGCCGCGCCCTCCTCCCGGACGACCTCCGGGTAGTCCGCCGCCTCGACCATCTCCTCCAACCGCATCGACAGCGCCGTCAGCGGCGTACGCAGCTGGTGGCTGGCGTCGGAGGCGAACTCACGGCTCGCGGCCAGCAGGTCGGCGATCCGCACGGCGCTGCGGTCCAGCACCTCCGCGACCCGGTCGACCTCGGGCACGCCGTACCGGCGGCGGCGTGGCCGCGCGTTGCCGGAACCGAGGCGTTCGGCGGTCTCGGCCAGGTCGATCAGCGGCAGGGTGAGCTTTCGCGCCTGGACCATCGCCAGGCCGACCGCCACACCCACGCCGAGCACGACGAGACTGCCGATCAGCAGGAACGTGCGCAGGGCCTCCGCCTCGATGTCGGCGGCGTCCCGGGAGACCTGTACCCGCACGCCGCGGTCGTTGGCGGTCTTCCGGATGACGTGCGCGCCCTTGGGCGGCGCGACGCCGGCCGTGATCACTTGATCGTTGGCCAGTGTGACGACGATGTACCGGCTGGGGAACTCTCTGGCGATCTGATCGCCGACGATGGACTGCTTGCCTTCCTGTTTGAGGTTCACGCCGGCCACCACGGTCGCCGCCTCCCGCTCGACCTGCTGTTCGGCCTCGTCGTAGAGGAGCCGATGGGTCGCATAGCCCAGTGGGATACCGAGCAGGAGCACGGCGACGACCGCGACGGCCAGCGTGGACAGCAGGAGCCGTCGCCTCATGGGGGTGCCTCTCTTTCGCCCGAGACGTGACCAGGGGGTGGTCACGCCGGGTTCACACGATCAGTCACCGCGCTCGAAGCGGAAGCCCACTCCCCGCACGGTCGTGATGTAACGCGGACTGCCCGCGTCGTCTCCCAGCTTGCGACGAAGCCAGGAGATGTGCATGTCGAGGGTCTTGGTCGAGCCCCACCAGTTGGTGTCCCACACCTCCCGCATGATCTGCTCTCGGGTCACGACCTTGCCCGCGTCGCGCACCAGCACGCGGAGAAGGTCGAACTCCTTGGTCGTGAGCTGAAGCTCCTGGTCGCCCATCCAGGCGCGACGGGATTCGGCGTCGATCCGGACACCCTGCACGATCGGCGTCTCGGTGCTGCCCCTGCGCAGCAGAGCGCGGACGCGCGCCAGCAACTCGGCGAGCCGGAAGGGCTTGGTGACGTAGTCGTCGGCGCCGGCGTCGAGGCCCACGACCGTGTCGACTTCGTCGGCGCGGGCGGTGAGGATGAGGATCGGCACGCCGTGGCCCTCGGCGCGAACGCGCCGGGCCACTTCGAGCCCGTCGAGCTCGGGCAGGCCGAGATCCAGGACGATGAGGTCCACCCCACCCCCGAGAGCCCGCTCGAGAGCCTGCGGACCGTCGGGACTCACTTCGACGTTGTATCCCTCCCGCCGCAGCGCTCTGGCGAGAGGCTCGGATATGGACGTGTCGTCCTCGGCGAGCAGAACTGAGGTCATGAACCGATCGTAGAGCTATTCAAGAACGTTTCCTCGGTAGTAGCGGGGCCTTGACCTGCGATCTTCCAGTCGTAGGCCTGCCTCAGACATACCGATAACCGCGCTAATGCAAAGTAAATACCCTCGCCTCGCCCAGCGGCGTCCGCGCCCGCACCGCACACGCGGTCCGCCGGATCACGTCCGGGCGTCGACGTGGCGCATGAGGGGACGGAGCAGGTCGGCCAGCCGGTCCTGTTCGTCGGCGCCGAGAGTGGCGAGCAATTCCTTCTCGCCACGGTCCAGGCCGGCCATCGCGCTCAGCCACGCGGCGTGGCCCGCGTCCGTGAGTTCGACGAGGAGGCGCCGCCGGTCGGCCGAGTCGTGGACGCGGATGACGAAGCCGCGTCCCTCCAGGCGGTCCAGCCGACTCGTCATGGTGGTGGGAGGCACGCCGACGGCGTCGGCCAGATCCGTCGGAGCGGCGCGGTACGGCTCGCCGAGCTCGCGCTGGGTGTGCAGCGTGTGCAGGATCTCCCACTCGCCCATCTGCAGGCCGCGTTCCTTGAGCACCCGCTCCTTGTTCCGGCGCAGGTAGCGGACGATGTACTGCATCCGGGTCACGATGCCCTCGCTGCGCGGATCGAGGTCCGGCAACTCGGGGAGCCATCGCTCGACGTGCCGATCGACCGAGTCCCTCTCCATGCCCTCAGTATCCCGCCGATCGGATAATGCGCTTTCGGATAGTACGATTTCGCAGTAATCTCTTCGGCGTGTTCACCCCTCTCGCGGACCGCCGCTTCCGGCTGCTGTGGGCCGGTCAGACCCTGTCCGGCCTCGGCGACGCCATCACGCCGGTGGCGCTCGCCCTCGCCGTCATCCAGGCCACCGGATCGGCCACCGACCTCGGGGCGGTGCTCGCGGCGGCCGCCGTCCCCCGGCTGCTCCTCGTGCTGGCCGGCGGGGTCTGGGCCGACCGCCTGCCACGACACCTCGTGATGCTCACCGCCGACGTCGTCAACCTGTTCGTCCAGGTCACGATCGGGCTCGAGCTGCTGGCCGGCGTCGTTCACCTCGGTCACCTGATCGCGCTCTCGGCGCTGTCCGGCGCGGCGTCGGCGTTCTTCATGCCCGCCGCCGACGGGCTGATCCCCGTCACCGTGGAAGAGGACCGCCTGCAGCAGGCCAACGCCCTCACCCAGTTCTCCCGGCAGGCGGGCCGGGTGCTCGGGCCGATGATCGCCACCACCCTGGTGATCACCGCTGGGGCCGGCTGGGCCTTCCTGCTGGACGCGGCGACGTTCGCGGTCAGCGTCGGAACGCTCGCGCTGCTCCGCGTGCGCCATGAGGGCGCGCCCCGGGAGGGCTTCTGGACGGAACTGGCCGGCGGCTGGACCGAGATGCGACGTCACCGCTGGTACTGGACCAACCTCATCGTCCACTCCGTCTGGAACCTCGCGAGTTCCTGCTACCTGACCCTCGGCCCGCTCGTCGCCGTACGGTCGCTCGGCGGCCAGGTCGCCTGGGGCGTCATCACCCAGGGTGGTGCGCTCGGCGCCGTGGTCGGAGCCGTGATCGCGCTCCGCGTACGGCCGCGCCGTCCGCTGACCGCGTGCAACCTGCTGCTCGCCGTCTTCGGCCTTCCCCTGGCCCTCCTCGCCGCCCGCGCGCCCGCACCGCTCGTCGCCGTGGCCGCCGGCCTGGCGTTCGGCGGCCTGACGTTCATGAACTCCCTCTGGCTGACCGCCGTTCAGCAGCACATCCCGGCGCGCGCCCTGTCGCGGGTGATGGCCTACGACTGGCTCACCTCGCTCGGCCTGACCCCGCTCGGCCTGGCCGTGGCCGGGCCCCTCGGCGTCGCGGTCGGCACGTCGACCGCCCTGGCCGGAACGGCCGCGCTGGTCGTGGCCGCGTGCCTGCTCGTGCTCGCCGTCCCCGACGTACGCCGCCTCACGCTCCGGCTCCCCGCGCCGGTCGCCGAGGAGCCGGTGCCGACCGCCTCGGCGGCGGAAGGATGAGCGGTCATCGCCGTCGTCACCGTCTCACCGACGCGCCGCAGATGAACGATCAGCCCGCCGGAGCGAGACGCGCGAAGGCCCAGGGGTCGTGGGCCGAGAAGACGTCGACCTCGTCGCCGTGGTCGCGCAGGAGTTCGCGGAGGCGGGCCTGGTTGGCGACGCGGAGCGGCCGGTCGATCTCCGTGATCTCCTCCAACGCCTCCCACAGGGGCATGGACCAGCGGTCGTCCGGCTCGATCTGGCCGTGGTGGTAGAACGCGTCGCCGGCGTGCAGGAGCCATCGGTCGCCGTCCCGTACGGCCACGGCGCAGTGTCCCTCGGTGTGTCCAGCGAGCGGGATCAGCAGGATCTCCGGGGGCAGGCCGTCGAGTTCGACGGCGTCGAACCCGAACCAGGACTCCCCCTTCCGCGACTCGTACGTCCTCCAGTGCGGGCGGTGCGCCCAGTGCGCGGGCCGGTAGCGCAGGGTGTGCTCGGGGTGCGCGCCGGTCGCGGCCATGGCGGCCCGGTACTCCGCGTCGTGCAGGTGAACGGTGGCCTGCGGGAAGTCCGGCAGCCCGCCGCTGTGGTCGAGGTCGAGGTGGGTCAGCACGATGTGGCGCACGTCGTCGGGCGAGTGGCCGAGGCGCCGGATCTGCCGTACGGCGGTCTCCTCCGGGTCGAGCAGCGCCTGGGTCCGGTCCAGGAAGGTCCGGCCCAGAGTCTCCTCCGCGCGGTCGACGTCGGGCGTGCCGAATCCGGTCTCGACCAGGACGAGGCCCGCGGCGTCGGTCTCGACGAGCAGGCAGTGGTTCAGCGCCCGTGCGGGTTCCAGCCGGTGGTCCGTGGCGTCGGCGGGATCGATCTCGCGCATCGATCCGCAGTTGAGGTGATGGATCTTCATGGTGGCCCCTTTAGCTACCGAACGATCGTACGCATTTAGCGAACGATCGGTAGGTTAAGCTGGCTCCATGAGCCCGCGCAAGTCCGCCGTCGAGACGGCCGCCACCCGGACCCGGATCATCGAGTGCGCCCTGACGCTGGCCTCCGCCGAGGGGCTGGAAGGCGTCACCATCGGCCGGCTCGCCACCGAGCTCGGGATGAGCAAGGCCGGAGTGATCGGCCATTTCGGCACCAAAGAGGCGCTCCAGCTCGCGACGCTCGACGCCGCGACCGAGAAGTTCCGCGACCGGGTCCCGGCGCGCGTCGCGGGCGCCGAGCCCGGGGCGGATCGGCTGGCGCGCGCCCTCGGGGAGTGGATCGACTACATGGCGGACGACGGGCACGGCGGCTGTTTCCTCACGTCGGTCGCCACCGAGTTCGACGGGCGTCCCGGCCCCGTCCGGGACGCCGTGCTCACCGCCCTGTCCCGCTGGTCCGACTACGTGGCCGCCGAGCTGCGGACGGCGGTCGACGCCGGTGGCCTGCCCGCGGACACCGACGTCGATCAGCTGGTCTTCGAACTGGGCGGCGTGGCGCTCGCCGCGGGCCAGGCCATCCAGCTGCACCGCGACCCGGCGGCCCCCACCCGCGCCCGCCGCGCCGTCGACCGCCTGCTCGGCCGATGAGCCGGGCTCAGACCGTCAGGACGATCTTGCCGGCGGTGCGGCCGGTCTCGCCGTGTTCGTGGGCCTTGGCCGCCTCCTCCAGCGGGAACACCGAGTCGATCGCGGCGCGCAGCCTCCCCGCCTCGGCGAGGGCGGCGATCTCCTTCATCGCCGCGTAGTCCGGCTCGACGAGGGTCCAGCCGGCCTTGATGCCGCGCTTCTCGGCCGCGGCCGGCAGGTCGTCGACGGGCGGCAGGTACGACACCAGGGTGCCGCCGTCGCGAAGGGTCGCGAGGGACCGGGGACCGTAGTCGCCGCCGACCGTGTCGAGCACGACGTCGACGTCCCGCACCGCCTCGGCGAAGTCCACCTTCGTGTAGTCGACGACCTCGTCGGCGCCCAGACCCCGCACGAACTCGTGCTTGGCCTCGCGAGCGGTCCCGATCACGTACGCGCCCTTGAGCTTGGCGATCTGCACGGCGAGGTGGCCGACCCCTCCGGCGGCGGCGTGGATCAGGACCCGCTGCCCGGCCTGCACGCCCGCCGTGTCGATCAGGCCCTGCCAGGCGGTCAGCGCCGCCAGCGGCAGCGCGGCGGCCTGGACGTGATCGATCCCGGCCGGCTTGCGGGCGAAGTGGCGCGGCGGGGCGGTGACGTACTCGGCGTACGCGCCCGCCGGATGCGGGAAGCGCGGCATCCCGAACACCTCGTCCCCCGGTTCGTACAGCGTCACGCCGGGGCCGACCGCCTCGACGACGCCGGACACGTCCCACCCGAGGCCCAGCGCCGAACCGCCGCCCGCGCGGGTCTTCCAGTCGGCCGGGTTCACGCCGGCCGCGTGCACCCGGACCAGGACCTCGACCCGGTCCGGCTCCGGCCGCTCGACCTCGGCGATTCTCAGCACCTCCGGGCCGCCGGGCCCGTCCTGCACGATCGCCCGCATGGTGTTCATCGGCTTTCCGTTCTTTCTCGTGGTCGTTCCGACGGACCAAGCCTCGGGCAGCCGCCGACCGGCCGGGAGTGGCCATATGGACATCGTGTGAAAGAATCTGGCCATGAGCCTTCCGCCGGGGTCTCCCCATCGCGTGGCCGTCCTCGCGCTGGACGGCGCCGTCCCGTTCGAGCTCGGCATCCCCGGGCGGATCTTCGGTGCGGCGCGCGGCCCGGACGACGAGCCGCTCTACGAGGTCGTCACCTGCACGGTGGACGGCCGGCCGGTGCGCACGCACGCCGACTTCTCGATCGTCGTCGACCACGACGCGACGGCGCTGGCCACCGCCGACACCGTCGTCATCCCGCCCTTCGGGGCATGCCAGCCCGTCGACGGGCTTCCCGAGGAGATCGCGGCGGCTCTGGCGCTGATCCGGCCGGGCACCCGCATCATGTCGATCTGCAGCGGTGCGTCCGTGCTGGCGGCGGCGGGGCTGCTCGACGGCCGTCCGGCGACCACCCACTGGAATGAGGCGGCCGAGTTCCAGCGGCGCTTTCCCCGGATCCGGCTCGACCCGGATGTCCTGTTCGTCGACGACGGCGACGTGCTCACCTCCGCCGGGGCGGCGGCAGGCACCGACCTGTGCCTGCACGTCGTGCGCCGCGACCACGGCAGCGAGGTCGCCAACCGGGTGGCTCGCCTCGTCGTCGTCCCGCCGTGGCGAGACGGCGGTCAGGCGCAGTTCATCGAGCGCCCGGTGCCCGAGCCGCACGACGAGGGCACCGCCCCGGCCCGCGCCTGGGCGCTGGAGCACCTCGACCGGCCGATCACGCTGCCCGAGCTCGCCGCGCGGGCCGGGATGAGCGTGCGGACGCTGACGCGCCGGTTCCAGGAGGAGGTCGGCATGAGCCCCGGCCGCTGGCTCGCCCGGCAGCGGGTGGAGCTGGCGCGGCACCTGCTGGAGACCACCGACCTGCCGGTCGACCAGGTCGCCCACCGGGCCGGCTTCGGCACCGCCGTCTCGCTGCGCCAGCACCTGCACGCGGCGATCGGCGTGTCCCCGATGGCCTACCGCCGCACCTTCCACCCGCAGGGCGACGGCGCGCCCGTCCCGGCGCACGCCGCCGGTGAAGCCTCGTAGCGGCCGCAGGCCATTCCGGACAGGTCCCCGGGCATGCCATTCTTCCGATCATGTCCCCTCACCCTCCGCTTCCCCGCCGTCACAGGCGCGGGCCGGCCATCGTCCTCATATCCGTGGCGACCGCCGCGGCGTGCGGCATCGCGGCCGCCTGGTATGTCGGGCTGTTCACGTCGGACGGCCGGTTCTCCCGGGTCGACGCATGCCGTCTCCTGCCGCCGCCGGCCTCGCTGGCGGCGCTGGTGCCGAACGGCGCCCAGGAGCCCGGGGACTCACGGCCGAGGACATTCCTGGGATTCGGCGACGGCGATGTCTCCTCGCAGTGCAAGTGGAGCAGTGTCCCGGCCGGCCGCGACGGCCCCTTCCGCACGGTGCGGATCGGTGCCGAGACCAAGATCGCCGAGCGCCATACGTCGGGCGGTACGCGAGCCGAACGGGCCCTGAGGGTGTGGGCCGACGCCGCCCGCAACGGCGGGAGGCCGGCGACGCCGGTCGACGTGGGCGACGGCGGGTACGCCCGGATCGACACGATGACGTTCCAGGTCGTGTTCTCCCGCATCGTCGTGTACGACGTGCACGTGAAGTTCCGGATCTCCAACGCCCTGGTCGACGTGTCGGCGCGCACCCACACCCGCCCGGACGACCGCGTCACCGCCCTCGTACGGGGCCTGGCGGAGGACACCGCCCGTCGGCTCCCGCACGAGGGACATTGACCCTCGTACGGGCCGTTCTGGGCGAACAGCACGTCTACGGCGAGGACCATGGAGATCTCCGGGCGGAGCGGCCTCAGGCCGCGCGGACCGGGTGGCGCAGGATCGTGCGCATCCGTGCCGGGTCGGTCTCTTCGACGTCGGATAGGTAGATCTCGTGGTGCAGGCCGTTCATGACGAGCCCAGCGCGCTCCATGAACTCCTCCATCAGGGCCAAGGTCTTCGGTTCTTCCGCGTACGCTCCGTGATGAAGCGCCTGCACGCAACGCCCCTCGGTGAAGGTGACGAGCTGGACGCGGGCTGCGGCGGGATCGTCGGAGGCCTGCCTGGCTTCGTCGAACCATTCGTCGGCCCACGCGTCGGCTGGTAGCCGCAGGAACAGGTGCCACCACCACTCCGGGCGCGGCACATCCAGTGGTGGCCGTTCGTCCTCCACCCACCAGCGGCCTTCCAGCGACGGCATCTCGAAGGGCGCACCGCCGGCGGCGGCGATGCCCAGCAACGGCCCGGCAACGCTGTACAGGGCCTGGATGCTCGAAGTGTGCAGCGACCCTCCTGGCTCGCCTTGCCCGGTCACCGACAGACCCCTCACCGGGCCGAATTCAACGAGTTCGGGCGCATCGGCAGCGGAATACCAGTTCATTCGGGATCCTCCAATTTGATCATTAGATGGGTCACCAGTTGCTCCGGCGGCGTGGCCGCCGGAGCGGAGATGTACACCTCGCGGAGCGGTCCAAGCGGCGTGTGCCCGTGTGCGGTCACCCACGCGAACAGAGCGTGTCCGGTGAGCGCGAGCTGGTCGTAAGGACCGATGTGGGTCGCCGAGGCGTACACGCCGCCGGGCAGGATGTCCGGGCCGTCCTCCGCCTCGGCGGCCACTGCCACTTCGACCCGCGGCGACAGGTCGAGCGGGAACAGCCCGACCAGCGGGCTCGTCGGCGGGCCGGTCGCCTCGATCAGCCGGACCACGCACGCCGAGGTGACCGCGCCGATCTCCTCCTGATCGGCCACCTCCCGGGCCATCACCACCCGGCGAGCGGGCTCGGACACCAGGCTCACCTCCGCCCGCGGCAGCCCATCGGCGAGCACCCGGTCGAGGGTCGCGAGGGTGCGCCTACGACGCGCGAGGTCGGCCTCCATACGGTCGCGCACACCGCCGAGCACTCCGGCCTCACCGGCCAGCACCCGCCCGACCTCCACGAGCGGCACGTCCAACGAGCGCAGCAGGCCGATCAGCAACGCCTCGCGAGCCTGGCCTGCCCGGTAGTAGCGGTAGCCGGTGTCCGGGTCGACGTGCGCCGGCGCCAGTAGCCCCAGTTGGTCGTAGTGCCTCAGCTGCTTGACACTGAGCCGGCACAGCCGCGCGAACCGCCCGATCGGCAGATACCCGTCGTTCACCCGACCAGCATGGACGCTCCCACAGTGGGAGAGTCCAGCTCGCTCCGGAGCCCGAAAAGACCAGTCCCTATCCGGTCTTCTTGGTCAAACAGCACGTAGGGGTGACGATCGCTCGACTACGGTGACGGGCGTCCTGACCAGGATCAGCCCGGCCGCATCCAGTGAGCGGAAAAGATGACAGAGCAATATCCAGGCGCCGTGCCGCCCCCGCCGAATCACCCTCAGACTCCGCCCGCCGGCCCTTACCAGGGCGCTCCACAGCACGGTGGCTTCCAGCCGCCGTACCCGAATGCGCCTGATCAGGGTCCCTACCAGCAGAACCCCCAGTACCCGAACCCTCAGTACCCGAACGCGCAGCAGCCGTATCAGGCTCCGCCCCAGAACGGGCCGTACCAGCAGAACCCGCCCTTCCAAGGCGCGCCTTATCAGGGGGCCGATGACCGGGAGCGCCGCAGGGCCACCCGGACCATCGGCATCGGCGCGGTGTTCTTCGTGATCGGGTTGCTCATCACCGTGCTCACGTACTCGAACGCCTCTGGGAGCGGCGGGGTCTATATCGTCGCCTGGGGACCGATGCTCTTCGGAGGCATCCGGGTGATCATCGGCTTGGTCCTGCTCGCCAAGAGCAATCGGTAACGAGGTCACGGCCGGCCCCGACCGGGCGTTCGCAGGACGGCGATGGACTCGCCCGGGAGGCGGCCCTCGCCCGCCTCGGTGAAGGAGGCGAGGAGCACGTCGCCGTCCGGCAACGGCAGCGGGTCCGCGCCGAGATTGGCCGCGATCCGGAGCGGACCACGGTGGAGGACGAGCCACGACTCGCCGTACTCCACCGCGACCTCGGTCAGGCGGGGGTCGGTGAGCTCCGGCCGGGCCCGGCGCAGCGCGATCAGCGCGCGGTACCAGTCGAGCAGCTCCCCGTGGCGTGGCTCCTTGGGTTCGGACCAGTCGAGGATGGAACCGCGGTAGGTCTCCGAGTCCTGAGGGTCGGGGATGTCGCCCGCCGCCCAGCCGTGGTCGGCGAACTCCCGGCGCCGCCCCTCGCTGACGGCCCGGGCGAGTTCGGGCTCCTGGTGGTCGCTGAAGAACCGCCAGGGGGTGCGGGCGCCCCACTCCTCGCCCATGAACAGCATCGGCGTGAACGGCGCGGTGAGCAGCAGGCCCGCCCCGACCTTGAGCAGCCCCGGGGACAGGGACGCGGAGATCCGGTCGCCGGTGGCGCGGTTGCCGATCTGGTCGTGGTTCTGCAGGAAGCCGAGGAAGCGGTGGCCGGGCACGCGGAGCGTGTCGACCGGCCGCCCGTGCGTGCGGCCCCGGAACGACGACCACGTCCCGTCGTGGAAGAAGACCCTGGTCAGCGTCTTGGCCAGCGCTCCCTGAACGCCGAAGTCGGCGTAGTAGCCCTGCCGCTCGCCGGTGAGCAGCGTGTGCAGGGCATGGTGGAAATCGTCGCTCCACTGCCCGTCGAGGCCGTAGCCGCCCGCCTCGCGCGAGGTGACCAGGCGCGGGTCGTTCAGGTCGGACTCGGCGACGAGGAACAGCTCCCGGCCCGTCTCGGCGGCGAGCCGGGACACCGCCTCGGCCAGTTCCTCCAGGATGTGGACGGCGCGCTGGTCCCGGATGGCGTGCACGGCGTCGAGCCGCAGCCCGTCGACGTGGAAGTCGCGCAGCCACATCAGCGCGTTGCCGACGATGAACGCACGGACCTCGTCCGAGCCGGCCTGGTCGACGTTGACGGCCGGGCCCCAGGGCGTCGCGTAGGCGTCGGTGAAGTACGGGCCGAACCTCCCGAGGTGGTTCCCGCTCGGGCCGAGGTGGTTGTGGACGACGTCGAGGACGACGGCCAGGCCGCGCCGGTGGCAGGCGTCCACGAAGCGTTTCAGCCCGTCCGGGCCGCCGTACGGGTCGTGCACCGCCCACAGGTGGACGCCGTCGTAGCCCCAGCCGTGCCGTCCGGGGAAGGCGGCCACGGGCAGCAGCTCGACGGCGTCGACGCCGAGGTCGACGAGGTGGTCGAGACGTTCGACGGCCGCGTCGAACGTGCCCTCGGGCGTGAAGGTGCCGACATGCAGCTCGTACAGCACGCTGCCCGGCAGCGGCCGCCCTCGCCATCCCTCGTCGGACCAGGTGAAGCGCTCGTGGTCGTACGTGCGGCTGGGCCCGTGCACGCCGTTCGGCTGCCAGGGCGAGCGCGGGTCCGGGAACGGTCCATCGCCGTCCAGCACGAAGCCGTAGTCCTGTCCCTCGGGGCCCGCGTCGATCCGCGCCGTCCACCAGCCGGGCCGCCCGGCGGGCGTCATGGCGTGCCGGGTCCCGCCGGTCTCCACCTCGACGTTCTCGGCGGCCGGCGCCCATACCTCGTACGTCACGGAGCCTCGATGAGCACGGCGACCGGGAGCAGGAGGAGCAGCCCGCTCAGCTCCAGACCGGAGGGGTACGACTGGTCGGTGAGGACGTCGTGCCAGGGGCCTCCGGGCAGGTCGAGATGGGTTCCGCCCCAGCCTCCGCGCCGTTCGAGGGCCGCGGGCAGGCGCGTCGCGACCATGACCGCGCCGCCGCGCCGGAACGCCACGGCGTGGGCGGCCGCGGGACCGGTCACCGTCACCGGCTCGTGCCCGGCGTCGAACCAGTCCGGGTGCCGCTCGCGCAGCCGCAACAGCCGCGTGGTGATGAGGAGCTTCTCGCCGTCCAGGTCGGCGGGGGTGGTCCCGGCGTCCAGGTCGGCGAGCAGTTCCCGGCGGCGGGCGTAGTCGACCGGCCGCCGGTTGTCGGGGTCGACGAGGGACAGGCCGGTGAGCTCGCACCCCTGGTACACGTCGGGCACGCCCGGCATCGCGAGCTGCACGAGCTTCTGGCCGAGCGAGCCCACCCGCGCGTACGGCGCGATCCGGTCCACGAACCGGGTGACGTCCGCGGTGATCACCAGGTCGGCCAGGACCGCGTCCGCGTGGGCCAGGACCGCCTCCTCGTACGCCGGGTCGGGGTCCGTCCACGACGTACGGGTCCTGGCCTCGCGCATCGCCTTCGTGAGGTACTCCCTGAGCCGGGCGGCGGGCAGCGGCCAGGCCCCCACGATCGTCTGCCACATCAGGTAGTCCAGGTCGGGCTCCAGGGGGCTCTCCGGCGCCCGCGACCGCCACCGGCCCACGGCGGCGACCCACTCGTCCGGCAGCTCCGACAGGACGGCCAGCCGCGCCCGTACGTCCTCCTGCCGCTTGGTGTCGTGCGTCGACAGCGTCGTGAGCGTGCGGGGCCGGTCGGCGGCGATCCGCGCGCAGTAGGCGTGGAACTCCTCCGGCGAGACGGCGAACCGCGTCGGGTCGCCGCCCACCTCGTTCAGGGCGGCCAGCCGGGACCAGCGGTAGAACGCGGTGTCCTCGACGCCCTTGGCGGTCATCGGCGCGGACGTCTGCTGGAACCGTACGGCGAACTCGTCCCGGACCGCGTCCCGGCCGCCGAGCCCCAGGACGAGGGGGATGACCTTGTCGAGCAGGTCACCGTCCGGGAGCACCGCGCGGGCCTCGGCCGCGGCCTGGGCGACGATCTCCAGGGCCTGCGCCGGAGGTTCCTCGCCGGGCACGATGTACGCGCGGTACACCGGCATCGCGACGAGCAGCTCGACCAGGACCTTCCGCAGCGCGTCGGGGTCTTCATCGGGCAGGATCCGCGTCAGCAGCTCGGTCAGGCGGCGCACCTCCGGCACGAGGATCCGGTCGGCGGCGAACCGCCGGGCCGCGCGCTCGACCTCCGTGAAGTCGGCGGGGCCGCCGGTCAGCGCGGTGTACGCCTCGGTGAGCGGTTTGTCGCCTGCCGGGTCGACGAACAGCCCGCCGACCATGCCGAGCGCGTCGTACCCGGTGGTGCCGCCGCACGGCCAGTCGGCCGGAAGCGTCTCCTCGCCGACGAGGATCTTCTCGGCGAGCACCCAGCCGCGGGGCCGGTCGAGCCGCCGCAGGTAGCCGCGCGGGTCCGCGAGCCCGTCGGGGTGGTCGATCCGCAGGCCGTCGATCAGTTTCTCGTCGAGCAGCCGCAGGATGACGGCGTGGGTCGCGTCGAAGACCTCCGGGTCCTCCACTCGCAGCCCGATGAGAGTGGAGATGTCGAAGAAGCGCCGGTAGTTCAGGTCCGGCTCGCGCCAGTGGGTCGCGCGGTAGCGGCCGCCGCGCGGGAAGACGTGGTCGTGGTAGCGCAGCACGTCGCCGTCCGGCCGGGGCTCGTCGTCCGGCGAGCCGAGCACCGGCACCACGATGACGCCCTGGGACCAGTCGACGTCGAACCACCGGGCGTACGGGGAGTCCGGCCCCTGTCGCAGGACGTCCCAGAGCGCCCGGTTGAGGTTCTCCGGTGCGGGGATCGCCATGTGGTTCGGCACGATGTCCACGATGATCGACAGGCCGTGCGCCCGCATCCGGGCCGCCATCGCCCGGAAGCCCTCCTCCCCGCCGAGGTCGTCGGAGATCCGCGCGTGGTCGATGACGTCGTAGCCGTGGGCGGAGCCGGGGACGGCCTGCAGGATCGGCGACAGGTACACGTGCGAGACGCCGAGCGCCGCCAGGTAGCCGGCGAGCTCACCGGCCTCGGCGAAGCCGAACTCCCGGCGCAGCTGCAGCCGGTACGTCGCGGTCGGGCGCCTAGACACGTCGCAGCACCTGCATCGAACGGGCCTCGACCAGCACCTTCTCGCCGGTGCTCACCACCGGCCGGTCATGGTCGTCGTACACCTCGATCGGGGCCGCCGTGTCCAGCACGCCGGTCCACATCCCTCCGCCGGTGTCGGGCAGCGCGAAGTTCAGGTCGAGGTCGGCGGCGTTGAACAGCAGCAGGAACGAGTCGTCGCGGATCGGCTCGCCGCGCCGGTCCGGCTCGGCGATGCGGTCGCCGTCGAGGAAGACCGTGATCGCCTTGGCGTACGGGGTCTGCCAGTCGGCGTCGGTCATCGGACTGCCGTTGGTGGAGTACCAGGCGATGTCGCCGTCGCCGGTCGGGAAGCGGCGGCGCCGGAACACCGGGTGCTCGCGGCGGAGCTCGGTCACCCGCCGTACGAACGCCCGCAGGATGTCCTGCTCCGGCGAGTCGGACCAGGTCATCCAGGAGATCTCGTTGTCCTGGCAGTAGGCGTTGTTGTTGCCGCGCTGGGTGCGGCCGGCCTCGTCGCCGTGGGACAGCATCGGCACGCCCTGCGACAGCAGCAGGGCGGTCAGCATGTTCCGCTTCTGGCGCTCGCGCACGCCGATGACATCCGGGTCGTCGGTCTCGCCCTCGACGCCGTGGTTCCACGAGCGGTTGTCGTCGGCGCCGTCACGGTTGCCCTCGCCGTTCGCCTCGTTGTGCTTGCCGTTGTACGAGACGAGGTCGTGCAGCGTGAATCCGTCGTGGCAGGTGACGAAGTTGACCGAGGCGATCGGGTGCCGCCCGTCGTCGGCGTACAGGTCGCTGGAGCCGGTGAACCGGCTGCCGAACTCCGGGAGCCGGCCGTCCACCCCGCGCCAGTAGTCGCGCATGGTGTCGCGGTACTTCCCGTTCCACTCGGTCCAGAGGGCCGGGAAGTTGCCGACCTGGTAGCCGCCCTGGCCGACGTCCCACGGCTCGGCGATCAGCTTCGCCTGCGACACGATCGGGTCCTGCTGGACCAGGTCGAAGAACGCCGACAGCCGGTCCACGTCCTGGAACTCCCGCGCCAGGGCCGACGCCAGGTCGAACCGGAACCCGTCGACGTGCATCTCGGTCACCCAGTACCGCAGCGAATCCATGATCAGCTGCAGCGCGTGCGGCTGATGGACGTTGACGCTGTTGCCCGTGCCGGTCGTGTCCATGTAGTACTCCGGCGCGCCATCGACGAGCCGGTAGTAGTGGGCGTTGTCGATGCCCCGGAAGCCGAGGGTCGGGCCCAGGTGGTTGCCCTCGGCGGTGTGGTTGTAGACCACGTCGAGGATCACCTCGATCCCCGCCTCGTGCAGGGTCCGCACCATCAGCTTGAACTCCTGCACCTGTTCGCCGAGCTGCCCTGTGGAGGAATACCCGTTATGCGGGGCGAAGAAGCCGATCGTGTTGTAACCCCAGTAGTTCCGCAGGCCTTTCCTCAGCAGGACGTCGTCGTGGACGAACTGGTGCACCGGCATCAGCTCGACCGCCGTGACGCCCAGCTCCCGGAGGTAGTCGATCACTGCCGGGTGGGCCAGGCCCAGGTACGTGCCGCGCTGCGCCTCGGGGATGTCCGGGTGCAGCTTCGTCAGGCCTTTGACGTGCGCCTCATAGATGATCGTCTCGTGGTACGGCGTGCGGGGATACCGGTCGGTCATCCAGTCGAAGTACGGGTTGATCACCACGGACTTCGGCATGTGCGCGGCGCTGTCGTCGTCGTTGCGAGAGAACGGATCGCCGAACCGGTAGGAGAAGACCGACTGATCCCAGTCGACCTCGCCCTCGATCGCCTTGGCGTACGGATCGAGGAGCAGCTTGGCGGGGTTGCACCGCCGTCCCTGGCGGGGGTCGTACGGGCCGTGCACCCGGTAGCCGTACCGCTGCCCCGGGACGACGGAGGGGAGGTAGCCGTGCCAGACGAAGGCGGACGTCTCAGGGAGGTCGAGGCGCGTCTCACGCCCTTCGTCGTCGAACAGACAGAGCTCGACTCGTGTGGCCGTTTCGGAGAACAGTGCGAAGTTCGTGCCTGCGCCGTCGTAGTGAGCCCCGAGAGGATAGGGATCACCCGGCCATACGCGTATCACATGGGTTGAGCTTCCCTGCCGTGATCGTCTCACACGCGGAATTACATACCGGTTTGCACCGCTAACCGGCGGTGTGTCGCCACCCACATTGCCAGCCGCGCACACCCTGGGTTAACTTAGGAGAGCCTTACCTAATGGATCAAGCGAGAGGCTCTCCCCCCATGTACGCATGTGTCTGCCACGCCGTCACGGACGATGACGTGCGCGGCCACGTGAGGGCCGGAGCCTGCTCGGCCAAGGACGTCCGCACGGCCTGCGACATGCGCCCCGGCTGCGGATCCTGCGTGGGCCGCATCCGCGACCTGATCGAAGAACACTTCGCCGACCGCGTCGCCGCGGTCGCCGCCACAGCAGCCTGATCACGGACCGTCACCCACAGCGGTTTGACGGGGGACCGTTACCCAAAGCGATTTGACTGGGCACCGTCGCCCGCAGCGGCTTGACCGACTCTCGAGCCGCGCCCGCGGTGGCTCGAGCGCGGATCGGCCGGATCCCGAGCCGCGCCCGCCGCGGCGTGACCCGCGGGTCGGTCGACCCCTCGAGTCCGCAGCCGTGCCACGATGAGTTGATATGGACGGTGACAGGGACATCATCGGTCTGCTCAACGAGCAGCTCACGGCCGAGCTCACAGCGATCAACCAGTACTTCCTGCACGCCAAGATGCAGGACAACTGGGGATTCACCCGGCTCGCCCGTCACACCCGTGCCGAGTCGTTCGACGAGATGCGGCACGCGGAGCGCCTGACCGACCGCATCCTCTTCCTCGAAGGCCTGCCGAACTACCAGCGCCTGGGCGCGCTGCGCATCGGCCAGTCCGTGCCCGAGCAGCTCCGGTCCGACCTCGCCATCGAGATGGAGGCCGTCGAACGCCTGCGCCCCGGCATCGAGCTCATGCGCTCGCGCGGCGACGTCACCTCCGCCCGGATCTTCGAGGACATCCTCGCTGACGAGGAGGAGCACATCGACTACCTCGAGACGGAGCTCCAACTCCTCGAGACACTCGGCGAGCCCCTCTACCTGCAGCGCTACGCCGAGCCTCCGGAAGATTGAGCCCGTCCCGCCGACCGGCACGGGCGCGAGCGAGCCGAGGATGAGCCGTCTGGTGACCGACGCGCTGACCAGCCCGGACCCGGCGAGCCGCGGATGAGCCGTCTGGTGACCGACGCGCTGACCAGCGGCGTCACGGCCGGCTGGCGGCTCGGCTGGCAGCCGGCCGACCTGGTGCGCCACACGGTCCGTACGCACGGCAAACGGGCCGGCCGGATGATGACCGACGCGATCGCCGCCGCCATGCGCGCCTACCCGGCGGCGACCGTCGACGATCGGTGGTGCGGCCAGCTGGCCGCGCTCGGTGCCGAGGTGTGGTGGGCGCGGGACGAGGCGTACCTGACCGCGTGGGCGGACCGCCACGGTACCGACGAGGCCACGGCGACGCGCTGCGCCCTCCAGCTGATCACGTTGCTGCGCGGCCTGCCCCGGCTGGAGTCCCTCGTTCCGCCGCCGGGCGAGGCCCGGCGTTCCACGGGCGGCGATCAGGCCGGGTACCGGG
This sequence comes from Actinoallomurus sp. CA-150999, assembly GCF_050942425.1. Classification (NCBI taxonomy): domain Bacteria; kingdom Bacillati; phylum Actinomycetota; class Actinomycetes; order Streptosporangiales; family Thermomonosporaceae; genus Actinoallomurus; species Actinoallomurus sp. CA-150999. Next base: position 10,193,705 of record NZ_CP192063.1, read on the forward strand.
CCGCCGGCCAGGCCAGGGACCAGACCGGAGACCGGGCGACCGGCCGGACCGGGGACCAGGCGACCAGCCGGACCGGAGACCAGGCGACCGGCCGGGCCGGCGACCGGGTGGCCGGCCGGGCCGACCGGCGAGCGCTGGACCGGATCCGCGCTCTGCTGGCCAAGGCGGAGTCGACGGAGTTCCCCGAGGAGGCGGAGGCGCTGACCGCGCGGGCCCAGCAGCTGATGGCCCGGCACCGCATCGACCAGGCGCTCCTGGCCGCGCGGGCCGGTGAGGTCCGCGCGGACGGCCAGGCGGCCGGGCCCGTCGGCCGCCGCCTGCCGATCGACGCGCCGTACGAATCCCCCAAAGCGGCCCTGCTGGGCACCGTCGCCGAGGCCAACCGGTGCCGTGCCGTCTGGACCCGGGCCCTCGGCTTCTCGACCGTGCTCGGGTTCCCCGCCGACCTGGACGCCGTCGAGCTGCTGTTCACCTCACTCCTCGTACAGGCGGACTCCGCGCTCACCTACGAGGGCCGCTCCGGCGGGCGCTCCCGTACGCGCGCCTTCCGCCGGTCCTTCCTGGCCTCCTACGCCGCTCGTATCGGCGAACGCCTCGCCGAGGCCACCGGCGCGGCCGAGCGCCGGGCCGCAGCCGAGATGCCCGGCACCGAGCTGCTGCCGGTCCTCGCGACCCGCGACCAGGCCGTCGACGAGGCGATGCACGCGATGTTCCCCAGGATCACCGGCCGCCGGATCACCCCCGGAATCGACCGGGAGGGCTGGCTGTCCGGCCAGGCCGCCGCCGACCGCGCCGACCTCGGCGCCCGGCGACCGATCCACTGACCCGCCTACTCGACGAGGGCCTGGGTGCCGAGGACGGTGAGGAGGGCGAGGCGTTCGGCGTCCTCGGTGCCGGGCTCGGCTGTGTAGATCATGATGCGCAGGTCGCTGCCCGCCACGGTGAGCACGTCGCAGTCCAGCGTCAGGGGGCCCACCCGCGGGTGATCGACGGTCTTGCGCGCGGACTCGTGGTGGCCGACGGTGCCGGAATCCCAGAGCTCGGCGAACCGGTCGCTGTTCGCGCGCAGGTCGGCGACGAGCCGCCGCAGGCGCTGGTCGGCCGGGTAGCGGCCGGCGGCCGCGCGCAGGTCGGCGGCCAGCGCGGCCTCGAACTCGCGGCGGCCCTCCGGCGTGTGCCGGACCCGGCTGCCCGGGCCAAGGAAGTTCCGCCAGACGCCGTTGCGCTGGTGGCCCCGCCAGCCGGACGGATCGCCCATCAACGCCGCGTACGGCGGGTTGGCCAGGAGCAGCGTCCAGGACGCGTCGTACACCGCGACGGGCGTCCCGGCCAGCCTGTCCAGCATCCGCTGGACACTCGGCGGGATGTACGCGGGCACCGCTTCCGGGCCCGGCGGCGCCAGCCCGGCGAGCCGGAACAGGTGGGCGCGCTCGGTCCCCGACAGCCGGAGTGCCCTGGCCAGGGCCTCGACCACCTGCACCGACGGGTTGGCCGCCCGGCCCTGTTCGAGACGCGTGACGTAGTCGACGGAGATCCCGGCCAGCAGGGCCAGCTCCTCGCGGCGCAGCCCGGGCGCACGCCGGTGCCCGCCCGCGGGCATCCCGGCGGCCTCGGGCGGGACACGGTCGCGCCAGCGGCGTACCGCCTGCCCGAACTCCGTCGCCGTCATGGCCACCAGTCTGCACCGCCGACCACGAACCTTCCTGGTACCAGCGGTCCCAGGAAGCCAGGGGCGCTGGCTGACCGCATCGCCCGACCGCAGTCTGGAGTCATGACGACGACACTCATCACAGGAGCGAACAAGGGCCTCGGCTACGAGACCGCCCGCCGGCTCATCGCGGCCGGTCACACCGTCTACATCGGCAGCCGGGACGCCGAACGCGGGCGCCGGGCCGCCGAGCGGCTGGGCGCGCGGCTGGTCCAGCTCGACGTCACCGACGACGCGTCCGTCGCCGCCGCGGCGAAGGCCATCGAGGCCGACGGCGGGCTGGACGTACTGGTCAACAACGCCGGCATCGAAGCGCGCGGCGAGGGGAACACGGTGATCGGCGCGGCGGACGTGACCGCCGACGCCATGCGAGAGGTGTTCGAGACCAACGTCTTCGGGGTGGTCCGCGTCACCCACGCGTTCCTGCCGCTGCTGCGGCGGTCCGCCTCACCGGTGGTGGTCAACGTCAGCAGCGGCCTGGGCTCGCTGACCCTGGTCACCACTCCGGACACACCCACGTACGCCTTCCCGGGCGTCACCTATCCGGCGTCGAAGGTCACGGTCAACATGATCACCGTGCAGTACGCCAAGGCGTTCCCGGACATGCGGATCAACGCCGTGGAGCCCGGCTTCACCAGGACGGACCTGAACGGGAACACGGGCACGCAGACCGTCGAGGAGGGCGCCGAGATCATCGTCCGCATGGCGCAGGTGGGCCCCGACGGCCCGACCGGAGGCTACTTCGCCGCCGACGGCCCCCTCCCCTGGTAGGACCGGGAATCGGCCGTACGTCTCAGGACGGCGCGGCGTTTTCCCGCACAAGTGATCACAATGTGCAACGATCGGGAACCATGGGACTCGATGTTTACGCCGTCCGCCCGGGAGACCCTGCGGTGACGGGGCACGACACGCTGGAGACGCCCGTCACGTGGGAGTGGGATGGCCCTACCGACCTCGACCCGTTCGAGGACATCCCCCGCGACTTCCCCGAGGGCCTCTTCTGGCCCTCCGACGGCGACTTCACCGGATTCCGCGGCCAGGTGTACCGGGAGTGGGTCAGCGGCACCCTCGGCATGAACCTGAACGAGCTGCACGACCCCGCGCAGGTCCGCGACCTCGACCTGCGTCTGGCCCGGTGGCTGACCGACGCCCTCGCCGCCGGCACGGACAAGGTCCAGCTGGACGGCACCACGGTCGTCCCGCTGAGCGGCATCGAGGCCCTCGCCGCGTTCGTACGCGCCGCCGCCGACCAGGGCCTCTGGCTCTTCCCCGACTCCTGACCACGTCAGGACACGGCGCACACCCCGTACGCGGTGTGCGCCGTCGGTGCTCCTGTTCAGGCCGCCGCGATGCAGAACGGGTGTCCCTCGGGGTCGGCGAGGACCGTCCACTGGTCCTCGCCGGGCTGGAAGTCGGGCTTGGTCGCGCCCGATGCCAGCAGTTCCTTGGTCGCGACGTCCACGTCGGCGACCGCGAAGTCGAGGTGGGCGTGCTTGGCGGCGTCCGGCCATCCCGGCCCCTGGTAGCCGTCGACCCGCTGGAAGGCGAGCTGCACGGGTCCCTCGCCCAGGTAGGCGAAGTCGTCGTCGCTCTGGGTGATCGGCCAGCCGGTGAGGCGCTGGTAGAACTCGGCGAGCGCCTTCGGGGCGGCGCAGTCGATGATGATCGCGGTGGGCTTCGCGTTGACGGCCATATCGATGACTCCCTTGGTGTCGTCGGCTTGCCCGCCCAGCATCGATTCCGGAGCACCGCCGGGTCTTGAAGATCCTTGCGGGGCGTTTCCGTCACACCCCCCGCGTACGGTCGACGGCGTGTTGTCACCCGTGACCCTCGCCGCCCGGCCTGACTTCACCGTGAGCGCGGTGGGCTGCCGGGCCGATCACACACGATGGTCGGAGCCGGAGGCGCGCGGCGACCACCGCATGGTGCTCGTCCGCCGTGGGCGATTCCGGCGGTGGGCCGACGGCGCCGAGGCCGACCTGGATCCGACCGTTGGCTACCTGGGAGCGCCGGGTGAGGAGGAGCGGTTCGCCCACCCCGCCGGCGGCGATGTCTGCACCTCGGTGAGCTTCGCGCCGTCACTGTGGGAAGGCCATACGAGCGGGACGGTGTACGTCGACGCCCGCGTCGACTTGGCTCACCGCCGGCTCCTCGCCGCCGCGGGAGGCGGCGACGTCGACTACGCGCTGGCGGAGGAGCTGCTTCGTCTCGTCGCGGCGGCGGCACGGCGGCCCGCCGAATGGCCGCGGCCCGCCGATCGGGCACTGGCCGCGGCTGCCCGGGAGGCGATCATCGAGGGAGCACCGGAGGCGGCGGGGCTGTGCCCGCTGGCCGGCCTGCTGAAGGTCTCGCCGTACCGGCTGAGCCGGGTGTTCTCTCAGCAGATGGGCGTGTCGCTGACCCGCTACCGCAACCGGGTCCGCGTCGGCCGGGCCATGGACCGCCTCGCGCAGGGCGAGACCGGCCTCGCCGGCCTGGCCGCCGAGCTCGGTTTCGCCGATCAGGCGCACCTGACCCGCACCGTCCGCGAACACCTGGGACGCACACCGACCGCCCTGCGCCGGCTTCTCGGGACGAGGTGACCACGGCCAGCCCACGCGGCCGCCACCCGGACGTGAACGGCGTCCGGGTGGCGGGCCGTCTCGGGGTCAGCGGTAGCCGGCGGCGACGATGTTCGCCTGTACCGCGTTCTCGGTGGCGTCGGTCGGGTAGCCGGAGGTCATGACGCCTTCATAGAAGGTGCCGGCCGAGCCCTTGCTGTTGTCGCCGCCGATGCCCAGGATGATGGCGCCCTCCTTGTGCATCGGGTTGTATCCGGCGACGTTGGGGCGGGCGCCGTTGTAGAAGGTGGACACCCCGCCTGATTGGGCGTTGCCCCCGCGGATGGACCAGTGGTTCGGCTCGCCCTTGATGATGGCCGTGGTGTACCGGTAGTTGATGGTGGGGTCATTGGCGTTGTAGCCGGCGTTGACTCCGGAGTACAGGCCGTTCTCCATGTCGGCCATGATCCACGGGCCGTTGCCGGTGCCGTAGCCCCAGACCTTGATGTTGCCGAAGTAGATGGCCTCCATGTGGCCGTTTCCGGTGTCGTTGTTGCTGGTCTCGGCGTTGCCGTAGTCGAAGCAGCAGCCGCCGTTGTAGTGCGTGCCATCGAAGATCGCGTACTCGCCTTCAGGCTGGTCGCCGGTCGCGATGCCGTTGGTGCGGTCGTTGCGGTAGCCGGTGCCCGCGGCGACGTACACGCCGTAGGCCTTGTGGCCGCCCACGGTGGTCGGCGCCGCGGTCGCGTTGGCGAGGTTGTCCGGGCCGCCGGCCGCTCCGCCACCGGGCGCCTGGGTCAGGTTGTTCCCCCGGCCGGACTGGTCGTAGATCGTCGTGATGACGCAGCTCGTGCCGGCGCAGAAGGAGTCCTGCGCGGCGGCGTCGGCGACCCCGCCCGCGGACAGCACCCCGATGTTGCGGGTGGTGTTGTCGGAGGAGCGGCGTACCTGGTAGAGCGAGCCGTTGTAGGTGGCGTACAGCGCGCGGGTGGTGCTGTGCGCCGCCACGCACGGTGTGCCGCCGGTGGCGTAGACGTCACACGGCAGGCTCGACGACGCGGGTGGCGGGGTCGGCGTCCCGGAGACGCCGCCGGTGCAGGTCGTGCCGTTCAGCGCGAAGTCGGCGGGGACCGGGTTGCTGCCGTTCCACGTACCGTTGAACCCAAAGGCGGCGCTGCCCCCGCTGGCGATACCGCCGTTGTACGAGGCGTTGGTGACGGTCACCTGCGCACCCGACTGGCTGTACGACCCGTTCCACAGTTGGGTGACGGTCTGCCCGGCCGGGAAGCTCCAGGTCAGCTGCCAGCCATTGACCGCATCACCGAGATTGGTGATCGTCACGCTGGCGCCGAAGCCCCCGGACCACTGCGAGCTGATCGAGTAGTCGACCCGGCAGCCCGCCGCGGCCGACGATGCCATCCGTGCCCCGACCGTGACGGTGCCGGCGAGCGCGAGCGCGATGACGCCGGCGGCCGTGACCATCAGCCACCACCACCGACGAAGTGGAGAGTTGCCCTGTCGCACGCGTGAACTCCCATTCTCTGCGCGTGAGGTTTCCCGGAAGCGAGATTCGGCTTCCGCCTCACTCCCGGCGGATTCGGCATCCCGAACACAGCCCGAGATACTGAATTCTTAGCGGGAGTATGAGCGCCGGACCTGTGGTGTCAACGCGTCTGACGCGTCCCGACCGGACGGTTCATGACGTCGCCGGTCAGGGCGGGTGGACGCCGCGGGCGCAGGCGTGTGGATTTCATCTTCTTTCGCCGCCCGGGGTGCCGGGACCGTTCCATAGACCGGCCCGCTGCTCGATCCTTTTCACGAGTGCGGCGGCCCGCGCCTTGATGAACGCGACTCCCTGCGAACCCCAATCGTGAGGCTTGGTGTCCACGACGCAGATGGTGCCCAGGGTTTCGTCCTGGTCCATCAGCGGGGCGCCCAGGTAGGCGCGTACCCCGATCTGGTCCACCACCGGATTGCCGGCGAAGAGGTGGTAGTCCATTACTTCGTTCAGCGCCATGGCATGCTTCCGTGTCACCACGTACATGCAGTATCCCGCGTCACACGCCATTGTCCGGAATGGATCCGTCCTCGGGTCGACGCCCCGGTCGAGCGAGGAAGGGTACAGTCCGGCGAAGTACTGTCGTTCTGGGCCGATGATGTTCACCATCGCGAAGGGCGCGTCCAGATCTCGGGCCAGGGCGCGGGCGAATTCGTCGAATTCGGGGTCGGGCTCTTCCCGGATGCCCAGTTCCTGTAGCCGGGCGGCACGCCGATGCGCGTCCGTGTCCATGGGAGACACGAGACGGCGGATGGGGGGAAGGGTCATCACGAACTCCTCAAGAAATCAGCCAATAGCGCAACTGTCTGTTGCGGAAGCTCACATGGGTCAGGCGGACGGGACGTCCACGCTGGTGAGGAGGTGCTGGATCAGGGACCGGAGGACCGATGTCGCGGAACGGGGGTCCCTCGCGTCGCACAACACGATCGGCACGCCCGGGCCGAGTTCGAGCGCTGCTCGCACTTCTTCAGGGACGTAGTGGAACGCGTCGTCGAACTCGTTGACCGCGATGAGGAACGGGATGCCACGGCTCTCGAAGAAGTCGACGGCGGCGAAGGATTCGTCCAGACGGCGGGTGTCGGCCAGGACGACGGCGCCCAGCGCCCCGGCGGACAGCTCGTCCCACATGAACCAGAAGCGCTCCTGTCCGGGGGTTCCGAACAGGTAGAGCACGATGCGGTGCTGACCGATGGTGATGCGACCGAAGTCCATGGCCACGGTCGTCGTCGACTTGTCCTCCGTCCCGCTGAGGTCGTCGACGCCCACGCTGGCCGCGGTGATGAGCTCTTCCGTGTTCAGCGGCTCGATCTCGCTCGTGGCGCCGACGAAGGTCGTCTTTCCGACGCCGAAGCCACCCGCTACCAGGATTTTGACCTGGGTGGGGAAGGCGTCAGATTCGTTGTAGGCCATCGAGTAGCTTCTCCAGTAGGGCCCGGTCGACGGCGCCGGCCAGGCTGGGCGGGGCGTGGGTGGCGATGGCTCCGCAGTCCACCAGATCGGCGAGTAGAACCTTCGTGACGACCACCGGAAGGCGTATGCGCGCCGCGACCTCGGCGACCGAGAGCGGCGTATGGCACAGTTCGAGCACCCTGGCGTGTTCTGGATCGAGGTCCGGGCTGGCCCAGCCCGTGCCGACCACCAAGGAGAGCAGGTCCAGGTCCACGGTGGGGCGGGTGCGACCCTCATTCACCGTGTACGGGCGGATCAGCGGGCCGGCCGCGTGGTCGATCCAGACCTCATCGTCACTGGCTGCCATGGTCGTCAGCTTCGATCAGGGGCGGCGGATGGTGTGCGGGCCGCCGTGTCCAGGAAGGGCCGGACGGCTTTGATCAAGCGCGCCATCTCGTAGCCGACGACGGCCGGGTCTGCCTCCCCCTTCGCCAGCACCGCGAGGACCGAGTTGTAGCCGGCCCACGAGATGAACAGCTGGCTGGGGTGGAGTTCGGCCACGACCTGGCGGACTTCGCCCCGGCCATCGAATTTGGTGCTGGCACTCCGTGCCATGGAGAAGAGCCCGGAAGCGAGTGCCGCGAGATATTCCGAGCCCGACCGGTCCAGGCCGTGCGCGGCTTTCACCATTCCGTCCGAGGACAGCAGCACACTGCCCCGAATGTCCGGGACTTCCTGGGCCAGGTTCTTCAGCAGCCAGGCGAGATCGGTCGACTGGTTCGGCGAGACGGCGCTCAATGCGGGTTCCTTCCAGATTCGTGATGTTCTTTTAAGCCGTTCCACCGGGCTCGTCCGCCAGGTCCTCATCCCGGCCGCTGCGAACCCCTTTCCGGAATGCCGCCATCAGCCCGGGGTTGTGGCTGACATCCGCGTCGTCGTCCCGCGGCGCGGGAGCGTTGATCAGTTCGGGGACCAGGTTGGTCTGGGCGCGACGTCTCGGCAGTGCCGGACGCCGATCATCGCTCGCCGGAGATGCAGGAGCGGGCGGTCGATCCGTATGCCGGACGGACGCGTCGGCACTGCCGTCCTGCCACGCCTCGGACCGGCCGCCGGGCCGGACCCCGGCGGCCGGTCCCGTCGCGGAGAGAGGTTGCGGCGAGGTGAACGCGCCTGACGCCGCGGTTGACGAGACCGGCGCGGGAGCGGGCGGCGTCGCCGGTTGACCGCTGGTCTTCGGCGGTTCCGAACCGATCAGCTCGTTCGGGATCACGACGACGGCCTGCGTGCCGCCGTAGATGTTCGTCTGCAACCTGACGGCGACATTGTGGCGTTGCGAGAGAGCGGCGACGACGAGCAGGCCGATACGTCCCTCCTCCACCAACCCGTCGGTGTCGATGTGCTCCGCGCCGGCGAGCAGGTCGTTCAGCCGGCGCTGGGTCTCCCGCGGTATGCCGAGGCCGCGGTCCTCGATCTCGACGACCAGGCCGGCGGTCACGGCTCCGGTGCGGAGGTAGACCTGCGTTTCCGGAGGCGAGAACCTGGTGGCGTTCTCGACGAGTTCGGCGAGCAGGTGGATGACGTCCGCGACCGCGCCGCCGTCCAGTGCGCCCTCGACCGGCGGCACCACCTTGACCCGGCGGTAGTGCTCGACCTCGGCGATGGCCGAGCGCAGTACCTCGTATACGGTGACCGGCCTGCTCCACTGACGCCGCGGGGCAGCTCCGCCGATCACGGCGAGGCTTTCGGCCTGCCGGCGCAAGCGCGTGGCGAGGTGATCGACCCTGAACAGGCCCTTGAGGAGATCCGGATCCTCCACCTGGTTCTCCAACGCGTCGAGTCCCTGGATCGCCCGGTGGGAGAGCGTCTGCATCCGCCGCGAGAGGTTGACGAAGACCTCGACTCGCTGCGCGGGACCGCCGTCGGGTTTCGGGCTCGCCGCACTGACGAGGGCATTCCACGCCTCCTCATGCGCTCTCTGCAGCTCATGCGCGAGGTACATCACCGGATCGGCGGTCGGGGCGGCTCGGGGGCCGAGGCCGCGGGGGGCGGGAACCTCGCCGGCCGCGATGCGCTCTGTCAGGACCCGCAGGTCCTCCCGGCCACGAGAGACCAACGGCGCGAGTTCGCCGAGTCGCCGCTGCAGGTCCGCAGGCCCAATGGACAAATTTGCAATCATCCGCCGTTCTCGGCGACTCGCCATACCCGCCGCGAGAATTGCGCCGGCGATGACGACCACCGCTCCCACAGCGGAGACGATGAGAACCGTTCGCTCCTTCGACGGCGAGGCTCCCATCCCGACAAGTCCCATCACCGCGGCCAGCCCCACGAACGCCATGAGAATCGCGGGAACGACGGAAACGCCCAGCTGGAAGGTGCGAGTGTCGGCCGGTCGATGTGCACGGCGACCACGCGACCTGGCGTGGCGCCGGGGGTCTCGGCGTTCGGGGGTTATAGGAGGCAGGTGAAGGTCAGACAATCGTCGTCCTCGGTGCGGGGGCCGGTCGGCATGGGCTGCTTCGCCGCGCCTGCGAACTGCCACGGTCAGACCGTAGGAGAGGGTCGGCACTCCGGCCAGGGTCACTTCGCACGGTGAGCCTCCGGCCCGGTGACGAAATGCTGCGTCAGATCGGGATTCGGTCAGCCGTCGTACGCCCTGAGGGCGAACCACATGTCATAACGTGCCGAGGGGCCGCGCAGCAGCGAGCGTTCGAGGATCTCCTCGATCCGACCGAGTCGCTTCCGCGTCCCGGGCACCGAGATGCCGAGCGCCGACGCCGTCGCCTCGAGACGGGCGTCGTGGTCCAGCCACACGCGCAGCGTCTGCAGCAGGAGCCCGCGGCCGTCTTCCAGCAGGGGCGAGACCTGCAGCCGGCTCCAGTGACGTATGTGGGGATCATCGAGGAGCACGTCGACGGGTACGGGATCGCCGCCGCCCGCGCCGTCGAGGAGGCGTAGGGCCAGGTGCAGCCTCGCCTGGGTCGGGAGGTCCTGCAGCGGACTGCCGAGGAGTCGTTCGATGTGACGCAGCCGCGCGGCCAGCGTGTTGCGGTGGATCTTCATCTGGCGTGCGGCACCGCCGTAGAAGTCCAGCCACGAGCGGAGGGTGGCGATCAACTCGGGTCCGTCGGGATCCTGAGCCCGGTCGGGGCGGTACTGAGACAGTGGACCGAGCGTCTCCCGCGCCCACTGCTGCGCGCGAGGGCGCAGGAGTGCGGCCAGATCACCACGCGGACTGAACCGGCTGTAGCGCCCGGCGCTGCCACGTGCCACGGCGAGTGCGTGGAACGCCTGCGAATATCCCGAAGCGATCTCCCGAAGTGTGACTATGCCGCTGCAACCGATGTGGATGCCGCCGGAGCAGGCGGCAAAGGTCCGCAGCGTCTCCTCCTCCGCCTCGGTGGCCTCGTCGGCGGCTGGATCGATGACGATGACGTGTCCGGTGTAGACCGGACACCGGACGATCCACGCCCGACCGCCCGACACCCGGTTGAAGTACGCGCCGACGCGGCCCTGGACGCCAGGCGGACATTCCCCGATGTAGACGCGCACGCTGTCGGCGAGCGGGGGCCCGAGCGCCCCGGAGACCCGGCGGGCGGCCTCGACCTGACCGACCATGAGCAGATGGAGCACCGCCTCGCGGGTATGCGCCTCGGACTGATTCAGGCGGCGTCCTCGAAGATCGGTGTCATCCACCCGCCGCCGCAGCTCCACGAGGCGTGACGCGTCCATGATCAGGCTGCGTACGGCCGGAGAGAACCGCTGTTCCCTCGCGACGACGAGTATCGTGCCCGCTTCTCCTTCGCCGAGCGACTGAATGTGAACGACGCCGGTGCCCAGATCGGCGGCGGCGGCTCGGACCACGCCCTTCCGCACCCGATCGAGGTCCTGGGCGACCTGGTCGAGGACGTCGCCGGGAAGGCGGGGAAAGGCGTGCAGCGGTTCGCCGGTCTGGTCGAGCAGCACGACGCTTCCCCCGACCTGTTGCGCGAGCCGACGTACGAGGCGCTCCAGGCCGCCCGGCAGTGTCGCGTCCCGGTGCAGCTCCCGCAGGTTCGCGGCATGACGATGGTCGTTCTTCCGCTCCTCCCGGAGCGCCGCCGTGACCGCCGCCCACACATGGGACGGGTCATCGGATGCGGCCAGCAACGGGATCCGATGGTGACGCGCGGACTCGGCGATGTCGGCCGAGTCCGTCACGCCGCCGGCCAGGACCACACCGGCGGCGCCGATCTCGCCGAGCCGCCGTACGATCTCGGCCACGTCACCGCGCGGTTCAGCACGAACAGGAAGGATCGCCAGGACGCCCGAGAACGCGGCCAGGTCCGCGTCCGGCCATCCCGACGGATCCCCGTCGGAGAGCACGACCGCGGACTCCACCTCGGCGGTCTCGTCGACCGGCTCCACGAGGAGCCGCAACCTGGGCTCGAGCCGGTACACGAGAGCGCTGAGCGTCGGCACGCGAATCCTCTTCTTCCACGCACGCGGTCCGCTGCACGACGGCCGGGCGCCGCAGGCCAGCGTCACAGTGGTACTGACACCAGGGCGACCGGTCGCTGTTTTGGACAGTCCGGGGGGATAACGGTAGTCCCCGCCGAACGGCCGGCGTCACACCGCCGGAGCCAGGTAGGGGAAGTCCGCGCCGGGGACGCCCGCCGCGGACCGGGCGTCGATGCCCAGTGGGACGGCCCTGTTCAGCACCAGGGAGAACATCACCTCGGGTACGCATTCGGTGAGGCCCCGCCCGTTACGGCCGGCGAACCCGAAATCGGCCGTGGTGCCGAGCCGGTACCGGAGGATGTCGGGGAAGAGGGCGTCGGCCACCCGCTGCGCGTGCGCCGCCGGGTCGTCGCTGGTTCCCATGGCCGTGACGACCTTGGCGACCAGATGGGCGACGAGCGGGCCGTGCACCATCCTGTCATGGCTGGGATGGGTGGTGTTGTAGTCGTCGGCGCGCTGAGAGTCGTCCGGATTGAAGATCGTGTTCACCAGTGGAGTGGCGCAGCGATTCACCTGGCCCCAGCCGCCCGCGTCGGTCGCCAGCGCCGTCGTTCCCCAGAACCCGATCTCGGACGTGTCGAACGCCTGGTCCGGGACCTCCATGACGATCGCGCACACGTTGGTGCCCGCGAAAAGGTTCGCCGACGCGCTGTAGTCCACGGCGGACGGCTCGAACGGCGTTCCGTTCGCGACCGCGTGTTTGACCGCGCCGACGACGGCCCCGTTGATGTAGAACGGGTCCGCCGCCGGGCCCGCCCAGATCCGCGTCCCGTCCGCCCCGCGGATCTCCCGGCCGGTGCGTCCTTGGCCCACGACGACTCCGGGGGCGGTCCGATCGCGCGCGTCGGCGCCGTCCAGCCGTCGTACCTCGAATGCCTGCTCACCATCGGGTTCCGGGTCCCGGAAGGTCACGACGTACGTACGATTCTCTATCGCGTCACCGTCCGTGTCGATCCTGAACTCGTACCGGCCCTCCGGGTGGAAACCGCCGGATCCGGAAAGCGGGTTCACGTTCATGATGAAGACGGTCCCGCTCCCGCCGCGGAAGACGTACACATCGCTGATGTCGAGGCGGGGATCCTGGCGGGCGAGTGGCGAATCGAGATGGTGCGACATCACTACTCCGTCACTGGAGATACGAGGGCTTTTCCGCCGGGAAACCGGTCCGCTCGACGATAGGTCGTACGTCGGAGCGACGACCAGAATTACCTTGCACAGCGATCCCGAAAACCGGTTTCGAAACGCTCGGTCACCGGCCGCCGCGGCGCTCGGGCTCGGTAATGCGGTCGGTATCTGACCTGAGTGGTCCCTACCGTGTCCCCGTTCGGACGATCCGATCGACGGCTGAGGAGACCCATGGAGATCAACCCGTTCACGATCGATGTCCCGCAGGCGGAGCTCGACCACCTGCGGGACCGGCTCGCCCGGACCCGCTGGCCCGATGAGCTCCCCGATGTGGGCTGGGACTACGGAGTCGCCCGCTCCTACCTCCAGGAGATGGTCGCGTACTGGATCGACGGATACGACTGGCGGGCCCACGAGGCGCGGCTGAACGCGGTGCCGCAGTTCACCACGACGATCGACGGGCAGAACGTGCACTTCCTGCACGCGCGCTCTCCGGAGCCCGACGCCGTCCCGCTCATCGTCACGCACGGCTGGCCGAGCACCGTGGCCGACTTCCTGGACATCATCGGCCCGCTCACCGACCCCCGTTCCCATGGCGCGGATCCCGCCGACGCGTTCCACGTCGTGGCCCCCTCCATTCCCGGATTCCCCTTCTCCGGGCCCACGCGGGAGAAGGGCTGGGGGAGCAACCGCGTCGCACGCGCCTGGGCCGAGCTGATGCGCCGCCTCGGATACGACCGCTACGGCGCCCAGGGCGGTGACTTCGGCTCCATCGTCTCCGCGGAGCTCGGCCGCGTCGCCCCCGCGAACGTCGTCGGCGTCCACCTCAACGCGTTCGTGGGCGCCTCGGCCCCTGCGGGCCCGCACGAACTCGACCTGCTCTCCGACACCGAACGCGACCAGGCGCAGGCGAACCAGGCCTGGTGGCAGGCCCACTCGGGGTACGCCACCCAGATGTCCACCCGCCCGCAGACGGTGGCGTACGCCCTGAACGACTCGCCGGCGGGGCAACTGGCCTGGAACCTGGAGTGGTTCGTCGACCACGACCCGACGCGGACCCGGCAGCCGCTCGCCGACCGGGACGCCGTGCTGACGAACGTCAGCGCCTTCTGGCTCACCTCCACCGCCGGCTCCGCCGCACGCCTCTACCGCGAGATCGCCGCCGACGGCTGGGGCCGGCCGGCCTCCTCCGGAGTGCCGACCGGCGTCGCCAAGTTCGTCGGCGATCGCGCGATCCGGGCGCTGGCGGCCCTGTCGAACAACGTCACCCACTGGTCGGAGTTCGACACCGGCGGCCACTTCGCCTCTCTCCAGGCCCCCGAACCGCTCGTCGCCGACATCCGCGCCTTCTTCCGTACCGTGCGCTGACGATCCGGCCGATCAGCAGGCGTGACGCTCGGTGGACGCGAGAGCGCCGTCGGCGACCTGGAAGACCCAGAAACCGCCCTTCGGGAGCCGGGGATCCTCCGGAGGCGTAGCGCCGAGTTCCTCGCAGGCGCGGGAGACGAGCTCGGGGACGAGCTCGCCGTGGGTGCAGATCAGGACGGGGACGCCATTGGTGAGGAACTCGGCGATGCGGTCGCCCGGGGCTTTCGAGGCCCCGACGGTGACGGCCCAGTCGGTACGGATCTCGGAGCCGGTCCGGGAGGCGTACGGCAGCACCGTCTCCAGGCAGCGCGCCGTCGCCGAGCTGATCACGCGGGTGGGGCCGTAGCAGGTGAGCACGTCGTCGAGCCGCTGCGCCTGGGCGCGGCCCTCCTCGTCGAGGGGGCGCAGCAGGTCGTCGTCCTGCCAGTCACGCTTCTCCAGCGCGTCGGCGTGCCGCAGGATGATGTACGGCGTCGTCCGGATCGGGCCGGCGGCGAACACCTCCAGGACGGCGCGGTCGTGCTCGTACGTGAGGCGTTCCACCGCCTGGCCGAGGGGCAGCCAGTCGATCCGGTCGACCTCGTCGCTGGGCACGAACCGGCTCTCGTCGCCGGTGGCCGCCCAGTAGTCGACCCGTTTGGGCCGATCGCCCCGGGGATAGCGGACCGTGAGCAGCCGGCGCCCGAGCACCGGCCAGACCCCCGTCTCCTCCCAGACCTCGCGCGCGGCGGCGCGCACGAGGTGCTCGTCGCGGTCGACCTTGCCCTTGGGGAACGACCAGTCGTCGTACCGCGGGCGGTGGACGAGGGCGACGAGCGGGCGTCCATCCGGGCCAGGGTGCCACAGCACGGCGCCGGCGGCACGGATGGTCCCCGGGAGGTCAGGCGTCAACAGTCCTCCAGCGGCGTGCGCGCATCAGTTGGGTCTGCACGTCAAGGTCCCCCTCGTGCCGGGTCCATACGCCGTCCTCGTTGAGGATCCAGCACTTGGTGTCCACGCCCATCGCGAGCTCGAAGCGGCCGACGAGGTCGGCGCAGTGGGCCGGGTCGGTGACGCGGACGAGGGTCTCGACCCGGCGGTCGAGGTTGCGGTGCATGAGGTCGGCACTGCCGATCCAGACCTCGTGCTCCCCACCGTTCTCGAAGGCGTACACGCGGGAGTGCTCGAGGAACCGGCCGAGGATGCTGCGGACGTGGATCGTCTCCGACATGCCGGGCACGCCGGGGCGGAGCGCGCAGATGCCGCGGACCCAGACGTCGATCGGCACGCCCTCCTGCGACGCCCGGTAGAGCGCGTCGATGAGCACCTCGTCGACCAGCGCGTTGCACTTGAACCGGATGCGCGCCGGGCGGCCGGCCTGGTGGTGCTCCACCTCGCGCTCGATGCGCCGGACGAGGCCGCCGCGCACGAAGTCGGGGGCCACGAGGAGCCGCTTGTACTCGGTGTCGCGCGAGTAGCCGGTGAGGTGGTTGAACAGGGCGCTGACGTCCTGGCCGACGTCCGGGTCGGCGGTCAGCAGGCCGTAGTCCTCGTAGATTCGGGCGGTCTTGGGGTTGTAGTTGCCGGTGCCGATGTGGCAGTAGCGGCGGAGGTCCCCGTCGGACTCCTCGCGGACGACCAGCGCGACCTTGCAGTGGGTCTTGAGGCCGACGAAGCCGTACACGACGTGGCAGCCGGACCGCTCCAGTTTGCGCGCCCACGTGATGTTGGCCTGCTCGTCGAAGCGCGCCTTGATCTCGACGACCACGACGACCTGCTTGCCCGCCTCGGCGGCGTCGATGAGGGCATCGATGATCGGCGAGTCGCCGCTGGTGCGGTACAGCGTCTGCTTGATCGCCAGGACCTGCGGGTCGGCGGCGGCCGCCTCGATGAGGCGCTCGACGCTGGTGCTGAACGAGTCGTACGGGTGCTGGACGAGGACGTCGTGATCGCGCAGGGTGGCGAAGATGTCCGCGTCGTGCGGCAGGGCCGCCTCCGACGGCACGAACGGCGGGTACTTCAGCTCGCTGCGGTCCAGGCCGGCGATGGCGAACAGGCCGCCGAGGTCGAGCGGACCGGGCACGCGGTAGACGGCGCGCTCGTCGACCTCCAGCTCGGTCATCAGCAGGTCGAGCACCTCCGGGGTGATCGACTCTTCGACCTCCAGCCGGACGACCGGGCCGAAGCGACGGCGCAGCAGCTCGCGTTCGAGGGCCTGCAGGAGGTTCTCGGCGATGTCCTCGTCGACCTCGAGGTCCTGGTTGCGGGTGACCCGGAAGGCGTGGTGCTCGAGGATCTCGGTGCCGGTGAACAGCGCGGGCAGGTTCTCCGCGATCACGTCCTCCAGCGGCACGAACCGCGACGGCGACGCCTCGAGGAACCTCGGCAGCAGCGGCGGCACCTTGACCCGCGCGAACATCGTCGCGCCGTTCTCCGGGTCGCGGACCAGCACGGCCAGGTTCAGGGACTGCCCGGAGATGTACGGGAAGGGGTGCGCCGGGTCGACCACCAGCGGGGTGAGCACCGGGTATATCCGCCGCCGGAACAGGCGGTTGAGGCTCTCCTTCTCGGTGTCGGCCAGCTCGTCCCAGCGCAGCAGCTCGATCCCCTCTTTGGCGAGGTCGGGCAGGATCTCCTGCTGGAACAGCGCCGCGTGCTTGAGCATCAGCTCGTGCGCCACCTCGGACGTGTGCGCGAGGACCTCACGGGGCTGCCGACCGCTCGCGGACTGGACCGCGATGCCGGTGGCCATGCGCCGGGCCAGCCCGGCGACCCGGACCATGAAGAACTCGTCGAGGTTGGTCGCGAAGATCGCGAGGAACTTCACCCGCTCGAGCAGCGGCAGGGAGGGGTCGGCCGCCAGGTCCAGAACGCGCTGGTTGAACCGGAGCCAGCTCTCCTCCCGGTCGAGGAAACGATCTTCGGGGAAACCGTCCGCAGATCGGGCGAAATGCCCTGGTTCAACACTCATGAGGTATATGATCCCCATTTTTCGTGAACGGAACGCTAAGAAAGTGTTGCCCGGCAGTTACTTGACGCCACCAACCGGGCTAAAACCCCAGCTTAAGGGCCTATGACCGCAGGTCAGCGCCCGGGGGGCACCGAACGTCACCCCGTCAACGCGCGCGGCGGACGACGTACGGCTGGATGATGCCGAGGCCGCGGGCCGGGCGGCGGCCGATGCGGACGAGCGCGTACGCGGCACCGCCGCGCAGGCCGTCGGCCAGATCGGCGTCGGCGAGGACGGTGCCGGGCCGGGCGATCGAGGTGAGCCGGCTCGCGAGGTTCACGGTCGTGCCGAAGACGTCGCCCATCAGCGTGAGCACCAGGCCGTACGCCATGCCGACCCGCACGTCCGTGTCCCCGCCCGCGCGGACCGCCTCGGCGATGCGCAGCCCGATCTCCGCGCCCAGCGCGGGCGTGTCGGCGGTGTAGAGGACCTCATCGCCCAGGGTCTTGACGATCCGGCCACCGTGCTCGGCGACGATGTCGGAGGCGGTCTCCTCGAAGCGTTCGACCAGCCGGGCCAGGTCGCGCTCGTCAAGGTGCCGACTGGTCTCGGTGAACTCCACGATGTCGGCGAAGCCCACGACCCGCCGCGGCCGCCCCGGCAGGGCGTCCTCCGCCGTCGACGCGGTCAGCGCGCGGGTGCCGGCGGCGGCGAGCTGCCGCCGCCACGCGTGGACGAGCAGAGGCTCCAGCGCCGCGATGTGGTTCTGGGCGTGGTCCACGATGAGGCGGACGATCTCGGGCGGCGGCGGCTCGAGGGGGTCGGTGAGCCCTCCGATGAGGACGTCGATCTGCCATTCGGCCAGCCGCGCCATCGTCTGGCCGACCGCGCGGACCATCCGAAGGACCATGTCCTCGTCCAGCAGACCCTCGTGGAGGAGCTCCCGGATCCGGACGAGGGCGTCGAGGTCGCCCTCGGTGAAGGCGATCGCCTCGTCGGCCGGATGCGGGAACCCGAAGGCGCGCCAGAGCCGCTGGGTGAACTCCTCCGACACCCCCGACCGTTTGATCGCGTCGATCCGGGTGTACCGGAGCTCACCGCCGAGCAGCAGCTCCTCGATCTGCCGCGGGTCCGGCGCGTCGCGCATCTACGGGCGTACGCCGTCGCCGTCGGTCAGCTCCTCGACGATGCGGTAGAGCTGGTTCTGGGTGTACTCGACGCGAGGGATGTTCTTCAGCACGAGCTGGCCGTGCTCGCCACCCGACTCGACGGTGAGCGTGCCGCTGCGCAGGATCCGCTGGATCAGGCTCTGCTGGAACGACACGTCGTTGACCCGCGTGAGGGGGATGTCCCGGTGCGAACGGGACAGGATGCCGTCACGCAGGGCGAACCGCCGGTTGGTCAGCGTGTACGACGTGGTGACCCACCGCAGGAACGGGATCAGCCCGACCACGAGGATCGCGACGAGGCCCACGGCCGCGATGATGAGGCGGATCAGCGTCTGCGCGCTGCCCCCCGGGATGAAGAAGATCGCAACGGCGGCGATGGCGACCGCGACGGCCGCCCAGAAGATCGTGCCGACCAGCGTCGACCAGTGGGGGTGGAGTTCAAGGACGATCTCTTCGTCGTCGCCCAACGCGTTCTTCGCAAGACCCATGGCGCAATCCTGGCAGAAACGGTCGCTCCATGGATGCTCAGCGCGTCGATCACGTCACAATGTGGACAACGATGAAGATGAGCGCGATGAGCCACACGCCGCCGCCCCCGGCCAGCCCGCCGGTCGCGGTGTCCACGGCGTACTCCCGCTCCTCGTGCGACGTCCGCAGCCGGATCCACCCCTTGGCCGCCTGCTGCCCGATCAACGGCGCCGCCAGCACCGGCCCGTACGCCAGGACGAGCCGCACCTGCCCGAGGTCGCGCAGGCCCTTCGCGAGCTCGAAGCCGACCGCGGTGACCACCACGGCCGCGACGAACCCGAGCACCACCGTCTGGATGTACCGGCCGGCGAGGGGGTAGTTCACGGGTTCGCGCACCCGCCGGTGCGCGTCGCCCAGCAGCTCCGCGGCCTCCTGGTCGCGTCGCACGTCGTCGCCGGGATCGGGGAGTTGACCCACCGCGTGGGGGCCGAACCGTGTCGTCAGCTCCCGCCAGACGCCGGCGGCCCGCTCCTCCAGCCCGTCGAGACGCGCCCACTCCTGCTCGACCGAGGCGTACGCCTCGGTCCGCCGCTCCTCGGCCTCGTCCAGCCGACGCCGGGCCTCCTCCGCCGCGATCAGCCTCCGGCCGGCCTCCGCGGCGTACTCCTTGTACGCCCGACGTGCCGTCTGCGGGTCCGTCATCGGCCCTCCGCCGTCTCGCTCATGACCTCAAAGGGGATGATCGGCTGGGGCGGCTCGCCGGTGCGCTGGTCGTGGAACAGGGCGCGGCGGCGGCGCGGGATCCAGCTCAGCATCTGGCCGCCCGGCAGCGGCGACAGCTCGCTGTCCCGTACGTCCAGGGCGACCCACGCGTCGATGTTACGCACCGACCCGACGCGCTCGACGACGTCGGCCTTGAGCCGGTCGGTCGTGCGCCACCAGCCGAGCACGTGCATACGGTGCTCCGGGCCGTACTCGACCAGGCGGCGCACCGACCGGCGCTGCTCGTCGGAGCGGGTGGTCACGGCGTCGACCGCGAACAGCGCGAGGTACTCGGGCACGGCCCGGTCGGCGACCTCGGGCAGCTCACCGCCGAGGACGGCCTCGTGGCCGTTGTCGACCAGGCGCCGCAGCAGCAGGCCGACCCGGGGCTCCAGCTGCTCGTCCAGCGCGTACAGCCGGAAGACCGCCGACCCGGGCGCGTGCCCGCGGGCCAGCGACAGCACCGCCGAGGCCAGCACGTCGTACGCCTCGTCGGCGCGGGTGCCGACGACCGCGAGGTTGCGGCCGGGCGCGCGGTCGAAGCGCACGGTCGCGGCGCTGCCGGCCAGGTCGATCCGCTGCCCGACCGCGCTCTCCCCCGGCGGCAGGGTCGGGGCGGTCATCAGCTCGGGGACGTGCGCGCCGTCGAAGATCCGCGGGGGTTCGAGGTGCTCGGGACGGCGCTGCCACAGCTCCCGCTGCAGCGCGTCGAACGTCCCGGCCGTCCCCGCGTCCGGCAGCCGGGCGATGCGGTTGGCCTGCCGCGCCCCGGACTCGGCGTTGACCACCGCGCAGAAGCGCGCGACCTGGAGCGCGGCGGTGTTGTCGTCGGCGAGGATGCGGCGCGCCTTCGGCAGCGCGATCCGCAGCGTGAACTGGTCGAGGATGGCCCCGCGCCCCCACAGCGACTGGACGCCGCCGATGTTCTGGCTGGCCAGGACGAGGTGGATGCCCTGCGAGCGGCCCCGGCGGGCCAGGTCGTTGAGGAGGTACAGCGACTCGTCGGTGATCTTGTCCTGCTGCTGGATGAGCACCTGGAACTCGTCGATCACCGCGACGATGCGCGGCCAGTGCCCGTCCGGGTCGACGGCCCGCAGCTCCTCGATCTTGGTGACCTCGTGCTCGCGGGCGGCGGCGCCCCGGCGTTCGAGCTCGCGGGCGAGGAAGCGCAGCAGCGCCAGGCCGAACTCCCGGTCGTTGTTGATGTTCACGCCGATGAGCCGGGCGTGCGGCAGCCACGTCTTGTCCGTACGGCCGCTGGCCAGGCGGGCGAACGACACGCCCTCCTTGAAGTCCAGCAGGTAGAACTCCAGCTCGTCCGGCGAGTAGCGGGCGGCCATCGACCCGATCATCGCGTAGAGGAAGTTGGTCTTGCCGGAGCCGGGCGGACCGCCGACGAGCGCGTGCACCGGGTCGTCGCCGAGGAAGACCTCGACCGGTTCGTACCGATCGACGTCCTCGCCGATGGGCGCCCGCACCCCGGCCGCCGACGACTCGCTCCACATCCGGTGCGGGACGAGCTCGGCGAACCGCGGCGGGTCACGCTCGATGCCCGCCCAGCGGGCGGCCCGCTCGCAGACCGCGCGGACCAGCTCGGCCGGCGGCGGCTCGACCGTCACCTCCAGCCCACCCGTCATCGAGGTCGTGACGTGCCGGTCCGCCGCGATGTCGACCGTCTCGACGCCCGGCGCGTCGTCCACGGGGACGTCACGGCACACCACGTGGATGCCGCAGGCCGCCCCGGCGTGCATCACGCTGTTGAGGTGGGCGATCTCGTCATCCCGGAACCCGCGCACCGGGCTCTGCACGATCACGACCTGCCACGGCTCGGGCCGCCGGCCCGTGGCCGCGGCGAGCGCCGCGAGCGAGGAGTGCCCTCCGCCGAGCACGTCGCGCTGGATCCGCCGGATGTCACGATCCAGCGAGCCGAGCAGGTCCTTGAACTCCTCCACGCCGTAGACCGTGAGCAGCCCCGGCCGGGACAGGGCGTGGAAGCCCCCCAGCCCCGCTCCGAGCCGCCGCGGGTCGTACAGGCTGACCCGCACGGAGCCGGGCCGCGTCGTCGCCACGATCCGGACGAGCAGCGAGTCGACGATCGCGTCGGCCAGCGGCGTCTGGCCGCCGGTGATCTTCAGGTGGCCGGTGTCCAGCAGCGGGATCAGCGCGGGGACGTCCCCCGCGACGGTCCCGACCCGGTACAGGCACGGCTCCGCGTCGGCGGGCTCCGGCTCGGCCGGCCAGTCGGACCAGGCGGCGGACGCCGCGCCGGGGGCGGCCTCGCCGGCCAGCTCCCGCCAGCCGTCGACCGCCGCGGCCGTCTCCGGCCCGCTCGTCGCGGCGACGTCGCGGCGGCCCTGTTCGACCGCGGTCTCGGCGCGGGCGATCATCTCGTCGAGCTCGCTCCGGCGGGCGCGGATCGCCCCGCGCGCCTGCCGGATGTCCTTGCGCACGGCGGCAACGAGATCGCCGGGCTTGAGCGTCATGTGGGGATCCTGCGGCTTTCACGCAGACGGCGGTGGGCGGGTACCTCGGTCGGGGACGTGACGGGCGGGCGCTTTGAGTCCTCGGCGTGGGTGGCGAGCGCTCTAAAGCCCCTCTGCGTAGGCGTTCGCCTCTTCGATCGCGGCGCCGATCTGGCTCTGGCACTCCTCGATGCTCTCCACGGCCTGCCCCATCGCGCCCAGCGCGCCGCTGAGCGCGTCGTGCTCGCTCCCCTGGGCCACCGCGATGAGGTACTGCAGCGCCGACTCGGCTCGGCCGCCTGCCTGGACGAGCAGCTGCACGGCGTGCTCGGCCTCTTCGCCGGCCTGGGCGATGGCGCCCTTGAGCTCAGCCACACTGGCCATGCAACGACCTCCGGAGGATGGGGATAGCCCAATTAAACCGGCGTGTCGCGGACCGGTCCAGTTGGGTCCGCCTTCCGGACGCGCCTATGCGCCGGGCCTGTGCGTCGGCGAGATCCCCGCGCCCGACGCCGATTCCGGCTTATCGGACATGGACGACGTCGCCGGCGCTGAGCGCGTGATCACCGTCGGCCGCGCGGACCACCAGCCGCCCGTTCTCGTCGATGTCCACGGCCTCGCCCATGAGGACGCCGTCGGGGCCGGGCAGCTCGACGCGCACCTGCCGGCCGAGCGTCGCGCACACCGCGCGGTACGCCTCCCGCAAGGAGCCCTCGACCCACTCCCCGCAGAAGTCGGCGTAGCCGGCCGCCAGCTCGCGCAGGATCGCGCGGAGCACCGGGTCCCGGTCGGCCGGAGCGCCCTCCAGCGCCAGGGAGGTCGCGGTCGGCACCGGCAGTTCGTCGGCGCGCAGGCTGACGTTGAGCCCGATGCCGAGCACGACGGCGTCCTCCGCACGCTCGGCGAGGATCCCGGCCAGCTTCCGGTCATGGATGAGCACGTCGTTCGGCCACTTCAGGGCGGCGTCGGCCATCCCGCCCCGCTCGATCCCCTCGACCTCGACGAACCCGCGCAGCGCGGTCACCACCGCCACTCCGGCCATCAGCGGCAGCCAGCCGAGCCGGGCGAGCGGGACCTGCGGGCGCAGGAGCACCGAGAAGGCCAGCCCGGAACGCGGCGGCGCGGTCCAGGCCCGGGCGAGGCGACCACGCCCGGCCGTCTGCGCCTCGGCGACGAGCACCAGCCCCTCATCGGCGCCGTCGCGGGCGGCCGCCGCCAGATCGGCGTTGGTCGAACCGGTCTCGGCCACCACCCGAATCTCACGCCACAGCCCACCCGGGCGGACGAGGGCGCGATTCAGCGCCCGCTCGTTCAACGGCGGCCGATCGAGGTCGGTATACGGCGAAGAGCTCACGGCCCCAGCCTAGGGCGGGTCCGGTGGGTCTTGTTCGTAGCGAGCGGCACGTGGATCCACCGGACGCGCCCTAGAGCGCACCGCTCAGCGGCTCTTGCCGGAGACGCCGACGTTGAAGTCGAACTCGCGGTAGACGCGCGCCCAGAAGCCCTCGCGCAGCCAGTCACGGGCCTCCTTGTAGGGGCGCAGCGAGTGGCCGAGCTCCTTCTCGCCCTCGATCAGCAGCTCCTTGTCGATGACCGTGGGCAGGATCGGGCCGGGCAGCAGGTCGCGAATGTTGTCGCGGCCGCGGGTGAGGATCCACTTGTGCGCGATGTGCTCGCCGATCTCCTCCACGCGGTCGCGGCTCGGGCCGAGCTTGGCGACGGGGTTGGGCTGGCGGACGGGCGGCGGCGCGGGCTTGGGCCGGGTGCCGAAGACCGCCGTGGGCGACGGGATCGGCGGGGTGACCGGCGTCTCCGGCGGGGCCTCGCGGGAGGTGTCGAGCATGAAGTACGGCTTGACGAAGTCGGCGTTGACGACGTCGACGGTGTCGGCCTCCCAGATCAGCCGCTCGGCCTGGTTGGTGCCGTACGGCGGCTCCACACCCCACAGGTGGATGCGGACCCCGTAGGTCTGGGCGGCCTCGACGGCCGGGACCATGTCCTCGTCGCCGGCCAGCAGGATGGCGTCGGTGACGGCGCCGTGCCGGGCGAGCGTCTCCAGGTCCTCGCGGATCTGGGCGTCGACGCCCTTCTGCTGGTTGTGCTTGTTGAGGTTGCCGAGCCGGAGCTTCACCCGGGGCAGCGGCGCGACGACCCGCTGGTCGATCGTCGGCACGCGGTCGCGCGCGGCGTCGAACCAGTAGATGCGCAGCAACTCTCCGCGCATGCACGCGGACGCGCGATCCTCCAGGGCCTTGATGAGCCCCTCGGCGTCGACCCGGTACGAGCGACGGGAGGAGACGCCGAACAGGAGGTCACCCGCTGCGGCGTAGAGATACCCCACGTCTACGAGGATCGCGTAGCGCGGCAGCGGCGATAGGTGAGACACAGGCTCGCGAACAGTCATCACCTATGACTTTAGGTGAAGATCAGCCCCCCGTCCTCGGATGTGGGGCGGATGTGCGGCCTTTCTCGCCGCTCAGAGCCGCTTTCGCATGTGAACGACGCGGCGGCCGTCGATTCCCGCCCGGTCGGCCTCGCGATAACCCAGGGATTCATACAGGCCGATATTCGAGGTCATCTTCTCGTTCGTGTAGAGCCGCACCGCCGTCAGCCCGAGCGACCGGGCGCGGAACTCGGCGAAGGCCAGCAGCCTCCGCCCGAGTCCGCGCCCCTGACGATCCGGGCTGACCGCGACATTCTCGACAAGGAGCACGTCATCCTCGGGGCGCAGGACGATCAGCGCGTCGATCATCCCCTCGACCTCCAGGACATAGACCAGCCCCGCCTCGATCAACGCCGCGTAGTCGGCGGTGAGCGGAACGGGCTCCATGCCGATCACCGGAATCCACGGGTCGTACGCCGCCTTGACGATCGCCTCCACCGACTCACGATCGACGGCTTCGGCCAGCCTTATACCCATGCACTCCTCTAACCGTCAGATCGACGAGAATCATCCATTCTCGGCGATCAGCCGGTGTTCTGCAGGCCGGCCGCGACCCCGGCGGCGGCCAGGAGCAGCAGGTCCTCGATCCGCTCGCGCTCGGCGTCGTCCTCGATCCCGGCCCGCAGCTCCTGCAGCGCGCGCAGCTGCAGGTGCGACAGCGCGTCGACGTACGGGTTGCGCAGCTCGACCGCGCGGGACAGCACCCGGCGGTTCTCGAGCAGCCGGGAGTGCTCGGTGACCTGCAGGACCAGGGAGCTCGTGCGGTCGTACTCGGCGAGCACCGTCTCGGCCAGCTCCGGCCGGTCGCCGAGGGCGAGGTAGCGCTCGGCGATCGCGCGGTCCGTCTTGGCCAGGCTCATCTCCGCGTTGTCCAACAGCGCGGCGAACAGCGGCCAGGAACCGTACGCCTCGCGCAGCGCGTCGAGGTCGTCCACGGCGGCCAGGCCGCTGCCGAGGCCGTACCAGCCGGGCAGGTTGACCCGCGTCTGCGTCCAGGAGAACACCCAGGGGATCGCCCGCAGGTCGTCCAGCGAGGTGGTGGACTTGCGCCGGGACGGCCGGGAGCCGAGCCGGAGGTTGGACAGCTCGTTCAGCGGGCTGACGCAGGCGAACCACTCCGGGAAGCCCGGCGACTCGACCAGGGACCGGAACGTCCGCTCGGCGGCCTCGCTGATCCGGTCGGCGAGCGGCCGGAACCGCTCGGCGGCCGCCAGCGCGTGTTCCTGCACCGCGGAGGTGGAGGACAGCAGGACCGCGTTGGCGACCTGCTCGACGTGCCGCTGCGCGATCTCCGCGTGGCCGTACCGGGCGAAGATCACCTCGCCCTGCTCGGTCACCTTGAACCGGCCCGCGACCGAGCCGGGCGCCTGCGCCAGCACGGCCCGGTGGGCCGGGCCTCCGCCGCGCCCGAGCGCGCCGCCGCGGCCGTGGAACATCGTCAGCTTCACGTCGTGCCGGGCCGCCCAGGCCGCGAGGGCGCCCTGCACGTCGTACAGCTTGAGGGTCGCCGTCGTCGGGCCGAGCTGCTTGGCCGAGTCGGAGTAGCCGAGCATGACCTCCATGCGGCGGCCGGTCTCCAGGAGGCGCCGGCGCACCCCCGCCAGGTGGAGCATGCCGTCCAGCACGGCCGGGGACCGGTCGAGGTCCTCGCCGGTCTCGAACAGCGGCACGACGTCGAGGACCGGCGCGTTGCCGCCGATCGCGGCGGCCTCGGCCAGCTCGTACACGGCGGCGACGTCGTCGGCGGTGCGGGTGAAGGAGATGACGTAGCGGCGGCACGCGTCGACGCCGAACCGTTCCTGCACCCATGCGGCCACGCGCAGCGTGTCGAGGACCTCCTCGGTCTGCTCGCTCAGCGCGCCGCCGGCCCGCACCTCGGCGAGGGCCTTCTCGTGCACCGCGGAGTGCTGGCGGATCTCCAGCTCCGCCAGGTGGAAGCCGAACGTCTCCACCTGCCACATCAGGTGCTGCAGCTCGCCGTACGCCTGACGCGGCGCGCCCGCCTCGACGAGGGAGTCCTGGACGATGCGCAGGTCGGCGAGCAGGTCGGCCGGGCTCCCGTACGCCAGGTCGGCGTCGCGCAGCCGGGTGGCCTGGATCCGCTCGGCGGCGTACAGCAGGAACTGCCGGTGCGGCTCGCCCGGCGAACGCTTGCCGATCTCCGTGACGAAGTCGGGCCGGGCGGCGCGGGCGGCGGCGAGCGCGCCGTTCAGCGCCTGCGAGGGCGGGGTGGTCGTCTCGTGCACGGTCAGCGTACGGCCGATCCGGGTACAGGCGTTGGCCAGCGCGCGCAGGATGTGGTCGGCCTGGATGCCGATCGCCTCGCGGGTGATCTGGGCGGTGACGTACGGGTTGCCGTCGCGGTCGCCGCCGATCCAGCTGCCGTAGCGCACGAACGGCCGGGCCAGCGGCGGCCGCTCGCCGGTGCCGGGCGCCAGGGCCGCGTCGAGCGAGCGGTAGATCGCCGGGACGACCCGGAAGATCGTCTCGTCGAAGATCGCCATGGCGGTGCGGACCTCGTCGAGCGGGTCCGGTTTCGTCCGGCGCAGCTGCGACGTGCGCCACAGCAGGTCGATCTCCTCGACGAGCCGCCGGGTGATCTCGTCGCGCTCACCGCTGCCCGCGCGCGGGTCGTGCAGGTCCCTCAGGAGGGCGCTGATCCGCAGGATCGCGGTGACGACCGCCCGGCGGCGCGCCTCCGTCGGGTGCGCGGTCAGCACCGGGTGGAACTCCAGGTCGTCCAGCAGCTCGCGGACGCGGTCCGCGCCGATCTCGGCCACGGCGGCGGCGACGGACTCGCGCTGCGGCGTCTCGCCGGTGTCCCGCTCCCGGAGCGTGCGGATCCGCTGGTGCTCCTCGGCGAGGTTCGTCAGGTGGAAGTAGACGGTGAACGCCCGGGCGACGAGCTCCGCGCGGTCGAGCGGCCAGCCGCCGACGATCGCGGCGACATCGTCCACGGACGTCTCACCGCGGCGGGCGGCGATCACCGCATGCCGCAGGGCCTCCACGTCGTCGAGCAGGCCCTGCCCGCCGTACTCGACGAGGACGTTCCCCAGGAGGGAACCGAGCAGCCGGACGTCACGGCGCAGTGGCTCGGGCATCTCCTGCCGAGCGGAGTTTCGAGTCGACACGCAGCTCAGGGTAGTTCGTCCACATGAGGTGGTCAGAGTCCCGTCTCGCTCCCTGAGATCCCACGGAGATCGTGCCCCTCGTGGAACCGCGATCGGCGGGCTGGTTACCCTGGCGTTCATGGCCACGCAAGCGCCCGAGCCCCTGCCCGCGGACGAGATCGACATCCACACCACGGCGGGCAAGATCGCCGATCTGGAGCGCCGCCGGTACGAGGCCGTCCACGCCGGCTCCGCGCGCGCGGTCGAGAAGCAGCACGCCAAGGGCAAGATGACCGCCCGCGAGCGGATCGACGCGTTCCTCGACGAGGGGTCGTTCGTCGAGTTCGACGAGCTGGCGCAGCACCGCGCGCACGGCTTCGGCGTCGAGAAGAACCGCCCGTACGGCGACGGCGTCGTCACCGGCCACGGCACGGTCGACGGCCGCCCGGTCGCGATCTTCTCGCAGGACTTCACGGTCGCGGGCGGCTCGCTCGGCGAGGTGTTCGGCGAGAAGATCGTCAAGGTCATGGACCACGCGCTGAAGACCGGCTGCCCGGTCATCGGCATCAACGACTCCGGCGGCGCGCGCATCCAGGAGGGCGTGGTCGCCCTCGGCCTGTACGCCGAGATCTTCAAGCGCAACACCCACGCCTCGGGCGTGATCCCGCAGATCTCCCTCGTCATGGGCCCCTGCGCGGGCGGCGCGGTCTACTCCCCCGCCCTCACCGACTTCATCGTCATGGTCGACCAGACCTCGCACATGTTCATCACCGGGCCGGACGTCATCAAGACGGTCACCGGCGAGGAGGTGACCTTCGAGGACCTCGGCGGCGCACACACCCACAACACCAAGTCCGGCGTCGCGCACTACCAGGCCTCCGACGAGCAGGACGCGGTCGAGTACGTCAAGGCGCTGCTGTCCTACCTGCCGTCGAACAACCTGTCCGACCCGCCCGCGTACGACACCACGGCGCCGCCGGAGATCACCGACGAGGACCTCGAGCTCGACACGCTGATCCCCGACTCGCCGAACCAGCCGTACGACATGCACACCGTCATCGAGCACGTCCTCGACGACGGGGAGTTCCTCGAGGTCCACGCACTGTTCGCGCCGAACATCGTCTGCGGATTCGGCCGGGTCGAGGGCCGGCCGGTCGGGATCGTGGCCAACCAGCCGATGCACTTCGCCGGCACGCTGGACATCGAGGCGTCCGAGAAGGCCGCCCGGTTCGTCCGCACCTGCGACGCGTTCAACGTCCCGGTGCTGACCTTCGTCGACGTCCCCGGCTTCCTCCCCGGCACCGACCAGGAGTGGAACGGCATCATCCGGCACGGCGCCAAACTCCTGTACGCCTACGCCGAGGCCACCGTGCCGCTCGTCACGGTGATCACCCGCAAGGCGTACGGCGGCGCGTACGACGTCATGGGGTCCAAGCATCTCGGCGCGGACATCAACCTGGCCTGGCCGACCGCGCAGATCGCCGTCATGGGCGCGCAGGGCGCGGTCAACATCCTCTACCGCCGCGAGCTGGCCGCCGCCGACGACCCGGACACCCGGCGCGCGGAGCTCGTCACCGACTACGAGGACACCCTCGCCAACCCCTACATCGCCGCCTCCCGGGGCTACGTCGATGCCGTGATCAAGCCGTCCGAGACGCGGAGCCAGGTCGTCAAGGCGCTCCGCGCGCTGCGCGACAAGCGCAAGACCCTGCCGCCCAAGAAGCACGGCAACATCCCGCTGTAGGAGACGATCGATGAGCGAGCGCCCCTTCCTGCAGGTGGTACGCGGCGACGCGTCACCGGAGGAGATCGCCGCGCTGGTCGCGGTGCTGACCGCCCGCGCCCGGGCGGCCGAGGCCACCGGAGCGACACCCCCGCCCCGCCGGTCCGCGTGGGCGGACCGCTCCCGCCGGCTCCGCCGCCCCCTCCCCCACGGCCCCGGCGCCTGGCGCACCAGCGCCCTCCCGTAGCGGTCCAACGCGGTCTGTTATCCGGCGAACGCGGCCCTCCGCCAGGACATCTCACTCCTCGAACAGGAACGAGACATCGCGTCCATCGTCCATGTCGCGCTCGATGAGATCGTCGAAGTCGTCCGGGAACAGGGGACCGGACACCAGGTAGTCGTGAAAGGTCATCTTCTTCCCCTCCTGTAGCGGAGTGCGTCCATGTCGGGCGGTCTGAGGGCGCATGCTCGTTCGAGCCGATGGCAACCTCTTCGTGATTATCCGCTCACGATCCGCCCTCAACCGGTTAGAGTCCGGCACTTATGGAGGGGTGCAGACCGGCGGCGCGCGGCCGGATCGCGGTCGCCGTGGTGCTGGCCGTCGGATGCGCGGTCCTCGGCGGGTGCCGGTCGCCGGTGCCCTTCCGCGGCCGGCCGGGGCCCGACTCCCCCGTGCTGGCGCTCGGCGGGCCGGCGCCGTACATCCGGCCTCGTGCCACACCCTCGCCTTCCCTGGACCGGCGTAGCGCGTCCGAGCGGCGCTCCAGCGTCTACGCCGCAACGCAGGCGGGCATGCTCGGTCCCGTGGCCCGGCGTCTGCCGCCCCGGCTGTACGTCCCGGTCGGCGCCGCGGTCGACGTCATCGACGCCCGCACGTACCGCCTGCTCCGCCGCGTCCCGGTCGGCCGCGCGCCACGGCAGGTCGTCCCGTCCTGGGATCTGCGGACGCTGTGGGTCACCGAGGCGGCAGGGCTCGTACCGATCGACCCACGGACCGGCGCCCTCGGCCGTACCGTGCCCGTCGCGAACCCCGTGGACCTCTACTTCACCCTCGACGGCCGGGACGCTCTCGTGCTGGGCGCGCGGCCGGGACGTCTCCAACTCCGCGACCCACGGACCATGCGGCTCCGCTCGGCCGTCCGTCTGCCCTGCCCCGACCCGGCCGGCGCCGACCTGTCCGCCGACGGGTCCACTCTGCTCGTGGGATGTTCCGGATCGGGGCGGCTCGCCCGCGTCGACCTGATCCGGCACCGGGTCACGGGCACACTCCGGCTCGCGGCTGGATCGCGCCCACAGGACGTCCGCCTCTCTCCGGACGGCGGGACGTTCTACGTCGCCGACGCCGGTCGCGGCGGCGTGTGGCTGGTCGACGCCGAGCGCCTGCGCACGGATGGCTTCGTCGCCACCGGACGCGGCACGGACGGGCTCTCCCCCAGCCGGGACGCCACGACCCTCTATGTCACCGGGGCGCGGGCCGTCTCGCTGATCTCGTTCGCCGAACGCCGCGTGGTGGGCCGCTGGCGCGTCCCGGCAGCGCCCGACATGGGCGGGGTGTCGGCGGACGGCCGGGTGCTGTGGCTGTCCGCCCAGGCGGCCGGCAGAGTCTTCGCCGTCTCCACGCGGACCGGGCGGATCCTCCACCGTCTCCCGGTCGGCCCGTCCCCGCAGGGCCTGTGCGTCTTCCCGCAACCCGGCCGGTTCTCACTCGGACACACCGGCATCTACCGTTAGTGTCGGCCGGCGATCAGCCGGCGCCTTCGACGACGCCGCGCCACTGGGGGACGAGCTCCTCGACCAACGCCTCGGTCTCGGGCTGCATCTGGGCGGCGAACGGGTCGGCGCTGACGCGTTCGCTCAGCTCTTCCACGACGTCGCGGACCGCGGCGTGGTCGCCGGTCGCGTGGGTGGCGCGCAGGAGATCACGCCACAGGCCCTCGTCGTCCACCGCGAGCCGCAGCCCGGCGCGGGCCGCGGAGACCGCGCCCCGGGCGTCGCCGTCGTCGAGTCGCATGAGGACGAGCCGGTGCGCGACGTCCGCGATGCGCGCGGTCGCCTCGTACTCCAGGTCCTCGGCCGCCAGCCAGCCGTACCGGCCGCGCGGGCGACCGTCCATGAGCGGGCCGCGTACGAGGTCGAGGGCGTAGGTGAGGTAGGCCGTCTCGGAGGCGGGTTCGGCGGCCGACCGCCAGACGAGCCAGCGGAACATCTCCCAGTCGACCCGGACCTCCGAGCCGAGCCGGATCCGGCCGCGCTCGTCGTGGTACAGGTTGGGGCGGCCGCGTGAGTCGAGTCCGAGCCAGTCGGCGACGCGGGCGACCGTCGCGTCGCGCACCGGCGCCGCCACACCGCGCGGCCACACCGCGCCGCCCAGCACGGTCGGGTGCACGCCTTCGGGATGCGTCGCCAGGTAGACCAGGGCCTCGGTGCACAGCGCCCGGCGGCTCTCCTCCACGACGCCCGGCGCGTCCACCTCGACGGTGCCCAGGAGCCGGATGTCGACCGTCGGCCGGGTCTCCCCCATCGCGGGCGGCACGGCCGGCTCCGCATCGATCCCGCCGTACGGGACGCCTTCCACTCGCCCGGCGGTACGGAACAGCTCAAGGACCGCCCGATAGTGCTGCTCGGGGACGAGCTGCGCCTCGACGTCGAACCCGAGGACCCCGGCGCGGAGCCGCCCGTCGGGCGTGACGTCCCAGGTCCACGTCGCACCCGGCGTCTCGCCCGCGACGAGGTACCCGGCCGCCATCCGCTGGCCGGTACGGGCCAGGGCGACCAGGCGCTCGGCCTCCTCGGGCGTCGGCGGGTCGGCCATGATCAGGTAGTGCGGCATCCACGCCTCGCCGAACACGCCGCGGCAGCGGCCGGTGAGAACGGAGTCCACGCCCGACGCCGCCAGGGCCTGCCGCACTTCCTCGGTGCGGCTCTCCAGCTCCGGCAGCGCCTCGGCGAGGGTGGCGACGGCGCGGATGCGATCCGGGGCGATCAGCGACAGCTCCTCGCCGAAGCCGACGAGCGTGATCCGCATGTGGTCGGACCAGCGGTTCGTCGCCAGCTCGACCGCCACGGCGGCGAGCGCGGCGCGGCGGATCTCGTCCGGGCCCTGCAGGGAGATCAGGCCGTGCGCGGTCTCCAGGTCGACGAGGATCCGGCCGGTGTCGTTGGTGCCGATCGAGACCAGTCCCGGGTACGGCGCGAGGACGTCCGCGAGGTCCGCGGTGGGCAGCCCGTCGAGGGCGCCGGCGTTGAGCCGCCAGACCTGCCCGTTGTCGTACTCCTCCCACGGTGCGGGCGGGTTACGGTCGGCGGGGGCGATCCACAGGTCGAGGCTGTCGGTACCGAGGTGCACCCCGTACACGGTGGGCAGCGTGCGCCCTTCGGCGGCGAGGGCCTTCGACATCTGCCGCAGCCCGAGGTCGAGGAGGCGCGTGGCGTCGGTGTCCGCGCCGATGCGCAGCGCCTGCTCGGCGAGCGCGGCCTCCCCGTCCGG
The DNA here is from genome assembly GCF_050942425.1 of Actinoallomurus sp. CA-150999. Lineage (NCBI taxonomy): Bacteria > Bacillati > Actinomycetota > Actinomycetes > Streptosporangiales > Thermomonosporaceae > Actinoallomurus > Actinoallomurus sp. CA-150999. Next base: position 10,226,443 of record NZ_CP192063.1, read on the forward strand.
CCGGGCGATTCTGGTGCCGAACGCCCGGCGCCACAGCTGCTCGCGCCGCCGCCGGCCGAGCACGGCGAGCAGCCCGGCGGCGAGCAGCGATGCCACGGCCAGTTCCTCGGGCCACCCGAACGCCGGCAGGTGCGAGGGCCGCTCGGCCGGGGACTGCGACGGGTGCCGCGATGACTCGGGCTGGGCGGGGGCCGGCCGCTCGGCGCCCGGCGACGCGTGGGCGGGCGGCCGTACGGACGGCGCCGTGCCCGTCGGGTGCGGCGCCGGTGCGGCCGGTGGGCGACCGGTCTCCTGGCCGGGGCTGCCGGGCCCCTGACCGCCCTCCTGGGAGCCGGTGCCGTGTCCGTTCTGCGAGCCGGCGCCCTGATGGCCCTCCTGCTTGGCGTGCTCCTCCCGGGCCTCCTCGCGCGCCGCCCGCCGGGCCGCCTCGACCGCCTGCTTCTCGGTGTTGACGGAGCCGTGGTGGTGGACGCCTCCGGGGACCTCGGAGTGCGGCACCCCGTGCTCGTGCTGCCCGTCGTGCGGGCCCCGGTGGACGACCTCCACGTGCGTGGCGTCGGCCGGCATGTCGAGCACCCAGCCCGGGCGGATCAGGCTCGCCATGGTCAGCCGGGTGCCGTCCGGCTGCAGCTTGCCCTTGTTCAGCGTGTAGATCTCGCGGTAGCGGCGGCCGTCGCCGAGGCACTTCTCGGCGATCTCCCAGAGGCTCTCGTGGTGCCGTCCCTCCGGGGGACGGACCCGGTAGATCTTGCGGACGGCGTTGTGCTCCATGGGGGCGGGCGCGTCGGAGTCCGGCTCCGGTGCCTGCCGGGTGACGGCCTCGGGGCGTTCGGCCGGCCGCGGCTGCTGGCGCGGCGGCGGGTCCTTGACCTGGACGTGCGTCGCCCGAGGCGCGGTCAACGCCGGTACGACGACGGTCGTCGCCGTGAACAGCAGCAGCGCGGCGACGACGAGCCGATGCGCGACCGCCTGCGGGCCGCCGGCGAACGGCACCCGGGCCGGCACGCCCACCCCGCGGATCCCGGCGTACACCTCCACGATCACGCAGGCGGCCAGTTGCACCCACGCCAGCCACACGACGAGGACGAGGATGCGCATCAGCGCGGTGGTGTCCAGGCGCTGCGTGAACGTCTCCATCGACGGCATCCGGCTCGGGATCGGCGAGCCGAAGAAGGTGAGCAGCGCGAACGGGACGCCCGCGAGAAGCGCGGCGATGGCGGCGAGCGCGAGCACACCGACGACCACGTCACCGGGCCCTCGTCCGCGGTCGATCCGCGCGGGCTGCCGCCGTATGGCGCTCATACGCCCTCCTTCTTCGCCCGACCAACCGACCCCGACCGACCTCCCGGCGTCGGAGGAGTGACCGGGCGCGCCATGCTGACGATTCGCTCGCTCCGCTCGCTCATACGCCCTCCTTGACGGGCGCTGTGCTGATGATTCGCTCGGTTCGCTCGCTCATTGGTCGCGCACCCTTCTCATCAGATCCCCTCCTGAGGGTGAGCGGTCGCCGCGGACGTCATCGTGAAGTCGCTGAAGCCGGGGACGATCGCGAGCAGTTGAAGCCGGACCTTGATCTGCACGACGACCCGCGCGGTCCGGCCGCCCTCGATCTGGCACTTGGCCCGTCCCGTCACCTCGGGATAGGTGGCCACGAGGCGTTCGGCGCGGGCGCAGGCCGCGCGCGGGTCGGTGATCCGCGCCTCGCCGGTCTGCCGCAGGACGTCCTGGTCCACCTCGTCGGCGGCGGCGAGGGCACCCTGCTCGGCGATGTCCGCGGCGCGCTGGCGGGCGTGGATCGCCAGACCGCCGTCGACGACCAGGCCGGCCAGCACGATGACGAAGAGGGCGAAGATCGTGGTGAACATCGCGACCGTACCCCGGTCGCGGCCCTCGTCCACCGCCCTACGCCACGGGGTCAATCGATCCTCCGCAGCGTGTCGAGGGGAGCGGTCGCCTTGCCGACCATTGTCCTGGACGCGGACAGACCGATCAGCGACAGGCCGCCCAGGTCGATGTCGCACCGCACCGTGACGGAGACCTGGCCGCCAGGGCGCCAGTCGCGAAAGTCCGGGTCGGTCTGCGGCCCGCCCCGGCACCGCTTGTCGCCGCTCATGGTCGCCTTCGCCGCGTTGTCCGCGTCGACCCGCGCGCTCCCGCGGTCGCGGGCGACCGACGCGGCCCGCGCCGCGTCACGGGCGGCGCCGTCGACCTGGCTCTGCGCCTCCACGATCCGGCCCAGCCCGACCATCAGCATCATGAACGCCACGAGGATCGGAGTCAGGATGGCCAGCTCCAGGGCCATCGTGCCTGCGTCCGGGGGCGTCGACCGCCTCCTCACGGTCACACGTGCCGCGATCGACGTCGGCCTCGCCGCCGAGGTGCTCACCGTGGGCCTCGGACTCGCCGCCGAAGCGCTCTCGGTCGCTGGTCCCGTCATCGCGTCCCGTTCCCGCATGCCGTACCGGAGCCGACGTCAGGCCGGTAGCACTCGATCGGCCCGCCGGATCGCTGGGTGACGTGAAAGGTCATGAAGGGCACGACCCGGACGGCGGTGCCGGTGACGGTGACCCACCGCTGGTTCTGGTCGCCGCCGGCCTGTGGCGTCACCCGGGTCAGCAGCTCCGGACCGATCTGCTGGACGTACTCCCGCGCCTTCGCCTCAGCCTGTCCCTTCCAGTCACCGCCGCCTTGTTCTCGGGCGACTCGGGCACCGGACTGCGCCGCGGCGAGGGCGACATGCCGGGCGTGATACACCATCGCGAATTGGACCACCAGCAGGATGACGAGCAGGAGGATCGGCGTCAGCAACGCGAGTTCCAAGGTGTTCGCACCCCGGTCCGCCTTCTCGCGAATCTGCGTACGGCGCGCCGCTCCCCACCACACCTCAGCCGCCGCCGGGGCCGTTATTCACGTTGATCTTGTTGGCGGCGGACTTGACCCGTCGGAAGATGATCCAGCCGACGCTGATCGCGATAAGGGCGAGGATCCCGGTGATGATCGCCCATTCGATGGCGGACGCCCCGCGGGACTTGTCGGTGTCCTGGCGGAGCCGTTCGATGCGCGCGTCGACGTAGGTCCGCGCATAGACGATGAGGGGGTCGTTCATCGGATTCAACCACTGCATGAAACACCTCGGGTGGATCGGAGGACAGTTCCCGTGCCGTCTGCGGTCATGTGGCGACGACCCGCATCACCGCCGGGTAGGCAAGGAAGATGAGAAAACCGGCACACAGCAGTAGCTGGGCGACGAGCATCGACTGGGATTGCTCACCTGCCTTTCCTTCGATGTCCGCGAGTTCGCGGCTGCGCATGCTCGCCGCGCGGGCGGAGAGCGACTGGCGCACCTTCGCTCCGTCGTCGGCGACCAGGGCCAGCGCGGCGGACAGGTCGCGAAGCTCGTCGACACTGACCTCCTCGCCCAGCCGGCCGAGTGCCTGCCAGGGCGTGATGCCGGTGATGCGGGCGTTGGACAGGGCGTCGCGGATGCGGCGCATGGCCCAGCCGTCGCCGACGTTCGCCGCGGTCATCAGGGCCTCGGGGACGCCGCGCCCGCCCGCGAGATTCATCGCGACCAGGTCGAGGAAGGCGCTGACGGCGTGCCGGAAGTCACGGCGCCGCGCCGCCGCCTCCTGGCGCAGCTTCAGGTCTGGCAGCAGGAAGAAGATGAGGGCGAACAACAGGCCGACCCACACCGGGACGGCCACCGCGACCCGCATCCCCAGGACGGCGAACCAGCCGACGAGGATGGGGATGAACACGATCGCCGCCGCCGACAGCAGGAACTTCGTGGCGAGGAACGCCTCGAACGACCGGTCCAGCAGGGCGAGATCCGCGCGAGCCGAGCGCTGCTGCCATCCCCGGGCCTCGTAGAAGGCCGCCAGGGAGCGGCCGGCATGGGCGCGCAGCCCGGGAAAGCGGCCCGAGTCGCCGGACGCGCTGCGCTCGGGCTTCGTCTCGCCGCGCCGGCGGGCGGCGTCGAATGCCGCGAGGCGTGCGGCCAGGCCCGGCCGTGGCGGGAACAGGGCGCGGAACAGGAGGTATCCGCCCAGTCCGAAGAAGGCTCCGGCCAGCAGCGCGATGGTCATCGGGTGCCTCCCTTGACCGTGGGGTTGGGGCCGGTTCCGGTACGGCCCTGCCAGCGCGCGACGGTCTCGGGCACCTCGCCGGGCACGCCGGGACGGTCGGTGTCGGTCCCGCCGAGGAAGCGCTGCGGCATCTCGTACCTGGCGAGCCTGCGCAGCCAGAGGAACCCGGCGGCGAACAGGCCGACGACCACGGCGAGGACGAGCTGGCCGGTGAACGAGTCGTACATCTTCACGTAGGACCGGTTGAAGACGGCCAGCAACAACGCCGTGCCGACCGAGACGCCCACGACGATCTGGACGCTGCGGCGCGTGGTGCGGCGGTTCGCCTCGACGCGGCGGCGCATGTCGAGCTCGGCGCGGGCGGACGTCGAGAGCGCCCCGAGCATGTCGCGCAGACCGGGGCCGCGCAACCGCGCGTTGAGGATGAGCGCGGCGACCACGAGGTCGGCGGACGGGTCGTTCAGCTCGTCGCCGAACTTGCGGAGCGCGTCGGCGAGCGGAACGCGGGTGTGGAGACGGTCGACGAGGGCCCGTACGTGCGGCTCCAGCACGGGCGCCACGGCGCGGAGAGACGCCGGGATGGCCTGCTCGAGACCGACCGCGCCGGCGATGGTGTCGCGCAGTGACTCGGTCCAGGCGGCGAGCGCCTCGAGCCGGGCCATCGCCCGGCGCTCTTCGGCGGCACCGCCGCCGAAGGTGTTCCAGCCGAGGACGAGCAGTCCGGTGCCGACCGCCGCGACGGGCCAGCGGGTGACGATCAATGCGGCGACGCCGGCGATGACCGCCAGCGCCGTACGCGTGCTGAGCGTACGGACGAGCTCCTCGCGGCTGCGCCCGGACGGCCGGCCCGGGTGAGGCCGCACGCCGCGAATCGCGACGATGAGCAGGAAGACGCCGCCGCCGATCATCGCGCCCGCGAGGATCGCCGGAAGCGCGGCGACGTCGGCGAGATCGCCCGTCACCAGGAGACCCCGAGGGACGGGTCGTAGCCGAAGGGTACGAGCTCCTGGGCGCAGGCGATGGGCGCGGCGGGCACGGCGGTGCCGTCCGAGCCCGGTTCGAAGATCTCGCTGGACAGGACCCGGCCGTCGCAGCCGGTGACCTCGCGGATGCTGGAGACGAAGCGGCGCAGCCGCCCGCCCTGGACGTAGTCGTTGCGCTTCTCGATGAAGACGACGAAGTCGATGGCACCTGCGATCAGCATGTGCGTGGCCTCGATCGGCAGCCGCTCGTCGGACTGCAGGGCGTACGTCGCGATCCGGTTGAACACCTCCCACGAGGAGTTGGCGTGGATCGTGGACAGCGAGCCGTCGTTGCCCTGCGTCATCGCGTTGAGCATCGTGACGATCTCGTCGCCGAGCACCTCACCGACGATCACGCGGGAGGGGTTCATGCGCAGCGAGCGGCGGACGAGCTCGGCCATGGTGATCGTGCCCTGGCCCTCGGAGTTCGGCAGCCGCTCCTCGAGCGCGACGGCGTTGGGGTGCAGCTCGGGGAAGTGGTCGAGGCCGAGCTCCAGCGCGCGTTCGACGGTGATGAGGCGTTCGTTCGCCGGGATCTCGTTGGCGATGGCCCGCAGCAGGGTCGTCTTCCCGGCGTTGGTCGCCCCGGCGATCATGATGTTCTTCCGGGCCGCGACCGCCGCGCGCAGGAACAGCCCCATCTCGGTGCTGAGCGTGCCGTTGCCCACCAGGTCGGACAGGAACACCTTGCCGAGCCGGGCCCGGCGGATCGACAGCGCGGGCCGTACGGTGACGTCCATGACGGCGGACAGCCGGGACCCGTCGGGCAGCCGCAGGTCCAGCTGCGGGTTGGCGGAGTCGAACGGCCGGCTGGACAGCCCGCTGTAGGCCGCCAGGATCTGGATCAGCTCGACGAGCTCCTCGTCGGACTCGGCGACCGGCTCGCCCATGACCTCCCGGCCGTCGGCGTACCCGATGAACACCCGGTCGCAGCCGTTGACGTCGATGTTCTCGATCTCGGAGTCCTCGAGCAGCGGCTGGAGCCGGCCGACGCCGAACAGGGCGGCGTGCACGCCGGCCGCGAGTTGCTCCTCCTCTTCGGCGTTCGGCGGTCGGCGACCGGCGCCGATCTCCGACCGGGCGTACTCCTCGAGGACCTGCCCGATCAAGGCGCGGGCGAACTGCCGCTCGTCCTCCGAGCTCATGGGCGCGATGCCGTTGGCGGCGTCGAGGCGGCGCTGGTCGGCGAGCCGCCCGCCCACCTCCTGCCGCAGTCGCTTAACGAGACTGTGATCCACTAGCCGCTCCCTGCCCCTCGCGGCCCGTCTCCGGACCGCCCGCGGCCCGCGCGGCGAGCCCGCCCGCGATCTGCCGGGCCGAACGAATCAACAGTGATCTGTCAAGCCTTCCGCCCCATCGCCCCCTGAGCATTTCAGCACCCTTGGGATCCAGCGCGAAACCCCCCAGAACGCTCGCGGGCAATTTGGCATTGGAAATGATCCGGCCGACCTCGGTGAGTGAGGTGCGGTATTCGCGGGGATCGGCCACGACGACCACACCGATCGGCGGCGCGGCGTGGCCTCCGAGTTCCGATGCGAGGGAATTAATGCGTTCACGCAGGTGAGCGACGTGTTCGAGGGTGGCGCGAGTGAACAGGACGATGGTGGACGCCTCGCGGAGCAGATCGGTCATCGCCGATCCGGCGCCCAGCCGCCCGCAGTCGGCGACCACGTCGACCGCGGGCGCGGGCACGGTGGTGGCGGGCGGACCGCCGTTGACCGGTGGAGCCGTGTCCCGTACGTCCCCGGGAAACCCGGGGACGGTGAGGTCCGCGAACGCGCGGCCAAGGGGCCCCCACAGCCAGGTGAGCCCCTGCGCCTGCTCGGCGTTGGTGAGGCCGGCGAGCACGTCCAGGCCGCCGACGAGCCGCTGCGTGTGCTCCCAGATCTGCTCGGCGCGCAGCCCGCGCCGCGCGGTGGCGGCCAGGCTCAGCATGCCGCGCGCGGGGTTCAGCATGCCGCCGTCCTCGCCGGGCAGCCGGTAGACCAGGTCGCCGCCCGCCTGGTCGCACTCGGCCAGCAGCACCGGGCGCGGCCAGACCGCCGCGATCGCGACGGCGGCGGTCGTGACGCCCGGCGCTCCCTTGTCGGCCGCCAGGACGATGAGCGCCATCAGGGTCTGCCCGTCGAGCCGCCGTGCGAGGTGCCCGCCGTGGGCCGGCGTGAGGTGCGCTCAGGGGTCGGCTCGCGCCCGGTCGGCTGCTGCTCCGTCGTCGACTGCTGCGGCGTCGGGGGTACGGCCGTCTGCGGGGCGGTGGCCCGCGGCCGCTTGCCCGACGCCTGCTCGCCGGGCGCGAGGACGGCGACCGCCACCGCGCCCGCCGACGCCGCCTGGGTCACGAGCGGCGCCTCGTCGGTGGGCACGGTCACCGACACCTGGACCTGGTCGCTCTGGATGTCGTTCTGGCCGGGCTCGGCGACGTCGTACACCATCGCCGCGGGCGCGAGGACGGCGCCGGCCTGGATGCCGGTCTGTCCCTGCACCGCCACGGAGTACACCGCGACGCGGTCGCCGGGGTGCAGGCCGCCCGCCGGAAGCTGCCCGGGCTTGAGGGCCAGCCCGACGACGACGGTGCCCTTGGCCGCCGAGGCACCGGTGCTGATCATTCCGTTGGTCAGCAGCGAGCCCTTGACGAGGGTGACGGTCGCGTACGTCTCGGTGACCCTCGCGCGGTCCCGCCACGGGATGTAGTCGAGGCCGCCGGTCGCCGAGACCTGGACCTCCTCCAGCGCGGCCGCCGGAATCCGCTGGCCCGCCGCCACCGGCTGGGCGACCCGGATGACCGGGACCCGCTGCCCGCTGGCCATCACCAGATAGGCGCTGACCAGCGCACCTCCGACGATGAGCAGCACGGCCAGCGCCGCCATCGCCGGCTTGCGCTCCCGGGGTGGTACGGGAATCCGGTGGCCGGCCGCCACCGCGAGCGACGGCCGCCCGGAGGTGTCGGCGACGCTCTTGCGATCACTGCTCGTCGTCACTGGCTGCTCCGCCAATTCGGGGGATTGCGGACTGTCGGCGTTGACGGGTACGCGGCGAACCATCGTTCCGCCCTTACCGCCCGGCGTCAATGCGGCAACGACAGATTGTTTCGGTCACGCATGTCACCAACTAGTAAGGCGATCAAGCGAGCACTCGGCCTGACCCGCTGGAGAGACCCCGGCACCCTCTCTATCCTGGTCCGGCAGACGGCGAATCCGGAGGGGTAATGCGAATCTCGCTCACGGTGATGACCGATCACGGTCCCCGTGACGTCGTGATCAACGGTGATTCCGATATGACGGTAGAAACCGTTGCGAGATCACTTATTACGGCGCTGAACACCGAGCCGGTCAAAGAGGCCCTCGCGGAAGTCGTTCACCTACCAAGCGCACGCTGGGTAACGGAATCCGCGCCGCCTCTCTGGGCGGGCGGGCGCATGCTCGACCCGGCCACGCCCGCCGCGCGGGTGCTGCGCGACGGCGCGCTCGTGGCCCTCGACCCGGCCGACGCCGTCGCGACCGTCCTGAGCGAGCCCACCGGGAGCGCCGAGATCCGCGTGACCGGCGGCCCCGTCTCCGGCGCGGTGCACCGCATCGGCATCGGCGAGACCACCGTCGGCAGCGGTCCCGACGTGGACGTACGCCTCGGCGACCCGTCCGTCCCACCGCACGCCCTGCTGATCACGGTCGAGTCGCACCGCGTCACCGTGAGCGGCCACGCCCTCGACGGCACCGTCGAGTGGCCGCCGGGCGGAGTCCTCATGGTCGGGTCGTCCATGCTGACGTACGTCCCGTCCACCGCCCCGGACGCGCACCTGTCGCCCCTCGAGGACGGCGGGCTCGCCTACAACCGGCCGCCGCGCCTGCTGCCGCCCGAGCGGCGCTCCGCGCTCGAGGTCCCGCAGCAGCCCCCGCCGAGCCGGCGGGAACGGCTCCGACTGCTGGGGTCCCTGCTGTTCGCCGTGACCGGCGTCGTCATGGCCGTGGTCACCGGCCAGTGGTACTGGGTGCTGATGGCCCTGGCGTACCCCGTCATCCAGGTCGGCGAGTGGATCGGCGACCGGCTGTACGGCCGCAGGTCCTACAAGAAGGCGATGAAGGACTACCGGCACGCCAAGGCCGAGTTCGACGAGACCCTGGAGGCCCTGCGGCGCGCCGACGAGGACGACCTCCGCGCCCTCGCGCCCGACCCGGCCGAGGTGCTGCTGACCGCCACGGGCCCCCGGCGACGGCTCTGGGAGCGCCGCCGCGCCGACGCCGACGCGCTGCACCTGCGCGTCGGCGTGGCCGACCGGCCCGCCCGCATCGAGCTCACCCCGGGCCGTGGCGGCGACACCGAGCCCGTCATGCCCGAGCCGCCCGTCGCGCACGCCGTCCCGGTCACCCTGCCGCTCGCCGACCTCGGCGTGATCGGGCTGGCCGGACCGCGCGACCGCTCCCGCGCCCTCGCCCGCTGGCTGGTCGCCCAGGCCGCCGCGCTGCACAGCCCCCGCGACCTGGCGATCGTCGTCCTGTCGTCGGACCCGGACGGCGCCGAACACTGGAACTGGGTGCGCTGGCTGCCGCACTCCACGCCCCGCGAAGGCGAGGAGTGCGTCGCCCTCATCGGCGCCGACCCCGAGTCCGTCGCCCGGCGCATCACCGAGCTCGCGATCCGCATCACCGAACGCCGCCGCGCCGCCGACGGCTCCTCGAGCGGGCTGCTCGGCGGCCCCGCGCAGGGCTCCGGCCCGTACGACATCCTCCTGGTCATGGACGGCGCACGGCAGCTGCGCCGGGTGCCCGGCATGCCCCAGGTGCTGTCCGGCGGGCCCATGGTCGGGCTGCACGCCATCTGCGTCGACGACGACGAGCGCCTCCTGCCCGAGGAGTGCACCGCCGTCGCCGTCTGGGACTGGGACCGCCCCGATCACGTACGGCTGCGCGGCCACGGGCTCGACTCCATCGGCCCGATCCTGGCCGACCAGGTGTCCACGGGCTGGTGCGACCGCATGGCCCGCGCCCTCGCCCCCGTACGCGACGTGTCCCGCGACGACGCCGAGTCGATGGTCCCGCGCGAGGCCCGGCTCCTCGAGATCCTCGGCATGCCGACGCCCACCGCCGCCCACGTCCAGGCGATCTGGGCGGCCGGCGGCCGTACGACCACCGCGCCGATCGGCCTGTCCGCCGACGGGGTCTTCACCATCGACCTGCGCGTCGACGGCCCACACGGCCTCATCGCCGGCACGACGGGCGCGGGCAAGTCCGAGCTCCTGCAGACCGTCATCGCGTCGCTCGCGGTCGCCAACCGCCCCGACGAGATGACGTTCGTGCTGATCGACTACAAGGGCGGCGCGGCGTTCAAGGACTGCGCGTCACTGCCGCACGTCGCCGGCATGGTCACCGACCTCGACGGCCACCTCACCGAACGCGCCCTCGAGTCCCTCGGCGCCGAGCTGCGACGGCGCGAGGAGATCCTGCTGCACGCCGGGGCCAAGGACATCGAGGACTACTACGAGCTGCACGACGACGGCGACCGCCGCGCGTCGTCCCGGATGCCGCGCCTCGTCCTGGTCATCGACGAGTTCGCCACGATGGCCGAAGACCTGCCCGACTTCGTCGACGGCCTCGTCGACATCGGCCGCCGCGGCCGTTCCCTCGGTGTCCATCTCCTGCTCGCCACCCAGCGCCCCGCCGGGGTCGTCACCGCCGACATCCGCGCCAACACCAACCTGCGGATCGCGCTGCGCGTCACCAGCCCCGAGCATTCCGCCGACGTCATCGACGACCCGTCCGCCGCCCGGATCTCCAAGTCCGCACCCGGCCGGTGCTACGTACGGTCCGGCGCCGCAGCTCCGCAGGCCGTCCAGTCGGCCCGGATCGGCGGCCGCCGCCCCGGCGCCCACACAGCGGTCCCCGCCGAGGTCGTCCCCCTGCCCTGGCCGAGCCTCGGCCGCCCCCTTTCCTTCACCGAGGTGGCCGAAGACGAGGCCACGACCGTCACCGACCTCAAGACACTCGTCGGAGCGATCCGCGAGGCCGCCGACCGCGCCGGCCTGGACGACCAGCCACCGCCCTGGCTGGAGCCGCTGCCGACCCGCGTCACCCTCGAAGACCTGCCCGCGATCTTCACCGACCACGACGACGTGCCACCGCTCGCGTACGGCCTGACCGATCTGCCGTCCGCCCAGTCCCGCTCCGTCCTCGCCCTCGACCTGGTGCACGGCGGCCACCTGTACGTCGCCGGGGCGGCCCGCTCCGGCCGGTCGACCGTCCTCCGGACCCTCGGAGGCTCCCTCGCCTCGACCTGCGGGCCCGCCGACGTCCACCTGTACGCCATCGACTGCGGCGCGAACGCCCTCCTCCCCCTGGTCGCCCTCCCACACTGCGGCGCCGTAGTCGCCCGCGACCAGCCGGAACGCATCGAACGCCTCCTAGCCCGCCTCCACGCCGAGGTAGGCCGCCGCCAGCAAATCCTCGCCGCGACCGGCTTCTCCTCGTTGGCCGAACAACGCGCCGCGGTGGCCCCGTCCGAGCGCCTGCCCTGGATGCTCCTCATGCTGGATCGCTGGGAGGGCTTCGTCGCCGCCTTCGAGAACTACGACTACGGCCGCCTCATCGACTCCGTCCTGCGCCTCCTCCGCGAAGGCGCCGCCGTCGGCCTGCGCGCCGTCTTCACCGGCGACCGCACCGGCCTCACCGGCCAGGTCTCCACGGTGTTCGACGACCGCCTCACCCTGCGCATGGCCGACCCGAACGACTACACGTACGCGGGCGTCAACGAACGCCAGGTGCCGGGCGACATGCCGCCCGGCCGCGTACTCGAGCCGGTCGGGCCTGGTGGGGCCGCGCTGCGTGAATCGCAGATCGCGTTGCTGACCGAGGTCGCCTCCGGCACCGCCCAGGTCGCCGCGCTGCAACGTCTCTCCCGCGAGGCCGAGCGGTCGTACGACCGCCCGTCCCGCGCCCAGCGGCCGCTGCACGTCGACGAGCTCCCGGTACGCATCACTTACGGTGAGGCGCTGGCTCTGGACCCGGACTTCATTGCACCGTCCCCGCTGTGGGCGCTGGTGGGCGCGGGCGGCGACGAACTCGGCCCGGTCGGCGTCGACCTCCTCGCCGAGGGCCCCGGCTTCACCGTCGCCGGCCCACCTCGGTCGGGTCGCTCGACCGTCCTCATGACCATGGTCACGTCGCTGCTCGATCCGAAGATCGGTGACGGCACCGTGCCGGTGGTTCTGATCTGCCCGCGCCGCTCGCCGCTGCGGGAGCTGCGTGGTGAGCCCGGCGTGCTGGCAGTGCTGGAGACACCGGACGACACCTACCGGTTCGAGGAGGTCGTCGGCGGGGTGAGCCGGTACGTGGTGGTGGTCGACGACGCGGAACTCCTGGATTCGACGCCCTTCGACGACGTGCTCGTCCGGGTGCTCCGGGAGGCCAGGGACGCCGAACAGGCCGTCATCATCGGCGGCACCACCCAGGATCTGTCGCGGGGCTACAGCGGCTTCATCGCCGACACGCGACGCTCCCGCACCGGCGTCCTCCTCGCCGTCAACTCCCCCGACGACGGCGACGTCTTCAACCTCCGCCTCCCGCGCCAGATCTCGGTAGACGGCCCCACCGGCCGCGGTCTCTTCGTCCGCCTGGGCCAGGCTTTCCCAATCCAGGGAGCCACATGAAGAATCCACGGGCGTCCATGACCGGTCTGCGCACACGCACAGGAACCAGGGGTGCCGCGGCCCGCGGCACCCCGTCCCGAGGGGCGACTACTTGCCGACGTTTCGGAAGCCCTCGGCCCGGCTGTTGATGTCCTTGTGGGCCTCCTGGAAGGCGGTGACCATCTTGTCGAATGACGGCTTCGCCTGCGCCCACGCCTCGCGGAACCGGTTGGCACCTGGCCCCTGCCAGATGCTCTGGCTACTCTGGGTGTTCGAGTTGAGGTCTCTGATGATCTGGTCGAGTTCGTGCCCGTGCTTCTGGAAGAGGCCGGCAAGTCTCTTCATGGCCTCGGGATCGCCGCCGTAGATGCCACCCATCAGCCATCTCCTTTCCGTTCGCTGTCGCTTCCGCGTCGCTCGGTCGATTCCGATGCCCCGTCGCACCGGTGCGGGCCATGCGGGGCGACACCGCGGACGAGCAGGTCGCAACAGGCCACGCTGGGCGCGGCGCTTCCCCATCGCTCCGACCCCAGGGGCGGCCCGAGCCGGCACAGTGAGGGACGCTCCCAATTTGGAACGTGACCTCACTACTCTTAGTGGTCCCTTTTCAGATTTCCGTGCCAATTAAGCATTGCCAGCGGCACTCACGGAACCCTTCCCCCTGTCCGCTTCCGGCCACCGACCTGCGACAAGATCGGACAACAGCGGCCATGACGCACATAACTCCGCAGTCTGACGACCGAGGTGATATCACCGATTCCCGGACCAGTTCGGTCGGCCTAAACTGCGAGCGCGTCGAGGATCTCCACCCCTCTGCCACTCGGGGGACATGCCCGAAAGCCGTACTCAGGACTCTTGGGGGACGGCAGTCGGCGCGTCAGGGGTTCCGGCCGGGAGTCGGCGGATCGCGGGGACCGTGAGGGCGCCCAGGGCGACGAGGAACTGTAGGACGCCCGTCAGCCAGAGGGCCGGGTAGGTGCCGAGTCCTGCCGCGAGCGGACCGGCGGTGGCCTGGCCGATGGGCTGGCAGGCGAAGGAGCCGAACCAGTCGTAGGCGCTGACCCGGGACAGGGCACCCGCGGGGACGTGGTGCTGGATGGCCGTCTCCATGAAGGTGTTGAAGACCGTCATCCCGAGGCCGCAGAGCAGAGCGAGGCCGGCCACGGCGATGACGGGGAGGCGAGCGGCGAGACCGAGGGTGGGCAGCGCGCAGAGGGCGATGGCGAGCACGCCCGTACGCAGTGGGCGTCGTGGGCGGATGTGCAGGGCGGCGATGCCGCCGATGAGAGATCCGGCGCCGATGACGGCCTGGATGGTGGCCCATTCCGTCGGCCCGCCGGACGACCGGGCGGTGAGCGCCGGGCCGAGTACGTAGAACGCCGCGAACAGCAGGTTGGTGAGCGACGCCGTGGTGACGAGCGTCAGCAGCCAGGGTCTGGAGCTGAACTCCGTCCAGCCCTCCCGCAGGTCGCGTACGACGGACTGAGCCGGTGGCGGCCGGTGCGCGGGCGGTCGTAGCCGGGTGAGGGTGATCGCGCTTAACGCGAAGGTGACCGCGTCGGCGGCGATCGCCCATCCGGGGCCTGCCAGCGCGACCAACAGGCCGGCCAGGACGGGACCGGCGATCTTCCCGATCGAGATCGCCAGACCACGCAACGCGTTGGCCTGCTGAAGGCGCCCGCCGGTGACGATGGCGGGAACGAGGCCGGTGGACGCGGGGTTGAACACGGCGCTCGCCGCGCCGTGCACCGCCTGGAGGGCCGCCAGCTCCCAGATCGTCGCATGACCGGCGATCAGCAACGCGGCCATCGTTCCCTGGCCGAGGAAGCGCGCCAGGTCGGCGACCACCATGATCCGGCGGCGGGGCAGCCGGTCGGCGATGACACCGCCGACCAGCAGGCCCGCGATGAGGGGGATCGACTTGGCCGCCAGAACGTACCCGAGATCTGCGGGCGACCCGGTGAGGTCGAGGACCGCGAACGCCAATGCGACGCCGATCATGCCGTCGCCGAGCAGCGACGCCGACTGACCGATGAAGAATCGCCGGAAATCGGGCTCTCTCAGGACGGCGAGCGCCCCGGGGGCCCTCGGGCGCATCGCTTCTCCCTTCGACGTCCCGCCCCCAACGACGGCCCGCGGGCCCGTCATGGACGGATGAGAAGTTCGGTCGTCGAGTACGGTCGGTCGCGCGCAATACCGGAATTGCACCGGAAATCATCATGATCGCATGGTTTTCCGAGCTTCTTGTTCGGCGCATTGCCGGGTCGGTTGGAGGCCTCGACGGCGGTCCTCGAGCGGACACGGAGGATTACGGCGGGAACCCTTGCCGGGGCCTCGGTGGCGGCAGCGGACAGGACCAGACCGCGTGAATCGCGCGCTTCAGGCTGGCGGCGCGAGGCAACCGGCGATCGTGGACAGTCGGTCCAGCATGGCCTCGACGTGGGCGAGTGGAATGCCGTCGGCCCTACTCCACGTCAGGATGGACGTGCCCGAGATGCGCCACGCCTGAGCGGGCCCGTCGAGCAGGATCGGGGCCAGCTCGCGCAGCGCCCCGCCCGCCCATGTGGGGTCGTCGGTGTGGACGTGGAACCGTTCATCCACGCGCGGATCGCCGGTCACGACACCCGGTCGCTCGGGTGGCGCCGACGTGCGAGGCGTCACCTGCAGGCGCGGCGCCGAAGCCGGCAGGTCGAGTAGGGCGGCGATCCAGTAGGACGAGTTCTCCCAGCCGCGGCGGCCGAAACTGTCATCGAGGATCTCCTGCTCGCGCCGGTATCCGAAGACGACCGCAGACCGGTCGCGATACGCACCGCGCATCACGTCCCACAGCCGGTGCCGGTGGCGGCCGAGCACGGGGAACGGATACGCGTCCGGGGCCCGCTCAGGCGGGTGGAACGGCTCCCCGCGAAGTCGCTCGAGGAGCGCGCCTTCCTCCTTGCGCGAGATGCCGCAGGTCCAGCCGCGCTCGGCGGCGAACGTCCGTGGCATGAGGTGTCTCCCGCCGAAGCGCTTCACTCGTCCGTACCATATCCCGCCTCATCGGACCCGCCGCGGAGCTCTGCGATCGGCCGGGAGCGGACCCCGCCATGGGACAGGAAGCGCTGCTCAATGTACGGAGGCATGAGTGATCGAGTCGGCTCAGGAGGCGGCACTCGCCAGGCTGCTGGCCGTGCGCCCGCTGATGGAGGAAGGCCCCGATGGAGGGCCGACCGACGGGCTGTGTTCGGCCATCGAAGACCTGATGGTGGTGCTGGGTTCGGAGGACATCGCCGACCTTGTCGCCGATGCCGTGGTCGCCGGGCGAACCTCGTTGGACGACGCGGATATCTATCTGGGAGTCGCCGCCTGGTCGGGCACCGAGAACGGCGCATCGATGCAACGCACTCTGGAGTCGTGGTTGCGTGCCGGCGATGACGTCGTACGGGTCCGCCTAGCCCTGCACTCTGAGTGCTATCCCTTTCGTGACGCGGACGAGATGGTGGCAGTACTGAATGAGCTCGTACAGCGGTTGCCGCAGTTCCGGGAACGCTGCGCGGAGCTGATCGCTTCGCGCTCCCGTCGACCCCATGGGTGAACTCCAGCATCCGAAAAAGGCGGATTCATATCCGCGCAACACTCGATAAGCCGTTTTATGGCTGATTTCGATACGTTGTCGTTGTGCTGGACTATGACCGCGAGGCCGCGGGGTACGACGCGTCCCGGGGTGGAGAGGCGCGGGCCGAGGCCGCGCGTGTGCTGCGGGCCGGAGGCGTCCTGATCACCACGGTGGACAAGAACCAGGCCGCCTTCGCCGTCGACAGCGATGTCGCCGCGGTGACGGCGGCCGCGCGGCGTGCGTACGTCCCGAAGGAGCCCGACCACGTGGACCGCGTGGTCGCGTCGGCGGCCGGGCACGGTCTTCGGGTGGTCGGAGAGACGACCTTTACCGGGATCGGGCAGGGCCGGAGTCCGCGGCAGTGGTGTGAGCGGATCCGGGAGGGCCGGATCCCCTGGGCCCGTGCGGCCGATCCGGCACGGATCGCCGAGGAGCTGTCCTCGCTGCCGGACCAGGAGGTGGCTCGGCCCGACCCTCTGTACCGGCTCATCGCCCTGGCCTGAAGCCCCGTGGGGTGACCGCCGCGATGCCCGAGCAAGTGGTTGGTTACATTGGAGATCGCCGCAACCCGGCGGCCCTTGAGCACGAGAGAAGCCGGGTTGCCTAAACTCTTGGTCGGTCGGCAAGAGCGAGGAGTCGTACGTGCGCAAGGTCCTGATCGCCAACCGGGGTGAGATCGCCGTCCGTATCGCACGGGCGTGCCGGGACGCCGGAATCGGCAGTGTCGCCGTCTACTCCGAGCCGGACCTGGACGGGCTCCACACCCGGGTCGCCGACGAGGCGTACGCGCTGGGCGGGCAGACGGCCGCCGAGAGCTACCTCGACATCGACAAGCTGCTTCGGATCGCCAAGGAGAGCGGCGCCGACGCCGTGCATCCCGGGTACGGGTTCCTCGCGGAGAACGCCGGGTTCGCCGAGGCGGTGATCGACGCCGGGCTGACCTGGATCGGCCCACCGCCGAGCGCGATCGTGGCGCTGGGCGACAAGGTGCAGGCGCGGCACATCGCGCAGAAGGTCGGCGCTCCGCTGGTCGCGGGCACCAAAGACCCGGTACGGGACGCCGACGAGGTCGTGGAGTTCGCCCGCGAGAACGGGCTGCCGATCGCCATCAAGGCGGCGTTCGGCGGCGGAGGCCGTGGGTTGAAGGTGGCCCGTACGCTCGAGGAGGTCCCCGAGCTGTACGAGTCGGCCGTCCGCGAGGCGGTTTCCTCCTTCGGGCGCGGGGAGTGCTTCGTCGAGCGATACCTCGACAAGCCGCGTCACGTGGAGACCCAGTGCCTCGCCGACCAGCACGGCAACGTCGTCGTGGTCTCGACGCGTGACTGCTCGCTGCAGCGCCGGCACCAGAAGCTGGTGGAGGAGGCCCCGGCGCCGTTCCTGTCCGAGGAGCAGCTGGCGACCCTGTACGCCAGCTCGAAGGCGATCCTGCGGGAGGCGGGGTACGTCGGCGCGGGGACGTGCGAGTTCCTCGTCGGCCAGGACGGCACGATCTCGTTCCTCGAGGTGAACACCCGCCTGCAGGTCGAACACCCGGTGACCGAGGAGGTCGCCGGCGTGGACCTGGTCCGCGAGATGTTCCGCGTCGCCGAGGGCGAGGAGCTGGGGTACGACGACCCGGCGCTGCGCGGCCACTCGATCGAGTTCCGCATCAACGCGGAGGACGCCGGCCGCAACTTCCTGCCCGCGCCGGGAACGATCACCCGGTGGAGCGCCCCGAGCGGGCCGGGCGTGCGCCTCGACTCGGGCTTCGAGCAGGGCATGACGGTCCCGCAGATGTACGACTCGATGATCGCGAAGCTCATCGTCACGGGCGCGAACCGGACGGAGGCGCTCCAGCGCGCCCGACGCGCGCTCGCGGAGTTCGAGGTCGGCGGAATGCCCACGGTCATCCCGTTCCACCGCACGGTCATCGAGGACCCGGCGTTCGTCGACGCGCCGTTCCGGGTGCACACGCGCTGGATCGAGACCGAGTTCGACAACACGATCCCGCCGTACGACGCGGCGGTGGAGACCGAAGAGGCCGCCGAGCGGGAGAGGGTCACCGTCGAGGTCGGCGGCAAGCGCATCGAGGTGGTGCTCCCCGCCGGGCTGGGCGCCACCGCCTCCACCGGCGCCTCCGGGTCCGGCCCCGCGGCCCCGGCCCGGCGACGTGGCGGCAAGAAGGGCGGCGCTGCGGCCGTCGGTGGAGACTCTCTGGTCAGCCCAATGCAGGGCACGATCGTCAAGATCCTCGTCGAGGACGGCGCCACGGTCGAGGCGGGAGCCACCATCGTGGTCCTGGAGGCCATGAAGATGGAGCAGCCGCTCACGGCGCACAAGGCGGGCACCGTCACCGGGCTGTCCGCGGAGGTCGGCCAGACGGTCTCCAACGGCGCCGTCATCTGCGAGATCAAGGACGCCTAGAGCGCGTCCAGTAGATCGTGAGACACGCCCGGGGCGATCGCCCGGGGCGGAGACTACTTTTGCAGGACGGCCTCGATCTCCAGTGTGATCTGGACCTTGTCGCTCAGTCCGAGGCCGCCGCCGGGCAGTGGGCTGTTGTCGCCGACTCCGAAGGCCAGACGGCTGACCTCGCCGGTGGCGGTGAAGCCGGCCCGCGCGCCGGATTGCGGGTCGGGCAGGAAGTAGTCGGGGCCGAAGCCGTGCACCTGGAGGGTGAGGGGCACGGTCTGGGTCACGTCCTTGAGGGTGAGTTCGCCGTCGAGGACGAAGTCGCCGCCTTCCATATGGATGCCGGTCGAGCGGTAGGTCATCGTCGGGTACTTGTCCACCTCGAAGAAGTCGGCGTTGCGCAGGTGGTCGTCGCGCTGCCCGTTCGAAGTGTCGACGGAGGCGATCTCTATCGTGGCCTCGACGGTGGACTCCAGCGGGTCGGCCGCGGTGACCAGGCGGCCCTCGAAGGTGGTGAACCGGCCGCGGACCTTGCTGATCATCAGATGGCGGACCGTGAACTCGACGCTGGAGTGGGTCGGGTCGATGGCCCAGGTGCCGGCCAGGTAGCCGGGGATCTCGGTGAGGCTGGCGGTCATGGTGTTCTCCCAAGGTTCCTGTTAGTAAGTTGGTTATGAATGGGAACCGGCTTCATGCTGCTGCGCGAAGCCGAGGCACCACAAGAACGCACTTTTTTCTGCCTGAGTTATCGGGCGGTGCCCGAGTTATCCGGAGGGAACCGTGGACCATCACCCCGCCATGTGCCAGGCCCGGGAGGTCCTTGACCTGGTCGCGGACAAGTGGTCGCTGTACGTCATCGCCGAGCTGGGGCAGGGCACCCGCCGGTTCAACGAGCTCAAGCGCTCGGTCGACGGCATCAGTCAGCGGATGCTCACCGTGACGCTGCGCGGGCTGGAGCGCAACGGGCTGGTCACCCGGACCATCTATCCGGTCGTCCCGCCACGGGTGGAGTACGAGCTGACCGAGCTCGGGCGGATGCTGTTGAAGGCCGCGATCGACCTCATCACGTGGGCGGAGAGCCATCTGCCCGAGATCCACGAGGCCCGGAGACGCTACGACACCTCGCAGCCGCCACTCCCGAGCTAGGTCCCGTCCCTTCGGGGATGGATGTGATCATGGACCCCCTCGCCATGGCGTCCCCGGAGAGATCTTGATGCTGACCGACCTGTACGGCGCTCGCGTGCTCGCCCTCACTCCCGACGAGCGCCACGCGCGGTTCCGAATCTTCGTCGTCCGCTACGACAGGAAGCGGCAGAGTCACCCGCCGGACGCGATCTACCGAACTACGACCTTCTCAATGGCGACTTCCACTACGAGCGAGATGGGCGTTGGCCGCATGAGTTCCTCCTCGTGTGGGGCGACTACGACGTGCACGTGACCGATGCGCGGTGGCTGCGGCACCTGAGCGTCGACCAGACGTTGGGAAGTTCGTCACGCGCGGCGACGACCGGGCATTTCCGTCCCGAGGACGCCCGGCACGTACCGGATCTGCGACGGCCCGCGGTCACGCTCACGCCGTTCCTTCCCGAGGACGAGGAGGAGGCCGACGAGCTTTGGGAAGAGAGCGTCACCGAAGGCCTGGTCTTCTCCGATGACTCCCGGTATCTGGCCGTCACCAGCGAAGGCGGCGAACTGGTGGTGTACGAGACGACCGGCTGGACCGAGTGTGCCCGCGCTCATCCGGAGGGCGAGCTCGACAATGCCATGTGGGTGCCCGGAGAGCATGTGATCGTGCTCAGCGACGCGTACGGAATCAGCGGCGCCTCGCAGTGGGCCTACGACGTGGACGCCGGTGCGGTGGTCGACGTGCCGGTGGAAGCCGGTCATGCGCGTTCGCACACCGGCCGGTACCGGGTGGAGTACGGGTCCGGCCCGCGGGTGGACTTCGTCAGCACGCCTCGGGTGCCGGACCGTGCGGTGCCGGTCGGGCCCGATGACGAGTTGCGATTGTCGGTGGATGACGTGCGATTGTCGGTGGATGACGTCGCCTTCGACGTCGCCGAGAGCCGCATGGTCGCGTGCCGGGGCCCGAACGTGTACGTGATGGATCCGGCCACCGGCGACCTTCTGGGGACGGTCACGGCCGGGGTCAGGCGGCTCGGGTCGGTGGCGGTGAGCCCGGACGGCGCCTATCTGGCCACCGCTCCCCACACCACGTACGGCATGACACCCTGGCCGCCAGACCCGGAGGTCGAGGGCCGGGAGGCCGGTGACGAGCCGTCGATCTGGCGGGTGGCCGACGGCGAGCCGGTGCTGCACTGCCGGATCGGACTCAACGTCGAGGCCCTGGCGTGGTCTCCCGACGGCCGGTGGCTGGCCGCCAATGTGGACGGCGAGTACCACCCGAGCGACCCGATGCAGATCTACGTGTTCCCGATCGGATTCTCCGACGGCGTCCCGGACACGCCCTCGTCCCCGGGGTCGGCATGACCGAGCGTGCGCGGTCACTGACGGGGCGAATGATCCTCACGAACACTCGCCGGTAGGCTCCTGGCCGTGTGGCCAGTGCGTTTTGTCCCAGCCGTGACCGCTGTGGCGCTTGGTGCCGGGTTGGGGCCCTTCGCGCCGACGGTCCCGGTGCAAGCTCCGCAAACGACGCCGGCCCCGGCCGTGGTCACCAAGGCCGACTACATCGCCGCGCAACTCGCTCACGATCCCGTCTTCATCAGCGACCATGTGCCGCGCGACGTGTCCCCGGAAGACGCCGGGAAGATCCGGGCGGCGGTGCGCGGGATGCCGGTTCCGACCTACCTCGCCGTGGTCGCCGAGACGCAGTCGGATGAAGATCCGGTCAAGAGCCCGACGGCCCTGATCGCCCTGCTGCACGACAAGCTGCAGCGGCCCGGCGTGTACGTCGTCATGCCGTCGAACGGTATCGGCGTGGACGCCCAGCAGTTCGGTACCAACCTGCCCATCGGACCGGCGGCCGACGAGATCATCTACTCCGAGCCGTACAACGCCGGCCCCGTGCGCGCCATCCGGCGTTTCGTGGACAACATCCGGTCCGGTCGGGCCCAGCAGCGTTACGACGAGGCGCACGCCAAGGGCAAGTCCGGTTGGGAGCCGAAGCCGTACCGGGAGGCGTCCGACACGATCGACGAGGCCCAGCAGGCCGGAGCGCTCTCGGGACTGGGCGTGGCGGCCCTCGCCGTGGCCTGGATCGCGTGGCGGTCCGGGAGAAAGCGGCCCCGCGCCGAACAGGTCGGCGGCAAGCGACCCCGGAGCCGGCACAACCGTGGAAAGAGAGCCCGCTGATGCGCCGCTTCTCTCCGCGCCCACGCCCACCCGCGCACCCGCCGTCGCCGGCACGCGGGCCGGCGGTTCCGCGCTCGCTCGCACGCCCGTCGGCACGCCGGGTGATCGCCACTCGCCTGCTGCGCCTTCGCCGACGGTGCACGCGCGCGCCCGTGAGTCGGCCGCTCGCGGTGGGGCTGCTCGTCCTGTCGCTCCTGGCGTCCGTCGCGTCCGTGAGCGCCGCTCGCCTGCTGTGCCTTCCCCTGTGGTGCATGCGTGCGCTCGTGAGCCGGTCGGTCGCTGCGGGGCTGCTCGTCCTGTCGCTCCTGGCGTCCGTCGCGTCCGTGAGCGCCGCTCGCCTGCTGTGCCTTCCCCTGTGGTGCATGCGTGCGCTCGTGAGCCGGTCGGTCGCTGCGGGGCTGCTCGCCCTGTCGCTCCTGGCATCCGTCGCGTCGGCCGGGGCGGCGTCGGCGGCCGGTGCCGACCGCCTGGACCGGATCGCGGCCGCGTTGCGGCGGTCGCCCGTCTTCGTCGACCCGGACGTCTCCTACCTGCTGGACGCCCGCGACCGGGCGGCCCTCGGGAAGCAGATCGGCGCGGCCGGCATCCCGATCTACCTGGTCGGCGTGCCGCTGCTGCGCGAGGACGAGTCGGGTGGCGAAGCCGACTACTTCACCTACCTGCTGCAGCGACGGCTGGGCCGGCCCGGCGTCTACCTGGTCGCCGACCAGAACGGCGATCTGGACTGGACCTCCTACCAGGTCCCGCGGAAGGCGTCGCTCGACTTCGGCATCGCGAGCGGCGGCACGTCGCTGCCCGGGCGCCTGCACGACGTCATCGACGCGTTCGCCCGCGCTCCGTCGGCCGCGCCGTCCACGCCGCCGACGCCCCGTACGCCGGAGCCGAACAGCCGAAACCAGAAGCCGTCCGCCGCCAAACTGGCCGGCGAGTTCGCCAAGGTCTTCTTCCCCGTACTGATCGTGTCGGCCATCGTGCTGTGGCCGCTGTGGCTGATCTCGCGGCTCGCCTTCGTCGGGGTGCGCCGGGGGGTTCGCGGCGACTCCCGCACCTTCAAACAGCGGAGGCTGCGGAGGAAGGCCGCCGCGGAGCTCACCCGGCTGGCCGAGGCCCTCGGTCACGCGGACGGCAACCACGGCCGTGGCCGGGCGACCGCCGACTACGACGCGGCCCGGCTCCTGTACGACGAGAGGAGCGACCCCGGCAGCCTGTTCGGGGTGGTCGTGCTGGCGCTCGACGGGCAGGACGCGCTGCGCGCGGACACGGCGACGCCGGACCCGCGGTGCATGGTCGACCCGTTGCACGGCCCGGCGCCCGAGACGGCCCGGGTCCGCCTGCCCGGGCTGCCGGAGCGCAGGCGGCCGCTGTGCGCGGCCTGCCGGCAGGCCGCGAAGGAGGAACGCCGGCCCCTCATGCTGATCATCGACGGCGAGAAACGCCCCTACTACCAGGCACCCGGTCTGTGGGAGAAGATCCGGGGCCGGCACGCGAACCTTCCCGAAGACGTTCTGGAGTATCTCGGTGTCGAGTGACGGAGCCGCGATCGCCGCGGCGCTCCGGCGCTCCCCCGTGTACGTCGATCCGGCGTACGAGGGAGCGCTACCGACGGCGCGCCGGGAGCGGCTGGTGAAACGGATCCGGCGATCCCCGATCCCGATCTACGTGGTCCTGGTGCCGCTCGTCGCCGGTGGGACCTGGCAGAGCTCGGAACAGGTCACCACCGTCGTCCGGTCGCACCTGGGCCGGGACGGCGCGTACGTCACGCTCGACACCGACTTCGGCGACGTGTTCGACGTCGTGATGTGGGGCGGGACCGAGGAGCAGCGGCGGTCGGCGCATGACGCCGGGTGGGCGATGTCCCTCGATCGGCGGTACGACAAGTCCTCGCTCGCCGACCGGCTCGATCGCTGCGTCGAACTGATCGCGACCGGTAAGGGCACCGAGGCGTACGACAAGGCTCACGACACGGCGTTCCCGCCCGGCCCTCCGACGCCAACGAAGTCGCCCGCTCCGCACCGCGTCCGGCACGACGGCGGGACGCCCGTCGGCGTGCCCGTCGCGGTCACGGCGGCGGTGCTGGCGGGCGGCGGGGCGCTGCTGTGGCTGCTGCGCCGCCGGCGGGCGCGCGCCGCGCACGACAGGCTCGCGCTGCCGCACCGGGTGTTCGGTACGGCGCGGCGTGCGGACGAGGACGAGCTGCGGGCCCGCGCCGAGCAGGACCTGATCGCGCTGGGCGAGCTGCTCGACGACGCCCAGGGCGACCCGTCCGAGCTCGGCCGCGCGCTGGACGCCTACACCGCGGCCGGTAAGGCGCTCGACCGGGCCGGGTCGCTCGCCGACCTGGCGGGCGTGCTCGTGCTCGTTCACCTCGGCCGGACGCCGCAGGACGCCGCACCGCTCTGCTATTTCGATCCGCGGCACGGCGAGGGCGCGATCGCGGTCACGTGGCGGGCCCCCGGCACCCGTACGAGGCGCGACGTGCGGGTCTGCCCGCGCTGCGCCAAGGCCGTACGCGACCGGGAGGTCCCGGACGTGCTGCTGGACGACGGGCGCCCCTACTACGAGCGCGCGACGGTCTGGGCGGAGACCGGGTACGGCCAGTTCGGCGACCTGGTGGGGAGGATCCTCGATGAATGAGGCGGGCCGGATCGCGGCGGCGCTACGGCGGTCGCCGGTCTACGTCGACCCGTCGCTGGCCTCGGCGGTCCCGCACCCCGAACGGCTCGTCGAGGCGATCAGGCGGGCGCCGATGCCGGTGTTCGCGGTGATCGTCCCGCTGGTGCCGGGCGGCACGTGGCCGGACTCCGATCATCTCGCCGACGACGTGCAGCACCGGCTCGGCCGGGACGGCGTCTACCTCACGCTGGACGCGGAGTCGCCGGACCGGATCCGCGGGTACGAGTACGGCGTCGACCGCGACGCCATCGAGGCCGCCGGCGCCGTCTCCCTCGATCGCACCATGGACAGCGCGTCGCTGACGGACAAGCTGATCCGCTGTGTCCAGCTCATGGCCACCGGTCAGGCCCATGCCGCCTACCAAAAGCAGACCGACGCCCTGGATCACCACGGCGGAGAGTCGAAGCCGCCCGCGCGGAGCGGCAACGGCGGAGCCCTCCCGTACGCCGTGGGCGGCGGGGCCGTCGTGCTGTCCGGCGTCGCCGCCCTGCTCCTGTGGCGACGCCGCCGGATGGCGGAGATCCACGCCGCGGCGTCCCAGCGGTCCGATCTCCGGCCGGCGGTGTCACGGCGGTCCGGTGTCCGGCCCGCGGCGACCACCGCACGGTCGGCCGCCGAGTTGCGCGAGCACGCCACCGCCGAGCTCATCCGGCTCGGCGAGTCCCTGGAGGACGCGCCAGGCGACGCGGACCTTCTCCAGCACGCCCTCGACGCGTACGCGGCGGCCGGGAAGGTCCTCGACACGGACCAGACCGTGCCGGGGCTGGCCGGGGCCCTGGTGCTCATCGACATGGGACGCGACGCGTACGAGGCAGCCCGGAGGGGAAAGGCCCTGCGGCCCAGTCCGCTGTGCTTCTTCAACCCCCTGCACGGCGACGGCCCGGTGCCCGTCAGGTGGCGGGCCGTCGGCGGCCGCGACCGGATCGACGTCCGGGCCTGCGCGGCCTGCGCGAAGGCGGTGCGGGACCACGACACCCCCGACGTCCTCTTCGACGGCGAAGTCCCCTACTACGAAGTGGATCCGGAAGGTAGCGTGTGGTCAGCTACCGGTTACGGTCAGCTCAGGGACGACCTGGTGCAGCGGGTGCTGCGCGGTGATCTCTCGGCGCGCACGGAACCATCCTGACCGCTGGTTCGTCCAAGCTAGTCGTAGCACTCACACTGATCACATGAAGGCCGCCATGAAGTTTCGCCGTTCGACGATTCCCGCCGCGGTGGCTGCCGTCGTCGCGTTGTTGTTCGCGTTCGCCCTGCCGGCGAGCGCCGATGGGTTCCAGGACGTGGTCCATGGCCTGAAGAGCCAGGGGTTCTACCTGTCCAAGGACGCCGGTGCGACGATGTCGAGCTCGGACCAGCAGAGCGTGGTCAGCGCGCTCAAGGACGACAAATCGACGGTCCGGATGGCCGTCGTGAAGCAGAACCGGGTCACCACCGCCGGCCTGCGCCAGCTCGACACCGCCCTGGGCAAGAAGGGCACCCTGATCCTGCTCGACGGGAGTGGCCAGCGGATCCTCGCGGGATCCCACGAGGGCCTGGGCAGCGACAAGATCAAGACATTGGTGTCCCAGGCGCGGGGTGACTCCTCGAACCTCAAGGACCTCCTGCTCAACCTGAACAAAGCCTTCGACAAGGCGGTCGCGGACAAGAAGTCCGGCTCCGCGACGGCCGGGTTCGTCGTGCTCGGCGTCCTGGTGCTCATCGTCGCGGGCATCGTGGGTCTGATCTTCGTCGCCCGCAAGCGGCGCCGGGAGCGGGAGGCCAGGCAACTGGCCGAGCTCAAGGACAGCGTCTACGAGGACGTCACCCGGCTCGGCGAGGACATCACCGCGCTCAACCTCAACGTCATGGACCCGAGCCTCGACTCGGCCGCCCGGGACGACTACCAGCGGGCCATGGACTCCTACGACCAGGCCAAGGCGGCCGCCGACTCGGCGCGCCGGCCGGAGGACATGCGCAACGTCACCAAGGCTCTCGAGGACGGCCGCTACTACATGACCGCGGTACGGGCCCGCCTCGACGGCCGGCCGGTGCCCGAGCGGCGCGCGCCCTGCTTCTTCAACCCGCAGCACGGCCCGTCGGTGCAGGACGTCATGTGGGCGCCGCCGAACGGCGCGCCCCGGGAGGTCCCGGCCTGTGCCGCCGACGCGCAGGCGGTGCTGTCCGGCCAGAACCCGGACGCCCGCATGGTCACGGTCGGCGGTTACCAGCGCCCGTACTGGGACGCCGGACCGGCGTACGCGCCGTACGCCGGCGGGTACTACTCCGGCTTCGGCGGCGGCGACATGCTCGGTGGTCTGCTCATCGGCACGGCCCTGGGTTCGATGTTCAGCGGTGGCTTCGGCGGGCACGGTGGGTACGACGCGGGTTACGCTGCCGGGTACGACGCCGGCAACGACAGCGGCGGTGACTGGGGCTTCGGCGGCGGCGGAGACGGCGGTGACGGTGGCTTCGACATCGGCGGCGGCGACTTCGGAGGCTTCGATGGGGGCGGTGACTTCGGCGGCGGGGGTGACTGGTGATGGAGGCCCCCACTGACCCGGCTGCCGGGTGACCCGACCCTCCTCCGGAGAGCCCTGTACACCGTCGGATTCCGGCTCCCTCCGGAGAATCGGAGCTGGGTCCGGCATGATCTGACCGACGCGGGGTGGCGTGGCCGCATGATGGCCCGCCACCTCGTTCTCATGTTCCCGATCTGCGTGCTGCTCGCGCTGCTCCCCGCCGAGTGGAGCATCCGGCTGGCCGTCGCCGCCCTCGCGCTGCTGAGCAGCACCTTCGTCGTCGCCATCAACGCGGCCGACATCCGGCAGGCGCGGCTGCGCCAGCACGGCCTGCCCGTTCCCGACGACCCGGAACGCGGCCACCCACCCCACTGATCCGATCTTCGATATTCCAACGGCCCATTCGGCCTCGTGATCGCCGTTGAGCAGCCGACCCGGCATGGAGGGTTGGTGGCAGCGTTCAGGGGGTGAGGCTGGTGACGAGTTCGTCGCGGCCGGTGACGCCTGTCTTGCGGTAGATGGCGGCGAGGTGGTCGCTGACGGTGTGGTGGGACAGGTCCAGACGGCGCGCGATCTGCTTGACCGGGTGCCCGCTCAGTATGTGGGCGGCGATGGCCTGCTCGCGCGGCGTGAGGCCGTACCAGTCGGAGACGGCGGATAACAGCGTCCGCCCGGCGGCGGGCCGGATGGTGACGGCTCGCTGACCGGTCAAACCTCCATCGAGCGGCTGAGCGTGCAGGGCCACCCATCCCTGGGGGGTTGGAATTCGGCTTTGCGCCTCGATCGCATGGGGCTGGGTTGCCGCGACCAGGACGCTGAGCAGGTGTCCGGGAAGCTGGCCCTGGTCGAGAGCGGAGTGATCCGGGGCGAAGCTGCGCAGCCAGGAGCGCCCGGTCGCAGTCGCGGCGATAACGGAGTTGGCTTGGTCGATGACCAGAACGCCTTCGGAGTGATCGGAACGCACGGGGCGGAACGGCTGGCGGGTCACGAACCGCCTGAGCGCGGCGGTCAGCGGGGCGAGCAGCCGTGCAGCGTCGGCGATCTCGGCGGCGCGGAACGGTCGGATGTCGGCTCCGCGTACCAGGGCCAGCCCGCCCCACGCTTTCCCGCGGTGGGTCAGTGCGATGCTCAGGTCGCTGCCCACTCCCTCGGCCGCCATGAGCTCGCGTTGAAATGCGTCCTGGTCGGTCACCGGCGGCCCGGACCCGAATTCCCTTACCGGGCGGCGGCTGCGGATCAGGGCCGCGAAGGGGTTCGGATCCCGCCCGGCGACATGGTTGAGTTCCAGCTGGTATCCAGCGGCGGTGCCGTAGGTGTTCCTGGTCGCCGCGAAGGCCACTGTCCCGGTGAGCGGGTCGAGGCCGAACAGCGCATACCCATCGTGCGGCACCACCAGCCCCACGTGACAGGAGATCTCGGCCGCCAGCTCCGTCACCGTGGTGGCGTTCCCCGCCGCCTCGATCATCGCGTCGCCCACTGCTCGCCTCACCCCGTCCGCTGCCCCCGCACGCGTTGCGTCAGTCTCACCAAGCACCGACCCGTCCTGTCAACCCCCTCTTTTTCGGGATACCGACGGACCACCATTCAGCACAGGCTCCTGGGTGAAGCGACATCTGGAAGTAAACGGGGAAACGATGATCAGCAGAAGCCAGACCAGATGCGCGGCGACCGCCTGCGCCTTCGTTGTCGTGACTGCGGCTGTCACGGCACTGCCCAGCGTCGCCAGAGCACAGACCACTCAGGTGCCGTCGGTCAAAATCACCCGACAGACCAAATCGTTCGCCAACTGCAAGGCGGCCGGCAAGTTCCTGGATTCTGGTGCCGAGGCCGGACACGCCTCCGCGATGTGGATCCACACCTTCACCAAGCCCACCGTCACGGACACTGGCGGAGATTTCTGGAAGGCGACCGCCAAGGCGACGAGCACCTACCTTCCCAAGAAGTCGAGCATCAGACTGGTCGTCCCGAGCTGGCCGCACATGAGCTCCGCCGACAAGGCATCGATCAAGCACTTCGAGAACGCTCTGCTGGCCCATGAGGAAGGACACCAGAAACTGGCCCAGGACATTCTTGTCCATTTCACGAACTACCCACTCGCCGGCGCGGGCCAGGGCAGCCAGGCTGCTGTAGCCGATCTGGATAAGGAAGAGGCCAAGTACAAGAAGAATCTCGACGCATACATCCAGGAACGCGAAGACGCCTACGACGCCAAGACCGACCACGGGCGTCACCAATCCGCCGACGGCGGTGTGGACGTCGTCCTCACCTGCCACTGAACGGGCCTGACAAGCCCGGCCTAACGACAGGTCCGCGCGATGGCCACATCCCCGTAGGCCTGCAAGGTCACCAGGTCAGGTGGGGAGTTCCGGACCGTTTCGCGTCATCCACAGGGGTTGTCCACAGCGGTTGTCCACAGTCTGTGGGCAACCGCTCCGCATCAACACGCGGACTCGACGACGAGCGGCCCGCACGCCGCGCTCGCCTCACCGCTCCGATCGAGACTGGCACGCCCACCGCGCCCTGTGGCACACTCATGAGTTATAGAACTCTCGAGCAGAGATATATAACTCATGAGGAGGCGGGCATGGTGACGGACGTACGGGTGCGAGCACCGCGGGAGGCGGTGGCGCGGCCCACGACGATGAGCGATCCGGGGCAGCGCGGCAGGTTCGGCGACCACGGCGGACGGTACGTTCCGGAGTCGCTGGTGGCGGCGTGCGGGCAGGTCGAGGAGGCCTTCCGCGCGGCGTGGGCCGATCCGGCGTTCCGCGCGGCCCTCGCGGCGCTGCTGGCCGAGCACGTCGGCCGTCCGACGCCGCTGACCCGGGCCCGGCGGCTCTCCGCCGAGCTGGGCATCGACCTCCTGCTCAAACGCGAGGACCTGGCCCACACCGGCTCACACAAGATCAACAATGTCATGGGGCAGGCGCTGCTGGCCGCCCGGATGGGCCGGACCCGGCTGATCGCCGAGACGGGCGCCGGGCAGCACGGGGTGGCCACCGCGACCGCCGCCGCCCTGCTCGGCCTGCGGGCCACCGTCTTCATGGGCGAACGCGACATCGAACGGCAGGCGCTGAACGTCTTCCGGATGCGCCTGCTCGGCGCCGAGGTGATCCCGGTGACGACCGGCAGCCGGACGCTCAAGGACGCCACGAGTGAGGCGATGCGCCACTGGGTCGGGGCGCTCGAGGACTCCCACTACTGCATGGGGTCCGTCGTCGGGCCCCACCCGTACCCGTGGATGGTCCGGGAGTTCCAGCGGGTCATCGGTGACGAGGCGCGTGGGCAGTGCGCCGCCGAGCTCGCCGCCGGCGCGCCGGACTACGTCGTGGCCTGCGTCGGCGGAGGGTCGAACGCCGCGGGCACCTTCGCCGGGTTCGCCGACGGCCCGGCCCGGCTCGTCGGCGTCGAGGCCGAGGGCGGCTCCGGCGCGACCAACGGCCGGACCGGTGTGCTGCACGGCTTCCGCTCGCTGTTCCTGCAGGACGACGACGGCCAGATCACCGAGGCGCACTCCATCGCCGCCGGGCTGGACTACCCGGGGGTCGGACCAGAGCACGCCCACCTGCGCGACCTCGGCCGGGCCCGGTACTTCACGGTCACCGACGAGGAGGTGGTCGACGCCGCGGTGCGCCTCGCCCGTACGGAGGGGATCGTCCCCGCGCTCGAGTCCGCCCACGCCGTCGCCTGGGTGATCCGCGCCGCGGCTGAGGGCGAGCTGCCGTCCGGTGCGACGGTCCTGCTCACGCTGTCCGGTCGCGGCGACAAGGACATCTCGACCCTCATGGAGGTGATGAAGTGAACCCGACGATGGCCCTCGGCTCACTCGAAAGGCACCTGCGGGACCGTCGGGACGGCGGCCGTACGCTGCTCATGCCCTACCTGACCGGAGGGATCACGCCGGACTGGACGGACCACCTGCGGGCGTTCGCCGAGGCCGGCGCCGACGCGATCGAGGTCGGCCTGCCGTTCTCCGACCCCACCGTCGACGGCGTCACCATCCAGGAGGCGTCGAACGCGGCGCTGGCGCGCGGGGCCACGGTGCGCCGGATCCTCGCCGACGTCGCCCGCCGGGGCGAACCTGCCGTGCCCCTGGTCGCCAGCACGTACTACAACCTGGTCCTGCGGGACGGGCCGGAGGCGTTCTGCGCGGCGCTGCGGCAGGCCGGGATCACCGGGCTGATCGTGCCGGACCTGCCGCTCGACGAGGCCGACGAGCTGACCGACGTGGCGGCCGCCGCGGGCGTCGACCTGGCCCTGCTCGCCTCCCCGGCGACCCCGGAACCCCGGTTGGCGGAGATCGGCCGCCGCAGCCGCGGCTTCGTCTACGCCGTGTCGCGGATGGGCACGACCGGCGAGCGGGCCGCGCTCGCCGAGTCGGCGACAGCCTTGGCCGGACGGATCAAGGAGAACACGGACCGGCCGGTGCTCCTCGGGTTCGGCATCTCCACTCCCGAACAGGCGGTGGCGGCCGGCCGGGGCGCCGACGGCGTCGTCATCGGCGCGGCGCTGATGCGGCAGGTGCTCGACGGGTCCGGCCCGCGCCCCGTCGGCGCCTTCCTGGCTAAGATTCGCCGAGCACTCGACCAGGAGACCTGACCCGTTCACAAGGGAGGCCGATGGCCCGCGACACCGGCCAGGAGGCGAGGTACCGCACCATCGCCGCCGACCTCGCCGCGAAGATCAAGGCGGGCCACTACGCCCCCGGCGAGACGCTCCCGCCGCAGCGCGAGCTGAGCGCCTCGTACGGGGTCACCCTCATGACCCTCCGCCAGGCACTGCGCCGGCTCAGCGACGAGGGGCTGATCGTGCAGCGGCCGGGCCGTGGCACGTTCGTCGCGCCGCCGCACCTGGCGCTCGGCTCGCTCCGGAGCTTCGCCGACGATCTGCGGGAGCAGGGGCACGAGGTGCGCACCGTCGTGCTCGGCCGGGCCGTGCGCCGGGCGCCGGCCCGGGTCGCCGCGCGGCTGCGCAGCGGTCCCGGCGAGACCGCGCTCCGGCTGGAGCGGCTTCGGGAGTTCGCCGGGCGTCCGGCGATCCACCAGGTCTCCTGGGTCCGGCAGCCGTACGCCGAGCAGGTCCGCGACCGGGACTTCACCGGCGTCTCCCTGTACGGCGCCCTCGCCGACGCCGGTGTCGCCGTGGCGCGCGCCTCGGAGGCGATCCGCCCCGGTCTGCTGGATCCCGCTCTCGCGGAGCACCTGAAGGAGCCGGCGGGCAGCCCGGTCTTCACCAGCGACCGGATCACCTACCTGATCGACGGCACGGCCATCGTCGACGACCGCGCCACCATCCTCGGCAGCATGATGGAGATCGGTACCGAGCGGGCCGCGACCGGGCTGTCGCTCACGTGGGGAGCGACGGGGCAGTAGGTCCGCTCTGCCGCGCCATCCACTTCTCCAGGCCCTCGGCGTCCTGGGGAAGGGCATCGGACAGGACCTCCGCGCCGTCGGGTACCACCAGCAGGTCGTCCTCGATCCGCACGCCGACCCCCCGTAGTTCCGGCGGCACGGTTCGATCGTGGGCGTGGAAGTACAGGCCGGGTTCGACGGTGAGCACCATGTCGGGTGCCACGACGGCCCCGTGGTAGGCGTCCTCACTGGCCCGGACGCAGTCGTGCACGTCCAGGCCCAGGTGGTGGCCGATGCCGCACACCAGGTAGCGGCGATGGTGCTGGCCCGTGTCGGACAGCGCCTCGTCCACGGAGACCGGCAGCAGCCCCCAGTCGGCCAGGCCGTGCGCGATCACCTCCATGGCCACGTGATGGAAGTCGGAGAACCGGCGGCCGGGCGCCACCGCCGCCATCCCCGCCCGGTGGGCCTTCTCGACCAGGTCGTGCACCTGCCGCTGGGCGGTGGAGAACCGGCCGGAGGCGGGGAACGTACGGGTGACGTCGGCGGTGTAGTGACTGCGGACCTCGACGCCCATGTCGAGCAGGACCAGCGCGTCCGGGAGCACCGGGCCGTCGCAGCGCACCCAGTGCAGGGTGGGCGCGTGCGGGCCGCTTCCGACGATCGTGGCGTAGCCGGGGCCGTTGCCGTACGCGCGGGCGTACCGGTCGAAAGTGCCCTGCAGCCACCGCTCTCCCGGCCCGGCGACCGCAGCGGGGATCTCCCGGACGACCGCGGCGAAGCCCTCGACGGTGCGGTCCACCGCCTCGCGCAGCCGCCCGACCTCCCACGGGTCCTTGAACATGCGCAGCTCGGCCAGCGTCCGGCCGACCTCCTCATCGACGGTGACCTCCTCGGAGAGCTCCGAGAGGGGCCGGACGTCGATGCCGAGCACCCGCGCCCAGTCCTCCGGCCCCGGCGCGGATCCGACCCAGAGTTCGCCGTGCCTGGCGTCGGTCCAGAAACCCGGCTCGCCCGGATAGGCGGGCGGCGGCACGTAGAGGGTGGCGTCGGCGCCGTGGAGCACGACGACGGCGTTCTCGATCGAGCAGCCCGTCACCCAGTAGAAGTCGCTGTTCGGGCGGAAGTCGTACGTCGTGTCGTTGCTCCGGGTGGGAGCCTCGCCGGCGGCCAGCACGATGGTCCGGCCGGGGAGGGCGGCGGCGAGACGCTCCCGGTGGGCGGCGGCGGCCTCGGCTGCGCCGGGGACGACCTGCGGGGTGCGGTCGGGGGTGTCCCAGCCCGTGTCCATGTACTCGACGAACGCGGGGATGTCCTTAAGCTTCGGGGGCCTGCCCTCACTCATCACGGATTCCTCCTCCTGTCTCGCGGACCATCTCGGTCAAGCGCGCGAAGACCCGGTCGTCGCCGATGCCGTCGTGCTCGTACTCGTTGGTGATCCAGACCCGGGTGTTGCCGACGCGGGAGGCGGTGTCCAGTTGCAGGCCCGCGTCCACGTACATGTCGTCGTGGTAGACGGCGGCGGCGACCGGGATCTCGTTGGCCGCCAGCCGGTCGAGGTCGTAGAGCTCCGGCCATTCCGTACGGGCGGCCAGCCGTTCGACCGCCCCGCGGAACGGGCGCAGTTCGGAGATCTCCTGGAACATCCAGGGGTAGATCATCTCCCCGGTGAACAGCAGCGGCCTGGCGTCCTCCGCGAACCGCGGGTGCCTGGCCCGCTCGGCCTGCGCCGCCCATCCGGTCGCGCCCGCGCCGTGCCCGTAGATGCTCTCCTGCAGGGCGGCGAACAGCGGACTGTCGCTGTACGACGACCGGGCCAGCACGCCGTGCAGGAACACCGCCGACAGCTCGTCCCCGTTGAACGCCTCGTCGAGCAGCCAGTGCATCCGCTCGTAGCCGGGCTTCATGCCGAAGTCGATGCCGAGCGACTGCAACCGCCGGACCGTCAGCACGTCGCCGTCGGGCAGCCGAACGTCGCCCTCGGACAGGCGGTCGGCGATCCGGCCGACGTGCTCGACGTGCTGCGGATAGCGGCGGTAGAACTCCCGGTTCTTCGCCTCGACCCGCGGGTACGTGCGCCGGTACACCTCGGCGGCCGACGGGTCGAGGCCGGGCAGACCGCCGGTGACGTAGCACGCGCTCAGGCCCTCGGACGCCGTGGACAGGTACGTCATCGTGAGGAAGCCGCCGTACGACTGCCCGAGCGTGGACCAGCGCCGGCCGCCGAAGACGGTCTTCCGCAGGTGTTCGTGGTCGGCCACGATCGAGTCGGCCCGGAAGCACGCGAGGAAGTCCGCGCCCTCTTCGGCGGTCGCGAAGGAGCTCATCCGCCGGCCGTCGATCTTCGTGCTGCGGCCGGTGCCGCGCTGATCCACCAGGATCACGCGATGGGTCTTCAGCGCCTGGCCGAGCCACCCGTCCGCGGCGAGCGGACGCGGGCCCTTTCCGCCGGGTCCGCCCTGGAGGTAGACCAGGCAGGGCAGGTCCTCGCCGGCGCGTACCGGATCGGCGAGCTCGCGGAAGAAGATCTGGATCGTGCCGCGCTCGGGGTCGGACCAGTCGAGCGGGACATCGGCGACGTGCTCGCGCACGCGCAGGCCCGGGATGGTGTACGCCACGGTCTCGCTCATCGAGCACCCTTCCGCCTGCGGTTCCACTCCGGGTTGATCCGTGGGATCGCGGCCAGGAGGGCCTGTGTGTAGGCGTCCTGTGGGTGCTCGAAGACCTGGCGGCACGGACCCTTCTCGACGATCCTCCCCTTGTTCATGACCGCCACCTGTTGCGCGATCTTCCGGACCACGGCCAGGTCGTGCGCGATGAAGATGTAGCTGAAGCCGCTCTCCCGTTGCAGGCCCATCAGCAACTCGATGACCTGCGCCTGGACGGACACATCCAGCGCGGAGACCGCCTCGTCGCAGATCACCAGCTTCGGGCTGACCGCGAGCGCACGGGCGATGCCGATCCGCTGGGCCTGCCCTCCGGAGAACTGCGCGGGGTAGCGCTGCGCGTGGTCGGGGTCGAGGCCGACGCGTTCCATCAGCTCCCTCGCGAACACGCGGCGGCCGCCCGGAGGCTTGGTTCCCTGATAGTCCAGCGGTGCCAGCAGGATGCGCTCGACGGTGTGCCGGGGGTTGAGCGAGGAGAACGGGTCCTGAAAGACGACCTGCACGTTGGCGCGGTAGTGGGCGAGCCGCGCGCCGGTGGCGCGGGTGATGTCCTCGCCCTCGAACCGCAGGGTGCCCGCACTCGGCTCCATCAGCTTGGCGACGAGCCGCGCGGTGGTGGACTTGCCGCTGCCGGACTCGCCGACCACGGCGAGGGTCTCGCCCAGCCGCACGTCGAAGCCGACGCCGTCCACGGCGGTGAACTCGCTCTTACGCCCGTACGGGCCGCGCGTGGTGAACCGTTTGGTCAGGTCGCGCGCGCTGAGCAGCACGTCACCACTCACAGGCTCACCTCGTCGGCCGGAAGGTCGTCGTCGATCTGCGGGATGCTGTCCAGCAGCATCCGCGTGTAGTCGTGCCCGGGCGCGGCGAAGATCTGCTCGGCGGTGCCGTACTCCACCTGCTCGCCCTGGCACATCACCAGCACACGTGTCGCCAGCGAACTGATCACGGCGAGGTCGTGGGTGACGAAGACCATCCCCGTCCCCGTCTGCCGTTGCAGGTCGGCGAGCAGGCGCAGGATCTGGGCCTGCACCGTCACGTCCAGGGCGGTGGTCGGCTCGTCGGCGATGAGCAGCGCGGGCGAGCAGACGAGCGCCATCGCGATCATGATGCGCTGCCGCTGCCCGCCGGAGAACTGGTGGGGGTAGTGACCCACTCGCCGGTCCGGCTCGGGAATGCCGACCTGCGCCAGCGCCTCGACGGCGACCTTCCTGGCCGCCTTCCGTGAGCCGTCCCGGTGAGCCCGGTACATCTCTTCGATCTGCAGGCCGACCGTGTAGTACGGGTTCAGCGCCGACAGCGGGTCCTGGAAGATCATCGAAGCCTGCTCGCCCCGGATCCGACGCATCTCCCGGTCCGTGCGGCCGAGCAGTTCGACGCCGTCCAGCCGGATGCTGCCCTGCGTCCGGGCTCCGGCCGGCAGCAGGCCCATGATGGCCAGGCTGGTCATCGACTTACCGGAGCCGGACTCGCCGACGATGCCGACCGTCTCCTCCCGGTCGACCGTGAACGACACGTCCTTGACGACGTCCACGGGGCCGCGCGTGGTCGGGAACGTCACGGTGAGGTCCTCCACGACGAGCAGATCACTCATCGGATCCTCACTCTCGGGTCGAGTCCGGTGTAGACGAGGTCGACCACGACGTTGCCCACCACGACGAAGAACGCCGCGAGGAGGGTGACCGCCATGATCACCGGCTGGTCGTTCTTGGCGATCGAGTCGGCGGCCATCTTGCCGACGCCGTTGAGGCCGAAGACCTTCTCGGTGATGAGCGCGCCGCCCAGCAGCGCGGCGAAGTCCATGCCGAAGATCGTGGTGATCGGCGTGAGGGCGGGCCGCAACGCGTGCCGCCGCAGCACGAGCCCGGGGGGAAGCCCTTTGGCCCGGGCCGTCCGCATGAAGTTCTCGGCCAGCGTCTCGATGACGTTCGACCTCGTCAGCCGGGCGTAGAGGCAGGAGTACATGGTCGCCAGGACGATCCACGGCATCAGGTAGGACTCGAACCACCCGACCGGGTCGTCGGTGAACCCCACGGCCGAGGGGAACGGCAGGATCTGCAGCTTGACCACCAGGACGTACTGGAGGGCCAGCGCCAGGACGTAGTTGGGAATGCTGGCGCCGCCCAGGGCCAGGCCCATCGCGGCCCGATCCCACCAGGTGCCTTCCTTGACCGCGCTGAGCAGGCCGGCGGAGACACCGATGACCAGCCAGAGCACCGCCGCGCCGACCGCGACGGTGGCGCTGACGGGAAGACGGTCCAGGACCATCTGCCACACGGACTGGTTGGTCTGGAACGAGTAGCCGAGGCACGGCGCCGGGCAGTGGACCAGGTTCGCGCCCGACCCGTAGTCCCGCCCGGCGAACAGCCCGCCCAGGAAGTCCGAGAACTGCGTGAGGAACGGCTTGTCCAGCCCGAGGGACGTGCGGATCTGCAGGACCCGATCCGGCGTGCAGGTCTTGCCGCAGATCATCAACGCCGGGTCCGGCGACAGCTTGAAGAAGATCAGGAAGGTGAAGAGACAGATCAGGAAGAGGATCAGCACGAGCCCGGCGATCCGGCCGGCGAGATAACGGGCCATCAGGATGCCTCCCCCGCGTCGGTGGCGGCCCGGATCCGGTCCCCGAGCACGGTGAGGGACAGGACCGTGAGGAAGAGGAAGAGCCCTGGGACCGCGAAGTACATCGGATCCACGGCGTACCAGCTCACCGAGTCCGCGATCATCTGCCCCCACGAGGGGGTCGGCGGGCTGACGCCCACGCCGAGGAAGGACAGTCCGGCCTCGGTCCCGATGTAGCCGGGTACCGCCAGGGTCGTGATCACGATGAGCGAGTTGCGCAGGTTCGGCAGGATCTCCTTGAACACCAGGGCGCCCGTGGACGCTCCCGACGCGCGGGCCGCCTCGACGAACTCCCGGTTCACCAGCGTCAGCGTCTGCCCGCGCACGACCCGCGCGAGGTACGGCCAGCCGAACCCGCTGATCACCGCGACCAGCAGGTACGACCGGTTCCCCGCCGGCAGCGACGACAGGATCGCGATCATGAAGATCAGCGCCGGGAAGGCCATCAGGAAGTCCATGAGCCGGGAGACGGCCTGGTCGACCCAGCCGCCGCAGAAGCCGGCGAGCATCCCGAAGACCACCCCGAGCAGCGTGGTCAGCACGGTCGCCGACGCGGCGATGAGGAACGACACACGGGCGCCGTAGGCGATGCGGGCCAGGATGTCGCGGCCGTTCAGCGGCTCGACCCCCAACGGGTGGCCGGCACTGATCCCGCCGAACGAGCCCTTGGGCAGCCCGCCGGAGTCGATGTTGATCGCGGACGTGTCGAACGCGGTCGGCCCGTGGCCGGTGAGGGTGGCGATCAGCGGCGCGCAGATCGCCATCAGTATCACGAGCGCGAGGAATCCGGCGCTGAGGAGGGCAACCCAGTCGTGCAGGAGGGCGTTCAGGATGCGCCGTCCCGGGGTGGCGGGCGCACCGGGTGCGCCCGCCGCCGGGCCGGCCTGCGCGTCGAGCGATTGCGCGGCGGTCGTCATGACCGGCCTACTTGCCCGGGTCCTTGAGGCCGACCGTGACCAGGTCGATGCCGCCGGAGAACGACGCGCTGGACAGGCGCGCTCCGGCGATGTTGGCGCCGGCGATGAGGGCGGTCTTCTCGTAGGCCAGCGGCACGATCGGGGCCTGCGTCATGATCTGCTTGTCCAGCTCGCCGTACGCCGCGTCGGCGGTGTCCGCGTTCGTCATGGCCGCGATCTGGTCGATCCGCTTGTTGATCGCGTCGTTGTTGATCTGCGCCAGGTTGCTGTTGGCGGTCGAGGTGATGCCGCGCCCGTCGAACAGCGGCGGCAGGAAGGTCAGACCCGACGCCCAGTCGGGGCACCAGCCGGTGAGCGGCAGGTCATGCTCCTTGGACGTGTCGGCGATCACCTCGTAGAACGTCGACGAGTCGATGTTGTTGATCTTGATGTGGATGTTCAGCGGCTTCAGCGCCTCCTGGATCGCGACCGCCAGCGCCGTCTGCACGGCCACCGGGCGGGTGTCCAAGGTGAGGGAGAAACCCCCGGACAGGCCCGCCTCCGCGAGCAGTTGTTTGGCCTTCTCCGGGTTGTACGGATAGGGGTCGTACTCGGTGCGGCCCTTCATGATCGGCGGCTGGATCGCGGTCCCCTTGGAAGCGAGCTGCGAGCCGCCGAACGCGGCGACGATCGTGTCCTTGTTGATCGCGTACTCGATGGCCTGCCGCACCCGAAGGTCGTTCAGGGGCTTGCGGGTGGTGTTCATCGCCAGGTAGGTGGTGCAGCCCATGTACCCGCTCAGCGTGCGCGCCTTCAGCTGCGGCGTTTGGATCCGCGACAGGGTCGCCGTCTGGATCTTGTCGGCGATGGCATCGGCGTCGGCACCCTGCCCGGCGAGCATGCGCTCGTCGATCGTCGCGCCGTCGAGGCCGAAGGTCCATTCCCACGCGTCCGGTTTGGCCGTGCGGACGCTGTCCGTCGACGCCTTCCACTGCGGGTTACGGACCAGCTTGAGCGAGGTTCCGTGGACGTAGCTCGCCACTCTGTACGGACCGGAGGCGATCGGCTTGGTGTCGAAGGCGTGCGCGGCGCCGGTTCCCTTGGGGACCGGGAAGAAGTTGGGCATCGCCAGCGCGCTCGGGAAGTCCGCGAACGGCTTTTTCAGGTGGAAGACGACCGTCTTCGCGTCCGGCGTCTCGATCGTGTTCAGATCACCGGACTGGTACGGGCCCTTGTAGTCCTTGGGCGCGTCGACCAGCAGTCGGGGGTACGGCGAGCCGCCCATCTCGGGGTCCCACGCGCGCTCGACGCCGAACTTCACGGCCGAGCTGTCGATCGGGCTCCCGTTCTCGAAGGTCAGGCCGTCCTTGAGGTGGAACGTCCAGGTCTTGGCGTTATCTGACGACGTTCCCAGGTCGGTCGCCAGGTCGGGGACGACCTTCCCGCCCGCGGCTCCCGCGCCCGAAGCGAAGGTGGTCAGGCCGCGGTAGATGAGCCGGTAGAAGTTGTTGACCCCGCCGTCGAAGCCCAGCCCCGGATCCAGGTGAGAGAAGTCCGTCTTGGTCAGGAAGTGGACGGTGCCGCCGGTGGCGGGAGTGCCCGATACGCCGGACGCACCGCCGGCCGTGGACCCGCCGCCTCGGCACGCTGTGAGCGCCGCCAGCAGGCTGAGCGCCGCGGCACCCGCAATAGTCGTAGATTTCTTCATTTGGCCTTCTTTCGAAGAACGGACTCACCAGATCACTTGGCCCGGAGCCAGACGCGCATGGCCTCAGGCCCGCGGTTGCCCCACAGGAAGTACGGAACGAGGGTGACGGAGACCTTCTCGGTCTCCGCGACGGCCGAAGACTCGGCGGTGAGCTCCGGGTACAGCTCCTCCGACGGCGGGGGCGCGACACCCGCCATCGCGCGGAGGGCGACCGCGTCTCCCGGCTCCGCGATCTTCGCGTCGAGCACCCCGGCCGCCGAGAGGACCAGGTCGTCCACCGAGGCCGGCGAGTCCTGCTGCTCGACGCAGTAGACCAGCGGGCCGCGGGCGACGCCGATCGTGCCGCGGGTCGCGTCCAGGTACGGATGCGAGACGTGGCCGCGCACCGGCATCGGCAGGCCGAGACGGAGCTCGTCGCCCTCGGCCCACTCCCGCTCGACGGTCAGCCAGCCGTCCTCGGCAGCGGCGGGCTCGCCGTCGAGCGTGACGTCGCGCGCCCAGGCCGGGATGCGCAGGGCGAGCGCGTACGGGCGGCCGGGGGCACGATCGATCGTCACCCTCACGTCGCCGTCCCAGGGGTAGTCCGTCAGGACGGTCAGCGCGAGGTCCGCCGTCTCGACCCGCCCCTCGGTGTAAAGGGCCAGGAAGAGGGTGTCGTCGCGCTCGGCGGCCACGTGGTCGCCCAGCTGCGCCATCATCCGGACCACGTTCGGCGGGCAGCACGGGCAGCCGAACCATGACCGCCGCAGCGGCTCCCCGCCGGCCTCGGCGCCGCTCCGCTGCTGATGGTCGGGGCGGCGCTGCAGCGGGTTGTCGTAGAAGAACGCCTTACCGTCGGCGGACAGCCCCACGGCGTACGCGTTGAAGAGCACGCGCTCGAAGACGTCGAGGTACTTCGCCCCACCGGTGGCCAGGAACATGCGCCAGGCCCACTGCATCGTGCCGATGGCGGCACACGTCTCGCTGTACGCGCGTTCGGAGGGCAGTTCGTACCGGTCGCCGACGGCCTCGTCGGAGTGTCGGCTGCCCAGCCCGCCGGTGAGGTAGAGCTTGGTGGCGACCATGTCGTCCCAGAGCCGGACGAGCGCCTCGAGGAGGGTCCGGTCGCCCGTCTCCAGGTGGACGTCGGTCGCCCCGGCGGCCAGGTAGACCATGCGGACCGCGTGCCCGGTGACCGACGGCAGGTCACGGAAGGGCAGATGGTCCTGGAAGTACTCGGGCGGCATGATGCCGTACTCGAGGTGCCCGCGCCCGCGCCGGTCCACGAACAGGCGGGCCTGCGTCAGGTGGTCACGATCGCCGGTCTCCCGGTAGAGCTCGACGAGGGCCATCTCGACCTCGGGGTGGCCACAGACCGCCTCCTCGCCGCCCTCGCCGAACCGGCGCACGACCAGGTCGGCGAACCTGATCGCCACTCTGAGCAGCCGGTCATCGCCCATCCGCCGGTTCGCGGCGACGGCCGCCTGGATCAGGTGGCCGAGGTTGTAGAGCTCATGCCCCCAGGTCAGGTCCTCCCACGGCTTCTTGGCCGCCGCCGGGTCCTGGAAGAACGAGTTCAGATAGCCGTCCTCCGCCTGGACCCGCTGCAACAGCCCGACGATCTCGTCGAAGAACGCACGCGCACCCTCGTCCGCGTAGCCTTCGCCGATCTCGTACGCCAGGCCCTCGAGCGTCTTGTACAGGTCGGTGTCGAGGAAGGGGTAGCGCCCGCGATAGGCCGGTGGGTCGGCGACGAGCAGGCGGCTCAGGTTGTCGACGTTGCCGGCGGCGCGCAGTTCCTCGATGACATGGGGGATCGTCGCCTGCCGGTTCCGGTCCTGCCACTGCCGCAGAAGACCGCCGGTGATGCGCACCCCGGAGACCGGCCGAACAGCTCCCGCCGTGGTCCGTACCACTCCCGCTCGATCGCGCGCATGCGTCCTGAGCTGCCCAAATGACATCGAGCCTCCAGTACGATGTGGCATTGCACTGAACCATAAAGCGCTGGAAGGCGACTGCCAAGAGACCGGCAAAGGAATTTATCTACGAGTAACCGGGAAGGTTGCGAAAAGCGCGGCCGAAGCCGCCATCCTCAAGTCAACCCGAGGGCACGGTCAGGCCGAGGTTTCACCAACGGCGGGAGCGTACCGACGGGCCCGTGAAATCGGCACCTCTCGGTACGTATCGGCATGTTCGCACCAAGCCCTGGCCCGGCAACGTCATCGCCGGTGCGGTTCCACACGCAGGTGGAGGCGCGCTCCGGCGACGGGGCCGGACCGCTCAGTAGGCCGACTCCTGCATGAGGCGGCGCGCGGCCTCGGTGATGCTGCCGGACACCGACGGGTAGACCGCGAACGTGTGCGCGACCTGGTCGACGGTCAGGTGCTGCTGCACCGCCATCGACAGGCCGAGGATCAGCTCACTGGCCCGGGGCGCGACGATCACGCCGCCGAGCACGATGCCGGTCGCCGGCCGGCAGAACAGCTTCACGAACCCGTCGAGGAAGCCCTGCATCTTCGCGCGCGGGTTGGTGGCGAGCGGCAGCTTCACGATGCGGGCCGGGACCTCGCCGGAGTCGATCTGCGCCTGGGAGACGCCGACCGTGGCGACCTCCGGGTCGGTGAAGATGTTGGCCGCCACCCAGCCGAGCTTGAGCGGCTGGACGGCCTCGCCGAGGGCGTGCCACATCGCGATGCGGCCCTGCATGGCGGCGACCGAGGCGAGCATCAGCACGCCGGTGCAGTCACCCGCGGCGTAGACGTGCGGCGCGGAGGTGCGGGAGACCTTGTCGACCTGGATGAACCCGCAGTCGTCCAGCCGTACGCCGGCCTCTTCCAGGCCGAGGCCCCGGGTGTTCGGCTCCATGCCGACCGTCATGAGGCAGTGGGAGCCGCTGACCGTACGGCCGTCGGTGAGCGTCACCTCGACGCTGTCGCCGACGCGTTTCACCCCCGCCGCCCGGGAACGGGCCAGGAGGTTCATGCCGCGCCGCTGGAAGACCTCCTCCAGCACCCGCGCGGCGTCCTCGTCCTCGTTGGGCAGGACGTGGTCGCGGGAGGACACGAGCGTGACACGGGAACCGAGTGCGAGGTACGCGTTGGCGAACTCCGCGCCGGTGACTCCGGACCCGACCACGATCAGGTCCTCCGGCAGCTCCGGCAGGTCGTACAGCTGACGCCAGTTGAGGATGCGCTCGCCGTCGGGCTCCGCGCCCGGCAGCACGCGCGGCGTCGCGCCCGTGGCGACGAGCACGACGTCGGCGTGGATCCGCTCGTCGCCGACCGCGATGATCTGCGGGTCGACGAGGCGGGCCTCGCCGCGGATGATCCGCACGCCCTCGTCCGCGACCCGCTGCT
Organism: Actinoallomurus sp. CA-150999; assembly: GCF_050942425.1. Taxonomy (NCBI): domain Bacteria; kingdom Bacillati; phylum Actinomycetota; class Actinomycetes; order Streptosporangiales; family Thermomonosporaceae; genus Actinoallomurus; species Actinoallomurus sp. CA-150999. The sequence goes on from NZ_CP192063.1 coordinate 10,270,212, forward strand.
CGATGTCGGCGGACTGCGCCCAGGCCAGCTCCTTGACCCGCTTGTTCACGAGCGGAAGGTCGACCTCCGGCCCGCCGACCTCGCCGTCGCCGCCACCGGAGAACCGCACGCCGAGCGACGCCGACTCCGACAGGACCGCCATCCGGGTCGAGGTCGCGATGAGGGTTTTGGACGGTACGCAGTCCGTCAGGACGCAGGCCCCGCCGGACCCGTCCCGCTCGATCAGCGTGACGTCGGCGCCGAGTTGTGCCGCGACCAGGGCGGATTCGTAGCCGCCGGGGCCGCCTCCGATGATGGCTACGCGTGTCATATCGGTCATTCTTCCGCACTCCCGGGGTTGACGCGCCGCCGCGTCCCCACAGCCCGTACGCTGGGCGACCGTGGCCTTGTACGCGGCGTACGCCTCCAACATGGATCCCGCACAGATGGCGCAGCGGGCACCGCACTCACCCCTGCGCACCACCGGCTGGCTCAAGGGCTGGCGGTTGACCTTCGGCGGAGAGAACGTCGGCTTCGAAGGCGCCCTCGCCACCGTGGCCGAGGACCGCGACGAGCACGTCTTCGTCGTGCTGTACGACGTTCCGGACGCCGACGAGCAGGCGCTCGACGAGTGGGAGGGGGCGGCCCTCGGCGTCTACCGCAAGATCCGCGTGCGGATCGCCACTCTCGACGGCGACGTCCTCGCCTGGCTCTACGTCCTCGACGCCTACGAGGGCGGCCTCCCGTCGGCACGGTACGTCGGCATCCTCGCGGACGCCGCGGAGAAGGCCGGGGCGCCCGACGACTACGTGAAGGACCTGCGTACGCGCCCGTGCAGGTCGCTCGGCAGCTGAAAGGGCTCCGGCGCCAGGTACGCCGCGATGCCCGCCCGGGCCTGCGCTCGGCGACTTAACGGCATCCGGCACCAAGTGCGCCGAGGTGCCCGCCCGGGCCTGCTCTCTTGTCCGTCCGCATCGCTCGGCGGCGGTAACGGACCCGCGCACCTCGCTCGGCGACCGACCGGTACGCGACGTGGGTAATCTGGGCGCTTGTGAGCAATGACGCCTACGAGCTGGCCCGATCAGCGGCCGACGTCCTGAAACGACGCCTCACCGCCGACTCCTTCGACGTCGCCCTCGTCATGGGGTCCGGCTGGGTTCCGGCCGCCGACGCCCTCGGTGCGCCCGCCGACGAGGTCCCCGTGACCGAGCTTCCCGGCTTCGCCGAACCCGGCGTGCCCGGCCACGCGGGCGCGGTCCGCGTCGTCGAGGTCGGGACCAAGCGCGCGCTGGTCTTCCTCGGCCGCACCCACCTGTACGAGGGCCGGGGCGTGCAGCCGGTCGTGCACGGCGTCCGCACCGCGCTGGCCGCCGGCGTCAAGACGGTCGTGCTCACCAACGCCGCGGGCGGCACCCGCCCGGAGTGGCAGAAGGTCGGCGACCCGGTGCTGATCTCCGACCACCTGAACCTCACCGGCCACAACCCGATCACCGGGCCGACCTTCGTCGACCTGACGGAGGCGTACTCCCCGGCCCTGCGGTCCCTCGTCAAGGACATCGACCCGTCGCTGGCCGAGGGCGTCTACGCCGCGCTTCCCGGCCCGTCGTACGAGACGCCGGCCGAGATCCGCATGCTGCGCACGCTCGGCGCGGACCTGGTCGGCATGTCCACGGTCCTGGAGACGATCGCGGCCCGGGAGGGCGGCGCCGACGTGCTGGGCATCTCCCTGGTGACGAACATCGCCGCCGGGCTGACCGGCGAGCCCCTGGATCACCTCGAGGTGCTGGCCGCGGGGCGGGCCGCCGCCGAGCGGATGGGCGCGCTCCTGGGCAAGGCCCTCCGGGCCCTGTAGGCGACGTACGAGCGGCCCCGGCCGAGACGGAGTGGACGGAAACGTGAGCGACGGTTACCGGCCGCAGGCCGCGGAATGGCTGGCCCAGGACCCCGACCCGGAGACCCGGGAGGAGCTGCGGGCGCTGCTGGACGACGAGGCGGCGCTGGCCGAGCGGTTCGGGGCGAAGCTGGAGTTCGGCACGGCGGGTCTGCGCGGAGAGCTCGGCGCGGGCCCCAACCGGATGAACCGGGTGACGGTGATGCGGGCCGCCGCCGGCCTCGCCGCCGTCCTGACCTCCGATGACGCGGCGGAGCGGTTCGAGCGGCCCGGCAACGGTGCTTCCGTGGTGATCGGGTTCGACGCGCGGCACAAGTCCGACGCGTTCGCCGAGGACTCCGCGGCCGTACTCGCCGGCGCCGGCCTCACCGTCCACCTGATGCCGCGGCCGCTGCCGACGCCCGTCCTCGCGTACGCCGTCCGCCACCTGGGCGCCGACGCCGGCGTCATGGTGACCGCCAGCCACAACCCGCCGCGGGACAACGGATACAAGGTCTACTGGGGCGACGGCGCCCAGATCATCCCGCCGCTCGACACGGAGATCTCCCGCGCGATCGACGCCGTCGGACGGGTCGACGAACTGCCGCGCGGAGCGGACTGGAAGGTCCTCGACGACGGCATCGTCGACGCCTACCTCCGGTCGCTGGGGCGGCTGCCGCTGGGCTCCGCGCGGGACGTGTCCGTCGCGTACACGCCGCTGCACGGGGTGGGCGGGGAGGTGCTGCGCCGCGCGTTCGAGTGGAGCGGCTTCCCGGCCCCGGACGTCGTCGCCGAACAGGAACGACCCGACCCCGACTTCCCGACCGTGGCCTTCCCCAACCCGGAGGAGCCCGGCGCGATGGACCTGGCCCTCGAGCTGGGCAAGGGCCACGACCTGGTGATCGCGAACGACCCGGACGCCGACCGCTGCGCCGTGGCCGTCGGCGGGCGGCTGCTGACCGGGGACGAGGTCGGCGGGCTGCTGGCCGAGCACGTCCTACGGCACACGAGCGGCGCCGACCGGCTCGTCGTCACGACGATCGTGTCCTCGTCGCTGCTCGGCAAGATCGCGGCGGCGCACGGCGTCCGCTACGCCGAGTCGCTGACCGGGTTCAAGTGGATCATGAAGGCGGGCGCCGCCCGCGACCGCCTCGTGTACGGCTACGAGGAGGCCCTGGGCTACTGCGTCGGCGGCGACGACGGCGTCCCCGTACGCGACAAGGACGGCATCGGCGCGGCGCTCGTCGTCGCCGCGCTGGCCGCCGAGGCGAAGGCCGAGGACCGCACGCTCACCGACCTCCTCGACGACCAGGCGCGCCGGTACGGCCTGCACGCGACCTCCCAGCTGTCGGTACGCGTCGCGGACCTGTCGCTCATCGCGGACGCCATGGCCCGGCTGCGCGCGGCGCCGCCCGACCGCCTCGGCGGCCGTACGGTCACGGCGATGGACGACCTGTCCGCCGGGCTGGGCGGCCTGCCGCCGACGGACGGTCTGCGCTTCCGGCTGTCCGAGGGGGGCCGCGTCGTCGTCCGCCCGTCCGGCACCGAGCCGAAGCTCAAGTGCTACCTCGAGGTCGTCGAGCCGGTGACCGGTGCGGTCGCCGACGCCCGTACGAGGGCCGACACCGCGCTGGCGGCCCTCCGCGCCGACCTGGCGGGCGTCCTCGGACTGTGACCCGCCGACCCGGTGATCCATCGCCGCGCCAGGCGAGGGCCGTCACCGCGCGGGACGACGCGGTCGCCGCGCCGGACGATGCGGTCGCCGCCCCAGGCGATGCGGTCGCCGCGCCAGGCGAGGCCGTCACCGCGCCGGACAAGGCCGTCGCCGTGCCAGGACGGACGCCCCGTCATGCCGGTGAGGATCCCGGCCGGTCGACGCCCCGGCCCGATCACCCCCGACCGAGGTCGTACCGGCGTCGACTTTCGGCCGATGCCGGTCCGCCCCACGACGACCTACCGTTGACACCCATGAGCGGTATGGCGGTATCCCGCCCTGACCACCCGTCCCTCCTGCCCGCCCTCCTCCTCGCGCCCGAACCGACGGAGCAGATCCGGCGGTCGCCCCGCGACTGGGCGGTGGACATCGCCTGCTTCGTCCTGGCAGTGCTGTCCGGGGCACTCATGTTGCTCCTCACCTCCCAGGGATCGCCCCCGCCCGATCACCCGCCACGCCTGCTCGACGTGACCATCGGCGTGCTGGGCTGCCTCGGCCTGTGGATACGCCGGCGCCGACCGGTCGAGCTCGGAATCACCCTGAGCGTGCTGAGCGGCGTCTCCTCGACGGTCGTCGGGGCGTCGTGCATCGCCCTGTTCACGGTCGCCGTACACCGGCGTTTCCGCACGGTGGCACTGGTCGCGCTGGTGAATCTGGCCACCGGCCTGGAGTACGCGGCGGCGTTCCCCGACCCGAAGAAGTCCTACTGGGCCGAGGTCGCGAGCGGCGCCGCGTACACCTTCATCATCAGCGCGGCGATCGTCGCCTGGGGGATGTTCGTCCGCGCGCGACGGCAGCTCATCCTGTCCCTGCGCGATCGCGCCCTGCGGGCCGAATCCGAGCAGCAGCTCCGCGTGAAGCAGGCCCGGCACCAGGAGCGCGCGCGGATCGCCCGGGAGATGCACGACGTGCTCGCCCACCGCATCTCCCTGCTGAGCGTGCACGCGGGCGCGCTGGAGTTCCGTCCCGACGCTCCTTCGGAGGAGATCGCGAAGGCGGCGGGTGTGATCCGGGCCAGCGCGCACCAGGCCCTGCAGGACCTGCGCGAGGTGATCGGCGTGCTCCGCGAGGACGAGGCGGAGGACACCCCGGAGCGCCCCCAGCCGAACATCGCCGACCTGCCCACGCTCATCGACGAGTCGCGGCGCGCCGGCATGACGGTGCGGTACGAGAACCGGCTGCACGACCTGGGCGCCGTGCCCACCGGCATCGGGCGCAGTGCCTACCGCACCGTCCAGGAGGCGCTCACGAACGCCCGCAAGCACGCCCCGGACGCCACGGTGAGCGTGGTCGTCGACGGGTCGGCGGGCGCCGACCTCACGATCGACGTGCGCAACCCGCTGGTCAACACCGCGTCGGGGATCCCGGGCTCGGGTACGGGGCTGATCGGCCTGGCCGAACGCGCCACGCTGTCCGGAGGACGCCTCGAACACGGGCCGACGCCGGACGGGGAGTTCCACATCCGGGCGTTCCTGCCCTGGCCCGCCGAACCGGCCCGCGCCGACGCGCCCGGCACGGACGCCTGATCCTCATCCATCCGTCACACCGCCACGCGCCGAGCCCCATTACTGTGTCCCCGTGACCATTCGCGTGCTGATCGTCGACGATGACGCATTGGTCCGTGCGGGCCTGTCGATGATGCTGGCCGGAGCCGACGATCTGCGGATCGTCGCGGAGGCCGGCGACGGCTCCGAGGTCGCCGCGCTCGTCGTCGAACACACGCCGGACGTCATCCTCATGGACATCCGGATGCCTCGCATGGACGGTCTCGCCGCGACGGAGGCCCTCCGGGCCCGCGACGGCGCCCCCGAGATCGTCATCCTGACCACCTTCGACGCCGACGAGCACGTCCTGCGTGCGCTGCGGGCGGGCGCCGCCGGGTTCCTGCTCAAGGACACCCCGCCGGGCGAGATCATCAACGCGATCCGGCGCGTCGCCGCCGGCGAACCGATCCTCTCCCCCAGCGTCACCCGCCGCCTGATCGCCCACGTCGCCCACACCCGCCACAACCCCGCCGAAGAACGCCTCGCCCGCCTCAGCGACCGCGAACGCGAGGTCGTCGTCGCCATCGGCCAGGGCAAGTCGAACGCCGAGATCAGCTCCGAGCTCTACATGAGCGTCGCCACCGTCAAGGCCCACGTCTCCCGCCTCCTGGCCAAGCTCGAACTCAACAACCGCGTCCAGGTCGCCCTCCTCGCCCACGACGCCGGACTCGTCTAGTCCCCGGATCCGGTATTCTTATGGCGTCACGCGGACGTGGCTCAGTTGGTAGAGCATCACCTTGCCAAGGTGAGGGTCGCGGGTTCGAATCCCGTCGTCCGCTCTCGGATTGTCATACTCGCCGCCCCTTCGGGGCGGCTTCGCCGTCTCTGCTGCTAGTCCAGGGGGACGACCCCCTGGAACCCCCGGTGCCGGGCTCCGCCCGGCCCCCCGCGTCCCATCCGAAGCGGCTTCCGTGTTTCCGGTGCTTGCCCAGGAAAACGGCCCCTTCGAACCTGGAGTAGCGGCTGACGGCGCCGCTGATGGTGTTCTCAGGTACACCCCGCTTGGCCTGTTAAGCCCATCGAGCGGACCTCGGGTTCTCCATAGCTTCGTCTTCATGAACAGAAGCACCCTGGGCGCTCCCGAGGCGCTACGGCTCGTTTCGGTACGGAAGGTCTACGGCACTGACGGTACGAGTGTCACCGCGCTGGACGATGTCTCACTGACCCTGCCGAAGGGCACCTTCACGGCCGTCATGGGTCCGTCCGGCTCCGGTAAGAGCACGTTGCTGCAGTGCGCCGCGGGCCTCGACCGGCCGTCCAGCGGCAAGGTGTTCGTCGACGGCGCCGAGATGAACGGCGGGACCGAGACGGAGCTGACGAAGTTCCGCAGGCGGCGGATCGGCTTCATCTTCCAGCAGTTCAACCTGCTTCCCACCCTCAATGTGCTGCAGAACGTCACCCTTCCGCTCTGGCTGGCCGGCCGGAAGGCGGACGGCCGGCACGCGCGCGAGATCCTCACCGCGATGGGGCTCGGGGAGCGCCTGCGGCACCTCCCGGCCGAGTTGTCCGGCGGCCAGCAACAGCGCGTCGCGATCGCGCGGGCGCTGGTCACGAACCCTTCGGTGATCTTCGCCGACGAGCCGACCGGTGCGCTGGACACGCGCAGCGCGCGTGAGGTGCTGGGCCTCCTGATGCGGGCGGTGCACGAGCAGGGCCAGACCGTGGTGATGGTGACGCACGACCCGGTCGCCGCTTCCTATGCGGACATGGTCCTTTTCCTGGCGGACGGCCGACTCGCCGGCGAGCTGATCCGGCCGACGGCCGAGGCCGTGGCCGAGCGGATGACACATCTGGGCGAGCGGACCGCGCTCCGGAAGGGAGCCTGACGTGTTCGGACTGGCGCTTCGCTCGCTCCGGCACCGGGCCGGGGGCTTCCTGGCGACGTTCGTGTCCATGGTGTTCGGGGCGGCGATGGTGATGGCGTTCGCCTCGCTACTGGACACCGGCATGGCCGCGGGAGTGCCCGCGGCGAGCCGGAAGTCGCTCGTCCTGATGGCCGTCGTCGTCGGCGGCTGGGGGCTCATCATGGTGGCCTTCTCGGTCACCTCCACTCTCACGTTGGTCGTGCGGCAGCGGGCCGCGGAGCTGGCGCTGCTGAAGAACGTGGGCGCCACGCCGATGCAGATCGGCCGCATGATCGTCGGTGAGACGTCCGTCGTCGCGCTGGTCGCCGGCCTGGTGGCCATCCCGCCGGCCGCTCTGGCCGGCCGGGGCCTGCTGTCGTTGCTGACGTCCACGGGACGGGTCGCCGACGGCGTCGGATACGCGTTCGGCTCGTACGCGCTGGGCATCGGGCTGGGCGTCACGTTCGCGGCGGCGACCACGGCCGCGGTGATCACCGTGCGGGGCAGCGTACGGTCGCGGGCGGCGGAGGCCACGCGGAGCGCCGCATCGGATGGTGGCCGCATGAGCCGCAAGCGGGCGGTCGCCGGGGTGGCGTTCCTCCTCCTGGGCGCCGGTCTGGCGGTCACGACGGCGACCGCGATGCGTGGCAAGGGCATCGACGCGATGCAGACGGCCGGTCAGACGTCCATCTGGACGTCCATCGGGTTCGCGCTCCTGGGGCCGGCTCTGGTCGGCCGGGTGACCGCCGCGCTCGCCCGGCCTCTGGAGAAGGCCGGTGTCCCCGCCTACCTGACGGTCAACCACGTCCGCCACCGGTCCGGTCAGCTGGCGAGCGCGTTGATGCCGGTCATCCTGTTCACCGGCATCGCCACCGGCACGCTGTACATGCAGTGGATCGAGAACGCCGCGACCGCCGCGTCGGGTGTGGTCAGCACGGCCGACCAGAAGACGACCGAAACGTTGAACTTCACGGTGATCGGCATGCTGGTCGTCTTCTCGGCGATCATGCTGATCAACACGCTGGTCGCGGCGATGACGTACCGGCGCGGTGAGTTCGCCCGGCAGCGGCTCGTCGGGCTCACCCCGCCGCAGGTCCTGAAGGCGGTCGCGGTGGAGGGCGTGATCCTGACGGTGCTCGGCGTCGCGTCCGGGACGGTCGCCGGCCTGTTCACGATCGTGCCGTACAGCGTCGCCCGGACTGGACGGGCACTGCCGGACGTGGGCGCCGGCACGTACCTCGGCGTCGTCGTCATCGCCGCGGCACTGACCCTCGGAACCGGCCTGGCCGCCGCCCGGCGGGCGATCCGGACGCCGGCGGTGGAGGCGGTGACCCGCTGAGCCGGCGTCAGACCAGGGCGATGACGGCCGCGACGAGGAAGGCCGCGGCGGGCACCGCCACCGCGACGACGGCGGGCCATGCCCAGGTCACGACCGGCTCGGTCGCTCCCGTCGACGGACGGCGGGACTGCTCCTCGGCCATCTCCCGCAGCTGCTCGACGGCGTAGTCGGTCTGCGTGCGTCCCCGGACGTACTCGGCGACGCTGTCGGGCAGTTTCCGCTCCTCGCGGCGGGCCTTGGCCTCCATGCGCGCGCGGTTGCGCGGGGAGATCTGCAGGACGAACGCCCGGAACCGGCGCCCGTCGGCGTGGACGTACACGGCGTCGCCGCCCTCGATCCGCTCGACCGCGCCCCACGGCACCCGCACGTCGCGGATCAGGTTGTGGAAGCGGACGGCCTCGTCGTCGGCGACGATGCGGGGCCGGAGCCCGATGACGTACGCGACGCCGCAGCCGAGGATCATGATGGTCGCGGCGACCAGCGAGGCGTCGTCGTCGCCTCGCCAGACGATGTCGACGAGGTTCGCGGCGGCGAAGACCATCCAGCCCCAGCCGAAGAAGCGCGCGGCCGGCGGCCGGAACATCTTGGCGCCCGCCGGAGTCTTCGGGAACACGGCGGCGGTCACGAGTGCGATCGCCACTTCAGCTGCGCGAACCCCGGCTTGATGACGCCGTTGATCAGCTCGAGGCGCTCGTCGAAGCCGAGGAAGGCGGACTTCATGGCGTTGACCGTGAACCACTGCAGGTCGTCCCAGCCGTAGTCGAACGCCTCGACGAGCTTGGCGAACTCCTCCGACAGCGTGGTGCCGCTCATCAGCCGGTTGTCGGTGTTGACGGTCACCCGGAAGTAGAGGCGGCGGAGCAGCCCGATGGGGTGCTCGGCGATGGACTTGGCCGCGCCGGTCTGGACGTTGGAGCTGGGGCACATCTCCAGGGGGATGCGCTTGTCCCGGACGTACGCCGCGAGCCGCCCGAGCCGGGGGCTCTCCGCGTCGCGTTCGGCGATGTCGTCGATGATGCGCACGCCGTGGCCGAGCCGGTCGGCGCCGCACCACTGGATGGCCTGCCAGATGGACGGCAGGCCGAACGCCTCGCCGGCGTGGATGGTGAAGTGGGCGTTCTCCCGCTGGAGGTACTCGAACGCGTCGAGGTGCCGGGTCGGCGGGTATCCCGCCTCCGCGCCGGCGATGTCGAAGCCGACCACGCCCTCGTCGCGGTAGCGGACGGCCAGCTCGGCGATCTCCATGCTGCGGGCCTGGTGCCGCATGGCGGTGAGCAGCGTGCCGACCCGGATGCCGTGGTCCCGGCCGCCGTCGGCGAAGCCCTTCAGCACCGCCTCGACGACCTGGTTCAGCGTGAGGCCGTTGCGGGTGTGCTGCTCGGGCGCGTAGCGGACCTCGGCGTAGACGATGCCGTCCTTGGCGAGGTCCTCGGCGCATTCGTACGCGACGCGGGTGAGGGCCTCGGCGGTCTGCATGACGCCGACGGTGTGGTCGAACGTCTCCAGGTAGCGCTCCAGCGAGCCGGAGTCGGACGCCTCCGCGAACCACGTGCGCAGCGCGCCGGGGTCGGTCGTGGGGAGCGCGTCGTAGCCCGTCTCGCGGGCGAGGTCCACGATGGTCTCCGGCCGCAGGCCGCCGTCGAGGTGATCGTGGAGGAGCACCTTGGGGGCCCGCCTGATGTCGTCGAGCACAGGGCGGTTCGTCACGCCTCGCACATTACCCGCCGTACGCCCCTCCCATCGCCGTACGGACCCCTCGGCGCGGCGCTGAGGGGCCCGTACGGCGGCGTTCATCCTGTCGTGAGGGGCAGGCGCAGGGTCGAGCCGCCGAGCTGGACGGAGACCTTCGTGCCGGCCGGGTACCGCAGCGTGTAGTCGTGGTCGGTGGCCATGATCACGAGGCCGATACGGTGCCCCGGTTTGAAGGCGTAGTCGTACGGCACCAGCTTCCAGTCGAACGCGTACGTCCGGCCGGGCGTGATCGGCTCCGTCCGGGACGCGGAGTGGCGGTTGCGCACGTCCAGCCAGCCGCGCGTGACGATCTGGTAGGGCGTCTCCTTGGTGACGTACTTCTTCACGGTCCGGCAGCCGGGGTCGGTCGGGATGCTGTCGCCGAAGCACCACTGCTTGTCGGTGGCGGCGAAGTCGGCGAAGCGGGTGTCGGTGCCGTAGTCGACGAGCAGCGCGGACAGGTACGGCGACCTGCCGTCCACCGAGGCGTTCACCCGGATCTCGGGGGTGCCGCTGAGCCGCAGGCCCTTGGACAGCTTCGGCGTGAGGTAGATCAGGCGGTTCGGGTCCGCCTTGTCGGGCTCGGCGGTGAGCTGGTCCGCCGTGCGGGCGGGCGCGTCGACGAAGCCCTGGCGTCCACTGGGCACTCCCGCGCCGAGCGTGCCCGGCTGGCCGCCGCCCAGGCGCATGTCGACCGGGCGGGCGCCCGGCGCCGGCCAGTCCGGGGCGGTCGTCCACTGGCCCGGCGAGCGCTCGAAGTCGACCTTCGGCTCGGACATGACGCCGTTGGGGACGCCGTACAGCCAGTGCGCGAACCACCGGTTCGCCGTGTCGAGCCAGGCCTGTCCGCGCACGTCGATCGGGTCGTCGTGCTCGGCCTGGTGGATCCACAGCTTGCGCGGCACCCCGGCGCGGCCGAGGGCCTGCCAGAGGTTGAGGAACTGATTCGGCTTGACGTTCCAGTCGTTCAGGCCGCCGGTGACGAGGACGCTCGCCTTGAACCGGCCCGCCTTCTCGGCGAAGTTCCGCTCGTCCCAGAAGGCGTTGTAGTCGCCGCTGACGCGGTCCATGCGCTTCTCGATCTCGTGCATGGCGGCGGTGCAGGCGGCCGGGTTCTTGCGGGTCAGCACGACCTTGGCGTGCAGGTCGGCGTCCTCGCCCTCGTACCCGCCGGGGGCGATCACCCCGCCGTTGCCCCGGTAGTAGTCGTACCAGCTGGCGACACCGGAGATCGACACGACGGTCTTCAGGCCCGCGACGCCGGTGGAGGCGGTGGCGAGCGGGAGGGTGCCGTCGTAGGACTTGCCGGCCATCGCCACGTTGTGGGTCGACCAACCGGCCGTGACGGGGCTGCCGTCGGCGGCGTACGCCTTGGCCTTGCCGGTCAGCCACTCGACGACCGTCTTCATGGCCGTGGTCTCGGCGGGGCTGACCGCGCCGGGGCAGCCGTCGGACTCACCGGTGCCCAGGGTGCTGGCGGCCAGGACGGCGTAGCCGCGGGAGACGAAGTAGTTGTCGTAGTACACCCTGTTGTAGTTCGGCGGCGTCCAGGGCGCGGTCGACGGCGACCAGGGCGCGAGGCGCGGGTAGTCGGTGACGTCCGCCGGGTGGTACGGGTCGTCGATGGTGCCGCTGAAGTAGGGGCTGCCCTCGAGGATGGAGGCGACCTTCAGGCCGGCGTCGGTCTCCTTGGGACGGGTCACGAACACCGCGACCCGGTCCTTCTTGCCGTCGTGGTCGCTGTCGACGGGCGTCTCGACGTAGACGGTCTGGCGGATGGCGTCCTTGAAGGAGAAGGTCGGCTGGGTCACGCCGTCCCGGATCACCACGCGGGGCGGAGCGGCGCGCTCGGCCGCCGCGGCCGGCAGTGCTCCGGCCAGCAGGCCGGTCGCACCCGCAAGGACGATCATCAACGTGTGCCGCATCAGCCGCTCCCCTGGCGCCGACGAAAGATCATCGTTCAGCGTCCCGAGGAGTCCGGCGTCGGTCAACCGGCCGCCCCGGACTCGGCCGATGCTGGACACGCGGTTCACGGCGGTGTTCCTCTATGGTGCCGTCATGTACCAGTACCCGGCTCCGCCGCCCCCGCAGGATGACAGTGGAGCCACGACCTCGATGGTCCTCGGCATCCTCGGCCTCGTGCTGTGCGGCCTGCTGGCGCCCATCGCCCTGTTCATGGGCATTTCGGCCAAGCGGCGGATCCGCGAGAGCGGCGGGTACCTCGGCGGCGACGGTCAGGCGACGGCCGGCGTCGTGATGGGCGCCATCGGCACGGCCTTCATCGTCCTGGCGCTCGTGTTCCTGGCCATCGTCCTCATCGCCGCCGCCGCTTCCACCGGCAACCGCTGAGTCAGGCGATCCGGTCGATCAGCAGCGGCCCGCGGGTGACCGCTGCGGAGGACACCTCGTACGCCCCCTCGAGGGCGGCGAGCGCGCGCTCGAAGCGGGCCGGGTCGTCGGCGTGGAGGGTCATCAGCGGCTGCCCCGCTCGTACGGTGTCGCCGGGCTTGGCGTGCAGGACGATGCCCGCCGCGTGGGCCACCGGGTCCTCCTTGCGGGCCCGCCCGGCGCCGAGGCGCCAGGCCGCGACGCCGACGCCGTAGGCGTCGAGCCGGGCCAGCACGCCGGACTCCGTCGCCAGGACCTCGTGGGTCTCCTTCGCGACCGGGAGCGCGGCGTCCGGGTCGCCGCCCTGGGCGCTGATCATGCTCCGCCAGGCGTCCATCGCCGAGCCGTCGCGGAGCGCGTCGGCCGGGTCCTTGGCGTCCGTCAGGCCCGCCGCGGCCAGCATCTCGCGGGCCAGGGCGACGGTCAGCTCGACGATGTCCTCCGGGCCGCCGCCCGCCAGGACCTCGACGGACTCGTCGACCTCGAGGGCGTTGCCGACCGTACGGCCGAGTGGGGTGTCCATCGCGGTCAGCAGCGCGACGGTCTTCACCCCGTGGTCGGTGCCGATGTCGACCATCGTCCGGGCCAGCTCGCGGGCGTCCTCGACGCTCTTCATGAACGCACCGGAACCGGCCTTGACGTCCAGGACGAGCGCGCCCGTGCCCTCCGCGATCTTCTTGGACATGATCGAGCTGGCGATCAGCGGGATCGACTCGACCGTTCCGGTGACGTCGCGCAGCGCGTACAGCTTGCGGTCGGCGGGGGCCAGGCCCGAGCCGGCCGCGCACACCACGGCACCCGCCCGGTCGAGGACCGACAGCATCTCCTCGTTGGACAGCGACGCCCGCCAGCCCGGGATCGACTCGAGCTTGTCGAGGGTGCCGCCGGTGTGGCCGAGGCCGCGCCCGGACAGCTGCGGGACGGCCGCGCCGCAGGCGGCCACCGTCGGCGCCAGCGGCAGCGTGATCTTGTCGCCGACGCCGCCGGTGGAGTGCTTGTCCGTCGTGGGGCGGCTCAGCCCGGACCAGTCCATCCGCTCGCCGGAGCGGAGCATCGCGTCGGTCCAGCGGGCGACCTCACGCCGGGTCATGCCGTTGAGCAGGATCGCCATGGCGAGCGAGGACATCTGCTCGTCGGCGATGACGCCCTTGGTGTACGCGTCGATCGTCCAGTCGATCTGCGCGTCGGACAGCTCCCCGCGGTCCCGCTTCGTGCGGATGACGTCGACGGCGTCGAAGGTCACGCTCGGTTCTCCAGATCGTCGGGGCCGAAGGCGTCGGGCAGCACCTCGCGCATCGGCCGGATGCCACGGACGGTCTCCAGCAGCATGCCAGGGCCGCCGTGCTCCCACAGCAGCTGGCGGCAGCGCCCGCACGGCATCAGCGGAGCGCCGTCGCGGCCCACCACGGCGACGGCGACCAAGCGGCCGCCGCCCGTGCCGTGCAGGTCCGAGACGAGGCCGCACTCCGCGCAGAGGCCGACGCCGTACGAGGCGTTCTCCACGTTGCAGCCGGAGACGACGCGGCCGTCGCCGGTCAGCCCGGCGGCACCCACGGGGAAGTTGGAGTACGGCGCGTAGGCCTTCGCCATCGCCGCACGTGCCGCCTCTCGCAGGGCGTCCCAGTCGATGTCGGCCATCAGTGTCCCCCTCCGCGACGGTAGCGCAGCCCGTCGGCGGCCGGCATGCGCAGCCGCTGCGCCGCGAAGGCCAGCACCAGCAGCGTCGTGATGTGCGGGCTGTAGGTGACGATCTCCTTGGGCAGCTCCTTGGTCAGGAAGAACCACGCGAGCAGGCCGACCGCCACGACCGCCGAGACGACCGCCGTGACCATCCGGCGCCGGTAGCCGTGCCAGCCGGCCAGGACCAGGAGGCCGACGCCGAGCAGGAGGAGCATGGCGTGCACCGCGCCGGCGCCGCCGCGCAGCTGCAGCGCGTCGGTGTACCCGAACAGGCCCGCGCCCGCCGCGACGCCGCCCGGCCGCCAGTTACCGAAGATCATGGCGGCGAGGCCGATGAAGCCACGCCCGTTGACCTGGCCCTCCTGGTAGTTGGAGGACGCCACCATCGCCAGGAACGTCCCGCCCACCCCGGCGAACGCCCCGGAGATCACGACCGCGGCGTACTTCATCGTGTAGACCTTCACGCCCAGCGACTCGGCGGCGAGCGGGTTCTCCCCGCAGGACCGCAGCCGCAGGCCGAACGCCGTACGCCACAGCAGGTAGAACGAGATTGGGATCAAGGCGACCGCGATGAGGGTGACCGGCGACAGGTTCGTCAGCAGCCCGCGCACGATGCCCGCGAGGTCGGAGATCAGGAACCAGTGGTGCTTCTCGAGGTCGCCCAGCGGGCCGCCGACGCCGGGCACGCTCCACGTGGGGAAGTCCGGCAGGGGCGGCGACTGGGTGGCCCCGCCGCCGGTCTCGTGCGTGAAGAGCAGGTCCGACAGGTAGCGCGCGACGCCCGGCGCCAGAATGTTGATCGCGACGCCGGAGACGATGTGGTCCACGCCGAACGTCACGGTCGCCACCGCGTGCAGCAGGCCGCCCACCGCGCCGGCGATGATCCCGCCGAGCAGGCCGAGCCACGGGTTGCCGCTGAAGTACGCCCCGAAGGCCGCGCCCCAGGTGCCGAACACCATCATGCCCTCGAGGCCGATGTTGACCACGCCGGAGCGTTCGGACCACAGGCCGCCCATCGCGGCCATCCCGATCGGCACGGCGAGCGCCAGCGTGGCGCTCATGGTGCCGCTGGAGGTGATGTCGGTCTCGCCGGTGATCAGCCGCAGGGCGATGAGGGCGGCGAAGACGCCGAGGCCGATGGCCAGCGCCCGCCGGCCACGCGCCGCGCGCACCCCGCCGGTCCGCGGGGTCGGCGTACGGACCTCCTGGTCGATCATGAGATCTCCTTCACGCTGCCACCTCGCCGAGCTCCGCGGCGACGCGCCGCTGGTCCATGCGCCGGCCCACCCGGTTGACGATTTCGTACACCACGACCACCGACAGCAGCACGGCCGCCTGGGTGATGGCGACGATCTCCTTCGGGATGTCGTTGAACTCGAGGATCTGCGACGACTGGTCGAGGAACGCCCACAGCAGCGACGCGAACGCGATGCCGACCGGGTTGTTCCGGCCGAGCAGGGCGATGCCGATGCCGGTGAAGCCGATCCCGGTCGGGAAGTCCAGCGAGTAGGAGTACGACCCGCCGAGCAGCTGCGGCATGCCGACCAGGCCGGCCACCGCGCCGGACAGGACCATCGCGTAGATCACCATGCGCTTGGCGTCGACGCCGCTGGCGACCGCGGCGCTCTGCGACAGGCCGGTGGCCCGCAGGTCGAAGCCGAAACGCGTCCTGTTGATCATGTACCAGAAGGCGAGGCCGGCCAGCACCGCCAGGAAGACCAGGCCGTAGATCTTCAGGTCGCTGCCCGGGTAGGAGATCCCCGGCACCCGCCCGGAGGACGCGATGGGCTTGGTGCCGATGTTGTTGCTGCCGGCGACCTTCACCGCGAGCCGGTCGGGGCTGAGCAGGAAGGCGATCACCCCGGTGCCGATGAAGTTCAGCATGATGGTCGAGATGACCTCGCTGACGCCGCGCGTCACCTTGAGGATCGCGGCGATGCCCGCCCACGCGCCGCCGACGACGGCCGCGACGAGGATGATCACCAGCTGGTGGAGACCGGCCGGCAGCGCCCACGCGCCGCCCGCCGCGGCGGCGACCATCGCCGCGAGGCGGTACTGGCCGTCGACGCCGATGTTGAACAGGTTCATCCGGAACCCGATCGCCACCGCGAGCGCGGACAGGTAGTACGTCGCCGCGCGGTTCACGGTGTTGACGACGCTGTCGGGCTGCTTGCCGAACGAGAACATCGCCTGGAACGTCGACGGCGGGTTGAACCCGCTCACCTGCAGCACGATCGAGGTCACGACGATCGCGAAGACGAGCGCGATGAGCGCCGCGACCGCCGTCCGCGCGTACGACTTCGCGAGCAGATTGGAGATCATGCCGCGCTCCCCTCTCCGGCGCCGGTCATGAGGGAGCCGAGTGCGTCCGGGGTGATGGTGGCCGGGTCGGCCTCGCCGACGAGCCGGCCGCGCAGGATCACCCGCAGGGTGTCCGACATGCCGATCAGCTCGTCGAGGTCGGCGGAGATGAGCAGCACCGCCAGGCCCTCGGCACGGGCGTGCCGCAGGTGGTCCCAGATCGCGGACTGCGCACCGACGTCGACGCCGCGGGTCGGGTGGGCGGCGATCAGCAGCTTCGGCGCACCGGACATCTCCCGGCCGACGATGAGCTTCTGCTGGTTGCCGCCGGACAGGGACGCCGCGGTGACGTCGATGCCGGGGGTCCGCACGTCGTAGTCCTCGACGATCCGCTCGGTGTCCTTGCGAGCGCCGGCGCGGTCGATGAGGAAGCCCTTCACGTTGGGCGACCGGGTCTGGTGGCCGAGGATGCGGTTCTCCCACAGTGGGGACTCCAGCAGCAGGCCGTGCCGGTGCCGGTCCTCGGGGATGAACCCGATGCCCAGCTCCCGGCGGTGCCGGGTCGACCGGCCGACCAGGTCCTCCCCGCCGAGCCGGATCACGCCGGACTCGGCCGGCAGCATGCCCATGATCGCCTCGACGAGCTCGGCCTGGCCGTTGCCCTCGACGCCGGCGATGCCGAGGATCTCGCCCTCGTGGATGATCAGGGAGACATCGTCGACGACGGCGCGGCCGCTCGCGTTGCGGACCGTGACCCCCTCGAGAGTCAGCACCGGGACGTCGGTCACCGTGGACTCGCGCAGCTCGGGGACCGGCAGCTCGCTGCCGACCATCAGCTCGGCCAGCTGCCGGGCGGAGACCTCCTTGGGATCGGCGGAGGCCACGGTCGTGCCCCGGCGGATCACCGTGATCGCGTCGGCGACCTTGAGGACCTCGTCGAGCTTGTGCGAGATGAAGATGACGGTCAGGCCCTCGCGTTTGAGCTCTTCGAGGTTGGCGAAGAGCTCGTCGACCTCCTGCGGCACGAGGACCGCGGTCGGCTCATCGAGAATGAGGATCTTCGCCCCGCGGTAGAGGACCTTGAGGATCTCGACGCGCTGGCGGGCGCCGACGCCGAGGTCCTCGACCAGGCCATCCGGTGCGACGCCGAGACCGTACTGGTCGGAGATCTCCTTGATCCGCCTGCGCGCGCCACCGCCGATGCCGTGGAGCTTCTCCGCGCCGAGGACGACGTTCTCCAGGACGGTGAGATTGTCGGCGAGCATGAAGTGCTGGTGCACCATGCCGATGCCGCGCGCGATGGCGTCGGCGGGCGAATGAAGATCCGCCACCGCGCCGTTGACCTTGATCGTCCCCTCGTCCGGCCGCTGCATGCCGTAGAGGATCTTCATCAGGGTCGACTTGCCCGCGCCGTTCTCCCCGACGATCGCGTGGACGGTGCCCGCCGCGACCGTGATGTCGATGTCGTGGTTCGCCACGACGCCGGGGAAGCGCTTCGTGATGCCGTGCAGCTCGACCGCCGGCTCAGTCGTGGACATGCCCTGCTCCCGCACCAGTGGGCCCGGGAGGGAGACCGAAGCGGCCGTCCACCCGGGCCCGAGCCCTTACCGCCGTCACTTCTCGGGCGGTGTGATCTTTCCGGAGACGATCTGCTGCTTCAGGTCGTCGAGGGTCGCCGGCAGGTCGCCCAGCGCCGTCGGGTTCGACTTGGAGTAGTCGATGCCGTCGTTCTTGAGGCTGAACCGCTGGTCGCCCTTGGCGAACTTGCCGTCGCCGACGTCCTTGACGAAGTTGAACACCGCGGTGTCGACGCGCTTGAGCATCGAGGTCAGCACGTACGGCTTCTCGTCGGCGGACGCCGTCTGGTACTGGTCGGAGTCGACGCCGATGAACCACTTCTTGGTGGAGGTGGCCGCCTGCAGCGAACCGGTGCCGGACAGGCCCGCCGCCGCGTAGACCACGTCCGCGCCCTGGTCGTACATGCCCTGGGCGATCGTCTTGCCCTTGGCCGGGTCCTTGAAGCCACCGAAGTCCGGCGGCTGGGAGATGTACTTGATCTGGATCTTGACGTTCGGGTTGATCTTCTTGGCGCCCGCGACGTACCCGGCCTCGAACTTCTTGATCAGCGGGGTCGCGACGCCGCCGACGAAGCCGATGTTGCCGGTCTTGGACTTCTTGGCCGCCGCCGCGCCGACGAGGTAGGAACCCTCCTGCTCGGCGAACAGCAGGTCGGCGACGTTCGCCTGCTGAACCGAGTTGTCGTCGATGATCGCGAACTTGGTGTTCGGGAACTTCGGCGCGACCTTGGCGAGCGCCGGCGCGTACACGAAGCCGACCGCGATCACGGGGTTGTAGCCCGACTGAGCCAGCAGCTGCAGGCGCTGGATCTTGTCGTTGTCGCTCTCGCCCTCTTTGGCCTCGATGTCCTTGACGTCGAGCTTCAGGTCGCTCTGGACCTTCTGCAGGCCGGCGTACGCGGCGTCGTTGAACGACTTGTCACCCCGGCCGCCCACGTCATACGCGAGACCGACCTTGAGGGACTTCTTGCCGTCGCCGCCGCCCCCACCCCCGGTGCTGGCCTTCTTGCCACCGCAGCCGGCGGCGCTCAGTGCAAGCACCGCGCTCGCGACCACGGCGGTCATCTTCACTGCACGGCGCAAGGTGGTTCCTCCAATTTGACCCCGACCGAAATGTGCGTCATGGCACGAATCTCTCGGACCTTAGTCGGAGCCAGGGGCGGAACGAACCAAAGCAACCGTGTCGCAACGCGTCCGTTATCAAGGCGAGAGCGCATCGTCACTGGTCAGGCCGTCAGCGGGGGGCGTACGGGGGCGGCCGGGGGTCATGGCCGCCCGCGTCAACACAAGTGATCGCTACGCGGCGGGTTCGCCGATCGGCTCGGTGGCGTCGGCGCGGCTCTCCCACAGCGCGGTCAGCGCCGTGGCGACCATGATCCGTACGCCGATGCCGATGCTCCGCTCATCCACGTCGAAGGTGCCGCGATGCAGGTCGTACGCACCTGCCATGCCGGGCGCCGCGACGCCTAGGCGCGCGAGTGCGCCGGGGATCGACTCGAGGAACCAGCCGAAGTCCTCACCGCCGAGACTCTGCGGGGTGCCCGTGGCGCCGTCCTCACCCAGGACGCTGCCGACGGCGGTGCGGAACATGTCGACGCTCGTCTTCTCGTTGACCGTCGGGGGAACACCGCGGACGTAGTCCAGCTCGGCCTTCACGTCGTACGCGCTGGCCACCGAGTCGAGCAGGGTCTTCATCAGCTCGGGCGCGGAGTGCCACGCCTCCTCGTCGAGGCAGCGCACGGTGCCCTGAGCGATGCCGTCGTCGGGGATGGCGTTGGCCACCGACCCGGCCGACACCCGGCCCCACACGAGGCTGAGGCTGGAACGCGGGTCGACGCGCCGCGACAGGGCCGCCGGCAGCTCAGTGACGATCTTGGCCAGGGCGTACACCAGGTCGGCGGTGAGGTGGGGGCGCGCGGTGTGGCCGCCCGGCCCGGCGACCCGGACGTTCACCTTGTCGCAGGCCGCGGTGATGGGGCCGACCCGCAGGCCCAGACGGCCGACCTCCAGGCGCGGGTCGCAATGGAGGGCGAAGACGCGGTCGACTCCGGCGATGCCTCCGGCGGCCAGGACGTCCAGGGCGCCGCCCGGCGTCTCCTCGGCCGGCTGGAAGATCAGCCGCACCCGTCCGGGCACGAGACCGGCCGCGGCCTGCCGGGCGAAGAACTGCCCCACGCCGAGCAGGATCGTGGTGTGCACGTCATGGCCGCAGGCGTGACAGAGGCCGGGCACCGTCGAGCGGTAGGGGACGTCCTTCTCGTCGGCAAGGGGAAGCGCGTCGATGTCGGCGCGCAGGCCGACGATCGGCCCGTCGCCGTTGCCGACGTCGCAGATCAGGCCGGTGCCCTTGGGGAGCCGCTTGGGCCGCAGCCCCGCCGCGGTCAGCGCCTCGACGAGGCGAGCCGTCGTGCGGTGCTCGGCGAAACCGAGCTCCGGGTGCATGTGCAAGTCCCGGCGGAAGGCGATGAGATCACTCTCGTGCTCGGCCAGAAAGGAGTCGAGTTGCGGTCTCAGCCCTCCTCCCGATGGCTCATTACCGGGGAATTCAGGCCCCCGCATGTGTCACCTCCCGTGGATTGACGAACCGGTCCTCCCGGAACTCCGTGAGAGCCGCGGTAACGACGTCCTCCAGGCTCCCGCCGTCGGCGACGATGGCGCGCTGCCGCTCATAGGAGGCGCCATGGTCGAGGACGTCGGAGAGCACCTTCAGATCCTCGGCGCAGCCGAGCCGGTCCGCTATCGGCTCCAGCTCCCGGACCAGTTCATAGAGCTCGTCGCGGAGCGGAGCGGTCGTCCCGTGATCGTCGGTGATCACGATGGCGTCCAGGCCGTACCGGGTCGCTCGCCATTTGTTGTCGCGTACGACCCAGGCGGCTGGGCTGGGCAAAGTGTATCCGCGATCGAGCTGGTGATCGAAGAGTTCGACGAGGCACTGGCACAGCGCCGTGGCCATTCCGACCTCGCGGAGCGTCGGAATGCCGTCGAACATCCGGATCTCGATCGTGCCGAAATCCGGATGCGGGCGGATGTCCCACCAGACCTCTTTGATGCTCCTGATCGCCTTGGCGCGCAGCAACGTGTCCATGTACGCCTCGAACTCCGCCCAGTCCGTCAGCAGGTGCGGCGGGCCGGCGGTGGGCAGCGCCCCGAAGACGACGGCCCGGCTCGAGGCCAGTCCCGTGTCGTCGCCGCACCAGAAAGGGCTCGACGCGGTGAGGGCGAGGAAGTGCGGGAGATAGGCGGACAGGGCGTTCACGATCGGGATGGCCTTGTCGACGGACCGGATCCCGACGTGGACGTGCACGCCGTACGTCTGGATGCGCCGGGCCAGCCACTGGTACTGCTCGACGAGCTCGGCGTAGCGCTGGATCGGCGCCATCTCCGCGTCGCGCCAGTCGCTGATCGGATGAGTGCCGGTGCAGGCCAGCTCGATGCCGCGCGGCTCGGCGACGGAGCGCAGCTCGGCGATCGTGGCGGCGAGGTCGGCGCGCGCCTCGGAGACCGTGTGGCACACGTCGGTGACGATCTCCACGGTCGACTCCATGAGTTCATGGCGGATCTTGGGATTGCGCTCGGCCTCACTGAGCCCGGGCAGCGCGCCCAGCACCTGTCCGGCATCCTGACGAAGGCACCGGGTCTGGTCGTCGATGAGCTGAAGCTCCCACTCGACGCCCAAAGTCGCACCCCGAGAGGCGTTGAACTCGATGGCCACGGCCAACCTCCGTCGTCCTCAATCCTTGCAGGTTAATGCCGTCCGTGTGGCGTAATTCGGCCAGCACGTCGGCCGCCTCGAGTGACCACCGAAATCGCCTCGATCCGGTGACCATCATGCCCGCCAGCGGGACGTCGCCTCGGGACGTCTTTGCCCCGCGATGCGCGGTTGACTCTTCTGGGGCACCCACCGAGCGGCCACCGCCATCCGTTCCGGCTATGAGCAATGCTCACTAATGACCATCTTGATCATCAGGCTCATTCGCCCCTATGGCATCACGGACATACCGGCGAGCACCCGGCCGGCGAGATCGCGGTCGCCGATGATCCGTACGTCGGCCTCGGACGGATCCACCCGGCCGCCGCCGAGCCGCACGAACGTCTCCCACTCCATGCGGAGCCGCGCGGTCGGCTCGCCTGACTCCTCGGCGAAGCGGGCCCGGCCATCGGCGCCGACCTCGACGCACCAGCGACGCGCCGGCATCTCGAACACCACGATCTGGCCCGGCGCGGCCCCCGCCCGCTTGGCCACGGTGGCCGGCAGGGAGCGGGCGAGGATTCCGGCGACCACCTCGGCGGCGGGACCGTCGAGGTTGCCACTCCGCCCCGCCGCGCGGCGGACGTCCTGCTCGTGCATCCACACGTCGAGCGCCCGGAACCGCATGAAGTCGCCGTACGCCATCGTCGTGCCGAAGGGTGTGGTCACCATCTGTGTCAGGTCGACGGCACCGGAGCGCAGCACCGCGACCCGCCCGTCGATCACCCCGCGCAGCTCGCCGAGGACCTTCTCCGGCGGCCAGGAGCGGCAGAGCTCGACGTCGAGGGCGGTGTTGGCCACCGTCCGCGGCTCCTCGTCCGGAGCCTCCCCGAGCAGCCAGCGCTCCACCCCCAGGATATGGGAGTACTGGTCCTTGACCGACCAGCCGGGGCACTCGGTCGCGCGTTCCCAGTCCGCGGTGTCGAGCTCATCGCCCAAGGCGATCATCGAACGGGCCGTCTGCTCGTAGGCGTCGATGTTCGCCCGCCACTCGTCGCTCATCTCAGGCATTCGTCGCTCCCGGGGGATCATCGCCCGTCAGCGAGGCTCGCGGCGGGCGCCGATGGGGGTGCTCGCAGTCGTCGGCGGAGAACTCAGTACGCGTCGGCGGGGACGTACATCCCCCAGACGTCGCGCAGCGCGTCGCAGACCTCGCCGACGGTGGCGCGGGCCCGCAGCGCCTCCTTCAGCGGGTACAGCAGGTTGCCGTCGCGGGCGGAGACGTCGCCGGACGCGGCCTGCGCGCCCTCCTTCTCCGCGAGGTGACGTAGGTCGTCGAGGCGCCGGCGGACCTCGTCGTTGTCGCGTTCGGCGCGCAGCCGGGCCAGCCGCTCGGCCTGGGCCTCGCCGATGGCCGGGTCCACGCGCAGCGGCTCGTACGGCTCCTCGCCGTCGGTCCGGAAGCGGTTCACGCCGACCACGACGCGCTCGCCACCGTCGATCTCCAGCGCCGTGCGGTACGCCGACCGCTCGATCTCGGCCTTCTGGAAGCTCTTCTCGATGGCGTTCACCGCCCCGCCCAGCTCCTCGACCTGGTCGATGAGCGCGCGGGCGGCCTCCTCGATCTCGTCGGTCATCGACTCGACGGCGTACGACCCGGCGAACGGGTCGACGGTCCGCGTCAGGTCGGACTCGTGCGCGATCACCTGCTGGGTGCGCAGGGCGAGGCGGGCGGCCTTCTCCGTGGGCAGCGCGATCGCCTCGTCGTAGGAGTTGGTGTGCAGCGACTGCGTGCCGCCCAGGACCGCGCCGAGCGCCTGGATCGCGACGCGCACGAGGTTGACCTCCGGCTGCTGGGCGGTGAGCTGGACGCCCGCGGTCTGGGTGTGGAACCGCAGCATGAGGGACTTGGGGTTCTTCGCCCCGAACTCCTCCCGCATGATGTGCGCCCAGATCCGGCGGGCCGCGCGGAACTTCGCGACCTCCTCCAGCAGCGTGGTGCGGGCCACGAAGAAGAACGACAGGCGCGGCGCGAACGCGTCGACGTCCAGCCCCGACTCGACGGCCGCCCGGACGTACTCCTTGGCGTTGGCGAGCGTGAACGCGATCTCCTGCACGGGCGTCGCCCCGGCCTCGGCCATGTGGTAGCCGGAGATCGAGATCGTGTTCCACTTGGGGATCTCGTCCTTGCAGTACCGGAACGTGTCGGCGACCAGGCGCAGGCTCGGCTTCGGCGGGAAGATGTAGGTGCCCCGCGCGATGTACTCCTTGAGGATGTCGTTCTGGATCGTGCCGGTGAGCCGGTCGGCGGGCACCCCCTGCTCCTCGGCCACGAGCTGGTAGAGCAGCAGGAGCACGGCCGCGGGCGCGTTGATCGTCATGGACGTCGACACCTCGCCGAGCGGGATGCCGTCGAACAGCACGCGCATGTCCTCGATCGAGTCGATCGCGACGCCGACCTTGCCGACCTCGCTGCGGGCGATCTCCGCGTCGGAGTCGTAACCCATCTGCGTGGGCAGGTCGAAGGCCACCGACAGGCCTGCGGTGCCCGCCTCGATCAGCTGGTGGTAGCGCCGGTTCGACTCGGCAGCGGTGCCGAACCCGGCGTACTGCCGCATCGTCCACGGCCGCTGGGTGTACATCGTCGGGTACACCCCGCGGGTGAAGGGGAACGCACCCGGCTCGCCCAGCTGCGCCGCAGGCTCGAACCCCTCCAGCGCCTCGGGTCCGTAGACGGGTTCGATCGGCAGCCCCGACTCGGAACGCATGCCGTCATCACCTTCCCATTCGGCCGCCGACCTGCCGGAACGCTCTCAGCAGGGCAGGCTGCGCGGCTCCACCTCGCCCTTGTGCGATCGTACGACCGATCGCCGTTCGGTTACATGGTGGCCTACTTCACACTGCCGGCCGTCCATCCATGGCGGCCGATGGGCCCGATCACGAGCGCCGGGACGGCGTTGCCCTTCCCGACCGACCGGCCCCGACCGACCTCCCGGCACGCAGGTCAGAATGTGTGGCTGACGGAGAACGCGGTGGATCGGGCAGGGCCTCCGCCCAAGTTCTCGGCAAGCGCCCGCCACTCGCCGATCATGAATACGGCAAGGCCGATCATAAAAACGGAGGCGAACCCAGAGGGGATCATCAGCCGTCATTATTGGGGGTACACCCCCTGTGTCGGTGCACGTACCCGTCGTCTACCGTTGGGCCGCCATGCGAAGAACGCTGATCGCCATTTTCACCCTTTGCGTGGGTGTCGCGCCGCTGTACGCCACGCCGGCCCAGGCCGACACGGTCGTCGGCGGCCCCGGGTTGAGCGGTCATGGCTACCTCTGGGACAAATCCTCCGGAATGTCCACCCCGCCGCACATCCAGGCCTCGGCGTACGTCATCGCGGACCTGGAGACGGGACGGATCCTGGCGGCGAAGGACCCGCACGGCCACTACCGGCCCGCCAGCGCGCTGAAGACGCTGACCGCGATCACGCTGATCCCGCGCCTGGACCCGGCCAAGAAGATGAAGCCGTCCCAGACCGCGGTGAACGCGTCCGGGTCGGCGGTCGGCATGGACACCAAGTGGACCTACACCGTGAGCGACCTGTTCCACGCGCTGCTCATGCAGTCCGGGAACGACGCGGCCATGGCGCTGGCCGAGGCGAACGGCGGCCTGAAGCCGTCCATCGACCAGATGAACGCCGAGGCCCACCGGATCCAGGCCCTGGACACCATCGCCCGGACCCCCAGCGGCCTCGACGACGACCCGCCGCTCACGGTCGCGCAACAGCACAGCTCCGCGTACGACCTCGCACTGATCATGAAGCAGGGCCTGACCCTGCCCGACTTCCGCAAGTACGTCGGCGCGACGCTCTACGACTGGCCGGCTCCCCCCGACAAGAAGGAGCGGGAGAAGGGCAAGAAGACCGGCGGCTACCAGATCGGCACGCACGACCACCTGCTCGTCGGCAACCGCTACAAGGGCATGATCGGCGGCAAGAACGGCTGGACCAGCCACGCGCTGGGCAGCTTCGTCGGCGCGGCCACCCGCAACGGCCACACGATCATCATCTCGCTGATACACGCCCAGTCCGACTTCTGGGGTGACGCGCGGTCCCTGCTGGACTGGGGCTTCGCCGAGCGGGCAAAGACCGGCTCCGTCGGGACGCTCGTGGATCCGATCCCGCCGCCGCAGCCGAAGAAGACCGTCCCGGCGGCGGCGAAGAGACCGCAGATCGTCCGCGTCTCCCCCGCCGACGGGCCCGACTGGCGGAAGTTCGGCCTCGCTGGTGGTGGAGGCGCCGCCCTCCTGGCGATCGTCATCGGCCTGACGATCGGCGTGCGCCGTCGCCGTCGCCGTCGCGCGGCGCCCGCCGGTGCTGGGGCACCGCTGGCGCTGCCCAGCGGCGGCCACGTCCGCACCCTCAGTCCGGAGACGGCCTCGGACGCACCGGACGCCGAAGCCGACCCCGGGGTTCCGCACCCGGGCGACGTCAAGGTCGCGGGCGCCCCGCCGTCCTCCGACGGAGAAAGCCCGACCGCCGGGCAGACGGCGCCGAACCCGGTGCAGCCCATGGACGGCGAGCGCGCCGTACATGACGAGGACGGGAGCCCCGGGGACGCCGGGCGCGAGGATGACCCGGCCGCCGGCGAGGCCGAGCGCGAGGACGACCCGGCCGCCGGTGAGGCCGAGCGGACGGTACTCGACGCGGACCACGGGGCCGCGGACGCCGAGCGGACCGTCTGGGACGGCGCGTCGGCGGTACGGGCCGTGGCCGGCGACGGCGCGGAGGAGGGCGTGCGGCCGCGGGGGCCGTTCGAGCCCTCGGAGGGTCCGGACACCGCGCCGTCGCGGGCGGTGGACGACGACTCGCCCGACGCCGACACCCGGGACGACGAGACGGCGCGTTGATCCGCGGGGCCGTGCGCCCCACGGACCGACGCGCCGTCAGGCTCCAGGGCACACTCTGGACGCCGCTCGCTACGTACAAGATCCGCCGGGCACGCCCTCGGCGGTCTGCGGCTCGTCCGCCTTCATCACCACCCGGCGCGTCGCCGTCCACGCCGCGGTGAACAGGATGAACCGCGACACGACGTTGATCCAGATCAGCAGACCGACGATCACGGCGAACGACGCGTACAGCGGGTTCCGCATGACGTGCCCGACGAGGTAGGTGCCGATCAGCTTCAGCGCCTCGAAACCCACGGCGCCGAAGAGACAGCCGCGCAGAAGCTGCCGCCAGGGTGCTCGGGTGCCCGACAGGCGTTCGAACAGGACGAGGAAGAGGAAGGTGTTCGCGGCGATGGCGACGCCGATCGCGACCAGCCGCAGGAGCGTTCCGGCGCCGGTCACCTGATTCAGCCCCGCCCAGTGGAGGGCGGCGTGGGTCGCCGAGGTCGCCAGCCCGGAGAGCGCGACGGAGGCGAGCAGGGTCAGGCCCAGAACGAGCAGGACGCCCAGGTCCGCGAGTTTCTTCAGGACGGGGTTGATGTCGTCCTCCGGGCTGCCCGTCCACATCGTGCGCAGGAACTCCCGCCAGACGCCGATCCAGCCCAGGCCGCTCCAGGACAGGCCGATCAGCGCGAACACGCTTGCGCCCGCCTTGGCGTCGGCGATCTGATGCACGGGCAGCCGGTCGGCGATGCCGGGCAGGAGTTCGTAGATCGCCTTGGTGACGTACTCGCGCGCTCCGGGGCTGACCGCGACGACGTACCCCATGACGGCGAAGGCCAGCGCGACCAGCGGGAAGAACGACAGGAACCCGTAAAAGGTGAGGGCGGCGGCCAGCCGGTCGCCACGGCAGCCCCGATATCGCTCGTAGGCCCGGCCCAGATGGTCGAACCACGCCCAGCGGGCCCGCAACCCGCGCAGAAACGCCTTGCCTCGCTCCTGTACCGATGTGACCCCTCGATGCATCCCACCGATCAGCGGCGCCATGGTGGGGCACTACCCCCGTAACGGGAGAAGATTCACCGAGGGTGAACGTTCATGAGTCGTCCGCACGCCCGCCGAACGGGAACTGCCACCGGGGCCGCCACACGCCGTCCAGCCCGTGCTCGTACAGCGAGAAGCCGCGCACCGGGAACTTCGCCTCGTAGTAGGCCAGTTCCTTGAACGCCCGGTCCAGCACGTCGTCGGCGAGATGGTGGGCGACGGTCACGTGCGGGTGGTACGGGAAGGCGCGCTCGACGGCGAGCGGGCCGCGGCGAACCTTGCGCTCGAGGCGCTCGCAGTCGGCGATGCCCTCCGCGAGCGCCACGAACACCACCGGGGACACGGGCCGGAAGGTGCCGGTGCCCCGCAGGTGGATGTCGAAGAGGTGCTCGCCCCCGGCCGCCGCGCGCAGGTGCCGCCCGATGTCATCGAGCTCCGCGGCCAGCACCCGCGTCGGCGGCACCAGCGTGATGTGGGTGGGGATGGACGCGGCCAGCGGGTCGCCGAACGAGGCGCGGCGGCGCTGCAGCTCCGGACCGTACGGCTCGGGGATGGCGACGGCCACTCCGATCGTGCGCTCCTCGGCGTCAGGCACGGCCCAGGAACCCCACCCGGTCGCGTACGGTCTCCATGGTCGCCTGGGCCACCTCGCGGGCGCGGTCGGCACCGACGGCCAGCATCCGGTCGAGCTGCGCCTCGTCGGCCAGCAGCTTGCCGGTGCGCTCCCGGATCGGCTCGAACGTGTCGAGGACGATCTGGGCGAGCTCCTTCTTCAGCGCGCCGTACCCCTGGCCTTCGAAGTGGCGCTCGAGGTCCTCGATGGAGGTGCCGGACAGCGCGGAGTGGATCCGCAGGAGGTTGGTGACGCCGGGCTTGTTCTCCTCGTCGGCCTTGATCTCCGTGCCGGTGTCGGTGACCGCCCTCATGATCTTCTTGCGCAGTGGGCCCGGCTCGTCCAGCAGGTCGACGATGCCCTGCGGCGAGGACGAGGACTTGCTCATCTTCGCCGTCGGCTCCTGCAGGTCGGTGATCTTCGCCGTGGCCTTCGGGATGTACGCCTCGGGGGCGACGAAGGTCTCGCCGAAGCGGTGGTTGAACCGCTGCGCGAGGGTGCGGGTCAGCTCGAGGTGCTGCCGCTGGTCCTCGCCCACCGGCACCTGGTCGGCCTGGTAGAGCAGGATGTCGGCGGCCTGCAGGATCGGGTACGTGAACAGCCCGACGGACGCCGCGGAGGCGCCCTGCTTGGCCGACTTGTCCTTGAACTGCGTCATCCGGCTGGCCTCGCCGAACCCGGTGAGGCAGGCCAGCACCCACTGCAGCTCCGCGTGCTCGGGCACCTGGCTCTGCACGAAGATCGTGCTGCGCTCGGGGTCCAGCCCGATCGCGAACAGCTGCGCCGCGGCCACCCTCGTGCGCCGCCGCAGCGTCTCCGGGTCGTGCTCCACCGTGATGGCGTGCAGGTCGACGATGCAGTAGAACGCGTCGTGAGTGTCCTGCAGGGCGACCCACTGACGGAGCGCGCCGAGATAGTTGCCGAGGTGGAACGAGTCGGCCGTCGGCTGGATGCCGGACAGGACCCGCGGGCGCGCCGGGGACGTGCTGGGCTCGATGGGCATAGGTGGATTCTCTCAGGATTCGTCGGCGTCCGCCGGGGCGGCGGGCGGCGGGGTAAGGCGGACGCGCGACACGCGCCGGCCGTCCACCTCCGTGACGGTGAGGCGATGCCCGTCCACCTCGACGTTCTCACCGACCTGCGGCAGGTGCCCGAGCACGGCCATGAGATAGCCCGCGACCGTCTCGTACGGTCCCTCGGGCAGCTCCAGGCCGGTCTCGTCGGCGAACGCGTCGAGGTTGAGCAGGCCGTCGATCTCGAGCGCTCCACCGTGCAGCCGGCGGGCGTGATCGTCCTCCACGTCGTACTCGTCGCGAATGTCGCCGATGAGCTCCTCGACGAGATCTTCGAGGGTGACGATCCCCGCCGTCCCACCGTACTCGTCGACGACGATCGCCAGATGGTGTCCCTCGCGCCGCATCTCCGACAGCGCGGCCAGCACCCGCTTACTCGCCGGCAGGTACAGGACCGGCCGGACCAGCTCGCCGACCGGCGTGGAGCGCCCGGAGAGCTGCGGGTCGAGCAGGTCCCGGACGTGCACGAACCCGATGACGTCGTCGTGGGAGTCGCGGTAGACCGGGTACCGCGAGTGCGGGCTGCCCGTGGTCGTGCGCGCGGCCTTGGCCAGCGGCGTCGCCGCGTCGAGGAACTCCACCTCGGTGCGCGGCACCAGCACCTCGCGCAGCTGGCGCTCCCCGGCGGCGAACACCTCCTCGATGAGGTTCCGCTCGTCCGGGGCGATCTCGGTGGTGCCGGCCACGAGCGCGCGGATCTCCTCGGCGGTGATCGCCTCGCGGGAGGTGTCCGGGTCGCCGCCGAGCATGCGGACGATGACGTTGGTCGACTTCGACAGCAGCCAGATCACCGGCCGTGACGCCTTCGCCATCCGGTCGAGGAACGGCGCCACCATCTGGGCGGTGCCCTCGGCCCGCTGCAGGCCGAGCCGCTTGGGCGCCAGCTCCCCGATGACCAGCGTGACGTAGGAGATGATCAGGGTGACGCCGACGACGCCGATGAACCCGGCGATCCCGTCGGACATCCCCTGCCGGATCAGGGCCTTCTTGGCGGTCTCGGAGAGCGTGATCGCGCCGTACGCGGACGACAGCAGGGCCGTGAGCGTGACGCCGATCTGC
Organism: Actinoallomurus sp. CA-150999; assembly: GCF_050942425.1. Classification (NCBI taxonomy): domain Bacteria; kingdom Bacillati; phylum Actinomycetota; class Actinomycetes; order Streptosporangiales; family Thermomonosporaceae; genus Actinoallomurus; species Actinoallomurus sp. CA-150999. The sequence goes on from NZ_CP192063.1 coordinate 10,300,537, forward strand.
ACCACGGCGAGGAAGCGGTTGGGGTCGCCGACGAGCCTCGCCACCGCCTGGCCGCGCCGGCCGCTGTCGGCGATCCGGCGGACCTGGCTGTCGCGCAGCGAGACGAGAGCGATTTCGGAGGCCACGAAAAGGGCCTCGACGAGAATGAGCGCGAGGACGATCGCGGCGCTCACCAGCGTTTCTCTCATGAGAAACGCCTAAGACTATGTGGGTCGTCCATGTCCAGTCGGGTTGTTCGGAAAGATTAGAGCTGAAAGCGTACAGGTTCATTCTCGCTGGAGGTCCGATGAAACTTCTCGTCACGGGGGGCGCCGGCTACATCGGCAGCGTGGTCTCGGCCCGCCTGCTGGAGGCCGGGCACGAGGTGGTCGTCCTGGACGACCTCTCGACCGGGCACGCCGACGCCGTCGCGGACGGCGCGCGGCTGGTCCGAGGCACGCTGCGGGAGGCGGCGCACGAGACCCTCTCCGAGGGTTTCGACGGCGTGCTGCACTTCGCGGCCAAGTCCCTGGTCGGCGAGTCCGTCGAGAAACCCGGGCTGTACTGGGACAAGAACCTCGGCGAGTCGCTGGCCCTGCTGGACGCGATGCGGACGCATGGGACGCCGCGCATCGTGTTCTCCTCCACCGCCGCGACCTACGGCGAGCCCGAGCGCACGCCGATCCTGGAGACCGACCCGACCCGTCCGACCAATCCGTACGGCGCCTCGAAGCTCGCCATCGACACGACGCTCGCGGAGTACGCCCGGATGTACGGCCTTGGCGGGGTGAGCCTGCGCTACTTCAACGTCGCGGGCGCCTACGGCCGCTACGGCGAGCGGCACACCGTCGAGACCCACATCATCCCCAACGTGCTGAAGGTGCCGCTCGGCGAGCGCGAGTCGGTCGCGGTCTTCGGCACCGACTACCCGACGCCGGACGGCACCTGCGTCCGCGACTACATCCACGTCGTCGACCTCGCCGAGGCCCACCTGCTGGCCCTCGACGCCTGCGCGCCGGGAACGCACGAGATCTTCAACCTGGGCAGCGGCTCGGGTTACTCGGTCCGCGAGGTCATCGACGTGTGCCGCGAGGTGACCGGGCACGAGATCCCGGCGGTGGAGAGCCCCCGGCGGCCCGGCGACCCGGCCGTGCTGATCGCCTCCTCCACCAAGATCTCCGACCGGCTCGGCTGGAAGCCCGAGCGCGATCTGCGGGCGATGGTCACGGACGCCTGGGCGTTCGCGCAGCGGTGAGAGCCGCGGCGACGGGCGGCGGTGCGCCGACCGCCGCCCTGAGCGGCCTCAGTTCGCGGCGAGCGGCCCGAGTTTGGCCTGCAGACCGGCGAGGGCCTGTTCGGGGCTCTGCTGACCGCGCAGGGCCGCGTAGGCCGCTTCCTGGATGGCCGCGGTGACGTCGCCGTAGCGGACGGCCTCGGGCCGGGGTTGGGCGTTCTGGATCGACGTGGCCAGCGTGGGCAGGTACGGCTGCGCCTTGACCAAGGCCGGGTCGGAGTACAGCGCGGCGCGGGACATCGGGTACGCGCTGCCGAGCCCGAAGGTCTTCTCGGCCTCCTGGCCCGTGACGTACCGGGTGAAGTCGAGCGCCGTCTTCTTGTGCTTGGAGAAGGCGGAGATCGCCACGTTGTTCCCGCCGAGGGTGGAGACGCCCGGGCCGGTGCGCCCGGGCAGCGGCGCGACGTCGAACTTCCCCGCGACCTTGCTGGAGCCGTCGGTCTTGCTCGCGAGGGAGTGGACGTACGCCCAGTTGCGGTGGAACAGCAGCTCACCGGCTTCGAAGGCGCGCCGGCCGTTCTCCTCCTGGTAGGTGAGGGCGGCCTTGGGGATCAGGCCGTTCTTGAACCCGTCGGTGAGGAACCGCAGCCCGGCGAGGGCCTCGGGGGTGTTCAGGGCCGGCTTCCCGGAGGCGTCCAGGACGTGGCCGCCCGCGCTGCCGATCGCCTCGGTGACGTTGACGGTCAGGCCCTCGTACTTGTCGTACTGGCCGGCGTAGCAGCCGATGTCGGCGGTCTTGCGCACCTTGGCGCAGTCGTCGGTGAGCTCCTGCCAGGTCGTCGGCGGCTTGGCGATCCCGGCCTTCTTCAGCAGGTCCGTACGGTAGTAGAGCAGTCCCGCGCCGGTGAGCCACGGCGCGGCGTACAGCTTCCCGCGGTACTGGCCGGTGCGCAGCGACGGGCCGAGGAATCCCCCGGTGTCCAGCCCGGTGATCGGGTCCACCCAGCGGTTCGCGGCGAATTCGGCGGTCCAGACGGCGTCGAGCGTGACGACGTCGTACGCGGTGGACTTGATCTGGGCGTTCTGGACGAGCTGCTGGCGCTGGGCGTCGGCCGCTTCGGGCAGGTCGACCAGGGTCACCTTGGTGTCGGGGTGCGAGGAGTTCCAGCTGTTGACGATCTTCAGGAGGGTGCCGGTCGGATCCTTGAAGCTGGCCCAGGTGATCGGCCCGCTACCGGCCGAGTCGTGGGAGGTGCCGGAGGATCCGCAGGCGCACAGCCCGAGGGCCAGGACGGCGCCGATGAGGCCGCGACGCGGGAAACGGTGCTTCATGGTGACTCCGCTGGTGCGATGGGGGTGGAACGGGGGCCGGCGAGGCTCCCGTCATCGGCGAGGGAGACGACGGTGCCGGTGCGCCGGGCCCGCTCGGCGGCCCACACCAGCCGGTGGCTCGCGAGGGACGTACGGGCGTCGGAGAGCAGCGGCGACGGGTCACCGGCGGCCAGCGCGGCGACGAACGCGTCGGTGAGGGCCTGGTCCGCCCCGCCGTGGTCCCCGGCGAGCGAGACCTCCTCCCCCTCGTCGGTCTCGATGACCTCGCTGGTCCCGGCGACGAAGTCCTCGACGGTGAGCCGGACGCCGTCGCCCTCGATGGAGCCGCGGGAGCCGAAGATCCGGGTCTTGCGGAACCCCATGGGCGTGAAGGCGGTCGCGGTGAACGACGCGGTCACCCCGCCCTCGTACTCGATCGTGACGACCTGCTGGTCGGCGACGTCGTTGTCGCAGGAGTAGACGCACCTGCCGTACGGCCCGTCCCTCAGGGCCTCCCGGACCCCCTCGGGCGACGGGTCAAAGGTCAGCGCGCTGAGCGGCCAGTGCTCGCGGTCGGGGTCACCGACGAAGCCAAGGTAGGTGCGGGACGCGGAGTACGGGCAGGAGGCCTCGACCGCGCAGTCGAGGCACCGGTCCGCCGCGCCCTCGGGGCGGTTCTCCGGGCGGAAGTGGATGAGCCCGCCGAAGGAGGACACGCGCCGGGCCGGCCGGCCGATGATGTGGGCCAGCCAGTCGATGTCGTGGCAGCACTTGGCCAGCAGCATCGGGGAGGACTCGTCCTCCCGCCGCCAGTTGCCGCGCACGTACGAGTGGGCGAAGTGCCACCAGCCGATCGGCTCGAGGTGCTGCACGCTGACGACCGTGCCGATCCGGCCCGCGTCGATCAGCCCCTTCAGCGCGCGGGTGTAGGCGGAGTAGCGCATGACGTGGCAGACGGCCAGCATGACCCCGGCGCGCTCGGCGGCCTCCGCGATCGCCGCCGACCCGGCCTCGGTGGGCGCCATCGGCTTCTCGAGCAGCAGGTGGTAGCCGCGCTCGGCGAAGGCGACGGCGGGCTCGACGTGCTCGACGTCCCGCGTGGCGACGATGACCCCGTCGGCCTGGCGCGGCAGCGCCGCCAGCTCCCGCCAGTCGGTGAAGACCTGGTCGGGACCGAGCCCGTGCTCTGCGGCGGCCTGCTCCCGTCGCTCGGCGACGGGCTCGGCCACGGCCACGACACGCGCACGGCCGTCACGGACCGCGCGGCGGCCGTAGTCCGACCCGCGCATGCCCGCTCCGACGAGGGCCAGGGTGACCGGCATGCGTCTCCCTCCGACTTATTAAAGGAACTTTCGTTAGTAAGTGCGAGGATCTATGCTGCGGAGCGCGAATGTCAAGGGGGTCCAGGTGAGACGATGCGGGTCCAGGTAAGACAAGGCGGGTCCAGGTGAGACGAGGCGGTGATCCGTCCCGGCTGCGCCGGCTGAACTCCACGGACGTGCTCGCGGCCCTCTACGCCCAGGGCCCGCGCACGCTCACCGAGGTCAGCGCGGTCACCGGGCTGTCACGCCCGACGGTCGAGGACGTCGTCGAGGACTTCGTACGCGACCGGATCGTCCGCGAGCTGCCACCCGAGCCCGGCGGCGCCGGACGTCCCGCGCGGCGGTTCCGCTTCGGCGCCGACGAGGGGTACGTCGCCGGCATCGACATCGGCGTCCACAAGATCCTGGTGATCCTCGCGGACCTGGAGGGCGAGGTCCACGAGGTCCGCCGCGCCACGGTCGATCCGGACCTCGGCCGCGCCGAGCGCCTCGCGGTGGCCCGTGCCACCCTCACCCGCTGCCTCGACGACAGCGGGGTGGTTCCGAGCCGCCTGCGCGCGATCGGCGTCGGGACGCCCGGCGTCGTCCACGACGGCGCGGTCACCCTGTGCACCGTGCTGCCCGACTGGACCGGCTTCGACCTCGAGCGCGCGCTCCTGACCGACGCCCCGACCGCCGACGGTCACGCTGTGGCCGACGCCCCGACCGCCGACGGCAGCGCCGTGCCGGTGACCGACGCCCTGGTCGCGGGTCGCGGCGCCGCGCCGATGGTCGTCGAGGCCGTACCCGTGGTCGTCGAGAACGACGCGAACCTCGCCACCATCGCCGAGCACTGGCGCGGGGCGGCCCGCGACGTCCAGGACGCCGTCTGCGTCCTCGCCGGCAACCGGGTCGCCGCGGGCGTCCTCATCGGCGGGCGGCTCCACCGCGGGCACCGGGGCGGCGCCGGGGAGATCGGCCTGCTGCCGGCACTCCGTTGGGAGGAGGCCCCCGACCGCCTGCTGGCCGCCTGCCCCGGCAACGGCGATCTGGCCGCCATCTTCGCGGCCGCCCGGTCCGGCGACGCGCGCGCCACGGTCGCCGTCGACGGGTTCGCCGACGACCTGGCGACCGGCACGGCGGCGCTGCTCCTCGCCGTCGATCCCGCCGTCGTCGTCCTGGGCGGCGGGCTGTCGCGCGCCGGTGACCTGATCGCCGGAGGGCTGCGCGAGCGCCTCGCCGCGCTGTGCCCGCCTCCGCCCGAGGTCAGAGTGTCCGCGCTGGGCGACGAGGCGGTCGCGACCGGCGCCATCCGTATCGCTCTCGAACGGGCGACCGAGGACCTGTTCCCCGACGGGCTGCCGGTAGGATCGCTGCCCCCACGATAGGCACGGTGAACATGGACTTCCGCGAGTTCTACGGGCGCGACCCGGAAGGCGTCTGGCGCGCTCCAGGCCGCGTCAACCTCATCGGTGAGCACACCGACTACAACGACGGTTTCGTCCTGCCGTTCGCCGTCGCCCAGGGCATCACGGCCACGGCGGCCCGCCGCGACGACGGCGTCCTCGAACTCCGTTCCGTGCAGTCACCGGACGCCGTGCGCGCCTCGGACCCGCGTCCCGGTGAGGTGACCGGCTGGGCCGCGTACGCCGCCGGGGTCGCCTGGGCGCTGCGCGAGGCCGGACACGAGGTGGGCGGCGCGTCCGTGCTGATCGACTCCGACCTGCCGCAGGGGGCCGGCCTGTCCTCGTCCGCGGCGCTCGAATGCGCGGTCGGGCTCGCCCTGTGCGACCTGTACGGGATCGAGGTGCCCCGGCCGGAGCTGGCCCGCATCGCCCAGCGGGCCGAGAACGACTTCGTCGGCATGCCGTGCGGGATCATGGACCAGTCGGCCTCCCTGCTGTGCACCGAGGGGCACGCCCTGCTGCTCGACTGCCGCAGCGGCCTGTCCTCACAGGTGCCGCTCGACCTGACCGGCTTCTCGCTCCTGGTCATCGACACCCGCGCCGAGCACGAACTGGTCGACGGCGGGTACGCCAGCCGCCGCGCCGCCTGCGAGAAGGCCGCGGAGCTGCTCGGCGTCCCGGCGCTGCGCGACGTCGAGGACCTCGCCGCCGCGTTGAAGGTGCTCGACGACCCGGTCCTGCGCCGCCGCACCCAGCACGTCGTGACCGACAACCACCGCGTCCAGGCCGTGGTCGGCCTGCTGCGGGCCGGCGCCGTCGCGGAGGTCGGCGCGCTGCTGACCGCCTCGCACCTGTCGCTGCGCGACCAGTTCGAGATCTCCTGGCCGGAGGCCGACGTGGCGGTCGAGGAGGCCGTACGCGCCGGGGCGCGGGGCGCCCGGATGGTCGGCGGCGGCTTCGGCGGCTCGGTGATCGCCCTGGTGCCCACGGACCGCGACGAGCAGGTCCGCGAGGCCGTGACCGCCGCCTACGCCGACCGTTCCTGGGAGGCACCGCGCTTCCTCGAGGCCATTCCCTCACCCGGCGCCCACCGCGTGTCCTGAGACCCTTCTCGCCGGGTGATCACAGCCGTATGGCTCGGGAGATCACCGCGTGGCCTGAAACCCCTCCCGGGGAATCACCGCACTGAGAGCCCTGGGGATCACCACAGGCGTCCCTGGAGCAGCAGCCGGGCTCGTACGGCGCTCACCGCCTGGTGCACGGGCCCGTCGCGGGTGGCGAGGAACAGCGTGTTGATCGGGGGCAGCTCCGGCTCCAGCAGGGGCCGCAGGACACCGGCGGCCAGCTCCGTCGCGCACAGGTAGCGCGGTAGGACGGTGACCCCGGCGCCCGCCGCCACCGCGGCCAGCACGCCCCGCAGATCCGGTACGACCAGCGAGGGCGACCGGGTCAGGCGGGTCTCGAACACCGTCCGCCAGTAGCGGCGGATGATCGGCAGGTTCTCCGCGTACGCGACGAGGGGTGCGCGCGCCGGATCGGCGTCCGCCCAGCGCTCGGCGGCGACCAGGACGAACTCCTCGTCGCACAGCGGATCGGACCGCAGCCCTCTCCGCCGGGGCCGTGCGGTCGAGATCACGAGATCCAGGGCGCCGGCTGCCAGACCCGCCAGGAGGTCGTCGGTGAGGCCGAGCGTGACCCGGAGCTGCAACCCGTCGGCGACCAGGTCGGCGAGCGCGGGCAGCACGCGGACGCAGACCAGCTCCGCGGGGCCGCCCAGGTGCACCGTACGGCCGAACACCGGCTCCTCCAGCTCGCCGTCCAGTCGCTCCGCCAGCGTGTCCAGCGGATCGGCGATCTGCCGGGCGAGCTGGTCTGCGGCCGGCGTCGGCGCCATCCCCCGGGGCAGTCGCTCGAACAGCGGACGCCCCAGCGCCTCCTCGAGCGCCTTGACCTGCGCCGTCACCGTGGGCTGCGAGAGCCGCAACAGCGCCGCCCCCTGAGTCACCGACCCCGCACGGTAGACGGCGAGGAAGGTACGGAGCAGGTCGAGAGAGACGGCCATGCACCCCATCGTGCCATCGGAAATCCGATACCTGTCCCCAATGAGAACCATTGGTCAGCGATGGGACTCGGCCCCGATGATCGGGGGGTACCGATGAAGGAGGACAGATGTCGAAGCGAGTGCTCATCGCCCTGACCAGCCATGGCGAGCTCGGCGCGACCGGGCGGGCCACCGGGTTCTACGTCTCCGAGGCCGCCCACCCCTGGGAGATCTTCCGCGCGGCCGGGTACGAGGTCGACCTCGTCAGCGTGGCCGGCGGCGAGCCGCCGAAGGACGGCCTCGACCCGTCCGACCCGACGCAGGAGGCGTTCCTGGCGGAGGCGCCGGTGTCGACCACACCGCGCCCGGAGGAGGTCGACGCCGCGCGGTACGACGCGATCCTGTTCGCCGGCGGCCACGGCACGATGTGGGACTTCCCCGACAACCCCGCCCTGGCCAAGCTCGCCCGGACGATCTACGAGGACGGCGAGGGAGTCGTCGCGGCCGTCTGCCACGGCCCCGCGGCACTGGTCGGCCTCACGCTCGCCGACGGCTCACCGCTCGTCGCCGGCAAGCGCGTCGCCGCGTTCACGAACTCCGAGGAGAAGGCGGTCGGCCTGACCGACGTCGTACCGTTCCTCCTGCAGTCGCGGCTGGAGGAACTCGGCGCGATCCACATCGCGGCGGACGACTTCCAGTCCAACGCCGTACGCGACGGCCGCCTGGTCACCGGCCAGAACCCCGCCTCGGCCCGCGGCGTCGCGGAACAGGTCGTGGCCGCCCTGTCGGGCAAGTGATCCAGGCGTCGTCGCCGGCGACTACGCGAGGCGGGCGGACGGCCACCCGGTCGGTCGACCTGCCGTAATCCCTGGGGGCGTCTGCCGTCCCGGTCCGCGGGCCGGGCATCAACTGCGCCGGTGTCGCTCCCGACGGACGGGTCGCGCGGTGCTGACGTGCGAAGGCCGCCGGGTCCCGTGACGGGGACCCGGCGGCCTTTCACCGCTCGGGCGCCCAACAGCGCCCGTGTGCGCCTCGGGCCGGGCGAGCAGCTTCGCCCGGCAGCGCCGAGACACGAAGCCGCCGAGCCCTGTGACCAGGGACCCGGCGGCCTGTCACCGCTTCGCGTGAGACCGCGTCAGGAGCGGCCGTCCGCCTCGGACCGGGCCAGCAGCTTCGCCACCATTTCGCGGAGCTCGATCTGCCCGGCCATCAGCTCTGGGATGACCGCGACCTGCGCCCGGATCTCGCCCAGGTCGGCCGTGTTGGCCTTGACCTCTGCCATATCCGTCTTGAGCTGAGCGACGTCGGTCTTGAGGACCGCGACGTCGCTCTTGACCTCCGCCATGTCGGTCGTGAGCCGGTCAAGCCGGCGCTCGAGCCGGATATGGCCGGCGTCGTGGTCGTTCATTCGGCTCTCCAGTGCGCGGACCCGCTCCTGCGTGGTCTCCATGATTCCCACGGTGCTTACCGCCTCCTCGGCTGGGGGGTTGATACGAACCGAAGGGCGACCGCTGGCTGCGGTGAGTCTCCTCCAAGCTCCTCGTGTCCGTCTGCACGCCACCCAGACGGCCTTGACGCGGGGCACGACCAACTGCTGGCCGGCAATGGCGCTTGATGAGGCGACCCTGGGAGGAGATTCACAGAGGTCACGCTCCGCGTCAACTCGATCACACAAAGAGACGACCGTGGGTCGGTGGGATCAGATCAGGCCGAGCTTGCGGACCGCGTCGCGCTCCTCCTCGAGCTCGTGCACTGACGCGTCGATGCGCTCCCGCGAGAAGTCGTCGATGTCCAGACCCTGGACGATCTCCCACTTGCCGTCCTTGCACACCACCGGGAAGGACGAGATCAGGCCCTCCGGCACGCCGTACGAGCCGTCGGAGACCACGGCCATGGAGGTCCAGTCGCCCTCGGGGGTGCCGTTCACCCAGTCGTGGACGTGGTCGATGGCCGCGCTGGCCGCCGACGCCGCGGACGACGCGCCGCGGGCCTCGATGATGGCCGCGCCGCGCTTGGCGACGGTCGGGATGAAGGTGTCGCGCAGCCAGGCCTCGTCGTTCACGGCCTCGGCGGCGTTCCGGCCGCCGACCTCCGCGTGGAAGATGTCGGGGTACTGCGTCGCGGAGTGGTTGCCCCAGATGGCGATCTTCTTGATGTCCGCCACCGGCGCCTGCAGCTTCTTGGCGAGCTGCGCGATCGCGCGGTTGTGGTCCAGGCGGGTCATCGCGGTGAAGCGGTCGGCCGGGACGTCCGGCGCGTGCGACTTGGCGATCAGCGCGTTGGTGTTGGCCGGGTTGCCGACCACGAGCACCCGCACGTCGTCGGCGGCACCGGCGTTGATGGCCTCACCCTGCGGCTTGAAGATGCCGCCGTTGGCCTCGAGCAGGTCACCGCGCTCCATGCCCTTCGTACGCGGGCGCGCGCCGACCAGCAGGGCGACGTTGGTCCCGTCGAACGCCCTCTTCGCGTCGTCGGTGACGTCGATGCCCGCGAGCAGCGGGAAGGCGGCGTCGTCGAGCTCCATCGCGGTACCCTCGGCGGCCTTGACGGCCTGCGGGATCTCCAGCAGGCGCAGGTGCACGGGTACGTCGGGGCCGAGCAGCTGCCCCGAGGCGACGCGGAAGAGCAGGGCGTAGCCGATCTGGCCGGCCGCCCCGGTGACGGTGACATTGACGGGAGTGCGAGTCATCGTGGTCTCCAGCTGGTACGAGGCCCGTGCCGAGCGCCGAGCGGAGCTTCGATCGGGTCTCTCGTCGTCGAGATATTCCAGCCGTCAGGCTATCGCGCGCCCCATCGCACCGCCGCACCGCCCATCACGGCTCAATTACCAACGCGGACGAGCCGACCGGGTGCCGACGATCCTGAGGATTCGTCGGGCCGGTCGGCTCGGTGGGGTCACGCGATGCCGCTGCGGGCGTCAGGCGAGCGTCGCGAGAGCCTCGTTGAGCGTCGGCGACGGGCGCATGACGGCTCCGGCCTTGGCCGGGTCGGGGTTGTAGTAGCCGCCGATGTCGGCCGGGGAGCCCTGGACCGCGAGCAGTTCGTCGACGATCTTCTGCTCCTGCGAGGTCAGCGTCTCGGCGAGCGGGACGAAGGCCTTGGCCAGGTCGGCGTCGTCGGCCTGCTTGGCCAGCTCCTGCGCCCAGTACAGGGCCAGGTAGAAGTGGCTGCCGCGGTTGTCGATGCCACCCAGGCGGCGGGTCGGGGACTTGTCCTCGTTGAGGAAGGTCTCCGTGGCCCGGTCGAGGGTGTCGGCGAGGACCTGGGCGCGGGCGTTGCCCGTCGTCTGCGCGAGCTGCTCGAAGCTGACCGCGAGCGCGAGGAACTCGCCGAGGCTGTCCCAGCGCAGGTAGTTCTCCTTGACGAGCTGCTGGACGTGCTTGGGCGCCGAGCCGCCGGCGCCCGTCTCGAACAGACCGCCGCCGTTGATGAGCGGCACGACCGACAGCATCTTGGCGCTGGTGCCCAGCTCCAGGATCGGGAACAGGTCGGTCAGGTAGTCCCGCAGCACGTTGCCGGTGACGGAGATGGTGTTCTCGCCGCGGCGGATCCGCTCCAGGGAGAGGGCGGTCGCCTCGGCCGGGGACTTGATCTCGATCTGCAGGCCCGCGGTGTCGTGCTCGGGCAGGTACCCCTCGACCTTGGCGATCAGGGCGGCGTCGTGCGCGCGGTCCCGGTCGAGCCAGAACACGGCCGGGTCGCCGGTCGCGCGGGCGCGGGTGACGGCGAGCTTCACCCAGTCCTTGATCGCGACGTCCTTGGTCTGGCACATGCGGAAGATGTCGCCGGCGCCCACCGTCTGCTCGAGGACGGCGTTGCCGGCCTCGTCGAGGACCCGCACCGTACCGGTGGTCGGGATCTCGAAGGTCTTGTCGTGGCTGCCGTACTCCTCGGCCTGCTGTGCCATCAGGCCGACGTTCGGAACCGAGCCCATCGTCGACGGGTCGAAGGCGCCGTTCGCCCGGCAGTCGTCGATGACGACCTGGTAGACGCTCGCGTAGCTGCTGTCCGGGATGACGGCGAGCGCGTCGTGCTCCTGGCCGTCCGCGCCCCACATGTGGCCGGAGGTGCGGATCATCGCCGGCATCGAGGCGTCGACGATGACGTCGCTGGGGACGTGCAGGTTGGTGATCCCCCGGTCGGAGTCGACCATCGCGAGGTCCGGGCCCGCGGCGAGCTCGGCGTCGAAGGACGCCTTGATCGCCTCGCCGCCCGGCAGCGACTCCAGGCCCCGGAAGATCCCGCCGAGGCCGTCGTTCGGCGTCAGGCCGGCCCCCGCGAACGTCTCGGCGTACTTGGCGAAGGTGTTCGGGAAGAAGGCGCGCACCACGTGGCCGAAGATGATCGGGTCGGAGACCTTCATCATCGTGGCCTTCAGGTGCACCGAGAACAGCACGCCCTCGGCCTTGGCGCGCGCGACCTGCGCGGTGAGGAACTCCCGCAACGCCGCGACGCGCATGACGGACGCGTCGACGACCTCGCCCGCCAGGACGGGTACCGATGCGTGCAGGACGGTGGTGGAGCCGTCGTCGCCCACGAGCTCGATCCGCAGCGAGCCCGCCTCGGCGATCACCGCGGACTTCTCGGTGGAGCGGAAGTCGTCGGCGGTCATGTGCGCGACGTTCGTCTTCGACTCCGGCGTCCAGGCGCCCATGCGATGCGGGTGGGTCTTGGCGTAGTTCTTGACCGACGCGGGTGCCCGGCGGTCGGAGTTGCCCTGGCGCAGCACCGGGTTCACCGCGCTGCCCTTGATCCTGTCGTACCGGGCGCGTACGTCGCGCTGCTCATCGGTCTTCGGATCGTCCGGGTAGTCCGGCAGCGCGTAGCCCTGTTCGCGCAGCTCGGCGATCGCGGCCTTCAGCTGCGGGATCGAGGCCGAGATGTTCGGCAGCTTGATGACGTTCGCACCGGGGGTGTCGACCAGCTCGCCGAGTTCGGCGAGCGCGTCCGGAATGCGCTGGTCCTCCGTGAGGTACTCCGGGAAGGCGGCGATGATGCGCCCGGCCAGGGAGATGTCACGGGTCTCCACGGTGACGCCGGCGGTCGAGGCGTATGCCTGGATCACAGGCAGGAACGAATACGTCGCCAGGGCGGGTGCCTCGTCCGTGTGCGTGTAGATGATGGTCGAATCAGTCACCGGGTACTCCGCTTCACGCTCAACAACATTCGTCAGCAACTCTCATATCGAGACAGATGGGCGGGGTCGGCCGCCCTCAGCAGGTCTCAGTCGATCCCTCGCGTTTCCTATCGACAAGACGGTTTCGCGGAGCCCCGGCTGTTCAGCGGGCTGGAATGCGACCCACCCCCGGGGAGACACGTCGTTTCGTGCAGCGACCGCGTTGGGGTGAAGATTTCGATCAGCATGAGTGACCTGGCGCACATTTTCCAGTTTCGCTACGGGCTCCTTACCTGCAGCCTGCATCATCCCACTCCGCGGGTCGAGCAAGGAGATGGGGTGACTCCCTCAGCCCGGAGTCCCCTTCGCGACGAACGCGACGAGCGTGACACCGACCGCGGCGGCCGTCATGAGCAGGACGTCCACCCACCGGGGGCGTACGGCGAGCATGCCGGCCTGGCTCTCCGGGAGCACCAGCCGGGCGAGCGCGCCGATGAACACCGCGGCGGCGATCAGCATGCTGCCGCGCCGGAAGTGGTTGGTCGCGACGACGGCCAGGCCGGCCGCGACCCCGCAGAGCACGAAGACGTACGGCAACTGGCCCAGCCATCGCGGCACGGCCGGGCGGGCCTGCGCGCGCTGCGCCCGGCGGGGGGACGGTGGCGTCCGCGGCCCGGGCGCGGGCTGGCCGGCTGAGGGGACGCCCGCCGAGGGCGCATCGCGTGACTCCGGTGGCCCGTACTGCTCCGACATGTCCTCTATCTTGGCAGCGCCCGCGCGTGCCCGCTCACCGCTCCTCGAGAGGGACCCACGTACGGTCGTGTTCGCCGACGTACTCGCTGTCGGGCCGGATCAGCCGATTGTCGGCGTGCTGCTCGATGACGTGGGCGGTCCAGCCGGCCATCCGGCTCATGGAGAACACCGCCGTGAACAGGTCGGTGGGGATGCCGAGACCCCGGTAGACGGACGCGGCGTAGAAGTCGACGTTGGGGAACAGGCCCTTCTCCGCGAAGACGGTCTCCTCGACCCGGCGGGACACGGTCCACCAGCGGTCGTCGCCCGTACGGTCCGCGAGTTCGCGCGTCCGGTCGCGCAGGTGCGTGGCGCGGGGATCCTCGGTCTTGTAGACGCGGTGCCCGAAACCGGGGATCTTCTGCCCGGCGTCGAGCCGGGACCGTACGGCCGACGGCGCCTCGTCGGCGCTGCCGATGGTCTCCAGCATGCGCATGACCTGTTCGTTGGCGCCGCCGTGCAGGGGGCCCTTCAGCGTGCCGATCGCGGCGACGATCGCCGAGTGCATGTCGGACAGGGTCGCCGCGCAGACGCGGGCGGCGAAGGTGGAGGCGTTCATCGTGTGGTCGGCGTGCAGGACCAGGCACTCGTCGAAGATCTCCACGTCGCGGTGGGGCGGATGCCGTCCGGTGAGCTGGAGCAGGAAAGTGCCGGCGACGCCGAGCGCGGGGTCGGGGTCCGGGACGGTCGCTCCGCGGCGGGCGGCGTGGTAGCACGCCACGAGGACGGGCTGCCGGCCCGTCAGCCGGGCCGCCTTGCGCAGGTCGGCCGCGGGTTCGTTGCCGCCGGCGTCGGGGTCGTCCGCGCTGGACAGGGAGACGAGCGTCCGCAGCGCCTCCATCGGTGTCTGGGTCCGCGCGACGTCGTCGAGGGCGCCGGTGACGAGGCCGCCGAGCGTCCTGCCCTCGGCCAGGCGGTCCCGCATGGCCGCGAGCGCGGCACGGTCGGGCAGCGACCCGTGGTGGAGGAGGTGCACGCACTCCTCAAAGGAGATCCGCCCGGCCAGATCGTGGATGTCGTAGCCCCGGTAGGACAGGAGGCCGCGTGCGCCGTCGATGTCGCTGAGCACGGTGGAGGCGGCGACGACATCGGCGAGCCCCTTCGATGGCGTGCCCATGGACGCCTCACCTCCTCCGCGCCGCAGAGGTCTTCGTGGCCTCTTTCGGACGGGTCGGATGTCCCGTAATCTCCGATGTACTCGGTCCTACCCACCGGTAGGCGGGTGTGACCATGGCCGGTCCGGGTAACCAGGCAGACAGGGGTCGCTAACTACTGGAGGGACCGCTGTGGAGGGCCCGTATATACGGATCGAAGAAACCGGCACGGTACTGCCACTGCGCTCCGAGGTCACGACGATCGGGCGAGGTCGTGGTGTGGACATTCGCCTCGACGAACCGAGCGTCTCGCGGTTGCACGCCGAACTGGTCCGCCGCGGTCCGTACGTCTACGTCGTGGACCTCGGCCTGTCGCGCAACGGCACCCGGGTGAACGGGCGGCCGATCGCGCGCCGTGTGCTCGAGGACGGTGACGTGGTGAGCTTCGGCGCCGCGCGCTGCCGGATGGGCGGCATACCGCGCGAGGACGTCGACCCGGACGTCGAGTTGCGCCGTGCCGTCGCCCCGGAGTTGACGCGTCGTGAGATCGACGTGCTGACGGCGCTGTGCCGCCCCGCCCTGTCGGACGAGGCGTTCGTCGCGCCCGCCACGGCCCGTGAGATCGCCACCGACCTGGTGGTGACGGAAGCGGCGGTCAAGCAGCACCTGCTGCGGCTGTACCAGAAGTTCCGCATCCCGGAGGGCGCCAACCGCCGCACCCGGCTGGCGAACGAGGTCATCGCGCTCGGGCTGGTCCGCCCGCTGCCGCCGGTCCAAGTGCCGCCCCAGGGCGGCCGTCCGCCGGAGCCGGCCCGTCGCCCGGAGGCGGCTCGACCGGGCACGCCACCGCAACCACGTCAGCCGACCGCTCCCGGCCAGCCGACCGCACCGGGACGCCGCGCCAGCTGAGCTCACGGAGACCGCCGGGCCCGGGGTGATGCGCCCATCGCGCCGCCGCCCCGGGACCCGCTCGGCGGAAGCCGTCAGGTCGCGGACTTCTCCGCGGCCTCGACGACGTTGGCCAGCAGCATCGCCCGGGTCATGGGGCCCACTCCCCCGGGCATGGGCGCGACCCAGGCGGCGACCTCGCGGACGCTCGGGTGGACGTCGCCGACGAGGCCCTCGTCGGTGCGCGTGATGCCGACGTCGAGCACGGCCGCGCCGGGCTTGACCATGTCCGCGGTGAGCAGGCCCGGAACTCCGGCGGCCACCACGATGATGTCGGCCTCGCGGGTGTGCGCGGCGAGGTCCTTCGTCCCGGTGTGGCAGGTGGTGACGGTGGCGTTCTCCGACCGGCGGGTGAGCAGCAGGCCGAGCGCCCGGCCCACCGTGATGCCCCGGCCGATGACGGTCACGTCGGCGCCGCGCAGCGGCACGTCGTGGCGGCCCAGCAGCTCGACGATGCCCCGCGGCGTGCACGGCAGCACCCCGGGCTGCATCAGGACGAGACGCCCCAGGTTGACCGGGTGCAGGCCGTCGGCGTCCTTGACCGGGTCGATGCGCTCGAGGACCCGCTGCTCGTCCAGGCCCTTCGGGAGCGGCAGCTGGACGATGTAGCCGGTGCACGCCGGGTCGGCGTTGAGCTCGTCGACCGCCGCCTCGACCTCGGCCTGAGTGGCGGTCGCCGGGAGGTCACGCCGGATGCTGGCGATCCCCACCTCGGCGCAGTCGCGGTGCTTGCCCGCGACGTACGCCATGCTCCCCGGGTCCTCGCCGACGAGCACGGTGCCCAGACCGGGGACGATCCCCCGCTCCCGCAGCGCGTCGATGCGTACCTTCAGCTCCGCGCGGATCGCCGCGGCGGTCGCCTTACCGTCGAGAATTCGTGCGCTCACGGGTCAATCCTTTCAGGCGTGGGAACCTACAGCTCGTCCTGGTCGGCCCGCTGCCGCCAGGCGACGATGCGGTCCGTGAGGTGCCAGCTCGCGGACCCCGCGAGAACGGCGGCCAGCACGGCGGCGACGAGACCGATCAGCGGACGGATCTCGTCGGTGAGCGTCGCGCTCCGGGCGATGACGGCCACGCTGAACTCGAGGAACCCGTTGGGCACGATGTCTCCCTGGGGGCTGCGGTCGCCGGGGACGGGCCCCGGCGACCGGATGGGGTCAGTGGAAGAAGTGGCGGACCCCGGTGAAGTAGAGGGTGATGCCGGCCTTGGCGGCCGCCTCGATCACCTCTTCGTCATGGATCGACCCGCCGGGTTCGACAATAGCCGTGACGCCGGCGTCCGCGAGCACCTGAAGACCGTCGGGGAAGGGGAAGAAGGCGTCGGAGGCGCCCACCGCCCCGGTGGTGCGGTCGCCGGCCCGCGAGACCGCGAGGCGCGCGGAGTCGACCCGGTTGACCTGGCCCATTCCGACACCGACGGTCGCGCCGTCGGCGGCGAGCAGGATGGCGTTGGACTTCACCGACCGGCAGGCCCGCCAGGCGAACGCCAGGTCGTGGAGGGTGGCCGCGTCGGCGGCCTGCCCCGTCCTGAGCTCCCACGTCGCCGGGTCGTCGCCGGGGGCGTCGATCCGGTCCCGCGTCTGGGCGAGCAGCCCGCCGTCGATCTGGCGGGTGTCGACCTCGGCGGCGGGGCCCTCCGGGCAGACCAGCAGCCGGAGGTTCTTCTTCTTGGCCGTGAGCAGCGTCAGGGCCTCCTCGTCGAACCCGGGGGCGACGATCACCTCGGTGAAGATGTCGGCGAGCTGGCGGGCCATCTCGGCCGACACCGGCCGGTTGGTGGCGATCACGCCGCCGTACGCCGAGACCGGATCGCAGGCGTGCGCCTTGCGGTGCGCCTCGGCGATGTCGGCGCCGACCGCGATGCCGCACGGGTTGGCGTGCTTGATGATCGCGACGCACGGCTCGGCGAAGTCGTACGCGGCGCGGCGGGCCGCGTCGGCGTCGACGTAGTTGTTGTAGGACATCTCCTTGCCGTGCAGCTGCTCGGCACCGGCCAGGCCGCCGTCGGCGTCGGTGTAGAGCGCCGCCTCCTGGTGCGGGTTCTCGCCGTAGCGCAGGACGGCCTTGCGGGTGCGGACCGCGCCGATGACGTCCGGCCAGCGGGTGTCGCTGTCCGGCGCGTACGCGCTGGCGAACCACGACGCCACCGCCACGTCGTACGCCGCCGTGTGGGCGTACGCCGCCGCCGCGAGGCGCTTGCGCTCCGCCAGTTCGAACCCGCCGCGGCGGACGGCCTCCAGGACCTGGTCGTACGCGGCCGGGTCGACGACCACGGCGACGCTCTGGTGGTTCTTGGCGGCGGCGCGCACCATGGCCGGGCCGCCGATGTCGATCTGCTCGACGATCTCGTCCGGGGTGGCGCCGGAGGCGACCGTCTCCCGGAACGGGTAGAGGTTGGAGATCAGCAGGTCGAACGGCTCGACGTGCAGGTCCTCGAGCTGCTGGACGTGGTCCGGGTTGCGGCGGTCGGCGAGGAGGCCGGCGTGCACCTTCGGGTGCAGGGTCTTGACGCGGCCGTCGAGGCACTCGGGAAAGCCGGTGAGCTTCTCGACCTTCATGACCGGGACGCCCGCGTCGGCGATGCGGGCGGCGGTCGAGCCCGTCGAGACGATCTCCACGCCGGCCTGGTGAAGGCCCTTGGCGAGCCCTTCGAGACCGGTCTTGTCGTAGACGCTGATCAGCGCCCGCTTGATCGCGATGCGGGTCACCCGATCCTCACTTTCCTGTTCTCGATGGTCCATCCCTCGCGGACCAGTCGGCCCACGGTCCGCACGAGCAGGGGGCGTTCGACCGCCTTGATCCGCTCGTGCAGCGACTCTTCATCGTCGTCGTCCAGGACGGGCACGGCCTCCTGGGCGACGATCGGGCCGGTGTCGACCCCGGCGTCCACGAAGTGCGCGGTGCAGCCGGCCACCTTCACGCCGTACTCCAGCGCCTCGCGCGCGCCATGCGTGCCGGGGAACGACGGCAGCAGCGCGGGGTGCGTGTTGATGACCCGGCCGGCGAAGCGGTCGAGGAACCGCTTGCCGAGGATCTTCATGAAGCCGGCGGAGACGACCAGGTCAGGGGCGTACGCGTCGACCGCTTCGGTCAGCGCGCCATCCCAGGCGTCCCGCGTCGGATGGTCTTTGACTCGGACGACGAAGGTCGGCACGCCGGCGCGCTCGGCGCGGCGCAACCCCTCGATGTCGTCGCGATCGGCGCCCACGGCAGTGATCTGAGCGCCATAAGCTGGATCGACACACGCGTCGAGCAGCGCTTGTAGGTTGGTCCCCGCACCGGAGACGAGGACGACGAGCCGGGCGGACACCGTGACTCCCAGGAACGACTGGTGGGCGGGTGTACCAGCCTATCGGCCGCCGCTCGGCTCGGCTCAGCCGACACCAGGAGGACCAGTGAGTGACGCGCCAGGCCCCGACCAGGCCGGGCCGCAGACGCAGCTCCCCGACTCGCCACCCGCGCCGCCGATCATGCGCCCCGCGAGTGACGAGCCAGGCCCTGACCAGGCCGAGCCACGGACGCAGCGTCCCGAGCCGCCGTCCCGGCCTCCACTGCCGCCGACCGCGCCCGAGCGCGGCGGCCCGCGTGCGCTGATCCTGGGCATCGCCGGGCTCGTGCTGACGTTCCTGTTCCTCCCCGCCGGGCTGCTGCTGTCCGTGGCGGCGGTGGTCACGGGTGTGCGGTCCCGCAAGCGGGCCCGGCGGGTGCTGGCCCCGGCGCCGGGTGCGATCGGCGGCGTGGTCCTCGGTTCCATCGGGCTGGTCTTCTGCGTCTTCTCGATCGCGCTGACCG
Organism: Actinoallomurus sp. CA-150999; assembly: GCF_050942425.1. Lineage (NCBI taxonomy): Bacteria > Bacillati > Actinomycetota > Actinomycetes > Streptosporangiales > Thermomonosporaceae > Actinoallomurus > Actinoallomurus sp. CA-150999. The sequence goes on from NZ_CP192063.1 coordinate 10,319,551, forward strand.
CCGTGATGTGGAACGAGCTCAGCGGCTACACGAAGTGCCGCGAGTCCGCCCTCACCGTCGACGACAAGCAGACCTGCCAGAACACGTACTTCCCGAAGATCGAGCGCCGACTGCACATGCCGAAGGACTCGCTGCACCGGTACGACTCCTGGTTCTAAGCCGACCGTCCGGCGCTCCGGTCCCGAGCCGACCGCCCGGGACCCGGGTTCTGAGCGGTCGTCCGGCGCTCCGGTCCCGAGCCGACCGCCCGGGACCCGGGTTCTGAGCGGTCGTCCGGCGCTCCGGTCCCGAGCCGACCGCCCGGGACCCGGGTTCTGAGCGGTCGTCCGGCGCTCCGGTCCCGAGCCGACCGCCCGGGACCCGGGTTCTGAGCGTGCCGTTCGGGACTCGGGTTCTGCCGACCGTTCGGCGTTCGTCGGCGCCCGGAGTCTGAGCCGGGTGTTCGGCGTTCCCGGCGCCGAGGCGGGGTTCAGCGGTCGCGCGGGGGCCGCCGCCGGGAGACCTTTCCCGATCCGGGTTCCTCGCGGAGCCGGCCCGCCTCGGCGGCCCGCGAGATCGGGATGACCCCCTCGGGGAGCGACGGCTCGTCGATCGACGCCAGCACCGGCTCCGGGTCCTCGAACTCGACCTCCTCGGTCTCCGCCTCCTCGTACTCCTCGGCCGGGGCGGTGGCCGCGGCGGGCGGAACGCGGCGGGCCAGCCGCCAGTTGGTCACCCATGCGGCGATCGCGGCCGAGACCCCCACCTCCAGCGCGGCCAGGAGCCCCGTCTGCCACGCGGAGGGCCCCATGACGGCCATCCGCCCGCCGCCGAGCGGCCCGCCGGACAGCGCCGCCAGGAAGGCGATCACGGCGCCGGTCAGCGCCCCCGACACGAACCCCCACAGTGGCGCGGCCTCGGTCGTCGCCGTGGGCAGGTACCGGATCGTGAGGACACCGCCGACGGCGCCGGCGATGAACGGCACGGCCAGCGCGAGCAAGGAGACGACCGGCGCCGGCCCCGGCTCCGGCAGCGCGGCGAGCGACGGGAACGCCGGGATCATGCCGATGAACACCCCCGACGGCGACACGCTCGTACCCGCTCCCACCGAGAAGCCCGGCCCCACGGCGTACGCGACCGCCCACAGCGCCGCGTTGGGCAGGTAGACGAGTGCGATGAGGACCACCAGGATCCCCCCGACCACGCCCGGCTTGAGGACGTCGAAGAGGTTCTTGGCCTGCGGCAGGTGGTACAGCAGGGAGGCGAGGAAGATCACGACTCCGGAGCCGAGCAGGACGGCGGTCGCGCCGGTGGCTCCGGCGGCCACGGAGCGGGCGCGCCGGGGCAGCAGCCCGAGCATCGCCACCCAGGGGGCGCGGTTGGTCGTCGAGACGAGGGCGCGCGCCGCGCCGAGGCCTCCGGCGCACAGGGCCAGCGGGAAGCACAGGAGCAGCGCCTGCCACGCCGACGGCCGTACGACCGACGAGCGCGCCACGAGCGCGAGCAGCCCCGACAGCACCGTGTACGGGACGGCCAGCGCCAGCGCGGCGTGCACGACGCCGATCCGGTAGCGGCCCCGGACCCGGCCGGTCCGCGCGATCCATCCGCCGCCGCGGAACAGCAGCGCGCCGGGCAGCACCATCAGCCCGAGCGGCAGCAGCCCTACCCGGCCGTGCGGCGCCGTGAACCCCGCGTGGTGGGACACGAGCCAGAACCCGACCGCCGTGCGGAAGACGCCCGGCAGGCCGGTGCCGAGCGCGCTGCGCGGCGCGGCGATCCAGCCGATCAGGGTGATCGTGGTAAGCACGGTCAGGCCGATGCCCGCCGACCACACCGCGGCGACGATGCCGGTGACGGCGAGCGGCCGGGTGACGGGCTCGGCCGCCGGGGACGGTTCGGCGTCGTCCAGGTCGTCGAACTCCTCGTCGTCAAGGTCCGGCTCGCCGTGCTCGGTGGTGGACATGGCGCTCACCGCTCCTCAATTGCTCGCGGGTCCACGGCCCCACCATGCTGGCAGCGCCGCACCGGCGATCTCGCGCACCCGCCCGGCGTGTCGCCCTTCCCTGCCGCATGCGAAGACGCCCGAGCCGGGAGGCCCCGGCCGGGCGTCTTCGGTGAGTGCCCTTGGATCAGGCGGACATGATCTCGCGCATGAGGCGGGCGGTCTCGCTCGGGGTCTTGCCGACGCGGACGCCGACCTTCTCCAGAGCCTCCTTCTTCGCCTGGGCGGTGCCGGACGAGCCGGAGACGATCGCGCCGGCGTGGCCCATCGTCTTGCCCTCGGGCGCGGTGAAGCCCGCGACGTACCCGACGACCGGCTTGGTGACGTGCTGCTCGATGTACGCGGCGGCGCGCTCCTCGGCGTCACCGCCGATCTCACCGATCATCACGATGGCGTCGGTCTCGGGGTCGGCCTGGAAGGCCTCCAGGGCGTCGATGTGCGTGGTGCCGATGACCGGGTCACCGCCGATGCCGACGCACGTCGAGAAGCCGATGTCCCGCAGCTCGTACATCATCTGGTAGGTCAGCGTGCCCGACTTGCTGACCAGGCCGATGCGGCCGGGCGTGGTGATGTCGGCCGGGATGATGCCGGCGTTCGACTTGCCCGGCGAGGCGATGCCGGGGCAGTTGGGGCCGATGATGCGAGTCTTGCCGCCCTTCTCGACCGCGTGCCCCCAGGCCCAGGTGCTGTCGTGCACCGGGATGCCCTCGGTGATCACGATGCACAGCGGGATCTCCGCGTCGATGGCCTCGACGACGGCGTCCTTGGTGAACTTCGGCGGCACGAAGACCACGGACACGTCCGCGCCGGTCCGCTCCATCGCCTCCGCGACGGTGCCGAACACCGGCAGGTCCCGGCCCTCGTGCGTGACGGTCTGCCCGGCCTTGCGGGCGTTGACGCCGCCGACGACGTTCGTACCGGCGCGCAGCATGCGGGCGGTGTGCTTGGAACCCTCACCGCCGGTCATCCCCTGGACGATGACCTTGCTGTTCTCGGTCAGCCAGATCGCCATCTCATGCCCCCTGCGCGGCCAGCTCGGCGGCGCGACGCGCCGCTTCGTCCATCGTCTCTACCTGCTGGATGACCGGGATCGCGGCCTCGTTGAGGATGCGCCGGCCCTCTTCGGCGTTGTTCCCGTCGAGCCGGACGACGATCGGCCGGTCGACGGTCTCGCCACGCTCGCCCAGCAGCTTGACGGCCTGGACGATGCCGTTCGCGACGGCGTCACCGGAGGTGATTCCGCCGAACACGTTGATGAAGACGCTCTTGACGCTCGGGTCGCCGAGCACGATCTCCATGCCGTTGGCCATGACCTCGGCCGAGGCGCCACCGCCGATGTCGAGGAAGTTGGCCGGCTTCTGGCCGCCGTACTGCTCGCCCGCGTAGGCGACGACGTCGAGCGTGGACATGACCAGGCCCGCGCCGTTGCCGATGATGCCGACGCTGCCGTCGAGCTTGACGTAGTTGAGGTCCTTCTCCTTGGCCTTCGCCTCGAGCGGGTCGGTCGCTGCCTTGTCCTCCAGCGCGACGTGCTCCTGCTGGCGGAAGGTCGCGTTGTCGTCGAGGGTGACCTTGCCGTCGAGGGCCACGACCCGGCCGTCGGCGGTGAGGATCAGCGGGTTCACCTCGACCAGGGTGGCGTCCTCGTCGACGAAGACGGCCCACAGCCGCTCGATGAGCTCGGCCGCGCCATCCAGGGCCTCGGCCGGCAGCCGCCCGGCGGCCGCGATCTCACGGGCCTGGGCCCGGTCGACGCCGGCCAGGGCCGAGATCGGCAGCTGGGCCACCGCGTCCGGGTTGGTCGCGGCGACCTCCTCGATCTCCATGCCGCCCTCGACCGAGCAGATGGACAGGAACGTCCGGTTCGCGCGGTCGAGCAGGAACGAGAAGTAGAACTCCTGGGCGATGGCACTGGCCTCTTCGACGAGGACCTTGTGGACCGTGTGGCCCTTGATGTCCATGCCGAGGATCTGCCGTGCCTTCTCCTCGGCGTCGGCGGGCGAGTCGGCCACCTTCACGCCACCGGCCTTGCCACGGCCGCCGGTCTTCACCTGCGCCTTGACGACGACGCGCGAGGTGCCGGCCGCGGCGAACTCATCGGCGATCGCGCGGGCCTCCTCCGGCGTCGTGGCGATCTTGCCGGTGGGGACCGGGACGCCGTACTCCGCGAAGAGCTCCTTCGCCTGATGTTCGAACAGGTCCACGGGGGTCCGTCCTTAACGGGATCGACAGATAACGACCGCGTCCAGCGGTCCGCTCCGACCAGGCAGCCTAGTCCTTCCGGTATACACGGCGGGCCGGTGGGTCCGGCCGAGCCCATTCCATTGATGACGACCGGGTAAGGAACAGATGTCGTCAAAGTGGCCGCCAGGCTTTGGTGTACTGGAACGCCATGGATCGCAGGAGCCGTCGGTGAGACACGATAGGAGACGGGGGGTGTGCTGGTGACGCGGATGACGGCACGGAGGGTGCGCCGCGTCGCCCTTCTCCTCCTCGTGGCCGCGCTGAGCGCGACCTGCGCCGCGTCCCTGCCGCGGGCCGGCGCCGACCCGTGGCGCAGCCCCGGCCTGATCGGCACGGGCTGGCCGTTCGCCCGCGTCGCGGTCGCCCCGGAGGACGCGGCGGGCGCGTCGTACATCCCGGGCAGCGCCGTCCTGCTGCTCCCGGACGGCCGGGCGCGGCTGATCCCGTTCGGCGGCCGTGCGCCGCAGACGCTGAGCCGCGACGATCCCCGGGTGGCCGACGCCGTGCGCTCCGACCAGGCGTGGCTGGCTTCGGGCGCCGTGCCCGGCCGTACGGCCGAGGAGCGCGAGGCGGCCGGCCGCGCCCTGCTCGACCTGCGCATGCTGACGCTGCCGAACGGCGCCTCCACCGCGTCCTGGTACGGCGCGTGGAACTACGTGTGGCCGCGCGACGGCGCGTTCACCGCGGCGGCGTTCGCCGCCACCGGGCACGGCGGCGACGCCCAGCGGGTGCTGTACTTCCTCGCCCGCGCCCAGGCCCCCACGGGGCTGTGGGCCGCCCGGTACCTGCCCGACGGCACGGCCGTCACGGACGGCCGGGACGTCCAGCTCGACAGCCTCGGCTGGGTGCTGTGGGCGACCTGGTTCCTGTACGAGAAGGACCCCGCGGCGGCCAACCTGGACACGCTGTGGCCGATGGTCCGCCGCGCGGCCGACCGGGCGGCGTCCGCGCTGCGCGCCGACGGCCTGCCGCCGCCGTCACCGGACTACTGGGAGCGCAGCCCGTCACGGGAGCAGTTGCCGCACGCGGCGACGCTCGGCGTCTCCGCGCCCATGCTGGCCGGGCTGCGGGCCGCCGCCGCACTGGCCACCGCCCGTTCCGACGCCGACGAGGCGCGGCGCTGGGACCGGGCCGCCGATCGGCTGGCCGACGGCATCGAGCGGCGGTTCGGGCCGTACGGCTATCCGCGGTCACCGATCCGCGGCGGCGCGGTGGACGCCTCCGTCGCCTTCCTGGCCCCGCCGTTCGCGACACCCGCACCCGGCGTACTGTCCGCCGTGGCCCGGATCCGCGACCGGCTTCGGCTGCCGTACGGCGGGGCGGTGCCCGGCGAGGTGTTCGGCGCCAGCGCCGCGTGGACCCCGGAGACCGGGCTGTTCGCGCTCGAGGCCGCGGCGATCGGCGACACCAAGGGCGTCCGCGACTGGCTCGGCTGGCTGATCACGCACCGGACCTCGCTGGGGTCCTTCCCGGAGAAGGTCGACGACCACGGCACCCAGGCCGGGGTCGCCCCGCTCGGCTGGACCTCGTCGCTGGTCGTCCTGGCGCTCGCGGCCGAGCAGTCTCCCCTGCCCATCCCGCCGAGTTAGGGCCTGCCTCGAAGCTCTGGTCAGTCCTCACCGACGTTGGCGCGGACCCACTCGGCGATCCCCTGGGTGGTCGCGCCGGGGGTGAAGACCTTCGCGATGCCGAGCTTCTCCAACTCGGGGATGTCGGCGTCGGGGATGATGCCGCCGACGAAGACCGTGATGTCGAGGGCGTCGCGGTCCTTGAGCAGATCAAGGACCTTGGCGCACAGCGTCATGTGCGCGCCGGACAGGATGGACAGTCCGATGCCGTCGGCGTCCTCCTGCAGCGCCGCCTCGACGATCTGCTCGGGGGTCTGGTGCAGCCCGGTGTAGATGACCTCCATGCCGGCGTCGCGCAGCGCGCGGGCGACGACCTTCGCGCCGCGATCATGACCGTCGAGACCGGGCTTGGCGATGACGACGCGGATCGGACCCGCCATTACTGCCTCCTACCGGGATGCGTGGATGTCCCGCACGATAGCCGCAATACGCGGAGACTCCATCGACCGCCCCGTGTACCGGCGGATCAGGCGGCGGGGCGCGGTGGCGTGGTGAGCCAGGTGCAGCCCTTCGGGTCTCGGCGGCCGGGCGTGTAGGCGGCGCAGGCCGTCACGACGGAGGTCTTGGCGGGGTTGCCCAGCTGGGCGTACGGGCCTCCGGAGGAGGGATGGTCGCAGTCCGGCAGCGCCGCCGGGTCGCTGCGCGGCCGCCCCCACGAAGAGGCGTTGTTCTGCCAGCAGTTGCCGTCGCCCTGTTCGTCCCACCAGAAGTCGGCGCCGTTCGGCGCGCGCCCGCCGGAGGGTGTCACGCCCATGAGGTTGCCGACGTACCGGTTGCCGTGCGAGGTGTCCCGCTGCTTGGCGGGGTCGGTCTCGCCGCGGCGGCTCGCCGGGATCCAGTGCTGGGCGATGCCGTAGCGCCAGTTGTCGTAGACGAAGTTGCTCGCGTAGGTGTTCTCGTCGCCGCCCGCCAGCAGCATGCCGGTGCCGACCGGGACCGCCCGTGCCGGACACTTCGTCCCGCAGTCGCGGTAGGGGTCGGCGTTGTTGGAGAACACCCGGTTGGCGACGAACATCGCGTGGTTCTGCGGCATGCCCACCGCCTGCACGCTGCTGTCGAGCACCGCGCCGGTGGCGTTGGCGGAGAACTCGTTGTCGTGGACGTACACCGAGTCGCCGGCCGTACCCGAGTAGCCGATGAGGTTGCCGTGGGAGCGGCAGCCGCGGATCTCCACGGACAGCCGGGTGCCGCGCTGGTCGGATGCCGACGCCGTGGCGATGCCCGCGTCGCCGTTGCCGGACGCCTCGCAGTCGGCGATCACTCCGTGGTCGGTGCCGTACGCCGCGAGTCCGTGCTCGCCGTCGTTCAGCGCGGCGACCTGGTCGAGGACGTAGCCGTCGGTCTCAACGACGGCGACGCCGTCCTCGGCGAAGCCCTTGACCGTGACGCCCCGCAGGTAGAAGCCGTCGGCGCGGTCGGCGCGAATGCCGATCGGCTTGTCGCCCTCGACGACGACCCCGGCGCCGACGCCCTCGATCTGCAGGTCGTCCAGGCCGGAGACGCTGATCAGGTTCCGCAGGTGCGGGCAGGCGTGCTGCTGCTCGTACGACAGGGTGGTGCGGTCGGCGAGCGCGCGGCACGGCCCGGACGGGGTGGCCAGGCTCGGCTGCTCCCGGTAGGTGCCCGGCAGGACGTAGATCGTCGTGCCGCGCTGCCGGACCGCGTCGACGGCCGCCTGGATGTCGTGGTAGGCGCACTCCTTGGCCAGCTGCTGCGCCAGGCCGGTGAGATTCCCGCCCGGTTTGCACACGACCAGCCGTGACGTGGCCGGAGCCGGTCGGTAGACGGGAACGTGGTAGGTGCCGGCCGGAAGCGCGACCGGCCGGTCGGTGACGGCCGGAGACACGACCGGCTGATCGGCGGCCGTAGCGGGCGACGCCAGGACCGATGACGTGAGAACGGCCATGCTCACCGCGGACACGACCGCGACAAGGAGACGCCGCACGAACCGCCCCATTTTCCTCCCAACGGGCCGCAGGTGCTCCCCACGTGCATCATGCAGGTCCACGCGTCTCATGTCGACGCCCGCATCCGGCCACGAAAGCCGTGAACTTTTTACAACTTCTCGATCGGCGCGTACCGGAGGACGAAGCGCTTCACCCCGTACTCGCCGCCGAAGTCGACGGTGGCGGCCGCCTTCTCGCCGGCGCCGTCGACCGCGACGACCGTACCGAGACCGAACGAATCATGGGAGACCCGGTCGCCGGCGGACAGGGCGGGCACCGCGCGGTTGCCCGGTGAGCGCACCCCCGGCCGCTGCGAGAGCGACGCCATGGCGGGAGTGGCCTGCGCGCCCTGACCGCCGCCCTTCCACTCGACGAGCTTGTCGGGGATCTCGGAGAGGAACCGCGACGGCGGGTTGTACGAGGGGGCGCCCCACGAGCTGCGCATCGTCGCGCGGGAGACGTAGAGCCGCTGCCGGGCGCGGGTGATGCCGACGTACGCGAGCCGCCGCTCCTCCTCCAGCTGCTTCGCGTCGCCGAGCGAGCGCAGGTGGGGGAAGACGCCGTCCTCCATACCGGTGAGGAACACGACCGGGAACTCCAGGCCCTTGGCGGTGTGCAGGGTCATCAGCGTTACGACGCCCTCCGGCCCGCGGTCGCTCGGCGGGACGACGCCCGCCTCCCCACCGGGGATTTGGTCGGCGTCGGCGACCAGTGCCACCCGCTCGAGGAACTCGACGAGGCGTCCCTCGGCACCGGCGGGCGCAGCGGTCTCCTCCTCGTCACCCGCCGGAGCGGCCACTCCGGCGGTGAAGCGCTCCTCGAACTCGGCCGCCACCGACTCCAGCTCGCGGAGGTTCTCGATGCGGGTCTCGTCCTGCGGGTCGCGGGAGGCCTCCAGCTCCGCGAGGTAGCCGCTCTTGGTCAGGATCGCCTCGATCAGCTCGGTCGGCGTCGCGGTGTCGACCATCTCGCCCAGCTCGTCCAGGAGCGCGACGAAGTCCTTGATCTGCTTCAGCGAGCGGGTGGCGATGCCGGGCGCCTCCTCGGCGCGGCGCAGCGCCTGCCAGAACGAGATGCGCTCGCGGCCGGCGAGGACCTCCACGCACGCCTCGGCGCGGTCGCCGATGCCCCGCTTGGGAACGTTGAGGACGCGACGGAGGCTGACGGCGTCCTCGGGGTTGGCGAGCACCCGGAGGTAGGCCAGCAGGTCGCGGATCTCCTTGCGCTCGTAGAACCGGACACCGCCGACGACCTTGTACGGCAGGCCGACCCGGATGAAGACCTCTTCGTAGACACGCGACTGGGCATTGGTGCGGTAGAACACCGCGACGTCCCCGGCCGCGACCTCCTCCTCGTCGCTGAGCCGGTCGATCTCCTGGGCGACGAACGCCGCCTCGTCGTGCTCGTTGTCCGCGACGTAGCCGGTGACCTTCGGGCCCTCGCCCTGGTCGGACCACAGGCGCTTGGGCTTGCGGTCGGCGTTGCGCTCGATCACCGCGTTGGCCGCCGACAGGATCGTCTGGGTCGAGCGGTAGTTCTGCTCGAGCAGGATGACGGCCGCGTCGGGGTAGTCGCGCTCGAACTCCAGGATGTTGCGGATCGTCGCGCCGCGGAAGGCGTAGATCGACTGGTCGGCGTCGCCGACCACGCACAGCTCGGCGGGCGGCAGATCGTCGTCGTCGCCCGGCTGCCCGACCAGCTCGCGGACCAGGACGTACTGCGCGTGGTTGGTGTCCTGGTACTCGTCGACGAGGACGTGCCGGAATCGCCGCCGGTAATGCTCGGCGACGTCAGGGAAGGCCTGCAGCAGGTTGACCGTCGTCATGATCAGGTCGTCGAAGTCCATCGCCCCGGCCTGCCGCAGCCGGGTCTGATAGGTCTCGTACGCCTCGGCGAGGGTCTTCTCCATGTGCGTCGAGGCCTGACCGCGGAAGGTCTCGTAGTCGATCAGCTCGTTCTTCAGGTTGGAGACCTGCGCGGAGAAGCTCCGCGGCGGGTAGCGCTTCGGATCCAGGTCGAGCTCGCGGCAGACCAGCGCCATCAGCCGCTGTGAGTCGGCCTGGTCGTAGATCGAGAAGCCGGACGGGAAGCCGAGCCGCTTCGCCTCCCGGCGCAGGATGCGCACGCAGGCGGAGTGGAACGTCATCACCCACATCGCCCGCGACCGCGGCCCGACGAGCGCGTCGACGCGCTCCTTCATCTCCCCGGCGGCCTTGTTGGTGAAGGTGATCGCGAGAATCTCGCCGGGCTGCGCGCCCCGCTCCCCGAGCAGGTAGGCGATGCGGTGGGTGAGGACCCGGGTCTTGCCCGACCCCGCACCCGCGACGATCAGCAGCGGACCGCCCTGATGGGCGACCGCCGCGCGCTGGGCGTCGTTGAGTCCGTCGAGAAGTGGGTGGCTTACGAGCGTCGACACTCAATGAAGGGTATTCCCTGACGGCGACACTCCGAGTCCGATGCGCCCATCCGGCCACACCTGGCACCGCGTCTCGTGACCGATAACGGATTACCTAAACTTCCCTATCACTCCCTCAATGGCGTACGTTAGGGAGTGATGAATGACAAGACATACGGATCTCGACACGCAGCCGGCGGTGCAGGCGTCATGACCACGATCTACAAGTCCGAGGCCGGTCGACGTGAGCTCCTCGACCGCTACCGGCAGGTGCTGGACGCCTGGCCGGTGCCGGCCGAGCACGTGCGGGTGCCGACTCGCGAGGGCGAGACCTTCGTCCTCGTCTCCGGCCCCCGGGACGCGCCGCCTCTCGTGCTGCTGCACGGCTCGGGCGCGAACGCGTCGATGTGGCGGCCGGATATCGCCACCTGGTCTCAGCACTTCCGCACGTACGCCGTCGACCTCGTCGGCGAGCCGGGCCTGAGCGCGCCCTCGCGTCCCGCCCTGGGCTCCGACGCCGTGTCACTCTGGCTGGACGACGTACTGGACGGGCTCGAGATCACCGGCGCCGCGTTCGTCGCCGCCTCCCTCGGCGGCTGGATGGCCCTGGACTACGCCATCCGCCGTCCAGAACGCGTGACCCGCCTGGCGGTGATGTGCCCCGGCGGCGTGGGACGGCAGAAGGTCGGCTGGATCTTCAAGGCCCTGCTGACCCGCCCGTTCCGGCGTGGTGGGCTGCGCGAGTCGGCGATGGCCGTCGCGGGCCTGGACGGGGAGCGGCACCGGGAGGCGCTCGACGCCGTCGTCCTGACGTTCACGCACTTCAACCCGCGCAGGGAGAGGCTCCCGGTGTTCCCCGACGACGCGTTGCGCGGCCTCACCATGCCCGTGCTCGTCATCGTCGGCGGCCGTGACGCCATGTTCGACTCTCGTCAGACCGCGCGGCGCGTCCGTGAGTGCGTCGCGCACTCGACCGTGAATCTGCTCCCCGAGGTGGGTCACGCCATCTTCGGCCAGGCCGAGCCGATCGCGAAGTTCCTCCGGGCCTGACGTGAACCCTGTGGAGCCCGCAGCGACTCCGCAGGGTCGAAAGGTCAGGTCTTGCGGAAGGCGTACGCCTCGTGGGCGGCGCGGGCGACGGCGGCGACGTCGGCGCCCCCGGCCGCGGCCGAGGCCGCCGCGACGGAGCCCTCGACGAACGGCGCGTCGGCCAGCACGATCTTCGTCTCGGGCTCGCCGGGACGGCCGGCGCGGGCGTCCTCGAGATCCTCCAGATAGGTACGGGCGGTCAGCACCGAGGAGCCGAGGTCGGCGATCAACACGACCCCGGAGCCGCCGTCGGCCTCCCGTACGGCCCGCTCGACCAGGTCGATGCTGGTGCCCAGTCCACCCTCGCCGTCGCCTCCGGCGGGCCGTACGGTGACCTCTCCGACGCCCATCTGGGCGGCGAGCTCGGCGGCTCCCTCGGCCAGCGCCCGGCTGTGCGAGATCAGCACGATTCCCACGGTGCTCATGTCCCGATGTTCTCGCATTCCGAACATGAGCCGCACAACGCCCTAATCGCGCCGGTCGGTGTGCCGGGAACCGGCCAGGTCAGCCCATACCGTCCGGAAGGAGGCTCTGGCGCTGCCGGAGCTGCCGGTGCAGCAGCGCCGCCAGGTCGGCCCCCGTGCCGTCCAGGACCTCGGCGATCTCGGCGAGGGACAGCCCGAAGCCGCGCAGGGCGAGGATCCGATGCAGCCGGCGGACCTCGGCGGGGCCGTAGCACCGTCGCCCGACCCGGTCCCGGGCGGGCGACAGCAGGCCGAGCCGGTCGTAGTGGTGGAGGGTCCGTACGGTCAGCCCGGTCGTCCGGGCCAGTTCCCCCACCGACATGGTCCGGCCCGATTCCGCGTCTGTCGGCGTCATGGCCTGGACGTTAGGCCGTGACGTCGCGTCAGGTGCAAGCCGCGCGAACGGCGAGGACTCGCCGACGGATCGGCTCAAGGACCGGTCGCCAGGAGAGCCCGGAGCCTGTCCAGGGAGGCTCCCGCGGTCCTGAGGCCCGGCCGGTCACGTCCCGCACGGAGGTCGCTCAGCCGCGCGAGGCCGCCGATCACGACGTCGAGGGGCGGCCCGCTGGCCGTCAGGTCCTCCCGGCGGTCCTGGGGCGCGTCCTCGGCGGGCCGTTCGAGGAACGGCTTGACCAGCCTGTGGTGGTGATACGTGTAGGCGGCGGCGTGCGACCGGCACACGGCCAGGAACAGCTCCCCGTTCCGCCGGAGCCGTTCGCCGATGGATCCGCTCGTGGCCTCGTGCAGGATCACGTCCAGCAGGGGTTCGGCGAGGGCCGCCGCCTGTAGTGGGGCCTGGTCCTCGGGCGGGACGTACGGGTACTTCTCGGTGACGACATGCTGGTAGAAGGGGTCCTCGGCGGCGCACAGCCCGAGCAGCAGATCGATCTCGTTGACCGCGGCGAAGTCGCCGGCGTTGGCGCCTCGGTATTCGGCCGCGCCGACGCGGTAGGTCTTGAAGTACGGGCGGATGTTGAAGAAGAACCGGTCGGGGTCGAGTTCGTCGGCGAGCGTCCGGTTGAACCGCAGCACGTCGTCGAGCGCCGCCCGCGCCTGTTCGAGCAGGTACGCCGCCATTGGATTCGAGATCCCCATCGGTGGAATCCGCCGCAGCGCGTCGGCCGCCCGCTGGTAGGCCAGCACCGCCAGCCCGTTGTGGACGATGAACACCTGCTCGTCGTGGAGCGAGGTGAAGGTGAGGAACGTGCCACGGACCGCCGGATTGTGGATCGACTGGTGTGCGAACACGTACCGGGGGGCCACGCCGAGCGATGATCCGAGCCGGTTCGCCAGCGACCACGCGGGGACGAGCGATTCGCCGACGGGCTCCACCTCGTGCCTGCGGCAGGCCGCCAGATAGAAGCCGACGGCACCGAGGAGCCGGTATCTCTCCTGGGCGTCCGCCGGGATCCGGCCTGCCTCGGCGATCCGCGCGATCAGCCTCGCGCCGTCCACGGCAATCGCCTGTTTGATCTTCTCGAGGTCGGGACCGTCAAGGATCTCGGCGCGTGCCGCGAAGTACGCCTCTTCCAGTTCGGTGTTGAGGTCGACGAACTCGTGCCTGAGCCATTGATCCAACTCGTTGATCGCTGCTTCCACGACCGGCCTCCGCGGTTCGGAAAAGGGGCAGGTCACGGCGGATCCCCACGCCGCGCCCGCACGGTCACCGCGCCGCCGGCGCCTCACCGGGCCTCGCGGCGCACGCCCCAGCCTGGTGCCCGCAACGGCCCGGTGAACAGATCCAAAAGAGGCCCACTCGACCGGTCCATAACCCGGGCCCCGAGCCCGGCCGGTCGCTCTCAGGCCGTGTCGTCGGACGCCTCGGCGAGGGCGCGGAACAGCAGCACCGTGGAGGCGGCGCCGGGGTCCAGATGGCCGATGCTGCGGGGTCCGAGATAGCTGGCCCGCCCCTTGCGCGCCTGCATCGGGACCGTGGCCTCAGCGCCCTTCTCCGCGGCTTCCAGGGCCGCCTGCGCTGCGGTCGCCACCCCGTCACCTGCGGCGGCCCCGTACGCCTGCACCGCAGGGGCGAGGGCGTCGACCATCGTCTTGTCCCCTACGACGGCCTTGCCCAGGTCCCGTACGGCGTCCAGGGCGGCCTGCAGGGCCGTGCCGAGAGCGGCGGCGTCCACGTCGTCGGCGTCGCCGAGGGCCTTGCCCGCCCGGCGCAGCGCGCCGCCGTACAACGGCCCGGACGCCCCGCCGGTCTTGGATATGAGTGCCCGGCCGGCGGTCGTCAGCACCTTGCCGGGCGGCAGGTCGGGGCCGAGGGCCTCGACGGCCGCCCGCAGGCCGCGGTTGAGGTTGGCGCCGTGGTCTCCGTCGCCGATCGCGGCGTCGAGCCTCGTGAGGCGGTCGGCGTCCGCCGCGACCAGTTCGGCGAAGCGTTCCATCCAGCGGCGTGCGTCCATCAGCGTCCCCACCGCAGGCCCGGCGTCTCCACGGGCGCGTCCCACAGCTCGGTGAGCTGGGGTGTGAGTCGCAGGACCGAGACCATGACGCCGGCCATCTCCAGGCTGGTCACATAGTTGCCGACGAGGGAGCGCGCCACCGTCACGCCGTGCCCGCCCAGCCATTCGGCCGCTGCCGCGTACGCGCCGTACAGCTCCATGAGCGGCGTGCCGCCCATGCCGTTGACCATGACGAGGACCTCGGACCCGGACAGCGGCATGTCGTCGTTGATCGCCGACAGCGCCACGTCGACGATCTCCGGGGCGGGGCGGAGTTTCGTGCGCTCCCGGCCGGGTTCGCCGTGGATGCCGATGCCCAGTTCCATCTCGTCGTCGGCGAGCTCGAACGTCGGACGCCCGGCGGCGGGGACGGTGCAGGCGGTCAGCGCGACCCCGAACGAACGGGTGCGCTCGTTGACCTCGCGGGCGACGGCGGCGACGTCCTGCAGCGAGCCGCCGGCCTCGGCCAGCGCACCGGCGGTCTTCTCCGCGAAGAGGGTCGCCCCGGTGCCCCGCCGCCCGGCGGTGAACGTGCTGTCCTGCACCGCCACGTCGTCGTCGATCACGACGGGCACGACCTCGACGTCCTCGTCCTCGGCCAGTTCGGCGGCCATCTGGAAGTTCAGGACGTCACCGGTGTAGTTCTTCACGATGTGCACGACACCGGCGCCGCCGGACGCCGCGGTGGTCGCGGCGAGGATCTGGTCGGGCACCGGTGAGGTGAAGACCTCCCCGGGACAGGCGGCGTCGAGCATGCCGAACCCGACGAAACCCCCGTGCAACGGCTCATGGCCGGAGCCCCCTCCGGAGATCAACCCGACCTTGCCGGTACGCGGAGCGTCGGCCCGGACGATGATCCGCTGGTCCAGGTCGACCCGCAGGGACGGGTGTGCGGCCGCCATGCCGCGCAGGGTGTCGAGGACGACGTCGTCGACGTCACCGATCAATTTCTTCATGGTTCCCGGAATACCGTGTCCGACCCCATGACGCCAGAGTTGTGGCTGATTGATGGGTTAAAGGCTGAATCTCCGTAAGATGTCGAAACGTGATCGACGACGTTGAGCGCGCGCTCGTGGTGATGGCCCACCCCGACGACATCGACTTCTCCTGCGCCGGAACGGTCGCGACCTGGACCGACGCGGGCATCGAGGTCGCGTACCTCCTGGTCACCGACGGCGACGCGGGTGGCTTCGACGACGATGTGCCGCGCGAGGAGATGGGCCCGCTGCGCCGGGCCGAACAGACCGCGGCGGCCAAGTGCGTCGGCGTCACCGACGTGCGCTTCCTCGGGTACCCCGACGGGCGCGTGGAGGCGACGCTCGACCTGCGCCGCGACATCGCGCGCGTCATCCGGCAGGTCCGCCCCGACCGGGTGATCATCCCCAGCCCCGAGCGGAACTACGAACGGATCTACGCCGGCCACCCGGACCACCGCGCGGTGGGATCGGCCGCGTTCGACGCCGTCTACCCCGATGCCCGGAACCCGTACGCCTTCCCGGAGCTGCGCGCCGAGGGCCTGGAGGCCTGGACCGCCCGGGAGATCTGGGTGATGGGCGGGCCGTCCCTGGGCGAGTACGTCGACGTCACGGACGCCTTCGACCGCAAGCTCGCGGCGCTGCGCTCCCACGTCAGCCAGGTGTCCCACCACGACGACCTGGAGGGGATGCTGCGCGCCTGGATGGGCGCGAACGCCGCTGACGGCGGCCTCCCTGAGGGTCGCCTGGCCGAGGCGTTCCAGATCGTTCCGGCCGCATAGCCCCCAAAACCGGCGGACCGGGCCGTGACCGCGGCCCGGCAGGACCCAGACCGCCTCGACAAGATCCCCCTGACCGGCCACGGACCCCCGACCGGTCGTTTCACCCCTCAGGAAGCGCACAACGTGGCACCGAAGATCCTGCTGGACTGCGACACCGGCATCGACGACGCGATCACCCTGCTGTACCTGGCGACGCTCGTGAAGGCCGGTGAGGCGGAGCTCGTCGCCGTCGGTACCGTGCACGGCAACGTCGCCCCCGACGTCGGCGCGCTCAACACGCTCCGGGTCCTCGAACGCGCCGGCCTGGAGGGGGTGCCGGTCGCCGTGGGCGCCGTCCGCCCCATGGCCCAGGAGGTCGCGTACGCGCACGACTGGCACGGCGCGGACGGCCTGGGCGAGACCGGACTGCCCGAGCCGACGGGCCGCCCGGTCGAGATCTCCGCGCCGGAGCAGATCATCCGGCTCGGCCGGGAGAACCCCGGCGAGCTGACGCTCCTCGCCGTCGGCCCGCTCACCAACCTCGCGATCGCCCTGCTGCTGGAGCCGTCGCTGCCGACGCTGTTCCGCGAGGTGGTGGTCATGGGGGGCGCGTTCGACCACCAGGGCAACATCACCAGCCACGCCGAGGCGAACGTCTGGCACGACCCGGAGGCCGCCGAGCTGGTCCTGGGGGCGGGCTGGCCGATCACGCTGGTACCACTCGACGCGACCCACCCGACGGCGGTCGACGGCAGGTGGCTGGACCGGCTCGCCGAGGCCGACTCCGAGGTCGCCCGCTTCGCCGCCCAGGTCCTGGAGTTCTACGCCACCGCCTACACCCGCTCGCTCGGCGCCCGGGGAGCGGTGATCCACGACGCGCTGGCCGCGATGCTCGCCGTCGACCCGTCCCTCGCGGAGTACGCCGAACGGCCCGTACGGGTCGAGCTGCGTGGCGAGCGCACCCGGGGCACGACGCTGTGGGACCGCCGCCGGTACGCCGACGAGGGCGATCGCCCGGCCGTCAAGGTCGCCGTCGGCGTGGACGCCACGGCCTTCCAGGAACGTCTGCTGGCCGCCCTGCTGTGAGCATCGCGCCCGTACGGGCGCTCGCACCTCCGCCGTCCGACCTCTGGGCGATGTAGCGTCTCAGCGTCTCTGATCAGCTCGGGGATCCGTAGTCGTGTTGGAGCGTTGCGACCAACGGATCTGCCCACCGTGCTGAGGTGGCGTGGGCGTGCAGGTGGAAGCCTGCGCCCAGCGCCGCTCCTTTTGGCCGGTGCCGTGGATGGTTCCGGTTGGTGGTGGGGGTGTTTGAGCTGATCGTGTGCACGCCCTGGTGCCGGTAGGCCGCGCGGGGCGGTCTGTGGTCCGTGTGAGCGTGTCCCTCCGGACGCTGACCCGCCGGCCTTTGGGGGCTGGGGGTGGAGGGTGCCCTGCGTCGCCTGGGCGCGGGGCGTGGAGATCGGCGCGGGGTGGGTCCGGTCTTGGACCGGTCACCCCCGCTGGACTGGTGTTGCTCGGGTGCGGTCGAGGTGATGACCGCGCCCGCCTCGAACTTATCGATGACGCAGGGGATGGCCATCTGGCCGGTGCCGCGGTCAACGGTGGTCTTGGTCTGGTGGGTCAGGCCGCGGGCGGCGATACGCCGCCACGCGCCGTGGTCGCGGTCGCCCTGCCAGCCACAGCCAGGGTCGGGGCAGATCGCCCACTTCCATCCGGGTGTGGTGGGGCGGTCCGGTGCTTTGCAGTGCCGCAAAGGGACCAGGCACTGCGGGCAGTGCTTGGAAGTGTTCTTCGGCGGGACGGTGACGACGGCGATGCCGATCTCGGCGGCCAGGTGCCGCATGTTGCCGACGATCTGTCCGCGCACCGCTTGGGACAGGCGGGTGTTGAGGGTGCGACCCATGCCCTTGGCCTCCATCGACCGCAGATCCTCGACATAGATCACACTCGCCCTCGCAGCGATCGCCTGATCCACCGCCCACCGCGCCGCCGCCCACGCCAGCGCGTCGTTCAGGCCCGACCGGCGATCGGCCACATGCCCGCGTTCAGCCTTCAGGACGGCGTGTTTGACGACCAGGTGGTGACCCTCCCGGTCGCCGATGAGGCGGGCGTAGGTGCCGGTTTTGGCATGCAGGTGTTCGCCATGGCGGCGCAGCCGGTGCTGGCGGGCCATCACTCCGGCGGCACGGAACATCGCCCCGGACCCCAGCGCGGTGATACGGCCATCGCCGTGACGGTGCACCGCGCCTGCCGACAGCAGGGTGTTCAGACCCCAGTCCACACCCAGCGCCGTCGTATGACCCTCCCGTTCAGCCTTGGGAACAGTGTGGGAGAACGCCAGATCCGCGTGCACTTTCTGGCCCTGCGGGCGCAGTGTGGGCAGATGCAGCACCGCATCCGGCGGAACGGTAGGCGGCAACGTGATCGGACAGGCCACCCAGGCCCAGTCGGCATACGAACGCGGATCCGGGCGGATAGGCAACTGCACCCGCAACAGCGCCCTCGCTGGGTCGTCTTCGGCGCGTTCCAGGGTGGCCTGCTGCCGGTCCACCGCAGCCAGCACCAGCATGCGCGCCGCCCTCGGAGCCTCCTCCAGTTGGAACACATCAGCCGGAAGCCGCCCATGCTTGTCGAGAAAGGCGGTGACCTGCCGGGTGCGCGCCTTGATCACGCCACTGGACAGGGACCGGCCGTCGGGGATCGCCTCGCGGACGGCGTCCCATTCGACCGGTGTGCGCTTCTCCGGATCGGCGGGCCAGGCCGCCAGGACCCCGGCAACCATCCCGGCACGATGCTGCGCACCACGCAGCATCCGCCCGGCCTGCTCTTGAGCCATCCGCACGATCCGATCATTGACCCTGACCCCATCGGGCATGGTCACAGCCCAGCCCAAGCGACGCAACGCCATCCACGCATTCGACGGCAAGACACCGCCCGCGCCATCCACCCCACCGGCCAGCCCCGCCACATCACCGGCATTCCAGTACCCGTCCAGCAGACCGGCGACCATCGCAGCGACCAGGTCCGCGGCCCAGCCCACCCGCTCGGCCACCACCCGCGCCGAGATCACCTCACCGGTCTTCTCATCCACCGCACCACGCAGTAGAACGCAGGCGGTCGCGGTCCGGGCCACCTGACCGGCGGCCGACCGAAGTTTCCGGCTCATGCGACACGGCCAGACGATACGCAATCGAACATGTACGCAGAGTAGCGATCGGTATCCGCATTCCGCTCGGTGATTCGAAAATTTGAGCGAGGTCAGCCCGTCGGGGCGCGGACCGGCTACCAGCGACGCGCCATCGAGTACACCCCGGTCTCGTCATCTTGAGCAACCACAGCAACTCGTTGACGAACCGCATGGTGCCTTCCGCCGTCCGGGCGCACCGGCCGGAGAGCCCGGTCGTATTGAATTACGGTCGTGCCGATACCCGGCCCTGCGGGCTACGCCCTTACCTCGGAGACACCATCGTGCGCAGCGTGACCCCCGTCCGGGTGATCGCCGCGGAGGAAGCCCTAGGCTCTCGGATCATGGGTGACACGAAACCGCAGGTGGCAGCATTCACGGAGCTGGATTCCGGCACCCTCTACGCGCTACTGAAGCTCCGGGTGGACGTCTTCGTCGTAGAACAGGAGTGCCCGTACCCGGAGCTGGACGGGCGGGACACCGAGCCCGGCACCCGGCACGTCTGGCTGTCCAGGGACTCGGGGGCTCCGGAGGCGTACCTGCGCGTCCTGGACGACCCGGACGGCGCGCGGATCGGCCGGGTCGTGACGGCGCCGCAGGCGCGCGGAGCGGGGCTGGGGGCACGGCTGATGGAGGCCGCGCTGGAGGTCATCGGCGACCGTACGGTCCGGCTCGACGCCCAGACGCAGGTGAGCGGCTTCTACGCGCGGTACGGCTTCGTCGTCGACGGCCCCGAGTACATCGAGGACGGCATCCCCCACGTCCCCATGGTCCGCCTGACCGCAGGGCGTTAGACCAACGATCGTCTTCCTCCCGTTCGGCACAGTGGGCGACGAATTCACGAAACCTGCTTCGTGATTAAATGTGGCGAGCGATGACGAACGGAGGAATGGTCACATGTCCGTCACCGACGCACTCTTGGCGAACGCCCGGCGCTACCCCGACCACTTCGCGACCGGTGGGCTGTCAGCGGCACCGGAGCGGCACCTGACCGTCGTGGCGTGCATGGACGCCCGGCTCGACCTGTTCAGCATGCTCGGCCTGGAGATCGGCGACGCGCACATCGTCCGGAACGCCGGCGGCGTGGTCACCCCCGACGTGATCCGTTCGGTGGCGATCAGTCAGCGGTCGCTCGGCACCAGAGAGATCATGCTCATCCACCACAGCGGGTGCGGCCTGCTCAACGTCACCGACGAGGGGTTCCGCGCGCAGCTCAAGGCCGACACCGGCCTCGAGCCCGACTGGGCGGTCGAGGCGTTCACCGACCTGGATGAAGACGTGCGCGAGTCGATCGCGCGGATCAAGGCCGACCCGTTCATCCCGCACAAGGACTCCGTCCGCGGCTTCGTCTTCGACGTCAAGTCCGGCGAGCTCCGCGAGGTCACTCCCTAGACGTGGCGGCGGGCGGCGGCCCAGGTGAGCTGCGCGAGGTCACCCCCTAGACGAGACGGCGGGCGGCGGCCCAGCGGGACAGTTCGTGGCGGTTGGACAGCTGGAGCTTGCGCAGGACCGATGACACGTGCGTCTCGACGGTCTTGACCGAGATGAACAGTTCCTTCGCGATCTCCTTGTACGCGTAGCCGCGGGCGATCAGCCGGAGCACCTCGCGTTCGCGCTGGGTGAGCTGGTCCAGCTCGGGGTCGATGGGCGGGGCGTCCGTCGCGGCGAAGGCGTCCAGCACGAACCCCGCGAGCCGAGGCGAGAAGACCGCGTCGCCCTCGGCCACCCGGCCGATCGCGTTCGTCAGCTCCGGCCCCGAGATCGTCTTGGTGACGTAGCCACGGGCGCCGCCGCGGATCACGCCGATGACGTCCTCGGCCGCGTCCGACACCGACAGCGCCAGGAACCGCGTCGTCGCGGCCTCGGCCGTGCCGCTGCCCCGCGCCCCGAGGACCCGGCGCAGCACCTCGACGCCACCGCCGCCGGGCAGGTGGACGTCGAGCAGCACGACGTCGGGCCGGGTCGCCGCGATGACCTCGATGGCCTCGTCGACGTCGCCCGCCTCACCGACGATCTCCACCGAGTCGCCCAGCTCCGCCTTCACGCCGCTGCGGAACATCTGGTGGTCGTCGACCAGCACCACACGCGTCATGTCCGTTTCAACTCCAGTCTCACTTCGGTGCCCTCGCCCGGAGCCGTACGGATCTCCGCCTTGCCGCCGTTGCGCTCCATCCTTCCGATGATGGACTCCCGGACGCCCATGCGGTCCGCCGGCACGGCGTCGAGGTCGAAACCCCGTCCCCGGTCCCGTACGAAGATCATCACATCGTCGCCGTCCACTTCCGCGTAGACCGAGACGGACGGCGGCGCGGTCTCGTTCCCCGCGTACTTGGCGGCGTTGACCATGGCCTCGCGGGCCGCCTGCAGCATCGCGCCGAGCCGCTCGTCCAGCGGGCAGTCGCCGACGCAGACGACCTCGATCGGCACGCCGTGGTGGTCCTCCACCTCCGCGGAGATCTTCCGTACGGCGGCGGCGAGCGCCTGCTCGGCGTCGGCCTTCGGCTGGTACAGCCAGGCGCGCAGGTCGCGCTCCTGGGCGCGCGCCAGCCGCTGGACCTCTTTCGGGTCGTGCGCGTTGCGCTGGATGAGCGTGAGCGTGTGCAGCACCGAGTCATGTACGTGCGCGGCCACTTCGGCCCTCTCTTGTGATCGGATCCGCTCCCGGCGCTCGACGTCGAGGTCGCGCCACATGCGCAGCAGCCAGGGCGTCACGATGACGGCGACGCCGGCGAGGACGATGCCCGAGCCGAGCAGGACCTGCCCGACGTGCTTGAGGTTCTGGACGAGGAAGGCCACCAGCCCCGCGGTCACGAGGGCCGCGCCGACGACGCTGCGGATCCACAGGGAGCGGGTGTTGCGGACCCAGCGCCGCCGGTGTTCGGGGTCGGCCTGCTGCCAGATGATGCCGACGCCGATGCCGCCCGCCACCACCGGCCACAGGGCCCAGGCCTGCGTGGCCGAGGTCATGGTGAACGTCGACAGCGCGCCGATGAGCACGCCGTACGCGAGCAGCTGCGTCCAGTCGCGGGACGGCCGGGACTCGACGCGCGGGGGGACGAGCAGCCACAGCGCGACGTAGGCGATGACGCCCACCCCGGCCGCGATGAGCACGGCGAACGCCACGCGCACGACGACGAGGTCGAGCCCCAGATGTTCGGCCAGGCCACGGCAGACGCCGCCGACGACCCGGCCGTCGGCGCGCCGTTCGAGACGGGGGCGACCGTCGTCGGCCTCACCAGGGTTTTCGGGCACAGGTCGATCGTCACACGTTCCGCGCCGGATCGCATCGGGGCTCTCCCCGGACCGTCCCTCAGGGACGTGTCAGGGGTCTCCCGGATGGTGATCGGCGATGGCGTTCGGGACGATGTCCTCATGACCGAGGACAGCGGCGCGCCGCCGCGGCGGCTCACCCGCTCGCAGGAGGGCCGGCTCATCACGGGGGTGTGTGCCGGCCTGGCGCGCTACACGCGCGTCGACCCGCTGGTCTTCCGCGTCGGGTTCGCACTGCTCGTCCTCACCACGGGGGTCGGCGTTCTGCTGTACATCGGGGCGTTCCTGCTCATGGGACAGCCCGACGGGGGCCCATCGAAGATCGAGCGGGTCGGCCGCCGGCTGTTCGACGGCGACACCGCGCTCGCGCTGCTCGGCGCCGCGCTGGGCGCGGGCGCCGTCCTCGGGATCGCGGGCGACTGGACCTCGCCCAACGCGCTCGCGGTGGTCGTGGTGTTCGCGCTGGCACTGTTCACGGCGCGCTCCCGCGGCGTCGACCTCGTGCCTCTCGCGCGCAGCCTCCCCGACCGCGTCAAGGGCCGGCCCCTGGCGTCCTGGACTCCCCCGGCCCGACCCGCCGCTCCGCCCTATCGGATGCCCAACGGTATGATCGATCTCGCTCGTCTGGCCGGCACGGAGCCGCTCGAAACGGCACCGCCTCCCCCTTCGCCGCCGACGCCTTCGCCGGTCCTTCCACGCCGGCGCCGGTCGTACCTGACGGCGTTCACGTTGGTGACCGCGGTCCTGGTGGCGGGCGTGCTCTACGCCGCCGGCGATCGGCGGCCCGACCTGGACGGCCTCCAGACCATCATCGCCGGCGCACTCATCGTGGTCGCGGTCGGCATCTTCATCGGCTCCTGGTTCGGCCGGGACCGCAAGCTGATCTTCGTTGGAGCCATCATGTCTCTCGCCCTCGCATCGATCTCGATCGCCGGCGACCCGTCCGTCGCGCGAAGGACGCACGCCTCCGCGTGGCGGCCCGCCGACGTGTCGCAGGCCGAGCGGTCGCACAAGGTCCTCGTCGGCGAGGGCGCCGTCGACCTGACCTCGGTGCCGCTCACTCCCGGACAGCGCATCCGTGTCACCGCCACGGTGACGGTCGGGGTGCTCACGGTCAAGCTGCCCGCCGCGGCGCGCGTCGAACTGAACGCCCAGGCGTTCCTCGGCGACATCACCGTGGACCGCCAGATCACCGGCGGCCCCCGTGCCCGGGTCGTCCGCGTCCTCGAACCGGACGTGCCGCAGAACGGCGCGGCGCCGATCATCGAGCTGCGCCTCCGCAGCACGGTCGGGGACATGGAGGTCAGCCGTGTTCCGGCATAGGTTCGACCCGTCGTCGCTGCTGGCGGCGATCCTGTTCCTCGCCGTCGCGTGGACCTACCTCGCCGGGAACGCCCCTGTCTGGGTCGCGCCGGGCCTCGTCGGCGCCCTCGGTGTGCTCTTCCTGTTCCGCGTCATGTTCCGGTCGCGGCGGCGCGAGCCCACGGACCCTCGGTGCGCCCGGTACGGCGCGAACCCCGAGCGGTGAGCGTCAGGCCGCCGGAGCGGTCGAGGACGACGACGCCGACGGAGGTGCCGGGGGCACGAGCGTCGGCGGCTCGACGGGAGATTCGGCGGCGGGGGCGCGGCGGCTCGTCCGCCACACGACGAGGACGAACACCGCCAGCCAGAGAAGGTTGACCCAGCGCACGCCGAGGTGCTGGTAGCCGTTCACGCGGACACCGGGGAGGGTGAACACCCCGAGCATGACGCCGCGCACGATGACGGTCCAGTCCAGCCGCCGGTACGGCAGCAGCGCCAGCATCGGCAGCAGCATGGCGTCGTACCAGGGGTACTGCAGCGGCGATACGAGGGTGGAGCCGAACGCCAGCACGGCCACGGGCAGCACGTCGAGCGGCAACCGCTGCACCTCGGCGGACGGCTGCCGCCACAGCGCGAAGGGCAGGCCCGACCGCCACCACAGGAAGGCCGTCAGCGCGAGCGCGAGCACGGCCATCCACACCACGTACAGCCCGTGGTGGTTCAGGATGAACTCCGGCACCGGCAGGTACCGGTCCTTCTTGCGGCCGAGCCGGGCGTTGAGCGAATGCATCGCCGCCGGTCCGGCCAGCACGTAGCCGCCGACGCCGACCAGGAGGAAGCCGACCACGGTGGCCGCCGCGCGCCGGTACCGCGCCGGGGACAGCCAGGCCGCGATCACCAGCCCGGCCGCGGGGAAGAGGAACGACGCCTTGACCGCGACGGAGGCCCCGCCGAGCAGGCCGCCCGCGAAGGCCGAGCGTCGCGCCGCGTACAGCGCGGCCACGAGGAAGAACACCGCGAAGACGTCCGCGTGCCCGCTGCCCACCATCCAGAACAGGATCAGCGGGTTGGCCGTCCACAGCAGGCAGGCACGGAGCCGGCGCACCGGGTCGGGGCCGGTCATCCGGTCGAGGATCAGCCCGGTGCCGATGAACGCGGCCGCGTTGGCCCACTTGAGCAGGAAGATGATCCGCGCCATCGAGTTGCCGCCGAAGTGCGCGGCGAGCCACTGGATTCCGGTCATCACCGGCCCGTACACGGTGGGGACCCGCTGCCAACCGCTGGGCATCAGCAGGCCGACCGGGTCACCCGTGTGGGAGAGGCGCAGCGGCGTCGTGACGTACGGGTTCCGGCCCAGGTCGGCGATGCGCCCGTAGATGGCGTAGTTCATCATGTCGACGGAGCCGGTGGGCGGGAGCAGCGCGTACACGCAGGCGACGACCGCTCCGGCCAGGAGCAGGCGGCGTGGGCTCACCCACGAGCCCTTGCGCAGGGCGTACAGCCCGGACAGCACTCCCGCTCCCGCGCACCCCGCCGCGATCCACGTCAGGGCCGCGACCGTCGCCCAGGACGGAGAACCCCCGAAGGTCAGGAACGGCCAGGTCGGGCCGAAGTACGGCACGGCCGCCGAGGTGCCGAGCATCATTGCCGCGCCCATCGCGACGATGCTCGCCCCCAGCATCACCCAGGAAAAGACGCGGGACATGGAATACGACGTTAAGGCCGGAATATCAGGGTCGCAGCCGACCACGCGCGGTGTTCACCGAACGCTCATCTGACGGTCGCGTGGAGGCTGAGTGCGTATCCCGGACCAAGATTCACCAGCTCACGCGGGTGCTCGCCGCCGTACACGCGGACCCGGTTGGCCCGCAGCGCGCGCTCGGCGACGCCCTGATCCGTGATCGTGCGTTCGGACAGCTCGCCCGCGAGCACGGCGAGCACATCGGCGGTGGGAGCGGCGCGATGCCCAGGCGCCCAAGCGTACAGCCAGATCTCCTGCTCGCCGGGGAGCCGTACCGGCGTGCCGTCGAAGCGCGCGAGGTTCCACCAGTCGCCGGGGCGGGCGGCGAGCTCACGGACGAGCCCGGCCAGCCGGCCGATCGTGACGGTGGGACGGGCGGCGTACGGGCTGGCCTCGCCCTGCATGGTCAAGTCGGGAATGACAGACAGGTTCAACGGGAAGTCCTTCGTAGCGCGGCGGAGCCGCGGGTCTGCTGGTCGGTCTGAACGAGGTCAGCGACAACAACACGAAGGACACAGCGCGGCGACCGCGTGGCAAGAGGCCACGAGGGCGGTCGGGATCCGGCGCGCTGGCATGGAGTCAAGTGTGCAGGCGGCCGACGGCTGCCGTCAAACGCACGCGCCGAGGGGCGGGCAGGACGACCCTGCCCACCCGCTCGATCGGCTGGACGCCGTCACTGCTGGGGGGCGAGGATCTCCCCGGTCTCCTTGTCGCGGATGCTGATCGCCTCGACCGGGCACGATTCGGCGGCGTCGACGGCCTGGTCGGCCGGGTCGGTCTCCCGACGTGTGGGCCGGGATGTGCCGTCGACGAGCGTGAAGTGGTCGGGTGCGGTTCCCGCGCAGATGCCGGATCCGATGCAGGTTCGCCCGTCGACTTCGATCAGCCAGGTCATTTCGTGTCCTTCCCGTCTCCTCGGGTTCTCACTGGTCCCAGGCGATCGGCATCCGCGCGGGTGCCCGCGTGGCCACCCCGGTCTTCCAGACGGTGTCCTCTTCGGAGGTGGCGAACCGCAGGTCCGGGAGGCGGCGGAGCAGGGTGCCCAGGGCGACCTGGAGCTCCATCCGGGCCAGTTGGGCGCCCAGGCAGTGATGCGGGCCGTGGCCGAAGCCGATGTGGGACGCCTCTTTGCGTTCCAGATCGAGCGTGGCGGGGTCGGTGTAGACCGATCCGTCCCGGTTCGCCGAGTGTAGGGCGACCACCACGGGTTCCCCGGCGCGCACCGTCACCCCGCCCAGTTCGACGTCTTCGAGCGCGTAGCGCGCGCTGCCCGCGCCGTTCCCGAGGGGGACGTAGCGCATGAGCTCTTCCACCGCCTGCGGAATCAGGTCCGGGTCCGCGCGTAGGGCCGCGAGCGCCTCGGGGTGGGTCAACAGCACGTAGACGAAGTTGGGGATCTGCGAGGCCGTCGTCTCGTGACCGGCGACCAGGATCCCCTCGGCCATCGTCAGGAGTTCCTCCTCCGACAGCCGGTCGTGCTGGTCGCGCGCCTCGACGAGCGCGCTGAGCAGGTCGTCCTGAGGGGCCTTCCGGCGTTCGGCGATCAGGCCCGCCATGTAGTCCCGCATCCGCCCGGTGTGCTCGGCGACCTGTTCCGGGGTGAACCTGGTGGTGGACAGGAACGCGTCGGACCACACACGGAAGTCGTGCCGGTCCTCGACGGGCACCCCGAGCAGTTCGCAGATCACGGTGATCGGCAGGGGCAGCGCGAAGTCCTCGACCAGGTCGGCGGGCGGTCCCGCGGCCAGCATCCGGTCCACCAGATTGTCGGCGACCTGCTGGGCCCGCGGCCGCAGCTGTTCGACGCGACGGGCGGTGAACGCCTTGGCCACGAGTCTGCGCAGGCGGCTGTGCTCGGGTGGGTCCAGGCGCAGAAGGTTGCCGGGCGACCCCACGTGGAGCCGCGTCCGTGGTTCGTCGCGTCCGGCGCCGGCGGCCCGGCTGAACCGCGGATCGCCGAGGACGATCTTGGCGTCCTCATAGCGGGTGACGAGCCAGGCGGGCTCGCCGTACGGGAGCTGGACCCGGCACAGGCGCTGTTCGCGGAGCTCGTCGAACGCCGGAGCGACGTCCAGTCGTTCGGACGTGCCGAGCAGATCGGACCAGGGTTTCACCGTTGTCATCACCGACTCCTCTGGGGAAACGTGGTGTACATCACGTGACGTGGGGCCACGCCGATCAGGCCGGAACGCAGACGCCAGCCCGATCGCTCGCCCAGCGCGGGCGCGAGCAGATGGCACAGGGCGTCGACGAGCAGCTCGAGCGGATCATCGGTCGCCACCGGCCACTCACCGGCGAGCCATACCGCCAGAAACGACTCGGTCTGCAGCACGGCCATCAGGGCCCGCTGCCGGGCCTCCGCGGGAGAGGTGCCCTGCCAGCGTGAGAGGTCATCGGTGAGCAGGGCGACGTGGCGTTCGCGCGCGGCGCGGGAACGGTCGCGGGCGCCGTCGCCGGTCGCCGTCGGCCCGGCGGCGACGAGCGCCCGGACCACCGGGGCCATCCGGCGCCAGCGTCCCGCGGCGCCCTCCAGCCATGTGCGGATCGCCTGGCGGGTCCACACCGGCTGGGTGGCCAGGTCGGTGTAGGCCTCGTCGGCGACCTTGTACATGTGCGCCACGAGCGCCCGCACGATCTCGGTCTTCCCGGCGAAATGGGCGTAGACGGTCACCCGGGTGACCCCCGCCGCCCGGGCGATGTCCTCCATCGTCGCCTCGGCGAAGGACGTGGTCTCGAACACCGCCACCGCACCGTCGAGGATCCGGCGGCGGGTCAGCCTCTTCTGCTCCTCGCGCAGGCTCAGCCGGCCTTCAGGAACCGCCGGATCGGCGGTCGGCGACGGCATCGCTCCGGATTCGGTCGGAGCGCCGTCGTGAAGCACCGGATGATGATCCACGCCATGACCGTACGTCGTGACTGCTTCCCATACAAGATGTAAAGCGAGCTGCGGGCCCGGCGAAACGAGCCCGCTCCACGGACGGGACCACCGATCCGGCCCGGTCGTGCCAGGTCAGCAAGGGCTTTTCACCTCGACGCCACGCACGGGTCCCGTACCGTCCATCGCGAACGGCCACGATCGGTCCGGTTTTTCTGAGACAGGAGTGCACGATGGGACTCGACCGCCGTTCTTTCATCCGCAACGGCCTGATCGCGGGGGGCGGGGCGACGCTGCTCGGCACCGGCCCGCAGGCCGCGGCGCTCGTACGGGCGGGGCGCCCGCAGATCACCCACGGCGTGCAGAGCGGAGACGTCTCCGCCCACAGGGGGATCGTGTGGACCCGCGCCGACCGGCCCGCGCGGATGCTCGTCGACGTGAGCACCCGGCCGGACTTCCGGCGGTTCGCCACCGTTCACGGTCCGCTGCTGACGCCGGACACCGACCTGACGGGGAAGGTGCGGCTGCGGGACCTGCCCGCCGGACAGCAGATCCACTACCGGGTGCGCCTCGCCGACCCGTATGACGCGTCGCTGTTGTCCGCGCCCACCGAAGGGGCCTTCCGTACGGCGCCTCGCACGCGCCGCGACATCCGGTTCGTCTGGTCCGGCGACCTCGCCGGGCAGGGCTTCGGCATCAACCCCGACATGGGCGGTTACCGGATCTTCAAGGCGATGAAGGCCCTGGACCCGGACTTCTTCCTGTGCAGCGGCGACCACTGGTACGCCGACAACCCCATCCGGCGACGGTGAAGCTCGCCGACGGGCGGATCTACCGGAACGTCACGACCCCGGAGAAGTCCAAGGTCGCCGAGACGCTCGCCGAGTTCCGCGGCCAGCACCGGTACAACCTCATGGACGAGAACCTCCGCGCCCTCGCCGCGGTCGTCCCGCAGATCAACCAGTGGGACGACCACGAGACGCACAACAACTGGTGGCCCGGGCAGATCCTCGACGACCCGAACTACACCGAGAAGCGCGTCGACGTGCTGTCCGCGCGGGCGCACCAGGCGCTGTTCGAGTACCTGCCGATCGCCGAGCGGCCCAACGGCACGGGTCGCGTCTACCGCAAGATCTCCTACGGCCCGCTGCTCGACGTGTTCGTCCTCGACATGCGGACCTACCGCGACGCGAACGGGCCGGACAACGCCACCGCCGACGACCAGGGCATCCTCGGCAAGGCGCAGGCGGAGTGGCTGAAGCGCGAACTGGCGGCCTCCAAGGCCACCTGGAAGATCGTCGCCGCGGACATGCCGCTGTCGCTCGTCGTCTCCGACGCGCACGGCATCGAGGCCGTCTCCCAGGGCGACAACGGCAAGCCGCTCGGCCGCGAGCTGCAGATCGCCGACGTGCTGTCCACCATCAAGAAGCGGCGCGTACGGAACGTCGTGTGGCTCACCGCCGACGTGCACTACACGGCCGCGCACTACTACGACCCGGCCAAGGCCGCGTTCCAGGACTTCGACCCGTTCTGGGAGTTCGTGTCCGGCCCGCTGAACGCCGGCGGGTTCGGGCCCAACACCCTCGACGGCACCTTCGGCCCTCAGGTGAAGTTCCAGCAGGTCCCGCCGCACGCCAACACCTCGCCGCTGGAGGGCTACCAGTTCTTCGGCGAGGTCGCCATCGACGGCGGCGCGGGGGCGCTGACCGTACGGCTCCGCGACCTGGACGGCAAAACCCTCTACACCGTGACGTTGGACCCGAAGCGCTGAATCCGACAGGTGATCCTCGGCGTCCGCTGCGTCAAGAAGCGCAGCGGACGCCGAGGCGTCAGCGGAGCGCCTCGAGCCGGTGCGGCATGTTCCAGCCGTCGGCGAGCCGCGACGGGTGGATGTTCTCGCCGCCGCCGAAGAACTCGCAGAACTTCATGATCAGCGGGTCCCACCGCAACGGGTCGACGTAATGCGTCCCCGGGATGATCAGCTCTTCCTCGATGTGGGCGCGGACGACTCTGACCTGGAACGCCGTCGCGTTCAGATCCGGCCCCTCGAAGGGGTGGATCGCCTCGACGACGCACTCCAGCTGGATCGGGCACTCCGCGACGCGCGGCGCTCCCACCAGATCGGCGGGCTGCTCGGTCAGCCCGGCCGTCCCGAACTTGTCCCGCTCGAACCGGTAGCCCTGCTCCAGCTTGAACTCCGGGACCTCGGGCTTGCCGGTAGTGAGGGCGAGCCGGTCGACGGCGTCGACCATCGCCGATGACGCGAGGTTGAGCACGCACTCGCGTTCCCGCTTGAGGTTCGCGGTCGTCTGGCCGCTGTTGCCGAGGCCCAGCATGCAGCAGTCGCCCAGCCACCAGGCGGACGACATCGGCGCGAGATTCGGCGTCCCGTCCTCGTTCCGCGAGCCGATCAGGACCACCGGGGTCCCGAAGTAGAGCACCTTCAACGCGGCGACCTTGTGCATCTTCCCCGTCCTCGTTCGCGATGTACGGAACGACCCTGCCCGTAGTCCGCCGGGGACGCTGGCCGGAATGCGACATGTGGTTCGCGAGCGCGGTGGTCCGGGGGCAGGCCGGGCGAGGATCAGCGGTTGTTCGCGCCGGCGGCGAGGCGTGCTTCGAGACCGTCGAGGATGGCCTGGAGGCCGAACTCGAAGCTGTTGTCCGGCGCCGCCGCGTAGTCGGCCGCGGCGACGGTGTCGAGGCGCTCGCGCAGCCGCGGGAACCGCCTGGCGACCTCGGCGGCCTGCGCCATGGTGTCGGCCATCAGCCGCTCGACGTCTCCGCCGTCCTTGCTCAGCCGCCGGGTCAGCGAGAGCTCCGCGGCGGGCCCGAGGGCGCTGCCGAGTACGAAGATGAACAACGAGGCGGCCGCCTGATCCGCGTCCGCGCCGGCGAACCCCGCCTTCTCGTGGATGGCGAGGGTGTGGTCGTCGTAGCGGCTCTTGGCGGGCCCGTAGAGGAGGTGGCTGCCGAACGCCTGTCCCAGCCACGGGTGCCGGGTGAGCATGGCGTGCATGCCGGTGGCCATGGCCGTGGCGGCCGTGCGCCAGTCCGTGCCGTCGAGATCGGGCAGCTCGACCTCTTCCCAGATCGCGTCGCCGGCGAGCCGGACCAGTTCGTCCTTGGTCTTGATGTGCCAGTAGATCGCGGTGGGTGCCGAGCCGAGCCGTTTGCCCAGGCTGCGCATGTTGAGGCCGTCCAGTCCCTCCTCGTCCAGCAACTCGATGGCGGCCCGGACGATCTGGTCTGCGGTCAACGTGTCTCGCGGCATGGCCGTCAGCTTACTTGCACTAAGTTCAGTTGAGTACTTGCACTTTGTTCAATATCCGTCCTAGAGTCCACTCGTACTTAGTTCAAACCACTGAAGGGGTGGGCACGATGACGCAGGAGCAGCTGGCCGGTTTCGTCGAGGCGACGGCCGAGGAGTTCGGTGTCCCGGGAGCCGCCGTCGGCGTGCTGGTCGGCGGCCGGGAGATCCACGTCGCACACGGCGTGACGAACCTGGACCACCCGCTGCCGATCGATGAGCACACGCTGTTCCCCATCGCCTCGGCGACCAAGACCTTCACCGCGACCGCGCTGATGCGACTGGCCGCCGAGGGCAAGGTGGACCTGGACGCCCCGGTGCGCCGGTACGTGCCCGAACTGCGGCTGGCCGACGAGCGCAACGCCGCCGAGATCACCGTGGCCAACCTGCTCAACCACACCGCGGGGCTGGAGTGGAACCTCATCGGCCCCGACACCGGCGACGGTTCCCTGGCCGCGTTCGTGGCCAAGATGGCCGAGCTGCCGATCATCGCGCCGCCCGGCGCACGGGCCTCCTACAGCCAGGCCGGCTACAACCTGGCCGGATACGTCATCGAGAAGGTCACCGGCCTGCCCTACGAGAAGGCCGTGGCGTCGCTGATCCTGGAGCCGGCCGGCCTGACCGACACCGTCTTCGACCTGGACGACGTCGTCGTCCGGCGGTTCGCGGTGGGATACAACCGCGACGAGGACGGCGCGCTGCATCCCGCGCGCCCGTGGAAGGCCAACCCGGCAGACCAGCGCGGCAACAACCCCGGCGGGGGCGGGGTGTCCTCGGTGAGCGACCTGCTGCGCTGGGCCCGCTTCCACCTCGGCACCGGCGACGGCGTACTGCCCACCGAGGCACTGCACGCCATGCGGGAGCAGACCGTCGAACTACGGGCCAGCACGCTCGGCGACGGCTTCGGCGTCTGCTGGTTCCTGCGCCAGGTGGGCGACGTCGCCACGATCGGGCACGGCGGGTCGGGCAACGCCCAGTTCGCCGAACTGGTCATCGCACCCGACCACGACTTCGCCGTCGTCTCGCTGTCCAACCTCGGCCCCGACGGCTACCAGTTCAACCAGGCCGTCGTCCGCTGGGCGCTGGAGCACTACCTCGGCGCGGTCGAACACGACCCCGAACCCGTCCCCTACGACGAGACGCGGGCGCGGGAGGTCGCCGGACGCTACGAGATCGACGCGATGAACCTCGACATCGCCACCGACGGCATCGCGCTCACCCTCGCGGTCGGCATCAAACCGGAGATCCGCGCCGCCTCCGAGGGCGACATGCCGGAGGACTACCCCGCCGCCACCATCGGCTTCCTGCCCGGCGACGGCGACGAGTACATCGTCACCGAGGGCGGCCTGAAGGGGCAGCGCGGCTTCTTCACCCGCGACGGCAGCGGCACGATCGTAGGCGTCGACCTCGCCGGGCGCATCTTCGGCCGGGACCCGGAGGCATCCTGACTCCGCCCCTCACCCAGGTGCGGGACCCGCCGCGATCGGCCGCGGGCCCGCCCTGGTTCTTCCTGTGTCGCCGTCACTTTCGATCGTGAAGGAATGACGGGATGTCGGCGCGGGCCGGGTAGTTCGGCAGGGGCGCCGGCCTGTTCTGGAGGAACGCGGTGATGACGGCGGCGGCTCGTTGGTCGTTGTCGCCGAGGCCGTTCCACATGTGGTGTCCGACGCCGGGCATGTACTGGGTGCGCTCGATGGCGGGGTCATTGGCGAGGACGGCGGTCTCCCACTGACGGACCTGAGCGGAGCACTCGGCGATCATCAGCATCGCGGGGACGCGGGAACGCCTCAGCTCCCCCGCGATGGAGGGTGAATCCTTGATGGTCTGATCGACGTGCAGGCTCGCGGCGGCGCTGAAGGAGAAGTTCTGCGCCGTGTCCTCGACGGGGATGCGGTGGGCGTCCCGCGCGCAGTAGCCGGACGCGGTGTCGCTGCCGAGGTCGGCGGCCGTGAAGGCGTTGTCGCCTTCGGCCTGCCCGATCAGGCCGGTGCCGGGGGTGAGGAGCCCGAGCCGCATGAGGCCGAACGCCACGGCGTACCGGGGGACGTGCGTCGACCGTGGCCCGGTCATGGCGGGTGCGAGGCCGCGCGCGGACGGCCGCCCCTTCTGCCCGGAGATCCGCGCGGTGGGGCCGTCCATCGGACCGGGTTCGGCGATGATCGCCCGGTGGACGCGGGCGGCGGCCTGCGGGTCCGCCAGGGCCCGGGTGAGCACGACCGCGCCTGCCGAGAAGCCGAGGACGTCGACCCGACCCTTTCCCAGGTGGTCGATGAAGGCGGCGAGGTCGCGCACCGACCTGGAGATCGTGTACTGCCCCATGGGGAGCAGGTCGCTGCGCCCGCCGCCGGCCTGCTCGTAGGTGTAGACGTCGTAGCCCTGTCGCGCCAGGAGCTGCAGGAACCGGTGGTCGCGCACCGCGATGCCGCGGACGGGTCCGCCGTTGAGGTACACGAGGGGCCTCGGGCGCCGGCCCGGTGCGGGCGGATAGTGGTACACCGCGACCCGGCTTCCGGTGGCCAGGTCCCAGTGCTGCGTCGCCACGAACGGCAGGGCGGGCGGGTATCGCCGCTGCGTGGGCACGGTCGGGACGCACACCGACGCGGTCAGCGCCGCGGCGACGACCACGGGGAGGAACGGCCTGAGGCGGGTACGGCGGCGGCCCCGCCACAGTGCGGCGACGGCCCCGACGCCGAGAGTGGCCAGCCATGCGGCGAGCCCCGAACCTGCCCCGTCCGTCAGGACGATCAGTACGAGGAACAGGCCGAGCAGCCCCACGACGGCGGCCAGGGCCAGGCCCAGGCGCCCAATGAAGCGGAAGAAGTGCACCATCACGATCCCTGCGAGGAGTTTCCAAACACTGTTTCAAAACAACGTTATCAGCACGAGCTAGGCTGGCGTCGTGGGTAGGCCGAGAACGAACGACGACACCGTGAAGGACCGTCTGGTCGAGGCCGCGACCGAGATGTTCGCCACCCGGCCGCGGGAGTCGATCACCGTCCGTGCCCTGGCCGCCGCCGCCGGGACCTCGACCGCGGCCCTGTACTCCCTGTTCGGCGGCAAGGACGGGCTGATCGGCGAAGTGCGCAACAAGGCGGTCGCCGGGCTGTTCCGGGACCTGTCGGCGGTGCCGACCTCCGACGACCCCCTCACCGACCTCTACGAGCTCGCCGTCGCGTACCGGCGATGGGGGCGCGAGCACAGCCACCTGTACACGGTGCTGTTCGGCGGCGTGCAGTCCTTCGACCCGTCGGGCACGGTCGGTGCCGGCGACCCCGTCCGGCCGCTCATCGAGGCGATCGACCGCGCCCTGTCGGTCCCCGTCCTCGCCGGCGACGCGACCTCCATCGCCCTCTCGCTCTGGGTGACCCTCCACGGGCTCGTGACCCTCGAACTGGCCGGGGCGCTCGACACCGCCACGGCCGAGACCACCTTCCGGTCGACGATCCTCGCCACGCTGCGCGGCTGGACCACCCCGACGGTGTTCGGCACCCTCCGGCAGGCCGAGCCCGCGGAGGCGGTGCCCAGTCCCGGTGCCGCTTGAGCGCGAAGATCATCGCGTGTTATACGTGGATCGGTGCGATTCCAAGGTGCGGCGGTGACAGCCCGCCGGTTCCACTGATCACGGTGGGACGACTCGGTGTGATTCCGAGGCCACGCGGTGATACCCCGCCACCTCTCGGACCCGCTCTCTCGGGTCCCTGGTTCTCCATGCGGTGAGGATCGTCCTCCCGCCGTCGAGAGGTGGTGTCGGATGTTCACAGGGCACATCGACGAGGTCGGTACGGTCGTGGCCGTCGACGAGGCTCGCATCGTGGTCAGGGCGCCGAAGGTCGCCGCGGGCACGCCCGGCTCGATCAGCATGAACGGCGTGGGTCTCACCGTCGTACCGGCCGGGCCCGAAACGGACCTGCTGGAAGCGGCGCTTTCGGCCGAGACGCGGCGTCGGTCGACCCTCGATCAGGTCCGGCCGGACACACCGGTCAACGTCGAGGCTCCTCTCGCACTGGGCGATCCGCTGCGCGGTCATCTGGTGCAGGGCGACGTGGACGCCGTGGGAAAGGTCGTCAGGGTCGACGACGAGGGCCCCACGCGGCGGTTGTGGATCAAGCCACCG
This sequence comes from Actinoallomurus sp. CA-150999, assembly GCF_050942425.1. Taxonomy (NCBI): domain Bacteria; kingdom Bacillati; phylum Actinomycetota; class Actinomycetes; order Streptosporangiales; family Thermomonosporaceae; genus Actinoallomurus; species Actinoallomurus sp. CA-150999. The sequence continues at coordinate 10,355,282 of NZ_CP192063.1, forward strand.
GAGCGCTTCCTCTCGCTGATCGTCGCCAAGGGCCAGGTCGCGGTCGACGGCGTCAGCCTGACCATCGCCGAGGTGGCCCGCGACCGGTTCTCGGTGGTGCTGATCCCGTTGACCCTACGGGCGACCACGCTCTCGGACCTGTCGGCCGGGGACCGGGTGAACCTGGAACCGGACCTGGTCACCCGGCTGACCCGGTGCCGGCCGTACGACCCGGTACGGGCGGTGAGCCAGGTGGTCGCGGCATTGCCCTGGGCGGGACGCCTCACCGGAGCGGGCGGGGTTCAGAAGGCGGTGGCGCAGCTGGCGTCCGGAGGGGCGGTGCTCATCTGGGACCCGGATCGCGAGGGCGAGGGCGATGTGGTGTTCGCGGGGGTGCGCCTGCGCCCGGAGGCGTTCACCTTCCTGCTCACCCAGGTGTGCGGGCATTCGACCGTGCCGTGCGCGCCCGAGATCCTCGACCGGTTGGAGATCGATCCCATCCCCGGTCCCGGCGACCGGCACGGCACCCGCCCGCACGTCCCGGTGGACCTGGCGGCCGGAACCGGCACCGGGGTGTCGGCCGCCGAACGCGCGGCGACCGTACGCCGGCTGGCGCACCCGGACGCGCGGCCGGAGGACTTCCTGCGGCCGGGGCATGTCTTTCCCCTCGCCGCCCGGCCGGGCGGCGTCGCCGAGCGCGCGGGCCACACCGAGGCCACCGTCGCCCTGTGCGTCGCGGCCGGGCTGCCGCCCGTCGGGGTGTGCTGCGAGGTCATGAACCCCGACGGCACCATGGCCAAGGCCGCCGACCTGGAGATCTCCGCGCTGCGCTGGGGTCTCCCCCTGCTGGACGTCGCCGATCTCGTGAGGCACCTGTGACGGGGATCGCGGGCCGGGACCTTTACGACGACCCGCGTTTCTTCGAGGGGTACCGGCGGCTCAGGACGTCCGGCACCGCGCTCAATGACGCCATCGAGGTCCCCGCCATGGCCCGGCTGCTGCCCCCGGTGGCGGGCCTGTCGGTCGTCGACCTGGGCTGCGGTACGGGCGCGCTCGCCCGTCGCCTTGCCGACGAGGGAGCCGCGGACGTACTGGCCGTCGACGCCTCGGAACGGATGCTGGTGTCCGCCGAGAAGCACCCCCGCGTCCGGTACCTGCGCGCGGACCTGGAGACGCTGACCCTCCCGCCCGGCTGTGCCGACCTGGTCGTCAGCAGCCTCGCCCTGCACTACGTCGCCGACTACCCTGCCCTGATCCGGTCCGTCGCCGGCTGGCTGCGTCCCGGCGGAGGATTCCTCTTCTCGCAGGAGCACCCGATCTGCACCGCCCGCCGGCCGATGACCGGCTGGCTGGAGACCGGCAACGGTACGGTCTGGCCGGTCGACGACTACGCCGCCGAAGGACCCCGGACCCAGAACTGGATCGTCGAGGGAGTGATGAAACACCACCGGCGGACGGCGACTCTGATCAACGCACTGCTCGGGGCCGGTCTGGAACTGACCGGGATCGACGAACCCGGTCCCGCCCTGGACAGCCCCGAACTGGCCGAACACCTCAGGCGTCCCCCGATCCTGCTACTCGCCGCGGTCCGGCCCCCATGAGATCCGACCCGTTCCAGGCGAGCCGCTGTCGCTGTCGGCGTCGCTGGAGACCCACCGGCCGTGCGCCAGGGAAGGGGTCTGATCAGTGCCGTTCATCCGGTGGGGCATGTTCCAAGATTTGCTAGCGTCCGTACGAGATCTTCGCGATAGGTGAGGCAGGTTCGGTGATGGCGGGCACGCCGAGGGTCCACTGGAAGCACAGGTGGCCGGCCGCCGCGGCGCATCTTCTCCAGCGGTGGGGGCCCGTCGACGCCGAGACGGGGCTCACGACGTTCCGGGTCGCCGCGGTCAGCGGGACCGCGGCGCCTCCTGAGGAGCGCCCTTGGACGACCGTGCCGAGCCCAGCCGAGGTCGCCCGGTACGGCGGGTTCCCGGAGACGTTCACGGGCGCGGGACGCGCCGGGCACCGCCATCCGGTGGCCGTCGAGCCGATGAACCACGCACTGAACCTCGGTTGGCGAGAAGGGGGCTGGAAGGCCGCCCGATCGCCAGAAGAGACCGCCCACGAGGTCGGCCTGCTGCTGACGAGCCTGCTGGAGGCCGCTCCCGCAGGGTTGGGTGAACCCGCCGGGGAACTGATCGCAGGGCTGGTCAGGAAGATGTTCGTGCACTCGTTCATGAACGACTGGGTGCGCGTCACGGTGGCCGCCCGGCCCGACGGCCCCGCGCTGGGTGATGAGGTGCATCTGCTCGGACGCGACCTGGGCGGCGAGACCTTCCGGCTGTCGGTGGCCCCCGCCGCGTCCCTGCCGCAACCGCAGACGGGCGAGCTCTGGCCGGACCCCGCCGGTCTGCTGAACAGGAAGACCGACCCGCCCCGTACCCTGACCGAACAGCAGTACCGACAAGCGGACCTCGGCATCCGCGCCGCCTGCGCCGCCGAGGTACTCGGCGAGTTGGTCTGGCTGACCAACAACGACCGGATGCGGGTCACGGTGCAGACCGAACCGCACGATCTCAAGCTCCACTGCGAGGCCCCGGACGACGCCGACTCCGCGTTCCGCTCCTGGTGGCCCGGGTCGCCCCTCTGCGCCGACCTGCTGCGCCAGGAGCGGTGGGAGGGTGAGGACATCACCAACCCCCGACGACTGGGCGAGGAGACCCTGGCCGAGTTCCTGACAGACTTTGAGTCGCACAATCTGGAGCAGGCCAGGAGCGGTGCGTGGGCCATGAGGGAGATCGGCGATTACGACCCCGACGATGATCCGCAACCCCGCTTCCCCGGCGATCGGCTGGTGGCCCTACTCGGCCGCGACCTGTTCGACACCGTGACCCGGCAGGTCATGAACGGCCCCGGTGGCGTCCGCCCCTTGGCCTACGGGATCGGCGTACCGTTTCACATCACCCCCGATGACTACGGGTTCGACGGATGCCTGATGCTGGCCGGTCCCGAACTCGTCGGCATTGTCACCATCGAGGCGATGGCCTGACCCCGACGTCGAACCATCACCGACTGCGATGCCATGCCGCGGTCGCCTTCTGCCGCATTCCGGCTACCCGCCCTGGTCGTCGCGCCGGCCCATGTTCGAGGATCGGTCCATGAGCGACCAGCCCGAAGCCTTCTACCTGCCTGCCGACGATGAGGTCTACGAGCCGACCAGCGCCACGGAAAGCCCCTGGGACCGTGACGCGCAGCACGGCGGACCCCCGACCGCGCTGCTGGCCCACGCCATCGACACCGCGGTCGCGCCCGGCATGCGGATGGCCCGGATCTCGGTGGACTTCCTCGCCCCCATCCCGCGCCGCCCCGCCCGCGTCGAGGTCACCCCGCTGCGGCCCGGCCGGCAGGTCCGCCTCACCGAAGCCCACCTGATCGTCGAGGGGCAGGTCGCGGTGACCGCCCGCGCCTGGCACATCGCGACCGGCCCGACCCCACCCGTACGGACCGAGAGCGCCCCGCCGCCTCCGCTCCCGCCCGAGCCGGCCGAGCAGTACGACTTCGACGGCATGCCCGACTGGGGCTACGGCCGGGCCATCGAATGGCGCTTCACCGGCAGCCAGGACGCTCGCGGCTCCGCGCAGGTGTGGACGCGCGTCCGCATCCCGCTGGTCGCGGGCCGGAAACTCACCGGCCTGACCCGCACGCTGATCGTCGCCGACTCCGCCAACGGCCTGTCGGCGACTCTCCCGTTCGATCAGTGGCTGTCCATCCCGCCCACCATGACCACCACCCTGCTGCGCCACCCCGACGGCGACTGGGTGTACATGGACTGCCGCACTCACCTGGCCGACGACGGCCTCGGCCTGACCCAGGCCGCCCTCTCCGACCCCGCCGGCCGCCTCGGAGACGTCGCCCAACCTCTCCTCATCCGCCGGCGCTGAACGGGTGGAACGCGGTGTCAGTCGTCGAGTGACTGGTAGAGCGTGGTCCAGAAGTCGTGCATCAGCCGCACCGGACCCGGGACGGACGCCCCGACCTGGGTGAGCAGGATTCCGGTGAGTCGGTTGTGCGGGTCGGCGTAGGTCGAGGCGCCGCTTCCGCCGTCCCAGCCGAACTGGCCGATGGGCGCGTAGTCGCCGCGGTAGGTGCGCACCGCCATCCCGAAGCCCCAGCCACCGTGCTGCCCCTGCCCGAACGAGATATGGACGTTGTCGCGTGCCATGGCGGTTCGGGGGGCGTTCTGCTCGGGCGTGAGGCGGTTGGTGGTCATCAGCTCCACGGCCGGCCGGGACAGGATCCGTTCGCTCCCGTGCGTCCCGCCATTCAGCAGCATCCGGAAGTAGGCGTGGTAGTCATCGGCAGTGGAGACCAGCCCGCCGCCGCCCCCCTGGAACGCCGGAGGCCCGCTCCAGCGTCCCCCCTCGGCCTCGTCCCACACGAGGAACTCCCCGGTCTGCGGGTCCGGGGCGTACAGGGTCGGCAGCCGGTCGATCTTGTCGGCGGGCACGTGGAAACCGGTGTCCTTCATCCCCAGCGGATCGAAGATCCGCTCACGCAGGAACGTCTCGAACGACTGCCCTGTCACCCTGGCCACCAGTACGCCGAGCAGATCGCTGCTGATCTGGTACTGCCACTGCTCTCCGGGCTGGTGCATCAACGGAAGCGTGCCCAGACGGCGCATCCACTCGTCCGGCTCGGGCATCGGCTCCGGCAGATTAGGCGTGAGCCCCTGCTCGAAGACCGCACCCATGATCGGAGTGCCCAGCGCCGTCATGTCCATGCCGAGCCCGAACGTGGAGGTCAGCACATCCCGCACGGTGATCGGCCGCCGCGCCGGCACCGTGTCCTCCAGCGGGCCGTCGATCCGCCTCAGCACCTGACGATCGGCGAGCTCGGGCAGCCACGGGTCCACCGGGTCGTCCAGCCGCAGCCTGCACTCATCCAGCAAGACCATCGCCGCCGCCATCGTGACCGGCTTGGACGTCGACGCCATCCGGAAGATCGTGTCCCGACTCATCGACGCGCCACCGTCATGACGCATCGTCCCGAGCGCTTCCACATGCGTCTCACCACCCCGGCCGACCAGCGCAACAAGCCCGGGAATCTTCCCGGAATCGACATGCCGCGCCAGCACGTCACGCACTCTGCGTAGCCCTGCTTCAGAAAAACCGCTGTTGCCGTTTCCCATCATGAATCTCCTTGCGTACGACCCTGCCATCGTTCAGGGATCAGTGAACGTCTGCGACGGTACATTGCGTTTACGAATTCATCAACACTGCACGAGAGGCAATTTGGCCCGTCTCACTAGGTAAATCGGCGACAGCTTTGCAATGACTGTGGCACTGAACGCAATGAGCGATCAGGGCTGGCGTTGCAATGAGCTCTGTGTGAATGCATACTGTGCGGCGGGGTGCGCGGGCGCCGAGCTCCCCGCACGTCGGCAGATGGGAGACGAGCGCCGATGCCCGGAGGCAGGCTCACCAATGAGGACCGTCAGCACATCGCTGCGGGGCTGGCCGAGGGACTCGGATACGCAGAGATCGGCCGGCGTCTAGGGCGGCCCGCCTCGACCATCATGCGGGAGGTCACCCGCAACGGCGGACCCGACGATTACGGTGCGGACCGGGCGCACGAGGCCACACGGCATCGTGCGCGCCGGCACAAGCCGGCTCAGCCTCCGGCCCCGCCGATCCACGACAGCGGCCATGGGCGTGACCCCCGAGCGGTCCAGGACTTCACGGAGTCCTTCACCGCCCTCCTCGTTCAGCAGGGGCTGCCCCGGATGGAGGCCAGGGTGCTGGCCTGCCTGTACATCACCGACGCAGGCGCTCTCACCGCCGCCGATCTGGTCGCCCGGCTTCGCGTCAGCCCGGCGTCCGTCTCGCACGCCGTCGCCTTCCTCGAACAGCAGGGGATGCTCAGGCGAGAACGGATTCCCGGCGCGCGGCGCGAACGCTATGTCATCGGCGATGAGATCTGGCTCCAGTCCCTCCTCGCGGCTCTGCAGATGAACGACGCCCTGACGGCCGCATCGCAGCGCGGAGCCGAGATTCTCGGGGCCACGACCCCGGCGGGCGCCCGCTTCGAGTCCTCCGCCGAACTCCTTCTCCTCATAAGCGAGGCCTTCCGGCAGGTCGTCGAGCAGTGGCAGCAGAGCCTGGCCGCCCGGAACGCCGAGCGACAGTCCTGAGCTCTCGCCACGGTCCGGTCGGTGCGACGGGCGGAAAAGGTTCAGGGCCGTCAGACCTGCTGGTCTGACGGCCCTGTTCGGCGGGTTCATGGTCAGGCCTCGTTGAAGGTGTTCTGACCTTCAAGGGGGCTGAGTGTTCTCAGAGGCTGCGGGCGGTGATGTCGCCGTTCGAGGTGGTGGCGTGGATGTCCAGGTCGGCGGTGCCGTCGTTCTTGAGGGCGTTGATGATGCGGCCGTTGCTGGTGCCGGCGTCCAGGGAGGCGGAGACGCCGGGGGCGGCGCCGACCGAGATGTCGCCGGACTGAGTGCGCAGCGTGACCGTGCCGCCCGTGGCCTCGGCGATCCGGATGTCGCCCCGTGCGGTGCTGATCTCCGCGGGACCGCCCAGCCGACCGATCTCAACATCGCCGTCGACCGCGGTGAGGCGGAGGCTCGCGGCCTCGTCCAGCTTGATCTGGTGGTACGCGCCGTCGAAGGCGACGTCGCCGAGGCGGCCGACGCCCCGGAGTTCGGCGCTGGCCGTCTTCGCCTCGACCCGGGAACCGGCGGGCAGCTTGACCGTCACCTCGACGGATCCGGACGGGCCGAAGTACTGGTTCTTCGCCGCCTGAGTCTCGATCCGCAGGACGCCGTCGGCGAACTCGACCGTGATCTGCTCGGCCGCCTTCACGTCGCGGCCCTTGGAGGCGTTGGCGGGCAGGACCTCGACCGTGGTGTCGGTGCGGTCGGCGGCGATGAACTGCACACGCCCGGCCGGGACGTTCAGGACGGCGGCGATCGGGGCGGGGGTGTCGAACTTCTGCATCGTGCGCTCCTTGCGGCTCGTTGTTTCGAACAATGGAAAAGCTACGTTGCCTTTCCAGATCTAGCAACCGATCCGTTGCAAGTAAGTAGCATCTATGCAGGTGGGAGCAAGAAAAGTGTTGCAGTGGCCTGAGGCATAACGCAACACCAACCCACCCGTTCGTTGCACTGATTGAGAGTGAACGCTATGCCGAGGGCATCGTCCTTCTCACGGGCCCCACCGCTTGGCGTGCGGTATCACGGGCGGGGCGTTCGACGTGTTCGGCGGTCAGCCCGGCGAGCAGGCGCAGGGCGGATCGGGACGGGGAGTCCGGCTCGGCGGTGAAGATCGCCAGTCGCTGGCCTTCGTCGTCCGGCAGCTGCAGCAGTTCGTCGGTGAGGGTCAGCGGGCCCACGACGGGGTGCCGGTATTCACGGGTGTGATGGGCGCAGCGACGTACGGGATGGGCCGACCACATCGCGGAGAACTCCGTGCTCTTCATGGTCAGCTCGCCGATGAGTTCGGCGAGGAGGCGGTCATCGGGGTAGCGGCCCGCGATGACGCGCAGGTCGGCGACCGTGTCCCGCGCCTTCTTGTCCCAGTCGGTGAACAGCGCGCGGATGTGCGGGTCGAGGAAGAACAGCCGCGCCCAGTTGGGCCGGTCGGCCGGCCGCTCGGGCGCGTGGAAGTCCAGGTGCCCGGCGAGGAGGGCGTGGCCCATCCTGTTCCAGGCGAGCACGTCGACGCGCCGCCCGAGGACCAGGGCGGGCACGTCCCCGAGGGACTCGACCATGACGCGAATCGCGGGGCGCAGGCGCTCGGGAGCCGGGCGGCGTCGCGGTCCGGGCGCCGGGCGGGCCAGGGTGTACAGGTGCGTCCGCTCGTCGCCGTCCAGGCGCAGGACCCGGGCGATCGCGTCGAGGACGGCGTCGGAGGCGCCCGGGCTCTGTCCCTGCTCCAGGCGCGTGTAGTAGCCGACGCTGACGCCCGCGAGCCGGGCGAGCTCTTCGCGGCGCAGGCCGGGCACCCGGCGCCGCCCGCCGTAGTCCGCCAGTCCCGCGTCTTCGGGCCGGAGCCGCGCCCGCCGTGAGCGCAGGAACTCCCCCAACTCCGGACTTCGCTCCATATGCCCAGTCTGCCGAGTCCGCGGGCGCGGAACCTGCACCTGTCAGGGGTAGGAACCGCGGTCCTACCTCTCACACAGGGCTCGGCACGATCCGCGACGGCCACCAGAGTCGGGTCGTGATCCCGATCGCCGGGACACGCACTGGCGATGGCCAGGCATGGAGGAGTGCTCGAACATGAAGATCCTCGTAATCGGTGCGACCGGCACGATCGGGTCCACGGCCGCCGCCGTACTGGAGTCGGGCGGTCACGAGGTCGTACGTGCCTCCCGGAACGGACCGGTGACGGTGGACATGACCGACCCGGCCTCGATCGAGGCGGCCCTCATGTCGGTGTCCGACCTCGATGCCGTCGTGTGCTGCGCGGCGAGCGGCCGGTTGACTCCTCTCGCGTCCGCCTCGGACGAGGACTTCACGGCCGGCCTGCACGGCAAGCTCCTCGGGCAGGTCACCCTCGTACGCCGGGCGCTGCACCTCGTACGTGACGGCGGATCCATCACCCTCACCAGCGGCGTCTTCGACGAACCGACGCCGGGAGGCGCGTTCGGCGCCCTCGTCAACGCCGGACTGGGAGCCTTCGTCGAAGCCGCCGCGATCGAGATGCCCCGCGGCCTGCGCCTGAACGCCGTGAGCCCAGGCTGGGTCAGCGAAACCCTCAAGGCGATGGGCGAAGACGGCTCCCAAGGAACTCCGGCGACCGAAGTGGCCCACGCCTACCTTCGAGCCATCGAAGGAACGATGCGGGGTCAAATACTTATCCCGAGGTGAAGAATCCCCCGCCCTTGGCTCCGGTAAGCAAGGGCGGGGGACGTCAGGGATTCGTTACTTGTCGCTCTTCTCGGCAATGGTGACCTCGACGCAGTCGCCACCGTTGTTGGTGCTGCGCGTCGACTTACGCCAGCTCAGGTTGCCCATGATTGTGCTGCCTTCATGATGAGCTCAATGGATGCGTCTTCATGCAGCGCCTTGGCGCTCAGCATCTGCCAGAGTCGCCGCATCGCTGCGACATCTTCGGCTTTTTCTACCACTTCCCCGCGGAGCGCATTGTCGACATAGGCGACCTCCGACCCGTTGATGCTCGCCAGCACGATCGCGCCACCGGCGAATCCCGCGTGTGCTCCGACGTCGAAAGGGATCACCTGGATGATGATCCCGTCCCGCTGCGAGAGCTCCACCAGCCGCATTAATTGATCACGCATGACCTCCGGGCCGCCGACCGGACGACTGATCACCGCCTCGTCGAGCACCGCGTGGTACAGCGGAGGATCCTTGCGTGCCAGAAGCTTCTGTCTCGCCATCCGCGCGCTCACCTGCTCCTCAAGATCGAGGGGAGCCGGCTTCCCGAGCCGAAGGACCGCTCGCGCGTAGTCCTCCGTCTGCAGGAGGCCGGGGACCACCTGCGGCGCGAACGCCAGCAGTGCCGATGACTCAGACTCCGCCGTGGTCCACTTGTTAAGCCACTCGGGTGCGACCTCCTTACTGACGAGATCATCGAGTATCCGCAGTATTACATCGGGAAGGTCCAATATGTTCGTTAGGTGAGGAAGGTATTCCGTTTTCGGGATGAGACGTCCGGTTTCCCACGAGGCGACGAGGGATTCGGAGACCGGGAAGGTCTTCGCCAGTTCGGCGCGGGTGAGCTGCTTCGATTCGCGGGCGCGACGGATCTCCTTGCCGACGAACTGCCGCGCCGTCATGTGGTTTCCCGACATCTCGCTGCACACCTTCCGTACAAACGTGGGACGCGCCTCTTGTCTCTTCGCGCTCCGCGCGTTGGGGGCTCCCAGCGTACGACTTCTCAGTCATTCTGTGGAGTCAAACGACAACAGGGAGTCACCATGACCATCAATTCGCTCGAAGACGTTCACGAACTCGCCGGAAAACTCGTGACGGCCTGCCAGGCGGTCGGCCTGGACGCGCAACAGCAGGGGCCGACGCGGGTTTACGTTCACGCGCCGGGGACCAGCAATCACCTCTCGGAGATCGTCACGGCGAAGCCGGACGAGAATGAACGCCTCTGCTGGTGGTGGAGTTGGGACAAGCCGATCTGCGGCGCGGACGAAATCGAGAAGGCCGTCGAGATGATCAAAAAGGTCGTCTCCGTTCCGCTCCCACCCCGGAAATGACCTCGCCGGACGAGCTCATGCGCTCCGTCAACGAGTTCCGGGACACCCTGAACGCGATCGGTTCGCAGGGGGTGTCCCAGGCCGCCGAGCTGACACAGCTGGACCGACTCGTACGGCGGTATCCCGCGGCGGCGCGCAAGAGCCTCGAACTCTACGACCGGCAGTTCCGTCCCGACCGGACGGGGCCGTAGACCTGCCGCGTCCTTCCGCGATGGCGTGGTTCCGACCGGGAGACGGGCGCACGCGCGAGGAGCATCGCGGGGACACGGCGCCCGCCCCGCTAACCACGCGCACGAAGCGAGATCAAACACCGTCGATCGCCGCATGACGCTCCCGGCCACACACAAATACAGATCCTCGATCACAGCTTCCTGGGTGAATGCGAGATCGATAAGCCGTTTGTGTGCGAACGGGTCCACCCGTCACGGATCCACCGACGCCTCTCCCCCTCGGGCCGGCGAGCGACGGCGTCCAGGAGGCGACAGCGACGCAGAGCCCCGCGCTGCCGACCGACAGCCGCTGCCGGCCTTATCGGTCGGCATCCTTGGCCGCGATCGGGGGCTGGTTTGATGACCGGATGCGAAAGTTCTTGTTCCTGGTGGGAAGTGCGCGTTCAGGGGGTAACACCGAGGAGCTGGCGCGCCGGGCCGCCGCGCATCTGCCCTCGGACGTCGCCCAGCAGTGGCTGCATCTTCGCGATCTCCCGTTGCCGGACTTCCAGGATGTCCGCCACGTGCCGGGCACCGTCTACTCCCAGCCGACCGGTAACGAGCGGGTCCTGTTGGACGCCACGCTCGAGGCGACCGATCTCGTCGTCGCTTCACCGCTGTACTGGTACAGCGTCTCGGCCGCCACGAAGCTCTACCTCGACTACTGGTCGGGCTGGTTCCGCGTGCCCGGGGCCGACTTCAAGGCCAGGATGCGCGGCAAGACGATGTGGGCGATCAGTGTGATCAGCGAGGAGGACCCGGCCAGGGCCGACCCTCTCCTGGGCACCCTGAAGATCTCCGCTGACTACATGGGCATGCACTGGGGCGGAGGGCTTCTGGGCTATGCGAATCGCCCAGGCGACATCCTGGCCGACGAGAAGGCCCTGGGAGAGGCCAAGCGCTTCTTCGTGCTGGGCGGCTAGCTTGAGTTTTAACCTCTGACTACGTGTTGAGAGTTGCTGCGCGGCCCGAATGGGCAGGTCGCATTGCTCTCGATCCCGCTAATGATCTGCGTGCTGCCCGTGCGAGGTCTCGGGCTGCCGTATCCACGCGGCCAGTAGCCGAAGCGCCTCTTCGGAGCTGGAGCCTGCCTCGGCGGTGTAGACACTCAGCCGCTGGTCCGGGTCGGCGGGCAGGGTGAGGGACTCGTAATTGAGGGTGAGCGGGCCGACGATCGGGTGGTGGAAGTGTTTGCTGCCATGCGTGTGCCGATGCACGTTCTGGTCGGCCCACCAGCGGCGGAAGTCCCCATCCGTGATCGAGAGTTCGCCGACGAGTTCGGCCAGCAGTGGATCGTGGGGATGGCGTCCGGCGTAGAGCCGGAGCGAGGCGACAATGTCCTGGGCGTGGGTGTCCCAGTGGGTATACAGCGAGCGGGCGGTCTCGTCGCAGAACATGAACCGCACCAGGTTCCGCTCGCGGTGCGGCAGCGCGTCGAAGTCGGTGAGCAGCGCACGTGCCATCTGGTTGGACGCGAGTACGTCCAGTCGCCGCCCCAGCACAAGGGCGGGGGTCTGCTCGAGGATCCGGAGCAGGTCGCGCAGCCCCGGGCGGACCGGCTGCGGACGCGTCGCCGTGCGGCGGGGCCTGCCTGCGGCGGGCTTGGCGAGCTGGAACAGATGGGTGCGTTCGACGGGATCGAGGCGTAGCGCGCGGGAGATGGCGTCCAGCACGGTCTCGGAGACGTTCAGTCGGCGTCCGCGTTCCAGGCGTACGTAGTAGTCGACGCTCACACCCGCCAGTTGCGCGATCTCTTCGCGGCGCAGTCCTGGCACTCGCCGAGAGCCGCCGTCGTCGGACAGGCCCGCCTGGCGCGGGGTGATCCGTGCCCGCCGAGAGCGGAGGAACTCACCGAGAGCTGCGTTGCGGTCCATGCCGTTCACGATAAGACCCGAGATCCCCCCGACGGCCCGCGAAAGGGGGCCTGGCAGTCCCCCGGTCCGGCTGTCCCCGGGGCGAAGCGGACCCCCCGGAAGTCGATCAGCAGCCGATTCCGGTGCTGAAGTGGAACGTGTCGAGACCGACCGGAGCCTGACCGCCCCGGTCGGCCTCTGTTCGCATCGCACGAAGGGAACCCCTGTGTCGGACACCAAGACATTCCTGATCACCGGCGTCAGCACCGGCCTGGGCCGCGCACTCGCCCGCGCGGCGTTGGCCGCGGGCCACCGGGTGGTGGGCACGGTGCGCACGCCCGCCGACGCACGGGCCTTTGAGGCGCTCGCCGGCGACGCGCACGCCCGCATCCTGGACGTGACCGACCATGACGCGGTGGACACGGTCGTGGACGAGACCGAGCGCGACCTAGGCCCGGTCGACGTACTCGTCGCCAACGCCGGGTACGGCCATGAGGGCCTCTTCGAGGAGTCGTCGATGGATGACCTTCGCCGTCAGCTCGAGGTGAACGTCTACGGAACCGTGGCGGTGATCAAGGCCGTGCTGCCGCACATGCGGGAGCGTCGTTCGGGCCACATCATCGCCGTCACCTCGATGGGCGGGCTGACCACCTTCCCGGGTCTCAGCTTCTACCACGGCAGCAAGTTCGCGGTGGAGGGCATCCTCGAAGCGCTCGGCAAGGAGGTCGCCGATTTCGGCATCCATGTCACCGCCGTCGAGCCGGGCAGTTTCCGGACCGACTGGTCCGGCCGCTCGATGATCCGCGCACCCCGTGTGATCGCCGACTACGACGAGCTGTTCGAGCCGGTGCGCGCCCGGCGCATCCACGGCAGCGGGCACCAGCCGGGCGACCCGGACAAGGCCGCAGCCGCGGTGCTGCGAATCGTGGCGGCCGACCAGCCGCCGACGCACCTGCTGCTCGGCGCCGACGCGCTTCAGTTCGTCCAGGCCGGACGCGACGCCTTCGAGCGCGACATGCTGGCATGGGCCGAGCTGTCGGCCTCCACCGACTTCGACGACGTCAGCCGGTCCGCCTGACGTCCCGGGCCCCCAGCGCGGGGCCTCGACGGCCAGGTGCACTTTGATGCATCTCGCGAGCGTCCGAGGCCGTGGTCGTCTGGCTCGGTGGCGGCGGCGCCGGGCGGTTTCTTCGAGCCGCCTCAGGGCCTGATGCGTTCGGGGAACCCGGTCCAGCGCAAGTCGGCCGGGAGGTGGCTCATGTCGTTGAACATCACGATCGTGGGCGGCAGGCCGTTGCGGTACTCGATGACCGTCAGTGCGGTGTTGGCGCTGTTCAGCCCGAGCCACCGGGACGGCGGCGCGTCCAGTGCGTGCCGCATCAGCCACGCGATCGGGTAGGCGTGCGTCACCAGGACCTCGTGGGTGTCGCGCCGGGCACTTCCCGTGGCCGCGTCGGGGATCTTCGCGAACCGGGCGACCAGGGCCTCGGCGAGCCGCCGGCCCGACGCGGCCTCGGTGTCGTCGTAGCCGTCGAAGAAACCGGCCCAGGACGGGGGTGTCTCGGCCGCGCTGGGGACGTAGGGCACGTGGTCGACGAGTTCGGCGGCCTCGGTCACGGGCACGTTCGGTAGATGCCGGGCGAGTTCGTACGCGCTTGCTTCGGCCCGTGGGAGCGGAGAGTGCCACACGGCGTCGACCGGTACGCGGGCGAGCCGTTCGCCCAGCAGGCCTGCCTGCCGGCGCCCGATGTCGGTGAGCTTCCCGAACGCGTCGGCCGCGCCGTGGCGTGCCAGGTAGAGGACCCGCGTTGTCATCAGTGGTCAGGGACACGGTGTCCGTGGGGCCCCGTTTCCCCAGCTCCTTTCGATCCGTAGGTAGGTTCTGCTGCGGGGTGCGACTCCTGACCGGTGCGGAAGTGATCAGTTACACGTTCGTGGCCGTGACGGTGCCGGCGGTGCCGTCGATGGTGATGATGGCGTCGTCGGGGAGCCTGCTCGTCGCGTTGGGGATGCCGAGAACGGCGGGGATGGCGCGCTCGCGAGCGACGATCGCGGCGTGGGAGAGCACGCCTCCGGTCTCGGTGACAACGCCGGCGGCGATGCGCAGCAGCGGCGTCCAGGCGGGGTCGGTGAAGGGGCAGACGAGGATGTCGCCCGGGCGCACGCGCGCGAAGTCGCCGGGACCGCGGACGATCCTCGCGCTGCCGGTCACGGTCCCGTGGCTGCCGGGTGTTCCGGTGAGTGCGGCGGGTGAGGCGCCGGAAGGTGATGGTGGCGGTGGGGGCGCGGCGGTGACCGGCCGTGCCTGCAGAACCCAGGTACGGCCGTCGGCGATCGCCCACTCGATGTCCTGCGGTCCGCCGAGTACGGCGGCGATCTCCTTGCCCAGCGCGGCGAGCCGCGTGGCGGTCGCGTCGTCGATCGTCGGTTGGTGCCGGGCATGGGCGGGCACGTCGCGAACGACGAGCCGTGTGCCGTGCCGGTCGAGGCGGGTCCGTTTGTCCGCCACGGTGCGCGTGATCGACCCGTCCTCGGCGACACGGTAGGCGTCCGGGGTGACCGTGCCCCCGACGATGCTGGGGCCGAGGCCCCAGGACGCCTCGATCTCGGTCGCGTCGTTCGGGCCCGCGGGTGTGAACATGACCCCGGACACCTCGGCGTCCAGCTGGCGTTGGACGATGACGGCCATCGCAAGCGGCTGGTCATCGCGGCCGGAGGCATCCCGGTAGCCGAGGGCACGTGGAGACAACAGCGAGGCCCAACACGCGCGTACGGCATCGGCGACCTCGCCGACTCCGTGCACCGCGAGAAAGCTCTCGTACTGACCGGCCGCCGACCCCTGGCCGGTGTCCTCGTTCGCCGCCGACGACCTCACCGCCACGGGCGGGTCGCCGAGCCCATCGAGTGCGCGCCCCAGCGCGTCGATCACGGTGGCGTGGAGCGGGCGGGCCTGGATCGCCTGCCGCGCCGCGTCGAGATCCGCCGACTCGCCGGCGAACCGCCCGACGCTCAGCTCGCCGGCGAACCGCCCGAGGCCCAGGTCGCCGGCAGCGTCCAGGTAGGCGGCGAAGGGGACGACGAAGCCGTCAGGAACCGGCAGACCCGCGCGGAGCAGCACGCCGAGTGCGCCGGCCTTGCCCCCGCAGGTATCGGCGGCGGCCTCCATCAGGGGAACGATCACCGGCCCGCCTTTCAATGAATTGTTGACAACGTTTTGTTGAGTCTCCATCATGAGTCGCATGTCGCGCAAGCAGGACTTCACTCACACCGCGCACGCCGACCACGTTCAGGCCCAGCGTGAGCGGGACGCGTCCGCGCGTCTGCTGGGCCTGGGCGCGGACGCGCTCGACGCCCGTCCGTGGCGGCCCTCCCCGGCCCCGCCGTCGGCGGTCGACCTCGTACAGTTCGCCGTCTGGCGCTGCGCCGACCTGGCCCCGGAGGACGTCCTGAGCGCGCTCGCCCTCCTGCAAGCCGCACGCGCCGAGGTCGAAGGGCTCGAATCCGCCCTGCTGTTCATGGCCCGGAGTGCGGGACTGACCTGGGCGCAGATGGCGGACGCGATGGCGTTCAACTCCCCGCAGGCGTGCCAGCAGCACTACACCCGCCTGACCGCACGACAGGACGCCGGCTCATGACGCGGGACTCTCCGCCCGACCTCCTGGTCCTGCACGCCGTGCGCATCACCGGGTTCGCGGACACGCCCGTTCTCGCTCGTCGGTACGGGCTCGACGCGGCCGAGACGAAAGAGGCGCTGCGCGACGCCCAGGCACGCGGCTGGGTCGAGCACAGCGCCTTCGCCGGCACCGGAGGTTGGTCGTTGACCGAGGCGGGCCGAGCCGAGGACGAGCGCCGGCTCGCGGCCGAGCTCACGCGCGACGGCGCCGCCGACGAGGTCCGTGACGTCTACCGGGGGTTCCTCCCGCTGAACGCCCTCCTGCTCCAGGCCTGCACCGACTGGCAGCTCCGGCCCACCGCCGGCGATCGACTCGCCGTCAACGACCACTCCGATCCCGACTGGGACGCCGGCGTCCTCTCCGAGCTCGCCGGCGTCGACCGCGCGCTCACGCCGCTCGCGGACCGGCTCGGGAGCGTCCTCACGCGGTTCCGCGGATACGACGAACGATTCACCGCGGCACTGGCGCGCGCCCGCGCCGGGGAGGGCGCCTGGGTCGACGGCACCGACGTCGACTCATGCCACCGTGTCTGGTTCGAGCTTCACGAAGACCTCATCGCCACGCTCGGCCTCGACCGGCACACGGAACCCTGACCCGACGTCCTACCGACGCTTCTTCATCGCCCAATCCGTCCCGGAACGCACGTAACCGCGCAGCGAGGCGACCACGCCACTTCCCAGCGCGGGAGCGGCGTCGTCGCGGCGGAGGAAGGCGAGGGCGGCGGCGATGCAGGCGACGGGGACCGCCGGGATGACGTAGCGGTAGTCGAACTCCGCGGTGGTCGGGGGCACGACGATCGCGACGACGGCCATCGTCCAGGGCAGCAGCGCCTCCCACCGCCGGCGCAGGAACGCCCCCAGCCCGACGAACAGGATCAGGCCGAACATCGTGCCGCGCAGGAAGAAGTAGCGCTGGTACACCTGCATGATCCGGGCGTACGGCCGTACGACGTGCGTGTTGAGGTGGCCCCGGTCGTACGGGCGCATCCGCCGGACTGCAGTGTGGGGCGGCTGCGGCGGGTGCTGCTGGAAGAGGTAGTAGCTGTAGGTGGTCTTCTCCGGGAACGGTGGGTGCTTCCACCGGAACGTCCGCAGCAGGTCGGAGGTCACGGTTCCGACGTAGTCGCCGGGCTGGGCGAGGATCGCGCGCTTGGCGAAGTCACCCGCGCGGGCCTCGGTGTCGGCCGTGAACTTGTGCTTGCCGAGCCGGTGGAACGGCGAGATCCGGCCCCAGATGTAGAACTGCGACCGTCCCCGCTTGTCCGGGGGCGTGTCGCTGCACAGCGGGAGTTCGTCGACTGGGGGCTTCATCTTCTTACAGTCGGCGAAGGGCATCGTCCTGCTGTAGAGAAAGATCCCCGTGCTGTACGTGAGCGCGAAGCGGTGCGTACGGGAGTTGAACCATCCGGCGTACAGGACGATCGGCAGCAGCCCGGCGACGAGGCCGGCGGCGACGGCGCGCCAGCCCGCCCGCCGTACGGCCAGCCAGGCCAGCACCAGGATGAGGACCGGGAGACCCACGGAGCGGGTGACGGCGGCGAGGCCGACGAGGAGGCAGATGAGGATCGCCCGCCGGGTGCTGAGCGTGCTCCGCCACATGGCGAGGGTCACGGCCAGCGTCACCAGGAAGGTGAAGAGCGTGTCGGACAGGACGAGGTGTTCGAGCTGGATGCCGAAGGCGTCGTACAGGGCGGGGATCGCCGCGGCGGACGCGAGCCAGGTGGGCAGCGCGAAGCGGTGGCGCAGCAACGCGTAGACCATGACGCCCACGGCCACGCCCATCGTGTGCTGGACGAGCACGACGAGCGTCAGGCTGTGGAACGGCGAGAGCAGCCACAGGAACAGGGAGTAGCCGCTGGGCCGGATCAGGTTGGGCGTGAGGGTCAGCGCCCCGCTGACGTAGTCGTACGAGTCGGGGAACCACATGGCGCCGCGGTATCCGAGCATCGCCACCAGGCGCAGCCCGATGGCGGGTAGTAGCACGGCGAGGAAGACACGGTGCGCGGCCGCGTGCGTCAGGGCCTGGCGCACGCGGCCGCGCACCGTCCCCTCCGCCGCCGACGGATCGTCGGCGACGCGCTCCTCGACACTGGTCACAACCCCTCCGTTCAAAAGCGACGGAACAACACAATGCCACCGTTTTGGGTGGTCTGTCGGATCCCCCGCGACGAAAACGGCCTCCTGCTGGTCTGGTGCGTGGTGTCAACGACGACCCGGTGAACGGCGCATGGCGGGGAAGAGGATGACCGCCGCTGTTCACCCAGCACGTATCGCGTCCACGGCGAAGAGCCCGACAGTAGCGAGGTTTACCGAAAAGCCCGGTTAATTCGTCGCGGACCGGCCGGCGACGAGGCGAGGCCGTGATGATCGTGGGCAGGTCCCCGCGAACGCTCCTGGTCAGACGGCCTCATGACCCGGCTGTGGCCTTCGCGCTGGTGTCCCGGGGGAAGCGTTCGCCACACCGCCCAGGCACGGTCAACCGGCGTCCACTTTTTGTCTTCCCTCTGGCCTAACCCGGCATTCCCGGCTTACGTTGAAACACACGCCTCCTGCCACTGGAGCCAGTGATGTCGCGTAATCGTGCGAAACGCATCCGACGAGCCAGCGCCAAGATCCGCCGCAAGCACCGCGAGGGCGCCCGGCGCAGCCACAAGGTGAACACGCACCACCGGTTCAACCACGGCTGACGCCCCGCGTCCGAACCGTGCTCCGGGGACCGCTGCGCGCCGCCCCGGCCTGGACGTCGGCACCCGTACGACGTCGGCGCCCGTGGGGCGGTCGAGCACGGGCTCGGCGCGCCCGAACGGCCTCCCCGGATCCGCCTGTCCGTGTCCGAAACGCACTTCCTGGGAGGACGAATGCCGCGTGTGTCGGTGGACGTCGACGGTGTCAAGTACGAAGACGAGGTCGAGCCACGCCTATTGCTCGTGCACTACCTACGCGAACGGCTCGGCAAGGTGGGCACCCCCATCGGCTGCGACACGTCCAACTGCGGGGCCTGCACCGTCCTGATGGACGGCCTCAGCGTCAAGAGCTGCTCCGTCCTCGCCGTCCAGGCGGACGGCCATGAGATCACCACCATCGAGGGCCTGGGCGACGGGCAGAACCTCCACCCCCTGCAGCAGGCGTTCCACGAGGAGCACGCGCTGCAGTGCGGCTACTGCACCCCGGGCATGATCATGGCCGCGCTGGACCTGCTGCGGGAGAACGCCGACCCGTCCGATGAGGAGATCCGCGACGGGCTCGAAGGCAACCTGTGCCGCTGCACCGGGTACCAGAACATCGTCCGCGCGGTCCACCGGGCCGCGGGCGGCATGCGGCAGGCCGAGGAGGCCCGGTCATGAGCGAGGTCGTGTCAGAAGCCGTCGCCGGGCAGGTCACGCCGGACGCGACCGGCGAGGTCGGGCGGGCCCGGAAGCGTTCGGAGGACGCCCGGCTGATCACCGGGAAGACCAACTGGACCGACAACATCCAGCTGCCCGGCCTGCTCCACGTGGCGTTCCTGCGCAGCCCGATGAGCCACGCCCGGATCAGCCGGATCGACGTCGAAGCCGCCCGCGCGCGGCCCGGGGTGATCGCCGTCGTCACCGGCGCGGACCTCGCCGACGAGCAGGGCAGCCTGCCGTGCGCGTGGCCGGTCACCGAGGACATGGTCCTGCCCGACCACCCGCCGATCGCGGTCGACGAGGTGCGGTACGTCGGCGAACCGGTCGCCGCCATCGTGGCCCGGGACCGGTACGCCGCCACCGACGCACTGGAGGCCATCGACGTCGACTACGAGGCGCTGCCGGCCGTCGTCGACATGGAGCAGGCGATCACGGAGGGCGCCGACCTCGTCCACGCCGACAAGGGCACGAACAAGAGCTACACGTGGGTCTTCGAGGCCGGTGACCTGGGCGCGGCGTTCCGGGACGCGCCCGTGGTCGTCGAGCGCCGCTACGTCCAGCAGCGGCTGATCCCGACGGCCATGGAGCCCCGCGCCGTGGTCTGCTCGGCCGTCGGCGACGAGTACACGCTCTGGTCGGCCACGCAGATCCCGCACATCCTGCGGCTGATGCTCGCCACGGTCACCGGCATCCCCGAGCACCGGCTGCGGGTGATCGCGCCGGACGTCGGTGGCGGGTTCGGCTCGAAGCTGCAGGTGTACGGCGAGGAGGTCGTCTGCCTGCTGCTGGCCAAGCGCCTCGGCCGCCCGGTCAAGTGGACCGAGTCGCGCAGCGAGGGCAACATGGCCGTCCACCACGGCCGCGACCAGATCCAGCGGCTGTCCCTGGCCGCCGACCGCGACGGCCGGATCCGCGGCCTGAAGGTCGACCTGCTCGCCGACATGGGCGCCTACCTGATGCTGGTCACGCCCGGCGTTCCGCTGCTCGGGGCGTTCATGTTCAACGGCATCTACAAGATGGACGCCTACTCCTTCACCTGTAGTGGGGTGTTCACGAACAAGACGCCGACCGACGCGTACCGGGGTGCGGGCCGGCCCGAGGCGACGTTCGGCATCGAGCGGATGATGGACGAGCTCGCCGCCGAGCTCGACCTGGACCCCTTGGAGGTACGCCGGCGCAACTGGATCCGGCACGAGGAGTTCCCGTACGACACGATCTCCGGGCTGACCTACGACTCCGGCAACTACGAGGCCGCCACCGAGAAGGCGATGCGGCTGTTCGACTACGACAAGCTGCGCGCCGAACAGGCCGACCGGCGCGACCGCGGCGACCCCGTCCAGCTCGGCATCGGCGTGTCGACCTTCACCGAGATGTGCGGGCTCGCGCCGTCACGGGTCCTCGGCTCGCTGGCGTACGGCGCGGGCGGCTGGGAGCACGCGTCCGTACGGATCCTGCCGTCCGGGAAGGTCGAGGTCGTCACCGGGTCCTCCGCCCACGGGCAGGGGCACGAGACCGCGTGGGCGCAGATCGCCGCCGACCGGCTCGGCGTGCCGTTCGAGGACGTCCGGGTCCTGCACGGGGACACGGGCATCTCACCGAAGGGCATGGACACGTACGGCTCGCGGTCCCTCGCCGTCGGCGGGGTCGCGCTCTACAACGCCTGCGACAAGGTGGTCGACAAGGCGCGCCGGATGGCCGCGCACCTGCTCGAGGCCGCCGAGGGCGACCTCGAGTTCTCCGGCGGATCGTTCAAGGTCAAGGGCGTCCCCGGCCAGAGCCGTACGCTGCAGGAGGTCGCGCTGGCGGCGTTCGCGGCGCACGACCTGCCCGAGGGGTTCGAGCCGTCCCTGGACTCCGACGCCACCCACGACCCGGACAACTTCTCCTTCCCGCACGGCACGCACCTGTGCGCGGTGGACGTCGACACCGAGACCGGGTTCGCGAAGATCCGCTCGTACGTCGCCGTCGACGACGTCGGGAAGGTCGTCAACCCGCTGATCGTCGAGGGACAGGTGCACGGCGGCCTCGCACAGGGCATCGCGCAGGCGCTGTACGAGGAGGCGGTGTACGACGCCGACGGCAACCTGACGACGACCACGATGGCCGACTACCTCGTCCCGTCAGCGGCCGACCTGCCGACCTTCACCACCGACCGCACCGAGACACCGGCGACCACCAACCCGCTCGGCGTCAAGGGCGTCGGCGAGGCCGGCACGATCGCCTCGACGCCGGCCGTCGTCGGCGCGATCGTCGACGCCCTCCGCCCGTACGGGGTCGACGACGTGCCGATGCCCTGCACGCCCGAACGCGTCTGGCGCGCCCTGCACACCGCACGCGGACAGACTCCACCCGAAGGCGCGCCTTCGCCAGGTGCCGGCGGCGGTCTCGGACCAGCGGGAGGTGCGGAATGATCCGCCACGCCAGCGTCCAGGAACGGCAGCGCCCGCTCGGATCCGCAGGAGGTGCGGCATGATCCCGGCACCGTTCGAGTACGTCCGGCCGTCCTCGCTCGGCGACGCCGTCGCCGCGCTCCGCGAGGCGGACGAGGAGGGCAAGGTACTGGCCGGCGGGCAGAGCCTGATGCCGCTGCTGCGCCTGCGCCTCGCCTACCCCGAGGTGCTCATCGACGTCTCGGCCGTCCCGGAGCTGCGCGGCGTGCGCGACGACGGCGACTCGGTCTTCGTCGGGGCCATGACCACGCACTACGAGGTGCTCCGCGATCCGCTGATCCGCGCGCACGCCCCGCTGCTCGCTGCGGCGACCTCCACCGTCGCCGACCCCGCCGTACGCCACCGGGGCACCTTGGGCGGGTCCCTCGCGCACGCCGACCCGGCGGGCGACCTGCCCGGCGTCGTCCTCGCCATGGACGGGGTGTTCGTCACGTCGGCACGGGAGATCCCGGCGGGCGACTTCTTCGCCGACTACCTGACGTCGGCGCTGGAACCCGACGAGATCCTCCTCGGTGTCCGGCTGCCGAAGGCCTACACGGGCTGGGGTTTCCACTACGAGAAGTTCCACCGCACGGCGCAGGCCTGGGCGATCGTCGGGGTCGCGTGCCTCGTCCGGCGCACGGACGGCGAGGTCGCCGAGGCGCGGATCGGCCTGACGAACATGGGGCCGACGCCGGTCCGGGCGTACGCCGTGGAGACGGCCGTCGCGGATGGCCCGGCGTCTCGGGAGGCGTTCCGAACGGCGGCCCAGGACGCCCCCGACGGCACCAGCCCACCCAGCGACCTGCACGGTTCGGCGGAGTACCGACGGCATCTCGCCCAGGTCCTCACCGCCCGCGCCCTGGCGACCGCATCGGGCCTCTGAGCCACCGGTGTTGCTCCGCTCGCCCCGGGAAGGTCTCCCGGTGTGAGCGGAGTGCGGCGCCGTGTGGGACGCGGCGGGCGACATCCGCCGGGCCGGCCCCGCCGTCGGCCCGGGGCATGTCGTCCGCGCGCGGCCGGGACGGGTCCTCGCCACATTCAGTGGCGTATGCGGCGAAGACCACCGTAATGTCGCCCGCAGACCACCGATCACGAGGAGGCAAGGCATGGAACTCGACCACGAGTTCACCGTTCCGGTGCCGGTGGAACAGGCCTGGCAGGTGCTGCTCGACGTGGAGCGCATCGCGCCCTGCATGCCCGGAGCGGCGCTCGACGCGGCCGAGGCCGACGAGTTCACCGGCCGCCTCAAGGTGCGCCTCGGCGCGATGACCATCACCTACCGGGGCACCGCCCGCATCTCATCCCGTGACGACGAGGCCCACACGGTCACGATCGAGGCGTCCGGCAAGGAAGCCCGTGGTTCGGGCACCGCCGCAGCGACGGTGCAGGCCACGCTGCACGAGGAGGACGGACACACCCGGGTCGCCGTCCACACCAAGCTGAACGTCACGGGACGTCCCGCGCAGTTCGGCCGGGGCATCCTCGCCGAGGTCGGCGGCAAGCTGATCGGTCGCTTCGCCGACAACCTCGCCACCGAGCTGGCGAGCGAGCAGCCGGCCGCCGCCGAGACGGCGGGCGAGACCGCCGCGGGCACGCCGACCGCGAGCGAGGCCGCCGCTCCCGCCGAGGCCAGGATCGAGGCGGAGACCTCCACCGCGGCCACCACAGAAGACGCCGTCCCCGCGCAGCCCGCGACGAGCGCCCCCGCCGAGACGCCGGCCGGTACCCCGCAGCCGGCCGCGGCCGATGCTCCGGCCGAGACGGCACCCAGTACGCCGGAACAGGCCACGGCCGAGACGGCGCCCGGCGCGCCGGAACGGGCTGCGGGCGACGCTCAGGCCGAGGCGGCGACCGGTGCGCCGGAGCGCGCCGCTGCCGAGACGGCGCCCGGTGCCCCCGAGGAGACGGCGACCGGGAACGGGGCCGGCGTCCCTGCGAAGTCGGCCGCGAAGGCCGCCCGCGCGCCGGAGAAGGCCACCACGAGCAAACCCGTCGGTGCCCCGGCGGCCCGGCCCGAGGCGGAGCCGATCAACCTGCTCGAGGTCGCCGGGCCCTCGGTCGCCAAGCGGGTCGTGCCGCTGGTCGCCGGACTGGCGCTGCTGCTGATCCTCTGGCGCCTCATCCGCCGGAGCGGCGAACGCTGAGGGCTCGTCGCGCCGCGCTCGGCCAGGCCTTCCTGATCCGTTCTGCCGGAGGTCCGTTCACTGCTTCCAGTAGACGCCACGAGGGTGGTCATAGGTATCAGAACTGCCTTGCACCCATTCGACGCCGGTCATCTCGATACCAGTTGGTACGAGGAACAACGCGCATGGCTGGTAAGAGGAGCCCTTGGGCAGTTGGCCATTGTTGGGCGGGCTGTCCGCGCATTTGGGGAAGGCGACGTGGGGCTGGGTCGAGATGGTGAACGCCCCGCCCGGAAGTACGGCGTCCATGTTGATCGAGGTACCGGAGAGGTCGGGGACGCCACCGCCGAGATTCTTGACCGTGTATCGGACGTAGAAGGGCGTCATCCCGTCGGTCTGCTCGCCGGTACCGTTCAAGGCCGCGAGGTCACCGGCCGCACCTTTCTCAATCGAGGTGACGGTGATGGCCAGTTTCTCGGCGCCGCCGTTGAGAAACGGCACCATGGCGGTCTGGCCGATCCGGAAGGTCTGGCCGGGCTTCGCCATTCCAGTCGGGGGCGTTCCCCCGGCCGACGCCGTCTGTTGCGGGCTCACCGAACCACTGCCCTGGCTCGACGGCCGTGACCGAGGCGCCCCCGATGCCGTTTTCTTCCCCGTGGAATCAGGCCACAACGCGAAGGCACCGACGCCGACCAGCGCCAGCCCTGCGAGGCACGCGCCGCCCGCGATGAGGGCACGCCGGTGATCACCTAGCGCATCGCGTCGGCCGACGGGCCCCGAATCGGGAGATGTGTGCGCGAACGGAGGTGCGCCAGCTTGCTCCGGGCCATGGGTGCCGGTGCTGGAGCGCAAGAACGACGCGACGTCCTGGGCGCTCGTGGGCCGGTCGGTTGGGCTCTTGGCGAGCAGGTCGAGGACCAGGCGGTCGAGATGCGGGGGTGTCTCCGGGCGCCTGAGACTCGGTGCCGGCGGAGCCTGGTTGAGATGCTGGTACATGAGAGCATGCAGTTCGCCTCCGCTGAACGGCAGCGATCCGGTGAGCATCTCGTACACGACGCAGCCCAAGGCGTACAGGTCGGTTCGATGATCGGTAGGCTCGGCGCGGAACTGTTCGGGTGCCATGTAGCCAGGGGTCCCCAGGAAAGCGCCGTTCATGGTGAGTCGCGTCGTGGCGTTGACGAGATGCGCGATGCCGAAATCGCAGATCTTGACTCGGCCGTCCGGTGACACGAGCAGGTTCTGCGCTTTGATGTCCCGGTGGACCACTCCACGCCCATGCGCCGCGGCCAGCGCGTCGGCGATCTGTGTTGCGAATGACAGCACCTGTGGGATCGCGAGGCCACCCGGTGACGCTCCGATGAGGGTGCGCAGGTCCCTTCCGTCGAGCAACTCCATCACCAGGAACATCGTCGCGCCGGTCGCATCCTGGTGGACGTCGACGTCGAAGACGACGGTGATGCCGGGATGCTGCAACGCCGCTGCCGTCTCCGCTTCCCGCCGGAACCTCGCCACCGCATTCTGGTCCACGGCCAGATCGGAGGAGAGGACCTTGATGGCGACCGCCCGCCGCAGGCGAAGGTCGGTGCCGTGCCACACCTCCCCCATCCCGCCCCGGCCGAGAGGCGCCTCCAGCTGATATCGGCCGGCGAGCACCAGCCCCGGGTTGAGCTCCAGACCGCTCCGCATGACCTTCTTCCCGTCCGGCGAACAATGTGATCAACGAGCAATCTAAACGATTAGCGTCTCGAATGGGGCCAGGATCGGGGCCCCTTGCGCCGCCGGGATCGCGACCGTATGGACCACACCGGCCGGCGGCCGGCACGGCCGGAGCTTGCCCTTCGCCGTCGCGTCGGCGGCGTCAGGGGGAGGTCGCGACGGCGTCGTGGACGCGCACCCGCCAGCGGCGTGCGCGTACGGCGGCACGGATCTCCTCGTCTACGACCGCGCGACCCACCTGATCGGGGACGAGACGTACGCCACGCTGCCGGCGAGACTGCGGATGAGCGTCATCGGCAACCCGGGCGTGAACAAGGCCGACTTCGAGCTGTGATGCCTCGCCGTGTCGGCGATCAACGGCTGCGGCCGCTGCCTGGAGTTTCATGAGAAGACGCTGCGCGAGCACGCTTCTCGCGGGAGCCGACCCAGGAGGGGCTGCGCATCGCCGCCGTCGTCAACGCGGTCGCCGCCGCACTCGAGGCCGAGGGCGTGCTCACCCCGGCGTGACCCGCCCGCCGCGCACCAGCCGAGGACGACCGGTCGGCGGACGCCGCCGTACGGGCCGGCCCGTCACTCCCACTCGATGGTGCCGGGCGGCTTGCTGGTGATGTCCACGACCACGCGGTTGATCTCGGCGACCTCGTTGGTGATGCGTGTGGAGATCCTCTGCAGCACGTCGTACGGCAGCCGCGCCCAGTCGGCGGTCATGGCGTCCTCGCTGGTCACCGGGCGCAGGACCACGGGGTGGCCGTACGTACGGCCGTCGCCCTGGACTCCGACCGAGCGGACGTCGGCGAGCAGCACGACGGGGAACTGCCAGATGTCGCGGTCGAGGCCGGCGCGCGTGAGCTCTTCGCGGGCGATCGCGTCGGCCTCGCGCAGCACGTCGAGACGCTCTCGCGTCACCGCGCCGATGATCCGGATGCCGAGGCCCGGGCCGGGGAACGGCTGGCGCCAGACGATCTCCGAGGGCAGGCCCAGCTCCTCGCCGAGCCGCCGTACCTCGTCCTTGAACAGGGTCCGCAGCGGCTCCACCAGCGAGAACTGCAGGTCCTCGGGAAGCCCGCCGACGTTGTGATGGGACTTGATGTTGGCCGCGCCGGTGCCGCCGCCGGACTCGACGACGTCCGGGTAGAGCGTGCCCTGGACGAGGAACTCCACGGCCTCGCCGTGCTCCTCGACGATCTCGCGGGCCGCCTCTTCGAAGACGCGGATGAACTCCCGGCCGATGATCTTCCGCTTGGTCTCGGGGTCGGTCACCCCGTCCAGGGCGCCGAGGAAGCGGTCGGCGGCGTCGACGACCTTCAGGTCCACGCCGGTGGCGGCCACGAAGTCCTTCTCGACCTGTTCGGCCTCGCCCTTGCGCAGCAGCCCGTGGTCGACGAACACGCAGGTCAGCCGCGATCCGATGGCGCGCTGCACGAGCGCGCCGGCCACGGCCGAGTCGACGCCACCGGACAGCGCGCAGATCGCCCGCTTGCCGCCGACCTGGGCGCGTACGGCCTCGATGGACTCCTCGGCGATGTTGACCATCGTCCAGGAGGGCCGGCAGCCCGCGGCGGTCAGGAAGTGCTTCAGCACCGTCAGACCGTGCTCGGTGTGCATGACCTCGGGGTGGAACTGCACGCCGTACAGCCCCCGGGCGGGATCCTCCATCGCGGCGACCGGGGCACTCTCGGTGCTGGCCGTCACCGCGAAGCCGACGGGAGGCACGCTGCAGGTGACGCGGTGCGACATCCACACCGACTGCTCGGTGGGCAGCCCCGCCAGCAGCGTGCCCTGCTCGATCACGGTGAGCGGGGTGGCGCCGTACTCGGCGATGTCGGAGTTGGCGACCGTGCCGCCGAGCTCCTTGGCCATCGCCTGGAAGCCGTAGCAGATGCCCAGCGTGGGCACCCCGGCCTCGAACAGGCCGGTGGGCACGGCCGGCGCGCCGGGCTCGTACACCGATGCGGGGCCACCGGACAGGATGATCGCCTTTGGCCGCTTGGCCAGCATCTCCTCGACCGGCATGGTCGAGGGCACGATCTCGCTGAACACGTGGCACTCGCGCACGCGACGGGCGATGAGCTGCGCGTACTGCGCGCCGAAGTCGACAACGAGGACCGTGTCGAAGGACTGCTCGACTGACTCGACGGACACCGAGAACGCCTTTCGGAAGTCGGATCGACCCCAGTCTAGAGGCCCTCTGCCTGCGTGAACGCCGCGGCCGTCCCCACCGGCCGCGCGCGGATGCCGCAGAGACGGCGATACGTCCAGATTTCCCCGGCGCGCTTTAACCGCTTCGAGATCTTCATTTGGCAATATTTCCGGCTTCATCGCTTTTCCTCCGTCCCCCTCCCAGGAGGCCCCCCACATGCGTTCAGCCGCCGCGCTGACCGGATTCGCGTCCCTCACCCTCGCGCTGCTACCGATCAGCGCCGCGTCCGCCGCGACCGCCACTTCCAAAACGGCCGCGTCCTCGTGCACCACCCCGTCCGCCTCCGCGCGCACCATGTCCGCGGGCGTCCACCGCCGCGACAAGAACGACGTCTCCCCCGCCCAGGCCGCCGCCCTGGACCGCGAGCTCAAGACCCTGCTCGCCCACCGCTCGCCCATCTCGATCCAGGCGACCCACAAGATCCCGGTGTACTTCCACGTCATCCGCACCGGAAAGGGCAAGAAGGGCGACATCAGCCGCAAGCACATCGACCAGCAGATCGCCGTCATGAACAAGGCGTACGGCGGGTCGAAGACCGGCTTCTCCTTCGTCCTCAAGGGACGCGACTGGACCACGAACAGCAAATGGTTCAACGCGCCCGACACGTACGAGAAGGCGCTCAAGACGAAGCTGCACAAGGGCACCGCGGGGACGCTCAACCTCTACAGCGCCGCGCTGCCGGACGGTCTGCTCGGCTGGTCGACGTTCCCGTGGCAGTACAAGAGCAAGCCGACGATGGACGGCGTCGTCATCCACTACGCCACGATCCCCGGCGGCTCCCTCACGCACTACAACCTCGGCCAGTCCGCGACGCACGAGACCGGACACTGGCTCGGGCTCTACCACACCTTCGAGGGCGGCTGCGACGCGCCCGGCGACTACGTGAGCGACACCCCGGCCGAGTCCTCGCCGGCATTCAAGTGCCCGACCGGCCGGGACAGCTGCAAGGCGTCGGGCAAGGACCCGATCCACAACTTCATGGACTACTCCTACGACAGCTGCATGACGCAGTTCACCGCGGGCCAGGGCGCCCGCATGCAGAAGGAGTGGGCCGCCTACCGCGGCTGAGCGACCCGACGACGAAGCGGGCGGCATCGGCCGCCCGCTTTTGTCATTGCCGGGGACGATACTGACCCGGTGGATGCCGTCGACACCATCGCCGCCGAGCTCCGGGCCCTCGCCGATCCGGCCCGGGCCGAGCAGGAGAAGCGCTACCTCAAGAGCGACCTGGAGCACATCGGCGTGACCGTGCCGGCGATCCGCAAGCTCGCCGTCCGTGCCGCCACCGGGCTGACCCGCGAGAAGACCCTCGCCCTGACCGACCGGCTCTGGCGCCGACCGGTCCACGAGTGCCGCATGGCCGCGATCGAGGTCCTGATCCGCAACGCGCCCCTGCTGAAGGCGGACGACCTGGCGGTCGCCGAGCGGATGATCCGGGAGTCGCACACCTGGGCGTACGTCGACTTTCTCGCCATCAAGGTGGCCGGCAACCTGGTCCTACGGCACCCGCCGCTCGCCACGACCCTCGACCTGTGGGCGGCCGACGCGAACTTCTGGATCCGCCGCACGGCCATCCTGGCCCTGATCCCGGACATTCGGGCTGGCACCGGCGACCTGACCCGCCTGGCGAAGTACGGGGACGCGCTCATCGAGGAGAAGGAGTTCTTCATCCGCAAGGCGCTGGGCTGGGTGCTACGCGAGCTCTCCAAGAAGGACCCGGACTGGGTCACCACATGGGTCCGCGACCGCACCGACCGCATCTCCGGCGTCACCATCCGCGAGGCCGTCCGCCACCTCCCCGCCTACGACCGCGACGCCCTACTGACCGCCTACCGCTCCTGACCGCCCGCGAAGAGCTCGTCGATGGAGCTCGCGACGGCGGCACGCTTGATCCATGCCTTGATCTCCTCGATATCCGTAGACGCACAGATGCGAGCGCGGGCGCTCTCCGGCAACTCGATTCGTCGAGCCTCCAGCATCGTCAGGAGGGCGTCCACCTCGCCTTCTGTTTTGCCTCGGCCGAAGTGTTCGCGGGCGAAGGGGGTGTTGACGGGCCAGGTCTTGGACACGAGCTCCTCCAGGATGCGTCGAACCGCCGGCGCGGCCATGTTGTAGGCGTGACCATAGTAATACTCAGCGTATTCGGACGTCAGTGAAAGTAGTGCGGCCACGAACGCCTGCAGCACGGGTGCCTGTGACCCGTGCATCATCACCGCCATGGCCGCCAACTCAGGGTGCGCAGCCGCCTCTGCGGAGTCTGTGATGACCGGAACTCGGTCCGGCCCGAAAACCACGGCCTGAAAGGTATAACCGGGCAGCTTGGTCGGGAAGGACTCGGCATAGTAGGCCGCGACGCCCGGGTCGGGACAGACACACAGCACCGTCACCGGGCAGTCGAGGAACAGCCACAACGCCGCCGCATAGCGAGGCAGCTGGCGGCGCTTGCCTTCTGATTTCTCCTGCTGAGCCTCCACGATGATGCCGTGCACCGGCTTCTGCCGGGGGCCGACCGTGATCACCGTGTCGGGTTGGAAGTCCCTCGACGGCCGGTCGTTGAAGTCGTTCGCTTCGACCTGCACGGGCACGGCGTCAGGCAGCTCGATGCCCATCAGGCCACGAAGCACCTCCACGGCGAACTCGGGACGCTCACGGAAGAGGAGGTTGATCCTGTCATGTCGAGGGGACGGCATGGCACGTAAAGTTACAGCATGCTCACGCCCAGTAGTGCACTGGTTTTCGAATCTTACGATGTTCACCGCCACCGTCGATGTCACAGATCTGGCAGACCACACAATTCGCCGGTTTCCGCCAACGACAACGCGGCCGGACCGGCGACGCGTTCGGCGACGCCGGTCCGGGGTTTCGTGAGGGTACTCCCGCCCTGATCCAGGGCCGAGAGGTCCGTGGACGACGGCCGCGGAGGTGGACGGCCGGCCTGATCCGCGGCTACTTGCTGGCGTCCGCGAGGCGGACGATCGCCGCGGCGGCCTGGATGTACTTGTTGTGGCCCAGGTCGCCGATGGTCTTGATGTTGAACGCCTTCTTCAGGGCCTCGGCGTCGCCTTCGCTGATCCCGGCGATGGCGTCCACCGGGGCGTTGAGCAGGCCCTTGAGGTCCGTGTTCTCGTACTGCTTGTCCAGGAGCTTGTCCAGGTCGGCCAAGACTGGCATCCTCCGCACCCCCATCTGCGTCGACTGCGCGGTCCCCGCGCAGTAGGCAACCTTCCCGGAAGGTGTCATCCGGGCACGCTCGGCCGAGGAGATCCTTATTAAGGCATCGGGGACGAAAGGGAAGTCAGGCCGGGGTGATGGGGAGGCGGAGGGCGGCGGGGGCGTCAGCGGGGACGGCCGGGTTCTTGGGAGCGATCGGGGTGAGGCGCGCGTACGGTGCGCCGAGTGCGGGGCGGGGGTCGTCCTCGCCGCGGTTGGGCCAGAAGGCCATGGCGCGTTCGGCCTGGGCGGTGATGGTGAGCGAGGGGTTGACGCCGAGGTTGGCCGAGACGGTGGAGCCGTCCACGATGTGCAGGCCCGGGTGGCCGTGCACGCGGTGGTAGGGGTCGATGACGCCCTCCTCCGGGGAGTTGCCGATGGTGCAGCCGCCGATGAAGTGCGCGGTGGTCGGGATGTCGAACAGGTCGAGCCAGGTGCCGCCCGCGAAGCCGCCCACCTCCTCCGCGAGCATCCGGACCGCGCGGTGGGCCTCCGGGATCCACGTCGGGTTGGGCTCGCCGTGGCCGCGGCGGGCGCGCAGCCCGCGTCCGGTCGGTGACGGCTCCACGGTGATCGAGTTGTCGTTGGTCTGCATGACCAGCGCGATGATCGTCCGCCGTGACCAGTTGCGGAGGTTCGGCAGACGGACCAGGTCCCATGGACGCTTGGCCACCTGTCCGAGGAACCTCGCCCAGCGGGGGGCACGACCGCCGCCGTCGATGAGCAGGGAGCGGAGGGCGCCCATGGCGTTCGAGCCGGGGCCGTAGCGGGTGGGCTCGACGTGGGTGCGCTCGTCCGGGTGGAAGGACGACGTGATCGCCAGACCGCGCGAGTGGTCGTCTCCCTTGCTCCGGAAGCGTTCGGCGCCGAGGATCGCCTCGGAGTTGGTGCGGGTGCGCACGCCGAGGTGATCGGACAGGCGGGGCAGCGTCCCGGTGGTCTTCAGCCGGTGCAGCAGCCGCTGCGTGCCGTACGTCCCGGCGGCGAAGACGACGTGCTCGGCGGTGACGGTGCGCCGCCAGCGCTTCCCGCGCCGCCCGGTGCGCGTGAACTCGACCTCGTACCCGCCGCCGGGGCGCGGCCGTACGGCGGTGACGGTCGTCATCGGCATGATCTTCGCGCCTGCGTGTTCGGCGAGATAGAGGTAGTTCTCGGTGAGCATGTTCTTGGCGCCGACCCGGCAACCGGTCATGCAGGATCCGCACTCGGTGCAGGTCGCGCGGCGTGGTCCGGCGCCGCCGAAGTACGGGTCGTCGACCGGCTTCCCCGCCTCCTCGCCGAACAGAACGCCGACCGGGGTCAGGTGGAAGGTGTCGCCGCGGCCCATCCGGTCGGCGACCCGTTTGATCGCCTGGTCGGCGGAGGTCATGGTCGGGTTGGGCCGGACGCCGAGCATCCGCTTGGCCTGCGCGTAGAACGGGGTGAGCTCGGCCTTCCAGTCGGTGATGTGCCGCCACTGCGGGTCGTCGAAGAACGGCTGCGGCGGCTCGTACAGCGTGTTGGCGTAGACGAGCGATCCTCCGCCGACGCCCGCGCCCGCCATGATCAGGACCCGGGAGCCCTTCTCACCGCGCAGCAGGTGGATGCGCTGGATCCCGGTCATGCCGAGGGCGGGCGCCCAGAGGTACCGGGGCGTGCGCCACGACGTCTTGGGCAGGTCGCGGTGGCGTTCGCCGGGCGCGCCGTCGGGGTCGTCGAAGCGACGGCCGGCCTCCAGCACCGCGACGCGGTACCCCTTCTCGGTGAGGCGCAGCGCGGTGACGCTCCCGCCGAACCCCGATCCGATCACCAGGACGTCGTAGTCCATCTGCGCTCCTACCTGAGGCGAAGGCGTTTCAGCAGCTTCTGGCCCCCCGTGATCACTGCCGCGTAGGTCTCGTACGACATGCCGAGGACCGGTTCGAAGCCGAACCCGTGCTGGCTGGCGATCGTCTGGGCCTCGGTGTAGCGGAGGAGGCCCTCGGCACCGTGCCGCCGGCCGACCCCGGAGTCCTTCATACCGCCCATGGGCGCATCGTACGAACCGTACGCGGACGCGTACCCCTCGTTGATGTTGACGGTGCCCGCCTTGATCCGCGCCGCGAGCCGGCGGCCGCGGGCGACGTCGCGGGTCCAGACGCTGGCGTTCAGCCCGTACGGCGTGGCGTTGGCCAGGCGTACGGCCTCGTCGTCGGAGGAGAGCCGGTACAGCGCGACGACCGGCCCGAAGGTCTCGCCGCCGCAGAGCTCCATCGCGTCGGTGACGTCCTCGAGGACGGTGGGTTCGAAGAAGTACGGCCCGACGCCGGGGCGCGGCCGCCCGCCGGTGAGGACCGTCGCGCCCTTGGCGACGGCGTCCTGCACATGCCGGGTGACCGTGTCGAGCTGGCGCTGGGAGGTGAGAGAGCCCATGTCCGCGTCGAAACCGGCGCCGAGCCGCATGTTCTTGACGCGGTGGACGAAGCGTTCGGCGAACCGGTCGTAGATCTTCTCGTGGACGTACAGCCGCTCGATCGAGATGCAGAGCTGACCGGCGTTGGTGAAGCAGGCGCGGATGGCGCCCTGCGCGGCCTGCTCGACGTCGGCGTCGTCCAGGACGAGCATGGGGTTCTTGCCGCCGAGCTCGAGGGAGTAGCCGATCAGCCGGTGCGCGGCCTTGTCCGCGATCGCCCGCCCGCCCCGGGTGGAGCCGGTGAAGGCGACGTAGTCGGCGCCCTCGATGAGGGGGTCGCCGATGTCCGCGGGATCGCCGACCACCACCTGCCACAGGTCCTCGGGCAGTCCGCACTCGATGAGCAGGTCGAGCGCCCACAGGGTGGACAGCGCGGTCTGGGTGTCCGGCTTGTGCACGACCGCGTTGCCGGCGAGCAGGGCGGGCGCCGCGTCGGTCAGGCCGAGCGCGAGCGGGTAGTTCCACGGCGAGATGACGCCGACCACGCCCTTGGGGTGGCGGAGCTCGATGGTGCGGGTGGCGACGGGCATGATGCCCTGGCGGCGGCGCGGCCGGAGCAGGCCGGGGGCCCGTCGCGCGTGGTAGAGCGTGGACCCCGCGGCGTCGAGGACCTCCTCGAAGGCGTGGCGACGCGCCTTCCCGGTCTCCAACTGGACGAGGTCGAGAATCTCCGCGCGGCGGTCGAGGATCGCGTCGTGGAACCGCAGGAACGGCTCGGCGCGCCGGGCCGGCGACAGCCGCGCCCACGACTCCTGGGCGGCGCGGGCGCGTTCGTACGCGGCGGCGACGTCGTCCCCGGTCGAGACGGGCAGGGTGGCGAACGGCTCCCCGGTGAACGGCGCGGCGATCCGTACGGTCGCGTCGCCGGACGCAACACGGCGGGTCAGCCGTTCGACGATCTCGGGAGCGATGTCCGGGACGGTGGCGCGCGCGCCCGTGGACGCCGCTGCGGGTGCGTTCATGGAGGAACTCTAAGACGTGAACCGCGTTCATGGCTACCGATCAGTAATTAATTGCTTGCGTGGTCAGAGCCTCGGGCCCTGTCCCCAATGCCATTTCGGCACGTTCCAGAGTCACCTTGTTCTGCATTTGCTGGCTCGGATTGCGGTCCACGGTGTATTCCGGAGAAGGAGGCGAGGATGGACGACGACGAGGGGGAAGAATGATCTCTGACCCGGGCGAGTCCGCTGTCACGGACGAGGCCCGCACACCCCGTCAGGAGCGGCGTGCCCAGACCCGGGCCGCTCTCCTCGACGCCGCGGAACGCCTGTGGGCGGAACGCGGAATCCGCGGAGCCTCACTCGACGAGATCGCCGCCCGTGCCGGGCTCACGAAGGGTGCGGTCTACTCCAATTTCGCCAGCAAGGCCGACCTGGTCCTCGCCCTGCTCGAGCGCTACACCCAGGCCGACCCCGGCCTCGGCGCCCTCGCCGACCTGCTCGGCTCCGAGCACTCGCCGGACGAGCGGCGCGCCGCCGCCGGCCGGCAGTACGCCGAGCGGCTGTCCGACGAGGAGACCCGCATGCGGGCGCTCCTGCTGGTCGAGCTCTGGCTGTTCGGGATGCGCGACTTCTCGGCCGGCTGGCGGATCGCCGACTGGTACCACGCCCGCCGGGAGGAGCTCGCCGCCGACTTGGCGGCCGGGTCCTCGGAGATGTCCCCCGAGGACCGGGCGTCCCTCGCGATGGCGATCGAGTTCGGGCTGGCACTGCAGCACCTGCTCGACCCGGAGCGAGTCCCGGCCGAGCTGTACGGCTCCGGCGTCGGCCTCCTGATGGGACCACCGACGGACAACGCACCGCCGGTACCGTGACGGGCGGTGCATCGCCTGGGCCGTGACCCGGCTGACGCACCGCCCGGGCCGCGACCCGGGCGGTGCGCCGCCTGAGCCGTGGCCCGGCCTACACGCCGTTCGAGGCATGCCCCCGGTCGGCACGCCGCCGGGACCGTGACCCCGGCGATGCATCGCCGGGGTCGTGACCCGGTTGACGCCACCGCGTCGTCGTTCTCCTAATGGGACCGCCGACGCGCCGCCGGTACCGTGACCCGGGCGGTGCGTCAGTTGTCGTTCTCGCCGGTGTCGTCGGCGTTGTCCGACTCGACGACGCCGGGGGCGGCGGACCTGGCGTCGGCGGCCGACTTGATCGGCTTGCCATGCGCGAACACCGTGCCGAAGTTGGCGACGTACTCCTTCTCCAGCGTGGCGTCGACGGCGCTGATCATCGCCTCGTCGTGGGCGTGGAAGCCGGGGTCGGTGTAGTTGCTGCTGCCGGTGAAGATGGCCTTCTGCTTCTTGCCCCGGTACCGGCCGTCGACGAGCAGGTACTTGGAATGCTCGTACGCGTGGCCGTTCTCCGGCAGGTAGCGGAGCTCGGGCCCGCCGTGGCGGCCTCCGGCCCTGGTCAGTTCCTTCAGGACCGACTGGCCGACGTGGCCGAACACCACCTGCACCCGGCACCCGGCGTTGTCCAGGTTCCAGAGCCGCTGCGCGATCGGCTGCCAGGTGAAGTGACCCATGACGAGACGGATCCGGGTGCCGCCGGCGCACGACACCATGTCGAGGTGCTGGCTGACCGGATCACCCGACGACCAGGGGAGGAAGTCCAGCCGGTACCTCCCCGCGTGCACGATCCGGTGGTAATTGCCGGTGTGACGCTGCTTGGCGAGGTCGTAGAAGTAACGCCGGTACCCCGCGTACACGCCCGAGTTCCGCAGCACGAGCGCGTCGTTCCACTGCAGGTCACGGGAGTTGTACGTCGCGTTGGCCGAGGTCTGCAGCACGACCTTCTTCGCGCCGCGCGTGGTGGAGAACAGGAAGAACTTGTTGTGGTTGAACTGCGGCCCGATGCAGCCGCGGCCCTTGGCGCAGAGGGTCACCCAGGAGGACTTCTTCCGGTTCGAACCGAGCGCCTTCTTCAACGTCTTGTACGCCTTGTAGCGCGACGACTCGTAATCCAGCACCACCCGGACGTTGACCTTGCGCTTCTTCGCCTTGGCGAGTTGCTTGGCGAGGTCCTTGGTCGAGAAGTGGTACATCGCCACGTAGATGACCGCACCCTTCGGGGTGCCGGAGATCAGCTGAGCGATCTTGGTCGCGATCACGTGCTGCTTGGCCTTGCCGCCCGTCGGCGTGTTGAAGACCGGCCCCGTCCGTACGGCGGTTTTCTGGGCGTCGATGTCGGACCCGGCCGCCCGTACGGCTGCCGCGGCCCGTCCGGTCGTGAGCGGTGCGGCGTCGCCCTCCGCCGCGACTCCGGCGACCAGCAGGCCGGTCGCGAGTACCCCCACCGTGCGCGTCAGCGACTTCGCCACACCAACTCCTGTCCAAACCGGGTTTATGGCGCATTATCACCATTAGCCCGGACACGATACAGGAGTCTCTATGGACATATATCCCCAAAGGGGGCACACGACGAAAACCATACGACCGGAACCGGCCGCTCATGTCTCACATTTCAGGAAACCGGCCCCACGGGATCACGAAGAGCTTCGGGATGCGCGACTTCTCGGCCGGCCGGCG
The DNA here is from genome assembly GCF_050942425.1 of Actinoallomurus sp. CA-150999. Classification (NCBI taxonomy): domain Bacteria; kingdom Bacillati; phylum Actinomycetota; class Actinomycetes; order Streptosporangiales; family Thermomonosporaceae; genus Actinoallomurus; species Actinoallomurus sp. CA-150999. The sequence goes on from NZ_CP192063.1 coordinate 10,392,220, forward strand.
GATCGCCGACTGGTACCACGCCCGCCGGGAGGAGCTCGCCGCCGACCTCGCCGCCGACCTCGCGGCCGGGTCCTCGGAGATGTCCCCCGAGGACCCGGCCTCCCTCGCGATGGCGATCAGCCGGCGTCAGGCCGCGTGGGGATTGCCGCTGGAAGCACCCACTCCCCCGTCCACCCTGATGTGCGCACCGTTGACGTAGCTTGCGTCTTCGCTGGCCAGGAAGGTGATGACGGCGGCCACCTCGGCCGGATCGCCGACCCGGCCCAGCGCCGTCCGGTTGAGGATCGCCGCGAGAATCTCTGCGCTCTCGAACAGCGGCGCGGTCATCTCGGTCGAGATCATGCTGGGGTGCACGGCGTTCACCCGCACTCCCTCGGCGCCGTGATCGAGGGCCATCGCGTTGGTCAGGTTTGCCATCGCGGCCTTGGACGCGTTGTAGGCGGCCATTCCCCAGTCACCGCCCAGAGCTGATGCCGACCCGACGTTGACGATGCTGCCGCCGACGGCGCGCAGATATGGCAGCGCGGCCTTGGAGGCGTAGAACACCCCGTCGGCGTTGATCGACATGGCCTGGTGCCAGGTGGCCGTCCCGACCTGCTCGACGGTTCCCAGGGGGAAGATCCCCGCGTTGTTGACCAGAGCGTCCAAGCGGCCGTGGTCACGGGCCACCCCGTCGATCAGCTGGGTGATCGCCTGTTCGTCCGAGACGTCCACGGCCCGGCCGATCAGCATCGCTCCGCTCGGGGCGTCCGCCACCACCTTGTCCAGCTTGTCCTTGGTCCGCCCGATCAGAACGACAGTCGCGCCCTCGGCACCGAAACGATGCGCGGTGGCGGCACCGATGCCGGATCCGCCACCGGTGACCAGGACGACCCTTCCCTTAAAACGATCTTCGATCATTCCGAGACCTCCTGGTACTGCGCCGAGCCATCGACCAGCGGCCGCCGGGGTCCTGTGCCCTGTCGAACTTCCGGGATGAAGACGGTTGTTGTAGATCTTCGGTCCATGTCGGCAAGATGCGCCGGGAGGCGGGAAAGTTCGCTACGGCGGGAAAATCTCGGTAGAGATCAGGCCGTAAGCGGCTGACCTGCGAAGTGACGAAAGCGCCGCACCCGTCCGTCCTCGATGAAGAGCAGCCAGCACGGCCGTGTCGGACAGTGACCGAGATCGTCGACCGGGTTGCGCACGTCGAGCTCCCAGATCACTATCTCCCGGCTCGCGACGACACTGGCGAGTCTCTGCTGGACTCCGGCCTCCATCGCGGTGTCCACCACCTGGACCAGCGGCGCGATACCTCGCGTCCGATTCCCGTCGGCCCAGAGGGTCTCGACGTCGGGATGCCAGGTCTCTCGCAGAAACTCGCCGAATCGGGCCTGGGCCCCGGCGATCAGAGCGCCCTCCGCCTCCCGCCGGCGCGCGGCGGTGAGTGCCGCCACGTCGTCGTGGGAGGAGGACGAGGCCGCCCGCAGCTCGTGCGACAGCTTCTCCCTGGCCTTGCTCAGCCGGCTACGGACCGTCCCCACGGGCACACCGCACACCGAAGCGATCTGCTCGTAGGACTTCACCTCGGTGAAGTAACGCAGCATCGTCACCAGTCGCAACGGCGGGGACAAGCGCTCCAGCGCATGCCACACCCAGTCTCGGGCGACATGGTGTTCGACCAGCTCTGCGGGATCGCCGTACTCGAGCTTCGACACCGCGGCCATGTCGGCCACAGGGATCGGCGTCGGTGCTCGCAGCCACATGCGGCAGCAGTTGCGGACGATGGCCTTCAGCCACGGCCCGACCGAATCGGGATTCCGCACGTCCCCTATCCGGCTCAATGCCGTGAGCATGGCGTCCTGGACCGCGTCCTCCGCCTCCGCCGGGTCGCCGAGCAGGCTCAACGCGACCGCCATCATCCCGGCACGATGCCGCGCGAACAGCTGCTCAAAACCGGACACATCGCCTGACTGCGCCAGCCGGACCAGTTCCCCGTCCACTCGATCATCAACGATCGCGAGCTTCTGATGACGCATTCGGCCCCCTTGCTTACCGACGTGACGTCGCACCCAGTTGACATCGGTCAGCGTCAGGAAACCTCGGGAGAGGCGGTCGGGACGATCTCCGGGGCCCCACGCCGGGTAGCGTCGGCCTCCTGGTCGTCGACCTGCGCCTGAGAGTCGCGCTCGGCCTCCACGCGCTTGTGGTAGTACTCGATCTCCCGCTCGGTCTGTTCCTTCGACCAGCCGAGCTCGGGCGCGACGAGTTCGGCGGCCTCCCGCGCCGCGCCGACGCCACGATCCCACGTCTCGATCGAGATGCGCGTCCGCCGGGTCAGCACGTCGTTGAGGTGCCGGGCGCCCTCGTGGCTCGCGGCGTAGACGACCTCGGCGCGCAGGTAGTCCTCGGCGCCTTCGAGGGGCTTGCCGAGGTCCGGCCGCTCCTCGATGAGGGTGAGCAGGTCCTCGATCAGCGTGCCGTACCGCCGCAGCAGGTGCTCGATGCGCGCGACGTGCAGCCCCGAACTCTCCGCCAGGCGGTGGCGGGAGTTCCAGAGCGCCTGGAAGCCGTTGCCACCGACCAGGGCGATCTGGTCGGTGCAGGATCCGGGCACCTTGCCGTCCAGTCCGTGGGCGACCGCGTCGACGGCGTCCTTGGCCATCACCCGGTAGGTGGTGTACTTCCCGCCCGCGATGACGACCAGGCCCGGCACCGGGTGGGCGACGACGTGCTCCCGGGAGAGCTTCGAGGTCTCCTCCGACTCCCCCGACAGCAGCGGGCGCAGCCCGGCGTACACCCCCTCGACGTCATCGTGGGTGAGGGGCACGTTGAGCACGGCGTTGACGTGTTCGAGGACGTAGTCGATGTCGGCCTTGGACGCGGCCGGATGAACCTTGTCGAGGTCCCAGGCCGTATCGGTCGTGCCGATGATCCAGTGCCGGCCCCACGGGATCACGAAGAGCACGGACTTCTCCGTGCGCAGGATCACACCGCTGGAGGAGTGGATGCGGTCCCGGGGCACCACCAGGTGCACGCCCTTGGACGCGCGGACGTGGATCTGGCCGCGCCCGCCGACGAGCTCCTGGATGTCGTCGGTCCACACGCCGGTCGCGTTGACCACCTGCTTGGCGCGGACGTCGAGCTCCCGATCCGCCTCCAGGTCCCGGATCCGGACGCCGGTCACCCGCTCGCCCTCCCGCAGGAACCCGACGGCCTGCGCGCGGGAGACGATCCGGGCGCCGTACGCCGCCGCCGTGCGCAGCACCATCATCACGTAGCGAGCGTCGTCGACCTGGGCGTCCCAGTACTGGATCGCGCCCACGAAGGCGTCACGCCGCAGCGACGGCGCGACGCGGAGGGCCTGCGTACGCGTCAGGTGCCGGTGATGCGGCACCCCGCGGTCCCGCCCCATCGAGAGGGACATCCCGTCGTACAGGGCCACACCGGCCCCGATGTAGGCCCGCTCCCACACGTGATGGGTCATCGGGAACAGGAAGGGCACCGGCTTGACGAGGTGCGGCGCGATGCGGCCCAGCAGCAGCCCGCGCTCGGTCAGCGCCTCGCGGACCAGCTCGAAGTCGCGCTGTTCGAGATAGCGCAGCCCGCCGTGGATCAGCTTCGACGACCGTGAGGACGTCCCGGAGGCGAAGTCACGGACCTCCACCAATGCCACGCTCAGACCACGCGTCGCCGCGTCCAGCGCCACGCCGGCGCCCACGATGCCGCCGCCCACGACGACGACGTCGAACTCCTCGCCGCTCCCGATCCGGTCCAGCGCGGCCGTACGCTCCGCCGGACCGAGACGCGACCTGTTGACCTCGTTCTCGGGCTCCCCAACCGCCATGGCGCACTCCCTCGGACGTCTGCGGTGACCACGCTACGTCGCTACCTCATCCGTCACAAAACGCTTACCCAGCGACGGGGGGCGCCAAATGCGGTGTCAGTGCGGAGCGACGACGACCTGGACGCGCTGGAACTCCTTCAGGTCGGAGTAGCCGGCGGTCGCCATGGCCCGCCGGAGCGCGCCGATGAGGTTCATCGAACCGTCGGCGACGTTCGACGGGCCGAACAGGATCTGCTCGAGCGTGCCGATCGAACCGAGCTCGACCCGCTTGCCGCGCGGCAGCTCATCGTGGTGCGCCTCACTGCCCCAGTGGTAGCCCCGGCCCGGCGACTCCGTCGACCGCGCGAACGGCGACCCGACCAGGACCGCGTCGGCGCCGACCGCGAAGGCCTTGGCGATGTCGCCGGACTGCCGCATGCCACCGTCGGCGATCACGTGGACGTACCGGCCGCCGGACTCGTCGAGGTAGTCGCGCCGGGCCGCCGCGACGTCCGAGATGGCCGTCGCCATCGGCACCGCGACACCGAGGACCGTACGGGTCGTGTGCCCGGAGCCGCCGCCGAAGCCCACGAGGACCCCGGCCGCGCCGGTGCGCATCAGGTGCAGCGCGGCGGTGTAGGTCGAGCAGCCACCGACGATCACCGGGACGTCGAGGTCGTAGATGAACTGCTTGAGGTTGAGCGGCTCGGCCCGCCCGGAGACGTGCTCGGCGCTGACCGTGGTGCCGCGGATCACGAACAGGTCGACGCCCGCGTCGATGACCGACTTGTGGTACTGCGCGGTGCGCTGCGGCGACAGCCGGGCCGCCACGGTGACGCCCGCGTCCCGGATCTCCTCGATCCGCCGCCCGATCAGGTCCTCCTTGATCGGCTCGGCGTACAGCTCCTGGAGCCGCCGCGTCGCCGTCGCGTCGTCCAGCGACGCGATCTCGGCCAGCAGCGACTCGGGGTTCTCATAGCGGGTCCACAGCCCCTCGAGGTCGAGCACGGCCAGGCCACCAAGCCGCCCGATGGCGATCGCCGTCGCCGGGCTGACCACGCTGTCCATCGGGGCGACGACCAGCGGCATCTCGAAGCGGTAGGCATCGATCTGCCACGCGACGCTGACCTCCTCCGGGTCGCGCGTGCGCCGCGACGGGACGATGCCGATCTCGTCGAGCGCGTACGCCCGCCGACCGCTCTTGCCCCGCCCGATCTCGACCTCAGCCATGTACGTCCTCTCCCATGCTGCGGCCGTGACCACGACGGGTCACGGCCGGTGAAACTCTCAGCGGACCTGGTAGTTGGGGGCTTCTACCGTCATCTGGATGTCGTGCGGGTGGCTCTCCCGCAGGCCCGCCCCGGTGATCGGCATCAGCACGCCGTTGGCCTTCAGGTCGGCGACGGTGCGCGAGCCGGTGTACCACATGGCCTGGCGCAGGCCGCCGATGAGCTGGTGGCCGACGGCCGCGACCGGACCCCGGTAGGGCACCTGGCCCTCGATGCCCTCGGGGATCAGCTTGTCCTCGCTGGCGACCGTGTCCTGGGAGTAGCGGTCCTTGCTGAACGACCCGCCGCGCTCGCGGTTCTTCATCGCGCCGAGCGAGCCCATGCCCCGGTAGGTCTTGTACTGCTTGCCGTTGATGAAGATCAGCTCGCCGGGGCTCTCCTCGCAGCCCGCGAGCAGCGATCCCAGCATCACCGTGTCGGCGCCCGCGGCGATCGCCTTGGCGATGTCGCCGGAGTACTGCAGGCCGCCGTCGCCGATCACCGGCACCCCGGCGGGGGCGCACGCCAGCGCGGCCTCGTAGATCGCGGTCACCTGGGGAGCGCCGACACCGGCGACCACGCGCGTCGTACAGATGGAGCCCGGGCCGACGCCGACCTTCACCGCGTCGGCACCCGCGTCGACGAGCGCCTGCGCCCCGGCCCTGGTCGCGATGTTGCCGGCGATGACGTCGACGTGGCTGTTGGCCTTGAGCTTGGCGACCATGTCGATCATGCCGCGCGAGTGACCGTGCGCGGTGTCCACCACCAGCGCGTCGACGCCCGCCTCGATCAGCGCCTTGGCGCGCTGCTCGGCCTCCGGCCCCACGCCGACGCCCGCGCCGACGACGAGCCGACCGGCCGCGTCCTTCGTCGCCAAGGGGTACTGCTCGCTCTTCGTGAAGTCCTTCACCGTGATCAGGCCGCGCAGCCGGCCGGCGCCGTCGACGAGCGGGAGCTTCTCCACCTTGTTGGCGCGCAGCAACCCGAACGCCTCGTCACGGGAGACCCCGACCGGCGCGGTGACCAGCGGCATCTTGGTCATCACCTCGCGCACCGGGCGCGCGGCGTCCGTCTCGAAGCGCATGTCCCGGTTCGTGACGATGCCGACGAGGACGCCGTCGGCGTCGGTCACCGGGACACCGGAGATGCGGTAGTGGGCGCACAGCGCCTCGACGTCGGCGAGCGTGTCGTCCGGCGAACAGGTCACCGGGTTGTTGACCATGCCCGCCTCGGAGCGCTTGACGAGGTCGACCTGCTGGGCCTGCTCGTCGATCGGCAGGTTGCGGTGCAGCACGCCGAGGCCGCCCTGCCGCGCCATGGCGACGGCCATCCGCGCCTCGGTGACGGTGTCCATCGCCGCGGACACCAGCGGGATGCGCAACGTGATCGACCGCGACAGGCGCGTCGTCGTGTCGGCGTCACCCGGCGCGAGATCGGAGTACGCGGGCACGAGCAGCACGTCGTCGTACGTGAGGCCCTGCGGGGCGAACTTGGCGGACTCGGGCGCGGAAGTCATGGGCATCATCCGGAAAGGGTCGCGGTGTCGGGCCTGATCAGCGGAGCGTTGACCCCATCCTAGTCGGGGCCTCCTAACGCCCGCGAAGGGTCGCGACAAGGAACGAATCGGCGGCCGTTACTCGGGTAGCGTGGGTTTGTGCACGATGACGCTCCGCTCGACCCGTTCGCGAACGATCCCGAGGATCCGGCCGCCGCGCTCGGCGATCCGAGCGACGAGACCGCTCCGCTGAGCACGACGGAGCGGGAGGACGTGCTGGCCGACCTCGCCGACCTGGAGGTCTTCCGCGCCCTGCTCGAGCCGCTGGGCATCAAGGGGCTGACCGTCGACTGCGGCGACTGCGGCAGGGCCCACCACATCGACTGGGATCTCCTGCACGGCAACCTGCGTCACCTGCTCGACGAGGGGCTGCCCCGCGTCCACGAGCCCGCGATCGCCGCCGCCCCGGAGGACTACGTCAGCTGGGAGTACGCCCGCGGCTACGTGGACGGCGTCATCGACAGTGAGGAAGGCCACTCGAACTGAGGGGCCGAGGGCCTGCTACCGGTGGTCGTGATCCCCTGACGCGCGGCCGGTCTTCGACGAGCGCTTCTCGGACGTGAGGTCGCGGCGCCGCGATTGGTCGGGGTCCGTGGCGGACGTCTCGCCCGACGGATTCGACGTGGTGGGGGACGTGGACGGGCTCGGGGTGGAGCCGGTCGGCGCGCTCGGGGACGTCGTCGGCGACGAGCTGGTCGAGTGCCCATGCTTCGGACCGCTCGGGAGGGGATGCGTCGGCCCGAAGTAGCTGCGGGGGTGTCCCTTCGCCGGGGTTCCCGCAGGCGGTTTCGTCGGCGCTTCGGACGGCTTCGTCCCGGACGGGCGGGGTGACGCGGTGGGCGTACGGCCGGCGGACGGACGCGCTGCGCCGGGGAACGCCCGGACCACCGACTCGAGGCGAGCCCTGGAGCGTTCCGAGATCTCGCGGCGGGCCGAAGGCGCGTGGGCCTTCGGCTCGTGATCGCCTCCGCCGCCCGCGACGGCGGCGCCGGCCGACGTCAACAGGACCGTGACCGCGCCGAACGTGACGAACGCCCGGACGACCGGGCGGCCTGACGTCTTCGATCCCCCGCACGACACACGCGGCGGAGGCGCCGGCAGTGGCGGCGCGCCCGCGTCGACATCGGCGGCCAGGGCGGCCAGCAGGCGCCCGGCCGGATCGTCGGACGGCCCGAATCCGGCACCCGGATCGGTGATGCGGCGCCCGGAGAGAGCGTCGAACAGATCGCCGCTACGGCTGATCTCACTGAGGTCGAGCGGCTCGGGAGTGGCGGTACCCCCACCGGTCAAGCGATCGACTCCTCACTCGCCATCGCTCGAAGACGGGCGAGAGCCCGGTGCTGGGCGACGCGGACGGCCCCGGCTGACATGCCCAGTACATTACCGGTCTCCTCGGCGGACAGACCCGCCACCACCCGCAGAAGCACCAATTCCTTCTGATGATCCGGCAACCGGTCGAGAAGGTCCCGCGCGCGTTCGGCCTCGATGTAGCGGACGACCGTCTCCTCGGGTCCCGGCCGCTCGTCCGGGCCGTCGGGCAGGTCCTCGGTGGGCACGGCGGCACGGATCGCGCTGCGCATCGCATCCGCGATCTTGTGCGACGCGATGCCGAAGACGAACGAGGCGAACGGCCGGCCCATGTCGCGGTAGCGCGGCAGCGCCCCGAGCACGGCGATGCACACCTCTTGGGCCACGTCGTCCGCGATGTGGTACTGCCCCGACACCCGGCCGAGCCGCGCCCGGCAGTAGCGCACGACCATGGGGCGGACCCGCCCGATCAGGGACTCGACCGCCTCCGCGTCGCCTTGGACGGCAAGGCTCGTGAGTTCCCTGAGCTCGTTGTCGTCCGCTTTCGCCGGACGTCTCCCCCGTATTTCGTCGGCAGCACCCCGAACCGCGGCCCCGGCGATCGCTCCCTCGGTCACGAAAGCATGATGCCCACCGAGATCGCGCCTGTCTCCATCGTTGATGACAACGGAATGGTCACAGTACTGATCCCGACCCGCCTTTATCTCTCACCGTGACCGAATGACTACGGAGAGTCAGAGAATGGACGTCCTGGAACGACGGATGCCCCCGCCATTGTCCATGGCGAGGGCATCCGCGATCCGCCGGCCGTCGTACCGGCCGTACCGATGATCAGTGGCCGTGACCGTGGCCGTGGCCGCCCGCGGCGGCGTCCGGCTCTTCCTCCGGCTTGTCCGCGACCAGCGCCTCGGTCGTGAGCAGCATGCCGGCGATCGACGCGGCGTTGCTGACCGCGGAGCGGGTCACCTTGACCGGGTCGATGACGCCCTGGGCGATCAGGTCGCCGTACTCCCCGGTCGCGGCGTTGAAGCCGGAGCCGACCGGCAGCGCCTCGACCTTGGAGACCACGACGTAGCCCTCGTTGCCGCCGTTCTCGGCGATCCAGCGCTGCGGCTCGACCAGCGCGCGGCGGACGGCCTCCGCGCCGGTGGCCTCGTCACCGGACAGTCCGAGCGCGTCGAAGCCCTCCTTGGCGACGTGCACGAGCGCGCTGCCGCCGCCGGAGACGATGCCCTCCTCGATCGCCGCGCGGGTGGCGGAGATGGCGTCCTCGAGACGGTGCTTCTTCTCCTTCAGCTCCACCTCGGTGGCGGCGCCGACGCGCAGCACGCAGACGCCCCCGGCCAGCTTCGCCAGGCGCTCCTGCAGCTTCTCGCGGTCCCAGTCGGAGTCGCTGCCCTCGATCTCGCGGCGGATCTGACGGATCCGGTCCTCGATCGCGGCCGCCTCGCCCTCGCCGTCGACGACGGTGGTGGCGTCCTTGGTGACGGTCACCCGCCGGGCGCGGCCCAGCACGTCGAGGTCGACGCTGTCGAGCTTGAGGCCGACGGCGTCGGTGACGACCTGGCCGCCGGTGAGGACGGCCATGTCCTCCAGCATCGCCTTCCGGCGGTCACCGAAGCCCGGCGCCTTGACCGCGACGCTGACGAACGTGCCGCGCAGTTTGTTCTGCACCAGGAGCGCGAGGGCCTCGCCCTCGACGTCCTCGGCGACGATCAGCAGCGGCTTACGGGTCTGAGCGACCTTCTCGGCCAGCGGCAGGAACTCCGTGACGTTGGAGATCTTGCCGTCGTGGATGAGGATGTAGGCGTCCTCGAGGACCGCCTCCATCCGCTCCGGGTCGGTCACCATGTACGGCGACAGGTAGCCCTTGTCGAACTGGAGGCCCTCGGTGAACTCCAGCTCCAGGCCCATCGTGTGGGCCTCCTCGACGGTGATCACACCGTCCTTGCCCACCTTGTCGAACGCCTCGGCGATGAGCTCACCGATCTTGGCGTCCTGGGCGGAGATGGTCGCGACGTGCGCGATCGACTCCTTGTCGTCGACCTCGCGGGCCGACTTGAGCAGCTGCTCGGCGACGTAGTTGGCGGCGGCGTCGATGCCCCGCTTGAGGTTGATCGGCGACGCGCCGGCGGCGACGTTGCGCAGCCCCTCGCGGACGAGCGCCTGCGCCAGGACCGTCGCGGTGGTGGTGCCGTCACCCGCGATGTCGTTGGTCTTGGTGGCGACCTCCTTGGCGAGCTGCGCGCCAAGGTTCTCGTACGGGTCGTCGAGCTCCACCTCACGGGCGATGGTGACGCCGTCGTTCGTGATGGTGGGGGCGCCCCACTTCTTGTCGATGACGACGTTGCGGCCACGCGGGCCGATCGTCACCTTGACGGCGTCCGCGAGGGCGTTGACGCCGCGCTCAAGGGCGCGGCGCGCGTCCTCGTCGAACTCCAGGATCTTCGGCATTGGGAAGCTCCAAGTATGGGTGTCCGTGGACGTGCACAGCCCCGGCCGCCCTCACAGGGGACGACCGGGGCAGCGCATCTCGTGGGTCTTACTTCTCGACGACGGCGAGCACGTCGCGGGCCGACAGCACGAGGTACTCCTCGTTGTTGTACTTGACCTCGGTGCCGCCGTACTTGCTGTAGAGGACGACGTCCCCGACCTTGACGTCGAGCGGGACGCGCTTCTCGCCCTTGTCGTCGAAGCGACCCGGCCCGACGGCGAGAACGGTGCCCTCCTGGGGCTTCTCCTTCGCCGTGTCGGGAATCACCAGACCCGACGCGGTGGTCTGCTCGGCCTCAAGGGGCTGGACGACGATGCGGTCCTCGAGCGGCTTGAGAACAACCTTGGTGGCGGTCGACACGATCTGACCTTCCCCTTCGATTGCGTATCCTCGGCCGACCGGATCGGCCAGCCGCATGTTGGAGACGCGACCACGGTGGCCTGCCGTCGCGGGTGCCAGACCAGCCTGTCGCTTGATTGGCACTCTCATGGGGAGAGTGCCAAGTTGGAGATTATGCCGTGGCCGGGAACGCGTCAACACGGCCCCCCGTGCACCGCCGACCTGTCGTTATATGCGGCATTCGTCAAAGCTTGCCCGGCGGTCCGGCACGGCCGACAGCCACCCACCCCAAGCCCGCCGGTGACCCGGTACGGCCGGCGCCCCGCCCGGCCGGCAGCCCGCCAGTAACCGGCACGATCCGCGCCCTGCCCGGCCTACGGTCCGCCTGGTGGCACCCGGTACGGATGGCACCCTGCCCAGCCCACGGTTCGCCTGACGGCCTGGCGAAGTCCGCGCCCCCCAACCCCCTGCCCCGCCTTCTGGCCCAACACGATCCGCACCCACCCGGCCTGCGCTCCCCCTGATGGCACCCTGCCCAGCCCACGGTTCGCCTAGTGGCCCGGAACGGTCCGCACCCACCCGGCCCACGCCCGCCCAGCGGCCCGGTACCGCCCCGCGCACACCCAGCCCACGACCCGCCCAGTGGCCCGGGTACGGCCCGCGCCCACCCCGCGACGCGGTCACCCAATACGGCCACCCACCCGACCCACTCCCGTCCAGCCCCCGGTACGACCTGCGGCTACCCGTCCCACGGCCCGCCCGGCAACCCGGTACCGCCCAGCCCACGACCCGCCCAGCGGCCCAGGTACGGCCCGCGCCTGCCCCACGACGCGCCCGGTCACCCGATACAGCCCGCACCCGCCCGACCCACGGCCCGCCCGGCGACCCGGCATGGTCCGCCTCCACCCGGCCACAGCCCGCCCGACGACCCGGTACCGTCGCCGCCCCGCCCGGCCCGCCCCGGAGCCCGGCACGGCCCGCAGCCCGGCACGGTCCGTGTACGTCCAGCCCACGGCCCGTCCGGTGGGCCGGTACGGTTCACGGCCGCGCGGCCACTACGGTCGTCGGGTGGACATCGCCGCATTTCAGGGGCTGCTCACCCCCGAAGGCCAGGAGCTCCTCGGCGAGATCGGCGCCGCCGACGTCGACGAGAGCACACTCCTTGCCACCGCCTCCCGGCTCCGCGCCCGCCACCCCGCGGAGCTGGTCGGCGCCGCGCTCACGCAGGCCCGGCTCCGCGTGCGCGGGCGGGCCAAGTTCGGGGCCGACGCGGACCGCATGTACTTCACGCCGCAGGGGCTCGAGCAGGCGACCCGGGCCGGTGTCGCCCGGCACCGGGCGCGGCGGTTCGCCGACCGGCTCGGCGGCCTCGACCCGCGCGGCACGGTGCTCGACCTGGGCTGCGGCATCGGCGGCGATCTGCTGGCGCGCGCCGGCGCGGGCGTCGGTGGCCTCGGCGTGGAGCTGGACCCGCTCACCGCCGCCGTCGCCCAGGCGAACCTTCGTGCCTTCGCCCTGGAGGACCTGGCGGACGTACGGCCGGGCGACGCGACCGCTCAGGACCCGGACGGGCACGCCGCGGTCTTCGCCGACCCCGGACGCCGAACCTCCCGCGGGCGGGTCTTCGACCCGGAGGCGTACCTGCCGCCGCTGGGCACGGTGCTCGCCATCGCCGGACGGGCGCCCGGCGGCTGCGTCAAGGTGGCGCCGGGCATTCCCCACGAGGCCGTGCCCCCGGGCGCGGAGGCCGAATGGATCTCCGACGGCGGCGAGGTGAAGGAGGCGGCGCTGTGGCTGGGCGACCTGGCGGACGACGTACGACGCCGGGCGACCGTCCTGCGGCCGGGCCGGGAGACCGCCACTCTGACGGCTGAGCCCGATCTCGGGCCGCCCCCTATCGCCGGCTGGCGCCGCTATCTGTACGAACCGGACGGCGCGGTGGTCCGGGCGCACCTGGTGGCCGAGGTCGCGGCCCGGCTCGACGGGGCGCTGGCCGACCCGCGGATCGCCTACATCACCTCGGACGCGCTGCTGGCGACGCCGTTCGCCCGGCCGTACGAGATCCTGGACGTCCTGCCATTCGCGGTGAAGCGGGTACGGGCGGCGCTGCGCGAGCACCGGACGGGCACCCTGACGATCAAGAAGCGCGGCTTCGCGGGCGACATCGAACGGCTACGCCGCGACCTGCACACAGACGGCACCGAGGAACGCGTCCTCGTGCTCACCCGCGTGGGCGACGCCCCGACCGCCCTCATCTGCCGCGAGGCATGAACGAAACGACGCCGGGCACCGGAGGGGCGGTCCGGCCGTGGCGACACCCGGCGGTCGCCGCACGAACGTAGGCCGCGCGGTACGCGGCGCAGGACGCGAGGCATGCGGGACGCGGCGCGCGCGGCACCGGACAGCGGCGGGTGGCGCCGCGCAGGGGGACTTGCGGGATCCGGCGCGAGCGGGACGCGGGGCAAGCGGGACGCGGGGCAAGCGGGACGCGGGGCAAGCGGGACGCGGGGCGAGTAGGGCGCGGAGGAACTGGGGCGCGGCTGCGGGGACGTGTGGGTGGGCGACACGCCAGAGTCCGGCAAAGACCACGGTCGCGACCGTGTCCGGCTGACTACTCTTGGCGACCGGAAGGCCGCGCCGCGGGCGCGATGACGGGTGCGCGCCGGGCGGGCGCGGGCGAACACGGGGGGCGAACGATGGCCGACGCCGTACTGCGGTGTCCGAAGTGCGGTGCCGGAATGGTGACTTTCCAGCGAGGCGGCATCGTGTTCGAGGAGTGCTCCCGCTGCCGTGGGGTGTTCCTCGGGCGCGGGGAGCTCGACCGCCTGATCTGGCGCGGCACCGGGCAGGTCGCCACCGTCTGCGGCCCTCCGGCGGGGCTTTCGTACGAGGGCCGACACCGTCGCGCCTGAAAAGGGCAATTTGCCGTAGGCGGCTAAGAATCTCTTTTCCCTGAATTTCTTTTCTTCGGCTCGATGACCTTGGTTCGCTCAATAGAGTGTCTCCTCGCGATCCACGCCGCTGCCATTTCCGCGCGTAGATCGGCGGCACGGCAAACGAAGGAGCACCCGGGTGGACACCAATCACAACTTCCTGCAGACAGGGGGTCAGCCGGTCTCGGACCGAATGCGAGAATTGCTAGCCCGCGCGGCGCAAGATCACGTCTATGAGCAGCGATCGACAGGTCAGCTCCTGGACGAGATCCACCAGCGGCTGGAGGGAGTCGAGTGGCTGCTCCGCGAGGTCCGGGAGCGTGAGCTCACCGGGCTGACGACCCAGCTCGACACCGTCCGCGGGCAGGTCGACGAGCTGTTCGGCAAGCCTCCGGAGTGGGCCGAGGGGCTGGCGGAGCACATCGAGTCGGTGGGCGAGCGGGTCAAGCCCGTCGCCGAGTTGCCCTCTCTCTGGGCCGACGTCGGTGTCATCGCCGAGAACGTCGACGAGGGTCTGGCCCGCATCCAGGCCGTGCTCGACTCCAGCCGGAGCATCACCGACGCGACGTTGCAGGCCGCCCAGCAGATGGACGACCTGACCAAGCGTCTCGACCGGCTCGCCGGCACGATGGAGGCCGCGTCGGTCCGGTTCAACCGGCTGGACAAGACCCTCGCCGACCTCGGGCACCGGTCCGAGAAGCTCGAGCATGAGATCAACGGCGTGGCCGGCAAGGTCGACCAGTCGCTGAACGACATGGCCGAGCGCGTCGAGCAGGGCCTCGAGGCGGTCAACGGCCGGGTCGAGGGCGTCGGCGGGCGCCTCGACGGCATCGACGGCCGTCTGGAGGGCCTGTCCGGCAAGCTGCGCGGGGTCGAGGGGCATTTCCAGGCGCTGGAGGCCAAGGTCGACGGGGCCTGTGACCGCGTTGAGGGCGTCGACCAGCAGATCGATCGGCTGCCGGTGACGCTGGAGATCGCCGAGCTGCACCGCAAGATCGCCGCGATCGGCGACCGCCCGTTCATCGACCCCACCGACCGGTTCGACGCCTTGGAGAAGCGCCTGTCCGAGGCGGTCGACCCACTGATCGACGAGTTGCGCGCCCGGCCCGACCGCGACGAGACGGAGGAGACGTTGACGAAGGTCATCGACGCCTCCCGCGTCGACCTGACCAAGCACATGGAGATGCTGCGCGAGGATCTCCTGCGCCAGGTCGTGGGGGTGCACGACGACGTCACCCAGCGGGTCAGCGGCGCGCAGCACGACGTGGCCAAGCAGGTGACGACCGTCCATGAGGATCTGATGAAGCGGCTCGTCACGCTGGAGGAGACGATGCTGGCGCTGGCCGAGGCGTTGCTCCGGCCGCGACGCGACGGCAAGGACTGATGGGGTGGCCGCTCGCAAATCACCTTAGAGCGGCCACTTCGTCAATATTCCCCCATTACCCGCAATTTGTACGGCCGACCCGCAAGGACATGCCGTTCGCACTACCTCGCATCGATAAAATCACTACCGATCCTCGGCCGAATCCGTTTTGATGGGGGCCGTGACCTTCCCCACGCTCTCCGATCCGCCGAGCGC
This sequence comes from Actinoallomurus sp. CA-150999, assembly GCF_050942425.1. Classification (NCBI taxonomy): domain Bacteria; kingdom Bacillati; phylum Actinomycetota; class Actinomycetes; order Streptosporangiales; family Thermomonosporaceae; genus Actinoallomurus; species Actinoallomurus sp. CA-150999. The sequence goes on from NZ_CP192063.1 coordinate 10,407,501, forward strand.
TGCCACGCTGCGTTGGATCGAAAAATGCCTGGGGCCCGGCAGTGAGGTGAAAATGGTCCGGCCCATTGTCGGCGGCCTGGACCATGTCAACCACGCGGTGCTGGCGGAGAGCCGCTCGGGCACCGTGCATCGCCTGGTGCTGCGGCGCTGGGCGTCGTCCGGCTGGCCCGTCATCGACATCGACTTCTCCCCCGAGGTCGAGATCGCGGCGCTGACCCTGCTCACCGCGTGCGAGATTCCCACGCCCGCGCTCGTGGCCGCGGATCCCTCGGGCGCCCACTGTGACGTCCCCGCGCTGCTGATCACCCGGCTGCACGGCCATCCGCCCCGGCCGTCCCCTGCCGAGCTGCCCGAATACCTCATCCAGCTGGCCGCCGCGCTGCTCCCCGTGCACGCGGTCGCGGGGGCGTCCACGATGCCGCCCTACCGCCCGTACAACCGGCTCGAGATCAGGCTCGCCCCACGGCACGCCCGCCGACCGGCGCTGTGGGAGCACGCGCTGGACGTCGCCGCCGGCCCCACCCCCGGAGCCGTGCCGCACTTCATCCACCGCGACTACCATCCCGACAACACGCTGTGGGCGGGCGGCCGGCTGACCGGCATCGTCGACTGGTCCACCGCCACGTACGGCCCGGTCGCCATCGACATCGCCCACATGCGTCGCGCCCTGGCCCTCCGGTACGACATCGCGGTCGCCGACCGGTTCTCCGCCTGCTTCGACCAGGTGTCCGGCGGCTACCGCCACGACCCGTACTGGGACCTGCGCACGGTCCTCGACCTGCTCCCCGAGCAGCCCGACCGGACGATCACCGCCCGCGACATCCCGGCCCTGGAGGATCTGCTCGACCACGCCCTCGCCGACCTCGGCGCCCCGGCCCGCTTCTGACCCCACCGGCCGGCCGCCGCGCTGGGAGCCGGGCAGCACCCAGGGCTGTCACGCCTTTGTGATCGGTGCCCTGCTCAACGCGGTGGTGCGCCGGGTCCTCGAGGCGCCCCCGCGTGGGGGACAAGGTGACGTCATGGTGACGTCACGGCGCTCCCTGCACCCGTCTTCCCTCAGTCCGGACGGCGTCGCGCTCCTCTGGCTCGTTCGTCGAGCGATGCCGGTTCGCCGAGCCCCGCGCCGGGATGGCGCGGGGCTCGGTCATGGGCGAGTACGTCCCCCTCCGGCCGTACCCGCCCACGTTCCAGCGGCCGGTTGACCGGCTCAGGCCCTGGTGGCCTGTCCCGCCCGGACGCGTACCAGCAGGTCGTCGAGCTGGGAGATGGCCGGCTGCCAGTCACGCGGTACGACGTGGCACCTGCGCGCCCGCTTCTCGCCGTAGCTGATCGAGTAGGCGATGTGGTCGGCGACGTCGCAGCCCGTCGGCGAGGACCACCAGGTCCAGATCCGGTCCAGGTTCGCGCGAAGGCCGTCGAGCTCGCCGGCGCTGAGGGTGATCTCCGCCGGCCTGGACGAGGTGCGGGCCACGCCCGCCGCGTCGACGGTCACCGTGTCAGCGAAGCCGGCGAACCCGCCCGTCCGCGTGTAGGTGACGAGCGCCGGCTCCCTGGCCGGTTCCGTGGCGGCGTACGCGCCACCGGCCATGGTCATCGTCGTTACGAATAGCGTACAAATGGAAAGGAAAATGCGTCGCATGTCCACCTCTTTGTGGCGTGCGCCGATGTATTCGGCGATGCAGAACAAGACAGGATGGAGGTACGGCGAAATCGCGATTCACCGATATCACCGTTTGGCGCGGAGCTCCGTCGGCTCGGGACCCCGCCGTCCCGAGCCGACGTCCAGGAACGCTCGCGAAGTGACCGGATGACACACCGGTCGACCTGGAATTTCTCCGTCAGAAGGCGAAGATGACGCCTCCCGTCGCGCGGATCGCCGCGCAGCGGTTGAAGAACGTCCGCGCATAGCGACGCGAACCGCCGTTCCACCGGCCCTGCGCGGTCACCCGCACGGGCGCGTAGATCAGCGTGCACGCGCCGGTCCCCTCAGGCAGGTCGGCGATCCGCCCCTCGACGGCACGAAGCTGATCGCAGGCCGCCGACGGCGCGAGGTGGGTGCCACCGTCTGGACCGCAGGTCAGAACGGCCGTTTGAGCAGGTTCTCCGCTCTCGACCGGGCTGACGGACAGGGTGTAGACGCCCTGCGGCCAGGTCGACGGCGCGGCCGGTGCCGCCATCGCGGGGGGTCCGGCGACCATGGCGGCCGCCCCCAGGGCGGTCACCGCGGCGAAGCGCCGTCCTCCGGTACACAGCGAATCAGGCATGCGCATTCCTACCTCCTTGCCAGGCCAGGCTGTGTTCGACAGCCATTTCGGCGTGACGAGAGTCGGCCTTTTGGGCGTTCCCTCGCCTTAATGATGGGACCTTTCCACAAAGACCCTGACAACTTGTTTCGTCGTGGAGTCCTTGCAGTCACGGATGTTATGGCGGCGAAATCAGCGATTCAACCCCCGCCCACCTGTCCGGACCCGGCCAGCGATCTAACAAGGGAACAATTGAAAGATGTACTTGTTCTGACGTGCACGCACATCCGAGCCGCCATCAGCCCTTCTACGGTTAACGGGACGCGTCCTCGTCGCGCGGCGAATCAAAATATTCCGAATAATTGAACCGCATCAGTGGGCCACGTCACACCGCCTCGCCACACCCCACTGCCAGCCGACAGGTGACGTCACACGACTGCGGTGACGTCAAAGTGACGTCACTTTGGTGTTGTCATGACGCCAGACGGTGTGCCATGCTGACGTCATGCACTTGGAGTCGTACGTCGCCCAGCTTCGTCAGGAGCTCGCGGTCGCCGCCGAGACCGGCGGCGATGAGGCCCGCGAGCTCGCCGAGCGCCTCACGGCGCCTCTGCAGTCGGCGGTCCGGCTCGTCCTGCTGGAGGCACTGTCGACCGCCGCCGAGGAGATCACGCGAGAGCTCGCGCCCGGCTCGGTGGACGTGCGCCTCCGCAGGGGCGAGCCGGAGTTCGTCGTGGAGCCGCCCCCCGGCGCCACGGAGGAGGACACCGCCATCGTGGCAGCGCCGGCGGCGGAGCCCGCTCCACCGGTGTCCTACAGCACCAAGGACGGCGCCGTCTCCCGGATCAGCCTCCGCCTTCCCGAAGAGCTGAAGACCAGGGCCGAGCAGATCGCCGACCGAGAAGGGCTCTCGGTGAACGCCTGGCTCGTCCGCACCATCGCCGAGGCCGTGGAGCGTACGGACCGCGAGCAGGACGTCCGCAGGCGCTCGTCTCCGCGCGGCAACCGCTACACCGGCTGGGCCCGCTGACCCGGGCCCTCTTCACCACCCCCGACCACCGGCGGGGTCATCGACCCCGCGACCAGGAAGGCAGCATCATGCCCACATTCGCCAGCCCCGAGCCGATCGCCGCAACAGTCGACATCATCATGGGCGATGTCCGCATCACCGCGTCCGACCGCACCGACACCGTCGTCGAGGTTCGGCCCGCCGACGCGTCGAAGGCGAGCGACGTCCGAGCCGCGGAGGAGACCCGGGTCGAATTCACCGACGGACGACTGCTCGTCAAAGGGCCGAAGAGGCGCGCCAGTATGATCCTGGGCCCCGGCAAGAGCCCCGCCGTCCAGGTCGACATCGAGCTCCCCACAGGCTCCGACCTGGACGCCAAATCCGGGTTCGGCAACCTCCACTGCGCGGGGCGGTTCGGCGACTGCGAGGTCTCCAGCGGCGCCGGCGTCATCTGGATCGAGGACACTCGCGCTCTGCAGGCGAAGACCGGCGGCGGAGACGTCACCGCCGGACACGCGACGGGCGACGCGAAGCTCACCACGGGTGTCGGTTCGGTACGTCTCCGCCGCGCCGACGGCGCCGTCACGATCAAGAGCTCCGCGGGATCCGCCTGGGTCGGCGAGGCCGCCGGTGACGTCCACGCCCGCTCCGCCAGTGGCGACATCGTGATCGACCGGGCGCTTGCCGACGTCGAGGCGAAGACCGCAGCGGGCATGATCCGCATCGGTGAGGTCTCTCAGGGCACCGTCGTCATGCAGGCCGGCGCCGGTCAGCTGGAGGTCGGTGTCCGCGAGGGCACTGCGGCCTGGCTCGACGTGCACTCCACCGCCGGAAGCGTGCACAACATGCTGGACACGACCGACGGCCCCGGAGAGGCCGACCGGACCGTCGAGGTCCGCGCCCGCACCTCACTCGGTGACATCGTGATCCGCCGCGCCGCCCTGACTTCTCAGGACTGAGCCGTACGAGAGGGACGCCGATCTGACACCTGATCCCCGGCGGGCACCGGCCTGCCGCCCACTTCCCCACATCTTCTGACCGGGCTGCGATCTTTCGCCCGACTCCGTGACCTCGCAGCGTCACGAGGCCCGATCACCCGTTCGCCTCGCCCCGTACTCCCTTGGCAGAGGCCCGGGCGTTTCCCCGATCCCCGTTGATCCCCTCCCGTCCAGGGCGATGTGCCGGCGCCAGCGCGTCACACCGCGTCCTGACGCATCCTGCCCCGAACATCAGCAAGGAGACCCCTCATGAACGACGCGATCACAGCCGAAGGACTGGTCAAGAGATACGGCGAGGTGACCGCTCTGGACGGGCTGAGCTTCTCCGTCCCGCAAGGAACAGTGCTCGCCCTGCTCGGCCCGAACGGCGCCGGCAAGACCACGACGGTGCGGGTGCTGACCACGCTGCTGCGTCCCGACGGCGGCCGCGCCACCGTCGCCGGATGCGACGTCGTCGGTGACGCCCGGCGGCTGCGCTCGTACATCGGGCTGTCCGGTCAGTACGCCGCCGTCGACGAGCACCTCACCGGCGCCGAGAACCTGGAGATGGTCGGGCGGCTGTACCACCTGGGCGTCAAGCGCAGCAAGGCCCGCGCCCGCGAGCTGCTCGAACGCTTCGACCTCACCGACGCCGCCGACCGCCCGGTCAAGGGCTACTCCGGCGGCATGCGCCGCCGCATCGACCTCGCCGGCGCGCTGGTCGCCGACCCGCCGGTGCTGTTCCTGGACGAGCCCAGCACAGGCCTGGACCCCCGCGCCCGCGCCGCGCTGTGGGACACCATCTCCGAAATCGTCGCGGCCGGCAGCACGCTGCTACTGACCACCCAGTACATGGAGGAGGCCGACCACCTCGCCGACCAGATCATGGTGGTCGACCACGGACGCGCCATCGCCCGCGGCACGGCCGACGAACTCAAGGACCGGGTCGGCGGCAACCGCATCGAGCTGACCGTGACCAGCGCCGCCGAACTGGAGACCGCCCGGCAGACGCTCGCCTGGGTCGCCGTCGGCGCCATGCAGACCGTGCCGGAATCGCTCAAGCTCACCATCCCGGTCACCGACGGCCCCGAGGCGCTCCGCCAGGTCCTCGGCCGGCTGGCCGACGAAGGAGTCGGGATCCGGGACGCCGGGCTTCGGCGGCCGACCCTCGACGACGTCTACCTCACCCTGACCGGACACCGCGCGTCCGGCACCGAAGAGCAGGTCCAGGAGGCCACCCGATGAACGCGCTCACCATGCCCATCGTCGATGGCTGGACCATCGCCAAACGCAACACCCTGAAGATCCGGCGGTCGCCGGACCTGCTCGGTAGCGTCATCATGCTGCCGATCGTGCTCGTGCTGATGTTCGCCTACGTCTTCGGCAGCGCCATCCACGTCCCCGGCATGTCGTACCGGGAGTTCCTGCTCCCCGGCATCTTCGTCCAAGCCGTCATCACGGGCGCGCAGATCACCGGCTACACGCTGACCCTGGACCTGCAGAAGGGCATCTTCGACCGGTTCCGCTCGCTGCCCATGGCCCCGTCCGCGGTGCTGATCGGCCAGACCGTCAGCGACCTGCTGATGAACCTCGTCGGCCTGGTCGTCATGGCGGTGATGGGACTGATCGTCGGCTGGCGGGTGCACACCTCGCCGTACGAGGCCGTCCTCGGCTTCGGGCTGCTGCTGCTGTTCGCCTACGCCTTCTCCTGGTTCACCGCGACCGTCGCGCTGGCCCTGCGCACCCCGGAAAGCTTCAACAACATCGCCACCATGCTCTCCTTCCCGCTGGTGTTCGTCTCCAACGCTTTCGTCGACAGCTCCAAACTGCCCACACCGCTGCGCGTCGTCGCCGACTGGAACCCCATCTCCACGTTCACCCGAGCCACCCGCGAACTCTTCGGCAACACCAGCAGCGCGATGAAGACCTCGAACGCCTGGCCCATGCAGCACGCCATCCCGGCATCGCTGCTCTGGATCGCCGTCATGCTGGTCGCCTTCATCCCGCTGGCGACCCGCCTCTACAAGAAGACGGTCAGCGCCTGACCACCGGCACAACGCGAAGGCACCCCATCCGGCAACCCACACCGGAGGGGCGCCTTCCTCAACTTGCTCGGCGAGCTGTTCGCCTGAGCGCGACACCAGAGAGAGGAAGCATGAAGACTCGATCCCCAGAAATCACCAAGGGCAACGGAGTCCGGACGCGACGGGTCTTCCGGCGGGTGGGGGTCACGGCGCTGGCGGCCACGCTGCTGGCCGGGGTGGCCGCACCCGGGGTGGCCACCGCGGACAGCAGGGCCGTGCCGAAGGCCGCTGCCGGGCAGGATCGCCCGGAGCTGCAGAAGGCCATCCAGGCGTTCGTCGATTCCGGTCTCGCCGGGGTGCAGCTGCGCGTGCATGATCAGCGGGGCGACTGGGTCGGCAGCGCCGGGGTGCGCAAGCTGGGCCAGACCGCCAAGCCGCCGACGAACGGGCGGTTCCGGATCGGCAGCACCACCAAGACCTTCACCGCGACCCTGGTGCTGAAACTGGTGGCCAAGGGCAAGATCGGGCTGGATACCCCGGTGGCCGACTACCTGCCCCAGCTCGGACTGGACAAGCGGATCACCGTGCGGATGCTGCTGCAGCACACCAGCGGATTGTTCAACTACGCCGGCGGCGAGCGCTACCCCGACGGGACGTTCGTGCCGGGGATCCCATGGTCAGGCAAGGAGTGGGTGGACAACCGGTTCCACACCTACCGGCCGGAGGAGCTGGTCCGATTCGCCTTGTCCAAGCCGGCGCGGTTCGCTCCGGGCACGGACTGGAGCTACTCCAACACCAACTACGTGCTGGCCAGGCTGCTGATCGAGAAGGTCACCGGCCACTCGTACGCCACGGAGATGCAGCGGCGGATCCTGCGGCCGCTCGGGCTGCGGGACACCGTGGTGCCGGGCACCCGGACGGAGATCCCCGGGCCGCACGCGCACAGCTACTACCGGTACCAGGACGGCGACCAGTGGAAGACGGTCGACGTCACCCGCCAGAACCCCTCCTGGATCTCCAGCGCCGGGGAGATGATCTCGACCACCGAGGACCTCAACACATTCATCTCCGCGCTGCTGAGTGGCAGGCTCCTCCCGGCCCCGTTGCTGGCCGAGATGCTCAAGCCGCACCCGACCGACGACCCGACGAGCGACTACGGCCTCGGGCTGTACGAGCTGCGCGCGGACTCGAACTGCAGCGGCACCATCCTGATCAACCACAACGGCGGCGTCCAAGGCTCTGGGACGCTGATGTACAGCACGCCCGACGCCGGCAAGACCATGGAGGCCTCGGTGACCTACGTGGACGGCGTAGACGCCCCGGTGGGCGCCTACCAGAAGCTGGTGCAGGGGCTCGTCAACACGGTGTTCTGCGGCGGGCAGGCTGCGGGCTGACGCGGCCCAGCCGACTCAGCCGACGGGGCCGAGCACCGTGGACCCGCACGCGTTCCCTCCCGATCGTGGCCCCGGCCTAGGCGTTCAGGTCGGCTCACGGTTCGGGAAATAAGCCGGTTCCGCTGCTAACAGAACTACAGGGTATCGCGAAACCGCTGAGGCGAGCCGGAAGCTGCTCTATGCCAGGACCTGGGTGATCGGAAGGGAGCTGTCGGCGGGCAGGTCGAGGTGGGAGGGGCTCAGGCCGGAGGCGACGAGCTCGGAGCCGAGTGCCGCGACCATCGCGCCGTTGTCGGTGCACAGCTTCGGGCGGGGCACCCGCAGCTGGATGCCCGCCGCGTCGCAGCGGTCCTGGGCGAGCGCGCGGAGCCGGGAGTTGGCCGCGACACCGCCGCCGATGAGCAGGTGGGAGACCCCGTTGTCCTTGCAGGCGGCGATGGCCTTCTTGGTCAGCACGTCGACGACCGCCTCCTGGAAGGCCGCGGCGACGTCGGCGACCGGCACCGGCTCGCCGGCGCGCTCGCGGGCCTCGACCCAGCGGGCCACGGCGGTCTTGAGGCCGGAGAAGGAGAAGTCGTAGGTGCCGTCGTCGTACTTGCCGCGCGGGAAGAACACCGAGCCGGGGTCGCCCTCCCGGGCCGCGCGGTCGATGTACGGGCCGCCGGGGAAGCCGAGGTCGAGCACCCGCGCGACCTTGTCGAACGCCTCGCCGGCGGCGTCGTCGACGGTGGCGCCGAGCGGGCGTACGTCGGAGGCGACGTCGGGGACGAGCAGCAGTGACGAGTGGCCACCGGAGACGAGCAGCGCCACGCACGGCTTGGGCAGGGCGCCGTGTTCGAGCTGGTCGACGGCGACGTGGGCGGCGAGGTGGTTGACGCCGTACAGCGGCTTGCCGAGGCCGAGGGAGTAGGCCTTGGCGGCGGCGACGCCGACGAGGAGGGCACCGGCCAGCCCGGGGCCGGCGGTGACGGCGATCGCGTCGACGTCGTTCAGGGTCACGCCGGCGTCGGCCAGGGCACGGTCGACGGTCGGTGTCATGGCCTCCAGGTGGGCTCGCGACGCCACCTCGGGGACCACCCCGCCGAACCTCGCGTGCTCGTCGACGCTGGAGGCGATGGCGTCGGCGAGCAGCGTGTGGCCGCGCACGATTCCGACGCCCGTCTCGTCGCAGGACGTCTCGATCCCCAGGACCAGGGGCTCGTCCCTCATGTTCCCACTTCCTGTCCGGCGGGCACTCCGCTCCGCCGCGCGTCACGGACCATCACGATCGCGTCCACCCCGGACGGCTGGTAGTAGCGCTTGCGAATACCGACCTGGGTGAAGCCGAACCGCTCGTACAACCGCCGCGCCCGGTCGTTGTCGGCGCGCACGTCGAGGAAGACCTCGGGGCAGCCGCGCGCGGCGGCCTCCCCCAGCAGCGCGGTCAGCAGCCGAGTGCCGAACCCCCGCCCCTGCGACTCCGGCCGGACGCCGATGGTCAGCACGTCGGCCTGGTCTCCGACGGCGGCCAGGCCGGCCCAGCCGGCGAAGCGCCCGTCGTCGTCCTCGATCACGACGTAGTGCCGCGTGCCGCTCAGGTCGGACAGCTCCTCGCGGTAGGCGTCCTCCGACCAGGACTCCTCGGGGAACAGGACGGGCTCGAGCGCAAGGACGTCGGGCAAATCGTCGGCGGTCATCGGGCGCAGCGTCATGCCGGCGTCACCCGTTTGCGCGGGCCGGGTTCACGGGCGTCGGGCTTGCGGAGGTACAGCGGGACCGGCGGCACCAGCGCGGGGCCGTCGCCGCCGTTCAGCCGGGTGATCACCAGGTCGGCGAGCGCGGCCGCGGACGGCAGCGCGGGCTCCTGCCCGGCGAGCGTGTCGGCGTAGAGGAGCGCGCCCTCCCCGACGGCGGGTAGGCCCGGCTCGGCCGCCTCGGCGGGCTTGCCGACGGCGGGCCCGGCGACGCGGACGCCGGCACTGTCGTAGCGCGCCCAGTAGACCTCCTTGCGCCGGGCGTCGGTGGCCACGACGAAGGGGCTCGTACGGCCGGACTGCCAGGCGAGGACGTCGAGGGTGCAGACGCCGTGCACGGGAATGCCGAGCACGGTGCCGAGCGCGCGGGCGGTCACCAGTCCGACGCGCAGCCCGGTGTACGGCCCGGGGCCGACGCCGACCGCGATGGCCGACAGGTCGGCCCGGGTCACCCCGGCCTCGTCGAGCACGGTCGCGATGGCGGGGGCGAGCACCTCGGCGTGCCGCCGCCGGTCGACCGCGTTCGACTCGGCGCGCAGGCGAACGCCGCCGGAGGTGCCCTCGCTCAGGGCGACGGTGACCGCGGCGGTAGCGGTGTCGAAAGCCAAGACCAGCACGACCTATGAGCGTAGCGCGCCCACGGCACCGGTCCGACCGGGTCAGGACCCGGTCAGGGCGCTCCACGGGCGTGCCGACCGCCGCCGCCCGGCCGGGTCAGGCCCGGTCAAGCGCTCGTCGGGCGTGCGAGCGGCGCTGTCCGGCCCGGTCGGGACCCGGTCAGGCGCTCGGCGGGCGCAGCGAGCGGCGCCGTGCGGCCGGGTCAGGACTGGGACTGGAGCTTGGAGATGACGTCGCGGGCGGCGGAGAGGGCGCCGTTCGTGGCGTCGGAGGACGAGAGGGGCTTCGCGGCGTTGTCCTGGCCGTCGCCGCCGGAGTAGTGGACGGTGACGAGGACGTTGGCGAGGCGGGCGTTGGCGACGGCCCCTCCGACCTCGCCCTTGTCCACCGTGTACACCACGTACGCCTGTTCACCGACGCCGCTGACGCCACGGCTGTCACGTACCTGAACCGTGTCGCCGAGGTCCTTGCCCGTGCGGTCGGACTCCCACTCCGCGCCGAACGTCTGGGTCGCGACGGCGGTCGCGCTGGTCTTGCCCTGGGCGCTCATGGCGCGCAGTTCGACGGACAGCTGCCGGCCCGTGTTCCCGTAGAGGCTCCACGCGCACTCGCTGTGCTGGTCGGACTGGTTCCCCTGGTCCATCTCGGTGCGCTCGGCGCTCGGGGCGAGTTCGTCGGCGACCTTCTGGCTCAGCGCGGTGCAGGCGTCGGGGACCACGTCGCGCTCGGAGCCTCCGGGGGCGCTCATGGGCGAGTTCTGCGGCCCGCCGCCTGCCTTCGACGACGCCGCGTGCCGGGCGTTGTCGCCCGTACGGAGGAAGGCGAACGCCGCTACGGCGCAGGCCGCGACGACCACTGCGAGGACGCCCGCACCGGCCCAGACGCGTCTGCTGCGTCCGGTCGGGCGGGGGGCACGACGACGACCGCTCACCGGATCTCTCCCTCTCGACCTATATGTCCTGATCTGCCAGGAAGGTGAGATTTATTCGAGAGGGTATTGCAAGATCCCTGAAACGTCTGCGCCAAGTGGGAAAGGAACCGGGCCAGATCCTGTTAATCGACGGAGTCGGTCACAGTACGTGATCGATCGGCGAGTCCGCCCAACGCGCCCCTACCCCGGTGATGCGGACGGTGCGCTCCTCCGAGTCGCTCCGCTCGATCGTGACCTCCAGGCGGTCCTCGGACAGGTCCTCGACCAGGCCCTCGCCCCACTCGACGACGGTCACGGCGTCCTGCAGGTCGAGGTCGAGATCGTCGACCTCGTCGAGACCTCCGAGGCGGTAGGCGTCGGCGTGCACCAGGGACGGTCCCCCGGCCAGCGACGGATGCACCCGGGCGATGACGAAGGTCGGTGAGGTGATCGGCCCCCGGACCTTCAGGCCCTCGCCCAGCCCCTGGGTCAGCGTCGTCTTGCCCGCGCCGAGCGGCCCGGACAGCACGACCAGGTCTCCGGCGCGCAGCGCGCCGGCCAGCCTGCGGCCCAGCTCGCGCATCGCCTCATCGGTGGGAACCGGGATGGGTTTCACGCCGACCGCTCCTCTTCCTCGACGCGGCGCGCGCGGTCGATCAGCCGGACGAGCGCCTGGGTGACGATCTCAGGATGCTCCATCATGGAGACGTGGCCCGTCTCGGCCAGTTCGACGAGTTCGACGTCGTGCAGCGCCTGCGCGATCGCCCGCCCGTGCGCGGCGGGCGTCAGGCGGTCCTCGTCGCCGACCACCACCAGCGCGGGCACGTCCTCGAACACCTCCAGCGCCGCGAGCTTGTCGTGGGCCGCGAGCGTCGGGTAGAACGCCGCGATCACGTCGATCGGCGTCGCCCGGATCATCTGTTCCAGGAAGTCCACGACCGCGGGGCTCACGTTCTTGTCGCCGAAGGCCATCCGGCGGGTGACCATGAACGCCACGTCGGCGCCGACCCGCCGTCCCCGGTCGATCAGCTCGGCGGGCTTGCCGCCGAGGCCGCGCGTCACCCGGGGCAGCGCCGCCTTGAACACCTTCCCGAACGCCATCGGCAGGCCCAGGGTCAGCTCCGCCAGCTCGCCCGAGGACGTGTTGATCAGACCGACGGCGGCGATCCGGCCGCTCTCGAACAGCTCCGGGTGGGCGTCCGCCAGCGCCATGATCGTCATGCCGCCCATCGAGTGGCCGATCAGGACCACCGGCGCGTCCGGCTCGACCGTGGCCTCCAGCACCGCGAACAGGTCCGCGCCGCACTGGTCGACGGTGGCGTGGGTCAGGTCGCTGCGCCCGGACCGGCCGTGACTGCGCTGGTCCCAGAAGACCATCCGCAGGTCGCCGTCCCGGCCGAGGTCGCGGCGCTGGTAGTGCCAGCAGTCCTGGCTCAGGGCGTAGCCGTGACAGAAGACGACCGTGAAAGGGGCGTCGTCCGGCCCGTCGATCTCGACGTGGAGCGGCACTCCGTCGGTCGCCTCGACCGTCAGCGGACGCCCGCGCAGCTCACCGAACGGCTCGCCCGCGTCCGGGTCCGGGGCCAGCCGGGCCCGCCCGACGGCGTACTTGCGGGCGGCGACGACCGCGCCGACGCCGATCGCGGCGGACGTGCCGACCGCCGCACCGATCAGACCGATGCGCTTCTTGTTCATACGGGGGATCCTTCGTACACGCGGGGGACGCGGGCGCCGATGCGGGTGACGATCTCGTACGAGATGGTGCCGAGCAGGTCGGCCCAGTCCTGGGCGGTGGGCTCGCCCCGATCGCCCGGGCCGAAGAGGATCACCTCGTCCCCGGCCTCGATCGCGTCGTCGCCCACATCGATGACGAACTGGTCCATGCAGACCGTGCCGGCGATGCGCCGCCGGCGCCCCGCCGCCCAGACCTCCAGGAGGTTGGTGCCGCTGCGCGGGATCCCGTCGGCGTATCCCAGGGGGACGAGCCCGAGCGTCGTCTCCCCTTCGGTGAGGTAGCGATGCCCGTACGACACGCCCGTGCCCGGCGGGACCCGCTTGACGTTGACCAGCCGCCCGGTGAGGGTCATCGCGGGCCGCAGGCCGAAGTCCTGGCCCGGGATGGGGGTCAGGCCGTACGCGGCGATGCCGGGCCGGACGAGGTCGTAGTGCGCCTCCGGGATCGTCAGCGTCGCCGCGGAGTTGGCCAGGTGCCGGAGCTCCGGGCGTACGCCGGCCTTCTCGGCCAGTTCGACGGCCTCGGCGAAGATCTTCAGTTGCGCGGAGATCGACGGATGGCCCGGCTCGTCCGCGCACGCCATGTGCGACCACAGCCCCACCACCCGCACCGGCCCCTCGGCCTGGGCGCGGAGCGCGGCGTCGACGACCAACGGCCACTCGGCGCCGGTCGCGCCGTTGCGGGACAGCCCGGTGTCGGCCTTGAGGTGCAGCCGCGCCGTACGGCCGGCGCGCACGGCGGCCCGCGCGATCTCCTCCACCTGGCCCACCGAACTCGCGGTCAGGTCGACGCCGGCGCCGATGGGCTCCTCGAACGGCTCGCCCGGGCCGTACAGCCAGCACAGCAGCGGCGCGTCGACGCCGGCCCGCCGCAGCGTCATCGCCTCGGCGAGCGAGGCCACGCCCAGCCAGGTCGCGCCGCCCGCCAGCGCGGAGTGCGCGACCGGGACGATGCCATGCCCGTACCCGTCGGCCTTGACGCACACCATGACCTCGGCGCCCGCCGCCTTCTCGCGGAGGACGCCGACGTTGTGCCTGATCGCCGCCAGGTCGACACGCGCTGTCGCGGGGACGTTCACCATGCGTTCCAGTGTGGCAGCCATCGGCGTGAGCTCCGGCCATCCTCGCGGCCCGGTCAGGCGAGACCGTGCCGGATGCCGCGCGTTCCGGTCCGGCGGCCGCGGAACGCCACGACATCTGCCGTCCGTCCCGGTCAGATGAATACCAGCCGAACACGCGGCACAGACCGCCCTCCGATGAGCGGGTGCGCGGAACGCCTCGTACGACGCCGGCCGCCTGTCCCGGTCAGGCGGACAGGGTGCGGAACGCGGCGGGCAGGGCGTCGACGACGTCGTACGCGCTGATCGGCGCGGCGCCGTCGGCGTGCGGGTCGGCGGACAGCCGTCCGGCCAGGCCGTGCAGGTACGCCGCGGCCGCCGCCGCGTCGATCGCCGACAGGCCGCCGGCCAGCAGCGTGCCGGTGAGTCCGGACAGGACGTCGCCGGTGCCCGCCGTGGCCAGCCAGGGCGTGCCGGTCGGGTTCACCCGCACCGGGCGTTCGGCCTCGGCGATGACCGTGGTGGAGCCCTTGAGCAGGACGGTGGCGTTCAGCTCCTCGGCGGCGCGGCGCACGTGCTCCAGCCGCCGCGACTCGACCTCGGCGGCGTCCGTGCCCAGCAGCCGGGCCAGTTCCCCGGCGTGCGGGGTGAGGAGGGTCGGCGGGGTCCGCCACAACAGGTCCCGGCGCCGCGACAGGATCGTGAGCCCGTCGGCGTCCACGAGAACCGGCAGGTCCGAGGCGAGGGCCTGGGTGAGCAGCGCCTCGGCCCGTTCGTCGGTGCCGAGCCCGGGCCCGACCACCCACGCCTGCACGCGCCCGACCTGGTCCAGCGAGTCGCCGATGACGGTGGTGACGGCCTCCGGCCAGCGGTGCCGGACCAGTTCCACCGGGTGCTCGGACGACGCGAACCGCACCATGCCGGCACCGCCGTGCACCGCCCCGCCGACGGCGAGGACGGCGGCCCCGGTGAAGGCCTCCCCGCCCGCCAGCACGCCGACGACGCCGCGCCGGTACTTGTCCGACTCGTGGGTCGGCCGGGGCAGCCAGGCCGCGACGTCCTCGCCGCGCGGCGCACAGACGTCCGGGTCGGAAAGGTACGGGCCGAGGCCGATGTCGACGAGTTCGACCACACCCGCGTGCCGGGCGCCCGGGTCGACGAGCAGGCCCGGCTTGTACGTGCCGAAGGTGACGGTGACGTCCGCCTTGACGGCCGCGCCGTCGACCTGGCCGGTGCTCGCGTCGATGCCGCTGGGCAGGTCGCAGGCGACGACGACCGAGCCGCTGTCCGCCGCGCGTCCGGCCAGGGAGGCGTACGGCTCGCGCAGGCCGCCCCGGCCGCCGATGCCGAGCATGCCGTCGATGATCAGATCGGCACGGTCGATCTCGGCCGCGGCCTCGGCCTCGTCCGTGGCGGGCACCGCCCTGCCGCCGGCGGCGCGGAGCGAGGCCAGCCCGCCCTCGTGGGTCTTGGTCCCGGCGAGGATCGCGGTGACCCGCGCGCCGCGCCGGGCCAGGCCCGCGCCCGCGTACAGGGCGTCGCCGCCGTTGTCGCCGCTGCCGACCAGGAGGACGATCGGCGCGCCGTAGACCCCCAGACCGACCTCGCGCCCGCTGCTGAGGAGCCGGGCGCAGACCGCGGCCAGGCCGGCCGCGGCGCGCCGCATGAGCGTGCCTTCGGGCAGACGGGCCATCAGCGCTCGCTCGGCGGTCCGTACCTTCTCCACCTCGTGCGCGTACCGCATCACGCTCGCCTCCTCATCGGACGTTCTCGGCCATGACCACCGCGACGGCGACGCCGCCGTCGTGGCTGAGCGACACATGCCATGTGGTGATGCCCAGCCGGCGGGCCGCCTCCGCGATGGTGCCCTTGACGTGCAGGGTGGGGCGGCCGTTCTCGGCCCGGCGCACCTCCGCGTCGTGCCACAGGAGGTCGCCCGGCGCGCCGAGAGCCTTGGCCAGGGCCTCCTTGGCGGCGAACCGCGCGGCCAGGGACCGTACGGGCAGCTCGCGCTCGTGGTCGGTGAAGAGCCGGAGGGCGAGGTTCGGCGTGCGCTCCAGCGACCTGGCGAATCGGGCGACGTCCACGACGTCGATCCCCACTCCGACGATCACTCGACCAGGTTTATCACTCCACGCGGGCCGTCACCTCGTGGACGTGGTCGACGGCGGGGGCGCCGGGGTGGTCGATCAGCCACTGAATGCGTTCGCGGCTCTCCACGTCGGCCGGCGTGTAGACCGCCATCCGGGTCTCCGGGGTGGCGTTGACGGCGAAGTTGACCACCGACAGCCGGATCACGCCGACCGAGGCGTGCCGGAAGACCTTCACCCGCGTCGACGGGACGGCGACGTCGTGCGCGGCCCACATCTCGGCGAACTCCGGGCTGGCCGAGGACAGGTTCTGGACGAGCTCGGTCCAGGAGGGCTCGCCGAGGTGCCGGCCGAACGCCCCGCGGAACGTCGCGACCATCTGCGGCAGCTCCTCGTCGCGGTTCACCATCGGGCTGCAGCACTCCGGGGTCACGAACAGCCGCCACAGGAGGTTCCGGGGCGTGTCGCTCTCCCGCACCTTCGGCCAGATCGCCGCGTACGCGGCGTTCCACGCGAGGACGTCGTAGCGGCTGGTCATGACCGTGGCCGGGAGGGGCACCAGACTGTCGAGGACCGTCTGCACCTGGGGCTCGAGACGGTCGTGGAGCGCCGGGCCGGGCACCGAGGGGATGTCCGCCAGCCGGTAGAGGTGCTCGCGCTCGGTCTGGTCGAGGCGGAGCGTGCGAGCGATCGCGTCGAGGATCTGGACGCTCACGTTGATCGGCCGGCCCTGTTCGAGCCAGGTGTACCAGGTGACCCCGACTCCGGCGAGCTGGGCGACCTCCTCGCGGCGCAGGCCCGGCGTACGGCGGCGCAGGCCGGGCGCCAGGCCCACCTGGGCGGGGGTGATGCGCTCCCGGCGGCTACGCAGGAAGGCGGCCAGCTCGGTCCGCCGTCGCGGGGTGGTCACGGTCATCCGTCCATGGTGCGGCAACCCCGGCGGCCGTGCCAGGTGCTGTCAACACCAGTATCAGCGGACTCCCACCACCCGTATCACCCGGCGGCGCGCCGCACGCCCGTGGCGGCGGTGGCGAGGGCCAGGATGCGTGAGTTCACGGCGTCTACCTCGAGGGGGAATATGAGGTATATCCCGGTTGCCCGGGAATCCAGCCCGATGATCATGACACGTTGATCGCCAAGGCCGACTGCGAACCGGCGAATCCGGCCCTCGACGACCCTCGTGGCGCGAAGCTCGGCGGCTCGGGGGTGCGGGGGCGCTGAATCGCGGTGGCGGGTGCTGGCAACACCAGTATCACTGGGCTCTCACCACCCGTACCGCGCCGCCGACAGGCTCGACGCATGGCCCAGATCACCCTCGACGCCCCGGCGGCACCCACACCGGTCCGCCGCGGCGGGCTACTAACGATCATCATGCTCGGCCAGTTCATGGCGGTCCTCGACGTGACCGTGGTCAACGTGGCCGCCCCCACCATCCGTACCGACCTGCACGCCTCCGGCGCGGGCCTGCAACTCGTCATCGCCGGGTACACCATCGCGTACGCCATGCTGCTCATCACCGGTGCGCGGCTCGGCGACATCCTCGGGCACCGGCGCGCCTTCCTGGGCGGGCTGGCGATATTCACCGCCGCGTCCCTGGCCTGCGGGCTGGCCGGGACGGCCGGACTGCTCATCGCGTTCCGGTTCGTCCAGGGAGCGGGCTCCGCGCTCATGGTGCCCCAGGTGATGAGCCTCATCCAACGAACCTTCACCGGCACCGCCCGGGCGCGGGCGCTGAGCCTCTACTCGGCCGTGCTGTCCGGCGGCGCCGTCGTCGGGCAGGTCGTCGGCGGTGCCCTGGTCAGCGCCGACATCCTCGGCACCGGCTGGCGCCCGGTGTTCCTCGTCAACGTCCCGATCGGGATCGTGCTGCTGCTCGCCGGGCCGCGCGTCCTGCCGGGCGACACCGGCGAGCCGGGACGCCGCCTGGACCTCCCCGGCGTGATCGGCCTGTCCGCGGCGGTCGTCTGTTTCGTCGTGCCGCTCGTGCTCGGGCACGAGGAGGGCTGGCCCGGGTGGGGCTGGCTGATGCTGGCCGGCAGCGTCGTGCTCTTCGGCGTCTTCGTCGCCCTGCAACGGCGGGCGACCGCTCCGCTGATCCCGGGCCGGCTGCTGCGCACACCCGGCGTCCTCCCCGGCGCCGCCGCGATCTTCGTGTGCATGGCGACCTTCGGCGGGTTCCTGTTCAGCCTGGCCCTGCACCTGCAGGGCGGTCTGAGCGAGACGCCGCTGCGGGCCGGCCTGTCCTTCATCCCCGGCGCCGGAGGCTTCGCGCTGGCCAGCCTGAACTGGCGGCGGGTGCCCGCCCGGTGGCACCGCCTGATGATCCCGGCGGCCTTCCTGGTGGCGGCCGTCGGGTACGTCGGGCTGGGGGCCTTCCAGTCCGGTGGGGCGGGGCTCGAGGTGGCGATGGGCCTGACCGGTCTCGGCCTGGGCGGGGCGTTCAGCCCGATGCTGACGATGGCGCTCGCCGACGTCCCGGTCGCGGACGCGGCGGACGCCAGCGGCCTGCTCGTCACGATGAGCCAGCTCGGTCAGGTGGTGGGCGTCGCGACGTTCGGCACGCTGTTCCTCAGCGTGGCGCCGCCGACCGGTCACGCCCTGGCGGTGACCGGCGCCGCGCTGGCGGCGGTCGCCGTCTTCGGCGCCTGCTGCTCGCTTTTGGTCGTAAAACGCTGAAATTCAGATGCGGCGGAGGCGTACGCGGTGGATCCGGTGGTCGCGGTCCTTGTGCAGGACGAGGGTGGCGCGGTCTCGGGTGGGCAGGATGTTGGCCACGAGGTTGACCTCGTTGATGTCCCGCCAGAGCTTCTCCGCGTACGCCGCCGCCTCGTCCTCCTCCACCTGCGCGTACGGGTGGAAGAAGGACCGGTCGTCGGTGAACACCGTGCGCCGCAGGTCGAAGAAGCGGTCGATGTACCACCGGCGGATGTCGTCGATCCGGGCGTCGACGTAGAGCGAGAAGTCGAACAGGTCCGACACCGCGAGGCCGCCCGGCCGGGCGGTCTGCAGCACGTTCAGGCCCTCCACGATGAGGATGTCGGGCCGCCGGACGACCTGCCGTACGCCGGGCGCGATGTCGTAGGACAGCGGGTCGTACACCGGGACGGACAGCTCGGCCGCGCCCGCCTTCACCGCGGACACGAACCGCAGCAGCGCCCGGCGGTCGTACGACTCCGGGAAGCCCTTGCGGCTCATGAGCCCGCGCTCGGCGAGCGTCGCGTTCGGGTGGAGGAAGCCGTCGGTGGTGACGAGCTCGACGTTCGGCTCGCCGGGCCCCCGGGCGAGCAGCGTCCGCAGCAGGCGCGCCACGGTCGACTTGCCGACGGCGACGCTGCCGGCGATGCCGATGACGAACGGGGTGGGTTCGACCGGGTCGCCGAGGAAGGCGCCGACGGCGTCCCGCAGGCGTCCGTCGGCGGCCCGGAAGAGGCCGATGAGCCGGGCCACCGGGAGGTAGACCTGCTCGACCTCGCCGAGGTCGATGGGGTCGCTCAGCCCGCGGATGGCCTCCAGCTCGTCCGGTGTGAGCGAGAGCGGCATCCCCGCGCGCAGCTCCCGCCACTCCTCGCGGCCGAAGTCGACATAGGGGCTGGGCACGCCGCCCCCGTCAGCGATCATGGCGAAACCTTAGCGTTCCCTGACGCCCACAATGGGTGATCTTTGCCGGATGCGGACGCCGGCGGCCGCACTGGTCTAGTCGTTCAGCTGGAGCCATTACGCTGGCGTCCCATGTGCGGAATCGTAGGGTACGTCGGCTCGCAGTCCGCTCTCGACGTGGTCGTCGACGGGCTCGCCCGACTGGAATACCGCGGCTACGACTCGGCCGGCGCGGCCGTTCTGGCCGACGGGAAGCTGACGGTCACCAAGCGGGCCGGCAAGCTGGTCAACCTGCGCGAGGCGCTCGCCGAGAGCCCGCCGCCGCAGAGCCACGCGGGCATCGGCCACACCCGCTGGGCCACCCACGGGCCGCCGAACGACCGCAACGCCCACCCGCACACCGACTGCACCGGCGCGGTCGCGGTCGTGCACAACGGCATCATCGAGAACTTCGCGGCTCTGCGCGTCGAGCTGGAGGAGCGCGGCCACGAGCTGTCCTCCGACACCGACACCGAGGCCGTCGCGCACCTCCTCGAGGAGGAGGCGGCCAAGGGCGTGGGCCTGACCGAGGCGATGCGGCGGGTCTGCGGGCGCCTTGAGGGCGCGTTCACGCTGGTCGCGGTGCACGCCGGCGAGCCGGACCTCGTCGTCGGCGCGCGCCGTAACTCCCCGCTGGTCGTCGGCGTCGGCGACGGGGAGAACTTCCTCGCCAGCGACGTGGCCGCGTTCATCGCGCACACTCGCGACGCGATCGAGCTCGGCCAGGACCAGGTCGTCGAGCTGCGCCCGTCCGGGGTGACCGTCACCGACTTCGCCGGCACTCCGGCGCAGGTGAAGGAGTACCACGTCGACTGGGACGTCTCCGCCGCCGAGAAGGGCGGCCACGACTACTTCATGCTGAAGGAGATCGCCGAGCAGCCGCGGGCGGTCGCCGACACCCTGCTGGGCCGTGTCGGCGCGGACGGGCGGCTGACCCTCGACGAGATGCGCCTGTCCGACCAGCAGCTGCGCGACGTCGAGAAGATCATCATCGTGGCGTGCGGCACGGCGTACCACGCGGGGATGATCGCCAAGTACGCCATCGAGCACTGGGCGCAGATCCCGTGCGAGGTGGAGCTGGCCAGCGAGTTCCGCTACCGCGACCCGATCCTGACCCGTACGACCCTGGTGATCGCGATCTCGCAGTCCGGCGAGACGATGGACACGCTGATGGCCGTGCGCCACGCGCGTGAGCAGCGCGCCAACGTGCTCGGCATCTGCAACGTCAACGGCTCGACGATCCCGCGTGAGTGCGACGGCGTGCTGTACACCCACGCCGGCCCGGAGATCGCGGTCGCCTCGACGAAGGCGTTCCTCACCCAGCTCGTCGCCGTCTACCTGATCGCGCTGTACCTCGCGCAGGTCCGGGGGACCAAGTGGGGCGACGAGGTCTTCGCCATGGTCCAGCTGCTCGGCACCATGCCGGAGAAGGTCGAGGCCGTCCTCGGCACGGTCGAGCCGGTCCGCGAGCTGGCCCGCTCCCTGGCGAACGAGCGGTGCGTGCTGTTCCTCGGCCGCCACGTGGGCTTCCCGGTGGCCCTGGAGGGCGCGCTGAAGCTCAAGGAGCTCGCGTACATGCACGCGGAGGGCTTCGCCGCCGGTGAGCTGAAGCACGGCCCGATCGCCCTGATCGAGCAGGACCTGCCGGTGGTGGTCGTCGTGCCGCCGCGCGCCCGGCCGATCCTCCACGACAAGATCGTCTCCAACATCCAGGAGATCCGCGCCCGCGGGGCCCGGACGATCGTCATCGCCGAAGAAGGCGACGAGACCGTCGCCCCGTACGCCGACACGCTCATCCGGGTGCCGGCCGTGCCGACGCTCCTGCAGCCGCTCGTGGCGACGGTGCCGCTCCAGGTGTTCGCCTGCGAGCTGGCCACCGCCCGGGGCCACGACGTCGACCAGCCCCGTAACCTCGCCAAGTCCGTGACCGTGGAGTAGGGCCATGGCTCGCTACGTCGCTCTCCTGCGCGGGGTCAACGTCGGCCGCGACACCAAGGTCGCCATGGCCGATTTCAAGGACGTGCTGGCCGGGCTCGGCCACACCGGCGTTCGTACCCATCTGAACAGTGGAAACGCCGTGTTCACCGCGCAGGAGGCGCCGGCGGAGGAGGTCGCCGCCGCGATCGAGGACGGCCTCGCCGCCGCTCTCGGCCGTACGGTCCCGGTGATGGTGCGCACGGCCGAAGAGCTGCGCGCGATCGTCGAGAACAACCCCCTCGAGGTCCGGGACCCGGCCAAGTTCGCCGTGGCGTTCCTGGCCGAGCCCCCGGACCACGAGCGGCTGCGCGCCCTCGACCCGGCGGAGTTCGCCCCCGAAGAGCTCGGTTTGGGCGAACACGACCTCTATCTTTACTTCCCGAACGGCCTCGGCCGGGCGAAGCTCCCACCGATCCTGGCCAGGCGCCTCGGCGTCCGGGCGACCGTCCGCAACTGGAACACCGTCACGAAGCTCCTGGAGCTGGCGGACGGGTGACCCGAACGGAAAGGCGTCAGGGCACCCTGATCGGCGTGGTCCAGCTGCAGTACTTGGCACCGCTCGTCTGCAGGACCTTGTTCACCAGGCAGACCCGCGCCTTGATGGTTCTGCCGCTCGTGTAGTAGTAGCCGAGCGAGCTGTAATCCTTGTGCGCATCGCCGTGCTTCGAGTCGTCCCAGTACCGCCAGTACCGGGGGGTGTCGCCGGGCGCGTTGGTCGTCACCATCGCCCATTTCCCGTTCTTGTTCTTCGTCCAGACGCTCGCGTAGGCGACCTTGTGGTCGTTGCCGTCCCGGTCCAGGACGACGAGCTTGGTCAGGCGGGTGTAATTGCCTCCCCACTTGCCGCCCCGCGACTTGAAGATCTCGATTCGGGCCCTTCCTCCGGCGCCACCGGAGTCCTTCGTGTAGGCCCAGTTCGTGTGCTGCCAGACCGCGGCCGACGCCGGCGCGGCATTGACGACGACCATGGCCGCCCCGATGGCGCTCATGGCGCCCAAGGCCGCCAACCTGCTCTTCACATTGCCCATCGCGGAATTCCCTTCGGATATCTCGCCGCCGCCGACTCATCTCGACGGAACGGCCGTCAACACGGATCGCCTCGCGAACCTGCGCGTGGATTGCGATCTCACGGCCCCGTACGGGCGTCCCGGGGGCCGGCTGCGCGACGAGGACCGTAACGCCCTCATCGCTCAGTGATCATCTAGCTGGACAAGGGTGACCCGTTGGTTATTGGGACATGTCCGAAAGGCAACTGATCGCTGAACCAGAAGTGACGGCTCCCGGGAGGACCGCTCGGGTCAGGAGGCGGTGCGGCGGCGCAGGGACAGGCCCGTGAGCAGGGCACCCGCGAGAACGACGGCGGCGTTGACGAGCACGGCGAGCCGTACCCCGCCGAGGACCGCCGTGGCGTGCGGGCCGCCGAGGGCGCTCGTACGGGCGGTGGCGATCGCGCTCATGATCGGAATCCCGATGGTGATGCCGATCTGCTGCGTCATGGTCGCCAGTCCGGTGGCCAGCCCCTGCTCGTCGTCCGGCAGCCCGGACGTGGCGGTCACCATGAAGCCGACGATCGCCAGCATGTTGCCGACGCCGCCGACGAATGTCGCGGCCAGGAACAGCAGGATCCAGCGGTGGGCGTCGCCGAGCGCGACCAGCGACGCGGTCGCGGCCGCCTGGACGACGAACGCGCCGACCAGCACCCGGTACGTCCCCAACCGAGCGATCACCCGGGCGCCGAGGAGTCCGCCGGTGACGGTACCCGCGCCGAGGACGCCGAACGCGAGCCCGGTGACCAGCGGCGAGTAGCGGAGCACCTCCTGCAGGTACAGCGTCATCAGGAAGACCAGCGAGGTCTCGGTGAGGAAGGCGATGAGCCCGGCGACGTTGCCCCAGACCACCGTGCGCCGCCGGAGGATCCGTACCGGCACGAGCGGGGCCGCCGCCCGCGACTCGGCGAACCAGAAGGCCACCAGCAGCGCCGCGGCGGCGGCCAGGGAGATCAGCGTGACCGGAGCCGTCCAGCCCCGCTCCCCCGCCGCGGTGACGCCGTAGACGAGGGCGAGGAGGCCTCCCGTCACCGTGACCCCGCCCGGAACGTCGAGCCGTGTTCCCCCGGCGGCCCGGCCCCCGGCGACGAGCTTCGGCGTGACGGCGAGGATGAACACCGCGATCGGCACGTTGACCAGGAACGCCCAGCGCCAGCTCAGCAGGTCGGTGAGCACGCCGCCCAGGACCGCACCGGCGGTGAACCCTGCGGACATCAGCGCGCCGTTCAGCCCGAGCGCCCGGGAGCGCAGCGGCCCCTCCGGGAAGGAGGTGGTGAGCAGCGACAGCGCCGCCGGGGTGCCGATCGCGGTCGCGATGCCCTGCAGCACCCGGCCGGTGAGCAGCATCGCCGGGGAGACGGCGAGGCCGCCGACCAGCGACCCCGCGGCCAGCAGCGCCATGCCGATGAGGAACATCCGCCGCCGTCCGAACAGGTCCGCGACCCGTCCCGACAGCAGGGTGAGGCCGGCGGCGGGCAACGCGAACCCGCTCGCCACCCATTGGAGGGCGTGCAGGCCGAAACCCAGGCCCTCGCCGACGGCCGGCAGGGCGACGTTGAGGATCGAGAAGTCGACGGCGAGCATGAACTGCGCGCCCAGCAGCAGCCCCAGGACCATGCGCTGCCGCGCCGTCATCCGCGTCCGGTCACCGGTCCGCCCGGCGACCTCTTCCAGAACGGCCATGACCGTCCCTTTCCGTGAGGGGAGTTCGTACGGGAAGAGACTCCGGCGTGCGGCGAGCCGTACCCAGCCCTCTGTCTCGCGTACGCCCCGGGTTCGTACCACTGGCAGGGTCAGGCTCCGCGCCCGGCACGGCGACATACTGGATGGCATGGACAAGCGGGCAGAACTGGGAGAATTCCTGCGGTCGCGCCGTGCGCGGCTGCGCCCCGAGGACGTCGGGCTCACCCACTACGGCGGCCGGCGCCGCGTCCCGGGACTGCGCCGTGAGGAGCTCGCGCAGCTGGCCGGGGTCAGCGTCGCCTACTACACGCGCCTGGAACAGGGACAGAGCCAGAACGCCTCCGACGCCGTCCTCGACGCGATCGCCCGCGCGCTGAACCTCGACGAAGGCGAACGCGCGTACCTGCACGGCCTCGCCCGCCCCACCCCGGCCGCACGGCGGCGCCCCCGCCCGGAGCGGGTCCGCCCCGGCGTACGGCTGATGATCGAGTCTTTCGGGAACGCCCCCGCCATGGTCATCGGGCGCCGCACCGACGCCCTCGCGTGGAACGGGATGGCCCACGCGCTGATCGCCGGGCACCTGGACGTCGAGGCCCCCGAGCGCCCGGCCGATCGGCCGAACATGGCGCGGCTGCTGTTCCTCGACCCGCACACCCGCGAGCTGTACGCGGACTGGCGGAAGAAGGCCCGCGACGCCGTCGCCTACCTGCGCCTGGCCGCCGGCCGCTACCCGGACGACCCGGCGCTGACCGCGCTGGTCGGCGAGCTGGCGATGAAGAGCCCGGAGTTCGCCGCGCTGTGGTCCGCGCACCCGGTCGGCGACTGCATGCACAACACCCGTGAGTACCGCCACCCGCTCGTCGGCACGCTCACCCTGTCCGAGGAGGTCCTGCCGCTCCCGGACGACCAGGGCCAACGCATCATGGTCTGGAACGCCGAGCCGGGCTCCCCGTCCGCGGCGGCCCTGCGCCTCCTCGCGGACCTGACCGCGGAGTCCGCCGCCGGCAGCCGCGGGCTCGAAGGCGAGATGCCTGCGCGGGAGCGAAGCCGAGCCGACTCCGGAGACTGTGCGGCTCCGGGGGCTCCAGGCCGGGTCGTACGGCCGGCCTGATCGAATCCCCGATAAGCCGTTGCAGGAGCACGACATGGACGCACCGTCCTCATAGCGGCCAAGTCGCTGAAACCGCACCGATGGCGCCGGTGACGCGTTAGCGCAGATCGCCGTGGACGACAGCCCCCTGCTTGAGCACTGTCTCGACCTGCAGCCGATCCGAGAGGACCACGAGGTCGGCGTCCTTGCCGGGGTGGATGCTGCCCGTACGGTCGGCGATGCCGAGCACGGTGGCCGGGGTCGTCGCCGCGGCGATCGCCGCCGTCGTGATCGGGAGGCCGACGCAGTGCACCGCATGCCGTACGGCGGCGTCCATCGTCAGGGTGCTGCCCGCGATCGTGCCGTCGGACAACGTCACCTTGCCGTCCCGGGCGAACACCGGAACCGGCCCGAGGTGAAAACTGCCATCGGTCATCCCGGCGGCGGGAGTGGCATCGGTGATGAGAGCGATCCGCTCCGGCCCCGCGGCGCCCACGGCGATGCGGACCGCCTCCTCGTGGACGTGGAAACCGTCATTGATCAGCTCGCAGGTGACGGCGTCGTCGGCGAGCGCGGCGCCGGCCGGGCCCGGGTCGCGGTGGTGGAAGTCGCGCATCGCGTTGAACAGGTGCGTCGCCAGCCGTGCCCCGGAGGCGAACGCCTGCCGGGCCTGGTCGAAGTCGGCCGTGGTGTGCCCGACGGCGGCGATCACATCCGCCGAGACGACCTCGCGCAGCAGGTCCATGCCACCGGGCAGCTCCGGCGCGAGCGTCACCACCCTGACGGTGCCGTCACCGGCGGACAGCAGGTGCCGCAGGGCCGTGACGTCCGGGGGCAGCAGGAACTCCGCGTGGTGCGACCCTCGCTTGGCCGGATTGAGGAACGGTCCTTCCAGGTGCACGCCGACGATCGACGGATCGTTGGAGCCTCGGATGATCTCCGCGATCGTACGGACCGACGCGGCCATCCGGTCGAGTTCGTCGGTGACCAGGCTGGCCAGCGTACGCGTCGTCCCGTGCGCGCGGTGGAACGCGACCGCCGCGAGGATCTCCTCCGGGTCGTCGGTGGTGATCTGCGCGCCGCCTCCCCCGTGCATGTGCAGGTCGACGAATCCGGGGAGGACGTACCGGCCACCGAGGTCGTGCACCGGCCCGTCTCCGGGCGGAGGATCACCCGCGCCGACGCCCCGGATCCGCCCGTCCTGGACCGTCAGCCAGCCGGGATCCAGAACACGTCGGACGGTCACGACCCGAGCGTTCGCAAATGTGATCACAAGTGCACATTATTCAGGTAGGCGGAGTGAGACCTCTTCACCGGCGGCCCGGTCCGCGTGAAGCTCACACGGTGACCTCGGCCCGGTCGAACAGCACCACATTGTCCTGGCGGTCCGTGTCGCCGATGGTGAAGGTGACCCCGTGGTCGCCGTCGGCAAGGTTCGCCGACGTCCAGCGCAGGCCGTTGATGGCGGCGGACGCGCGGAAGTCGACCGTTCCGGCGGGTCTTCCGTCCACCGTCACGCGGGCGATGCCGCCGGCGAGGTCGGTGGGCGCGTACACCTTGATCTGGCTGCCGCGAAACCGCACCGTGAAGCTCTGGCCGACTCGGTATCCGAAGTAGTAGGAGTGATCCGGCGTGGTCACGCATCCGCCGCCGTCGCCGCAGCGGGTCCAGGATCTTCCCGTGTACTGAACGGTGCCGACGCCGGTCCCGATCGCGGTGTCCTGAATGGTGGCCGTCGTGGCGGCCGGCGATGAGCGCGCCGTCGCAGCGCGTACCGGCCTCGTCGACGAAGACCCGGGCGGCGACGGCGCGGAGCTCGCGCCCGGACCGCCTACCGCCCACCATGCCCCGAGACCGCAGATGAGCAACACCACGACGCCGATCACTACGATCGGCCGACGCGACGCCGATGGGCCGGGCGGTGCCGGCGCGCCGGGGCCCGTGGCGTACGCCGAGGGTGGTTCCTCGCCGGTGCTCGACGCCTCGACCGCCGATGACTCCCGCGCCGGGCCGGGCTCCGCGTCCCGAGCACTCCCAGGCGTCTCGGTGGCGCGAACCCACATATGCCGGAGCCTGGCCAGTTCCTGCCGATCGGCTCCACATTCCCGGGCGATTCGTTCGGCCACGGCGTACTCGGGCGGCACCTGACGCCCGGAGCAGTACCGGTGAAGCGTCGAGGAACTGATGCCCAGCCGCGCGGCGAGGGCGTCGTAGCTACGGCCGGTCCGGTTCTTCAGCAGGCGCAGGTAGTCGGCGAACTCCTCCTGCTCCGTCGTGTCGGGCATCTCGCACGTGGTCCCTATCGCCGCTGGTGGAGCATCCCACGGGGGATGGTATTTCAGCAGGTGGAAGATGACCACTGCGTCCCGTTATCCCATTCCTCCGCCGCTTATTGACCCACGTGACACCGGACCGCAACGTTCTTATCGATGCCGCCGGGCGGAGCGTGCCGCCGGTGGGACAGGCGCGAGGGAGGTCGATTCGCCAGGTGACCAGGTACGACGGTTCCCGCCGCGAGCTCGTGCACCCTGCCGGAGAAGTACCCCGGTTCCGGGTCACCGTGGCGAGCGTCCTCCTGACTGCGCTCGTCCTGATCGTCTACGCCGTGCTGATCCGTCCACTGCTCCCCCACCGGAAAACCGACTCACCTCTCACCACGGCCGCCGGCAGTCTCGAGGACGTTTGCGACCGGAAGAGATATCACCCCGAAAGCCCGCGTTTCACCGGCCCGCCGCCCCATCCGATCGCCCTGTACGCGAAGGAAGATCAGTTGACGCTGGGACTGAGCGAGGTACAACTCGACGTCTTCGGCAAGAATGTGGCACCCGGCGGAAGCGGGCCGGACGCTCTCCGAGTCCAGTTGGTGGCCTGCGCCGAACGACATCACGTGGTCCCCACCGGCGACGATTGCGACTACAACGTAGGCTCAGTACGGCTGTACACCGCGACCTACCAGATCAAGATCCTTGAAGCGCACACCGGGCATAAGGTGGGGTCGGCCAAGATAGTCCCCGCCAGCCCGCTCTGCCCAAAATCTGCCTTCGTCTACCGTGACAGGGCGAAGGTCTATGCGACTCCGTCGGCCGACGAGTACCGCGTGGCCCTGTCGAGATTCGTCTTCGGACGGTCGAACTGAATGTCGACCGTCGTCGGGGCGAACGGCGCGGGAGGCAGCGGCTGTTACGCCTCTGATCCGCACCGCGCGCTGGACGTGGTCCTGCACGCCACCCAGCCGTCCTATGGGCGCCGCGTCAGTCCTCAGGTTCGGCGATCCGCCGGACGAGGTCCCGGTAGTCGTCCTTCATCGGAAGGTCGCTCTCGACGTGCAGCCGTCGCCGAACGGCGGTGACGGCGCCCCGGACCGGATCGCGTCCCGGCCGTTCGAAGCTCTCCCACCAGAGCCCGATCCCGCGGCGCTGCCAGACGGGCACGTCGTTGAAGTTGACGCCGCGCGCGAAGAGGAGCTCGTTCTTGTCCGCGACGCTCGTGTGCTGCAGCATCCGCGTAGCCTCCCGGCCTGATCGACCTTCGCCGCGCAGCGTCCAGTAGCACCAGCCGTTGAGGGCGCAGCGTGCCGCGTCAGCCTGCCGCCAGGAGAAATAGTCGACGACGTCGCCCACGCCGGTGCCCATCCACACGCGGGCGTCGAAGTGGACGGGCTCGCCGACGGCCAGGGTGAAGGCGGCGGTGGCGACGCTCGCGGCGATCGAGACGAGCTTCTCCACCTCCCGCCCGAACAGGTCGGAGGACCGGTCGAGCAAGACGGAGATCTCGTCACTCTCGGTGTAGGCGTAGCGGCCACCGAGCGCGGTCACCAGGGCGCGCGCCGCCTCGGTCATGAAGCCGGAGAACCGCACGTCGAAGGGCTTGTCAAAACGATTCTCGGTGAATCGGGAGAAGGAACGCCCGTCGACCCGGACCACGGCCCATGCGCCCGGCAGGACGGTCAACGAGTGGAACCACTCGAGCGCCCGCATCCGCGCCTCGAGCTCGTTACTCCTCACTCCGTCTCCTCCTCCGCCGACGGCCGGACGTCGAACCCACCCGCCCCGTCGAACCGGACGGCGTAGATCTCGTCGAACCCGTCGGGCCGCCGAGGACGGCGCAGGCGTTTGAGAGTGGCATAGATCCCGACGTCGGGCACCTGGGTTTTCCCCGTACGCGCCGCGTTGCGCAGCAGCGTGCCGGGAACATCCGGAGGGAACCAGTAACCGACGACCTTCGCCCCATGCCGGCGCGCGGCCTCGGCCAACGGCCGCCACTCCTCGGGCGCGGGATTGGTGTTGTCGACGGCGACGTCCCGGCCCTCCGCCAGCGCCTCCTCAACGAGCCGCATCTGCCGCCGCTGCCGATGCCGCGCCTTCGGGAAATTGTCCTTGCTGACGTGCACGTACGCAGGCGCGAGCTCTTGGCGATAGAACGTCGTCTTCCCCGACGCCTGCAGCCCGATCAGGATCGCCAGCGTAGGCATCCCGAGAACCTGCCTGCTCGTATCAACGCGTGGCCCGTCATAGATGCCGGTCTATCGCGCCGATCGGTCCTCAGGTCACTCGGGGTTCGTGGCCTCGTCAACCCGCATGACCTCCACGCAATCCGAGTCAATGTTCATCCCGCTGTAGCTGCTCTTACGCCACGCCACGGACAGACAGTGGAGCGTGATCATAGATCCTCCAAGGCGACCTTGATCAGCTTTTCAGATTGGGCAACCGGCAGTGCCACTGCGCCGATCTGATCGAACAGTACTTCAAGGTCGCAAACCTGTCGTCCCCGGTCGATTAGCTGACCATGCCCATGGACGCCTTCGACATAAGCGACCGTCGCTTCCTCACGGAAAGTGAGCAGGTTGAAGGCTCCGACTGGATAAATTCCCCCGTCTGTAGGGACGATGCGGAGGGTGACGTTCGACTGGTTCATGACGGCGAGCAGGTGCTCTAGCTGCCGACGCATGACGTCCCTGTTGCCGACGATGCGGCGAATGACTGACTCATCGAGCAACACGATCAGCCACGGCGGGTCGTCACGCCGCAGGATGTCCTGGCGTTCCATTCGGATGGCGACGAGTTCGTCCAGCCGATCCGCCCTGTTCCCGGCACGCAGGATCTCCCGCGCGTACTCCTCCGTTTGCAGGAGCCCGGCGACCAGGAAGTTCTGGTAGCTCTTGATTGAAGATGCGAGCCCTTCATACTCTGCGTACTCCCAGAAACTCGGGGTCGGCCCGGACTCGCGTTTGATGGCGGCGTACACCCCCTCGAAGAATTCGCACAGGTCGAGCGCCCTGTCCAAGCCCTTGGACAGTCGGAGGGTCGGCGGGCGGTAGCAGTTCTCGACGTGGCCGATGAGCTTGTCGGAGACCATGACCGCAGGGTGGCCGCCGAGCTCGCCCTGGGTCAGCTTGCGCTCGGTGCGCAGCCGCTTGAGCTGGACCGCATAGAACGCGCGGGCGGACGACTTCGGATCGATCGGCTCGTTGGTCATGGGGGGCTCCAGACAGGTGGAGTGCTCGATCTTCACTTGGAGCGTTCGATGTGTAGCCGAGAGTAATTGTCCGAGGCCACGCTGTGCGCATGAATCCGAGAATCCCCGACGGCCGGTTCCCGGCGAAACGCACAGACAGCCGGCTCTTCCCCGCGACGCCCGAGACGGCGGCGGACGCGAGGAGGTGGCTCACCGAAATGCTCGGCGCGACGCATCCGGCGTGCGACGACGCCGTCCTGCTGCTCTCGGAGGCGTTCACGAACAGCGTCCGCCACAGCCGTGGGAACACCGTCACGGTCCTCGCATTCGTCGCGGAGAGCAGCGTGCGCGTCAAGGTCCTCGACAAGGGCGGCGACACCCTTCCGCACTACGTCGAAGACCCGTACGGCGAAGGCGGCCGCGGCCTCCCGATCATGCAGGCACTGGCAGAGGATTGGGGCTTCGAAGTCCTGGAAAACGGCCAGGTGATCGTCTGGTTCGACGTAGCAGCGGCCACTTCGTAGCCGTTGTTGACTCGTTGCCGCCGGAATGGACGGCACGGGGTCCGGTTCGCCCGGTATCCGCCGTCAACAACGGCGGCAGGGACCGATCCTGGCCAATCCCCGGATCGACCACCCGGGCAATCGCAGAATGAGGCAATGCGGATCCGAGTCGATGACGTCGTCCTCTACTTCGACGTCGACGGGTGTGAACTGGTCCCGGAAGGGCCCAGGATGGTCGAGCGTCCGACGATCGTCGCGCTGCACGGCGGGCCGGGCGCCGATCATTCGGTCTTCAAGCCGGTCTTCCGCGCGGCCACCGAGTTCGCCCAGGTGGTCTACCTCGACCAGCGGGGAAGCGGCCGATCCGACCGCGGCTACCCCGGATCCTGGACCTGGGAGCAGTGGGCGGATGATGTCATCCACTTCTGCGACGCACTCGGCATCGCCGACCCCATCCTGGTCGGCACTTCCAGTGGCGGCTGGGTCGCGCTGATCACGGCCCTGCGCCATCCGGACCGTATCGGCAAGCTGGTGCTCGACAGCGCCATGCCGGGGCCCGTCGAGGAACGACTGGCCATCTTCGAACGGCTCGGCGGTAGCGAGGCCGGCGAGGTCGCCCGCCGCTACTTCGCAGCTGAGAACGCGGAGACCATCCGCGAGGTGTGGGAGCGGATCTGTCTTCCGCTGTACTCCCGCAAACCGGGCGGCGACCCGGATGGAGCCGACCGGTTGCGCCGGATCACGTGGAACTACGACGTCCTCGAACACTTCCGGCACGTTCTCGTCACGCAGTTCGACCCGTGGGACCGGCTCGACAAGGTGACCTGTCCGACGCTCGTCCTCTCCGGCGCGGACGACCCGGTGGCGACCGAATCGGCCGCCCGCCGCGTCGCCGCCGGACTCACGAACGCTTCGGTCCAACTGCACGTCCTGCCGAACACCGGCCATGGCGTCTTCCGTGAGGTCCCCGACCAGGCGTTCCCCCTGCTCCGCGACTTCGTCACCGACGGCACCGGGTCATCCACCTGACGGACGCCAGTGCGGTCGCGGACAGTGGTAGCTACGGTTACCACTGCCCTTAGTGACGGGAGCGAGTCGACGGCTGAGGTCTCTCAGGGCGGGTCGGCGATGCCCATGAGGAGGCGGCAGGCCGGGTCGCCGGTGCGGAGGCAGGCGGTGGAGCAGTTGCGGGTGAGTTCCACGCCGAGCCCCTCCGACCAGCCGGCGTGGATGTCCGTGCACGGGCACTCGTAACCGTCCAGGGAGCCGGCCATCCGGACCATTGTGACGGCGAAGTTCTGCCGCATGGTCAGCTCGATCAGGTCGTCGGCCACGACGGCGGTGCCGCCGTCGCGCAGCTCGCTCGGGAACATCCACTCCGAGCACGCGTCGTACCTGCGGCGCAGTTCCTCCATGTCGGCGGCCGGGCCGCCGCCGAACTGGCGGCGGACCCGTTTGCCGACGTTGACGGCGACGTAGCGGAGGGCCTCGGCGTTGATCTCGTTGGCGGCGGCGTGCCCGAACCGCTTCGCCACCCCCTGGTACCAGCGCGCGTCGTGCAGCCACCACTGCCGGTACACGTCCATCGGGCGCGGGCGCGGCACGGCCGGGTCCGTGCCGTCCGCCGGGCCAGGTGCGGCCACCGAGCCGGGCGCGGGCGCCAGGTGGGGCTCCGCCACCGGGCGCGGCACGTCATCGGCCGGGTGGGGGCCCGGCGACGCAGCCGCCGGGCCCGTTTCGTTCACGGTCATTCGGGGGCTCCGCCGAACTCGCCGGCGGCGACGCGGGCGCGGAAGCGTTCGCGCATCTCACGCTTGAGGACCTTGCCGGTGGCGCCCTTGACCACGTCGCTCGCGTCCATGCGCAGGGCTCCCGTGAGCGGCGGCAGGCCGCCCTCCTCCAGTACCTTGTTGATCCGGTCCGTCCACTCCGCGTCGAGCGACTCCGCCCCGGCTCTGACCTGGAGGAGGACGT
This sequence comes from Actinoallomurus sp. CA-150999, assembly GCF_050942425.1. Lineage (NCBI taxonomy): Bacteria > Bacillati > Actinomycetota > Actinomycetes > Streptosporangiales > Thermomonosporaceae > Actinoallomurus > Actinoallomurus sp. CA-150999. Next base: position 10,440,654 of record NZ_CP192063.1, read on the forward strand.
AGGCGTCGGCCAGGCCGTCGCCGTCCCAGTCGGCGCGTACACCCTCCGGCGCGACGGCGACGACGGTGCAGTCGTCGAGGTCGGGCAACTCGCGCAGGAGGAGTTCCTCGGTGCGGGTGCTGAAGACGACCCCGGCGGCGGTGCGGATGGCGTCCGGTGCGCGGTCGAGGTGGTAGAAGTTGCCGTCCTCGTCGCGGTAGCCGAGGTCTCCGGTGAGCCAGTAGCCGCCGAGCCGCAGCCGGTGGAAGGTCAGCGAGTCGTTCCAGTAGCCGGGGGTGAGCGTGGGCGAGCGGACGCCGATGCGGCCGATCTCGCCGGGCGGCAGCGGCCGGCCGTCTTCGGACAGGACCGCCGCCTCGGCGAAGCTCATCGGCTTGCCGACGCAGCGTTCGAACGACGCGCGGCCGGGCCGGTGCCCGTTGTGGAAGAGCGAGTAGCCGGTCTCCGACGATCCCAGCCCGTCGGTGAAGACGGAACCCGGGACGCGGTGGCGTTTGAGGTCCTTGCCGACGGTCAGGTGGCTGCCCTGCGCGATCAGCGCCTTGATGTGCGCCTCGTGCGCCGCGTCGCCGGTGTTGTACCAGGCTTCGACGCTGGCCATGTCGCGGGCGGACAGGTCGTGCGCGGCCATCTCCCCGTACGTCCCGGCGAACGCGAACACCGTCGTCGGCTGGAACTCCTCCATGGCGTCCAGGACGTCGGCGCCGCGCTGGCTGGACAGCAGCAGGACCGGCGAGCGCAGGAGGAAGCCGAACAGCATGACGGAGATCGAGGCGTTGTGGGAGCCGGGCAGCGCGACCAGGAGCCGGCCCATCGCGGAGCCGACCGACAGCTTCAGCCGGTGCAGCTGCGCGTACAGCAGGGTCTCGTGGGTGTGCGGGACGGCCTTGGGCATCCCGGTCGTGCCGGAGGAGTGCGAGATGATGATCGGGTCGCTGGTGTGGTGGGCGTACGGGTAGGTCGCGGGCAGCGGTTCGCGGCCGCGGATGTCGGCGGCGGTGACGCAGAAACCGAGGTCCAGATCGGTGGCCAGCACGGCGTGGTGGGCCTGGTCGGTGATCGCGCCGACCGCGCCCTGGCGGCGCACGTACTCGCGGGCGATCTCCGGGCGGAGGTTGCCGTTGACGAAGGACGGGATGGCGCCCAGCGAGGTCAGCGCGAGGAAGTTGATCGCGAACTCGGTGCTGGAGTACGTCTGGATCGCCACCGGGTCACGGGGCCGGACGCCGCGCGCGTGGTACCAGCCCGCGTAGGTCTCGACGACCTCGTGCAGTTCGCCGAGGGTCAGGACGGTGGGGTGGCCGCCGTCGGGGGCCTGCCAGGTCCCGTCCGTCCACAGCACGGGTTCGTCGAGCCGCCGGCCGTACGCCTTGATGCGGTGAATGACGTTGCCGGCGCCGAGGGAGGCGTCGGCGAAGATCTGCGCGCGTTCTTCCTTCGTGATCATTGCGTGGTCCCTTGGATCCGGGCGGCCAGCTCGACCAGGCCGCGCAGGTTGCCGTGCTCGGCCGACGGGGTGTCGGCGGGCGGGTCGGGGAACGGGTCGCCGCGGTCGAGGAGGATCGCGACGGCCAGGTCGGCGGCGGGCGGGACCGCGCCGAGTTCGCGGTAGGCCGCGGTGGTGCGGTCGGTGCCGGTCAGTTCGACGCCGACGATGACGACCCGGTCGAGCTCCTCGTCCTCCAGCAGGAGCTCGGCGGTGGCCAGGAGTTCCGCCGCGACGTCGTCCATGGTGGACAGGCAGATCAGCGGCCCGGTGACGGCGAACTCCAGGCTGAGCCGGCCGAGGATGGCGTTCGCGGTGCTCTGCATGAACAGCAGCGGGTTGTGCGTCTGCCCGGCGGACAGCAGGCGGCTGCCGAGGTCGAGGGTGGCGGCGTCGCCCATCATGCTGGCCAGGACGATCGCGGTCCGGGCGCCGTCGCCCGGACGCTCGGTCAGGCAGCGGTGCACGGCGTCGTACACCATCGGGTTGAAGGTCGACTCGACGAAGCCGGAGACGATGGGCGCGGAGGCGTCGGCGATCGCGGCGATCATGCTCGCTCCAGGACCAGCGCGGTGTTGGCGCCGCCGAACGCGGCGTTGATGGTCATCGCGCGGCGGATCTCGGCCCGGCGGGGCCGGTTCGGCACCCAGTCGAGGTCGCACCCCGGGTCCGGCTCGGTGAAGCCCGCGGTGGGCGGCAGCACTCCGTCCCGGATCGCGAGCAGGGTGATGACGAGCTCGACCACCCCGGACGCCTCGAGCAGGTGTCCGGTCGTGCTCTTCGTCGAGCTGACCGGCACCGAGTCCGCGTCCGGGCCGAGGACCGTGCGCAGCCCGCGGGTCTCGGCGGGGTCGTTGTGCCGGGTGGCGGTGCCGTGGGCGTTGACGTAGTCGAGCCGCGGGTCGCCCGCGCGGTTCAGGGCCCGACGGGCCGCGGTGGCCAGGCCGACGCCCTTGGGGTGGGGGCGTGCGACGTGGTGGGCGTCGGAGGCGGCGCCCCAGCCGGTCAGCGCGGCGAGCGGCCGCGCGCCCCGGCTCTTCGCGCCCTCGGCCGACTCGAGGACGACGGCGGCGGCGCCGTCGCCGAGCAGCAGCCCGCTGCGGTCGGCGCAGAACGGCCGCACCATGCCGTCGTGGGACAGCGCGAGCCCGGAGCCGAACTTGGCGAGGTTCTCCTCTTCCACCAGGTAGCCGCCCGCGCAGATCGCGATGTCCGCCCGGCCGGAGGCGATGAGCGAGCAGGCGTGGACGACCGCCGTCGCGGAGGCGACGCACGCGTTGGTGAACGCCAGGCGAGGGCCGCGCACGCCGAGTTCGTTCGCGAGGGCCCCGGCCTGCCAGGCGGGAACGGTCTCCGCGGTGTCGCCCGCGGACTCCGCCGCGCGCCAGAAGCCGGTCAGGCCGGTGAAGTCGCCGGCGGTCCCCACGAGAACGGCGGCCCGCGCGCCCTTCGGCAGCGCGGCCATGCCCGCCGCCGCCCCGCCGACCTCGGCCAGCACCTCGCGCATCGGGGCGAGCGGCCCGTACGCGGCGGCGACGGCGGTGCGGTACGGCGCGGTGTCGAAGCGGGTGATCGGCCGGAACGCGGGCCTGCCGTCGAACACGCCGTCCCGAACCGCGTCCGCCCCGGTGCCGAACGCCGTACGGACCCCGAACCCGGTGACGACGACCTCACGACTCATGGACGGCCGCCAGGTACTCGGTGATCCGGCGGATCGAGGTGAAGCCGGTGAGGTGCTCCTCGTCCGGTTCGATCTCCAGGCCGTAGCGCAGGTCCAGCTGGTGCAGGAACCACACCACACCGAGCGAGTCCAGCGCGATCTCGGCGTCGTCGTCGAGCCCGGCGGGCACGCCTGGGAAGATCTTGGGATCGGACAGCAGCTCCCGTACGGCCTCGGTCGTGATCCGTTCCCGGGAACCGGACTCCGCGGTCATGCCGCGGCGCCCCGCTCGACGACGTCGGCGACCAGCTCACTCAGCGTCATGGCGCCGACCGGCTCGATGTCGGTGTCGGGGAACTCCACGCCGAACCGGCGTTCGAGCCGCATGGTCAACTCGATGAGGCTGAGCGAGTCCAGGTCGATGCCGGCGGTCCCCATGGGGCTGGCGTCGGTGACCTCCTCGAGGTCCAGCGGATGGTTCATGTCCGCGACGATCGTGTGGAGCACGAACGCCCGGATCTCCTCCTGCAAGGTGGTCTGCATGGCAGGGCCCTTCTGTCAGTGATGGCTGTCGGAAGACTGGGCGAGCAGGGCGTCGCGCCGCCGGACGAGCTTGCCGTTGGAGGTGCGCGGCAGGTCGGCGAGCATGCGGACGACGCGGGGCACCTTGTAGTCGGCCAGGCGATCCCGGCACCAGCGCAGCAGCTCCCCCGAGGACAGCCCGTCGGTATCCGTGGCGACGTACGCCTCGACGGCGCCCGCGTGCACGACCACGGCGCCGGTGACGCCGGGATGCGCGCGCAGCACGGCCTCCACCTCGGCCAGGTCGAGCTTGAGGCCGCCGACGACGACCAAGGAGTCGCCGCGGCCGAGCAGCCGCACGTTGCCGTCGGGGTCGAGCGCCGCCCGGTCGTGGGTGCGCAGCCAGCCGTCGACGTACCGGCCGCCGTCGGGGTCGACCAGGTACGGCGTTCCCTCCGGGAGCCGTACCTCGACTTCTCCGGAGTGGATCCGCAGCTCGATGCCGGGGGCGGCCGGGCCGACCGAGGGCCGCGTCGCCCCGCTCACGTCCATCGCGATGACGCCCGTCTCGGTCGTTCCGTACGACTCGCCGACCGCGAGGCCGAACCGTTCGGCGAACCGGGCGGCCGTCTCGGGCGGCATGATCTCCCCGCCGGAGACCGCCACCCGCAGGGCGGGCAGGTCGGGCAGCGTACGGGCGGTGCTGAGCAGCTCGTAGTGGAACGGCGTGCCGAACACCGCCTGCACGTCGTGCCGCTCGGCGGCGGCCAGGATGTCCTTCGCGGACACGCGGCGGGCGAACACCACCGCGACCCCCGCGACCAGCGAGTGCAGCAGACCCGCGATCAGGCCGAAGCTGTGCGCGGTCGAGCTGAGCAGCAGCACCTTTTCACCGGCCGTCGGCATGCCCGCGATCCGGGTGAACCGGTCGATCTCCTCCGACAGCGAGGCCGGCGTCCGCCCGATCACCTTCGGCACGCCGGTCGACCCGGAGCTGAACTGCACGAGCCGGTGCGCGGTGGCGGCCGGGGCGCCGTCCGGGCAGCACACGGTGACCAGCTCGTACCGCGGCTCGAACCCGAGCGGCGACCGGCCCGCACCGGCGCGGACCAGGTACTGCGGCCGGCACAGCGCGCGCAGCGTGTCCACCTCGGACGGCTTGAGCCGGTGGTCGACCAGCATCACCTGGGCGCCGAGGCTCCAGAGCGCCAGCAGCGCCTCGATCTGGGTGCAGCTGGGCGGCACCTGGAGCATGACCGTGTGCCCCTCGCCGACGCCGTGGCCGGCGAACACCCCCGCCTCCCACTCCACGGCGGCGCGGGTCTCCGCGCGGGTCACCGTGTGCTCGCCGTGCAGGAGGAAGGGCCGCTCGCCGGGGTGGGCGTCGAAGAGTCCCTCGACGAGTTCCCGCATGTCGCTCATCAGGTCTCCCGGCAGAACTCGCCGATGGGGATGCCGACGTGGCGCTGGTCCGTGGCCAGGTAGCCGAGCAGCTCGTCGCCGGCCGCCAGCTCGGTGACGTTGCGGACCTTCCCGCCGGGGCCCAGCACCCGTACGTGCCAGTCGTCCTGCACGGTCAGGCTCACCACGACACCGTCGGCGGACCGCGCGGTGATGGTCAGCAGCGGCCGGGACTCCAGCTTGGCCCGGCCGACGACGACGCGGCGGGTCCGGCCGTCGGCGCCCACGGCCAGCGTCGTACTGCCCGAGCGCAGCTCGCTGAGGTAGTTGGTCCGGTTGTCCGGGCCGAGCACGTACGAGTGGAGGGCGCCGGCGTTCACGCGGAACGGGCGCGTCGGCATGTACGGCAGCGGGTGGGTCTCGCTGCAGCACAGGATGAAGCCGGTGGAGTACGAGCCGACGAGGATGCCCTCGTCCTCGGCGAAGTGCGAGCAGGTGTCCACGCACACGCGGTCGCCCAGCCCGTGGTGCTCGATCCCGTCGACGGTGAGGGTGGTCAGCTCCAGCTTCGGGGACTCGGCCTCCAGCAGCCGGGCCAGCGCGAAGACCTCGTCGGCGCTCGAGGGCGCGAGCAGGACCCCCTCCGACCCGCGTTCCAGCACGTCGAGGACGATCGCCGCCTCCTCCAGGTCCGCGCAGACCGTGACCAGCTTCCCGGCGGAGCGGTCGGCGGCGGCGAGCACGATCTCCAGAGGGATCTTGGTGGGGTCCGCGAAGTGCACGACCGTGTAGGGCAGCGCGACGGCGGCCGCGCAGGCGAGCAGCAGCGTCGGCTCGTCCACCACGTCGACCCAGGCGACGGTGTCCTCGCCGAGGTCGGCGAACTGGGCCTCCTCGGTCACGGTCGTCGTCCTGACCCCGGTGATAGTCGGGGGCAGCGACGTCAGGACGGCCTCGTCGTCGCTGAGCACGCCTTCGATCCGGGCGTGGATGGCGGCGTCGAGGACGGACTCGATGCGTGGCTGCGGGACGTTCCGCAGGTCGATCCATGCGAACTTCATGCGGCACCTGTCGCGATCGTCGGGTCGGGGACGGCCGCCCTCCCCTGACCCGCGTGGACCACGGCGGCGAGCCGCGACACCAGCGAGGCGGGCGAGGAGGACGAGAAGATCCGGCGGCCGACCGCGAGGCCTCGGCAGCCGGCGAGCATGAGCGCGGTCCCGTAGTCGATCAGATCCGAGCCGTCGGGCGGGCCGCCCGCGGCGAGGATCGGGATGGGGCAGCTGTCCACCACCTCGGCCATCCGCTCGAGCGGCAGCGCGACCGCGGTCTTGACCAGGTCGGCGCCGAGGTCCGCGGCGACGTTCACCGCGTGCGCGAGCAGCGCCGGATCGTGCGGGTCCGCGATGCGCGGTCCCCGCGGATAGACCATCGCGAGCAGGGGCATGTTCCACGCGTCGCAGGAGGCGGCGACCGTTCCCAGGTCGGTCAGCTGCCGGTGCTCGGTGTCGGAGCCGAGGTTCACGTGCACGCTTACGGCGTCCGCGCCGAGCCGGACGGCCTCCTCGACCTCGCCGACGAGCACTTTCGCGTCGACGTCGGCGGCGTAGGCGGTCCCGGCGCTCAGATGGACCACGAGCGCGCAGCCGCGCAGCACGCCCGGCGGGATCGTGCGCGCCCGGCCCTTGTGCACCACGATCGCGTCGGCGCCACCGTCCACCAGACTGCGGACGAGGCCGTTCCACCGTGCCTGTGGCACGACCGGACCGTCGGAGACGCTGTGGTCGAGCGGGACGAACAGGTATTTTCCATCGCCCGGCGCCGAGAGTCTCCGCATCCGCATTGACTTCCCGATATCTGCCATTGGCCTGACACACCTCTTCACACGGGCAGGACGCCGTCATGATCACACCCGGGCACAGAATGACACGGCCGCGGCGAAGAGCAGCAGATACCAGCTCGCGATAACTCGCGGGTTATGGCTTTCTGAGAAAACTCTGAGAATCGCCTGAGATGCTCCAGGGCGGCCATTCCCGCACCACGGGAATCGGGTACTCGAGGAGACCGGCTTGACCGCATCCACCGACCCCGTACGCGTCGCCATCGCCTGCCATGGCGGGCGCGGCCACACCGGACGACTGGCGGAGGCCGTCACCGCCGGCGCGAGCAGCGTCCCCCTGACCGAGGTCGGCCACGTGCACGTCGACCGGATCGGCGCTGCCGACTGGCACCGGCTGGACGACGCCGACGCGATCGTCTTCGGCGCCCCGACCTACATGGGCACCGCCTCGGCGGCGTTCCATACGTTCGCCGAGGCGAGCGCCAAGCGCTGGTTCACCCGCCGATGGCAGGACAAGGTGGCCGCCGGTTTCACGAACTCCGGCTCCATGGCGGGCGACAAGTCCAGCACCCTTGAATATTTCACCACGCTCGCGGCCCAGCACGGCATGATTTGGGTCAATCTCGGCCTGCCTCCGGGGTGGAATTCCTCGTCAGGCAGCGAGTTCGACCTGAATCGACTCGGCTTTTATCACGGAGCCGCCGCCCAGTCCAATGTGGACGACCGGACGGGCACGGTCCACAAGTCCGACCTTGCCACCGCTGAGCACCTGGGCCGCCGGGTCGCGGAGCTCACCAGGATCGTCGTCGCGGGCCGGCGGGCGCTCGAGCCGTGAGCGCGAGGCAGTGGTGGACCGTTGCCGTGGCCGTCCTCGCGCAGACGCTCGTCCTGCTGGACAACACGGTCCTCAACATCGCTATGGAGACGCTCGCGGATCCGGTCCGCGGGCTGGGGGCCGACGCCTCGGACCTGGCGTGGGCGGTCGCGTCGTTCTCCCTCGTCTTCGCCGCGGGCAGTTTCGCGGGCGGCGCGCTGGCCGACCGCTACGGACCGCGCCGGGTCCTGGTCGCCGGGTTGGTGACCCTGGCCGCCGCGTCGGTGCCGGCGGCGTTCTCCACCGACGCCGCGGAACTGATCGTGGCCCGCGCCGTCATGGGGGCGGGCGGCGCCCTGATCACCCCGGCGACGCTGGCGATCGTCACGCGCGGCACCGCGCCCGCCGTACGGACCCGCGCGATCGCGATCTGGGCGTCCTCGGGCGGCGTGGCCGTCGCGCTCGGGCCGGTGGTCGGCGGCGTGCTGATCAGCCGGTTCTGGTGGGGAGCGATCTTCCTGGTCAACGTGCCGGTCGTGGCCGTGTGCCTCCTCGGCGCCGTCCTGTTCGTGCCCGCGCTGCGGTACCCCGAGCGCAGGCCGCTCGACCTGCCGGGCCTGGCGCTGTCCATGCTCGGCCTGGGCCTGCTCGTGTACGGCGTGATCCAGGGCGGTCGCCGGCCCGGCTGGTCGAGCCCGGCGACCCTGACGCCGCTGCTGGCCGGGCTCGCCGTACTGGCCGTCTTCGTCCTCGTCCAGCGGGCGCGGGCCGGGTCGTCCCTCGACGTGCGCCTGTTCACCGAGCCGCGGTTCGCGGGCGGCAGCGTGACGCTGCTGCTCCTGTTCTTCGGGCTGGCGGGCCAGCTCTTCTACTGCGCGTTCTACCTGCAGGGGGTGCACGGCCTGTCCGCCCCGGCCGCGGGCGCCGTCATGATGGCCGCCGCGGGCGGCATCGTCCTCGGCAACCAGGTCTCCCCTGCCGTCACGCGGCTGCTGACCGTCCGCTGGGCCGCGGTGACCGGCATCCTCCTCGCCAGCGCGACGTTCGGCTCGTACGTGGCGTTCGACGCGGGCACCCCGGTGGCCTGGTTCGTGGTGATGCTGGTGGTCCAGGGAGCCGCCGTCGGCCTCGTCGTCGCGCCGATGACCACGGAGATGATGGCCGTCCTGCCGCCCGGCCAGACCGGTGCCGGCGCGGCGGTCAGCGCGGCGACGCGGCCGGTGGGCAGCACACTCGGGGTCGCCGTGCTCGGCTCGGTGCTCGCCGCCGGCTACCGCCGGGCGATCGGGCCCACGGTCGACGGCCTGCCCCACCGGCTCCGGGACCAAGCCCTGGACTCGGCCGAGGAGACGCGCGTCCTGGCGAGGTCGCTGCACCGGCCCGAACTCCTCACCGCCGCGGACCACGCCTACCTGCACGCCATGCGCGTCACGGCCGTGTGGACGGCACTGCTGTCCCTGGCCGGCGCCGTACTCGTCATCGGTTTCTTCCGGCCACGGAGATCAGAACTGGGGGCAGGACGTGGACATCGCGCTACGCCACTTGCGGGTCGTGCTCACCGTCGCTGAGGCGGGCAGTATCAGCCGGGCGGCCGCCACCTTGAAGATCGCGCAGTCCGGCCTGACGACGCAGCTCAGGCGGATCGAGCAGGGCTTCGGCGGGCCGCTGTTCCGCCGCCGGGCGGACGGCGTCGTCCCCACCGAGCTCGGCGTGCACGTCCTGGGCCGGGCCCAGGAGATCCTCGACGAGTTCGGCGACCTCATCACCACGGCCAGGACGCTCGCCCGGCCGGCCGAACCGCCGGAGGCCATCGCGCTCGGCGGAGTGGACGGGCCATGGGTGCTCCGGATCGCCGGACTGGTCCAGGACCGGTTTCCCCGCCATGAGCAGCTGACCTACCTGGAGTCCTCCTCGCAGGCGGTGCTGGATCTGCTGCGCACGGAGAAGATCGCGCTCGCGGTCGTCGGCGAGTACCCGGACGTGGTGGCGCCCTCGCTGCGCGAGTTCAACGCCCGGGATCTCGGCACCGAACCCCTGCTGGTCGGGCTGGCGCCCACGCATCGGCTGGCCCATCGGCGGGCGATCGCACTCGAGGATCTGGCCGGGGACACCTGGGTCGCCCCCGGCGACCGCCTCGACGGCCTCGGAGTGAGCCTGCGGATCGCCTGCGAGCGGGCGGGCTTCACGCCGCGCTTCCGGTACTTCGGCGCCGACCAGGCGACGGCCGCGGCGATCGTGAGCGGAAGCGGCGCCGTCGGCGTGTTCCCCGCGACCGGCGGCCCCTGGCCGGGTCTGGTGACCAAGCCGCTGGAGGACGGCCGGCTGTGGCGCCGGACCCGGCTGGCCTGGACCGCCGGATCGCCGCTGGCCTGGCTGGCCGCGACGATCGACGTGGGCGCGCTCCGCAGCCGGGGGCATCAGCCCGCGTAGGCGGCGGCGAGGGTGTGGAAGGACTCCTTCGGCTCCCAGGCCATGTCCGGGTAGGCCGTCCCGTGGCCGTTCTCCAGCATCTTGACGACGCCGTACGACGCCATGTCCAGGTCGTGGATCGCGTCGTCCGGGCGGTGCGGCAGCTGGTACCCGGCGAAGGTGAACCAGAAGGCGCTGTCCACGCCCTCCCGCTCGAAGATCTCCAGCAGCTCGCGCATGTAGGTCGCCTGCTCGGCCTCGTCCCGTACGTAGACGCCGTTCAGGCGGGGCGGGTCCGACTCGCGGTCGGCGATCGTCCAGCCGATGCCACCGCGCGCGGCGGCGCCCCGGTAGGTGCAACAGCCGAACTCCGAGGCCGCGACCGGCTTGCCGTGCCGGAAGTGCGAGCGGAGCTCCTCGACGTACCGTTCGGCGTTCTCCGCGGCGCGGTAGGCGTCGACGGAGACGAGGTCGAACGGCGTCCAGTCGAGGTCCTCCCAGGGGCCGGCGGCGTACGTGATCCGGCCGCCGAACCGCTCGCGGGCGGCCTTCACCGTCTCGGCGAAGAACGCGTTCACCTTGCCGGGGAGCTCGCCGAACGTCGCGTACACGGCCGGGTCGCCGGAGGTCAGAGCCGCGATCCGCGCATAGACGTCATCGCCGGGGATGAACCCGTCGGCGAAGAGGGTGACCTCGCAGCCGGTGACCAGGACGGTCTCGGTGCCGCCGCGCCGGATCGCCTCGGCGCGCTCGGCGCAGTCGGCGAACAGGTCGAGCATCCGTTCCGGGGTGAGTTCACAGGGGAACGGTGCGAACCAGACCTCCAGGCCGGCCGCTGCCGCGTGCTCGGCGGCGACGGTCAGCCGCTCGGGGTCGCCACCGGAGATCCGTACGGCGGTGCAGTGCAGGTCGTCGGCGATGATCCGCATCTCCCGGCGTACGACGTCGGGTTCGAAGACCTCTCGTGAGCTCTTACCGCCGGGGAAGAAGCCGGTGTCGTAGTTGATGCCCTTGGCGCGCATGGTCGTGTGCTCGTTCCTTCGCTCGGCTCGCTTCGGTGATGCAAGCGTCGCTGGAGCGGGGGGTCACCCGGCAGATCCATCGATCCACAGTGGATCAGTACGAATGTCACTGCCGATCCCGATCCGCCGATCTGTGTCCGCCTTCGCCGATCAGTCGCCGTCCCTGCTGCCGCCGTGCCGGCTGTCCGCGCACTTGCTCGGGTTGTCGCGCAGGCACACCTTGCTGCCGCTCACCCGCAGGCCGGTGTCGTCGAACGCGGTGACCCACCGGACCGCGATGGCCTGCTGCGCCTTGGCGAGGGGGACGAGGCCGGAGCAGACCGCGTCGTTGAGCTTGTGCTCGACCGCGTCCTTGGGGTTCGGGATGCGCCCCGGCTCGACCCACAGGTTGCGCGGGTCGTCGGGCGCGCCGCCCAGTTCGAGCGGCACCAGGTGGTCGTACTCGCCCTGCGTGCGGCCGAGGCTGTAGGAGCTCGCGGACTTGGCCTTCATCACCCGGGTCTTCGAGGACGGCGGCCGTACGGTCTTGGTCCAACCGACCTTGCAGATGGTCCGTTTGATGTTCGACTGGGTGACGTCCGGGTTGACGGCGCCCGGCGTGCAGCCGTGGTCGGGGAGCGGCTGGCCGTCCCGCTTGCCGACCTTGCAGGTGCCCGGGGAGGGCATCGGCGCCTTACTGTCGCCGATCGGGAGCTTGGCGCTGCCGGAGCCCGATACCGGAGCGCCTCCGCTCGTGGGCGCACCGCTCGTCCCGCAGCCCGCCGCGACCACCACCGGGAAGACGGCCGCCACGATTCCGAGCCGCGTTCGCCGTCGCTGTCCCATTTCGCACCACCCCTGGTTTTTTCTCATACTTTGCCCAGCTATGACAGATGAATGCTGCCATAGAGGATCATCACGGGGTGTGACGGTATTTGTGCGGATTTGCGGGTGAAGGCCGACGGCGGAGGGAGGGGCTCTCCCGGAGCGGGGCGGCGATGGCCTCCGTACGGCGCGGCAGAGTCGGCCGAAGGGCGACGCGGAATCATCCCAAAGACGGGCGAAGCGTAGTGCCGAAGAGTGACGACGTGACTGCTGCGGCTCCACTAGGTTCGGTCCATGTCCATCATCGCCACCCGGGGGCTCACGATGCGCTTCCCCGGCGTGCTCGCGTTGGATCAGCTGACCGTCGACATCGAGCCCGGAGTCGTCGGACTAGTCGGCGCCAACGGTGCGGGCAAGTCCACGCTCATCAAGATCCTCCTGGGCCTGCTCGAACCCACGAGCGGCGAGGCCCAGGTGCTCGGCTTCGACATCGCCCGCGAGTCCATGAAGATCCGCGAGCTGGTCGGCTACATGCCCGAGCACGACTGCCTCCCGCCGGACATGTCCGCCACCGAGTTCATCGTGCACGTCGCCCGCGTGTCCGGCCTGCCGGCCACCTCGGCGCGGGAGCGCGCCGCCGACACCCTGCGCCACGTCGGGCTGTACGAGGAGCGGTACCGCCCGATCGGCGGCTACTCCACGGGCATGCGCCAGCGCGTCAAGCTGGCCCAGGCGCTCGTCCACGACCCGAAGCTCGTCTTCCTCGACGAGCCCACCAACGGACTCGACCCGGCCGGACGCGACGAGATGCTCGCCCTCGTCCGGCGGATCGGCAGCCAGTTCGGCATCAGCGTCCTCGTCACCTCGCACCTCCTCGGTGAGCTCGAACGGGTCGCCGACCACCTGGTGATCATCGATGGCGGCCGCCTGCTGCGGTCGCAGGCGGTCGCCGCCTTCACGCAGGCGAGCGGCGTGCTCGCGGTCGAGGTCGAAGAGGAGATGGACCGCCTCGGCGAGCACCTCGCGGCGACCGGGCTACACGTCCGCCCAGACGGCCGCCTGCTGCTCATCGACATCGCCGGCGAGACCACGTACGACGTCGTCCGCGACTCGGTCGCCGACCTCGGCCTGGCCCTCGTCCGCATGGAGAACCGCCGACACCGCATCGAAGAGGTGTTCTCGACGTGACGAGCGTCATCCACGACATCGGGTACCGGCACTACGACGGCAGACGCCTCGGCCGGGCGTACGCCGTCCGGTCGCTGTTCACGTACAACCTGCGCGCGGCGTTCGGGCTGGGGCGGCCGGTCAAGGCGAAGATCATGCCGTTCCTGCTCTTCGCGATCATGCTGATGCCCGCCGCGATCAGCGTGGCGATCACGGCGGTCGCCGCCCAGGTCGGAGCCGGGCAGAACGTGAGCCTCATCCGCTACTCGGCTTACGCCATCTACCTGCAGCCCCTCATCGCGATCTTCCTGGCGGCGCAGGCGCCGGTGCTCGCCTCCCGCGAGCTGCGGTTTCACGTGACGCCGCTGTACTTCTCCCGCCCGTTGAGCCGCCTCGACTACGTCCTGGCCAAGTTCACCGCCTTCACGACCGCGCTGTTCATCCTGCTGGCCACGCCCGTGACGCTCCTGTACATCGGCGCGCTCGTCACCAAGCAGAAGCACCTCGGCACGCACACCCTGCACTGGCTCGGCGGCCTCGCGGGCTGTCTGATCTTCGCGCTGGTGCTCGCCGGCCTCGGTCTCGTCGTGGCCGCGTTCACGCCGCGCCGCGGGTTCGGCGTGACCGCCGTCATGGCGGTCTACCTGCTCAGCACGACGGCGGTCGCCGCCGTCCAGGGCATCGCCGAGAACCAGACGCAGTTCACGCTGGCCCAGTGGGCCGGCCTGTTCGCGCCGTTCAACCTCGTCGACGGCGTCCAGGTGTGGGCGCTCCAGGCGAAGCAGTCGGCGCCCGAGCCACCGCCCTCAGGCCTCGGCGGGCCGGTGTTCACCCTGGCGTGCGCGGCTCTCATCGCCGGCTGCATCGCAATCCTCTACCTGCGGTTCCGGAAGGCAGGTTCCCGATGAGCGTGCTGGAGATCCGGGATGTGTCCCGGTGGTACGGCAACGTCGTCGCGATCAACGGCGTCACCATGACGATCGGACCGGGCGTCACCGGCCTGCTCGGGCCGAACGGCGCCGGCAAGTCCACCCTGATCCACATGATGGGCGGCTTCCTCGCCCCCTCCAGCGGACAGGTGACCGTCGACGGTCAGCGGATCTGGAAGAACCCCTCGGTGTACCGGCAGATCGGCCTCGTGCCCGAACGGGAGACCGCGTACGACTTCCTCACCGGCCGCCAGTTCGTCCGCGCGATGGCCAAGCTGCACCGCCTGCCCAACCCCGACGCCGCCGCCGAACGCGCCCTCGGGATGGTGGAGATGGTCGAGCCCGCCGGACGGGCCATCGGCACCTACTCCAAGGGCATGAAGCAGCGCATCAAGATGGCCTCCGCGCTCGTCCACGACCCGCCGGTGCTGCTGCTCGACGAGCCGTTCAACGGGATGGACCCCCGGCAGCGGCTGCACCTCATGGACCTCATCCGGAAGATGGCCGCCGAGGGCCGTACGGTGCTGTTCAGCTCGCACATCCTCGAAGAGGTCGAGCGGCTCGCGCACCACATCGAGGTCGTCGTCGCCGGGCGGCACGCCGCCTCGGGCGACTTCCGCGCCATCCGGCGGCTGATGACCGACCGCCCGCACATGTTCGTCGTCCGGTCCAGCGACGACCGCCGGCTGGCCGCCGCGCTCATCGCCGACCCGTCGACGCGAGGCGTCGAGCTGACCTCTGGAGGGCTCGAGGTCGAGGCCGTCGACTTCCGCCGGTTCTCCCTGCTGCTGCCGCAGCTGGCCCGGCAGGCCGACATCCGGCTGTGGGAGGTCTCCCCCGCCGACGAGTCCCTCGAAAGCGTCTTCTCTTATCTGGTGGCGTCGTGAACACTGTCATCGCTTCGATCACGTTCCGCGCGATGCTGAGCCGGCGGCGGGTGCTGCTGCTGTTCGCCCTGCCCGCGCTGCTCCTGTTCCTCAGCATCGGGCTGCGGCTCAGCGGCCACAGCGACCTCGACAACGCCACGATGCTGCTGACGCAGTTCGGGCTCGGGGCGCTGCTGCCGCTGCTCGCACTGCTCGCGGGCACCGGGGTGATCGGGCCGGAGATCGACGACGGCCAGATCATGTACATCATGACCAAGCCGATCGCGCGCCCGGTCATCTCCACC
This sequence comes from Actinoallomurus sp. CA-150999, assembly GCF_050942425.1. Lineage (NCBI taxonomy): Bacteria > Bacillati > Actinomycetota > Actinomycetes > Streptosporangiales > Thermomonosporaceae > Actinoallomurus > Actinoallomurus sp. CA-150999. The sequence goes on from NZ_CP192063.1 coordinate 10,455,879, forward strand.
ACGAAGTACGCCGTCGCGGTCGTCCTCGTCGTCCTGTTCGGCGTCGTGCCGATCTTCATCTCGGGCGTCATCATGACCGGTCTCACGGCCGGGCTGGCGACCGGGTTCGCGATCGGGGCGCTGGTGGCGGGCATCGCGTACTGCGCGCTGTTCATCGCCATCGCGGTGCTGAGCCGGTTCGCGGTGACCATCGGGCTGATCTACGCCCTGGTCTGGGAGAACCTCATCGCGCGGTACGCCTCCGGCGCCAAGACGCTGTCGATCCGCCAGTGGGGCATCAGCGTCACGGACATGATCACCAACGCGACCGCGGTCAAGGCCGACGTCCATTCGTCCACCGCCGTGCCGCTGCTGATCGTCGTGACCGTCGCCGGCGTCGCGTACGCCGGCTGGAAGCTCCGCACCCTGTCGATCGCCGGGACCGAGTAACGGTCGCCGAATCGGCGGGAACGTTTCGGCGGATCTGCTCCTCCCTAGGGATGAAAGGCGACCCATCGGGTCGGCGGCCGTAGGGAGGAGAGCGCGGATGCGAGCGATGCCGCACGTCGAGGGAGTGGAGCACCGGTTCGTCGAGGCGGGCGGAGTGCGCTTCCACGTGGCCGAGGCGGGTCCGGTGGAGGGGCCGCCGGTCCTGCTGCTCCACGGGTTCCCGCAGCACTGGTACGCGTGGCGGCACGTGGTACCGCTGCTCGCCGACCGCCACCGGCTGATCATGCCCGACTTCCGGGGGTTCGGGTGGTCCGACGCCCCCTACCAGGGCTATGACACCGACACGCGGGTGGACGACGTGCTGGCGCTCATGGACGCACTCGGCCTGGACCGGCCGCTCCTGGTCGGCCACGAGTGGGGGGCGTGGGTCGGCTTCATGGCCTGCCTCCGGGCCCCCGAGCGCTTCGACCGGTTCCTGGCGCTCAGCATGATCCATCCGTGGCCGCAGCACCGGCGCCTCATCCGGCACGCGTGGCGGCAGTGGTACACGATTCTGTGGGAGTACCCGGTGGCCGGTGGCTTCGTGCTGCGCCACTGGCCCGCGTTCACCAGGTACATCCTCCGCAAGGGCATGACCGACCCGGGAGTGTGGCGACGTGCCGAGCTCGACGAGTTCACCGAGTCCGTACGGCCGCGCGAGCGGGCGCACGCCGGCCGGGCGCTGCACTGGCAGTACGTGCTGCGGGACATCCCGCGGCTCGTCCGCGGCCACCACCGGACGAGCCGGCTGACGGTGCCGACGACGATCCTCTTCGGCGCGAGCGACTTCGCGATGTCCCCCGAGGCGCTGGCGGGAGGCGAGCGGCACGCCGCCGACCTGGAGGTCCGCGTCGTACCGGGCGGCCACTACCTCGCGGACGAGCATCCGGTCCTCGTCGCCGACGCGATCACCGCGCTGTCGGCCGGATCGGCGCGCGCGAGGATCGGTTGAACGGCGACTCGGAGCGCGTCGCCACGCTGGTCCGGGCCGCCCAGCGGGGCGACGGCATGGCCATGCACGACCTGCTCGACCTGCTGGCCCCGTACGTCGGCCGGATCTGCGGCCCGATCGCGCTGGACGACGGCCCGGATGCCGCGCAGGAGGCGCTCATCGCGATCTTCCGCGGCATCCGGGGGCTGCGGGATCCCGCCGCGCTCTTCGGCTGGGCCCGGTCGATCGCGGTCCGCGAGGCGGTACGGATGGCGCGACGCTCGCAGGGCACCCGGCCCGCCGAACTGGACGACGTGCCGCAGCCGGGCGATCCCCAGCTGGCCGCGGACATCCGCGACGTCCTGCGCCGGCTGTCACCGGAGCACCGCGCGGTCCTGGTGCTCCGGGACCTGGAGGGACACGGGGAACGGGCCGTCGGCGAACTGCTGGAGATATCGACCGGGACGGTGAAGTCACGGTTGCACCGAGCGCGGCTCAGCTTCCGGAGGGCATGGCGATGACCGACACGATGTGGCCCGAGGCCGGCCTCGACTCCGTACGCCGTCTGCGGATCATGGCGGCGGCCGTCCCCGGCGCGGTGTACGCCGAGGACGTGCTGGCCCTGCCCTTCGACGAGGTGTGGGCGGTCGCCGCCGACCTCGAGCACGAGTTCCCGCGCCTGCTCACCGACGTCCGCACCATGCGGGTCGCCCGGGCGGACGGGGACCGGTTCGAGGCGCTGGCACGGGGGCGGTTCGGGCAGCGGGCGCGGTTCGACGGTGTGCTCCGGCCGGGATGGTGCTGGATGCAGAGCCGATTCCTGGTCGGCGGGATGGCGGCGGTGGCCGAGGAGGACGGGACGAGGTTCGCGTTCATGGGTGCGCTGCGCGTGCCCGGCGCCCGGCTCGTCCACCCGCTGTCGCACGTCTTCGGCGGATCCCCGGGCTCCGGCGTGATCCGGCGCGTGGCCGAGCGAGCGGCCGCCCGCACCCAGGACTGACCCCCGCACGCCGATGCCTTGCGGTTTTCTCCGCACTATTGGATAGTGGCAGTGTCCAAACTTGGATAGTGTCACTATCCACTGTGATCGGAGAACCATGGTCTACCTCGTTCTCGCCGGTGGCCTGCTCGGCTTCCGCCTGCTCGGGGCGCTCGGCGTACGGCGGTTCGGCGGCTGGTCGGCCAGTGCGGCACACGCGCTGGCGCTCATGCTCGTCATGACCGCGAGCGCGCACTTCGTTCCAGCAAGCGTCACCGCGATGCCGAACCACGCGGACCTCGTCCGGATGGTCCCGCCGTTCGTGCCGTTCGCCGACGTGATGGTGTACCTGACGGGGGTCCTTGAGCTCCTGGGCGCCGTCGGACTGGTGATCCCCGCGACGCGCCAGGTCGCCGGGATCGCGCTGGTCGTCCTGTTCGTCCTGCTGCTTCCCGCGAACATCTACGCGGCCGTCGACCACGTGCCGTTCCACGGCGCGAAGCCGACGTCCCTGTGGCCGCGCATCGTCGAGCAAATCCTCTACATCGCCGTCGCGCTCTGGACGACCCGATCGGCCGACCGTACGGCGCTCCGGCGCCTCACTCAGCGTCTGCGCGGCGGCTCCGCCGACTTGGCGCCCACGCACTAGGAGATCGCCATGCACGCCCTGACCCTCAGCACCGAGTCGCGGATGATCGCCGGTGCCGTGCTGCTCACCATCGTCACCATCGAGGTCGGCGGCTGGTTCATGACCAAGATCGCCCGTGGTGGGGTACCGATGACCGACTTCCAGAAGGCCTTCGCGCGCGCCGGCCACGGGCACGCCGGGGTCCTCGTGCTGCTCAGTCTGATCGGCCTGCTCTACGCGGACGCCACCGGCCTGAGCGGCGTGCTGCTGTGGGTGGCCCGGCTGGGCGTGCCCGTCGCGGCGATCCTCATGTCCGCGGGATTCTTCGCCGCCTCGGCGGGACGGAACGCCACGGCGCCCAACCGGTTCATCTGGGTGGTGTGGATAGGAGCGCTCTCCCTCGCCGCGGGCGTGCTCAGCCTCGGCGCCGGGCTGCTGACGGCGTGAACGACGCGCCGACGCCGATCCCTCGGCGGGGCGTCCATCGGGTCACTCCAGGACGAAAGTGACCAGCATGTTCACCTTGTAGCCGGTGACCTCGCCGCTCTCGGACAGCTGCACCTGCTGCTCCTTGATCCATGCGGACTGGAGCTTGCGCAGCGTCTCTCCCGCCCGGCTGATGCCGACCTTCACCGCGTCTTCGAAACTCTTCTCCGAGATGGCGCTGATCTCGGTGACACGCGCCACTGATGCCATAGGTGCCCGACCTTCGTCTCGTGGTGACCGCCGCTCGGCGGCACGGCCGTCATGATCGACGTCTACCCGCACCCACGCTGGGCGTATCGATCGCCTACGTAAAGTGATGACGATGGTCGGAGCACTCGGATCGAGAGTCGCTCCGAAACTCAGAGAGCGGTTCGGACGACCTCGACGAGGCGCTCGGCGACGGCGCGGGCCTGCTCCGTTTCGGGGGCCTCGACCATGACGCGGACCATCGGCTCGGTGCCGCTGGGACGGATCAGCACTCGTCCGCTGTCGCCGAGCTCGGTCTCGGCGGCCTCGACCGCGGCGGCCAGCTCCGGGGAGGTCTTCGCCTTGGACTTGTCGACGCCCTTGACGTTGATGAGCACCTGCGGCAGCCGGGTCATCACCTTGGCGAGCTCGTCGAGCGGGCGGCCCCGGCGGGCGATGGCGGCCAGGAGGTGCAGTCCGGTGAGCACGCCGTCGCCGGTGGTGGCGTGGTCGAGCATGATGACGTGGCCGGACTGCTCACCGCCGAAGGTGAATCCGCCGGCCTTCATCGCCTCCAGGACGTAGCGGTCGCCGACGGCCGTCTCGACGACGCTCAGGCCCTGGTCGCGCATGCCGAGCTTGAACCCGAGGTTGGACATGACCGTGGCGACGACCGTGTCACCGGGCAGCTTGCCGGCGTCCCGCAACTCGAGCGCGAGGATCGCCATGATCTGGTCGCCGTCGATGGCCTCGCCGGAGGCGGTGACGGCGAGGCAGCGGTCGGCGTCGCCGTCGTGGGCGATGCCGGCGTCCGCGCCGTTCTCGATCACCGCGCGCTGCAGCCGCTCCAGGTGAGTGGAGCCGTAGCCGTCGTTGATGTTCAGGCCGTCGGGCGAGGCGCCGATGGCGACGACGGACGCGCCGGCGCGGCGCAGGGCCTCCGGGGAGACGCCCGAGGCGGCGCCGTGGGCGCAGTCGACGACGACGCGCACGCCGTCCAGGGAGCCGGGCAGCGTCGACAGCAGGTGGGCGATGTAGCTCTCGACCTCACCCTGCGCGTCGCGGACCCGCCCCACGCCGGGCCCGGTCGGGCCGGCCCACTCCTGGCCGAGGTGGGCCTCGATCTGGTCCTCGATGTCGTCGGGGAGCTTGTGCCCGCCGCGCCCGAAGAACTTGATGCCGTTGTCGGGCGCGGGGTTGTGCGACGCGGAGAGCATGACGCCGAGGTCCGCGCCGAGCGACTGGGTGAGGTACGCCACGGCGGGGGTGGGGAGCACGCCGAGCCGGAGGACGTCGACGCCGGCGGAGGCGAGGCCGGCGACGACGGCGGCCTCGAGGAACTCACCGGAGGCGCGCGGGTCCCGGCCGACCACCGCGACGGGCCGGTGTCCCTCGAACGCGCCGACCTCGCCGAGGACGCGGGCGGCCGCGACCGACAGGTCGAGCGCGAGGTGAGCCGTCAGGTCGCGATTCGCGACCCCGCGTACGCCGTCGGTCCCGAACAGACGCGCCACTACAACACCCCACGATCGAAAGCACGGACTGGCCGCGCCCCGATCCGCTCGCCGAGACGCGACCGCGGAAGAAAAGCGATCAGCGGCCCCACCGCGTGGCGGGACCGCCGAGATCCTGTCCGCCGACCCGGGCCGCCACACGGGCGGAACGGTCGGAGCGGCGGACAGGCAGGATCAACGCTTGCTGTACTGCGGAGCCTTACGGGCCTTCTTGAGGCCGTACTTCTTCCGCTCCTTCGCCCGCGCGTCACGGGTGAGGAAGCCGGCCTTCTTCAGGGCCGGGCGGTTGTCGGGGTCGACCAGCTGCAGGGCGCGGGCGATGCCCAGCCGCAGCGCACCGGCCTGGCCGGTCACGCCGCCGCCGCCCACGCGGGCGATGACGTCGAACTGGTCCTCAAGGCCGAGGGTCACGAACGGCTCGTTCACGACCTGCTGGTGGACCTTGTTGGGGAAGTACGTGTCCAGGGAGCGGCCGTTGATCGTCCACTTGCCGGAGCCCGGGACGATGCGGACGCGCGCGATGGCCTCCTTGCGGCGGCCGGTGCCGGCGGCCGGGCCGGTCAGCACCGGGCGAGGAGCGTCTTCGACGACGACCTCCGCGGACTCGGAGGTGTAGTCCCCCACGTACTCTTCGAACTCGGCGCCCTCAATGGGCGTCTCGACACCGGTGGGCTCGGCCACGGTACTCCTCAGATCTCTTTCGATGCCGCGCGTTACTGCGCGATCTGCTTGATGTCGTAGGGAACCGGCTGCTGCGCCTGGTGCGGGTGGTTCGGGCCGGCGTAGACCTTCACCTTGCTGGCCATCTTGCGGCCCAGCGAGTTCTTGGGAAGCATGCCCTTGATCGCCTTTTCCACGGCGCGCTCGGGGTTCTTCTTCATCAGGTCGGCGTAGGTGACGGAGCGCAGACCGCCGGGGTAGCCGGAGTGGCGGTAGGCCTTCTTCTGCTCGAGCTTCTTGCCCGACAGCGCCACCTTGTCGGCGTTGATGATGATGACGAAGTCACCCGTGTCGAGATGTGGGGCGTAGATCGGCTTGTGCTTACCCCGAAGCAGTGTCGCGACCTGGCTGGCCAGCCTACCCAGCACGACATCGGTCGCGTCGATGACGTGCCACTGACGCTGAACGTCAGCAGGCTTAGGGGTGTAGGTGCGCACGGTCGTAAGCCTTCGTTTCGTGTCTGACAACAGAGACTGGGTCCGCCGGACGGTCTGTGCCGCCGCAGGCCCGGTGGGTCGAGCGACCCGATCACGGGCACGCTGACGCACACAACGAACTAGCAGAATACCGGCCCACGCGCCAGCGAGCAAAGCGAGCGCTGCGAGCCGCCCTTCAGTCGTCAGACGCGACGATCGTACGGCTGTCCCTCCCGGACACCATATACCTGGGAGTATCCAAGAACGTCGGACTTGGTGTGCTTCGCGGGCATATAGTGCTGGTCCTCCGCTCCCCCCAGGAGGCTCCCCTGTCCGCGAAGCGCGTGAAACGCCGCGTCCAGGCATTCGTGTTGCTGGCGATCGCGGTCTTCGTCTCCGGCGGTTTCGCCGCCCGTTCACTCTGGAGCGCCGCGCAACGGCAGTCTCCATCGCCGATCACCAGCCCCGCTCGCGACCTCGTCGCCCCCAGCCCCCAGGGCGCGGCGGTCCACCCCTCCACCCCCAGCGCGAGCCCGTCCGCGACGCCCCACCGGCCCAAGAGGCCGACCAAGAAGCCGAAGCCCTCGCACAGCGCCACTCCGCGCGCCACCCGGTCGACCAAGACCGCCACCGCGCCGACGAGCGGAGGGACGACGGCCGCCGCCCGGGCGGAGAGCGAGGCCGTCCGCCTCACCAACGTTCAGCGCGCCCAGCACGGCTGCACGGCCCTGCGGGTGGACACCCGGCTGCGGACCGCGGCCCGGCTGCACTCGGCGGACATGCGTGACCGAAATTACTTCGACCACAACTCGCTGGACGGGCGAAGCCCCTGGGACCGCATCAAGGCGGCCGGTTACACGACCCCCGGCGCGGAGAACATCGCGAAGGGCTACCCGACTGCGGCCGCCGTTATACAAGGGTGGATGAACAGTCCGGGGCACCGGGAGAACATCCTTAACTGCAAGCTCAAGGCCGTTGGAATCGGCGTCGCGTATGGCTCAGGCGGCCCTTGGTGGACGCAGGACTTCGGCTATCAGTGACCGCCTGATCACGCATTCGACCAGGTAGGGTCGCTTTCATGGCTTTTCCGGGTGATAAACAGCAACCCGGCGGCTGGGGTCCCCCACAGCCGCCGCAGTCGCAGTACGGCCCGGCCGAGGACCAGGCCACCGGCAGCGGCTCACTTTTCGACCGCCCGTACGGCGCCGGCGCTCGCCATGACGAGGAGCCCGCGAACCGGTACGGCAGCCCACCCTCGTACGACCAGGCTTCTCCCTACGGCGCTCAGCAGCCGAGCGGGTCCGACCAGGAGACACGGTTCTACGGCCAGGAGGCCGGCGGCCCCGCGGAAGGCCCGTACGGGGGCGGAGCGGGCGGCTACGGGCCTCCTGGAGGCCCCGGCCGGTACGGCGACGTCTCGGGCGGGTACGGCGAGGAGGCGGCGCCCTTCGCCCCCGGCGGCGAGGAGCGGTCCGGCTCCGGAAAGAAGCCCCTGATCATCGGTGCGGCCGTCGCCGCCGGCGTCGTGGTCCTCGGCGGTGGAGCGGCCTTCGCACTGTCCGGCGGCGGCGGTGACGACAAGCCGAAGCCGACGGCGAGCACCAAGGCGGCCGCCGCCCCGAAGCAGTCGCCGACGACGAACCCGACGCCCACGCCGACCGAGACCGGAAAGGGCCAGCGACTCGCGAGCCGGGCGACCGACCCGGAGCCGCTGACGCTGAACGAGGTCTTCAAGAACAAGAAGTTCAAGGCCGGCGGCCGCAGCTACGTGCTGACGACGCGCCGCGCGGACCCCAAGTGCGCGACGGCCGTGCACGGCACGACCTTCAGCAAGGCCATCAAGCGGGCGGGCTGCACCCAGGTGCTGCGGGCGACGTTCAGCAATGGCAAGTTCATCGGCACCATCGGCGTGCTCAACCTCAAGACGGACAGCGTGGCCAGCGCCGCACAGAAGGCGTCCCGCCCGAAGGACGCGTATATCGTGCCGCTGCCGGGTGCGGGAAGCACCAGCAAGATCGGCAAGGGCCTGTCGCTCACGACCGCCGATCCCGAGGGCCATTATCTGATCATGAGCTGGGTGCAGTACCCGAACGGAAAGAAGATCGCCACGAGCGATTACTCCGGCGTCACCGCGTTTGTACAGAATGCGACAGTAGGTAGCAATCTGCGACCAGCCCTGAACTATCGGTCAATGGTCGGCAAACCGGCATAATGAACGCCATTCGCTAATAATCTAGTGACCCATGTCTGGCCGTGACGAGACTTTCGTACCGTCCGAAAAGGAAGGGCCGGAGCCTCCGCCGCCGTATCCGCCGCCCCCGGCACCGCCGGGGCCCGGCGGCGGCGACCCCCTGGCCGAGGCCCCCCACGTCACCCCCCAGACCGCCGATGCGCCGCCGGGCGACCCGGCCCCTCCCGGACCGCCCCCGACGCCCGACGTCGAGGAGAGCATGACCGCGCCACCCCCGCGCCCCGGGCATTTCCCTCCCGATCCGGACGCAAACGCAACCGTGTCCTTCGCGGCCCCGTACGGTTCCAATCCGACGCCGTCCGGCCCGGCCACCGGGGCGGCGTCCCCGTTCGCGGACACGGCCGCTGACGCCGCCGAGAAGACCGTGACGGACGTGCTGGAGCCGGAGCCGAGCAGGTCGGTGGCGCGCCGCGAGGGCGAACCGCCGCTGTCCGCGGCGGAGAGCACCACCCCGCCGCTCACCCCCGACGCGATCCTCCCGCCGGGGACGGTCCCGGACGAGGCCACGGAGCCGGAGCCCGAGCCCGAGATGGACGGCACCCGGCCGACGCCTCAGATCGGCTCCGGAGAACCCGGACCCGGCGGGCCCCGCGGGCCACACGGACCCCGCCGGCCCGGCTGGTCAGGGCGGGGCGGCGCCGGCGTGCCCGGGGCGGTCCTCATCGGCGGCGGCGCCTTGGCGGCGCTCCTGCTCGGGGGCAGCGGTGTCCTCGCCTACACGACGATGTCCGACGACGCGCCGAAGAAGCACACGGCCGCCCCGCCGACGCATGCCACGCAGCCGACGCCCACGCCTGTCGTGACCTCTCCGACGCCCGCCAAGACCTCCGAGAAACCCAAGCCGAAGCCCAAGCCGACGCCCATCGACATCAGGGACGAGAAGAAGGATCCCACGCCCCTGAGCGTCGACGAGGTCTTCCCCAACACCAAGATCAAGGTGGCCGGGCACACCTTCCTCCTGATGAAGACCGTGCCCAACAACCAGTGCTACCTGACCGCCAACGGAGCGTTCAGCCAGGAGCTGACCCGCCAGCACTGCCGCAGGGTCGTCCGGGCGACCTTCGTCTCCGACGACAAGAAGATCGCCGTGACCACCGGCATCGCGGCGATGCCGACGGACGCCGCGGCGTATTCCGCGATGAAGTCCCAGGACACGGCGCACTACGAGTGGTTCCGCGGCATGAAGGCGACCGACGCCCCCAAGATCGACCAGGGTGGCGGATACCCGGTGAGCGTGGTGCGCGGCCGGTACATCATCTACGCGTACGCCATGTACGCCGACGCGCACAAGCCGAAGCCGGACGACAATACCCTCAAGGACGTCAGCACGGGCTTCCGCGACAACACGATCAAGCCGATCGAGGCTCGCCAGAAGGGCGACTGAGCGGGGCGGGTCGGCGGCGCGCCGGCCCGTACGGCTCCAGAACGGCCGACGGATCACTCAGTTCACGTACACCGAGTCCGTCATCGCCTGACCACCATCACGAAGACGCCGGGCGTACACCACGCGTGCACACCCGGCGTCGTCATTCGTCCGTGTCAGCCGGCCTGGCGCTCTTCCGCCGGTGTCACGCCGAGGACGCGGACCCGACGGGTCTCCTGGGCCCGGCTGGCCAGCAGCCCGGCCTCCGGGTAGGTGACCTCCTCCAGCGACAGCCCATGCGGCGGGAGCACCTGGACCGCCGAGTCGCGGGTGCCCGCGGCCAGCACCTCCGCCGGCCACTCGACCGGCCTGCGGCGATCTCCGACCGCCAGCAGCGCGCCGACGATGGCCCGGACCATGGAGTGGCAGAACGCGTCGGCGACGACGGTCGCGACGGCGACGTCGGCCGACTCGCGCTCCCAGTCGTAGCGCACCAGCCGCCGGATCGTCGTCGCGCCCTCGCGCCTGCGGCAGTACGCGGCGAAGTCGTTCTCGCCCAGCAGCAGCGCGCTCGCGGCGTTCATCCGGTCCAGGTCCAGGGGGCGCGGATGCCAGAGCACCTCGTGGCGCCGCAGCGGATCGACGCCGACCGGGTTGTCGCAGACACGGTAGGCGTACCGGCGCGACAGCGCGGAGAACCGCGCGTCAAAGCCCTCCGGCGCCTGCTCGATGCGCCGGATCCGGACGTCGGGCGGGAGAACGCCCGCCATGCGCCGCGGCAGCGTGCCGTTGACCTGGGCGTAGGCGGCGACCGGGACGACGACGTGCGCCACCTGGCCATGCGCATGGACCCCGGCGTCCGTACGGCCCGCGACCGTCAGCACCGGCGGCGGGTCGAGCCGCAGCACCCTTCCCAGGGCGTCCTCGATGACGCCCTGCACGGTCCGTCGCCCGGGCTGACGCGCCCAGCCGGCGAAGCCGGCCCCGTCGTAGGCGAGGTCGAGCCGGAGACGTACCAGAGCGGTCATCGGGATCGCGGCGTCCGGCCTTCGGTCAAGCGCCGAACCGGGAACGCCGCCGCCCCCCTCCTGTTACCGTGAGCGAGCCGAGGAGACCGTTGAGCCGCGGCCATCCGCGCGAGGCGGAGCGGTCCACCGGCTTCCCCTTCATGAGTGGTCGAGCCTCCCGCCGTCGGCGGAAGAGCAGGTCGAAGCACAAGTCTTTCAAACAACGAGCCCGCCGTCCCGTAGGGGCACGGCGGGCGTCGTCGTAAACGTCGAGCTACTTCTTGTCGTCAGCCTCGATGTCGTCCGCCGGAGCCGCCTCGGCCGGAGCCTCAGCCGCCGGGGTCTCCTCGGTCTCCTCGACGGCGGGCGCCGGGGCCTCCGTGGCCGGAGCGGCCGTGGTCCGGGTCGTCACCGCGGACGGCGCGGCCTCCTCCACCAGCTCGATCAGCGCCATCGGGGCGTTGTCGCCCTTACGCGGGCCGAGCTTGGTGATCCGGGTGTAACCGCCCGGGCGGTTCTCGAACCGCGGGCCGATCTCGGTGAAGAGCGTGTGGACGACGCCCTTGTCCTTCACGACGGTGAGAACCTGACGCCGCGCGGCGAGGTCACCGCGCTTCGCCTTGGTGATCAGCTTCTCCGCCAGCGGACGCAGCCGCCGGGCCTTGGCCTCGGTCGTCGTGATGCGACCGTGCTCGAACAGGGCCGTGGCGAGGTTCGCCAGGATCAGCCGCTGGTGAGACGGGCTGCCGCCGAGACGAGGGCCCTTGGTGGGCGTGGGCATGAATCCCTCTCCTTGTTTCAACCCGCACCGGCCGTACGAGGTACCGGTGTCGGTCCGGCGAGGCCGTACGCCTCACCGAGTATCGGTGACCGCGGGCGACCCCTGAGGATCGCCCGCGACCGATATGACTAGTACTGCTCGGTCTCCGCGTAGCTCTGGTCCTCGTCGCCGTAGGCGTCCGCCGCCGCGGTCGGGTCGAACCCGGGCGGGGAGTCCTTGAGCGTGAGGCCCATGTCGTTGAGCTTCTGCTTGACCTCTTCGATCGACTTGGCACCGAAGTTGCGGATGTCGAGAAGGTCCTGCTCGCTGCGGGCCACGAGCTCACCCACGGTGTGGATGCCCTCGCGCTTGAGGCAGTTGTAGGACCGGACCGTGAGGTTGAGCTCCTCGATCGGCAGCGCCAGGTCCGCCGCGAGCGCGGCGTCCGTCGGGGACGGGCCCATGTCGATGCCCTCGGCCTCGACGTTGAGCTCCCGGGCCAGGCCGAACAGCTCGACCAGGGTCTTACCGGCGCTCGCCACCGCGTCGCGCGGCAGCATCGCGGGCTTGGTCTCGACGTCGACGATCAGCCGGTCGAAGTCGGTGCGCTGCTCGACACGCGTCGCCTCGACCTTGTAGGTGACCTTCAGCACCGGGGAGTAGATCGAGTCGATCGGAACCCGGCCGATCTCCTGACCCGGCTGCTTGTTCTGGGCGGCGGAGACGTAGCCACGGCCACGCTCCACGGTGAGCTCCATCTCCAGCTTCGCCTTGTTGTTCAGCGTGGCGATGTGCAGCTCGGGGTTGTGCACCTCGACACCGGCCGGCGGCGCGATGTCGGCGGCGGTGACCTCACCGGGGCCCTGCTTGCGGAGGTACATCACGACCGGCTCGTCGTGCTCGGAGGAGACGACGAGCTCCTTGAGGTTCAGGATGATGTCGGTGACATCCTCCTTGACCCCCGGGATCGTGGAGAACTCGTGCAGGACGCCCTCGATCCGGATGCTCGTGACGGCGGCACCCGGGATGGAGGACAGGAGCGTACGGCGGAGCGAGTTGCCGATGGTGTAGCCGAAGCCCGGCTCCAGCGGCTCGATCGTGAACCGCGACCGGAACTCGTCGACCTGCTCCTCGGTGAGGGTCGGTCGCTGTGCGATCAGCATTTCTTACTTCCTTCCCGCGGCGCCCGCTATATGACTGCCGCGATCTCGCACTGCGGGGCGCACGCCGGAGGGCGTGCGCCCGCACGAGTGGACGTCAGCGCTTGGCGTACCACTCGACGATGAGCTGCTCCTGGACCGGCGCGTCGATGTGCTGCCGGACCGGCATGGAGTGCACGAGGATGCGCATCCGGTCGGGGACGACCTCGAGCCAGGCCGGGACCTGACGCTCGCCGACCTCGGCCCGGGCCACCACGAACGGGGTGTCCTCGAGGGACTTCTGGCGCACCTCGATGATGTCGCGCTCACTCACGCGGAACGACGGGATGTCGACCTTCCGGCCGTTGACCGTGAAGTGACCGTGCTTGACCAGCTGACGGGCCATGTCGCGGCTCTTGGCGAAGCCCGCGCGGTAGACCACGTTGTCGAGGCGGCGCTCGAGCAGGCTCAGCAGGTTGTCACCCGTCTTGCCCGTCCGGCGGTTCGCCTCCTTGTAGTAGTTGACGAACTGGGCCTCGAGGACGCCGTAGATGCGACGGGCCTTCTGCTTCTCCCGGAGCTGGAGCATGTGCTCGCTCTCCTTGGGACGGCCACGACCGTGCTCACCCGGCGGGTACGGCCGGATCTCGATCGGGCACTTCGGGCCCTCGCACTTGCTGCCCTTGAGGAACAGCTTCATCTTCTCGCGGCGGCACAGCTTGCAGTCGGCGCCGGTGTATCGAGCCATCTCTCTTCTTCCCTAACTCAGACGCGGCGGCGCTTCGGCGGGCGGCACCCGTTGTGCGGCACCGGGGTGACGTCCTGGATGGAACCGACCTCGAGGCCGGTCGCCTGCAGCGACCGGATCGCGGTCTCGCGGCCCGAGCCCGGGCCCTTCACGAAGACGTCGACCTTGCGCATGCCGTGCTCCATGGCGCGGCGCGCGGCGGCCTCGGCCGCCATCTGAGCGGCGAACGGCGTCGACTTACGCGAGCCCTTGAAGCCCACGTGGCCGGCGCTGGCCCACGCGATCACGGCGCCCACGGGGTCCGTGATCGTGACGATCGTGTTGTTGAACGTGCTCTTGATGTGGGCGTGCCCGTGAGCGACGTTCTTCTTTTCCTTCCGGCGCACCTTCTTGGCGCCGGGGCGGCTCTTTGGCGGCATCTGCTCTCAAGTCTCCTGGAGGTCGTCGATCCGTCGGCCCCGGGCGGGGGGCCGAGGACTACTACTTCTTGCCGGTCTTCTTCTTGCCGGCGACCGTCTTCTTCTTGCCCTTGCGCGTACGCGCGTTGGTCTGCGTCCGCTGACCGTGCACCGGCAGGCCACGACGGTGCCGGATGCCCTGGTAACAGCCGATCTCGATCTTGCGACGGATGTCGGCCTGGATCTCGCGGCGCAGGTCGCCTTCGATCCGGTAGTTGGCCTCGATCCAGTCACGGAGCTGGATCAGCTCATCGTCACCGAGCTCGTGGACCCGACGGTCACCGCTGATGCCGGTTTCCTTCAGCGTCTCGAGCGCACGCGTGCGGCCGATGCCGAAGATGTAGGTGAGAGCGACCTCGAGGCGCTTGTCGCGCGGGAGGTCGACGCCGAGGAGGCGTGCCATCTCGGGCAGTTCCCTTCTGTTTCACGGAGGTCTGCGCACCGCATCCCCACCCCTGCCCGGGTGAGGCCCCGGCCTCCGACCGGGGGTTGCTCCTTACGGAGCCGCGGAACGTCGGAATATGTACGGCCGCGCCATGTCACGTCGTGTGGATGGCGCGGCGGTGCCTCTGTCGTCAGCCTTGACGCTGCTTGTGGCGCGGGTCATCGCAGATGACCATGACCCGGCCGTGCCGACGGATGATGCGGCACTTGCTGCAGATCTTCTTGACGCTCGGCTTGACCTTCACTGGGTCTCCTCTTGCAGGGTCACCCCCGCGCTGCCGAGTCCGCCGACGAGCCACGACGGCATCACTGCCGAAGCCGCTCACCAACCGACTATACGCGGGGAAGGCAACCCCAGTGGGTGGTTACTTGTAGCGGTAGACGATCCGACCGCGCGTGAGGTCGTAGGGGCTCAGCTCCACGACGACGCGGTCATCGGGCAGGATACGGATGTAGTGCATCCGCATCTTTCCGCTGATGTGGGCGAGCACCTTGTGCCCGTTGTCGAGTTCCACCCGGAACATGGCGTTCGGGAGCGACTCGACGACGGTGCCTTCGATCTCGATGGCCCCTTCTTTTTTGGGCATGTCCTCCGCGCTTCACTGATCGGTTCGTCAGGAGAACGGCCTCCGTGGAGCACCCGGCACGCAGCATAGGCGTGCGGGCATGAGCCAACACGGGACCGACAAAAGAGTGTACGTCACACGCCCACGGAATACGAAATCCGCGTCCGGACTCCGTGTCGGAGGCGTAACTCCTCCTCCCCCAACCCGCAGAGGGGCCGCCTCATTCCGCCCCGCACCAAGCGACCCTCGTACACCTCGCCTTGACGCCGTCCCGGAACGATCACTACCGTTCTACTAACATCATAGAAGAAGGGATGAAGGGTGTTCCAGTTCCGATTGGACGGATCCAGCGGCGTCCCGCCCTACCTGCAGATCGTCCACCAGGTGCGCCAGGCCCTGCTGCTGGGCTACCTGCGGACCGGGGACCAGTTGCCGACCGTGAAGGAGGTGGTCGCCTCCTTGGCGATCAATCCGAACACGGCGGTGAAGGCCTACCGCCAGCTGGAGAACGAAGGGATGGTGACCGCCCGGCCGGGGCAGGGCACCTTCATCACCGCCTCCGTCGAGCCGGTGGCCCCAGGGCCGTACGCCCGGTTGCGGCGCTCGCTCGAGCAGTGGGTTCGCGACGCCTATGCCGCCGGGCTGGACGACGAGACGGTCACGGCCATGTTCGCCACCATCCGCAACGAGCTGCGGGCCGAGGGCGTGGCATGAGCCCGGCGCTGGAGATCAAGGGGCTGGGCATGCGGTACGGCCGGACGTGGGCGTTGCGGGACTGCTCCGTACGGCTGCCCGCCGGGTCGGTGATCGCCTTGGTCGGCCCGAACGGCGCCGGCAAGACCACCCTTCTGC
This sequence comes from Actinoallomurus sp. CA-150999, assembly GCF_050942425.1. Lineage (NCBI taxonomy): Bacteria > Bacillati > Actinomycetota > Actinomycetes > Streptosporangiales > Thermomonosporaceae > Actinoallomurus > Actinoallomurus sp. CA-150999. Next base: position 10,471,795 of record NZ_CP192063.1, read on the forward strand.
AGCTGGTCACCGGCCTGCTGCGCCCGACCGAGGGCAGCGTCGAGGTCTTCGGCCAGGACGCCCGCGCCGGCTCGGCCGAGGCGCTGGCCCGGGTCGGCTTCGTCGCCCAGGAACACCCGCTCTATCCGGCCTTCTCGGTCGCCGACCTGCTGCGGATGGGCCGCTCGCTCAACCTGCGCTGGGACCAGCCGCTGGCCGAACGACGGCTGGAGGAGCTCGGGATCCCCCTGGCCAAGCGCGCCGGAGCACTGTCCGGCGGCCAGCAGGCCCAGGTCGCGCTGGCGCTGGCCCTGGCCAAGCGCCCCGCACTGCTCGTGCTGGACGAGCCACTGGCCAACCTCGATCCGATCGCGCGCCGCGACTTCATGCGCACGGTGATGGCCGCCGTCGCCGAAGACGAGATCACCGTCCTGCTGTCCTCGCATGTGATCGCCGACTTGGAGCCGGTCTGCGACTGGCTGGTCCTCCTCAAGGGCGGCCGGCTCCAGCTCGCCGGTGAGATCGAGGACGTACTGGCCGGCCACCGGATGCTCACCGGGCCACGTACCGACGACGAGCCGCCGGTCCCCGGGCTCGTACGGGCCACGCACAGCGACCGCCACACCGATCTGCTGGTCCGCACCGGGACCGACGGGCCCGCGCTGCACCCGACGTGGCGATCTCACCCGGTCGGGCTGGAAGAGCTCATCCTCGCCTACCTCGAGCAACCGACGGAGATCGCCCGATGATCTGGCTCACCTGGCGGCAGCATCGCGCCCAGGCGCTCGCCGGCCTGGCGCTGATCGGCCTGGCCGCTCTGGTCTTCCTGCCGTACGGCCACGCGATCCGCAGCTCCTACACCGAGCACGGCATCGGACCGTGCCTGGCTCAGGGCACCGACGGCGAGGCCTGCCAGTCGGCCATGTCCACGTTCATGGACCAGTTCAACGGCGTCGCCAACCACCTGCTGACCTGGTTCACTCCGATACCCGGCCTGATCGGCGCGATCGTCGGCGCGGGACTGCTCGGCCGCGAGTACGAGCACGGTACCTGGCGGCTGGCCTGGACCCAGGCCGTACCCCGAACCCGCTGGCTGACCATGAAGATCCTGCTGGTCGGTCTCGGGATCGTGGTGATCAGCGCGAGCCTCAGCGCCGTCTTCGCCTGGTTCCGCAGCCCGATAGACGACGTGTCCAGCAGGTTCTCGCCAGGAGCATTCGATCTCGAGGGGCTCTCCCTCACCGGATACACCCTCTTCGCCTTCGCGGCGGGCGTCCTGGCCGGACTGCGGTTCCGCCGCACCGTCCCGGCGATCGCCGCGGCATTCGCCGCCTTCATGGCGGTACGCCTTCCGGTCGAGTACTGGCTGCGGCAGCGGTACCAGGCGCCGGCGGCCCGCCTACTCCCTCCGACCGGCCACTGGGGCAGCATCGGCCCGATGGCCGTGCCCAACACGCCGGGCACGCCCGGCTGGATCCTCCACAGGGAACTCGTCGACAAGACCGGCCACCCCATCTCCGACGCCATCCAGGACCAGATCGGTCGACGAGCCCTCAGCGGCAACGCCGACCTGAGCGGACTCGGACTGCACCTCAGAGTCGTCTACCAGCCCGCGAACCGGTTCTGGACCTTCCAGATCATCGAGGCCGCAGTGTTCATCGGCCTCGCCGTCGTACTTCTCGGCGTCGCAGTCCGGCTGCTGCACCGCCGCAGCGCCTGACGCCCGAAACCCACCCCTTGAGCACCACGAGTTCTCTCGGCATGCCCTGGCAAGGAGAAAAAGTGATCGTCCGAATCGGCGTCCGTCCGGACGTCTCACCGCATCCGCGGATACGGGTCGCGACGGGCCTCGCCGCGGCGGTGACGCTCATCGCCGCGGCCGGGTGCGCACCCGCGGGTGAACGCACCGCCCGAGCCGTATCGGCCAGTCCACCCGACAGTGTGGCGACGGCCTGCGATTCCCTGACCACCTGCTATACCCCGCGCCAGCTCCGAGTGGCCTACGGCATCCAGCCGCTGCTGGACCGCGGGATCGACGGCCGCGGCAAGACCATCGTGGTCCCCGCACTCGCCGCTGAGCAGCCGGCCCCGCCGAAAGTCAGCGACATCCGCCAGGACATGAGGCGGTTCGACGACCTGTTCGGCCTGCCCGCCGTGCGGCTCAAGGTCGACGCCACCCTCGCCGGAAAGGTCTCGCCTTGGCTGGCCACCGCGGAGGAAGTGCAAGACGTCCAGATCCTGCACGCGGTCGCCCCCGCCGCGACGATCCACGTCGTATTGGTCGAGCCGACGGCCCTGAGCAGCCCCGCCAGTGCCATGGCCGCGCTGACCGGTGCCCTCCGGCGCGGCCTCTCTCAAGGTGACGTGATCTCGATCAGCGCTGGTTGGGGCGAACACTGCCTCACCCGCGCCCAGGTCGCACGGCAGCACGCCGTCCTGCGGGCGGCGCGGGACCGCCACGTCACGGTCGTCGCCGGCTCAGGCGACACCGGCGCCGTGAGCAGGCCCTGCCCCGGCTCCACGCCCCAGGACGCCTGGGTCCCGGTCAAGGAGGTCAGCGCACCGGCCTCGGACCCGCTCGTCCTCGCCGCCGGCGGCACGACCTTCACCGCCGATCACAAGACCGGCGCGTACGTCGGCGAGACGACGTGGAGCGTCCCGTCACACTCCCAGGGAACCGGCGGCGGGTTCAGCCACCTGTACTCCCGACCCGGCTATCAGAAAGACGTTTCCGATACGGCCCGCGCGGTGCCCGACGTGGCCGCCGACGCCGCTCCCAGCACCGGAATGGCGATGGTCATCAGCGAGAGCGACCAGAAATACACCATCCGCGGTGCCAGCGGCACCAGCGCCAGCACCCCGCTCTGGGCGGGGCTGATCGCCCTGGCCGATCAGGCCGCCGGACACGACCTGGGCTTCGTCAACCCGGCCCTCTACCGCATCGGCCGCAGCTCCCGGACGGCCTTCCACGACGTGACCACGGGCGACAACACCGTGACCGTCTCCGACAAGACCATCACCGGGTACCGCGCGGTACCCGGCTATGACCTGGTGACCGGCTGGGGCAGCCCGAACGCACGCGTGCTCGTTCCCCTGCTCGCCCGTTAGTTATGATCTTGAATCGCGGAACGCCCCGGCGTTCGATCCGACCACGGGCGGTCACCGCGGCCAACGTGCAAAAGGAGAGCAGATGACGAGCCACGCACTCCCGGAGAGCATCGCCACCGACGCTGATCTGGACGGACTGTTCGCCGCCGAGGGCGTTCCGGCGTACGGGCACGCGGATTACCACGCCACGTGTGGACTGTCGGCCAACGACGAGACGACGTACATGGACGCGTTGTTCACCACCGACGCCGTTTCGGCGCACGGACACGCGAATACTCACGCCACGTGCGGGCTGTCCGCCAACGACGAGACCGTTTACGCGCCGATCTCCTGAACAGACCCGCCCGCGGAAAAGCCCCGATCATGGCCCTGGACGGGCCGTGACCGGGGCGGTTCGCGCTATGGAGCAACGATGCAGAAGGTGTTCTTCACCGGCACCCATCGCGTTCGGACACCGGAGGAGACCTTTGAGTCGATCCGGCCGCTGCTGAGGGACTACGGCATCACCCGGCTCGCCGATGTCACCGGTCTGGACATCATCGGCATTCCGGTCGTGATGGCGGTCCGCCCGCTGGGGACGACGCTCTCGGTCTCCCAGGGGAAGGGCGCGACGCTCCTGCTCGCGAAGATCTCCGGGGCCATGGAGGCCGTCGAACTCTGGCACGCGGAGAACGCCGTCCCGGCCCCCGAACTCCCCGACACTCCCGCCTCGGAACTCGACCTCCCGTACCGGATCACGGAGCTGGGCGGGACGCGGGGATGCCTGCTCACCGAGCGGACACGGCTGGACTGGATCCAGGCCGCCGACCTCGCCGAACGGACCCCGGTGGCGGTTCCCTGGGCGGCGGTCCGGATGGGACACCCTCCGGCCGGCTGGCGGGTCCCGGCCTTCATGGAGAGCTCCAACGGCCTCGCCTCCGGGAACACCGTCGCCGAGGCGACCGTACACGCCCTGTACGAGGTGATCGAGCGCGATGCCGTGCACGCCGTGGGGGGTGTCCCCGCGTCGGGCCGTCGGTACATCGACCCGGCGAGCGTCTCCGACGGTCACTGCGCGGAACTCGTGGAGCGCGTCGCCCGCGCCGGTGCGTGGCTGGAAATCGAGTACGTGCCCGGCAGGATGGGCGTGCCCTGCATGGTCGCCCACCTGTGGCATGAGGATTCACCGGCATCGATCATGTTCGGTGCCGGTGCGCACGCGGACCCGGCCGTCGCACTGTCGCGCGCCGCCACCGAGGCCGTGCAGGCACGGCTCACCCATATCACCGGCACTCGGGACGATCTGACGTCGGCCGCGTACCGTCCCGTTCATTTCCCGCGTCCGGTGACCCCCGGGCCGTTGGAGGCGTGGGACCGGGTGACGAGCGAGTTCCCCGGCACGTACTTCGCCACGGACACCGAGGAGGCGGACCGGCTCGCCGAACGGATCGGCGCGGTCACGGGTTCGTCCCCGCTCCGGGTCGTGCTCGCCGATCGGGACGAGTTCGCGGTGGTGAAGGTGCTCTGCCCGGGAACGCGGCAGACGGTGCACTCGAGCGTTCGCGCCACGGCCGATGCGAGAGGTGAGGGTGCCGCGTGACCGTCCATGTCTTCTGCGGGCCGACCATCGGTGCCGAGCAGGTCAGGCGGATCCTGCCCGAGGCGCGCACGTATCCTCCGGTGCGCCACGGTGACCTGCTCGCCCTCGGCTGCGCGGCGGGCGACGTCGTCGTCATCATCGACGGTGTCTTCCACTCGACGCCTCCCGTCCGGCACAAGGAGATCCTGCATCTGCTCGCCGAAGGCGTCGCCGTGGTCGGCGCGTCCAGCATGGGCGCACTGCGCGCCGCCGAGCTGTATCCGTTCGGCATGCGGGGGGTCGGCCGGATCTTCGAGATGTACCGCGATGGGCGGATCGAGGCGGATGACGAGGTCGCCGTCGCGCACACGCCCGATGATCTCCGCCCACTGTCCGTCCCCCTGGTCGACCTCCGGACGCGGCTCGGCGACGCCGTGGACGCCGCGGTGATCAGCCGGGCGGAGGCTGACCGACTGCTCGCCGTCGCCCGGGAGCTGTACTACCCGGAGCGGACTCCGCGCGCGCTGGCCGACGCGGTCGCCGACGACGCGGACCTGCGGGACGCTCTCGACCGGGTGACGCGTTGGGAGGGCCGGGAGGCCGTCGACGCCAAGTACGCGGACGCGGTCGAGGCACTCGGCCTGGTGGCCGACGGGAAAATCACGCCGCCCGATACGAGCGAGTGGGCCGGCACCTCATGGCGGACGACGCAGATCGAACAGTGGATCACGCGTTTCCACATCCGCCGCCCGGACGCCGGGAGGATCCCGGTCGTCGCGGAGCTCCAGCACCAGCAGCTGTACGACCCGGACTTCCCTGCCCGGTGGCGTCACGTCGCCCTCACCTGGATCACCGGCGGCTCGCTCGGCGACGATCCCGCCGCGGTCGAGCGACGCGCGATCGAGACCGCACACGCAAGCGGCCTTGATCGAGGCTCGCTGACCGGGGAGCAGGCACAGTACTGGTTGAGCCCCCAGGAGATCGCCGGCCTGAGCGCGGACGACCAACTGCTGAGCGTCCTCGTCCGCTCCGCCCGTTTCGACGCGGCGGGGCACGCCCGGCTCACCACTCGGGAGAGGACGGCGTTCCTCATCAAGCCGGACCGGGACAGCGCGGCGGCTGTGGCGGCCGCCTGGAGCCTCAACGACGCCGTGGCGGCCACCGCTCCGCACCGGGCCGTGCACCTCCTCCGCCAGGACCTGCTGCGCGCCCACATCGCCGACCAGTGGGGTGTGACGGCTGTGGACGGGCCTGCGCTCGACGCCGCCGCCCGCGACCGCGGTTTCCTCGACGCGGCCGCGGCGATGGAGGTCGCCCGCGCGTTCTACCTGCACGCCTCCGGAGTCGTCCGCCGATACCAGGACTCCTCTGCCGCGCTCATCGACTGAGCCCCCGGCGATGCGCCGCCGGTCATGGCGTCGGCGGCCCTGGGAGGCTCAGCGGCCTTGCTCAGGGGAGCCGAAGAGCCGGCCTGCCGGCAACGGTCGGCGATGAAGTCGGCCACGCGACGTCGTCGATCGCGAGCCACGGCGCGGTGGCCACGGCCGTGGGCGTGAGCCCGGCGAACGTCTTGACCTCGCGGTGGAGGTGGGACTGGTCGACGTAGCCGCTCTCGGCGGCGACGCCGGCGGCGGCGTGACCCGCCGCGAGAAGGTGGGCGGCGTGGTCGAACCGCACCAGTCCGGCCGCGCGTTTGGGCGTGATGCCGAGCTGGGACCGGAAGCGGGACCACAGGCGCTTGCGGCTCCAGCCGACCTCGTAGGCCAGGCCCTCGACCCGCACCCGCCCTTGGCTGGTGAGCATCCGCCGCCAGGTGTGGGCGACCTCCGGATCGACCGGTGGGCGGGTGCCCAGCCGGCGGCCGAGGATCTCCGCCGCGATCGCGAACCGTTCGTCCCACGACGTGGCGGCGCGCAGCCTGTCCTCGGCTCGCCCGGCGTCGCGGCCCCAGACGTCCGCGAGGGATACCATCGCCCCGCTGAGCTCGGGCGATACACCGAGTATCGCAGCCGCCGCGACCGGCTCCAGCCGGATCTGGAGGCACTCGCTCTTCCCCCGGCCGGCTGCCCGAAGATCGCCGGGGAGGAGCCCGATGACGACACTGCCGCGCTGGTGCCGGCCATGGGTGTCGTAGACGATGCCTCCCTCGCTCAGGTCGATGAGCAGGGTGACGGATGGGTGCGCGACCATAGCGATGTCCACGGATACGGGGGCACGATGGCGGAACCCGGCCATGCTGATCCCTGGCAGCCGACCTGACGGGCGCGGGACGGCGACGTCCACCCACGCCCAGTCGAGTGTCCCCGTCGACGGCACCTGACCAGCGTAGGACTCAGGGATCACGAGCGGGGTGTCAGCGGTCCGTCGCCGTGAAGCCGAGCAGCAGTTCGCCGGTCGTCTCGGGCGCTTCGAGGATGGGGAGGTGCCCGACCCCGGGCAGCAGCTCGACCCGCGCGCCGGGCACCGCGTCGTACTGGTGCGCCGACGACGGGTCCCACCGGGGGTCGGCATTGCCGAAGATCACCAGCACGGGGACCTCGAGGGCGGCGAGACGCTCGGGGACGCTCCGCTCGACGATGTACGCGCTGTTCTGGCGCAGCACCGCCCTGAACGCGCGGTATGTGATGCCCCGTACCCCGGCGACCAGGTCGTCCGGGACGTCCACCGGGCCGGCCGCCGTCACGCCGATCCCCTTGCGGATCACCGCATCCGAACGCCTCGACCAGAGAATCGCGCCGAAAGGCGGACCCAACAGAACCCGGAGGAGGACCGGCTGCGGGAGGAACGCGTCGAGACTCGGGCCGGTGCTGATCAGCGCGAGCGACCCGACCAGGTCGGGGCGCCGTTCGGCGAGCGCGGTGGCGACGTAGCCGCCGCTGGAGTGCCCCGCCACGGCGATGTGACGAAGGCCGAGGTCGTCGAGCAGCGCCGCCACCCGGCCCGCCTGCGCGGGCACCTCGTATGACGGCGCGGGCGGGGACTGACCGCAGCCCGGCAGGTCGACCCGGATCACGTGATGGTGGCCGGCCAGTGCCGGGACCATCGGGCTCCAGCAGCCGCCCGCAGCCCCCGAGCCGTGGATGAGCAACAGCGGCGGCGCCTGCCGCGGGCCGTCGTGGACCACGTGCATCCCAGGCGAGCGCTCAACGTCGTACTCACTCATGCGGGGAATGATGCATGGGCCGCCGACCGTCGGTCTTGGACAAATGTCGCCGTGGAGTCGACGACCGCCGGTCATGGCGCCGACGGCTCTTGACGGGCTCCGCTCAGCGGCGTTCTTCGTGGGAGCCGAAGAGCTGACCGGCCAGCAGCAACGCGCCCCAGGGGCCGGCGACCCAGATCCACCAGGGGTACCAGGCGCCCGATGACACGGCGGTCAGCAACCAGATCACGATGCAGACCAGGTTGATCGAGGCGTACGACGCCCAGCCCGCGCGCATGCCTTTCCGGTACACCTCGCCCGACGGACGGCGCGCGGGCGTCGAGCGGCGGTACGCCGGCACCGGGAGTTCGTACATGTCCTCTTCGGGAAGGTCGCTCGTCACCTTCTGCAGGTCGCCGAGCGTCCGCGCGCGGTAGGCGACGTCGAGGCGCTCGTTCAGCTCGTCGACGCCGATGCGCCCCTGAGCACAGTGCTCCCGCAACGCCGCCGCGACCCGGTCACGGTCGGCGTCGGAGGCCCGTATCTCAGGATTGAACGCCATTGTTGATCCTCCTCAGGAGCCCCCAAAACCCTCAATCCAGAGGCTACGCCGTACCGCGCCACTTTCCACCGCCGCCACAGCCGTCCGCCTGTCCGAACCGGGCACCCGGGCGGAGTCGGCTTCCGCCGGGCCGACGCCCTGTGGCGTCCAGGCGACGAACCGGCGGATCGGAGTCGGCCGGTCAGGAGGACTTCAGGCGCTCCCCGCCGTCGAGGGCCGTCAGGACCCACGGGCCGTCCTCGGTGACGGCGAAGGTGTGCTCGAAGTGCGCCGAGCGGCGGCCGTCGGCGGTGATGACCGTCCACTCGTCCTCGAGCAGGATCGTCTCGGCCGTCCCCAGATTGACCATGGGCTCGACCGCGAAGCACATGCCGGGGACCAGGAGCGGCCCGCGGCCCGGCTGCCCGTAGTTGGGCACCGCCGGGTCCATGTGCATCTCGGTGCCGATGCCGTGGCCGACGTACTCCTCGACGATGCCGTAGTCGCCCTGCCCGCGGACGTACGTCTCGACGGCGTTGCCGATGTCGCTCAGCCGGCCGTCGACCCGCCCGGCCGCCAGGCCGCGCCACAGCGACTCCTCGCAGACCTCAAGGAGTCTGCGCTCCTCGGCGGTGATCTCGCCGACGGGCACGGTCACGGCCGAGTCGCCGTGCCAGCCGTCGACGATCGCGCCGCAGTCGATCGAGATGACGTCGCCCTCGGCGAGCACCTTGGACGGGTTCGGGATGCCGTGCACGATCTCCTCGTTGATCGAGGTGCAGATGCAGGCCGGGAACCCCTGGTAGCCCTTGAACGACGGTGTCGCGCCCGCTGAGCGGATCGACTCCTCGGCGATGGCGTCGAGGTCCGCCGTCGTGATGCCGGGCTTGACGGCCTCGACAAGCGTCTGGAGCGTACGGCCGACGACGAGGCCCGCCTCGCGCATCACGTCCAGTTCGCCCGGCGTCTTGATCTGAATGGCCGGCTTACGCTTCTTCCACACTCTTATGCTCCGCAGGTAGATCCGGGGCGCGCCCGGGGGTCACCGGCCGCGCCTCCCCCACCCAGGGTCAATCGGTGAACGGACGAAGCGCGGCGAGCGCCCTCTCGGTGACCTCTTCGACGGGCCCAGTCGCGTCGATACCGACCAGAATGCCCTCATCGGCGTAGAACGACGCAAGAGGCGCGGTCTGTTCCTGGTAGACCTCCAGGCGGTGCCTGATGGTCTCCTCGCGGTCGTCGTCACGCTGGAACAGCTCGCCGCCGCAGACGTCGCAGACGCCCTCCTTGGACGGCGGGTCGAACGCCACGTGCCAGATCCGCCCGCACTTTCGACAGGTGCGGCGCCCGGACAGCCGGCGTACGACCTCGTCGTTCTCGACCACGAGCTCGAGGACCAGGTCGAGCCGCTGATCCATCTCGGAGAGGATCTTCTTGAGGGTCTCCGCCTGCGGCACGTTGCGCGGGAAGCCGTCGAGCAGGAAGCCTTCCTGCGCGTCGTCTTCGGCCAGCCGGTCGCGCACCATCGCGATGGTGACCTCGTCGGGAACGAGGTCACCGCGGTCCATGTACTCCTTGGCCTTGCGGCCGAGGGGCGTATTGCCGCTCACGTTGGCGCGGAAGATGTCACCTGTCGAGATCTTCGGGACCGACAGGTGCGATGAGATGAACTGGGCCTGAGTCCCCTTGCCCGCTCCCGGGGGGCCCACAAGCACGATACGCACTACCGCAGGAAGCCCTCGTAGTTACGCTGCTGGAGTTGGCTCTCGATCTGCTTCACCGTGTCCAGCCCGACGCCGACCATGATCAGGATGCTGGTGCCACCGAAGGGGAAGTTCTGACTGGCCCCGATGAGGCCGAACGCCACCATCGGCACCAGCGCGATCAGTCCGAGGTAGAGCGCGCCGGGCGCGGTGATCCGCGTGAGCACGTAGTCGAGGTACTCGGCGGTCGGCCGGCCCGGGCGGATGCCCGGAATGAACCCACCGTACTTCTTCATGTTGTCCGCGACCTCGGTCGGGTTGAACGTGATCGCGACGTAGAAGTAGGTGAAGAAGATGATCAGCAGGAAGTACAGGGCCATGTAGATCGGATGATCGCCCTTGACCAGGTACTTGGAGATGAACGTGGCGATCGGGTTCGAGCTGTGCCACATCTGCACGATCAGCTGCGGGAGGTACAGCAGCGACGAGGCGAAGATGACGGGGATGACGCCCGCCTGGTTCACCTTGAGCGGGATGTAGGTCGAGGTGCCGCCGTACATCCGGCGGCCGACCATCCGCTTGGCGTACTGCACCGGGATGCGGCGCTGCGCCTGCTCGACGAAGACCACGCCGGCGACGATCGCGACGCCCACGGCGAGCACGATCGCGAAGACGAAGCCGCCCTTGGTCTTGTAGATGTTCCAGAACTCGGACGGGAAGACCGCCACGACCTGGGTGAAGATCAGGATCGACATGCCGTTGCCGATGCCCCGGTCGGTCACCAGCTCGCCCAGCCACATGATCACCGACGTGCCCGCCGTGATCGTGACGACCATCGTGACGATGGTGAACCAGCCCTTGTTCCAGAGCAGTTCCTCGGTGCAGCCCTGCAGCAGGTTGCCGGTGCTCGCCATGGCGACGATGCCGGTGCCCTGAAGAATCGCCAGCCCGATCGTCAGATACCGGGTGTACTGGGTGATCCTCGTGGTCCCGGCCTGGCCCTCCTTACGGAGTGCCTCCAGCCGCGGGATCACCACGGTGAGCAGCTGAAGAATGATGCTCGCCGTGATGTAGGGCATGATGCCCAGAGCGAAGATCGAAAGCTTCAGCAGCGCGCCGCCGCTGAACAGGTTGACCAGGCCATAGACGTTGGCGTTGGCCCCCTTGCTCACCGTGTCGATACAGCGGTGCACGGCTCCGGTGTTCACGCCCGGTGCCGGCAGCTGAGAGCCCAGCCGGAACACCGCCATGATGAACAGCGTGAAGAGAAGCTTCTTGCGCAGGTCGGGTGTTCGAAACGCCCGAGTGAACGCGGTCAGCACCATTCCTCCTGCGCGGTTTCCGGCCTATGGCCGCTCACGGGCCTCAGTCGATCCTCAAGTTGCGGCGAAAGTGTCGCCGGTCGAACTCTAACAGCCCTTGTGGGGATTGCCGCCCCCGCCACCGTATGGCGGGGGCGAATCCCACAAGGGCTTTGACTCACAGCTCTTCGGCCGTGCCTCCGGCACCAGCGATCTTCTCCTTCGCGGAGCCGGAGAAGGCGTGCGCCTTGACCTGAACCGTTACGGAGATGTCACCGGTACCGAGGACCTTGACCGGGCGGCCGGCGCGCACGGCGCCCTTCGCCACCAGGCCCTCCGGCGTGACCTCGCCGCCCTCGGGGAAGAGCTCGGCGATCTTGGCCACGTTCACGACCTGGTACTCGACCCGGAACGGGTTCTTGAAGCCCTTGAGCTTCGGAACCCGGCGGATCAGCGGCATCTGGCCGCCCTCGAAGCCGACGGGCACGGTGGTCCGGGCCTTCGTGCCCTTCGTACCGCGTCCGGCGGTCTTGCCCTTGGACGCCTCACCACGGCCCTTGCGGACCTTGGCCTTGTGCGCGCCCGGCGCGGGCCGCAGGTGATGCGGCCTCAGCGGGGTCTCTGCGCCCATGTCAGTCGACCTCCTCGACGGTCACGAGGTGGCGAACGGTGTTGATCATCCCGAGCACCTCGGGGCGGTCCTCGCGGACGACGCTGTGGCCGATCCGCTTGAGCCCGAGCGTACGCAGGGTGTCACGCTGGTTCTGCTTGCCACCGATCTGCGACTTCACCTGCGTGATCTTCAGGTTGCTCACGATGCCGCCTCCTGCCGGGGCTCGCTGCCCGCAGCACGGGCACGGAGCATCGCGGCCGGGGCGACGTCCTCGATCGGCAGCCCACGCTTGGCCGCGATCTCCTCGGGCCGGTTGAGCTGCTTGAGAGCCGCGACCGTCGCGTGCACGATGTTGATGGCGTTGGACGAGCCCAGCGACTTCGACAGGACGTCGTGGATGCCCGCGCACTCCAGCACCGCGCGCACCGGGCCACCCGCGATCACACCGGTACCGGGGCTGGCCGGCTTGAGCATGACGACGCCCGCGGCCTCCTCACCCTGGCTGGTGTGCGGGATGGTGCCCTGGATGCGCGGCACCTTGAAGAAGTGCTTCTTGGCCTCCTCGACGCCCTTGGCGATCGCCGCGGGCACCTCCTTGGCCTTGCCGTAACCGACCCCGACGGTGCCGTTGCCGTCACCCACGACGACGAGCGCCGTGAAGCTGAAGCGCCGGCCGCCCTTGACGACCTTAGCGACACGGTTGATCGCTACGACGCGCTCGATGTACGACTGTCCCTTGTCGGCGCCACCGCGGCGGTCATCACGCCGGTCGCGCCGCTCGCCGCCGCCACGACGTGGTGCTGCCATTAGTGGTTCCTCTTCTCATGCGTCATCAGGTGCGATTCGCAGGCCATCAGAACTCCAGCCCGCCCTCTCGGGCGCCGTCCGCCAGAGCCGCGATACGGCCGTGGTAGCGATGCCCGGCGCGGTCGAAGACCACCGCGCTGATGCCCGCCTCGCGCGCCCGCTCGGCGAGGAGCTCGCCGACCTTGCGCGCCTTGGCGGTCTTGTCGCCCTCGGCCGTACGGAGCGTGGCGTCCAGCGTGGACGCCGACGCCAGCGTGTGACCGGCCAGGTCGTCGATGATCTGCGCGAACATGTGCTTGGTCGAACGCGTCACGACCAGGCGCGGCCGCTGCGGCGTGCCCTGGACCTTCTTGCGGACGCGCAGGTGCCGGCGGGTCCGCGACGCGGCGCGCGAAGCGGTCCGCGAACGGACCTGAGTCTTGCTCGCAGCCATGTCTACTTACCAGCCTTTCCGACCTTGCGGCGGATCTGCTCACCCTGGTACCGCACGCCCTTGCCCTTGTACGGGTCGGGCTTGCGCAGCTTGCGGATGTTCGCGGCGACCTCGCCGACCTTCTGCTTGTCGATGCCCTCGACGACGAACTGCGTCGGCCGCTCGACACGGAAGTTGATGCCCGTCGGGGCCTCGACCGTGATCGGGTGGCTGTAGCCGAGCGAGAACTCGAGGTTGCTGCCCTTGGCCTGGACGCGGTAGCCGACGCCGACGATCTCCATCGTCTTGCTGTAGCCCTGCGTCACGCCGATGACCATGTTGTTGATCAGCGACCGGGTGAGGCCGTGCAGCGCACGGATCGGACCCTCGTCGCTGGGGCGACCGACCTTGATCTCGCCGTTCTCCTGAACGACCTCGATCGGCCGGGCCACCGTGTGCTTCAGCTCGCCCTTGGGGCCCTTGACCGTGACCTCCTGGCCATCGACCTTGACGTCGACGCCGCTGGGGACGGGAATGGGCAGACGTCCAATACGCGACATGCTTGTGTCCCTCCCCTCACCAGACGTAGGCGAGGACTTCCCCGCCCACGCCGTGCTTGCCGGCCTGCTTGTCGGTCATGAGGCCGGAGGACGTCGAGATGATCGCGACGCCGAGACCACCGAGGACCTTCGGCAGGTTGTCCTTCTTCGCGTAGACCCGCAGGCCCGGCTTGGACACCCGCTTGAGTCCGGCGATCGAGCGCTCCCGGCTCGGGCCGAACTTGAGGTCGACTACGAGCTTCTTGCCGACCTCGGCGTCCTCGACGCTCCATCCCGAGATGTAACCCTCCTGCTGGAGGATCTCGGCGATGTGCGCCTTGATCTTCGAGTACGGCATATTCACGGTGTCGTGGTACGCCGAATTCGCGTTCCGCAGACGCGTCAACATGTCTGCGATCGGGTCGGTCATCGTCATGGCCTACTGGCCCTCCTCGCCGCGGTTTCCGCACGTCGGGATGTTTCCGTCCCCCGGACCTACGACGCGGTCGTGGGCGCCTCTGTCCAGGCGCCCGGTCGGTCATTATCGAGAAGCTGGCTGTTACCAGCTGGACTTGGTGATGCCGGGCAGCTCGCCGCGGTGCGCCATCTCCCGGAAGCAGATCCGGCACAGGCCGAACTTGCGGAAGACGGCACGCGGACGCCCGCACCGCGAGCACCGAGTGTAGGCGCGCACGGCGTGCTTGGGCTTCCGGTTCGCCTTGGCGATCAGAGCCTTCTTCGCCATCTCAGTTCTCCTTGAACGGGAAGCCCAGGGCTCGCAGGAGCGCCCGACCCTCGTCGTCGGTCTTCGCGGTGGTCACGATCGTGATGTCCATGCCGCGCTGGCGGTCGACCTTGTCGGGGTCGATCTCATGGAACATCACCTGCTCGGTGAGCCCGAACGTGTAGTTGCCGTTGCCGTCGAAGTGCTTAGGCGACAGGCCGCGGAAGTCACGGATGCGGGGCAGCGCCAGCGAGAGCAGCCGGTCGAGGAACTCCCACATGCGGTCGCCGCGCAGCGTCACGTGCGCGCCGATCGGCATGCCCTCACGCAGCTTGAACTGCGCGATGGACTTCTTCGCGCGGGCGACCGCGGGCTTCTGGCCGGTGATGGTCGTCAGGTCGCGCACCGCGCCCTCGATGAGCTTCGAGTCGCGGGCGGCGTCACCGACACCCATGTTGACCTTGACCTTGGTCACGCCCGGGATCTGCATGACGTTGGCGTAGCCGAACTCTTCCTTCAGCGCCTTCGCGATCTCCTCGCGGTAGCGCAGCTTGAGCCTCGGCTGCGGGGTCTCTTGCGTAGTCGTGTCGGCGGTCATCAGATTTCCTTACCGGTACGGCGCGAGATACGAACCTTCGTGCCGTCGTCGTTGATGCGGTAGCCGACGCGAGTGCGCTTGCCGTTCTCCAGCAACATCACGTTGCTGACGTCGATCGGCCCCTCCTTGGTGACGACCCCGCCTTCCTTGGCGCCACGCGGGCCCTGGTTCGTCTCCTTGGTGTGGCGCTTGACCATGTTCACGCCCTCGACGACCACGCGATCGCCCTTCGGGTCGGCCAGGATGACCTTCCCGGTCGCGCCCTTGTCCTTGCCGGCGATGACGACGACCTCGTCGCCCTTCTTGATCTTCATCACAGCACCTCCGGCGCCAGCGAGATGATGCGCATGAACCGCTTCTCACGCAGCTCCCGGCCGACCGGGCCGAAGATGCGCGTGCCGCGCGGGTCGCCGCCGTCCTTGATCAGGACGGCCGCGTTCTCGTCGAAGCGGATGTAGGAGCCGTCGGGACGGCCCCGCTCCTTGCGGGTGCGCACGACGACGGCCTTAACGACATCACCCTTCTTGACGCCGGCACCGGGAAGGGCGTCCTTCACGGTGGCGACGATGATGTCACCGATGCCCGCATAGCGCCGACCCGAGCCGCCGAGAACGCGGATGCACAAGATCTCCTTGGCACCCGTGTTGTCGGCGACCTTGAGTCGCGACTCCTGCTGGATCACGTCTACTCCTGTATTTCCCGCCGGTTCTCGTTGTGAGCCTGGCGGATTCGATCCTCAGTCGCTTGGCGGCGACTGCCAGTTACTTGGCCTTCTCAAGGATCTCCACGACGCGCCACCGCTTGGTGGCGGACATCGGCCGGGTCTCCATGAGACGAACCCGGTCGCCGACGCCACAGGCGTTGCCCTCGTCGTGCGCCTTGTACTTGGTCGTACGGCGGATGATCTTGCCGTACAGCGGGTGCTTGACGCGGTCCTCGACGGCGACGACGACGGTCTTGTCCATCTTGTCGCTGACCACGAGACCCTCACGGATCTTGCGGTAGTTCCGCGCCTCGGTGTTCTGCTCACTCATCGGTGGACTCCTCCACGGGCTCTTCGGCGAACTCGACGATGCCGAGCTCACGCTCCCGCATCACGGTGTAGATGCGGGCGATCTCCCGCTTCACTTCCCGAAGCCGTCCGTGAGTCTCGAGCTGGCCCGTCGCCGCCTGGAAGCGGAGGTTGAACAGCTCCTCCTTCGCCTCCTTGAGCTTGGTGACGAGCTCAGCCTCGGGCTGGGTCCGCAGATCGTCAGCGGTAAGGCCCTTGGCCATCACGCCTCACCCACTTCACGCTTCACGAACTTGCACTTCATGGGGAGCTTGTGCATCGCGCGGCGGAGCGCCTCGCGAGCCAGCGGCTCCGGAACGCCGGCCAGCTCGAACATCACGCGTCCGGGCTTGACGTTGGCGATCCACCACTCCGGCGAACCCTTACCGGAACCCATCCGGGTCTCGGCCGGCTTCTTGGTCAGCGGACGGTCGGGGTAGATGTTGATCCACACCTTTCCGCCACGCTTGATGTGCCGGGTCATGGCGATACGAGCGGCCTCGATCTGCCGGTTGGTCACGTAGGCGCCCTCGACGGCCTGAATGCCGTACTCGCCGAAGGTGACCTTCGTGCCGCCCTTGGCCATCCCACGCCGCTTCGGGTGGTGCTGCTTGCGGTGCTTGACCCTGCGAGGGATCAGCATTGGTAATTCAGCTCCCCTCACCCGTGCTGGACGGCGTGGCCGCCTCGTTCGACTGCTGCTCGGCGGGCGCGGACGCGGTCTGCTGCTGCCGGCCGCCGCGGTCGCCACCACGGTCGCCACCGCGCTCGCCGCGACGGCCACCGCCGCCGCCACCGCCACCGCCGCCACGACGCTGCGGCCGCTCGCGGCGACCGCCACCGGCGGCCCGCTCCTTGGCCTGCTGCGCCTCGCGCTCGGCGCGGCTCGTCGGCGCCTCGCCCTTGTAGATCCAGACCTTCACGCCGATCCGGCCGAAGGTGGTCCGGGCCTCGTAGAAGCCGTAGTCGATGTCGGCGCGGAGCGTGTGCAGGGGCACCTGGCCCTCGCGGTAGAACTCCGAGCGCGACATCTCGGCGCCGCCGAGGCGGCCGCCGCACTGGACCTTGATGCCCTTCGCGCCGCTCTTCATGGCGCTCTGGATCGCCTTACGCATCGCACGGCGGAACGCGACCCGGCTGGACAGCTGCTCGGCAACGCCCTGGGCGACGAGCTGAGCGTCGACCTCCGGGTTCTTGACCTCGAGGATGTTCAGCTGGACCTGCTTGCCGGTCAGCTTCTCGAGGTCGCCGCGGATGCGGTCGGCCTCCGCGCCCCGCCGGCCGATGACGATGCCGGGACGGGCGGTGTGGATGTCGACGCGGACGCGGTCACGGGTGCGCTCGATCTCGACCTTGGAGATGCCGGCGCGGTCCATGCCGCGGGTCAGCATCCGGCGGATCGCCACGTCTTCCTTGACGTAGTCCTTGTATAGCTTGTCGGCGTACCACCGGCTCTTGAAGTCGGTGGTGATGCCCAACCGGAACCCGTGCGGGTTGATCTTCTGCCCCACTAGCGGGTCCTCCTCGTCTTCTTACGGCCGTTGGACTTCTCGCCCTCCGGCCGCGACTCCACCACGACGGTGATGTGGCTCGTCCGCTTGTTGATGCGGTAGGCGCGCCCCATCGACCGCGGGCGGTAACGCTTCAGCGTCGGTCCCTCGTCCACCCACGCCCGGCTCACAACGAGCGTGTCGACCTCGAGCTGGTTGTTGTGCTCGGCGTTGGCGATGGCGCTCGAGAGCACCTTGTACACCGGCTCACTCGCAGCCTGAGGGGCGAACCGCAGCACCGCCTGAGCCTCCGTGGCCGGCAGGCCACGGATGAGGTCCACCACGCGGCGGGCCTTTCTGGGCGTGACGCGGGCGTACCGCGCCTGGGCCCTGGCTTCCATCGCTGTTTCCTCGCTCTCGTACCTTCTGCGGTTTCGCTCAGCCTCGGCGGCTGCGGCGGTCTTCCTTGATGTGGCCCTTGAACGTCCGCGTCGGGGCGAACTCCCCGAGCTTGTGACCGATCATGGCCTCGGTGACGAACACGGGAACGTGCTTGCGGCCGTCGTGCACGGCGATCGTGTGCCCGAGCATGTCGGGAACGATCATGGAGCGCCGCGACCACGTCTTGATGACGTTCTTGGTGCCCTTCTCGTTCTGTACGTCCACCTTCTTCTGAAGGTGGCCGTCCACGAAAGGGCCCTTCTTAAGGCTACGTGGCATCGTGGGCTCCTACCGCTTCTTCTTGCTACGACGACGGACGATGAGCCGATCGGACGGCTTGTTCGCCTTACGGGTGCGGCCCTCGGGCTGGCCCCAGGGGCTCGACGGGTGACGACCACCGGAGGTCTTGCCCTCACCACCACCGTGCGGGTGGTCGATCGGGTTCATCGCGACACCGCGGACGGTCGGGCGCTTGCCCTTCCACCGCATACGGCCGGCCTTACCCCAGTTGATGTTCGACTGCTCCGAGTTGCCGACCTCACCGACGGTGGCGCGGCAGCGGACGTCGACCATGCGCATCTCACCGGAGGGCATACGCAGCGTGGCGTACTTGCCCTCCTTGGCCAGCAGCTGCGCGCCGGAGCCGGCCGACCGGGCCAGCTTGGCGCCGCCGCCCGGCCGCAGCTCGATGGCGTGCACGACCGTACCGGTGGGGATGTTGCGCAGCGGCAGGCAGTTGCCCGGCTTGATGTCGGCGCCCGGACCGTTCTCGATCGCGTCGCCCTGCTTCACGCCGGTCGGGCAGAGGATGTAGCGCTTCTCCCCGTCGGCGTAGTGCAGCAGCGCGATCCGCGCGGTGCGGTTCGGGTCGTACTCGATGTGCGCGACCTTCGCGGGGACGCCGTCCTTGTCGGCGCGCCGGAAGTCGATGACGCGGTAGGCCCGCTTGTGGCCACCGCCCTGGTGGCGGGCGGTGATGCGGCCGTGCGTGTTACGGCCGCCCTTCTTCGGGAGCGGACGCACCAGCGACTTCTCGGGCTCGGTCCGGGTGACCTCGACGAAGTCGGCCACACTCGAACCGCGACGGCCCGGGGTCGTCGGCTTGTACTTACGGATGCCCATCTTTTTCGTTCATCCTCTATTTCGTCTCTTCGGTGCCCCGGTCAGCTGACCGGGCCTCCGAAGATGTCGATCCGCTCACCGTCGGCCAGGCTCACGATGGCCCGCTTGGTGTCCTTGCGCTTGCCGTAACCGAACCGGGTGCGCTTGCGCTTGCCCTGCCGGTTGATGGTGTTCACGCCCGTCACCTTGACCCCGAAGACGGCCTCGACGGCCTGCCGGATCTGGGTCTTGTTGGCGTCGGTGCGGACCTCGAACGTGTACTTGTTCTCATCGAGCAGCCCGTAGCTCTTCTCGGAGATCACGGGCGCGATGAGGATGTCGCGCGGGTCGGCGATCTTCACTTCGCGCTCTCCTTCCCGCTCACACGGCTCACGAACGCCTGGTACGCGGCCTCGGTGAACACCACCTCGTCGTTGCAGAGCACGTCGTAGGTGTTGAGCTGGTCCTCGACGATCACGTGGATCTCGGGGACGTTGCGGAGGCTCTTCCAGGTGAGCTCGTCCTCGCGGTCGAGCACCAGGAGCACCTTCTGCGCCTCGGTGATCCCACGGAGCGCGCTCAGCGCCGTCTTGGTCTTGGGCGTGTCGCCCTCGATCAGGCTCGACACCACGTGCACCCGGCCGTAGCGGGCGCGGTCCGACAGCGCGCCGCGCAGCGCGGCCGCCTTCATCTTCTTCGGCGTCTTCTGCTCGTACGAGCGCGGCTGCGGGCCGTGGACGATGCCACCGCCGGCGAACTGCGGCGCACGGGTGGAGCCCTGACGAGCGCGACCGGTGCCCTTCTGCCGGTACGGCTTCTTGCCGCCACCGGAGACCTCACCGCGGGTCTTCGTCTTGTGCGTGCCCTGGCGAGCGGCGGCCAGCTGGGCCACGACCACCTGGTGGATCAGTGGCACGTTGACCTTGGCCTCGAAGAGCTCCGGGGCCAGCTCGATCTCCAGTTTGGTGGTCACTTACTTCGCCCCCTTCGCGGCGGTGCGAACCAGGACGAGGCCGCCGTTCGGACCGGGAACCGCGCCCTTGATCAGCAGCAGGTTCTTCTCGGTGTCGATGGCGTGCACGGTGAGGTTCTGGACGGTGATGCGGGCGTTGCCGTACCGACCGGCCATGCGCAGGCCCTTGAACACGCGACCCGGGGTGGCGCACCCGCCGATCGAACCCGGCGAACGGTGCTTGCGCTGGGTGCCGTGCGAGGCGCTGAGGCCCTTGAAGCCGTGGCGCTTCATGACACCCGCGGTGCCCTTGCCCTTGCTGCGGCCGGTGACGTCGATCCGCTGGCCCGCCTCGAACACCTCAACGGTGATCTCCTGGCCGAGCTCGTACTCGGTGGCGTCGTCGGTGCGCAGTTCGACGAGGTGACGGCGCGGCGTGACGCCGGCCTTCTCGAAGTGCCCGGTGGCGGGCTTGTTCACCTTGCGCGGGTCGATCTGGCCGAAGCCGAGCTGGACGGCGGAGTAGCCGTCGGTCTCTGGCGTGCGGACCCGGGTGACGACACACGGCCCGGCCTGGACGACGGTTACCGGCACGATCCGGCCCTCATCGTCGAAAACCTGGGTCATGCCGAGCTTCTCGCCCAGGACGCCCTTTCTCTGCTTACTCATCTCTCGAAGCGTCCTTAGAGCTTGATCTCGATGTCGACGCCGGCCGGAAGGTCGAGCCGCATGAGCGAGTCGACCGTCTTGGGCGTCGGATCGATGATGTCGATCAGGCGCTTGTGCGTGCGCATCTCAAAGTGCTCGCGGCTGTCCTTGTACTTGTGCGGCGAGCGGATGACGCAGTACACGTTCTTCTCGGTCGGCAGCGGCACCGGGCCGGCGACCTTCGCGCCCGTGCGCGTCACCGTTTCGACGATCTTGCGCGCCGAAGAGTCGATGATCTCGTGGTCGTAGGCCTTGAGCCGGATGCGGATCTTCTGTCCCGCCATGGTGGCCTCGGTGTCCTTTGCTTCCTAGTGCCGCTGGGTCTGCTATCTCGCGGTGCGGCGGCCGGACTCTGTGGCGAGCCCGGCCGCCGCCTCGCGGTGGTTACTACTTGAGAATCTTGGTCACACGGCCGGCACCGACGGTGCGGCCGCCCTCGCGGATCGCGAAGCGGAGGCCTTCCTCCATCGCGATGGGCTGGATGAGCTCGACGCGCATCTCGGTGTTGTCGCCCGGCATGACCATCTCGGTGCCCTCGGGCAGGTGCACGACGCCCGTCACGTCCGTGGTCCGGAAGTAGAACTGCGGGCGGTAGTTGTTGAAGAACGGCGTGTGCCGGCCGCCCTCGTCCTTGGACAGGATGTAGACCTGCGCCTCGAACTCGGTGTGCGGGGTGTTCGTGCCCGGCTTGATGACACACTGGCCGCGCTCGACGTCCTCGCGCTTGATGCCACGGAGCAGGAGGCCGACGTTGTCGCCCGCCTGGCCCTCGTCGAGCAGCTTGCGGAACATCTCGACGCCGGTGACCGTGGTGGTGGTCGCGGTGTCCTTGATGCCGATGATGTCGACGGTCTCGTTCACGTGGACGATGCCACGCTCGATGCGGCCGGTGACGACGGTGCCGCGGCCGGTGATCGAGAAGACGTCCTCGATCGGCATCAGGAACGGCTTGTCCGTCTCACGGACCGGCTGCGGGATGTTCTCGTCGCAGGCGTCCATGAGCTCGGCGATCTTCGCGCCCCACTCGGCGTCGCCCTCGAGGGCCTTGAGCGCCGAGACGCGGACGACCGGAACGTCGTCGCCCGGGAACTCGTACTCGGACAGCAGCTCACGGACCTCGAGCTCGACGAGCTCGAGGATCTCCTCGTCGTCGACCATGTCGGCCTTGTTGAGGGCCACGACGATGTACGGAACGCCGACCTGGCGGGCCAGGAGCACGTGCTCCTTGGTCTGCGGCATCGGGCCGTCGGTCGCCGCCACCACCAGGATCGCGCCGTCCATCTGCGCGGCACCGGTGATCATGTTCTTGATGTAGTCGGCGTGACCCGGGCAGTCGACGTGAGCGTAGTGACGCTTCTCCGTCTGGTACTCGACGTGGGCGATCGAGATCGTGATGCCCCGCTCGCGCTCCTCCGGCGCCTTGTCGATGTCCTCGAACGGCGTGAAGGGGTTGAGGTCGGGGTGCTTGTCATGGAGCACCTTGGTAATCGCCGCGGTAAGCGTGGTCTTACCGTGGTCGATGTGTCCAATGGTGCCGATGTTTACGTGCGGCTTCGTCCGCTCGAACTTGGCCTTGGCCACCGGTGTCTCCTTGTTCCGATCCTCGGCCGTCTGAACGACCGCATTCCTTCAGTGGTTGGTCTTGCGCCGCGGTGCGGTTATTCGCCCCGTACCTTGGCGATGATCTCCTGCGCGACGTTCCCCGGAACCTCGGCGTAGGAGTCGAACTGCATGGTGAACACCGCCCGGCCCTGGGTCTTGCTGCGCAGGTCACCCACGTAGCCGAACATCTCCGAGAGCGGGACGATCGCCTTGATGACGCGGACGCCGGAGCGCTCGCCCATCTCCTGGATCTGGCCTCGGCGGCTGTTCAGGTCGCCGATGACGTCGCCCATGTAGTCCTCGGGCGTGGTCACCTCGACGGCCATCATCGGCTCCAGCAGCGTGGCGTCGGCCTTGCGGGCCGCCTCCTTGAACGCCATGGATCCGGCGATCTTGAACGCCATTTCCGAGGAGTCGACCTCGTGGTAGGCGCCGTCCCGCAGCGTCACCTTGACGCCGACGAGCGGGTAGCCGGCGAGCACGCCGAACTCGGCCGCCTCCTGGCAGCCCGCGTCCACCGACGGGATGTACTCCCGCGGGATGCGGCCACCGGTGACCTTGTTCTCGAACTCGTAGCCGTCGCTACCGCCGCCGAGCGGCTCCAGGTCGATGATCACGCGACCGAACTGGCCGGAGCCACCCGTCTGCTTCTTGTGGGTGTACTCGACCTTCTCCACCTTGCGGCGGATGGTCTCGCGGTAGGCGACCTGCGGCCGGCCGACGTTGGCCTCGACCTTGAACTCGCGCTTCATGCGGTCGACCAGCACCTCGAGGTGCAGCTCGCCCATGCCGGAGATGATGGTCTGGCCGGTCTCCTCGTCGGTCCGCACCTGGAAGGACGGGTCCTCCTCGGCGAGCCGCTGGATCGCGGTGCCCAGCTTCTGCTGGTCGACCTTTGTCTTCGGCTCGATCGCGACGTTGATGACCGGGGCCGGGAAGGTCATCGACTCCAGGATGACCGGGTTCTTGTCGTCGCACAGCGTCTCGCCGGTGGTGGTCTGCTTCAGACCCATCACCGCGACGATGTCGCCGGCGCCCACGCGCTCGATCTCCTCACGCTTGTTCGCGTGCATGCGGTAGATCTTGCCGATGCGCTCCTTGCGGTCCTTCACGCTGTTCAGGACCGAGGAACCGGACTCCAACACACCCGAGTAGACACGGATGAAGGTCAGCTTGCCGAGGTGCGGGTCGCTCATGATCTTGAACGCCAGCGCCGAGAACGGCTCGTCCTCGCTCGGCTTGCGCTCGATCACCTTCTCCTCGTCGCGCATGTCGTGGCCCTTGATGGCCTCGACGTCGAGCGGCGAGGGGAGGTAGTTGACGATCGCGTCGAGCAGCGGCTGGACGCCCTTGTTCTTGAACGCGGTGCCGCAGGTGACCGGGGTGAGCTTGCCGGCGATCGTGGCCCGGCGGATGGCCGGGATCAGCTGCTCCGTCGTGGGCTCGTGGCCCTCGAGGTACAGCTCCATGATCTCGTCGTCGGCCTCGGCCAGGGTCTCGACCAGCTTGTCGTGCCACTCACGCGCGGCATCGACGTGCGTGTCGGGGATGTCGACGACGTCGTACATCTCGCCCTTGGCGGCCTCGGCGCTCCACACCAGGGCCTTCTTGCGGACCAGGTCCACGACGCCCTTGAAGTCGGCCTCGGCGCCGATCGGGATCTGCAGCACCAGCGGGGTGGCGTTCAGCCGGTCCACGATCATGTCGACGCAGCGGTGGAACTCCGCGCCGACGCGGTCCAGCTTGTTGACGAAGCAGATCCGCGGCACGTTGTAGCGGTCGGCCTGCCGCCAGACCGTCTCCGACTGCGGCTCGACGCCGGCGACGCCGTCGAACACCGCCACCGCACCGTCGAGAACGCGCAGCGAGCGCTCCACCTCGACGGTGAAGTCGACGTGACCGGGCGTGTCGATGATGTTGATGGTGTGATCGACGTCGTCAACCGTCCAGTGGCAGGTGGTCGCGGCGGACGTGATCGTGATGCCGCGCTCCTGCTCCTGTTCCATCCAGTCCATGGTGGCAGCGCCCTCATGAACCTCACCGATCTTGTAGTTGACGCCGGTGTAGTACAGGATCCGCTCGGTGGTGGTGGTCTTGCCCGCGTCGATATGGGCCATGATCCCGATGTTCCGGACCTTGGCCAGGTCTACGCCGGTCTTGGTAGCCACTTCTCGCGTCCTCGTGTTCTCGTACGACTAGGTGCTGGTGATTACCAGCGGTAGTGCGCGAAGGCCTTGTTGGACTCCGCCATCTTGTGGGTGTCCTCGCGCTTCTTGACACTCGCGCCGAGGCCATTGCTCGCGTCGAGCAGCTCGTTCATCAGCCGCTCGGTCATCGTCTTCTCGCGGCGCTGCCGGGCGTACAGCACCAGCCAGCGCAGCGCCAGCGTCGTGCTGCGGGCCGGGCGCACCTCGACCGGCACCTGGTACGTGGCGCCACCGACACGCCGGCTGCGGACCTCAAGGGTCGGCTTCACGTTGTCGAGCGCACGCTTCAGCGTCACGACCGGGTCGTTGCCGGTCTTCTCGCGGCAACCCTCGAGTGCGTCGTAAACGATGCTCTGCGCGATCGACCGCTTGCCGTCGAGCAGGACCTTGTTGACCAGCGAGGTGACCAGCGGCGAGTTGTACACCGGGTCAGCGATCAACTGGCGCTTGCCTGCGGGACCCTTGCGAGGCATGTCAGCTCTTCTCCTTCTTCGCGCCGTAGCGGCTGCGCGCCTGCTTCCGGTTCCGAACACCCTGGGTGTCGAGCGACCCCCGGATGATCTTGTAGCGGACACCGGGGAGGTCCTTCACACGGCCACCGCGCACGAGCACGATGGAGTGCTCCTGCAGGTTGTGTCCGACGCCGGGGATGTAGGCCGTGACCTCGATCCCGCTCGTCAGCCGGACACGGGCGACCTTGCGAAGCGCCGAGTTGGGCTTCTTAGGCGTCGTCGTGTAGACGCGCGTGCAGACGCCACGGCGCTGCGGGCTCCCCTTGAGCGCCGGGGTCTTGTTCTTGGTCACCTTGTCCTGGCGGCCCTTGCGGACCAGCTGCTGGATCGTGGGCACCGCGTCTCCGTCTTCCTCGTACCGAGCCGGTAAGTCTGGTTGGCTGCCGTGCTCTCGCACGACACCAGGTCTCGAACCACTTACGCGGCCAGGACCTGCAGTTTTGTCCTCGTCCCCCACCCCCGTGGTCGGGCGTGTCGCGCCGGCCACATCTTCGGCGGCCCACAAATGGGCCGACCAACTCGGGGGAGTCGAATCCGCACCGCACGCTGGTCAGGGATCACCATCGCGAGGATGGTCGCCACGACCGGCTGTGCACGCACGTTGAACCCGCGAACCCGCGGGCACGAAGGGAGAGACTACCTAACACCTGCGCGTGAGGTCAAAACAAGCCCCGCCACGCCGAAAATCGCCGGGGGACGTTCACGTGGAGAACGTCAGAATGCCGACGGATGTTCCCGTCGGCATTCTGACCTACGCGTCCGCTCGGAGGAAAGAGGCACCCCCGAACTCCCAGGCTTACAAGGCGAGGATCAGCACGAGGATGAGGATCACCAGCACCACCGCGCCGGCGCCGAGCGCGATGAAGAGCTTGCGCCGCGACTCGTCCTCTCGGGAGGAGGACTGCGCCTGGCCGTAGCCGGGGAAGCCGCCCTCCTGGCCGAAGGACTGCTGCCCGCCGTACGGCGACGGCTGCTGCCCCTGCCCGTACGCCTGCTGCTGGCCATAGCCCTGCTGGCCGGGCTGCTGCTGACCGGGCTGGCCGTAACCCTGCTGCTGGCCGTAGCCCTGCTGACCGTAAGCCTGCTGGCCCGGCCCCTGCGGACCGGCGCCCTGCTGGTCCTGCCGCTGCTCGCCGTAGCCCTGCTGACCATAGGCCTGCTGGCCCTGAGGCTGCCCCTGGGGGCCGGTGCCCTGCGGGCCTTGGGCCTGCTGCTGTCCGGGGCCCGGCTGCTGGCCGTACCCCTGCTGCTGGCCGTAGCCCTGCTGACCGTAGCCCTGCTGCGGGAAGCCCTGCGGCTGCCCTGGCCCCTGGCCGAAGGCCTGCGGGCCGGAGTCGTGCTGCGGTCCCCCGCCCGACTCTCCACCGGGCGTCGGAGGCGCCCACGGCAGCGGACCGGAGTCACCGACCGGCTGCCCGGCGTACGGCGGCTGCTCCCCGGTCGAGGAGGGCGCCGGAGCCGGCGGCTGGCCGAAGGCGGTGGTGCTCATGCCGTCGATGTCCGGCGCCGCGCCAGGAGGCTGGTCCGAGCCGTACGGACGGGGGTCCTCGTCCACCCGGCTCTGGGCCGCGAAGCCCGCCTCCGGAGGAGGCACGAGCATCGTGCGCTCCGTGCCGCCGCTCTCGTCATCGCTCTGGTCGTCGCCCGGCTGGGACCCGCTCGGCGCGGACTCGCCCTCACCCGGGGCGCCGAACGCGGGGGCGTCGCCCGCGGGAGCGCCGAAGACCGGCAGATCGCCGGTCCCCGACGACTGCTCGCCGCCGGAGGACTCCACGTCGAGCGGCCGGTCCAGCATCGTGGAGGGCGGCTGCGGCAGGTCGGTGCCGCCGGCCGCCGGAGACGCCGTCCCGAACGACGATGGAGGCAGCTGCTCGCCCGTGCTCCCGGTGCCCTCCTCGCCCTCGGAGGGCCGGAAGGCCGTGGTCGCGGCGGCGTTGAAGCCACCGTCCGCAGGCGGAGCCGACTGTTCACCGGTCGAGCCCGACGGCGGCGCGATCGTGGTGCGCTCGCCGTCGTCCTCCTCCGTGCCCGGCGACGGGGCCGAGGACCCGCTCTCCTGCTCGCCGAACGGTGGAGCGCTCTGGCCGAAGGGCTGCTGAGCGTACGGCTGGGAGTATCCAGGCTGCCCGTAGGGCCCCGGCTCGCCGTACGACGGCTGCTGCTGCCCGCCCTGCTCGCCGGACGGCTGGCCGTACGAGGACGGGCCCGCGGGCGGCTGTCCGTACGGCTGCTGCCCGTAGGGCGCCCCGGGCTGCTGGCCCGGCTGGCCATAGGACGGGCCCGGCTGCTCTCCCGGTGAGCCGTACGACGTGTTCGGCTGCTCGCCAGGCGGCCCGTACGGCGGCGCCGACGGCTCCCCCTGCTGACCGTAGGGCGCACCCGGCTGCTGGCCGTACGGGGAGCCCGGCTGCTCCCCCGGCTGGCCATAGGGCGCAGCACCCGGCTGCTCACCTGGCTGGCCGTACGGGGGCTGCTGACCCGGCGGGGGGTACGGAGAGGCCTGCTCGCCCGGCTGCCCGTAGGGCTGCTGACCGTAGGGCGGAGGCGTGCCCGGCTGGCCGTAGGGCTGCTGACCGTACGGCGGGGGCGTGCCCGGCTGCCCGTAGGGCGGCTGGCCGGCAGGCGGCTGGCCATAAGGCTGCTGGCCGTACGGCGGCGGGGGCTGCTCGCCCGGCTGGCCGTAGGGCTGCTGTCCATAGGGCTGCTGGCCGTACGGCGGGGGTGTGCCCGGCTGGCCGTACGGCTGCTGACCGTAGGGAGGCGGCGGAGGCGGTGCCCCCGGGGTGCCGTGGGCGGGCGGCGCGCCCGGAGGCGTCCCCGGCTGCCCGGGGGGCCCGTACGGCGGCGGTGCCTGCTCGCCGGGCGTGCTCGCGCCACTCTCCGCCTGGTCGTCGCCCTCGGCGGGCGCAGGCGGGGTGGCGGGACGCCTCGGGGCGCGGAACATGACCGTGCGGCCCGACTCGAGGATGTCCTCGGACGGTTCCTCGGGCGCGGGCGGCGCCGGCGGCGCGGGCGGCGCCGCGTCCTTCGGCTGGTCCTGCCCGCCTGGGGCGGCGCCCTTGTCGCTGTCGGGCGGTTCGGACGATCCTTGTTGGTCAGGCGGTGGCCAGTGGGATCCCTGGCCGCCGTTCTGCTCGGTCATCGTCAGACTCCTTCAGCGCCGGCTCCGCGGGCGACTCGCCTTCGGCAGGCCGGCCGCACGACCTCACCCGAAGGCCGGTGTCGCACGGCCTTCCCGGTCAGATCGTCGGCCACCGGCCGATGCGTCCTCCGCTGGTTCACCGCACCAGAGTGCCTGGTCACCGGCATGACCGCAAATCACCGACCTCGTACGCGGTTGTGGTGGAAAAGGCCCAGGGGCCGCCCCCGGAAACTCGGAGGCGGCCCCTGGCCTGGCTGGAAACTAGCGGTTGTACTGACCGAAGTCGTACTCCTCCAGCGGAACGGCCTCGCCGGAGCCCTGGCCGAAGGCGTACTCGGCGCCCTCGTCGTAGGAGCCGACGGAGTAGACCGCTGCCTTGGCCTCTTCGGTGGGCTCGACCCGGATGTTGCGGTACTGCGGCATGCCGGTACCGGCCGGGATGAGCTTACCGATGATGACGTTCTCCTTCAGGCCGACCAGCGGGTCGGACTTGGCATGGATCGCCGCGTCCGTCAGGACCCGCGTCGTCTCCTGGAAGGAGGCCGCCGACAGCCACGACTCGGTGGCCAGCGACGCCTTCGTGATGCCCATGAGCTGCGGACGGCCGACCGCGGGCTGACCGCCCTCGGCGACGACGGCGCGGTTGAGCTCCTCGAACTTCGGGCGCTCGACCAGCTCGACGCCGGGCAGCATGTCGGTGTCGCCGGACTCCAGCACCTGGACCCGCTTCAGCATCTGCCGAACGATGATCTCGATGTGCTTGTCGTGGATCGACACACCCTGCGAGCGGTAGACCTCCTGCACCTGGTCGACCAGGTGCAGCTGGACCGCGCGCGGGCCGAGGATGCGCAGCACCTCGTGCGGGTTGATCGCGCCCTGGGTGAGCTGCTGCCCGACCTCGACGTGCTCGGCCTCCTGGACCTTCAGCCGCGACCGCATCGGCACCGGGTAGGCGATCTCCTCGCCACCGTCGTCCGGGATGACCACGATCTTGCGGGTCTTCTCGGTCTCGTCGATGCGGATCCGGCCGGCCACCTCGCTGATCGGAGCGACGCCCTTGGGGATGCGCGCCTCGAACAGCTCCTGGACACGCGGCAGACCGTGCGTGATGTCGACACCCGCCACACCACCGGTGTGGAAGGTCCGCATGGTCAGCTGGGTGCCGGGCTCACCGATCGACTGGGCGGCGATGATGCCGACCGCCTCGCCGACGTCCACGAGCTTGCCGGTGGCCAGCGAACGGCCGTAGCACATCGCGCAGACACCGATCTTGGACTCGCAGACCAGCGCGCAGCGGGTGCGCACCTCGCCGATGCCCACCTCGATGAGGCGGGTGAGCACCACGTCGTTGATGTCCGTGCCCGCCGGGAACAGGACGGTGCCGTCCACCTCGACGTCGTTCGCGATGTTGCGCCCGACGAGGCTGTTCTCGGAGTTCGCCACCTTGGTGAGGGTGCCGTCGGCGCCCTTGGTCGCGATCGCGAACTTGATCGTACGGTCGGTGCCGCAGTCGTCCTCGCGGACGATCACGTCCTGCGCGACGTCCACCAGACGACGGGTCAGGTAACCCGAGTCGGCGGTACGCAGGGCGGTGTCGGCCAGACCCTTACGGGCGCCGTGCGTGGCGATGAAGTACTCGACCACGGACAGGCCCTCACGGAAGGACGACTTGATCGGCCGCGGGATGGTCTCACCCTTCGGGTTGGAGACCAGACCACGCATACCGGCGATCTGCCGGAGCTGCAGCGGGTTACCGCGCGCACCGGAGTTGATCATCATCCAGATCGGGTTGGTGGCGGGGAAGGCCGCCTCCATGTCCTTGGCGACGTCGGCCGTGGCGTGGGTCCAGATCTCGATGAGCTCCTGACGGCGCTCGTCGTCGGTGATCAGACCGCGGTCGTACTCGCGCTGGACCTTGTCGGCCCGCCGCTCGTACGACGCCATGATCTCCGCCTTGTTCGGCGGGGCGATGACGTCGTCGATCGCGATGGTCACGCCGGACCGGGTGGCCCACCGGAAGCCGGTGTCCTTCAGCGCGTCCAGCGCGTTCGCGACATCGACCTTCGGGTAGGTCTCGGCCAGCTCGTTGACGATCGCCGACAGCTGCTTCTTGCCGACCTCGTAGTTGACGAACGGGTAGTCCGGCGGCAGTGCCTCGTTGAACAGCGCCCGGCCGAGCGTCGTCTCGAGGCGGATCGGCTGACCGGTCTCCCAGCCCTCCGGGGCGACCCAACCACGCGGCGGCGGGACGTCCTTGAGCCGGACGTTGACCTTGGCCTGGATGTCCAGGTCGCCCCGGTCGTAGGCCATGATCGCCTCGGACAGGGTGGAGAACGCGCGGCCCTCGCCGTCGGCGCCCTCCTTCTCCGTCGTCAGCCAGAACAGGCCGATGACCATGTCCTGCGTCGGCATGGTGACCGGCTTGCCGTCGGACGGCTTGAGGATGTTGTTGGTCGAGAGCATCAGGATGCGCGCCTCGGCCTGGGCCTCGGCCGACAGCGGCAGGTGCACGGCCATCTGGTCACCGTCGAAGTCCGCGTTGAACGCGGTGCAGACGAGCGGGTGGATCTGGATGGCCTTGCCCTCGACCAGCTGCGGCTCGAAGGCCTGGATGCCCAGGCGGTGCAGCGTCGGCGCCCGGTTGAGCAGCACCGGGTGCTCGGTGATGACCTCTTCGAGCACGTCCCACACGGCCGGGCGGGCCCGCTCGACCATGCGCTTGGCGCTCTTGATGTTCTGCGCGTGGTTGAGGTCGACCAGCCGCTTCATCACGAACGGCTTGAACAGCTCCAGCGCCATCTGCTTGGGCAGACCGCACTGGTGCAGCCGCAGCTGCGGGCCGACGACGATGACCGAACGGCCGGAGTAGTCGACGCGCTTACCGAGCAGGTTCTGCCGGAAGCGGCCCTGCTTGCCCTTGAGCATGTCGGACAGCGACTTGAGCGGACGGTTGCCCGGCCCGGTGACGGGCCGGCCGCGGCGGCCGTTGTCGAACAGCGCGTCGACGGCCTCCTGCAGCATCCGCTTCTCGTTGTTGACGATGATCTCGGGCGCGCCGAGGTCGAGCAGCCTCTTCAGCCGGTTGTTCCGGTTGATGACCCGGCGGTACAGGTCGTTGAGGTCGCTCGTCGCGAACCGGCCACCGTCGAGCTGCACCATCGGGCGCAGGTCCGGCGGGATCACCGGGATGCAGTCGAGCACCATGCCGCGCGGGCTGTTGCGGGTGTTGAGGAACGCGGAGACGACCTTGAGGCGCTTGAGGGCGCGGGCCTTCTTCTGGCCCTTGCCGCTGCGGATGGTCTCCCGCAGCCGCTCGGACTCGGCGTCGAGGTCGAAGTTCTCCAGGCGCTTCTGGATGGCCGCGGCGCCCATGCCGCCCTCGAAGTAGCGGCCGAAGCGGTCGCGCATCTCGCGGTAGAGCAGCTCGTCGCCCTCGAGGTCCTGGACCTTGAGGTTGCGGAAGCGGTTCCAGACCTCGTCGAGCCGGTCGAGCTCGCGCTGCGCCCGGTCGCGGAGCTGCTTCATCTCCCGCTCGGCGCCCTCACGCACCTTGCGACGCTGGTCGCCCTTCGCCCCGGCGGCCTCGAGCTCGGCGAGGTCGCCCTCGAGCTTCTTCTGCCGGGCCTCGATGTCGGCGTCGCGACGCTGCTCGAACTGCTGCCGCTCCACGGAGACCTTGGCCTCCAGCGACGGCAGGTCGCGCTCACGCATCTCGGTGTCGACATGCGTGATCATGTACGCGGCGAAGTAGATGATCTTTTCGAGGTCCTTGGGCGCCAGGTCGAGCAGGTAGCCCAGCCGGCTCGGCACACCCTTGAAGTACCAGATGTGCGTCACGGGCGCGGCCAGCTCGATGTGGCCCATCCGCTCACGCCGGACCTTGGCGCGGGTCACCTCGACGCCGCAGCGCTCACAGATGATGCCCTTGAAGCGGACGCGCTTGTACTTACCGCAGTAGCATTCCCAGTCCCGGGTCGGACCGAAGATCTTCTCGCAGAAGAGCCCGTCCTTCTCCGGCTTGAGAGTCCGGTAGTTGATCGTCTCCGGCTTCTTGACCTCGCCGTGCGACCACTGCCGGATGTCGTCAGCCGTGGCCAGGCCGATCCGCAGCTCGTCGAAGAAGTTGACGTCGAGCACTTTGTTAACCAGTCCCCTGTTGTCGTATGCCGATTCCGAGGTCCGTGGCGCCTTCTCGCTTACTCCGCGGGTGGGCGGCCGGGCGCTGTCGCGCGCCCGGGCCGCCCCCCACGTCGTTCACTCGTCGGCTCCCCGTCCCTCAGACCTCTTCGACACTGCTCGGCTCACGCCGGGACAGGTCGATGCCGAGCTCTTCCGCGGCGCGGAAGACGTCCTCGTCGGTGTCACGCATCTCGATGGACATGCCGTCGCTGGAGAGCACCTCGACGTTGAGGCACAGCGACTGCATCTCCTTGATCAGCACCTTGAAGGACTCAGGGATGCCCGGCTCAGGGATGTTCTCGCCCTTGACGATGGCCTCGTACACCTTCACGCGGCCGAGGACGTCGTCGGACTTGATGGTGAGCAGCTCCTGGAGGGCGTAGGCGGCGCCGTACGCCTCCAGCGCCCAGACCTCCATCTCACCGAAGCGCTGGCCACCGAACTGGGCCTTACCGCCGAGCGGCTGCTGGGTGATCATGGAGTACGGGCCGGTCGAACGCGCGTGGATCTTGTCGTCGACCAGGTGGAGCAGCTTCAGGATGTAGATGTAACCGACCGCGATCGGGTCCTTGAAGGGCTCACCGGTGCGGCCGTCGAACAGCCGCGCCTTGCCGGTCTTCTGCACCATGCGGTTGCCGTCACGGTTCGGCATGGTGCTGTCGAGCAGCTCGGTGATCTCTTCCTCGCGGGCGCCGTCGAACACCGGAGTGGCGACGTTGGTGCCCGGGTCGGCCGCGTCAGCGCCGATGGCCTTCAGCTGGCGCTTCCACTCGGCGTCGTCCCCGTCGACCTTCCACCCTCGGCTGGCGACCCACCCGAGGTGAGTCTCCAGGACCTGGCCGACGTTCATTCGGCCGGGCACACCAAGCGGGTTGAGGACGATGTCGACCGGGGTGCCGTCCTCGAGGAACGGCATGTCCTCGATCGGCAGCACCTTGGAGATGACGCCCTTGTTGCCGTGACGGCCGGCGAGCTTGTCACCATCGGTGATCTTGCGCTTCTGGGCGACGTACACCCGGACCAGCTCGTTCACGCCCGGCGGGAGCTCGTCGCCCTCTTCCCGGCTGAACACGCGGACCCCGATGACCTTGCCCTCTTCGCCGTGCGGCACCTTCAGGGAGGTGTCACGGACCTCACGGGCCTTCTCGCCGAAGATCGCGCGCAGCAGGCGCTCCTCCGGGGTCAGCTCGGTCTCGCCCTTCGGGGTGACCTTGCCGACCAGGATGTCGCCCGTGGTGACCTCGGCGCCGATGCGGATGATGCCGCGCTCGTCCAGGTCGGACAGGACCTCTTCGGAGACGTTCGGGATGTCCCGGGTGATCTCCTCCGGGCCCAGCTTGGTGTCACGGGCGTCGACCTCGTGCTCCTCGATGTGGATCGAGGACAGGACGTCGTCCTGCACCAGACGCTGGGAGAGGATGATCGCGTCTTCGTAGTTGTGGCCCTCCCACGGCATGAACGCCACCAGAAGGTTCTTGCCGAGCGCCATCTCGCCGTTGTCCGTGCACGGACCGTCGGCGACGACGGTGCCGACCTCGACCCGCTGGCCCTCGTCGACGATGGGCTTCTGGTTGAAGCAGGTGCCCTGGTTGGACCGCTTGAACTTGGCGACACGGTAGGTGGTGCGCGTGCCGTCGTCGTTCATCACGGTGATGTAGTCGGCCGAGACCTCCTCGACGACACCCGCCTTCTCGGCGGTGATGACGTCGCCGGCGTCGGTGGCCGCGCGGTACTCCATGCCGGTGCCGACCAGCGGCGCCTCGCTGCGCAGCAGCGGGACGGACTGGCGCTGCATGTTGGAGCCCATGAGCGCGCGGTTGGCGTCGTCGTGCTCGAGGAACGGGATCATGGCCGTCGCGACCGACACCATCTGGCGCGGCGAGACGTCCATGTAGTCGACCTCGGACGGCGGGATGAACTCGACCTCGCCGCCCTTCCGGCGGACCAGGACGCGGTTCTCGACGAAGGTGCCGTCGTCCTCGAGAGGCGTGTTCGCCTGCGCGACGACGTGCCGGTCCTCCTCGTCCGCGGTGAGGTAGTCGATCTGCTCGGTGACCCGGCCGTCGACGACCTTGCGGTACGGCGTCTCGATGAAGCCGAACGAGTTGACCCGACCGTACGAGCTCAGCGAGCCGATCAGGCCGATGTTCGGGCCTTCCGGCGTCTCGATCGGGCACATGCGGCCGTAGTGCGACGGGTGGACGTCACGGACCTCCATGCCCGCCCGCTCACGGGACAGACCACCCGGGCCGAGGGCGTTCAGACGCCGCTTGTGCGTCAGGCCCGCGAGCGGGTTGGTCTGGTCCATGAACTGCGACAGCTGCGAGGTGCCGAAGAACTCCTTGATCGACGCCACGACCGGGCGGATGTTGATCAGGGTCTGCGGCGTGATCGCCTCGACGTCCTGCGTGGTCATGCGCTCGCGGACGACGCGCTCCATGCGGGCCAGGCCCAGGCGGACCTGGTTCTGGATCAGCTCGCCGACCGAGCGGATACGACGGTTACCGAAGTGGTCGATGTCGTCGGTCTCGACGGGGATCGTGCGGCCCGCCGGACCCGTCACCTCCTCCTCACCGGCGTGCAGCCGGACGAGGTAGTCGATGGTCGTGACGATGTCGTCCTCGGTCAGCGTGCCCTGGGCGAGGTCCAGGTCCAGGCCGAGCTTCTTGTTGACCTTGTAGCGGCCGACCTTGGCGAGGTCGTAACGCTTCGGGTTGAAGTAGAGATTCTCCAGCAGCGTCTGCGCGGACTCCTTCGTCGGCGGCTCGCCCGGACGCAGCTTGCGATAGATGTCGAGCAGGGCGTCGTCCTGCCCGGTGGTGTGGTCCTTCTCGAGGGTCACACGCATGGACTCGTAGTCGCCCCAGCGCTCCAGGATGCGCGCGTCGTCCCAGCCGAGTGCCTTGAGCAGGACGGTGACGCTCTGCTTGCGCTTGCGGTCGATACGGACGCCGACGTTGTCGCGCTTGTCGACCTCGAACTCCAGCCACGCACCGCGTGACGGGATGACCTTGACGCCGAAGATGTCCTTGTCGGACGTCTTGTCCAGGGCCCGGTCGAAGTAGACGCCGGACGAACGGACGAGCTGCGAGACGACGACGCGCTCGGTGCCGTTGATGATGAACGTGCCTCGCGGGGTCATGAGCGGGAAGTCGCCCATGAACACCGTCTGGCTCTTGATCTCCCCCGTGGAGTTGTTGATGAACTCCGCCGTGACGAACATCGGGGCGGAGAAGGTCATGTCCTTGTCTTTGCACTCCTCGACGGAGTACTTCGGCGGCTCGAACCGGTGATCGCGGAACGAGAGGGACATGGTGCCGGAGAAGTCTTCGATGGGACTGATCTCTTCGAAGATCTCCTCAAGTCCCGACTGGGTCGGGACATCCTTACGACCGGCCTGCTGGGCCGCATTGACCCGGGCCTTCCACCTCTCGTTACCGAGCAACCAGTCAAAGGACTCGGTCTGCAGCGCGAGGAGATCCGGGACTCCCAGAGGCTCCTTGATACGCGCGAAAGAAACGCGGTTCGGACCGGTTGCGGTTGTCGAGGCGTTGCGCGAGGCTGCCAAGAGTGGTCCTTCCGAGGGCTCGCGGCGGACTGACGACGCGCGCACGCCAGACGATCCACGCCGATGGACCCCGCCGAAACGGGGGTGTCGATGTGTGGATTGTCAGAGGGCAGCGCAAAGGGGCAGTGTAGCCGAACGCTACACCGCTGTCGAGCGCAGTGCCACGGTATGCATCACAGTTGCTCCGCAGCATCGCTCGTCAGCGGCCCCACGTCAAGACTAGACATGGACATTCCGCCCTCTGAGCGAGGGTGAGGAAGCCCATAGTTTACGGGGAAGCGAGCACCTGTCCGTCCACGCGCACGCCACCGGCCGCCCCCGCGCGGGACCGCGCGACGGCTCGGATGTGGATCAACGTCACTTTTTCGACGCGGAAGGACTCGGCGCCGGGGTCGGGCCCGACGACGACGGCGGCGGGGTGGTCATCCGCGGGCCGTCGATCAACCACTTCTTGCCGATCTTCTTCATCTGCAGCCGCGGCCAGGACGTGTCGACCTGAGGCTCCTTGTGCGCGGCGTTCACCGAGATCATCTTGACGAAGAAGAGCACCTCAACGCGATGGGGCGTCGCCTGCGTCACCGCAGCGACCTGGATCTGGGTCAGCGCCTGGGTCTGACTCTTCTCCACCGACGGCCGGAAGATCTTCCAGTACGCGTCGTAGGACTTCGCCATCGCCGGTGTCATCTCGGAGCGCGCCTTGCCGAGGTCGTAGTCCAGCGTCCGGTAGTTATACGACAGCAGGTCCTTGGCCGCGGACTGCGCGGCGGCCAGGCCGTCCTCGCGGGCGCTCTCCGCCGCTGTGTCCTCGCTCCACTGGTGCCACAGGGCCAGGCAGCCGACGGCCGCGACGAGGACCGCACAGGCCAGGATGACCAGCGGCGTGGTGGCCGACGACCGCGGCGCCGCGCCCTTCGCCGCCGTCTTCTCCGTGGAGGCCTCTTCGGCCTTCTTGTCCTTGCGCCTGGTGACCGCGGTCATTGCAGCCCTCCCATCCCGGAGACCCGCCAGTGACCGCCGATCTTGCCGAGCTGGACCTGCGCGCTCTGCCACGTCGAGGACGGCGTCGTGACCTGGGCGGACTGCGCGGTCCGCCGTACGGTGACCATGACCTCGGCCGACTTGGCGTCGATGTTGATCACCCCGCAAGCGGAGACCGCCGCGCTGGAGACCAGCTTGTTGGTCACGACCGTCTGCTTCCAGTTGGTGCCGAGCTGCTGGACGGCCTGCGACTTGAACTTGTCGGACATATCGGCGTACACGCGCTGAGCGTCCTCGTCGAAGCTCTGATAGCTGATCGAGTAGAAGTTGGTGACCACCCGGCGGGCGACGGTCTGCACCGCCTCGATGTCGGACTTACGGGTGTCCGCGGCGTACGTCTTGTCGGCGAAATAGCCCACGGGCACCAGGAGGGCCACGAGAACGAGCCCCAGCAGCGCGAAGGCGATCCCTAGACGGCGCGGACTCAGCCGACGATCGGGCTCAGCAGAAGCGTCTGCCATGAAGCGTCTCCCGTCAGTTGACTCACCTTGCCCAGGCGATAGCGCTTACCGTCAGGCCCCACGTAAACGCGGGTCCGGGGATCGTAGCCGCTGACGAACAGCGTCTGCAGACCGGAGGATGCCTCCTGTCCCGAACCGGGGGTCCCCGCCGACGCGCCTCCCGTCGACGACGACCCGCCGGTCGCCGACGTCTGCTTCGCCGCGTCCGAACGCCCGCCACTCGACCCGTTCGAGGTCTCGTACGGGAAGCCGGCGCCGTCTGTCGCGCCCTCGGGCAGCTTCGGGTACGGACCGGCCGGGGGCGCGTTGCGGGAGCCGCGGACGGCCGTCGTGGCGTTCTTGGGCGCCTTGCAGGAGGCATTCGGGTTGATGGTCGCCGGCCGGATGTCCTGCGGGTAGCGCACCTTCGTCTGCTTGTACCCGTCGGTGCACACGGGCGGCTGGTTGAAGTTGAGCTCGAGGCCGAAGTGCACCGTGCCGTCGCCAGGGGTGACGCTGAAGGCGCCGCCGACGATGAGCGGGTAGGTGGTGAGCAGCGTCCGCAGCTGCGTCGTGCGCGAGGTCAGCACCGACCCGACCACCGAGCCGTTGGCGAGCAGGGTGGGCAGGGTCGGCTCGAGGCGGTCGAGCAGGTCCT
The DNA here is from genome assembly GCF_050942425.1 of Actinoallomurus sp. CA-150999. Lineage (NCBI taxonomy): Bacteria > Bacillati > Actinomycetota > Actinomycetes > Streptosporangiales > Thermomonosporaceae > Actinoallomurus > Actinoallomurus sp. CA-150999. The sequence continues at coordinate 10,509,909 of NZ_CP192063.1, forward strand.
GGCCCTGGTCGAGCGCGCCCGGTGTGACGTTCAGGAACTTGCGGACGTCGGGGTCGTCGCGCTTGAGCTCGGCCGTCAGCGAGGCGAGGTTTGCGGAGAACTCCCGGAAGACCGACCCCTCGTCGACCTGCGTGTCCAGGACCGTACGGCCGTTGTTGAGCAGCGCGATCGTCTCGGGGTAGGTGTCGTTCAGCGCGGCCAGGATCTTCTTGTTGGAGTCGATCAGCGACTGCAGGTCCGGGCCCTCGCCCGACAGGCCCTTGTCGAGCTCGTCGATGACCGTCCCGAGGTCCTTGGGGTTCACGGTACGCACGAGCGCGTCGATGTTGTGCAGCAGCTCGTACGTCTGGACGGGCAGGTGCGTGTGGCTGCGCGGGATGGTGTCGCCGCTCTTCAGCGACGGGCCGTTGCCGGCGGGGCGCAGGTCGACGTACTGCTCGCCGACGCCGGACCGGTTGAGGACGTACGCCTGCACGTCGTTGTCCGGGACCTTGGTGTCGCGGTTGATGCGCAGCTCGACGCGGACGCCGTCCTTCGTCAGTTTGAGCGGCCCGACCCGGCCGACCGTGACCCCGCGGTAGGTGACCTCGGCGTTGGTGAAGATGCCGCCGGAGTCGGCCATGTCGAGGTAGACGCGGTAGCGGAGGTCGAGGACGGACTGGCCGATCCCGATGATGTTCACGAGGGTGTAGGCCATGGTCAGCACCGTGATGATCGCGAAGATCGTCAGCTGGATCTTGACGCCACGCTTGATGATCATGCGGTGCCTCCGCTCAGCACGGCGCCCAGGTCGTCGCCTGGCGCGCCGCCGCGCATGCCCAGAGGCGGCAGGATGCCGCCACCGCCCTGCTGCGAGCCGCCGGTCCCGCTCTGGCCGGACCCGCCCGTTCCGCCCTGCGGGAGGACACCGAGCGGATTGTCGGGGACGGCGGTGCGGGGCGCCGGCAGGGACGCCTGCAGCTTCTCGGCCGTCTTGGCCGCGCCGTCGAGCGCCGTGCCCGCGAGGAAGTTGTGCGCGATGTTGCCCACGTTGAGGTCCAGGGTGGCGAACAGGTTGCCGTAGTCGCCCTTGAGCGCCTGGGAGACCGTCTGTGGGAAGGGGAAGGTGAACAGGCCACCGAGGACCTTCGGAATGACGCTGCTGGCCTTGTCGGTGTTCTGCAGCACCGTCTGCAGCGACTTGAGGTTGGCGACCGTGTCGTCGTGCGAACGGTTGATCACCCGGGTGGCCACGGTGCCCAGTCGATCCATGGTCACGAGGAGCTTGGTGAGGTCCTGCCGCTGCTCGGCGAGGATCTTCACCGCCGGGCCAGTGCTGTCGATCGTGTCGGCGATCGTCTGGTTGTGCCGGGCGAGCGTGGCGGCCAGCCGGTCGACCTTGTCGATCGTGGTGACGATCTGGGCCTTCTGCCGGTCGAGCGTCCCGACGAAGGTGTTCACGCGGTCGAGCAGGTCGCGCATCTGCGTGGTGCGGCCCTGCATCGCGGCGTTGAGCTCGTGGTTGATCGTGGAGACCTGCTCGAGGCCGCCGCCGGTGATGAGCATGGACATCGCCGACAGCACCTCCTCGACCTCGGTGTTGCGGGTCGTGCGCTCGAGCGGGATCACCGCGCCCTGGGTCAGCTTGCCCTGCGCTGTCTGCCCCTGCGGCGCGGACAGCGCCACGAACTTCTCGCCGAGGAGGCTGGTCTGGGAGATCGTGGCGACGGCGTTGCCGGGCAGGTCGACCGAGCGGCGGAGCCGGCAGGTGACCTCGGCGTTCCAGTTCACCAGGCGGATCTTGGTGACCTGGCCGACCGGGACGTCGTCGACCCGGCACTGCGACCGCGGCACCAGGTCGAGGACGTTCGAGAAGACCATCTTCACGTCGTACGGGTCGGACCCGGTGTTGATCCCGCCGGGTAGCGGCAGCGACGACACCCCGCGGAACGAACAGCCCGAGACCGCCGCGGTCAGCGTGAGCGCCGCGGCGAGGATCCGCGTCGCTCTCCCGCGTCGCGTCGGCCGCTCCGATCGAGACACCTCGTTCGTACCTCTCATCTCACTCACGGCCCGCGCCCGCCGTGCTCGTGCCGCTGGGGGCGCGCTTCCCGGTCCCGCTCTTCTGGTCGTTGATCGGAGGCTGAGCCGGGCCGATCGCGACCGGGAGCGGGATGAGGTTCTGCAGGTAGCCGTCGAACCACCGGCCCTGGGCGGTGGCGTCCGCCGAGACGGTGACGAAGGGACCCAGGGTCTTGAGCGACTTGTCGATGTTGCCCTGATTGCGTTGCAGGATGTTCACGACGCGGTGGAGCTGGACCATCGCGGGGTTCAGCGTCCCGCGGTTCTCCTCGATCGCGCCGGTGATCTGGTTGGAGAGGCTGACCGTGCCGGACAGCAGCGAGGTGATCACCTGGCGCCGGTCGTTGAGCTCCTGCAGCAGGAGCCCGCCACCAGAGACGAGCTGGGCGAGGTCGCCGCTGCGGTCGGCGAGCAGTCCGGTCAGGCTGCGCGTGTGGCCGAGGAGGCTGCCCAGCTCGTCGTCGCGGGACGAGATCGCCCGGGAGACCTTCCGCAGCCCGCTGAGCGTGCGGCGCACGTTGTCCGGGGAGTACTTCAGCGTCTGGTCCAGCGTGTCGAGCGCCTTCGCGAGCTGTGGCACGTCGACCTTCTGCAGCTGACCGGAGAGGTCCTGCAGGGCTGGCACGACCTCGTACGACGGGGCCGTGCGCGACGTGGGGATCTCCGCGTGCGTGGACTGGTGCCGGTCACCCTTCGGCACGACCTCCAGGTAGTGCGCGCCCAGCAGCGTCGAGATCTTGATCCGGATCTGCGACTGGGTGCCGAAGTGGACGTTGTTCGCGGTGAAGGCGACCTTCACGTGGTCGCCCTCCAGCCCGACGCTCTTGACCTTGCCGACCTTGACGCCGGCGACGCGCACCTCTTCGTTCGGCTTGAGCCCGCTGGCCTCGGTGAACGCCGCGTGGTAGACGGTGCCGCCCTCGAAGATCGTCAGGTTGAACGCGGCGAACACGAGTACGGCCACCGACGACATGCCGACGACGCCCATCACCAGGGGATCCCGGTCGCGGAAGGAGACTCTCACCGCCGCGCTCCCCTCGTCGCTGCCTCATTCACCTGATCACCCCTTGCATCGGGCGCTCTCGTTCAGGATCTGCGGAGTGTTGAAGGAGACCTTGCCGGGCAGCCCGATGCGTGCGTCGAGGCTGCACAGGTAGAAGTTGAACCACGAGCCGTACGACGCCGCCCGGTCCAGCAGCATGAAGTTGGTCGGCATCGTCTGGAACGCCTTGTCCAGCTGGTTGCCGTTGGCGGCCAGCACCTTCGACAGGTGGCCGAGCGAGGCGATGTCCGCCTTGACCGACGGACGGACGTCGGTGAGCAGGCCGTTGGTCGTGTACACCAGCTGGTTGACGCTGACGAGCGACTCGCCGATCGCGTGGCGGTCGGCGGCCAGCCCGCCCACGAGGCTCTTGAGGTTGGTGATGAGGGCGGAGACCTCCTGGTCGCGCGAGTCGATCGTGGAGATCACCTTGTCGAGGTTGTCGATCACCCGGCCGATGACCTCGTCGCGGTTGCCGAGGGTCTCGGTCAGGGAGGCGACGTGCGCGAGCAGCCCGTTGACCGTGCCGCCCTCGCCCTGCAGCACCTGGATGAGCTGGTAGGTCAGCTGATTGACGTCCTGCGGCTTGATCGCCCGCAGCAGCGGCCGGAAGCCGTTGAACAGCGCCGTCAGGTCCAGCGCCGGCTGGGTCTGCTCCTTGGGGATCGTGCCACCCGCCGGCAGGTCGCCGCCCTGCCCGGAACCCTCGGTGAGGGAGACGTAGCGCTGCCCCATCAGGTTGCGGTACCGCAGCTGCGCCTGCGTGCTGCGCGGCAGGGTCTGGTCCTTGATCACCTCGATCGTGACCCTGGCCAGATGTCCCTGGTACAGCTTGATGCCGTCGACCTGGCCGACGCGCACGCCGGCGATCCGCACCTCGTCGCCGGAGTTGAGGCCGGCCGCGTCCGTGAAGATCAGGTTGTACTTCCGGCTCGCGACGAACTGCATGTTGGAAATGGCGATGGCGAGCACCGCCGTGGACAGCGTCGCGATGACCATGAAGATCAGCAGCTTGACGGCCGCCGAGGTCGTCTTCACTTGACGGTCACCACCATTCCGTTGGCGGCCGGTTTGTAGAGCAGCGAGGCGAGGTCGGAGACCTGGTCGGCGCGGGTGCCCATGGCGGGCCCGAGCAGGCCCTTGAGCAGGCTGTCGTCGTCGGCGGAGGTGCCCGGCTTGACCAGCACGCTGGACAGGGAGCGGCCCGCGCCGCCGGCCCACCACTGGTCGTCCTCGGTGCCGTCGAGCAGCTGGTATTGCGGGAACGGCACCTTCGGGTTCGGCAGGCCGTAGCAGCGGGGGTTGCGGTGGTCGTTGAACGCCGGCTTGTCGAGACCGGGCTTGTACCCGGGCCGCGGCTTGACCAGTTCGAGCGTGACGTGCACGCCCGGCTGCTTGCCGCCCATCGCGTCGACCAGCCGGGGGGTGAGCTTGGCCATGCCCTGCAGGACGCACGGGACGCCCGGGGAGTACTTGGCGAGCAGCGCGAGCGACTGCCGGTTGGCGATCATCGCGCCGACGAGGCGGGGCTCGTTGTCGGCGGTGAACTCGGTGGCCTGGCCGGTGAGGTTGATCCCCTTGTCGAGGGCGGCCACGAGCTGGGGCTCCTTGTCGACGATCGTCCGGTTCGTCGTCTGCAGGTTCTGCATGATCGAGATCAGGTCCGGCGCGGCGCCGTTGAGGTTGTCGCTGACGACCGCGAGCTGCCGCAGGTCGTGCATGACGGTCGGCAGGTGCGGGTTGAGCCGCTTGAGGTAGTCGTCGGCGTCGACGAGCATCTGCCCGATCTGGTCGCCGCGGCCCTGCAGGGCGGTGGCCAGGGCGTTCAGGGTGGCGTTGAGCTTGGCCGGCTCGACCTCGTTGAGGATCGGCATGACGTCGTCGAGGACCTGGTTGACCTCGACGGCGGTGGTGGAGCGGTCCTGCGGGATGACGTCGCCGTTCGCCAGGTGACGGCCGCCGAGACCGCCCGCGGGCGGCACGATGTCGACGAACTTCTCGCCGAACACCGTCTTGGGCAGCATGCGGGCCGAGGAGTCCGCCGGGATCAGCGGTGCCTTGGACGGGTCGATCGCCAGGTCGATCGCCGCGCCCTTCGGCGTCTGCCGGATCTTGCGGACCTCGCCGACGATCAGGCCGCGCACCTTCACGTCGGAGTGCGGGACGAGCTGCAGCCCGGCCCGGTCGCTGTCCACGGTGACGTGGTAGACGGGCGTGAACGCCTTGTTGTACTGCGCGATCATCAGCATGACGAGCAGGATGACCACGAGCACGAACGCCAGCCCGTACAGGCGGTAGCGCAGCCGCTCGGACCACGAGCCGAAGGGCGGGGTGTAACTCACGTGTCCTCCCCCGGCTCAGCAATCGACATCGCGCACTCACACCTCTCGTCTCAGCCGGCGATCCGCACCGTGGTGGTCGCGCCCCAGATCGCCATCCCCAAGAGCAGATCCACGATGTTGACCACGACGAGGCTCGTACGGACGGCGCGGCCGACCGCCAGGCCCACGCCGGCCGGCCCGCCACTGGCGTTGAAGCCGTAGTAACAGTGGATGAGCATGACGAGGATCGCGAAGATCAGGACCTTCCCGAACGACCACAGCACGTCGTGGGGTGGGAGGAACAGGTAGAAGTAGTGGTCGTACGTGCCGCTGGACTGGCCGAACGACAGGGTCACGATCAGCCTGGTCGCGACGAACGACGCGAGCAGGCCGATGACGTACAGCGGGATGACCGCGAGCATCCCGGCGACCAGGCGCGTCGTCACCAGGAACGGCAGCGACGGCACACCCATGACCTCCAGGGCGTCGATCTCGTCGCTGATCCGCATGGCGCCGAGCTGCGCGGTGAAGCCGCAGCCGACCGTGGCCGACAGCGCGAGCGCCGACACGGTGGGCGCCAGCTCGCGCGTATTGAAGTACGCCGAGACGAAACCGCTGAAGGCCGCGCTGCCGATCTGGTTCAGGGCGTTGTAGCCCTGCAGGCCGACCTCGGTGCCGGTGAAGAAGGTCATGAAGCCGACGATCGCCACGCTGCCGCCCATGACGGCCAGGCCGCCGGTGCCGAGGCTGACCTCCGCCAGCAGGCGTATGACCTCCTTCTTGTAGCGGAAGACGACCCGCCATACCCAGGCGAACGCCCGGACGTAGAACGCCATCTGGTGGCCGAAGCCCTCGAGGCGCTCCATCGGCGCGTCGATGACGCGCTTGGCGGACCGGAACCCGCCCCACGTGCCGGCCGCCATCACATGCCCTTCTGCGGAACGAGCTGGAAGTACAGCGCGCTCATCACGAAGTTCTCCACGAACAGCGCCATCGCGGCGATGACGACGGTCTGGTTCACCGCGTCACCGACGCCCTTCGGGCCGCCGGAGGCGGTCAGGCCCTTGTACGAGGCGACGAGCGCGGCGGTGACGCCGAACACGACCGCCTTCACCTCGGCCTGGTAGAGGTCGGACAGCTGGGCGAGGCCGCTGAAGGAGGAGATGTACGCGCCGGGCGTACCTCCCTGGAGCATGACGTTGAAGACGTAGCCGCCGGCGATGCCGGTGACCGACACGATCCCGTTGAGGAACAGGCCGACGAACGCGCAGGCCAGCACCCGGGGCACCACGAGGCGGTGCAGCGGGTTGATGCCGAGCACCTCCATCGCGTCGATCTCTTCGCGGATCTTCCGGGCACCGAGGTCGGCGCAGATCGCCGAGCCGGCGGCCGCCGCGATGAGCAGCGCGGTGACGATCGGGCTGGCCTCCCGGACGATCGCCAGCACCGCCGTCGAGCCGGTCTGGGACTGCGCGCCGAGCTGCCGGATCAGGTTGCCGACCTGCAGCGACAACACCGCGCCGAACGGGATGGCCACCATGATCGTCGGCGCGACCGTGACGCTGACGATGAACCACGCCTGCTGCAGGAACTCCTGCCACTGGAACGGCCACTTGAACATCGCCCGGAACGTGTCGAGAGACAGCGCGAAGAACCGGCCGGGCTCCCGCAGCGTGACGTTGGCCACACCGCCGGCGACCTTTCCGGCGCGGGCCATCAGAGGGCCCCTTCGTGGTGCTGCCCGGCACCCGCCGACATCGCCGCGACGTACCGCGGCCACTCCTTGAGCCAGTCGCGGCCCATCTCGTCGATGAACGACCCCTGCGGCGGGGTGACGCCGTGCGCGCGCAGCCACTCGCCAGGCGCGCGCTGGGTCCGGCGGAGGCGGCCGTCGCTGGTCATCAGCTGCGGCGGAATCGGCGGCAGGGGGCCCGGGTCGCGCCCGAGGCGGGACTCGGCCTCCAGCTCGGAGAGGTCCTTCTCCTCCGACATGCCGATGGGGCCGACCTTGCGCGCGTTGAGGAACTGCCGGACCACCGGCTCCTCACTGGACAACAGCATTTCCCGCGGCCCGAACATCACCAGCTGGCGGAGGAACAGCATGCCGATGTTGTCCGGCACCGTACGGGCGGTGTTGATGTCGTGGGTGACGATGAGGATCGTCGCCCCGATCTCGGCGTTGAGGTCGACGATCAGCTGGTTGAGCAGCACCGTGCGGACCGGGTCCAGGCCGGAGTCGGGCTCATCGCAGAGGATGATCTCCGGATCGAGCACGAGCGCGCGGGCCAGCCCGGCGCGCTTCCGCATGCCGCCAGAGATCTCGCCGGGGAATTTCTGCTGGGCCCCGGCGAGGCCGACCATCTCCATCTTCTCCATGACGATGCGCCGGACCTCGGACTCTGACTTCCGGGTGTGCTCGCGCAGGGGGAAGGCGATGTTGTCGTACAGGTTCATCGAGCCGAACAGCGCGCCGTCCTGGAACAGGACGCCGAAGAGCTTCCGCACCTCGTACATGTCGTGCTCGCGGAGGTTCGGCATGTCCTTGCCGTCGATCCAGCAGTGACCGCGGTCCGGCTTGAGCAGACCGACCATCGTCTTGAGGAACACCGACTTGCCGGTGCCGGAGGGTCCGAGGAGGACGGAGATCTCGCCGGCGGGCAGCGTCAGCGTGACGTCCTCCCAGATGACCTGACGCCCGAAGGACTTGGTCAGCCCTTCGACTCTGATTTCGACGCCCACTCGTCACCTTTCGTCCAGCCAGCCCGGGGGTGTCCGGTACAACGAGCGAGTTACCGATGGGTTACGTCGCCGGATCACACAGAGCCACTGAACCGTGGCCGGGGGCCATCGTGCGTGCCGCGTCCACCTACCGTAGTCATCCCTCGCTCGATTGGAAGGGGTAAAACCGTAGTCATCGGCGCGCGGGACGCCTTGTAAGCAGATCGTTACTCGAGTCCGACTTATGAGACTAGCGGTCCAACAGTTCGCTTGTGAAGAGGTCGTCCGGCAACCCGGTGCACGGACACGCGTACGGAACGTCGAAAAATGATCACTTGCACGACCGAATCGTATCAACCAAGCGCTTGATAGGTAAGTACCCGTTGTCGGCGAGAGTGCGTGGCGGTGCTCTCCAGGGATCAGGTGCCGCCGGCGGTCGTGGCACTCATGGATTCCGCGGGTGCGTCGATGGTGCGGAGGTTGCAGGCCGCGATGGCCACGGCGATGACGGCGGCTGCGGCGAGGACGGCGGACGTGGCCGGGAGACGCGATGCCAGGGACGCGGTGTTCAGCAGAGAGCCGAGGATGGCGACGGCGATCATGGCGCCGCTCTGCCGCAGGGTGTTCTGGACGCCGGACGCCAGGCCCGACTGCGCCGTCGGGACGTTCCCGATCAGCAGGGAGGTCAGGGCTGAGAACACCATTGTGCTTGCCACGCCGACAAGGAGCAGGCCGATGGCGATACCGGCGTACGGCGTGTGCAGGTCGGCGTACGCCAGGGTGGCGATGCCGGCGGTGCAGCAGACGAAACCGCCGAGGAGTAGGGCCCGGTGCCCGTATCGGCGGGCCAGCGGGCGGTACAGGACGAGCGGGCCGATCGTGCTGCCCACGGTCATGGGCAGCAGCGCCACGCCGGAAACACCGGGTGACCAGCCGCGCACCTTCTGGAAATAAAGCGACATCACGAACAGCACGCCGTAGAACAAGAACCCCATGAGGCCCGCGCTGCCGACGGCCGCAGCGCGTACCCGCAGGGCGAAGAATGATGGCGGCAGCATGGGATGGGCGCCGCGCCGCGCGGAGATCCCGTACGCTGCGCCGGCCACGACGGCCGCACCGAGCAGACCGAGTGTCGTCGGCGCCGCCCAGCCCGCCGACCCGGCATCGATCAGGCCGCCCGTGAGCAGTGCGAGCGTCGCGGCCGCGGTGACCAGGCCGATCCGGTCCACCGGATGGCCGCGCCGGGGCGTTTCGGGTACGCCGACGCGGACCAGCAGGACGGCGACCACGCCGATGGGCAGGTTGATCGCGAAGATCGCCCGCCATCCGGCCGCGTCGATCAGTACTCCGCCGACCAGCGGCCCGACCGCCACGGCGACCGCCCCGGTGGCGACCCAGACGACCGTGGCGCGGGCCCGCGCGGCGGCGTCGGCGAACAGGTGCGGTACGAGCGCGAGCGTCGCGGGCAGCAGCGCCGCCGCACCCAGCCCCTGCACGACACGCGCGCCGATCAGCACACCTGTGGTGGGCGCCAGGGCGCACGCCGCCGAGGCGAGCGTGAACACCGTCACGCCGGCCAGCAGCGTCCGCCGTAGCCCGAGCCGGTCACCCAGCGCCCCGGCGGTGAGCAGCAGCGCCGCCAGGGTCAGCGTGTAACCGTTCAGCACCCACTGCGCACCCGCCATCGAGCTCCCGAGACCGTCGCGGATGGCGGGCACGGCCACATTGAGCACGCTCCCGTCCAAGATGATCGTGAAGTAGGCGAGACACACGCCGAGGAACCCGATCCGCCCAGCCATAGCGATCCCATATATTGAGACGATAATCTTGCTATGCGGCCAATTCGAATCCTACGCCGGTCAGCTATCCCACGCGGATCGAGGGGCTTCTGGCGCTACGCCGCCGCCTTCCCCGGTTTCCTCACCTGGTAGGCGAAGACGGCGAAGGGCGGCCACCCGGATGGGTGACCGCCCTCGAAGAGCGCTGAGAAAGCGCGGGAGAAGACGCCTTACTTGACGGTGACCGTCGCGCCGGCCTTCTCCAGGGCCTCCTTGGCCTTGTCGGCCGTCTCCTTGTTGACCTTCTCCAGCAGCGGCTTCGGCGCGCCGTCGACCAGGTCCTTGGCCTCCTTGAGGCCCAGGCTCGTGAGGGCGCGGACCTCCTTGATGACCTGGATCTTCTTGTCGCCGGCAGCCTCGAGGACGACGTCGAACTCGTCCTGCTCCGGGGCGGCCTCGGGCGCAGCGCCGCCGCCGCCACCCTGCGGGGCGACCGCGACCGGGGCGGCGGCCGTGACCTCGAAGGTGTCCTCGAACTGCTTCACGAACTCGGAGAGCTCGAGAAGGGTCATCTCCTTGAAAGCGTCGAGCAGCTCGTCCGTGCTGAGCTTCGCCATGGTGTTGCTTCCTCCTGTTGAAAACCCGCGTCGCTCGTGCGGGTGGGGTACTTCAGGTCTGTTACGACCGCGGGATCAACCCTCGTCCGACGTCTCGGCCGACGCCTCGGCGGGAGCCGCAGCGGCCCCGCCTTCCTCTTCGCGCTTGACCCGCAGGGCCTCGGCCAGCTGAGCGGCCTTGACCGGCAGGGCGTTGAAGAGAGCGGCGGCGTTGCCCATCGACGCCTTCATCGCACCCGCGAGCTTCGCGAGGAGAACCTCGCGGGACTCGAGGGAGGCGAGCGTGGTGATGTCCTCGGACGTCATCGGCTTGCCGTCGACGACGCCGCCCTTGATCACCAAGTTCGGGTTGGCCTTGGCGAAGTCACGCAGGCCCTTGGCGGCCTCGACCACATCGCCCTTGACGAACGCGATCGCCGACGGGCCCTGGAGCAGCTGCTCGAGCTCCTCGGTGACCCCGGCCTCGCGCGCGGCGATCTTGGTCAGCGTGTTCTTCACCACGGCGAAACGTGCATTCTCACCGAGCGATCGGCGCAGCTCGCTGATCTGCGCGACGGTGAGCCCGCGGTACTCGGTCAGCACAGCACCGCTCGAGCTCTCGAACTCGTTCTTGAGCTCGGCGACCGCCGCCGCCTTGTCCGCCCTCGCCATGGGCCTCCTTCCAGATGTGCCACCGGTCGAAAGGCCCAGAAAATACAGAACGCCCCGGCGCAGGCGCACGGGGCGTGAACATGACCAGCACCAGGTCACGTCTCAGCTCTCGAACTCACCTGCGCGGGCCGCCCGCTGTGCGGGACCTTCAGTCACCCCGTGGGCGACGACCGGCGGTCTTCGGCGTTGAACAGAGTACGCGATGCACCGCCACACGACCAAATCGGTGCCCGATCTCGGTGCCGGTCAGTGCCGTGAAGGTCAGTCGCCGAGGATCTTGCTCGCGGGCGGAGGCGAGAGGGAGACCGGCGCGTTGAAACCGCTGTAGCTCATCGACCTGACGGTCTTGACGGCGGCACTCGCTGGACTGGTGACGGTCAGCTTGCGCGGCAGCCGCTGCCCATCGACCCACAGGTCGAACTCCATGTTGTCCGGCACCTTCCCGAGGAGGCGCCGCATCCGCGCACGCTGGGCACCTCCCAGCTCGGCCAGCGCCCCGGCCACGGAGTAGGTGCCGTGGTAGCGAGTGGTCGAGACATCGCCGACCGTCTCCGCTCCGACCGCGCGCGCGTCCTTGGAAGCGGTCAGCATGCGCATGTCGGCCGAAGGATCGGCCCGCAAGGCCTGGTTCAGCAGCGCGTCGTAGTCGGCGCCACGATGGGTCCCCAGCTTGGGGAGCACCGCCTTCATCCACGGCTTCCCGCCGCGGAGATCGGAGTACTGGCGCGTGCTGATGTACAGGTCGTCGCCGATGAGGATCTCGTCGAAGACCTCCATGGCCTTACCGTCCACCGACATGGTGGTGGCGCTCACCTCCACCGCGGCGCGCGGCCTCCGCTGGTAGGTGAGCTGGCCGATCAGCTGCGCGTTCCGGCCGGACCGGGAGAGGTTCAAAGTGATCGCCGCTTGGAGCGTCCTGGTCTCGCCGATCTTCTGCGACACCACGCTCACGACCTGGTCGGCCGGGAGCGGTGAGCCGGCGGGCGTGGCTTTGGCACCGCGGGTCGCCGCATGGGCCGCACCTTTACCACCGCCTCCGCCGCACCCGGTGACGGACAGCGCCAGCACGGGAACGACGGCGATCCAGACGGCGGAGCGGCGGGTCATCGACGGCCTTTCCTTACGGTCGACGGGCGCACACTGATCGACGCCGGTACGCGGGCGGGCAGCCCATCCGACGATCACCCGCGTTCGAACACCAAGACGTATCTGGACGAACCTTACTGGCGGGCTCCACATAGGTGCACCCGCGGACGGCCGGATGTGGGCTCAGTCGTTTCCGCAGCCGCAAGAACGACCCCGCGCCCTCGTGGCGCGGGGTCGTTCGCAACGGGACCTGCCAGCGGGGTCAGCCGGCGGAGCCGGTCTGGCTCGCGGGCGGGGCCGTGATGGAGACGGGCTTGTTAAAGCCGCTGTACGTCGTCGTGGTGCTCGTCTGCACCTGGCTGCCCGCCGGGCTCTTGACCGCCATCTTGCGCGGGAGCTGCTGGTCGTCGACCCACAGGTCGAAGTTCATCTTGTCCAGCCCGGTCTTGGCGACGAGCTGCTGCATCTTCTCGCGCTGGTCGCTGCCGAGCTTGGCCAGCGCCTGCTGCACGGAGTAGGTGCCCTGGTAGTGGGTGGTCGGCGTGCCGTCGATGGTCTCGGATCCGACCTTGCGCACGTCCTTGGAGGCGGTCAGCATCCGTACGTTGGCCGAGGGGTCGGCCTGCTGCGACTGGTTCAGCAGCGACTTCATGTCGAGGCCGCTCCGGGCACCCAGCTTGCTGAGCGACATCTTGACCCACGGCTTGCCGCCGTTGCGGTTCGAGAGCGCCGCCATCTTCAGGTACAGGTTGTCGTCCAGGAGGACCTCCTGGAAGCCGCCGGTATCCCGGCCGTTCACCGACATGCTGGGCATGCTCATCTTCATCGCCAGACTCGGCTTGAGCCGATAGGAGATCTGGCCGGTCATCGACGTCTGCTGCCCGGACATCGTGGTGTGGGAGGTGACCGCGGCCTGGAACGTCTTGATCTCGCTGGCCTTCTGCGACACCTTGTTCACGGCCTGCTCGGCCGCGAGCGCCGCGTTGGCGGACTTCGGTTCGCTTCCCGATGCCTTCTTGCCGCCGCCTCCCCCTCCGCCGCAGGCGGCGAGGGACAGGGCCAGGGTGGACCCGGTGACGGCGAGGACGGCGGTTCGGCGGATCATCGCGTTTTCCTTCGAGGTCGGTGTGCGCACGCTGCGCGGCAGCCTGCGGCGGCGGACAAAGCGTTAAGACGCTGCAGTGATCACATAGGTTCAACCCGGCCGTTCACCGCAGGTCAAAAGCGGCGCGCCCCGCGGCGGAGAGCCGCGGGGCGCGTCGCGAGCGTGGTCGGCCGGGACCTCCGGACCTCGGTCAGCCCGGGAGGCCGGAGCCGCCTTGGCCGGCCTGGGTCGCCCTGGCCGGCTCAGGGGGCCGGTGCCACCTTGGTCAGCCCGGGAGGCCGGGGCCGCTGCCGTGGTGGCCCTGCATGAACTGGTTGCCGTCCGCCACCTGGCTCGCCGGCGGCGCGGACACGCTGACGGACTTGTTGTAGTCGCTGTAGACCATCGTGGCGGTGGCCGCGCCGTCCGACGCGGAGCTCTTCGCCGTCAGCTTGCGCGGCAGGTTGTCCGCGCCGACCCACAGGTCGAACGCGACGCTCTTGCCGCCGCTCTTCTGGTAGAGGTCCTGGAACGACTGCTTGGCCTTGCCGCCCAGCTGCGCCGCGGCGTCCTTCGCGGTGATCGTCCCGGTGTAGTGGGTGGTCTTCACACCGTCGATCGTCTGCGTGCCGGCCTTGCGCACGTCCTTCGAGCTGGTGAAGATCTTCGTCTGCTGCGCCGGGTCGGCCTGCTTAAGGATCTCGTTCAGGTCCACTCCGGCCTGCTGCGCGGCCTTGGAGACCGAGAACTTCACCCACGGCTTGCCGCCGGTGAACTGCGTGAGCTGCGAGGGGACCTTCCCGTACAGGTTGTCGCCGAGCAGGATCGCGCGCAGACCGGACTCCACCGAGTGGCCGCCGAACCCGGCCTGGTCGAGCGTGCCGACGGCGGCGAGGTCGGGACGGAGCCGGACCTGGACGACACCGTGCGCGTTGGAAGACGCCTTCCCGGTGCCGCTCTCGGTGATGTCCACCTTGTAGGACTTGACGGTGCTGGTCTTCTGGGCCGCGAGGCTGATCGCCTGGGCGGCCGATACGTTCACGGCGCCGGTGCCGCCTCCCCCGTTGGCGCTCCCACACCCGGCGAGGGCGGCCACCAGGGCGGCACCAGCGGCCGTACCCACGGCATATCGACGAACCATTGTGAACCCTCCTGCGTATCGCGTACGGCCCCCGGCTCGACAAAGAGCGCGAACGCCTGGTTCTGGCACTATCGAGTGTTGCCGCTCAAGATCTCCTAAACATCCCCCGATGGGACCAGATCCGGCTTCCCCGTGTGCGACGTGAGTCGTACCTCAGGATGATCAACGCGAAGGGGCGCCCCCGCAGAACGGGGGCGCCCCTTCGTGATTCGCTGACGCGTCAGCTCGCCACAGTGCTCACTGCCGCACTCGCTCGTCAGCTCGCCGCGGACTCTTCCAGCTCCGCGGTGAGGTTGCGGGTGACGTTGGGGTCGACCGGGATGCCCGGGCCCATCGTCGTGCTCAGGGTCGCCTTCTTGATGTAGCGCCCCTTGGCCGCCGACGGCTTGAGCCGCAGGATCTCCTCCAGCGCGGCGGCGTAGTTCTCCACGAGCTGCTTCTCGCTGAAGGACGTCTTGCCGGCGATGAAGTGCAGGTTCCCGTGACGGTCCACGCGGAACTCGATCTTGCCGCCCTTGATCTCGGACACGGCCTTGGCCACGTCGGCGGTGACGGTGCCGGTCTTGGGGTTCGGCATGAGGCCACGGGGGCCGAGCACGCGGCCGAGCCGGCCGACCTTGCCCATCATGTCCGGGGTCGCCACGACGGCGTCGAAGTCGAGCCAGCCGCCCTGGATGCGCTCGATCATGTCGTCGGTGCCGACGTGGTCGGCGCCGGCCTCGCGGGCCTCGTCGGCCTTGGCGCCACCGGTGATGACCAGCACGCGGGCGGTCTTACCGGTGCCGTGCGGCAGGTTGACGGTGCCGCGGACCATCTGGTCGGCCTTGCGGGGGTCCACCCCGAGCCGGAACGCGACCTCGACGGTGGCGTCGAACTTGGTCGGCGAGGTCTCCTTGGCCAGCTTCACGGCCTCGGCCGGGCTGTACAGCGCCGACTTGTCGATCTTGGCGTCGGCGTTGCGGTACGCCTTGCTGCGCTTCATTGATGTCTCCTGATCTGGAGGTGGTGGTGCGGGCCTGCGCGGCCCTCCCACCGGGGTCACATAGACCGTCGTCAGTCGGCGACGGTGATGCCCATGGAGCGGGCGGTGCCCGCGATGATCTTCTCGGCCTGCTCGGGCGAGTTGGCGTTGAGGTCCGGCATCTTGGTCGCGGCGATCTCCCGGAGCTGGTCGCGGGTGATCGAACCGACCTTGCTCTTGTGCGGCTCGCCGCTGCCCTTGTCGACGCCCGCGGCCTTCTTGATCAGCTGCGCGGCCGGCGGGGTCTTGGTGACGAACGTGAACGAGCGGTCCTCGTAGATGGTGATCTCTACGGGAATGACGTTGCCGCGCTGGGACTCCGTGGCCGCGTTGTACTGCTTGCAGAAGTCCATGATGTTGACGCCGTGCGGGCCGAGGGCGGTACCCACCGGCGGCGCGGGCGTCGCCTGACCGGCCTGCAGCTGGACCTTGACGACCGCGGAGATCTTCTTCTTCTTGGGAGGCATGCCTCACCCTTTCGTTCCGGTTGGTTCGTCGGCCCCTACTCCCGTTGACACGGGCGACGCGGCGGCTGGAACGTCGACCGCCGCGTTGGGACCGCTTCCCCCGCAGGCATGCGGGGACGTCTTGAGGCTATGCGCCGACGCGAGGTGCTCCGGCGCCAGGTCCTGCGGACCTGGTCGGTCAGATCTTGGAGACCTGGTTGAAGGACAGCTCGACCGGGGTCTCCCGACCGAAGATCGACACCAGCACCTTGAGCTTCTGGGCCTCGGCGTTGATCTCGTTGACGGTCGCGGGGAGCGTCGCGAACGGGCCGTCCATGACGGTGACGGACTCGCCGACCTCGAAGTCGACGGTGGCCGCCGCCTTGGCGGTCTCCTTGGTCTTGGCCTGCTCCTCGG
The DNA here is from genome assembly GCF_050942425.1 of Actinoallomurus sp. CA-150999. NCBI lineage: Bacteria > Bacillati > Actinomycetota > Actinomycetes > Streptosporangiales > Thermomonosporaceae > Actinoallomurus > Actinoallomurus sp. CA-150999. Next base: position 10,526,292 of record NZ_CP192063.1, read on the forward strand.
GCTCGGGCGCGAGCAGCGTCGCGACCTCCTTGAGGTGCAGCGGCGACGGCGTGTTGGACAGCCCGACGAAGCCGGTCACGCCCGGCGTGTTGCGGACGGCCGCCCAGGACTCGTCGGTGAGCTCCATGCGGACCAGGATGTAGCCCGGCAGGACCTTCTCGTTGACCTTCTGACGCTTGCCGCCCTTGACCTCGGTGACCTCGTGCTGCGGCACCTCGACCTGGAAGATGTAGTCCTCCATGTTGAGCGACTGGGTGCGCTGCTCGATGTTGGTCTTCACGCGGTTCTCGTAGCCGGCGTACGAGTGAACGACGTACCACTCACCCGGAAGGAGCCGCAGCTGGGTCGTGAACTCTTCGACCGGGTCCGACGCCTCGTCAGACGCCTCGTCGGACGCCTCTTCGGACGTTTGGGCGGACGTTTCGTCGGACTCCGTGGCGACTTCCTCAGCCTCGGCCGAAGCCGGCGCTTCCACCGACTCGGCCTCCTCGATGGCCTCGTCGTGAAGCTCTGGGGACTCGGACACGGTCACTCTTTCTCTCGTCTGTGGGTTGCTGATGGAATCCGGCACGCGATCAGCCGAAGAGCTTCAGCACAACCCAGGAGAACGCGTTGTCGAGACCGAACACGATCGCCACGACGATGATCACGAAGATCAGCGACACGGTCGTGTACGTGACGAGCTCGTTACGCGTAGGCCAGATCACCTTGCGGAGCTCGGCGACCACCTGGCGGTAGAACAGGAGAGGTGAGGTCCGCTTCTTGGCGGACTTCCCCTTGTCCTTGATCGCGGCCTCGCCGCTCATCTCGGTCGCCATTGCTGTCGACGCATCCCCTCGTCGGTTGTGTCGCGAACTTCCGGTGTGGGCGTGCGTTCAGGACGCCCGCGCACGTGCGCCGTGCACGAACCGTATTCCGCAGGGCAGGAGGGACTCGAACCCCCAACCACCGGTTTTGGAGACCGGGACTCTGGCCAATTGAGCTACTGCCCTTCATAGTGGACCCCATGGCACGCGAGAACCATGCGGGACGCCACTAGGTCACGCAGTCTACGTCTCAAACCACCCTCGCGTCGAACCAAACGCCGATCGCGCCGTGCGCGCCGCGTTTCCGCACCCCCGATATGGGGCTGAGAGCTGCCGCGATGTCTGCGACGATAGGGACCATGAGCACTCGAATCTCCGCTCGGATCGCCGCGATCTCCGAGTCCGCGACGCTCGCCGTCGACGCCAAGGCCAAGGCGCTGAAGGCCGCGGGGCGTCCGGTGATCGGATTCGGCGCGGGCGAGCCCGACTTCCCGACTCCGGACTACATCGTCGAGGCCGCCGTCGAGGCGTGCCATAACCCCCGGTTCCACAAGTACACGCCGGCCGGGGGGCTGCCCGAGCTGAAGGCGGCGGTCGCGGAGAAGACCAAGCGCGATTCCGGCTACGAGGTCGAGGCGTCGCAGGTGCTCATCACCAACGGCGGCAAGCAGGCGGTGTACGAGGCGTTCGCAGCGCTGCTCGACCCGGGCGACGAGGTCATCGTGCCCACGCCGTACTGGACGACCTACCCGGAGTCGATCAAGCTGGCGGGCGGTGTGCCGGTCGACGTGGTCGCGGACGAGACCACCGGCTACCTCGTGAGCGTCGACCAGCTCGAGCGGGCCCGCACCGACCGTACGAAGGTGCTGCTGTTCGTCTCCCCGTCCAACCCCACCGGCGCCGTCTACACGCGCGAGCAGGTCGCCGAGATCGGCCGCTGGGCCGCCGAGCACGGCCTGTGGGTGATCACGGACGAGATCTACGAGCACCTCGTCTACGGGGACGCGGAGTTCTCCTCGATGCCGGTGGTCGTCCCGGAGCTGGCCGACCGCACCCTGGTGCTCAACGGGGTCGCCAAGACGTACGCGATGACGGGCTGGCGCGTGGGCTGGATGATCGGCCCGAAGGACGTCGTGAAGGCCGCGACCAACCTGCAGTCGCACGCGACGTCGAATGTGGCGAACGTCTCACAGGCCGCGGCCCTGGCCGCGGTGAGCGGCGACCTGGCGGCCGTGGCGGAGATGCGCAAGGCGTTCGACCGCCGCCGCCAGACCATCGTGCGGCTGCTCAACGACATCCCCGGCGTCGTCTGCCCCGAGCCGAAGGGCGCGTTCTACGCCTACCCGTCGGTCAAGGAGCTGCTCGGCAAGGAGCTTCGCGGCAAGCGCCCGCAGACCTCCGTCGAGCTGGCCGCGCTGATCCTCGAGGAGGCCGAGGTCGCGCTCGTGCCCGGCGAGGCGTTCGGCACTCCGGGCTACTTCCGCCTGTCGTACGCGCTGGGCGACGAGGACCTCGCCGAGGGCGTCGGCCGGGTCGCCAAGCTGCTGGCCGAGGCCCACTGACCCGTCCCGTACGGCGACGGCGGCCGGATCCCGCGTCGGCCCGTGGCGTGATCACGTCCGGGCCGGCGACCGGCCTCCCCCGTCGCTCCCGATCCGGGTGACGGACATGACGACGCCCCGCGAGCGCCACGGTGCTCGCGGGGCGTCTCCGGTACGGCCTCCGCCGCGCGCGGACGGCCGCGTCGGCCTGGATTCGGCCGGGAGTCGACTTCGGGCGGGCGCAGTCGACTCCCGGCCGTGCTCAGGACGCGCTCAGCGGTCAGTCGGCCTGGACGCCGTCGGCGACGCGCATCAACTGCGTGCCGAGCGTGGGGCTGACCCCGACGTAGACGCCGAGTCCGCTGCGCTCGATCCACATGACCTGGCCGAAAGCGCCGGCGGCGCGCAGCGCGGCGTGGCCGTGCACCTCGGCCTGTTCCGCGGTGGGCGGGGCGAACCCCATGTCCCCCGGCTTCCGCAGCGTGGCGTCGCGCACGAGCCGCACCTCGATCCAGCCGGCCGGGCCGGTCCAACGGCAGGTCGTGATCCGGCGCCCGCCGGTCTTCGTGCCGTCGCAGCTCTGGGTCGGGTCGATGCCCACGGGCAGGTAGCCGAGCAGTGCCTTGGCGGCCCCGGGAACGTCGACGTGCGCCCCGCCGCTCGGATGCCGTGACGGCCGTCCGCTCGAGTGCCCCGGAGCGGACGCGCTCGCGGACGGCGCCGCCGACCTGACGCTCGGCGACACGGACGGCGACGGGGTGACCTGCGTGGCGTTCATCTTCCCGCCGCTCTTCTTGTGCCCGCCTTCCGGGCCGCGAGAGCTGACGGTCTGCGGGTGGATCGCCTGATAGGTCGGGATGACCGCGATCGCGACCACCACCCCGGCCGCAGCGACCGCGATCGTCGTTCGCCGCCGGACCGTCCGCTGATGGCGACGCTGTGCGTCATGCGCCAGCGTGCCGGACGCCGACACCCCCGTGACATGCTCCGCCATGGCCTGCCGGAGTTCGTTCTCCAGATCCATGGTTCACCCCCTCGACGCCGCCGCCTGTGCGGACTTTCCCATTCGTTCGCGGAGGCGGGCGAGGCCCCTCGCGGCCTGACTCTTGACGGTGCCGACCGAGCAACCGAGCATGGCTGCCGTCTCCGCCTCGGACATGTCCTCCCAGTAGCGCAGGACCAGCACCGCCCGCTGGCGTGGCCCGAGCTTCTTCAGCTCCTCCATGAGCACGCCGCGCAGTTCGACGGTGCTCTCCTCGGAGGCCGTCGGCGTCTCCGGCGGAGCCGCCATCTGCACCTCGCGGAGGACCCGCCAGCGTCGGGCCCGGCTGACGGACAGGTTGACCAGGATCTTGCGGACGTACGGCTCCGGATTGCTGCCGGGCTTCATCCGACCCCAGTGGCGGTACGCCTTCTCCAAGGCCGTCTGCAGCAGATCCTCCGCATCCGTCCGCCCCCCGCACAGCAGCTGGGCGGTTCGAAGCAGCGCGGTACCGCGCTCCGCCACGAACTCGACGAATGACTCGTCGTCTCGACGCGCCAAGGCACTCCGTCCGTCGTACGCCCTATTTATGTCGATCGGTCGCGGGTGGCCCACCGCGCAGGGCCACCCGCGCCGAGCCTCAGTGAAGCTGGTTCAGCTGCGTGGCGATCGCCGGGAGCTGGGTCGCGAGCGCGGGGCTGCCGTTCAGGTAGACCGCGTAGCCCTGGTCGGTGATCCACAGCACGCCGGTGCCCGCCGGGCTCTCCCACGTCTGAGCGCCCGCGACGGAGGCGAGGCCGCCACCCTCCGGCAGCTTCAGCTCCGCGGCCAGCTCCTTGACCGTGGTCTGCGGCGGGGTGTTCAGCCGCTCGACGTTCAGGAAGTTACCGCCCGTGGCCGTGAACTTCTGCACGACCGTGCAGACCTTACCGCTCTGGAGGGTGACCGAGTGGCTGTGGGAGGCCGCGAGGTGCATGCCGTTGGGCAGCGTGACGTCCTTGGCCTTGTTGTGCTCCACCTTGATGACCGGCGGGACGGCGGAGCAGTCCGGGGCCGTCACGTCAGGCACGTTCGCCTTCGGTAGGCCCGGCTTCGCGGTCGGGACGCCGGTGGGCGCGGAGGCCGCGGAGGGCTGGCCCGCGTTGGGGGCGCAGGTCGGCAGGTTGGCCGGGACCTTCACCTTGTCGGTCGGGAGGGCGGTCGGCGCCTTGACCTTGTCCGTCGGCAGGCCGTTCGGGGCCTTCACCTTGTCGGTGGGCAGGGTCGTGGGGACCTTGCCGGTGGGCAGCGGCACGTTCGGCTGCTCGCCGGCCTTCGGCAGCTCCGCCTTCGGGAGCTTGTCCTTGGGGAGCTTGTCCGTCGGCAGCCCGGGCTTGGGCACCTCGCCCTTGGGGAGCTTGTTCTCGGGCAGCTGGCCCTTCGGCAGCTTGCCGTTGGGGAGCTTGCCCTTGGGGACGCTCACGCAGGTCGGGACTCCGGTCGGGACGCCGCCGGCGGCCTCCTGGACGGCCTTCTTCGCGCCGTCCGCGACCGGCTTGACCGAGGGCGCCGGGGAGTTGTTCGAGACGGTCGCGTACGCGACCCCGCCGGCGGTGATGGCGCCAACGGCACCGGTGGCCAGCAGAGCAAGCTTGAGGTTGATCACATCTATCCCTTTCAGCGCGGTTTGACTCTCGCGCCCCTCATATACGCGTGGGTCCCAGAGGGGGTTGCACGGCTTCTCAAAGTTTTTTTCGGGAATCCTCACGGACCCTCTTCGGGGGAGGTCCCCGCAGGCTCGAGCAGCGCATACGGCAAGATCGGTGCATGGAGGCCCGTCCGATCGCAACCCTGCCCAAGGCCCATCTGCACGTTCACTTCACCGGTTCGATGCGGCACACCACGCTCGTCGAGCTCGCCCGCAAGCACCGCGTGCACCTGCCCGACGCCCTCGTCGAGGAGTGGCCTCCCCGCCTGCGCGCGACGGACGAGCGCGGCTGGTTCCGCTTCCAGCGCCTGTACGACATCGCCCGGTCGGCGTTGCGCGACGAGGAGGACGTACGGCGGCTGCTGCGCGAGGCGGCCGAGGACGAGGCCGCGGAGGGCTCCGGGTGGCTGGAGATCCAGGTCGACCCGAGCGGGTACGGGAGCCGGTTCGGCGGGCTGACGGCCTTCACCGACCTGGTGATGGACGCCACCCAGGATGCCTCCGAGGCCACCGGGGTCGGCATCGGCGTCATCATCGCGGCCAACCGCACGCGGCACCCCCTCGACGCGCGGACGCTGGCGCGGCTGGCCGCCCAGTACGCCGGAGAGGGGGTCGTCGGGTTCGGGCTCTCCAACGACGAGCGGCGCGGCCGGGCGTACGACTTCGACCGGGCCTTCGCGATCGCCAAGCGGGCCGGCCTGCTGTCCGTACCGCACGGCGGCGAACTGCTCGGTCCCGCGAGCGTACGGGCCTGCGTCGACGCGCTGCGGGCGGACCGGATCGGGCACGGCGTGCGCGTCGTCGAGGATCCGGCCCTCATGGACACCGTCGCCGCCCGCGGCGTCACCCTCGAGGTCTGCCCGTCCTCGAACGTCGGTCTCGGGGTCTACGCGACGCCGGAAGACGTTCCTCTCCGGCGCCTCTTCGAGGGTGGTGTGTCGATCGCGCTGGGCGCCGACGACCCGCTGCTGTTCGGGTCACGACTGACCCGCCAGTACGAACTGGCGCGCCGGGACCACGGGTTCACCGACGAGGAGCTGGCCGAGCTGGCGCGGTGCTCGATCCGGGGTTCCGCAGCCCCTCCGGAGACGCAGAAACGACTCCTCGACGGCATCGACACCTGGCTCGGCACACCGCCCGGAACCGGCCGCACGCCAACGGACGAAGTGGAATGATCGGGCACTGTGATCATCCGTATCGCGACTGCCGAAGAGGCCGCCAGGCTGACGCCCTACCTTCCCGTCACGCACGCCGTCCTCGACGGTGACCGGCTGGTCGGCGGGCTGAGTCTCATCGAGGCCCGGCCCGGGGTCCGCGAGCTGAGCATCTGGGTGATACCCGAAGAGCGGCGGCGAGGGGTCGCGAGCAAGGCCGTGCGGACCATGACCGAGCAGGCGGACGGGCGGCTGGAGATGGTCACCGACGTGGCCGACACGGTCTCCCAGCGTGTCGCGCTGAACGCCGGCTTCACCCGCGAGGCCGTACGCCGGAACAGCGGACCGGGCGGCGGCCGACCCGACGACGTCGTCTGGGCCTGGCTGCCCGGCGACCCGTCCGGCCCGGCCGCGCGGACGTTCCCCGACCTGCGGGGCGGTGAACTGCGCGACGGCGAGGTGAGCCTACGCCCGCTCGGCCCCGCCGACGTCGACGAGCTACTCACGCTGATCAACCTGCCGGACGTGCGCGCTCGGTCGATCGTCAGGCACGTGCGGCCGCGGGCCGAGGTGGCGCGGCGCTGCGAGCATGCCCCGAGCGAGTGGCTGGCGGGCAACCGCGCCGACTTCACGATCCGGGTGAACGACGAGCTCGCCGGCGACATCGGTCTGTTCTACGAGGCCTGGAGCCGGTCGGCGATGGTGGGCTACAGCATGCTGCCGGCGTTCCGCGGTCAGGGCGTCGTGACGCGCGCCGTACGCCTGCTCAGCGCCTGGGCGTTCGAGATCGGCATCCCGCGGCTCGCCGCCGGGACCGCACCGGACAACGCGGCGTCGCAGCGGGTGCTGGAGAAGGCCGGGTTCGTCCGCGAAGGGGTGCAGCGGTCACGCGTGGACGGCCCGAACGGCACTCGCATCGACGACGTCGTGTACGTCCTGCTCCCCTGACCGAGCGGGCGTGAGGCGTTCGTCGGCGAGCCCGGCATACCCCGCGTCCTCGGCTACGGTGGCGCCGTGAAGGTCGTGGTGGGCGAGGATCTGACGCTGCTGCGGGACGGTCTCATCCGCATGCTGCAGGCGCACGGCTTCGAGGTGGTCGCCGCGGTCGACAACGGGCCGGACCTGCTCCGCGAGCTGGTCGAGCGGCGGCCCGACGTGGCCGTCGTCGACATCCGGCTGCCCCCGACCCACACCGATGAGGGACTGCGGGCCGCGCTGGCGGCGCGGGCCGAGGTGCCGGGGCTTCCGGTTCTGGTGCTGTCGCAGTACGTGGAGCGGCTCTACGCGCGGGAGCTGCTCGCCGACGGCCGGGGCGGCATCGGCTATCTGCTCAAGGACCGGGTCTCCGACATCGGCGAGTTCGTCGACGCGGTGCGCCGGGTCGCCGCCGGGGGCACCGCGCTGGATCCCAAGGTCGTGGCGAAGCTGCTGGACAACCGCGAGCGGACGCTGCCGCTGCACCGGCTCACTCCACGCGAACGAGAGGTGCTCGCCCACATGGCGCAGGGCCGGTCCAACGCCGCGATCGGCACCGCCCTGTTCATCACGGAGAAGGCGGTCGCGAAGCACACCAACAACATCTTCGCCAAGCTCGGCCTGCAGTCGTCCGACGACCACAACCGGCGGGTGCTCGCCGTCCTGGCGTACCTCGACGGATAGGGGTAGCAGTACCCCCGGCAATGGGGTTCCAGCCTCCTCGCGGCCAGGCCGGCGCCCGGCGAGGCTGGCGTCATGACGAACACGACCTCCGTTCCACCTCCGGCCACGGCCCCGGCCGGACCCGTACGACGCGCCGAGCGCGCGCTGGCACCCGACCTGGCCCGTGGCGCGATGCTGCTGTTCATCGCGCTGGCCAACGCGGGCAACTTCGCCTTCGCCGGCCAACCCGGCCTCGACGGCACGCCGCACGGCGTGCAGCGCGTCGTGAACTTCCTGTTGGCCACGCTCGTCGAGAGCCGCGCGTACCCGGTCTTCGCCGTCATGTTCGGTTACGGTCTCGTCCAACTGGCCTCCCGGCACCGCGCCGCGGGCGCCGACGAGCGGCGCGTCCTGCTGCGCCGCAACACCGCGCTCATCGGCTTCGGGCTCGTCCACGGGCTCCTGCTGTACTGGGGTGACTTCCTCGGCGCCTACGGGATCGTGGGGGTCATCGCGACCCTGCTCCTGCTGCGCCGCGGCGACCGGTTCCACCGCGTGGTCCTCTGGCTGTGGGGCGTCCAGTCGGTCAGCGCCGTCGTCCTGACCTGGCAGGCGATCGCCCGCGCCCGCGGCGGGCACGCCGTCCTCACCAACACCCCCAACCCGTCGCTGGCCGCCGCCTCGTACGGGCGTTCGCTGCTCGACCGGCTCACCGAGTGGCCGGTGCACACCGCGACCGTGATCCCGTTCATCGTCATCGTGTGGCTGGGCATCTGGGCCGCGCGCCACCGCGTCCTGGAGGAGCCGGCGAAGCACCGGGCCCTCCTGCGCGTCACCGCCGTCGTCGGCCTCGGCATCGCCATCGTCGGCGCCCTGCCCTACGCGCTCGTGGCCGCCGGCGTCCTGCACGCCGACGCCGGTACGGTCGACGCCATGGCGCGCGTCCACGCGATCACCGGCGAGTACGGCGGTCCCGGCTATGTGGCCCTGTTCGGTCTGCTGGCGCTGCGGCTGAGCAGGGCGCGGCGCGCACGGGCGCTGCTCGGCCCGGTGACCGCGCTCGGCCAGCGCTCGCTGAGCGGCTACCTGTTCCAGTCGGTGGCCTGGCTGGCGCTGTTCGCGCCGTGGACGCTGCACCTCGGCGGCACCTACGCGGCCACGCTCGCCGCGGTGGCCGTCTGGGCGGTGTCGCTGGTGGCCGCGCAGGCGATGAACGCGAGGGAGTACCGCGGACCGGCCGAGACCCTGCTGCGACGGATCACCTACCGCCCGGCCCGGCGGACCGCCGCATGACGACCGGTCGGCGGCGGGTCGTCGGGGTGGCCGTGGCGCTCTGCGCCGCGGCCACCCTGGCCTGGGCGGTCACCGGCGTCGACGAGTTCTGGCCCCGCTGGGTGTACTTCGGAATCGGCACCGTGCTGGCCGCCGAGTTCGCGCTGCGCCGGGCGCTGCGCGTCCCGCCCGGCCGGCGCCGATGGCTCGCCGTCGACGGCGCGCTGTGCGCCCTGCTCGTGCTGGTCGACCTCGCCGTCTGGGCGCTCAGCGGCGGCGGGTACTTCTGGCCGATCTGGCAGACCCTCGGGCTGTCCGCCGTGTTCGCGCTCCACGCGTGGATGGTCAGCCGGCCGCCCGGGAAACGGGAGCGCGAACTCGCCGCCCGGGTCACCCGGCTCAACCGGTCCCGCCGCGGGGCGGTGGACCGGCAGGCCGCCGAGCTCAAGCGCGTCGAACGCGACCTGCACGACGGTGCCCAGGCCCGCATGGTGTCCCTCGCGCTCACGCTCGGCATGTCCGGCGAGTTGCTGCGTCGCGACCCCGACGCCGCGGCGCGGCTGCTCGACGAGGCCCGGGCGACCGCCGTCGCCGCGCTGGACGACCTCCGCGCCGTGATGCACAGCATCCACCCGGCGGTCCTGGCCGACCGCGGTCTCGGCGACGCCGTCCGCGCGCTCGTGCTCGATCTCGCCGTACCGGTGACCGTGGCCGGCGATCCGCCGCCGGCCCTGCCCGCCGCCATCGAGACGGCCGTGTACTTCGCGGTCGCCGAGTGCCTGAGCAACATCGTCAAGCACAGCGGCGCCGTCGCCGGGGAGGTCGTCTTCTCCGAACACTCTGGCGTCCTGCGGGTCACCGTCGCCGACGACGGCACCGGCGGCGCGGACCCGGCCGGCGGCACCGGCCTGCGCGGCATCATCGACCGCCTGGACGCCGTCGACGCCGACCTGCACGTCTCCAGCCCGCCCGGCGGCCCCACCGTCATCACGATCACAGTGCCGCTCACCGACGGCTAGGGCCTGCCCGTCCGTAACGAGCGGTGTCCAGATCGCCGCGCAGTAGGACAGCGGGGCTTCGAGACAGGCCTAGGCCGGAGACGTCACAGGCGGACGCCGACGAAGACCGGTTCGTTGACGAGCGTGACACCGAAGGCGTCGCGGACGCCGTCGCGGACCTCGCGGGCCAGGGCCAGGAGGTCGTCGGTACGCCCGCCGTCGGCGTTGGTCAGCGCGAGGGTGTGCTTGGTCGAGATCCGGGCCGGGCCCCGGCCGTACCCCTTGGTGAAGCCCGCCTTGTCGATCAGCCAGGCCGCCGAGGTCTTCGTACGGCCGTCCGGCTCCGGGTAGCGCGGGAACACGGCGTCCGGGCCGAGCCGGTCGCCGACGCGCTTCTCCAGGTCGGTGAGCTGGTCCGGGTCGAGGATCGGGTTGGTGAAGAACGACCCGGCGCTGCGCGTGTCGGGGTCGGCGGGGTCGAGGACCATGCCCTTGCCCCGGCGCAGGCCGAGCACCGCGTCGCGGGCGTCCCGCAGCGGGACGCGCTCGCCGGGCTCGACCCCGAGGGTCCGGGCCAGTTCGGCGTAGCGGACCGGAGCGGAGAGGTCGGCCGGTTCAAGAGCGAAGGTCACCTGCAGCACGACATGCCGGTCGGCGCCCTTGAAGGCACTGGTTCGGTAGCCGAACCGGCAGGCGTCGCGGTCGAGGACGACGACCTCGCCGCTCTCCCGGTCGTACGCGCGGACCTCGACGATCGTCTCGCTGACGTCCTGGCCGTACGCTCCGACGTTCTGGATCGGGGTGGCGCCGAGCAGGCCGGGGATGCCCGACAGGCACTCGACGCCGGACAGGCCCTCCTCGACGCACCGGGCGACGAACGGGTCCCACTCCTCGCCCGCCCGGGCGCGTACGAGCAGGCGGCCGTCGCTCCGCCGGCGGTCAGCGTGAAACGCGGCGACGGACGCGCCCCGGGTGGCGATGTGCACCGCCGTGCCGGGAAAGCCCGCGTCGGCGACGACGAGGTTGCTGCCGCCGCCGAGGACGAGCAGCGGCTCGCCCTCCCGGTCGGCGCGGCGGACGGTGTCGATCAGTTCGTCGTCGGTCGTGGCCTCGACGAAGCACCGCGCGGGCCCACCGAGCCGCAGCGTGGTGTAGCCCGCGAGGTCGACCTGCTCGCAGCGGACCGCCATCAGGCGAGACGGACCGTCGCCTTGGCGCGGGTGAGGACCTTCTCGCCGCGCGAGCGGGCGGTCAGCGCGACGACGACCGTGTTGTCGTCGCGCTTGTCCTCGATCACACCGGTGATCTCGATCTCGGTGCCGCCGTCATTGGGCACCACGACCATGGAGGAGAACCGGACGCCGTAGTCGACGACCGCACCGGGGTCGCCGGCCCAGTCGGTGACGTACCGGCCGCCCTCCGCCATCGTGAACATGCCGTGCGCGATCACGTCGGGCAGGCCCACGGACTTGGCGAACGGCTCGTTCCAGTGGATCGGGTTGAAGTCCCCGGACGCGCCGGCGTACTTGATCAGGTCGAGGCGCTCGACCTTGTACGTCTTGGCGGGGAGCTCCTGGCCGACCTCGACCTCGTCGTACTTCACCGTGGCGGTCATCTCAGGCACCTCGCTCGATGATGACGTTGTGGGCCGTGCAGACGTGCTCGCCGTCGACCGTCTTGATCACTGTCTGCAGGTCGAGGCGCTCGTTGCGGCCGATGGAGCGGATGCCGGCGATCGTCGACTCGGCGGTGACGATGTCACCGGCGTGCAGCGGGCGGGCGTACTCGAACCGCTGCTCACCGTGGACGACCATCGAGTAGTTGAGGCCGAGCTCAGGGTCGGTCAGGCCGGCGCCGGTGATCGAGATGACGATCGGGAAGGTCGGCGGCGCGATCACGTCGGGATGCCCGGCGGCCTTGGCCGCCTCCGAGTCACGGTAGATCGGGTTCAGGTCGCCGATGGCGTCCGCGAACTCCCTGATCTTCAGCCGAGTGACCTCGTACGGCTCCGACGGCGGGAAGGCCCGCCCGATGAAATCGCGGTTCAGCGCCATTCAATCCGTCCCTTCCCGGAATACCCACGTGCGCGCCAGGGGAGGCGATGAAGCGACGTTAACAGACGTGGTTCAGCCCGCCCCGGCAGCGATGCCGGGACGGGCTGTGAACGTCAGGGAACGCCGACCGGCGAGCCCGCTCCCGCCTCAGCGGGTCTCGCGGTGCGCCTGGTGCTTACGGCAGTTCGGGCAGTACTTCTTCAGCTCCAGGCGGTCCGGGTCGTTGCGCCGGTTCTTCCGCGTGATGTAGTTGCGGTGCTTGCACTCCTGGCAGGCCAGCGTGATCTTTGGCCGTACGTCGGTGGCAGCCACGATGGAGTGCCTTTCTGGTGAGGGACACTGGACAACGACCTGCACCGGACCACCTGCGAGAGGTGATCGGTGAGGTGGTAGCGGAGGCCGGACTTGAACCGGCGACACAGCGATTATGAGCCGCTTGCTCTGCCTGACTGAGCTACTCCGCCGCGAGGGTCGGGCGACCGGAGAAAAGAATACCGGACTCTCCGGACACACTCGAACAGACGAAACCCGGTCCACGTTGGCGGACCGGGGTATCGGCTGCTAGAGCCCCCTTACGGAATCGAACCGTAGACCTTCTCCTTACCATGGAGACGCTCTGCCGACTGAGCTAAGGGGGCGTGCGCCCTTCCGCGCTCCGTAACCATACACGCTGCGCGGCTTGGACACGAAATCGATTCGCCGGGGCCGTCCGCGCCTCGGTGCCGGCGCCAAATCGGGGGCGTTGACCGCCTCCCTCCGGCCCGTACGCGGAGGCCTCCGGACGCCCGTTGGGGTGGGCCCTGAGGCACCCCTGACGTGCCCCTGGTCCGCCCCTGAGAACCCGGGCGGGGAGGTGATCACGCCTCTAACGTGATCGCCGTCCGTAAGGTGCCCCGGCCGGGTCCTCACGCCTCACCGGACGTCCCTTCGGGCGTCCGTAAAGGAGGGATGATCATGCTGCTCGAAGGCAGGCGCGAACGTCGTCGCGCCGCTGTTCGGCGCGCCGGCGCGGCCGCCGTGATCACGCTGGGCTCCGTCACCGCCGCCGTACCGGGCCTCACCGCCGAATCGGCTCACGCGTCACCGGCTCACGCGTCACCGGCGAGCCTGCGCTGGGTGCCGTGTGATCCGGAGCACCCGGGGGCGGAGTGCGCCGCCCTCTCGGTGCCGGTCGACTGGGCGCACCCGGACGGGCCGAGCTTCGGCCTGGCGCTGGCCCGCCGGGCGGCCACCGGCCCCGGCACACGCGTCGGCTCGCTGGTGTTCGGCCCGGGCGGGCCGGGCGATTCGGGGGTGGACCGGGTGGTGACGGGGATCGACGCGTTCAGCCCGGAGGTCCGCCGCCGGTTCGACATCGTGAGCTTCGACCCGCGCGGCGTGGGCCGCAGCAGCCCGGTGACCTGCTCGCCCGACCTGCTCGCCCAGCGCCCGAGCCCGAAGATCGACGATCAGGCGGCGTTCGAGGCCACCCTCGCGTACAACCAGCGGCTGCGCGCGGACTGCCGGGAGCACACCGGCCCGGTGTTCGACCACCTGGACACCGGGCAGACGGTGCGGGACCTGGACGCCGTCCGCGCCGCCCTCGGCGAGGCGAAGCTGACCTTCCACGGCAGCTCGTACGGCACGGTGCTCGGCGCGCAGTACGCCGAGACGTATCCGCGCCGGGTCCGGGCGATGGTGCTGGAAAGCGTGATGGACCGCAGCGTCACCAGCACGTCCGCCTTCCTGCGCGACTCGGCCGCCGCGGCGCAGGACTCCTTTGATGAGTTCGTGAAGTGGTGCGACGGGACGCCGGACTGCGCGCTGAACGGCCGCGACGTGCGGGCGGTCTGGCGGGGGCTGCTGGCCCGTGCCGACCGGGGCGAGCTGGCGAACCCGAGCGCGCCCGACACCGCCCTGTCGCCGATGGACCTGGTCAACAGGATCGCGCTCCGCGCCTTCGTCCGGCCCGACTACGCCGGTCTGGCCGAGAAGCTCGCCGCGATGGAGGCGAGCGAGCCGATACCGGCCTCGCCCACCTCGCCTGCGGCACTGCCGGCGGCGACGCCGGTCTTCTGCGCCGACTGGCGGTTCCCGGTGCGCGATCAGCGGGAGTACGCCTCGCTCGTCCATGCGATGACCACCGCCGGGCCGGACGTGCCGTACCTGCTGCCGCTGCACATGACGGCCGCGTGTCTGGGCTCGCCGACCGCGAACCCGCAGCACCGGCTCACGGCGCGCGGTGCCCCGCCGATCCTGCTGTCCAACGCCGTCCACGACCCGGCCACCGGCTACCCGTGGGCGGAGTCGGTGGAGCGGCAGCTCGGCAGCGCGGGAGTGCTGCTGACGTACGAGGGCGGCGGGCACGGAAGCGTCACCAACGGCCCCTGCATGGAGAACGCCTACGACCGGTACCTCATCGACCTGCAGGTCCCGCCGCGCGGCACCCGGTGCCCCGCCGTGACGTCCTAAGGGCGCACGGGCGGCGCGCGGCTGGATCAGTGGCGGGCGGGCCCCGTGGCGGCCGCATGCCCGGTCAGCGGAGCAGTTCGCGGGCGATGACGATCTGCTGGATCTGGCTGGTCCCCTCGTAGATCCGGAAGAGCCGGACGTCGCGGTACAGCCGCTCGACGACGACGCCCCGCATGTAGCCCATTCCGCCGAAGACCTGGACGGCGCGGTCGCCGACGCGGCCGACCATCTCCGAGCAGAAGTACTTCGCGCAGGAGGGGCCGAGCTTGCGGTCCTCCCCCGCGTCGTACGCCTCCGCGGCCCGCAGCACCATCGAGCGGCCCGCGTACAGCTCCATCTGGGAATCGGCGATCAGGCCCTGGATCAGCTGGTAGTCCCCGATCCGCCGCCCGCCCTGGCGCCGCTCCTTGGCGTACGCGACCATCTCGTCGAGGAGGCGCTGCGCGACGCCGACGCAGACCGCCGCGATGTGAACCCGGCCGTGCGCGAGCGACGTCATCGCGGTGCGGTAGCCGGTGCCCTCCTCGCCGACCATCGCCGTCGCGGGGACCCGTACGCCGTCCAAGTACACCTCGGCGGTGTGCGCGCCGCGCTGGCCCATCTTCTCGTCGGACGGGCCGACCGTGAGGCCGGGCGTGCCCGCCTCGACGATGAACGTGGAGATCCCCCGCGACCCCTCACCGCCGGTCCGGGCGAACACCATGAACACGTCCGCCTCGGGCGCGTTGGTGATGAAGCGCTTGGCCCCGTCGAGCACATAGTGATCTTCATCACGTACGGCCCTGGTCGTCAGAGTGCTGGGGTCGGAGCCCGCCTCGGCCTCGGTCAGCGCGAACGCCGCGACGGCCCGGCCGGCGGCCAGCCTCGTCAGCCAGTGGTCGCGCTGCTCGCCGGTGCCCGCCTTGACGAGGACCTGGCCCGCGATGCCGTTGCTGGTGCCGAACATCGAGCGGAACGCCGGGCTGGCGTAGCCGAGTTCGAAGGCCAGGCGCACCTCTTCGCTCATGGACAGGCCGAGCCCGCCGTACGCCTCCGGCAGCGCGTACCCGAACAGGCCCATCTCGGCGGCGGCCTGCCGAAGGTCGTCCGGGATGCGGTCCGTCGTCTCGATCTCGTCCTCGCGGGGGATCACCCGCTCGCGGACGAAGGTCCGTACGGCGTCGAGCACGTCTGCGAAATCCTGGGCGTCCACGCGTCCTCCGATAACCGAATCGGATTCTTGTCCGGGAACACTCTAATCGGACACCTCCGGCTCGAGCAGCGCCGTTGACCCTGACACTGTGTGAGGACCTACACCGGGACACGTCATGTTCAGCATCGGAGATTTCGCACGACTCGGCCGCGTGTCCGTACGGATGCTGCGGCACTACGACGCACTCGGCCTGCTTCGACCCGCCCGGGTCGATCCGGCCACCGGCTACCGCTCCTACGACGCGGCGCAGCTCTCCCGGCTCAACCGGCTGATCGCGCTCAAGGACCTCGGCCTCAGTCTGGAACAGGTGGGGCGGATCCTCGACGAGAAGGTCGGGCCGGAGGAGCTGTACGGCATGCTGCGGCTTCGCCAGGCGGAGCTGGCGGCCCACGTGGCCGAGGAGACGGCGCGTCTGGCCCGGGTCGAGGCGAGGCTCCGGATGATCGAGATGGAGGGTGACATGTCCGCGGACGTCATCATCAAGAGTGTCCCGGCCGTACGCCTCGCGGAGCTCAGCGCGACGGCGGAGAGCTTCGAGTCCGAGAAGATCAGCCCGGTGATCCAGCCGCTGTACGACGAGCTGTGCAAGCGGCTCGACGCGGCGGGGCTGGCCATCACCGGCCCGGCGGTCGCGTACTACGAGCAGGCCCCCGACGGGGTGCGAGTGCACGCCGGGGCACCGGTGAACGCCGAGCCGGACGGCGCGTACGACTTCGCCATCGTCGACCTACCCGGGGCCGAGCAGGCGGCGACCCTCATCCACCACGGGTCCATGGACGGCGTGGACGCGTCCGTCCAGCGGCTCGCCCGGTGGATCGAGGAGAACGGCTACCACAGCACCGGCTCGGCGCGCGAGGTCTACCTCCGATACGGGCAGGGCGACCCCGCGACGTGGGTCACGGAGCTCCAGGAGACGGTGACGCCCGCGTAAGGCGCAGGGCGTCACCGAGCGTCCTGGACGCCGCGTCCGGGCGGCGCATCGACCGCCCGGACGCGGCGTGGTCCGGACGCGGCGGTCGTCCGGACGTGACGGTCGTCGGACGTGACGGTCGTCGGACGTGACGGTCGTCGGACGTGACGGTCGTCGGTGTGGCGGTCGGCGGGTGTGGTGTCGCGGGCCGGAATCTCGTGCCCGCGTCGGGCGGGCCGAATCCCGTTCTGGAATCATGCGGGTCATGGCTTCGCCAACCGATCACCGGACCGTACGGCCGCCGGGCGACGACGCGGACATCCCCGCGTTCTGGCGGTCGCTGGGGCTGCCCGGCCTCATCGACGTGCACACGCACTTCATGCCGGACAACGTCCTCAGCAAGGTCTGGGCGTACTTCGACCAGTTCACCGAGGCCGGCCTGCCGTGGGAGGTCCGGTACCGCTACGACGAGGAGCGGCGGCTGCGCCTGCTGCGTGAGTTCGGCGTGCGGCGGTTCACGGCGATGCTCTACCCGCACCGCCCCGCGATGGCCGTCTGGCTGAACGGCTGGGCGGCCGACTTCGCCGCGCGCACGCCCGATTGCCTCCACACCGCGACGTTCTTCCCCGAGCCGGCGGCGGGCGCGTACGTCGCCGAGGCGATCGACGCCGGCGCGAGGGTCTTCAAGGCGCATGTCCAGGTCGGTGGGTACGACCCCCGCGACCCGCTCCTGGACCCCGTCTGGGGACTGCTGGCCGAGTCTCGCACTCCGGTCGTCGTGCACTGCGGATCCGGCCCCGAACCCGGCCGCCACACCGGCCCGGTTGTCTTCGCCGAGGTCCTGGCCCGCCATCCCCGGCTGATCGCGATCGTCGCGCACATGGGTTTGCCGGAGTACGCGGAGTTCCTCGCGCTCGCCGAACGCCACCCGGACCTGCGCCTCGACACGACCATGGCGTTCACCGAGTTCACCGAGCAGCTGAACCCCTGGCCCGCCGAACTCACCTCCCGGCTGGCCGACCTGGGCGACCGGATCCTGCTCGGCACCGACTTCCCGAACATCCCGTACTCCTACGCCCATCAGCTCGCGGCGCTCACGCGGCTCGACCTCGGCGACGACTGGCTGCGCGCCGTCTGCCACGACAACGCCGCCCGGCTGTTCGCCGGCTGAGCGTCCCGGGCCTCAGCGTGGCCGTGTCGGCCTGATCGCGTACGCGCTCACGGAACATCGGCGCCCGACTCAGCATCGCGCGGCCGGGGGCGTCTTTATGTATGGAGATTCCCCCGAGCGATGAGGTGACGATGCGTACGAGCGATCCCCCGGAGGTCACCCCCGAAGACGCGATCAGCGACTTGTACCGGGCGAGCTCACTGCGGCTGGCCCGCGCGGCCCTGCTGCTGGTCGGGGACCGGGCCACCGCCGAAGACGTCGTGCAGGAGGCGTTCTACGGGTTGCAGCGTCGGTGGCTCCGCGACGGTGGCCCGGACGACCCGGCCGCGTATGTGCGGACGGCCGTGATGAATGGTTGCCGTTCGGTCCTGCGGCGGCGGCGTGCCGCCCGGCTGATGCGCGTCGTCCACGACACGCCGGTGTGGTCGGCGGAGTCGGCGGCGCTGCTCGGCGAGGAACGGCGGGCGGTGCTGGAGGAGATCGCACGCCTGCCGCAGAGGCAGCGCGAGATCCTCGTGCTGCGCTTCTACCTGGACATGTCCGAGGCGGAGATCGCATCCGAGCTCGGCGTCAGCAGGGGAACCGTCTCGTCGACGGCGTCCCGCGCGCTGGCCACCCTCGCGAACCGGCTGGAGGGACGATGATCGAGGATCGGGTACGTGACGCGTTCGGCGCAGCCGCGCGGACACTCGACCAGATGCCACCCCTGCGAGAGGCGCCCCGCCGTCGCAGCTGGCCCGTTCCCGCGGCGGCCGCGGCGGCGGTGCTGATCATCGTTGGCGCAGTCCTCGCGCTGACCGGCGGCGAGCGCGAGCCCTCACGCCGGCTGTACCCGCCGGCCGGCATGGCGATCGGTCCAGCGCTGCGCCCGTCGGGACCTCCGAAGTTCATCGTGACCGCAGGCGACTCGATCGCTCATTTCACCCGGCCCACGGACAAGAACGCGTCGTCGTACACGCCGGCGCGTCCGGTGGTGCAGGACGCCGTCACCGGAAAGGTCCTCTACACGATCCCGCTCCCTCAGGGCGTGTGGTCGTCGTGGGGGCAGGTCGCGGCCGCACCGGACAACCGCACGTTCGTGATCGCCGGGCTCTCCCGTCCGGCCGGCGACGAGTTCGGCTACTTCCGGGTGCACCTGAGCGAGGACGGGCGGCCGGATACGCCACGGCTCGTCCCCGGGTTGACGGTGCCCGAGTCGGCCAGGTCGGCGACCCCGACGCTCAGCCCGGACGGGCGTCGCCTCGCCTATCTCCTGAGCACCGGGGTCGGCGTCGCGGACATCGCCACCGGGCAACGGCGAACGTGGACGATCAAGAATGGCGAGGTCGGGTGGAACCTCACCTGGGCGCCGGACGGACGGCACCTCGCGCTCGTCGGCCCCGGGCTGCGGACCCTCGACACCGGCTCGCCGACGGCCCAGCCGGTCGACGTCGCCCTGCCCGGCGGCATCGGGCGCGACGGGAAGATGACGAACAGCGTTCTCGGCGCCGCCTACGAGACCGATGGGCGAGCACTGATCGCCGAGGTCGGTGCGAGGATCATGCGGGTACCGCTCGGCGGGAACGGCCGGCCCGTCACGCTCGCCGCCGGAAATGACTCCGGAGGTATCGACGTCGACGGCACGGGACGGTTCGCGCTCTACGTCGGCGGCCACCGGATCGTTCGCGTCGACCTGAGGACGGGACACCGTGCGTCGTTCCCGGTGCCGCTTCCTGAGGACATGGGCAAGGGCGACACCGTCGACTCCGCCTGGTGAGGCAGGTCCGGCGGCGGCGATCGGTGCCGCCGCCGGATTCATGGGGAGCGTCCACGCCGGTCGAAGGGTGGGCTCGGCGGCGCGTTGAGGGTGCCCGGGAGGCTCAGCGGCTCCAGCCGGTCGGCTGGCTCACCGGGCGCGCCTCGTCCGCCGGCGGCTCGACGGGACGCCCCTCGTACTGCGTCGACAGGACGACGTGGGTGTTCATCTCGCCGTGCTCGCCGAGGCGCTCGAGCAGTCCTTCCAGATGCCGCATGGACGCGACGCGGACCCGCAGCATCGAGCACCAGCTCCCGCTGAGTTTGTGCACCTCGGTGACCTCGGGGAAGTCCTCGGCCGTCGTCGTCTTGAGCAGGCACCGGCCGAGCGCGCACCGCATCTGCACGAACGTCGTCAGCGGCAGGCCGGCCCGCGCGGCGTCGATCCGCGCCTGGTAGCCGGTGATCACCCCCGCCTCCTCCAGGCGGCGTACGCGCTCGGCGACGGCCGGCGGTGACAGGTGGACGATCTGCGCGAGCCGGTTGTACGAGAGCCGTCCGTCGCGCTGCAGCTCGTCGAGGATGCGCCAGTCCGTCTCATCCAGCGGTCTGTCCATTCGGAAACCCTGCACCGCGGATCTCCTTTCGAACAAGAGGCAGAACGGACGAACCTCCGTTGATCGCCCGTTCACTTCGAAGGTGCGGATTTCTAGCGTTGTGGCATGCGTACGACTCCTGTCACGAATCCCCCGGATGTCGCCGTACGCCGCGGACGCGCCATGGCGGCCTTCTTCTCCGGTGCCGCTCTGATGAACGCGGCGATGGCCATGGCGAGCGCCATGAGCACGATCGTGGCCGGCGATCGGCTCGGCATGCGCTGGGGCGCCGTGCCGAACACCGCCGGCGTCGTCGGAACGGGCGTCGGCGCGCTCGCTCTGACCTGGCTGACGGCGCGTCGGGGGCGGCGGGCGGGACTGGTCCTCGGGTACGGGGCGGCCGCGCTCGGCGCCGGTCTCGCGGTCGTCGCGGTGGCCGCCGGGGACGTCCTCGCCCTGACGATCGGCATGCTGGTGCTCGGCCTCGGCAACGCCGGAGCCCAGCTGTCCCGCTACGGGGCCGCCGAGCTGTACCCGGCACACCGGCGCGGGTACGCCATCGGCACGGTCATCTGGGCCGGCACGATCGGTGCGGTCGGCGGCCCGCTGCTGCTCGACCCGTCGAGCGCCGCCGCGAGTCGGCTCGGCGGCCCCGCCATGGCCGGGCCGTTCCTGGTCGCGGCCGTCGCCACATTGGCCGCGGCGATCGCCGCCACCGGAGCCCCCTCTGGCCGCGCACCGGCCGCCGCCTCCCCCGTACCGCTCCGCGACCTGGTGCGGACGCCCGCGGCCCGATCCGCGCTGGCGGTCATGGTCACGGCGCAGGTCGTCATGGTCGCCGTCATGACCGCGGCACCGATGGACATGCACCGGCACGGCCACGGGCTGGGCGCGGTGGGCGTGACCCTCGCCATGCACACGTTCGGCATGTTCGCCCTGTCGCCGCTGACGGGACGGCTGTTCGACCGCGTCGGCGCCAGGCCGGTCATGCTCGCCGGGCTGCTGTCCCTCGCGCTCGCCGCGCTGCTCGCCGCCGCCGTGCCCGGCGGCGACACCGCCCCGTTCGCAGGGGCACTCTTCCTGCTCGGCTACGGGTGGAACCTGTGCTTCGTCGGCGGCAGCGGCCTCCTCGCCCGCGACCTGCCCGCCGCGGACCGGGCCCGCGTGGAGGGCGCCGTCGACGCGACGGTGTGGAGCATCGCCGCCGCCGCGAGCCTGGCGTCCACCCTCGTCCTGTCCGCCGGCGGATACCCGGCCCTGGCTGCCGGTTCCTGCGCGCTCGTGGCGGTGCCGCTGATCCTGGTGCTTGTGCCGTTCCGCGGGGACGGTCAGTGGATGAATTCGATCTCGGGATACCGGGGTGAGGGGTCGTTGAGGAGTCCATCGTCCTTGCGGCGCAGCCAGCGGTCGAAGAACGACGAGACGTAGGTGCGTTCCACGGTGATCGCGCGTGCGGGATCGACCGTGCCGATGTCATCGCCGATCGTCTTGTCGGGAACACGGCCGCGCAGCTGCGGGAGGATCGCCTCGGCGTCGGTGTACGACCCGTGCCGGGAGCCGCGCAGCGTCAGATCCGCGCGCCAGCCCCGGCCGTGCGCCCAGAACGACCTCCACGACGACTCCCTCCGGTGGTCGCTGCCGCCCGGTCCGGCGCTGCCCATGAGCAGGAACGGCCGGTCGAGGCCGTGCTCGGCGACCGGCGACAGCTCCAGGTGGGCCGGGTCCTCCCCGAACCCGAGCGTGCCGTCCAGGTCGACGCCCGCCTTGATCCGCGCGTCCTCGTACATGGCCTGCGCCGCGGTGAAGCCCCCGCCCGAGGCGCCGAGCATGCCGATCCGCCGCAGGTCCAGCGCCGCCGCGAGGTCCCGGGGAGGCCGACGGTGATCGGCGTCCGGATCGCTCCCCGCGTGGAACGCCGCCAGCGCGTCGAGTACGAACCGGGTGTCGCCGACCCGCGCGGCGACGACCTGCTTCTGAAGCTGAACCAGCGTGCCGTCGCGCTGCGCCTCGGCGAGTCGCTCCGGCAGCACCGTACGGGCGATCCGGTGCCCCGGGAACTCCACCGCCGACGCCTCGTAGGTGTGGTCGATGGCGACGACGACATACCCGGCCGAGGCGAGCTGCTCGACCAGCGCGGTGTTCCAGGTGCGCGGGTCCGCGACGCCGGGCGAGTACAGCACGACCGGGCGCGGCCCCCGTACGGCCGGGGCGTCCAGGTGCGCATGGGTACGCGTCGCCGCCCAGTCCACCGTGCCCGGCTCGACGCCATAGTTCGAGGGACCCGCGAACGCGTCGAACCCCCGCGCCTCTCCGGACGCCATCTGCGGCGCGACGGGACGGCCGGTGACCCGTGAAGCGGGATAGAAGACACTGACCATCAGCTCGCGACGCTCGGCCGGCCGCCACGGGTCAGGCCGTGACCGGTCGACGAGATGCAGAGACGTCGCGCCCACCGCGTACGGCCCGTTGGGCGCGGGCAGCCGTACCTTCACCGCACTCGCCCGCGTCGCCCGTCCTGGAGCCGCCACGGACCGGGGTCCGGCGGCCGACTTCCCGTGCCCGGCCGACAGAAACCTGGTCCCGGCCGTCGGCGTCGCGTGGACGGGGACAGCCGACAGCAACGCGACCACGGCCCCCACCGAGATCATCTTTCGCATGCCACCGACTATGGACGGCGGGACCGCACATAGGCGTCCCACTCAGGAACCACCCTCGTCGTACTTCTGAGGTATCCCCCGCGCCGTTGCCGTCAGGCTCCAGGCTCTTCCGCCAGGTCGGCAGCGTGATCGACGCCACGACGCGGCAACGGCACACAGGGCACCCGCTACTCGATGATTCATTGCAGAGGCGTGGGTTGTGCGATAGCGCACGGTTGCGGTCCGGCCCCGCGGCACGTCATCGCCGGACCCGGGCACCTCGCGTCAGGACCGTTTACTGAAACTGAACATCGTTGCGTCTCACTAAAACACTCCCGACAACACACCCTCGGCCCGCCCGAACGATTCGCCCGAATCGCCGACATCCGGCGCGACGGCAGTACTCGCTACCTCGAGCACGGCGAGGCCGTCGCCCACGGGCTGTGAGGCGGGGTGGGTCGGCCATCGTGCGGTGCTTCGATCACTTGGGTCGATCGAAGGCCACCACACGATGACCGACTCGTGCGTGAAGTCGCGCATTGAGCGCGCCCGCCGGATGCGCGGCGGAAAGGTACCGGTCAGCCGATGAGGTCGGCGAGGCGGTCGGCCTGGTCGGGGTCTCGGCCGTGGCAGTAGAGCATGACCTCGTCCGCGCCCAGGTCGGCGAACCGGGCGATCGCGTCGCGGATCTGGTCGGCGGTGGTGAGCATGCCGTCGACCATGTGTTCGGCGCGGCCGGTGAACGCGTAGTAGGCGCCGATGGACGCTCGGGCGTCCTCGATCGCCGAGGGCGGGCCGAGGGCGGGCCGAGGGCGACGTTGACCTGGGTGACGATGCGCGGTGAGCCGTCGCGGCCGTGGTCCGTCCACGCCCTCCGTACGGTGTCGATGAGGCTACCGGCCCGGGACGGCGGGGCGGCGGCCAGGAAGCCGTCTCCCCAGCGGGCGACGCGTTCGAGGGCGGCCGGTTGGAAGCCGCCGAACAGCACCTGCGGGCCGCCGGGACGGGCGGGCGCGGGTCCGATCGGGCCGGCCTCGTCGCCGTACGGTTCGCCAGCCCACAGGCGGCGCATGACGGCCATCTGCTCGTCGAGCCGTCGGCCGCGGGTGCGCAGGTCGGTGCCGGAGTCTGTACCCGGACGCGAGTGGTCGCGCCGGCGATCACGCCCAGGGTGACGAGCGGTTCGGGGTTGTCGTAGACGAGCCGGTCGAGGAGGCCGAGGGTGGTGAAGGGGCCGGCGTCGGCGCGCCGTGCCCAGTCGAGCAGGGCTGCGGGGTCGGTGATGGGCAGGCCAAGGCCGATGTCCATGAATATCTCTCCGTGCAGGGACGAACTACCTGTGCCGCCCCTCCATCACCTCGTAGACCCGAGGCGGGACTCCCGTCTCTGTGGTGACCTGCGGTTCAGCGTGGCGGCTGACGCGGCGGAGAAGAACAAGACTGTTTCTCGGGGATCGCGCGAGGCACGCTGGGGCTCAGGTCGACGAACCCCCGGCAACGTACGGGGCGAGGCCGTCGCATGGGAACAAAAAAAGAACTACCCTGGTTGTCGAATTGTCTTCAATCCGGCGACCATACTAGTTCTCAATTTATTTTATCAAAGAGAGGCGCAATTGTCCAACGGCGAGCTCGAGCGTGAACAGGAATACGTCGCGATGCTTTATCGGCGGGTCGACGACCTGCGGGAACAGGCGTCGGAGCGGCTGGCCGGGGTCCTGCGGGAGAACGGCGGGACCCGGCAGGCGCGCGTCGAGCGGGAGGCCGCGGTCGGCCGGTACGCCGACCGGGTGGCGAGGTTCGACGCGGCCGAGAGCGGCCTGTGCTTCGGCCGGCTCGATCTGCGCGACGGCGGGCGGCACTACATCGGGCGGATCGGCGTCTTCGACGACTCCGACGACGGCGACCCGCTGCTGATCGACTGGCGGGCCCCGGCCGCGCGCCCGTTCTACGTGGCCACGGCCGCCGCTCCGGAGGGCGTACGGCGCCGCCGCCACATCACCACGCGCGACCGCAGGATCGTGAGCCTGGACGATGAGGTTCTGGACAGCGCGGTCCTGAGCGACGACGGCGGTGAGGAGGCGCTGATCGGCGAGGCGGCGCTGCTCGCTGCGGTCAACGCCGGGCGTACGGGCCGGATGCGGGACATCGTCGAGACCCTCCAGGCCGAGCAGGACGAGATCATCCGCTCCGACCACCGGGGGCTGCTGGTGGTGCAGGGCGGGCCCGGCACCGGAAAGACCGCCGTCGCGCTGCACCGCGCGGCGTACCTCCTGTACACCCACCGGCACCTGGCGGAGCGCGGTGTCCTGGTGGTGGGCCCGAACGCCACCTTCCTGCGGTACATCGGCCAGGTGCTGCCGGGCCTGGGCGAGACCAGCGTGCTGCTGTCGACGGTCGGCGGGCTGTTCCCGGGCGTCACGACGCGACGCGCCGAGCCGTCGGCGACCGCGGAGATCAAGGGCAGGGCGGTGATGGCCGGCGTCGTGGCCGCAGCCGTACGGGACCGGCAGGCCGCGCCCGGCGGTCCGGTCGAGATCCCGTACGGCGACGAGACGCTGCGGCTGGAGGAAGAGGACTACCGGCGCGCCGCGGAAACAGCGCTGAGCGGGCCGGTTCTGCACAACCAGGCACGACGGATCTTCGTCCGCGAGATCCTCGACGTGCTCACCCGGCAGATCGCCGAGCGGCTGGAGGCCGTCGTCCTCGACGACAGCGGGGAGCCGCTCGACGGCGATGGGCGGGGCGGGCTCGGCGAAGCGGACGTGAAGGCCCTGCTCGCCGCCGGTTACCCCGAGGAACTGCTGCGCGCCGATCCCTTCGGCGACGCCGGAGAGGCACGGTCGCTGCTCGACGAGGCCGACCTGGCCGAGCTGCGCCGGGAGCTCGCCGCCAGTCCGGGCGTACGGGCCGCCCTCCACGAGTTGTGGCCGACCTTGACGCCGCAGCGGCTGCTGGAGGACCTGTTCGCCGACCCGCGGCGGCTCGCCTCGGCCGCGCGCGAGCTCACCGAGGCGGAGCGCGGGCTGCTGCTGCGCACGCCCGGCGGCGGCTGGAGCCCGGCGGACGTACCGCTGCTGGACGAGGCGGCCGAACTGCTGGGCGAGGACGACCGAGAGGCCACCGCGCAGTCGGCCGCCCGGGCGCGGGCGGCGGCCGAGCGCCGCGAGGAGATCGCCTACGCGCAGGGCGTGCTGGACATCTCGGTCGGTTCCCGGTCCAGCGACCTGGAGGAAGGCGAGGAATCCGAGATCCTCACCGCCGCCGACCTGCTGGGCGCGAAGGAGCTGGCCGAACGGCAGGAGGTCGTGACCCACCGCACCGTGGCCGAGCGGGCCGCCGCCGACCGTACCTGGGCGTTCGGGCACGTGATCGTGGATGAAGCGCAGGAGCTGTCGGAGATGGCCTGGCGCCTGCTCATGCGACGCTGCCCGACCCGCTCGATGACGATCGTGGGCGACGTGGCCCAGACCGGCGACGCGGCCGGCACATCCTCGTGGAGCCGGGTGCTCCAGCCCCTCGTCGGCGACCGGTGGCGCCTGGCGCAGCTGACCGTCAACTACCGCACCCCGACCGAGATCATGGCCGCCGCGACCGACCTGCTCGCCGCCCTCGACCCCGCCCTGGACCCGCCACGCTCGGTACGGGAGACGGGCGTGCCGCCCTGGCGCCTCACGACCACCCCGGCCGACCTTCCGTGTGCCCTGGCCGAGCACACCGCGCGGGAGGCGGCTTCCCTGGCCGAGGGCCGGCTGGCCGTGATCGTCCCGGACGCCCGCCTCACGGAACTGGCCGCCGCCGTCGCCACCGCCGTCCCCGACGTGGCCTACGGCACCGACCCCGACCTGGAGCACCAGGTCGTGGTGCTGACCGTCCGCCAGGCCAAGGGGCTGGAGTTCGACTCGGTCCTCATCGCCGACCCCGCGGCCGTCCTCGCCGCCTCCCCACGCGGCCGGAACGACCTGTACGTCGCCCTCACCCGCGCCACCCAGCGCCTCGGCATCCTGCACCCGGGCCCGCCGCCCGCCGAGCTCGCCGGAATCCCGGCGTACGGGCCCTGAGCCGACCGGTCATGGGAAAGGACGCCTCACCTCGCCCCGAGCGCCTCGGCGATCGCGTTTCGGACCGCCTCATCGGTGGGCGTGGGGCGTCCGGCGGCGGCCCCTGCCGGCAGTTCATCTCACTCGCAGATCGCCGTCAACGATAACGATCATGACAGATTCCGCCACAGCGGCTATCGAATATAAGCGCGCGATCCAGAACTAATGAGCGCATCGGAAGGCCCGAACGGCCGCGAGATGACCGGCTTTGCCTGATATGGTCAAGCGCTTCATCAGCGCGACAGGGGCTAGGTGAGTCGTCATGACCAGCGACAGCTTTGCGGCCGCGGCGGAGCGGATCGATACCAGCCGACCGCACTCGGCGCGTGTCTGGGATTATTGGCTCGGCGGCAAAGATAATTACGAAGCGGATCGCGCCCTCGGCGACCAGATCGCCCAGACGTTTCCGCACGTCGTAACGACAACGCGCGCGGACCGCGAATTCATGCACCGGAGCGTGGCATTCCTGGCGGAGACAGCCGGAATTCGCCAGTTCCTCGACATCGGGACCGGCCTCCCCACCGCGCCGAACACCCATCAGGTCGCCCAGAGCATCGCCCCGGACACCCGTGTCGTCTACGTCGACAACGACCCGGTCGTGCTCGTCCACGCCCGGGCGCTGCTCGCCTCGAATCCGGATGGCGCCTGCGCCTACCTGGACGCGGACCTGCGTGAGCCCGGCCGGATCCTCTCCGAGGCGGCGAACACACTGGACTTCAGCCGTCCGGTGGCGATCCTGCTGATGAGCCTCCTGCATTTCATCAACGACCACAGCGACGCCGCCTTCATCGTGTCGAGGCTGCTGGACGCAGTGCCGTCCGGCAGCTATCTGGCCCTGACGCACGCGACGGACGAGATCGGCGGCCCTGCCGTCAAGAAGGCGTACGAGATGTGGAACGCCAACGCCGCGCAGCGGGCCCGCCCGCGCACTCAGGCGGAGGTCACCGCCCTGTTCGACGGCCTGGAGATCGTCGAGCCCGGGATCGTGTCGCCACCGAGCTGGCGGCCGCCGGAGGGCGCCGTCGGGCCGTGGAAGGTGCCGCTGTGGGCCGGGGTGGCGCGGAAGCCCTAGCCCGCCGGGCCTGGACGAGCCCCTCCGGCTACCGCGTGCCGGCGACGCCGATCAGGGTGCCCTCGGGACGCGTTCCCGTCAGGCGGCCTGTACCGCGGGCTTGAGGGTGTCCTCGCACCACTGCCGGAACGTCGTGGGCGTGTCGATCGCGTGCTGCGGCGTACGGGCGATCCCCTTGTCCAGGCCGTTCTCCTTGGCGGTCGCCATGTCCAGCATGGCCTGGGTCATGCCTTCCGACGCGCCGGACCCGATGAGCCGATCCCTGAGCGCGTGGCCGGGCATCTGCTGGTACTTCACCGGGGTTCCGAGCACCTCGGAGATGACGGCGGCCATGTCGTTGCCGGACAGGTCCTCGGGGCCGAGCACCGGGACTTCGTCCCGACCGGTCCATGTGGCGTCGAGCAGCAGGCGGGCGGCGACGGTGGCAATGTCGCGGGTGGCGACGGTGGGCAGCCTGAGATCGGGGGAAATGACGTCGAAGTACATGCCCTGCTCTTTGATCACCCGGACTTGCCGGAGCACGTTGTCCATGAACGTGGGCGCGGCCAGCGCGCGGAACGCCACGCCGGTGTCGGCGATCAGGTCGTCCATGGCCAACGACGCGGTGACGTGCCCGGCCCGGCCGGCGTACGGGGTATCGCGGCCCAGGGCGCTGACGTCCACGACGCGCTTGACGCCGTGGGCGCGCATCGCCTCGGCCGCGGGGCGCGTGAAGCCGACGTAGGCCTCGTCGGCACTGGCCGCCCGACGGTCGGTCGGCAACAGCCAGAACACGGCGTCGGCGCCGTCGAAGGCGCGTATGACGACCCGTGGATCTCCGTGCGAGCCTTGGATGACCTCGACCCGGTCACGGACGTCGGTGGACAGCTTGGCCGGGTCACGCACGATGACGCGGACCGGCTGGTCGCCGGCGAGGACCTTGTCGAGAACCTGGTGTCCGATGTTTCCGGTAGGGGCGGTGATGACGATCATGAGCACTCTCCAAGCGCGTGGGTCGGGGATCATCACACAAGTAAACTCTACCGTACCGTTTACTTTTGGAGTTGCAAGCCGATGAGGCAGGACGGCGAACCGCGGCGGCGCGGTGAACAGCGGCGAGGCGAGCAGCTACGCCGCCACATCCTGTTGGTGGCCAAGGACGTGTTCCTCGAGACGGGCTACGAACGGGCGTCGATGGACACCGTCGCGGCACGCGCCGGGACGTCCAAGCGGTCGCTGTACGCCCACTTCGAGAGCAAGGACAAGCTGTTCCTGGCCGTCCTGGACCTCGTCCGCGAGCTGTACCTGGGCAGACTGAAGACCCCTGACGCGTACGCCGAGGACCCCGCGGAGGCGGTGACGCTGTTCTGCGGGCGGTTCCTGCAGCTGATGACGTGGGAGCCCCAGGTACGGACCTGCCGGCTGAGCATCGCCGAAGCCGAACGGCTGCCCGGCAGCTCGAACGCCTACTTCGACGCCATATTCACCAGCACGTACGAGCGGCTGAGCGTCTACCTCGCCGAGCGGTACGCGATGGACCACGCCGACAGCGCGGCACTCGCGGAGGACCTGCTCGGCCGGACCGTGCTGCCGCGACTGTTCCGCATGTTGCTCAACGTCGAGGAGGCGGCCAAGGACATGCCCGAGGACACGGCCCTGGCCGAGCACGTCGACCTGAACGCGATCCGCCGGATGGTCTCGACGACCCTGCCCGGCTGAGCGGCGCCGCGAGAATCGACGTCGGCTCTGACGTCGAGCACGCAGTAGGTCGCCATGAAAGACGCCTGCAAATCCTGGTCAACTGTTCCGCACAGGCGATGTTCCCCGAGCATCTAATGAGCCCAAGCATGTTCCCCTATTGTCGGCGAGATTTCGACGGGTCCATTTGTCACCGACAGGACAAATGTCCACTTCTATATAGGGGCGGTTCAATGGGCTCTTTTTCGAGGATCACCGGCGGTATAGGGACCGCTGCGCTCGCGGGGATCGCGCTGGGCACGGCGCCACCGCCGGCCCAGGCGATGCCCGGCCTGGCGAAGGTCGTGAACGTCCCGTGCGACCCGGACGCGCTCGTCACGGCGATCCGCACGGCCAACGGGATCGGAGTCGCCCAGCTCCTTCTCGCACCGAACTGCGTCTACAACTACACGACCGCGAACGCCACCGATGACGCGCTGCCGATCATCACGGGCGACATCACCCTGGTGGGCGGGCCCGGCACGAAGATCAGGCGCGATCCGGCCGCGCCTGGCGCCTTCCGCATCCTGGAGGTCGCGTCGGGGGCGACGCTTCATGCCCAGGGGATCTTCGTCCTGGGTGGAAGCACGGCGGCCGTCGGCGGTGGAATCCTCAACGCGGGCACCATCGTCCTGGAGCGCGTCTACCTTGCCGGCAACCGCGCAGGAAACGGCGGCGCGCTCGCCAACAGCCCGAACGCCAACGCGAACATCTCCTTCAGCGAGCTCAACGCGAACGAAGCGACCGGCGTCGGTGGCGGCGCGATCCTCAACTTCGGGACACTCACGATGTTCCGGAGCACCTTGGCCGGAAACAGTGCACCGATCAACGGCGGTGGACTGAACACCCAGCCGAACGGCGTGTCGCACCTCATCCAGAGCACCGTGGACCACAACATCTCCGGCAGCCTCGGAGGAGGAATCTCCAATTTGGGAACCACCACGCTCGATCACAGCCTGGTCGAACAGAACAAGGGATCCGGCGGCGGCGGAATCGCCACCGCGAACGCCAATGTCAGCATCGAGAATTCGGTGATCCGGAACAACATGCCCGACAACTGCAGTCCGATCAACACCATTCCCGGCTGCGTCGGCTAGGGCCGCCGCCTCCGCATCTCCGCCGAGATCAGGCGATCCTCGTTCTCCCGGGCAGCCGGAGCGTGAACGTCGCACCACGCTCCGGCTCGCTCCGCACGGTGGCGGACCCGCCGTGCGCCTCGGCGAGATGCCGGACGATGGCCAGCCCCAGGCCGCTACCGCCGGTCTGCCGGCTGCGCGACTTCTCGGCCCGCCAGAATCGGTCGAAGACGTACGGCAGATGCTCGGGCGCGATCCCCGGCCCGGTGTCGGCCACCTCGATCAGCACGTCGCCGCCGTCGGCGTACGCGCGCAGCGTCACCCGTCCGCCGGCCGGTGTGTGGCGGACCGCGTTGGAGATCAGGTTGCCGACCGCCTGCCGCAGCCGTACCGGGTCGGCGTCCAGCGGCAGCGTCCCTCGTACCTCGGTGGTCAGCGCCAGCCCGGCGGCCGTCGCCGCGGCGCGGTGGACGGTGGCGATCTGCTCGACCAGGTCGGCGGCGTCGACCGGCTCAGGGTGCACACGCAGCCGGCCCGCGTCGGCGAGCGCGAGTTGCTGCAGGTCGTCGATGATGTGCCGCAGCAGCGCGGCCTCCTCGATCAGTGAGGCGGTCAGCGCCGGGTCCAGCTCGGCGACGCCGTCCTGGGCGGCCTCCAGCCAGCCGAGGATATTGCTCAGCGGCGTGCGCAACTCGTGCGACACGTCGCTGACCATGGCCTTACGCTGCCGCTCCATGCGGTCGAGGTGCTCGGACATCTCGTTGAAGGCGGCACCCAGCTCGCCGACCTCGCCCTTGGCGCGCACCCTGACCCGCGCCGCGCCGTCGCCGGCCCGCATCCGCCGGGCCGCCGCGGTCACCGCCCGCACCGGCCGTACCAGCCGGGTGGCGACGAGCACGCTGACGGCCACCGCCAGCCCGAGGATCACTGCGGTGACGCCGGCGATGCCGTACGGGTCGATACGAGGCGTTCGATCATCCGGCGAGCCGATGTAGAGCAGCGCGGCCGGCGCGACGTACGGCTTCAGCTGGGTGCGGCGCGCGCCGGCCAGGCACTCCGCGGCCGCAGCGGACGCGGTCGGCTTGCCGGTCTCGTCCAGCCACACGTCGACCCGTCTGTGCATACACGGCGCGACCAGGGCGGCGAGCTGTTTGAGCGCGCGTTTCTCGGTGGCGGTCGGCCCGGGCGCACGCAACGAACCCAACGCACCCGGTACGTTCGACGGATCCGCCGCGCACGCCGAGACGGTGGGCCCGCCGAGGGGTGGTCTCAGGGGGTCGTCGCGCGGCATCCGGGTGGCCTGGCCGTCCTCGCGAATGTACGGTCGGCCGCCGGGGCCGACGAGGATCGTTCCGGATCGCACCCCCTGCCTACGTCGGCAGGCCGCCTGCGCGTCGACCTCCCTGCGCAGCCGTACGCGCTCGGAGTCCGGCAGCCGGAACGGCCCGACCGCGCGTGCGTCGATCCGGTCGGTGGCCGCGCCGGGCACCAGCGACACGTCGACGGCGAGCGGGTCGACGACCGCCGAGGCGCGGGCGGGCAGCGGCGGCCGGCCGGTCGCGGAGTCGGCGATCCGCGTGCCGCTCTCGGTGACCAGCGCGATCCGCCGGTCGTTCTGGCGGGCCAGGTCACGTACGGTCCCCTCGACGCCGTCCCACCGCGGATGGCTCGCCGCGTAGCCGAGCAGCGCGTCGTTGATGCGGGCGTCGCTGGCGAGCGTCTGGCCCTGCTGATGCCGGATCTCGCCGGATGTGCTGCGCGCCGCCAGCCACGCGGTCGCCACGATCGAACAGACCGCGATCAGCACCGTGCCGGCGATCAGCCGTACGAGCAGGCTATGGCGCACGGTCGTCGATCAGCTTGTAACCGACGCCGTACACGGTGCGCAGGCGGACCGGCCGCCGTGGCTGCGGCTCGATCTTCTTACGCAGGTTCTTCACGTGCACGTCGACCGTGCGCTCGGTGATGAAGCGGTCGAAGCCGTGCAGGTGCTCCAACAGCTGCGCCCGGGTGAACACCCGCTCCGGCCGCGCGGCCAGCGCCTCCAGGATGCGGAACTCCGCGGGCGTGCACTCGACCTCGCACCCGTCCGCGACGACGGTGTGCCGCGCGGAGTCCACCGTGATGCCGCCCACCCGGTACACCTGCTCGTCGCTCCCCCGCCGGGTGCGCCGCAGCAGCGTACGGACGCGGGCCATCAGCTCGCGCGGGCTGTACGGCTTGGTGACGTAGTCGTCGGCGCCGAGGTCGAGGCCGATCAGCAGGTCGTCCTCTGTCGAGCGGGCGGTCAGCATCAGCACCGGCACTTCGGACTCGGCGCGCAGCACGCGGCACACGTCCAGCCCGTCGACGCCCGGCATCATCACATCCAGCAGCACGAGGTCGGGGTGGCGCGCACGAGCCTCGTCGATCGCGGCCCGCCCGTCGTGGACGACGTGCACCGTGTGTCCCTCACGCTGGAGGTAGCGGCGCAGCAGCTCCGCCTGTTTCACATCGTCCTCCGCGACCAGGACATCCGCGCACATAGCCCCCGAGCGTATGGGGTTCGAGGCCGGCACCACGGGATCATCACGGCGGCCACACGGCTTCTTCACATTCCTCGGCCAGCATCTCGCGACATGCGCCACCTCAAGACGTACACCGGCGCCCTGCTCGCCGCCGGCCTGATCGTCGGGTCGGCCGGCTGCGGCTCGGCGAATGACGGCAGATCGGGTGACGGCTCGTCCAGGGCGGAGGGCCGGGCTGCCGCTGCGGAGACACAGCAGGGTGCGGCGGAGATAGCGACCGTCCGCGGCCGACAGATCGCCGTGCGCCGGCAGAAGGGCGACGGTGCGGTCTGGAAGACGCTGTCCAGCCCCAACGAGATGGGCGCCACCCGGGTGTTCCTCGTCGACGGCAAGGACGGCGACTGGCTCAAGGTGCTGCTGCCGATCCGGCCCAACGGCAGCACCGGCTGGGTCAAGGCGTCCGACGTCACGCTGTCGTCGACGACCCACCGGGTGGAGATCGACGCGAAGGCGTTCACGTTCACCGTCTTCGACGGCGACAAGGTGCTACGGACCGGAAAGGTCGCTACCGGAGAGGGCGGCACACCCACTCCGGCCGGCCGCTTCTACTTCACCGAGTTGGTCAAACCGACGAACCCGCACAGCGCCTACGGGGCGTACGCCTTCGGGCTGAGCGGCTTCTCGCCCACGCTCAAGAAGTTCGCCGGCGGCCCCGGACAACTCGCCGTCCACGGCACGAACCAGGAATCGGCGCTGGGCGGCAAGGCCAGCCACGGCTGCGTGCGCGTCAGCAACGACGACATCACCTGGATGGCCAACAACCTGACGATCGGCACACCCGTCGTCGTCAAGGGATGAAACACAACCACCGAAAGGACCATCGATGCGTCTGAAGTCCCTCATCACGGCCGTCGTGCTGGGCGTCGGCCTGGCCGGCACCGGGCTGGCCGCCGCCGAGGCCACCACCACGCCCAAGCCGCCGGCCCACAGCAACCCGGTGTCGCCCCGCGACCCCTCGTCGCGCCCCGCTCCGGGGTCGCACCCCGCCGACCCGCGGAACAAGCCGGGCCTACCGCGGCTGGGTGTCGACAAGAGAGGGTGCCCGGTCAAGGCCCCCGGTTGCGTCGCGAAGGACCCGAGCTACACCGGCTGATCTCCGGACCGCAGGCCCGGAACCGCTCTGTCAGGAGCCTTCTCCACTCGCGGATGCGTGGTCGGCGAAGGACGGGAAATGCTCGTCGGGCAGGGGGCTGCCCACGGTCAGGCCGAGCGGGTCGGTGACAGGGTGCGCGGGTTCGGCCGCGAAGGTCAGGTCCGCGTCCACGTAGATGGTGACGTGGGCGATGCGCGGGTCGTCGGTGAAGTTCGGTGTGGCGCTGTGCGCGAGGCGGGAGTTGTGGAACGTGCAGTCGCCCGCGCGCAGGGGAACGGTGACGCGCTGTTCCCACTGCAGCTCGGGCGCCACGGTGAACATGTCGCCGTGATCGGACAGATCCTGCGACCGCAGGCCGTCCAGGTGCTGGGAGCCCGGGATGAACGTCATGCAGCCACGGTCGACCGGCACGTCCACCAGCGCTATCCAGGCCGAGAGCGCGTGCCGTGAGCCGGCGTGCGGCCAGTACGGCTGGTCCTGGTGGAACTCGGTCGCGGCCCCGTTATGCGGCTCCTTGATCAGCAACTGGTCGTGCCACAACCGCAGCGGGATCCCCGCCAGCCGGGTCGCGATGGCCGCCAGATCCGGGTTCAAGGTGAGCTCGCGCAGCGTCTCGTCGTGCCGCCACAGCTGGAGCAACTGCGTGAAGATCCTCCCGTCGTGGTTGTCCCGGACGGTGTTCCGTGCCACCAGCGCCGCTTCGGCGAACCTGGCCGCGTCCGTACGGGAGATGACTCCGGGAAGATGGACGAAACCATCACGTCGGTACGCTGACACGACGTCCTCGGAAAGGTTCTCCGGCGTGGTACGTGGGCTTTCGGCAGTGACAGTCATGCGCGTCTTCCTCGCCTTCTGGGGATTGCCGTCTCGACAACTGTCGCCGCCACCGCTGCCACGCGGCTAGCACGAGAGCCCGCCAGCTGTAGCACAATCTTGACGAGCACTCGTCGAAGGGAGGCCCGATGCATCGCGTCCGGCCGGCGGAGGTCTTCCCACCGGACGGGCCGCCCATCGTCGCCGAGCGATTCGAGCTGCGGAGCGACACCTCGGCCCACAGCCATGACTTCATCGAACTGGCCGTGGTCACCGGCGGCACCGCCACGCACGTCACGGCCGCGGGCGAACGAGACCTGGACCGCGGCTCGGTGACGATGCTCCGCCCCGGCGACTGGCACGGCTACCACCACTGCGACCGGCTGACCGTCTACAACGTGTACGTCGGTCCGGAGGTGTTCCGGCGCGAACTGGCCTGGATACGCGCCGACCCACACCTCGGCCGCCTCCTGCACACCGCCGGCCGATCCGGCCACCACTCCGGTCACCCTCTACGACTCGACCCCGCCGCGCTGCGCATCGTCGAGACCAGTCTGGCCGAAACCGCAGGCCGGCCCGACCCGACCACCCATCCCGGACCGGCCTATGCCGTACGGGCCGGGGTACTGCTCTGCCTGCTGGGCGGCACAGCGGCATCCCTTTCCACCGACCCCACCGGCGACCGAACCGGCCACAGCCACCCCGCCGTGGTGGCCGCGGCGCAACTGCTGGAGAACGACATCCAGCGCGCCTGGAACCTGGACGAACTCGCCTCCACCGTGAGCGTGTCGCCGCCCTACCTGGCACGCCTGTTCACCGCACAGCTCGGCATCCCGCCCATGACCTATCTGGGCAGGCTACGCGCCGAGCGCGCCGCGGCACTCCTCATCGAGACCGACCTACCCGTCGCGACGATCGGAAGACTCGTGGGCTGGCACGACCCCAACTACGCCAGCCGCCGATTCCGGCACTTCTTCACCCTCAGCCCAGCCGCGTACCGCACTCGGTTCCGCCCCGGCGGCTGAGGGGGTGGCCTGTTCCAGCACGAACCGCATTCGTGTGCGGGGATCGGCACGGGGCAGTTCGACCAGGTCATAGCCGTACTGCGCATAGGTCTCGGCCATCGCTTCGTAGGTTCTCTCGGCCTCGTCCAGGCTCTGGTGGCGTTCGTCATCCGTACGGTAGATCTCCGGCCAGGGCGGCGCGATGAACACCTGAGGGCGATAGGGGAACGCCGCCACCGCGGCTTCAACATGCGCAGGAACATCCAAGCCCAGCAGGCGGAAGTAGCCGGCCACGCACGGTACGGCGTGGTCGAAGAACACCGGACCTGGCTGCGCCAGCGCCCAACGGTAGGAACGGATGTCCCAGGACAGCATCAGCTCGGCGAACAGCGCCGTGTCGCTCCACGGCAGGCCCATCCCCCCGATGGCGCTCTGATCCTGGATGATCGCCCGCCCCGCTTCCGGCGCGCCGGCAAAACCGTTCTCGCGAAGCAACTCGACCAGAGTCGTCTTGCCCGCTCCAGGGCCGCCGGTGATGACGATCAGTTGGTGAGGCGCAGATGCCATGGGGTCTCCGTCCTGGGGGTGCAGTCGCAACCTGACCCGCCCGTGCCACAGGCGCGCCAGATGGGCCGGTGATCAAGGGGGGGGAGAAACAGAGATCCGGGGATCGAACGGCGGGCGCAGAGGGGGCCGCTGCTGGAGGTCCGGTTCGAGTGTCGGTTCGATCCTCGTACGGTGGTCGTACGTCGGGACGCTACAGCTCAACTCGGCCGGAGACGCAGGTGATCGTGCCGCCGCCGACCCAGATCGTACCGTCGCTGTCCGCCGAGACGTGCACCCGTCCCCGGCGACCGAGCACGGTGCCCTGGCCGGCCACATACGGCGCGGTCAACCGGCCGGTGCGCAGCAGCCATTCGGCGAGTGAGGCGTTCAAGCTGCCGGTCACCGGGTCCTCGGCCGTACCGCTGTCCATCGGAAAGAACGCCCGCACCTCTACCGCCACAGGAGAACCGGGCGGATACCGCCCGGCCACGCCGATGGCCTGCGTCCCGACATCGCCCGGCCGCAACGCGAGCACGGCGTCGGCGTCGGCGAGCAGCACCGCCACCCACCCAGGGCCGTTGTCGGCCCACTGCGCGTCCACGATCTCGTCGCGGCCGATACCGAGCCCCGCCGCGATCTTCCCGACGAGCGCCTCATCGACAGGGCCGGATCGTACGAGCGGCGGCGCGGCGAAGGCGAGCCGGTCACCGGCCCGCCGCACGGTGACCAGCCCCGCACCACACTCCTGCACGACCACATCACGCTGCCGGTCGCCGGTGGCCGACAGCCACGCATGGCAGGTCCCCAGCGTCGGATGCCCCGCGAAGGGCAGTTCCCGGTCCGGCGTGAAGATCCGCACCCGATAGTCGGCGTCCGGCACCGTCGGCGGCAGCACGAAAGTCGTCTCCGACAGGTTCGTCCACCGCGCGAACCGCTGCATCTCCTCGGCCGACAACCCCTCCCCGTCGAGCACCACCGCCACCGGGTTCCCCCGGTACGGCTCGTGAGTGAACACGTCGACCTGCTGGAACTCACGCGCGATCAAGGCTTCGCCGGTCGATACCGCGCCTGCCTCATGTCGTGTCGTCATGGCCCCATCCTGTTGGCAGACCTGAACACGGCCCCAGAGCCAATCCGAACCAGTGGTCTGCCCCTGCTCGCCAACACCCCACGGCCCCATCCGATGGTTCTACGGGTCCGGTCTGCTCAGCTTGGGCCTGGGACGTCGACTAATCGTTGCGGGCCATCGCCGCCGCGATCCGGGTAGCGAGCTCCGCTTGATCTTCGGCAGGGATTTGCAGGTAGTCAGGTCGGTTGACCGCGTTGAACTGTTGCTCCTCGAAGGGGACCCCCGGCGGCAGCGGAACCACGTGCCAGTGAACATGGGCGACCCCCTGATGGCTGCCGAAGCTGAAGATGTAGAGCCGCTCTGTTGGCACGAGGGCCATCAGGGCCCTCCCCAAGCGGTGAATGCGGCGCTGGAGAGCGACATAGTCGTCTTCCGTGAAATCCGCGACAACGCCGGTGCGATGCAGCAGCGGAGCCAACATGGTGTAGCCGAACAGACGTGGCGTGTTGGGGAAGAGGACCGCACACAACTCATCTCGATAGATCAGGGCTCCAGGCTCGGCACCTTCGTCATCGATGAGTTCGCAGATGAAGCAACGCCCGGCTCGGTTGTCGGCCTGCAGACGTGCGGCGTAT
Source organism: Actinoallomurus sp. CA-150999 (assembly GCF_050942425.1). Taxonomy (NCBI): domain Bacteria; kingdom Bacillati; phylum Actinomycetota; class Actinomycetes; order Streptosporangiales; family Thermomonosporaceae; genus Actinoallomurus; species Actinoallomurus sp. CA-150999. The sequence continues at coordinate 10,564,801 of NZ_CP192063.1, forward strand.
CGCGCCGTATCGAGAACTACGCGGGGATACTCATTCACAGCCCACTTATTCATGAGAGCTCGATTCCCTTCCCGCCAGCGACAGCCTGAGCTACGACGACACTGTCCAACTTGAAGACCGGCTGGCCGGCCTCCTCGTCTCCCCCACGTCGTCAGAGGATTCCGCGCATGTTCCGGATCTTGAAATCTGCGTTCTCGCCTCCGGCCCGGGGCGGCCGGTTAGGCCATCGACGCGGGATAGCCGTCCTCCAGGTCGACGGGGATCCCCGTCTGACGAGCTGCGAGTCCGGCGGTGACACGACGTAGGAGGAGACCTCCAATGAAGTCGGGTAGAGCGGCGGACTCCACAAAGCGGTGGTCGCTTAGTTCGTCGGCCTGGAGTGTGATCGAGACCTGGTCACGAGCGCTGAGCAAGCCACCGTCGAACAGGTACATGACCCCCGATATAAGGCGCGTCGGCGGTTTGGCAGGTACGAAGTCCACGCACAGCAACATGCCGGGCTCACGGACCAGGCCGAGTTCCTCGTTGATCTCTCGACGGGCAGTTTGCCGTGGCGTTTCCGCTGCCTCCATGGCACCACCCGGGACGATCCACCGGGGCTCGTAAGTGGGTTTGACCAGCAGTATGTGACCGCTGTCGTTGAAGAACAGGGCTCCGGCTCCGACGAACAGCGCTGGCCTAGTGGCGTAGTACTCCTCGGGACTCATCGGGTGCGGCCGGGTGGCGTCCGACATGAGATTCAGGGTAGTGCCGACCCTGCTCGCAAGGTTCCGCTCGTCCCGCCTGCCCTGAAACTGACCATAAAACTGCGATCGAGACGTCTTCGGGTGTTCGGCAACTTAGCCGTCGCCCTCCCTGCCCAGCAGCATGCCGCCCTGATCCGTCGTCCACCCTCCGGGGAGCGGGCCGGGCTAAGGTAGAGAAACCGCCACGCTCCAGGGAAGTTGCCATGCCTCGCCGGCCCCCAGGCGAGATCAGACGTCAGCTACCACGTGCAGCCTTCCGCGGTCGTGCGCCCGCAATCAAGGCACTGTCCGGTGCGACCAACCATCAGATCGCTTCCTTCGAGCGACAAAACGGCTTGCCACCCGGCCACGTCGCTCCGCTACCAGCTTGGGAAGCGTACGGATCTTGGCCGTCCTGGGCGCTGACCTGCTCAGCCATTCGACCGCTGTTGACCGTTTGTTCACCGGGGCTAGATGGCACGCTAATAGCACGGCCGTGGGCCGCCCGAGGGCGATGACCACCTTCTGGCCGGTCTCACGGCTACTCGTAGATCAATGCGGCCGAGAGGACGTCAGCGAAGCAAGACCAACTCGCGTCCCCGCTGGTGGGCGGCTGCGCTTCGAACTTGGCCGCGAGTGCCTCAAGAAACCGGTCAAGGGTGTCGTTCTCCACCTCTACTCCGGCTTCGATCGCGGCCTGTAGCCGTGTCACGTATGCGACCAGCTCCTCACGAGAACTGACGGCGGCGGCATCACCGGGCAGAGGAAGCACATGGGGACGGCATCAGGTCACTATGCCCGCGCCGCGCGTGCAACCAGAGGAGTGGGGACTGGAACGGCTCACCGAGGCTGAGTTCGCTGCTGCGTGGGCGAGCGGTCCGGACTCGGATCGGCCACAACCCAGCAGCCGCCTCCCGCTCGCCCCGCCGCTGCACTTCCTCACTGTCGCCCTTGCTCATAGCGTCGACCGTACGGCCGGCGCCTCCCCTGAAGGGCGGCATTCGCCACACGTCCGTATCCGGACGATTCGCCAAGTTCACACACGGCCGTGGTCGTAACTACGCGCGTCACCGTGACGCCGTGTTGCGGTGACGCTCCCGGCCGGGCCGGTCCGCACGAGGCGTCGACCGGTGTGGCCGCCCGAAGGTCCCCCGCGAGATTAGGTCCCAGGTCCCTTGTGACCGGACGTGATGGGTCGCTAACGTCAAGTGGCTTTTGATCAACGGGTGAGATTCTAAATCTCGAGAATGGATGAAAAATTGAAGTCGATCATTCGTACGGCCGTCGCGGTTGGTGCGCTCGCGTCGGCGGTCGGGGTCGCCGCTCCCGCGGCCTCCGCTGGAACCACCGCCGCCGCCTTCTCCTCTGGGAGGGTCTCGGCGACCTCTGTGAAGTTCCACTGCGGTCCCACGCACAAGAAGATCCAGGTGTGCACCGGGTGGTCCAAGAGTGGACTCGTGGGCGAGGTCAAGAACTTCAACAGCAGCAGCCGTAGAGGTATTTACGGCGTGCAGTTCATCAATGCCACAGATGGGTCCAAGGACCATAACTCGTGGTACGGAACCAAGACCCGCACTTTCGGCGCCTATTCCACGCTGAAGGGCTGGGACCTCACATGCGACATGAAGAAGTACCAGTACGCCGTCGCCATGGTCCGATTCGGCTCCCGCAAGCCCTACACGTACTACTGGGGTGACATCCTCAGGTGCAAGGACGGTCGGATCTAGCTGGGCGGCGAGTGCGGGTGACGCCCGCCGCGCTGGGGCCGGTCCTGTCTGAATCTGAAGAATGGATGCAAAATTAAATTCGGTAATTCGTGTGACCGTCGCACAAAAAGGCGTACGCATGGATCGGCACCGATCCTACTCCTGAAGAACGGATCACAGATCTCAAGGTCGAGTGCTTCCAGCAGGAGGAGATCGCTGGCTTGGTCGATCTCCGCTGATCCTTGCGAAGTGGCGCGCCACCGGAATGTATAAAGAGCGGCGCGAAAGCGCCCCTTGAGCAAGGTGGCCGCACCGCTGGTCATGTGAGACAGAGCCGGTGCCGCTCGATAGGTGAGCACTCTGTCCGCCGCTGTGTGGGCGATTAAAGTGTTGTACACGTACGTCCTTTCTCGGCGGGCGTATGGCGTGGTTGACGGCCTCCCGCTCGTACCGGGAGTCCGTCCCATTGCTGGAGGACGGCCACGGATGGTATACCAACTCAGCTTCTTCTGCAGATCGGGCGAGGAGACCGGCGCTGCGGCCATGGACCTTCTTCTGGATGAGATCCTTAAAAACGGGCCGCTTTACGGTGAGTGCATCGGTCCTCCCACACCAGGTCCGGGACAGTGGGAGGGACCTGAACAGGAAGCGATCACCGCGTTCAGACTGGCAACGTCTCCTGATGGCATCAGCAGAACATCTGACTACCTCCTTCTTGAGATCCACGTCGGCGTACGGTTCATCGCCGAGACGGTAATGGCTGCGGATCTGAACGATGAGCACGGCGTCTGGGGCAGCGACCTTCTTGCGATCATCACCCTGAGCGGGGACCGCCCAGATTGGGCGCTGGTCGAGCGGATCTGGACCGCCCTGGAAGGTCTCTGGTCAGTCGTGCCATGGGACGAAATGTCTGGCTTCGACATCTCTGCAAAGACCGAAGGTCCTCAGCAAGGGAAAACCTTACCCTGACACGGCTTCCACCCCAGTTACCGACCACCATGCGCCGCGTGCGGCCCAATTCCATCCCCGAGCCTGAGTCACCCGCCGGAGGCATCTTCTACCGGACCCATGACGTGGTGAGCAGGGCGGCCCGCCAGTCGCCGGAGGCGACCCGGAAGGCGAACGGAGGCGACCCGGAAGGCGAACGGAGGCGACCCGGAAGGCGAACGAAGTGAAGTTGGCCGGCGGCCCTGCGGCCGTCCCGTGGGAACGGTTCGGAACTGGTGACGCTGGAGCCGTCCACAAGACCGGGGCAACATCAAAAATAACTAACGCTATCACAACACGCCGAGCGATCCGAACAATCCGAATACCGAAGTCAAGCGGGAAGACTTGAACACGATCCGCTGGCCAATGGCTCGCTGGCACAACGGCCGGTGAATCCCGTGCGGCTGGCATGGTGCAGGCGAAGGGGAGACAATGATACGAAGATCGAACTCGATCGGTATGGCGCTATTGGCGGTACTGGCCTGGTTGACGTGCGTCGGTGCACCGGCGCATGCGGACGTAAGGCCGAAGGCATGCACGTTCACAGCCTCGCCGCTCGTTTACATCTACAACGACAGCGGCTATCAGCTCGGCTGGCTCCGCACGTTCGTCGATGGCTGCGGCTCCGCTTACACCCAGGTCTACGGGGTCACCACCACCATCTGGACCGCCGCTCTGGCCACGCGCAGCAATGCGGATGTCGGGTCGTACACCCACTACGGAAGTGGAGCCACCATGGCACCGGTACATGTGGGGTGCGTCGACGTACAAGGCTGGGCCGTGGCGGAGGACGACCACGGCAACATGGTGGGTTACGCAAATACCAACTGGCGCAACGCCTGTTGACCAGGTGAAAAAGCTCTCGTAATGGCGAGCAGGGCGGTCGGCAAGATCGCTGTAGGCCACCCCGAAGGGGCGAGCGAACGCGAGTGAGTCTTGCCAACGGCCCTGCGACTGTCACGAGACTCGCGGCGGCGTGAACCCGGCGGAGGATGCTAGATCGCGGTGGGGTGTCGCGCTCCGTGGCGGCCGTCCGGCGGTCGGAGGGACCGGCGCCTACGCCGCACGCCCGTAGTCGCGGAGTGGGCCGGTCACAGTGTGGACGTCCTGTTGCGGGTCTACGCCAAGTGCATCGCGGGACAACAGGAGGAGGCCAGGCGGCGCATCCTCGCCGCGACCCGGCATCGAGACCCCACCTGAGCCCGTGCCGAACTTGGGCACGGATTCGGCACAGCCACCCGCACACGGCCGTAGGCAGCCGTGGACAACCGGACAGAACAAGATCGGCCCCTGACCGCTTAGACGCTGGTCAGGGGCCGTTTTCCCTACTGGTGGCGGGTCCAGGGTTCGAACCTGGGTAGGCTAAGCCGACGGATTTACAGTCCGCTCCCATTGGCCACTCGGGCAACCCGCCGGGTATGCCGCCGTAGCGACGCTCAGAAGGATAGCGGACTCCGGGCCCAAGGGTGACATCGGTTTCCGGAGGCCCGATCACCGGCGTCGGTGGCCCGGGAGCCGGCCCACGCTGACTAGGCTCTTCAGAGAGATCGTCGTAATCCGTGAGGACATGAACCGTGGCTTCGGAAAGCTCTTTCGACATCGTGTCAAAGCTCGACCGGCAGGAGGTGGACAACGCTCTGAACCAGGCCGCCAAGGAGATCGCCAACCGGTTCGACTTCCGTAACGTCGACGCGGGGATCCGGTGGTCGGGCGAGACCATCGAGGTCCAGGCGAACAGCGAGGAGCGGGCCAACGCCGTCCTCGACGTCTTCAAGGAGAAGCTGGTCAAGCGCGGCGTCTCCCTGAAGGCGATCGACGCGGACGAGCCCAAGGCGTCCGGGAAGCTCTACAAGCTCACCATCGGGCTGAAGGAGGGCATCTCCCAGGAGGACGCCAAGAAGATCGGCAAGATCGTCCGGGACGAAGGCCCGAAGGGTGTACGGGCGCAGATCCAGGGTGAGGAGCTGCGGGTCAGCTCGAAGAAGAAGGACGACCTGCAGACGGTGATCACCCTGCTCAAGGGCAAGGACCTGGACGTCGCCCTGCAGTTCACCAACTATCGCTAGGTGATCAGACGGTCAGGCCGTCTACCTGCGTCGGGAGCCCCGCGCGGTCCGTGGAGGGCACATCCGGGGCACATGACCAAGAGCGCCGTCAACGATCCGATCGTGCGCGTCTTCTCATGTGCCTCGGGTCACCTCCACGTACTTGTTGAAGATGATCGTGGGGGTTCAAGATCCCAGCAACGCGGGCGGCCGGCCCCGGATGCGACCAGGTCACCTGGCACGTCGGGCTCGACCCGTGCGTCAAGAACAGCGGCTTGGCCTCGCGCCGTAATCTGCGACTCCGGTGATGACCGCGACGATAACCGAGCCTTCGGCGAATCGACCACGCTCGACAAGGTCGAAAATGCCGTACATCATCTTTGCGCCATAGATGCGATCAAGTTGCAGGCCATGCTTGTCGGCGAAGTCATCGATGAACGCGGCCAGTCCCGGTTTCTGCTTCGCGTACCCACCGAAGTGGTAGTCGAGCTCGATCCGCCACCGACCGCGCTCTCGGCCGTAGGTCCGCTCCTGTAGCTCTCGAACCTCATCGCCCAGGAACCCGCCTCCCTTGAGCGCGGAGAACCCGATCGCCTCCTGCCCGGCCTGGAGCCCTGCGGCGACTCCGGCCAAGGTCCCGCCCGTTCCCACCGGGCAGCAGATGGCGGTGAAATGCTCGGTGATCTCTTCTGGAATCTCGGCACATCCTGGCAGTGCCAGGGTGTTGCTTCCCCCTTCTGGCAGCAGGTAGAACTCGCCGAACTCATCGTGTAGCCGTTGCACAACGTCCGATTCATGTTTGCGCCGGTAGGTCGTGCGGTCCAAGTACGTCAGGGTCATGCCCTGCTCTACGGCGTAGGCCAACACGGGATTCAGCGGCTCATGCGGCTCGCCGCGGATGACTCCGATCGTCCTGAACCCGAAGTAGTGACCGGCGGCTGAGACAGCTCGGATGTGGTTGGAGTAGGCGCCCCCGAAGGTCAGCAGCGTCTCGTAGCCATCGCGCCGGGCGGCTTCGAGGTTGTACTTGAGCTTGCGCCACTTGTTCCCAGGGATCTCCGGGTTGATCAAGTCATCCCGCTTGAGCAGCAGGCGTACCGAGCGATCGGCCAACCGAGAGTCCATCAGCTCCTCGACAGGCGAGGGCAGGCGAAAGGCAGCGTCCCTCTGCGCGATCCTGCCGGTTGCCGCCATACCCCAGAGCATCCTCGGTCTCAGCCGACGAGGCGGGAGTGGTCTTCGGGGGTGAGGCGGCGGGCAAGGTCGGTGAGGTCGAGGTCGAGGGCCTCGGCCAGGGCGGCGACGGTGAAGAAGGCGGGGGCGGCGATGGCGCCCCGCTCGATTTTGCGCAGGGTGTCGAGGGAGATGCCGGCCTCGGCGGCGATGGAGGCCGCGCTGCGTGGGCCGCGTGCGGCGCGGAGCACTTGGCCGAGGGCCCGGCCGCGGTCGCGCTGGTCTTCGGTGAGAGGGGTTCGCACCATACCGAGGATTATAAGGCTGGTATTAAAATCTACCCCATGGTGACGTTGAGGAGTCAGGCCGAGATCGATCGGATGCGCGAGGCGGGCCTGGTGGTCAGGGAGGCGCTGCGCCGGGTGACCGATGCGGCCGAGCCGGGGGTCAGCCTCGCCGAGCTGGACGCGATCGCGGCCGCCTGTATCAAGGAGCACGGGGCTCGCTCCAATTTCCTGAACTACCACCCGTTCTGGGCGCCCACTCCGTACCCGGGGGTGCTGTGCCTGTCGGTCAACGACGTGATCGTGCACGGCGTCCCGGACGGACGGGTTCTGAAGACCGGGGACATTCTGTCCATCGACTGCGGCGCGGAGGTCGGCGGCTACCACGGTGACGCGGCGGTGACGGTGCCGGTCGGGGAGGTCGATGATGACGCGAAGCGGTTGCTGGAGACCACGCGGGCGGCGCTGACGGCCGCGATCGCGGTGGCCGTCCCCGGTGGCCGGATGGGCGACATCGGGTACGCCGTCGAGACCACCGCACGGCCGTACGGGCTGCTGGAAGGGGTCGGCGGGCACGGCATCGGGACGGCCATGCACGAGGAGCCGGACGTCCCGAACACCGGACGTCCCGGGCGTGGGTTGCGGTTGCGCGAAGGGCTGGTCATCGCGATCGAGCCGATGCTGATCGAGGGCGGTGTCGACGAAGGGCGTACGCTCGCCGACGGCTGGTCGATCGCCACCGCCGACGGCAGCCGGGCCGCCCACTTCGAGCACACGATCGCGATCACCGCGGACGGTCCGGTGATTCTCACCGCGTGAGGCTCCAGCCGAATTCGCCGACGGCACGGCCCGGCCGTCCCGTCCCGACTGCCCCGGCCGTCCCGGTCGGAATTCGCTGGCGGTGCCGCTCGGCCGTCCGGTAGGACTACCTGCCGTGACGACGTGGACGCTGGCCCCTGAGCCTGTTGAATCTCCGGACGCTACCCGGCTGCGCCGGGAGTACTACGCCGAGGTCGCGAGCCGCTATTGGAAGCGACCCGCGACCTCGCGGGAGGTCGACGAGGGATTGGCCGGGGACGGCGCGGAGTTGCTCGTCCCGCCCGCGGGTCAGTTCGTCGTCGGCAGGTACGGCGGTGAGGCCGCGGCGTGTGGCGGCGTCCTGCTGCTCGACACCGACGCCGATACCGACGCCCACACCGCCGAGCTGACCCGGGTGTATCTACGCCCGACCTTTCGCGGCAGGAAGGGCGCCGGCCTCCTCCTGGAGTTCCTGGAGGAGGAAGCGCGTGCGCTGGGTGCCCGGCGGATGGTCCTCAACACCCGCCTCGATCTGATCGAGGCACGGTCGCTGTACGTACGGTACGGCTACGCCGAGATCCCGGCCTACTGCACGGGTCCGTACGTCGAGATCTGCTACGGCAAGGATCTCCGACCGGCCGAGTAGCCGGAGACGGCGCGGTGCCCCGCACGCACGGCCAAGTGCGTACGGGGCACCGATCCGGACACTCAGGAACCGTTGGCCGCGATCAGCGGTTCGTGGCCTTGCCCCTGGTCCAGGAGCTTTCGAGGTTGCCGCCGTTCTGCGCCGTCTCCTTGCGGAGGGTGCTCTGCGTGCCGGCGGACTTGCCCGACGCGAGGCGGATCGCGATCTTGTCCTCGATGTCCTTGGGCGCACCGCCCTGGTAGCCGTTGAACATGATGGAGAAGATCAGCGGCTGTCCCGTGTCGTCCTTCACGTAGCCGCTCAGCGCCGTGACGCCGGTGAGCGTGCCGGACTTCGCGTGGACGTTCCCGGCGGCGGCGGTTCCCTTCATCCGCGACGCCAGGGTGCCGCCGACGAGCTGGTCGGGCTGGCCGGCGATGGGCAGGGCGTTGTACCAGGTCTTGTACCAGGGTTTCGGCTGCACCGCCTGGAGGAGGACGCTCACCTGCCTGGGCGTCGTCTGGTTCGTGCGCGAGAGCCCGGAGCCGTCGGTCTGCTTGACCTTGGTGGTGTCGACGCCGAGCGTCTTCAGGTACTTGGAGATCGCGGCGATGCCCGCGGCCCGGGTGCCCTTGCCCGCGCTCTTACGGCCGATCGCCTTGGTCAGGATCTCGGCGATCTGGTTGTTGCTGAGCTTGAGGAAGGGCGTCGCCAGCTGGGACAGCGTCATCGACTTCCGGGTGGTGACGGCCTTGGCGCCCTTGGGGGTCGCGGCCCGCTTGGTCGACCCGACGACGGTTACGCCGTGCGCCTTGAGGGCGCGGCGGAAGACGTCGGCCGCGTACTGCGTCGGGTTCGGCGCGGTGGAGAGGTGGTTCTCCTTACCGCCGTTCGCCGGGTAGGAGCCGGTGATGACGACCGTGCCGCCCTTACGGTCGACCGACACGGTGGAGCTTGTTCCCGCCTTCGCCGTCGTCGCGCGATTATCGATCTTCACGACGCTCGTCGCGGGGGTCAGGGCGACCTTGACGGGCTGGCCCTCCTGGCCCGGGGTGATGGCCACTCCGATCGATCCGGCGTCGAACACGCTGTCCGGGGACACGTTCAGGGCCGAGATCCCGGCCGCGTACGAGTAGGGCAGGTCCGTGGGGTCCCAGCCCGCCGGGGTGTACTCCTGGTCGAACCAGGTGTCGTCGGCGATCAGGTTGCCCTTGATCTTCTTGATGCCCTTGGCCCGGACCGCGGCGGCGAGCTTGTCGTAGTCGGCTCCCTGCAGGGTGGGGTCGCCGGTGCCCTTCAGGTACAGGTTCGCGCCGCGCGTGTAGACGGTGGTCTTGAACCGGTAGTCGGCGCCGAGGATCCCGAACGCCGCGGTGGAGGTCTCGATCTTGTTGTTCGAGCCCGGGATCTTCTGGTCGTCTGAACCACGGTCGTAGAGGACCGCGCCGGACTTGGCGTTGCGGATGATGACACCGATGCTCGCGCCCTTGAGGCGGCTGTCCGTGAGGATGTTGTCGATGTCGGTCTTAAGGTCGCCGCTGGTGGCCGCCGTCTGCGTCGCGGTGCTCGTATCCGTCTGCGCGAGGGCCACGGCCGTCGTCGCGACGACCGCTCCGCCCGCCGCCACGGCGAGCGCCCCCTTCAAAGATCGACTCATAGCAGTCGATCGTAACGATCACGGCACATCCCCCATGCCGCACTCGACGGAATTGCCAGTAATTAGCGGTGAATTACGTGAATCACGTCACATTCGCAACCGCGCAGAATATTCAGCGGCGGTAGCCGGCCATCTCCTCGAGGCGGGCGATGCGCTGGGCGGTCGGCGGGTGGGTCGAGAACAGGCGGACCAGCCCCTCGCCCCGGAACGGGTTGGCGATCATCAGGTGGCTCACCGCGGTCAGGCGGCCGTCCTCCGGCAGGGGCAGCTGGCGCGTGCCGCTCTCGATCTTGCGCAGGGCGGAGGCGAGGGCGAGCGGGTCACCGCTGAGCTGGGCGCCGGACTTGTCGGCCTGGAACTCCCGGGTACGGCTGATGGCCAGCTGCACGATCGTGGCCGCGATCGGGCCGAGGATCATCATGAGCAGCGCCCCGAACACGCCGGGGCCGTCCTCGTCGTCGGAGTTGCCGAACGGGATCAGCCAGGCGAGGTTCGCCACCCAGGTGACGACGGCGGCCAGGGCCCCCGCCACCGAGGAGATCAGGATGTCGCGGTTGTAGACGTGCGACAGCTCGTGCGCGAGGACCGCGCGCAGTTCACGCTCGTCGAGGATCTGCAGGATGCCCGTCGTGCAGCAGACCGCCGCGTTGCGCGGGTTGCGCCCGGTGGCGAAGGCGTTCGGCGCGATCGTGGGCGAGATGTACAGGCGTGGCATGGGCTGGCGGGCACCCGTCGACAGCTCGCGGACGATGCGGTACATCACCGGCTGTTCGACCTCGCTCACCGGCCGGGAGCGCATGGCCGACAGCGCGATGCGGTCGCTGAAGAAGTACGCGACGCCGTTCGTGACCAGCGCGATCACGAGGGCGATCGTCAGACCGACACGGCCGCCGAGCGCGCCTCCGATGAGGAGGATCAGCGCCGACATGACCCCCAGCAGGGCGGCCGTCTTCACACCGTTGAAACGCACTACGACACCTCCCCTTGTCCCCGTTAAGATCAACGGTCTGACCAGGAGAAATGTTCCCGTCAGGGCCTATCTCGACGTCGCTACGGACGGGGACGTCGAGCCGGGCCCTAAGGCACTGCCAGGGCCGCCGCGTGCAGCACCAGCTCAGGAGCCACGGAGACCACGATCGCCCCGGCCAGCGCGACCGCGATCGCGATTCCGCCCGCGCGGCCCACGCGTACGCGCTCGGCCTTTCCGGCGGCGAAGAGCCGCGCGGCCCAGGTCAGGTAGTAGTACAGGCCGATGACGGTGTTGATCGCCATGATCACCGCGAGCCAGATGGCCGCGCCGCCGACCGCCGCCCGGAACACCACGACCTTGGCGAGCAGCCCCATGACGCCCGGCGGCAGCCCGGCCAGGCAGATGAGGAAGAACGCCAGGGCGAGGGCGCTGCCCGGGTTGACCCGCGCCAGGCCCCGGTAGGACTCCAGGTCGCGGACCCCGCGTCGGGCGGCGACCGTGACGACGGCGAACGCCCCGATGTTCATGATCGCGTACATGGCGACGTACGCGGCCGTGGCCGTCATCCACTCGTGCGGGCGTACGCGAGCGCCCCCCGCCATCGGCGCGAGGATGTAGCCGCTCTGCGCCACCGAGGACCACGCGAGCAGGCGCACGGCGTCGGTCTGGCGGAGGGCCAGGAGGTTGCCGAGCGTCATCGTCGCCGCCGACAGCACGCCCATCAGCGGGCCCCACGTGTGGCCGAACGGCCAGAACCCGACGGTCAGCACGAGCGTCAGCCCGGCGAAGCCGCCCGCCTTCGACACGACCGACAGGAACGCCGCGACCGGCAGCGGGGAGCCCTGGTAGACGTCCGGGGCCCAGAAGTGGAACGGCACCGCCGCGATCTTGAAGCCGAAGCCGGCGACGGTCAGGACGATGCCCGCCGCCGCCACGGGCCGCAGGTCGCCGTGCGCGTGGGCCAGGCCCGCGGCCACCCGGTCGAGGTGCATCGCGCCGGTGACGCCGTACACGAGGCTGATGCCGAAGAGCGTCACCGCCGACGACACGACCGACACCAGGAACAGCTTCAGCGCCGCCTCGGACGCCGTCCCGTCGTACCGCCGCAGCGCCACGAGCGCGAACACCGGCAGCGACAGCGTCTCCAGCGCGACGACGAGCGTGATCAGGTCCCGGCCCGCCGCGAGCAGCAGCGCGCCGAGGATCGCGGCGAGCAGCAGGAAGTGGTACTCCCCCACCGGCAGCGCCGACCGCCGCATCTCGCCGTGCGACAGCAGCACGACGACGATGGCCGCGAGCAGCACCACCGCCTGGAACAGCACGGTGAAGTCGTCGGCGACGTACGAGCAGGAGGGGTGGCCGCCGGGCCGGACGGCGGCCGCGCAGAGCGTCGACCGCCCGTGGCCGAACGGCAGCGCCACCGCGGCCGCCACCAGGGACAGGACGGTGAGCGCGCCGACCGCCTTCGCGGCGGCACCGAACGCGTCGGCCAGCAGTACGGCGACCGACGCCACCGCGACGATCAGGGCCGGGAGGATCGCCAGGTAGTCGATCGACTGGATCATCGGGCCCCCAGGAGCAGGTGGACGGCCCCGTCGGTGAGGGCGAGAAGCGTCTTCGGCCACAGCCCGATGAACACCGTGGCGGTGATCAGCGGCGTCCAGGCCAGCAGCTCGTGCGACATGACGTCCGCGAACCGGGTGTCACGCCAGCGCTCGGCCACCGGGCCGTGCGTGACCTTGGACAGCATTCGCAGGAAGTACGCCGCGGTGAGCACCGCCCCGATCCCGCCGACCGCCATGAAGGTCACGAACGTCGGCCTCGGCAGCCCGGCGTGGGGCTGGTACGCGCCGAGCAGCGCGAGCATCTCGCCCCAGAACCCGGCCAGGCCCGGCAGCCCCAGGCTGGCCACCGACGCGAACGTGAGGATCGAACCGAGGTACGGCGCCTTGGCGAGCATGCCGCCGCCCAGGGCGTCCAGGTCACCCGTGCCGTACCGCTCCTTGACCGCCCCGGCCAGGAAGAACAGCAGGCCGGTGATGAGGCCGTGCGCGATGTTGCCGAACAGCGCGGCGTTCAGCCCCACCGGCGTGAGCGTCGCGATGCCCAGCAGCACGAAGCCCATGTGCCCGATCGACGAGTAGGCGATCATGCGCTTGAGATCCCGCTGCGCGAGGCAGGCGAGCGCGCCGTACACGATCCCGATGACGGCGAGGAGGCCGAGCCACGGCGCCCACACCTTCGCGCCCTCCGGCGCCATCGGCACGGCGATGCGGACGAAGCCGTACGTGCCCATCTTCAGCAGCACCCCGGCGAGGAGCACGGAGCCGACGGTGGGCGCCTCGGTGTGGGCGTCCGGCAGCCAGGTGTGCAGCGGCCACATCGGCGTCTTGACCGCGAACCCCAGGGCCAGCAGCCCGAACGCGGCGATCTGCAGGCCGTGGGACAGGCCGGCGCCGTGCCGCGCGGTGAGGGCGGTCATGTCGAACGTGCCGGCGTTCACCGCGACGATGAGGATGCCGACGAGCAGGAAACCCGAGCCGAGCAGGGTGTAGAGGATGAACTTGTTCGCCGCCGCCCGGGCGCGCCCGGCGGAGTCCTTGCCGCCCGAGCCGCCCCAGTCGGCGATCACGAAGTACATCGGGATGAGGACGACCTCGAAGAACACGAAGAACAGCAGGAGGTCGAGGGACACGAACGTGCCGAGCATCCCGACCTCGAGCAGCAGGATCAGCCCGATCAGCGCCTGTGGCGACCCGCCCGCCGAAGGGAGCACGCGGGCCGAATAGACCATGCACAGGAACGTCAGCGCCGCCGTCAGCACGATCAGCGGCAGCGAGATGCCGTCGACGCCCAGGTGGAAGCGGAGCCCGATCGAACCGGCCCAGGTGACGTTCACGCCGAGCTGCGGGCCACGCCGGCCGTAGTCGAAGGCCACCGCCGCCACGACGGCCAGCGCGAGCGTCACCGCCGTCACGGCCAGCCCGTACAGCCGGGACAGGCGGGTCACCCGGCGCGGGCTCCCGGGCAGCGGCACGAGCATCCCCAGCGCGCCGAGGAAAGGCACGGCCAGCATCGCCACGAGGATCATGTCAGCACCACCACCGCGACCACGATCAGCACCACTCCCGCGAAGAGCCCGGACACGTACGCCTGCGCGTTGCCGCCCTCGGTGGCCCGCAGCAGGCCGCCGAGCCGTCGAGCGCCCCGCCCGGAGCCCTCGACGCCCGCGTCGACGACCCGCGCGTCGGCGTGGACGACGAGCCGGGCCAGAGCCAGCACCGGCCGGACGATCGCGACATCGTAGACGGTGTCGACGTAGAAGGCGGCGCGCAGGACCGGCCGCGCCGGGCCGAGCAGGCGCACCGGGTCCAAGGCCGGGTCGTTGTTCCACACGAGGTACACGCCGCCCGCGCCGGCGGCGGCGCACAGCAACGAGATCACCGCCATGCCCCACTCGGGCCGCAGCCCGTCGCTGCCGAGCCCGAAGAAGCCGAGGATGAGCGCCGGAATCGCCAGGACGGCGACCGGCCAGCGCATCAGCGGCGTCGCCTCCCGCGGCTGGAACTCCGACCGCTTCTCCCCGAAGAACGTCACCAGCCAGGTCCGCATCGCGTACGCGGCGGTGATCACGGCGGTCAGCAGTCCCGTGACGAGCACCAGCCAGGCGACCCACGACGGGATGCCCGGCACCGCCGTCCTCACCACATCCATGGGAGTCGCATTGTTCTTCGACAGCGGCGCGTACGCGAACCAGCCACCGGCGTGCAGCGTCGTTTGCCCGTGGGTGGCGCGCCAGGCCTGGGACAGGATCGTGTCCTTGCTGAAGAAGCCGCTGGCGGGCGGGAGCCCGGCCAGCGCGGCGAAGCCGACCGTCATCGACCAGAACGTCACCGGCATGGCCAGGCGCAGGCCGCCCATCGCGCTCATCATGTTCGAGCCGACCGTGACGATCACGCAGCCCGCGCCGAGGAACAGCAGCGCCTTGAACGCGCCGTGCGCCAGCAGGTGGAACACCGCACCGTCGCGCGTGCCGACGGCCAGCCCCGCCGCCATGTACGCGAGCTGGCTGATCGTGGAGTACGCGAGCACGCGCTTGAGATCGTCCTGCGCGAGCGCCGCCAGCGCCGCGCCGAGCATCGAGATGGCCGCGATGACGCCCAGCACCGTCAGCGACGCGGGTGCGAGGAAGAACGCCGGGTAGAGCCGCGCGACGACGTACACGCCCGCCGCGACCATGGTCGCCGCGTGGATCAGCGCGCTGATCGGCGTCGGACCGGCCATGGCGTCCGGCAGCCAGGTGTGCAGCGGGAACTGCGCGCTCTTGCCCGCGACGCCGCACAGCAGCAGGAGCGTCCCCGCGACGAGCGTCGTGTGCGACATGGCCGGGACGTGCGCGAGGACGGTCCGCAGGTCGAAGGAGTGCGCGCCCAGGCCGAGCACGAAGATGCCGAACAGGAAGCCGACGTCACCGAGCCGGGTGACGAGGAACGCCTTCACCGCCGCCCGTGACGTCGCCCGGTCGTGCCAGTAGTGCCCGATCAGGAAGTACGAGCAGATGCCCATGACCTCCCAGCCGACGTACAGCACCAGCAGGTCGCCGGACAGGACGACGAGCAGCATCGCCGCGGTGAACAGCGACACGAACGCGGCGTAGGAGGAGTAGCGCGGGTCGTCGCGCATGTAGGCGACGGAGTAGATCTGCACCGCCAGCGCCACGCAGCAGACGAGGAGCGCCACGACCGCGGACAGCCCGTCGACGTTCAGGGACACGCCGATGGACAGGCTTCCCGTCGGGATGCGCGCCAGCGTGCCCACGCGCAGGCCCGGCCGCTGCCACTCGTAGACCGCCAGGACGGCGGTGAGCACCGTCGAGACCGCGATGGGCAGGACGGCGATGAGGGCCGGGCCGTTCGCGGGCATCCGCCGGGCCAGCACGAGCGCGCCGCGCCGGGCGGCACCCGGCGCCGGCGCGCGCAGCCGGCGCACCAGCGGGGACAGCAGATGCGAGACCGTGTGCCCGAACAGCATGCCGGCGAACGCGGCGGCGAACGGGAGCACGACCGCGACGGCCGCCAGGACGATCACCGGCGCACCCCTTCGTCGTCGGTCATGGCGCCCACGTCGAGGTCGGGGTCCGGGTCGCCCTCGGAGAGCGTGCGGAGCCGGTCGACGTCGACCGTACGGCGATTGCGGTAGATGAGGAGCACCAGCGCCAGGCCGATGCCCACCTCGGCGGCCGCGAGCACGATGACGAACAGCGTCAGCACCTGGCCGCCGTGCAGCCGGTCGGCCCACTTCATGTCGAACACGACGAGGTTGAGGTTGACCGCGTTGAGCATCAGCTCGACGGACATCAGCACGAGGATGGCGTTGCGGCGGGCGAGGACGCCGTACACGCCCACGGAGAACAGCAGGGCCGCGATCACCACCGGGTAGACGAGGTGCATCAGATCTCCTCGTCCACGCGGGACAGCACGATCGTGTCCTCCTCGTCGGGGGCGGTCCGGCGCTTGGCCGCGCCGATCCGCCGGGCGACCGGGCCGCGTGGCGCGATCGGCCGCCGCCGGCGCTCCGGCTCCTCGTCGGGCTCGGGACCCGCGCCCCGGATGTCGGTGCGGGACAGCACGATCGCGCCGATCAGCGCGGCCAGCAGCAGCACCGACAGCGCCTCGAACGGCAGCACCCACGTCTGGAACAGGCTCGCGCCCAGCGTGTGCGACGACCCGCTGCCCACCCGGTCCTTGATCGGCACGTACGCCGAGCGGAACCCGCGGACCAGCGTCGTCACCAGCACACCCGCGGTCGCCGCCGCGACGACGAGGGCGACGATCCGGTTGCCGGAGTCGAGATCCTCCGAACGGCCGATCGGCGCTCGGGTCAGCATGATCCCGAACAGCAGGAGCACGACGACGGCCCCGACGTAGATCAGCACCTGCACCCAGGCGACGAACTCCGCCGCCAGCACGACGTACGAGCCGGCCAGCGCACCGAACGAGACGACCAGCCACAGGGCGGCGTGCACGAGCTGCCGCGTGCCGACGACGAGCACGCCGGCGCCCACGGCGACGACTCCGAGCAGCACGATGACGACGTCCGCCGCGGTCACCTCGTCTTCAGCTCCTTGGGCGACTCGGCGCCGGGGTCGTGTGCGGGCGGCGGCGGGACCGTCCACATCCACTCGCGGAGCCGCTCGCGCTCGTGGGTCAGCTCGTTGATGTCGTACTCGGCGTACTCGAACTCCGGCGACCAGAACAGCGCGTCGAACGGGCACGCCTCGATGCAGATCCCGCAGTACATGCAGAGCGCGAAGTCGATGGCGAACCGGTCGAGGACGTTACGGGTGCGCGCCCGGCCACCCTCCGGCGCGGGCAGCGTCTCCTTGTGCGAGTCGATGTAGATGCACCAGTCGGGGCATTCGCGGGCGCAGAGCATGCAGACAGTGCAGTTCTCCTCGAACAGCGCGATGACGCCACGACTGCGTGGCGGCAGGTCGGGCTGCACCTCGGGGTACTGCCGCGTGATCGATCGCCGCGTCATCGTCCGCAGCGTTACCGCGAGACCCTTCGCCAGGCCAGTTCCGGGAAGCCGTGCCACGGTTCACCATGATTACGTATAGAGAGCGGGTTCCGAAACCGACGGTACTCCCATCGCGTCCAAGCGGGGTGAGGCACTTCGAGGCTCGCCCGGCTTACCATCGGCCCATGACGCGGTCGCCGATGCCCCCGCCTGAACGACGGTCGTCACGGCTTCCGCCGAAGCCCCCCTCCGACGGGATGGGCTGGGCGGTGGTGCCGCTCATCACGGTGGGTCTCGGTTCGCCGGTCTCGTTCCTGTACGCCGCGGTCCGGCGGCGGTCGCCGGGGCTCGCGGTGGCCGCGGCGGGGTACACGGGCGCGCTGGTCGCTTCGTACGAGGCGCTCACCGCGCAGGGCGACATGCCGCACATGTTCGGCCTGCTCCTGCTGCTCGGCACGTGGATCTTCAGTGGGATGCACGCCGTTGGCATCCGCTCGCGCCTCTACCCGCCCGCCGACCCCAGCGACCAGCGGAACCGCCGGGTCGTGGAGGCGGCGCGGTACCGCCGGACGCTCCGCGACGAGGCCCGCCGGATCGCGACGGAGGATCGCGTCATGGCGCACGAGCTGCAGATCGGCCGGCCCGACCTGGGCCCGCGCCCCTACGACGACGGCGGGCTGATCGACGTGAACCACGCCCCGCCGCAGGCGCTGAGCATGCTGCCCGGCGTCACGCCGGAGATCGTCGACCGGATCGTCCGCTGCCGGGCCGAGCACGGGGCCTTCATCTCCGCCGAGGAGCTGGCGATGCAGGCCGACCTGCCGCCCCGGATCGTCCCCGACATCGCGGAGTACGGCCTGTTCCTCCATTGACGGGTGGGGCTGACCGAACCCCGGTTTCCGTACTGCCACGATCGCCCCGTGGGGCACCCGGTCGCGAGCATGGAGGCACGACTTCGCCGCTCGACCGGGGAGACCTCGATGACCGCCCTGACCTCTCGATCCTCGACCGCCACCTGGTGGCGGACACCGTTCACCGCCGAGCCCTGGCGGCGCACCGGCTACGTCCTCGCGTCACCCGTCACCGCGCTGCTGGCGATCGCCGATGGCGGGCGGCTGCAGCGGCGGCTGGCGGGCGCGCTCCTCGGCCGCGAGGTGCGGGCCACCCGGCTGCGGGGGATCGCCGCGCTGCCGCTCGCCTACATCAGCCTCGTGATCACCGCTTACGGATGGCTGCTCGTGGCCATGAACCTGGGCTACCCGGTACGTTGGCTGATCGGAATGGGCGGATCGTACGAGCACGCGTGGGGTGGCCCCACGTTCGCCGGAGCCTGGGCGTTTCACGCGGTCTTCGGCGGGCTGACGTTCCTGTTCCTCATGCCGTGGATCCTGCGCGGCCTGAACGCGCTCCACGTCCGGATCCTGGGGCGATGCGACGCCTGAGCCCGGGCGCGACGTCCGGGGCAGTGGCCTCGCGGGCGGCGTCCCGGGTGGCGGGCATGCTGCGGGCGTCGTTCGGCCGGCGGACGGCGGCGGAACTGCTGTACGCCCTCACGAGCATCCCCCTGGCGGTCCCCGGATTCTGCTACGCGGTGGCGGCGCTCGCGCTCGGCGCCGGTCTGGCCGTCACCGCCGTCGGCATCCCCCTGCTCGCGCTGGCGCTGACCGGCGCCCGGCGGGTGGCCGGCCTGTACCGCGCGTCGGCCGGGCAGCTCCTCGGGGAGCGGGTACGGCCGCCGGCGTCGCCGCGACCGGGCACCGGCCTCTACGGCCGGGTCCAGGCCGCGCTCGGCGACGCCGCCGGCTGGCGGGCGATGGCCTACTTCCTCCTGCGGCTGCCCCTCGCCGCGCTGTACCTCTACGTCGTCCTCTTCACCTGGGGATGGGGCGTCGTCGGGCTCACGTATCCCCTGCAACGCGCGTTCGGCTGGAATGACGTGACGGCCCGGGACACGCGCGGCCTGCTCGGCGGCTTCCCCTTCGACGCCTGGCCGTCCGATCTGGTCGTCGCGGCCGTCGGCGTCGTCCTCCTGCTGGTCGCGCCGTGGGCGGTGCGGGCGGTCGTGCTGCTGGACCGGATGCTGATCCGGCGGCTGCTGGGCGCGTCCGACACCGCTGAGCGCATCCGCACCCTGGAGGAGACCCGGGCGAGCGCGGTCGACGACGCCGCCGCGACGCTCCGCCGCATCGAGCGGGACCTGCACGACGGCGCACAGGCCCGTCTGGTCGCACTGACCATGCAGCTCACCCTGATGCGGGAGACCGCGCCGGACGGCCCGGTCCGGGAGCTCGCCACCGCCGCCCAGTCGACGGCGAAGGCGGCGATCACCGAACTGCGCGAACTCGTCCGCGGCATTCACCCGCCCGTCCTGGACAGCGGGCTCGACGCCGCCCTGGCCACGCTCGTGGCGGGCGCCAGCCTGCCCGTGGAGCTGCGCGCCGACATCCCCGTACGGCCGACGGCGGCGATCGAGTCGATCGCGTACTTCTGCGCCGCCGAGCTGCTGACCAACGTCATCAAGCACAGCGGCGCGAGCCGGGCCGGGATCGAGATCGTTCAGCACGACGATCGCCTGCGGCTGCGTGTGTGGGACGACGGCTCGGGCGGCGCGATCGTCGGCGCGGGTTCGGGCCTGCCCGGACTCGCTGAGCGGATCCGGCCGGTCGACGGCCTCCTGGAGGTCGTCAGCCCGCCCGGCGGCCCGACGACGGTCACCGTCGAACTCCCCTCTCGCGCGTAGGATCCGCCCGTGCGCATTGTGATCGCAGACGACGCCGTCATCCTGCGGGAAGGGCTGGCCCAGCTGCTGGCCGCCCGCGGGCACGAGGTGGTCGCGGGAGTGGGGGACGCCGCGTCGTTGCGGGAGGCGGTCGCGGCGCACCGCCCGGACGTCGCCGTCATCGACATCCGGATGCCGCCGACGCACACCGACGAGGGGCTGCGTGCGGCGCTCGACCTGCGCCGTGACCATCCGCACGTCGGGCTCCTGCTGTTCTCCCAGTACGTCGAGACGCGGTTCGCCGCCGACCTGCTGGCCGGGTCGCCCTCGGGCGTCGGCTACCTGCTCAAGGAGCGCGTCGCCGACCTCGACGACTTCGTCGACGCGCTGCGGCGGGTCGACGCGGGCGGGACCGCCCTGGACCCGGAAGTGGTCAAGCAGTTGCTGGGCTCGCGTCACCAGGGCGTCGGCGCGCTGACCCCGCGCGAGCGAGAGGTCCTGGCCCTGATGGCCGAGGGCCGGACGAACACGGCGATCGCCAAGACCCTCGTCGTCTCCGACCGGGCGGTGGAGAAGCACATCGCCAACATCTTCACCAAGCTCGGCCTGGCCCCGGGCGGCGACGATCACCGCCGGGTGCTGGCGGTCCTCCACTACCTCAGGTCTTAGGCCGGAGGCCGCGGTCGACGAAGCCGATCATCCAGTCGAAACTCTCGTCGACGTCGCCGCTCCACTGGAAGCCCTTCGAGGCCTGCAGCGCGGCGAACCCGTGGAAGAGGCACCGCAGCGTGCGGATCGCGTGGACCATCTCGCTCTCGTCGACGCCGTAGCCGCGCAGGATCGCGGCCATCGACTCGAGGACCCGGGCGCTCGCGTCGTACAGATCGTCGCCAGGTCCGGTGACCTCGGCCCCAATCGTCGCGGTGTAGCGGCCGGGGTGGGCGGTGACGTATGTGGCGAACGCCCGGGCGAAGGCGGCCAGCGCGTCCGAGCCGGCCTTGCCCTGCATGGCGGCCCGGACGGCCTCGCCGAGTTCGGTCATCGCCAGGGTGGCGATCCGGCGACGAAGGTCGTCCAGGCCGTCGACGTGCTTGTACAGGGACGGGGTGCGGACGCCGAGCCGCTGGGCGAGCGCGCCCATCGCCAGGTCCTGGTAGCCGACTTCGTCGGCCAGCTCGGCCCCGGCCCGGACGACGTCGGCGGCGGTCAGTCTTCCCCGTGGCATGGATCCTCCTCCGATCAGGCCGCCGTGTGCTCCTTGAGGAACGGCACCATGACCGCGGCGACCTCCTCGGGGAACTGCGTGTGCGGGTAGTGCCCGGCGCCGTCGATCATCGCGACCGTGCCGAGCCCGGCGGGCATCTCGGCGACGATGCCGTCCGCCTCGGCCTTCGGGTCGGCCCAGTCGGGGTCGAGCGTGCCCATGATCACCAACGCCGCGCACCGGATGTTACCGAGCTGCGCGCCGGCGTCGACCGGCTTGGACATCCCCATCTTCCGCATGGCGGCCATGCGGCCGTCCTCGCTCAGGTTGGCGCGGATCGCGTCGACCCGCTCGGCGAAGTCGGCGGGCTTCGCGCCGGGGACGGCGTGGTCGAGGTAGCGGGCCCACAGCTTCACGCTGCCGGTCATCGCCGTCCTCATGAGCAGGCTCAGGCCCTTGCGGTACCGGCCGTTCGTCAGGAGGCCACCGAAGTCGATCTTCTGGGCGCGGGTGAACGGGTCGATCTCGACGATGGCGCTGACGAGCTCCGGCTCCTGAGCCGCCGCGACCGTGGCGGACCCGCCGGAGAAGGAGTGCCCCACGACGACCGCCGGCCCGCCCAGGTGGCGGATCAGCGCCAGCAGGTCGCCGGCCGTGTCCGTGCGGGTGTAGGACGCCCAGCCGGTGCTGGACTCGCCGTGCCCGCGCAGGTCCGTGGTCGCCACCCGGAAGCCGGCCGCGACGAGCCGCTGGGCCAGGACGCCGTAGGCGCTGCGCATGTCCCCCATGCCGTGCGAGAGCACGACCAGCGGGCCCTCACCGGTCACGTCGTAGGCGATCCGTCCGCCGTCGATGCTCAGGAACTCGGTCATCGCCATCTCCTTTGGCTAATCTCGATAGCCATAAAGCTAATGTGATTAGCCATCGCCCGTCAAGCCCCTTCGGCACGACTCCGTTCGCACCCTTCACTCAGTGACGGCCGGGTCGTCGGGTACGCAGAAGAAGCGGAAGGCGATCCGGCGGGCGTCCTCGGAGGCGTCCGCCTGGGCCAGCGAGTAGCGGTCGACCAGTGCGAGGTAGTCGCGAACGAAGGCGTGGAGGTCCTCCTTCGCGAGGTACGCGCCGTTGTGCCGCTGAACCTGAGCCCAGCCCTCCGGTCCGGCGTACTCCTTGAGCGCCCGAATGTAGAGCTCCGTGTCGGCGGCGAGCTTGAGCCTGGCGAGGTTCTCGGCGGCGGCGTACTCGGCCGGCGCCATCGTCGCGGGGTCGGGCGTCTGGTGGCTGAACGGCAGCGGCCGCCACCACCGTTCGCGGCCGCCGGACTTCTCCGGGACCTCCTCGATGAGGTTCAGTTCGGCGAGTTTCCGCAGGTGATAGCTGGTCGTCCCGGTGCTCTCCCCCAGAGCGGCGGCGAGAGCGGTGGAGTTGGCCTCGCCGTGGCGCTCGAGGTACTCCAGCATGCTCCGCCGCAGCGGGTTGCCGAGCGTCCGGTATAGCGCGGTGCGCTCGGCGCTGCTCATGTCGGCCATGATTGCAAAGATATCTCTGCAGAATTTTCTCGGCAATGCGGTAGCTTGTCCGGCGTGCGGATCACGGGCCGGCACCCGTCCCGCACGACACCATCCCGCCTCTGGGCGGGCTCTCAGAAGTCTTCGGAAGGTCCAGCATGATCAAACAGATGGTGGCCGTGGGTCTCGCCCTCAGCGGCACGAGCGGCATCACGGCGGAGGCACGAGGTTCCGTCGTCTCCGTCACCCCTGTCGCCCACCTCTCACGCGATGACACGGCGGCGTATCTGCGCGGCGACGGCCTCACGACGCCCGTGCGGTACGGCGTCGACGCCTACCGCGTCGTGTACCGGACGACCCGTGCCTCGGGTGGCGCGACCACCGCGAGCGGGCTGGTCGCCCTTCCCCGCTCACGCGCCCGCCTGCTGCCCGTCGTGGCGTACGAGCACGGCACGCTCGTGCTGAAGACCGACGCGCCGTCCACCGATGGCAGCACGCGGCCCGACCGCGCCCGCGCGATGGCCTTCGCGGCGGACGGGTACGCCGCCGTGGCCCCCGACTACCTCGGGCTGGGCGAGGGGCCGGGGCGTCACCCGTACACGCACGCGCCGACCGAGGTCAGCGCCTCCGCGGACCTGCTGCGGGCGGCTCGCACGCTCGCCGCGCGCGACCACCGGAGCCTGGACGGCCGTGTCCTGGTCACCGGTTTCTCCCAGGGCGGGCAGGCGGCGACGGGGTTCGGCAAGGCGCTGCAGGCCGGCGAGGTGCCGCACTTCCGGCCGGCGGCGCTGGCCGCGGTGAGCGGACCGTACGACGTGCGAGGCGTCGAGGCGCCGGCGGGGCTCGACGGACGGGTCGCCCCGCGCAACGCCGTCTTCTACTTCGCCTACTGGCTCACCGCGATGAACCGGATCTACCACCTGTACGACCGGCCCACGGAGGCGTTCCAGGAGCCGTACGCCCAGGTGGTGGAGGGCCTGTTCGACGGTCGGCACGACGAGCAGGCGATCGCGAGCGCGCTGCCCGCCGATCCCCGGCGGTTGCTGACGCCGGCGTTCGTCGACTGGGCTCGGCGGCCGAGCGGCGCGCTGCTGCGGGCGATGCGGGAGAGCGACGGTACGTGCTCGTGGCGGCCGCGCGTCCCGGTCCGGCTGTACGCCGGGAGCGGCGATGTGAACGTGCCCATCGAGAACGCGCGGAACTGCGGTGCGCGGCTTCGCGCGGACGTGATCGACCTCGGCGCGAACGTCGACCACAATGCCTCGATCCGCGTGGCCCTGCCGGAGATCCTGACCTGGTTCGAGCAGATCGTCCCCGCACCACAGGGCTGAGCGGCGGTGCCGGGCCGCCGAGCCGGCACTCGGCGGCCCGGCCGTGACGCACCATCCCGCCCGAGGGCGGGCTCTCAGAAGCGCGCCGCCCCGAGAGTACCGCCCCCGCCATCGCGGAGCCGAGCTCGGCGAACAGGCCGGTCGCGCCGTACGGACGCGGCGGCCGGGCCTCAGAGCCGCCGGCGTACGGGCCCGCCCGCCGGGCTCAGCCGATGGCGATCTTGATGACGCCGGTGAGGGCGAGCTGCACGAGGGCGAGCGGCACCAGACCCGCCCAGGCGAGCTTCTGCAGCTGGTCCTCGCGCAGCCGCGGATAACTCACCCGGAGCCAGATCACGACGAACGACAGCGCGAACACCTTGATCAGCGTCCAGAGCCAGCCGAACTGCTCATCGAGCACCGGCCCCTTCCAGCCGCCCAGGAAGAGCACGGTCGTCAGCGCGCTCAGCACCACGATCCCGGCGTACTCCGCCAGCAGGAACAGGGCGAACCGCAGCCCGGCGTACTCGGTGTACGGGCCGAAGATGATCTCGGAGTCGGCGACCGGCATGTCGAACGGCGGGCGGCGCAGCTCGGCCAGGCCGGCGATGAAGAAGACCACTCCGCCGATCACCTGCCAGGGCAGCCACCACCATCGCCACTGGTCGACGATCGTGGAGAGGTTCAGGCTGCCGGCAGCCATCGCCACCGACGAGGCCGCCAGCACCATCGGCAGCTCGTACGAGAGCAGCTGCGCCGCGACCCGCATGCCGCCGAGCAGGCTGTACTTGTTCGCGCTCGCCCAGCCGGCCATGATCGCGCCGAGCACGCCGACGCCGATCATCGCCAGCGCGAAGAACAACCCGGGATCCATCGAGACGGCCACCTGACCGCCCGGCCCGACCGGGATCACGATCAGCGTGACGAGGTACGGGATCAGCGCGACCGCCGGCGCGAGCTGGAAGATCCGCCGGTCGGCGGCGGCCGGGATCACGTCCTCCTTCTGGGCGAACTTCACCCCGTCCGCGACCAGCTGGGCCCAGCCGTGGAACGCCCCGGCGTACATCGGACCCAGGCGCCCCTGCATGTGGGCCATGACCTTGTGCTCGGCCTGCCCGACCAGCAGCGGCAGCACGGCGAACGCGCCGACCACCAGCAGCAGCTTGATGACGACGACCAGAACGTCAGACATCGCCGCCCTCCGGGTCGATACCGCGCGCCCGCCGGCGTACGGGCTGTTCCGCGGGGGCCTCGCCCGCCGACTCGCCACGACGAGGGCTCCGGCGCGCGTCCGCGGCGGGACCCTGGCGGGCGGCGGGGCCCCAGTCCTGCGGCACTCCGGGCGGCAGCATGCGACGGCGGCTCGGCGCGCCGTGCCCGGACTCCCCCGGCTCCTTGGCCCCCGGCCAGGGCTTGGCCACCCGCGCGGCCAGCACGAACTCCTTGCGCAGCGGATGCCCCTCGAACCCGTCCGGGAGCAGCAGCGGCTTAAGGTCCGGATGCCCGTCGAAGATCACGCCGAACATCTCATGCGTCTCCCGCTCATGCCAGTTCGCGCCGCGGTAGACCGCGGTCGCGCTGACCAGCCGCGGATCCTCACGCGGCACGATCGTCCGGACCAGCAGGTGGTGTCCCTGCTCCAGAGAATGGACGTGCGTGACGATCGCGAACCCGCGCTCCAACTCATCGACGGCGGTCAGCCAGTCGAAGAAGCCGCAGCCGAGGTCGTCCCGGGCGAACGTCAGCGCCTCCTCCCACAGCTCCGGCGGCACGTCGACGGTCAGCATGCCGAAGGCTTCCTCGGTGTGCACGTCGTCCCCGAACCGGCGGGTCCACGCCACGGCCAGCTCAATCGTCATCGCTCAGCCCCGGAATGATGTTGTGATCGGTGTCGCCACCCACGGGCGGCGGCTCGGTGAACCGCCGCAACCGGCCGCCCAACCGCCGCGTCCTCTTCTGCGCCGCCGCGTCGGCCCGCCGTGGCCGCTCGTCCTCCGCCCCGGCGCCTTCCTCGGCGGGCTTCGCCGCACCCCTTTCCTTGGCCGCCTTACGAACCTCCTCCACCGAAGGAAGCACCTCGGTCGGCTCCTCCCCGGCGGCGCGGCGAACCTCCCCCGCCGGGGGCAGGTCCCGCGTCGTCTTCGTGTCCTCGACCGGGGTCAGATCCCGGGTGGCCTCCGTGTCCTCCACCGGGGTCAGGTCGCGAGTGGCCTCCGTGTCCTCGGCGGGCGGCTCCGGCACCGGAAGATCTTGAGTCTCGGCCGCCGGAGAGACCGGTTCGCCGGGCACGTCCGGAACGGGGACCTCCTGCGTCTCGGTGCTGTCCTGTGCCCCGGCCGCATCGGGCGAGGGCTCGGCCGGTGGGAGCTCCTGCGTGCCGGTCGACCCGATCTCATCACCCAGCGGGGTCAGCTTCTGCGTGGGCTGCTCGGCCGCCTCGATCTCTTCGGGCTCGGGCACCGGCGGCAGCACGAGCGGACGGCGCAGCACCGCCGGCGTCGGCGGCTTCCGTACGACCGGCGGGGGCGGCGCGACCGCCTCCGGCGTCCCGGTGTACCGCTCGCCGAGGGACTCCGCGGCGATCTTCTCCTGCAGCTTCAGGATCCCGTGCAGGAGGGCCTCCGGCCGCGGCGGGCACCCCGGAACGTACACGTCGACCGGGATGATCTGATCGACGCCCTTCGTCACGCAGTAGGAGTCCCAGTACGGCCCGCCGCAGTTGGAGCACGCGCCGAAGGAGATGACGTACTTCGGCTCGGGCATCTGCTCGTAGAGCCGCTTCACGGCGGGGGCCATCTTGTCGCTGACCGTGCCGGAGACCACCATCAGGTCGGCCTGCCGGGGCCCGGGAGCGAAGGGGATGACGCCGAGCCGGATGAAGTCGTGCCGCGACATCGACGTCGCGATGAACTCGATCGCGCAGCACGCGAGCCCGAAGTTGAACACCCAGAGGGAGTACCGCCGCCCCCAGTTGAGCACGAACTTGATCGGCTTCGGGGCGAGCCGGGAGGCGGGCCCGATGCGCGGCTCGGGGAGATCGACGGCACCCATGCCCCCATTCTTACGTGTCCTGAAGCTCTACCTCACGACAAGGTGGCCACGGATCGCAGCGATGGGGCTGACGGCCGACCGCCTGGACGGGTCAGACCCAGCTCAGGACGCCCTTCTTCCAGGCGTACGCGAGGCCGGCGGCGATGAAGGCGAGGAAGACGAACATCTCGCCGAGCGTCACGTAGCCGTACCCCTTGGCGGAGAAGACCGTCGCCCAGGGGAAGAGGAAGACCGCGTCGACCGCGAACACGACGTACAGGTAGGCGAAGACGTAGTAACGGACGTACGACTGCGCCCATCCCTCGCCGACGGGATCGACACCGCACTCGTACGTCGTGAGCTTCTCCCGGGTCGGCCGATGCGGGCGCAATGCCCGGTTGGCCAGGAGCGCGCCGCCCACGATCGCACCACCGATCACGAACAGCACGACGACCATCAGGTAGTTCCCGTAATAGCCGTGCATGGGGATCAGCGTAATCCGATCGGCCCCGCTCCACGACCGTCCTTCGAGTGCCGACGCGACGGGACGGCCCGACGGCGGCGAGCGAAATGCTCGGCGAACGGCCCGCACGATCAGACTGCGAAGCCGCTCGCCGATCACGTTCACCCGGTCTTCGGCACGTCGGTCTGCTCGAGCGCGCCGCGCAGCGTCTCCACGACGTAGTCCCGGCCATAGAGCACGTCCTCCCAGGTGAAGCGCAGCGACCGATAGCCGTTGGCCACCAGCCGGTTGTGGCGGCGGCAGTCCTCAAGCCATGCCGACCGGCCGGAATGCGTCTCGTATCCCTCCACCTCGACCACCACGTGGGCCGACGGCCAGTAGAAGTCGACGGTCAGCCGCCCGTCGAGGAGCCGCACCTGCGTCGCCGGCGGTGGAAGGCCAGCGAGGTGGACGAGCACCCGGAACAGCGACTCCAGCACCGACTCGGCCCGTGGGTCCAGGAGCCGCAGGGCGCGGCGGGTCCGCCGCGATCCGGGGCCGCACAAGGCGTCGGCGCGGCGGGACAGCTCATCGGCGCTCACCCCGTCGCACGCTCCGGCGACGCGCGCCGAACCGCGACGCAGCGCGGAGTCACCGACGACCACCGCCTCCCCGAGCGGAAGCGTGCGCGCGCAGTCCACGACCGTACGGGCGAGCGAGGTCAGCGACCATTCGCTGCCCCGTACTTCGTCCGGCGGCAGATCGGCGTAGTGCAGCCGCACCCCGGGGTCGGTCGCCCGCTTCGGGCTCGTGGCGGGCACCGTCACGTGGCAGGCGTCCGGTGACCGGAGCATCCGGCATCCCCACAGCAGCGCGGCCGAACCGTGCGACACGACGCCGCCGTACCGAACCGCGGCGACCACGGCGCGCGGCGTGCCGGGTAACGCGAAGGTGCCCCAGAACGGACGGACGAGCCGGCCCTCGGCGAGGGCACGGTGCAACGAACGACGGCCTACCTGGCCGATCAGCTGGGCGAGCGTGACCGCACCGCCGTTTCGGGAGATGAAGGTGACCGGGTCCATACCTCGAGAGCCTTCAGCAGCCGCGCGACCGGCACCACCCTTCTCCACAGGCTGTGGATAACCATCGGGAGAACGCGCCGGACGGTCAGGGCAGCGGGGCCTCGGCCCCGCCTCGTCGACGGCCGCCCGACAGCGGCAGAGGGGTGCGCGGCGGCCGGACACGTGCGTACGGGCATCGAGCGGGTAACAGAACCGCTTCCCCGCCTTGTCCGGCGATCAGGCACAAACATAGGGTCACGGCGACGAACGGATACAGGGGACTTCATTGAGCACGGATCGAGACGGCGTTCAGGGGCCGTTGCCCGAACAGCCGGACCTGGAACAGCCTGATCGACCGCAGGAGGCCGCGCCCACCGAACCGCCGGAAGCAGCGGAGGCCGCGAATCCACCCGCGCAGGCCGAAGGTTCGGAGCAGAGCGCACCGTCCGCACCCCGCGAGTCGTCCCCTGAAGAGGGAGGATCGAGCCCGGACCGACCGGACTCCCCGGAGCCGTCGGCGCAGACCGAAGGCCCGGCGCAGCCGGCCGACTCGGCACCGGCCGGAACATCGGGTCAGGCGCAGGATTCCCCCGAGCCGTCCGAGTCATCGCGCCAGGGCGGCCCGACCGAGTCGGCGGCGACGTCCGCTAAGACTGGCGTTTGGCCCGGCTACGACCGGCAGGCCGGGCCATCGACGGCGCCCCCTGAGACCGGCGTGTGGCCCGGCCAGGACGGGCAGGCCGAGCCGTCAGTGGCGCCCCCGGAGACCACGGCGTGGCAAGGCGGTCCCGATTCCCCCATGCCTCCTGAGAAGGAAACAGCGTGGCGGCCGCCCGAGCCGCCGGGCGGAGGCCAGGATCAGCGACCGCCTGAGGGGTCGGCCTATCCCGGCGCGCTGGGAGCCGTCGGCGCACCCGGCGCTGCAGGCGGCTTCGGGCCTCACCCTGAGAGCCCCAGCGGGCCGGCGCCGTACTCGGGCGCCCAAAGTGGGCCTGGGCCCCACGCGGACCATCCCAGCGGGCCGGCGCCGTACCCAGGCGGCCAAACCGGACCCGGGCCCCACGCCGACAACCCCAGCGGGCCAGCGCCGTATCCGGGTGGCCCCGGTGGGCCTGGGCCGTACGCGGAGAACCCCAGCGGGCCGACGACGCCTTACCCGGGGATCCCCGGCGGCTCCGGGCCGTACGCGGGGCAGCCGGGCGGGCCGCCGGGCTGGGGCGGGGGGCAGCCGTGGGGTGTCCCTCCACAGCCGTACGGGTTCGGGCCGCAGCCGGCGAAGAAGTCGAAGGGCCCGCTGATCGCGGTCCTGGCCGGGGGCGGTGCGCTGCTGGTCCTGCTGGCGGTCATCGCCGTCGTGGCGCTGAGCGGCCCGGACGACAACCCGAAGACGACCTCGGGCAAGGCCGCGAACAAGGCCGGTCAGGCGCTCGGCCAGGCGGCCGGGGCGACCCTGACGGGGACGTACGACGGCGGGCAGTCGACGTTCAGCGTCACGAAGGCGGGGAGCGTGCGCGGCACCTACACGGCGGGCGGGTCGCAGGTCACGCGGCTCGACGTCGGCGGGACGACCTACCTCAAGGCGGACCGCACCTTCTGGGCCGCCCAGGGGCTGTCCGCCGACCGGGCCGCCAAGGCGGACGGCAAGTGGACGAAGGCTCCCGACGATCTCGCCAGGCTGAACCTGGCCGATCTGTCGCCGGCCCGGCTCGCGTCCGCGCTCCGGGGGGCGATGAACGATCCACTCGCCGTACGGACGAGGGTCGACGGCGTCAAAGCGATCAAGATGAGGACCGGTCCTCGGACGTACTACATCACCCAGAGCGAACCGCGTCGCCTGCTCCGGGTCGAGGGCTACTCGGGGTCGCAGCGATACGGGTTCGACGTCAGCGCGGTGCCGGCAGGCTCGATCGCCACGGTGTTCACGGGGCTCCGCAGCGACGTGCAGGGTCTGGCGAACGCCTACGATCCCGATCTGACCGTGCTGCCGGTCAGCAAGGTGCAGTTCGGCAGCTGCGGCGAGTCGGGCTGTACGGTGCGGGCCGACATCCGCGCGTCGACGGTGAGCGACTCCTCGGGGGCCGTCCACGTCACGATGAAGGTGGCGTTCAGCGGGGGCGGGGGGACCGTGTCGACGTGCACGGACGCGGTGTCGACGAGCGTGAATCGCCAGACGAGCCTCTCCTGCCGGACGAGCGGCGGGGACTGGTCGTCCTGGTACCGGTCGCACAACGGACGGTTCACCGTCCACGCGAAGGCGAATTTCGACGCGACCGTGAACTCCTCCGCGGACGTGAACGGGCTGCTGGGCAAGTTGGCGCAGGAGCAGCGCACCGGCTGAAACGGGGCCGGCGCGCGGCGG
The DNA here is from genome assembly GCF_050942425.1 of Actinoallomurus sp. CA-150999. Classification (NCBI taxonomy): domain Bacteria; kingdom Bacillati; phylum Actinomycetota; class Actinomycetes; order Streptosporangiales; family Thermomonosporaceae; genus Actinoallomurus; species Actinoallomurus sp. CA-150999. The sequence continues at coordinate 10,595,923 of NZ_CP192063.1, forward strand.
CCCTGACGGCCGGGGCCGCCGCACCGCGGCGACCTCGACGTCCTCGCAGGGCCGTCGGCCTCATGCCGGCGATGCCGCAGACCGTCGGCCTCATGCCGGCGATTCGGCCTCATGCCGGCGATGCCGCAGACCGTCGGCCTCATGCCGACGGTCCGGCGCGCCCGGTGACATGCCGTGGCCGACCCGCTTCGGGGAGGGCCCAGGGCGAGGCCCTATAGTTCGGCACGTGTCCCGACTCCTGCTCTTCGCACGGCTGCACGTCGACCTCTGCCGGTCGGCGAGCGCCCTGTGTTCGGGATCGGCGGCCTGATCCGGCCGTCTCTCGCGGCGCGCCGAGGCGCCTTCGCATGCATGGCCATGCCCTGACCTGGGAAATCAGTACGGTCGGGGACGTCGACGGGGCGGATCACTCGGCGCTGCGACGCATCTCACAAGCAAGGCTCTAACGGCCGATGTTGAAATATCCATGTGATCCGGGACGTAGCATGAAGGTAAGCCTAAGTGGCACGTCGGACGCGGATGCCTCCCTCCGCCCGAGTGCCGCGCGTCGAGGAGGTCCTGCTCTGTGACCAAACAGGTCCGGCAACTCGACCGCGTCATCATCCGTTTCGCCGGTGACTCCGGTGACGGCATGCAGCTGACCGGCGACCGCTTCACTCAGGAGACGGCCGCCTTCGGCAATGACCTGTCAACACTGCCCAACTTCCCCGCCGAGATCCGCGCGCCGGCCGGCACGCTGCCCGGCGTGTCCAGCTTCCAGCTGCACTTCGCCGACCACGACATCCTCACGCCGGGTGACGCGCCGAACGTTCTCGTCGCGATGAATCCCGCTGCGCTGAAGGCCAACGTCGGTGACCTGCCGCGCGGCGCGGACCTCATCGTGAACACCGACGAGTTCAGCAAGCGCGCCCTGGCCAAGGTCGGGTACGCCGCGAACCCTCTCGAGGACGGCTCGCTCGACGAATTCCGCGTGCACTCGCTGCCGCTGACGTCGATGACGGTGAAGGCGCTCGAGGACTTCGACATCTCCAAGAAGGACGCGGAGCGGGCGAAGAACATGTTCGCGCTCGGTCTGCTGTCCTGGCTGTATCACCGGCCGACCGAGGCGACGGTCCGCTTCCTCGAGGTCAAGTTCGCCAAGAAGCCAGAGATCATGAAGGCCAACATCGCGGCCTTCCAGGCGGGCTGGAGCTACGGCGAGACGACCGAGTCGTTCTCGGTGTCGTACGAGGTGAAGCCGGCGACGCTGCCGCCGGGGCTGTACCGCAACATCTCCGGCAACATGGCCCTGGCGTACGGGCTGATCGCCGCGAGTGTACGGTCCGGGCTGCCGCTGTTCCTCGGCTCGTACCCGATCACGCCGGCCTCCGACATCCTGCACGAGCTGTCGAAGCACAAGCGGTTCGGGGTTCGAACGTTCCAGGCCGAGGACGAGATCGCGGCGGTGGGCGCCGCGCTCGGCGCGTCGTTCGGCGGCGCGCTCGGTGTGACGACCACGTCCGGTCCGGGCATCTCGCTGAAGAGCGAGACGGTGGGCCTGGGCGTCGCGACGGAGCTGCCGCTGATCGTCATCGACGTGCAGCGGGCGGGCCCGTCGACGGGCATGCCGACCAAGACCGAGCAGGCCGACCTGCTGCAGGCGCTGTACGGCCGTAACGGCGAGGCGCCGGTGCCGGTGGTGGCGCCGAGTACGCCGTCGGACTGCTTCGCGGCCGCCATCGAGGCGGCACGGATCGCGGTGAAGTACCGCACACCGGTGATCGTGCTGTCCGACGGTTACCTCGCGAACGGCTCCGAGCCGTGGCAGGTGCCCGACGTCGACTCGCTGCCGGAGATCGAGCCGGCGTTCGCGCAGGCGAGCGAGGAGGAGTTCCAGCCGTTCAAGCGCGACCCGGACACCCTGGCGCGGCCGTGGGCGGTGCCGGGCACGCCGGGGCTGGAGCACCGCATCGGCGGCATCGAGAAGGCCGACGGCAGCGGCAACATCTCCTACGACCCGAACAACCACGACCTGATGGTGCGGCTGCGCCAGGCGAAGATCGACGGCATCGCCCGCGACATCGCGCCGCTGGCCGTCGACGACCCGTCGGGCGACGCGCGCGTGCTCGCGCTCGGCTGGGGCGGCACGTACGGCGCGATCACCGCGGCGGTACGCCGCATCCGCAACTCCGGAGAGCAGGTCGCGCAGGCGCACCTGCGCCACCTGAACCCGTTCCCGGCCAACCTCGAAGAGGTGCTGCGCTCGTACGACAAGGTGGTCGTGCCGGAGATCAACCTGGGTCAGCTCGCGCTGATCCTGCGCGGTCGCTACCTCGTCGACGTGATCGGCTACAACCGCGTCCGCGGCCTGCCTTTCAAGGCCGAAGAACTCGCGGACGTCATCCGGGATGTGATCAACTCATGAGCGACCCTCTCGCCCTCGTTCCGAAGGACCCCGAGCGGCAGACCGCGAAGGACTTCAAGACCGACCAGGAGGTCCGCTGGTGCCCCGGGTGCGGTGACTACGCGATCCTCGCCGCGGTGCAGGGCTTCCTGCCGGAGCTCGGCCTGAAGCGGGAGAACATCGTCTTCGTGTCGGGCATCGGCTGCTCGTCGCGGTTCCCGTACTACATGAACACCTACGGGTTCCACTCGATCCACGGGCGCGCCCCGGCGATCGCGACCGGGCTGGCGTCCTCGCGCCCGGACCTGTCGGTGTGGGTGGTGACCGGCGACGGCGACTCGCTGTCGATCGGCGGCAACCACCTGATCCACGCGCTGCGCCGCAACGTCAACCTGAAGATCCTGCTGTTCAACAACCGGATCTACGGGCTGACCAAGGGCCAGTACTCCCCGACCTCGGAGGTCGGGAAGATCACCAAGTCGACGCCGCTGGGGTCGCTGGACTCGCCGTTCAACCCGATCTCCCTCGCGATCGGCGCGGAGGCGTCGTTCGTGGCCCGGACGATCGACTCCGACCGCAAGCACCTGCAGTCGGTGCTGCGGGAGGCCGCCCAGCACAACGGCACGGCGCTCGTGGAGATCTACCAGAACTGCAACATCTTCAACGACGACGCGTTCCTGCCGCTGAAGAACCCGGAGACCCGCGACGACGTGACGGTCCGGCTGGAGCACGGTGAGCCGATCGTGTTCGGTGCCGAGGGCGAGAAGGCGCTGCGGCGGTCGGCCTCCGGTTCGTTGGAGGTCGTGCCGGCGGACTCCCCGGACATCGTGGTGCACGACGCCAAGAACCCGGACCCGTCGCTCGCGTTCGCGCTGTCGCGACTGGACTCGCCGACGTTCGAGCACACGCCGATCGGGATCTTCCGGCAGGTGGAGCGCCCGTCGTACGACGAGCTGATGCGCACGCAGATCGACGAGGCCATCGCCCAGCAGGGCGCGGGCGACCTCGCCGCCCTGCTCGGCAGCGGAGACACCTGGCGCATCGACTGACCCAGACCGTTCCACCCGCACGCGAATCATGGAATCGTTCGGTGTCATGAGCGTGCGGGTGGAAAAGCAGGGGCCAGTGACAACGGTGGTGCTGGCCCGTCCCGACGTGCGCAACGCCGTGGACGGGCCGACCGCGCGTGCGCTGGCCGAGGCGTTCCGCGCGTTCGACGCCGACGGTGAGGCGAGCGTGGCCGTGCTGTGGGGTGAGGGCGGCACGTTCTGCGCGGGTGCCGACCTGAAGGCGCTGGGCACCGAGCGCGGCAACCGGCTCGACGCGCCGAGCGCCGGGGCGTCGGCCCACGACGTGTCCCACGCCGCCGAGGGCCCGATGGGCCCGACCCGGATGCGGCTGTCCAAACCGGTCATCGCGGCGATCAGCGGGCACGCCGTCGCGGGCGGGCTCGAGCTCGCGATCTGGTGCGACCTGCGCGTCGCCGAGGAGGACGCCGTCCTCGGGGTGTTCTGCCGCCGCTGGGGCGTCCCCCTCATCGACGGCGGCACCGTACGCCTGCCGCGCCTGATCGGCGTGTCCAGGGCGGCGGACCTGATCCTGACCGGCCGTGCCGTTCCGGCGCCCGAGGCGTACGACATGGGCCTGGTGAACCGCGTCGTGCCGCCTGGCCGGGCGCGGGAGGCCGCGGAGGAGCTGGCCGCGCAGATCGCCGCGTTCCCGCAGGCCTGCCTCCGGCACGACCGCATGTCCCTCATCGAACAACAGGGGCTGGAGGAGGACGCCGCGATCTCCAATGAGTTCCGGCACGGCAGGTCCGTGTTCGGGGAGACCGGCCTGGCCGACGTCCAGCGGTTCCGCGACGGCGTGGGCCGCCACGGCTCGTTCGACGGCTGATCAGACCGACAGGGGTGTCCGCGAGGCCGTCGTCTTCGTGGTCGCGCCCGGGGTCGCCGACTGCGTGGGCGAGGTCGTCGAGGAGTTCGGGGACGTCGTCGTCGGGTTCGGCCCCGTGGTGGACGGCCCCGTCGGAGGGGTCGTCGGCGCGGTGGGCTGGGTGGTCGGCGCCGGAGGTTGCCAGGTCGGCGCCGGCGAGGGCGCCGGCACCGCCTTTCCGTCCTTGAGACGGGCGACGATGTCCTCGGCGGCGCTGCGGGTGAGGTTGCCGGTGATGAGCACCCGCCCCTTGGTGATGGGGGCGTCCACCCGGGGCGCGGCCACGACCTGCTCGCGGACGGTCAGCGCGAACGCCCGTCCCGCGGCGTTGCGGGTGAGGTTCTTCAGCGCCCGGCCGTCGGCGGGGGTCAGGCTGAGGGAGACGGCGTATCCGCCGGCCTTGGCCCGCTCGACGTGGATGTCGTTCACCCGCTTGATGGTGATGCCGGTCGCCAGCTCGTAGCAGACGGGGCCGATACTGCTCTGGCCCGCGATCCCCTGCACGCCGGCCGGGCACTGCTGGCCGGTGAGCTGCTGGGTGACGGGGTAGATCTTCAGCGGCGCGGGGAACTTCGCCGGGTGCTCCTGGGAGAACGCGACGATGAGCGTCCCGGTCAGCGCGATCGCGGCGATGATCAGCCACAGGATGAGGACGATCGCGATCAGCCCCGGCCGTGAGCCGCCACGCCGCGCGGTCCCCGCGGCCGACCTGCCGCCGGTGCCCCGTGTGGCACCCTCGGCCGGGCCACGATCCGACCGACCGCCGCCGCGCCGCCCGATCCGCATCACCGACCTCCGATCCTCCCCCGTGGAGGACGGTTCGCCGCCGCCGGCGGTTGTCGTGTCGGCGCGAACCGGCGGCATGGGGGCCGGAGTCGGCGGCAGCGGCCGCGTGGCGTCGCCCGCCGTCCCCACGGCAGGCCCGGTGGTCTTGGCACCGCTCGCCGGCGCCGGAGCGGACGAGGACGCGGGCAGCGGGCGCGTGGCGCCCGTCCCGGCACCGCTCGCCCGCGCGGGGGCGGTCTCGGCGCGGCCCGTCGATTCCGGGGCAGGTGGCGCCGCGCGTCCGGCCTCGGCGTCGTCGGCCGGCTCCGGGGAGTGCCCGTGCGGGGAGGCCGGTCGGCGGGCGGACCGGTGAACCGCGAACCTCAAGGTGTCGTCTCCTCCGCGTGGGGGGCGGGCGGAAGTCTCGCCTGGATCAGGTCATCGTTAAGTCAATCGCATCATGGGGAAGGCCCGGCGCGCCAGGGTCGTCGGCGCCGTCTCCCCGCCCTCCTCCGTCTCGCCGGCGGGGTCCCGCTCGATCGCTCCGGGACGACCATCCCATGTTTTCGCTGGTCTTGTCCGGGTAGCCGCCGAAAGCACGGCCCGGCCTCGCCCCGCGGGGAGCCCCGACGACGCCCGGAAGTCCTGGACTCCTTCATGTCCTGGGCCGGGCGTGAACTGCCGCCCGCGCTCCGGTCACGACCCCATCAGGTCGGCGTACTGGGAGCACTTCCGCTCGCGGGAGATGTTGATCGCCCAGCCCGGCGGAGGATTCTGGTAGTCCCAGCTGGGCTGGGTATCGCCGGGGCCCTTGTACGTCCAGCCGACGAGCTGTACCCGGCGGACGGCCGGCTGGGCGGTCCCGGAGCACACGATCTGGGCCATGATCAGGCGCGAGAGTGGCGTGTCGCGGTAGTAGTCGACGACGAGCAGGCCCTCGTGGAAGGTGATGTCGAGCAGGCTGATGTCGTCGACGGGGTTGCGCATGCCGCCCGCGACCTCCGTGGACGTCGCCCCGCGGCTCCACAGGTCGTACAGCGCGGCCTGTGGGGCGCCGGGGAACGCGACGCGGCGCACCGGGACGAGCCGCTCGCTGCGGGCCAGGTAGACGGTCGTCTGCGGCACGGCCTGCTGGGCCACGGCCGGTTCCCCCGCGCCGATCACCCCGGTCGGCCGCACCCCGCAGGCGGTCACCAGCGCGGCCAGGACGACGGGGACCACGAAGCGCAGGACTTGTCTCATTCGGTCTCCCTCCGCGGTCAGCCGGCCAGGTATCGACGGAACGAGGAACACCGCAGCGGTCGCCCTAGGACCGAGGCGCCCTGCTCGGCGAGCTGGACACGCTGGACGCCGGGCTGTGCCGTGCCGGAGCACACGATCTGGGCCCGGAGCAGGTCCGTCACCGGCCGGACGGAGGAGAACGAGGCCATCAGGACTCCCGGTGCGAGATCTCCCCTATTGAAGATCGCGTGGAACTCGTCGAGCTCCGCCAGCGGATTCGACATGCCCTGTGGGTCCTCCGGAACCTTGGCGCCCTGTTGCCACAGGGCGATCAGCGCGGCCTGTGGGGCGCCGGGGAACGCGACCCGGCGCACCGGGACGAGCCGCTCGCCCCGGGCCAGGTAGACGGTCGTCTGCGGGACGGCCTCCTGAGCCACGACCGGCGCTCCGGAACCGATCACCCCGGTCGGCCGCACCCCGCAGGCCGCCACCGGCGCCACCACGACGAGCGGGACCACACAACGCAGGGCTCGCCTCGTTCGGTCTCTCATGATCAACCCGCCAGGTATCGGCTGAAGTGCGAGCATTTCGGCGCCTGGACGTGGGCGGTGTGGATGTCGATCAGCCGCACGAGCCGCACGCCGGGCTGGGCGGCTCCGGAGCACACGATCTGCGCGCGAAGCAGGTCCGACACCGGCCCGCCGGACAAGAAGAAGACGGTGAGGGCCCCAGGCATGCTGGTATTGAAAACGACATCGAACTCCTTGAGGTCCGCCAGCGGATTCGACAACCCCTGTGCGGCCTCCGACACCCTGGGACCCTCCTGCCACAGCGCGGTCAACGCAGCCTGCGGAGTGCTGGGCAGCGCGACCCGGCGTACCGGCACCAGTTGTCCCTGCCGCGCCAGGTAGACGGTCGTCTGCGGCACGGCCTGCTGCGCCAATGCGGGATCTCCGGCACCCACCACGCCGGTCGGCCGCACCCCGCAGGCGGCGACGAGAAGCCCGGCGAGCAGCGGCAGACCATCGCGGACCCGTACGAACGGCAAGCCGTGACGGACCCGCGCGAGCCGCAGCCCCTGGCGGACCCGCGCGAGCCGCAGACCGTGGCAGGCCCGCGCAGGCGGCAGACCGTGGCGGAACCGCGCCAGCCGCAGGCCCTGGCGGACCCGCGCGGGCGGCAGGTCGTGGCGGGTCCGTGCGGGCGTCATGCGGTCTCCGCCGGGATGTCGGGGAGCCACAGCTCGAACGTCGTGCCCGTGTCCGTGTCCGTGTCGAGGAGGTGCAGCTCGCCGCCGTGCAGCTCGGCGTTGGCGCGGGCGATGGCCAGGCCCAGGCCGCTGCCCTCGCTCCGCGTCCGCGCGGCGTCGGCCTTGTAGAACCGTTCGAACACGTGCTTGCGCACGTCCTTGGGAATGCCGGGACCGCTGTCGGAGACGCGGAGCCGGATGCCGGGCCCGTTCGGCACGTACGAGCGGCGCAGCCGTACGGTGACCGGAGGTTCGCCGTGCCTGAGCGCGTTGCCGACCAGGTTGGCGAGGATCATGTCGAAGCGGCGCGGGTCGACGCGGGCGCGCAGCTCCGGGACGAGGTCTGTCTCCACCTTCTCCTGCCAGTCGCGCAGCCGCAGACTCTGCAGGACCAGCTGCGACACGTCCACGTCGTCCAGAACGAGCGCCGCCGCCCCGGCGTCGAACCTGCTGATCTCCAGCAGGTGACCGATCAGGGTGCGCAGCCGGCGCGTCTCCTCCGCCACGAGACCGGCGGCCGTCGCGGCGCTGCCGGTGGCCTCCTCCTCCAGCGCGTCGGTGACGGCGGTCATCGCGGTCAGCGGCGTGCGCAGCTCGTGGGACACGTCGGCCACGAAGCGGCGGGCCGAGCGTTCCATGTCGCGCAGCTCGGTGACGCTGGCCTCCAGGGCCTCGGCGCTGGAGTTGAAGATCCGGGCGAGGCGCGCCAGCTCGTCGCGGCCCCGGACCTCGACCCGCCCGTGCAGGTCTCCCGCGCCCAGTCCCTGGGCGGCGGCGGCCAGCCGCCGGACGGGCCGCAGCACGCTCCGCGCGGCGAGCAGGGCGAGCAACAGGGCCACGAAGACGGCCGCGCCGCCCCCGATGGCGACCGCCGTGGCCATCCGGTCGAGGTCGTCGCGTTCTCGCGTGAGGCTCACGATGACGTACGCCTCGATCGGGCTCGCGACGCGCGAACTGGTGGTCGGCAGGTAGACCGGCGTGCCGACGACCAGGTACGGAATGCCGTGGAAGCTGATCCGCTGGAAGTAGATCTGCTGTCCTCGCAGCGGCCGGGCGAGCTCGTCGTGGCGGCCCGCGCCGCGGACCGCGGCGATCAGTTTGGGCGGGATGCGGAGATGGGGGAATCTCGGGCCGCTCGTGGCCCATCCTCCGGGCTCGTTGCCGAGTACCCAGGACTGGCGGTCGGTCTGCCGGGCCAGCGCGTCACTGATCGGCTGGAGAAGGTCGGCGGTCAGCGTCATGTCGGGCAACTGCGTCGGCACGGTCTGGGCCAGGGTGGTCCGCACGTCGTTGACGACGGCGTTCTGCACCCGTTCGAGCACCGCCAGCCGTACGAGCCAGTAGGCGATCCCCGCGGTGATCGCCGAGGCCAGCAGCGCCACGGCGGCGAACGCCGCGACGAGCCGGGTGCGCAGGCCGATCATCGGGCGACGAAGCGGTAGCCGAAGCCGCGTACGGTCTCGATGAACTTCGGCCGGGACGGCACGTCCTCGACCTTCGACCGGACGCGCTGGACGGTGGCGTCCACGAGCCTGGAGTCGCCGAGGAAGTCGTGCTCCCAGACGGAGGCGAGGAGTTGCTGGCGGGTCAGCACCTGTCCCGGGTGGCGGGACAGCTCGAGGAGGAGCCGGAGCTCGGTCGCGGTGAGGTGCACGTCCTGGCCGGCCCGCCGCACCTTCATCGTTCCCCGGTCGATGACCAGGTCGCCGTAGGTGGAACGATCCCCCGGGTCGCGCTCGACCCGGCGCAGCACCGCCCGCAGCCGCGCGTCGAGCACGCGCGGCTCGACCGGTTTGACGACGTAGTCGTCGGCCCCGGCCTCCAGGCCGACGACCACGTCGATGTCGTCGCTGCGGGCGGTGAGCAGGATGATCGGCAGCGAGTCCTCGGCGCGGATCCGCCGGCAGACCTCGACCCCGTCGATGCCCGGGAGCATGACGTCGAGGATGACGAGCTCCGGACGCTGCGCGCGCACCTGCTCCAGCCCGAGTTCGCCGGTCTCCCGGGCGGTCACGGAGTGTCCGAGCCGGGACAGCGCGAACTCCAGAGCCGCCCGCGCGGAAGGGTCGTCCTCGACCAGCAAGATTGTCGCCACGGGGCCCATTATCAGGACCGGCGGCGCAGCGGTCAGAACAAAAGGATCATGTCACAACTCTGTGACAGGACGAACTTTTCCAGGCCGCCCAGGGTGCGGGGGCCGTTCCGGAGGCCGTGACCCGCCAGCCGACGGGGTGCCGTGGCCACGACGTCGCGGGCGTCGCACCACCCGTCACCGGCACGATCACCATGCAGGTCCCCGCCGGCGGCTGCCCGTTCGCCGCCTGGAAGAAGGTGAGCGGCGTCCACCAGACCTGGTACGCCTGCCGGACCCACACGCGCCACGTCAGGCTCGCGTCGACCGCCACCTTGCCGTACCCCGGACCGGCCCGGAAGATCGGCTCACGCGGCGGCAGCCAGGGCTTCGCGATGACGCTGACGGCGACGAGATTGAACGCCGCGAGCCCCACGGCGATCGTCCACGCCGAGCGGGGCGTGTACGCCACGGCGACCAGGACGCCCAGCAGCGCGAGTGCCGCCAGGGATGCCGTGCCGAGCCGCAGCGACGTCCAGTCCCAGGTCAGGAAGCACGTCTCGGGGAAGTCGAAGGCGATGAAGTTGTAGTCGGTGAGCCGGTCCCCGGCGTAGACCGCGGCGGACAGCCCCGCCCCCGCGCACACGACGCCCGCCGCGAGGGCGTACCCGACGCTGGACCGGCGCCGCCGCATGAGCACCGCGAGGCCGCACAGCGCGTGCGCCACGGCGAGACACGCCAGGTAACGGCCGTAGAAGTAGTTGCCGACCCGGTGCTCGTCCGGCAGTGCCGCCGAGGAGGCCAGGGCGGTTCCGAAGGTCGCGGCCAGCAGCACTCCGGACATGACCCGGGCGTCCGGGTCGCTCCAGCGCCGCCACAGCGTACGGGCGGCGGCGACCAGCCCGATCCCCGCCAGGCCCCACGTCGCGACGATGAGGTACCAGATCTGCCCGGCCGCGCCGAAGACCGCCCACTCCAGGCCGCCGACCGTGGTGAGCCGCGATGAGAGCAGCCCGCCGAGGTCGCGGACGCCGTGCGGATAGAGCGCGGCCCGCACCGCGCCGTTCAGCGCCCAGCCCGCGGCCGCCGCGGCGAAGGCGACGGCCCCCGAGACCAGCGCCGCCTTTACCGCCGGACGCCGCGTGACGAGACCGTACGTCACGACTCCCGCCACGACGAGCAGGTGCACGGCGAGGATCACGGTGCCGCGCGCGTGCGTCGTGTAGGTGTAGGCCGCCGCCAGGCTCGCCAGTGAACCGGCCACCGCCACGCGCCGCCCGTCCGTTTCCTGGAACCAGGCGCGGACGAACGAGTGCAGCGCCAGCAGCCAGCCGAGGACTAGGACCGGCAGCACCGCGTCGGTCAGCGCGAGCGGGCCGAACACCGTCGCCGCGGGCAGCAGCGCGGCGGCGAACGCGAGCACGTACGCGTGCGGCCGGGGCAGCCGCATCCGGCGCAGCGCGGCCACGGCCAGCGGGAAGATCGCGGCGCCGACGAGGGCGTTGATCCCCAGCACGATCCGGTAGCAGGTCTGCGGGTCGTGGCTCAGCCAGAACGCCGGGCTGACCAGCAGCGGGTACCCGCCCTGGTAAAAGGTGCTGCCCGACAGGTCGCCTCCCGGACCGCCCGCCAGCCACCGCGCGGCCAGCAGGTAGCCGCTCTCGTCGGGGAACGCCGCCGGGACGCTCTGCCCACCGGCGAGGACCAGCCGGATGCCGACCTGGGCCAGCCAGCCCGCCAGGACGAGCAGCGGCCAGGACGGCCGCCGCGTGCGGACCGACGGCGACGGCCGCGGCCGGTCCGGTGTCCGGACGTCGAGAGTGCTGGAAATGGTCATGCCGACCAAGATCGCGAGCGAGTGTCATGGCGTCGTCCGCGCGATGTCCGCGTTCTGTTACACGACGCTGGGGCCTGTCTCGAAGTCCCCGTCCGTAGCGAGCGGCGTCCAGGCGGCGCCTCGCAAGGCGGAGGAGGGAGTCAGCCCGGGTTTGGCTGGCGACCGACGACAACGCGGCGAGGCGCCGCCTGGACGCCGCGCAGTAGGACAGCGGGACTTCGAGATAGGCCCTAGGGTCTGGCTCATGAGGCGGGGACGGTGGGCGGCGGTCGTCGGTGTGGTGGCGGCGGTCGCCGGGGGCATCACCTGGGCGGCGTCGGGCGACACGCCGCGGGTACGGACGTTCGACCAGCGCATCCAGGTCGTGGACGGCCCGAAGAACGACCAGCACGTCGGCCTGGACACCACGTTCTTCGCGCCGGCCGGCGGGGGGCGCGCCCCGGCGGTGCTGCTCGCGCACGGGTTCGGCGGCAGCAAGGACGACACGCGGGACGAGGCCGAGCGGCTGGCACGGCACGGGTACGCCGTGCTCACCTGGTCGGCGCGCGGCTTCGGCCGCTCGGACGGCGAGATCACCCTCGACTCCCCCGACTACGACGTGAAGGACGTCCGGCAGCTGATCGACTGGCTGGCCCGCCGTCCGGAGGTGCGCCTCGACGGCCCCGGCGATCCCCGCGTCGGGCTCGCCGGCCAGTCGTACGGCGGCGGGATCAGCCTGCTGTCCGCCGCGTACGACCGGCGTATCGACGCCATCGCCCCGCAGATCACCTGGTACGACCTGGCCGACTCGCTGTTCCCCGACGCCACGGGCAAGGGCGCCGCGAATGGCGTGTTCAAGAAGGTCTGGGCGGGCGTCTTCTTCACCGGCGGCGCGTCGTCCACAGCCTGTGGACGATTCCTGCCGTCGCTGTGCGCGATGTACCAGAAGGTCGCCGAGACCGGGCGGCCCACACCGGAGGCGGTCGCGACCCTGCGCCGGTCCAGCCCGTCGTCCGTGGCCGGCCGGATCCACGTGCCCACGCTCCTCGTCCAGGGCCAGGCGGACTCTCTGTTCCCCCTCGACCAGGCCGACGGCAACGCCCGCGCGGTCACCGGCGCACCGGTCAAGGTGGTCTGGTTCCAGGGCGGTCACGACGGCGGCGACCCGGAGACCGCGCGCATCCGCGGCCTCGTCACCGGCTGGTTCGACCGCTACCTGAAGGGCGGGCCCGCGTCGGCCTCGGGCGGATCCGGGTCGGGGTCCGGCGGGTCCGGGTCGGCATCCGGTGGCTTCACCGTCACCCGTACCGGCGGCATCGACTCCTCCACCCAGCGCGTCGTCGTCACCGCCGCGACCGCGCCCCGCTACCCCGGCCTGTCCGGGACCGCCCGCCGTACGCTCCCGCTCGACGGGCAGGAGCAGACGATCCAGAACCCGGCCGGCGGCTCCCCAGCGTCGATCTCCACCCTGCCGGGCCTCGGCGCGCTCGGCGGCGTGAGCGGCTTGGGCACGGGCGGCGTCCAGCTCGACATGCCCGGCCAGTCGGCGGCGTTCGACACCGAGCCGCTCGACGCGCCCGTGCAGCTGACCGGGTCGGCGCGGGTACGCGTCCGGGTCGCCGGCGGCCCCGCGACGCTGTTCGCGAAGGTGTACGACGTCGGGCCGGACGGCCAGGCCGAACCCGCCCGCCGCCTCGCCGCGCCCCTGAACGTCACCGGCACGGCGGACGTCGCGCTGCCACCCATGGACCACCGCTTCGACCAGGGACACCGCATCCGCGTGGTCTTCGGCACCACCGACATGGGATACGCCTCACCGGCACGACCCGCCTCGTACCGGGTGTCCGTGGACTCCCCGCTGACCGTCCCCGTCGACCCGGCGCTGCGCACGCCACCGACGCCGCTGCCCTGGTGGGTCTGGGGATTCCCGGCGATCGCCGTGGCCGCGGCCGTGGCACTGGTCGCCACCGGGCGCGGGCGGCGCCGACGCGGCGGCGAGCGCGGCGACCCCGCGGTGCCGCTGGAGATCGCCGGGCTGACCAAGCGGTACAAGAACGGCCACCTCGCCGTGGACGACCTGTCCTTCCGCGTCGAACCCGGACAGGTCTGCGGCCTGCTCGGCCCGAACGGCGCGGGCAAGACGACCACCCTCCGCATGCTCATGGGCCTGATCCACCCCGACGCCGGCCAGATCCGCATCTTCGGCGAGCCCGTACGCCCCGGGGCGCCGGTGCTGTCCCGGCTCGGCTCGTTCGTCGAGGGACCCGGCTTCCTGCCCCACCTTTCCGGCCGCGACAACCTGGAGCTGTACTGGAAGGCCGCCGGACGCGGCGAGGCGTACCTCGACGAGGCTCTGCGCATCGCCGGGCTCGGCGACGCGATCCGCCGTCCCGTCCGCACCTACTCCCAGGGCATGCGGCAGCGGCTCGCCATCGCCCAGGCCATGCTCGGCCTGCCCGACCTGCTCGTCCTCGACGAGCCGACCAACGGCCTGGACCCGCCGCAGATCGCCGAGATGCGCGAGGTCCTCGTGCGGTACGCCGCCGAGGGCCGGACCGTCATCATCTCGAGTCACCTGCTCGCCGAGGTCGAACAGACCTGCACCGACGTCGTCGTGATGCACCGCGGCACGCTCGTCGCCGCCGGCCCCGTCGCCGAGATCGCCGGCCACGACGGCTCCGTCCTGATCGGCACCCCGGAGGTCGACCGCGCCATGAGCGTGCTGACCGTACTCGAGGGCGTCGACGGCGCGGAGCCGTACGACCCCGGCGTCCTGGTGCACCTGAACGGCTCCGCGCCGTCGGCCGTCGTCGCGACGCTCGTCGCCGCCGGCGTCCCGGTGGACCGCGTGATGCCCCACCGCCGCCTGGAGGACGCGTTCCTCGCCCTTATCGGGGAGAGCTCGTGAGCGAAGATCTCGCCTACCGCAGGCGCCGGACGCTGCCGCTGCGCGTCGAGGCCGTCCGGCAGTTCCGTCGGCGCCGGACCTGGCTCGCCTTCGCGGTGCTCCTCGTCCTGCCCTGGGTGCTCGCCGCCGCGTTCAAGATCGGCGGCTCGCCGTCAGGGAACGACGCCAACACCCCCGGGCTCGTCACGGTCGCGACGGCCGGCGCGCTGAACTTCACCGCGTTCACGCTGTTCGCGTCGGCGGGCTTCCTGCTCGTGGTCGCGGTGGCGCTGTTCTGCGGCGACACCGTCGCGAGCGAGGCGGGCTGGGCATCCCTGCGCTACCTGCTCGCCGCCCCGGTGCCGCGCGCTCGACTGCTGCGCCAGAAGCTCATCGTCGCCCTCGCGTACGCGGCACTGGCCGTCGTCAGCCTGCCCGTGATGGCGATGATCACCGGGATCTACGTCTTCGGCTGGGCCCGCCTGCGGGTCCCCGCCGGCGACGTCGCCCTGCCCAACGACACCGCGCTGACCCGGATGCTGATCATCGTCGGCTACATTCTGGCCTCGGAGCTCGTCGTCGCGGCGCTCGCCTTCCTGCTGTCGGTCACCACCGACTCGCCCCTCGGCGCGGTCGGCGGCGCGGTGGGCCTTGTCATCGTCAGCAACATCATCGACGCGGTCACCGCACTCGGGCACTGGCGGGAGTTCCTGCCGACGCACTGGATGTTCGCCTGGACCGACGCCCTTCAACCTCACCTGGAATGGACCGGAATGCTCAAGGGCACGGCCCTGTCCGCGTCGTACGCCACCGTGTTCATCGCCCTGGCCGTCCGCCGTTTCCGCGCCAAGGACATCGTCAGCTGACCCCGGACCCCAGGGCCTGTCTCGAAACCCCGCTGTCCTCCTGCGCGGCTTCGAGGCAAGCTAGGCGACGACCGCGAGCAGTGCCGTGACGGCCGTGGTGAGCTCCGGGTGGCCGCTCACCGTCGAGCGCCCGCGGGCCTGCTCCACGGTGATGCCTCTGGTCGCCAGCCGCCAGAAGGTGTCCTGGTCCATCGAGACGCGCGCGGCCGGCTCCCCGGCGGGCTCGGCCATCCGCCATCGCCCGCCTTGCCGGACCGCGCCCCATTGTCCGCCCGCCGGTCCGACCACCTCCAGGTGCGTCGTGGTGCCGTCCGGCCGGTCGTGCGTCCGCAGGGTGTACGGCAGGGCGCGCGCGAAGACGTCCAGCACCGGAGCCATGAGGCCGGGTTCGGTGGCACCCGGGATGGAGACGGCGTCGCGCACCTGCTGCTGGTGGACCCAGAACTCGGTGTACTCACGGCCGATGTCGAGCCAGGTGGGGCTGTCCAGGTCGGTGGCGGCCCAGGACACGTTCACGTCGGCAGGGGCCAGGAGATCCCGCGCCGCCCACATGGCGTCCAGCCGCGGCCCCAGGTGAGCCAGTAGCTCGATCATCAGTTGCGGGCTGAGCTGCCGGGACGCCCGGACGAACTCCTCATTGACGCGTGCCAGGTAGACGGGAAGCGTCTCGTCATCGGCGAACACCGCGCCGCCGTACCCGTCACGGCCGCCGGACAGCCGGCGGGTGAAGTCGTTGAGCACATGACCGACGACATCGTGCACATCCCAGCCGGGACACACGGTCGGCCTGGCCCAATCGGCGGGGCCCAGCGCGCGGAGAAGCTCGAGCATGGCCTCCCGTTCACGCGGGAACAGGGGACGAACGTCGACGGCCGGGCCAAAGATCACCATGACGTGACCCTAGTGACCGTCGTCTTGGCCTTCACGGGCTTTTTCCGGTGGCGCGGTCAGCGGGCTCTCCCGCCACTCCGCGATCCGGGTAGTGGCGTCCTCGACGGTCGACGGGTAGCCCAGCTGTGTCAGGAGCTCGGCGATCACCGAGGCGTCCACGGCGTCTCTGATCAGGACGTCCATTCGTCCCTCCTCCCCTTCCCGGAGCGTTTCATACGGCCGTGTGCCCGGACGAGACGGCGGCGGAAGTATCGCGGCGCGATGGCCGACCGCGTGTGGGCTCTGATGGCTTCTTGACGTGCGGCGCGGGTTCTGCGTTGAATGTCGTCGGTGCCGCGTGGCGTACGCAAGAGTGCCCTGACGAAGGACAGCAGGCCAGACCGCGTACGAGTAGGCGAGCACCGGGAGAGCCCGAAGGGGATGATGCAGGTGGCCGCCTACCGCATGGATCGCGCCTAGCCGCATCCGACGCCGTTCGCGTCGTTCCTGGCCTGCGCCCTTGCCTGAGCGCCGTTTCCCGAACGCCGTGAGCTGAACGCGTCGTATCACCCGCGCCCGTCGTCCCTCGGGGCCGTCGCCTTTCGCTGCTTCGCCGCTGCCGTTCGTCGAACGGGCGCGCCATTTCCGCCATTCGTTCGTCGTTCATTCCGTCATGCGGCAACGCAGCGAAGGAGAGTTTTGACCACACCGTTCAATCAGCAGGTCATCGAGGAGTTCCGCGCCAACCATGGGCGCGTGGGCGGCATGTTCGAGGGGGCCCGGCTGATCCTGCTCACCACGACGGGCGCGCGCACCGGCCGCCCCCACACCACCCCCGTCGGTTTCCTGTCCGACCCCGACCGGCTGCTGGTGATCGCGTCGGCGGGCGGCGCGGATCGGCACCCGGCCTGGTACCACAACCTGGTGGCCGACCCCCGCGTCACCGTCGAGACCGGCCAGCTCACGCTGGAAGCCGACGCGGTCGTGCTCGAGGGAGCCGAGCGCGAGGAGATCTGGGCACGCGCCGTCGAGTCCGACCCGGGCTGGGCTCAGTACCAGCGGAATACCGCACGGATCATCCCCGTCGTCGCGCTGCACCTGGACGGCGATGATGCGCGACTCGTGCTGAACGCTTCGCAGAGGCAGGAGGACCGCTTGAGGGTCAACCGCGTCACCGGCCCCGACACCTTCGACACCGTCCTCACCTCGCTGAGCGCGGGCCCGCCGCCGCTGCCGCCCGGCGCCGACACCGCCGAGCCGTTCGCGCTGCCCGTGCCCGGCCGCTGGGCGAACGCCTCGGGCCGCGCGCCGCAGGAGGCGGGCGTCGTGCTGTACGTGCACGGCGGCGGCTTCGAGCAGCGCATGCCCGAGTTCGAGCACCCGATGGCCTACCACCTGTCGAAGGCGGTCGGCCGCCCGGCGTTCAACGTGGACTACTCGCTGGCCCCCGAGCATCCCTTCCCGGTCGCGCACGACGAGGTGGTCACCGCGTACCGCGCGCTGCTGGCCGAGGGCGTACCGGCCGAACGGACGGTGCTGTTCGGTGAGTCGTCGGGCGCGACTCTCGTACTGGAGATGCTGCTCACGCTGCGCGCGGAGGGCGTGCCGCTCCCGGGCGCGGTGGTGACGGTCTCACCGATCACGGACTTCACGTTGACGAACCCGTCGATCGACGCCCCGGCGGGCCGGGACGTCGTCGGCCGGGAGGTCCTGGAGCACGTCATCGGCCAGTACCTGAACGGGCGACCGAACGACCAGGCACCACAGTCGCCCATCCACGGCGACCTGGCCGGCCTGCCACGCATGCTCCTGGTGGTCGGCGGCGTCGAGGCCCTGCTGGACGACTCCCGGCGTTACGCCGAGGCGGCGGCCGAAGCGGGCGTCGAGGTCACGCTGGACATCTACGAGGGCATGCCGCACGCGTTCCACATCGCGGTCCTGCCGGACCCGCAACTCCCGGTGGGTGTCACCTTCCTGAAGCGCCTGTCCGCCTGGCTGGGCGCGGACCGGTAGCGCGGACCGGTAGCGCGAACGCGGCGACCGGCGGAACACATCCGCCGGTCGCCGCGGCCGGTCACGAGGGCGGCCGTCGCCGGATTGATCGCGTCGATAGCGATCGTACGGCCGGCGGCGGGAGCACACCGTGCCCCCGCCGTGCGGACGTACGTCAGGAGAAGGGGACGACGTCCTGCTTGCAGACGGTGCCGGCCGGTGGCAGGGCGCCGGTCAGCAGGTAGCGGGTCTCGTGCTCCATGGCGCACGTGCTGGGATTCGAGAACACGGTGTGCCCGTAGCCGTTGACCGTCAGGAGGCGGGCACGGGCGAGGGTCCGGGAGACCGTGACCGCCTGCCGGTGGGACGTGGCCGGGTCCTTGGTGTTGTTGAGCAGCAGGATGGGGTTGGCCGTGCGCCGGTTCCACGGTCCGGCGTAGCGGTCCTTGCCCAGCGGCCATCCCGCGCACGGTTCCGTGGCCCACGCCGGGTCCAGTGCCGACGGTCCGGACCTGGCGTAGGCCAGCCGCGCGGCGGCCTCGTAGGCGTGCGGGTCACGGGGATTGGGGCTGTCGGAGCAGACGGTGGCGAGGAACTGTTCCCGCCCGGCGTAGGGGGCGGCGGTCCCGGCCTTCTTCGCCACGGCGGCTGAGGTGGTTCGCCCGGACGACTTCTCCCACATCTGCTGAAGCAGGTCGGCTCCCTCGCGCCACATGGACACGTTGCCCAGGGGAAGGCTGAGGACCCCGCAGGCGTAGCCGCAGGTCTGCGTGTCCGGCGGGGTGCCCATGGTCACCGGGTGCTGCCGCAGTCGGCGCAGGAGCGTGTCGTACTTGGCGCGCGTCGCCGCCGGGCCGCCCGCGGAGAAGGCGCACGCGGCCGTGGACGCCTTGCCGCACAGGTCCAGGAAGTCCTTGAGGACGGCGGCGGACGCCTGGTCGTTGCCCTCGCGCACGAAGCTCGGCAGCCCGCTCTTCCCGTCGGTCCAGGCGACCGGGCCGACGTTGCCGTCCAGCGCCATCCGCCCGACCTTGGCCGGGAAGAGATTGGCGTACGTGGTGCCGAGCAGGGAGCCGTACGACAGGCCGACGTAGTTGAGCACCGGGTCGCCGACGGCCTGGCGCAGCAGGTCCATGTCGCGAGCCACGTCGGCCGTGCTGACGTGCTGGATGAGGTCGGGGTCGCGTTTCGTGCATCGGGCGGCGAACCGCGACCACGTACCGATCCAGGCGGACGTCTCCCGCGCCCCGACGGGAAAGCCGATCGGCGCTCCGGACAGGAACGCGTTCTCCGCCTCGGTCGTCGGGAAGCAGCGTACGGCGGTGCTCTCGCCGAAGCCTCGGGGGTCGAAGGCGACGATGTCGTACCGGGCCCGCCAGGTCGAGGGGACGTGTGCGTAGGCGGCGGTGAAGCCCGCGAGCTGCGCGCCGGGGCCGCCGCCGTTGACGAACAGCGAGCCGATGCGGTGTGCGGTGTCGGTCGCCCGGTGCCGCATCACGGCGACGCTGATGGTCCTGCCGCGCGGGTTCCGGTGGTCGAGGGGGATCCGCGCCGTGGCGCACTGGAAGCCCCCGTCGCACGAGCGCCACGTCAGCCCGGGAGCCGACGATGCGGTCGTCGCGGCCACCTGCCCGTCCGCCTGCGAGAACGCGACGGGGATGGAGACGGCGGCGAGCAGGCCGGCCGTCCAGACCGCGGTGGCGGGCCGTAGGAACCGGCGCTTGGCGGGATGTCGAGGCTCGGTCGAAGTGTGGTCGATCGGCATTCTCAGAGTGCCCTTTCGGGGTCAGGCCAGGCGGCGGCGGAGCCACCACGTGCAGAGTCCGGCGAGGAGGAGAGCGACGGCGAGGTAGATCACCGTCTCCTCCCACTGGAAGGTCCAGAAGCGGTCGGCGGGGTGGAAGTCGACCCGTTGCCGGTAGCCCATGTCGGTGAGCCTGGTGAAGCAGGCCTGTGACCCCTGCCGGGTCTGCAGCGGGCACTTCTCCACCCAGGAGGGCGGTGAGACGACCTGGCCGGCGGCGTTGACGGTGTGCTGGGAGACGATCCAGGCGCCGGGCTCGTCGATCCGCACCGTGAGGTTCCCGCTGATGTCGATGAGGGTGAGGTTCGCGGAGCTGATCTTCGTGGTGATGTGCTCCGGTGGCAGCAGGTGCGACCGGACTTCGAGGCCCATGGTGGCCTGGACGACGGTGAAGACGGCGAGGAGGATCGCCATGGTGGGAAGGGTCCGCCGGACGATGACGCCGATGGTGACGCCGAGGACGAAGGCGAACGCGGCGTAGCCGAGGGGGACTACCCCGCGCGTGTCGAAGATCAGGACGTGCATGCGCGGGAGCAGGAAGACGCCGTGGCTGGGGGCGCCGCTGTTGGCGGCGATGGCCGCGTCGATCGGCCGGTTCCACCAGGTGACCGCGAGGCTGAGCAGCCCGGTAGAGCCCACCGCGGCCAGGCCGACGACCCCGAGCTTGGTGACGAGCCAGCGAGTGCGGGTGGTCAGGGTCCAGGCCAGCCGGTGCGTTCCGGCGTCCAGCTCCCGGGTGATCAGCGGGGCGCCCCAGAACGTGCCGATGAGGGCCGGGGTGAAGAGCACGGCGAAGGTGCCGATGACGTACAGGTTGCTCTCGGTGCTCCCCAGCTCGTCGAGGAAGGCGCGGCCGTGGGCGTTGTACAGGTGGACCATGTGCGGGCCGGTGGCCGCGAGGAGGGCGGCGAGGACGACGATGGCGCCGAACACCACCGCCGCCTGGGTACGGAGCTGCCGCCAGGTGAGCCAGATCATCTTTGTCCCTCCAGGAGCGGCGTGGACCCGCTCATGTAGGCGAGGACGAGGTCTTCGAGGCCGACCGGGGCGACCGCCCAGCCATGACCGTCGATCGGGGCGTCGGCGCGGACGAGCAGGGTGGTCTGCCGGTCGGTGCGGTCGACGGAGACGGCGTGCACGCCCGGGGGAAGGGCGGCCGGGTCGAGGTGCGGAGCGCTGATCAGGTGGTGTGCGGCCAGCAGTTCGCGGACGTCGCCGGCGACCCGCACGCGGGAGCCGACGAGCACGATGAGGTGGTCGCAGACCAGTTCCACGTCGGAGACCAGGTGGGAGGAGTGCACGACGCTGATCTCCCGGCCGGCGGTGGCGTCGCTCAGCTCCCGGAGGAACTCCCGACGGGCGAGCGGGTCGAGGGCGGCGACCGGTTCGTCGAGGATCAGCAGCCGGGGCCGCTTGGCGAGCGCGAGCGTGAGGGCGAGCTGGGCGCGCTGGCCACCGGAGAGGTTCCCGGCCCGCTGGTCAGAGGGCAGGCCGAGCCGCCGCACCCGGTCCCGGGCCAGCCGCATGTCCCAGCCCGGGATCAGCCGGGAGCCGAGTGTGAGGTGCTCGGCGACGGTCAGCCGCGCGTAGATCGGTGTGTCCTGGGCGACGAAGCCGACCTTGGCCAGTTGCGCCGGGTTCGCGCCGGGGCGGCCGCCGCACACCTCGATCGTTCCGGACGTCGGTGTGAGCAGGCCGGCGGCCAGGCCGAGCAGCGTCGACTTCCCGGCCCCGTTGGGGCCGACCAGTCCGACGACCCGTCCCGCCGGGATGTCGAGGGTGCAGTCCGAGAGCGCCCAGCGCCGGCGATATCGCTTGCCGAGCCCCCGGGCCCGCAGGACCGTGTTCTCAGTGGAAGGCATGCGGTTCACTCTGCGGGCCTCGGCCCGGCGCGCCCACCGGCCGGAAGTACGGTTCGCGCCGAACCGGTCGTACTTTCGGCTGATCCGGCACGCGACGGACTTCCGTAGGCTGAACCGTCATGGACCTGCTGGATCGCCTGGTCGAGCGGCCCCGGATCGCCGTGAACGCCGGGCTCGGCCTCGTGTTCGCGACGGCGCTGGGTTACGAGATCCGCGCCATCGCGGAGCGGCACGGCGACTGGAGGTCGATCCTCGCCGTCGGGGCGGTGGTGTCCGTGGCCGCCCTGCTGCGGGAACGATCCCGTACGTGGGCCGCGGCGATCGGGCTCGCCGTCACCGGAGCGGCCGAGCTGGTCGCCTGGCGCTGGGGCCTGCCCGGGCAGCCGGCCGGTGCGGCGATCCTCGCCCTGGTCGTGCTCATCGCCTCCGCGATTCGCGTGCTGCCGGTCCGTACGGCGGCGGCCATCGCGGCGGGCGGAGTGGTCGTGGTGGCCGGGAGCCTCGAGCGGTACTCCCACTTCCTCGCCACCGGCGCCCCGGTGTCGTACTCGGCGACCTGGATCATGGCACAGGCGTGGGTCGCCGCCGTGGGCGCCGGTTTGCTGCTGCGCCGCCTGGACGCGCGTCGCCGCGCCGCGTTCGAGGCCGTACGGCGGGATGAGCGCCTGGAGCTGGCGCGGGAGCTGCACGATTCGGCGGCCCACCACATGACCGGCGTCGTGCTCCAGGCGCAGGCGGCTCGCATCGCCGCCCGCCGGGGCGCCGGAACGCTCGACGACACCCTGGCGGGCATCGAGACCGCCGCCGCCGAGGCGCTGGTGTCCATGCGCCAGGTCATCGGCCTGCTCCGGGAGGCCGACGACGCGGCCGGGCTCGCCCCCGGCCCGGAGGGGCTGACCGAGCTCGTCGACCGGTTCGCCGCGCGCGGCCCCGCCGTACGGCTGCACCTGCCCGACGGGCCGCCGGACCCGGCGTGGCCACCGCAGGTCACCACGACGGTCTACCGGGTCGTCCAGGAGTCGCTCACCAACATCACCCGGTACGCCTCCGGGGCCCGGGAGGTCACCGTGGCCCTCGCCCACGACCGGCGCGACATCACCGTCGAGGTCACCGACGACGCGCCCCCTGCGGGCGCGCCGCGCTTCCCCCACTCCGGCGGGCACGGCCTCGTCGGGATGCGCGAACGCGTCGAGGCCCTCGGCGGCACTCTCAACGCCGGGCCCCGCCCCCGGGCCGGCTGGTCGGTGCGCGCCACCCTGCCCGCCCGGAGCCGCTCGTGACCACCCGGGTGCTGATCGCCGATGACCAGGCGATGGTCCGCGGCGGGCTGCGGTTCATCCTGGAGGATCAGGCGGACATCACGGTCGTCGCCGAGGCGGCGGACGGCGCGGAGGCCGTCGCCCTGGCCCGGCGGCTGCGTCCGGACGTGTGCCTCGTCGACATCCGGATGCCCGGTCTCGACGGTATCGAGGTCACCCGGGCCCTGGCCGGTCCGGGCGTCCGCGACCCGCTCAGGGTCGTCATCGTGACCACCTTCGACCTCGACGAGTACGTCTACGGGGCGTTGCGGGCCGGCGCCGTCGGGTTCATCCTCAAGGACGCCGGCCCGGTCCTGCTCGTCGAGGCCGTGCGGGCCGCGCGCACCGGGGACTCCTTGATCTCCCCGTCGGTCACCGTACGGCTCCTCAAGCACCTCGCGCCCACGAGGAGTTCGGCGCCGTCGGCGGTGCCGCTGTCGGAGCGGGAGATCGAGGTCGTCCGGGCCATCGCCCGCGGCCGCACGAACCGGGAGATCGCCGCGGAGCTCTTCATCTCGATCAGCACCGTGAAGAGCCACCTGGCCGGTGTCCAGCTGAAGCTCGGCGTCCGTAACCGGGTGGAGGTCGCCGCCTGGGCCTGGGAGAACGGACTCGCGCACGCCTGACCGGAAGGTAGGGGCACCGCGATGTTGAGCGTGACGAACGGGCCTGTTTCGGGCATCATCGAGGGTCGGACGCGCGGGGAGGCGATGCTGGTGACCGGTTCCGATCTCGATGAGCTCCTGGTGTTCGGTGGATCGGGCAGTCCGCGGCTCACCGCCGCGATCTGCGAGAGCCTGGGCGTGGAGCCGGGCCACGGGGAGGCGATCCGCTTCTCCGACGGCAACCTGTTCGTGAAGGTCAACCAGAACGTCCGAGGGCGCCACGTGCACCTCGTGCAGTCCACGGTCTTCCCGGCCAATGACAACTTCATGGAGCTCCTGTTCTGGATCGACGCGTTCAAGCGGGCCAGCGCCGCGTCGGTGACCGTGCTGATGCCGTATTTCAGCTACGCGAAGGCCGACAAGAAGGACGAGCCCCGGGTGTCGATCCGGGCCCGGGTGTGCGCCCAGTCGATCGAGGCGGCCGGCGCGGACCGGGTCGTGACGATGGACCTGCACGCCCCGCAGATCCAGGGCTTCTTCACGCGGCCGGTCGACGACCTGTACGCCCTGCCCGTGCTCACCGAGGCCATCGGCGCCTCCGGGGATCTCGTCGTCGTCTCCCCCGACGCCGGTTTCGCCAAGCAGGCCCGTAAGTACGCCAAGCGGCTCGGCGCTCCGCTCGCCATCGCCGACAAGGAGCGCATCGACCACACCGAAACGGCGCGGGTCGTCGACCTGATCGGCGACGTGCGCGACCGCGACGCCGTGATCGTCGACGACTTCACCATCACCGCCGGCACGCTGGCGGAGGTGGCCGAGTGCCTCGTGGAGCGCGGCGCGCGGAGTGTGCGCGCGGCCGTGACGCACGGGGTGTTCACCGGCAAGTCGATGGAACGCCTCGACTCCAGCCCGATCACCCGGCTCTACGTCACCGACACCGTGGAGAACCAGCCCGTACGGCTGTCGCCTAAGGTGCAGAAGGTCTCGGTCGCGCCGCTGTTCGCCGAGGCGATCGCCCGCATCCACCGCCGCGAGAGCATCAGCGTCCTGTTCGAGTCGTGACCAGGGCCTTACACAGCGTCTTTGCGAACTCTTTGTAAAAGATCTTCAAAAGAGATACGCCATACGTATCCGTATGGTTATCTTGTTGGAATGATCTTGAGAGGTAGTCATAGGCGTGGTCGTGGCTGGGTCGCGCTGGGCGGTGCCGCCGTCCTGCTGGCAACCGTCGCACAGCCGGCGCACGCGGCCGAGCCCGACACCAGCGGCGTCGCGCGGATACTCCAGCAGACCGTCGCCGCACTGAAGTTCGGCGAGGTCCTGGACACCGAGCCCCCCACGTCCACCCAGGCCGCCCGGTCGTCCTCCGTCGACGTCGACCCCGAGGCGAAAATGCCCAAGCCGGAGCGTGCGCCCAAGCTGAAGGCGGCGGCCGTCGCGGCCGCCACCCAGATCCACCAGCAGCCGAACGTCGACGTGACCGTTCTCGAGCTCGACGACAACGGCCGGCTCGTCTCCTCCGGCACCGTCGTGACGAGCCCGACCTACAAGAACGGCGTCATCGTCCCGGTGGACAAGAACTTCCACACCACCGCGGTGCGCTACCGGCACTGGGACACCAACGTCTGGAACGCCAACAACGGGCAGGGCGACACCGACGTCGTCCCGGGCCGCGAGAACGCGCCCATCGACTTCATGTCGCCCTACCCCGCGTCGACCCTCAAGCTGATGGTCGGCTTCGGCATCCTCCAGCTGGTGGACAAGGGCACCATCACGCTGGACGACACGTACGCCTACCAGCCGACGCAGGCATCCGATCTGTGCGGCACCGCCACCACCGACACCGTCCGCAACTACCTCGACCGCATGATCACCGTCTCCGACAACGGCTCGGCGTGCGCGATGATCAAGCTGTTGAACGACAAGGGCGCGATCGACGGTCTCAACCAGACGTTCCAGGACATCGGTCTTGAGACCATGCAGCTGAAGGGCACCAACCCCGCCAACGGCGGAAACTGGACCTCCGGCATCAACATGTCGTCGCTGGACACCGCCAAGCTGCTGGCGCTCATCAACGGCGTCTCGGGCACGGCATGGACCACTCCGAACGGCAAGCCGGTCACCAGTGACGTCCTCAGCGCGTCCTCGCGCGAGTTCTTCATGAAGGAGCTCGGCGACCAGGGCTGGAACAACGTCCTGTCGACGACGAACTACTGCGGCTACACCTACCCGACGGCCGGCATGCCGCAGCGCATCTCGCAGCGGTGGATCGGCGCCGACGGGACCGTGACGGTCAACAACGACCCGACCGACGGGAAGTACCAGTACCCGGTGCAGCCCTGCCAGGACGCCGCCCAGGTGACGTTCGCCCACAAGACCGGCATCTCGGAGAACGCGGTGAGCGACGCGGGCATCGTGAAGTCGCTGCCCGGCAAGCCGAACCGGCACTACATCATCACCGCGTTCAGCAACCTCGGCTACCGGTACATCGACGTGGACCGCCAGGACATCCAGCCGGCGGTCAACCGGACCGAGAAGTTCGCGCAGCTCGGCCGCATCATGGACGCCTACGAGGCGCTGCGCTGACCCACCTGTGACCTACCGAAGGGGCCGGAGCTTCCGGCCCCTTCGGCCCGCTTGGATGGCTGGAATCGTCATATTCGCGTCATTGCGGCCATGAGGACCGGGCGGCGAGGCTGGTGTCGTGCGGATCACCTTCCTCGTCCATCCCCGGTTCCAGTCACTGGATCTGACCGGGCCGCTGGAGGTCTTCTCGCTCGCCGACGGGTCGTACGTCACCGAGGTCGTCTCCGTGGACGGCGCGCCGGTGACGTCGTCCAGCGGACTGTCGATCGCTCCGCACCGCGCCTTCCACGACGACCCCGTCGACACGCTCATCGTGGTGGGCGGCCTCGGTACCGCCGAGGCCGTCGGCGACGACCGTACGATCGCCTGGATCTCCTCGGTCGCACGGCGCGCCCGCCGGGTCGGCTCGGTGTGCAGCGGAGCGTTCCTGCTGGCCCGGGCCGGGCTGCTCGACGGCCGGCGGGCGACCACCCACTGGGCGGCCTGCCATCTGCTGGCCGAACGCTTCCCCGAGGTCGACGTGGACCCCGACCCGATCTTCGTACGCGACGATCCGGTCTGGACCTCCGCCGGAGTCACCGCCGGCATCGACCTGGCCCTCGCCATGGTCGAGGACGACCTCGGCCCGGCCACCGCCCGTGACATCGCCCGGCAGCTGGTGGTGTTCGTGCAGCGGCCGGGCGGTCAGGCGCAGTTCAGCGCCCAGCTGGCCGCCGGGCGGCCGGACCGGCCCGGCCTGCGCGAACTGCAGCGATGGATCGCCGACCATCTCACCGCCGACCTGTCGGTCGAGGCGCTGGCCGCCCGCGCCGGGTTGAGCACACGGCACTTCGCCCGCGTGTTCCGCGACGGCGTCGGCGTCACCCCGGCGTCGTACGTCGAGTCCGTACGGGTCGAGGCGGCCCGCCGGCTCCTCGAGACCACCGTACGGCCCCTCGACGTGATCGCCCGGGAGTGCGGCTTCGGCACTCCGGAGACCATGCACCGCAGTTTCAAGCGCACCGTGTCCGTCACGCCCGGCGACTACCGGCGCCGCTTCCGCGCCCGTACGCCGGTCCCGACCTCCTGAAGGAGCAAGCCATGCAGATCGTCTTCGCGCTGTACGAGGAGTTCACCGCGCTCGACGCCGTCGGGCCGTACGAGGTGCTGTCGCGTCTGCCGGGCGTCACGGCCGTCTTCGCGGCGACGGAGCGCGGCCCGGTCCGTACGGACGGCGCCCTCACCGTCGTGGCCGAGGCGGCGCTGGAGGAGATCGACCGGTGCGACGTCCTCGTCGTACCGGGCGGGCCGGGCACGCGCGAGGTCGTGCTCGGCGATCAGCGGTACGTCGACTGGGTCCGCCGCGTGCACCCGACGACCCGGTGGACGACGTCGGTGTGCTCGGGTGCGCTGATCCTCGGCGCGGCCGGGCTGCTGCACGGCCTCGACGCGACGACCCACTGGGGCGTCCGGAAGGAACTGGAGGCGACGGGCGCGCGGTACCTCCCGGAGCGCGCCGTCGAGCAGGGAAAGGTCATCACGGCGGCGGGCGTCTCCGCCGGCATCGACATGGCGCTGACCCTCGCCGCCCGGATCGGCGGTGAGGTCGCCGCGCCGGCGATCCAGCTGTGGATCGAGTACGACCCGCAGCCGCCGTTCGACAGCGGCTCGCTCGCCAAGGCGTCCCCGGAGGTCCTGGACTTCGTCGCCACCCACCTGGCGGTCGGCTGACCCCGGCGGCTTCGGGAGGATCGACCCCCGCGCGCCGTGCGCGATCGGATCTTCAGCGCGAGATTGCCCTTCGCTTACCGTTTGATCTGGGAAAAGTCGTCTACCGTGAGATACCCGGACGGCCGAGAGTGAAGGGGGCTGGCATGCCGGACGAGCTGACGCGCTTGACGGAATTCGCCTACGAGATGGGGCTGCTCAAGCGCTACAAGCGGACCGGCTGGCTCGTCGCGGGCGTCGCCGCGCCAGAGAGCATCGCGGACCACTCCTTCCGGGCCGCCGTGCTCGCCGGCGTCCTGGCCGCCATGGAGGGCGCGAACCCCGAGCGCGCCGCTCTCCTCAGCCTCTTCCACGACAGCCAGGAGACCCGGCTGACCGACATCCCGTACCTGGCCAAGCGGTACGTCACCCGGGCGCCCAACGAGAAGGTCACCGCGGATCAGGTGCAGGGCCTGCCGGGTCCGGTGGCCGACCTGATCTCCGACTCGGTCGCGGAGTACGAGCAGAAGACCAGCCTGGAGGCCCGCTGCGCCCGGGACGCCGACAAGCTCGACTGCCTGCTGCAGGCCATCGAGTACCGCGACCAGGGACACCACAACATCCAGCCGTGGATCGACAGCTCACTCGCCGCGCTGCAGACGCCGTCGGGGAAGAAGCTCGCCGACGAGGCCCTCGGCACCGGTTCGCTCGAGTGGCTCCCCGCGGTCGTGAACGGCGGAAACGGCCCCGCGGCCGACTGACCGCGGCGAGCCGAGTGGCCGGTGAGGAACGAGCCGGCTGCGGAGTGGGCGAGGAGGCGAGCGTGGCAGTGGGCACGCGGCAGTAGGCACGCACGCGACGGTGCACGCCTCGGGCCGGAGGTCTACCCCCAGAGGGGGTGAGGTTTGTAACTTCCATATTTCTGACATCTGGAGTTAACGTCGGTCATGTGCATGATGCAGCTATCTGGGAGGTGCTCCGATGTGCGGCATAGCCGGCTGGGTGGACTACGAGCGCGACCTCACCGAGGAGCGCGCCACCGCACTCGCGATGACACGGACGATGGCCTTCCGGGGCCCCGACGACGAAGGTCTCTGGATCGAGCCGCACGTCGCGCTGGGGCACCGGCGACTCGCCGTGATCGACATCGAGGGCGGCACGCAGCCCATGAGCCACGGTCCCGTCACCCTCGTCTACAGCGGTGAGGCGTACAACTTCCGCGAGCTCCGCCGGGAACTGGAATCCCACGGGCACCGCTTCCGTACCCGCAGCGACACCGAGGTCGTCCTCCAGGCGTACCTCCGCTGGGGCGCGGACCTCGTCGACCGTCTGAACGGAATGTACGCCTTCGCCCTGTGGGACCAGCGGACGGAAGAGCTCCTGCTCATCCGGGACCGGATGGGCATCAAGCCGCTGTACTACGCGCCCACCCCGCACGGAGTGCTCTTCGGCTCCGAGCCCAAGGCCATCCTGGCCAACCCGATGTTCACCCCGCGCATCAGCGACGACGACCTGCTCGAGCTCCTGACCATGGTCAAGACGCCGGGCCACGCCATCTTCGACGGGATGCATGAGGTCGAGCCCGGACACGTCGTCCGCGTCTCACGCGACGGCGTCACCGACCGGCGTTACTGGGCGCTGACCGCGCGCGAGCACCCCGACGACATCCCCACGACCGTCCGCCGCGTCCGCGAACTCCTCGAGGACATCGTCGAGCGGCAGCTCATCTCCGACGTGCCGCTGTGCACCCTCCTCTCCGGCGGCCTGGACTCCAGCGCGCTCACCGCGCTCGCCGACCGCGCGCTCGGGACCGGCACCGTACGGTCCTTCGCGGTCGACTTCACCGACGAGGGCGGCGGGTTCGTGCCCGACGCCATGCGGGACACGGCCGACGCGCCGTACGTCCACGAGGTGGCCAAGCACGTCGGGTCGCACCACACCGACGTCGTCCTCAGCAGCGACGAACTCTCCTCGCCACAGGTCAACGAGACGGTGATGCGCGCCCGCGACCTGCCGAGCATCGGCGACATGGACACCTCGCTGTACCTGCTGTTCGCCGAGATACGGCGGCACTCCACGGTCGCGCTGTCGGGCGAGTCCGCCGACGAGGTCTTCGGCGGCTACCGCTGGTTCCACGACCCGGAGGCGATCGCCGCCGAGACCTTCCCCTGGATGCTGGGCATGTCCGCCGGACAGGAACTCCTCGACGGGGACCTCAACCGGCGGACGGACGCGTACCTCGCCGACCGGTACCGCGAGGCCCTCGACCAGGTGCCCAGGCTGCCCGGCGAGACCGGACACGAGCGGCGGATGCGGGAGATCTGCTACTTGCACCTGACCCGGATGGTCCGCTTCCTCCTTGACCGGAAGGACCGGATGAGCATGGCGGTCGGCCTGGAGGTACGGGTGCCGTTCTGCGACCACCGGCTCGTCGAGTACGTCTTCAACACCCCGTGGAGCCACAAGACCTACGACGGACGGGAGAAGAGCCTCCTGCGCGGCGCCGTCGCCGACGTCCTTCCCGAGTCGGTCGTGCAGCGGCGCAAGAGCCCCTACCCGGCGACGCAGAACCCGAGCTACGAGCGCACCGTCCGCGACCGCCTGTCCGGCATCCTCGCCGACCCGAACGCCCCCGTACGGCCCTACCTCACGGAGAACGCCGCCCGCGAGGCCCTGCGACGCCCGCTCGGCCGAGCCAGCCTCCAGCAGGATCGCGCGGCCATGGAACGCATCATCGCCCTGAACGACTGGCTGACGGCCTACCGGCCGCAACACATCTGAGTAGAATTCGCCATTTATGGCGAATTGTGACTGATCAATTCGCAGAGAAGGCATGGCCGGTCTAAAGTCCCGGCCATGCCTTCACTTGAGCACGAATCTCTCGCCATGCTGTTCCATAATCGACCCAGCCTTGCGGCAGATATTCTGCATAACGCGTTAAAAGTCGACATCCCGGACTATAGGCGCGCTCGAGTCGAATCCGGCGATCTGACCGAGTGGAACCCGGCGGAGTTCCGCGCCGACGCGGTGGTGGTCTTCGAGGCGGCCGCCCCGGTGCTGGCCGTCGTCGTGGAGATCCAGCTCCGGCGCGACAAGGGCAAGCGGTGGAGCTGGCCGGTGTACCTCGCCGGCCTGCGCGCACGGACGCGCTGCCCCGCGATCCTGCTGGTCATCTGCGCCGACGCGAGCGTCGGCGACTGGTGCGCCGAGCCGATCGACCTCGGCCATCCGGGCTGGACCCTGACCCCGCTGGTCCTCAAACCCGAGGCGGTCCCGGTCGTCACCGACGCGCAGGAGGCCGCCCGAGCTCCGGAGCTCACGGTCCTGTCGACCGTGACGCACGGCGCCGCCTACGACCGGGTACGAATGTTCCATGCCTTGCTCTCCGCGCTCGCCGCATTGGAGGACACCGACCGCGCGGCACTGTACTTTGACATTGTCCTCAGGGCTCTGCCCGGGACGCCCGCCACCGAACTGGAGGCAATGATGAACAGCGATACGTCTCCCTACAAAAGCGACTTGGCTCGCCGCAGTAAAGCCGAGGGCAAGGTGGAGAGCATCCTCACAGTGCTCGAGGTTCGCGGCATCCCAATCCCCTCCGAAGCACGCGAACGCATCATGGCATGCACCGACGTCGCCGAGGCCCAGGCCTGGCTCGAACGTGCCGTCATCGTCCGCACGGTCGATGCTCTCTTCGACTGAGCGAGGCGACGGTGACTCACGAAGTCTGGCTTTCCCGAGCCGGTGTGGTCCGTTCGGTCGATGAGCTGTTCGCGCCTGACGGGGACCGCCGGTCAGTCGAGATCGGTGAAGAGGTGGCGGGTGAGGAAGTCGTTGGTGAAGGTGCCGGTCGGGTCGTAGTGGCGGGCGAGGGCGTGGAAGTCCGATAGCCGCGGATACCTGGAGCGCAGTGTCTCGGCCGGAGTGGTGAAGAGCTTCCCCCAGTGCGGTCGGGGACCGAACGGCTCCAGGCGCTCCTCCAGGAGCCCGATCACAGGGAGCACGGCATCGGTGTCCTTGACCCAGGTGAAGTGGAGGGCCACCGTGTCCTCGCCGTAGGCCGTGCTCATCCACAGGTCGTCCGCCGCGACCGTCCGGACCTCGCAGACCTGCAGGACGGCGGCGACCCGATCCCGGATCTCGTTCACCGCGTGGAGCGCGTCGACGGCGTGCCGGCGCGGCAGGAGGAACTCCGTTTGCAACTCATCGCCGCTGCTGCTCGGGGCGAAATCGGGTCGGAAGTGCGGCAGCCGGTCGAACCACGGGCCGGGAACGCCCAGCTGCTCGGTGCAGGCGACGGCGGACATGCCGGGGACCGGATGCCGCGGCCCGTCGGCGGGCCGGGCGCCGAACCAGTCCTCGGGCATGGGACGCTCGGCCGCCGGATCGACGCGTTCCTTCACCCACACCTGGTCGATCCGCGGCGCACGCCAGGTCGTGAAGAGGCTGACGCTGTACGCGCCGGAGACCACGGCGGAGAAGTGCTCGTCCAGGACCTCCAGCGGCAGGCCCTCGTAGACCCGCTGCCGCACGTCGAAGGTCGGCTCGACGTCCAGTGTCACGCTGACGACGATCCCGAGGGCGCCGAGCCCGACGACGGCCCCGTTGAACCGGTCGCCGTCCCGGTCGCGGCTCAGCGAGACGAGGTCGCCGCCGGCCGTGATGATCTCCAGCCCGGAGACCGCCGTGGCGAGGTTCCCGTTCCCGTCGCCCGAGCCGTGCGTCGCCGTCGCGATCGAGCCGGCGACGGAGATGTGCGGCAGGGAGGCGAGGTTGTGCAGGGCGTACCCCTCGTCGTGCAGTCGACGGCTCAGCTCGGCGTACCGCACGTTAGCGCCGACCTTCACCCGGCCGGCGGCGCCGTCGATCTCGATAGTCGGCGGCAGCTTCGCCAGCGAGACCAGGCTGCCCGGTGTGTCGGCGATGTCGTTGAAGGAGTGCCCGCTGCCCAGCACCCGGAGCTTCGAGCCGCGGGCGGCCAGGCTCCGTACCTCATCCAGTGAGGCCGGGTGGCAGACCTCCTCGGCCTGGAACGCGATGTTCCCCGACCAGTTCCATACGCCATCGACCACCGGATCACGCACCCTTCGCCCGCCTAGCACTCCGCCGATCAGCCCGGACTCAGCACGATATGTCGTACAGGCCGGAAAGCGGCGATCGGGGCACGGAGAGGCCGCGGTGATGGCTCGGAGGCCCGGACGCGACCCGGTACCGGAACGGTACAGCCCGGTCCCTGAGGAGGGACCGGGCTGTGCGCACGACGAGCGGTGACGCTGTTACCTCACCTTCTTGAGGTACGCGGCACCCGTGTAGCCGATGCGGCCGTTGCCGGCCTTCACCTTGATGTACCTCACACGGCTCTTCCCGACTGTGACCTTGCAGGCACCGGGAACACGCTTGGCGGTCCGGGACAGGCTGCCGATCACGGGGGACTTCTTGTAGTCGGCCTTCTTGAAGACCTTCAGGTAGGCGCCCTTCGGGACGCGCACCACGTTGTAGTGGCACTTCAGCTTCGTGGCCTGGGTGGAGGTCGCCGCGTCAGCCGTGCCGGCGATCGTGGTGAAGGCACCCGCCGCGATCGCGCTGGCGCCGACGATCGTGGCAAGGCGAGTCGAGATCTTCATCCGAACCTTTCCCCGTACGACCGGCTCCGAGAAGAGCCGATCAGTCGACGTCGGCTAGGGGCCCTGAGGACTCTGCGCCGACTGATACGCGGTGGAATGTAGCGGTTCACTGCTTGGCGTGCGACGCATTTCCAGGAAAGCCGAAATAAGAATAAGTCCAACAAAATGCACAATGCGGACATAAAATCCGCCCTGCGCCGAACCGCGGCGGATCCGTAGCGCGGAAAATCCGTTGCCCACGGCCAGGCCCGGATGGTGTACTCCCGGCGAAGCTCCGGTCGACCGAGGAGATGGTCATGCGTAAGGCGTTCATGTCCCCCCAGCAGGCAATCGCCACCTACGCAGAGGACATGACGCTTCGTGCGACCCTTCCGACGACCGGCACGGAGAGACGCCGGTAAGACCCCACCGACCACCGTCCTGGGCTGCCTGCGCCCGGGACCCCGCGCGGGTGCCGCGCTCGTCGCCGCCGTCACGGCCGCGACCGTGCTCCCGCTCGCCGCGCCCCAGATCACCCGGCGTTTCGTCGACGACGCGATCGGCGGCGCCGGCACCCGGCATCTGGCGTTCGTCGCCGTCGGCTACCTGGCCCTCGCCGTCGCCGGGCAGGCCGCCCGGACGCTGACCGCCTGGCTGGCGAGCCGCCTCGCCTGGGACGGCACCAACCGCCTCCGCGAGAGGCTTGCCGAGCACACGCTCGGTCTCGACATGGCCTTCCACGGGCGGCGCACGCCCGGCGAGATGATCGAACGGGTCGACGGCGACGTCGTCGCCATCGCCGAGTTCGTCGTCGCCTTCCTGCTGGACGTCGTGGCCGGCGTCCTGCTGCTCGCGGGCGTCCTCGTCGTCGTGCTGACCGTCGATCCGCGCATCGGGGCCGCGCTCCTGGCGTACTGCGCGCTGATCGGGTTCGGGATGGCCCGTGCGCAGAAGCTGGCCGTGCCCTCGGCCGCCCGCTCGCGGGCGCAGTACGCGGCGCTGTACGGCGACATCGAGGAACGGCTGGCCGGCGTGGAGGACCTCCGCGCGAACGGCGCCGGCGAGCACGCCGTGAACCGCGTCCACCGGACGAGCGGGCGCATGTACCGCGCGGAGTTCCGGTCCGAACGGCTCGGCAGCGGTCTCCTCGCCGGCACGTCGCTGGCGTTCGCGGTGGGCACGGCGCTGGTGATCGGCCTCGCCGCGTGGGGCCGTCGGTCCGGCGCGTTCACCGTGGGCACCGGCGTGCTGCTGTTCCAGTACACGCAGATGGTGCGGACGCCGTTCGAGCGGCTCATCGACCAGCTGCGGCAGTACCAGGCGGCCCTGGCAGGCGTCGCCCGGGTACGGGACCTGCTGGCCGAACGCCGTACGCTGCCCGAACCCGCCGGCCCACGGCCGCTGCCCGCGTCCGGCCCGCTCGGCCTGCGCCTGGACGGCGTGGGCTTCGCGTACGCCGACGACGGCGAGCCGGTCCTGTCCGGAATCGACGTCACGCTGGCACCCGGCGAGACGCTCGGCCTGGTCGGCCGTACGGGCAGCGGGAAGACCACCATCGCCCGGCTGATCCTGCGCCTGTACGACCCGACCGAGGGCGCGGTCCGCGTCGGCGGAGTGGACCTGCGCGACGCCGACCCGGCGTCCGTACGGCGGCGGATCGGCGTCGTGACCCAGGACGTGCAGCTGTTCGCCGCGAGCGTCCGGGACAACCTCACACTGTTCCGGCCGGTGCTCGCCGACGACGACGGCCTCCGGGAGATCCTCGCCGAGGTCGGTCTCGGCGACTGGCTGGCGGGCCTCCCCGACGGGCTCGACACCGCGCTGGGCGGCGACGCGACCGGCGTGTCGGCCGGTGAGGCGCAACTGCTGGCGTTCGCCCGGGTGTTCCTCACCGACCCCGGCCTCGTGGTGCTGGACGAGGCGTCGAGCCGGCTCGATCCGGCGACCGAGCGGCGCATCGAGCGGGTCGTCGACCGGCTCCTCACCGACCGGACCGGTGTGCTCATCGCGCACCGCCTGTCCTCCCTGACGCGGGTGGACCGGATCGCGGTCGTCGAGGACGGCCGGATCGTCGAGTACGGCCGCCGCGAGGAGCTCTCGGTGGACCCCGGCAGCCGCTTCGCGCGGCTCCTGAGCGCGGCGGAGGTGACGCGATGAGGCCCGTACCATTCGTGATGTCCCGCCTCGCCCGTTCCTCCGGGCTGCGCCGCTATGTGGCCGGTGGCCTGCTGTGGCTGCCGACGTACCTCTTCCCCATCGGCGGCGGGCTGCTGCTGAAGGCGGTGTTCGACGAGCTCAGCGGGGACCGTACCGTCGATCTCCGGGCGGTCCTGTGGCTCTGCGCGGCGTACGTCGGGCTGGAGGTCGTCCGCGGCATGGTGTTCGTCACCGCGTGGGCGTACGGCGTCTACTGGTGGGTTGCGGCGGCGACCACGCTGCGCGTCAACGTGCTGCGCTCGATCCTCACCGCGCGCGGAACCGCCGCGGATCGGCTGCCGCACTCGTCGGGCGAGGCGGTCGCGCGGCTACGCGACGACGCGGATGACGTCGTCCAGGTCACCGACGACCTGGTGGACCTGACCGGCACGGCGCTGTTCGGCCTCACCGCGCTGGCGATCATGGTGACGATCGACCCCGCCGTCACATTCGCACTGGCGCTGCCGATGATCGCCGCCGGCGTGCTGAGCCGGCTGCTCGGCGGGCTCATCCGGCGACTCCACCGTCGCGCCCGGGAACTCGGCGCGGTGGTGACGGCCCACATCGGCGAGACGTTCGCCGGCATCCTGGCGATCAAGACGGCCGGGGCCGAGGACGCGGTCCTGCGGCGCCTCCGCGACCACAACCGCCGACGGCGGAACGCCGCCGTCAAGGACCGGCTGACCACCGACCTCCTCGACACCGCGACGGGCGCGACCGTCGAGATCGGCATCGGCCTCGTCCTGCTCATCGCCGCTCCCGCGATGCACCGCGGCGACTTCACCGTGGGGGACCTGGCGCTGTTCACCACCTATGTCGGCTGGCTGACGGCGCTGCCGCGCTCCGCCGGCACGTTCCTGTACCGCCTGCCCCAGGCCGCGGTCGCCGTCGAACGCCTCCGCCGGCTCATGGCCCCGTACGAAGACGTCGAAGACCTGGCCCGGGTCAGCGGCGTGTGGTTCCGCCGCGAGCCGCCACCCGTCCTGACGTCACCGCCCCGCCACGACGACCCTCTGCAAGTCCTCGAGGCGAACGGGCTGACGGTGCGCGACCGCCTGCACGCCGTCGATCTGCGGGTCGAACGCGGTTCGTTCACCCTCATCACCGGCGCCGTCGGGGCGGGCAAGACCACCCTCGTACGGGCGCTGCTCGGCCTGGTGCCGCTCGACGCCGGAACGATCACCTGGAACGACCGGCGCGTCGACGACCCGGGCACGTACCTCGTCCCCGGACGCGTCGCGTACGCGAGCCAGGTCCCCCGGCTGTTCTCCGACTCGCTCCAGGAGAACATCCTGCTCGGCCGGCCGGCGGACGGCGACCGGCTCGCCACCGCGATCGAACTCGCGGTGTTCGACAAGGACCTGGCCGGCATGCCGGACGGCCTCGGTACCGTCGTCGGCCCTCGCGGCGTACGGCTGTCGGGCGGCCAGGTGCAGCGGGCGACGGCCGCGCGCGCCCTCATGCGGTCACCGGACCTGCTCGTCGTCGACGACCTCTCCTCCGCACTGGACGTCGAGACGGAGAAACTCCTCTGGGACCGCCTCGCCGACGCCGCCCGAGACGGGCGCGGACCCGCGACGCTGCTGGTCGTCTCCCACCGCCGCGCGGCCCTCGAACGCGCCGACCAGATCCTCGTCCTCGACCGCGGCCGCGTCGTCGGCTGCGGGCCGTTGGACGAGTTGCTGGAGGGCTGCCCGGAGATGCGGCGCCTGTGGACGGACGAACTCATCACCGAAGCCGAGGAACAGGCGGACGTCCACTGATCCGGTCCCCCTCGCCGATCACCGGGTCAGCGCTCGCCGGGGCCTTGGAGAATGGCGGTGAAGCGCTCGTCGGCGCGGTCGAGTTGGCGCACGATGTGCAGTCTGATCGGGGCCGTCAGCGGGGTGTCGGGGCGGTTGATCAGTTCCTTCAACTCCGGGACGAGCGGGCGGTACTTCATGGCGAGCTTGCGGAGCTTCGGGCCAGTGGTGTGAATGAGCCCGACACCGTTGTCGGTGAAGTCGGAGACCTTGATGACCCGGGCCGCGGGGTGGCGGTCCAGGCTGGCGACGACGTGCGCTCGATACTGGGCGTGGACGTCGCGGGTCCGGTCGTACGTCGGGTTCGTCACGGCGCGTACGAGCTCGGCGACGCGTGGACCGAACTCGGCGGACAGGACGTCCAGGGCCGTCTCGGTTGGGGCGTCGTGGCCCTCCCCCGCCAGTTCGGCGGGATGGTCCTCGACGGAGTCGTGTAGGAGGGCGGCGACGAGGATGTCGACGTCGTTCACCTCGTAGTGGCACATCACCCGCAGCGTGACGCGCAGCAGATGGTTGACCACGGGTTCGCGCGACCGGCGGTCCTGGCGGTGGAGGTCGCTCGCCAGCGACAGCGCCTTGTTGAGCCGGCGCCAGTCCGGCTCCGCGAACCGTTCGATCTCGCGGGAGAACCGGTCGCGCAGGCCGGCCTCGCCGTACACCTCGGTGATCGTGTGCAGTGGAAGTGTCTGCAGGTAACTGGGCACCGTGCTCCCCTCTCACGGGGCGGAGCCTCACCTGGGAGCGTTCGGCCGTCCCGTGTGGAAACTGGGACGCCGCAAACGATCAGCCGGTTCCGGACCCCGGCGGACCGGGCGGTGGTCCTCCGGGACCCGCGGGCGGCTGCCAACCCTGGGGAGCCGGGCCGCCTGGTCCCGGCGGCGCGTACGGCGGGGCGCCCATTCCCGGGCCGGGCTGGGCCGGCCCGTAGGGAGGAGGGGGCTGGTTCCAGTAGCCCTGTGGTGGAACGGGAGAAGCGGGAGCACGTGTCGTTCTCGAGACGCCCACTGCGGTGAGCACTGCCGCCGCCGCGATCGGCACGAGGTTGAGCAGGAGCGAGATGGCCGTCTGGTGGGTGAAGTAGTCGGTGAACGTATGGGCGTTCACCGGCAGATCGTGAAGGAGCCAGATGACCGGGCGGGCGATCAGGTCTCCGATGATCCCGGCGATCAGCGCGACCAGGCCGGCCACCGCCGCGAGGCCGTAGCTCCTGGGGCGGCCCAGGAAGGCAGCGCCGCCGATGAGCGCACCGATGAGCAGGCCTTGCAACCCGCCCAGGAAGTAGTACACCGATTGGCTCGACGTCTTCACCGTGTAGGAGATGACGAGGTCGATGGCGAACTCCGCCACCACGCCCACGACGCCGCCGAGGACGAGGAAGAGGGGGGCGGTGGTACTCCCGCCTCGGGTCTGATGATGCATCAGCGCGCCACCTTCCGTATCGCGGGCACTATAGCGTTCATACGCAGGGAAAAGGACACGCGTCAATGCGTACGGCTCCCAACAATCGGGCTAACCCAGCGGGCCGATCAGGACGAACTGCTCTCCCGTGGCGTCACACGGCCGCTGGATGACTTCGGCGCCCTGAGCCGCCATCGCGGGATCGAGACCGAGGCAGTCCTGGGACGGCCCGGCGAGCGACCGTCCGGGCTTGGGGATACGCCGGTGCTCCGCTTCACTCATTCAGCTGCGGAAAACGGCAACTGAGCCTGGCACCGTGGAGGCGGTAGTAGTCGCCTGAATCGCATGCCTTATCAGGCCGGGCCCAGATCGGCGGACAGCCAGTGTTCCGGCCGCATGTAGATGGCGCCGTGTTCGCCGAGCTGCGTGCGTTCGTACTCCAGGAAATCGGCGACCTTGTCCGGCGGTAGGTAGCGCGCCGCCATCTCCCGCGAACGCTCGAGGCTGGCTGCGGCGGTCCTGACCACCGGCCCCTCCACCGACACGTAGCGGACGGTCGGCTCGGTCCGCTGCACCATCAGGCTGAACCGGCCTGCGGCGTCGATCGCGCGGGCCTTCCGCGAGCCGGGCTCCGTGAGCACCCACAGCTCACCGCCCGGGCTGTACTGGTACCAGATCGGGACGGTCAGCGGCGCCCGGTCCGACCTCTCGACCACCGACAACGCACCGATGTGGGGTTCTGCCAGGAACTGTTCCCGTTCTTCTACCGAGAGCGCCATGCTCCCCGATGCTAGCCAGCGGGTCCGTCGAACACGGTGATGCGACGGTAGACGATCGCGGCGAGAGCGAACGCCAGGCCGCCGACGGTGAAGAGCACGTCGGTGGCGCCGCTCGCGAACAGGCACCAGAACGAGGGGTGCGAGGTTCCCAGGGTCTGTGCCGTCGTCAGCCCGGTGAATCCTTTCGGCAGGATCCCGGTGACCCGAACCAGATCGTCGCCGACACCCGAGACCCCGCGTGCCCCCAGGAGCACGGCCCCCGTCCACGCGGCGGAGAGAAGCATCCATCGAGGAACCCGCCACCCCCACGACTGAGCCAGGGCCAACGGCAGCAGGGCTCCGACGATGACCATGAGAACGACGATCAACGAGAACACCTGGATGACGATCTGCCCAGCCCCATGCCGATCCGAAGCGGAGGGGAATTCGAGGCCGGCGATGTACCAGACGACGTGCCAGGCCAGAAAGACCATCACCCAGGCGAATGCCGTATAGGCGGTCCTTCGATTAGCGCGCCGGACATCGTCGCGCATGCGGCGATCCGGCGATATCCGGTCGGCTCGCCGCGGTCGGGCATACGAGGTGAGCAAGCCTCCGAAGGGTTTCATGCCATCGATCATCATTGGGGCCACCGCGTCGGCACGTCCCCCTCCCGGGTGACGATGCTCCCCTAAAAGGCGGAGACGGCAGAGCTACCCGAGGGGCTCGAAGTAGCTGTGGAAGGTGATGTCGCCGACGCGAACAGAGTCGCCTTTCGTCGCATTACCCTGTTCATCTGTCGTGAGGGCGGTGACGTAGGACAGCTGGATTGAGCGGTCACCCGCCTTGAGAGCCTTGGGGGACGGCGGATCGTACTCTGGACTCGACAGGAACCGTCTGGGGTGGTCGATCAAAACATCCCGGGAAAGCGGTGGATCCGCCAGAACGGTGAGTCCCACATCGGCGTCGATGGTGGGGGCGCGACCGGCATCCCCCGGGGCCCAACCATTGGGCCGTGGTTCGACGTGTGTCCAGGTAACGGCCAATGCGCCGAAGCGTACCGGTCCGGGCACGGTCGGCTGCACATCTCATCCAAGCCAACTTGCGCCCATCATGGGCCCCAGGAGGATAGGCGCATCTTTGTACAACGTCATTTCCCGCAAATGACGACGCGACTGCCGAGAGTAGTGCTCTGTTTCCTTCGTGTCCATGCGAGGCGGCTGCGGTTGCCCGAGCAGTTGCCCCAGAACACCCGACTCCACAAGAAGACTCTTTACGAGGCCGACCGCCTCCATAACGCCGTCGCGAGCCTGGGTCGCTTCGTCCTCAACGCGTTTCCAGTATCGGCGATTCTTCGAAACACCCTCCTGTTCCAATCGGAGGGCCGCCTTCCCGTGCGCTTCCCCGAAGGCGGTGCACAGGTCAAGCGCTGTCGCGGTGACCGCGCCGTTCAGCTGCGTCCACGCTGTCTTCGCCGCGTCCGGGCGACCCAGCGCGATGGCGCACAGCAGAACGTAGCGCTCGGCCACCGCGGTCTGCAGCGACGAACGCGCGGAAACGGCCGCCTCCCGGAATCGCTCCCGTGCGCTGGTCAGCTCCTCGGCTCGCACGAGCGGGTCGTGGGCCGCACCCGCGTCCAGCAGGCCGCGCAGACCCAACGCGAGCGACACCTGGTATCGCTGGTCCAGGACCTCGTCGAGTCGCCGTTCAATGCCGCTCAACTGCTGCTCTATCCCGGCCAGGCGCTCGGTCAGCCGATCCTCACTGGCGGCCAAGGTTCCGAAGAGCTCACTCGCGAGGTCGCCAAGACCCTGCCGACCGGTGAGCGAACCGACCAGCCGCTGCACCCCGTACTTCCCGACAAGAACAGTGACCGCCGTCAGCGCCTCCACGACCCACATACAACAGCCCGGCACCGCCCGAACACAAGCCGGATCACCACGCCCGCAAAGGCGCCCCGCCACGCATCGACGCCACCGCTCTGAGGTGCGGGACAGCCGATCTGCCCGAGGCGGCGCTCGGGCCGGGCATGCGGCCTCTGCGGGCCGGTCCCGGCCCGAACCGGACGGCCGCCTAACCGGTCGCAGAACGCCACGTAGATAGAGAAGGCATGTTGCGGTGCAGCTCTTTGCCCGGACGTTCCTCCCTAGATATCGCTACAAACAGGGAGAACACAATGGAGCTTTCCGACAAGATCGCCGTGCTCGCCATCTTCGCCGTGCGCGCGGCGCTCGGCGTGATGTCCATGGGATGGGTCCTGATGGTGACCATCGCGACGGCCCACGAGGTGTGGTGGCCCGCCGTTCCCGAGATCGGCTACTGGCACGCCGTCCAGCTGGGCCTGCCCGTGGCGATTCTGGGCTGCTCGTACCTCGTCGGACTGTCGCGCGGCTCGAACAACTAGCGCCAGCTACAGGCGCCAGCCCCAACAACGTGCCGCCGACCCCTCGGCGGCACGTTCCTTTTCTTGGCATCGCCGGCCATCATCACGCCGTAAGTTCGGCGGGAGAGGCGGCGCTCTGAGGTGCGGGACAGCCGATCTGCCCGAGGTCACGCCTTACTCAGCGCGGGCGATGCCCACCGGACACGAGACACCGGTGCCACCGACGCCGCAGTAGCCGTTCGGGTTCTTGGCGTCCGACAAATACTGCTGGTGGTAGTCCTCGGCGAAGTAGAACTCGCCGGCGGGGACGATCTCGGTGGTGATCTCGCCGTAGCCGCTCTCGGTCAGGACCTTCTGGTAGGCGTCGCGGGAGGCCAGCGCGGCGTCGCGCTCGGCGTCGTCGCGGTAGAAGATGACCGAGCGATACTGCGTGCCGACGTCGTTGCCCTGGCGCATGCCCTGGGTCGGGTCGTGGCCCTCCCAGAAGGCCTTCAGCAGCTGCTCGTAGGAGATCTTGGCCGGGTCGTAGACGACGCGCACGACCTCGGCGTGGCCGGTCAGGCCGGAGCACACCTCTTCGTACGTGGGGTTCTCGGTGTAGCCGCCCGCGTAGCCGACGGCGGTGGACACGACGCCGGGGATCTTCCAGAAGGCGCGCTCGACGCCCCAGAAGCAGCCTTCACCGAACTCGGCGATCGCGGTGCCGGGCGGGTAGGGCGGGGCGAGGGGGGTGCCGAGCACCGTGTGCCGCTCGGCCACCGGCATGGAAGTGTCCCGTCCGGGCAGGGCCTCGTCGGGACTGATCATCTTCGTCTTCGCGAATCCGAACACCCCTGCAGGCTATCCCCCGGCGCAAACGAGACGTCGTCCGTGAAGCATTGCTTGACAGTACCGTTCAGCATTTACGCTGATTACGACTTGCTACAATTTTTCCGTGGCTGATACCCGTCGTGGCATTCTGTCCGGCATCGCGGCATACACGATCTGGGGCTTGTTCCCCCTGTACTGGCCGCTGCTGAAGCCTGCCGGGCCGATCGAGATCCTCGCCCACCGCATGATGTGGTCGCTGGCCGCCGTGCTGGTGATCCTCGCCGTGCGCCGGAACTGGGGCTGGCTCAAGACCATGCGGCCACGGCGGATCGCGCTGCTGGCCCTCGCCGCGACGGTCATCACGATCAACTGGGGAATTTACATCTACGCCGTCAACAACGGGCACACGATCGAGGCGGCCCTCGGCTACTTCATCAACCCGCTGGTCAGCGTGCTGCTCGGCGTCCTGATCTTCCGGGAACGGCTGCGCCGCTGGCAGTGGGCGGCGATCGGGATCAGCGTGGTCTCCGTCGCGGTCCTCGCCGCGGACTACGGCCGGCTGCCGTGGATCGCGCTGCTGCTGGCCTGCAGCTTCGGCACGTACGGCCTGATCAAGAAGTTCGCGGCCACGGGGTCGGCGGAGAGCCTGACGGTGGAGACGGCGGTGCTGTTCCTGCCCGCCCTGGGGTGCACGCTGTTCGCGCCGCATCAGACGTTCACCGGGCACGGCGCCGGGCATGTGGCCCTGCTCGTCGGCGCCGGAGTGGTGACGGCGATCCCGCTGATGCTGTTCAACACCGCGGCGACGCGCGTGCCGCTCACGGTCATCGGCATGCTGCAGTACCTGACAC
This sequence comes from Actinoallomurus sp. CA-150999, assembly GCF_050942425.1. Lineage (NCBI taxonomy): Bacteria > Bacillati > Actinomycetota > Actinomycetes > Streptosporangiales > Thermomonosporaceae > Actinoallomurus > Actinoallomurus sp. CA-150999. The sequence continues at coordinate 10,639,620 of NZ_CP192063.1, forward strand.
CGGTGCTGCAGTTCCTGATCGGGCTGGTGGTCCAGCACGAGGCGATGCCGGCGAGCCGGTGGGTCGGGTTCCTGCTGGTCTGGACGGCTCTGGTGATCTTCAGCGTGGACGGGCTCCGCACCGCCCGCTCCAAGCGGCGCGCGGTGGTCCGGCCGGAGCCCGTTGCCGAGGCGGCCTGAGTCAGTTCACCTTGGTGAGGAGGGTGGCGGCGTCGTTGTCGAAGACCGCGGCGTAGGACCGCCAGTCGGTGGCGCCACCCGCCTGGAAACCGCCGAGCGCGCCGATCACGTACCCGCTCTGCGTGTGGCTGTTGTAGTTCATGATCCACGGGCTGCCGCTGGTGCCGTCGTAGTAGCCCTTGCAGTCGAAGCCCTGCTGGAACGTCGAGTGCTTGAACGTGTAGTTGGAGCACTGGATCGGCCGGTCGGCCGGGTAGTACCGCTTCTGCGGGTAACCGATGACCGTCACCCACTTGTGGAAGCCCTGAGTCGCGCGGAACTTGTTGGCGCCGACCACGTTCTCGATGTGGCGTCCGCCCACCGTGCGGACCGCGGCGAAGCCGAAGTCGAGGTCGGGGTCGCCGTGGCCGGTCCAGCGCCCGTCCAGCCACATCTGGCGGACGGGCCAGACGCCGTACGGCCTCGGATGGGAGGTGTTGTAGTCCGGGACGAAGGCGATGTTGCTGAAGTAGCGGTGCTTGTTCGCGTCGTAGAGGCAGTGCCCGGCCGTGAGGACGGCGTTCCTCCCCGCCGTGTGGATGACGCTCCCGGTGCAGTAGTGGCTGCCGCTGCCGTTGCTGTAGAACACCGCGCCGACGACCTTGCTGCCCCCGCTCCGCTTCGAGGTCGGCGTCCCGGCCGGCGGACCGGCCAGATCCGGGGTCTTCCCGGACGACCGGATTCGCTCCGGCGTGGCGGACGCCATCCGGGAGACGGTCCAGTAGGCGGCGACGCTCGCGGTGTCCTGTTCGTGGCTCACCACCCGTACCGTGCCGGTGTCGGCCGCGGCGGCCGGCACCGCGAGGGAGGACAGTGACGCGGTGAGCAGCGCGCCATGGAGCAATGGTCTGATCTTCACCAGGCCCCCGCTTTCATGATCGAAAATAGTACGACGGCGCACTATTTCATGATCATTAATGCGATAGACCCAGATTTCGGGTGATCAGGCCGCGGATACCGTCGTTCCGATCGTCCGACCGGGGGCGTATCCGCAGGTCAGCAAGGTCATCTCGGTGCCGCGTCGTGGCCGGATGTGGACGTTCCCCCACACGCGGGTACGGGGTCGCTCCCCAGCGCTCAGGCCTGATTGTTCGCGGTGACGGCGAGGCGGCCGATGTCGTCGTCGAAGAGCGGGCTGTAGGACCGCCAGTCGTACTCGCCGCCGCGCTGATAGCCGCCGATCACGCCGATCACGTAGCCGCGCTGCGCCTGGTCGTCGTACTGGGCGATCCACGGGGCGCCGCTGGTGCCGCCGGTGAAGCCGCCGCAGTCGAACCGGAGCTGGCGGTCCTCCTGCCGGTATGAGCGGCCGGTGCAGCGGATCGGGCGGTCGCTCGGGTAGTTGGCCTTCGACGGGTAGCCGATGACCGTGACGCGGTTGGCATAACCCGTGTTCACGAGCATCTCGTTCGCCCCGACGACGTCGGCGATGCGCCGGCCGTCCATCACCTGCACGGCGGCGAACCCGACGTCGGCGTCCTGGTCGCCGTGGTCGAGCCAGCGCTCGTCCGTCACCATCAGCCAGACCGGCCAGGTGCCGTACGGGCGGCGGCCCTGGCTGTACTTCGGGACGAAGACGATGTGGCTGTTCCAGGTGTGGCTGGTCGGGCTGTACAGGCAGTGGGCCGCCGTGATGAGGAGGTTCCGCTTCGGTGAGTCGACGACGCTGGCGGTGCAGTAGTGGCGGCCGCTGCCGCTGCCGAAGAAGAGCGCTCCGACGACGCGGCTGCCGCCCGTGGGGACGGCCGAGGGGATCGCCGAGGGCGGCCCCGCCTGCCGCGCCAGGCGCACGTCCCGAGGGTCGAGAGGGGTCGCCGACGCCATGAGGGCCGCCGTCCAGTACGCGGCGGCGCGCGCACCGGCGGCGGGGTCGACGAAGGAGACGGGGTGGGCGCCGTGCCTTCCGGCGGCCACGGCCGGCGAGGCCGGGCTGATCGACGCCAGGCCGGTCAGGATGGCACAGCACAGTCGTCTGGTCTTCACCGGTGACTCACCCTCCGTGCGCAGGCGTACACGATAACGAACTATCGCATCATCGCCGCGCCGCCGCCGGGTTTTCGGCGGCCGTGTCGCGCTCTGGCCGCCGCGCGGCCGGACGGGGACCTCGAGACAGGCCCCTCAGCCGCGGTTCTTGGCGGTGGTGAAGAGGTGGTTGATGTCCTTGTCGAAGACCGAGCTGTAGGAGCGCCAGTCGTACTTGCCGCCCTCCTGGTAGCCCCCGATCACGCCCATCACGTCGCCGCGCCGGGTGGTGGTGTTGTAATTCTTCAGCCAAGGACTGCCGCTGGTGCCGCCGTAGAAGCCGTTGCAGTCGAACTTGATCTGATACTTGAAGGCCTTGTGGGTGGTCACCGTGCAGTAGATCGGCTTGTCGACGGAGGAGTACTTCTTCATCGGGTAGCCGATGACGCGGACCCGGTTGGTGTAGCCCTGGTTGATGACGAGCCGGTTCGCGCCGACGACGTCCGCGATCTTGCTGTTGTTGCGCGTGCCGACCACCGCGAAGCCGAAGTCGAGGTCCGGGTCGCGGTTCTTCTTCCAGCGCGAGTCGACGTACATGTACTTGATGGTCCAGGCGCCGTACGGGCGGCTGCCGTTGCTGTAGCGCGGCACGAAGACGATGTTCTTGGCCCAGCCCTTGGTGCCGTAGAGGCAGTGCCCGGCCGTGAGGATGAGGCTCTTCTTGGGCGTGCTGACGACGCTGGCGGTGCAGTAGTGGCTGCCGCTGCCGTTGCTCAGGAACAGCGCGCCGACCACCGGGCTTCCGGTCCACGTGGCCGCGGTCGGCCTGCTGGACGCGATGCCCATCTTGCCGGTCGAGAGGGCCTGCGTCGGCCGTCCGTCGAGCGGCGTCGCCGCCGCCATGCGCTTAACAGTCCAGAACGCCAACGTGGCCGGGTCGGCGAGACCGAACGGATCGTCCGCCTGGACGGTCACCGGAGTACCGTCCTCATTGGCGGGCCCGGCGAGCGCCGGTCCCGCAAGAGTGACCAACGTCGCTGGAATCAGGACAATCGGGAGGATCCTCGTCGACCGCACCAGCTACCCCGTCTATTGACAACCGTTAACACAAGCAAAGCGAATCAATAGCGTAGCCCTAACCTCGCGGCGCTTGATCAAGATATGCAGTAACTTGCATGTGCCTGGATTGACCTGACGCTGCCCGCACAGCGGTGGCGAGAGCCCGCGAGGCTTGGAGGAGGAAGCAGTGCGACCAGCGCGTAAGGCCGTCACGGCCACCGTTGCGGCCGTCATGGCGACCGGTCTGGGCGCCGCGCCCGCCGCCGCGCAGGGCATCGATGTGACACCGAACACGCCGCATGCCGGGCAGCGGATCCACATCTCCGTTCCCGACTGCAGCGTCGGCCCGACACCGCACATCGCGAAGTCGGAGGCGTTCGCCCACGATGTGACGCTCTACGGCAAGGCGGACACCGGCGACGGCGATCCGCGGCTCAAGAAGGACCTGCGGCCGGGCACGTACGCCATCACCGCGTCGTGCGGCAACGGCCGTACGGTCCGCGGTCAGATCGTCGTGGCCGCCAAGGCCGGCAGGCCCGCGACGCCCGGCAAGCAGTCCCACAAGCCCGTCACGTCGCAGGCGACCCCCGGCGGCGCGTCACCTCACCCCACGTCGTCCACGGCCACGCTCAACGCCAGCCCCGCCGCGTCGCAGAGCAAGAAGAGCTCCAACATGCCGTTCCTGGCGATCATTGGGGTCATGGCGGTGCTGATCTTCGGCGGCGCCGGCCTGCTGTTCGCCCGCCGCCGACGTAATTAGTGCGGTGACAACATAGGTTCACCGGGTTGCCGACGCACCGGTGACCGGTGCCCCACGGCACCTGCTATCCCCACGGCACCTGCTATCCCCACGGCTGCCACTTCCTGAGCGATGACCAGCCGTGGGGCGTCGCCGCCGTCTAGGTGATGCGTGTTCCGGCGCTACGGATGGGCATCGTTCCAGCCCCAGGGGCGAAGCCCGCCGGCGTTCCGGCCGGTCGTGTTGAGGTCCTCGTCGAGGCGACGTTCGCCATACCCCTTGACCAACGTCGTTGGTGTGCGTCGAACGATCCGCCCTCCAGCACACCGGATGTGCACTGGACGTTCCCGTATCGCTTCCGAGAGTCGATCCCGCTGCGCATGGTTCGCTCGGTCCCCTGTTTCTTCGTTGGTGAGATCCGCAAGTACACCTAACGCGTGTTCATGCTGTTCAGGCCACCCGTCGGACGGAACCGCACGGGATCGGACGACGTGCACGAGACCAGAACCGGCCGGTGGCGAAGTGACCTGCGGATCGTCGTGGGCGGCCTCCGGCCGACAGCCGCGGCCCTATTGCCCTGTTCGGACGCGATTGATCGATACGACCGCGATTCGACAGAATGAAGGCCATGGATCAGGGTGGCCACGGCGACCATCGCCGGCCGCGGGCATCGGCGCTGCCGCAGGCGCCGGGGAGACCCCTCCATCCGCGGAAATACGGTGCCCCATCGACGGCGTCCGACGTTGTGGACGATGAGTGCCCTTATCAGGGCCTTGCGCCATTCGACGCCGAGCGAACCGAGTTCTTCTTCGGGCGTACACGTGCGACCCGCGGCATTCTCGAGCGCCTGGGATCACGCCTGACAGAGCACGGCACCATGCTGCTGGTCTCGGGTCCCTCGGGTGTGGGCAAGTCGTCGCTGTTGCGGGCGGGGCTGATGCCGGCGCTGGCGCAAGGGATGTTGCCGGCGGTCGGATCGCAGCGTTGGCCGCGCCTGCTCATGACGCCGACCTCAAGTCCGCTGCGCACACTGGCGGAGCGCTGGACGGAAGTGTTCGGCGGGGACACCGAAAAGCTTTACGAGGGGCTGCGAGACGAGCCGCAGGATGCCCTGTCCGGAGGTGTCCCCCCGGACCGCCGACCCATACTGGTGGTTGATCAGTTCGAGGAGCTGTTCACCGTGGTGGCGGACGAGCGGGAGCGCCAAGCGTTCGTGGGGGCTCTGCACGCCCTGGCCGAGGGTCCCGCGCAAGCCGGAGTGATCATCGGTGTGCGCGCGGACTATTGGGACCGATGCGCCGCCTACCCGCAGTTGGCGGAGGCCATCCAGGACGGCCAGGTCATCGTCGAGCCGATGACGGAAGAGGATCTGCGGCTGGCCATCACCGGGCCCGCGGCCGCGGTGGGCCTGGAGATCGAGCCGGGCCTGGTGGAGACCATCCTCGGCGAGTTGCGCGCCGACCAGGCCGTCGGCGATCGGTACGAGGCCGGGGCCCTGCCCTTGCTCTCGCAGGCGTTGCGCAATATGTGGGACAGGCGGGAGAACGGTCGGCTGACCATCCGCGGCTATGAGGAGTCCGGCCAGATCCGCGACTCCGTACGGCGCACCGCCGACGAGGTCCTCGGGCTCCTGTCGACGGACGACCGCAAGACCGCCTTCAAGCTCTTCCGGCGGATGACCTTGATCACCGCAGGTGGGCGAGTGGCGCGGCGCAGGGTGACGCTGCCCGAGATTCACGCGGCCGCGTCCGCGGACTCGGCGGAGCGGCGCGATCGTGTCGAGACGCTGCTGTCCGCGTTCGCCGACCGGCGATTGATCACTTTGCACGAGGACGCCGTCGAAATCGCCCATGACGCGCTCCTGACCGCATGGCCGGCACTTCGTCTGTGGCTCGAACCCGACTTGACCGCACAAGCGGTGTACGACGGGCTCATCGACGACGCCGCGGAGTGGGCCGGGCATCACCGCGACACCGCCTTCCTCTACCGAGGCGCGCGATTGCTGTCCGTGCAGGACAGCCGGCCCCGCTGGGACCGCGACCCCGACAGCTTCCCGCCGCCCGGCCCCACCGTGGAAGGCTTCATCTCGGCATCGACGCAGGCGGCCCGGCGAGCAGGCCGCCGTCGCCGTCTCGTGATGGCCGGCCTGGCGGTGCTGACGGTCTTCGCCCTCATCGCGGCCGGCAGCGCCGTCAACGCGGCGAACGAGGCCGACCACCAACGCAGACTGGCGGTCTCACGCCAGCTGGCAGCGCAGAGCGAGATCGTCGGCGATCCGATCACCTCCGCGCAGTTGGCCGTGGCGGCGTGGCGAATCGCGCCCACCCCCGAGGCCCGCCATCGTCTGCTGGTCACGACGGCGGGCGCGACCCGCGGAACGCTCGTCGGGCACCAGGCGTACGTCAGATCATCGGCGTTCAGCCGCGACGGCAGGATGATCGCCACCGGCGGTGAGGACGGGACCGCGCGCCTCTGGGACACGGCTTCGCATCGGCAACTCGGCGCCCCGATCGTCCTCCCGCGACAAGAGTGCTCCGACTGGCTCCCGGCGGGGGTGCAGGTGGCCATCAGTCCCGACGGGCGGGTGCTGGCTTCGGCCTGCGCCCGGATCGTCCGGTTCTGGGATGTGTCCACGCACCGACAGGTGGGGCGCCCGCTGGACAACGGGGCTCTCGTGTCGACGATCGCCTTCGCCCCGGACGGGAGGACTCTCGCGTCCGCGGGCTTCAGGAACACCGTCCGGCTGTGGGATGTCGCCGACGGCCGCCAACGGTGGGAGAACATCGGCCGCGCCACTGGAGCGGACGGCCATGACACGATCAACGCGGTGGCCTTCAGCGCCGACGGGAAGCGCCTGGCCACCGCGAGCTCTGACCGCACCGTACGCCTCTGGGACACCACCTCCCACGATCAGATCGGCGCGCCCTTCGCGGGACACACCGGTGACGTCGATGGCGTCGCGTTCAGCCCGGGCGGGAAGAGCCTCGCGACCGCGAGCACGGATGGAACCGCCCGGCTCTGGAGTCTGGCCACCCACCGGCAGATCGGTGCCGCCCTGAGGAGGCCCGATGGCAGAAGCGCCTTCTATTGGATCACCTTCAGCCCCGACGGCAGGCGGCTCGCCACCGCCGGAGACGACGGCCTCATCCGTCTCTGGGACACGACCAGCCATCAGCAGGTGGGCGAACTGGGCGCCAACGACCTTCCCATCTGGCGAGTGGCGTTCAGCCCTGACGGAAGGCTCCTCGCCGCTGCGGGCGACGACGGCGTGGTGCGGCTGTGGGATCCCATGACCCACCAGCAGATCGGCGACGCCATGCCCGGAAGATCCGCCATCGCGCTGAGCCCCGATGGACGAACCGTCGCCACCGGCGGACCCGGCAGAGACGATCCGGCGGTCCGCCTGTGGGATGTGGCCACCCAACGTCCTACCGGCCGCCTGCTGCGCCCGACGGACGGCCCGTCGCGCGGCGGCGCCGTCTTTCAAATGGCTTTCAGTGCCGGCGGGCGGACACTCACGACTTTGAGCACCGACGCCGTGCGGACATGGGACACGACGAGCGGACGTCAGACCGGTTCTCCCGGCTACGTGGAGAAACGCAGTGGTGTCACGGCGCTCAGCCCCGGCGGCAGGTTCCTCGCCGTCGAAAAGGACGATTCCATAACGTCTTGGGACCTCGCCGGCCGCCGCGAGATCGGGACACGAATCCGCGTTCCCGGCAACGCCCCCATCATCTCGGCGATGGCCATCAGCCCCGACGGCGCCTTCCTGGCCACCGATGACTTCGACCGCAACGTGCGTCTTTTCGACGTGGCCAAGGGCCGTCAGATCGGGACTCCGCTGCCCGTCGGCACCAACGTGATCATGGTCTCCATGGCGTTCGCCCCCGATGGCAGGACCCTGGCCATCGGAGCCGCCGATGACACCGTACGGCTGTGGGACGTGGCGGGCCATCGTCCGGTCGGAGCCGCTCTAACCGGTCACGCCGGCCGGATCAGCGCGATGGCGTTCAGTCCTGACGGCAGGATTCTCGCGACCGGCTCCGCGGACCGCACCGTGAGGCTGTGGGATCTGTCGACGTACCGCCAGATCGGGGCTCCGCTCACGGGACATACCAGCACCGTGACCGACATCGCCTACGGCCGGGACGGAACCACCGTCGCGACGGTGAGCGAGGACGGCACCGCGAGGCTGTGGAACGTCGTCCTGCCCGCCGACCCGGTCGCCGCCGCATGCGCCATCGCCGGCCGCTCCTTCACCCGTGCCGAATGGGAGCGCTACGTGCCGCAGGAGAAGTTCCGACGGATATGTCCGTGACGGTGCATGCCCGCAGCGAGAATACTGCCCCACGTCATCCCTACGGATAGGGCGAGGATGTTCCTACGAGGTTTCCGGCGGCGAACGGGCAGACCCGTCCCGGAACTGGCCACGTTGTTCCGCTCGATCGTCGACCAGGGACGCGACGTCCATCCGATGGCGTCCGATTTCCTGGAGCACTTCATGGACGGCGCCGGCGCCTCAAGGACGCTGTCGTCGCGCTGGCTGCGCTCGTACAGAGTGATCCAAAAGGCCGAGCAGAAGAATCAGCACCGTTTTGAACGCCAGCTCGCGCAAGAGGCGAAACGGTTGCCCGACGGCGCCTCGACCTGGCTCCACGATCACTGGGACGCCCGGATCAACGCGCTCATCGGCACGGAACTCTTCTATGTCAGCAGAATGAGCATGCTGCGCTCACGGGGATCGTTCACCCTGACGCGGACCGGTCCGGAAGTGCGGGTGTCCGGCACGGTTCGCCACCACTGGTTCGATCCCTATGACTGGGACCGCGGCCGATGGGTCTACATCCCCCGGCACGGGTTCGTTCCCATCGCCGTCGGCCGGGAGCTGGTCGAATCCGACGAGGCGCGCAACTTCCTGATGGAGTCACGTCATGTTCAAACGCTGGTGGGCACATTCCCGGACGGGCGATGGCCTCGGCGCCGCGCGGCGACCCTCGAATGGTCGCTGGTGAGGACGGGGCACCGATGACCGCGGGCAGCCCCCGTCCCCCCGATCCCACCGAGGTCCACACCGTCGCGGATTTCGTCCGGTCGCTGGTCCTGCTCAAGCAGTGGGCAGGCGAGCCACCGCTGAGCAGACTCCGGTCACTCGGCGGCCAGGCGGTGACCCCGGACGGCGCCACGATCGACGCGTTGCCCAAGAGCACGGTCTCCCATGTTCTACGGCAGACCGACAAGCTGCCACGATGGGATTTCGTCAAGGCGTTCGTCACCGCATGCCTGCGCTACTGCGACCATCCGGCCGAACTCATCCCTGATGAGCTCGAACGCTGGCGCGCGGCCAGGAGCACCCTGGCCGAGGCCCCCATCAGTGCACCGCCCGCGGAAAGCGGCGACGAGCGAACGTCGCCGGTGGTCACGGCGCCCGGGCCGGTGGAACCCGACAGTCCGGTCGTGGCGGACGCGCCTGTGGTGATCGCAAGGGCGGGTGTGGCCACTCATGGGGACATCACCGACCATCCCGAACACGACCACACCATCGCACTGCTGGCACGGCGAGTGGCCCGGGAGGAGGACAGAGCGCGCAAGGGGCTGCTCGGCGGCTACAGCATCGCACCGCTCTCCTTCAGATCGCACGCCGACTCGATCCGCCACGACGACGGCACCGGCGAGATGCGGGACGATTTGCACTCGATCGGCCACTTCTTCGACGACCTACGCCCCCAGCGCCTGCTGGTCGTCGGTGAATCAGGAGCGGGCAAGACGGTACTCGCGATCGAACTGGTCCTGCAGTTGGTCGAGCCCCTGCTGGACATTCAGGGGCGGCCCGGTGGCCGGCCGATGGTGCCCGTACGCGTGAACGCCGCTCGTTGGACCCCGGGGAGCCCATTCGAACAGTGGCTGGCCGAGCAACTGGTGCAGGACTTCGGACTCGCGGCCACGGACGCGCTGCGGCTGGTGCGGGACCGCCGCGTACTGCCGGTGATGGATGGGCTGGACGAGTTGGACCCCGAGCCCTCCGCGGGCCCGCCCCGCCGGGCGATCGGACTGCTGACCGAGCTCAACCGGTACAGCGATCTTTCCGGACGGCGGCCAGGTGCGGTCGTCGTCACCTGTCGAGCCGACCGCCATGCCCAGTTGGTCGAATCCCGGGTCGGACTCGACAACTCCACCCGCGTACATCTGCACGATCTGACCGTCGAGCAGATCAACGCGTACCTGCGTGCCCGCTGGCCGGACGACCATCCGTGCAGCCCGCACCGCGACCAGATCCACGCGGCGCTGACGGGACCATCGGGGACCGCGGTCCATTCCGCTCTGCGCACACCGTGGCGGCTGTCGCTGACCGCGACCGCCGTGGAGTCCGGCGCCGACACCGCCGAACTACTGCACGTCGCCCCTGCCGCGGGTCTCCCCGAAGCAGCGGCCCAGATAGGCCGACGACTACTCGAAGCGTACGTCCCGGCGGCGACCGGGCTCACCCCGCGCACAGCCGACGGCACTCGATACCATCCCGCGCAGGTGCGGTCGTGGCTGGAGCACCTCGCCGACCACCTGCGGTGGCAGGCGGCCCGCGCCGCCGAGATGGATCGGCCGCCGTCCGGTCTCACGGCGATCGACATCGTCCCGCACCTGCTGTGGCCGATCGGCGGCCGGCGTCGGGTCCGGGCGCTGCACTGCCTGTGCTGCGCGATATTCGCGGTGATCGCCATGCTGGCGTTCTGGGTGGGATCGGCCGTCGATCCTCTCACCGACCTGCGCGACGGGCTGGGCGCGGGAGAAGGTCTTACTCTGGCTCTGATGGTGGGCTGGGTGGCCATCGCCACCGGCCTGTCACTGTCGCCATGGCCGGCCGCCGACGGCGGACGCGCCAACGTGCCCCACCGGCGCCGCATGATCGGCGGACTGCTCGGTGCTCTCGCGGGCGGCCCGGTCGGGGTGCTCGGCGGTCTGGGCGGCCTCATGCTGACGTCAGGCAGAGTGTTCGGTCCGGGCTTCGCCGTCGCCGCGGGGGCCGCTGGGGGCTCGGTGCTCGGAGCGCTCATCGGGCTCACCGCGGCCGGGCGGCAACGGGCCGAGCACAGGACCCTTTCCGAGGTGATCCGCACCGAGCCCCTCACCCTCCTGGGGTTCGGACTGTGCGGGGCGCTCACCGGGCTGCCGCCGCTACGCCTCGCCGCCGCCGGCTCGGTGCAACTCTTCGTCGGGGTTACAGGGGGCTTCGCCCTGGCGTTCGCACTGGGCGTCGTCTTCAAGATCGCAACGGGTGGTTGGAGCAAGGACGCGGAACTGGCCCACCCACGAGAGGCCCTTCACCGCAATCCGATGATCGGAGTGGCCTTCGGCCTCACCGGCGGCGTCGCCGCCGTGCTCGTGTTCGTCATGAACCAGGGAGTCATCGAGTCCGTGGTGTGTGCGCTCATCGGTGGCGTGGCATTCGGCCTGGCCTTCGGCGCGGTCGCCTGGTCCCGCGCCATGATCGGCCTGCTCATCGCAGCCGCGCGCGGCCTGCTTCCGCTGCGGCTCCTGAGCTTTCTCGACTGGGCCTGCGAGGCACGGCTGCTGCGTATCAGCGGCGCCACCTACCAGTTTCGGCATCGCGAACTTCAGGAATTTCTCACCGCCCCTGAGGACGCCCACGGCACCTGAGCATCGGAGGCCGACGCCGATGCCGCTCGCTACGGACGGGGACTTCGAGACAGGCACTGAAGCTTCAGCTCGAGACAGGCCCTAAAGCTTCAGCTCGTCCGGGTCAGGACGAAGTCGCAGAGGCCGAGGAACGCCTCCCGCGCGGGCACGTCGGGGAGGGTCAGCAGCTCCGCACGGGCCTCGTCGACCCACCGGCGCAGGTCGGCGCGGGCGCGGTCCATCGCCGGGTGCGCGCGCAGCAGGGCGAGCGCCTCGGCGTGCGCGGCGTCGTCGGTGAGGTCGGCGGACAGCAGCTCGCGCAGGCGGGCATCCTCGTCCGCCGCCGAGCGCAGGACGTGCAGCACCGGCAGCGTACGGATGCCCTCGCGCAGGTCGGTGCCGGGGGTCTTGCCCGACTCCTCCGACTCCGAGGCGATGTCGAGGATGTCGTCGGACAGCTGGAACGCGACCCCGATCTTCTCGCAGGCCGACGTCAGCGTCGTGACGATCTCCGGAGCGGCACCGGCCAGGAGCGAGCCCAGGTGCGCCGACGCGGCGATCAGCGAGCCGGTCTTGCCCGCCACCACCTCGATGTAGTGCTCGAGCGGGTCGGCGCCCTCGGCCGGGCCGGCGGTCTCCTGGATCTGGCCCTGGACCAGCCGGGCGAAGGTGCGCGCCTGGATGCGCACGGCCTCCGGCCCGAGATCGGCCAGCAGGTCGGAGGCGCGGGCGAACAGGAAGTCGCCGATGAGGATGGCGATGGTGTTGTTCCACCGAGAGTTGGCCGACACCTGGCCCCGGCGCATCACCGCCTCGTCCATCACGTCGTCGTGGTAGAGCGTCGCCAGGTGGGTCAGCTCGACCACGACCGCCACCGGGATGACCCCGGACGCGGACGGGTCACCGAACTGGGCGGCGAGCAGCACCAGCATCGGCCGGAACCGCTTGCCGCCCGCGTCGGCGAGGTGCCGCGAGGCGTCGGCGATGAGCGCGTAGTCGCTCCGCACCGCCTCCCGCAGCGCCTCCTCGACATCTGTCAGCCGCCCCTGGACATTCGCTGCGAGTGTGTCATCGACGGCCGGAAGGCCCAGAAGGGCACTACTCACAGACTCTCCCCAGGGGTCAGCGAACGAACAGCTGGTTTGCGGCCGACTGCGCCAGGTGCAGCGCAGGGCCGGGAATCACACCGAGGACCAGAGTAACGAACGCCCCAACTCCGACAGCAGCCGCGGTCGTCGGGCTGAACGCCACGGTCGGCCCGTCCGCCGCCGGGTCGCTGAAGAACATCAGCACGATCACCCGGACGTAGAAGAACGCGGCGATCGAGGAGGACACCACACCGACGATCACGAGCGGCAGCGCGCCGCCGGCGACCGCGGCCTGGAACACCGCGAACTTACCGGTGAACCCGCTGGTCAGCGGGATACCGGCGAACGCGAGCAGGAAGAACGCGAACGTCCCCGCGACGAGCGGCTGGCGCCTGCCGAGCCCCGCCCAGCGAGACAGGTGCCCGGCCTCGCCGCCGGCGTCGCGGACCATCGTGATGACGGCGAAGGCGCCCACGGTCGTGAAGCCGTACGCGGCCAGGTAGAACAGCGTGGCGGACAGGCCCGCCTTGTTGGTCGCGACGACGCCCGTCAGCAGGAAGCCGCCGTGCGCGATCGAGGAGTAGGCGAGCATCCGCTTCACGTCGGTCTGCGTGATCGCGACGACCGCGCCGACCAGCATGGTGAGGATCGCGATGGCCCACATCATCGGCCGCCAGTCCCAACGCAGCGTCTCCAGGCCGACGTAGAACACCCGCAGGACCGCACCGACCGCGGCGACCACGGTGCAGGAGGCCATCAGCGCGGTGATCGCCGTCGGAGCGCCCTGGTACACGTCCGGCTTCCACGCCTGGAACGGCGCGGCGCCGACCTTGAACAGCAGGCCGACCGAGAGCAGCGCGACACCCGCGAGCAGCAGCGGCTCGGTGCCGCTCTGCTTGCTGATCGCCGTCGCGATGTCCGACAGCCGCACCGAGCCGGCGAAGCCGTACAGCAGCGCGGTGCCGTAGAGGAAGAACGCCGAGGAGAACGCGCCCAGCAGGAAGTACTTCACCGCGGCCTCCTGCGAGAGGAGACGGCGGCGCCGCGCGAGGCCGCACAGCAGGTACAGCGGCAGGGACATGACCTCCAGGGCCACGAACATCGTCAGCAGGTCGTTCGACGCCGGGAAGATCAGCATGCCGCCGACGGCGAACAGGACCAGCGGGAAGACCTCGGTCTGCACGAGGCCCGCGACGAGGCTCTCGCGCTCCTCGGGGCTGCCGGGCACCGTGGAGGCCTGCGCCGTGAACGGGCTGGCCTCGTGCGTCCGCTCGGCGATCAGCAGCATCGACATGATGGCGAGGACGAGGATCGTGCCCTGGATGAACAGGGTCGGCCCGTCGACGCCGATCGCGCCCATCGCGGCGACGTGGTGCGGCTGGTCGCCGAGGCCGAGCGCGATCGTCCAGGCGAACGCCGCGACCAGGCCGACCGCCGCGACCAGGACCTGCAGCCCGTACCGCTGGGCGCGGGGCGCGAGGGCCTCGACGAGCACGCCGACGGCCGCCGCCCCGAGCACGATCAGGATCGGGGCGAGCCGCCCGTACTCGATATGGGGCGTTGGAATGTCCCCCGCCGCCAACACCACTGCGCTCACTGGTCGCTCACCCTTCTCACTCGCTCCGCCGCCGGCCTTCGTCGTGCCGGAGGCGCGCAGAAAAACGCTGGTCGGCCGACGACTCCGCTCGCTGCGGCGGCCCCGCTCCGGGTCACTGGTGGCTTCCCTTCTCGGCGATCGTCGGCTTCGGGTCCTGCTGGTGGACCTGGATCAGGGTCTGCTTCACCGACGGGTTGATGACGTCCAGCACCGGCTTCGGGTAGAAGCCGAGCGCGACGATGATCGCGATGATCGGCGCGACGACGATCAGCTCACGCTTTGACAGGTCGCTCATGCCCTTGACCGCCTCGGCGGTCGGGCCGTTCATCGTCCGCTGGTACATCCACAGGATGTAGACGGCGGCCAGGATGATGCCGACCGTCGCGATGACCGCGGGCACCTTGTAGCGGGTGAACGTGCCGACCAGGACCAGGAACTCCGAGACGAAGCTCGACAGACCCGGCAGCGACAGCCCGGACAGACCCGCGACGAGGAAGGTCCCGGCCAGCAGCGGCGCGACCTTCTGCACGCCGCCGTACGCGTCGATCCGCGCCGACCCACGACGGGAGATCATGAACCCGGCGAGCAGGAACAGCGCGCCGGTCGAGAACCCGTGGTTGACCATGTACAGCGTCGCGCCGCTCTGGCCCTGCGTGGTCATCGCGAAGATGCCCAGCGTGATGAAGCCGAAGTGGGAGATCGACGTGTAGGCGATCAGGCGCTTGATGTCGACCTGACCGATCGCGAGGACCGCGCCGTACACGATGCCGATCACCGACAGGGTCAGCACGACCGGCGTGAACCACTTGGCCGCGCCCGGGAACAGCTCCAGGCAGAACCGCAGCATCCCGTACGTGCCGACCTTGTCGAGCACGCCGACGAGCAGCACGGCGGCGCCCGCGGGCGCCTGGCCGGCGGCGTCCGGCAGCCAGGTATGGAACGGCACCAGCGGCGCCTTGATCGCGAAGGCGATGAAGAAGCCGAGGAACAGCCACTTGGCCGTGGTCGGCGCGATGTGGAGGTTCCGCAGTTCCTCGAACAGGAACGTGCCGTGGCCGGCGTTGGCCGACACGACGTACAGGCCGATGACGGCGGCGAGCATCAGCAGACCGCCGAACAGCGAGTACAGCAGGAACTTCACCGCGGCGTACGAGCGCTGCGGCCCGCCGTAGGACCCGATGATGAAGTACACCGGGATCAGCATCGCCTCGAAGAAGACGTAGAAGAGGAAGATGTCGGTCGCCGCGAAGACGCCGATCATCATCGCCTCGAGGCTGAGCAGCAGCGCGAAGTAGGTCTTCACGGACCGCTTCGGCGGGGTGTCGACGCCGCCCGAGCGCTCCGCGTCGTTCCAGGAGGCCAACACGACAAGCGGCACGAGGATCGCCGACAGTGCGATGAGCACGAGCGCGACGCCGTCGACGCCGACGCTGTAGTGCACGCCGAACTGCTTGATCCACCAGTACTTCTCGGTGAACTGGAAGCGCGCGCCGTCCGTCTTGAACTGCACCGCCATGACGATGGTGAGCACCGCCACGACCAGCGTGACGCCGAGGGCGACCTGCTTGGCCAGCAGATCGCGGCCCTTCGGCAGCAGTGCGACCAGCAGCGCCCCGAGAGCGGGTATCGCGATGAGGGCAGTCAGCATGAGGCGACCTTCCGGTGCGGCAGGGAAGTCGTGGCGACCACTAGATCCTCACCAGGAAAAGGGCGCCTACCACGAGTGCGGCACTCCAGCGAGCACGTATTGACAGTGCGTGCGACGCCATGCCGCAAACGGCGTGTCAGTGCGGCAGTCGTGGCCATCACAGCCTCACCAGGAAAAGGGCACCGACCACGAGTGCGGCGCCGATGAACATTGACAGTGCGTACGAGCGGACGAAGCCGGTCTGCACGCGCCGGACCCTCCCGGACGTCCCTCCGATGAGCGCGGCGAGGCCGTTGACGATGCCGTCGACGCCGCGGTTGTCGAAGTAGACGGTGAGGCGGGTCAGCCACTGGCCGGGCCGCATGAACAGCGACTCGTTGAGCGCGTCGCCGTACAGGTCCTTGCGGGCGAAGGTGACCGCGGGGTTGCCCGCCGGGGCGGTGCGCGGGACGGGGCGTCGCAGGTACTGCAGGTACGCGATGCCGATGCCGACCACCATGAGTGCGAACACGATCCCGGTGTACGGCGTGATCAGCTTGTGCGCCGCCTCAGGCTCGCCCACGACCGGCGCGAGGAACTTCGCGAACCGGTCGCCGGCGATCAGGAACGCGCCGCCCGCGATCGAGCCGATCGCCAGCAGCATCAGCGGGACCGTCATCACCTTCGGCGACTCGTGCGGGTGCACGTCCTCGTCCCAGCGCGGCTCGCCGAAGAACGTCATGAACATCACGCGGGACATGTAGTACGCGGTGATGCCGGCGCCGAGCAGTGCGAGCCAGCCGAGGATCTGGCCGGACGTGCCGCCCTTCTCGAAGGCGGCGTCGATGATGCCGTCCTTGGTCCACCAGCCGGACAGGCCGGGGAAGCCGATGATGGCGAGGTAGCCGAGGCCGAACGTCGCGAACGTGATCGGCATGACCTTCCGCAGGCCGCCGTACTTGCGCATGTCGACGTCGTCGTTCATCGCGTGCATGACCGAGCCGGCGCCGAGGAACAGGCCGGCCTTGAAGAAGCCGTGCGCGATGAGGTGCGCGATCGCGAAGACGTAGCCGGCCGGGCCGAGGCCCGCGGCCAGCACCATGTAGCCGATCTGCGACATCGTCGAGCCGGCGAGGGCCTTCTTGATGTCGTCCTTGGCGCAACCGATGAGCGCACCGGCGAGCAGCGTCGCGACGCCGACGATCGTGACGAGCAGCCGCGCGTCCGGCGACAGCTCGAAGATGGCGTGGGAGCGGACGATCAGGTAGACGCCCGCGGTGACCATGGTCGCCGCGTGGATGAGCGCCGACACCGGGGTCGGGCCCTCCATGGCGTCGAGGAGCCAGGACTGCAGCGGCAGCTGGGCGGACTTACCGCACGCGCCGAGCAGGAGCAGTAGGCCGATCGCGGTGATGGTGCCCTGGGACGCCTCCTTGGCGTGCCCGAAGACGTCCTGGAAGCTCAGTGAGCCGAACGTCGCGAACATCACCATGACCGCGACCGAGAGGCCGAAGTCGCCGACCCGGTTGACGATGAACGCCTTCTTGGCCGCCGTGGCCGCGCTCGGCTTGTGCTGCCAGAACCCGATCAGCAGGTACGAGGCGAGACCGACGCCCTCCCAGCCGATGTACAGGCCGACGTAGTTGTCGGCGAGCACGAGCAGCAGCATGGCCGCCACGAACAGGTTCAGGTAGGCGAAGAACCGCCGCCGGTCCGGGTCGTGGCTCATGTAGCCGATCGAGTAGATGTGGATCAGCGAGCCGACGCCTGTGATCAACAGCACGAAGCTGATCGACAGTGGGTCGATCAGCAGGTTCATATTGATCTTCAGGGATCCGGCCGGGATGTACTCGAAGAGGTGCACGAACCGACTGCGCCCCTCGGCCCCCTGGCCCAGCATCTGCAGGAACGCGAGGACACCGACGACGAAGGCCCCGAGGGACATCGCGGTGCCCAGCAGGTGGCCCCACTTGTCGGTGCGGCGCCCGCTCAGCAGCAGGATCGCCGCGCCGGCCAGCGGCAGGGCGATCAACAGCCAGGCGGCGGACTGGACGCCCTCGGCCGCCTGGGGGTGGAGTTCCGGCCCCGCGGCGGCAAGAACAGCGTTCATCGTGGTCATCGAGATGTCCTCAGTACTTCAGCAGGTTGGCGTCGTCGACCGACGAGGACTTCCTGCTCCGGAAGATCGTCATGATGATCGCCAGTCCGACGACGACCTCGGCCGCGGCGACGACCATCACGAAGAACGCGATGATCTGCCCGTCGAGGCTGCCGTGCATGCGGGCGAAGCTCACGAACGCCAGGTTGGTGGCGTTGAGCATGAGCTCGACGCACATGAAGACCACGATGGCGTTGCGGCGGATCAGCACGCCGATCCCGCCGATCGTGAACAGGATGGCGGACAGAACCAGGTAGTGGCCCGTCACTGTTCTTCCTCCTCGACCTCGACCGGCTTGGCGATCACGGCCTTGACCGTCTTGGTCTCCTGCCGGGCGACCGCCTCGGGCGAGGCACCGTGCAGGTCCTCGTGCTCGCCGGTACGGCGCCGGGCGATGACCGGGCTGACCGACAGCTCCGAGATGCTGCCGTCGGGCAGCAGGGCCGGCATGTCGACGGCGTTGTGCCGGGCGTACGTGCCGGGCGGCGGCAGCGGCGAGACGCGGTCGCTCTTGATCCGCTCCTTCGACAGCTGCTTCTGCGTCGGCTTCGGGCGGAGCCGCTCGCGGTGGGCGAGGACCATCGCGCCCAGCGCCGCGGTGATCAGCAGGGCGCTGGTCACCTCGAACGCGAAGACGTACTTGGTGAAGATCAGCCGCGCCAGCCCCATGACGTTGCCGCCGTTGGCGTTGGCGTCCTTCAGGCCGGCCGTCTTCGGCAGCGCCGCGTGGCCGAACCCGACGAACAGCAGGACGGCGAAGCCGATGCCCACGATCGCGGCGGCGATGCGCTGACCCTTGATCGTCTCGACCAGCGAGTCGGTCGAGCTGACACCGATGATCATGACGACGAACAGGAAGAGCATCAGCACCGCGCCGGTGTAGACGATCACCTGCACGAACGCCAGGAACGGCGCCTCGTTCACGGCGTACAGCACCGCGAGCGAGAACATCACCGCCGCCAGCATCAGCGCCGAGTGCACGGCCTTACGCGTGAGGATCATGCCGAGGGCCGCCCCGACCGAGACGACCGCGAGGATCCAGAAGATCGCGCTCTCGCCCGTCTGGTGCGCGCCCGCGGCCGCTACCCCGGTCATTTGGCACCGTCCTTGGAATCGCTCTTGGCGCCGAGGAGGTAGTAGTCCTCTTCGGTCTCGCCGAGACGCATCTCGTGCGGCGGAGCCTCCATGGCCTCGGTCAGCGGCGCGAGCAGCATCTCCTTCGTGTAGATGAGGCTCTCGCGGCTGTCGTCGGCGAGCTCGTACTCGTTGGTCATCGTGAGCGCCCGCGTCGGGCACGCCTCGATGCACAGCCCGCAGAGGATGCACCGCAGGTAGTTGATCTGGTAGACGCGGCCGTAGCGCTCACCCGGGGAGAACCGCTCCTCCTCGGTGTTGTCCGAGCCCTCGACGTAGATCGCGTCCGCCGGGCACGCCCACGCGCACAGCTCGCAGCCGACGCACTTCTCCAGGCCGTCGGGCCAGCGGTTCAGCTGGTGACGGCCGTGGAAGCGCGGCGCCGTGGGCTTCTTGACCTCGGGGTACTCCACCACCTCGGTCTTGCTGAGCATCTGGTGGAAAGCGACGCCGAACCCCTTGATCGGGTTCAGGAAATCAAGCACGGGTGGCCTCCGCAGAGTTGGACGCACGGGCGTTGCCGACGCCGTGGTAGTGCGGCGCGTCGAGCGGTGGCACCGGGAACCCGCCCGCCATCGGGTCGTGCTCCGCCCCGGCCTCGGCCTCCTCCGGCTGCGCCTCGCTCGCCGACGTCCGCTCCCAGACGAACGAGCCGATCAGCAGCAGCACGGCGACCAGGGCGGCGATCAGCATGATCGGCCCGACGTCCTGCTTCTCGTTGCGCAGGGCCCGCACCGCCGACACGAAGAGGATCCAGCCGAGCGAGACCGGGATGAGGACCTTCCAGCCGAGCTTCATCAGCTGGTCGTAGCGGACCCGCGGCAGGGCGGCGCGCAGCCAGATGAAGAAGAAGGTGAACATCCAGATCTTCACCAGGAACCACAGGATCGGCCACCAGCCGGCGTTGGCGCCGGACCAGAACCAGGTGATCGGCCACGGGGCGCGGTAACCGCCGAGGAACAGCGTCACGCACAGCGCCGACAGCGTCGTCATGTTCACGTACTCGGCGAGGTAGAACATCATGAACTTCAGCGACGAGTACTCGGTGTGGTAGCCGGCGACCAGCTCGCCCTCGCCCTCGGGCAGGTCGAACGGGATACGGCCCGACTCCCCCATCATCGTGAAGATGTAGATCACGAACGACGGCAGCAGCAGGATCGCGTACCAGGACGGCGTGTGGAACGTCATCCCGGCGACCTTGAAGGCGCTGCCGTGCGCCTGCGCGGCGACGATCTCCGAGGTGGACAGCGACCCGGCGAACAGGAACACCGCCACGAACGACAGGCCCATCGCGATCTCGTACGAGATCACCTGGGCGCTGGAGCGCAGCCCGCCGAGCAGGGCGTACGGCGACATCGACGACCAGCCGGCGAGGACGAAGCCGTACACGCCGATCGAGGCCATCGCCAGCGGCAGCAGCACCGCGACCGGCAGGTCGGCCAGCTGCAGCGGCGTCTTGTGCCCGCCGATCGAGACGACCCCGCCCCACGGGATGATCGAGAACGACACCATCGCGGGCGCGGCGGCGAGGATCGGCGCGAGGAAGAACACCACCTTGTCCACGCCGCGCGGGACGATGTCCTCCTTCAGCGCGCCCTTGATGCCGTCGAACAGCGCCTGCAGGATGCCGAAGGGGCCGGCGCGGTTCGGGCCGGGCCGCAGCTGCATCCGCCCGATGATCCGGCGTTCCGCCCAGACGGTGATCAGCACCGTCAGCAGCAGGAACACGAAGATCACCAGCGCCTTGAGCCCGATAATCCACCACGGGTCGTGCCCGAAGCTGTTCAGCGTGGCGCCCTCGGCGAGGACGTGGGTGGCGTTCATGCGACGCTCCCGTTCTGGATCTTCACGACCGCCCCGGCCGAAACGCCCAGGTCCCGGTGGACCGCGCAGCCCGGGGAGTTCTCGGGGAGCCAGACCACGCGATCCGGCATGTCGACGATCTCCAGCGGAAGGGTGATCTCGCCGTGCGCCGTGGCCACGGTGACCTTCCCGTCCACTCCGATCTCCTCGGCCGTCGCCGCGCTCAGGCGGGCGACCGGCACCTTCGCGGTGCCCGCGAGGTACGGCTCGCCGTCCTGCATCCGGCCCGCGTCGAGCAGCATCCGCCAGGTGGCCAGCAGCGCCTCGCCCTTGCCCGGGTCCGCGGGAACGGCGGCGGGCACGCTCGGCAGGCTCGGCCGGTCGCCGCGGAACGCGCCGAGGGTGGTGAGCTCGCGGCGGGCCGCCGCCGAGTCCGGCAGGCCCAGGTGGACGTCGAGCTGGTCGGCGATGGCGGCCAGCACCTTCAGGTCCGACATCACGCCGGGGGTCTTGAGCACGACGTCGAACTGGCGGCCGCGGCCCTCCCAGTTGACGAACGTCCCGGCCTTCTGCGTCACCGTCGCCACCGGCAGCACCACGTCGGCGCGGTCGGTGACCGCGCTGACCCGCTGCTCGAGGCTGACGATGAACGGGGTGTTGTCGAGGGCCTCCAGCGCGGCGGCCGGGTCCGGCAGGTCGTGCGGGTCGACGCCGCCGACGAGCAGCGCCTCGATCTCTCCGGCCCGCGCGGCGGCGAGGATGCCCTCGGTGTCGCGGCCCGGCGTCTCCGGCAGCGAGCTCACGGTCCAGGCGCGGGCGACCTCGCCGCGCGCGGCGGCGTCGGTGACCGGACGGCCGATCGGCAGCAGGGTCGGCAGCGCGCCGGCCTCGACGGCGCCGCGCTCACCGGCCCGGCGCGGGATCCACGCGAGGCGGGCGCCGGTGGCCGTGGCCAGGCGGCCGGCGGCCGACAGCGCGCCGGGCACCGACGCGAGCCGCTCGCCGATCAGCACGATCGCGCCCTCGGCCTTGAGCAGCTCGGCCGCGGCCTTGCCCGCGTCGTCCAGACTCGTGCCGGTGATCAGGTCGCCGAGCGTCTCGGCCTCGCCGCCCGGCGCCGTCTTCAGCAGCGTGCCGGACACCTTGCGCAGGCCGCGCGTGGCGAACGGCGCGACGGAGTAGACCTTGAGGCCGTGCTTGCGGGCCGCCTTGCGGAGCCGCAGGAAGACGATCGGCGACTCCTCCTCCGGCTCGAAGCCGGCGAGCAGCACCGCCGGAGCCTGCTCCAGGTCGGCGTAGGACACCGTGATCGGCCGGCCGGCGACGGTCGCGGCCAGGAACTCGGCCTCCTCACCCGAATGCGCGCGGGCACGGAAGTCGATGTCGTTCGTGCCGAGCGCGATGCGGGCGAACTTGCTGTACGCGTAGGCGTCTTCCAGCGTCACCCGGCCGCCGGTCAGCACGCCCGCCTTGCCGCGGGCGCGGGCCAGGCCCTCGGCGGCGACGCTCAGCGCCTCCGGCCAGGACGCCGGCTCCAGCACGCCGTCCTCGTTACGGATCAGCGGGTGGGTGAGGCGGTCGGCCTGGGTGGCGTACGTGAACGCCCACCGGCCCTTGTCGCAGTTCCACTCCTCGTTGACCTGCGGGTCGTCACCGGCCAGCCGGCGCGTCACCTTGCCGCGCCGGTGGTCGGTGCGCTGGGCGCAGCCGGAGGCGCAGTGCTCGCAGACGCTCGGCGTCGACACCAGGTCGAACGGCCGGGAGCGGAAGCGGTACGCCGCGCCGGTCAGCGCGCCGACCGGGCAGATCTGCACCGTGTTGCCGGAGAAGTACGACTGGAACGGCTCGTCGGTCGCCGCGCCGACCTGCTCCTTGGCGCCGCGCTCGAACAGGTCGATGAACGCGTCGCCGGCGATCTGGTCGGAGAATCGGGTGCAGCGGGCGCACTGGATGCACCGCTCGCGGTCCAGCAGCACCTCGGTGGACAGCGCGACCGGCTTCGGGAACGTCCGCTTCGTCTCGACGAACCGGGACTCGCCGCGGCCGTTGGACATCGCCTGGTTCTGCAGCGGGCACTCGCCGCCCTTGTCGCAGATCGGGCAGTCCAGCGGGTGGTTGATGAGCAGCAGCTCCATCACGCCGTGCTGGGCCTTGTCCGCCACCGGCGAGGTGAGCTGGGTCTGGATCACCATGCCCGGCATGACCGTGGTGGTGCAGGACGCCTGCGGCTTGGGCATCGGCCGCCCGTTGCCGGCGTCCGGGATCTCCACCAGGCACTGGCGGCAGGCGCCGACGGGGTCGAGCAGCGGGTGGTCGCAGAACCGCGGGATCTGGATGCCGAGCAGCTCGGCGGCCCGGATGATCAGCGTGCCCTTCGGAACACTGATCTCGAAGCCGTCGATCGTGACGGAGATCAGGTCCTCGCGCTTCTCGACCCCGGTGCTGTCCGTGACGGTCACTTTCCACCTGCCCACGCGGTCGAGGCGGCCCGGTCGAAGGGACAGCCGCCCTGTTCGAAGTGCTGGATGTACTCGTCGCGGAAGTACTGGATCGACGAGGTCACCGGGCTGGTCGCGCCGTCGCCGAGCGCGCAGAACGACCGGCCGAGGATGTTGTCCGACAGGTCGAGGAGGGTGTCGAGGTCCTTCTCGCTGCCCTCGCCCTTCTCCAGGCGCTTGAGCATCTGCTTGTACCAGTAGGTGCCCTCGCGGCACGGCGTGCACTTACCGCACGACTCGTGCGCGTAGAACTCGCTCCAGCGCAGCACCGCCCGGACGACGCAGGTCGTCTCGTCGAAGAGCTGCAGCGCCCGGGTGCCGAGCATGGAGCCCGCCGCGCCGACCGACTCGAAGTCCAGCGGCACGTCGAGGTGCTCGTCGGTGAAGAGCGGCGTGGAGGAGCCGCCCGGCGTCCAGAACTTCAGCCGGTGGCCGTTCCGGATGCCGCCCGCCATGTCGAGCAGCTCGCGGAGCGTGATGCCCAGCGGCGCCTCGTACTGACCCGGCCGGGTCACGTGGCCGGACAGGCTGAAGATGCCGAAGCCCTTGGACTTCTCGGTGCCCATCGCGGCGAACCAGTCGGCCCCGTTCGCGACGATGCCGGGAACGCTGGCGATCGACTCGACGTTGTTGATCACGGTGGGGCCGCCGTACAGGCCGGCCACCGCTGGGAAGGGAGGCTTGAGCCGGGGTTGGCCGCGGAATCCCTCGAGGGAGTCGAGCAGCGCCGTCTCCTCGCCGCAGATGTACGCGCCGGCGCCGGAGTGGACGACGAGCTCCAGGTCGAAGCCGGAGCCGAGGATGTTCTTACCGAGGTAGCCCGCCTCGTACGCGTCGGCGACCGCCTGCTGGAGGCGGCGGATGACGTGCAGGACCTCACCGCGCACGTAGATGAAGGCGTGGTTCGCGCGGATCGCGAACGAGCTGATGATGATGCCCTCGATCAGCACGTGCGGGTTGGCCATCATCAGCGGGATGTCCTTGCACGTGCCCGGCTCGGACTCGTCCGCGTTGACGACCAGGTAGTGCGGCTTGCCGTCGCCCTGCGGGATGAAGCCCCACTTCAGGCCGGTCGGGAAGCCCGCGCCGCCACGGCCGCGCAGGCCGGAGTCCTTCACCGCCTGGATGAGGTCGTCCGGGTTCGTGCCCAGGGCCGTGCGGAACGCCTGGTACCCACCGGCGTTCTCGTACCCGCGCAGGGTGAACGAGTCGGCCTGGTCCCAGGTCTTCGTCAGGATCGGGGTCAGAGTGGTCATTTGGTCTCCTGCTCGGGCTCAGGAGCGGTCCAGCCGTTGCGCTTGGCCAGCTCCAGGCCGACCAGCGACTCCGGACCGGCCTGCACGCCCTCTCCGGCGCGGCCGTCGTTGAAGCCCGCGAGCACCCGCGACGCCTGCTTCCAGCTGCACACCGAGCCCGGACCGCGGGTCGGGGCGACCGCCTTGCCGGCGCGCAGGTCGTCGACGAGCTGCTTGGCCTTCTCCGGCGTCATGTCGTCGAAGAACTCCCAGTTGACCATCACCACGGGGGCGAAGTCGCAGGCGGCGTTGCACTCGATCCGCTCGAGGCTGACCTTGCCGTCCTCGGTCGCCTCGTCGTGACCGACGCCGACGTGCTCGGACAGCTCCTCCCAGATCTGGTCGCCGCCCATGACCGCGCACAGCGTGTTGATGCAGACGCCGACGTGGTAGTCGCCGACCGGCTCCCGCTTGTACTGGGTGTAGAACGTCGCGACGCCGGTGACCTGCGCGGGCGTGATGCCCAGCGTGTCGGCGCAGAACTGGATGCCGTCGTCGCTGACGTACCCGACCTCGGACTGCACCAGGTGCAGCATCGGCAGCAGCGCAGACCGCGGCTTCGGGTAGCGGGCGATGATCTCTTTCGCGTCGCGCTCGAGCCGCTCCAGCACGTCTGGCTCAAGGCTCATCGGTCGACTCCCCCCATCACCGGGTCGATACTGGCCACCGCGGCGATGATGTCGGCGACCTGGCCGCCCTCGGACATCGCCGGGGCCGCCTGCAGGTTGGTGAACGACGGGTCGCGGAAGTGCACGCGGTACGGGCGGGTGCCGCCGTCGCTGACCGCGTGACAGCCGAGCTCGCCGCGCGGCGACTCCACCGCGGCGTACACCTGGCCGGCCGGCACGCGGAATCCCTCGGTCACCAGCTTGAAGTGGTGGATGAGGGCCTCCATCGACTGGCCCATGATGTGCGCGATGTGGTTCGGCGAGTTGCCCATGCCGTCGGGCCCCAGCGCGAGCTGCGCCGGCCAGCCGATCTTCTTGTCCTCGATCATCACCGGGCCGGACTTGGCGGAGCCGGAGCTCAGCCGGTCGAGGCACTGCTCGATGATCTTCAGGGACTCTTCCATCTCCGCCATGCGGACGAGGTAGCGGCCGTACACGTCGCAGGTGTCCACGGTCGGCACGTCGAACTCGTACGTCTCGTAACCGCAGTACGGCTGGGTCTTGCGCAGGTCCCACGGCAGGCCCGCCGCGCGCAGGACCGGGCCGGTGACGCCGAGCGCCATGCAGCCGGTCAGGTCGAGGTAGGCGATGTCCTTCGTCCGCGCCACGAACACCGGGTTCGCGTCGAGGAGCTTGCGCAGCTGCTTGAGCCGACCCTTCTCCCGCTTGACGAAGTCACCGATCTTGTCGATCGCGCCCGGCGGGAGGTCCTGCGCGACGCCGCCCGGCCGGATGTAGGCCATGTTCATGCGCAGGCCCGCGACCATCTCGAAGATGTCCAGGGCGTACTCGCGCTCGATGAACCCGTTGAGCATGACGGTGGTCGCACCGAGCTCCAGGCCGAACGTCGCGATCGCGACCAGGTGCGAGGAGATCCGGTTGACCTCCATCATCATCACCCGGAT
Source organism: Actinoallomurus sp. CA-150999 (assembly GCF_050942425.1). Taxonomy (NCBI): domain Bacteria; kingdom Bacillati; phylum Actinomycetota; class Actinomycetes; order Streptosporangiales; family Thermomonosporaceae; genus Actinoallomurus; species Actinoallomurus sp. CA-150999. The sequence goes on from NZ_CP192063.1 coordinate 10,666,000, forward strand.
GACCTGTGCCCGCTCCGGGATGTCATCGGTGACGCCGAGCAGCTTCTCCACCGCGAGGCAGTACGACGCCTCGTTGAACAGCGGCGCGAGGTAGTCCATGCGGGTGCAGAACGTGGTCCCCTGGGTCCACGTCCGGTACTCCATGTTCTTCTCGATACCGGTGTGGAGGTAGCCGATGCCCAGCCGGGCCTCGTCGACCGTCTCGCCGTCGAGCGTCAGGATGAGCCGGAGCACGCCGTGCGTCGACGGGTGCTGCGGACCCATGTTGACGACCATGCGGTCCTCGTCGCCGGACGCCGCGGCGTCGACGATCTGGTCCCAGTCCTCGCCGCCCACGTTGTAGACGGTGCCCTCGGTCGCCTCGCCCGTGCCGTAGGCGTCGTAATCCGTGGCCGTCATACGTACGACCTCCTCTCGTCGGGCGGAGGCACCTTCGCCCCGCGGTACTCGACGGGGATGCCGCCGAGGGGGTAGTCCTTGCGCTGCGGGTGGCCCTGCCAGTCGTCCGGCATCATGATCCGCGTCAGCGCCGGGTGGCCGTCGAAGACGATCCCGAAGAAGTCGAACGTCTCGCGCTCGTGCCAGTCGTTGGTCGGGTAGACCGCGACCAACGACGGGACGTGCGGGTCGGCGTCGGGGGCGGTGACCTCGAGCCGGACGCGCCGGTTGTGGGTCATCGACAGCAGCGGGTAGACCGCGTGCAGCTCCGCGCCGGTCTCGGCCGGGTAGTGCACGCCGGAGACGCCGGTGCACAGCTCGAAGCGCAGCTTCGGGTCGTCGCGCAGGGTCTGGGCGACCGCGACCAGGTGCTCGCGGCGGACGACGAGCGTCAGCTCGCCCCGGTCCACGACGACCCGCTCGATCGCCTCGCCGAACTCGGGGTAGGCCCGCTCGAGCTCGTTCGCGATCTCGTCGAACTCGCCCTCGGCGCCGGTCGTGCGGGGACCGCCGTACGGGCGCGGGCTGGAGACCTTCGGTGCCTGCCGGACGACGAGCTTGCCGTACCCGGAGGTGTCACCGGTGGTCTTCGCGCCGAACATGCCCGTGCGGGCGATCGGCTGCTCGCGCCGTTCTTCCTCGGCCTGCGCGGGCAGCTGGTCGGCGGCCTGCTCGGCCTGCTGCTCGGGGTGTTGAGACGTCACAAGACCACCTCGGGCTGGTCCAGGAGGGGCAGCTGCCGGAGCTTGGCCTTCTCGAGCTCCTCGATCTCCCGCTTGCGGTGCACGCCCATCTTGGTGTTCTGGATCTTGTCGTGCAGCTTGAGGATCGCGTCGAGCAGCATCTCCGGGCGCGGCGGGCAGCCGGGCAGGTAGATGTCGACCGGGACGATGTGGTCGACGCCCTGGACGATCGCGTAGTTGTTGAACATGCCGCCGGAGGAGGCGCACACGCCCATCGCGATGACCCACTTCGGCGAGGCCATCTGGTCGTAGATCTGCCGGAGCACGGGGGCCATCTTCTGGCTCACCCGGCCGGCGACGATCATCAGGTCGGCCTGCCGCGGCGAGCCCGAGGCGCGCTCCATGCCCCATCGGGAGAAGTCGTGGCGCGGGTCGCCCGTCGCCATCATCTCGATGGCGCAGCAGGCGAGGCCGAACGTCGCCGGCCACACCGAGCTCTTGCGCGCCAGCCCGATGACCTGCTCGACCGAGGTCAGCAGGACACCGGCGGGGAGTTTCTCTTCAAGACCCATTGTCAGTCCCACTCCAGACCACCGCGACGCCACACGTAGGCGTACGCGATGAGGACGGTGACGATGAAGAGCACCATTTCGACGAGACCGAACAGCCCCATGTGGTCGAAGGCGACCGCCCAGGGGTAGAGAAAGATGATCTCGATGTCGAAGACGATGAACAGCATCGCCGTCAGGTAGTACTTCACCGGGAAGCGGCCGCCGCCGACCGGCTGCGGTGTCGGTTCGATACCGCATTCGTACGCCTCGAGCCGGGCGCGGTTCCAGCGCTTGGGCCCCGTGAAGGACCCCATGACCACCGAGCCGACGGCGAACAGCAGCGCGAGTGCGCCCAGTACGACAATAGGAACGTAGAGGTTCAAATCCCTACACCCCCCTCTCGGTGAGTGCCTTCGAACACGCCTCCGGCGCTGTGAAAATCCTAGGCAACGCGATCATCACTTCTTCTCTCGGGGTCTCACGCCGCCGGCGCCATCTTCGACATCGCGTTGATGACCCGGTCCATCGCGTCGCCGCCCCGCGGATCCGTCAGGTTGGCGAGCAGCTTCAGCGTGAACCGCATCAGCGTCGGGTGCGGCAGGCCGTGACGTGTCGCGAACTTCATGACGCGCGGATCACCGATCGCCTTCACGAAGATCCGCCCGATCGTGTAGTAGCCGCCATAGGTCTCCTTCAGCACGCGCGGGTAGTCGTGCAGGGCACGCTCGCGCTGCGCGGCGGTGGGCCGGCCCAGCGCCTGGGCGATGATCTCGGCCGCCATCTCCCCGGACTCCATCGCGTACGCGATGCCCTCGCCGTTGAACGGGTTGATCATCCCGCCGGCGTCGCCGACCAGCACGAGGCCGCGCGTGTAGTGCGGCGTCCGGTTGAAGCCCATCGGCAGGGCCGCGCCGCGCACCGGGCCGGTGGCGTTGTCCTCCTGGTAGCCCCACTCCTCCGGCATCCCGGCGAGCCAGCTCTTCAGGAGGGCGCGGTAGTCGACGTTCTTGAACGCGTCGCTCGTGTTGAGCAGGCCGAGCCCGACGTTGGAGGTGCCGTCGCCAACGCCGAAGATCCAGCCGTAGCCGGGCAGCAGCCGGTCGCCGTCCCACAGCTCCAGCCAGGACTCGAGGTAGTCGTCGTCGTGGCGTGGGCTCGTGTAGTAGCGCCGAACCGCCACGCCGATCGGCCGGTCGTCGCGCTTGCGCAGCCCCATGGCGAGCGACAGCCGGGTGGAGTTGCCGTCGGCGGCGACGACGAGCGGCGCCTTGAACGTGACCTCGCCGTCGTCGGTCTTGGCGACGACGCCGGTGATCCGGCCCGTGCGGTCGTCGAGGACCGGGCCGGTCACGTTGGTGTTCATGCGGAGCTTGACTCCGGCGGCGACGGCGCGCTCGGCGAGGATCTCGTCGAAGTCCATGCGGGTGCGGACCAGGCCGTAGTCGGGATAGCTCGCCAGGTCGGGCCAGGGCAGCTCCAGGCGGGTGCCGCCGCCGATGATCCGCAGGCCCTTGTTCCGGATCCAGCCGGGCGCGTCGAGATCGACGCCCATCTTGATCAGCTGCTTGACCGCACGCGGGGTCAGGCCGTCACCGCACACCTTCTCGCGCGGGAACGTCGTCTTCTCCAGCAGGAGGACGTTCAGGCCCGTCTGGGCCAGGTGATAGGCCGTGGTCGAGCCCGCCGGGCCGGCGCCGACGACGATGACGTCGGCCTCGGTCTCGGTGTTCTGCTGCGGTACGGCCACTGGCTCGGTCACGAGAATCCTTCGGGTGCACGGTTTCGGTTGTGCCGCCCCGGATCGGGGCGATGCCGCGACGGATCGTACGGGGCTGCGTGGAGCCGGGTGCGACCCGGGGTGCGTCTGGCTCTCTTGTTCTTTTGTGAAGCACTTCACAAGCGGCTTACACCGTGAGTGTAAACCTTGCGTGACATTCCTTGGGAACCACGCGCGCGGCCCGATCGTACGCGCCCTCCCGCATGCGGCGTTAACCGAGGGCTTGCGTACGCTTACCGTTCATGACACGGGCATCCCTGGATAAGCGACCGGCCGATGTCGCGGCGATGTTCGACCGCACCGCCGCGCGATACGACCTGCTCAACGACCTGATGACCGGCGGCCTGGACCGGCTGTGGCGCCGTGAGGTCGTCAAGGCCCTGGACGTACGGGCCGGTGAGCGGGTCCTCGACCTGGCGGCCGGCACCGGCACCTCCTCGGTGCCGTTCGCGCAGGTGGGCGCGCACACCGTCGCCTGCGACTTCTCCCTCGGCATGCTGCAGGAGGGCATGCGCCGCAACGGCTCGGCGGGCCTGCGGTTCGTCGCCGGAGACGCGCTGCGGCTGCCGTTCGCCGATTCGTCGTTCGACGCCGTGACCATCTCGTTCGGGATCCGTAACGTCAGCGACACCGTTCAGGCACTCGCGGACATGCGCCGGGTGACGAAGCCGGGCGGGCGGCTGGTCGTCTGTGAGGTCAGCCGGCCGCCGAACCCGGTGATCCGGACCATGCACGGCCTGCACCTGAAGGTCGGCCTGCCGCTGATGGCCAAGGTCAGCTCGAACCCGGACTCCTACCACTACCTGGCGGAGTCGACGGCGGCCTGGCACGACCAGGCGGCGTTCGCCCGGCTGATCCAGGAGGCCGGCTGGACCTCGGTGCGCTGGCGCAACCTCACCTTCGGCGCCGTCGCCCTCCACCACGCCGTACGCGCGTAGGTCAGGAGGCGGACTCGGGGCCGTTCGGCGCGGGCTTCCGGGCGCTCGACAGCTCCGGGCCGTCGTCGCGTCGCTCGGCGGGGCCCGGCTCAGGCGAGGCGGCGGGCTCCGGGTCGTCGTCGTCCTCGCGGGCCGCGCCGGCGGCGAGGTTCTCCCGCATCCGGGCGGCACGACGGGTCACGGAGGTCGAGACGGCGTCGCGCTGCCGGGACAGCAGCACGAAGCTGACGATGCCGCTGATCAGGACCGCCAGCGCGAGCAGCAGGAAGCCACGTGCCCCGACGAGGAAGAGCACTCCGGCGGTCGCGCCGAACAGCGCCAGCCGGGCAAGGGTGTAAAGAAGTACGGAACGCATGACCTTCTGAGAGTATCCCCACCCGCCGAAGGTCCGTCCGGGGCCCGGCCCGCCGGGCACCCGGACCCGCATTACTCCTGGCCACCGGCCTCCGGACCCGCGTCACCCCGGGCCACCAGCCTCCAGACCCATGTCGCCCCCGCGACGTCGGGCTCCGGACCCTGGCCACCGGCCTACGGGCCCACGTGACCCCGCGACGGCGGCCCCGGGACGAGACGTCACTCGGTCCCGGGCGGCTCCTCAGCGAGGATCTCGGCGTACAGCTTCGGGTCGACGTTGCCGCCGGAGACGACGGCGACGTGACGCTGGGGGCGGCCCGCGTGGTGACGGCCCCGGGAGGCGGTCGACACGAGGTGCCCGGCGGTCGCGACCGCCCCACCCGGCTCGGCGACCAGGCCCGCGCGGCGGGCGAGCAGCCGCATCGCCTCCCGGATCTCGTCCTCGCCGACGGTGATGATGTCGTCGACGTACGCGCGCAGGTGCTCGAAGGGCAGTTCGCCGACGCGCTCGACGCGCAGGGCGTCGGCGATCGTACGGCCGGTCTCGGTGGCCGGCCAGCCGATCCGCTGGCCGGCCAGGAAGGACGCCTTCGCGTCGGCGGCCAGCTCCGGCTCCACGCCGATGACCTTGGTCTCGGGTCGCTTCGCCTTGATCGCCGCGGCGATGCCGGAGATCAGTCCCCCGCCGCTGATGGGCACGAAGACCGCGTCCACCTCGGGTTCGTCCTCGAGGATCTCCAGGCCGATCGTGCCCTGCCCGGCGATGATCCGGCGGTCGTCGAACGGCGGGATGAGCGCGTACCCGTGGGCGGCGGCCAGCCGATCGGCCGTCTCGACGCGGGCCTCGATGGTCGGCTCGACGAAGACGATCTCCGCACCGAGCAGGCGGCAGGCGTCGACCTTCACCGCGGGAACCGTGTGCGGCATCACCAGGACGGCCGGGATGCCGAGGACGTTCGCGGCGTACGCGACGGCCTGCGCGTGGTTGCCGCTGGAGTGCGCGATGACGCCGCTCTTCCGCTCCTCCTCGGGGAGCGCGCTGATCGCGGCGTACGCGCCGCGGAGCTTGAAGGAGCCGACCGGCTGCAGCGACTCGGCCTTCAGCAGGAGAGGAGCGGAGGGCGCCGTACCGCGAAGCGGCACCAAGGGGGTGCGGACGGCGACGCCGGACAGCCGCCGAGCGGCGTCCTCGATCTCCTCCAAAGTCACAAGATCGGGCATATCGATCACCCTACGGGGAGTGAACGGGTCGCCGCGCACCGGTCGTCGTCTCACCCCGAGACGGTGATCATCTCACCGTCGGGCTGCCGTCATCTCACGGTAAGACCGGTGCCATCCGGCCGTCTGCCGGGTAGCGCCCCGCGGAAGTCGAAACTGGCCGGTCACATGTAGTCATTACTGCATGTCACAAAACTACGTAGCGTGATCTTTTCCGAAAACAAGGGAGAAATCGGTCTTGACACGGCAGACTGAGAAACAGTCCACCCGCGACGAGAGCGGGACAAAGGGGGAGAGAAAACGTGGAGAGTACGAGCGAGCGCCTGCTGACCCCGGGTGAGGTCGCCGCCCTGTTCCGGGTCGACCCGAAAACTGTCACGCGCTGGGCCGCGGCAGGCCGGATCAGCAGCATCCGGACTCCGGGAGGCCACCGCCGTTTCCGGGAATCCGAGGTGCACGCCCTTCTGAGGGGCGAGGAGCCGGTCGAGGCCTCCGTACGCAGCGAACTGAGCCGCTAGACGCGCGACCGACGGCGACCGAGACTCGCCGTCACTCCTCTTGCTGTCCGGCCTTGAACTCCTCGAATTCGGCGCGCAGCGCCTCATCGTCCTCGCGCCACCGGCGGCGTATTTCCGCCATCTCCTCTTCCGAGATCGACTGGGCGAGAAGCCGCTGGTAGTCGGGATCCTCCGGGCCGATCTCCACATAGGCCTGCCCGATCACGCTCCCCGAGCCCCCGTGCGACTCCCTGCCGCGTGCCAACACGCTCGTGGGCACCCGCAGGTTACCGCCGGGGAGCCTGATCACGTACATCGCAGATCACCTAAATCCCGTATTTGCGGTTGAAGAAAAGCATTACATTCAGCGCCGTCCGGGTATCCCCGCCAAGCATGTCGACAAGCGCGGGCCGTTGCCGCGACGCGATCGCGGCGAAGGCGTCCGCGAAGAACTCGTGGCGACCGAGATCTTCCGCCTGCCGGTGAAACTCACTCTCCAAGTGTGGAAGACATTGGGCGTACAGCGCACGGAACTCCGGTGTGTCGGACTGCCATTGTCGGCCGCCGTCTTCGGTCGCCGTGCCGTCGATGTCATCAAGGGCATGACCGATCTCATGAAGCATCACGTCCGGCGTCGGTGACGGACGGTCGCCGACCACGATCGTGCGATCGCCGTACGCCCCGGCGCAGATGTCCCAGGTTCCCTTGCCCGACGGAAGCGGCTCGCCCCGGAGGTAGTCCATGTCGTCGAGGTCCGGGACGCCTCCGGGGCCGACGTAGATCCCGTCGAGTCCTTCGGCCAGCTTGTCCTTGAGTAGATCAGGCAGCTCGGCGAGGCTGTCGACGGCCCGGACGACGTCCGGAGACGCCGGATCGGCGTCGGGGTACCACTGGCGGTACAGAATGTCCTCCAGCGCCCCGCAGTGCCGTCGTCCGTCCCGTACGTCGGGCGCGTCGGGCCGATGGGGCGCGGCGCGGGGCAGTTCCTCGTCGAGCTCGAAGTCCCGCCAGGTGTAGCGGAGCTCGTCCGGCCGCTCGGGGACCGGGGTGTCCACCCGCTCGATCGCCGCCCGGTCGCTCCGCTCCAGGGATCGCCGCTCCTCGTCGGGCCGGAGCTTGCGGAACCGGCCGAGCGCGTCCCTCGGCTGCAGGCGGCGGGGCCGGGCGAGCCGGTCCGCGTCGCCCGCGGAGTCCTTGCTCCGCCGGTGACGCCCGGTCCGGGCGTCGGCGGGTGCGTCGAGCTGCTGGCGACGGTTCACCCGGTAACGCATGACACGTCCCCTCGGCTCGGCTAGCCGGAAGCGTAAGCCAGCCCCCTAGGACGCGTCATCCCCAACCCGAACGACGGCCCGCTGCGGCCATCTCGATGCCGTCATGGCGGTGCCGGCCACGGCCCGTTGCGGCCACCCCTTGGGTGGCATTCAGGTCGGCGGGTTACTCTTCGACCATGCTCGTCCTTGCCGTAGTGCTCGTCCTGGTCGCACTCGGCGTCTGGCTGTTCTGTCTGTTCGAGGTCCTGTCGACCGACGAGAGCGAAACCCGGCACCTGCCGAGGTTCGCGTGGTTCCTCATCGTGCTTCTCGGCTTCGAACTCGGTGCGATCGCCTGGCTCCTCTTCGGCCGGCGCCGCCGATTCGTCACCGCCGACGTCACCGCGTGGCCGCCGGACTTCCTCACCGCGGCGGGCGGTGAGGGCCGGGCAGCGGCCCCGGCCGAGCGCGGTCCGCTGGGCCCGGACGACGACCCGGAGTTCCTCCGTCAGCTCGACCGCCGCCTCCGCGGCGACGACTCCTAAAACCACTCCTGAAACCACCGAACCCCGGCGCCGGTGACGGCGGCCGGGGTCGGAGAAGCGTTCTCGGCGGGTCAGTGCAGGGCGCTGCCGGCCACCCACTTGTCCCAGGACAGGGCCCAGAACACCCAGCCGTTGGAGTCGACCTCGTTGGACAGCTTCCGGTCGGTGCCGGTGACGTTCACGATGTCGCCGCGCTGGGAGATGCCGTAGAAGTACTTGGCACCGGTCGGCGAGGTGCGGACGCAGCCGTGGCTGGCGTTGCGGTGGCCGAGGGCGTCGTACTCCCCGACGCTCTGGTGGACGTACTCACCCTTGTTGGTGATCCGGACCGCGAGGTTGACGACCTCCTTGTAGTAGCCCGGGTCGCCCTTCTTCCGGTTCGGCGACTCCATCGTCACGCTCTCGGACTTCTCCTGCGTGATGTGGAGGCCGCTGGTCGTGGTGTACTCCGTCGTCGTCCCCATGCCCGTGCTGATCGGGAACTTCTTGATGACGCCGTCGTGGTTGACCTTCATGTAGTGCGTCTTGGCGTTGGCGACGGTGACGTTCGACGCGCCGATCTTGAAGGCCCGCGTCTGGTCCGTCTTGCCGTACACGCCCTTGAGGCCGCGCACGCCGGCCAGGTGGGCGGTGAAGGTGACGTTCTGGTGCGAGCCCCAGAACTTCTCGGTGCGGAAGACGACCTGCTGACTCGACATCCAGTGCCAGCGGCCGGTGTCGCCCTTGTCCGACTTGACCTCGAGGGCCCGCTCGACGTTCGCCTTGTTGGCGATCGGCTTGTCGAACGTCACGATGATCGGCATGCCCACGCCGACCTTCTCGCCGGGCTGCGGCGTAATGTCCGTGATCTTGAAGGTCTGCGTGGCCTTCTGCGTCGTGAACTTGCTGGTGGTCGTGGTGGTCTTGCCCTTGGCGTTCTTGGCCGTGACGTTCACGCTGTACGACGCGCCGGGCGCGAGCGTCCACTTGGTCTTCCACTGCGTGTGGTCGGGGGTGAAGTCGCCCGGCACGGCCTTGCCGTCCTGAGCCACCGTCACCTGCTCGAGCTTGCCGCCCGAGGCCGCGACCGAGACGCCCTGGTCCGGGCGCACGGAGCCGGTGCCGTCGGCCGGAGTGACGCGCACCTGGGCGTCGGGGGCCTTCGTACCGCCGTTGCCGTTCGTCCCGGCCTCGCTGTTGCCCGAACACGCGGACGCGCCGGCGAGCAGGGCCGCCATCACCACCATGCCGACGGTCGACCGCCTGTTAACCACCCGAGTCCTCCCAGATTCACCCACGACCCATCTGACGCACGTCGTGGGTAAAAAGTTGCCAGTGGGGCTTAATTAATCAGCCAGCGTAGGAGTGCAACCCGGAAACGAGGTAGTTGATTCCGAAAAAGTTGAACAGGAGGCACGCGAAGGCGATCAGGGAGATGACGGCCGCCTTGCGGCCGCGCCAGCCCGCGGTGGCGCGGGCGTGCAGGTACCCGGCGTATGCGACCCAGGTGATGAACGACCAGGTCTCCTTGGGGTCCCAGCCCCAGTAGCGGCCCCACGCGGAGTCCGCCCAGATCGCGCCGGCGATGATGGCGAACGTCCAGATCGGGAAGCCGAACATCATGGTCCGGTGCGAGATGCGGTCGAGGGTCTCGGCGTCCGGGACCCGGTCCATGAGGCCGCCCGGCTTGGCGGGCTTCCCACGGGCCTTGACGAGGTAGAGGATCGTGGCGACGCCGGCGACGGTGAAGACGCCCGTGGCGGTCACGGCGGCTGTGACGTGGATGGCGATCCAGTACGAGTGCAGCGCCGGGCGGAGGGGGCCCGGGTCGTCGTACAGCCAGATCGTGGCGACGCCGAGCGCGATGACGACGGCGACCATGAGGAACGGGCCCAGCCAGTTGATCTTGTAGCGCCAGAGCATCACCAGGTACACGGTCACGGCCGCGAAGGTGATCGCGGACATGAACTCGTACATGTTGCCCCAGGGCACGCGGTCGGCCGCCATCCCCCGGGTGACGATCTCGGCGCAGTGCACGCCCCAGGCGAGCACGTTGATGAGGATGGCGAACCGGCCCCACTCGACCCGGCGGCCCTCGTCCTCGTCGCCCGTGACGGCCTCGGCGGTGTCGGGGCCGCCCGCGCCGACGAGGACCTTCGCCTCGCTCGGCGCCGCGGCCATGGCGCGCCGCCGCCCGAACGCGATGTCGGCGGCGTATCCGACCATGGCGACGACGTAGAGCAGCACCGCGCCGAGCATCAGCTGGTTGCTCAGGTTCGCCAGATGGGTGTCGACCACGGTCGTCACTCCTCGTCTGTCTTCGGGGGTTCTTCGGGTGCGGCCTTCTTCAGCCGCTCGACGATCGCGTCGAAGTCCGGGGTCGCGCCGCCGAGCGTGAGTCCGCCGACCTCGACCACGGTACGCCCGCCCTCGTCGGCCGTCGCACGCACCCACACCCTGCGGCGGCGCACGAGGAACGAGGTGACGATGCCCATGATCGCGACGATGCCGGCGGCGAGCGCGGGAACCCGTCCGGGATCATGGTTGACCGACAGGGTGACGTACTGCTGGAGGCCGTCGAAGGTGACCGATCCGGCGCCGCCCGGCAACGGCAGCGGCTTGTCGCCGATGGCCAGCGGCTTGACCTTGTTCCCCATGAGGATGGGCTTGAGGTTCTTCGTGTCGAGCCGGTACACCGACTGCGGGGCGCCGTTGGACAGGCCGAGGTCGCCCTTGAAGGCGAACAGCGCCACCTGCGGGTTCAACGCTTTGGGGGAGGCCGACACGACCTTGCCCTGCTGGTTCGGCACGGCGGTGGGCCAGAACAGCCCGATGAAGCCGAGCTGGTCGGGCTGGGCGTCCGGCACCTTGATGACGCCCTCGGAGGCGTACGTCGCCTCGTTGGTCGGCAGGAACGGCACCGCGCCCTGGAAGGCGACCTGCCCCTTGCCGTCGCGGACGGTGAAGTGCGGCGCGTAGCCGTGGCCCAGGAGGTAGACGCGGGCGCCGTCCACGTTGAGCGGGTGGTTGACCTTCAGGTCGTACGGCTTGACCGGGGACTTCAGGCCGCTCTGGTACCGGATCTTCGCCGCGAAGCTGGTCGGCTGCCCGCGGTTGGGGCCGCTCATGAGGTAGTCGGCCTTGAAGGAGTCCAGCCACACCGTGAACGGCGGCAGCCTCGAGGCGTTGAAGCTGCGACCGCCCTTGAACGCGTCGTACGAGGTGAGCGTGTTGGAGAAGCCGTCGCCCTCGACCACCAGGACGTTGCCCTTGTAGCCGAACGCCGCGCCGGAGCCGACCGCGAAGAGCAGCACGAGCAGGGCGAGGTGGAAGACCAGGTTGCCGGTCTCCCGCAGGTACCCCTTCTCGGCGGCGACCGCGTCGTCGTACGCGTCGACGCGGAACCGCCGCTCCTTAAGGATCTTCCGCGCCTCGGCGAGGACGACCTCCGGCGCGAGGTCCGTCTCATGCGACGACGACTCCGGCAGCCGGCCGAGGTTGCGCGGGGCCTTCGGGGGGCGGGAGCGCAGCTGCGTGTAGTGGTGCTTGGTCCGCGGCAGCACGCAGCCGGCCAGGGACACGAACAGCAGGATGTAGATCGCCGCGAACCAGGGCGCGGAGAACACGTCGAACAGCGACAGCTTGTCCAGCCACGGCGCGAGCGTCTTGTGCTGCTCGAAGAAGCTCGTGACCTTCTCCGGATCGGACCCGCGCTGCGGCAGGAACGACCCGGGCACGGTGCCGAGCGCGACGAGGAACAGCAGCACCAGCGCCGTGCGCATCGAGGTCAGCTGCCGCCAGCCCCACCGCAGCCAGCCGATCAGGCCGATGCCCGCCGGGCGGTCCTTCGGCGCCTGTGGCGCGGCCTGGGTCTCCGGAGCGTCGACGCTCACGGGCGGGCCCCCTTGTCGAACAACATCAGATCACCGTCTTGAAGCCGGACACCCAGCCTTGCAGTTGGATCGTCAGGTCGGTCCACAGCCCGGTCACCAGGAGGACCCCGATCGCGACGAGGAGGCCGCCGCCGATCCGCGTCACGGCCTGGTAGTGGCGCTTCACCCAGCCGAACGCGCCCAGTGCCCTACGGTACGCGACGGCGGTGAGCAGGAACGGCACGCCCAGGCCCAGGCAGTAGGCGAAGGACAGCAGCGCACCACGCGTCGCGCTCGCCTCGGTGTAGGCCATCGCCTGCACGGCCGCCAGGGTCGGGCCGATGCACGGCGTCCAGCCCAGGCCGAACAGCGCGCCCAGCAACGGCGCCCCGGCGATCCCGGCGGCGGGCAGCCGGCTCGACTTGACCGTCCGCTGCAGCCCGGGGATGAAGCCCATGAACGCCAGGCCGAGCACGATCGTGACGGCGCCCAGCACCTTGGTGATCACCACGGCGTGGCGTTGCAGCAGCGCGCCGAACCCGCCGAACGCCAGCCCGGCGCTGACGAACACGACCGTGAACCCGAGGACGAACAGCGCCACCCCGAGCAGCAGCCGCCCGCGCTTCCGCTCCGCGAGGTCCGTGCCGCTCATGCCGGTGACGTACGACAGGTAGCCCGGCACGAGCGGCAGCACGCACGGCGACAGGAACGACACCAGCCCGGCCGCCGCCGCGACCGGGAACGCCATGACGAGCGAGCCGCTGGTGATGGTGCTCATTTCTCGGCGGCGACCTTGGTGACGAGGTCCTGGAGGCGGGAGTAGGGCACGCTGCCGATGACGCGGACCGCCACCTTGCCCTGCCGGTCGATGATCAGCGTGGAGGGCACGGCGTTCGGCGGGATGTCGCGGAAGGCGAGCGCGATCTGCCCGGCCTGGTCGTACAGGCTCGGGTACGTGATCTTGAAGCTGCGGATGAACGCCTGGGCGTTGTCCTTGCCGTCCTTGATGTCCACGCCGACGAACTGCACGCCCGAGGCCTTGTTCTTCTCGTAGATCTGCTCCATCGTCGGCGCCTCGGCGCGGCACGGCGCGCACCAGGAGGCCCAGAAGTTGACGACGACGACCTTGCCGCCGAACTGCGCGAGGTCGAAGGGCTTGCCGTCGAGCGTGGTGCCCTTCACCTGCGGCGCGGGCTTACGGCTCTTGAGGATCTGGCTGGAGTTGTCACCGGCGACGTACCGCGAGTCGGAGCCGGTGCCGTTCTGCCCCGATCCGGTGCCCGCGCATCCGGCGAGCACGCCGGCACCGAGCAGGATCACTGCCGGAAGGGTCAGGGCACGGGGGGTCACGGGCACACTCCTACTACTACAGGGCGTAGTACTCGTTTCTATTGTGCAGGAGGGCTCAGGCGCCGGGCACACTGGGGCGGCGGGACAGCTCGCCCGCCGGCTCCGCGTAGTCGACCTTGACGATGCGATCGTCGTCGTAGGTGAAGCTGGTCACGCTGGCCAGCGCGCACTGGCGGTGCCCCGGGTGGTGCCACATCCGGCGGCCCTCGACCTTCCGGCGCGTCACCCAGATCGGCAGCTGGTGGCTCACGCACACCGCCTCGTGCCCGCGCGCGGCGTCGCGCGCGTCGGCCATGGCCGCCAGCATCCGCCGGGCGATCTCCGCGTACGGCTCGCCCCAGGAGGGCCGGAACGGGTTCCAGAGGAACGGCCAGTGCTCCGGCCGGCGCAGCGAACCGTCGCCCACGCCGAACGTGCGGCCCTCGAAGTGGTTGGCGGCCTCGATCAGCCGCTCGTCGATGCCCACCTCGAGCCCGAGCGTCTCGGCGATCGGCTCGGCGGTGTCCTGGGCGCGCTCCATCGGAGAGGACACGAGCGCCGTGATGTCACGCCCCTCGAACCACTTGGCCGCCGCCTTCGCCATCAGCCGGCCGTCGTCGCTGAGGTGGTAGCCCGGCAGCCGCCCGTAGAGGACACCCTCGGGGTTGTGCACCTCACCGTGGCGCAGCAGATGAACGATCGTCTTCATAGCGCTCCCACACTACCGGCCCCCGAGAGCAGCGCCGCCGACCCCACCAGCGAGTCGCCGAACCCGCGTCCGACGTGGCCTTCATCGACTGCTGCCCGCATCGGGAGCGCTGAGGGCCTTTGTGGACACGCCGTGGGGAATGCCGGCGTTCGGCCCTGTCTCCGAGATGCTTGAAGACGTCCCGCGAACATCTTCGCCTTATCCGCATCTTATAGAGAGTGAAGATCGACATGAGGAATCGGCGGCTGGTCGCCGGGCTGGCCCTCGCCGCCGCGACAGTCGCCGCGATGACGGCTTGCTCCGGTGGTGGCCAGAAGGCGGAATCGGTCGCGGCGGACGCAACGATCAAGATCACCCCTGGGGACGGTGCACAGACGGCCCGGCCTGACAACGGTGTCGCGGTCTCCGTCTCCAACGGGCATCTGGAACAGGTGGACGTGCGGCAGGATGGCGTCACGGCGCCAGGCGCGTTCAGCACCGGCAACACATCATGGAAGACCACCTGGACGCTCAAGCCGGGAGTTTGGTACCAGGTGAAGGTCACGGCCAAGAACTCCAAGGGCCACGAGACCGCGGTCATGAGCCGGTTCCACACCGCCCCGGCGGGCCACAAGATCGCCATCTCCGACGTCACCCCGCAGCCCGGGGAGAAGGTCGGCGTCGGAATGCCGATCATTGTGACGTTCGACGGCCCGGTCGCCAACAAGGACCAGGTGAAGCAGTCGCTTGAGGTGAAGTCGGACAAGGCGGACGAGGGTGCCTGGCACTGGATGTCGGACCGGCAGGTCGTCTACCGCACTCACCACTACTGGCAGCCACATCAGAAGGTCGTCTTCACCGCACACCTGGCCGGCGTACGTGCCGCCAAGGGCGTGTACGGCACGACCGATGTGACCAAGCGCTTTTCCATCGGGGCGTCGAACATCACCGTGGCGGACGGTAAGACGCACCACATGAAGGTGAACCATGACGGCGTCGTGAAGACCTTCCCGATCAGCATGGGCAAGGCCACCACAGCGGAGTACACCACCACCAGCGGCATCCACCTGACCAAGGAGAAGGAGGACCCGGTGACGATGGTGTCGCCGGGACACCAGCCCGGCGACCCGGAGTACTACAAGGAAGTCATCCACCTGGCGGTCCGAATCTCCGACGGCGGCGAGTACATCCACCAGGCCGGCGAGGAGTACGACGCCCTCGGCGTCCGCAACGCCAGCCACGGCTGCGTCCGCACCTCACCGACCGGCGCGCGATACTTCTTCGGCATCGCGCAGCGCGGCGACGTCGTCGATGTCACCGGCACGGACAAAAAGTTCGTCGACGAGCCGTACGACAGCGACTGGAAGTTCTGGAACTACTCCTGGGACGCCTGGGTGAAGGACGGCGACCTCCAGCGCTGATCGGCCAGAGGGTGGCACCGTACGGGGCGGTGCCCGCGGCCCGTGGTCAGCACATCGTGAACGAGACGCTCTTCATGACGTTGGGGTCGTCCATGTAGACCTTGACGACGTGGTTTCCGGAGCCCCAGAAGGTCGCGGGGCCGGCCTTTGAATATCTGTCGCTGTTGGCGTCGGTGAGGCTGCCGTCGACGACGACCTGGTGCTTGGCGTTGGGATAGTTGATCTGATACTCGTAGCCACCCTTGGTGTAGCAGCTCCCGTGCTTGGTGCCGATCACCGTGAGCACGAGCCCGGGACGGCCGCCACCGCCACCGCCGCTTGTGCTCGACCTGGTCGTGGTCGGCTGCGCCGACCGGGTCTTCGCGTGGGTCTTGCCGGCACTCGGCTTGGGCGAGGGGCCGCCGGGCGTGTTCGTCGAGCTCGGTGATGAGGGGTCGACCGACGGCTTCCCGCTGACACCGTTCGTCGGGCCGCCCGATGCGGTCGGGTTCCGCGTTTCCTCGCCGATTCCGCGCGCGGCCTCTCCCTTTCCACCGCCGGAGCCCTTCCCGGGATCCTCCGCCTCCGACATGCCCGGCCAGAGGATCGCCCCCGCAGCGACGACGGCCGCCAGCACGGCCGCCGCTCCCGCCCCGGTCAGCACGATGAGACGGCGCCGCGCGGGATCGGACCGCCGCCCGTTCGGGGCGCTCCCCGGCATCGGAGGGCCGGTCGGCGGCTGGAAGCCAGGGGGCGGTGGGGCGGCCGGTGTCTGGAGGCCAGGAGGCGGTGGGGCGGCGGGCGTCTGGTGCGGTCCAGGCGGCGGCTGGGGCGATGCCGGGAGAGCCTGCGGAACGGTGACCGGCGGCTGAGGCGGGGCGTGAGGTGGCTGCGGTCCAGGCGGCGGTGGGGCGGCGGGCGTCTGCTGCGGTCCAGGCGGCGGCGGGGTGGCGCCCGCCGGCTGTAGTCCGGTCGCCGCCGAACGGGCGCTGACCAGGCGCAACATGACATCCTGCATGGTCGGCCTGCGAGAGGGGTCCTTGGCCAGGCAGGCCACCACCAGAGAGCGCAGCGGCTCCGGGAGATCACCGAGGTCGGGTTCGCTCTGGAGGACCCGATTCATGATCGCCGGGAATGAGTCCGCGCCGAACGGCGGCCGCCCGGTGGCCGCGAAGGCCATCACCGATCCCCAGGCGAACACGTCGGCGGGCGCGCCGACGGACTGCCCCTCGAACTGCTCGGGAGCCATGTACGCCGGCGTGCCCATGATGGTGCTGGTGAGCGTGAGGGGGGCCTCGGTATCGCGGGCTATCCCGAAGTCGATGACCCGCGGCCCATCCGGGCCGAGCAGCACATTGGACGGCTTGAGATCACGATGCACGATTCCCGCGTCGTGGATGGCCGTGAGCGCCGTGGCGGTGGCGACGGCGAGCCGCTGGAGGGCCGCCGTACTCTCCCGCGGTCCCGACTGCTGCAGCGAGGGACCGTCGACGTACTCGGTGACCACGTACGGCCGCGATCCCTCCATGGAGGCGTCGAGGACCTGCGCGATGCAGAACGGATCGACCCGGCGGGCGGCGGCGATCTCCTTCATGAAGCGTTCACGGACGCGGGGGTCGGCGGCGAGCTCCTCGCGCAGCAGCTTCACCGCGACGTTCGTCCCGTCGGGCCCGGACGCGAGATAGACGACTCCTTGGCCGCCCATTCCGAGCCGCCCGATCAGCCGGTAAGGCCCCACGGCGGACGGATCCTCAGAGCGCAGCGGCTCGGTTTCCGGCATGGAGAGCTACTCCAGATGATCAACACAGGGAGTCTGCACCTTAACGCACGGTTGTGTCTTCCGTTAGAGCAACAACCGATCACACACGTCGCGCCGGCGCCGCGACGGCCCATCCGCCACGTGAAGGCCGAGAACGGCGCTTTCCCGTATTCACCGGACACGCTTCCGGGAAGCCGTCGTATCGGACGCATCACGGTCGGTAGGATCTCTGGCCGTGTCCTCCTGGCGAGCCGCAGGCGAAATCGCACCCACGTATCCCCATCCCATGCAGACGCTGACCCTCATGCTCATGGACGGCTCCGTACCCCGCCGGGCCCGAGGGGACATGGACGCCTGCCTCGCGGCCGTTCTCGAAGGCGCCGAGAACAACCTCCGTCCAGAGCCGGGCGGCCGGATGCTCTACCCGTTCGGGCTGGTCATGGACGCCGACGGGGTCCTCCGGACGGCCGCGCAGTACGAGGTCGACTACGCGTACGACGAGACCGCCACCGCCGCCACGCTGCATCACCTCGCCGACGACTACCGCACGCGAGCGGCCGAACTGCGCTGCGCCACGCTCGCCTACTACGTGCGGATGAAGGAGCCGTCGCCGGGCGACACGACCCCCGGCAACGTGCAGATCCGCAGGTCCACCGACTGGCGGAACGGCGTCTCGGAGCCCCCGCCGGGCACCGTCGACGCCGTCGCCATGGAGGTCGAACACCAGGCGGGCTGCGCACTCGCGGTGTTCATGCCCTACGCCTGGCAGGGACCGCGACAGGAGTTCGTCGTCGGCGACCTCATGGCCATCCCCGCCAAACGCCGCATCTGGCCGGACTCCTGATGGGGTCGGCCGGGTCGGCTGCCGACCGACTCGGTGACCCAACAGCCGCCGGCGGGTGAGCACCTTCGACACCCTACAGAGTTGGCTCTGACCTGCATTGACGTAACAGAATCCGCGGTCGAGTGTGGCCTGATTGATCATGATCTAAGCCGCTCGACTGTCGGGACCGCCGCGTACCGTCTGCCCTGGCTCGATCAGGCATCAAGCGACAGGAGAGACGATGGACAGTGACGTCCGATTCGACAAAGTGGAGCCCGTGATTCCGGTACGGGATCTGGCCGCCGCCCTGGACCGCTACAGCCGCCTGGGGTTCTCGGTGGACCGAGCCGACGAGGATCCCGGCTACGGATTCGCCAATCGGGGAGCCGTCTCCCTCCATCTCACCGAATGGAGCGAGCACGATCCCACACGCACCGCCGCGGTCGTCTACCTGTACGTCTCAGACGCCGACGCCGTGTACGCCGAATGGGCCGCAGCCGGCGTCCCAGGTCGCTTCGGTGAGCCGTTCGACGCGTCGTACGGGCTCCGAGAGTTCACCTACATCGATCCCGAGGGAACACTGCACCGCGTCGGCTCACGGCTCCCCGACCAAGCCTGATCAGACGACGACACGCACCACCTCGACAACGGCGACCTCAACGCACTGGCCGTCTCACTCGATGCGGTCCCGGTCGACGAGGGCATCTCGGAGGCGCACGCAGACGGCCTCGACCTCCGACTCGTCCGGAAGTTCGCCGGCGCGGAACATCGCGGTCTGCAACTCCGGCCCGCCTGCGTTGAAGCGCGTCATGTCGGCCTTGGTGATCGGCTGGACGACGAAGTGGATGTGGCCGGGTATCCCACCCGCGTGTGACCACAGGCAGACGTAGACCTGCTCCGGCCGGACCACCTCGGTGACAGCCGCCGCCGTCCGCTGCAACAGCGGGCCGAGCGCAGCGCTCTCGGCCTCGTTCAGGTCGGCCACATGCACGACGTGGCGGAGCGGTACGACCACGAGGGTGCCGACGCCGAGCGGCCCGACGCAGTGCTCCACGACCCAGCCCGAACTCTCGTGAAGACGCCCGCCCGGCAACGGCCGCACCCCAGAGATCAGGTCACACGAGAGACATGAATCCGTTGAGGTGGTCACGCGGTGACGCGAGCTCCCTCGACGACGGCGACCTCAACGCACTGGCCGCCCTGCTGATCGGAACAGGTGCTCGTACGCCACTGGACGGATGAAAGATCTGTCATGCTCACACACTCTCCATGATGGTGCGGATGAGCTTCTCCGAGTCTGTAGCTGGAAGCGCTGCAGCACGAATCAGATCAAACTGTACTTTAAGCGCGTTGACGAGCCGAGGCTGGTCGATAAGGTCGCCGTGGCCGATCGGGGTCTCGGCATAGGCGACATCCCTTCTTCCGTCACAGCTCAGAAGCGTGAATGACCCATTCAGATAAATCGGCGCCTCCTCCGGGAGGATCTGAATGGTGACGTTCGGCTCTTGCATAACGTCGAGGAGGCGTTGGAGTTGGGCGCGCATCACCTCAGGACCGCCGATCTTGCGGCGGATGGCGTACTCGGCCAGCAGGAGTACGAGCCAAGGAGGTTCATCGCGGCGGAGGATCTGCTGGCGTTCCATACGGGTGGCGACGAGTTGCTCGATCTTGTCGGAGTGGTTGCCGGCGGTGAGCATGGCACGGGCGTAGTCCTCGTTCTGGAGCAGACCGGTGATCACCGTCGGCTCGAAGATGTGCATCGATGATGCGGTGCTCTCCGCTTCCAGGAACGGACGGAACCAACCGAGGGCGAGTTCTCGGGCGGCGTGGGGTTGGAGTTCGGCGAAGTACCCGTCGAGAGCGAAAAGCCGGTCGAAGTTCTCGGACATCGCCGTCGTTGCGGAGCGCTTCGCGGTTTCGATCTTTGAGATGAGGTCGCCGGTGCAGCCGACGCGGTCGGCCAGAGAGTCCTGCGTCCAGCCGTTGGCGTCGCGATACTTCCGCAGCTTGTACGCGTAGAGCGCCGCCACCGAAGCGGTCGGGTCCACCTCGCGCCGATATCCCATGTCGCCCTCCGGGCCGAAGCTGTCGGGGATTGTCGAGTCCCTTCCATTGCCGAGAGTAGTCATATGACAACAGAGTGAGACGCGATTCGAAAATCCCGCGATGGACACGATGGGCAGGGCGATGATCGCCGACTCGTACTCCCTCAAGCTGGGACCGCATCCGGGCTCCGCGAAGGTGGCCAGGCTGGCGGTCGAGCGGCGGCTGCAGGACTGGGCGCTGCCGGAACTACTGGGCGACGTGCATCTCGTCACGACGGAGCTCGTGTCCAACGCCGCCCGGCTCGGCGCCGTCTTCGAGCTCACGATCAGCCGGCCGGGCGAGCGGACCGTACTGGTCGAGGTGCGGGATTACTGCGACGGCGAGCCGGTGCTGCGCGACGCGGACCCGGACGAGGAGGGCGGCCGCGGGCTGTTCATCGTGCAGGCGTTCGCCACGGAATGGGGCTGGCGGGCGGAGAGCGACGGCAAGACGATCTGGGCCCGCTGCGGCGGTTGAAGAGCCCCGGACGATCGGGTCTTCCCCCGAAGCCGATCGTCCGGCGAGGGCCACGGCGAGCGCGGATTGAGGGACCGGTGCCCGCCGTGGCCCACACAATGCCCGGTGACCGGCCGTCCGCTGCGTCGCGAAAAGGAACGAGGCTGCGCGCCGACCGCTTTTACCGAGCTTTCGGAGCGTCAGGGCAGGTGGGGCATGACCTCGGCGGCGAGGCGCTCCAGCTGCTCGGCGTCGTCGAAGAGCGGGGTGAAGAGGATCATCTCGGCGCCCGCGTCGGCGACCTGGCGGAGCCCGTGCACGCACTCCTCCGGCGGACCGTACACGGCGACGGGGGTCAACTCCTCGCCGCCCGACCGGCCGTACATGCGGTTCAGGGCGTCGGTGACGCGCTTGTGGGCACGGCCGGTGTCTTCGTCGACCGCCACGTAGACGCGTTTGGCGATGCGGAAGCCGTTCGGGTGAGGGTCCGCCTCCGCGAGGGCCTCGCGCACGACGCGGACCTGCTCGGCGAAGCGCTCGGTCGTCTGGGAGCCCGCGCCGAAGAAGCCGTCGCCGTACCGGACCGCGCGGCGCAGCGCGTTGGGGTGGCTGCCGCCGAACCACAGCGGCGGGTGCGGCTTCTGGACGGGCTTCGGCTCCATGCCGGCGCCGTCGACCTGCCAGAACCGCCCATCGAAGGTGATCTTCTCGTCGGTCCAGCAGGCCTTCATCAGCCGGACGCCCTCGGTGAAGCGGGTGACGAGGCCGTCCGGGTCGATGCCGAACGCCGCGAAGTCCCGCTGCCCGCCCATGCCGACGCCGGCCTCCAGCCGACCTTGGCTCAGCTGGTCGAGCGTGCTGAGGCTCTTGGCCAGGTGCAGCGGGTTGTGGAGAGTGCTGACGAACACCGCGCAGCCGAGCCGGAGGCGTTCGGTGCAGGCGGCCGCGTACGTCATCGTCTCGATCGGGCTGAAGCGGGGCGCCGAGCCGAGGACCTGTTCCTGGGTCCACGCGCTGTCGAAGCCGACCTGCTCCGCTCGCGCCAGAAAGTCCCGGAACGCGCCGGGTTCGAAGTCGCCGTCACCGAAGGCCTGTGGAATGGAGATCGCGAAGCGCACCCTCCGACACTACTCCGGCGGTCCCGGCCGACCCGGTCGCCCCCGTACGGTGGCGCGGACCAACGGCCTCCCTCCCCTGGTCACCGGGTCAGCTCGGGCTCTCGGCGGGGAAGAGGATCGGGCTGAGGAGGTGGCGGGTGCGGTCCGGCGAGGGCTCGTTCCGCATCCGGGAGACGATCACGTCACGCAGCTCGCCGATCATCTCGGCGCGCTCCTCCGGGCTGAGCCAGATGGCGTGCTGCCGGTAGCCGACGAGGTCGGCGGCCGGGTCGGCGTCGTCGCGGTCGAGGTAGGCGTTGAACTCGGCCAGCAGGGTGGCCATGGCCACGGCGAACACGCGGCGATGGTCCTCCCGTGACGTGGACGCGGCCGTCTCGGCGTCGATGACCGCTCGCTCCCGGCGCAGCCGGTACCGGCGTTCGACGGCGCCCCGAACCCGCTGCTCGCCGTCGACCTCGAGGAGGCCTCCCTCGGCCAGCAGGCCGACGTGCCGGTAGACGGTGGCCTTCGAGACGTCGGGCAGCAGCTCGCACAGCTGGGCGGTGGTGAGCGCCCGCCCGCCGGACATCGCGTGCACGACGCGGAGCCGCACCGGGTGGAGAAGCAGGTCCACGGTGTCCATGGCTCTACGATCTCACATCTGATACCGTTCGCAAAGTTGAGAACGTTGACCCGAGGAGTGGCGCATGACCGAGACCCAGCCCCCACTGGGCCGCCTGTACGACGTCGGCGACCGGCGGCTGATGCTGCACCGCTCCGGCACCGGCGGACCGGCCGTGGTCTTCCTGCCCGGAGCCGGTCTCGTCGGCCTGGACTACGTCAACACGCACGACCGCGTCGCCGAACTGACCACGAGCGTGCTCTACGACCGGGCGGGCACCGGCTGGAGCGATCCGGTCGCCCTGCCCCGTACGGCCGCCGCCGTCACCGACGAACTCCACGCCCTGCTGCCCGCCGCCGGGATCCCCGCCCCGTACGTGCTGGTCGGCCACTCTCTCGGCGGCGCCTACGCACGCCACTACGCGCAGCGGTTCCCCGGCGAGGTGGCCGGGCTGCTCCTGCTGGACCCGACGCATGAGGACTTCCTCGTCCGCGCGCCGAAGCAGGTGCCGGAGATGCTGGAGAAGATGAAGAGCCAGGACCTGCCGGAGCCGACCGAGGAGCAGATCCAGAGCTCCCGGGAGGCGCTCGCCCAGCACTTCGCGGCCTGGCCCGACTCCGTACGGGACGCGCTCGTCGAAAACCACCTCACCGCGTGGCGCACCGCGTGGAACGAGGACAAGAACCTCTACACCGAGGTCGCCGACGAGCTGCGCCGCGCGCCCGCCCTACCCGACATCCCTTTGATCGTGCTCACCGCCATGGGCCACGACCCGACGCAGGCCCACCTGTGGCCCGGGGACCTCCTGCGCGAGATCAACGAGATGAAGCGCACCATCCACGCGGAGCTGGTCGCCTCGGTCCCCCGCGGCGAGCATCGCGTCCTCGACGACGCCGGGCACGGCTGGATGCACGAGGAGCGCCCCGATGTCGTGCTCGGCGCCATCGCCGACGTCCTCCGCGCCGCGAAGAGCTGACCGCCCCGGTCCCGGCGACGCGCGGGCCGGCCTCAGAGCGCCGCCGCGGGAACGACGACTCGCCCGGGACCTCGCCGAGCGAGGTACCGGGCGAACCGTGGTTCGGTCAGGGACGGGCGCCGAGGCTGTTCACCCAGCCCATCGACTCGTACGTCATGGTCAGGGAAGGAGCCTTGCGGTCCCCGGACTCCTGAGCGAGGAGCCGCCCCGTGCTCGGGTCGACGATCAGACGGATCTCCCCGCCGCTCTTGGCCTGCTGGACGGTATCGCCGCCGCTGCCCAGCGCCAGGACCGCGCCTTTGCGCCCCATCGGATCTGCGGCCGTGCCGAGGTAGCCGATGCCCGGCTGCTTGGCGAGCAACCGGTACAGCGCGGCCTTCGCGCCCGGCGTCAGCGGCCCGGCCAGCAGGTCCTGCGCCTCGCCGAAGACGTACTGGGAGAAGTCACCGCCCATCGGCTCGCCGTCGTGCTGTTGCGCCAGCTGATTCTCGTGCTTGAACCAGGTGCGCATCACCCTCTCAAGGGCCGCCGGGTCGGACGGCAGCTTCGCCAACGCCTCGACCGTCTTGTCCCTCTGGGTGAGAGAGAGCCGCAGGCTCGCGAAGTCGTAGTTGTTGACCTGTGGCTTCGCGCTCGTGTCCAGGTCCCACTGCTGCCTCTCCCGGAGGCTCATCCTCTTCCACTTGGCCTCATCGGCCGGCGTGGAGAAGGTGATCTTGGGGTCGATGCCGACGATCGTACGGTCGTGGCGGTTGCGGCCGGACCAGGTGTCCTGCGTCTTGCTCACGGACGCGCTCAGGGGGAAGGAGGGCACTCGGCGCCCTGGCTTCTTATCGCCGAACTTCTTGGTGAACGCCTTCTTCTCCTCGGGCGTCGCGGGACTGACGAGTGAGGTCTCGCGCTCGCGGGTGTACCAGTAGGCCCCGGTGGTCGCGGGTGCCTTGGCGACGCTCTCGGCACTGGCCAGCAGCACGGCGCGCGCGTCCACGCGTACGGTCCCCGATGGGGCCGGTCGGCCTCCTCCGGTGCCTCGCGAACCGTCGGTGGCCACAATGACGCCCGCCGCGGTGGCGGCGACCGCGCCGGCGGCCAGACCGGCCACCAGCACGCGCGGCATCCGGCGCCGCGCGGCCGGCACGGAAACGGCACGGTCGGACCCGCTGCCGTCCCATGCCGCGGCGAGGTCCTGCTCGCGGCGGCGGGCGTGCGCCTCGGCGACCATGGTGTCCAGGCCGGTGGGCTTGAGCGTACGGAACATGTCGTCGGCGTTGTCGTTCATCTGAACTCCAGGGTTCATCGGGTGGCCTTGTCGGCGACGCGGGAGGCGGCGTGGCGGCGCGGTCGGGAGGCGGGGGCGTTCTCGATCGCCTTGGCGAGACGACGGCGGGCACGGTGCAGGCGGACGAAGAACGCCGCGCTCGAGCAGCCGACGACCTTGGCGGCATCGCGCGGGGCGAGGCCGTGCCACATGACGAGCGAGAGCACCTCGAGGTCGTTCTCGGACATCCCGGCGATGGCCGCCAGGGCGCTGTCCCGCTCGACGACGTGGTCCGCGACGTCCCACGCGACGAGGTCGTCATTCGTGGTCATCGCGGCGACCCGATCGACCAGCGCGCGTTTCCGGAAGCCGCTTTCCCGCTGCTTGAGCAGCAGGTTGCGGGCCACGCCGATGAGCCAGGGCAGCGCCGGCTCCCGGATGTGGTCCAGGCGGCGCCACGCGACGACGAACGTCTCGCTGACGATGTCCTCGGCCATGTGCGGATCGGTACGGGTGATCACGTAGCCGAGCACGCGCCGGTAGTTCTCGTCGTAGAGCTCGGTGAAGCGTCTCCGGGAATCCTCGGAGTCCTCCATGGAATCCCTGCCCTTCGTTGAGTCGGTGACCTTTCACCAGTACTTCCGACGGCCCGTCCGGCGTTTACCGATCATTCCGGAGAAGATCGACGGTAGGCGCGGCCGTTACCTAGGACGTAATCGACCCGGCTCCCTCTCGGCTGAGACGCTTCACGACGTCAGGGAATGTGAGATCCACGAGAAGGAGACACCAATGTTCTTCGAGACCGCCGACGGGACCCGCCTGGCCTACGAGGACTACGGACAGGGCCGGCCGATCGTCTTCGTCGCCAGCTGCATGCTCAGCACCGACATGTGGGAGTACCAGATCCCCTTCTTCGCCGAACGGGGTTACCGGTGCATCGCCCTGGACCGGCGTGGCCACGGCCGTTCGGACCGCCCCTCCGGCGGATACGACCTGGACACCACCGCCGACGACCTGGCCGCGCTGATCGAGCACCTCGACCTGCGGGACGTCATCCTCGTCGGTCACTCGCTGGGCGGCGCGGAGGTGGCGCGTTACCTCGCCCGCCACGGCGAAGAGCGCGTCGACCGCGCGGTGTTCATCTCCGCGATGCTGCCCTTCATGAAGCTGACCGACGACAACCCGACCGGCATCCCGGAGGCTCTGTTCGACGCCATGGACGCCAAGATCCGCGCCGACCGGCCCAAGTGGCTCTCCGACCAGGCGCAGGTCTTCTTCGCCACCCACCTGGGCCCGGCCGTGTCCCCCGCCGTCATCGACTGGATGATCCGGGAGTGCGAGGCCACCTCGCCGTGGGCCGTGCTGAAGTTCCAGCACGCGTTGTTCCACTTCGACCACCGCGCTGGACTGCGGGACATCACCGTCCCCACCCTGGTCGTCCACGGCGCCGCGGACTTCTCCGCACCGGTGGACGTGACCGGCCGCCGCACCGCCGAGCTCATCCCGGGCGCGGTGTACAAGGAGTACCCCACCGCCGGACACGGCATCTTCGTCAGCCACCAGGACGAGCTCAACGCCGACCTGCTCGACTTCATCAAGGGCTGACGACGCCCCGCATCAGCGGAAGTCGGCGGCGTGGTCGAGCGCCCACTGGGCGAACGTGCGGCCGGGGCGGCCGGTGACCTCCTCGACCGTGGGCGAGACCCAGGCGTTGCCGTCGAGGTACCGGCCCATCTCCAGGAACCATTCGATGACCTGCCGCGGATACTGGTCCTTCCAGTGTTCGCGGGCCTCGTCGGGGGTGAGCTCGATGAAGCGGACCTCCCGGCCGATGGCCTCGCCGATCAGCCGTACGGCGTCGCGGCGTCGTACCGGCTCCGGGCCGGTCGGGACGTAGGTCTTCCCCGCGTGGCCCTCGTCGAGCAGGGCGGCCAGGGCGACCGCGGCGACGTCGGCCTCGTGGACCATCGCGCTGGTCCAGTCGCCGAACGGCGCCCGGACAGCGCTCTCCGTCCTGATCGACGCGGCCCACTCCCGGGTGTTGGCCATGAACTCGCCCGGGAAGATGTGCGTCCATTCCAGGCCGGAGCTCTCGATCTCCTTGTGCAGGGCGCGATGGTCCGACTCGATGGGATCGTCGTCGTCGCGGCTGGGGTCGTTGTGGCCGAGGTGCACCACACGGCGTACGCCGGCCTCCTTCGCCAGGTCGAGGATCCGTCGCCCGGTGGTCAGCGACTCGCCGATGGCGACGAGGTGCATCCGGTCGACCCCGCGCAGGGCTTGGACGAGGGTCTCGGGCCGGCCGAAGTCGCCGGCGACCACCTCGGCCCGCGCGGGCAGGGCGGCCGCCGCGCGGGAGCCGGGGTCCCGGGTCACGGCCCGTACCTCGTGACCCGCGGCCACGAGCTGACGGACGAGGCTGCTCCCGACGGTGCCGGTCGCTCCGGTGACCAGTATCGGCATGACGTCTCCCTGAAATACGCAGCGGAATGCGGGCACGGCGAAACAGACCCTTTCCAGGGCCGGATTCGCGGTGGCCTCATCCTCACCGGCGGATTCGGGCGGGGCAAACGCGAACATGTTGTTCGCATTCGCCGCGGACCTGCGGAAACGCTACGGCGCCCGAAGACGGGAAGAGGATTTTCGCGGCGCTTCTTACCTGCTCAGCCGGGCGTTACCTGGCGATTCCGGCGGCGATTTCGAGATTCCCCGCGCCGGCGGCGGTGCGGAGGGCGGCGACGGCCGTGCGGATGGCGGGGCGGCGGGCCGCCTCGGCGCGCCAGATGCCGTACACGTGGCGGGTCAGCGCGGGGCGTACGGCGACGATGCGGACACCCGGCGGCACGTCGCAGCGCCCCAGGCGCGGCAGGATGGCGCAGCCCAGGCCGGCGGCGACGAGGGCGAGCTGGGTCGCGTACTCGTCGGCGGTGTGGTTGATCCTCGGCTCGAGACCGGCGGAGCGGAGGGTGTGCTCGAGCCAGTCGCGGCAGATCGCGCCGGCCGACTGGGCGATCCACGCCTCGCCGCGCAGGTCGTTCAGGTCGACGACGCGGCGGTCGGCGAGCGGGTGGTCGGCGGGCAGGGCCAGGTCCGCGACGTCGTCGAGCAATGGCGCCTTGACCAGGCCGTCCGGGATCGCGAGCGGCACGTTGAACCAGTCCTGCACGATGCCGAGGTCGATCTCGCCGCGCGCGATGAGGGGCACGGCCGAGTGCGGTTCCTGTTCGCGGAGGGAGACGGCCAGGCGGGGGTGCTCCTCGGCGAGGAGGGCCAGCGCGGGCGGCATCAGGCCGCGCGCGGCGGTGGGGAACGCCGCGACCGAGAGCTCCCCGACGACGGCCCCGCGGTGGGCCTCCAGGTCGGACTCGGCCGCCTCGACCATGGCGAGGATGCGCTCGGCATGCGCGGCGAGGAGGGCGGCGGCGTCGGTGAGGCGGACGCCCCGGCCGTTGCGTTCGAGGAGCTTCTGCCCGGTCTCGCGCTCCAGCTTGGCGACCTGCTGGGAGACGGCGGACGTCGTGACGTGCAGCACCTCGGCGGCGGCGCTGACGGAACCGTACATGGCCACGGCGTTGAGGGCGCGCAGCCGCTCCAGATCCAACATGTAGCCATGCTACATGGAGACCTTAAGGAATATTCGCTTGTCCTAAAACGTCAAGCGCCCGACGATCGAAGACATGAGACCTCGCCACATCGCCATCGCAGTGCTGATCGCCGCGATCTGGGGGTTCAACTTCGTCGTCATCCACGTCGGACTCGGCGCCCTGCCGCCTCTGCTGTTCGCGGCGCTGCGCTTCGTCGCGGCGGCGTTCCCCGCCGTCCTGTTCGTCCGCCGGCCGGCGATCTCCTGGCGGCGGATGGCGCTCGTCGGCCTACCGCTCGGCGTCGGGCAGTTCGGCCTGCTGTTCATCGGCATGCAGATGGGCATGCCGGCCGGGCTGGCGTCGCTCGTCCTGCAGACCCAGGCGTTGTTCACCGCGGCCTTCGCCGTCCCGATGCTGGGCGAGCGGATGCGACGCGCCCAGATCGCGGGCATGCTCGTGGCGTTCACCGGCATCGCGGTGATCGCCGTCTCGCTGGGCCAGGGCGGACCCGTGCTCGCGTTCGCGCTCTGCGTCGTCGCGGCGGGCATGTGGGGGCTGGCCAACATCGGCATGCGGAAGGCGCAGCCGCCGGACATGTTCGCGTTCATGGTCTGGGTCAGCGTGGTGCCGCCGCTGCCGCTGCTCGCCCTGTCGCTGATCTTCGAGGGGCCGCACGCCGATCTGCACGCGCTGGCGCACATCTCCGCGGGCGGCCTGGGCGCGCTCGTCTACATCGCCTACCTGTCGACGCTGGTCGGGTTCGGTCTCTGGGGCTGGCTGCTGCGCCGGTACGACGCCGGCCAGGTCGCGATCTACTCGCTCCTCGTGCCGTTGTTCGGCATGTCCTCGGCCGCGCTCGTCCTCGGCGAGGACATCACGGTCCCCGACATCGTCGCGGCCTGCCTCATCGTCGGCGGCGTCGCCCTCGGCAGCCTCCGCCGCCGTACTCCGTCCGTGGCCACGCCCGACGCCGTCCTCGCCCCGACCCGCTGAAGGAAAGTCTCATGCCGCGCGGAATCCACGTCCCCCTCGTCACGCCGTTCGGATCCGACGGGACCCTCGACGTCCCCTCGCTCGAACGCCTGGCCCACCACGTCCTCACCGAAGGCGCCGCCGGACTGGTCGTGCTGGCCACCACGGGCGAGGGCTCGCTGCTCACCGCCGACGAGCGACGGACGGTGATCGCGACCTGCCGGAAGATCAGCGACACGTACGGCACGCCGCTGACCGTCGGGGCGGGCACGATCGGCACCGACGAGTCGATCCGGCAGGCGGTGGACCGCGGGGTCGCCGCGGACCTGCTGCTCACCGTCGTGCCGTACTACGTGCGCCCCACCGACGAAGGCGTCCTCGACCACTTCGCGGCGATCGGCGCGGCGGCCGGCGTGCCACTGCTCGTCTACAACATCCCGTACCGCACCGGGACGACACTGCGCCCGGAGACACTCCTCAAGCTGCTCACCACCGGGTACGTCGCCGGGATCAAGCACTGCGCCGGAACGATCGACGCGGACACCCTCACCCTCTTGGCCGAGGGGCACGGCGTGCTCGGCGGCGACGACGCGTTCCTCTACCCGCTCCTGCAACTCGGCGCGGAGGGCGGGATCACGGCCTCGGCGAACGTCGCCCCGGCCGCGTACACCGCCATGGCCGACGCCGTACGGGACGGAGACGCCGGCCGTGCCCGCGACCTGCACAACGCCCTGCTCCCCCTGGTGAACGCCCTGTTCGCCGAGCCCTCCCCCAGCGTGATCAAGGCGGTGCTCGCCGAGCGCGGCCTGATCGCCGACGCCACCGTCCGGTCGCCCCTGCGGCCACCGGCCGCCGCCTCGGTGACGTCCGCGCTCGACCGGCTGCGAACATTGGGAGCATGAGGATCGGATTCGGCGCCCCGGTGTCGGGGGCATGGGCCACCCCGCACAACGTCGGTCACTTCGCCGAGCGGGCGGAGGGCCTCGGCTACGCGTCGCTGTGGACGTTCCACCGCCTGCTCACCCCGGCCGACAAGGAGGCGCTGGCCCCGGTCTACCGCAGCGTGCTCGATCCGCTCATCACGCTGGCCTACGCCGCCGCCCGCACGTCCCGCATCCGGCTCGGCGTCTCGCTCGTCAACTTCCCGTTCGTCACCCCGGTGTACCTCGCCAAGGAGACCGCCTCACTCGACGTGCTCTCCGGTGGGCGGCTCGACCTCGGGCTGGGCGCCGGCTGGCAGCATGAGGAGTTCGTCGCCAGTGGCACGTCACCGGAGCGGCGCGGCAGGCGGGCCGAGGAGTTCGTCGCCGCGCTGCGCACCCTGTGGGAGGACGAGGTCAGCGCGTTCGACGGGGAGTTCCACACCATCCCATCGAGCCGGCAGGCGCCCAAGCCCGTGCAGAACCCGCACCCGCCCGTGCTGCTCGGCGGCGTCGCGGAGGCCGCGCTGAAGCGCGCCGGCCGGATCGCGGACGGCTGGCTCAGCCGCAGCGCCACCGACCTGTCCCGCATCCACGAGCAGATCGCGGTCGTCCGGCGCGCCGCCGAGGAGGCGGGCAAGGACCCCGACGCGGTGCGCGTCGTCGTCCGCGGCGTCGTACGGGCGGGTGAGGAGGCCCACGACAAGTCCGGCGAGCGCCTGCGCCTGTCCGGGTCGTACGACCAGATCCGCGAGGACGCCGCCTGGCTCGGCGAACAGGGCGTCACCGAGCTGTTCTACGACCTCAACTGGGATCCGCTCGTCGGCGCCCCCGACATCGAGCCCGCCTCCGCCACCGCCCGCGCCGCGGAGATCCTCGAGGCCCTCGCCCCGACCGCCTGAGCCGGTGACGGCGACCTGTTCGGCTGAAAATCGACCGCTCGGTCTGTCGCAGTCACTCACTACCATCGCCGCGCATGGACCTCACGGGTAAGAAGATCGTTTTCAGCGGCAAATTCCATGGCCTGTCCCGGGACGAGGCGACGGCGCACGCCGAGGCGTTGGGCGCCACCGTCCAGAAGACCCCGTCGCCGAAGGTCGACCTGGTCTTCCGTAGCCGCGATTCCGGCCTCCACTACGGCAAGGTCATCGGCGTCCCGGTCCTGACCGAGGCCGCGTTCCGCCACCTGCTGCCCGACGACCGGCCCGCCGAGCCTCCGGCCGTGTTCACCGATCCCGCCGCGATCGCCGAGGCCGACGCCGACAAGCTGCGCGCGATCCTGGAGGCCGCCGACTGGACGGCGTTCACCCCCGACCGCGACCTGCTCGGGTTGCGCACGCGGCTCGCCGAGATCGAGGCGTCGCAAGGGATCACCGAAGCACACCGGCTCGCCACCGCGCGGATCACCGGAGCGAAGGACGCCGCCCGCCTCCACCACCCCTACGTCCACATCGGGGACGTCCGCTCCGCCGCGTTGAGCCCCTGCGGCCGCTGGCTCGCCGTCGGCAGCGGAATCGAGATCCCCGGAGAGGGCTCGCCCAGCAGCGACTGGGAGCGTTCCTACCGCCACGGCGGCACCCTCCAGATCTTCGAAGTGGCCACCGGCCGGTCGGTCAACGGAATGCGCAACTCCAACGCCATCAGCGGCGGCGTCGGCTGGGACGACTACCGGGGTGCCCTGCGCTGGTCGGCCGACTCGACCCGCCTCGCCGCCGCGTACAACACCAACGTCATCGGCGTCTGGGATCCCTTCGACGACTACGCCTACCCGATCGCGAGCGCGGCCCTCACCGACGGCGCCTCCCGCCCGCCCCAGTTCGGCTTCAGCCCGGACGGGTGCAGCGTGTGGGTGGACGTCCGCACCGACGGCGTCGTGTGGGGCGCGATCGCCAACGTCGAACGCGGCGACGTGATCTGGGATCCCGGCTACGGCACCAGGAAGCGGCCCTACGGCGGCGACTTCACCACCCTCGCCGAGGACGCCCCCGGGCATGTCGCCGAGGCCCTCGGTCCGCGCTTCGACAGCGAATCCACCTTCTCCGTCGAATGGTGCCCCGGTTGGTCGCCCGACGGCCGTTTCCTGCGCTTCGTGAGCGCCGACTTCGTCTTCGCCGTCGACACCGCCGACGGCCGTGTCGCCTGGATCCTCAAACACGGCGGTCGCGCCGACCACTGGGCCACCGAGGTCCCCGTCGAGTTCAGCCCGTGCGGGCGGTACGTCGCCTGCACCGGACGCGATGGCGTCCTCATCGCCGACGCGGTGACCGGCGAGGTTCTCGCCCGTCACGAAATCACTGCCGAAGGCCTCGTCTGGTCGCCCGACGGCGAACGGGTCGCGGCGCTCGCCAACGGCGTGGCCGTGCACCTGATCGACGTGGGCGAGGAGCGAAGGCGCGGCATGCGCGCCGGGCCGCGCGCTCGCTGCGCGAAGATGCCCGACGCCCTCGGCTTCGCCTGGTCGCCCGACGGGACCCGAGGCGTCGTCCGCACCGCCGAGGGGGCCGAGGTCTGGTCGCTGGCGGGCGAGCCGGAGCGGCTGGCCGTGGTCGACGCCCCCGAGGACGCCTGCGGCGTGCTGTGGGGCGCGGGCGATGTCATCGTCCTCATCGGGCCGGAGACGGTCCGTTTCACCCGCCCGGACGGGACGGCCGTCGGCGAGGTCGCCTTTCATGCCGCCGCGACCGGTCGCAGGCCGCTCGAACGCGGTGGCACGGACCACGGTGACTACTACCACATCAACCCGACCTTCCCGCTCGACGAGCAGACCCACGCGGTCGCCTTCGACCGCGAGGACCTGGTCATCGCGCCGGCCGGCCGGGAGTCCGAGGTGGACGCCAAGGTGGCCTGGACGGTCGGCTCCCGTTACTCCTGGCCGCTGCGCTGGGGTGCCACGAGGTTCGCCGCCGACACACGCGAGGCCTACGATCACGCCGTTGCCGAGGATTGGTCGCTGCGCTACACCCTCGCCGACGTTCTCGGCGTCCAGCGGGACTGACGCATCTCAGGCGGCAGGCGAGACCGCTCCGGGCCGTGGTCACAGGTCGCCGCGGTACCAGGCGTCGACCTCGGCGTCGAGGGCCACCTGGTCGAGCCGGGGCGCCTCGGCATTCTCGGCCCACCGCCGGATGAGGCGGGCGAGGACGCCCACGGTCTGGTCGGTCACGGCCTGATGGACGGCGAAGAACGTGGCGATCGGCCCGGTGACCGGATCGTCGACGTCGCAGCGGGCGCACAGCAGGATCTCCGTCGTGCCGCCGACTTCGATGCCCTGCTCGGTCCGCCAGCCGTGGGGAACCCGCAGTGCGGCGAGGATGTCCCCGGCGCACCGCGGGCACGCCCGGGAGATCGGGAGCGGATGGCGCGTGGGCTCGGCGGTCATGCGCCGATCGCGTTCGCGCCGAGCAGGGACTTGATGTCCCCGAAGAACGACGGTTCCGGCTGGACGCGGAACCGGTCGAGGTCGATCAGCAGCCCCTTCGTGCCCGGACGCCGAGGCTGCAGCCTCAGGTGCACGGGAGCGCGGCCGGGGTGGGAGTCCAGGATGCGCTTCAGCTCCCGGACCACGTCGGCGGACACCCGGGCCTCCGGAAGGGAGATCACCACGGGCGGCTCACCGTCGCTCACCTGAGAGACGTCGAGGACGGTGACCTCCTCCCCGTAGATGCTCAGCGTCTCGTCCCGGACGTTGATCCGGCCACGGATCGAGACGACCCGGTCCTCGGCCAGCGCCTCGCCGTAGAGGGCGTGGCTCTTGGGAAAGATCAGGCACTCCACGGACGCGTCGTGGTCCTCGAGGGTGACGATCGCCCAGGGGCTGCCCTGCTTGGTGACCTTGCGCTGCAGGCCGGAGATGATCCCGGCGACCTGCGTGAACCCCTCCGTACGGCCGGAGGACAGCAGCCCGGCGAGCGTGGTGTCGCGGGCGGCCTCCAGGATCCGCTCGGCGCCGTCGAGGGGGTGCGAGGAGACGTACAGGCCGAGCATCTCCCGTTCGAACGTCAGCAGGGTGCTCTTGTCCCACTCGCCCTCGGGGATCGCGATGGAGAACGCGCCGCCGGCGTCGTCCTCGGGCTCGTCGATGCCCCCGAAGAGGGAGTCCTGGCCGCGGGCCTCGTTGCGTTTGACGTCGATGACCGAGTCGATGGCCTGCTCGTGGATCATGACGAGGGCCTTGCGGTGGTGGCCGACGCCGTCGAACGCGCCGGCCTTGGCGAGGGATTCGATGACGCGCTTGTTGCAGACGCTCGCGGGGACCTTCGTCAGGAAGTCGTTGAAGCCGGTGTAGGCCCCCTGCTCCTTCCGGGCCTGGACGATCGCGTCGACGACGCCCGCGCCGACGTTGCGGATCGCGCCGAGCCCGAAGCGGATGTCCTTCCCGACGGCGGCGAAGTTCAGCACTGACTCGTTGACGTCGGGAGGCAGGACCTTGATGCCGAGACGCCGGCAGTCCGACAGGTAGACCGCCATCTTGTCCTTGTCGTCGCCGACCGAGGTGAGCAGCGCGGCGAGGTACTCGGCCGGGTGGTTCGCCTTCAGGTAAGCGGTCCAGTAGGAGACGATGCCGTAGCCGGCGGTGTGGGACTTGTTGAACCCGTATCCGGAGAAGGGGACGAGGACGTCCCAGACGGCCTTGGTCGCCTCCGCGGAGAACCCGTTGCCGGCCATGCCCGCCGAGAACGTCTCCCACTGCTGGTCCAGGACCTCCTTCTTCTTCTTGCCCATCGCGCGGCGCAGCAGGTCGGCGCCGCCGAGGGAGTACCCGGCCAGCTCCCGGGCGATCGCCATGACCTGCTCCTGGAAGACCACCAGGTGGTAGGTGTCGCCCAGGATCGGTTCGAGCGCCTCCTTCAGCTCCGGGTGGATCGGCTCGACCTCCTGCCGGCCGGTCTTGCGGAGCGCGTAGTTGGTGTGGGCGTTCATCTCCATCGGGCCCGGCCGGTACAGCGCGTTGACCGCGGCGATGTCGGTGAACGCCGTCGGCTGCATCAGCCGCAGCAGGATCCGCATCCCGCCGCTGTCGAGCTGGAACACCCCGAGCGTGTCGCCCCGCGCCAACAGCTCGTACGTCGTCTTGTCGTCCAGGGGCACGTCGCGGATGTCGATCTCGATGCCCTTGTTGGCCCTGACGTTGGCGATGGCGTCGTTGATGACGGTCAGGTTGCGCAGGCCGAGGAAGTCCATCTTCAGCAGGCCCATGTCCTCGGCCTGGGTGAAGGGGAACCCGGTGATGATCGGACCGTCGGCCTTCGGCCGTACGAGCGGGAGCACGTCGATCAGCGGATCGGACGAGAGGATCACGCCGGCGGCGTGGATGCCGGTGCCGCGGGTCAGGCCCTCGACGCCGACGGCGGTGTCGACGACCCGCTTGACGTCCGGCTCCTCCTCGTACATCTTCCGCAGTTCGGCGGCCTCACCGTGGCGCGGGTGGTTCTCGTCGTGGATCGCGGAGAGGGGGATCTCCTTGCCGCCGACGGCGGCCGGGAACGCCTTGGTGATGCGGTCGCCGAGCGCGTACGGGTAGCCGAGGACACGGCAGGCGTCCTTGACGGCGGCCTTGGCCTTGATGGTGCCGAAGGTGACGATCTGGCAGACCCGGTCGTCGCCGTACTTGCGGGTGACGTAGTCGATCATCTCGTCGCGGCGGCGGTCGTCGAAGTCGAGGTCGACGTCGGGCATGGTGACGCGCTCGGGGTTGAGGAACCGCTCGAAGATCAGTTTGTGCTCGATCGGGTCGAGCTCGGTGATCCCGGTGCAGTAGGCGACCATCGACCCGGTCGCCGATCCTCGGCCGGGTCCGAGGCCGATGCGGTTCTCGCGCGCGTACTGGCAGATGTCGGCGACGACGAGGAAGTAGCCGGGGAAGCCCATGTCGTCGATGACGGACAGCTCGTAGTCGATGCGGTCCAGGACCTCCTGCGGCGGTTCGCCCTGGTAGCGGCGCCGCGCGCCGGCCAGGGTCTCCTTCCGCAGCCAGGACGACTCGGTCTGCCCCTCGGGCACGGGGAACTTCGGCATCAGGTCGCGGTGGGCGAAGACGTCGCCGTAGTCGCCGACGCGTTCGGCGATCAGGAGGGTGTTGTCGCAGGCGCCGGGGACCTCGCCGTCCCACAGGGACCGCATCTCCTCGGCGGTCTTGAGGTAGTAGCCGCTCCCGGAGAACCGGAAGCGGTTCTGGTCGGCGAGCTGCTTGCCGGTGCCTATGCACAGCAGCGCGTCGTGCGCGGCGGCCTGGTCCTCGGTCACGTAATGGGAGTCGTTCGTGGCCAGCGGCGGGATCCCGAGCTCCTTGCCGAGCCTCATCAGGTCCTCACGGACGCGGCGTTCGATCGCAAGGCCGTGGTCCATCAGCTCCAGGAAGTAGTTGTCCTTGCCGAAGATGTCCCGGTACGTCGCGGCGGCCTCGACCGCCTTGTCGTACTGGCCGAGCCGGATCCGGGTCTGCACCGCGCCCGACGGGCAGCCGGTCGTGGCGATGATGCCCGTGCCGTGCTCGGCGAGCAGTTCGTCGTCCATCCGCGGGTACTTCTGGACGTGGCCTTCGAGCCAGGCACGCGACTGGAGACGGAACAGGTTCCGCAGGCCCTCGGCGTCGGCGGCCCACATGGTCATGTGGGTGTACAGGCCGCGGCCGGAGACGTCGCCGCCCTCACCGGTGTCGTCGTTCGACTTACGCAGCGCGAGGTTGTCGGACCAGAACACCGACTGCTTGTGGAATCGCGACGCCGGGGCGACGTACGCCTCGATGCCGATGATCGGCTTGACGCCCGCCTTGTCGGCCGAGTGGTAGAACTCGTACGCACCGTGCACGTTGCCGTGGTCGCTCATCGCGACGGCGGGCATACCCAGCCGGTCGACCTCTCCCATGAGGCGCCCGACCTTCGCGGCGCCGTCGAGCATCGAGTACTCCGTATGTACATGCAGGTGGACGAACGAACCCACCGGTCACTCCCTTAGGTTGTACGTCTCAGCGGCGTCCGCCATTCGACCGAAAGGGAGCCGGGGGTGTCCAACAACCGACACGCCGATCCGCGACAGCCATCGGTTGTGCACCGAGGTGAGCCGGACCTTCACCTCGCGGCCGTCCGCGCCTTCGTCGCCGTCGCCGAGGAGCGCTCCTTCAGCGAGGCGGCCGCCCGCCTCGGCCTGAGCCAGCAGGCGGTCTCCAAGCGCGTCGCACGGCTCGAAGCCGATCTCGGCACCGTGCTCTTCCACCGCTCGCACAGTGGAACCGAGGTGACCGAGGACGGCGCGTCGTTCCTCACGAACGCGCGTGCGCTCATCGCCCTCGCCGACCAGGCCGTCATGCTGCTGCGCGACCGGCGCCGGCCCCTGCGCATCGACGTGCACCGTAAATGGGTGGCGTCGATCGACATCGTCCGCGGATTCCACGAGGCCGCCGACGAGGTCGACCTGGAGATCGTGACCTTGAACGGGCTCACCGAGGCACTGGCCGAACTGGCCCGCGGATCGATCGACGCCTTCCTCGGCCGAGCCACCAGGGAACTCGACGAGGACATCGAGTGCACACCCGCGTACCTCGAGCCGCTCCACCTCCTGGTCGGCCGTGGGCACCCGCTCGCCGACCGGCGTGAGGTGGCGATGTCCGAACTGGCGGGCACGACGATCTGGATGCCGGGGATCGCCCGGCCGGACACCGAGTGGGCGGAGTTCTACCGCTTCCTCGGCGACGACTTCGCCGTAAAGTTCGACACGTCCGGCCTCCCCCTCTTCGGCCACGAGCACCTGGTGGAACGCGTCGCATCGGACGACCTGGCCACCTTCAACGGGGACCGGACCCGGCTGCCCTGGCGCCCCGACCTGGTCCAGATCCCCCTCACCGCGCCCACTCCCGCGTACCCGTGGTCGCTGCTGTGGCACGGCCGTAACCGCCATCCGGCGCTGCGCTCCCTGGTCTCCCACGTCACGGGGCGCTACCGGCCGTTCGACCCGCAGCGCCAGTGGATCCCCGTTCCCGACCGGTCCCGCTTCACCTCCCCGGCCCGATCGTGAAGCGGACGGTCAACAGTGCGTTGCCGAACTCGTCGTTGTTCGCCTAACGCGCTCCGTCCACGCTGATCACGGACACCCCTACGGCGGCCTGACCAGGCGCGCACGGTCGCGGTCAGCGAACGGTGAGCGGACGGTGAGCGGCCCCGGCGAAGGTGTGTCCGTTCTCTCACGAAAGGACAGGGCCGTGGACGTCAAGGCGGGCACGAAGGAATGGATCGGGCTGGCGGTGCTGGTGCTGCCGTGCCTGATCGTCTCGATGGACGTGAGTGTGCTGCTGTTCGGGATGCCGTTCATCAGCGCCGACCTCAAGCCGTCCGGCACTCAGCTGTTGTGGATCATGGACATGTACGGCTTCGTGCTGGCCGGCATGTTGATCACCATGGGTGCGCTGGGCGACCGGATCGGCCGGCGCCGGCTGTTGCTCATCGGCGCCGTGGCCTTCAGCGCCGCGTCGGTCGCCGCCGCGTACTCCACCAGCGCCGGGATGCTCATCGGCGCTCGCGCGGTGCTGGGGCTGGCGGGCGCGACGTTGATGCCCTCGACGCTGGCGCTGATCCGCAACATGTTCCACGACGCCGGCCGGCGCAAGACCGCGATCGCGGTGTGGACCGGCGCCATGACCGGCGGCGTCACCGTCGGACCGATCATCGGCGGTCTGCTGATGGACCACTTCTGGTGGGGCTCGGCGTTCCTGCTCAACCTGCCCGCGATGGCGCTGCTCCTGCTGCTGGGCCCCGCGCTGCTGCCGGAGTTCCGTAACCCCGCCGCCGGCCGGTTCGACCTGCTCGGCTCGCTGCTGTCGCTGGGCGCCGTGCTGCCGGCCATCTACGGCATCAAGGAACTCGCCGTGGACGGCTACGCGCTCGTCCCGGTACTCGCGATCGCCGTGGGTCTCGCCGTCGGGTTCGTCTTCTGGCACCGCCAGCGGACGACCGCCCACCCGCTGATCGACCTGCGGCTGTTCCGGCACCGGACCTACAGCGCGGCGGTGGGCGTCAACACGGTGACCAACTTCGCGATGCTCGGCTTCAGCCTCTACACGATGCAGTACCTGCAGGTCGTCCAGGGCATGAGCCCGTTCAAGGCCTCGCTGTGGTCGCTGGCGGTCATGCCGTTCATCATGGTCGCGATGACGATCGCCGGGATCGCCGCCAAGAAGGTCCGCCCCGCGTTCGTCATCACCACCGGGCTGCTGGTGTCGGCCTGCGGGCTGGCCGTGACCACGCAGGTCCACGTCCACCAGAACCTGGCCGTCATCCTGACCGGCGCCGGGCTGCTCGCCGCCGGCATGCTGGTGTCCACCTCGCTGACCGCCGACATGGTCCTGACCGCCGCCCCCGCCGAACAGGCCGGCGCCGCCTCGGCCGTCTCCGAGACCGGCAGCGAGTTGGGCGGGGCGCTCGGCTTCGCGATCCTCGGCTCGATCGGCACCGCGGTCTACCACCACCAGATGGCCGGCGTACGGGTGAGCGGCGTCCCCGCCGAGACGCTGCGCGCGGCCCGCGACACCCTCGGCAGCGCCGCCCACGTCCCCGGCCACGGCGGCCTGGCCCTCCTGGAGGCCGCCAAGACCGCCTTCACCCACGGCCTGAACGTCACCGGCCTGTCCGGCGGTGTCGTCCTGGCGGCCGCAGCTCTGATCACCCTCATCGTCCTCCGCGACGTCCCGGTCTCGGCCCCCGCGCCAGCCGAGGAGACACCCGAACTCGAGACGATCGGGCGATAGGGACGAGAGTCCCGTGCGATCGGCACCCCGGGCGTGCCGACCGCACGGGATCCACGCTCAGCTGATCGGGGAATTCACATCGCCGGGGAGCACCAGCTGGGGAACCTGGCTGAAGCGCCAGCCCTTGCCGTCTCGGGTGAACACCCAGACCACGTCGAAGCGCTTGCCGGCCCACTTGGCGGGCGGCTTGGGATGAACCGCTCCCATGGCGGCGACGATGTCCGGGATCGCGCTGTGCTCCCAGCAGACCAGGACGTTCCCGTGAGCGGAGGCGAGCTTCTTGCCGAGCGCGGCCTCGTCGCCCTTGCCGTAGGAGAGCTTCGGCTGCTGCCCGAGCTCGGCCGCCAGCGGCGTTATCGTCTCGCTGTGACGCAGGCTCTTGTCACCGTTCGGGCGGGCCGCGTAGATGGTGGCGGGGCGCACCAGCCCGGCGCGGAGGCTCCCCTTCCGGGGGGCGAAGAGATCTACCAGTGCGCCTGCCCGCTGCCATCCGCGTACGGTGAGCGATCCGTCGTTCACCTGGCCGTCCTCGGTGACACCGAACGGAGCGCCCTTCGCCGCCGGCTTCTCCCCATGACGGATGATCATTACGGTGTCGGCGCCCACGGCCGACTCGCCGTCGCTCGCCGAGGTGCCGACGACATTCCTCGATCTGCCGTCACATCCCGCGGCGAGCGGTACGGCCGCCACCGCGCCACCGGCGGTCAGCAGGCGCAGCAGAGAACGGCGAGAAGTGGCAGGGTCCATCGGTGCTCCTTGTCAGTACGCTCGGCGGCACCCGAAACCGTCCGGAGCCGCAGCGGTCTCCTTCACTTGGGACAGGTCCGGCCTCGGTAGCCGATCGGGCCCTCGTTGTAGCGCCGGTAGTAGCCGATGAAGTCGCCCACGTCGGCTCGCAGCGCGACCGTGCCCGAGTTGCCCCGCTGATCCCGCCAGGTCACCCGCTCGACCGGAGCGCCGCCGTCGTCCACCAGCAGCC
Source organism: Actinoallomurus sp. CA-150999 (assembly GCF_050942425.1). Classification (NCBI taxonomy): domain Bacteria; kingdom Bacillati; phylum Actinomycetota; class Actinomycetes; order Streptosporangiales; family Thermomonosporaceae; genus Actinoallomurus; species Actinoallomurus sp. CA-150999. Next base: position 10,706,786 of record NZ_CP192063.1, read on the forward strand.
GCAGTTCGTCCGAGCGATGCCAGCCCCCGCCCCAGCCCTCCTCGGTCTGAAAGCGCCACACGCGCCTTCCGCCCGTCCCTCCGGGAAAGGCCCAGGAGCCGGCGAGCCGTCCGCGGAACTCGGAGAGCGTGCCGTCGGCGGCTCGGTGCTGCCCGAGGAACTCGGACATGTTCGACTGGAAGCCGACCGCCGCCTCCGCGCCGTCCGCCGTGCGCCAGCTCAGCTGTTCGGGAAGGGAGTTCTCGCCACGGTCGACGTGGAGCAGCAGTTCCTCGCCATCCACCCATGCCTTGGCATCGAGCGCGCGCAACTCCGTTGCGTAGGCGAACACCGACTCCCGTGCGGCCGTCGCGGCGAGGGCGCGCTCGGACTGCCCGCGCGCGTGCACCGGATCCACGGTGACCCGGTACAGCCACAGCATGCTGCGGGCGTCCTCCGAGCTTCGGACCACGAGGGTGTTCCGTCCGGGTTCGAGCAGCGAACCGGGCACGGCGAAGACGTTGTCCTGCGGGAGGTCGCCCCCGCCCGGCACGGTCAGTCCCTCGGCCAGCGGCTCGTCGTTGAGCACGACGTCCATCGGGGCATATCCGAGCTCGGACCACAGCTTCGAGACGAGAGCCGTCACCGTGAGCGTGGCCTCGGCGACCTCCTGGGGCCGGTCCACCACGAACTCGATCTCCACCGACCCCCCAGCCCCGATCGCCAGGTGCGACCCGCCACTATGGCAGCGATCGAGCCCGATTTCGGCGTTCGCCAACCGAGCCGGCTCAACAGAGAAATCGGCGTAAGTCACTTCCACGACGCTCCCCAGGGGCGAGAGACGAGACGATACCCGCAAGATCGACTAGCCGCCCCGGCCTTCGCCTCATTGCCGCCACCATGGACGTACGACCGCCCGAATCGCCCGGATCGGTCCGTCCACAATGGCGGCAAACAGGCAACCGCGACGGCATTGAAGCCCCGTCACGAGCGTTCGATGTTCGCTTTTCACGAAGATGTATTCGGCTTATGCGAACAGTGCCCCCGCCTCGGTCTCTTCTGAGTCGCCGGTCAGGGGGCTTCGGCGGCGGCGCGGGCGGCGTGAGGCAGGGCGTCGGTGATGCGGTCCAGAGCCGCGGTGTCGTGGGCGGCTGACAGGAACCAGGCCTCGTACGCCGACGGGGGCAGGTAGACGCCGTGGTCCAGGGCCGTGTGGAAGAACGCGGCGTAGCGGCGGGTGTTCTGGCGCTGGGCGTGCTCGAAGTCCAGGACCGCCTCGTCGGTGAAGAAGATCGAGAAGAGGTTGCCCGCGATCTGCAGGCGGTGGGGCACGCCCTCCTTGGTCAGGGCGGCCGTCGCGGCCTCGGCGACGACGGTGGCGGCGTGGTCGATCCGGGCGTACACCTCGTCGGTGGCGGCGCGGAGCGTGGCCAGGCCGGCGGCGGTGGCCAGGGGGTTCCCGGACAGGGTGCCCGCCTGGTAGACGGGGCCGGCGGGGGCGAGGCGGTCCATGATCTCGGCGCGTCCACCGAACGCCGCCGCGGGCAGGCCGCCGCCCATGACCTTGCCGAAGGTGTACAGGTCGCCCTGGACGCCCTCCAGGCCGTACCAGCCGGCGCGGGAGACACGGAAGCCCGTCAGCACTTCGTCGATGATGAGGAGGGCGCCGTACCGCTCGCAGATGCCCTTGAGGGCGGCGTTGAAGTCCTCGGTCGGCGGGACGATGCCCATGTTGGCCGGGCACGCCTCGGTGATGACGCAGGCGATCTCGTGGCCGTGCTCGCCGAACGTCTCCTCGACGGCGGCGATGTCGTTGTAGCGGAGCACGATCGTGTCGGCGGTGGCCGCGCCGGTGACGCCCGGCGAGTCGGGCAGGCCGAACGTCGCGACCCCCGACCCGGCCGCGGCCAGCAGCCCGTCGGCGTGCCCGTGGTAGCACCCGGCGAACTTCACGATCTTCGAGCGCCCGGTGAAGCCGCGCGCCAGGCGGATCGCCGACATCGTCGCCTCGGTGCCCGAGTTGACCAGGCGGACCTTGTCGATCGGCGTGCGGGCCACCATCTCCTCGGCCAGCAGGACCTCGCCCTCGGTGGGCGCGCCGTACGAGGTGCCGTGCTCGGCGGCCCGCCGGACGGCCTCGACGACCTCCGGGTGCCCGTGGCCGAGGATCATCGGACCCCACGAGCAGATCAGGTCGACGTACTCGTTGCCGTCGGCGTCGACGAGGTACGGGCCGCGGGCCGAGGCCATGAACCGCGGGGTGCCGCCCACGGCCCCGAAGGCGCGCACCGGGGAGTTGACTCCGCCCGGTATGACCGCACCTGCCCGGTCGAACAGTGCTTCGGAACGATTCGTGGAAGTCACCCCACGAGTCTCCCAGACGTCAATCGCAGGCGTCGGCCAGGATCTCCAGTAGCCGCACCGGGTCCGGCAGCGGCGCGTCGTACGGCTCTTTGACCCAGGTCACCGTACGGTCGAACGGCAGCACCGACGGCGGCGCGAGGACGTAGCTGTCCCGGCAGTGCCAGCGCATTCCCGGGCTGTCCTCGATGCTCTCGGGGACGGTATCGAGGTGGCAGGACCACCACTCGTCCTCGTCGACGGGCGCGCCACGAGTGGCGACGAAGAAGAGATAGCGCTCGTCACCGTGGTTGGCGACCGGGCCCACCGCTACGCCCTCCCGCTCCATCTCTTCGAGCGCCGCCCGACCCGCCTTGGCCGGGACGTCGAAGACGTCGAAGACCCGGCCCGTCGGCAGGACGATGTTCGCGTCCGGGTCCGTCATCCACCAGCGCGCCAGCGTGTCGGCGTCGACCGTGGCCTGCCGCTGCCACACCTGCGACCGAGGATGGGCCGCCGGCGACGGGCAGCCGATCCGGTCGCAGGAACACGCCCGGGTGTCGTCGCCGGTATGCTCACCCGGATAACAGGGCCAGCCCAGGGCGGCATACTCCTGGACGGCAGTGGCCATGCGCTCACGTCGGACCGACTCGCCCGTCTTGCGGCGGCCGGCCGACCGGTTCGTTCGCTTCGCTGATACATCCAGCATCCTGCTCCCCCTCCGCTCCTCTTCCGATGATGGCGCGCCGGTGTCTCGCGGGTTGCGGGAACCCCCGAAAAGCGGCGAAGCCGTGACCCGTCACCGGGCGGGTCACGGAGTGACCCGCCGCGGCGAGCGGAGTGGCCGGGTGAGGTGGTCACCCGGCCGCGGAAGCGAATGAGGGTTCGAAGTCAGGCGCGCAGGGCGCGTGCGACCTCCGTGGCCCAGTAGGTGAGGATGATGTCGGCGCCCGCGCGGCGGATCGAGACGAGCGTCTCCATGATCACTCGGTCGCGGTCGATCCAACCCTGGGCGGCGGCGGCCTCGACCATGGAGTACTCGCCGCTGACCTGGTACGCGGCGACAGGCACGTGGACCGCGTCGCGCACGCGGCGGATGACGTCGAGGTAGGTCAGCGCCGGCTTCACCATGACGACGTCGGCGCCCTCGTCGAGGTCCAGGAGGACCTCTCGTATCGACTCCTCGGCGTTGGACGGGTCCTGCTGGTACGCCGACCGGTCGCCGAACTGCGGCGCGCACTCGGCGGCCTCGCGGAACGGCCCGTAGAACGCCGAGGCGTACTTCACGGCGTACGCCATGATCGCGACGTTGCCGTAGCCGCCCTCGTCGAGGGCCGTACGGATCGCGGCGACCTGGCCGTCCATCATGCCGCTCGGGGCGACGACGTCGACGCCTGCGGCGGCCTGGGCGACGGCGATGGAGGCGTAACGCTCCAGGGTGGCGTCGTTGTCGACCTCACCGGAGGCCGTGAGGATGCCGCAGTGCCCGTGGTCGGTGTACTCGTCGAGGCACAGGTCGGCCGTGATCACCGTGGAGTCGCCGAGGTCGCCGCTCAGGTCGCGCAGCGCCTTCTGCACGATGCCGGCCGGGTCGTCGGCGGCCGAGCCGCGGCCGTCCTTGACCGCCGGGATGCCGAACAGGATCAGCCCGCCGACGCCGGCCTCCACCGCCTCGTGCGCCGCCTTGCGCAGGGACTCCCTGGTGTGCTGCACGACGCCCGGCATCGACGCGATCGGCTGCGGCTCGGTGATGCCCTCCTTCACGAAGAGCGGCAGCACGAGGTCGCTCGGGTGCAGGTGCGTCTCGGCGACGAGACGCCGCAGCGCCGGGGTGCGGCGAAGCCGGCGGGGGCGTACGACAGGGAACTGCGCGGTCACGGTGACCTTCTCTCAGGGCGATTACTTGCGCCGGCGTGCGCCGCGGCGCATCTCACTCGGCTTGCGGAGCGGGTCGCCGGCCTCGACCTGGGCGGCCCGCCGCTTGGCACCGTACTCCGCGAGCGCCTCGGCGAGGGCACTGACCGAGGGTTTGTCGGCCATGACGTCGACACGCAGGCCGTACTCCTCGGCGGTGCGCGCGGTCTGCGGCCCGATGCAGGCGATCACGGTGACGTTGTGCGGCTTGCCGGCGATGCCGATGAGGTTCCGTACGGTCGAGGACGAGGTGAACAGCACCGCGTCGAACCCGCCGCCTTTGATCGCCTCGCGGATCGGCGCGGGCGGCGGAGCGGCGCGTACGGTCCGGTAGGCGGTGACGTCGTCGCACTCCCAGCCGAGTTCGGTGAGCCCGGCGACGAGCGTCTCGGTGGCGATGTCGGCGCGCGGCAGCAGCACCCGGTTGATCGGGTCCAGGTCCTTGTCGTACGGCGGCCAGACCTCCAGGAGGCCGTCGGAGGACTGCTGGTCCTTCGGGGCGAGGTCGGGCTTGACGCCGAACTCCACGAGCGCGGCGGCGGTCTGCTCGCCCACGGCCGCGACCTTCAGGCCGGCGAAGGCGCGGGCGTCCAGACCGTACTGCTCGAACCGCTCGCGCACCGCGCGCACGGCGTTCGTGGAGGTGAAGATGACCCACTCGTAGCGGCCGGTGACCAGGCCCTTGATGGCACGCTCCATCTGCTGGGGCGTGCGCGGGGGCTCCACCGAGATGGTGGGCACCTCGTCGGGGACGGCGCCGTACGAGCGGAGCTGGTCGGACAGCGAGGCCGCCTGCTCCTTCGTACGAGGCACGAGGACCCGCCAGCCGAACAGCGGCTTGGTCTCGAACCACGACAGCTTCTCGCGCCAGCGGACGATGTCTCCGACGACGAGCAGCGCCGGCGACTCCAGGTGCTTGGTGTCGGAGGCGACCTTCGCGAGGGTCGAGTCGATGGTGTACTGCTCGGTCGTCGTGCCCATCGAGGTGACCGCCACCGGCGTCGTGTCGGACCGCCCGGCGACCATGAGGCCCTTGGCGATCTCGCCGATGGTGTTCTCCGCGCCGAGGATCACGAGGGTCGCCGCACCGGCGTGGGCGCTCCAGTCGACGCCGCCCTCCTGGGCGTCGACGACCACGGCGTCACGGTGCTTGCCGTCGATCAGCGGGATGCCGGCGTACCCGGGGACGCCGGTGACCGACGAGACGCCCGGGACGATCTCGAAAGGGACCTTGGACCTGGCGCAGACCTTGGCCTCCTCGGTGAGGGCGCAGCTCAGGCCGGGGTCGCCGCCGAGCACCCGGGCGACGACCTTGCCCGAGCGGGCCAGGCTCACGAGGCTCGCCCCCGCCGGGCCGATCACCTCGGCGGCCGGGTTGAAGTGCGCGCTGAACAGCGGCGCCATCGTCTCGTGGACCACGATGGCGTCGGCCGCGCCGAGGATTCTGACCGCACGAAGCGTCAGGAGTTCCGGATCGCCCGGGCCGACTCCGACGAAGGCCACCCTGCCCTGCCGCTCGCCGGACGCCGTCGCGCCGGACATCGCGGGGGCCTCGCCCTCGTCGTTCACGACCTTCTTGCTCGCGGGGCTCAAGATGTGCGCTCCCCCATCAACTGGTCGGCCCCCTCCGCGAGCATCCGGAGCGCGAGATCGCGTCCCAGGCGCTCGGAATCGTCAGGGGAACCGCTTTCGGACAACCGAATCTGCCGTTCACCGTCATACCCGACAACGACGCCGGTCAGATGCACGATTTCGTCATACCACGCAGCGTATGCGCCCACGGGGGCCGAGCAGCCCGCCTCGAGCGTGGCCAGGAGCGCCCGCTCGGCGGCCACCGCGGCCCTGGTCGGGGCGTCGTCGAGGGTGGCGAGAAGCTCGATGAGATCGGCGCGGTCGGCCCGGCACTCCACCGCCAGAGCGCCCTGACCCGGCGCGGGCAGCATCTGGTCCGGCTCGAAGATCTCGGAGACGGCCTCCAGCCGGTCGATCCGGGTCAGCCCCGCGAACGCCAGCACGACCGCGTCCACCTCGCCGTCGGTGACCTTCCGCAGCCGCGTGTCGGCGTTGCCGCGGATCGGCACGACGTCGAGGTCGGGGCGGAGCGCGCGCAGCTGCGCCATCCGGCGCGGCGACCCGGTGCCGATCCTGGCGCCACGCGGCAGGTCGGCCAGCTTGGCCGGCCCGCACAGGGCGTCCCGCGGATCGTCGCGCGGCGGGACCGCCGCGAGCGCGATGCCCTCGGCGGGCCCGGTGGGCAGGTCCTTCAGCGAGTGCACCGCGAAGTCGATCTCACCGGAGAGGAGCCGCTCGCGCAGCCCGTTGACGAACACGCCCGTGCCGCCGATCTGGGCCAGCTGCGCCTTCGAGACGTCGCCTTCGGTGGTCACGCCGACGAGCTCCACGGCTCGGCCGGTACGGGCGGTCAGGTCGTCGGCGACCAGCCCGGACTGGGTCATCGCCATCAGGCTGCGCCGGGTACCGAGTTTCAATGTCGTGCTCATGCCTCGCTCAGCGTTCCTCACTCATTCCGCGGCCGGGCTCGTGGCGCACCTGGCCACTCCGGAGCGTTCGCTCGGCGCCCACGCCTCGCTCAGCGCTCGGGACGTCCTCTGCCCGGATGACCGCCTCCGGGGCCTTGGGATCGAGATCGAAGAGTTCGCGCAACGCGTCGGCGTACGTGTCGCCGCCCGGGGAACCCGCCAACTCTTTCACGCGCACGGTCGGGGCGTGCAGCAGTTTGTCCACGACGCGGCGTACGGTCTGGGCGATCTCCGCTTGCGCCCGGTCGTCCAGCTCGGGCAGCCGGCCGCCGAGCCGGCCGAGCTCGGCCTCGACGACCTCTGCCGCCTTGCTGCGCAGCGCGACCACCGTCGGGGCGACCGTCGCCGCCACGAGGCCGAGCTGGAAGGCCTTGACCTCTTCGCACACGATCCGCCGGACGGCGTCGGTGTCGGCCTCGGCGGGCGCGTCGTCGTCCTCGCTGAGGTCGTCCAGGCCCACGAGGGTGACGCCGGGTAGGTCGCGGACCGCCCGGTCGACGTCGTGCGGCAGGGCGAGATCGAGCACGAACACCGGGCCCTGGAGCATGTCCGGGGTGATGACGAGGCCCGTGGCGCCGGTGCACGAGACGACGATGTCCGCCTCGGCGATCGCCTCCCGCAGGTCCGCGAGCCGGATCGCCCGCGCCGGTGCGTCGGTCGCCTCGGCCAGGCGGACACCGCGTTCGAAGGTGCGGTTGGCGATGACGATCTCGCCGACGCCTTCCCGGGCGAGAGTCGCGACCGCCAGGGAGCTCATCGAACCGGCGCCCACCACGAGGGCCCGCTTACCCTCCAGGGTCCCTGCCCGGCTCAGGCCCACGCTGACGAGGGACGCGCCCGCCCGGTCGATGCCGGTCTCGTTCCGCGCCCGCTTGCCGACGCGCAGCGCCTGCTGAATCGCCTCGTTCAGCGCCCGGTCGACGGTGCCGTACTTCTGGGCGAGCTTGAGGGCGGTGCGAAGCTGACCGGCGATCTGGCCCTCGCCGACGACCATGGAGTCCAGGCCGCAGGCCACCGAGAAGACGTGCTGGACCGCACGCTCCTCATAGTGGACGTACAGGTGCCGGGACAGCTCGTCCAGCGGCACGTCCGAGTGCCGGGAGAGCAGCTCGGAGATGGCCGAGACGCCCGCGTGGAACTTGTCGACGTCGGCGTACACCTCGATGCGATTGCACGTCGAGACCACCACGACGCCGCTGACGCTCGGAGCGCCGTGCACGTCGTGCAGCAGCTTGACGAGCCGCTCGCCGGTGACCGCTGTGCGTTCCAGCAGCGCGACGGGGGCGCTGCGGTGACTCAGCCCGACCACGAGAATGCTCACTGGTGCTCCCGTCCCTCACCTGTCGCCCCTGACCAGCGCGTACGCAGCCGTGTCGGCACGCCCGCTTGGATCATTGGCCATCCACCGCCTCGAGATACTCCTGTTCCACTCCGGCGGGGCCTCCGGCCTTCCGCTGCTCGTGGAACGCGAGGATTTGAAGCTCGATCGACAGGTCGACCTTACGCACATCGACGCCATCTGGCACAGTCAGGACAACAGGGGCGAAGTTCAGAATGCTCGTGACCCCGCTCGCCACCACCCGATCGCAGACCGCCTGGGCGGCCGGCGCGGGCACCGCCAGGACCGCGATCGAGATCCCGCAGTCGGTGATCACACGCTCGAGCTTGTCGATGTGCTCGACGGTCAGGCCGTTGATGCGCTCCCCCACGATCGCCGGATCGGCGTCCAGCAGAGCGGCCATCCGGAACCCGCGGGAGGCGAACCCGCCGTACCCCGCGAGGGCGCGGCCGAGGTTACCGAGGCCGACGATGGCCACCGACCAGTCCTGGGTGAGGCCGAGCTCGCGGGAGATCTGGTAGACGAGGTACTGCACCTCGTAGCCGACACCCCGGGTGCCGTACGACCCGAGGTGGGACAGGTCCTTGCGGAGCTTGGCAGAATTGACGCCCGCGGCGGCGGCGAGCTCCTCCGACGAGACGGTGACGACATCGCGCTCGGCGAGCGTGTGCAAGGCGCGGAGGTAGACCGGGAGCCTGGCCACGGTCGCCTCTGGGATGCCCCGGTTTCGCGCACCGAGGATGGATCGACGGGTCACAAGCCTGCTCTTCGGGACTCGACGACGCGGCCGGTCCTAAGTCGCCCGGGGCCCGGTCGCCTGGACTTTTCTCAGATTAAGCCTTTGTGAACACGCGCACAAAGTCGGGCCGTACGCCGTTCGGCCGCCTCCGGACCGCCGGACGACCTCGGAAACCCTGTCGGCGCGCAGCTCAGCGGCGTCTCCCCGGCGCAGCGGCCGCTTCTCCCGGCCGCGGAGGATGTGACCAAGGAGACATCGACACCTCACCGGCACCTGCGGTAAAGGCGGACGGTCAGGAGCTCAGGGCGGTGCGCAGGCGGCCCTCGTCGACTCGCCAGAAGTCGTGCTGCACGCCGTCGACGAACGTGACCGGGATCTGGTCCCAGTAGCGCCGCGTGTCCTCCTCGGAGGCGGTGATGTCGCGCTCCTCCCAGCCGACGCCGAGGTCCCCGCAGACGCGCGCGATCACTTCGCGCGCGTCATCGCACAGGTGGCAGCCCGGCTTTCCGAGCAGCAGGACGCGGGACGTGTCAGCCATGAGGCCAGCGTACGGACGGGTTCGACGGGTGCGACGGCGGGGACTGGTGCCCGTTCGGCCGCGGCGGCGCCGGACGCGGACCGGTCGTGTCATGGGGAGCCGGACGCGGACCGGTCATGTCGTGCGGCGCCGGGCGCGGACCGGTCATGTCGTTGGGCAGGCGATTCGGATCGTGCATCGGGCGCTGGGCGGGGTACTGCGGCCTGGGCGACTCTCCCGTGGAGTACTGGGGCCGGGGTGACTCCCCTGTCGAGTACTGCGGCCTCGGTGACTCTCCCGTCGAGTACTGGGGCCTCGGTGACTCTCCTGTCGAGTACTGGGGCCTGGGTGACTCCCCCGTGGAGTACTGCGGCCTGGGCGGCTCCTGGGCCGGGCGCGGAGGCTCGTAGGCCGGGCGGGCGCCCTCGTGCGGGGGACGGTGGCCGTTCTGCGCCGGACGATGGCCGTTCTGCGGCGGCCGCTGGGCCTCGGGAGGCGGCGTGACCTTGGCGGCGGTGGCGGTCAGCTCGATGACGTTCGTGCCCGCGACGTGGGTCCGCGCCTCGGATGCGAACCGCTGGGCGTGCGGCTGCCGCGTGTGGTTCTCCACCGCGGCGGCGTCGTGGAAGAGCTGGTAGAAGATCCGCTGCAGCGGGGCGTTGTCGACCGCGTGGCAGGCGTAGACCAGGGTGCCCGGCTCACGCTCGATCACCGCGCGGGTGACCTCGATGGCCAGCCGGTCGAACGCGTCCTGGTGCCCGTCGAGCAACGTGTACATGGTGATCCGGCCGTACTGCCCGACGGGGAACGGCATCGGCCCCGACATGCCGGGCGCCGGCGCGAACGACGGCTGGCCGGAGTACTGCCCGCCCGCCGGCGGGCCCTGAGGAGGAGTGCTCTGAGGCGGAAGCGGCTGCCGTCCGTGGGGAGGCTGCCCTGCGTAGTTGGCCATCTCGTCGTACGGCTCCGCTTCTTCTTCGTATTCGTCTTCGTCATCGTGGGCCCGCTGCGGCAGCACGCGGGCGGTCCCGAACCAGATCAGGGCGACGGCGCCACCGAGCGCGAGCGGCGCCAGCGGTCCGGGCAGGAAGCCGCGCGTCGCGGTGACCACGAGCACGCCCGCGAGCGCGACCATGGCCACGGTGATCATGATCTCGGTGGCGGCGCGATCGCGTTTGTTGCCGCGCATCGCGGTGACCGCGACGCAGGAGACGAGCGACACGACCGCGAAGACGTGGCCCCCGTCGAGGATGAGCTTGGGCAGCGACGAATAGTGGCCGGGGACCTTCGGCAGGCTCTTGCCGAAGGTGCCGATGATGGGGTCGAGCAGGATGATGACCACGGCCACGACGACGTACGAGCCGGCGATGAGCCGCGCCGCGAAACGCGCCTGCACCGTGCGGGCCACCAGCTCGACGACGCCGAGCGCCAGGCTGAACGGTGCCAGCAGTCCGCCGAACAGTTCGACGAACCGCAGCAGTGCGGGCGAGAAGCCGGTCGCGTACCCGGCGGTCATCGCGCCCAGCGCGAGGCCGAGGGCGGCGAGCGTGCCCGTCCAGGCGAAGAGGTAGATCCGCCGTTCGGGGAACGCGCGCATGGCGAGCAGCCCCGCACACCCGAGGGCGGCGAGGGTCGCCAGAAGTGCCACCGCGACGTTGACCATCGACCCCATGTTGCCCGATCACTGGAGTGGACAGGTACCGGATCGCCCGGTCCGCCCCAGGAAATCGCTATGCGCTGCATGAGCGCATTTACCAACTGATTCATCATCGGTCGCCATTGCCAACGTTACTCGCCGGTATCTAGCATGTGCGACACATCCGGTGGCCGCTCAGCACCGAGGAGTACTGGATGCGCAGTCTCACCCTCGATCCCCCTCTGGTGTCCCCCGAGGCGGCCGTCGGCACGGTCATCCCGAAGACCGTCGTCGACCAGGATGAGCTGCGCGAACTCGTACTCCGGGCCCGGGCCGGCGAGTCGGACGCCTTCGCCGCGCTCTACGACCGCTACGTCGACCTCGTCTACCGCTACGTCTACTACCGCGTCGGCGCCCACCCCCTCGCCGAGGACCTCACCAGCGAGACGTTCCTGCGGGCGCTGCGCCGGATGAGCGTGTTCACCTGGCAGGGCAAGGACTTCGGCGCCTGGCTCGTCACCATCGCCCGCAATCTCGTCCTGGACCACTTCAAGTCCAGCCGGTACCGGCTGGAGATCTGCACGGCGGAGCCCGATACGGGGGACCGCTGGGAGGAGGGGCCCGAACGCGCCGTCCTCGACGCCTTCACCTACCGAGCGCTGTTCTCGGCGGTCCGGGCCCTGGGGTCGGAACAGCGGGAGTGCGTCGTCCTGCGGTTCCTGCACGGCCTGTCGGTCGCCGAGACCGCCATGGTCATGGGAAAGAACAGCGGGGCGATCAAGGCGCTCCAGCACCGCGCCGTGCGCTCCCTCGCCCGCGCCATCCCACCCGATAGAGACACCGACGAGTCTTGCGGGAACGCCCGAGGTTCCCGCAAGAACAGCTGAAGAGACACCGACGGTTAACGGTCCCTGTCGATTACGGCTGATCGAAAGTGGTTACCCTCGACTCATGCGGTTGTGGCCATGGGGTGACGATGCCGATGACGCCGAACTGGCAGGTGAGGCGGCGGCAGCGGCCGCGGAGGTCGACGCGCCGCCGCCGGTGCTCGACCCCGGCGCCGCGGCGTTCTTCGACGTCGACAACACGTTGATCCGAGGCGCGTCCATCTACCACTTCGCGCGCGGCCTCGCCGCCCGCAAGCTGTTCACCTTCCGCGACCTGGCGCTGTTCGCGCTGGGCCAGGCGTCGTTCCGGGTGCGCGGCTCGGAGAACGCCGAGCACATCAGCACCGCGCGCGAGGCCGCCCTGGCGTTCGTGGCCGGGCGCAGCGTGAGCGAGCTCGTCAGCCTCTGCGAGGAGATCTACGACGAGAAGATGGCCGACCGGATCTGGCACGGCACGCGCGCCCTCGCCCTCAAACACCTGGACGCCGGCCAGCAGGTCTGGCTCGTCACGGCCACGCCGGTCGAGCTCGCCCGGATCATCTCCCACCGGCTCGGCCTGACCGGCGCCCTCGGCACCGTCGCCGAGACCGAGGACGGCGTCTACACCGGGCGGCTGGTCGGTCACCTCCTGCACGGTCCCGCCAAGGCCGGCGCCGTACGGGCGCTCGCCAAGCGCGAGGGCCTCGACCTGTCGCGCTGCTCGGCGTACAGCGACTCCTACAACGACCTGCCGATGCTGACGGCGGTCGGCAACCCTCGCGCCGTCAACCCCGACGCCGAGCTCCGCGAGCACGCCCGGGAGCACGACTGGCCGGTCCACGACTTCCGTACCGGCCGCAAGGCCACCATGGCCGCGCTGCCGGTCGCCGCCGGAGCGGGCGCCCTCGTGGGCGGCGTCGCCGCCGGGGTGGCGCTCCGCCGCCACTACCGCGACCGCTGAACCGGAGCGGCGCACCGCCGCCCTCACCCGCCGAGCACGCCCAGGACGGGCGTACCCGACGCCTGGAGGCCCGCCAAGGCTTCAGGGCACGCAGACGGCGCGGCCCGCCGGGGAACGCCCGGAGGCGTCTCCCTGGCGGGCCTGCGGCGTCCGCTCAGCGGCCGCTGAGGCGCAGCATCGCCTCCGGGTAGCGGGCGCCGGCGACCGGCAGCTCCAGCTCCTTCAGCTCCGCCTCGCTGAGCTCGATCTCGGCCGCGCCGAGGTTCTCCTCGAGCCTCGTACGCCGCTTGGTGCCGGGGATCGGCACGACGTCCTGTCCCTGGTGCAGCAGCCAGGCCAGGGCCAGCTGCGCCGCCGTCACACCCTTGCGCGCGGCCAGGTCCCGGACGGCCTCGGCGGCCTTCACGTTGGCGTCGTAGTTGGCGCCCTGGAAGCGCGGGTCGTTGCGACGGTAGTCGTCCTCCCCGTACTCCTCGGCCCGGCGGACCTCGCCGGTCAGGAAGCCGCGCCCGAGCGGCGAGTACGGCACGAGCCCGATGCCGAGCTCCCGGACGGCCGGGAGAATCTCGTCGTCCAGGCCCCGCTCCCACAGCGAGTACTCCGACTGCAGGGCCGACACGGGGAACGTGGCGTGGGCCCGGCGGATCGTCTCCGCGCCGGCCTCGGACAGGCCGAAGAAGCGGACCTTGCCCTCCTGGACCAGCTCGCCGACGGCGCCGGCGACGTCCTCGATCGGCACCTCCGGGTCGACGCGGTGCTGGTAGAGCAGGTCGACGTGGTCGGTGCCGAGACGCCGCAGCTGCTGCTCGAGCACCTGCTTGATGTGCTCGGGGCGGCTGTTCAGACCACGGCGCTCGCCGTTCTCGCCCAGCTCGAAGCCGAACTTCGTGGCGATGACCGCCTCGTCGCGGCGGCCCTGGAGCGCCCGGCCCACGAGCTCCTCGTTCGTCCAGGGGCCGTAGATCTCGGCCGTGTCGAAGAAGTCACCGCCGAGCTCCAGCGCCCGGTGGATCGTGGCGATGGACTCCTCGTCGTCGCCCTGACCGTACGCCCAGGTCATGCCCATGCAGCCCAGGCCGAGCGCCGACACTTCGAGTCCCTGCGTACCCAGTCTTCTCTTCTCCATGGCGACCAGACTCCCCCTTAGAGCGCGCTCTAAGTCAAGTCGCGGTCAGCGCAGCGCGCTGCCGGCCAGCCATTGCCTCCACGACCGCGTCCAGAACTTCCAGTCGTCGGCGTACGGCTCGTCGGCGAATCTCCGCGTGGTCTTGGTGACATCGACGATGTCACCGAGCTGAGAGATGTCGAAGAAGTAGCGGGCACCTTCGGGCGTGGTGCGGACGCACCCGTGGCTGGCGTTCTGCCTGCCGAGGTAGTAGTACTGGCCGACGCTCTGGTGCACGTACTCGCCGCCCCACGTGATCCGCACCGCCAGGTGGACCTTTTCCTGGTAGTTGTCGCAACCCGGCTGCCCCTGGCAGGTCGCCGTCATGGTGGTGACCCGCTCCTTCTCCCTGGTGAGGTGGATTCCGTTGGTGGTGATGGTGTCCGGCTTGTCCCCCTTACCGGCGCTGATCTTGAACTTCTTCACCGTGCCGTCGTGGTTCACGGTCATGTAGTGGGTCTTCGCGTTCGCCACGGTGACGTTCGAGGCTCCGATGGTGAAGGACCGCTTGACGTCGCGCACGCCGTACGTGTCCTTGGCCGCGCGTACGCCCGTCAGGTGGGCGGTGAAGGCGATCGCCTGGTGCGGGTGCCAGTACGCATGGGTGCGGTAGACGACCCGCCGGTCCGAGACCCAGCTCCACGCCCCCTCATCGCCCTTGGTGGCCCTGACCTCAAGGGCCTTCTCGACGTTGGCGCGGTTCGCCACCGGGCCGGTGAAGTCGACGATGATCGGCATTCCGACGCCGACCTTCTCGCCCGCGGCCGGGGTGACGCTCGCGATGCCCAGCGTGTGCGGCGCCCGGGTCGTTCGGAAGGCCCTCGTCACCGCGGTGACCTTGCCCTTGGGATTCCGGGCCGTGGCCGTCACCGTGTACGAGGTGCCCGGTTTCAAGGTCCAGGTCGTCTTCCAGGAGGTTCGGTCGGGGTTGAATCCCCCGGAGGCTCCGGTGACGGATGTGAGCGTGCCGCCGGACACGGTGACCGTGACTCCCCCGTCCGGGCGGACCCGGTCGCCGGAGGCGCTGATCCTCACGGTGGCGTCCGCGGCGCCGGTGCCGTCCCGGCCGTTCGTTCCGGCCTCGCTGGTCGAGCAGCCGGCCGCCAGGACGAGCGCGGCGACCGCGGCCAGCTTGGTGATCTTCACGTACGTTCTCCAGGTCGATCGACGAGCGCCGCCGACAGCTGCGCCGTCAAGATCATGGTCATCCTCGGCCGGCCGGTGCCGTTGTCATCGGTGATGATCGTTCGACCGCCGAGGTAGCGGTAGGAACGGCGATCCACGATGAGCTCGGTCCGCACACCGCTCGCGGTGGTGAAGAGAGCCGTGCCGTGACGGCCGGCCGCGTCCGTCGCATCCGGGAGCACGCCGACCTTCGGGAGCCGGGAAAGCGCGCCATAGAGCGCGGCCTGGGCCCGCGGTGGCACGTAGTAGTCCTGGCAGAGCAGTACCGCGAGGCGGAACACCGCCTGATCGCGGGGCATGCCGAAGATCCCCGGCGCGTACACCGGCACCCGCCCGCGGCCGGTGGGCAGCCGCTTGATGCGGTCGACCTCGGCGTAGAGCCGGGCGAGCGCTGCGCCCGGATCGGCGGGCAGTTCCGTCAGCACCATCGCGCTGGGCGCGGGCGGCCGTCGCACCCCGGGCGCACGTCTGCCGTCCATGCGGGTCCAGGACTCGGTGACCCGCCGGTCGACCATCATCGTCCTGACGTACGCCCACTGCTGCGGGAGTACGGTGACGACCGGTTCGCTCCGCGAGCGGGTCTCGGCCTGCCTGGCCAGCTCCGCAGCGTTGGCGACCGGCCGTCGCGCGGGATCCTCGTCCTGGCTCCATGTCAGGGCCGTCGCGATCACGGCGGTGCCCATCGCCGCGGCGGCGAACCGCAGCGCCATTCTGCGCCTCCGCCGGACGGGCCTGTGCTCCGCCCGTACGGCGTCGCGCAGGCGCGCCTCGGCGGCCTCCAGGGCCTCCTGCCGGGGTGGGCCGATGCGGTCGTACCTGCGCCCAAGGGTCTCCAGCTCATCCACGGTGGGCCTCCAGCGCCGCTCGCATCTTCGCCCTGGCCCGGTTGAGACGCGAGGAGACGGTCCCCACCGCCACGCCCAGGGCCTGCGCGATCTCCTCGTATCCGAGGCCGCCGGCGGCGACCAGGACGAGCACGTCCCGCTCGCCCTGGTTGAGCCGGGTCAGCGCCGCCGCGAGATCGCCGCGCATGCCCTCGGCGGACAGCCGGTCGGTCGCCCGTTCCATGGGCGACTCGACGGCCGGGTCGACGCCGGTGCGCGCGATGGCCTTGTAGAACCGCAGCTCGGACCGGCGCTGTCGGCTGATCAGCTTGGTGGCGATCCCGTACAGCCAGGCCCGCACTCCGGCGCGGGCCGCGTCGTACCGGTCACGCTGCCGGAAGGCCTGCAGGAACGTCTCGGCCATCAGGTCGTCGGCCGCGTCCGGGCCGAGCCGGCTCGCGATGTAGCGGTGGATCTCGGTGGCGTACCGGTGAAAAAGCTCGGTGAACCGCTCAGGGTCAGTGGCGGAGGCACTGATCACTTCGGCGTCGTCGGACACCGCCGCGATCACCGGCGACTCGTGTTTCTCATGGAACTCTTCTGCTCAGGCGGGCGTACGGTATTGATTGCCCGAACAGATGATCTTTGTTCCGAGTTTTTCCGCGCCGGCCCCGCCGGCCGCCGGTCAGAAGAAGATCGAGGCGCGGCGGCGGAGCAGGTCGTACAGCATGTTCTGGATCGTCTCGCGGACCTGGTCGGTCAGGTTGAGCACGGTCATGTGGTCGTCGGCCTGATCGGGGGCGTACTCGTCCGTCATGATCGGCTCACCGAACGCGACGATCCATTTCGAGGGCAGCGGCACCAGGCCGAGCAGCCCGAACATCGGCCACGTCGGTGTGATCGGGAAGTACGGGAGGCCGAAAAGCCGGGCGATCGGCCGCAGGTCGGCGATCTTCGGGTAGATCTCCTCCGCGCCGACGATCGCGGCCGGGATGATCGGCACCTGGGCGCGCAGCGCGGTGGCGACGAACCCGCCCCGGCCGAACCGCTGAAGCTTGTACCGCTGGCTGTACGGCTTGCCGACGCCCTTGAACCCCTCGGGGAACACCCCGACCAGCTCGCGCTTTCCCAAGAGGCGCGCGGCGTCGGCCTGGCAGGCCAGCGTGTGCCCGCTCTTGCGGGCCAGGTGGGCCAGCACCGGGATCTGATAGACGAGGTCGGCGCCGAGAAGGCGGAGGTTGCGCTTTGCCGGGTGGTGGTCGTGCAGCCCGACCTGCAGCATGACGCCGTCCAGCGGCAGCGTGCCGGAGTGGTTGCCGACGACCAGGGCGGGCCCCTCGTCGGGGACGTTCTCCAGCCCGAGCATCTCGACGCGAAACCACCGCTCGTACAGCTGCCGGGCCATCGGCATCAGCAGGCGGTCGTTCAGCTCCGGGTCGAAACCGAACTCGTCGACCTGGTAGTCGCCGCTCAGCCGGTGGCGCACGAACCGGAGCGCCCCCGCGATCTTCTGCTCGAGCTCTCCCGGCGGCTCGGTACCGCGGTCGCCGCGCTGCCGGTCGGCACCTTTGTCGCCGTGGAGCGGGATCACCTCGGCCTCGTGGCGCATCTCCGCTCTCGCTTCCTCGGACATCAGATTGCGGTCACCTCCTGCTGAGGCCCCCTACCCCGCCGGTGACCAGGTCAAAGATTTCCGTCGGGAGGCTGCGGCCGAGCCCCTGCGAATCGGCGAAATCCGCGAAGGCCTCTTCGGAGCTGTACTTGGGCCGCCAGGAGAGCTCGTCCGTCAGCCGGGTCGTGTCGATCACGCGGCCGTACGTCAGCCAGCGCAGCATCTCGGGCGAGAAACCCTTCAGCCCGCCGAACCGGCGGCCGACGTCGCCGAGCGTCTGCACGGCGTTCGCCGGGAGCGGGACCATGGCCCGCCCGGCCCGGCGCAGGGCCTGAGAGAGCAGCACGACGCCGTCGCCGGCCGCGTTGAAGCAGCCGGGATGGTCCTCTACGGCCATCCGGCGCAGGATCTCGACCCCGTCGTCCTCGTGGATGAACTGCAGGCGCGGGTCATAGCCGAACACCGTCGCCACCACCGGCATATGGAAGTAGCGGCTGAGCGGATTGTCGACGTTAGGGCCGAGGAAGTTCGCGAAGCGCAGCACGGAGACCGTCAGGTCGGAGCGGCGCCGGGCCAGGCCGCGGACGTACCCCTCGACCTCGACCGCGTCCTTGGCGTAGCCGTGCGTCGGAGGGGCCACCGGCTCGTCCTGCTCGGTGAACACGGCCGGGTCGCGAGGCGACGAGCCGTACACCGCCGCGGACGAGCGCACCACGATCTTGCGCATGGCCGCCGACCGCTGACAGGCGGCCAGCAGCTGCATCGTGCCGATGACGTTGACTTCCTTGGTCGTCATCCGCGCGGCCGCGGTCATGGTCACCAGGTTGAGGTGCACGACCGTGTCCACCCGCGCCGAATCTATGACCTTGGCGATGCTCGGTGTGCGAATGTCGACCCGGACGAACTCGGTGCGCCCCAGAGGCGCCGCGGGCGGCACGGTGTCGACGCCGATGACCCGCTCGATGCCCGGCTCGGCCTGCAGTGCGTCGGCCACTCGTGCTCCGAGCCACCGGGACACGCCCGTGACCAGGACCACCCGGCTCGCGCCGGGGCCTGACGCTGCGCTCGCGGAGGGACGCGTCGAAGGCACCGGTGTCCCCCCATCCGTGGACGGCTGCGTTACTTCTTGTTGCGACGCTGGATGCGCGTCTTCTTCAGCAGCTTACGGTGCTTCTTCTTGGCCATGCGCTTACGACGCTTCTTGATGACAGAGCCCACGGAACCCTCACTCGATGATCAGCAGGAGACGGGCGATCAGCACCCTTGGCGGGCACATGGCCCGGTGCCCAAGGGTACCGCCGCCTCGACGCCGATCGGTCGCGCGGGCCGCCGCCATGCCGCGGCGGCCGCGCGTCAGCCCGCTTCGATGTACGCGTCCCGCAGATAGTCGTGGACAGCCTGTTCTGGTACGCGGAACGATCGTCCCACGCGAATCGCCGGTAGTTCTCCCGAGTGAACGAGGCGGTATACGGTCATCTTGGACACCCGCATCACCGACGCCACCTCGGCCACAGTCAGAAACCTGACCTCGCTCAGAGGTCGCTCGCCTGAGCTCATCGGACGCCCTCTTCCACACGCCGCGCGTCAGACCTTTGGGTGACTTTGATCACGGCCGTGTACTTTCCTCCAGCGTAAATCGTGAATCGCGAGTCGCAAGAGGGGAGTTCAATCAATCAGCATCGAGTGTGTCAAAAGATACACAGTGAGCGGCGTGTAGTGATGCGGGAGCACGTTGTCGTCCAGCGGTACCACAGTGTGCACCTTGCCCTCCGCCTCCCCCGCGAACAGGGCGGGGTCATTGCAGTCCGCGAAGCCCACCGTGTCGACGCCCGCCTGACCGGCCGCACCGGCCCATCCGTGGTCCGCGATGGCCAGATCCGGCCACGGTCCGGCGGCCTCGGAAAGTTCTCGCAAAATCGCGCGCATCGGATGCGGATCATGCGTATGGTGCAGCGACGCGCCGCCGCTCAGCGCCGCGACGCCCTCGATGTAGCGGATGTGCCGCCTCTCCACCCCGCGCGGCGTCTCCACGTCGTACGCCCAGCCCGCCGCGGGCGTCAGCACCCGGCAGCCCCGCGCCCGCAGCGCCCGGCCCACCGCGAGGTACACCGGCAGCAGCCCCGCCGGATGCCCGGTGGCCAGCAGCACCGTCTCCCGGCGCTCCGCCGCCTCCTTGAGCCGCCCGGCCATGGCCTCCAAGGCGTCGATGGTGAGGTCCGGGTCGATCGTGTCGTCCCCGTACAGGTGCGACGGGTCCGGGTCGATCCCGCACTTCTTCACCATCAGCGCGAAGATCTCGTCGAACGTCCAGTCGTTCTCCAGTTCGAGACCGAACTGGTAGTACGGCTTGCGCGCCGCCATCCGCCGGTAGTGCAGGAGGTTGCCCTGACGCGGCGTGGCGACCGGCCCCGCGATGAGCGTGCGGACCAGGTGCTCCCGCAGCTCGTCACGGGTCGGCACCGGCTGGTCCGCGAGACTCACGTCATCGGGTCCAGGCCGTGCTCCGGGAACACCGCCTGCCGTGTCGCCATCACCGCTCGGTCCACCGGATCCGCCGGGTCGTACCCGTTCTCCCACGTTCGCACCTCCGTGTCGGCTCCATCGGTCATGCGTTCGGGCGCGCGCCGCCCGGTGCGGTCGCGGACGAACTCGCGCCACGACTCCGGGGTCGGCGTGTCGGGCGGGATCGGCCGCCCCGACGCCTCGGCCAGCAGGTGGGTCCAGGCGCGCGGGACCACGTGCACGAGCTCGTAACCGCCGCCGCCGGTCAGGACCCACCGCCCGCCGGCCGTCTCGTGGGCCAGCCGGTGCAGAGCCTGGTACGCGGCGCGCTGCCCGTCGACGCTCAGCGTCAGATGGGCCAGCGGATCGAGCTCGTGGCTGTCGCAGCCCTGCTGAGTGACCAGGATCTCCGGGGCGAACTCCCGCAGCAGCGGCGGGACGACGGCGTCGAAGGCGCGCAGCCAGTGCCGGTCGCCGGCGCCCGGCGGCAGGGCGACGTTGACCGACGTGCCCTTCGCGCCGGTCTCCTGGGGTGTTCCGGTCCCGGGGAAGAGCGTGCGCGGCGTCTCGTGCAGGCTGATCGTGAGCACCCGCGGGTCGTCGTAGAAGGCCGCCTGGACACCGTCGCCGTGGTGGACGTCGACGTCCACGTACGCGACCTTCTCGGCGCCCTGCTCCAGCAGCCAGGCGATGGCGATGGCCGGGTCGTTGTACACGCAGAACCCGGAGGCCGCGCCGTGCATGGCGTGGTGCAGCCCGCCGGCGATGTTGGCGGCGTGCTCGGCCTCGCCCGTCCACACCGCCCGCGCCGCCGCCACCGACGCCCCGGCCACCAGCGCGGACGCGTCGTGCATGCCGGAGAAGACCGGGTTGTCGGCCAGCCCGAGCCCGCGCGCGACGTCGAGCCGCTCCGCCCGTACGGCCTCGATGTAGGCCGGGTCGTGGACGAGCGTCAGCAGCGCGTCGTCGGCCGGCTCGAACCCCTCGACCGACACGCCGGGAGCGTCGAACACGCCGAGGTCGCGGGCGAGCGCCATCGTCAGCTCGACACGGACCGGGTTCAGCGGGTGCTCGGCCCCGAAGTCGTACGACACGAGCCGGTCGTCCCAGAAAACCCGAAACGAGGTACTCACCGGCATGCCTCCCCTATCAATGGGATCGCTCCGCTCGCCCATAACGCTAGCGGTAGGCTCCGCGATCATGGCGCTCGAGATGCGCGGCGCATGCGAACGCTGCGCCGCAACCCTTGACCAGAACGGCCTGGCCTACATCTGCAGCTACGAGTGTTCGTTCTGTGGGCGCTGCACCCGGCAGCTCGCCCACAAGTGCCCCAACTGCGCCGGCGAACTGGTCCGCCGCCCCACACGCATCTGAACCAGATCCGCTGACCCGGCGCTCTCGCGGGAACCGGCCGCCTCCGGGCGGGCAACAACGGTCGTCCTGTACGAAAGCCGAGAGGCCGGATATGAGCGAGACGAGCCGGACCGCCACAGAGGTCGACGACGCCTCCGTGATCGAGCGGTCACGGCGAGAGCCCGAAGTGTTCGCCGAGGTGTTCCGTCGGCACGCGCCCGACATCAAGCGGTACGTCATCCGCCGCTTGGGCGCGGACGCCGCCGAGGACGTCGTCGCCGAGACCTTTCTGGCGGCGTTCCGGCAGCGGGATCGTTACGACCTGACCCGGTCGAGCGCGCGCCCCTGGCTGTACGGCATCGCGACCAACCGGATCGGGCGTCACCAGCGTACGGAGGTGCGGCAACTGCGCGCCCTCGAACGGACCGGGAGCGACCCGGTCACCGATCCGTTCGCCCGCTCCGACGAGCGGGTGAGCGCCGTTGCCGTACGGAGGCGCCTGGCCGCCGCTCTGAGGAGGCTGCCCGCAGGTCACCGCGACGCACTGTTGCTGGTGACCTGGGGCGACCTCGGTTACCAGGAGGCCGCGCAGGCCCTCGGGGTGCCGGTCGGAACGGTGCGCTCCCGCGTCAACCGGGCTCGGAAGAAGCTACGCGCGGAACTCGGCGGCGTCGATCCCACTTCTGTCAGCGAGGAATTCGATCATGGATGAGATGGCTCAGCTGAACCTGCTGCGCGCGGAGGTGCCCCGGCCCGCTCCGACGGACCTGCGCGCCGAGGAGGAACGTCTGCTGGCCGAGATCGCCGCTCCCGGCTCGGAGCGGCTGGACGGCTCCGGGCGCCCGCGCCGCTTCGAGTGGCCGACCGGACGGGTTCGTTTCCGGCCGGTCGTCGTGACCGGTGTCGCCGGCGGGCTGGCCGCCGCGGCCGTCGCCGGTGTCGCGCTCACCGGGGTGCATTCGCGCGGCCCGGGATCGTCGTACCTGCCGCAAGCCGTGCCGGTCGCGGTCGTCCAGACCCTCGGCCACGCCGCCGACGCGGCGAGCCGGCAGCGTGAACTGCACCCACGGCCCGGCCAGTTCCTGGTTTTCGAATCGCAGACCATGGAGAGCACCGATTCGAATTCGAAGGAACACGGTCACTCCCGCTACCTCAGCCGCGCCAAGCGGACGATCTGGCTGCCCGTGTCCGGCCGGGCCACCGGCGGCGTCCTGGTGGAGAAGGGCCTGCCGCCCAAGCAGTACGGGAACTGGCCGATCCCGCCCGAAGCCCGGCAGGAGGTCGGGACGACGGGTCCGACGCGGGCCGCCGACTTCGACTACCGGGCCGAGTACCTGCGGAACGACTACGCGTACCTGAGCCGGCTGCCCGCCGACCCGAAGGGCATGCGGGCCCACCTGTACACGCAGCTGAAGCCGGGGACCGCCCAGGGTGATCTGGAGGCGTGGTCGCGCGTCGGCGGCATGCTCTCGGAGGCGTACATGCCGGCCGCCCAGCGCGCGGCGCTGTTCCGGGCCGCCGCGACCATTCCCGGGGCGGAGGCCGTCGGGTCGGCCGAAGACGCCGCCGGCCGTACGGGCGTGGCGGTCGCCAGGGTCGAGCCGACGGCGGGCGAGCGGACGGAGTACATCTTCGACCGCCGGACCTACACGTTCCTCGGCCAACGGACCGTGGTCGTCGACGCCAAGAAGGCGCAGGCGCCCGTCGGGACGGTCACGGAGTCGACCGCTCAGCTGAGCGTCCGGGTCGCCGACAGCGCGCCGGCGGTCAAGAACGGCTGACGAGGACGGGCTCGGGTTCGGCGCCGATCGTGCGGGAGCGGCCGGCGCCGAGGCCGGGCACCACCAGGGTCAGCATCACGAGCAGCATCACGATGGATGGAACGGTCCAGCCATGGGTGGCGTCGTGCAGTGCGCCGATGGCGAGCGGGCCGAGGGCGGCGATCACGTAGCCGACGCCCTGCGCCATCCCGGACAGCTGGGCGGCGACGTGCGCGTCGGGGGCGCGCAGGCCGATGAACGACAGGGCGGTGGCGAACCCCATTCCCTGTCCCAGCCCGAGCACGATGATCCACAGCCAGACCGAGCCGATCGGCGCCCAGGCGGTGCCGGCGAAGCCGACAATGCCCAGCGCGATGGTCAGCACGACGAGGGGCCGCTGATCGCGCAGCCGGCGTTCGATCACCGGCACGGCCAGCGCGCCCACGGCCTGGAGGAGGCTGGTGACGCCGAGGGCGTATCCGGACGCGGTCTCGCTCAGCCCACGGTCCTGGCAGAGGGTCGGCAGCCAGCCGGAGACGACGTACGCTCCCAGCGACTGGATTCCCATGAACGCGGTGACCTGCCAGGCCAGCCCGGAGCGCCAGACCTGCGGCGATCCGGCGGCGGGCGGCACCGACGCGGCGGCCGTCCGGGCGCGGGGCAGCCAGGCGAGCCCGGCCAGGGCCGCCGGGATGGCCAGCAGCGCGAGGGGAAGCCGCCAGGTCGACCCGGTGGCGTGCTCGACCGGCACCGCCACGGCCGAGGAGAGGGCCGCGCCGCAGGTCACCGCGATCGTGTAGATCGCCGTGACCGCCGTGATCTTCTGCGGGTGGTCCCGCTTGATGATCGCCGGGACGGCGATGTTGCCGACGCTGATCGCGATCCCGGCCAGGAGCGCCCCACCGAACAGCGCCGCCTGCGAGGGGAGCACGCGCACCAGCAGCGCGACGACGAGCAGGAGCATGCTGCCGACCAGCATGGGCTCCCCGCGCGGCGAGCGCCGCAGCAGGGGGAGCACCAGCCCGAACGAGCCGAAGAACACCAGCGGCAGCGTGGTCAGCGCGCCCGCCGCCGTACTCGACAGGTCCAGGTCGCCCTGGATCTGGCTGAGCAGCGGGCCGACCGCGACGATCGCCGGGCGCAGGTTCAGCGCGACAAGGACGATCAGCGCGATCCCGGCGTAACGCCTCACAGGACCTCCTCCAGCGCGCGAAGGGTCGGTTCGACGACGCGGGCCGCCGCGCGGCCGGCCGCCTCGGCGTCGCGCTCGGCGATCGCCGCCAGCACGGCGTGGTGCCCGGCCGGACCGGCCTCGGGCAGGTCACGGTCCTCCCGGAGCACGCTCAGCGACTCGCGCAGCCGGTGCCGGAAGAACCGGAACGCCTCGGCCAGCAGCGGGTTGCCGGCCGCCTCGACGACGCCCAGGTGGAACCGGGAGTCCGCCTCCCCGAAGACGGCCGGGTCCTCGGCGGCGTCGCGGTCGTGCAGGAGCTCTTCGAGACGCCGCAGGTCGTCCTCGGTGCGGCGCACCGCCGCGAGCTTGGCCGCCTGGACGTCGTACGCGAGCTGGACCTCGAAGACGTCGCGCAGGGACGCGCGCTCGACCCGCTGCAGCAGCGGCCGCGGGTCGGCGGCGCTGCGCACGTACGTGCCGTCGCCCCGGCGCACTTCCAGCACGCCGACGTGGCTGAGGGCGCGGATCGCCTCGCGGATGGCGGGCCGGCTGACCCGCAGCAGGGCGCACAGTTCGTGCTCGCCCGGAATCCGGTCTCCGACCGCCCACGCGCCGGAGGCGACCTGTTCGTGCATCTGATCGAGCACGGCCTCGACCGCCGACCCGCGTTGCACCGGCTGTAGCGACACGCCGGAACCTCTCTCCTGCCAGATGTCAGACGTCTGATGTCCGACTCTACACGTTTGTGACGTGAGGAAGCGGACGTGTGGGGCATCTAACTAAGTAGGTGACTTCTGGCCCAGGAGGCGGTTGCGATGGCCGATGTCGGAGACGCCGAACTCCCCCCGTACGTACGGGTCCCCAGTTCGCAGAGCCGCGCGCTCGCCGCGGCCATCCGGCTGGGGATCCGGCCTTTCTCCGGCCGCGTCAAAGGCGGGCCGGCCGGCGTCCGGCTGTGGCGCACCCTCCTGGGCGCGGGCTCCCACTGCCTGCGGGCCGACCCGCGCGTCAGCGTCGAGCCGTTCAACGACCCGTGCGTGGAGATCCCCGGGATCCGACGCCCGGTCCGCGGCGAGTGGCTCCGCCCGCCCGGCGGCGACGCACGGAACGGCGTGATCCTCTACCTGCACGGCGGGGCGTACGCGATCTGCTCCCCGCGCACCCACCGGGTGATCACCACCCGGCTCGCGATGGACACGGGCCTGCCGGTGCTCGCGCCGCGCTACCGGCAGGCGCCCGAGCACCCGTTCCCGGCGGCGTTCGAGGACGCGCTGGACGCGTACCGGCTGCTGCTGGCGCGCGGCCTGCCCCCGGAGCGGATCATCGTCGTGGGGGACTCCTCCGGCGGGCATCTCGCGACGGCCCTGACCGGCGAGGCCTGCCGCACGGACCTGCCCGCGCCGGGCGGCGTCGTGCTCTTCTCCCCCTGGATCGACCTGACCGGCGAACTGGCGATGACCTCGCCGATGCTGCGCAAAGATCCCTTCATCGTCCCGGCCGTCGCGACGCGATTCGGCCGGCTGTACGTGGGGTCCGGCGATTGGAGCGATCCACGGCTGTCGCTGCTCAATTGCGCGAGCGCCGACCTCCCGCCGTTCCTCATCCAGGTCGGCGGCATCGAGGTGCTGCGTGACGAGGCGGAACGGTTCGCCGAGGTGCTGGCCGAGGCCGGAGCCGCCTACGAGCTGCAGGTGTGGCCCGGGCAGATGCACGTCTTCCAGATGTTCAACCGGCTACTCCCGGAGGCGGACGCCGCGATGCGAGAGACCGCCCGCTTCATCCGCCGCCACGTCGACCACGGCTCGCTCCCCGAAGCCGCCTGACGCCGCCCCCCTCATCTCAGGGGAGCGCAACCCTCACTGGACCCGCCACTCGCAACGCGACCGGCCGCCCCGACGACCTGCCCCCTCACACGCCGCCCGACGACCCGCCTCCCTCACGCGCCACCCCCCACGACCGCCCCCTCACACGACCGCCGCCCCACGAGACCGCCACCCTCATCCGACCGGCACCCTCATGCGACCGCCTCCCGCGCCGTCCGCCGCCCGGCCGCCTCCCCGCCGGCGACCGGACGGCGGGCGCCCCTTCAAGCGGTCAGCCCGATGGCGCTCCTGGCCGCGGCGAGCGTCGGCTCGGCCAGGGCGCGGGCCTGCTCGGCCCCGGCACGGAGCACCGCCTCCAGTTCCGTACGGTCCGCGACGATGGCCGCGTAGCCCTTCTGCAGCGGCTCGAGCACGGCGATCACCGCGTCCGCGGTGTCCCGCTTCAGCGCGCCGTACGAGTCGTACGAGAGCGCCTCGACCGGCACGTCCGTGCACGCGGACAGGATGCTCAGCAGGTTGGACACCCCGGGCTTGCCCGCCGGGTCGTACGTCACCTCGGAGCCGGAGTCGGTGACCGCCCGCATGACCTTGCGCCGTACGACGTCGACCGGGTCGAGCAGGTAGATCGTTCCAGGGGAGTCGACCGACTTGCTCATCTTCCGCGACGGCTCGGCCAGGTCCATGACGCGGGCCGCCGCGGCCGGATGCACCGCGCGGGGCAGTGCGAACACCTCGCCGTACTGCCGGTTGAAGCGCTCGGCCAGGTCCCGGGTCAGCTCGACGTGCTGGGACTGGTCCGCGCCGACCGGCACCTCGGTGGCCTGGTAGAGGAGGATGTCCGCGGCCATCAGCGTCGGGTAGGTGAGCAGCGACAGGCGGACGGCCTCCTGGCGCGCGGATTTCTCCTTGAACTGGATCATCCGGTGCATCTCGCCGTAATAGGCGGTGCTCTCCATCAGGTACGCCAGTTCGGTGTGCCCGGGGACGGTGCTCTGCCGGAAGAACACGCACTGCGCCGGGTCGATCCCGGCTGCGATCGCCAGTCCGGCGAGTTCCAGGGACCGCTCGTTCAGCTGCGCCGCGTCGTGCGGGGTCGTGAGGGCGTGCAGGTCGGAGATGCCGTACACGTGGTCCGTACGGGACGCGTCCGGGCCGAGTCGCTGCGCGGACGGGCGCAGCGCGCCGAGCAGGTTGCCGAGGGTCGGGCGACCGGACGGGGTGAAGAGGCTGAGGACGCGGGTCACGGTGACTCCCTCGAGAGAGCCGCCTCGCCGGCGCATGCGAAACGGCCGCCGAGGCGGCGGCCGTTGGATGATCGCGAGGTTGGATCGGCCGCCGTCAGGCGGCCCACCAGCTGCTGTTGTTGCTGCTCAGCGTTCCTCGCATGCCGCAAGTATAGCCCGCCGGAAAACGTCCGACCCCCTTGCGACCATCGAGGTATGAGCGAAACCGTCGCATTTGCGGTTCAAGGGCCGTTCGACCTGGCGGCGAGCATCCAGTTCCTCGAAGGGTTCACACCGGCCGGGCGGCCGGACGCGGGACGGCACCGCGGCACCCTCGCGCTGGCCTTCCCCGCCGCGCCGTCGTGGCGGCCCGTGGGCGTGCGCCTCCGTCAGGGGGGTGACACGGTCCTCACTGAGATCGACGCGCACCCCGACGACGTGGGCCCGGCCGCCGAGCACGCCCGGCGCATCCTGTCGCTGGACGTCGACGGCACCGGCTTCGCCGCGCTCGACGATCCGCACGTCGCCCGGCTGCGACAAGAGCATCCGGGGCTGCGGCCGGTGCTGTTCCACTCGCCGTACGAGGCGGCCTGCTGGAGTGTGATCGGGCACCGCATCCGCATCGTGCAGGCGGCCGCGATCAAGCAGCGCATGGCCGAGCGCCTCGGCGACCGCGTCGGCGGACTCGCGAGCTTCCCCGGGCCGGAGCGGCTGCTGACCGTCACCGACGTGCCGGGGCTGCCGCCGGTCAAGATCGAGCGGCTGCACGGCATCGCCCACGCCGCGCTCGACGGCGACCTCGACGCCGATCGGCTGCGGGCCATGGAGACCGCGCAGGCCCTCGTCGAGCTGCAGCGGATCCCCGGCATCGGGCTGTTCTCCGCCGAGCTCATCCTCATCCGGGGCGCGGGGCACCCCGACGTGTTCCCCGCCTCGGAGCGTCGGCTGCACGACGAGATGGCCCACGAGTACGGCCTGCACGACCCCAGCCCGGCGCGGCTGGCGGCGATCGCCGAGGCCTGGCGGCCCTTCCGGTCGTGGGTGGCGCTGCTGCTGCGCGCCCGCCGCGAGCTGGAGACCGCCGAGATCGCCCGGGGCCGCCGCGTCACCCGCTGACCGGCTCCCCGCACCGGCGCCACCGAGAAGGCCGATCACCGCCGACCGGCGTCGGAGCGGGATGCCGCCCGTCACCCGCCGACCGGGCGAAACCGCCGGTCACCTGTCGGCCGGCCAAGCGCGCCAGGACCGGAGACAGCGCCGGTCACCCGCCGACCGGTATCGGAACCGCGGAGACCGCCGGTCACCCGCCAGCCGGCCAGACGCGCCAGGACCGGACCCGCCGACCGGCCAGGCGCGCCGGGGCGGGGAACCCGTTGGTCAGGCGCTGGCGCGCTCCCGTACGGAGACGTGCCAGAGGCCGAGGGCCGCCGCGACGGTCGCCACGGCCTCCGCGACCGTCGTGGCGACCTTCTCGGCGTACCACACCGGCTCGTACATGTCCGGGAGCGGTCCGAGCGACCCGACGTCGACGTACCGGTAAAGGAGTACGGCGCCGAGCGCGCTGCCGGCGACGAGGAAGGCGATCCCGTACGTGAGACGGTTCGCGCGAATGAGCACCAGGACGGCGACGAGTGCCGCGACGACCCCCTGGATCCAGAACAGCGTGCCCTCGGTGAGGCCGCTCCCCCGGGATCCCATGTCTCCGGCCAGGTGGATGTGAATGATCGCGTCGACCGCGAGTCCCGCGACGACGAGCAGGCGAAGTATCAGACCCATACCTGATTTACCGTTCCCGCGGGCCCGTCGGTTCAACTTCCGACGTAAAAAGTCCCGATCTCGCTGGTCAGCCGGCGCCGAGCTCGCGGCCGCGGTCGCGGGCGGCCTCGATCGCCTCGATGACGGCGGCGCGTACGCCGTGGCGCTCCAGCTCGCGGATGGCCGAGATCGTCGTGCCGGCGGGCGAGGTGACCGCCTCGCGCAGCATGACCGGGTGGTCGCCGGAGTCGCGCAGCATGACCGCCGCACCGACCGCCGACTGGATCACCATCTCGAGCGCGGCGGCGCGCGGCATGCCGAGCAGGATGCCGGCGTCGACCATCGCCTCGACGAGGTAGTAGAAGTACGCGGGGCCGCTGCCGGACAGCGCGGTCGCGGCGTCCTGCAGTGACTCGGGGATGCGCAGCACCTTGCCGACCGGCGTGAGCAGCTCCTCGGTCAGCTTGAGGTGCTCCTCCCCCGCGTGCGTGCCGGCGGAGATCACGCTCATCGCCTCGTCGACGTGGACGGGCGTGTTGGACATGACGCGCACGACGGCGACGTCCTCCGGCAGGCGCTCCTCGATGAACGCGGTCGGGATGCCCGCCGCCAGGGAGATGACCAGCCGCCCGGCCGGGACGTGGTCCGTCAGCTCCGCGAGCAGCGTGCCCATGTCCTGTGGCTTGACGGCCAGGACGAGCGTGTCGGCGGTCGCCGCGGCCTCGGCGTTGGTGACGACCTGGACGCCGTACCGCTCACGCAGCAGCGCCCCGCGCTCCTCACGCCGCGTCGTGACCAGCAGCTCGGACGACTTGCGCCCGGCCCGGAGCACCCCGGACAGCAGTGCCTCGCCCATCTTGCCGGCACCGAGAATCGCGATCATTCGTGCAGCCTCCTGTCCTATCCGAGAGCGTACCGAACGGGGAGGCGTCACCGGCGACGCATTACATCCGGCCGGATACACCCCGAATTCGCCGGAAAGAAGCTGACTGCTGCGGGTGATCATCTGC
The DNA here is from genome assembly GCF_050942425.1 of Actinoallomurus sp. CA-150999. Lineage (NCBI taxonomy): Bacteria > Bacillati > Actinomycetota > Actinomycetes > Streptosporangiales > Thermomonosporaceae > Actinoallomurus > Actinoallomurus sp. CA-150999. The sequence goes on from NZ_CP192063.1 coordinate 10,737,003, forward strand.
GACCGATGTCGTCAAAGAGGATCGAGTCGCCGAATGAGAAGACCGAGAGCGAGCGTGGTGATCACGCTCGCCGCCGTGGCGGCCGCCGGAATCCCGGCCACCGCGAACGCCACGCCCACCGCCCCCGGCGCCAAGTCCCCGACCACCGCGAAGACGGCCGAGCTTCCCGCAGACCGTTCGTGGAAGGTGACCCTGCTGACCGGGGACACCGTCCAGGTCCATACGGTCAAGAACCGCCTTCCGATGGTGTCCGTCCAGCCGGGAAAGGGTCGGACGAACGTGCCGTTCGTCCGGGACATCCGGCCTGACGGAACGATCCGCGTCATCCCGGCCGACGTCGGACGGCTCATCGGCAAGAAGATCGATCCCGCGCTGTTCAACGTCACCACGTTGATCAAGGAGGGGGCCGACGACGCCTCTCGGCCGACCCTCCCGTTGATCGTGCAGGGCGGCGACACCAAGGGCCGGAGCCTGAAGGCCGTCCACGCGACCGCCGTACGCCAGGCGAAGGGCAGGCCCCCGGCCGCGCTGACCGCCTCCGGGAAGCTCGCCTCCGGGGTGCAGCACATCTGGCTGGACCGCAAAATCAAGGTCAGCAGGCTGGACCACAATCTGGACCAGATCGGCGCTCCGGCCACCTGGAAGGCGGGTGCGACGGGGAAGGGCGTCAAGGTCGCCGTCCTGGACACCGGCGTCGACGCCACCCACCCGGACCTGAAAGGCCAGATCGCCGAGCAGGAGAACTTCGCCACCGGCAGCACCGACACCGTCGACCGCTTCGGGCACGGCACTCACGTCGCCGCCACGATCGCCGGCACCGGAGCCGCCGCGAACGGCGAGCGCAAGGGCGTCGCGCCCGATTCCCAGCTGCTGATCGGCAAGGTCCTGGGCGACGATGGTCAGGGCTATGAGTCGGACGTCATCAAGGGAATGGAGTGGGGCGCCTCCAAGGCCAAGATCGTCAGCATGAGCCTGGGAAGCTCGGTCGACGACACCCCCGATCCGGACAGCGATCCCGTGGCCAAGGCGGCCGATGACCTCACGGCCCAGTACGGCACCCTGTTCGTGGTCGCGGCCGGCAACGACGGCGCCTACGGCGACAACACCATCGGCTCGCCCGGAATCGCGCCGTCCGCGCTGACCGTCGGCGCCGTGGACGGGGCGGACAAGCTCGCCTCCTTCTCCAGCCGCGGCGGCATCCTCATGAAGCCCGACATCGCCGCGCCCGGCGTGGACATCGTGGCCGCCCGCGCGGCGGGCACCACGATGGGCAGCCCGGTGGACGCGACCTACACCACCGCCAGCGGCACCTCGATGGCCACCCCGCACGTCGCCGGGGCAGCCGCCGACCTGCTGCAGAAGCACCCCGACTGGACGCCCGCACGGCTGAAGGCGGCACTGACCTCCACCGCGCACGCCGTCTCTGGCACCGTCTACCAGGTCGGCGCCGGACGGCTCGACGTCGCGGCCGCGACCTCGGCCACCGTCGCCGCCGACGACTCCGGCGTGGCGTTCGGTCACATCGCCCACGGCTCCACCGAGGCCGTCACGAAGAAGCTCAGCTGGACCAACACCGGCACGTCCCCGGTCGAGCTACGGCTGTCGGCCACGCTCGCCGATCACGCCGGCCACGATTCCGGCGCCGCCCAGCTGCCCGCCTCGGTGACCGTCCCGGCAGGCGGAACCGCCTCCGCGACGCTCACCCTGAACCCGGGCCGGCTCACGACCGCCGGCTACTACAGCGGCGCGGTCACCGCACAGGCCGACGGCATCACGCTCCACACCCCGGTCGGGGCCTACGCCGAGCCGGAGACCCACGCCCTGACCCTCAAGGCGACGCCCTATCCGGGTACGGCCGACGGTGACTGGTCCGCGTACGTCGGGGTGCTCAACCTGGACGACCCGCGCAACTTCAGTCAGGTTCCGGACTTCGACGCGTCGGGTGTCGCCACGGTGCAGGTCGCGGCCGGCCGCTACGCCGTGCTCGGCAACGTCGACTCGAAGGTGCCAGGAGGGAATGGCGCTTACCGCACCGCGCTCGTGGGCACCGCCGAGGTGAACGTCGACCGGGACACCACGGTGGCGCTGGACGCCTCGAAGGCCGAGCCGGTGAAGATCGCCGGCCCTGGCGCGTCGAAGATGAGCGACGTGCTCGTTCATGCCGAACGCGGCACCGCCGACGGCATCTGGGGTTTCGACGTCCTCACCTTGAACGCTCCGCCCTCTCCGGCCGTCTACACCAACCCGGTCGAAAGCCCGCAGACTGGGACGTTGGAGGCGTACGTCGGCGGCCGGGTGTCGAGCGACGACGGCAAGACCGTGTACGACCTCCTGCACGACCTCGGCTCCCGGGTCCCCGAAAAGATCGACTACACCGCGGGCCCGAAGGACGTGGCCCGCGTCGACGAGCGCTTCCACGCACTCGGCGGCGACACGACCAAGCCGGTCTGGCAGAAGCGCTACGGCGTCACCCCGGCGGGCGCCCTGACCACCGAGGCCTCGGGGAACGTGGCCGCCGGCTCGGCCCGTACCGACTACGTCAGCGCCGAAACCGGAATCGACTGGCTGGAGGAGGCAGCACCCCCGAACAACGCCGGCCTCGACTCGTGGGCCCCCCAGGTGCCGTTGCGGCACTACTCCGCCGGTTCCTCGTACGCCGACGACTGGGCCCGGCAGCCGATCCGGCCCGGCCCGTACTCCGCGACCGGGGTCACCCCCAGCGTGTGCGTCCCGGGGCCGAGCACACGGGCGCGCGGGAACATCCACGTCGAGCTCGTCGACCTGCAGGACCGAATCGACGGATTCGACTGCGTACAGGGGGACATGGACAACGTCAGCACGCGCACGATGAAGCTGTACGCGAACGGCGAGCTCGCCGGTACGACCACGCACTACTACGGCGATTTCACCGTGCCGGCCACGGCGGGCACCTACCAGCTCGTCTACGACCTGGACGCGTCCAAGGTGCTGCCGGTGTCGGGGAAGACCTCGACGACGTGGACGTTCCGGTCCAAGCCCGGTGAGGATCGGGTGCCGCTGCTCACGGTGGACTACGCCCTGCCGCTGGACCTGCTCAACCACCCCAACGGCGACACCGCGACCTTCACCGTCGCCCGTGTCAAGGGATCGGCCACCGCCAAGGCCACCGGACTGAAGCTGTGGACCTCCCTCGACGACGGCAAGACCTGGCAGCCCGCCACCGTCACCGCGGGAACCGGCGGCAAGTACACCGCCAAGCTTCCCAAGGTCACGAAGGGCCAGGGCGTGTCCCTGCGGGTCCAGGCCACCGACAACGGCGGCGGAAAGATCGACCAGACCATCACCCGCGCCTACACCGGCGGCTGACGCCTGAGCCCTGGCGGTCGCCGCGCGTCCTTCGCCGGCGACCGTCAGGGGCCACCGGGAGCATTCGTCCGGATACGTCATGAATTCGTCGGAAAGATTCTGACTCCTGCGACCAATTCTCTGTGACCGATGTTGTCCAAGAGAATCGAGTCGCTGGATGAGAAGACTCAGAGCGGGCGTGGCGATCACCCTCGCCGGTGCCGTGGTCGCCGGGGTCCCGGCCGCCGCACACGCCACGCCCGCCGCCCGTACCACGACGTCCACCAAGGCACCGGAGCCGAGGCTTCCCGCCGGCCGGTCCTGGAAGGTGACGCTGGTCACCGGGGACATCGTCCAGGTACGCACCGTCAGGAACGGCCCGCCGCTGGTCTCCGTGAAACCGGGAGCCGGCCGCGAGAAGGTGCCGTTCGTCAAGGACATCCGGCCGGACGGCACCGTCCGGGTGATTCCACAGGACGTCGTCTCGAAGATCGGGAAGGTGTACGACCCGGCGCTCTTCGACGTCACCGCCCTCATCAACGATGGCGATGACGACGCCGCGACCTCCACCCTCCCGCTCATCGTGCAGGGCGGAGCCGGCGTACGGACGCTCGCCGCCGGCCGCCACAGCCTGAGCAGCATCGGCGCGACCGCGGTGCGCCAGCCCAAGGGCGACGGACCGGCACTCGCGCGCAGCGCACTGGCCGGAGACGTCACGCGCATCTGGCTGGACCGCAAGGTCCACGCCCAGGCGCTCGACCACAACCTCACCCAGATCGGCGCCCCCACCGCCTGGAAGGCCGGCGCCACCGGCAAGGGCGTCAAGGTCGCCGTCCTCGACACCGGGGTCGACGCCACCCACCCCGACCTGACGGGCCGCATCGCCGAGCAGAAGAACTTCAGCCAGGCCAAGGACACCGTCGACCGGTTCGGGCACGGCACCCACGTCGCCGCGACCATCGCGGGCACCGGAGCGGCCGCGAACGGCGAGCGCAAGGGCGTCGCCCCCGACGCGAACCTGCTGATCGGCAAGGTGCTCGGCGACGACGGCGGCGGCCGGGACTCCGACGTCATCGCCGGGATGGAGTGGGCGTCCGGCAAGGCGCGGATCGTCAGCATGAGCCTGGGCGGCTTCACCGACGACCCGGCGAACGACCCGACGGCCAAGGCCGTCGAGACGCTCACCGCCAAGAACAAGACGCTGTTCGTGGTCGCCGCCGGCAACGACGGTCCGTCCCCGGCCACCATCGAGACACCGGGCATCGCCCCGTCCGCGCTGACCGTCGGGGCCGTGGACGGCGCCGACAAGGTCGCCGACTTCTCCAGCCGCGGCGGCCCGATGATGAAACCGGAGATCTCCGCGCCGGGCGTGGACATCGTCGCCGCCCGCGCCAAGGGCACCGCGATGGGGCACGTCATCGACGCGCGGTACACCTCCGCCAGCGGCACCTCCATGGCGACGCCGCACGTCGCCGGGGCTGCCGCCGATCTCCTCCAGAAGCACCCGTCCTGGACTCCGGCACAGCTCAAGACGGTCCTGGTCACCACGGCGCACCAGGCATCGGGAACCGTCTACCAGGTCGGCGCCGGCCGCCTCGACATCGGTGCCGCCTCGCGGGCGACCGTGGTCGGCGACCAGCCGACGGTCGCGTTCGGATCCGTCCCGCACGGGTCGACCAAGGCACTCACCCAGCAGGTGAGCTGGACGAACACCGGATCCACCGCCGTCACGCTCAAGCTCGCGGCCCAGTTGACCTCCCCCGCCGGCAAGGCCGTCAAGGGCCTCGGCGTTCCCGCGACGGTGAGCGTCCCGGCCGGGGGCTCGGCCTCCGTGACGCTGACGCTGGACCCGCGCGGCCTGACGACGGCAGGGGGCTACAGCGGCACGGTCACCGCGACGGCCTCCGGAGTGGCGCTGCGGACTCCGGTCGGCGCGTCCGCCGAACCGGAGACCCACACCCTGACGCTGAAGGCCACCCCCATCCCGGGCACCCCCGACGGCGCACTCGGCGGCAACGTCGGGGTCGTGAACCTCGACGACCAGAATCTCTACAACGGCGGCGTAGAGATCCCCGCCGACGGCGTCGCGCGACTCACGGTCCCGGCCGGCCGCTACGCCGTCCTCGGCACGGTGAACGACACGACGAAGGGCAAGGCGCGGGCCGCGTTCGCCGGAGACGCCGAGCTGACCGTGAACGGCGACACGACCCTGTCCCTGGACGCCTCGAAGGCCCGCCCGGTACAGATCTCGGCCCCCGGCGCGAAGATCGACCCGAGCGGCATCGAAGGACTCCAGGTCGAGCGCCGTGTCGGAGACTCCGTCTGGGGAACCGGCGTCATCGCCTTCGACGGGTCCCCGGCGGTCTACAGCACGCCGGTCGCCGGCGTGCGGACCGGCACCCTCCGCGCGTACGCCCTCGCCCGGCTGACCGACGGCGGTAAGACCGTCTACGACCTGCTCCAGGACCTGGGCCCGAACGTCCCGGCCGAGGTGAACTACACGGCCGCCGCGAAGGACCTCGCGAAGGTGAACGAGCGGTTCAACGCCCTGAACGGCGACACGTCCAAGCCCGACGGCGAGAAGCGGTACGGCGTCACCCCGGGTGGTTTCCTGGTGAACGAGGCGTCGAGCCAGGTCCCCGCCGGGTCGACGCGGACCGACTACGTCACCGGTGTCGGGGGCGTGCGGTGGCTCGACGAGGCCTTCCCGCCGGATCTCGGCGAGGCGAGCTGGGTCACGCAGCTCCCGATCCGGCAGTACACCGCCGGGAAGACCTACACCAACGGGTGGGTCCGCCAGCCGTTCCGGCCGGGTCCGTACTCCGCGACGGGGGTCACGGCCAGTTTCTGCGCCCCCGGCCCGAGCACGCGTGCCCGTGGCAACATCCACGTCGAGCTGGTCGACCTGCAGAACCTGCCGGACGGCTTCGACTGCCTGACCGACGACGAGGACTGGTACAAGGTCAGCTCCCGCACCATGAAGCTGTACGCCGGCGCGAAGCTCGCCGGATCCACCACGCACTCGTACGGCGACTTCAGCGTGCCGGCCGCGGCGGGCACCTACCGGCTCGTGTACGACGTGGACGCGTCCAAGGTGCTGCCTGTGTCGGGGAAGACGTCGACGACGTGGACGTTCCGGTCCAAGCCCGGTGAGGATCGGGTGCCGCTGCTCACGGTGGACTACGCCCTGCCGCTGGACCTGCTCAACCACCCCAACGGCGACACCGCGACCTTCACCGTCGCCCGTGTCAAGGGATCGGCCACCGCCAAGGCCACCGGACTGAAGCTGTGGACCTCCCTCGACGACGGCAAGACCTGGCAGCCCGCCACCGTCACCGCGGGAACCGGCGGCAAGTACACCGCCAAGCTTCCCAAGGTCACGAAGGGCCAGGCGGTGTCCCTGCGGGTCCAGGCCACCGACAACGGCGGCGGAAAGATCGACCAGACCATCACCCGCGCCTACACCGGCGGCTGATCACGGGAAAGAAATCGGCTTGAAACGGCAATAAAGATCGGGACATGTATGTCCTGAGCCCGGGCCTTCGGGCCCGGGTCCGGCGGACCGCCCCGGCTCGCACCTCCCGTGTGCGTTGTCCCCTGAGCCGGGGCAGGTCCGCCTCCTACGCTCTTCAGGCCTTCGAGGCGAGCGACCGCAGGAAGAAGCCGACGTTGGCGGGCCGCTCGGCCAGCCGCCGCATGAGGTAGCCGTACCACTCCGCGCCGTACGGGACGTAGACCCGCACCTGCCCGCCGAGTTCGGTCAGCCGGCGCTGCTCGTTCGGGCGGATGCCGTACAGCATCTGGTACTCGAAGCTGTCGTGCCGGCGGTCGCCCAGCACCGCGAGGGCCCCGGCGATCTCGATGAGCCGCGGGTCATGGGTGGCCATCATCGGGTACCCGCGCCCGGCCATCAGGACCCGCATGCACCGCACGTAGGACTTGTCGACGGCGTCCCTGCCGGTGAACGCCACCGAGTCGGGCGCGTTGTAGGCGCCCTTGCACAGCCGGACCCGCGACCCCTCATCGGCGAGGTCCGCACAGTACTCCTCGGCACGGCGGAGGTACGCCTGGATGACCGCCCCGGTGTCGGGGAAGTCCTGACGCAGCTCCTTCAGGACGCGCAGGGTGGAGTCGACCGTGGTGTGCTCCTCCATGTCGAGGGTCACAGTCGTACGGGCGTTCCGGGCGGCCGCGCAGATGCGCCGGGCGTTCTCCAGAGCCGTCCGTTCGCCGTCGGGGAGCAGTTGTCCGAGCGCGGTGAGCTTGACCGACACCTCGGCGCGGGAGCCGTACCCGGCCTTGGCGATCCGCTCGAGGAGTCGTTCGTACTCGGCGGTGATCGTCTTGGCCTGGACGGCCTCGACGGTGTCCTCACCGAGATGATCGATGGTGACCATCAGGCCGTCGGAGATGAGCCCGTCGGCGATGGCGAGGGCGTCGGCCGCGGTCTCCCCCGCGACGAACCTGCGGACGACGCTTCTGGTGTACGGCGCGGTCTCGACGATCCGGCGTACGCCGCCGCTGCGTGAGGCGGCCAAGAGAGCCTGACGAAGCAAGCTTCCCCCTTAACCCGAGGGACCACACTGTCCCGACCGCCCATCAGGCTATGTCAGCTACGTCACGGGGATCATGGCGTGCGGCGCGGGAGGGTGGCGGCGCCCAGCAGCAGGGCGAGAGCAGTGCAGCCGGCGATGACCGTCATGTCGCGGACGAGCGTCCCGGTGAGCCCGGTGTGGCCGGTCAGCTCCCGCATCGCCTCGACGAGGTAGGCCAGCGGCATCACGTCGGCCGCCCAGCGCAGTGCCGTGGCCATCTCGTCGCGGGGCACGAACAGCCCGGCCAGCAGGAGCTGCGGGAGCACGAAGGCCGGCATGAACTGCACCGCCTGGAACTCCGTACGCGCGAACGCGCTGGCGAACAGCCCGAGCGCCACGCCGAGCAGCGCGGCGAGCAGGGTCAGCGCGAGCAACGTCCACACCGAGCCGCGCAGGTCGAGGCCGAGCCAGGTGAGCGCGACGGTGGAGACGACCCCGACCTGGACGAGGGCGGTGAGGCCGAAGGCGATCGCGTACCCGAGGAGCAGGTCGAGCCTGCCGAGCGGCGTCGTCATCAACCGCTCCAGCGTGCCGCCGGTCCGCTCCCGCAGGGTGGCGATGCTCGTCACGATGAACATCACGGTGAAGGGGAAGACGGCCAGGAGCATCGGCCCGTACCGGTCGAACGCCTCCGGCCGGTCGAGGACGTAGCGCAGCAGGATCATCAGCAGCGTCGGCAGGCCGACGATCAGCCCGAGCGTGCGATGGTCGTGGCGGAGCTGGGTCAGGATGCGCCGCGCCGTCGCGAACGTGATGACCGGGCTCACGACGCCACCTTCTCCCGCTCGATGACCTTGAGGAACGCCTGTTCGAGGTCGTCGGTGCCGGTGTGCTCGCGCAGCGCGTCGGGGGTGTCGTCGGCGAGGATCCGCCCCTCGCGCATGAGGATCAGCCGCTCGCACCGGGCGGCCTCATCCATGACGTGGCTGGAGACGAGCAGCGTGGTGCCCCGGCCGGCCAGCTCGTGGAACAGCTCCCACAGCTCGCCGCGCAGCACCGGGTCCAGCCCGACGGTGGGCTCATCGAAGACGAGCAGCTCAGGCCGGCCGAGAAGCGCGACGGCGAGGCTCGCTCGGTGCAGTTGCCGGCCGGACAGGCTCGCGGCGACCTGGTCGCGGGCGCCGCCCAGGCCGACCTCCTCGACGACCCGGTCGACGTCGCCCCGGCCGGCGCCGAGCGCGGCGGCGAAGTACCAGAGGTTCTCCCGGACGGTCAGGTCGACGTAGACGGCCGGGTTCTGGGTGGCGTACCCGACGCGGCGGCGCAGCTCGCGGTGGCCGGCCGGGCGGCCGAGGACGGTGACCGTGCCGCTCTGGACGATCTGCACGCCGACGACGGCGCGCATGAGCGTGGTCTTGCCGCAGCCGCTCGGCCCGAGCAGCCCGACGACGGAGCCGCGCGGCACCTCGAAGGTCAGGTCGTGCAGGACCGTCCGCCCGCCTCGGGCGACACGGAGGTCCCGGACCTCGACGGTGAAATTCATCATGCGTTGAATTTATGCCCGCGCCGCGACGCCCGTCAAGGATCCGGGACCACACCCTTGGATCGTCAGCCCGGAGCCTTGCGGCTGAGGTGCTCCCAGGCCTGGTACTCCGCAGTGCGGGCCTGATCCATCTGCTGGACGATGTCGTACGAGGCGCCGCCGACGATCAATCGCAGGGGCGGGTCCGGCAGGTCGACCAGCTCCATGACGACCGGCGCGGCCGTCCTCGGATCCGGACCCGCGTCATCGCCCCACATCTCCGCGAGCTTGGCACGCAGGGGCTCGTACTCCGGCCGGGCCTCCGTCGTCGTGGTGCCCACCGTGAACAGCCCGGTGTCGTACCCGCCGGGCTGGACGATGGTGACCTTGACCCCGAAGGGCTCGACCTCCATGGCGAGAGCCTGGCTGACCGAGTCCAGCGCCGCCTTGCCCGCCGCGTACAGCCCGACCGAGGGGAATCCGCCGCCCGCGCCCATCGAGGTGACCTGGAGGATGTGCCCGGAACCCTGCGCCCGCAGGTACGGGACGACGGCCTGGGCGACCCAGATCGCGCCGAAGAGATTGACGTCCAGGTGGGCGCGGATCTGCTCCTCGGTGGCCTCCTCGACCATGCCGAGCAGCAGCCCGCCGGCGTTGTTGACCACCACGTCGAGCCGCCCGAAGGCCGCCGCGGCCCGGTCGACGCCTTCCCGGACGGCCGCGCGGTCGGCGACGTCCAGCGGCAGCCGCACGAGGGCATCCGGATACTTCTCGGCCAGATCCGCGAGCGGATCCACGTCGCGGGCGGCGCCCACCACCCGGTCCCCGGCGCCCAGCGCCGCCTCCGCGAACGCCCTTCCCAGACCCCGGGACGCCCCCGTGATGAACCAGACACGACCAGTCGTCATGGAACAAGCACCTCCAATGACCTAGATGAGACGAGACGGTTCGTCTCGCGTTCCGTGGACGCCAGCATGCCATGCGCCGCAGCGCTCCGCAAGACGGTCCGTCTCGTCTCGTCTGTTGCTATGCTCCACGCATGTCCGTCGCGAAGAAGCCCGATCCGGCGCGCCGCAGCGAGCGGTCCAGGCAGGCGATCCTCGACGCCACGCGCGAACTGGTCTCCGAGGTCGGATACGCGAAGGTCTCGATCGAGGCCATCGCCGCACGCGCGGGTGTGGGCAAACAGACGATCTACCGGTGGTGGCCGTCCAAGGGCGCCGTGGTCTTCGACGCGTTCCTCGCACTCAGCGAGGACCCCAAAGGCACCGGAGTGACCCTGCCCGACACCGGGGACATCGAGGCCGACCTGAAGGCCGTCATGCGGGCGACCGTGGCCGAGTTCGCCGATCCGCGGTTCGAGGCTCCGATCCGGGCGCTCAACGCGGAGATCATCAACGATGCCGCCCTCACCGCCCAGTACCGCGAAAAGCTGGCCGGCCCCGTCGACGAGGCTAAGAAGGCACGGCTGCGCAGCGCGCAGCGCGCGGGCCAGATCGACGCCGACGCCGACCTCGACCTGGCGCTCGAGCTGATCTGGGGCCCGGTGTACCAGCGCTGGCTGAACCGCTCCGGACCGCTCACCCCCGAGTACGCCGACGCCCTCGTGGATCTCGCCCTGAAGGCCCTCCGGCCCTAGGGGCTCAGGCGGCGAGGTAGCGCTGCAGGGTCGGCGCGAGCAACGCCACCAGGTCGTCCTCGGCCGCGGACGCCATCGGCTCGATCTCCAGGACGTACTTCAGCATCACGATGCCGACCATCTGGGCCGCGGCGGCGGTGATGTTCAGCCTCGGCGTGCCCAGGGCATCGGCCACCTGGGCCAGGAGCCTGCCGGTGACGAACTCCCGCAGCAGCGCGGCCCCCTGCTCGTTGGTGGCCGCCGACCGCAGGATCCCGATGAACTGCGGCCTGAGCCGCGGATCCGACCAGAGCCCCAGGAACGTCCGGGCCAGCCGCTCACCGAGTTCGGAACGCGGGCCCGCCAGCACGTGTCCGAGGAACATCCCCGGTTCGACCGGGAATCGCATCGCGGCCGCGAAGAGCTGCTCCTTCGCGCCGAAGAAGTGGTGAACCAGCGCCGGGTCCACGCCGGCCTCGCGGGCGATCGCCCGGATGGAGGCCTTGTCGTAGCCGCGCTCGCCGAACAGCACCCGCGCCGCCGCCAGGATGTCCTCACGCGACGAGGTGGGACCCGGCCTGCGCCCCGGGCGGCGCGTCGGCGTCGTCATCCGCGGGCCTCCGTGAGCCTCGTCCGCTCCGGCACGGCCCGTACGGGCGACGGGGCCGCGGCGGCGGTCACGACGGTGAGACCTCGCCCTCGGAGTTCACCTGCCAGGAGCCGGCGTGGGCGGCCGCGGCCAGGTGGAGGCGGGCGAACGCCAGCGACTCGGCGAGGTCGTCGGCGCGCTGGTCGCGGTCGACGGCGCGGCGCGTGTTGATCTCGACGACGATCTGGCCGGTGTAGCGCTGGGCGGCCAGGCGCTCCAGCATCTCGGCGCACGGCTGGTTGCCCCGGCCGGGGACCAGGTGCTCGTCTCGGTTGACGATGCCGATGCCGTCCGCGAGGTGGACGTGCGCGAGCCGGTCGCCGAGGTCGTCCGCCATCTCGAGGGGGTCCGAGCCGGACACGGCGGCGTGCGAGAGGTCGACCGTGACGTTGGGGTACGGCAGGTCGACGGGGTTCCAATGCGGGGAGTACATCCCGACCTCGGCCGCCCGCGCGCGTACGGGGAACATGTTCTCCACCGCGAAGACGACGTCCGTCTCTTCCTGCATGCGGGCGAGTCCCTCTTCGAACTCGCGGGCGTACTCCCGCTGCCAGCGGAACGGGGGATGGACCACGACGACCTTGGCGCCGAGCTTCTCGGCGGCGTCCTTGGAGCGCACCAGCTTGCCCCAGGGCTCACGGCCCCAGACGCGCTGGGTCAGCAGAAGGCAGGGGGCGTGGATCGACGTGATGGGGATCTGGTGATAGTCGGAGAGTCTGCGCAGCACGTCGATGTCCTGGCTCGCCGGATCGGCGGTGACCATGATTTCGATGCCGTCGTACCCGAGGCGCGCGGCGAGGTCGAACGCGGCCGGCGTCTTCTCCGGGTAGACCGACGCCGAGGACAGCACGATGGGCGCGTCGGGGACCTGGAGGACTTCTTCCACAATCGGCAAGCCTATGCGTTCCATCGCCTGGTCCGGCCCGCCGTCCCGGCGTCTACCGTGGAGGCGTGATCGCCGCCGGAGCCATAGCGAGCCCCAACATCTGGAACAGTCCGCAGGTCTACGAACTCGAGAACCGCGCGGCCGACCCGGACGCCCGGATCGAGCGGGCCATGCGGGAGATCCGGCCCTGGGACGGCGCGGTCGTGCTCGACGTGGGCTGCGGCACCGGCTTCCACCTGCCCGCGTTCGCGCGGACCGCCGCCAAGGTCGTGGGCGTCGAACCGCATGCGGGCCTGGCCGGCCTGGCCCGCCGCCGCGTGGCCGAGGTCACGAACGTCGCCGTACGTGTCGGCGCGGCCCAGGCGCTGCCCGTTCCCGACAAGTCGGTGGACGTGGTCCACGCCCGCTGGGCGTACTTCTTCGGGCCGGGATGCGAACCGGGGCTGGCGGAGCTCGGCCGGGTCGTCCGGCGCGGCGGCGCGGCGTTCGTCATCGACAACGACGCCACGCGGTCGACCTTCGGGACGTGGTTCCGGCGCTGGCTGCCGTCCTACGACCCCGACGCGGTCGAGCGGTTCTGGTCTCGGCATGGGTTCTCCCGTACGCCGCTGGACATTCGCTGGCGCTTCGACGACCGCGCGCACCTCGAGGCCGTGCTGAAGATCGAGTTTCCGGCCGAGCTCGCCGAGGAGTTCCTCGGCGAGGTCGAGGGCTGTGAGGTCGACTATGCCGTCAACCTATGGTGGCGGCACTACTGACAGGTACCCCCTCAGTCGGCGGCTACGCGGGACGCTCCCAGCACGGCGAGGACCCGGTCGGCGACGGCCTGCATGCCCTTGGCGTTCGGGTGGACCGGCGCGGCCGGGTTGGTGAGGAGGATGCCCTCGACCCACCGGTCGGCGGCGCACATGTCGTGCCGCCGGCCGCTCGTGTAGGCGTCGACGAAGCTCGCTCCGCCGAGCCGGGCCTGCTCGGCGAGCATCGTGTTGAGGTGTCGCTCGAACGCGTCGAGGAACGGGACGTCGCCTTCGGCCGTGGGCACGTTCGGCCAGCAGCCTTTCCGGGCGGGCAGCATGCGGGGATAGCCGACGAGCAGGACGCGGGCGCGCGGCGCGCGGGCGTGCACGGCATGCAGGAGCGCCGCGATCTTCGGCGCGGTCGCGGCGATCCGCTGGTCGAGGGTCGCGCCGTAGTACCGCGTGCAGGGCGTCCCGTGGGGCGCGGTGAGGCTGAGCGTCGCGCAGGCCAGGACGATGCGGCTGTAGCCGATGTCGTTGCCGCCGATGCCGATCGTCACCAGCGTGGTGTCCCGGGTCACCGCGTCGAGCTGGGGGGCGTTGTGCCCGAACAGGACGGGCTGGGCCCGGGTCGTGTCCTCGGTCGTGGCGCCGCTGCAACTCACGTCGGTGAACGCGGTCGGCTCGAGCAGCCGCGCCACCAGGGACGGGTAGTTGTGGTCGGAGCGCAGGCAGGCGATCGGCGTGCCGTGCCGGTGCGGGATGAGGGGTCCCGCCGTGAACGAGTCGCCGAGCGCGACGTAGCGGCCGGTGTCCGCCCGCGCCGGGCCGCCCATGATGATCGCCGGAACCATCGCCACGAGCGCCACCCACCTGCGCATCGCACCCTCCCTGCCCGTCTGGCCGCCAGTAAGGCCCGGCGGACAGGATCCGTCAATGCCCCTGTCCGGAGTCGGCCGGTGATTACTATGTCACCCTCGGTCATCAAGGTCACTCTCATTTGTCATCGGCGGGCCGTACAGTCACGGCCATGGCGAAGAGCGTTAAGCAGGCGTACCGCTGCGCCGAGTGCGGCTGGCAGACGTCCAAGTGGGTCGGGCGCTGCGGGGAGTGCCAGGCGTGGGGCACGGTCGACGTGGCGGGCGCGGCCAAGCCCGCACGGGTCGTGACGGCCGGCCCGGTGACCGCGCCGGCCCGGCCGATCGGCGAGGTCGACGTGAAGGCCGCGCAGACCGCCCCCACGGGGCTGGACGAGCTGGACCGCGTGCTGGGCGGCGGCCTGGTGCCGGGCGCGGTGCTGCTGCTGGCCGGCGAGCCGGGCATCGGCAAGTCCACCCTGCTGCTGGAGGTCGCGGCGCTGCACGCCGGCCGTGGCACCGCGCTGTACGTCACGGGCGAGGAGTCGGCCGAGCAGGTCCGGCTGCGGGCCGACCGGATCGGCTCGATCGCCGACCGTCTCTACCTCGCCGCCGAGACCGACCTGGCCGCCGTCCTCGGGCAGATCGACTCCGTGCAACCCGAGCTGGTGGTCGTCGACTCGATCCAGACGATCGGCTCGGCGGAGGTCGACGGCGCCGCCGGCGGCGTCAGCCAGGTCCGCGAGGTGGCCGCCAACCTGATCCGGGTCGCCAAGGAGCGCGGCATCACCACGGTCGTCGTCGGCCACGTGACCAAGGACGGCTCGATCGCCGGCCCCCGCGTCCTGGAGCACCTCGTCGACGTCGTGCTCTACTTCGAAGGCGACCGGCACAGCCGGCTGCGCATGATCCGCGCGGTGAAGAACCGCTACGGCCCGACCGACGAGCTGGGCTGCTTCGACCTGTCGGAGATGGGGATCATCGGGCTCGCCGACCCCAGCGGCCTGTTCCTCACCCGCCAGGAGAAGCCCGCTCCGGGCACCTGCGTGACGGTCACGCTGGAGGGCCGTCGGCCGCTGGTGGCGGAGGTGCAGTCGCTGGTCGCCCCGTCGCCGCTCGCCAACCCCCGGCGCATGACCTCCGGGCTCGACTCCGCCCGGGTCGCGATGATGCTCGCGGTGCTGCAGCGCCGCTGCCGCGTCAAGCTGCACGATCGCGACGTGTACGCCGCGACGGTGGGCGGTGTGCGGCTCAGCGAGCCGTCCGTCGACCTGGCCGTGGCGCTCGCCGTCACCGGCGCCGCCAACGACGCGACCCTCCCCTCCGACATGGTCGCCTTCGGCGAGGTCGGCCTGGCCGGCGAGGTCCGCGGTGTCCAGGCGGCCAAGCGGCGCCTGTCCGAGGCGGCCCGGCTCGGCTACCGGCGCGCCATCGTCCCGAGCGGGTCGCTCGATCCGACGAACGGCCGCACCAGTGGCACGATCGTGACGGATGAGGGTATGCAAGTGGCAGAAGTGGATGACGTGTGGACGGCGCTCGGCATCGCGTTCGCCGTGGCGAACGCGGACGGGCGCGCCACGACGGAGTGAGGGGAGCGGGGTCGACCTTCCGCGTTCACCGATAAACTGACCGCCGTCCAGCGACCTCCGGGGGTCACGTGCCAGCACAAGACAAGGGCAAAGACGAGCGACGCCGCGCAACGCTTGCCGCCGTCGCTCCTGGGACGCAGCTCCGTGACGGGCTGGAACGCATTCTTCGCGGCCACACCGGCGCACTCATCGTGATGGGGTACGACCGCGTCGTCGCCGGGCTGTGCACGGGCGGGTTCGAGCTCGACGTCGAGTTCTCCTCCACCCGGCTGCGCGAGCTGGCCAAGATGGACGGCGCCATCGTCATCGACGCCAACTGCACCCGCATCGTGCGCGCCGGCGTGCACCTCATGCCGGATCCGACGATCCCGACCGAGGAGTCCGGCACCCGGCACCGCACGGCCGAGCGGGTCGCCCGCCAGACCGGCTACGCGGTGCTGTCCGTCAGCCAGTCGATGCGGATCATCGCGCTCTACCTCGACGGCCAGCGTTACGTCATGGAGGACTCCGCCGCGATCCTGTCCCGCGCCAACCAGGCCCTCGCCACGCTCGAGCGCTACAAGCTGCGGCTCGACGAGGTGTCGGGCACGCTGTCGGCGCTGGAGATCGAGGATCTCGTCACCGCGCGCGACGTCAGCGCGGTCGTGCAGCGCCTGGAGATGGTCCGCCGCATCGCCGACGAGATCAACGGCTACGTCGTCGAGCTCGGCACCGACGGGCGGTTGCTGTCCCTCCAGCTCGACGAGCTGGTCTCCGGCGTCGACATCGACCGGGAGCTGATCGTCCGCGACTATCAGCCGGACGACCGCACCCGGTCGGTCGCGGAGGTTCTCGACGCGCTCAACCAGCTCTCGGCCAACGATCTCCTCGACCTGGCCACCGTGGCCGAGGTCCTCGACTTCGGCGGCAACGATCCGCTCGACACGCCGGTCAGTCCCAAGGGTTACCGCCTGCTCGCCAAGGTTCCGCGCCTGCCGAGCCTGCTGGTCGAGCGGCTCGTCGAGCACTTCGGCGGCCTGCAGAAGCTCCTCGCCGCCAGCATCGACGACCTGCAGTCGGTGGGCGGCGTCGGCGAGTCCCGGGCCCGCAGCGTCCGCGAGGGCCTGTCCCGCCTGGCCGAGTCCTCGATTCTCGAGCGCTACGTCTGAGCCGCCGCTCTTCTCCCGAAGCCGGCCCCAGGCCCCTAACGTCAGCGGATGCCGGCCTCGACCTGGGTCAGTTGGGTGGCGAGGATCTCTTCGAACGCGGCGCGACGGTCGGCCCCGAGAGGGCGGACGTCGCGGGCGAAGTGGGCCAGGGCGGGGAAGCGTTCGGGGTCGGCGCCCAGCACGGCGACGCGGAACTGCTCCATGCCCTGCTCGTACTCTTCGGGGGTGATGGTGCTGATCCCTGCCTCGGAGGCGATCAACGCGGCGATGAGGATCACAAGCCGGTGGTAGCGCGCCGGGATCTCCTCGTCGGGCAGGCCCGACGCTCGCAGGGCCTGCAGCACCTCCTCCATGACCAGCCGGGAACCCGTGCCGCCTGACGCGTAGCGTCCCCAGATCGCGGCGAGCTGGGGTTGCCGGCCGAAGGCCTCCCGCACGCGCAGGGCCACGGCGGTGATGCGCTGCTTCCAGTCGCCTTCGGGGCGGTAACCGTCCATGGCGGCCAAGAGGATCCGGTCGGCGACCGCGCGCAGGAGCTCGGTCTTGTTGCGGAAGTGCCGGTAGAGGCTGGAGGAGTCGGTCCCGAGCGCCGCGGCGAGCTTGCGCACGCTGAACGACTCGGCGTCGCTCGTGCGCAGCAGCTCCGCCGCCGCGTCCAGGATCTCCTCGGTCGACCAACGCCTTCGGCCTGCCATCCCACCCCTCTCGTCCGAAGTCAGCATAACTTATGCACTTGCCGTTGCACGCGGTGCGTGCATACTAGGGACATGACGAACCCACTGGATCCCGCGGAGCTGAACGCCGCCATCGAGAATGTCCACCGCGCCGGCATGCCGGGCTTGTTCGCCGAGGTACGTGACGGCGACCAGGTCTGGCGCGGCGCCGCCGGGGTCGCCGATGTCGCCACCGGTCGTCCCGTCACCGCCGACATGCGGCACCGCGTCGGCAGCATCACCAAGCCCTTCACCGCCGCCGCGGTGCTGCAGCAGGTCGAGGGCGGTCAGATCGGCCTCGACACGCCGATCGGCCGCTACCTGCCGAAACTGGTTCCCGGCGAACGCGGGGACGCGATCACGGTCCGGATGCTGATCAACCACACCAGCGGGCTCGCCGAATACCTGCCGTACGCCTACCCCTCGCTCAAGGCGTTCCCCGTCCTCGCGGACACCAGGCCCCAGAGCCTGGACGACAACCGGCTCACGCGGTTCCACGCCACCGAACTGATCGAGATGGGGGTCGCCGCACCCGCCGTCGGCACCCCGGGCGGCACTCCGGGGGTGTACTCCAACACCAACTACCTGCTCCTCGGCGAACTCCTGGAACACGTCACCGGCACCACGGCCGAGAAGTACATCACCCAGAACGTCATCGAGCGCGCCGGGCTCCAGGACACCGAACTCCCCGCCGAGCCGTACGTCGACGGGCCGCACTCGCAGATGTACGAGGCGTGGCTCGGCATGATCGACCCACCGCGCGACTACAGCGTCTATGACATGTCATTCGTGGGGCCGGCGGCCTCGCTCATATCGACCGTCGCGGACCTCAATCGCTTCTTCGGCATGCTGCTCGCCGGCGAGATCGTCAGCCGGTCGTCGCTGGCGCAGATGCAACGCACCGTCCCGGTCATCTCCCAAGAGGGCAAGACGATCGACTACGGCCTCGGCCTGCACCCGATGAAGGCTCCCGGCCAGGACACCTTCTGGGGCCATGGCGGCACGGTCTGGGGTGCCGGAGCGCTGGCCATGACCCGCGCCGACGGCCGGCGGCAGATGTCCATCGCGGTGAACCTGCAGAGGTGGAACCGGCTCGACTCCTCGGGCAAGCCGCAGCCTCATCCCATCGACGACGCGCTCGCGGCTCTCTACCGGGTGGCGATGTACGGCGACACCCAGCCGGAAGCGCGATGACCCCCGGTCACCGGCGGGGCGCGGCCACCCGGGCCAGCAGGTCCGTCGTCACCTCGTGGAGCCGGTCGGCGGCGGCGGGGTCGAAGTCCGTCCCGGTGAGCGGGAGCGGCCGGCCGCGCTTGAACGCCGTGACGGCGGCCGCGGGCGGATCGTCGAGCAGTCCGGCGATCGGCACGATCGCCTTGTCGACCGGCGTCGCGAAGAACCGGGCGAGCGTCTTGGTGATGGCCCGCTGGGGCTGCGGCAGCGGGTCGGCCATGGCGGTGGCCACGAAGCCGGGGTTGTAGAGGACGTAGCGGGTCCGGGCGTCCGGATACCGGGCGGCGAAGCCGACACCGAGCAGGTCGTTGCAGCGAGAGGTCTGCATCGCGGCCCGCATCCCCTTGTACCCGTCGCGAAGCTGAAGGTCGTCCCAGTGGATCCGGCCCGGCATGCCGCCGGGCCCGGCGATGTTCATGATGACGGCCGCCTCGGCGCGTTCCAGGTGCTCCATCAGGCCGTGGCCGATCACGAAGCGGCTCAGGTAGGCGAGCGCGAAGGTGAACTCGAGCCCGTCCTCGGTCTCCTCGCGCTCGGGGCGGAAGCGCTGCGCCCCGAAGACCAGCCCGTCCACCGCGTCGGCGGCTCCCGTCACCTCGTCGATGACCTTGCGCATGCCCGCCACGGTGCTGAGGTCGGCCCGCAGGTGAACGGCTCGGTCCGCGGCGCCGAGCCGGTCCGCCTCGGCGAGGAAGGCCCGGCCCTTGGTCTCCCCGCTCGCCACCGCGATCACCCGGTCTCCGCGCCGGAGGAAGTGCAGCCCCAGCCCCCGGCCCATCCCGTCCGTACCGCCGGTGATCACGTATGTGCGCATGCCTCGACCTTCCGTCACAAGTCATCGACCGATGACCAAGGATGCTAGGCGAGATCCTCGCATCAAGTCAACGACTGATGACTTATGCTGACTTCATGACCCAGCCCAAGCGCCGCGACAAGGCGGCCACCCGCGCGGCGCTGCTCGAAGCCGCCCGCCTGCGCTTCGCCCAGCACGGCTACGACGGCACGGGCGTACGTGACATCGCGGGCGACGTCGGCGTGGACCCGGCGCTGGTCTTCCGCTACTTCGGCTCCAAGGACCGGCTCTACGGCGAGGCGGTGAACGTCGAGGTCCCGGCCGGCCTCGGCGACGACGGCCGTCCGCTCGCGCACATCACCGACGCCCTGCTCCACGACGTCGTCTTCGCCGACTGGGAGCAGTTCGACGGCGAGCACCCGCTGCTGGTGATGCTGCGCTCCTCCGGCCGCCCGGCGATACGCGACGAGTTGCGCGAGCGGATCTGCGCGGACTATCTCCAGGACTTCGCGGACCGGATGGGCGGCCTGGACGCCGACCTGCGCGCCGAACTCGTGGGCGCGCTGCTGCTCGGCCTCGGCGTGATGCGCTCGCTCATCGGCTCCCCGGCCCTGAGCGACGCGACCTTCGAGGAGACGCGCACGCTCGTCGCCCGCATGGTCACCGCCCTCGCCGAAGACTCAGCGTAGGCGGAAGACCTGGCCGTCCGTACGGCTCCCCCGGCCCTTTGCCGTGACGACGTACGTCCCCGGCAGCGCCCGGGAGTCGCCGCCGCAGCGCGTACGGTCCCAGCCGACGTCCGTGATGTACGGGACGCCCCGCCGCAGCATCCGGATGTCGGACGCCGGCCCCTCCGCGCACCGGTCGGACGACCAGACCGGGTCCGCGCCCGAGGTGATCCGGAGCCGGAGTGCCTTCGCGCCCACGTCGAACGTGCAGGCCCGGCGCCCGGTGTTCACCACGCTGAGCCGGAAGTGCGGGTGCTCTCCGCTCTTGTAGACGTCCTTGGTCGGCGTGAGCGCGACGACGACGTCCGCGTCGGCACAGCGATCCCCGCTGCGCGGTTTCCCGGCGATCGCCGCCGAGGGCGTGACCGTGACGGTGACGGTGGCGGCCGGAGACGCCGGGGTCCCCGGGGTCCCCGGGGTCGCCGTCGGAGTCACGGCGACCGGCAGCGGGCTCATCGTGGCCGCGGCGTTGCGCACCTGGGACGTCGGCTTCTTGGGGTCGGGACCCGAGCAGGCCCACGCCATCAGACCGATGGCGGTGATCCCCCCGGCCAGAACGTAGACCCGGCGGCGCCAGTAGGCGTCCGCCTCCCCCAGGTCTCGTTGCGTGTCGGAGTCCATACGCTCAGTATCCTTTTTCGATCAATGCACGGTACCGCGACCCGCCGTGTCAGGATCGAATCACCATGCACCGACCTACCTACGCCGAACCCATTCTCAGCTGGTATGCCGAGCACGCCCGGGACCTCCCCTGGCGGCGCCCGGACGCCTCTCCGTGGGCGGTCCTGGTCAGCGAGATCATGCTGCAGCAGACCCCGGTGTCGCGCGTGCTGCCCGCGTACGAGGCGTGGCTGACCCGGTGGCCGACGCCCGCCGCGCTGGCCGCCGAGCCGCCCGGCGAGGCCGTGCGCGCCTGGGGACGGCTCGGCTACCCCCGGCGCGCGCTGAACCTCCACGCGAGCGCCCGCGCGATCGTCGAACGCCACGACGGGCAGGTGCCGTCGGCGTACGACGACCTGCGCGCGCTGCCCGGCGTCGGCGCGTACACCGCCGCCGCGGTGGCGAGCTTCGCGTACCGGCAGCGGCACGCCGTCCTGGACACCAACGTGCGCCGGGTGCTGGCCCGGGTGATCACCGGCGTGGAGTACCCGCCGAAGACGCAGACCGCCGCCGAGGTGCGCCTCGCCGAGTCGCTGCTGCCGGAGGAGGCCGAGACGGCCGCGACCTGGGGCGTCGCCGTGATGGAGCTGGGGGCGCTCGTGTGCACCGCCCGGACTCCGCGCTGCGCCGACTGCCCGGTCATCGCCTCCTGCGCCTGGCGGCTGGCCGGCAAGCCCGCGTACGACGGTCCGGCGCGCAAGGGCCAGACGTACGCCGGGACGGACCGTCAGTGCCGGGGCCGCCTCCTCGCCGTTCTGCGGCACGCCAGCGGCCCGGTGGAACGCGCCGCACTCGACGACGCCTGGGACGACGTACGGCAGCGTGAGCGCGCCCTCTCGTCGCTCATCGAGGACGGCCTGATCGACCCCCTCGACGACGGCCGCTTCGCCCTCCCCCGCTGACCCCGTGGAGCTGGTGAGACATGACCTGGACGGCACCGGAGATCGACCGCGATCCCGTTCCCCGCGAGGCGCTGACCGGCGATGAGCGCACGAGCGCCGAGGCCTGGCTCGACCACCATCGGCGGACGCTGCTGGGGAAGTGCGGCGGGCTGACCGCCGAGCAGCTCAAGCGGCGCTCCGTCGAGCCGTCGGACCTGTCACTGCTCGGCCTCGTCCGCCACATGGCCGAGGTGGAGCGCGACTGGTTCCGGTACCGGTTCGCCGGGGAGCGGCCCGGCTACCTGTACGTCACCGACGACGACCTGGACGCGGAGTTCGACGTCGAGACCGCCGACGCGGAAGACGACTTCACCACCTACCTCTGCGAGGTCGAGCTCGTCCGCCGCATCACGTCGGGGCGCTCCCTCGACGAGACGTTCCTCGATCCCCGCCGCGAGGTCGAGATGACTCTCCGGTGGGTCTACTCGGTCATGATCCAGGAGTACGCCCGCCACAACGGCCACGCCGACCTGCTCCGCGAGCGCATCGACGGCGCGACCGGCCACTGATCGGACGCGGGCGCGTCATGGGCGGGGCCGGCCCGGTGTCCTCGTCCGGACCACCGGCGCCGAGGCGTTCGCCCACGGGCTCGGCGCGGCTATCCGACGGCGGTCCGGCCGTCGTCCGTCAGGAAGGGCGCCAGCAGCTCGGCGGTGACCGTGCGCAGCCGGGAGCGGATCGCCGGGTCGTACGTCCCCTCGTGCGCCCTGGCCTCGCCGGTGCCGTCGAAGTAGCGGCCCGTGGCCCCGCCGGCCGAGCCGACCGCCAGGTTCATCACGGCCTTCACCCCCGTGCCGACGGTCGACATGGGCGGGACCATCGCCTCCCGGACCATGTGGGTGTTCATGAACGACGCCGGATGCAGGCAGTTCACGGTGACGCCGCCGTCGGCCAGCTCGTCCGCGAGGTCGAAGCTGAAGGCGGCGAGCGCGAACTTGCTGCGGAAGTACGCCTGGCTGCCGCTGTAGCGGGCGTCCATGCGCAGGTCGGCGAAGTCGACCGGAGCCTGCCCGACGGAACCGACATTGACGATCCGGGCGAGCACGCCCTTTCGAAGGGCCGGTGCGAGCCGCCGGGCGAGCAGCACCGGGGCCAGGTAGTTCACGGCGAAGCGCAGCTCGTGGCCGTCCGCGCTCAGGTGCCGCCTGCGGTACGGCGGGCGCCCGGCTCCGACGCCGGCGTTGTTGACCAGCAGCCGCAGCGCGCCGTGGTCGGCGCTCACCCGGTCGGCGAGGTCGCGGGCCTGGGCGAGTGAGGAGAGGTCGGCGAGGTAGGCCTGCGCGGTCCCGCCGGCCTTCTCGATCCGGTCCACGACGGAGGCGGCGCGCTCGGCGTCCCTGCCGTGCACGAGGACGTGCGTCCCGCGCTCGGCGAGGGCCGTGGCGACCGCCCGGCCGAGTCCGGCGGTGGCACCCGTGACGAGGGCGATGTCTGTCATCTCTTCTTCCTCTCAGGATCCGAGTGCGGGGCCGGTCAGGAGCCAAGTGCGGGGCCGGCCGCCTCGGCCTTGCGCAGGCCCAGGAGGCCGACGACGACCCGGTCGCGGAGCCGCACCGGCAGCCGGGACACGAGCAGGGCCGGGCGGACATCGGAGTTCGCGAGATACCGTGCCTTCGGCCGGGTCGCCCCGACGGCCTTGACGATCGTGTCGGCGACCGTCTCCGGCTTGGACTGCCGCATCTTCGCCATGGCGGCGCCCATGGCCTCGATCCGTGACCGGTAGAGCGCCAGCCGCGCCGGATCGGCGTCCGCGAGGGCCTCCATGGCCGCCGCCTCCGCCTTCGCGAAGATCGGCGTCTCGACGGCTCCGGGGACGACCGTGACGACGGCGACACCCTGCGCCCCGAGTTCGATCCGTAGGGCGTCGGACAGCGCGTCGAGCGCCGCCTTGCTCGCCGAGATGGGAGCGGCGAACGGCATCGCGAGCCTCGCCGTCGGGGCGCTGATGTTGATCAGGCGGCCGCGGCCTTCGCGGAGCAGCGGCGCGAACGCCCGGATGACCTCGGCGGGCCCGAAGACGTTGACGGCGAACTGGCGGCGCAGGTCCTCGGCCGGCACCAGCTCCAGCGGGCCCTGGATGATGATCCCGGCGTTGTTCACGACGGCATGGAGGCCCCGGCCGCCCTGGAGCCGGGTGACCTCCGCGGTGGCCTCGGCGACGCTCTTCGGCTCGGTGACGTCGATGTGGATCTGTTCGACGCCGCGGATCTCGGCGAGGTGGGGCGCGTCGCCGCGTACGCCGGCGTAGACGCGATAGCCGCGCTCGGCGAGGGCGCGCGTCGTCGCGGTGCCGATGCCGCCGGTGGCTCCGGTGATGAAGACGGCACGCCCGTTCCCGATGGCCTGACTCATGATCGACCTCACATGTACTTTGGGACATGTACCTTGGGACAGCACGATCATCAGGCGTACCGGAGGACATGTCAAGATGGACGGACGGATCTCGAGGGAGGACGGTGACGGAGTGTCGCTGCGGCATGGGCTGCTCGGGCTGCTCGCCGAAGGACCCGCCAGCGGCTATGACCTGGCCCGGCGCTTCGAGGAGCACCTGGGACCGGTATGGCCGGCCCAGCACCCGAAGATCTACGCCGAACTGTCCCGGCTCGCCGACGCCGGGATGATCGAGGTCGACAGCCACGGCCCGCGCGGCCGGAAGGCCTACCGGATCACCGATGCCGGGCGGGCCGAGATTCGCCGCTGGCTGACCGAGGAGGAGGTCGACCACACCCTCCGCACCGAGTCGGTGCTCCGGTCGTTCTTCTTCTGGCTCATGGAGACCGACGACCTCCAGACGCACCTACGCCGCGAACAGGAGTTCTTCTCCCAGGTCGCCGACATGGCACGCGGCTACGCGGCGGCCAAGGACCGCGGCGACTTCGGGACGGCCCCGCAGACCCGCTCCATGCGGGTGGCCGTCGAGGCGGCCGTCCGGATCTACCAGGCGCTGGCCGACTGGGCCGAGTGGGCGCAGACCGTCCCTCCGGCCGTACCGGCGGCCGAAGACGACACCCACCCTCCGGCCGTGGAGAACGAGGTCTGAGGCACGGCGGTCAGCGCTTGATCGCAATTCCGCCGTACATGTGCGGCGCGGGATCGTCCGGATCGACCGGCCCGTCGGGACGCCACTCGGTGACCCTGGCGACACCCGGCTCGACGAGGTCCAGGCCGTCGAAGAACCGCTCCGTCGCGGCCTTGGTGCGCATCTTCATCGGGATTCCCTGGGACCGGTAGGCGGCCACCCCGTCGGCCAGCGGGCTCTCTCGCTCGGCGTCGGGCACCACCGAGATCGCGCCAGCACGCTGCCCGGCGCGAGGGGCTCCACCAAGGCCCGTACGGCCTCGTGGGCCTCGTCCTCGTCGATGAAGAACTGCAGGATCGCGATGAGAGTGAGGGCGACCGGCCGGCTCAGGTTCAGGGTCTCGTGGAGCCGGGCCGACTCGAAGATCGTCTTGCTGTCGCGCAAGTCGGCGTCGATGTAGGCGGTCCGGCCCTCCGGAGAACTGGTGAGCAGCGCCCGGGCGTGCGCGAGCACGATCGGGTCGTTGTCGACGTAGACCACGCGAGTCTCCGGCGCGATCTCCTGGGCGGCCTCGTGCAGGTTCGGCGAGGTCGGCAGGCCGGTGCCGACGTCGAGGAACTGCCGGATGCCCATCTCGCGCACCAGGTAACGGGTCATGCGGAGCATGAAGTCGCGGTTGGCCCGCATGGAGACCGGCAGCGTGGGCAGGTGCTTCACGATCTCGGCCGCCGCCGCGCGGTCCGCCGCGAAATTGTCCTTGCCGCCCAGCATGTAGTCATAGATCCGCGCGGAATGCGCGATATCGGTACGCAGATCCGTCACTTGGACCGCCCCGTCGGGCCGCTGCCCACTCTGATCCCGCTCGCCGCCTCGCCCACGTACGACCTTCCCGTACGGCATCCAGGAGTAAATGATCTTACTCGATGCCTGCCAGCGAAAATGTGGTTGGCCAAAAGCGGAAAGCGCAGAAACCGGACATAACGGGATATGCAGAGGCCCCGCGCTCCATGCGGAGCGCGGGGCCTCTGACGTCGTGCCGGGGACTACTGCCGGTTGATCGACTCGGCCGCAGGGGGCGGAGAGTCGGGGACGGAGCCGGGCTTGGGCTCACCGGTGAAGGTGAACTTCGCCGTCTCGCCGCTGCCCTCGACCCCGACGATGACGATCTCGCCGGCGTGCAGGTCGTTGTAGAGGATCTTCTCGGACAGATTGTCCTCGATCTCCCGCTGGATCGTGCGGCGCAGCGGACGGGCGCCCAGCACCGGGTCGTACCCGCGCTCGGCCAGCAGGTCCTTGGCCTCCTGGCGAAGCTCGATGCCCATGTCGCGGTCCTTGAGCCGCTCGTCCACCTTGGCGATCATCAGGTCGACGATCTGGATGATCTCCTTCGGCGTGAGCTGGTGGAAGACCACGGTGTCGTCGACACGGTTGAGGAACTCAGGCCGGAAGTGCTGCTTGAGCTCTTCGTTGACCTTCGCCTTCATCCGGTCGTACGAGCCCTGCTCGTCGTTCTCGCGGGCGAACCCGACGGACAGACCCTTGGAGATGTCGCGGGTGCCGAGGTTCGTCGTCATGATCACGACGGTGTTCTTGAAGTCCACGACCCGGCCCTGGGCGTCGGTCAGGCGACCGTCCTCCAGGATCTGCAACAGCGAGTTGAAGATGTCCGGGTGGGCCTTCTCGATCTCGTCGAACAGGACGACGGAGAACGGCTTGCGGCGGACCTTCTCGGTCAGCTGGCCGCCCTCTTCGTACCCGACGTAGCCGGGCGGGGAGCCGAACAGCCGCGAGACAGTGTGCTTCTCCATGAACTCGGACATGTCGAGCTGGATCAGCGCGTCCTCGTCGCCGAACAGGAACTCCGCCAGGGTCTTGGAGAGCTCGGTCTTACCGACACCCGAGGGGCCGGCGAAGATGAACGAACCGCCGGGGCGCTTGGGGTCCTTCAGGCCGGCGCGGGTACGCCGGATCGACTGCGACAGCGCCTTGATGGCGTCGTTCTGGCCGATGACCCGCTTGTGCAGCTCGTCCTCCATGCGGAGCAGCCGTGTGGTCTCCTCCTCGGTGAGCTTGAAGACCGGGATGCCGGTGGCCGTCGCGAGGACCTCGGCGATGAGCTCCTCGGTGACCTCGGCGACGACGTCCATGTCGCCGGCCTTCCACTCCTTCTCCCGCTGCGCCTTGGACTGGAGAAGCTGCTTCTCCTTGTCGCGCAGGGCGGCGGCCTTCTCGAAGTCCTGCGCGTCGATCGCGGACTCCTTCTCGCGCCGCACGTCGGCGATCTTCTCGTCGTACTCACGCAGGTCCGGCGGCGCGGTCATGCGGCGGATGCGCATGCGCGAGCCGGCCTCGTCGATGAGGTCGATCGCCTTGTCGGGCAGGAACCGGTCGCTGATGTAGCGGTCGGCGAGCTGGGCGGCGGCCACGAGCGCGCTGTCGGTGATCGACACGCGGTGGTGCGCCTCGTAGCGGTCCCGCAGGCCCTTGAGGATCTCGATCGTGTGGCTGAGCGAGGGCTCGGCCACCTGGATCGGCTGGAACCGCCGCTCGAGCGCGGCGTCCTTCTCCAGGTACTTGCGGTATTCGTCCAGCGTCGTCGCGCCGATCGTCTGCAGCTCGCCGCGGGCCAGCATCGGCTTGAGGATGCTGGCGGCGTCGATCGCGCCCTCGGCGGCGCCCGCACCGACGAGCGTGTGCAGCTCGTCGATGAACAGGATGATGTCGCCGCGCGTGCGGATCTCCTTGAGCACCTTCTTCAGGCGCTCTTCGAAGTCACCGCGGTAGCGCGAGCCGGCGACCAGGGCCCCGAGGTCCAGCGTGTAGAGCTGCTTGTCCTTCAGCGTCTCGGGGACCTCGCCCTTGACGATCTTCTGGGACAGGCCCTCGACGACCGCGGTCTTACCGACGCCGGGCTCACCGATCAGCACCGGGTTGTTCTTGGTACGGCGGGACAGCACCTGCATGACCCGCTCGATCTCTTTCTCTCGCCCGATGACGGGGTCGAGTTTGCCTTCGCGCGCGGCCTGCGTCAGGTTGCGGCCGAACTGGTCCAGCACGAGCGACGTCGAAGGCGCGGCCTCCGACGGCCCGCCGGACGACGCCGGCTCCTTGCCCTGGTACCCGTGCAGCAGCTGGATCACCTGCTGGCGGACGCGGTTCAGGTCGGCCCCGAGCTTCACCAGGACCTGGGCCGCAACACCCTCACCCTCGCGGATCAGGCCCAGCAGGATGTGCTCAGTCCCGATGTAGTTGTGGCCGAGCTGCAGCGCCTCCCTCAGCGACAGCTCAAGGACCTTCTTCGCCCGCGGAGTGAACGGGATGTGTCCCGAAGGAGCCTGCTGCCCCTGGCCGATAATCTCTTCGACCTGCTGGCGGACGGCTTCGAGGCTGATGCCCAGGCTCTCCAGAGCCTTGGCGGCAACACCCTCTCCCTCGTGGATGAGGCCCAAGAGGATGTGCTCGGTGCCGATGTAGTTGTGGTTGAGCATCCTGGCCTCTTCCTGAGCCAGGACGACAACCCGCCGCGCGCGGTCCGTAAACCTCTCGAACATCTCGTCGCTCCTCACAGAGCGGTTGGGCAGTAGCCGGGATGTCCGACCCTGTCCTTCCGCATGCTAGCCCCGCCCCGCGGTCACTGCCTCGGCGCCGTACCAGAAGAGATTCCCCGGGCTAGGGCTGTTCATCCTCATCCAACTACCGCGCGGGCCCTGGATGTTCCCCGTACGCCGCAAGCGAACGGCCCGCTGCCGATAAATGTCGGGCAACGGGCCGATCTGCGTTGTGCATGCCGCGGGTCAGTGCGCGCGCTCGTACTCCTCGACGACAGTCGCCGGGATGCGGCCGCGCTCGTTGACCTTGATGCCACGTGCCTTCGCCCACGCACGGATGTCCGCGCTGCGCTCGCGGCTCGAGGCGGCACGGCTGCGGCGGCGGCGTCCCACGCCGGCCCTCCGCGCGTGCTCCACGAACGGCGACAGAGAATCGCGCAGCTTCTTTGCGTTGTCGCTGCTGAGATCGATCTCATAGGAGACTCCGTCGATGGAGAACGGAACCGTCTCCTCCGCCTCGCCGCCATCGAGGTCGTCGATGAGGCGCTTAATGATCTGCTCTGCCATGGAGACTGACCTTTCACCGGAGCAAACTGCATTCGGTTGCCAAAGATATACCGCCACAGTGGTCGATGACAATTCGAACCACAGATCCGAGTTTAGCACGCCCGTTACGCAGCGTTATCCCCAGCAATCGCTCCGGATCCCTGGGGTTACTGACCGCTCCGGCGGTTCTCCGGGGTGCGTTCGCGGCGGCGCTTACCGCCCATCTCTCGCCGCACCACCCAGAACACGCCTGCCAAGAACGCGGCAGCCACGGTGAGAGGCGGCGCGAGCGCCGCGAGGTCCTTCCACATCCGACCCACGCCTTCCGTTCCCGTCGGGTTTAACGGGACGCTCGCCCGGGCTCAGTGGCCATGGGCGTGCATCCTCATGGTGAAATTGTCGCGCAGCACGTCCCCGTGGGTACACCCGCCCCTTTCCGGACCGGGCACCCGGCGAACATCGGGTCCGCAGGAGCGCCGGGATTCGGCGGCCCCATCGCGAGACCCATGGTCAACGAACGAAGCCACTACCGGTGTTCCCGCAGCGTCCTGGGGTGGAGGCGGCGGAGCTGTGACGATGAGGTCGAGGCGCTAAACCGGGTCGTGTCTCCGTTTTCGCGATCCTCCCGGCATGGCGAATAACCGTGTCGAACCGGCGCTTAAGCCCCAGCACAGCACGCGAATGTGCCGTGCCACCCGGCCGTGGAGTCCTGGATCCCCTGTGGCGAAGGGGCTCCGCGAATCCGCCCGGCCCCGCGATCCGGCGATCATAAGTCCCCGAGCATGGCAGGATCCAATGGGGTTGGGTCGGACGATCGAGACGACGGGCGACGACGTGATGTTCTACGCGGACCTTCATATCCATTCGAAGTACTCCCGCGCCTGCAGCAAGGACTGTGACCTTGAACACTTGGCCTGGTGGGCCGGGCGCAAAGGCGTATCGGTCGTGGGCACCGGGGATTTCACGCATCCGGCGTGGATGGAGGAGCTGCGGCAGAACCTCGTTCCCGCTGAACCGGGCCTGTTCCGGCTGCGGCCCGAGCTCGAGCGACGGGTCGCTCGCACACTACCGCCCGCGTGCCGGGCTCCGGTGCGCTTTCTGCTCTCCGTCGAGATCTCCACGATCTACAAAAAGGGTGAACGTACACGGAAGGTACATCACCTTCTTTATGCCCCCTCGTTCGAGGCAGCCGAGCGCATCACCACAGCGCTGGCCCGGATCGGCAACGTCACCTCCGACGGACGGCCCATCCTCGGCCTCGACTCGCGGCACCTTCTCGAGATCACACTGCAGAGCGACCCGGGGTCGTATCTCATCCCCGCGCACGTGTGGACGCCGTGGTTCTCCGTCCTGGGGTCCAAATCCGGATTCGACGCCGTCGCCGACTGCTACGACGATCTGGCCGACCACATCTTCGCGGTCGAGACGGGTCTTTCTTCCGACCCCCTCATGAACTGGCGTGTCGAATCGCTGGACCGGTACCGCCTCGTGAGCAACTCGGACGCGCATTCCCCGCCCGCGCTCGCCCGCGAGGCGTCGGCCTTCGACACCGACATGGACTACTACGCCCTGCGCGCCGCCCTGGAGACCGGCGACGGGTACGCCGGGAGCGTCGAGTTCTTCCCCGAGGAGGGCAAGTACCACCTCGACGGGCATCGCAAGTGCGGCGTCCGGCTGGAGCCCGAGGAGACCAAGGCGCAGGACGGGCGCTGCCCCTCCTGCGGCCGACCGCTGACCATCGGCGTGCTGTACCGCGTCGACGAGCTCGCCGATCACCCTGAGGGAAGGCGGCCCGAGAGCGCGGCGGACTTCCGCAACCTCATCCCGCTGCCGGAGATCGTCAGCGAGATCCGCGGCGTCGGGCCGCGCTCGAAGTCCGTGCTGGGGCACATCGCCGAGCTCGTGTCGACGCTCGGGTCGGAGCTCACGATCCTCGACGAGGTGCCCCTGGACGACGTACGCCGGGCGGGCGGCGAGCTCCTGGCCGAGGCCATTGCCCGGCTGCGCCGCGGGGAGGTCGTCCGCGACGCCGGATACGACGGCGAGTACGGCGTGATCCGGCTCTTCCAGCCCGGCGAGCTCCGCCGGGAGGGCAAGCTCGCCGTCGGTCTCCTCGGCGCGCCGGACGACTCGGGCCTCTTCGACCTGCCCGAGACCCCGCCCGCGAAGGCCGTACGGGAGCCGGGCCTGTTCGACGTGCCCGGCGCCGACGACCGTCCTCCTCCGTCCCAGAGCACCGCTCCGGAGCCGTCAGAGGCCGCAGAAACGCCCGACGGGGCCGTGCCGGACGAAGTACCCATCGAGGGGCAACAGGACATCCTGGAGGCCGTCGAGGCCGCCGAGCAAGACGATGCCACCGGAGGGCCCACACCGGACGAGAGCCGGCACGGGCTCGACGGGGAATCGGCACCCGACGAGGGCACGGGAAGACCGGACGAGGGCACTGGGAGATCCGTGCTGGACGGGCTCGACCCCGATCAGCGCGCGGCGGCCGCGCATCCCGGCGGGCCGCTCCTGATCATCGCCGGGCCGGGCACCGGGAAGACCCGCACCCTCACGCACCGGATCGCCCACCTCGTCGGCGAGCGCGGCGTCCCGCCGGAGCACTGTCTGGCGATCACGTTCACCCGGCGGGCGGCCGAGGAGATGCGCGAGCGCCTCGACGCGCTCCTGCCTGGACGCGCCGCCCGGCTCACCGTGACGACCTTCCACGGCCTCGGCGCGCTGATCCTGCGCGAGCAGCACGCGCGGGCCGGGCTCCCCGACGGCTTCCGCATCGCCGACGAGGCCGACCGGCTCGACGTGGCCCGGGAGATGGCCGGCACGGACAAGGAGGCACGGAAGCTGCTCGCCGGGTTCGACGGGCCGGGCGGTCCGGAGGAGTCCGAGGCCCGCAGCGCCTTCGAGAAGCGGCTGCGCGAGCGCGGCCTGGCCGACTTCACCGACCTGCTCCGCCTCCCCGTACGCCTTCTGGAAGAGGACCCGGAGCTGGCCGAGGCGTACCGCGGCCGCTGGCCGTGGATCAGCGTCGACGAGTACCAGGACGTCGACGAGACGCAGTACGCCCTGCTGCGGCTGCTGACCCGGCCCGACGGCGGGCTCACCGCGATCGGCGACCCGGACCAGGCGATCTACTCCTTCCGCGGCGCGGACGTGGGTTTCTTCCTGCGTTTTCAGAACGACGTCACCGGCGCGACGACGGTGCAGCTCACCCGCAACTACCGCTCCGCGCCCGCGATCGTCGACGGGGCCGTACGCGCGATCGCCGCCACCAGCCTCGTGCCCGACCGGACGCTCGTCCCGCAGCGCTCCGGCGACCGGCTCATCCAGGTGCACGAGACGGCGGACGCCCAGGCGGAGGCCGACTACGTCACGGGCACGATCGACCGGCTCCTGGGCGGGTCGTCCTTCCACTCGATGGACTCCGGGCGCTCCGACGGCCACCACGCCGACCATCTCGACTTCTCCGACATCGCCGTGCTGTACCGGACCGACGCGCAGTCCGAGCCGGTGATGGAGGCGCTGACCCGCGCCGGCATGCCCTTCCAGAAGCGCTCGCACGACCGGCTCCTCAAGCGGCCGGGCGTGCGGGAGCTCGCGCACGAGCTGCGCCACCACGGCGGGCCGCTGCGCGACCGGCTCCGCGGCGCCACCGGCGCGCTCATCGAGATCCACGACGAGGCCGTGCTGCGGTCCGCGGCCGAGCTGCTGACGCCGCTCGCCGTCCGCTGCGGCGACGACCTGGAGGCGTTCCTGGGCGAGCTGGCGCTCGGCGCGGAGGTCGACGCGTACGACCCGCGCGCCGACCGCATCGCGCTGCTGACGCTGCACGCGGCCAAGGGCCTGGAGTTCCCCGTCGTGTTCGTCATCGGCTGTGAGGACGGCCTGCTGCCGCTGCGGCTGCCGGACAGCGACGAGGCGGAGGAACGCCGGCTGTTCTTCGTCGGCATGACGCGGGCGCAGACGCACCTGTTCCTGTCGTCCACGCGGCGCCGGGAGCCGTCGCCGTTCCTGCGCTCGATCCCCGCCGAACTGGTGACCCGCCCGGAGGCCGCCCGCCGCCGCCCCCGCGACCGTCAGCTACGGCTGATCTGAGCGCGGCTCGTCCACGAGGCCCGGTTCCTCCGCGAGACCCGGTTCCTCCACGGGACCGGGCTCGTCGGCGGTGGGCTCGTCGGCGGGGGCGGGTTCGTTCAGGGCGCGCGGCCGGACGTCGATGACGAGGGTGCCGGCCGCGCGGTCGTGGAGCGCCTGCCGGTACGAGCCCTCGAACTGCAGGCCGTTCTCGGCCAGCCAGAAGATCGCGGCGAGGATGTTGAGGATCGGGACGGGGCGCGCGGCAGGCGGCAGCGCGTAGATCGCCGCGCGGATGAGCGCCTGTACGACGGTCGGCCGCTCCCCCGTGACGGAGATCACCCGCAGTCCGGTGAGACGCTTGCCGACCGTGCGCCCCCAGACGGCGAGCTGCACCGCCTCGTAGAGAAAGAAGGTCACGGCGAAGGCGATCGGCGCCACGACCGTCTGCGCGGTCTCGCGGGGGAAGATCTCGGTCGCGCCCGTGGCGATGGGCACGCCGACGATCAAGGTGTCGATGATGCGGGCGACCAGACGCTGCGACGGCTCGGCCACCGCGTCGACGGCCTCCTCGGTCACTCGTCCGCGAACTCTCGGTCGTCGACCACGACGGTGGCCGCCAGCCGGTCGTGCAGCCCTTGGTGCAGAGGCTGGTCCCAGATCGCCCAGAGGTACGCCATCACCGTGCCGACGCCGCAGCCGAAGAGGTACACGACGTTGTTGACCGCCGCCCGGGCCGCCGCGCGGGCGGGCGTCAGCGGCTCGCCGGTCTCGGTGAGCACCCGCAGGCGCAGCACCCGCTTGCCGAGCGTCTGCCCCCACAGCGCGAGCTGCACGGCCTCGTACGCGAACGGCAGGATGCCCAGGACGAGGATCCACCCGACGATGGCAGTGCCCGACCAGATGCCGCCGCCGCTCTTGACGTGGTTGGCCGGCTCGTTGAGGCCCACCGCCGCGATCATGAACGGCAGGATCAGGGCGAACCCCACGACCCCGAGCAGCCCCGCGTCGATCACCCGTGCGCCGGCCCGCCGGGCGATCGGGGCGAGGATCAGCTCCGCCTGCGGCTCCTGCCCGCCGTACGATCCGTGGTGCTCGCCGCCGTACGACCCGTGCTCCGCGTACTCCGCCGACCGGCCGTACTGCGGATATGGCTCGCTCATTCACTACCCTTCCAGGTGCAGCAGCATCCGGGTGTTGCCCAGGGTGTTCGGCTTGACCCGCTCGAGGTCGAGGAACTCCGCCACGCCGTCGTCGTAGCTGCGCAGCAGCTCCTCGTACACCTCCGGTGAGACCGGAGTGCCCTTGAGGGCCTGGAACCCGTGCCGGGCGAAGAACTCCACCTCGAACGTCAGGCAGAACACGCGGCGCACACCGAGCTCGCGCGCGGTCTCGAGGAGCCGCGCGACGATCCGGTGCCCCACCCCACGCCCATGCCGGGACGGATCGACGGCCACCGAACGAACCTCGGCGAGATCCTCCCACATGACGTGCAACGCACCACAGCCCACGACGTCACCGCTCTCCCGGTCCTCCGCGACCCAGAACTCCTGGACGTCCTCGTAGAGGGTGACGGTGGACTTCTCCAGCAGCCGGCCCGGCCCGGAGTACAGGTCGACCAGCCGCCGGATCGCCCGGACGTCGGTCACGCGGGCACGGCGGATCGCTATCTCCACAAACAGGGGACACTAGCCGGAACGCCGGGATGCCCTCGTCACCGATCAGATGAGCTGCCTCCGTGCCGCCCATACGACGGCCTCGATAGGGGTGTTCACATCAAGGCGGTCACAGATCGATCGCAGCCTCCTCCGCAAGGTGCGCGCGCTGAGCTCGAGTTTCCGCGCCGCCACATCTGCGGTGACACCTGTGGCGATCTGCGAGAGCAAGCGGAGCTCATCCTCGCTCAGACGCGGATCGTCGGTGCCACGACGTGTGAGTGTGGCCTGTTCCACTCCGTCCTCCCTCGTCCCGGGTGATGGCTGCGGGGATGCGGCGACCGCCGCATGGGCACGGGTAGGCCGGAGCGCGCTTGACCGGAGTTGGCCTCCCGTCCGCATGAGGATGCGCGACGCGGGAACTCCGGGTAACGATTCATACGTTGGAGAGTTGAGCGGGAACGCCGCCTCCGGTGCCAAGTCGATGGCACGAGGAAACGTCCCGGCGCTGGTGCCGGGACCGAATTCGGCGTGTCCGGATGGGGTCATGTGTGCGCCCTCGCCCCCATCCCTTTCGCGCAGTGATCCGGCAAAGATCGTGAATCGTTTCAAGCTACGCTCCGCTCCGGAACGCTAAGCGGCCGTCTGCGGGGCGTCAAGGGTTCGCATGTTACGACGCGTAGACGCTCATATCCGTTCCGCTACGTAACACATCGGCCACAGTTCTTCACCCTTGTCGACCTGCGAAAACCGCACTCACCGGGAAGGTGGAAGCGTTGACGCGCGTCAGTATCCGAGATGTGGCGATACATGCAGGAGTCTCGGTGGGCACGGTTTCGAATGTCCTAAATCGGCCAAATCTGGTGGCCGAAGCAACCCGGGAACGCGTTCAGGCCGCCATCGGCGAGCTCGGCTTCGTCCGCAACGAGACCGCACGACAGCTCCGGCAGGGGCAGAGCCACGTCCTCGGCGTGGTCGTCCCGAGCATGGCCAACCCGTACTTCAGCGATGTGGGCCGGGCGGCCGAGGTGGTGATGAACGCCGAGGGGTTCGACGCCCTCTGGTGCACCAGCGAGGGCTCTCCGACGAAGGAACAGCGCTGTCTGGACTTCCTGGAGGAACAGAACGTCTCCGGTCTGCTGATCAGCCCACTGGAGCTCGGCGCGGCCCGCGTGGCCGAACTGCACGGGCGCGGGCTCGCCGTCGTGCTGCTCGACCGGACCACCGCCGGCATCTGCTCGGTGGCGGTCGACCACCGCGCGGGCGGAGCGCTGGCAGCCCGTCACCTGCTGGGCCGGCGCCACCGCCGGCTCGTGTTCGTCACCGGCCCGCTGTCGATCGGACCGGTCCGCGAGCGCCACGCGGGCGCCGTACGCGCGGCCCGGGACGCGGGACTGGACGAGCACGCCCTGACGACGCTCGAGCAGCCGGAGATGACGGCGGCGGCCGGGCGCGCGGCGGCCCGGCGGCTGCTCGAGCTGGACCCCCTGCCCACCGGGGTCTTCTGCGGCAACGACCTGCTCGCGATCGGACTGATCAACGAGCTCGTACGGGCGGGGGTGAAGGTGCCCACGGAGATCAGCGTGGTCGGCTACGACGACATCGACCTCGCCGCGACGGCCGTCGTGCCGCTGACGACCGTACGCCAGCCGCGCGAGGAGCTCGGCCGGACCGCGACCGAGCTGGCGCTCGCGGAGACCGGCGACCCGGAGCAGCACGAGCACCGGCAGGTCGTCCTGTCCCCCGAGCTCATCGTCCGCGAGTCTGCCTGAGGGCACGCGACGGGCCTCCGCCCCGGAGGGAGGAGGCCCTGAGCGAGAAAGGTCAGGCTGTGGCGGCGGCGACCGTGGCGGCCTCGGGGTGGCCGATGGCCAGGCCGGTGCCGACGTCGAAGAAGTGCAGGCGGCTGGTGTCGATCGACAGCTCGATGTCCTGGCCGGGACGCACGTGCGAGCGGGCGTTGACGCGGGCGGTCCACAGCGCCTTGTTGTCGGCCAGCGGGATCGCGGCGTCGTCCTCGTCGGCGTCGTGGGCGAGGTCGGCGGTGTCCTTGTGCTCGACCGGCGGCGCGTCGATCGCGAAGATCACGTTGATCTCGCTGCCGAGCTCCTCGGTGACGTCCGCGTGCGCCTGGATGGTCGGCCAGTCGCTGCCGTTGTGGCCGGCGTCCTCGAAGTCGGACGGCCGGACGCCCAGGATGATCTCCTTGCCGAAGTAGTCGTCGAGGCCGGGACGGTCCTCCAGCACCGAGTCCGGGACGGGCAGCTTGTTGCCGGCGAAGACGACGTGGGCGCCGCCGTCGCGGACCAGCTCGGCGGTCACGAAGTTCATCGCCGGGGAGCCGATGAACCCGGCGACGAACAGGTTGACCGGGTTGTCGAAGAGGTTCTGCGGGGTGTCGACCTGCTGGAGCTTGCCCTCGCGGAGCACGCAGACCCGGTCGCCGAGGGTCATGGCCTCGATCTGGTCGTGGGTGACGTACACCGTGGTGACGCCGAGCCGGTCGTGCAGCTGGTTGAGGGAGGCGCGCATGGACACACGGAGCTTGGCGTCGAGGTTCGACAGCGGCTCGTCCATCAGGAACGCCTGCGGCTCACGGACGATCGCGCGGCCCATCGCGACACGCTGCCGCTGACCACCGGACAGGGCGGCCGGCTTGCGCTTGAGGAACTGCTCGAGGCCGAGCATCTTGGCGGCCTCGTTGACCCGCTTCTTGATCTCCGGCTTCGGCGTGCCGCGCAGCTGGAGGCCGAACGCGAGGTTCTGCTCGACCGTCATGTGCGGGTACAGCGCGTAGTTCTGGAAGACCATCGCGATGTCGCGGTCCTTGGGGGCCAGGTTGTTGACCACCCGGTCGCCGATGGAGATCTCACCGCCGGTGATGTCCTCCAGGCCGGCGATCATCCGCAGTGCGGTCGACTTGCCGCACCCGGACGGGCCCACGAGGACCATGAACTCCCCGTCCTGGATCTCCAGGTTGAGGTCGTCCACCGCCTTGACTTCGTTCGTGTACGCCTTGACCACATGGCTCAGGGTGATCTTGGCCATAGGAGAGTCCTCCGGATGCTCGACCGCTAAAAGTGTCCACAACCATAACCAGTGTTCGCATATATGAACAAGGCTTGAACGCGACTAAGCTGTCTTCTGGCTCCGGCGTGGTCGCCGGGCCGCGCCGATGGGCGCAGGCCGGCTGCTCTGGAGGGGTTGTATGGACGCGACCGAGCGAGCCGCGCCGGGCGTCAAGTCCGCGACGCGGACCGTCGCGCTGCTCGACTTCTTCGCCCGCCAGGGCGGGATGTACAGCCTGACCGAGATCCAGCAGGAGCTCGGCTACCCCAAGAGCAGCCTGTACGCCCTGCTGCGCACGCTCGTCCAGCTCGGCTGGGTGGAGACCGACCCCACGGGCACGCTGTACCGCATCGGCATGCGCGCGCTGCTCGTCGGCGCGTCCTACATCGACGGCGATCCCGTCGTCGGCATGGCCCACGAGGTCCTCGACTGGCTCGCGGAGGCCACCGGCGAGACCGTGCACTTCGGCCGCCTCGACGACTACGACGTCGTCTACCTGTCCTCCCGACCGTCGCGACACAACCTGCGGCCCGTCATCCGCGTCGGCCGGCGCGTGCCCGCGCACAGCACCTCGCTCGGCAAGGCCCTGCTCGCCGACCGCCCCGACCCCGTACTCCGCGAGGCCCTCGAGCGCCAGACCGCGCACACGATCACCGATCAAGACGATCTCCGCGCCGAGCTCAGGCACGTCCGCGAACGCGGCCACGCCATCGATCGCGAGGAGAACACCTCGGGCGTCTGCTGCTTCGGGGTCGCCCTGCGGCTCCAGCGCCCGGCCCGCGACGCGATCAGCGTCTCGGTCCCCGCCATCCGGCTCGATGACGCCCGCGAACGCGAGATCTCGGCGCTCCTCCTCCAGGCCCGCGAACGCATCGAGTACGCGGCGTACCACCTGATCCACCCCTGAGCGGGCCTTCCGGCGACCCGCATACGTATACCTACGTACGCGGTTCAGGTAGTCGTCCGGGTATTTTTCCCACTTCGGTGGCGCAGGTCACGCGGCATGCTGATGGATGAGAACGACTACATGCCCAGCGAAGAAAGGGGAGGATCCGCGATGTGCCAGCACCAGCCGAAGTGCCCGACGGCGGACGCTCCCGATCACGACGCGGCCCGCCTCGTCTCCTACCACCCCGAGCAGGGGTGGGGACTGCTCTGCAACGGCGTCATCGTCTTCGAGGACACCGGCGAGCTGCTCCCCGACGGTCGTAGCGTCCCTGTTCACCGGGAGCTCGCTCACGCCGCCTAAGACCAACGACCTTCCTCGCCTGCGGATCAGAGGAAAACCGGCCGGAGACGGCCGTACGAGGCCCTAGCCGGGCCGCCCCCACCCCCCCGGGACCCCTGAGACCCCCGGTCCCCCGGTTGGACGCCGGGGTCGACATGCCCACCGTGTCGACCCCGGCGTTCACGTCTCTCAGCCCTTCCGTGCCCGGCGACGGGCGTACGCGATCGTCAACACCGCCACGAGCGGCCCCCACGCCAGCAGCGGCGCATAGCAGACGTCCATGATCACGCCGGCCGTCCCCTGCGGGAAGTCGGGATTGTCCAGCGGACCGTGCGACGTCAGGGTGACCGCCGCGCACAGCCCCATCACCGCCATGGCACCGACCGACGCCGGCACGATCGTCACGAGGGGCGGGATGCGACGCCCGCCCAGCCACGGCACCCACCCCGGCACGACCTCACCCCACGACCGCACCAACCCGAGCGTGAGGAACGCCGCGGCCTGCGAGGTCACCGACAGGAACAGCACGTACGCCAGGATCGCGGTACCCGTGTACAGGTGCCCGAGCCGGCCGGTGAAACCGACGTCGACGCCGACACCGAGCGCGAGCCGCCAGATCGAGGACGGGACCGTGCACCACACCGTCGCCCACGCTGCGATGACCGCCCAGCGAGGCACATCGGCCCCTCGCCGAGCCTGAGCAGGGTCGGGACGTGAGACGGGCAGGGCGACCACGGCGATCGGACCTCCATGTCCAGGCTGTGCTGACCTCTCAACGATCACGCGCGGCGCGCCCGGCCGGACCCCTCGCGACGGTGAGGCACCTCCCCCTCGCGGGGGAGATGTCCACCGTGCGCCGAAGCCCGGCCGTGACCAGTAGATCGG
The DNA here is from genome assembly GCF_050942425.1 of Actinoallomurus sp. CA-150999. Taxonomy (NCBI): domain Bacteria; kingdom Bacillati; phylum Actinomycetota; class Actinomycetes; order Streptosporangiales; family Thermomonosporaceae; genus Actinoallomurus; species Actinoallomurus sp. CA-150999. The sequence goes on from NZ_CP192063.1 coordinate 10,776,960, forward strand.
TCAGCGCCGCCGGTCGCGGGCGGCGTAGGTCTCGCGCAGCGACCGGGTGATGGCCTTCTGGCGGTCCGTGCGCTCCTTACGCAGCCGCGCGTCGCTACGGGAGGCCGCCCAGGCGTTCTCGCGCTCCAGCTTGCGATAGCTGTCCAGGCGCCGTCGGCTCAGCGCGCCCGAGGCGATCGCGGCTATGACCGCGCAGCCGGGCTCGGAGTCATGGCCGCAGTCGCCGAAGCGGCACCCCCGAGCGAACTCCTCGACGTCGGCGAACGTCCGCCGCAGCCCCTCCTCCGCGTCGTACACGCCGACGCCGCGCAAACCCGGAGTGTCGATGAGCACGGCGCCGTTCGGCAGCGGGACCAGCTGCCGGCGCACCGTCGTGTGCCGACCCTTGCCGTCCTGCGCGCGTACGGCGCCGGTCTCCAGGACCGCCGTCCCGAGCAGTGCGTTGCCCAGCGTGGACTTGCCCGCCCCGGACGGGCCGAGCAGCACCACGGTGCCGGTGAGCACGGCCTGAAGCGCCTCGATGCCCTCACCGGTGACGGCGCTGGTCGCGACGATCTCCACGCCGGGCGCCGCCTGCCGCGTCTCGGTCACGAGCGACGGAAGATCGGGCGACTCGTCGATCTTCGTCAGCACGATCACCGGCGTCGCGCCGCTCTCCCAGGCCAGCGCGAGCAGCCGCTCGACGCGACCGGGCTTGATCTCGGCGGCGGCGGAGACCACCACGGCGGCGACGTCGACGTTCGCGGCCAGGGACTGGCCGTGCGAGGACCGCGACACCGCGGCGCGGACGATGACCCCGCGTCGCGGCAGCAGATCCGTCACCTGCGGGTCGCGGCCCGGCCGTACGGCCGCCCAGTCACCGGTGCAGGGCAGCGCGACGGGGTCGGGCGACCGCACCAGCGACGTACCGGCCTGAAGCGGGCCGTTCTCGGTGACGAGGTCGCACCGGCCCCGGTCGACGCCGACGATCCGCGCGGGCACCAGCCCGTTGGTCCGATACGAGGCGAACGACCGCTCGCGCTCCTCGTCCCAGCCGTACGCGGACAGGTCATGAGAGAACTCAGAAGAATGATCAGAAGAATGAGAGGACAACGTGAACCCCTTGGTGAAGCGGGGTCCCGGCATGCGCCCGCGGGACAGCGGGTCGCCGTGGGAAGAAGGTCAGCCGAGGACCCCGGTGGTGAGGACGGACCGTGTGCTGCGTGCGACAGCCACCACTGCGACGGTCATCAGCCCCACTCCTTCGTGGCTCTTGTTCCCTGCGTTGTCGCGCCGACCGTAACACCCGCCCGCTCCCCCGAGCATCCGGATTAACGCCCACGCAGCGGTGAGGCGATGAGGATGGCGAACGGGAACGCGAAGAGGCCGGCCGCGAGGCCGAGCGCCGCCCGTACGCCGATCCAGGTGGCGATCAAGCCGAAGATCAGGGTGAAGAGCGGCCGGATGCCCCATGACAGCCAGCGCGTCGTGGCGTTCATCCGGCCGAGCAGGTCCGGCGGGCAGATGAGCTGACGGTAGCTGAGGTTGGCGTTGACATAGGCGAATTCGCCGGCCAGTGCCACGAAGTATCCGACGGTGACCACGATCTGACCGGCGAGACCCGGTCCGACGAGCACGGTCGGCACCAGGTCAAGAACGTACATCGGCGTGGTGACCAGCATCAGCAGCGGGAGGCCGAGCCGCCTGGCGAGCGGTTCGGTGCACAGTCCGCCGAGCACGCCGCCGACGGCCGCGACCCCCTGGCACAGGCCGGCGACGGTCATCGACCAGTGCAGGTCGCGGACGACGTACAGCACCCACAGTGACCACGAGGCGCCGATCGCCGCCGAGACCATCGTGTTCGCCAGGACGACGGGGCGCATCAGCCGGTCGCGGAACACGTAGCGGAGACCTTCGCCGATCTCCGCCCGCATCCGGGTGCCACGCGGTTCCGGAGGCGGTTCCCGGACGGCGATCAGCTTCAGGGACAGCGCGCTCATCACTGAGGAGACCGCGTCGACCCCGATCGTCCCGGCGGCTCCCAGCGCCGCGACCAGCCAGCCGGCCGTGCTCTGCCCGACCACCGTCGCGAACGCGAAGGAGGCGCCCAGCTTCCCGTTCCCGTCGACGAGTTGCCGCGCGGGCAGCAGTGACGGCAGATAGCTCTGGTACGCGGGATCGAAGAGGGCGGCGAGCAGGGCGACGACGAACGCGACCACGCTCAGCTGCCACAGAGTGAGGTCACCGAACACGATGGCGACCGGCACGGATCCGAGGACCAGCCCTTGGAACAGGCTGCACCACACCATCAACGGCCGGCGCCGGAAACGATCGACCAGCGCACCCGCCGGCAGCCCGGCCAGCACGTACGGTACGAATCCCATCGCCGACAGCAGGCTCACCTGAAACGCCGACGCGTGCAGCGCGGAAAGCGCGACCAACGGAACCGCCAGCTGACTGACCTGCGTGCCCGTCATATTGATCGTCTGGCCGCCCCACAGCAGCATAAAGTCCCGGCGACGCCACAAAGAGTCGCCCCGCGTCACGTCGGCTCGCCCGGCTTCAACCGTCCGCGTCCTGCGTTATTCGCGAGCCGGCCATCAAGGGATTTAGCGAAGCATGGTAATGCAGATGAATAATCAGCTGCGGGGTGTGCCGAACAGCTTGGCGCGAGCAGCTCACGCCCGTCGTCCGCTGGCACGCACGGCATGATATCCGGCGCGACCGAGTCCCGGTCAACCACTTGACAGGCCGCAACCTGCGATGTTGAGTGATCGAGACCCCGATCCATGACTCCACCCGAGGGGAGGGGTGCGACGCATGAAGAAAATAGGCGTGCAAAAGTCAGAGATAAAGCAACTGGGAGGCAATGCCGCCACGGCACACGGAAGTTCTTAGTCACTTCAATTGGCGACTGCCGATCCGGCCCGGCAGTCGCCAGACACCGATACCGTAGATGGAGCTCGAGGTGCCGCCTCGTCATCGCGTCATAATCGTGCCCCCGAGATGGGATCGAGAAAAACTCGTCGATTCCTTCGGCCTGCCGAAACTCTTGACGCCGATAATCGACGCGCATGCCGCCCTCCGCGGCCCCTATACCGCCGGCGGCGCGATCATCAGGGCGGTCGTTCCCACGGCCCTCGCCATCGCACCGGACCTGGTCGAGCAGTACGACCTGGAGATCCGCACCGTCGCGCCGGAACTTCGCGCCACGGTTCCGATCGGGCGAGAGACGCTGTTCCATCAGATCCCGGACGCGGAACGCACCCGGGTCCACTCTCGCCTCCGTACGGCGCGGATCGCCCACGGAATCACCGACTTTCTTCATGAGTACCTCAGGCGGCTGAACACGGGATCCGCCGCCCTGGCCCTGGAGAACGTCGACCAGGCCGACGCGACGGACCGCGAGTTGATCGCGATACTCCTGCGGCGATTCGATCCGTCGCTCCTGACCCTGCTCCTGTGCACCAGGACCTCGATCGAGGGCTGGCCGCAGGCCGAGGCCATCGAGGAGAACACCGACGCCGAGGCGCTCGGCGATTCCGGTGACCTCGCCGCACGCTTCGTGGCCGCCGACGGCACATGCGACGATCCGCGGCCGCTCCGGGCCTACGAACGACTCGAGGCGGGCGAGCGAGCGCGGCTGCACGACGCTCGCGCGGACGAACTCCTCACCGGCGACTGGTCCTGGCGTCTCGGCGCCATCCCCTACCACCGCGAACGCGGCACCGACCCCGACGCCGCCGTCACCGCGCTCACCGCCGCACAGGATCACTGTTTCGCCCTGGGCTTCCACGACGCGTGCGTCGACCTCGGCCGGCGTGGGCGGGCACGGACCGAGCCCGGGGACGACGGTTGGTGGCGGTTCACCCGGCAGATGGCGCTGTCCCTGGCGCTGCTCGGCCAGGGCGAACAGAGCGAGGCGCTCTACGGCGAGGCGTGCGCGGCCTCCGCCGATCCGGCCGTGCACCGCGTCTCCGACTATGAGATCGCGATGCTCTACACCCGCCACCACGACCCGGAACGCCACGACTACACGCGGGCGATGGCATCGATCAACGCCGCGATCGCCATCGCGTCGCTGCTCCCCGACCCACAGGACCGGACGTTCTACGAGGTCTTCTACCAGAACGGAAAAGCGCTGATCGAGCTCCGGCTGGGCAACCCTGCGGGGGCGCTGCGACGCGTCGACGAGGGCATCCGGCGAATGGACAGCGAACTGCCGCCGGACCGGCACCTGCTCGACCGGTGCACCCTGCTGTCCAATCGGGCGCGTCTGCTGGCCATGCTCGGCGACACCGCGGAGGCGCTGCGTGCGTACGACGCGCTGCTCGCCGTCGACCCGGACTACGCCGAATACCACTTCGACCGCGCCAACCTGCTGCACACGGCGGATCAGGACGAAGCGGCGCTTGCCGCGTACGACACCGCGATCCGGCTCGGCCCGCCCTTCCCCGAGATGTACTTCAACCGCGCCGTCCTCCGTCAGACACACGGTGACACCTGTGGAGCACTACGTGATCTAAGCCGGGTCCTCGAACTCGACCCCGGATCCATCGACGCGTACGTGAACCGGGCCGGACTGCGAGCCGTGATCGGAGACGGTGACGGCGCGGCGGGCGACATACGGACCGGGCTCTCCGTGGACCCCGGCAACCCGCACCTGATCTGTGTACGCGGTCAGCTGGCGGCCGCCGCCGGCGACGCCGAACAGGCTCGTCGCGACTTCGACACGGCGCTCGCCACCGAACCCGGACTCGTCGCGGCACTCGCCGGCCGAGCGGCGTTGGCCGAGGCGCACGGCGACCCGACAGCCGCGGTACGGGACCTCACGCGCGCCCTGGCCGCCGGCGAAGACGCGGCACTGCTGTACAACCGTGCCGTCGCGCACCGATCCGCCGGCCAACTCGCCGAGGCACGCGCCGACATCGCACACGCACTGACACTGGCCCCGGACGACCCGGACATCATTCGGCTGCGGATCGAGCTCGAGCCCACCGATTGAAAGCGCCAAGATGACCAGATGACCGACATCACGATTCGTCCCGCCCGGCCTGAGGATCTCGAGGTTGTCGCCGAGCTGCGTTGGCAGTGGGTGGAAGAGCTCTACGGCACGTCCGGCACCCCACTGGACGAATTCGTCCCGCGCTTCGCGGCCTGGGCGAAAGAGAACCGGTCATCCCATCAATGCCTGGTCATGGCCCGCGGCGACGTGGTCATCGGCATGGCATGGCTGGTGATCGTGCAGCGCGTCCCCCACCCACGCGTATTCGAGCGAGCCTCGGGTGATGTGCAATGCGTGTACATGCTGCCGGAAGAGCGCAACGGCGGCCTGGGAGGTCGCCTGATCGACGCGGTCCTGGCACTCGGACGCGACCTCGGACTCGAGCGAGTGACCGTCCACTCCAGCGACCAGGCGATCTCGGCCTACTCCCGCCACGGCTTCACATCGTCGCCACGCCTGCTCCAGGCGGATGTCAGGCAGAGCGCCGGGTGACGCCCAGTTTTGGAGGCGGGGCGACAGCCCCGCCCATTCGGTGAGCGCGGTCAGGACTTCCTGGGCTCGTACGGAGTCCGCAACGCCTCGATAAGCGTCGGGACCATGCCGTCGTCGAGTTCGACGACGAGAAGTTCGTCCTCGCCGAACCGTACGGAGACGATCTCCTCATCAGCGTGCCGGACGACCCGCAGCGGCGTGTTCTCGGGGACGTGGGCGCACGTGGACACGTACACGCCCTCGACCTTCATCAGCATGGGTGACCTCCTGTGATCGGACTTGTCCATCTGCCTGACGATGCTGTCACCGACTGATTACTCTGCGGAATGAGTACAGCTCGTACCCCTGAGCTCTCCCCCCGCGCGTACAAGGAGCCCGTACCAATGGCGAACTCCTCCGGCTTCGTCTCCTACTTCGGCACCGAACTACGCCGCCACCGCGAACGCCTGGGTTGGCAGCGCGACCAACTCGCCGACCGCGTCCCCTGGTCTGTGTGGACGGTCGCCTCCGTCGAGCAGGGCCGCCGCAAGCCCCCTCCCGGTTTCGGCGAGCACGCCGACGCCCTCTTCAACCTCCCCGGCGTCATGACCGAACTCGCCAAGAAGGCCCAGGCCGACAGCAGTCGCTTCGGAGACTTCGTCGATCTCGAACAGCGAGCACTTTCGGTCCGACTCTTCGATGGGCGGGTCGTCCCCGGCCTCCTCCAGACACCCGCGTATGCCCGTGCCATAAACCAGGTGCCCGGAAGAGCAATCGCGCCGGAGGAGCTAGACCGCGTGGTCCGAATGCGCATGGAGCGTCAACGGATCCTTGATCGCGAAAATCCGCCGGCTCTGCACGTCGTCATCGACGAAGCCGTCCTCTGCCGACGGATCGGCGACTACGAGGTCATGCGAGAGCAACTTGCCTCACTGTGCGAGGCTCGCCCGAACGTGACCGTACAGGTACTCCCGTTCTCCGCGGGGAACCACGACGCGATCGTCGGTCCGATCACCATCATGCGGCTACCTGACGAACCGGACGTCGCGTACGCCGACGCCTGGCCCGAAGGGCAGATCATCGACACTCCTGCCGAAGTCTTCCGCGCGCAGCAGGCCTTTGAACAGATCGCCACCTTAGCGTTGCCCCCAGACCTATCAAAGGAGATGATCCAAGCGTATCTGGAGGAGGTATGACATGCCCGAGTGGCGTCGGAGCACCTACAGCACCCAAGGCGAATCACAGTGCGTTGAGGTGACAGTTTGGAGCGATCGACACGAATGCCCGTGATCACAATCGGACGGTGGCGCAAGAGCACCTATAGCACGCAAGGCGAGTCAAACTGTGTGGAAGTCTCTGTCCGGGGGGGCACCATCGCTTCCAGCGCGTTCTACTCAGGCGAGAGTTTTCCCGCCTCGCGAGAAGCCCGGGAACGACACGGCTGCCCCCGCGGGTGGCTGCACGTGCATGTGGCGTGACAGGTTTTCCACAGACTGTGAACGGTGGATGGATTCGGCGGCCCGGCCGGGCGCACGATGGCTCTCATGTCCGATGACAGCAATCAACGGCTTGGGACGCTGATCAAGAATGCTCGAGTGTCTCGACGACTCACTCAGCAGGCGCTCGCCGAGCGATCCGGGGTGAGTGTGTCGAGCATCAGCGCCATCGAACACGGCACCCGGAAGCTGACCCTTCCTCTCGCCGATCGGATTCTCGGGGCGATGGAGCTGGATCTGCATCTGGAGATTCAGCCGATGTGGGAGGCGATCGATGTCGCCATCGCCGAGGCGGCTCGGCTGCCGTTGAAAGAGCGGATCGCCGGCTGGAAGATCGAGTTCACGTCGTTCGTCTCCTGGTTCGCCGAGACCCCGTACATCGCCGACGGGCTGATGGCGGCGGCCCTCCAGGCGGCCCCGGTGCCGGTCACCGCGTTCGAGATGGTGCTGTCGCGCGACGGTGACACGCTCGACCGGCTGACGGCCCTCTTCGACGAGATGCGCGCTTCCCGCTGGAATATGTATTGGCTCCAGTGGGGCGGCGGCGCCCTATGGACCGAGATCGAGGAACTGCCCACGAAGTGCCTGCATCCGATCTCCATCTTCCGCAAGGTTCCGATGCTGACACGAGTCCGGCTACCGCTCGTACCGCTCCCCGAGATCCAGGCCACCGACGGCTATGCCAGACGAGTCCTGGACCGCATGCGAAGGAATCCCGGCCGGGCCTGATGCCCACCCTTGACGCGCGCCGACCACTTCCGCGTTCATGGACCGGCCATTGATCATCCCCGCGGCGGGCAGGGTCAAAGGCTCCGAGCGCGGATCACCGTACCGTCCGCCGTACGGCATTCGACGATGTGCGAAAGCATGCTCGCGTACGACTCGAATGCGGGGTAGACCGATCCCGTGCCTGGTCTGCCGTCATAGAGGTTGTCCATGACGTCTTCATCGCACAGGTCGACGATGTGTCGATTCTCGGGATCGTTGAGGTCGGCGGCAAGCAGGTAGTTCACACCTGTCGTGGCGCAAAGAATCGGATAGCACCTGGCCCCGGTCATCAACAAGTCGCGGTCCTCCCCTTGCAGATAGCCGAGGAATCTGTCCTCGTACCACAAGTCGATGAAGCCATCGTCGTCATCGGTGTTATCCGCACGGGGGCTGTCCCATTCATCGAAGTCGTCAAAACGGACGTCGACATCCGGCCCCAGTCCGGACAGCACCTGCCGGATCTCCCGTAGCCAGGGCGGCAGTTTCACCGCGTTGCGCTGCTCCAGGTGATCGAGGAGCACCACGTCGTCACGGTAGAACTCGACTCCGGAGAACCTCTCAATGAAGACGCCCAGCGCGGCCTTATCCTCCTCCGGCAGCGACGAGCGGCCGAGCCGATCGAAGGCGTCAGCGGACGAGCCCACTACACGATGAGCCGGATAGTCGAAGGTGTCATACATGATGTCCGGGATATCGACGGATGGAATCCGCGAATCGGTTTCTGGATAATCCGACATTCCGGAGACTGTACTTCACTCCGCGACGCCCGATGGCTTCGACCGGGGACCGGCGAGATCCTGACCGTCTGGAGCGGCAGCCGGCCCGGGCGGCGTGTCGTTTGTCGTAAGGTGCACGGTTATGTTGCGAGGGCCGAAGGTCGAGGAGAAGTATCCGGTTCCGTTGACGATGCACCAGCTGTGGATCGTGTCGCTGTGTGCTCCGGTCAATAGAGGGTCTGAGGCGTCGCGGACGACGCTGTATCCGTTCAAGCGGATCGACGACAAGCGCGCTCGACGGTGGCTGACCGAGAACTGGGAGATCTCCTCGCAGGGCGACGTGCTCGAGTCGCTGAGCGGCCTGGCCGAGCGCGGCTACCGGGCGCAGATCGCGGAGCGGTTCGGGCTGTCGCCGCTGGCCTGGGACGTGGCGCTGTACGTGGACGTCGTCCGGAACGCGTTCGCCGCCGGTCACGTGGACGAGGGCGAGGCCTGGCAGCTGCTGTGGAACGTCGTACGGCCGACCGCGGCGGCGTACGGGTCGTGGAAGGAGTACGCGGACGACTACCTTCTCGGCCGGATCGTCTGGATGGGCATGCTGCGCGGCACCCCGGACGAGGACTTCCCGGCACCGCAGGAGGTGTCGGACAAGCACATCCGGACGCTCCTCGAAGCACCGGACAGCCCGTGGAACACGGTCCCCTGGCAGGCGATCGGCGAGCCCGACCGGCACCGTGCCTAAGGCGGGTTGTCCGCGTCGCGGGTCCATGGCGAGGATGGGGCCGTGATCGAGATACGTACGGCGCACACGGGTGAACTGGACGCCGCCACCCTCAAGACGGTGCAAGCCCTCCTCGACGATGTCTTCGACGGTGATTTCGACGACCAGGACTGGGATCACGCCCTTGGCGGGATTCATGTCCTGGCGTGGGAGGACTCCGAACTGGTCGGGCACGCGGCCCTGGTCCAGCGGCGGGTGCTGCACGGCGGGCGGGCGCTGCGTACCGGCTACGTGGAAGCCGTCGGAGTGCGCACCGATCGGCGCCGCCGGGGATACGCCGCCGCTCTGATGGACCCCCTCGAACGGATCCTGCGTGGCGCCTACGAGCTGGGCGCGCTCGGCGCCTCCGACAAGGCCGTGCCCTTCTACCAGGCGCGCGGCTGGACGCCGTGGCAGGGACCGACCTCGGTGCTCACGCCCACCGGCATCGAACGTACCGAGGAAGAGGACGGCTCCGTCCACGTCCTTCCGCTGACGGCGCCGCTGGACCTGTCCGGCGAGCTCGTCTGCGATTGGCGGGAGGGAGCCGTCTGGTGATCGCCGAGGTGTACGGCCCTATGCCGTCGTGGCCGTTTCGGGGCGGGGGTCGGCGGTGCGGGCGGTGACCGCGGAGCGGGAGCGGCTCACCAGCGAGTCGACGGCCCAGACACCGGGGCCGAAGACGGCGATCAGGAGGAACGCCCAGCAGAACATCGCGGCCGGCTCGCCGCCGTTCTGCAGCGGGATGATCCCCTTCTCCACGTGGACGGTGAAGTAGGCGTACGCCATCGAACCGGACGCGAGGATCGCGGCGGGGCGGGTCAGCAGGCCGATGAGGACGAGGGCGCCGCAGATCAACTGGATGAGGGCGGCGTACCAGCCGGGCCAGGTGCCGACCGCGATGGAATGACCACCGCTCCCATGGCTTCCGCCGAAGACGCCGAACAGCGAGGCCATGCCGTGGAAGGCGAACAGCAGTCCGACCACGATGCGGAACAGGGACAGCACCGGGCCGCCGAGCCGATCTACGTTCATGAGAGCACCCTCCGGATTGACGTCCAATCGCGCGGTCAGGATCGGCTCTGACAAGTGAATTGTCAATAAGTCATCACAATTGACAATACCGAGGTCGCGCTGAGCAGCGGCTCTGTCGAGTGTCAGGTGCCCGATCCTGAAAGAACGGTGAACGTATCGCCTCGCGGACGGGTCGAGCCCCGGCGGAGCGGACCGCCGGGGCTCGCGGTGGTCACTCCGGCTTGACGAGCGGAAAGAGGATCGTTTCGCGGATGTTCTTGCCGGTGAAGGCCATGATCATGCGGTCGATGCCGATGCCGACGCCGCCCGTGGGGGGCATGGCGTACTCCAGGGCCCGCAGGAAGTCCTCGTCGAGCTGCATGGCCTCCGGGTCGCCGCCCGCGGCCAGCAGCGACTGCTCGGTCAGCCGGCGGCGCTGCTCGATCGGGTCGATCAGCTCGGAGTAACCCGTGCCCAGCTCGGTGCCGAAGCCGATGAGGTCCCACTTCTCGGTGAGCAGCGGGTTGTCGCGGTGGGTGCGGGCGAGCGGCGAGGTCTCGAGGGGGTAGTCGCGCACGAAGGTCGGCTGGACGAGGGTGTGCTCGACCAGCGCCTCGAACAGCTCCTGGACGAGCTTGCCCTGCCCCCACTTGGGGTCGAACTCCAAGCCGTGCTGCTCGCAGATCTTCCGGACGTCCTCGATCGGCGTCTCGGTGGTGATCTCCTCGCCGACCGCGTCGGAGACCGAGCCGTACAGGGTGACCTGCGGCCATTCGTCGCCGGCTAGGTCGATCTCCTCACCCTTGTGGACGACGACGGTCGTGCCGAGGGCGGCGACCACCGCGGCCTGGTACAGCTCGCGGGTGAGGGTGGCGATCGTGTCGTAGTCGCCGTACGCCTCGTACGCCTCGAGCATCGTGAACTCGGGGTTGTGCGTGGAGTCCGCGCCCTCGTTGCGGAAGTTGCGGTTGATCTCGAAGACCTTCTCGATGCCGCCGACGACGAGCCGCTTGAGGTACAGCTCGATCGCGATCCGCAGGTAGAGGTCCATGTCGTACGCGTTGATGTGCGTGACGAACGGGCGTGCCGTCGCGCCGCCGTGGATCGGCTGCAGCATCGGCGTCTCGACCTCGAGATATTCGCGGCCGGTGAGGTACTCGCGGATCGCCCGGACCGTGTCGCTGCGCAGCCGGGCCATCCGCCGCGCCTCGTCGTTGACGATCAGGTCGACGTAGCGGAGGCGTACGCGCTGCTCGGGGTCGGTCAGGCCGGCGTGCTTCTCCGGGAGCGGGCGCAGCGACTTGGACGTCAGCGCGAACCGGTCCGCCATGATGGACAGCTCGCCGCGCCGCGACGTGATGACCTCGCCCTCGACGCCGACGTGGTCACCGAGGTCGATGTCGCGCTTCCAGGACTCGAGGGCCTCCTCGCCGACGTTGGCGAGGGAGAGCATGACCTGGAGGTCGCCGCTGCCGTCGCGGATCGTGGCGAAGCAGAGCTTGCCGGTGTTGCGGGCGAGAATGACGCGGCCGGTGATGCCGACCTTCTCCCCGGTCGACGCGCCCGGCTCGAGGTCGGGGTATTTCGCGCGGACCTCCGCGATCGTCGCGGTACGCGGGAACCCGAGAGGGTAGGGGTCCACGCCGTTCGCGCGCATCCGGTCCACCTTCTCGCGGCGGACGCGCATCTGCTCCGGAAGATCGTCGTACGACTCGCTCACGGCTAAGAAGGCTACCGGTCCGACGCACCCACCTCGGCCGCCGGACCGGCCTCCGGGGCATCCATCCCGGGCTCCGGGCGGGCGCTCAGGCGGAGACGCCGATGTTGCGCTCGTAGACCAGGCGCAGGCCGATGAGCGTGAGCCACGGCTCGTAAACGTCGATGCTGCGGGCCTCGTCGAGGACGAGCGGGGCCAGACCGCCGGTCGCGACGACGGTCACCTGCTCCGGGTCGTCGGCCAGTTCCTCCGCCATGCGGCGCACCACGCCGTCGACCTGGCCGGCGAAGCCGTAGATGATGCCCGACTGCAGCGCCTCGACCGTGTTCTTGCCGATGACGCTGCGGGGGCGTACGAGCTCCACCTTGTGCAGTTGTGCGCCGCGGGCGGACAGCGCGTCCACGGAGATCTCGATGCCGGGGGCGATGGCGCCGCCGACGTACTCGCCCTTGGCCGAGACGGCGTCGAACGTCGTCGCGGTGCCGAAGTCGACGACGATCGCGGGGCCGCCGTGGATGTGGTTCGCGGCCAGCGCGTTGATGATCCGGTCGGAGCCGACCTCCTTGGGGTTGTCCATCCGGATCGGCACGCCGGTCTTGACGCCGGGCTCGACGATGACGGCGGTGACGTCGCCGTAGTAGCGACGGCACATCTCCCGCATCTCGTGCAGGACGGAGGGGACCGTGGAGCACAGGGCGATGCCGCTGATGTCGGTATCGGCCAGCAGCGGGCTCTGCGCGACGAGGCCCTGGAGGACGACGGCGATCTCGTCGGCGGTGCGCCGCGCATCGGTGTTGATCCGCCAGTGCTCGATGACCTCCTCCCCTTCGAAGAGGCCCAGCACCGTGTGGGTGTTGCCGACGTCGATCGTGAGCAGCATCAGGTCCCCGCTGTCGTGAGGTCAAGGCCGATGTCGAGCGCCCTTGCCGAGTGGGTAAGCGCTCCCACGGCAAGGTAGTCGACTCCGGTCTCGGCCACAGCGCGGGCCCCGTCCAAAGTGAGGCCGCCGCTGGCCTCCAGCTCGGCCCGGCCTGCGGTCAGGCGTACGGCCTCGGTCGTCTCGGCGACGCTCATGTTGTCCAGCAGGATGGATCGCGCCCCGGCGGCCAGCGCCTCGCGTACCTGGTCGAGGGTGTCGCATTCGACCTGGACGTGCAGGCCCGGGGCGCTCACGGCGGTGAACGCTGCGGTCACCGACCCGGCGGCCGCCACGTGGTTGTCCTTGATCAGGGCCGCGTCCGAGAGGGACATGCGGTGGTTCACACCGCCGCCGCAGCGCACGGCGTACTTCTGCAGCGCCCGCAGCCCCGGCAGTGTCTTGCGGGTGTCCCGGACCCGGGCGTCGGTGTGCGCGATCGCGTCCGCCCACTGCCGGGTGAGGGTGGCGACGCCGGACAGGTGGGTGAGGAAGTTCAGCGCGGTGCGCTCGCCGCGCAGCAGCGGCACGAGCGGGCCCTCGACGGTGAGCAGGACGTCTCCGGGCGCGACCCGCGAGCCGTCCTCGACGCGGGTCACGACCTTGAGGTCGCCGCCGATCTCCAGGAAGTAGTCGACCGCGGTGACCGAGGTGAAGACGAGTTCGGCGACGGGGAGCCCGGCGACGACGCCGGGCTGCCGGGCCACCATGTCGGCGCGGCCCGTCGCGGTGTACCCGAAGATCGGCTCGCTGGTGACGTCCTTCCCGCCGTCCTCGGCCAGGGCCGTACGGACGAGGCCGTCCACAGCCTGTGGATCCAGCCCGGCGGCGCGCAGCTTCGTCTCCAGCTCGGCGTTCATGACAGCTCCCGGGGGTCGTAGCTCGTGGTGAGGGTTCCGTCGTCGGCGAGGGTCGACACCAGGTGGCCCCGCCAGGTCTCGTCGGCGTCGGGGAAGTCCTCCCGCCAGTGGCTGCCCCGAGTTTCCTCCCGGCGCCGTGCCGCCGCCACGATCAGGGAGGCGACGGTGTGCAGGTTGGTCGCCTCCCACGCCTCGGTGCACGGCTTGTCGGTCGTCCGGTCCGCGAGGGCGGCGAGCTCTTCGGCGGCCCGCTCCAGACCTGGACCGTTCCGCAGCACGCCCACGTCCGCCGTCATGATGCGCTGCACCTCGGCGTGCACGCTCGGATCGAGCAGCCGCGCCTCCGGGAGGTCGCCTGAGGCCACCGCGGGCGTCTCGGCGGCGGCGAGGTCGCCGGGCAGCGCCTCGGCGATCCGCTGGCCGTAGACGAGACCCTCGAGGAGGGAGTTGGAGGCGAGCCGGTTCGCGCCGTGGACGCCGGTGCAGGCCACCTCGCCGCAGGCGTACAGGCCCGGGACGGAGGTACGGCCCCACAGGTCCGTACGGACGCCGCCGCTGGAGAAGTGGGCGGAGGGGAGGACCGGGATCGGCTCGTTCACCGGGTCGATGCCGTGCTCCTCGCACGCCGCGAGGATCGTCGGGAAACGCGTCGCCCAGATGCGGGGCCCGAGGTTCCGGCCGTCGAGGTACGCGCACTGGGTGCCGGTTTCCCAAATCATCGACATGATCCCCTTGGCGACGACGTCACGCGGGGCGAGATCCGCCAGCGGATGCCGCCCGACCATGAACCGGTCCCCCCGCTCGTCGATGAGGAACGCGCCCTCGCCCCGGACGGCCTCGGAGATCAGTGGCTGCCGGCCCTTCGCGCCCGGTCCCAGCCACAGCGGGGTGGGATGGAACTGCACGAACTCCAGGTCCGCGACGGCGGCTCCGGCGCGCAGCGCGAGCGCGACGCCGTCGCCGGTGGACACCTCCGGGTTGGTGGTGGCCTGGAAGACCTGGCCGAGCCCGCCGGTCGCGAGGATCACCGCGCGGGCGTGGACCGCTCCAACGCCGTCGCGGCGCCCCTCCCCCATGACGTGCAGCGTCACGCCGGCGGCCCGGCCGCCCTCCATCAGCAGGTCGAGCACGAGGGCGTGTTCGATCACCTCGATGCCCTGGTCCTTGGCGGCCGCCAGCAGCGCACGGCTGATCTCCGCGCCGGTGGCGTCCCCGCCCGCGTGGGCGATGCGGCGCTTGAGGTGCCCGCCCTCGCGGGCCAGCGCGATGCCCCCGTCGTCGTTCCGGTCGAACTCGGCGCCGAGCTCCATCAGCCGCCGCACCGCGTCCGGGCCCTCGGTCACGAGCACGCGTACGGCCTCGGGGTCGCACAGGCCGACACCGGCCGTGAGCGTGTCCTGGAGGTGCTCCTCCGGTGAGTCGTCCGGGTGAAGGGCCGCCGCGATGCCTCCCTGCGCCCATCGGGTGGATCCGTCGTCGAGCAGCGCCTTGGTGACGAGCAGCACTCGTCCTGCCGTACGGGCCCGCAGCGCCGTCACGAGTCCGGCGATGCCGGAGCCGATCACGACGATGTCGGCGTCGGTGGTCCAGCCGGGTTCGGGGGCGGTGAGGCGTCGAGGGATCATGAGCCCTCCTCCTGAGGCGAGTTCTCGTCAGATTGACTATAACCGCTCGCCCCCGATGTCCCATTCCTCCGGGTCCGCTATCTCCACCAGGGTGTCGTGCCGCTCAGGTCACGCTCGACATTGGTGACGCAGTGGATCTCACCGCCCGCCGTGCCGACGTGGTGGGCGAAGTCCCAGTCCTCGATCCAGCGCACACGGACTCCGACCTTTCCCAGCGCCCGCTCGGTGACCTGCTGGAACAGGTCCGCGCCGGCCTGGCGCGGCCCGTGCTGGACGGGAGCGAGGTAGCCGCCGGTGCCGGTGCTGATGCCGTTCGCGGCGTCGGGCAGGTAGGTGATCGTCAAGTCCTTACGCGGATAGCCCGGAGGCACCTCGAGCTCTTTGAACAGCGCGGGGACACGGACGATGTCCCGCTCGGTGATCCCGGCCTGCTCCCGCAGCTGCCGCAGGTCCTTGTCGACGCCCTCGCTCGCGATGCGGGTGCCGTTCACCAGCACCGGATCGCGCAGGGCCTGGGACACGGTCATCCCGGGATCGTCGGTCTTCGCCGGAGCGACGCCCTCGACCAGCCGCCGGCCTCCGCCACCGTTGGCGGCGAGCCTCTTGAGGATCTCCATGCCCATGCGCGGATCCGCGATCACCACGGCCCAGCCTCGGCGGGTGCGCGCGGGGACGAAGTGCATGAACTCGTCGATGTGCCCGACTCCGAGCCAGCTGGTGTCCACGACGACCGGATCCTGGTAGCCCTGGGCTGCGAGCATCTTCGTGAACGTCGGATCCGGGGAGAACCTACCCTCGCCGCCGTACACGATCCGGCCGGTGCGGTAACGGCCGTACGGCGGGATCGTCCCGAAGTTTCCCGTGGAGCTGGGAGAGCCGTAGTAGAGGTTGTCGTCCGGCCGGTCGACACGGCTCGCGTCGAACTGCTGGACCCCGGCGACGCCGGGACCGCGCAGCAGAGTGAAGACCGGGCGTGACGCGTCGCGCAGCGGCCGGTCGCGGGCGGGGAAGTTCGGCGGGACGCCGGGCGACCTGAGGTTCACCGCGATGCGGTGTTCGCTTCCGCCCGGCCCGGGCATCGAGGCGTAGGCGGTCTTGTACATGTCGCCCATCCACTGGTCGCCGCCGGCCGGCCATTCGAGGAACGGCTCGCGCAGTCCTTCCGCGTCGAGGGCGCGCCGCAGGTCACGTCGGTACACCGCTTCGCCCGCTACGGGCTTCGGCGGGACCTTGACCCCTTCGAGGGTCGCGGGGGCCGCGGGATCGGCCACCACGGCCCGGTTCAGGGGCATGAGGTCGTTCTCGAAGAGCACGGGGGCGACGCGGAACCGCACCCGGTCGGTCCGCGTGCGGCCATGGTCGGTGACGGTCAGGGTGAGCTCGCTGAAGCCCGACCAGACGGCGGGATCGCGGACGATGTCGCGGGCTTCGACGGCGAGCCGTACTCCACGGCGCAGCTCGTCCGCACGGATCGCGCCGTCCGGACCGAGCGCGGTGAACGTGCCCGCGCGCTGGATGAAGACGCGAACCTTCGCCCGCGAGCGCGCGTCCGGAAGCAACGTCGCCGTCGCGGAGGCGGAGACGTCCCGGATCGGAGGTATCTCCAGCGGTGCGAGGTCCGCGAGGTCGGCCGTGCCGTTCACGACATCGTCCGCGGCGTCGTCGCACGCGGCCAGGGCGGCGTCGGTGAGCCGCGCGCCGTTCGTGGCCTTCTTGGGGCAGCGGGACTGGTCGTCGTCGAGGTTCGGCAGCATGATCGCGCCATGTTCGGCCGTCCAGGTGTCGCGCCTGTCGTCGTCGGCGGCGGTCAACCGGCCGTCGCGGTCGGTGTCGGAGCGCAGCAGGGCCTTCGGCGGAGCGGTGGCCGCCGCCAGAGCGGTCGATCCGGCGATCAGAGCGGTCGAGGCGAGCGCCGCCACGCCGGCCCGTACGATTCGCTGGTGGAGATCATTCATGTGGCCAGCGTCGGGGTCGCGGGCCCGGCCTCACATCGGCCGTTCAGGAGATCTTCCGGCCCGGTGACTCGCCCATTCGGCATAGCCCGCACCGGGGCCCGGTGACTGGTGCGGTGCGACCCCGTGCCCTGTGGTGTGGTGCGGGCCTCGCGGCCATGGGGATACCGGTCGCGACCGACACGGCTCGCGTCGGGCCGCTGATCACCGGCGCGGCCTGGCTCGCGGGTGCCGCCGCGCTCGCCCTGGTCGCCTTCCCTCGTCTCCGGAACGCCGCGGTCGCCGGTGGCGCCGCCGCCGGGTCGCTGGCGGCGACCCTGATCTACGACGGTCCCGCGGACAACCGGACGGCGCTGTGGTGGCTGGCCGAGCTCCTCGCCTCGGGCCTGACGCTCAGGCTGGTGGTACGGCGGGCGCCGCGTCGCGCCGCCGCGCTCGGCGGAACCCTGATGTTCGCCGCGATCACCGTCCTTCCGCTGCGGTTGACCTTGAACGTCGTTCCGCCGGCGACGACGCGCGGCGCCGTGGCCGGCTGTTTGCTCTGCGGACTCGTCGCGGCAGGGATCGCGGCCGGCGGCCTGTACCCGAGATATCTGACCGCGCGGCGGTCCGCCGCCGTGGCCGAGGCCCGCCGCGCGCAGCGCCTGGATCTGGCTCGCGACCTCCACGACTTCGTCGCGCACGACGTCAGCGGAATCATCGTCCAGGCCCAGGCGGCGCAGTTCGCCCCCGATCCCGAGGCGGCACGCGCGGCGCTCCAACGCATCGAGGACGCGGGGCTGCGGGCGATGGCGTCCCTCGACCGCACCGTTCACATGCTGCATGACGACGAGCCTGGAGACGGATACGGCGGCGAGCCCCGGCCACGGCCACTGGGGCTGGCCGACCTCGCCGGGCTGACGGACCGTTTCGCCGAGACGTGCGGTGCGCGGATTCAGCTGACCGTGGCGGTCGACGATCCGCCCCACGAGGTGTCGGCGACGGCGTACCGGCTGGTCGTCGAGGCGTTGACGAACATCCGGCGGCACGCCTCGGATGTGACGACCATCGACGTCACCGTCACCGGAGTGCCGGGCCCCGCAGTCCGGGTGCGCGTCGCCGACGACGGGCGCGCACGACCACGCGTGCGCCGGCGAGGCGGACCTCGCGGCGGGCGCGGCCTGGGCGGGCTGGCCGACCGGGTGGAGGCTGTGGGCGGGGAGTTCACGGCGGGTCCGCTCGGCGACCACGGCTGGGAGGTGACGGCCGTCCTGCCACTGCCTCGCGGTGTACGCTCGCCGTCGTGATCACCCGGGTCGTCATCGCCGATGACCAGGATGACGTCCGCAGTGGATTCCGGATGATCCTGAACGCTCAGCCCGACATCCAGGTCGTCGGAGAGGCCGCCGACGGTATCGCCGCCGTCGAACTGTCTCGGCGGGAACGCCCCGATGTGGTGCTGACCGACATCCGGATGCCCGGCCGGGACGGCTTGGAAGTCACCCGGCTCCTGGCAGGCCCGGACGTACGCGACCCGCTCCGGGTGGTCGTCGTCACCACCTTCGACCTCGACGAGTACGTCCACGCGGCGCTACGCGCCGGAGCCTGCGGCTTCCTGCTCAAGAGATCCGGCCCCGCCCTGCTCGTCGAGGGCGTCCGCGCCGCGGCCGAGGGCAACGCCCTCATCAGCCCGGCGATCACCGTGCGCCTCCTCGACCATTTCGCGACCCGCCGCCCGCCCGCGCCGGCGACGGAACCGCGGCTGACCCGGCGCGAGGTGGAGGTGCTACGTCTGATCGCCCGCGGCCGTACCAATGCCGAGATCGCCGCCGAACTGTTCATCACACCGGGCACCGCGAAGACGCACGTCGCCAACCTCCATCGCAAACTCGGCGTCCGCAACCGAGTAGAGATCGCCGCGTGGGCCTGGGAGAACGGCCACGTCGCCCCCGGCTCGTAGCCCCATTCCCCGCAGGGAATTGTGGACGCCGTACGGTGGCCGTGAGCATCGTCGGCATGGACATCGGTGTACTGCTGCCGACCGGAAGCGCCCAGTGGGGCCCGGACGGCGACCCCCGCGACCTCGTCGCCTTCGGCGTCCACGCCGAAGGCTCGGGGTTCTCCTCGCTCTTCGTCAACGACTCCCTGATCAGCCCGCGCATCGAGGCGCTGACCATGCTCGCCGCGCTCGCCCCCGCTACCGAGCGCGTGACGCTGGGGACCGGCGCGCTGCTGCCGTTCCTGCGCCGCCCGATCCAGGCCGCGCAGCAATTGGCGTCGATCGACCTGCTGTCCGGCGGCCGGCTGACGGTGGCGGTCGGCGCGGGCTTCCCCGGCCGCTTCGGACGGCCCTTCTACACGCTGTCGGAGGTGCCGTGGGAGCGGCGCTTCGCGCGGCTGGACGAGACCGTGACCCTCTGGCGCGACCTGTGGAACGGCGCGACGTCCTTCCACGGCGAGATCCTCCGATTCGACGACCTCCCGCCCGCGACCATGCCCTTCCGCCCCGGCGGCCCGCCCATCTGGCTCGGCGGCGCGACCCCGGCCGCCCTCACCCGCACCGGACGGCTGTACGACGGCTGGCTGCCCTACCCGCCCGACCCCGCCGACTACGCGACGGGCCTGCTCGACGTACGGAAGGCCGCCGCCGACGCCGGCCGTACGGCCGAGGACATCACCCCGGCGCTCTTCGTGTCCGTACGGGTCGATGAGAGCGTCGAGAGCGGCCGCCGGGCGCTGCAGGACTACGCACGGGCGACGTACGGCATGCCACTGGAGGAGCTGGAGAAGATCCAGGCGGTCGTCACCGGCTCCGCCGACCAGGTCCTCGACGGCCTCGGCCGGTACGTCGCCGCGGGAGCGCGCCACCTCGTCATCCGCCTGGGCGCCGTGGACCTGCCCACCCAGCGCGACCAGCTCGACCGGATCGCCGCCCTGATCCCCGAGCTACGGGCACGGGCCGATCAAGGCTGAGCCGCGCGAAATTCAGTGGTGTCTGGGCCGCCCACCGCTGAATGCTGCTGAACGTCGCTGGACGTCACGCCTCGGATCGGCCCTGAGGATCGCGGCCGGGCGTACCGGTCAGTGCCTCGATGCAGGGGCGCAGCAGTCGCGTGATCTGCTCCGGCGTCGCGTCGCGCAGCGGGGCGAGCCCGATGAGGTTCCGCCCCGTGGACACGCCGAACAGGATGGCCAGGATGAGCGCGGACCGCAGCTCGGCCTCCTCGCCCGGGAGGACCGCGCTCGCCTGCTCGACCTGCCGGGTCATCGCGTCCCGCATCCGCTCGGTCGCCTCAGGGTGGGTGAAGGTCGAGCGGAGGAGCGGCAGCGACGTCTGCGGGAGCTCGCTCAGCTTCACTCCGACGATGGACAACAGCAGCTCGGTGAGCTGCGCGGGGTCGTCCGGCAGCTCCTCGTCCGGCGGCACCTCGACGGCCCGGCGGAACAGCTCCTTCTTGTCGCCGAAGTACTGCATGACGAGCGCGGGGTCCACGCCGGCCGCACCGGCGACCGCCCGGATCGTCGTGCGGTCGTAGCCGACCTCGGCGAATCGCTCGCGGGCGGCGGCGAGGATCCGCGCCTCCGTGCGCCGCCTCCGCTCCGCCCGTGTCATCGGCTGGTTCGCGTCTTCCACGACCTGACTCTACAGGCGTTGACCGGATATCCGATTTCGCTCTACGCTCGTTGAGCCTCAACGACTGTTGAGCGAATGGAGGTATTCGCATGCCCACATCCACCGGCCCCCTGCAGGTCTTCGAACGCTTCCGGGACAGAGTCCTCGCGGGCGAATGGAGAGCGTGGACCGACCACTCCGACGACATCACGATCGAGCTGCCCTGCGCGCCCCCGGGCAGCCCACGGCGCTTCCACGGCGGCGCGGAGTTCGCCGCCCACACCGAGGCGAGCCGCGCGGCGATGCCCGTACGGTTCGAGGAGTTCCGCGACGTCGTCGTGCACGAGACCACCGACCCGGAGGTCATCGTCGTGGAGTACACGATGGCCGGCACGGTCACGACCACCGGCCGCTCCGCCTCCGCCCCGTTCGTTCTCGTCCTGCGAGTCCGCGACGGCCGCGCGCTGCTGTGGCGCGAGTATCAGAACGTCCTCGCCATCGCCGAGGCCCTCGGCGCGGTGGACGCACTGCTGTCCGGCGTCGCCGGTCCCGTCCCGCCGGAGCCGACGAAGAGTCCCGCACCCGCGCTGGGGGCGGCTTCCGGGCCACAGGCGGTGTACGAGCGCATCCTCAAGGCAGCGCTCGACGGGTCGCCCGACGACTACGCCGACCTGTACACGGACGACGCGATCCTGGAGTTCCCATTCGCCGCGCCCGGCTTTCCGCGCACCCTGCACGGCCGGGAGGGGATCAGCGCGCACCTGCGCGCGGCGTTCGGGAGGGCGGTGCGGATCGAGGAGTTCCGCGACGTCGTCGTGCACGAGACCGCCGACCCGGAGGTCATCGTCGCCGAGCACGCGATCGTCGGCACGGCGACGGCGAGCGGCCTGCCGTGCTCGATCGCGAACCTCCTCGTGCTCACGGTCCGCGACGGCCGCATCGTCCACCAGCGCGACTACCTGGACGCCCTCGCCGCGACCGCCGCAGCCGGTCGTCTCCCCGGACGAGGGGCCGAGCCCGTGCCGCGCTGAAGCGCCCTCTCCGGACCTACACCGCGGGCCGCTCCTCTTCAGTGAGCCTGAGATCGGCTGTAACGGGTGGCGGGCACCGAACGGTTGCCGCCGGCCAAGAGCGCGGTTTCGGCGGCCAGGAGGGCATCGAGCGCTGCCGCCTGGTCCTCCAGGCCGGGGACACAGATCGTCTCGCCCATCCGCAGACCGGCCAAGCCGGCCCGGGCCACGTCTTCCGCGGTCATGGCGAAGGGCCGGTCGCGTCCGTAGCCACCGTTGAACTCCGTCGCCACCACACCCGGGCAGACCACCTGGGTGCGGATGCCGGTGTCGGTGAGCTCGAGGGCGAGGGTCCGGGTGAAGGCCACCGTGGCGGCCTTCGCGGCCGCGTAAAGGGTGCGGGCCGGCACGCGCGGGTCGGCCAGTCCGGCACTGAAGGCGAGCAGCGAGGCGATGGTGACGATGCCGCCCTCACCGGCGGCCAGCATGCCGGGGAGGGCGGCGCGGACGAGTTGGATGGGCGCGCCGGCGTTGAGCGTGATCAGGCGGTCGATCTCGTCCGGCTCGACCTCGGCGAGCGGGGCATAGCCGCCGGCTCCCGCGTTGCTGATCAGCAGTCGGACGTCGTCGGCGGCGAGGCGCCCGGTCACCGCGGCGAGGCCGTCGCGCGTCCCGAGATCCGCGGGCAGGACCTCCACCGTGGCGCCGGCCGCACGGAGTTCGTCGGCCAGCTCGGAAAGGCGGTCGACCCGGCGGGCGACCAGTACGAAGTCGTGGTCCGCGGCGAGAAGGCGGGCATAGGCGGCACCGATGCCGGAGGAGGCACCGGTGATCAGGGCGAGTGTGCGAGACATGACCCCATAATCAGTCAGCCGCTTGTCTAGTGTCAAACGCTTGATAGCTACTCAGCGTCGTATGCTCACGACGTGGGACACGACGACGAGGGGCCGGTCGCAGCCGATGCGCTGGAGCGCGTGAGCTGGGCGCTGCGGCGGACGGAATGGGCCGTTCAGGGCGTCAAGGAGCAGCGACTGCGGTCGCTGGGCATGGTGGCGGCGCACTACTCCCTTCTGATCTCCGTCCACAGCGAGCCCGGCCTGACCGGTGCGGAGCTCGCCCGCCGGCTGAACGTCACCCCGCAGGCGGTGGCCTCCCTCGTGGCACGCCTGGAGGACCGGGGCCAGTTGAGACGCCGACCGCACCCGCGCCACCGCCACGTACAGGAACTCCACCTCACCGACGCCGGCCGCGAAGCCCTGCGCCTGGCCGATGCCGTGGTCGCAGAGATCGAACAGCAGATCGCCGAGAAGCTGGGCCCCGAGGACACCGCGCGGTTGACCGCGCTGCTCGGTCAGGTCGCCGACGCGGTACGGGAGGCGTGACCGCGTCCCGTCAGGCGGGGACGTCCTCCACGGCGTCGCCGCGGACGGTCATCGTGCCCGGGACCGGTTCGGCGGGGTCGGTGCCCAGGTCGATGATGCGGTTGTCGCGATCGACGTGGACGACGCGCGGCTGGAACGACCGGGCCTCCTCGTCGGTCATCGTGCCGTAGCTGATGATGATCACCAGATCGCCGGGGTGGACGAGGTGCGCGGCGGCACCGTTAATGCCGATCACGCCGCTGCCGCGCGGACCGGTGATGACGTACGTCTCCAGGCGGGCGCCGTTGTCGATGTCGACGATCTGGACCTGCTCGCCGGGCAGCAGGTCGGCCGCCTCCATGAGGTCTTCGTCGATCGTCAGCGAGCCGACGTAGTGCAGGTCGGCCTGCGTCACCGTGGCACGGTGGATCTTGGATTTGAACATCGTGCGGAACATGAGCGTCACTCCGCGGGGCCGAAGTCGAGGGGGACGTTGTCGATCAGGTGGGTGGTGCCGACGCGGCCGGCGACGGCGAGGACGGCGGGACCGGTGTGGGCGTCGTCGACCTCCTGGAACGTCTCCGGGTCGACGAGCACGAGGTAGTCGAGTTCGAGCGGCGGATCGCTCGCGATCGCCCCGTCGAGCACGGTCCGCGCCGCGCGTACGACCTTGGTGGGGCCGTCGTCGACCGCGTCGGCGCCCGCGCGCAGGGCCATGGACAGCGACACGGCGGTGAGGCGCTCGGCCGGGGACAGGTAGCGGTTGCGGCTGGAAAGCGCGAGCCCGTCCTCCTCGCGCACGGTCGGGGAGCCGACGATGCGGACGGGGACGTTCAGGTCGGCGACCATCCGGCGGATCATCGCGAGCTGCTGGGCGTCCTTCTCTCCGAAGACGGCGAAGTCCGGGCGGACGAGGTTGAACAGCTTGAGGACGACGGTGAGTACGCCGTCGAAGTGGCCCGGGCGGCAGGCGCCCTCCACGATCGTGCCCATCTGGCCGGAGTCGACCGTGACCCGCGCGCCGAGCGCGGTGGGCGGGTAGATGACGTCGACCGTGGGCGCGAAGATCAGGTCGACGCCCTCCGCGGCGCACACCTCGATGTCGTCGGGGAGCGTCCGGGGGTACCGGTCGAGGTCCTCGTTCGGCCCGAACTGCAGCGGGTTGACGAAGATGCTCACCGCGACGATGTCGGCGACCTCGCGGGCCCGGCGCAGCAGCGACCGGTGGCCCTCGTGCAGCGCTCCCATGGTCGGCACGAGCGCCACGGTCCCGTGCAGGGAGGCCCGGGCGGCGGAGAGTTCCTCACGCGTGCGCGCGATGACGGGTGTCATGGCCGGTTCCCCTCGGTGTCTTCTCCATGGCCGCCCGCGAGGACGTCGAGCAGTCGCTCGGCGTCCTCCGCGCGGAGCAGTCCGGCGGCCAGCGCGCGGTCGGCGGTGAGCCGGGCCAGCGCGACGTACGCGCCCAGTGCCTCGGGCGAGACGCGGGTGAGTTCGGTGACGTGCTCGGCGACCGTGCCGGCGTCGCCGCGGACCACGGGCCCGGTCAGGCCTCGCACGCCGAGCCGCAGGGCGTTGTCGAGCGAGGCGCCGAGCAGCGGCCCGAGCATCCGGCCGGGCTCCTCGACGCCCGCCCGCGTCAGCAGGTCCATCGACTCGGCCACGAGCGTGACGAGGTGGTTCGCGCCGCCGGCGAGTGCGGCGTGGTAGAGCGCGCGCCGGTCCTCGGGGATCCAGACGGGGTCGCCGCCCATCTCGACGACGAGGGCCTCGGCGACGGGGCGCAGCGGCTCGGGCGAGGTCACGCCGAAGCAGATGCCGGCCAGCCGATCGACGTCGTCGGGCCGTCCGGTGAAGGTCATCACCGGGTGGAGGGCGAGCGGGAGGGCGCCGACGCGCGTGGCGGGGTCGAGGACGCGGACGCCGTACCGGCCGCTCGTGTGCGCCAGCAGCTTGCCCTCGACCTTGACCTCGGTGGCGATCAGCCCGGCGATCAGCGGCGGGAGCGCGTCGTCAGGAACGGCGAGGAGGACCAGGTCGGCGGCGGTGACGACGTCCGGGACGGGAAGGAGGGGAACGCCGGGGAGTCGCGCCTGCGCGCGTTCGTGCGAGGCGTCGGAGACGCCGGCGGCGGCCACGACCGTGTGACCGGCGAGGGTGAGTGCGTGGCCGAGGGCCGAGCCGACGCGGCCGACTCCGACCACGCCGACGGCCAGCCGTCCCGGCCGGTCGTGGGATGCGGTCATCCGGCCTCCGTCCGCGAAAGCATGGAGAGGGGTCGGGCTGCGAGCCGGGTTTGCTCGGTCATGGTCGTTCCAGTCCTTTGCGGGTACCGGACGGTGCCGCCACAGACTACCTTCGGCCGGGATCGACAAAGCGCACCGGCCCGCCCGGTGGCACTGCGGGCGGGCCGGAGAACGCTTGTTCGGCGCTACCGGGTCAGGACGACGACCACGGGCGGTGGGGGCGGTGGCACGGCGGCCGGTGGTGGTGGCAGGGCGGGCGGTGGTAGCCGGGGCCGCCGCCGACCGAGGCGCCGCCCTTGCAGCCGGCGCCCGCGATGCCGATGACGGAGACGGCGTTGCCGCACACGTTGATCGGGGCCGTGATCGGCACGATGACCTGGTTTCCGGACAGGACGCCTCCCTCGCCGCTCGTGCCGATGATCCCGGCGTTGGCGGGGGCGGCGAGCAGCAGCGCGCCGGTGACGGCCGCTGCGGCCACCCCGGCCGCGGTGAGCTTCTTGAGCACCTGAATTCCTCCCGTACTTCGGTTCACAGCCGCCCCGGAGGGCGGCCGGTACGTACGGTAGTTATCCAGATACTCCTAGGTAACAGTAAGCGGATCTACCTGGGCGTAATCGCATCGTTACAATAAGTGACTGCATTGTCGCCGTCTGTCGACATTGACCGCCTCTACTCGGCGGCCAGCGACTCGACGATCGACGTCCGCGCGGCCCGCCTTCCGGGCATGATCGCCGCGACCACGCCGGCGACGGCCGCCAGGACGAGGAACAGGACGATCCGGCCGATCGGCAGACCGAGCACCGCGCTGTCGATGGCGGCGGAGATCGCGACCCAGCCGAGCGCCGCTCCGAGCACCACCCCGATGAGCGCGCCGATCACCGAGATGATCAGTGCCTCCAGCGACAGCATCCTGCGCAGTCCCCGCCGGGTCAGGCCCAGCGCCCGCAGCAGCGCCGACTCCCGGGTCCGCTCCACCACCGACAGGGTCAGCGTGTTCGCGATGCCGATCAGTGAGATGACGATCGCCAGCGCGAGCAGGGCCGCGACGATCACGAACACCTGGTCGAGGGCGTCCGACAGCTGATTCTTGATATCGGCCGCGGAGCGCACCCGCACCATCGGGTAGTCCTTGAGCGCCGCGTCGACGTCCGCCCGCGAGGTGGTCGCCGACACGCCCTTCTTCGCGAGCAGGAAGACCTGCTGCGGGTCCTTCGCGCCGAACGACCGCGTGAAGTCCGTCTCGTCGAGCAGGACGTCCGGGAGGATGGACTCGCCGGACACGATCGCGGCGACGCGCAGCGGCGCGGTGCCCTGGCGGGTCCGCACGGATACCGTCCCGCCGACCCGCGCGCCGAGCTCGTTCGCCCGGTCCTGGTGCAGCACCACGGAACCCGGCCGCAGGTCGGCGAGCGAGCCGGAGGCGACCTTCGGCTTGAGATCACGTCCGAGGTAACGCTGGGTGATCGACCCGACGTCCCCGTCCTTCCCGTTCACCTTGGCGGACGTCGTGTGGACCTCGATGACGGCCGAGAAGTCCGGCTGGGCGCGGAGCCGCACGACCGCGCCGGCGGGGATCGGCCGGTCGTCGTTGCTCACCTGCGTGCTCAGCTGGTAGTCGACCGGGTACTGGCGGGTGAGGCTGTTGTCCGCCGTCGCGCGTACGGACGCCAGCGCCACCGAGAACATCGTCATCAGCGTGACGCCCACCGTCAGCGCCACCGTGGTGACCGCCGCGCGCTTGGGATTGCGCCGGGAGTTCGCCAGGGCGAGGCGGCCGGGCACCCCGAAGATCCGCGCGGGCGGTCCCCCGACGATCCCGCTCAGCGCCCGCACGAGCATCGGACTGAGCGCGACGACGCCCAGGAAGACCAGCGCGCCCGCCACCATGACCATGAGGAAGGGCCCCTGCCCCGGTTTGGCGGTCAGCGCCAGGACGGCCACCCCGGTTCCGGCCACGGTGAGCAGCGCCCCGACGACGATGCGGAAGATGCCGGCCCGTCCCCGTACCGGCCCCTCGGACTG
Source organism: Actinoallomurus sp. CA-150999 (assembly GCF_050942425.1). Classification (NCBI taxonomy): domain Bacteria; kingdom Bacillati; phylum Actinomycetota; class Actinomycetes; order Streptosporangiales; family Thermomonosporaceae; genus Actinoallomurus; species Actinoallomurus sp. CA-150999. Next base: position 10,804,470 of record NZ_CP192063.1, read on the forward strand.
AGTACGGAGCGCGGCGACCGGCGCCACGCGCGTCGCCGCGCGGGCCGGCATCAGGGCCGACAGCACGGTCACGGCGAGGCCCACCGGGATGCCGACGAGGAACGGGGTGGCCGAGACGACCAGCGAGCCGCCCGGCATGCCTTTGCCGGAGTTGAAGACGAGGGCCGCGCCGTACCCGAGCCCGATTCCGACGATCACACCGAGGACCGAGGCCAGCAGGCCGACGACCGCCGACTCGATCAGGACTCCCCGGAAGACCTGGCCCCTGGTCGCCCCGACGCAGCGCAGCAGCGCCATCTCCCGCGTCCGCTGGGCGATGAGGATGTTGAAGGTGTTGTAGATGACGAGGGCGGCCACGAACAGCGCGACGATCGCGAAGGCCAGGAAGAACGTCGTGATCTGGTTGACGTCCAGGCCGGATCGGGCGGCGAGCCGCTTGGCGAGCCCGTGGCTCGTCACGGTGGTGAACGACGATCCGGCGGCCTGGGCGACGGCGGTGCGAAGTTGCTCGGTGGAGACGCCCGGGGCGGCCTTGACGTCGACCTCGACGTAACCGCGCTCGCCGGTCATCTCGGCGGCGACCGGGGCGGTGAAGCCGACGGCGCCCCGGAAGCCGATCTCCTGGTCGACGCCCACGTCGACCAGTCCGGTCACCGTGAACGTGTGCGGGGTGCTCTTCTTGTCCAGCACCCGGATCGTGTCGCCGACGTGGTAGCCCGTGTGCGCGGCCACCGTCTTCTCCAGGACGGCCTCGCCCGGGCCGGCCGGCGCGCGGCCCTTCTCGATCGTGTAGCGGGCCAGCGCCCCGGTGGCCATCGACATGCCCATCGTCGGCACGTCGCCGTACACCCGGCCGTTCTTGCCGAGGAGCGGAGCGTCGCCGCGGACCTGCCCCTGGGCGTCCTGGACGCCCTGCACGGCGCGGATCGCGCCCAGCGTCGCCTCCGAGACCTTCTTGTCGTCATTGACGAGGACGGCCACCGAGACCTTGTCGGCGGAGGCGGTGAACTGCCGGTCGAACCCGGCCTTCATCGTGTCGGTGAGCACGAACGTGCCCGCGACGAAGCCCACGCCGAGCGTGATGGCGAGGGCGGTGAGCATGAGGCGCAGCAGGTGCGCGCGGAGCCCGGCCAGTGTCGTCTTCAGCACCTCAGGACTCCAGCCTCTTCAGCGCGTCCAGGACGCTGTCCGCGGTCGGGCCGTACAGCTCGGAGGTGATCCGCCCGTCCCGCAGGAACACCACGCGGTCGGCGTACGAGGCCGCCACCGGGTCGTGGGTGACCATGACGATCGTCTGGCCCACCTCCCGCACCGAGGAGCGCAGGAACGACAGGACCTCGGCCCCGGACTTGGAATCGAGGTTCCCCGTCGGCTCGTCCGCGAAGATCACCTCAGGCCGGCTGACGAGCGCCCGCGCGCACGCCACCCGCTGCTGCTGGCCGCCGGACAGTTCGCTGGGCCGGTGGCTCAGGCGCGGCCGCAGCCCGACGGTGTCGACGACCTGGTCGAACCACCGGCGGTCCGGGGTACGGCCCGACAGCTCGAGCGGGAGCAGGATGTTCTGCTCGGCGGTCAGCGTGGGCAGCAGGTTGAACGCCTGGAAGATGAAGCCGACCCGGTCGCGGCGGAGCAGCGTGAGCTGCTTGTCCGACAGCCGGGTGACCTCCACGTCGCCGATGCGGATCGTGCCCTGGTTCACGGTGTCCAGGCCCGCCAGGCAGTGCATGAGGGTGGACTTGCCGGACCCGGACGGACCCATGATCGCGGTGAAGGCGCCGCGGGCGAACCCCACGCTCACCCCGTGCAGGGCGCGGACGGCGGCCTCCCCGGAGCCGTACTCCTTGACCACGTTCTCGGCCAGGACGGCGGGTGGTGCGCCTACGACGGTGCTTGTCACGGATGACTCCTCGGTCACTGAAAGGATTGCCGTGATCGAAGCTAGATTTCGGGCGCCGATCCGCCATCGGCCTGCAGGAGAGCGTTCGGTCAGCTTTCTCGGTGACCTGTCCGCCGGATGTCAGACCTGGGTCGTACGGCGGCGTCACACCGCAGGGCTCCTCAGTCGGACGTGCCGCTGTGGACCAGGCGGTCTCGCATGGCTCACGCGGCGGGATCGCCCGCCCGGGTGGCTCAGTCGGACGTGCCGCTGTGGACCAGGCCGGTCTCGTACGCGAAGACGACCGCCTGGACCCGGTCGCGCAGCTCCAGCTTCATGAGGACCCGCCCGACATGCGTCTTGACCGTCGCCTCGGAGACGTAGAGACGGCTCGCGATCTCGCCGTTGGACAGGCCCTTCGCGACGAGGTGGAGCACCTCGCGTTCGCGGGCGGTCAGCGTGTCGAGCCTGCCGTCCGGCACCGGCTCCTCGGCCGGCAGGTGCGGCACGAAGCGGTCGATCAGGCGACGCGTCGTGCTGGGCGCGACGACCGCGTCGCCGCTGCACACGGCGTGGATGGCCTCGATCAGCTGGGTCGGCCCGGCGTCCTTGAGCAGGAACCCGGCCGCCCCGGCCTTCAGCGCCGCGAAGGCGTACTCGTCCAGGTCGAACGTGGTCAGGATGATCACCTTGGGGGCGTCCGGCAGCACGCAGATCCGCCGGGTCGCCTCGATGCCGTCCATGCGCGGCATGCGCACGTCCATGAGCACCACGTCCGCCGTGGTGTGCCGGAGGACGCGCAGGGCCTGCTCGCCGTCGCCGGCCTCACCGGCGACCTCCAGGTCCTGCTGCGCGTCGAGCACCATACGGAACCCGGCGCGCACGAGCTCCTGGTCGTCGACGAGCATCACCCGGATCGGCATCGCCTCGTCCGTCATGCCGCACTCGTCTCCGCTCGTCGGGGCTCGGTCACCGGCAGGTGCGCGAAGACCTCGTATCCGCCGCCGGTCCGCGGCCCGGTGCGCACCGACCCTCCGTACAGGGAGGCCCGCTCGCTCATGCCGACCAGGCCGTGCCCCCGCCCGTCGGAGGGGGCGGCGGCGCCCCGGCCGTCGTCCCGGATGCGGATCTCCACCGAGTCATCACCGTAGTGGAGGTTCACCTCCGCCGTGGCCGCGGGTCCGGCGTGCTTGCGGGTGTTCGTCAGCGCCTCCTGCACGATCCGGTAGACCGTCAGCTGCAGCGCGGTGGGCAGCTCCGCGGGCACCCCCTCGACCGTGAGGTCGACCGGTAGCCCCGCCGAGCGGATCTGGCCGACCAGCTCGGTCAGCTGCTCGACGCCGGGCTGCGGCGCGTACGGGCCGGCGTCGTCGTTCTCGCGGAGCACGCCGAGCATGCGGCGCATCTCGGTGAGCGCCTGCCGCCCGGTCGTCCCGATCGTCTCCATCGCCCGTCTCGCGCGGGCCGGGTCCATGTCCACCATGTACGACGCGCCGTCGGCCTGGACCACCATGACGCTGACGCTGTGCGCGATCACATCGTGCATCTCCCGGGCGATCCGCGCCCGCTCGCCCGCCGCCGCGACCTGCATGTGCGCGTCCCGTTCGCGTTCCAGACGCTTCGCGCGCTCCTCCAGCTCGGCGGTGTACTTGCGCCGCGTGCTGACGTAGAGCCCCCACACCCAGATCGCCCCGACGAAGATCGTGAAGGCGACCAACGAGCTCCAGCCAGCGTTATGACCCGCCCACCAGCGCCACACGGCGAGCACCGCGCCGAGCTCGACGACGGCGGCCGCCGCGATCGACCAGACGAACGCGTACTCGGCCGCGACCAGGTACAGCATGACGAACAGGTTGAGGTCCACCGGCCCGACCTGGACGTCGAGTGCCCACTGCACGAACGCGACGCAGACGATGAACGCGAACACCGCACGCGGCCACCGGCGGCGCCAGATCATCGGAACGCACATGGCCGCGACGAGGGCCAGGTAGGCGTACCAGGTGATGGGGTGCTGGCCGAAGATGCGCGGGTGGGTGAACGTCTCGAGGACGCTCAGCGAGATGCCGATGGTCGGCAACGCCCACATCAGGTCGACGAGCCGGGGATGCCGCCGGAGCCAGCGAAAAAGACGCACGAACACCGCATCAGCGTACGTTCGGCCATCGGGAACCGCGTCAACCGAAGGTCTGACACGGCCTCCGCCGCGAGGCGCACGCGGTACGGTCAAGACGTGAGTCAGGTCGGGTGGCGAACGGCGATGGAGCGGGCGCTGTACGGGCCCGAGGGCTTCTACACGCGGGGCGAGCGGCCCGCCGCGCACTTCCGGACCTCGGTGCACGCCTCACACCGGTTCGCGCTCGCCGTGGCACGACTGATCGTCGAGGTCGACTCCGCGCTCGGACACCCGCCCCGGTTCGACCTCGTCGATGTAGGGGCGGGGTGCGGGGAGCTCCTCACCGAGATCCTGCCCGTGGCGGGCCTGTCCGGACGGCTGCGCCCGGTCGCCGTCGAGGTCGCCCCGCGCCCGGAGGGGCTGAACTCCTCGATCGAGTGGCGGTCCGCCCTCCCCGAGCGGATCACCGGGCTGGTCATCGCCAACGAGTGGCTCGACAACGTCCCCCTCGACGTCGTCGAGCTGACCGGCGACGGTCCCCGCCTCGTGGTCGTCGACCCGCGGACCGGTGCCGAGTCGCCAGGCCCCGCGCCCGACGCGGAGGACACCGAGTGGCTCGAACGCTGGTGGCCGCTGCGCGAGCCCGGCGACCGCGCGGAGGTCGGCCGGCCCCGGTGCGCCGCGTGGGCGTCCGTCCTCGGGCGGCTTCACGGCGGTCTGGCCCTGGCCATCGACTACGCGCACGAGCGGGACCACCGCCCGCCGTACGGCACGCTGACCGGCTACCGCGACGGCCGCTGTGTCGCTCCGATCCCCGACGGCTCCTGCGACATCACCGCGCACGTCGCCCTGGACGCCTGCGCCGACGCGGGACGGCAAGCCGGGGCGACCGCCACCGCGCTGACCACCCAGCGCGCGGCGCTGCGGGCCCTCGGCCTGCGCGGCGAGCGTCCCCCGCTCGAACTGGCCCGCTCCGATCCGCGCGGCTACATCCAGGCGCTGCGCGCCGCGGGCGAGGACGCCGAGCTCATCGACCCGGCAGGCCTGGGCAGCTTCGGCTGGCTGGTGCAAACCGTCGGCATCGACGTGCCCACCTTCCTGGAAACGGCTCAGACCTCGACCTGAAGGGCCCGTAGGCCACGCAGGACGAAGCCCGGCTTCCACTCCGGCTCCGCGGCGAGGCTCAGCTTCGGAGCGAGGTCGAGGATCGCGCGGAACGACTCGGCCAACTCCACCCGGGCCAGCGGCGCGCCCAGGCAGAAGTGGATGCCCGCGCTGAACGCCAAGTGCGGGTTGGGCGTACGGGCCAGGTCGAGCACGTCCGGGTCGGCGAACACCTCGGGATCCCGGCAGGCCGACGCGAACTGCAGGGCGACCTCGGCGCCGCGCGGGATCGCCACGCCGCCGACCTCGATGTCCTCGAGGACCCAGCGTTCGAACAGCGGCAGCGGCGTGTCGTACCGCAGCAGTTCCTCCACGGCCGTGCCGATCAGGCCGTGGTCCGCGCGCAGCCGTTCCAGCTCGCCCGGGTTGCGGAAGAGCGCCCACCAGGAGTTGCCCGTGGCGTTCACGGTCGCCTCGTGCCCGGCGTTGAGCAGCAGCACACACGTGCCGATCAGCTCGCCCTCGGTGAGCCCCTCGACCTGGCACAGGGCACTGATGAGGTCGTCACCCGGGTCCGTCCGGCGGGCGCGGGACAGGTCGCGCAGGTAGTCGGAGAACTCGATCGAGGCGCGCACCGCCGCGTGCTGGATCTCCTCCGGCGGGTCGAGCTGGTACATCCCGCAGATGTCCGCCGACCAGGGCCGCAGCAGGTGCCGGTCGCCCTCGGGGACGCCGAGCATCTCGGCGATCACGGTCACCGGCAGCGGCTCGGCGACCTCGGCGACCAGGTCGCCGCCGCCGCGCTCGACGAGACCGCGCACGAGGCCCTCGGCGAGCGCCCGGATCCGGGGCCGCAGGTCCTCGACCATGCGCGGCGTGAACGCCTTCGACACCAGCCGTCGCAGCCGGGTGTGGTCCGGCGGCTCCAGGTCGAGCATGCCCGCGTTGTTGAGATCCCAGAAGGGCGCGAGGAACTCCGCCGGGGCCGGCCGCCCGAACTCCTCGTGCGTGGTGACGTGGAGGTACGTCCGGCCGAGCCGCCGGTCCCGCAGCAGCGCGTTGACGTCGGCGTACCGGGTGATGACCCACTGGTCCGTCGGCTCGTGGAAGAAGACCGGCGACTCGCGGCGGAGACGCTCGAACGCGGGGTACGGGTCGGCGACGAACTCCGGCGACCCGGGCGCGTAATCGGTCATCGGACCCACCTGTCGCTACGGATATCGGTGGCACAGGCTCGGTGCGCCCGCCCAGACGCGTAGGCGATCACCTGGCCCACCTGTCGGTGCTGACGTCGGCGGCGCGGGCTCGGTCCGCCCGGCCGGCCGCTGACTCGACGATCGCCCGTGCCTCGCCGAGCTCGCGGTTCTCCGCGGCGACCTGCACCGGTCCGGGCGGCGCGTCGATGTGGACGGTGCCGAACCCGAACAACCGCTGCAGCGGACCGGCGGTGAGGCGGACGCTCTGCGCCCGCGCGTGCGCGATCACGTCGAGCCGTCGGCAGACGCGGCCCCGGCGGGTGACGAAGAGGGAGTCGTCGGTGCCGGCCTCGCCCGCGCCGAACGGCGCCAGCCACGACCGGCGCGCGGGCAGCAGCGGCACCGCCTCGGGGTTCGTGCCGGGGAAGATCAGGCCGACCATCTGGATGGCGATGTGCCGGGGCGCGACCGGCAGCAGCACCGACGACAGCGCCTGCCGTTCCCCGACATAACCGGCGACGGTGACGTCGATGCGCGCCCAGCCGTTCCCGCGCCACAGCAGCGGCTCCACGACCCGTACGGCCTGCACGCGGCCGGGCGGCACGGTCTGCATCCGGGTCTCCATCAGCCCGTACCGCAGCCGCAGGCCGTCCGGCGACAGGGCGGCCTTGAAGTTGGTGTGCATCACCAGCGGGGCGATCACCCCGCGGGCCAGGCCGAGCAGCACCGGCAGCGCGGCGGCCAGCACGCCCAGCTCGCCGAAGACGACGCCGAACGCCAGCAGCCCCACGAAGAGCAGCAGGGCTCCGATGACGGGCAGCTTCATCAGCTGCGATCCGAGGAGCGCGCCGAACCCGACCCGCCAGTACGGGCGTTCGGGCGCCTCGGGCGTGTGGCCGGGCAGCCCGGCGGCCCGCGCCAGCAGCTCGGCCCGCAGTTGCTCGGCCATCGGCCGCCCGAGGTAGCGGAACTTCGTCTCGGCCTGGTCGCCGCCGGCCAGCTCCACCCGCACCTCGGCCAGCCCGAACATGCGGGACACCAGCGGCCGTACGACGTCGACGGCCTGGATGTGCGACAGCGGGACCCGGCGGTTGCGGCGGCGCAGGATCCCGGTCTCGACCACCAGGTCGTCCCCGGCGATCCAGAACTTCAGCGACCACCACGTCCAGAAGCCCACGGCCGCCGCGATGGCGCAGACCGGCAGCATCACGAGCAGGAAGCGGGCGATCACGGCGGGCGTGAGGATCAGCGCGATGCCGCTGGTGGTCTGGGTGACCAGCAGCGAGTAGCCGCCGAGTACGAAGGCGATGACGACGACCCCGACCGCGTTGATCACCGCGGTGGCCATGTGCAGCCGGTGCACGCCCTGGGAGAAGTGGACCGGCGGGCGGGGCGGCGGCCCGTACGGTGGCGGACCGTATCCGGGCGGCGGTGGCCCGTACATCGGTGGCCCGAACTGCGGGCGCGGGATGTGGGACGGACCGTACGGCGGCCGGCCTGGACCGTAGGGACCGTTCAAAGCCCGATCGACCTCGATTCGCCCTTCTGCGCGAGCCGGTCCCGCAGGATCGCGGCGTCACGGGCGGGCAGGCCGGGGATGCGCGCGTCGGTGGCCGCGGCCGCGGTGTGCAGGCGTACGGTCGCCACGCCCAGCCACTGTTCGAGCAGCCCGGCGGTCACGTCGACGTACTGCATGCGCCCGTACGGCACGACGACGAGGTGGCGGACGAAGAAGCCGTGGGTGACCAGGAGGTCGTCGGCGCGCTCGGCGAAGCCCCAGGACCGGAAGGTCAGCTCGGCGACGATCCAGCCCATCGCGCAGGCGACCAGGACCAGCGCGAGCCAGACGAGCCCGCCGGCGAGGCCGCTCGTCCGGGACATCACGAAGGCCCCGACGATCGTGACCGGCAGCGCCCACAGCAGCACGGCGATGCGCCGATGCCAGGTCAGCCGCGGCGATACCCGCGCCCACGTCATGCCGCTCGGCGGGTCGAACGCCTGCTCCGCTCGGGCGCCGATCGGCACCGGCGAGGGCCCCGGCGGGCCGGTGGGCGCGGGCGGCGGTGGCAAGGGGAGCCCTTGCTGCGGCGCGGCGGACGCGCCCGGTGGCAGGATGCTCGGGCTGCCCGGCGGCATGTCGTGTCCCTCGCGCGGATTGGGGTACTGATCGCCTGCATTCATGTCGCTCCCAAGTCAACCCCAACCGGGCCACGTTCCGCGAGACCTCGCATGGCACGATGGGTGATCGGAGCGAGTGAGAAGGCGAGTGGGTCGTTGAGTACCGAGCAGCGAGCCGCCGAGCGAGTGGAGTGGTCGGTGAGGAACGATCCGGCCGCGGAGCGAGTGAGAAGGCGAACGCGACAGTGAGCACGCGGATCGTGGGCGTAGGGGCGGGGACCAAGGACCTCGCCACCGAGGACATGACGCTCAATATCGGACCGCAGCATCCGTCGACGCACGGCGTGCTCCGGTTGCGGATCACGCTGGACGGCGAGCGGATCACCGCCGCCGAGCCGATCATCGGGTACATGCACCGGGGCGCGGAGAAGCTGTTCGAGGTGCGCGACTACCGGCAGATCATCGTGCTGGCCAACCGGCACGACTGGCTGTCGGCGTTCGCCAGCGAGCTCGGCGTGGTCCTCGCCGTCGAGCGGATGCTCGGCATGGAGGTGCCGGTCCGCGCCGTGTGGGCACGGACGCTCTTGGCCGAGCTGAACCGCGTGCTCAACCACCTGATGTTCCTCGGCTCCTACCCCCTCGAGGTCGGCGCGATCACCCCGATCTTCTACTCGTTCCGGGAGCGCGAACAGCTGCAGCGCGTCATGGAGGAGATCTCCGGTGGCCGGATGCACTACATGTTCAACCGGGTGGGCGGCCTGAAGGAGGAGCTGCCCGCCGGCTGGCTCGGCCGGGTCACCGACTCCGTCGAGGCCGTACGCCGCGGCATCGGCGACCTCGACCGGCTCATCAGCGGCAACGAGATCTTCCGGGCCCGCACCCGCGGCGTCGGCGTGCTGACCCGCGAGCAGATCGAGCAGTACGGCGTGTCGGGCCCGATCGCCCGGGCGTCCGGGGTCGACTTCGACCTGCGGCGCGACGAGCCGTACCTCGCCTACGGGGAGCTGCGGGACGTGCTGCGCGTGGTCACCCGTACGGAGGGCGACTGCCTGGCGCGGTTCGAGTGCCTCCTCGACCAGGTACACGCCTCCCTCGACCTCGCCGACGCCTGCGTCGCCCGGCTCAAGCAGCTGCCGCCGGGTCCGATCAACGTCCGGCTGCCGAAGGTGCTCAAGGTGCCGGAGGGTCACACGTACGCCTGGACGGAGAACCCTCTCGGCATCAACGGCTACTACCTCGTCTCCCACGGCGAGAAGACCCCGTGGCGGCTGAAGCTCCGGTCGGCGTCGTTCAACAACATCCAGGTGCTCCGCGAGATGCTGCCCGGCCACCTCGTCGCCGACATGATCGCCATCCTGGGCTCGATGTTCTTCGTCGTCGGCGACATCGACAAGTAACCTCCCGCGGCCGGGCGAAACCCCCGCGATCTCGGCGACCTGACGCGCGGGGGCTCGGTCAGCAGACCTTGACGACGTGTCCGCCGACGGCGTGCTGGATGCGCTTGTTCAAGACGGCGCTGAACGAGGTGACCATCCAGCGCTGCCCCTCGTCGGCGACGATCGTGCTCGCCGAGCTCATCTGGCAGAGAGTCTTCTTGACGGCCTTGAAGTCCTGCGGCGTCTTGTAGAACTCGACGCTGACGTTCTGGGTGCCCCCACAGATCACCTTTCCGCTGCCCAACGACTCGGTCCGTCTGGGCTTGGTGCAGCCCAGACGCGCCTTCTTGATCTTCTTGGCGACGTCCATCGGATCGTTGTAGACGGCCTGGGTGGGCTGTGAGGCCTTCGTGCTCGCCGCCGTGGAAGGGGTTGCCGGGGTGGCGTCGTCGCCTTTGGCGCCGCCGCACCCGGCCAGGAACACGGTGCCGGTCAGGGCGACGGCGGCGAGCAGCGAGCCCGTTCGGGGGATGGACGACATGACGGAACCTCCGTGAACACATCTGGGCAATCCGGCATCACAAACCGGACTCTTGTGTGACTCGTTGCCAAGTAGAGCATCTGTTAACTCGAATCACAACCACTTTGATTGTGTCGACAGATGCGAGACGCGGCTGTAACCTTCGGTGGCCATCGGCGAGGAGGGATGTTGTGCGAGACGACACCACCGTGACCACGTCGGACATCGCCCGGCTGGCGCGGGTGAGCCGGGCGGCGGTGAGCAACTGGCGACGCCGTTATCCCGACTTTCCGAAGCCGACCGGCGGCACCCCGGCCAGTCCGGTGTTCTCGCTGGTCCAGGTCGAGGCATGGCTACGCGAGCAAGGCAAGATCGGCGACGTCCCGTTGGAGGAAAGGGCGTGGCAGCTCCTACGCGAGGCCGGTGACGAACTGGAGCTGGGCACGGCCATCCGGAAGGTGGGCACGTTCCAGCGTGGCGGCACACGGATCGAAGGGCTGAGCGACCGGACGGCCGCGAAGCAGCTGGAGATCGACCAGGGACTGGTGCCGCTGCTGAGGGCCGTGGAGGAGCTGGCCGGCGCATGGGGTGCCGCCGAGGCGTTCGAGTTCCTGGTCGAGCGCTACCTGGAGATCCAGTTGCCACGACCGACCCTGACGTCGCCTCAGGTCGCCGGGCTGGTGGCCGAGCTGCTCGATCCGGACACGCGGTCGGTGCTGGATCCGGCATGCGGGACCGGCGCACTGCTGCTGGCCGCGCACGAAAGGGCACCTGGGCGGCTTTATGGGCAGGAGCGGGACGGTGCGCTGGCCGGGCTGGCGGAGACACGGCTGGCCCTGCGTTCCGTCCAGGCCGAGATCCGCAGCGGGGATTCGCTGCGACGCGACGCGTTCATCGGCGTCGCCGTGGACTCGGTGGTGTGCGATCCACCGTTCAACGAGCGGCATTGGGGCTACGAGGAGCTGACCGCCGATCCACGGTGGGAGTACGGGCTGCCGCCCCGGATGGAGTCGGAGCTGGCGTGGGCCCAGCACGCGCTCGCGCACCTCAACCCCGGCGGGCTGGCCATCATGCTCATGCCGCCCGCGGCGGCGGGACGCCGTTCGGGGCGCCGCATGCGCACCCAGTTGCTGCGTCGCGGCGCGCTCAAGGCGGTGATCGCGCTTTCCAGCGGTCACTATCTGTGGCTGCTGCGCAAGCCGACGGGTGATCGGCCGGTCGGTCTGCTGATGGTGGATGGCGCGGACGACGCGGAGATCGTCCGGATCTGGCGGGACTTCCAGGCGGGCCGGGATGTGGATCGGCCCGGCGTGAGCCGATCCGTGCCGATCATCGATCTGCTGGGCGAGGAGGTCGACGTCACCCCCGCCCGGTATCTGTCCGCGTCCGCAGGGCAGCCGGCCGAGCAGTTCTTCCAGACGCGGGAACGGCTGGCGGCACTACTCGGCAGGTTGTCGGGTCTGATGCCCGAGGTGGAGCCAGTGAACGACGTCCAGGAGCTGACCGTCACGACCGTCGCGGAGCTGGCCCGCATCGGCGCGTTGACCGTCTACCAGGCCGCGGCGCGCGGCGAGACGAGCGGGGCGGATGCGGGGAGACCGCTGCTCACCGCCGAAGACGTGGTCCAGGGGCGCGAGCCGACCGGCCTGGTCGTGCCCACGAGCAGCGAGGCCGACTCGATGGTCACGCGTGGCGGCGACATCGTGGTGACGGTCATCTCTCGCCGGTTCGCGGCACGGGTGGTACGACGCGGCGGCGCGCTACTCGGCCCGCACCTGTCCCTGATCAGGGTCGATCCCCAGGCGCTCGACCCGCGCTTCCTCGCGGGTGTCCTGCACAGCACCGCGAACGTACGGTCGTCGGCGCTGCCGTCGACGAGCGGTCGGGTGGACGTCCGCCGCGCGAGCGTGCCGCGTCTGCCGCTGGACGAGCAGCGCCGGTACGGGGAGGCGTTCCAGAGCCTGGAAGCGTTCGTGTCCGCGGCGCGCAGTAGCGCCCTGCTCGGCGAGGCGATGGCCCGGCTGCTCGCGGACGGCATCGCAGAGGGCGATCTGCGGGCGACCGGAGGCTGATACGGACGGCATCGCAGAGGGCGATCCGCGGGCGACCGGCGGCTGGAAAAACGGCCTGCGGCCGGTATGGCCGGTTCCGCTCGCGTCTTGATTCCACCGAGCTGCGGACTACGTCAGACTGATCCCCGTCCATACGGAAGGGGCGCCAATGACGCAGCTGCTCGGCGGGCGGTACCAGTTGACCGCCCCGCTCGGCCGGGGCGGCATGGGCGAGGTGTGGGAGGCGGTCGACCGGCAGCTGGAACGACGGGTCGCGGTCAAGCTGCTCACCAACGAGGTGATCGCGCGCCGGACGGATCCACGGGAGCTGGTTCGCCGGTTCGCGCGGGAGGCGACACTCACCGCGGGCCTGCAGCATCCCGGGGTACCCGCGGTGCACGACGCGGGCTCGGCCGAGAACGGCCTGTTCCTGGTGATGGAACTGGTCGACGGCTGCACGGTCGCCGATCTGGTCGCCGAGCAGGGACCGCTGCCGGTGCCGTGGGCGGCGGCGATCGCGGCGCAGGTCTGCTCGGTGCTGGCGATCGCGCACGAGCGCTCGCTGGTGCACCGCGACATCAAGCCGCAGAACCTGATGCTGACCCGGGACGGCACGGTCAAGGTCCTGGACTTCGGGGTGGCGACGATCCTGGACGCCGCCGGAGTCGTCCGGATCACCAGCACCGGCGAGATCGTGGGCACACCCGCGTACATGGCGCCTGAGCAGTTGCGCAACGAGCATGCCACCCCGCACACCGATCTCTACGCTCTGGGCTGCGTCCTGTACGAGATGCTCGCCGGGCAGCCGGTGTTCACGGCGACGTCACCGCACGCCGTCAGCTACATGCACCTGGAGGAGGAGCCGTCGCCGCTGCATCGCGTCGACGTTCCGCGCCCGTTCGAGGAACTGGTGCGCCGACTGCTCGCCAAGGAGCCTCGGCAACGCCCAAGGGACGCCCGCGAGGTTTACGAGCGACTTCTGATGTTCGTCGAGGGCGCGTATCCGCTGGGTGACGTCAACCCGGCGGGATCCATGCCGACCGGGATGCACCTACATGCCCGTGTGCTGGCGCGTCTCGCCGGGGTCGATGGGTCATCGTCATCGCCTCAGCCGGGTCCCGCGTCGCCGTGGGGCCCGCGCCCAATGCCTTCGCCGGGCTCCGCGCGCACCCCAGATCCCATGTACAGGCCGGGCCCGACGGTCGGCCATCATGGAGCGGCTCACCCGCCGAGTCCCGAGGCGGTGACGTCGCAACGCGGCATCGGCTGGAAGATCCTGCACAGTCTGTGGATGACGCCGGCCCTGGCGTTCGGCTTCCTCACCTGGGTCTCATTCCTGTACGTCGGGATCCGGCACCGACATCGCCCGTGGCTGGTCGCCGCCGCGGTGTACGTCGTCCTGACCGCGGCGGGCGGCGTCCTCGTCATGACGACCACCGACAAGAATGGAGTGGCCTCGACGCCCGCCGCGCTGTTCTGGTTGCTCCTGTTCCTCGGCGGCGTCGTGCACGCCGCCGGCGTCAACCCGGGTCGTCTGCGCCTGCGCGCACAATTGGACGCCTCCGGCCCGACACACTCGGCGATGTCCACACATCACGGACGCCAGCCGACCCACTGACCCCAATCAGCCAGCGGGCCGGACGGCGCCGGAGCCGGCTCGCTGTCTTGAGGCGCGGTCAGGACCTCACGCGACCACGAGCCATTCATCACCGAAGTTCGCCACGATCTTCAGCGTTCCGCCCAGCGCCTCGACGTAGCGGGTGAGTACCTCGGTTCCGACATCGGTCACGCGTCCGTTCTCGATCTGGCTCACGCGGCCAGGCGAGACGCCCATGATCTCGGCGACTTGCGCCTGGGTCATGCCACGGCGCTTGCGGGCCTCGGCGAGTTGGTGGCCTCGCACCTCGGCCATCAGTTGCTCCCCGAGCGCGGCGATCCGCTCAGACTCGACGGCGGCCTTGCCGTGCCTAGTGTCTCTCCACCGCGTCACGCCATCCATCAGCCCCGCCCCTCTCGCTTCCGTTCTCCGAGGTATCGGTCATAAAGCCGCTCAGCCAGCGGAATGTTCTCCGCGTACCATCGCGACCACCTACCCGCCTTGTCACCGGCGACCAGCAAGATGGCCGATCTCCAAGGGTCGAACACGAACAACACACGCAACTCGCTCGATGTCGCCGAGCCAGGCCTCAGCTCCTTCAGGTTGTGGAGCCTCGATCCTTGGATCCGGTCGACGAGCGGACGGCCGAGAGCCGGACCATGCTGACAGCTACTTATAGCAACGAGTGAGATACTTTTAGTTACATTCGCGATAACCGGTGACGGCTGAGAACGAACCGCTCACGGCCGTGCCGCCAGCGGACTGCAGTGCCGGTGGCACGGCTCAGCACGGTTACCCAGTGCGGTCTGCGCTAGTTCGGCGTATCTATGGTCAGGAGCCGCCCTGATTCGCGCCCTGACCGCCGGCGCCGCCCGGTCCGCCGGGGGCGCCGGGGCCGGCGCTCGGGCGGAGGGACGCGCAGGCCTTCGCGGCCTTCTGCTGGGCCGCGGACATGGTCGGCATGCCGCTCGGCCGTCCCGACGGCTTCCCCGTCGGTCTGTTGGTGGGCATGCCCGACGGCTTGCCGGTCGGTCTGCCGCTCGGGCCGCCCTGACCGCCGGGCCCGCCGGGGCCGCGGCTGGGCATCTTCACGCCCTGTTTCTCCATGCACTGGCGGTAGGCGGCCATGGCGCTGGAGTTCGGGCCGCCACCCTGGGCGGCCTGCCCGCCGGTCTGCGCCGTGGCCTTGTCGCTGCCGCCGCCACAGGCGGCGCTGAGCAGGAGGGTTCCGGCGACGGCCGTGCCGCCGAACAGTCGGATCGTCAGCTGCTTGGTGAGCATGTTCTTCTCCTCTTGAATCGGGTTGCGCCGGGCCGTCAACTGCCGGCCGGCGTGTTCTGGGTGACGGATGTGGCGGTGAGGGCGCCGTCCGTGGCCTGGGTGCCTTGGACGACGACGGTGGCGCCGGTCTTGAGAGCGGAGGCCGAGCCGGTACGAAGGACGCGGAGGCTGGTCTTGCCCGTGACCTTGACGCGCACGACGCCGTTCGCGGTCTTGACGTAGATCGTCGTGCCGTCGACCTTCTGGACCGTGCCGGTGGTACCCGAACCGGCTCCGGCCGCTCCAGAGGTCCCGTTCTGGCCTCCGGAGGCCCCGTTCGCGCCCGCCCGGCCGCCGCCCATGCCGGGCATCCCGCCGCCCGGCATGCCGCCGCCCGGCGTCGCGCGGGTGCCCTGGGCGGTGGCCGTCGCCTGGTGGCCGAAGTGCCGGTCGACCTGGGCGCCGATGCCGAACCCGGCCGCGAACAGCGCGCCCGCGCCGAGGTAGGCGGTCAGGCCCGGGAGCCGCCGGCGTTTCGGGGCCTTGGCGAGTTCCGCCTCCAGATCGCCGTCGAACGGCGAGCCGGAGAGGATGTCGTCCCGGGTCACGGAGGCCGGGGACCCCTCCGGCCGGTCGAACGGCGCCGCCGACGCGTCCGCCTCCTCGTACGGCCCCCGAGACGTCTCCGCCTCCCGAGACGCTGCCGTCTCCCCGTGCGGCGCGGGGGATGCCTCCGTCTCCTCGTACGGGGCCCGGGACGTCTCCGCCTCCCGGTACCGCGTCCGGGACGCTGCCGTCTCCTCGTACGGCGCGGGGGATGCCTCCGTCTCCTCGTACGGGACCCGGGACGCCTCCGCCTGCCCGTGCGGTGCTGGAGACGGGTCCGCGTCCTCGTACGGCGTCCATGTTCTGCGACCGCTCACGGCGTTCTCCTTCGGGTCACTCATGGCGCAGGGCCTCGATCGGGCGCAGCTTGGCCGCGCGGTTGGCCGGGTAGCTGCCGAAGAACAGACCGATCGCGACCGATACGCCGAGCGCCAGCGCGATCGAGGACGGCACGATCACCGGCTGGACGCCGACGACCTTGAACAGGCTGCCGACGACGCCGACCAGGACGCCGAGTACGCCGCCGAGGAGGCTCAGCACGGTCGCCTCCGCGATGAACTGGCCGAGGATCGCGCCCTTCGGCGCTCCGATGGCCTTGCGGATGCCGATCTCGCGGGTCCGCTCGGTGACGGTCACCAGCATGATGTTGGTGATACCGATGCCGCCCACCAGCAGGCTGATGGCCGCGACCGCGCCGAGCAGCACGGTGAACGTCCGGCTGGAGGCGCTGACCGCCGACTGCAGGCTCGCCTGGTTCAGGATCTGGAAGTCGGCGCTGTTCGACCCGGAGATCTCGTGCCGCTGGTCCAGGATGTCGGTGATCTCGCTCTGGGCCTGGTCGGTGACCTTGGAGCTCTTGGCCTCCACGACGATGGAGCTCAAGGACCCGAAGCCGGTGATGTTCTGCTGGACGGCGGTGAGCGGGCCGATCGCGACGTCGTCGGCGTCCTGCATGCCGGAGGAGCCGGACTCCTTGAGCACGCCGACGACCGTGAACGGTGTGCCGCCCACGTTGAGCTGCTTGTTCAGCGGGTCGACGGTGCCGAACAGGTCCTCGGCCACCGTCTGGCCGATCACCAGAACCTTCCGGCCGCTCGTCACGTCGTCGTCCGTGAACGCCGTTCCCCGGGCGATCTCCTTGTTCGCGGCGGCGAAGTAGGCGGGGTACGTCCCGACGAACTGGCTGATCGAGTGGCTGGTTCCCTCGTACGTCGTCGTCACGGACGAGGACGTCGTGACCGGGGACGCGCTCTTGACGGAGGGGGCGTTGACCGGGCCGACGAGGGCCTTGGCGTCGTCGACGGTGAGGTCGCGGGCCTGGGTCCGCGGGCCGTTGGTCTGCTGGCGGCTCCGCATGCCGCCGAATCCCCCGAAGCCGCCCGCGCCTCCGCCGGAGGTCGACTTCATGACGGTGAGGGAGTTGGCGCCGAGCCGGGAGATGTTGTTCTTGATCTGCTCGGAGGAGCCGTTCCCGACCGCGACCAGCATGATCACGGCCGCGACGCCGATGAGGATGCCGAGCATGGTCAGGCCGCTGCGGAGCTTGTTGGCGGTCAGGCCGCGCAGGGCGAACCGCAGGATCTCCCAGGCGCTCACCGCACGCCCTCCACGATCGACGCGGCGGGCGGCGGACCCTCCACCCGGCGCTGCCGGCGGTCCTCGACGATCGCGCCGTCGACCAGCCGGATCACGCGCTTGGCGCGGGCCGCGACCTCGTCCTCATGGGTGATCAGCACGATGGTGCGGCCGGAGAGGCTGAGCTGGTCGAGGATGCCGAGCATGTCGGCGGTGGAACGGGTGTCGAGGTTGCCGGTGGGTTCGTCGGCGAGCAGGAGCGCCGGCGCGGTGACGAGGGCACGGGCGACGGCGACGCGCTGCTGCTGGCCGCCGGACAGTTCGTTCGGCTCGTGGTCCATCCGGTCGGCGAGGCCGACCTGCCCGAGGGCGGCCTGGGCCCGCCGCCGGCGTTCGGCGGGTCGTACGCCCCCGTAGGCCAGGGGCAGCTCGACGTTGGCGAGCGCGGACATCCGTGGGATCAGGTTGAACGACTGGAAGATGAACCCGATCCGGCGGTTGCGCAGGATGGACAGTCTGCGTTCGTCGAGCGCGCCGACGTCGGTGCCGTCGAGGAGGTAGCGTCCGTCGGTCGGCACGTCGAGGCAGCCGAGGATGTTCATCAGGGTCGACTTGCCGGACCCCGATGCCCCCATGATCGCGACGTAGTCGCCGCGCTCCACCCGGAGGGACACACCGCGCAGGGCGTGCACGGCGGTGTCACCGTGGCCGTACACCTTGGTCAGCGCCCGGACGTCGAGGACCGGGTGCCCGGGCGTCACGGCCGTCCTCCCCCGGGACCGCCGCCCGGCGCGCCGCCACCGCCGCCGATGCCGCCGCCCAGGCCACCGCCACCGGCCCGGCCGAAGCCACTCGAGCCGCTCGTACTGGTGGTCGTCGTCGTGATCTGGACCTGGTCGCCTTCGTTGAGGCCTGACTTGATCTCGGTTCCCTGGGTGCCCTTGACGCCGGTCTGGACGGGCTTGATCACCGGCTTGCCGTTCTGGAGGACGGTGACCGTGCTCTGCCCGCCGGCGGACCGGACCGCCGCCGTCGGGACGTACAGGACGTTCTGCGCCGTGGCGGTCGTGACCTGCACGGTCGCGGTCTGGCCGATCCGCACGGAGCCCGGGATCTTCGTGAGAGTGACGGTGGCGCCGTACTGCACGACGTTGTTGCTCGTGGTCGGCGACATGTCGATCTGGGTCACCTTGCCGGTGGCGGTCACGCCGCTGAGCGCGTCGAAGGAGACGGTGGCGCGCTGACCGGTCTTCAACTTGATCGCATCCGCCTCCGTGAACTCCCCGGTGACCTTGAGCTTCTTCGGGTCGGCCAGCTCGATGAAGCCGCTCCCGGAAGAGCTGCTCGTACTCGATGAGCTGGAAGAGGACGAGCCGCCGCTTCCGCCGCTGCCGGACGGGCCGCCCGACGAGCCGGACCCGGAGCTCTGCGAGCTGGAAGAACTGGAAGAAGACGAGCCGGAGCCGCTGGAGGAGCCGCCGACCGTGCCGTTGACGGTGACGGCCGTTCCGGAGAAGGGCGCGCGCAGCTCGGTGCCCGCGAGGGCGCGAACGGCCTGGTTGTAGGCGTTCTTCGCCGAGACGTACGACGAGTAGCCCGAGGCGCTGGAGGTGTCGCCGTCCTCGGCTGCGCTGAGGTTCGCCTTGGCCGACTTGAGGTTCTCCTCGGCCGAGGTCGTGTCGAGGCGGGCGAGCAGCTCGCCCTTGGAGACCTTGTCGCCGGCCTGGACGTAGATCTTGGCGACGGTGCCGGAGGTGGCGAAGGACAGCGACCGGCTCCGGGCGCTGTCCACCGATCCCGAGGCCGACACCGACGAGACCACGGTGCCACGCATGACCCGCGTCGTACGGGTGAGGGCGGACGCCCCCGCCGAGTCGTCTCCGCCGGTCAGCGAGAGATATCCGACGCCGATGCCGGTGACCAGAAGCACGCCGAGCGCGCCGTTGACCACGAGCGATCTGCGCCTGAGTAGACGTTTCACCCCGCACAAGCTGGCGGCGCGAAGTTGAATTCCCCTAATCCGAAGATAAGAAAACGATGAGAGTACGCTTCAAGGAAACTCTCATTTTCGGCCCAGACTTCCATCATCTGAGCTCGTCATCATGGCGCGCCATGAGATTTCGGGTGTCCGCGCCGAATTTCCGGCGTAAACGTACCCAGATGGCGACCGGCATATTCGGCGTCGTGGTGGTCGGCACGGTGACGGCCGTCGTCCTCGGCACGGGCGGCCGGAGCGGGGCGGCCGCGACGTACGCCACGGTGGCCGAGGGTGGGGTGACCGCCACCGCGGGCGCGGCGGGCAACGTCGCGAGCGCCGACAGCCGCGACCTGGCGTTCAGCACATCCGGAACGGTGAAGAAGGTGTACGTCAAGGTCGGCGCCAAGGTGCGCCAGGGCACCCGCCTGGCGCGGATCGACCAGACGAAGGCCCTGGAAGACGTGACCGCCGCCCGCGCGGCGCTGACCGCCGCCGAGTCGTCCGCCGCGAACGGAACCAGCGGGACGAGCGGGGGCACCGCGGGAACGGCGGCGACCGGGACGAACGGGGGCACCGCCGGAGCGGCGGCGACCGGGAGCGCGACGAGCGCGGGCGCTGCGGCGGTGGGGAGCGGAGCGGTCGCTCTGGCCGCCTACCGACCGACCGCGACCGCGACGCCGTCGACGAGGCCGAGCACGACGAAAAGGCCGTCGAGCCGGCCGAGCAGTACCCGGAATCCCGGCGCCTCGAAATCGCCCACGACCGGGAAATCGGGATCGCCGGGCGGAACCACGTCGACGGCACAACTCGAGGCCCGGGTCATCCAGGCCAAGAACACCCTGACCCAGGCGGAACGCGCCCTCGCCGGAACGGTCATCAAGGCGCCGATCGACGGCACCATTCTCGCCGTGAACGGCCAGACCGGCGACACGGCGTCGGCCTCGTCGACGTTCATCACCATCGGGGACCTGAACGAGCTGCAGTTGAAGGCGACGTTCTCCCAGAACGACGTGGCGCACATCCGCATCGGCCAGGAAGCGAAGATCACCCTCAGCACGGACAGCACGAAGACGTACGCCGGGTCGGTCACCCACATCGACGCGAACGCCACGACCAGCGACCGGCTCGTCAAGTACGGGGTGATGATCGCGTTCGACGACGTGCCGTCGAAGGTGCTGATCGGCCAGTCCGGGACCGTGTCGGTGACCACGGCGTCCGCGGCGGACGTGCTCTACGTCCCGTCCTCGGCCGTACGAACCGGGGCGAACGGCGCCTCAACCGTCCGGGTGCGCCAAGGCGACCGGACCGTCATCCGTACGGTCACGGTCGGCGTCCGTGGCGACACGTACGTCGAGGTCAAGTCGGGCCTGTCGAAGGGCGAGCGGGTGGTGACATCCGGGTAGCCGGTCAGCCTGCCACCCGGTAGGCGCGCGAGATCGTCTCGGTCGCCTGGTTCCCGGCGTTGTCGACCATGGTCGCGCGCAGCGCGACGTACCCCGCCTGGGCTGGATTCGTGACCGAGACGGCGCCGTTCGCGACGGGGAGGGTCTGCCAGGTCTTGGCCTCGTCCGTGGACGCCTCGACCTTCAGCGTGGTGACCGCGTGGGCCGTCGCACCGGAGTTGGTGACGACGCGGACCGGGATCTCGGTGGTGGAGCCGGGCGCGGCGGCGTTCCGGTCGTCGAGGCCGCGCGGGGCGAACCGTATCGTGGTCAGCGGCAGCGCCGTCTTCTTCGCCGTCCGCGCGGACCTGAACACCCAGCTCGCCTGGACGCGGTCCGACAGCGTCGCCTCGGCGCCGTCGCGGGTGGCCGTCACGTCGAGGCGGTAGGTCGCCGCCTTCTTCCCGAGCGTGACGTCCGGCTCGTACGCGTCGAGCCCGAGCGTCTTCGTGCCGGTCCGCAGCTTCACGTTGGCGATCGTGAACTGGTCGAAGCCCCAGTTGCCGGGGGCGTCGGACAGCAGGTTGACCGGCGTGTAGTGGAGCGTGTCCCCGGTCCGGTAGCCACCCGGCGCGGCGGGCCCGAACACCGCCGCGTTCCACGTCTCCGCGGGTGCCTCGCCCTTGGCGTACGTGCGGGTGCCGACCGTCACGTTGCCGAACAGCGGGTGGGACGACGACTCGTACCAGAGTTCCCGCTTGCAGGCCGCGCCCGGCTGGACGTACTCGGTCACGGTGGCGGGCGCGTCCAGCCACATCTCGTCGTCGCCGCCCCAGATGGTGCCCCGGCAGCGCGGGTTCACCTTCATGCCGTCGCCGAACGACCGGTAGGTGACCTTGACGGACGCGAGGTCCGCCTTCGTGACGTGCTGGGTCACCCCCGCCGGGATGCCGCCGGAGTAGGAGGTGCCGAGCCGGTAGAGCACGCCGGAGCCCGTCCACGTGCTGCCCTGGCTGAACGTCACCCCGGACCGTTTGACGGGCACGGCGTACAGCCGCCCGGGGACGTCGTCGGTGGTGAAGTCCATCGCCCCGTGCCGTACGTGGACCCGGATCCGGCCCTGCACGGACGGGTCGCCGACGGAGAGGTCGATCGGCTTGCCGCTCTTGGCGCTCAGCGTGACGTGGTCGTGCCCCTTGGACAGTTTGAAGGTCGTGAGGACGACGGTGTTCTCCGGCGCCTCGTTCGGCTCGGCCCGGGCGAGGGTCGCGTAGATCTCGTACGTCCGTTTGTCCGGGAGTTTCGCCACGGCGTTGTCGCGACCCATGACGGGCCAGGACTTCTTGGCGGCCGGGTCGTAGATCTGCGCCGTGATCCAGGGCACCTTCCCGGCCCGGCTCAGCCCCTTGATCGTGAGGTACCGCCAGGTCGTGGCGGACGCGGTCGCGGGCAGCGACGCGAGGACGAGCGCCCCGCCGAGCCCGGTGATGAACGCAGATCTCCGGAACCCCATGACCATCCTCCGCCACAGCCCAGAATGAAGATCACAAACCTTACATTCCAGACAATGCGCGCAAGCGGCTTGGCCACACCAGGCCAGGCGTCATCGCGGGAGTTCCCAGCGCTCACCCGGCGGCAGGTCCACCACTCGCAGGTCCGGCCCCGCCAGCGCCACCGCGTCCGAGGCGGTGCCGGTCGGGCGGAACAGCCGCGACAGCGGATCATGCCCGTGGGCGTCGTGCACCGGGACCAGCACCGGCGCCCCGAGCACCGAAGACCCGGCGACGGCCTGGTCTGGGCCCATGACCATGCGCGGGCCGAAAAGCAGGCGCAAGCCGTTCACGGGCAGCAGGGCCAGGTCCACCGGCGGGTGCTCGGCCCGGTACCGCTCCAGTGGCGCGACATCGGCGGCTTCCCCGCCGAAGAAGACCCGGCCGCTCGCGGCGCTGAACGCGTAGGCGTTGTTGGGCCAGACTGCGGTCCGCCCGGAGGGCACCACCCGCATGGAGACGCCAGATGCGATGTCGCGGGTCTGCCCCCACTCCAGGCACTCGGCTCTGCCGAAGCCCAGCGCGCGGGCCCGGCGGGCCATGCCCCGGGTGGGCACGTACAACGGCGCGTCCTTGGCCGGGAACGAGCGCAGCGCGCGCAGATCCCAGTGGTTGGTGGCGAGGTTGGTGACGACGATGCCGGCCAGCGGAGGCAGGTCGGACAGGCGCAGGCCCAGCGGCTCGCCTCGCCGCAGCCACCATCGTTCGGTGAACCACGGGTCGGTGAGCACGGCATGGCCGTCCAGTTCCAGCACCACGCAGGAGTTGACCACCCGAGTGACCGCGATCGATTGCTTGATCATGCCGTCACCGTGCCGCTTAATGTGCACATGAAGTCAACCGAGGAGATGGCCATCGGTGAGCTGGCCGAACGCTTCGGGCTCGCGACCCACGTCCTGCGCCACTGGGAGAGCATGGGCCTACTGGAGCCGACGCGGCACGCGGGCGGCCGGCGCGCGTACGGGCCGGCCGACCTGGAGCGCGTCGCGATGATCCTCATGGGGAAGGAAGCCGGGTTCACGCTGCGGGAACTGCGCACGGTGCTGTCCGGCGCCGACCCGATGGCCCACCGGGACCTGCTGCGGCACCACATCGCGGCACTGGAACAGCGCATCGACCGCGCACGGGCGGCGAAGGACCTCATCGAGCACGCCCTCGCCTGCCCGCACGACTTCGCCGAGTGCGAGCACGCCCGTGAGAGAATCTC
Organism: Actinoallomurus sp. CA-150999; assembly: GCF_050942425.1. NCBI lineage: Bacteria > Bacillati > Actinomycetota > Actinomycetes > Streptosporangiales > Thermomonosporaceae > Actinoallomurus > Actinoallomurus sp. CA-150999. The sequence goes on from NZ_CP192063.1 coordinate 10,827,979, forward strand.
CGCCCGTATCCCCCCGCCGCCCCTTCGCCAGGGGTGTCCGGAATCAGCAGGCCGGTGACCGCGACCAGCAGCGTCGAGCCCACCAGGACGGCGGAACCGAGGAGACCTCGGCCGGGATCACGCCACGTTCGTGATCGGCAGCAGGCCTCGTTCGGCGAAGACCTTCTTGGCGACGAGCGTCGCGTTGATGGACCTCGGCATACCGCAGTAGACGGCCGAGTGCAGCAGCGCCTCGGCGATCTCGGTGGGCGCGAGGCCGACGTTGAGCGCGGCGTTGATGTGCACCTCCAGCTCGATCTCACAGCCGCCGAGCGCGGCCAGCACGCCCAGGGTGACCAGCTGCCGGTCGCGGGCTGGCAGCTCGGGGCGGGCGTACATGTCGCCGAACGCCCACGCGACCACCTGGTGACCCAGCTCGGGGGAGGTGTCGGCGAGGGAATTCACGATCCGCTGGCCCGCCTCGCCGTCCACCTGCTCCAGAACCTTCATGCCGTGCTCGTAACGCTCTTCGCGGGTCATCCCGTCTCTCCTGAATCTCGCTCGCATCGGCTCGTCCGGTGCGATGTCTCAAGCGTGGCCTGGCCGACGGCCCAATGCGCGCCGAGGGCATCGATGGCTATGCTTCCCATGCCTTGGAGGTATGGATGGATCTGAGACTGCTCGGCTACGTGGTCGCGATCGCCGAGGAGGGAAGCGTCAGTGGAGCGGCCCGGCGGCTGCACCTGACCCAGCCGACGTTGAGCCGGCAGCTCCGTGAGCTCGAACGACGGCTGGGCGTCGAACTGTTCTCCCGCGAGGGCCGGGGCCTGACGCCGACCGCTGCCGGGCAGGCCCTCGTACGGCGGGCGACCACCGTCCTGGCGGAGGCGGAAGGCGCGCTCGAGGACGTACGGCTGGCGGCTCAGGGACTGACGGGGCGGCTGACCGTGGCCTTCGCCGGCTCGGGGATCAACGGGCCGCTCGGCGGGGCGCTCGGGCGGATACGCCGGGAGCTGCCACGCGTCGACCTGCGCCTGGCGGAGAGCTTCAACGACGCGGAGATGTCGACCGGAGTGCTGGACGGACGCTTCGACATCGCGGTCCAGCGGCTGCCCATGCGGGACGCTCGGCTCGCCACGCGGGCCTGGTGGCGGGAGCCGCTCACGCTGTTCATGCCCGCCGGGCATCCGCTCGCCCACTCGCCCGAGCCGGCGCCGCTGTCGACGCTGGGGCAGATCCCGCTGGTCATCTGGCCACGAGACGTCTCATCCCGCTCGTACGACGAGATCATCGCGCTCTGCCACCACGCCGGCGTCGTGCCGAAGATCGGCGCGGAAGGCCGAAGCGCGCAGACGCTACTGGCCCTGGCCGCGGCCGGGTTCGGTGCCGCCGTGATGTCCGACTCCCACCGCGCGCTGCGCCGGGTCGGCGTGGCGGCCCGGCCGCTGGCCGACACCACGACCACCCTCTACCTCGTCTGGCGGGCGGGCGACGCGAACCCGCTCGTCGAACGCTTCCGCGAGGTCCTCGCCGACCTGGCCTGATCGACCTGATCGCCGTCGTCTCAGCCGCCGAACAGCGAGTGGATCTTGTACCACAGAATGTGCAGGAAGCTGACTGGACCGGAGATCGACTCGTAGTCGTCGGAAGACGGAGTAAGCGTCCAGAAGGTCCATGCCGCCGCGATGAGAAGGACGATCAGCACAGCCCACACGGCCCTCCTGGAGTACCAGGACGGCGACTGACGGCGCCTGGCCCCCTTACGCGGCGGCACCGTTTCCCGCTGTTCGGCCACTGTCGACTCGACCGGCACCGGTGGCGCTTTCGTCCGCTCGGCGCCCGCCGGCGAGCGATGCGCCGGGGGTCGCTTCCGCGATGACCGGCGTTTCGCCGGTTTCGGGGCCGTCGACGGCGATCGGCTCGTCTCGGGCACCGGCCGGTCTGCCAGGGGGTGGCCGTCCGCAACGTCCGCGGCGACGGCCGTCCGTGCCGCCGGACCGTCCTGGCCGACCGGAGCGAGCACGGTCGGCGGTACCGGTGAATTGCCGCCGGCACCGCGCGCCCAGCTCGCGATCTGCGTCGCCGACGGGCGGTCCTGCGGATCACGGGAGAGAGCCGCTTTGACCTGGGGCTCCAGATGCGGCGGCACGCCGGCGGTGTCGGGTTCGCCGGAGACGGCGCGGGCGAGCACGGCCTGCAGCGATCCGGTGCCGAACGGCGGCCGGCCGGTCGCCGCGAACGCCACCGTCGCACCCCAGCCGTAGATGTCCATCGCCGGGCCGGGCGGTTGGCCGTCGATGACCTCCGGTCCCAGGTAGCCGGGCGTGCCGATGAACATGCCGGTCTGGGTGAGGCGAGTGGAGTCGGCCGCGTGTGCGATACCGAAGTCGATCAGTACGGGGGCGCCGTCGATGAGCATGACGTTGCTCGGCTTGACGTCGCGGTGGGTGATCCCCGCCTCGTGGATCGCGATGAGCGCTTCGGCGAGGCCCGCCGACAGCCGTACCAGCAGGTCGCTGTGCAGTGGCCCGACCGCCTGGACGACGGCGTCGAGCGGCTGGCCGTCGATGAAGCGGGTCACGATGTACGGGCGTTCCGCCGCCACGTCCGCGTCGACCACCTCGGCGACGTGCGGACTGCGCACCCGGCGCATGGTGTCGACCTCACGGGCCAGCCGTCTGCGGAAGGCCGCGTCCTCGGCCAGCTCGGGCTTCAACAGCTTCAGCGCGAAGTCGTGGCCGTCCTCGTCGGTCGCCCGGTAGACGATGCCCATTCCGCCCTTGCCGAGCACTGTCACCAGGCGGTATCGGCCGACCCGCTGCACCACGGAGTTCTCCACGTGCGTAGGACTCAGCGTCATCAAAGGTCGTTCGGAGACCCTGGTAACAGAACGATCACAATGCGCGGCAGTCATCTCAGCTGTTCCTCATCGGTCGTGGGTCTGAACAGCGGCGCGCGCCGGTGTCAACCCCCCAACTTTCGGAATTCCCGCGGGGACCAGTGCCACACGATCCTCGATACGTGCCCCGGCAGCGGCCTGGCAGCCTTCATCGGCTCAGGCCCTTGCCCGGCACATCCATGCACCGAACCTGCGCGAAAGGACAAGCGCAATGCGGGGGTACCTGAGAACACTCGCCGGCCTCATCGTGGCCGGCCTACTCCTGGCCGGTCTTCCCGGCACGGCCGCCCAGGCCACGCCCGGCAAGCCCCACCCGGCCGCCGCGCAAGACGTCGGACGGGGCGGAACCGTCGCGACGACCTCCTGGAAGGACGGGCGCTTCGACGTCTACCGACTCTTCTACGAAGGCAACGCGGCCACGGTCCGGCTCCGCACCTTCGACGGCGCGCGGTGGAGCCCCTGGATTCCGATCGGCGGGCCGTTCTACAACACCGCGGGCATCTCCGCGCTGTCCAGCACCTACAGCCGCATCGACATCTTCGTAGTCGGCACCACCACCCCGACCGAGGTCCAGCGCACCCTTTTCCACCGCTACTTCGATGGACACTGGTCCGGTTGGGAGCAGTTGGGCACCGGCTACATCGACTACGCGCCGGACGTGGTGTCCCCCTCGCCCGACCGCATCGACGTGGTCGGCCGGAAGCCGGGCGGCGACATCGGCCACCGCTCCTTCGTCGTGGGCCGTGGCTGGGGCCCGTGGGAGGACCTCGGCTTCCGTTCCTGGGGCGGCCCCCACGCGATCAGCCGCACCGCCGGCAGCGTGGACATCGTGCAGGGCGACTCCGAGGTCGGGGTCTCTCACGTGTACGGGACGGACGGGCAGTGGCAGAGCACTCAGATCGAGCCGCCCAGCTCTTCGGAGCACACCTCGTACGCCGACACGGCCGGACTGGTCCCCTTCCCGTACGGGAACGAGCAGCCGCGGGCGCTGCTGTACAGCTGGCGCCACAACGTCGACAAGCTGTACCTCAACATCTACAACGGCTACTGGCACGGTTCGGACTGGGTCCCGTACAGCGACGTGCTCTATTGGAACTCGCCCGTGGTCGGCACCTCCTGGGACAAGCGGGCCGACCTGTTCAGCAAGGGCAAGGACGGCTACGTGTACCACAGCGCGATGGACCTGGCCGGGACGGGCGGCGACAGCCGTTGGCAGTCGCTCGGCGGGCCGCAGAACATCAGCACCACCCCCGTGGTGACCTCCTGGGCCCCCGGCCACATCGAGCTCTTCGTGGTCGACGGGTCCGCGGTGTTGCACCACATTTCCTACAAGAACGGGACCTGGGGCGCGTGGGAGGCCCTGTGAGACCGGCCGGGCGGCCCGTTTCCTGATGCCTGCCCAGCCCGGGCGTCGACCGTCGTGTCACAGGCCGACGCCCGGGCCCGCCCGTTCCGGCGCCGTGCTGAGGCAGCCGCCGGCGGGCAGGCGGAGCGGGCTGCTACGCGGACGGTGTGTGGAAGTAGTGGCCCTTGTCGAGGTCGTCGAGGAGCCCGGGGCCGGTCGGCTGCCATCCCAGTAGCTCGCGGGTCAGCGCGCTCGACGCCGGGCTGTCGAGCCCGACGAACCCGGCCAGCCAGATGAAGTGCCCGCCCGCGTCTTCGGGAGAGACGGCGACCACCGGAACGTCGAGATGCCGGCCGATCACTTCGGCGATCGCGCGGATCGGCACGCCCTCATCGGCGGTCGCATGCAGCACCGACCCCGCCGGGGCGTCCTCCAGCGCCAGGCGGAACAGGTGTGCGGCGTCGGACCGGTGGACGGCGGGCCAGCGCTGGGACCCGTCACCGACGTAACCGGAGACGCTCTTGTCCCGGGCGATGCCGACCAGGGCCGTCATGAAGCCGTTGTCTCCTTCGCCGTGCACGGTCGGAGGGAGACGCAGTACGGACGAGCGGACGCCGCGGGAAGCGAGGGAGAGCGTCAGCTGCGCCGTGCCGTACCGCGTCTGCGGGCCACCGCCCAGATGCGCCACGGACGCGTCGGGATCACGCCCGTCCCGCTCGGTCGCCACCTGCCCCGGTGCGAGCCCGAGCAGCCCAGAGGCGATGACGAACGGTCGATCAGAACCCGCCAGCGCCTCGCCGATCGTCTCGACGGCGCGGCGATCCGCGTCGGCGGCGCCCTCGAAGTCCCCCGAGAAGGCGATGTCGTGTTTAAAAGCGAGGTGGATCACGCCGTCCGACTCGGCGGCCGTGCTCCGCAGGACGTCGAGATCGTCGAGGGTGCCGCGACACACCTCTGCTCCGGCCGCGATGAGAGCGGCGGCCGACTTGTCCGAACGTGCCAGTCCGATGACCTGATGACCAGCGCCAATGAGCTCGGGAACCACGGCGGAGCCGATCCAGCCGGACGCGCCGGTGACGAAAACGCGCATGAGAAGACCTCCAGGTACGTCGGCCGTCCTCCGCGCAGGACTTGCGCGAAGACGGCGCGATGTCAGTGCCTGTCATCAGAGTAGCCGAGCATGTCAGTCCCTGTCATCAGGCTACGATCAGAGGATGGGGCGATGGGAGCCGAACTCGCGCGGCCGACTCGAGAAGGCGGCGCTGGAGCTCTACGGCGAGCGCGGGTTCGAGCAGACCACGGTCGCGGAGATCGCCAAGCGAGCGGGGCTCACGGAGCGAACGTTCTTCCGGCACTTCGCCGACAAACGCGAGGTCCTGTTCGCGGGCTCGACTCTCCTGCAGGACCTGCTCGTACGCACCGTCACCGAGGTGTCGGATTCCACGGCGCCGATCGACGCGGTGGCCGCAGCCCTGGAGGCCGGCGGCGCCGTGCTCATCCACGAACGCGCCCGGCAGCGTCACGCCGTCATCGTCACGAACGCGGAGCTACGAGAGCGCGAGCTGATCAAACTGGCATCACTCGCCTCGGCTCTCGCCGAGGCACTCCGCCGGCGCGGCGTCACCGACCTGGCCGCACAACTGACCGCCGAGGCGGGCATCGCCGCCTTCAAGGTCGCGTTCGAGCACTGGGTCGGCGAACCCGACGATAAAGACCTGCCGCAACTCATCCGAAAGTCATTCAACGAACTCAAGGCCGTCACCGCAGGCAAATGATCAGCAACGGCGGCGATGCCCCCGACGATCGATCACGCCGAAGGCATCGCTGGATCCGTTGTTACTCGGCCGAGTCGCGGTCGAGCGTGGCGACCTCCACGCAGTCGTTCTGACCGCCGCTCCAGGTGCTCTTACGCCAGTCGAGAGGATGGGACATAGGCGGCTACTCCTTGCCCGTGCGGGGGTCGAGCGTCGCGACCTCCACGCACTCATTCTGAGTGCCGCTCCAGGTGCTCTTACGCCAGGCGAGGGGTTGGGACATAGAGGGCTACTCCTTGGCCATGTCGACGATCAACGCCGCCGACTCCTCGGGGGTAAGGGCCGCATCGCTGATGCGGTCATAAGCCAGCTTAAGCCGCCGATTGCCTTCTGCACTTTCTATGTACTTCTCGCCAGAGATGTCCTCGACGTACGACACAGCCGGATCAATCGCTTCGCGGAACTCCAGGTGCGCGAACGCACCATCGAGACCGACGTGCGCACCCGCACTGAATGGCAGGACCCGGACGGTCACGTTCGATCGCTTGCTGCTCACCGCCTCGAGCTTTCGGAGCTGCTCGCGCATAACGGCCTCGCCGCCGACCTCGTGCCGCAGCGCCGCCTCGCCGATGATCGCGTGGAGTTCAGGTGCGTCTGGCCTGCTCAGCAGCGTTTGCCGTGCGATCCGAGCCTTCACCCGCTTCTCGACCTCAGTGGGATTGAGCTTGGGTATGCCGACTTCGATCAAGGCGCGAGAGTAGTCCTCGGCCTGCAGGAGGCCGGGGATGAGCAGCGGCTGCCACATGCGAATGATGGAGGCGGCGTCTTCGAGTCCGACGTACGAGCCGGTGAAGACGCCGAGGTCCTCCCACCAGCCGCGTTCGCCGGCGTCGCGGGCGAGGCGGATCAGGCTGTCGCGCTTGCCGTCGGGGAGGCCGTACAGGTCGAGGATGTGGGCGACCGTCTTCGGTGACGGGACGGCGCGGCCGTTCTCGAACCGGTTGAGCTTGCTGTACGACCAGCCGAGCTGCGCGGCGGCCTGCTCGACGCTCAGGCCACTGTTCTCTCGGAGCGCCTTCAGCTCGGTCGCGAGTCGGCGAGCGCGGACGGAGAGACTGTGTCGGGGAGCCATGGCGAGAGTCTGCCTCGCACGATGAGGTCACGTCAGGCGTTTAGCAACTTTCCGTGAATTGACAACTACAGCTTGTGATCAATGATGACATCACTTCACTATGACCACTGCAGACAACCCGTATCGCGGTCGGGGTTCCCCTGACCGCACACCTCTGATCGGGGGCTGATCACATGACACCCGACCCGGCAGCTCCCCCGGACGCGGCCGCGCCTGGCGGCCCGCTCGGACGGCCCGACTGGCTTGCACTCCATGTCCACGACGCGTCCGCGCCGATCGCCCGGCGATTCGCCGAGGTCATCGCCGTGGAGCATGGCGCGGACCGCGATGCGATCGGCCTGGTCACCAGTGAGCTGGTGACGAACGCCCTGCGCGCCGCGCGGAGGCTCATCGACGACGGGCTGGTTCCGGCCTGGACGCACCCGGAGCGGCCGGTACGGATCGGAGTCCTGGCGACCGCCCGATGGATGCGCCTGTCCATCACCGACCCCGACCCCCGGCCGATCGATCCGCAGGCGGTACCGAACAACGGCTGGGGATTAGGGTTCGTCGACACGCTCTCGGCCGCGCGCTGGACGACGTACGACGCCGACAGCAAGACCGTCCACGTCGTCGTCCCCGCGCCGGGGGTTGAGTTGGCGGCGGCAGAGCTGAGCGTTCTGATGCGGTGATTCGCCGAGGCGCTCAACCGGTCGCCCGCTGGGCGAGGGCTTTGTTCATGGCGCTGAACTGCGGGAGCGTGTTCGACTTCAGCTGGCCCTCGATGAAGGGGACCGCGACGCCGGTGAAGCGCTCGCTCTGGGTCAGGCGGACACGGTGCGGGCCGAGTTGCTCGATGAGGAACCGGTGCTCGCCGTCCGCGATCCATCCTGGGTCGACCTTTCCAAGCCAGCGCAGCTCACGACCGGGGCGGGCGGCCAGCACCTCGGGGGTGAAGGTCATGTCGCCGCCGGCGTCGTGCAGGTGGATGCGCATGCGAGCGCCCTTCGCCAGGACGCCGCCGGACGAGGTCACCTGCGCCGAGGTCATGAACGGGTTCCACTGCGGGTAGGCGGCGAAGTCCGTCAGCACCCGCCAGACCTGGTCCGGCGTCGCATCGATCTCCGTCGAGGCCGTCAGCGTCACCGGGCGAATGTTGGTCCACAGCGTGTATCCGGCCAGCACGGCGATGAGGGCGGACAGCACGGCGAACAGCCGTCGCCGTCGCCGGGGAGAGGCGGACGGCGTCTCGATCTCGTCGACGCGCGTGGGCAGTTGTGTGTGAGTCATCGTTTCTCCTGCTCCCCGGTGGAAGGTGCGGCACCGGTCAGCGCGCTGGTGACCAGACGGTGGACGTAGGTGGTGTCGATGGGTTGGCCGGTGACCAGCAGCCGGTAGTACAGGGCTCCGGCGAGCTGGTCGAAGACGACCTCCGGCTCGGCGTCCGGGCGTAGCTCACCGGCCTCTTTGGCGGCCTGGAGCAGGGTGAGCACCAGGGCGTTGCGCCGGGCGAACATCTCCTGGACGGTCGCGCCGACGTCGGCGTGACGCGCCGCCGCGGCGGCTATCTCCGCGACCAGGCCCGCCGACGCTTCTCCCGCGGTCGCGGTCCGGCCGACCTGCCGCATCCGGTCGAGCCCGCCCACGATCTCGCCGAGGTATCGCGTCAGGTCGGCGCGGACGTCGCCGCTGTAGGACACCGGCACCTGGTCCATCACTCGCGCCACCACCGCGACGATCAGATGATCCTTGGTGGGCCAGCGCCGGTAGATCGTGGTCTTGGCGACTCCGGCCTTCGTGGCCACCTCCTCCACCGCGAAGCGGTCGTATCCGCGGTCGAGCAGCAGTTCCAGGGCCGTGTCCACGATGCGGGCGTCGGCGTCCCGGCTGCGCGGGCGGCCCCGCCGGGGTGTGGTCTCCATTCGACCCCCTTTCGCTACGGTCGTTTCGTAAATAGCGTACGATCCACCCGACCATTTACGCAACGGCCGTAGCGAAACTCCCGCCCCCGCCTCGGCCGCGCGTCTCGACCCCGCCTCGACCGCGTCTCGGCCGCGTCTCGGCCGCGTCTCGGCCGCGTCTCGGCCGCGCGAGGGAGATGCGGCGTTCGCCTCCGTCGTTCGGGCGAGGCGGAAAGATGGGCCGGCTCGGCGATCCGCCGAGCGCTTCCGGGCCGAAGCATGGAGCCCATGCGAAGACACCTGATCATCACCGGCGCGATGCTCACGCTCACGACGGCCCTCGGGCCGACGGCATCGGCCGGTACGCTGCCGCCCCTCGACCCGGCGGTCCTGCAGAAGGCGATCTCCGGTCTGCCGAGCGCGACCGTCACCGGCGCCCTCGTCCGCGTCAGCGGCCCCGCCGGGCGGTGGAGCGGAACGTCCGGCACCGGCGACGTCGCCACGGGTGCGCCCGTCCCCGCGAACGGGACATTCCGGATCGGCAGCACCTCCAAGATCTTCACCGCGTCGGTCGTTCTCCAGCTCGTCGCCGAACACCGGATCGACCTCGACGAGAACGTCCAGCACTACCTGCCCGATCTCCTGCCCGCGTCGTATCCGGCGATCACCGTTCGCCAGGTCCTGAACCACACCAGTGGCCTGCCGGGCACCTCCATCGACTCGGGCGACGCGCGCTGGTTCGTCGAGCACCGCCTCGACAGCTGGACGCCGCAGGAGCTCGTCGCCAACGCGGTGACCCACCCGTTGGAGTTCGCGCCGGGCACCCGGCAGCAGTACAACGGCACGAACTACTTCGTCGCCGGCCTGCTCATCGAGCGGGTCACCGGGCGGACGTACGCCGAGGAGGTGCGGCGACGGATCATCGAGCCGCTGCGGCTGCACGACACGTACGTCCTGGACCGGCACGACCCGCGGCTGCCCGGGCCGCACTCCCACGGATACGTCGCGGTGACCGACGCGGGCGTGACCACGCTGCACGACGTGTCCGAGCAGAGCCCCTACCCGTGGGCCGAAGGCGGCATCATCTCCAGCGCCGGCGACCTGACCCGTCTCATCCGCGCGCTCTTCCGCGGCCGGGTCGTGCCGCGGACGGAGCTGCAGGCGATGTTCACCGTTCCCGACGTCGCGTACGTCGGCCGCGACAACTGCAACATCGGCCCGAACGCCGGACGGGCCTGCTTCAGCGTCGGCCTCACGCGGACCGTGTTCCCGAACGGCGTCACGGTCTGGGGGAAGACCGGTGCCCGGCCGGGCTACACGGGCGGGCTGTTCGCCACCCGGGACCTGCGGCGCGTCCTCGTCTACTCGCTCAACGCGACCGGCAACAAGGACGGCTCGGAGTCCCCGTACCTGGTGAAGATCGCCGCCGCGGTCTTCGCTCCGGGGCTGGGGAACCCGTGACGATTCCCGGCGCGGCGGATCACCGGGGCTGAAGCCGCCCGCTCCGTCAAGAGCCGAGGTAGCGGAGGACGGCCAGGACGCGGCGGCTGTAGCCGCCGTCGCCGGACAGGCGGAGCTTGTCGAAGATCGCGTTGATGTGCTTCTCGACGGCGCTCTGCGAGATGTACAGCTGGGCGGCGATCGACGCGTTCGTGTGGCCCTGGGCCATGTGGGACAGCACGTCGCGCTCTCGGGCGGTGAGGTGGCTCAGCGGGTCGACGTGCGTCGTACGGGCGAGGAGCTGCCGGACCACCTCGGGGTCGAACGCCGCGCCGCCCGCGCCCACCCGCTCCAGCGCGTCCAGGAACTCCTGCACCTGGGCGACCCGGTCCTTGAGCAGGTAGCCGACGCCCTGGGTGTCGGAGGACAGCAGCTCGGTCGCGTACCGCTTCTCGACGTACTGCGACAGCACGAGCACGCCGACACCTGGGTGGCGCCGCCGGATCTCCAGTGCCGCCCGCAGCCCCTCGTCCGTGTGGGTCGGCGGCATCCGTACGTCGACGACGGTGACGTCCGGTGGGTCGGCGTCGACCGCGGCGAGCAGCGCGTCCGCGTCGGCGGTCGCGGCGACGACCTCGTGTCCCTCCTCGGCCAGCAGCCGTACGAGACCCTCACGGAGCAGGGTGGAGTCCTCGGCCAGGATCACGCGCACGGCAGCACCGCCTCGACGACGGTCGGCCCGCCGGGCGGACTGGTGACCGTGAACCGCCCGTCGAGCGCGGCGATCCGGCGGGCCAGGCCGGTGAGCCCGCTCCCGCCCGGGTCCGCGCCGCCCGTCCCGTCATCGGTGATCCGCACGATCACCATGGTGTCGGGCGCGGTGACCGACACGTCGACCAGGGTGGCGGCGGCGTGCTTGGCGGCGTTCGTGACGGCCTCCCGTACGGTGAAATACGCCGCCGTCTCGACCTGCGGCGCGGGCCGTACGGGCAGGTCACAGCGGAGCCGTACGGGCACGGGCGAGCGCTCGGCGACGGTGGCGAGGGCCTCGGCCAGGCCCAGCTCGTCCAGCGCGGCCGGGTAGACGCGCCACGCCACCTCGCGCAGCTCCTCCACGGCCCGCTGCGCCTCGTCGTGGGCCTGCCGGTACAGGTCGTCCGAGCCGTTCCGGCGGGCCCGGCCGAGGAGCATGGCCAGGGCGACGAGGCGCTGCTGGAGGCCGTCGTGCAGGTCACGCTCGATACGTCGGCGTTCGGCGTCGACGGCCTCGACGATGCCGGCGCGGCTGGCGGCGAGCTCGGCGATCCGGCGTCGCATGAGCTCCCGGTCGTCCGGCCCGAGGAGGCGGCGGCCGAGGCGGCGTTCCAGTGAGACGACCGCCGCCAGCCCGGCGAGGTCGAGGAAGAGCAGCATGGCGCCGACGGCGGTGAGGTACGCCACGATCGGTACGGTCGGCGCCATCCCGTCGGGCCGTCCGCCGGAGAGCCAGTCCGCCACCGCGCCGGTCGCGGTGACCGCCCCGTACGCCAGCAGGAACAGCGCACCGCCGCCCAGCAGACCCACGGGCCAGCGGACCGCGAGGTACGCGAGCGCCCGCCGGTCACCGTAGGCTCCGACGTCCTCCAGCCCGAGGCGGCGGCGCTCCACCCCGGTCAGCCAGCGGGCCCCGGCGGCGACGAATCGCGGCGAGCGCAGCGGGATCAGGGGCGCGGCGACGAGGACGAAGGCGAGGTCGGCCACTGCCGTGACCGCACCCAGCGCCGTCCCGCCGAGGAGCCGGACGCCCGCCCGCACCGCTGACCGCGCGCTCACGCCGCCCCGCCAAGGAGCCCGACGCCCGCCCGCACCGCTGACCGCGCGCTCACGCCGCCCCGCCAAGGAGCCCGACGCCCGCCCGCACCGCTGACCGCGCGCTCACGCCGCCCCGCCAAGGAGCCCGACGCCCGCCCGCACCGCTGACCGCGCGCTCACGCCGCCCCGCCAAGGAGCTGGGTGCCTGCCTTCGCCCACCCCGTGCTCATGCCCGGTGCCGGGCCCGGGACCGCGTCACCCGGGCCACGATGACGTACGCGAGGCCGGCCAGCGCCACGATCACCACCGCCTTCGAGACCAGCCCGCCGTACTTCTCGACGAGCACCCAGTTGTCACCCAGCCAGTATCCGGCCAGGACGAAGGCGGTGTTCCAGATCAGGCTGCCCAGCGCCGTGAACACCGTGAACGTCACCACCGGCATCCGCTCGATCCCCGCCGGGACCGAGATCAGGCTCCGCAGCACGGGGACCATCCGGGCGAAGAACACCGCCTTGGCCCCGTGCCGCGCGAACCACGCCTCCGCCCGGTCGATCTCGTGCGCCTTCACGAGCGGGATCCGCTCGACGAGCGCGCGCGTACGGTCGCGGCCGAGCAGCGCGCCGGCGGCGTACACGACCAGCGAGCCGACGATCGAGCCGACCGTGGCCCAGAAGATCGTGGCCGCCAGGCTCATCCGGCCCTGCCCCGCCGTGAACCCGGCGAGCGGCAGGATCAGTTCGCTCGGCACGAAGGGGAACACCGTGTCCACCGCGTTGGCCAGGCCCGCTCCGGGTGCGCCGAGAGACTCCATGATGTGGGCGGCCCACCCGGCGATCCCGCCCGCCGGGGTTGTCGTTTCGATCATGTCCGTGACGCTAGGGAGCGCGGCGGCGCGGCGTAATGCGGGCGGCCGCCGAGACGGGTGTGGAAAACCGCACCCCTTACGGCTTGGGGAGCGATAGCTCTTCGGGCAGGTTCGTTTGATTTTTCCGCTCTCGGGTGATCAGCAGGCCGTCATGTGCTCAGCACCCCGGCGTTTCCGCAGCGCAGACTCCTGTACTGACTGCCACGCCGGGGCAAGTTCGGCGACAAGCTCACCAAGATGCTCCGGGGAGATACCGGTCAGGGCAGGATGGGACAAGGCCGCTCGAGCCGAAGCTCGCGTCACAACCCCCTCAACTCGCGCGGCCGTTCTCACGTCACGGCCGAAGACCCGGTAAGGAGGAAGGCTCGAATGGACCAGCAACGGCTCCATGCCGACGTGCGTGCTGCCACCGGCGAGGCCATGGGTCAGGTCGCGGCCCGCATCGGGCAAGCGCTGAACCTGACGTTCACGGAACGCGAATGGGATGACCGGCCGGCGCACTTCGGCCGCGGGCTCGGTTTCGGCCTCCGCCTGACGGCAGCGGGCACCCGTGACAATCCCGAGGTCGAACTAGTGGCGTACACCGAAGTCGATGTGTCTTCCCCCTTCACGGACGTAGACATCAGCCCCTACGTGGCAGGTCTGCTGACGACCCTCACCCGCCTCGACTGGTACGTGCCCTCCGTTGAGCAGATCGCCGACGAACGCGCGGCCTACCGCATGGCCACCTTGTGGTCTGACCAGTGGTCTCGCACCGATGAGGAGCGTGCCGCGGAACTCAACGACGGCTGACGGCACTACTGGCCCGCAGTGTGCGCCGCCACCTACCTCTCGACTTAGTCGGCAGTGTCCTCCCACCTCGCCACCGTCCGGATACCCATGGCCTTGACCGGATGATCGTTGCTCGTTAGAGCCTGTTCCTAAACCGGCTCTCGGCGTGGCTCCGGTCGGCTGACATCTGCCGCTTTACATCTTCGCCCGGCCTGCTGAATCATCTCGGATCGGCCTTTGGAGGAGGTGCTGTGACCCACGGCCATGGCGGCGGGTCAGCCGGCCCCGGTGATCCGCACGAGGCGTTCCCGCCTGCTTCGACGCCTCCGATGCGACCGTTGGGGAGGCCGTCGATGGTGCTCGTCGTCGTGGTGGTCGCCTTGGCCGGGGGTGTCTGGTTGGCGACACGCGGCGGTGGCGACCGGTCAAACGAAGCGCCGCCGCCCGTTAGGTTCCGCAACCTGCCGGGGGCATGTTCGTTCGTGCCCGACCGGACCGTCGAGCATCTGGTGCCCAAGGCCACAACGGACGATAGACCCAACGAGAGGACCCGAACCCAGGCGCTCGCGTCCAAGGCCACCCTGCAGGATATGCGGTCCGCGGCGCGCGACATCGTCGAGGCACTCAACTCCTGTACGGCCTGCGGTCATTGACCTCGCACGGTCGCCGAGCCCGGTCGCGGCTTTGATGCGGGCAAGAAGATCAACGGCCGCAGACGCAGGCTCTTAGGCCGAGTCTTCGCGGCCGGCTCGGGGAAGCAGGAATGCCGGGATGAGGGCGAGCGTGGTCAGGGCGAGCGACCACACGAACGTCTGGCGGAACGCGGCGGACGCGGTGTGCATCGTGCTCTGATGCTGCAGGACCAGGGCGAGCAGCACGGTCCCGAACGAACCGCCGATCTGCTGCATGATCCTGCTGGCGCTGGTGGCCGGGGCCAGCTGCGAGGCGGACAGGCCACGGTACGTGGCGGTCATCGCGGTCAGGAGCACCGTCCCGATCCCGAGGCCCGCGACGAACAGCGCGACGCCGAGCAGCCATCTGCTGGTCTGCGGGCCGGCCAGCGCGAACGGGACGGTGCCGGCGACGGCCAGGGCCATGCCGGCCAGCGTGACGGCGCGTTCCGCGCCGGTGCGGTCGACCAGCCTGCCGACGAAGAACATCGCCACCGCTGAGCCCACCGCGCGCGGCGCGAGCAGGAGCCCCGCCTCCAGTACGCCGGTTCCGCGGACGTCCTGGTAGTACAAGGGGACGAGGAACATCGCGCCGAAAAGTGACGCGCCCAGCAGCAATCCCAGCACCGACGCGGCGCTGAAGGACCGTACCCGGAACAGCCGGACGTCGATGATCGGTGTGATCCGGGTGCGCAGCGCGTGGACGGCGTAGGCCGCCAGCAGGGTGACGCCGGCCGCGAGAGCGCCGACGACGGGGCCGCTGGTGAAGCCGCCCCGGTTTCCGGCCTCGGACAGCCCGTACACGACCGCGGCCAGTCCGACGGACAGCAGTGCCAGGCCGAGCGCGTCCAGCCGGCCGGCGCTCTGCCGTTCGCCGCGCGGCACCACCCGCCAGGCCAGCGCGATGGCGAGCAGGCAGATCGGCACGTTGACGAAGAACGCCCAGCGCCAGTTCACGTCGACCAGCAGGCCACCGAGCACGGGACCGAGGGCGGGGGCGACGCTGCCGGGCACGACCACGAACGTCATGGCGCGCCCCATCCGCTCGCGACCTGCGGCCTGGGCCAGGATCGTACGGACGAGGGGCAGCAGCATCCCGCCGCCCACGCCCTGCAGGACGCGGAAGACGATCAGGCTGCCGATCGACCACGCGGCGCCGCACAGGACGGAGCCGCCGAGGAAGAGCGCGAGCGAGACGAGCCACATGCGCCGGGCGCCGAAGCGTTCGACCGACCATCCGGTGAGCGGGATGACCATGGACAGGGCCAGCAGGTAGCCCGTGCTGACCCACTGGATCGTCGCGACCGACGCGTGGAAGTGCCGGCCCAGGGTGCCGATCGCGACGGTGACGATGGTCATGTCCAGCCCGGCGGCGACCGCGCCGAGCATGAGGACGAGCGCGAGCCGGACCAGGGCGGGATCCAGCCGGTCCGTCCCCGGGGTGTGGGATGCCGCGCGCTCCTCGGCTCGGAGCGAAGGGCGACTCATGGGACCTCCAATAAGACTAGACGGTTCAGTTCCGTTTCAATCTAGACGGAACGGTTCCGTCTAGGCAACCGGTATGATGGGGGCCATGGATCGATCCGCTGTCTCCTCAGGTGATCGGCGTTCGCCGGCCAAGCACCGGGCGATCCTGCGCGCCGCGACCGAGGTGTTCCTGCGTGAGGGCTACGCGCGTGCGAGCGTCGACGCGATCGCGGCGGCGGCGGGCGTGGGAAAGCAGACGGTGTACGGCCACTTCGGCAACAAGCAGCGGCTGTTCCAAGCCGTCGTCGAAGAGGCGCGCGACGCGACCGGCGTCACGCTGGAAGACGTGGCGGCACTCCTCGCCGAACCCGGTGACCCCCGAGCGGTCCTCGAGGTCGTGGCCGAACACCTGCTGCGCGCGATCACGGCACCCGATCACGCGGCGCTGCACCGGCTGACGATCGCGGAGCTCCCGCACCACCCCGAGCTGCAGCGATCGTGGCGTGACGACGGCACGGCGGTGACCGAAGTGATCGCCGCCTACCTGGCCGAACGTGACCGCCAGGGCGAGCTGAGCGTGCCCGATCCCGTCCGGATCGCACGCCAGTTCGCGACGCTGCTCGGCGCCGAGGGCCAGGTGCGCTCGCTGCGCGGCGCCGAGCAGCTCACCGACGCCCAGTTTCAGGAGATCGCCCGGGAGACCACGGATCTGATCATCCGCGCCTGCCGGGTCGGTGATACCGGGTCTACCCGCCGAACCGCGCGATGAGCTCCTGGTACGCCGCGAAGGCGGGCTTCGGCGCGTAGTCGTCCGTCAGGAGGCCGAAGCGGTGGAACATCCCCGGGGCGCCGCTGTCGGCGTCGCGCAGGGTGAAGTGCGTGTACGCGCCGACCCCGACCGCGGTCCGGCACTCGGCGATCGCCCGGACCGTGGTCTCCAGGACCTCGGCCTGCCGCTCGGGTGACCGGTCCGGGCCGGTGGGCCAGCCGTTCTCGGTGATGTGCAGCGGGACCTCGGATGCGATGCCGGCGGGCGTGAGGCGCTCGGCGCGATGCATTCCGAGCAGGCCGGTGACGGCGTCGTACAGGCGGTCCAGGGGGACGGGCTGGAAGACGTCGGGGAAGAAGTCCAGGCCCACGTAGCCGAGGGCGTCGGCGAACTCCTCGCCGCCCAGGTCCGTGACCGAGGCGATGAAGTCGGCGCCCGGCCCGAACAGCGGGGTGGTGTTGAACCCGACCCGGAGATGGTCGAGGCCCTGCCGCCTGGCCTCGTCGGCGGCGGCGACCACCCCTTCGACGAGGGCCTCCCGCACGCGCGGGTAGTACCCGTCGAGCGTCGGGTTCCCGGTCATGTTGGGCTCCTCGGTGACCTGCAGCGTCGCGGCCCGGTGCCCGTGACGGCGGACCAGGTCGCGGACGAAGCCGGCGTACCCGGCCACGTCCCCGCTGCGGGACTGATACTGGGCGACCAGGTCCAGGGCCAGCCCGTCCCCGGCGTACTGCTCGACGCGTTCCGGGCTCTGGGTCACCTCGCGAGTGTCGTCGGCGTCGACGAACGAGATGTATCCCCGGACCAGGAACGCGCGGCCGTCGAGCCGCAGCCGGTCGAGGGCCGCCCGGATCCGCTCGGGGTCGTCCTTCGGGCCGGTGGCCAGGCCCCCGCTGTCGTCGCCCGTCGCTCCCCCGGGATAGATCCCGAAGAGCAGGCCGTCGCTCATCGTCGTTCTCCTTCGTCGGCGCGGCGCTCGGGCCACGGCAGGGCTTCGGTGGCGATCTGCTCTGCGGTGGCCTCGACCCAGGTCAGCTCGCTGCGCGCCATGTGCAGCGCGTAGTCGGCCTCGATGACGAACAGGCGCGGCACCTCGCCCGACCGCAGCGCGTCGTCCAGGGCCCGTTCGTCGTCGGCGATGGCGGCCCGGAGCCGGTCGGCGCGCTCCCGCAGCGCGGCGCGGGCCCCGTCCGGGCCCAGCGCCCCGAGGTACGCCACGGCGGTGAGGAAGACCGGGAACTCCCGTCGCGGGTTGCGGATCTGCTCGTCGAGCCGCTCGACGAAGACGGCGCGCCCCGTCTCGGTCAGCGCGTACACCGTCCGGGCCGGTCGGTTCCCCTCCTGGACGCGCTCGCGCGGCGTGATCCAGCCTTCGCGCTCGAGGGCGGCCACCACGTCGTACAGCGATCCCCGGTTGATCCGGACGCTGGCGTCCTTGCCGCGCTCGCGGAGCACGGACGCCATCTCGTACGGGTGCATGGGCCGTTCCATCAGCAGCCCCATCACTGCCAGCCCCAGTGGGTTGTCGGCACTCCGTGGCATAGTCGCCTCCTGATATCAGAAACCGACTATAGCCGAACCTGCGGATCTCCTCAGTCGGCTGGGCGGTCCGCCTCATGGTCCGCAACGGCGGCGGCTTCCTAGCGTGCTGTGCGTGATCAAGTCATCGCGTGGAAAGCTCATCGCGCTGATGTCCGGTGCGCTGGTCGCCGTCGCCGTACCGGTGGCCGTGACCGCGCCCACCGGCCGAAGCGTCCAGACACGGGCAGAGCACACCGCCCTGCCGGCCGAGCCCGCGGTCAAGGCGATGCTGGACGGCCTGGTGCACGACAAAACGGCGACGGCGGCGCTGATCCGCGTCACCGACCGCGTCGGCGGCTGGACGGCCGCGTCGGGCGTGACCGACCTGGCCTCCGGGCGGCCCGCCGACCCGAACGGCCACCTCCGGATCGGCAGCGTCACCAAGACCTTCGTCGCCACGGTGCTGCTGCAGCTGTGCGACGAGGGACGGCTCCGGCTCGACGACCCGGTCGAACGCCACCTCCCCGGCGTCGTCCCGAACGGCGAGCACATCACGGTCCGCCAGGTCCTCGGCCACACCAGCGGCCTGCACGACTACATGAGCGAGCCCGGCTACTCCACCAACCGGTGGCGCGGCGACGCCCGGTTCCGCTCGTACTCGCCCCGGCAACTGCTCAAGGTCGCCTTCGCCGAGCCGCCGAACTTCCCGCCGGGTGAGGGATGGCGGTATTCCAACACCAACTACGTCGTCGCGGGTCTGCTGATCGAGAAGCTCACCGGTCGGCCGTATGGCGTGGAGATCACACGCCGGATCCTCCGGCCGCTGCACCTGACTCAGACGAGCGTTCCCGGGAACCGGTCCGGTCTGCCCCATCCGTACGCCCACGGGTACGAGGCGCTGACGGACGGGCGGGTCGTCGACGCCACCCGGATGAACCCGTCGCTGGACTGGGCGGCCGGCGAGATGATCTCCACGACCCGCGACCTCGACCGGTTCTTCGACGCCCTGCTCGGCGGACGGCTGATTCGCGCGGCCTCCCTGGCCGCCATGCGTGCGGTGAGGGACACCGGTGCCGGGTTCGACTACGGGCTGGGCCTGCAGAAGTACACGTTGCCGTGCGGGTCCACGGTCTGGGGTCACAGCGGCGAGCTGATCGGCTACCTGACCTTCGCGTTCCGCGCGGACGACGGGCGCCGGATGACACTCTCCCTCGACCCGTACACCAAGAAACCGGGCACGCAGCAGATCTTCTCCATCGCCTCCGCCGTCTTCTGCGCCAAGCGGATCGCCGCGCAGGACGACCGGGCCGCAGAGAAGCACACAGAGACGGAGGAACGATGAGCGATCACATCCCCGACCCGGTACGGCACACGGTGACCGTGCCCCTGTCCATCGAGCGCGCGTTCACCCTGTTCACCGACCGGTTCGACACCTGGTGGCCGCGCGGCCACAAGATCGGAGCGACGGACCTCGCCGAGGCGGTGCTCGAACCGCGCCCCGGCGGCCGCTGGTACGAACGCGACGTCGACGGCGGCGAGTGCGACTGGGGTCGCGTACTGGCCTACGAACCGCCGCACCGGGTGGTCCTGGCCTGGCACATCGACGGTCAGTGGCAGTACGACCCGGACCCGGCGCACGCGAGCGAGGTGGAGGTCCGCTTCACCGAACAGGACGGACACACCCGGGTCGAGCTCGAACACCGTCATCTCGAACGGCACATCGGCGGTGGCGAGGACGTCGCGGTGGCGGTCGGCTCCCCGGGCGGCTGGCCCGGCATCCTGGACGGCTACGCCAAGGTCGCCGCGGAGACCTGACCGCCGCCGGCGCCTTCGCTTCGGGGCGATCGGCTACGAGCCGTCGAACGTCAAGATGTCGCCGGGCTGGCAGCCGAGTTCGCGGCAGATGGCGCTGAGGGTGGTGAAGCGGATCGCCTTGGCACGGTCGTTCTTGAGGATGGACAGGTTGACGACGGTCACGCCGACGCGCTCGGCGAGTTCGGCCAGGGTCATGTCGCGCTCGGCCAGGAGACGGTCCAGGCGGACCTTGATCTGATGCGGCTCCTCCGGCGGCATCAGACCAGCCCTTCGGTGTCGGCACGCAGCCGGGCGCCCTGGCGGAACGCTTCGGCCGCGGCGGCCAGCAGGAGCGCCAGCAGCACGTAGGGACCCGAGAGCTCGTAGGCGATCGGCACCTTGGAGCTCAGCTGCGTGCCGCTCACCAGGATGGTGGTGGTGACGGTGTCCACCAGCGGGATGAGCGTTGCGAGGACCAGGACCGCTACGGCGATGACGCCCAGCCGCCGGGTGTTCTGCGCGATGAAGACGTCGCCGTCACGAAGGCTGCGGACCATCCGGCGGAGCAACTCCAGGATCACCAGGAGGAGCAGCGCCCTGGTGACCCCGGGGAGCACGAGCAGCAGGCGCTCGGTGAGGTCAGGGTGTGCGAAGGCCAGCTCACCGGTGCGCGTGCCGCGGAGCGACGCGCCACCCGACGCGATGACGGCGGGCGACCGCGTGACGTCGTCGAGCTCGACCTCGCGGGTGTGCGCCGGCGGAAGCGGCCCGGTCACCCGCAGGATGGGGAGGAGGACGCCGGAGAGACCCACCAACAGCAGGGCCAGGCCGAGGACCGCTTCCAGGGCGCGATTGTCACTCCGGCTCCACATCTGCCAGGGCTTGCCGCTCATGCTCGCTCCACTCACCGGGGCATATCGTTGTTCGATAATAACGATAAACGATATGCCGCCGATGCGGGAGCCGTGACGGGGAGAGGTCGCCTAGCGCAGGACGTGGCGGTCCGTCCAGGTGGAGATGGCGGTCGCGATCTCCGCTGGGCGGTCCTCGGCCGCGTGGTGACCGGCCTCGCCGCAGGGGACGGTCTCCAGGGCGGCGATGTTGGCCTGGCACCAGGCGGCCATCTCCTCGCCGATGAGCAGCGTGGGCGAGCCCTCGAAGGTCAGGAGGAGCTTCGGCACGTCCGGACTCTTCGCCAGCCACGCGTCGTACGCCTCGATGCGGGCGACCAGCTCTGCCGGATCGCCGCCGAGCGGTATCTGGCGCGCCCAGGCGAGGATCGGGCGGCGGCTCTCCGGGGTCGGGTACGGGGCGAGGTAGGTCTGCAGCTCCTCGTCGGCCACCGGGGTGAGCACGCCGCCGGTGAACGCCGAGCGGAGGAAGAGGTTCTGCTCCAGGACCATCTCCTCGCCCGTCCCGGGCGTGCGGATGACCTCGGAGCGCTTGCGCGCCTGCGCCGACAGGTCCTCCCAGGCCATCGGCTTGACGATGCTCTCGAAGAACGCCAGCCCGAGGACCCGCTCGGGGTGGCGGGCCGCCCAGTCGAAGGCGAGCGCCCCGCCCCAGTCGTGGCCCACCAGGACGACCCGCTCCAGGCCGAGGGCGTCGAACCAGGCGTCGAGGTAGCGGGCGTGGTCGGCGAAGTCGTAGGAGATGTCGGGCTTGCCGGAGCGGCCCATCCCGATGAGGTCGGGGGCGAGCAGCCGGCCCGCGCCAACGCCGGGCAGGACGTTCCGCCACACGTGGGACGAGGCCGGGTTGCCGTGGAGGAAGACGAAGGTCGTCCCCTCGCCGGAGTCCTCGTAGTGGATGGTCGAGTCGAGCACGTTGATCTCTGGCATGTCAGGAGTCCTTTCGCGAGCGATCGAGGGGGGCGTCGAGGAGGGCCGTCAGGTCGCGGACGAAAGCCACGGTCCGCGCGTCGCCCTGCCCGCCGAGCGGGGCCAGGAGCTGGTCGAGCAGCTCCTGGACCAGCTCGATGGCCGGCCGGACGACGTCGCGCCCCTTCTCGGTGAGCGTGAGGCGGACCGTCCGGGTGTCGGCGAGGTCGCGGGTGCGCGCGATGAGGCCGTCGGCCTCCAGCGAGCGGGCGAGCTTCGAGACGTACAGCGGCTCCAGGCCGGTGTGGTCGGCCAGCTCGCGCTGGCTGGGCCGCGACCCGGAGCGCTCCAGCCCGAACAGCGACGACAGCATCACGTACTGGGCGTGTGTGAGGCCCAGCGGCGCGAGCCCGCGGTCCACCGCGACGCGCCATTTGTTCGCCAGCCGCCAGACCAGGTAGCCCGGCGTCGGCCCCTTCGGTGCCTTAGCCATGCCAGTTACAGTACATGGCTACAGTAGCCATGGCTAGTATTTATCTTCGAGAGATCACCGGCCAGTGGCAGGCCTCGGACTAACGACCCGCCTCGTGGGCCTTCACCAGGCGTTTCGGTGCGGTCAGCCGCCACGCGTCGGTGAGGAGCTCGCGGAGGTGCTCACCGTCGATCCGCGCCACGTCCACGCCGATCCAGCCATGCCGCCCGACGTACGCCGGGAAGGAGAAGATCTCCGGGTCCTCGGCGAGCAGGGCCGTCTGCTCGTCCTTGGTGGCCTTCACGCTCGCCGACGCGCCGTCGTCCGACAGCATCGCGAAGATCTTGTCGCGGACCCGGAACGTCGCCCTGCCCCAGGTCTCCCGCTCCTCGGCCTCGGGCAGCGCGAGCGCGAACCCACGGAACTCCTCTACAGACGACATCCACGCCTCCTGTCTCGCTGAACCGCCGCACGAAGAATGGCAGC
This sequence comes from Actinoallomurus sp. CA-150999, assembly GCF_050942425.1. NCBI lineage: Bacteria > Bacillati > Actinomycetota > Actinomycetes > Streptosporangiales > Thermomonosporaceae > Actinoallomurus > Actinoallomurus sp. CA-150999. The sequence goes on from NZ_CP192063.1 coordinate 10,850,835, forward strand.
CCGCACCGACATTCAGAGACGCGAGGCGTGCCGTTGGTCGTCCTCGTCCTCCGGGCCCTTCGGGACCCGGCAGGCGTACTCCAGGAACAGCGCCGCGCCGATGAGCGCGATACCGGCCAGGGCCGTCCCGCCGCTGACGAAGAAGTCACGGCGGGGCGTCGGCTTGTCCAGCGACGAGGCCAGGAAGACGGCAATGCCGGCGAAGCCGCCGACCAGCACGGCCGCCGCGTGGGAGCTCGCCTTGCCCAGGGCGGCCAGGCGCGCGGCGACCAGCGGCTCGATCCGCTTGGTGCCGGGCCGGTGCTGGATCCGGGCACGGGTGAAGAACGCCGTGTACAGCTCGCCCAGGGCGAGCAGCAGCAGCGACGGCACCATCGTCCACGGCAGTGGCGGCAGCGAGGTGTACCAGAAGCGCACCAGCGCCCACACCACGACGGCGACGCCGACCAGTACGGCGGCCAGAATCGCGATCCGTGTCGGTTTCACGCGGGCGGCTGCAGGGCTAGGTCGTCGCGGCGCCGAAGCTCCTGACCGGCGACCGAGGGCAGCAGGTCCGCGACCCGGCCGCGTCCCGGCAGCGAGGCTTCCGGGTCGACGTCCGCCCACGGGACCAGCACGAACGCCCGCTCGTGGGCGCGCGGGTGCGGCAGGATCAGCTCCGGGACGTCCGACGTCACGTCGTTCACGGTGACGATGTCGATGTCGAGCGTCCGCGGCCCCCAGCGGACCTCGCGGACCCGGTCCATCGACTCCTCGATGTTCAGCACACGCTCGAGCAGCGACTGCGGCGCGACACTGCTGTCGGCCACGATCACCACGTTGAGGAAGTCGTCCTGCTCCGGACCCCCGACCGGCTTGGTCTCATAGACCGGGGAGATCGCGACGAAGTCGAGGCCGGGCGCGTCGAACAGCGCGTCGATCCCCTCCTGCAGGTTGTCGAGGCGGTCGCCGAGGTTGCTGCCCAGCGACAGCACGGTCCGGCGCTTCTGCTCGGTAGTCGTCATGAGCGGCTCCGGTGGATCGTCACGGCCACGTCGTTGAACGGGTGCGGCACGGGGGCGTTCGGCTTGTGCACGGTGATCTCTACGCTCTCCACCTGTGCCACGTCGAGACAGCGGGCCGCCAGGCGCTCGGCCAGCGTCTCGATCAGATTGACGGGTTCGCCTTCGACCACGGACACCAGCCGGTCGGCCAGTGCGCCGTAGTCGACGGTACGCAATAGATCATCTCCGGCCGCGGCGGGGCGGATGTCAAGGCCCAGAGCGACGTCGATGATGAATTCTTGGCCGAGCTCCCGCTCGGCGGGCAGCGCGCCGTGCCGGCCCCATGCCCGCAGGCCCCGCAGCACGATCCGATCGGTCTCGCTCACTCGGCCACTTCTTCTTCCCTGCCCAGCACGGGCGAGCCATGGTGGAGCCACAGCCGCCACCCGGTCTCCGTACGTACGAACACGTTGGTGGTCACGACGCTTCCCCCGGACGTGAGGCCGATCTCGGTCTCCTCCGCGGCGGTGATGATGTTCTCCGCGCAGCTGACGACGGCCTGGTCACCGGAGATCCGGATCTGGGTGTCCGTGAGCACGAACTGGATGTACGGGGTGTTCGCCATGATCAGCGCCCAGGAACGGAGGACCCCGCTGCGACCCCGGATCAGCGGCCAGCCCGGGTGCACGCACACCACGTCGTCGGCGTACGAGCCGTCGGCCCAGACCGCCCCCATCCGGTCGAGGTCGGCCGACTCGAAGGCGGCGTAGAACTCCGCGTGAACCACCTCGACCTCGCGTACGTCCACCTCGGTCACCGGGCGGCTCCCCATGCCGCCGCGACGCGTACGGCGTCGGCGTTGGGACGGACGTCGTGCACGCGTACGCACCAGGCCCCCGCGGCGGCGGCCAGCGCGGTGATCGCCACGGTCGCGTCGTCGGACTCGGCGAACGGGCGTGGCGTGCCGTCCGGGGCCGCGAGCAGCCGGCCCAGGAACCGTTTGCGGGACGCGGCCACGAGGACGGGGTGGCCCAGGGCCAGCAGGGCGTCGAGGTGGGCCAGGAGGGTCCAGTTGTGGTTGTCCTCGGGCCGCTTGGCGAAGCCGAGGCCGGGATCGACGATCACCAGGGACGGGTCGACGCCCTCGTCGATGACCGCCTCGATGCGGGCCCGCAGCTCGTCGCGTACCTCGCGCACCACGTCGGCGTACACCGCGCGCTTGTCCATGTCATGGCTGTGCCCGCGCCAGTGCATCACCACGTACGGGACGGCGGCCTTGGCCACCACCCGGGGCATCGCGGGGTCGGCGAGCCCGCCGCTCACGTCGTTGACCAGCCGGGCCCCGGCGGCGATGGCGGCCTCGGCGACCTCCGCTCGCATCGTGTCGACACTGACCGGCACGCCCTCGGCGGAGAGCGCCTCGATCACCGGGATCACGCGGCGAAGCTCCTCGCCCAGCGAGACCCGCTGGGCGCCGGGACGGGTCGACTCGCCTCCGACGTCGACGATGTCGGCGCCCTCGGCGACGAGGTCGAGGCCCCGCCTGATCGCGGCGTCGTGGTCGAACCAGGTGCCACCGTCGGAGAACGAGTCGGGCGTGACATTGACGACGCCCATGACGAGACAGCGCCCGGGGTCGGGCAGGCCGGCGACGCTCATGGTCATGCGCTCAGCCTATGGGCTCGCCGCGCGGGCCGTACTGCCGGGTCAGGTGCGCTTGGAAGGGCGTTTGAGGCCAGGGATGCGCAGGCGTGGCCAGACGATGAACGCCTCCGCCTCCAGGGCGGCCAGGGCGATACGAGGTGCGTCGTTGAGGCTGGGGTAGACGAAGAACCTCGGCTGCCACACCGGCTGGAACTTCGCGTTGAACTTGTACAGCGACTCGATCTGGAACCAGCGCGACAGGAAGATCAGCAGGCCGCGCCAGGCCTTGAGCACGGGTCCGGCGCCGATCCGCTCGCCGCGGGCCAGCGCCGCGCGGAAGACGGCGAAGTTCAGCGACACCCGCTTGACGCCCAGGTCGGTGGCCGCCTTGATCGCCTCGACGATCAGGAAGTCGTTGAGACCGGGCTGGGCGGCGCGGTCGCGGCGCATCAGGTCGAGGGACAGGCCGTCGGTGCCCCAGGGGACGAAGTGCAGGATCGCGTGCAACTCGCCGTCCGTGGTGGCGGTGGCGATCACGCACTCCTCGTCGCCGCGCTCGCCCACGCGACCGAGCGCCATCGAGAACCCGCGCTCGGTATCGGTGCCGCGCCACGCGTCGGCCTGGTCCCACAGCGCCTTGAGCTCGTCGGGCGCGAAGTCCTTCTCGCGGCGGACCTCGGCGGTGTACCCCTGGCGGGCCACCCGGTTGACCATCTGGCGAACGTTGCGCATCGTCCGGCCCTCGAGGGAGAACTCCGCGACGTCGACGACCGCCTCGTCGCCGAGCTCGAGCGCCGACAGGCCCGTGTCGCGGCACCAGACCTCCGCGCCCAGCTCGCTGCAGCCCATCACGGCGGGCGCCCAGGCATGCCGGGCCGCCTCCTCCAGGAACGCCTCGATGGCGCCGGGCCACGCCTCCGGGTCGCCGATCGGGTCGCCCCCGGCCAGCATCACGCCGGACACCACGCGGTAGGTGACGCACGCCTTCCCGGTCGGGGACCAGATGACGCTCTTGTCCCGGCGGAGGGAGAAGTAGCCGAGCGAGTCGCGGGCGCCCTGGCGGGCGAGCAGGTCCCGGATCCGGTCCTCGTCCGCGGTGGAGAGCGACGGCGCGGGCTCGGCCGGCCGCAGGAACAGGAAGGCCGTCGTCCCGGCCGTGAACAGGCCGAGGCTCCCCAGCATCAGGCTGAACAGGTCGTTCCGGCGGTCGGAGACGAACGTCACCGGCCCGGACGCGCCGAACAGGCCGCCGATCACGTGCCGCAGGCGTTCGGCGAGGGTGTAGTCGCGGACGAGGCCGTGGTGGTTCAGCGCGATGAACAGCAGACCGAGGCCGACGCTGGCCGCGGCGAGGAACGACCCGACCCACAGGGCCCGCCACCGGGTCCGCGGATCGCCGGTGGCGTAGAACTCGTCGCGGAAGTAGATCAGCGCCCCGAAGATCACGGCGGCGACGATGGCCGACAGCGCGAAGTCCTTCACGGCGTGGGAGACGATCGTGAAGGCGAGCAGGCCGACGACCGCGCGCCACGCCCGGCGCTTGCGGCGGCGCAGGCCGTGGGACAGCAGGAGCAGGAGCAGCCCGGCGACGAGCGTGGCCGTACGGGCCGCGTTGTTCAGCGAGCCGGGGACGTACTCGTCGAGCCGCACCATCCGGCGGTGCCACTCCGGCAGCAGGGCGCCGATGACGTCGTGCAGGCCGATCAGGAACGACAGCCACCCGGCGGTGGCCGGAACCCAGCGCCGCCGGGTGCGGCGGTCCAGCGTTCCGGTGTGCTCGTCCGGCTCGGCGCGACGCGGCGCGTCGCGCTTCGTGCCGGTGCGTTCGCCCGGCTCGGCGCGACGCGGTGCGTCGCGCTTCGTCTCCTCCATCAGCGGCCCCACAGCGTCGTCGACGAGGTTTCCCGCCGTGCCGGCAACACCGACATCGGTTCCTAGAGACGTTTGACGATCGGTCAGCGCCAAGAGTTCGCGGGCGGCCCGGTTGGTCAGTAAGCCGTCACTGCGCGGACAGCTGTCAGCGACCGAGAATTAGGCTCATCGCCTCGGCGCGGGTGCTGGCCGAGTCGCGGAAGTCCCCCCGCACCGCGGAGGTCACCGTCTTCGCACCCGGCTTGCGCACCCCGCGCATGGTCATGCACAGGTGCTCGGCCTCGATGACGACGATCACGCCGCGCGGCCTCAGGACCTCCATGAGCGCGTCGGCGATCTGCGACGTCATCCGCTCCTGTACCTGCGGGCGCCGGGCGAACACGTCGACGAGCCGGGCGAGCTTGGACAGCCCGGTGATCTGCCCGCGTTCGTTCGGCGTGTAGCCGACGTGCGCGACGCCGTGGAACGGCACGAGATGGTGCTCGCAGGTGCTGTACACCTCGATGTCCTTGACGAGCACCATCTCGTCGTGGTCGGCGTCGAACACCGTGGTGAGCACGTCCTCGGGCCGCTGCCGCAGCCCGGCGAACTGCTCGGCGTACGCGCGGGCGACCCGCGCCGGGGTGTCGAGCAGCCCGTCGCGGTCGGGGTCCTCCCCGACCGCGATCAGGATCTCACGGACCGCCTTCTCGACCCTTGCGTGGTCGATCGGCGGTCCGTGCAGTTCGAGCTCCTCGCTCACGCCTTGCCTTCGGGCTCGCTGTCCTGAGGCTCCCCGAGCGCCGGGCGGGCCGCGCCGCTGCCGTTGCCCCGGGTGAGGTCCTGGACGTCCTTCGGGCCGAGCAGCGCCAGCTCCTTCGGCGTCAGCACCGGCGGACGGTCCGACGGAAGCCGCTTGCCGTAGCCGCTGTACGACGGGTTCGCCGGCCGCTTCTGAATCGGCGCGAAGATCTCCAGCACCTGGTTCTTGGAGAGGGTCTCCTTGTCCATGAGCTCGAGCACCAGGTTGTCCAGCACGTCGCGGTACTGGACGAGGACCTCCCACGCGATGTCGTGCGCCGACTCGATCAGGCGGCGGACCTCGTCGTCGATCGCCGAGGCGATCTCCTCGGAGTAGTCACGGCTGTGCGACATCTCCCGGCCGAGGAACGGCTCACCGTTGCCCTCGCCGAACTTCCGGGCGCCGAGGCGCTCGGACATGCCGTACTCGGTGATCATCTTGCGGGCGATCGAGGTCGCCTTCTCGATGTCGTTGGCCGCGCCGGTCGTCGGCTCGTGGAACACCAACTCCTCGGCCGTACGGCCGCCGAGCAGCATGGCGAGCTGGTCGAGCATCTCCGAACGGCTGGCGAGGAACTTGTCCTCCATCGGCAGCGTCATCGTGTAGCCCAGCGCCTGGCCGCGCGACAAGATCGTGATCTTGTGCACGGGGTCGGCGTTCGGCAGCGCGTGCGCCACGAGCGCGTGACCGCCCTCGTGGTAGGCGATCGTCTTCTTCTCCTGGTCGGACATGACCCGGCTCTTGCGCTCCGGCCCCGCCATGACCCGGTCGATCGACTCTTCCAGGGTGTTCATGTCGATCTGCTTGCGGTCCTGCCGTGCCGTCAGCAGCGCCGCCTCATTGATCACGTTCGCGAGGTCGGCACCGGTGAAGCCCGGCGTACGGCGCGCGATCGTGTCCAGCTCGACGTCCGGCGCGAACGGCTTGCCGCGGCCGTGCACCCGCAGGATGCCCTTCCGGCCCTCGAGATCGGGCCGGTCGATGACGATCTGGCGGTCGAAACGGCCCGGGCGCAGCAGCGCCGGGTCGAGGATGTCCGGCCGGTTCGTCGCGGCGATCAGGATGACGCCGCCCTTGACGTCGAAGCCGTCCATCTCGACGAGCAGCTGGTTCAGCGTCTGCTCGCGCTCGTCGTGACCACCGCCGAGGCCCGCACCACGGTGCCGGCCGACGGCGTCGATCTCGTCGACGAAGATGATCGACGGTGCGTTCGCCTTGGCCTGCTCGAACAGGTCACGGACTCGCGAGGCGCCGACACCGACGAACATCTCGACGAAGTCCGAACCGGAGATCGAGTAGAACGGCACGCCCGCCTCGCCCGCGACCGCGCGAGCCAGCAGCGTCTTACCGGTACCGGGCGAGCCGTACAGCAGCACGCCCTTGGGGATCTTCGCCCCGATCGCCTGGAACTTGGCCGGGTTCTGCAGGAACTCCTTGATCTCCTGCAGCTCCTCGATCGCCTCGTCCGCTCCGGCGACGTCCGCGAAGGTCGTCTTGGGGGTGTCCTTGGTGACCAGCTTGGCCCGCGACTTGCCGAAGTTCATCACCCGCGAGCCGCCGCCCTGCATCTGGTTCATGATGAACAAGAAGATCAGCACGACGACCACGATCGGCAGGAAGCTGAACAGCAGGCTCAAAAAGACGTTCTGCTTCGGCACCGAGGTGTTGTAGCTCTTCAGCTGCCCGGCATCGGTCTTGCTCTGCAGCAGCTTGGCCAGGTCATTGCCCTGGCCGCTGACCCACGAGGCCTGCAGCTGCTTGCCGTTCTTGAGCTTGACCTCGATCCGCTGATCCTTGTCGATGATCTGGGCGGAGGTCACCTCGTTGTTCTGGATGGCCTGGATGACCCTTGAGGTGTCGGCCTTCTCGTACGAGCCGCCGGGATTGATCCCGTACATGACGAGGAGCACCAGCGCCCCGAAGGCCAGAATCCATAGCAACGGCCCGCGAAAGTAGCGCTTCAGATCCATTTATGCGGTGCCCCACGATGGGGCCCGTCCCTCCTGACCAGCTTCTTCAAGACCTCGCCGCGTAAGGCGACGAGGCGGCCTTCCCGAGTGTGGCTCCCCGCGTTACAGCCGGGGTACCGAAGGTACACCGGTCTCACGGAAGACCGCAGCACGACGACCGGTGCCCTACTTCGCAACGTGCAACGTACTAAGCTAACCCTCTTGTTCCCCACTTCCACCGTAGACGTGTGGCGCAAGTGTTCCCACGAACGGAAGGTTGCGATACCTCTCGGAGTAGTCGAGGCCGTAACCGATCACGAACTCGTTCGGGATGTCGAATCCGACGTACTTCACGTCGACCTCGATCTTGGCGGCCTCCGGCTTGCGCAGCAGCGTGCACACCTCCAGGGAGGCCGGGCCGCGCGACTCGAGGTTGCTCATCAGCCAGTGGAGGGTGAGCCCGGAGTCGATGATGTCCTCGACGATCAGGACGTGCCGGTCCATGATGTCCGCGTCCAGGTCCTTGAGGATGCGCACCACACCGGAGGACTGCGTGCCTGAGCCGTACGAGGAGACGGCCATCCAGTCCATGGAGATCGGCGCGTGCAGCGCGCGGGCCAGGTCCGCCATGACCATGACGGCGCCCTTCAGTACCCCGACGAGCAGGATCTCCCGGCCCGCGTAGTCGGCGTCGATCTGGGCGGCGAGCTCCCGAATCTTTCTCTGGAGCTCCTCCTCCGGAATGAGCACCTTCTCCAGATCTGCTCGCATGTCCGTTTCGTCCACCGCAGAGCCTTTCGCGATCATGCGGCCACCGGCCGCGTCACTCCCTGCCCGCCCGATCAGTCCGGGACGCCTGGCTTGTTTCGGACGGCCCGAAGAGCAGCTTTTCATACCTACGCCACGCCCGGACGTGGCCGGGTAGGTCCACGTGAGACTGCCCCCGCCACGCCGTGACGAGGGCGTCCACCGCGTCGACGTGAACGGCCGCCAGAGTGCCCGGCGGGCTGCCCGCGGCGATCGCCGCACGCCGCAGAACACGGGTCCGCACCGCACGTGGCAGCCCGCTCAACACGTCGACCCGCAACGCACTCACGCCGTGTGGGTCGGTCGGTGTGGCGGCCTCCCGGAGTGCCCGTTCGGCCCAGGCGTCGAGGGCGTCGGCGTCGTCGCGCAGCATCCGCGCCGTACGGGCCAGCGCGGCCGCCATCCCAGGTCCGAGCTCTTTCTCCAGCACGGGCAGCACGTCCCGGCGGATCCGCGCCCGGGCGAAGGCCGGGTCGGCGTTGTGCGGGTCGTCCCACGGCGCCAGGCCCATCGCCAGGCAGGCCCGGCGGATCAGGTCACGGTCGAGGTCGAGCAGCGGACGGCGGTAACGCCCCGCCGCCGTCGCCATCCCGGCGAGGGACCGCGCGCCCGAGCCGCGTGCCAGGCCGAGCAGCACGGTCTCGGCCTGGTCGTCCAGCGTGTGCCCGAGCAGCACGGCGGTGGCACGGTAGCGCGCGGCGGCGTCGGCGAGCGCGACGTACCGCGCCTCGCGGGCGGCCGCCTCGGGGCCGCCGGACTCCCCGACGACGACGCGGACGGCCTCGACCGGCTCGAGACCGAGCCCCGCCATCGTCCGTACGACGTCGGCGGCGCGCTCGGCCGAGCCCTCCTGCAGGCCGTGGTCGACGGTGATCCCGCCGGCTCGATGGCCGGATCTGGCCGCCTCGAAGGCCAGCGCTCCGGCCAGCGCGAGCGAGTCGGCGCCGCCGCTGCACGCGACGAGCACCAAGTCGCCCGGTTCGACCTCGCGAAGGGTACGACGGACCGCCAGGCGCACGGCCGCGACCGCCGGATCAGGTCCCACGCCCTCCATTCTCCAGGGCGGCGACCGGCGGAGGGGCCGCCCCCGCCGAATACGGCCCCCCTGGCTGCCGGTCGGCGGCACGATGAACCGCATCGCCCCCGGCACCACGAACACCAGCGCCCCGCCCGCCGGTCACTCGCCGACGGACGGCCCGCGTCCGCGCCCGCCGCTCACTCGCCGACGGGTGGTAGCTCCGGTTTGCCGATGACCCGGCCGACCCACAGCGCGGGGTCCTTGATCTCGGGGTGGGTCGGAAGGGTGTTCGGCGAGGTCCAGACGCGGTTGAACCCGTCCATGCCGACCTGGTCGATGACCTGCCTGACGAAGCGGGAGCCCTCGGCGTACTGCTTCATCTTCAGGTCCAGGCCGAGCAGCCGGCGGATGGCCCGGTCCACCCCGGACCCGCCCTCGCGGCGGTGCTGGAACCTGGAGCGGATCTCCGCGACGCTGGGCACCACCTCGGGGCCGACGGCGTCCATCACGTAGTCGCCGTGCCCCTCGGCGAGGGTCATCACGGCGGTCAGGCGGTCGAGGATCTCGCGCTGCTCCGGTGTCTGGATGGCGTCGATGAGATTGCCCTCGCCGCCGCGCACCGCGTCCGCCACCGCCTCGCCCACGTCGCGCAGCCGGTCGAGCAGTGCCCCCGGGTCGAGGTCGGCGGCCAGCAGGAACGCCGTCATCTGGTCCTGGACGTAGGCACGCAGCCACGACACCGAGGCGAACTGCGCCCGGTGCGTCTCCTCGTGCAGGCACACCCACAGCCGGAAGTCATGGGTGTCGACGTCGAGCTCCTGCTCGGCGCTGACGATGTTGGGCGCGACGAGCGTCAGCCTCCCCGTCGGCGCGCGGCCGGTCGGGTCCGGCGGCAGGAACAGCTCGTACTGGCCGAGCACCCGGCTGGCCATGTACGCGAGGATCGCCCCCACCTGGGCTCCGGTCACGCGCGAGCCCACGGCCTGGACGACCGCGCCGCCGGCGGCTCCGCCCAGCCCGCCGATACCGCCGAGCATCCCGCCGCCGCGGCGCTCCTGAAGCTGTTCCATCAGGGGTTCGAGGACGACACGGAAGCCGTCGACGTTCGCCTTGATCCACCCCGGCCGGTCGACGACCTTGGCCGGTGACGAGTCGAGCCCGCCGTCCATCCCGGTGAACTCACGGACATGACCCTGCGCGATCCGCGACAGCTCTCTGAGCTCGACGACGACCTGGCGGGCCTCTGCGGGGCTCACCTGGGGTCCCGAGCGGACGAGGCGTGTCCCCGTCTGTACGGCGACGTTCCAGTCGATCATGGATGCTGGCATCACAAACCTCTCCGGCCGGGCACCTCTACCGTACGTCCCCGCTCTTGTCCGGGGCATACCCATACCCGCCCAACGCGTGAACGGGTGCGGACGACTCCCGGAGGGTACGCGGCCGTCGGGGACGCCCGATTCCGGAAAGCGTCGCCAAGGTCGGCCGATCGCCTGCCAGAACGATCGTCGAGGTCAGCGGCAGCCACACGTCGTCAGGCTGCCGCCGCCTCCGGGAACCTTCGCGAACGTCGGCTGGTCGCCTCCCAAAGCGACCGTGGAGGTCAGTGTCGGCCACGAGTCGTGAGGCCGCCCCGACTCCGGAGACTTTCCCGAAGGTCGGCCGATCGCCGGCCGGTCGTCCCCCGGAGCGATCGCGGAGGTCAGTGGCAACCGCACGTTGTGAGGCTGCCCGCCAAGCGGTCGAGCGCGGCCAGCGCGGCGGTGGCGTCCGTGACGTTGTTGGCCATGAAGGCGAACGAGAGGAGCCGACCGTCGGCGTCGTAGGCCACTCCGGCGAGGGTGTTGACGCCGTTGAGCGTGCCGGTCTTGCCACGGACGAGGCCCATTCCGGTGGCGGACGGGCCGGTGCGGTAGCGGTTCGCGAGGGTGCCGGAGAAGCCGCCGATCGGCATCCCGGACATCACCGAGGCCAGCTCGGGATGGGCGGGTGAGGCGCCGGCCACCAGGATCCTGGCGAGGGCGTTCGGGGTGATTCGGTTGTGGGGGGACAGGCCGCTGCCGTCGACGGTGCCCACGCCGGTGCCGAGCCCGAGCCGCGCCAGCGTCTCGTGTACGGCCGCCGCTCCCCCGGCGAACGACGCCGGCCGGTGGCGGGCGAGGGCCACCTGCCGGGCCATCGCCTCGGCGATGTCGTTGTCGCTGCGGGTCAGCAGCTCCTCCACCAGCGCGGAGACCGGCGGGGACTGCACGGCGCCGAGTTGCTGTGCGCCTTGGGGGGCGGTGGTGGACGTGCCGACCGTCGCGGAGATCCCCTGCTTCTTCAGCAGTTTCACGAACGCGTCGACGGCGATGTGAGGTGCGTTCGCGACGCGCTGGTGCGCCGTCGGGGCGACCCGACCCTCGTCCACCTCGAGCGCGGACACGGGGGAGACGTCGCCCTCGGAGACGTAGTTGGACTTCCAGCCGGGCCCCATCTGCGGGCCCTGGAAGAGCGACAGGTCATAGTCCACCCGGGCGCGCCGTGTGCCGGCCGCCTTCAGCGCGGCGGCGGTCTGCTTGGCCAGGTCGGCGAGCGAGGCCGGCCGGGGATAGGCGTTCTTGGCCGCCGTACGGGTCAGGGTGGGGTCGCCGCCGCCGACGAGGATGACGCCGCCGCCGCCCTTCACGGCCTTGGTGGTGAGCCGGTGGTCTGGCCCGACCGCCGCGAGGACCGCCGTCGAGGTGGTCAGCTTGGTGGTCGAGGCGGGAACGGCGGGCTTGTCGGCGTTGCTGGCGTACAGCGCTCGGCCGGTGGCCACGTCGATCACGGTGCCGGTCAGGTTCGAGCCCATCCCGGCCGCGTGCATCAGGTTGTCCAGCCGCGACGTGAGGTCGCCCGATGCCGGCAGCGGTGCGGTCGCGGCCGTGGGGCCCAGCGCCGGTGCCGCCGCGGTCACGAGCGCCCGGTCCGCGACGGTTGGCGGGCGTACCGCCAGGGAACGGTCTGGTGTGAGCTTGACCACTGCGAGCGCGGCGGCGACGAGGAAAACGTTCAGGAGCGCCAGTGTGAGCATGGCCACGACGCGCTCAGGCCTCGGCACGTGACGCCCCTCCCCCATCGCCGTGCACTCATGACGTGCGACATGCTTGTACGAGCCAACATCCAACCAGAACTACCTCGGCCCGCCCCGGGGAGCGGAGGACATTGTGGAATTCGACGTAACTATCGAGATTCCTAAGGGTCAGCGCAACAAGTACGAGATGGACCACGAAACCGGACGAATCCGGCTTGACCGCATGTTGTTCACCTCCACCCAGTATCCCGCTGATTACGGGTTCATCGACAACACGCTGGGCGAGGACGGCGACCCGCTCGACGCTTTGGTCCTGCTCCAGGAGCCGACGTTTCCCGGCTGCCTGATCCGGTGCCGGGCAGTCGGGATGTTCCGGATGACCGACGAGGCCGGCGGCGACGACAAGGTGCTGTGCGTGCCCGCCACGGACCCGCGCTCGGAACACCTGCGCGACATCCACCACGTGCCCGAATTCGACCGCCTGGAGATTCAGCACTTCTTCGAGGTCTACAAGGACCTCGAGCCCGGCAAATCCGTCGAGGGCGCGAGCTGGACCGGCCGTACGGAGGCCGAGGCCGAGATCGAACGTTCGCTCAAGCGGGCGACCCAGCACGGTCACTGAGCGGCAGCGGGGCGGGTGGCTCCGGCGTAGTCCGGACGGAACGCCGGGGAGATCCGCACCCGTGCCCCGGTGAACGGCGCCTCCACCATCTGGCCGTTGCCGATGTAGATCCCGACGTGGTGGATCGAGCCCGGGTCGGCGGGGTCATGCGCGAAGAAGACCAGGTCGCCCGGGCGCAGTTCGTTCCTCGATGGGTGCGGTCCGGCGTTGTACTGCGCGGTCGCATAGTGGATGAGCCGGACCCCCGCCCGCGCCCAGGCGTACGTCACCAAACCGGAACAGTCGAAGCCCACAGTCCCCGCCCCCTGCGCGATGCCCCGGGTCGGCCCGCCCTCGTTGCCGCCGCCCCACGAGTACGGGGTTCCGATCCACTTCAACGCGGCGGACGCGGCGACGGAGCCGAGGTCGGAGCCCCGCGCGAGGCCGCGGGCGAGCGTCTTGGCGCCGGCGCCGAGCCGGGCGCCGGTCGGGACCACCTGGTGGGTGGAGACGGTCCGCTGGAGGCGGGCCCGTTCCAGCGCGGTGGCGCGGGCCTTTTCGAGGGCCGCGGCATGCGTACGGGCCGCGTTGAGCTCGGCGACGAGCGCGGCCTTCTGCTGCTGGATCCGCTTCACGGCCTCCTGCTGCCGCGCCACCGCCGTGGCCACCGCCTGCTGGGCCTCGGCGGCACCCTGGGTCGCCCCCTGCCGGGCCGCGAGGGCGTCCCGCGCCTGACGTTCGAAGACGTCCGCGACGGTCTTGGCGGCGGACTCCCGCTGCAGCAGGGCTCGCCGGCGACCGGCGAGCACCTGCAGCGTCGTCGCCCGCTCCAGGAATCCGGCAGGTCCTCCCGGCCCACCCAGCACGGCGGCACCGGACAGCAGGCCGCCGCCACTCTGATAGGCGCTCGCCGCCAGGGCCGCCACGTCGCCCCGGACCTCGGCGAACCGGCGGCGCGCATCCGCGGTCCGCTGCGCCGCCGCCTCGTACGCCGCGCCGGCCTCGGCGAGCCTGGCGCGCTCGCCGTTGTAGCGTTCGACGGCCAGTTCCGCCTGGGCGGCGAGGTCGTCGAGCCGACCGTCGGCCTCGGCGAGTGCGGCGCCGATCCGCCCCACACGTGTGGCCTCCTCCCGGACCCGTTCGCGGCTTCGCGCGACGTCGCCGGCGCTCGGACCGGACCCGGTGCCCGCGGCGAGCCGCGCACCGGCCATGCCGGACCGCAGACCGCTGTACGGCCGGGCGGCGACCGGACCGGCCGACAGGCCGGCGATCGCGAGCGTCGTGAACCCCATGGCGCCGAGCCGACGCCCACGCCGGATCGCAACTGACAAAGTGCCCCCTCGGACCGGCCATCGCGAGTGACTCACGAGTGATCTGTCACTCAGGTAGCCCCAGGCGTCACAAGAGAAACACCAGCCACAGCCAACCAAACCTCAGGAGCACGCCGCCCCGGCCCCGTGAGCGCACCGATCACCGAGCAGTTCGACCACATCTGGGCAGCCCGCCGACCGTCCCCTCCTCCGCCGATCTCGGCCCTGCCTTGGCAGCCCGCCGACCGCCGAGAGCACCGGCTGCAACTCAGAAACCCACCGAGCGCACCGACCCCCACAACTCTCAGCCCTCCCCCGGGAGCCCGCCCACCGTCGGGAAGACCGGCCGCAGCTCGGAGGACCGCCGACCTGGCGGACTCCACCCCTCACGCGAGCGCGCCGGTCGCCGGGGAGGTCAGACGCACCTCAGGAGGCGACTGATCCACGGCCGTACCGCCGACTTCGGGGGTACCGGGCCCCGGGGATAGGTGAAGATCGGGACCTCGGCGCCGTGGCCGGCCCGCAGCTCCGCCGCCTTGCACCAGTCCGCGGGGGTGCGCGTCGCGGCCCATGCCACGGCGAGCGCCTGGCGTACCTCGGGCACGCGGTCCCACAGTTGGAGCAAGGTCATGGTGGCGTGCGCCGCGGCGTACCCGTCGTCGGGGTAGGCGCGGCTGGCGAAGAACGGCGCGGTCACCCGGCCGCCGTGCGGGTTGGACATCGCCCAGGTCCAGTTCGCGACGACGAGCTCACGCACAGGGTCGGCGAGCCGCTCGGCGGCGTCGTACATCCGCTCCTGCCGGCGACCGGTCAGCCGGTGGGTCTGCAACAGCCAGTCGATGTCGGCCGGGGCATCGCCCTCCGCGAGCCAGGCCAGCACCGTCAGACCGCGCGCGGCCTGCAGCCGGCAGAGCTCGGCCACCTCGCGGCGCATCCGGACGCCGGGCTCCAGCCACTGCGGCCACGGGGCCCGCTGGATCCGCTCCACGACGTCGACGAGGTGGGGCGAGACCGCGTGTGGGGCGATGAGATCGCCGCGTACGTCGCCGACCCGGACGGTGTAGGCCGACTTGACGTCCTCTCCACGCCGGACGGCGGGGGCTGCCGGTGGCTGGGGCGCGTTCACGTGGTCTCGGCTCGCGGTTGGTCGGCGCTTCGATCGTGTGGTGCCACTTCCGTGGGAGGACCCGGATGTGGCGCCGGCTCGGATTGGCGCTCGGGGACTGGGCGTCGCTCTGGAGCCGGACGTTGCTCGGGGACCGAAGCTTGCCCGGAAGCTCGACGCTGCTCGGGGGCCGGACGTTGCTCAGGGGCCGAGCGTTGCTCAGAAACCGGACGCTGCTCGGGGCCCGGAGACTGCTCAGGGACCGGGCGTCGCTCAGAGACCGGGCGTCGCTCAGGGGACGAAGCTTGCCCGGAAACCGGACGCTGCTCGGGGCCCGGAGACTGCTCAGGGATCGGGCGTCGCTCGGGGACCGGGCGTTGCACGGGCGGGGCGGAGTGGGATGTCGGCCTGGTACCGGAGGAGGGCGCCGGCGGCTCTTCGGACGGCGGTGGCTGGGTGGTGGGTGGCGGCTGTGTGGTGGGTGGCGGTGCCGGAGTGGACGGCGGCGGGGACGTCGGCGGCGTGGTCGTGGGCGGTGGGGAGGACTCCGGGGGGCGGGACGGGAGGCCGCTCCAGGCGACCGCCACGCGTGCCCCCGACGGCCAGATGACGATCAGCGCGTCGCCGGGGCCGTCGGCGGGGGCCTGAACGGAGACGATGGCCGTCTCGCCGGGGGCGAGCGTTCCGCCGGTGGGGCTGACCCTGGCCGCGCCCGTCACCGCGGCCTGCCACCGGACCGGGCCGCCGACCGCGCGGAGGGTGATGGTGCCGCTGCCGCCGGGCCCGAGGGTGAGCCGGCCGGGCGCTACGTCGAGCCGCCCGTCACCCGGAGCCGGCACGAGAGCCTTCGGCCGGCCGCCGTCCAGCGGGCTTGCCGGCCCGGCCGTTACCCGGGGGCCGAGCGGGAACGTCGCCGACACCGGCCGCCCGACCGCCGGCGGCTCGACGGGGCCGGGGCTGGGCACGCGGGCGCGGGGCGCGGGCACTCCGCCGCCGACCGCGTGGGTGTGGTGGGTGTCCTGCCCGAGCCACTGGCTCACCGTCACGGCGGCGACGGTGGTGAACACCGCGCCCGTCACCGCGATCAGCCCGCGCGGCCAGCGCGGATCACGGGCGGACCCGCGCAGGCTCCCGGCCCCCCACTGCACGGGGAAGCCGCGGGCTCCGAACGCGCGCAGCCGGGCCGCGGCGAACAGCCGGTAGCCGGCCAGCCGCGGGTCGGTGAGGCAGCCGGTGACCTCCTGGCGCAGCGCGTCGGGCGGCGTGGCGTGCGGCAGCAGGGCGCAGACCTTCGCGGTCGAGATCGTGCGTGGGAGGTGGGCGGCGCAGACGTCGCACTCCATCCCGTGGCAGACCAGGGCCTCGCGCAGGTCGTCGCCGAGCTCACCGCGCCGGTGGCGCAGGATCGCGGCCCGGCCGTCGCACTCGAAGGGGTCCTCGTGGGCGAGGATCTCCGCGATGACGGCCGCCTCCAGCAGGGCGCTCGCCTGGCCGAGAAGATCGGTGACCTCCCGGGCCGGGAGCCCGACGACACCGGCGATGTCGCCTGGTTCGAGGGTGTGGCGGTGCCGGAGGTCGAGGAGCTCCTGGCTGAGCGCCGGCAGGGCGGTGAGGGCCTGCCACGCGATCACGCGCAGGTCGACGTCGTCCTGGTCGTGGCGGGCGATGGCGATGTCGGGGTGGAGCGCGCCCGGAGGCCGTCTGCGACGGCATTCGATCCGCGCCAGTGCGTACAGCCAGGGCCCGAACCGCTCGGGTGATCGCAGCTCGCCGATGTGCGCCTGCGCGCCGAGCAGCGCGTCGCGGAGCGCGAGCCGTGCCGCCTCGCGGTTGCGCAGCTGGAACCAGCAGTAGTCGTAGAGGCGGTCGGCGTAGGCGTCGTACGCCGCGCCGATCGCGCCGGGGTCGCCCGACCGCAGGCCACCGACCAGTAGGCGGTCTTCCATGGCGCGAAGGTAAAGCCTTTTCCGCTTCGCATTCAACTATTTCCCGCGAGCCGTGCGTAGATAATTAGCGACCCACAGATAAATGATCTCCATTAGGGGCTTCGATAGGCGGAAAATGGCCCTTTGTCGGCGTTTACCGCCGTTGGCCGGGAAGGCGGCTCGAACACCATCTTCGCGCAGGTCGTCCGCACGAGCCCTCGAGGCCTCAGCCGGTCACGCGCGCTATTCCGGCCGTGGCGCAGCCCGCCTCCAGCTCAGGCAGGCCAAAAGCCGCAACCGGCCCAAGAGCACCTGTTTCCGTCATTCCACACGCGGCCTGACGCGCGCCCCAGGCGAGGATTCCGGCCGTGAAATCGTACGGATCACCGCCGGACATGTGGACCTCGGTCAGCAGAGAGCCGTCCGCGTCGTAGGCGGCCGCGACGATCCGCGACGTCAGCGTGCCCTTGCCGGCCCGACGGCGGGCCAGACGCGCCAGGCCGCCGCCGCACACCCGGATCACGGCCGCCGTGGCGCGGCCGCGCGGCAGCCGGGCGGCCACGTGCGTCGCCGCGCCGAACCAGCCGAGGTAAACGTTGACCTCGCGCAGCCCGGGGTGGGACGCCGGCAGCGTGAAGTGCTCCGACGCCCCGATGGACACGCCCATTCGCGACCGGCCGGCCATCTCGAAGTTCCGCACCCGCGACCGCCGTTCGTCCACGACGCCGTCCTGGAAGGTGTACATCCGGGTGGCAAGCAGGCCGGGGGTCGAGTCGAGGGTTCCGCCGGACAGCCCGCGTACGAGGGAGCCGCCGCCGACGAAGTAGCCCACGTCGACCCGTGCGGCGTCCTCACCCACGCGGTCGAGGGCGAGGGCCCCGGCCAGGTTGCCGGGCACGTAGTCGTAGCCGAAGGAGGGGAGCAGCGCGGAGCTGGCCTTCACGCCGTACCCCTCGAAGACCTCCCGGACGAACAGCGACTCCCCCGCCGTGTCCAGGTAGTGCGCTCCCGCGTCGACAGCCGCCTCGAGGGCCGCGTGCCCGTACCGGGCGAAGGGGCCGACCGTGGTCACGAGCACGTCGTCCCGCTCGACGAGGGCGCGGACGGTCCGCGGCTCGGCGGCGTCCGCGTACGCCGTCTCCAGCCCGCCCAGTTCGTCGGCCAGCGCGGCGAGGGCCTCGGCGTTCCGCCCGGCGAGGACCGGTCGGGCGCCTTGGTCGGCCAGGGCGCGCGCGGTCCGCATGCCGGTGTAGCCGGTCGCGCCGAAGACCACGATGCGACCTTCCATACGATCACCCCGGCTGCGAAAAATCTTCAACTGTCGCGCTGAGCGTACTAATCCGTCACGAAGCGTGCTGGTTTTTCGTTATATGTCGATCATCGGAGGCAGGGCGCGTTCCGCCGCGGCGGCGATCGCCGCGACCTCGGCGGTGGTGTAGAGCACCGGTTGCCGTTCGATGAGCCGGTTCACGCGCTCGGCCCGGTGCAGCAGCACGCCGTCGAACAGGATCCCGCCGCGCGACAGCCGGCCGCCGTGCACGGCGATCATCGGGGACACCTCGACGTCCTGGCCCGTCTCGGCGGCGATGCGGTCCGCGAGCGCGTCCGCGACCCGGCGGGCCCGGACCGGCAGGCGGGCCAGGGGGCGGCGCCCGGCCCACAGCCGGCCGTCGTCCCGCCGCAGGCGGGTGAGTGGCGGCCATCGCCGGGAGGAGATCGCGTACACGCCCGTGTGGCCGACGACCAGATGATCGAGGTTGCCCCGGAGGCCGCCGGGGAGCGCCCGGTCGTGCAGGACGTGGAAGTACGCCGGGTCGAGCCGGGACAGACGCCGCCCCGTCCGTCGCTCCGCCGCGGCGCCGCGCCGCCAGTTCCGCACCCTGCCGGGCCGGACGCGGCAGTAGAAGGTCTGCCCGAACAGCAGCGCCACGCCGACCGCCAGCCCGGGCAGCCAGCCGAACAGCCCGGCGGCCATGGACCCAACGACACCGGAGATCACGAGCCGCGCGACGGCCCGCTCCTGTCGCTGTTCCGCCCGCAGGGACCGGTACCTGGCCTGCGCCGACGCGCCGGCCATGGACGCACGTCCGGACACGGCACTCCTCCTCATCGGAAAGAGTGCTGTCGAGATCGCGGCCGATCAAGGCACTTGAACGGCCTGTTCAGGCGGCTTGACGAAGTGTCGACCCGCACGAACATTGACACTGTAATAGTTACAGTGTCATCGTTGAGGCATGGACGGACCATGGACGCTCGCCGAGCTCACGGCCAAGGCCGCCTCTGTCCTGTCCGACGGGCGTTCGGCACCGCCGAGCGGCCGCGTCCGGGACCTGCCGGGCGAGCGCACAATCCGGTGGTACGTGACGATCGGCCTGGTCGATCCGCCGCTGAGCCGACGCGGCCGGATCGCCGTGTACGGTCCGCGCCACCTGCTGCAACTCGTGGCCATCAAGCGCCGCCAGGCCGAGGGCCGCGCCCTCGCCGACATCCAGGCCGAGCTCACCGGTGCCACCGACGCCACACTCCGACGGATCGCCCGGCTCGACACCGTCGACGTCACGGCGGAGGGCCCGGCCGAGACGGCCGCCGCTCCGACCCCGCTCCCCACCAGAGACTCCCCGCCACCCGGCGAACGGCCGTCGGCACCCGACGTGCCGGCCCCTGGTGAAACCGCACCGGAATCCCCCGCCGACGCAGCCGGTTCGGCGGGGGTCACCGGTGGAAGCCGACCGGAGAGCCTCGCCGGAGAGCCTGCGCCGGAGTCTGCCGCCGACGCAGCCGGGTTGGAACAGGTCACCGGTGGAAACCGGCCGCCGGACAGCCTCGGCGGCGGGCCTGCGCCGGAGCGCGTCGCCCGCCGGTTCTGGGCCGAGCGCCCGGCGTCCCCGGCGGGGCGAGGGACGGCGCCGCCAGAAGGCGAGCCCGCTCCGCGCGCGCCCCGCGCTGACGCCGCGCCCGATGGACGCGGGACCGCCGATGCCGCCGGCGCTCAGGATGTGGCCGAGTCCATCGGCGCTGCCGATGAGCAGGGTGCGATCCGTGCCCTCGATGCCGGCGGCGCCGCTGCCGCCCATACCGGTACTGGCGCCGACGGCATGCCCGGCACCGCCGGTGCCCGTGATGTCGCGGCGAACAGCGCCGACGATGCATTCGGCGCGATCAGTGCGCCCGACGCCGGCCGTACCGCCGCTGCTGCGGGTGCCTACGGCGCAATCGGAGCCGGTGATGCTGGGCATGCCGTCGCCGCTGCGGGTGCCGCCGATGCCGCCGGCGCGTCGGCGGCCGACCACGCGGTCAGCGCTACCGGAACCGGTGACCCCGGGAGCACCGTCGCCACTGCACCGGATGCGGCCGACACGTCAGGGGCCGGTGCCCTGGTTCGGGGTGTCCGGCTGGCGCCCGGCGTGACGCTGCTCCTCGACTCGTCCCCATCCCCCGACGACGCCACGGCGATCGTCGCCGCCGCGGCTCCCCTGCTCGACCTCCTCTCCGAAAGGGGCCTCCTATGAAGATCGAAACGCTGCCTGTCGAGGTGGCACCCGTGCCGGAGGCCGGGCTGGGCGCGCTGCGCACTGAGCGCGGCAACCTGCCCCTCGACTCCGTCGACGTCCAGGCGGCGGTCACCGGTCTGTCCGCCCGCATCACGATGACGCAGGGGTTCCAGAACCCGTTCGACGTCCCGTTGGAGGCGACGTACGTCTTCCCGCTGCCCGACCGCGCCGCCGTCACCGGGATGCGCATGGAGGCCGCCGACCGCGTCGTCGAGGGCGTGCTGAAGGAGCGCGGGCAGGCCCGCGAGGACTACGAGGCCGCGCTGGCGGCCGGGCAGCGGGCGGCGCTGGCCGAGGAGGACCGGCCCGACGTGTTCACGATGAGCGTCGGCAACATCCTGCCCGGCGAACGCGTGACCGTACGCCTCACCTTGAGCCAGCCGCTGCCGTACGAGGACGGTGAGGCGACGCTGCGGTTCCCTCTCGTCGTCGCGCCGCGCTACATCCCCGGCACGCCCCTGGACGGCCCGTCCGTCGGCGCGGGCACGGGACCCGACACCGACGCCGTGCCCGACGCGTCCCGCATCAGCCCGCCCGTGCTGCTGCCCGGCTTCCCGAACCCGGTGCGGCTCACCCTGGCGGTCGACGTCGACCCGGCCGGGCTGTCCCTCGACGGCGTACGGTCGAGCCTGCACACCGTGACGACGGACGGCCGCACCTTCCGGGTGGAGCCGGGCGAGCGGCTCGACCGGGACTTCATCCTGCGGCTGCGGTACGACGCGGGAGCCTCGTGCGCGGTGTCGGGTGAGACGTTCACGGTGACCGTGCTGCCGCCGCCCGGTCCGGTCGCGCCGCGCCCCCGCGACGTCGTCATCCTCCTCGACCGCTCCGGCAGCATGATGGGCTGGAAGATGGTGGCGGCGCGCCGCGCCGCCGCCCGCATCGTCGACACTCTGCGCAGTGGGGAGGACGGCGGCGACCGGTTCGCCGTGCTGTCCTTCGACCACGAGATCGAGCGGGCACTCCCCGGCGGTCTCTCCGCCGCGACGGACCGCAACCGATACCGCGCCGTCGAGCACCTGGCCCGGCTCGACGCACGCGGCGGCACGGAGATCCTGCGACCGCTGGAAGAGGCGGTGGCGCTGCTGTCCGGCGACGCCGACCGCGACCGGGCCCTCGACGACGCCGGCCGCGACCGCATCCCCGCTCACACCGAATTCCCCGCTCACGCCGACCGCGACCGAATCACCGGTGACGCCGACGGCAACCCGGTCACCGGTGACGCCGACCGCGACCGGATCATCGTCCTGGTCACCGACGGCCAGGTCGGCAACGAGGATCAGATCCTCGGACGGCTGTCCCTGAACGGTCTCCGCGTGCACACGATCGGCATCGACCGGGCGGTCAACGCCGGCTTCCTGGGCCGCCTGGCCGCCGTGGGCGCCGGCCGGTGCGAGCTGGTCGAGTCGGAGGACCGGCTGGACGAGGTCATGGACCACGTCCACCGGCGCATCGCCTCGCCCGCGGTGACCGGCGTGTCCCTGGACATGCCCTCGGCGGTCCCTGGCACGCTCGCGCCGGGGCGGCCCGGGGACCTGTTCCCCGGCGTGCCCCTGGTCGTCCGCGGCCGGTGCACCGCGCCTGGGCCCGTCACGCTGAGCGGTGTCGCCGCCGACGGTTCGCCCTGGGAGCAGCGCCTGGAGCCGGTGACGACCGACGACGCGGCGGCCGCCGCCATCTGGGCCCGCGCCCACCTGCGGGAGCTGGAGGACCGCCATCTCGCGGGCGACGGCGACCCGGAGCGGGCGATCGAGCGGATCGTCGACACGTCCCTGCGGTACGGCGTGTTGTGCCGGTTCACCGCGTTCGTCGCCGTCGACACCCGCGTCGCGGCCGACGGCGCGCCGGCGCACAAGGTGATCCAGCCCGTCGAACAGCCGTCCGGCTGGGAGGCGGCGGCACCCGTGGCCGCCCCCTTCGCGGCGAGCTCGCGCAGCGCCCCGCCCGCGCCGGGCGGCTACGGAGCCGCACCGGCCGCCCCTGGAGCACCGGCCGCCCCAGGCGGTTACGGAGCACTGGCCGCGCCAGGTGTGTACGGCGGAGCGCCGATGCCGGCCGCCGCGCCGCCACCGCCGGGCGGCCCCGTCCCCGGCGCGGCGCCCAGCGGGCCCACGCGGGGCTTCGCCCCGGCCCGAGCGCGCATGCCCATGCGGGAGAACACGACGGCGTCCGCCGTGGACGCCCGCGCTCAGGTCGCCGAGGAGCTGCGGCGGCTGCGCGCGGCCCGGCCGACCTCGGAGCTCGAACGCCGCCAGATCCTCGCCGACCTGGGCAGCCGCCTCGAGGTGCTCGTCCCGGGCGCGCTCACCGATCTCGTCGCCGCGTTGCGGTCCTGCGACGACCCGGCGGGCCCCCGCGGCCGGGACCTGGAGGAGCTGTGGGACCGCACGCTCCGCGAGCTCGCCTCCTACGCGGAGGGCCGGCACGGAGAGGAAGGCGGAAAGGACCGCAGGCCGTTCTGGCACCGTCGCCCGCGCTGAGCCCGACCGCCGAGGATTCTCGCGGGCAGAACCCCGAGAATCCTCGGCGGAAGGCGGCTCAGCCAGCCACCGTCCTCTGTCTAGAGCTGAACAGCGATCCCGGCGGTTCAACCGGCTTCTAGCGATTCCTCCGGCCCTTCAGGATCGGGAGAATCGCTTCTGTTGCGCGCGGCGCGTTAGCGCTGCTTGAGCGATTGGCCGGTCAGTCGGGCCGTTTCTGATTCTCGATGTGTTCGGCAGCGAGTCAGATGTGCGCCGCCGCAGGAGGCGACGAACTAGGACGGGACCGCAAGTGGCCGCCCCGCAGATATTTCGTCAGGTGGGCGCGATGTCCAGGTGGAGACGCCTTTGAGGCTGTTGACCGGGCGGGACAGGGCGATCTTTGGGTGGGGTAGTGCGCGAGCAGGTGGGCGTGGTCGGTTTCGCGGTTGATTTCGTGGAGTTGCACACCGATGTCGGTACGTACTTATAGGGTCACTGACCGTGAAGCTGGTGGTGCAGATGAAACTGCTGCCGACGCCTGAGCAGGCGGCGGCGCTCGCGGCGACCCTGCCGCTCTGCAACGCCGCGGCCGATGAGGTGTCGGCGGTCGCCTTCGAGGAGAGCGTGTTCGCCCGACAGAAGCTGCAAAAGCTCGTCTACACGGAGTTGAAGGCGCGAGGGCTGTCGGCACAGCCCGCTCTGCATGTGATCCGTAAGGTCGCCGACGCCTACACCACGCTGCACGCCCAA
Organism: Actinoallomurus sp. CA-150999; assembly: GCF_050942425.1. NCBI lineage: Bacteria > Bacillati > Actinomycetota > Actinomycetes > Streptosporangiales > Thermomonosporaceae > Actinoallomurus > Actinoallomurus sp. CA-150999. The sequence continues at coordinate 10,874,645 of NZ_CP192063.1, forward strand.
ATCCAGGCCGGCCTGCTGGGGGACGAGCACTCACGTAGGCGCCGCAAGGCAGAATCCAAGCCCATCACGTTCCGGGCCGACGCCGCGCAGCCGTTCGATGACCGATGCCTCTCCTGGCAGATCGACGCCCGGACCATCTCAATCTGGACCGCCCAAGGCCGGATCCGGAACATCGCCTTCACCGGCGAGCCCGGGCAACTGAAGTTCCTGGCGGCCCACCGCAAAGGCGAAACCGACCTGGCGTGCCGCGACGGGATGTGGTTCCTGATCGCGACCTGTGAGGTCGAAGAAGCCCCGCAGTTCGAGCCGGCCGATTGGATCGGGGTGGATCGGGGGATCGTGAACCTGGCCACCACTTCCGACGGCGACAACTACCAAGGCAAGGGCCTACAGCGCTATCGCCGGCGCCAAGCCCGGCTGCGCGCTGAACTGCAGGCCAAGAAAGCCGCGGGCAGCCGGTCGGCCGCGCGTCGTCTGGCCCGCCGGTCAGCGCGGGAGGCGCGGCACGCCACAGACGAGAATCATAAGATCAGTAAGAGCATCGTGGCCGATGCCCGACGCACCGAACGCGGTATCGCACTTGAGGAACTGAGTGGGATACGCGATCGGGTACGGCTCAGGCGGCACCAGCGGGCCACGCTCTCCTCTTGGCCGTTCCACCAGCTCGGTGAGTTCCTCCAGTACAAGGCGCTGCGGGCCGGGGTGCCGTTCGTGGAAGTGGACCCGGCCTACACCTCCCAGCGCTGTCCGGTGCCCTGGTGTGGGCACACCATGCGGGCCAACCGGCCCGATCGCGATACTTTTTGTTGTCGTCGGTGCGGGTTCGCTGGCCCCGCCGACGTCATCGCCGCCATGAACATCCGGAAACGGGCGTGTGTGGCGTGGGCATTCGTCAGCATGCCCGTCCCTGATCCTGACTCCAGGAGGAGGGGAGATGCGCCCCCGGCACGACGGCCAGCCGCGACGGGGAGCGCGACAAGGCGTGAACGCCCGAGCCGCAAGCCCGGCCGCTCACGGCCAAGAAGCTGACTGTGGATCTCGTCTACACCCGAGGTGAGGGTCGTGATTCCGACCGATGACGTGAACAACGTGGGTACGGCGGTCGACTACTGAGCGGTGCTACCGCCGTACAGCGGTTCATATGTTCCCTGCCAGGTCCGCGGCGGCGGTAGGCGTGATGTTTATCCGGTCGCCGCACGACCGTCGCGAACACCGGCGGGCGCGGCCGGAACCTAGAGGATCCGTGGGACCGTACGCTCCGTAAACTCGCGGTGATCGCCGAAGATCCTCGGCGGAAGGCCGCCGGCCTCGGATCAGCGATCAGTTGCCTCCGCGGCACGCAGCTGGCGGGCGAAGCCGCGGTTGATCGCGCGGGGCCACAGCGGCCCGCCGTAGATCAGACCCGTGTACGCCTGGACGAGCGTGGCCCCGGCGCGGAGCCGCTCCCAGGCGTCGTCGGCGATCTCGATCCCGTTGACGGAGATCAGCACGAGGCGGTCGCCGGTCCGACCCCGGAGCCGCCTACGGCCGATCATCGTTCGCCGACCCAACCGATTCATCATCGACGTCGACGTCGACGGAACCGTGGTCGGCTGTCACTGCCCGACCACCGGCCGCATCGGCGATCTCGTCCTGGACGGCCTGCCCTGCCTGCTGTCTCGCAGCCACAGCAACTGCCGCAAGACGTCGACGGCATGCTCGTCACCACATGCGTGCACGTGCCGAAGCAAGCCCCGCTGCGGGTGTCGTCCGGCACGCGGACGAGGAGATAGTTTCGCTGCGTTTCGGCGCGGAGGAACTGATCGTGCTTGAACTCGACGACGGCATGGTGCCGGTGCCCACCGTCATCCAGGCGCTGGACTCCGTACGGCAGCCTGCGCGGAAGGCGGCGCTCCCGCACTCGACGATTCCCGGGCCTCATGTGGTCCCGCACGGCGGTGGATTCTCGGATGCGTGGAGGCGGGCGGCGAGGCCGCGGGAGGGCCGCCGGGAGGTCGATGACGATGTCGTCCTCGACGCATTCCAGGATGGGGGATTGTTCGGTCTTCGGCAGGGAAGGTGTCAGATGCCATGCCCTGGGATCTGACGGTCATCCTCGAAGACCGGCCGGGTGAGCTGGCCCGGCTGGGAGAGGTCACCGGCGAGGCCGGAGTGAACATTCGAGGTCTCGCCGCGTTCACGGGTGAAGGCAAGGGCGTCGTTCACGTGCTCGTCGACGACGACGCCGCGACCAGGTGCCGCGAGGCTCTCGAAGCCGCCGCCATGGGGGTCGCCGACGAGCGCGAGGTCGTCGTGGTCGACATCGAGGACCGGCCCGGTGCGCTCGGGGATCTGGCCAGGCGCCTCGCCAACGCGAACGTTAACGTGGATCTCGTCTACACCACCTTTGGCGGGGTGAAGGTCGTGGTCGCGACCGATGACCTGAACAACGCGCGTGCGGCGGTCGACTACTGAGCGGTGAGCCGTATCGCCACCTTCCGCTCACCGTGAGGTTCGGTCAACCGCCGGAGCCGAGCCGGTCAGTCACGTTCCGCGCGGAGGCGACGGGCGAGGCCGCGGTTGATCGCGCGGGGCCACAGCGGGCCGCCATAGATCAGACCCGTGTACGCCTGGACGAGCGTGGCCCCGGCGCGGAGCCGCTCCCAGGCGTCGTCGGCGGTCTCGATCCCGCCGACGGAGATCAGCACGAGGCGGTCGCCCGCCCGGTCCCGGAGCCGTTCGAGCACCTCCAGCGAGCGCCGCTTGAGCGGTGCCCCGGACAGGCCGCCCGCGCCCGCCGCCTCGACCTCGGACGGGTCGGTGGCCAGGCCGTCGCGGGAGATCGTGGTGTTGGTCGCGATGATGCCGTCGAGTTCCAGTTCGAGCGCCAGGTCGGCGACCGCGTCGACGTCGGCGTCGGCGAGATCCGGAGCGATCTTCACGAGGAGCGGCACCCTGCGGCCGGACACCTGGTCGGCGGCCTCCCGTACGGCGGTGAGCAGCGGCCGTAGGTGCTCCACGGCCTGGAGGTTGCGCAGGCCGGGGGTGTTCGGGGAGCTGACGTTGACGACGAGGTAGTCGGCGAGCGCCGCGAGCGCCTCGGCGCTCTCGACGTAGTCCGCGACGGCCTCGGCCTCCGGGACCACCTTGGTCTTGCCGATGTTGACCCCGACGATGACGTTCCGGTGGCGGCGGAGGCGGGCGGCGGCCGCCCGCGCGCCGTGGTTGTTGAAGCCCATCCGGTTGACGATCGCCCGGTCGCGTACGAGGCGGAACAGCCGCGGCTTCGGGTTGCCGGGCTGCGGGCGGGCCGTGACCGTACCGATCTCGACGAACCCGAAGCCGAACGCACCCAGCGCCTCGTACGCCTCGGCCTCCTTGTCGAACCCGGCGGCGAGCCCGAGTGGCCCGGGGAACTCCAGGCCGAGCGCGCGGACCCGCAGCGCCGGGTCGCGAGGACCGAGGGCGCGGCGCAGTAGCGGCAGCGCTCCGGGAACCGCGCCGAGCAGGCGCAGCGCCGCGAAGCTCATCCGGTGGACACGCTCCGCCGGAAGGCGGCGCAGGATCAGCGAGAACACGAGTCGATACATCGGACGCGATTCTCTCAGCGTCGCGCGACGCCGCGTCGTTCAACCCGCCCTCAGGCCTGGTCGCGCATCCACAGTTCGACGAGTTCGCCGGTGGCGGTGGTCAGGGCGGTGACGCTCTTCTCCTCGTGGTCGAACTCGAGGGCCACCGGCCGCAGGTCGGGGACCCCGCCGCCGGCCAGTGCCTCCTCTTCGGACAACTGCTCGTACGGGCCGGGCCGCCACCAGTAGACCTGCGGGCTGATCGCCTTCTCGCCCGCCTCGAACTGGTGGCGCGAGAGAGCCTGCATGATCTCCATCGCGCTGAAGAGGTGCACGTCCCCGATCACGTGCATGACCACGTACTCGGGGACGGGGAAGGAGACCAGCGCTCCGTACGGGGCCTGGTCGACGTGGCGCCGGAGCACGTGGACGTGCGCGCCGACGTACCGGTGCGTGCCGCCGATGTGCGTCACGGGAACGCCCTGCACGTCGTCGGTCTGCGCGTAGTGGGCTTCGGTGCCGATGGAGTTGGACAGGGCCGCGGCGAAGACCTGGTTCTCGTCCGCGTCATCGAGGTCGGCGCGGCTCAGGACCACCATCATGTCGGGGTGGTCGACGACCACCGTCTCCAGCAGGCCGGGCGCGAGCGGGCGGGTCACCACGCCGTCCCGCATGTCGCCGAGGGCGTCGTCGGTGTAGATCCGCAGCCGGAGATTCTCGGCCGGCGGCATCCCCCCGGCGGGTGGCTGAGCGGCGTACCGGCCGAGCACCGTCGCGGCCTGGTCGGCGAACTCCGCGGCGAGCTTGGCCACCGCGGCCGGGCCGTCGCGGTCGGCGTCCCGGCGCCACTCGGTGATGTCCTGCGTGAAACAGCGGTCGTCCGGCAGGACGATCTCGAGGGTCGTGCGCTCGGGCAGGGTCGCCTGGAGGCCGCGCTCCGCGAGGGCGCGCAGCAGGGTCTCACCGACAAGGTCGTAGACCGGGAACGTCATGATCGTCCTGTTCGTGTTGCCGCGGGGGTAGGCCCGGTACGACTCCTGGGCCGTGTGGAAGGTTCCAACAGGACGGCGAGGCTCGCTATGTTGTGATCGTGACGCCTCCGGTTCCCCTCCGTCTCGAGATCGACGGCGGCCCGGCGACCGCGGACGGACTGCGCCACCTCGCGCTGGTGAACTACGGCCACCTCACCGTCATGCAGGTCCGCGGCCGGCGCACCCGAGGCCTGGAGCTCCACCTCGCGCGGCTGGACGCGGCCAACCGCGAGCTGTTCGGCAAAGGCCTGGACGGGGAGCTGGTCCGCGAGCGCATCCGCCACGCGCTCGGCGACGACATCGAGGACGCGGCCATCCGGCTCGTGGTGTTCCAGCCGTGGGACGCGAACGACGTCTCGATCCTGGTGATCGTCCGCCGGCCTGGCGGGATGCCCGCCGGCCCGTTGAGCCTGCGGACGGTGGGCTATCAGCGGCCGGTCGCGCACATCAAGCACGTCGGGTCGTTCGGGCAGATGCACTTCGGGGTGGCGGCCGAGCACGCGGGCTTCGATGACGCGCTGCTGACCGCACCCGACGGCGTCATCTCCGAGACGGCGATCGCCAACATCGGGTTCTTCGACGGCGCGTCGATCGTCTGGCCGGACGCCCCTCTGCTGGAGGGGATCACGATGCAGCTGCTGGAGCGGACGCTGGCCGAGCGCGGCCTCCCCTCGCGGCGGCGCACGGTCCGGGTGGCGGACCTGGCCTCGTTCGACATGGCGTTCGTCGGTAATTCCGGCGGAGTCGCGCCGGTCGACCGGGTCGACGACCTGACCCTCCCGGTCGACCCCGGACTCGTCACGACGCTCACCGAGGCGTACGAGTCGGTGCCCTGGGATCTGATCTAAGGCCTCCGAGCCCGGCACGGCCCGACCTTCGGGAAAATGCACCATTCCCCGTTTCAGCATCTATCCCGAAAAGGGCATCCCTGTACGGCCGTCCGAACAGGCCGATTCTTTACCGTGCGCGGCTTGACACCCTCCGGCAAGATCACCGACAGTACAAAGACAAGATCTGTCACCAGGAGGCACTAGCGGAAATATCCCAAAACACCACCGCCACCTACCATTTTCCGGCTGGTCATGGGACGCCCGAATGGGCGTCTTTTCTACTTTTAGGGGGGACCCATGAAGTCAACCACCGCCCAGGAAGTAGGGAGGACGGTGCGGCTCGCGCTGCGTACGTGGGGCCACACCTTCCGCCTGGTCACCCTGGTGGTCGTGGTCACGTGGCTGTTCATCGCCACCGAGCGACTCCCACTGATCACCTGGTGAACACCAGGAGCCGGACACCATTCCGCTGCCCGGTATATCGCACTTCACGGTCTTCCTCCTCGTAATTCGGGGAGGAAGACCTTCGAGCGAGTTGAACCGATTTCCCGGCGAGCGCGCGCACGAAATCCGAACCGCGATCCCCACGTCGACGCCGCCCACCCATCCCCCGCGATGACGAGGACGCCGCACCGGCCACGACGCCGGCCGGCCGGGAAGTGACCCACGCCACAACGTCCGCCCTGCGAGGTCCCGGCACGGGCGCGATCCCCCTGCCCCTGCGCGGATCGCGGGCCGGCCGGCCACGTCCGCCGCTCCTTTGAGCCGCCGATCACGTACTCTGTGTACATCTGCCGTTATGCGTCACATTTTGGCAAACTTCTTACATCGGGCCTTATGTTGTGGATTGTCCGGAACGACAATCTCCCCTTGTTCACCACTGCCGGGCCTGTCGGGGTCCGGCCTGAAAGGGGTCTCGTGAAGAAGCTTGTCGTCGTTGCCGCGACGGCCGGTCTCGGCATGACCGGACTGGGCCTTGCCGGCGCCACAAGCGCGTCCGCGGCCACGGACACCTCCGACGCCTTCCGCCCGGCGAGCCTCAGCTGGCACGCCTGCTCGGCGGACATCGTCGCCGGAGCCAAGGCGTACGACGGCCTGGGCCCGGTCCAGGTCTCCAAGATCATCCAGTGCGCCGAGCTTCAGGTGCCGCTGGACTACGCCCACCCGAACGGCCAGAAGATCACCATTGAGGTGACCCGTACGCCCCACCAGGGCTCGGGCGCCGCCAAGGGCGACATCCTGGTCAACCCGGGCGGCCCGGGCGGCGAAGGCGCGCTGTTCGGCCCGCGCGTGTACGCCCAGAACTCCGCGGCGATGCAGAAGGCGTACAACGTCATCGGCTTCGACCCGCGCGGCATCGGGTTCAGCACGCCGAAGCTCACCTGCGACGAGAACTACAGCAACGCCCCGCGGCCGGAGTACGGCACCGGCGGCAAGGCGGACGACGCGGCCTGGCTGAAGAAGTCGAAGGCCTACGCGCAGGCGTGCTTCCAGAAGTTCGGCAAGGGTTCCAAGCTGGACCTGCTCGACCACATCAAGACCATCGACTCGGTTCGTGACATGGACACGATCCGTAAGGCGCTCGGGCACAAGAAGCTCGACTACTACGGCGCCTCGTACGGCACCTACCTCGGTCAGGTGTACGCGACGGTCTTCCCGAAGCGCGTCGGCCGCATGGTCCTCGACGGCAACGTCAACCCCAAGGGCGTCTGGTACGACGCTCAGCTCGACCAGGACTACGCGTTCGACAAGAACATCGAGTACTACTTCGGCTGGATCGCCAAGTACGACAACGTGTACCACCTGGGGAACACCCAGGCGAAGGTCCACAAGTTCTTCTACGGGCTCGAGGCCGCGCTGGCCAAGAAGGCCGTGACCTTCAAGGACTCCAGCGGCGCGGTCTCCGCGGTCGGCCCCGACGAGCTCGTCGACGGCATCCAGACCGCCGGCTACCGGCGCAGCCAGGCCGTGTGGAACAGCTACGCCGCCGCGCTCGCCGCCTTCAAGAACAACGACCTCAAGTCGTTCGTCGGCACCTTCGGCGTCCAGACCACAGGCGGCAGCGACGACAACGAGTTCGCCGTGTACAACGCCGTCCAGTGCACCGACACCCAGTGGCCGCTGAACTGGAACAAGTGGCAGCGCGACGCCGTGCGCGTCAACCGCACCGCGCCGTTCGAGACCTGGGGCAACGTCTGGTTCAACGCGCCGTGCCTGTACTGGAACGCCAAGCCGGGCACGCCGGTCAAGGTCGGCCACACCAAGGACCTGCCGAAGAACATCCTGATGTTCCAGGCCACCGCCGACGCGGCCACTCCGTACGCGGGCGCGCTGGAGCTGCACAAGACCCTCAGGGGCTCGCACCTGGTCGTGCAGGACGGCGACCGTACGCACTGCATCGTGCACCGCGGCGACCTGCGTCCGGGCGGCGTCGACTCCTACTTCGACGCCTACTTCCTGAACGGCACGCTGCCGAAGCAGGACACCGTGCACGTCTCGCAGCTCGGTGACCCGACCCCGCCGACCGCCACCGCCAAGGCCCTGCACTCGGCCTCGGCCCAGCACGAGGTCATCAAGTAACACGCGGTACCGGGAAGGGGCCCTCGACCCGAGGGCCCCTTTTCGCATTTCTCGTGCAGGTCCGTCGCGCGTGGGCAAGGTCAAACTTCGGCAAAGATCATGTTCTGCCGTGAAACGGGCGATACGGTCCCCCGGATCAAGATCACTGTCCGAGGAGCCTCATCCGTGCGGAAGACCGCTCTCGTCTCCCTGACCGTCGCCGCGGCCACGAGCCTGGCCTGCACCACGCTGACCGGCTGCTCCTCGACGTCGCCCCGGGCGGCCGACGCGAGCCAGAGCGCCGCCGGTCCGGCGGTCCAGCCCCAGGACAGCACCGTACGCCCGGACTCCCGGCCGAAGGGCCTCATCCCCGGCGTCGACGTCAGCGCCTACCAGAAGAAGATCAACTGGTCGACCGTCAAGGCACGGGGCAGCCGGTTCGCCTACGTCAAGGCGACCGAGGGCGTGCGATACGTCAGCTCCACCTTCGCGGCGCAGTACGCCGGCGCCCGCAATGCCGGACTGGCCCACGGCGCGTACCACTTCGCCACCCCGAACACCGCGAGCGGCAAGCGCCAGGCCGACTACTTCCTCGCGCACGGCGGCGGAGGCAAGGCCGATGGGCACACCCTGCCCGGGGTCCTCGACATCGAGAAGAACCCCTACGGCAAGGACAAGTGCTACGGCCTGAGCCACGCGAAGATGGTCGCCTGGATCAGCGCCTTCCTGAAGGAGTACCACGCCCGTACGGGCCGCCGGGCGGTCATCAACACCTTCAAGGACTGGTGGATCGACTGCACCGGCAACGCGAAGGCGTTCTCCGCCACGGACCGGCTGTGGGTCAACGACCACAAGGCCACCGCCCGCAAGGTCCCGGTCCCGTCGGCGTGGAGCTCGTACACGATCTGGCAGTGGACCGAGAAGGGCGCCTACGGCGACGAGGACTACGTCAAGTCGGCCACCGTCTACCGGAAACTGCTCGCCGGCTGACCACGCGGCCCTCTTGTCGGTGCCGGGCGGCACACTGAGCCGCGACGCCCGGAGAAGGGTCGGCCATGCACGGCCCCTGGGTTACGCCGGCCGGGCTCGTCGTGGACCATGATCGGGTGGCCTGGGGCATCGGCGGGGCGCCGCGGCCTGGCAGCCGACCGGCGACCAGGCCGCTGTTGTACGTGGACATCGACGGGGTGCTGAACCCCACGGACCCAGCGAACGGCGACGGCTTCACCGCGCACACGATCGGCGCGCTCACCGTGCGCCTCTCCGAGGAGCACGGGGCCTGGCTGAGAGAGCTCGCCGACCGCTACGAGCTGGTCTGGGCGAGCACGTGGGAACACCTCGCCAACGAGTACGTCGGCCCGCTGCTCGGTCTTCCCGAGCTGCCCGTCGTCGAGTTCTCGGCATACCGAAGACGGCGGGACGATCCGAGATTTCCCATCCTCGAACTCTTCGAGATGGCCAAGTGGGCGCCCGTCCTCCGGCACGCCGACGGACGCCCGTTCGCCTGGATCGACGACGTCATCCCGGCACGGATCAAGCGCCAGGCATGGCCGTACCGCGGCATCCTGCTGAGCCCCGTCGATCCTCGGAACGGCCTTACCCGGCACCATGTGGACCGGCTTCTCGCCTGGCCCCGGGCGAACCGCTGCCCTGATTCGGAAATCATCGACCGGCCTGGAAATCGATGATCCCCGTGGCGTGAGACATCGGCGGGACCACGGTGGGTCTGCGGGCCCAATCGTGCCCGTCTCGTATTGATCCGTAGGTCTCTGGTGCGATTCCCTCCTTTATCAAAGGATCTGTTCGCTGATCATTTCGAGCGAGCGGGGAATCATTTCGTGAAAAGAATCATCATTTGGAGTGCGCTGGTCGCGATGCCGCTCCTGACCATCGGAGGACAGGCAGAGGCCAAGACGAAGGCCGGTGGCGGGCATGCCGTGGTCCTCGACGTACCCGCGAAGGAGGCCGCCGCCGCGGCGGCGTACTGGACCCCGGCGCGCATGGCCGCGGCCACCCCGCTCGACGCGGGCCGGCCCAGCGGAACGGCCCAGGCCCCGGCCGTGTCGGCCCAGGCCAAGTGCGACGACTGGAACGTCACCTGTTCTTGGGAAGGCAGCCCGGTGATCGGCGCCATCTTCCAGCACACGGGCAGCGGCGATCACACGTGCACGGCGAGCGTGGTTCACAGCGCCAAGCGGAACGTGCTCATCACGGCGGCGCACTGCCTCTACCACAAGAGCACCGGGCAGGCGCGGCTCCTCGCGTTCGTCCCCAAATACCACAACGGGGCGCGGCCGTACGGCATCTTCACCTTCCGCCACATCGTCGTGGACAGCCGCTGGAAGTCGAAGGAGGACCCCGACCTCGACTTCGGGTTCGTCTCCACCAACAAGGGGGGTTCCAGCAACCCGGCCAACTCGCGAGGGCGGTGGATCGAGAACGTCGTCGGCGCCAACCGGCTGCTCATCAACCAGGCGCACAGCGGCGTCCCGGTCATGATCGCCGGCCATCCGGTGAAGACGGAGGCCTACAACGACAGCCCCGTCTACTGCTACACGCACACGCACAAGTACTCGGCGTTCCAGATGTACTTCGACTGCACCTATCACGACAGCGGGAATCTGCGGGGAAGCGGCTTCGGGAACGGCACGAGCGGCAGTCCCTGGCTCACGCACTACGACGGGACCACCAAGCGCGGTGACGTCATCGGTGTGATCGGCGGCTACCAGAAAGGTGGACCGCCCGGCGGCCGGTCGTACAGCGCCTACTTCGACCACGACATCCAGACGCTGAAGAATCAGGTCGACCGCCTGAACTGATCGCGTCCCACCGTTCCTTGCCGGCGGCCGATGAGCGGCCGCCGGCTCTCGCGGGTAGGAAACCGGGACGGCCGGTTTCCCGCTCCGGCCGAGAGCACGCTCCGGGAGCGCGATGCAGACCTTCCTGCCCTACGCCGACTTCGCCGCCACGGCGCGGGTCCTCGATCTGCGGCGGCTGGGCAAGCAGCGGGTCGAGGCGCTGCAGGTGCTGCGCGGGCTGACGGTCCCCGGGTACGGCTGGCGGCATCACCCGGCGGTCCGGATGTGGGCGGGGTACGAGGAGGCGTTGACGCGGTACGGGCTGGAGATCTGCCGTCAGTGGTGCAGCGTCGGGCGCCGGGACACCTGCGCCGCGAGCCTGGGCGCCGAGCTGCGGACGGCGAAGCGGATCGCCACCCCGCGGGATCAGGCCGGGCTGGCCGAGGCCGGCGCCCTGCCGCCGTGGCTGGGCGACCCCGAGTTCCACCGCAGCCACCAGTCCGCGCTTCTCCGCAAGGACCCCGCCCACTACGACCGGTACTTCCCGGGCGTCCCGGACGACCTGCCGTACGTCTGGCCCGTCCCCGACCGCGCGGACGCGGCGGATCTCTAAGGCGACCACGACCGGGTCGTGCGCCGTGATCTCCCCAGCGGACGGAGATGGCCGGACCTCGCCACTGCCCGCTTTGTCCCTGGCGCGGACCGGGACCGCGGGAGATGATCAACTTTCCGGTCGCTCCTGACACCCAGATCCCCGGGAGCGGACGGTGACGTGGCCCCCTCCCCGAAAGAGGAGATGTCATGGGTGATCCCGCCCGGTTCGCCGGCGTGCGTACGAAGCGGCCCCGGAGAGTGTTCGCCGCGTGCGCGCTGCTCTCGACGGCGGTGCTGCTGCTGTCCGGCACGCCCGCCACCGCCGCGGTCGCGAAACCGCCGAAGCCGACTCCGAATCCCTGGCAGATGCGGCACTGGCCGCAGACCCAGCCCTGGCAGCGGGCGCAGCCGCTGCGGACGTACGCCCAGAACACACCCCGGCCGATCGATCCGCAGAACTACGAGCTGCCGGACACGATGACCTGGGACGACTACAAGGCGATCCCGAACACCCACTGGAACGACCCGGCTCGCACGGGCTCGATCAAGAACTTCAAGGGCGCGCTCGTCCTGGTCGACTACCCGAACCAGTCGTTCGTCGTCTCCCAGCCGAAGAACTCCACCATCTACGGCAACCCCACGTCGGTCAGTGACGTGCCGCGGGACCAGGTGCCGCAGTTCTACCAGGACTTCCTCAACAAGCCCGGGACGCTCAACCGCGGCCACACCATCCATGAGTACTGGATGGAGGACTCCGGCGGGCGGTACGGCATCGACCTGAAGGCGTTCGGGCCGTACCGGATGCCCGCCAAGAGTCATGAGTACGGCGTCGAGTCGAGCATGCAGGGCGGCCAGGGCTGCCCGGCGGGCGACACCTGTGGTCGCGACTTCCGCAAGGACGCGCGGGCGGCGTGGATCGCGGACGTCGGCGAGCAGGTCGCGTCGCAGTACGACTTCGTGTTCTTCCTCAGCGCCGGGCAGGACGAGTCGTCGACCTGGCAGGAGTTCGGGCAGATGAAGTTCAACACCCGCGAGGACGTCACCGACGACTGGGGGCCGCCGGACCCCGCGCTGCCGAACTGGAACAAGACCCGCTACGTCGACTGGACGTCCTGGCAGGCCTCCGCCAACATCTGGCCGAACGCCGCCGACGGAAGCTCCATCCAGGCCGAGAGCTCCGGCATGAGCACCTACGCCCACGAGTTCAGCCACATCCTGGGGATCGGCGACAACTACAACAACCCGTACTCGGTCCCGGCGCGCCGCGACTACTCCGGGCCGTGGGAGATGCTGAGCCGGGGGACGTTCAACGGTCCGGGCGGCCCGCACAGCCGCTGGCTGGTCCCCGGTACGGCCGGCAGCTCGATGGGCGCCCAGCACATGCTGCGCAACAAGATGAAGCTCGGCATCGTCGACCCGTCGAACGTCCTGAACCTGTCCCGCGGCGGCATCACCGGGTCGGGCGTCGTCGTGGCGAAGGTGAAGGCGCGCGAGGCGCAGCCCGCGTCCGGCGAACTCTCCGGGATCAACCTGACGATGAACGGCGGCGACCACGACCCGGCCTGCGACGCCGCGAAAGACCCGCTCTGCGACGGCGGCGGCTACGACAACTACACCGTCGAGGTCGTCGACCGCATGGGCTTCGACTCGTTCACCCCGGACAGCGGCGTGCTGCTCGCCAAGACCAAGAACCGCGACGACGCCCCGTTCATCTGGACCATCGACGCCCACCCGCAGGACATCGACAAAGTCGACTTCGTCCTGCCGAACGGCACCCCGCAGAAGATGACGATCGGCGACTACCGGCAGCTGTCGGACGCCCTGTTCCACGCGGGCACCGACTCGGGCAGCGAGTACGAGTACGTCGACCAGGCCAACCGGCTGCACTTCTACGTGCTCGACATCAAGCGCGACAAGACCGGCATCCTGGCGTACACGGTCGCGATCCGGTCGCTGGACGGCAGCGGGACGCAGCGCCGGGGCGTACGCCTGTCGCCGGGCGCCGGCGTCTCCGCCCCGCAGCGCGGATGGGCCCGCTGCACGCTGCCACTGCGCAACACCGGAACGGCCGGAACCGCCCCGTACGGCGACTCCGACGTCTACCGCCTGTCCGCGACCACGGTGGGCAAGGGCTGGACGGCCTGGCTCCCCAACGCCCTCGCCACGGCGAAGGCGGGACAGGGTACGGCGGTGCAGGTGTACGCCAAGCGCGCCGCCGGCGGGTCCCACGCCGGTCAGGTCCGGCTGACCGCGACCTCCGAGAGCGACCCGGCCAAGAAGGCGACCACCACCTGCACCGTCGCCGGCTGACCTGGGCGGCCGTTCCGCCAGAGGACGCTCCTCCGGCGGAACGACCGCGCCCCTGAGCAGCCGGCGCGACACGGTCGGCGCAGGACGGTCGGCCCGGGATGGCCTGCACGGTACGGCCAGCGCGGCACGGCCAGCGCGGCACGGCTGGCGTGGGGCGCCGGGCGCTGCTGGGTCTCCGGCTGCCGGTACGTTCGTCGCGTGAACGACGTCAAGATCCGGTACGGGCGGGCCGACGAGGCGGAGACGGTCCTGGCCTTCTGGAAGTCGGCGGCCGAGGGGACCGACCGGCACGATTCGGTCGCGGCCTATCACGCGCTGGTCGCGCGCGACCCGGAGGCCGTGCTGCTCGCGGAGCTCGACGGCGCGCTCGTCGGCACTCTGATCGCCGGCTGGGACGGGTGGCGGGCGCACCTCTACCGCCTCGCCGTGCATCCGGACCACCGCCGCAAGGGCATCGCCCGCGCTCTGATCGGCTTCGCCGAGCAGCGGATGCGGGAGTTCGGCGCCTTCCGCGTCGACGCGATGGTGCTGGACGACAACGACCTGGCCGCTCCCGCCTGGACCGCCGCCGGCTATCACCCGCAGCCGGAATGGAGCCGCTGGGTCAAGCGCCTCCCCTGACCGCAGCGGCCCCGGGCTCGCACGGCGGCGTCAGCATGGTGGACCGGCGCGACCGCCGACCGTAGGCGCAGGTGTCGCAGGCCGTGAGGTGCGGCGTTCACATCGCGCACATCCGCCGTTCGCCGCTCGGTCGCCGCCGTACCCGATGCTGCGCCGGGGACCTCTCTGAGCCGCTCCCCGCCTCATCGCTCAAAGCCACCTGCCCCGTGGCCTGCTCAAAGGACGAACGTGACGTCTCCTGCGACCCCCGTGGATCGACGGCGTTTTCTGCGCACCTCTCTCGGCGCCTCGGCCGCCGTCCTGACCGCGCCGACCGTCCTCAGTCCGCTCGTCGACCCGCGACGCGCCGACGCGGTCACCTCCGCGACCGGACCGTCGTCCACCGCCTTCGTCGACGCGTACACCACCAACACCATGGCGGACCTGACCGCCGCGGGCAACGCCGCCGTACGCGCCCTTGGCGGCTTCGCCGATCTGTGGCACACCGGCGACGCCTGGAACACCGGGACCGTCCTCGACCACGAGACGCTGCGCGCCAACATGCGCTACTGCGCCGCGATCACGCGCGCTCGTACGGAAGCGGAGGCGAAGGACGCCTTCATCCACGACCGGCAGCACCAGAGCTACGGGGTCATCGCCGGACTCGGTCCGCTCGCGTCGTACTACTACGCGGGGGCCAAGGCCGTCACCGGCATCACCTCCGCTCCGGACGGCACCCCGGCCGGTCTCGTCGACGACGCCGTCCCGCCCGGCGCTCCGGCCGGGTCGGCCATCGGCGCGGGCTCGCCCGACTCCGACCTCGGCCGCGTCGTTCAGCTCGTGAACACGCTGCGCGGGCCGTACGCCTCCGGGAACCCGAGCAAGTTCGCCTACCAGTACCCGCGTCCGTGGCGGATGACCGAGGAAAGCACGGTCGTGGACACCGGCAAGGTGGACGCGCTGGGCTTCCCCGTCTATGAGTCGGACGTCGTCGTGGCCCCGCAACTCCTGCGGCAGCGCGGGACGACGCCCGCCAGTGACGGAGGCTTCCCGAGCGGCCACACCAACGCCTTCCATCTCGCCTCGCTCGCCCTCGCGTACGCCGTGCCTGAACGGTTCCAGGAGCTCGTCGCGCACGCCTCGGTCCTCTCACACACCCGGATCGTGGCCGGCATGCACTCCACCGTGGACGTCATCGGCGGCCGGATCCTGGCCACCGCGCTCGCCGCGGCCACGTTGTACGACCCGGCCAACGCGTCGCTCAAGGCCGCCGCGCGGGCGCAGGCCGCGGCGTACTTCCAGGCCCGCACCGGCAGCACCGCCGACACCCTCTTCGCCTTCGCGCACTCCGCCGGCCCGGACACCGACCCGTACGCCGACCGTGCCGCGAACGCGACCCAGGTGACCCGGCGCTCGACCTACGTCCTGCGGCGGCGGGGGCGGGACGTCCCGCTGACCGTGCCGAAGGGCGCCGAGGTCCTGCTGGAAACGCGCCAGCCGTACCTGACGGCCGAGCAGCGCCGCGCCGTCCTCCGCTCCACCGCGCTGCCCGCCGGGTATCCGCTGCTGGACGGGTACGAGGGATGGGGACGGCTCGACCTCTTCGCCGCGGCGGACGGCTATGGCCGCTTCGAGTCGGACGTCCGAGTCACGCTCACCGCGGCCGACGGCGGCCTTGCCGCCGCCGACAGCTGGCGCAACGACATCGACGGCCCCGGTGGCCTGGTCAAGCTCGGCACCGGCGCGCTCACGCTCACCGGCCGCAATCGCTACACCGGCGGCACGGCCGTCGACGCCGGAACGCTCGTCGCCGCGTCCACGACCGCCCTCGGCTCCGGCGACGTACGGCTCCGCGGCGGGACACTCCGGGTGGCGCCCGCGACCCCGCTTCACGTCCGAGGGACGTTCGCCCAGGGCGCCGGGGGGACGCTCGAGGTGACGCTGGACCATCACCGCCGGGCGGCACTGGACGTCGAGGGCCGGGCCCGCCTCGACGGCGGCGCCCTCAGGCTCGCCCTGGACCCGGTGGCCCGGCCGCCGTACGGCGCCGTGCTCCCGGTTCTGCGGGCGCGCGTCTTCGACGGCCGGTTCGCCGCCGTCACGGTCGATGTTCCCGGCGTGCACGCCGAGCCGGTCTACACGCGACACGGCGTCTCCGTACGGCTCTCCGCGCGGTAGGGCCGACTCGCTCCAGGCGCCGGCCCGGGAACAGGTCTGCCGCGCGGATCTCAGCAGAATCGCGCGACACCCGCACCGGGCGACGACCGGTGCGGAAAGAAGTCGACGGTCACTGTCCATCCCGGGTCCTCCCGTTCGTCGTGGTGCTGTCGGACGAATCCGGAGGCGCCCCCGCCCGGGGCGCGGGACAGGAGAATCGCCATGACCGATCCGTTCAGCGCGCTCGTCATGCAGGCGTTCGCCGCCCGATCGGAGCGGTCCGCCCTGCCGGACGCACCCGTCACCCCGATGCGGCGGCGCGGAAGGATCTCCATCATCGGGGCGCTCGTCCGGCGCGCGACCACACCGACCGACCGGGAGGCATGATGCGGTACATGATGTTGATCTGCATTGACGAGACCCTCGGGATAAACCCGGAGAACGCCGATCCCACGGCGTGGGTCACGGAGATGGAGCGCCGCGGCGCACGCCTGCAGGGATCGCGGCTGCGGCCGGTGAGCGACGCCACGACCGTCCGGGCCCGCGGTGATGAGGTGCTGCTGTCCGACGGGCCGTTCGCCGAGACGAAGGAGCAGGTGGGAGGCTTCGACATCATCGAGTGCGCGGACCTCGACGAGGCGATCGAGATCGCGTCCAAGCACCCGGCCGCCCGGTTCGGGTCGATCGAGCTCAGACCGCTGTGGGAGGAATGACGCCCGAGGTCGAGGCGGCGATCGCCGCCGCGTTCCGGGAGGAGCGGGGAAGCGTCATCGCCACCCTGATCCGGGCGACCGGTGACTGGGACCTCGCCGAGGAATGCACGCAGGAGGCCTTCGCGCTCGCGCTGGAACGCTGGCCGCGCGACGGCCTCCCGCGCCGCCCCGGCGCCTGGCTCACCACGGCGGCGCGCAACCGCGCCGTGGACCGGCTCCGCCGGCGATCGACCGAGGCCGACAAGCTCCGGCAGGTCGCGGCGGCCGTTCGGCCGGGCGATGAGGCCGTCGACGAGAGCGGCGTGCCGGACGACCGGCTGCGGCTGATCTTCACCTGCTGCCACCCCGCCTTGGCCCTCGAGGCGAGAGTGGCCCTCACCCTGCGGACGCTGGCCGGTCTGACCACCGCCGAGATCGCCCGGGCGTTCCTGGTCCCGGAGCAGACGATGGCCAAGCGCCTGGTCCGGGCGAAGCAGAAGATCCGGAACGCCGGCATCCCCTACCGCGTGCCACCGGCCCACCTGCTGCCCGAGCGAACGGGAGGGGTCCTCGCCGTCCTCTACCTGCTGTTCAACGAGGGGTACGCGGCGAGCGCGGGCGCGGACCTCATGCGGCACGACCTGTGCGCCGAGGCCATCCGGCTGGGCCGCCTCCTCGTACGGCTGATGCCGGACGAACCCGAGGCCCCCGGCCTGCTCGCGCTCATGCTCCTCCACCACGCCCGCCGCGCCGCCCGCGTCGACGACACCGGCACGCTGGTGACCCTGGAGGACCAGGACCGTACGCGCTGGGATCGCGGTGAGATCGACGAGGGGGCCGCCATCCTGGAGGGGGCCCTGCGGCGAGGCCGACCTGGGCCGTTCCAGATCCAGGCCGCCATCGCGGCCTGCCACGCCACGGCGGCCGACGCGGCCGACACCGACTGGGCGCAGATCGCCGCGCTGTACGGGGAACTGGCACGGATCGTCCCGTCCGCGGTCGTACGGCTGAACCAAGCGGTCGCGGTGGCGATGGCCGAGGGCCCGGCGGCGGGCCTGGCGATCGTGGAGTCCCTGGAGGCGTCGGGCGACGCGGCCGGCTACCGCCTGCTGCCCGCGACGCGCGCCGACCTGCTCCGCCGCCTCGGTCGCCTCGGCGAGGCCGCCGACGCCTACCGCGACGCGCTCGCCCTGGCGGCGACCGAGGCCGAGCAGCGCTACCTGACCCGCCGCCTCGCCGAGACGACGGACCCGGGAGCCGAGGGGAACGTCATCGCCGGCGGGTGAAAGAAATCCGGTGGGGTCGGACATGTGGGGGTGCCGACCGAACACCGCCCGAGGCCGTCCGAGGAGGACGAACCCCCATTGGACAAAGACGAGTTCGCCGCCGTCTACGGGCAGAACTACCGACCCCTGCTCGGCTACGCACTGTGGCGCTGTCATTCCCCCGACGACGCCGCCGACGTGGTGGCCGAGACGTTCGCCATCGCCTGGCGTCGGGCGGACGACCTGCCGCCCGGTGACGAGACCCGCCTCTGGCTGTACGGGGCGGCGCGCCGGGTGCTGGCCAACCATCGCCGCGGCGAGCGAAGACACGCGATCAAGACGGCGATGCTCCGCGACGAGTTGGCCGTCCTGCCGACCGCGTCCTCGGACACGCCAGGTCTACGGTATCCAGCGCCCCGCCGCGGGCGACAACCCGGCGAGCCTGCACCTGACCGGACGTACCGTCGCCGACGCGCTGGCCCGGCTGCGCAAGCGGAAGATGACGGCCGCCTATCTCATCGGGGAGTTCAAGAAGGACGGCTCAGGAAGCTCCTATGACCCGCCGCCCTCCTGGCGCCCCCAAGGCGACCGGCGCGTCACGGGCGCGTGGATGCGCAGTTCCGACTCGGTCACCCTCCTGGTCTCCGAGGCCAAGGGCGACCCGGCTCCCTACCCGCACGCCGGCGGGCTCCCCTTCTGACATCGAGGCCGCGGACGTGCCCCCGGTGGACGGCGCGGCACCCGCCGGGGGGCAGGTCCGCACCCTGAATTGCCCCCGGCCCTGCCTCTGTGGTCGTCTTGGGCGCATGCCGACCTTCTCGTCCCATGACGGCACGGTCCTGGCCTACCGTCTCGCGGGTCAGGGCGAGCCGCTCGTATGCCTTGCGGGAGGCCCTGGTCGGCCGTCGGGATACCTGGGCGACCTCGGCGGCCTCGCGACCACCCGACGGTTGATCCTCCTGGACAACCGTGGGACCGGTGGCTCGGCGGCGCCCGAGGACCCGCGCACGTACGGGGTCGGCAGGCTCGTCGCCGACGTCGAGGCGCTCCGGGAGCACCTCGGGCTGGAGAGCATGGACCTGCTCGGCCATTCCGCGGCCGCCGACCTGGCCGTGCTCTACGCGGCACGCCACCCGCACCGGATCCGCCGGCTCGTCCTGGTGACACCGAGCCCGCGCGCCGTCGGTCTCGACCCGACCGACGAGGAATGGTTCGCCGCGGTCGAGCGCCGGTCCGGGGAGCCGTGGTACGCGACCGCCCGCGCCGCACTCGACGCCTGGGACGCCGGCGACGAACGGGACGAGACCCGCCGGGCCACCCGCCCCTTCCTCTACAGCCCCTGGAACGACGTCGCCGAGGCGCACGACCGGTCGTTCCCGGCCGTACGGGCTGCCGCGCAGGGGTTCCACGGCAGGGGCACCTTCGACCCGGACGCGACCCGCACGGCCGTCAAGGGGCTGCCGGCGCCCGTCCTGGTCATCGCCGGAGAGGACGACCTGGCCCCGACCGCCGACCATGCCGCCGCGTACGCCGCGCTCTTCCCCGACGCGCGCGCCGCCTCCGTGCCGGGAGCCCACTTCCCCTGGGTCACCGCCCCGAAGGAGTTCACCGCGACCGTGGAACGATTCCTCGGCGCCTGATCGCGCGGGTCGGGTCACGGTCCTGGACGGGTCGTGTTCGGCCGGCGGCTTGTCCGACCAGGCCTGGTCCGGACGCCCCGGTGTCCGGGTGCCGGCTCGACGACGTTCACGCGGTCAGCGAGGTAGCGCCTCTCGCTCGGGTTAATGATCGGGCGTTGGCGTCCGGGTCGAGGATGTGGGTGTTCGCCGCCGCTGCCGCCTCGGCCAGTTCGGGCACCTCCACGACGGTGATCCCGGCGGCTTGCAGGGCATCGGCCCCGTGGGCGTCGGTGACGAAGACCGGTGGTTCGCGCCACGCGATGACCACCCGCCTGATCCCGGAGGCGATGATCAGCTCAGTGCACGTGTGGGGCCCGGAGTTGCGCCGGGTGCAGGGTTCGAGGGAGCTGTAGAGCGTGGCACCGGGCAGGCGCTCGTCGTCGGGCGCGATCTTGCTCAGGGCGGACTCTTCGGCGTGGAAGTGCGGTCGCTCCCGCGAGAAGCCCTGAGAGATCTCGCTTCCCTGCCCGTCCACGATCACGCATCCGACCGAGAACGCGGTGTCACTGGGCGGGCACTGCTTGGCCAGGCCGATGGCGAAGGACAGCCATCCGTAGTCTTCCGAGCGGCTGGGGGATACGAGGGGCAACTACTCGACCTTCTCCTTGGGGAGGTAGCGCAAAAATGCTATGTCCCCGATCGTGCGTGCCTCCGCGAGCCTCATCCGGTCCCCCGGCCCGTTGGGGAAGTCCCCTGGATTGACGAACCGCGGGGCGGCGGGGTCACCGAGGAAGAACGGCGCGATGGCGAGGTGGATCTCATCGGCCAGGCCGGCGGTGAGGAACTGCGTGTGGATCGTCCCGCCGCCTTCGACCATGAGCCGTTCGACGCCCCGCCGGCCGAGGTCATCGAGCATGGCCTCGAAATCGAGGCCGGCGCCGAGACCCGCGACGCCGGCCAGGTCCCCCAGCCGTTCCCGCAGCCCGGGAACGGCCGAGTCCGGGCAGTAGATGAGCTTGTCGCCGCCGTGGTGCCAGAACTTCAGGTCCGGGTCGAGGTCACCGCTGCGGGTGACGGTGACCTTCAACGGGTACGGCGGCAGGCCGCGTGCCTCACGCTCGTCGCGCCGCTCGGCGGAGTTCACCAGCAGCTTGGGGTTGTCCCGCCGCAGGGTGGTGGCGCCGATGAGGATGGCGTCGGACTCGGCGCGTACCTGGTCGACGCGGTCGAGGTCGGCCTCATTCGACAGCACCAGGCGGTCGGGAGTGGCGTCGTCGATGTAACCGTCGATGGACGCGGCCACACTGAGCAGCACGTACGGTCGCGTGGTCATTTCCGCTACGCCTTCTTGGGCGCGTGCCATACGCGCCCTTGCCGCGTGTATTCGATCGACCGAGAGACCCGGTCGGCGACATTCGACCCGAGCTCGCGCTCCGTGATCCACAGCCCCAGGTCCAGCCCGGCGGTGAGACCTCCGGCGGTGATCCGGTCGCCGTCGTCGACGACGCGTGCGTCGACGACCTCGGCGACGTACGGGGCGAGTTCCTCGAACGCGTTCCGGTTGGTGGTGGCGTAACGGTCGGTCAACAGGCCGGCCGCCGCAAGCAGCATCGTGCCCGTGCACACCGATGCGAGCCATCGCGTGTCCGGCGCGATCTCCACCAGTCTCTTCGGGAGGATTCCACGCTCGGCCTGGGCCCATGATCCCTGTTCGGCGTGGTTCAGCCAGCCACCGCCGGGGACGACGACCCCGTCTCCCGTGCCGAGCACCGCTGAGATGTTCAGGCTGACTCCGCGCATGCTCGTGACCACGCCGGGACGCTCGACGGCGACCAGGTCCACGTCGAAACCGGCGCTGGACAGGACCTCGAACGGACCGAACACGTCGATCTCATCGAAACCATCGAACACCACGATCTCAACGCGCATCTCAGCCGCCAATCAGCAACAGGACGGCCAGATTATCAATGTGCCTCACAGCCCCGACCGTACGACGCTGCCCCCCGATCCGGGGACTGATCGACGCCGTACCTCCGAGGCCCGGCGCGGCTCAAGGCATGCCAGAGTTCTTGATCATTCGCCGTAACGTTCGTCGTCCCGCGGCCACTTCGTCGTGACAAAGCCCCCGAATCTGGGAGAGCGAGTGGATGACGACAGAGAACGGTTCACCGCGCTGTACGACGCGTACCGGATGCGGGTGTGGGCGTACGCCGCCAGCCGTGTCGGCGGGCAGGCCGCCGACGAGGTCGTGAGCGAGACGTTCATGGTGGCGTGGCGGCGCTTCGGAGAGATGCCGTCCGCGTCGTTGCCGTGGCTGCTCGGTGTCGCCCGCAACGTGATCCGTGACTCCGTACGGGCGCAGACGCGGCGGGATTCCCTCGCCGCGGAACTGCGACGGTGGACGACAGAAGCACAGTCCGACGTCGCCGACGGTGTCGTCGACCGCATCGCGATGCTGCGCGCCCTCGCCGCGCTCTCCGATGGCGACCGTGAGCTGCTCACCCTCGTCGCCTGGCAGGGCCTGAGCTCCCGGGAGGCCGCGCGCGTCCTCGGATGCAGCGTGGCGTCGCTGCGCGTACGGCTGCACCGGGCGCGCAGGCGGCTGACCGCGGCGATGAGCCGGCAAGCGCAGGAGGCGTCACAGCACCGCACCGCGATCGAAGTGGAGTTCTCGTGAAGGACATCATGCAGGAACTGGCCGACGCCCGGCCGGCCCACCTCAGCGGTGCCGGAGGGATCGGTGAAGAGGTCCGCCGGAGCGAACTGGGCCGGGCGTTCGGTCAACCGCGGGAGGCCGTACGGCGGCGGAGGCATGTTCGGCGGTTCGTCCCGGCGGTCGCCGCGGGTGCGGTCGCGGTGACGGCGACCGTCCTGGTCGCGGGTACGGGCGGAGGCACACCGACACCGGGCAGGTCCACGGGCACGCCGTTCCAGGGACAGAACGTGCTCTTGGCCGCCGCGGACGAGGCGGCCAAGCAGCCGATGGGAAAGTACTGGTACACCGACCAGATCAGCGGACCGTCCTTCATCGTCAAGGGTGGATATGCCGTCACCTGCGCGCACGATGAGACCTTCGAGTGGACGGCGGTCGAGGCCGGCGGCGGCCACCTGTTCTACGGGCGCGACCTTCCCGCCCGTCCGCTGACCAAGGAGGACGAGGCCGCCTGGCGCAGGGCGGGATCCCCGAAGAGCTTCCACGTGTGGAGCACCGACCACTACGTCCCCTGCACCACGGCGGCGGGGAGCTGGAAGCCGGATACCGACCATGAGAACGGCGGAACCTTCTCCGCGCTGGGCTCCGGTGTCCGGCTGACGGCCGCCCAGGCGCAGAACCTGCCGCCGGATCCCGCCAAGCTCACAAAGATGTTCCTGATGCGGAACCAGAGCGTTAAGGGCAAAGCGTCCCCTGAGTATGCGAAGTGGGCCGCCGGCAACCCGGCAAATGCGGCTCTGAACGCTCATGAGGCGTTCAGCAGCGTCCCGCTGCCGCCCAAGGTTCGCGCCGCGCTGATGCGGGCGCTGGCCGTCCAGCCCGGCGTGCGCAACCTCGGCACGATGACCGACCCGCTCGGACGGCGCGCCATCGCGATCGGCGCGGACTGGAGCGACACGGCCCCTGAACCCGGCAAGGACGGAAAGCTCATCTGGACGAAGAGCGCCTATGCAAAGCGGGAAGTCCTGCTGTTCGACCCGAACACCGGGGAATACCTCGGCGACGAGCAGGTGCTCGTCGAGCCGGGTGGCGAGTACCGCACCCGCAAGCCCGGCTTCGTGATCGGTTACTCGCTACTGCGGAGCTCGGGCTGGACGAACAAGAAGCCGTCCCCGCCGTCGGAGCTCCCGTTCAAATGACCATCGCCGACGCGTCGGCTCGGCAGGACGCATCGCCCTGAAGCACGGCGTGGAGTCGGCCGCACGTAGGACACCCGTGGCGGGGCTGGACCGCGGTCGGTGCGGCGACCGGCACGCACCCGTCCGTACCTGCCAGAACGGCCAAGGGCGTCTCTTCGAGGAAGAGACGCCCTTGTCAGGGTCTCACCGAACGGTGACGACGAGCTTGCCGCGGGCGTGCCCCTGCTCGACGTGGCGCAGGGCTTCGGCGGTGTCGACCAGCTGGTAGGTCCGGCCGAGGATCGGCGTCAGCTTCCCGTCCTGGATGAGCCGGGTGACGGCGAGCAGGTCGTCCCGGCTCTGGCGGGTCATCAGCGGCCGGAGCCGCTGCCGGACGAAGCCGTTGACGACGGCCGCGCGGAGCATGGCGCCGACCGCCCCGACCACGCGGCCGGGTGAGCCTCCGGCGTTGAGCACGAGGATCCCCTTCGGGGTGAGCGCCGCGCGCAACCGGTTCAGCGGCCGGTTGCCCACGTTGTCGAGGATCACGTCGTAGCGCAGGCGTCCGTCGGCGAAGTCCTCGGTCGTGTAGTCGATGACGTGCGCGGCGCCGATGGAGCGCACGAGTTCGACGTTGGCCGTGCCGCACACGCCCGTGACGTCCGCGCCCAGCGCCGTCGCGATCTGGACGGCGTACGTGCCGACGCCGCCGGCAGCGCCGTTCACGAGCACCCGCTGCCCGGCCCGGACCTCGCCGACGTCCCGTACGGCGCGCAGGGCGGTCGTCGCCGCCATCGGGACCGCCGCCGCCTGCTCGAAGGTCAGATCGGCCGGCTTGGGCACCACCTTGTCCGCCGTGGTCCGCGCGTACTCGGCGAACGCGCCCGGGCAGAAGCCGAGCACCTCGTCGCCGGGCCGCAGGCCGCGTACGTTCGCGCCGACCGCCTCCACCAGTCCCGCCGCGTCGATCCCGACCACCGGTGTCTTCGGCCTGAGCAGCCCCACTCCCCCCATGAGCCGCGCGATGCGGGGGTCGCCGCGGAGCATGTGCCAGTCGTACGGGTTGAGCGCGGCCGCGTGCACCTGCACCAGCACGTCGTCCGGCCCGATCTCAGGCGGGTCGGTGTCCGCCAGCCGCAGGACGTCGGGCGGGCCGAACCGTTCCTGGACGATCGCCTTCATCTGATCTCCTCAAAGCTCGCATGGCGTGGTGGTCACAGCCGCCGAATCCGCGTGACGGGCCGACGGCCGGCCGGCGGGTGCCGGCACCGCTCGCGAATCCGCGTACGGCGGCGACGGGGTGTGTGGAGGAGGCACGGAACGGCTCGGTCGGCCGCCTCCAGATGACGCGACCGAACGGCTCGGGCGGTGCCTGCGGATGAGCCATTCGGCGAAGGCGAGATTGATCAGCCAGCCCGCGGCCATGGTCAGCGCATTGCTGGGCTTGCCGAGCGGCCCGACCAGCAGGATCCAGGTGACCTGAGTGAACACCTGAGTGCCCGCGCCGAGCCCGATCGCGTACCCGCGGATCATCCAGGCGCGATGCCGGGCGATGTCCCGCCGCCGGATCGCGGCGAAACCGAGGACGATGGAGAGGATCATGGCCGAGCCGAACACGAGCCGGAGGCCGCTGAGGAGATCGCCTGTGTTGTCGGGACGGGGGTAGAACACGGTCATCCACAGGCCCGAAAGCGCTGCGGCGAGTCCGGACGGCACCAGGAGCCGCCCGACGACGCGGTGTCGGCCGGGCTTCCGGCGGCGGAGGCCCGGGAGGAACTGGAAAGCGCCTAGAACGCTGTACAGCGTGACACTGATGATGTGCACGATCACGGGTACGGGCGACGCGAAGAACCGGGCGTTCTCGGGCGTGACGACCGCACCGCCGAGCAGCTCGGCCAGGCGGGCCATGCCGGCGGACACCGGAACGACGGTGAGCACGAGCAGCCCTGCGGCCACGCGCCGGTCCGCCCTGGCGGAGACCGGGCGTTTTACCTTGGCGGAGGGGGTCACGGCGAAGTCCCTTCTGGGGTCCGATCGACGGACGGCTCGCGTCGCGGTGACGTGGTCGGCGGCCGCGTCGGTCATGACTCGATCGTGACCGCCGGTGCGGTGCGATTCATCGATAGAAGGGCCTGAGCCGAGTCGGCCGATCATCCGACGGAAGGGCCGTACTTTCGGCCGATGAGCCTGCGCGCCTCCGGGGCCTGCGCGCCTCCGGGGTCAGCGCGTCCCGAACCGGTTGCCGACGCGCTTCGTCTCGTAAGCCCAGATGGCGATGTCAACGCGGTTCCGGACACCGAGCTTGACCATCAGGCTGGTGATGTGCGTCTTGACCGTGCTGAGCGTGATGTGAAGCTCGCGGGCGATCTCGCTGTTGGTCCGCCCCCGTGCCACGGCGGCGAGGATCTGCTCCTCCCGATCCGTGAGCGCGTCGATGGGCTGGACCGTCGCCGGCGCGGGTGCGGCGTCGGCGAAGGCCCGCAGGAGTCGTGCGGTGATGCTCGGGGCGATGAGCGCCTCGCCGTCGGCGGCGGCATGGACAGCCTGGGCGAGCAGGTCGGGGCCCGCGTCTTTGAGCAGGAATCCCCGGGCGCCGGCCTTGAGCGCGGCGTAGACGTATTCGTCGAGGTCGAAGGTGGTGATGACGACGACGGCGAGAGGAGCCTCGACCGCCGGACCGGCGAGGACGCGGGTGGCTTCGATGCCGTCCATGCCCGGCATGCGGATGTCGAACAGGCACACGTCCGGGCGTTCGCGCTGGGCGAGTTCGACGGCTCGCCGTCCGTCGGCGGCCTCGCCGACGACGTCGATGCCCGGCTGCGCGTTCAGGATCATCCGGAGGCCGGTGCGGACGATCTCCTGATCGTCCGCGACGATCACCCGGATGCTCATCTCGCCCACCCGGCACGCGGCAGTACGGCGGTCACGGTCCAGCCTCTCTCGGGGTCGGGGCCGGCCTCGCAGGTGCCGCCGAGGAGGCCGGCGCGTTCGCTCATGCCGATGAGCCCGTATCCCGGCGACGCGGCCGGGCGTATGAGGCTGGTGTCGCCGTCGTCGTTCACCCACAGGCGCACCGATACGTCGTCGGCGGCGACATGGACGTCAATGCGGGTCGCGTGTCGCGCGTGCCGCCGGGCGTTGGTGACCGACTCCTGGGCCAGGCGGTAGATGGCCGCGGCGACCGACGGCGGGAGATCGCCGAGGTCACCGTTGATCTCTACCTGCACGGACGGGCCGTTGTGTGTCCGGCTCGCGAGTCCTTGGAGATCGGTGACGTGCGGGCTGGGCGCCAGCTCCGCCGGCTGGTCGCGGCGGAGGGCGCGGACGATGGTGCGCATCTCGGAAAGGGTGCGCGACGCTTCCTTCTCGATCAGGCGAAGCGCGTCGGTGGCGGCGTCCGGGTCCGAAGGCGAGGTCGCCAGACCCGCCTGGGCGCGGATCGCGATCGCCGAGACGTGATGCGCGACGGTGTCGTGAAGGTCGCGGGCCAGGCGTTCCCGTTCGAGCAGCTTGACCTGATCGAGCGCGCGCATCCTCGCGCCGGCCCGATACCGGAATGCCCCGCCCAGCGCCATCGCGGCGAACAGGATGGCGAACGCGGCCACCGTACTGCCAGGGCTCATGTCGCCGGAGATCAGCGAGACGACGACCTTGGCCGTGATGATCACCGACCCGGCCACGGCCTCGCGTCCGGACCCCCACCGGAACAACGCGTAGGGGAAGAGCACCATGTACACCTGGGTGTTCAGCCCTGGCGGGGCTCCGGTCGTGAGTAACGCGGCAAGGCCGCAGGCGCCGAAGGCGATCGCCACCATCAGCAGCGGTCTGGTCCGGCGCCACAGCAGCGTGGGCACCAGCCCGACGGTGAGGATCAGCGAGAGCATCCGCCACGGAACATCCGGCCGGAAGACTCCTTCGAGCACCGCGGCCGGCACGAGCACCCCGACGAGCGCCCAGTCCCTCCACACCCGCGTCGGCGGGTCGGGGGGACGAGGCTCCTGCCACACCGAGCGGAGGAGGGCGAACACGACACCATGGTACGAAGGACCGCGCCGTACGCCAGGTGCTGTCGTCGGTCTCATTCGGCGAGCGCTCGCGGTGACGGGTCGCGGTACGGCCATGGGGACGGGCCTGGGCGCAGACAGGACCAGGCCCTCCCCAGGGGGCGCCATGCGGACGGGCGGTCAGCCTGCCTCGTGCAGGATCGCCGCCAGCTCGCCGGGCCGGTCGAACATCGGCCAGTGCCAGCCGGACAGCTCCCGGTGATCCCAGTCATCGCCTGCCATGTGCCGGAAGGCGGGAACGACCGCGGCCATCGCCCGGACCTCCTCCACCCCGAAGCTGCACAGCACGTGCAGTCGCGGCAACTTCTCCCAGGCCCCTGTCAGCCGGACCGGCGTGGTGGCGGTGGCCCACGGCTGCGGCGCCGACAGCCGCGTCAGCCGCTCGAGCGTGTCGTCGGACAGCTCGGACGCACCGGCGGCGAGCTGCGGCCACGGTGGGGCTGGTAGCTGCCAGCCGTCGCCCACCAGTTCGGCGTTGCGGGCCTGATCCTCCGGCGAGGTGAACTCCGCCTGGGACATCCCATCCGGCAGCGGTCCGCTGTCGATGAACACCAGCCGGGC
Source organism: Actinoallomurus sp. CA-150999 (assembly GCF_050942425.1). Lineage (NCBI taxonomy): Bacteria > Bacillati > Actinomycetota > Actinomycetes > Streptosporangiales > Thermomonosporaceae > Actinoallomurus > Actinoallomurus sp. CA-150999. Next base: position 10,903,104 of record NZ_CP192063.1, read on the forward strand.
GATCCGGTCCGGCATCCGGTCCGGCATCCGGTCCGCCACGCTCGGGATCACCGCCGCACCGGCGTAGCTGTGCCCGACCAGCACCACGTCGTGCAGGTCCTCGTAACGGATCAGGTTGAGCACGTCGGTGACGTGCGTCTCCAGGTCGGTGTCGGGCCGGGCCAGGTGCGCCCGCTCGCCCATCCCGGTCAGGCTGAGCGGGTGGACGTCGTGCCCGCGGCCGCGCAGCTCGGCCGTCACCGGGCGCCAGGCCCAGGCGCCGAGCCAGAACCCGGGGAGAAGTACGTATGTCGTCATGAGTGCGACGCTAGGCCGGATACAGGACAGGATCCGCCCGGTATTCGCGGCAAACTTTCAGGCATGACCCGACCGACCGCCCGCGTGCTCGCCCTGCTGGAGATCCTCCAGGCCGGCGGCACCCGCACCGTCTCCGACCTGGCCGACCGGCTCGGCGTGGACGAACGCACCGTCCGGCGCTATATCGACCACCTGATCGACCTGGAGGTCCCGGTCCGATCGGTACGCGGCCGGTACGGCGGCTACCGGCTCGCCCCCGGATACCGGATGCCGCCGCTGATGCTCACCGACGAGGAGGCCCTGGCCGTGCTGCTCGGCCTGGTCGTGGGCCGTCGCGCCGGGCTGGTGACCACGTCCGTCGCGGCGATGGAGAGCGCCGCCGCCAAGGTGCGCCGCGTGCTGCCCGAGGCGCTCGGCCGCCGGCTGGAGGCGCTGCTGGCCACCACCGAGTTCACCACTCCGGCCCGGCGCGTGGCCACCCCGGAGACGGGCGTGCTGCTGATGCTCGCGGAGGCCGCGCGGCACCGCCGGCCGGTCGCCCTCGGCTACCAGGCCTGGAACGGGCGGCGCAGCGAACGCACCGTGCACCCGTACGGGATCGTCCTCCACTCCGGACGCTGGTACGTGACCGGCGCCGACTCGGACCGCGGCGAGGTGCGTACGTTCCGGCTGGACCGGATCGAGACCGCGACGACGTTGCCGGGGTCGTTCGAGGTGCCGGAGGGGTTCGACCCGACCGCCCGGGTGCTGTCCGGGCTCGCCGCGGTGCCCTACCTGCACGAGGTATCGCTACGGGTCCAGGGCACGGCCGAGCAGGTCCGGTCCCGGCTCCCGGCCGGTATCGCCACCGTGCACGAGCTCCCGGCGGATCCCGCCACGGAGGCAGTCCATGATCTGCCAGGGCCTGCCGAGGATTGGGTACGGGTCCGGCTGCGGGCCGAGCGGCTGGACTGGGCCGCCGCCAGCCTCGCCTGGCTGGACCGCCCGTTCGTGATCGAGTCGCCGGACGCCCTGCGCGACCACGTCCACGCCCTGGCCCGCCGGCTCGCGACCTGCGCCGACGCGGTTACGGGCGACTCAAGCTGAGCTGAGCGGCGATGGTCCGCGCACACTCCAGGGACTCGGTCCGGGTGGTGTCCACCTCCAGGTCATAGAGCACGCCCCGATGGGCCGCCTCCGCCTGCGACGCGGCCATTCCCCGGGCCCGATCCCCCCGGGCGATCTCGCGGCCCGCGGCGACCGCGCTCTCGCACCTGACGCCGACCCACAGCACGTCCAGTCCGGAAAGGGCCTTCTGCCACCGCTGCTGGGACTCCGCTCCGCCGAGGAAGACGTCATCGACGACGACCCGGGCACCGGCGCGGGCCATCGCGGCGATCCCCTCCATCCACGCCGCTTCCAGCTCCCGGAACACCGACCCGACGCTCACTCCGCCATCCGCGGCGAACCCGATCCCGGTCTCCGATGTCCGCATGGACGCGGGCATCGCCTCGACGAGCGTGTCGACGCTGACGGCGAGCCACGGATCCGGCAGCACCGCCTGCAGACACCTGGCGATCCCGGACTTGCCCGAGCTGGATCCGCCGTTCAGCACGATCACCTGAGTCGTCACCGCGCCACAGTAGAGGCACTGCCCGCGATCTCTTTCGGCAGGGCCGCCCTGCTGCTACGAGTGGCCACAGTGATGGTCTCGTGGCGACACAATGAGAAGATGACCCAGTCCGATCCGGGTGCACAATGCTTCTGCGGGTTGCCCGCACCGTACGACGACTGTTGTGGGCGTTTTCACCGCGGCGAGATGAAGGCCCCGACCGCGGAGCGGCTCATGCGCTCGCGGTTCAGCGCCTTCTGCGTGGATGACGAGGGCTACCTCCTGCGTACGTGGCATCCGTCGACGCGGCCACCGCACATCGACTTCGACGAGTCCCTGCGCTGGCAGCGCCTCGAAGTCCTCCGAACGGCCGGCGGAAGCTACCTCGACACCGAGGGAACCGTCCTCTTCCGTGCCCACTACGTTCAGCGGAACCGCCCCGGGCTGATGGAGGAACACAGCCGCTTCGTCCTCCAGGACGGCACCTGGTCATACCTCGGCCCTCTCCCCTCCCTGCCACCGATCACGCCCGCCCGGGGGCGGTAGGACGGCGGCGCCTCGCACGTGCGCTCGTGCGGTCGTCAAGCGCGGTAAGTGCGCTTGGCGCGACGGCTCATCTCGGTGTTCTGGAACGCGACGCACTCCCATCGCCCGTCCCGGCGACGCAGGGTGTAGGTCTGGAACTTGTCGTAGTCGATGTTGTTGCCTTTGCCGATGCCGCCGACCGTGGTCACCACGGCGGTGTCGGTGTCCACAGTGCGCACGTCGATGGGGCTGATGATCATCCGCGTGCCCTTCTGCCACTTCGTGAACACCTCGTGGTGGGTCTGGCCGATGGCGGCCCTGCCGAACATCGCGTCACCGAGGAAGATCACGTACGAGGCGTCTTCGGCGAACTGCCGAGCGTAGGCATCGGCGTCGCCGACGTCCCATGCCTGCCGGATTCGCTCCAGGAATGCCTCAACGGTGTCACGGCCGGTCGTCTCCATGATCATCTCCGCTTTCAGGGCCCTGTTTCGGGCAGTCGGGGGCGACACGCCAGGGCGATCGAGCCCAGGTCGTTCCAACTGAAACTACTCTGACCGAAATTACTGCGCAAGTGAGTGATCTCGTCTCTGGCGTAGAGCCGCCGGCCGCCACACCTCCACCCACGGCGCACCCCGCGCTCCCATCGTTTCAAGTGAAATCGTTTGGTACTGATATGTTGCTGGCATGCGGAAATCGCCTGCCACACGTGGTGTCGGACGCGATGAGCCGCTGGGTTTCGTGATCGCCTCGGTGGGCTACGCGGCGTCGCTGGCGTTCGAGTCCGCGCTGTCGCCGACCGGCCTGCATCCTCGCCACTTCGCCATACTCAAAGGGTTGAGAGACGGCGAAGCCCAGTCGCAGCAGCAACTCGCGGCGTCGCTCGGAATTCCCGCCAGCCGTCTCGTCGGCCTGTTGGACGTGCTGGTCGAACACGGTTTCGTCGAACGGCGAGACTCCCCGACCGACCGGCGCGTCAAGCTGGTCCGGCTACTGGAGTCGGGGCGGGAAGAACTGCAGAAGCTGATCGCGCTCGCCGGAGAGTCCGAACGGCAGGTCACCGCCGGCCTCACGGCCGCAGACGCAGCGGAGCTTCGTCGGCTCCTCGGCATCGTCCACGCCAACGTGACAGAGGAGCCCGACGGCGTCCGCACCCGCGTCTGGTGACCAGCGTCTTCGCGCGACCCGGCGTTCTGTCCGCCGTTGTCCGTCCGTCGGCTTGCTCCGGGCGACTCTCAGCCGGGAGCGCAATCGCTGGACCTCGTGGAGAAGCGGCGACTAAGAACGCTTCGTAGCCGAATGAGCCGCTGTACACGCTCGACCGACCGTAGCTGGAAGTCTGGGCTGTAATGCCCCGAGACGGCCTATAGAGTCTGGCCCAAGATCAGCATGACTCCCGGGCCGGAGGAGGGGCATGTCGAGCACGCCGCTGTCCCTGCCTCAGCCGCCTCAGCGAGCGCCGGAGTTCGGGCGGGACGCGCTGATCGTCTGCGAGAGCCTGGTGCGGATCTACCAGTCCGGGTCGGTCGAGGTGCAGGCGCTACAGGGGCTGGACCTGGTCGTGGACAGCGGCGAGATGGTCGCCGTCGTCGGGGCGTCCGGGTCGGGCAAGTCGACATTACTGTCCATCCTCGCCGGGATCGACGCCCCCACCGCCGGGCAGGCGCGCGTCGACCGGTGGAACCTGCTGTCGATGTCCCGTGCCGACCGTGTGCACTACCGGCGGCACACCGTCGGATTCGTCCGGCAGCAGACGGCCGGCAACCTCGTGCCCTACCTCACCGCGCGCCAGATGATCGACCTGCCGATGACGATGGCCCGCACACCGGCCCGTGCCCGCCGCGCCCGTAGCGCCGAGCTGCTGGACGCCCTCGGCGTCGCCGACTGCGCCGACCGGCGTCCCGCCCAGCTGTCCGGCGGGCAGCAAATGCGTGTCGCGATCGCGGTGGCCCTCGCCAACGAGCCCCGCGTTCTGCTGGCCGACGAGCCGACCGGCGAGCTAGACACCGCCACCTCCGCGGAGGTCTTCGGAACGTTGCGGAACGTCAACCGGCAGCTCGGCGTCACCATCGTCGTCGTGACCCACGACCCCGAGGTCAGCGGCCAGGTCGAGCGGACCGTGGCGATCCGCGACGGGCGTACCAGCAGCGAGGTGCTACGCCGCACCGCCACCAGCGACGACGGCGGCACGCACATGATCGCCGAGGAGTACGCCGTGATGGACCGCGCCGGAAGGGTCCAGGTGCCGCGCGACTACCGCGAGGCGCTGGCGCTGACCAGACGGGTCCGACTGGCGCTGGAGGCCGACCACGTCGCGATCCGCCCCGACCTCGACGGGCACGCATGAGTTCCGGTCCGGTCGGCCCGCTGGTCACCGTGCGCGGCGTTCACCGGCGCTTCGGGTCCGGGCCGACCGCCGTCCACGCTCTGCGGGACGTGTCGTTCGACGTCGCCGCCGGGACCATGGTCGTCCTCGTGGGCCGATCCGGCTCCGGCAAGACCACCCTGCTCAACGTCATCGGCGGCCTGGACCGCCCGGACGCCGGCACCGTTCTGGTCGACGGTACCGACGTCACCGCCCTCGACGAGGATGGCCTGTCCCGGCTGCGGCGCAAGAAGGTCGCTTACGTCTTTCAGACCTTCGGGCTGATCCCAGTGTTGACGGCCGCGGAGAACGTTGGTGCCCCGTTGCGCCTGGCCCGCGTCCCCTCGCGGGAACGCGAGCGCCGTGTCGAGCTGCTGCTGGAGCTCGTTGGCCTGGCCGACCACGCCCAGCAGCGTCCGGGCGAACTGTCCGGCGGCCAGCAGCAGCGGGTGGCCATCGCCCGAGCCTTGGCCGCGTCGCCTCGGCTGTTGATCGCCGACGAGCCGACCGGGCAGCTGGACGCCGAGACGGGCCTGTCGGTGATGGCGCTGCTGCGCGGAGTCGTGGAGTCCGAGGGCGTCACGGCGGTGGTGTCCACGCACGACCCGGTGATGATCGCGCTGGCGGACCGGGTGATCCGGATCAACGACGGGCAGCTCGACGAGCAGGTCGAAGGTCAGCCGGACGGGAAGGCCGAAGGGCAGATCGACGGGCGGCTCAACGGGCAGGCCCAAGCGCAGCTGGAAGCACGGGACGAAGGGCAGCCGGACCGGCAGGCCCAAGGGCAGTCGGAAGGGCAGGTCGAGGGGCGGCTCGACGGGCAGGGAGCCTCGTGATCCTTCGGAGCGGCCCGTGCTGAGGCTGCTCGTTCGCCGCGCACGCGCGCAGTGGCCCCTGCTGGCAGCCCTCCTGGCGGTCGTCATGGTCGGCTCCACTCTGCTGGGCACCTACGCCCTTCTCGTCACCCGTACCGCCGACCGGGCGCTGGAGGTCGCCGCGTCCCGCGCCGCGCCCGCGGACGTCGACGCCACCGCCTACACCGTCACCGTACGCGGCGCGGACGCGCGATCCGTCGCCGACGACACCCGCCGCGTGCTGGCCTCGGCGCTGGCTCCGTTCGCCGCGACGACGGCCGCGCGGGCGTCCTCCGTGATGCGGTCGCTGCCGAAAACGCTGGTCGGGCGAGACGGCGTCCCGGCTCAGACCTACCTGTCGGGCGTGGAGGATCTGGCGGCCCGCGCCCAGTTGACCACCGGACGCTGGCCGCGGGCCGCGGCCGATGCCGCGCACCCCGCCGCGCCGCTGGAGGCCGCCGTCCTCGAGCCCACCGCGCGGCTGCTCGGCCTCACCCTCGGCAGCCGCGTCCACCTCGGCGCGGAACTGGCCGGCGACCACGGTCCGGCGGTCGACGTGACCGTCGTCGGCGTCGTACGCGCGCGGCCCGGCACCGGCTGGGACCGCGACCCCCTCGCCGCCGCCGGCTATGACCTCACCTACCACGACGGCCGCTCCATCGGGCCGGTCCACGCCTATGGGCCGTTCATCGTCGACCTCTCCGACCTGCTCGCCGGCGGTTCCACCCTCGACCGGTTGGAGATCACCGCCCATCCTGACCTGGCCCACCCCACCCGCCACGACCTCGGCACCGTCGCCGCCGCCACGCTCGACGCCGACCGCCGGCTGGCGCGCGCTCTCGGCGACCGGGTAGGGATCGAGCGCGTCACCTCCCGCCTGCCGCTCACCTTGCAGGCCGCCCATGACCAGCTGCAGGTCACCGCGGCCACCGTGCTCGCCGTCGCCGTCCTCGCGGGCGTCCTGACCGCGACCGCCCTCGCGCTCGCCGGCCGCCTCACCGCCGCCGCGCGCGCCGACGAGACCGCCCTGCTGTCCGACCTGGGCGCCGGCCGCGGCCAGACGGCCGCCGCCGCGACCGTCGAGGCCGGCGCACTCGCCGTCCTCGCCGCCGCGCTCTCGATCCCCGCGTCGTCCGCCCTGCATGTCGGCCTGACCCACCTACCGCCACTGGCGGGTTCCGGGCTCGCCGCCCATCCGAGCGTGACCGGCGCCCAGGTACTCGCCGTCGCCGGCGGCGCGCTGGCGCTCGCGGCGGTACTCGTCGCCTTCGCCGTACGGCCCGTCCCCGCGGTCAGTGAACGTCGGCACCGGCGTGAGCTGCTCGCCCGCTCCGGTGCCGACCTGTTGCTCGTCGTCTTCGCCGCGGTCACCTGGTGGCAGTTGCACGCTCAGCCCACCGGCGCCGGCTCCCGTACCGACGCCGTCCGCATACTCGCTCCCGCGCTGTTCCTCGCCGCGGGCGCCGCGCTGGCGCTTCGCCTGGCACTGCCCGCGCTGCACGGCGCCGACCGGCTGGCGCGCCGTGCCCGCGGGCTGGTGTTCCCGCTGGCCACGTTCGAAGCCGCCCGCCGGCCGCAGGCGGTCGCCGCGGGCCTGCTGATCGGCCTGGCCTGCGCGGCCGGCACGTTCGGGATCGCGTTCGACGCCACGTGGCAGCGCTCGCAGCACGACCAGGCCGACCTGTCCGTCGGCACCGACCTCGCTCTCACCCTCACCGCCCCACCGGTCACCGGGCAGGGCGCGGCCGTCAGCGCGGCCACCGGGGGAACGGTGAGCCCGGCCGTCGACCGTGGCATCGCGGTAGGGCAGTGGCTCGGCAACGCCGGCGACGTGCCCCGGCTGGTCGCCGTCGACACCACCCGCGCCGAGGCCCTGCTGCGCGGCCGGCTGAACGACGGTCGCAGCTGGAGGAACATCGGCGCCGCCCTCGCGCCGCGGACCCGCGCCGCCGGTGTCGCGGTCCCGGCCAGCGCCGCGCTCACCCTGACCGGGACGGCGACCGGCGGGACCCCGCTCACCGTGACCCCCCGGTTGCTGCTGCAGGACGTCACGGGCCTGCGGACCCTCTGCACCGGCCCGCCCGTCCCGCTCGACGGCAGGGCGCACCCGCTGCCCGCATGCGCGACGGCCGAAGGCCTGCGTCTGGTCGCGGTGTCCCTCCCGTTCGCAGCCGACGAGACCGCACCGGAGAACGCCGGCGCCAAGTCCTCCGCCAGCCCGGCATCCTCCGGCGGCGAGGCATCCTCCGCCAGCGCGGGATCCTCCGGCGGCGCGGGATCCTCGGCCGACGCCGGTGACGACCATGTCGCCGTCACGCTCGCAGTGCCGGGAGAAGCCCCCGCCTCGGCGCCCGGATCGCCGTGGACCGCCACCTCCGCCGCGCCCGCCCCCGGGCAGCTCGGCGATCCGGCCGTCGCCCTCACCGGCACTCCCGCAGGCGCCGAGCTGAGGATGACGACGACCGTCTCACTCAAGGGCCCCCCGAACGCCGCCCGAGACCTCGTCGCCGCTGCCTTCCCCGCCCCTGGACCGGTACCCGTCGCGGTCTCCGCCCGCTTCGCCGACGAGGCCCATGCCCGGCGCGGCTCCCGGCTCAGTCTCACCGTCGGTACGACGCCCGTCCCGGCCAGCGTCGCCGAGGTACTGCCCACCGTCCCGTCCGCCCCCGGCGCCGCCGCCGTACTGGCCGACCTGGACGCGCTCTCCCGCGCCCTCATCGTGGGCGGCACCCTGGACTGCCCCGTCGACGCCTGGTGGGTCGGCCGCCCCACCCCAGCCGACGCCGCCGTACGCGCCACCGCCCTGCACCTCGGTACCGTCACCACGCGCGCCGCCGAGACCACCCGTCTCACCAGCGCCCCGCTGCGCGCCGGACTGCCGGCCGCGCTCCGGCTGCTCGTCCCCGCCGCGGCCCTGCTGCTACTCGTCGGCATCGTCCTGCATGTGACCTGCGACCTGCAGGCGCGCGCCCACGAGGTGGCGCGGCTGGCAGGCCTGGGGATGTCCCGGCGCGGAATCCGTACCGTACTTCTCGGCCAGCACGTCGGCATCCTGCTGCCCCTGCTCGCGACGGGTGCGGCCGTCGGCGCGCTCGCCGCCCGCCTGGTCGCGCCCCTCCTCGTCCGATCCGACACCGGCGCCGCGCCCGTCCCGGCCGCCCTGCCCAGCTGGCCGTGGACCGCCGAGGCCGCCCTGCTCGTCCTGTTGCTGGCCGGGTGCACCTTCGCGGTAACCGCCGTCGTCACCGTACGGGCCCGCCGCGCCGACGCCGCATACCTGCGGGTGGCATCGTGAGCAGGCGAACGCCCCTCCGGCCACCCGGTCGCCGACGCCCACTCGACCAGCGATCGCCAGGACGCCCACAGTCGCCCGCGCTGCACCGGCCCAGCATCCGCCGCCGCGCCCTCGCCGGTACCGCACACCTGCGGGTGACATCGTGAACGAGCGAACGGCCCTCCGGCCGCCTGGCCGCCGGCGCCCGCCCGACCAACGATCGCCAGGACGCCCACAGCCGCCCGCGCAGCATTGGCCCAGCATCCGCCGCCGCGCCCTCGCCGACGCCGCACACCTACGGGTGACATCGTGAGCGGACGAACAACCCCCCGGCCACCCGGTCGTCGACGACTGCCCGCCCTCCGGCTGCCCGGTCGCCGACGGCCCCCCGACCAGCGGTCGCCCGGTCGCCTACAGCGCCCCGTTCTGCACTGGCCCAGCATCCGCGGCCGGGCCCTCGCCGATGCCGGGCCGCTGCTCCTGGCCGCCGCCGTGGTCGCGGTCGTCACCGTGCTCGCCGGCGCCGTGCCGCCGCTGTTGCGCGGCACCGCCGACGACGCCGTCCAGGACGCGGTTCGCGGTGCCGGTCAGGACGCCGACGTCTTGGTCCACGCTCGTTGGGAGAGTGACGATGGGCCGAGCGGCGATCGTGTCCGCCTTCCCCACCTCGCCGAAGACGTCGATGACTTCCGAGACAGGGCCAAGGACGCGCTCGGCTCCCGCCTGAGCGCCGCGCTGCGTCCGCCCGTCGCCACCGTCACGAGTACCACCCTCAGCGTCACCGACGGCAGCGTGCTGCGCACCTTCCAGCTCGCCTACCTCGCAGCCGACGGCGGCGACGGGCCAGGCGTGACCTGGATCGCGGGCGGCCCGCCCCGGGCCCCCGCCTCCGCGGTGGACGGCCACGCCGAGATCCCGTACCAGGCGCCGCCCTGGCCTGTGCAGGTGGGCCTGTCGGAAGCGGACGCCGCCGCTCTCCACGTACGTCCGGGCGCTCGCATCCCGCTCGAGGACGACCGGAAGCGCGTAAAAAGCGTCCAGATCAGCGGCATCTTCCGGGCGACGGACAGCACCGATCCCGCCTGGCGGCTGGCCCCCTGGCTGCTGCGTCCCGCCTCGGGCGAGGACGGCGTGGGCACCACCCGGCTCGCCGGCCTGCTGTCACGCGACTCCCTGCCCGACGCCCGCCTCGCCTTCGACCAGGACCAGCTGGAGCGCACCGTCTGGTTCACCCCGGACCCGCGCGCGCTCACCTGGGATTCCGCCCAGGCGATCGCCGGGAGGGCGGTCGCGCTCAAGGCGGCTTCCGGTTCCTCCGGCGCCCTCGACGACTCCCTGCAGTGGGACACGCAGCTCGACGCCGTGCTGCGGAACGTCCGCGCCCAGGTCAGTGCCGCGTCCGTGCAGGCGTCCGTTCTGCTCACCGGTGTCCTGGCCGCCGCGGTCCTGGTCCTGCTGCTCGCCGCCGACCTGCTGGTCGGCCGCCGCGCCCCGGCGCTCGCCGCCGCCCGGCAACGAGGGGCGACGCTGTCCGACCTCGGCGCCGAACTGCTGCTCGAGTCCATTGCGGTGGCGCTGTCCGCCACCGTGGCCGGGCTCGCGCTGGCCCGTACGGTCTCCCCGGGTGCCTCCTTGGGGTGGGTGGTCCCCGTGGTCCTCGCCGCTGCCGCCGCCGGCCCGGCATTCGGTACGCTCGCCGCCGCCCGTGCCACCCGCGATCGCCGTGTCCCCGCCAACCGGACCGCACGCCGCTGGGCCGTCCGTACCGGCCGGCTGCGCCGCGCCACCGCCGAGGTCGCGGTTCTGATCGCCGCGGTCGCCGCCTTCGTCGCGCTGCACCAGCGCGGGATCCTCCCATCCGCTCCCTCCGGCGACGCGTCCGGGGCGGACGGTGGCGTGGCGCTGCCCGCGAGTGCTCCCGCTCTCGGCGTTCTCGCCGGCGCGCTCGTCCTGCGGCGGCTGCTGCCCGCCGGGACGCGCCTCGCGCTGAAGCGGGCACTGCGCTCGCGCCGCCCGCTGGCGGTGTTCGGCACCGCGCGGGCGGCCGTGACGTCCGCTCGCGTGCTGCCGCTGCTGGTCCTGGTGACCTCCGCCGCGCTGGCGTCGTTCGCGCTCACCCTCGACGCCACCGCCGACCGGGGCCTGGCCGACGGCGCGTGGCGTACCGTCGGCGCCGACGCCCGCCTCGACATCGCCCCCGCCGCCGCGGCCTCCACACCCGCGCTCGCGCGGCGCATCGCCGCCGCGCGGGGAGTCCGGCAGGCCGTCGCCGGGCAGGTGACCGACCGGGCGCGCATCGTCGCCGACTCGGTGGTCGTCGCACCGCGCCTGGTGATCGTGGACACCTCGGCGTACCAGCGGCTGCTGGCCTCCACCCCACTGCCGCACGCGCCGACGCTCGCCCGGCTCAGGGCGACCGGTCACGGCGACGTCCCCGTGCTGGTGCGCTCGAGCAATGGCACCCTACGGCGCGGCATGCGGCTGCAACTGCTCCGGGACGGTGCCCCGGCCATCCGGCTCACCGCCGTCGGTACGGCACCCGCCGTCGGTGACGCCGATGACGTCATCCTCGTGGACGCCGCGGCGATCGCCGCCGCCGGACTGCCGGCCGTCCCGAACACGGTGTGGGCGACCGGCCCGGGAGCAGCGCGAGCGGTCACCGCGAGCGCCGTCGCGGCGAACGCCGTACTCCGCGCGGACGTGCTGCGCGCACGCCGTGCGGCGCCGCTGACCTCGGGGCTGCTGCGGTTGACCTGGGCCTCGGCCGCGATCCTGCTGGCTCTGGGACTGCTCGGGCTCGCCCTCGGCACGGCCGCGAGCGCGCCGGAACGGTGGCAGACCCTGACCCGGCTGCGGACCCTCGGCCTGCGGCCACGGGACGCCCGCTGGGTCGCCGCGGGCGAGTTGCTGCCGCCGGTGCTGGTCGCCGCGGTGGGCGGCCCGCTGATCGGGGTACTGCTCGCACGCCTGACGTTCGGCCCGCTCGCTCTGCGGTTGCTCACCGGGCAGGCCGCCGACCCGCCCCTGGTGCTGCCGTGGTGGTGGCTCGGTCTGCTGATCGTCGCGTTGCCGGTGGCCGTCGCCGTGGCGGTACCCGTCGAGTCGGTGCTACGACGCCGGCGCCGATTGAGCGAGGTCCTCCGCGCGGGATAGCTCCGTGCCGGCCGGTCGGCGGCTTCTCGGGATCAGCTTGCGACGTCGACGGCCGCTAGCGCCGGGCGGATGAGGTGGAGCAGTTCATCGTGCAACGTCCGGTACTGACGCCTGCCTCTTCGCCGTAGATCTCATCGTCGGGGAAACGGCGGTGCAACTCGGTCCGGATCAGACTTTCGACCGCGAAATCGGCGTCGGTCACCTCGCTGCCATCGCGTTTCTCCACGACGCCGAAGTCGGCCGCGAAGAACCGCTCCGCGGCCACCCGCCCGGCCCGCTCCGCGAGCGCAACGGCGAAGTCCAGCAAATCCCGATCCACCGCGGCAGGGGTCATTCCCGCACGCTACCTGAGTCTGATCACAACAAGCCGCCTCCACTGGAGCCGGAAGCCTCAGAAGGAAGTCACCCACGGTAAGGACATGCGCACCGACACGGCGCCGTGATCTGCACTCCGTAACGGAAGGTGCACGCAGCGTACGATAAATCACGTTTCGGTGGTTTTATACACATTGATGCCCTACGCTCCGTAGGACTCGACTGTCCCATGCTTCACACAAGAGCACGACCGTCAGCCGAATCCCTGCAGTGCAGGGAACCGGGGACCCAGGTACCTGGGGTGAATCCGCAGCGCCCGGCGCTCGGAAGGGCATCTCCCGCCCGAACCCGACAGCTAACCCGGTAGGCGTGAGGAGAGGAGTTCGTACGTGGCATTTCCATATTCACAACTCAAAAGTTCCGGCTTTCTGAGGGGCATTACGGCCTTGACGGCGAGCGCCGCCCTTCTTCTTCCCGCGAGCAGCGCATACGCGGCCACCAAGCCGTCACCGACCGCAGCAAAGAACAAACTGGACAAGCTCAACAGCCAGGTGGACAAGCTCGCCAATAAGTACGACAAGGCGAAGACACAGCTGGATGCGGCGAAGAAGCGGCTTTCAGTGATCAACAATCAGATCGCCACTGAAAAGCCCAACTATCAGAACCTCCGCGTTCGGGTTGCGCAGATGGCCGTCGCCGCCTACAAGAACGGCACCCTTGGCAACACCGCCGTCATCGCCTCCAAGGATCCCGAAGGGACCCTGCAGAATATGTCGGCCTTCGTCGCGCTTTCCAATAGCCGAAGCCAAGAGATGACGGCATTGCTGGCATCGACCCAGCGCCTCCAGCGCGATCAGGAAGAAGCCAAGGCAGCGCTGCAGACCGTCACCACGACCACGTCGACGCTTAAGAAGCAGAAAACCGCCGCCGAACAAGCGATCGCCAAGCAGAAAGCACTGTTGGCCAAGTCCACCAGCTCCAGCTCAAGCAGCAGCAGCTCAAGCGGCAACAGCAGTAGCAAGGGCAGCGGTAGCAGCCCCACCGGCTCCGCGTCCGGCTCGGCGAGCAAGGCGGTGAATTACGCCATGGCTCAGCTGGGTAAACCCTACGTCTTCGGCGGTACAGGCCCGTCGGGCTATGACTGCTCCGGGCTGACGATGATGGCCTGGCGCGCCGCCGGCGTCAGCCTTCCCCGCGTCGTCCCCGACCAGTACAGCGCCATCCGCCACGTCTCCAAGTCCGACCTACAGCCCGGTGACCTGGTCTTCTTCGACGGCCTTGGCCACGAAGGCATTTACGTCGGCGGCGGAAGATTCATCCATGCCCCGCACACCGGCACCGACGTGCAGTACGCCAGCATGTCCAACAGCTACTGGACCGCGAACTACGTCGGCGCCGGCCGCCCGTAATCAACGGGCCCGTCGCCCGCGTGATCGCTGGACCGAGGGGAAGGCGTCGTACGTCCTGGACCGGATCGACGCCTTCCCCAGACCGGCTGCAACAACATCCTTCGCACAACCGTCCGCGTGCGCATCGGCATCGGCGTATGGCCGCTAGAGGAATGCGGAGAGCAGGAGGGCCATCCCCAGGCCCAGGACGCTGACCAGCGTCTGGGTGGTGGTGTGGATTTTCGTGGCCTTGCCCATGTCCATCCCGAAGGACTCCTTGACCAGCCAGAATCCCGCGTGGTTGACGTAGTTGAGGCCGATCGAGCCCGCACCGATGGCGATGACGACCAGCGAGGTGTGCCAGCTGTCGGACGCGGTCACCAGTGGCGCGACGATGCCGGTCGAGGAGACGATCCCCACCGTCGCCGATCCGGTGGAGGCGGAGAGCAGTAGTGCGAGCAGCCACCCCAGCAGCACGACGCTGATGTGCGCTCCACCGGCGGCCGAGGCGATGGCGTGGCTGATGCCCGTGTCCTCCAGCACCTGGTTGAAGGCGCCGCCCCCGCCGATGATCAGCAGGATGCCGACCACGGCCTTGAGGCTCTCCGTGACGGACTGCCGCACCGCTTCCCCTGACCTGCCTTGGGCCAGTCCCAGTGCGACCAGCGCGACGAGGAAACCGACCAGCATCGCGATGACGGGCGTACCCACCAAGAGGGTCGCGCTACGCAGCTGGTTTCCGTCGGGCAGGGCGATCTCCGCGATGGTGCGCAGCAGCATCAACACCACCGGAATGAGGATGCAGGTCACCGCCCAGGCGATCGGTACCGGCCGCTGCGCTGCTGCAGAATCGTCGCCCCGTACGGCAGGCTCTGCGTCGTCCGCGCGCTGCCGTACGAACTGGTCGACCAGGGCCTGGTCGGGGTAGACGTCGATCCGCGGGGCCATCCAGGTCGCGAAGACGGGGCCGGCCAGGATGACGGTGGGCACGGCGCAGACCAGGCCGAGCACAATCGTCTTGCCCAGGTCCGCGTGCAGTCCGGCGACGGCGGCCAGCGGTCCCGGGTGGGGCGGGACCATGCCGTGCAGGGTGGCGAGTACGGCGATGGTGGGGATCACGAGCATGGTGTACGGCGAGTAGCGCGCGTGCCCTTGCCTGCGCATCCGGTCCGCCACGCTGAACACCAGCGGCAGCAGCACGATGAGGCCGACCTCGAAGAACATCGGGATGCCGATGACGAACGCCGCAGCGCTCATCAGCCACGGCACTGTGCGCGGTGTCGACCGGCGCACCACCGCTGCGGCGATCACTTCCGTGGCGCTGGAGTCTGCCAGCAGACGGCCCAGCATGGCGCCGAGAGCGAGTGTGATGCCGACGTTGCCGAGGACATCGCCGGCACCTTTCTCGATCGAATCGGCGATCTTGGCGACGGGTTCGCCGCCCGCCAGTCCGACCCCGATGGACACGACCAGCAGGGCGATGAAGGGATTCAACCTGAGCCGCGAGTTGATCAGCACTAAGAGCAGGGCAACCGAAACGATCAGTACGGCTATCAGCCCAGGCGTCGACGTTGCCACCGCAGGACCTCCTCGATACCTCCGGAACCGGTTCCGGAACGGTTCCGGAAGTGTGGCGGACGCGGAGGGCGGAGGTCAAGGTCGGATGTCGGCGGGCTCACGCGCAGAGCGATCGTCGGCGGCACCAGGCATCAGGCGCACCGGCAACTCGTGGACCTCGGGCGGCTCCGGGGCGCCCTCGATCGCGCGCACCAGCAACTGGACCGCACGCGCGCCCAGTTCCGGCAGCGGACGCGGGACCGCGGCGAGCGACGGCTCGGCCAGCCGGGCGGTGCGCTCGTCGCCGAAGCAGACCACCGCCACATCCTCCGGGATTCGCCTGCCCGCCCGGCGCAGCGAGCCGAGCGCGGCCAGGGTGAGGTCATCGGAGCAGCTGAAGAGCGCGTCGAAGCGCGGGCCATGGTCGACCGCCACGTGGGCGTCCGCCCCGACCTCGACGATCCGGTCGGAGGAGAACTTGAGTCCGGCTTCGGCGAAGGCGGACTGGCAGCCGGCCGCACGGGCACGAGCGCCGCTGGCCGCGTTGTGCGGGAGCAGCACGACGACCGACGTACGCTCCTGCCGCATCAGATAGCGGCCGGCCTGGTACCCGGCGCTCCAGTTGGCCGTCCGAACGATCGTCGCCTCCGGGTCGACCAGGTCCTCGTCGACCACGATCACCGGTCGCGAGCGGTCCCCGCCCGACGGCGTCCGCACCGGGCCGACCAGGATCGTGCCGTCGATGGGCAGCTCCGCCGGGTCCTGCGGCGGCATCGAACCGTCCGGCCCGACCGGCCGGACGAGCACCTGGTAGCCATGGCGTTCGGCCTCGGCCATCGCCCCGGACAGCACCCCCGCCCAGCCTGAATCGGCCGGCGACACGTGCAGCACGATCAATCGGAAGCGGCCGGTGCGCAGCGCCTGCGCGACCCGACTCGGCTGGTAGCCCAGCTCTTTCGCGATCTCCTGGATCCGCGTCCGAGTCGCCTCGCCGACTTCCGGGTGGTCCGCGGACAGCGCGCGTGAGGCGGTCGCCTTCGCGACTCCCGCAGCCCGGGCCACGTCGGCAAGCGTCACGCGCCTCATCGGCCGTCCTTTCCAGGACTCCGAGGCTCCGAAACCGGTTCCGGAGCCGCTGCAAGGCACGCTACCCCACATGCCACGCCGCACGCCGCGATCGGTGCCGGCGCAGAAGCGCCGCAGGGCCCTGTGTCCAGTACCTCTGCCGGCACATGTACACAGCTGCGTACGAATGATCGTGCCGAGGCTTTCGACGCGCTCGGTCTCATCGGCGGATGAGGCACGGCTCCGGTCATGATGGGGGCATGCGGCGAGTGGTGATCCTCGGGCGCGGCGGCGCCGGCAAGTCCGTCTTGGCCCGACAGCTCGGCGAGGTGACCGGTCTGCCCGTGGTCGAGCTGGACACGCTGTTCTGGCAGCCTGGGCTGGTCGCGACGGACCCGGCCCGGTGGGCGGCATGTCAACGGGAACTGGTCCAGCGTGACGCTTGGATCCTCGATGGTGACCTCGGGCCCTACGACAGTGACCCGCAGATCCGCCTCCGGGCTGCCGACACCGTCATCGTGCTCGATTTCGCCTTCCTGCGATGCGCGTGGCGGACGATACGCCAAGGCCGCGAACGCGGCGACTACTGGCGCTGGATCTGGGCCTATCGACGCCGCAGTCTCCCGGCCGTGATGCAGGCGATCAGCGCTGCCGCTCCGGACGCCGAGGTCCACTTGCTGCGCAGCCCCCGTACGGTCCGGCGCTTCGTCGCGCGACTCCGGCGGACGGGCACCTAGCCGAAGGTGCGGCCGATGTTCGGCGTTCGCGCGCAGCGCAGTGCGGCGCGGATGACGGTGGCAGGATCGCCACGATGGTAGACCTGCTCGGCGGGTTCAATACCGTCCAGGAACTCCTGGTAGCGCACGGCATAGGCCAGGTGTGCCAACGGTTCGGCGATGGCGAGTGCCCGGGCCGGCTCGCAGTCGGGCAGCCGGGTCTTCCATGCCTCGATCCACGCCTTGGCGGCAACGGATCGCTTCGCCGTTGGCAGGTAGTCGCAGGCCCGCAGTCCGTCCAGCACCGGGTTGCCCACATAGGCGTCGGCGAAGTCCACCACAACCGGTGGCCCACCGTCGCTGCGCCAGTTGCCGGGGTGGAAGTCACCGTGCACGATCGTGTCAGGCAGACCACAGTCGTCCAGCGCGGGCCAGCGTTCCTGCAGACCACGCGCTGCCGCCAGCTCCTCGCTGGACAGCTCAGCGCTGAAGGGTCGATCGAGCAGTTCACGGATCTGGCCGGCGAGGACGGCCCGGCGCCGGTCACGCAGTCCAGGCAGGTGGCCGGCCGCCCGTACGGCGACCGCGGCTTGGGCGGCCACCAGGCGGCTCACCGCGCTGGTGATGATCTCGGCGGGGGCGTCCCAGCAGTCCACACCGGGCAGATGCTCCAGCAAGACCCGCCCGGGCCCCGCCGCGAGGACCGTCGGAACCAGACCCGGATCCACGCGCGCGAACGCGGCGATGACGGCCGCCTCATCGGCGGCGAAGTGCGGCGTGGCCTTCAACCAAACCGGGCCCTGCCGGGTGGGCAGGCGCAACACGGCGGCCAGGTTCCAGGTCCTGCGCTGCTCCGCCGGCCCGGTCATCGGACGATCCATGGAGGCCAGCGTGTCCGCGGCCCAGCCGAGCAGCTCCCTCAGCCCCTCCATCCGCGCCCACGGGGAACGCCGTTCGTGCGGCTCGGCCAACGCGGGGTGCGCGACGCCCGGCGCGGACAGTAGCCCGGCCGCGGGCCGCCGCAACGCCTCGACGTGATAGGTGACATGACCGTCCCGTCCGCCGTCCCCACCCTCGACGCCGACCAGGCGCAGCACCAGCACCGGTACATCCAGAACCCGGCGCAGGTACGCGACGACCTGCTCGACCTCCGCCCACCACGCGACGTCCACCGCGGACGGCCCGATGACACCCAGGCAGTCCGCGCCAAAGGTCACCACCGCACTGACCGTCCGCCCCATGTCGCCAGTGTGAACGGCCCACATCGGATCGGCGACCGAATATCCACCAGGACCTGCGCCGCAGCCCTGGCAGCCGGCTCATCGCGGCTGAGCGGACGGGCCGGCCGCTTCGGCTGGTCGCGATGGCCGCCGTAGACTGCGCGACCGTGGTAGAGATCGTGCCGCTCGGCGAGGTGACCTGTCCGTCGGGCGAGTTGGCGCTGATGGACGGCGGCTACCTCGGGCTGTGGTCCGGCGACCGCGTACCGGACGACGTGCGGCGGCCCGACGTCCCGCTGGCCGTCGACTTCGAGGTGGTCGGGCGCGATGCGGACGCCGCGGCGCGGTCGTTCGGCCGGCAGTCCGGCCGCACCGTCTATGACATCCCGCAGGATGCCGTCGCGGAGTTCGCCTCGCTCTTCGATGACCACTGCCGTGAGCGCGGCCACCAGGCGTCGCTGCGCTCCTTCCCACGGCAGGTCCCGCACCGTGACCGCGTCCGGCGAGCGATCGCCGGAGCCGACCCGGACTTTCTGATCAGCGGCGTGCCGGTCATCGCCATCGGAGGCCTGCCCACCGACCGTCCGCTGCCGGTCACCGCGACACCGCACGGCGACTGGGGTTGGATGCACATCCGCATCGTGGTCAGTGACGAACCAGTCGTCGGTACCCGCTCGCTGGGCAGGATCGGCGTCGACTACGCCCGGTTCGTGGTTGCCGACGCGGACGCGCTGAACGCATGGATACACGACGACACGATCGACGGCCTGGCGGACGTCGTGTTCTGGGGCAGGCACGAGACCGAGATCGCGGCTGAGTTCGGTGCCACCCGTACCGGCACACCCGGCGACGATCACTACGGCTGGCTCAACCTGCCGGTCCGCGAAGCGTACGCGAAGGCGGTCGCGTTGAACGATCGCCGGAGGACGGCGTCGGACCGTAAGTTCGCCTTCGATCTCCGTCCACACTCACATCACTGGCGGGTGATGGCCGATGTTCGCGCGTCCGAGAATGAGGCCGCCTCGATAGACGTCGGCGGTGCCCGCATCATGTTCGCGATGACATCTATCGGCGACGGGTTCTTCCCGGTCCACGTCGAACTCGATGCGGCGGGTGCCCCGGCCGCCATCGAGGTGACGATCCGCGGCGCCGAGGATTGACCGTGGTCTGATCAGACGGTTGAAGGCGAGCCGTCTGCGTCCGGCGGCTCGCCTGGGTTTCACCGTGGGTTCCAGCCCGAGAACGTCTCTTGTACGTCGTGGGGGGAGCAGGCGAGGGCGGCCGGGTCGGGTTCGGCTGCCGTGACGTCGGGGAGATGGACGATGAGGTCGTAGGCGTCGAGTGGGTTCAGGCCGACGTGGAAGGTGCCGAAGCGTTGCCGGGCGGCGGCGCGGACGGCGTCGGCGTCGGCCGGTGACAGCCGCCGGAGGTCGGTCGCGAAGGGCCCGTCGTGACTGGCGGCCATGAGCGCGTCGAGGGTGTCGGGCTCCGGTGGCCCCATCTGGGTGAAGAGTGTGCCGGTGTAGAAGTCGGCATCGGTGTTGAGGGTTTGACCGGTTCCCGTGGTCGTGCCGATGACGAGGTAGTCCTCGCCGAGCCGGTCGGCCAGGTGCATGCCCGCAGGTGTCGCCGCCTCCGGCATGCCGGGCAGGGCGAGGGGCCGGCGCTGGATGTGGCCGTTGTGGGCGGCCAGCACGATTCGGTCTTCGCGGCGCAGGATCCACTCGAGGTTGTCCGCGATCGCGGCGGCGCGGTCGAACATCACCGTCAGCCGGTCGCCGCAGGCCATCGCACGGGCGAGCGCGTCGAGGGTGATCGTGAGGTGCAGCGAGCGCAGTGCGCGCTCGTACGCGCCGGCCGTGGTGCGCCGGGCGTACTCGAGGCGGCGTCCGGTCATGCGTACGGTCAGTTCGGCCAACCCCGCGGTCAGCGCGTCCTTGGTCTGGGTCGCGAGCTGCGCATAGGCTCCGATGGCCGCGGGGATGGAGAACGCCGATGACGCGGCGAAGACGGCGGCCGTCTCCCGGATGCTCGGATCCACCTGGTACTCGGGATCGGCCTGCGCCAGGTAGGCGATGACGGCGTCCAGGCTCGGCAGCAGGGACGCGTTGGAGCCGGACAGGTCGGCGCCGTAGAAGCCGACCGGCCGTGCGGCGGTCCGGTTGTGGTGCCGCATCCACTCCAGGTGGGCGCGCATCTGGGTCCACGGTCCCATCAGCGAGGTCATGCCGCCGGCCAGGACCTGGCCGAGGTCGCCCTCGCCGCCCCGTACCCACTCGTCGGTCCGCCATCCTTCGGCGAATCCCGACTCCATCGCGTACGCGCCGAACCCGTGCCGCTCGACCAGGTAGCGCAGCAGGCGGTGGCGGAGTCGGTAGGTCTCGCCGTTGTAGTGCGCACTCTCGCCGATCGCCACCACCCGCGCGGTGCCGATCGCCTCATCCAGCCATTCCAGGTCGTCCAGCGGCGCGGACGGATCCAGCGTGCGCAGCGGCATCACCGCTGGGGCGCTCAGCCGTGCGGCCGCCGTCGAGGTGCTGTCGGTCACTCCGTACCCCTCCCGAATGTTCCCAGTTTTGGGAATGGTACCGAATATGGAGATAATCGGGGAGTGGACACCCTGGATCTGCTGCTGCATCCGGTCCGGATGCGGATCGTCTACGCCCTGTCCGGCGGGCGGGTACGCTCCACCGCCGATCTGTGCGCGAGCCTGCCTGAGGTCCCGAAGACCACCGTGTACCGGCATGTCGGCCTGCTCGCCGACGGAGGAGTGCTGGAGGTCGCCGACGAACAGCGGGTACGCGGCGCGGTGGAGCGCCACTACCGGCTGCGCCGGGACCGGACGATGATCGAGGCGGAGGCGGGCGCGTCGATGTCGCTGGAAGACCACCGCCACGGGTTCACCGCGGCCATGGCCGCCCTGCACGCGGAGTTCGACGCCTACCTCAACCGGTCCGGCACCGACCCGTACGCCGACCTGGTGGGCTACCGGCAGGGCGTCCTGTGGCTCAGCCGTGACGAGATCATCGAGATACTCGGCGAGCTACGCGCCGTCATCGCGGCCCGCGCCGGAAACCAGCCGACACCCGGCCGCAGCCCCCGCCTGGTGAGCCTGATCCAATTCCCGATCGACGAATCACCGCACCACACGGCCGACCAGCAGACGACCACCGTCCCTGAGCCCGACGCACAGTGACACCGGTGCCTGGTCGGCCGCCTGGTGTGTTCGGGCCTGTCGCGATGAGCGGGCCTGAAACCGCCAGGCTCTTACCAGCAGCGGACAGGGTTGGCGTGTAGATCGCTCTCGCCGCAGGGCCACACGCCGGTGTCCAGCGGAGCCAGATCGGTGTCGGCGATGACGAGGCTGCCTTCGCCCTTGGCCCAGTCCGTGGTGAGGACGAAGAACAGCCGTCCGCCCTCCAGCAGCAGCATCCGGTCGACGCCTTCCCCTTCTCCCTCGCACAAGGTGTGGACGGACAGGTCGGGATCGATGATCTGGAGCTTGCCGTCGCGCCAGAACGCGGCCCGGCCGTCGCCGCTCAGCACCGGACCGACGGTGTAGTAGCCGGAGAGGTACGGGCCGTCGGTCATGCTGCCGTCGCGGTGCAGCCGCCGGACGCGCCGGGCCGAGGACAGGTCGTTGTCCAGTTCGACGACGCGGATTCTGCCCCGGCTGCTGACCAGCAGGCCACCGTGGCTGGGCCACTCGGCCACCGTCGCGCCGTCGCGGTCGTACAACCGTGTCGAGAACGCGCCGTACCCCTGGCTGCCGACCAGGAAACCGCCCGGTCCGGCGATCGCCCGCTCCCCTGTCGGGTGCGGCGGCGTCACCCAGACCAGGTCCCCGGTCGCCAGGTCGAGGCAGAAGCCCATGCCGATGCCGCTGGACCAGTCGGTGTAGGTGGCCAGTACCCGGTCCGCCGAAACGAGCAGCCCGGCGCGGCGCTCTGGAGCCAGACCTCGTGGCCGCCATGGCCGCATGGGTTCCGCACGCCAGCCATTCGCCGCGCTCATCTCGACGACGCCCTCATAAGACAGGTGCACATCGGGCAACTCGGCCGACCAGCGTCTCGCGCCCGATCCGTCGGTGCGCTCCACGCGCACGCTGCGGTACGGGTCGCTCCGCCACGCCACCACGAACCCATCGGGCAGAACGACGAACGTCCCGATCCGTTCGTCAGGTGCACCCGAGAGATCCACCCGCCGACCCGGCGCACCCCACACCGTCGTCTCCACGAGCGCGGCGCCATCGGCCAGCCAGACACCACCGTCCGGCGCGACGCGCATCTGGCCGCCCAGCGCACCAACGGACCGGCTCCAGCGCGACCGGCCGTCCAGGTCGACCGCACGCAGAACGGACCCCGACGTCGTACCGCACAGGACGTAGACCGGCCCCGCCGCGCCGGCGCAGGCCAGCGGCCCGTACGACCCCGGCTGCCCCACTCGTTCGATCCCCGTCACGAGCCACGATCGTCCCGGCACCGGCCCCCATCCACAACCCCGGCCGAAGGGACGGAAACGGGCTACGCGCCGGAACATCCGGTGATCGGCAAAGCGCATGCATTGTGAAGGCGCGCCGTACGTGCTCCGTCAGGCCGGATGATGTCGCGGCCGGAACCACGAGGATCCGGGTCGGGTCCCCGAGGACGGCCGCGGCGTGTCGATGGCGGCTACGGCGCTTTGCTCGAATGTCATCGAGTGACATCCACCAGGACCTTGCCGACCGTGCCGCCCTCCACGGCCCGGTGTGCGTCGGCGGTTCGGTCGAGCGGAAAGCGGACCAGCGGCAGGCCGTGCCGCTCGCCGACCGGCAGGGCGCCGTCGCGGACCGCGGCGGCGACGTCCTCGGCGGCTACGGCGCGCGCCTCAGAACCGGCCGTGTAGAGCACCAGGAACTGCAAGCGTGTGTTCAGCACCATGTTCTGCAGCACGTTCAGTTCGACCGGCTTGCCGCCGTCGTTGGCGTAGGTCGAGATCGTGCCGCGCGTCCGCAGCACGGCGAGGTCCAGTGCGAGGTTCGCACCGAGCGCCACCTCGGCGACGATGTCGACGCCGTCCGGGGCGATCTTGCGGATCTCGGCGGCCGGATCGCCCTCGCGATAGTTGATCACGTGGTCGGCACCGGCGGCGGTGGCCAGCCGAGCCTTCTCCGGGCCGCTGATCGTACTGATCACGGTGGCGCCGGCCCATCGAGCGAGCTGGATCACCGCGTGCCCGACCGCCCCGGCCCCACCCGCGGCGAGCACCACCCTGCCGTCGAGCGCGCCGGGCCGCAGACGACGCGGCCCGTCCTCGGCGACGGTGAGCGCGCGGTGCGCGGTAAGCGCAGGGACGCCGAGTGAGGCGCCGACGTCGAAACCGGCCTCGTCGGGCAGCGGCACGGCCTGCTCGGCGGGCACGACGGTGAACTCCGCAGCAGTGCCGGTGGGCCGCCCGGCGGTGGCCATGAACAGCCAGACCCGCTGACCGACCCGGCTCTGGCCGACCCCCTCACCGACGGCATCGATCACACCGGCGCCGTCCAGGTGCGGAGTGACCTCCGGGAACCGCTTGGGGCCGGCGGCGCCGGCGCGGGCCTGCCAGTCGGTCGGGTTGACCCCGGACACGGCAACCCGGACGCGAACCTCGCCGGGACCGGGCAC
The DNA here is from genome assembly GCF_050942425.1 of Actinoallomurus sp. CA-150999. Classification (NCBI taxonomy): domain Bacteria; kingdom Bacillati; phylum Actinomycetota; class Actinomycetes; order Streptosporangiales; family Thermomonosporaceae; genus Actinoallomurus; species Actinoallomurus sp. CA-150999. The sequence goes on from NZ_CP192063.1 coordinate 10,927,066, forward strand.
GGGCAGGTCACGGTCGACGAGCTGAAGAACGTCGGGGCCGCCGTTGTCGCGGTAGATGATCGCCTTCATGATCCATCCTTAATGCTGGTGCTTAGGCAGAGCAGGGCGTCCATCCCCGTGCCCGTCCTGTCGCCTCCCCGTTCAGCCGATGGGGAATTCGTTGGAGCGGGACTCGAGGGTGGCGCGGGTGGCGTCGTCGAAGGTGAGCTCGCCGACCGCCATGTTGGCCTCCAGGTGGGCGGGGTCGGCGGTGCCGGGAATGAGCAGCACGTGCGGGGCGTGGTGCAGCAGCCAGGCGAGACCGACCTGGGAGGACGTGACGCCCAGCGACTCGGCCACCGCGTGGACGGCCGGCTCCTCGGCGACCTTGGGCAGCCCCGGAAAGGCCCCGCCGAGTGGGAAGAACGGCACCCACGCGATGCCCTCGGCCGCGCACAGCCGCAGCATGTCCTCGTCGGCACGGGAGACAAGGCTGTACGCGTTCTGCACGCAGACGATGCCGGCCGGCAGGGCACGGCGCAGGCCGTCGAGCGTGACGCTGCTCAGCCCGATCGCGCCGATCTTGCCCTCGTCGCGCAGGGCGGCCATGACCTCGAGCTGGTCGTCGAGGTCGACCACCTGGTCGCCCTCGGGACGCATCCCGGGGCCGGAGTCGAGGCGCCGGAGGTTGACCACGGGGAGCCGGTCGACGCCGAGGCTGCGCAGGTTGTCCTCGACGCTGGCCCGCAGCTGCTCGGGCCGCTGCGCGGCCCGCAGCGGCAGCCGCCCACCCGGGTCGGGGTCGGCACCGACCTTGGTGACGACGAGAACGCCGTCTTCCGGCCGTAGGGCTTCGCGGATCACGGCGTTGGCGAAACCGAAGCCATAGAACTCGGCGGTGTCCACGTGATTCACGCCCAGCTCGACCGCGCGGCGCAACAGCGCGACGGCCTCGCCGCGGCGGTCATGCAGGCGGTCGAGCTGGGCCGCGCCGTAGCCGACCCGGGACACGGTGCGGCCGGCGAACGAAGCAGTAGCGGTGCTGATGGGAGCGTCTCCTCGGTCGGCGATCGCAAGTTCAAGGATCACACCGTACAAACTGGAGATGACAGATATCAATAGTTGTCATCTGAATGTAGGTGACCGGCTGACAGCGTTTGACGTCTGTCAGCTGGTCGACGTACGTTCTCCGCCGTGGAGGCTGGGCCTTGAAGCGCCGGCCTCGTACCAGCTCGACAAGGAGATCTGATGCGCGCGGAGCCACTCGACGCGGAGACGATTGTGTCGGCCGCCGAGGAGGTGCTGCGCCGCCACGGCCCGGAAAAGGCCACGGTGCTCGATGTCGCGCGGCTGCTGGGGGTGAGCCACGGCAGCGTGTACCGGCATTTTCCTTCCAAGGCGGCGCTGCGCGAGGCCGTGATACGACGCTGGCTCGACCGGGTGCGAGAGGACTTCGCCGCGGCGGTTCAGGATTCCGAGCTGGCCCCACCCGACCGGCTACGTGGCCTGCTCACCACCGTGTTCGCCACGAAATGGGCGAAGGCGAGGGAGGACCCGGAGCTCTTCGCCACCTTCCGGGTTCTGGCGGCTGAGCACAGCACCGTCTCCTCCGCCCATGTCACCTTCCTGCTCACCCAGATCCGCGCCATCGTGGTCGACGGCATCGCCGGCGGCGACTTCGCAGCCGGTGAGCCCGAGGTGATCGCGCGAGCCATCCTCAACGCGACCAGCCGCTTCCACGATCCGACGCACGCTGCGGAGTGGCGCTCCCCCGAGGTCGAAGCGGAGTCCGTGGAGGTCATCTCACTCATCCTCAACGGCATCCGGGCACGGTGACGGCGCGACTGGGAGAAGCCTGGGGTGGACCGCGTCCCGGCCGGCCTGCCACCGGGACGCGGGTACCGACGAGCGGAGGCGGGTCAGGAGACGTTCAGCGCGGTGTCGTCGAGGACGAACGAAGTCTGTAGCTGCGATCCCTCGGTTCCAGTCAACTTCAATGTGACGGCCTGGCCCGCGTAGGCGGCGAGACTGTAGCTGTGCTGCTGGTAGCCGGTGGCGGCGTTGAGGTTGGAGAAGGTCGCCAGGGTCGACAGCACGGTGCCCGAACTGTTGAGCACCTGGACCTTCAAGGTGTCATAGGCGGTCGAGGTCGATGTCTCGGCCGTGTCGATGTGCAGCCAGAAACTGAGTGAGGCGGTCGAGCAGGTCGCCGGCACGGTCACGGTCTGGGAGAGCGTGTCGGTGTTGGCCGTTCCGTAGCCGTTGAGCCAGGCGTCATAGGAGCCGGTACGGGGCGGCTCGCTGGATGAGGTGTTGATGACGCCCGAGGTGGCCGTCCAGCCGACGCCGGAGCCGGACTCGAAACCGGGGTTGGTGAGCAGTTGCGCCGCGGTGCATGAGGGGGGCGGAGTGCCGGTGCCGCCGGCGCCGGCGAGCCACTCGGTGGCGTTCAAGCCGAGCTGCGCGTCGGTCGCCTTGGCGTCGTTCCAGCCGTTGTACAGGGTGTTGCCGGACTGGCCGGTGCCGTCGTCGATGTCGGAACTGTCACCCCAGATGGCGACCCGGCCACTGCCGAAGGTGCTGGTGGCGAAGAAGGCCCCGGTGTTCCCGCCGGGCGTCGCGGTCGTCAGGTAGAGCAGGCCTTTGACGGCTGCGTTGTCCGCCGGGTGCAGGGTCACGGTGGTGCCGTTGTAGAGGGCGCCCGCGGTCACGGTTCCGTACGGACCGTGCAGGACCGGGTTGGTGCTGTCAGCGATGGCGGTCGGGTAGCCGCTGGCGATGTTGAGCAGATCGACGCTGAATCCGAACGGATCAGTGCTGTCGACCGTGTTGTTGGTCATCAGATCGTTAATGATCTTCGGCGAGTCGGCACCGTCGTTGTTGCGGTCGCTGCCGGTGTGGTCGGAGATCAGGAACAGCCCGCCGCCGTTCTTGACGAACGTCATCACCGCCGTCTTCTCGGCCGCGCTGAGCAGGACGTTGGGCTCGGGCAGCACGAACTCGTCGAAGTTCGACAAGTCCTGGGGGTTGGAGGAGTCGCCGTAGGTGATGGTCTTGCCTGGGCCGAGAGTGTCGAGGGTGTAGTTGCCGGTCTTCTGCAGGGCCACACCCCAGGCCGAGATGGCGCCGGTCCAGTCCGTCTCCACTGACGGCGAGGCGTTCTGCGCCGTCGGGTCGGGAATGCTCGTGCTGATGATCCAATCGGCGTTGCCCGCCGTCTCGGCCTTGCTGTCGTCGAACAGCACTCGATGCTTGGTCGCCGACGCCGCCGGGTGCGCGATCGCGACGACCACGAGCGTGACGGCGGCGAAGGTGAAGGCCGCGGTGGCGAGCGCGGTGATCACACGCAGCAGACGTGCTCTGGTCTCATGAGATGGAGTGACGAGGGGCTCGGGCATTCGACATGCCTCTCAGGCGGGGATGAGACATTCTGAGTGTCAGTTCAACGCCGCTGCGCGGTCCACGTACGCGATGACAACCGCTGATGTCGAGATCTGTCCGATATTAGGGTTGACGACCTGGTCGGGCGCTGAACTCGCCTAACTCGGTCGGAGATCGGCCCAGGGCCACCCCGAACAGTGAGCCCGTTCTTTGATTTCGGGCGCGATCTGCCTTCCGACGCTACGACTTCGCCTGATCGGCCCGTGACCGGGCGTCATGCAACGCGGTGATCGCGGGCCACCACGTGGGATGCTCGGCCACCAGACGCGTCAGAGTGGGGCAGGTCTCCAGGACGTCGCGGCAGTAGCCGCTTCGGATCATCTGCTCATCGGCCGACATCGTCCGCTGGCTGATCTTCAGACCCACCTCCAGAACGTCACCGAGCATCTCGGCGATGGTCCCGACGCGTACCGCGATCGGGCCGTCCGGCGGGCAGCTCACCCCGTCAGTGAAGTACTGCCGCAGCTCGGGTCGTTCGACGAAGTGGTTCAGCACCTCGCGGAGGCCGTCGGTGAACTGACCGTCCACGTCGAGGTTGAAGGCGGCGCTGCTCAGCTCGAGGTTGTCGGCGTCGACCCTCGTCTGGCGGGCCTGTTCACGACTCTGCCGGTGGCTGATCACAACGGACACGACGGCGACGGCCGCACTGATGAAAGAGATGACGCCTAAGACGAACGAACCGGAGATACCGATATCCATCCTGCGACCTCCGCCCGTATGAATGGATATCTATTAGGACGCATGGACTTCAGGTCCGGTTCCGGCGCCGCTCGCCCGGCCTCGGGCGACAGCCCCTCGGACCAAACCCGGGATGACCTGGCTGAACGCAATGAATGACCGGACGTGTTGATGCACCCGCAATCAGAGGTAAGCAGTCCATGCTCGTCACTCGGATGATTGGGCGACAGAGCCCGACGGCCTAATCCCACAAGGGCGGTTTTTGGACTTCTGGAGCCGATCTCGCACCGCACGCGCCCCGACTTGTACCAGCGCACCTGGCGTCCGATGGATCCGTGTAAGCGCGTCGCGCCGGCCGGGTGGCCACGCGACCCGGCCGACTCGTCACAGAGAGGTCGAGGATGGACTCGCGGCGAGAAACGCTCATCGCGGCAGAAGAGGATGTTCGCAGAGTCGGATCACGGCGGCGCGCCTGTCCATGGACCAAGATCAGATACGCCTGAACCGCCTGTTCATGTGGTCACGACAACGGCAGCGCCGCTCGCACCGCTGACGGCCCTGGCCAGCGCGGCGGGGGCGTCTGACAACGGAAAACTCGCGGCAACGGCCACCGTCAGCCGCCCCTCACCGAGCAGAGCGGCGAGAGCGGCCAACTGGCCACCGTCCGGGCGGACGTACACCTCGGACACCGCGATACCACGCTCCGCCGCCGGTGCGTCCGACGTGATCGTTGCGAGCCGACCGCCGTCGGCCACAGTGGACAGCGCCATCGCCGCGCCACCGCGTGCCGCGTTCGCCGCCACGGCGACACCACGGCCATCGGTCAGCCGCAGCACCCGCGCCGGCCAGTCGCTGTCGTGGTAGTCCAGCACCTCCGCGGCGCCGAGACCACGGACCCGGTGTCGGCTGCCCGGACCGGCGGTCGCGATCACCCGCAGACCACCCAGTGAGGCAAGCTGGACGAGCATGCCACCGGTCAATCCGCCGGCACCGTGCACGAGCAAGGTCTGTCCGGCGTGTGCCTCGAGTGCCTCGGTGAGCACCTGCTCGGCCGTAAGGGCCGGTACCGGGAACGCCGCAGCGGCGGCCCAGGAGACGGTGGCCGGCTTGCCGGCGAGAAGATTCGCGGGCGCGATCAGCCGCTCCGCCCAGGTGCCCTGCGCACGCAGCGGCAGTGGGTGGGTCATCACCTCATCGCCTGGCCCGAAGTCCGTCACCGCGTCGCCCACGGCCGTGATCGTGCCGGCAGCCTCGACGCCCAGGGCCATCGGCGGCGTGGTACCCACGGCCCAGCCGCCGACGCGGACGATGTCGTCCCAGTTGGCGACGCCCGCGGCCGCCACGTTGATGAGCACCTCGTCCGCGGCGAGAGCGCGCGGCTCGGGCAGGTCGAGCAACTCCACCGGCCCGCCCATCCGCCGAATTCCCAGCCCATGCATGCCGACCTCCTGCTGTGATTCACTCTCGACCCACCGTAATCGCCGCAGGTTCACTCCTGACATGCCTGCTCTATCGATCAATGAGCGTGGCCCCGTCGGCGCATGCCAACCGCTGGTTGGACCGCCACGGCACGCAGCGCGAGACGATGTGACAGACGGCTTCGCGCCGGGAAGACGTGGCTGTAGATCACTCCTGGACAGGTCGGGGGTCATCCATAGGCGTACTCGTCGACATCCAGTTGCGCTCGCGTCAGCCGGAGGAACTCCAGCGCCCTGGCGCCAAGATGCCAGCCCAGCAACTGATGTTGTCCCGCAAGCTTCGCTAGACCCTCAGCCCGATTGGTGTCCTCTTCTTCCTCGCCGTTCGGATGCTCATATATCCGAACGACTTGCAGCCTGCTGGCGCCTGATTGTCCATCCATCCGGTCAAGCTCGGCGGCCAGCGCACCGATACGTTCGGCGTGCTCGAACAACCTGTCCACGATCCGCGCTATCTGCTCGTCTACGGTGAGGCGGGCGGTACGGCAGACCACCCGCCACGTGTGTGCAACAGGCCGAGGCGGATCGGCAATACGACTACCGCGCATCGTCACCTCGTCGGGCTCGACACGCAGCCGAGCGGTGATCTCGGTTGCTGACATCTGCGTTGAAGACAAGGCGAAGTAGGCGTACTGGGAAACGCGCACGCGGGCACCCTACCGACGACCGTCCCCCCCGCCTGCCCCAGCCGGAGGGAACCGAACCGGCTAACGACGAGAGCCTCTGGTGCAGGCATTGAGGTCTCGGACGTCTGCGGATCGCTCCGGCGTCGGCGAACTCCTTCAATTTGCGTAGTAATACTAAGTAGATGCTATGGTGTACTAAGCATTCGGAGGTGTGACATGAGTGAGGACGTCGAGGAGGTCAGTGCTGAGCTGCGGCGCGCGGTCGTGCGCCTCTACAGCCGGTTCCGTTCCGAACGGGTGGAGGGGGAGGTCTCTGATGCGGCGCTGCTCGTACTCATGGTCCTCGACAAGCAGGATCAGATGAGCCTGAGCGACCTTGCCGAGGCCGCGAAGGTCACGCTCGGGTCGATGAGTCAGACGGTTCGCAAGCTCGAACAGCTCGTCTACGTCGCCAAGTCCCGCGGGACCGAGGACCGCCGCAAAGTCCTGTTCACCCTGACCGAAGAAGGCAGGGCGGCGGCTGCGGCGTCGCGGCGCCACCGCCGGGACTGGCTCAATGGCCGGCTCGCCGAACTCACGGCCGCCGAACGCGACGACATCGCCCGTGTCGCCCCGCTTCTCCTCCGCATCGCAGACTCTTGAACAGGAACATCATGCACCCCGTAGAAGCCCTTCTCCTTCCCGTCGGCTGGCTGCTGCGCAACCGGCGTCCGGACGAGGCCGCGAGCATCGCCAACACTCCAGAGCTCGCGACTGGGAATCGCATCGCCCTGACTTCTCCCGCCTTCGGTGACGGGCAGGTCGTACCCGCCAAGCACTGCGGGCAGTTCATCGGCGACGACATCTCTCCCGCCCTCATGTGGAGTGCTCTGCCTGAGGGGACGAAGGGTCTGGTCTTCGTGCTCGAAGATCTCGACAGCCCCGGCGCGGTGCCCGGCATCCACACGATCGCCACCTTCGCGCCGATCGAAGGCGGCCTTCCGGAAGGTGCGCTGACGCCCGATGACCCGCGCTTCCAATTCCTGCCCAACCGCCGCCGCCAGGCCAAGTACCTCGGCCCGCGGCCGCTTCCCGGCCACGGCACGCACCACTATCGCTTCCACCTCTATGCCCTCGACACCGACATCGACTTCACCAAGGTCGCCGGCATGCAAGCCGTGCCTTCAGCTCTCGCGGGACATGTCCTGGCCTCCGGAACCCTCACCGGTACACGGACCACCTGAACAACGTGATCCTGGAGAGAGGATCACAGTGTGGTGATACTGCGTTCTCGATAAAAGAAATCTCCATTCTAAAAACCCGTCCAGGAGCTCCAGCAGGCGTTTGGGTCGCTGCTGACTTTCCAGGCGCTGTACAACGCGCCGCTCGCGTTGGACGCGGTCGGGAGACTCGTACAGCGTGGAGCGGGGCCGAATGACCTTCCTGCGGCTCTTGGGTGCCTGCGCTCAGTTCTTTGATGGCTTGGCCGGTCAGGTGGGGGTCGGATTTGATTACGAATAGTGCGGCAACGTCCACTGAAGTACGTCCGGCCCACTCAGTCGACAAGTGGCGTACCTCGGCGGACAGGTACGGATCCCGGCTGACGCACACCTGAATGAGACCACGTTTGAGACAGCGCACTGACCAAGGGAGACGTGAGCTGGGCAGTTGCGGGCTGGGCTGTTGGTCGCACAACCGGCTTCTACGGTGAGTGTAGGCGTGCGTGGCGATGGTGGCGGAGAGGAGTAGTCTCTCCAGATGACGATCAAGGGAGATGCGACACCCGATCCCCTCGCCCCGTTCCGGTGGCTGGAAGCGAGCGGGAGCCGGATGGGCCAGATATTCTGCGTCGCGTTCTTCCATCGACTCGGCCCTGGCGAGGTGTTGCGCCGATTCGGAGCTGAGGAATCCTCCGGGCAATTAATGAAATTCGGGGAGCTCAATGAGGCAGTCGGAGAGTTCGTCGAAGACACCGGCGGCGGATTCGGCGGCGGGTACATCGGGGTCCTCCAAGCCGGTGACTGGAGCGTGGCTCTCGAGCCGCAGGGCTGGCAGGCCGTCCTGAGCGAGCCCCTGGTCGGGCTTTCTCGGCAGTGCGAGGTGGTGGCCGTCGGGCGGCACGACTATGCCGAGCATGGTTTCGCCTACGCGGTCGACGGCCAGGTCGTTACCGGCTTCACTCCGCACCAGCCGGACTTTCGCTGGGGCACTGACCCTGACCGTCTCAACGAGCTCATGAACGAGGTTGAGTTGTCTTTGGACCCAGCAGCAGGGCAGCACACTTACACCAGCTCGATCGCATGGGCGTTCGCTGTCGCCTACGAGATCACCGGCGTGGTGCTCACCCCGGACACACTCGACGAGCCCATGCTCGTCGGACTCATCGGCCCGTATGCGCCATCGGTCGAGGACCGGTAAGGCGGCTGCGCCCGTTCCTCCCGGTTGCGAACCACCCGTCGAACACGCTGTCCGCATAGTCGAAGCTCTCGACGCAGGCGACATCACGACGGTAACCGTCGATCTCCAATGGATCAGGCACTGTCGTCCGGGTCGATCGGTTCAAATGGCAGTGCGGCGTGGCCGACCCACGGTCGTCCAGTCCGCAAGAGCAGCCGCGACGAGATCACCGGCTTCATGGCGTTCTAGTCGACGGAGAATCTCGGCGAGGTCATAAATCGGGAAGCACACCTGCAGCAGTCGCAGACCGAAATCCGACTCGCGGGTTTCGTCCAGCATGGCGACGCGCGGGCTGCTTCACAAGATCAGTCGACTGGCGAGGGTTCGTAGTCCCAGCATCGGCCCTTCACCCGGTCGGGACAGGACCTGGATGGCGACATGGTCGGCGCCGGCGTCGAGGTGGCCGGCCAGTCCGACGGCGATCGTCTCGGCTGTGCCGTGGAGAACCAGGTCGTCGATCAGCCGATCGCTCCCGTCGCCTGCGACGTCGATCTTGTCGTAGCCGTGCCGCAGTAGGTTGTTGACGTAGTTGGAGCGTCGCAGGTAGGGATCACTGACGAAGTCGCGGCCACGCCGGCGGGCCTCGGCCGGGTCCGTGTCGACGACCACTGTGTGCTCGGGGGCGAGCAGCGGGCCCGGGCCGAGCAGGCGACGGGCTGCCCGGGTGTGGGTGGGCACGGTCAGGTAGGGGTGGCTTCCGGCGGCGCGGTCGGCGGCGAGGCACAGCGTTCGCGGCCCGAGGGCGGCGAGGACGCGACGGTCGCTGGGAAGTCCTTCGGCGTCAAGGACGTCGAGGAACGATTCCATGCGCTGGTACGGCGAACGGTAGCCGGTGATCGATTCCGGGTGGCCGAGTCCGATGCCCAGCAGGAGACGGTCGGGATAGCGAGCCTCCAGGCGGCTGTAGGACTCGGCGAGCGTGGTCGGGTCGTTGGTCCACATGTTGACGATCGCGGTTGCCACGACGACGTGCCGCGTCGCGGCCAGGACCTGCTCCACCAGCCGCAGGTCGCTCTCGTCACGCTGACCGAGGCCGAGCCACACTGCGCCGTATCCCAGCGCCTCGGCCTCGACGGCGTAGCCGATTCGGCTCGGATCGTCGTATACCGGGTTGAGCCAGGCTCCGTACCTACCGAGTGTGATCATCGTGAGGTCTCCGCTGTCAGGGCTCGATGACCAACTGGGCGACGTGGCCGTCACGCAGGGTGAACCGGAATCGCAGGTCGACGACGCCACCGGGGAAGTCACCCTCGAGGTGGTGCACGGCCACGTAATGGTCGTCGTCGATGCGCTGGGCCGCGACGAGTTTCATGGTGTAGGTGTACTCACCGCCGGCACGTGCCAACCAGTCGCGGATCTCGCGCCTACCGCGGTAGGTGTGGCCCTCATCCACCGCGATGGCGTCCTCGGTGTAGTAGGCGAGAGCCGGGTCCAGGTCACGGGCCTGGTGGGCAGCCAGGTAGTCGGTGATCACCTCGGGCAGCCGGCGGGTATCGATCGCTTCACTCATGTCACGGTCCTTCCTGCATCGTGGTGTCGCGCGCTCAGGCTGCGGCCTCCCGCAGGGAGAGGGTCAAGCGCACCGTCCTGTGAGGGTGCAGAGTGGGGGTATGTCCCGTGGACTGACGATCGGCGAGTTCGCGCAATTGACGCACCTGAGCGTGCGGACCCTGCGCCGCTACCACGAGTCCGGGCTGCTAGAGCCCGCGTCTGTCGACCCCGTCAGCGGTTATCGCTACTACACCGGCGAGCAGATCCCCACCGCACAGGTCATCCACCGGCTGCGTCACCTCGACGTGCCGCTGTCCGATGTGGCCAAGATCCTCGCCACCGAGGACACCGAGGAACGCGCCGACCTGGTCGGCGGGCACCTGCGGCGGTTGGAGGCCGAGCTGGCCCGCACGCGAGCCGCCGTGACCTCGCTGCGCCAACTGCTCCGTCCCGACGAGGGCCTACTGAACGTCGAACTGCGCTCAGTGGCCGCCAGAACGGTCGCCGCGGTCAAGGGGTTCGTCGACCACGGCGAGGTGCTGTCATGGTACGCGGAGGCCATGGCCGAACTCGACGCCGCGATCACCGGCCTGCCGCCGCTCGGGCCGCCGGGTGGGCGCTACGCCAACGAGCTGTTCACCGGCGGCCAAGGAGCGGTGCTGGTCTACCGTCCGGTCGCCGAACCGCCCGCCCGAGGGCGAGTGACACCCGTCGACCTCCCGCCCGTCGAACTTGCCGTCGCTGTCCATTTCGGACCCCACGACGACATCGACGTCACGTACGGCCGGCTCGGCGCCTGGGTTGTCGAACACGCCCTCGCCGTGGACGGTCCCGTCCACGAAACGTACCTCGTCGGACCACACGACGATCCGGATCCTCGTGCCTGGCGAACCGAGATCGGCTGGCCCGTGTTCCGCCTGGCCGCAGATTGACGTGACAGGCCAGCGGACGGGACGGATTCGCCGGCCACGCGCCCGCTCATCGGCATGAGCGGATGCTCAGCGAGCGTAAGGGCGCGGTCGGCGGATCACCACGCCGATGGCACGGAAGGAAACCACGCGAGTGGGAGCACCGTCGTCGCCAACGCCGCCGCCACGACGGCGACCGCGTGGACGCCGGGCACGACCGGGCAAAGTTGGGAGCCGCCCATCGGAATCGAACCGATGACCTATTCATTACGAGTCAGGCTACGCATGTCCACAGCCATCCAGCCTCGTCCCGTGACCTGCCGTTCGTCGGCCAAACGGTCCAGACCCGTCCAAGATCGTCCAAGGCGGTTGTTAGCACCAGCGTTAGCAAGTCTCTCGTGCGCAAGTCAGCCCGATTCCCGCAGCGACCTTCTGACGCTTCTATGTTTGTCAAGGGATTGTGCTCGGTAGAGCTCGCCGCCAGGCACGCCGAACACTACGGCCTCCGGTTCGAGGTTCGGAGACTACGCCCAGGCGGGATCACGGCCGGTTAGGCCGAGGATGCGGTCCAAGGTGGGTGCGTCGGCCGGCACCGCGACCTCCGGTCCGTACATGCCCATCTCCCGCCCCTGCTCCACGCCGGCGAACACCGTGTCGTGCAGATGCGCCAGCAGGTCGGCGGGCAGTTCCAGCCGCTGCCCGGTCGCGACCGCCAGGTCCCAGCCGTGTACGGCCAGCTCGCCGACGATCATGTCGCCCATGACGGGCGCGGGCAGCATGTGCGGCGTGCCCATGCTCGTCTCGCCCTCCCAGGCGCTCGGCGGCGCCCACGACGACGTGATGTCGTCCAGCAGGGCGAGCAGGCGGCCGCGCCAGTCGCCGGCCGCCAGGTCCACATCGGACTCGGCAACCGCCGGCTGCGGAACGGACTCCTTGCGGCCGGCGCCGGCGAGCGACGGGCCCCAGAACAGGAGGTGGTTGACCAGTGCCCGCACGTCGTACTCCGCGCACGGAGTCTTGTTGGCGAGCTGGTCGTCGGTGATGGTGCGGGCGACCGCGGCCATGGCCTCGGCCGCGTTGGTCAGATGTGACATGGCGGCGACGCTAGGCGGCGCGGGCCGGAGGGGTATTGAACAAAGGCGACATACACTCTGCCGTGTGGGGCGGGACGTTCGTGAGCTGCGGAGTGTGTGGACCAGGTATCAGCGCCACGCGTTCCACGGCCCGTCGCCGGCGCTCGCGCCATGGGTGGATCATTACTGGGAGGCTCGCTGGGACTACGCCGAGCCCTACCGGCAGAAGATCGTGCCGTACCCGAACGTGCACCTGTCGTTCGGCGGCGGCCGCGCGGACGTCAACGGCGTGTGCAGCGGTTGCCAGATCAAGGTCCTCGAGGGCCGTGACCACGTCTTCGGCGTCGCGTTCCGGCCGGGCTGCTTCCGCCCGTTCCTCGGTGCCTCCGTCTCGACGATCACCGACCGCGTCGTCCCGGCGACCGAGGTGTTCGGCCCGGACCTGCCCACGACGCTCGACGTGCCGACCGTGGATGCGTTCCTGCTGAAACACCTGCCGGACGATGACCCCCGGGTGCGCCAGGCGGTGGCCGCGGTCGAGCTGATCGCCAAGGACAAGACCGTGACCAGGGTCGAACGCCTCGCCGGCGAGCTGGGGCTGAGCATGCGGGGGCTACAACGGCTGTTCGCGGAGTACGTCGGCATCGGGCCCAAGTGGGTGATCCGTCGCTACCGCCTGCACGAGGTGACCGCACGCATGGCCGCCGGCGGGGCGATCGACTGGGCCGCGCTGGCGGCGGACCTCGGCTACGCCGACCAGGGCCACTTCATCCGCGACTTCAAGAGCATGTTCGGCGAGCCACCGACCTGGTACGCGCAGCGGTATTAAGGCGAACGCAATCGCCGAACGGTGGGTCGGCACCGTCCGGCGCGAATGCACCGACCGGCTCCTGATCTACAACGAACATCATCTCCGCCGGGTACTCACCGCCTATAAGCGCCACCACAACACCCACCGCCCACACCGAGCACGAGACCTGCGTCCGCCCAAATCGCTGCCAGCAGCTCCCGCCGATGGTCACGTCTGGCTCAAGCGACGCCGGGTCGTTGACGGCCTGATCAGCGAGTACCGGAACACCGCATAGCCCAGCGGGAGGAACCGCAGGTCAGAACCTCAGAACCGGGTTTTCGCATCCCACAGCCCGACATCGACGTGGGCCCGATCATCCCCGTCGAGGCCATCGGCCCGTCACCTTGATCCCAAAAAGACACCGCTGTATATTTGCGGGCCTTATACATAGCGCGGCCCATCAGAGGGCGAGCCAAAGATGGGAAGCTCCACGACCCGGCCCTCGGCTTGGAGGCCATGATGGGTTCACCGCAGGGACCGCCGGGATATCCGCCCGGTCCTCCGCAGCATGGTCCATCCGGATATCCACAAGGTGGTCCGCTCGGTCCCCGGCAGGGTGATCCGCCGCAAGGCCGTTCGCAAGGCGTTGCGCCCGGATACCCACCGCCGGGCGGACCTGCCTATCCGCCGGGATACGGCCCGCCGCAACCCGGACCCGCGATGGCACCTCCCCCACCGCCACCGGGCGGCCGAAACAAGACCCGCCTGATCATCGGCGCCGCCGTAGGCGCAACCGTCCTGATCGGCGGAGCCATCACCGCCGGGGTACTCCTCACCAGTGAAAACGACACCGGTCCGAAAGGCAACGCCAACGCATTCATCGCGGCGTACAACGCCGCCTCGGCCAAAGCGAGCCGCGACCACCCCCCCGTCGACAAAAACGGCCACGACCTTTCTCTAGCGGCAGGAGCTACGGTCTGCAAGGCATACTCAACTGATTTCTCCGTCAACGTGGGCTCGCTCTACGCCATCGAGTATCACCCCCAGCTGACCCTCGTTTCCGTCACCCAGCACGGCAGCACCGCGACGGTCACCGTTATCGTCACCATCAATGGCGGGGTCTCTGCCGAGTCCGGAGGTATCCCCTGGCGAAGCGCAACAGAGCAACTACACCTGAACTCCGACCGGCGCGACGGTTCCTGGAAGCTCTGCGACACGAGCTTCAATGGAGAGGGACCGGGCAACAACCCCGCTCCCTGGCCCTCGTTGGTGCCACCCGGCGGGAACTGAACGGCGCCGCCGCCGCGCGACCGGAACGAGGGCACGAAGGTCGTGGTTGACTTTTCTTTCTTTTTTGTTGGGCAGATAAGAGGCGTGTAGCACGGTGGACGTCGAGGTGTATGCGGAGGTCTCAGAGCGGGTCAGGAGGATTGGCGACGACGAGGGGCTCGGCGTGCTGTGGGGGGGGTGTATCCGGGGTGGTATTGCCCGCGACCCGGTTCTGGATCGCCGGGGGCATCGCCGGTGTGTTCGCGGTGGCGGGACTGGCATTGCTGGTCGAGGCCACTTTCCTCGCCGTCGTACTGCTGGTGATCGCGGCTATCTTCGCGGTGCGTATCCTGCCGGGCATCAGCATGAACAGAAGGAACGCGGGAAAGTGCGCGGCCACCTTCGAGCGCGGTCTGGTGTTCATCGGCGGTCAGGGACGCGTCCGTATCCTTCCCTGGCGCACCGCCTCGGTCCTGCAGCGGATCGTGGAACACCGGCAGAACGGTGTCCTGGTGCGCACGACCTACCGATACCAGCTGACCGGTTCAGACGGGACAACGCTCACGCTGTTTGGCGGCCTGGTCAACCCCGAGAAGTGGGGCCGGGAGATCCAGGACGGCATCACCCGCGCCCAGTTGCCCGTTGCGTTGGAGACCGTGGCGGGGGGCGCCTCGATGACCTTCGGCCCGATCGAGGTCGACGGCCAGGCAGTGACGGCCGCAGGCAAGTCGGTGCCGTGGTCGGACGTCGAGCAGATCAAGGTCAAAAGGGGTGAGGTGTCACTGCGTGTGGCGGGCAAATGGCTGGCCCTCATCCGTACCGAAGTGAGCCAGATCCCAAACTTCTTCGTCTTCTACGCGCTCGCCGAGCACCTGCGCACCTCGACACGGCCCGCCTGAACTTCACTTTGCGTGATAGGTGGCCAGGTTGAATGGTGGCTGGTGGCCAGGGCTCTGGTGGTGGCTGGCCAATGTAGCTGGTAGTACCCAACCGCTCTCCAGAGTCGTTCAGATCAGTCCGCACGCTCGGCAAACGACGCTTCGGCCGTCCGGACTCGTACGACCGGCGTCAAGGTCGTTCGCCCTGGTGGCTCCCACCGTGGCTCCCACCACCGGACTATAATAGGCGAATAGGCTAATGGATATGTACCAGCGAATATTCCCGGACATGCGCCTAGATGCCTTCGGTCTCAACCATATACGGGTGTACCCCAGAATAGACTTACGCAGGAGGACCTACCCTCGATGAACGAATCGACGGCTGCGCGAAACCGGATCAGGTCCCTCGTCGACGGGGTTGTCGCAGAGGGAATGCGACGTGAATCGTTCTCCGGCGCCTCAGATAAGGAAATCGACCGCTATGCGGCGGAGCAGGGTGTCACGCGGGTGCCCGTCGCTGTGCGCGAGACGTTCCGGATGCTCGGTGAACGGCCCGGGCTATGGTTTCCGCCCACCGATTTCGGTGTGCACTGCGGGATTGATGCGAATGTTAAACAGTATGTGATCCAGGCTCTGGAACAATTGCGACCACCGGAGGGAATGGCCGATCCGGCGGGAATGCTGGTGCTGGCCATGCGTCAGGGCTATGCCTACAACGCCGTCGACGGTGCCGATCTCGACCGCGATGACCCACCGATCTGGGCGATTGTGGTCGATGAGTCGGCTCGCGCCTGGAGCAGCACGTCGGCATGGCTGTCTGGGACGAGACCGTTGATCGAAGACCTCCGCGACGAATTGCGGGCATACGAAAGGCACGGCCAGACACCACCGGAGTGGGCGGATGCCATTGTCTCCCGAGCGGCGCTGACCCCACCGGCGGAGCACCCGGCCGAGCGGATTCACGAACTGGCCGAAGAGGTTTTCGCGGCAGGGCTGCGTCGGGATTCGGTCGCGGGCGCGGGCGACGCGGGCATCGATCGTTTCGCGGCCGCGCAGGCGGTCGAACGAGTGCCGCCATCGGTCCGGGAGGCATTGCGGATCTTCGGTGCACGGCACGGATTGTGGCTGCAGTTCATGGATTTCGGGGTCGAAGTAGTGGACGCGGAGGCGAAAGCGCGGGCACTCACGGTCCTTCGCGATGACGGCCACGAAATCCGCGATCCGGCAGGCATATTGGTGATCGCCGTCGATGAAGGGACATTTTATGTCCTCGACGGTGCGGACCTCAATCTCGATGATCCGCCGGTATGGACGTTCGACGACGATGGGAAGCCGCACAACAAGTGGGGCAGTGTCTCCGGGTGGCTGAACGACGTTAAACCAGATATCCCGCGGTCGCGGATCACGCTGAAGACTTTCCTGCGGCAGGGGCGTCCGCTCCCGCCGTGGGCTCAGGACATCGAACCCGAGTAATGCGTCACGGCCGGTGATGAGCGAGACGGCGAGGGCTCTGGGCGATCGTGCCGGTCTTCTCACCGGTCTACTCACGTAGTTCAAAGACCATCCGGACTGCGCGTTCACGCAGCTCAGGGGCGTACTTCCTCGAGGGTGCCATAGCCCCTCACCTTCCCAGGCAACGAGGCATCCATCCAACACAGTGAGTCTTAAGGGCAGGCGTTCCTGGTGGGGTCTGGCTCAAACGAACCCCGACCTCGGCGACGAGTGTCTTTGCCCCGATCTGCCGGCTCCGCCGGGGAGCGAACCGGCGGCCGACGGGTTCGGTCAGGAACATCCACTCGGGGCAGTCCGGCCGGTCGTTTCGGCATTGGAGGCATTGGAGCCCGCGTTCGGGGACCGGGCGGCGGTCATTGCGCAGTTCCTCCCACAGGCCAGGCGGGCCGGGATGGCCAAGGTCGGGTTCGCTGAGGTCCAGCACGATGCCGAGTCCGACGTGGTAGACGCCGTTTGCCACTGGAGACTGCCTTCTCCGACCGCGCTGCTGGATTCCAGGATGTGTCAAGTCAGGAGGTACCGGACATGCGATGCGCGTCTGCCGAGTTGGCGAGGCATCAGCTAGCTAGGACCGGGTGGGTGGGGCGCTGGTGTCGGCGGGTGCGCGGGATTTGCTGATGAGTGCCAGCGCACCGCCCGCGAGGGCCACGGCGGCGGCGATGATGATGGGGAGTTGCCAACCTTCCTGGTAGAGCTTGGTCCAGAACTCGGCTGGCAAGTCGCTGCCGTTGAGTGCCTTGAGGCGGGTGGCGATGCGGTTTGCCGCAAGGTGGCCGAGGACCTGCGCCGACAGCGCGCTGCCCAGAAGGTAGGAGGCCTGCTGGATACCGCCGGAAAGAGCCGACAGGCCTGCGGCCGGTCGGTTCAGGAGCTCTGTGGCGCCACCGATCGTGATGAACGTCAACGCCACCCCCGCCACGGCGGCCAGCACCGCCGCCATCGGCCGAGGGACGAAGTAGGTGAAGTGGCCTGACCAGGGCCTGGCGACGAGAAGATCGGCGATTCCGGCCAGTACGGCGCCGATGGCCAGCACTCCGCGTCCCCGCAAGCGGGCGACCAGCGGTGTGCTGGCGGCAGCAGCCGCGGCGACGGCGGCGACGACGGCGACGGCGCCGACGGCGATCGGCCAGCAGTACGTCGACAGGTTATTTCCAAAAGGCGAATAAGGAATGACGCTGTAAGGGAAGACGGCAAGGAATCCGGCCACGCCGAAGACGCCTAGAGTGGTGGCGGCAGCGGTCGTCAGGGCGGAGGCCGGCAGCAGGGGCGAAGCGGCCGCGTCGCCGCCTGTCGCTCTGGTGACGGCGACTGCCCCGACGCCCAGCAGGGCCGCGGCGGTCAATGCGGTGACCGTCAACGGGTGAGTCCAGCTGTAGACGGTGCTGCCGTCAATCCCGAGCATCCCTGCGGTGAGCGTTCCTGACAGCAGGGCGATGGCCGGCAGGTCCAGCCGGCGGGCCGGTGGCGGCTGACGGCGGATCTCTCGCATTCCGATCAGGGCCAGGACGAGGACCAGGACGGCCAGCGGCGCCGGGGTGAGGAACAGCCACCGCCAGGCGTCGCCGTACGCCAAGCGCTGGAACGCGCCGAAGAGGTAGACGAATGCCGGCCCGGCCACGGTGGCGACCGTCAGGGCGGCGCCCACCAGAGCCAGTGGCCAGGCCAGCTTGCGGCCGGGGAACATCTCGCGCAGCACGCCCAGGCCGCTGGCCAGTACGATGCCCGCCGCCGCGCCCCGGCCTGTCTGCCCGGCCAGGAACATGAGACCGCCCTGAGCCATCCCGGCCAGCACCGTGCTGGGCACGAACAGCCCGAGACCGACGAGGAAACTGATCTTCCGCCCGACCCGGTCCGCCAGCCACCCCGCGGGCAGCACCACTGCCAGCAGCGCCAGTGTGTAGGCGTTGAACGACCAGAAGAGGAGCGTTGAGTCCTGGGCGAAAAGGTCGGTGCTGAGCGAGATCTGGCCCAGGTTCCGTTGGACTGCGGTGACGTTGAACGCAGTGGCGAAAGTACCGAGGGCGACCGCGACCGCCGCCAGCCACGGCACGCCCAGCCCCCGCGCCCGTGCCGGTACCCGCGCCGGTGGAACGGCCCATGGCGGAGCACCTACCTGGCCGTAGGGACCTCCCCCATGGGGATGGCCGGGCGGCGCGTTCATCCCGACGGCCGGTGTGACGAACGGGGCACCTCGCTGGAGGTCCGCCGCCGGTACGGTCGGCGGAGGCTGGAGGGGGAGGCCTCGCTCGACGGCCGTCGCACCGGCCGCCAGGATGGCCTCGGGACCCCCCGCCTCCTCCGCCGCGCCCAGGCCCAGCAGGGTGAGCAGGGCCTGCGGTGCGGTCGGCCGGCGGGCGGGGTCCTTGGCCAGGCAGGCGGTGACCAGCCCCGCCAGCGGAGGCTCGAGCGCGCTGACGTCCGCGTCGACGTGCAGGATCCGATGCATGACCGCCGGGACGGTGTCGGCGCCGAACGGAGTGCGGCCGGTAGCGGCGAACAGGATCGTCGCCCCCCAGGCGAACATGTCCGTCCACGGACCCGGCTCCAGCCCCTGTATCTGCTCGGGCGCCATGTACGCCGGAGTCCCCACCACCTGGCTGGTCATGGTGGAGATGCCCTCAAGCGCCCTGGCGATGCCGAAGTCGATGACCCGCGGGCCGTCCTTCGCCATCAGCACGTTCGGCGGCTTGAAGTCGCGGTGCATCACCCCCGCCTGATGAATGGCCGCCAGCGCGGTCACCGTGCCGATCGCCAGCCGCTGAAGGTCCGCCCCGCCGCGCGGCCCTTCGACCCCCACCAGCTCCTGCAGTGACAGGCCCTCCACGAACTCGCTCACGATGTAGGGCTGATCACCGTCCACGTCGGCATCCAGCACCTTGGCCGTGCAGAAGTCGGCGACCCTCTCCGCCAACGCCAGCTCCCGCACGAACCGCTCCCGCGCCCTGGCATCACCGGCCATCTTGGCTTGCAGCAGCTTCACCGCGACCAGCGCACCATCCGGCCCACGCCCCGCGTACACCACGCCCTGCCCGCCCTCACCCAGACGCCCGGTCAGCTCATACCGGCCCAGACGGAGGGGATCACCTGACAGCAACGGAGAAGACATAGTTGTCTATTTGACCATGTACACCCGACGCCGTGTGCGCGATCGTCTCAGAGCCTGGCGACAAAGGGGTTCTAGGGCCTGTCGGGAGTTCGGATCATGGGAGGGCTGGCAGGCTGCGTAGCCAGATGATGGATCCGCGTAGGCGGAGCCCTGCCAGGTAGCTGTGGGGTGTCTTGTCGTGGCCGGTCCTCTCCATTCCTTGAACTTGTTGATGCAGCGTTCGACGGTGTTGCGTTCCTTGTAAAGCGCGGTGTCGTGGCTGAGTGGGCGGCCGCCGGAGCGTCCCTTCTTCTTGCGGTTAGCGGCCTGGTCGGTTCTTCTGGGATCACCGCCTTGATATGAGGTCGGCGCAGGTAGGCGCGGTTGGCGCGGGAGGAATAGGCCTTATCGCCGACGGCCGCGGCCGGCCGGGCGCGAGGACGCCCGGCCGGGCCTCGCACCTTTTGATCTTGTCCATGACGGGGATGAAGCGGGGACTGTCGGCGGCTTGGCCGGGGGTTGGCACCAGCGACAGCGGGCGGCAGCGCCGGTCGGCGGACAGGTGGATCTTGCTGGTCAGCCCGCCCCGGGACCGGCCAGCTGCGCGGCCTTCAAGCGGGCCTTGCGACGCCTGCGTACCCGGCGGCGCTGCTCACGGCCAGAGCCGTGGCCGGGGCCACCACCGGCAGCCGCGTCTACGGGGCCGTCCGCCGGTCCGGTTTGCCCCTTTGGTGGAGCCTCTTTTCGGCCGCCACGGCCTTCTCCAGCTCCTGAAGCAGTTCGGGGGCCACCACCATCCCGGCGGCGTGGTGATGCGCACGCGAGACGGTGGAATCCACGCTGACCAGGTCCAACTCGACGTCACCCCGGGCCGCCGCCTCGGCGATCGCTTCCATCAGGTTCTGGAAGACCCCCTCACGCGCCCATATCGCGAACCGGTCGTAAATCGTGGACCAGTGGCCGTAGCGCTCGGGCACGTCCCGCCAGGGACTGCCGGTCCGGAACCTCCACATCACCACGTTGAACTGATCGCGCAGGTCAGGGATCGGACCACAGGCCCCCAGCGGGAGATGCGGCTCAACCAGGGTCCACTCGTCATCGGCTGGCTCAATTCGGCAACGCGGCTCGGCCTCTTCGTCCCGAACTACCGGCAGAGCCATGGTCGGCGCTGACATGCCCTGTCCGGCTGTGTGGTGGCGTACGGCAGCGACAGATGCTGTGTGGCGGTGTTGCTGTACTTCCGCGCTGTACAGCAGTCAGCGCGACCTGCACCGTGTCGGCCGGTCGCCCTGCCCTCGGCGCTGAGAGATCGAACCCATGCTGACGGCTGGGGGAGCGTACGGATCTCGGCTGTCTTGGGCGCTGGCCTGCCCAGTGTGAGCGCCGAACCATCCCACACGTATCCCGGGAGAGCGCTGGACCCGCTGCCGCGTGGTGTCCGGTTCCTGTAAAGCCCGGCGTGCGGCGTGGCGATATGCAGACGTTCACCGCGATCCGAACATCCGCCCGGGACTGATAGACACCTCTGTTCATTTGGCTGGTGAGCGCGCTACGGTACCCGGGGCGACTGCCGGGCGGCTGGAGAGGTGCACGCGATGGCGACAATGATCTCTTACCGAGGACATGGCTGGCTGAGCTTCGGGATGCTGTTCGCCGCCCCGTTCCCCCTGGCCGGGGTGCTCTCGTTGACCGGCCTGCCGATCGTCGTGGCGGCGGTGGCGAGCTTCCTGGCGGGTGCGGCCGTCAACTACCTGGTGGGCATTCATTTGAACTCGACGGTCACACCGCAGGGCCGGGTGTTTCACAACCGGCACGAGTTCATGGGCGCGCCGATGCAGAACGTGTCGTGGTTTGTCGGCGGGCTGCTCTTCCTCGTGGCGGGGGCCACTGTGGCCCATATGGGTGGCAAGACGGCTGGGCACGTCTTCTTCTACATCGTGGCGGGGGGAGGGCTGGCGGCAACGGTGATCGTCAGGATCCGGCGCGGCCGGATCCACCTTGTCTACCTGACGGGGGAATCGGCGCTCCGCGGTGGCGAGATGACGGCCACGCTCGGCGGTCGTGCGGTCAGGTTCGAGGTGCCGGCCGGGATCAAGACGGCGGCCTGGGTGCGGGCGCCAGGGCAGGGCCCGGACGGCAAGGACCTGCATCTGCGTGTGAAGGTGCGTGGGTGATCCGCCGCAGCAAACGAGACCACGGGATCGGGCCTGCCGAGGGAAGGCCCGATCCGGCGGCCGATCACTCTATCAAGATCGAAGCCCAGGTTGGGGACCGTGTCCCTGGCCTGCGCTTTCTGGCGTAGTGGAGCGGGCGACGGGAATCGAACCCGCACTGTCAGTTTGGGAATTAAATGAGGGTCGGCCTTCAGGGCCTCTGACCTGCGGTTTCGACAGCCCGCGAGTCACCCCTTTTCACCCCGGCTAGCTAGGCTAGACAGAGGAGGCAAACCCATGGGGTTGTTCGGCAAGAACAAGAAGCTGACCGTGGCTAAGCAAACCGCCGTGCCCCAGCCGCATGCAGATTCGGACGCGAATGCCCGTGTCCGGGCAGTGGAGGCGCTGGGAGCCGTCCGCGGCGGGGGATCGGTCGGTCCTCTGCTCGAAGCGCTGCGCGACCAGAATGGACGCGTTGCCGCGACGGCGGCGGTATCCCTCGGTGACCTTTCCATCCAGGGCGAACGTGTTCCGCTGGATCAATTCATCGATATCCTCCAGTTGCTGCCATGGCAGCAACTGGAGGACTCCGGCATCAAGTACCGTGACGACGCCTTCCCATACGACGCTGAGCGGGCGCGGCAGCGCAATCTGATGATCGGCAGCACGGACGGGACCTACCAGATGCGCCGCACGAACGTCGTCTACGTGTTGCGAGACCAGGCCATCGTGATCCTGGGTCACGGGGTGGACGCAACTCACTGCACGGCTCTGGTCCGGCTGCTTCGGGTCGGGCACAGACAGGCCGCAATGGTTGCGGTCAGAGGGCTGGCAGCCACCAGGAGCCCCGAGGCGGTCGGCCCGCTCCTGGAGTGCGTCCAGTCCGACAAGTTCAATGCCGGCGATGCCCTCTTCGGACTGCTGGGGATCCCCGGCCCGCGTGCCACCGATGCGCTGCTGGAACTCTTCGAGTGGCTTCCACAAGAAGCGGACCGCCGCCGTGTGGCCACCGAACTGGGGGCCAGAGGTGATCAGCGGGCGATCGAGCCGTTGAAGTCGTACTTCTCCCGTTCCCCTGGCGCGGACAGTCGTGAGGCCGCGATTCGTAGCATTGGCCGCATCGGCGGCCCGGCTGCTGTGGAATTCCTCCAGCCACTCCTCGCCGATCCGAAGTACCGGCGCACCGCCATCTCGGCTGCCGGTGATCTGAAGGATCAGCGCACGGTCCCTGAACTCCTCAGAGCCTTCCGGGAAGCCGACGATACGTCGGCCGAGCTCATCCCCGCAGGCGAAGCCCTGGGCAAGCTGGCGTGCCGCGAGATCGTGCCAGACCTTTGCGACCGGATCGTCGCCGAGCACGCCAAGTATTCGGCCGACATCTACGATCAGGCTGCTCACGAGCGGATGATGATGGCTGTTCAGGCCTTGGAGCGGATCGGCGACCCCAGGGCGCTGCCCACGCTCCGGAAGATCCCTTCCCATTCCGTCAGCGAAGACGAGATCCAGCGGAACCGTGACGACGGCTACTACACCGCCCACTTGAGACGCTTGAACGCGCAGCACGCAGCACTCACCCGCGCTATGGCTGCGCTGAGCTGATACTCAACCGCAGTGGCAACAGCAGATCGAGGACGAGACCGATTGGCCGGAGCAGAACGACTACACCATGACACTGATCGTCGACAACCGTACGCAGCTCTCACCGGACGTGCAGCAGCTCGCCGACCAGGGCAAGACCACCGTGATCCGCGAGGGGCTGGACGACAATCTGTCCACGGAAACGAAGGCGCAACCCTTCATACCCGCACGGGTTTGGAGTCCACCTATCAGTAAAGACCCGCGCGGCGTGATCGGGATACTGACGCCATGACCTACGAATACGTGGGCATGCCCCGGGACGAGAACTGGCCGCCGTCGCGGCGTCGCCGGTAGAGCGCCATGGCGCCGGGTGAGGCTGTGAGCGCGGCGAAGGACCAGACGTAGCCGACGGCGGCCAGGCGGTCGTTCTTCACGCGCCTGCGGGTCACCGACAGGCTCTTGCCGGAGGCGCGGGTGATTGGGGCTGCTCCCGCGTACGTCTTGAGGCCTCTGGCGTCGGCGAAGCGGTTGGGGTCGTCGCCGAGCTCGCCGAGTAGCCGGGCGCCGGTAGGCATACCGAGCCCGGGCATGCTCACGATGATCTCTGCGTCAGGGTGCCGGCGAAAAGACTCGGTCGCGGCCGCCTCGAGGTCGTCCGCGGCCCTGCAGGCGGCCTCGAACTGGCCGAGCAGCGCCTTACAGAGCTCTACCACACAGGTAGGCTCGACATTGGCCTTGACGCGCCGGGTTCGGCCGGGAGACTTACGCAGCGCGGAGAACGCCACCTGGTGAATGGCTCCTACTCCGTCTTCAGTGCTGTTCCGCATGGTGCGGGGCGGCCGAACGGTCTCGGGACGGGTCGGCCCGCAGAGGCCGCACGCCCGGCCCGAGGGCCGGGCGGCCGCCCGGCGGCCCGCGCAGCGGGACGCCTTTAAAAGACGTAGAGAAAGTCCTCATCCGGCCCGATCGGCGGCTTTGTCGTGTCCCGGTAGATGCTTGTCGCTCCAGCCCAGGACATGCTTGACGAGCCAGCTAGAGGCAGGACTTTCGCGCGCGTTTGTCAGATCCAGGCGGCATGCTCTGCCGCATGGACGAGAACGGCTTTTGGCGACTCATCGAGGACTGCCAGCCAGGAGTGCCTGACCCGGACGCTAAGCACCTTGCGGGCACGCTAACGACACGCCTCGCCGCCGGACCGCTGTACGCAGTCATTGGGTTCGCCGAACACCTGTCGTGGGCGCTGTACCGTCTGGATCGCAGAGAGTACGGCCGTGAGCTATCGGGCGACGTCTTCCTCTACACGCGCGCCGCTGTCGTTGCCGCCGGCCCCAAAGCGTACGAAAGAGTCCTAGGAGATCCGGCGGAGTTTGTCCCATATTCCACCGGACTCGTATGGGCAGAGAGCCTGCTCTACGTCCCCGATCGCGCGTACGAGCACATCACAGGCGAGGAGTGGGGCCGCAGCACCCGCTACTCCTACGAGTCATACTCGAATGCCGCCGGTTGGGCCGATTCGTAGCCACGTCCCACGTCAAACGGTGTAGACGCCGGTCGACCGCCTCCGCAGAGTTCGCGTCAGCAACTGCGTTGTAGGCACCGTCAGCCGGCCTGTTCCTGCTGTTCGTAGCGTTGGCGCCATGCTGCACAGCGTTCGACGTAGGCGGCGAGGTGGAGGGCCTGGAAGTCTTCGGCGGACCAGTCGTGTGCTTCGACTTCGGCGTCTGAGTTACACGCGTATCCCCATCCGTGGCGGCCGTCGACGAGAGCGATGCGCGTGAGGTCGTAGACGGGGTCTTCAAAAGCGTCCAACACGCGCCATTCTTCGGCGGTGAGTCCGGTCAGCAGGAATCCGCGGGCGACGCCGTCGCCGGAGACCCGCCGCGCCACCTCCCCCGACTACCACCGCTGGACCGCACAGATTCGCCGGACCGGCGGCTGCGCCCAACCGATCCACCTGCGCGGCCGTGTCGACTACCGCGGCCCGCTCACCGGCGCCCTTCTCCACCGCTACTCCACGCTCCACGAGCCGGACGGGGTGCTGCGCGTGGCGTGCAAAACCCGCCGTGCGTCCCGCTGTCCCTCGTGTGCGGAGGTCTACCGGGCCGACAGTTACCAACTGGTGCGCGCGGGACCGGTCGGCGGCAAAGGCGTCCCCGCCACCGTCACCGCACATCCGGCCGCGTTCGTCACCCTGACCGCTCCCTCGTTCGGCTACTACGTCGGCCAGGGCCACACACCCGGCGAAGCGTTCTTTACCGCCGCACTCAGCGGCAAGCCACTGCCGCCGCTCGGCCCGACGCTCCATGAAGGGATCACCGCATGACCAAGCTCCTGCTCACCGTGCCCGAGGCCGCGACCGCACTCGGGATCTCCCGCAGCAAGCTCTACGAACTCATCAAGGCCGGAGCCATCGCCTCAATCCGCATCGACGGCTCCCGCCGGGTCCCGTACCGCTCCCTGACCGCCTACGTTGACCAGCTCATGGAAGAGGCCGCCTGATGACCAAGACTGCGATCGCCACTCCGGACGAGCCGGCACCGCGCAAGCGGGCCAAGAAGGGCCAGCCCAAACTGCGTGACGGCGTCATGAAGCGGGGCGCTACGTGGTCCTATGTGATTCGCGTCAAGGACCCTGAGACCGGCGTCAGCAAGCCCAGGTGGGTCGGTGGCTTCGCTACCGAGGAAGACGCCAAGGCCGCCCGTGACGAGGCTCGGGTCAAGGCTCGGCGGGGCGAGTACATCGATCGGAACTCGATCACCGTTGCCGAATACCTCGACCAGTGGCTTGAGACCCACGCCATGGAGATCAAGCCGGGCACGATGCAGGACTACCGGATCGGCATCCGCCTCTACGTCAATCCGCACATCGGCAAGATGAAACTCCAGGCTGTTCGGCCGTCCACGATCACGAAGCTGTACCGAGACCTCCTCGCCAAGGGCGGCCGGAACGGAAAGCCGCTCTCGGTGGCTACGGTCGTCCACACTCACGCCATTCTCCGACGGGCGTTCCGTGACGCGGTGGTCGTTGAACAGCTCCTCGACAGCTCGCCCGTTGAGCGCGCCAAGCGGCTCCCGCGCTCGCGCCGAGGAACCCGGCACGGTGTGGACTCCGGCCCAGCTCCGTACCTTCCTGGCCGTCGCTCGGCGGCATCGGCTGTATGCCTTCTTCCACGTCGCGGCCTACGCGGGCGCGCGGCGGGGCGAACTGCTCAACCTGCGTTGGTCTGACGTCGACTTCGACGGCAAGCAGATCACCATTACCGGGTCGGCGGGCGTGGTCGACGGTGAGCGGCTGGAAGGGACGACCAAGAGCGGTCGGACGCGGGTCGTCAGCATCGACGACGAAACGGCCGCCGTACTCCGCGAACACCGGAGAGCACAGGCGGCCGACAAGCTTCCTGCCGGTGACGGGTGGCGCGGTGAGAAGGACTGCCACGTGTTCACGACCGGCTTCGGTGAGCCGATCTACCCCGACACCGTGACCGCGCTCCCCCGCAAGCTGATCAACGCCTACAACCACCCCAAGGAAGGGAAGCCGCCGGCCGAACCGCTCCCGTACGCGCGGCTGCACGACCTTCGGCACATCCACGCGACGACGCTCCTCCTGGCCGGCGTCCCCGTGCATGTCGTCGCGGCTCGCCTCGGGCACGCCGATCCGGCGATCACGCTTCGGGTCTACGCGCACGTGGTGCGCTCGGCCGAGACGGCTGCGGCCGATGTGTTCGCCAAGGCCATCAAGGCGGCGTAGGAGCCGCTGTTAGCAAACGCGTTAGCAAAAAGCCCCCTTCCATGATCGGAAGGGGGCTTTGACCTGGGAGCCGCCTATCGGAATCGAACCGATGACCTATTCATTACGAGTTCCGATACCAGTAGTTCGCCAACGTCCGCCGAGGTACGCCTGACCAGCCCCGATAGCAACCGGCGTACCCCGGCGAACCGACGCGTATCACCGCTGACACGCGCCGAAATGAGACCATGTTTGAGACGGCTCGCTCCTCCACGAGCAGGGCGTAGCCCTTGCCGTGGTCTAGGAAATGATGGGCCGCACCGACACCTCGGTCACGCGCGGCTACGCACGTCGCCTCGCCGCTGGGCTGCGGCGCCGCCAACGCGACTAATAACAGCGATCCGATAGGCATCGCATCGCCGGAGTAGGCACGAAAATTCAAGCACAGAAAAATCGATCCGGGGCCGGCGAGCACAGCGAAATCATCGCTCCGCGAACCACCCCTGGCGAGAAGCTACCGCCGCCACTGGGACTACCCTCCCAAATACCCTGCGTTCTTGTAGCAATGACGCAGCTTCCACAATCACCCACGGATAAGCAGTCGAATCTGACAGAATTTGCTGAGCCAACTCTGGCGGCATCCGCTTGTCCTGCATGGCGAGCTCAAATCCACGAACATCTGCTAGCGGCGAATCACCAACATATATTGCACGCGGGTTCGCTTTTCTTAGCGTATCAATGTATGCAGACCAATCCTTCCGCCGCGTCATCGCCTTCAGCGAGATCGCGATGACCTCCGAGTACACGAAGGGGTCATGGTGAGGGATCCGAATCGCTTGGCCCATTAGATCGACCAAAGTTGGATTATGCCTCCGCGGCATACGAGCCATTAGCATCGCGAGCAGGCTCGCAGGTAGTTTCTCAATGATCGGAGCGAGATTCTTGGCCGTTAGAGATCCGGGAACAAACCTCTTCCCACTAGCCTCGATAAAGCGTGGAAGGAAGCGACGGAGAGCGACTAGCTCCCACGTTTCCAGTCTGTGCCACCATTTAGACATCAAGGGCAACAGTTGGACCATTGAGTCAGGATGACTCCAGGCTATAAACGCTGCGCTCACTGCACGAATATCCGGCGCCTCTGGTCCTGTATCCAACGCTTCAGCCCAGTATTCAAGCTTGGGCCGCATAGTAGCAGCTGCTGCGCGAACCCATACAGGAGCTGATCGATCGGTGAGTGACGGCCTCTCCATTGCCGCATGGTAATCTGGGACTGTAGCCGCATAGAGTGCTGGCCGCCAAGCAGCCCAACAAGGGCCAAGATTTCCTTGTATGATGCGCGAAATACTCTCGAGCGATTCTCTTCTATTGCCGCGTAGCACAAACCCAGAGGGACTGAGTTCAACGATAAGGCGACGAATAAGATCCAGCCCCTCAGCAATCTTCGGATTGCTTGACTGAAGCCTTCCAATGTGCCCCTTTACCCTTAGATCTCGCGCATGGGTCCTTAGACCACGAATGCGGCCTTCCGACATCAACACACACAGACGCTGGAGCACAGCACTCTCGTTCGTATGGCGATCGGTAAATACGCCTATCCCCTCGCCCACCGCTCGCATCAACGCGGCAAACTTGTCCGCATCATTAAGGCAAAGATCCAGCCTGCCCGCCTCTATGCACCGAATCCAATCAAGGCGGGAGTTCAATCGATTTGAGAATAGTTCGGAAGCTTCCTCGCTTGGAGCGTAGGCGATGCTGTCAGTGATCACTCCGCGGCGACGCCATTCAGCTGCCGTCAGTCGCCGCTCCGCTTCTGCGCAGTTCTCAACCCACCAAGACCCCCGTTTCTCCTCTGATTCGTACCTGCGCAGAACCCATGCGTATTCATGCGCCAGCTCATCTGAGCAGGGTCGAAGCAGGCCCTCTCTGGCACGCGCTACGAGGGTTTCGAGGCCTGAATCAGCAGGGAGCGGCGGCGGCGAGTCGAACACTCTCTCAGAAGAAGAAATAATGCTTCTGCTCCCAAGGGCGTCTAGCGCCGTCTCCGAAAGCTCACGAACATCTCGCCGGGACTCAGCTGGAACACGATCCCTGAGTAGGCTTATGATCAGTTGGCGAGGATACAAAAGATGTTTATATTTAGGCTCCTCGCAAAGGTCTTGAAGATGACGCGTTAGATCAGCGAGTTCACCCTTGTCATAAAAGCCTGCAAAGAATCTCGTGACATTCAGCCAGTACGGATTTCGTATCAACGCTTGCAGACGGTCAGGACGCGATCCCGACTTTGGGCTTCCGCTAGACGAGTGAGGAGCCGTTTTGTATAGATACCATGCAGCAAAAAATTCGCGTAGTGGCTGCACTTCGAACTCGTATCGTCCCTCAATCCTCGATACTAGGACGAAAACTCTTTCAACTCCATGGAACAGTTGATCCACGAGTTCAGGCGAACGCTCCTCCTTTTCGAGGTATGCTCGCAGGAGATTCTTTAGCTCACCTTCCCCCATGTCGCCGGCTTCATAGCCGCCGTTGTCGTTAGCTTCACCCCGACTATGGATAATCCAAGCCAAGAAACCGTGCAACTCAAATAGCAGCTTGCGATGTTTCCTCACCACCGCATTCTTTTTTGCTTCGCGATCCAAGTACGCCGTTAGATACGCCTCGTACATCTCGGTACGTCCTACAGGTAGCGACCATCCCTTTACGTACGCGAGCCAGAGAAGAATCGCAAGTTGCATCGGATTTCGGGCCAGATCTGCGACATGGGACTGCTCTAGGCTGTGATCCATCACCGCCCTCAGCTCGGACGCTTGGTCTTCAGGCAAATGCCGGATTCGCAGCCATGCTTCCGTGTAACTCTTTATAAGTGATGGCGAAAGATCCGTGAGGCTAGCTCGCGTGAATCCTTCCTGGAACTGTGGCGTGTCCGAAAATGATGCAGGTCGACTTGTTACCAGTAGCTGGAGATCCGCGCCCAACGCTTCCCAGCGAGCAATGCAGGACTTAATGGACTCTACTACTTCGCCCCTAAGCTTCAGGTCGGCTACTTCATCGAGCCCGTCGAGCACCAACAAGGTTGGTGTAGCGGATACTATGGAGTTTAGGTCACTCTGCGCAAACTCCATCCCCCCGGACGATCGCGAGACGTGTGCGGTAATGAAGGACTCGACGCTAGGCGCCCAAGGGCCCTCTACCTCTTCATTTTCGGAAGCCCATGGATTTTGCTTGCGCATCCATTTCGCCAAGTGCCGCAACTCTACCTTAAAAGGAAGACGGACGGTCGATGCGGTGTGGCGCCGAGGTAGTCCTGACAGTGCCGCTGACATATTCAGGATGCGAGCACGGTGCACCTGGCAGACGTATTGGCTGAGCGTGGACTTACCTTGCCCCGGGGCTCCTTGGAGCAGAATTCGCAGAGCATGCTCACTGATGTCCGCATGCAAGAGGAGGTCAGCCGCTCCGATATAATTCGAGCCTTGACGTTGATCTTCAGCTATCCGATCATTCAGACAAAAGTCCCGAATACTCAGATACCACTCATACTCTTCTCGCGTTTCCACAAAAGGAGGCTCGAACTCATTGCTATCACCAATGGCCGAAGCCGGGATGGCTGGCACATCAATGAAGAACTCGAACAAGGGCGTAGAGTCCAGGTCTGCCTGCTCGAATCTGAGCTTGGACTCCACCCGATACTGGTCCGCCAGGAAAGCTAGTAGCGCCGCAATGGACGGATGCCGAGCATGCCTCCGCACCGCCGAAGACCCTGCCACACCGCCATCCAATGATGACTCAAAATAGTGCCTTACGGCGTCGGGCCCTGTAAAAAGATTGAACCGGAATACCAGGTCCTGGTACCTCGGAAGTCGACCATCGAGATCAGCCCTCCACCACACGCGGGCGGGCAGAGGTAGGTTATCTGTTAGCCACTTTTGGACCCGGTCACGCAGTCCACTATTGAGATCCCCCGAGCCGGGGACATTAGTCACAAGGACATATTCCTTAGCCCCGCGATCGCATAGGCGACGCAGTTTAGGTATCTCACGAGTTATCCCGTGCGTTACCCAGCTATACAGCTCGTCTACGGACGGCACACCTAGCGGGCTAGCTTCGCGGAACTTGACCTGATAAACAACGGCGTCAGTTATTCTAGTATTATCATCGATTTGTAGGCCAATAGCGTCCCTTCCGCCATCTCGACCGAAGATCGGGAGACACTGGACCCTAGGATGCTCGGCCGTAATGAGCGCCTGCGCCAAATGCTGGAATCTGGGACCGTCGAGTTGCTCGTATGGGTATGTAGTCACCGTTCGCACCTCTCGCCCCTCTTGCCCACCGACCCTCAAGGATGCCACAAGCGGAGCAGGTAGGTCACGATTTGCCCCTACCGGCAAGCAGCTTGATAGCCACTCACGGCGAGGAAGGCACCGGCGAGGATTCCGGGCGTAACTAAGGTTGTATTAAGGATTACCTAAACTCGCCTAGGGCGTGCGCTTCCGACCAGACGGACTCGAAGCTGCCTAGGTAGGCGCTTGTGATGTCGTCATGGCGGTGGCTGCGCAAGTGGAGCACCGGAGCGTTCGATGCAGTAACGCCATAGATGTGTGGATTGACAAGGAGTTCGCCGTCTCCTCGATAGATAGAGGCGTAGAGAACTGTTCCGTGTAGCCGGATCTCTACACCGTCGATCTCTCGGAGCGGCTGGTACAGCACGATGCTGTTTCGGATCTTGGCTGCCATCGCCCCGTCTACGCCTTCGTCGGCACCGCGTTCGGCGACATGCGGGCTACTGGGATCTCCGAGCAAGATCCGCACTGGGACGCCAGCATGCGCTTTTTCCGCGAGGATGCGGAGGATCCCAATGTCCTCAGCGAGGAAGAGGCCGGAGTAGACGAGGATGCCGATCTCCTGTTCAGCTTGGCTGAAGAGCCATTGCCATACGTTGCGGGGAACGGCCCAGCGGTGCGCGTAGGAGGCTTCGATCTCAGCGCCACTATGTTGTGGCGATGGCGGCGCAGGTGCTTCAGTGCGCCAGATTTTCGCCTGGTCGATGCCGAGGAGATCGGCGAGTTCAGAACGGTTACGAAGGTAGGGACGCCGCCCGCCAAGCCAGCGTCGCACGGTCTTCGTATCCACGCCCAAGCGCGCGGCTACTTCCTGCTCCGTCACGCCGGCCTCAGCGAAAGCACGCCTCAAGATCTCGTTCACCGCGATCCTCCAAACCGCGCTGGTCTGGGCCGACGCTAACACAAGACGTCCCTAGACGTCCCCTAGTTGCCCGTGAGAGGTCCTCGCTCTGACGCGAGCCTGTTTGGACATGTGGCGGATCGCTCCGGTCCGTCGCTCGCGGACGGGTCACAGGCTGCGAGGCGGAAGATGACTCAACCCTCTCGATCGAGCTGCATGCTGATGCCTGCCTTGCCACACACGGTCGGCAAGGCGCGGCAGTACGTGCAATGGCTGCTCGACACGTGGAAGCTGCCCTCGATGGTGGACACCGTCGAGCTGCTGGTCAGTGAGTTGGTGACGAATGCCATCAACGCGACGGGCGTCACGGAGGTACCGGAAGACATTGACCAACTCGTCGGCAAGGTGCAGCCGATCTACCTCTGCGTCTCGATGCGGCCCGAGGCGGTGCTGATCGAGGTCTGGGATTCCAGCAGCACGCCGCCGCTCCAGCGTGCGGCAGCGGCCGACGACGAGAACGGCCGCGGCCTGGTGCTCGTGCAAGCGCTGTCGAAGGAATGGGGCTGCGTCGTCCTATCGACGGGCGGAAAGATCGTCTGGTGCGAGTGCCTGATCGAGGGATCAGCGTGAGCAATCGGCGGAAGAGGTACCAAGAGGTCGCGGACGTCATCCGTGATCGGATCGCACGTGGCGAGTGGCAGCCACGAAGCCAAATCCCTTCCCAAGTGGAGATGGCCAAGGAGTTCGGCGTTTCGGGTAGCACGGTCTCTGACGCTATCGCCCATCTCCGAGAGCGCCGGTACGTCTGGACGCTGCCGCACAAGGGCAGCTACGCACGGCCGGCAGAGCACTGGCGAGAGGAGCCCTCGTGAATCCGCGTGACGAGCGGCTACAGCGCTCGCTGGCGGAGTTCTACGCCATGCTCGACAACATGCGGTTCACAGGCGCCGCTCAGGTCGTTGAGGTTCAGCACCTCAAAGACCTGGTCGGCAAGTATCCGGAACAGGCACGGCGTTTCCTCGCCGATCACGACGAACGGTCGCGCGCAGACTGATACGACTGCCATGACGCCGCGCAGAACGGGAGACGCGTAGTGAGAGGACGACGGTGAGCCCACGAGAGACCGCATGGGGCGCATATATGCAGATCGCCGAGGTCCTGCGACAGCGCATCAGGAGCAGGGACCTCGTACCCGGCTCTCTTATGCCGTCCGAAGCCGCCTTGTGCGATGAGTTCGCG
The DNA here is from genome assembly GCF_050942425.1 of Actinoallomurus sp. CA-150999. NCBI lineage: Bacteria > Bacillati > Actinomycetota > Actinomycetes > Streptosporangiales > Thermomonosporaceae > Actinoallomurus > Actinoallomurus sp. CA-150999. The sequence goes on from NZ_CP192063.1 coordinate 10,960,584, forward strand.
GTTGTCCGTAACACCGTACGCCGCGCCCTGGCTACGCTCGAGGACGAGGGCCTGATCGAGACGCTGCCCGGCAAGGGACGCGTCGTGCGCGGTGAGGCACCAACGCAGTACGAGTATCGGCGAATCGCCGCCGACCTCCGCGACAGAATCGAGCGGGGAGAACTCACCATCGGCGACCCGCTGCCCAGTGAAGCCGCGATCGTCGAAAGCTACGGCGTCGCACGCGGCACCGCACGCCAGGCTCTCGCGGAGTTGGAAGCCGCCGGCCTGGTCGAGAAGCAGCACGGCAAGGGGCGTTTCGTTCGCACTCGCCCTCAGATTGGCTAAATATGCCTCACCGTATAGCCCAGTCTCACCCCTAACCGCCTTCTCGATTCTTTCTTACTTTTCTAAGCATCTCTTCACGAGACTCGGTTAGTCCAAACACAAAGACCGTCTCGCCGCTTTCTATCTCTACAGGAGTAGCCTTAACGAAGGATACAAGTTCTTCAACCTTTATAGGATGTATGGCGAAATATTCATCTAGATGTTTTCGACGGTCAAACCCTGGCGCCTCCTGTGTCGCCAACTCTCGAGCAGTCGCCTTCAAATCAACCGCCGGGGCATGATCTCGCCAGGTTTCCGTCCAACCACCCTGAGGAAACTGCCTCCGCGAAACATCGGAATGATAGTGGGTCACAGTCGCCAAAATAGCCCTTTCCACAGTAAAAGCAGCCTCGCGATTCGGCACGTCTACAATCTCAACTACAGTGCCACCGTGCGACTCGTGATCATGGATCCGATCATAATTTCGATCTTCGAGATTGGTGATTCCGATCTTGAAGACGCCAAACCTAGGAAAGTGCATCAAGTAAACTCGATGTGGAGCATTAGGATCGATTCCAGAGGTGCAACTCAAACAAGCTGGCTCCCCTCGAAGCAACCCCAAGAATGATACCCTTCTATCCGAGCCACACGTCATACAATGAGCCGCGACAGGATCGGAGAGGCGCGCATAGCCCACGTGATCCCTCACAAGGCCATGAGACGAATACACATCGTTGATTTGATCCATCATATCGGGACTCACGCAAGTGAGACAGTGAGCGGCCCCTTCCTCCAGTGCCATTACCTCGACAGCACTGATCTTCATCTTCGTCGAACACGCCCTGCAAATCACAGGCACCTCGATCCACACCTCGCGCACAGCGTCGACAGCGCGTGCACCGAAGAGCACTTCACCGGCATCATCGATAAGATCGAAACCGGCGTCAGATATTATCGAGACTGCACCCTGCCGAGTAAAGCCCCATTTGCTGGGATCTTCGGCGAGGTTACTAAGATAAAACTCTCGAGCGATGCAGCACTCACATACTTCACCAAAGGCGCGTTTTAGTTTAGCGGACGTAATATCACCGGGCTCACCGCACGTTGAGCAGAAGAAGGAAATACGAGACGAAAGCCAATTTTGATCCGGCGTAGCCTCCACGCCAAGTTGGTCGAGCTTGCTCTTTTTGCAGGCAATGCACCAGCCAGGTTTACCTCTTCGGTTCGCACTGGGGTTCCCTCCGCATCGGGAACACAGCCGATCGTCTGACACCCTGCACCTCCAGCTCTCCGGCCGGAGCGTATAGGCCACCAGAGACAATTCCGGCGTTCGAACGATGGGTAGGGACCTCGCCGGGTCGGCACCGGCTCTCCGGCAGACGTCCGGAAGGCGCTTGCCTGCTGCACAGGACCGGGACCGCGCGGCGCTTCGTTCTAGACGTCCGCAGACGCCTCGCCTGCGTCCGTGGACGTCCCGAGGTCACCGCATAGCGTCGGACACATGAGACAAGCCGATTGGGCCGAAGAGGTCGCCCGCAAGCTGCTCGAAGTGCCGCTTCCCCGTCGTTGGGCGCACAGTCAAGGCGTTGCCCGGCAGGCACGGAGCCTCGCACTGATCCTCGGCGATGACGCCGACCTCCTTGAAGCCGCCGCCTGGCTGCACGATGTCGGCTACGCCCCTGAGCTTGTGGACACCGGCCTGCACTCTCTCGATGGCGCCCGTCACCTTCGGGACATCGAGCACGCCGACGGCGTGCTGTGCAGCCTCGTCGCCTACCACTCCTGCGCGATCAACGAAGCCAACGAACGTGGCTTGTTCGCCGAGTTGACCGGTGAGTTCAAGCCTGCTGATCCGTTCCTCTCCGATGCCCTGACCTACTGCGACATGACGACGACGCCGGACGGGGATCCCATCGATGTCAAGGACCGTCTTGCCGAGATCCAGTCGCGGTACGGTGCCGGCCATCTCGTGACGCGCTCGATACGGCGCTCATCACCACACATCGTCGTGGCGGTACGGGCGGTCCAGAGAGCCCAGGCCGAGGCGCCGATCAGCTGATCTCCGGAGCGGTCTGCTCGGAGAGGGAGCGCTCAACTCGCAGTCGCATCGAGCGGTGCATCGTGTAGCCACGGATGTCATCCGGCGCGACCCAGCGCACCTCGCTGGATTCGCTGCTCGGTGTCGGTGTGCCACCGACCAGCCGAGCCGTCAGCACGATCGAGAACTCCTGCCGGACCTCGTCGTTGCTCGTGTAGTGCATGACGTGCTTCGGGTCAGTGTAGATGCCGACGAGGCCGGTTATCTCGCACTCGATTCCGGTCTCTTCCTTCGTCTCCCGGACGGCTGCCTGCGTGAGCGATTCGCCGAGGTCAACGGCGCCACCGGGAACCGCCCAGTTGTCGTTGTCGGTGCGGCGGATGAGCAGGATCTCGCCCTGCTCATTGGTGACGACCACGTTGACCGACGGGACGATGCTGTTTGCGGTCGGCGCATTCGGGTCGTCGTAGTAGTCGATCCGTCGCCCCAACGTCATGCCTCCGGTAGCGGTATCGCGCCGTCCCAGACGCGCTCGAAGCTCTCAAGGTAGGTGTTCACGATGTCCCCACCAGCGACCTTACGCAGGTGCAGAACGGGCGCGCGCGCCGCGGTCACGCCGTAGACGTGCGTGTTGACCAACAGTTCGTCGTCGGCGCGATAGATCGAGTTGTACAAGATCGTGGTGTGGAACCGGAACTCAACGCCCTCGACGGCGCGTAGCTGCCGGTACATCACCAGGGCATTGCGGATCTTGGCCGCCATGGCGTCGTCAACGCCCTCATCAGCACCGCGCTGCGCCACTTCGGGACTGTCCGGGTCGCCGAGCAGGATGCGTACGCGCACGCCCGCCCGCGCCTTGTCCATGAGGGTCTTCTGTACGCCGTCGTCCTCGGAGATGAACAAGCCGGCGTAGACGAGGATGCCGATCTCGTGCTCGGCCCGTGAGAACAGACGTCCCCATCCGTCCCGTGGGACAGCCGTACGCTGCGGGTAGACGGTGATGAGCTCGCTCTGAGAGGCCGCCGTGACCTGCTCATTCGACAGCGCTTCGGGCCACAGGTACGTCTCGTCCACGCCGAGACGCGTTGCCACTGCGAAGCGGTGCCGACGGTACGGCGTGCGTCCCTTGCTGATCCAGCGTTCGACGGTCTTCTCGTCGACGTCGATCGCCTCGGCGAGTGCGGCCACGGTCATTCCCTGCTCTAGCAGGACCGCTCGTAGCCGTTCGTTCGCCATTTACCCGACCGGATCGCAGGACGTCTTGGGACGCCAACACCCTAGTCAGGACGTCATGAACACGTCCAGTCATGTAGGTGCTCGTCACGGGTGATCGGCGCATCCTCGATGGCGTAAAGAAATCCCGATAAGCCAGAGCCCCGTTCCGGCGAACAACCCAGACCTTGACAGGCGTAAGACGCCGCACTGTAATCGTGAACATGACTAGTCCTGTTCATCATTTAGGGATCGCTGGGACGCGGGCTCGGAGAGGAGCCCTCGATGCACCTTCACCCCCTCCCCCTGGACGGCCGCGGCCAGCAGTGCCCGTGCGGCGCGCGTTCCGAGCGCCGATTCGGCCTGTGCCGCAAGTGCCGTGCTCGGACCGCCTGGCTTCGCCGTACCGCTCGGGCTCGGCGCGGTACGCGCGTCCGCCGCACCTTCCTCCGCGACGCCGAGGCGGTGAGCCGGTGATGGCCATCGTGATCGCCGGACTCGCCCTCGTCCTCGCCGTCACCGCGCTCGTACTCATCGGCCTTGTGATCGTCGGTACTCATCGCGAGGCTCCCTGGAGCCTGGACGCCGACGCTCCCACGCCGCTCGCGACCTTCGCCCGCTGCGTCCTCGGTGTACACGTCCGCAAGCCCGACACCGACCACGCCAGCCGCAACGGCCTCCAGGCGGTCCGTTCCGACCGCTGCGACGCCGTACCCATGGCCCGATCGGAAGGAAGGTGAACCCCGCTTGGCGCTGTCCGTCTCCCTCGTCATCGTGCTCGGCGCGCTGGTCTACGGCCTCTACCGGTACGCGGGTCTGCGCGCCTGGCACGCCATCGTCTGCACGCTCTTCGGCTTCTACCTCGCCTCGACCTCTCTCGCCCCGCAGATCCGCCAAGGCGTGCGCTCCTTCGCCCACTTCCTGTCCGGCATCAAGCTCTGAGAGGAGCCCAGTGACCACGCCCCCAACGAACGCCGACCGCGACTGGTGGGTCATGGCCGGGATGACCGTTGCCGCCGCGTCCGCAGCCATCGCCAGCTTCTCCGGGCTGCAAGGGCTGGCCCACATCGCCGGCTGGCCGTCACGGCTGTCGTGGCTGCTGCCCGTCACCCTGGACGCCTACGCGATGACCTCGGCGCGCGTGTGGCTGGCCGCCTCGACGCGGTCGGCCGCCGCGCGGCGGTTCGCCCGTTTCAATGCCTTGGGCGCCATCGCCGCCAGCATCGCGGGCAACGCCACGTACCACGCAGCCCGTACCGGACTGCTGTCGGTGTCCTGGCCCATCGTCGTCCTCGTCGGTGCCGTCCCCGCTGCCGTCCTCGGACTCACCGCTCACCTTCACGCCCTACAGGGACGGACCGAAGCCGCCCCGGAGGACCGGACCGGCGACCGCGATCGACACACCCGCCGCACTCGCCGCAAGCGCCACCACCGGTACCGGACCGACGACGAACTGATCAACGCCGCTCGCGCCGCCGACACCCGGCACCGCGAAGCCCACGACGGCCGCCCCATCACCCGTGACGCGCTCCGCACGACGCTGCGTGTCAGCAACGCCCGCGCCACCGAACTCCGACGCCAGCTGATCGAGAAAGGCACCGCCGATGAGTAAGCCGACCTATGACCCGGACGCCCTGCTCGACCTCCTCATGAAGGAGCTGGCCCACCAGGGCATCAAGACCCGCTTCAGCCTCGCCCAGCTCGGCGACGCCGTGCCGGCCGCCGAGGAGTTGCTGTCCGCGCTCGGCGGGACGCCTGCGGCGCCGCCCAAGGACATCCCCGACCGAAAGGAGGCGCCGGACTGCCCATGACACGCCCCCAACGGGCTCCGCGCCCGACCCTCGATCTCAACGCCGTCCGTACTCACCTATTCGAAGCACGATCCGCGCGAGTACCGGTCGCGCTGTGGGTCGCCGTCGCCGACCTCCCGATGCTCATCGCCGAGGTCGAACGTCTCCGGTCCCTGCTGGCGCTCTCCCGCGCCCAGTACGCCGAGTTGCTCGCCGCCGCGCGGGCCACCGTCGCTGCCGAACGGGACGGCGAAGACGACCCCCTGCTCTACCTTCGGGACGAACTCGACGCGCACGGCCAGCTCCCGGACGAGGACCTGCACGCCGCCGAACTCCTCGCCCTCGCCGACCTTCGGGACGGTGACCGATGAGACAGCGCTACCCGACCCGCCGTCGCCGCTGGGGCCGCTCCGAACCCATGCCGCTGTACGTCGTCACCGACGACCGGCACGCAGGTGAGGCCATCGCCGTACTCGCCCGATGGCTCTACCGCTACCGCTCCGAACTCGCGCCCCTCACCACGGCGGTGCTCCTCGCCGGAGCCGCAGCGTTCCTCCACTACGGCCACCGCGGGCTCTGGCCAGACGTCCTTGCGCTCACCGCCGTTGCCGTCGCCGTCATCCTGGCGAGCGGTAAGCGCTGGCTCGATCGAGGCATCGAACGCGTCTACGCCTCTGCCGTTGTGGTCGCCGCAGGCGGATGGCTCGCCGCCGCGACGGCGCACGGGCCGGCCTCGCCGCCGCTGCCGGGCCTGCTCCTCGCCGCCACCCTGATTTGCGGAGTGCCGTGGTGGTCGCACCGCCGACGCCGCTCGCGCGTCCGGATCGAGCGCACTGTGAACGCCTGGCCCGACCTCGCCGAGACGATCGGTCTCGCCGGATCCCGCATCATGTCCGCTGTCGTCGACCTGTGGGGCTGGCGGGCTCGCCTCGCTCTCAAACGCGGTCAGACCGTCAGCGACGTCGTCGGCAAGCTTCCGGCGATCGAATCCGGTCTCGGCACACGCCCCGGATCCGTCCGCGTCGAACCCGACCCTGCCCGCGCCGATCATTGCGTCCTGCATGTCCTCGAAAAGGACCCGCACGCCCGCCCGATCCCCTGGCCCGCGCCCACCGGCACGAGCGTCGCCGACCCCGTCGAACTCGGCGTCTTCGAGGACGCCACGCCCGTACGCGTGAGGCTCCTCCACCGGCATGCTCTCGTGGCCGGCATCGCCGGATCCGGCAAGAGTGGCGTCCTCAACGTCATCCTCGCCGCGCTCACCGCCTGCCCCGACGTCGTCATCTGGGGCATCGACCTCAAGGGCGGCATGGAACTCCAGCCCTGGGCATCCTGCCTCGACCGCATCGCCACCGACCCGCGCCAGGCCGCCGAACTCCTCGCCGACGCCGTCACCGTCCTCGACACCCGCGCGGCCAGCCTCACACGCCAAGGCGCTCGCCTGTGGATTCCGACCCCCGAAGAGCCCGCGCTGATCATCGTCGCCGACGAATACGCCGAACTCGCCGACGAATCCCCCGACGCGATGGCCGACGCGGACTCGATCGCCCGCCGAGGACGGGCCGTCGCCGTCACGCTCCTCGCCGCCACCCAACGCCCGACACAGGCCGCCATGGGCAAAGGCGCCGTCCGCTCCCAGATGGACATCCGCATCTGCCTCCGCGTCCGCGAACGCCGCGACACCGATCTCATCCTCGGCCAAGGCGCCCACACCGCTGGCTGGCACGCCCACACCCTCGACGCACCCGGCAAGTTCCTCATCTCCGCACCCGGCTTCGATGTCCCCCGCCGTGCCCGCGCCTACCTGCTCACCGACGAACGCGTGCGCGCCACCGCCCGCGCCCACCGAAACCGTCGACCACGTCTCGACGCCCTGTCCGCCGACGCCATCGCCCGGACGATCACCGAAGAGGAGGTGATCGTCGCCGAGATCATCGCCGACGGCCCCGAACAGGCCCTGTGGACGGCGCTGCTCGAAGCACCCGATGAAGGGCTGTCCGTCTCCCAGGTCATGAAGATCACCGGCATGGGCCGCACCTGGGTCTACAGCCGACTCCAAGAGCACGCCCATAACGGACGCGTCCAGCAGGTCTCCCGAGGCCGCTGGCGTGCCGCCCAACGTCCGTGACCGCCCGTTCGTCCGCGTCCTCGCGCACGTCTGCGCGCGTAGAGCCGCACAGCGTCCGGACGTCCACGCGGACGAACGACCCCAAAGGAGGTGAACGCCACGACGACCGCACCTGACACGCCGCTCCTCTACACGCTCCCCGAAGCCGCCGCGCTCCTCCGAATCAGCAGGACGAAGCTCTATGAACTCCTCACTGCGAACGAGATCGAATCCGTCTACATCGGCCGAAGCCGCAAGATCCCCGCCACCGCGCTCGACGCCTACGTCAACCGTCTCCGCACCGCAGGAAAGGAGTGATCAGCTTGGCCAAGAAATCCGGCAAGCCGAAAGGCAGAACCAAGCCCACACGTGCGCCCGATGGCCGTTCCTCGATCTACAAGGGCAGCGATGGCCGCTGGCACGGCCGCGTCACGATGGGCGTGAAGAACGACGGCAGTCCCGACCGGCGACATGTCACCGCCAAGGGCGAGAGGGAGGTGACGAAGAAAGTTCGCGAGCTGGAGGCCAAGCGCGACGCCGGAAAGGTCGACAAGCCTGGTCGTCCACCGACTGTGGAAAAGTGGATGACGTACTGGCTCACGACCGTCCTGCCGCTCAAGCAGACGGCGCCGAACACGATCAGCGCATACTGGTCGGACTGCCGAAACTGGATCTTCCCGAACATCGGCCGTCACCGAATCGACCGTTGCCAGCCCGAACACCTCGAAGCCCTCTACTCGAAGATGTTCGCCGCCGGCAAGAAGCCGAGCCACGTCCGCAAGGTCCACGCGATCATCTCCAGCGCCTACAGCGTCGCCGTACGGCGGCAACGCGTCGGCCGGAATCCCGCCGAGCTTGTCCAGCCGCCTCGACTCGACAATCCAGAGCTGAAGTCCCTAACGCGTGATGAGGCGCGAGCCGTCCTCGCCGAGGCACAGCAGCGCCCCAACGGCGCACGCTGGTCGGTCGGGCTGTCCTGTGGCCTGCGTCAGGGCGAGATTCTGGGGCTGCGCTGGCCATACCTCATCGCCACCTGCCTCGGCTGCGATCACAGCGGGTCAGTGATCGGCTGGTGGGTCACCGACTCGCCGAAGTGTCCCCAATGCGGTGACGATAGCTACCGCGCCGAGGCGCGAGTGTGGTTCCAGCTCCAGCGGACGACGTGGCAGCACGGCTGCGACGACTCTGCGGAATGCACCAAGGACAAACACCGCCGCCCATGCCCGAACGACTGCCCGAAGGCCAAGCGGACGTCCGGCCGCCGCCACAAATGCGTCCCCGAGGACGCCAAGGGCCTCTGCCCGAAGAACTGCGTCAAGCACGCATCCACCTGCCCGAAGCGGACCGGCGGAGGGCTGGTCTTTCGGACGATCAAGGAACGGCGTAAGAAGACCATCGCACTCGCCGACGAACTCGTGGAAGTCCTCCGCCATCACTTCGCGTGGCAGGAGCGGCAACGGAAGATGGCCGGCAGTGTCTGGGAAGGACACGATCTCGTCTTCTGCCAGCCGAACGGCCGTCCGATCGATCCACGACGTGACTGGGACGCCTGGGCGGATCTCCTCCGCGCCGCCGGCCTCCCCCACTACCGCGTCCACGCCGCCCGCCACACGGCCGCCACGCTCCTCCTAGAGCAAGGCGTAGCCCTCGCGGTGGTCCAGGAGATGATGGGCCACTCCGACATCCGCGTCACCCGCGGATACACGCATGTCGCCTCACCTCTCGTCCACGACGCCGCTCAGCGCATCGGCCGTGCGCTGCTCAAGGCGAATGAGACCGAGAATGAGACCAGGGACGACGAAGGGCGCCTCTCCGAGGGAGAGACGCCCATGTCACAGGTGAGCCGCCTGTCGGAATCGAACCGACGACCTATTCATTACGAGTGAATCGCTCTGCCGACTGAGCTAAGGCGGCCTGCCACACGAGGTGTGACGCAGTGAGTCTACCGGTTCCTCAGCACTCCTCGCGCACCCATATCAGTGGCACATGGTGCCCTTCCTCGGTGGCGCGCCGGTGATCAGGTAGCGGTCCACCGCGGTGGTGATGCAGGGGTTGCCCTGGAGGTAGGCGGTGTGGCCGTCGCCGTCGAGGCTGAGCAGGACACCGGACTTCAGCTGCGATGCCAGCCCCTGGGCCCACTTGTACGGGGTGGCGGGGTCGCGGGTGGTGCCGACGACCAGGATGGGCTTGGCGCCTTCGGCGGTGAAGGCCTTGGGCTTGGTGCCGTCCTGGACGGGCCAGTAGCCGCACGGGAGGGTGCCCCAGACGACGAACTGGCCGAAGAGTGGGGCGGCCTTCTTGGCGCGGTCGGCCTGGTTCTTCCAGGCGCCCAGGTCGCGCTCGTAGGGCTTGTCGACGCAGTTGACGGCCATGTTGGCCTCACTCTGGTTCGAGTAGGTGCCGTCCTTGTTGCGTTCGACGAGGAGGTCGCCGAGGCGGAGGAGGGTGGTGCCGTCGTTGTTGTCGATGGCGCTCTTGAGGGCGAATTTCAAGACGGGCCACGTCTGCTTGTTGTAGAGGGCGGCGGCGACGCCGAGTTCTACGAGGGATTCGTCGGCGATGCGGCCGTCGTTCAGACCGTTGTGGAGGGGGGTCTTGTCGGCTTGGGCGAACAGCTGGGACAGCCGGTTCAGCGCGGACTTGGTGCTGCTGGTGCCGAGCGGGCAGTCCTTGGTCTTGACGCAGTCGGCGGCGAAGGCCTTGGTGGCGGTGTCGAAGCCCTTGGCCTGCTCGATGTTGATGTCGTCGGCGGACAGTTTGGGGTCGATGGCGCCGTCGAGGACGAGGGCGCGGACGTGCTTGGGGAACTCCTCCGCGTAGTAGGCGCCCAGGTAGGTGCCGTACGAGGCGCCGTAGTAAGTGAGGCCCTGGTCGCCTAGGGCGGCGCGGAGGATGTCCATGTCGTGGGCGGCGTTGGCCGTGCCGACGTACGGCAGCAGGCTGGGGATGTGGTTCTTGCACTCGTCGGCCCACATCTTGCTGACGTCGACGAGGGCGTTGACCTCGGCGGGGTCGTCGGGCGAGGTGTCGGTCTGGAAGAACTTGTCGAGTTGCTTGCCGGTGAGGCAGCGGACGGTGGGGCGGCTCTGGCCGACGCCGCGTGGGTCGAAGCCGACGATGTCGAAGTTTCTTCGCAGGTCGGCGCCGAACTGCCGGGCCGAGCCGCGGGCGAACTCCACGCCGGAGCCGCCGGGGCCGCCGGGGTTGAGCACGAGTGAGCCCTTGCGCTGGCCGCCCTCGGCGGGCAGGCGGATCACCGGAAGGGTGATGAAGCGCCCGGTCGGGTGGGAGTAGTCGAACGGGACCTGCAGGGTGCCGCATTGGAACCCGTTGCCGCAGTCGCGCCAGGAGATCCGCTGGGCGTACATGTTCGCGATGCCGCTGGGGGACGGGGCCGACGCGGTGGACTTCGGGGCGTCCGTGCAGGCGGTCACCACGATCGCGGCCGCCGCCAGCACGGAGACCGTACGGAACTTGTTCACGCCGTTGCCGTTCTCGTCGCCGTTGGGTTCGCTCGCAGCCTACGCGGGCGTGGCCCTTATTTCGCTACTCAGCGTACCGGCGAGTCATCCGAGAGTGTCACCATAGTGACGGTCGTGCTGTTTGCGAGGTGAGCACACGGATGCGGATGGGCAGGCACAGCGGCCGCCGTCGTCGAGCCTGACCGTAACCGTGTCGGAAGGGACGTTTCGGCCCACGACCTGCCCGGCGCCCTTTTCGGTCTGCACGCGCGCGCCGAGGCGGGGCATGCGGTTGTGCGCCTCGACGTACAGGGGGTGCTCGTACTTCAGGCAGCACATCAGCCGCCCGCAGGCGCCGGCGATGCGCAGCGGGTTGACGGGGAGGTCCTGTTCCTTGGCCATCCGGACCGACACCGGCTCGAAGTCCTTGAGGAAGGTCGCGCAGCACAGGTCGCGCCCGCACGGACCGATGCCGCCCTGCAGGCGTGCCTCGTCGCGGGGGCCGACCTGGCGGAGTTCGACGCGCGCCTTCATGGCGCGGGCGAGGTCGCGGACGAGGGCGCGGAAGTCGACGCGGTGCGGCGCGGAGAAGTAGATCTTGTAGGTGTTGTCGCGGTCGAGGTAGTCGACGCCGATGACCTTCATTGGGAGCTCGTGCTTGCGGATGAGCCTCTTGGCGATGGACCGCGACTCCGCGCGCCGTCGCCGGTTGGCCTCGTCGCGGGCGAGGTGCTCCTCGCCGGCGATGCCCGCGCAGACGGGCAGATCGACGTCCTCGGAGACGTACTGCGGCGCCCAGATGCACTCGGCGACCTCCGCGCCGGCCTCGGTCGGCACGAGCACCTTGTCGCCGACCTTGGGAGAATACGGCCCTGGGTCCAGGTAGTAGAGACGTCCGTACCGCGTGAAGCTGACGGCCATCATCATGCCCATGACTCGCTCCGTCCGCCGGGGGTGAAACCTGGCCGTCAGCCTACGCGCAACCGGTATGACTCCGACGTGAGGGACATCACATGAATGGCCGGGTCCTGACAGATTCATTGACGCCGTCGCTCACGGAGCGTAGACGTGATCAGACAACGTTGTCATCGGCCGCCTCATCCGAAGGACAACCCCCATGGCCCTCCCCCGCCCCATCGCCCCACCCCGCATCGCCGTTCTCCTGTCGGCCGTCGCCGTCCTGAGTGTGCTGCTGACCCCCGTACGAGCGGAGGCCGCGTCGCTCGTCACGAACCCGGCCTCGCTGGTCAACCCCCTGCTCGGCACCACGAACGCGGCCGACGACTTCCCCGGCGCCGACGTGCCGTTCGGAATGGTGCAGTGGAGCCCCGACACGAACCCGCGGCCGTACGGCGGCGGTTACTCCTACACCAGCTCGACGATCACGGGGTTCAGCCTCACCCACATGGCCGGGCCGGGCTGCAAGGCGTACGGCGACGTCCCGATCATGCCGACCGTCGGCGCCGTCACCGACGCCGGCTCGGCGAGCGCGTCCTTCTCTCACAAAGACGAGACGGCCTCGCCCGGCTCCTATGCGGTCAAGCTGGGCAACGGCGTCCGGACGGACCTGACCACGACGACCCGCGGCGGGATCGGCCGGTTCACCTTTCCGGCCACCACCCAGGCGAACCTGCTGTTCAAGCTGACCGGCAGCCAGAACGGCACCTTCGCCGACACCTGGAAGGTCGTCGGTGACCGGGCCGTCGTCGGGTCGGTGACCAGCGGGAACTTCTGCGGCCAGGGCAACCGCTACACCGTCCACTTCGCCGTCACCTTCGACCGCCCGTTCACGGCCGGCACGTGGCAGGCCGCGACGGTACGGCCGGGCGCGAAGACCCTCGCCGCCGCCTCGACCGCACGGGTGACGTCACAGGCGGCCCCGGCCGAGGAGGGCGACGCGCCGAACAGCCCGCGCCCGCACGGTCCGCAGCGGCCGCAGGCCGCGCCGCTGACCGACCCGAACGGCGCGTACCTGACGTTCGACACGACCAAGAACCCGGTGGTGACCGCCCGGGTCGGCCTCTCGTTCACCTCCGACGCCGAGGCCCAGGCCAACCGGGACGCCGAGGTCCGCACGCCGAGTTTCGAGCACGTACGGGCCGCCGCCCGCACGGCCTGGAACGCCGCGCTCGGCCGGATCCGCGTGGCCGGTGGCACGCTCGCGCAGCGGCACGTCTTCTACACCGCCCTCTACCACGCGCTCCTGCACCCGAACGTCATGAGCGACGCCGACGGCCACTACATGGGCTTCGACAACGCCGTGCACCGGGTCGCGCACGGCCACGCCCAGTACGCCAACTACTCGGGCTGGGACATCTACCGCGCGCAGGCACAGCTCCTCGGCATGATCGCGCCGACGCAGGCTAGCGACATCGCCCAGTCGGCGGTGAACGACTACGCGCAGAGCGGCCAGCTGCCGAAGTGGTCCCAGGCCAACGGCGAGACGTACACGATGATCGGTGATCCCATCGATCCGATCATCGCCGACCTGTACGCGTTCGGCGGCCGGCACTTCGACACGACCGCGGCGAAGAACGCGATGATCCGCGGGGCGACGGTCGCCAGCAAGATCCGGCCGGGGCTGAACTACCTCCAGAGCATCGGGTACACGCCGAGCAACGGCGTGTACGGCTGCTGCAACTACAACGGCTCGGTCTCGACGACCCTGGAGTACAACACCGCCGACTTCGCCATCGGCGCGTTCGCCGGCGCGCTCGGCGACAAGGCCACGCAGACGCGGTTCGTGAGCCGGGCCCAGGACTGGAAGAACCTCCTCAACACCGCGAGCGGCTTCATGCAGCCCCGCACCGCCAGCGGCTCCTGGACCAGCGGGTTCGACCCCGCGTCCAAGAGCAACATGACGGAGGGAACGTCCTGGCAGTACACCGGCATGGTCCCGTTCAACGTGCGCGGCCTCGCGGACGCCAAGGGCGGGAACGCCGCGATGATCGCCTACCTCGACCACGTGCTCGCCGCGTACGACGGCAGCGGCGGCGACCACGCGAACCTCGGCAACGAGCCGAGCATCGAGCTGCCGTGGGAGTACGACTACGTCGGCCGGCCGTGGCGCGCCCAGGAGATCATCCGCGACGTGGAGAACAAGCTGTGGCCGGACTCCCCCACCGGCTGGGGCGTCGGCAACGACGACCTCGGCACGATGAGCGCCTGGTACGTCTGGTCCGCGATCGGCGCCTACCCCGAGACCCCCGGCACCGCCGATCTGGCGCTCGGCAGCCCGGAGTTCACCAAGGTCGTGATCAGGCTCAGCACCGGCCGTACGCTCACGATCGACGCGCCGAAGGCCGCCCCGAACGCCCCGTACGTCCAGCGCGCCACCTGGAACGGCCGCACCTGGAACAACGCCTACCTGCGGCCGTCCGCGGTCCTGAACGGCGGCACGCTCCACCTGGACCTCGGCACCACCGCGAACACGTCCTGGGCGACGGCCGCGTCATCGGCGCCTCCCTCGTACCCGGGCACCGCCACGCCGCCGACCCGCACCGGGCCGATCACGTCGGCGATCGCCGGGAAGTGCGTCGACGTCCGGTCGAGCCGGGCCGCGAACGGCAACCCCGTCCAGCTGTACGTCTGCAACGGCACCAACGCCCAGAAGTGGACCGTGCACGACGACGGGACGCTCGCCTCCTTCGGCCTGTGCCTGGACGCCGACGGCACGGCGGACGGCGCGAACGTACGGCTCTGGGAGTGCGGCGGTACGGGCGGCGGCCAGCGGTGGACGTACGACGGGGCGGCGAAGACCGTCGTCGAGCAGCGGTCCGGCAGGTGCCTCGCCGCCGCGCAACCGGCCGACGCGACCCAGCTCCAGCTCGCCGCCTGCGACGGAAGCGCCGGCCGCCAGTGGACCCTGCCGGGGTGACCGATCAGGAAGTGAGTACGGACCGTGCCGCGGCCAGAGTCTGGGCGCGGTAGGACGAGCCGAACAGGACGACGTGGACGAGCAGCGGGTGCAGCTGATGCAGCGGCACCCGCGCCCGCCAGCCGTCCGCGAGCGGCGCCGTCTCGTCGTACGCGGCGAGGATCCGCTCCAGCTGCGGCGCGCCGAACAGCGCCAGCATGGCCAGGTCGGTCTCCCGGTGCCCGGCGTGCGCCGCCGGGTCGATCAGCCACGCCCGGTCGCGGCCCCACAGGAGGTTGCCGGACCACAGGTCGCCGTGGATCCGCGCGGGCGGCTCCTCGGGTCCGGCGACGTCGGGGATGCGCTCGGCGGCGCGCTCAAGTTCTGCCGCGTCACCCGCTGACAGGGCTCCGCAGTTGACCGCCATCCGGACGTACGGCAGGACGCGGCGCTCGGCGTACCACTCCGGCCACGACGAGCCCCGGGCGTTGTCCAGCGGCAGGGAGGCGATGTAGCCGCGCCACGGCGCGCCGTACGCCTCCGCGCCCGCGCCGTGCAGGACGGCCAGTTCCCGGCCGAACCGCTCGGCCGCCTCCGGCGTCGGCGACCCGCTCTCGATCCACGGCAGGACAAGCCTCGTGTCATCGACGGCGAGCACCTCGGGAACGGGCCCGGACTCCTCGTCACCGGACGATTTCCCCCCGGGCGTCTTCTCTCGGGGCCTCGCCCCGCCCGACGACTCCTCCTCCTGTGTCCCCTCAACGGACGCCTTCGCCGCAGGCGTCTCCCCGCCGAAGGTCTTCTCGCCGGGCGTCTCCTCGTCGGGCGTCTTCTCTCGGGACTTCTCCCCCGGCGTCCCCGGCACCCTCGGTGTCTCCGCGCCGGTCGCCTGTCGCCAGCCGTCGCGCAGCCAGCGGAGCCCGGCCGCCTCGGCCGCGAAGAGGCCGTCGATCCTGCGCCGGGCCTCCTTGACGAAGACCCTGCGCCCGTCGGCGAGGGTGACCCGGCGCAGCGACCACTCGTGGCTCGTGCCGAGGTCGGCGACGTCCGCGACGAGTGTGCCGAGCAGCCGCTCCATGGTCAGTCGGTGTTCTTGAGCTCTTCGCGGACGTGGTCGAGCAGGCCCGGCACGGCCGCCTCGATCTGCTCGCGGACCTCATCGAAGGCCGAGTCGCGGCTGTAGTACGGGTCGGCGACGTCGAGGTCGCGGGCGTCCGGGTCGAACTCGCGCAGCAGGCGGATCTTGCCCGTGGCCTCCTCGTCGGGGGCCAGGCGACGCAGGTCGCGCTGGTGGCTCTCGTCCAGCGCGAGGATCAGGTCGTAGTGGTCGAACCAGGCCGGCTCGAACTGGCGCGCCCGGTGCGAGGAGGTGTATCCGGCGCGGCGCAGCGTCGCGACGGTGCGGTGGTCGGCGGGGTCTCCGACGTGCCAGCGCCCGGTGCCGGAACTGTCCACCTCCACGTCGAGGGCTTCATCCTGGACGTGCCGGCGGAAGATGTGCTCGGCCATCGGGGAGCGGCAGATGTTGCCCGTGCAGACGAACGTGACGCGGTACGGCATGCGGCAAGACTAATCAGCACACGACGGTCCGGCATCCACAGGCTGTGGACGATCCATCGAGGACGGCCAGGCGCGCATGGCCAGGTCGGCGACGGCCTCCAGCCGCTCGCGGGGCGCGCCGTCGCGGGCCTGGGTGGACATGCCTTGGATCGTGGCCGCGTAGAAGGTGGCCAGCGCGTCGGGATCCGCGCCGGTGGGGAGGTGCCCGGCCTCGACGTCGGCGGCGATCCGGTCGCGGATCACCGCCTTGGAAGCCTCCCGCCGGTCGCGCATCTCCGCCTCGACGTCCGGGGACCCGCAGTTGACCGCCGCACAGATGATCAGGCAGCCCCATGGGTGGGCCGGGTCGGTGTACTCGGCCGCGGCCTCGCGTAGGACGCGCTCGATCGCCGCGCGGGCGGTCGGCTCCTCGTCCAGGGCGCGCGCCGCGAACGCCCCGTACGACCGCTGGTAGCGCTCGACCACCTCGGTGAACAGCCGCCGCTTGTCGCCGAACGCGGCGTACAGGCTCGGCGGGTTGATGCCCATCGCCCCGGTGAGCCCGGCGATCGAGGTGGCCTCGTAGCCGTGCCGCCAGAACTCCATGGTCGCCCGGTCCAGCGCCTCGTCGCGGTCGAACGTCCGCGGTCGTCCCTTGGCCATGACCCGAGTGTAGCGATCACTAAAAAATCAAGCTACAGTCCTTAACTGTATCGATCGCTACATAAAGGAGTGAGGGATGAGCGACCTGAGCGGCCGTACGGCCCTGGTGACCGGGGCGAGCCGGGGCATCGGCAGGGCGATCGCGGAACGCCTGGCCGCCGACGGCGCGCGCGTCGCGGTGCACTACGGCAGCAACGAGGCGGCGGCCAAGGAGACGGTGGCGGCGATCGGGGAGGATCGGGCGTTCGCCGTCCGCGCGGAGCTGGGCGCGCCGGACGCGGTGGACACGCTGTTCGCCCGGCTGGACGAGGAGTTCGACGGCCTCGACATCCTGGTGAACAACGCGGCCATCGCGACGTCCAGCGACTTCGAGAACACCACGCCGGAGGAGTTCGAGCGGGTCTTCGCGGTCAACGCCCGCGCGCCGTTCTTCATCACCCAGCGGGCCCTGCCCCGGCTCCGCGACGGCGGCCGGATCGTCAACATCTCCTCCGGCGTCACCCGGATCGCGATGCCGGAGATCATCACCTACGCGATGACCAAGGGCGCGCTGGACACCTTCACCCGCACCCTCGCCCAGCAACTCGGCCCGCGCGGCATCACCGTCAACACGGTGGCGCCCGGCATCATCGACACCGACGTCAACGCCTCCTGGCTGCGCGACCCGGAGGCCGAGGCGGCCGCCGCCGCCCGGGCCACGCTCGGACGCGTCGGCCGGCCGGAGGACGTGGCCGACGTCGTCGCGTTCGTCGCCTCCGACGACGCGCGCTGGGTGACCGCGGACTGGATCGACGTCACCGGCGGCTCCGACCTGTGACCCGCCCGCGCGACGAAGCCACGGCCCACCCGTAGTGGGCCGTGGCTTCGGATGGAGCGCGTCAGCGGCCGACGGCGTGCAGCGCGTCGACGAGGCCGCTGCCGAAGAAGCCGTTGTGACGGGTCGAACCCTCACAAGTGTGGGTATCGGTCACCTTCTGGTACGTGCCGTCCGACTGCAGGACGTACCGGGTGTAGGTGAAGGCGCGCGGCGACGGGCAGGGCTGTTCGGTGGCCGTGCCCTGCATGATCCGCTGGACCACGTCCGGGGACAGGGTCAGGCCGCCGTGCCTCGGGTCGCGGTGCCCGTACCGGCTGACGATGAGCGCCGCGACGCCGGCGGCGTGCGGGGAGGCCATCGAGGTGCCCTGCAGGTACTGGTAGTAGCCGCAGGTCGTGCCCTTGCAGTCGCGGACGACGTACGGGACGTTCGGCGTGCCGTCGGCGTTCAGCTCGCCGCGCGCCCGGGCCAGCGACTCCGGGTAGGCCGCGAGGATGCCCTTCGTCACGTCGCGCTTGCCGTCGGCGGTGTCGTACACGTCACCGCCGGGCGCGGCGACGTCCACGTACCCGTTGCCGTAGTCGGAGTAGTACGCCTTCCGGCCGCTGATGCCGACCGAGGAGACCGAGATGACGTTCCGGCCCTCGCTGGGCTCGGAAATGCAGCTCGGCGGGATCGTACGACTGTACGGCGCCTCGCCGGGCTTGGCCGCGTAGTCCGGGCTGGAGGCGTCGACGATCGTCTTGGTGTAGTCGGTGGCGCCGTTGCCCGCCGCCGACACCAGCGTGACGCCGTGCCGGTGGGCGTAGGCCAGCGCCCGCTCGGAGGCCGCGATCACCGTACGCTGCTCGGCCTGGTACTCCGCCGAGTCGGCCGGGTTGTCCGGGCAGTTGAACAGCCACGGGTCGGTGTAGAAGCTCATGTTGACGACGTCGATCCCGGCGTCTCCCGCGTACGTGAGCGCGTCCACCACCGGCTGCAGGAAGAAGTAGCCCGAGTCCTGCCCGGCCCGGATGTTGACGAGAGTGACGTTCGGCGCCACGCCCGCCATGCCGAGCCCGTTGAGCGGGGAGGCGATCGTCGAGGCGACGTGCGTGCCGTGCTCGTTGTCGTCCTCGTCGACCGGGTCGACGCAGGAGGGGTGCTCACAGGGACCGTCGACCTCGGTGCCGTTGGCGTCGACCGGGATGTCCTTGGTGAAGTTGCGGCTGAGGCCGCGGTCGAAGTTCGCCCGGATGTCGGGGTGGTTGCCGTCGATGCCGGTGTCGATGACCCCGACGCGCACTCCGCGATTGCCGGGCTCCACGCGGTACGACCCGTCGGCGGTCGCGTGGATCTTCTGCATGTCCCACTGGCTGCCGGCCAGCGGATCGCCCTTCACCTTCGCGGTGGTGGCGCGGGTTCCGCCGTCGCGCCCTTCCTTGCCGTCGCGGCCTTCCTTCTCGACCGCGATGTTCTTGTCGGCCGCCCGGTGCGTCACCTTGGGCGCCTCGCCGACGGCACGGTCCCGCGCGACCCCCTCGACGGCGGGCTGCCGCCGGGCGTCGGCGCCGAACGCGGCGCGCGTCGAGCGGACGGTGGCCAGGCCCACATCCGTGTTCTCCCGGACGATCGTGCCGCCCGCGGCTCGGATCGCCGCGTGGGCCGTCTCGAGGGAGACGCCGTCCTTGTAGAGCACGACGTACTCCGCGGCCGTTCCGTCGGCCGAGGTCGTCGCCGTCGGCCCCGCCTGCGCGGGTGCCGCGAGTGCCGCCGTGACGGCGGCACAGGCGACGAGAATGATGGCGCGCCGCACTGCACACCTCCAGGTATGTCAACCGAGTGCCGGTAAAGAACCGGCAATGGAGGCATCAGAACGGTTGAGTGCGTGGTTCGTCCAGTGTTGCGACGTATGAGACCTGTGGCCGGTAATGGCCAGAGCGAGGTCAGCGGGTGTGCGAGGGGCCGCCCGCAGAAGGGGATCAGCCGGTGCGCAGGGCCATCGCCATGGCCTCGACCGCGAGCAGCGGGTTGACATTGGCTTCCAGGCGCTCCCGGCACTCCATGATCGCCTCCAGGCGGTGGAGTGTGGCCTCCGGCGTGCCCCCGGCCGACCGCAGCTCCCGGACACGGTCGGCGTTGACCAGCTCGACGCCGGCGCCGAGCTGCACGACCAGCAGGTCCCGGTAGTAGGAGGCCAGGTCGAGAAGAGCCCGGTCGAGGGCGTCGCGCTTCATTCGGGTCGTCCGGGACTTCTGGCGGTCTTCCAGCTCCTTGAGGGCGCCGGCGGTGCCGCGCGGCATGCGGCCCTTGGCGCTCTCACCGAGCGCCTGACGCAGCGCGGCGGTCTCCTCCCCGTCCTTCTCCGCGCTCAGCTCCTTGGCCTCGGCCTCCGCCGCCTTCACGAGGGCCTCGGCGGCCACGACGGCGGGACCGACGCCGGTCAGCCGGCCCGGGACGGCCAGCACGTCGGCGCGGCGGCGGCGTGCCTGCTCGTCGGTGGCCAGGCGCTTCGCCCGCCCCACGTGCCCCTGCGCGGCCCGGGCCGCGGTGGCCGCCACGTCCGGGTCGATCCCGTCCCGACGTACGAGCACGTCGGCGACCGCGTGCGCGGGCGGCGTCCGCAGCGTCACGAGGCGGCAGCGGGACCGGATCGTGACGACCAGGTCGTCCGGCGACGGCGCGCACAGCAGCCAGACCGTACGGGCCGGGGGCTCCTCGATGGCCTTGAGCAGGGCGTTCGCCGCCTGCTCGGTGGACCGGTCGGCGTCCTCGAACAGCACGATGCGCCACCTCCCGCCGGTCGGCGACGAGGCGGCCCGCAGCACCAGCTCACGGGTCTCCCGCACGCCGTACGACAGGCCGGCCGGACGGACGACCTCGACGTCGGCGTGGGTGCCGGACAGCACCTGGTGACAGGACGCGCAGTGCCCGCATCCCTGGTCGGGACACAGCAGCGCGGCGGCGAAGGCACGGGCGGCGGTCGAGCGGCCCGACCCGGGCGGCCCGGTGAACAGCCAGGCGTGCGTCATCCCGCCGCCGCCCTCGCCGGCCAGGGCCCGCGCCCCGGCGGCAGCGGCGGCCTGCAACTGCTCGATGACGGGCCCCTGCCCGACCAGATCGTCGTACACCGTCACGCGTCGATCTCCTCCAAGCCCTGGCCTGCCGACCCGCGGGCGTACTCGATGCTAATGGCTGACACCGGCCACCGGAGCGCTCGATGCCGACGGCCGACGCCGGCCACCGGAGCGCACGTCGCGGGGCTGGGGACATGAGGAGGACTCGAACGGCCGGCATCGACCGCCGGAGCGCTCGATGCCGGTGGCCGGCGCCGGCCGCCGGAGCGCACGTCGCAGGGCCGGGGACATGAGGAGGACCCGAACCGGCCGGCACACCGGCCACCGGAGGTCACCGGTGTTATGAGGAGCGGACCAGGACGGGGCTCTGGGTGACAGGCAGGGCGTCGCCCGCGTGGACGGTCGTGCCGCCGCCCTCGATACGGTCCAGTCCCCGCGCACCCGGCCCTACCGCGACGCGGGCGCTGCCCGTGTCGGTCCAGTACACCGTCCGTGTCTCGCCGGGCGCGGTGAAGCGGCATCGCCACACGTTCGCGGGAACGCCGATGGCCGCGCCATGGCCGCACGAGGTGATCCTGGCGTCGCGCAGCCACACCTGCAACCGTGCGACCGCGTTCGCCGCGGCGGTCGGCGCTCCGCCGTCCGCCTGCAGGGTGATCGGCAGATGCGCGTTGCCCCAGCTGTAGAAGTACATCCTGGCGAAGCGCGCGTAGAGGCCGACGAGGTAGAACCGCGCGGCGTACGCGGCGGCGGTCCCCTGGGGAAGAGGCGTCTGCAGGGGGAAGTCGTAGGCGGTGCCGGTGTTCCACAGGGGCGGGCGGACGCCGGCCTCGTGGAGGATTCGGTCGATCTCCCCGGTCAGCGTGAGCATCGTCTCCGGCGGGTCGCTCGCCCTGCGCTGGTGGAGCTTCACACCGGCGGCGTCGCAGTAGCGGTAACCGCCCAGTTCGGCGAACCGCCGCAGCACGGCCGCCCCCTCCGCGGTCCACAGGCGGCCCATCGACGGGCAGACGACGGTGGCGCGGGCGTCGGCGCCCTTGATGATCCGGCTCGCCCTGCGTGTCATCTCCACAAGGGTCTCGACCCGGCCGTTGTAGTAGTGCGGGTCGTTGCCCATCACCCACAGCTCATAGGCGGCGACGCGCCCTCGATAACGGTCGACCAGGGCTCGTACGAAGCCGTCCCAGTCCGTCAGGTGATCCGGCGGCGCGGCCCGCGAGCCGTCGTCGTACGGGCCCAGCGGGCCACTCGGACTCGCCCACGCCGGAGTGCCGCCCAGCGTCAGCAGCACCGGCAGCCGTGCCCGGCCCGCTCCGGCGACCAGGCGATCGAGGGTCGGCCAGGCGAACCGTCCGCGTCCGGGCTCCAGGTCGGCCCAGCGGGTGCGGCTGTCCCACAGCCGTACGGCCCCGACCGGGAACCCCGGCATGTCACCGGTGGAGCTCGCGACGGTCACCCCGAACAGCGTCGGCGGCACCCGCGTCGGCGCCTCCGCCCAGTCCGGCCCGGTGATCTGCTGCGGGCCGCCCGCGGGCATCATCGTCACCGGCCCACGGTCGATGGTGTCGCTCCAGCCCGCCAGCAGCAGGGTGACCGCCACGGCCGCCGCGAGAACGAGCCGCCGGCCCTGGCGACGCCCTCGGGGCCGAAGCGTTCGACGGGGAGCGCCACCGGCGTCCGGGGCCGGAGCGGAAGCGGACAGGGCCTCCTCGCGATCCGTGACCGGGACCTCAACGGACCGGGTCCCCTTCATGGCAGCGGACCGGACCTCTTCCCCCGCGGACAGGACCTCTGCAGTCCCCTCCCCGGCGGATCCGACCTCCGCAGACTCCTCCCGGGAGGGTGGGAGAGGGTCGGCTCCTCCGTCGGCGATGACCCAGCTGCGGTAGAGCTCCGCCGACTCCTCGCGGGTGGCGCCGCAGGCGTTCGCGATGCGCTCGACGAGACCGAAATTCGGCGGAACGCTGTCGCCCGTGCAATATCGATGAAGCGTTGACCTGCTGATATTCGCCCTGCGGCCCAGTGATTCAAAGCTTTGGCCACTGCGCCGTTTCAACGCGCTGAGAAGGTCCGCGAACGTCTGAGGTGTCTGCGACTCGGTCATTTCCGGATGTCGCCACCCCCGTGGCCGGGATCCCGTCCGCCGTCTGACCCCTGCGGCGCGCCTCCCGAAACCGTCCCAGAGCGGCGCATCGCCTCAGGTGAACGGGGTCATCGTATCCCACGAGATCTCACACCGCCCACGCCCTTGTCCCAAAGAAGGACGCTCAGGGAGGCTTTCACTGCGGACGCCGAAATGCTCGGCACGGGGTTAATCCGCATTTTCCACCAGTCGGCCGGCGATATGTCGGCCAAGAAAGAAGGGACTGTCCATGAAGCGGACGGCCGTGATCACCGGGGCGCTTTCGAGCGCGCTCGCCGGCGCCGTCATCGGGGGCGCGCCCGCGGCGCATGCGGACGCGACCTGTGGAGGCGTGAAGCCCTGCGGGATCGTGTACAACCGCAGCAGCAGCACCCTGGAGCTGGCCCGCGACTCGAGCTCGCACCTCACCTGCCAGCCCGGTTCCCTGCGCCGCAACCTCCCGCCGGGGCGCAATTCCAACTCCTACGGCTCCCCCCACTGGCCCGACGTCGACTGCTTCCGCTCCAAGAACCACTGGATCTTCACGAACGGGCGGCCCTACCCGCCCGGCACGTGGATCCGGGTGTGGACGTCGAAGTGGGTCTACAACGTGTGAGGCCCGGCCGGAGCGGCCCCTGGATCATCCAGGGGCCGTTCCCCTCTGATCAGTCGCTGATGATCGGCATCGTGCTGGTGACGGCCTCGGCGGTGGCGGGGACGGGGTCGGGCAGGATGGCGCGGACCCGGTCGTGGATCTGCCGGCTGATCTCCTGCTGCGGCTGGGTGCCGTCGATCACGAGGTACCGGTGCGGCTCGGCCTCGGCGAGAGCGCGGAACCCGCGGCGTACGCGCTCGTGGAACTCCCGCGGCTCGGACTCGATCCGGTCGGCCGGGGAGGCGAACCGGCCCAGCCCGACCTCGGACGGCACATCCAGGATGATCGTCAGGTCGGGCGTGAGGCCGCCGGTGGCCCAGCCGTTCACCTCGGCGATCTCCTTGACCTTCAGCTCGCGGCCGGCGCCCTGGTAGGCCAGGGACGAGTCGACGTACCGGTCGGTGACGACGATCGCGCCGCGCTGCAGCGCCGGGCGGATGACCTCGGCGACGTGCTGCGCCCGGTCGGCGGCGTACAGCAGGGTCTCGGCGCGGGAGGACAGGTTCGTGGTCTCCTTGTCGAGCAGGATCGCGCGCAGCCGCATGCCCATCTTCGACGAGCCGGGCTCGCGGGTCGTGACGACGTCGAAGCCCTGGTCGCGGAGCCAGATCGCGAGCAGACGCGCCTGGGTGGTCTTCCCGGCGCCCTCGCCGCCCTCGAACGCGAGGAACACCCCGCGCTCGCCGCTGCCGGGCTCCTCGGGGGTGTACACCTCGCCGCGCAGCGCCGCCATCAGGTCGCGGGACAGCGGGATGCCCTTGCGGTCGTCCATCTGCCGGTAGGCGAGCAGGCCCACGATGACGGCGACCAGCGCGCCGAGCAGCAGGACGGCGTTGGGGCCGCCGAAGTGGTAGACGCCGTTCTTGCCGTACTTCAGGAGGTGGTCGCCGACGGCGCCCGCGATGAACGGCACGGCGGCGATCACGAGCAGCAGCACGACGCGGACGAGCGACTGGAGGAACGCCCAGGTGCGCCCGCGCACGCTGTCCTCGACCTCCAGGCCGACGAGCGTGTAGCCGACCACCCAGGCGATGCCCGCACCGGTCCCCAGGACGGCCGTCAGCAGGGCGACGATGACGAGGTTCTGGATGATCGCGATCAGCGCGAGGGCGATGCCCGCCCCGATGATCGACAGGCCGAACAGGCGTCGGCGGCTGAAGTCCTTCAGGATGCGGGGCGCCATGAACATCCCGATCGCCATGCCGACGAACACCATGCCGAAGACGACACCGTACGCGGCGTCGCCCCCGCCGAGGGCCTTGACGTAGACCTTGGCGATGCCGATCACCGCGCCGCCCGCCGCGAACGCGCCGACGATCCCGACGGTCAGGCCGCGTACCAGCGGCGTCGAGCCGACGAACCGCCAGCCCGCAATGATCTGCTTGAGGATCGACGGGACCGAGACCTTGCCGCCCTGCCGGGGGATCTCGCGCAGTGTGAAGATCGTGATCGCGGAGACCAGGAACGTCACCGCGTTGATGTACAGCGCGAGGTTGGCCTGCTGGCGCTGGTTCGAGAACACCACGCCCGCGATCAGCGCCAGCACCGAGAACGTCCCCGCCGCCACCGGCGCGGAGCCGTACGTCGAGATCAGGCTGAGCTGGTTGGCCTTCTCCAGACGGTCCTTCGGCACGAGGTTCGGGACCGTGGCCTCCTTGGCCGGGATCCAGAACAGCGTCACGACCTCGATCAGGAAGGTCGCGATGTACAGCCAGTCGAGGCGGCCCACGATCGGGATCGACAGGAACAGGCTGAACCGCAGGATGTCCGCGATCACCATCGTGGTGCGGCGGTCGAAGCGGTCGGCCACCGCACCGGCGAGCGGCCCGAAGACCAGCGCCGGGAGCAGTTTGACGACGAGGACGCCGCCGATCGCGTAGTTCTCGGCGGAGCCCTTGGTGAGCGAGCCGGCCAGCGCGGTCAACGCCAGGATGCTCAGCCAATCGCCGAAGCTGGACAACGAAAGCGCGATCCAGAGCCGACGAAACGGCTTGATCGACAGCACACCGGGAGAGCTGCCCGTTCTGGTCATTGTGTCAGCGTATCCACCTCAGAGGGTCAGGAACGAGACTTCGCCGTACGCCGCCGGGCCGGCTTCTTTCCGCCACCCGCAGCCACCTTTTCGCGACGCTCGGCGAGGAGCTCGAGCGCCCGCTGCATGGTGATCGACTCGACTTCGTCGCCTTTTCGCAGGCTGGCGTTGGTCTCGCCGTCGGTGACGTATGGGCCGAAACGTCCCTCTTTGATGACGATCTTAGTCTTGCTGGCCGGGTCCTCCCCCAGCTCGCGCAGCGGCGGCGTCGCAGCCGCCCGGCCCCGCCCGCGCTGCTTCGGCTGGGCGAAGATCTCCTTGGCCTCCTCGATGGTGGCCGTGAACAGCTGGTCCTCGCTCTGCAGCGACCGGCTGTCCGTGCCCTTCTTGAGGTACGGGCCGAACCGGCCGTTCTGCGCGGTGACCGGCTCGCCGTCGATCTCGCCCAGGGTGCGGGGCAGCGACAGCAGCTTCAGGGCGTCCTCGAGCGTCACGGTGTCCAGCGCCATCGACGCGAACAGCGAGGCCGTACGCGGCTTGGCGCTCTTCGGAGCGTCGTCCGGCAGGATCTCGGTAACGTACGGCCCGAACCGGCCCTTCTTGGCCACGATCGGGTGCTTGGTCCCCGGGTCGATGCCCAGCTCGCGGTCGCCGTTCGGCTGCGCGAACAGCTCCTCGGCCTTCTCCTTGGTCAGCTCGTCCGGCACCGTGTCGTCGGGAATGTTGACCCGCTCGCCGTCCCGGTCGAGGTACGGCCCGTAGCGCCCGACCCGGATCATGATGTCGCTGTCCAGGATCGGGAACGAGCTGATCTCCTTGGCGTCGATCTCGCCGAGGTGGTTGACCAGGTCCCTGAGTCCCTCGTCGCCGTTGTCGCCGAAGTAGAAGCGCCGCAGCCAGCGCACCCGCTCGGCCTCACCGCGGGCGATCTCGTCGAGGCCGTCCTCCATGCGCGCGGTGAAGTCGTAGTCGACGAGGTGGCCGAAGTGCTTCTCCAGCAGATTGACCACGGCGAACGCCAGGAACGACGGCACCAGCGCGGTGCCCTTCTTGAAGATGTACCCGCGGTCGAGGATCGTTCCGATCGTGCTCGCGTACGTCGACGGCCGGCCGATCTCCCGATCCTCCAGGTCCTTGACCAGGCTGGCCTCGGTGTAGCGGGCCGGCGGCCGCGTCGAGTGGCCGTCGGCGTCCAGCTCCGTCGCGGTGAGCGGGTCGTCCTCCGCCAGCTGCGGCAGGCGACGCTCCTGGTCGTCGCGGTCCGACGCCGGGTCGTCCGCGCCCTCGACGTACGCCTTGAGGAAACCGTAGAAGGTGATGATCTTTCCGGACGCGCCGAACTCGGCCCGCTCGCCGGTCGTCGACTCGCCGCCGACCCGGACGGACACCGACTGCCCCGTGGCGTCCTTCATCTGGCTGGCGACGGTGCGCTTCCAGATCAGCTCGTACAGCTTGAACTGGTCGCCGGACAGCCCGGTCTCGCCCGGGGTGCGGAAGCTGTCGCCGGCCGGGCGGATCGCCTCGTGCGCCTCCTGGGCGTTCTTCACCTTGCTCTGGTAGACGCGCGGCTTGTCCGGAATGTAGTCGGCGCCGTACAGCGCCTTGGCCTGGCTGCGCGCGGCCTTGATCGCCGTCTCCGACAGCGTGATGCTGTCGGTTCGCATATAGGTGATGAAGCCGTTCTCGTACAGCCGCTGCGCGACCTGCATCGTGTACTTCGCCGAGAAGCCCAGCTTGCGGCTGGCCTCCTGCTGCAGCGTCGTCGTACGGAACGGGGCGTAGGGGCTGCGGCGGTACGGCTTGCGCTCCACCGACGTGACGGCGTATGGCCGGTCGCGCAAGCGCTCGGCCAGGCCCCGCGCGGCGGCCTCGTCCAGGTGCAGGACGTCCTGCGTCTTCAGCGTGCCCTGCGCGGTGAAGTCGCGGCCCTGAGCGACCCGCTTGCCGTCCAGTGAAACGAGAGTGGCCGCGAAAGAGGAGGGCTCTTCCGGCTTGCCGGTGTCGAACGTCGCCGACAGGTCCCAGTAGTGCGCCGGGACGAACGCGATGCGCTCGCGCTCCCGCTCGACCACCAGGCGGACCTCGACGCTCTGCACCCGGCCCGCCGACAGCTTCGGCATGACCTTCTTCCACAGCACCGGGCTGACCTCGTAGCCGTACAGGCGGTCGAGGATGCGCCGGGTCTCCTGCGCGTCGACGAGCTTGATGTTCAGGTCGCGAGGGTTCTCGGCAGCGGCGCGGATGGCGTCCCGGGTGATCTCGTTGAACACCATGCGGTGCACCGGCACCTTCGGTTTCAGTACCTCGCGGAGGTGCCAGGCGATCGCCTCGCCCTCGCGGTCCTCATCCGTCGCGAGGAAGAGCTCGTCGGCGTCCTGCAGCAGCTTCTTAAGCTTGGCGACCTGCTGTTTCTTGTCCGCGTTCACGACGTACAGTGGCTCGAAGTCATGATCGACGTTCACACCGAGCCGGGCCCATGATTCACCCTTGTACTTCGCCGGAATATCGGCTGCTTTCTCCGGGAGATCGCGGATGTGGCCGATACTGGACTCCACGACGTAGCCACGGCCGAGATACCCCGCGATCGTCTTGGCCTTGGCAGGCGACTCGACGATCACCAGGCGGTTGCCGTTGGACCTCGTGGTGCCGTTGCTGTCGGGCACGGTGCTTGAACCTCACAAATCTCGACTGCGGCGGGAGTCATCAAGTGCCACCCCGAAGCCGGTCAACGTGCGACGCGGTAGACCGGTTCCGCGGAAGAGGATCACACGCTCCCCGTGAGGACCCCTAGACGGAGCAGAATAAGGCCAATGCTGGAGTACTCCTACCTAGTACTACACCTGCCGCGCGGCACGACACGGGATGCCGCCAGGCAAGTGATGGTCGAGCACGCCGAACACGGCGGGTGGGAACTCGTCCGGGTGCGGGTGTACCCCGACGGACGCCGGCGAATCCAGCTCCGACGCAAGGTCATCCGCGCGACGCGCACCATGTAGGGGCCGCCAGTTCTCGGCCCCTTCGACGCTACAGCAATGTGCCCTGCACGTGAGCGCAAGGCACGGCTTGGCGTGAACTTTCCCTTTCATAGGGCTTTGCCTGGTCCGACACAAGGTTTTGCTACGCCCCGTCATGAGGCTTGTATGGTCGGTGATGGACTTTGCCTGGCCCGGGGTCTCCGGGCCAGGCAAAGGAGTGCTCGAGATCACGGTCAGCCGTTCCTCGGCGGGCGCGCCCCCGCGATCATGGCCGACCGGGCCTCAGTGGTCGCGACCGGCCTCAGCCGTCGCAGCCGAGCCTCGGTCGTTGGGGCCGGGCCTCAGTCGTTGCTGCCAGGCCTCGGCCATCGCGGCTGAGCCTCAGCCGTCGCGACGCGGTTCAGCCGTCGCGACGCGGTTCAGCGGTCGCGACGCGGTTCAGCGGTCGCGACGCGGTTCAGCGGTCGCGGAAGCGGCGGACCATCGAGATCGCGCCGGACGACGCGGCGAGCAGCCCGGCCAGCGCGAGGGCGGCCAGCGCTCCCCGCTCCGCCTGAGCCGGCTCCTGCGCCGCCACCGTCCGCATCGAGGGGATCCGTTCCGGCTGCCCGCTCACCGGCCGCACACCGAACCGGCCCGGGACGGGCAGCGCGGCTCCCGCCTGCGGAACTGGCCGGGTGACCGGGACGCTCGGTAGGTCGGGTAGCGCCCGAGCCCCGGGGATCGCGTCGGCGACACCGGTCCCGGTGACAGCGGAGCCGATGGGGGAGCCGGTCTTCGCCGTGCCGGCCGCAGTCGGCCGGCCGCTCACCGGGGCACCGACCCGGACCGGCTTCGGCAGGTCCGGCAGGGCACCCGCGATCCCGCCGGCGAGATCGTCCAGGCGGCCCGCCGCGACGGGGGCGCTCTGCCCGGACTGGGAGGTCGGGACGGCACCTTCGGCCGGGGCGGAGGTGTTCCCAGCGGCCGAGGTGTTTCCTGTGGCCGGGATGGATGGGGCGGGGATGGATGGGGCGGGGATGTTCCCCCCGGTCGGGAGGGACGGAACGGGGGTGTTCTCCCCGGCCGAAAGAGTCGGAACGGGCGCGTTCCCCGAGGTGCTCCGCCCGGTCGGGGGGACCGGGACCGCGACGGGCGGCTTCGGCGCGTCGGGGATCGCCGGCGCGACGGGCGCGGTCAGGTGCCGGATCGGCTGGAACCGCAGCCGGGGGAACACCGGCATGGCCGCCGGGTTCGCCGCCACCGCTCCCGTACGCGGCGACGTGCCCGGCAGCTGCGGAAGCTCGCTCAGCGGCGCCCGCATCGTGTGGAAGGAGTGGTGCGAGGAGGCGCAGTGGTCGCCCCCGGTGGCCCCCGCGCCCCCGGCGCAGCCGGCGATCGCGTGGCCGATGACGGCGGCGGCGTTGCCGCAGACGTTGATCGGCGCGGTCACGGGGACGGTGGCCTGGTTGCCGCCCCCGACGCTGTGCCGACCGCTGGTACGGCCGCCGGCGCCGGAGCCGCCGCGCACGGGCGGTATGACGCCCTCGCAGCCGGCGACCGCGTCGCCGAGGACCGCGGCGGCGTTGCCGCAGACGTTGATCGGCGCGGTCACCGGGACGTTCACCTGGTTGCCGCCGAGGACGCTGTGCCGACCGCTCGTACGGCCGCCGCTGGTGGACCCGGGACCGGTGACCGCCGCGCCGCCCTCACACCCGGCGACCGCGTGGCCGACGGCGTTGCCGCACACGTTGACGGGGGCCTTGATCGGAACGTTGACCTGGTTGCCGCCGCCGACGCTGTGCCGCCCGGAGGTCGATCCCCCGGTGCCGTTGCCGTAGCCACCGGGCCGGACCGCCGCGCCGCCCTTGCAGCCGGCGACCGCCGCGCCGAGCACGGCCGCCGAGTTGCCGCAGAGGTTCACTGGCGCGCTGATGGGGGCGTTGATCTGGTTGCCGCCGAGCACGGAGCCCTTTCCGGTCGTGTGCCCGCCTCCGAACATGTATCCGCCGTGACCGCCGGAGACGGCGGCGCCGCCCTCGCAGCCGGCCGCGGATCGGCCGAAGACGGCGACGGCGTTGCCGCAGGCGTTCACGGGTGCGCTGACGGGTGCGTCGACCTGGTTGCCGCCGCCGACGCTGTGGCGTCCTGAGGTCGACTGCCCGCCGCCGGGGTCGCCGCGGCGCACGGACGCGCCGCCCGTCGAGCCGGCGACCGAGCGGCCGGCGACGGCGAGCGCATTGCCGCTGACGTCGACGGGCGCCGAGACGGGCGCCTTGATCTGGTTGCCGCCGAGCACGCTGCCGGTGCCGTCGGTGACGTCGGCAAGGGCCGGACCGGCACCGAGCGCGACGAAACTCGCGGTGAGCAGGGTGGCACGCGCGGTGCTCTTCGCCCACGTAGGCATGGATGAAGCTCCTTCATTACAGAGATCGGAGAACGTCTCTCGTGAGTCCGAAGGACGTCTCGCATGGGGGGGATTCACGGCGTGGCCGCGGGAATGCGGGCACGCCTCGACCCGGCGGGGGCCGGGCCGGTGATGGGGGAACTAGTCAGGCGAAAAGGAAGGCTCGTCCGCTGCAGTGCGGACGGCCGGCGGAACCGCCCCCACGAGGAGGGCGGACGACCGCGGGCGGCCCGAGGCCGCCCCGAACCCGGGGGCGCGCCAGAGCCCCGCCTCCTGGGTGAGGCCGTCACCGACGGACGGCGGAAGCGCCTGTGCCCGGTGCGGCAGGGGTCGCGGCATCCGTGGCACGGCCGGCGCGGAACCCCGGGAACGGGTCTTGTGAACGGCGGATGCCTTCTCGGACGCCCCCGTTGCGGCGAACGGACCGGTGCTCGTCACCGGCCTGCCCCCGGCCGCGACACGGTGGCCATGGCCGGAACGCCCGGCCATGGCTCGATTGCCGTGACCGGACTGCCCGGTCACGGCGCGCCGGCCATGACCGGACTGCCGCGGTGCCCGAGAAGGATCCGCCGTGATCTTCGATGTGCCGGGCCGGAGGGCTCCAGCCACTCCGCCCGCCGCCTGTGACGGCAAAGCGGGAATCAGCGGTGAGTGTGGATGCCGCAGAGCCGTCCGGGGAAACTGCACGGCCGGTGCGGCAATGCGCAGCGGCGGCACGTCACGCGAGGTCGCGGTGACATGCCCGCCCGCCGGCGCGGCCGCATGGGGAAGGCGTGCTCCCGGAACGGTGTCGGCGTGTGCCTGCCCGGCGGCCCCGAGAAGCCAGCCGGCGACGGCGACGCCCGCCATGGCGAGCAGGCGCCGGGTGACCGGCCGCGCGAGGACGCCGCGCAGGCGCGAGACGACCGCCCGTACGGCGACGCCGTGCGAGCGTCGGCCCCGTAGGGAGACGCCGCGCGAGCGTGGGACCCGTACGGAGACGCCGTCCCGTAGGGAGACGCCGTGCGGGTGTGGGACCCGTACGGAGACGCCGTCCCGTAGGGAGACGCCATGCGGGTGTGGGACCCGTGCGGAGACACCGTGCGGGTGTCGGGCGACCGCCTTTGCGGGGACGCTGAGCAGGCATGGGTCGATCACGCGTGCGGGGACGCCTCGTGGGCGTCGAGCGATCGACCGCGCGAGGAGACCCAGGCGGCACGCGACGGAGGCGGACCCCCGTGACCACGACCACCTGGACACCACGCGCCCTCCTTGGCATCGACCCACCGCGCGGAACGCAAAGGCGTTCCGTACGCTGAGTCACGCTATCACCACGGAGAGCATTGAATCGACAATCGGAGCCGTTTTTCAGGCGTGATCAAGAAAATGGTCGAGGACATTTACCCCGAAACGGAGACCGTCGACGGGAACGCGCTCATCGATGCCGTGGAACATTCCGGAAAAATCCATATCCTTCGGCAGTTTCAATGGCGCGAAACCGAAGCAGCGAATGCCGAGCGTGGCGAACGACTTCGCGTCCGTCCCGCCCGACAGGCAGTACGGCACCGGCCGGGCCTGCGGGTCGTGCGCCCTCAGCGCCGCCGCCATGGCCGCGACCAGCGGCCCGTCGAACTCCGTCTCCACCGCGATGTCGTGGTGGACGAACTCCCGGCGGACGTGTTCGCCGAGCAGTTCGTCGACGGTCGCGAAGAACTCCTCCTCGTGCCCTGGCAGGAATCGCCCGTCCACCTGAGCGGTGGCGCTCTGCGGAATTACGTTGGTCTTGTAACCTGCGTCCAGAACAGACGGATTCAGGGTGTTTCTGAGGGTCGCGCCGATCATTCGAGACAACGGCCCGAGATCGCGGACCGTCTTCTCGATGTCGTCCGAGTCGAATTCGATCCCCGTCGCGTCGCACACCTCTTCCAGGAAGGCGCGCACCGTCTTCGTGAGCCGTACGGGGAACTCATGCTCACCCAGTCGCGCGACCGCCGCCGCCAGCGCCGTGACCGCGTTGTCCGGATGCACCATCGACCCGTGCCCGGCCGTACCCTCCGCGATCAACCGCATCCAGGCCAGGCCCTTCTCGGCGGTCTCGATCAGGTACAGGCGCTCGTCGTTCGGCAGCGTCAGACTGAACCCGCCGACCTCCCCGATCGCCTCCGTGCACCCCTCGAACAGCTCCGGATGGTTGTCGACCAGCCAGTGCGCACCCCACTTACCGCCCGCCTCCTCGTCCGCGAGGAAGGCCAGCACGACGTCGCGCTCCGGCCGCCGGCCCTGACGCAGCCGCTCCCGGATCACCGCGAGGACCATCGCGTCCATGTCCTTCATGTCGACCGCGCCACGCCCCCACACGCAGCCGTCGGCGACCTCCCCGCCGAACGGATCGCGGGTCCAGTCCTCCCTACGCGCCGGAACGACGTCCAGATGCCCATGGATCAACAAGGCGTCCCGCTGCGGATCGGTCCCCTCGATCCGTACGACCACACTCGACCGCTTCGCGTGCGACTCGTAGATCTTCGGCTCGAGGCCGACTTCGGAAAGCTTCTCCGCGACGTACTCCGCGGCCGCCCGCTCCCCCGGCCCGCTGTGGTCCCCCGGATTCGAGGTGTCGATGCGGATCAGGTCGCTGCACAGCTGGACGACCTCATCCTCCGCCGAAGGATTACTCACATTGCCTCCTCGCGTGCGCGGCGCCGAACCGGGACGTACCAGCCGCAGAGCGGCCGATCACCGGCGTCCGGCTCGATTCGCCCAGGTTGTTCCGGCGGCACCATCCTCCCTCAGGCCCCTCCCCTCTCGGCGACCCCACCCTCGGCCGAAACCGACTTCGCGGCATCACCGGGGATTTGCTAACCTGTGGCAGCCGATGCGGGAAGCCGCGGAGGTCACCAGGTCCGGGTGGCGGAATAGGCAGACGCGCTAGCTTGAGGTGCTAGTGCCCTTTACGGGGCATGGGGGTTCAAGTCCCCCCTCGGACACGACAGTTTGCCCATACCGTGCGCGTTGAGAATCATCTCAGCGCGCACGATGCGTTCGTGGGGCTTGTAGGTGAGCTTGAGGCCGAGGTTGCCGTAGATCTCGGCCTTTCTCTTTGGGGTGGCGAACCGCAGTCCGCCGATCTGGTCGGCCAGGGCATCGATCATGGTCGCGATCTCCTCTTTCGACAGGCGGCGAGGGCGGTCGTCGATGGCCTGGAGCTGTGCCTGGGCGGCTGCCCGCTGGGCGTTGACCTCGTCGATCCACTGCTTGACGATCTTCGGATCGGTGCCCGCCTCCAGGGCGGCCCGGTGGCGTTCGAGCTTGCGATCGCAGTCGGCGAGAGTCTGCCGGGCGACGATCTCTGCGGCCTCCTGGCCTGGAAGCTCGCCTTGCGATCGCTCGAGGATGGTGATGGTTTCGTCGAGGCGTTCAGGGCTGAAGGCGCCTCCCAGCCACTCGTCCAGGACCTCGAGGATCTCGTCCTCGCGGACGTAGACGGACTTGGGATGGTCGATCCCGTTGGCGAGGGCGTATTCCTGCGGGTAGCGGCATCGGTAGTACGGAGCGTCGTTGGTCCAGTTGCCCTGCATCCGGCGATGACACAGGCCGCAGTGGCACAGGCTGCGCAGTACGTAGGGATGGCTGGCGCGGCGTGGCTCTCGTACGACGGCCCGGTTTCCCTTCGCGGCCAAGAGGGCCTGGGCGAACTCGAAGTCGTCGGTGTCGATCAGTGGTTCGTGGGCGGGCTTGTCGGACCAGATCCACTGATCGGTGTCGTTCCAGCGCATCTTCGTCGTGTGACCGAGGGCGACGTCATCGATGTCGATCAGGACCTCGTCCTTGCGCTGCTTGTTCCACACCTGCCGTCCGGTGTAACGGGGGTTCTGCAGGATCGCGCGGACGGCGCTCTTGGACCAGCCGATGCCACTGCGGTGGCGGTTGCGCTTGCGGTCGTAGGCGGACGGGGAGGGGATGCCGTCGCGGGTCAGTCCCTCGGCGACGGTGTAGATGCCCTTGCGGCCGAGGAACTCTTCGAAGATCCGCCGTACGACGTCCGCGGTGATCGGATCGGGTTCGAGCTTGTGAAGCCGTCGCCCTTCGGCGGCCTTGCCGGGGTTGGGGTGCGGGCCCGCATCGGCCAGGCGGTAGCCATACGGCGGGCGTCCGCCGAGGAACCGGCCTTCCATCTGCGCGATCGAGGCCATCGCGGTGCGCACGCGGATCTTGATGCGGTTGCGCTCGCCTTTGCTGATGCCCCCGAAGACGGACATGATCAGCTCGTGGGCCTCGTTCGCTGGATCGATCGCCCCGCCGATCTCCGGCACCCACAGCGGAATGCCGAAGTGCTTGAACAACTCGATCGTGAGCCCGTACTGGTTGCCGTAGAACGCCCGCTGGGGTTCACCGATCACCACGGCGTCGAACGCCCGGCCGGGATTGCGGAGCTCGACCAGCAACTCATTCGCCTGCGGCCGACGCTGCCACGGGATCGACCGGGACTGCCCCACATCGAAATACTCGGCAACGATCACTCCGCCGTGCGGATCGATCAGGGACCTGGCCCGGGTGAGCTGCCAGTGTCGAGACGCTTCGGGGTCCTGCTGGTCCTCGGTGGAGACACGTCCGTAGAACGCGAACCGGAGCCGAGTGGATCGCTGCGGTGCGACCTCGTCTCCAGGGGGATTGGAAGCTTCAGCGGCTGCCATGCCTGCCGTCCTCGTCGTCGGATACGCGGTGCGAGCCGGTCTCTGTGTCCGCGATACCGGCTCGGTTCTCGCGTCGCTGGTGCGCCTCGATCAGCGCTCGAAGCAGCGCCCGCGCCGCTCTCGGCGCAAGCACCGGCGGTTCCTCCGGCAGGATGACCCGAACCCTCCGCTTCGGCTGCCGTTCTTCCGCGCGTTCACCACGGTACGGAGCTGAGCCGGAGTTGGGAGCCCCTGAGCAGCCCTTTTGTCGCTTCGGCGTCATGCCACCCCTCCACTGCCGCATGACCGCTCGCCTGCCGCTCCCCTGGCAGCTCGTCGCCACATGTGGTTGCCGCCCAGTGCCGCCAGGGCCTCCAGATCTTCCCTTCCGGCATCGCCTGCGGCAGGCGGGCACCAGGCGGCAAAGGGTTTCCGACATCCGTTGCCGAACCGGATTTCCGCTGGTCTACTGCCGTTGCGGCGCACGTTGTCCACAGGATGTGGACAACGGCGCGCGGGCGTCGGAGCCGATGGTCGTCGCGTCCGCGTCGTGACGGCACCCTCGGAGTGCAACGCCGGCACGACCCGCCGCCGACGCTCTCCGCACGCTGCCGCCCGGCGTTCCCGCGTGGCAGGGGTCGTTGCCGCCAGGCGGCAGGCTACGCGGTGTGGCGGCATGACGATCATCTCGCGACCGCCGTCCGATTGCCGCCTGCTTGCCGTGTGAATGCCGCCTCGGTGTCGGCCGGTCACGGCGTGCCTCGGCCGGGTGCCCCGGTGTGCATCATGCCGTCGAGTTCGCGGAAGGCGACGACGGCCTGCAGCGGGACGACCCCGTTGCCGAGCAGGCGCAGCTGGGCGGTGCGGGTGAGGGGCATGTCGGTGATCCATCCGGCGGGCAGGCCCATCATCCACTCGACGAAACGAGCGCTCAGACGGGGCTGTCCCCGGGTTCCGGTCTCGGTGGGCTGTGGTGCCCGGCGTCCGAGGATCGCCTCCCACCGGCGGATCGCCGGTGCGTACGGTCCCCACTCGACTCCGGTCTCCGGGTCGTCGGGATCCTCAACGCCGCCGATGGGAGTGTCAGGTCCCCCTTGGAGCCGCGCTGGTTCGGGCTGCCCTTGGAGCCATCGCCGGCTCGTGGGGTCGGCAGGAGCCGTACGGCCACGCTGAGGGGCATCGCCCGGGACGGCTGCTGCCTCGCCGCCCGATCCAGCCACGACTCCACCCGTTCGCCATCGTTGGCGTTCGACGCCGTCGGGGTCGGCAGCAGGTCGGCGCACACCACGTCGCACAGGTTGACCTGATGCCGCCCTTTCTTGCGGCGCCGCGGGCAGGTTCGACCACGCGACTCCCGGGACTGCGGTGTTGGCAGCAGCGATGAACATCCGGTCGCGGCGGTGGGGCGCGCCGACGTCCGATGCTCGAAGGCATGTCCATGCCGTGTCGTACCCGAGGGCGGAAAGGCCCCCGAGAACCGTGGCGAGTCCGCGTGTGCGGAGGGCGGCCACGTTCTCCAGCAGCACGAGGCCGGGTCGTAGTACGCGAAGGGCGTCGACGATGGTGAGCCAGAGTCCACTGCGAGTTCCCTTCCGTATGCCGGCGCCGTGGCCGGCGAAGCTGATGTCCTGGCACGGGAACCCGGCCGTCACGATGTCGACGGCCGGGACCTGGGTCCAGTCGACGGCGGTCAGGTCACCGACGTTCGGCACGCGGGGGAAGCGCCGATGCAGCAGTGCGGTCGCGTGCGCATCGTTGTCGGCGCACCATCGCAGCTGCCCGCCGTAGACGGCCTGCGCGGCGAGGTCGAGGCCGCCGTAGCCGGTGCACATCGACCCGATCCTCGGGCGTACGTCTCGTGCAGTTCCCCTTGACGGCGGAATCTCGGCGACGGTTGTGCGCTTTTCCGGGCGTTGTTCGGGTGCAGATCTAGCCGGTGATATGGCCATAGGTCTCTTCGGCCCGGCCACCGGACGCTTCACCTACGAATCGCGATCCGGCCTCTCAGATTTTCGGTGATCGCCTACCGTTTCGGCATTCGTTTGATCTTCGACTGCGCATCGTTCGGGCTCCGCTCAGCGCTCGGCGACAGCGAATCGAAGCCCGGACGAAAGTCGAACGATTGCGCAGCGAAGCAGGCGTGTGTATATGGGCTCGCTCCGGAATTCGCCGGAGCGGAAGGAGCCCATCATGTCTGCCAGCAACGGAACAATCTGTTTCAGCACCAACCGGCCGACGCCGCTCGATCGGGCCGCTCAGGCGTTCGGCCAGATCTGCTCCCGCGTCAATGCGCCCGCCGTCGACGGCCGACGCATCGGTCACGGGCTACCGCGCCGCCGGGTGAACGTGCGGGAGCTGGTCGAGATCCTGCCGCTGCTCGAGGCCGACGGCCGCGACGCGGTCTGGCGGGAACTGGTCCGGTTGTCGCGCGAGCACGGCGGGCCATGGCCCACCATCGCGATCGGCATCGCCCTGCCCGGCCTGCGTACGGCTGCTGCCCGACTCGCTCGCGGCTACGTCGGCGACTCGGGAGATCTGGACGCCGAACTGGTCACGGCGTTCTACGAAGCCCTCGCGTCCGCCGATATCGGTAGGCACAACGTCTGCGGACGGTTGCGTGCGGTCGCCTATAACCAGGTCCGGCGGATGCGGTACGGCACCGTCAGCTACTCAGCACGGACCGTCGACCTGGACACCATCCCCGAGTCGATCACTCCGGCCACGCAGCACGGACACCCCGATCTGGTCCTCATCAAGGCGATCCGCGCCGCCGTCATCGACCGCCGTGAAGCCGAGCTGATCGGCGCTACGCGTCTCGAAGACCTGCCGCTAAGCACGGTCGCGAAGAAGCTCGGAATGGCCGTCACGACCGCGTGGTGTCGCCGCAAGAGCGCCGAGACGCGACTGGCCTCATGGATCGGAGAAAACGACAACTCGTTGTGATCTTCGAAAAATTCAGCCTCAAACTCGCAGTTCGTAGTGAGCGCCCACCGAACGACAGCACCCCAAGTCGCGAGAAAAGGGCCACCGGCCGCTTCGCCACTAAGACCAACCACTTCAGGAAGGAGATCGGCCCGTTTCTCGTCCTTATTCGGCGCTGTCGTCACGAAATTACGGAGAAGCAGCAGGTGGGGAAGCGCCCTTGGAAGGAGGGCAGCAGAGATGGCTTTGGCCAAAAACGTCGCACGCGCCGTCGTCATAGCCGCTGCGGCAGGCGCCACCATCACCGTCACCGCGGCAGCCGTCTACGCCGCAGGGAAGGGCATCGTGGCCGCGCCCGCCGATCTGAAGACCGTGATCAACAACCTTCGGTCCTGGCTGATCGGCCTACTGGTGGCGCTGGCCACCTTGTGCCTGACGATCGGCGGGCTCCGTTACCTGCTCGCCGCAGGCGATCCAGGAGAGGTCAACAAGGCGAAGGAGACGCTGAAGTACGCCGCGATCGGGTACGGCGTCGCCGCACTGGCGCCGGGACTCGTGGAAATCCTCAAGCGGATCGTCGGGGCGTGACATGCGAGGACGGTACTCACGCCGCGCTCGATGGGCTTGCGCGCTCCTCGTCGCGCTGGCCGCACTCGCCGCGGCCGGCAGCGTCGCGCACGCTCAACCGCCGCCGACTCCCCGTCCGACCACGGCTTCGCCCTCGCCGCACCCGCGCCCGTACGCGTCCGCGCGACCAAGCCGCCAGGCGGGAACCCCGCATCCCTGCCAGACCGCTCAGATCGTCCCGGGTGAACCGGTGCCGCACTGCACCGGGAACGGCTCGACGCCGACACCGGTCGTGAATCCCCCGGCTCCACATCGGGGATGCGCACCCTGGAACCTCAAATGCCAGCTGGGCTCGGCGATCGACACCTGGTTCACGGGGCTGGCCATGATGGCGATCCCGCCGGTCATGGACCTCTTCGGCAAGACGCTACTGACCACTCCGGAGATCGACAGTCCGCCGATGGCTCGCGCTCGTTCGCTGTGGACAGCCAGCGAGACGATCGCCGACACCTGCTTCGTCGTGCTGGTCGTCATCGGTGGCCTGCTTCTCATGTCCGGAAACGCCGTGGCACCAGAGACGGCCGCGAAGGACATCGTGCCGCGTCTTCTGCTGGCGTTCGTGGCGGCGAACTGCAGCAGGCTCCTCGTCGAACAGGCGATCAAGTTCGCCAACGGGCTCGCGCGGGCGTTCATCGACTACGGGACCGCGAACGCCGACCCGCACGGCGCGGCCAAGCTGATGGAGGGCTGGCTCGTCGACAACGTCACCACTCTCGGGATGTTGTCCGGCCTGGTCACGCTGGTGGCAGTCGTCCTCGCGCTGTACGTGGTCTGCGGCTACATCATGCGGGTTACCGTCACCATGCTGCTGGTCATCGCGGCACCGTTGGCGCTGATCTGCCACGCGCTGCCGCAGACCGACGGGCTGGCTCGGCTGTGGTGGCGGGCTCTGACGGGCATGCTCGCGATCCAGGTCGCCCAGTCACTGGTGTTCGCCACCGCCGTGGTCGTCCTGTCCGCCAAGGACGGCGACAAGCTGCCCCTCGCCGGCGTCCCCGACCAGAAGGGGATCGTCGACCTGCTGCTGGTCGTCTGCCTGCTGTACATCCTGGCCCGCATCCCGTCATGGGTGTCCAAGGCCATCTGGCGTGGCGCGCTGGGCCGCAATCCGATCGCCGCTGCCGCCCGGACCGCGTTCTCCATCCTCATCCTGCGGCGCATCACCGGCGGAATCTCGGG
This sequence comes from Actinoallomurus sp. CA-150999, assembly GCF_050942425.1. Taxonomy (NCBI): domain Bacteria; kingdom Bacillati; phylum Actinomycetota; class Actinomycetes; order Streptosporangiales; family Thermomonosporaceae; genus Actinoallomurus; species Actinoallomurus sp. CA-150999. The sequence goes on from NZ_CP192063.1 coordinate 11,000,976, forward strand.
CCGAACCGGCGGCAGCCGCCCGGCCGTACCGCCTCCCGGATCCGTACCTCCGCCCGGTCGGCCGCCCGGCCCACCGCCGCCCGGTCCTCGTCCGCTACCGCGCCCAGGCCCCTGGGTGCAGCCGGAACTTCCGTTGCAATGGCCGTCCCCACGCGGCAGGCAGTTGGAGCTGCCGAACATGCCGCGGCTACGGCCGACCCCCCAGCGCGGAATCCAGTTGCAACTGCCGTTGCGGCCGGGCGGAGACGTGCCCCGCCACTGGCGGCAGGGCGAACTGCCGATCGAGCAGCATGCCGAGCAACTCCGCCTGCCGCTGAACCTGCCGAAACGGCCGGTGCAGCCGCCGCTGTTCACCGACTTCGACCGAGGGCGCCGACCTCGCCCCCGCATCCAGGACTTCCCGCCACGGGGGTCCGCCGCCCCGTCCGAAGGCCGACAGCCACCGCCGCTGCACGGCCAGCAGCGTCCGCGAGGTGATCACAGATGAGCCGCGTCCCTCATGGCGGGCAGTATGCGACACGCATCCCCGCCGACATCGACCGCGAGGACCGCATCCTGGCGAACCTCACCGCCAGGCAGGTCATGATCCTCGGCGGCGCCGGCGCCGTCCTATGGGCGGCGTTCATGGCCACCCGGCATCTCATCCCACCGCTGGTCTTCCTGGCCTGCAGCGTGCCGTTCGCATCGGCCGCCGTGGCCTTCGCGCTCGTACGCCGCGAGGGCCAGAGCCTTGACCGGCTCGCCCTCGCGGCCGTCAGGCAACGGTTGGCTCCGCGCCGATACGTCCCTCGTGACGTCGGCGGAATGCCGCACCGACTCGGGACTTCCGGCGGCCATCCCCCCGCACCGTTCGCCTTGCCGGTCACCGGCATCCATCCCGACGGGCTGATCGAGCTGGGCGGGCACGGCTGCGCTGCCGTCATCGCCTGCGGCACGGTCAGCTTCGCGCTGGCGACCATCGGCGAACAGGAGGCACTAGTCGCCGGTTTCGCCCGCTGCCTGCACGGGCTCTCCTCGCGAATCCAGATCCTGGCACGGGCCGAACGCATGGACCTGATGCCGATGGCCGTGCGCGTCTTCGAGGCAGCGTCTGGCCTGCCGGACGCCGAGCTCGAAGAGGCCGCGCGGGAACATGCCAGGTTCCTCGCGGACCTGGCCGACCGGTCGGAACTGCTCTGGCGGCAGGTGCTCGTCGTCGTACGAGACGACTCAGCCGATCCCAACGACGCCGACAGCACGCCGGCGCTGCGCCAGGCCGAACAGGTCGCCGCCGCGCTGACGGCCGCAGGCTTCGAGGCACGCGTACTGGACGGCCTCGCCGTTTCGACGGTCCTCGCGGCCGCGTGCGACCCCAACAACCCGACGCCGTGTTCCCTCAGGGACCCGTACGAGGTGGTCAGAAGCCGATGAAGCGAATCACGAGGTCGCACGCGTTCCCACGCCGCCGTACCCAACCATCTGCCCTCGCGCTCGGGCCGGATGCCGTGGAGGTCGGCAGCCGTACCCTCACGCTCGGCGACGGCGTCTGCGCCACGTTCACCATCACCGGCTATCCGGCCGAGGTCGGGCCGGGCTGGCTCGAGCCGCTGCTGTGCGACCCGGGCCGTATCGACGTCGCCCTACACATCGAGCCGATCCCGAACCAGGTCGCGGCAGACCGCCTCCGCAAGCGCCTCGCCCGCCTCGAGTCGTCGGCCCGGTCTGACGCCGCGAAGGGCCGGCTGGTCGACTTCGAAGCCGACGCCGCCGCCGATGACGCCCACGCACTGGCAGCCGCCCTCGCCCGCGGTGAGGCCAAGCTCTTCCGCGCAGCCCTCTACATCACCGTTCACGCCGCCAACGAGGCCGAGCTGTCCCGCGAACTACGGCGGATCCGAGCACTGGCCGCTTCGCTGCTACTCGACGCCCGGCTCACCACGTTCCGCACCCTGGAGGGCTGGACATCCACGCTCCCGCTCGGGATCGACGCCGTCGGCACGCGGCGGACGATGGACACCCACGCGCTCGCCGCCGCGTTCCCGTTCACCTCGCCTGACCTCGCCTGCCCGCTGTCGGACACGTCGGTGCTGTACGGCGCGAACGTGGCCTCCACGTCACTGGTCACCTGGGACCGCTGGGCGCTCGACAATCACAACGCCGTGGTCATCGCCCGCTCCGGCGCCGGGAAGTCCTACTTCACCAAGCTGGAGGCGCTGCGCTCGATGTACGCAGGGGTCGAGATCGCCGTCATCGATCCCGAAGACGAGTACGCGCGGCTCGCCGATGCGGCCGGAGGTGCCCACATCGCCCTTGGCTCGCCCGGCGTACGGCTCAACCCCTTCGACCTGCCGTCCGGCGCCGGCAAGACCGCCGACGCGCTCACCCGGCGCGCGCTGTTCCTACACACCCTGACCGCGGTGCTGCTGGGCGAACCGCTCGACCCGGCATCACGAGCGGTACTCGACCACGCGGTATTCGCCACCTACTACGCCGCAGGCATCACCGAAGACCCGCGCACCTGGTGTCGGCCCGCGCCACTGCTGCGCGACCTCACCGCCACGCTCAACACCAGCGAAGATCCGAAGGCACGGCAACTCGGCGTACGCCTCGCCCCGTACGTGACCGGAAGTTTCCGCCAGCTCTTCGACGGACCAACGACCACCAGGCCCGAAGGTCACCTGGTCGTGTTCTCGCTGCGGGACGTGCCTGAGGAGCTGAAGACCGTCGCCACGCTCCTGACCCTCGATGCGACCTGGCGCAGGATCAGCGATCCGCGCGACCTCAGGCGACGGTTCGTCATCGTCGACGAGGCGTGGCTACTGCTTCGTGACGGTGAGGGCGCCAAGTTCCTGTACCGCCTCGCCAAGTCCGCGCGGAAGTACTGGGCCGGCCTCACCGTCGTCACCCAGGACGCCGCCGATGTCCTCGCCTCCGACCTCGGACGGGCAGTGGTCAGCAACAGCGCAACGCAGATCCTGCTCAGGCAGGCCCCGCAGGCCATCGACCAGGTCTGTGACGCCTTCCGACTCTCCGACGGCGAGCGGGCGTTCCTGCTCGCCGCGGACAGAGGCGAAGCCCTCCTCAGCTGCGGATCCCAACGGGTCGCCCTTCGCAGTCTGGCGTCTCCCACCGAGCACCGGATCTGCACGACGAATCCGGTCGAACTCGCCGACCTCGAGGACGGCGACCTGGCATGAACGGACTTCCTGTATCAGGAGGTCGATCGGGTCCACCGACGCCGTCGTCTCCGGCCGGTCGGTTCCTGAACGATCCGATGGGGACGATGCGCCACTGGCTGGAAGCCATCGAGGGTCTCGCCCGCCCGCACTGGATGACGCTGGTCGCCGTCGTCCTCACGGCGGCGGTCGCGGTCGCCGCGACGCGTACGGTGCTGATCCGATGGCGGCATCGCCGGTTGGCCGCAGCGTCCCGGGTCGTCGAGATCACCCCGCCGCCGTCCGCTGACCTTGCCGGGGCCGAAGCGTTGTGGGTACAACTCCTGGGCTTGTTGCGGCCGCGGTGGCTGCGCCCGATCACCGGCGTGCCCCACGTCGCCTGGGAGTACGTCTTCACGGCGGCCGGGATCCGAATCCGGCTGTGGGTACCCGGCGTGATACCCCCTGGCCTGGTCGAGCGGGCGATCGAGGGCGCGTGGCCGGGGACGGCGACCTGCACCGTACAGGTGGCGAAGCGGCCGGCGCTGCCGCTCGGGCACGCTGCCGCAGGCGGACGATTGCGGCTATCTCGACCCGACCACTTCCCGCTGCGCTCGGACTTCGACACCGACCCCGTACGCGGACTGCTGGCAGCCGCCGGAGGACTCACCGACGCGGAAAGCGTGATCGTGCAGATCCTCGCTCGGCCGGTGACCGGCCGCAGGCTACGGCGGGCCGGAAGGTACGCCACCGCGCTGCGCTCACCCGGCCTCGCGACGAACGTCAAGGCGAGCCTGTTCGACCTCCTGCCTGTGGGCGCCCATACACAGCGCCGAAGCACAGGTTCGCCGCTCGCCGCCGAGACACTCGCGGAAGTACGGGCCATCGTGGCCAAGGCGTCGCAGCCACGGCTGGAGACGGTGATCCGGTATGCGACCGCAACCGACGATGCCGGTCCCAGCGGCCGTGAATGGCTACGCGGGCGGGCGCACGCGATCGCCTCCGCGTACGCCGCCTACACCGGCATGAACCATCTGCGCCGTCAGCGGCTCCGCAGGTGCGAAGAGGCGATCCGATCGCGCCGGATGTGCCGTGGAGATCTGCTGTCCGTCCCCGAACTCGCTGCCGTCTGCCATCTACCGATCGACGAGACGGTTCCCGGTCTCGCTCGCTCTGGAGCCAGGCCGACCCCGCCGCCACCGGCGGTGCCGTCCGGCGGATCAGAAGTGCGGGTGCTGGGTGACGCCGACGCCGGCCCCCGCAGGGCCGTAGGGGTACGGATCGCCGACGCCCGCCATCACACCCACGTAATCGGCGAAACCGGTGCCGGAAAAACCACCGGCCTGCTGTCCATGCAGCTCAGCGATGCTCAGGCAGGCCGCGCGTTCGTCTCCATCGAATCCAAGGGCGACTCGACCCTGCTGCTGTCGCGCCTGCCCGAAACCCTCGTGGGCAAGGTGGCGGTGATCGACCCCGACGACGGCGCATCGCCACCGTGCATCAACATCCTCGACGGCGCCACACCGGAACTCAGCGCTGACGTGGTGGTGGGAATCTTCCGCCGCATCTACGCCGACTTCTGGGGCCCCCGAACCGACGACGTCCTCCGCTCAGCGATCTTGACGGTCATGATCAGGCCGGACGCAACATTGGCCGACATCCCGCGCCTGCTCGGCAACGATGCCTACCGCGCCCAGGCGGTCGCTCGGGTGACCAACCCATTCCTGACCGACTTCTGGAACTGGTACGACGAGCTGTCCGCCGCTCAGCGTGCCCAGGTCACCGGGCCGGTGATGAACAAGCTCCGCGCCGTCCTGCTGCGCGGCTTCGCCAGGCAGGTCCTGGCCGCGGGCCCGACCAGCCTCGACATCGGCCGGCTCCTCGACACCGGCGGTGCCGTGGTCGCGCGTCTCCCGAAAGGCGTCCTCGGCGAGGACACCGCCCGCCTCCTCGGCTCACTGGTTCTGGCCAAGACCTGGCAGGCCGTGCAGGCCCGGGCCCGCCGCCCCGATGCGGACCGGCCGGACTGCGCGATCTACATCGACGAGTGCCACAACTTCCTGACGTTGCCCCACGGGCTGGACGACATGCTGGCCGAGGCCCGGTCGTACCGCGCCGGACTCGTCCTCGCACACCAGAACCTCGCGCAGCTGCCGTCCGAGCTACGCGAGGCGCTCGCCGCGAACGCCCGCAACAAGATCTTCTTCACCGTCTCCCCGAACGACGCTCGTCACCTCGAACGCCACCTGGCCCCGAACCTCAGCGCGCACGACCTCGCCAACCTCGACGCTTTTCAAGCGGCTGCCCGCCTGGTGAACCACGGCGCGCTCACGCCCGCCTTCACCTTCCGGACCCGGCGTCTGCCGCCGCCCCTACAAGGCCGGGAGAAGGCCATCCGGGAAGCCTCACGCGCGCACTACGGCCGCAAACCCACGGCCGAGACTGCCGGGCCCTTGCCCGGCGACCCGCGATACACCGCCTGAGTCCGTACGAAGGGGGATCAGTCATGCCCACCGACGCCACAAGATCCAGAAACCGGACCACGGACCTGCTCGGCATCCTGGCGACCCGGCTCACCGAGCGTGATCGCTGGCTCCTGCGGATGCTTCACGAACACAAGGTCTTCACCACCGCCCACGTCGCCGACCTCGCCTTCGCCGGGAACACCGACACGTCCGACCACCGACTCCTCATCCTGCACCGGCTCGACATCCTCCAGAAGATCCGCCCGCTTCGCCCCGGCGGTGGATCCGCACCCTGCCACTGGCTGCTGAACACCGCAGGCGCCGAGGTCATCGCGGCCGAACGCGGTCTGTCCCTCAAAGAACTCGGCTGGCGGCGAGACCGTGCGACCGCCGTCATGCTGTCCGCCAAACTGGGTCACCTGCTCGGCGTCAACGGCTTCTTCACCCGCCTTGCCGCCCGGTCCGAGCAGGGACGCCTCAGCGAGTGGTGGCCCGAAGCCCGCTGCGCCGCCACCTGGAAGAAGTTCGTCCAGCCCGACGGGTACGGCCGATGGAACACCGGTGATCGGTCGCTCGACTTCTTCCTCGAGTACGACAACGGCACCGAGACCCTCGCACGCGTCATCGCGAAGATCGACTCCTACATGCGCCTGACCCAGGCCACCGGGATCAGCACACCGGCACTCTTCTACTTCACCTCACCGCGCCGAGAGGCGAACTTCCGGCGAGGCTGCCCACCGGTCGGGCTGCCCGTCCTGACCGCCAGCGCCCGAGCAGACCTCAACGAACCGGCAGACTCCATCTGGGCGCGCCTCGGCAGCGATGACCGGCGCCCGCTGGCGGACTTCGCCAAGCCCGGCAGACACCGTCAGGAAGACGCTGGCTCGCCCGCACCTGGCCTGGAACCCAGCGCGTGGACGACCCGGCAGCGGGAGCGGTGACCGCTACCCCGAGTCCGGACTGACCGGCGCCGTCCCGAGCCGGTGTGGCTGCGCAGGACGCCCTGCGGCCCACCGCTCCCCGCGTCAGCACCGCGAGCCGCGTACGCCCCTGATCGACACCATCCGGTACGGCTACGGCCCCGCCCGCACCTTTCACCCCGCCGCCGCTGACCTCGTCAGGCCGGCCCTTGCGAACAGGCAGCACGCCGCCGCTGGCGGCAGGTCTGGCGACGCCCTCGATGAGGAGGAGGTTCGTCGGCATTGAAAAATCCGCCTGGCATCAACTGGATCCGCTTCGTCGTCACCGTGACTGCCCTTGTGGCCGCAGCGATGCTCTCCAAGCCCGTCGTCACCGCTTGCTGCACAGCCCAGGCCGCCGCATCGATGGCAGCCGAACCGACTGAACCGCTCAGGCTGCTCGTGCTCCCGATGCCGATGTGGTGGTCCGGCTAACCGAGAAGATGACGCCGTGAGCTGCGTGGGCAAGCCCTGTGCAGCTCACGGCGCCTCCACCATCGTGCGAACGTCACCGCTCTTCTCGTGCGGCTTCAGCGGCGTCTTCGAGCATCGCCAGTGCGCAGCAGGTGACCGGGTTGCACGGGACGCCCGGGTCTGCGCCGCACTCGTCACAGCCTCTCTGCGGGTCGGCGGGGCGATAAGCCCATATCAGCACGTCGGCGTCGTACCACTGCGGCCCGATCGAAGTCTGGACAGCGATGATCGCGGCGTCTTCCTTGCTGGGTTCGTCGGTGATCTGCCGGGACGGGGCGAACAGCACGTCCCAACGACGCAAGTCCCCGGCTCGCACGTAGGCGAAGGAACCGTCGAACTGATCGTTGGTGCTCGTTTGCCCGCCCCCGTCACCCTCGAAGGGTGTGGTGAAGCAAGCGGGCGAGTCGTGATCGCCCCCGCAGTAGCCGCAGCAGCGGTCCTCGGCGTAGGCCGACAGGTCCTCGGCGAACTCGTCACGCCACATGAGCTGTTCAGGCGTGTAGTCGTCGAAGTAGTCGGCTTCGACATCTCCGGGACGGAGCGTGAGGTAGCCGAGCAGGCTACGGGCAGCCTGAAGGAGCGTCTCGGCGACGGATCGTGGGCCGCTCCCAGAGCAGAAGTCACGACCGTGGAAGATCGCCTGATTCTTGTGAGACAGACGGTAGCGATAGCGAATCCGGTGATCGTCGGTACGGCCGTCGGCTCCGATCTCGAGGATGTGATCAGCGTCGATACGCCACACCAGCACCAGATGCGGCCGCTGTGAGTTTTCGGGCAGCGTCAAGACATGCGTCGTCGACATGGAATCCCCCCGTGGGATGAAGGTGATGCGTTCCTGGTGTTGCCTGGTCAGCGCGTACGGCTGACGTGCCGCTGACGCGGTCAGGAGGAACGGTGGGTGCTACGGCACCGCCAGTCCTGTCCGGCCCAGCGGATCGCACGGACGGCGCGAGCGGCACGCTCGGCGAAGATCTCTGGCCGAGCCGCTTCGTCCCTGATCGCGTCGAAGGACAAACGGGACCCGATCCGCCCGTCAATCGTGAAGACGAAATCCTCCTGCTCTGTCTGGTAGTGCACGTCCACCGATACGCCACCGCTTGTAAGCGTCTCGACGTACTCCAGACACTCCGTGAGCGTTTCTACGTTGTCGATCGCGTACGCGACTCCGTGACGCTCGACGTCGTCCATGCATTCGCAGTACGTCACGTCCGGAAATCGATCCCGTACCTCACCCAGATCGAAGACGTATCCGGAGCATGCAGAGCCACGCTTCCCAGAGACGGAGGGCACGAAATCCGCCATCCGTTCACAGATCTGCAGGTGCGCTTCGGGCAGCAGATCGGGCATGTCCACGATTACGAGTAGTCCTCGCTCGGATCGATTCGCTGCGCCCATTTCTTTACCCCTCCCGATCGCGCTTCTTTGTGCTACTTCTATTCGACCACAAAATCTGGCGCTTGGGAGCCCCCCAGGGCGGCGTTTTTCAAGATATTCGCAGGTCAGCGGCGTGATCGATATCCAAAAGGCGACCAGCAAGCACGCGACAATGGGACCTCACATGCAAAGCGATACAAGAAAGGCGGGACGGCATTCAAAGCGAGAATTGCAGTTAACGAATGGCGCATTAAGGCGCGAACGGCCGAGCCGGCCGACCGCCGCGCATCTGTTACGGGCATCAGCCCTCATGTCGGGACGCACGTCCGGGAGGCGCGCATCACGTGTCACCTGGGGAGATGCCCGCTTCACACCACCGGTTCTAGGTCGGTGCCGCCGTCGATAGCCGATCCGGTAGGCGACTCGGGAACCCCCAAGTGACGCGGCCGTCCGGCCGGGGTACGAACCGCCGTCACGTCGCCACGTTGGTGTCTGCAGTCAACGACTGGAGGAGTGCGCACGTTTCTCGAGAAGGCTCTTCGCCGAGGCGCGCAAGTCGCTTCTCCAACGCTTCATACGCAGACCTCACGCTTTCGATCCGGTGCAGCCGATGGTATATCCGCATTATCTTGCGGTCGGCTTCTTCATGACATGGGGCTACCTTGACGGTTCGCTCAAGGATCGTGATCGCCCTTCCGGGACGTTGATCCTCGATCAGCCGCACTACCTCCATCGACGCGTCGATGACCTTACGTCGAAGGTCTTGCAGATGCGGTTCGGCCCATGACCCGTCGCCGACATGGGCGAACTCGCCACGATATATTTCGAGGACCTGCTCGAATTGTTCCAGGCGACACCTATCGTCATAGGCAGTACGGCCCAGGCGGACCGCCGTCTCGAAGTCCCAGAGATCGGTATCGACCAGGCTGCGGTCGAGCCAGTATCGACTCATCCTCAACTGCACGAATTTCGCACCTGATCCGCCCGTTGCTTCTCGCAGTGCCCTGCGCAGATAGTAAAGCGCGTCGCTAAAACGCTTGCGCGCACAGGAAAGCGGCTCTGACGGCCAGAGATCCTCGATAATGAGGTCCGCGCTGGCACCTTCGGGGTGACAGGCGAGGTACGTGGCGATCTCCCAGGAGAACTTGCGCTCCAGCAAACCGGGAAGCCTTCGTCCCGCTATGGCGATCGATGCAGGGCCGAGTATCTGAAGTCGCGGCTTGATGCGCTGAGTGCGTTGGAGCGCCCTACTCCCGTCGATCACAGTGAGGGCCGATGCCGCGATCGACGATCGAGCCGGCACAACCGTATCGGGAGTGCCCATTGATGGCGGACCGGCATCGACTCTGCCGTCCACCCTCGCTTCTGACGGAAGGACCTGCGCGTCATCCTGTACGGAGTCGCGCGGGGCGATCGCCAGACGGGCACCGATCAACGCTTGGAGTTCGGGGGACGCCGACGATACTCGGCCGTCATCGTCAACGTCGAGGCTCGCGCCGAGAGACCACCGGCCCGACAGCAGCGCGTAAATCCCGTACTGGACGGCTTCGTTGATCAATGCTTGCAGACGAGTCTGCTGCGCGTCGGCATGGGCGAACAGCCACATCTGCCGCAGGCTTCCGGTGTCTCCACCGTTCTCCTGGGTACGGACCCGCCCGGACAGTTCGGCGTGCACCAATGCGATCGCCTCGTCCAACGTCGCCACGACGCTGGCCTCAGCGGGCACCGGTCCGACGCCGTACAGTTCCGCTGCGCAGGCAGCCGTGATGATGAGCACGTCTCGTCTCCGATAGGCAAGGGCCGCGATCGCCGCTCGGAGGACACCGGCGCCGGCCACCCCGATGATTCCGCCGGCCGCGGAGATATCGACGACGACCGGACCCGCGCACGCCCAGCCCTTGAGCGGCTCACCGGGATCCGGAAGGAACTGCAGGACCCGAACTGCCCCGCTACTCGCGCGGACAGCGGCGTCCCGGCCCAAGTCCTGGTCGACACTCATCGGTGGCTCCACCAGGGACGAGGTCAGCAGTGACCGGCGAGTGTCCGAGCGTCGGCGCCCCATGAGTCGGAACGCCTGACGGCGGATTGCACGTAGCCGCTGCGCGTGCGGCGATGGCTCTGTCGTTCCGTCGGCCTTCCGGATCATCTGTACCTCCCCGACATGCCTGGGCGCGCCCAGACCACCAGAAGAACAGAGAAGCGTGCGCCTGAGCAGCAGGGAAGATGCGGTTCTGCGCAGTGAGGGATTCTGCTCATCCCAGTGCCGGAGGCACCGCTCGACAGGTCGCCGCGGGAGCGCCTGATGGCAGGAACCCCGAAGCCGAAAGACCTGCGACGCCGCAGGTCGCGCACCGCATCGGGTGTTCAGCGAGGCACCGGCCCAGCTCGATGACGCAACGCAGTTGTATGATGACGGAGAGTTCTTAGTGAGGTGATTACATCGGAAGACGAGAGCCCCCAGCGGACGCATCGAACCGACGAATCGCATCTGGTCAGCGGGCAGGCCCAAGGTACTCGGGCTGCGACTCGCGAATGCTGTACCGATATCCCCCACTTGTCGGAAAGCTGAAGCATGAACTCCTCCGATACGAGTTCCGTCCGTCGACTCTTCACCGGGCTAGTGGGCGACGACCTGCTGGCCGCCTTCGAGAGATTGGTCGCTGCTGACGGTTGCCCGATCTCGCAGGCCGATGATTGCGTCGGTCCACCTGATCTGGTGAAAGAACTACTCGACTGCGGGATGGCTCATATCGGATCGGCCAGTCCCGATCCCCCGAACCTCGTGCCCGCACCTCTCGACCTCGCGCTCCACGGCCTGCTGCGGAAGAGACAGCAACAACTAATGGAGGACTGCGAACGCCTCATGGACGGTCATCGCCGTCTGTCCTCCATCGAGCGGATACGTCCCAAGGCCGAGGGGATCAGTCACCGCCTCGTGGAGGTCGTCGTCGATAGGACGGAGATCACCAGGCTGTCGCACGCCCTGATCAACTCCGCACGAGACGACTGGATGAGCCTGGAGAATTCCCACCTCGAAACTCCTCTGGATGAGGCCACCGGCTACAGTCCGCCGCCGGCCTTCGAGAACAGCGTCCGCTGCCGCGCGATCTACGAAGCCTTCGTGATGGACAACCCGATTGGAGCACGCGCAGTCCAAGAGGCGATAAGCCATGGTGAAGAGGCCCGGCTCCTCCCTCGCATCGGCATGAAGATGAAGCTGGCCGACGCGTCGCTGGCGATGCTGCCTTTGACCCCGACCGGCATGGACGGCGCGATGGTCATCCGCTCGGCCGTCATCGTCGGTGCACTACGCGAATACTTCGAAATGCTGTGGGAACGAGCGATGCCCGTTGGCACGCAGCCGGAATCACGCACCGGCCTGCCCCCCGTCGAGGAACGGGTCCTTCCGCTGCTCGCCCAAGGACTCACCGACGAGGCCATAGCGCACCGGCTGGCGGTCAGCCTGCCCACAGTCCAACGCCGCCTTGCCAACCTGAAGAAGCGCCTCGCCGTCGACACCCGTATCGCCATCGTCGTGGCCGCCATGCGCCGCGGCTGGATTCAATGACGCGCCGACCACGTCGGCGCTGCGACCCTCCGGGACTGTGATGCTCGATCTGCTCTCGTTCGTCCCTAAGGCCCGGCTCCAACCGGGCGTCGCCCTATCGCCAGACGCCACCATGGTGGCCTACTCCTACAACCCCGCTCATCAGTTCGGCCTATGGATCGCCCCCGTCACCGGCGGTCAACCGCGTTGCCTGGTGGAGTTCCCCGACCAGGCCGTGCGGCAGGCCGCGTGGTCTCCGGACGGCAAGTCCCTGGTGTTCACGGCCGACCGCAACGGAGGCGAGCAGTATCAGATCTACCGGATTCCGGTCACGGGCGGACAGCCGGAAAGGCTCACCACGGCTGACGATCGCCAGCACACACTCGCGGCCAAGCCATACGACCCGACCGGTCGTTATCTGATCTACGCAGCTAATGACCGCGACCAGACCGTGCAAGACCTCATCATCCGCGATCTCCAGGGCGACACCGAGCGCAGACACATCCCTGTCGGAAAGGGCTTCTACAAGCCCGTTGGCACATCGCCGGACGGTCGTTGGGTGCTGATCGAGGGTTTCAGCGCAAACATCGATTCGGACTGCTACCTGCTCGACCTCCTCACACCCGGCGCCGAACCCGTCCTGGTGACCGACAGCAGCGCCCACTTCGACCCGGTCTGCTGGGCACCGGATTCCACCGGGTTCTACCTCCTCACCACTGTCTGGGGGGAGTACGTCGCCGGTGCCAGATACTCGCTGCAGGACAGGACACTGCGGCCGGCCGTCAGCGCCGACTGGGACGTCGAGACCCTCCGCGAGGTCGGGGAGACGCTCCTCTGGACGCTGAACGAGAACGGCCGTTCCGTACTCCACCTACGCCGAGGACAGGCGGAGCCGACATCTCCAGCCCTCCCGGCAGGTGTGATCCGCGCACTCGATCTGTCGCGCGACGGCGCGTTGGCCGCGATCCAGATCGAGACCGCAGCACGCCCCGCCGAAATCGCCGTTCTCGAGCTGGAGAGCGGGGCTCTGACCTACCTCACCGACACCCGGCCGGCCGCCCTGTCCACGATCGAGGCGATCGAACCGCAGACCGGCGCCTTCTCCGCCCGCGACGGCCGCTCAATACACGGGCTCCTGTACCGTCCGCGCGGGGAAGGACCGTTCCCCGCCGTCATGTGGATCCACGGCGGCCCTGAAAATCAAGAACGCTTCACCTACGAAAGATCCGGCCTCTACCAGCACCTCCTCAACCAAGGGATCGCCATTTACTGCCCCAACGTGGCTGGTTCCACCGGATACGGCATGACGTTCCGAACACAGCTGTACCGGGACTGGGGCGGAATCGACCTCCGCGACTTCGAAGACGCTGCTGCTCATCTGCGGTCACTGCCCTGGATCGACCCGGACCGTCTCGCCGTGGCCGGTGCCTCGTACGGCGGGTTCGCCGCCCTGTCCTGTCTCACCCGACTCCCCCACCTGTGGAGCGCCGGCGTGTCCTTCTGCGGACCGTCGAACCTCGTCACCCTCGCCACCGCCTGCCCGCCGACCTGGCGGACCTTCGTCAACACCGTCCTCGGCGATCCCCACGACCAAGCCGACGCTGAGCGCCTGAGGCGATGCTCACCCATCACCTACGTCGACCAACTCACCGCCCCGTTGCTGGTCATCCAAGGCGCCCACGACCCCCGCGTCCCCAAGCAGGAGTCCGACCAGATCGTCGCCAAACTCCGCAGCCGCGGAGTCGACGTCCGCTACAGCGTCTACGACGACGAAGGACACGGTTTCACCAAGCGCGACAACGAGATCACCGCAAACGCCGACATCGCCGACTTCCTCATCACCCACCTCAAACCTCGATAGACGGGGCGCGTTCATCAGCCACGGAAACGCTCGTTAACCACCCGATGGCGCGCCATATTGCGTGTCTGTGCGCTACGCCATGACAACGAACAGGAGCGCAATGACGGACGACGGCAGGCCGCAAGCTGTGGCTGGGGCGACGCCGATGGAGAGTTACGGTTGCACGCCGACAGCTGGTGCATGCGCCTCGCGGCATGAGAGGACGTCTCTCGCCGTCGGGACCTTTGGGGCTGCTTACATCTTGGGGAGGGCGAAAACCCGTGCGACGTTCGTCAGGTAGGCATACGTTTGCGTCATGAGTGAGTTCCCGCCGGAAGAGACGAAGAACGATCGTTTGAGCCTGAGGGGTCAATTTCCTCAGCATTTTCCCCCGAGCAGTGACCAAATCAAAGACTTCTTCGTCGGAGGCCTCGTAGCATTCGACACAAATGCGCTCTTCGACCTCTATCGATTCAACTCCCAGGCGAGGAAGGAATTCCTGGCGGCGCTGAAGCTGCTCGGGGACCGGCTCTGGATCCCCAACCGCGTTGCGGAGGAGTTCACCCAGCGACGTTCGACGATCATCAAGGAGTGCTCCACCGCGATCGAAAACCTGTCGGCCGTGCTGGAGAAGACGCTGATAAGACCACGGGAGGTCCTTAGCGAATTCGGTAACAGGCGGGGACTATCCACCGAACAGCGCCAAACTCTCGCCGAGCTGGTGGATGGCCTCCACAAAGAGGCCATGCGGCAGGCCGTAGAGTTCTACCGATTCGACCTCGACGCCTCTGCACCGGCAGATGAAGACGCCATCCTCATGGAGCTCGAATCGATCCTCAAGGGCAGGATTGGTCCGCCCCTCGATGATATCGACGCCGCCAAGCGAGAGGCGATACAGCGGATCGAGGACCGTGTCCCGCCCGGTTATGAGGACGCGAAGAAGGATCCGTCACTTGCAGTCGGCGACTACCTGATCTGGCGCCAGCTCATCGATGAGTCCGCCAGGCGGAAACTCCCCGTCGTCCTGGTGACGAACGAGAAGAAAAGCGACTGGGTCCACAAGGGTGAGGACGGCATGTCCAAGGCTCGCTCCGAGCTGGTCGCCGAAATGCACGCTGAGGCCGGCACCGACTTTTTTCTGACGAACGTCCATTCCTTTCTCGCCCACGCAGCTAAGGACCTCGGGGCAGCAGTCAGCAAAGCCACCTACCAGCAAGCAAAGGCAATCTACGAGACGCCACCGGCTCTTGTCACTGTCCTCGCTCCCGTCCAGGAAGTTCGCTCGGAGATCGAGAGGCGGCTCCGTACGGCCTATATCGATGAATCGCTATATGAAGAGCGGGCAACGGACCTTCGGCATCCCTTCGGCGGTCACCTGTCGATCGAATCCCTCAACATCGGTGACATCAACGTGACCTTGAACCAGTCCGCCTACGACGTTAACAAGAACCCACACAGTCGGGAACTCGGCATTTGGGCCGATGACGAAATCTGAGTGGCCACGGTGAGTCTCGACAAATCCTCTCGCCAAGCCAGCCAGCAAGAAACTCCTTGAGAGATGCCCCGATCTCGCGGTGCCCCTGCTCCCTAACGTCGGCGCCCGCGTCTGGAGACTCGTTGCCCGCTTGCACGCACCTGCTGCTTCACGCCCGACCAGCGGCATGAGGGTGAACTGATCCGGGCCGTGCTCTCATGCAGCGAGCCACCGGCGAATCAGTGAGAAGTCCGATTCGGCGAGGCCGGCATTCAGGTCGATTCGACGCAGTAATGCTCTGCCCGCATGGTGTGCGGACACCCACCGCCGATCGGCATCGGTTATCTCATCGTCGGGCCAGATGAATGCACGTCCGGCTGAAGCGAACCCGGGCGGTCAGCTCTCGAACGATACACCTTCTTATTATGGTCAAGTGGCCCAATCTTCAGGGATGAGCTTCAGACCGTTGCGCCAGTTATGCTCAACAGAGTCTACGAACCACTCATCAGGTAGATATGCGTGGTCGCAGACGATGATCTGCATGTTAGGTGCGAGTTCCTGAGCAACGTCGTAGAGTAGTCGGAAGATCCGTCGCACGGCCTCTCGGTCTTGATCCCTCTGGGGGATGCCGCTGGGTGTGGCGACATCAGCCGGGTAGTGCCCCTGGGACGGCTGATCCAGGATGAGGAAGCGAGGGACTGGCCGTTCGTTCCGTACGAGGAAGCGATGGAGCCCAAGGTGGGCGGCGAGATGGTAGCCGATCCAGTTCTCGGCGCTTCCGATGCGTAGGAGCGGATAAGTGCCGTCGTCTTTCTCTACTGCCACTGTCAGTTTGGCGAGATCGAGGCGTGCCGTACCTTCGCTGTGCTCTAGTTCTAGTCGCCGGGCATAGTCGGTCATGTCCCGGCTGATTGAGAACAGGGCGGAATTTAGTAGTTCGCGGAGCTCGGCGCCATCGAGTTCTCGTTCCAGAGAGCTGACGATATCTCTGGCGTTATCAACGGCCTGCTTCAAGCGGGCGAGTTCGATATCGTCTGCAGCTGTGACCCGCGACAAGATCGCATCGATACGTCCGCGGGTGAAGGCTCTCCCATCGGCTTCTATCTGGTCCGTGGCGATGGCTGAGCCGCGAACTGATGAGAGTGCCTGCTCGAGGCTCGAGATCTCCGTTCGTAGAGTGGTGGCCTGATCGTCGAGTTCTGCGAGTGCATTGCGTCGGGCCGGCCGTGCCTCAGCCAGGTTGGCCAGTTGACTCTGGAGGCGCTCGAGTGAACTCCTCATGTTTGACACAGTCGGATCTGGTTGCGCGGTTGCCTGACCACAGGCCGGGCAGGCGCTTGCACCATCACCGGAAGGGTTGCTGGAATCGGGTGCTGATGACGCGATCAGATTGAGGGTCGTCAGACGGCCCGCCTGGAGCCTGAGGGCTCCCTCATAGCCCGACTCTTCCGACCGTTCCTCCAATAGGAGCGAGCGGTCTGCGAGGACTCGATTAAGCCGGTAGCGGGCATCTCTGAGTTGACCTTCGAGATTGACGTAGCGGTTCTGGCGTTCAAGGTCAACGCTTGCTGGTTGCCGTTGCTGCAGAGGGGGGACAGCGCGGACCGCTTGAAGGCTTCTGATCAAGGTCGCGCGGTCGGGTATGTCTGTGTCTTCGAGCAGTCCGACAGCCCTGGCTTCCGTGTGCAGTGCCCTGAGCTCGGCATCTATGGTCTCTGCTGCCAGTTCGGCAGCGGCGAGGGCTGCTTCATTCCGCTGCAGGGTGTGCCGGGCATCTCGAAGCTGGGCGCGTCTGAGGGCCTGGTCCCGGGGTGCCGCCCCCAGGAAGTAGGGAATGGTGTCGCGGAGTGCCTCTGGCATGCGAGGCTCAGCCTGCCGGTGGAAGAGAGAGTTGAAGTCTGCGATCTCATTCTGTCCCTGAAGGCAGAGCAGGACAGCGTGACCCAGGTTTGCTTCGAAGGATGGCCTCCCGCTCCTTGATGGAGGCGCGGTCAGGTTCTCTTCAATGCCAATCCGCCTGCCGATTTGGGTGCGCAGCGCAGTCGAGTCGGTGTTGACGGCAAGGTTCTCGAAGCGCGGCGGCAGCAGTTCGTCACCGAATTCGATCATGGCGCGTTGGGTCGAGCTCCTGGCCGCAGGACGCCCGGTAAACACCTGCCCTCCCGGCAGCTGCCAGATCGCTCCGTACCAGACGACGGAATCGAAGTGGGAGCCGAGAGGGAAGCGGAGTTTATCGTGCCCAAGACAGTAGTCGATGATGCCGAGCAGGGCGCTCTTCCCTGCCTTCGAGACTCCGGTGACGATATTCAGTCGACCGGGACGGAACTCAACGACTCGGGTCTCGCCCTCCGCGTTGTACAAGATCAGAGACAACAACTGCACTGGTTCATGGTGCCACACCGAGGAGGGCGAAGACGGTCGCAGGGTTCTCTGCCTTAGCGAACCACTTGCCAACGAACCCCGCTTTCCGGACGATCTCCTCGGAGTCGCCGCTCCGGATCGGCCGCATGTCGGGCGGCGGGGCCACTAGCAGGCCTCCGCCCGAGTCGATGGCAAGGATCCCTAGGGCCATGCCGAATCGGAGGCCTTCCCTCACCGGCTCGATCAGGGACTGGGCGCGCGCCGGGAACCCCGCTCTCAGAGTCGATTCGCGATCTACCCAGGTGCTGAGGTGAGTCCGAGTGTCGCGGGGAAGGGCCTCACGCGTCCCCTGATGAAGCACCATAGGCGCTATGAGATAGATGAGCGGCCACGCCATCGAACGATCCGACTCCCTCGTATACTGCGAACCGGCGGCCGCGCTGACCAACGCAAGCAAGGCCGGATTCAGCAGCGCCGCGGCCTCAGGGGAGCGTCGAGTCCACGGGGTCATCTTTCGGCGGTCCCCGAAGAGGTCACGGCTCCCAACATGAGCGTCTCAAGGCGATGCTCGAAGTCCGGGTGCCATCCGATGAGCCCTCGGTCGGCCAACGCATGCCGTCGGCCTCGAGCGAAGAAGAGGTCGTCGTAGCCAGACCGAACGGTGACGTTGGTTGAGTCTCGTAGTTGCCGCAGAAGCCGCCTACCGGCTTTGACCTTTACTCGTTCGTCGGCGTCCTCGCCCAGGTCCTCCTGCATGTCTGCAAAGACGCGCTGCCACTCGTCCTTGAGGTTGTCCTCGAACTTGTCAAGTTCGGGGGACGCGATGAGATCCTCGGTCAACCATCGATGCACCTGGGTATAGGCCCGGTAGTAGTCGACGACCGCCTTCCTTAGATTCGTCTCGCCACACTCAACCCAACGAAGCTGATGTACGAACTTCTCGTCATGGTGCGCTGCGACCACAACACCCTCGTCTACGTCGGCGAGATCGACGAGAGTCGGCAGCCGGCCAGCGGTGAAACCGTCACGGATGTTCGAGATGCTCTGCTGGGCCTCAACCGCGCTGACCGACTTCTTCTCACCTTGCAGCATCCGTAGGGCAGTTCTCGCCCACCACTTCCACACCAAGGACAGGAACAGGTCCTGATGGTCGCTCGGCAGTGATGCCCACAGGGCCACCCGTAGCTCTTCTTCCAGTCCCTCGGATCTAACCGCCCCGTCCGCTATAGCGACCCGCGAGAGGAAGATCATTCTGTCAGCGTCGGAAAGTTTGAGGAACGTTGCCCTGGCCTTCTCCGTGGCCTTCGCACTTGAGTTACTAGCCGCCTCGGTAAGCTTGAAGAGAGCGGTGGACTCGTCTCTGGTCTCAGATCGCAACGCGTAGGCTGCCGTTCCAGGCTCCGCAACGGAAGTGGTGACCAGGATCAATCTTGGCCCTTGCGGATCCGTGGGGTAAGCCGTGTCCATCCACACCAGCAACGTTTTCCAGATGTCGCTGTCCTTGTCGCCAAGCCCCACTGACTCTACGAGGTGATGCTTCGTCTGCAGCAACTCGACGGGGTCTCCGGTAGTGGCCGATTCCCAACCGACATCGTCGTGCGTTTCCAAGCTGATCGCCTGGTCTGGCCTCCGGGGAGCCTCGCGAAGAAGCTCCAAAAGGCACCAATTCACCTGGTACAGGTAGCCGAGCGCACTGGCTGAGGCGTTGTGCGGTCCGGCAGGCATACATCGAGTCTCTAGTGACCTTGATGGGCTGTCCAGACCTACATGCGTAACTTTCCGACTTTCGGCCTGTCCGAAAATCGTGAACGTGGCCAGTACCCACGTAGCGCGACGACACCCGGCTCGACGCCGAACTGCTCCGCAAGACCTCGGGCTTTTATCGCAGCGGCTAACAGCGACGAAACTCCTCGCGCCTCCAGCTTGCGCGACGTCGGTGCAGCTAAAAAATGCCTGTGACCGCGAGCAGGGCAACTGATACGGCTGTGTTACCGTCCCCTCGTTCTGCCGCGAGCTCACCGCAGTGCCTGCTCGGCTCGGCCACCACGCCCGACGCCTGAACCCCGACTCCTACCCGGGCACCGGCTACTGCCCGAGGTTCTGGACGGCTCACCGCCTCGCCCAGCCCTCTCCCCTTCGGCGCCCAACGTCCGCTCTTCGGCACGACCGGACGTCAGGATGATCCGGCCCTCGCGGCGCTACCCAACGCGCGGATCGCGGCATGAGAGGACGTCTCTCGCTGTACGAATCTTCAGGGCGGATCACCCCACCCCAGAAGGGAATGGGGGCCGACGACATCTCCAACAAAGCGGTGCCGGACTGGCAGGCGGGTCAGCCTGCTGTAGAACGTGGAGTTACCGCGTAGGTCTGGAAGAAGTTGCCAGCGGTCAGCTTGGTGTACGCGAGTTGCTCCGCGACGGCTATCTCGTCCTTCCATCGCCCCTGACCATCGGCGAGCGCGACCGCGAATCCGCGCACAGCCTGCTTGAGCCGTTCCCAGGTCTGCTCGGTGACGACTCGCATGCCCAGTACGGCGACGCCCTTGTCGTGGATGGTGTCGCTGGGGTGGACCATCACCGGCACCTGGTCCGCGCCGGAGTGAGTCCTCTCGGCCCAGCGCGCGCTTCCGCCGAGCTGGTCGAGGTCGCTCTTGGAGATCGTGTCGGTCGAGCAGCCGGTCTTCAGCTCGATCACGGCGTGGCAGCTGGAACTCAACGCCCACAGATTGTCCGGGCCGGTTCCGTACCGTTTCTCCGGGCGAGTGCTCGCCAGACCGAGATGAAGCCCCAGACGCTCCCATGCTGCCTCCGCATCGTCGGTTCGGTCCTCATCTCCCCAGACGATCTCGTCCAGCAGTGCCCGGACTCCCAGGACCAGGGCCATGCCATCTTTATATTCCGCCGTCAGGAACTCCGCCGCTGCTGCCGCTTGCGCGGCTGCTGCCTTGAGCTGCGTCGGCGTCACTCCAGCGGCTGGTCGCAGGACGAACGGGTTGTCGGCCAGTGCCCTGGTTAGCATGCGCTGGGCTGAAGCTGCGTCGACCTGGTGCAGGTAGGCGGCACGTTGTTCGGTGAGCAGGCCCCTTACAGCCTTGTCCTGGAGTTCTGTGATGGTGCGCTGCATCTGGTCAGCGGCCCCGCGCAGCTGCCCGGTCACGGCCAGGTCGAACGCTTCCCGGGCCGCGATGGCTTCGGGGCGGACCACACTGCTCTCGGCGTAGCGGATATCGGCGAGTGCCCGGCGGCTCAGTGTCAGCCACTGCGGTTTGCGGTCCAGGCAGGCGCTGATGGCGGACCGGACCGCGTCCAACCCCTCCCCTTCAATCTGCTGGGCGATCTGATGACTGAGCTCGACCTGGGCCCGCGTCGCGGGGGAGAGCAGCCCGCGCTGCCGGGGCTCATGGATCGCCACAGCCAGTTCGCTGCCCAGGAGGAGGACCACGCAGTGGTCCTCGCTGTCGCGTACCCCCCGTCCCATGCCCTGCTCGATCCGCTGAATCTGCCGGGTCAGCGGGGTTCCGCTGCCCCGCAGGACACCGGCCTCACGGCGTTCCGCGGCGTCCATCGGGCGAGGCACACCATCGAGGATCAGCAGGCGGCAGGCATCGCCAGGCAGGTCGACACCGTCGTACTTGTTGACCAGCACCACCAGGCCGACATGGCCGGCCTTCAGTTCCGCTACGCCGGTCTCCAGGTCACCGACGAGGTGGACACGGTCGGCGTAGGGTCGCCACGCCGCGGCGGCTTTCTTGCTGGGCACCAGCACGACCACGTTAACCGGTTCGTCCTCGGCGACGTTGTCGCCATCACGGTCTCCGTCGGCGAACTGTCGGGCCATGACCCGTACGGCCTCGTCGTCCAACTCAGGATTCAGGCCGATCGGAGCCAAGATCATCCGATCACCCAGGTCAGACGCGCTCCCCGGCGTGACTGGCCGCCGCAGCATCGCGGGATCAGCGTCCAGGTCGGTGACCAGGACACTGTCGTCGGCGAGGGTGGCGGTGAGGTAGACCCGGCGTGCCGCCTCGTGGAAGGCAGGAATCATCGCGATCGGCAGGCACGGCGGACGCATTTCCACACTGCGGCTGGTGACAGTCGCCGCGCACAGCGGCAGTATGTCCCCGATCAGCGGCCACACGAACTTGAACTCATCCTCCTTGGCGTGCGGGTGCAAGATCGCCATGACCTCGTCCTGCCTGTCCGCCCAGGACCAGAACGGGATCCGGATGGTGGCGGTGTAGTCGTCGGTACAGACGTCCGCCCAAGCCTTGGGTGACTGGGCCTTCATGTCCTCAGCGAACTCTTCGAGGAGTTCGTCATAGGCCTCGTGGTCTGCGGGGATAGTCAGCCGAAACTGACCTTCGGCGGTGGCCAACGCCGCGTGGGCATCATCCACGACGACGATGCCCAGGTCGATCTTCTCCCTGTCGTCTCCCACGACGCCGAACACCGACATGCCGTTGATTAGCTTGTGGAAGGTCGTCACCAAGATGGCCCTCCCCCGGCGGAACGCCAGGTCCCTGGCATCGTCGGTGGTGACCAGCCCCAGCCGGTCCGCCTCCGTCCGCACCTGCCGGGCCAGGTAAGTGTCCGGCGCGAGATAGACGGCCTTGCCCACACCCTCGTTCAACGTGCTCTGAGCGATCAAGAGGCCGACGACGGTCTTCCCACCGCCAGTATTCTGCTTGATCACGACGTCGCGGTCGCTGCGGCGATCAAACCACCGCTCCAGCACCTCACCCTGCTCATGCCGAAGATAGGGCCAGGGGCGATGGGGAAGCGCAGCGTAGATCTCGCGCGGCCGCAGCAGCGGCGACACGTTTCCAGCGCCGACACGGCTCCAGTCGAGTGGCATGGTACGGGAGTCCCTCCTCGGGCTGCGGGGCGATGCGAGCGTCTCCATCATCTCGCCGACACCGACGCAATGTCTCACCACGACCAGTAATTGGATCCTGCCCGCAGACCCGACGTCATCGAGCACTTTGTCGAGAGGCGTTGTACATCACCTGGCCTCTGGCCTCAGCATTGAGCAGCCTTCGGCCTCAGGGTCGCGAACGTGACAGCCGACGCAGGAGGGCGGCCGACATGGGGTGGGCACCAGGGCCAGCGGACAGCGACCTGGTCCGACCGAGGTGTGATGGAGGCGGTGATATTCCCCGCCTCCCGTACGAACATCCGGACATCGGCATGACAATGCGTCCGACGGCCAGCGTCGGCAGGCTGTCTCCGTCATCCAGCGCTGCGGACGGATTGCGAAGCGGGGCAAGTCCCTCAGGCGCCGAGCGAACCTGTCAGGTCCAACTTGCCCTGCTTGATGTCGTCGATGAACGCCGCCCAAGCCGACGACGTGAACGCCAGCGTCGGCCCGTTCGGGTCCTTGGAGTCGCGTACGAGGCGCAAGGTGTCCAGCATCCCCGCTTCGACGCAGCCCTCGGCGGCGTCGCTGTACGTGCTCTTGCGGAAGATGCCCTGAGGCCGGTTGCGGTCGGTCACGCGGTCTCCCTCTGCAATCACTGTTTCGCCAGCCGCGCGAGCAGCGTCAGCGACTCGTCCGGGCCGAGGGCCGTGGCCTGCATCTGCTCGAACGCAAGGTCGTGAGTGTGCACCTGCCCTTCGTCCTCAATGTACAGAGCCCCAGTCACATTCTCGACATAAACGACGTTCGGGAAGTACTGCTCGGGAAACTGCAGGATCGAGAAAGAGCCGGCAACACCGGGGTGGACACCGGCGGTCGCCGGCATCACCTGAAGCATGACATTCGGCAGTTCCGCCAGCTCGAGGAGCCGGGTGAACTGCGCACGCATGACCTCGGCGCTGCCGCAGACCCTGTGCAGTACGGCTTCGTCGATAATCGACCAGAACCGCAGCGGCTGCTCGCGTTCCGTGAGCACAGCTTGCCGCGCCATCCGCACGGCCACCCTACGATCAACCTCCGAAGGCGGCTTGAAGCGCATCAGCCCAGTCTTGATCACGTTCCGGGCGTAGTCCTCCGTCTGGAGGAGACCGTGGATCAGGCCCATGCTGTAGCAGCTCAGCGCCTCGGCTTCGGCTTCCAGCCCGATGTAGGTGGCGTAGTCGGTGCTCAGCGGCTCCGTGTCCCACCAGTCGCGTTGACGCGCGGTCCTGGTGAACGTGATCAGGGCGTCGCGCCGGCGTCCCGCAACCTCGTACAGGTCGAGAATTCCCTGGACCTCGGGTGCGGCGACACGTCGCATGACGGTTTCGATCCGCGACAGCTTGGTCTTGCTCCAGCCGAGCTGTTCGGCCGCTTCTTCGAGCGTCAGCCCGCTCGCCTCGCGTAGGCGCCGTAGTTCGGCGGCCAGTCGTCGTTCGCGCACTGTGGGTTGCCGTGTAGACACTCGCGTCAGTCTGCCCAGTGGCGCCACCGGCGGCAACCGTGTTGAGACTCATGGCCGAAGCTGATCTTGAAATTGTTTCTTGAAACAGTTGCGGACCCCATCCCAAGCCCTGCACGATTCGTCGTGAGCGACACACAGAGAGTGAGGTCGATGGGCGTGGCGAGCATGGGATGGTCAACCACGCTGATCGGCCCGTCGGTATCGACCGACACGCATCGACCGGTACTGACCGTCGCCATCCCCACACAGGAACACAGGGCTCCGGTGGGGTGGAGCCCCCGACCCGCCCCACCGGTATAGACGCTGCGGTCCCGGCCGACGCCCATGGAGTCAGGAGGGAGCCGACCAGGATCGCAGCCGACATGGGAGGAGTTTCCGAATGTCCGTTTCCCTCGTCGACACCCACTGCGGTCTCGCAGATGAGTCCGACGCCATGCGCTGGCGTCGGACGTTTCCTGGCCGTACCGATCAGTCCCGGCCCGCCCGCCACTTCGTCGCGTTCCTTCTGGCCGGGTGCCCGCTCGGCGACGACGCCGTCTCCGTGGCGGGTGAACTGGTGGCCAACGCTCTGACGCACACCCATTCCGCGAAGCCTGGCGGACTCTTCGTCGTTGAGGTACGGCGCTGGCGCGGGGGTGCGGCTGTGGCCGTGACCGACCAGGGCGGTACGAGCGAGCCGACGATACGCGAGGCCGACGGGCTGGCAGAGTCCGGACGAGGACTCCACACCGTCAACGTCCTGACCGGCAGGTGGAGCTGGACCGGCGACGCGAGCAGCCGCACCGTGACCGCCGTCTTCGACGAGCACTGATCAAGCCTTACGCCTTGCCCGGCTCTCTCGATTCCCGATCGACGGCATTCGCCCGGACAGGCGCAGACCACCGCCGAAAGGCCAGCAGATGCGCACCAGCGCCCGATTGCACACCGAACTCACAGCGATCATCGATCGCGCCTACGATGCCACCGACCGAGCCGACGGGCCGATGATCCGTGCTCTACTCGGTGACCTCGCGGGGACAGGACTGGACCAGCGCACCGCCGCCTTCCTGAGCCAGGCGCACCAACTGGCTCTCGACACCACCGCCGCGCTGACCAGCGTGCTCGACACTCATCGGTTCGGTTCGTGCTGTTCCGAGTGTGGAACCAGCGATCCCTGCCGCACCATTCGTGGAATATCCGAGATCTTCATCCCCAGCAGCGACGCCAGCCATTCGCGCGCCTGAGCGCGTCACCGCAGCCGTCAAATCAGCGGATGTTGCGCCATGACTGGCTCTCGACGACCTCACCGTTACTGGACGCACGGCAACCCCCTCGGGAGGCTCGGCTCAGGCAACGCCTGCTGCCCGTGCCTGCTCGAGTCCTCGACAAAGAGAGTGAGAGCGATGATCCGCTCGGCGAACGACGTACACGCCCGTACCAACGCCCAGGTGGACACCATGATGGCTGCCGCCATGCGAGCCGACAACACCACGATCCGCGCCGCCGTCGAAGAGGTCACTCTTCGCGGCCGGCTCGACGCCCATACCGCTGAGTTCATCCGGCAAGCGCGCACCAGCGTGCTCGGTGCCTGTGCCGCGCTGACCGGCGTGCTCCAGACACACCGATGCGTGACCGGCCCGTACGGCAACGACATCTGCGGGAGCTGCGGAACCGCAGAAGTCTGCCGGACCCTTCAGCACGTCAACGACTCGCTCCTCGCCTACTCCACCTGCCGAGTCGCCGAAATCGATCGCGCGGAGGCATGGCGGCGGGCCGACGCGTGGATCAACCGCGACACCGCGAACCCTCTTCTGGTCGCGGTAGAGGAATTCCCAGACGGCTTCGTCACCTGGCCCATGTCGCAGCCCAGACCGCCGGATGACAAGACGTTGCTCATCGTCGACAAGCGCACCGGCCGGCTCACCCGTTGGCCACCACAGCCCAAAGACGTTCTGGCCGTCCAGTACCGCAATTACCTCCATCGTCGCCCGATCGAAATCGGCCCGTCGGAAGGGCGCCGATGACGCCAACCACCGGAACAGCAGAGGACGAAGGCCCCATGGTTCAGAGGCAGTCGGCGGCACGCAGCCGGGCCAAGATGCGGCGGCCGCGTTCGACGAGCTCCAGGTCACCGTGCGCCGTGCCGTATTGGATACCGGAAACGGCGTCGAGCACGGAGTCGACGACGAGGCGTTCTTTCTCAGCGGAGGTGAGCGGCCTGCCGTAACCCGCCATGGTCGCGTCGTACAGGTCCGGACGGCCGGCCCAGGCGTCGGACAGACGTACGAAGTCGCGTACAGCGGGGCCCTCTTCGCTGCGCTCGAAGTCGATTACGTACAAGGTGCCGCCATCCCAGAGCAGGTTCCGCAGTTGGAAGTCGCCGTGCGTAGGCATGAGGTCGAGGTCGGGCAGGTGGGTGAGGCGTTTCGCCGTGGCGCGGATGAATTCCTCATCCCCGAGTGCGAGATGGGCGCGGGCGCCGTCAAGGTGCCGCTCTAGCTTTCCGAGGAGCACCGGCTTACCGGGGGTCGGCCGGGCAGGGGCGCTGCGGTGGATCGCGGCTGCGAGCGCACCGATGCCGTGGAAGATGCGCCGCTGCTCGTCGGGCGCGTGGACGACACCGTGCAGCGAGCGTCCCGGGACGGCGGTGATGACGATGGCCCGCAGCGCCGGGTCGGCGGCTACCAGCCGGGGTGCGGCCGCTCCCAGAGTCGGAACCCAGCTTCGGTAGGCGCCGACTTCCCGGTCATGGAAGCGGTCGTTTTGATGGATCTTGACGAACCACACGCCGCCCGCGACGCCCTGTGCTCGCCAGACATGACTGCCCTCCCGTGCCCAGGACACGTCCGACCAGTCGGCGATGCGCCCGACCGCCCGTTCGGCGAACTCGCACACTGCTGCCTCGGGGCGGTCCACGCCGACATCCCTCGCTTCGGGGATGTGACGGAGCCGGTCTGCCGCGGTGTCGTACGCGATCGGGTCGGCGGGCTGCTGGAAGTGGACGGCGAGCCGATCGCCGGCCCGGTAGGCGTCCAGTCCGGCCCGGCAATAGGCCACCATCGGGGAGGGCAGGTCGTCGAGCCGGTACCAGTCCATCGCGTCGCACACGGCGGGTTCGAGAATCTGGGGTGTTCCTTGCCAGCGCCGGACCTCGAAGAAGACGCCGATCCGGGCGCTTCCTCCGGGGCTGCGGTGGTGCACCGTGACGGCGAAGCGGACGTCGGCCGCCTCGATGGCCACGCCGGTCTCCTCCGCCGCCTCACGGATGAGCGCGGCGACGACGTCCTCGTGCGGGCCGTCCAGGTGGCCCGACGGCAGATGCCACAGCCCTGTGACGTAGACCTGCCCGGCCCGGCAGGACAACAAGACCTCAGGACCCGCGGTGCCGTCGCGGCGCAGGATCAGGTGGACGTCGACCGGCTCGGTGTGGCGCGGCTTCCCGCCGGGGTCAACCAGGAGCAGGCGCAGGTCGGCGGCGTCCTGTTGCAGCTGCTGTTCGTTCTGCCGACAGGGGTCGAGGAACGTGAGGGGGAGCGGGCCGCCCGGTGCCGGATCGGTCCCGGCTTCCCACCGCGGCGCGACATGCCAGTGGGAGTGGGGGACCGTGTTCCCGAACAGGAGGTAGTTCACCTTCAGCGGCTGGTAGTGACGCTCGATCGCACGGCCGAGCGTGAGAGCGTCGTGCCAGAACGCGGCGGCCTCTGCATCGGTGAGTTCGGTAGGTACCGCGGCGTGCCGTGCGGTGAAGATGACGACGCAATAGCCCCGCACATCCCCGGACCGCCACAGGTAGGCGTTCGAGACTTCCCCGGCGCGTAGCAGGACGCCCCAGCCGATGTCCTCGGCCGTATAGTCGACCGCGCACATCAGGCAGTCGATCCCCGCCCGATGGTCATCGAACCGCTCCAGCCACGCACCGGGTCCTTGTGCGCCAGGGGTGAGGGCACTCAACTCGCTTCCTCCTGATGTCGTGGAACCAGGGAGCTACCAGCTCAGCACGCGGCGGCTGGATCCGCCGCCGACTCGCGGCCGGCCGTCGGATACCGCGATGGTGCCCTCGCTGTCGGCTACCTCAACGCCGCCGCACGCGGTGCGGCGATGGTCGGGCGGTTCACGGCCAAAGCACGTTCGCGACGGCTTCCCTTAGGCGCGGACGGCATCGGCATAAGGTGAGCCAGGTGATTGACCAGATGAGCTTGGAAGCGGCGGTCGCCGATGCTCGCCTGGCAGTGTCTGAGTTCGATGACGCCCGGGCGTGGCTCGAGCACGCCCGGCAGGGACCGACGGAGCCGTTTGCGGCCGAGGTGTGGGTCACCGACCCAGCCTTCAGCCACATTCTGCTCGTGAAGCACCGCATGCGCGGTTGGGTGCCGCCCGGTGGCAAGGTCGAGCGTGACGAGACACCGCGGGCCGCTGCAGTCCGGGAACTCATGGAGGAGACCGGGCTGCGTGGTGAGCTGCTGGCTGTGCCTCCGGCTGTGGCCCTGCGGTCCTACCGGGCCGATTGGTCCCCGACGCTGGGTCTGTCCTATGCCACCGTCATCGGCCGTGACATACCGCTCGGCGGGGAGAACGGACAGCCGCCGAAGTGGATCGATCTGGACGAGGAGTGGGACAGCGTCTTCCCCGAGGACCGCGACCGCATCCGCGCGTTCGTGCGCCGGTTGGCGGCCGGACACACGGTCGGAGCGCTCTGAGTCGCGCTGGCTGTCCCTCGGGCCCGGGGCCTGGACGACTACGACGAGCTGATCGATCAGATCACCGTCGGCCGACCGGCGTCCTTACTGCTGAACCGCGCATTCTCCGGCTACGAGGCAAGGAGAAAGTCGTGGAGTTCAGCGGCGGCGTTGGGCGATCGCCGAGCGATGAGAGCGGCGACTTGACGGGTTTGGTTGAGGAGAAGCGGGACGCGAAGTTCGTTTGGGACACTGGAGATCGCATCACTGGCGATCTTGGCGGCTTGTGCGGGGTCGCCTTGCTCGGTGACGTAGCGGGCGCGGTCGAGCAGGATGAGGGGCCGGTCCATGGGGTCGTCGTTTGGGTATCCGGCGAGGGCTTTGGTCTGCTCGTTCCAAGCATGCGGGTCGCCGGTACGGCTGAGGACCTGAGAGCTGTACATGGTCATCTCGACGGCGGGAAACCCGAAGAACGGCTCGTTGGTCTGCGCCGCGGTGAGTTTGTCGAAGATGGTGTGGGCGATGCCGAGTTCGCTTCGGGCCTGGTCGGCGGTGCCGAGAAGGGCATGCGTGCGCGCGGTGAGCCCGGCGAGCTGGGCGGCGGGGGCGCTCGGCGCGGCGCCGAGAGTCGCGCGGGCACGGTCGGCGATGGAGATGACGCGTTGGGGGGCGGGGCCGTAGAACGCGGTCATCGCTTGGGCCATCGCGATCCAGTACCGCTGGGTGGTGTCGCCGGACAGGTCGGCGTATCGGCTGGCGGTGTGCAGCCAGTCGCGGGCCTCGCGGTCCTGGTCGAGGTCCGTGTACAGGGCGCCGACCAGCCCGCACAGACGGGAGGCGATCAGGTGGAGGTCGGCCTGGTGAGGGTAGCGGTCAGCGAGGCCGGCGATCTCGTCTAGGTCGGGGTGAAGGCTGGCCAGGAGGGTGGCAGGCGGGATGGTGCCGTAAGCGGCGACGTGGCCGGCCGCAACGTCAGCCCAGTGGTCGATGTCGGCCGCTGGTAGGACGCGGCGTAGTCCGGCTTCCATGCGGGAACGGGTGCCGTCCAAGCCGAGCAGCGGGGTGGCAGCGGCGAGGGAAAGGAACTGTCGACGCTCCACGTCGTCCTCCGGTTCGGTGGGCACTGCCGGAACCTGCGGTTGTCCTACCAGAGTAACGATCGGTTCGGGTTCTGCCAGCCCGAGTCGTTCTAGGGGGCACCGGAACCACAACGCCAGGTAGCGTCGGTAGTAGGAGCCGGGTGCGCTGTGCCCGTTCTCCCATTTGGAGTAGTTCGGGATGGACGGGGCGTTGTCGGAGCAGGGCTGCCCGTCATCGGCCGCCAACCCCCGAATCCCTGCGATGACGTCGGTCTGTACCTGGCCGGACGCCAGCCGCCACGCCATGAGCAGCGTGGGCGTCTCGGCCTTGAGGTGGATCGCCTGCACAAGTCGCCAGGGGCTCCAGCCCTCGGCGGTGGCCGTCACGCGCAGCTCCGCCGCGATCGCCTCGCGTCCCTGAGGGTCCACGAGCGCACCGTAACACCGTGATCCCTCCACGCAAGGGCCTAACGGGTTGTTGACGGGCCATAACCCGGTTGTGAGCAAGAGGCAATTACCGTCCGGCAGGCCACGCGGTTGGCTGAGGAGATGAATCGGCTTCCGGACTGAGGAGGAACTCACCATGGCCACCACTACCGCCAGCACGGCCCCGCTGACCGCCGAAGCCTCGGCGGACGCCGCCGCCGTGGCGGCGCTGCTCGACGGTCTCGACATCACGGTCGTCGAGGCTGGCCCAGCGACCGCATCGCGCAAGTGCTCTACGGACAACGGCTGCGACACCGTCGCCGGTAGCGACTGCTGACACCACCCTTCGCGGCTGGTGGGCCACGGCGTGCCTGCGGCCCACCAGCAACGATTCGCTAAGGAGCCAAGGATGCCCGCGTCCCCTCCCCAGCAGTGGTACGAGCCCGTCGACGCCGCCTTGTACCGGGCCGCGACCGGCTCCGGCGCGCTCGCGCCGTCCTGGTGGCCGGATCTGGATGAGGATTCTGGGCTGGACGAGGCGTGCCGGTGGATCGCTGAGGTGTGGTCCGACGCCCGCACCGCCGACGCGGTCGCCCTCGCCAGCCCGAGCCTCGCGGCCCGGATCGGAGAGATCTGCGCGGGACGGCCGGTAACGGCCGCCCAAGCACGAAGCGTTCTGGTATCCCTGGCTCGCTATCTGCTGCGCATGAGCGGTCGGCCCACCCCGTTCGGGCTGTTCGCGGGGGTGGCCGCCCTGGAGTTCGACGACGAGCCGTCGGTGACCTGGGAGCCCGGCCGGCAGTGGATACGGACGCAAGCACATGCGGTGTGGCTCGCCCAGATCATCGCCCGCCTCGAAGCCAACGCCGAGCTGCGGAGCCGTCTCCCTGCCACCATGAACGATCTCGTGTTCGAGCGCGGCGACCGGCTGATCGTCCCGTGGCAGCCCCACGGCACCGACCCGACCCGAACCCCGGCAGCGCAGGTATCGCTTCGACTGACGCCCTCTGTCCGCATCGCCCGAGAGCAGGCCCGCGTGCCTGTCGTCCTGGCCGACCTCGCCGGGAAGATCGCGGCAGAGTTGCCGGATCTGCCTGCCTCAGTGATCGACACGCTCTTGGCCCATCTGATCGGCTGTGGGGTCCTCATCACCGCGCTGCGGCCACCGTCGACCTGCCGTGACGGCCTCGCCCACCTACTGGACCAGCTCACAGCCGCGAACGCCGACACGATCCCCGACCTGCAACCGCTCCTCGCCGGCCTGGACGATATCGCCGCGCTCCTGGCCGACGGACGTCCAGAGGCCGGAGCGCGGATGCGGGAGCTGGCCGACGTCGAGCATCCGGTGACGGCCGACCTTCGGGTCGGCGGCCAGATGGTCCTGCCGCCGATCGTCGCCGCGGAGGCCGCCGCCGCGACCGGCGCGCTGGCCCGGCTCACCCCGCATCCGGACGGCGGACCGGGATGGAGGACCTACCACGAGGCGTTCTTGTCCCGGTTCGGGGCGCATGCCCTCGTCCCGGTGACCATGCTCGTCGACCCGGTCGCCGGGCTCGGCTATCCCGCGCACTTCACCGAACCCAGTGGAGATCTGCCGTCGACGCTGACCGTCCGCGACGCCCGACTGCTGCGACTGGCCCAACAGGCCACCCTCAACGGCGCCCGAGAGGTCGTCCTGGACGACGCGTTCATCGACGACCTCCACGACCCAGCCGCCCTACGGGTCCCGCCGCACCTGGAGATGTGCGCGCAGCTGTGGGCACCGTCGCTGTACGCGGTCGCGAACGGGGAGTTCCGGCTCGTGCTGTCGGCGTTCAGCCGGACCGGCACCGCGCTCACCGGACGGTTCATCGACCTGCTGGCCGAACCCGACCGGCAGCGCCACCACCGCGCCTACAACCGGCTGCCCACCGGTGTCGACGGTGCGATAGCGGCCCAGCTGTCGTTCCCTCCGATCCACGCCCATCTTGAGAACGTCGCCCGCGCCCCGCAACTGCTCCCGACCCTGGTCACAGTGGCCGAGCACCGGCCCGACGCAGGCGACCGGATCGCACTGGAGGACCTCGCGGTCACGGCCGACAACCACGGCATGTACCTGGTTTCGCTGTCGCGGCGGCGGGTCGTGGAGCCGATGCTCGCCAACGCCGCCGCCCGCCGCGTCGTGCCGCCGATGATCAGGCTGCTGTTCGAGATCCCTCGCGCCCGCCGCGCCGCCTCCTCCCCGTTCGCGTGGGGCGCGGCCCGCTGCCTGCCGTTCCTTCCGAGGGTCGTCTACGGCCGGACCGTGCTGGCAATGGCTCGCTGGTCGCTCACTTCCGACTCCCTACCTGCAGCGGGCCTGCCGGACCGGCAGTGGCGGGCGGAGTTCGAGGCGTTGCGGCATCGGGTCGGATTGCCCGACACGATCAGCGTCGGCGATTCGGACCTGCGGCTCCGCCTCGCCCTGGACGAGCCGATGGACCTAGCCATCCTGCGCGACCACCTGGACAAGGCCCGGACCTCAGCCTCCACGG
This sequence comes from Actinoallomurus sp. CA-150999, assembly GCF_050942425.1. Classification (NCBI taxonomy): domain Bacteria; kingdom Bacillati; phylum Actinomycetota; class Actinomycetes; order Streptosporangiales; family Thermomonosporaceae; genus Actinoallomurus; species Actinoallomurus sp. CA-150999. The sequence goes on from NZ_CP192063.1 coordinate 11,033,635, forward strand.
TAATGATCTCCGAGGCGGGGACACCAACCGACCATGGCTGGTTTCACGGCCGCGCCCACGAGATCATCGTCCCGGTCGCCTCGACCCGGCCCGCGACGCCCGCCCCGAAGATCCTCGCGCGGCCCGGTCCACTGACCCTTCTCCGGCCCGATCGGGGTGTCCTGCCCGGCACCGGCCGGATCCTCTATGCGAAGCTGTACGGCGACCCGCAGACCTTCGACCTGATCCTCGCCGAGCACCTCCCCGAACTGCTCGCCGCGTGGTCGACACCACCGCGGTGGTGGTTCATCCGCTACCGAGACCCCCACCCACACCTGCGGCTCCGCCTCTACCCCGATGAGCACGGCACAGCGTTCACTCAGGTCGGCACGTGGGCCGAACGTCTCCGCGACTGGGGCCTGATCTCAGACCTGACCTTCGCCACTCACGTCCCCGAGACGGCCCGGTACGGCGACGGCCCTGCCCAAGAGGCCATCGAGGCGTTGTTCGCCGCCGACTCGGCCGCCGTCCTCGCCCAGCTGACGACCCTACGCGCAGACCGAACCTTGCCCTCGCTGGCGCTCACCGCCGCCGGTCACGTCGACCTCATCGCCGCCATGACGGGTGGCACCACCGCTGGGATGCGGTGGCTGATCGACCACCCGCGCAGCGGCCCGGCAACATCTCCCGGTCGTGACGTCGTCCGCCGCGCCACACAGCTGTCAGAAGCGAACGCGGTCGCAGCCCTCCCCGCCGGCGATCGCATCATCCAGGCATGGGCCGCCCGCCGAGCGGCGGCCGGAGCCTACCGCCGTCACCTGGAAACGGGGCTGCTGGAGGCCGCGCCGGTGATCTGGTCGCTGCTGCACATGAATCACATCCGCAGCATCGGGATCGACCCTGACAGCGAACACACCTGCCAGCGGATCGCCCGCGCCGTCGTCCTCGCCTGCACCCACCGCCCGGCCGGAAGAGGCCGCTGATGATCACCCTGTCCTCGATCGAGTCGCGCGCCGCCACAGCAGCCCAGGAGCTCGCCGACACCCTGGCCGTCCCACCACCGCACCTCGAGCACGCCGATCACGGCCCCGACAGCCCCCGCTGGCACGGCCAGTCACTGTCGCAAGGCCATGCCGGGATCGCGGTCCTGCACGCGCTGCGCGCCCGCGACGGCTCCGGCACCTGGGAGCGGGCGCTGGTCTGGTTTACGGCCGCTGTCCGCGAGCCCCTCGCAGCGGCGGGCGGCGCCGGCCTGTGGCACGGAGCGCCTGCCGTCGCGTTCGCGCTGCACACCGCCCCGATTCCTGGGAACGAGCTACTGCTGACCCGGCTCGACGCCGCAATCACCGCCATGGTGACCCGTCAGGTCGCCGCCGCCGACGCGAGAATCACGGCGCGACAACGGCCCGAGCCAGGCGAGTTCGACCTCGTCCGCGGGCTGACCGGTCTCGGCGTCTACCTGCTGGCCCGCCATCCCGGCAGCCCACATCTGGACGCCGTTCTCCGCTACCTGGTCCGGCTCACCGAACCGGTCCCCGCCGACGATACGGCCGCCATGATTGTGCCCGGCTGGTGGACCGGCCACGTCCCTGACGGCAAACCCACCCACGACTACCAAGACGGCCACTCCGACCAAGGGATGGCCCACGGCATCACCGGCCCGCTCGCCCTAATGGCGCTCGCCTGCCGTGCCGGAGTCACCGTCCCCGGCCAGATCAACGCGATCACCACGATTCAATCCTGGTTGGAGGACTGGAGGCAGGACGGCCCGGCCGGACCGTGGTGGCCCGAACGGATCACTCTCGCCGAGCACGCCACCAGATGGCCTCGCCAGAACGGCCCGGCCCGCCCGTCCTGGTGCTACGGAACACCCGGCATCGCCCGTGCCCTCCACCTCGCCGCCCAAACCCTGCACGATCCAGCCCGGCAGACCGCCGCCGAGGACGTGCTCCTCGCCTGCGTCACCGACACCGCCCAGCTCGCCCGGCTCGACACCCCGGCACTCTGCCACGGCTGGGCCGGGCTGATCGCCGCGGTCGCCGCGACGTCCGCCGACGCCACCACACCCGCCCTCGCCAACCAACTGCCCGCCCTCATCACCTCCCTCCTAGATCGCCTTGACCTCGACCCCGGCGAGCGTCCGGGCCTGATCGACGGGACGGCGGGCGTCGCTTTGCTCCTGCACAGCCTCACCACCGGCCAGCTCACGGGCTGGACGAACAGCCTCCTGCTCACCGGAACATGCCTCTCGTGACTCCCCACATCGGTACGCACGGCTGGCGGGAGATCAACGTCTGGTTCGCCACCTGGCAGGCAGCCCAGACCGCCGCCGACACGATCGGCCGACGCCTCGTTGACCTGGAAACCAGCGGGACGCTCACCCTGTGGTGGTTCGTCCGCAAGGGCGTCGAGTGGAGGATCCGGTACCTGCCCGAACCCGGCAAGGCCGAGACCACCGCCGAAGCGCTCGGCCGTACCCTCGACGAGCTCACCGCCCACGGCCGCTGCACTCGCTGGGCGCACACCATCTACGAGCCCCCCGCCGCCGCGTTCGGCGGGCCCGAGGCGCTGAACGTCGCCCACGTACTGTTTCACGCCGACAGCCGTCATGTCCTCGACCATCTGGCCCGCAGAGGCGGCCACCAGCGGGAACTCGGCGTCCTGCTCACCGTCACGATGCTCCGTGCAGCGCGCCGCGACTGGTACGACCAAGGCCAGGTGTGGGAGTTCCTCACCCGACAACGCACCATCCCTGCGCAGCCACCGAAACCCGCCGCGACCGCCGCGATCCACCAGCTTCTCACCGCCGACCCTGCCCCGGGCAGGCTCGGAGTCCCGCTCGCCTGGTTCACCGCATTCGAACACGCCGGAGCCACGCACTTCGACCTTGACCGGCGAGGCGTCACCACCCGCGGCTTGAATGCCATACTCGCCCACCACATCCTGTACGCCTGGAACCGGCTGGGTCTGCCCGAGCCAGTCCAGGGCGCTCTCGCCCACATCGCCGCCCGTCTGGTGTTCGACGACGGCACCACCCCGACAGCTCCTCCGAAGGCCGCATGTCCTGAACCGGTGACGGCTAACGTCACAGCGGTGACCGCAGATACCGCCGACTCCGTCGCCTCCGATCCCGCCAGCCTTCGGAACGCCCTGGCCGACCGCATCCTCAGCCTCGGCACCTTCCGCACCGCCGCCGTCGAGGCTGCGTTCCGGACCGTCCCGCGCGAGCTGTTCCTGCCCGGCGTCGACCTGGCTGAGGCGTACGCCCCGAAGGTCGTGGTGACCAAACGCGCCCCCGAGGGCACCGCCCTGTCCTCGGCGTCCTCCCCTAACATCGTCGCCAGCCAGGCCGAAGACCTCGACGTCCGCCCAGGGCACACCATCCTGGAGATCGGCGCGGCGACCGGCATCAACGCCGCGCTCCTCGCGGAGATCACCGGGCCGCACGGCCGCGTCGTCACCATCGAGATCGACCAGGACCTGACCGACGGAGCCCGCGCCGCCCTCGACAAAGCCGGATACTCCACGGTCACCATCATCTGCGGCGACGGCGCCGCAGGCTGGGCTAAAGCAGCACCCTACGACCGAATCATCGTCACCGCCGGAGCCTGGGACATCTCCCACGCCTGGTGGGACCAGCTCGCCCCCGCCGGGCGGATCGTCGTCCCGATCCGCCTGCACGGCAGCGGACTCACTCGCTCCCTCGCCCTCGATCTCCAGCCGACCGGCGAACTGGCCGGCAGCTACACCCGCGTCTGCGGGTTCGTGCCGATGCGCGGCGAGTCCGCCACCGACGCCACCACCACCGTCCCGCTCACCGATCAGGTCACCCTCAACACGGCCACCGCCGAAAGCCCCGACGAGTCCGCCCTGGCCCAGGCACTCACCCACCCAGCACACACCCACTGGACCGGCATCAACGTCACCGACCACGAACCCGTCGAACACCTCGACCTGTGGCTCGCCACCACCACCCGCGGATTCGCCCGCCTGTCGGTGAGCGCGGACGCCCGCAAGGCCGCCATCGCCGACCCGGCCCTGCGATGGGCCGGAGCCAGCCTGTACGACGGCGGCACCCTCGCCTACATCACCGCCCGCCAACACGGCCCTGTCTCCCGCGAGATCGGCGTAATCGCCCATGGACCCGACAGCCGCCGCCTCACCGCCCGGCTCGTCGAACTCCTACAGGACTGGAACCACACCAGACCCGCCCGGCCGATCATCACCGCCCACCGCGCCGGGACCCCCGACGACGAGCTCAGCCCCGGCGTCCGAATCGAACGCCCCGACACCCGCCTCACGATCACCTGGTAACCACGCTCAGAGGAGACGCCAATGGACGCCCTACCCGATCCGCCGCCATCGCGTCTCGCCGAAATGGCCGCGCGCCGCTTCCCGCTCGTCGCGCGCTCCCAGGTCATCTCCCGGCCACTCATCACCCGCATCAGTCAGATCGAGGCCCGCGCCGCACAAGCCCAGCAGCGCGGGCCCGACAGCCTGCTGCGCGCCGCCGAAGCCCTCAACCTCGCCGCGCTCTTGGCCAGTGACTGCGGCGACGCCGACCTCGCCCGCACCCTGTGCAGGCAGCAGTTCGACCTGTTCCACGCCGCCCGTCCCCATCCGGCGGCCACCACCCAACTCGCCCTCCAGCCCGTCATCAACCTCGCCCGCCTCCACACCCGAGCGGGCGACGGCACCACCGCCTTCGCCCTCCTCCACCAACTGTTCGCCGCCGTCACCAGCAACACCACCATCGACATCGACGGCCATACCGCCGACCTGTCCGACCTCACCCGCTCAGACGACGACCACAGGCAGATTGGCATCTGGCTGTGGGAGATCCTTATCTCCGACGGGATGCGTGCTTTGGCCCGCGCCAGCCAATGGGAGAGCGCCCGCACCCACGCCGAGCAGCTCCGCGGCATCGGACGGCAGCTCGGCGACGGCCGCCAGATCGCAGTCCTCGCCCACATCTTCAACGACCGGCCCGCCGACGCCCTCGGCCTACTCCACGACAGCGACCTCGCCGACCCATGGGAACAGACCGTCGCAGCCTGCCTGACCATCCTGTGCCAACGCGTCTTTGGCCGGCCCGCCAACGACGCCACCACCCAGATGATCGCTTGCTATCTCGAGCTCCACCATGATCTGACCCTCGTCACCGTCCTCGGCAGACTCGGCCTCGCCGTCATCGACCTCCTCCACAGCGACCCCGACGATCACACCGCCCAGATCCTCCAGCGCCTGGCCGATGTCGCGGCGGCACCCGGCGGCGGATACGCCGCCCGCGACCTTCTCCAGCACCCCGCATCCACACGTCTGTCCGCTGCACAGCGCGACGAGCTCACCCAGACCGCACGAACGGCGGGCCTGGGTATCGGCTCGGTCCCCGACGAACTCCTCACCCGGCTGCTCACCGCCGTAAAGATCAGCAAGGCTGCCCTCAACAGCACGTTTCATGATGGCCGGCGCGCCATCGCGTGAGCACCGCAACCATCCCCCGGTAGCCGCATCCGACAAGATCACGACCAAAAAACACCCAGGGGGAGCACCCACGCACCTGAAGATGATCACGCGAAGGCAGGGATGATGTACGGCCAGAGGTCTGCTCCCCGCGCACGCGGGGATGGTCCCTACCGGATGACGATCAGCCTGACGGATGCGCTATGGCCGTTCGGCAGCGGAGGTCTCGGCGGTTCCGAAGATCGCTCCGTTCAGCAGGTTCGTCATCACGATGCCTTCGCGCCGCATTCGGTTTTCGATCAGCTCCGGGTCATAGGCTGCGGCGCCTGCGTCGTTGAGGATCGGCATGTCGGTTGGGTGCGGCTCTACGGCGCTCCACGGCATCTGCTGGACGCTGGACACGTGGTGGCCGTGGAAGTCCTTCGGCACCTGGAGGGCGTGCTTGCTGTGGTAGGCCCACATCATGAAGTGGTGGCCCGGCCCAAGAATCTCATAGGCCCCGGTCAGCTGCAGATCCGTGACGTGGCAGCCGGACTCCTCAACGGCCTCGCGTCGTGCCGCCTCGACGATGGGCTCGCCGAACTCCACTTTGCCGCCCGGCAGCAACCAAAAGCCCGCGTACGGGCCGTGTTCCTGCCGAACAAAGGTCACCGTCTCCTCTGGTCCGGGAATCACGACCAGCGCTGCGGTCACCACCCGTCCTGCCATTCCGGTCCTGCCTCCACTTCGCTTCGGCCCTACCGCAGCGCCAGAGTCTACGAGCGCCGCGCATAGCACACCTCGCCATCTACAGACCCGGCCAGCCCGAACATTCTCGCGAGTAAGCGGACGGCGCTCCCGCTGTGGACACCAAAAACTCCCACGGGCACCAGGGGAACCCGTTCGGCTTTGCGTGTCATTCCAGAGCAACACGCCACAGCACGGGAGTCCTCGGCGTCCGCAGGAGTCCTTAGTATCAGTGCGCCAGTTCGTACTGTTCGACGACCGTCGCCGGGATACGACCGCGTTCGCTGACCTCGATTCCACGAGCCTTCGCCCACGTGCGGATGTCCGCGCTGCGCTGGCGGCCAGAAGCTACGCGACCTCGAGGACGCTGGATACCGCCGGCCCGCCGTGCATGATCCACGAACGACGATAGACGATCACGCAGTATTCCCGCATTTTCGGCACTGAGATCGATTTCATAAGCGACCCCGTCGATGGCGAAGGAGACAGTCTCTTCAGCTTCACTGCCATCCAGGTCGTCAATGAGGCGTTTAATGACCTGCTCGGCCATATTTATTCCTTCCTCGAAAGTTTCCCGGTAACGATGATAGCTAACATAGCATCGAATGCCAGCCCTATGCGCTAACACCATTGACCAACCTAAAGTGAGGCCCGCATGGGACACGGCGCACGACTGAAGTAATAGGAAGTACGGTCAGCAAAGATCGATGTTGATCCGCGCCTACCGGCATTCGGTCACAGCCATACCGCCGGGTCCCGCACGTCGAGATCGACTGGGCACAGTCTGGCGCTCGGTCAGCGATTGATCGCACCTGACGAAGCGGTTACGGCCTAAAGGCGGCGCTAGATGTCGGCGCCGAACATGCGCTGCCCGAGGCTTTCGCCGGGATGAGATGGCCGCGCCGGCCGCCGACGTTCGGAGTCGCCCTGCCACCCGGCTACAACCCATGCGGGCGGGTGCGGATTCGCGGGCGTTCGCCCCGCGCCGTCAACCTCGGTTCGGTAGCGTTCCGGCATGCTCACAAACGGTGACCCGTTCCCTGAGGACCTGTTGCTGGGCGGATGTCATGCCGCGCATCGCGTTCATGGCATGTGGGCCCTGTGCGTCCGGGTGCCTGGACACGAGCTTCCTCATGTCGCCGGTGACGGTATCACCGTGCTCGCAGCCTGGACCTGAACCCGCAAGAGCCGCAGATACCGATCCCCCGCACCGACGGGGAGTGGCCGGCGCCGGTGTGGGCGAGCCCCGTGCCGAGGGTCGTCACACCAGGGCGGGTCGGCGGCGGGATCAGCCTCCAGGACCACGACGGCGTATCGGCTGTCGACTGTGGCTCTACGGGTGACTTTTGCCCCACCTGGTGCCGACCCCAGAGTGATGGGACTCCCGAAGCTCCGGCTCGGGGGTCAAGGTCGGGCTTCGTCATGGTCAGCCGGTGGGCGGCTCGGCGCGGGCGGCCAGGCGCTGGGCACGGCGAGGATGCCGACGTCGATAAACCCTTCCTTTCTCGGCATAGTCGCGCAGCTTCATGTTCCCTAAGAACGCAGAATATCCCGATATGAAACGAATTCATACCCCCCAATATTAGGGATAGAGCGTCAGGGTTTTCCACGATGTACCATCAGGCTCGAAAACGTGCATGATCAATCGATCGATGGCGACAACCCCCAAAGAGAGGAAACCCCCCGGTGCGAAATCGACGGATACCGCTGCTGATGATCGGACTCGTATCGACGTTAATTGCCGGGACATCTCCGGCATCGGCGACGCCTACACCCCCACCCGGCGCAGCCAGCACCCCCGCCGGCGACCACGGGTCACAGGTGGTGACCACATTCGAAACAAGCCGGGCGGTTCACAAGGGCCGTCGGCAGGAACCGGGCGTGGCAGCGTCCGCGTCAGTTGACTGCCCGAAAGAGTCCCGAACGACCGCCTGCGATGAGATCTACGGATCTGCCACGCTTTATCACAACGGCCAGGTGGAAGGCCACGCCAGGCTGAAATTCACTGTCGGGTGGCACACGAGAATCAACAGCCCTCACTTCCGCGGGGAACTCACCGTCGAGGTGCTGAGTGCGGACTTCAGCGGCGCCACCGCGACGGTCACCGGCGGGTGCGGCTCCCCCTGCTTTTCGACCGGGTCCGCACACGGAGCCGTCATCCCGGGTCACTCGTTCGAGGGAACCCTCGAGTTCGACGACGTGACGAACAACGTGCACACCAATCTGCCGAGTCTGACCATGCAGGTGCACAAGCCCGGCTACCCCGGCGCCCCTGCTTCGGGGAACCTGGGCACCACGGTCCGTTGCGACGATCTGTTCAAGGGCCGCTCCGCCGGATGCGTCATCAACGCCTTCAACCCGACCCTCAAAACGATGAGCGGGCTGCCGCACATCGCCACCCACATCCGCAACATCCAAACCCACGGGCCCAGCCACTACGGCATGCCCGGCAGCGGCCACCCGCTGCACCGGCTCTCCGGCAAGTCGGCCATCACAAAGAACCGCCGCGCCGTCTGCGGCCGTAAAGTCACCGGCCCCCCACCCAAGCCCGACCTCACCTGCGACGAATACCCCTTCGCCAGCAGCCACGAAGGCGGGACCGCGCTCCCGAAAACCGAGCGCGGAATAGCCTGGGTGCCCGGCGCCGAGCAGAGCAGCCAAGGCGGCCTGATCAGCGCGTTCTACCAGGAGAACCGCATCCTGGACGATGGTCGTGACGCGTTCTACGTGGAGGTCTGACCAGCCATGACGATCCGGGCCCTGCAGGTCGAGGTCTCCCACGGCCAATACATCCTGCAGGGCCCAGACGCCCAGCTGGGAAACCCGGTCTTCAAAGGCGGCAACGGCCTGGTCTGGGCCGGTGAAGGCACCGCCGTCGTGATGACCGGCCAAGACGACGGCACCATCGCACTCACCATCGACACCTTGGCCGTTGAACCCGAACCCAGCCTCGAGGGCTGGGACGACGTCGTCGATACCAGCATCACGATCACCGGCGACACGCTCACGATCTACGGGCCGGTCTACCTCGACGACGCGACCGTCATCCCCCTGCCCGCAACCACCGCCCAGACCGGCACCTACCGGCTGCGAGTCCACGTCCGCGGCCGAGACGAAGGACGCGAAGCTGGCGAGGTCTACGCCGACGAAGGCGAACAGATCCTCGAGCACCACCTCGTCCTCATCTGGCCCGCCCCCCACGCACCCGACACACCCCTGAAACTCACCGATGGCGTCGGCGCCGAAATCCGGGCCCGAACCTGAAACACCAAGAAGCGCCGGGAACAGCCGGCGGGGACATCGAGCAGGCCTTCACCAACCCCGGCCGGCCGTTGGGACGGTCGATCAGCCGTCGTTCTCTTCCTGTTCGTGTCGATCGGCGGCGGGCTGCCCACGCCGGTCAAATCCGGTCATCGTCGTTGGAGATTCCGCGCGTCGCGCGATGACCTCCGGAGCGACGCCGTAACAGCTTCATGCACCCGGCTGTCCGCAAGCGGTCAAGATCGACTTTTGGGTCTTCACGTGGTGATCATCGTGTGGTGGAGTTGCGCTGCGAATCTCATGCCGGGGAGCGGGACCACGACATGAGGAGGATCCGCGTTGAGACGATCCGTATCGATGGTCGCCGTTGTCGTGATCGGGCTGGCCGGCCTGGTCGGTTTTTCTGACGCCGCGTTCGCTGACCCGCCGACGGCTCCGCCCGCCTCGACCGCGCGTACCCAGCTCGCGGCGCTCACGGTGGCCAGTCCGCACAGCATGACCGGATATGCCCGCAGTAAGTTCTCGATCTGGGCTAAACAGCCCGACGGGTGCACCACCCGCCAAGACGTTCTCGCCCGTGACGGGAAGAACGTCGTGGAAGGCAGCAACAACTGCCAGCCGACCTCCGGCTCGTGGTACAGCGCCTATGACGGCAAAACCGTCACGGTCGTCTCCGATGCCACGATCGACCACGTGGTTCCCCTCGCCGACGCCTGGCGGTCCGGCGCCGACCAGTGGACCACCGCGCAGCGCAAGGCGTTCGGCAACGACCTGACCGACCCCCAGCTCATCATCGCCTCAGAAGCGTCCAACAGCGCCAAGGGCGACCAGGACCCCTCGACGTGGAAGCCCAGCAATACCGGCTACTGGTGCCTGTACGCCCGCCAATGGATCGACGTGAAAACCATCTTCAAACTCACGACCACCAGCGCGGAAAAGTCCGCACTGTCCGGCATGCTCGACCGCTGCTGAGACGAAACCACCCGCACGCCGGCACCAGGATCGCTAGCCTGTCCTCATTCCCCCCAATGGTCAGGCACCTGGTGCCTGTGCACATAATCGCGTGTCCCGTCTCTTCGGCCAGGGAGGCGGGACACCTTAAGCCTCGCGTCTCCAACCGGCCAGGCGGCCGGGACTCCCCCCGTCATCGGCCATCCCAGGTAGCCGGCGACGACAGTCTTCCCCGAGCCGACGAGCTCGCAGCCTCGTGGCCCGGGCCGGCCGCATCAACCTGAATTCCAGGGATCGACCTCCATGAGAAGCCGAGACACCAGAAGCGGACAGTAGTCACTCATTGACAGAGAGTGTCTGCCTGGTGATGCTTGACGGGCACCGACGCATCGCCCCCTGGAGGTCTCCCCCGATGCTCGCCATTCCCCATGCCCGCAAAGCTGCGGCTACCGCTATAGCGGTCGCCGTCACCGCCGCGATCGTGTTGCCCGCGACGGCCGCTTCGGCCGAGCCACCCGAGGCACCGCCGGCCGCGATCGCCCGTAAAGAACTCGCGGGCCTGACCATCACTACGCCGCACTCGATGGCCGGATACTCCCGCGCGAAGTTCCCGCACTGGATCACCCAGCACGGCACCTGCGACACCCGCGAGGTCGTCCTGCAGCGCGACGGCCGGGGCGTCACGACCGACGCCCAGTGCCGAGCGATCTCGGGCACCTGGGTGAGCGACTACGACGGCAAGACGTTCACCAGCGCATCCCAACTCGACATCGACCACGTCGTCCCGCTCGCGAACGCCTGGCGATCCGGCGCCGACACCTGGACCACACCCCAGCGCCAGCGCTTCGCCAACGACCTCACCAACCCACAACTGATCGCGGTCTCCGCCTCCAGCAACCGCGCCAAAGGCGACCAGTCACCGGACCAGTGGAAGCCACCACTGACCTCCTACTGGTGCACCTACGCCCGCATGTGGACGCACATCAAACACCTGTACGCCCTCAACGTCACCCAGCCCGAGGAGACCTCGTTGAACACCATGCTGGACACCTGCACCTGACATGGAAGAACTCACCTCACGCTTCACCGCCGGGCCAGGCGGCGTGATGACCGACGACGTCGGCGTCATCACCGGCGACCTGGAACTACGCACCAGCCACACCCCCGACGGGACCGTGACCATCCAAGTCCGCTACGCCGGCGCCGACGAGTGGTACCGCCTCGGCGCCGCCGACGTCACGCTGCACGACGAGCGTGACCACCAGGCGGTACACCAGGCTCTCCTCGGAGTTCTACACCGCCCGGCAGGCTAAACCGGGCGAAGGACGCTGCGGTGATCCTTAGATGCGTGAACTCGACGAGCTGATCAACATGGCCGATCCGGCCTAGCCCGAGCTGCATGAGGTGCTCCCGGCCAGCGCGAATCCGCTGGAGGCACTGCCGGCCCACCACGACGAGGCTCGCCGGTGTCTGCTGCGGATGCGGGTCGCCGCACGATCGGTTCTCGGCGCCGAAGAGTGGTACCGCATCCGCGCCACCGACATCACCCTCCACGACCCGCGCCATCACATCGCCCATCCGCAAGCCTAGAAAGTCCGGAGCCAAGGCACCGCCACACGGCACCTGAACTCCGAGCCCGCAGCAGGTCGACCGCAACGATTACCGCCGTGACCAACGCCGTGGGCGAAGGCGCTCCGCGCGTATGCGGAGGTGGTGCCGCCTTGTAGACGCCGTTCGGGTTGATGACGACGTGCTCCCCGCGCACACGGAGATGGTCCCGACTACCCGATCATCGTGACAGGTGGCGCCTTGCGCTCCCCGCCCTCGCGGGGATAGTCCTTGCCGCTGGCCCCAGGATCTTCGGGTTGTGCTCCCCGCACACGTTCGTGGGGAGCACCGAGTCGGGAAGAGGAATGTTCGAGCTCGGGGGGCCATCCCCGCGTGCGCGGAGAGCAGCTGCTCCTCTATCTCGACACCATTCAGCCCGCGGCACCATCCTCGCGAGGGCACCCGCTCCGCGCGCACGCGTGGATGACCCTTCCGCTCACACCTGCAGTAGAGCTAGATCAATAGTAACGACGTTCGCCATATAGGCAGACATGTACTTTATTGATCGATTCACAAAACATGACTTTCTGGACACATAATCGACACCAGTAAAACGTCTTTAGATATCGGGTAATGTCACCTCCACCATCGGACGACAGCAGCGTCATCCGGACTTTGAAGAGGCGTTCACGGTGATCAAAGTAGCGGCGGCGGCCGTCACGGCTGCAGCGACAATCGGCGCACACGCCACACCCGCCAAGCTGGCGGCATGGCAGGAACTCTCCACCCCGATCCCGGATTCATCGCAGGGGCTGAACGCCCGAGGCAATGATATGCCCTATCGAAACTGGGCCGAGCTGGACAACAGGGCCATCACGATCACCTTTAGTCCCAACGGGGACTATTTCGACGTCTGGTACAACAGAACGGTAATACCCAACCGCGTTAACATGTTCTGGCGATACACAAACAGCAACATTGGACACAGCTCTGAATATTTCCACACACTCGGTCACCGCAGGTTCGATCAGTGGAACATCGAGGAACATCGCAATATTGCGTTCGGTGTCTGCGGCTACGATCGGTGTAGCGGAGCCGTCTACTACAACGGATAACATCCATCTTTCACCGATGGCCCGATCGTGGATCGTGACGCTATCTCACGCCGTCCGAAAAAAGGTGCTCGCCCAGCACCGACGCGTACGCAGGCTGCTTACCGGAACCGTAGCGAGACTGTCGAGCGTCGCATCACACCGCTGTCGGCGCCGATCAACCGGCGGGTCAGCGGTTAGGTTTTCCTGATGTCGCAGAACCTCCCAGCTGCGAATCACGGTTTCGTACTTCTGGGCGACCTGGGTGAAATTGATCCGATATGCGCAGATTCGCCATGTCGGCACCCAGATGGGCGAATCACAAGAAGCGCTTGAAATGCGCTCCGCGCTCTGACTGAGTTGCAGGTTAGGCAGTGTGCTCCCCGCGCACGCGGGGGTGGTCCGACGTCGCCCGCGGGGGAGACTGGCGAACCTATCTGGGTAAGAGGCAATGCCGGTTGGGGTGAGTCTCGCTCCCCGTGGCTGATTTCCGGCCTAGCATGACGGCGTATCAGCACGCCACGCGACGGGCCGGCCCCCTGGCACCCGCCGCTTGCCGCACGTAATGGAGGCGCGTGATGTCGGACTCGGTGGGGCAGTTGAGGGCTGTCGAGCACGTTGTGGTGCTGATGCTGGAGAACCGCTCGTTCGACCACATGCTCGGCTGGCTTTACACCGACCAGGGCAACGTGTCCGCGTCCGGGCAGATGTTCGAGGGACTGACGGGCACCGAGTCCAACCCCAACGGTAACCAGGGGAAGGTCACGGTGTCCCGGATCGACGGCACCGCGCCCGGCGCCTACTTCATGCCCGGCGCCGATCCGGACGAGGGCTATGCGGCCACCAACAAGCAACTCTTCGGCACCCCCACCCCCGCCACGCCGGCACCGGCGGCGACGAACGACGGGTTCGTCACCGACTACGCCAACACCCTGGCCCTGCGCCACCGTCAAGGCCGCCCGGTGTATCCGGGGACAACGGCCGCAGACATCATGGGCTGTTTCACCCCGCAGGCATTGCCGGTGCTCTCAGGCCTGGCGCGGGGATTCGCCGTGGCCGATCACTGGTTCGCCTCAGTGCCGACCGAGACCCTGCCGAACCGGGCGTTCGCGTGCGCGGCCACCAGCCAGGGGCACATGGACGACGCCACCCACACATTCACCGTCCCCAGCATCTTCGGTCTGCTGTCCGACCATGACATCAGCTGGGCGGTGTACGGGTACGACAAGCAGCCGCTGACCCGAGGGAACTTCCCCGACACCGCCAACGCACCGGCCTCGCACTTCGGGCTGTTCACCGACTTCAAGGCCGCTGCCGCGGGCGGGACGCTGCCCGCGTTCACCTTCCTGGAGCCCAGCTGGGGCTCCACCGGCAACAGCCAGCACCCCAACTACGACGTCGCCCTGGGCGAGCAACTCATCCACGACGTCTACCAGGCCCTGCGCGCCGGCCCGGCCTGGGCCAGCACCCTGCTGATCATCACCTACGACGAGCACGGCGGCTGCTACGACCACCTCCCCCCACCCACCGCAGCCACACCACCGGACAATTCCGCAGGGCAGTTCGGCTTCGACTTCACCCGCTTCGGTGTACGGGTGCCCACCGTGCTGGTCTCCCCGCTCATCGAACCCGGCACGGTCTTCCGCGTCCCCGACGACACCACCCCACTGGACCACACCTCCATCCTCAAAACCATCCAGCAACGCTGGAACCTGCCCCCGCTCACCGCCCGTGACGCGGCCGCTCCCGGCATCGGCGCAGTCCTCACCCGCACCGTGGCCAGGACCGACGACCCACTCACCGACGTCACGGTGCCCACCTCCACCGGCACCAACCCCGCCCAGCACGAAATCTCCCACCTGGAACAGGTCCACGCCGACCTCGTCGCCCGCAACCTCATCCCCCACACCTGACCAGCCGCTGCACAAAGCCAGGGGCTGTGGGCCCTCTCCACCGCCGCCGACCACCTCGCCGCCACTGCCCGGCGACGCGGCTTCACCGACGACGCGGCACTAGCCGCGCTCCGCGCCGCGCTCGCCCGCCAACCTGCCGTGGCAGAGCGGTGATCTTCGTGTACGTGATACCGGGATTCTTGTTCATCGTCGGTGGGACCGTGGATAACTCCGCTACCGCGCTGCGGACGGCCGGCCCTCGATGTCGCCGGCCTGGGGGCGGGTCGGCGCGCCGGGCGTCAGGTCGGCGGCATCCTCGCCCGCGCGTCGGGCGAGACCACTCGCCTGGACGGGTCCGGCGGCGCCGGGGCCGGGGTGGGAAACTGCGAGATGCAGCCGCCCCCGGCCGCGAAAGGCGGCCAGGGGCGGGGGTTGTCGCCGGAGCGGGGGGCTAGATGGGGAGGGGCAGACCGCCGCCCCCGCCCCCGAGCATGCCGCCGATGATGGGGAGGCTGCCGAACATTTGGTAGTGGGTGCCCGGCGTCTTGGTCGGGGTGGTCGCGGCCTGGGCGGTGGATGCGGTGATCGCCGCGGGGGCGGCGGTCAGGGCCATGGCCGCCAGCACGAGCACGCCGGCGCGTTTGAGGATCATTCGTGACCTCCTCGGGGGGAGTGACGCCCACAACAAACGAGCGCACTGTGAGTAGTCGTTCGATTACATATCGTAGGGTGATTGGGGGTCGCCATCCATGGCGATTTCGCCTGTTCGGCGGGAAAGCGTGGAGGAAGCCGCCCGGCCCGCGTGTTGGCCCAGGGACTCCCGAAGCTCCGGCGCGGGGAAAGTAGTGCGGGCCCGCCCGAAGATCGCCGAGAGTGACCGATAAGCGTCCTTATCAACCACTCTCAGCGATCTTGGCGGGCCGCAGCATCCTCGCCGTCGCCGTCAGTAGACATGTCCCCGGCAGCGGTGTGATCTTCTTCCAAGTCTCGCCGAAGGGCTGCTAACGTCAGGGGGGTACTTAGCGCACGCGCACGCGCTCGACGAATAGCCTCTGAGCTGCAAATTAAAAAGGGGAGCCCCGCACCGACCCTCGCCAAAGGCACAAGGTGCAAGGCTCCCGGTTGGCGGTTCTGGTCGCCTCTCGTCAGAGGCGGCCAGGGCCGCCGTCGGTGAACCACCGCAGCAGATCGACCGCAGTCTTCGCCAGCGTGGCGAGAACCTGCGCGCGACGCCAGTGGTCTCCCGACGGCGTCTGGCGCTTACCGCGCTTCGACACCTGGGCCCTCCCTTCCCGTGTCCGTCACCAGGGACGGAACCTTGCCGACCACGGTGGTTGCGGCCGACGCTGACCCTCTGGTCAGCCCGGGCGGTGATCAGAGAGACCGCACGGTTGGGAAAGGCTTGTGCAGCACATTACTGCTCAACCCGTGTAATGAACGTCTTATCCAATGGATGATTACACTACGAAACGCCTGGTCAGGCACCTGTTCCCAGAAGGAGCCCCCGGCCCTCGACGAACTTCCAAGGCGTACTAGGAGTTTGCTGACCTGCATCGATGCGCTGGCAAGGGGATGGCACGCCCCTTGCGGACGCTTCATTCGCGAAGGTCGCACGTGTGTCCGGATGAGGCCCGGTTTCAGTGCGGAAGCGGCGGATCCCACACCGTCGCGTCCGCCTCGATGATCGGCGTCGAGGACGTCTGCGTGGCGCCGACGGCACCCGCGGCCAGGGCGAGGAACCGTACGGCAGCCGCACCGAAGCCGGCGCTCACGCCGGAGCCTTCCTTGCCCTGCACGCTGACGAGACCCACGACCACGACACCGCGCACGCCGAGTGCATCGAGACCCACCGGGACGCCGACGGCTGTGAACCGGAGGGCCTACTCCACCTGCGGCGGCGGTGCGCCCGAGTGAATTGACATGGACACGTCAAGACGCGGCGGAAGACACGCCACCCCTTTCGTGTGATCGAACGAAGGTTCGACTACGCTCCCGGCATGCCCGTGTTGCTGGACGACCCGATCGACATCGAGACGACGCCCGACGGCCGACCAGCCGCCATCACGTGGCGGGGGGAGCGGTACGCCGTCCGCGTCTTGCAGACGTGGGAGGGACGCGTCCATAAGATCGCCGCCACGCTGTCGGACGGTCCGGCGATCGGCGAGATCGCCCAGGATCCGGACGGGCAGCGCGGACGGCTCCGCCGATGGTGGACCGCCTAGCGATCGGCGACCCGCGCCGAGGCCATCACGTGATCGTGCAGTGGGAGGGATGGCGCAACGAGCGGCCCGCCCAGCTCGCCGACCGGGCCGGCCGCCGCTGGACCGTCCGCCAGGTCCTCGACCACTGGACGCACCCCGATCACGGCAGCCGCGAGCGGAAGGTCGCGGGGCTTGAGCAGCAACCAAACGGCCAGTCACGTTAAGGAGCCCGGCGGGCTCGTCTTGCCGTGACGGGCCGTTTCGATGCGATCCGGCAGGTCTACCAGTGGAAGGACTTCGTCTCGGTCGAGCCGGAGTTCGTGGCGTGGGTGGTGGGGTGGCCCTGTGGTGGACGTCCGGGGACGGCCCGAAAGCGATCTTCACTGACGGGGTGGGGTGGCTGCGGGAGCGCAAGGTGCTGCTGCCGGGCGTGACGACCCTGGCCCGGCTGGTCGCGAGCGTCCGGGACGACACGACGAAGCGGTTGTGCAGACCAACTGGAGGTTCTTCGGGCTGAACCGAAGGTTCTTCAGGGTTCATGGGCAGATTCAGCCCTTGGCTGGGCCGCGGCCATCGCCGTCCCCGAAATTCCTCCACACCCGCTGACCCGCTTCAGAAGAGCATTTCACCCGCTGGGTGGCCATAGCAGGCCAGGCGCGGGCCAGACCGAGGCCACGCTGTCAGGATCGAGGATGGAACGGAGCGCCGATGACCCAGCCTCGCTATTTCCCGCCGCGGCCCGAGACCTACCGTGCCGGATTCACCTTCGTCGTCACCGGCTTCCTGGCCGACAGGAAGAAGGTCGTCGTACTCGGCAAGCTGAAGAACGCCGGGACCGTGCAGGGGGTGTGGAAGGCCCTCCTGACGCCCTACATGGGCGCGTGCGGCGACGCGATCCTCCGACGGGCCGGCGGCCATCTGCAGGCCATCGTGAATGAGGCCGTCGGCACCGCCGAGACTTCCGACACCGGCCTCACCTCCGGTCAGATCCTGGCGCTGTGCAACCCCCAGAGCGCCCTGGTGAAGGACCCCGATCGCACCGCGGACAGCAAGACCCGGGCGGCCGAGACCCTCCTGAGGCTCGCCCAGGAGACGAACGCGTGGAACGACCTCCGCGCCGCGCTGCAGAAAGAGGCGTCCGGATATCAGCGGTGGATCGATCTGGCCCTCGAACTGCAGACCTATGCGCAGGAGCAGGCGACCGGCCAGGAGGCCACGATGACCGACTGCTTCCAACAGCTGGTTCGCGCCGATGCCCGGCCAGGGGAACTGCGCCTGAACAAGGCGCTGCCCGAAACCGTCCTGACGCCCCTCGCCCTGTACGTGCAGACCACCCTCACCGGCTGGAAAGAGCAGGTCAACCTGTACGGGGCACAGGCGGCGCTGAACCTGATGGGCACCGAGTTCGCGACCACGCCCCTGGAGAAGGTCAAGAAAAACGATATCGCCGTGGCGGTCCGGCGGCTGGCCGGAGTGTGCGTCAACATCGAGGACCAGCTGAACGTCCTGCTGACGCGCACCGGCACGAATAAGCTGACCACGTTCGCCTCCCTCCCGAAGGATCTGCTCCTCAAGGCGCTGCCCTCATTCGTCAAGTCCTTCGGCGGCCCCGGTTACGTGGCGTTGTGCATGCTCGGCGAGAACGAGCGCAAGACCGCCCTGACCCGCTACGGCAGCCTGGAGCGGACGTTCCTGTCCAAAGCTCCGGCGGGCTCGACCGTCGAGGTGATCACCGTCTACCTGCGCCGGTCGATCGAGGGCTCCACGACCAGCGAAGGCGAGACCGCCATCATGCGGAAGAACGTCAAGATCGACCTCGCCGGCTCCAAGATGAGTCCCGTGAGCTGGAGACCCATCAACGGTTACGACTGCCCCTCATCGTTCTGGATCAACGAGGTCGAGACCGACGACCTGTGCATCAAACACGCCGTCGAAGAGGCCGGTGACGAGCCCTCCCCGGGGAAACTGTCCGCCTACTTCACCGAAATGGCCCAGGCCTGCGCCGACGCAGGCGCCAATTGGAAGAGGACCGGCGAAGGCAACCAAAGCATTCAGGGCAAGACCGCCACCTGGGACATCTGCGTGAAAGCCGCCCCCAAGGGCCATCCGCTCATCCACCACATCTCCAGCGGCTATGCCAGATCACCCTGGCGCAAAGTCACTTGACCGTCACGACCTTCAAGAGGATCAACGGCTGTCGGCGGGGGCGGCCGCCAGGATCGATCTGAGGCGGGCACGGGCTCGGGACAGGCGGGTGCGGACGGTCGCCGGGGACAGGTCGAGGACGGTAGCGATCTCGGCGGGCCCGAAACGCGGGCGGACGTCGCCAAGATGATCGGGGAAGCCTTCTCGATCGGCGGGAATCTGTGGGTGCTCGCCGACGGCGAGCTACAGGAGGTCGGGCCTGCCTTCGAGCGGGTGAGGATGCTCCCCGACAGCGTTGACCTGCCGCCGGGCAAGAGTTCGCCGACGAACCAGCGTGCCGCGAAGGTCGTCGCGGAGTTCGACGTGGTGTCGCTGCTGGCCAACGCAGCGATCCTGCTGATGGTGGTCGATCTCGCCGACCCCGTCGAAGCCGCCGCCAACGACGACTGACGGCCACCCGCGTCGAAACTGCCCGTCACGGCAAGACGAGCCCGCCGGGCTCCTTAACGTGACTGGCCGTTTGGTTGCTGCTCAAGCCCCGCGTCGGCCGCGCGACTCGCCGGAATGGGCATGTTGGACCGTTCGCCGGCCTGCATGTTGTCCGTCCAGACCAACGGCACCTCCTCGCGGACGGAGTCCCCTGCCCCCGGTGGCCATGCTCGGGGCAAATGTGCCAGAGCCGTCCACCAGCATCGACACCCTGCGGGAGCGCTGCGAGTACCGCGTGGACCGGGATTAACGAATGTGACGCGGTATGGAGCAGTTACCCGGCGACCGGCCGCAAACTGTCAGTCGCGCGGCCTAGGGTTCCACCCAAGCGCTTCTCGCGCCCTTGTCGCATTCGGTCGGACCCGCGCGGATCGACCGGAAGCGGGAGGCCGGCCGATCCGTGGATCCCTTTCCTCCCGCGTTGCGGAGGTTGCCCCTGATGTGGAAACGCGTCTGGGAAAGGCTCCGCGGCGATGGTGACGCGAGTGAGCGTGACCGCGTTCCCGGCCGGTGGTGGTGGGTCCGCACCATCAGCAGCGCCCTGCTGCTGCTCTGGCGGTCCATCATCTTGGCGGTGACCTTGTGGTGGCACTCCCACCACGAGTGACCCGCTAGCAGGCAAACGGAAGGGGCCTGGGCTGATCACCCAGACCCCCCGCGGAGCGGTCCCGGCCCTCGGAAGACTGTCCAGGTCAGAGGGTCGGGGCCTTCATTCGCTACAGCATCAGCGGCCCAGTTCTGCTAAGGACTGTGCACGTACCAAGCACCATACCGGGGGGCCACGACATTAAGTCTGGGTACATCGACAACAAGCGGCGATGACGTACTTCCGGGAACTGGCGGACGTCGACATGCTCACCGCCGGGCCACCTTGTCAGCGAAAGCCGACCGGGGTCCGACGGAGTCGGCTACTACCTCAAGACCGCCGACGAGATGCGGCCGCCCGGCGCGACGCAAGCAAGCATGCTTGCTCGTTAGAGCACGGCCGTCAGGTGCACAAGGGAGGCCGCGCCCACGGCCAGGATCCACAGCAGGGCGGCCGCCGTGAGGGTCGACCAGGCGAGCACAACGGCGGGGCCGGTCACGGCGAGCGCGGCCAGGCCGAGCAATCCGTCGCCGGCGCCGAGCCAGCGATCGATCCCGCCGGCCCGCAGCGCGGGCGCGGTCGGGATGCGAGCCCACGGGTCGAGCGGCGGGCCTCGACGTCACCCATCCGGCTAAGCATGCTGCAGCCGGTGACATCTTCATCGCAGCACCGGTCCTTACGGGGCTCGGCGGCCCGGGGATAGCCTCCCGGCGACATCCTCGCCCCCGCATCCGGAGGAAGCATGGCTCACCGCCTGGTCCAGCGCGATCTCGTGGTCCTCGTCGCTCTCCTGCTCACCGCCGGCGCGGGATGCTCCAACAGCACCACGGGCAGTCCGTCCGCAGCTACCCATCCGGTGTCGGCCGCGCCGAAGCCGGCGGGTGGTGGTATCCCGATGGGGCCCGGCCCGCAGCACCCCTATACCGTGCAGACCCAGCCGTCGGCCGGCAGCTGCCGTTACCGCCACACCAGTGACGGCCAGCCGCTCCCGGACACCTCCTGTACGCCGGGGGCGCTCAACCCCGACGTCACCCAGGCGACCCTCACGACGACGATCTGCCGCCCCAACGGCTACACCCGCGGGATCCGCCCGCCGGCTGATGTCACCAGCGCGGAGAAGCGTGCGAACGCGGGCTCGTACGGCTTCACCGGCTCGCTGCACGACGCCGAGTACGACCACCTGATCAGCCTCGAGCTGGGCGGAGACCCCAACGACTCGCGCAACCTGTGGGTCGAGCCGCCTTCCCCCGGCCACACCCCCGGCAGCGGACCGAACAACCCCAAGGACACCGTCGAGAACGACCTACACAAAGCCATCTGCGCGGGCAAGGTCACGCTGTCGGCCGCCCAGCAGGCGATCGCCGCCGACTGGACCACCGCCGAGTCCGGCCTCGGCCTTCCCCGATCCTGACGCGATCGGAGTGCGGCAACGCCGAACAGGCATCCGACGGTCCTTCCGGGCACGGCTTCGTCAACGGTCTTAGACCGCCCGTCCGAGTCCGGTATCAATCCGGGAAGTGGATAAGAGTTGCGCGGGAACGTCGTCCACTTGCGGACTCGATAAGTACGATGCGTAAGACGAGCCGCGCAAGTTGACTTGCGCGGCACGCCGAGACCGACAGGGCCTCCTACCTGCACGAGTTGCGACGACCGGCTGGTAGGAGGCCCTGCGTCCGCTAGAGCATCCGGTTTAGGATCGCGACCACCTGCTCGATGATCCGCAGGATCCGCTCGCCGAGGCTCTTGTTGGACGTGGGCATCGCACGCACTTCCTTTCCGCTGCCGCGTTCCTCCAAAGTTCGCTCCGGAGGTGGCCGGGGATCCGGCCAGCTGGACCGGACCTCGCGCCGCGCGGCAGGCGGACAGGACAGCGCCTCTGCCCGATCCCTGACGATAGAGCGCTCGACCGTCGGCTCGCCTGAGCACTCGGGAAATTCGCCGGTTCTGGAACCCAGAGCGAGACGTGCGGCTCGTAGCTGACCTCCCGACGGTCGATCTTCGCCGAGACGGCCTGGGTATGGGCCGTTGGTCTGCGGCGGGTACGGGTCCTCCTCACTGCGCTGCGAAGTGCGCTGCCGCTTTCTTCTGGATCTGGGCGAGGCGCTTGGAGATCGGGCTGTGGTTCTTGTAGCCCAGGAGACCGGCGACCTCGGTCAGCTTGGTGACCCCGCTGTTCAGCAAGACGACGACCTGCCGCTCCTTCGGCTCCAGCAGGGCGAGGAAGTCGGCGTACACCAGGCCATCGAGCACTTCGGTCTCCGGGCCTTGCACGGGGATGGTGTCGGTCAGTTCCACGAACCGGACCCTGACCTTGGAGCGCTTGCTGTACAGCTTGCGTTCGAAGTGCTCCCGCGCGTACGACCAGACCTCGGAGAAATCGTCCTCAACGCGGTGGGAGCGCACGGCATCGAGGATGCCCCGCAGTTGGCCGTCGGCGTCGGCGTGCTCGACGGTCGACTGCACCACGTCGGCGGCCTCGGCCTCTCCGCTCCACAGGTCGCCTCCCATGCGGGGGCTGGCGGCCACCGCGCCCTCCAAGAAGCCCCCGTCCTGCAACGGAACGGGACCCTCTTCGACGGTCGGATCGACGAGGGGAAGATCGCCGGGGATCGGGTGTGTGACCCCTCGCAGGTTCGATGAGGACACGGACCGTCTCCGGTCGGCTGCCGGGCTCCATCGCGAAGTTGTGACCCCTCGCAGGGTCGATGAGGACCGCCATCGTCGGCTTCAAGGTCACTGGCGATGACGTGTTATGACCCCTCGCAGGGTCGATGAGGACTCGACCACCCGCGACGGCGAACACCGCACGTGCGGTTTTGACCCCTCGCAGGGTCGATGAGGACGCGACCAGCGACGAGCCGACCGAGACGCGCGGGACGTTGTGACCCCTCGCAGGGGTCGATGAGGACCTCGTCGCCACCGGCCCGAGCGGGTCCAGCATCACGATGTTGTGACCCCTCGCAGGGTCGATGAGGACAGCTGATGGGCCGCGCGATCCACCACGAGTCCGACCTGTTGTGACCCCTCGCAGGGTCAATGAGGACGCTCTCCCCGGGCGCGAGGTCCGTCGTGATCGCCGTAGTTGTGACCCCTCGCAGAGTCGATGAGGACCGGGGGACCGCGTGACGCAGCAGAACAACCGCCGGTTGTGACCCCTCGCAGGGTCAATGAGGACGCTCGCCGACCGCGACAAGCGCGTCCGGATCCTGTTGTGACCCCTCGCAGGGGCGATGAGGACCGGGCGCGGCGCGGTCTACCGGCTGTGCGTCCCGATGTTGTGACCCCTCGCAGGGTCGATGAGGACGGCGGCCTGGTCCTGGCCGGCGTCGTGGAGAACGTCATGTTGTGACCCCTCGCAGAGTCGATGAGGACGCCGAGCGCAAGCTCGCCGCCAAGATCCTGGAGGACATGTTGTGACCCCTCGCAGGGTCGATGAGGACCGGTGCAGGAGGAGGTTCATGCCGCCACCGCCTCGTCGGGTTGTGACCCCTCGTAGGGGCGATGAGGACCACGAGGTAGAGGCCGCCTACCCCCTCGGCTATTTCAACGTTGTGACCCCTCGCAGGGTCGATGAGGACCTCTGGTTGGCCGAACTGATCATCGTGCGGGTCGTGGTGTTGTGACCCCTCGCAGGTCGATGAGGACCCATCGGGTCCAGCCGCCAGGCCGTGGTCCACTCCAGGTTGTGACCCCTCGCAGGGTCGATGAGGACCGAGACCCGAGACGCAACCGCCAGTCGACTACTCATGTTGTGACCCCTCGCAGGGTCGATGAGGACGAACCGCCGCGACGGACGCCGCCGCCTGGTCGTCGCGTTGTGACCCCTCGCAGGGTCGATGAGGACCCGCCTAGCACCACGTACGACCAGGAAGGACACCGCGGTTGTGACCCCTCGCAGGGTCGATGAGGACCCGAGACCTTCAAGGTCTACTACCGCATGGTCTGCATGTTGTGACCCCTCGCAGGGTCGATGAGGACTCAGCGGGTCCGCGACACGAAACGTCAGTGGACGGGTTGTGACCCCTCGCAGGGTCGATGAGGACTCGGCGCCCAGCCGAGCGGCCCGCAACGTCTTCATGGCGTTGTGACCCCTCGCAGGGTCGATGAGGACTCGGTCCGCTCGGCTCGGCCGGCGCGAAAATGTCATTGTTGTGACCCCTCGCAGGGTCGATGAGGACTGTGCGCGTGGACCACGACCGGCCCCAATTCGACGCGTTGTGACCCCTCGCAGGGTCGATGAGGACCTGACCGCCTATCGGCGCGTGCTGGAGGACGCCGAGTTGTGACCCCTCGCAGGGTCGATGAGGACCGGCTACCTCGCCGAGGTCGGCCTGACCGGCCTTTCCAGTTGTGACCCCACGCAGGGTCGATGAGGACATGCCACCGAACGACGGGCGTCGCCGGCGTCGGGTTGTGACCCCACGCAGGGTCGATGAGGACTCGGTGGCGGCGAACGTGCCGTGCTCGAAGTACCGGTTGTTGTGACCCCACGCAGGGTCGATGAGGACGCGCGGGCCTGGGTCGTTCTGCGACGTCCACCAGCTGTTGTGACCCCACGCAGGGTCGATGAGGACTCAATGGTAAAACCGCAGGTCGTCCCACGTTATTTCGGGCTGGTGGTGCCGATATTTCAGCAGACCTTCGGTTGCGCACGCCAAGCCGGTGTGGCACTGAAATTCCAGGCTCTATGGAGATGTCAAGTATCAGGTTCTTCTGGGTTATGGGGAGGTTCGCGGCTGGTTGTTCTTTTCGTCGGTGTGGGACGGCGCCGGTGTGGTGCCCCCTCTGAGGGGCGATGACGGTCAGGCTTGAGATCTCCTCAAGGAGAAGACCGGTCTGTTGCTACCCCTTGGTCTAGGCCTTCGGCGCGTAGATCGGGGTGGATGACGACGTCATCGTAGCGGCCTTCGATGGCAGACCTGCGGCGGCAGCTGTGGCGGGTTGATCGAGACCAGTTTTCTCCTTTTGGGAGACGCGGTCCTGGCTCTGTGGTTACGGTGCCGGACGTCGCTCAGTGCGTGGGAGTGACGGTGCCATGCGCCACTGACATTTCTGGTGGCCGGTGGATGGTCGTCGAAGGAGGGAGGGCCGGGGTGCGGATACGGGTGGCTGTGCATACGGAGGCGCGGGAGTTGGCCTGGGAGTCGGTGGTCCGTCCGGGGCGGGCGCTGGTGTATTCGCTGCTTGAGCACGTAGCTCCGGAGCTTGGGTCCGAGCTTCACTCACAAGGCTGGAAGCCCTACGGCATGGTTCCGTTCGGATATTCGGCGCCGGTGTTCGCCCAAAGCGGGCGGAGGCGGGGTGTCTATGCGGTGGGCGGCCGGGGGGTGTGGGAACTGGGGAGCCCGGTACCGCGGTTGGCCGAGGCTTTCGGGGCGGCGCTTTCTGGTATTCCGGTCTTGGCGTGGGGGGCCACGGCGTTCATCGTGGATGCGGTTCAGGTGGTGGAGCCGCCGTCGTTTTCCGCGGGTCGCGGGCGTTTTCGGACGAGTACACCGATTGTGTTGAAGGGTTCGGGCCGGGATGAGGCCGGGGTGCGGCATACCCGTCAGGCGTGGCTGCTTCCGGGCGAGCCGGAGTGGGATGTGGCTTTTGAGCACAATCTGCGCCGTAAGGCCGAGACCCTGGGCGTTGATCAGGACGTCGCGTTGGAAAGGGTCACCTGGATCGGCCCGAAGCGTTCTTTCGCGGTCGCCGGGCGGACGGGTGCGGGAGGCCATAAACCGGGGGCGTGTGTTGAGGTGGAGATCAGCGGTGCTCCGGAGGTTCTGCAAGCTGTGTGGAGTTGGGGGCTGGGGCAGGCCAACAGCACCGGCTTTGGGTGGGTGATCGCATGACGGCCGCTTCGGTGAACGTTCTCGAGCAGTCTCGTCTGGTGTTGACCGCGCACCCGCTGCAGCGGATCGGCGCATATGCGACTGCGGCGTTGGCCGGTGATACCGGGCCCGAAGAGTTGGCGGCTGAGGATTTCGAGCGCGCGGTGCAGTTGATGACGCGTCAAGCGATCAACGCGGCGCTGGTGCGGGACAGCAAGGCCGCGCATGGGTTCTGGTTGAAGACGAGCTATTCGATCAACCCGAACTCTCCGATGAACCATCCCAGTAACGGCAAGAAGAGTGAGGAGAGCATCCGGGCGGCGATCGAGCAGTGGCGTAGCCTGCGGGATCCGCGGACCTGGCCGGGCGTCGACTGTGTGCTGTGCGGGCGGGTGGCGGTCGGGTTCTTCGGAAAGCTCGACGTTCCTTTGGCCGAGAGTGACGCCTACCGCAACAGCACGCCCCGTGGGCATGCGGGGCTGGCTTTGTGCCGGCCGTGTTTGGTGAGTTTCCACGCGCTTGCCTACGGCAGCCACCTGACCGGTGGTGCGTGCTATGCGCTGCACAGCTGGGATGGGCGTTTCATGCGCCGGACCGTGGAACGCCAGGTGGATCGCAACAAGATGATCGCTGAGACCGGCAAGGTCAGCGACAGCTATGCGGCGGCCCGTGAGGTGGTGGCGTTCAGGGCGCTGCGAACCTACGGCGAGCGGCTGACGGCCGGCGTGGAGTTGCTGGTCTTCAACAACAATAATCGCGGCCAGTCGCTGGAGATCCACGCGTTGGACCAGCCGCTGGCCGAATGGCTGCGGCGGACACTCAGGCCTGCGAACAGGCCGGGGTTCAAGGTTTTGGTCCGGGCTCACGCCTCCGCGCGGCTGCCTGGAGTGGTGGCGCTGGCCAGGAACGCCTTCACCGAGCCGTCGCGGATTGTCGGTGCCACGGCAGCCCACCTGGGCCGGCTCGTCGCCGTTACCGATCGCGACCGTGAGCAGGTGGCCTCTGCGGTGGGCCTGCTCTATTCCTTCGTTACAGAGGTGATGCAGATG
The DNA here is from genome assembly GCF_050942425.1 of Actinoallomurus sp. CA-150999. Lineage (NCBI taxonomy): Bacteria > Bacillati > Actinomycetota > Actinomycetes > Streptosporangiales > Thermomonosporaceae > Actinoallomurus > Actinoallomurus sp. CA-150999. The sequence continues at coordinate 11,060,832 of NZ_CP192063.1, forward strand.
GACGCCAAGGACCTGGCCGAACTCCGGGCGACCGCGCGCAAGGTCGCCGGGCTGCTTTCGGTTGAGGAATCCGGCGGCAAGTTGAACGCTCTTCGCGCGTGCATGCGGGACCCCCGGAAACTGCGGACCTGGCTGACCAGGCACGGGGTTCAGTGGGCGATCACTCCCCCGGACAAGGCCGATGGCCCGCTGGTCAGTGAGCGGGCTTTCGTCTTGTTGTTCGATCCAGCCCAGGACAATCCGGGCTGGTTCCACCGGGATGTGTTCTTGATCGGGGTGCTGGAGGAGCTGACACGGCTCGGCTGGCGGTCCAAGACCGCCGAGGAGGACCTGCAAGAGCTCGACGACATCACCGATAAGGAGTTCACCGACGACATGGAGGAAGAGCAGTGAGTTTCCTGGCCGGAAAGATCGTCCTGGACGTGGTCGCGGGCGCGCCCAACAACGGTGAGGGCGAAGACAACATCGGCAGGGTCAAAAAGCTGCGGGTAGGGCGCGAGGAGTTCCCCTACGTCTCCGCGCAAGCGGTGCGCCGGTGGTTGCGTGACTCGCTGCCCCACGAGGAGCCCCGCTCCGGAGTGACCCGCTCGGGCACCGGCAAGAAGCAACAGGCCCACACCGAAGGCCGCCCCGACCAGTACCTCGATGATGACCTGTTCGGGTACATGGTCGCGGTCAAGAACGACAGCTACCAGCGGGACACCGTGCTGGCCACCGGCACCTTCGTGTCCTTGACCCCGCAACGTGCCACCGCCGATTACGGCACGATGAGCCGGGACTTCCCGCTCGGGGAGCACCCCGTACTCCACCAGCATGAGCTCTACAGCGCGGTCCTGGCCGCCGACGTGCTGTTGGACCTGCCGCGGGTGGGGGTGTTCGAGACCGACGGCAGCGGACTTCGAGTGGCGCTCAGCCCGGCCGCCGCCGAACAGGCCCAAGCCAACGGAGCCGAGCCCACGACGCTGCGGGGAACCAGCGCACTGCGGCTCGCCCAAGCCGAACGCCGCCGGCGTGTCGCGGTGGTGCTGAACACCCTCGCCAAACTCCGGGGCGGAGCCAAGCAGGCCCTGCATTACGGAGACCGCACCCCCGCCCTCATCCTCCTCGCGCCGATGAAGGGCGGCGTGAACCCCTTCACCCGGGTGGTCGGTGCACGGGACGGCAAACCGGTCTTCCAGCCGAGCGTGCTGCGCGAAGAACTTTCCGCCTGGGCCGAGGAGTTGGACGGGCCGGTGCTCCTGGGCTGGGCGCCGGGATTCCTCGGTGACCAGCGGGACCAGGCCGAACGTGAGCTCAAAGACCTGATCGAGAACGGCACACTCAGCATCCAGCACCCCCGCGTCATGCTGACCGGACTCGCCGCACAGATCGAACAGGGCGTCCATGACGACTGGTTCGAGGACCCGTCGGCGTGACCGGCACCACTGCGCTGGAGGCGAGGTTCACCACGCCCGTCACGTCCTTCCGTAACCCGCTGTATGCGGGCGTGCAGGTCACACTGCCGTGTCCACCGCCGGCCACCGTCGGCGGTCTGCTCGCCGCCGCGGCCGGCGGCTGGGACCAGGTAGATGCGGGGCTGCGGTTCGCGATGGCCTTCCACGCCGGAGGCAAAGGCGTGGACTACGAGACGTACCACCCCTTGGACGCTTCGGGGAAGAAAGCCTCACCCACCCCGCGCAACCGTGAGTTCCTCGCCGCGACCGTGCTGACGGTCTGGCTGCTGGACGATGTCGAGAAGTGGTGGCGGCGGTTGCGCCGCCCGGTGTGGCCGTTGCGGCTGGGCCGCAGCCAAGACCTCGTGGGCATCTCACTGCAGCGGGTGCCGCTGACATCTGCTCCGGGTGTGCTGGGCTCGGCGATCGTTCCCAGCGACGCGGCCATCACCGGGGGAACCCCCCTACGCCTGCCCACGGCCATCGCCCCCCGGCGGGACCGCACCCGGTGGGGCATCTACCGCTTCGACGCCACCGGGCGTAGTCAAGCCCGCGTTCCCGACAGCAAATCGACCCCCGACGGGCAGGCCGTGATGCCGCTACCCGGCTGTCACCCCGACGCCGCCTGGCGGTAGAACCGATGCCAGAGGAACTGTCGGCCTTCTACGCCAAAAGCAGCCAGGCCGGGCGACCTGCAGAACCCCTCACCGACCATCTGGCGGCGGCGCTGGCCGCCGCCGGCTGGCTCCGGCAGCGGGTGGGCGCGATCACAGCAGTAGACGCCAGCCTCGGACGGCTGTTCTGGACCGCCGTTGAACTCGCCGCGCTGACCCACGACGCAGGAAAGATCGCCGGCGGCTTCCAGGACATGGTCACCGGGGCGCGCCGCACCTGGGGAGAACGACACGAGGTGCTGTCCCTGGGGTTCCTGCCGTCCCTCATCCACGACCCCGAACTGCTGCTGTGGGTGGCCACAGCGGTGGCCACCCACCACCGCCCCCTCGGCAACCAGCCCGGCCGCGACCTCAGCTCCCTCTACCACCCCTACGACCTGGACGAACTGCGCGAACGCTTCGGGAAAGTCTCCCCTGCGGCCGTGCACGCGTTGGACCGATGGCTCAGTGCCACGGCCAGGAGTGCCGGGCTACCGGCCCCCGCCCCCACGCAGGCTCCGCTGGACGCCGACGATCTGCCAGACGCGGCGCACCAGATGCTGGACACCCTGCTGGAGCACTGGGCGGACCGCGCCACACCCGGCCGCGGGCTCACCGCCGTCCTGCTGCAGGGCGCCGTCATCTTGGCCGATCACCTGTCCTCCGCCCACAAGCAGCTGTCTTTCCACCAACCCCTGGACGGGTCCTTCCCCGGGCTCCTGGACAAACGCTTCACCGACGACGGCAAGGTCCTGCGCCCTCACCAGCGCCGTGCTGCGGCAGCCTCGGGGCACCTGCTGCTGCGGGCTCCGACCGGTAGCGGCAAGACCGAAGCCGTCCTGCTGTGGTCCGCGAACCAGGTCACTGCCCTGCAACAGGAGACCGGCGGGGTGCCGCGGGTCTTCTTCGTCCTTCCGTACCTGTCGTCCATCAACGCGATGGCCGACCGACTCAAGAACCTCCTCGGCACCCCGGACGCCGTCGGGGTCGCGCACTCCAAGGCCGCCTCCTACCACCTCGCCGCCGCTATCACACCCGAGGACAGCGCAGAAAACGACGACCCAAACACTTCTCCTCACCGCGTCGACGCCGCGACCAAAGCCGTCGCCCGCGCCGCAGCCACCAGGCTGTTCCACGAATCCGTCCGCGTCACCACCCCGTATCAGCTGCTGCGAGGAGCCCTGGCCGGCAACGCCCACTCCGCCATCCTCATCGACGCCGCCAACTCGGTGTTCGTCCTCGACGAACTTCACGTCTACGACCCGCGCAGACTCGGCTACCTACTCGCCACCGCCCAACTGTGGGAACGGCTCGGCGGCCGGATCGCCATCGTTTCCGCCACCCTCCCTGACCTCCTCGCACGCCTATTCACCCAGACACTCAACACCCCGCCCGTCTGGGTGGGGGCCGATGACCTGCACGCCCCGCCCCGGCACCGGCTGAGCATCCGCAACCACCACCTCACCGACGCCTCCGCGCTCGCAGAGATCCGCCACCGCCTGCAACAGCACGAATCCGTGCTCGTGGTCGCCAACAACGTCGCCCAGGCACTCGAGCTATTCGAAGAACTCGCCCCCCAAGTGCAAGACCAGCACGGACAAGACGCGGCACTGCTGCTGCATTCACGCTTTCGACGCCGGGACCGCAGCCTGATCGAAACCAAGATCACACAACGATTCGGCGCAGCCTCCCAGCCGCAGACACGGCGGCCTGGTCTCCTGGTCGCCACACAATGCGTCGAGGTGAGCCTCGACCTGGACTTCGACGTGCTCCTGACGGCGGCCGCTCCGCTTGAGGCGCTCCTCCAGCGCTTCGGCAGGGTCAACCGCCTCGCCGAACGTCCCCCCGCAGACGTGATCGTCCACCAGCCGAACTGGACGACCAGAAGGACCGAACCCGGCGAGTTCGCCGACGGGATCTACCCTCGAGAGCCCGTCGAGGCAGCCTGGCAGATCCTGCTGGACAATGACGGCCGCCCCATCGACGAAACCGACGCCATCACCTGGCTCAACACGATCTACGCCACCAACTGGGGCAGCCAATGGCAGGCCGAAGTCCTGGAACGACAAGAAACGTTCACCCGCGACTTCCTGACCTTCCGCCGCCCCTTCGACGACCGCTCCACGCTCACCGAAGCCTTCGACGCACTCTTCGACGGCAGCGAAGCCGTATTGACCCAAGACCACGACGCCTACGCCGCCGCCCTCAACCAAGGCCCCCACAACATGAAAGCCGGACGCCTGCTCGCCGACGAATACCTGATCCCCATGCCCCACTGGGCCGAATCACTCAGCGGCTATGAAAAGGAACTGAAAATCCGGCTCATCGACGGCGACTACGACCCGATCCTCGGACTGCGCGCCGTCCAAGGCCCTGCCCGGTCCACCTACCAACCAGGAGAAGTTCTGTAATGGAGGAAGAGGACGTTGGTGGAACCCACATCAAGTACCTCTACCACTGCCGTCGCCAACTGTGGCTGTTCATCAGAGGAATCCGTCCCGAGCATCTGAGCACCACAGTCCAGACGGGCGAAGCCGTTCATGACACCACCTACACGCGCAATACCCCGGTGGACCTCGGTGCCGCCCGGCTGGACTTCCTGGACGGTCAGCGCTGGGTCCATGAAGTCAAATCCTCGGTCCGCCCTACCCCTGCTGACGAGGCACAAGCCCGGCACTACTGCCATCGTCTTCACCGCGTCGGCGTCGATGCCCAAGGCGCGATTCTGCACTATCCGAAAACCCGCCGTACCAAACGGCTCGCCTACACACAGCAGGACGCAGACCAAGCGCAAGCGGACATCGCAAACGTCCTGGCAACAGCCGCCCTGATCATCTCTCCCGAGCGGCTTGCCCGCGACGCCTGCCGAGGATGCAGCTTTACCGACTACTGCTGGATGGAGTGACCCTTGCCCTCAGCAGCACGCACCTATTGGCTGACCAGCCCGTGCCGGATCCGGCGCAAGGATCAGTCACTGCTCATCGAACGAGAGAACTCCTCTCGCGTACACATCCCCATCACTGACGTACGCGACATCGTCGCTTGCGCCGAGGTGGACATCAACACCTCAGTCATCTCCCTGCTGAACCAGCACAGGACCAGCATTCACATGCTCAGCTACTACGGCGACTACGCGGGCTCCCTGCTCACCTCCGAGACCAGCACCTCCGGAGAAACCGTTCTCGCGCAGGCCCGGCTTGCCGAAAACCCCCAGGCTGCGCTGGCGCTGGCCCGCAGCATCGTGAACGCCACCGCCTTCAATGTACGGCGCGTGATCGACCGCAAGCTCCTCACCCGACCCTACGCAGTGCTGCAGGACTCCGTCGCCAAGTCCGAGAACCCGGCCCAGCTGATGGGCGCAGAAGGCACCTTCCGCCGCTCATCATGGCAAGTCATCGATACTAGACTCCCAGAATGGCTACAGCTCAATGGACGCAGCCGACGACCGCCTAAGAACGCGGGAAACGCATTCATCAGCTACGTCAACGGAATCATCTACGCCCGTATGCTCACCGCCGTCCGGCTCACCCCACTACACAGCGGCATCGCGTTCCTGCACAGCAGCATGGAGCGCCAGAGACACTCCCTGGTGCTCGATCTTTCCGAGATGTTCAAACCACTCTTTGCGGAGCGACTGCTGCTCAGGATGGCCGGGCGTAACCAGCTCAAGGAACACCACTTCGATCGCGAGACGAACCAGGCCATGCTCAGCGAAGCCGGCCGCAAACTCGTAGTCCAGGCGGTACGTGACGAGTTCGCCGTCACCGTCGCCCATCGCAGCCTCGGCCGACCAGCAGCCTACGACGAACTGCTTTACCTCGACGCCCTCGCACTGACCCGCCACTGCCTCGAAAGCAGCGGCTACAAGCCTTTCCGCATCTGGTGGTAACCCGTGTACGTCGTGGTCGTCTACGACACCGCAGCTGAGCGCAATCCAAAGATCTTGAGAACCTGCCGACAGTACCTGCACCACGTCCAACGCAGCGTCTTCGAAGGACAACTCAGCCCAGCACAGCTCCGGCGGTTCCAAAACGCCGTCTCGGCGGCCCTGGACCTCTCCTACGACAGCATAATCGTCTATACGTTTCCGCCCGGAGCCGTCCCACAACGCCTGGCCTGGGGAGCAACCGAGCCCGAACCCACCGATATCCTCTAGAGGAACCCGCTTCTTGAACCGTCCATAGAGTCTGAGACTTCAGCGCCGCACCGGCCCGGCGTACACAACAGTAGGTCTGCTGAAATATCAGCCCCAGCAGGCGCGCACAAGTTCGCTTCGACCTGCAGTTTTACCGTTGGACCCGGTCCTCATCGCCCCTGCGAGGGGTCGCAACGGGACGGTTCCGGGTGCCCATGCCGTCGAGGATAGAACGTCCTCATCGCCCCTGCGAGGGGTCGCAACTTTTACGGCGACATCAAGTCGTTGCTGGGCGCGAACGTCCTCATCGCCCCTGCGAGGGGGTCGCAACGTTGCTGAGCGGGAGCACCTCGCCCAGCAGTACGCCTCGTCCTCATCGCCCCTGCGAGGGGTCGCAACACGTACTCGCCGTCGGCGTCCCGGTGGGGCTCGATGGTCCTCATCGCCCCTGCGAGGGGTCGCAACTGCAGGTCCCGGTCGGGGTGGCGCGGGCCCCAGTCCTCGTCCTCATCGCCCCTGCGAGGGGTCGCAATCTGGTGATCGGACGGAGGGCTGGAGGTTCGGTGGTAGTCCTCATCGCCCCTGCGAGGGGTCGCAACTCGTCGAGGGCGGCACGGAGGCGTTCCTCCCGGTACCGTCCTCATCGCCCCTGCGAGGGGTCGCAACTACACGCGCCAGCCGACGATGAGCTTCGCCATCATGTCCTCATCGCCCCTGCGAGGGGTCGCAACACCTTCGCGAAGCCGAGCATCACGCCGGGCCCGGCGACGTCCTCATCGCCCCTGCGGGGGGTCGCAACCCGACGAGTCATCATTCACCCGTCGCCGAGCGCGCCGTGTCCTCATCGCCCCTGCGAGGGGTCGCAACACGCCCTGCGCAACCCGCGCACCAGCTGACCGCCGACCCGTCCTCATCGTTCCTGCGAGGGGTCACAACTAGGGGAGGTGGCAGCGCCACCAGACGGCGCCCAGGTCCTCATCGTTCCTGCGAGGGGTAGCAACCCTACTGACCACCGCCACGATGAGGAGGGACTGACCATGTCCTCATCGCCTCTGCGAGGGGTCGCAACGTTGCTGAGCGGGAGCACCTCGCCCAGCAGTACGCCTCGTCCTCATCGCCCCTGCGAGGGGTCGCAACGGCTCGTGCGCGCCGGTTCCGCACGGGGCAGCGTCCGGGTCCTCATCACCCCTGCGATAGGTCGCAACGTGTTCGGCCGGTTCGAGCGGCTCTGGGGCGAGCTGGTCCTCATCCACCCTGCGAGGGGTCAAACAGCCAGAATGTGACGCCGTGCGGGCAGGTTTAGCGCCAGAGCCCACAGGGCCAATGTGCACACATCGGGGGGTTGTCCGCAGGGCGCCGCATCGTCGCGTCACCGACGGGTGAGTGACGTGAGCCTCGTCATGGCGCGCATCCATGTCCGCGTTACTCTCTACGACCCTGTTTAGCTAATTGCCGGACTTGCGTACGGACGGCGCCCGCGTGGCTCAACGCTGGTTAAACGTCTCCTCGGCCGCAGAGGCATCCGCATCTCGATCAATTTCGGCGCCTCCAACCTGGATTTCGGCGAACTGCTTGCCTTGCAGACTCAAGCATCCGGTGGGATGCTGCGGGCAGCGGAGGTGAGGGGCGGCGATGACTCAACGGTGGACAGCAGACTCTCGCGCCACGTTCGTGCGGCGACTAGGGAAATCTGCGGCAGAGTTGGGTAACACCAGCCAGGGCAAGACCTGTCCCGACATATGGGAGCTGAGCAACGGCGATATCGCCATCGTCGGAACGGACATGACAGAAGCCTTCGCTGACCGCTTGCCAAGTGATGTATCTGTTGGCATGAACGAACGTCTGGTCGTGATTCCGCGGAATATGGCCGTCTCGGCCAAACCGGAACTGCCTGATGCTTGATCGCATAGCTGACCTGCCTGGACGCGAACTGGATCTAGCCGCCTATTCAGATGCCTATGACGAGGCATATAAACAGATCATCTTCTTGAAACTGGAGCGGCGCCAGACGTTCCGGGAGCCCGGGTTTCCGAGCTGGGAAGCTTTCGCGGCTGGCGACTGGGACCGCGCCCTTGAACTCAATGAGCGTGAACGCGATGCTGTGAGGGCAAAGGTAGCGGAAGACGACAGTCTCGGGGTGGAGTCGCGCCGGTTGCGGGTAGTGGAACGCCCGGTCACACCGTACCTTCAGTGGGAAATGCAGTACTTCCGGCTCCTCGCTGAGGCGGGCGAGGATCTACGGGTCATCGATGCGTCCAGAGTTCAGCACCTGGAGGCCGATCGTCCGTTGCCGGAGATCGTGATCCTCGGGGACCGCGTCCTGTTCGAAGTCCTCTATGACGCGGACGGAACGGCCTACGGCGCTCGTCGACTCGATGACCCGGAGGTAATCGCGGTGGCCGGCAGAGAAGTCGCTGACCTGTACGCCACTGCCGAGCCGCTGCTCGACTACTTCGCGCGGGAGATCGCACCGCTTCCTCCGCCGACCTCCTGACGAGGGAACGTCGTCGGTATGCGGCGCGGCGCGCCGAGGTCCGCCAGGATCTCGCTGGTTGTTACCCTGCTGCTCGTTGTGGTGCTAAGCGTTGGCCTTATCGGCGTGTCTCCGCTTGCGCTCGACGTCTTCCACGGTTCTGCGAGCCACTGGAACCGCCTGAGCTCAATCGGCCAGACTTACGGTGCCGCGTCGGCGGTCCTATCAGTGCTGGCTGTCATCGGTGTTGCGGTGACTTTGGTTCTCCAGGCGCGTGACTCTAGAGCGATTCGACTCCAGGCGATCCGCGAATCACACACCCGCCTGCTGGAGATGGCGATGAACGATCCGGAACTGAACAAAGTTTGGGGGCCATCCGGACTTTCCGATCCATTTGTCCAGCAGCGGCAGAGCATGTACGCAAACATGATCATTTCTCAATGGGAAATGTCTTATGCGACGCACAGTTTGACGGATGATCACCTTAGATTGCTTGCGGCCGAATTTCTTTCGGGTGCTATCGGAAGGGACTTCTGGGCTCTCGCGCACCGTGCTCGACTGGACACGTCCGAGAGCAAATTGAATCGACGTTTCCATGAGATCATTGATAAGGAATATCAACGCTTGCTGAGCACCCCAGCCATATCGCCTCCCGAGCCGGGGGAGCTCTCAAATAATGATGGACGGCGCTCATGGCATCCACTTGCCATCGGCGCGGCGATCGTTGGTATCGGCGTGATAGTCCGGTTTATTCGGCGCGACCAGAAACCCTGAAGACGTGCGACTACAAGCGTTTCCGCATCTGGTGGTAACCCGTGTACGTCGTGGTCGTCTACGACACCGCAGCTGAGCGCAATCCAAAGATCTTGAGAACCTGCCGACAGTACCTGCACCACGTCCAACGCAGCGTCTTCGAAGGACAACTCAGCCCAGCACAGCTCCGGCGGTTCCAAAACGCCGTCTCGGCGGCCCTGGACCTCTCCTACGACAGCATAATCGTCTATACGTTTCCGCCCGGAGCCGTCCCACAACGCCTGGCCTGGGGAGCAACCGAGCCCGAACCCACCGATATCCTCTAGAGGAACCCGCTTCTTGAACCGTCCATAGAGTCTGAGACTTCAGCGCCGCACCGGCCCGGCGTACACAACCGTAGGTCTGCTGAAATATCAGCCCCAGCAGGCGCGCACAAGTTCGCGTCGACCTGCGGCTTTACCGTTGGATGTCGCCCCTGCGAGGGGTCGCAACGCCGATCACCTACCCAGCGGACTACACGCCGCGTTCGGTGATGTCGCCCCTGCGAGGGGTCGCAACGCCTGGGTGATGTCGTGTTCGGTGAACATTTCCATCGCGTCCTCATCGACCCTGCCAGGGGTCTCAACATGAGGTACCGCCATGAGGTGCCGTCGTGACGAGGGAGTCCTCATCGCCCCTGCGAGGGGTCGCAACAACACGAACCGGTAGAGCGTCTGCGCGGCCGCCCGGGTCCTCATCGACCCTGCGAGGGGTCGCAACATCCGGTGCCAGATGCACATCTGCGCGACGTCGTAGTCCTCATCGACCCTGCGAGGGGTCGCAACTCGACGCTGATCTTCCCTTGGGTAATTCCCCCCTCTGGTCCTCATCGACCCTGCGAGGGGCCGCAACACCGGAGCGCCGATTGCAAGGCTCCTGGCCAGCTGTGTCCTCATCGACCCTGCGAGGGGTCGCAACATCGCGGCCACCGAGGTATGGCGCGAGGTCATGGACCGGTCCTCATCGCCCCTGCGAGGGGTCGCAACACTGGGTCATCGTCGGCGGCGAGTCCGGCCCGCGCGCCCGTCCTCATCGCCCCTGCGAGGGGTCGCAACGTCTCCTTCTGTGGCTGCCCGCCGCCGGCAAGCTGGTCCTCATCGACCCTGCGAGGGGTCGCAACATCGCAACCGCTCCCGGTTCGGCCGCCAAGCCAACCGAGTCCTCATCGACCCTGCGAGGGGTCGCAACAGAATCTGCCGATAGGTCTCGCGCCAGACCCGATCGGGTCCTCATCGACCCTGCGAGGGGTCGCAACAGCCGCCGCAAAAGCGCCATGGCGAGCAGAGCGGGTGTCCTCATCGACCCTGCGAGGGGTCGCAACTTCCTGCTCGGCAAGGACGCCTGGGGCAAGCTCGACGTGTCCTCATCGACCCTCCGAGGGGTCGCAACATCGTGTGCCGGGACGCGACCGGAAGCGTGACGTTCCCGGGTCCTCATCGACCCTGCGAGGGGTCGCAACAGATCCGCGACGGGCAAAGACTGCTCCGCCCCTACCGTGTCGTCATCGCCCCTGCGAGGGATCGCAACATCATCCGTACCAGCAGGACGGCGCCGATGATGGTCTCGTCCTCATCGACCCTGCGAGGGGTCGCAACCGTACGGCGCGGGGCCGGCTGCTGTCCGGACCACGCGGTCCTCATCGACCCTACGAGGGGTCGCAACACGCTGTACGACACCCTCATGGCCGTGAAGCGGATGGAGTCCTCATCGACCCTGCGAGGGGTCGCGAGGGGCCGTCTGGGGACCATCCCCGCGCGGGCGCGGGGCCGACTTGTTCCGGCCCTGCTCGTAGCGCTTGATGCTGGACCATCCCCGCGGGCGCGGGGGCGACGCGGCAATCGCGATGATGACCAAGCCGATGGGGAGACCATCCCCGCGGACGCGGGGCCGACCCTTACCGGCGCCGCCGGTGGGCTTGGGGCGGGAACCATCCCCGCGGGCGTGGGGCCGACGGTCTGTCCGCGGGTCTGCTCGTGGCCTTGGGCGAACCATCCCCGCGGGCGCGGGGCCGACAGCCTCCCTCTGGCGATAGTCCTCGATCGCCATCGAACCATCCCCGCGGGCGCGGGGCCGACGCGAGCGGGCCGGGCCCCCAGGTTTTTCCGCCCGAACCATCCCCGCGGGCGCGGGGCCGACCTCGCCGTCGCCGTCGCGCAGACGACCGTGCCGGAACCATCCCCGCAGGCGCCCGCGGGGATGGTTCGGTCTTCTGGATCGCCGCCCAGTTCTCGACGTGGTCGGCCCCGCGCCCGTGGGGATGGTTCCCGATTTCGCCGTTGCCCGTGGGTCCGTGGTCCGTCGGCCCCGCCCCCGCAGGGATCGTTCATACTTAACGATCACCGCGTCAGATGGACGAGCCATCAGATGTGGGAAGCAGAGCGAGCGCACCGGCAAGGCCGGCATTCTTGACCAGACGCCCCCACCGGGCACTCCGATTAAAGCGTTTTCCGATGACTGCTCCCCCGGGCAGCTCACCGTTCTCAGCACGATAGGCCAAGGCCCAATGCCATGCCTCCCGCTGTAGGCCCCTTCGGAGGTCAAGCACGCCCGAGGCGTCATCTCCGTACGCCTCCGGCACAGACTCGCCCGCCACAGTTTCCGGCCCCGCACTTTCTGCCTCGGAGTCGGCTGGTCCGGCTGGATCCAACAGGCGCATCCGTAGCTGGTCCTGGAGAAGGTGATAGGCACCGACGAAGGCGAACGAGGGCCACGCGGCGATCACACGGCCGGCCACCGTGGGCTCGGCGACCTCGACATTTGCTGCCAGGCTCGCCAGGCTTCCGACGATGAGCAGCGTCCACGGCAGCCACGGGACGCTGACACCGGCCCTGCCGGCCAGCAGCACGGACATCGATGATGCTACGACCATCCCGTCGACGCTGAGCGGGATCAGCGTCGCGTTCAGCGACGTCTCACCGTGGCGGAGGGCGAGTTCGTGCATGTGGCCGAAGCTCACCACCGCCGCGATCAGCGCCAGGAATACCACGCTGACCGTGGTCGTCCGGCGAATGCACAGGTCAGCCGCGCACCGCGAGGAATGATGCTGCATCGCGGTCACCGCCGACGGAGGGGGAGGTCGGCGGGAAGGATCATGGGCCCCGGGGTCCAGTCTCGGACACACAGTTTGTACATGTCCGGCCGTATCCGGGCATGACGAAGCGCCATCGCGTGCCCGGCCTTCGGCTGGGCACACGAGCGTAGGTACCGCCTCAGGTTCCTCCTTCCGGCGCTGCGGCGGCTCGAGTGTCAAGGTGCGTGGTCGACGGTGATCTTCACTCCCTCCCAAGCGTCTGCCCGCAGGCTGCGGGTTTCGGGGTCATAGGTCAGCGTGATCGTCTCCGCCCGCAAGTGGCCGATGACGTCAGCGGTATTGGGCGGTCCGCATGCGGGATCCGGCCCGACCAGGAGGATGTACAGCGCCGGCAGGTGCGCCAGGACGCATTCCTCGCGGATGTAGAGGTTCTTCGGCCGCTCGGCGTCTGCTTTGGAAGCACTGGTGCGGCCGTGCCGACAGCGGTACGCCGCCCGGTTGTTCGACCAGCACGACTCCATGCGACGCCCGCAGGTCCCGCACCGCAGCAGCCCCGCCAACCGGTAACAGCGATCCGGATCGGGACTGCCTCGCGGAGCACGGATGCTCTGCACCGCGACGAAGTCGGCTTCACTGACCAGAGCCGGGTGCGCGGGCCGGGCGGAGATCACCCAGCCATCGGGCAGGTTCCACCGCTGCACCTGCCGATGCCCCAGCCCGGTGTTGGCCGGATCGATCAGATCATGGTCGGTGGGTTGGCGGTTCCACACCTGCCGCCCCGTGTAACGGGGGTTGGCCAAGATGCTCCGCACCGTCGTGTGCGTCCACTCCCGCCCCGTTCGGTGGGCGTTTCGCTTCGGATCGGCCGCCGACGGGCACGGGATCTCCGCGTCATTCAGCGCCCGGGCGATCCGGGCGACGCTGTGCCCGGCCAGCCGCTGAGCGAAGATCCACTTCACGATAGGCGCCGTCTCCGGGTCCGGTTCCAGCCGGTGAGCCCGCCGTCCCCAGGCCGCGTGTGCCCGGTTCGGATGCGGGCCTGCGTCCGCCAGCCGGTAGCCGTAGGGTGGCCGGCCGCCCAGATACCGGCCCTGCTCTCGAGCCTGGGTGGCCATCGCCGTGGTCACCCGGATCCGGGTCCGAGTGATCTCCCGCTTTGACTGGATGCCCAGAGACGTCATCAGTTGCTCGTGGTCTTCGGCTGCAAAGTCGATCCGGCCGCCGGCCTCCGGCATCCACAACTGCACACCATAATGCTCGAACAACGGCACCATCAGACTGAACTGATTGCCATAAAACGCCCGCTCGTACTCCCCCACCACGATCGCGTCGAACGCGCGATCCGGGTCCGCCATCGCCGCCACCAACGCCGCGGATTCCGGCCGCCGCGCCCACGGAAGCACCCGGCTCTGCCCCACGTCGAAGAACTCCGCCACAATCCGGCCGTATCCGCCGACCAGCGCGCTGGCCTGAGCCCGCTGCCGCGCCCACGAGGTTTCCGGATCTTGACGGTCCTCCGTCGACACCCGCCCGTAAAAAGCGAACCGCAGTCCGCCCATACGTGACTCCGCCACCGGCCGATTTCCCGAGCGCTCAACCCAGGCCAACAGCATGTCGCTGCCCGTGTCCCCACCCGTCTCCAGCGGTACAGTCCGCACAGTCGGCATGGCCAGCCCTCCTGCCACAGCCGGAATAATTCGATTTCCAGCATGCAACACGTCCACGATTCACAAATGGCGAACAGCGAAGTTATCCGCATCCCGCGGTCAATCCATGGGGCCCGAATTGCTAAATTTCAATCATCTTAAGCATTCGAAGTGCCATTATGCTATACGTACGAATATGCCGACTTTCTCGCTGTAACGCCGGCGACTGTCGCGAGTGATGCCGACGAGCTGATCCCGGCATGCTACGGCTGAGGCTCACTCGACCGGGTCGGCACCGGACCAGATCGTCTCGAAGGCGTAGATGAGGCACTGGGCCAGGGCGGGATGCTCGATGACGATGTTGGTCGTGGACGCCGAGCCCGCCACCGGATCGCGCAGGGATATCACGACGCGGGTGCCGTCGACGATCCACATCCGCATGAGCACGCCGAGGGCGGCCCGTACCCCCTCTCCCGGCGCGGTGTACCGACGGATGTCGGCGAGGAGGTCCGGTTCGTCGAAGGCGGCGCGTTCGTAGATGCACCGCACGCCTCCGCCCGACCGGGTGAGCCGCCGGATCGTGGCCAGGCCAGCGGTGTTGTCGTCCATGACGTGTGGGAGTTTGGCGACCGCGAAGATCTCCCGCAGCACCTCGGCCTGATCGTCGGCGAGGGTACCAAGGAGATCCAGCGCAATGGGATCGCACGTCAGCTCATCAGGAGAGGCGGCCTCGACGCCTGAACGGCCGCTGTCCGGCGCTCCGGGTCGTCGACCAACAGTGGCCTGACCGAGGCGGCACGACTACACGATGTGAGGATGTGGCCGTGCGGGGGCGCCACGACCATGGTGTGCATGCGTGGCTCGTGGCTAGGCCATCGCGGCGCACTCGCCGACTGGGAGGTACGGGTTACCGAACGCCTCGCACGACTGCGGCCGGTGCCGATCCGAGCCCGCTCGACCGTGGTGGAGATCGTCCGGCTCACCGTGACGGCAATCGTGGCCTATCTGTTCGCGTCGATGGTCCTGAGGAACCCGAGGCCGGTGCTCGCCCCGCTCACCGCTCTCCTCGTGCTCCGGGCGTCCACGTACCAGACCCTCCGTAGCGCTTCGAAACGCGTCATCAGCGTGGTGGCCGGTGTGCTCGTCGCGGTGGCTCTCGTGGAGATCCTGGGATTCACCTGGTGGAGCCTGGGTGTGGCGATCGGATCGTCGCTCGTGTTCGGCCACCTCCTGCGCCTGGGCGATCACATTCTGGAGGTCCCGATCAGCGCGATGCTCATCCTGTCGCTGGACACGAGCGTCGCCGCGCACGAACGGGTCGTCGACACCCTCATCGGCGCGGGCACGGGCCTGTTGGCGGGGTTCGTCACCTCCCCCGTACGGCTGGAGCCGGCGGAAGAGGCGATCGAGGAGCTCGGCCGGCGCCTGGCGGACGAACTGGAGCGGATGGCCGGCGGCCTCAAGGAGCAGCCGAGCCACGACGTGGTCGTCGGATGGCTCAGACGGACCCGGGAACTGGACCGTGAGATCCATCACGTGGATCGGGCCCTGGAAGAGGCCGAGGAGAGCCTCATGCTCAACCCGCGCGCGCTGCGCGTCCGCCGCGGGGTCACACTGCGCAGCGGCCTGGAAACGCTCGAGCACACGGCGGTCATCGTCCGGGCGATCGCGCGCTCGCTCGTCGACCATACCCGCCGTGCCGACCGCGACGATCCGATGTGGGACGAGCGCGTACGCGGCGACCTCGCGGCGGCGCTGTGCGAACTGGCCGCAGGGGTGCGGACGTACGGGCGTCTGGTACGGCGGAACGTCGATGAGGATTTCACGCGTCTGGTACCCGAACTGGAGCGGCGTCTCTCCGCTGCCGGCCGGCGGCGTAACCGGCTCGCTCATCTTCTGCGCACGGACGCGGCCGACTGGCATCTTCACGGCGAGCTGGTGGCGCATCTCGACAGGCTCATCGACGAACTACTGCCCGAGCACCTTATGCGAGCGCGCCGGCGCCGAGGGACCGGACGCCTGCGGCATCCGTTCCGGAGTGTCGTCCGGAAGCCGTACCACATGAGGCCTCCTCGTACGGCGTCCGGGAGGCGGAGCCCGGAGGAGCCGGGAACGAAGGTCCGGTCGGGTCGATCGCACCGCCAGTAGGTGCCCTTCAGAGCGGATCTCGGAGATTGAGACCGAGCGGCATGATCCGTGAACGACCCGCGTTCCCGGCGCCGGGGCGGGCAGGCGGGCGCCGGGACCCACACCGGGCCCGTGGGACGGGTTCACCGGTCCGGTTCGGCGCGCAGGGCCCTGAGGACCTGCCAGGCGCGTGTGGCCAGCTGAAGGTTGAAGCAGACGTCCGGGTCGCCGAGGTCGTGCCCGGAGATCTCGCTGATCCGATGAATCCGGTACTTGAGGGTGCTCCGGTGGATCGCCAGGGCCGTAGTGGTGGCCGTATACCCGCGGCCGTATTGGAGGTAACGGCTCAAGGTCGGTACCAGGGCCGTTCCCCGGTCATCGTCGTAGTCGAGCAGGGCGCCCAGCCATTCGCGTACGAACCGTTCGACACCCGTTTGATCTTCGATCTCCGTGAGCAACCGGTAGGCGCCGAGGCGGTCGAACTCGACGATGTGCGCCTCATACCCGGAAACGGACTGGAGCCGCAGCGCCATCTGGGCCTCGTGGCAGGAACGCGAGAAGTACGCCGGTTCTCTGTACTCTCCGCCGACACCGATCCGGCAGTCTCCGCCGCCGAGCCCGCGACGGATCGCCGTGCGGAAGTGTGACCATGACCGGTCGGCGTCCGAGAAGACGACGATGTCCCGGCTGCGGAGGGCGACCAGCGAGCCGACGCCGGTGTCGTGCGCCGCGTTCCTTACAGCCCGCAGAAACTCCTCGTCGGCCGTGTCAGAGGAGCTCGCCGCTACCACGACGGCCCGATGCGGGCGCCTCAGGTCATACCCGAGCGCCTCGGCCCGCGCCAGTACGGCCCTCAGGTCCGCGCCGGAGATCAGTCCGTCGACCAGTTCATCGCTGAGATGCCGGTCGGCCGCCGCGAGCTTGTTCAGATGGACGAGCTGGGCCGTTAGCACGGTCGCGGCCTGTTGGAGAGCACTGAACTCCGACCGGCCGGCGCCGCCATCGGGGTCGAGAAGGACGAGGGCGCCCAGCACGTGCCCGCTCGGGCCCGCCGGCATGATGACTCTGTCGCGACGCCGGATCGGCCAGGCGGCCCGGGCGGCCGTCCGCAGCACCTCCTCTCGGGAGGCGTGTTCCTCTTCGGGGTAGGGGTCCGGCCGGCCGGAACCGGCCCACGCGCGAAGGTTCCCCTGGCGGTCTTCGACCGCGATCGAGTAACCGGTGAGTTCGTGCAGAGCCTCGGCGATGCCGGCCGGCCCCGCTCCCGCCGCGGCCACCGTCATGAGGCGCTCGTGGATGTCGGTCTCGCACTCCAGCGCGGCGACGGTCTCGGCCAGCGCCGTGTTGGCGATGCGCAGCTGCTCCGCGTCGGCGCGCTGGCAGACGCGCCGGCGCGCATGAGCGATCGCGATCCCGGCCTGCTGGGCCAAGATCCGCATCAGGAACTGAGCGTCGGACGAGGGCTCCTTGGCCGCGCCGACCACGAGGTAGCCCAGGTGGTCGTCGAGGCTGCGCAGTGGATAGGCCCACGCCCAGCCCTCGCCCGGTACGGCGACCGGGCCGCCCGCCGCCGTGAGCACCGCGAGCTGCACCTCGAGATCATCATGAGCGCGGCCTTCGGCGACGGCGTCGCGGACGTCATGCCAGCCGATGTCGATGAGAAAGGCGCCGTGGGAGCGGCAGCGCCCCAATGTGGGGACCGACGTCACGGCCAGGTCGAGGATGTGGCCCTGATCATCTGTCTCGGCCATCACCATGGACAGGACGAGCAGCGAGCGCACTCCGGAGACCTGATCCCATCGTGCCAGGCCGGCGGGAGGATCTGGGAGGACGGCCATCTCTACCCCCGCGAGGCCGTCCGTGCCGGATCGGCGACGTGCCCTTGGTGACCGGGCCTGGTCGCGGAGCGGAACGTGCCTTTACCTGCCATTTTCTCCCCATCAAAGATACGGGTGGCGGCCGGCGCGGCCATCCTGGGGGGACCATTCGACCGGCCCGGGCCTGCCCCAACAGGACAAGGTCGTGCCTTCATGACCGGCCGGGGCGGCCGATATTCGGTCCTGCCATGACCTGGTTTTCGTCAGATCCGCGCCGCAACCTGGTCTTATGGCCACTGTGCCGTCACACACCGAGGCACCTAGTCGCGGAATCGTGATGCGCGGCCGCGAACGCGTGTGGTGCGCCGTAACGGATCTCCTCGGGTCCGGGCAGGCCGGGCGGTCCGGCATTCTGCTCATCGAGGGCGAGTCCGGGATGGGGAAGAGCTTCCTGCTCACGGCCGCGGTGCGGGCGGCCGCGGCGCGAGGCTTCACGCCGGTGACCGCCGAGTCCCGGGAGTTCGGGCGGCCGGCGCCGCTGGAGCCGCTGCTCTCCGCAGTCGGCGGCCTGAACGTCCTCGACGGCGACGGGCCGGTCGATCAGCAGCCGTGGATGATCGAACGGCTCCGGTCGCTCCTGGGCGAACGCGCCCGTACGAGTCCGGTGCTCGTGAGCCTGGATGACCTGCAGTGGGCGGATCCGGCCGTGCTGGGGGCGATTCCCGTCCTGTCGCGGTGCCCCGCACCCAATCCGGTCGTGTGGCTGCTGGCCCGCTGCACCAGCGAGCGCTCGATCGACGCCGGCCGCCTGTTCGATCTGCTGGAGCACGACGGCGCGACCCGGTTCGCGATCGCGCCGCTCGACGACACCGCCGTCGGAAAGGTTACGACGGATGTGCTGGGCGCCGTCCCCGACCCCGACCTTCTGGCGCTGGCGTCCGAGGCGGAAGGCGATCCGGCCCTGCTGACCGGACTGCTGACCGGAGCCCTGGAGGAGGGAGTGATCCACGTCGCGGACGGGCACGCCCGGCTCAGGACCGTACGGCTCCCGGGCCGAGTCCAGGATGATGTGAGGCGCCGCCTGGACCGTGTCGGTCCCGCGACACGTCACCTGCTGACCGTCGCCGCGACCATCGGGCGGTCGTTCTCTCCCGAGGACGCGGCCGAGGTGCTCGGCACGACACCGGCCGCGCTCCTGCCCCGGCTCGACGAGGCGCTCGCCGGAGGACTGATCGTCGCCGCTGCGGACACGCTCGCGTTCCGGAACGGCCTGGTGTGGCGGGTCATCGCGGACGCCGTCCCGGCCCCCATCCGGCGGGCGCTGCATCGGCAGATCGGTGATCTCCTGATCTCGCGGGGCGGGACGGCGTCGCTGCCCGCTGTCTCACACCTATTGCGGGGCGTCCGCCCGAGTGACGCCCAAGCGCTGACGGCTCTCGACCAGGCGATCGCCGAGATGTTCCCCACCTCCCCGCGAGCGGTGGCGGCCCTTGCCACGTATCTCCTCGGGCTGACCGACTCCATGGAGCCGGCCTGGCCGGCCCGGACCCTGACGGCGGTTCAGGCGCTCACCGCGGCGGGCCGGCTGGAGGAGGCCGCGGACCTCGCCGACTCGGCGCTCACCCGGCCGTTGCCTCGGGCCTCGTATGCACGACTGCGCTGTCTGCGGTCCGGGCTCCTGTACCTGAAGGGCCGGGCGGCGGAGGCGACCGCCGTTCTCGCACACGACGGCCTGCCCCTCGAGCTACGTGACGAGGCCGAACCGGCATTGCTCGATGCGCAGGCCGGGAGGGGCGACGACACGAGCGTCCACGCGGACCGGATCGTGTCCGCGACGGACGAGCACGGCGACACCTTGATCACCGGTGCCCTGATCAGGCAGGCGCTGGCAGATTGGGGTTCGGGACGGCTGACCGACGGGCTGTGCCTCGCCGGGGAAGCCGTACGACAGGCGAAGTCCGCGAGTGCACGACGCCTCCACCCGCAGTTGATCCTGGCGATGCTGCTGATCGACGTCCGCCGGCTGGACGAGGCTCGGGCGGCGCTGGGGAGTGCGAGGGAGGACGCCGAAACGGCCGGGCATCTGGCCTGGGCGGCGGCGCCAGCCGTCCTTCGAGCCCGTCTCCACCTTGCCGAGGGCCGGTTCGACGAAGCCGTCGCCGAGGCCGGCGTGGCGGCCACCGGCGAACTGGGCCTGCACGTACTGACGTCATCCGCGCTGGCGGTCCTGGCCACGGCGACGCTACGAGCCGGCGATCTCACCGCCGCCGGCCGGTATGCCGAGACGGAGCGGCCCGCGTTGTCCCAGTACGGATCGCCCTACGCGGAGGACCGGTTCCGCCTCGTCAAGGCCCAGGTCAACGTCGCCAGAGAAGGGCCCGCGACGGCGGCTGCGACGGTCGTGCGGCTCTGCGACGAACTCGCGACACACTGCTGGACGGTGGTCGGTGAGCCGACGGCGGCACCGTGGCTCGTGCGGACGGCCCTCGCCCTGGGTGACCGGACGCGTGCCGAGAAGGTGGTCGCGGTGATGGACCGGCTGGCCGGTGACCACCCCCTCTTCACGAGTGTCGGCGTCACCGCTGCGCACGCGCGAGGTCTGCTCGACCGCGACTGGGCGGCCCTGCGGCGAGCC
Organism: Actinoallomurus sp. CA-150999; assembly: GCF_050942425.1. NCBI lineage: Bacteria > Bacillati > Actinomycetota > Actinomycetes > Streptosporangiales > Thermomonosporaceae > Actinoallomurus > Actinoallomurus sp. CA-150999. Next base: position 11,081,574 of record NZ_CP192063.1, read on the forward strand.
TCCTCAGAGCATGCCGACCCGTGGGCCCGCGCCTCGGCGGCGGAGGACCTGGGGAGCTTGAGCACGGGCGATGACGCCGAACTGTGCAGGGAGGCCGTCGCCAGCCTGGACGCGGCGCTCGCGGGCTATTCGGACCTCGGTGCCGACTACGACGCGGCTCGGGTCCGCCGTCGGCTGAGGCGGCTGGGAGTACGACGCCGGCACTGGAGCCAGGCCGACCGACCCGCCTCGGGCTGGGCCAGCCTGACCGACACGGAGCGCAGCGTCTCCGCGCTCGTCGCCCAGGGCCTCACCAACCGACAGGTCGCCGATCAGCTGTTCATGAGCGCGCACACGGTCGCCTTCCACCTGCGGCACATCTTCCGCAAGTTGGACATCGCCTCACGGGTCGAGCTGACCCGGCTCGCCATGGAGGCCGGCAACTGAGCACTGGCCGGACACGCGTGGCCCGCCGGGACGCGCCGGATCATCCGCGGAGGCGCTCGTGGACGAGCCGGACCGCCATCGCGCCGTCGCCGACGGCCGAGGCGACCCGCTTGATGGATCCGCTTCTGACGTCACCCACCGCGAACACACCCGGGAGGTCGGTCTCCAGCGGCAGCCTGTCTCCGCCGGTGCGGATGAAGCCCTTATCATCGAGGCCGACCTGCCCCGCGAGCCAGGAGACGCAGGGATCGGCGCCGATGAAGATGAACAGGCTCCGGGCGTCGTGGACATGGCGGTCGCCGGTCCGGCGGTTCTCGACGACGACCGCCTCGAGCACGTACTCGCCGATCAACTCGCGCACCTCGGTGCTGAGGCGGACCTCGATGTTCGGGGAGTGCTCGATCCGGTCGATCAGGTAACGCGACATGCTCGTGCCGAGGTCGTCGCTGCGGACGAACAGCCTGACCCGGTCCGCCCGCCTGGCGAGGAACAACGCCGCCTGACCGGCCGAGTTACCGCCGCCGACGATCGCGATGGGCTGGCGGGCGCACAACTGCGCCTCGACCTCGGTGGCCGCGTAGTAGACGCCGTTCGCCTCGAACCGGTCCAGGCGCGGCACGTCGAGCCGGCGATAGCGGGCGCCGGTGGCCACCACGACCGTACGGGCGCGGACCCGGCCGCCGTCGGCGAGCCGGACGGCGTACCGTCCGTCGTGCACTTCCAGTGCGGCGGCCTCGGCGGGCACGCGGAGCCGCGCGCCGAACTTCTCGGCCTGGATGACCGCGCGCTCGGCCAGTTCGCCGCCGGAGATCCCGGAGGGAAAGCCGAGGTAGTTCTCGATGCGGGAGGACGTCCCGGCCTGCCCGCCGGTGGCGATCGCGTCGAGGATGACCGTCCCCAATCCCTCCGACGCACCGTACACGGCCGTGGCCAGCCCTGCGGGACCGGCGCCGACGATCAGGAGTTCGGCGACGTCCCCGTCCGGCGTCGGGGCCGGCAGGCCGATGAGGCGGGCGAGTTCGGCGTTGCCCGGGTTGCGCAGCATGTGCTCGCCGCCCCAGATCACGATCGGCGTCTCCTCGGGCCTGATGCCCAGCCGTTCCAGGGCCTTCTCCGCCTCGGTGTCCTCCTCCAGGTCGATCCACCGGTGCGGGAGCCGGTTGCGCGCCGCGAAGTCGCGCAACCGCCGGGTGTCGGGGGAGAACCGCGAGCCGATGATGCGGAGCCCGGCGCCCAGTTCGATCAGCAGCGAGCGCCGGATGAAGTAGGCGCGCAGGATCAGGTCCCCGAGGACGACGTCCCGGGCGACCATCTGGCGCAGGCGGTCCACCGGGATCCGCAGGACCGCGCCGGGCTGGTCGACCACGCAGCCGACCAGCGCGGCCTGCCCCGTGAGCAGGCTGAGCTCGCCGAGGAACCGGCCGGGGCCGTGGACCCGGATCACTTCGTCGCCGTCCAGCACCGCCACGGTGCCCTCCATGACCACGAAGAAGTCGTAGTCACGGTCGCCCTGCCGGAACAGCACGTCGCCCTCGCGGGTCGGTAGCTGTTCTCCGAACACTGACAGGTGTTCGATCTGCTTCGGGTCCAGGCGCGGCCACGCACCGTGCAGATCAGGAGTCTCCTGCAAGGGCCTTCTCCACCCACGAACGCAGGACCGGGGCCGGGGCTGCGCCCGCCTGCCGGTCGATCACTTTTCCGTCACGCAGCAGGAGCAGAGTCGGGACGGCCTGTACGGCGAACCGCTCCTGGAGCTTCGGAGCCCGGTCGACGTCGACCTTCACGAGCTTGATCCGGCCGGCCATCTCGTGGGCGAGTTGTTCGAGCGCCGGGCTGACCATGCGGCAGGGGCCGCACCAGGTCGCCCACAGATCGACCACCACGGGAATCGAGGCGCGCTCGGCGACGTCGGCGAAGTCGTCGTCGCCGGCGTCGGCGATCCACGGGAGCTGCCGATGGCAGTTGCCGCAGCGAGGGCTGCCGTCGGCCACCGCCGGCACGCGGTTCTTCTTACCGCAATGCGGACACGGGACGATCATCGCTTTCCTCTCACGGGTTGTCGTAGGAGATCACCAGTTCGTCGTTCTCCAGGCCCACGTGGATGGTCGCGCCGTCGAGGATCTCCCCGGACAGCAGCGCCCGCCCGATCCGGGTCTCGACCTCACGGGCGATGAAGCGCCGCAGCGGCCGGGCGCCGTACACGGGGTCGAAGCCCTGCCGGGCGATGTACGCGTCCGCCTCGGGCGTCACCTCCAGGGTCATCCGGCGATCCGCGAGGCGGGCCCGCAGGTCGTTGAACATCAGGTCGACGATTTGCTCGATCTCACGCTGCGTCAGCGGCTTGAACAGCACGATGTCGTCGACGCGGTTGAGGAACTCCGGACGGAAGTGGCCGCGCAGCGCGCCCATGACGGACTCACGGGCGTCGGGCTTCATCTCGCCCTCCGCGGTGACACCGTCGAGCAGGAAGGCCGAGCCGATGTTGGACGTCATGATAAGCACGGTGTTACGGAAATCGACGGTGCGACCCTGGGCGTCGGTGAGCCGGCCGTCGTCGAGGACCTGCAGCAGCGTGTTGAAGACGTCGGTGTGCGCCTTCTCGATCTCGTCGAGGAGCACGACGGAGTACGGCTTGCGCCGCACGGCCTCGGTGAGCTGGCCGCCCTCCTCGTAGCCGACGTATCCGGGCGGTGCGCCGACCAGGCGGCTCACGGTGTGCCGTTCCTGGTACTCGCTCATGTCGAGCCGGACCATGTTCTCCTCGGTGTCGAACAGCGCCTCGGCGAGCGTCTTGGCCAGCTCCGTCTTCCCGACCCCGGTCGGGCCGAGGAAGATGAACGAGCCGATCGGGCGGCGCGGGTCCTTGATCCCGGCGCGGGCCCGGATGATCGCGTCGCTGACGGCCTGCACGGCCTCGTCCTGGCCGATGACGCGTTCGTGCAGGACCTCGTCGAGCCGGAGCAGCTTCTCCCGCTCGCCCTCCTTCAGCCGGCTCACCGGGATGCCGGTCCAGCGGGCCACGATCTCGGCGATCTCGTCCTCGGTCACGACCTCGCGCAGCAGCCGCCGTCCGCCCTGCCTGTCGGCCAGCCGCTCCTCTTCGGCCTGCAGCTTCCGCTCGAGTTCCGGCAGTCGGCCGTGGCGCAGCTCGGCGGCCCGGTCGAGGTCGTAGTTCCGCTCGGCGTGCTCGGCCTCCCGGCGGACGCGTTCGATCTCCGACCGCAGCTCCTGGACCTTGCGCAGCGCCTGCCGCTCGGCCTCCCACTGGGCCCGCATCGCGTCGGCCTCGGCCCGCAGGTCGGCCAGTTCCTTGCGCAGATCCTCCAGGCGCGCCTCGCTGGCCGGATCCTCCTCCTTCGCCAGGGCCGCCTCCTCGATCTCCAGGCGCATCACTCGGCGGGTGAGCTCGTCGAGCTCGGCGGGCATCGAGTCGATCTCGGTGCGCAGCTTCGCGCACGCCTCGTCCACCAGATCGATGGCCTTGTCCGGCAGGAACCGGTCGGAGATGTACCGGTGGCTGAGCGTCACCGCGGCGACGATCGAGGAGTCCTGGATCTTGACGCCGTGGTAGACCTCCAGGCGTTCGCGCAGGCCGCGGAGGATCGAGATGGCGTCCTCGACCGACGGCTCATCGACCATGACGGGCTGGAAGCGGCGTTCAAGGGCGGCGTCCTTCTCGATGTGCTTGCGGTACTCCTGGATGGTGGTGGCGCCGATCATGTGCAGCTCGCCGCGGGCCAGCATCGGCTTGAGCATGTTGCCCGCGTCCATGGCACCCTCGGCGGCGCCCGCGCCGACGACGGTGTGCAGCTCGTCGACGAACAGCAGGATCCGCCCTTCGGCGGCCTTGACCTCGCTCAGCACGGCGTTGAGGCGCTCCTCGAACTCCCCCCGGTACTTCGCGCCGGCCACCAGCGAGCCCATGTCGAGCTGGAACACCGTCTTGTCCCGCAGGCCCTCAGGGACGTCGCCCTGGTCGATGCGCTGGGCGAGCCCTTCGACGATCGCGGTCTTGCCGACCCCCGGGTCGCCGACGAGCACGGGATTGTTCTTGGTCTTCCGGGACAGGATCTGGACGACACGGCGGATCTCACCGTCCCGGCCGATGACCGGGTCCAGCCTGCCGGACTTCGCCTCGGCCACCAGGTCCCGGCCGTACTTCTCCAGAGCCTCGTACGCGGCCTCCGGCATGGACGAGGTCACCCGCTGGCTGCCGCGGACCTTGGTCAGCGCCTGGAGGAACTGATCGCGGCTCACGCCCTTGATCAGCCCGTCCTCGATGAGGGCCAGGACCAGGTGCTCGACGGAGACGTACTCGTCCTTCAGCCGTTTGGCCTCCCGTTCGGCCGTGTCGAGCAGGCGGGAGAGCCGCTGCGTCACGTAGACCTGGCCCGGCGCGGCGCCCGGGCCGGTGACCCGGGGACGCTTGTTCAGCTTGGACTCGATCTCGGAGCGCAGGAGGTCGATGTTCGCGCCGGCCTGCTCCAGCAGGCGGGGCGCCAGCCCCTCCGCCTGGTCGAGCAGGGCGAGCAGGAGGTGCTCGGCGTCCACCTCGGTGTGCCCGAAGCGCAGCGCCTTGGTCTGCGCGTCGTGCAGGGCCTCTGAGGACTTCTCGGTCAGTCGGTTCACGTCCATGGTCGAACTCCGGAACGTCGGTGAGCGAATTGCCGTTGGGCCGCCTCCAGCGCGGCGATGCGTTCGAGCAGGTCGCACACGAGGCCGACCGCCGCCCAGTTGAGCGAGAACCCGGCGCGGAGCCGCTGGACCCGCGCGAGGGCGGCGAGTTGGTCGCGGAAGAACCACAGCCTCCCTGACGCGTCGCGGTCGGCGTCGAGAATGCCCAGCGTGACGAGGCGGCGGACCAGCTCGGGATGGACGTGGGCGTCGCGCGCGAACGTCTCCAGATCGAGCCGTGCGGGCCGTACGAGCGCGTATCTCATCCCCTCATCACCGCCTCCTCGGGTCGAACGAAGACGTGGCGGCCAGTTCCTGGAAGAGCCGTCTCTCCTCAGGGGTCGGCTTGGGCGGGACCATGATCTGGACCTCGGCGAACAGGTCCCCGGGCGTTCCGCGCGGGTTGGGCAGGCCGCGGCCGCGCAGCCGGAGCCGCTTGCCGCTCGACGTGCCGCCCGGCACCCTGACCTTCGCCTCGCCGCCCGGCGTGTCGATCGGGACGCTCGTGCCGAGCGCCGCCTCCCACGGGGTGAGCGGCAGGCGGACGTAGATGTCCCGTCCTTCGACGCGGTACCGCGGATGCGGTTGGATCCGGACGATGAGGTACAGGTCGCCCGCCTGTCCGCCGTCGCCGCCGCGACCGCCCTGCCCGGCGAGCCGGATCCGCTGGCCGTCGGTGACTCCGGCGGGAATGTTCACGTCGATGGTCCGCTGCCCGTCGCCCCCGGAGAGGGTGAGCGTGCGGCGCCCGCCGCGATAGGCCTCCTCGACGGTGAGCTCGATCTCGGTCTCCTGGTCGGCGCCGGGGACCGGGCCCCAGTCGAAACCGCCCGCGCGGCGTCCCCGCCCGGCACGTCCCCGCCCGGCACGTCCCGCGCGGCCGCCGAAGATGCTCCCGAACAGGTCCTCGAGGTCGACTTCCTCGGCGCCCTCGCCGAAGCCGCCTCCGAAACCGCCGCCGAACCCGCCGGTCCCGGCGCCGGCGCGCGCCCGCCCGCCGGCCCCGGCGCGGGCCCGCGCCCAGGTCTCCGGGTCGACGTCCGGTGGCACCCTCCGGAAGTCCTCGCCGAAGGCGTCGTAGCGCTTGCGCTGCTCGGGGTCGGACAGGACGGCGTACGCCTCGGAGGCCTCCTTGAAGCGGTCCTCCGCGCCGGGGTCCTTGTTGACGTCGGGATGGTGCTTCCGGGCGATTTTGCGGTACGCCCGCTGGATCTCGTCCTGGCCCGCGTTCCTGGGCACTCCGAGGATCTCGTAGAAGTCACGGGCCGGTGCCATCGGGCTGCCGTCCCTTCGAGACCACGACCTGTGCCGGGCGCAGCTGGTCCTCGCCGTGACCGTAACCGGCCCGCGTCACGTGCACGACGGTCCCCTCCGGAGCGTCGTCGTCGTGCACCGTGGCCACCGCCTCGTGGCGGGTCGGGTCGAACAGCCGTCCCGTGTCGTCCTGCCGCGGGAAGCCGAGCCGGGCGAGCACCTCCAGGGCCTGGTCGCGTACGGCCCGTACCCCATCGAGAAGGACGTCGGGCTCCGCGCCGGCGTGCTCGATCGCCCGCTCGAGGTTGTCCACGATCGGCAGCCACGCGGCGGCCGTTCTGGCCCGCTCGCCCGAGCGCTGCCGCTCGGCGTCGCGCGCCGCCCGCTTGCGGAAGTTGTCGAGGTCCGCGAGGGCACGCTTCCAGCGGTCCTCCAGCTCGGCGATCTTCGTCGCCGAACCCATGTCCTCCTCCTCCGGCCGCATGTCACTCATCGGTGGTGAACTCCGCGTCGATCACGTCGTCGTCGCCTCCCGCGGGCCCGCCCGCGGAGGGTCCGCCGCCCGGCTGCGGGCCGCCAGGCCCGCCGGCCTGCGGACCGGCCGGACCCTGGCCGGCGCCGGCCGCCGCCGTGGCGAGGCCGTAGTAGACCTGCTGGAGCTCGGCGGTGAGGGTCCGGAGCCGCTCGACCGGTGCCTCCTCCTTGATCGCCTGACGGGCGTCGCCCACGAGCATCTCCGCCCGCGCCTTTTCGTGCGCCGGCGCGGCCTCGCCCAGCTCCTGGAGCCGCTTCTCGACCTGGTAGGCGATCGAGTCCAGCTCATTGCGGGCGTCGACCATCTCGCGGAGGCGCTCGTCCTCGGAGCGGTGCTCCTCGGCGTCCCGGATCATCCGCTCGATCTCGGACTGGTCGAGGTTGGTGGTCTCGCTGATGGTGACGGTCTGCTCGACGCCGGTGTCCTTGTCCCGCGCGGAGACGTTGAGGATTCCGTTGGCGTCGATGTCGAAGGTCACCTCGATCTGCGGCACGCCGCGCGGGGCGGGCCGGATGTTCTCGAGCCGGAACCTCGCCAGGACCCGGTTGTCGGCGGCGCGTTCGCGCTCGCCCTGGAGGACGACGACGTCCACCGCGGTCTGGTTGTCCTCGGCGGTGCTGAATACCTCCGTACGGCGAGCCGGGATCGTCGTGTTCTTCTCGATGATCTTGGTCATGACGCCGCCGAGCGTCTCCAGGCCGAGCGACAGCGGGGTGACGTCGAGCAGAACGACGTCCTCCACCTCGCCCTTGATGACACCGGCCTGGGCGGCAGCCCCCAGCGCGACGACCTCGTCCGGGTTGACCGTCATGTTGGGGTCCTTGCCGCCGGTCAGCCTGCGTACGAGCTCCTGTACGGCCGGGATGCGGGTGGACCCGCCGACGAGGATGACCTCGTCGATGTCGTTGGCGGTGACCTTGGCGTCGGCCATGGCCGTCTGCACCGGGCCCTTGGTGCGCTCGATGAGGTCGCCGGTGATCTGCTCGAAGGTCGAGCGCATCAGCGTGGTGTTCAGGTGCTTGGGACCCGTTGCGTCCGCGGTGATGAAGGGCAGGCTGATCGTCGTCTGGGTGACCGAGGACAGCTCGACCTTGGCCTTCTCCGCCGCCTCGAACAGCCGCTGCAACGCCTGCGGATCCCGGCGCAGGTCGATGCCGTTGTCCCGCTGGAACTCATCGGCGAGATGATCAACGATCCGGCGGTCGAAGTCGTCGCCGCCGAGATGACCGTCACCGGAGGTCGACAGCACCTCCACGACCCCTTCGCCGATGCTGAGCAGGCTCACGTCGAACGTGCCGCCGCCCAGGTCGAAGATCAGCACCGTCTCGTTCGCGCCCTTGTCCAGCCCGTAGGCCAAGGCGGCCGCGGTCGGCTCATTGATGATCCGCAGGACCTCCAGTCCAGCGATCTTCCCGGCGTCCCTCGTGGCCTGCCGCTGAGCGTCGTTGAAGTAGGCGGGGACCGTGATGACCGCCTCGGTCACCCGCTCCCCGAGGAACTTGCCGGCGTCGTCGACGAGCTTGCGCAGCACCAGCGCGGAGATCTCCTCCGGCGCGTACAGCTTGCCCCGGACGTCGAACCGGACCGCCCCGTCCGGGCCGGCCGCCACGTCGAACGACACCGCGTTGATCTCGCTGGACACCTCGTCGTACCGGCGGCCGATGAAGCGCTTGGCCGAGTAGATGGTGCCTTTGGGGTTCAGGATCGCCTGCCGGCGGGCGATCTGCCCGACCAGGCGTTCCCCCTCTTCGGTGAAGGCCACCACGGACGGAGTCGTACGCGATCCCTCGGCGTTGGGGATCACGGTGGGGTGCCCGTCCTCGGTCGTGGCGATGACCGAGTTCGTGGTGCCGAGGTCGATTCCGACTGCCTTAGCCATGCCTTCCTCCTGGCCGGATCCGGCAGCGCCCACGCGTTCGGCCTGACGCCGAGGCCGGCTCCATCGCTCAGTCTGAGATCTCTATCCGCTGCTGTTTCTCCGATTGCAGTGCCATTGGCCTCCTCCCTGCGTCAAAAGGGGCTTCACTCTCAAGCTCATCGTTTTGGCGGGCCGTCACATCCTCAGTCTTGGTAGTCATGGCGACCGGCCTTACGCCATGTCGTGAGGAGAGTGATCACACCGAGCGCCGCCACCAGGGCGATCCATCGGGCAGGACCGTGTAGAGGTGCTGCTGCTCTTCCGTGGGCCGCGGAACGTACCCACTGGAGAACAACTGGAGCTGCCAGGCCGACCCGGTGAGCAGGTAGGTGAGCGCGGTCGCGATCCCAGGGGCGGAATCCCACAGCGCGTGCGGGACCGAGACCCACAGGTACGTGATCAGTACAGCCCACCACGTTTTTGAGGCTCACGTCGTACGGGCAATCGCTCCTCTGATCGTGTAGCGGACCGAGCGCGGCGCGTGCGCCCGGTCCTGTGCCTTCAGACCCGGCCCTGTGCCTAGAGCAGGAGATCGAACACGCGGGCAACCCGTTCCCAGTGCTCGGTATGCGGGTTCTTCACCTTCGAGTCGATCAGCTTGAAGGCGCGGGCGAGCGCCACGGTCAGCCCGCCCGCGATGTCGGGCAGCCCTTCCTCGGTCTCATCCGCGACCGCCAAGTCGAACGGCGGATGCCTCGCGAGCCGCTCCAGCAGGGATTGGAGTTCTACCTCCTCGTCGAGCTTGCGGAACTCATGGATGCTCTCCTGCAGGCCCTTTGTCACAGGCAGATCGTGCGGCTGTATGACATCGCGGCCGTTCGACCTCGCGTGCGCCTGACCTATGAGAAGCAGGTCGTGGATCTTGCCGTCGACGAAGTCGTCGTAGCGCTTGAGGTCGTCCTTGTCGACGTTCAGGCTCGCCGCGGCTCGGAAGAGACGCTGAAACTGCGGTATGCCGGTCGGGGGCATGCGGTACCACCTCCCACTATCGAGGGTGGCCCGGCGAGTCCTCGCCCGGCATCCCGCATTCGGGTAGGTCGAAGACCCGTCCATCACGGACGGGTTCGTCGCGCGGACCGGCCGGCCTTGGGGCGACCGGGAGCGGGAATGGTGGTGCTCGTGGGTTCCAAAATTCGTGCAAAAGAGGCGGTCGGGCGTGGTTGCCGCCGCAGGGCCGGGGGACGTGAGGCAGGGACCTGACGGGATCGCCTCTCGGTCGCCACGGCTTCGCGGACGGCCGGGCCGCCCGCGCGTCGGTGGAGGACACCGCCGCCGTTGACTCATCTTTCGTACGCGACATGAGACGGAGGCGCTGCAATGGTCGAGACGGGATACCAATCCTTCGATACCACCGTGGACAAGACGAATCGCATCCTGCGGCAGATCGAGGATGCCTACGGCTGGCCAAAGGAACGTCGTAACCAGTCCTACGCCGCCTTGCGTGCGGTACTTCATGCTCTGCGTGACCGATTGACGGTGGACGAGACCGCCCATTTCGCCGCGCAGCTTCCGATGTTGGTCCGTGGACTTTATTACGACGGGTGGGATCCGAGTCGGGTGCCGAAGAAGATGCACAGAGACGACTTCCTGGACCAGATACGAGGGGAGATGCCGCCGTACGAGGTCGAGGGCGGCCTGGACGGACTGGTGCGCACGGTGGCGCAGGCGATCAGGCTCTACGTCTCCGACGGAGAGTGGGAGGATGTCAAGGCGGAAATGCCGAAAGACCTCGCCACCATGCTGCCTTAGGGCGGTGCCGTCATCGGGCGGCTCGCCCCGAGCCCCGTTGCGACGATGGTGACCTCCAGGCCGTCCAGGATCCAGACGGTGCCCAGACCCACTACCACCATCCAGTGCCAGCGTGACCACGGCAGCCGGTCCAGGCGGTAGGGGATGTCGGTGCGGATCGTGCCTGTCTGAACACCGCGCACGATGATCCCTTCGACGAGCATGCCTCCTCCGGGGTGTCTGTCCGTCGAGTCCGTGGCCGGAACCCTCCCGGTCAAGGCAGCGTTCCGGTTTGAGGACGCCTTGACCGGCACGGCGATTCGGATACTCCTCGCAGGGCCGTGCCTGTCATGGCCTTACCGGCGCAGGCCCGACGCCAGCCGGCCATGCGCGGAAGCCAGTCCGGCGGCTTCCTGGCGAATCGGTTAATCGACGTCCTTGTGGACGTCGGGATCCTCCAGGTCGAGCCAGCGGTCCACGGTCCGCATGACGTCCGCACTGACCCTGCCTTTGCGGTAGAGGCGGCGCAGCTTCTCCCGTTGTGTCCGCACCAGCTCACGGCGGAGGACCACGGAGTCGGCGGTGCCTTCTTCCGGCTCTTCGTCGAGTTCGGCGCGCAGCCGTTCGAGGCGGTCCTCATAGAGCCGGCGGTAGGCCCTGGCGGTGCGTTCGTCGACCTCGCAGTTCTCGATGAGCTCGTCAAGACGCGCCAGTGCGGCCTCCAGGACCGTTCTGCGCGCGTCCAGCAACTCGATGCGAAGACGGTCGGACTCGGCAAGGCCGAGCCGGCGCAGCAGGAGAGGCAACGTCGTGGCCTGCCCGATCAGGGTGATGAAGACGACTGCGGCGATCAGGAAGATCCGCTCACCGTGTCTCCCCGGCGCCAGGCCGGGCACGGTCGTCGGCAGGGACAGCACGATCGCCAGGGAGATCGCGCCGCGCATGCCGCTCCACCCGATGGCCAGTCGCTCGCGCCATGGCAGGTGGTCGAAGGTGAAATGTCGACCGGGTAGATACCGGGAGAGCGGGAAGACGAGCAGCGTCCACGCCAGCCGCAGCACGACGATGGCGGCGGCGACCACCACCGCGCCGAGGACCGCCCGCGACCACGACCGGCCTGACAGCTCATGAAGGATGGCGCGGATCTGGAGGCCGAGCAGCACGAACAGTGCCGATTCCAGCACGAAGACCAGCACCCGCCAGAACAACTGCCCGGGCAGCCGGGACGCCGGTTGTAGCACGCCTTCGCCCCGGGTGCCGAGATAGAAGCCCGCGGCGACGGCGGCGAGGACCCCGGAGAAGCCGACCCGGTCGGCCGGTACGAACGCGAGGTACGGAGTCAGCAGGGACATGATGATCTGGCTGCTGGGATCGCGGATCCGGCGGCGCAGGCGGGCGACGACGACGCCCACCACGAGCCCGTACGCGACGCCGCCGACGACGACCTCGGCCGTCCGCGCGACGCCGTGAGCGAAGGAGAACGGCCTCGTCAGCGATTCCACGGCCAGCCCGAAGGCGGTCAGCGCGACTCCGTCATTGATAAGGCTCTCACCCTCGACGATGGTCACGATCCGCGGGGGCGCATTGAGACGTTTCATGATCGAGATCGCCGCGACCGGGTCGGTGGGAGCGACCGCTGCGCCAAGGGCGATGGCCGCCGCCCAGCCCAGGCCGGAAACGGTCCAGCGCATCGCCGCGGCGGCGGCGAAGGTGGTCACCGCTGTCAGCCCAACGGCGAGCGTGATGATCGGCACCGCATCCGCCCTCATCTCACGGGGCGCGGTGAAGAACGCCGCATGATAGATGAGCGGCGGGAGAAAGCCGAGCAGTACCACGCCGGGCGGTACCTCCGTCTCGGGCATGCCCGGCAGGAACCCGGCCATTCCACCAAGGATCACCAGAAGGATCGCCTCGGGCATCCCCATCCAGGCGGACAGCGCACGGGACAGCAGCACCACGACCGCGATGGCCAGGCCGACGACGAACAGGGACGCGGGGTCCATGATCGCGGTCGTTCCCCGAAACAGCCGGTCCAGCCCATGGCGGTGAAGAAGGGCGGTCCGAACTGGTCTCCCCCGCAGGCGATCAGATCGTCACGATCGCGCCTCGGGGTCGTCAGGAGACGGTGGTCACCTGACCGTCGTCCGGTGGTGGCCAGGGCGTCGGCCAGTTCGTTGCCCGGATCGCCGGCGTGACCGCGCACCCACAGCCATTCCACTTGGTGACGCGCGCCGGCTGTTTCGAGCCGCCGCCACAGGTCGGCGTTCTTCACCGGCTGCTTGGCCGCCGTCATCCAGCCGTTGGCGCGCCAGCGCGGAACCCACTCGGTGATGCCCCGCCGCAGGTACTGGCTATCGGTGTGCAGTCGCGCGAGCGCTGGACGGGTCAGGCTCTCCAGCGCGCGGCATGCCGCCAGCAGCTCCATCCGATTGTTGGTGGTCTCCGCCGGTTCGCCACCCCAGATCTCCTTATGGTGGGGGCCGTACCGCAGCACCACGCCCCATCCTCCCGGTCCGGGGTTGGGCACGCAGCCGCCGTCGGTGTAGATGTCCACCGGTGGTCGATCACCGTCGACGGCAGAAGCCAGTCGCGGCACCGCCAAAGGTGGAACCGGCGTCACCAAGACCTGCTGGCCGCTGACAGCCCCGCCGTGGTTCTAGCACGGTCCCCCACCGGTCGCCACCGTGCAGGGCTGGCCCGAGCGGGTTGGCCGGCCGCACTGCACGGCAGGATCGTGAACATGGCACAACCCGGACGGCCGCGCGCGCCGTTCGGACACGGCTTCCCCTGTTTCGTCATGGCCGAGCACTTCGCCATGACCGCGACCGTACGTACTCCTCCCGCCAGGCGCGACATGATCGTGTCCCGGTCGTGGAATCCGCTTCCAGCTCTACCGCCCCGATCTTTAGTGGTGGTCGGGACCGCGGCTAGACCGACGAGCTGTCAGCCGCGTGAGGCGGGGCGAGCGCACCGGCAAGGCCAGCGTTCTTGACCAGACGCCCCCAGCGGGGACTCCGATTAAAGCGTTTCGCGATGACCGCTCCCCCGGGCAACCGACCGTTCTCCGCCCGGTTGGCCAGGGCCCACTTCCAGGCTTCCCGCTGCAGATTCCTGCGAAGATCAGGCACTTCCGAGACATCGTCTCCAGGACCTTCCGGCACAGACTCCCCCGCCGCTGGTTCAGGCTCCGCATCATCTACGACCGAGTCGTCTTGTCCGCCCGGATCCGACAGACGGCTCCGTAGCTGGCCCTGCAGGAGGTGATAGGCCCCGACGAAGGCGAACGAGGGCCACGCAGCGATCACCCGGCCGACCACCGTGGGTTCTGCGACCTCGACGTTGGCGGCGAGGCTCGCCAGACTCCCGACGATCAGAAGCGTCCACGGCAGCCATGGGACGTTGATACCGGTCCTGCCCGCCAACAGCACCGACATCGATGACGCAACCACCATCCCGTCGACACTGAGTGGAATCAGCGTCGCGTTCAACGACGTCTCACCGTGCCGGAGCGCGAGTTCGTGCATGTGACCAAAACTCACCACCGCCGCGATCAGCGCGAGGAACACCACGCTAACTGTGGTGATTCGGCGAATGCACAGGTCAGCCGCGCCCTGCGAGGTAAAATTCCTCATGCGGGTCACCGCCGACGGAGGGGGAGGTCGGCAGGGAGGATCATGGGCCCCGGGGTCCAGTCACCCCTCGGACACACAGTTTGTACATGTCCGATCGTTTCCGGGCATGACGGAGTGCAATCGCGTGCCCGGCCTCCGGCTGGGCACCGAACAGCCGTCTGGGCCCCTCCATCCAGTGCCACGGCATGTCAGCGTGCGCGGTCGATGGCGATCTTCACCCCCTCCTGAGCGTCCGCCCGCAAGCTGCGGGTTCCGGGGTCGCAGGTCAGCGTGATCTTCTCCTCCCGCAAATGGTCGATGACGTCCTGAGCGCTGGGTGGCGCATGCACGGGATCCGGCTGGACCAGAAGGATGTACAGCGCCGGCAGATGCGCCAGGAGGCGGTTCTCGCGGATATAGAGGTTCTTCGGCCGGTCGGGGTCTGTTTTGGAGGCGCTGGTGTGGCCGTGCCGGCACCGATAGGCGGCCTGGTTGTTCGACCAGCACGACTCCATACGGCGCCTGCAGATCCCGCAGCGCAGCAGCCCTGCCAGCTGGTAACAGCGGTCCGGGTCCGGGTTGCCGCGCGGAGTACGGATGTCCTGGACCGCGACGAAGTCGGCTTCGCTGACCAGCGCCGGGTGCACAGGCCGGGCGGAGATCACCCAGCCATCTGGCAGGTTCCACCGCTGCACCTGCCGATACCCCAGCCCGGTGTTGGCCGGATCGAGCAGATCATGTTCGCTGGGTTGGCGGTTCCACACCTGCCGACCGGTGTAGCGCGGGTTGGCCAGGATGCTCCGCACGGTGGTGTGCGTCCACTCCCGGCCCGAGCGGTGGGCGTTACGCTCCGGATCGGCCGCCGACGGACACGGGATCTCCACATCATTCAACGCGCGAGCGATCCGGGCCACACTGTGACCGGCCAGCCGCTGAGCAAAGATCCACTTCACGATCGGCGCGGTTTCCGGGTCCAGTTCCAGCCGGTGAGCGCGCCGCCCCCACGCGGCGTGTGCACGGTTCGGATGCGGACCAGCGTCGACCAGCTGATAGCCGTAGGGTGGCCGGCCGCCCAGGTACCGGCCTTGCTCGCGGGCCTGGGTGGCCATCGCCGTGGTCACCCTGATCCGGGTTCGGGTGATCTCCCGCTTGGACTGAACGCCCAGCGAGGTCATGAGCTGTTCGTGGTCTTCGGCTTCGAAGTCGATCCGGCCGCCCGCCTCCGGCATCCACAACTGCACGCCGTAATGCTCGAACAACGGCGCCATCAGGCTGAACTGGTTGCCGTAAAACGCCCGCTCGTACTCCCCCACCACGATCGCATCGAATGCGCGATCCGGGTCCGCCATCGCCGCCACCAGCGCCGCGGCTTCCGGCCGCCGCGCCCACGGCAGCACCCGGCTCTGCCCCACATCGAAGAACTCCGCCACGATCCGCCCATGCCCGCCGACCAGCACGCCAGCCTGATCCCGCTGCCGCGCCCACGAGGATTCCGGATCTTGGCGGTCCTCCGTCGAGACCCGTCCATAGAAAGCGAACCGCAGCCCGCCCGGACGCGGCTTCGCCGCCGGGTGATTTGCTGAGCGCTCAGCCCAGGCCAGCAGCGTGTCGCCACCCGCGTCCCGCCCCGTCGCCAGCGATACAGTCCGCACAGTCGGCATGGCGCGCCTCTCCTGCTTCAGCCGAGATATCCCTCGTTTTCAGCATCCGACATGTCACAGATCCACATATGACGAACGACGAAATCACCCGCAACCTGCAATCAATTCATGCTTACAAATGGCTAGATTTAGCCGTTTTTAGTATTCGAAAATCAGCTGCGAAGTAGGAGTCTGGGCACCGTCGGTGAGCACATGGGGCAAGCTTCTCTGCGCCTTGGCAACCGGACCCGAGCGGTGGCCGCGTCCGTGGACGCGGCCACCGCATCGACCGGGTCGGGTGCCGTGCGCGTCAGCTGCAGCAGGTACTTCCGGTGACGGCCGCGGCAGGGGCCTGCTTGGTGGGGGTGCCACAGACGCATCCGGCGGTGGTGGGAGCGGCGCTCTTGCCGAGGGTGTCGGCGTCGGCCTTGACCGCATAGACCTCCCAGGGCTCCTGGCCCGGGCCGTGGACCCAGACCTTGTCCTGGAGGGCGTAGCAGCAGGAGGTGTCGTTCTCCTCGAACGCGGCCAGGCCGGCCTCCTTCAGCCGTTCGGCCGCGGCGGTGACCTGGGTGGTGTCCTCGACCTCTACGCCGAGATGGTCCATCCGGGTCGTCTCGCCGGCCTCACCTTCGATCAGTACGAGCTTGAGCGGCGGCTCGGTGATGGCGAAGTTGGCATACCCAGGACGACGCTTGGCCGGTTCGGTGCCGAACAGCTTGGAGTAAAAGGCGATCGAGCCTTCCAGGTCGGCGACGCGCAGGGCGAGTTGGACACGGGACATGACTTCCTCCTCAGGGCGAGAACGGTTCTGGATGAGCTGATTCGGTCAAAGGCGGTAGCCGAGGCTTGTCGCCAGAGCAGCGGTCCGAGCCCGGTCCAGGCGGGCGTCGCTGCGGCAGACGTCGTCGCAGACCTCACCCGTGGCATCGGTGAACGTCACCGCGCCGCGGACCTCGAGGGCGCGCTTGCTCCGGCGGGCCAGGGCAGGGAATCGGCGCATCATCACGAGCCCTCCTGATTCGATGAATATCTAATCAATGCATCGGTGTCACCTTGCACTCTTGCCTAGACAGATGTCAAATTAGAGACATGTCGAAGCAAGAGTTGCCGCTGATCAACGCAGCCGCAGTCGATGCGGACGCGTGCTGCGCGCCGCTGGTGTGTGAGCCGTTGGACACGGCGGAGGCCGAGGAGCTGGCGCCATTGTTCAAGGCGATCGGGGACCCGGTGCGGTTGCGGCTGTTGTCCCTGATCGCCTGCCATGAGGGCGGCGAGGCGTGCGTGTGCGACCTGACAGCGGCGTTCGAGTTGACCGCCCCGACCATTAGCCACCACTTGAAGGTGCTCAAGCAGGCCGGGCTCATCGATTCGGAACGGCGCGGCACCTGGGTGTACTACTGGATCAACCCAGGCGTGTTGGCTCGGATGTCGGCGCTGCTGGGCCCGCGTGCCGCCGCGATGGCGGGCACGCCGTGACGGCAGCGTTGTGGCGGCGGGCGCTCGCTGAACTCGTGGGCACCGGGGCGCTGGTCGCCGTGGTGGTCGGCTCCGGAATCCAGGCCACCGAACTCTCCCGCGACATCGGCGTGCAGCTGCTGGCCAACGCCCTGGCCACCGTCTTCGGCCTGGGCGTGCTGATCGCGCTGCTCGGGCCGGTCTCCGGCGCGCACTTCAACCCGGTGGTCTCCCTCGCGGCCTGGTGGACCGGTCGCCGCGACGCCGAGGGCCTGACCCTGCGGGAGGTCGCGGCCTACCTGCCCGCCCAGATCATCGGTGCCATCGGCGGCGCGGTCCTGGCCGATGCGATGTTCGCCCGGCCGCTGGTGCGCTGGTCCACCCACGACCGGTTCGCCGGTCACCTGTGGCTCGCCGAGGTCGTGGCGACCGCCGGCCTGGTCGCGTTGATCTTCGGCTTGGCCCGTACCGGGCGCGCGCACCAGTCGCCGGTGGTGGTGGCCTCCTACATCGGGGCGGCGTACTGGTTCACCTCCTCCACCAGCTTCGCCAGCCCCGCCGTGACCATCGGCCGCGCGTTCACCGACACCTTCGCCGGCATCGCCCCCGCCTCGGTACTGCCGTTCATCCTCGCCCAGCTTCTCGGCGGTGCACTCGGCCTGGCCGCAGTCACCGCGCTGTTCGGCCGCTCCTCCTCCTCGGGCACCGACGCGGTGATCGTTCCCCACGACCAGCGACTCACCGATCCGCCCGCTCAACCACTCCTCACGGAAGCGCCCTGACCCATGAGCACTCCCACCGTCCCGTCCGTGCTGTTCGTGTGCGTGCACAACGCCGGGCGCTCGCAGATGGCCGCCGCGTTCCTCACCCACCTGGCCCCTGGCAAGGTCGAGGTTCGCTCGGCCGGGTCCGCCCCGGCCGAGGAAGTGAACCCGGCCGTCGTCGCGGCCATGCGCGAGGTCGGCATCGACATCTCCGCCGAGACCCCCAAGGTCCTCACCACCGAGGCCGTACGGGCCTCCGACGTGGTGATCACCATGGGCTGCGGGGACACCTGCCCCGTCTTCCCCGGCAAGCGCTACCTGGACTGGCAACTCGAGGACCCCGCCGGCCAAGGTGTCGACGCCGTCCGCCCGATCCGCGACGAGATCGAACGCCGCATCCGCGGCCTGCTGGCCGACCTGCAGATCCAGGCGCCCGCGTGACCGCTCCCGCGGTCCACATCACGGCGATGCTGCCCGAGCACGCCGACCAGGTCCTGGCCATCTACCAGCTCGGCATCGACAGCGGCCACGCCACCTTCGAGACCACCGCCCCCACCTGGGAAGCCTTCAACGCCTCCAAGCTGCCCGAACACCGCCTGGTCGCCGTCGACGAGCACGGCCAGGTGCTGGGCTGGGCCGCCGTGGTGCCGGTCTCCGACCGGTGCGCCTACGCCGGCGTGGTCGAGCACTCCGTCTACGTCCACCCCGACGCCCAAGGCCACGGAATCGGGCATGCCCTGCTGAAGGCCCTGCTCGCCTCCACCGACGCCGCCGGAATCTGGACCGTCCAATCCGGCGTCTTCCCCGAGAACACCGCCAGCCTCGCCCTCCACGCCAAGGCCGGCTTCCGCATCATCGGCACCCGGATGCGCATCGGCCGCCACCACGACCGCTGGCGCGACGTCGTCCTCATCGAACGCCGCAGCCCGACCGTGCTGTAGCCCTCATCCCGGGCAGTCTCCGCCCGGGATTCGCGGCACTTGGTGCAGTCAACAGTGCTTCACCGCACCGGTGGTTCGGCGGCCTGTCCGGGCGGCGCGCCAGACGGAGTCTCGACCTGGTCGGTGGATCTGTCGACTCGCCGCCGGCTGAGCCAGCTGATCTCCTCAGTCTTCTGCGAGCCGGGCGGATGCAACGTCAAACGCCGCACGTCCCGGCTCAGTAGCGGGGCCAGGTTGGCGATGGCAAGGAGAATTCCGCACCCCACAAGCGTGGCGCGTACACCAGTCGCACCGGTGACCGGCGCTACCAGCAGATATCCGACGGGCGCCAACGAGATCTCGGCGATCCCGGCCCAGGCGGCCACGCGCCCCCGCTGGGCGGCAGGGATGTGCCGTTGGATCGCGGTCTGCCACGCGATCGAGGCGACGCTGAGCCCGCCGGCGGCCACGGCCACCGCACCCATCACAACCGGCAACGGCGCGCCGGCAGCCATCAGCAGGTCGGGCAACGCGAGCGCGGCGCAGCCGAGGGCAGTTGGCCCATCCGGCGTGCCGGGGCCGCCACAGCAGCCAGCGGGCTGGGAGCCCTTCACCACCAGCTACGACCTCACGACGAGCAATGGATCAACGACGCCCCCCACGGGAGCAGGTGTCTTGCTGTACACATCCAGCCATTTCTTCCCACTCCCCGGCGGAGGAACCTCGGTCCTCTGCATCGGCAAGGGAATGAAAAAGCCGGAAGTACTGCATTTCCCAATGAAGGTAGGGCGTGATTGGACGCTCGACCACTCGACGCCGTCGCGACTCGACCCCAAGCCTGCGGTCTTCAGCTACCTGGCGTGCGAAAAGAAGGTCAAATCCAGCACTAAGAAGAACCTAAGTATCCAAACTTCGCCAGTCGCCAACCTGCATAGATATGGTACATAGAGGGCAAAAACTCGCGAACTCAGCAGTAGTACCGAACTGGAGTGGTAGATAGAAACCAGTTGGAGTTAACCATGCCGAGCAGACTTCGGAGGCTCGAATAAGGAATCTGGTTCAGATCTGCAGGGAAAACGCTCGGACCGCCAAGAAAAGGCGTGGCAACAGTTCAACATCGCGCTTTACATTCTTAAATTCCGACACCAAAGAGGTGGTACCGTTGTCCACAATAACTGAGTCACAGCTCAAATTTCCTCCTGGCTATGACATAAGCATCGCCCAAATTTGTTCTTCTATCGTCAACATAGCCCATACTATGGGTGAACAATGGATCACCGACGGAAGGCCTAGCCGCGACAAGTTTTTCTGGAATTCCACGGACAGTTGCATTTACACCAAGAAGGCATGGGATCGATGGAGGTCTCAAAACCTCTTCTGGAGCACCTTCACCCCCGCAATTAAAGGCGAACCATTTGCCGTATCTGCCGTCTGGTCCAACGATAACACGAACTATCTGGCCTTTCGCGGGTCTCAAACAACCGATGATGCCCTCATGGACGCCAAGGCCGACTTGGTGACCTATACTCCACCGGCAGGCTCGCCCATTAAAGACATCCAGGTGCACCATGGGTTCTACGACGTCTTCAACGGTCTTGACCCGTCCTTGAATGATCTGTTGTCAGGAATCGCCAGGAGCCGCGGAAAGCTCGTCGTGACCGGGCACAGTCTCGGTTCGGCCCTGGCGACCTTGACCGTACCGCTGGCATGCGCCGCCGGAATACCTAGCGCGAACATCTTGCATTACAACCAGGCCAGCCCCCAGGTCGGGAACTCGAACTTCCAGGCCTATTACAACGGCTTGGGCGTAAAGACATTCCGGCTGGTGAACACCTACGACGCGGTGGCAGCGTATGTGGCGGTTGGCGTCGAGGCCCCGTTCGGTGCCGGCTACCCGACCGAGAAGGAACGCCATAACCCCTGCTGTTCGTACTCCTACGCCCTGTTCAACCCCGACGCGCCCTACAACCCGGACATTGATAAATGCATGCCCCCGAGTGTCTGACCAGGTAGCTGGGGCACCAGTCCTCACAAGTTCACGCTGAACCGCCTACCGCGCAACAGCTACCGGATCCAGGCGTCCGGCGGGCCCGGGGGCCCTGCTCGCGGGTTTGGGTGGCCATCGCCGTGGTCACCCGGATCCGGGTCCGGACGATCTCCCGCTTGGACTGGATGCCCAGCGAAATCATCAATCGCTCGTGCTCTTCAGCTTCAAAGTCGATCCGGCCACCATCCTCCGGCATCCATAACTGCACACCGCAATGCTCGAACAACGGCGCCATCAGACTGAACTGGCTACCGTAAAACGCCCGGATCCGAGACCGTCGTCGACGCCACCACGGGAGCCCTTCGCGGAACCGTTCCCGTCGGTGGTGAGGCCGGCAACGTCGCCTACGACCCCGCCACTCGCCAGATCCTCGTCGACGTCCAGACCCGCAACACCCTCACGGTCATCGATCCGGTCCGCCCCACCGACATCCGCCGCATCCGTTGGAGGTGACCCCCAGTATGTGCACGCGGCGCGTCTGGATCTCCATGACGAACAAGACGTACAGGCGCTTGAGGAACACGGTGTCAACGTGCGCGAAGTCGCACGCCAAGATGCCGGAGACTTGGGCGGCCAGGAACTGCCGCCAGGTTGGTGACGCCCGGCGCGGGGCTGGTCCCAGCCCGGTCGCGGCCAGGATCCGCCGGATGGTGCCTTCCCCGATCCGATGACCGAGACCGAGCAGTTCACCTCGTATACGCCGGTGTCCCCATCGTGGATTCTCCTGGGCCAACCGGACCACCAGATCCCGCAGCTCAGCTGAGATCGGCGGGCGTCCAGCCCGGTTCGGGTAAGCCCAGCGCCTGGTGACCAGCCGACGATGCCAGGACAACAACGTGCCCGGCGTCACGATCCGATGGAGCCGAAGCCGCTTGGGCAGCAGTTGTGCCAGTGCGGCCAGCAGCGCCCGGTCGGCCCAGTCAGGTCGCGGCCGGGCGACCTGACGGCGCAAGACGGCGACCTCATGACGCAGCACCAAGATCTCCACCTCCTTGGAGGCGTCGCTTCGCATGAGGAGCGTCAACCAGCCGAACAACCGGACCATCAGCAGGTACAGGAGACGTAGAAACACGGGCGCTGAGCGTAGAAGGCCAGGTCAGATGCCGTGGACGAGTTATGGCACCGCACACGCCCTCGCCGACGCCACCGGGCCCGCAGGCGATCCGGCCGAGACGGCACCCGACCAGGTGCCCCCGCCGCCCGACGGACTGCTGGATGCGCGAGGCCAGCCGCGTTGCATGGTGGCGCGGACCGCTGAACGGTATGAGATCGTGCAGAAGCTGGTGGCCGAGGGCCGCCGCCGGAGACGTAGACGATGGCCTTGACGTGGGAGCGGCGACTGGCGGCGATGGGCCACCACTTGCGATCGGTGTCGCGTTGCACCTGCCCGCTGGCGCCGGTCTCGCCGAGACGCCGATTGCTCCCGTCGAGTTTGGTTGTGTTGCGGTAGACGATGAGGGCGCAGTCGCGGCCTTCGTGGTGGGCGGTGAGGTGCCGGTAGAGAGTGGGGCGGGAGACATGGAAGGCTTCGGCGATCCCCTCGACGGTGTGGGTGCCGTCGTCGTACATCCGCTGTGCCTGGTCGAGCTGCCGCTGGGTGAGTTTGGGGCGGCGGCCGCCGACGCGGCCGTGCGAGCGGGCGGCGGCCAGGCCATCCATGGTGTTGGCGACGATGAGCTCACGCTGTAGTTCCGCGAGGACCGACAGAATGCCGAACATGGCGCGGCCTTCCATGGTGGCGGTGTCGATGCCCTGCTCGATGACGTGCAGGCTGATGTCGCGGGCGCGTAGGTCGGCCCCGAGGTTGATGAGGTGCTGGACGGAGCGGGACAGGCGGTCCAGCCGCGTGATCTTCAACGTGTCGCCAGGCCGCAGCAGTGAGATGACCTGATCGAGTTGCGGGCGCGAGGCCTTCGCACCGCTTGCTGTGTCGGCGAAGATGCGCTCGCATTCGACACCGGCCCGCACCAGCGCATCGATCTGGTGATCGAGGTTCTGGTCGGCGGTCGAGACCCGCGCGTACCCGTACAGCGCAGTGCCAGCGTTACGCGCGATGGTGACCGCCGCCCCTGCCGTCCGATGCTCATAGCAGCGGGCTGCATCGCATGCCCGTTCAGGAGCCCTCCCACCACGCCTCCGTGTCCTGCACGGCGACGAACTCGTGGAAGTCCATGTTGGCGATCTCCAGATTGCACGCCATCGATCCGACCATGCGGCAGGGAAGGACGGCGGGCTGCCCCGGGGTGTCGTACAGGTCGACAACGGTCAGCGGTCGGCCGGACTCGGCAAAGGTCCGGGCGTCGGCGAGCACGACCAGCCTGGTGTGCTCCTCGGTGTGCTCCTTGGGCGGCGGGACCAGCGCCGGGACCTGACCGGGCAGCAGGCCCTCGAAGGCCCGGTCGTCCACGACCAACGCCGTCAGCGGATAGTGCTCCACGTCGATCTCGTCCGGGTCCAGGTCTGCGCCGACCCAGCCATCCCCGTCGGCCCCGCCCAGCTCGTCGAGCAGGGCGCGCCAGCCCTCCTCGTCGTCGAAACAGGTACGGACCAGCAGTTCCCCGGCGGGCAGTGCCGGAAAGGACCGGTGTAGTGGCGTAGTCGGCGCGGGGAAGGCCGGCCGGCCGCCGTCCCCCTGGTACATGCCGTACACATCCATGTCGCGCACCAGGTAGTCGAACTCGAGTGTGCCGTCCAGCAGGGCGGCCAGGATCTCGCCGAGCCGGGCTGAGGGGACCCGGACGCCGCGCCCGGGTATCGCCGCCAGGTCCACCAGCAACGGCCCGTCCCCGTATGCCACCGGAATGTCCGCCAAGACGACGACCGGCGGCACCAGGCCGCCGTCCGCGACAAGCGCCGGGGCGTTCCCGCCGTGCAGGAAATCCCACCCGCAGTCCTCGACCGGTCGCAGCCGCACCGCGCTGTCCCCGACAACGAGGACATCGCCTTCCCGGCGGCCCCCGATCTCGTCAAGCAGCCCGCCCCACCGTGCCATGCCGCGCTCGTCGTAGCACGTACAGAGCAACAGCACCTCACCGGGCTCCGGCCGGGGAAGTTCGGGAAAGGACATGACTCTCCTCCGAAAGGCTCTGCGGTCGTCTCGTTGGATCACGGGCGTGTGCGGGGGGACCGTGGTGTGGGTCAAGGGGTCAGGCCGAGCTGACACAGCTGCGCGGGGCGCAGTGGCCGCCAGCCGGTGTGATCTCCGGGAACGACCGCAGCTGCTCCAGTTGCTCCTCGGAGAACATCTTCTCTGACACCGGCCACCCCGCCGCTTGACCTGTACAAGCAGGATCAGAACGTAGCGGCAGAGATCATCAACCCGCGAATCAGGGGCCCTGGGCGAGTAGTTCGGGCCGTACCTTCGGCGGGTGGGTGGCCTGGCGGCGCCGGTCGCCGGTCTGCCCTGCGGCGGCCAGCACCCGGTACATAGTGCGGATACTGCACAGGTCGGTGCCTTCGTCCAGCAGCGTGGCCCACACCTGGGCCGGCGCCTTGCCGCAGAACCGCGGCAAGTTCAGCACCGCCAGCAGCTGCTCGTGGACTTTCTCAAGCGCCGTAGCGCCGTTGCCGGGCGGCGAAGCTGCGCAGCGCCCGCAGAAAGTCGATCTCACGGAACGCGGGCCAGTTGGCCTCGCAGAAGTACAGCTCCGAGTAGGCGCTCTGCCAGAGCAGGAAGTTCGACATCCGCTGTTCGCCGCTGGTGCGGATGATGAGGTCCGGGTCCGGCTGTCCTGCCGTGTAGAGGTGCCGGGCGATGTCGTCCACCGTCAGGGCCTGTGCCACGTCGGCCAGGGACTCGCCGGCCTCGCCTCGCTCGTGCAGGTGCTCACGGAGGGCGTCGATCACCTCCTGCCGGCCGCCGTAACCGACGGCCAGCGTGACGTGCGCGCCGGTCGCGCAGTCGCGGGTGGCCTCCACGGCGTCCTTCAGCGCACGGGCCGTCGTATCGGGCAGCGCGTCGAGCATGCCCGCGACGTGGACCCGCCAGCGGGCGTCCGGGCGGCCGAGCCGGTCGGCCACCATCCGCTCGATGACCTCCATGAGGAAGGCGACCTCGGCGTCACCGCGGTTCTGCAGGTTCTCCGTCGAGCACAGGAACACGGTGGCGTGCTTGATCCCCACTGCCTCGCACCAGGACAGGACGTTCTCGGCGTGCTCGGCGCCGTACTTGTGCCCGAGGCTCGGATTCTCCAGGCCCATCTGCCGGGCCCAGCGGCGGTTGCCGTCCATGATCAGCCCGACGTGCTCAGGGAGTGGGCCGTTCGCGACCTGCCGGCGCAGACGGCGAGCATAGAACGCATGAAGAAGGGCGGTCATCAGGCGCCTTTCGTTCGATGACGGCCGCCCGGTGTTGGCCGTCGCTTGATACCTAGACAATCTAGGCCCTAGAGTTTCTAGGTATGGACGCCGTACGTGGACACCTGGACGGCCTGGTGCTGGCGGTGCTCGCCGCGGGCCCGGCGCATGGATACGGGCTGATCGACCTGCTCCGAGAACGAAGCGGAGGATTCTTCGAGCTTCCCGAGGGATCGGTCTATCCGGCGCTGCACCGCCTTGAGCGGTCGGGGCTGATCGAAAGCAGCTGGTCGGCGGAGGAGGGCCGGCGACGCCGGGTCTACGCGCTGACCGCTCGGGGACGGCGGGCCGTCGACGAGCGGCGCCGAGAGTGGCGGTCGTTCTCGGCGGCGGTCAACGCCATCTTCGGAGAGGGGACCTGATGATGCACGAGCCGATGCGCGACTATGTCTGCGATCTGCTGAGTGGGCTGCGTGTCGGCGCCGGTCGACGGCGCCGGATCGCCGCCGAGGTCTCGGACCATCTGACGGAGCTGATCGATGAGGAGCGGCGTCGCGGGGTCCCTCTCGAAAAGGCGGCCGAGCGTGCGCAGGTGCGCTTCGGCGATCCGCGTGCACTCGCCGCCGAGTTCAACGCCGACATCGCCCGGCACTCGCTGAATCGGGCGGCGTGGGCACTGGTCGGCTGCGTCACGGTGGCGTTCGCGGCGGCGGGCTTGGCCCTGAAGGGCACGCCGCCCGCGCGGCCGTGGCCGTCGCCGTCGCTCTTTTATACCGTCCCTGACCTGCTGGTGCAGATCGCGATCGTTTGTTGTCTGAACGGCCTGTTCCTGGCCGTGGTGGCACCCTGGCTACGCGGCACCGCACTGGCCGGACGACCGGCGAAACTGGCCGGCCGCAGCCTCGCCACGGCCGCCGTCGCGTTGATCCCGGTGGCGGTGGTGGCCGCCGGCAACCTCGGGCCCTCTGTGCCGTTCCCCGAACGCCTGCTGCTGGCGGTGGTCACCGTCGGAGTCCCGGTCGCCGCGTACGCCGCGCTCAGGGCCGCCGGACGGGCATCCTGGCTAGGGTCGGCCCGAGACGGTGAGAACACTCTCGACGTGATCGCCGCAGTGTGCCGTGCGTCGGCCGACCGCGTGCCTTATGGGGGCCGGGTCGTCCAGTCCGCCGAGTCGCTGTGGCGGACGGCGTACCGCAGGGCGCCGCGGCTCATGCGCTGGCTCGATCTGCGCCGCCACCCGTGGCGCGCGGCGGCCACCGCGTCGGTGGCCGCAGGCCTCGGGCTCAAGGCACCGGACCTGCTCATCGGCGACCCCGACCTCATCGATGCCGCCCTCGAGGCGGTGGCGGTGTTCGTCTGCTTCACCGCGTTCGGCGGCCTCCTCGGTCTGCGCAATGGCCGACCGGCCAGCGCGCCAGAGCCCGAGCGCGCGCCGCTGCTCACCACCTGAATCCTCCCGAACATCCCCTGCCCCGCCTGCGGGCCGGCACTGCATCCGCCGGTCCGCCGGTCGAGCCATGCCGAAAACAGGAGAACCATGCCCGGCTCACCTTCTTCACCGACCCTCACGACCACCGCAGCCATCAGCGCGGTCGGGCTGTCCCGCCGCTACGGTGAGGGGCCGACCGCCGTCGACGCGCTGCGAGACGTGGATCTGACGGTCCCGGGGGGATCCTTCACCGCCGTCATGGGCCCGTCGGGCTCCGGCAAGTCGACGCTGCTGCACTGCCTGTCCGGGCTCGACACCGCGACCGGCGGGCAGGTCTTTCTCGGCGACGTCGAGATCACTCGCATGGGCGAGCGCGAGCTGACCCGGCTCCGCCGTGAGCGGATCGGGTTCGTGTTCCAGGCGTTCAACCTGCTCCCGTCGATGACCGCCCGGGAGAACATCCTGCTGCCGCTGCAGCTCGCCGGACGGCGCGCCGACCCAAGCCTGCTGGAGAACATCGTGGGCCTGCTCGGGCTGACCGAACGCCTCGATCACCGCCCGGCCGAGCTGTCCGGCGGACAGATCCAGCGGGTCGCCGTCGCCCGCGCGCTGATCACCGAACCGCAGGTCATCTTCGGCGACGAACCGACCGGCAACCTCGACCGGCGGTCGGGGACGGAACTGCTGCGCCTGCTGCGCCGGTGCGTGGCCGAGCTCGGTCAGACAGTCGTGATGGTCACCCACGATCCGGCGGCCGCCGCGCACGCCGACCGGGTGCTGTTCCTCGCGGACGGCCGCATTGCGGGGGACCTGGCCGGGCCGACGCTGCCAGCGGTCCTCGACCGGCTCGACGCGCTCGAGGAGAACGGAGTGGAGCGGTGATGCGCATCATGACCGTGCTGCGCCGGGGAATCGCCGCGCGCCGGGTCCGTACCGCCACGACGACGACGGCGATAGCGGCCGCCGTAGCGTTCCTGTCCGGCACATACGTGCTCACCGACACCATCGACGCGGGCGTTCACCACTCGGCGGCCCAGGCGGCCGGGGGCATGTCCGCGATCGTCACCGACGCGAACGGGTTCGGCAGGTCGTTGCTGGGCGGCGCGCCGACGCTCCATTCCGACCTGGTCTCGAAGGTCCGGCAGGTAGCGGGGGTGAGCGCTGCGGAGGGCATCACCTCCGGGTACGCCATGCCCCTTGACGAGCACGGCCACGCCATCTCCTCATCCGCTGCCGTCGGCGTCTCCGTCCCCACCGACCCGAGGCTGCGTCAGTTCACCCTCCGCGATGGGCATTGGCCGCGCGGCGCGGATGAAGTCGTCGTCGACGCCACCACCGCGGGCAGTCTCCACCTGGCCCCGGGCCGTACGCTGCGGGTCGCGCTGACCGGCGGAACGCGGACGTTCACCGTCAACGGCGTCATCGGATTCGGATCGGCCGGAACCGTCGCCGGCGTCAGCATCGTCGGCTTCACCCCCGAGGCAGCACCTGAGCTGCTCGGCACCGGCGGACGATACGCCGCCGTCGAGGCGGCGGGCGAGGCGGGGCTCTCGGCGACCGCTCTCGCGCGCCGGATCAAGACGGCGGTGGGGGCCGCCTACACCGTACGGACCGGGACCCAGCAGGCCGACCAGCTGGCCGGCGGCATCTCCGGAGCGGCTTCGGTGATCGGCGCCATCCTGGGCGCCTTCGCGGTGATCGCGCTCATCGTCGCGACGCTGCTGATCGCCAATACCTTCACGATCACCGTGGCGCAGCGTACGAGGGAACTCGCCCTGTTGCGCTGCGTTGGGGCAAGCCGAGGCCAGACGGCACGGCTCGTGCTCGCGGAGGCCGCCGCGATCGGGCTGGCCGGTGGCGTCGCCGGCCTGTTCGGCGGAATCGGCCTGGCCTCCGGCCTGCGCGCTGCCCTCGGCGCCATGGGGCTCCCGCTGCCCGCCACGGCACCGGTCCTGCGGACGCACACCGTCGTCGCTTCGCTGGTCGTCGGCGTCGGCGTGACCGTGGTCGCGGCCGGTGCCGCCGCACTGCGGGCGTCCCGCTCGCGTCCCCTGGCCGCGCTGTCCGCCGACCTGACGACCACAGGCACCCGCCCGCCCGGATGGACGCGCCGGATCGTCGCGACGGGCGTCCTCCTCGCGGGGGCCCTCGTGCTCGTCACGGCCTCGGGGAAGGGGCCCGTCGCGTTGGGCGCACTGGCGCTCCTCTTCGGCGCGGGCCTGGCCGGGCCCATACTCGTACGGCCGCTCACCGCTCCGGCGCGCCGCCTGCTGTCGGCCGCCGCAGGCGTCTGCGGACGCCTGGCCGACCGGCAGATGCTGCGCAACCCGCGCCGGGTCGCCGGCACCGGGGGAACGCTCGCCGTCGCGGTCGCCACCGTCTCCATCGTCGCCACACTCGCGGCGACCACCTCCTCCAGCCGCGCGGTCGACGTACGGCGCTCGCTGCGCGCCGACTACGTCCTCAGCACCGCGCCAGGGACGGGCGCCGGGCTGGACCCGGCGCTGACCGGCCGGATCGCGCGATCACCCGGTGTCATCTCGGCCTCCGGGATGCCGTGCGGCACCTTCCAGGCGCCCGGCGTCTCCGACAAGCTGTGCGGCATCGACCCGGCCGCCTATCCGCGGCTCGTCGATCCGCACGTGAGCGCCGGAACCCTCACCGACCTGACAGCTGACACGATGGCGGTCAGCGCCACCGTGGCCGCACGCACCGGCTGGCACCTCGGCCAGACGATCCCCATCACCTACCCGACCGGCGGCCCCCGGCCGGTGCGCATCGTCGCCCTGTACGAGTACGACCAGGTCGCCGGCGCCTACCTCATCCCCCTCGCCGACTACAGACGTGGCTACCCGCCCGCCCAGCAGACCGACCAGACGATCCTCGTCCGGGCCGCCGAGGACGCCCGGCACCAGGTCCGTGCCGAGCTCACCGCGCTGCGCGCCGACTACCCGCAGGCGTTCCTCGACGACAGGACCGGTTACAGCCACCGAGTCGCCTCGGGCATCGACCTGGTCGCCACCATGATGACCGGCCTGCTGGCCCTGAGCCTCCTCATCGGCCTGATCACCGTCGCCATCGCCCTGGCCCTGAGCGTCCTGGAGCGCACCCGCGAGATCGGGCTGCTCCGCGCCGTCGGCGCCGAAGCTCGCCAGATCCGCACCATCATCCGGGTCGAAGCGCTCACGACCGTCGTCACCGGATCGCTCACCGGACTGGTGCTGGGCCTGTCGATCGGCTGGCCGCTCGCCCGGGCCCTGGAGGGACGCGTCCTCGGTCCGCCCGGAGTCCCGGTGGCGCTTCTAGCCGCCGTTCTTCCCGCCGCCGTCGCCGCGGGCCTCCTCGCCGCCGCCGTCCCTGCACGCCGCGCCTCGCACCTAGGCGTCCTCACCGCCCTGCACACCGAATAGCCGATACGAAAACAAGGGACCACCGCCATGCCGCACCCAATGATGATGACCGCCGCCGCGCTGCTGTTCGTCGGCGTACCCGCAGCCGATACGACCACCACCGCCCCTCCCACGTCGTCCGCGTACGCGGTCTCGGTCAGCCTCCGAACCGGCGGCACAACACTCAACGCGCACGGATTCGCCGATACCGTCCATCAGACCGCCGAGCTCACCACCCGACTAACCGACGGGCGTGACGGTGAGATGCGCGTCGTCGCCGGCCGGGTCTACGTCCACCTGGGTCAGCGCGCGCCGTGGCTATCCATCGACCCGGTCGCGCTCGGCATACCTATCGAAGCCATCTGGAGATCCGCCCCCGCGCGGCACTTCACGCTAAGGATCGGGACCCGGTCCGCCACCACGCTGACGATCGACCTCGCTCCAACGACGACCCACCCGGTTCCGGTGCCACCCGGAGCCGTCGACATCACCAGCTACGCGCGTGAACTCACGGCTTTCGCCCACTGATCACGGTCGCTCTAGTAGTGAGCCGGTCTGGTGCCGGGCGACCCGCAGTAGACGGGCACCGGACCGGCGGTGGATGTCCGTCGGCGCGTTGCGAATGACAAGAAGCGTTCTGACCGGCCCGGCCAACCCGAGCGGTTACCGCGCAGCGTACGTGGAAGAGTCGTCCTCTGCGAGAGGTGAAGCGAGCGCACCGGCGAGGCCAGCGTCTGCAGCACAGCAGCCCCGCCAACCGGTAACAGCGATCCGAGTCCGGGCTACCGCGCGGAGCACGGATGCTCTGGACCGCGACGAAGTCGTTTTCGCTGACCAGCGCCGGGTGCGCCGGCCGGGTGGAGATCACCCAGCTATCGGGCAGGTTCCACCGCTGCACGTCAGCGGCCGATCCGAAGCGCAACGCCCACCGCTCGGGTCGAGAGTGGACACACACGACGGTGCGGAGCATCTTGGCCAACCCTCGTTACACCGGTCGGCAGGTGTGGAACCGCCAACCCGCCGAACATGATCTGCTCGATCCGGCCAACACCGGGTTGGGGTAGCCGTAAAACGCCCGCTCGTACTCCCCCACCACGATCGCATCGAATTCGCGATCCGGATCTGCCATCGCCGCCACCAGCGCCGCGGCTTCCGGCCGCCGCGCCGACGGCAGCACGCGGCTTTGGCCCACATCGAAGAACTCCGCCACGATCCGCCCATACCCGCCGACCAGCGCACTGGCCTGAGCCCGCTGCCGCGCCCAGGAGGTTTCCGGATCTTGATGGTCCTCCGTCGACACGCGCCCGTAGAAAGCGAACCGCAACCCGCCTCCGCGCGGCTTCGCCACCGAGCACTGCCGCGAGCGCGCCCAGGCCAGCAGCGTTTCGCCACTCGTGGCCCAGTCCGGTTCCAGCGGTTCAATCCGCGCGGATGCTGCCATAGCCCGCCTCCTGCAGAAGATGGGGCAGAACTTGGATTTCCAGCATCCGACACCCACAGGAGCCATGCGGGAAAAACAACCAAATACACACACGATGCGGCCAACTTGTACTACTATTACCTAAACATTAGTATTGCGTCATTTTAAGCAACCATCATTCCTTTTCCGCGATTTTTGGCTTCGGTAGCTCGCCATTCAGTGGACCTCATAGGGCTTGTTCCTCGCGCACCGCTCCTTCGACGCGACCGATGAGCACCTCGAACTGTGAGCCGCCATGAGATCCGGCCTCGGGTTGTCTCACGCTGGGTGTTCGTATGAGAGACCGGCGGCCGGGCAGATTCGTTATCCCTCGCCCAAGGCTCCCGGATTGCGGTCGAACAGCGCGGGTCAGGCGGTCCGGATCGCGGTGTGCAGCCACCCTGCGGCGGGCAGCCGTACGACGTCGGTGTCGGCAAAGGGACGGAGAGCGGCCGCAATGGCGGTGTGGGCTCGGCTCAGCGCCTTGTCACCCGCGCCTCGGACGAAGGCGCGCAGGTTGCCGTTGAGTAGGAGGGCGGCGGCGTCGGGTGCGGTCGCGTGGATCGTGCTGGCGAAGTCGAACGATACGGCTGTCTGGCTCTGGAATCCTGCTGTGGTCAGGATGTCGCGTACTTGGTCGGGGTCGGTGAAGGCGGCCACACCGGGGGCCTGGGCGGCCAGGTTCGGGGTAATGCCAGCGTCCAGCAACGCCTCGAAGACGGGGTTGTGCTGGGGATTGCCGTGGCAGACGAACACGAGGCGTCCGCCTGGTTCGAGCGCGCTGGCGATGTTGGCGAATGCAGCGATCGGATCGGCGAAGAACATCACGCCGGCTCGGCTGATGGCCATGTTGAACGCCCCGGCCGGGAACCGGTGCACCTGGGCGTCGCCGAACTCAAAGGTCACGTTGGGCAGGTTCTCCTCGGCCGTGCGGCGTCGTGCCAGGTCCAGCATCGGCTTTGAGATGTCGATGCCGGTCACGTGGCCACGGTCGGCGCGGTGGGCGGCCAGGCGGGTGGTCTGGCCGGTGCCGCAGCCGATGTCGAGGATCCGGTCATCTGCTGTGATGGCGGCCGCAGCGAACAGGCGCTCGGTGAATCCGCCTGCCATCGTGTCGTAGCGGTCGGCGTTGTGGACCCAGTGGGCGGCGTCCTCGCCGTTCCACTGCTCGGCCTGGTCGGCGTTCGGGGCGGTGGAGGTCACTGGGACACGTCCTCGGTCAGTTTGTCGGCGAAGTGGCGGCGGCAGCCGGGGCTGCAGAAGCCGTAGGTCGTACCGTCGTGTTCCAGAGTGGCCACCATGTCGCTGGCGACCATGCCGCACACCGGGTCGAGGAGCAGATTGGGATCGTCCGGGAGCGGGGTGTCGATCTTGGCGTCGCTGATCATCGCTATGAGCGCCGATTCGCCGACGACTCGGCCGAACACCCCGTACCCGCCCTCCGATACGCCGATGACGTGCACCTCGACGCACGGCTCGCGATAGCACCGCTCAGGTTCGGGGTCGGTCTGCGAGAGCGCTCGGGTGATGCTCGCTATGAGGAATGCGCTTATCGCCTTGCGCCAGGGGCCGGGCACGTAGACGCGCACCACGTAGCGCGGTCGCTCGGCCGGACCCAGCGGACGCCCGTCGACGATCCAGGTGCCGATCTCGTGCACGACGACATGGTTGATCGAGTCCAGGAAGTCCAGCACTCCGGGATTGGCGCTGGACGCCTCGCTGGCGCCGATCACGTCACGGATGGCGTCCACGTGGGTCAGCAGTTGCTTCATGGTGAGCCGCTCGGCAAGCCGTCGCAGCTGTGCGGCGTTGTACGTCCCGCGTGGGACGAACAGCTCAAGGAACATCATCCTCCGAAGCCTCCTGCGTGGTCGAGTCGACGCTGGTCGGGCGCATCGAACGGGCTGAGACCACACCATGGCCCGGTGGTCTGTCAGATGACTCTCAGCCGAGTCTCAGCCGACTGCCGGGAGACTGCTGGGCGACGGTCAGTGCATCAGTCGGCCGGCGATGGCGGCGAGTGCGTCGTCACGGCCGAGGCGCCGTCCGCGGTCGTAGGCGGCCTGGTATGCATCCGGGTCGAGCGTGGTTCGCAGTTCGTGGCTGAGCCTGCGGACGTCCAGGTTGCTTGTGGCAGGGGCGCCGCGCAACGCGTGGGCCGCACCCAGCACGCAGGCGGCGTCCTTGGCGGCTCCGCGTCGCAAGGTGAGTTCCGCCACGCCCACCGCGACCTCCGCCACCATCGGCATGTCCGGCATCGAGGAGGCCAGCGTGAGCGCCTCCCGCAGGCGGAGCCCGGCGGTATGGAGATCGCCGCCGACCACGGCCAGCCGTCCTTGGCTCAACCGCAGCAGCGCGTCGTTGAAGCCATCGTCACCCGGGTGTCCGGCGGCCAGGTCGATCTGGATCGCGGCCTCGGCCGGCTCACCACGGTGCCGAGCCAGATCGGCCAGGAAAAGCCGGGCCTGCACCTCGACGAGGCTCGGTACTCCCTCATTGAGGATCGCCAGCAGTTCGGCGTGCGCCGCCGCTGACTGTCCGATCTGGGCATGCAGCATGGCCAGCCAGGTGCATTGAAAATGATCGGCGCCGCCCAGGTCCTGGATCAGCGTGATCGACTCCTCCAGCGCCGAGACGGCCGCGTGGACATCGTCGGCCATGCCCTCGGCGAGCCCGAGATAGGTCAGCGAAGTGGCCAGCCCCCAGCGTTCCCCGGCGTCGCGAAAGGCCGCTGCTGCTGCCGCCAGGTCCCGCCGCATCCTCGCCGTGTCTCCGCCGGCGCCGGTCAGTAGCGCGTGGGCAAGAGCCAGCATTCCCCGTTGCCAGGGATCCGGCGGCGGTTGTCGCTGGTCGATCGCGGTGAGGCCGGTGCGAATGTCGTTGTCGATCAGCGCCAGCAGTGCCGCCGCCAGCGTCGCCGCCGGTTCGCCGACATCGCCCTCCGAGAACTCGGCGACCGCTTCAGCCACTGAAGTGACCGCACCCATGTCCGGTGCGCGCCCGGCGAGTACCGTGTGGAACAGGTACTGCGCCGCCACCTGGATGCTCGCCGCAGCCGGGGCCGTTCCCCGGACGGTCAGCGCGGTGTGCAATCGGTCTGCGGTCTCGGTGTGGCCGTCCCGGATCGCCCAGAACAGGCCGAGCGCGGCGCCCAACCTCCTGGCCGTGGCGGCATCCCCGACATCGGCCGCGAAGTTCAGGGCGGAGAGCAGGTTGTCCTGCTCCGCTGTCAGCATGGCGAGCCGGGGCAGCTGGCCGGCACCGCGCAGGTGCGGCGACGCGCGTTCGGCAAGCTCGAGAAAGCAGGCCGCGTGCGCGGCGCGCACCGAGTCGGCCAGACCGCTGTCGGCGAGCCGCTCCAGGGCGTATTCGCGGATCGTGGCCAGCATCCGGTACCGCTCGCCCACCAGGTGTAGCAGGGACTTGTCCACCAGCGTGTCCAGCGTCTCCCACGGGACCCCCACGCGCTCGGCGGCCTCGGCGGTGAACGAGGACGGGAAGACCGCCAGCCGAGCCGCCTGCACACGCTCCGCGTCGGTCAGCAGATCCCAGCTCCAGGCCACCACCGCCCGCAGGGTCCGATGCCGCTCCGGTGCCGAACGCGCCCCTGCGGCCAACACGCGGAAGCGGTCGTCGAGACGGGCCGTGAGCTGCCGGAGCGTCATGGCCCGCAACCGGGCGGCGGCCAGCTCTATCGCCAGCGGCAGCCCGTCCAATCGCCGGCACACCTCGGCCGCTTCGACGGCCGCGTCCTCGGTGAGCACGAAGTCGGGGCGTACTGCCGTCGCGCGGTCGGCGAAGAGCCGTACCGCCGGGTTGTCCGCAGCTGGGACGCCCGGCTCCGGCAGCGGCAGCGGCGACACCGGGCACAGCCGCTCGCCGGCGACACCGAGGGGTTCGCGGCTGGTGGCCAGCACCCGCAGGCGCGGGCACCGGGCGAGCAGCTCATCGACGAGATCCGCGGCGGCCTCGACCACATGCTCGCAGTTGTCCAGCACAAGCAGTGCCTCGCTGTGCGCCAGCACCTCGATCAGGCGGCGCATCGGACCACGCGACCCGGCCGAGGCATCGGGCATACCGACCTCGCGTGGCCCCAACGCGGCAAGCACGGCCCGCGCGACGTCACCGGCGGCAGCCAGCGGCGCCAGTTCGACCAGCCACACCCCGCCATCGACGCGGTCGGCGATCCCGTCGGCGAACACGGTCGCCAACCGTGTCTTGCCTACGCCTCCCGGGCCGACCAGGGTCACCAGGCGGCCTTCTCGCAGCCGCGCATGAATCCGCGTCAACTCCTCAGCACGTCCGATGAAACTCATCAGCGGCGCGCGCAGGTTGCCCTTCGGCCGGCCCCTCTCTGGCCGGTCACCGCGCAACACGGCCAGGTGCGCCTGCCGCAACTCCTCACCGGGATCACAACCCAGTTCGTCGGCCAGCCGACGCCGGACACTCTCGTATGCGGCCAAGGCCTCCGCAGGCCTGCCGTCGGCGTCCAGCGCCCGCATCAGCAAAGCGTGCAGGCGTTCGCGCAATGGGTACGTCGCGGTCAACTCGGTCAACTCGGCCACCAAGGACGACGCCGGCTCCCGTGCCAGATCGGCCTCCACCCGATTCTCGACCGCGGTCAGCCACAGCTCTCGCAGCCGGACACCGACGGCCACCGCGTACGGCGCGTCCATCACGTCGATCAACGGCTCGCCCCGCCACAACGCCAGCGCCTCCCCCAACCGGTGCCGCGCCAGTTCGGCCTCCCCCGCCCGCAACGCCCGCCGGCCATCGCCGGCCAACCGCTCGAACAGACAGGCGTCCACCGCGTCCGGCGGCAGGTCGAGCTGATACCAACCGCTCCCAGACCGTACGATCTGCCCGCTCGGAAGCGTCTGCCGCAGCCGCCACACCAGCGACTGCAACGCAGCCGCCGGATCGACCGGAGCCACCTCCGGCCACAGCGCATCCACCAAAGAGTCCACGGTGACCGGGTGCCCGACGTCCACCGCGAGCCGGATCAACAGCGCCCTCAGCCGTCCGCCGCCGATCTCCACCATCTCGTGGCCGGCGGCCACCTCCAGTGGCCCGAGTATCGACACCCGCATACCAACACCCTGCCACGAGCCATGACCCGAAGATCAGCAGAGCTCGTATCAGAACGAACAGGCCACACGCACGGCCCCGGCGAGCGGAGAACGGGTTTGTGAACGCGCGCGACGGCCCACCGTGATTCCCGCGGTCAGCTGGTATGCCGTCGGGTACGGGTCCTGATGCGGAAAATGGCGAGGCCGGCTGCGGTGAAGCCGATCGCCCACGTCAGTCCCAGGGCCAGCCGCGAATGCCCTGGTCAACGTGCTAGACAGCCCAGGGAGACCTAAAGATAACCGGCAAGCCCGGCGTTCTTGACCAGACGCCCCCACCGGGAATCGCGCGGCGGCCCGAGCCCGGTCAGGGGGCCAAGGCCACCGCGCTGCGGTCAGTTCGGTCTTGGCCTATTTCACATCTGAGGTGTCCATGGCGAAGCGGCCGATGGTCCATGCGATCGCGGGCACGTTCTCGTCCAGGACCTGGAGGTTGAGGTTGGCCACTCGGTCGCACGCCTGGTGA
This sequence comes from Actinoallomurus sp. CA-150999, assembly GCF_050942425.1. Classification (NCBI taxonomy): domain Bacteria; kingdom Bacillati; phylum Actinomycetota; class Actinomycetes; order Streptosporangiales; family Thermomonosporaceae; genus Actinoallomurus; species Actinoallomurus sp. CA-150999. Next base: position 11,118,714 of record NZ_CP192063.1, read on the forward strand.
TAGCAGTGGTCGTACTGCTGTCCCGCCTGCCCGCCGAAAATCTTGGCCTCCTCGGGCGTCTTCAGCCCGATCGTGCCCATGTCCATCCCGCCGACCGCTATGCCGGCCGTCACGAACGGTGCCTGGTCTGAGCCGACGCCCGTCACCGGCTCGGTCTTGAACGGCAGGCCGGTGCGGGTGAAGTACTGCTCGAACACCTTCGTGACGGTCGCCGATCCCGGCGCCTCCGGCACGTTGCCATCAATGAGGAAGCGGGCGAAGTTGGGCGAGGCGATCAGCTCGAAATTCTCGTAGAGGTCGATGGCGGTCTTCTCGGCGGACGACAGGTGCTCGATGTAGTAGTCGGAACCGACGTCGACCTGCTCTTCTGCTCCCCAGAATGCGAACCGCACCTTGTTACGCACCCGGTTCTGGAACGGGGCGAGCTGCTTGGCCGTCTCCATCAGGGCAGCCACGCTGCTCACGTTGTCGTTGATGCCCGGCCCCTCGGGCACGCTGTCCAGGTGGGCACCGGCCATCACGATGTGGTCGGCAGAGCCGCCGCGCGTCTCCGCGAAGAGGTTGACGGTCGTCTTGTCCGCGAAGTGCCCGCGGAGTTCGAGGTGGAAGGTGACGGGCTGCTGCGCGGCGTCGGCGCTCAGTTGTCCGGCCTGCTCAGGCGAGATGGTCGCCGAAGGGATCGTGAAGTCCGACGGGGTGAAGACGTGCAGCCGGTAGATGTTCTTGGGGTCCGGCACCGGCAGGTACAGCAGCATCGCCCGGCCACCCAGCCCGGCGATCACCTTCTGCTGGTTGGTGTACCCGCAGGAACTGCGCGGGGTGACCACGATCGCGCCCTGTACCGGGAGCCCGTCGTAGTCCGCGGCCGTGCACCCGCTCGTGCCGTCCGCCTTGACCGGCGCGAAGACCAGGGGAGCCGTGAAACCACCCTCGGGGGTGACCGGCGAGCCGTCCATCATCAGCGTCCGGATCGTACGAGCGTTCGGCGCGGTCTCCTGGCCGGACTCGGCGTCGAACATGAACTGCCGATAGGGCACCGTCTGGCTCTTCACCCTGTACCCGGCGTCGGCGAGCTGTTTGGTGACGTAACGCGCCGACGCCTCGAATCCCGGCGTGGCCGTCGCGCGCTGGCCGCCGTTCTCGTCGGCGATCCGTTCGAAGACTCGCAGGTGCTCGAGGGCCTTCTTCCCGGACGTGGTCTTGGCGAGGTGGTCGGCCAGCCAGAGATCGTCAGCCCGAGCTGGGCCGGCCGCCGTCAGCGAGCCGGTGATGGCCACTGCGGCAACGGCGGCGATTAGGGTCTTCATCGGACTCCTCAGGTCAGATGGCGGTGCACGGTATCGGCCATCGACGCAGCCGATAGGGCAGACAGAGTGCGTCACGACCGTGACTGATGATCAAGCCCGATTGCAGAAGCGCGACAAAGGCGGAGGATTCCTCCGACCGCCCCGGGCGATCGAGATCCCGGACAAGCCGGATTTCATGCGCTTCCCCGAGAGTGATGGGCACGGCCGGACCACGCCGCTGATCGGTGACGGTCACGAATCCCGGTCCGACCCGGTAGTGACACAACCCGTACCGGTAGGCCGAACGCCACGACGGATCCCCGGCCGGTGGGGGCAGGTGATACAGGAGCCGGGCATCGCAGCCGAGACCGCCCGCGCTCTCCCAGACGACATTGATGTCATGGCTCGCCGCCTCGCGCAGGAAATGCAGGAAATGGAGGATTCCGTCGTCAGCGCCGACGGTCTCCCGTATCCGTACCTCCCGCACGCCGGCCTGCCACAGCAGGTCTCCGGTCACCGCGTCCAAGCCGGGCGCGTACGGGGTCCCGGTGACGAGCAGCACCGGGGCGGTCGTGCCGCCCGCGAGGCATTGCGGCAGGTCCGACGCGCTCACCTCGACGCGATCACCGATCGCGGCGCCCGGCTTCCGTACGGTGAGTGTGGTGTCCATGGCTCACCCCACCTCGGCGACGCGCAGCGGCCTGCAGTTGGTGGCCAGCGCTACGACCCGGCCGCCGTCCTCGAAGATCAGCCCCGCGCCGCGGAGCTCACCGATCCATTGCCGCAGTGTCTCCTCGCTCACCGCGAACCCCTCTGCCGCCAGCTCACGCGCGAGGGCCGCGATCGTGCGGGGCCGCTCCATCAGCCGATACGAGCGGGCCTGGGCCGGATCGCTCAGGACGTACTCACATCGGGGCCGGCCCGCGCGACCCTCCTCGATCACCAGCCCGCCTTCGGTCTCCCGCCAGGTCAGCGTGCTGCCCGCATGGCCGCGTCGCCAGGCCACGATGGCGGCCCGAAGGCCGGACGCGACGTCCTCATCGATGCCCTGCGGCGGCGCCTCGAACTGGTACGCCACGTCTTCGAGCTCCGATTCGGACAGGTCGTAGACGTGCTGGTACATCCGCGAGGGACGTCGCTCGGCAAAACCCCGCTCGGGTGACTGGAAGTGCGGGCTGAACCGCTCAATGAGGATGCGGACGGGGCCGCCCGGAGGCTGGAGATGCACCATCGCCGGTATCTGCTCGATGACCGGCAGGTAGTCACTTGCCCGCTCGTCGGGGAACCCGTACAGGTAGTTCCAGTCCACGGTGAGCTGATGCTCATCGGCCGCGCGGAGCAGGAACACGTTCTGCGTGCCATGCACGCCCTTGTCCATGAGCCGCAGCGCACGGGAGTTCAGGCTCTCGATGCCGGGCTGGATGTGCGTCACGCCCGCGTCCCGCAGCACGGCGAGCTGGTCGGGCTTGAGGTTGGCCTTGACCTCGTACCGGATCCGCAGGTCCCAACCGGACTCCTGGATCCGCGGCATGAGCTCGGTGAGGTACGCGACGTCGAGGATGTTGTCCACGGTGACGATGTCGAGCACGCCGTGGGTCTCCACCAGGTGGGTGATGTCGTCCCAGACTTGTGCGGCCGGCTTGGCTCGGAACTTCATCGTGGTGCCGTTCAGGCCGCAGAACGTGCAATGGTGCTTCTCGCCCCACCAGCAGCCACGCGCCGCCTCGTACAGCAGCACCGGGCTCAGCCGTTCGGCGAATCTGCCGTTGCCGTAGGCCGACCACCAGGCCGTGAAGTCGGGGCGGGGCACCATGTCGATCGGCACCATGGCGGCGGGCGGTCCCGCGACGCTCTCGCCGTCGGGCCCCCGGGTGACCAGCCCCGGTACGCCGGCCGGTGTTCGTCCCTCGCTCAGCGCGTCGAGCAGCGCGACGAAAGCGAGTTCGCCCTCGCCGCTCACGACATGGTCGATGAACGGGAAGTTGCGGTGCAGGGCCGCGCCCATCGGACCGTCGCAGTTGCCGCCCCCGAACACCACCTGGACCTCGGGGCGCAGCTGTTTGACGCGCCTGGCGACCGCGAGCGAAGAGACGTTCTGTTGGAACGTCGTGGTGAAGCCCACGAGGTCCGGCCGCTCTTCCAGGATCTCTCGGGCGGCCAGCTCGACGAAGCCGGCGGCGTGCTCGCGCATGCGCAGCGATGCGCCGGGCTCGAGGTTCCGTGCCTCCAGATAGGCACGGTACGTGTCCACGCGCCAGGCCGGATCGTCGTACAGCGCCCCGGCGAAGATCCACTCGCCCATCGCGTGCCAGACACCGCGGTCGGAGACGTAGGAGTACTCGGCCTCGGCGATCTGACCGCCGGAGACGTCGAGGAGGTATTCGGCCCAACGCAGGTTGCCGTAGTAGTCGATGACGGTATGCCGGTCGCGGCAGGCGCCGACACGGGCGCGCAGTAACCCGATGGGCAGGCACGGCGTTTCGAGCAGGTGCCAGGGCATCGAAACGAGGCAGATACGCATGAGGATCTCCTGGGTTGGCTGAGGGGAGCCCCTGTACCCCGGGCACCAGGCAGCGGGGCACAGGGGCGATCACTGGGTTCAGTGCACGTAACGCATTGCGCACCTCCTTTGCGTGTCAGGTGATGCGGGCCTCGAACCGAGATGGCCCGCGGAGGGTCAGGTTGCGCCGGTAGACCGGTGCGGTGACGGCATTGATCTGACTGCACTCGGCCGCGAGGATCTCGAAGACGACGCCCGCCTGGAGCGTCGCGAGAGATTGTCCGAGGCACGAGTGCGCGCCCCGGCCGAAGCCGAGATGCGGGTTCGGGTCACGCCCGAAGTCCAGTGCGTCCGGGTCGGGGAAGCGCGCCGGGTCCCGGTTGGCCGCGCCCAACAGCATCGTGACCGCCTCGCCACGGCGGATGACCGTCCCGCCGATCGAGGTCTCCTCGACGCAGGCCCGGCCGTCGGCCTGCACCGGCGCGTTGTAGCGGACCAGTTCCTCGACCGCCGTCGGCGTCTCGGCCGCCGCGAACCGGCAGAGCGCGTCCGGTACCGCCGCCATCGTGGCAAGGGCATTGGCGAGCAGCCGCCCGGCCGACTCGAACCCCGCGTGAAGCACCGCGCGGAGCGTGTTGAGCAGGACCGGCCGCTCGATTCCCGAGTCCGCGCCGTGAGCCGCCACGTAGCCGACCAGACCGGCGTCCGCCGGATCGGCGAGCCAGCTTTCGGCGAGCTCGGCGAGCCGTGCGCGCGCCGCCACCGCCGGCTCGTGCGTCTCCGGCCACACCCCGGCGTCCATGCCGTCGACGATCGCCTGGGAAGTCGGCAGGAACCACTCGGGATCCGGTCGCGCGATGCCGAGCACCGCGACGATGGTGTCCAGGGCGATCGGGGCGGCGAACTCGGTGACGGCGTCGAACGAGTCCTGCCGCCGTACCGCCGCGAGCCGGTCGCGGACCAGGTCGGCGATCATCTTCCGAAGCGCCGAATAGTCGAGGGTACGGACGGCGCTCACCATGAAGTGGCGGATCAGCGTGTGCTCGGGTGGATCGAGCGACTGTATGCTGAGCAGCGGAGTCGGGATCTGCTCTCCCGTACGGCGCCAGTCCGACGCGAACGCCCGCGAGTTCCGCAGAACGGCCGCGCAGTCCTCGTAGCGCGTCAACACCCAGGAGTCGATCGCCTCGCTCCAGTACACGGCTTCGGCCTCCCGCATCCGGGCGTACGCGGGATACGGATCGCGGAGTGTCTCCGGCTCGGCTAACGCGAGGATCCGGTCGGTCGACGGGGCTTCAGACATCGGAGCGACCTCCTGAGGACATTACGCGGCCCTGTCCGGCCGAGCTTCGATCAGGCAGAAACCGGAGGGCGCGGTCAACGTCTGTTCCACCGAGAATCCGGCCTGTCGGAGCAGTGCCTCATGCTCCTCGACGGAACGGCTCTGCCCTCCGAGGAGCACGAGCATGGCCAGGTCCCGCACCGCCGCTTCCAGCGCATCGTCGATCTTCAGCGCGTGCTCGATGAGAAGTAACCGTCCACGTTCGCCGACCGAGGCCCGGCAGTTGCGCAGGATCCGCAGCGCCGATTCGTCGTTCCAGTTATGGATGACCGACTTGATGACGTAGATGTCGGCGCCTCCGGGGACCTCGGCCAGGAAGTCGCCCGCGGCGAGTTCGCACCGGTCCGCGACACCGCGATCCTCCATCGTCTGCCGCGCGACGGCGAGGACGGCGGGCTGCTCGACCACGATGCCGCACAGCTTCGGGTAGCGCACCAGGAGCTCGGCCAGCAGGGTGCCATCGCCCGCGCCCAGGTCGGCGACCACGCCGTCATCCGGGAAGTCGTACAGGCCGAGGATCTCCTCCAGGAAACGCTCGGTGTTCAACCGCATGGTGCGCGCGAACGACACCGCGGCGTCGTCGTCGCTGTCGAAGTGGTGCCACAGATCACAGCCGTACCGGTGCTCGAAGGCGGAGTTGCCGGTCCGCAGCGCGAAGTCCAGTTCGGACCAGGCTTCGTAGTACTCCACGCCCGCCATCAGCGCGTGGCCGTAGAAGCTGCCGGTGTCACGGCGGAGCGGCTCCATCAGCGCCGTGCCGCGATACGCGTTCTCCCCTGCCGACTCGACGAGTCCGAGCCCTTCCAGCGCCCGCATGTACCGCCGCAGCGTCGGGACGCCGATCCCCGTCAGCCCGCTGAGCGCGGCGTCGGTGAGCGTCCGGTCCGCGAGATGGTCAGGGATCCGGAAACGGACCGCCGACGCCACCAACTGGGTACGAATATGACCGTCCACCAGGATGTTGAGCTGCTCGAACACGCCCATCAGAGCGGCGTCCGCCGCACCCGCTCGGTAAGCGTGTGCCCGTCACGCACGCGGAGCTCGCCGTAACCGGGATTGAAAGCGCAGGGATCAATCGGATTGACGACGTCAACGGTCGCGGCCACGTTGCCTCCACGTTGAACTCGCACGAGAGTGTCCGGCGTGCATTCATCCAGATGTCTGGATTATTGCACGAACAGGCCTAAGCACAGTTTCGTCCCGGTTTCATCTGCGTTTTGGCCGCCATCGGCCTCTCGTACAGGATTGACGTCTCCGGCAGCGCCTTCCATGCCTCCTTAGTCATCGGCCGGCGTCTCCGGCGCGTCGGCAACTGCTACCGTGTGCCGCTCGAATGGTGATGACAACAACAGTGGTTACGGCCTTATTCACAGGTCAGATACAGCTTTAGGGCCCAGCTCACCCGGCTAGCACCTCATCCGGGCGGAGCCCAAGGCCCCACCCTGGTTCAGCGGTTCGGGTGCGGCGCCTCGGATCCGTGGCCGGTCACCGCACTCACTATGGCGGCCCGTGAGGTGACGCCCAGCTTGGCGAAGATGCGGGAAAGGTACGTATCGATAGTTGCGCCGCTGACGGAAAGCCTCGCGGCGATCTGTCGGTTGTTGAGCCCCTCGGCGACGAGCTGGACGACCTGCAGCTCCCGCCTCTACAGGCCGACCAACGCCCTTTCCCGCCGGTGGGCATCACCGGCGGCCTCCCGCCGCTCGGCGAGTAGCTCGACGGCCCGCTCGATCGTCATGGAATCGACGTCGTCACCCTTGTGCAGGCCGACGTTGATTTCACCGTCAGTGACGTATGGACCGAACCGCCCCTCCTTGACCACGAAGCGCCGGTACAGCATGTCGCTGATCACCAGGCCCAGCGCTGAATCGCCGAGGAATTCCAGGCGCTCGTTGCCGAGCGACTCGCCATGCTCGTCAACGTACGAGTGGTGTGTCAAAGCACGCTCACGCAGTTCCGGGTCGAGCTTGACTCCGAGAGCGGTGTCGAGAGGAGACACGACTTCAGATGGAAGAGTGCCGATGGTCCATGCCGACTCGGGCGTGCTGGTGCAGCGCCGCGTTGATCCTTCGGGGGTTCATGCGGCTTTGAGTGGGCTGCCGTCGTAGGTCCAGCGGTAGGGCTTGGCGTCGTGTTCGTCGTAGGCCAAGACGAAGGTGGCGCTCGACGATGCCGGCGAAGGGAACCTCGCGCCGCTGGGGATCTCAGGGTGTAGCCAGCACCACCCTCAAGACGGAAGCCCGCATGATCGAGCGTCAGGGCGGGGCCGGGCAGGATCGTGCCCGTGAGCACTACCTCGAACCACAAGCGCCGTATCAGCGCTGTCGCAATCCTGGGTCTCGCCGCATCAGTGGCCGCGACCGGCACCGGACTCGCCGCCACGACCCCGCCGTCCACCGTGCACGCGACCGCCGCCACAGCTGCCGCCGCGCCCACGCGGTCCTTCCAGGGCACGCTCCCCGCGCCGACCGGCCCTTACGCCGCCGGCGAGGACGTCATCCACCTCACCGACGCGAGCCGTCCCGACCCGTGGGTGCCGTCATCCGGCCCCCGCCAGCTGACCGTCACGATGGTCTACCCGGCCGTCCCCGGGACCGGGACTCCGGCCCCTTATATGACCCTCGCCGAGGCAGCCGGAGTCATCCAGCACCGGAAGATGCCGGCGAGCTCCGGTGTCACCCCACAGAACCTTTCCGGCGTCACCACTCACGCCTTCGACGGCGCGCGGCCGCGGAGCGGCAAGCATCCGCTGGTGGTCCTCTCACCCGCGTACGAGGACCCGCGCATGGTGCTCACCTCGCTCGCGACCGACCTGGCCAGTCACGGCTACGTCGTCGCGCTCGTCGGCCACACCTACGAGGACAGCGGCGAGACGCTGGCGAACGGCCAGACGCCGCCGTGCGCGATCTGCGATGACCCGGCGCTCGACTTCGACTCCGTCGCCGCCAGCCGTGCGCTGGACGTGTCCTTCGTGATCGACCGGTTGACGCATGGCAATACCGCGTGGCGCCTGGCACACCTCATCGACAAGCACGAGATCGGCATGGCCGGACACTCCCTCGGCGGAGCGGCGGCCGCCACCACGATGATCGCCGACCCGCGAGTACGGGCCGGAGTGAACATGGACGGCACCTTCCACCCGGCCCCGAGGCCCGGCCAGATCAACCGGCCGTTCCTCATGCTGGGTGCGGCCGTCAACCACGCGCCCGGCGGCGACGACTACACCGTGTGGGAGCAGGCCTGGGCCGCCCTCGGCGGCTACAAGAAGTGGCTGACGGTCGCCGGCGCCGACCACTTCAGCTTCAGCGACCTGGACCTGCTTGGGGAGGAGGCCGGGTTCCCGACGCCGCCCCTCTCCCCGGAACGCGGGGTGGTGATCACCCGCGAGTACGTGACAGCGTTCTTCGACCAGACGCTGAAGGGGATCCACAGTCCGCTGCTGGACGGCCCCTCGCCGAACAATCCGGAAGTAATCTTCCAGTCCTAGTGCAGCGCCGGGTTGATCCTTCGGGGGTTCATGCGGCTTTGAATCCGCCACGGCGCCGAGAACTCCGGGTCGGCTGGTCGGGTCAGCCAGCCGCGCACCAGGTGCGGCTTGAGATCGACGCAGGCCAGGATCCGTCCGACCTGGGAGGCGGAGACCGCCAGGCCGGAACGGCGCAGGTGATCGGATAGCAGTCGGTGGGTCCACACGGTGTCGGCGGTCGGCGGTTGGGCGGTCGCGGCGGCGATGACCTGCAGCTTGTCCTCGGCGGACAACCGGGGCCGCCCCAGCGGCCGGGGCCGGTCGACGAGCGCAGCCAGCCGCTCGGCGGTGAACCGCTTGCGCCAGGAGCGGACGGTGTCCACATGCCGCCCGGCCGCGCGGGCCGTGGCGGCGTTCGACATTCCCTCGGCCAGTGCCAGGATCACCGAAGCCCGCTGCACCTGCCCGAACGGCGCGGTGCGCGAGTCTGCCAGGCGTTCAAGCACCTCACGCTCGGCCTGGGTCAGTTCGATCGTGAACGGACTGGTCAGCCGCATCGCCCCACCCCGAGATCAGCTTATTGATCCGCTGATCTGTTGTGCTCCACCCGGACGCGTACGGACCGAGCGCGAATCTTACGATCGAAAGCGACCCGGACTGAAACGTGGAGCACGTCGAACGCGCCCTCCCGGATCCAGCGGCGCACGCGGCTCGCGGACAGGGAGCGACGGCACGCCGTACTTCAGTGATCAGGTCGGGCAGTCGGACCGGCGCGGGCAGCCGTGCGGGGGTGAGGATGTCCGCCGGCTGCCGGAGCCTGCACGATCAGTGCGTCGGACAGCAACAGACAAGTAAGGAACGAAAGATATGCCACTCGTACGCATCGACCTCATCCGCGGACGGCGTCCCGACGACATCAGGGCGATCGCCGACGCGACACACCGGGCGCTCGTGGACGTTCTGGAGATCCCCGAGCGGGACCGATTCCAAATCATCACCGAGCACGACACCGACCACGTCATCGCCCTCGACGCCGGTCTGGGCTTCGAGCGAACCGACCGACTGGTGATGATTCAGATCTTCACCCAGTCGGGACGCACCACCGAGGTCAAGCAACACGTCTACCGGACCATCGCCAAGCAACTGGAGCCCCTCGGCATCGCCGGCGAGGACATCTTCATCAGCATCATGGAGAACGACCCTCAGGACTGGTCCTTCGGCCACGGGCGCGCCCAGTACACGGAGGGTCTGCTGCCCATCCCCGGCCGCTGACGACGTCCGCCCCGGTCCGTGCTTGCCGGACGAGGCCTCTCTAGGGGGACTGACCTGCTTCCGGAGCGCTACGTCACGACTTCACGAGGCGGGTGCCAGGCGCCGCTTGGCCGCAGAGGTGACATGGTGGTGGGTCACCGTCACGATCTCGTGCCAGAACGGTCGGGCGGTCAGGTACGTGCCGAGCACGGACAGAATGCCCAGGCAGACGTCCACGCTGAGCCGCCCCTGCTTCGCCCAGTAGACGTCCCGCAGGTCCAGCAGCAGGGCGAACTCATCGGCGACCAACGCGGTGCCGGCGCCGTACACGGAGGCGACCGCGGGGTGTCCCACGGCCCGTTCGTCACCGCGAACCGCGACCAGGCCGACCCCGGCGAGCGTGGCTATGCCGAAGTTGTAGTGGTGCAGATGCTGGCCACCCGTGGAGATGTTCCCAAAAGGCAGCCACCCGCCCCGGATGCCATGCGTGATCAACCGCACGGCGCCCCAGGTGGTGCCGAAGGAGATCCACATCGCCAGGAGAGACCGCTTCGTGGGGGTGAGGTGCCGGTCCGCCGACTCGTGCCAGTGCTCGACGAGGGATGGCCGGCCATATCCCGGTTCCGCGCCCGGGCCGCGTTGTGATGACAGGGTCTTTGATCCCATGGTCACCTCCCACCTACTGGTCCGCAGGCCTATCGCGCCTGCTCACCGCCCCTACCACTCCGATGGTAGGCATACGGTGGCGACGACCCGCACACCCGCCCGCCCGGAGCGTGTATTCAGGAAGCGCCCGTCAAGGCCGATGTTGATCATCAGCGGCAGGAAGACCGGGCCCGCTGAACTCGTGTGAACCTGAGGCGACCTCGAACACCGCCTCGGCCGCGCCGGGCGCGCCGGGGTAATCGCCGACCATGGCCGGCCCGCCGCCGTGCGCGTCGCGGACCGACGCGGGATCCGCGCTCGGGACGTGGACGCTCACGAAGTTGCCTCGCTGACCCCAGTCGATGTTGCGCATGAGCTGGTCGAGCCACGGCTGTGAGCAGGTGAACCAGCCCGTCGGTGGCGTGTCCGAGCCGACCACGCATGCCGTGACCCGGTCGGGCGGGAGCTCGCCCGGGTATCCGGAGATTTCGGCGTACCTGAATCCGGGCACGGTGAAGCGTGGCTCGAATGTCTCGCTGCCCCCGGCGGCGACGTACTGGTTGCGGCCGCGAGAAGCAGCAACGTTTGTGCGTCGGTTTGAGCGACGGTTGCGGGCTCGCGGGGGCGGTGATGTCGATGAGTTTCAGCGACGGTGAAACGACGATGGATGGGTCAAGGGCGGGTCCGCGGAGGGGGCTGCCTTGATGAGGTAGCGATGCGCCAAGAGGCCGGACTGATCAACTCGCAATGTTGGTGCTGGTAGGGTCGCGTCATGGTCTACATGTTCGTCCGTCTTCGGGCTGCCTGAGACGGTCTGCTCCCGCCGGTCACCTGGTGACCCGCGGCGGTTGAGGAAGCCCCCGGAGTGCCTGACGCTGCCGGGCGGGCTTCACTTGATCCGACCCGTCGACTTCGCACAGCTACCGGTTGATGCTCTCAACTGCGTTCTGCCCTGACGGGCTGCCGTAGGGCTTGACGGGCACCGCCATTGCTTCGCCTGTGCCGTTATCGAGCCCACTGCTGTGCGTGCTCGCCACATCCTTCAGCGGCGGCTGCATCCTCGTGCCCGAAACCGGGTGTGGCTGCCGCCGCAATCCGATCGGACTGACCTGTATGTCATCTGTCTCGAACAGCCCATCCCGTCCGGGGCGTCAGCCCGCCGATGCTCCCACCTTCGTGCTGGTCCACGGTTCCGGCACCAGCTCGTTCATGTGGGCACCGGTCCAACGCGAACTCGCGTTGCGCGGCCACCGCAGCTTCGCCGTCGACCTGCCAGGCCACGGCCTCGACGCGCAGTATCCGGTCGCCTACCAGGCCCCGCAAAACCTGGACGCGTGGGCGAACGAACCATCGACGCTGGCCGGAGTCACCCTCCAGAACAACGTCGACATGGTCATCGATGTCGTCGAACGCGTGGCCGAGTACGGGCTTGTGGTCCTGGTCGGCGCCAGCCTCGGCGGAACGACCATCACGCGGGTGGGCAACACAATCCCCGCGCTGGTGAGTCGGCTGGTGTACATCTCCGCGTGGTCGTGCGTGAAACTGGCCAGCCCCGTCGAGTACATGCAGGAGCCCGAGTTCGCCGCCAACCTGCTGACCCCGCTGGCCGCGCTGAACGTCGGAGATCCGGCCGAACTCGGTGCCGGCCGGGCCAACTATCGCACCGCCGACCCGGCCCTGCTGGCCGCTCTCAAGGCAGCGACGATGGCAGATGCCACCGACGAACAGTTCCGAGCCTTCCTCAACATCCTGCAACCCGACGAGTCCATATCGGTGATGACCGCCGACGCCCGCGTCCAGGCCGACACCTGGGGCACGATCGCCCACACTTACATCCGTCTCACCGGTGACCGGTCGCTTCCGGTGGCCATGCAGGACCGGCTGATCGCTGAAGCCGATGCCCTGACCCCGGGCAATCCCTACGACGTTCACACCCTGGACACCTCTCACGCCGGATTCCTGCTCCGAGCAGCGGAGGTGGCCGCCATCCTCGACCGGCCATCACTCTGAGGACGATGACCCCCGCAGTCGTGCGGATCGGCCACTGAACCGGCACCACGGCCCTTCACCAACAGCAGGGCTCTGAGTCCGGCGCAGCGCGGCAGGGCAAACCTGCCGCGCTGCGCACTGATCGTCGAAATCCAAGATCGTTCTCAGCGATAACTGCTGTTCCTGGCTCCTCACCGTCGCGGTCAGCCGTGCGCTGTGGCTGTCCGCGCTTCGGTCTTCCGCCCTAGGTCGGGTACGAGCAGCTGCGCATCTCTCAGCCGAGGGGCTCGCGGCTGCTCAACGGCCCCTATGTGATCTCGCCTGGTTTCAAAAAACCTTTCGAGGCGTCGTCCAGGACCAGGACCCAGTCATTTCCTGGCTCACTTCCCCCCGGCGGATCAAACACCTTTACCCCAGTATTGGCAAAATTGCCGATAAGCTTGCTGTTCCCGTCTTGCGGGTTGTACCACCAAGCCTTCACCTGATCCCCAGAAATGTGCCCCATTTTCAAGGAGAACGATCTTCCGGTGTAGATATACGCGAGCAGGAAGTCATTCCCTCGGGTCGTAAGCACGTGGTCATACTGATAACCAGGATCGCCGTCCACAACCGTCGGATCGTAAATCCGATCGAAATAAGGCCGCGACAGCATCAGGTCTTTCAGATGCCGCATCTGGCCTGCGCCGGGGTCGCGAATCGCTTCGTACCAGTACTTCTTTACCCCATATGCGCCTATCGGACCATCTGCCGGTATATGCAGTTGCATGACAGACCCGTTGCCATACGTGTGACCGAAAGCACCGCCGAAGACCGACCAGTATGCGTATCTCCTGGCATCGCCATCGCCCCAGAAGGGTTGACTCGGATCATGGAGTCCTTGCGGAATCCCTTCGTAACTGGGCTCGCCGTCAAGAGTAGGTTTAGGAGGATAGAGTTTGTAGTCTTCAATCACATCCTTCCAGTTATCCTCACCCTTCCATAGCGTTGGCAGATCAACGCCGGTTACATCAGTACCCACCGCTTCATACGACTGTTCATAGGTACGATGCCCCGACTGGAACATGTTGAAATCCAACCAGGACGCGTTATGAAACCACGTGGATGAGGAGAACCGACCGTACGGATGGAAGGTCATCAGGTGATTCGGATCCACTTGCTTTATGGACTCGCCCAGGGCTGCCCAGATCGACAGATTTTTATGCGCTTTCGCGTCCCCGCCGTTCAGCCAGACGATGTTGGGTCTGTCCTTGTAGCGCTTGGCGAGCCACGTTCCATACCATGCCGCGTCGCCCGCCGTTAGATACCCGCCATCCACGACCGAACTCCACACCGCGTCCATGCCCATATACATTCCGTAGCGTGCGGCTTGGTCCACGATATAGTCGACATGGCGCCAATAGCCGGGATTCGGCCGCCTGATGTCCCGGTCGACAAACGGCGTGTCCCCATAGTAGTTCTTGAATGTCAGGTCGCCCGGAACGACCTGAAGCTGAACTACATTGAAGTCTTTCTCTCGACGATCCGCGAAATACGTTCGAACTTCGTCCCGCGAAAGCTTGTGCAGCAACCACGCGGTGTCAGCCATCCAAAAGAATGGTTTTCCGTTCTTGTGTTGGATGAATCGCCCATTTTTCGACACCACCAGTTCACCATTACTCCACGGAGTGCTGATGGCCGCATTTTGGCCGACCTTTTCAGCACGTCCTTGGGCGGCCGCCTTTTCGCCGCTCAGCCCCACAGCGCCGGCCGCGACTGCCGCGCTCGCGGCCAGCACCTGGCGACGCGAGGGGGTCGGAACGTTTTCAATCGCGCTGCGGATTCGCCGTGTATTCGACATCTGCACCCTCCGTTACAGTGACCCGAGCCGGGAAGACCGTCCAGGGGGTTGCGCTGCGAGTACCGCAGAACTGACTGATCGCCCGGTGAACCCCTAGCTCAGCAACGGTTATCGCGATTTTGGCACCGCATAGGCTGTCCGCGCTTCGGTCTTCGCCTTGGGTTGAGCATGAGCCGGTGACATGGGGCAATAGGATCGGTGAATGTATATTCACATATGAAGAGCAATTCATCACAACGATAACTTCGCTCCCAGGGACTGTCAATGGTGCGTTTCAGGAGCGTTTCGTTCAGATGAATCCACGCTTTTGAGGACGTCATCCACCGCCTGTGGGCGGAGAAGGTCACGTTGACTGTTGAGGTGATGCGTAGTGCAACAGCACGGCCGGGGTCGACAGCGGCGGGATCTCGACGACCATGGCTCCGTCTGGTTGTCGGGGCAGGGTGTCGCGCGGCGAGCCGAGGTAGGTCGCCGAGGCGGCGTCCGTGACCGGGAGGCCGGTCCGCAGGCAGCACGAGACCGGCTCTTCGGCGAAGGACTGCAGTCGCACGAGGATCGCGCCTGCCCGCGGTACGGTCAGGCCCACCACGCGTACGCGCGGGTCATCCACCGTGAGAAACGACCTCGTGGCCGGACTGTCGCCGTACGGGCCGAGGGCCCGCACGGCGATGAGGGGTCGGCTCCCGGCCGCTGCGGTCCGCATGCCGAGCACGGCGCCCCGGACCTCGGTGGAGGCGGCGACGCTGTACCGGAATGTGACGTCGAAGGCCTGTTCGGCCGGGAAATTGGTGTCCCAGACGTTGTTGTGAACCCACGAGTAAAGCGTGCTCGGCTCCTGCTCGGGGACGGTCTGCGGATACGGCACGTACGGCAGGGCGATCCCGCCGTGCTGGATCAGCGGTGCGTCCTGTGTCGCCCAGGCGACGGTGAGGCCGCCGGACTCCAGAGTCGCCCAGCGGCGGATCGCTCGCATGTGACGGGCCGAACCGGGAACGACCGGGAGTCCATCGCCGGTGACTCCGCCGGTCGCCTCCGTCCGGACCCTCGGTGCGGTCATCGCGAACGGGAAGGCGAAGAACGCGCTCTCCTTGCCCATGGTCGCCGGCTTGGTGAGGCGGTTCTCCACGTCGAGCCGGTCGACGCCGCGGGTGAGCCGCACGGTCGTACGGAGCCGGGATGTTCCGGCCGGTACGTTTTCGTAGACGATCTGCTCTTCCGTCGCGGACGACCGCCGTGAGAGGAGTGCGGCGGGTGGTGCGACGTCGCGTGTCGCGAGCAGGTGCATCGAGTCGTCGGCGACGGTCTTGCTCGACTGATGGTTGAATCCGCCGGCGGTGGCGTACCGGTCGTAGACATAGCCGTTGAAGCCGAAGAGGGCGTCCTGTTGGACCAGTTCCCTACCGGTCGTCTTGTCCACGATGGAGGAGATGCATGCCCGGGACAGGTCCACCCGTACGGCCAGGTACTCGTTCTCGAGCAACGTCGGATCCGCGGCCGCCTCGGAGGCAGCCACGACGGCCGGATCCGCGGCCGCCTCGGGGGGAGCCACGACGGCCGGGTCCGTCGCCGCCACGACGTCCAGCCGTACGGTGCCCATGGCCGGCACCTCCGGGACGAGTACGACCAGGTATCGCCCTGGAGCGTCGTGGTCCTCGTTGGCCGGCTTCTCCTCGGAGAATCGCAGCGGCCGCCCGTCGTGAAGCACGGTGACCGGTTGGTCCGGTGGAACGGTGCTTTCCGGCAGGAAGGCCCGCACCACCTCGCTGCGGGACCAGCTGCAGGTGTTCACCACGTGGAAGGTCGCGAGACAGCCGGGCGTCCGCTCCAGCGCCTGCCCCAGGTACGCCGTGGCGGCGTCGAGCAGGAGCAGTGCCTCGTCGTGCGCGTTGGCCGCCTGGGCGTACTTCCAGTGCCACTGTTGCGCACCGGAGTGTCGCCCCCGGTCCCCGTGCGTCCACGGGTCGGCGGCCCCCCAGGTGTGCTCGTTGAACAGGGACATCGACTCATAGGCCGTGTTCGCCGGTGCCCCGGGCGCGGCTCCCAGGGCGACGGCGAACGCGCCGACGGTCTGGGCGTCCGCGGCCCCGCTCTGTGCCCGTCGCGTCAGTGCCAGCGGTTCCGCGCCCGCCCCCACCCCGTCGACCCACCAGTCCGCCCAGTCACCGTCGAAGGTGGCGATCGACTCGCCGAGTCGCTCCTCGATGTCGGCGAAGAAGTCCTCGTTGCGGGACAGGCGGAGGCGCGGATAGGCCCACGTCTCGTTCCATCTCCGTACGGTCTCGGCGGCCAGCCGGCGCGGCGGGCCGTTGTCGGAGAAGGTGCCGAGCACCCGCAGATGCAGCACATCCCACGGGTACGGCTCACGGTCCACCTGGACGCCGAGCACCGGATAGCCGGGAATGCCCTTCTCCGGGTACGGATAGGGACGGGTCGCCAATGCCGTCAGGTACGCCGGCAGCAGGTCGTCGACGTCCGCGAACGACTCGTCGAAGCCGAGGAACGATCCCTCCATGTAAGCGAGGCCGTGGGGCGTGTCGGTCCGCCAGACGAGCACGCTGGAGCCGCTCGGGGCCCGCCAGCGGAACAGCCGCGGCAGACGCGCTCCGCCCACCAGATGCGGTACGGCACGCCCCGCCCAGTTGTGCGCGACCGACAGGTACCGCACGCCGAACGAGGTCAGGGCGTCCGGCAGCCCGACGACCTGGCCCGGCACGTCCGTCTGCATGGCGGTGGTGAAGGGCACGCCGTACGCGTCCCGTACCCGCGCCGCCGGCCGCAGCAGCTCGTGCAGTTCGTCGGTGGAGCAGGTCTCGGTGTGCAGGTTGAACGGCAGCGCGGTCAGCTCGAACCGGCCCTCACGTACCCGGGCGACGAACTCCTCGACCTGCGCGGTCGGTCGTGCCCGCGCCCATCGTTCGAAGGAGGTCAGCCCCTCCACGGTCCACCGGAACCGTGCCTCGTCGGGCCAGTCGTCGGTGGCTCGCGCCAGTTCCAGGCAGGTGTCGAGGTAGGACCGCCCCTGCGCGAACACCGTTCCCTGCCGATCGGTGTAGCCGATGTCCAGGTGCGAGTGGTGCACCAGGTGGATCGTCCACTTTCGCTGGGGTTCGAGCCTCAGCTCGACCTGTCGGCCGGGTTCGAGTTCCGGCAACTCCACGAACAGCCGGGTGACGACGTCCACCGCCGGTACCAGGAGCCGGACGGTGCGGCGCGGTGCCGGCACGAGGTCACAGCGCACCGCGGTGCCGGTCTCGGTCCGCACCAGCGCGCGGGTGATCGTCGGCGCGTCCGGCCCGCCGACCTCGACCCGTACGGACTGCAGCAGACCGGCGACGCGGTCCGATTTCAGCAGGGGCTCCGTGGAGATCGTGACGTCTCGTCCGCCGAGACGGCTCTCGGCGGTCGCGGCCGATCGGCGCAGCCCTTGCCGGGCGAGGTCGGCGTCCCACCATGAGGGCGCGGTCAGGTTGGTCATGCGATCCGCCAAAGGTCGCCCTGTTTCCAGGCGAGAGCGGCGTAGATCTGCACCATCGCCGACTGCTCGAGGGTCTGGGCCGGGAAGGCCGGGTCGTAGGCGCCGCCGCCACTCGACTGGAAGTGGAAGAGGCCGGTGGCGGAGTCGCGGTTGGACGCCCATTCCCGGTCCGCGTACCGCTCGATCGTGGATCGGTACCGGGGGTCGTGTCGCACCGAGTCGAGCAGCAGGAGGTTGTTGAAGAGGATCGCGTTGAAGATGGCGGGCTGGTTGTAGAGGTTGTCGCCCTGCGTCCAGTGATCGAGCGCGCCGTTCGCGTCGGCCACGGCGTTGTCCAGGTACGACCGGGTGCCGGTCGCCTGGTAGAGGAGGGTGGCGGCGCCGATCATCGAGCCGGAGTTGTAACTCCACAGCGTCTTGTTGACCGTGCCGTCGTAACCGATGTCGTTCCAGTACAGCCCGGGGCTCTGCTGGAGGCACTTACGGTTCCAGGCGTAGAGCCGGGTGCCCCACGCCAGGTAGTCGCGATCGTGGGTGATCCGGAACAGGTGGGTGGCCAGTTCGGAGCTGAGCCCGGTGACGTTGGCCGCCCGGAAGTTGTTGGCGGGGTTGTCCACCCAGGCCATGCCGCCGGGACACGCGCGGCTCGTATCGGTGTCCCACGCCCGGGTGTCGACGGCGAACGCCTGTTTCGCGCGTTGGAGCAGCGTACGGTCGCCCGACGCCTCGTATCCGCGGATGAGTTCCAGGCCGATGACCGCGTTGTCGTCGTAGTAGATGTCGCCGCCACCACCGAGCGGCGGCGGCAGGTAGGACTCATAGCCCGGCCGGGCGGAGTCGCCGTTCCAGTAGAGCTGCAGGGCGGCGAACCGGTCCTTCACGTCCTTGCGGTAGCGTCCGGACGTCTCCGCGATGGAGACGGTGGCCGCGGTCGCCTCGCGGAGCGGCCAGACGTAGGAATGCTGCTGGTCGGTGGGTTGTTTCGGGTAGTTCTCCAAGAACAGGTCGTGCCCGTCGGGTCCCTGGTAGAGGTAGCGCTGCAGTGCCTCGTACGACTGGCGGGCACGTGTTCCGGCGTCGGACGCCCGTGCGGGTGTGGCGGCACCCGTGATCACGGTCGCGGCCACCAGTGAGCCGGCGAGGAGCTTTCTCATTTCTTCCTCCGTCAGAGGTTGAGCTTGAGGCTTGACACGAAGAAGCGCTGGGCGACGAAGAACAGGACGATCGTCGGCAGGGAGACCACCAGTGCCCCGCCGAGCGCGACCGGAGGAGCGGTCCCGGCGTAGGTGCCCTGCAGGTCGGCGAGCGCGGCCATCACCGGCCGGATGTTGGGGCTGGTGGTCAGGGCGATCCCGAACAGCAGGTCGTTCCAGACCGCGACGAACTGGAAGACGAACGCGGCCACCATCGCCGGCTTCGACAACGGCACGTGTATCCGCCAGAACAGCCGCCACCAGGACGCGCCGTCGATGCGTGCCGCCTCGGTGACCTCGCGAGGCACCGTGGCGACGTAGTTGCGCATGACGAAGTAGGCGAACGGGATGCAGAAGGCGACGTAAACGATGATCAGGCCGAGCTGGGTGTCGTACAGATCGACCTTCGCGTACGCCGAGAACAGCGGCCGGATGAAGACCTGGAGGGGCAGCAGCGTCCCGACGTAGATCAGCCAGAACCACAGGGCCCGGCGCCTGGTCGGCATCACCACGGTGGCGAAGGCCGCGAGCGAGGCCACGATGACCGCGAGCAGGGCGCTGACCAGCGCGTACATGAGGCTGTTGACCATCGCCGGGCCGAGCGTCGCGTCGGACCAGGCCGACTCGATGTTGGCGAGCAGCCCGAAGCCGTTCGGCAGCCATCGGGGGCTCCCGGAGTACTTGTCCGCCGGCGTCATCCCGTTGACGAGGAGAAGGTAGGTCGGCACGAACCACAGGACGGAGAGCGCGACGACGACGCTGTTACGTACCGCTCTGCGCATGCCCTCTCACCCGCCTTCCGGCCGGAGCTGGCGGCGCAGGTACGTCCACGAGGCGCCGAGCACGATGACGGTCAGGACCACCGCGATGGCCGAGCCCGCGCCCAGGCGCTGGAGCCCGAAGGTCTCCTGGTACATCGAGGTCGCGAGCGTCTCGGTGGATCGCCCCGGGCCGCCGTGCGTGAGCACCCAGATGAGGTCGAAGGACTTCAGCCCGTTGACCAGGCTGAGGCCGACCACCACGATCATCACCGGTCGCAGCTGTGGCAGGACGATGTGCCGGAACCGCCGCCAGCCGTCGGCGCCGTCGAGGGCGGCCGCCTCGATCGTCTCGGGGGGAATGGTCTGCAGGCCGACGAGGAAGAGGATGACGGCGACGCCGGTCGCCTGCCAGGTGTTGGCGACGATGATGACGAGCGTGTTCCCCGGCCAGCCCAGCAGCCAGCCGTGCGCCAGCGACCCCAGATGCAGCGACGTCAGCAGGCTGTTCAGGGCACCGTCTTTCGACAGCACGAAGTTCCAGACCACGGCGACGGCCGAACCGGACACCGCGTACGGGATGACCACGGCGAGCCGGACGATCCGCGTCCACCGGGCGGCGTCGGTCATCACCGCGATGGCCAGGCCGAGGCCGATGGGCAGAATGAGCGTCCCGGCCACCCACATGAGGGTGTTCTCGATGGACCTGATCAACGCCGGGTCGGAGAAGAGCAGCCGGTAGTTCGTCAGCCAGGAGAAGCTCGGGTCCACGTTGTCGCTGTAGAGGCTTCGGCGGACGGTGACCGCGAACGGCACGAGCAGGACCACGCCGACGATGAGCACGGCGGGTGCGAGGAACCCTCCCGCCATTAGCCGTTCCCGTACGCGCGGTCGCGGCCACCCCGCGACACTCTTCACGAGATGCCTTTGGACCAGTTGGCCCACTCGGTGACGGCGCGGCCGGCCATGGACTTCGCAACGCTCTGCAGCTTGTCGGGGTGGACCATGAAGTCGCCGAGGTCCTGGACGTTTCCCTCGATCAGGGCCGGTGGGCTGGCCTCCCAGTAGCGTTGGAGGAGTTCGGGTTTGGTGCTCGCGATCGTCTTCTGGAGCCCCAGGATGACCGGGTTGGTCGCCGGCACCGTCGGATTGGCCGAGGTGTCCTGCAGGAAGTCCGACCAGCCCCGTTGCACTCGCGGGTCCAGCCACGAGCTCACCACCTTCATCGCGGCGTCGTGCTTCCGGGCGCGCGTGGGAACGGTGAGCACCCCCGACTCCGCGATCACCGACGGGCGGACGGAGGGTTCCACGGTCGGCATGATGAACGCGTCGTAGTCCTCGCCCGGCTTGAGGCCCGCCTCGGTGTAGCCCTGCGACTCCCAGGTCCCGTGCAGGAACATGCCGATCTTTCCGGCCTTCATCTGCGCGGGCCCGGTGTTCTGGTCGAAGTCCGGCGACGTCATCCAGCCCTTCTTGATGAAGTCCTGCCAGATGGTCATGGCGTGGATCACGGGCTCGTCGGTGTACTTGGCCTGGTTGTTCGTCAGCCTGGTGTAGAAGTCGGGGTCGATCTTGCTGAGGATCTCCTGGAACCATTCGAGAGCCGGCCAGACCCCGTTCTCGCTGGAGACGAACGGCGTGACGTTGTTCTTCTTCAGCACGGCCGCGTTCGAGGTGAACTCCGCCCAGGTGGTGGGCACTTTCAAGCCGTACTTGGCGAACAGCGGCTTGCTGTAGAAGATCACGTAGTAGGACTCGTAGAGCGGAATCCCGTAGACCTTGCCCTGGTAGGACATCGAGTCCTTGAGACCGGGCTGCACCCAGCCTTTGGCCGCGATCTGCGACCAGACGGAGCTCAGGTCGGAGATGCCGTGGGTTCTGGCCAGTGACTGCAGCCGGTAGCCCGACCACCACTTGGCGATGTCGGCGGCCTTGGACGTACTCAGCGCGGCCTTGACCACCTGTTCGTACGAGGCGGTCTGGACGGAGAGCGGCGAGAGGCCGGATCCGGCGATCGGCTTGAGCGCATTGCCGGTCTTGGCGAACCCGCTCTTCCACGTCGCGTTGTCGTTGTAGAGGCTGACGGTGCCGGCCGACGATCCGCCGGTCCCCTTGGCACAGCCGGTCAGCAGGGCGGCGCCGACCCCCGCGGCCCCGGTGAGGAAGCTTCGTCGGCCGACCATGGGGCTCGATGGGCTCGATAGGCGCATTTCGTCTCCTTTGTCGGAGGTGCCGCAAGTGACGGTTACGGTAACGCTACCGATCGGGGTCTACAAGGTCTCAGGCGAATAACCTCTGGCTCTTGCGGATGTGCGCGGAGACACGCCAGACTCGGTGGACGGTAACGTTACCGTCGCATGGAGGAGCACGCGTGAGGACGTATGAGGCCAATCCCCGGTACGCCGCCGTCGGCGGCACGGTCGACCAGGGCTGGCCCACCGCAGTGGCCTCGCTACCGGCCGGCCCCGTCGTCCTCGCCTTGGACGGGCCGGCCGGCGTGGACTGGGCGGCCGCGATCGACGGAATCCGCAGCGCCGCCTCGGCGCGCGGGCGGGCCATCGAACCACTGGACCTGCGCACGTGCTTCGCCTCATGGGAACGGATCCTGGCCCGCACCGCGTCCGCCGAGCTTCCCGACGATCCCGACTTCGCCACGCTCGCCGACGGCACCCTCGCCGACCTCTTCGACGAGCTGCCCGACCCCCGGCCCGCCGACGACGGTCCGCTCGTCGTGTACGGCCCCGGCGCGGCGCTCGTCCGTCACGACGTTCTCTGGTACGTCGACCTGCCGAAACGCCACGCCGAAGCGGCGATCAACGCTGGTACCGGACGGAACCTGGCCCAGCCGGAGGAGGCCGGGCCGGGAACCACCAAGCGCCTCTTCTACATCGACTGGCCGCTGCTGGACCGGCATCGCGAGGCGATCGCCGGCCGGATCGACCGCTGGATCGACGTACAGGACCCGCGCCGGCCGGCGTCGCTGTCCGGCGACACGCTACGCCGGACCCTGGCGGCGCTGGCCCGGCGGCCCTTTCGCACCCGGCCCACCTTCAACACCACCTCATGGGGAGGAGACTGGGCCCAGCGCGAGCTGGGCTTCAATCCGGAGGCCCCCAACACCGCCCTCGGCTACGAACTGATAGCTCCCGAGTCCGGCCTGCTACTCGGCGACGGGCCGGAGAGACAGGTCGAGATCCCCTTCCAGCTGCTGGTCGAAAGCCATCCGGCCGAGATCCTGGGCCAGGAGACGCGAAGGAGGTTCGGCACCTCGTTCCCGATCCGGTTCGACTATCTCGACACGGTGAACGGCGGTAGTCTCTCGGTGCACTGCCATCCGCAATCGGACTACATGAGTCGTGTTTTCGGCTGGCCCTACACCCAGCACGAGACCTACTACATGATGATCGGCGCGAGGGATCAGAAGGTCTTCCTCGGACTGCGGGGCGACGTTGATGTCGAGAGGTTCCATCGGCAGGCCCGCGACGCTCACCATCACGGGATCCCGATGGACATCGAGGAACACGTCCAGGTCTTCCCGGCCACCCCGCACCAGCTCTTCTGCATTCCGGCCGGCACGCCGCACGGCAGCGGTAAGGGGAACGTGGTCCTCGAGGTGAGTGCCACGCCGTACCTGTACTCACTGCGGTTCTACGACTGGCTGCGCCGCGACTCCGCCAACCGGCAACGCCCGGTCCATGTGGAGCACGCCTTCCGTAATCTCAACACGAACCGGGTCGGCGATGCCGTGGCCCGCGACCTGGTACAGGCGCCGCGAGTCCTGGGCAAGGGCGACGGCTGGACCGAAGAGATCCTCGGCGCACTGCCGGAGATGTTCTTTGAGGTCCGCCGGCTGACGGTCGATCCCGGCGCGCGATTGGCCACCTCGACTCAGGGCCGCTTCCACGTGCTGAACGTCGTCGACGGCGAGGGCGTGGTCGTCACCACCGGCTCGGGAGACCACCGTCTCTCCTATGCCGAAACCCTGGTCATCCCGGCCGCGGTCGGAGACTACACACTCCACTCCCTGGGAACACCGCCGGTCCGTCTGGTGAAGGCCCTGGTCCCGTGACCGTACGTCCGGCCCTGGAGATCGGCGGCTCCCACGTGAGCGCCGCGCTGGTCGACCCCTCCTCCTGGGTCGTCAGGGCGAGGCGGGAGCCGCTGCGGCCGGACGGCACCGCCGCCGAGATCGTCGACCGGATCCTGCGCAGCGCGCGGGAGCTGGCTGCCGGACCGGCCACCTGGGGCGTGGCCGTGCCCGGCCCGTTCGACTACGACCGAGGCATCGCCCTGTTCGAGGGAGTGGGCAAGTTCGACGCCCTTCATGGGACGGATCTGGGCGCGATCCTGCTCGGCGGCCTGCCCGGCCCGCCTTCGTCGGTGACCTTCCTGAACGACGCCATCGCCTTCCTGCTCGGCGAGTGGAAGGCCGGTGCCGCCGCGGGCCATCGGCGGGTGGCCGGCATCACCCTGGGCACCGGGGTCGGGTCGGCCTTCCTCGTGGACGGCAGACCGGTCACCGACGGTCCGGATGTACCACCGGAGGGACGGGTCGACCTGCTCACCTGGGACGATCATCCGCTGGAGGAGACCGTGTCCAGCCGCGCCATCCGCGCCCGCTACACCGGCGGACCGGCCGCCGACGTCGCGGAGATCGCCGGACGGGCTCGGGCCGGTGAGACCGCGGCCAGGATCCTCTTGACCGAGACGTTCACCGCCCTCGGACAGGCACTCGCGCCCTGGCTCACCCGCTTCGGAGCCGAGGTCCTCGTCGTCGGCGGTTCGATGGTCGCATCATGGGATCTGCTCGGGCCACCGCTGATGGCCGGGCTCGCGGCCGCCGGCGGACCCTCGATCGCACTTCCCGCAGGTAACCTTCGGGATGCGGCGCTGATCGGTGCGACCGTATATGCGATGAATGGCGGAGAGATGCCGCGATGACGGCGGAGCGACGATCGGCGAAATCGCCGCCGACCATTCGTGAGGTGGCCGCGCTGGCCAAGGTCAGCCCGATGTCGGTCTCCCGCGCGCTGCGCAATCAGGAAGGCGTGTCCCAAGAGACCCGCGAGCTGGTGCTGGCCGCGGCCCGAACCCTCGGGTATCGGCCCAACGAGATCGCTCGCAGCCTCCGGCCAGGACAGAAGACCGGCATGATCGGTTTGGTGGTGACGAACCTCGCCAACCCCTTCTACTCACGGTTGGCGCTCGGCGTGGAGTCGATCGCGGCAGCACACGGCATGCGGGTCCTGCTCACGAATACCAACGAGGACGAGGAGCGCGAGCGTGACATCGTCCGCGACCTCGCCGCCCGCCAGGTCGACGGCATGATCGTCGTTCCCGCCGGATTCGGCCACGGGCATCTCGAACTGGGGATTCCCGTGGTGCTGGCGGCCCGGCCACCGTACGGCATCGAGGCCGACTGCGTGCTCGTGGACGACTTCGGCGGGGCCCGCGAGGCGACCGCACAGCTGCTGGCCCAGGGGCACCGCCGGATCGGCTTCCTCGGTAATCCGCCCGCCGTCTACACCGGAGCCGAACGCTTCCGCGGATTCTGCGCGGCGCTCCAGGAGGCCGGAGTCGATCTCGACGAGCGTCACGTACGGCGGGCCCAACAGGACGCCGCGGCGGCCGAACGGGCCACCCTTGACCTGCTGGACCTGGATGAGCCGCCCACCGCGGTCTTCGCCGCCAACAACCGGAACACGATCGGCGTCCTCAGGGCGATTCGCACGACAGGCCGACAGCTCGCCGTGGGCGGCTTTGACGACTTCGAGCTCGCCGACATGCTCGGCGTCCCGCTGACGATCGTCGCCTACGACGCCGACGAACTCGGCCGGCACGCCGCTCGACTCCTGCTCGACCACCTCACCGCCACCCCGGACACCCCTCCGCCCGCCGCCCGCCGCACCATCATCCCCACCAGCGTCATCGAGTACGGCGCCACACCACGCTGAGCCGGTGAGGCGGCGGGCCATCGGCGCATGCCGGGCTCCGGTCGTCTCCGGCCATCGCTCGACGCGGAATCCGGCACAGCCGCTGTTGTCCCCCGTGCGAGCTACCCGCGAATGTCCACCACGCGGTGACGATTGCAGGCCGTCGAATCAATAGCGTTCTCGACGTAGCCGCAGCACTTAAGGTCGTCAATTCTCTTTCGGTGGAGGACATTATGCTCCGTACGGTCACGGCACCTGTCGCGATAGCACTATGCTGCACGGCGGCCAGCGTGGGGCTAGCCGGCTGTAAGGGAATCGAAAGCGCGAATTCTGATCCATCCGCCACCGCTACGGGTACTTCCTCGATCGTATGGGGTGCTTGCCCCGCGCCGCCGCCCGGGACCAAGGTCGACCCGCAGCAAAAGTGCGGCACACTCAAAGTGCCGCTGGATTATCGGCACCCTGGCGGGAAGCAGATCACGATCGCCGTCTCCCGTATCCCGGCCACCGATCCGGCGAAGCGACGCGGCGTCCTGCTGTTGAACCCCGGTGGCCCAGGCGGCGAGGGACTGAATCTACCGAGCGCCTTCGGTGGTCTGGCGAGTAAATCAGTTCTCGCCGCCTACGACAGGATCGGCTTCGACCCGCGAGGTGTGGGTCACAGCAGCCCGGTGACCTGCGGGTTCACCGCCGCCGAGATCACGCCTCCCTACCCCTACCCCGCGCCGGACGGCTCGATCACCAAGAACGTCGACTTCGCGCGATCGGCCGCGGCCCGCTGCGCCGCCAAGTCCGGCAACGTGCTGCCGTTCATCACCACCGCGAACACCGCCCGCGACATGGACCGAATCCGGAAGGCGCTCGGCGAAAAGCGACTGTCGTATTGGGGCACCTCCTACGGCACATATCTCGGTGCGACCTATGCTTCCTTGTTCCCGCACCGCACCGACCGGGTCGTACTCGACAGCGCCATCGACCCCGCACGAATCTGGTATGGGGTGTTCCAACAGCAGAGCGAAGGCATCGCGCTCCGTTTCCCCGACGCCGCGCGCTATGCCGCCGACCACGCCGATCAGGTCAATTTCGGAACCACGCCCGCGGCCGTCACCAGTTCGTACCGCAAACTGGCGGCGCAGCTCGACACCCGGCCCATAACCGTGCCGGGCACATCGACCGTACTGACCGGCAACATGTTCCGCTACCTGACCACCCTCCTGCTCTTCCAGGACGAAACGATCCCGCCGCTGGCCCAGGTATGGCGAGCCACCGCCGACCTCGCTGCCGGCCACGCCACCAGCCAGGAGACCAGCACCCTTCAACAGACCCTCGCCATGGTCAGCCCCAGCGCCGCCACCTCACCGGGAGTCCCTGGGGACAACGCGATCGCGGCGGCCTACGCGGTGGCTTGCGACGACGTACGCTGGCCGGCCGGCCTCCGCACGTACGCCCGCAACGTCGCCGAAGACCGCAAATCGTTCCCCCTGTCCGCCGGTTCCCCGGCGAACCTGTGGCCCTGCGCCTTCTGGCACAACGCCCCCATCGAGCACCCGGTCACGATCACCGACCACGGCCCCCGCAACATCCTGATCCTGCAGAACGATCGTGACCCGGCGGCCACACTGGACTCGGGCCGAGGCATGCACAAAGCCCTCGGCGCCCGATCAACCCTCGTGACGGTCGACGCAGGCGGCCACGGCGTCTACGGCACGCAAGGCCCCCAGGCGTGCTCCACGAAGGCGACCGACGCCTTCCTGATCGACGGAAAGATCCCGAACCACGACGTCCGCTGCCCTCGGCCCTGATCATCAGCCCCCTGGCCGAAGGCCGGCCATCCGCTGCGGGTGAACGAGAGCGTTCACCCGCAGCGGATGACGTGGCGGCGGCTCCGCCCGTCAGCACAGGTGCGCCTCGATGAACGAGTAGTCCTCGGCCGTGGGACGGATGAAATGGGCTCAGGAGGAAGGTTCACCGCCGGTGATGTAGAGGTTCATCTCGGCGAAGTCGAGGGTGACCGCGTACGGTTTGAAGAACGTGTGCGCGAAGGTGGCCAGCACGTCGAACTGGCTCGTTGATATCGACATCCTCGGATCCAGGGCCGCACAGTAGATCCCGCGGGCCACGGCCGGGCCGATGCCCACCTCGTCCGGGTAGCACGGGTAGTCCTTGAACACCTCTCCGTGAGTGGCGCCGAACATCGGGCGACCCCGGTCGACGCGCACCTTCAGCCGCTCGGCCGTCTCCATCGTCATGCCGAGCGCCCTGCCGTCGGCCTGGCCGGTGTTGACGCACACCACCTGCGGACCGGAGCCGTTGACACTGCCCCGGGTGTAGGGAAGGTTCTGGTCGATCCACATCGGCAGCGGCGGGCATCCGGCCCGGGCCGCCTCGGCGCGCACCGCCCGGGCTTGCCCCGGTGTTCGCGGCCGGAAGATCAGCGCCTGGTTCGCCCAGTCCAACGTGGTCACGAAGTGCGCGAACAACTGAGCGCCGATCCCTCCCCGGTCCGGCTCCCCACCCGATTCGTGGGGCGACTCCAGGTCCATCCAACTCACCGGGATGTTGCGCACCTCCACATCACCCATCCGGAACGACTCCAGCACACCGAAGAACATGTCGATGTTCTGCTGGTCGCCGCCGTTGACCTTGGTCTGCGAAACCGCCCGCAGCCCGGCCTCCTTGGCCATCCGTACCGTCAGGCCCACACCGGTGTTGTTGCCGGTGTCCCACAGGAATTGTTTCGGCGGTCCGCCGTTCACCGACGCTTCGACCACCGGCAGCGGGTCCATCGACACCCACGGCACCCGCCCAGACGGCCCCACCGACAGCTGATACGGCCGCCCCTGGACCGCCTCGTACCACGTGGCCTCCGGCTCGTTGTCGATGGCGCGCAGCAGCCGCACCGCCGGCGGATACTTGTCCTGCCTCAGGTAGCAGTCGGCCAGCCACTGCTTGGCCTGCTTGTCATCCGGTGCCAGCCGCACCGCCGAGGTCAGATACTTCTCCGCGTCGGCGAACCGGTTGGACAACAGCGCGATATATCCGCGCTGCCGCACCGCGTGCGCGTTGTTCGGGTCCTTCCGCAGGATCGCCTCATAACCGCGGGCGGCCTCGTCGAACCGGCCGGCCTTCAACAGCGCGTCCGGGTCGGTCTCCGCCGCCGCGTCTGCCGAGGCACTCAGCAGCGGCGCCACCGCGGCCGCGCCTGCCGCCAGGCCGATTCCCGCGATAACCCTCCGCCGGTCGAGCTCCACCATAGAGACATACCTTTCCCGTGAGTCGATTTCCGTTGCGCTACCCGTCTTCGTCGCCCCAACTATGCGATGGGGAAGTTAAAATAGGTGTCTGGGTAGGGTTCGTTATTCAGGGTGTAGTGCCACCACTCGCAGTCGTACCGATTAAAACCGCAGGCTTCCATGATGGAGCAGAGGTGTTGGCGGTTTCGTGTTTCGGCCGGTGTGATTCCTTTTGCGCCATGGTGCGAGATCGGGTCCATCAGGTCATGGTCGCCGCCCATGGGGGCGAGTTCGCCGGTAGCCAGGTGATAGAGCGTCAGGTCGACGGTGCTGCCCCGGCTGTGGCCGGACTTGGCGGCCACGTATCCCTGTTCGAACATCTCGGGTCTGTCGATGTTCGGGTAGTGTCGCAGCTTCGTCCGGCCGTCCTCCGGCTGTTCCGACCAGCGCAGGAAGCAGTCTACGGCGCGTTGAGGGCGGTATCCGTCCCAGAGAAGCAGGCCGAAGCCAAGGGATGCGGCTTTTTCTTGCGCTCTCTCCAGGGCCGCGCACAGCGCTCTCGTGCCGACAATTCGGTTTACCGCGTATCCGTCGACGGGTTTGCCGGTGAAGTTGTCCCAGGTGGCGTACTTGGCGTCCCACCGTATTCCGGGTACAGCCTCGTCTACGAAGACGAAGTCGTCTTTCATCGGACTTTCCCCGTCAGTGCCAGCGACACGATCTGGTCGATCACGTCGGTGAGCGACAGCCCTGCTGCTGCCATCATTCGCGGGTAGCGGCTGTACGAGGTCAGGCCGGGCAAGGTGTTGACCTCGTTGAGGACCACTGTTCCGTCTTCCTTCAGGAACATGTCGACTCGCGATAGTCC
Source organism: Actinoallomurus sp. CA-150999 (assembly GCF_050942425.1). Classification (NCBI taxonomy): domain Bacteria; kingdom Bacillati; phylum Actinomycetota; class Actinomycetes; order Streptosporangiales; family Thermomonosporaceae; genus Actinoallomurus; species Actinoallomurus sp. CA-150999. The sequence continues at coordinate 11,148,490 of NZ_CP192063.1, forward strand.
CCTGCATCCCAGGGCGCGGTATATGGCCTTCGCCGTCTCTTGGACGAGCGAGCGCGACTCTGCCGAGATGTCGGCGGGCACGATTGGTGTTGAGTTTTCGGAGCCGCTTTCCGGCGCGCTCTCCTGGTGGATTCTGAAGAAGCCGTGGGATAGGGCGATTCGGTCGACCTCGCCGGCGACCAGGTCGAGGTCGTTGCCCAAGATGGCGCATCCGATCTCGCTGCCGATGACGGCTTCTTCGATCAGCACCTTCGAGTCGTACTGTCGTGCGGTCTCTACCGCGCTCAGCAGTTCTTCTTCGCGAGTTACCTTGCTGACGCCGAAGGATGAGCCCGAACGGGCGGGTTTGACGAAGACGGGGTAGGTGAGCTGGTCGGGGTCAGGGTTCTCGTTCGCCGTGACGGTCCAGAAGTTCGGCGTTGCGATTCCCGCGCTTCTGGCGACGATGTAGGCGAGGGACTTGTCCATGCACAGGGCGGAGCTTTGGATATCGCAGCCGACGTAGGGGATGCCGGAGAGTTCCAGCAAACCCTGTATCGCGCCGTCCTCGCCGAGTTTGCCGTGCAGGACGGGCAGCACGAGGTCCAGGCTGATCGCTTCGTATTGCCCCTTTTCCAGGACGAGCAGTCCGTGGACGCTTCGGTCCGGTGACAGCACGACCGGACGGCAATCGCCGTTTTCCCAATCTGCGTCGGGGCCGTCACAGAGCTTCCAAGCTCCGCTCTTCGTGATTCCGATCCAGAACGGTTCATACTTTTCGGAATCGAGGCTGTTGGCGACCTCTTGGGCGGATTTGACGGAGACGGGGTGTTCTTCGGAGGCGCCCCCGAATATGATTCCGACCTTCAACTTACCCATGCTGCTTCCCGCTTTCGAAGTTCAGGCAATTGATGAGACTGTTTTCGATCGTGTCACTCAGAGCGTGGTCTGTGTAATAGGCGATGTGCGGGCTGATGAGCACGTTCGGCAGTTGCTGCAGCCGCAGCAACGACTCGTTCTCGATGGGCTTGTTTCTGAGGTCGGCGTAGAATATTCCTTCCTCGCCTTCGAGGACGTCCAGCGCCGCGCCGCCCAATCTGCCGCTCTCCAGCGCTGGGATAAGGGCTTCGGTGTCGAGGAGTGAACCGCGCCCGGTATTGATGATGAACGCGCCGTCTTTCAGCTGCGCGATGCGTTGGCGATTCAGGAGATGGCGGGTGTTCGCGGTGAGTGGGGTATGGAGCGTGACGATGTCGCTCAGCCGTAGCAGCTCATCGAGAGGAACGTAATCGGCAGCGGCGGCCTTAGGGCGATTGTCATAGGCCAGTATTCGGCAGCCGAAGCCTCGCAGCCTGTCCATGACCGCGGCGCCAATGCGCCCGGCTCCAACCACTCCGATGGTCAGATCGCGTAGTTCCTTCCCACGTACATCACTCAGCCGGTAGTCATGAGTATCCGCACGGCGGATGATGGATTTCGCATTGCGCACGGCCATCAGCATGAGCATCAGCGTGTAGTCGGCCACACTGTCGGGCGAATAGACGACATTTCCAACGGTGACGCCGACACTCTCCGCGTATTTCACATTGATATGGTTATAGCCAATGCTTCTTGTGGAGATGTACTCCACGCCGGCTCGGCCGAGTTCGAGAAGAGTGGGATTCGTGACCTGGGCCTTGTGGCCGACGCTGATGCATCGGTTTCCGAAGGCCAGTTCAATATTGGCTTCAGATACCGCTGCCTCTGTGATGGTCGGCATTACGCCAAAGCGAGGCGCCATCTCTTCGAACAGGACGGCCTCGTCCTGCCCGCATCCATAAATCGTGATTCCCATTGCCGGGAGGGCCGGGGAGGACGCGGACGCCAGCGCTCGGGTGCGGCGGGCCGCTGTTCGTGCTGGTTCGCTGTAGGCCATGCCCCTCAGTCAAGGGAGCATGGCGTTGCCAGAACGTATGCGGTTTTCGATATGCCAACGATATGTTACCGACCGGTAGCCTATCGTGATCATATCGAAAACCGCATATGTTCTGGCAACACCACATTCGGTTGACTAGAGGCATGATCTACCGCGATCCAGCCTCCATCAGCCTCTACCTCGTCAGCCTGCTCCCGCTCGCCGTGATCTCGATCGGCCGGCGGTCGCTGCGCATCGCCGGACCCCAGGCGGCCCGGGCATGATCCCGCTCAGCCTCGGCGAGATCGCCGCGGTCGTCGGCGGCACGGTCGAGGGCGACGGCGCCGTGACGGTGACCGCGCCGGCCGTGCTCGACGGCCGGCAGGCCGAGCCGGGCGGCCTCTTCGTCGCCTTCGCCGGCGACCACGTCGACGGCCACGACTACGTCGACCAGGCCGGCCGGGCCGGCGCGGTGGCCGTTCTCGGCTCCCGGCCCACGCCGCTGCCCACCGTCGTCGTCAAGAACGCCCAGGCCGCACTGCAGGCGCTCGCCGCCCACGTCGTGGCCCGGATGCGGGACGGGCTGACCGTCGCCGGGCTGACCGGCTCCCAGGGCAAGACCGGCACCAAGGACCTGCTGGCGGCCGTGCTTTCGAGCACCGCGCCGACCGTCGCCACGATCGGCTCGCTCAACAACGAGCTCGGCGTGCCGCTCACGATGCTGCGCTCCGACGCGGCCACCCGATTCCTCGTCCTCGAGATGGGAGCCCGCCGCATCGGCGACATCGCCGAGCTCACCGACCTGGTCGCGCCCGACATCGCCGTCGTCCTCAACGTCGGCCAGGCCCACATCGGCGAGTTCGGGTCCCGTGGGGCCATCGCCAAGGGCAAGGGCGAGCTGGTGCAGGGGCTGGCGCCCGCCGGCACCGCCGTCCTCAACGCCGACGACCCCCGCGTGGTCGCGATGCGCTCGCTCACCGACGGCCCGGTGCTGACCTTCGGCCGGGCCGAGCACGCCGACGTGCGGGTGCTCGACCTGACGCTGGACCGGCTCGGCCGGCCGTCCTTCACGCTGCGGACCGCCGACGCCTCGGCTCCCCTCACGCTGCCGCTCGTGGGCGCCCACCAGGCGCTCAACGCGTCGGCTGCCGCGGCGGCGGGGTTGGCGGCCGGCGTGCCCCTCGATGTGGCCGCGGCGGCGCTGGCCACCGCCTCGCTGTCGAAGTGGCGCATGGAGCTGCGCGACCTCGCCGGCGGCGCAACGCTGCTCAACGACTCCTACAACGCCAACCCCGACTCGACGCGAGCCGGCCTGGACGCGCTGGCGGCGATCGAGGGCGGCCGCCGCATCGCGGTCCTCGGCGAGATGCTCGAGCTCGGCGACGGCAGTGAGGCCGAGCACCGTGCCATCGGGGAGTACGCCGCCTCCCGGGCCGACGTGGTGGTCACGGTCGGCGAGGCCGCCCGGCCGCTCGCCGCCGGCGCGGGAGAGCGTGCGGTGGCGCTGGCCGACAACGACGCGGCCGTCGACTGGCTGCGCGGCCACCTCGCCGCCGGCGACGTGGTGCTCGTCAAGGCCTCCCGCGGGGCGCGCCTCGACGAGGTCGCCGCCGCGCTCGCGTAATTCGGCGGAACTCCCTTCACACCGCGTATGCCCGACCAACGCGGTGAAGTAGGTGAACTCCGCGGTTTCCAGATAGCTTCGGCGCGAACGACGCGACCACGCCGTTGCGGCGATTCTGTGTCGTCTCCGTCAACGATGCGTCATGTTTGGGGGGCGATGTCGGTTTCGGACGTTGGTGGCGGTTCGTCGACTCCGGTCACGGTGCTGCTCGTCGAGGACGACGAGGTGATCAGGAAGACCGTCGCGATGGCATTGGAGCGCTACGGCTATCGGCTGAGCGTGGCGGGCGACGGCCTCACGGGCCTGGAGGCGTACCGGGAGCAGCGGCACGATCTCCTTCTGCTGGATGTGATGCTGCCGGCGCTGGACGGCATCGGGCTGTGCCGAAAGATCAGGGAGTGGAGCCAGGTCCCGATCCTGATGATGTCCGCGCGAGGTGACGGGCTCGACGTCGTGGCGGGGTTGGAGGCGGGAGCCGACGACTACGTCGTCAAGCCCGTGGACACCTCCGTGCTGGTGGCCAGGATCCGCTCCCTGTTGCGCCGGGCCGCGTTCCGGCCGGCTTCCGGGAATCCCCCGGAGCCCGCTCCCGATGTGTCCTCCGACCTCGTCTTCGGGGACCTGGCCATCGATCCGGGAGGTCTGGAGGTGCGCCGGGCCGGCGAGCCGGTGGCGCTGGCGCCCACCGAGTTGCGCCTGCTCCTGGCGTTCGCGGCGAACCCGGGGATCGTGCTGGACCGGCGAACGCTGCTGCGCGACGTCTGGGACTACGGGTGGGACGGCGACAGCCGCGTCGTCGACCTGTGCGTACAGCGGCTGCGCAAGAAGATCGGCGCCGAGCGGATCGAGACGGTTCGCGGCTTCGGCTACAAGCTGCGGCGCTGACGTGGGATACGCCATCCTCCGATGGACACGCGGCCTGCTGAACTGGCGATCCCTCCGTTGGAAGATCGCCGTGCTGGCGGCCGTGGCGTGCTGCGCGGTCGCGCTGGCCGTCGGGCTCCTGGTCCACCGGACCACCGCCGGATGGCTGACGCACCAGGCCAGGTCACGCGCCTACGTCGCGCTGCAGGAGGACGTGGCCACCTACCGGCGTACGGGCACCGCGCCTTCGGACGAGGGCGAGCCGCGATCGATCCCGCCCGCCCTGATCGAGCGGGTGAACAGATCGGGGCAGTACGCCACCTGGTACGACGACCGGCGGCCGGACGTCCCGTGGATGTGGGCGGCGCAGCGGGTCGACGGCCAGGTACTGGCCGTGCAGATGGACATGACCAGCGAGAGGCTCAGTCTGCGGGCCCTCGACCGGCATGTCGTGGAGGCCTCGCTGGCCGTACTGGCGATCGTCGTGCCCCTGGCGGCGCTGGCCGCCGAGTTGCCCAACCGGCGACTGAGGCGGGTCGCACGGACCGCACGACGCATCGCGGACGGCGAGCTGGACGCCCGGGCGACGACGGGTCGCCGTGGCGGCGACGAGATCACCAAGATCTCGGTGGCCGTCGACGCGATGGCGGGCGCGCTTCAGGAACGGCTGCTCAGCGAGCAGCGGTTCACCGCCGACGTGGCCCATGAGCTGCGCACTCCGCTGATGGGCCTGGTCACCTCCACCGAGCTGCTTCCCGCCGGCGAGGTCACCGACCTCGTACGCGACCGGGTGCGAGCCCTGCGGTCGCTGGTCGAAGACCTGCTGGAGATCACCCGGATCGACGCGGGCGTGGAGCAGGCCGACCTCGCCTCGGTGCCGCTGGACCAGGTCGTCGAGGAGTCCGTGCACCGGACGGGAGTGGATGCCCGGCTGACGGTGACCGGTACCCCGGTCGCGTACACCGATCCGCGCCGGCTCGACCGGATCATCGCCAACCTGGTCATCAACGCGCACCGCCACGGGCGCCCTCCGATCGAGGTCACCGTGAGCGGCACGACGATCGTCGTACGCGACCACGGCCCCGGGTTCCCTGAGGCGCTGCTGGTGGACGGACCGGCGCGGTTCCGCACCGGAGCGGCCGAACGCGGCCGGGGGCACGGCCTCGGCCTGACCATCGCCACGGGGCAGGCGGGAGTGATCGGCGGCCGCCTGACGTTCGGCAACGCACCGGACGGCGGCGCGATCGCCACGCTTCACCTACCGGCCGACGGGGGCCGGAACGTCGTCTGATCCGTCGGTTGATACAGGCCTGATACACGCCCGAGCGGCGGCGGATACGCGACCGCGACGGCGTGGACAACCGCGCCCGGCATGGTGGCCGACGTGCACCATCGCACGTCACGGCAGCCGAAGGGGAACATCATGCCCGGTACGCTTCACCGCCCTCGTACTCGTGTCGCACTCGCGGCCGTCGCCTGCCTCGCGAGCCTGCTGGCCGGTTGCGGAGAAGGGGGCCATTCACGTGCCACGGCGGGCGGTTCGGCGGCTCCCGCGTCGGATTCCGGTTCCGTCGGTACGCAGGACCAGCAGTACAGCGCCTGGGAGGCCAAGTTCCGGTCGTGCCTGAGCGACAAGGGCTTCGAGCTTCCGAAGGACCCCGGGAAGATCGACTTCGGTGACCGGCAGGATGCGTACAAGGTCGCGGAGGCGGCCTGTCTCAAGAAGATCGGCCAGCCGCCGACGGCCCGTGACAAGCAGACCATGTCCCCCAAGCAGCTGCAGGAGGGATACCTCCGGAAGGCCAAGTGCCTCCGCGACCGCGGATACGACGTCAAAGATCCCAAGCCGGGAGAGGCCCTGGTCATACCGGCGGGCGTGAACGTCAAGCAGCGGGACCTCGACGCGTGCATGAAGGCATGACGCTTCCCGCACGGAATCGACGGCGCCGCCGGGCCTGGGTCTGGTCGATCGCGGTGGCCGCCGTCGTCGCCGCCGCAGCGGTCGTCGCCGTACGGTCCGGTGGCGGTGCCGCTCAGAAGCCCGGGCACAAGCGTGTGCCGGGCACCGCTCTCGTGGAACGCAGGACGCTCCGGGAGACCGTCACCGCGCCCGGGTCGCTGGGCTACAGCGGGGCCGAGGGGCTCAGTGCCGGCCACGCCGGCATCATCACCCGTCTCCCGCGCGCGGGCAGCCGGGTGAAGCTCGGCGGCGCCCTCTACTCCATCGACGACCGGCCCGTACGGCTGTTGCGCGGGCACACCCCGATGTGGCGGACGCTGGCGAGCGGCATGTCCGACGGGCCGGACGTACGGCAACTGGAGCAGAGCCTCGCCGCGCTCGGTTACTTCAGCGGTGCGCCCGATGCTCACTTCGACGCAATGACGAAGGCCGCGATCCGGCGATGGCAGGACGCCTGCGAGGTGAAGGAGACCGGGACGATCCGGTTCGGGCAGGTCGCCTTCGCCACCGGCGACGTGCGCGTCGCGCAGACCGTGGCGCACCTCGGCGACCGGGTCGCGGCCGGTACCGCCGTGCTGAAACTGTCGAGTCTCCGCAAGGTCGTGTCCGCACAGCTCAAGAGCGCGAACCAGGCCGTGGCCAAGGTGGGCGGCGACGTGACCGTCGATCTGCCCTCCGGGAAGACGACGACCGGCACCGTCTCCGGAGTCGGCGCGCCCGAGCAGGTCGACCAGAACGGCACGAAGACCGTCGTCGTTCCGGTGACGATCACCCTCGACCACCCGTCGGACGCCGGATCCCTCCAGCAGGCCTCGGTGCTGGTCGACTTCCCCACCGCCAGTCGCAAGAACGTCCTGACGGTGCCGGTCTCGGCTCTCATCGCCCTGCCGGACGGCGGGTACGGCGTGGAGGTGGTCCGGGACGCGGCCACCACCGAGACGATCCAGGCCCAGCCCGGGCTGTTCGCCGGCGGCTTCGTGGAAGTGACCGGCGACCGACTCGCCGCGGGCCAGAGAGTCGTGGTGCCGGCACTGTGACCGATTCCGTCATCGAACTCGACCGCGTGGTCCGCGACCACGGCGACCCACCGGTTCGAGCCGTCGACCACGTCTCGTTGTCGGTCGCGTCCGGTGAGTTCGCCGCCATCGTCGGCCCCAGCGGCTCGGGCAAGTCGAGCCTGCTCAACATCATCGGCACGCTGGACCGCCCGACGAGCGGACGCGTGTTCGTCGACGGCCTCGACGTCGGCGCGATGAGCGATGCGGCACTGTCGGCGCTGCGCGCGTACCGCATCGGGTTCGTCTTCCAGCAGTTCCACCTCGCGCCCGGGGTCAGCGCGGTCGACAACGTCGCGGACGGGCTCCTCTACACCGGAACCCCCCGCGCCGAACGACGGCGCCGCGCCGTGGCGAGTCTGACCCGCGTCGGCCTGGCGGGCCGCCTCCACCACAAGCCCAACCAGTTGTCCGGCGGTGAACGCCAGCGCGTCGCCATCGCCCGGGCGATCGCGTCCGACCCGGCTCTGCTGCTGGCGGACGAGCCCACCGGCAACCTCGACCAGCGCTCCGGTGCGGGCGTGCTGGACCTGCTGCAGGAGCTCAACGAGATGGGCACCACCGTCATCATGATCACGCATGACGTACGGCTCGCCGAACGGATACCGAGGCGGATCAGCATGCGCGACGGCCGGGTCGTCGCCGACGACCGCGAAGTGACGGTATGAGCCACGGCCGGCGGGTCCACCCGCACCGGTCGCGTCTGCTCTACCTCGACGTGTACCGGGTGGGCGCGGCGGGGCTGAGAGCACGTCCGACCCGGGTCATCCTGTCCGCACTCGGCATCGCGATCGGAATCGCGGCGATGATCGCCGTCGTGGGCATCTCCACCTCGAGCCGAGCCAGGCTGAGCGACCAGTTGGCCGCGCTCGGCACGAACCTGCTGACCGTCAAGCCGGGTACGTCCGTCGACGGCCAGGACACCACCCTGCCGGCCGACTCTCCGGGGAAGGTCGGGCTGATCGACCAGGTCACGACGGTCGGGGCGGTCGCCGCTCTGCCGGGCGTGGACGTGTACCGGAGCCGGCTCATCGACCCGAACAACACCAGCGGCATCGACGTGCGATCCACCGACCTCGGCCTTCTCGGCCTCCTGGGCGGCCGGCTACGGGAGGGAACCTGGCTCACCAAGGCGACCGCGAACTACCCCACCGTCGTACTCGGCGGCATCGCCGCCGACCGGCTCGGCATCGTGAGCCCGGGGAGCCAGATCTGGCTCGGCGACACCCAGTTCACGGTAGTCGGCATCCTCGACGCCCTTCCCCTCGCGCCGGACCTGGACAGCTCCGCGCTCATCGGCGAGGCGTACGCCACGGCGCGGTTCCACTGGGACGGCAGGCCGACCACCATCTACGAACGCTCGGCCGACGCGGACGTCGGGGCGGTACGCGACCTCCTGCCCCGTACCGTGAACCCGGAGCACCCCGAGAACGTGGACGTCTCGCGGCCCTCCGACGCCCTGGCGGCCAAGAACGCCGCGGACCTCACGTTCACCGGCCTGCTCGTCGGACTGGGCTCCGTCGCGCTGCTCGTCGGAGGCATCGGCGTCGCCAACACGATGGTCATCTCCGTACTCGAACGCCGCCACGAGATCGGGCTACGGCGCTCCCTCGGCGCCACGCGGGGACACATCCGGATCCAGTTCCTCGCCGAGGCGCTGCTGCTGTCCGCGCTCGGCGGCGTGGCCGGGGCGGCCGCCGGGTTCGGAGCCGTCGCGGTGTTCGCCAGGATCAACGGCTGGCCCATCGCCGTGCCGCCCGCCGTGTTCGCCGCCGGGATCGGCGCGACGCTTCTGATCGGAGCGGTCGCCGGCCTCTACCCGGCCATCCGGGCGGCCAGAACCTCGCCGACAGCGGTGCTGAACGGATAGCCGCGGCGAGTCGGTCAGCCGATACGGATGGGTTGTGAGAACCCTTTGCCGTTGACGGCGAGAGGCCGGGGCCGTGACGGCCCCGGCCTCCGCGATCACTCTGTCAGCCGGCCGCGATGGCGAAGATGCCGATCGCACCCCGGCTGAGCGACGACGGCAAGGTCACGCTCTGAACCGTCTTGCCGCTGGAGATGGGCAGGGTCTGGGCGAAGACGAACGTCTTCACGTTGTCCTGTCCACTCGTGTGGTTGCGGTACGGAGTGGTGGCCACCGTCACGTTGCCGAACTGCGGTGTGCCGCTGCCACCGGCCAGGGTCCAGTCGCTGAACCCGAGTGAGCCCGTCGACGTCGACCCGTCCGTGTACGTGATCGTGGCCGTGCCCGACGAGCCTTCCTCGCCCGCGTTGTACGCGCTGCCCAGGAAGCCCAGTTTCGTGGCACCCGCCGGCGCCGCGATCGGGATGGTCTGGCCCCCGACCGTGACGTTGTCCGGCTGTCCGGCCGGGACGTTGGGCCAGGTGTAGGTGATCCCGCCCGACGACACCGACGCGCCCGGCGCCAGGCTCGCCGCCGTCAGCGCCTGCTCCGAGTAGCTCCAGCCGCCTCCGTCGTAGTTCGCCGAAGACGGGGCACTGTCGTCGCTGATGCCCGTGTTGTCGGAGAACGGCGCCAGATCGCCCGGCTTGGCGACGATCACCGACAGCGCCGCCGGCAGGATGCGGCCCTGCGGACTGGTCAAGGAGAACTGCACCGGGTAGTTCCCGTCCGTGTCACCCGCCTTGACCGTGATGTCCACCGAGGCGCTGCCGCCCGCCGGGACGTTCAAGGTTCCCGAGGACGGGGTGACCGTGATCCCCGACGGGGCCGTGGCCTGCCACGCCACCGCCTGGTCCGACGAGCCCGAGGACCGCACCGTCAGCGTGGTCTTCCCGGACTCGCCCGGCTGCATGATCAGCGACGACGGGCTCGCCGCGCCGGTGGCGGGGAACGTCGGGCCGTACGACGGCGGCGCGTTCTCCGCGCCCGTGCCCCACGAGGTCTCCGAGGAGCTCATCGTCCAGTCCACCGTCGAGCCCTTGGCGAGGGTCGAGAACGGCACGGACAGCTTGCTGTTGGGCCGGCCGTTGATCTTCTGGGACTTCACGTAGTACGTGGACGCCGAGACGCCCGGAGCGTTGATCTTGATGGTCTTGCCGCTCGGCAGCGTGATCGTCACGTGCGGGAAGCCGGGGCTGCCGAAGACGAGCGTGTCGCTGCCCGGGTTCTCCGGGAACATCCCAAGCATCGCCCAGACGAACGAGGAGCTGTTGGCCCCGAGGTCGTCGTTGTCGGACAGGCCCGACGGGCCGGGCAGGTAGAGCCCGTACCGCAGGGTGTTGACGGCCTGCTGGGCACCGGCCGGGTCGCCGGCGTAGTCCGGCGCGTACTCCTCGCCCTCGCCGAACTCATTGGACAGCTGGGCGTACTCGCCATAGCCGTCCGGGCGGGACAGGAACTTCCGCAGCGCCGGCTTCACCTTGGCGTCGCCGCCGAGCAGCGAGAACAGGCCCGCGTAGTTGTTCGGGACGTCCCACAGGTACTCCGCGGCGGTGCCCTCGATGTAGTGGCTGCCCGTCGCCGGCGCGATGCCGGGGAGGAACGCGCCGCTCTGCAGACGAGGCGTCAGGAGTCCGGTGGAGGTGTTGAAGACGTTCACCCAGTTGTTCGCCCGGTTCTCCAGCATCTTGGCGTTCGCCGAGTCACCGAGGGCTCCGGCGAAGCGCGACAGCGCGAAGTCGGCGTTGTCGTACTCCAGCAGCGAGGAGACCTGGCTGTGCGGGTTGCAGCAGCCGTACTTGCCGTCCTCGGGCAGGTAGCCGTACTTCTCCTCCAGCGCCGTACCCGGGCGTACGTCGTTGACCGTCGTCGCCTGTTTCAGCATCGAGGCCAGCGCGGTCTTCGTGTCGAAGTCCTTGGCCCCGAACGCGTAGTAGTCGGCGATGATCGCGGTGCCCGGGTCGCCGGCCATCACCCAGTTGTCCAGGTGCAGGTAGCCCCACTGCTGGATGATGCCGTTCTCGGCGTAGTAGTTGACCTGCGACTGTGCCTGGTCGCTGGCCTCCTTTGGTGTCAGCATCGCCTGCAACTGAGCGAGCGAGTGATACGTGTCCCAGCCGGAGAACATGCCGTACTGCTGTTTCTGCGTGCCGGTGACCGAGTGCACCTTGACGTCCGAGCCCATGAACTGGCCGTTCACGTCGCTCGTGATGTTCGGCTGGATGAAGTCCTTGTAGAGCAGGCTGTAGAACTCCTGCGTCGTGGCGTACGTACCGCCGGAGACGTTGATCCGGCCGAGCAGGCTGTTCCACGACGCCTGGGCGGCCTTCTTGACCTGGTCGAAGTTCCAGCCGGGGTTCTCGGTGCGCCAGTTCAGGTTCGCGTTGTCGGCGCTCACGTACGAGATGCCGACCTTCGCCTGTACGGTCGCGTTCTTCGTCGCGTCGAAGGTGACCGACACGGCGTCGGGGTTCGAGTCCGACCCGGTGACGACCTTGGACGCGGTGAAGGGCCGGTCGAAGATGATGTCGTAGTAGAGGGTGTACTGCGCGCGGTCGCCGCAGAAGCCACCGCTCGTCTCCGAGCCCTTGATCTCGTTGTTCCCGACGATCTGGGCGCTGGAGGCGGAGTCGCCGTTCTGGCTGTTCTTCAGCTTGACGAGGAAGCCCGCCTGGTCGGTGGAGGGGAAGGTGAACCGACCCATCGCGCTGTGCGGGGTCTCGGTGAACTGCGAGGTGATGGTGTCGGGCAGGTTGCTCTGCGCCGAGTAGTAGCCCGCCTGGGCGACCTCGCCGGCGTTGGTGAACGACGTCGTGGCGTCGTTCACGTCGCCGCTGGGCAGGCCGCCGGTGATCGGCAGGATCGGCATGTCGCCCGCTGCGCCGCAGCCGGGGCCGCTGACGTGCGTCAGGCTGTAGCCGGTGAGCTGCTCGTCACCGTAGTTGTAGCCGCCGCCCGCGTTCCGGTGCGGCATCGTGTCGGGGCTCCACTGGACCATGCCGTACGGCACGTCGGCACCGGGGAAGGTGTTGCCGCCGCCGGTCGTCCACGTACGCGTGTCGACGAGTGAGGCGGGGGCACTCACGGACGCGAGGGTGGAGGTGTCCCGGGCGGCCTTCGGCAGTGCCTTGGCTGCGAGGGGTTTCGGACAGTTGGTCAGACGTCCGCCGGGCCCCTTGACGCAGGTGGCCGTACGGGCGTTGCCGAGCTGGGATCCAAGACTGGGCGAAGGGTGCGGGACCTGCGCCAGGGCGGGGGTGCCGCCGCCGATGGAGGCCGCCGTGACCAGTGCCACGGCAGTCGCCAGGAGCGCCGCCGGTCTCCTCATCGTCTCTCCTCTCGGGAGATCACTGACAACTGACAACGTTGTCATTCCACGGCATCGTGAACCTCGACCCAGGAGACGGTCAACCCAGTGCGGTTAATGACATACCGGGCGTCCTAAACCGGACAGAGGGGTGGACAACGGCGCCATCAACGTGCACGCCACCGACCATTCGTCACTTCGTACTCGGGGGTGGTGGTTCTTCCGGAAACGACGACGTACCGCAATGTCTGGAATCTGGGTGCTCGCTCCCATTAGCCTCACCGCGTGACCGGGAAGGTGGCGCCGCTCGACCGGCTACGGCCGATCGGGACGTGGTGGCGCGGGCGCGGCCTGACCGTGCGCGATGGCGCGCTGGCGACGGTGTTCGCCCTACTCGCGTTCGCACCGGGCGTCGCGCACGAGGGCATGATCCTGGCTTACAACAATCACCGTGCGCTCGACCCGTTCGGCCTCGCGCTGCTCTTCGCCCAGTGCCTGCCGCTGGTCGCACGCCGGCGCCGGCCCGCGTGGTGCCTCGCGCTCATCTTCGTCGCGTTCGGGCTGCACGAGTTGCTCGGCTACCCGGCGACCTTCGCCAGCGAGGGCCTCATCATCGCGCTGTACAGCGCCGGGGCCCACCAGGAGCGGGCCCGCCGGACGCTGGCCGTCGCCGGGACCATCGCGTACGCGGCCCTCGCGGTCGCGCTGCGCGCGCAGGGCTCGTCCGAGATGCCGGTCGCGTTCTTCACGTTCTATCTGTTCCTCGCCGGCTGCTGCGCGGTGGGCGTCTGGATGCGGGCTCGCGCCCGGCAGGAGGCCGGACGGCGCCGCCGGGCCGCCGACTCGGCGATCGCGGCGGAGCGGGCGCGCATCGCGCGGGAGCTGCACGACGTGGTGACCCACCACGTGACCACCATGGTCGCCCAGGCGGACGCGGCCCAGTTCGTCATCGCCGACGAGCCCGGCCGGGCGACGAGCGGACTGGCCACGATCGGCGACACCGGCCGCCGTACGCTGGCGGAGCTGCGGTACTTCCTCGGGGTGCTCGACTCGGTGCCCGACGCGGAGCGGGCGCCGTCGGTGGCCCGTCTGAGCGACCTGGTGGAGAGCACGCGCTCGGCCGGGCAGCCGGTCGAGCTGACCGAGGAGGGCGAGAGGCAGCCGATGACCAGTGGCGCAGAGCTGGCCGTCTACCGGGTGGTACAGGAGGCGCTGACCAACGCGCTCAAGCACGCCGCCGGGTACCCCACGGTGGTGCGGGTTCGCTACGGCGCCGACGTCGACATCGAGGTGAGCACCGACGGCCCGGTCGTCACCGCGTCCCGCGACGGCCGCGGGCTGACCGGGCTGCGCGAGCGGGTCAGCGTCGTCGGCGGCGAGCTGCGGGCCGGCGGTCGCCCGGACGGCGGCTTCACCGTGCACGCCCGCATTCCGGTGGGGAGCGAGCGGTGACCGAGCGGCCGATCGACGTGCTCGTCTGCGACGACCAGGAACTGCTTCGGACCGCCTACGTCACCATCTTCACGGCCCAGCCCGACCTGACGGTGGTCGGCGAGGCCGGGGACGGTCAGAGCGCGGTGGAGCTGGCTCGCCGGCTGCGCCCGGACGTGGTCGTGATGGACGTGCGGATGCCGGTGCTGGACGGTATCGCGGCGACCCGGCTGCTGGCGGGCCCGGGCGTCACCGACCCGGTGAAGGTGCTGGTCGTGACGACGTTCAACCTCGACGAGTACGTGTACGAGGCGCTGCGGGCCGGGGCCAGCGGCTTCCTGCTCAAGGACGCCAGGCCGGCCGAGCTGGTGGCGGGGGTGCGCACCGTCGCCGCCGGCGAGGCGCTGCTGGCGCCGGCCGTGACCCGGCGGCTGATCGGCCGGTTCGGCGACCGGGTGCGCGCGGTGCCGAGCTCGGACGGGCCCCTGGCCGCGCTGACCGACCGGGAGCGGGAGGTGCTGAAGCTGGTCGCCGGCGGGCTCTCGAACGCGGAGATCGCCGCCGCCCTGGTGGTCAGCCACGAGACCGTCAAGACGCACGTCTCGCGCATCCTGACAAAGCTCGACCTGCGCGACCGGGTGCAGGCGGTGGTCTTCGCCCACCGGATCGGCCTGGTCACCGCCGGGGACTGACCGGGGTCCGTCCCTCGGGCGAGCTACGCGAGGTGCACTCCGCGGCGCGATGATCCCCCGGCCTCGCCGTCCCTACCGTTTTCCCGGACGGCCCGGCACCCCGGGCCGAGGAAACCGGGAGATGATCGTGATGACGTTCGATGCCTCGTTGGCGGAGGGCAGGGAGACCCCGCCGATGGCCGGCGCACCCCGGCGGTGGCTGCGCCCGGCGTGGGCCCGCCTGATCCTGCTGCTGGTGCTGTTGGTGCTGATCGACTCCGTCGTCGGCGGGATCGACCAGGGGCTGGACGACGTCCCCGTGGTGGGGCTGCCGGTCGGAGTCGCCCTGGCCGTGCTCGTCCTGCTCGCCTATCTCAAGGTCGTACGCCTCGTCGAGCGCCGCGAGGTGGCCGAGCTGGCCCGCGACGGCGCGGTCGCGGAGACGCGCCGCGGAACGCTGATCGGGATCGGCCTGTTCGTGGCCGCCATCGGCATCATCGCGATGTTCGGCGGGTACCGCGCGAGCTGGGGCTCCCTCTGGGTCGCCCTCACCGGCTTCGGTCTGATGTGCGCCGTGGCGGTCACCGAGGAGCTGATGTTCCGGGGCGTGCTGTTCCGCATCGTCGAGGAGATGGCCGGCACGCGGGGCGCGCTCGTCGTCTCCGCGCTGGCGTTCGGCATGCTGCACCTGGTCAACCCGCACGCCACGATCTGGGGCGCGATCGCGATCGCCATCGAGGCCGGGCTGATGTTCGGCGCGACCTACGCCGCCACCCGTACCCTCTGGCTGCCGATCGGGATGCACCTGGGCTGGAACTTCGCCGAGGGCGGCATCTTCGGGGTCACGGTGTCCGGCTCGCACGGCACGGTGGGCCTGCTCAAGGGCACACTGTCCGGATCGGCCGCACTGACCGGCGGGAGCTTCGGCCCCGAGGGAAGCCTCGTGGCGATCCTGATCTGCGGGATCCCGACGGTCCTGTTCCTGCGGCTGGCGGCGCGCCGTGGCCGCATCCACCCCCGCCCGCGCCGAGCCGCCGCCCGCCGCTGAACTCCCGCCGCGCCGCCGCCCGGATCCGGGGCCGTCAGCCGCGGGGCCGGGCGGTATCGAAGCTCTTTTGGCCGTCGGCTCTGTGCCACAGGGTCTTGGCCACGGCGATGAGAACGCAGTAGAGGATGAGCACGAGGATCAGGGACAGCAGGCAGGCCGTGGGCAGAGCGGTCATTCCCACCGCGCCGGCCAGGGGGGACCACGGCAGGGCCATGGCGATGCCCGCGATCGCGGCGGTGCCGAGCAGCACGGGGAGCGCGGCGTGGTCGCGCAGTGAGGGCAGCCGGCGGCTGCGCAGAAGGTGGACCGCGGCCGCCTGGGTGAGCAGGTTCTCAACGAACCAGCCGGTGTGGAACAACGCCTGCGCGGCCGGCGCGGGGTGGTCCCCGGTGATGTGCAGCAGGATGCCGAACGCGACCAGGTCGGCCAGGGTGTTGACCGGCCCGAGCCACAGCACGAACCGGGTCAGGCGGGCCGAGTCGAAGGTGCGTGGTCGGCGGAGCTCGCGCTCGTCGACGTGGTCGAAGGCGAGCGGCAGCAGGCACAGGTCGAAGCACAGATTCTGGACGAGGATCTGCATCGGCAGCATGGGCAGGAACGGCAGCAGCACGCTCGCCGCCAGCATCGACAGCACGTTCCCGAAGTTCGAGGAGATGGTGATCTCGAGGTACTTCTTGATGTTCGCGAAGGTCCGCCGGCCCTCGGTGATCGCCTCTGCCACCGACAGGAGGTCGCCGCGCAGCAGTACGACGTCGCTGGACTCGCGCGCGATGGCGACGGCGCCGTCGACGGTGATCCCGACGTCGGCGTCCCGCAGGGCCGGTGAGTCGTTGACGCCGTCGCCGAGGAATCCGACCGTTCGGCCGGCCGCTCGCAGCGCGCGGACGATCCGGGCCTTCTGCTCCGGATCGATGCGCGCGAACACGGTGGTCCGGTCGGCCAGGTCCCCGAGTGCGGCGTCGCCGAGCGCGTCGATGTCGTCGCCGAGCACGATCTGCCCGGGGTCCATCCCGGCGTCGCGGCAGATCCGCTCGGCGACCAGCGGGTGGTCTCCGGTGAGGACCTTCACGGTGACACCGCGCGCGGCGAGGGACGTCACCGCGGCGGCCGCGGACTCCCGGGGACGGTCGCGGAAGCCGACGAACCCGACCAGCGTGAGTCCCTGCTCGTCTTCTGGGCGATAGGGGCGGAGGCGCGCCGGCCTGTCGGCGATGGCGACGGCCAGCAGCCGGACCCCGTCGGCGGCGTGCCGGTCGCCGACCTCACGCAGCCGCTGCCGGTCCGCCGTCGTGAGCGGGACGTCGCCGTCGTCGCGGCGCAGCCGGGTGCAGCGGTCGAGGGTCTGCTCCACGGCCCCCTTGGTGATCAGGATGTCGGTGCCCGGCCGGCCGCCGGCTCGGATGATCACGCTGCCGCGCCGCCGGGTGGAGTCGAAGGGGATGACGTCCACGGCGGTGACGTCATCGACCGGGATGCTCGCCTGCTCGGCGTAGGTCAGCAACGCCTCATCGAGCTCGTTGAACAGGACCGTGTCGCCGTGCGCCGCCATCGCGCTGTTCAGCGCCGCCCAGCGAAGCACCTGTGGATCAGGACGTCCATCGGTGTCGATGTGGCAGTCGACGCTCACCTGGTCCTGGGTGAGCGTTCCGGTCTTGTCCGTGCACAGCACGTCGATCGCGCCGAGGTTGTGGATGGCCGGCAGCCGCTTGATGATCACGTTGTGCCGGGCGCCGGCTCGCGCTCCTCGGGCCAGTGCCGTGCTGACCATGACCGGAAGCATCTCCGGGGTGAGGCCGACCGCGACGGAGATGGCGAACCACAGCGCGGCGAACCGGACGCCGTGCACCGCGGCGTTGACGATGAAGACCAGCGGGGCGCAGACGAGCATCAGGCCGATGAGCGCCCGCGATACGCCCCGGACTCCTCGGTCGAAGGCGGTCTCGGCACGTCGTGGTGCCAGGTGGGCGTGCATCGCCCCGAAGTACGTCGCGGCGCCGGTGGCGACGACCACGGCGGTCCCGGTCCCGGTGGTCACCGTACTGCCCATGAAACACAGCCACGGGCAGTCGATGGTTCCCAGGTCGCCGGCCGACCGGACGGCCGCGATGTCGGGGACCGCTTCGTCCGGAGTGGCGTGCTTGGCGACCGGGAGCGCCTCTCCGGTCAGCACGGCCTGGTCCACGGCCAGGCCCGCCGATCGCAACAGCCGTACGTCGGCGGGGACCATGTCACCGGGACCCAGGTTCACGACGTCGCCGGGGACGAGTTGGTCGGTCGGTACCTCCCGGGCGGCCGACGACGCGTCGGCGCTCGCGCGCCGGACCACGGTGGCCGTGCTGACCACCATCGCCCGCAGGGTCGCGGCGACGCGGTCGAAGCGTTGCTCCTGGCGGACCTGCAGCCAGCAGCTGATGACCACCATCGCGCCGATCACGGCGGCCGCGCCGAAGGCCCCGAGTGCCGCGGACACGCCGCCGAGGACCAGCAGGATCCCGACGAACGGGTTGGTCAGCGCGTGCCAGAGCCTGGCGCCCCGATGCGGCGCGGGCGAACCGGCGATGACGTTGTCGCCGTGCCGTGCCAGCAGTTCCTGGGCCTTGTCCTCCTCCAGGCCCCGCGGCCCGCTGTCCAGCCGCCGGAGCACCTGATGGATCGGCATCGAGGCGAATTCGGCGAGCCGGCCGCGTACGTCGGGAAGTCGTGGCCGGTCGGCCGCGTCAGGCCGCGGTGGGGCGAGGTCGGGAAGGGGATCAGGCGCCCACGCCACGGCGGCGTCCCAAGCCGGTCGACCGATCGCGCATGCGGTCGACCATCTGCCGCACGACCGTCACGATGTGCGGGTCGTCGACCAGATAGATCTGGCGACGGCCTTCCCGGCGCGACCGCACCAGCCCGGCGAGCTTGAGCTTGGCCAGGTGGTGACTGACCGTCGGGACGCTCCCGCCGACGTATCCGGCGATCGTCCCGACATCGCAGTCTCCGTGGGCCAGCACCCACATGATGTGCAGACGCATCGTCGAAGCCAGCAGCCCGAAGGTGCCCGCCATGTCCTGAAGGAACTCGGGCGACAGATACTCCGGCTCGCCGGCAACGGTATCCGTCACGACAACCTCCATGTCTGTTCAGCCACCGTCCAGCCTCCCTGAGGAGACCACTGATGCGCAAACGACGTCGCCGCGTCGGACACTTCCCGCAGCCCAGGTCCCGAGTCGTACGTTCATGGACTCGGGTTCAGCCGCAGGCGTTCTTCAGCGAGACGGCGCCCCCGCCGCCACTCGTCGGCGTCGCGGTGGCGGCCACCGGCCTGCGCGCCGTGTGCTTCTTCTTCGCCGCGGAGGGGGACGTGCTCGGCGGCTGCGGGTTCTGGCTGCCGGTGATGGCGCCTGCCACCACCCGGCGCATGAGAGCGACATCGGGTTGGTACACGTGGAACCCGGCCAGCTTGTACGGGTTGAACGCCAGGTTCTGCAGGTCGGCACCGTGTTTGACCGTGCCGGACAGCTTCACCAGAGCCGGCAGCAGCGCCGAGGGGATGTTGGTGAAGATGGTGTTCTGCGCCGCCTTGGCCAGCTTCTCGAAATGCGTGACGACCGTCTGCGGGTCGGCCTGGTCGGCGATGTCCTTCAACAGGCACTTCTGCCGATCCATGCGATGGAAGTCGTCATCGGCGTGCCGGCTGCGGCCGTACCACAGGGCGTCTTCGCCATCGAGCTTGTGCCAGCCGGGTTCGAGGTAGCCGGACGGTGGGATGCCTCGTTCGGGTTCACCACCGATCGGGAGCCGTTTTTCGATGTGCACCCGTACGCCGCCCATGGCGTTCACGATGTCCTTGAAGCCCCCGAGGTTGACCAGGACGTAGTAGTTGATCTTCAGGCCGAGCAGATACCCGATCACGTCCTCGAGCAGATGCGGGCCGCGCTGGCCCTTGTTGTAGCCCGGCTCGAGTTCGGGGTGCCGCTCACCCATGATGTACAGCTCGTTCAGCAGGCCCTGATCCCCGGGATCTCCGGTGTAACCGTCCGGCCACCGGGATTGCAGCCGGGGCGGCATCTGGAACTTCTGCAGGCTCCGGGGCAGGCCGAACAGTACGGTGTCGCCGGTCTTGGTGTCGATGCTGGCGACGGTCATGCTGTCGGTGCGGATGCCGGTACGGTCCTGCCCGCCGTCACCGCCCAGCAGCAGGACGTTCAGGCGAGGCAGGTTCTTCCACGGGTTCGCGGCGTTCACCGGCTGGCCGGAATGATCTTCCCCGGGGAAGATGTTCGACAGCGTGTTGCCGAGCACGTACGTGGTGTTCGCCGCGTACACCAGCGGCATGCAGACCAACAGCGTCATCACCACGACCAGGGAGCCGGCCGCGACGCGCATCGCGGGCGGCAGGCCGACCGGCCGCACCACCTGGTAGGAGCGGATGATGATCAGCGCCCAGGTCAGGGCGAGCGCGAGGATCCCGATCGTGATGACGCCGAGCCAGGTGTGCTGGACCGCGATC
The DNA here is from genome assembly GCF_050942425.1 of Actinoallomurus sp. CA-150999. Classification (NCBI taxonomy): domain Bacteria; kingdom Bacillati; phylum Actinomycetota; class Actinomycetes; order Streptosporangiales; family Thermomonosporaceae; genus Actinoallomurus; species Actinoallomurus sp. CA-150999. Next base: position 11,168,721 of record NZ_CP192063.1, read on the forward strand.
TGCTGCAGCTTCTCCTGAAACAGCAGCACGGACAGCACGGCGGCGGACACCAACACGCCGTAGAGCCCCATGAGGGCCGCACCGGCCAGGCGACGCCCCGCCGCCACGTGCGCCACGCCCCATACGAACACCGAGGCCATCGTGAGGCCCAGCGCCCGCCACAATCCGGCGACCGGAACCGGTCCGCGACCCGACACCGCGGGCCGTTCAGCCTGACGCAATGCCATGCAGTCTCCCGATCGTCCGCTCGCCGAACGCGAGGGTCACGCCTTCTCAGCCCGGATCGGATGATCCCGCCCGCGGGCCGCAACATCGCATCGACACGCTCAGCAACGGTGCCGGCCGGGCCGACCACTCGACATTTGCAGAACTGTACAAATATCAGATGTGGACAAAGGCCTCAAGCGATCGCGGGCGAACGGGCGATCGGACGCACCCCTCAGGTCGGAGGGTAGGTCGCGAGCGCACGACCGGACCCTCCGAAGCCCACGATAGTTGCAGGCTTGAGCAAGTGATAGATATAAAATGAGCGTGCGGCACGGCATGGCCGTACGTGTTGAGAGGGCCCAGTTCGGGGGAGGACGCCATGGCCCGGCAACGCGACCTGTGGGTGACGATCACGTTCTGGGCGTTCAACGTCGTTCTCGTGATGTACGCCGTTCTCGATCGGACGTGGACCGCCGTACAGAACCTGTGACCAGCGCTGCCGTGAGCCGGCCGCATTCCTCGTCCCGCCAGAACAGCTCGTCCACCGGTCAAGGCTCGGGCAACAACCGCTGAGCCGCTTTCCCCTCCGCCCGCCGCGAGGGCTACACACGGCTCTGAGCCGGTCTCGGACCGGATACCGGAGGTCTCGGGGGATGAGTTGATCACTGGTACGGCGCGGATCGCCGTGGGAGCCGTCTGCCTCGCCGGCTTGACCATGCCCGCCAGAGCGCTTGCCGTCCATCCGTCCGGCGTCCCGACCGGTGGCCCGGCGTCCCCGGCCCGGACCCTCGTCCTCGATGGCGCGTCGCTGTCGGTCGAGCAGGCGTTCGCCATCCTGGACGGCGACGCGGTGTCGGTGCGGCTGGCGCCCGCCACGCGCGCCCACATGGTCCAGACCCGGCAGGGAGCGCTGGCGAGAATCGCCTCAGGGCAGCGGGTGTACGGCTGGAACCAGGCGCTGGGACCGCTGAAGGACAAGCCGCTGACGCCGGATCAGCAGCGGCAGTTCCAGCGGTCCATCCTGCGGTCCAACGCCGCGGGAGTCGGTCCCGCGTTCCCGGACGACGTGGTCAGGCTGGCCCTGGTGCTGAAGGCGAACCAGATGGCCAGGGGCACCTTCGGGGTCCGCCCAGAGGTACCGGAGCGGTTGCTCTCACTGGTCAACGCCGGGGTCACGCCACGGATGCCGCAGATCGGCTCGCTGGGCACCGGGGACCTGCAGCCGCAGGCCGCCGCCGGGCTCGCGGCGATCGGCGAGGACGCGCCGGTGCGGTATCGAGGCCAGGAGGGCCCCGCGTCCGCGATGTTGCCCAAGGCCGGGCTACCCCGGGACTTCGTGCTGGAGGCGGGCGAGGCGCTCCCGATCGTCAGCGGCAGCACCGTCGTCGCGGCATCGCTGCTCGACGCCGTACACCGGGCCACCGCGCTCGCCGACCAGGCCGAGGGGGCGTTCGGGCTGTTCATGGAGGCGACCCGGGCCGAGGAGAGCTCGCTGGACGCCCGCACCCACGCCGAACGTCACTTCCCCGAGCAGAGCGCCGTCGCGGCCCGGCTCCGCGCTCTGGTCAGCGGCTCCGGATGGATGACGGAGGAGGGGCGCCGGCGGCTCGACCCGGTCCACTATCACCCGCGGATCCAGGACGCGGTGTCGGTGCGGGCGGCCCCGCACATCATGGCCGTGCTCCGCCACGGGCTCGACGACGCGCGTACGGTCCTGCGGAGGGAGGCCAACTCCTCGACGTCCAACCCGCTGGTCTTCCCGCAGAAAGACCAGCGCGCGTACGAGTTCGTCATGGGCGGCAACTGGGACGGCTCGCTCCTGGGGCACACGGCCGACTCCCTGAACGCCGAGATCACCGATCTGGGCGTCCTGTCGCAGGAACTGTCCGCCCGGCTCCTGTCGCCGACGTGGAGCTACGGCCTGCCGGCCAACCTCGCCGGCGGTACCCCGGGACTGAACTCCGGAATGGTCCAGGTACAGTCCGTGGCCACCGCGCTGGTCCCCGAGATGCAGGTACGCGCCGCGCCCGCCGGTGTGCTGTCCCGCCCGGCGAAGTTCGGGCAGGAGGACCACAACACCATGGCGATGGCGTCGGTGCGCAACCTGCAGGGCAACCTCGACCGGCTGGAGACCGTACTCGCGGTGCAGTTGCTGATGTCGGCACAGGGCGTCGACCTGATAGCCGGGCAGATGTCGGGCCTGCCGCTCGGCGCCGGGACCCGGCGCCTGCAGGATGCGATCAGGCACTACATCAGGCCGCTCGGCGACGACCGCTACCTGACACCGGACCTGCAGACGGCGACCTGGCTGGTGCACAACGGGTCGCTCCTGCAGGCGCTCCCGCAGGCTCCCGCCGCATCCCGGACACCGACCGCTGTCCCAGGAGATGCCGGGTCGAGGTGAGCCTTGGCGCGCACTGTCCGGTCCGCGCGGTCGCCCGGGCCACTGAGGGCACGGTCGTGGGGCGTCACCAGCGGATACGCCGTGGACGGGTCAGGCCAGGTCGTCCAGGATGGGCACGGACGCGTCGGGGTCGGCGGCGAGCAGCCCCCGCCATCTCTTCACGTGGCCGCGGCGGAGGCGGTCCGGCAGGCCGCGGTCCCGCCCGGCCAGCCATTCGATCGCGGTCCACGCGACCCGGGCCGTCCAGTCCATGATCTCCGCCGGAACGGCCGGGTCGTGCGGTGGGAGCGCGCCCTCCGGATCCGGGACGCGCAGCAACAGGTCATCCCCTGCCCGGCGCTCGGCGAGTACGGTCTCGATCTCCGCGTAGAGCCGCGCGGTCCGCGCCGCCCACTGCGCGCCGTCGTGCTCGCCGGGATCGTGATCGCCCTCGATCCGGGCACCCCACCACTCCAGGAATGCGGGAGGAGTACGCGCGTAGATGATCCGGGCCGGCGTTTCGCGCAGCAGGCGCAGCGCGTACGCGTGGATCCGCGCGCCGACGCCCTTCTCCTCGAATGCGGCGGGCCGGACAAGGACCACGGCCGGCCAGGCGATGCCGTCCTCGGCCACCCGGGCGATGTGCCGGGCCACCTCGATCCAGGCACCGGTCCGGCTCCGGTGGGCGTCCGGTGGCACCGCCCGCACCTGACCGTGCCGCGCCACCTCGATGTCATTGCGCACCAGCACGAACTGCCGCCCGAGGGCCTCGGCCAGCAGAGCCGCGGCCAGGCCGGTGCCGTGCCGACCGCCGACGACCACGATGGGCCGCTGGTCTTCGCAGACCGGTGCGCCCTCGGTGACGGCGAGCTGGCGACCGGCGATCGGATCCTGCACCAGCAGGTGCGTCGGCCACGTCTGTGCCACGGATCGCCACGTCACGTGCCCCGGCCCGCCCTGCCAGCTGTACTCCTGACCGTCTCGCCGCAGGCTGTGCGTGCGGGCCTGGAGCTCCAGCGCGACCGCGCTGTGGCCGGGGTGCCGCGCGACGTCTTCGGGTGTCGGCCGCCAGTTGAGCCCGGCGGTGTACGCCATCTCCTCGGCCATCTCATAGGGCAGGGGTGTCGCGCCGTCCCTTGGCAGGAACTCGGCGACGGCGTTCGTGACCGCGCGGTATCGCTCACCGGAGACGACCTGCGACAGCCGGACGTCGTAGCGCTCCGCGCCGTCACGATCGCCGAGGACCAGCTGCGCCGCCGCCACAGGCGCGAGCGGCGCCGGCCCGCTGAGCCGCTCGATGAGCGGCAGCGTATCTCCTAGGAGTTCGAGGGCCGTCCCCAGACGGCCCGCCATACCGGGCGGCGTCTGGGTGACCTCGTCCTCCGGAAGCCAGCCCATGGCCTGGAACAGGCCGACGACCGGCAGCCCGGCGAGCATGCCGAGGTCACGCAGGAATTCCGGCCTCAACGGCCGCTGACACGAGAGGATCTTCCTTACGCTCCCGTCCGGGAGGTCGAGCTTGCGCGCGATGTCGGCGGCCGATCCCGGCAGCCCTCTGGCCTTCATGGCTCTCAGGCAGCGGTTCACGACCTCGCGAGCGCGCTCTTTCTCCTCGTCCCCTGTTGGACCGTCCCCAGAAAATGGCATCGACCATCTCCGACCCCGTTCGGCGCCACGCCGGTACCGAATGGTACGCGCGGTGCGCCGCGATATTCACCTCCTTCCACTTTCAGGGGGCCGAAGAACGGTCAGATCGTTATTGGAACGTACCCGGCCGTTACCGGGTAACCGTTTCCGCGTGCTCTCGTCAGAATTGCCCGCGGAATTTGGCGATGACCGCGCCGAGCTTCGCGTCCGGTTCCGAGCTGCAGTCGTACCTGATGGCGGGCAGGGCGAGCGGGCTGCCCGCGCCCCCGACGTTCTCCGACGCCGCGATCTTGACGATCGCGCGCTGCTCGGTGTCTTGATCGGCGTCCAGGAATTGCGCGCAGGTCGAGCCGGCCGACAGACCTTGCGAGATCGCCCGGTAGGCCGCTCGGCCGCCGAGGTAGAGGACGTAGGCGACCAGCGCGATGACGGCCAGCACGACCACGGTGACGAAGATCCCGCCGGTGTTGTTGGTCCTCCGTACGCTGTTGTCGACGTTGTTGTCCCGGCCGATCATGTTGCCGACCGTGCCTCCGGAGACGCGCTGCGATACGGAGGTGCGAGAGCGGTCGTCGCCCTCGGCGCGGGCGACGGCGGCCGCGAGGCGGGCGCGGTAGTTCGGGTCCGCGGCGATCGCGTTGCTCAGGAGCCGGCCGACCTGGCGGCCGTTGTCAGGATCTTTTGTGAAATCGACGAATGCGGCCGTCGCGCCATCCGCCGCGAGCCGCTTGCCGACGATGTCGTACAGCGCGCCCAACGCGGCATCGGTCTTGGCCCGAACGGCGTCGTCCGCGAGTTCGGGCAGGTGAGCGGCGAGGATCGATACGGCATTGACGGCCAGCCGGGCAGCGTCCACGAGTACCTCCGCGGGATGAGATCGTCCGGTATAGCCGCCATCGTGGCTGGCTCCGAACATCGGTTAACAGCTCCGTTTGTGGCGAATAGCGGGCCAATCCGACCGCCACAGGTTCCGGATTGGGCGGCCGAGGGCGGGCGGCTGCGGGCTCGCGCCTCCCGCCCTCGGCCGGCATGAGATTCCGAATGGAATTCAGCCGGCGTCACCGTCCTCTTCGCCCTGCCCGCCGAAGCGTCGGCCGCAGGACGGCGGCCGACCCTGCACCCAAGAAAGAGACAGCCGGTAAATCGACTTCTCGCCCGTCCGAGTACTCATCATGATCTCCTTCGTCTCCCGTCGCCCATATCGGGCACCTTCAGAGAAACGCCAGGTACGACCGTGGAAAAAGGGATCGTGAAATACTCGTACAAGGCCGTACAACACCCGGAGCACCGGAGACGCCATTGCCAGCTCCGCCCGATTCACCCGGCCGGCAGCCGGACCCCGCCGGCATCGCCACGCGCCAGGACTTCGCCCGCGAGCTCAACCTGGCGAAGGAACTCGCGGGGCTGACCGTCCGAGACCTCGCGAAGGCCGCCGGCGTCCCGGGCAGTACCGTCGGCGGTTACCTCAGCGGACGTCATCTCCCACCCCTCAAGCCACCGGGCCTGCTCGCCGATCTGCTCCGTTCCTGTGGCGTGACGGACCCGCGCCAGCTCGAGGAGTGGTCGCAGGCGTTGCGTCGGGTCCGGCGGACACCCGGCCCCGCCCGCTCGGACGCACCGGCGCCCTACCGCGGCCTCGCGAGCTTCCAGCCGGAGCACGCCGACTGGTTCTTCGGCCGGGAGGAGCCGACCCGGGCGCTGACCGCGCGGGTGGAGTCCGGCACGGGAGTGATGGCGTTGGTGGGGCCGTCCGGTGTGGGCAAGTCGTCACTGCTGCGCGCCGGCCTGATCCCCTCTCTCGACCGGCCCTGGCGGTTGATCACCCCCGGCGTCCACCCCCTCGCCGAGATCGCGGAGCCGATGCCCGAGGGATCGGTCCTGGTGGTGGACCAGTTCGAAGAGGTCTTCACCGTCTGCGCCGACGACGAACGCCAGGCGTTCATCTCCGCCCTGTGCGAGATGAACGGTGTCACCGTCGTCCTCGGCCTGCGCGCCGACTTCTACCCCCACGCGCTCGGCAACCGCGCGCTCGCCGGGGTACTCGACGGGTCACAGGTGATCGTCGGACCGATGAGCGAGGCGGAGCTCTCCCGGGCCATCCTCGAACCCGCGCGGAAGGCCCGGCTCGACGTCGAGGACGGCCTGGTCGATCTGGTCCTGCGCGACCTCGCTCCGGCCACCGACGCGAACGCGGGCGCGCTGCCCCTGCTGTCCCACGCCCTCCTCGCGACCTGGCAACGCGGCCAGCGCAAGAAGCTGACGGCCGCGCACTACCGGGAGAGCGGCGGGATATCCGGGGCGGTGGCACAGACCGCCGAGGCCGCGTTCGCGGCCCTCGACGCTCGGCGGCGCCGGCTCGCGGAGCACCTCTTCCTGCGGCTCGTACGGGTCTCGACCGATGCCGCGGACACGCGTCGCCGGGTGTCCCGTGCCGAGTTGCTCCACGGTTCCACCGAACTGGAGTCGGTGGTCGACGAGTTCATCGAGCAGCGGCTGATCACCGCGGACCTGGACACGCTGGAGATCAGTCACGAGGCGCTCATCCACGCCTGGCCCCGGTTACGCGCCTGGATCGACGCCGACCGCACCGGCAGGATCGTCGCCCAGCAACTCGCCGACGCGGCGGACGCGTGGGAGCGCGAGCACCGCGACCCGGCGGTGCTCTACCGTGGCACGCGGCTGGCCGCGGCCCGCGAATGGGCCGGCTCGAACCACCACGACGAGCTGTCACCGCTGGCGCGCGAATTCCTCCAGACCAGCGTGCGTCAGGAACGGCTGGGCATCCGCCGCCTGCGCCAGACGATCGCGGCGCTCGTCGCCCTCCTTCTCCTCGCGGTGACCACGGGTGTCGTGGCCCTGCAACAGCGCGCGTCGGCCCGTCGGCAACGGAACCTCGCCATCTCCCGGCTCGTGGCGGGACGCGCCAACCGCGTACGGGACAAGGACGTCTCGCTGGCCGCCCAGCTCAGTCTCGCCGCGTACCGGATCGCGCCGACCGCGGAGGCCCGCTCCAGCCTCATCGACTCCTCGGCCCTGCCGCCGGTCACGCGCCTGCTGGGCTCCACCGGCGTCATGCAGGCAGTTGCCCTGAGCTCGCGCGGACTGCTGGCCGCAGGCGGCGCCGACCGGACGGTACGGCTCTGGGACGCCACCGTGCCCGGTGTTCCGCGCCCGATCGCGCCCGCGCTCACGGGACCGGCGGACATCATCTACTCCGTCGCGTTCAGCCCCGACGGCCGTATCCTCGCGGCGGGCGGCGGCGACCACACCGTACGCCTGTGGGATCTCACCGACGCGCGGCACCCGGCCGCCCTGGGGCCACCGCTCACCGGTCCGGCCGCCCTCGTGTACTCCGTCGCGTTCAGCCCGGATGGGCGCACCCTCGCGGCGGGCAGCGGCGACCGGTCGGTACGCCTGTGGGACGTGACGGACGCGCACCACCCGAAGGCGCTCGCCCGGCCGTTGTCCGGCGCCCGCAGCTACATCCAGTCGGTGACGTTCAGCCCGGACGGCCGCACCCTCGCGGCCGGAAGTGACGACCACACCGTACGCCTGTGGGACCTCTCCGATCCCCGGCACCCGGCCGCCCTGGGGCCGCCGCTCGCGGGACCGGCCAAGCGCGTGTACGCGGTCGCGTTCAGCCCCGACGGCCGCACCCTCGCCGCCGGCGGCGCCGACAACCTCGTATGGCTCTGGAACGTGAGCGACCGGCGGCACCCCACCCGGCTCGGGCGGCCGCTGAGCGGCGCGACGAGCTGGGTGAACGCCCTGGCGTTCGGCCACGACGCGTCGGAACTGGCGGTCGCCGGCTCCGACGGCCTGGTGCGCTTGTGGGACGTCGCCGCGCACAAGGTCACCGCCACGTTCCAGCATCCGGGCCCCGTCACCGGAGTCGTCTTCGACACCGGCCACTCCTCGATCATCACCAGCGCGGCCGACGGAACGGTACGGGTCTGGCGGTTGCCGGCTCCCGTGCTGGGCACCTCTTCCGATGTCGTGAGCATGGTGACGTTCCGCCCGGACGGGCACGTACTGCTCGTCGGCGCTGCGGACGCCCAGCTCTGGTCGGTGCCGGCCCTGCGACGGCTCGGCCCCGCGATCCGCAACGCGTCGGGCTTCGCCACCTCTATCGTGTTCGCCCCGGACGGGCGGCTGTTCGCGGTCGGCGGCCGCGACGGCACGGTACGGCTGTGGGACGCCACCGATCCCCAGCGTCCCGTCCCGCGTGGCCCGGCGTTCCGCGCGCACTCGCTGAACATCGAGACGCTCGCGTTCAGCCCGGACGGGCGCGTGCTGGCGACCGGCAGCGACGACAACTCCGTGCGGCTGTGGAACGTCACCGACCCCGCGCATCCGATCGCGCTCGCCGCCCTCTCCGGCTTCGGCTCGTACGTCTACTCCGTGGCGTTCAGCCCGGACGGGCTCACGCTGGCCGCGGGCAGCGTGGACAAGACGGTACGCCTGTGGTCGATGCGCGATCCGCGACGTCCCCGGCAGCTCGGCGCGCCGCTGACCGGCCCGGACAGCTACGTCTTCTCGGTCGTCTTCAGTCCCGACGGCCGCACGCTCGCCGAAGGCAGTGCCGACCGGACCATCCGCCTGTGGAACGTCACCGACCCCGCACGGCCTGCCCTCGCCGGCCCGACGCTCACCGGGCCGAGCGGATACGTGTACGCGCTCGCCTACGCCCCCGACGGCCGTACGCTGGCGGCGGCCGACACCGACGAGTCCGTCTGGCTGTGGGACGTGCACGACCGGCGCCGGCCCGCGCAGCTGGGCGCGCTGACCGCCGGCACCGGGGCCATGTTCACGGTGGCCTTCGCGCGGGACGGGCGCACCCTCGCCGCCGGCGGTGACGGCAAGAAGGTGTGGATCTGGGACACCGACCCGGAGCACGTCGCCTCGAACGTGTGCGCCGGAGCGGGCGACCCCATCACCCCGGCGGAATGGCGGCTGTACGTTCCAGGGCTGCCCTACCGGTCGCCGTGCCGACGCTGACGCCCTGCGCGGCCTCGCTCAGAAGGAGGTCGCCTCCAGGCTGTCGAGGCTGTGGATCACCGCCGACTCCAGGTTCGGTGAGTCGGCGTCTACGGCCCGCCACACGTATCCGTCCGGCCGGATGATCGCCGCGCCGACGCCGGACCAGTCCGGACCGCCGGTTTCGGCGAACGGGCCGGAATGCGTCTCGATGCCCATGGCCGACGCGGCCTCGGCCGCCCTGCCCGATCGGCCGCCGCCGGACAGGTCCAGGAGCACGGGTCGGCCGCCGTGCAGGGCGCCGAAGATGATCGAATCCGGCTCGGCCGCGGGCGCTCTCGTACCGACCAGTGGGTGCGCCGCCGGGTCGGAGGGCGGGTAGGTGATGTCGAGTGCGGCCAGCTTCTCGGCGAGGGTGCGCTCGAGGTCCGGGTGGGACGCGATCAGGTCGCGCAGCAGGGAGCGCAGCGCCTGCCCGTCCGGCGTGATCGCGGTGATCAGCGCCCCCTGGGCCAGCGTGTGCTCGGCCAGCGCCTCGCCCACCGGGTGGCGTTCGTCGTGGTAACCGTCGAGCAGGCCCGCCTTCGCGCGGCCCTGCACCTCGGCGGCCAGCTTCCAGCCGAGGTTCATCGCGTCCTGCACGCCGACGTTGAGCCCGACGCCGCCGGCCGGCCAGTGCATGTGCGCGGCGTCTCCGGCGAGCAGCACGCGGTCCTTGCGGTAGGTCGCCGCGTGGCGTGTGGCGTTGCCGAACCGGGTGAGCCAGCTCGGATCGCGCATGCCGTAGTCGGTGCCGGTCACCCGGCTCGTGATGGCCCGCAGCGCCTCCAGGGTGAGCTCGTCACCGGCATTCTGGTTCTCCGGGTCGAAGCCGGTGACCCGGTACCGTCCCCCGCCGATCGGCAGGGCGATCACCGCGCCTGCCGCGTTGTGCATGCTGATCACGGTGCCGGGCGGATCGTCGAGGACGACCTCGCCAATGAAGCCGTACGCCGTGCTGTCCGTACCGGGGAAGTCGATGCCGGCGGCCTTGCGGACCGTGCTGCCGGCGCCGTCGCAGCCGACCACGAACCGGGCGCTGAGGGTCGAGGTGCCGTCCGCGCCGGTCACCTCGACCGTGGCCGACGAGTCGTCCTGCGTCAGGCCCGTGACGGAATGCCCGCGCACGATGGTGACGCCGAGGTCCCTCGCGCGGCGTTCCAGCAGCTCTTCGGTGCGCACCTGCGGATACGCGAGCATGAAGGGGTACGGCGTGTCGAGCCCGGTGAAGTCGAGCCGGCTCTCGAGCATGCCGAAATGCCAGCTGGGTACCGGAGCCCCCTCGGCGACGAACTGCTTCGCGAGGCCCCGCATCGCCAGCACCTCGATCGTGCGGGGATGCAGTCCGAGCGCCTTCGAGTGCGGACTGCGCTGCTCGTCGCGCTCGAGGACCAGTGTGGACACGCCCGCAAGCGCGAGCTCGGCGGCGAGCCAGAGCCCGACCGGCCCGGCGCCCACGACGATGACCTGCGCGGACGCATTCTCCATGATGCCGTTCACATTCATAGTAATATCATTACAACGAATGTTCGTCCGTTAGTATCACGTCATGCCGCCTCGCACCTACACGTCCGAGATCCGGAGCCGGCATGCGGCGGACACCCGCCGGGTGATCATCAAGGCGGCCCGGGAGCTGTTCGCCCGGCAGGGGTACGCGCGCACCAGCGTGGCCGAGGTCGCAGCCGCGGCCGGCGTCGCCGTGAACACCGTCTACACGAGCGTGGGCGGCAAGTCCGCGCTGATCCTGGCGATGACCGAGGACAGCGCCGCCGATGCGGTCGGCGCCGACAGCCTGGAGCGGATCGCGACACTTAACGACCCGCGAGAGATCCTCCGGGTCACCGCGGAAGGCACCGGGACGGTGCAGCGACGGCAGCAGAAGACCCTCGCGATCCTGCTCGACAACCGGAACGCCGATCCGGACATCGCAGCCGCCGCCGACCTCGCCACCCGGTTCGTCCAGGAGCGTTTCGGCGTCATCGCCGAGCGGCTGATCGAGACGGGTGGCGTGCGTCCCGAGCTCGCCAGGACACAGGTCGAACAGACGCTCTGGTTCTACTTCGGATTCGACGCCTGGAGGTCCGTCCGCGGCATGGGCTGGACCTGGCCGGACGCGACGCAGTGGCTGGCCACGCAGGCCGCCCACGCCTTGCTGCCACCGGCGGCGTAGCGCTCCCGTTTCATTCGCTCGATGACGCGTCCGCCAGCGCATCGACGGCGTGCGTCAGCTCGCGCAGAGCCGGAAGCGCGCCGGCCAGGGCTCGGTTGTGGCCTTCACCCAGGGACGCCAGCGCCGCCTCGATGATCGAGGTATTGGTGCTCTTCCACGCCTCGACGGCCTCGAGCCCCTCGTCCGTCAGCTTCAGCGCGACCGCACGGCCGTCGCGGCCGCCCGCCGAACGGGTGATGAGGCCCTTGGCATGCAAGCCGTTGACCAGGGTGGTCACCGAGTTCCGGGCCAATCGCAGCCGCCGCGCGAGCTCGCCCGGGCGGATTCCCGGCTCATCCGCCACCGCCGACAGAAGCTCCAACTGCGCCACCGCCAGCGGATTCGCCGGATCGACGGCACGAGCGGCGCGGCGCATCGCGCGCCGCAGTCGAGCGACCGTGTCGGCGAGCTCGGGCCCGGCAGGGCCCAGCCTGTCCTCGGCGGGACGGGCGACGGCTCGATCGCACTCGTTCATGACCGTCATTGTCGCTCGGTTTGATAGACCTTTCGCACGGTTCCCGGCCGACCGGACCTGGCGTACGCGGCGCTCGCGATGGCCGCCAGGCCCGCGACCGCCATCATCACGACCGCCGTACGCGCGCCGCCGACGTCCTTTCCCGCCACGTGCAGCGCGAACGTGACCAGCGCGATCCCCAGCGCGGTGCCGATGCCCCGGGTCATGTTGACCATTCCCCCGCCGGTGCCCGAGAGCCGCGCCGGAACGGCCGACATGATCACGGTGTTGTTCGCCGGAATGAACACTCCCAAGCCGATTCCCAGCAGTCCGAGCAGCACGATCACCGGACCGGTCGCGGCCGGAGCCGGAACCAGCAGCGCCAGGGCCGCCAGGGCGACCGCCGCACCGGCGATGCCCCGGGCACGGTTCCCCCACCGGCGCGGCAGGATCCGGTCGGTGCCCAGAGCCGCGATCGCGAACCCGACGGGCAACGCGGTCAGCACCAGGCCGGCGTGCGCCGCCCCGCCGGGCAGGATCTGGGGCATCAGCGCCAGCGGCCCGAACAGCACCAGATAGCCGCACAGCGCCCCGAACAGCCCCGTCGCCACGCCCGGGGCGCGGAGCAGAGCCGGATCGATGAGCGGGAAGCGCGCACGCCGTTCCCGGATCCACAACCCGGTCCACGCGGCACAGGACAAACCCAGCAGTCCGAGGATCGCGGAACCGGGCAGGCCCAGTCCCGAAGCACCCGACAGCGCCACCAGCAGGGCGGTCGTGGCGGTTGCGAGGAGCACGAGCCCCGGCCAGTCGAGACGCCGGACGGTGCTGCGTTCGCGCGTGCGAGGCAGCAGGTAGTGGCCGGCCACGATCGCCGCGCACCCGACGGGCACGTTGATCCAGAACACCCATCGCCAGCCCGCGGAGGCGACCAGCAGTCCGCCGGCGGTCGGCCCGAGCGCGAGGCCCAACGCCTGACCGGCGGCCTGCAGCCCCAAGCCCTGACGCAACCGCTCGCGCGGCACGCTGGCACTGACGAGGGCGACGCTGTTCGCCTGCAACATCGCCGCCCCTGCCGCCTGCACCAGCCGGAAGACCACGAGCGATTCCAGGGACGGCGCGAACCCGCACGCGGCCGACGCGACGGTGAACACCACGAAGCCCTGCAGGTAGACGAGTTTGCGGCCGGCCGCGTCGGCCAGCCGGCCTACGGCCGCCAGCAGGCCGACCAGCACCAGCAGGTACCCGAGCGACACCCACTGCACCGACGCCAGCGGAGCGCCGAACTCTCGCTGGATGGCCGGGTATGCCAGCGTGACGATGCTCGCGTCCAACTGCCCCATGAACGCGCCCACGCATACCGAGCAGACCGCCAGCCAGGGTGCCCACCGATGCTCCCTGACGACCCTCGGACGCGGGCTCTCCCGCAACAAGGTCACGCCGACTCCACCTTAACTAGTTCTGCCTCAGAACAATCACAGTGTAGTTCTGAGGCAGAACAAGATTTCGGGCGGGGCCGCTACTTCGGCGTCTTCACGGCCGGTACGGGGACCTCGGCGTTCGGGGAACGCTTTCGACTCGACTCCGTCCGTGATGAGCGCGATCCTGGAATGGTTGAGAGGGGCGCGGGGGCATCCCCCGCTGGGGGAACGCATGACCACGCATATCGACCGTACGGATCCCGCGGGCACGATCGCCGCGGCCGCCAAGGCGTACTCGAACTGGGGGCGCTGGGGCGAGGACGACGTGCTCGGCACCCTCAACTTCCTCACCGAGGCCAAGCGCCGCGAGGGTGCCGCCCTCGTCCGGCGGGGCGTGAGCTTCTCGCTCTCGCAACGGTTCGACATGAACGGCCCGCAGAAGGGCTGGCGGCGCCGGACCAATCCGGTGCACACCATGATCGACACGGGCACCGACGCGGCGCTGGGACACCAGGGCTTCCCGCACGGGATGGGCGGCGCCGACGACGTGATCGCGATGCCGCTGCAGTGTTCCACGCAGTGGGACGGGCTCGGGCACATCTTCGATCGGGGCAGGGCCTGGAACGGCCGGGCCGCCGAGAAGGTGGTGACCTCCGACGGTGACCTGGTCACCGGCATCGAGCACATGGCCGCGCACGTGGCCGGACGCGGCGTGCTGCTGGACGTGGGCCGGGTGATCGGTGCTCAGGGCGAGCTGCCGGACGGGTTCCCGATCACCGAGGCGCACCTCACCGAGACCGCCGCAGCGCACGGTGTGGAGGTCGGCCGCGGGGACATCGTCCTCGTACGGACCGGGCAGCTGGCCCGGGTCGGCCGCGACGGCTGGGGGGACTACGCGGGAGGGCCCGCGCCGGGGCTGTCGTTCACCACCGCCGGGTGGCTGCACCGAACGGAGATCGCCGCGATCGCCACCGACACCTGGGGCTTCGAGGTCCGGCCGAACGAGTTCGACCACGCCTTCCAGCCGCTCCACCAGGTCGTGATCCCCAACATCGGGCTGCTGGTCGGCGAGATGTGGGACCTGGAGGCGCTCGCCGACGACTGCGCGGTGGACGGCGTCCACGAGTTCTGGCTCACCGCCGCCCCCTTGCCCATCACCGGAGCCGTCGGCTCCCCCGTCAACCCCATCGTCGTCAAGTAGGCCGACCGTCGACCTGGCCGTCCTCGTCGACCCGTTGTCATCTTCAGGTGCTCGGGGTTCTGTTCAGGTGGCGGACGACCTGCACGGAGGCCGGCTGGTCCATTTCGGCCAGGACCTGGGTGGCCCAGGAGGCTTCCACGACCGACAGGATCGAGGCGGCTGTTCCGGGTGGAGTGTGGGTCAGGACGCCCCCGGCTTGTTCGATGGGCATCGCGCGGACCACCGCTGCCGCTGCCGGGACCTCCGCGGACATCGTCTCGACCACGGTTCCCGCCGGTCGTACGGCCATGTGTGCGAGCACTGCCGCGGCCGGTTGGGGCTTCAGCTGGAGAAGCACGCTCGACGCGGCCCTTTGCGGCACATTGTTGAACACCCGGCCGGCTTCGGCTTCGGGCATCGCTCGGACGACAGCGGCGGTGGGGCGGATGCGTGCGGACATCGCTCCGACCACGGCTCCGGCGGGTTTGTGCGCCATCCGGACCAGGATCTCGGCGGCCCGGCTCGGCGGTAGCGCCAGCAGTACGGCCGCGGCGGTCCTGGTTTGTGCGTGGTCCAGCACGCCCGCGGCATATTCCGTGGGCATCACGCTCATCATGCGGGCGGCGGCCGTGGTTTCGGACGCCATGTCGTCCAGGACGCCGCCGGCGGCGCGCGGGCCCATTCTGGCCATGATCATGACGGCTCGGGTTGGTTCCTCAGCGGCCATCACGGCGAAGTGCGACAGGGGGGCGCTCCGGCCGTCGGGCTCGGCCGGAGCGGGCTCTCCCGGCCCGATCGGCTGCTCGGCTTTCCGGTGGCCCGGGTCCGGTTTTTCCGGCTTCGAACGGCCGGGGTCTGATTTCGGCGGTTCAGTGCGAGACGATGGTCGGGCACCGGCGTGGACCGATGTGCTCCCAGCGACGATTCGGCCGAGAAGACGCGCGGCCTCGTCGGCACGCATTCGTGCGCGGGGGTCCTTGATCAGGAGGCGTTCGATCACCGGGCGGAGACGATGTGCACCGGTCAGGGGTTCCGGGGCCTCATCCTCGGACAGTCTCGCGCCCATGATCGCGATGTCGTTGTCACGGTGGTAGGGCGAGTGTCCCTGCACTGCCGTGTAGAGCGTCGCACCCAATGACCACATGTCGGAGGCGGGACCGACCTCGCCTTTCGCCTTGAAGCGCTCCGGGGCCATGTACGCGACCGTGCCGATCACGGAACCGTCGCGAGTGAGGCGGCTGTGGCCCTCGATGGTCGCGATTCCGAAGTCCGCCAGCATCACCTCGTTCGGCGTACGGCCGATGAGGATGTTGGCCGGCTTGACGTCACGGTGCAGCACACCCGCGGCGTGGGCGACGCACAGGGCGTCCAGTACGCGCAGACCGATCTCGGCGATGTAGCGCTCGGTGAGCACCTCCGGGGATCCCTGGATCAGATCGGCGAGAGAGCGGCCCGCGATGTACTCCATCACGATCCACGGATCCCCATCCTCTTTGACGACGTCGTAGATCCGTACGATGCCGCTGTGCTGGAGGCGGGCGGCCGCCACTGCCTCGTACCAGGCTCTGCGTCTCAGTTTGGCGCGGTCCTCAGAGGCGTCACCGTGCGGAAGAACGATCTCTTTCAGTGCCACGCGGCGGTCGAGGACCTCGTCGTGGGCGAGCCAGACGCCGCCCATCCCACCCTGGCCGACCTTCGAGGTGAGCCGATAACGCCCGGCGATCATCTTTCCGGGGCGGCCTCTCATCCGGCGTGCTCCCCGCCCCAGAGGTCCGGGTCATCGGGGAAGAGTTCACCAGCCTCGGGCACGGCCTCATCCGGCGTGGTGGGACGCGCTGGAACGAACGACGCACCGTCGCCTCGGACCGGTAGGTCGGCCATGCTCTGCAGCTTGCGGTGCTCCCAGGTGTCCGGCGGTCGCGGTATGACGGGCCGTACTTCCACGTGGTCGAGAGGTTCACTCACGGAAGGCGGTGATTCGCTCGGCATCGTGGCGGTGGCCGAATCCGACTCGCCGTCCCAGATCCTGCTGACGTCGTCACCGTCCACGTCGTTGAACAGCTCTCTCTGGAGGTTTTTATGGGCCACCCTGAGCTGGACGCGTTCCTTCTCCGCCAGGACCTTCTCGTAGTTGTTCGGCGGGCCGAAAGTGTGCAGGAGCTTGACGATGACGGGTAGACATTCGATCGCCGTGATGAACAGGAACAGCAAGATCTGCGCGGACCGCAGCGTGCCGTTCTTCTTGGCGACCTGATCGAGTGCCTGGAGCCTGATGAGCAACCCCTTGGACGCTTTGTTGCTCGCCGCGTATGACCGCTGGCGGGCCTGCTGTTGCTGCTGGAGGGTCTGGAGCTGCTTCTGTACGCCCGGGAGCGTCCCGCGCGCATAGTCGACCCGCGCCTGCCTGCCTTTGCTGTCGGTGGTGGTGAGTTCGCGTTTACGGGCCTCGATCTGATTGTTGAGGTCGTTCAGCGCGCTCTGCGCCTGCCGGTAGCTTTTCTCCTTGGCCTTGGCCAGCGGGCCGTCACCGACCGGTTTACATGGGCCATAGAGCTGACACTGCCAGTCCTTGAACTGCGCGTTGGCCGTCTTCGCCTGAGCGTCGCGCTGCTTGGTGAGCCCGACGACCTTCGGATCGGAGGCCGGGTCGATCGGGTCATCGCCGCCCGAGGAGATGACGTGCTGCAGCCGCTGGGCCTGCCCCTGAAGCGCGGTGATCTCTTTTCCGATGGAACCGTCGGCTTGGTCCTTGCTGAAGGCGTTGGCCTGGTTCTCCTGAATCTGGACGATCTGTACGTCGATCTCCGGCATGAAGATCTGGAGGACCAGCGGCGTGGAGATGACCAATCCGAACAACAGCGCGAGCACGAGTCGCGGAATGGCTGGAAGGAAATTCTTCCAGGCACTATCGCGCCGCTGAATAGAGGTTACGAGCCACCGGTCGAGGCTCATGATCGCCAGACTCCACGCCAGACCGAAGCCGATCGCGATGGGCAGCGCGACCATGAGTGCGGTGTGGAGTGCGAAGGTCATCGAGATGCCGGCCATCACCGACGTGATGAGCACGGCACTGCCGATGCCCTCGTATTTGCCGCGGTCGGTGGGACAGAGGGCCAATATCTCGGAGCGGGCCCCGGAAAGCCAGATCAGAAAACGTCTCACGTGCACTCTCTCTGAGGGGGTGAGGTCACGGACGCGAAGAGGAGGCTACCTCGCCACTTGCAGGACTTCTGTGCAAAAAGACACACTTGTCTACTTGCTATCATATCCGTATGATCGCTCCAAGATGAACCCCTCGCATCCAATGACGGCGCGACCGAAACGGGATCAATGACCAATGCCAGCCTGAGGGCCGTTGTCCGAGATGCCCGAAAATAACCCCCTTGCCGGGCATGGCGTAGATCCCGAGGATGGCTCCGGGCTGGTCGAGAACTCCGGCTTGCACCAGCCGTACGAGCTCGTGGTGGCCGCGGTGCATCCGGCGAGCCGCGAGGTGATGTTGCAGTCCCGCCAGCTCTTCCCGGTGGGCGCCCGGCCCGGCGACGAGACCGTCCTGCCGGTGCGCTGCGTCTCGTCCGACGAGAACGGCACCGTGCTCGCCACCGTCACCTGGCACGACGGCGATCCACGGCTGCTGTCCATCAACTCTGTCAAGCTGCGACCGGGGACGTATCGGCTGCGCGCGGTGTTGGACGGGCCGGCCCGCGTCCGGTTCGTCGAGCCTGCGGGCGTGGCACCGGACGAACGGCGCTGGTCGGAGCTGCTGAGCCTGATCCCCGAGCGGCTTGAGCCGTCCGTGGCAGCCGTGGACCTGGTGTGCGGAGTGGAGTTGGGCGGCGGCCGCGAGGCAGTGGACGCCCGACTCCGCCTGATCCGTGAGCTGATCAAGCTCCTGGATGAGGAGTGCGCGGAGCCCGACCTGCTCCGGATCGCGATCCTCGGCTACGGCGATCACGCGCTCGATTCGCGGCTGGATGACCGCCGGGTGGTCCGCGGGGCGTGGCTGGCTCCCGCCGCGGAGGCGCTCACGACATTGGCGAGGCTGCGCGCGGTCGAGTCGGAATATCACGAAGCGGCACCGGTCGAGGACATGCTCTTCGAGGCCGTCGGCCGCATCGCACGCACCACCGGAGAACGAAAGACCGTACTGATGACCGTCGCCGGACGCCCGCCGCACCCGCCCAGAACCAGCGAGAGCCGCGTGCTGCCCTGTCCGTACGGCCATGACTCGGGCAAGCTGCTCCGCACACTGGAGCGGAACACCGACGTCTCCCGCATCGCCGTCGTCGACCGGCTGAACACCCACGACCGGCCTACGTGGCTCCGGCTGGGCGCCAAGGCCCTCTACGAGCTGCCCGAGGCCGAACCCCGTCGGCTCGGCGTGGACGTCGGAGTGCTCGTGCCACGTGTCCAGAGACTCCCTTTCCCCCTGCTTGACCAGGAATGAGGCGATGGTGACCCTCCGCGAGACGCCCCCAGGCCGGCCCGGCCCGAAGCGGGTGATGCGACGTATCGGGCTGTGGGGCGCACCCGGCAGCGGGAAGACCTCCTTCCTCGCCTCGCTCAACGTGGCGGTGGCCCAGAGCCGGCAGGACTGGGCGCTCGTCGGGGTGAACGACGATTCCGTCGCGTTCCTGACCGAGGCCACCGCGGCACTCACCGATCAACGCCGCTTTCCCAAGGCCACCGAGAGCATGGCCGAGCTGAGCTGGGTGATGATGTCGGAGAGCGAGGTCCGTATCGGCGGGCGCTGGCGCAAAGAGATCGTGAAGGTGCCGCTGCAGTTCCACGTCGACCTCATCGACGCGCCGGGTGACAACTTCAACAGCGGGACCAAGACCGATGACGACGCGGTGACGCTCAAGGATCTCGGCTTTGACGAGGACGAGAGCGATGAGGAGCCCCAGTCGGACACCGAGCGGCTGATCGACAGCCTGGCGGCCTGTGACGGCATCGTCTATCTCTACGACCCGGTCCGGGAGAAGGAGAAGGGCGACGCGTACAAGTACTTCCAGGGCACGCTGGCGCAGATCGCCCGGCGGGCGTTGCGGGATCGCCGCTTCGACGGTAACCGTCTGCCGCATCATCTGGCGGTCTGCATCACCAAGTTCGACGAGCCTCGCGTCTACGAGACCGCCAACCGGCGGGGTTATCTGACCGTCGACGTCGATGACGACCACATGTTCCCCCGGGTGCACGAGGACAGCGCCGAGGACCTCTTCGAGGACCTGTGCAAGGTGTCACCGACCGGCAGCGCCGCCCTGGTACGCAAGAGCATCAAGCGCTACTTCCACGACAGCAAGGTCCGCTACTTCGCCACGTCCTCGATCGGCTTCTACCTGGGAAGGTCGATCCGTTTCCGGACCGCCGACTATCAGAACGTGGTGCCCGACGGCCACGGCGGCCACACGATCCGGGGCGCCGTTCACCCGATCAACGTGCTGGAGCCGGTGCTGTGGCTGGGCCAGCAGCTCGACGGCCCCGCGACCCACTGAGCGGACGAGAGAAACGATGGTGTGGATCGAAGCGGAGTGGGCGATCTGGGGGAAGCCGCCCGGAGAGCGGGACGACTATTCGGTCACCGCTGCCAGCCGTGGGCGCTACCAACCCGCTCAGTTCAAAGAGATCATCGCGCGGTTCACCCCTGGCACTGCCGACTCGCCGGAGGCGCTGCCCCGGGTCACGCTCAGCTGGGTCGGCGCGAATGACGACGCCCACCTTGGGCTGGCGATACAGACGTGGACCGGGGACAAGGACGGCGTGGGCCGCGACATCGCCGAGACCAGGTACTTCTGCGTGCCCTACCGGCAGCTCGGCGAGCATCCGGTGTCCTATGTCGGGCTGTACGAAGCGCTGAAGGACCTGTCACCGCGCGACCACGGCTCTCAGCCGATCCGCGTTCAGGTGCCGGAACTCGACCCCGGACAGCTCGTCGCGGACATGGCGGCGCTGGGCGAGCAGACGATACGTGAGACGGCGGCGCTGCTGCTGATCCCCCGCCGCGCGGTCTGCGTCGTACGGGCCGAGCAGACGAAACTGCTGGAGCGGTTGCGGTTCCTGGACGCGGTGATCTCGCTGCTGCCGTACGGCTATCGGACCAGGTTCACGGCCTCCACGTGGACCAACAGCGCCACGCGGCACCGCATCAGGCTGTCGTTCGCCAGACGGGCACGGGACGAGGCTCACCCGGTCATCTGGCGAAGCCCGGGCCACGTACCGCTTGATGAGGGAGCCGCGGGCGCTTACCTTGAGCGGCTCGACGCGCTGCTGACCGGCGGCAAGGAGCCGTCATGGGTCATCGGCCGGCTGGCGGCCGAGATCGAACCCAGACGGTTCGAGGATCCCACGCACGCCGTACAGGCACTGGAGCGGCTCGAACGGCCACGCCTCGTCGTCGAGCGCATCCGGATGGACGACGGTGATCCCGGCGAAGTACGCGAGCTGCTGGACAGCGGCGAGATCATCGACCTGGAGCCGGACGACCGCCGCAAGGCCCTGGGCTATCTCATCGGCCTGGGGGAGCACGAGGACTTTCCGCGGATCGAACACTGGCTGCCGATCATCGCGAAGGGCGATCCGGCGCTGTTGGTCGACAGCCTGATCGATACCGCCAAGCGCCTGCTGTGGGCACCGAGCAGCCGTCGGGTACGGCCCTACCTGGTCTGGGCCGAGCGTCTCGGCTGCACCGACAGGTTCCTGGCCGGCGTGATCCTGTCGCCCGACCGCCGCGAGGATCTGGAGGGCGGGCTGTACGGCGTCGCCGAGATGCTCTACGAGGAGGTCATCGCCACCGGGCAGACCAGCGCGTACGGCCAGAGTCTGGTCGCTCTCTCGCAGAATCCCGCAGCGGTCTGTGAGTTGATCGCCCGGCTCGCCGAGGGCCGGGCTCCGCATCTGCGCGCCGGGCTGGACTGGCTGAAGGCCGTCAAGCCCGAGTTGATGCGCCCCTTTCACCTGGTGCTGGCCCGCACTCCGCGAGCCCCGGACCGAGGCGACATCGAGATCCTGGCCGGATACGGCCGCAACTGCGTCCGTGCACTCCTGGGCGCGGCGTGCCACAAGCGGCGACTGCACCTGGTCCTGCAGCCGTTCATCGAGTGGCTGAACACCCGGGGCCCCCTCAAACCGGACGAACAGAGTTACTGGGCCGAACGCCTGGGTGACCTCAACCCGGATGACCCCGCCATGCGAGGGGCCCTCGACGTGCTCCGCCTGGCCACCGCGGCACTCCCGAGCACGATGATGAACGTGGCCACCAGGGACTGGGCCCACTACGCGGACGGCTTCGTGGACCACTGGGAGATCGAGGTCTGGAACCCCGCCAACCGGGCCCACATGCTCTCCGGGATGAGCACGTACCTGCGGGGAATGCGATGGCAGATCCACAGCGGCCGGGCCGATGACGTGCTGTCCCTGACCGAACGGCTGACCGAGCACGCCGCCTCCCAGGACGCCGACCGGCTCGTTCAGGCCCTTGTCACCAGCCTCTCGGAGGCGCCCGACCTGACCTCCGATCCGGCCGCCCGCGACTGGCTCAATCGGATGCGCGGGCAGTATCCGCCCGAGACCGCGCCCCGCACGCAGGTCCTGGAACCGCCCTCGGTACGGCCCGACGGCTCCGCGGCGCCGCCCTTGTACCCGTACCCGCCGGCACCGGTCGAGGACGAGGTCGAGAGCATCGTCGGCCGCTGCGTCGCCGCGTTTCATCACGGGCGGCCGTACGAACGGGTCTTCGACGGTCTCACCCTGACCCAGGCGATCACGTCAGGGACGAGCGCGCTCCGGATCGTCGGAAGGCTGTACGACGGCCTGATCACATTCGGCGCACACGACGAGGTCGCGTACGGCTGGGCGATGGCGTTGGCCGACCGGGTCGTGAGGGGGGAGTTCGGGCAGGAGGTCGCTGCCGATTTCCACCGGGAGGTCCGGCGGTCCAGCCTGTTCCAGGCGATGTTCCGCATCAATCTCCTCGCCACGGTGGCCGACCGGGGCGCGGAGAACCCGCTGGATCTCACCGACGACGACCGCCTCCGTCTCAAGGAGATCCGGGAGCACACGGATCTGATGGTCAAAAATCGGCGCAGATGGACACCTTTTGGGCGTGGCTCGCGATGATCCGGACCGTGCCGACCAGCGTGCTGGTCAGCACGGTCGTTCCTGCTCACGGAGCACGTCCCCACGGCACTTCGGGCGATCAGCCGGCGGCCGCCAGTCGTGGGATGCGGCCGGTCGCCGTGGAGAACTGGTCGATCAGGCGGCCGAGGGTCTCATCGGTGCGCGGCTCGATGCTGATCTTTCCGTCCTCGTGCACGGTGATGTCGCGGTCCAGGACGAACCAGCCCTGAACGATGTGGTCGGCGCCCATCGACGTCAGTACGGGGCGCAGGGCGTAGTCGATGGCCAGGACATGTGCGGTGCTGCCGCCGGTGGCCAGGGGCAGGACCGTCTTACCCGTCAGCGCGAACTGCGGGAGCAGGTCGAGCAGGGACTTCAGCAGGCCGGAGTAGGCGGCCTTGTAGACGGGTGTGCCGATGACGACACCGTCGGCGCGTTCGAACAGTTCGGTGGCCGCGACGATGGCGGGATGACTGAAGTTCGCCCCGAGCAGGGCCTCGCCGGGCAGGGCGCGGACGTCCAGGGTGGTGACCTGGTGGCCGTCGGCGGTGAGCCGTTCCGCCACGTGGGTGAGGAGCCGGGCAGTGCGGGAGGTGGCGGACGGGCTTCCGGAGACGGTCAGGATGCTGGCCATGGTGATCTCGCCTCGCTGTCGGAGGGTGGGACGGGACTCGGTCTCAGCTGAGGGCCTCGACGGTGACGACCGGGGCTCGGTCCGGGCCGGAGCGCAGGCGTTCGAGCCACTGGACGATGTGGGCGGCGACGCTGCGGTGGTCGATGTCGTTGAGGACGTCGTGCCGTCCTCCGCGGACGATGCCCAGTTCGGCTCCCGGCAGCCGGGCGGCGATCGAGCGGGCCACCTCCGGCGCGGTGACCGGGTCCGCGTCGCCGTGCAGGAGGAGTACGGGCAGGTCGATCCGGTCCAGCGGGAGCTCCGCGGACAGCAGCGCGGGCGGCGGCGGTCCGGACAGCGCGCCGCGGACGAACCGGTCGTCCTCGGTCAGCCGTCGCCGGTGCGTGGGGCAGGCGGTACGCGCGTCGAGCTCGTCGTCCCACGAGAGCCGGGGCGGCGTACCGAGGTCGGCCAGGCCGGCGAGGATGACTCCGGCCGGCGGGCGGGCCGACGCGGCGGCCACGGCAAGGGCTTGGAGGGCGCCGGTGTCCGAGCCGGCCAGGACGAGGGGGTCGGTCACGGGCGTCTCGCTCACGAGCCGAGTCAGGAGGTCGAGGTCGTCGCCGGGTGTGCTGTCGGCGGCGCGCACGGCGTAGCCGTCGGCGGAGAGCCGCCGGCCCAGCCGCTCGTACACGCCGCCGTGCTCGCCTCGGCCGGAGAACAGCACGACGGTGCCGCGTAGGTGCAGCTCCGGCGCGGGGAGCCAGGTGCGTACGGCCGGCAGGGTGACGGGTTCGGTCATGGTCGGTTCCTCAGCTGTCAGGGGCGACACGGGCGAGTGCCGTGCGGCCGGCCGCGGCGGTGATGGCGTCGTCCTGTGGGGTGTGGACCCGGGAGCACAGCACGTCCCGGTAGTGGCGTTGCAGGGGGTTGTTCCTGGTCAGTCCGTTGTTGCCGACGAGCGCCACGGCCTGCTCGACCGCGGTGATGGCCGCTCGGGTGCCGAACAGCTTGGCGGCGTCGGCGTGGCCCTCGGGCAGGTCTCCCTCGTCGTAGCGGCGGGCGAGGGCGTCGATGAGGTCGTTCGCGGCGGTGAGCGCGGTCTCGATCTCGCCGACCGCGGTCTGGAAGCGGGGCAGGGTCGCCAGCGGGGCGCCGAGCGCGGTGGGGACCCGCTCGTGCAGGAACCGTACGAGCCAGTCCCGCGCTGCCCCGGCGACGCCGAGGTAGAGGGCGGTGAGGCCGAGGGAGTTCCAGGCGGCCAGGTGGGCACCGCCCGCACGCCGCCCGGGTACGGGCTCGACGAGGTGCGCGACGGCGTCCACCGGGACGCGGACGTCGGTGAAGACCACGTCGTCGCTGCGGCTGGCCCGCAGCCCCAGGTGGTCCCAGGTCGGTTCGATGACGATTCCGGGGCTGTCGGCGCGTACGAGGAACGAGCCGACGCGCGCCGGTTCCTCGTCCGTACGTGCCCAGACCGCCATCCAGCTCAGGCCGACCGCGCCGGTGGAGAAGATCTTGCGTCCGGTCAGGGACCAGTGGTCGCCGACGTGGCGGGCCGTCGTGGCGGGCAGGCCGCCACGCGCGGGCGTGCCGAGGTCCGGTTCCACCCGCAGCGTGTTGACCAGGGCGGGGCCGGGCGTGGCCAGCAGCGACCGGTAGACGGGCTCGGGCCAGGCGGCGCCGCGGGTCTGCGCGGCATGGGTGAACAGGGTCATCGCGGTGACCAGCGCGACCGACGGGTCGCCCGCGCCGAGGGCGCGCAGGATCCGTACGGTGTCGGCGAGGCCGCCGCCCGGGCCGCCGAACTCGGTCGCGACGGTCGCGGTGAGGAGCCCGGCGGCGTGCACGGCCGCGACCCCCTCGACGGGGAAGGACCCGTCGCGGTCGTGTTCGTCGGCGCGGGCGGCCAGCGTCGCGGTGACGTCGGCCAGCCGCGGGGGCGCGTACAAGGACGTGGTGGTCATGAACGCGGCGATCAGACCAGTGCCGCGTCGTTCGCGCGCAGCAGCGGGACCAGGCGCCGTCCCCAGTCGACGACGTCCTCGAGCGGGTCGAACCCGCGGATCAGGATCGTGTCGACGCCGACCCGCCGGTACGCCTCGAGGGCCTCCGCGACCTGCTCGGCCGTGCCGACCAGCGCGGTGGAGTTGCCGCCGGGGCCGGTCAGCGCGGTGATGCCGTACCAGAGCCGCTCGTCGTGGCGCTCGCTCTCGGCCGCCTGCTCCTGCAGCCGGGCCGAGCCCACCGAGGTCGACATGCGGAACGCGCGGTCGCCGCCCGCCCGCTCGGCGGTGAGCGCGCGGATCCGCTCGGCCCGCTCCCACGCCTCGGCCTCGGTGTCGGCGATGATCGGCCGGACCGACAGGCTGAACCGGAGCGTACGGCCGTGCGCGGCCGCGGCCTCGCGCAGCGCGGCGATCCGTTCGGCGATCACCTGCCGCGGCTCGCCCCACAGCATGTAGACGTCGGCGTGCCGGGTACCGACCTCGATCGCCGCGGGCGAGGCGCCGCCGAAGTACAGCGGGATGCCGTCCGGCGTGGCCGGCCTGACCGTGCTGAAGGCCCCCTCCACCCGGTAGAACTCGCCGCTGTGGTCGAACGGCCGGTCCGACTCCCACACGCGCCGCAGCAGGCCCATGAACTCGGCCGTCCGCGCGTACCGCCGGTCGTGGTCGGCGAAGTCGCCGTCGCGTTTCTGGTCGGCCTCGTCGCCGCCGGTGATGTGGTGGATGGCGACGCGGCCGCCGCCGGTGAGGTGGTCGAGCGTGGCGAGCTTGCGGGCAACGAGGGTCGGGGCGACGAAGCCGGGCCGGTGCGCGATCAGCACCTTGAGGCGGGTCGTGGCGTTCAGGACGTGGGCGGCGACGGCGAACCCGTCCGGGCCGGTCGCGCCGTACCCGATGAGGACCCGGTCGAAGCCGGCGGCCTCGTGTGCCTGGGCGAACCTCGTCAGGTAGTCGGCGTCGATGCCGCCGAAGTAGT
The DNA here is from genome assembly GCF_050942425.1 of Actinoallomurus sp. CA-150999. NCBI lineage: Bacteria > Bacillati > Actinomycetota > Actinomycetes > Streptosporangiales > Thermomonosporaceae > Actinoallomurus > Actinoallomurus sp. CA-150999. Next base: position 11,194,951 of record NZ_CP192063.1, read on the forward strand.
CGCCGTGGGTCTCGGACGCGTCCTGCGTCCCGACCATGCCGAGGAGTTCGAAGGTCATGTCTGCTTCCGTTTCTCTGGGCGGGTCTCTAGGCGGGCGCGCCGGTCAGGGCGTGCTCGCGGACCAGGCGGACGAGGTTCCCGTAGTCGGTGGCGTCGGCGAGCGGGCTGAACCCGCGGATGAGCAGGGTGCTGACGCCGAGGTCGACGTAGTCGAGCAGGGACTCGGCGACCTGTTCGTAGCTGCCGACCAGCGCGGTGGAGTTCCCGGCGGCACCGGTCTCCTTGGCGATGGCGGTCCACAGCCGCTTGTCGTGCACCTCCGCCTGGTCGGCGAAGTCCAGCAGCCGTCGGCTGCCCTGCTGCGCGGAGCCGTCGATGTTGAAGACCTTCTTCAGCTCTCCGGCCCGCTCCTTGGTGAGCCGGAGGATCTCGCGGGCCCGCTCCCACGCCTCGGCCTCGGTCGCAGCCGGGATGGGCCGCAGGCTGACGCTGAACCGCGGGTCGCGCCCGTACGGGGCCGCCGCGGCGCGCACCTCGGCGATGCGTTCGGCGATACCGGCCAGCGGCTCACCCCAGAAGGCGTACACGTCGGCGTGCTTGCCCCCGACCCGTACGGCGTCCGCGGAGGCGCCGCCGAAGTAGACCGGCACCCGGCCGTCCGGGCGCAGGGCGGTGAATCCGCCGCGTACCTGGTAGAACTCCCCGTCGTAGTCGAACGGCCGGGTGGACTCCCACTCCAGGCGCAGTACGTCGAGGAACTCGTCCGTACGCCGGTAACGCGTCGGCTTGTCGCTGATGTCGCCGTCCCGCGCCTGGTCCGCGTCGTCGCCGCCGGTGATGACGTGCAGCGCGACGCGGCCCGGATGGAAGGCGTCGAGGGTGGCGAACTTGCGGGCCGCCAGCGTGGGCGCGACGAAGCCGGGCCGGTGCGCCAGCAGCACGCCCAGCCGGTCGGTGCCCGTGAGCACCTGGTCGGCGACGATGAACCCGTCCGGACTGGCCGACGAGTGCGCGACCAGCACCCGGTCGAACCCCGCGTCCTCGTGCGCCTTGGCGAGCGCCCGCAGGTACTCCGCGTTCACCACCGGGTCGGCGGCCGCCTTCTCGATCTCGGTCTCGGTGTGCGCCTGGGTGGCGGCGATGCCGATGAACTCGATGCTCATATCAGTGCTCCTCTTGTCCGCCCGACCAGGTCGGGCCACGTGTCGGCGTGATGGCAGGCCACGGCCCGGCCACCCGCACGTGCTTCGCGCCGCGGCTCTTCGGCGCACTCGGCGGTGGCGAACGGGCACAGCGCGGCGTACCGGCACCCGTCACCGTGCGGCCACGGCTCCCGGTCCGGGGCCGGGCGCAGGCTCGCGGCCGGCCGGCCGAGCGGGCGTTCGCCGGTGCTCGGGGCCGAGGCGACCAGCAGCGCGGTGTACGGGTGGGCGGGGTCGCCGAACACCTCGCCGACCGGCCCCTGCTCCACCAGCCGCCCGCCGAACAGCACCGCGACCCGGTCCACCGCCCCGGCCAGCGACCTCAGGTCATGGGAGATCATCACGATCGCGACGCCGAGCTCGCGGCGCAGCCGGTCCAGCAACAGCAGGACGCGGTTGCGGCTGGAGGCGTCCAGGGCGCTGACCGGCTCGTCGCACAGCAGCAGCTTCGGGCGTACCGCGATGGCACGGGCCAGGGCGACCCGCTGCCGCTGCCCGCCGGAGATCTGTCCGGGCCGGCGGCTGCCGAGCGCGAGGTCGAGGCCGACTCGGGTCAGCGCCTCGTCCACGCGTTCGGCCTGCTCGGACCGCGTGAGGCCGCCGGCGACGGTCAGCCCCTCGGCGACGATCGCCGCCACGGTCAGGTCCGGGTCGAGGGACCGCAGCGGGTCCTGGAAGACCAGCTGGATCCCGCCCGTCCGGCGGAACGCCCGCAGCCGCCGTCCCCGCAGCGCCGTCACCTCCGTGCCGTCGAACGTGACCCGCCCCGCATCGGCCGGGACGAGGCCGACCACGGCGCGGACCAGCGTCGTCTTGCCCGAGCCGGTCTCCCCGACCACGCCGACGATCTCCCCGGGCCGTACGCTCAGGCTCACGTCGGACAGCACCCGGCCGGACCGGCGGCCGTACGAGACCCCGAGCCCCTCGACGTCCAGCAGGGTCATGTGTGCTCCTTTCGGGGAGACGATCCCTCGCGCCCCCGGCCAAAGACCCGCCCCGTGTCCTCGCTCCGCTCGGTCATGCGTACTCCCCTGCGGGGGACGCCCCCTCGCACCCTCCGGCCAACGGTCATGAGGCCTCCTCGGCGTCGATCCGTACGCACCGGGCCGCACGGCCGTCGCCCGCCTGTCGCAGCGTCACCGGCGCGGCCGTGCACCGGTCCTCGGCGTACGGGCACCGGTCGGCGAAGCGGCAGCCGGGCGGCTCCGCGCCGGTCGGTGGCGGCCGGCCGGGCAGCACCTCCACCGAGCCGGGCGCGGCGACCCGCAGCAGCGCCTCGGTGTACGGGTGGGCCGGCGACCGCAGCACCTGCTCGGTCGTGCCCGACTCCACGAGCTCACCGGCGTAGAAGACCAGGACGCGGTCGCAGGTCTCGGCGACCACGGCGAGGTCGTGCGTGACCAGCAGCAGCGACAGGCCGCGCTCGGCGCGCAGCCGCGCGAGCAGGTCCAGCACCTCGGCCTGGACCACCACGTCGAGCGCGGTCGTCGCCTCGTCTGCGATGAGCAGGTCCGGCTCTCCGCCGATCGCGATCGCGATGAGGACGCGCTGCAGCATGCCGCCGGACAGCTCGTCGGGATACCGGTGATAGACCGTGGAAGGGTCGCGCAGGCCGACCGAGTCGAGCAGCTCGACGGCGCGGGCCTGGGCCTGGTCCTTCGGCAGCCCGGCGGCCACGCGGAGCGACTCGGTGAGCTGGCGGCCCACCGTGATCGACGGGTTGAGGTACGACGCGGGGTCCTGGAAGACCGCGCCGAGGCTGCGGCCGCGTACGCCGTCCCACTCGCGGCGCGTCAGCGCGGTCAACTCGACGCCGGCCAGGTCGACCGTCCCGGCGCTGACCGCGCAGCCCTTCGGCAGCACGCCCAGGATCGACCGGCAGGTCAGCGTCTTGCCGCTCCCGGACTCGCCGACCAGGCCCACGGACTCGCCGCGGCGAACGGTGAAGGAGACGTCGCGGACGGCCTCGGCGGCACCACCGCCGACCGTGACGTGCAGGCCGTCGACGCGGAGCAGCGGGGTGGCCGGTACGGCGGTGGGCCGGGGCTCGGCCCGGGTCTCAGTGGACGGCGACGGCGGCATCGGGCACCTCCTGGGCGGGACCGGGTCGGGTCGGCGACGCGTCGACGACGGGCAGGTCGGCGCTGTCGCTGATCGCGTCGGCGATGGCGTTCAGCGCGGCCACCGTGATCATGATCGTGAGGGCGGGGATGAACGGGGCCCACGGCTGCTGGGCCAGGAAGGCCAGGTCGTCGGCGAGCATGCCGCCCCACGTGGGCGCCGGTGGCTGCACCCCGATGCCCAGGAAGCTCAGCGACTGCACGGCGAGCAGGCACTCGGCGCCGGCCTGTGCCGCGGTGACCGCGATGGTCGGCAGGATCTTGCTCCACAGGTGGGTGCGCAGGATCCACAGCAGGCTCGCGCCGAAGAGCTCGGCCGCCTCGACGTACTGGGCGCGGAGCAGGGTGAGTGAGGCGGCCCGGCTCACCCGGAAGAAGATCGGGGAGTACAGCAGCCCGATGGCGAGCATCGACTGGGTCAGGCCGTTGCCGAGCACCCCGACCACGGCGACCACGAACACGACGTACGGCAGGGTCTGCAGCGAGTCGACGAACCGCAGCGACGTCCATTCGAATCCCCGGCCCAGCCAGAGCGAGCCGAGGCCCAGCGCGGTCCCGACCAGCAGCGCCGTGCCGACGGCCTCCAGGGTCGCGACGATGGACGAGGAGGTGCCGGCGACGAGCCGGCTGAGCACGTCCCGGCCGAGGCCGTCGGTCCCGAGGAGGTGGCCGGCGCCGGGGCCGGACAGCACGTGCGCCGAGTCCTGGGCCAGCGGGTCGTGGGGCGCCAGCCAGTGGCCGAACACGGCGGCCACCGCGACGACGACCAGGACGCCTGCCGACAGCCGGGCCGACCGGAGCCGCAGCGCGCGACGGAGAGTACGCACGGCTACCTCCTCGCCTGCGGGGTGAACCGGGCGAGCAGGGCGCCGAGGACCAGGTTGCACGCCAGCACCGTGGTCACGGTCACCAGCAGCGTGCCCTGGATCACCGGGATGTCGTGCCGCTCCGCCGACTGAAGGGTCAGCAGCGCGACGCCGGGGAGGTTGAAGATCCGCTCGGTGGGCACCGAGCCGCTGAGCAGCGCCGGCACGCCGACCGTCAGGATGCCCAGCGCCGGTCCCAGGGCGTTGCGCAGCGCGTGCCGCAGCAGCACCCTCCGGCGCGACAGACCGCGCACGGTCGCCCCGACGACGTAGTTCTCCCGCAGCGTGGCGACCAGCGAGGTCCGCAACTGTCGGGCGATGTGGGCGGCCAGGGTGAGGCTCAGCGCGAAGGACGGCATGAGCAGGCACCGGAACCACTGCACCGGGTCGGCGCCGAAGCTCACGTACCCGCCGGCCGGCAGGATCCGCAGGGTCGCGGAGAACACGACGATCAAGACGATGCCGACGACGAACCCGGGGATCGTGCTGAGAACGGAGCAGACCGCGGTGACCGAGCGGTCCAGCCGCCCGCCGCCGTTCAGCGCCGCCGCGATCCCGGCCGTACCACCGAGGAGCACGGCGAACAACGCGGCCAGGCCGGTGATGGCGAGGTCCACCGGCAGCGCCTGCCGGATGCTGTCGGCGACCGGGATGGAGGTGAAGTACGAGGTGCCGAGGTCGCCGGTGAAGGCGTGGCCCAGCCAGGTCCCGTACTGCACCAGCAGCGGCCGGTCCAGCCCGAACTGGTGGTTCATGCGGACGATGTCCGCCGGGGTGGCGGTCTCGCCGAGCACGGCCGCGGCCGGGTTGGTCTTCGACAGCGCACCGAGCGCGTACGTGCCGAACGAGGTGATGAGGAAGACGGTGGCCGTGGTCACCAGCATCCGCAGCACCTTGCGCGCCCAGCCGGGCAGTCGCCCGACCGCGACGCCGGGCCGCGGCACCGCGACGACGGCGCTCATCGGGTGCTCCGATCCGGGGCGTTCACTTGGCTGTGACCCCTTCGAACCGCTGCACGACGGTGTCCTTCGGCAGCGGCGACACCGACTTGGTGTGCGCCAGGATCCGCGGCGTGGTGAACAGGAAGACGTTCGGCATCGTGCGTACGGCGGCGGCGGTCGCGGCCTGCACCACCTGCGGGTACTTCGCGTCGTCCAGCGGCGTCTGGACGATCTTCTGGACCGCCGCCTCCAGCTCCGGTGAGGTCGTACGGCCCGGGTTCATCAGGCCCTCGCTGCCGAACAGCACCTGGAACGTCTGCGCGGTCGAGTCACGGCCGGCGAACCCGTCCACGGCGAGGGCCTTGGAATGCTGGATGTAGATGATCTGCGTGGCCTCGGCCTGCGGGATCGTCTCGATCGTCGCCTTGAACCCGACCGCCTGGAGCTGGGCCTGGAGCTGCTGCGGAAGGTTGCCGGGCGCCGAGGCGGTGATGGTGACCGGTGCTCCGATGCCGTACTTCGACTTGGCGAGAAGCTGGCGTGCCTTGGCCGGGTCGTACGCGTAGATGCCCTCCAGCTCCGGGTTGTAGCCCACGTACCCCTTGGGGAAGGGCTGGTAGGAGACCTCGCCGATGCCGAACTGCGCGGTCTTCAGCAGCGCCGCGCGGTCCACCGCGAACTTCAGCGCCAGCGCCGCGTTCGGGTCGTCGAACGGCGGCTTGGTGATGTTGACGTCCAGCACCGAGACCACCAGGGACGGGATCACCTGAACCTCGAGCCCGGCGGCCTTGGCCGCGGCGACCTGGCTGCCCGGGATCTGGGCGACGTTGTAGCGGCCGGACTGCAGCCCGGCGATCACCGTGGCGGCGTCCGGCAGCGGGAACAGCTGGAAGTCGCCGACCTTGATCGAGGCGGCGTCCCAGTAGTTCGGGTTGCGCTTGAGAGTCGCCTGGGAGTTCTCGACGTACGAGGTCAGGGTGTACGGGCCGGCGCCGGCCGGCTTGGTGGCCAGTCCAGCGGCGTTGCTCTCGAACGCCGCGGGGTTGACCACCATGCCGGTCTTTCCGGCGAACAGGCTGGGGATCTGGTAGTTGGGCGACTTGAGGTCGATGACGACGGTCGTGGGGTCCGGGGCGCTGACGGTCTTGACGCCGGCGAGCTGCGCGGCGATCAGCGACTTGGGCGCGTCGCGGCCGCGTTCGATGCTCTTCTTGACCGCGGTCGCGTCGAGCGCCGTGCCGTCGCTGAACTTCAGGCCGGAGCGCAGCTTGAACGTGACGCGGCTGCCCTTCTCGCTGTACGCCCACGACTCGGCGAGGGCCGGGACCGCCTTGCCCTGTTCGTCATGCTTGGTGAGCCCGGCGTACACGAGTGAGAGGGCGTGCACGTCCCAGCCCGCCGACGACGTCACCGGGTCCCACGACGTGGGCAGGGCCCAGCCCCACTTGAGCGTGTCGGCCGAGGACCCGCCGGAGCCCACCGCGCCGCCGGCGCCGCAGGCGGCGAGCAGGAGCGACGAGCCGGTGGCGAGGCCGAGCCCCAGAAAGGAACGTCTGCTGGGTTCGGAGAGAGCGGTGTTCATGGGGGTCCTTTCGCGAACGGTCGGGGTGCGGAGGGACGGCGGGTCGGCGCGGCGATGTCCCGGGGACGGCGCGTGGCGGTCTCCGGAGGAGTCGTGAGAGGAGGGGGATCTCCGCGGCGATGGGGAGATCAGGAGTGAGAGAAGGTTCCGGCGTGCGGGGTGGTGGCGCGGGAGGGGGCTCCACCGACGGCGGTGGCCCCGGAGCCCGCGGCTACCGACACAGGGCGCTGGAGGTACGCCGGTAGTCGACGAAGCGGCAGAGAACGCCCGGATGCGTCGAAGTCATACCTATATGGTCGGTATTACCGGGAATCCTGTCAATAGCTACCTAAATATGTCTTTTGCCGGACACCGGATCGGCGGGGGCCCGGAGACGCTGGTCAGCGGCGAGAGACCGGATGGGTGGCGGCCTCCGCCGGATGCAGCCAGACAGGCCCGCCGGCGCCGTCGAACCGGACGGCGCCGCGCGGCGGACCGGCCGAGCCGGCCAGCAGGGCGAGCTCCGGCCCGGTCAGGCTCCGGTGGCGCTCGAGGAGCTCCTCGGGGGTACGGGCCGGGACCTCCAGGCACAGCCCGGGCGACACGCGCGCGGCGGCCTCGACGTACTCACCGAGCTCCCGCCAGCCCGGCACCACCGCCCGTCCGGCGGGGCCGGCGAACACAAGAGTGGGCAGGGCGAACCGGTACCGGTCGCCGACCTCCTTCGCCGCACCCGGATGCGGGCCGGCCCCCTCCACGGTGAACACCTCGGGGTACGGCTCCCGCGTCTCCGCCCAGTCGCGGCGGACCGCGGAACGTACATCGTCGGAGACCAGATCGCGGGCGAGCCGGGCGTGGTCCAGGCCGGGCACTCCGGCCACCGCGCCGAGCACGCTCTCCACGTCGTCGGCGGGCGCCCCCAGCAGGAAGGTGGTCTCGCGCAGCCGGCGCAGAACGAAGGCGGCGGTCTCGGCACCCTGCGCCTCGGCCGCCTTGGCCGCGAGCGAGGACGGCCAGCTGCTCCGCGCCACCCACCGCAGCCGCGAGGCGTACGGGGCGCCGGTGTGCGCGGCGATGCCGGCGATGTACCGGTGGTACCAGGCGGCCTCCGCATCGGGGTCCGGCGCCGGATCGTCGTCCTCGTCGAACAGGATCCCGTAGACGCGGCGCCAGGCGGCCACGCCGTCCAGCGCGGCGCGCAGCCAGCGGAACTTCGGCTCCGATCCCCAGGCCCACGGGCACGCGGGGTCGGTGAACTCCACGACGGTCAGCGGGCCGCCCGCGGTCATGGCCGGTCGACCGGCGACCACAGACTGGGCAGGTTCACCACGACGCCCTCCTGGCTGCTGCGGGAGATGACGACGACCGCCTCGGTGTCGCCGGGGTTCTCCTCGCGGTGCGGAGCGTACGGCGGCACGAAGATGAAGTCGCCGGGCTCGGTCTCCAGGCGCACCTCGGTGTCACCGTCGGCGAAGACGAACACCGGGTTGCCGGACACGACGTAGATCGAGGTCTCCGTGTCACCGTGATGGTGGTCGCCGGAGTTGGTGGCGGGCGCCACGAGGGTCTTGCCCGTCCAGAGCTTCGACGAGCCGACCGTCTTGCCGGAGATGGCCTCCAGCCGCGTCATGCCCGTCGTCTGACCGGTGTCCCCGGTCAGCTGCGCACCGCGGATGTGCCGCAGCTCGCCGTGCCAGTCGTCCGCCATCAGGAAACTCCCATCGGTTCGTCGCGCGTCACGCGCTGAAGGCCGCGTCGCGCAGCAACGACACGGCCGGCTCGGGTGGGTCGTCCGCCAGCAGGTCGGCCAGGCTCACCCCGGCCAGGATGTCCTCGAACCGCTTCCGCACTCCGGCCCACAGCTCCGACAGCCGGGCGGCCGGCCCCGGGTAGCTCTGGTCGCCGAGGCTCTCCCCGTGCACGGTCATCAGCTGGCCGTCGACCGCGGCGACGACGGCCGCCAGCGAGATCGAGGCCGCATCACGGCTCAGCCAGTACCCACCCTCGCAGCCGCGCTGGCTGCGCACCAGTTCGGCCCGTCGCAGGTCGCGGAAGACCGCCTTGAGGAACCGGTGCGGGATGCCCTGGGACTGGGCGATGGCTTCGCAGGTAAGCGGCCGGCCGGTATCGGCGGCCAGCTCCAGGAGCGCCCGGATCGCATAGTCCGCTCGCGCCGAGATTCGCATGGCGTCTTACGCTACCAAATCAACCCCTTCTTGGTATCTATTGCCGGGAATCCCCGACCCGGCTCCCGGCGGTCAGCTCGACGATGCGCCGGGACGCCGCCCCGTCTCTCCGTTATGGCTATCTCGTGTCGTGTTGGGCGATTATCTTCCCTAGTGTCGCCCGACCAGGTGCGAGGAGGGATTGACGATGTCAGATGATGATCTGGCCGATTTCGCCCGCGGTTCCTTCGCTCATGGTGATCTTGCGTTCGACGTCTGGCGGTCGGGGGCCGGCCCGGCGGTGATCGTGCTCGCCGAGATCCCCGGCATCACGCCGAAGGTGGCCGCGTTCGCCCGGCGAGTCCGCGATCTCGGCCTGACCGTCGTCCTGCCGGATCTGTTCGGGGTCGCCGGTCGCGATCCGAGCCCGGAAGCCCACGGCCGGCTCGGTACCGCACGCACCGCCGCACGAGCGATGCTCCCGCTGTGCGTACGCCGTGAGTTCGTCATGCTCGCGACGGGCAGGACCTCACCGATCATCACCTGGCTCCGTGCGCTGGCGGCGCACGAGCACGACCGTTGCGGCGGACCTGGTGTGGGCGCCGTCGGGATGTGCTTCACCGGAGGATTCGCGCTGGCCATGGCCACCGACGACCGGATTCTCGCCCCAGTGCTCTCGCAGCCGTCACTGCCGCTGCCGATCACTCGCAGGAAGCGCGCCACGATCGACATCTCCCCCGCCGATCTCCAGGTCGTGAAGGACCGCTGTGCGGCCGGGCTCCAGGTCCTCGGGCTGCGTTTCCGCAGTGACCGATTGGTCCCGGGCGAGCGCTTCGACTTCCTGCGCCGCCAACTCGGCGACGCGTTCGTCGCGGTCGAACTCGACGATGCCGACGCCGACCCGGACGGGCTCATGAGGCCGCACTCGGTCCTCACGGAGCATCTCATCGACGAACCAGGTCAACCGACCCGGCAAGCGCTCGACCAGGTACTCGAACTGTTCAGAGCACGTCTGCTCACCGGCTGACGGCGCGGCGCCCGCGGGCCGTCACAGGCGCGGGCGGATGCCATCGGACTTGGCGATTCGCCTGAGAAAGCGCTTTCAAAAGGCGGCTCCTCGATCTATGGTGACCAGATGACCAACAGCTTCGGCGGAGGGTTGGGAAAAGGTTTTCCCACACTCCCGAGATGAAGAGGCGGTCCGTCGTCCGGATCCAGATGTCCGCAGAACCAAATGCCGGGCAGCCCCCGGCCGTCCGAGGGAGGACTCGTTGATCAAGCGCAGGACGGTACTCAAGGGAGCGGTCGGCACCGCCGCCACGTCGATGTTCCTCGGTGACCCGGCGGCACGGGCCGCCGAGGCCTCGCACGGTGGACACATCGACCGCGAGGCGCTGGTGGCGCGGCACGCCATCGAACGCACCTCCAGCGACCCGGAACTCCCGCTCCAGGTCGGCAACGGCAACCTCGCGTTCGGAGCCGACATCACGGGCCTGCAGACCTTCTTGCCGTTCGCCACGATGGCCCAGTGGGGCTGGCACGAGGACGCGCTGCCCGAGGGCAAGAAGGTCGAGGACTACAAGGGCACGCCGTGGGACACCCACGGCCGTCAGGTCTCTTACTGGACCGACCAGGCGGGGCAGCCGGAGCTGTACGACTGGCTCAGGGGGAACCCGCACAAGATCAACCTCGCCCGGATCGGCCTGTCGTTGCACACCGCCGCCGGGCGCGAGGCGACCGAAGCCGACCTCACCGACCGGCACCAGCGACTCGACCTGTGGACGGGAACGCTCCGCAGCCGGTTCACCTTCGACGGCGCCCCGGTCACGGTCGAAACGATCTGCCATCCCACGCTGGACGCGATCGCGGTGCGCGTCGACTCCCCGCTGATCCAGGCCGGGCGGCTGACGGTGTACGTGGACTTCCCGTACGCGACCGCCAAGGGGCAGGGCAAGTTCAGCGCTCCGTTCGTCGGGATCTGGGATCGCCCGGACGCCCACGTCACCGAGCTGAGCGTCCAGGGACCGTCGCGGGCGCGCATCACGCACCGCATGGACGCCACCACCTACCACACGGCGCTGACCTGGAACCGGGAGGGCGGCGAGCTGCGGCGCGGGGACGGCGGCGGCCACCGCTACACCCTCACCGGCGCCCGAGGCCCGCACCTGGAACTGACCTGCCTGTTCACGCCGGAGGACGCGCGCGCCGTCGCCCCGCCGCCGGCGGCGGTGGCGAAGGTCGCCTCCACATGGTGGCCGGCCTTCTGGCGCTCCGGCGGTGCCGTCGATCTGTCCGGCAGCACCGACCCCCGCTGGGAGGAACTCGAGCGCCGGATCGTACGCAGCCAGTACTCCCTGGCGGTCAACGAGAGCGGACAGTACCCGCCGCAGGAGTCCGGTCTGGTCAACAACGGCTGGTACGGCAAGTTCCACCTGGAGATGGTGGTGTGGCACAGCGCGCACCAGGCGCTGTGGAACCGCTGGCCGCTGCTGGAACGCAGCCTCGGCGTCTACCGGGACCTCCTGCCGTCCGCGCTGGAGCGGGCGCGGCAACAGGGCTTCCGCGGTGCCCGCTGGCCGAAGATGACCGGGCCCGAGGGGCGGGAGTCCCCCGGCCTGCAGAACGGGCTGCTGCTGTGGCAGCAGCCGCACCCGATCTTCTTCGCGGAGCTGGACTACCGGGCGCATCCCAGCCGCGCGACGCTGCACAAGTGGCGCGACGTCGTCTTCGCCACCGCCGACTTCCTGGCCTCCTTCGCCTTCCTCGACCCGGCGAGCGGCCGCTACATCGTCGGGCCGCCGGCGATCCCCGCCAACGAGCACTCCGACCCCCTGGTCACCAAGAACCCGATCGTCGAGACCTCCTACTGGCGCTTCGGGCTTCGGGTCGCCGGGATCTGGCGCAGGCGTCTGGGCCTCGCGCCTGAGAAGGAGTGGCAGGACGTCCTGGCCGGACTCGCGCCGCTCCCGGTCCAGGACGGCAAGTACGTGCTGTACGAGGGCGTCCAGGACATGTGGACCGAACACGCGACGGACCACCCGGACCCGATCGCCCCGTACGCGATGTTGCCCGGCGACGGCGTCGACGTGCCCACGATGCGGGCGACCGCGCAGCAGGTGTACCAGAGCTGGCCGGTCGACGACCTGTACGCCTGGGACTTCCCGCTGCTGGCGATGAACGCCGCCCGGCTGGGCGATCCCGGCCGGGCGGTCGACTTCCTGCTGCATCCCAAGTTCGGCTTCACCGAGCAGGGGCTGCCGGCCAGCGGCCGGAGCGGAGTGCCCTCGCCGTACTTCCCCAGCGCGGGCGGGCTGCTGTACGCCGTCGCGCTGATGTGCGCGGGATGGGACGGCGGAGCCGACCGGCACGCTCCCGGTTTCCCCGCCGACGGCTGGCGGGTGCGCTGGGAGGGCCTCAGCCGGGCGATCTGACCACGCGGCCCGGGCGGGCCCTTCCCCGCCCGGGCTCACCGAGCCAACGGCCATTCACCAATACACGCTGGAAGTGTTCCCTCGGCCAGCTCAACTATCTTTGCGACGTTCTCGGCATTTCGTGATAAAGCGCCTCGTTGATCACTAGGCTGCCGGACGTATTTCCACGGAGGACGATCCTTTGTCGCTGGAGTAGCCGTGCCGAAGACATCCCCTGGCCGGCTGGGCGTCGCGTTGGCCGCGACGTCGGCCGTGCTGCTGACCGGAGCGTGCAACAACCCGATGGGGTCGGACAAGGGCTCGGCCTCGTCCGGCCGTCCCTCGACCGCTCCCACCTCCACCGCTCCTTCCTCGCCGGCGCCCGCGAACAACGGCGTGGCGGCGAAGTCGGCGGCCCGGATCGCGTCCGAGTCGCTCGCCGCCCTGCGCGCTGCCACGTCGGTGCACCTCAAGGGCCGCGTACGCAGCGGCGGGGATATGGTCACCATGGACATGCGGTCCGGACGCGCCGGGTTCAAGGGCTCCATACGTGGGCCGATCGGCGGCGGCCGTACGGTCCCGTTGACGATTCTCCGGGCCGGCGGCAAGGTCTACGGCAAGGGCCGGCAGTTCGTCCAGTCCACGGTCGGGTCGGGTGCTGCCTCCAAGGTCGGCGACAAATGGATGCTGATCGGCTCCGCCCGTGAGGCGTCCGCGCACGGTCTGGACTTCACGCCGGCCGGGTTCGCCAAGCTCATCAAGCCGTCGGGACGGCTCGTCAAGGGAAAGCCGACGACCATCGCGGGCCAACCTGCCATCGGCATCCGTGATCAGAGCGGCTGGCTGTACGTGTCGACCACCGGAAAGCCGTACCCGTTGCGCCTCGCGCCGACGAAGAAGGGCAGCGGAGCCCTGGCCTTCACGGAGTACGACCGGCCGTTCCAGGTCAGCGCGCCGACCAACGTGTTCCAGCGGTAGGCGCGCGCTATTCCGCTCAGTGGGCGGCGTCGTCGAACTGCTCGAGGAGGACGTCGGCCGGCGTGCCGCCCCGTACGGCGGGCGCGCCGTCGCCGAGGTCCTGTTCGGCCCAGATGACCTTGCCGGCGGAGGTGTACCGCGTCCCCCATCGCTGAGCGAACTGCGCCACGAGGAACAGCCCCCGCCCACCTTCATCCATGGTCGCCGCGCGCCGCAGACGCGGTGAGGTGCTGCTCCGGTCCGACACCTCGCAGGTCAGATGGCGTCCGTACAGCAGCCGCACCCCGACCGGCGGGGATCCGTACCGGATCGCGTTCGTGACCAGCTCGCTGACGATCAGTTCCGTCGTGAAGGCGGTCTCCTCCAGCCCCCACTCGCTCAGCTTCTCCGCGCAGCGCGCCCGCACCGAGCCGACCGCCGACGCGTCGACCGGCACGTCCCATTCGGCCACGCGCGACCGCGGGAGCAACCGGGTACGCGCCACCAGCAGCGCGATGTCATCGGCGGGATGTGCCGGCACGATCGCGTCGATCACCGCCTGGCATGTCTCCTCCGGAGTGTGTCCATCGGTCCGCTCCAGCGTCCGGCGCAGCTCATCCAGCCTGCTGTCGAGGTCGCGGGTCCGGTCCTCGACCAGCCCGTCGGTGTACAGCACCAGCCGGGAACCCTCCGGCAGCCGCAGCTCGACGGTTTCGAAGGGGTGACCGCCGAGCCCGAGCGGAGGTGAGGCCGGGACGTCCGGGCAGGTGACCGCTCCGTCCGGGTACACCACCGCCGGCCCGGGGTGTCCCGCACGGCCGATCGCGCAGACCCCTGCCACCGGGTCGTAGATCGCGTACAGACACGTCGCTCCCGTGACCTCGGCTCCCCTGTGGCCTTCCGCGATCTCGTCGGTGCTCTCCTCGCTGTCCATGCGCGCGACCAGCTCGTCCAGGTGCGCGAGGACCTCGTCCACGGGGAGGTCGAGCGCGGCGAAGTTGTGCGCCGCGGTGCGCAGCCGCCCCATGGTCACGGCCGCGTGCAGTCCGTGACCGACGACGTCGCCCATCGCCAGCGCCACTCGCGCCCCCGGCAGCGGGATGAGGTCGAACCAGTCCCCGCCCACTCCCGCCTCCGCGGGCAGGTACCGCCAGGCCACTTCCAGCGCGTCCTGCTCCGGCTGTCCCCGCGGCAGCAGACTCCGCTGCAGCGTGACCGCCATGGTGCGCTCCCGGGTGAAGCGCCGAGCGTTGTCGACGGCCACCCCCGCCCGCGCCGCCAACTCCTCCGCGACCAGCAGGTCCTCGTGCTCGAACGCCGGCGTCTCCCCCACCCGGTAGAAGCTCGCCACACCCAGTGGCACACCCCGCGCCTGCAGCGGCACGGTCACAAGTGAGTGCACCCCCTGCTCCAGCGCCCTCCGGACGCGGTCCGGGTCCTGCTCCTGCCACCCCCGCGCCTGCCGCAGGTCCGCGGCCAGCACCCCGTACCCCTGCTCCAACGCTCGTGCCTGCGGCGCCGACGACGAGAACGTGATCGGTTCGCCCGCCGGGCACAGCACCGACAGTTCACCGGCCATCGCCGCACGTTGCAGCCGCCGCTGTCTCTCCGCCGTCGGCTCCTCCCCGCGCATCACCGCGTCCAGCAGATCCACCGTGACGATGTCGGCGAACAGCGGTACGGCCACCTGCGCCAGCTCCTGCGCCTCGCGCACCACATCCAGCGTCGTTCCGATCCGTATCCCCGCCTCGTACAGCAGATTCAGCCGCTCCCGCGCCACTTCCGCCCGCCCCGACACCGCTGCCAGCTCGGTCGTGTCCCGCAACGTCACCACGCTGCTTCCCTGAACGCCGTTCAGGAACGTCGGCCGCTTGTTCACCGCCAGCAACCGGTCCCCCGCCGGCTGGACCTCATCCGTCACCGTCTCGCCCGACACCAGCAAGCGCGACATCTGCTCCGGCAACCCCAGTTCCCGCACATACCGCCACTCCGCGTCCGCCGGCAGGCCCAGCAGCCGACTCGCCTCGTCGTTGGCCAGCACCAGTCGCCCATCGGCATCGATGATCAACACTCCTTCCCGCACCGCGTGCAGAACCGCGTCGTGGTGCTCGTACATCCGCGTCATCTCCGCCGGATCCAGGCCGCGCGTCTGCCGACGCAGCCGCCGGGACACCAACGCCGTCCCGCCTGCGGCCAACGCCAGCGCGGCCGCACCGCTGCCAAGGATGATCGGCAACTGTGGCGTCCACTCCCTCACCACGTTCTTGACCGTGAGCCCGGCGCACACCGCGCCGATGACCACGCCGCGGTCATCGGTCACCGGGACCACCGCCTGGACGACCGTTCCCCGGCCCGCCGGCAGGGGCGTCCCGCCCCCCTGCTCGACGATGGTGCGGCCCTGCAGCGACGATCGGTAGTCGCCGCGGAACTTCTTTCCGATGTACTGCGGGTAGGGGTGCGTATAGCGGATCCCCCGGGTGTTCACGACGACCATGAAATCCACGCCCGCCCGCTTCCGGGCCGCTTCGGCACTCGGCTGCAGCACCGCCGTCGGGTTCCGGCTGCGCAGCGCCTGGACCACGCCGGGTGCGTTGGCGAACGCCTGGGCTGCGACGACCGACACTCGACGTCCCTGCCGCAGGGCGTCGTACGCACCCTGGAGCAGCTCCATCGTTACCGCGGCCGCGACCAGCAGTAGGACGATCACGACTTGGAGAAGGAACACCTGCCCGGCGACACTGCGCGGATTCAGCAGGGCCACGCGGTGATCACGTGGGCGCCCGGCGAACGGATGACGGAACGACATCCGGTATCGCCGGAAAGATGCCTTCATGTCCCATTCATAACACTGCGCTACCAGCCCAAACGGACCCGCTCCGCGTTCCGGGAAACCAGCTCCGGTCAACGATCCGATCAAGATCCCGTAGGTCGTGAACCTTTTCACCGAGCCGCGCATCTTCACAGGCGTAGGAGGGGCGTCGGTGAGATCGTTCGCGGGCCGCCTGCCCGGTCATCCCCTCCCATCTGCCTGGTCATGAAGTCGAGGAGGTCGCGCCGTGAACGGTGCGTCACGTGAGCCGGACAACGACGCGCAGCACGAGACCTCCGGGACACCGCCGCAGGACGATCCCGTGCCCGGCCCCGAACCGCAGGCGGAGACGGCGGACACCGGGGAACGCACGGGTACCGATGCGCGGGACCAGGAGGACTCCTCGGAACCCGAGCGCGTCCCCGAGTCCGAGCCGGCGGCCGACGCGGAGGCCGATCCGTCCGAGGCGACCAGCGCCGACGACGAAGAGGACGAGGCGGACGCCGAAGACGAGCGGCAGGAGAAGCCCGAGCCGTCCGCCGAACGAGCCGAACCCGCTTCCGCCGAAGCCGAGGCCGAGGTCGACGCCACCTCTGGCGGCGACGACACGGCCGCCCCTGAGGACACCCCGGCCCCTGAGGACAGCGCCGTCCCTGAGGACACTCCCGTCCCCGAGGACGACGATGCCTCCGAGGAGACCACGGCGCACGCGGCGCCCCCTGGCGATGCGGAACCCGAGGAGGAGTCCGAGCCCGAAAGCGGGCCTGGTTCGGGGGAGGAGGACCAGGAGGACGGGCGGACGGCCACCGCGGAGTTCCGGCTTCCTCCCAAGCCGTACTCGCCCGCGGCGTCCGACATCACGGTCTCGGACCTGCCCCGCTCGGCGTTTCCCAAGAAGCGGACGGCCGACCCGGAGTCCGAGCCGCCCGTACCCCGCCGCCCCTCCCCGGAAGAGCCGCAGCCCAGGCGGTCCGCTCTGGAACGGACCCCGTGGTGGAGCTCGGAAGGCACCAACGGTCAGGGCGAGACGGAGTCGATCGCGCCGTCGTCCGATGCGGCCGAGACCACCGCGATCGCTCCTCCCGCCCCCGAGCGCGGAGCACCGGAGCGCTCTTCGTGGTTCACGCCCACGGAACGCCCGCCCGCCCAGACGCACCCGACGCCTCCTCAGACGGTCGAAGAGGCGCTTCCCGAGGTCCGTCCGTTCGGCCAGGGGGGATTGGCGAGTACGACGCAGCGGGACGGCGTGCCGATGATCTCGCCGCCCCCGGCGTCGACGGCGCACACGGCGGCACCGCCGCCGCGGACGATGCCCCCGACGGCACCCCGGCCTGAGGCCTTCCGGCCGCCCGTGGCGGAGCCGCCGCCGCTCACGATCCCCTCCACCCTCGCGGTGCCTCCGCCCGACACCGCCCGGCCGCCCGTGGTGGAGCCGCCACGGCTGAGGATCCCCTCCACCGTCGCGACGCCTCCGCCCGACGCCGCCCGGCCGCCCGTGGCGGCACCGCCGCCGCGGACGATGCCCCCCACGACATCCCAACCTGAGACCGCCCGGCCGCCCGTGGCGGAGCCGCTACAGCTGAGGATCCCCTCCAGCGTCGCGACCCCTCCGCCGGAGACCATCCGGCCGCCCGTGGCGGAACTCGCCCCGGTGCCCCTGCCGGCTCCCTCGGAGGCGCCTGCGGAGAAGCCGCGGCGCAAGCGGCGGCGTACCGGTTGGATCGTCGCCGTGGTGTTGGTGCTGCTGGCGGGGGTGGTGACCGGCCAGCTCGTACGGCCGACGCCCACGTCGACGATGCGTCTCACGCTGACGGCCACCCGGCACACCTTCGGTGGCGCCGCCCCCGTGCTCCCCTGGCCGGGGCAGGGGCAGGCGACCCTGTACGTGGACGGGCTTGGGTCCATGGGGTCGTCCGGTGGGGAGACGCCGACCCCGACCGCGAGCGTGGCGAAGGTGATGACCGCGTACGTCTTCCTGCACGACCACCCGCTGCAGCGGGGTACGGACGGTCCCACGTACCGGATCTCGCAGGAGGAGGCCGCCCAGCTTCCAATGCGCAAGGCGCGGGGCGAGTCGCTCGTCGAGGTCGTCGCGGGGCAGGCGTTCACCGAGCACAAGGCGTTGGAGGCGCTTCTGCTCGTGTCGGCGAACAACATCGCGCACGAGCTGGGCCGCTGGGACGTGGGCAATGAGCAGGCGTTCGTCGAGAAGATGAACGCCGCCGCGCGCTCGCTGGGAATGACCAATACCACCTACACCGATCCCAGCGGCTACGACTCGCACACCGTCAGCACCGCCGCCGACCAGGTCAAGCTGCTGACCGCGGCGATGAAGATCCCGGCCTTCGCCGAGATCGTGAACCTCCGCACGTACGTGCCCAACGACGGACGGGCACCGCGTGCCGCCGGCAACGTCCTCGTCGGGCACCATGGGGTGGTCGGCGGCAAGACGGGCTACACCGACGCGGCGGGCGGCAACTTCGTCTTCGCCGCCCGCAAACGTACGGGACATGTCACCACCATGATCGTCGGTGCGGTCATGGGGCAGCAGTCGCCGAGCGCGATGGGCGCGATCCAGGCCGCGCAGCCGCTGATCGTCGCCGCCGAGAAGGCGCTGACCTCGGTGACGCTGGCCCCGGCGGGCACGCGGGTCGCGCTGGTCGACGACGGTCTGGGCGGGCGCACCCCGTTGCGCGCGACGACCCCGGTCACGGTGGTCGGCTGGGGCGGGCTCACCGTGCCGGTCCACGTCACCGGAGACCCGCCGCGCCACGCCGCCGGCGGCACGCGGCTCGGCGCCGTGACGGCGGGCAGCGCGGTCATCCCCCTGACCCTCGACCGCGAGCTGCAGCCACCGTCCATCCTCAAGCGGCTCCTGCGCCTCCGCTAGCCACGACGCAGCCACTCCACGGCTAGCCCGATCACGGTGCCGGTCTGCGGGGAGGACGACGATCGGCGTTCGCCATCGCGGACGCCGACGTCGCCGCTCCGGTCGCGGCGAGGTTCCTCAGGGCCGTCGGGTGAGGGGCCGGGCGCAGGCCATCGCCGACATCGGCCCGAGGACGGTGAGGGCGGCCAGTGCGGTGACCGCCTCCGCCGGCCCGGCGTCGAAGAGTGCTCCGACCGCGAAATCGCCCGCGAAGACGGTCAAGCCGGACAGACAGGAGGACACACCGAGGTAGGCGCCCACCCTGTCGGGCGGCGCATAACGGGCGATTGACTGGAAGATCGACGACTGCACGAGGCTCTGGCCCACTCCACTCAGCGCGGCGGCCGCCACCAGGCCGACGGCCTCCGGCGCGCCGCCGCCACCGTCCAGCGAAAGAAGCACCAGGTAGCACGCGCCGCTCAGCACCAGTCCCGCCTGGAGCACGCGCGGACGGTCGGCGCGGCTCCCGGCGGCGCACCACGGCTGCACCATGGCCGTGAACGCGGCGGCGACGCAGAAGAACACGGTCGTCCGGCCCGGCCCGAAGCCCTTGAGCGGTACGACGGCCGTCGTCTCCCCCGCGAGCAGCATGCCGGCGGCGGTCGCGGCGGCGAACCGGAGGAACACCCGGTCGCGAACGACCGCGGCCATGCCACGGAACGTCTCCATCCCCGTACCGGCTCCGGGACGATCGAGGACCGGATCCGCCTCCGGCCCGGGCAATGGTCGGCGGCGCTGGACCAGGAACAGGGTGCCGGCGATCGCCCAGCACAGCGCGGCACCGGCCGCCAGGAGGCCGAAGCCGCCGCCCTTCAGGACGGCGAGCCCGGCGAACGGCGCCACCACGGCCGTGACCTGCCCGCTGACCAGGTAGGCGGCGAAGCCGATGGGACGGCGCGCGGGGGACGTCCCGGCGATGATGGCCTGGACGGCCGGCACGTACAGCGAGCCACCCGCGCCGAGCAGGCAGGCCGCGCCGAGCAGCCCGAGCGGCCCGTCCGCCGTCGCGAGCAGCGCGAAACTCGCCGCACGGAGCGCGCAGGCGAGCACCCCGGCGCGAGGCGCCCCGAGCACGTCGATCAGCGCCCCCAGCGGCGGCTGCAGTGCGGACTGGACGAGGAATCGCGTGCCGAGCACCAGGCCGATCGTCCCGGCGAGCAGGCCCGTGTCGTGCCGCAGATGGGCCACGAGGTGCCCCATCACCGCGTAGTAGCCGAGTGCCGCGGCGACCTGAACGCCGACGACGACCGCGATCGCCCGGCGGTCCGCGGCGTCCCGCCCGGCCGTACGCGACGAGGCGGCGGGGTGGGAGGCGGTCGTGCCGCCGACGGGCATGTGGTGGCGTCCTACGGAGAAAAGATATCGATCAGTCAATGCCGAGTCAGGCCATTCATCGACGCGAGAAGGTAAGCCGTCGCGGGCGCCACGGGCGACCGGCCTTGATATCCGTCCTTCTAAAGGTCCGAGTGCGGTGGCGATATTGGACATCGCGGGCTCGGCTCTGGTCTGCTCGGCGGAGTCGTCCACCCCGGCCCGGGATCCCGGGCAAGTGAGGCAGGTGCCGCCTGATGTCGTTCGAGCAGTCCAGCCCGTCCCGTCGTGCTCTGCTGGCCGCCGCCGTCCTCCTGCCGCTGGCGGGGTGCGGCACAGGTCATCGTTCAGCCTCCGGGTCCTCCCCGGCACCAGGCCGCCGCCCTTCGGGCGCCGCCGGATCTGCGGACACTTCGCGATTCGCGGCGCTCGAACGCGAGCACAAGGCCCGCCTGGGCGTGTACGCCCTGGCGACCGGTACCGGCACCACGGTGGCCTACCGCGCGGATGAGCGATTCGCGTTCTGCTCCACCTTCAAGACACTCGCCGCGGCGGCGGTCCTGCACCGGAACGCCCTCGGTCACCTGGACAAACGCGTCACCTACACCAGAGCCGACGTCAACTCCATCTCGCCGATCACCAAGGATCACATCGCGACCGGGATGACCATCGGGCAACTGTGCGACGCCGCCATCCGCTACAGCGACGGCACCGCCGGCAACCTGCTGATGCGCGACATCGGCGGCCCGGCGCAGCTGACCGCCTACCTGCGCGGGCTCGGCGACACCGTCAGCCGCATGGACGACTACGAGCCCGAGCTGAACAGAGTCCGCCCCCAGGACCCGCGTGACACGACCACTCCCCGCGCCATCGCCGCCGACTACCGCGCGCTCGTGCTCGGCGACGCGCTGCCCGCCGACAAACGCGCGCTTCTCAAAGGCTGGCTCGTCGGCAACACCACCGGCGTCAAACGCATCCGGGCCGGGCTGCCCAAAGGTTGGGCGGTGGCCGACAAGACCGGAACCGGGGACTACGGCAGGGCCAACGACATCGCCATCGTGTGGCCGCCCCGTACCGCCCCGCTGGTGCTGGCCATCATGTCGGACCGAGCCGGATACAGCACCCCGCCGGTGGACGCCCTGATCGCCGAGGCGACGAGGCAGATCGTCTCCGCCCTCACCTGAGCGGCTCGATCAGTGGGAACCGCGGAAGGCGGCTCGGTAGGCCTGCGGGGTCGTACCGGCGACGCGCTTGAAGCGTTCGCGGAAGGCCGTCGCGGATCCGAAGCCGGCCTGGACGGCGATCCGCTCCACGGAGTGGTCGGTGTGCTCGAGCAGGTACTGCGCCCGCCGGACCCGAGCGCGCAGCAGCCACTGCAGCGGTGTGGTGCCGGTGTGCTCGCGGAAGCGGCGGCTGAAGGTGCGCGTGCTCATGCCGCAGCGGGCGGCCATGCCCTCGAGGGTGAGGTCCTCATTCAGGTGGTCCTCGATCCAGGTCAGCGTCGGCTCCAGCAGTGAGCCGCGGGGCACCGGCGGTCGCTCGTGGGCGATGTACTGGGCCTGGCCGCCCTCGCGTTCCAGGGGGGTGACGGCCAGCCGGGCGGCGTCCGCCGCGACGGCCGAGCCCAGGTCGCGGCGGATCATGTGCAGGCACAGGTCCAGTCCCGCGGAAGCGCCGGCCGAGGTGAGCAGCTGCCCGTTGTCCACGTACAGCACGTCGGGCCGCACGTCGACCTTCGGGAACATCTCGGCGAAGTACTCCGCGGCGATCCAGTGCGTGGTCGCGGCCTGCCCGTCCAGGAGCCCGGTGGCGGCCAGGATGAAGGCACCGGCACAGATCGAGGCGATGCGCGTGCCGTGCGCGGCCGCGTCCCGCAGCGCCTCCAGCGCCTCGACCGGTGGCGGGCCGGCGGTCTCGCTGCAGCCGGGCACGATGATGGTGTCGGCGTCCGCCAGTGCGTCCAGCCCCCATGGGGCGTGGATGGTGAAGGTCTCGGTCGGCACCTGCGGCTGCGTCCCGCAGATCCGCACCCGGTACGGGCTGCGCCCGTCCGGCAGACGGACACGCCCGAACACCTCGACCGGAATGGCCATGTCGTAGACCACCGTCTGATCCATCACCAGGATCGCCACCGTATGCACGAGCGCAGCGTACGCCGAGTTCCGGCCAACGCGTAGTCGTGCGCCACATCGGCAGTAAGCGTAAGCAGCGAGGTCAGCGGGTTGGCGAGAACCCGTTGGAATGTGTCAATCCAGCCGATGGCCCGGGCCCGCCACGTCTCCTACCGTGAGCGCGGTAGCGACGGAACGACGGATGTGAGGCACCGATGCTCGCCCAGTTTGTCCTCTTCGATGGCTTCGACCCGCTGGATGTCGTCGCCCCGTTCGAGGTCTTCAGCGCTTCGAAGGCATTCACCGACCAGGTGAGCGTCGAACTGGTCGCCGCCGACGGCCCACGCGAGGTCCATAGCGGGATCCCCGCCATCTCCCTGACGGCCACCGCCGGCCTGGACCCGGACCGCGCGGACCTGATCGTCGTCCCCGGCGCCGCCGGCAGGTCGCTCCCCCAGGGCGAGGACGACCTCACCGACGCGGAGCGGGAGGCCACGATCCCCGCCATCCTCGGCCGGACCCTGACCACCGGGCTCCCGGGGCTGCTGGCCAAGGCCCTGGCCGCGCCCGACACCACGGTGGCCACGGTCTGCGGCGGCTCGCTGATCCTCTCGATGGCCGGGCTCATCGACGGCCGCAACGCCGTCACCCATCACCAGGGCCTCGACGTGCTCGGCGCGAGCGGCGTCAACGTCACCCGGGCCCGCGTCGTCGACGACGGCGACCTGGTCACCGCCGGCGGCGTCACCTCCGGCCTGGACCTTGGCCTGTACCTGCTGGAGCGGGAAGTCGGACCGAAGATCGCACTCGCCGTGGAGCGGCTCTTCGAACACGAGCGCCGCGGCGTCGCCTGGCGCGACCACGGGCCTGCCCCCGTGGGCGCCTGACCCGTTCCCCGTCCCTCCGACGAAAGCGCGCACCCGACGATGAGCAAGATCCTCCTCATCCTCCACGTACTCGCGGCGGTCATCGCCGTGGGCCCGGTCACGGTCGCGGGCAGCATGTTCCCCGCTGCGGTCCGCAGGGCCGCAGCGGCACCCGACAAGCCCGAATCGGCCGCCGCCGTACGGTTGCTGCACCGCATCTGCCGCGTCTACGCCGGCGTCGGCCTGGCCGTCCCCGTCTTCGGCTTCGCGACGGCGAGCAGTATGCACGTCCTGGGCAGCGCCTGGTTGATCGTCTCCATCGTCCTGACCGGCGTCGCCGCGGTCGTGCTCGCGCTGCTGGTCCTCCCGGCTCAGGAGGTCGCCATCGCCGGCCTGAACGGCAGCGACGCCGACGCCGCGACGGTGGCGGCCCAGATCCGGCGGCTGGCCATGCTGACCGGCACCTTCAACCTGCTGTGGGCCACGGTCACCATCCTGATGATCGTCCGCCCCGGCTCCAGCACAGGAGCGTGACCCCATCGCCGCGACCACCACACCGACGCCACGGCCCACGCGCACGCCGCTGCGCGTCTCCGCGATCGTCGAACTGGTCAGCCTCGCCATCCTGTTCGGCAACTTGGCGACCGCGGACGTTCACCAGATCGCCTCGGTCGTCGGCCCCGTCCATGGCGTCGCCTGGCTCTTCGGCATCTTCGCCACCTGGCGCGACCCGAGCCGGACCACCGGAATCGCGGTACGTGCCGTCATCCCCGGCATCGGCGGCATGCTCGCGCTCCGCGCGCTGGGCCGCGCCGACGCAGCGAGCACATCGGCGGATCCCGCGCGGCATGAAGGCACCCATGACGACCTCGCGCGGTGAAACCCGGCCCGACACGGCTCCCCGACGACCTCCGTACGGCGAGCCCGTACGCGAGGCGGCGAGGGCGGCGCTCAGACAGGGCGGCCAAGCCTCCTCGCTGGTCACCACGGCGGCCCCCACCATCGTCTTCGTAGCAGCCGACGCCATCGGCGGGCTGACATCCGCGCTGATCGCGACCGCCGTCACCGGAGTCCTCGTCCTCGCATGGCGTCTGCGCGCTCGGCGGCACGTCAGGCACGCGGTCATCGGCACGCTCCTCGCCATCGTCTGCGCCGCCGTGGCGGCGGGCACCGGACAGGCGCGAGGCTTCTTCCTCCTGCCCATGCTGCTGCCCGCGGCGGCGACGATGGCATGCCTCCTGACGGTCCTCGCCGGCCGCCCCCTGGCCGGCCTTGTTGCGAACCGGATCGTGGGCGGCCCGAAGGACTGGCGCTCGCACCGGCCGCTGCACCGCTTCTACCGGCGGACGACCCTGGTCATCGCGCTGGTGAGTTTCGTGAGCCTGGCAGCCCAGGTGGCCCTCTACCGCCTCGACGCGATCGCCGGGCTCGGGGTCCTCCACGTCCTCATGGCACCGATGTGGGCCGGCATCACGGCCGGCTCGATCGTCCTGTCCCGCCTGGCCGTGACCCGCTATCGCGACTAGCCCTGACGGGCCGTCAGTCCAGGCCGCCGCGGGCGATGAGCTGGCGGACGATGACGTTCCGCTGGATCTCGTTGGTGCCCTCACCGACGATCATCAGCGGTGCGTCGCGGAAGTAGCGCTCGACGTCGAACTCGGTGGAGTACCCGTATCCGCCGTGGACGCGTACGG
Source organism: Actinoallomurus sp. CA-150999 (assembly GCF_050942425.1). Classification (NCBI taxonomy): domain Bacteria; kingdom Bacillati; phylum Actinomycetota; class Actinomycetes; order Streptosporangiales; family Thermomonosporaceae; genus Actinoallomurus; species Actinoallomurus sp. CA-150999. The sequence continues at coordinate 11,219,893 of NZ_CP192063.1, forward strand.
CGTCCAGCGCGATCCGCATGGCGGTCTCGGACGCGAAGAGCTTGGCCATACCCGCCTCCATGTCGACGCGGCGTCCGGCGTCGGCCTCCCGGGCGGCGTGCAGAGTGAGCTGCCGCGCCGCCGACAGGGAGGTGGCCATGTCGGCGAGGTAGTTGCCGATCGACTGGTGCTGCCAGATCGGCTTCCCGAACGCCTCGCGTTCCTGGGCGTAGGCGAGAGAGTCCTCCAGCGCGGCCCGGCCCACGCCCAGGGCCCGGGCGGCGACCTGGAGTCGTCCGGTCTCCAGTCCCTTCATCATCTGCGCGAATCCCTGGCCCTCGACGCCGCCGAGGACGGCATCGGGGCCCGCGCGATGGTCCTCGAAGACCAGCTCACAGCTCTCGACGCCCTTGTAGCCGAGTTTGGGCAGGTCGCGGGAGATCGTGAGCCCGGGGCCGTGCTCGACGAGGAGGATCGAGATGCCCGCGTGGGCGGGCTCGGTGTCCGGGTCGGTCTTGCACAGCAGGGCGATCAGCTGCGACCGGCGCGAGTTCGTGATCCAGGTCTTGGAGCCGTTGACCAGGTAGCCGTCCGGGTCCTTGCGGGCGACGGTCCGCATGGCCTGCAGATCCGAGCCGCCGCCGGGTTCGGTCAGAGCCATGGTCGCCCGGATCTCACCGGTGGCCATCTTCGGCAGGTAGCGGCGCTTCTGCTCCTCGGTGCCGAAGTGCAGCAGCAGCTTGGCGACCACGGTGTGCCCGCCCATCGCGCCGGCCAGGCTCATCCATCCGCGGGCGAGTTCTTCGGTGATGAGCACGTAGCACGGCGTGGAGACCAGGGTCCCGCCGTACGCGTCGGGGATGGCCAGGCCGAAGACGCCGAGCCGTTTCATCTGCTCGATCAGGGCCTCGGGGTAGGTGTTCGTATGCTCGAGTTCTCGGACGACCGGCTTGACGTCCCGGTCGACGAAGTCGCGCACGGTGCCGACGATGAACCGCTCGTCCTCCGACAGGATGTCCACAGTGCTCATCGTTCTCCTCACTCCCCGGCAGGAAAGCATGACAGTCGACGACCAGCGTCATCACGCGTCCACTCGCGCCCACGACGGCACGCTCCTGGCCTACCAGTACGAGGGCGCCGGATACCCGTTGGTGCTCCTGGCCGGGCAGGCGAACAACCACCATTGGTGGGACGGCGTACGCGAGGACTTCCACGCCACGCATCGCACCATCACCCTGGACTACCGCGGCACCGGAAACAGCGGCAAGCCCGAGGACGGCTACTCCACCGAGGTGTTCGCCGAGGACGTCATCGCGGTCCTCGACGACCTGGGGATCGAGCGGGCCGACGTCTACGGGACCTCCATGGGCGGCCGCGTCGCCCAGTGGGTCGCGGCCCGCCATCCGGCCCGGGTCCGGCACCTCGTTCTGGGGTGCACGTCGCCGGGCGGCCCGCACGCGATCGAGCGGGACGCCTCGGTGCGGCGCGCTCTGGCCCAGGCGAACCCGGAGGCGTCGCGGCGCACCCTCGTGGACCTGATGTACACCCCGGCCTGGTCAGCCGAGCACCCCGGTCCGTACACCACGCTCGGCGACCCGGACATGCCCCCGTACGCCCGCCGCGGCCACCTGCTGGCCAGCAACCGGCACAACGCCTGGGACGCGCTCCCCCACATCGGCGCTCCGACGCTCATCCTGCACGGCGACCAGGACCGGCTCACCCCGGCGGCCAACGCCCCGCTGCTCGCCGCCCGCATCCGCGACAGCCGGACGCGGACCCTCCCCGGCGCCCGGCACGCCTACTTCGAGGAGTGCCGACCCCACGCGAGCGCCCTCGTCACGGCGTTCCTCACCGCCGCGCCGAACGCCCTGCCCAGGAGTTACGCGTCGCCCGCCCCTGAGGAATTGTCAAACCCTGTGGACTGACCGGACAGCTGACCGGTTGATCAAGCAAGCGACTTGCGGTAACGGACGTACTCGTTCTGCCGCCGGAACCCCACGCTCTCGTAGAGATCGTAGGACCGGTGAGGATTTGCCGTGCCCGTGAACAGCCGCGCAGTCGTTGCACCCTGCTCGCGAAGACTTCGCAGCCCGTCCAGCAGCAGGACCCGGCCGATTCCTAGGCGTCGTTGGTCCGTCCGGACACTCAGCTCTTCGACCTCGCCCACGGTGTGGTGGTGACGGCGGATGGAGCAGAGGGCGACACCGACCATGTCCTGCCCGTTCCATGCAGCTCTCCAGCATGCCGGGTCGGCGGTGTCGACGAAGTCCTGGAAAGTCCATTTCTGAGTGAAACCGGTATCCGCATACGAATCGACGACCGTCTGCCAGGCTGCACGGTAGTGGCTTGTCCCGATCGGCCCTGTCCGTATCCCAGCTGGCAGTTCGCCACCCAACTCGTGCAACTGCTGCAGATTGCCCAGCTTCAGCTCGACCAGGCTGAAGACACGTCGGTAGCCGGCTGCGAGCAGTAGCGCCGTGGCGTCCTGCTCGGAGGCCACGGCGTTCGCGCCGATCACTGCCGTCCGCACCGTTCCATGCTGTACGACGAGCCGGCGGATCCGCTCTTCGGCCCAGCTCAGCATGGCTGAGCCGATGCCCTGACGGCGATGTTCCGGCAAGAGGTAGCCGCGGTGCAGGTATAGCCACGTATCGTCCCGCTCTTGCCACCACCGGATCGTCGAGTAGCCAACGACGCTCCCGTCGTGCACCACCAGGATCTGGTTCTTGGACGGCTCCTCCAGCTTGGCGGAGACTTTGGCGATCTCGGCCGCTGTCGGGAGCCCTTCCACAACCGAATGGGCGTCGACCCGGTCCCGTTCAGCACAACCCAGCCGCACCGCGGCCATGGGGCCGTGGTCTTCGTCGCCGCGATACGGCCGGAACCCGAAGCCGACCGGAAGGTCCTGTCCTAGCACGCCATCCGACATGACCGGATGATGTCGAACTTCGAGGCAGGTCCGCCACCCTGTTCATGCCGCAGTCGTCTGCGGCCGTTCAACCACCGTGACGAGGACCGAGAGGCGATCAACTTTGAGCGCCCCACGCTCTACCTGTGACACCCAACTCTCGGACCTACCGATCAGGCCCGCTAGAACGTTCTGGAAATTCCGCGCCGCTGCCGCCACTTCGCAATGTTCGCGCCGATTCGCTGGTAAACATGATCGTCCATCGCTGCCCCGCAATGCGCCGTTGCTCCCGTGGTGGCTGTTCAAGCGTACGGCGTTGAGCATCCTCATGCGGAGCCGTTTGTGACCGAGCTTGACGACCACATGCGCAGCGCCGCTCTGATCGCTGGAGCCTAGTAACTACAGCCGCACTTCGCCGTAGCCGAAGCTGTGCCCGCAGCGATCTCAGCCGCCGCTCGTCACCATCCACACGTGTCCGTCAGGGTCAGCGAAGGCACCGGCGTAGCCCCACGGTTGCCGACCAGGCTCAGTCACGAGCTCCGCACCCGCCTCGTGCGCGCGCCGCATCAGCTCGTCGACACCCTCGTCGCTGCCTGCGTCGAGGTTGATGACGCACTCGCTGTGCCCACGCGATGCAACCTCGCGGTCCCCGATGACCCAGCCGAAGCCGCCCGTCGGGACCAGCATGATCCCCATGCCCTCGTTCAGGACGAACTGCAGCGGCTCTGGGACCCCGTCCTCGGCGGGCTCTCCCTCGGCCTTCCAGCCCAGTCCATCACGGTAGAAGCGGTACGACACCTGCCGATCGACGATCGGCAGGGCGACGATGATGGGCCTCATTGGATTCTCCTCCGGTGTGGGGTCTTCCCGTGATCAGACCGTATGGGAGAGCAGAACTCATCGACCACTGCTTCCCCGCACCTCTGCGGGGACAACGCCGCCCGAGGCTGGATGGTCGATCCATGACATCCGATGGCGTGTGGTGAGAGGCATGTCGTGCCAGTAGCGATCACGATCACCGGCACCCGATCGACGGGACACCGACCGCCCGCAGAGTACGACGCAATATTCAGCGGCCCCGGCCCGCCCAGGTCGGGCATGCGGCGTAGGGGCGGGTGGGTTGGCCGTCGCGGTCGACGTCCTTCTCGCCCCACCACGCCCCGTCAGCTCAGGCGCAGGTCACTTGCCGCAGTGTCCCCACTTCAGCGTCCAGCGGCGGCTGTGGTCGTAGTCGCCGCCCCAGACGATGCACGCTCCGCGAGCCGAGCGCTTCACCGGGCCTGCGTAGGTGGAGAAGTGGCCGTGCTGCCACGTCCAGTTCTTGTCACCGTACTTGGCGATTCCTGCAGAGACGTATTTCTTGTCCGGGTGCGCCTTCCACGTGATAACGCAGTTGGTCTTGCCGTTGTACAGCAGGAAGGTGGTCGCCACCTTCTTGCCCTTCTTCTTGAAATCGTGATGGCCGACAACGTGGTACTTGCCGCCGCCGCATGCCGCGATCGGTGACGACGCCGCCATCGCCGGGCTGCTGATGAACACGGATCCGGCGACCGCGGCGGCCGCGCTGAGGGCGAATACTGCTCGCTGTGCAGACTTGCGCAAGAGATTCCTTCCAAGTGATGTCGGGGCAGCGACTGGCAAGGGGGTGCTAGGAACACGCCCCTGCCGTTCCAGCCGGGGGCTGTGAACGCCAAGATTGACGCATTGAACACCGAAGGCGTTCCGGAATGGGGGGTGATCATGATCACTCTCCCCGCCCCACAGCCGTTGAAGTCCCTGCGGTAACCGACCTGCGAGCCCCTCCACATCAAGCCGAAATGGGACATAAGGGGATTAATTTCTCTAATTGGCATGAGCGGGGGCGAGAATGGACAACGAGCATAGAGGCGATGACCAGCCAGGACCTTCCCCCCGGTGATGGGTCGCGGGCCGATCGACCCAAGCGGTGGACGTTCACCGTCGCCTACAAGCTATTTGCTCCGATGTCGGCTATGCCCCATTTATTTATTATGAGAAGTTTGATGTGAGGCTGTCCGTATCGCCGGCATCGGCGGGCGAGCGGCATCGTCGTGCTATACGTTCACGACCCAGGTTTTGGCAACCTTGTCATGGAGGCTCTGGTTGTCGCGGTCCCAGAGGATCCATGACAAGTCGATGAACCCGCCAACTCCGCAGGTGATCAGGGAGAAGAAGAGTTCGAACCCGCCCCTCCATGCGGCGGTGCGCCACCCGATCTCGTCGAAGTTCACGTGTATCACCTTGATGCCCATGGCACGCTTGCCGAGCGTCTGAGCCCACCAGCCGTGCTGAACCCAGACATACGTGAACCAGATCAGCGTGTACGCGGCGGAGGACGAGATAGAGGACGAGATATCGGGAGGAGTTCTACGGAAGATCAGCCAGTTCACGACCGCAATGCAGAGCCCGTCGATGAGTGCCGCGAGGAACCTGCGCCCCCGGCCGGCGAGCTCGACCTGTCGTTGTGCCATGGCGCGCGATCATACAGACGGCGCCCCGACTTGTCGGAAATGGCCGTGAATATTGTTCATATGTTGACGCGACGTCCGTGGTGAATCACCAGGCAGCCCGATTGGAGGTCAGGGACGGTGAACCTTTATCGGGTCGAGCCGGGGCTCGGCAGCGCGAGTCAGCGCCGACTTGGTCCGTCAGGAAGATGAAGCCAAGCGCCGCATCACCAAGGCCGCGCAGCTTGGGAGAAGGCCGGAGGCGATCTCAGCAGTGTCAGTGCTTCCAGGCTGGAGCTGGGAGAAGATGTGGCCATGAGAGGTAGCGGCTGGTTCCGGCGAGTTGCCGGTTACGGGGCTGGCGTCCTGATCGCTGTCGCCATCGTGGCCTCTGCCGCATTCCAGCCGGGTGGCGTTCCTGTGACGATGCTGGCGTTCTTCGCCTTGGGGATCCTCACCTTCGGGTATCTGATCTGGCGCCTGGTCACTGGCCGGGACGGCCTTTGGCGCCGAGGCCCGACCCGTCGGCGCCTTGACCGACTCGGCAAGCGCGCGTCGGCCAACTCCGACCGGCCCCCGAGCGCTGGGAACGTCGCATGATCGTCCTCCGGCCGTGGACCCGTTGAACCCGACCAGCCCTCGACGGCCGCCGCGAGCCGGATACGGCCGGACGGTAGCGAAACGGCCCTCCACCAGTGTCACCGCTGGTGAAGAGCCGTTTTCCCTGCTGTGGCAGGGTCACGGGCGAGGCTGGAGGCCGTCGAGGGCGATGTCGATGAAGCGGTGCCAGTCGCCGACGGCGTTGCGGCTGATCGCGGCGACCGCACCGGCGATCATGTAGAGGTCGGCGACCTTGACGTCGGCGCGCAGTGTTCCGTCGGACCGGCCGCGTTCGAGCATTTCCTCACCGATGGCGAGGAGATCGGCGCCGACCTGGCCACGCGGTTCGGTGTCGCCGAGGGCGGCCTCGATGGCGCCGGACACCCCGCGGCCTTCTTCGTGCACCCGGCCGATGCGGGCGAAGAAGCAGGCCAGGGCCTGGCGCGTGTCGGGGCGTGCCAGGCATTCCTCGCGCGCGTACCGCAGGATCTCGGTGAAGCGCCGCTCCGCCACCGCCTCGACGAGCACCTGGCGTGTCGGGAAGTGCCGGTAGACCGTACCGACGCCCACGCCCGCCGCTTTGGCCACGTCCGCCATCTGCACCTCATCGCCGTGCTGGGCGAACAGTTCGGTGGCGGCGTGCAGCACACGGCCACGGTTGCGTTCGGCGTCGGTGCGGGGCCTGCGGGGCGCGGCGTTTGACATCCGAGGCGTTCCCTTACCTAGACTAAGCGGAATCGGATTCCGAATCCGTATATCGGAGGATAGCTCATGTCCGAAGACCGCTTCATCCTGCTCGACGCCGGCACGTCCCGGCCCACCCCCGTCTCGCTTCCGCCGGGGACGACCGTCAAGGCGGGCGTCGACGACACCGAGGGCCGCTTCACCCTGGTGGAGTACCGCGGCCACGACGGCCTCCCGGATGACACCTCCGACACGTTCGTCTACGTGCTCGACGGCGAACTGGGCGTCGACTTCGACGGCGAGACGCACCGGCTCACCGAGGGCATGTGCGCGTTCCTGCCCAGCGGCGTCACTCACACCATGCGCAGCCTGTCCGACACGCCCGTGCACGCGCTGCACCTGTCCTCGCCGGGCAGCCGGGAGCGGCATGTGGAGGACGCCGAGGCCGGACCGACCGAGGACGGGGAGAGCCGCTTCTACCTCCTGGGCAAGGGCGACGTACGGCCCGGCCGGCTGCGGGTGCCGCCCGCGTTCGCTTCCAAGGTCCGCTCGACCGACACCGATGACCGGCTGTCGCTGCTGGAGATGGTGGTCGCGCAGCAGATCCCACGCCATGTCCATCACCGGGCGGACGAGAGCATCTACGTCCTCGACGGCGAGCTGGTCGTCGAGTTCGTCGACCGGACGTACCGGGCCACGCCGGGGCAGTTCGTGCTGCTGCCGCACGGCGTTCCACACGCCCTGCGTCCCGGTTCCGGTCGCGCCCGGCGGCTGGGAGTGTTTCATCGAGGACCTGATCGAGGCCAGGCGGCGCATCACCACCGGCGGGGAGCTCGACGCGCGCAGCCTGAACCCCATCGCCGCCAAGTACGGCATCACGTACGAAGAGCGGCCCTGACACCGTCGACCGTCGCCGGCGCGGAGGACCAACCGTGAATCGCGCCCTGACCTGGCCGACTCCGTTCACTCAAACTACATGTCCGGCTATATGATGTCCGGCTATGGAATCCATCGACGTATTCGGCATCTGCGGGAGTGTGCGGGCCGGGTCCTTGAACCGGGCGCTGCTGCTGGCCGCACGAGAACTGGCGGACGCCCCGCTTCAGGTGGAGGCATGGGACGGCAACGCGGAGGTTCCCCGCGTCGACGCGACCATGGGGCGTCCGTTCCCGCCGGTCGTCGCGGCCTTGCGAGACCGGGTCGCGGCGGCCGATGTGCTGCTGCTGGTGACGCCGGAACTGAACCGCGGCATTCCCGGCAACATGAAGGACGTCGTCGACTGGCTGGGGATTCTCGCACCGCCTCGCCCGCTGGCCGGCAAGTCCGTCGTGCTGATGAGCGCCTCACCGAACCGGTTCGGCGGCGCGTTCGCCCAGCTGCAGCTCGCCGACCTGCTCCGGCGGTCCGGCGCCGAGATCCTGTCCGACCTCGACGTCGCGGTCGGCTACGCCCACCGTCACGTCGACGACCACGGTGTCCTGGTGGGCGAGGACCCGCGGCACGAGATCTCCGCACTGTGGCAGCGCGTTCTCACCCGAGTCCACGGCGATCGGCAGGTAGTGCCGGCATGACGACCGGGCGTCAGATCGCCGCCGGCAGCGGACCGGTCGGTTACGCGCTCGCCCACGCCACCCGGGCGCACCGTTCGGTGTTGCAACGCCGGATGGCACAACTCGGCCTACACCTGGGCCAGGAGCTCCTCATCGTCGACATCCACCACAACCCCGACACCACCCAGGCCGAACTCGTCCAGCGGATCGGCCTCGAACAGCCCACCATCGCCAAGGCGCTCACCCGGATGGAACGGACCGGGTTCATCCAGCGCACCGCCGACCCCGGCGACCGCCGCGTGACACGCCTGCGGCTGACCGAACGCGGCGAGGCGGTCGTGGCCGCCGTGACCGCCGAATGGGCGGAGACAGAGGCCCAGGCCACCGCCGGGCTCACCGACGCCGAGGCCCGGCAGCTCATCCGCCTGCTGACCACCGTCCGCGACAGCCTCGAACAGTCCACACCGTCTCGCTGACCGGCCGGCTGCGGCGCCGGAACGTCACGCCCCGCCCGGCCGAATCGACGCGGGCGGGGCGTCCTTCCAGGTCGGTCAGCATGTGGAGTTGGCAGGGCGAGCCGCCAGGGCGGGCTTACCGGTTTCCTTAGGGATTCGTGATGTTACGAAGCGGTCACTAAAGGACGTCGAGTTGCTGTGGTTGCTCAAGATGGCGAAAGCGAAGTGCACTCGATGAGGCTTCGCCGGTAGGCGGCCGACGTCCTGACGAGCTGGCCTCGCTCGGATTTTCGAATCATCGAGCGGATTGTGGATGCGGATCGCTACTGTGCGTACATGCTTGGTCGCGTGTCATCCGGTCGTGGCGCATGAGCCGCAAGGTGCCGCTGGTCAGGTGGCCCGAACCGCGACCGCCCGCGCTCTCCTGCGCGGCGGGGTGGACGAGCGAACCGGTGAGGTGGTCTCGGCTCGGGCGGTGGCCGAGCGGGTGGGCTGGGCCGCGGACCTGGTCGCTGGGATGACCGCCGACCTGCTGGCAGAGCGCTGGAACGCCGAAGACGTGGCGAGGCTGGCCGACGGGGTAGATGATGCGGGTCGCGTCTTGCCCTCGAACGCGTGGATGGCGTTGCGCCGCTTGGGCTGGGGCGTGACCGTGCCCGACGGGATTAAGGTCAATGACCGGATCGTGCGGATGGCCCAAGAACAGGCCGGACGGACCCTGCGCGGTGCGCAGCACCGCGCCGACATGGTCGCCGGGGTCCTGGCAACCTGGCCCGCCGACCCCGCCAAGCGCACGCCAGCCGAGTGGGACGCCGTCCGCGAGGCGATCCCCGACGGCCGATGCCTGACCAGCAGTGTGATCAAGGCGCGCACCAGACAGATCACCGCCTTTCTCAACGAGCATGGACGGTTTCCGGTCGATGTGTTCGAACTGGAGAAAGCGCCGAAGGCGCCGCGGATGCTTGGGCTGGCCGCGGTGGACCGCCAACAAGCCACCCTGGAACGCGCCGACGAAACCCCGGCCAGAGTGCTGCTGCGAGTGCAGTTGCCCGTCCGCCCGGACCCGCGCTCGTACGCCGACTGGACCTGGGTGGCCTGCCCGCTCGCCCTGCCGCCCACCGTCCCGCCGGACGCGGTGCTGCACCTGCCCACTCTGCGCCCTCAGGGCAGAAAAGTGCGCGCGGATCTGTCGTTCTCCCACCCCGTCCCCAAAGCCGAACGGACCGGGCACATCGTGGCGCTGGGCGTGGACTGGGGCTTGAATACCCTGCTGTCGGCAGGCGCGGTGCACCGTCACGACGACGGCACCATCACCGCGCTGGGATCCGGGGCCATGTTCCGCGCCGCCGGAGTGATGGCCCGCCAGCACCGGCTCCGCCGTCACAGCGAACACCTGCACGCCAAAACCGATACCTACACCCGCCTCATCGGCGGCCAAGAGGATCACCACCTGGTCGCCAAACACGCCGTCCTGAAGGCCGAGTGCCAGCACGTGGCCGATCGCCGGTCTGGTCTGAACGACGCGCTGGCCTGGGCGGCGGCGCGGTGGGCGGTGGATCAGGCGATCGCTGCGCGGGCGAGTGTGATCTATGTGGAGGATCTGCGGTCCATGGAGGCCAAAGGCATGGGCCGCGCACCCTCAACACCCGCCTCTCCCAGACCGTACGGGGGCAGATCGTCGCCAACATGCGACACCTGGCCGCCGAGACCGGCATCGCCGTCGTCACCGTCCCCGCCCGCAACACCTCCAAGCGCTGCCCCCAATGCCTGATGCCGCTACGGCATTGCAAAGCACCCGACCGCCCCACCACACCCGGATGGAAATGGGCGATCTGCCCCGACCCGCACTGCGGCTGGCAAGGCGACCGCGACCACGGCGCATGGCGCCGCATCGCCGCCCGCGGCCTCACCCACCAGCACAACACCAATGTTGATCGCGCCACCGGCCAGATGGCCATCCCCGGTGTGATCGACAAGCTCGAAGCCGGTGCGGTCATCACCGCGACCGCACCCCCTCAGGCCAGCGGGGGTGACCGGTCCAAGACCGGACCCACTCCGCGCCGAACCCCACGCCCCGCGCCCAGGCGACGTGGGGCACCCTCCACCCCCGGCCCCCAAAGGTCGGCGGGTCAGCGTCCGGAGGGACACGCCCACACGGACCGCAGACCGCCCCGCGCGGCCTGCCGGCACCAGGGCGCGCGCACCACCACCGTGCACACGATCAGCTCAAACACACCCACCACCCGCCGGAACCATCCACGGCACCGGCCATTAGGAGCGGCGCTGGGCGCAGGCTTCCACCTGCACGCCCACGCCACCCCACCCCGGTGGACAGATCCCCCAGTCACAACACCCAACATGACTACGGATCCCTAAGCTGATCAGAGACGCTGTTGTAGTCGCCGCCCGCCGCCCCGAGCACCACCAGTCCGATACTCAGGCGGCCCCGCTGATGACCTCCTGCGCCGCCGAATCCTCACCGGCCTGGCAACGATTCTACGAACTGGTCGCCGCGGCGCATCGAGGCGGCGACGGAGAGAGTCGCCGTCCATCGGCGCTCCCGAGCGGCCGGTCGAGCAACTGACCGTCAGGAGGTGAGGCCCCTCCGGAGCAGCCGCAGCCCGAGCGGGGTGGCGACGTGGCGGACCGCCTTGCCCGCCCGCCGGGTGGCGACGAGGCCCGCTCCCCGCAGGGTCTTGGCGTGCGTCGAGGCCGAGGCGACGCTGATGCCCAGCGTGAGGGCGAGTTCGCTGGTGGTCCGGTACTCGACGAGCATCGACAGGACCGCCGCGCGCGTCCGGCCCAGGAGTGCGGCCAGTGCGTCCGGCGGCTCGGTGTCGACGAGGGGCACCGGCGTGAGCGCGGGGTAGACGAGCAGCATCGAGCCGTCCGTGTGGGTGCCGATCAGCGGCCGGCCGGTCCAGAACACCGACGGCATCAGCGTGAGGCCGCGTCCGCGCGGCGCGTGTTCGCTGTCCTCTGGGACGTCGACCACGAGGTCGGTGCCCTCCCAGTGGGACCCCGGGTACAGCCCGGCGAGCGCGGCGCCGATCCCCTGTTCGGCGGTGACCACCCGCCGCCACGCGAGGTCGGCGTCGTAGCTCGCCCGGATCCGCGGCTCATCCTGCCCGATGACGGCACCGTACGCGTCGCGCAGCGCGTGCTCCAGCGTCCGCCAGGCGTCGCGGTCGCGGTCGGCCAGGCGCCGTGGCAGCGACGTCGGGCGGCAGGTGCGCACGAGTTCGGCCCGCGCGTGGTCGTGCGGCGTCGACAGCACCATGTCGAGGCCGTCCTCGAAACCCTCGCTGACCGGGTCGACGAAGAGCGGGCCGGTGGCGCTCGGCGGGATCAGCTCGAACAGCGGGAACGCCGTGCGGGGCAGTCGCGTACGGCGGGCCCAGCGCGCGAAGACGGCGTCGTGGCGTTGGAGCGTGGCGAGCGCCATGCCGAGCTCCAGGAGCGGGGCCGGTCCGGTGGCGTAGCGCACCCGCAGCAGATCGTCGGCGGTGAACCGCAAGCGCAACAATGCCTCCACCTTTCAGCGTCGGCCGAAACCATGGAGCCCCGGTGCGGGCCGCGCGGACGATGCGCGAAACCCCAACCGAAAGGCCCGTCATGAAGAAGGTATCCGTCATCGCCGCGATCGCGGGTTCGACCGTCGTCCTGGGCGCTCCGGCCGCACGGGCGAGTGACTGGCAGCCGTACCGGACCCAGCCGTTCACCACCTCCGGAGTCTGCCCGTTCACCGTCCACGGCGACATCGTCCAGGACGAGGAGGAGGTCCGTACCGACGCGACCTTCCCGGACGGCACACCGCGGATCCAGGAGTTCCGCGGGCCACTCGTGATCCGCTTCACCAACACCGCGAACGGCAAGTCGGCCGTGCGCGACGTGTCCGGCTACGGCCGGCTCCACAAGTTCGCGGACGGCGGATCGGCGTGGTTCTTCGACGGCGGAGCCAGCGTCCGCGTGTACATCGGCAACAAGGCCTACCCCGCCGGCTGGTACATCGTGCACGGCCGATTCCGGCTCACGATCGCCCCCGACAACACGCGGGACTTCCCCCACCTCCACGCCGACATCGAGAACCTCTGCAAGACACTCGCCTGATCGCGGAACCGCACCGTGGCCGTCCGCATACGACGGCCACGGTTCCAAGCCGCGGGTTTCCGGCTTCCGGCACATCGCCCGGCACGGCGGGACGCTCACAGAGCCGAATCGCCACGCGAGCCCATCGTGGCGTCATCCGGCACGAAGGGCTTCGACGACGACTTCCGTCTTCGTCACGATCGGGATCGCATTGACATCGTGCGGGAATCGGTCGCGGATTCCAAATCTCTGCATAAGGTAAAGGGATCGGCGGTCAGGTCGTACGTGTCGATCACGATGGGAGTGACGAACGTGCGCGGGGAGTTCGGGGGCGGGGACGAGGAGCCGGCCGATGTCGTGGTGCTCGGCCCGGTGGGCGTCGAGCGTGCCGGAACACTGGTACGGCCGTCGTCGGGAGTATCGCGGGCACTGCTCGGAGCGCTCGCGCTCAGCGGGACGTCGGGCCTGTCGGCCTCGGCGCTGTCCGAGACGGTCTGGGGTGAGCGTGGGACCTCCGGATCGCTGCTGGGAGTCGCGGTGTACCGGTTGCGCCGATGGCTCGCCGACGTGGCTGGAACGGCCGTAACGGTACGGCGGACGACCGTGGGATATGCGCTGGAGGTCGTGCGCGGGGACGTGGACGTGGCGGTGTTCCGCAGGCTGACGGCCGAGGCCGCGACCATGGACGCGCCGGGCCGACTCGACGCGCTGGAGCGGGGCCTCGACCTGTGGCGCGGCGACGCGCTGGAGGACGTCTCACCGGACAGCATCGACCACGCCGCCGTCGCCCGGCTGCAACGGGAGCGGACCGCCGCGACAGTGGAGTACGCGCGGGTGGCGCTCGAGACCGGAGCGCCACGCCGGGCTCTCGACCGGATCGGCCCGCTGATCGAGCGATATCGGCTGGATGAACGTCTCCTCGCCGTCTGGATCGAGGCACTGGCCTGCTGTGGACGGCAGGCCGAGGCCCTGGAGGCGTACGAGGAGGCGCGTGGCCGTCTGCGGGACCAACTCGGTGTCGATCCCGGACCCGAGCTGCGAGACGCCCACGTCCGGGTGCTGCGTCAGGAGATGCCGTCGGCGCCTGCTCCGGAGGCCGTACGTCCCGACCAGGTCCCGGCCGCGATCGGAGATTTCACCGGCCGCGCCGACCAGGTGGCACGGATGCTCGACCTGCTGTCGGCGGATCACCGCGCCGTCGTTGTGTCGGCGGTCGCCGGAATGGGCGGGGTCGGCAAGACGACGCTCGCCACCTACGTCGCGCATCACCTACGGGAGGAGTTCCCCGACGGGCGGCTGTACGTCGATCTGCGCGGTGCGGAGCAGGAGCCGGCCGATCCCGGTGAGGTGCTGGGCCGCTTCCTGCGTGCGCTCGGCGTCGGCCCGGCGGCGATTCCCGAGGGGCTCGGCGAGCGTGCCGCCTTGTACCGCAGCATGGTGGCGGACCGGCGCATACTGATCGTGCTGGACAACGCTTCCGAAGAACAGCAGGTGGCTCCGTTGCTGCCAGGCGGCGACGGGTGCCGGGTGATCGTGACGAGCCGGTCGCGGCTGACCGCGCTGCCGGGCGTGCGGCTCATCGAGCTCGACGTCCTTGACCACGGGCAGGCCGTCGACCTGCTCAGCCGGATCATCGGCGCACCTCGCGTCACCACCGAGCCCGATGCGGTCGAACGCCTCGCCTCGATATGTGGGGGGCTCCCGCTGGCACTGCGGGTGGCGGGCGCCCGGTTGGCCGCCAAGCCGCACTGGCGGATCGCCGACTTCGTCGCCCGGCTGGCGGATCGTCGGCGGTTGGACGAACTGACCCATCGTGGGCTGAGCGTGCGGGCCGCCCTCGACCTCAGTTACGACGGCCTCGATCCCGCCGGCAGGCGGCTGTACCGGCTGCTCGGCCTGCTCGAGGCACCCGACTTCGCCGGCTGGGTGGCGGCCGCCGTCCTGGACGCCTCCTTCTCCGAGGGCACCGAGATCCTCGAGCAGCTGATCGACGCGCGACTTCTCGACGTGACCGTCCACAGCCCTGGGGACGATGTCCGGTACCACTTCCACGATCTCGTCCGCGACCACGCACGCGAGCGCTGCCTCGCCGAGGACCCCGTCTCCGAGGGGGAGGCCGCCGTGCTCAGGGCCCTGGGCGGCTGGCTCGCGCTGACCGACCGTGGCGTGCACACCGTGAACGGCGGTGGCAACACGACCACGGTCGGCGACGCGACGCGATTTCCCGTCGATGAGATCGCCGACCGGGTCGTCGAGCGGCCCGCAGAGTGGCTGGAACGTGAGCGGATCGGGCTGACCGCCGCAGTCGGCCATGCCGCACGCCTCGGTGAGGGCGAGCTGTGCTGGGAACTCGCCGTCCGTTCCTCCATCCTGTTCCAGCCCGCACACTATGTGGACGCCTGGCAACAAGTCGTCGACGTCGCCCTGCCGGCCACGCGGACATCGGGGAACCAGCGCGGAGAGGCGGCCGTGCTCGAGCGGCTCGCCGAGCTCTGCTCCGCGCGCCGCGATTACGACCGCGCACTCGACGTCCTCCGCCAAGCGCTGCGGATCTTCGAGGCGACCGAAGACGCTCACGGGACCGGACGAGTGCTGCGGCAGCTCGCCGTGGTCCACCGGATGACCGGCCGGTTCTCCGACGCACTGCGCGACGGTGAACGCGCCTGCGCGTTGCTCCAGAAGGTCGGCGACGCCGCCGGCCGGGCGCACGCCCTGATGGTCATCGGCTGCGTCCACCACGAACGCGGCAACGCGGAGACCGCCCTGTCCGTGCTCACCACAGCCCGCGCCGTCGCCCATGACGCCCGATACACCAACATCGAGGTCCAGTCCGCCTACTGGATCGGCCAAGCGCTGCTCGCCCTCGGCCGCCACCACGACGCCAGGTCGCTGTTCGAGTACGTCAACGACGCGTCGGCCGCGGCGGGCAGCCGGCTCGGTGACATGTACGCGAACCACGGCCTCGGCTGTGCCTACGCGGCTCTCGGCCGACCCGACGACGCCGAACGATCCCTCAGGACGGCGCTGCACCGCGCCGAGGAGCGAGACGACCGGCTGATGCGCGCCCGGATCCTCTACCTTCTCGGCGACCTGCGGCATCGCCGCGGGGAGCACCGGCACGCCCGCGGTCTGCTCGAGAAGGCCCTCGAACTCGCCGACGCGGTCTCCGTCCCGCTGTGGAAGGCCAGGTGTCTCCTGCTGCTCGCCGACATCATCGACGCGACCGGCGTGGAGGAGGATGCCGCGCGAGCGTTCCACCGCGAAGGCCTGTCGATCTTTACCGAGCTCGGTGTTCCCCTGCCGCAGGAGATCGTCCAGCGCGAGAACGCCGGTCAAGCGGAGTAGCGCCCGGCGGCTGTATGGTCCCGGGGACCGACGGCGCCCGTACGGCACCAGCCGACGGCGGGGGCTTCGCGGACGTCGCGTCACCGGCACGCGGCGCCTCGCTTCAGCGCTTGGGTCGGGTACAGATCGAGCAGGAATCCCTTGTGGTCGGTGGGCTCCACCACGTGCATCTCACCGCAGCCGGAGCCGCGGGTGAACTCGTACAAGTAGTAGATGCGCTGCAGGCCGCTCGTCGGCGTGCGGTCGACGGGCTTCGCCTCGAGGTCGGATCGAGTCCACATCCGGAACGTATGCGGGCCCGATTACATATCGACTACACGCCGCTTACACCGGCCACGGGGATGGCCGCCATCCGTGCCTCGTGTCGACGGCTGGGCCGGTAAAGCATCTGTAATCGATTTGAAATCGCAGGTGCCGGATACTGACCGCACTGACCGCCTCAGGGGAGGCGAGTCCGGTCGGTCCGGCCGTTGCCGCAGCAGGGACCGAGTCTCGCGCGGGTGCCAGCGCGCCACCGATCGAACCAGCCAGCGGAGCGACCAAGGGGGAGCATTGGATCGCGGACAGATGACGCGTGCCCGCGTAAGCCGGACCCGACAACAGCGCCCATTGCCGACGAATCTCCCCCAAACCACCCGGACCCTGCTGGAGGAGCTCCGCACCCTGAAGGACCGTTCCGGGTACGACCTCCGCACCCTGGAGGGGAAGACCTACGCGAGCCGCTCGTCCTGGGGGCGCTGGCTCAGCGGAAAGACGTGGATCCCCTGTACGGCCGTCGAGACCATGGCCGAGCTGTGCGGCGGTGACAAGCAGCGCCTCCGGGCCCTGTGGTACCGCGCGGACGACGACCGGCGAATCCCTTCCGTCCTGGAGCACGCCGGCGACGCCCGGTCGCCCGCCGCCGAGGATCCGGAGGGCGCGGCGGCGGACGGCACCCCATCGCAGGGCGCGACGCCCGATGTCGTTTCGCCGAAGGGCTCAGCGCCTGATCTCACGGAGGGCGCAGTGCCCGATGGCTCCTCGCCGGAGGGCGCGGCGCGTGAGGACGTCCCGGCGGGGAGAGTGGCCCGGGACGACACATCGCCGCAGGGGGCGGCGCGCGAGGACATCGCCGCGGAACGCTCCGACGCGGCGGTGTCGCGGCGGCCCGGCGCTCCACGGCGAAGACGGATGCTCCACATCGGCATCACGCTCGGCTGCTCTCTCGCCGCCGGCACCGTCGGCCTCGCCAGCGGGCTGTCGCTCCCTCGGGAACCGGCTCGGCGACCGCACCACCCGGCCCCCACCTACGCGCAGTGGAGCACCCGGCCGCAGATCCTCGCGCGCGCCCGGACCTGGCGCCCGCACAGCGACCGGCGCATCCCGTACGACAGCTCGAAGAAGAACGGCGGCTACCGCACGGACGGCTCCGGATACGCCTCCATGGCCCTCGGACTTCCGGCACCGGGACCCAACTCCACCGACCTCGCCTGGGGCGGCTACACCCGGCAGATCCCCCCGTCCAAGCTGCTCCCCGGCGATCTGATCATCAACGCCACCGGCCAGGCGACCATCCGGCAGGTCGCGATCTTCGAGAAGTGGGCGAACACCGCGCACACGGCGTACTGGGTCTATCAGCAACGCCGTGGCCACGGCACGGACCACCTGGTGCTCCGCTACGCCCTGTCCGCGAACAGCCCCTACCGCCCGTACCGGCCCCTGAACATCAACGAACAGGACGAGCCCTCGTCCTGAGCCGCCCGGCCCCGGGTGAGGTCGCCCGCATCGACGGTGAGGTCACCGCCGGTTCGCGGACGGCGGGTCCGCGTGGTTCTTCGACGGCGGAGCCGGCGTCCGCGTGCCCGACATCGAGAACCTCTGCAAGACCCTCGCCTGATCACGTTGATGTCGGAAACCTGCCAGACGCCATGCGCCGTGCACTGGTGGAATTCCGACATGTCCTCGACCCAGAACGGATCCTCGACGATGCACCGTGACAAGGCCCTGCTGTTTCGCGAGTCGCACCGAAGCGGCAGGCCCTTGCTGCTCGCCAACGCGTGGGACGCCGCGTCCGCGCGGGTGGCGGAAGACGCCGGTGCCGTCGCGGTCGCCACGACGAGCGCGGGTGTCGCCTGGGGCCTCGGTGCCCCCGACGGCGACCGGCTCGGCCGCGACCTGGCCCTCGATCTCATCGCCCGTGTCGTCGCCGCGGTCGACGCCCCCGTCACCGCGGACATCGAGAGCGGCTACGCCGACGACCCTGACGGGGTCGCCGTGACGATCGGCGGCGTACTCGCCGCGGGTGCCGTCGGAATCAACATCGAGGACGCCCACCACGCCGGGCCGGAGCCGCTGCGCCCGGTGGCGGAGCAGGCGAACCGGATCGCCGCGGCCCGCCAGGCCGCCGACGCCTCTTCCCTGTTCATCAACGCGCGGATCGACACGTACCTGATGGCCGTCGGAGACCCGCACGATCGGCTGTCGGAGACTCTGAAACGCGCCGAGGCGTACGTCGCGGCCGGCGCGGACGGCGTCTTCGTGCCCGGTGTCACCGACCCCGAGGTCGTCTCGACCCTGGTGGAAGGGCTGGAGGTGCCCCTGAACGTGCTCGCCGGTCCGGGCGCGCCGGACGTCGCCACGCTCGCCGGGCTGGGCGTGGCGCGGATCAGTCTCGGCTCGTCCATCGCTCAGGCCGCGTACGCCCTCGTGCGGCGGAGCACACGGGAACTGCTCACCACCGGCACTTATGGGGCGCTCGCCGAGGCGCTCGACTACGGGGAGCTCAACGCCCTCCTGCGCAGCGCCGACTGACGACCGCTACCCGCGCGACCGGGAGGGCACGAGCGTCAGGGTGTGCGCGGCCTCGCGGCGGATCGTCGCGGGGTCGGACCGCATCGGGATCGTGTCGCCGCGCGCCCACAGCGGCGCCTGGTCCCCGTAGTGGTCCGCGAAGGCGTGGCCGGACGCGCCGGTGAGGTTGATCCAGCGGGAGCGGTTCGGGTCGGCCAGGTCCACGACCATGCGCATGGACGGCACCCAGTCGACCTGGTAACCCTCCTGCGGGTTCCAGCCGGTCGCGTCGACGAGCGAGTCGCCGCCCGCGAGCTTCAGCGGCCCGCGGTTGAACAGCCACTCGATCGGCCCGATCCCAGAGGTGCCGAAGGTCTGGTTGGTCAGCGTCAGCGTGTGCAGGTCGCCCCAGCGCCACTTCGCCGGGTCGCCGCCAAGCCGTTTGCGCAGCTCCGCCTCGGCGTCCTTGAGTGCGAGCCGGAGCATGTCGTCGCGGGTCTCCTTCGCCGGCGTGCGCACATCGTCCCACCAGGGGTCGTCCGGCCGGTTCAGGAGGTTCCGGAGCACCTCGAACCAGCGGTCCCCGCCGTCGGGCCGGGCGTCCTCGGGCAGCTCGTCGTCGAACGTCCGCAGCAGCAGGTGCCGGTACACCGCGTTGTAGAAGGCGGCCGGGGCCGAGCGGGCGGGCTGGGTGAAGTCCCAGCCGCGCAGCAGCGCCACCGCGGGACCGGAGCCGACGCGCAGCAGGTGCGGCACCAGGGTCGGCGCGAAGCCGTTGCGGTCGTCGAGCTGGATCCGCCCCATCGTCGCCGCGTCCATGACCGGCGTCCGCCGGACCAGCTCGGTGATGCGCGCGGCGCGGTAGCCGTACGCCCAGTCCCGGGTCAGCATCCGCGGGTAGCCCGGCCCGGTGGCGGCGTTGTTCGCGGTGACGATGTAGCCCTGCGGCGGGTCGTACGTGCTGGGCAGTTCGTCGAACGGGATGTACCCCTTCCACTCCTGCGCGCCGGTCCAGCCCTGCGCCGGCCAGCGCCCGTCGCCGCTCGTACGGATCGGGATGCGGCCGGGCGCCTGGTAGCCGATGTGCCCGTCGACGTCGGCGTACACGAGGTTCTGCGCCGGGACCTCGAAGGAGCGGGCGGCGGCGCGGAACTGCTCCCAGTTCCCGGCGGTGTCCAGCGACACGATCGCGTCGGCGGTCCGGCCCGGGTCGAGCGCGGTCCACCGCAGCGCGACCGCCGCTCCGTTCCCCGCCGTACGGGCCGAGGTCATGACGTCGGACAGCAGCGGCCCGTGCCGCGTCGACCGTACGGTGATGGTCGCCGGCTTCGCCCCGGCGACCTCGATCTGTTCGGTCCGGAGCGCGAGGGGCTCCTGGCGGCCCCGGTACTCGTACGTCGTGCCGGTGACCCGCTCCAGGTACAGGTCGGTGACGTCCGGGCCGAGGTTCGTGAAGCCCCAGGCGATCCGGGCGTTGTGCCCGATGATGACGCCGGGCACGCCGGAGAACGTGAACCCGGTGACGTCGAACGGGCAGGCCGCCGACGGACGGCGGCAGTGCAGCCCGGCCTGGTACCAGATCGACGGCATCTGCGGCGCGAGGTGCGGGTCGTTCGCCAGGAGCGGCTTCCCGGTGTTCGTGCGGGCGCCCGAGACGACCCAGGAGTTCGAGCCCAGGCCGGGGGCGCCGTTGCCGAGCATCGTCGGCATGGCGTGGATCGCGGCGGCGACGCGGGTCAGCGCCGGGGACAGCGCGCGGGCGCGCGGCGCCGGGCCCGTACGTCCGCCGGAGCCGTTCGGGACGATGACCGGGTTCCGGTCGTACGGGTAGGCGGGGTAGAGCTGGTCGGCTCGGGCCGGGGAGACCTTCGTGGCGGCGAGCGCGCGGCCCAGCTCCTCGTCCATGTTGCTGCGCAGGTCCCACGCCATCGCCTTGAGCCAGGACAGGGAGTCGACGGCGGTCCAGGGCTCGGGATGATAGCCGGTCCGCTGCAGGCCGAGCACGGAGTACTCCAGGCTCTGCGTCGCGGTGTCGCGGTGCCGACTCAGCCAGGCGTTCACGCCCTGCGCGTACGAGTCCAGGTAGCGGCGGGTGTCGGGGCGCAGCAGCGGCAGTTCCCGCTCGGCGACCCGCCGCCAGCCGAGCGTACGGACGACCTTGTCGGTGTCGAGGGTGGTCTTGCCGAACAGCTCGGACAGCCGCCCGGCCGTGATGTGCCGCCGGAAGTCCATCTCCCAGAACCGGTCCTGCGCGTGCACGTAGCCCTGCGCGCGCATCAGGTCCTCGGCGCTGTCGGCGTAGATCTGCGGGACGCCCCACCGGTCCCGCAGGACGGTGACGTCCGCGCCCAGCCCCGGCACCGACACGCGCCCGCCGACCTGCGGGTACGACCGCCGGACCGTCCACCACCCGTACAGCGTGAGCACCAGCGCGAGCGCCAGGAGGGTGATCAGGACGCGGACGGCCCAGCGGGCCGTCCGCGGCAGCCGGGCCAGCGGCGCGAACCGGACCATCGACCCTCCACACGCCGGAACCGGGATGATCGCGTCAGTAAACCATTCGGGTCGGCATCCGGGAACGCATCGGCGGGCACCCGGCGCGGATGGCACGCGGACGACGACGGCTCACCGCGGACGACCTCACTGTTCGGCGGCGTCGGACGGCTCCCGAGCGGTGTGCTGGTCGGACACCTCGGGTCCGGGCCGCGGTGTCCAACGCGCCGCGTCGAGGAGGCGGGTGCCGAGCGCGCGGACGTGTTCGATGAGTTCGGGCGGCTCGTGCACCTCGAACGCGGCGCCGAGCTGCGCGACCCACGCCGCAAGCTCGTCGAGGGAGTTGGAGCCGGCTCTGAGCACGCACGTGTCGGCTGTGGCCGGTTCGACCGCCGCGACGGTAGGCGGCATCCGGGTGGCGACGACGTCGGCGGGGGCGTGCACCGTGAACCGGCCCTGGTAGCGGTACGGATGGACCGAGATCTGCTCCGACACGTAGCGGGTGAGATCGCCGCCGGGCGGCTCGCGGGGGGTGAAGCGCGGCCCGTTCGGCGTACGCAGCCGCATCCGGTCGACGCGGAACGTGCGCCAGTCACGCCGACCGGTGTCCCATGCCACCAGGTACCAGCGCCGTCCCGAGCTCACCAGCCGGTGCGGCTCGGCGGTGCGACGGCCCTCGGCACCGTCGCGGGCGCGATAGTCGAACCGCAGGCTCTCGCGGTCGCGAACGGCCGTGGCGATCGCGGTGAGCACGGCCGGGTCCACCGCGCCGGCCGGGGATGCCAGCGGGACCGTGGCCGAGCGCAGGGCACCGACGCGATGCCGGAGCCGGGGCGGCAGGACCTGCTCGAGTTTGACGAGCGCGCGGACCGAGGTCTCCTCGATCCCGGCCACGCCGGAGACCGCGGCGGTGCCGAGTCCGACGGCGACCGCGACGGCCTCGTCGTCGTCGAGCAGCAACGGTGGCACCCCCGTACCGGCGCCGAGGCGGTACCCGGGCGTCCCGGCGGTGGCGTCCACGGTGTATCCGAGTTCGCGCAGCCGGTCCACGTCGCGGCGGATGGTCCGGGCCGAGACGCCCAGCCGCTCGGCGAGTTCCGCGCCGGGCCAGTCCCTCGGCATCTGCAGTAGCGACAGCAGCCGCAGCAGCCGCGCCGATGTCTCCAACATGGCGGCCATCCTAGGACCGGACCTGTCCTAACCGGCCCCTACCGTAAAGAACATGAACGACGACAGAGAGATCCACCGGTTCCGTATCGACGTCCCCCAGGCGCAGCTTGACGACCTGCGCGACCGTCTCGCCGCGACCCGCTGGCCGGACGAACTGCCCGGGGTCGACTGGTCCTACGGCGTCCCGGCCGGCTACGCGCGCCGGCTGGCCGAGTACTGGCGCACCGGATTCGACTGGCGCGCCGCCGAAGCGCGGTTGAACGCCTTCCCGCAGTTCACGACCCGCATCGACGGGCAGAACATCCACTTCCTGCACGTCCGCTCACCCGAGCCGGACGCGCTCCCGCTGATCATCACGCACGGCTGGCCCGGCTCTGTCGCCGAGTTCATGAAGGTCATCGGGCCGCTCACCGACCCCGCCGCGCACGGCGGCGATCCGGCCGACGCGTTCCACGTCGTCGCGCCGTCGATCCCCGGGTTCGGCTTCTCCGGGCCGACCACCGAGACCGGCTGGGATCTGAACCGGGTCGCCCGGGCGTGGGCCGAGTTGATGCGTCGCCTCGGCTACCAGCGCTACGGCGCGCAGGGCGGGGACAGCGGCGCGGTCATCTCGCCCATGCTCGGCCGCGCCGACACCGCACACGTCGCAGGCGTGCACGTCAACGGCGGCCTCGGCTTCCCGACGGGCGACCCGGCCGAGTTCGAGGGGCTCACCGAGGCCGAACTCGCCCGACTCGGCCAGTACCAGGACCAGGACCGCGCCGGCTACGCGATGATCCAGGCGACCCGGCCGCAGACCCTGGCGTTCGGCCTGCACGACTCGCCCGCCGCGCAGTTGGCGTGGATCGTGGAGAAGTTCAAGGAGTGGACCGACCCGGCGCGAGAACTACCCGAAGACGCGGTCGACGTCGACCAGTTGCTCACCGACATCAGCATCTACTGGTTCACCGGGACCGCCGCATCGTCGGCCCGCCTCTACAAGGAGACCCAGAAGTCGTGGGGCGCCGCCACCGAGTACTCGCCGCTGCCGCACGGCGTCGCCGTCTTCCCCGGCGACCCGGGCGTCCGCCGGATCGCCGAACGTGACCACAAGGTCGTGCACTGGTCGGAATTCGACCAGGGCGGCCACTTCGCCGCCATGGAAGCGCCCGAACTGCTCGTCGAGGACATCCGGGCCTTCTTCCGCACGGTACGGTGACCGGCCTTTGACGCTGTGGAATCGATGATGCTCGACGTCCAGGCCCTCCAGCCGATGGGCCTGGACGTCGGGCATCACGCCTCCCGGATGCTGACGGCGGCGCGGTGGTGGCGAGGTGCCTCGACCTCGTCGAGCAGGGCGATCGCGAAGTCCGCGTACGAGATTCGGCTCGCCATGTCGCCGTGCTCGGCGACCCGATAGCCGCCGGTCCGCCCGCCGTCGTGGTCGAAGTCGCCCGTGGGGGCCACGTACGCCCAGTCCAGGTCGCCGGCCCGGAGCTCCTCCAGGCCCGCCGCGTGGCCGAGGGAGAAGGAGCGGTACTCGTTCGGATAGCCGGGCTCGTCCATCAGCGGAGCACCGGACGCCCCGGGCAGGACCGACGCCAGGCCGACCACCACCAGCCGGCGCACGCCCGCCTTCGCCAGACCGGTGGTCAGGGCGCGGGCCGACGCGGTGAAGAAGTCGTGCGGCGGCACGGCCAGGTCCGCGGCGGCGCTGATGGCGGCGTCGTGCCCGGCGGCCACCCGCTCGACGTCCGCCGCGTCCGTCGCGTCGCCCGCCACGACCCGGGCGCCGGTCAGGTCGCCGTGGCGCGCGGGGTCGCGGACCACGGCGGTGACCTGGTGGCCGCGCCGGTGCGCCTCGGCGACGGCCTGCCGCCCGGCCCGGCCGCCCGCGCCGAAGATCACGATGTTCATGGGTACCCGCCTCTCACCAGGGCCGGGTCCTGTGCGCCGGCCGGTGTCGCGGACGCTATCCAGGGGCGCGGTTACCGCCGGGATACCGGTTATCGTGCAGCCATGAGGGAACCCCTGCCCGCCGACATGTTCGACGAGCTGTGCCCGTCCGCGCTCAACCCGATCCGCTTCGGCGACAAGTGGGCGGCGCTCGTCATCCGGTGCCTCGAGGGCGGGCCGCGCCGGTTCTCCGAGCTGCGCGTGCCGCTGAGCCGCGTCACTCCCAAGGTCCTCACCCAGTCGCTGCGGTCCCTCGAACGGGACGGCCTGATCAAGCGCACCGTCTACGCCGAGGCCACCCCGCACGTGGAGTACGAGCTGACGCCGTTGGGCCGCAGCATGCTCGAACCGCTCGCGGCCGCCTGCGCCTGGACGTCGGAGCACTGGGACGAGCTCCTCGACGCCCGCGAGTCGTACGACGACGACGCCCGCCTCGACCGCGCCGGCTGACACGCCGAACCCCGGCCCGCAGCGCACCGGCGATCGTCAGCTGATCGCCCGCCCTCGCCGGCCATTGTGGCCGACGGACTCGAACCATTAGATTGTCAACATTATTTGCGATAATCTTCGGCCCGCCACCCGAGAGTGCCGCACTAGAATCGATCACCGGATCGTCGACGATCCGTACGACAGCGGGACGGGGCGCGTCGCGGACGAGCCCGCGAGCGAGGGATCATGCCAGCGCAGGAGCAGACCGTGAGCGGCCCGGAGGGCGTCGAGCCGCAGGACGTCACCGCCGCGATCCGCGAGGCGATCGTCCGGGGCGACTTCGCGCCCAACCAGCGTCTCGTCGAAGCGGACCTGTCCCAGCAGTTCGGGGCCAGCCGCAGCGGCGTGCGCGCGGCGCTGTTCGAGCTGGCCAACGAGGGACTCGTCGAGCGCGTCCAGCACCGAGGGGCCCGGGTCCGTGCGGTCACCCTCGAGGGGGCGATCGAGATCTCCGAGGTGCGCATGGTCGTCGAGGGCCTGTGCGCGGCGAAGGCGGCCGAGCGCGTCACCGACGAGGAGAGCGCCGAGCTGCGGTCGATCGGCGACGCCATGCGCGACGCCGTCACGGACGGGCACGTGCTGAAGTACTCCGAGCTGAACCAGCTGCTGCACCGCCGGATCATCGAGATCAGCGGCCAGGCCACGGCGGCGGGCGTGGTCGAGCGGCTGCGGGCGCAGAACGTCCGCCACCAGTTCCGGCTGGCCCTGGTGCCCGGCCGGCCGAACGTCTCGCTGGCCGAGCACCTCGCGATCATCGACGAGATCTGCGCGCACGCCCCGGACGCCGCCGAACGCGCCGCGCGCCGCCACCTGGCCAGCGTCATCGAGGCCCTCAAGGCCATCTGACCGAGGTCCGTCCGCACGCGGCCTCCGGCCATCGGTCTCAGGAGAGCGGTCCCGGGAGGCCAGTCGCGGAAGGCGAGGTCCGCCCGCGCGTCACCGCACGCGGCCTCCGGCCGTCGATCTCAGGAGAGCGGTCCCAGGAGGCCGATCCGCCCGCGCGCGTCAGGCCTGGCCGGGCAGCGGGTCGTCGACGGTGGCGCTCGGCAGGGGCGCGGGCCGGCGCCGGATGCTCAGGTACGCCGCCGCCATCATGACCGCGCCGACCACCCCGGCGATCGAGAAGGCAGCGAATCCCCAGGTGGCGGCGTCGTCGGCGACGAGCCTCCCGCCGAGCCAGGGCCCGAAGACGGCACCGAACCGGCCCACGCCGGCGACCCATCCGACGGCGGTGGCACGGCTGTCGGCCGCGTGGCGGCTGCCGACGCTCGCGTACACCATCGTCTGGGCGCTGAACAGCAACGCGCCCGTGAGGAACACGACGAGGTACGTGACGGCGAGCGGCAGGTGCACGGCGAACAGCCCGGTGCCGACGGCGGTGAGCGCGAACCAGACGATCGTGACGCGCAGCGGGCCGACCCGGTCCGACAGGCGGCCGGCGCTCAGCAGCCCGACGATGCCGCCGAGGTTGATGACGAGGAGGAAGCTGACGGCCGAGCCCAGTTCGTACCCGTTGGCGCGCATCATGGTCGGCAGCCAGGTGCTCACCCCGTAGACCAGCAGCAGGCCGGCGAACGACGCGGCCCAGAAGCTGAGCGTGGTCGGCCACTGCGAGCCGGCGAAGAGGGCCCGTACGTTCTGCCAGGCGTCGGATCTCCGGGACGCGGCGGCGGGTGTGTCCAGGGCGACTCCGTACCGGTGTGCCAGCGTCTCCGCCTCCTCCCGGCGTCCCTTGGCGACCAGGAAGCTCATTGACTCCGGCAGGAACCTGACCGCGAGCGGCACGACGACGACGGCCGGCACCGCGCCCAGCCAGAACACCGATCGCCACCCGAAGGACGGGACGACCCACAGCCCGAGCGCCGCGGCCACGATGCCGCCCGTCTGGTGGGCGGTCATCAAGACGCCGACCATCAGGTTGCGCCGGCCGGGCGACGCGTAGTCCATCACGTACGCGATCGCGGTCGGGAGGAGCCCGCCGAGTCCCAGGCCGGCGATCAGCCGCGCGCCGCCGAAGACGGCGGCGGACGGGGCGGCGGCGGTGGCCGCGGAGGCGAGAGAGAACAGGGTCACGTTCGCGATGACCGCCTTCTTGCGGCCGATCCAGTCGCTGACCGTGCCCGCGCACAGGGCTCCGACGAGCATGCCGAACGTGGTGTAGCTGCCGATGTCCCCGGCCTGGCCGGCCGTGATGCCGAGTTCGTGCCCTTTCAGGATCCGTGGCAGGACCGCGCCGTAGACGAAGAGGTCGGTGCCGTCGAGCAGGACGAACACCCAGCACAGGACCACGACCACCGTGGCCGGCCTGCGGAGTTGAGGGACGTACGAGGGGTCGGAGGGTTTCGCGGGCATCTCGTCTCTCGCTTTCGCCGGAGGCGGGTCCGGCACCCCCGCCTCCCGGACCTGGTGCGCTGAGAGTAATTGCGACACTTCTCCGCTACAAGAGCTTCGCCAAAATTGTTGACAATCTGTCCGGCGCGAGCACAGCATGAGGGCCGGGGCCAGCGCCCTGCTCCGGGAGCGTTCATCGCGAAAGGGTTCTGATGGGTACCGAGACCAGCTCCGCCGGTCCGCTGCTGGCGATCAGTGCGCACGCCGGTGACTTCGTCTGGCGCGCCGCGGGCGCGATCGCGCTGGCGGCCGAGCGGGGCGACCCCGCGAAGGTGGTATGCCTGAGCTTCGGCGAGCGCGGCGAGTCCGCCCGCGCCTGGCGCGAGGGCCGGACCCTCGAGGAGATCAAGGGCATCCGCCGGGCCGAGGCCGAGGCGGCAGCCGCCGAGCTGGGCGCCGAGATCGAGTTCCTCGACGCCGGCGACTACCCGCTGCAGGAGACCCCCGAGCTGGTGGACCGGCTCGTCCGCGTGTACCGGGAGTTCACGCCCGCCGTCGTGCTGACCCACACGCTCACCGACCCGTACAACGGCGACCACCCCGCCGCCGCCCGGATGGCCCTGCAGGCGCGCGTCCTCGCGCAGGCCATCGGGTACGACGCGCCGGGCGAGCCCCTCGGGGCGCCGCCGGTGTTCTTCTTCGAGCCGCACCAGCCGGAACAGTGCGATTTCAAGCCGGACGTGCTGCTGGACATCACGCCGGTCTTCGAGCGCAAGCGCAAGGCGATGGAGTGCCTGCCCGCCCAGCAGCACATGTGGGACTACTACACCGACCTGGCGAAGCGACGGGGCGTGCAGCTGAAGCGCAACGCGGGGCCCAACCTGGGCCTCGCGCACGACACGACGGCCGAGGCGTACGTCCGGGTGTACCCGCAGACGACGGGAGTGCTGGCATGAGGACGGTGCTGGTCACCGACCCGCAGACGACGGGAGCGCCCGCATGAGAACGATGGTCGTCACCGACCCGCGGACGACGGCGGTGCCGGCATGAGGACGGTGGTCGTCACCGACCCGCCGCGCGCCGACGCGGAGCAGGTCGACGCGCTGGCGGCGCACGGGGTCGCGACCGTCCACGAGGCGATGGGCCGGACGGGGTATCTGGGTCCGGGCATCCGCCCGGTCCACCTCGGGTCGCGCATCGGCGGCACCGCCGTGACGGTGCTGTCGTGGCCGGGCGACAACCTGATGATCCATGTCGCCGTCGAGCAGTGCCGTCCGGGCGACGTCCTGGTCGTCACGACCACGTCGCCGTCCACGGACGGGATGTTCGGCGAGTTGTTCGCGACCGCGCTGCGGCACCGGGGCGTCCGCGGCCTCGTCATCAACGCCGGCGTACGGGACGTCGCCGAGCTGCACGCGATGGGCTTCCCGGTATGGTCCGCGGCGGTCAGCGCCCAGGGCACGGTGAAGGCGACGCCGGGCGCGGTGAACGTCCCGGTGAGCATCGCCGGCCAGCCGATCCACCCGGGCGATGCGATCCTCGCCGACGACGACGGTGTGGTGTGCGTCCCGCGCGCGGACGTCGAACGCACCGTGCGGGCCGCCGAGGCCCGCGCCGCGAAGGAGGAGGCGACCCGCGCCGCCTTCCGCCGGGGCGAGCTGGGACTGGACCGCTACGGGCTGCGCGATCGACTCGCCGAGCTCGGCGTCGAGTACGTGAAGTACGGCGAGGACGGGTCGTGACCGGGCTGCGCTGCATGCTGATGCGCGGCGGCACGTCGAAGGGCGCCTACTTCCTCGCGACGGACCTGCCGGACGATCCGGCCGATCGCGACGACCTGCTCCTGCGCGTCATGGGCACCCCGGACCCCCGCCAGATCGACGGGATCGGTGGCGCCCACCCGCTCACCAGCAAGGTCGCCGTCGTCTCCCCTTCGGCCGACCGCGAGGCCGACGTGGACTACCTGTTCCTCCAGCTCGGGGTCGAGGAGCCGACCGTCTCCGACCGGCAGAACTGCGGCAACCTGCTCGCGGGCGTCGGGCCGTTCGCGGTCGAACGCGGACTCGTCGCGCCCGGCGACCCGGAGACGAGCGTCCGCATCCGGATGGTGAACTCCGGCAGCGTCGCGACCGCGACGTTCGCGACCCCGTCCGGGGTCGTGGAGTACGCCGGCGACACCGCGATCTCCGGTGTCCCCGGCACCGCGGCCCCGACCGTCGTCGACTTCGCCGGGACCGAGGGCTCGACGTGCGGGGCGCTGCTGCCGACCGGCCGGGTCCGGGACGTGATCGACGGCATCGAGGTCACGTGCGTCGACAACGGGATGCCGGTCGTCGTCGCGGAGGCGTCGGCGCTCGGCCTGACCGGGTACGAGAGCCCGGACGAGCTCGCCGCCGACGACGTCCTGCGGGACCGGATCCGGTCCCTCCGGCTCCAGGCCGGAAGGCTCATGGGCCTCGGTGACGTCTCGGACTCCTCGGTGCCCAAGACCACGCTCGTCGCCCCGCCCCGCGACGGCGGGGCGATCTGCACCCGAACGTTCATCCCGGTGCGCGTCCACGCGTCGATCGGCGTCCTCGGGGCCGTGACCGTGGCCACCGCGCTCCTCATGGACGGGGCCGTCGGCCACGACCTCGCCAAACTTCCGATGCCCGGCTCGCCCATGAGCGTCGAGCACCCGACCGGCCGCCTGGACGTCCTGGTCGAACTCGACGACGCGGCCCCCCGCCCCACGGTCCGCCGGTCCAGCGTCGTACGCACGGCCCGCAAGCTCTTCGACGGCACCGTCTTCCCCTGCCCTGGAGGCACCCATGGCGCCCCTGCATGAGATCGCGCACGTCGCCCACGTCGAGCTCCTGACACCCGAACCCGAGAAGAGCCTGTGGTTCTTCACCGAGGTCATGGGCCTGACCGAGAACGGCGCCGACGGCGACTCCGTCTACCTGCGCACGTGGGACGACTACGAGCATCACACCCTCAAGCTCACCGCGCACGCCACGTCCGGCATCCGCCGCACCGGGCTCCGTACGTCGAGCCGGGAGGCCCTCGACCGGCGGGTGAAGGCCGTCGAGGAGGCCGGGTACGGCGTCGGCTGGCGGGACGGCGACCCCGGGATCGGCCCCACGTACGTCTTCCGCGACCCCGACGGCCATGAGCTGGAGATCTACTGGGAGAGCGAGTGGTACGACGCTCCCCCGGAGCTGACGCCCTCGCTGAAGAACCAGGCCCAGGCGTACCCGGCGCGCGGCGTCTGCGTCCGCCGCCTCGACCACGTCAACTTCCTGGCCGCCGAGGTGGAGGGCAGCACGGAATTCGTCCGGGACGTTCTGGGCGGACACCCCACCGAGCAGATCAGGCTGGACGACGGGACGATCGCCGGTCGCTGGCTGACCTTCACCAACAAGTCGTACGACCTCGTCTACACCCGCGACCGGACGGGCAGCCACGGGCGCCTGCACCACGTCGCGTTCGCCACCGACACCCGTGAGGACATCCTCCGCGCGGCCGACATCTTCCTCGACAAGGGCGTGTTCATCGAGACGGGGCCGCACAAGCACGCCATCCAGCAGACGTTCTTCCTGTACGTCTACGAGCCCGGCGGCAACCGAATCGAGCTCTGCAACCCCTGCGCGCGGCTCGTCCTCGCCCCCGACTGGCAGACGGTGACCTGGACCGAGGCCGAGCGCGCCAAGGGCCAGGCCTGGGGCCTGCAGACCATCGCGTCCTTCCACACGCACGGCACCCCGCCGGTATGAGCCCGGCTCACCAGGTGACGGGCATCGCGTGCAGCCCGAAGAGCCCGGCGTCGTACGCGAAGGGCAGCTCGTCGAGCCCGGCCGCCAGGCGCAGTGTCGGGATCCGGGTCAGCAGGGTGCCGTAGGCGATCTCCAGCTCGGCGCGGGCGAGGTTGCGGCCGACGCACTGGTGTACGCCGTGGCCGAAGGCGAGGTGGTGCGCGGAGCGGCGGATGTCGAGCTCGTCCGGATTCTCGAACGCCCGCTCGTCGCGGTTGGCGGACGCGGCCAGCACCGTCAGGCGATCGCCGGCGCGGATCCTTACACCGCCGATGTCGAGGTCGTCTTCCGCCATCCGGTCGAAGCTGACCCAGTCCTGCACCGAGTGGAACCGCACCAGTTCCTCGGCCGCACTCGGCAGCAGGCTCGGATCGGCGCGCAGCGCGGCGAGCTGCTCCGGGTGCTCCAGCAGCGTCACCACGCCCAGTGAGATCGTGTTCGCGGGTGACTCGTAGCCCGCGAGCAGCAGCAGGAACCCGACGTTGATCAGGGCGTCGGCGGTCAGCTCCCCGGTGGGCAGGTACCTGGCGGCCAGCCGTCCGATGAGGCCGTCCTGTGGTGCACGCTCGGCGCGGCGGATGAGGTCGCGCAGGTAGTCGCGAACGTCCCGGGAGGCTTGTGGCGCCCGTGGGTCGATTCTCATCACGGCCAGCATCTGGAGCCGGGACTCGAAGAACCCGTGGTCCCCGGCCGGGACGCCGAGCAGCTCGCAGATGACGCGCGCCGGGACCGGGCGCGCGAACGACTCGACGAGGTCGGCGGGCGGCCCGTTCTCCAGCATCTCGTCGATCGCCGTGTCGACGATCCGCTGGATGCGCGGTCGCATGGCGGCAACCTGACGGGTGCCCAGCTCCGAGATCAGCATCCGCCGGTACTTACCGTGCTCGGGAGGGTCCAGGTCGATGAAGAAGCCGTCGTCGGGGCGATCGTCGTCGGGCCCGCGTGGCCGTTCGGGTCGTCCGGTGTTCGAGCTGATCCGCGGGTCGCTGAGGATCTGCCGCGCCTCGGCGTGCCGGGTGACCGCCCAGACCGGCTTCCCGTTGGGCAGGTCGGCCCGGACGAGCGGCGCGCGGGCGCGCATCCGCCGATACTCGGCCGGCGGAGCGAACGGGCAGGTCCGCTCCATCGGAAAGGTCGGTGGCGCGTCCTCGGATGCGCTCATCGCAGTTCCCTACTCGTAAGGCGAATAACATTCATTATTCGCGCATTTTCCGCGACCGGCGCAGCCGGGAGTATATCCATCGGCACGCTTCGTAAGCGGTCCGATGAATACGTGAATCGTTCCCCTCGTAACGCCTAATGTCAGATCTCGCGTCCTTTCTTGCGGAGACGCACGGAGCCCGGACATGCGTACGCTCAGTCGTGAATGTCGACGGCGGGACCCCAGGCGACCGGCAGCCGGTCCACCCCGTACACCGCCATCCGGTCGCGGGTCGGCACCTCGGCCGGTGGCACGGCGAGGCGCAGGTCGGGGAAACGGTCGAAGAGGGCGGTCAGCGCGATGCGCAGCTCGGCACGCGCGAGTTGCTGCCCGAGACACTGGTGGACGCCGTGGCCGAAGGCGAGGTGCCCGGTCCCGGAACGGGCCAGGTCCAGAGTGTCCGGGTCGGTGAAGCGCTCGGGATCGCGGTTGGCCACCGGCAGAGCGAGCACGACCGTCTCGCCGGCCGCGATGGCGTGGCCGTCGATCTCGACGTCGACCAGCGCGGTGCGGCGTACGTCGAACTGCAGGATCGACAGGTAGCGCAGCAGTTCCTCGACCGCGCGCTCGGCGAGGCCCGGGTCCCCGGTCAGACGGGCCCGCTGGACCGGTTCGGTCAGCAGCACGAACGTCCCGAGCGACAGCATGCTCGACGTCGGCAGGTGGCCGGTGGCCAGCAGCACCATGCCGAGGTTGGTGAGTTCGTCGTCGGTCAGGTCCCCGGTCGCCACCGCGTGTGCCAGCAGCCCGTCGTCCGATGGCGCCGGGCCGGCGCGGAGGCTCGCGACCAGCCGGCGCACCGTGCCGGTGATCGACATCACCGCCTCGACCGCCTGCTCAGGAGTGGAGTCCAGGTCGTTCATCACCGCGGTCGCCGCCTGGATCGCCTGCCGGTCCTCCACCGGCACGCCCAGCAGTTCGCAGATGACCAGGGCCGGGATCGGCACGGCGAACGCCGCGACGAGGTCGGCGGGCGACCCGCCGTCCGCCATGTCGGCGAGTGCCTGCTCGGTGTACCGGCGGATCGTCGGCGTCAGCTCCGCGACGCGCCGAGGGCCGAAGTGGCGGCTCAGCAGACGGCGGTACCGCGTGTGCTCGGGAGGGTCCATGTGCGGGAAGATGCCCGGTTCCGCGGGCGTGGGCCGCTCCTGCGCGCGTTCGCGGCCGACCGGCTGGTGGAGCAGTTCCCGGCGGGTGCTGAAGCGCGGATCGGACAGGATCGCCCGCGTGACGGAGTATCCGGTGGCGACCCAGCCGAGGTGCCCGTCCGGGTAGGCCAGCCGACTCAGCGGTGGCCGTTTTCGCAGCTCGACGGGCGGGTCGAAGGGAGTCGGCCGATCGGTCTCCAACGGTCGGGCATCGGTCTCCAACGGTCGGGCACTCGGGCCATCGCTCATCCGGCCACCTCCCGCCTCGGCGCCGAGCAGACGTCTCCGGCGCGCCGATGATCATCAGCCGCTGATTATGCATGACGAATCGAAAAAATGACACCACTAGTCAGTTCCGTACCGTCCGATTAGCATCGGCGCTGACCGAACAGGCACATCTGTCAACTCTCAGGTCCCACCGGCCGCCCTAATTTCAACCGGCCCGTGATGGCGGACCTGACGACTCTTCCAGCAAGCTCACTGTCATCTCTGAACAGGGGTGCTTAATGGCGGTTCGGGATGCCCAGGTGGCGGTTGTCGGCGGTGGACCGGTGGGGCTCATGCTCGCCTGCGAGGTGGCGCTTCACGACGTGCCGGTGGTGGTGTTCGAACGGCTCCCCGAGGTCGAGTGGCGTCCCAAGGCCGAGGGCATCACCGGGCGAGCCGTCGACATCATGGACCGCCGCGGCCTGATGCTCGGGGTCGCCGAGACCCCCATCACGCCGCCCACGCCCGAGCAGCAGGCCCGGATCGACGCGGGCGAGCGGCGGCCGGACAGCCTGCTGCCCAAGGAGTTCCCCGGTGCCCGGCATTTCGCCAGCATGTTCCTCCTGCGGCCGGAGTCACCCGACCTGCTGGTGCCCCAGCAGCTGCTGGAGATGGACCTGGCACGGCGCGCGGCCGAGCTCGGCGTCGAGGTCCGGCGCGGTCACACGGTCACCGGGTTCACGCCGTACGACGACCGGGTGCGCCTCGACGTCGACGGTCCGGACGGGCCGTACGCGATGGAGGCGGAGTGGCTCGCCGGCTGCGACGGCGGCCGGAGCATGGTCCGCAAGCTGTCCGGCGTCGCCTTCCCGGGGACGGACGGGATCACCAGCGGCTACCGCGCCTTCGCCGAGATCGACGACCTCGACTTCCACCTGCCGGGCTGGTTCCGCAAGGACTGCGGGCTCCTGGTGTACGAGGAGGGTCCGCCCCGGTTCATCACACTGGAGTTCGACGGCCCGCCGGTGAACCGGGACGCTCCCATCACGCTGGAGGAGTTCCAGGGCTCGCTGCGCCGGCTCAGCGGGACCAAGGTGACGGTCACCGAGGTCAAGAAGATCACTCGGTTCACCGACAACGCGCGGCAGGCCGAGACGTACCGCAGCGGGCGGATCCTGCTGGTCGGCGACGCCGCCCACGTCCACTCGCATTGGAGCGGTCCAGGACTGCGGCTCGGGTTGGGCGACGCGCTGAACGTCGGCTGGAAGCTCGCCGCCGTCGCCCGAGGCTGGTGCACCGACGACCTGCTCGACACCTACACCTCCGAGCGGCATCCGATCGGCGCGCAGACCCTGGAGATCCAGCGCGCCTCGATCGCGTTGATGCGGCCCGGCCCCCACGTCGACGCGCTGCGCCGGCTGCTCAGGGAACTGCTGCTCCGGGACGAGGCGAACCGTCAGCTCACCTCCCTGGTCGACGACCTGCACATCGGCTATGACATGGGCGATCCCGCGCTCACCGGTCCCCTGGTCGGGCGGTACAGCCCGGACCTGCGGCTGCGGCGCGCCGTACAGGTCCCCGAACCGCAGCACACCGACGGCGGCGTGCAGGTCACGGAACCGCAGCACGCCGACGGCGGCGTACGAGTCGCCGAACCGCAGCACACCGACGGCGGCGTGCAGGTCACGGAACCGCAGCACACCGACGGCACCGTACGAGTCGCGGAGCTGCAGCGCACCGGGCGGGCGCTGTTGCTCGACCTCGGTGCCGGTCCCGAACTCCGGGCCCTCGCCGAGCCCTGGTCCGATCGGGTCGACATCGTCACCGCCGAGTGCGACGAACCACCGGCGGACGCCCTGCTGATCCGGCCGGACGGCTTCGTCGCCTGGAGCACTCCCGCCGACCCGGCGTCGCTGCCGGACGCCCTCGCCCGCTGGTTCGGCCCGCCCGCGGCATGACCGGCCAGGTCCATAACGAACACGCTCCCGGAGGCGGAATGAGTGATACCAGGCTGACCACACTCCCGGGGTCGGCGCCGGTCGACGAGGCCATCAAGGTGGTCGACAGCGAGGGCGCGGTGATCGTCGAGGACTTCGTCGACGCCGCGACGCTCCGCGGACTCTGGAACGACCTCGGACCGGCCCTGGAACGCCAGGCGGACGGCGACGGGAGGCTGGTCGGCGAGAAGACCCGGATCCTGCCGGGACTGGTCCGCCGGACGGCGCACTCGGTCCCGATCCTGCGGCAGCCGCACTTCCTCGGCGTGGCACGGCACTTCCTGCAGCGCCCGGTGCGGGCCTGGCTCGGCGAGCAGCGCGTGGAGTTCGTCCCGACCATCCAGCTCGGCATCTCCCGGGCGATCCAGATCTCGCCGGAGGTGCCGCTTCAGGGGCTGCACCGGGACGACACCGCCCACCTGCGGACCCACCCGGGCCCGGAGAGCCGGGTGCAGGTCATGGTGGCCGCGAGCGAGTTCACCGCGGTCAACGGCGCCACCCGCGTGATCCCGGGCAGCCACCTGTGGGACGACGAGCGGGCGCCCCGCGACGACGAAGCGGTCCCCGCCGCGATGCGGGCCGGCTCCGCGCTGTTGTGGCTCGGCAGCACGTACCACGGTGCCGGCGTCAACGCCTCCGACGCGCCCCGCACCGGCCTGTCGTACGCACTGGACCTCGGCAACCTCCGGCAGGAGGAGAACCAGTACCTGTCCATGCCGCTGGAGGTGGTCCGCACGTACCCCGAGGACATCCAGCGGCTCCTCGGCTACGAGCCCTGCCCGCCGATGTGCGGCCTGCATGAGCTGAGCGATCCGATGCTGCTGCTCCGCGACGGAGCGGCGGGCCCCGTCTAGATGTCCGACGCCCGGTAACGCGAGGTCACCGCGCCGAAGGAGGGACAGACAGATGCGCACACCCGACATGTACCTGCGCAGTATCGGCGTCCATCTGCCACCGGTGGTCACCGTCGAGACGGCCGCCGCCGAGGGCCGCTACCCGGCGGACGAGGTCGAGTACTTCCGTCTCGGCGGCGCGGCGGTGGCCGGCGACCTGCCGGCCCCGGAGCTGGCGCTCCGCGCCGCCCGGCACGCGTTCGAGCGGTCCGGCGGGATGTCACCGCGCGACCTCGACCTCATGCTCTACAGCGACGTCTGGCACCAGGGTCCGGAGGGCTGGGAGCCGCAGTACTACCTCCAGCAGCACCTGGTCGGCGGCGACGTCCTGGCCGTCGAACTCCGGAACGGATGCTGCGGGCTGTTCAGCGGGCTGCAACTGACCGCCGGATACCTGCGGCCGGGCGGTGGCAGCGCGCTGCTGGTCGGCGCGGACAACCACGGCACTCCGCTGGTCGACCGGTGGCGGGCGATCGAGGGCTGCGTGCTGGGCGACGCCGGATGCGCGCTGCTGGTCACGACGGACACCGGGTTCGCCGAGGTGCGGTCGGTCAACGTGACCGTGCTGCCGGAGGCGGAGGCGGTCAACGACGGCGGCGTGCCGATGTTCCCGCCGGACGCGACCGTCGGGCGGCCGCTGGACTTCGCCGCGCGCAACGTGGAATTCCGCAAGCGGCTGATCGAAGGGGACGGCGCGAGCGTCATGCTGGCCATCCAGAAGACGCTGATCGAGCTGGTCGACCGCACCCTCAAGGAGGCGGACATCACGCTCGACGACGTGGCGCGCGTGGCGTTCCCGCACGGGCGCTGGGACGACCTGGAACACCGGGGACTCAACTGGCTCGGGCTCACCCTCGCCGATTCCACTTGGGAGTACGGCGCGAGCATCGGGCACCTCGGGGTCGGCGACCAGTTCGTCGCCCTCGACCACCTGCTGGCCACCGGGGCGCTGGCCGCCGGTGACGACGTGCTGCTCGTCGGGCTCGGAGCCGGCACCACCATGGCCTGCGCCGTACTGCGGATCCTCGGCATTCCGGAGGAGTACGCGTGACCAGCCGCTGAGCGGGCGAAGCGTCGAGTTCGAGGAGGCGGCCGTGGAGACGGCGGACATGTACATCAGCGGGGTCGGATCGTACGTTCCCGGCACGGTCACGGTGGAGGACGCCGTGGCGGCCGGCCGGTACTCCGCGGACGAGGTCGAGCTGTACGGCCTGGCCTCCGTCGCGGTGGCCGGTGACGTCCCGGCGCCGGAGATGGCGCTGCGCGCGGCACGGAGCGCGCTCGCCCGCAGCGGCCGGTCCCCCACCGACCTCGGCCTCCTGCTGTACGTCTCGACCTGGCATCAGGGACCGGAGGGCTGGCCCCCGCAGGCGTACGTGCAACGCCACCTGGTCGGCGACGGGGTGCTGTCCACGCAGCTGAGGCAGGGCTGCAACGGCATGTTCGCGGCGCTGGAGCTGGCAGCGGGTCACCTGCGGGCCGCGCCGGGCCGCAGGGCCGCGCTGCTGGTCGCCGCCGACAACTACGGCACTCCGCTGGTCGACCGGTGGCGGATGCTGCCCGGGGCCGTCGCCGGCGACGCGGGCAGCGCGCTCGTGCTCGACACCGAGCCGGGATTCGCCCGGCTGGCGTCGGTGTGCACGGTGTCGGTGTCGCAGGCCGAGGAGATGCACCGTTGCGCCGAGCCGCTGTTCCCGCCCGGCATCACCGAGGGCCGCCGGGTGGACTTCGCGGCCCACAACGACGAGTTCCGGCGGCGCGCCGTCGTCGAGGGCGACGGCACCGGAGTGCTGGTGACACTGGACGAGCGGATGGCCGGGGTGATCGACCAGGCGCTGTCGGAGGCCGGGATCAAGGCGGCCGACGTGACGCGAGTGGCGTGCATGAACACCTCCCGGGACATCGCCGAGCAGGTCTGCGAGATCCGGCTGGAGATCCCGGCGTCCCGTTCGACGTGGGGGTTCGGCCGGACCATCGGGCACTGCGGCGCGAGTGACCAGGTCCTCGCGCTGGAGCGGCTGGTCCGCACGGGTGAGCTGGGTCCCGGTGACCACCTGCTGATGTTCGCCTACGGACCCGGCGTGACCATCTCCGCCGCCGTCGTGGAGGTGATCGAGTCGCCCGTCTGGGCGCGGACACGAGGAGGCGATGCGTGATGGACCGACCGGTCGAGGCGATCGCGGTGATCGGGATCGGCTGCCGCCTGCCCGGCGGCGCCGGCTCCCCGGACGCCTACTGGGACCTGCTGCGCGAGGGGCGGGACGCGAGCGGGCCGGCACCGGCCGACCGCTGGCGGGACTACGCCGACCGTGGCCCGGCGTACGCCGCGGCGGTCCGCCGCACCGTCCCGCGCGGCAGCTTCCTGGACGACGTGGCCGGCTTCGACGCGGAGTTCTTCGGGCTGTCGCCGCGCGAGGCCGAGTTGATGGACCCGCAGCAGCGCCTGGTGATGGAGACCGCGTGGGAGGCGCTGGAACACGCCGGAGTATCGCCGGACGCGATCGCC
Organism: Actinoallomurus sp. CA-150999; assembly: GCF_050942425.1. Classification (NCBI taxonomy): domain Bacteria; kingdom Bacillati; phylum Actinomycetota; class Actinomycetes; order Streptosporangiales; family Thermomonosporaceae; genus Actinoallomurus; species Actinoallomurus sp. CA-150999. The sequence goes on from NZ_CP192063.1 coordinate 11,258,901, forward strand.
GGCACCGACGCCGGCGTGTACGTCGGGGTCTGCACCGGCGACTACGGGCACCGGCTGCTGGAGGACCTGCCCGACATCGAGGCGTGGACCGGGATCGGCTCGGCGACCTGCGCGGTGGCCAACCGCGTCTCGTACGCGCTGGACCTGCGCGGCCCGAGCCTCGCGGTGGACACCGCCTGCTCGGCGTCCCTGGTCGCCGTGCACCTGGCCGCTCAGGCACTGCGGGCCGGGGAGAGCGACGTCGCGCTGGCCGGAGGGGTGAACCTCATCCTCTCCCCCGGCGAGACGCTCACCCTGGACGCCGCCGGCACCCTGGCGCCCGACGGGCGAAGCAAGTCGTTCGACGCCGCAGCCGACGGGTACGGGCGGGGCGAGGGCGCGGCGGTCGTGGTGCTCAAGCGGCTCGCCGACGCCGTACGGGACGGCGACCGGGTCCTCGCGACCATCCGCGGCAGCGCGGTCAACCAGGACGGCCGCACCGTGGGCATCATGGCGCCGTGCGGTCAGGCGCAGGAGCACGTGATGCGCCGCGCCCTGCGACAGGCCGGCGTCGAGCCCGGCACCATCGACTACGTCGAGGCGCACGGCACCGGCACGGCCGTCGGCGACCCGCTCGAGGCTGCCGCGCTGGGCAGCGTGTACGGCGAGGGCAGGCCGGCGGACCGGCCCTGCCTGATCGGCTCGGCGAAGTCCAACATCGGCCACCTGGAGGGCGCCGCCGGAATCGCCGGCCTGGTCAAGGCGGTCCTCGCGCTCGACCGCGGCGTGCTGCCGCCGAGCCGGCTCGACACCCCCACCCCGGCCGTGGACTGGGCGGGCGCCGGGCTGCGCGTGGTCGACGCGCCGACGCCGTGGCCCGGCTCCGCGCACCCCCGCCGCGCCGCCGTCTCCGCCTTCGGCTACGGCGGAACCATCGCCCACATCGTCCTCGAACAGGCGCCACTGGCACCGCCTCCGCCCGAGGGGACCGCAGGCCTGCCATCGCCCGTCGCGGAGGAGACCGCAGGCGTGCCGTCCCCCGTCGCGGAGGAGGCCGCGGGCCCGCCGGCGCCCATCGCCGAGGAGACCGCAGCCCTGCCATCCCCCATCGCCGAGGGAACCGCAAGCCTGCCGTCCCCCGTCGCGGAGGAAACCGCAGGCCCGCCGTCGTCCGTCGCAGAGGGAACCGCAAGCCTGCCGTCCCCCGCCACCGAGGAGACCGCAGACCAGCCGTCCCTCATCGCCGAGGGAACCGCAAGCCTGCTGTCGTCCGTCGCCGAGGGAACCGCGGGCCCGCTGTTCCCCGTGTCCGCCGCGTCGCGGGCCGCGCTGCGGCAGGCCGCCGGTGCCCTCGCCGACGTGGTCGGTGACCTCCCGGCCGCCGACGTCGGGCATACGCTCGCGCTGCGCCGGGCCCACCTGGCGGAGCGGGCGGTGGTGGCCGCCGAGGAACCGGGGGCGCTGGCCGACGGCCTGCGCGCCCTGGCGTCCGGTGCCCCGCACGACGTGGTGACCACCGGCCGGGTGCTCACCGATCCCGGACCCGGACCGGTGTTCGTGTTCTCCGGACACGGCTCGCAGTGGGCCGGCATGGGCCGGGAACTGCTGGCGACCGAGCCCGTGTTCGCAGCCGTGGTCGACGAGCTGGAGCCGGTGTTCGCCGCGGAGATCGGTTTCTCCCCGCGGGAGGCGCTCACCGGCGGGGACCTGACGGAGGTCGACCGGATCCAGACCATGATCTTCGCGATGCAGCTCGGCCTGGTCGAGCTGTGGCGCGAGTACGGTGTGCGCCCGCACGCGGTGATCGGTCATTCGGTCGGCGAGATCGCCGGCGCCGTGACGGCCGGCGCGCTGAGCCGCCTGGACGGTGCCCGGTTGATCTGCCGACGGTCCAAGCTGCTGCGGCGGGTCGCGGGCCGCGGGTCGATGGCCATGGTGCAGCTGCCGTTCGCCGACGCGGCGGAGCGCCTCGCGGGCCGTACGGACGTGGTCGCCGCGATCGCCTCGTCGCCCGGATCGACGGTCGTCTCCGGTGACCCGGACGCCGTCGCGGAGGTGCTGGCCGGCTGGCTCGAGGAGGGCGTCCCCGTCCGCCGGGTCGCCTCGGACGTGGCGTTCCACGGACCGCAGATGGATCCGCTGCTGGCCGATCTGACCGCCGCTGCGGCCGACCTGACTCCAGCCGCCCCGCGGCTCCGGGTCTACTCGACGGCGCTGGACGATCCACGGGCGGCGCCCGGCTTCGACGGTGCGTACTGGGCGACCAACCTGCGTCGGCCGGTACGCCTGGCCGACGCCGTCACGGCGGCGGCGGCCGACGGGTACCGGGCCTTCGTGGAGGTCTCTCCGCATCCGGTGGTGACCCACTCGCTGCTGGAGACGCTGTCCACCGTCGGGCACGAGGACGTGTTCGTCGGTTCGTCGCTGCGCCGGAACCGGCCCGCGCGGGCCGCTCTCCTCGCCGGTGTGGCCGCCGCGCACTGCGCCGGCGTCGCGCTGGACTGGCGCCGTCTCCAGCCGGCCGGCGGGCCGGCCGCGCTCCCCACCTATCCGTGGCAGCGCCGCCGACACTGGCGCCCGCCGTCCGCCCCCGACGCCGGTGGCCGCGGCCACGACCCGGACGCGCACACCCTGCTCGGCGACGCGATCGACCTCGCCGGCACCGGCATCCGGCTCTGGCGGACCGCCCTGGACGACCAGACCCGGCCCTATCCCGGCAGCCACGCCATCGAGGGTGTCGAGATCGTGCCCGCCGCCGTGCTGGCGACCACGTTCTTCGCCGCGTCCGGCGGTCAGTCGCTCGGCGAGGTGACGATGTCGGCACCGCTGCTGACCGCCGACCGCCGCGAGGTCCAGGTCGTACGACAGGAGGGCGGGCTGCGGCTGGCCTCCCGTACGGCGGGTGACCCGGACGCGGCCTGGCAGATGATCGCCACGGCCACAGCGCCCGCCGACGTCGGCGAACCGCCGGCGCCACCACTCCTGCCGCTCACCTCGGCGGACCCCGACTCGGTCACGGAGCGGCTGGCCGCCGTCGGCGTGCCCGGCACCGGATTCGCGTGGACCGTCGAGGAACTCCTGCGCGGCCATGGCGCGCTGCGCGCCCGCGTACGGTGCGGGCCCGCCGCCACCTGGGCCCCCGTGCTGGACGCCGCCATGTCGGTCGCGCCGAGCGCGTTCCCCGGTGATCCGCTGCTGCGCATGGTGACCCGCGTGGACCGGCTGGTCACGGTCGGGGAGCCACCGGACGCGGTACACATCGACGTGTGGCTCGATCCCGAGCTGGCCGACACCGTCCAGGTACGCGTCACGGACGCCACCGATGAGGCCAGCGCCGTCGTCGCCTGGCTGTCAGGCCTTCGGTACCCGGTGATCGACGCCCCGTCCACCGGGGACGCGACGGCGAACGACTCTCGGCCCGCCGACTCGTACGCCCATCTGAGCCCGGAGGAGCTGCGCACCGTGCTGATCGAGGAGGTCGGCGCGCAGATCGCCAAGGAGATGCGGCTGGACCCCACCGACCTCTCGCCCAACCGTCCGCTGGTCGAGCAGGGGCTGGACTCCGTCCTCACGGTCGTCGTTCGGCGCCGGCTGGAGAAACGGTTCCGCTGCTCGCTCCCGACCACTCTGCTGTGGCGGCAGCCGACCATCGCCGCAGTCTCCGACTACATCGCCGGGCTCATGACCGCCGCAGACACCAACGGGAGCACCCGGTCCGTGACCCCGGCGGACGCGAACGGGGGCGCGGATGCGCGGTAAGGGAGTGGTCGCCGGGCCGGCCGAACGTGCCGACGCCACCCGGATCGCCCGCCTCGCGACCCGGTGCCGGCTCGCCCTGCTGGAGATGATCCACCGGGCCGGATCCGGGCATGCCGGCTCGTCCCTGTCCTGCGTGGACATCATCAGCGTGCTCAAGTTCGACCAGATGGACTGGACGCCGGACCCGTCCGCAGGCGACGTCTTCGTCCTGTCCAAGGGGCACGCGGCCCCGGCCTGGTACGCCGCCTTGATCGTCGACGGTGACCTGCCCGCCGAGGACGTCGGCACGCTGCGTGCCCTGGACAGCCGGTTGCAGGGGCACCCGGACCGTACGCGGCTCGACCTGGTGGACGTCAGCACCGGGGCCCTCGGCCAGGGCCTGTCAGTGGCCGTCGGCCGTGCCCTCGGCAAGCGGCTCCACGGCCGCGACTCCACCGTGTACTGCCTGCTGGGCGACGGAGAGTGTCAGGAGGGTCAGGTCTGGGAGGCGTTCATGTACGCCGGAGCGCACCAGGTGCCCGGTCTGGTGGCGATCATCGACCACAACGGGAGCCAGAGCGACGGCGCGGTCGACGACATCCTGCCGCTGCGCCCGCTGCCCGACAAGCTGCGCGCGTTCGGCTGGCAGGTCGACGAGGTGGACGGCCACGACCACGGCGCGCTGCGCGACGCGTTCCGGCGACGTGCCATGGGCGGGCCGTCGGCGATCATCGCCCACACCCGCAAGGGGTGGCTCGGCCCCGGACGCGTCCTCATGAACGGCAGCCACGGCGATCTCCCGTCGGCGGTGGAGTACGCGGCGGCGGTCGACTTCCTGGAGACCTTCCTGGAGGCGGGCATATGACCGAGCGAGGCGAGGGCATGGGCCTGGTCCTTGCCGGGGGGCGTTCCCTCCGTCAGGAGGAGGCATGACGTCGACGCGGGACTGGTTCGGCACCGCGCTGGTCGAGATCGCCCGTGAGTACGACCACGTCGTCGTGGTCAACTGCGACCTCGCCAAGGCCACCCGGACGCAGCCTTTCAAGGAGGAGTTCCCGGACCGGTTCTTCGAGTGCGGCATCGCGGAGGCCAACGCCATCGGGCTGGCCGCCGGGCTGGCGCAGGAGGGGTTCCGGCCGTTCGTCGCGAGCTTCGGCCACTTCCTGACCGGCAAGTTCCTGGAGATCTTCCAGACGGTGGGGCTCAACGACGCGGGCGTGGTCCTGGTCGGCACCCACGCCGGGCTGGCGATCGGACGGGACGGGCCGACGCAGATGGGGCTCCGGGACCTGGCGCTGATGCGCACGCTGCCGAACGTCCAGGTGTTCCACCCGGCCGACGGCGCCGAGACCTGGCAGATGATGGCTCACCTCGCCACGGGACGGGGCCCGAGTTACCTGCGGCTGTGCCGTCAGCCGCAGCCGGAGGTGCACGGGGACGGATACCGGTTCCGGTTCGGTGTCCCGCGCGTGGTGCGTGAGGGCACCGACGTGGTCGTCTTCGCGATGGGCGGTACGGTGCCGGTCGCCGTGGAGGCGGCCGACCGGCTCGCCGCGGAGGGCGTCAGGCCGACGGTGGTCAATGTGTCGTCGCTGCCGGTGGACCGGGCGACGGTCGCATGTCTGGTCGGCGCGCACCGGCGGGCGGTCGTGGTCGAGGACCACCACGTCGTCGGCGGCCTCGCCGACGAACTGGGCCGCATCGTGCTCGGCCTGCCCGACCGGCCCCGCTATGACGTGCTCGCCGTCCCCGGCTACGGCCAGGCCGGACCGCCGGAGGACCTCTACCGCCGATACCGGCTGGACGCCGCGGGGATCGCGGCCTTCGTTCAGGAGACCGCGCGATGAGCGCGCCGATGCCGAGCAGAGGGTCCCGAGTGAGACTGATCGTTTGCAGCAACAGCGCGCCCCGGTGGCAGGACTGCGCGGGCCTGCTGCCCCGCTCGCCCGGCGGCCTGGTGCCGCTGCTCGCGACCCTGCTCGGCGAGCACGGAGGCGACTGGGTATGCACGATGCCCGTCAACGGCCCCTCCCGGTCCTCCGGCGGGGACGGCTCCCTCAGGGCGACCCGGCGGCCCTGCGGCGGGACACCGTCGGTCGCCCTCGACGACGGCTCCGTCCAGGCGACCTGGCCGCCCGGCGGCGGAACACCGTCGGTCGCCCTCAGCGACGGCTCCGTCCAGGCGACCTGGCCGCCCGGCGGCGGAACACCGGTAGGCGCGCCCGGCGACGGCTCGGTCGAGGGACCGTCGGCCATGCCCGGCGACAGCCCCGGTCAGGCGACCTTGCTACCCGGCGACGGGACACCGTCGGGCGCGCCCGGCGACGGCTCCGTCGAGGGACCGTCGGCGGTGCCCGGCGACAGCCCCGTCGAGGTGATCCGGCTGCCCGGCGATGTGACGCTGCACCGGCTGCTCCTGCCACGCGACGTGGTCGACCGGCACTACGAGACCGTCGGCGTACGTCTGCTGCTGTGGCTGTTCCACTATCTGCTGGACACTTCGCGGCAGCCAGACGGGCGGCTCGCGGAGGCCTGGTCCGGCTACGAGGCGGTCAATCGCGCGTACGCCGACAGGGTGGCCACGCTCATGACGGGGTCACCGGACGAGTTCGTCCTGGTCAACGACCACCACCTGTTCCTGGTCCCGGAGATGCTCGCACGGCGTGGAGGGCGGCGCGGCCGGATCGCGTTCTTCCAGGGGCTGCCCTGGTGCGAGCCCGACTACTTCGGCGTCCTCCCCGCGTACATCCGGGACCGAATCCTCGCGAGCCTGCTGTGCGCCGACGTGGTCGGCTTCCACTGCACCCGGTGGGCGCGGGCCTTCCTGGGCTGCTGTGCCCGTTACCTGCCGGGCTGCGCCGTCGACGATGGCGGCGTGACGTACGACGGGCGCCGGACCCGGGTCACCGTCGCCCCGTTCCCGCTGGACGTCGCGGCGGTGGAACGGCTGCGCGACGAGCCGGCCACCGCCGAGTGGCGCGGCCGGCTGGACCGCGAGGGCCGTGGGCGGCGGATGATCGTCCGGGCCGACCGCATCGACCTGTGGAAGAACCTGCCGCGCGGGTTCGCCGCGTACCGGAGCCTGCTGGAGCGCGAACCCGGGCTGGCCGGAGAGTGGTGGTTCTGCGCGGTGGCCACCCCGCCGGGCCGCCCGACCGAGCGCACCCTGGCACTCCAACGGGAGTGCGAGGGCATGGTGGCCGACCTGAACGAGCGGTTCGGCGCGCCCGGCCGGCCCGCCGTCTCGCTGATCTATCCCGACCTCGCCACGACGCGCCACTGCGTCGTCGCCGCCCTGTCGGGGGCGGATGTCACGGTGGTGAATCCGACGTTCGACGGCATGAACCTCGTCGCCAAGGAGGCCCTCTTCCTCGGCGAGCGCGCCCGGCTGCTGCTCTCGGTCAACGCGGGAGCCTACGAGCAGCTGGCCGGCCACGTGACGCCCGTGCACCCGTTCGATGTCGAGGCGACCGCCTCGGCGATGCTCGACGCGATGGCCGCCGACGACGTTCCCGCAGGCCGGGCGGCGGTACGACGGTCGCTGCGCGAGCAGGACGCGAACAGCTGGCTCAACCGCATGATGGGAGCGGAATCGTGAAGACGACCGTGCTCGACACCGATTACGGACACATCAGCCGGCTCGCCGACCAGGCCGCCGACGGGGCGTACCTGTTCGCCGAGCACACCGTGGCGGCCGGACGCGCCACCCCGTTCCGGTCCCATCCGCGCGACCACCGGAGCTTCGTGGTCATCGCCGGCCGGGTGCGGCTGGAGGGCGCGATCGGATCGAGGACGTACGGCCGCCTGGACGGCTGGCACGCCCTTCCGGGCTGCGTCCACCGGATCATGGGCGTCGGCCCCGAACCGGCGGTCCTCATCGAGGCCGGCTCCGTCCTCGGAGAGACCAGAGAGATGACCGAGCCGGAGGGCGCGACGGGCTGCCGCTGTCCGGACGTCTCGGACTACACGGTGCACAAGCCTTGGGGCGGTGAGGTCTGGTACACCCACAACCTCCCCGGCGTCCCCTACGCGCTGAAACGCATCCGGATGACCGAGGGCCACCAGTCGTCCCTGCAGTCCCATCGGCAGAAGCTGGAGACCAACTACGTCATCGAGGGAGAGGCCACGGTGCTGACCGGTGCCACCGCGCCCGACGACCTGAGCGCGGTGATCGACCTGGGGAAGCTGACCACCACCGTCCACCGTCCTCGTACGGGCTGGACCAATCCGCCGGGAGAGCTGCACCGCGTGATCGCGCGAACGGACTACACGTCCATCGAGGTCTCCACCCCCGAACTCGACGACGTCATCCGCTGGCAGGACGACGCGGGGCGCGGGAACGGTCGCATCGACTCCGAGCACGCGGGCGGCCGGTCATGAACCTCGCCGAGACCATCGAGCTGTACCTCACCGAGAAGCGCCGCATCCTGGAACTGCTCCCCGTCGCCGTCATCGAGCGGGCCGCCGCGATGCTGTTCGAGACGTACGACGACGGCGGCACCGTCTACGCCATGGCCAACGGCGGGAACGCCGGCACCCTCGACCACGCCTACTGCGATTTCAAGCACCATCCGTTCGTGACGGAGGACAAGACGCGGCCCCTCCCGGCGGACGTCCAGCGGCTGTCGTTCGTCAACCTGTGCTCGTCGGCCGCCGAGCTCACCGGTCTCGTCAACGACCTCGGCGTCGAGGACATGTTCGCGGCGTCCCTCGCACCCGTCGTCACCGCCAAGGACCTGGTCATGGCCTACTCCGGGAGCGGCAACTCGGTGAACGTGACGAAGGCGCTGCAGGTCGCCGTCGACGCGGGCGCGAAGACGTTCGCCATGACCAAGGGGGACGGCGGCAGATGCCGGGACCTGGCCGAGGTGTGCCTGGTGGTCCCCGGCACCTCGCGGTTCCCCGGTCAGGTCGGCAAGAACGACAACAACTTCCACTTCGAGGACCTCATGCTCTCGGTCAACCACATGCTGGTCGGCCTCCTCAAGCAACGCGTCGCCGAACGCCACGCGGGGTAGCCCTCAGACGGGCCGGACGAGCGCCGCGAGCCCCGCACGCCAGGCCGGGTCCAGGTCCGCGCCCGGCGGAAAGCGGCCGTCGAGCTCGAGCATCACCATTCCGTGCGCGAACGCCCATGCCGCCCGGGCGCGGTCCGGGTCGCCGACCACCCGCACCAGGGGCATCGCCGTCCGGTCCTCGAGGCCGGGCGGCAGCAGGTCGCGGGGAAGCGGGCCCGTGGTCATCAACCGGTACAGGTGGGGGTGAGCGCGGGCGTAGGCACGGTAGGCGGCGCCGAGCCCGGCCATGACGTCGGCGGGGCCGGCGGCCTCGACTTGCCCGGCGGCCTCGGCCGGACCGGCAGCCTCAGCCAAACTGGCAGCCTCGGCCGGACCGGCGGTCTCGGCCGCTTCGAGGGCGCGGGCCATCTCCTCCATGCCCTCGGCGATGAGCTCGGCCTCCACCGCGGCCTTGTCCGGGAAGTGCTTGTACAGGGACGGCGCGCGGATGCCGAGGCGGTCGGCGAGGCGCCGCATGGTGAGCGCGTCGGCGCCGTCCTTCTCCAGCAGCTCGCGGGCCGCGGCGACGATCTGCCGGGCTCGCGGCGAGAGCCGGTCAGCCACGGCGGCGTCCGTCCCGGTCGCGCAGCCCGTACCCGAAGGCGCGGTCGTAGGCGATGTGGGCGAGCCAGCCGAGACCGGCGGCGAAGACAGGAGGACCGCCCACCGGCGCGAAGATCCAGGCGACGAGCAGGACGAACGGGACCCAGAAGCGGTGCACGGCGTTGTAGTACGGCACGGCGCGCGGAGAGAGACGGCCGTGGCCGGCCTCGGACGCCCCGATGAGCATCGTGAGGTCGGGGGCGATCGCGAGCAGTAGGGCCGTGATGAGCGCGAGAACGCCGTGGTTGACCACTTCGAGCACGGCGAACGCCGTGAAGAAGAGCGCGAGAGCGAGCCACCCGATCCGGAGGACGGGGTGCGGGGTGCGCGTCGGTGCGATGGGCTGGTCCATCAGGCCCTCCTGAGAAGCTAGCTAACACCGTTAGCCTAAGGCTAACGGTGTTAGCCGTCAATCCCCGGCGGACTGCTCAGCCGGTGAAAGCGGTGCGATGCTCCTGAGCCCAGGCGGAGAAGGTACGAGCCGGTCGGCCCAGCACACGCTCGACGTCACCGGTCAGGGTCGCGTTGCCGCCCTCCGCGACGAGGCGCGCCCCGTTCACCGCGGTCGCGACGAAGGCGGGATCCAGTCCGGCGGCGCTCAACCCGTCGCGGTAGTCGTCCAGCGGCAGGTGGACCGTCTCGACGGTGCGACCGAGGACGTGGCCCAGCTGCTCGGCCATGTCGGGAACGCTGAGCAGTTCCGGACCGGTCACGGTGTAGACGTGCCCGTCGTGGTCGGGCGAGGTCAGTGCCCGCGCAGCCACTTCGGCCACGTCTCCGGGATCGACGACGCCCTGGACACCGGTCCCCATCGGGTTCGGGATCGGCGTGCCGGCTCGGATCGCGTCGGCCCAGCGGAGTGCGTTCGAGGCGAAACTGGACGGCCGGAGCACCGTCCAGGCCAGGCCGCTCGACCGAACCGCCTCCTCCCCGGGAAGATGCCAGTCCCCGACCTCGACGTCGGTCTTCTCGCCCGTGCCGATCGCCGACAGTTTGACCACCGTGCGCACGCCGGCCGAACGCGCAGCCGCGAGCATCGCCTCGTCGTGCTGAACCACCCATGGCCCCGGCGCGGTGAGCATGAACATCGCCGTGGCACCCTCAGCCGCCGTCGCCAGCGACGCGGGGTCGGTGAAATCCGCCCGTACGACCTCGACTCCGGCCGGGAGCGACGTGGCGTTCGCAGGGTTCCGCGTCATCGCGCGGACCTTCTCTCCGCCGGCCGCCAGTATCCGGATCAGTTCTCGACCGATGGTGCCCGTGGCACCCGTAATGAAGATCATGAACACCACGCTGCCAGCGGGCCACCCACCGTCTATAGGAAGAATCGGCATGCCCCGTTCGGCATGCCCCGCAGTAGCGTGTGGTCATGACCGCTGGGGGCATGTCGTGTTGATCGGGAAGGTCGACGACCTGAGTGGCGACACCGGCGACGGGATCGTCCATACGCCCGATATCGCCACCGCCCTGGTGTTCCGGACGACGGCGGCCGGGCGCAGCGATCTCGTCGTGGTCGGCCCCCGCACCCGGGCCGCCTATCACGTCGGCAAGGATCTGCCGGTCTGCCTCAAGGTCCGGCTACCGTCCGGCGCGGCCCGGCCTCTGCTGGGTCCGCCGATCAGCGAACTGGTGGATCGGGTGGTGCCGCTCGCCGACCTGTGGGGTGACTCCGGGGTCCGCCTCGAGCGGCGGCTGGCATGCCTTGGCGGTGACCGCGACCTCATCCGCGACCACCTCGACGCGGCCCTGCGGGCCCGCATCGGCTCCCGGTCGCCGGTCGACCCGACCCGTGCTCGCCTGGTCCGTGCCGCCGCGACGGCGTTGTCGACCCGGCGGCCGACGCACCTGCCCGATCTCGCGCGCCGTCTGGCCGTCAGCGAGCGTCACCTCCGCGGCCTGCTCACCGAGGATGCCGGTCTGCCGCCGAAGTCCTTCGCTCGCGTCGCCCGCCTGCGCAACGCACTCACCCGCGGCCGCGTCTCCCGGTTGGCAGAGCTCGCCGCGACCGCCGGCTACTACGACCAGTCCCACATGACCGCCGACTTCCGCAGCATGATGGGCGTGCCTCCCGCCGCCTTCTTCGCGGGCAGGCTCCCCGACCTCCAGCCCTGCTGAGCCGCGTCCCCACGCGATTCGGTCGGTCGGCCCGGGACGTCGGCAACGTAGGCGATCAGTAAGGCAAGGGTGCCCTTTTCGGGAGTGTCACGTTACGACACCCCAGCCATACGCTCGGTCACGGGTCGATCACTTCACGTGATCGCCTCAGTACGGTCAAGGGTCCGTCAGCGCACTGTCCGCGCTCGAGAGGGAGGTCTCGGTTTGAGCCCATCGTCATCGCGGGAGCCGATCTACACGACGGAAGATCAGTATCCACAGACTCTCGGCACCGCAGCGGCACGCAACCTGGCGACGACCACCAAGACCCCACCGCAGATGCAGGCGATCAGCTCGCGCTGGCTGCTGCGCGTCCTGCCCTGGGTGGAGGTGTCCGGCGGCGCCTACCGGGTCAACCGGCGCATGACCTACAAGGTGGGCGGGGGGCGGGTCGGCATCGCCGGCACGGCCCGCCGGGCGGAGGTCATCCCGCCCACGCTGCGGGAGGTTCCGCCCTTCGCCGGGTTCTACGACGAGGAGGTGCTCGGCGAGCTGGCCTCCCGGTTCACGCAGCGGGAGCTGCCGGCCGGGGAGACGCTCGTGGAGCACGGACAGCGCGGCGACGACTTCTTCGTGGTCGCCCACGGAAAGCTCCGCCGCGAAGGCGAGGGAGCCTTCGACGAGTCGACCCATCTGCCTCCCGTCGGCGACGGCGGCTACCTCTCGTACGAGGCGCTGACGGATCCGGACTTCACCTGGGACCACAGCGCCGTCGCCGCGACCGCGTGCTCGCTGCTGGTGCTGTCGCGGCAGGACTTCCTCGCCATCCTCGATCGGTCGGACGCTCTCACCGCGCACGTCGAGCGGTTCCAGACCGTGCGGCAGGTCCCGCAGAACAAACACGGCGAGGCCGAGATCGCGCTGGCCGCCGGCCACGCCGGGGAGCATGCGCTGCCGGCCTCGTACGCCGACTACGAGCTCTCGCCACGGGAGTACGAGCTGGGCGTCGCGCAGACCGTGCTGCGGGTGCACACCCGGGTCACCGATCTGTACAACGAGCCGATGAACCAGCTGGAGCAGCAGCTGCGGCTGACCATCGAGGCGCTGCGCGAGAAGCAGGAAGACGAGATGGTCAACAACCCGGACTTCGGGCTGTTGAACAACGCCGACTACTCCCAGCGGCTCCAGACCCGGTCGGGTCCGCCGACCCCCGACGACATGGACGAGCTGCTGTCACGCCGCCGCAGCACCCGGTTCTTCCTGGCTCACCCGAAGGCGATCGCGGCGTTCCTGCGCGAGTGCAACCGGCGCGGTCTCTACCCCGACCCCGTTGAGCTGGAGGGCAGCCGAATCCCCGGGTGGCGCGGCATACCGATCTACCCCTGCAACAAGATCCCCATCGCCGCGGGCCACACGTCGTCGATCCTGGCGATGCGCACCGGAGAGGACGACCAGGGCGTGGTCGGCCTCCACCAGACGGGCATCCCGGACGAGTACGAGCCGGGGCTGAACGTCCGGTTCATGGGCATCGACGAGAAGGCGGTCACGTCGTACCTGGTCAGCACCTACTTCTCGGCCGCGGTGCTGGTCCCCGACGCGCTCGGTGTGCTGGAGAACGTCGAGATCGCGACCCCCGGCTCGTGATGGCGGAGCACGTTCCGGTGGAGCCGGAGACTCCGCTGGGTCTGCCGTCCGGCCCGACGGGGCTCGGCACGTCGGCGGCCCGCCTGGCGGACGCGCTGCGGACTGCGGTCCGCGAGACCCGCTCCGTCGTACCGGGCGCTCCGGAACGACCGGGCCGGCCACCCGCCTCCGACCCATCGCCGGAGTCCGAAGCGGAGACCGAGGGCGTCGAGCGGCCCGCGCTCTCCTGCCCCGAGGAGGCCGCGGCAGGCTCCTACGCCACACCCGGATACGCCGAACGCCCGTGGGGCGACGGCTCGTACCCACCGCTGTACTGCCCGGAGACGGTCCGCGTCAACGACGCCCTCGGCGACCAGGTGAACGACGCCCTCGTCGCCTGGGCGGAGGAGACCGGCATCTACGCCGACCGGCTCGACGCGTTCCGCCGCACCGGATTCGGCCGGCTCGCCATGCTCGCCCACCCCGACACCGACGACCCGGACCGGTTGCTCCTCGCCGCCCAGGTGAACGCCGCCTGGTGGGCGAGCGACGACTACTACGCCGACGAGAGCGAGCTGGGAGCCACGCCCATTGAACTTCCACCGCGGCTGGCGCTGGTCATGTCGGCGATGGACCGCCCACCGCCCGCCGGGGAGTTCACCGGCCCGCTCGAGGAGGCACTGCGGGCCGACCCCGTCCTGGTCGCGTTCGATTCGGCGACCGCACACCTGCGGCGCCACGCCACACCTTCCCAGGTCATGCGGATTTGCAACACAACGTTCCAGATGTACGTGAGCTGGACGGCGTACGCCGCGTGGCGCCACAGCGGCGGGCTCCCTCCGGCCTGGCGCTACCTCGCCGCCCGGCAGCACGACAGCTTCTACACGTCCATGACGTTGATCGACGTCGTCGGTGGCTACGCGCTTCCGGCCGACCTCTTCTACGAGCCGCACTTTCACCGCGCGCTGATGCAGGCGGGCACGGCCGCCGTCATCGTCAACGACCTCCACTCGGTTGCCAGGGAGGCGGCGGACGAGCAGTCCGACAACCTGGTCCTGCTGGTCGCCGCCGAGGAGAAGTGCACGCTCCGGGAGGCGATCGAGACCTGCGTACGCCTGCACAACCGGTTCGTCCGGGACTTCCAGACGAGCCAGGAGAAGCTCGCCGCCGTCCCCTCCATGGAGCTGCAACGGTTCCTCCGCGGAGCCCAGTCGTGGATGGGAGGAGGCTTCGAATGGCACAGCACGAGTAGCCGATACCAGTGAACCGCGGGCGGCCGGGACGCCCCCGCGTCCCGGCCGCCGATGACCGGCAGCTCCATCACATCCCCCCACACGAGCCCGAAGGAGCCGGCATGACGTCCGTCCAAGACTCCCTCCACGACTCCGCAGTCCCCGTCAGCCCGTACCAACGCTCGGTCGCCGACTACTGGAACGCCGAGCGGAACCCGGTCAACCTGCGCCTGGGCGAGGTGGACGGCATCTACCACCACCACTACGGGATCGGCGAAGTGGACTGGTCCGTCCTGCAGAGCCCACCGGAGATCCGCGAGACCCAGATCATCAACGAGCTGCACCGCCTCGAGAGCGCGCAGGCCGACTTCCTCCTCGACCACCTCGGCCCCCTGGGGCCCGCGGATCGCGTCATGGACGCGGGCTGCGGACGCGGCGGGTCCAGCCTCGTGGCCGCCGCGCGGTTCGGATGCGAGGTCGACGGCGTCTCCATCTCGCAGGCTCAGGTGGACTTCGCGGGCGAACAGGCACGGCTGCGCGGCGTCGGCGACCAGGTGCGCTTCCAGCTGCGCAACATGCTCGACACCGGCTTCCCCACCGGCGCGTTCCAGGCAAGCTGGAACAACGAGTCCACCATGTACGTCGAACTCGGACTGTTGTTCGCGGAGCATTCGCGGCTGCTCCGTCGCGGCGGCCGGTACGTCTGCATCACGGGCTGCTACAACGACGCGTACGGGCTGCCGTCGCGGGCCGTCAGCCAGATCAACGCGCACTACATCTGCGACATCCACCCGCGCAGCACGTACTTCCGGGAGATGGCCGCGAACCGCCTGGTCCCGGTCAGCGTCGTCGACCTGACCCCGGCGACCATCCCGTACTGGCGGCTGCGCGCCCAGTCCAGCCTGGCCACCGGCATCGAGAGCGCGTTCCTCGACGCCTACACCGGCGGCAGCTTCCAGTACCTCCTCATCGCCGCCGACCGCGTCTGACGCCCCGGCCCGACCGGCGCGCGGTTCGGTGGCGTCGGGCGGGCCCCCGCAGGACCAGGGCGCACAGCCCGTCCGACAGGCCCGCCCACACTCGCTCGCTCAGCGGGCGAGGAGATCTCGTAGGGCCTTGGTGATGTCGGCGGGCGCCTCCTCGGCCATGAAATGGCCGAAACCGACGGTGCGGTGCCGCAGGTCCGACGTCCAGGCGCTCCACAGCGCGGCGGCGTCGAAGCCGAGCGCGGCACCCCAGTCCTGCTGCAGGACGGTGACCGGCATCCGCAGCCGGTCGCCGTCCGCGCGGTCGGCCTGGTCGTGTTCGAGGTCGATGCCGGCCGAGGCACGGTAGTCGGCCACGATGGAGGGCACCGCCTCGCGGCAGGCGTCCAGGTACGCGGCGCGGACGTCGGCGGGGATGGCGTCCGGGTCACTCGCCCAGATGTCGAGGAAGTGGCCGAAGAAGGCGTCCGGGCTCGCGGCGATCAGCTGCTCGGGCAGGCCGGGAGGCTGGGCCATCAGGTACAGGTGGAAGCCGACGGCGGCGGTGACACCGTGCATCGCCTCCCACATGTCGACGGTCGGCAGCACGTCGAGGCAGGCCAGATGCGTGACCGCTTCCGGGTGGTCAAGGCCGGCGCGGAAAGCGACGAGCGCGCCGCGGTCGTGCCCGGCCAGGGCGAAGCGATCGTGTCCCAGCGCGCGGGCCAGGGCGACGACGTCGGCGGCCATGGTGCGCTTGGAATAGACGTCGCGGCTTACCTCGGCGGGTTTGTCGCTGGCCCCGTAGCCGCGCAGGTCCGGGCAGATGACGGTGTGGTCGGCGGCGAGGTCGGCGGCGACGTGCCGCCACATCAGGTGGGTCTGGGGAAAACCGTGCAGCAGCACGATCGCGGGGCCCGACCCCGCGACGGCCGTGTTCAGCGACACGCCCTCGGCAACGGGGACGCGCCGGTACTCGAAGCCGGGAATGACAGGCGCCATGTTTCGCCTCATTTCGCTGTTCGGTGGGATGCCGTAAGACTGCCGCGCGCGAATGAGCATCCGATGAGCGCGCTATCGTGACCTGGCGGAGTGTCCTGGATGGAGGACCGGCGCGGGGGCGCCGTCGGCGTGCCGGGGCCGGTGGCGAAAGGTCCCGAAGGAGGATCTTTAGGTTCTAACGGTCGTTGCAACACCCCGCCCCAAGGGGCGCGATGGTCTTCGAGAAGCGCAGATCACCTCAGGGACGTAGGCATCGTGGTTTTGTTAGCGAGAACTGACCGCACTTGCTCGTCAGGTGTGACCGCGGCCTGGTCTGGCGGAAACCGTTGTTCGTGAGTTCCGACCGCATCGCGGTTTATCGCCAGGCTGACTCGCAGCAGACCGCGCAGTCCCTCCCCGAAAGATCGTGGGAGAGGTCCGGGGAGCCGGATCTTGATATCGGGCTGCTATCTACGGAAGGTAGCTGCAAACCCACGCCCCGAGGTCACGAGCCTGATCCTCTGGAAAGGCCTAGCGGCTCCCTGTACTTCCGAGGAGGATCTGGACTCGTGGGAGAGATGAACATAGTCTTCGCGGCCCCAGACGATGAGACCGCGATCGCGGAGCTCGGGGACTGGCTGGGGAGGTCACCTGTCCACGAGGACGATAAACTTCGGCCCGAGGTACTGGCCGAGCTGGAAGCGCTCCTCACCGGCCGGGACAGCCAGGAGATTGCGGCGGACCCCAGGCACTGCGTCCAGATCACTGAAATCTTCGATGAGGGCGCCGGCGTCGTGGAGGCCGGCCTGGTGACGGTCACCGACACGCTCACCCATGCGCTGGCCGTCGCGGATACCGAGGCGCTGTCAGCGGCAGCGGCGTCGCACGGCGAGTACCGAGTGCAGGGACTAGCCATCGTCGCGCGCCACGTGGCAGCCCACGGCCACCACATGTACAGCTTCTGGTACTTCTGACCCGATACGTTAAGTCCCTGGCGAGGTTGACGCCGATGGCGAGTCCTGGCTCCGGGCCTAGCCCCGCCCGCTGGTCGCGACGGCGAGAACCTCTGCGGACCAGGCCAGCGATAACACGCAGACCCGTGCCGCCGCCAGCCATGCGCCGAATCCAGTCCGCACCGCGCACCGCGGTCAGTTCTCGCGAACATTGATCACGGTTCCGGCCGCCAGGTGTGGTCAGAACTCACGAACAACCGCGGTCAGTTCTCCCGAACAAAATCAGCATCGTTAGGCTCCGCTTCATGGCGAACCATGTACAGGTATCGACGACGGCGGACAATCGCGAGACGGCGATCGAGTTGCTGAACTCGGCTGTCAAGGCGCGTCTGGCTGCGTCCGGTCAGGTCTTCGGGCCAGCAACTACGGCGTTCTGGCATCTGGGTGAGTTCGGCACCGGCGAAGAGTGGCAGGTCGTGCTCAAGACCACCAAGGACCGCTATCCGGAGCTGGAGGCGCATCTCATTGATGCACACCCGTGGGACAACCCTGAGGTCTCCTTCACGCCTCTCGGCGGCTCGGCGGCGTACCTGGAGTGGGTGAGCCGGGCGACTGCCTGAGAAGTGCTTCCGCTTCATCGATCAGTTCGGCCACCGCGGCCACGCTACGGTGCCGCTCCAGCCGCTGGAGCGTCTCCGCAATGCGGGACCGCGGACGTGCCGACGCGACGTCCGCGCACAGCACGACCGCGCGGCGGGTGACAGCTGCGCCCTGTTCGATGTCCCTGTCATCGATGTGAGCGTCCGCGAGCCATGTCAGGTACAACGCCTTATCTCGCGCGTGCGTGTCTTCGTAGCGATCAAGGGCACCTGCGAGGGCGGAGATGGCACGGCCCGGTTGGCGTAGGACGCTCCAGCAGCGGCCGGTCATGATTTGCAGCTCGGTGTGATCAACCCAAAGTGCCCAGTCAGGGCCCCGTCGGTCGTGGCCGTCGCCGAGTGCTTCACGCGCGAGATCGAGCGCATGCTCGGCGGCTCGTGCATCGCCGGCGACGGCATGGGCCCAAGCGGCACGCTCTCGGAGCAAGGCCTTGACCGCTTGCGGCGTCTCGTTGCTGTCCGCAACCCGGCATGATGCGTCAGCTTCTGACGCGCCTGGCTGCCCGGTGCTGACCTTCTGGTAGGCGAAGAACGCCAACGAGTTGGCGATCAAGGATGTGTCTCCGGCATCCGAGGCAGCAGTGAGACTGCGCTTGAAATGCTGGCGGGCCCGCACATGCCATCCGGCGTCGAAAGCGGCCCACCCAGCCTGTTGAGCCTGCTCGGCAATGACCCCCATGAGCGCTCGGCCGGTCGCGTCCGTGTAGCTCGCCTTGTCGGCGATAGCAATCGTGGACTTCAGCTCGGTCGCGTAGACCGGATACGTCTCCGCGCCGCCAAGCACGTCATCCAGACGTCGGAGCCGGGCCGTCCGATTACGAAGCCGTACGACCGTCTCAGTCCCGATCCGGCGCCCAGAGTCGAGATCGGGACTTCCGGGCATCGTGAGCGTGAGGCCAGCGGCCAATGAGGATCCCATGAACGCCCGACGGTCCACTTCATCCTCGTCTTCTGTGAAGAGTTCATCTTCGGACATCTCGAACGCGCGGGCGTACAGCAATCGGTAGCGCTCGCTGATCTCATCCACGTCACCGCGCTCCCAGCGCTTGACGTAGGACAGCAGGCTCTCGTGGCTCGGAAGCCTGTTGCGTGCCTCTCCGGCTGCACGGGCGAGTTGGCGCGCCATCTCTGTCTTGTCCCAGCCGCGCGCCTTCCGTTCCGCACGGATGCGATCAACCCACACCTTATGAACGTCGGCCATCGTGTTGCCTGCACCTTTGCCGAGCATCCTGGAGCACGACAGCCGCGCTCCCTCGTGCTCCGCATTGTTCTCTAGCAGCACAGCTCCCGCAGCCCTTAACTAACTGTGACTGAATCGCCACATCCTCGGAGGCGTAGGTGCACGCACAGGAAGTCAGTTCCACCCTGCCGGCGGACACGGTCAAGGCGTACACGCTCAAGCTCGCGCCGCTGCTGATTCGAGCCGGCTTCAACGTGGCGGTCCGCTCAGACGGCATCGTCGAGGTACGGAATCCGCGTGACGCGCGGATGACACAGCCGATCATGCTCGCCGAGCACCAGAGCGCCCTGTGGTGGGCGTGGGTCTGGTCAGGGCCGACCCGCGAGGCCCCGCCCGAACGTGAGCTCATGGTGCCTGTGGACGACGTCGGTGAGGCGGCCCGCCGCATCGCCAACGTGCTCCGCGTCGCGGAGCCTGCCGGGGCCGAGCAGTGATCCCGGTAATCGGGCGGCTCGTCGGTATCGAGCCGGACGGGCCGGTGCGTCCTCCGACTCGCCGTCCGGTCGTCACAGACCCGAGTCCTCAGGATCTCGCCGCGGTCCAGGCGGCCTGCCGAGACTGGGCGGTGATGTGGTCGCGCTGGCGTCGCGCATACACCGCGTTCGCCACGTTCACCGCAGGCCCGCTCATCGTCGACGAGCCGGACCCCGCACGGCTGCTGCAACGGTGCCGGGAAGTCCGGAACGCCGTCGCACACGGTCAGGTGGTGATCGCATGAGCTTCGGCGACCAGATCGGCGGCTTCCGACGCCGCAGCGTCTCATCGAGCGGTACACAGACGAGCTCCAGCAGATGATCACCGAGATTCACGACACACCGTTAGGTGTTGGCACGACCCGCCGTTTGGCCAGGCGCCTCCACCGCCGAGACAGCGGGCCGTCGAGCGAGGTGATGCGGTCTCAGGCCCGGCGACCACCTGGACGGCCCGGGACATCCCAGACCACTGCTCATGCCAGGCCGAAGCCGTGGATCAAGTCACGGCACTTCTGCCAGGCCCTCTGACTCTCCAGCCGATCGGCCGGAGGAAACCGGTACGGCGACCGAGCCGTACCCGAGGCTCTTAAGGAGGAGCCAGATGACCTTAACGCTCGACAGGACGGCCACGACCGTCATGCCCCAGGAGCTCGTTTCCCCGGCCCTGTTCGACCGGCTCGTCCGGCGCATCGTCAAGGACGAGCACATCGACCAGCCGACGGCCGAGCGGATCATGGCCCAGGCGCTCGGGTTTCTGCAGGCGTGCGCCCTCAACCCGGGCGCCGGCCTGTCGCCCTCCCCGATGGTCGACATCGGCTGGCACACGTTCGTCCTGTACACCCGCGAGTACGCGGACTTCTGCCAGCGGGTCGCGGGTCGGTTCATTCACCACACCCCTACCGACGACCACAAGTGCGAGAACGCCTGCACGGGAGACGTCCCACCCGCCGAGAGCGGCTCGATCACCACCACGCTCGCCGCGATGCGCGCGACCGGCATCCCGGTCGATGAAGAGCTGTGGCAGGCACACGCCGTCGACTGCTCCCAGTGTCACGCCGGTTGCACCGACAGCCCGTGACATCCACCCCTCACGCGACCCCAGGTCATACGCTCGGCGACCTGGGGTCGCCCCTATCCAGCGAGGAGCGCCATGAGCCGACACGAATGGGACACCCTGCCGGAAGGCGTCCGCAATGCCGTGGAACAGCATTGCGGCGGACACATCATCAACGCCGAGGCGCCCGAGATGGGATGTAGTTCGGAGTTCTCCGCCACGCTCCACCTGAACGGCGGTGCCGTGTTCTGCAAGGGCATCCAAGTCGACCATCCGAACGCGTGGATGCACCGCAACGAGGCGGCCGTGAACCACCTGCTGCCCCACGGCCTGGCACCGCGGCTGCTGTGGCAGACCGAGACCGACGGCTGGCTGATACTCGGCTTCGAGCACGCGCCCGGACGACACCCCGACCTGTCCCCCTCGTCCCCCGACCTGGCACCCGTCGCGGAGACGGTGACGACCCTGCAGCAGATGACCTCATCCGCCGTGCCGAATCGCAGCATCGCAGCACGCTGGGCCCGCCTACCGGTTTGGCAGCAGTACGCCCAGGACCCACCCGACGACCTGGACCCCTGGGAGCAGGAGAACCTGCCACGCCTAGCAGAGCTGGAGGCGACGGCGCACGAACTGCTCGACGGTGACGCGCTCCTGCACACCGACCTGCAGCCGGGGAACCTCCTCATCAACGACGGCGAGATAGTGGTCATCGACTGGGCCTGGGCCTCCCGCGGCGCACCGTGGATAGATCCGGCATTCATGGTGATCAGGCTCATGGCGGCCGGACATTCACCCGAGAGCGCAGAGTCGTGGGCACGCGAGATCCCCGCATGGCAGGCGGCACCGGCAGCCGCCGTAACAGCGTTCGCGGCCACTGTGCTGGGTCTGTGGGGGCACAAGACGCGGTCGCCGTCCGCACGGGCGCACTCGGCACGGCTGACGGCCGTTGCCCGGGACTGGGCACGGCATCGCCTCAAGGCGACCTGGCCTGGGGCATGATGAAGCCGCTCAATCCGCCATCGGGCAGGGGCGGCTTCGGCATGCCAGGGCCAGTGGCGGAATGTTCTGGAAAGAGGAGCGGGGAGTGAGGGTCGTGTTCGGCGTGCTGGGGCCGGTGACGGCCTGGGACGACGCCGGGGACTCGATCGCCTTGAAGGGGCCGAGGCACCGCGCGGTGCTGGCGCGGCTGATCGTCGCCCAGGGCCGCGTCGTCCCCGTCACCCGGCTGGCCGACGACCTGTGGGAGGACCCTCCCGAGGACGCCGTCGGCGCGATCCGTACCTTCGTGGCCGCCCTGCGCCGTGCCCTGGAGCCGCAGCGTCCGCCCCGCGCTCCGGCCCGGCTGCTGGTCACCGAGGGTCCCGGGTACGCGCTGCGCGCGGAGCCCGACGCGGTCGACGCCTGGCGCTTCGAGCGCGCCGTGACCGCCGCGACGCTGCCGCCCGCAGGGAAGCCCGAGCCCCTACCGCCCGAAGGAACGCCCGGGACCCTGCCTCCGGCGGGGACGGTGCCGTACGCCGAGACGCCCGCGACCATTCGGCCCGCGGAGGCGCTCGCGCGGCTGGACGAGGCGCTGGGGTGGTGGCGCGGGCCCGCGTACGCCGAGTTCACCGACGAGCACTGGGCACGGGCGGAGCGTTCGCGGTTGGCGGAGCTGCGACTGCACGCCGTCGAGCGCCGGGCCGAGATGCGCCTGGCGCTGGGCCTGGCCGCGGAGGCGGTGCCGGACCTGGACGCGCACGTGGCCGAGCACCCGTGGCGGGAGCACGGCTGGCGGCTGCTCGCGCTGGCGTTGTACCGCACCGGCCGGCAGGGCGACGCGCTGGCGGTCCTGCGCCGGGCCCGTACGCTCCTGGTCGAGCAGCTCGGGGCGGACCCCGGCCCGGCACTGCGCGAGCTGGAGGCCGACATCCTCGGGCACGCCGCCCGCCTCGCCCCTGAGCCGGGCGGGGCGGCGGGGCGGGTGTGGGCGCAGACGGCGGCGGCGTACGACCGAGCCGTGCCGTCCGGGGCCCGGGCCCGGCTGGAGTCGACGGTGGGACTCCTGCGCAACCTCGCCGTGACCGGCGGCAGCGGCCTTCAGGAGGCCCGCCGGCATCGCGTCGCGGCGATCGCGGCGGCCCAGGAGCTGGGCGACGCGGAGCTGACCGCCCGCGTGATCGGCGCCTACGACGTCCCGGCGATCTGGACCCGGGTCGACGACCCGGAGCAGGCCGCCCAGGTGGTCGCGGCGGCCGAGCGTACGCTGGCCGCCCTCCCGGCCGGGCAGGAGGCGGCCCGGGCCCGGCTGCTGGCCACGATCGCCCTGGAGTCGCGCGGCACCCGCGCGGCGCGCGGGCCCGAGGCGGCCCGGGAGGCGGAGGAGATCGCTCGTCGGCTGGACGATCCGGCGCTGCTGGCGTTCGCCCTGAACGCCGCGTTCATGCAGAGTTTCGACCGTGCCGGTCGCGCGCCGCGCCGGGACGAGATCGGCGCCGAGCTCGTCACCCTGTCCGCCCGGCACGGCCTGTCCGCCTTCGAGATCCTGGGGCACCTGATCCGCCTCCAGGCCCGGAGCGCCCTCGGCGACCTCCCCGGCGCCGACCGGCACGCGGCCGCCGCGGACCGCCTGGCCGAGCGGCACGAACGGCCGCTGGTCGGCGTGTTCACCCGCTGGTACGCCGCGCTGCGGATCGCGACGACCGGACCGGAGGGTGCCGCCGAGGCCGCCTACCGGGACGCCGCCGCCCGGCTCGAGGGCTGCGGCATGCCGGGGCTGGAGCACGGCCTGCCGCCGCTCGCGCTCCTGTCCCTGCGCGTACTGCACCGACGGCCCGCCCCGGCCGACGAGGACCCCGACTGGGGACCGTATGAGGCCTGGGCCCGCCCCTTGGTGCTGCTCGCCAGGGGCCGTCGTACGGCGGCCGCCGCCGCGCTGCGCGACGTCCCCGAGCCGCCCCGGGACCTGCTGTTCGAGACCCTGTGGTGCCTGACCGCCCAAGCGGCCATCGCCGTCGGCGACCGGGAGACGATGGAGCGCGCCCAGGCCGCGCTCTCCCCCGCGGCGGCGGAGCTCTCCGCGGGCAGCGGCCTGCTCACCGTCGGCCCGGTCTCCCGGCACCTCGACGACCTCGCCGCCGCCCTCCGTACCCCGGGTCCCCTCTAGGCCGGGAAATGTCGCTGACCTGCGGAGACGCGGTCGCCTCGCAGCCGAACTCCCCGCCGCCCTTCCACTCCTTGACTCTGACACCGTGTCATGCCGTATTCCTTGGGAGTCATGTTCGCCATTGGAGATTTCGCGCGTTACGGGCAGGTGTCGGTACGGATGCTGCGGCACTATGACGCGATCGGGCTCCTGCGCCCCGCTCATGTGGACGGCTCCACCGGCTATCGCCGTTATGAGGCCGACCAGCTCAGGCGGCTCAATCAGATCGTCGCTCTCAAAGATCTCGGGTTCACCCTCGAACAGGTTCGTGCGGTGCTGGACGAGCAGGTGAGCGCTGAGGAGCTGCGCGGGATGCTGCGGTTGCGCCGCGCGGAGCTGGAGAGGTCGCTCGCGGCCGACGCCGACCGGTTGGTCCGGGTGGAGGCACGGCTCCGCTCGCTCGACGCGGGGACTCTGGAGACCGAGGTCGTGGTCAAACGCGTCGCCGCCGTGCGCGTTGCCCAGTTGAGCGGCGAGGTCGGCGGATTCGAGTCCGACGAGATCTGGCCTGTCGTCGGGTCGCTGTTCGACCAGTTGTGTTCGCGGATGACGCAGGTAGGCGTGGCTCCCGCCGGGCCGGGCGTCACTCGCTATGCCGACGGAGACGCCTCGGCGGAACGGCTGGTGGTGCACGCGGCGTTTCCGCTCACCGCGGATCCGGACGGGAGCGCCGGCTTCGAGATCGTCGAGCTGCCCGAGATCGTGACGGCCGCCACGATCGTGCATGCGGGTCCGATGGCGGGCGTCGTGACCGCGGTCCAGACCCTGGCGTACTGGATCGATGCCCACGGCTACCAGAGCGTCGGTTATCCGCGCGAGGTGAATCTCGAGTGCCCGCGAGACCGCCCTGACGCCTGGGTGACCGAACTACAAGAACCCATCACTAGGAAATGAACGGGGATGTCCATGTCACCGGAACCCATCGTCATCGAGCGTCCGCAGCAGCCTTATGTCGCGATCCGCGCGATCGTGTCCATGCAGACCATCGGCGAGGCCGCCGCCCGGTTCCCCGCAGTCTTCGCCTGGCTGGCCGCCCGGGGCCTGGCACCTGCGGGTGCGCCGTTCCTCAAGTACGACTCCATCGACATGCCGGGTCGCCTGGAGATCGAGGTAGGCGTCCCTGTCGAGACGCCCGTGGACGGCGACGGCGAGGTGGTCAGCGGCATCCTTCCGCCCGGTCGCTATGCGAGCCTCACCGTCGTCGGCCCGCCGAGCGACCTGGCCGCCCACACCAGAACGCTCCTCGACTGGGCCACCGACAAGGACCTGCGCTTCGACCAGGTCAGGACCGACGGCACCGAGCAGTGGATCTGCCGCCTGGAGATCTACAACACCGACCCGGCGGTCGAGCCGGACCCCGCCAAGTGGGAGACCGAACTGGCCTTCAAACTTCTCGACTGATCAGCGCCTGTCCGGTCAGCCGGATCGGTCCGGTCTCCCGGCACTTGGACGACCTCGCCGACGCCCTCCGAGGTTGCGGTCCGGACCGGTCCGAAGGTTAGGTGGTGATCATGACGTCCGCGTTCGAGACGACGACACCCGACTCGGTGGTGTACCTGGACCGGCTCGCCACCACCGACCTCGGCCGCGACTACAAGGGGCGGATGCTCGCGCTGCTCGACGCGCGGCCGGGGCAGACGGTACTGGACCTGGGCTGCGGACCCGGCACCGACCTCGCCGTCCTCGCCGACGCCGTCGGCGGCGACGGCCGTGTGATCGGCGTCGACCGCGACGCCCGCATGGCCGAGCGCGCTCACGGCCGTACGGTGTCCGACGCGCGGGTTCGCGTGGTGCTGGGGGACGCGCACGCGCTGCCGCTGCCGGACGGCGGCCTGGACCGGGCCCGTACGGATCGGGTGCTCCAGCACGTCGCCGACCCGGCCGCGGCCCTGGCCGAGTTGCGGCGCGTGCTGCGCCCGGGTGGGCGCCTCGTCATGGGCGAGCCCGACTGGGACACCCTCGCCATCGACCATCCCGACGTCGCGACCGCGCGCGCCTACACCCGGCACGTCGCCGAGCGGGTCGTGCGCAACTCCGTCGTCGGCCGCCAGCTCGCCCGGCTGGCCGCCGAAGCGGGCTTCGCGGTGCCGACGGTCGTGCCGGTCACGCCGGTCTTCCGCGACCTGGCCACGGCCGACCGAATCCTCGGCATCGAGCGCAACACGCGGCGCGCCGTCGAGGCCGGCTATCTGACCGCCGACGCCGCGCGCGAGTGGCTCGACCGTCTCGCCGCCGGGCCGTTCCTCGCCACGGCGACGCTGCACATCGTCGTCGCCGACGCGCCGGGTCATTCCTCCATGTGATCAGCCGCCGAAGACGCGGTTGCGCCACGAGGCGAGCTCGGACGCGACGGCGGTGCGCTGGTCGGCCGTCACGGGCGTGCCGGTCGCGGTGTTGACGACCAGGGCGACGTGCAGGCCGGCCGGAGCGGTGAGCAGCACGCGGTGAGCCGCCGACGAACCGGCCTCGTCCGCGACCCGGACCGTGCCGGATGCGGGGAGGCCGGTGAGTGCGCCGACGTCGCCGACGACGGTCGTGCTCGCCGGGGCGAACGACTGCGGCAGGTGGAGCTCGGTCGGCACGGTGGCGGACGTTCCGCGCCAGACGAGCACCCCGTACTGCCGGTCCTTGACCAGGGCGGCGACGTTCGGCAGCGATGAGGGGACGGTGAGCCACGCCTGCTGCTGGCCCGCCCCGCCGAACCCGGAACGGGCCAGGTCCTCGTACGCGAAGGCGAGCGCGTCACCGGCCACCGCGGACGGGTAGAGCCGGTCCAGGACGCGCTGGTCCAGCCGGAGGGCGACGTTCCCGGCAGCGTCGGTGGTCGCGACCGAGAAGTCCTCGTCGTTCCACCCATCGCCGGCGGTCTGCACCTTGTCCGGGTTGCCGTTCATCAGCTCGTGGTGGTTCCCGCTGTAGACGTCCCAGTGCCACTGGGTGCCCGACAGCACCGGGCCGCCGCTCGCCGCAGAGTCCCACCAGTTCTTGCCCGGGGTGCCGTAGTCCATTGCCTGGTACATCGCGCGCACCATCCACGGCGTACGGTCGCTGCCCGTCCCGGACATCCGGTTGCCGAACTCCGAGACCATCGGGGCGGTCTTCAGGTCCGTCGCCCGCTGCCGGATCCGGTTCATCGCCGCGTCGTACGTCCCGTCGGAGGCGGCGGACGGGTCGATGACCATGCGGCCGCCGTCGTAGTAGTGGCTGTTGAAGACGAGCCGCGTGCCGAGCGGCCCGGACGACGACAGGCCGCCCTCCTCGAAGAACCCGGTGTTCCAGAACACCAGCGGCTCGGTGAACGCCGGCTTGGCGCTCCACCCGGCATTGTCCATGGCCGTACGGAACCGCTGGTAGAAGGGCAGCAGGTAGGTCTTCTCCCAGTCCAGGCCGCTCTGCCCGTCCAGCCCGCCGTCGAAGGGCTCGTTGAACGGGTCGAACCCGACGACGCTCTGGAACGCCTGCGCGGACAGTTTGGTCTTCAGGTACGTCAGGGCGGCCGACGCCTGCCCGATGAAGGCGTCCTGCACGCCGACCTGGCCGCTCGCCGTGGTGAGCGTCCGGTTGTGCCAGAAGTCGTGGGCGGCCTGCCGTACGGCGGCGTTGTTCTGCATGTTCTGGCCCCACAGCAGGCAGATTCCGCACGACTCTTGGGGGTAGTTCCCGGCCTTTATCAGCCATTCCGGAGCACCGTCGCCGGTGTACCAGCTGCCGCTGTTGAACAGGTGCGAGGAGTACAGATCCTGGTGGTAGTCGAGCAGGACGCGGATTCCCCGGTCGGTGAACGCGGTGATCTGCTGAACGGCCTTGTCGAGGTAGGAGTAGTCGATCCGGTCGGGGGCCGGCTGGACGCCCTCCCAGCTGATCAGGAACCGGACCGCGTTCGCACCGGTCAGGTCCCGCATCGCCTGCGCGGACTTGGCGGCGTCGGCGGTGCTGCGGAAGGGCAGCAGGCCGTTCTCGTACAGCTTGGCGCTGCCCGAGACGTTGAAGCCGCGCAGCGTCACCTGCCGCCCGTCGCCGTCGCGGAACACCCAGTTCTGCCCTGCCGGGGAGACCACGACGGCGGAGCTCGTGTCCGCTCCGGCCCGCGGAATGTCGGTGACGGTGACGGCGGCGGCCACGGCGATGGCCACGGCCAGGATTTTTCCGGTACGGACGGCTGCGAAGGACACCCTGGACATGGCGGGGCCTTTCAGGAGGCGGGGCCCTCTACTGTCCAGTAACCCCCAGGTCCGTGCAAGACCACGATTCGCTGCGGCTACGACCCGCTCTCGTCGTCGGGTTCGCCGAACTCGGCGAGGACGGCGTCCGTGTGCTCGCCGAGGGCCGGGATCGCTCCCATGCGCGGCTCCCGGCCCGCCACGGTGACCGGGGGCAGGAGGGCGTTCAGGGGGCCGGCGGGTGAGCCGACCTGACGCCACCGGTCCCGGGCGGCCAGCTGCGGGTGCGCGGCGAACTCCTCCATCGACCGCAGGCGGGCGTTGGCGATCCCGGCCTCGTCGAGACGGCGGATCGCCTCTTCGGCCGTGGCGTCGGCGAAGGCCTCCTCGATGAGGGCGGTCAGCTCGTCCCGGTGCTCGACACGAGAGGAGTTACGCGCGAAGCGTTCGTCCTCGATGAGGTCCGGGCGGCGCAGGACGTGCGTGCACAGCGCGGCCCACTCGCGCTCGTTCTGCAGGCCGAAGAAGACCTGGTGACCGTCTCCGGCCGTATAGGGACCGTACGGCGCGATCGTCGCGTGCCGCGCGCCGGTACGGGCCGGGGGCGTGCCGCCGTAGGCGGCGTAGTAGTACGGGTAGCCCATCCACTCGGCGAGCGCCTCGAGCATCGAGACCGACAGGTCGGTGCCGCGCCCGGTGCGCTCGCGCTCGTACAGGGCGGTCAGGATGCCGCTGTAGGCGTACATTCCGGCGGCGATGTCGGCGATGGAGATCCCGACCTTGGCCGGTTCGTCGGGCGTTCCCGTGACGGACAGCACGCCGGCCTCGCACTGGACGAGCAGGTCGTAGGCCTTCTTGGAACGGTACGGGCCCGAGTCGCCGTACCCGGAGATGCCGCAGGTGATCAGCCGGGGGTGGCGGCGGCGCAGCTCCTCGGGGACCAGGCCGAGGCGCTCCGCCGCTCCGGGGGCGAGGTTCTGTACGAGCACGTCCGCCCGGCCGACCATCCGGTGCAGCACCGCCCGCCCGGCCGGGTCCTTCACGTCCAGCACCACGGACTCCTTGCCGCGGTTCAGCCAGACGAAGTGGCTGGACATGCCCTTGACGGTCTCGTCGTAGCCGCGGGCGAAGTCGCCGCCGGGGCGTTCGACCTTGATGACGCGCGCTCCGAGGTCGGCGAGCTGCCGGGTGGCGAAGGGCGCGGCGACGGCCTGTTCGAGCGAGACGACGGTGACGTCGCGCAGCGGGAGGGCGCCCGTGGGGCCGTTCATTCCCGCACCGGGGGCAGGGTGTCCTCCGGCGGGCGCGGAACCGGCGGTCTCGGGGCGTGGTCGCGTTTGTAGACGAGCAGCGTGCGCTTGAACGAGCACACGACGACGCCGTCCTGGTTGAAGCCCTCGGTTGCCACGGTGACGATGCCGACGTTCGGCCGGGACCGGGACTCGCGCAGCGCGATGACCTTCGACCGGGAGTAGAGCGTGTCGCCTTCGAACACGGGGGCGGGCAGGCGTACCTCGTCCCACCCGAGATTCGCCATGACGTTCTGGGACACGTCGGTGACGGACTGGCCGGTGATGAGGGCGAGGGTGAAGGTCGAGTCGACCAGCGGGCGCTCGAACTCCGTCTGCGCGGCGTAGTGGTGGTCCACGTGCACCATCGCGGTGTTCTGCGTGAGGAGCGTGAACCACATGTTGTCGGTCGTGGTGACCGTCCGGCCGAACGGGTGGTAGTAGACGTCCCCGAGGGTGAAATCCTCGAAGTAGCGGCCCCGCCAGCCCTGTCGTTCCGTCATCGCGTGCGGCTACCGCCGGGCGGCCGCGGTCACGAGCGCGTCGAGCAGGCCGGGGAAGGCATCCTCCACGTCCGCGCGCCGCAGTTCGTTCATCCGGGACGTTCCGACGTAGTACTGCCGGATCAGGCCCGCCTCACGCAGGACCCGGAAGTGGTGGGTCAGGGTGGATCTGCCCACGGGCAGGTCGAACGAGCCACAGCTCTTCGGGCTCGGCGCGGCGGACAGCTGGCACACGATGTTCCGGCGGACCGGGTCCACCACCGCGTCGAGGATCTGCTGGAGCGTGAACGCCTCCGGCGCGGGATGCTCCGGCGAACGGTCCTGTGGCTCGGTACGCACCGCGACGCCTCCCACCCTGCGTTGCCCGATACTTCGATACCGATCATACTTCAGCTACTCCAGCCGTGGCCTGGCGCCCGAACACCGGGCCCGGCAGAGGGTGCGCTGGAGGCCGGAGATCGTACGATAAGCCTCGCACTTGTCTCTTGATCGGAAGCGGGCGCACATGGTCGATATCTCGGGTGGTCTTCCCCCGGAGTTCATGAGCAGCACCAACGCGTCGTTCAGCGAACTGCTGGCCGCGGTCGCGCCCGACGCGCTGCCCCCACGGCGGCTCCGGGAATCGGCCGCCGGGCTCGGCATCCCGCACGGGACGACGGTGCTGGCGCTGACCTTCGAGGGCGGCGTGCTCATGGCCGGCGACCGCCGCGCCACGATGGGCAACGTCATCGCGCAGCACGACCTGGAAAAGGTGAACTTCGCCGACGAGTACTCCGCGGTGGCGTTCGCCGGGACCGTCGGCACGGCGATGGAGATGGTCCGGCTCTTCCAGTTCGAGCTGGAGCACTACGAGAAGATCGAGGGCCGCCGGCTCTCGCTCGACGGCAAGGCGCGGCGGCTGGCCTCCCTCGTCCAGAGCAACCTCGAGGCCGCGATGCAGGGCCTGGTGGTCGTACCCCTCTTCGCCGGCTACGACCTCGACGGGGAGGTCGGGCGGATCTACTCGTTCGACGTCACCGGCGGGCCGTACGAGATGACGGACTTCCACGTCGACGGCTCGGGTTCGCCGTACGCGCGGGGTGCGCTGAAGAAGCTGTACCGGCGTGGGATGTCGCAGGACGACGCCGTCGTCGCGGCGGTTCAGGCGCTGTACGACGCGGCGGACGACGACTCGGCGACCGGCGGTCCCGATCTGAGTCGCCGGATCTACCCCAGCGTCGCCGTCGTCACCGACGACGGGTACCGGAAGCTGGCCGAGGACGAGGTCCGCGCGGTCGCCGAGTCGGTCGTCGCCGCCCGGCGCGAGTCCCCCAACGGCCCGATCGCCCCCGTACGCTGACGGCGCGCGGCCTCCTCAACGGACCGGCCGCCCCGGTGAGCCGAGGCGGCCGTTCCGCACGTCGGTGGGATCAGGGGCTCTGGAAGGTGACCTCCGGGTCGGCGGGTGAGGGCCCGTCGAGCAGGGGCTGTGGGATGCCTTTGAGGTGCAGGTCGAAGAAGGCGCCGACGTAGGTGCGGGTGACCTCTTCCGCGCGCTGTGGGGAGATCCCGGTGCCGGGCCTGCCCACCCATGCGGACAGGATGGGCAGGTCGGTGAAAGTGCCATGGTCTGAGCCGGCGACGGTCAGCCAGCGTTTCCAGCCGTTCAGGCTGGTCCAGGACTGCTGCCAGGTGGGGTCGATGCCCGGGGCCTCGTGCTCGGCGCCGAACATCAGGAAGGGGCGGTGGCCCAGCCCGGTGGCGGGGATCGGCGCGTAGAAGGTGCCGTCCATGTTCACCCCCGCACGGACCCGGTGGTCGGCGGCCATGGTCGTGGCGGCAGCGTTGCCGCCGATGGAGTGCCCGGCCATGCCGATGCGCCTGGGGTCGATCAGGCGGGCGTAGGGCCACGCCGGGTGGTGGGCGGTCAGCCGGTCGACCACGAAGGAGACGTCCTTCGCCCGGCTCTGGGCGATGGCCGCGGGCCCGCCCGCCGGGGGCTTGTCGCAGATGACGCAGGCCAGAGTTCGTCCGTCGGGGAAGGTCGTGCCGGAGTTCTCGTAGGTGTGGTCGACCAGCGCGACGACGTACCCGCGGCTGGCAAGGTCCTCGGCGAGGCCGGTCAGGGTGGCGCGCGGGAACCCCAGGCCGGGTGAGAGCAGCACCAGCGGGAAGCGGCCGGGTGCCGGGCGTGCGCCGGTGCGCGCGTAGGTGCGGGTGGCACTGAGCAGCTCGGGCGGGACGCCGACGCCCGGAGCCTTCTCCTGCAGGAACAGCCGGGCCTCCTCGGTGGTCATGTACGGGGCGGGGCCGCCGGCGCCGATTCGGGCGGGGTAGTACATCGACACCATCAGCTGCCGCGGGCCCGCCGACGGCACCCAGGGGTCCGGGCGGTGCTCATCGACGAGGTGCAGCGTGGTGCGGCCGACGGCATGCGGGCCGGTCGGGCGGGGCAGTACAGGGGCCTCGGACGCGTGTGCGGCCGTGGCACGAGCGGCGCGTGCGGCCGCGACCTGCCGGGCCGGCGACGCGCCGCACGCCGCGGTCGCCAAGGTGAGACCCAGCAGGGCGGCGACCAGCCGTGGCACACGTGTACGGCCGAGCGGCCGGGACGCATGGGTGATCTCTCGTTTCATCGGGTTCCTCTTCGTAGGAGGGCATGCGTCGTCGGTGGCACCGGAGGACACCGGCGCCACGGGACGTGCGGGATACAGGGGTCGGGTCAGCCGATCCGGCGGCGGATGAGCAAGACGGTGGCGATGCCGAGCAGCAGGATGAGCAGGCCCATCCAGCCGGCCTCGATGAACTGGAACGTCCAGAACCGGCCGGCCGGGTGGTAGCTCGTCACGATGGTGTAGTGCCGGGCCAGCAGCCAGTCCCGGTACGAGACCGAAGAGATTCCGTCGCTCGACGAGGGAAGCTGCGCCAGATACTTCGTGAACAGGATGTGGCTGTTGCCGGTGTCGAGCAGGTGCCCGTTCGGATCCACGTACGCCCTGCCGACCACCCAGTCACGGGGGCCGGTTCGGCCGGCCGTGACGAGTGGTGTCATGTAGTACCGACGAAGCTTGAAAACGAGCGCCAGGACAAGGCCGGACACTCCGAGGAAGACCGCGCCGACCGCGACCAGGGTGCGGCGGGTCAGCAGGCCGGCGAACACCCCGGCCGTGAACGCCAGCAGCGTCTGGACCGGGAAGACGATTCCCTCGAGCTCGAAGCGGAGGTAATCGCCGAACCCGAAGTGCATGACGTGGTCCAAGGGGGCGGTGTACCAGGTGTACAGGGCGCCGTAGGCCTCCGCCACCGCGACCAGCATGACGGCGATCAGGAACAGCTTGGTCAACAGCCAGCGGGTACGCCCGGCCCCCTGGGTCCAGGCGAACCGGTAGGTGCCCGTCTCCAGCTCCCGCGCGATCAGCGGCCCCCCGGTGATCGCGCCGAAGGCCGCGGGAAGCAGCAGGAGGAACAAGAATGGAAGTTGCTGCGGGTACCAGTTGAACAGCTCCATGCGGAGGTGTTCGCAGCGGTCGCCGGCGAAGGAGGCGCACCGGCCCAGCCCGAGTTGGTCGTAGGCGGAGCGGGCCTGCAGGCCGCCGGCCACCATCAGCACGGCGAAGCCGGCCAGCATCCCCAGCAGGATGTAGCAGGCGAACCGGTGCTGGCGCCAGGTCACCCACGCGAGGCCGAACCGGGGCAGTGCGCGGGACGGGGATGTCGTCGTCATCAGCAGGCGATCTGTTTGTCGGGTGCGGGTTTCGGGCCGGGGAGCACCGAGGCCGACGGCTCGCGCATGTAGGCCAGCAACAGTTCCTCCAGGCCGATCGAGTGGTGCTGCCAGCCCGGCGGCGCGGCGGCCGGATCCGGGGCGCGGACCAGCAGGTGAGCCTGTGCGAAGGCGCGCCGGTCCCGTACGACCGGGAAGCGCCCGCTGACGGCGTCGGCATGCTCGGTCGGGCCGGTCAGGACGTGATGCCCGGCCACCAGCTCCTCGACCTCACCGGACACCTGGATCCGCCCGCCGTGCACGACGACCACGTAGTCGCAGACCCGCTCCAGCTCCGCGACGACGTGGGAGGAGAACACCACCGAGACGCCGTCCTCCGACACGGCCGCCAGCACCGCCGACATGAAGTCATGCCGCGCCACCGGATCCAGGGCGGCCAACGGCTCGTCCAGGATCAGCAGCTCCGGGCATTTGGCGAGAGCGAGGGTGAGCGCCACCTGCGACCGCTGGCCGCCCGACAACGCCCCGACCTTCTTCGTCAGCGGAATGCCCAGCTCGGCCAGGCGGCTCTGGGCGCGCCCGGTATCCCATCGCCGGTTCAGGCTGCGCCCCACCCGCAGCATGTCGCTGACCGACAGGTTGCGGTAGAGCGCCGCCTCTTGGGCGACGAAGGCGACCGCGTCCAGCGCGGCGGCCGATCCCGCCGTCCGGCCACCCGCCACCCGCACCTGCCCCGCCGTCGGCGTGGCCAGTCCGACGGCCAGGCTCAGCAGCGTCGTCTTGCCCGCGCCGTTCGGGCCGACCAGCCCGACCACGTGCCCCGCCGGGATCGTCAGCGAACAGTCCCGCAACGCCCACGTGCGCCCGTAGCGCTTGCCGAGCCCGGACGCCTCGATCGCGGCGCTCACGCGACCACCCCGGCGCGTCCGCTGCCGCCTTCCTCGTCGGGCCGGCCTTCCCGGCTCTGCCGCAGCTCGTGCAATGCGGCCGTGAACAGGGCGCTCATACCCGCCTCGTCCAGGCCGGCCTCGCCCGCCGTGCGCATCCAGGCCAGCATGCTCTTCTGTAGCGCCGCCTGTTCGCGCAGGCCCACCCGGTCCAAGGTGCCCTCGACGAACGTGCCGAGTCCCCGCCGTCCGGCCACCAGGCCACGGTGCTCCAGCTCCCGGTAGGCCTTCAACACCGTGTTCGGGTTGATGGCCAACCCCGCGACGACGTCCTTGACCCTCGGCAGCTGGTCCCCCTGCCGCAGGTACCCCAGCCGCAGCGCCTGCTCCACCTGCTGCACCAGCTGGAGATAGGTCGGCACGCCTGAGCCGGGATCGAGCCGGAACTCGATCGGCGACGGCGAGCCATCTTTATCTACATCCATAGTTAATGAATTAAAGGGGATTGGCGGCGGTTGTCAAGATCGGCGTTCCCGGCGGCTTGACGAGAGAAGATGTGAGTGGTTTATTACTCATATGACGACCAAGAGCAGCCGCCGGATCCTGTCGACCGCCGAGGAACGTCGCGCGACGGTCATGCGGACCGCGATCGACGCCTTCGCGGCGCGCGGCTACTACGGGACGACGACCACCGAGGTCGCCAAGCACGCCGGGATCTCCCAGGCCTACGTCTACCGCCTGTTCCCGGACAAGGAGGCGTTGTTCGTCGCGGTCGTCGACCACTGCGCGCAGCGGATCCGCGAGTGCCTGGCCGACGGCGCGGCGCGGACGGGGAGCGGCGACCCGCAGGCGGTGCTGGCCTCGATGGCGGAGGCGTACGCCCGACTGATCGCCGACCGGGGCCTGCTCATGGTGGTGATGCAGGCCAACTGCGCCGCGAGCGAGCCGGCCATCCGCGACGCGGTCCAGGCGCTCTACGCCCGGCAGGTGGAGTACGTCCGGGCCGCCTCCGGCGCGGCGGAAGAGCAGATTCAGGAGTTCTTCGCGCGCGGGTTCCTGTGCAACGCGGTGGTGGCGATGGAGGCGGAGGACATCGACGCACCCTGGGCGCGCACGCTCGCGCTGGGGCTGCGCCACTACCCGGCGGAATGACGTACGGCCCGCGGCCGCTCGCGCCGAGCGGCCTTCTTTTCGACCTAAAGAGTGAGTGATTGACCACTCATAGAAAGGAATCAGCATGGACACCAGCAGCCCGGCGACGACGGGCCCCGCCACCCGGGTCGGCGTCGGTCCCCTCGCCGTCCTGGCCACGGCGCAGTTCCTCGTCGTGCTGAGCACCTCGATCGTCAACGTCGCGCTGCCCGCGATCCGCTCCGGCCTCGGCATGTCGCCCGCCGCCCTGTCCTGGGTGGTCAACGCGTACCTGCTGGCGTTCGGCGCGCTGCTGCTGCCCGGCGGGCGCGCGGCCGACCTGTTCGGCCGGCGCCGGGTCCTGCTCACCGGCCTCAGCGTCTTCGCCCTGGCCACCCTGGCCGCCGGGCTCGTCCCCTCGGCCGCCACGCTGATCGCGGCCCGGGCCGCGCAGGGTGTCGGCGCGGCGCTCCTGGCCCCGGCCGCGCTGTCCCTCCTGCTGGTGATGTACCAGGGCCCGGCCCGGGGAACCGCCCTCGGGGTCTGGGGCGCGGTTTCCGGGGCCGGCGGCGCCGCCGGCGTCCTGCTCAGCGGCGTGCTCACCCAGGTCTCCGGGTGGCCGGCCGTCTTCATCGCCACCCTGCCCGTGGCACTCGCCGTGCTCGCCGCCGTACCACGACTGGTCCCGCCGGACGCCGCGCCCTCCACCCGGACCCGGATCGACCTGCCGGGGACGGCGACCGTCACCGCCGCCCTCGTCGCCCTGACGTACGGGCTGGCGACGGGCGGGCGAACGGGCTGGACCAGTCCCGTCATCGTCGGCGCGCTGACCGCCGGAGTGGTACTCCTCGGGGCCTTCTGGTGGATCGAACGCCGGTCCCCCGACCCGCTGATCCCGCCGCGGATCCTGCGCGCGGTCGGCCGCGCGAACCTCGTGATGGTCCTGCTGGGCGCCGTGTGGGTCGGGCTGTTCTACTACCTCCCCCTCTACCAGCAGCAGGTCCTCGGCTACAGCCCCCTCCTGGCCGGGCTCACCCAGCTGCCCATGGCCGCCGCCATCACGCTCGCCTCCGCGCTGGCCCCGCGGCCGGCCCGGCGGTACGGCCGCAGGGCGACCCTGGTCACCGGCCTCATCCTCCTGACCGCCGGGCTGGCCTGGCTCGCCCTGGCAGGGGCCGGGGCGGGCTTCGTGACCGGGATCCTCGGCCCGTCCGTACTGATCGGCGCCGGGCTCGGAACCGCCTTCGTCGAGCTGACCGCCGCCTCGACCGACGGGGTCACCGGCCGGGACGCCGGACTCGCCGGGGGCCTGGTCAACACCACCCGGCAGATCGGCGGCGCCCTCGGCCTGGCGATCCTCACCGCCGTCGCCACCACCCGTACGGACCAGGTCGCCTCAGCGCCGCACGCCCTCGCCGCCGGACACCGCGCGGCCTTCCTCGGGGCGGCGCTGATCGCGGCGCTGGCCGCCCTCCTCGCTCAGACCACCCTCCACAACGCGTCGGCACAGCGCTGACCGCACCTCACGAAAGGAAAGCCGTCATGTCCACCCCGAAGCCGTACATCAACGGCCACTACGCCCCCGTCGCCGACGAGCACACCGCGACCGCGCTGCGCGTCCGCGGCACCCTGCCGCCGGAGCTCTCCGGCCGCTACTTCCGCAACGGCCACAACCCCAGGCCCGGCGTGACCCCGACCCATTGGTTCCGCGGCAGCGGGATGATCCACGGCCTGCGGCTGCGCGACGGCCGGGCCGAGTGGTACCGCAACCGCTGGGTGCACACCCCGGCGTTCGAGCACGACGCCCCGCTCATGCGGGAGGACGGCTCGATCGACCTCACCGCCAGCGTGGCCGGCACCCACATCATCGAGCACGCCGGCCGACTCCTGGCCCTCCAGGAGGCCAACCTGCCGTTCGAGGTCACCCCCGAACTCGACACCGTCGGGGCGTACGACTTCGGCGGGAAGCTCACCACGGCGATGACCGCCCACCCGAAGGAGGACCCGGTAACCGGCGAACTGCACTTCTTCGCCTACTCGCCGTTCCCGCCGCACCTCATCTACTACGTCGCGTCCGCCGACGGCGAGCTGATCCGCTCCGAGATCGTCGAGGGTGCCGGCCCGTCCCTGATGCACGACTTCGCCATCACCGAGAACCACGTCGTCTGGCTCGACCTGTCCGTCGTGTTCAATCCCGCCGAGCACTCCGGCATCCCGTACCGCTGGAGCGACGCCTACGCCCCGCGGATCGGCGTCATGCCCCGCACCGGTCCCGCCCGTACGACCTGGTACGACGTCGAGCCCGGCGCACTGCTGCACGTCACCAACGCCTCCGAGGACGCCCACGGACGCATCACGGTCGAGGGCCCCCGCTACGACCGCGCGGCCTGGGAGACCAGCTGGAAGTGGTGGATCGGCGCGCCCGGCCACCCCTCCACACCGCTCACCGGCGCGATCGGGACGCGCTGGACGCTCGACCCGGCCACCGGAAAGGCGACGGAGGAGGCCGTCGACGACCTGACCACCGAGTTCCCGACCATCAACGACGAGCGGCTCGGCCGCGCCAACCGGTACGGCTACGCGGTCGCCTTCCCCGGCGCGGGCCTGGACGAGTACGCGCTGGTCAAGTACGACTCCGCGACCGGTGGGCGGCAACTGATGCCCGTCGGCCCCGGCGTGCTCCCCGGCGAGGCGGTGTTCGTCCCGGCCGAGGGCGGCACCGCCGAGGACCACGGCTACCTGCTGACCATCACCAGCGACATCGTCCGCGACACCTCCGAACTCCTCGTCATCGACGCGACCGACCTGAGCCGCGACCCCATCGCGGTCGTCGAACTGCCCCGCCGCGTGCCCGGCGGCATCCACGGCTCCTGGATCCCGGACGCCGACCTCTCCTGACCCGCCGCACGGGCCGCCCTGGCGGCCCGTCCCTCCTTCACCACGGAAAGGCCCATCCCATGGCTGGAATCGACACCACCGCACCCGTCATCTCCCGACACGAGACCCTCGTCGACGCCCCGCTGCGGACGGTCTGGGAACTGCAGACCGGCATCGGCGACTGGCCGACCTGGAACCCCGACATCGAGTCGGTCACCGTCGACGGCCCTCTCGAGGCCGGGCTGACGTTCGACTGGCGGACCCACGGCCTCGACATCCACTCGACCGTCCAAGAGGTCGACGCCCCGCACCGCATCGTCTGGGGCGGCCCGTCCGGCGGCATCACGGGCGTACACGTCTGGACCTTCACCGAGCGACCCGACGGCGTCCTCGTGCACACCGAGGAGTCCTGGGACGGCGAGCCGATACGCGCGAACGTAGACGCGATGCAGGCCGCCCTCGACGCGTCGCTGGTCGCCTGGCTCGGTCACCTGCGCACCGCCGCCACGGGCTCGACGCGGTAACGATCTACTTACCGGGAGGAGACGAATTCGTGGAACTCCTCCCCGCTCATCCGGTCGAACCGGGCGAGCGCGGCGTCGATGAACAGCAGTTGGTCCGTGTCGCGGGTGGCGACGTAGCAGGGCTCGTCCCGACGCTTCCACAGCGGAACGCCCCGTACGTCATCGGCGACACGGACCCAGCCCGGCGGTGGCTCGCCTGCTGGAACAGTGCTCATGCCCATTGCCTTCCGGGTCCGGCGGTCGCCTCGATCTCGCGCATGTCGTCCAGCAGATCGTTCGGCGTACGCGCGTCGATGAGTACGGGGTCGCGGGTGAAGCAGGCGATCGCAGTGAACGTTCGCCGCCACGGTGACCAGAAGACCAGCCACCCGGGGCAGTGGTTCTGTACGGCCTGGGCGACGGCGACCGGTGAAGCGTCGGGGACGATATCGCGCGTCGCGGCCGCGGCATGGGGTGAGTCGTACGTCACGGTCATCGCGGCGTCCCCGTCGGCTCGTCGATCCGGATGACCTTGGCGATGAGACGCGCGGTCTCGGCGATGTCCTCGGCGGGGCCGATCGGCTCGATCTCCGGCGGTGGCATCGAGTCGCCTCGCCTGGCGGGTCGCAGGCCGGGCCAGACCCAGCACCAGACCCACCGTCCGGCGTCCTCGTGCAGGCGGACCTCCTGAGCCAGGCCGTTGCCGACCGTGGCGTGCGTCGTGTCGGCGTCGGGATTGCGGACGATGAGAGCGGGCGGAGTCACGGTCACCGCGAAACCGCAGACTCGGAGTGCGGCTGCCAGGCGTTCGAGATGATCTCGCGCGGCGGGCGGTAGGTGTGCGTTCATGGATCGGTCCTCCGTTACGCGCTGTACCGACTTCACTCTGAAGCGTCAGCGACGTTAGGACGGAGAACAGCGGGCGACCCGCAACGTCGTGAAGGCAAAAAGGCCGCACCAGAGTGCGGGTCAGATGACCCCGGCCCGGCGCGCGAGACCGCGCAGATCAGGGGTGCTGGCACGATGCTCGCGTCGCACCAGTTCGGTGAGGAGTTCATTCGTACGCTGGTCGTAGCGCACGAGCTCCGGGGACACCCGCTCTGCCCGTAGCAACGTATTGACCGCCGCAGCGTCCTTACGTTGCTGCGCGTACGCCCGCGCCAGATCGAGAAGAACCTGCGTTCGACGTCCGTGAAGGCCAGCCCCAAGCCGATCGGCGTCGAGCGCTTCGCCTCGTCGCATCGCGAGCTTGGCGTCGCCGAAGGCCACTGCGATCGACACTTCGTGAATGACCACATTGGTCGGCCCGAACGCCGACCAGAAGTCGTTGCGATCCGCCCCGACCTGCCCTGCCACCTCTCGCGCCATCGCCAAGTGCCGATCGGCACCGGCCCGGTCGAAGCGCGCGGCCGCAGCGGTGGTCGCGGCGAGATAGAGACCGCCGCGCACGGACAATGCCGGTGGTCTGCCACGGCGCGTCGTAGCAGCAAGCGCGTCGGCGGTGCGCATCAGAAGGTCTTCGGCGTTGGCCGCCTGTTTGAGGCGGATCAGGACGTAGCCGAGCCGGTAGGCGCTGACCGCGCCGAGGAGCGGACGCTCGGCGGCTTCGGCGGCGGCAATCGATCGATCAGCCGCCATCCAGGCGAGTTCGGCGTCTCCTACGCGGCTGAGCGTCATCGTCACCGAGTGGTAAATGAGGGCCCGTAGGGTGTCGGCCGTCCGGCGTTCGGCGCGAGCGCAGGAGAATCGTGCCTGTTCGACGACATCGATGAGTCCGGGTAGCAGCCGCCCGACTTCGTCGTAGCGGGCCGCTTGATAGAGGTTGTTCACCCGGCGCATCTCATGGTCCGACCAGCGCAGATTCGGGGGACGATCTCTATTCGCACGGGCATTGATGACGCCGGGCAGGGCGCCATATCGCGCCATGGCCTCGCGGATGCCCGCCACCGGCTCGTACTTCACCGTCTCCGCACCCACCTCTTGCGCTGTTAGCTGGCCGATCTCCACACCGAGCACCTCGGCGAGCCGGATGAGTACCGAATGGCTGTCGATCGCACGAAGGCCGCGCTCCACCTGACTCAGCCAGCTCTCCGAGCGGCCGACCAGCTCGGCCAGGACGGCCTGGCTTAAGCCACGCCGTCTTCTCGCGTGTGCGACGCGGCAGCCGATCTCAGCACGAGCGTCCAACGCTATGCCTTTCGCCTGGGGGTCAGCTGTCCAGCAGGGCGTGAAGCTCTGCGAGGATCTGTTCCCAGGCTGGCATGCGGGCATGCGGCGGCGCGTCCGGATCGAACAGCACACGCACTCCCATCGAGCGCAGCGCATCCAGATTCGCCTTGAAGGCGACATGCCGGGCAAGGGCGTCTTTCAGCAGCGGAGCAGCGACGATCGGGACATCGAATCCCATCAGCTCGCACAGCAACCCGACGGCGAAGGTGTCGGCGATTCCGCTCGCCCACTTGTTGATGGTGTTGAACGTCGCTGGGGCCACGATCACCGCGTCGGCGGTGGGTACTTCGTTCGGCTCACCCGGCATCCGGAACTCACTCCGCACCGGCTCGCCGGTCAGCGCGGTGAGCCGGTCGACGTCGACGAACCGCCGTCCCATCGGCGAGGTGATCACGCACACCCGCCAACCCGCTTCTTGGGCGAGCCGAACCAGCGTCTCGACGTCGGCGGCGGCCGGAGCGGCGCAGACGATGACGTACAGCACCCGCTGTCCATGACCACCTGCCACGCCGCCGACCTTAGCGACCGAGGCGATGTCCGGTCGATCCGTACGGTCGGATCGCAGTGCGTCGGCACGACGGCGTGAACGGGGTCATCGCGGCGTCACGGTCGGGTCGTCGATCCGGATGACCTTGGCGATGAGACGAGCGGTCTCGGCGATGTCCTCGGCCGGGCCGATCGGCTCGATCTCCGGTGGTGGGATCGGGTCGTCGCGTCTGGCGGGTCGCAGGCCGGGCCAGACCCAGCACCAGACCAGCCGTCCGGCGTCCCCGCGCAGGCGGACCTCCTGGACCAGGCCGTTGCCGACCGTGGTGGGCGTCGCGTCGGCGCCGGGATTGCGGACCATGAGAGCGGGCGGAGTCACGGTCACGGTGAAACCGCAGGCGCGGAGTTCGGCTGCCAGACGTTCGAAATGGTCTCGTGCAGCGGGCGGTAGGTGGTTCTCGGACTCAGGAAGTGTGTTCATGGATCGGTCCTCCATTACCGGCTGCCGACCAGAAGTCGTTGCAGTGCCCCCGATATGTCCCGGTCAAATGGTGATCTTAGGTTCTCGCCATCGCGGACCTTGATAGTTGAGCAACAATTGAGCTTTCATCCGGCGGCGGCTTCACAAGGCGTGTAGGCATGGATGATGATCGGTCACCTCCCGCTGGACGAGCAGCTAGCCGCCTTGAAGTCCGTCCTCTCCCGAAACGAGATGCTGCTGGAGGTGTTGAGCGGGACGGCGTCCCTGGCATTGCCCGGCTGGTATGTGACGGCGGGGTGCTTGTTCCAGACCGTGTGGAACGTGGTCACGGACAGGCCCCCCACCAGCGGAATCAAGGACTACGACGTCTTCTACTTCGATGACGGCGACCTGTCGTGGGAGGCGGAGGACGCAGTGATCACAGCAGGCAAGGAGGTCTTCGCCGACCTGCCCGTCGAGGTCGAGATCCGCAACGAGGCCCGCGTCCATCTTTGGTACGAGCAGAAGTTCGGCGTCGCATGCCCTCCGCACAGGTCCACGGAGTCGGCCATCGACTGCTTCGCGGCGACCACCTGCTGCCTGGGTGTGCGCTTGGAAACGGGGGGCCGGTGGCGCGTCTACGCACCGCACGGGCTCTCCGACGTGTTCAACCTCGTCGTGCGCCCCAATCCGGTGCTCGCCCCGCGGGAGGTCTACGAGACCAAGTCGGACCGCTGGCGGCAGCAGTGGCCGGAGCTGACCGTACTGGACTGGCCATCTGCGCCCAGCCCATCAAGGAAGTCCTCATCCTGATACGCGGAGGCCGTTGCTTTGTCGCCGGGACCTGCGGCCTAACCCGGGGTTCCGAAATGGGGGCTGACGGCTCTGGCGGTGGTGGGCGGTGCACTCAGATGATCTCGAGCAGCCTCACCGCGATTCTGCCCCGAACGAAAGGAACGCGCATGAAACGCGCGCTTGCTCTCACCGTCAGCGCCTTGTCGCTCACCACCGCTGGTCTGATCGTGCCGGCCACAGCGGCTCAGGCGAAAGGTCGCGACTACTGGGTGTGCATGCAGGGGTACTTCTGCCTGGGCGATTACAAGGCCATGAGCCTCCATGGAGCGACCTGGTCCACCGGCCACCTGGGGAAGGGCTGCATAAAAAGCCTCCCCAAGAAAATCGACAACAAGGCAAGCTCGATGGATAACGGCTCCCGCTGGAAGGTGCGGCTCTACGACAAGAAGAACTGCGCCGGCGCATACGGCTACGAGGCGAAGCCGTACAGCAAGGACAAGGACCTGCAGTACAACAAGTTCGGCGTGAACATGAACGACAGGGTGTCGTCCATCAAGTCGTAACACCGGTGGGGTGAGGCGGCGCGGCCGCCTCACCCCACCCCGGTCATAGAAAGCTCAGCATGTCGGTCCGCCGATGGAGCGCGACTCTGGCGCTTCTTCTCACGACGGCCGTGGGATGCGCGACGCCGAAGACGGCGGCATCACCGGAGCGGCCGAACACCACCGCGGTCCCGGAGCCGGGCGTGGAAGCGCGGCGGCTCACGGTGCCGTTCGACGTCTACGCTTTTTCCCCGGCCGATACGATGACCCTGGAGTCCGCCGAGGCCCTCCTCGTACGTGACTGTATGCGCGGCCAGGGCATGACCTTGGAGGTGCCGCCGCTTCCCGTCGAGGCCGACAGCGAGCCGCCGAACCGCCGCCGTTATGGCGTCATCGAGCCGCGGATCGCCGACCTCTTCGGCTATCACGTGCCGCCCGACGGCCCGTCCGTGGTCGCGTACAAGGACCG
Organism: Actinoallomurus sp. CA-150999; assembly: GCF_050942425.1. Taxonomy (NCBI): domain Bacteria; kingdom Bacillati; phylum Actinomycetota; class Actinomycetes; order Streptosporangiales; family Thermomonosporaceae; genus Actinoallomurus; species Actinoallomurus sp. CA-150999. The sequence goes on from NZ_CP192063.1 coordinate 11,302,770, forward strand.
GACGAACGCACAGGACAAAGGGCTGTCGCCGAAGGCCCGGTACGCCGAGAAGGGGTGCTCGCAGAAAGCGCAGGACAGCCTGTCGGCGGGGACCCCGAAGGTCGACGACTCCCTGTTCAATCAGCTCATCTTCAAGACCTTCGACGATTCTCAACACGACGGACAGGTGGTCCAGGTCTTCCATTCCTGGAGTGGGTGCATGGCGGGCGCGGGTTTCCACTACGCGGACCCGCTCGCGGCCATCACCGACGACCGGTGGTCGACGGACAAGCCCTCCCCGCAGGAGATCCGCGCGGCTCAGGCGGACGTGCGGTGCAAAGTGAAGACCGGTCTCGTGGCCACCTGGGCGGCCGCGGAGCAGCGCATCCAGAGCGCGGCCATTCGTGCCCATGCGAAGGACTTCCAGGCGCTGAAGGCCAATAAGGACCGGCAGTTGGCAGCCGCCCGTCGGGTCATCGCTCGCGGCTGACCCAGCGCGAGTCGCGGGCGATGGCCTCACGCCGGCTGATCGCACAGGTCAGCCGGCCGACGCGCCGGGGACTTCATTTTCGCTCGCGGGGCGCGGGGAACATCTATAGTCCTTCGCATGGCGGAGGATCGGGAAGCGTGGGGCACGCTGCTCAAGACCGGATTCCTGCACGCGCTGCGTGAGGCGCACACGGAGGCGACGCTCGCCGTCTTCGGGGCGATGAGCCGGGCCGCCGGGTTCAAGGAGCGGTCGTTCGGCACCGGTGCCTTCGATGTGCTGGAGACCCAACTCGACCGTGTCTTCCGCGTGGGCGACTTCGCCCCGGACCCCGCCGAGGCCGACGAGGATCCGCTCGCGGCGATGGTGACCCGCCATGACCTGAACGGTTCGCCGGGCTGGCGCTACGGCCGCTACCGGATCCTGCTCAAGCGGCACCGGTTCGGGGCGGCGCGGGCGATCCGCTGGGACCGGGACAGTTTCACCAAGCAGGCGGTCGCGCGGCAGGAGTTCCCCGACGACCCGCAGCTGACGCTCGACCTCGGCATCGGCGCCGTGCGCGAGATGGACGACGTGGTGACGCTCGTCCTGGCGCACAGCGCCACCGAGGAGCCGCTGGAGATGGAGCTGTTCCTCGGCCGTCCCCGGCTGAACGCCGACGGCGGCCCGGCGTGGCACTGGCTCCGGCAGCTGACCGATGACACCCTCGGCGCCGACCCGCGCCGTACGCCCGTCCAGTCCACGCTGCCGCTGTGGACCGACGACGAGGCCGACGTTCCCGTGCGGCTGCACCCGCGGCGCGCGGCCGGCGGAGACGCGAGTATCGAAACGGCATAGTGAACACACCCGACGAGCGTTCCGGTCAGGTCGCCCGCCGGCTCGCCGAGGCGCGGCTGCTGTTCGACGCCGACCGGCTGACGCTGGCGCGGCGTCTGCGAGGCATGCGCAAGAACCAGCTCGCCCAGGCCGTCGGCACCACCCCGACCGCGATCGGCCAGTACGAGGCGGGCGTGCATCGGCCGTCGGAGAAGACGCTGTCGCGTTTGGCGTTCGCGCTGGGGGTGCCGGTGGAGTTCTTCCATGCCGGGCGCGCCGCCGCGTCGCTGGACACCGCGCACTTCCGGTCGCTGCGGTCCACGACCCAGATCGAACGCGATCAGGCACTCGCGTACGGCCGGATCGCGGCCGACATCGTCACGGCTCTCGAAGAGCTGGTCGAGCTGCCGCTGGCCGAGCTGCCCGAACGACCGGTGTCTCCTGAGGAGATCGCCGGGTCCGGCCCGGTGGAGGCCGCGCGGCTGGCGCGCGAGGCGATGGTCGGCGACACGGGCCCCATCCCGCACCTCGTACGGCTGCTGGAGAAGCACGGCGTGATCGTGCTGGTCCTTCCTCCGTCGACCGAGCGCGTCGACGCGTTCAGCATCGGCGCGCATCCACGGCCGATGGTGCTGTTCAACCCGGCCAAGGGCGACTACTGGCGCAACCGTTTCGACGGCGCGCACGAGCTCGGCCATCTGGTCATGCACGCCGACGCCGAACCGGGCAGCAAGATCATTGAGGATCAGGCCCACCGGTTCGCGGCCGAGTTCCTCATGCCCGAGGCGGCCATCGCGGACCGGCTTCCTTCCACGGCCGACTGGGCGCACCTCGCCGAGCTCAAGTCGACCTGGGGTGTCAGCATGGCCGCGCTGCTCTACCGCGCGCGCACGCTCGGCATCATGAAGGAGAACACCTACCGGAACGCCATGAGCGTGATGAGCGCGCGCGGCTGGCGACGGCAGGAGCCCGGCCCCGCCAGGCCGCTGGAGCGTCCCACCATGCTCACCCGGGCGGTGGAACTCGTCGCCGACTCCGGCACCGGCCGCGACCTGCTGGCCGACCGCGCGGGCGTCACCCACGCCGACCTCGACCTCCTCGTCCCGAGCCGGGGGCTGCCCGCGCTGGGATGACGGCGAACGGTGCCGAAACGATCATGAATGGCGTACGGTCGACACCGACCCCTGTCTCGGGAGGTACGGTGTTCCGGCCATTGATCCCCCTTGTGGTGCTCGCCGGCGTCGGCGGGCTTACGGCCTGCAGCGGCGCGGCCGGACACACTGTCTCGGCCTCGTCGTCGACGGCCGCTCTCTGCCCGTCGGCCGCGCAGGTCGTCAAGGTGATGCAGCAGCAAATGAACGACGAGACGTTCCGCGTGACCGATCCCATCGTGTGCGACCACGGCTGGGCGGCCGCGCACGTAGAGCTCACCACCGCCGCCGGCGATCAAACGCAGCTGGTGCTCAGTTACACCGCCGGTCAGTGGCGCGGGGTCGTCTATGGCACGGACGGTCTGTGCGGCAAGCTGAGTCCGGAACGGATCCCTGAGGCCATCAAGGAGGCCCTCGGCCCGCACTGCTGACACGGCTTCCAGACCCTCAAACCCGGCGCGATCCTGGTGCTGAGCCGGTCACTTCCCACGGTCGGCTGAGCGAGCTTCTCCGCTCCCGGCCCGGCATGAAGATCAACGCCAGGATCGCGGCGACGGCGGCGATGCCCGCGCTGACGGCGAGCATCAGGACGAGGCCGTGCACGAAGGCGTCCCGCACCGAGTGCAGGAGCGCCGCCGACCTGAGGTCGCGCGCCACGGCGACGCCGGCCTGCACGTTCTTCCGTACGGTGGCGCCGAGCGGAGCGGGGAGGCTCACGGTGTCGAGGCGGCCCCGGTAGCCGGCGCTCAGGATGGTGCCGAGCACCGCCACGCCGATGGTCGCGCCGACCTGACGCAGCGCCTGGATCAGTGAGCTGCCGATGCCGCTGCGCTCCGCCGACAACGCGGCCAGGGCGGAGTCCATCGCGGCGGGGAAGACCAGTCCCATTCCCAGCCCGGCGACCGTGAGCCAGGCACCGCTCAGAAGGTAGCCGGAGTCGACGCCGGTCGCGGTCCCGGCGACCATCCCGGCGGCCAGCAGCACGAGGCCGAAGGCGACGGTCACGTTCGATCCGAAGCGTTTGACGAGCCGGTCGGCCGGACCCGCACCGGCCAGCAGGCCCACGACGATCGGCAGCAGGCGGATGCCGCTGCCCTGGGCGTCGGTCCCCGTCACGGCCTGGAAGTACTGCGGCATGGCGAACAGCGCGCCGAACATGGTGAACGACATCACGGTCGCCATCAGCACGCCCCAGTTGAAGGCACGGGACCGGAACACCTTCAGGTCGATGAGCGGATGCGCCGTCCTGCCCTCCCATCGGACGAAGAGCAGGCCGATGACCACGCCGGCGACGATCGGCGACCACGCCGCCGGCGAGCCCCAGCCCTTTTCTCCCGCCTCGATGCAGCCGTACGTCAGGCCGCTCAGCGCCAGCGCGGACAGCACGATCCCGAGGAGGTCCACCGGTCGCGGATCGGGTTCGCGTGACTCGGGCAGCAGGAACGCGACCCCGATGAAGGCCGCCACGCAGACCGGCACGTTGATCAGGAACACCGACCCCCACCAGAAGTCGTGCAGCAGCCGGCCGCCGACGATCGGCCCGAGCGGGAAGCTGACGCCCTGGGCGGCCATCGCGACGGCGAGCGCACGTGGCCGCTCGTCCTCATCGAACAGCACCCGCACCACGGAGATGGTCAGCGGGATCAGGAAGGCCCCGCCGAGGCCGAGCGCGCCGCGACCGATGATCAGCACGCCGGGCGAACCGGCGTACGCGCACAGCACGGAGGCGGCGCTGAAGACGACCAGCGCGGCGAGCACCATCCGCTTGCGGCCGTAGCGGTCGCCCAGCAGCCCGGCGGGCAGCATGAACGCGGCCAGCACCAGGTTGTACGCGTCGGCCATCCACTGCAGTGCGCTGGTGGAGGCCCGCAGCTCGGTCGCGAGCGTGGGCAGCGCGATGTTCAGCACCGTCGTATCGAGCCCCACGACCATGCCGGTGAGGGCCAGGGCTCCGATCGCCCACCATCGTCGGTCACCGAGCCTGCTCATCGCGATCGCCGCCTTTCATGAGGGAGCCTTAATGAGAGTTGACACCGAAAAGATAGTTACTGTCAACTCCGAGCTCGCTCTCACTACAGTCGATGTGTAAGCTCCTGGCGAGGCCTCGGTCGTGGGACGGGGATGCGGGAGACAGCCGGAGGTGGCCGATGACGTCGTCACCCGAGGAGGGCCGGCGATCCCACGAGCCCGCCCGTACGGCCGGCGGGTTGCGGGCCCGGAAGAAGGCCCGGACACGGGCCGCGATCCAGCGCGAGGCGCTGCGGCTGTTCACCGAGAACGGCTACGACGCGACCACCGTCGAGCAGGTCGCCGACGCCGCCGAGGTCGCCCCCAGCACGGTCTTCCGCTACTTCCCCACCAAGGAGGACCTGGTCATCTCGGACGCCTATGACCCGCTGGTCTACGCGGCGTTCGAGGCCCAACCGCCCGAGCTGAGCGTCGTCCAGGCCCTGCGCGGAGCGCTCCGCGCGACGCTCGGGGAGCTCTCACCCGAGGAGCTCGCCGAGGGCCGCGAACGCACGACGCTGATGCTGTCGGTCCCCGCACTGCGGGGAGCGGGCCTGGGCAACTTCACCGCCACGATGATGACCGTGGCCGACCTGGTGGCCAAGCGGATCGGCCGCGACCCGGACGACCCTCACGTACGCGCCTTCACCGGAGCGGTGTTCGGCGTCATGCTCGACCTGATGCTCCGCTGGGCCGAGGACCCGGAGCTGGATCTGATCGCCGCCCTGGACGAGGCGCTCGCCTTCTTGGAGACGGGCCTCTCTCTGTAACGACCCGTTTTGATCAGGAATGCCGTACGGTCGGCTCCTGGACCGTCGACGACGCACAGGGGGCTCCGTGTTCCGGCCGTTGTTCTGCCTCACGGTGATCGCCTGCGCGGTCGGTTCGGCGGCGTGCCGCTCGCAGGCCGAACACCACCACGCGGCCTCGCCGACCCCAGCCACGTCGTCCGCCGCGCCGTCGCCGTCCCCCTCGGACGCATGCGCGTCGGCGTCGGACTTCGTCAAGGGGCTGGCCGCCGGGGGCGCGACGGGTTTCCGGGTGGACGGCCGGATCGTGTGCGACGGCGGCTGGGCGGCCGCGCACATGAAGAACGTCCGCGGGCTGACCGACCCGAACTGGACGGTGCTCCGGCTGCGCGGCGGCCAGTGGCACCTGGTCACGTACGGGACCGATGGCCTGTGCGACGGCCCGGAGATGAAATCGGCGCCGGCCAAGGTCAAGAAGGCCCTCGGCCCCTACTGCTGACGGACGCGTGTGGGCGACGGCAGTCCGTCCCAGACCAGGGTCGCCCACGCTTCCGTACGCCCGTGGGCGACGGCAGTCCCTCCCGACCACGGTCGCCCACGCTTTCGTACGCCCGTGGGCGACGGCAGTCCCTCCCGACCACGGTCGCCCACGCTTTCGTACGTCCGTGGGCGACGGCGGTCCTCCCGGATCACAGTCGCCCACGCTTCCGTTCGTACGGCCCTACTCGCGTGAGCCGATGACGTCGGCGGGGCGGGCGGCGAGCGCTAGGCGGGCGGGCAGGACCGTCGCGATCAGCGCGAGCACCGCCGCCGTTGCGATGACGCCGAGGAACGTCACCGGCGGGACGTACGGCGCGGCCGAGCCGACCATCCCGGCGGCGAAGGCCGCCAGCGTGACCAGGGCGATGACCGTGCCCAGGGCCACGGCCGTCGACACGACCACCAGCGTCTCCCAGCGGAGCATCCGCATGACCTGCCGGCGGGTGGTGCCGACGATCCGCAGCAGGGCGAACTCCCGAGTGCGGTCGGCGGTGGCCATGGCGAGGGTGTTCACGACCGCGATGCCGGTGAAGGCGATGATCAGCCCCATGGCGACGTAGTTCACCTCGGCGTTCGCCGTGGCCCTGGCCCGCGTCACGGCGGTCTGGTCGAGGACGGCCACGCCGGGGTAGGGCCGGACCGCCGGCCGGAGGGCGTCCGCCCGAGCCGGGCCGGCGACCAGCACCGTGTCGGCGCGGGGGTCGTCGACGTGCGCGGCGAGCAGGTCGTGGGCGACGGTCAGGTCGCCGAAGCCGAGGCCCCTGCCGTAGACCGCGACGACCCGGGGGGCGAACGGGGTGCCGTCGCCGAGCGTCATGCGGACCGGGTCGCCGACGTGCACGCCGAGGCGGGCGGCGGCGGTCGTACTGACCGCGACGGTGCCGGCGTCCAGCCGTTCCGGCGAGCCCGCTCGCACGTCGAGGTTCATGGTGCGGGAGAGCCCGGCGGGCGTGACGCCTTGGACGCCGTAGTTCTCCAGCCCGACGCGTACGGTGCTGTGCAGGACCTCGGTGACCGTCGTGACGCCTCGGGTGCGCCGGAGCGCGTCGGCGGCTGCGGCTGGCACCTTCGGGCCGAGCACGTGGGCGGCGACGGTGCCGGCGTTCGCCTGTTCGGTGGCGGCGTGGCCCATCGTCGTCTGGGCGAACAGGATCGTGCAGGTCAGGCCCACCAGAAGGGTGAGCGGAGCGATGACCGAGCCGACCAGGCGCGAGCGGCTCCGCAGGTTCGCGGCGGCGAGGTGACCGCCGATCGGGAACGTTCGCAGCGGCGGGCCCAGCAGCGTGACCGTGACGCGGGCGATCACCGGCGCCAGCAGGGACACGGCGACGGTCCACACGATCGCGGTGAGCATCGTGACCGGGCTGGAGGCCGCCTCGGTGTTCAGGGACGACAGGACGAGCGTGAGCACGACGCCGCCGGCGAGGAACACCAGGCCGGCCAGGATCCGACCCGGACTGGTGCGTGGGCTGAGCGCTGCCTCGCCGAGGGCCTCGACGGGCCGGATCCGGGCCGAGCGACGTGCCGACAGCCGGGCCGCCGCCCAGGCCGCCACGACGGCGGCCAGCACCGCGGCGAACATCGGGAAGGGGCTGAGCACGAGGTTCAGCGTGGACGGCAGCGCACCGAGGGCACGGAACCGGTCGCGCAGCCAGAGCGCCAGCAGGGGTCCTGCGGCGGCGCCGAGCGCGCCGGCACCGAGGCTGACGATGAGCGCCTCGCGGCCGATCATCCGGCGGATCTGGCGCGGCGTGGCGGCCACGGCGCGCAGCAGCGCGATCTCCCGCTCCCGCTGCTGAATGGAGAGGGCGAACGTCCCGGAGACGACCAGGATGGCCACGAGCAGCGCCGTGCCGCCGAGCGCACCGCCCATGCTGATCAGCTTGATCCTGGCCTTCTCCGCGTCCCAGAACTCCGCCCGGCCCCGGTCCGCGCCGGTGTGCACGGTCGCGGACGTCCCCCGGAGTGCGGCGGCGACCCGGTCCGCGGTGTCCCCGGCCGTCGGGAACACGCCGATCGCGCTGACCGCCCCGGCGCGTCCGGCGAGCCGCCGCGCCTCATCGGTCGAGAAGAAGACCGCCGTCTGGTGCGGGAGCGCCTCGCGGGTGACGCCCACGACCCGGCGGACACCGGCGGAGACGGCCGAGGTGACGGGCACGCGCGAGCCCACGTGCAGCCGGGCCGTACGCGCGGTGGCGGCGTCGACCACCACCTCGTCCGCGGCGGACGGCGCCCGGCCGGCCGCCAGCGTGAACGGCGTCAGCGCGGCCGACTCCCAGCCGTGCCCCCACGAGCTTCCCGGCGCGGCGCCCGAGATCTCGGCGGGGAAGGTCACCTCGGTGACCACCGAGCGCACGCCCGGAACGGCGCGGAGACGGTCCGCCGTCGCGGCCGGCAGCCAGGCGCGCTCGGCGATGCCCTTCGCCTTGTGCTTGACCTTGCCCTTCTTCACCTTGTCCTGGTGGACGTACTGGTCGCCGGTGACGAGGATCGGCGCCCCGGCGTACCGTTCGGGCGCGATGGTGCCGCGCAAGCCCGTCTCGAGCAGGGCCCCGCAGGCGCAGACGAGCGCGGCGGCGCAGAACAGCGCGAGGAACGCCCCGGCGAACCCGGCCTTGCGGTGCCGCAGGGTGTTGAGGACCAGCCCGAGCATCACTTCCACGCTCCCAGCCGGGTCATGCGGGCGGCGACCTTCTCGCTGGTCGGGGCGTCCACGGCGTCGGCGATGCGGCCGTCGGCGAGGAACAGCACCGTGTCGGCGTACGACGCGGCGACCGGGTCGTGGGTGACCATGACGACGGTCTGCCCCATGCCGTCCACCGTCTCGCGCAGCAGGGCGAGCACCTCGCGGGCGGTCATCGTGTCCAGCGCCCCGGTCGGTTCGTCGCCGAAGACGACCTCCGGCCGGGTCACGAGGGCGCGGGCGATCGCCACGCGCTGCTGCTGTCCGCCGGACAGCTGGGCCGGCCGGTGCCCGACGCGCTCCGTCAACCCGACCCGCGCGACGATCTCCTTCAACCACGCGCGGTCCACCTTCGTACGGGACAGCCGCAGCGGGAGGGTGATGTTCTGCTCCACCGTCAGCGACGAGACCAGGTTGAACGCCTGGAACACGAACCCGACCCGCCGGCGCCGCAGCTCCGTCAGCCGGGTCTCGTTCATCCCCGACAGCTCGGTCCCGCCGAGCCGTACGGTGCCGGACGTCGGGGTGTCCAACCCGGCGGCGCAGTGCAGGAACGTGCTCTTGCCCGACCCGGACGGCCCCATCACCGCCGTGAACCGGCCGCGCGGAATGCCGACCGACACCTCCCGGAGCGCGGCGACCGCGCCCCTGCCCTTCCCGTACACCTTGCTCACCGCGTTCATCAGCACGACGTCATCCATGCCGACAAGTCTCGTGAGCTGGGGTTTTCCGGACCAGAGACGTGATCACGAGCCGACTATGATCTCGTCATGCCCCGGACCGTGACGAGGACCCTGGTACACATGACCCTGTGATCAAGGTGTTGCTGGCCGACGACCACCACGTGGTCCGTGGGGCCCTGGCCGCGCTGCTGTCCCTGGAGCCGGACCTCGAGGTGGTGGCCGAGGTGGACCGTGGCGACCAGGTGCTGCCGGCCGTGCTGCGACACCGTCCAGACGTCGCGGTGCTGGACATCGACATGCCAGGCGCCGACGGCCTGACCGCGGCCGCCGCCGTGCACGAGGCGCACCCGGAGTGCCGGACGCTGATCCTCACCGGGCATGGCAAGCCCGGTCACCTACGCCGGGCGCTGACCGCGCACGCCGGCGGGTTCCTGCTGAAGACCGCGCCGCCGGACGAACTGGTCGCCGGGATCCGGGCGGTCGCCGCGGGACGACGCGTGCTCGACCCGAACCTGGCGCTGACCGCGTGGGACCTCGCCGACAACCCGCTCACGCCCCGCGAGACGGACGTCCTGCGGCTGGCGGCCGAGGGCGCCGAGGCACCGGAGATCGCCGAGCGGCTCCACCTGTCGGCCGGGACGGTACGGAACTACCTGACCGCCGTCGTCGACAAGCTCAACGCGCGCAACCGCACCGACGCCGCCCGGATCGCCGAGGAGATGGGCTGGATCTGACCCTCGGCGTCCGATCGCGACCAGAGCGTCGGTGCCGAGGCTTCGGCGTCGGATCGCGGCCGGAGCGTCGGCCTCTGATCTCAGGAGGCCTTGGCGTCCGGTCGTACGCGGGCCTGGAGGCGGAAGCCGCCGGTGCCGTCGGCGCGGGCGGTGAGGGTGCCGTCGATGGCGGCCAGGCGGGTGGTGAGGTTGCCGATGCCCGACCCCGGCGGGGTGCGCCGGGCCCGCGGGTCGAGTCCGTCGTTCTCCACTGCGAGGGTCACGAGGCCGTCCTCGCTCGTCGTGGTGATGACGCAGTGCCGCGCCGAACTGTGCCGCAGCACGTTCGTCACCGCCTCCCGCAGGACCGTGCTCAGCACGGTGGCCGTCGGGCCGGGCAGCGGGCCGTGGCCGAGTTCGACCCGGGTCTCGACGCCCGCCACCGTCAGCACCGAACGCGCGGACTCGACCTCGGTGTCCAGGGACATCTCCGGTTCGCCGGCACCGGAGGCGGCGCGCAGGTCCGCTCGGGCCCGCTCGGCCATCGCGACGACCTCGGTGAGCTCGGCACGGGCCCGCGCCGGGTCCACCGCGCCGAGCCGCCGGGCCAGTTCGCACTTGAGTAGCATCGCCGCGAGGCTGTGCCCGAGTAGATCGTGCAGGTCGCGGGCGGCGCGGAGGCGTTCCTGGACGGTCGCCGCACGGGCCAGCTCCTCGCCGGCCGCCCGCAGGTCGTGGACCAGCCGGGCTAGGCGGACCAGCCCGTACACCACCAGGCCGGTGACGAGCGTGCTCACGGTGTAGTTGACGATCCGCGCCGGGCCGAGCGAGAGCGCGGCGGCCATCGCTCCGGTTCCGGCCATCGTCGCGGCCACGAGCGGCGCCCCGATCCGGATCGGCAGGGCCACGAGGAAGGTGCCGGCGAGGAAGCCCATGGCGCCGATCCAGGTCGCGCCGAACCACAGGATCGGGGCGAGGCTGAGCAGCGCCTGCGCGGCGATGAACGCGTACCGGTGGCGCGGCCGGTCGTCGACCGCCCAGCGCAGCTGCAGGCCCGCGATGAGGCCCATCCCGGCGACGGCCGCGGCCAGGTCCAGGCCCCAGGGCAGCTGCAGGAGCGCCTTCACGCAGAAACCCGTCACCACCACCGCGAGGAGGGTCACCGACAGGCCGTACGCCGTGCGGTCGGGCAGGCTGACCGGCCGCGGCGTGGCCGCGATCGTCGCCTCCACCGCGAACCGGCCGTCGGCGCCGAGCCCGGTCGTCAGCGTGCCGCCGGCCGCCTCGACCCGCGCGGCGGCGTCCGCCAGCCCCTCCTCGCCGCGCGCGGCCGTGGGCGGGCCGTCGTTGCTCACCCGGAGCCGTACCGTCCCGTCCCGCTCGGCGGTCTCGATGACGCAGCGGGTCGCCGTGCCCTGGCGTACGACCTCGGTCACGGACTCGCGCAGCACGGTGGCCAGCAGCGCGCCCGCCGAGCCGAGCGGTTCCTCGTGCCCGGTGCGCACCTCCGCCTCGATCCCGGCCGCCGCCAGCAGCGCCCGCGCGGCCGCCGCCTCGGGCGCGAGCGACATGGCGCGGAATCCGGCGGCCGCCGCCCGCGCGTCGGCCAGCGAACCGCGGGCCACCCGCAGGACCTCGTCGATCTCCTCGGGGTGGTCGAGGGCCCGACGGCTCCCCGCCGTGATGGCGTCCAGGCCGCGCCCGATGCCGGTGTTCAACTCGTCGGCGATGCGCAGCCGCTCGCGCGAGACGGCCGCCATCGTCAGCTCCGGCCGAGCCGCGGCCAGGTCGGCGACCCGATGGGCCAACCGCACGAGACCGTAGACGACCAGCGCGCCGAGCACCGGCGTGATCGCCGAGTCGACCGCGCCGGCCGCGTCCGGGGACCGCACTGCGGCGATCACCGCGGCGCTCCCGAGCACCGCGACGGCGGGCACGGCGTACGACGCCAGCAGCGCCGATCCGGCGACCAGGGCGAGGATGCCGACGGAGGTGCCGAACGCGAGCACGTCGACGTACGCGACGACCGCCTGGACGAGCAGCAGCGCGACACCCCGGAACCTCGCCGCCCGGGGCACGACCCAGGCCAGCTGCAGCGCGAAGACGGCCACCGTGAGCGCCACCGCCCCGGCGATCCGTCCCGCTCCGCCGGCTCGGAAGGGCACGGCGAAGAGGTAGACGTCGACGAGGGCCGCGAGGACGACGACCACGATCACGCGTGCCAGGGCGGGTCCCGGCGCCGACCCGGCGTACGGCGGGCGCTGTTGCGAAACCATCCCTGCGGCGGTGTCAGGCCCTTCGCAAGGCCGGGCGGTTCAGCCGGCCGTGGACGAGGCGGGGGTGCAGGTGGTCGATCTCGATGCGGCGGCCCTCGGTCACGCAGTAGATGCGGAAGCCGCCCGGGCGGCCCTCGGCCTCGGCCTCACGGTCGATCTCGCCGGAGTCCGCCTTGCCCTTGAACCAGTCGCCCAGGGAGTATTCGTCGGCGAACAGGGGCGACTCGGCGTGCTGCCCCGTCGGGTCGATGTAGAGCACCTGGTAGCTGCAGCCGGCCGGCGGGTAGCTCATATCCGTCCCTTTCCGCCGCACGAGCCGCAGTCCTGCTGCACGCTGTTCTTCCCGCTGCCTCGGCAGACCGGGCAGGTCTTGCCGATGGGGGGTGCGCTGTGCTTACCCAACGTCGCGCCGCCTCCTCACTCCATCGACCGGCCGGGACACCTACACGGCCCAGTCTTCCACCTTCCGGGGTCGGGTGCGTCCCGCCCTCGGATCCTCACCGTGGCGTGGCCGGGTCGGCGAGCCACGCCATCGGCTCGTTGCCCGCCACGACCGTGCTGGTGAGACTACCGACCTCCGCGATGCCGATGGCGATCTCGTCCCCGGCGGCCAGGGTGAACGGCAGCTCCGGGACCAGGCAGGTGCCGGTGGCGAGGACGGCGCCGTCGGGGAACACGTCCGCGCGGAACAGGAACCCGACCAGGTCGTCGAGCCTGCGGTTCAGCTGCGCGGTGCTCGCCGTGCCGGTCCACGCGATGTCGCCGCCACGGCGGATGGTGAGCTCGATGTCCAGAGCGTACGGGTCGGGCACCTCCCAGGCGGGCCGGACGGCGGGGCCGGCCGCGCAGCCGCCGAGGTAGATCTTGGCCTGCGGCAGGTAGAGCGGGTTCTCGCCCTCGATCGTCCGGGAGCTCATGTCGTTCACGACGGTGTAGCCGACGATCTCGGCGTGCCGGTTGAGGACGAGCCCGAGCTCGGGCTCTGGCACGTCGACCGCGGAGTCGGAGCGGATCGCGACGGTCTCGCCGTCGCCGGTCACCCGCCAGGCCGCGGACTTGAAGAACAGCTCCGGGCGCTCGGCGTCGTACACCTGCTCGTACACGTCGGCCGACCGTTCGCTCTCGGTGACCCGCGCCTCGCGCGAGCGCCGGTACGTGACGCCGGCCGCCCAGACCTCCATCCGTCCATCCACCGGGGGCAATGTCCGTACGGCGGCGACGTCGTGACGCGGGCCGCCGGCCGTGCGGCAGCGGTCCCGCAGCTCCGCCAGCGGGAGCCGGAGCAGCTCGCCGAGGGTCTCCCCCAGTTCGGTGACGGTCGACCCGTCGGAGACTCCCACCAGCGGACGGTCGCCGTCGGCCGCAACGAAACGGACAATTTCCACGCGATTCCTCATTTCACGTCGAGAACGCCGTCCCAGAAACGTACAGCGGAAGGATGTGGAGCGGTCCAGCGTGTGAGCGTGGTTCTGCCGACCCGACCGCACAGTCGGGCCGGTTTGTGGTTCGGTGCGGCGGCACGTCGTCGCCGGACCTCGGGCACCTTGCGTCAGTGGTGCTTATTGAGACTAAAAATCGTTCCGCTTGAGCAAACGCCCCTAGCAGCGCACCCACGGCCCGCCCGAGCCATTCGCCGGAATCGCCCGTTCTCGCTTTTCGTCCGCCAAGCCACGCCTGGCAGGATGACGTTCCGAAAACGTGTGTGGACTTATCGGGGAGCGTGGCGTGATCGGGGTACTCCTAGCCGAGGACATGCATCTCATCCGGGGTGCCCTGGTCGCGCTGCTGGATCTGGAGCCCGACATCGAGGTGGTCGCCGAGGTGTCCAGGGGTGACGCCGTGCTCCCGGCCGCGCTCGAGCACCGGCCGGACGTCGCGGTCCTGGACGTCGACATGCCAGGTGTGGACGGGCTCGCGGCGGCCACCGCGCTCGCCGACCGGCTGCCGGACTGCCGCGCGCTGATCCTCACGGCGCTCGGCCGCCCGGAGATCCTGCGCCGGGCTCTGACCGCCCAGGTCCGGGGGTTCATGGTGAAGGACTCGCCACCCGCCGAGTTGGCGGAGGCGATCCGCCGGGTGGCCGCCGGGGAGCTCGTGATCGACCCTCGGCTGGCCGCCGCGGCGATCAAGGCTCGGCCGAACCCGCTGACGGCGCGAGAGGTGGAGCTGCTGCGGCTGGCCGCGGAGGGTGCCGAGGTCTCGGAGATCGCCTCGCGGCTTCACCTGACGAAGGGCACCGTGCGCAACTATCTAGGGGCGATCGTCACCAAGCTGGACGCCCGCAACCGCATCGACGCCGTTCGGATCGCCACCGAGGCCGACTGGCTGTAGGACCAGGAGCTCGTGCTCCTCCCCTGGGCGCGGGCCGGCCGTGAGCCGGCCACCCATCGCCGTCACGCGCTCGGTGAGATTGCCGACTCCCTGCCCGCCGACTCCCTGCCCGCCGACTCCCTGCCCGCCAGCCCCGTGTCCGCCGGCCCCCTGCCCGCCGACGCTCTGTCCGCCGGCATCCTCCCTGCCGGCCCCCTGCGCGCCGGCATCCCGCCTGTCGGCGTCCTGCCCGCTCGGCCCGGCCAGGGCCTCGGGCACGCCGTCGTTGGTGACGCGGAGGCGGGCCGTGCCGTCGGCGACGGACACCTCCACGGAGCAGGTACGGGCTCGGCTGTGTCGAAGGACGTTCGTGACGGCCTCGCGCAGCACGGTCGCCAGCAGCGTGTCGACCGGTTCTGGTAGGCCGTCGGGGGACGCGTCGACGCGAACGGTGATCCCCGCGGCGGTGAGCACGTCGCGCGCCGAGGCGAGCTCCGCTCGGAGGGACATCCGCGGATCGTCCCCCGGGATCGCGCGCAGGTCGCCCAGGGCCCGGCGGGCGGTCAGCGCGATGTCGGCGAGTTCGCGTTCGCTCCGGTGGGGATCTCGCTCGGCCAGCTCCGCCTTGACGATGATGGCGGACAGGCCGTACCCGAGCAGGTCGTGCACGTCCCGGGCGATCCGCCGCCGCTCGCGGGCCAGGGCCATCGCGGCGAGTGCCAGGCGCGCCTCCCGTACCTCGTGGACGAGCCCGGTGAGCAGGGCCAGCCCGTAGAAGATCAGTGCGATGGTCACCGTGTCGACCGTCAGGGACGCGGCCTCCCCGAGAGGGACGGAACGGGCGAGTAGGACGACGGGAACGCTCAGGACGACGGCCCCGAACAGCGGCCATGCCAGACGTCCGCCGATGATGATCAGAATCGAGCCCGCGGCGAAGCCGACCATCCTGGGCTCGGGACCGCCCGGGGTCAGGAGCGGCAGGCAGGCGAGCACGATCTGGACGGGCAGCGTCCAGCGGGCGTGGCGGGGCCGTACACCGGGAGGGCGCGGCAGGCAGTGGTAGACGGACAGCGCGATGATGACCGCGAGCCCGCCCAGACCGGCGGCCAGCAGGGGGGCGGGCGGAGACGTGTCCCATATCGCGATCGCGCCGACGGCCAGATACTCCAGGTGCGCGACGACGACGATCGGCAGCGCGAGCCTGGGCGTCAGGTCGGTGGGCGGTGGCTCGATGGGGGCGGTAGGCGTGGTCCGGACGCGCACGGCGGTCTCCCGGGCCAGGCTCAGGATCTCCTGGATCCGCCCCTGCGCGGCGAGGCCGACGATCTCCGAGAGGGCCGACCCGAGTGCGGCGTCCAGGTCGTGGGAGAACCGCTCGCGTTCGCCCGCGACCGATTCCGCGGCCAGTTCGCCGCGGGCGGCGCGGAGTTCGGCGCGTAGGTCGCTGAGCCTCGTGAGGCCGTAGACGGTGACGCCGATCGCCAGGGCGTTGCCCAGGGCGTTGGCGCAGGCGTAGACGTCGCCGAGGTTCATCAGCCCGGCGGCGGCCACGACGGCGGCGAACAGCGCCCAGCGGATCCGCCCCCTGACGATCAGCAGCACGGAGGCGGCGAGGAAGCCCGGCGGCCCGGTCCAGGGGAACAGCACGGCCTGGGCGACGAGGGTCCATCGGCCGCGGAACCGCTTCGTCTCCGGCAGGGAGTGAAGGATCTGCAGGGCGAGCATCAGGATCGCCGGAACGCTCGGGTGGATCAGCCACGGGTCGACGGCCAGGCCGACAAGGACCACGAGGATGATCACCACGTCGCGATTTTAGTTACCCGTCCGGATTATGCGTTCTTCATGTCAGGCCGGTGTGCCTGGCACTGGTGGCGTGTACGCCCGTCCGGAGATCGTCGACGTCATGGACAGAACGACTCTCAGAACCTCCCGCGTCGCACGCGCCGCGGTCGGTACCGCCTGTGCCGCCGCTCTCGCGCTCGCCTCCATGCCGCCCGCTCACGCGATCGCGCCGACGCGTGGGGAGGTCGTCTCCACGACCCGCATCGCGACGCTGTCGAAGGCACGCACCGCGGAATACCTCGCGAGGATGAACTTCGGCTCGCCGAAGCCCAAGTACGGGATCGAGGCGTACCGCGTCGTGTACCGGACCGTCGCCGTGAACGGCCGGCCGACGACCGCCAGCGGCCTGGTCGTGCTCCCCCGCGGCGAGCGACACCGGCTGCGGACCGTCGTCTATGAGCACGGCACCAACCCGACGAAGAAGGCCGCGGCGACGGTGGACGCGGGCAGCTACGACCGCGCGGCGTCGTTCCTGTTCGCCGGGGCCGGGTTCGGCACCGTCGCGCCGGACTACCTCGGGCTGGGACTCGGGCCTGGCCGCCACCCGTACATGGACCACGCCTCCGAGACGAGCGCCTCCCTCGACATGCTGCGCGCGGCGGAGAAGGTCGCCGCCCGGCACGGGCGGACCCTGGACAGGCGCGTGCGGGTCACCGGCTTCTCCCAGGGCGGCGCGGCCACGATGGCCCTGGGCCGCGCCCTGCAGGCCAAGGGACGGCTGGCCGCGCTCGCGCCGGTCAGCGGCCCGTACGACGTCGAGCACGCCGAGATCCCCGAAGGGCTGCACGGAACGTCGCTCGACCCCCGAGAGGTCACCTTCTACCTCGGGTACTGGCTGACGTCGATGAACCGGCTGCACCACCTCTACGCCGACCCGTCCGAGGCGTTCCGCAAGCCGTACAGCGCGACGGTCGAGACGCTCTTCGACGGCGACCACACCCCGGTGGAGATCGTCACCGGTCTGCCCGCCACGCCCAGGGAACTCCTCACGCCCGCGTTCATCACGAGGCTCGATCACCCGACGGGCGGCCTGGCCCGGGCGCTCCGGCAGAACGACGACACCTGCACGAACTGGACGCCGCGCGTTCCCATCCGCGTCTACGCCGCGCGCGGGGACAAGGACGTGACCATCCGCAACGCCCAGAGCTGCGTCCGGGCCCTGCGCGCCCACCACGTCGCCGCGCCGCTCATCGACGTCGGCGACACCGACCACAACGGGTCGGCGTTCCGGTCGATCCCGCAGATCGTGACCTGGTTCTCGTCGCTGTAGCCCGAGCCGTCACCGGCGTCCGCCCGGTGCATCTCGATGGAGTGAGAATGTTCAAGAAGATCGTCGCGCTGTTGTTCACCGGCGCGCTGGTCGTCGGGTCCGCGGCCCCCTCGGGGGCGGCCACGGGCCACTCCGGCGAGCACGCGCCTGCGCTGCGCGACGTCGGCGCGGCGGTGGACGGGGTCGTGCCCGGCCTGCTGGCCAAGGACCGGATCCCCGGAGCCGCGGTCGTGGTGGTGGCCGGAGGACGGCAGGTCTTCGCCCGGGGGTACGGCGTCGCCGACGTCGCCACGCGCAGGCCCGTGGACCCCGAGCACACCGGCTTCTTCATGGGCTCGATGGCCAAGCTGTTCACCGCCACCGCCGCCCTGCAGCTGGTCGACCAGGGACGGCTCGACCTGCACACCGACGTCAACCGGTACCTCACCGACTTCAAGATCCGCGACACCTATCCGGGCCGGCCCGTCACCCTGGAGAACCTCCTGACCCACACGGCGGGCTTCGACGACGACATCGTCGGCGCCGCCCGCGCGAACCCGGCCGACGTCGAACCCCTTCGCAAGAGCCTGGCGAAGCGGCAGCCGGCGAGGGTACGCCCGCCGGGCACCGTCGTGGCCTACGACAACTACGGAACGGCTCTCGCCGGGTATCTCGTCGAGGTCGCGTCCGGGGAACCGTTCGCGCGATACGTCGACGAGCACGTGCTGCGGCCGCTGGGAATGAGCGCGACGACGTTCGCCCAGCCGCACCCGGCCGCGATCGACGCCACCCTGGCCCGCGGCTACCGGCCGGCCGGATCCGGGTACACCGCCGAGAAGGGCCAGTACGGGCCGTGGTCGCCGACCGGCGCGGGACCGGTCTCGACCCCCGCCGACATGGGCCGGTTCATGCTGGCCCAGCTGACGAACGACTCCCGGCTCGGCCGGGACGTCGCCCGGCGGATGCAGCAGCACCACTTCGCGCAGGACCCGCGGATCCCCGGCATGGGCTACCAGTTCGAGGAGCGCCCGCGCAATGGCCGGCGGGTCCTGTTCAAGGACGGCGACGTGCCGGGCTTCCACGACCAGATGGCGCTGCTCCCCGACGAGGGGATCGGCATCTACGTCGCCTTCAACGGCGACGGCACGGACACGGTCGCCGGCTGGGACGGCCTGAGCGTCATCGACCATCTCATCGACCGGTACCTCCCCGGCAGGACGACCGCGCCACCGAACGCCCAGGCCGGCGACGCGTCCCGGTACGCCGGGACGTACCGGTCGGTCCGCACCAGCCACCACGCCCTGACCAAGGTCTCCACCCTCGTCGCGCCGGTGACCGTACGGGCCGACGGCACCGGGGCCCTCACCACCACCGGGCTGACCTCCGACCCGGCCCATCAGACTCAGCACTGGGTGCAGGCCGGGCCCGGCCTGTTCCGGGAACGCGGCGGCCAGGACCTGATCGCCTTCGACGGAAAGGGCATCCTGTCCGCGTCGGCGACGCCCGCTGAGGCGTACGAGAAGCTGGAGTGGGCCGACACCCCGGCGCTCTACCTGCCGATGTTCGGGGCGGGCGCCCTGGTGCTGGTGCTCTGCTTCCTGGGCGTCCCGGTGGCCGCGCTCGTACGGCGGCTGCGCGGGCGCCCCGCCCGCTCCCGTACGTCCCGCGCAGCCTGGCTGACCGCCTGGGTCACCGGTGCGCTCGTCACGGCGTTCGTAGCGGGGTTCGCGTCGCTGACGGCCGACGGCAACGCCCTCCAGGAGAAGATCATGCTGGGCTCGCCGTCGCTGACCGTCCTGCCGGTCGTGATGGCCGTGACGTTCGTCCCGGCCGCCGGCGTTCTGGTGAGCACGGCCGTCGCCTGGTGGAAAGGCTGGTGGGGAAGGAGCGGGCGGCTCGCGTACACCGTCATCGGCCTGGCCGGCGTGGCCTTCCTGAAGGTCGCGCTGACCTACAACCTCGTGGCCCTGCCGTTCGGCTAGGACCCGTCCCCATCCCCCGAAACGAGGCCTCATGGATCGCGAAAAGATCGACCTCACCTCTGTCCAGAAGACGATGCTCGCCACCCTGTACGCCAGGGCGCTGGACAGCCGTGCCGCGCACTCCATCCTGCGTGACCACACCGCCGACGAGGTGGTCGGGCGCATCGACTACGACTGGCGCAAGACCGGTACGCAGGCACCGTGGGATGCGGCCATGCTGGCGCTGCGCGCACGGCAGCTGGACCGGTGGACCGCCGAGTTCCTGGCCGCCCATCCGCAGGCCACCGTGCTGCACCTGGCCTGCGGCCTGGACACCCGGGTACACCGGCTGGTCCCGTCGTCGTCGGTGCGCTGGCTGGACGTCGACTACCCCGACGTCATCGACCTTCGCCGCCGGCTGCTGCCGCATCCCGGCGGGGACTACCGGATGCTCGGCTCCTCGGTCACCGACGAGGGGTGGCTGGAGGAGGTACCCGCCGACCGCCCGACCGTGGCCGTGTTCGAGGGGTTGACCATGTACCTGCACGAGGAGGAAGGCAGGCGGCTGATCCAGCGGATCTGCGAGCGGTTCACCGACGGAGAGTTGCTGTTCGACTGCTTCAGCACCAGGCTCGTCCGCTGGAGCAATCGGTTCTGGTGGATGGCGGGCAGGTTGCGCGAGGTCGCGCGGAGCTGGCACTGGGGCATCGACGACCCCCGCGCGTTGGAAGGCTGGCATGCGGGGCTCGAGTGCGTGGACGATCTGTACGTCGTCGACCAGCCCGACGTGGGCGAGCTCCCGGCCGCGGCGCGGCTGGGCCTGCGGCTGGGGGCGCGCCTTCCCGGCGGCCGGGACAGCGGCCACATCCTGCGCTACCGATTCTGAAGGAGACTTTCGGTGGTCAGGTCGAGGGCCGGTCGTCAGCCGCGGGCGACCTGCCGGACGCGCGTCAGGTCCCTCGTACGGTGACGTGCCGGGTCGTGACGTCGGCGTTCTCGACGACCGGCTCGTGCGCGGCGTGCTCGAACGTGAGGTTCGTCAGGCGCACGTCGCGCACGGGGGCGGTCGGCGCGCCGCGGACCCGGTAGGCGTAGTCGCACGGGCCGCCGACCGACCAGTTCCGTACGGTGATGCCCGATACGTCCGGGTACAGCTCGCCGCCGGCGCCGCCCATGTAGGTGTAGGTGACCTCGAACGGCACGTACGTCCACGCGGGGCACGAGACGTCGGTGACACGGACGTTCCGGATGTAGCCGCCGCGCGTCGAGGTGGACTTGACCGACAGGATCCACGCGACGCTGGCCTCGTCGAGCGACGCGTCGTACGGGAGACGGAGCCGCCGGGCGACGACGTCCGACACGCCGCCGCTCATCTCGCTGCCGATCGCCACCGCTCCGCCGCCGCTGACGAAGACGCAGTCCTCGATGAGGATGTTCTTCGACGGCACCCCGACCCGCCGGCCGTCCTCGTCCCGCCCCGACTTGATGGCGATGCAGTCGTCGTGGGTGGCGAACCTCGTGCGCTGGATCACCACGTCCTGGCACGAGTCGGGGTCGCAGCCGTCGCCGTTGGGCCCGAGACTCTCCACCGAGACGTCGCGCACCGTGACGTTCCGGCACAGCACCGGGTGGATGTTCCACATCGGAGAGTGGCGCAGGGTGACGCCCTCGATGAGGACGTTCCGGCAGGCGTACGGCTGGATGAAGCTCGGCCGGAGATAGTGGCCCGCGCCGAAGACCCGCTGGTCGAGCGGGACTCCTTCCACGCCCATGCGTTCCAGGGCCGTCCAGTCCGCCCGCTGGTTCGGCATGCCGGGCTTCCAGCCGTACTGCCCGGAGCCGACCCAGAACCACCAGTGCCCGTTGTCGCCCTGGGCGTCAAGGACGCCCTGGCCCGTCACGGCGATGTCCCGCTGCCCGTGGGCGTAGATCAGCGGCGAGTAGTTGTACGCCTCGACGCCCTGCCAGCGCGTCAGCACGACCGGCAGGTACGCGGCCGGGTCGGTGCTGAACAGCAGGGTCGCGCCCTGGTCGACGTGCAGGTCGACGCGGCTCAGCAGGTGGATCGCGCCGGTCGCCCACCGGCCCGCGGGCACCAGGACGTGGCCGCCGCCCGCCGCGTGGCAGACCCGGATCGCCGCGTCGATCGCCCGCGTGCAGTCGGTCGTCCCGTCGCCGACGGCGCCGAAGTCGGTGATCGGGAACCAGGCGTCGCGGAATCGCGGCGGCCGCACCCGCGCGCCGACACCGGCCGTGTCGGCGGCCGCGGTTCCGGGGCCGGCGAGCATCGGCAGCCCGCCCGCCATCAGCGCACCCATCCTGAGCACGTCTCGTCTCGCGGGACCGGTCATCGCCACCTCACGGATTGGGAAAAGGTTTTCCTAAGAAGGTGACATGCGAGCGGGCCTCCGTCAACGACACGGAACATCCCGGGGCTCACTCCCGTGCGCGGGCGTGCCTCGGCAGCAGGAACACCGCGAGGAAGGTCAGGGTCAGCAGGCCGATCTCGACCCACAGCGTGACCTTCATGGCCTCCACGAACCCGCCCTGGACACCGAAGAAGATCGTGCCCAGCACCGCCACACCCAGAGAACTACCGAGCTGCTGGACGGAGGTCAGCGCGCCGGACGCCGAACCGGTCTCATGCCGTTCCACCCCCGCGAGCACCGTCTCGAAGAAGGGTGCCATCAACAGGCCCGTTCCGGCACCGGTGACGATCAGCGCGGGAGCGAACTGCCAGGGGCCGACGCCGGTACCGGCCAGGTGCAGAGTGAGGACGATTCCCCCGGCGCCGAGGGCCATCAACAGCGCGCCGCCGTGAATGGCCCGGCGGCCGAACCGCTGCACGACCTGAGCGACGCCGAACCCGACGATCACACCGGCCGACCAGGGCACCGTGGACAGCCCCGCCCGCAGCGGCGAATACCCCAGACCCACCTGCAAGAACAGACTGAAGACGAGGGAGAACCCGGCCATCCCGGCGAAGAACACGACCCCCACGATCAGCCCGCCTGTGAAACCCCGCTTGCGGAACAGACTCGGCACGACGAGCGGATCAGCGCCCGCGCGCTGCCGGCGGCTCTCGTGCCGGCCGAAGAGACCGAAGACGAGGACGCCCCCGGCCATCATCGAGAAGGTCCACACCGGCCAGCCGAGCTCGCGGCCCTGCACCAGGGGAAAGACCAGGAGCAGCGAGGCCACCCCCGCGAGGACCACACCGACCAGATCCAGCCCGGGCGGACGCGCGGACCGCGACTCGGGCAGGAACCGCAGGCCCCCCAGGACGGCCAGGAGCCCGAACGGCAGGTTGATGAGAAAGATCATGCGCCAGCCGGTGCCGAAATAATCCGCGTCGATCAACCAGCCGGCGAGGATCGGCCCACCGACGGTGGACAACCCCATGGCCGGACCGAACATCCCGAACGCCTTGGACATCTCCGCTCCGGAGAACATCTCCTTGATCACACCCAGCCCCTGCGGGATCATGACCGCCCCGAACAGGCCCTGCACTCCGCGGAAGGCGATCAGCGTCTCCGGCGACCACGCCAGCGCGCACAACAGCGACCCGGCCGTGAACCCGAACGCGCCGACCAGGAACATCCGCTTACGCCCGGCGACATCGCCCAAGCGCCCTCCGGTGAGCAGGCCGACCGCCATCGCCAGGGTGTAGGCGGCCCCGAGCCACTGCACCGTGGTGGCGCTACCCCCCAGATCGGCCCGGATGGACGGCGCCGCGATGCTCGTGATCACGGCATCGAGCATGTCCATGACCTCGGCGGCCAGCAGCACGACCAACGCCACCCACCGCCACCGGTACGCCTCCGGGACGGCGGTCCCGGCACGGGACTCATCGGTCGCGGTCATGTTCCTTCTCCGATCGATCGCCGGCCAGCTCGGCGAAGATCTCCACCAGTTCAGGTCGTTCGAACGGGCCGACGTGGGGTGCCGCGACGCTTCGTACGTCGGTCGGGTTGTCCGGCGTGAGACGGTCGGCCTCGCTGATGAATCGGTCCTGCAGCGCCGGCGGAATCAGCCGGTCGAGGGTGAAGCGCACATACGTCCGGGGAATCCGGCCCCAGGTCTTCGCCTCGCCCCGGGCCTCGGCCATGGGGATGGCGGCGGGCTCGTCCGGCTCGAGCATGTTGAGCAGCCGCCTCGCCCCCTCGTCGGTGAAGTCACCGGCCAGGCACTGCTTGATGCCGTCGACCACCGCCGGGTCGGCCGAGCGCCAGTTGATCCGGCTCACCCCCAGGTTCGCCGGATCGGCGGCCATTGCCGCCATCACCCGGGGAAGCAGGCTCTCGCTGTTCTCCGGCGTTTCCAGATAGGCGGCCAGGTTCGGCAGGTCGACGCAGCAGTACGCCGCCATGTAGACGACCCGTTCGAGCAGGTCGGGGATGGCGTTGCCGACCCTGCTCACGGTGACGCCGCCCTGGCTGGCGCCCGCGAGGATCACGGGTCCGTGGCGACGGGCGCGGCGCACCACGTCGATGACGCGCTCGACATAGTCGTCGATGGTGATCTTGGCGAGCGGCGACGGCTCGGTCGCCAGCGCCGCGCGGTCCTGCGGCGCCTGGTACGCCCGGGGGAAGAACCCTTCGGTGCCGTGTCCCGGCAGGTCGACGGCCACGGCCCGATGCCCGCGCAGGGTGAGTTCGCTGATCAGTCCCGAGCAGAAGAACGACGAGGAGTTGGTGCCGTGGACGAACACCAAGGTCGGCGGTCGGCGATCGACGGTGGCGGCCTCTGCCTCGTGGTTCGTTGTCATCGTTGTCTCTCCTTACGCCCACGGCCGCCGCGCGGATGCGTACGGCGTATTACCCGTTGTGCGTACATGGTATTGACGCCATTAAAGATGTGGACTTCATCGGGGCGTTTAAGCTAAAAAAGTGAACTAGTGTCGACTGAATTGAACTAGTACACTCACGGCAGGCGAACGACCTCACCGATGGATCGGGGGCTCCCATGCCGTCGTCAACGCAGCGACCGGATCCGCCCTACCGGCGGATCGTCGCGGAGATCCGCGCCCAGATCCTGTCCGGCGACCTGCGGCCCGGCGACCGGGCGCCTTCCATCCGACAGATCGCCCAGCGATGGGGCGTCGCGATCGCGACCGCGACCAAGGTGATGGCGGCTCTCCGCGACGCCGGGCTCGTCGAAGCCAAGGTCGGTTCCGGCACGGTGGTCAGCGCCCACGCGCGCCCTGCGCAGCCGGCCGGCCTGACCACGTCGCCGAGACCGCGACCCAGACAGGCGCTGAACCGGCGTCAGGTCCTCCGCACCGCCATTGCGATCGCCGATGTCGAAGGACTCGACGCCGTGTCCATGCGACGGCTCGCGGCCGAGCTCGGGGTCGGTCCGATGTCGCTCTACCGGCACGTGGCGAACAAGGACGAACTGGTCACGCAGATGACCGACGAAGCCTTCGGCGAACCCGAGCTACCCGTCCCGGGGCCGGAGGGGTGGCGGGCCAAGCTCGAACTGATCTCCCGCCGGCAGTGGGAGCTGTGCCGACGGCACCTCTGGCTGCCCAGGGCCGTCTCGTTCACCCGCCCGTTGCTGGTGCCCAACATGATGGCGCACACCGAATGGACCCTGCGCGCACTCGACGGGCTCGGGCTGCCCATGACGACGCGGCTTCGCGAGGCGCTCACGCTGCACGCGCTGGTCATCACCGTTGCCCTGCCCCTGGCGGACGAGACCGAAGCGGAGCAGGAGACCGGTGTGACGCTCGACCAATGGTGGCTGGAACAGCGAAAGCGGTCCAACGAACTCCTCGGCAGCGGACGATTCCCACTGCTGGCCACGATCGAGGCGGAAACGGTGTCGGACCTGGACGGACTGTTCGAGTACAGCCTTGCCCGCCATCTCGATGGTTTCGCCGCCCTGGTGGAGGCTCAGGCCCGAGCGTGAACCGGTGACGCGGTCGCCCTTGAGCCGCGCCGGGCGCGACGCCGGCCTCACGCGTCGCGCAGCCGGAGCAGTAGGCCACCGGTGAGCAGCGCCCCGGCGGCCCACGCGGCGAGCACGCCCAGCCCCTCCCATGGGCCGAGTGGAAGGCTCGACAGGCGGGTGGTCGACTGGATGGCGAGTCCCGCCTCCATCGGCGAGATCCGCCACAGGAACCGTTGCCAGTCCGGCTCCGAGACCATGACCGGCAGGACCGCGAGGATGTACAGCAGGCCGAACACGACGCCGATGGCCGTCGCCGAGTCCCGTACGGCGGTGGCGACGCCGAGGCCGAGCAGGGCGATCAGCGCGAGGTAGAGGACCGAGCCGACGGCCGCGCGCAGCGTCGGCCCGTCGGCCAGGGACAAGGGCGCCTGACCGTGCGCGGGGACGAACCCGTTGCCGGGCAGAATGAGCCGCGCGGCGAGCAGCGACCCGAGCACGGCCATCGTCCCCGTGGCCAGTGTCAGGCCGGTGAGGATCGTCGCCTTGGCGGCCAGGACGGCGTCCCGGCGCGGCATCGCGGCCAGGGTGGTCCGGATCATGCCGGTGCCGTACTCGCCGGTGATGGTCAGGACCGCCAGGATGGCGACGATCGCCTGGCCCGCCTGGACTCCCGTCAGGGCGACCTTCGGGGTGTCGTACCGGCAGCCCGCCGCCGGGCAGGACACGGTCGCGGCGACCGCGGCGCTGACGGCGACGGTCAGCGTGACCCCGGCGAGCAGCAGCCAGGCCGTGCTCGTCACGGTGCGCAGCTTCGTCCACTCCGCGTGGAGTTCCCGAGTCATGAGCCCCTCCTTCATGTGTCCCTCCTTCATGCGTCCCTCCGGCGCAGCAGGAGGACGGCCAGGCCGAGGGCGAGCACGGCGTATCCGCCGCAGACCGCGAGACCGGCCAACGGTGGCAGCGGGTAGTAGCCGGCCTGGGGCGAGAAGGAGGCGGTGACCTGTGGGTACGCCGGGATGCTCTGCTGGATCGCGAACCCGGCGGCCGGGGTGAGCCGCAGCAGCCAGCGCGCCGCGTCCGCGGGCAGGACGGACGTGGTCGCGAGGATGCGCGGCAGGATGACCAGCACGAGGGCGGTGGTGATCGCCGGGGCGCTGCGCCGGAACACCGTGCCGAGCGCGAGGGCGAGGACGGCGACGACGGCGATCAGCGCGGCGGTCCCGGCCACGACGCGCAGTTGGGTGAGCGAGCCGACCGGCAGGATGTAGTTCCCGTTGGAGCGCAGGATGTGCGCGGCGACCGGCATCGTGACGCCGGCGGCGACCAGCCCGGCGAGGAAGGTCAGCGCGGCGAGCACGAGGGCCTTCGCCGTCAGTACCCGGCCCCGTCGCGGGGAGGCGAGCAGGGTGGTCCGGATCAGGCCTCGGCGGTACTCCGCGGTGATGAACACCACCGCCACCACGATCACGACGATCAGCCCGGCCGGCAGTCCGGAGAGCGTCTTCTCGACGGTCATGCCGTCCGTGCGGGGAGCGATGTCGCCGACCCCGGTCACGGTGAAGGTGCCGCCGGACTTCACCAGACCGCCCGGATGGTGGATCGATCCGTCGGGTTCCTTGGTGGCCCCGAGGTCGTCGTGGCTCCACGCGCCGCCCGATGTCCCGCCCCGTACGCTCGCACTGTCGAAGACGCCGGTGGCCTGGGCGAACCGCGACGCCGCGACGACCCCGCCGAGATCCGCCTGCGTCACCGTCAGGTCGCCCGGGGACGCGGCGAACAGACCGATCCGCACGGTGGCGGGCAGCCCGGCCAGACGTGCCGTGCCCACCTTGGACCACCGGCTGCCGTCGGCCGACTCGTAGCCGGTGAGGTCGTCGCCGGAGCGGACCAGCCGTAGCCAGCGCGGGGACGTCTTCGACACGCCGCCCGAACCGCCGGCGACGTCGTGGGTGTAGTCGTACTGCATCCGCACGCCGTGCCCGCCGGTGACCATCAGCGCCGCGTACGCCGACCCCTGCCGGGTGCCGTCCTTGACCATCACGCCGGCCTTCGCCCACGGCTCGACCTTGGAGGCGACCTGCCGGACGCCGGGCGTGGCGTCCGGGAGGCGGACCTGGCCGGTCAGGGAGGTCAGGCGAACGGTGATGGCACCGTCCCCCTGCAGCGACCGGTGGACGAAGTAGAACTTGTCGTCCACCGCCTCGCCGCCCGGCCCGATCGGCACGGCGGGGCAGACGTCGGTCGGGCCGCCGCACGACGAGTGGCTGCCCGAGGCGGAGAAGAGCCCGAGCAGCACGGTGACCAGCGCCGCGACCCCCAGGCCGATCACCCAGCCGCGGACCGTACGGAACTTGGTCCACTCCGCGCGCAGCAGCCGTGCAAAGCCCAGAGTGGTCCTCATCGGGTCGCCTCCCGCGCCGTGCCGGCGCGGAACTCGACCGCGTCCCGGGTGAGCTCCATGTACGCCTCCTCCAGGGTCGCGCGGTGGGCCGCGACCTCGGAGAACGGCAGCGCGTTCGCGGTGAGGAACGCCACGACCCGCTCGGCCGGCAGCCCGGCGACGACGAGTGTGTCGCGGCCGGTGACGGTCACGGCGACGCCGGCGTGCGCCAGTACCGTCATCGCCCGGTCCGGCTCCAGGGTGCGCACCGTGACGCGGCCACGGGACGCGGTGGCGATCAGGTCCGCGACGCCGGTGTCCGCGACGACCCGGCCGCGGCCCACCACGACGAGGTGGTCGGCGGTGTCCTGCAGCTCGCTCATCAGATGACTGGACACCAGCACCGCCCGGCCCTCCGCCGCCAGCGACCGCAGGAACCCGCGGATCCATCGGATCCCCTCGGGATCGAGGCCGTTGACCGGCTCATCGAGCATGAGCGCCGACGGGTCGCCGAGCAGCGCCGCGGCGATCCCCAGGCGCTGCCGCATGCCCAGTGAGAAGCCGCCGGCCCGGCGCCGCGCCACGGACCGCAGCCCGACCTGCTCGATCACCTCGTCGACCCGCCTGGCGTCCAGACCCTGGGAGTGGGCCAGCCACAGCAGGTGACCCCGCGCGGTACGGCTCGGCTGCAGCGCGGCGGCGTCCAGCAGCGCCCCGACGTGGCGCAGGGGGTCGCGCAGACTCCGGTACGGCCGGCCGCCGACCAGGGCGGTACCTGTGTCGGCCGCGTCCAGGCCGAGGATCACTCGCATGGTCGTGGACTTCCCGGCGCCGTTGGGCCCGACGAACCCGGTGACCCGTCCGGGCCGCACCGTGAACGACATCCCGTCCAGCGCCACGGTCGACCCGAAGCGTTTGCGCAGGCCGTTGACCTCGATGGTCGCTTCCCTGTTCACAGTCCCGTCCTCTTCGCTCGGCGGTGAGGGAACCGGGCCGATCCTGGAGCGGACGCCGTGACGAGGGCCGAACGGACGCTGTTATTCCGCTGTTAGGGCCGACCGGGCATGCTGAGTGCCTCTGTGGAAACAGACCAAGGAGCGGAAGATGTCGAAAGGGCCGGTCGGCCGCCCCACCCGGTCGGTCCACCACCTCATCCGGTCGGTCCGCCTGCCGAACCGCCCCGTACGGTCGCGGTTCACCGCCTTGTACGGCGTCGTGTTCTTCGTGTCCGCCGCGGGACTGCTGGCGATCGCCAACGTCCTGACCCTCGGGTCACGGGTCAGCACCATGCACCTGCCCGGCCCGGAGCCGGCGCCCCAGGAGGCCGCGCTGGCCCAGGCCCAGATGCAGATCGCCTGGCTGCAGAATCAGCTCGCCGAGCAGCATTCGGCGCAGAATCGTCGGCTGCTGGTCGGGTCGGCGATCGCGCTGGCCGTCATGGCGGTGGCGTCGATCGTCCTGGGACGCCTCCTCGCAGGACGGGTGCTGCGTCCGCTGCGGACGATCACGGCGGCGACGCGGCGGATCACCGCGGACAACCTGCACGAGCGGCTGGCCGTGCCCGGCCCTGCCGACGAGGTCAAGGACCTCGCCGACACCATCGACGATCTCCTGGAACGCCTGGAGGGGGCCTTCGCCGCCCAACGCCGCTTCGTCGCCGACGCCTCCCACGAGCTGCGCACGCCGCTCACCACCATGCGGGCGTCACTGGACGTGGCGGTGGCCAAGCCGGAGCCCGCGCCGCCGCAGACCGTGGCCCTCGCCGACCGGCTCCGTGGCGAGCTCGACCAGGTCGACCGCCTGCTGGAGGGTCTCCTGGTCCTCGCCCGGACGCAGCACGGCGACCTCCCGGATCGCGCGACGCTCTCGCTCGCCCACGTGGCCTCCGAAGCGGTGGCCGCCCGGTCCGCGGACATCGCCGCCCGACGGTTGTCCGTCCACGAGACCGCGGACGGCGACACACCGGTGCGCGGCAGCCGGGCACTCCTGCGCCGCATGGTCGACAACCTCATCGACAACGCGATCCGCCACAACGAGGACGGCGGCTGGATCCGGGTCGCCACCGTGGCCGATGGCGAGAACGCGCACCTGATGGTCGAGACGGGCGGCGAGGTGCTCGACCCACGGCAGGTCGCCGAGCTGACCCGGCCGTTCCGCCGGCTCGGCGCCGACCGTACGGGCACGGGCGACGGGACCGGGCTCGGGCTGTCGATCGTCGCGGCCGTCGCCACCGCGCACGGCGGCACTCTGGACCTGCGCGCCCGCCCCGACGGCGGACTGCGCGTCGGCGTCTCACTGCCGTCGGTGGTGCACGCGGGTGTTCCGGCGTGAGGGTGCTGGTGGTCGAGGACGCCCGGTCGCTCGCCGACGTCCTGGCGGAAGGGCTGCGCGACCAGGGCATGGCCGTGGACGTCGCCCATGACGGGCTGGAGGCCGTCGCCAAGCTCGACGTGAACGCCTACGACGTGGTCGTCCTCGACCGCGACCTGCCCGGCCTGCACGGCGACACCCTCTGCCAGATGATCACCGCGGACGACGACCGGGCCATGGTCCTCATGCTGACCGCCGCCGGCGCGCCCGGCGACCGCGTCAGCGGGCTGATCCTGGGAGCGGACGACTACCTCGCCAAGCCGTTCCACTTCCCGGAACTCGTCCTCCGGGTCCAGGCCCTCGCACGCCGCCGACCCGCCTCGCGGGCCCGTACGCTGCGCGCGGCGGGGATCGAGCTGGACCCGGTACGACGCACCGTCACCCGCGACGGCCGCCTCCTCGACCTGTCCGTCAAGGAGTTCGGGGTCCTCGAAGCGCTCCTGCGCGCCGCGCCCGCCTTCCTCAGCGCCGAGAACCTGCTCGAACAGGTCTGGGACGAGCACGCCGACCCCTTCACCAACACGGTCGCGGTGACCATCGGCCGCCTGCGCCGCAAGCTGGGCGACCCGCCCGTCGTCATCACCACGCCCGGCGTGGGCTACCGCGTCGTCGATCCCGGCTGACCGAGCCGCTCAACGCGGCCGAGGAAGGCGAGGAGCCGCCGGTGCGCGGGAGCGGGGACCTCTGGGCCGAACATGTCGGGACGGTCGTCATAACGTGCTCCGGGAAATCGTCGTCGCGAGGTGTCCTGCCGGGCTCCGGCCGTACGTCCTTAAAGTGAAGCCGGTGACCGGAGCCGGCCCAGGACCCGAAGGAGTCGGTCATGCCCATGTACATCGCCCTCACCTACACGCGCGACGTCGACTGGACGCAGCCGGAGTACGCCGAGGAGATGAAGGACTACAACGAGTTCGGCCAGGCGGCCGCCGACGTGATCAAGGGCGGCCACGCGTTGTACCCGACCGCCACGGCGACGACCGTGCGGGTCTCCGGCGGCAAGGGCGGCGACGTGATCACGAGTGACGGGCCGTACGCCGAGACGAAGGAGGCCCTGGCCGGCTTCTACGTGCTCGAATGCGCCGACCTGGACGAGGCGGTCGCGGTGGCGGCGAAGATCCCGGCGGCGTGGGACGGCGCGGTCGAAGTCCGCCCGGTCGTCCAGTTCTGACCGATGGGGACCGGTGACGCGGCGGCGACGCTGGTACGCGACGAGGGTGCCCGCGTGCTGGCCACGCTGATCCGCGTCACCGGCAGCGTCGACCTGGCCGAGGACGCGGTGCAGGACGCCGTGGTCCGTGCGCTGGAGACGTGGCCCCGGGACGGTGTGCCGGACGACCCGCGCGCCTGGCTGGTGGTCGCCGCGAAGCGCCGGGCGATCGACGTCATCCGCCGGGAGGCTCGCCGGGCCGGGAAGGAGGCGGAGGCGGTGTCGTTGATCCATCCGGACCCCGAGCCTCCCGAGGTCGTCCGCGACGACCTCCTCCGGTTGGTCTTCACCTGCTGCCATCCGTGCCTGGCGGTGGAGGCGCAGGTCGCCCTGGCACTGCGGACCCTCGCCGGGCTGTCCACCGCGGAGGTCGCCCGCGGGCTGCTGGTGCCCGAGGCGACGATGGCCAAGCGCCTCACCCGGGCGAAGCAGAAGATCGCGCGAGCCCGCATCCCGTACCGTGTCCCGCCCGCCGAGGAGCTCCCCGCACGGCTGTCGGGAGTCGCAGCCACCGTCTACCTCATCTTCACCGCCGGGTACACGGCGGGTTCCGGCGGCGACCTGGTCCGCGTCCCACTGACGGCCGAGGCGATCCGGCTCGCGCGCCTCCTGGCGGAGCTGATGCCCGACGAGCCGACCGTTCTCGGCCTGCTCGCGCTGCTGCTGCTTCAGGACGCCCGGCGCGCGGCCCGCGTCGACGCCGAGGGCCGCCCGGTCCTGCTGGCCGACCAGGACCGTGGCCGCTGGGACTTCGCGGAGATCAAGGAGGGGGTCGAGCTGGTCGGCGCGGCGTTGCGGCGCACCCCGGAGCGGCCGGACGCGTACGTCGTGCAGGCCGCGATCGCCGCATGCCACGCGCTCGCCCCCTCGTACGCCGCGACCGGCTGGGACGCCGTGATCTCCTGGTACGACGTGCTGCTCACCGTCCAGGACACCGGTGTCGTACGGCTGAACCGGGCGGTGGCCGTGGCCGAACGGGACGGGCCGACCGCCGGCCTGGCCTTGGTCGACGCGATCCCGAGCCTGGACGAGTATCCGTGGTGGCACGCCACCCGCGCCGAACTCCTGCACCGCGCCGGCCGGCACGGCGAGGCGCGCACCGCGTACGAGCGGGCGCTCGCGATCGGGATGAACGACCCCCAGGCCGACCACCTGCGCCGCCGGATCGCCGAGCTCCCCGAGTAGACGTCGCGCGCCGTCTTCTCCTTGATCATTATTGGTCATGAGGTGTGGATGCGGGCGCCGGGTAGTCCTTCAGGTCGATGTTCGAGGCGAACTTGTCGGTCATCCACAGCATCGACTTGAGCAGGAGCCGGCGCTTGAACATCTGGTTCCGCATGGTGATGCGGGCCTGGGTCGGCGGGGC
Source organism: Actinoallomurus sp. CA-150999 (assembly GCF_050942425.1). Classification (NCBI taxonomy): domain Bacteria; kingdom Bacillati; phylum Actinomycetota; class Actinomycetes; order Streptosporangiales; family Thermomonosporaceae; genus Actinoallomurus; species Actinoallomurus sp. CA-150999. The sequence continues at coordinate 11,335,434 of NZ_CP192063.1, forward strand.
GAGGAACGGTCCGGCGTTGCCCTTCCGCGCGATCTTGGCGTAGCCGCGGAACTCCTCCTCGTACCGGCGGAAGGCCACCCGGTGGTCGCCGCCGGCCGCCGCGAGCTCCCCGGCCAGGACGTACGCGCCGACGACGGCCAGGCCGGTGCCGAAGCCGCCCAGAGTGTTGCCGTACGCGGCGTCGCCCAGCAGGACGACCCGGCCCTCGGCGTAGTGGTCCATCTCGACGCGGCTGATCGAGTCGAGGTAGAACTCCGAGGCGTCGGACGCGGCGGCGACGATCTCCGGCATCTTCCACTTCCCGCCCTGATACGCCTGGGCGAGGAGCCGCTTCTGCTGGTCGGTGTTCCAGCGGTCGTAGTCGAGCCGCTCGGAGGCGAAGACGAAGAACGCCGACGCCTTGTTGCCCCAGAGCGACACCATGCGGCCCGGCTCGTTGTACATCACGCTCTGCACGGCGGGGCCCGCGGCGGCGACGTCGGCGAGCGCGTAGTAGTGGCCGAGGAAGCGCACGTACTCCTCCTCCGGGCCGAAGGCCAGACGGCGGACGTTGGAGTGGATGCCGTCCGCGCCGACCACGAGGTCGAAGGTGCGCGGTGCGCCGCGTTCGAAGGTGGCGTGGACACCGGACGCCGTCTCGGTCAGCGAGGTGATCGAGTCGCCGAAGACGTACTCGCACCGCCCCGCGGTCCGCTCGTACAGGAGGGCGGCCAGGTCGCCGCGCTGGATCTCGATCGCACCACCGGTGAACTCGGCGGGCATGACCGCCTGCGGCCGGCCGTCCGCGTCGATGAAGGTGGTGTCGTGTGAGCCGGTCTGGCGGCGGCGCACCTCGTCGAGGATGCCCATGCGTTCCAGGACCTTCATGTGGGTCGGACCCTTGAAGTCGACGGCCTGGCCGCCGGGTCGGAGGACGGGTGCCTTCTCGACGATCGTGACGGTGCAGCCGTAGCGCTCGAGCCAGTAGGCGAGGGCGGGGCCGGCGATGCTCGCGCCGGAGATGAGGACCGTGGTGTTCTTCATGTCCCCGACTCTCGCCAGGGGCGTTGACAGTCCGTCCGCTATCCGCTGACAGTCTCGTCGACGGCTGTCAGCGCCTCCGCGCGCGACATCGCGGCGCCGCGCGCGAACGCCGCGGCGAACGCCTCCGCGCCGAGGAGGTCGCGGACGCGGGCGGCGATCCGGTCGACGTCCCGGTCACGCGCCACGGTCATCCCGCACAGGGCGACGGCCGCGCCGAGCAGGACGGCAGCACGTTCTCCCGTGCCCGCCCCCTCTCCCACGACGGCCCCGGCGAGGCCTCTGACGGCCTCGGCGAGGTCCATGGCGATCGGGGACTCCCGAGAGGCCGCGACGGCGCGGCGATGCCAGGTCCGGGCCGCGTCGTCGTCGCCTTCGGCCTCGGCGAGCCGTCCCAGCGCGGTGAACAGCCACGGCTGTGTCGTCTCGACGCCGAAACTCGCGTCTCCGGAGACGCGCAGAGCCTCCTCGAGCCGGAGCCGGGCCTCGACGAGGTCGCCGCCGAAGCGTGCGATCTCCCCCAGACCCATGTACACCGCGGCGGGTGCGTCCGCCCGGCCCGCCTGACGGGACAGCTCCTCCGCGCGCCGGAGATCGGTGGTGGCGGCGGCGATGTCGCCCTCGCGGGTCAGCGCCTCGGCCCGGTGTACGAGGACGTCCACGACCTCTTCGTACGCGCCGAGCTCGCCGAGCAGCGTGAGCGCCTCACCCCATAGCTCCCGGGCGCGCGCCCACTCTCCACGCCGGCCGGCGACCACCGCGAGCCAGTCGAGGGTCTGGGCGGTCCCCCACCGCTCGCCGATCGCGCGGAAGCGGGTCAGCACGTCCGCGAGCCGGCGTTCGCCCTCGGCGGGGTCGCCGCCGAGCACGGTCAGCAGGGCCAGACTGAACTGCTCCAGCGCCTGCGTCCACGGATCACCGGCGAGCATGGGGGTGGTCTGGGCCCCAGAGGGCGCGGGCGGGCCGGCGGTCATCCCCCACAGAGCCGCCGTGAACGGGTGCCGCAGCGGCCGGTCGAACGACCGTACGGTCTCCTCCGCCCGCTTCCAGTGCTCCGGACCGGGTTGGGGCACGGCCTGCACCACGCACGCGACGTACTCCTCGTCCAGCCCTTCGACGGGCGCGTCGAGGAGCTCGGCGGCGGCCTTGCCGACCTCGCCGCGCCGCCCGCTCAGCCAGCCGTACGTCCCGAGCGCGGCGACGAGCCGCAGCGCCGTCTCCCGGTCGTGGTGGACGGCCCAGCGCAGCGCGGCCATGAGGTCGTCGTGCTCGGCGGAGAGGCGGGCCAGCCACTCCAGCTGCTCGGCGCGGCGGAGGTGAAGGTCGGCGCGCTGGGCGAGTTCGAGGAAGTGCCGGGCGTGGGCGGCGCGCACGAGCTGCGGCTCGTCGGTCTCGGCCAGGCGCTCGGCGCAGAACAGGCCGATCGTGTCGAACATCCGGTAGCGGACGCCGTCCGTCTCGACGAGCGACTTGTCCACCAGGTCGGCCAGCGCGTCGCCGGCGTCCAGACCGCAGACCGCCTCGACCGCCTCCAGTGACGCGCCCCCTGCGAACACGGAGAAGCGCCGAGCCGCCATCCGCTCGTCGGGCCCGAGCAGGTCCCAGCTCCACTCGACGACCGCGCGCAGGGTCTGGTGCCGGGCGGCGGCCGTACGGTCGCCGCGCGACAGCAGCCGGAACCGGTCGTGTTCGGCGAGGCGGCGGGCGATCTCCTCCACCGGGAAGGTGCGCAACCGGGCGGCGGCGAGCTCGATGGCGAGCGGCAGGCCGTCGAGCGCCGCGCAGATCCGTGCGACGGCCTCGGCGTTGCCGGGTCCGAGCTCGAAGCCGGGCCGTACGGCCGCCGCCCGGTCGGCGAACAACCGCACGGCCGGATAGTCCGAGGCGTCGGTGGGCGCGGAGTCCGGCGGGGGCACGTCCAGCGGCGCGAGCGGTACGAGCATCTCCCCGGTGATCCCGAGCGGCTCCCTGCTCGTGGCCAGGATCGTCAGCCCCGGGCACTCGCCGAGCAGGCGGCGGGCCAGCGCCGCGGCGCCGTCGACGAGGTGCTCGCAGTTGTCGAGGATCAGCAGGAGGTCCCGATCGGCGACGGCCGAGACCAGGCGGCTCATTGGGTCGGGTGCGTCGAGCGCGTGGAACCCCGTCTCGCGCAGTCCCAGCGCGCTGAGCACCGCGCCCGGCACCTGGTCGCCGTCGTCGAGCGGGGAGAGGTCGGCGAAGCACGTCTCACCGCCCCGGCGGCCGGCGGCCTCGACCGCGAGCCGGGTCTTTCCGGCGCCTCCGGGACCGAGGATCGTGACCAGCCGGGAGTCGCGCAGGTCGTCGAGTCGTCGCAGCTCGCGGTCGCGTCCGATGAAGCTGGTGAGCTGCGCGGCGGGCCTGCGCCGGGTCGCCGGCGCGGGCTCCTGGGCGCGTAGGACGGCCAGTTGGATGGCGGCCAGCTCCGGGGAGGGGTCGACGCCGAGCTCCTCGGCGAGCAGGTGCCGCGTCTTCTCGTACACCGCGAGGGCCTCGGCTGGCCGCCCGGCGGCGTTCAGGGCGCGCATGAGCTGGCCGCGGAGTCGTTCCCGCAGCGGGTGCTCGGCCACCAGCCGCCGCAGCTCCGCGACCGGTGACCCGTCGGGCAGGGCGAGCTGGGCCTCGGTGAGGTCCTCGGTCGCCGCCAGCCGGAGCTCCTCCAGGCGGGCCTTGTCCGCGTCCGCGTAAGGCAGGTCGGCCAGTGCCGGGCCGCGCCACAGCCCGAGGGCCCGGCGGAGGATCGCGGCGGCGTCCGGGTGGGCGCCCGCGCCCAGCAGTCTCCGTCCTTCCCGGGCCAGCCGCTCGAAGCGGTGGACGTCGACGTCGTCGGGGTCGGCCGCCAGTCGGTATCCGATGCCGTCGAACTCGAGCATCCCCGGCGGCAGGTGACGCCGTACCCGGGACACCTGCGCCTGGACGGCGTTGACGGCACCGGACGGAGGATCGTCGCCGTACTGGCCGTCGACCAGCTGCTGCACGCCGACCGGCCGGCCCGCGTGCAGCAGCAGCATCGCGAGCAGCGCACGGGGCCGGGGCCCGCCCACGGAGATCGGCTCCCCGTCGGCCGACCGTACGTCCAGGGGACCCAGGATGCCGAACCACATGCCGACGATTCTCCCGGCAAACCGGATGTTCAACGGCCAAAGGCGGCCTTCCGCCGCCTGCAGCCGACCCGGAGTACACCGGAACCACATTCGACGCGTCACACCTCTGTGTTCACCATCGTTTCCGAAAGTCGCCCGGATCAAGACCAGCTACGGACTAAACCCATGATTCCCAGTAGGTAGGAGTTCGGCGCGTTTTACCCTGACATAGACACGGGGCAATGATCATCAGTCAGCGATACGGGGGTTTTTATCCAGCGTGAACTGGAGTTGCCGTGCCTTTACGTGATCCTCGCGAAAAACCTGCAAAGTAGGACACAGTGGATATTCGCACCGTGGGAGTAGAAGAGGAATTCCTCCTCGTCGACCCGAACACCGGAACGCCTCGCGCGGCTGCCGACGCCATACTCCGGCTCCCGCCGCACGGAGGTGATGGAGGGCTGCTCCAGAGGGAGTTCCAGCGCCAGCAGCTGGAGACCGGAACGCGCCCGTGCACCTCGATGACCGAACTCGCCGATCAGATCCGCCAGGGACGGCATCTCGCGGCGGCCGCCGCATGGCGCCACGACGTGACCATCGCCGCGCTCGGGACCTGCCCGCTGCCAGTCCGGCCGATCGTGACGCCCACCGAGCGGTACCTGCGGATGGCCGAGCTGTACTCCCTCACTGCGGCCGAACACCTGACCTTCGGCTGTCATGTTCACGTGGCAATCGGGTCACCCGATGAGGGCGTCGCCGTTCTCGACCGGATCCGTCCCTGGCTGCCGACGCTCCTCGCGCTGAGCGCCAACTCGCCGTTCTGGCAGGGAGTCGACAGCGGCTACGCCAGCTACCGCCGGCAGGCGGTGGGGCGCTGGCCGTCGTCGGGCCCCACCGAACTGTTCGGGTCGGCGGCCGGCTACCGGGCCGCGATCGACGCCATGCTGCGCACCGGCGCCATCCTCGACGAGGCGATGGTCTACTTCGACGCGCGGCTCTCCCACCACTACCCGACGGTCGAGATCCGCGTCGCCGACGTCTGTCTCCTGGTCGACCACGCCGTGCTGATCGCCACGCTGGTCCGCGCGCTGGTGGAGACGGCCGCTCGGGCCTGGCGAGCGGGCGAGCCACCCCTACAGGTCCGGGTGGGACAACTCCAGCTCGCCACCTGGCGGGCGGCCCGGTACGGCCTGCGGCAGGACCTGGTGCACCCGCTGGCCGGCTGCCCGGTCCCGGCCGAGACGGCCGTACGGGCGCTGCTCGACCACACCGCGCCCGTCCTGGCCGAGAGCGGAGACCTCTTCGCGGCCGAAGGGCTCCTCCTCGACGTGCTCAAACGCGGCAACGGCGCCGACCAGCTACGGGAGTTCCACCAGCGGACGGGCGACCTGTCCCAGGTGGTCGTCCAGGCCGTGGCCCGCACGCTGGAGGAGTGAGCCGCCTGGCCCGGGTCACGGCCCTTCGATGTGCGCGATGAGGTGGCCGAGGAACGCCGAAACGGCCTTCGGGAGGGTCCGCTGGGCCATCGACTGGATCTGGAGGCTTCGGCGCGACATCTCCGGGTCACTGATGGGCACGGCCACCAGCCCGTCGGGGCCCAGCCGCCGCCGGTGCGTGAGCGAACCCGCGATGGTGACACCGCCGTTGTTCTGCACGAATCCGTAGAGCGCGCCGGAATAATTGCTGACGAAGGCGGGCTCGAATCGCAGCCCTTCCAGGCTGACGCAGATATCGAACAACTGCCGGATCGTCGTGCCCTTTTCCATCAGCGCGAGTGGATACGGCAGCAGGTCGGCGAGCCGGACCTCGGTCCGCTCGGTGAGCGGGTGGCCCGCCGGGACCAGTGCGTGGATCGGCTGCGCCGCGGAGTACTCCACCTTGACGTCCGGCTCCGGGGCCAGGGCATACGTGACGGCGAGGTCCGCGGTCCCCTCACGGACCGCGTCGGTGGCGGCCGACGGTGTTTCGACGCGCAGCCGGAACCGCACGCCCGGGTACGACTCGCGGAAGGCGACGATCGCCTCCGGCAGGAGGTCCCGGGCGAAGCCCTCCGAACTGGCCAGCCGGATGACGCTGTGCCGGAGCGCGCTGAGACCGCGTATCTCCTCGATGACCTGTTCGGACTCGAGCCGGCTACGCCGCGCGTACGCGGCCGGCACCTCGCCGGCCTCGCTGAGCACCATGCCGCGCGGCCGCCGTTCGAACAGCGGCACCCCGAGGTCGTGCTCCAGCTTCGCGATCTGCCGGCTGATGGCGGACGCCGCGACGTGGAGCTGCTCGGACGCCTGGCTGATCGAGCCGGTGCGGGCCACCTCGAGGAAGTAGCGCAGCACGGGACCGGTGAGGTTCACGCCGCACCCCCGTTCCGACGGGGCCGTCCCGGCGGACGGCGCCGATCGAACGACCATATCCGTCGGGACCGCGCATCGGCGCGCCTGCCTTGCCGTACCGGCAATGCCGCCTTCGGATAATGATAATTGTGCCGAGGAAGGGCTCTCACTAGCCTGCCGACATTAGGCGAATTGGCCTTGCGGCAGGTCGATGGGCATGACGCCGAGATATCGCCGCGACGTTTCCCACCCCCGGAAAGGATCACGGTGACACGCTCAACGGCGATCCGATACGCCCGCGATTACTTTGACTCCGGCGCATTTCAGGCCGACCTCGCGCGGCGGGTCGCGATCCCCACCGAGAGCGGGAGACCCGAGTCGGTGCCCGTTCTGCGCCGGTATCTCGAACACGAGATGGCGCCGGCCGTGGAACGCCTGGGCGCCGCCCACCAGATCGTCGACAACCCCGTGGCCGGCCACGGCCCCTTCCTCGTCGCCCACCGCCACGAAGCGAACAGGCTGCCGACCGTGCTGACCTACGGGCACGCCGACGTCGTCCCCGGTGACGCGGGCCGGTGGCGCCCCGGCCTCGACCCGTGGCGTCTCATCGTCGAGGGCGATCGCTGGTACGGGCGGGGCAGCGCCGACAACAAGGGACAGCACACCATCAACCTCGCGGCGCTCGAGCACGTGCTCCGCGCCCGGAACGGCCGGCTGGGCTTCAATCGGCCAGACTGTTGACCAGGCGGGACAGGGCGATCTTGGCGGGTAGTGGACGTGGTCGGGCTCGCCGTTGAATTCATGGACTTACGCACCAGTGTCGGTGCGTACTTGTAGTGTCACTGTTTGTGAAGTTGGTGGTACGGGTGAAGCTGCTGCCGTCGCCTGAGCAGGCGGCGGCGCTGGCGGCGACCCTGCCCCTGTGTAACACCGCGGCGAACGAGGTGTCGGCGGTCGCGTTCGCCAAGGGCGTGTTCGCCCGCCAGAAGCTGCAGAAACTCGTCTACGCCGACCTGAAGGCGCGGGGGCTGTCGGCGCAACCCGCATTACATGTGATCCGGAAGGTCGCCGACGCCTACACCACCCTGCACGCCCACATCGAGGCCGGCCTGCTGGGCGATGAGCATTCACCCCGGCGCCGCAAAGCCGAGTCCAAGCCGATCGCCTTCCGGGATGATGCCGCCCAGCCGTTTGACGACAGGTGTTTGTCGTGGCAGATGGACGCCCGGACCGTCTCGATCTGGACCGCTCACGGCCGGGTCCGGAACATCGCGTTCACCGGTGAGCCCGGGCAGGTGAAGTTCCTGGCGGACCACCGTAAGGGCGAGAGTGACCTGGCGTGCCGCGACGGGATGTGGTTCCTGATCGCGACCTGTGAGGTCGAAGAGGCCCCGCAGTTCGAGCCGACCGATTGGATCGGGGTCGATCGGGGGATCGTGAACCTGGCCACCACCTCCGACGGCGACAACCACCAAGGCAAAGGCCTGCAACGCTATCGCCGGCGCCAGGCCCGGCTACGTGCCGAACTGCAGGCCAGGAAAGCCGCGGGGAGCCGGTCGGCCGCCCGTCGTCTGGCCCGCCGGTCAGCGCGGGAGGCCCGGCACGCCTCGAATGAGAACCACAAGATCAGCAAGGAGATTGTGGCCGTTGCCCGACGCACCGAACGCGGTATCGCGCTTGAGGAATTGAGTGGGATACGCGATCGGGTACGGCTCAGGCGGCACCAGCGGGCCACGCTCTCCTCCTGGCCGTTCCATCAGCTCGGTGAGTTCATCCAGTACAAGGCGCTGCGGGCTGGGGTGCCGTTCGTGGAAGTGGACCCGGCCTATACCTCCCAGCAGTGTCCTGTGCCGTGGTGTGGGCATACCATGCGGGCGAACCGGCCTGATCGGGATACGTTTTGTTGTCGTCGGTGTGGGTTCGCTGGCCCTGCCGATGTCATCGCTGCCATGAACATCCGGAAACGGGCGTGTGTGGCGTGGGCATTCGTCAGCATGCCCGTCCCTGCCCCCAATCCTGGGGTGAAGGGAGATGCGACCCTGGCGCGACGGCCAGCCGTGACGGGGAGCGCGACAAGGTGTGAACGTCCGAGCCGCAGGCTCGGTCGTTCACGGCCGAGAAGCTGACCCTCAAGGTCCTCATCGAGACCGGGGCTGCGGGCGCTATGCGCGGCCATAGCGGGCGACCTCGCACCGCGAACCTGCTGGCGGACAGCCCGTCCGGCGCCTCGACCAGGGTGCACCGTGTGATCATCGCGGCGTCCGTCGGGAACGCGCTCGAATGGTTCGACATCGAGCGCAGGATGTCGTCGCCTACGCACATCCTCGTCCTCGGCTCCGCCGCCGCCCACGCCGTGTCCTGCCTCGCCGGTGCGGTGGGCCGGTCAGCGGGTGTGCAGGTGACCGCCGAGGAAGGCCAGTTGGTCCGGCAGGTGCGGCAGCCAGAACGCGCCATCGTGGCATCCGCCGCTCATCGCCCCTTCCGGGCGCAGCCGCGTACGCAGCTTGCGGACCATCGGCGCGAACGGGTCGCTGGTGCCGCAGTCGACCCTGGTCGGAACGCCCTTCAGCCGACCCAGGCCCGCGAACACGTCATTGCGCGCGAAGTCGGCCGCGTCGTCGAACGCCTGGCGGTTCGTCCGGCGGGCGTTGTCGTACGACGGGAACAGCGCGGGCGAGGAGGCGACGGCGGCGGCCATCCGGGGCGCGCCGACCGTCTCGGCAAGGAGCAGCGCGCCGTAGCCGCCCATCGACCAGCCGATCACCCCGAACCGGTCCGTCGACGCCCCCTGCCGGCGCAGCCGGGGCAGCAGCTCATCGACGATCATCCCGAGAGGGTCCTCGCCGCTCGCGCGCCGGTGCCAGTACGAGCTGGGCCCGCCGTCCACCGCGACGAGCGCGAACGGCGGGACCCCGCGGGTGCGCACGACCTCGGTCAGGTAGCGGTCGAGCCGGAGACCGGAGGCGGCCGAGACCCCGGTGCCGCCGTTGCCGTGCAGCGCCACCACGACCGGCAGCCCCCGAAGCGACGTGACACCCGCCGGGAGCACGACGACGGCCGTGACGTCGGTGCCCCGCCGACGCGAGGAGAAGGTCTGCGTCTGGACCACACCGGGGGTACCCGGAGGGCTGGGCACGGACCCGCAACGCCCGATGGCCCGGTCGAACGCGACCTTGCCCGGCAGCACGTCCTCCTCGACGAGGACCGCGCCGACCCCTCCGGCGACCGCGACCGCCCCGAGTCCCGCGCCGCCGAACAGGAAGGCACGCCTCGACACCATGGAAACCGCCTCTCACCGTCATGTTCCGAACAGAACAGACGCCCGCCGACGGCCCGTGGTTCAGCTCCCGGGCTCCGTAGGTGGGACGACCGGCCCGGTGTTGGTCACGCGGAGTACCGATCGTCCGGCGTGCGTACCTGTCGAGACTCGGGGACCTCCCGGACTCACGTCATGGGACAACGTGCTTCAATCGCGACGCATGACCAACGCGGTTTTTCGGAGTCCACGGAAGGGTAGAGACGCGCCGTGAAAGCCCGGTTCGTTCTGCATGTCGGCCCCCGGCGCGTGGAGCTGCGCGAACGCGAGGTCGAGTCCCCGGGACCCGGGCAGGTCACGGTCGAGACGATCTTCTCTGGCATCAGCTCGGGCACCGAGCTGCTCGCCTACCGCGGGGAGGTCCCGCCGGAGACGGCCCTCGACGAGGGTATCGACGCCCTGTCGGGCACCTTCGGCTATCCGTTCGTCTACGGCTACAGCTGCGTCGGCCGCGCGGACGACGGCGACCTGGTCTTCGCCTTTCACCCGCATCAGGACGTGTTCACCGCATCGGAGGACTCCCTGATCCGCCTGCCCGCGGTGGACCCGCGCGCGGCAACGCTGTTCCCGCTGGTGGAGACGGCCCTGCAGGTCACGCTGGACGCCGCGCCCGGCTACGGCGACACCGTCGTCGTGCTGGGCCTCGGCGTGCTCGGTACGCTCACGGCCCTCCTGCTCGAACGGACCGGCGCGCGCACCGTGACCGCCGAGCCGCTTCCCTGGCGCCGGAAGCTCGCCGCGTCGCTGGGCCTGCGCGCCGTACCGCCGGAGGAAGTGGCCGAGGTGGTCCGGCGGGAGACCGGCGGCGCGGGCGCCCGTACGGTCATCGACGCCACCGGGAGCCCGGACGCGCCCGGCCCGGCGCTCGCTCTCCTCGCGCACGAGGGCACCCTGCTGATCGCCTCGTGGCTCGGTACCAAGGACGCGACGCTGCCGCTCGGCCGCCACTTCCACCGCCGCCGGCTGACGATCCGCAGCACGCAGGTCTCGACGATCCCGGCCGCGCTCAGCGGCGGCTGGACGATCGAGCGCCGGCGCCGGGAGGCCGCCGCGCTGCTGGCCGAGCTGCCGCTGGAGTCGCTCGCCACCCACACCTTCCCGGTCGAACGGGTCGCCGAGGCGTTCGCGGCTCTGGACCGCGGCGAGGAAGGCGTCATGCACGCCGCGCTGTCGTACGGAAGGGGAGCGTAGATGGGGTACGAGGTCGGGCTGAACAAGACGGTACGGGCGATCCACCAGATGCCCGGTAAACCGCCGCCGGAGGGGGAGCTCCACCACCACGACTACCGGTTCGAGGTCGTCGTGGGCCGCGAACGCCTGGACGAGCAGGACATGGTCTGCGACCTGGACGTCCTGGAGGCGGCGCTCGCCGACATGCTCGGACGGATCGAGAACCGGGACCTGGAGATGATCCGCCCGCCCGAGGCGGCGGCGGTCACCGTCGAGGTGCTGGCGCGCTGGGCGCACGACACGCTCGCGGAGACCGTACGCAAGTCGGGCGCGGAGACCCTGTCCGTACGGGTCTGGGAGTCGCCGGAGGCGTTCGGCGGCTACACGTCGAGCATCGTGGCGTAGGCGGTCAGGCAGCGTTGCGCGCAGCGGTCCCAGGTGAAGCGCTCGAGGACGAGCTGCCGGGCGTCGTCGCCGAGCCTGCGGGCGAGCACGCGGTCCGCGAGCAGCGTGCGGATGCGGTCCCGCAACTCCCCGACGTCGCCCGGCTCGGTGAGGAACCCGGTCTCCCCGTCGCGGACGACCTCGGGCAGCCCGCCGATCCGGCTGCAGATCACCGGCGTGCCGCTCGCCATCGCCTCCAGGGCGGTCAGGCCGAGCAGCTCGGAGATCTCCACCGTCCGCCCGTAGCAGGTCCGGTGCACCGACGGCAGCACCAGGACGGCGGCCTCCCGGTACAGCCGGGCCGCCTCAGCGTCGTCGACCGGGCCGACGAACCGTACGGGCTTCCCCGCGGCGAGCCGGGCGAGCAGGACGAGATAGCCGGACTCGGGCGGACGCGGATCGTGGCCGGTACTGCCCACGACGGTCAGCTCGGCGCCGTCGGGCAACGCCTGGATCAGCCGGTCGAGCCCCTTGTGCGGAGTGATCCGCCCGACGAACAGCACCCCGGCGCGGTCGGCGCGCGGGTCCGGGCGGTACCAGGCCGGGTCCGCGCCGCCGTACAGGACGTCGGTGCGGCCGGGCGGGGCGTTCAGCGTCCGCGCGGAGAACCGCGACACGACGAGGAACCGCTCGAACAGGCGCGGCAGCAGCCCGCACCACCCGCCGCCGCCCAGCCCGTGATCGGTCACCGCGAGGTGCCGTCGCCGTACGAGGGCGGCCAGCCGGCTGGGCGCGCTGCGCAGCTGATGCGTGTGGACGACGTCGGCGTCGGCGAGCGCCGATGGTAGGCCCAGGGCGAGGGGGTGCGCGGGATGCCCGCGCCAGCACCCCCACCGGCGCAGCACCCGGATCCGCAGGCCGCCCGGCTCCCGGATCAGGCGGGCACCCGGCCCGAACGTCACCAGCTCGCAGTCGACGCCGCGTGCCAGCGCCCGGGCCAGCATCAGCGGATACCGTTCACCGCCGCCGTACACGCCGCCGGCCCCGAAAACGGTCGGAGCCACGTGGATGACGCGCACCCTGTCGATCTCCCTCGTCACTCTGGGCGATCCGCTGACGATGACGGGCGGTTACCTTTACCACCGGCGGATGGCCGAGCTCGCGCCGGCGTACGACGCCCGGCTCACCTTCGCTTCCTTCCCGTCCCTGGCGTTCCCGCTCCCGGCCCTGGCCGCACGCCGGGTCCTGCGGACGGTCCGCGAGCAGCGTCCGGACGTGGTGCTGATCGACAGCATCTGCGCGGCGTTCCTCGCGCCGGTGCGCCTGCCGCCGGGCCTGCCCGTCGCCGCGATCCTGCACCAGCCGCCCGGCGGCATCGACCATGGCCGGCCGCGCGCGCTCGCGCAGGCCGTGCTGGACCGGCGGACGTACCGGCGGGCCGCCCGGCTGCTCGTCGCCAGCGAACCGCTCGGCACCGAGCTCGCCCGGCAGGGCTTCGGCGACCGCCTCGTCGTCGTAGCGCCGGGCCGCGACGTTCCGGCGCCGCCTCCGGGTCCGGGGGCGGACCTGCGCGCCGGGGCCGGCGCGGCGCTCCTGTGCGTGGCGAACTGGCTGCCCCGCAAGGGCGTCCTCGACCTGCTCGACGCCGTCGCGGCCCTCCCCGACGGCACCGCCCGCCTGCACCTGGCCGGCGACGAGGACGCCGACCCGGCGTACGCCGCTCGGGTCCGGCGACGGCTCGGCGAGCCGGACCTGGCCGGGCGCGTCGTCCGCCACGGACGCCTGCCGAAGGAGGAGATCGCCCGCCTCTACCGGGACGCCGACGTCTTCGTCCTGCCGAGCCTGCGCGAGCCGTACGGCACGGTGTACGGGGAGGCCATGGCCGCCGGGCTGCCCGTCGTCGGATGGCGCGCGGGCAACCTCCCCCATCTGGCCCGGGACGGACGCGACGGCCTCATCGTCGAACCGGGCGACCTCCCCGCCCTGACGGCCACCTTGGCGAGGCTGTGCGCCGACTCCGCCCTGCGTGACCGGCTCGGCGCGTCGGCGCGGCGGCGGGCCGAGGAGTTCCCCACCTGGGAGGACAGCGCGGCGCTCTTCTTCGGCACGCTGCGCGGCCTCACCCCAGGGGGTCCAGCAGGTCCGCCACTGCCCCGGTGAACGCCTCCACCGTCACGCAGGCGGGGCATGGGGCGTCAGTTTGGGACCGGCGTCGGTGGGGTGGGCGGCGTGAGCGTGGTCGTCAGCGGGGGTCGACGCCGGCCGGTACGGGCGGCGCGGGCCGGGTGGCGCGGGTGTACAGGTCAGCGAGGGCCGGAGTCGGCCGGTACGGGTGGGGCCGATCGGGTGGCGTGGGCGTGGGCGTGCACGTCGCCGGCGTCGGGAACGGCGGTGCGTACCGCTCGCTCCACCGCGGCGTTGATCCCGTCGGCGTCCAAGAGGCTGATGCCGTCGTCGAGATGGGTCTCCACCTCGACGGCGAGGGTTCGGCCCATCCAGCGCGCCCGGACCTCGGCCGCGCCGACGCCCGGCACACCGGCGGCGGCCGTACGCGCGGCGTCGAGGTGTTCGGGGTCGACGCCGTCCATCAGGCGGTGCAGCAGGTCGCGGGTGACCTCGACGCCGACGTGGCAGATGAACAGTGTGACGGCCAGCCCGGCCACCGGGTCGCCCCAGCGGTACCCGGCCGCGACGAGCGCGAGGCCGACCAGCGCGCCGAGCGAGGACACCGCGTCGAGCCAGGAGTGCTTCGCATCGGCGATCATCGTCGCCGACCGGATCCGGCGGCCCACCCGCAGTTTGTACCGGGCGACGATCTGGTTGCCGACGATCCCGAGCGCCGCGCCCACCATGCCCAGCGCGGCGTCGGTCGTGGGTGAGCCGCCCACGAGCTTCTGGTAACTCTCGTACCCGGCGAACAGCGCGCTGGCCCAGATCACCAGCGCCACGCCGAGCCCGGCGAGGTCCTCCGCCCGCTCGTAGCCGTACGGGTACCGGGCCGTCGCGGGCCGCCGGGAGATCCAGAAGCCGAGGAAGACCACCGCCGACGTCGACACGTCGGACAGATTGTGCAGGCCGTCGCCGAGCAGTGCGACCGATCCGGTGACCAGGGCCAGGGCGATCTCGACGAGGGCGGTCACCGAGAGGCCCGCCGCCGAGACCGCCATCGCGCGGTTCGCCGCTCTCCGGTCGGCGGCCTCGTCACGTCCGGTGGACGCGGGAACGGCGGATGTCACGGCGGCGCACTCCTCGGCTCGTACGGTGATTCCCTTCCATCATAGGTGATCACGTGAATAGGTGTTCACATGTTCCTCGCGGTTACGATGGCGATATGGGACACGGCGTTGACGGACAGACGACCCCCACGGGGCCCATCGACGCCGACCTGGCCAAGAGCGTCGCCGAGACCATGCAGGCCCTCGCCACCCCCAGCCGGCTGCGCATCCTCAGTCGTCTGCGGCAGGGCCCGTGCTCCGTCGGCGAGCTCGCCGACTCGATCGCCATGGAGCGCTCGGCCGTCTCCCACCAGTTGCGCTACCTGCGCCATCTCGGGCTCGTCACCGGGGACCGGCACGGCCGGAGCATCGTCTACCAGCTGTACGACAACCACGTCGCCACGCTGCTGGACGAGGCCGTCAGCCATATCGAGCACCGCCGTCTCGGCGTCCCCGACGTCCCTCCGCGCGGCGCCGCCACCGCCTGACGGGAACCCGTCAGGGCAGCACGGGGAAGTTGCTGCGGAACACGTTGTGCGGGTCGTGGCGGCGCTTGACGTCGCGCAGCCGGGCGAGCGTAGCGGGGGTGAACGCGTCGGCCGCGGTCTCCCCGGGGTTCAGGAAGGTGAGGGGCTTGCGGCCGCTGGCGGGGAGGGCCTCGGCGAGTGCGCGCTGCCGGTCCGCGACGGCCTGGGCCGTCGCCGGGTCGGCCGGGATGCCGAACAGGTAGAGCGCGAAGGGCTCGGTCAGCGGGCCGTGCGGGCTGTCGGACGGCTGAGTGAACGCGCCGCCGAGGTGCCGGACCTGCGCGCTCAGCAGCGGGGCGATGGGGTCGGCGAGCAGCGTCTTGGCCGCGACGTCGTCCAGTTCGGTCAGCAGTTCGCCGCGCGACAGACCCGCGCCCGGGTCGGTCGGTTCGGCGGTGATGGTTCCGAGCTCGGAGACCGGCATGACCCGTCTGCCGTCGGACAGCGGCCGGGCGAGGCGGTTCAGGGGGCTCAGCAGGTCGCGTGCCTCGTCCGCGTCGCCGAGGTACGTGGCGTCCACGGCGACCATGGGGTCCGCGCCGGGGAAGTGCAGGAGGTCCAGCCAGACGGTCAGCTCGTCCGGCGCGGTGGCGGCGATCCGCCGGTAGGCGTCCAGCACGTCCGCGGTGTGCTCGGCCGTCCACAGGACCCGGCCGCCGTACAGGTGCGGCGCGGGGTGCAGGGCCAGTTCCAGGGCGGTGACGATGGCGAAGTCGCCGCCTCCGCCGCGCAGGGCCCAGAACAGGTCGGCGTCGGTGTCGGCGGTGACGTGCCGCTGCCGCCCCTCGGCGTCCACGACGTCGAAGGCGGTGACGCTGTCGGCGACCCAGCCGTACGCGCGGCCGAACCAGCTCAGTCCGCCGCCGAGGGCGACGCCGGTGACGCTGACGACCGGGGAACTGCCGGGCAGGCCGGTCAGGCCGTACGGTGCGGCGGCGGCCTGCACGCGGCCCGAGGGCACGCCCGCCCCGACGCGGGCGCGGCGCGCGGCCGGATCGATCTCGAGGGTGTCCAGCCGACCGGTGCGCAGCAGGATCGTGCCCTCGGTGCGGCCGGTGGCCCCGTGCCCGTTCGGCTGGGTGGCGACGCTCAGTCCGGCGGATCGGGCGTGGCGGACGAGCGCGGCGACGTCGTCGGCGTCGGCGGCCTCGACCACGGCCGTCACCGGCTGCTCGACGGCCAGGTTCCACGGGCGGCGGGCGGCGTCGAAGCCGGCGTCACCGGGCAGCAGGACCCGGCCGCGGACGATGGAGCGCAGAGGGGTCAGGGGATTCATGGTCTTCCTTCTCTCGTGGTGGTCAGGCCGCGACGTTCTCGAGCACGTCGGTGTGCTCCGTCCGGCGGCGCGTGGGGGTGAAGCCGAGGGCGACCAGGGCGGTGAGCGCGATCCCGGTGGCCGCGACGAAGACGGCGGTGCGCAGGCCGTCGGTGGTGGCCGCGCGCAGTGCGGGCCCGGTCTTCCCGCCGGTGTGGGCACCCGCGATCGCGACCAGGAGCGCGAGGCCGACCGCCCCGCCGACCTGCTGCGCGGTCGAGGCCACCCCGGAGGCGACGCCCTGCTGGTCGGCGGGCGTCCCGGCGGTCGCGGCACCGAACATCAGCGTGTAGCCGGCGCCCTGGCCGACGCCGAGGACGATCAGGCCGGGCAGCAGCGCCGGGTAGGAGCCGTCGGTGGTCAGGCCGGCGCCCACGATGACGGTCCCGACGCCGCCGACGACCAGGCTGGCGATCATGGCGGTGCGGGTGCCGCGGGCGGTCGCCAGCCGGCCGCCGAGCTGCGATCCGGCGACGATCGCGGCCATCGGCACCAGGAAGGCCAGGCCGGTGCGCAGCGCGTCGTATCCGTGCACGACCTGGAAGTAGACGGTCAGGAAGTACAGCAGGGTGCCGAAGGTCCCCATGTACAGGAAGGTGACCAGCGCACCGGTGCCCAGGTCACGGCCGCGCAGCAGCCGCAGGGGCAGCAACGGGTCGGTGCTGCGGGCCTCGATCGCGACGAACCCTGCCAGCAGCACCACGCCGAGCACGGCCGCTCCCGCCACGGTCGGCGCGCCCCAGCCGGACTCCGGCCCCTGGACGAGGGCGAACACCACCAGCGTGGTCCCGGCCGTCGCGGTGAGCGCCCCGGCGAGGTCGAACCGGCGGCCGGTCCTCCGCGCGGCACCGCACGGGACCAGCGGCAGGGCGAGGAGCGCGGCGACACCGGCCAGCGGCACGTTGACGAAGAACACCGCGGCCCAGCCGAACGCGTCGGTCAGCACCCCGCCCAGTAGCGAGCCGAGGATCATGCCGCTGCCGCCGGCGGTGCCCCACACCGCGAAGGCACGGTTCCGTTCGCGGCCCTCGGCGAAGCCGGTGGAGACCAGCGTCAGCGTCGCGGGGAACAACAACGCGCCGCCGAGCCCCTGCACCGCGCGGGCCGCCACCAGCGTCAGGGGCGCGGTGGCCAGGCCGCCCGCCAGCGACGACACCGCGTACAGGACCAGCCCCAGCACGAAGATCCGGCGCGGCCCGAGCAGGTCCACGGCCCGTCCGCCCAGCAGCAGGAACCCGCCGAAGGCCACGGCGTACGCGCTCACCACCCACTGCAGCGTCTGCGCCGAGAAGCCGAGCGCCGAGCCGATCTCCGGCAGCGCCACGTACACGATGTTGTAGTCGAGAGAGATGATCAGTTGGGCGAAGGCCAGCAGTGCCAGTGCCGCGCCGGGGCGCCGGAACCGTACCGCCCGCTCGTTGTCGTCGGTCACCGGCTGGAGGTCCACTCGGGGACTCGCGGTGACCGTGCTCTCGTTCGTCATGATCTCCACGCTAGAAACCGGAAAGACCTTGGATAAGGTTCATTTCCGTGGCGAATTCATGGGTCAATTCCGCCGAGCGGATCGGCAGTGACCTGCATCTGGACCTGTCCGGCCACGGCAGCCGCCGCGCGGTCCTCATCCGAGCGCTGCGGGAGGCCGTACGTGACGGAAGGCTCCCTCCGGGCACGCGCCTGCCTCCGTACCGCTCCCTCGCAGCGGACCTCGGGCTGGCCCGCAACACCGTCGCCGACGCCTACGCCGAGTTGGTCGCCGAAGGATGGCTGATCGCCCGACAGGGATCCGGCACCCGCGTGGCGCCACGGGCCGAGCCGATCCGGTCCCCTCGCGCGTCCAAGAGGGCGCCCGCGCGTCCGGCTTCGCCGACGCACAACCTGCGGCAGGGGCAGCCGGACGCCGCCTCGTTCCCACGGGCGGCCTGGCTGGCCGCCGTCCGCCGCGCGCTGAACGCCGCGCCGAACGAGGCGTTCGGCCCAGGCGATCCGCGAGGCCGTGCGGAACTGCGCCAGGCGCTGGCGGAGTACCTGGCACGCGCCCGTGGTGTCCGTACGACACCCGACCGGATCGTGGTGTGCTCCGGCTTCGCCCACGCGCTGCGACTGCTGTTCGGTGGCCGGGTCCTGCGCGGTCCGCTGGCGGTGGAGTCCTACGGGCTCGCGTTCCACCGTTCTCTCCTGGAGGCCGCATCCGTCCGTACGGTCCCGCTCACGCTGGACGAGTCCGGTACCCGTGTCAGCGAACTGCGGTCCCTGAAGGGGGTGCGAGCGGTGCTGCTCACGCCGGCGCACCAGTTCCCGACCGGAGGACCGCTGCACCCTGAGCGGCGCGTGACCGCGGTGGACTGGGCCCGAGCCCGCGATGGCGTCATCCTGGAGGACGACTACGACGGTGAGTTCCGCTACGACCGTGAACCGGTCGGTGCGGTCCAGGGCCTCGACCCCGAGCGGGTCGTCTATCTCGGCTCGGTCAGCAAGAGCCTGTCGCCCGCGTTGCGGCTCGGTTGGATGGTCCTGCCCGAGCATCTCGTCGACGCGGTGCTGACGGCCAAGGGTGAGCGGGAGGCCTGGGCGAGTGTGACCGATCAGCTGACCCTCGCCGAGTTCATCGGCTCTGGCCACTACGACCGGCACATCCGCCGGATGCGCCAGCGCTATCGGGCCCGTCGTGACCGCCTCGTCGCCGCCCTCGGCACCCGCGCCCCGCATATCGCTCTCACCGGCATCGCCGCCGGGTTGCACGCGGTTCTGCACCTGCCACCCGGAACCGAGGAGTCCGCCGTCAAGGCCGCCGCTCGGCAGTCGATCGCCCTGGACGGACTCGCCGACTTCCGCCACCCGGCCGCCACCATGCCCGTCCAGGACGGCCTGGTGGTCGGCTACGCCACCCCGCCGGACCACGGGTACGGCGCGGCCGTCGAGGCTCTGTGCCGGATCCTTCCCCCGACGCGTACCGACGGCTGACCGATGGGACGGCGTCCAGCACGCCCGAGCACACCTGAGGGTCGGACCGCCGCCTGAGGGTCAGGCCGCCGCCCGCAGCCGGGCGGCCAGCAGCGCGCGCCCTTCGACGATCAGCCGGTCCACCTCCTCGGCGTCGTACCACTGGCCGTACGGGTGGCCGGCGACGGCCAGTTCGCAGAGGTGGATGAGCGAGCCGGTTCGCCGCGACAGTTTGTGGCACGCCCACTTCACCGACGTCTCCGCGTTCGCCTCCTCCAGCGCGGCCGGTGCCTTGGCGATCTCTTCGGTGATGAAGTCGCGGTTCGGTGCGAGTCCGGGGTCGGCCAGGATCCGCGCGGTCGCCGTCGCGGCCCCCGCCTCGTCGCCCGCGAGCCGGCGGATCCGCGCCTCGAGCGCGTTCATCGTGACGACCGGGCTCCAGACGTTGTAGTTCGGCTCCGCGCCCGGCACCGGCACGGCCGCCGTGACGGAGCGCAGCACGTCGAGTGCCTCGGCCTCCCGTTCCAGCGCCCACAGGAACCGGGCGAGGTCGGCCTGGTCGTAGAGCTCCTTCATGCGGGTGTGCGACCACCGGCGGGCCAGGGAGGTCTTGACCTTGGCGAGGTAGCGGTTCGTCTCGTTGGCGGGAAGGGCCGCCGCAGGGGGCGGCACCGTCGTCGTGGACCTGGACATGACCGGCATTCTCCCCTGAAGCGGCCGGGTGCGGCGGTGTCCAGAAATTGGACAGTTAGCAGGACGCCGACGGCCCGACCATGGGCTTCGGTGCGGAAGCCGGCCGGGCCGTCACCGGCGGCCCGGCCTCTCCCGGCGAAACGGAGGACGGCATGCGACTGCGATACGACGCCCTGTTCATCGACGGCGAATGGGCCGGGCCGCACGGCACCGGGCGGATCATCGTCCGGTCCCCCAACACCGAGGACGAGATCGGGGACGTCCCCGAGGCCGTCGAGGCCGACGTCGACGACGCGGTCGCGGCGGCGCGCCGGGCGTTCGAGGACCCGTCGGGCTGGTCCGCGTGGCCGCCCGAGGCGCGGGCCGGCGCCATGGAGCGCCTGGCCGACGCGCTCGACGCGCGGGCGGAGGACATGGCCTCCCGGGTGAGCGGCCAGAACGGCATGCCGATCGCGATCGCCCGGCAGATCGAGGCGGGCATGCCCGCCCTGGTGCTCCGCTACTACGCCGACCTGATCCGCCGGACGCCCGCGCAGGAGACCCGACAGGGGCTGCTCGGCGGATCCGCGCTGGTCCGGCGGGAGCCGATCGGGGTCGTGGCGGCGATCGTGCCGTGGAACTACCCGCAGACGCTCGCGTCCTTCAAGATCGCGCCGGCGCTCGCCGCCGGATGCACCATGGTGATCAAGCCGTCGCCGGAGACCGTGCTCGACGCCTACCTGCTGGCGCAGGCGGTGATCGACGCGCAGCTCCCGCCCGGCGTCGTCAACATCGTCACGGGCGGGCGGGAGCTAGGTGCCCACCTGGTCGCGCACCCGGGCGTCGACAAGGTCGCCTTCACCGGGTCGACGGCGGCCGGCCGGTCGATCGCCGAGACCTGCGGCCGGCTGCTGCGGCCGGTCACGCTCGAACTCGGCGGCAAGTCCGCCGCGATCGTGCTGGACGATGCCGACCTGGACGGGCACCTCCAGGACCTGTTCGGGGCATGCCTGCTCAACAACGGCCAGACCTGTTACCTCGGCACGCGTGTCCTCGCCCCGCGCAGCAGGTATGACCGAGTCGTGGACACCGTCACCGCGATGGCCAGGTCCCTGCGCGTCGGCGACTCCCTCGACCCGGAGACGCAGATCGGCCCGATGGTCAGCGCCCGGCAGCGCGACCGGGTGGAGTCCTACATCGCCAAGGGCCGCAGCGACGGCGCCCGGCTCACCGCGGGCGGCGGGCGGCCGGCCGGCCGCGACCGGGGATGGTTCGTCGAGCCGACGGTGTTCGCCGACGTCGACAACCGCGCCACGATCGCCCAGGAGGAGATCTTCGGCCCGGTGCTGGCGATCACCCCGTACGCCGACGTCGACGAGGCCGTGGCGATCGCCAACGACTCCGACTACGGCCTCGGCGGCTCGGTGTGGACCTCCGACCCCGACCGCGGCGTCGCGGTCGGGGTCGGAGGTCCGGACCGGGACCATCGGCGTCAACGGTTACCTGCCCGAGCCGGTGGCACCGTTCGGCGGCGTCAAGGACAGCGGCATCGGCCGCGAACTCGGCCCGGAAGGGCTCACCGCCTACCAGCAGCTCAAGTCCGTCTACCTGGCGGGATAGGGGTCAATGCTCATGTACGCCACCGCGGCCGTGATGGCCGGCAAGGGCGCACCGTTCCAGCTGCGCGAGGTCGTCCTCGACGAGCCACGGCCGGATGAGGTCGTCGTCCGGGTCGTCGCGTCCGGGATCTGCCACACCGACCTCATCGTCCGGGACCAGTGGTATCCGCCGGAACCCCCCGTGGTGCTCGGCCACGAAGGCGCCGGCATCGTGGAGCGGGTCGGCTCCGACGTCACCTCCGTACGGCCCGGCGACCGGGTCGCGATGTCCTTCGACTTCTGCCGAACCTGCCGCAACTGTCTGCGCGGGCGGCCCGCGTACTGCACGGACTTCTTCCCCCGGAACTTCGGTGGCCGACGCCCCGACGGCTCCGCGACCGTACGTACGGGCGACGGCTCGCCGATCAACGCGAGCTTCTTCGGCCAGTCGTCGTTCAGCACCTACGCGCTGGCGCCCGAGCACACGGTGGTGCCGCTGCCCTCCGACCTGCCGCTGGAAGTGGCCGCCCCGCTCGGCTGCGGCGTCCAGACGGGAGCGGGCGCGGTCCTGAACTCACTCGCCCCACCGCCCGGCAGCTCCATCGTCGTCTTCGGCGCGGGCACGGTCGGGCTCAGCGCGATCATGGCGGCCGACGTCGCGCACTGCGGCCCGATCATCGCGGTGGACCTGGTCCCCGAACGGCTGGCGCTCGCCGCCGAACTCGGCGCCACGCACGGCCTCCACGGCACGGCCGACGGCCTCGTCGAGCAGATCCTGGAGATCACCGGCGGCGGCACCGACTTCGCGGTGGAGACCACGGCCAGTCCGGCGGTGCTGCGCACGGCCGTCGACTCCCTGAACTTCGGCGGCACCTGCGGGGTCATCGGCGCCGCCCCGATGGGCACCGAGGTATCACTGGACATGTCGGCGCTGCTGTTCGACAAGTCGGTGCGGGGCATCATCGAGGGCGGCAGCGTCCCCCGGCTGTTCATCCCGCAGCTCATCGACCTGTACGGGCGCGGCCGGTTCCCGTTCGACCGGCTGATCCGCACGTACCCGTTCGCCGAGATCAACCGTGCCGCCGAAGACTCCGAGAAGGGCGTCACGGTCAAGCCCGTCGTCCTGATGTGACGACGCGCCATGGCCGGGGGCGTGGATGGCAGGAGCACGGCAGCCCGCGGCGGGACATCGCGCACGACGGGAACGGCGGCACGACGGGAACGGCGGCACGACGGGAACGGCGGCACGACGGGAACGGCGGCACGACGGGAACGGCGGCACGACGGGAACGGCGGCACGACGGGAACGGCGGCACGACGGGAACGGCGTCAGAGGGCGACGCCGAGGGCGCGGATGCGGTTGTAGAGCGTCGTTCGGCTGATGCCGAGGCGTCGTGCCGCGTGCGCCTTGTTGCCCTCGCTGGCGCGCAGCGCCGCGACGATCGCGTCGTGTTCGGCCTGCTCCAGCGGGGTCAGCCGACGTGACCGGCGGCTGCCCTGATAGGCGGGCGGCAGGTCCCGTACGGTGACGTCCCCGGCGGAGCGGCGTGTGGCGACGTCCCGGAGAACCTCCTCCAACTCCCGGAGGTTGCCCGGCCAAGGATGACCGGAGAGCACCTCAAGAGCCGTCGGCGTCAGCCGCAGCCTCCCTCTCGTGTGCCGGGCCAGGATCACCTGGGCCAGTTCGGGGAGTTCGTCGCGTCGGGCGCGCAGCGGCGGCAGGTCCACGCGCGCGATGCAGTGCGCCGCGAGAGCGGCCCGCTCGCCGCGCAGTTCGGCCGCGGACGACGTGGTCAGGGCGAACCACGCCCCGGCGGTGCGCAGCACGCGTGCGGCCTTGGCGGCGACGGGCTCCGGCAGCAGCTCCACGGCCTCGATCGCGACCAGCCCGTCGTGCTCGCCCGCCAGGCCTTCCAGGGCGGCCAGCCAGGCGCGTTCCCCACGTCGATCGATGTCGACGGCGTCCAGGACGGCCGGTGCGGCGGGTCCCGCCAGCGACCGGAGGGCCGTGCTACGTCCCGAGCCCGGCTCGCCGCGAACGAGCACGGGCAGCCTCCGCTCACGGTGGCGTTCGAGCTCTCGGTCCGGCCGAGCGCGACGCGGCACGTGGTTCGCGCCGTCATCGAGGAAGAACAGCTCGAACAGCGTCCCCCCGCTGTCGCCGTCGCGCGACCAGGCGACCCGTGCCGTGCGCCCGGAGGACAGGGCCAGTTCCCGCGTCGCCGGCCGGACGGACGGCCCGTCGGCGGTCAGCCCGAACAGCAGCGCGTGGTCGGCTCCGTCCAGCGTCTCGATCGCCGCCGGATTCGCCAGCACGATGCCGTTGCCGAGCATCAGCACCGGGTGGGTCTTGTGCAGCGCGGCCGCCTGGAACGCGGCCAGCATGCGGCGTTCCGCCTCTCGCGCGCCGTTCAGCAGGCGACGCTCGATGTCCCGTACGGCGCGCAGGAGGAACGGGGCGAGCAGCGGGCTGTCGTCCCTGGTCTGGCAGGTGATGTCCAGGACGCCCACCAACCGCCGGCTCGCCGGGTCGATCAGTGGATGTCCGTAACAACTCAACCGCTTGAACGCCTCGAGGTAGTGCTCCCGGCCGCGTACGGCGATGCCCTGGCGGAGCTCGAAGGCGGTGGCGATGGAGTTCGTGCCCGTGGTGTCCTCGCGGAACGGCCGGCCCAAGGCTGCGCCGAGCCCCTCCATCGTCGCCCGCACGGACCGCTCGCCGAACCGCAGCGCGGCCACCCGTGACTCCTGGTCGACGAGGGCGACGAAGAAGCCCGTCCCGGCGAGCTCCTCGGCCATCGCGTCGAGGACCGGCGTGGCCGCCACGAGCAGCCTGCTGCGCAGGTCGACGTCGAGGACGGTGAACCGGTCGGCCGGCGCGCCCGGGCGAAGCCCGGACAGCGACGAGCGCCGCCACGACTGCGCTATCTCCGGGCGCAGCCTCCCCGCCTCGGGGAACATCGTCGTGAACCCGCGGTCGTCGGCCGCCACGGCGGTCTGCCGCGGCGCGCGGGCATCGGGGCGTCCCATGCCGTCATCCCCGCGGGGTGCGGGAGACGCGGCGCTCGTCGTCCAGGTTCATCGTCGACTCACCTGCGATTCGAAAGGTCAAGCCGACTTTAGGCGTTCATCTGACCGTCGTCAATAATGTGCCCGACGTCTACGGTCGCGGCGCGCGTACAACCCGATGGGCGTGGCTCCTTCTGCGGGATGGGCCGAGCTGAACTCGTTCATCCGGCGGAACCGTAGATGAGGCTCACCCGGCCGTCCGACAACTGCTGAACCTTCCGCAGTTCGAGCCCATGACGGTGTTCCGTTCCCGCGAAGAGGGCCTTCCCCTCAC
Source organism: Actinoallomurus sp. CA-150999 (assembly GCF_050942425.1). Lineage (NCBI taxonomy): Bacteria > Bacillati > Actinomycetota > Actinomycetes > Streptosporangiales > Thermomonosporaceae > Actinoallomurus > Actinoallomurus sp. CA-150999. Next base: position 11,360,365 of record NZ_CP192063.1, read on the forward strand.
CAGCGATGAGCGGGTAGACGATGAGGCGGAGCTCGTCCACCAGCCCTGCGTCGACCAGGCCGGCGGTGATCTGGGCGCCTCCCATCAGGTAGATGTCCTTGCCGGTCTGCTCTTTGAGCGCGGCGATGTCGTCCAGGCTCCGCAGGAACGTGGTGTTCGGCCACTGAGCCGATTCCATGGTGCTCGACAGCACATAGTGCGGGGTCCGCGCGGCGAAACTCGCCCATTCGAGTTCACCCGGCGTCGGCGGGTTGTCGCCGATCCAATGGTGCCCGTCCGGCTCGGTCTGGATCGCGGTCCAGTACGTCTCGTAGCCGCGGTACATCGCCGCGCCGAGCACGCACGCGTCCACCTGCGACGTCAGGTCATAGTCGTCCTGCCAGGCCGCCACCCAGTCCGCGTAGCCCTGGGGACCCTCCATCTTCCCGTCGACAGAGATCTTCATTCCAGCGATGAGCCGTCGCATGTCACGCCTCCTGGCGTCCGTTGGTGAGTCGCCCCACCGACGTACGGGTGCCGGCGAAATCGACAGCTCGCCGAAAAATTCTTCGGCGGTCCCCGATCTCCGCCGGACGGGAGGGGAAGCCAAACCCGATGGCCGCGCGGGCGGCTCTGTCGTACGCTACGGCCATGCGACGACGACATTGATCTTCACCTGCTTCCAGACTCGCGCGTCGGCTGTACACCTACGCGTTCCTCGAGGACTTCGTCCTCCTGTATCCGGTCTACGCGGTGCTGTTCGCCAAGGCCGGGCTGTCTCCCGCCGCGATCTCGTCGCTGTTCGTCATCTGGTCGGTGACCTCCTTCGTCCTGGAGATCCCGGCGGGCCTGTGGGCCGACGTCTTCTCGCGCAGGTCGCTGCTCACGATCGCCCCGCTCCTCACCGGTACGGGCTTCGCGCTGTGGACCTTCGCCCCGTCGTACGTCTCCTTCGCGCTCGGCTTCGTGCTCTGGGGTGCGGGCAGCGCGCTGCGTTCGGGGACGCTGCAGGCCCTCGTGTACGAGGAGCTCTCGCACCACGGCGCGGCCGACGCTTATCCGCGGATCCTCGGCCGTACGCACGCCATGGGCATGCTGGCGGTCATGGCCGCGACCGGCCTGGCCGGGCCGGTCATCGCGCTGGGCGGCCACCGCGCCGCGGGGATCGCGAGCATTGCCGCCTGCCTGCTCTGCGCGGCTGCCGCCTGCTCGCTGCCCGATTCGCGGGGCCGTACCGAGCGCGGCCGGGGATACCGGGAGGTACTCCGCGTCGGCCTCGCCGAGGCCCGCCGTACGCCCGCGGTCCGCCGGTCCCTGCTGATCGTCTCGGTGCTGATGGGAACCGCCGGCGCCCTCGACGAGTACGTCCCGCTGCTCGCCGGGTCGACCGGTGCCCGCGCCTCCGTCGTTCCGCTCCTCGTCCTGCTGGTGACGGCCGGGATGACGGCGGGCGGCTGGCTCGCCGGGCGTGGCACGCGGTGGACGGCCGGCCTGCTGGTGCTCGCCACCGGATGCCTGGCCGTCGGCGCGGCGAGCGGCCGGGCGGCGGGGCTGCTGCCCGTCGCCCTGGCCTTCGGCGTCCTCGAATGGGCGATGAGCAATGCCGACGCGCGACTACAAGAGCAGATCGGCGACGAGTCCCGGGCGACGGTCACGTCGGTCGCCGGCTTCGGTTCGGAGGTCGTCGCGGTATCGGCCTACTCCGCCTACGCGCTCGGCTCGACCTGGGCGGGCCCCGGTGCCCTGTTCGCCCTGGCCGCCGTTCCGTTCTTGGCGGTGGCCGTGGCGGTACGGTTCGCGGGAGCCGACGGGCCGGGTGCCGACGGCGGGACGAACGGATGATGACCACCGTGCGCCTGCGGTTGCCTTCTGCGCCTGGTGGGTGAATTGTGACCAAAAGCGCCATCTGTGTTGACACGCAGCGTGACGTTTCGGCAGCCTAGCGAGGTCCCGGACCCGACGAGGGGACACGGCCACCCCCGAGCCGCCACCCCGACGAGGAGAGAACGTATGCGTTCGACGGACTATTCGTGGGACGAGAGGACCGGTGCCGACGCAGGCCGACTCTGGGCGGGCGGCGCGGCCACCGCGCTGGTCGCCGCCGGCGTCGCGCTGGTCGCGGTGATGGTGATGCACCGGCTGCTCCACGCTCCCCTGATCAGCCCCGGAGGACTGAGACAGTCCGCCGACTATGCGATGGTCGCATTCCCGATCGCGGCGGCGCTGGTGACGCTGATCGCGACCGCCCTCCTGCACCTACTGATGGCGACCACTCCAAGCGCCTCGCAGTTCTTCACCTGGATCGCGTCACTCGCGATGATCCTCGTCGTCCTGCAGGTGTTCCTCGACGACCACAAGATCCTCACCCAGGTGGAGACCGCGGCGTTCTACTTCGTGATCGGCATCGCGATCATCTCCCCACTGCTCGGCGTCTCCCGTACCGCCGTACGCCACCGGCGGCATCAGGACTACCGGGAGAACCACCCGGCCGAGTACCGAAACGACTATCGCGACGACTACCGAAACGATCCACGGTCGTACCGCTGACGCGCACTCGGTCGCGGATCTGATCCGCGGCCGTCAGCCGCTCGGAGCCGTCGCGGCACCGGACTACTCCGTCTGCGCCCCTTCGCGCGCTTGCGCGCGAAGGGGCGCTGGTGCAAGGTCGGTAGCGCACTCCGGCGGAGCGGAGGCCGACGCGGCGGGGAGGAAGCGCGGGTGGGAGGCGAACATCGCGCCGGTGATGTCATCGACGGCCGGTTCCTCCTGAAGGAACGCCTCGGCAGGGGCGGGATGGGAACGGTCTGGCGCGCCCATCACCAGCACCTGGAGATCGACGTCGCCCTGAAGCAGATGATCATCCCCGCGGAGGGCGCGATCCCCGAGGATCTACTGACCCGCGCTCGCCGCGAGGGGCGGACCCTCGCCAGACTGCCGCCGCATCCGGGAATCGTCTCCGTACGCGACCTGATCACCGTCGAAGGCCTCCCGTGGCTGGTGATGGACCTCGTCGAAGGACGCTCCCTGAAGCAGATCGTCTGGGAGGACGGCCCGCTGACCGAGGAGCGCACCGCCGATCTCGCCGAACAACTGCTGAGAGCGCTCCGTTTCGTACACGGCCATGGCGTGCTGCACCGCGATCTGAAACCGGCGAACATCCTGATCAATGCCGCCGGCGACGCGACACTGGTGGACTTCGGCATCGCCGTGCACGCGGACGACACGACGCTCACCCAGAGCGGTGCGCTGATCGGGACACCGGGCTACATCGACCCGGAACGCCTCCGGGGACAACGCCCCATCGAGGCGTCGGACCTGTTCTCCCTCGCCGCCACCCTCTATTACGCCGTCGAGGGCAATGCCCCGTTCCGCCGCGACAATCCGGCCGCGACGGTCCATGCCACGCTGTACGAGCGGCCGATCTCCATGCGCCACGCGGGGGCACTGCGCGAGCTCATCGAAGACCTGCTGGCCCCCGACGCGACGAGACGACCGCCGACGGAAGAGACGCTGCAGCGACTACGAGCCGTCAGAACCCCGACCGTCACCACGGAGACCACCGGCAACGGGCCCGAACCCGACAGCGCCGATCAAGGCGCGGCCGACACGCCACCACCCGCGTCCGGGGCAGAACGCTTCTCCGAGATCCCGGCGACACGACCAGGGGGTGTTGCCGCGCCTCCATCCAGCACGCTGCAGACCGAATCCCCCAAGTCCGGCGGGAAGCCCACGGCCGGGCAAGACGATGGGACCAGCGGTTCCAAAGGGTGGCGCAATCTCGGCCTCTTCCTGACCGGGCTGTTGCTGGTCGGAACGCCACTGGTCGTCGGCATGGGCTTCGCCCATCCGGCGGCGCACACCGATTACTTCGCGGCCGCCCTTTTTCTGCCTCTGAGCATGTTCACCGTCTTCTCCGTCGCCGCGTTCGCGATCACGCGGTACGAGATAATGACCGGCATCGCCTTGTTCATGGGGGCGATATCGCTCCTCATCGGCCTCGCCGCCGGACTGGTCGTGGGAGCGATCGCCGGAGACCTCTACGCGGGAGCAGTGATCGGCGCGCTGATCCTCGGCGCGGTCGGCATCGTGTTCGGCCTGGTCGGCACGTATCCGGACACCGGCGACTCCTGGGGCGCCGCCATCGCGACGAGTCTGTTCTGCGCCGCCGTGTGGATCCTGCTGATCGAGACCGTCGGCTACCTCACCCAGCGCTGGGCCGTGCACAGCGCCGTCGGCTTCCTGAACACCTGGGCAGGGTCCCTCGTCGGCCTTTTCAGCTGACACCACCACCGACGGCGATCAGGCCTTTCCCGTGCTTTGGCAGCCGATCGGGTAGTCAGGTGAATCGAGCCAACACCGCGACGTCGTCCACATGTTGTGGATATTCGTCTTCCAGTCGAGGGCTTCCCCGGTCGACTGCTCCCGATGAGTCACCGTTGGCTCCCATGGCCGAGGAGTTCTGGTGCTCTGGCACCTGAGATCCTCGGCGATCAAGGCTGTCCTGCCGTTCCTCGGATATCGCGCGTGTCGGGGATGCCGAGGTCTGCCCTATTCGACCGCTGATCGATAAAATCGCGGTGATCCGGCCGCATCGTGGGGTGCGGTACTGGAAGGCGGGGCGATGTCCGACGTTGACGGGCTGCGGGCGGGGGATCCGGCGACCATCGGGCGGTTCAGCCTGATCGGCCGGCTTGGTGAGGGTGGGCAGGGGGTCGTCTTCCTCGGCGAGGACGGTACCGGCAGGCGCGCGGCGGTGAAGGTCCTGCACGCGCGGCCGGACGATACCTCCCAGCTCGGCCGCTTCGTCAAGGAGATCCAGACGACCCAGCGGGTCGAGGCGTTCTGTACGGCCGAGGTCATCGAGGTCGATTTCAACGCGATCCAGCCGTACATCGCGAGTGAGTTCATTCCGGGGCCCTCGCTGCATCGGCTGGTCGCCGAGCAGGGGCCGCGTGTCGGCTCGGCGCTGCACCGGCTGGCGGTGGCGACCGCGACGGCGCTCGCCGCGATCCACGAGGCGGGCGTCGTCCATCGGGATTTCAAGCCGAGCAACGTCATGATGGGTCCCGACGGCGCACGCGTGATCGACTTCGGAATCGCCCGGGCAGTGGACGCCGCGGGGACGCTGACGGGGCATGTCGTCGGTACGCCCGCCTACATGGCGCCGGAGCAGATCGGCGGGGCGCCGGCCGCGGCGCCGATGGACGTCTTCGCGTGGGGATGTGTGATCGTCTTCGCCGCGACCGGGCGCCCCCCGTTCAGGCAGGACAGCGTGATGCAGGTGATCAGGCGGATCATCCACGAGCCACCGGACCTCGGGGACCTCGCCGAGCCGCTGCGCGGGATCGTCGCCGACTGCCTCGCGAAGGATCCGGCGGCGCGGCCCAGCGCGCAGGATGTCCTGCTCCGGCTCCTCGGCCGCCGGACGCCGGTGCCCGGTGGGCCGGCGATTCTCTCGCCGATGCCGTCGTGGCCGCCGGGTACCCCCTCCCCGTACCTGCCTCCGACCGTCACGATGCCGCCGGACAAGCCGCTTCGGCGACCGGCGGTCGTGTACGGCGTTGCGGCCGGTGTCGTCCTCGCCGCCGCCGCGGTCGCCATCCCGCTCGTGCTCACCACGCAGCAGGGCGGCCACACGCCGAAGCCCACCCCGACGCCCACGACGTCGTCGTCCGCGCCGCTGGCCAGCGTGTTCCCGGCGGACATGGCGGGCACCTGGTCCGGCACCGTCACCGAGTCCCCCGGCAGCAAGAGCAGCGTACGGATCACCATCGCGGCGGGCGCGACGTCCGCGACCGCCGACTACGGCGACTACAAGTGCGCGAGCCGGCTGCAGATCAGCAACGCCTGGGCCGCGCAAGCGGTCCCCAATTCCACGACGGTCAACCTCGTCGAGGGCGTCACCAAGGGTGACTGCCCCAATGGCAGCAACGCCCAACTGGTGCTCCAGTCGCCGACCCAGATGTGGTTCAGCCTCACCGGTTACAAGACCGACGCGAGCCAGACGGTGTTCACCCGCGTCGGCGTGATCACGAAGACGAGCTGACACCCCTTCCGCACCGCCTCCTCGCGTACGCATCGGCTCTTGACACCCCCCGGGGGTATGTTATGGTCCCCGATATGCCCTACCCCGGATGGGTATAGGTTGAGACTCGGCCGGAACCTCCGGCTTCGAACGACGCGTAAGGAGAACGGAATGACCACCACCGAGTACACGGTCAAGGGAATGACGTGCGGGCACTGCGTCTCGGCCGTCACCACCGAGGTCGGTGCCATCGACGGCGTCACCGACGTGAAGGTGGACCTGGCCTCCGGCGTGGTCACCGTCGCCAGCGCCGCCCCTCTCGACGAGAAGGCGGTACGGGACGCGGTGGACGAGGCCGGTTACGAAGTCGTCCCTTCCTGATCGAAGCGAGCGGCTCCGGAGACGACCGGAGCAAAGGGAGACAGTGATGAACACACCGGCCAGGCTCGGCATCTTCGGCCTCGGGCTGGCGGCGGTGTTCGGCGCGGCGCTGGGGGCCGGTCACCTGACCGGCCCCGTTGGGGCCGAGGAGAAGCCGCACACCATGCACGGCGGCATGGAGCACCAAAACCCCGAGAGCGCGCTGCCGGGCGGGCTGCTGGTGTCCGACCGGGGCTACACCCTGACCACCGTGCCCGACGCGACCGGCGCGTTCGCGTTCCGGATCCTCGGGCCGAGCGGACGGGCGGTTACCGCGTTCGACACGCAGCACGACAAGCGGATGCATCTCATCGTCGTCCGCCGCGACCTGTCCGGTTTCCGGCACGTGCACCCGACGATGGCCGCCGACGGCATCTGGCGGGTGGCCTCCCCGCTGAGCGGGCCGGGCACCTACCGCGCGTTCGCCGACTTCAAGCCCACCGGCGCCGACCCGCTGACCCTCGGCATCGACACGACCGTCGCGGGCGACGCCACGCCACGGCCGCTGCCGGCCCCGGCCGAGATCGCCACCGTCGACGGCTACACCGTCACCCTCAACGGCACCCTGGCGGCGGGCCGGACCAGCCGGCTGGACCTGGCGATCTCCCGGGACGGCAAACCGGTCACCGACCTGCAGCCCTACCTCGCCGCGTACGGGCACCTCGTGGCGCTGCGCCAGGGCGACCTGGCCTACCTCCACGTCCACCCGGACGGCGAGCCGGGCGACGGGAAGACGAAGCCGGGCCCGACCATCACGTTCTACGCCGAGGCACCGTCCGCCGGCACGTACCGTCTCTACCTGGACTTCCAGCACGACGGCGCGGTCCACACCGCCGAGTTCACCGTCGTCGCCGGCGCAACGACAGGCGCGGGCACCTCCGGCGATCACCAGCACCACGCAGGCCAGGAGGGGCGATGAGCACCACCACGCACACGACACCCGATCGGGTCGAGCTGGCGATCGGCGGTATGACCTGCGCGTCGTGCGCGAACCGCATCGAGAAGCGGCTCAACAAGCTCGAAGGCGTCACCGCGACCGTCAACTACGCCACCGAGAAGGCGAGCGTCAGCTTCGGCCCCGGCGTCACCCCCGACGACCTGGTCGCCCAGGTGGAGAAGGCCGGCTACACCGCCGCACTCCCCACCCCCGAGCCCGCCGAGGAGGAGACGGCCGAGGACGCGCCCGTACGGGCCCTGCGCGACCGGCTGCTCGTCAGCGCCGTGCTGGCCGTCCCGGTCATCCTCCTCGCGATGGTCCCGGCGCTGCAGTTCCGGTACTGGCAGTGGGCGTCGCTGACGCTCGCGGCGCCGGTGCTGGTGTGGGGGGCGCTGCCGTTCCACCGCGCGGCGTACAAGAACCTCAGGCTCGGCGCGGCGACGATGGACACGCTCGTGTCCCTGGGCACCATCGCGGCATTCGGCTGGTCGCTGTACGCGCTGTTCTTCGGCACCGCCGGAGAGCCGGGCATGCGGCACCCGTTCACCTTCACCATCGAGCGCGCCTCCGGAGCCGGGAACATCTACCTGGAGGTCGCCGCCGGGGTGACGGTGTTCATCCTGGCCGGGCGATACTTCGAGGCGCGGTCGAAGCGGCGCGCCGGCACCGCGCTGCGGGCGCTGCTGGAGATGGGTGCCAAGGACGTCGCCGTGCTGCGCGGCGAGCGCGAAGAGCGCGTCCCGATCGAACAGCTCAAGGCCGGGGACCGGTTCGTCGTCCGGCCGGGCGAGAAGGTCGCCACCGACGGGACCGTCGTCGAGGGGAGCTCGGCGGTCGACGCGAGCATGCTCACCGGCGAGTCCGTGCCCGTGGAGGTCGGGGTCGGCGACACGGTCGTCGGCGCCACCGTCAACGCGGGCGGCCGCCTCGTCGTCGAGGCCACCAAGGTCGGCGCGGACACGCAGCTCGCGCAGATGGCCCGGCTGGTCGAGGAGGCGCAGAGCGGCAAGGCACCGGTGCAACGGCTCGCCGACCGGATCTCCGGCATCTTCGTGCCGATCGTGATCACCCTCGCGGTGGCCACCCTCGGGTTCTGGCTCGGCACGGGCGGCAGCGTCTCCGCCGCCGTCACCGCCGCCGTCGCGGTGCTCATCATCGCCTGCCCGTGCGCCCTGGGCCTGGCCACCCCGACCGCGCTCCTGGTCGGTACGGGACGCGGCGCGCAGCTCGGCATCCTCATCAAGGGCCCCGAGGTGCTGGAGTCGACCCGCAGGATCGACACGATCGTGCTGGACAAGACCGGCACGGTCACCACGGGGAAGATGAGCCTGGTCGACGTGGTCACCGCCGACGGGCAGGACGCCGACGAGGTGCTGCGGCTGGCCGGCGCGCTGGAGGACGCCTCCGAGCACCCCATCGCCCAGGCCATCGCCAAGGGCGCGACCCAGCGGGTCGGCGCACTGCCCCGGCCGGAGGACTTCGCCAACGTCGAAGGACTCGGCGTCCAGGGCATCGTGGACGGCCACGCGGTCCTGGTCGGGCGTACGCGCCTGCTGGAGGAGTGGTCCGAGCACCTGCCCGCCGAGCTGGAGCGCGCCAAGGCCGCGGCCGAGGCGGAGGGCCGGACTGCGGTCGCGGTCGGCTGGGACGGCGAGGCGCGCGCGGTGCTGGTCGTCGCGGACACGATCAAGGACACCAGCGCCGAGGCCGTCGCGCGGCTCCGCGCACTCGGCCTGACGCCGGTGCTGCTGACCGGCGACAACGAGGCGGCGGCCCGCGCGGTCGCGGCCGAGGTCGGGATCGACGAGGTCATCGCGGAGGTGCTGCCCGCCGACAAGGTCGACGTCGTCAAGCGGCTCCAGGACGAGGGCAAGGTCGTCGCGATGGTCGGTGACGGCGTCAACGACGCCGCCGCCCTCGCCCAGGCCGACCTGGGCCTGGCGATGGGCACGGGCACCGACGTGGCGATCGAGGCCGCCGACCTCACGCTGGTCCGCGGCGACCTGCGCGCCACCGCCGACGCCATCCGCTTGTCCCGCCGGACACTGGGCACCATCAAGGGCAACCTGTTCTGGGCGTTCGCCTACAACGTGGCCGCCCTGCCGCTGGCCGCCGCCGGCCTGCTCAACCCGATGCTGGCCGGTGCCGCGATGGCGTTCTCCAGCGTGTTCGTGGTCAGCAACAGCCTGCGGCTCCGCCGCTTCCAGGCCGCCCGCTGACACTTCCGGGACGGGCCCCGCCTCCGCAGGGGGGTGGGACCCGTCCCGCGTCGCGCGGCCGGCGGCCGGAGAGCCCGGCCCTCGATCAACCGCCGGGAGCCCCGGCCCTCGATCGAGGGCCGGAGAGCCTCGCCCTCGATCAACGGCCGGAGAGCCTCGCTCCCGGTCAACGGCCGGGGAGCCTCGCTCCCGATCTCGTCCGTCCCGAAACGCGCTCAGGCGTCCGGGGTGCGCAGGAGCGCCGACAGGGTCCGTTCCAGCAGGTCGCCCGTCTCCTCGGCGGTGCGGCGTCCCGCCTGGACCTCGTCGCCCGCCGCGTGCAGCAGGGCGTACACCGTCGTCACGAGCCACTCGGCCGGCAGGTCGGCGCGGAAGGACCCGGCCTCCTTACCGCGCACGATGAGCCGCTCGACGCGACCCATCGGCAGGTCGTGGTGGCGGCGCACCTCCTCGGCGGGCAGCGCACGCCGGGCCGCTTCGTGCAGGCTGCCGAACCGGTCGAGGATCGGCCAGCACGTACGGATGAGCCGGGCGAACGCCTCTGCGGGCGGCCCTTCGTCGGGCGCCGCCGCCTCGACGGCTCCCATGCTGTGGCTGATCGCCGCGGCGAGCACCGTCCGGATCAGGTCCTCCCGGGACGGGAAGTGGGCGTACAGCGTCACCCGCCCGACGCCGGCCGCGCGGGCGATGTCGGTCATGCTCGCGTCCGGGTCGCGGGCGAGCAGGTCGGTGGCGGCGGTCACGATCGCCGCGATGTTGCGCTCGGCGTCGGCCCGTCGGCGGGGACCGCCCGCCCGGCCCTCGGCGGCTTCGCGCCGCGTGCTCGGCCCCATGCGAGGAGATTAACGGAAGTCGTACAGGGGTGTTGTGCTTACATACCCGCCAGGGGTACGTTAACTCGAACACAGATGTACGAGTTAAGTACTCACGATGACCTCTACCGGTCCTCGTGAACTCCCGCGTCACCGTCCTCGGCTTGTTCGCCGCACGCCGCGGCATGTCCGACCGTTAAGGAGCGTTCGATGGCACATCCGACGCACTCCCCGCATCCGAGCCGCACCGGCCACGATCCCGGAGCCTCAGGGCCGCACGCTCCCCGCCGCTGGGCGGCGCTCGCGCTGATCAGCGTCGCCCAGTTCATGCTGATCCTCGACGTCACCGTGGTGAACGTCGCACTCCCCGATATCGGCCGCGACCTCGTGCTCGGCCGTACGGCGCTGACCTGGGCCGTCACCGCGTACACCCTGTTCTTCGGCGGCCTGATGCTCCTGGGCGGTCGCCTCGCGGACGCCTTCGGCGGCCGCCGGATGATGCTGGCCGGGCTGGTGGTCTTCACGGTGGCCTCGCTGGTCACGGGCCTCGCGCAGAACGAGGCGTCCCTGCTCGGCGGGCGCGTCGCCCAAGGAGTCGGCGCGGCGCTGCTGTCCCCCGCGGCGCTGTCGACCATCACCACCACCTTCCACGGCGCCGAGCGCACCAAGGCGCTGAGCGTGTGGGCCTCGCTCGGCGGCATCGGGTTCGCGGCGGGCGTGCTGGCCGGCGGCGTGCTCACCGCCGGGCCCGGCTGGCGTTGGGCGTTCTTCGTCAACGTCCCGGTCGGCATGGCCGTACTGGCCGCCCTCCCGGCCACCGTTCCCGCCCAGGGCTCCGGCGGCGCGCGGCGGCTCGACGTGCTCGGCGCCCTCACGGTCACCGCCGCGACGGCCGCCTTCATCTACGGGATGATCCACGCCGGGGACGCCGGCTGGTCCGCCGCCGGCACGCTGGTGCCGCTGGCCGCCGCGGTCGTGCTCTACGCGGTCTTCGCGCTCGTCGAGCGGACCGTACGGCACCCGCTGATGCACGTGGGCATGCTCGCCCGCCGCCCGGTCGCCGCGGGCGCGTTCCTGATGCTCGTCGCCTCCGGCCTGTTGATCTCGATGTTCTTCCTCGGCTCGCAGTACCTGCAGCACGCGCGGCACATCGGGGCCCTGGAGACGGGCCTGCTCTTCCTGCCCGCGGCCCTCGGGACCGGGCTGGGCGCGCACCTGGGCGGACGGCTGGTCGGCACGATCGGCACCCGGCCGGTCGCGGTCGGCGGCCTCGGACTGATCGCCGTCGGGACCGGGCTGCTCACCGGGCTCTCGGGCCACGGCAGCGTCGCCACCGGGCTGCTGCCGGGGATCGTCGTCGCGACCGTGGGAGTCGGGCCGGTCTTCGTCGCCGCGACGAGTTCCGCGCTGGCCCACGTGACGCACGAGGAGGCCGGGCTCGCCTCCGGGGTGATCAATACCTTCCACGAGCTGGGTGCCGCCGTCGGCGTCGCCGTCGCCTCCACGATCGCCGCGACCGGCCTGTCCGCCGTCCCCGCGATCGGCGGATTCACCGACGCGTACGCGGTGTTCGCCGTCGCGGCGGCGGTCGCCGCGGTGCTCGCGCTGTGGCTCGTCCCGCCCGGCAGGCCCCGGTCGACCGGCATGCCCCACGCTCACTGAGCCCTGACCACCGAGGGGTGTCCCATGCTCGCGCACGACCGATCCGGCACGGGCCCGCCGCTGGTGCTCCTGCACGGAGTGGGCCTCGATCGCCGGACCTGGCGTCCGGTCCGCGACCTTCTCGCCGAGGAACGGGAGGTGATCGCCCTGGACCTGCCCGGGCACGGGGAGTCGCCGTCGCTGCCGGCCGGCGTGCGCTACGACGTCGCCGGGTACGTCGGCGCGGTGCGGGAGGCGATCGGGGCGCTCGGCCTCGACCGCCCCCACGTCGCGGGCAACTCCCTCGGCGGCGCGATCGCCCTGGAGCTGGCCCGTACCGGAGACGTCGCCTCGGCGGTGGCGCTGTCGCCGATCGGTTTCTGGAACACTCGGGAGATCCGCGCCACGATGGCGTCCCTGCGGCTGAGCCGGGCGCTCGCCCGCCTGTCCGGGCCGATCGGGCCCACGCTCGCGAGCATCGCGGCCGTCCGGCTGCTGCTCTTCCGCCCGTACTACGGTCACCCGGCCCGGTTGTCCTCGGCCGACGCACGCGCCGCCGCCGAGGCGTTCGCGGCGTCGGCCGCCCTTCCCGCCACGCTGCCCTGCACGCGCCGCTACCGGTTCGCCCCCGATCCGCCGGCACGCGTGCCCGTCACGATCGGCTGGGGCGAGGACGACCGGTTGCTGCCGCCACGGCAGGCGCTCCGCGCGCGGGAGATGCTCCCCGCGGCCCGGCACGTGATCCTGCCCGGCTGCGGCCACGTTCCGATGCCCGACGACCCGGAACGCGTGGCCTCCCTCCTGTTGTCGAGCCCGGACCGCTGATCCGTAGCCCGCGCGCATATCCGGCCGGAGGCGTGGTACGTCCCAAATCACCGTTGATGCCGGATAGAAATAAACCCCCCACGGGTATATGGTTCGAGACCTGAACGCGGTGAAACCTCTGCTGAAAAGAGGGCGAGCATGGGAGCGATCGGTCACGCGCTGGCGATCGCCGGGTCGATGACCTGGGAGATCCTCTGGGCGTTGATCCTGGGATTCCTGCTGTCGGCGATCGTCCAGGCGGTGGTGCGGCGGTCGACGGTCGTGCGGCTGCTCGGCGACGGGCGGCCGCGTACGCTCGCGATCTCCGCCGGTCTGGGCGTCGCGTCATCGTCGTGCTCGTACGCGGCGGTGGCGCTGGCGCGCTCGCTGTTCCGCAAGGGCGCGAGCTTCGTCGCGGCGATGACGTTCGAGATCGCCTCGACCAACCTCGTGATCGAGCTCGGCATCATCCTGGCGTTGCTCATGGGCTGGCGGTTCACCGCCGCCGAGTTCATCGGCGGGCCGATCATGATCGTGGTCCTGGCGGTGCTGTTCCGGCTGTTCCTGCGCGAACGGCTGCTGCGCGCCGCCCGCGAGCAGGCCGAACGCGGCGTGGCCGGCTCGATGGAGGGCCACGCGGCGATGGACATGTCCGTCCAGCGGGAGGGCTCGTTCTGGCAGCGGCTCCTGTCGGGCGAGGGCTTCACCTCGGTGGCGCACGTGTTCGTCATGGAGTGGGCGGCGATCCTGCGCGACCTGGTCATCGGGCTGCTGATCGCGGGGGCGATCGCGGCGTGGGTGCCCGACTCGTTCTGGCAGCACTTCTTCCTCGTCGACCACCCGCTCGCCGCGAAGATCTGGGGACCGCTGGTCGGACCGCTCGTGGCGGTGATCAGCTTCGTGTGCTCGATCGGCAACGTCCCGCTGGCCGCGGTGCTGTGGAACGGCGGCATCAGCTTCGGCGGCGTCGTCGCGTTCATCTTCGCCGACCTGATCATCCTGCCGATCATCGTGATCTACCGGAAGTACTACGGCACTCGGATGGCCCTGTTCATCACCGGCACCTTCTACGCGGCCATGGTGATCGCCGGCTATCTCGTCGAGCTGATCTTCGGCGTGACCGGCCTCATTCCCGGCAAGCACCATGCGGTCGTGATGGAGGCGGGCGTGTCCTGGAACTACACGACCTGGCTCAACATCGCCTTCCTCGTCCTCACCGCCGTCCTGCTGACCCGGTTCGTCCGGACCGGCGGCATCCCGATGCTGAAGATGATGGGCGGCTCCCCCGAGGCCGAGCACGCCGGCCACGACCATGGCCCTGCGGCCCATGACCGTCACCAGTGAGCGCGCCTCACCGTCCCGCGTCGGGACACAACGCATCATGCGCCCCGAACCTCACGACAACCCAGATAGGGACATTTACCGTCGAATAAGCGTCGTAACGTCACGCGGTTTTGAGACGGAACACGGTGTAAGCGGGCCGGCCTTGGCCTAGAGCGACATCTTCATTGGCCATTGCGTTCGCCGCCATAACCATCACCGGCCGCAGCGATGGACACAGTGACCATGTGGTGTCTATGGGGAAGGCACGGGCCCGGCCGTCCGGAACGGCCGGCCCGCCGAACGCCCGGGTGAGACGCCCGCTGTCGGCCTGGAGCTGGTGCGCCGTCGTCGTCACCGCCCTCCTGGTCGGCGCGGGAGCGCACGCGGCGGGGGTGCCGGGGCCGTACATGCTCGCCGGGCTGCTCGTGGGCATGGTCCTCGCGCTGCCCGGGCTGGTCACCACCACCTTCCCGCGCCCGGCGTACCGCATCTCCCAGGCCATGGCCGGGGTGCTGATGGGCGGCTACATCCAGCCGGCGGCGCTGCGGGCGGCCGCGCCGGCGATGCTCCCGCTCACCGTCGTGACCGTCGTGACGGTCCTGCTCAGCGTGGGGATCGCCCGGCGGATCGAGCGGACTGGTCTAATCGACCGGCCGACGGCGACGCTGGCCACGGTACCGGGCGGCGCTGCGGCGATGCTGGTGGCCGCGGACGAGCTCGGGGCCGACACCCGGCTCGTCGCCATCGCCCAGTACTCCCGGGTCGCCATGATCGCGGTGACCGCCCCGGTGGTCGTCCCCCTGTCCGGCCCTTTGCTGCACGGAAGCGCCGGGTCGGCCGAGCCGCACTCGCCGGTCAGCCCGCAGATGCTGCACCTGGTGGCCGGCGCCCATCAGCCGGCCGGACTCCTGGTGCTGTGCGCCGTGGCGGTCCTGGGCGTCCAGGTGGGGCGGCGCCTGCGACTGCCGGCTCCGATGGTGCTCGGTCCGATGCTGGTGACCGTCGTGGCGACCTTCTCCGGAGCGGTCCACGGATTCCGGCCGGCCGGGCTGCTGCAGACGCTCGTGTTCACCTGCATCGGGCTGGAGATCGGGCTGCGGTTCCGCCGGGACTCCCTCCGGCACGCGCGCCGGCTCCTCCCCTGGATGGTGGGCGGAACGATCATCGTCAGCGTCGTCTCGGCGGTGCTCGCGTGGCTGCTGGCCCGCCTGGCGAACCTGTCGTACGCCGACGCCTACCTCGCGACGACACCTGGCGGGATCAACGCGGTCCTCGCCACGTCGGTGGCGACCAACGCCGACGTCGGGCTGGTGTCGAGCGTGCAGAGCATGCGGCTCTTCGCCGTCGTCACGCTGGCACCCGTGCTGGTCCACCTGTCGTTCCCCCGGAGCCGACGATGCGCTCCACCGGACGAGGCGCCCTCGCACGTCCGTTGACGTTCGTTATTCACCCCTCGCACGGGGATTGTCGGTAGCGGCCGGTCAATGAACGTCAACGTCGCAAAAGGTTAACGAAACATTGATTGGCAAAAGGCGCCTGATCGCCTCTAAACTACGGAAAGCCCGGCTGTCCCCGGCTTCACACGAAGCACAGCCGTCCGCCGAATCCCCTTGGGAACCCGGGAATCCACAGCCGTCGAGGCGCGTCCAGAACCGATGAGGTTCCGGCAGGGTGGCTCCAGCCCAAGCCTCGATCGCCGGCCCGGAAGGCGGCAAGGAGAGGAGTAGGACTTCTGTGGCGCCTTCCCACCCCCTGACGAACGCGCGCGCCACCGAGCGCTCGCGGTTGCGGCGATCGCTCCGCGCCTGCGCGGTCACGTCGCTCGCGGTGGCCGTCTCGCTGACGACGGTCGGCACCGCCCACGCCGCCCCGACCAAACCGTCGGCGGCCGCCGCGCAGAAGGAGCTGGACAAGCTCAACGCGAAGGTCGACAAGATCGTTG
The DNA here is from genome assembly GCF_050942425.1 of Actinoallomurus sp. CA-150999. Lineage (NCBI taxonomy): Bacteria > Bacillati > Actinomycetota > Actinomycetes > Streptosporangiales > Thermomonosporaceae > Actinoallomurus > Actinoallomurus sp. CA-150999. The sequence continues at coordinate 11,376,467 of NZ_CP192063.1, forward strand.
ACCAGTGCAACAAGGCGCAGACCGAGCTCGACGCCGCCAAGAAGCGGCTCAAGTCGGTCAACGCCGAGACAGCGGCCGAGCAGGTCCGGTACAACCAGCTGCACGGGCGGGTCGTGCAGCTCGCCGCCGACCAGTACAAGACCGGCACGTCCGACCCGGCCACCGCCGTCCTGGCCTCCAAGAACCCGGACGCGGCGCTCGACCAGATGTCGACCTTCACGCACCTGGCCAGCAGCCGCGGTCAGGAGCTCACCGCGTTCCTCGCGTCGACGCAGCGGCTCCGCCGCGACCAGGCCGAGGCGCAGGGCACAGCCCAGGAGGTCCAGCAGAAGGTCGCGAAGCTCAAGGCGCAGAAGACCGCGGTCAACCAGGCCATCGCCAAGCAGAAGGCCCTCCTGAAGAAGCTCGGCCAGGCCACGACCGCTCCGAAGGGCAAGATCGGCGGTTCGTACACCGGTCCGGCGTCCGGCTCGGCGCGTGCGGCCCTGAACTACGCCTACGCGCAGCTCGGCAAGCCCTACATCTCCGGCGGCACCGGCCCGCAGGGGTACGACTGCTCCGGTCTCACGATGATGTCCTGGCGGGCGGCCGGGGTCAGCATCCCCCGGGTCGTCCCCGACCAGTACAACGCGGTCCACCACGTGGCGCAGAGCGACGTGCAGCCCGGCGACCTCATCTTCCTCGACGGGCTGGGGCACGTCGGGATGATGGTCGACAGCGGCCGATTCATCCACGCTCCCCGCACGGGCGAGAACGTGATGATCAGCTCGGTCGCCGGCTACTGGCAGGGTCATCTCGTCGGCTTCGGCCGGCCCTGACGACGCAAACCGCGCGGTGAGCCTCTCGGGGGAAGGGCTCACCGCGCGGTTCTGGCGGGGGATGGTGGTCAGTGTCGGCCTGAGACGGCCCGGCTGTACTGCTGCCAGACCTCCTTGTCGGTGACGACCCGATTGAGGAACATCAGGCTGTCGAACCGGCAGTTGCAGGGGTTGTCCTCCTGCGTGTTCTGCGGGTAGCCCCCGCCGATCTTGATCCCGCGCGGGTCGGTCGCGGAGGTGTAGTGCGTGCCGGGGGTCCCGACGCCCCAGGGGTCGCCCGACACCACGTAGAAGCCGGGGATCGGCTTGCCGTTCTTGTACAGCTTCATGGTGCCGTGGTCGTAGTCGAACGACGCGGCGAGGAAGACCCACTTGCCGATCGGCAGGATGCTGTGCCAGTCCTCGCTCGCGGCGAACGTCTGAGAGCTGCTGCCGTCGACGCGACGGCCGAGGGCGACCAGGCGCTTGGTCCCCGACACGTCGATGATCTCGAGCAGTCCTCGCACGTTGTGGCCCTGCGAGTCGCCGCTGAGCACACCCGTCAGCGCGACGGCGCCGAAGTAGTCCGACGGGTCGGGAGTGTTGGTGTTGGGGTTCGGGTTCGGGCCGGTCGTCTTGAACCAACCCATGATCGACATCGCCGTGGTGTGGTTGAACGCGTGGAGGGTCGGCACTCCGGTCGTGGAGTAGATCCCGCCCTTCCAGTCGTCGTTTCCGAACGTCGTGGGGTTGATCTGCTGGGTCTGGAGCGCGTGCCCGGCGCCGGGGTAGGCGCTGTCCCGGACCCGCATGGCGCCGCCACCGTTGATCAGGTTGATGGTCGTGCCGGACGACCCCTGGTCGCGCTCCTGCGCGGGGTTGCCCCGGACGGGGTGCTCGAAGTCGTAGTAGGCGACCAGGTTCGGGCGCAGGCTCGGCAGCACCTTCCCGTCACCGTGGTGACGGGCCAGGGCCGACGTCGTGCCGGCGTCCGCCTGGGCCGCGCTCGCGGCCGCGGTGAGCGGCGCGCACAGGACGGCGGCCACGAGGGCCGCGCCAAGGCGCCGGGATCGTACGGGCCGCCGGCGGCGGGCGACCGCCGCCTCGCTGAGATCTGTCATCGTTCCCTCCACGTGCGTATGGAGTCCCGGCGGCCACCGCTCTGAGGCGGTGACCGCCGGGAGGCAGTGGGGCCCGGGCCGCGTCCGCCGCCGGACCGGACGGACGGCGGCCCGAGCCCGGGATCAGTCGCCTACGGCGGTGCCGGTGACCTGGAAGTTGCGGACCCGGCCGATGTTGTCGAACGACCCGAACCCGACCCGGCCTGACGCGAAGGTCTTGTCGACCGCCGTCATCCGCGGGTTCTTCGAGTGGTCGAGGTACACCGCGATCTCACCGGTGTCCACATGGCGGATGATCGTCACGTGGTGCCAGTTCATGTCGGTGATCGACGGAGGAGCGCCGCGCGAGCGCAGCGGGTCCCACTGGTCCTCGATCCGCAGCCGGTCGGCGTTGTTCACAACGAAGATCCCGTTATGCGGGTAGATGTCGTTGCTCTGCGACAGATGCGCGTAGTAGAACTGCGTGTCCGATTGGTAGCCGAACACGATGATCACATCGCGGTTGCTGATATCTGTCGGAGTGTCGATCCGCACGTCCGCGTCGATCCGCTCCGTGCCGAACTTCGGGCCCTTGCTGAGCACCGCGTACTCGAACGGACGGCGCGGGCCGGGGCGCTGCACGCCGGCCTCGGCGAGGATGACCTGGTTACCCTCGAACTTCCACTTCGACGGGGTGACCGGCGCCCAGTTCTTGGCGCCCGCCGTGCCGCCCACGTGGGTGTGGCCGACCGGACCCGAGGCGAAGTGCTTCGTGCCGACGACCTTCCAGATCTTGCCGTTCGCCTTGGAGATCATGTAGAGCTCGCCGTGGCTGTCGCGGCCGAAGCGGAGGTCGACCCGCTTGTCGCCGGCGAACTGCTGCATCGTCAGGCGGTTGCCGTTCGTGTCGAACGTCTGCAGCTGGTGGATCGGCGCGCGCGGCCCGCCGCGGCGCATCTGGCTCTGCTCGGTGTAGTAGACGCTGCCGTCGACCAGGTCGCCGAAGATGTACTTGCCGTACAGCTCGGGCAGCTTGTGGCCGCGGTAGACGTACCCGCCTGAGATCGCCTTGCCGATGTCGCTGGAGCAGTTCCAGCCCGCCGGCGGGTCGTGGTCGTAGGCGGCCACCGGGTAGTCGTAGCCGTACTTCGCGTCGTCCGAGGGCAGCGTGTACAGGTCGCAGCGGTCGTTCTTCACGAAGCTGAACGGACCCTCGCGGTTCGGCCAGCCCGCGTTGTCGCCGGCGCGGATGTCCCAGACGCCCTCGATGGTGTGCTCACCGATGTGGCCGAGGAACAGCTGGTGGCTGCCGCCGGTGTCCCAGCCGAAGCGGTGCGGGTCACGGAAGCCGAGGGCGTAGACCTCGCCGAGGTCGCCCGGCTTGCCGACGAACGGGTTGTCGGCCGGGATGCCGTACTTGCCGTTGGCGCTGTTGTCGCCGTGCGGGTCGATGCGCAGGAGCTTGCCCTGCGGGACCCCGAGGTTCTGCGGGTCGTTGTTGCCCGCGGCCTGGCCCTGCCCGCCGTCACCGGCGGCGATGTACAGCTTGCCGTAGTCCTTCGACCCCGGCCGGGCGTTCGGGTTGAACCCGATCTCCTGGATGCCGTGGATCTGTCCGGCGAAGCCGAGCCGGAGGACCTCTCGGTGAGTCCCGTGGAAGGTGTCCGCCGACGGGTCGTCGGCCGTCCACTCGTCGATGACGCCGTGGTAGATGGTGTTCGGCTGCGGCGTCAGGTCCGGGACCTTGGTGGTGCTGGAGGCCAGCTCGCTGTGGACGGTGTAGAACTTGCCGTTCTTCTTGAAATCAGGGTCGAAGGCGACGATGCCGAAGCCCTGGCCCAGGCCGCGCCCGGAGAAGAAGTACGGTTGGAAGGCCGCCTTGACGTCGAGGTAGACGTGCGGCTGGCCGTTCCGGACGATGTACATGTTGCCGTTGAGGTCCGGCACGTACATCCGGCCGGAGCCGTCCGGAATCTCACCGATGTAGTTGATCCGGTTCGTGCGCATCAGGCGGGGGTCGACGGGCGCGGGGGTCGGATCGGACTTCGGGAACTGGGCGTACTCCTGGAGGACCAGGCCCAGGTCGGAGGTTATCGGGCGTTCGGGGATCGGGTCTTTGACGGGTTGTAGGTCATCGGCTTGCGCTGCTGTCTGCGGCATTATGAGGGCCGCGAGAACAGCGACGACGGTCAGAAGGCACCATCTGAGCTTCGTCATCCTGCCACCCATGGGGTCGTGGGACTGAAAGCGCTTTCTGGAAGCGCTTTCCCGAACGTAGATGAGGTTGGATCGAGCGTCAAGAGTCAGAGATCCGATGTTTCCTCTCGGGGGTCTGGGGCGGTTTCGGCGGAGGATGCGCTGACGCGCGAGGTCGAAGAATGTCAGGTGACGTGCTCGGCGAAGCGGTCGAGGCAGAGGGACAGGGCGTCGGTTCCGGGCATCGCCCACAGCGCCTCGTTGAAGATCTCCACTTCGATCGGCCCCGTGTAGCCGGCCTCGTCCACGGCCGCACGGAACCGGCGCAACTCGACGCAGCCGTCCCCGAGCATGCCGCGCCCGGTCAGGACGCCCTCGGGCAGCGGAGTGATCCAGTCGGCGACCTGGAACAGCGCGATCCGGTCCTCCGCCCCGGCGCGCGCGATGGCGGCGTACGCGCCCGGGTCCCACCACAGGTGATAGGTGTCGACCATGACGCCGACGCGGTCGGACGGGTGCGGCGCGGCGAGGTCGAGGGCCTGGTCGAGGGTCGACACCACGCACCGGTCGGAGCAGTACATGGGGTGCAGCGGCTCGAGCGCCAGCCGCACGCCGTACCTCCCGGCGTACGGCGCGAGCTCGGCGAGCGCCTCGGCCACCCGCGCCCGCGCGCCGTCGAGGTCCCGGGAGCCCTCGGGCAGCCCACCGCTGACCAGCGCGAGGGAGGGCGCGCCCAGCTCGGCGGCCTCCTCGATGGCCTGCCGGTTGTCGGCGATCGCGTCCGGGAGCTGGAAGAACCCGCCACGGCACAGCGACGTGACGGTCAGCCCGGCGTCGCGGACCAGCTTGGCCGTACGGGCCAGGCCGTACTCGGCGACCGGTTCGCGCCAGAGCCCGACGCCGGTGACCCCGGCGGCTACGCAACCCGCGACGAGGTCCGGAAGTGGCCAGTACCGCGTCGTCCACTGGTTGAGACTGAAGCGGTCGAGACTCATGCGGCCTCCCTCCTCGCCCAACCAACCCACCCCGGCCGACCTCCCGGCGCGGGAAGAGTGGCCAGGCACACTGTGCTTTCGATTCGCTCGCTCATGACGGCACCCCCTGGACGGTGAGCCACGCGCGCATGCGGACCACGGCGAGCTCCGGGTCGGGCAGCAGCCCGGCCTGGTCCGCGAGCTCGAAGAGCCGGACCAGGTGCGGGACGGATCGGGCGCTCTCCAGGCCGCCGACCATCCGGAAGTGCGCCTGATGCCCGGCCAGCCAGGCGAGGAACACCACGCCGGTCTTGTAGTAGTACGTCGGGGCCGCGAAGATGTGCCGGGCCAGCGGCACGGTCGGCCCGAAGATCCGCTCGTACGCCTCCAGGTCCCCGGCGTCGAGTGCGCCGAGTGCCGCCGCCGCGGCGGGCGCGATCGGGTCGAAGATGCCGAGCAGCGCGTCGCTGTACCCGACGTCGTCGCCGCGGATCAGCTCCGGGTAGTTGAAGTCGTCGCCGGTGTAGAGGCGGACACCGGCGGGCAGCCGTCGCCGCATCGCGACCTCGCGGCCGGCGTCCAGCAGCGACACCTTGATGCCGTCGACGCGGTCGGCGTGCTCGCCGATGATCGCCAAGACGCTCTCGGCCGCGGCGTCCAGGTCGGCCGAGCCCCAGTAGCCCTCCAGCACCGGGTCGAACATCGGGCCGAGCCAGTGCAGCACCGCGGGGCGCGCCACCTGGCCGAGCAGCCGCCCGTACACGGCGGCGTAGTCGTCCGGTCCTTCCGCCGAGGCGGCGAGCTGGCGGCTCGCCATGATGACCGGCGTCCCGCCGGCCGCCTCGATCACACCGAGCTGCTCTTCGTACGCGGCGACGATCCGGTCCAGCGGCGCCGGGCCGGGCGGCAGCTGGTCGGTGCCCGCGCCGCACACGATGCGCCCGCCGCAGGCTCGCGCCTCCGCGCCGCTGCGCTCGATGAGCTCGCGCGTCGCCGGCCAGTCGAGGCCCATGCCGCGCTGCGCGGTGTCCATCGCCTCCGCGACGCCGAGCCCGTACGACCACAGGTGGCGGCGGAAGCTCAGCGTCGTCTCCCAGTCGATCGCCTCCGGATCCGTTAGGGGATCGACGACGACGTGCGCGGCGGCGTACGCGACGCGGGATGTCGCCGGGCTCTCAGGCGGTGGGTAGGCGCGCGGCTCGCCGAGTGTGTACGGGACGATCGAGCCGTCCGCGCGGGGCAGGTCGATCTTCACTTCGCGATCTCCGGGACCTCGATGCGGCGGCTTTCCTTCCACGAGCGCAGGCCCAGCTCGGCGAGCTGGACGCCGCGCGCGCCCGCGTAGAAGTCCCACGGGAACGCGCCGTCGTCGGCGACGTGCCGCAGGAACAGCTCCCACTGCGCCTTGAACCCGTTGTCGAACTCGGCGTTGTCCGGGACCTCCTGCCACTGGGAGCGGAAGTCCTCGGTGGCGGGCAGGTCGGGGTTCCACACCGGCTTCGGCGTCATCGACCGGTGCTGCACGCGGCAGCGCCGCAGCCCGGCGACCGCGCTGCCCTCGGTGCCGTCCACCTGGAACTCCACCAGCTCGTCGCGGAACACCCTCGTCGTCCACGAGGAGTTGATCTGCGCGATGACGCCACCCTCGAGCTCGAAGATCCCGTACGCGGCGTCGTCCGCCGTCGCGGCGTACGGCTTGCCGTTCTCATCGACGCGCTCGGGGATGTGGATCGCGCCGAGGGCCTGCACCGACCGTACGGGCGCGATGATGTTGTCCATGACGTACCGCCAGTGGCAGAACATGTCGGCGATGATCCCGCCGCCGTCCTCCACCCGGTAGTTCCAGCTCGGGCGCTGCGCCTCCTGCCAGTCGCCCTCGAACACCCAATAGCCGAACTCCCCGCGCACCGACAGGATCCGGCCGAAGAAGCCGCCGTCGACGAGCCGCTTCAGCTTCAGCAGGCCCGGCAGGAACAGCTTGTCCTGCACGACGCCGTGCTTGATGCCCGCCTCGTCCGCGAGCCGGGCGAGTTCGAGGGCCTCCTCGAGGTCCTCGGCGAGCGGCTTCTCGGTGTAGATGTGCTTGCCCGCCTCGATCGCCGCCCGGACGGCCGGCGACCGGGCGCTGGTGATCTGCGTGTCGAAGTAGACGTCGACGTCCGGCCGGGCGAGGGCCGCTTCGAGGTCGGTGGACCACTCCGTGAGCCCGTGCCGCTCGGCGATGGCGCGCAGCTTGACCTCGCTGCGGCCGACCAGGACGGGCTCCGGCCACAGCACGGTGCCGTCGGCGGTCGTCAGCCCGCCCTGGTCGCGGATCGCCAGAATCGAGCGGACGAGGTGCTGGCGGTACCCCATCCGGCCGGTCACGCCGTTCAGGACGATCCCGATGGACCTGCGTGCCATCCCTGTGTGTTCCTCTCTGCGGGTTCGGTGCGGAGCGTGTTCATGGCCGCGCTCGCCTCCTCACTCGCTTCGCGGCCGGCTCGTGCCTCACCGGCCACTCCGCTCGCTCGTCGGCTCGCCGCGGTCAGTCGGCGGCCGATGCCGCGCCGAGCAGGTCGCGGATGCGGCCGGTGGCGCGGGCGAACTCCGGCTTCGCCATCGTCGCGGCGTAGTCGCGCTCGTCCGGCAGGTCCACGTCGATGATCTCGGCGATCGTGCCGGGCCGGTCGGTCATCACGACGATCCGGTTGGCGAGGTACGCCGCCTCCGCGATCGAGTGCGTGACCAGCAGGACGGTCGTGCGCGTCTCCCGCCAGATGCGGTTGAGCTCGATGTTCAGCTGTTCGCGGGTGAGCGCGTCCAGCGCGCCGAACGGCTCGTCCATCAGCAGGACCGGCGGCTCGTGCAGGAGCGCCCGGCACAGCGCGACCCGCTGCTGCATGCCGCCGGACAGCTCGTGCGGGTAGGCGTCCTCGAACCCGGTGAGCCCGGTCATGGCGATCAGCTCCGCGGTGCGCGTGCGGGCCCGCTCGGCGGGCATGCGGCGCATCTCGGCCTGCAGCAGGATGTTGCGCCGGGCGCTGCGCCACTCCAGCAGCGCGGCCCGCTGGAAGACGTACCCGATGTCATGGCGCGGACCCGTGACGGCCTCGTCCCGGAGCCGTACGTCGCCGGCCGACGGCTTGAGCAGTCCCGCGACCAGCTTGAGCAGCGTCGACTTGCCGCAGCCCGACGGGCCGACGATCGCCACGAACTCGCCCTCGGCGACGTCGAGCGACACGTCGCGCAGCGCCGTGACGTCCTTCTTCTTCGTACGGAACCGTACGGCCACGTCCTCCAGCCGGACGCTGCCGCCGCGGCTCCCTTCCTTTTCGGTCACTGATCCTCGTTCCCGTGTGCTCCCGGGCCCGGCCATCGTCGTCACCTCTTCCGTCGGTCGGTCAGCCCTGCGGGGCGGCGGAGGAGTCCCAGTACGCCGACGGCGGCTGCGCCTTGCTGATCAGGCCGGCCTGGGTGAAGACGGTGATGGTCTGCTGCCAGTCGGCGTCGGTGTTGACGCCCGGGGCCTTGCCCTTGGTGGCGTCGGTGTGCAGGAGCGACAGCGTCGTCTTGAACTGATCGGTCAGCACGGTCGGCGACGGCAGCTGCTGGGACGCGCCCTGCATGGCGGCGACGGCGTTCGCCGGGTCCTTCTCGGCCGCCGCCCACGCCTCGCTGGTGGCCGCGGACATCCGCTTGACCAGGTCGGCGTTGCTCTTGAGCTTCCGGTCGCCGACGAGCAGTCCGTTGGAGTAGTAGTTCAGCCCGAATTCGGCGAACTTCAGGTACGACACCTGCTTGCCGGACTTGGCGGCCATCGTCGGGCCCTGGTCGTTGGCGTAGCCGATGAGGCCGTCGGTCTTGCCGGAGATGACCGCGGCCATCTTGCCCGCCGGGTCGGTGTTCTGCAGGTGGACGTCCGACTCGCTCAGGCCGTTCTTCTTGAGGAACGCCGGGAACGTCCGCGACGGGGCGTCGCCGGCGGTCGCCGCGATCGTCTTGCCCTTCAGGTCCGCCGGCGTCTTGATCGCCTTGGCCGAGAAGAACTGCACCGACGCGGGGGTGGTCTGCAGATAGACACCGATGCTCTTGACCGGCAGGCCCTGAGCGGCGCCGGCCAGCAGCGCCGGGGTGTCCGCCCAGCCGAAGTCGGTCTGGCCCGCGCCGGTCGCCTGCACCGTCTTCTGCGAGCCCTGCCCCGCCTTGATCTCCAGGTCGATGCCGTGCTTCTCGAAGATGCCCTGCTTCTTGCCGAAGTAGAACGGCGCGTGCTCGCCGTAGGGGTACCAGTTGAGGGTCAGCGTGACCTTGTCGAGCTCCTTGCCCGAGGCGCTCTTGGACTTGCCGCCCCCTCCCCCGCACGCGGCGGTGAGCGCCACGATGGGGATGAGGGCGAGGGCGAGGCTGCGCAGTTTCATATCTTCTCCGTCGGGTTCGTCGGATCTCCGTCGGCGGGGCGTCGTTCGTCGTGGGTCAGTAGGTGGTGGTCACGGCGGAGCCGCGACGGCTGGCGTGCCACGGCAGGAGCAGCTTCTCGGCGAACTCCACGAGCACGAACAGGACGACGCCGATCAGGGACATGACGAGCAGACCGGCGAAGAGCATGGGGGTGTCGAGGTTGCCGTTGGCCTGCTGGATCACGTACCCGAGGCCCTCGTTGGCCCCGACGAACTCGCCGACGACGGCACCGGTGACGGCGAGCGTCACGGCGACCTTCAGTCCGGAGAACAGGTGCGGCAGAGACGCCGGGAAGCGGATCTTGGCGAAGGTCTGCAGCGGGCCGGCGCCCATCGTCGCCGACAGCTGGATCATCTCCGGGTCGACCGCCTTCAGCCCGGTGACCATCGAGATGACGACGGGGAAGAACGCGATGAGCACCGCGACGACGACCTTCGGGGCCAGGCCGAAGCCGAGCCAGACGACGAGTAGCGGCGCGATCGCGACCTTCGGGATGACCTGGGCGAACAGCAGGACGGGGTAGAGCGTCTTCTCGATCGCCGTGGAGTACACCATGACGACGGCGGCGAGGACGCCGATGATCGCGGCGATGACGAAGCCGAGCAGCGTCTCGTACGTGGTGACCCAGGTGTGGTGCCAGATGTAGCCGGCCTTGTCGCTCATCACCTGGAACGTCTTGGCCGGTGACGGCACCAGGTACGCCTCGACGAGCTTGGCGGCGGTGATCACCCACCACGCGGCGAAACAGGCGATGAGGAGGGCGACCGGCCGCCAGGACCGCACGACCGCCTCGCGGAACCGCTCACCGGGTCCGGGTCTGTCACGCTCCGCGACTCCGGCCACCGGAACACTGGACGTGGTGCTCTGACTCACCATGAGCTCCTCCGTGCTCGGACCCGCGCTCGGGCTGAGAAAGCGCATTCTGAAAGCGCTTTCTGCTACCGTAGGGACGGCGTACGGTGCGGTCAAGAGGGGTCCCGATCCCGATCTGGGTCGCACGCTCACGGCATGCTGGAGCCAGGAGGGCGCACCATGGGGGACGACAGTGGCGACTCAGGGGGCGGCGTGACAGGCGATGGAGTCAGCGCGGCAGGCACCGTACGCGGCGGCGCGAGCGGTGCCGACAGTACGGCGGGCACCGGAGGCGCGCACGTCACGCTGCAGGATGTCGCACGGCGGGCCGAAGTGTCCCTCGCGACCGCCTCCCGCGTGCTCAACGGCACCACCCAGGTCCGCGCCGACCTGCGTGAGCGCGTGCTGGCCGCCGCCTCCGAGCTCGCCTACGCCCCCAACGCGCACGCCCAGGCGCTCGCCCGCGCCTCCAGCCAGTCGATCGGCCTCATCTGCCACGACGTCAGCGACCCCTACTTCGCCGCGATCGCCCGCGGCGTCACCCGCACGGCGGCCGACCACGGCCTGCTCGTCATGCTGGCCAGCACGTTCCGCGACCCGGCGCGGGAGGTCGACTACGTCGCCATGCTCCGCGCCCAGCGCGCCCGCGCGATCCTGCTGATCGGCTCCGGGTTCGAGGACCGCGAGTGGGAGCACGCGATGAGCGCCGAGCTCGACCCGTACATCCGGACGGGAGGCCGCGTGGCGGTCCTCAGCCGCCACCGCAGCCTCCGCGTCGACACCGTCCAGCCGGAGAACCGCGAGGGCGCCGCCGCCCTCGCCCGCACCCTCCTCGACCTGGGCCACCGCGACTTCGCCGCGCTCACCGGACCTCGTACGCTCACGACCGTCTCCGACCGGCTGGGCGGCTTCCGCGACGCCCTCGCCGACGCCGGGATCGACCTCCCCGACGACCAGGTCATCGAGGAGTCCTTCACCCGCGACGGCGGCTACGCCGCCGCGACCGAGCTGATCCGCCGAGGGTCGCGGGCGACGTGCGTCTTCGCCCTCACCGACGTGATGGCGATCGGCGCCCTGTCGGCCTTCCGCGACCACGGAATCGACGTGCCCGGCCAGGTCTCCCTGGCCGGCTTCGACGACATCCCCATCGTCCGCGACCTGGTCCCGCCGCTGACGACGGTCGCCCTGCCCCTCGAGGAGCTGGGCGAGCGCGTCATGAACCTCGCCCTCCGCGAGCCCGCCCGCCGCAGCCGCGTCGAGCGCATCACCGGCGAAGTCGTCCTCCGCGCCAGCACCACCGCTCCCGCTCGTTCCGCGTGATGTCGCGGGGCTGTGTCACCCCGCGACATCACGCGAAGATCGTCAGTGATCGCTGGTGGTGAAGCCGGAGAAGTCGTCCTCGCTCGGGTAGCCCGGGTTGTGGGCGGTGCCGAAGAGGCCGACGTCCTGGGTGGCCGCGGCGGAAGGGACGTTCGCGGTGCTCAGGCGGGTCCAGGTGGTGCCGTCGGTGGAGTAGTAGCCGGTGTAGGTGGTGCCGGAGCGGACCAGCCGGATCCAGCTGGGCAGGACGGGCGTGCCGACGCCGGAGCCGTTGGGGGCGGTGCCGGAGTCGAGCCGGCCGTCACCGTCGGCGTCCCACTGCATGAAGTAGCCCTTCTTCGCGCTCACTCCCACGGTCACGAAGCCGGGCGAGGTGTTCGCGCCGGTGATGTCGTTGCGCACCATGATTCCGGTCTTGGCCCCGGAGTTCTGGTAGCGCTGCCAGGTGACGCGCACCGTGGTGGTGGAGCCGTCGTGTTCCGCGCCGGGGAGGTAGAGCGCCCCGTACTGGTTCGTCGATCCGTAGACGTCGGCGCCGGCCGCGCGGATGCCCAGAGCGGTGCCGACCTGCGAGAAGTTCGCGGGCTCCGGTGTGGAGGCGAAGGTGTGGAACGGGGCCTTGACGGGCGCGTCGAGCAGGACGGACGTGTGCCCGGCGGCCTGGGCGCGGGCGCGGGTGTTCCAGAGGTAGCGGGCGGTGGCGTCGAGCCGGGCCGTCGGGAAGAGCCCGCCGATGGACGCCGGTGCGGTGACGCGGTAGGTGGCGCGGACGGTCGCGCCGGGCGCGACGGAGGCGAAGAAGGTGGGTGAGGCGGGGGTGACGGTCCAGCCGTTCGGGGCGGGCAGGGTCACGTGGACATCGGTCGCGGCGGTGGTGCCCCAGTTGGTGAAGTCCACGGTGGCGGTGGCCTGCTGACCGGTCGCCAGGGTGTCGGGGGCGGTCACGGTGAGACCGGTCTGCGGGCGGGCCGCCGCCATGCCAGTGGCCCACGGGCGCACCCGGAGCAGGGCCGCGCCGTGGGCGGGGACGGAGGCGGCGATGGCGTCGCCGGAGGATCGGGTGACCTCGTGCGTCCACAGGTTGTGGATGCGGTACGCGGAGGACGCGGGCAGGCCGGCCGTCCCCGGGGCGACGGAGACGGTCTGCGCGGCGGACCCGGTGTTGAACAGCCCGATGATCACGTCGCCGTTCGGGGCCTTTTTGGCGAAGACCTGCGCGGTCGCGCTCTTGCTCACCCGGGAGGCGTTGGTGGCGTCCTGGTCGACGGCGATCACGTCGTGGTTCGTCAGCAGCTTGAGGTCGGCGGCGTCGAGCTTGGTCAGGTCCGTGCCGAGGAGCAGCGGGGAGGCGGCCAGCGACCACAGGCTCAGCTGGGTCTGCCGCTCGTCGGGGGTGAGCCCGCCATCGTCGCCGTTGCCGACCTCGATCGAGTCATAGTCGTTGAACGCGCCGGGGCCGCCGTACGGTTGCCAGTCGGCGACCTGGTCGAACCGGGCCGACGTCCGCTGCCAGCTGGTCAGCGGGGTGCTGGATCCGTTGACACCGCAGTAGCACTCGATGTCGCCGCCGGTGCGCCAGCCGTTGCTGGTGGCCTGCCAGGTGGCGGCGTCGGCGATGCTGAGCGAGTTGGACAGCTCCAGGTGCATCGGGCGGCCGGTGGCGACGATGGCCTGGTGCCATGCCTTCATGTCGGGGCGGTTGTCGGCGGGGACGAGGCCGCCGCCGGGGCCGACGAAGTCCATCTTGATGTAGTCGACGCCCCAGGAGGCGAACAGGTCGGCGTAGCCCTGGATGTACTCCTGCGCGCCGGGCTTGCTGAAGTCGATGCGGTAGGAGTCGTTGTGAGTGTTGCCGGGCTGCGTCGGGTCCGCAATGTCCTGCATGTGGTACGGGGTGCCGTGGACCGGCAGGTTCTTCTGGTACGCCTCGATCGGAACGCCCGGCGTGAGGTAGATGCCGAGTTTGAGGCCCAGGCCGTGCAGATACGCGGCGAGCGCGGGGATGCCGTCGGGGAAGCGGGTGGTGTCCCAGGCGTCGCGCCCGTACGCGTCCAGGTGGTCGGACCATCCGGCGTCGATGTTGATGTACCGATAGCCGTACTGCTGCAGCTTGTCGTGCATGACCCGCGCCTGGGCCTTGATCCCGTTCTGGGTCAGGCCGCTGCCTTCACGCAGAGCGCTCCAACTGCTCCAGCCCATGGGCGGCGAGACAGGGGCCATCGGGGCCTCGGGTGGCGCGGCCATTGCGGGCGACATCCCCGCGGCCAACCCGAGGGAGAGTAGTACCGGCAGCAGACATCTGGTCTTTCTCGCATGCATCGAGCGACTCCTCGGCGTGGTCAGGGGCAACGCGCCTTGGCCTTACTGGTCAGCCCGCACATGTTCTACGTGCGATCCACATCGCGTCAACACATACATCGGATGAATCTTCGGACAGCACCCGGCCACGTCGAGCGCATCAGCCGTCCGCAGACGGAAAATGGCCGCCCGGCGAACCGGGGCGGCCATTTTCCGTCGGCAGGCGATCGAGGTGGCTGATCAGTAGTGAACGAGTGCGCCCTTGGAACCCAAGAGATAACCGACCTTGTCCGCTCCGCCGGGCATCGCGGCACCTGCGAAGACGCCCTGGTAGTAGCCGTGAGCATGACCGGTGAGTTGGTAGCGGAACCGGCCGTCGGAGCCCGTGGTGACGTAGCCGAGGTACTTCGAGGCAGCGCTCTTCGTCTTGCGGTAGTAGACCTTGATCTTCATTTTCGGGAGCGGGCCGACGCCGTGGTCGTCGGTGAGGTAGCCGGTCAGGTAACGCTTGCCGCTCTGAGAGATCACCTTGCTGCCGGTGATGTAAGTCGACGCGTCGACCACGGCGGAAGCGGCGGGAAGCGACATCTGATCGGAGTTCTGGGCGGCGAGGTAGCGTCCCTGTGCGGGCGTCCGCACCTCCCAGTTCCCGCCGGCGGCCAGCACGCCCTTACCACCGGGCAGGAAGCCCGAGAGGTTCTTGAACTCGACCTCGCCGTAGGACTCGTATCCCGTGCTGTGCGAGCCGGTGGCGGTGCCGGTCGCCATCGTGATCCAGGTTTTCGAACCCTTCGGCTGGTACTGCAGGACGACCGGTCCGTTGTAGGCGGCGGTGCCGGCGTCGTCGGGTTCGTACGTCACGTCCGCGACGAACGAGAAGTGGCCGGGCTTCAGCGGCTGTTGTTCGGCCTTGAAATCGATGATCCGCACGGGATACGGGGAGTACGGCGTCACCAGGGGATCGGAGCACGCGTCCCGGACGAACGTTCCGTCGCGCTGGTCGACGCACGCCCTCGGAAGCGAAGAGTGCCAGGCATTCGCGGGGAAGGAGAACCGGCCGTCGGCGTCGGAGGCCACCCGCGAGGGCGCACCGGCGGCGTCGACGGGGTTCACGGTGTCGTACGGCGCCGGAGCCCAGGTGCCGTCGGGCGTCTGCACGGTGACCTGACCGGTCACGGTCATGGGCCCCTGCGGAGCGGCCAAGGCGGGCCCCTGCAGGGTGATCCTGGTCGGCAGGAGCGCGGCGGGCGCGACCTTGACGCCGCCCCAGGAAGCGAAGTGCGCGTCGTCGCCGGCGAAGCTCGCCTCGACGGCACCGGGGGCGAGGAGGGTGACCGGGAGTGAGAAGTCGCCGTTCTCGTCGGTGGTGGCGGTGCCCAGGGGCACGTTCGTCGCCATGAGCTCGTGGACCTGGACGGTGGCGCCTGGAACCGGTTGCGGCGTTTGACCCGCCGGGACGCGGGTCCGCAGCGTGCCATGGACCGTCTGCTGGAACTGCCCGTAGGCGATGGTCGCCGGCATGCCTGACAGGATCAGGTCGGTGGGTGTCTTCGTCGCGGCGCCGGCCGCGGTCGCGGAAAGCGCGGTGAGCGTCACGGCGGCGGCAGCGATACCGGCCTTGTGAAGAATGGGGGTGATGCGCACTGGACTCCGTTCTGGTGGCGTCGGTAAGCCCGATGATCATATACCGGTCGAAACGGCGATTGAGTGGCATCCTTCGCTATTACATATGCGCTACTCACCGAACACACAGTGCGATGTTCGGCTCGAACACGAAGGAGACGATGTGAGTTATCCACCGGCGCGCTACGAGGGCGAGCACGGCGAGGTCAGCGCCACTTACCGGCCGGCCGACCACGAGCCCGAGGTGACCTATCCGTCCGGCAACACCGTGCACTATCTGGCGACCAGCGCTTCGACAGACGGGCTGTTCGGCATGTACCGCTGGGAGTTCGGGCCGAAGCCCAGTGGCCCGAGCGCGCACTTCCACCGGTCGATCTCCGAGTCGTTCTACATCCTTAGTGGAACGGTCCGCATCTACGACGGCGAGCGCTGGATCGACACGGTTCCCGGCGATTACGTCCACGTCCCCGCGGGCGGCATCCACGCCTTCCGCAACGAATCCGGGGAACCGGCCTCGATGCTGCTGCATTTCTCCCCGGGCGCACCGCGCGAGGGCTACTTCGAGGGCCTCGCCGCGGGGCTCGGCGGATTGAGCGATGAGGAGCGCGCGGAGTTCTACCTGCGCCACGACAACCACTGGCTCTGACGCACTGCTCCGCACGACGGATCGGTCGTACGGGGGATGCCGCAAGATGGCTCTCACCGGCGATCCCCCGACGACCGGAGATCCCGAGGATTGCGGCATCGATCCACCGCACTCGGGAGTCACCGTGAACCTCGGAAAGGTCTCTTTCATCGCCGCGCCCGCGCTGATCGGCGCGTACGGGGTGGCCCGTCTGATCGACCGCCAGAGCCGCGCCGGCTGGACGTTCGGCCACCTGCTGATGCTCGCCGGTCTCGTGCTGTTCGCTCTGGTCATCGTCGAACTGCGCCGGCTCGCTCCGGGCCGGACCAGCACCTCGTTCGCCGCGATCGGCCTCATCGGGTTGGCCGCCTCGGTCGCGCAGATCGGCATCGACATCGTCGTCGGCCTGCTCGCCCGCGACGCCGCGGACAAGCAGCACATGTTCCAGCAGATCCAGGACGTCCCCGGCGTGCAGCCGGTCGTCTACACGGTCGTGCCGATCCTGTTCTACGTCGGGCTCCTCGGGCTGACCGTCGTGGCCGCGGTCGCGCGCTCGGCCGCCTGGTGGGCCCCGGTCCTGGTCCTGGCCGGTACGGTCGCCGCGGCGACGAACCTGGACTACATCCCCGTGGCCGGCGCCCTGTACGCCCTCGCACTCGCACCCATGGCCTTCCGCCGCCCCCGCCGCGCCGCCCACGCGATCGCGTGATGAGGGGGCTCGGCCACGAACCCGCCGGGACCGTCACCGCCGCCGCGCCGGACGCCCGCCGGCACCGTCACTGGCAGCGGGTCTCGCTCGAGCCGGGCGTGCCCGACTTCACCGGACCTCGGAGATGATGACCGCATGACCGCGCCCGACCCGAAGGCCTGGTGGGACCGCCTGCCCGCCGGGGCCCGGGCGTACGCCGCCGACGCGGCGGTCGCCCTGCTCGTCCTGGCCGTGTACTACGCCCCGCTGGCGATCCCCCGGGACCCGGAGGCCAAGCCCTTCTCCCCCTGGGCATGGGTGATCCTGGCGTGCTCCGCGCTACCGCTCCTCTTCCGGCGGAGGTTCCCCATCCTGTGCCTGCTCGCCATCGCCGCCTCGGTGATGGCGTACAACACGGTGGACCGGGTGCCGTCGCAACCGACCAGCTGGGGCATCCTGGTCGCGACCTACTCGATCGCGTGGGTCGGCCGGCGCTGGCAGCGGTACATCGTCTTGGCTCTGCTCATCGTGATGGGCGTGAGCACCGTGAAGAGCCCGACGACGGCGGCGATCGGCCTCCTCACCGGGATCGGCGCGCTCGTCCTGGGCACGCTCGCACAACGCCGGGAGCAGCGCCTGCAGGACCTCGCCTACCGAGCCGGGCAGTTGGAACGCGACAAGGAGGCGGAGGCCGTACGGGCGGTGACGACCGAACGGGCCCGGATCGCCCGGGACATGCACGACGTCCTCGCCCACGCCGTCAGCGTGATGGTCGTGCAGGCCGAGGCGGGGCCGGTGGCGGTCCGCACGATGCCGGACCGGGCGGAGAAGGCGTTCGACGCGATCGCCGCCGCGGGCCGGGACGCGATGACGCAGCTCCGCCGTACGCTCGGCATCCTCAAGGAGGAACAGGACACCGGCGTACGGGCGCCGCAGCCGACCGTCGCGGCCATCCCGTCGCTCGTGGCCCAGGTCGAGGAGACCGGACTGGCCGCGTCGTACTCGGTCTCCGGGTCGGGCCGGCTGACGGCCGACGCCGAGGTGGCCGCCTACCGGATCGTGCAGGAGGCCCTCACCAACACGCTCAAGCACGCGGCCGCCACCAAGGTCGCGGTCACCCTCGACTGGGGAGAGTCACTCGTGATCACTGTTCGCGACGACGGAACCGGCTCCGGCGCGCTCGCCGCCTCCGGCACGGTCGGCGGCTCCGGCACGCTCGGCAACTCTGGCACGGTCGGCGGCACCGGCACGCTCGGCAACTCTGGCACGGTCGGCGGCACCGCCACGCTCGGCAACTCTGGCACGCTCGGCGGCACCGCCACGCTCGGCAACTCTGGCACGCTCGGCGGCACCGCCACGCTCGGCAACTCTGGCACGCTCGGCGGCTCTGGCACGCTCGCTGGCTCCGGGACGCTCGGCGGCACCGGCACGGTCGGCGGCTCTGGCACGCTCGGCGGCACCGGCAACGGGCTCATCGGCATCCGCGAGCGCGCCGCAGCGTGCGGCGGCACCGCCTCCGCGCACGGCGACGCGGACGGCTTCACCGTCACCGCGACCCTGCCGGTGGTGGTCCCGTGACCATCGGCGTCGTCATCGCCGACGACCAGGAACTCGTGCGCAGCGGCTTCGCGATGATCCTGGACTCCCAGCCCGACTTCACGGTGGTGGCCGAGGCGTCGGACGGTGCCGAGGCGGTCGCCGCGGCGACCGAACACGCGCCGGACGTGGTGCTGCTCGACATCCGGATGCCGCACCTGGACGGCATCGAGGCGGCGCGGCTGATCTGCGCCCGTACCTCCAGCCGGGTGCTGATGCTGACGACGTTCGACCAGGACGACTACGTGTACGACGCGCTGTACGCGGGCGCGAGCGGGTTCCTGCTCAAGGACGTGCGCCGGGACGACCTCGTCCACGCCGTACGCGTCGTCGCGGCGGGCGAGTCTCTGCTGGCGCCCACGGTGACCCGCCGGTTGATCTCCGACCTGGTCGCGCGCCGGCCCCGCTCGGACGTCTCCCCCGCGACCGGCCTCGACGCGCTGACGAGCCGGGAGAAGGAGACGCTCGTCCTGCTCGGCCGGGGCCTGTCGAACTCCGAGATCGCCACCGCCATGGTCCTCAGCGAGCATACGGTCAAGACCCACGTGAGCAACGTGCTCAGCAAACTGGGCCTGCGCGACCGCGTCCAGGCCGTCATCGCCGCGTACGAGTCCGGCCTCATCGTCGCCGGCTCCGCCTGACCGCGCCGGCGCGCTCAGGCCACCGGAGCGCCCATCGGCGGCGGAGCGGTCGGCGGCGTGGGACGTGGTCTGTTCAGGGCGCCGGTGATGCTCTCCAGACCCCGGTTGACGCCGAGACCGGCCAGGACGATCAGTCCGGTGACCAGGCCCGACACCCAGAACGAGACGTCGTTGTAAACGATGAGGGTTCCGATGACCGCGACGACCGTGACGCCGAGAAGCGTGCCGAAGACGCCGGCCCGCCGCCCGAACACGCTCGTGCCGCCGAGCAGCACGGCGGCGAACGCCGACACGGTGAGGTTCGCGCCGCTCGTGGCGTCGGCCGCCTGAACGCGCATGAGCAGGGCGACACCGCCCAGCCCGGCGAGGAAGCTCGATCCGGTGAGCCCGGCGATGGCTCCCAGGCCGGACTGCATGCCGTTCCATCGGCCCGGGTCGCCGGGGCCCCGGCCGGCGCTGAGCCGCGTGCGTACGGCTGGGGTCAGCCACAGCGCGCCACCACCGACCGACACCAGGGCGAAGAGCGCGAACCACAGGGCGGTGGGGTAGCTTCCGTTCCCCAGGCGCAGCGGGATCATCTCGCCGTGGGTCAACCCGATGGTCGCCGCCTGCATGACGGTCGCCGCGCCGAACGTCGCCGCCCACGCCGGCACCGACATGACGGCGACGAGCAGGCCGAGTACGAGCCCGATGACGGTCGCGAGCAGGACCGCCGTGACCATGGCGACCGGTTTTCCCCAGCCGTGCTGGGTCACGAGAGAGGCGCTCAGCGCACCGCTGAACCCGAGGATCGGGCCGACGGCCAGGTTGGGTGAGGCGGTCCGCATCGAGAGCGCGAGCCCGGCGGCCGCCAGTCCGAGGTACCCGGCCTGGCCGAACGCGACGGTCAGATTCTGATGGGGCGTCATCGCCAGAGTCGCGACGATGAGCACGACGGCGATGACGGCGAGCGCGCCCTCCCAGATGAGATGGACGGCGAGGCGATCCCGCTCGACGGGACCGGTGGAAGGCCCGCCGTGCCGCGGCATGGCCGGCGGTCCGGGGGGCTCCGGTGGGGCGGGCCACGGTCCTGGCGGGGCACCCCACGGCCCCGGCCCGTACGACCACGGCGACGGACCCGGCGGACCGGCGTACGGTCCGCCGGGCGACTGCGGCGGACCGGCCGGGAGCTGCTGGGGTCCGGCGGGCGGATGCGGCGGACCAGGCGGAAGCGGCTGGGATCCGGGAGGCGGCTGCGGTGGACCGGCGGACTGCTGGGGTCCGGCGGGGGGATGCTGCGCCCCGAGCGCAGGCGGCGATCCGGGTGCCGGCCGGTCGGAAGAATCGGGAGTGGGTTCTTCGCTCGGTTCCGGCGCGTCGGGGGACTGACTCATGATCGCCTCCCAGGACCCCTGTGTAGCGCGGATTCTAATGAACGGAAGCGATCACCGATAGAGCCGTTTCAGGCCCCCGACGCGGGCTCAGGTGCCAGCGGTCGCCCATCAGGACGACGGTTCGCGCTTACCGCCCAGGATCCAGCTCAGGTTGACCGTGCGGAACGCGATCGAGCGGTGTGATGAGGTGCTGTTCACGTTCTCGTTGACCTCGACCAGAGCGCCGACACGGTTGTTCGCGAGCGTCGCCATGCTGGAGTAGCCCCCTTCCTGATAGGAGCTGCTCTGGCCGGGCAGCGGCGCGTCACCGAAGGCACGGGCGATCGGCCAGGATCGGCCGGCGTCGTAGCTGATGCGCACCGTCATCCTCGTCCGCGTCTTCGTGCTGGCCGAGTTCAGGAACACCAGCCGGGACGGTTTGCCGACGTTGTACCGCAACGTGGACGCACCACAGCCGTTCGTCGGCTCCAGCAGGGCCTTGTCCGGGGCGAACGCCGTGAAACCGCCCTCGATGGTCCCGCGGGCCACCAGCCGGCGCTTCGCGGTGACCCAGTACTTCTTGAGTGGCCGGTCGTTGCGGTACAGCGTGCCGTCGGCGAGCTCGGCGATCGTGGACTCGCCCGTCCGCTCCTGGTACGCCTTGGTGGACTTGTCGACGATGCGCCGCACCTTCCAGGTCTTGCCGTGGTCGTCGCTGTAGATGTCGCGGAACTGCGCCGAGACGATCAGCCGCCCGGGGTGGCTCACGGTCGTCTGGATACCGGTCCCCGGGCCGATGGCGTCCCACGCCCACGTCTTGCCGTTGGCGAGCTTCTTCGGCTTGAGCCTGGCTGTCAGGTCGACGGGCTTGCTCCAGGTGAGGCCGTCGTCGCGGCTGCTCGACAGGTAGACCTTCCGCTGCCCCCACTGCGTGATCTTCGTCGTGCCGTGCCCGCCGGTCTCGCTGTAGTGGGCCGGATTCCACGACATGAAGAGCCAGATCGTGCCGCTGCGCAGGTCCGCCACGGGAGTGGGGTTCCCCCATGTGCCGGCGCCCGACCCGATGACCCGCCGCAGCGAGGACCAGGAGGCGCCGCTGTCGGTGGAACGTTTGTAGACGAGGTCGATGTCGCCGTAGTCGGCGCTGCCCTTCACCCTGCCCTCGGCGAAGGCGAGGACCGTGTTCTTCTTGGTGCGCACCAGCGCCGGGATGCGGAACGAGTGGTACTTGACCCCGCCGACCGCCTCGCGCCCGCCGTCGAACAGGACCCGTTCCGAGTGACGTTGCGCGTCGCCCACGGCCGAGCGGGCCGCAGCAGCCTGATCCGATCCGGTTCCGACGATCGCGACCGCGACCCCGGCCGTCACCACCCCGGCCGCCGCCAACGCAGCGACGCCCTGGCGTCGCGCCGTATCCCTGGTGACCGCCCTCATCCGCATGGCCGCCCGCCCCCCGGTTTGATCATCACGAAGTTTCACGACTCCATGATCGATAAGCCGGATGCCCGTCCTGCGTCTGGGGCCCGGCTTGCCTCCGCCGTCAGGCCGCGGGGATGCCGAACTCGGCACGGTCGACGTCGATCAGTTCGCCCAGAAGCGCGATGGTCGCGTCGGCCAGGTCCCTCACGGCGGCGTCGGCGGCCGGTGACTCGCTCTCGAATGCGCGCTGGACGGTTCGCGCGAGGAGGTCGGCCCGCTGCTCGGGATCGTCCACGGACGGAACGCCTTCGGCCCGCAGGAAGCCCTCGAAGGTCGCCTGATAGGCGAAGCCGGCCTCCTCGACGCTCATGTCGTCGCGCAGCAGGCCGTCCCGGGCGAGCAGCCGGAAGTATCCGTGCATCGCGCTGCTGTGCCGCTCGTCGCGGGTGGTGTCGGGTGCGCTGGTCAGCCTGCCGAGCAGCTCGGGGTCACCCAGCAGGAAGCGGCGCAGCAGCGGCCGGTTCGCGATGGCCAGGAAGTACGTGCGGGCGAAGCGGTGCAGCAGGCACGTCCGGGGATCCTGCCGCAGGGCCTGGCACAGCTCGTCCACCGCGTAGAGCACCTCGCGCGCGAACACCGCGCTGAACAGTTGCTCGCGCGCTTTCCAGTGCAGGTAGACGGTGCCCTTGCCGATGCCGGCCCCGGCGGCCACGTCGTCGATGGTCACCCGCCGGTAGCCGTGGCGCAGCAGCAGGTCGGCCGCCGCGTCGAGGATCCTCGCGGCTCGTTCGGCTCGCTGCCGGGGATCCCGGAGTCGTTCGGTGGGGGCGCTCACCCGCGGACCATATGACCAGATGGCGAATCGCGTCAATCTTCGCTTAGTTGGAGCGGTGGGGCTGGGTCATGGGGCGCGGGTGAGGAGTTCCATCGCGTGGTGGTCGGGGTCGTCGAAGTAGACGCCGCGGCCGCCCCAACGGTGGTTGATGTGGCCGGGTCGGCCGCCGCCGGGCTCGGCGTAATAGGCGAGGCCCTGGTCTCGGATCCGGGCGAAGGCGGCGTCGAATTCGTCTTCGTCGACGAGGAAGGCGTAGTGCTGGGGCTGGGGTTGGTCGACGGTCATGTAGTCGAGGGTCACTCCGTTGGCGAGGTGCAGTGGCACGAACGGGCCGAACTCTTCGCCGACGGGCAGGTCGAGGATGGCGGCGAGGAAACGGGCGGAGGCGTACTTGTCACGGGCCCGGACGATGGTGTGGTCGAGCTGGATGGACATCGACTTCTCTCCTTAGTGCGGGTTCGTCCGCCCGCGCTGGGCGGGTCGTGGTGCGGGGATGAGGAGGTACACGAGCACGGCCATGACGGCGAGGAGACCGGTGGCCCAGGTGGTCGCCGTCGCGTACCCGTGGACGAGGGCCGTCTCGTATCGGGTCGCGGTGGGAGTGTGGGTGGCGAGGTAGGTGGTGGTGGCGCCGACCGCGAGGGTGTTCAGGATGGCCGTGCCGATGGAGCCGCCGACCTGGGTGGCGGCGTTGATCACGGCCGACGCCACGCCCGCGTCGCGTTGGGTGACGCCGCGGATCGCGAGCTGGAACGCCGGTGGGAACAGCGCGCCCATGCCCACGCCGATGAGCACTTCGGCCGGCAGGATGATCGCGAGATATCCGCTGTGCGGTGTCAGTCGGGTCATGAGGCCCAGTCCGGCGGCGGCGACCAGCAGCCCACCTGCGATCAGGATCCGCGACGGGAGGTGCGGCATCAGTCGGTTGCCCAGTTGGTAGCCGCTGAGCGCGTTCGCCAGCGTCATCGGCAGCACGCCCAGCCCGGCGCGTACCGGTGAATAGTGCAGCACCACCTGGAGGTGGTAGGTCAGCGTCAGGAACATCCCGAACGCTCCGACGACCGCCGTGGCGGTGCCGAGGTAGGCACCGGCGCGGCCGCGATCGGCGAGGATGCGTAGCGGGAGCAACGGGTCGGTGATCCGAGACTGCCGCAGCCCGAACACGCCCACCATGGCCACCCCGCCGATCACTGCGCCGAGCACGAGCGGCTGCGTCCAGCCGTGCACGGCGGCCTGGCCGCATCCGAACACCACGGCCGCGAGTCCGCCGGTGACCAGGACGGCAGAGCTCGCGTCGAGACCCGCGGATCCGGATCGGGGTGGAGCGGGGAGTACGACGCGGCCGGCGGCCAGCACGGCGCCGGCGATGGCGACGTTGACGAACAGGCACCACCGCCAATCCAGGTAATCGGTGATGACGCCGCCGAGCAGCAGCCCTGTTGCCGCCCCGCTGCTGGCGACCGCTCCGTAGATCGCGAACGCCCGGGTCCGCTCCCGCTGTTCGGTGAACGTGACCGCGAGCAACGACAGCACGGTCGGCGCGATCAGCGCGGCGAACGCCCCTTGCAGGGCACGTCCCACGGCGAGGACGAGCAGTGTGGGCGCCAGCCCGGCCGCCAGTGAGGCGAGCCCGAACCCGGCCAGACCGATCTGGAAGGCTCGGCGCCTGCCGATGGTGTCGGCCACCCGCCCGCCGAACAGCAGCAGGCCGGCGAAACACACCGTGTAGGCGGTCACCACCCACTGCCGCTGAGCGTCACTGAACCCCAAGGCGCGCTGGGCCGAGGGCAGCGCGATGTTCACGATCGTCGCGTCCAGCGCGGTCATCAACTGTGCGGCGGCGATCACGCCGAGCGCGAACCAGCGCCGCTCCGGCCTGCCTGGCCCGCGCAGTCCGGTCCCACCGGTCGCCTGCACACCGGTCATCTCACTCTCCCTTAAACGAAGGGGTGTCCTCCGGAACAATAAACGAAGGATTTCCCTCCGTCTAGTGCTAGAGTCGGAGCACGCTCGGGAGAGGGAGGGGCGGATGCGAGCCGACGCGCGCCGCAACTACGAACGATTGCTCGAGGTGGCCCGAGATGTGTTCGTCGAGCAGGGCCCGAGCGCGTCGCTTGAGGAGATCGCCCGACGCGCCGAGGTCGGGATCGCCACGCTGTACCGGCGCTTCACCGATCGCGACACGCTCATGCACACCGTCGTCCTCACGGCACTGAACGGGACGATCGAGGCCGCGGAGCGGGCCCGCCAGGACAACTCAGACCCGCTCGACGCGCTGGCCGCCTACGTGCACGCCGTGTTGGACCTGCGGACCTCAGCGGTGATCCCGACGCTCCTGACCGTGCTCGATCTGAACGAACCGCGACTCAAGGCCGCCCGCGCCACCTCGGCACGGCTCGTCGAGGAGCTGCTGGCGGAGGCGCACAAGACCGGCAGGCTCCGCAAAGACGTGACCTTCGGCGATATCGGACTCCTGCTCACCCGGTTGTCACGGCCGCTGCCCGGACCGATCCCCGCCGAGACCCAGCACGCCCTCACCCACCGACACGCCACCCTGTTCCTCGCCGGACTACGCGCCGACCCGACCGCACCGCCCCTCGGCGGCCCCGCCCTGGAACTGGACGACCTGCAACGATTCCAGCAGGACACCTAACGCGCCCTGGCCGGATCACCGACGTCGACTATGCGGACCGGCTGCGGTCCGCGCCGATGGCGACGCCGACGATCACGCAGGGCTCGGTGCCGTGGTTGCGCCAGGCGTGCCGGGTGCCGTTCTGGATGACCACGTCGCCGGCCCGCAACACGGTCTGATCGCCGTCGTCGAGCTCCAGTGCGACCTCGCCCGAGACGACAAGGACGTAGTCGAGGCTGTCGGTGGTGTGCATCCCCGGGGCGTCGGGCTCCATCGCGGCCATCGCGCCCGGCATCTGCCGCTCCACCTCGTCCAGGGCCGCGGCCATATCCAGATCCACAGGGAGAACCAGCTCACCCGGCGGGATCGTGTTGATCATGAAGCGCGATCCGTCTCGGGGCGGGTACCACGCCTCGGCGCGGCACGGCGAGCCGTCGTCCGGGAACGTGGGTCGCTCGTCCCGGCCCCACAGCCGGTAGGCCGCATAGCCGGGCATCAGCTCGGAAGTGATGGGCTCGACATCACGGTCGTCGACCACGCGGGCGTTGCCCTCGGCGTCGTGCCCGGTGACCACTCGGCGAATCTTCGGGTGCCCCATCAACCGCCCCTTAATACGGTAGCGTATTAATACGCTACCGTATCCTTCGCTGGTGAACCCGTCAATGACGTCGGCGTACGCTGTTGCCCGTGGTGAACGGGTCGACCCGGCTTTCCGCCCAGGACTGGGCGCTGGCCGCACTGAAGGCGATGGCGGACGGCGGGCTGGCCGCGGTCGCGGTCGAACCGTTGGCGCGGACGCTCGGCGTGACCAAGGGCAGTTTCTACGCGCACTACCGGAACCGGGACGAGCTGATCGCCGCGGCACTCGCGGAGTGGGTACGAAGTCATGGCGAGGGGGGACTCGCCGAGTTCGCCGCGATCGCCGATCCGGCACAGCGGTTGCGCGAGTTGCTCACCGCTGTCGTACAGGCCGTCCAGCCGCTGGCGCCATCGGTGCACCTGAGCCTGCTCGGCGACCGCAACGACCCCCGGGTCAGGGACGCGGTTCACCAGGTGAATCAGGCCCGGCTGGAGCTCCTGGCTCGTACCTACCGCGAGCTCGGCCTGCCGCCGGACCGGGCGGCGTCTCGGGCCCGGGTCGCCTACGCGGCCATCCTCGGGCTGCTGCACCTGGCACAGACCGATCCGGACGCCCCGCACTCCGCCGTACTCGCCGACGAGGCGACCACGGTCTTCCTGCCGTCATGACGATGCACGCCGGCCGAGGCCGGTTTGCCCCGGGAGGACGAGGACTGGCAGCGTACGTCGGCATGAGTGAGGATCGCGATTCCGCGCTGGAGCAGGCCGTACGGCTCCGGGAGGAGGGGCAGGCCGAGCAGGCCCGCGTACGGTTGCTGGCCCTGGCGGAGCGGTATCCCGACGACGCCGAGATCTCCTATCAGACCGCGTGGGCGCACGACGTACTCGAGTTGGAGGCCGAGGCGGCCCCCTTCTACGAGCGGGCGCTGAGCGGTTCCGGCCTGTCGGCCGAGGACCGGCACGGGGCGTTCCTCGGGTTGGGCAGTACGTACCGGGTGCTGGGTCGCCATGAGCCGTCGGCGGCGACGTTCCGCCGAGGCTTGGAGGAGTTTCCGGGGGACGCGGCGCTGACCGCCTTCCTCGCGATGACCTCGTACAACCTCGGTTCCTCCCGCGACGCGGTGGGGAGCCTGCTCAAGGTCCTGGCCGCGACCAGCGGCGACCCCCGGGTCCAGTCGTACCGCCGGGCCATCGAGTACTACGCCGACCATCTCGACGAGATCCTTTAGACGATCGATTCCAGGGATCCGACCAGCGATCAACTGGGGTGGGTCAGCGTCCGGTGGCACCGTCGATGAGTTCGCGCAGGATGTCGGCGTGCCCGGCGTGGCGCCCGGCTTCCTCGATCAGGTGGGTGAGGGTCCAGCGCAGGGACGGTGCCGGGCCGGGCCGACCGCCCGGGCGCGGTCCGGCCGTGGCGAGGTCGGGACAGGCGGCGATCACCTCGTTCGCGCGGGCCGAGGTTTCCCGGTAGGCGAGGAGAATGCCGTCGGCGCTTTCGTCCGGTTCCGGGCGGAAGGTGGCTTCCCAGTCGGTGACCGGTTGGGCGAGCAACCAGTGGCGTTCGACGTGGGTGAGGTGCTTGACGAGGCCGAGCAGGTTCGTTCCCGACGCCACGCCGGGCGTACGGACCTGGGGTTCCGGGACGCCGTGCGCCTTGGCGATCACCGAGGCGCGCAGGTAGTCGAGGAAGCCCAGCAGTACGTCTTTCTCTTCCGGTCCGGTCTTCGGGGGGCCGGTGTCGCGACGGTGCTCGGCGGAACGGGGTGTTGGTGGCATGGTCGTCCTCTCGGATCAGGGGAGCAGGGCGGGGGTCAGGCTGCCGTACGGCGGATGACCAGCACGTGGTCGACGACGGTCGCGGTCTGACCGTCCGGTCCCGTCGCGCGCCGCCGGGGCATGTCCGCGCGCTCGACCTGCCACTGGACCGGGTCGAGGGCCAGTTCGGCGGACACCTCGTCCGGTGTGGGGTAGTGGATCCCCGGGTCCTGGTTCCAGGACCAGGGTGCCGTGGAGCCGTGGTCGACGACCACGAGCCGCCCGCCGGGGCGCAGCGCGTGCGCGGCGGTGCACAGAACCCGGCTCCGCGGCAACGCGAACATTGTCTGGAAGTACTGGGCGGACACCAGGTCGAAGCCGCCCTCGGGGAAGTCCTTGGCCAGGTCGACGCATTCCACCGACATCAACGCGTGCAGGCCGCGCGCCTGGGCGTTCTCGGCGAGGCGACGTACGGCGTTGGCGGAGATATCGACCGCGGTGACCCGCCACCCGCGATCGGCCAGCCAGAGCGCGTCACCGCCGGCCCCGCAGCCCAGGTCCAGGGCGGTGCCCGGGGTGAGGCTTCCTGCGATCTCGGCGAGCAGGGGGTTCGGCCGGCCGGTCTCGGTAGGGCGGGGAGCGCGGTAGTGCTCGTCCCAGAAGCGGGCGGCGTCGGCGCCCTGCGTCGTGCCGGTGGAGTCCGGGCCCATTGGTGATTTCTCCCTCGTGCCGGTCGTCGGGTACGGCGACCACCCTCACCTGGAGCCGCCGCCGATGGCACGAAAACTTGCTAAATCGGCAAGTCTGGAGGCGTGAGCGAGGAGATCAAGGGCGTGCTGGACGCGGTCGGGCCGCGACCGCGCATCAGCGCCGGTCGTTGTACTCCGGGGCGTTGAAGCCGTACGCCAGATATCGTCCCGGCGACCCGAACTCCTGTGTCACACGATCAGGGCCACTTGGGTAGCAGCTCGAACCAGACCGCCTTTCCGTGTGCGGTGGGGTGCCAGCCGGCGTCGGAGGACAGCGCGCCGACGATGAGGAGGCCGCGTCCGCTCGTGGCGTCGAGCGCCGGGTCCTTGGCGGCCGGAGGCTCGGTGGACGGATCGTGGACCTCGACGCGCAACCGGTCGCCGTCCCGGATCAGCAGGAGCCGCAGCGTCGACCCCGGCATCGCGGCGGCGTAGCGGACCGCGTTGGTGACGAGCTCGCAGCCGAGCAGTTCGGCCGTGTCGACGGCGTCGGGGATCCCCCACGCGAGAGAGACCGCCGTGAGAAAACGGCGGGCGGGCGTCGCCGATTCGGGTCTTATCGGGAGTCGTATCTCCCCCAGCAGCACTCCCCTAATCTCCCCGCGCTCCCATGCGGTACGACGTTCTTCTACCCGGCGCATGACCCGCACCGCCCCTCGCGATCTCTGATTCCGTCGATTCGTCACCATCCTGACCACAGATAACTACGCTTGGTGTTGGCATCGATACCCAGCACGGAATGCATTTCACTTCGCGAATTCGGGATGCACTGAAGCGAGGCTCCGTGAACCCCCCGGAAAGCAGTACAGAAAGGGACATAGATGCGCAGTCCAACGCTGATCGCGCTCGGTTCCGAACTACGCCGCTACCGGCTCGCCGCCGGCAACATGACCCAGGGCCACCTCGCCAAGCTGATCAACTACTCGGAGGGGATGATCAGCAACGTCGAGACCGCCCAGAAGGTCCCCCGCCGCGACTTCGTCGAACGCTGCGACCAGGCCCTCAAGACCGGCGGAACCCTCATGGTCCTCCACGGCCTCCTCAAACACGAGACCCACCCGGTCCAGTCGTTCGCTCACTACGTCGAAGCGGAGCGTCAGGCCTCAGGCATCCATATGTGGGATGTCGTCGTAGTCCCGGGCATCTTCCAGACCCCGGAGTACGCCCGCGCCCTGCTCACGGCGGGCCTACCGGCCGCCCGACCCGAAGTCATCGACGATCTGGTCACCGCGCGGATCGAACGCCAGGAGATCCTCAATCGCGATAAGCCACCCATGCTGTGGGCGATCATCGACGAGTCGGTCATCCGCCGCGCAATCGGCGGCAAAGAAACACAGCACGCCCAACTCGACAGACTGGCCGAACTGGCGAACCGGCCGAGAATCAACATACAGCTGATCCCTCACACAACCGGGGCGCACGCGGGCCTAACCTCAAGCTTCTTAATTCTTAGCTTCAACGACTCCTCAGACCTGGCTTACAGTGAAGATCCAGCAAGCAATCACCTCCACGAGAAGCCAGAACTGGTTAAGACGATGTCCGAAACCTACGAGGCCCTGCGCGTCGTAGCGTTGCCGGTATCCGCGTCCTTGGATCTAATCCGGCAGGTTCAGGAGGAGCTGTGAACCAGCAGAACGTTGAGTGGCGTAAGTCGCACCGCTCCGGCGCAAACGGTGGGACGTGCGTTGAGGTCGCCGTCGTCACCACCCAGCCATGATCGGCGGAGCGACACTCATGCCGATCACGAGCGATTGGCGTAAGTCGAGCCACTCTGGCGCCAACGGTGGCGAGTGCATCGAAGTCGCCGTCGTCACCACCCGACCATGATCGGCAGAGTGATGTCCATGCCGATCCGCGACTGGCGGAAGTCGAGCAGGTCTGGCGCCAATGGCGGTCAATGCGTCGAGGTCGCCGTCATCGCCGTCCGAGCCTGACGGTCTCTCGGTCGGAGATGACGGCGTGGTCTCTGGAATGGGACCGGATTAGACGCCGGTGCGCCCGTCGACGAGTTCGCGCACGATGTCGAGGTGGCCGTTGTGGCGGGAGATCTCCTCGATGAGGTGGAGAACGATCCACCGGAGGTCCGCGTGGCTGCCGTCCCGGAACGGCCGGCTCGCCTTGGAATCCAGGTCGTGGTCGGACAGCAGGCGGCGGTAGCGGGCGCTCTGCTCCTCGTACTCGGCAAGGAGGCGGGGCAGCGGGATGTCCTGCGCCTGCCGCATCTCGGGGTCGGGGTCCTCGTCGGTGGCCTCTGTGAGGGGGCCCTCGGGCTCCTCGCCCAGGAACATCACCTGGAACCAGTGGTACTCGACCCAGCGGAGATGGCCGATCAGGCCGCACATCGTCATCAGCGGTGAGTTCGGAAGCGGGGCCTTGCGGGCGTCCTCCGCAGACAGTCCCTCGCACTTCGCACGTGCCGTGTCACGCGCATAGTCGAGGAAAGTGGTCAGCTGCGTGCGCTCGTCCCAGGCGGGAGGCGTGTCGGTGCGTCGCGTCATCGCCCGCAGCCTCCCGCAACTCGAATGCGGTGTCGAATGGAATACGGCCAAGGCAGGCCGGATCGACAACGACTCGCCGCTGGTGCACCACGCCGACTGACGCGAGTTAGCCGACCCGTCACATCCATCCTCCGGGATCCGTCATAGCGGCGGAACCCATCGAAGATCGAGGAAGGAACCCGTCATGACGACCGAGTCGCGGCTGCCCAACCCCGTCAAGCTCGTCCCCGAGTTCGGGCCGGTCACCGGCGCCCTGTTCAAGGCCACCGGGAACGGTACGGTCCCGCAGACCACCATCAGCCTGATGCAACTGCGCGCCGGCCAGATCGTGGGCAACACCTACCTGACCGTCCTGCACACCGGCAGCCTGCGTAAGGCCGGGGAGTCCGAAGAGCGCATTACCGCCGTGGCGACCTGGAAGGACGCGCCGTACTTCACCGAGGCCGAGCGTGTCGCACTGGCGCTGGTCGAGGCCGTGTACACCCCGAACCCGCGCGGCGAGCGCGTCTCTGACGAGCTCTATGCCCTGGCGTCCGAGCACTACGACGACAAGGCTCTCGCCACGCTTGCCATCGCGATCGGCCAGGTCGGTTTCTTCGTCCCCCTCGCCCTCATCGGCAGGCCGCTCCCCGGCAAGTCCCCCGCGGAGCAGTGGCGGGACTGAGTACCGACCCGCACAAGATGGCGAGCGGATCGTCGTCGTCCTGTGCGGGGCCGGCATCGACCCCGGCGACCTGATTCAGCCACCGAAAGGACGTCGGCCGGGAAGGCCGCGCAGAGGCGTGGATCGATGCCGCGTCCGTACCGCTCCAGAATGAGCCCGAGACCGTCTCCAGCGGGGTTGCCGATCGGAGGTGGCCTCCGTATCGTGACCCGAAACCACAATCGGAGGTTACCTCCGCTTAATCCCAAGGGGGGCGGTCATGACCGTGGAGGAGACTCGGCGACGGCTCGGCCGGTTCGGCGTGTGGATCCCGCCGCAGACACTGCTCGTGACCCCCGTCGCGGTGCAGCGGCGGGAGTTCGCCCGGATCGAGCGCCTCGGGTACGGCTCGCTGTGGAGCGGTGAGCCGCCGGCGACCTCCCCGGGTGTGAGCCGTGACGCACTCGTCCAGCACGGGCTGATGCTGGCCGCCACGGAACGGATCGTCGTCGGCACGGGGATCGCCAACATCGGGATGCGCGACCCGGTCGCCATGCACACGGGCGCGGCCACTCTGGCGGAGGCGTACCCCGGCCGGTTCATCCTCGGCCTCGGCGGCCAGAGCGGCGACCGGCCACTCGCTCGGCTCGGTGAATACCTCGACGCGATGGACGCGGCCGCCGAGCGGCTGCTACCCGACGTCCGATACCCGCGCATCCTCGCCGCCCTCGGCCCGAAGGCGCATCGGCTGGCCGCCGAGCGCGCGGACGGCGTGCACCCGTTCCTCCAGCCGGTCGAGCACACGGCGAACGCACGGGCGGCCCTGGGCTCCGGCCAACTGCTGATCCCGCATCAGGCGGTCGTCCTCGACACCGACCCGGCGTCCGCACGTGGCCGGTTGCGCGCCATGTTCGGGACCGCCCGGCGTGGCGTCGACTCCCCCTACACGCGGCACTACCGGCGACTGGGGTACGGCGACGAGGATCTTGCGGGTGACCGGAGTGACCGGCTCATCGACGCGATCCTCGCCTGGGGCGACGAGACGGCGATCGCCCAGCGGCTCCGCGCCCACCTGGACGCCGGCGCCGACCATGTACTCGTCCATCCGTTCGCCGCGGATCTACCGGCGATGGTCGACCAGCTCGAAAGGCTCGCGAACCCGCTGGCCCTGTAGGCGGAATGCCTTGATCAAGTGCGCGCCGCCAGGGATTCGGGCCCCGGGTCGCCGGTCGCGTGGTCGTGGCGGGCGCGCGCGTGGCGGATGTCGTCACGGTGCGCCACAGCCCATTCGTGGAGCGCGGCGATCGGGGTGAGCAGCGTGCACCCCAGGTCGGTGAGTTCGTAGTCGACGCGTGGCGGCACGGTCGGGTAAGCGGTGCGGCCGACCAGGCCGTCGCGGACCAGTGCGCGCAGGGTCAGGGTCAGCATCCGCTGGCTGATTCCGTCGATCTCGGCACGGCGGCCGCCAAGGAGCAGTTCGCGTCATCAGGCAACGTTCGCCCTGTCTATGTCCACCTGTGATCACGCCGCCGATGAGTTTCAGGGACGATCCCGGTCAACAAGGCTGTACATGGGTTAAGGAAGGTGAGTAAGGATGGGGAAGGTGCTCTGGCACACGATGTTGAGCCTGGACGGCTTCATCGCGGGACCGGACGATGACATGGGATGGGCATTTGGCGTCGATGGTGGGCCAGGCCAGACCGCCGACGAGGTTGTCCGATCGACGGGAGCGTTGCTGGTCGGCCGGCGTACGCAGGATGTCGAGGATCGCCTGCAACCGGGTTTCTACGGAGGCGCCTTTCGCGGGCCGTTCTTTGTACTGCGCCACGATCCGCCGGCGCAACCTCCTGTCGTGAAGGGTGTGACCGGCCAGTTCCTCGATATGGGCATCGAGCAGGCGGTGACGCTTGCCAAGAAGGCCGCCGATGGTGCGAACGTAGTCATCCTTGGCGCCAACGTCGCCCGGCAGTGTCTCGCGGCCGGGCTCCTGAATGAGATCATCGTGCATATCGCTCCGGTCCTCGTCGGCGAGGGCGTTCGCCTCTTTGAGAGCGCCGGTGGCGCTCCGATCAAGCTCGAGGCGGTCTCTTCCCACGCGGAGGGCGAGACCACGGTGCTTCGCTACGCGGTGCGTCAGACGCCAGAGGAACGACGGTGAGGCAAGTCAGTCCTGCCTTACCTTGGAACAAGCACGCCGCGGGCGAACGCCTCTGCGAGGTAGTCAATAGGGCGAACGCTGCCTGATGCGGCACTAGAGCGTGTCCTGTGGATCAAGGACTAGGCCAGCCGCGGCAGTGCCCTTGCCCGCCGTGGCTGCGCGCCGAGAAGCCGGGTGGAGGGTCAGGCGCGCAGGGTACGTACGGCGAGCAGGGTCAGCCATGCCCAGCCGATGGTGATCGAGATGCGCTGGATCAGTCCGCCTAGATCGACCAGGTTTTTCTCTTGGGCGAATGCGGTGCCGGCTAGCACCATCGTTGCCGCGAAGAGCACGCCGCTTGCGATCGAGTAGATCGCCCATCCGCGCGTGCCCGACCAAGCGAGCACGATGCAGGCCGCGGCCAGTGCCACGAACCCGATGAGGGAGAAGAGGTCGTGGAGAGTTCCCTGTCTGGTGTTGTGCTGGAGCAGGTCGGGGGTTCCGGGAGGGTAGCCGCTCACCGGATCTGTCCGGAAGATCCCGGCGCACAGCAGGCCGATCGCCCACACACCGACGAGCAACGAGCCCCAGCGTGAGGTTCCGACACGCCACAGGCCCGCAGCGAAGGCCAGGGACAGCAGGCCCGCGACGATGAAGTTGGCGGTCTGGGTCCATCCGTGGTCGCCGAGGGCGAGCGAGCTGACCGGATGGCGTAGCGGCTTGTAGTGGGCACGGGTGGCGCCTTCTAGAAGGTACGCGGCGGTGAAGAGGGGACCGGCGGCCACCCCGCAGGCGAGCAGTATTCGATCAGCCACGCTGTCAACATAGGTTGACATCGACCATGTGTCAACCTATGTTGACGAGGCCCTGGGTTGGGACCGGTCTTGTAGATCAAGGGACTGGGTCTCGGAGCCAGATGCGGATAGAGGCGACGTCGATGGTGCCCTGGTAGATGCGGACTCGCTTGTCGAAGCGCATCGCGACGGCGCGAAACTGGCGGAGCTTGTTGAAGCAGCGCTCCACGGTGTTGCGGCCCTTGTACGCCTCGGGGTCGAAGGCGGGTGGGCGGCCTCCGGCGCTGCCGAGCTTGCGACGGCTGGCGGCCTGGTCCTTCTTGATGGGGATGACGGCTTTGATGCGGCGGCGGCGCAGGTAGGCGTGGTTGCCTTTGGAGGAGTAGGCCTTGTCGCCCATGGCTTTCACTGATCCACGGGACACGCCCTAGTGCCGCATCAGGCTACGCCAGCCCCTGCTGACGATATGGCGGAGTCGTTCTTCGCAGTTGTGGTTATCGCACCAGATGGACGCGAGGCGGATCAGCCCTCGGGGTGCACCACCCACTCGCCGAGTAGCGTCTCATGCAGCCAGGTCAGGGCCGCCTTGGTGCGGCAGCGGGCACACGCGTACGACCCGTCATCTCGGAGGAGCACGTCGTGCCCGCCGAACCAGCGGGTGCCGGTGTTCCGTCCCGGCTCTGGAGCGTAGAGATAGCCGGGGACGGCGAGCCGCTCGAAACGGCGCTCCACTTCGGCGACGCCGGCAGCGTCCCACCACAGAATGTCAAAGAGGGCTTCCTCGCCCATCGATTCCGACAGGGCCATCTCCACCCACGCCCACGACATGCTGGGCAGGTACGGTTCCCACTCCGTCATCGGATCGGGTGCCCGCCAGACCACGGGCGGGTCGGCCTGGCCGGTCAGGCGCGTTCCAACCTCTATGACGTACTCATGCTCTTCCTGGTAGACCAGTACCTTCCCCTCCGCATCGAGACGGAGCTCGTGCGGCAGGAGCAGGCGCATCTGGCGCCTCAGATCGTCACGCCGGCCGCAGAGCCGGTAGCCGTGGCGCAGGACCTCCGGTAGCACGATGCCCAGTCTCTGCTCCGCGCGCCGGATCTCAGCCTCGTCGCAGCCGTCGCCGTCGCGCAACGGCCGCGACCAGTGCTCGAAGAATTCCCGGATGAACCTCCAGGCCCCGGCGGCATCGTGCACCTGTCCCAGCCCGGCGCGCAGGTCGAAGGCGTTCCCCACGGGTGGGGACCTTAGCAACCACTGCCGACAGCCTCCACGGCCACGTCCTCTGTAGCCCTTGAAATCGCCGTCGATGTTGGCGTGGCCGAATTGGCCACAGACGCTGAAATCGGTGCCGGGGCGCACCTCGGTGGCGACGACCTGGTCGGTGTAGTTGGGCACCCCGAAAGAATGGCGTCGGGTCGAAGAAGGCCCCGGCCACTCTTTGTCATCGAGTGGACGCGATCAGTATTCAAAGGGAGCGCACCAACGCGCAGTAGGGAGAACGCCCTATTGCCACTGGGGCGGGGTGGAACCCGTTTCGCGGAGTCGGGGAAAAGCGGGTGAAGCGCACACCGCGCACGGCCGGAACACCGGCTGCAAGAGACGGGAGCCGTATGACTGTGACGACCCGACAGGGCGTGAGCGACGCCGCTGTGATCGAGCAGTCTTGGCAAGAGCCCGGGGTCTTCGCCGCGCTGTACCGACGGCACGCCCCTCACATCAGCCGCTACGTCGCCCGAAGACTCGGCGACGACATGGCCGACGACGTCACCGCCGAGACGTTCTACCGGGCGTTCGAGAAACGCCGGAAGTACGACCTCGGACGACCGGACGCCAGGCCTTGGCTGTACGGGATCGCCGCCAATGTGATGGCCCAGTACCACCGCAAGGAGACCCGGATGTTGCGGGCGTTCGCCCGCAGCGGCGCCGACCCGGTGGTGCAGACCTACGGCGGTCAGCTGGATGGCGCCGACGACCGGGTGGTGGCGGCCGGCATGCACCAGCCGCTCGCGGCCGCCCTCGCCGGCCTCAGCCGACCGCACCGGGAGGTCCTGCTGCTGGTGGCCTGGGCGGATCTGTCCTACGAGGAGACCGCCCAGGCGCTGGGCATTTCCGTGGGGACGGTGCGATCGCGGCTGCATCGGGCTCGAAAGAAGATCCGCGCCGCTCTCGGCGACGGAAACCCCCTGTCCATTTCCGATGAAGGCTGAGGCACCGACCGTGAACGACCTCGATCTGATGCGCACGATGCGCACCGACGCCCCGATCCCGTCGCAGCAGCGTCTCGACGCCGGCGAGAAGCGGCTCATCGCGGCCATCGACGAGCCCGGCGCGCGGCGCGCCGTACGGACCCGCCGGCGTTTCGGCGGTGTCCGGGTCATGCTGCTCGCCGGTGGGGTGGCGGCCGCCGCCGGCGTCGCGATCGCGGCCACCCAGGCGGGCGTCTCCCCCGTCACCGTGCACGGCACTCCCGCCGCGGAGGCGGCCAAGTACAGCGACCCGCTCGTGGCACGCGCGACCTTCGGCTGGCTGCCCCCCGGCCTGCACGCCAACGGCTACGTCGCTGACCACCAGCATGAGAAGTTCTTCCAGGTCACCGCGCAGAAGAGCGAGGCCTCGGTGACCCTCACCGCGTACGAGCAAGGAAAGGAGCCGTTCCTGGGTTACCTGCCCGGCGGCATCCCGGCCAAGCGGATCCCCGCCGCGTCCATCAACGGCCACTCCGCCTACTGGATCTACAAACCGAGCCCGTCCGGGCAGTCGTCGTTCGAGCTGCGCTGGCAGTACGCCCCGAACAGCTGGGCCGACCTCGAGGGCGACGGGCTGCGCGGAAGCAGCGCCGAGCTGACGAGGACGGCGTACAGGATCGCCACGTCGGCGAAGTTCGGCGACAACCGGCCGATCGAGATGCCCCTGCACATCGGCGGGGTGCCCGGCGGGTTGAGCCCGGATCGTACGGTGCTCAACAACGGCGCGCACGACGAGCTCAGCGCCATCGTGGGTTACGACGCCGGGGGGCCGTCCTCCAACCTGGAGATCAGCATCGTCAAGTCGAACGGCACCGTCGGGACCGCCGTCCCCGGCAAGCCCGGCAAGCCCTGGAAGGGTCTTCCGGGTCCCAACACGAAGCTGAAGGGGCACCCCGCGTACCGGGCGCCGAGCCTCCTGTACGTCTACGGGGACAACGGCTTCGACGTGCAGATCACCGCGTCCGGTGCGGTGCTGGCGAAGCTCGACAAGACCGGTGGAGTCGTCGGCCTGTACCAGCGGATGACCGTTCTCGGCACTGATCCGGCGAACTGGACCCCGAACCCGATCAACTGATCTCTGATGCCGGTACCGCACGCAAGAGGGCGGTACCGGCATCGCCATGCCCGCCGGGTCAGCCGGCGAGCGAAGCGTCACCCCTGCGGCGGGCGAGGGCCTCACCGGACGGAAAGGCGTCCGCCACACTGCGCAGCAAGGCCAGCGGCTCTTCGAGCGACCGGCCCGCGATGAGTTCTTCCAGGGTGGCGTACAGCCGGTCCTCGATGGCCACGATCTCGCGCTCGAGTCGGCGTCCTTCGGCTGTCAGCGTCAGGGTGACGAACCGGCGGTCATCCGGATCGGTGGTCCGCTCGACGAGGCCCTGGGCCACGAGCCGGTCGACCAGGCGACTGGGACTCGCGGTGGTCTCGCACACCAGGAGCCGCCCGAGGGCCGACAGCGTGAGCGGCTGGTGATCGTGCAGGACCCGCAGCACCTCGGCCTGGGACGGGGTGAGCCCGAGCGGCCGCAGGGCGGCGCCGAGGAGGCGGTTCCCCTCGCGCTGAACGGCGAGGATGAGGTAGCGGAACTCCTCGATCGGCTTCATGTCGTGCACGCCCCTCACTGTTCGGTACGCCAACCGAGAGATCAGGTTACACGACACGTATGACACGACAACTGATTCACGGAGAAGGCTTGACGAGACTAGATGTCGTGTCATCTAATGTCGTGTAATCGACCTCAAGGAGATCGCCATGAACGACCCCATCAGCGCCGTGTCGGTCATCAGCACCGGCACCGTCGCCATCCGCCCCGAGCACGTCGGACCGACGCGGAAGAACACCTATGTCTGGCTGTTCTCCTCGCGCCGGTGGACCGAACCCCGGCCGATCAACGTCTACGTCGTGGAGCACCGCGAAGGCCTCGTCCTGTTCGACACCGGCCAGGACCGCGCCTCCGTCACGGACCCGCACTACTTCCCCGGCGGCCTCAACGGGTTCGTCTACTCCCGGCTCGCCAAGTTCGACATCGACCCCCAGGACACCCTGACGGCCGGACTGCGCGGGCTCGGCCACCGGATCGAGGACGTCCACACCTCCGTCATCTCCCACCTGCACCAGGACCACATCGGCGGACTGCCCCACCTCGGCGGCTCCGAGATCGCCGTCAGCCGACCGGAGTGGGAGTCCCTGCACAAGCCGCTGCCCGAGGCCCGCGGCCTCATGCCCGGCCACATCGACCTACCGGGCCTGCGATGGAACCTGATCGACATGGAGGGCCTCGCCGAGCCCTCGCTCGCGCCGTTCACCCGCGGGCACGACCTGTTCGGCGACGGCAGCCTGGTGCTGCTGCCCACGCCCGGCCACACGCCCGGTTCCCTGTCCATGCTCGTGCGCCGGCCCGGGCACGCGCCGCTTCTCATGGTCGGCGACCTGACCTACGACGACCGGCTGCTCATCGACGGCAAGCTCCCGGGTGTCGGGAACAAGCGCGCCATGCGCACGGCGACGCAGATGGTGAACGAGCTCCGCTCGCGGTTCCCGGGGCTGGTCGTCCTGCCCGCCCACGATCCGGGTGCCGGCGACCGGTTGGCCGCCGCGCTCGCCGATGAGGCTCCGGGACCTTCCGGAAGCCGCTCGGCCACCGTCTAGGGGGTGTCCGCACGTCAGTCGGTGACGCGGAGGAAGCGGGTGCCCCACTCGCGGACGAAGTCGGTGAGCTCCGGCGGGCCGACGATCTCGAACTCGGCGCCGATCGCGCCGATCAGCATGGTGGGCCACTCCAGGCCGTCGACGGTCATCAGCAGGCGGCATCGGTCATCGGCGAGCTCCTCGACCGTGCCCCAGCGTGAGACGG
Organism: Actinoallomurus sp. CA-150999; assembly: GCF_050942425.1. Lineage (NCBI taxonomy): Bacteria > Bacillati > Actinomycetota > Actinomycetes > Streptosporangiales > Thermomonosporaceae > Actinoallomurus > Actinoallomurus sp. CA-150999. The sequence goes on from NZ_CP192063.1 coordinate 11,416,116, forward strand.
TGGCGCGGACCTTGGCCGCCGGGGCGTGCACGATGACCTCGACGGCGTAGGTCGTCGGGATGGTCGCGATGCCCGCCCGGACGAAGGCCGCGGCGTCCTCGGCGGGCAGGTCACGGGGGCGGAACCGCTCGCCCGTACTGCCCGGGTCGGAGAGCCGGTCGAGGCGGAAGCTGCGCCAGTCGTGCCGGCCCAGGTCGTACGCCACGAGGTACCAGCGGCGGCCGAGCGAGACGAGGCGGTGCGGTTCGACGTGGCGGGCGGTCTGCTCGCCGGCCCGGGCCCGGTAGGAGAACCGCAGCCGTTCCTCGTCGCGGCAGGCCTGGGCGACGGCGGTGAGCACGTCCGCGTCGATGGTCGGGCCGGCGCCCCAGGCCGCGGGGACGGTGACCGCGCGCAGCGCGTCGATGCGGCGGCGCAGCCGGGGCGGCATCACCTGGACGACCTTGGTCAGGGCGCGGACCGCCGACTCCTCGATGCCGGCGACGGCGCCCTGCGCGGCCATCCGCAGGCCGATGGCGAGGGCGACGGCCTCCTCGTCGTCGACCACGAGCGGGGGCAGCGCGGCACCGGGCGCCAGCTGGTAGCCGCCGTCCACGCCCCGGTGCGCGACGACCGGATAGCCCAGCTCACGGAGCCGGTCGACGTCACGGCGGAGCGTACGGGGAGAGACGCCGAGCCGGTCGGACAGCTCCGGGCCGGGCCAGTAGCGGTGGGTCTGCAGGAGGGACAGCAGCCGGAGGGTGCGGGAGCTCGTGTTCGCCATGTCTTTCAGGGTTCCGGTCATTGCGGTCAGGAAGTGGCCGCTATGAACTCTAACGTCTTGTTCATCGACCTCGTTCACAGGAGATGGCCTTGACCGAAATCCTCGAATCCCCGCTCGCGGCGGACGAGAAGACCACCGCGCCGTACCGCTGGCGGTGGCTCGCGTTCTCCGCCGTCCTCGCCTCGAGCGTCATGGACCTGCTGGACAGCACCGTGATCAATACGGCGGCCCCGGCGATCCGGGCGAGCCTCGGCGGGTCGTACGCGACGCTGCAGTGGATGGCGGCCGGCTACACGATGGCGCTCGCGGTCATGCTGCTCATCGGCGGACGGCTCGGCGACATGTTCGGCCGCAAGCGGATGCTGCTGATCGGCGTCGGCGGCTTCACGGTGGCCTCCGTGGCCTGCGCGACCGCCGGCTCCCCGACCATGCTGATCGTCTCGCGGGTGCTGCAGGGCGCATTCGGGGCGGTGATGCTGCCGCAGGGGTTCGGGCTGATCCGTGACCTGTTCCCGGCGGAGGAGATGAAGAAGGCGTGGACCGCGTTCGGCCCGGTGATGGGGCTGTCGGCGGTGCTCGGCCCGATCACCGGCGGAACGCTGATCCACGCCGACCTGTTCGGCACCGGCTGGCGGATGATCTTCCTGGTGAACGTCCCGATCGGCGCCTTCGCGCTGGCCGTCGCGGCGAAGTTCCTGCCCGCGACGCCGCCCGCCGTGCGCTCGGCGCGGCTCGACCTGCCCGGCGTCGCCCTGGCCGCCTCCGGCACCTTCATGCTGATCTTCCCGCTGGTGCAGGGCCGTGAGCTCGGCTGGCCGCTGTGGACCAAGATCCTCCTGGCCTGCTCGGTCCCGGTGCTCGCCCTGTTCGCCGCGTACCAGGTCCGCCGCAAGCGCGTAGGCGCGACGCCGCTGATCGAGCCCGGCGTCTTCACCCGGCGCTCGTACGCCTCCGGGGTCGTCTTCGCGATCGCCTTCACCGGGGCGATGGGCGGCACGCTCCTCACCCTCGGCGTGTTCATGCAGGTCGGCCTCGGATACAGCCCGCTGCGCGCCGGCCTCACGACCGCGCCCTGGGCGTTCGGCGCGATGATCGGCTCGGCGATCAGCGGCACGCTCATGGTCAAGCTCGGCCGGCGGCTCCTGCACATCGGCCTGGCGGGCATGGGCATCGGGCTGGCCGTCCTCTACGGCGTCTTCCAGTACGTCGGACCCGACCTCACCAGCGTCGACTTCATCGCCCCGCTGTTGGTCGGCGGCGTCGGGATGGGCATGATCTTCGTGCCGATGTTCGACATCATCCTCGGCGAGGTCACCGACCACGAGGTCGGCTCGGCGTCCAGCGCCCTGCAGGCCATCCAGCAGCTCGGCATGTCGCTCGGCGTCGCGGTCATCGGCACCCTGTTCTTCGGGCTGCTCGGCGCGCAGGCGCACCACAACTTCGACGCCTCGGCCGCGCCTCGGCTGCGCGCCGCGCTGACCCAGGCGGGCGTGCCCGCCCCGGCCCAGGCCCCGATCGTCGCGGGCGTCCGGACCTGCGTGCACGACCGCGAGGCCGAGAAGGACCCGGACACCGTGCCGGCCAGCTGCCGGGCCACCGGCTCGGCCTCCCCGGCGGTCGTCAAGGCGCTGACCACGGCGGGTCTGGACACCCACCGCCGCGATTCCCTCGACGCCGCCGGGATCACGGCGCTGGTCACCATCGGACTGATCGCGCTGGCCTTCGGGCTCGGGTTCCTGCTCCCGCGGAAGGCCCGCGCCGAGGCCGCCCCGGCCTGAGCGGTAGCCCCGGGCGGACGCCGCCCCCCACCCCTGCGCCCCCGGCCGCCCGGCCGGGGGCGCTGCCGTCTCCGGCGATACTTCGTTAGAGGCTCTGCCTGCGTCGACGTCCCGTCGCCGCTCATGTCCTCGGTCAGGCCACGTCGAGGAAGTCGGTGGAGCGACTCACGTCGGCCCATCGGGCCGCTTCGGCCGCGCGTTCCCGGGAGGACCGCTCGGCCGCCGCCAAGGCGTCCGAGCCGAGCAGGAGGCGCAGGGGCGGCTCGTCCAGGTCGATGACGTCCGCAATGGCCCGCGCCGCCCGCTCCGGATCTCCGGGGGAGGTCCGGTCGAGGCCCGCGCGGCGGCGGTTCATCGCGCCGACGGTCTGCTCGTAGTCCGGGCCGACGGGCGCGAGTGTCATGGACGAGCCTGCCCAGTCGGTGCGGAACGCCCCCGGCTCGACGATCGTGACCTTGATGCCGAGCGGCTTGACCTCGTTGTTCAGGACCTCGGAGAAGCCTTCGACGGCGAACTTCGACGCCTGGTAGGCGGCGGCACCCGGCGAGCCACCCACGCGGCCGCCGACCGAGGAGACCTGCACGAAGTGGCCGGAGCGCTGGACGCGCAGCACCGGAAGCGCGGCCTTTGTGAGGTTCACGACGCCGAAGAAGTTCGCCTCCACCTGCGCGCGGAAGTCCTCATCCGTGGTCTCCTCGATCGCCGAGGAGTTGGCGTACCCGGCGTTGTTGACGACGACGTCGAGGCGGCCCAACGCCTCGACGGCGAACCGGACGGCGGCGCGGGCGGCCTCGGCGTCGGTGACGTCCAGCGCGAACGTACGGACGCGGTCGCCATAGCGGTCCACGAGATCGGCGAGCTGTTCGGGGCGGCGCGCCGTCGCGACCACGGTGTCCCCGCGCTCCAGCGCGGCCACGGTCAGCGCGCGGCCCAGGCCGCGCGAGCTACCGGTGATCAGCCAGGTTCGGGACATGATCTGCTTCCTTCCGTTGAGGGATTGCCCTCATCAGGCAACTGTCACACTAACGTGGCACTTATTCGAGTTATTTCCTCAATGGTGGGAAGATTGAATCGATCGACCGTCACACCCGCACCCGGGAGCCGAGATGAGAGCCGACGCCGCCCGCAATCTGGACGCGGTGCTGCGCACCGGGGCCCGCCTGCTGGCCGATGACCCCTCGACCAGCATCACGACCATCGCCGCGGAGGCCGGGGTCGACCGGAGAACCGTCTACCGGCGGTTCGCCACGCGAGAGGCACTGCTCGCCGCCGTCTTCGAGACGAAGCTCGACTCCTCCGAACGGATCCTCGACGAGGCACGGCTCACCGAGGCACCGGTACCGGTCGCCCTCCACCGCTACGTGGAGGGCATCATCCCGGTCAGCCGGGAGTGGCCGGTCGACACGCGTCGGATGATTCTCGACCATCCCACCGCGAGCGTCCGCCGGGAGGAGCTGAGCCGCCGCCTGGACGTCTTCCTGCGGCGAGCGGCCGACGAAGGGTTCCTGAGGGCCGATCTGCCGACCGGCTGGGTCCGCGCCGTACTGGACGACCTCGTCGACAGCGCCGCCCACCGATTCCCCGACCTGAAGCCCCCGCAGGCCGCCGACCTCGTCGTGGACACCCTCCTGAACGGCGTCGGCCGTCGGTGACCTGGCCGGCGATCACCCGCTCCGGTGATCACACCGGCCGTTTAGGCCAGCCAGCCGTCGCCGAAGTCCTCGCAGGAGTTCACGAGAGCCTCCTCCGAACGGGCGCGGATCGTGAGCCAGGCCCGCTGATCCTCCCGTACGAGCACGTCCAGGCCCGCGAACCACCGCGATCCAGGCAGCTGACCCGACGGGTACTCCGGGAGGGGCAGGCGGGCGTACCGCTCGAGCACCTCGAGATCGTCCTCGTTGACCTCGCGATAGTCCGCGAGCGTCTCGTCGGCGTGGAGGGTCTCCGACAGCACCATCTCGACGCAGGTGAGGGAGAAGGAGTCCAGCCACGGCTCCCAGCTCTCGGCCCCCTCATCGGCCAGGTCGGGCCGGATGAACACCGCGGGGTCGGGGCCGTCGAGCCGGACGCCCCACCGCGCCGCGCCCTGGTCCTCGTCGCGGAACACCAGTAGCCCGTCGTGGACGTACAGCTGCTTCGGCTCGAGCAGTTCGTCCTGGTTACTGGTCAGGTCCCCGCGCCGGCCGAACAGCGCGTACGCCTCCCGTACGGCGGCGGGCAGGGTGACGCCGAGCCGCGTCTCGACGGCGTTCAGGTCCGCGTCCTCCCAGCCGTCGGCGTCCGTGAGCGGTGTCGCCCACGCCGCCGCGAACCCCTGGATGAACCGCCACGCCCCGGCACGGTCCTCGACGCCGGCCAGCTCCGCACGCACATCGAACGCATCGACCATGCCGGGCACCGTACCCGAGCGGTACGGCGCTGGACAGGGCGAACAGATGACGATCCGGTCGCGGATCACGGCCCTTCATCCGAGCGGCCGGTTGCGATGGCCGAGATCATGATTCGGGCGGTTCGGGCGCAACCCGACCTCGGTCTTCGGGAGAGAGCCGGGTGTCAGCAGCCCGACAACGGAGAGTGACGCATGAAGGGACACAGCGGCCCATGGCCACGGCGAGAGCGGTGAGCCACGCGCAGGGAGGACCCGCCGACAAGGCACTCGTCGCCGCCTCCCTGGAAGACCCCGAGTCGTTCGGCGAACTGTTCCGCCGCCACGCGCCACGACTCCACGCCTACATCAAACGGCGCCTCGGAGCCGCCCTGGCCGACGACGTCGTGTCGGAGACGTTCGCCATCGCGTTCCGGCGCCGGGAGCGATTCGACGGACGCTTCGAGTTCGGCGCGTGGCTGTGGGGCATCGCCAGCAAGCTGATCGCCCAGCACCACCGCCAGGAGACCCGCATGTACCGGGCGTTCGCCCGGACCGGAGTCGACCCCGCCGAGGTCGGCGTGGCCGAGGCGACCGACGATCGGGTGGCGGCCGCCGCGCTCGGTCCTCAGCTGGCCAAGGCCCTCGCCTCGCTGAAGACCGAGGACCGCAACGCCCTCCTGCTCCTCGCCTGGGGCGAGCTGTCGTACGCCGAGATCGCGGCGACGCTGGACCTGCCCCTCGGCACCGTCAAAGCCAAGATCCACCGGGCTCGAAAGAAGCTACAGAAGGCCCTCCCGGAGGCGAAGAACGATGGATGAACTCGACGCCCTGCGGCAGATGCGACCGGCGCTCGCCCGCGAGGAGCACCCGGACCGTCTCGCCCTGCGCACCAACTGGCGCTCCCGCCCCGCTCCGCGCCCGCGCACCCGGCGCCGGCTCATGGTGCCGCTGATGGGCGTGGTCGCGGCCGGGGCGGTGGCCGCGGGATCCGTGGCCGTCCTCTCCCTGGACTCGGGCGGGCACCCGTCGCCCGGCCGTACGGTTCCGCTTCGGACGGGCGGCGGCGGAAACGCGCTGCTCGTCGCCGCGACCAACGCGGAGAAGGCGCCGAGCGGCGCGTACTGGCACACCAGGCGCATCAATGGCGTGATCTACGCGGTCGGCAAGACCAGGGCCGACCACTACAAGATCGAGTCGAGGCAGCAGTACGACATGTGGACCAGACGCGACGGTAGGACGCTCCTCAACGTCACCGACCTGCCCGCCCGGCCGTGGACCGCCCAGGACAGGGCGAAGTGGCAACAGGCGGGATCCCCGACGACGATCCAGGCCCCGAGCAGCGAGGGCCCGGTCACCCTGTTCCTCGACCCGAAAACCGCCATGCAGCTTCCTCATCCGCGACCGGAAAGTAATCAGGAGTTCTACGGCCTGACGCCCAGGCAGATCGCCGAGCTGCCGACCGAGCCGAAGGCCCTGGAGAACGCGCTGTTCAAGCTGCGCGACCGCTGGCACGCGTACTCCTCGACGTCCGCGAAGGAACGGTTGGGGTCCCTCCAAGGCGCAGAGCGCGTCCGGGCGCTGAGCGATGTGGCCGGCGGGCTGCTGGCCGACGTGCCCGCCCCGCCGAAGGTACGGGCGGCGGCGTTCCGGATGCTCGCCGCGCAGCCCGGCGTCCGTGCCCAGGGCACGGAGACCGATCCCATGGGCCGCACCGGAACGGTGATCTCCCTGCCGGTGGAGACGACCGTCCCCCTCGGCCTGTACACCGCGCCCAAGCAACTCGGCACGTACCGACGTCAGTGGATCATCGACCCCGCCACCGGGACCCTCCTGGCCGTAAGGGACCTCGTGGCGACGCCGCCGCACGGCAGCCGGAAACTCCCCCCGGGCGACGACGGCAAGCCTCGAACCCTGCGGGTCCAGGACCAGCCCGACCGGTTCCACCGGCCGGGGGAGGTCTCCTCGTACAAGGTCTACGCCGTCGCGGAGTGGGTGAACTCGGAGCCGAAGCTCCCGGCCGGCCCGTGAGCGCTCGGGAGGGGCCTGGCCGCCATGGCGGCCAGGCCCCTCCCTCGTTTTCGGCCGTCCGCAGCGGGAAACAGGCTCAAGAGCTTCCGCGTCCTTGTGGAGTGACCAGCCCCTGAGGGGTCGAACGGCGCGTAGCGGGTAGGGGTCGAATCAATGGCGAACCCTTGAAGAGGCGCCGAGTCGATCGGCCGCGAAAGGGACGGGTGAGCTGACATGTCGACCTCTGTTCATGGCACCGGCGTCCCACGGGTCGCCGCGTCCGGAGACACCTCGATCGGCCGGCTCGTCGGCGAGGCGACCGCCGACCTGCAGAAGCTGATGCGGCAGGAGGTCGCGCTGGCGAAGGCGGAGGTCCGTCAGGAGGCGACCAAGGCCGGGAAGGCCGCCGGGCTGTTCGGCGGGGCGGGATTCGCGGGCTACATGGTGGTGGTGCTGCTGTCGTTCGCGGCGGCACTCGGCATCGGCCATGTGCTCGACATCGCCTGGGCCTTCCTGATCGTGGGGGGCATCTGGGCGGTCGCGGGAGCGATCATGTACGCCATGGGGCGCCACCGGATGCGGACCTTCTCTCCGACACCGCATCGGACGGTCGAGACCCTCCGGGAAGACGCCCACCTGATGCGGCACCCGACCGCCGCCCGGGCGATCCCCGCCGAGCCGCTCCCGGCCGAGCTGCCCGCGCCGGCCCACCCGCGTTGGCCGACCAGTGTCGGCCGGCCGTAACGACCGGCGCTGAACGCGAAGAACGCCGTGGCCTTCCAGGGGTTCCTGGAGGACCACGACGTCAGCGCGGATGCTCTCTGCCGGTCGGAGTGACCTCTACTCGGACAGATCCCAGCTTTCGATCTCGGCGTCGCTGAGCGGGAGGACGCACCAGATGGCGTCCTGCATCGTCGGGCAGATCAGGGCGACCTTGTCGACGCCGGTGATCCGGAACGGCCGCTCGACGCACGGCATGAGGCCGAAGTAGGCGATCGGAACTCCTCGCCGCTTGGACAGCTTCTCCGCGGCGACCACGGCGTTGAGCCCGGCCGCGGAGAAGAACGGCACCCCGCTCATGTCCACCAGCAACGGTCGGTCGGCCGTGGTGACAAGCTCGATCAGACGCCCCCGGAACGTATGCCCGGTGAAGGCATCGACCTCACCGCGCGGCATGGCGAGGGTGTAGTCCTCGCACTCCATCGCGAACATGTCCAGGGCAACGTCCATGGGACCTCCAGTCCGGAACACCGTGGGGCACCCGTGACCATCACAGCATCGCGCGATTACTGATCGTTTCCAAGAGGGTGACGGATACCATCCACAGCGCGGCGCGCTAATGGGGCACCATGCCCGCTTTGGGAGTACACAAACCCCCAAATGGCGGGGGCGTCGCAATGCCGTGCCCAGAAACTCCCCCCAGAAACCGTCCCACTCTCCGAAGTCACCGAACGTTACACATCGCACGAAAATTCCGGTTCCAACCAAGAATCGCCGTAGTCGTCGGCATCGAGGGCATGCGCCGCGTCCGTCCGCCGCAGGTCGCGCGCGGCCTCCTCCGAAGGTCGCAGGGCGGGGCGATGGGATCCCCCCGGCGAGCGACGCCTCGGGGCCGCCGGCTTGAAATGGTCTCTGTAGCCGCTTTGCGAGCACGCGTGCCTCCAAATCCCCTCCGAACGGGAGTCTCGATGAAGCGTTCGTCCGTCGCGACGGTGGCCATGACCGCGACCGCCGTCCTGACCCCGGGTTCCGCCGCGATGGCGGCGAGCGGTCCCGCCCCGGCCCAGACCCCGGCGCCCGCCTGGCGCGACTGCCACACCGCGAACACGCCGCCTCAGCTGGAGTGCGCCACGATCAGCGTGCCGCTGGACTGGTCCCATCCGGGCGGGCAGCGGATCACCCTGGCGCTGAACCGCCTGCGGGCCACCGACCCGGCGCACCGGATCGGATCGTTGCTCGTCAACCCCGGCGGCCCGGGCGGATCCGGCACCGCGGTGGTCGCCCAGGGCGGGATGCTCCTCGGAACGCCCCAGCTCAAGCCCCTGCGCGAACGTTTCGACCTGGTCGGCTTCGACCCGCGCGGAGTCGGCGGCAGCACTCCCGTACGCTGCTCCACGCCGGTGTACGACCCGGCCGCCCCCACCCTTCCGACGACGGAGGCGGAGTACCGGCGGCTCCTGGAGAGCAACCGCCGCCACGGGAACGACTGCCTGAAGACGACGGGCCCGCTGCTCCGGCACGTCGACACGATCAGCGCCGCCCGGGACGTCGACGCGATCCGCGCCGCGCTCGGCGAGTCACGGATCTCCTGGCTCGGCGTCTCGTACGGCACGGAGCTCGGCGCCGCGTACGCCCGGCTGTTCCCCGGCCGGGTACGGACGATGGTGCTGGACGGCGCCATCGACCACACGCGCTCGGTCGCCCGGGACGGCGTGGACGAGTCCACGGCGATGGAACAGGTCTTCAGCCACTTCGCGAGCTGGTGCCGGGCCACGGCCGACTGCGCGCTCCACGGCCGGGACGTCGTGGCCGACTTCGACGCCCTGACGGCGCGGGCCGACAAGGGCGAGGTCACCGATCCCGCCCTCGGCCGCCCCCTCACCGCCGCCGAGGTCACCTCCGGCGCGTACGGGTACCTGATCATCAAGTCGTTCTGGCCGCAGCTCGCCACAGCGCTCGCCGACGCCGAGAAGACGCCCTCGAACGCGACGGCGCTGGGCGAGGGCGTGTCCGGCATCGACCCGAGCTACACCGCGTACCGCGCCATCGGGTGCCACGACTTCCCGCCGCGGGTGCGCGGCCTCGCGGACCTGCGGGCCCGGCTCGCGCGCGTCAAGAAGGCGGCGCCGCACATGTGGCGCTACTCGGAGATGTGGGACGCGACCACCGGGTGCACCGGCTGGCCGGTGCCGGCGGCGAACCCGCCACGCCCCGAGCGCGTCACCGGCGCCCCGACGATCCTCGTCGTCGGCAACACCTACGACCCGTCCACCCCGTACGTCTGGGCGCAGGCGCTGACCCGGCAGATCGACGGCGGCCGGCTGCTGACGTACGACGGCGACGGGCACACCGCCCTGTACAACTCCTCCTGCGCCCGTACGCACGAGGTCGACTACCTGATCACCGGCCAGGCACCCCCGGCCGGCACGGTCTGCCACGCCTGACCCGTACGGCGGGAACGGTAGAGCCGGATCCACAGGGTGTGGACGGCCGAGCCTGACCAGCACGGCGGGAGGACCGACCCGAACCCGCACGGCGGGGAGGGCCAAGCCGGATCCACAGGATGTGGACGGCCGAGCCCGACCCGCACGGCAGGGATCGCCGACCTGAACCCGCGCGGCGGGGACGGCCGAGCCGGGTCCGCAGGATGTGGACGGCCGAGCCTGATCCGCGCGGCAGGGATGGCCGATTCGTCCATGACGAGCGGGGCCCGCGGGAAGGACGATCGCGTTATGAGCATCGACCTTTCCGCGGCGGCCGCGTTCATGGCCGGTCACGCGCGTCTCCTGGACCGCCGTCGCTTTCAGCTGATCACGGAGGACGTCGACGCCGCCCACGTCCTCGCCGCCCTGGACGCGTACCGCAACGCGGACGGGGGCTACGGCTGGGGCCTTGAGCCCGACCTGCGCTCGCCCGAGAGCCAGCCGGGCGCGGCGCTGCACGTCTTCGAGACGCTCGAGGAGATCGCGGCCCACGCGCCGGTCACGGAGGAGGTCATCGCGCGGGCCGTCGCGCTGTGCGACTGGCTGGAGTCGGTGACGCTCCCCGACGGCGGCCTGCCCTTCGCCCTTCCCCTGACGTCCCGCGCCGCGACCGCCCCCTGGTGGGCGAACGCCGATCCGGACACGTCATCCCTGCAGATCACCGCCGTGACCGCCGCGCTCGCCCACCTCGTCGCGGTCCACGTCCCGGCTGTCGCCGGCCATCCCTGGCTCGACCGGGCGACGGCGTACTGCCTGGCCGCGATCGAGGCGATCGACGAGACGCCGCACGCGTACGTGCTGGCGTTCGCGGTGCGCTTCCTCGACGCCGTGCACGATCTCCGGCCTGAGGCCCCGCGTCTCCTGGCCTCCCTGGGCGCGTGGATTCCGTCGAGTGGCGAGATGCCGGTCGAAGGCGGCATCGCGGGCGAGACGCTGCGTCCGCTGGGCTTCGCGGAGCACCCCGACCGGCCCGCCAGGGCGTTGCTCCGGCCCGAGGCGATCGAGGCCGACCTGGATCGGCTGACCGGCCTGCAGCAGGAGGACGGCGGCTGGATCGTCGACCACGCCAGCGCCTCCCCGGCAGGCGCCCTCGAATGGCGCGGTTACGCCACCGTCGGCGCCATCGACGTCCTGCGGAGCCACGGGAGATTGTGAAAACGGTTTTCGTTTCCTCTATAGTCGGTCGCACCGAAACCCCATCACTCACTGTATTCACATCGCCGCATTGCGCGATACCAGAAGTGAGCATCGGCCGCACCCGGGAGGAAGCATGAAGGTCGCGTTCGTCGGAAAGGGCGGCAGCGGCAAGACGACCTTGTCGTCCCTGTTCATCCGTCATCTGGCGGCGGTCGGCGCGCCGGTCGTGGCGGTGGACGCCGACATCAACCAGCACCTCGGCGTCGCCCTCGGCCTTCCCGAGCAGTCCGCCGCCGCGATCCCGGCCATGGGCGCGCACCTGGCCGCGATCAAGGAGTACCTGCGGGGTGACAACCCCCGGATCTCCTCGGCCGCGGCGATGGTGAAGACCACGCCACCAGGCCGTGGATCCCGGCTGCTGCGCCTGGGCGGCGACGACCCGATCCATTCCCGGCTGGCGGTCCCGGCCGCCGGCGCCAGGCTCATGGTGACCGGACCGTTCAGCGATGAGGACTTGGGCGTCTCCTGCTACCACTCCAAGACCGGGGCGGTCGAGCTGTACCTCAACCATCTCCTCGACGGCCCCGGCGAGTACGTCGTCGTCGACTGCACCGCCGGCGCGGAGTCGTTCGCCTCCGGCATGTTCACCCGCTTCGACCTGACCTTCCTGGTCGCCGAGCCCACGCGGAAGGGCGTCGCCGTCTACCGGCAGTGGACCGAGTACGCCGCCGACTACGACGTCGCCCTGAAGGTCATCGGCAACAAGGTCCACGGCCCCGAGGACGTCGCGTTCCTGCGCGAGCACGTCGGCGACGCGCTGCTGTGCTGCGTCGGACAGTCCGGCGCCGTCCGCGCCATGGAGCAGGGCCGCCCGTTCGACCTCGACGACCTGGCCGAGCCCGACCGTGCCGCGCTCGCCACGCTCCGGGCCGCCGTCGACGCCCGCTCCAAGGACTGGGACAAGTTCACCCGCCAGGCGGTCGAGTTCCACCTCAAGAACGCCCGCGCCTGGGCGAACGCCGCGACCGGCCAGGACCTCGCCGCCCAGATCGACCCCGGCTTCACCCCCACCCCCGAGGCGCTCTTTGAGGCCACGGGTTGATCGATTGGTCTGATCCCTCACCTGTGGGGTAGGCAAGGAGGGTGCGCCTCGGGCAGCACTTGCGTGATCTTCGCCCGTCATGGCAGCCGGCTCATGCACTGGTGTTGATACCACTCGCGTTCATCGTGGTGATCGCGGTGGCGGACTTCCTCGCCCCGACCTCGGTCCATCTGGGACCGCTCCTCGTCGTCGCACCCGCGCTCACTGCGTCGTTCGGGGGCCCGGTGATGACGGGGTTGATCGCCACCGTGGCGGTGGTGGCGCAGGTACTCGTCGACGCGCTGCACGGCGGCGTCGGCGGGCTCAACCACCAGGTGCAGATCGCCTCGCTGCTGGCGGTGTCGTCGCTCGTGGTCGTGTTCCGTTATCTGCGTGACCGTCACGCGCGGCAGCTCATCCAGGTCCGGTCGGTGTCCGAGACCGCGCAGCGGGTCATCCTGCGGCCGCTGCCTCGTGGGATCGGCCCCCTGCGGATCGCGTCGATGTACCTCGCCGCGACCGCCGAGGCCCGGATCGGCGGTGACCTGTACGCCGCCGCGCGCACGGCGGGCGGCACCCGCCTGCTCATCGGCGACGTACGCGGCAAGGGTCTGGCCTCCGTCAGCGACGCCGCGGTTCTGCTGTGCGCCTTCCGCGAGGCGTCGCACCGCCATTCGACCCTGCCGAAGCTCGTGGCGTACCTGGAAGGCAGTGTCTGCCGGAACCTCGCCGAACTCGCGGAGACGAACACGGAGAGTTCGGAGCGCTTCGTCACCGCCGCCATCATCGAGATTCCGGACGCCGAACCCGTGGTGCATGTGATCGACTGCGGTCATCCGCCGCCGCTGCTGCTGCGCCGCGGCGAGGTGTCGGCCCTCGAGCCGCACCAGACGGGGCCGCCGCTGGGGCTGGGCGAACTCGGCGCCGGTGAATACATCCCGCAGGCGTTCACCTTCGAGCCCGGCGACATCCTGCTGCTCTACACCGACGGCGTCGTCGAGGCCCGCGACGGTTCGGGCGCGTTCTACCCCCTCGCCGAGCGCCTGCCCGCGTGGGCGGGCCAGGATCCCGAGGCTCTCGTCCGGCTGCTCCATGAGGATCTCGTCGGTCACGTCGGCGGCAACCTGAACGACGACGCCGCGGCGATCGTGGTCCAGCGCCTGCCCACTGGGCCCCTTGGGCGAGCCCCCGGCCCTGCCGTGTCGCCATCGGCCGTGACGCTCAGTGACGCCGGTCCTGCCGGGCGGCGGCCACGGCGACCTGGCCGAGGCTGATGCCGCCGTCGTTCGGCGGCACCCGCCGGTGGGTGAGCACCTGCAGGCCGTGGCGTTCAAGGCCGTCGGTGACCCGACCCAGCAGGAGCCGGTTCTGGAAGACGCCGCCGGACAGCGCGACCGTGCCGATCCCCGTCGCGGTGGACAGCCGACGGCACGCGGCGACGGTGGCGTCGGCGAGCCCGTGGTGGAAGCGCGCGGCGACGGTCGCGGCCGGGACGCCGCCGCGCAGGTCGGCCACGACGGCACGGACCAGGTCGCCGACCCGGATGACCATGGGGTCTCCGTCGTCGATCGCGGCCGGGTAGGCGGCCGTCTCCGCGGGGTCGGCGCGCTGCTCGAGTTCGATCGCCGCCTGTCCTTCGTAGTCGACGGTGTCGCGGATGCCGAGGATCGCGGCGACGGCGTCGAACAGGCGGCCGGCGCTCGACGTGAGCGGCGCGTTCACGCCGGACCTCGCCACGGCCAGTACGTCGTCCCAGCCGCTGCGATGCCTGGCCTGGACGTCCAGGTCCGGCGGCGGAGCGCCGTCGTACGCCGCGTCCAGGTGGGCGGCGGCCATCCGCCACGGCTGCCGGATCGCGGTCGTCCCACCGGGCAACGGCACGGGGGCCAGGAGGCCCACCCGGGAGAAGCCCGCCAGGTCGGCGACGAGAAGCTCACCGCCCCAGATCGTGCCGTCGGCGCCGTAGCCGGTGCCGTCGTAGGCGACGCCGATCACCGGGCCGTCCTCCCGGTTGTCGGCCAGGCAGGAGGCGATGTGCGCGTGATGGTGCTGCACGCCCACGAGTTCCACGTCCTCCAGCGCCAGGGCGTACTTCGTCGACAGGTACTCCGGGTGCAGGTCGTGGGCCACGACGCGCGGCGTGATGTCGAACAGCCGCCGGAAGTGTGCGATCCCCTCGGTGAAGGAGCGCAGCGTCTCGTAGTTCTCCAGGTCCCCGATGTGGTGGGAGACGAAGGCGCGGTCGCCCTTGGCGAGGCAGAAGGTGTTCTTCAGCTCGGCCCCGCAGCCCAGCACCGGGGACGGCACCGGCCGGGCGAGCCAGACCGGCTGCGGCGCGTACCCACGCGACCGCCGCAGCGGGAGCTCCCGGCCTCCGACGACGCGGACGACGGAGTCGTCGGTGCGGATGTGGATCGGCCGGTCGTGCGTGAGGAATTGGTCGGCGATGCCGGCGAGCCGCTCGTACGCGTCGGCGTCGCGGTAGGCGATCGGCTCGTCCAAGACATTGCCGCTGGTCAACACGTACGGACGGCCGAGCTCTCGCGCCAGCAGGTGGTGCAGCGGCGTGTACGGCAGCATGATCCCGAGCTCGCGATTGCCCGGCGCGACCGCCTCCGCCACCGACGCGCCGGGCCGTCGGGGAAGCAGTACGATCGGGCGGCGCGGCCCGGTGAGCAGGCGTTCGGCGACCGGGTCGAGCAGGCAGAGCCGGCGGGCGGCGTCGAGATCGGGGACCATGACGGCGAACGGCTTGGCCTCGCGGTGCTTGCGCGAGCGCAGCCGCCGGGCCGCCTCCTCGTCGCCGGCGTCCACCGCCAGGTGGTAGCCGCCGAGCCCCTTCACAGCCAGAACGCCGCCCGCCCGCAGCACCTCCACGGCCGCCACGATCGGATCACTGGACGCCGACGCGCCTTCCCGACGCCGCACCTCCGCCGCCGCGATCGGATCACCGGAGGCCGGTGCGCCCTCCCGACGCCGCACCTCCGCCGCCACGATCGGGTCACGGGCCGCGCCCCCTCCGCCGGAGGCCGACGCGCCTTCCCGAAGCCGCGCCTCCGCCGCCGCGATCGTCACCCCGGACGCCGCCGCGCCGCCGATATGCGGTGCCTCGACGGCCGGGTCGCCGTCGGCCGTACCCGACAGGCGCAGCGTCGGGCCACAGGCCGGGCAGCAGGTCGGCTGCGCGTGGAAGCGCCGGTTCCCCGGGTCGTGGTACTCCGCCGCGCAGTCGTCGCACAGGGCGAACCCGGCCATCGTCGTCACGGGCCGGTCGTACGGCACGTCGCGGATGATGGTGAACCGCGGTCCGCAGTTGGTGCAGTTGACGAACGGGTAGCGGTACCGCCGGTCGGCGGGGTCGAACAGCTCGGCGAGGCAGTCCGCGCAGGTGGCGACGTCCGGCGAGATCAGCGTCGCACGGGTGTCCTCCCGGCGGCTCGGCGCGATGCGGAATCCTCGCTCGCCGCGGACCGGGAGCCGTGTGGCGGTCATCCGGTGGATCAACGCCAGGGGCGGTGGGTCGTCGCGCAGTCCCTCCTGGAACCGTGTCAGGGCGTCGGGCGGCCCCTCGACCTCGACGAAGACGCCGTGCGCGTCGTTGCCCACCCATCCGGCCAGGTCCAGCCGCCGCGCGAGCGAGTGGACGTACGGCCGGAAGCCGACCCCTTGCACGATCCCCTCGACGCGGATCAGCAGCCGAGCGGACGTTGATCGCATACGTCGAATGTTGCCCACGGCGTGGCGGCCCCGAGACCTGCCCGCAGCCGCCGTGGCCGAGAACTTACCGATCGGGCCGAGGCTTTACCGCCGGTTGTGCGAGACAGGGTGTTCCCCCAGAGCGACATGGACATAGCGTGACGGTACGGATCCGGAATGGAGTGTGTACATGACCGTGACACCACCCATGGAACGGGTCAGTCAGGCGTTCGCGCGGCGTGAGACGGCCGGCCGGATGCTCGCCGAGGACTCCGGGCGGGTGGCCCGCGCGTGCCAGGACATGGCGGTCCGCTTTCACCGCGGCGGAAAGCTGATCGCCTTCGGCAACGGCGTGGCCGGTACGGACGCGGCGCACGTCGCCGTCGAGTTCATGCATCCGATGATCGTGGGGAAGCGGGCGTTGCCCGCCATCGCGGTGAGCAATGACGCGGCGGCCATCACGGGGGTGGCGTGCCGCGAGGGGTTCTGCGAGGTGTTCGCCCACCAGGTGCGCCAGTGGGCGGCTCCGTACGACATCGCCCTGGGGATCTCCGCGGGCGGTCAGTGCGTCGACGTGCTCCGCGGCCTGGAGGCAGCCCATGACCTGGGGCTGCTCACGGTCGCGCTGACCGGCGGGGATGGCGGCATGCTGGGCCAGAGCCCGGCGATCGACCACCTGCTGATCGCGCAGAGCGACGATCCGGCGATCGTCAAGGAGATCCACGTGACGACGTACCACCTCCTGTGGGAGCTCGTTCACGTGTTCTTCGAACAGCCCGGTCTGCTCGGCCCGGAGGTGATCGGGTGACCGAGCGCGGTCCGTGTTCGGAGGAGGTCTGCGTCACCTGTTCCGACGAGGCCGTCCCCGTGACGGTGGTGCGCCTGCTCGACGGCGACCTCGCGGTCGCCGACACCGGTGGCGGCGGGTACGAGGAGGTCAGCGTCGCGCTGGTCGACGCGGCCGTCGGCGACACGATCCTGGTCCACGCGAAAGAGGCCATCGCGGTGGTGGCGCGGGGTGATCGGGGGGAGCGGCAATGACCGGGAGTGAGCCACCGGAAGGGATGCAGGAGCTGTACCCGTTCCTGTATTCGCGGGAGTCCGAGATCGAGACGGTGCTGGGCGAGGTCAGCCGGTCCACCGAGGAGAAGGCCGAGGAGATCGTACGGCTCCGGCGTGAGGTCGCGGAGCGGTCGGGGTTCCTGCTCGCGGAGTGCGCCGAGGCGATGGCCAAGAGGTTCGCCATGGGCGGGCGGCTGTTCACGTTCGGCAACGGCGCCAGCAGCACCGATGCGGAAGAGATCGCCGCCGCGTTCTCCAACCCGTCGCGCGGGCGGTCCCTGCCCGCGCTCTGCCTGACCACCGACGTCGCGCTGCTGACCGCGTTGTCCGACGACGTGAGCTTCGAGGTGGTGTTCGCCCGGCAGCTCGCCGCGCTGGGCGGCACCGGCGACATCGCGTTCGGCCTGTCGACGAGCGGCGAATCGGTCAACGTCATCCGGGCGGTGGAGGAGGCGGCCCGGCGCGGGATGCTCACCATCGCGCTCGCCGGCGACCAGGGCGGCAAGCTCGCCGAGCTGGCGT
Source organism: Actinoallomurus sp. CA-150999 (assembly GCF_050942425.1). NCBI lineage: Bacteria > Bacillati > Actinomycetota > Actinomycetes > Streptosporangiales > Thermomonosporaceae > Actinoallomurus > Actinoallomurus sp. CA-150999. The sequence goes on from NZ_CP192063.1 coordinate 11,433,733, forward strand.
CCCTCGACTACCTGTTCGTGATCCCGTCGGCGTCCGTACACCGCGTCCAGGAGGCGCAGACGACCGTCTACCACGTCCTGTGGGATCTGACGCAGCACGCCCTCGGCAACTCGGTCTGAAGACGTCGCGGGCGCGTTCCCGTCTGCCGGAAGACCGGACTAATCCTCTCGTAATCCGAAACGTAGGGTTGTCGCGAGAGGAGTCATGACATGCGCGAGGTTGTGGTGTGCTCTCCGGTTCGTACGCCGGTGGGGCGTTTTGGCGGTGCATTGAAGGACGTCAGCGCGCAGGAGCTGGCGGCGACGGTGATCCGTGCGCTGGTCGAGCGCACCGGCGTCGACCCCCACGAGGTCGGCGACGTCATCCTCGGCAACTGCAATCCGAACGGTGACGCGCCGGCCATCGGCCGGGTCGCCGCCCTCGACGCGGGCCTGCCGGTGGAGGTCGCGGGAGTGCAGGTGGACCGACGGTGCGGATCGGGGCTGCAGGCCGTCGTGAACGCGGTGATGCAGGTCGCGACCGGCGTGAGCGACACCGTCATCGCAGGCGGCGCGGAGAGCATGAGCGGCGTCGAGTACTACGCCACCGGCCTGCGCTGGGACCGGCCCGGAGCCGAGATCAAGCTGATGGACCGGCTGGCCCGTGCCCGCGTCACGGCGGGCGGCGAGCACCACCCGGTGCCGGGCGGCATGCTGGAGACCGCCGAGAACGTCCGCGAACGCTATGAGATCAGCCGTACGGAGCAGGACGAGCTGGCGCTGCGCTCCCACGAACGGGCGGTGCGGGCGCAGGACAAGGGGCTGTTCGCCGACGAGATCGTGCCGGTGGAGGTCCGCGACCGCAAGGGCGTGCGGGTCGTCGACCGTGACGAGCATCCGCGGGCGGACACGACCCTGGAGCGGCTGGCCGGTCTCAAGCCGGTCATGCGCGTGGACGGCGCCACGGTCACCGCGGGCAACTCCAGCGGCCAGAACGACGGCGCGGCCGTCTGCCTGGTCACGACGCGGAAGCGGGCCGACGCGCTCGGCCTGACCGTTCAGGCCAGGCTGGTGTCCTGGGCCGTGGCCGGAGTCCCGCCGCACCTGATGGGGCTGGGCCCGGTGCCCGCCACCGAGAAGGCGCTCGTCCGTGCCCGGCTGAGCCTCGACGACATGGACCTCATCGAGCTGAACGAGGCGTTCGCCGCGCAGGTCATCGGCGTCCTGCGCGAGTGGGGGCTCGACGAGGCCGGCCTGGCCAAGCTGAACGTCAACGGCTCCGGGATCTCGTTGGGTCACCCGGTCGGCGCGACCGGCGCGCGCATCCTCACCACCCTGCTGCACGAGATGGGCCGCCGCGACGCCCGGTACGGACTGGAGACGATGTGCATCGGCGGCGGTCAGGGGCTCGCCGCGGTCTTCGAGCGGATCGCCTGACGCCCGTACGGGCGTGCGAGCATGACGACGGAGATCGGATCGAGCCGAGGAGGAGCCGTGGGACTGCTGGAGGGACGGAGCGCCGTGATCACCGGGGCGGCGCAGGGGATCGGGCTGGCCATGGCGCAGGTGTTCGCCGAGAACGGCGCCCGGGTGGTGATCGGAGACCGCGACCTCGACGCCGCCCGGGCGGCGGCCAAGGAGGTGGGCGGTATCGCCGTGGAGTGTGACGTCACCTCGGCCGAGCAGGTGTCGGCGCTGGTCGATCGGTGCGTGACGGAGTACGGCGGGCTCGACGTCATGGTGAACAACGCCGGGATCACCCGGGACGCCACCATGCGGAAGATGTCGGAGGCGGACTTCGACGCCGTGATCGACGTCCATCTGAAGGGCACCTGGCACGGCGTCCGCGCCGCCTCGCTGGTCATGCGGGAACGCGGCCGAGGCTCGATCGTGAACGTCTCGTCCATCTCCGGGAAGGTCGGGATGGCCGGCCAGACGAACTACAGCGCCGCGAAGGCGGGCATCGTCGGCATGACCAAGGCCGCCGCCAAGGAGCTCGCCCACCTGGGCGTACGGGTCAACGCCGTGCAGCCGGGGCTGATCAGGACGGCGATGACGGAGGCGATGCGGGCGGACGTGTGGGAAGGCAAGATGCGGGAGATCCCGATGGGACGCGCGGGAGAGCCGGTCGAGGTCGCGAACGTCGCGCTCTTCCTTGCCTCGGACCTGTCGAGCTACATGACCGGTGCCGTCTTGGAGATCGCTGGCGGACGCTTCATGTGATCAATTGATTCGGCGGTATTTGCAGTTACAAGAGCTCGATTCATGACATCTGACGCGTAGAGTAGCGTTTGAAACGCAACCGCAGATGCGATTCCAGCATCCCCGGCCTCTGCCGCGCTCCGGTCCCTGGACGGAGGCCGATGCGAGGCTTCCATGGATGTCACGAAATCCGATCAGCTCACCCGACGGGATGCGCCGCGCCTCCCGGGTGAGCTGACGAGTTTCGTGGGGCGTCGGCATGAGGTGGACGAGGTCAAGCGCTTGTTGTCGGCGTCGCGGTTGGTGACGTTGACGGGTGTGGGCGGGGTGGGCAAGACCCGGCTGGCCGGCCGGGTGGGGGCGATGCTGCGCCGGGCGTTCCCCGACGGGGTGTGGCTGGTGGAGCTCGCCGATCTGAACAATCCCGATCTGCTGGTGCCGGCGGTGTGTGAGGCGTTGCGGATCCGCGACCATTCGGCACGTCCCGCGCTGGAAGTGCTCATCGATCACCTGCGCGATGCCCAGGCGCTGGTGATCCTGGACAACTGTGAACATCTGATGCCCGGCTGCGCGGTGCTGGCCGATGCGCTGTTGCGGTCGGCGCCGGGCCTGCGGATCCTGGCCACCAGCCGCCAGCCGTTGGGTGTCGGCAGTGAGCAGACGCTGCCGGTGCCGACGCTGCCGGTCGTCTCGGGTGATTCGGTGGTGGCCGGGGATGCGGTGCGGTTGTTCGCCGAGCGGGCCGAGGCGGTGGTGCCCGGCTTCGCGGTGACCGAGGACAACCGGGAGATCGTGGAGCGGATCTGCCGGCGGCTGGACGGGCTGCCGCTGGGGATCGAGCTGGCCGCGGTGCGGTTGCGGGCGTTGTCGGTGCAGCAGCTCCTGGCGCGTCTTGATGACCGGTTCCGGTTGCTGACCTCAGGGTCGCGGGCGGTGCTGCCGCGGCATCAGACGTTGCGGGCGCTGATCGATTGGAGTTATGAGCTGTGCACCGAGGCCGAGCGGCTGGTGTGGGCGCGGATCTCGGTGTTCTCCGGCGGCCTGGACCTGGAGGCCGCCGAACAGGTGTGCGCCGGGGACGGGATCGCCCTGGAGGACATGCTGGACCTCGTGGGCGGCCTGGTCGACAAGTCCGTACTGGTCCGCGAGGAACAGCCCGGGACCGCCCGGTACCGGCTGCTGGAGACCATCCGCCAGTACGGCCGTGAACGCCTGACCGCCTCCGGCACCGAAGACCTCGTCGAGGAACGCCACCGCGACTACTACCGTGACCTCGCCGCGGACGCCTGGACACGCCTCTTCGGACCCGACCAGGTCGCCTTGCTGACCCGGCTGCGGGTCGAACACCCCAACCTGCGGGTGGCCCTCGAGTACTCCTTCAGCCGCCCGGGCGAGGGCGCCATCGGCCTGCGGATGGCCGCCGACCTGCTCTACCACTGGACCACGAGCTACTACCTCACGGAGGGACGCGGCTGGCTCGAACGCGGCCTGGCCGCCGAGACCGAACCCGACGCTACGCGCGCCCACGCCCTGTGGGCCAACGCCTGGCTGGCCATCATCCAGGCCGAGCCCGGCGCCGCTCTGAGAATGCTCGAGGAGAGTAAGCGCATCGGGAAGACCCTGCGGCTGGACTCCGTCGACGCCTACGTCGCGCTCTTCTGCGGAATGGTCGCCATGTACGAGGGCGACCCCGACGCGGCGATCCCGTACTTCAAGACGGCGGTGGCCCAGCACCAGAGGACCGGTGACCTGGTGGGCCAGGCCCTCGGACTGATCCGGCTCTCCCTCGCCTACTCCTTCCGTGGGGACTCGGAGTCGGCGATCGAGTACGCGGAGGAGAGCCTGGCCATCTGCGACGCGTACGGGGAGCGCTGGCACAAGGCGTACACGATGATGGCGCTCGGCGTGGAGGTCTGGCGGCAGGGCGACCTGGACCGCGCGCTGGCTCTGGAGGAGGAGAGCCTGCGGTTCAACCGGGAGCTCGACGATCTCCTCGGGGTCGGAGTGAACATCGAGGTCCTGGCCTGGATCGCCGCGTCGGAGGAACGATTTCCGCGAGCGGCCCGGCTGCTCGGCGTCCTGCGGACGATCTGGCGGAGGGTCGATGCGCCGCTGTCCGGGTACGGGCATCTGGCGCGCTACCACGACGAGTGTGAGACCCGCACGCGTACGGCCATGAGTGAGCAGGCCTTCGCCTCCGCCTGTGACGAGGGGGCCGCGCTCCCCTTCGAGGGGGCGCTCGCCTTCGCCTTGGGCGAGCGGCAGCCGTCCGCGGCGGGTTCCGGCGGATCACCGTTGACCCCCCGTGAGACGGAGATCGCCCATCTCGTCGCCGAAGGCATGAGCAACAAGGAGATCGCGGCCAAGCTGGTGATCGCGCAGCGGACCGCCGAGGGCCACGTCGAGCACATCCTGAGCAAATTGGGCTTCACCTCCCGCGTCCAGGTCGCGACGTGGGTCGCGGAGCACGAGCGGACCGGCGGCGAAGGACGCCCGGACGGGTAGACCACCATGGTGCACGAGCCCTGCGCGATGACCGAATCCCACGCCGACGAGTCGGCCTTCATCGGACGCCGGCATGAGCTCGCCGAGATCAGGCGGCTGCTCGGACGGACCCGGTTGCTGACGCTGACCGGCGCGGGCGGCGTCGGCAAGTCGCGGCTCGCGCGGCGCGCCGCCGAGATGCTGAGCGCGGGCTATCCCGACGGTGTCCAGGTGATCGAGTTGGCCGGCCTGGAGGACGGCGACCTGCTCGAGTCGACGGTGGCATCGGCCCTGGGGCTCCGGGCGGCGCAGCGTCCCATCGGCGCCGCGCTGCTGGACTACCTGGCGGACAAACGGATGCTGCTCGTCCTGGACAACTGTGAGCACCTGCTGTTCGCCTGCGCCGCCCTGATCAACCAGATGCTGCGGCACACGCTGCGGCTGCGCATCCTGGCGACCAGCCGGCAGACGATCGGGATATACGGCGAGCAGCTGCTCCGGGTGCCGTCCCTGGCGGTCCCCGCCTGCGACGAGTCGCCCCGGAAGATCGCGCGGCGGGAGGCGGTGCGGCTGTTCAGCGACCGAGCCGCCACCGTCAACCCCGACTTCACCGTCAACGCCACCAACGCCACCACCCTCGCCCGCATCTCCGCCCGCCTCGACGGCATCCCCCTCGCCATCGAACTCGCCGCCGCCCGCCTGCGCACCACCCCCATCGACCAACTCCTCCGCGAACTCGACGACCGCTTCACCACCCTCACCGGCGGCAGCACCACCGCCCTCCCCCGCCACCAAACCCTCCGCGCCACCATGGACTGGAGCCACGACCTGTGCTCCCCCGCCGAACAACACCTCTGGGCCCGCCTCGCCACCTTCCCCGGCGGCGTCGACCTCGACACCGCCGAAGAGATCTGCTCCGGTGACGGGATCGCGCCTGATGAGATCTTCGACCTGATCTCCGGCCTGGTGGACAAGTCAGTGCTCACCACCCAGCAGGTCCGCACCGCGACGCGGTACCGGATGCTGGAGAGCATCCGCGCGTACGGCCGCGAGCACCTGACGCCTTCGGAGGAGACCACGCTCTGCCACGCGCGCTGCGCCCACTACCGGCGGCTGGCCGACGCGAACCGGATCGACCGCATCGTGCCCGATCAGGTGTACCGGTACTGGCTGCTGCAGACCGAGATCGCCAACCTGCGCGTCGCCCTGGACTCGTGCTTCACCCGGGCGCACGACCCCGGGGCCGGGCTCGACATCGCCTCCTCGATGTGGTCGTACTGGGTGATCACCGGCACCATCACCGAGGGACGGCACTGGCTGGATCGCGGCCTCGACCTGACCTCCAAGAGCGATCCGGTGCGGTTCACCGCGCTGTGGGCCGACGCCCTGCTCGCCATCTACCAGGGCGACGTCGCCAGCGCCCGCTCCTGGGTCGCCGAGTGCCGCGCGCTCGCGGAGCAGTCGCGCGACGAGTCGTCCCTCGCCTTCGCCCTCCAGATCGCCGGGGTCTTCGCGTGCTCCGCCGGTGATCCCAAGAAGGGCTACGCGCTGCTGGAAGAGGCACGGAACCGGCACCGAGCGCTCGGCGACTTCGACGCCCTCGCCCTCAACCTGTACCTCGCCTCGGTGTACTGCTCGGCCACGGCCCCGCACGAGGCGGCCGTCCTCGGCGAGCAGCTCATCGCGCTGTGCAATGAGCGGGGCGCCCCGCTGTTCCGTTCGTACGCGCAGTTCGGCGTGGCGATCGCGGCCTGGATCCAGGGCGACTGGCGCCACACGGAGGCGATGATGCGCCAGGTGGCCATCCCGTGGACCGTCATCAACGACCGCTGGGGGCTGGTGCAGTTTCTGGAGGTGATGGGGTGGACCGCCTGCAGGCGTGGTGATCATCTTCGCGCCGCCCGGTTGCTGGGTGCCGCCGACGCCGTGTGGCAGGCCGTACACGCCTCCCCGATGGTGGTGCGCTACAGCGAGGAGTCGCATCGGAACTGCGTCGAGCATACGCGCCAGGTGCTGGGCGGCCGGGCGTTCGCGGACGCCTTCCGGAGCGGAGCACGGCTGGGGCTCGACCACGCGATCGCCTTCGCGCTGGAGGAGGAGCCGGCCGTCGCGGCGACGGCTTTCTAAGGCCGCGAGGTCTCCCCCCAGGAAGAGGCCTTACCCAGAAAGACGCCGAGACCGGTATACGGGGGACATACCGGTCTCGGCGTCTCTGTGGGGGTTGGAGCGTCTCGAGCTCTCAGGGGGAGGTCGGGGGAGATCATGTCCCGATCGGCTCGCAGATCCGGGGGCGGCAGCGTCCTGGCGAGGGGGCCCGCCTCCGGCCCCCGGATCCTTTGCGAGGCATCAAACGGGTATCGCTGTCGGTATTTACTGCCACCTCCCTCACATGTCGGCGTTGTCGTCCTGAGATGGTCCGCTCGTCCGGAGTTCGAACCAGACGACCTTTCCGTGCTCCGTACGGGTCGTTCCCCAGCCACTGGACAGCAGAGCGACCAGATGGAGCCCGCGTCCGCCCTCCTCACCCTTGCCGACACGGCGGATGCGAGGGGCCGACGCGGCGTCCTCGTCATGAACTTCGAACCGCACCGCGCCGTCCCGCACGCGTACGGTCAGATCGATCCGACCCTCCGCGTGGCGTACGGCGTTGGTGACGAGTTCGCTGACGAGGAGTTCGGCGACGTCACGCTGATCGCCGAGCCTCCAGTGCTCCAGCTGCTCGCCGGTGAGCCGGCGAGCGAGCCGCACAGAGGAGGGCGATGGCGGAAGCGGCCAGGAGACGGCGGCGTCCTGGCCGCTCCCCGACTCGGCAGGGGGAACGGCGAGCTCGTCATGGGGGACGGTGGCGTCGAACGTCTGCCATGCGCACCGCGGTGCGCGATGGCCGTCCGACTGCTGCTCGCTCATGAGGGGACCGGTGAACTCGATGAGCCGATTCATGGCGCCCGCCTCTCGCCGGTGGGCAGCACCCCACCCTGCCTCGGGCGGAGGCCGACGAGGCGCGTCGTGTCGCGGACCGGACGGTCCGCGGGCGGACACTGTGGTTGGTGCTGACACATCGTCTCGTTACCTTCGGTCGTCGCCATTCGGAATCGGCTATGACCACGAGCATGCTCGGTCATCGCAGCATTGGGGACGGGGAAAACACCCGTATGGGTACGTATTCCACCTAGGTAGTCGAGACGTAGGTATCACCGGCGCGGCCCGCAGGCCCCCTCGCGACGGGGCGGTGACCCCGGCGGAGACCGTATCAGTAGGCCTCGAGCAGGGCGATCGACGCTCCCTGGGGATCCCGGATGATCGAGAAACGGCCCCGGCCGCCCGGCACCTCCACCAAGGCGCCGGGAACCGCCGCGCCGAGGGCCGCCGCGCGGTCCCGGCTCTCCTCGAGATCCCCGACCCGGACGAAGGGCAGCCACCCGAACGGGTCCTCCAGCGTGGCGGGCAGCACCTCCGCGACCCGCGTCCCGTCGGCGAGGTCGAAGACGGCCGCGTCGCCCTCGGGCGAGAGCGTCGCGGACCAGCCGATCACCTGCTCGTAGAACCGGGCGGAGGACCCGACGTCCGGGGTGCGCAGCCGGGCCCAGACGAAGGCGCCCACCTCCCGGGACGGCACCGGTTCGGTGAGCGGGTGCAGCACTGCGAAGATCGCCTTATGCGGGTCGAGAATCGGCGCGAGACGGCCGACGCCGGGAACGTCCGCGGGCTCGCCGCTGGTCACGATGCCGCCGGCCGCCGCGGCGCCCCGAGCGACGGCGTCGACGTCCGCGACCGCGACGAAGGGGGTCCAGTGGCTCGGAATGCCGGGTTTGACGTCGCTCGCCCCGCCGACCGGGACACCCGACGCGCGGAAGGTCACGCCGGTCGGCACCGCATCGGCCGACCACCCGAGCAGCTCCCCATAGAACCGGGCCGCCGCGGCGGGGTCGGGAACCCGCAGCTCATGCCATACAAAACGACCGTCGGTCGCCATGTCCGTTCCTCCATACGTCTACACTAAAGAGCATCTGCGTTTGTGCAGATATCAACTTAAGGAAGATTTTCGATGCGGTCAATGCCCGAGGACGCTCACGAGGTCTACCGGCGGTACCTCAGCGCGGTCGTGCTGCATGGACAGGCCAGCGCGGCGGCGGTGGGCCTCGGCGCCACCGACCTGTACGCGATCAACGTCCTCCAGCTGTCCGGCCCCATGACCTCCGGCCTGCTCGCCGCGCACACCGGGCTCACGACCGGAGCGACGACACGGCTCATCGACCGGCTCGAACGCGCCGGTCACGTACGGCGGGTCCCCGACCCCGCCGACCGCCGGAAGGTCGTGATCGAGCACGTCTCGCGGCCGATCGGAGTGGACGAGGCCGTGGACCCGGCGCGACGGAAGGTCGGCGAGATCCTCGCCGGGTACTCCCCCGACGAGGTCGCGACGCTCTTCGACTACTTCCGCCGGGCGGCGCGGGCGTACCAGGAGGCGACCGAAGAGCTTCGCACCAGGACCACCGAGGACGACGGTTGACGTAGGCTCAATAGACGTGAGCGGTGACAGGAGGTGGGCAGGCGTCCGATGGGCGTCTCTGCGCCGCCTGCTGCTCATGGGACTGCTCGTGGCCGGACTGTTCGCCATGCACGGGCTGCAGGCGTCGGACGGCCCGATGGACTCCCACGGCCTGCCGCTGATGTCCATGGTGAGCGGGCCGGACGGCTCCATGACGTCCCACCATGCCGCGGAGCCCGGCCACGAGAAGGCCGGTGCCGGACCGCGCTCACCCGTCTCTCCGACGCCTCACCACCCCGGCGGGCGCACCTGCCTGGGCCTACTGCTCGTCGCGTCCCTGCTGATCCTGCTGACCGTCCTCATCGGGCGGTCCGCCCTTCGGCGCGCCCCAAGCCGTCGACGGGCCCGGCTGCGCCGCCGGCACGGCGGGCGCCCGCCGCCCACACCGTCGGTCTTCCAACTCTCCGTACTCAGGCTGTGACAGACGTCCTGGCTCTCCCCGAGCCGCGACGTCTCTTCACCACATCCACGTACGGAAGGTAGATATACCGATGAAGCGCGCTTTCTCCCTGCTCGTCATCCCGGTCGCCGCGTTCACCCTCGCCGCCTGCGGCGGTGGGAAAGACGACTCCGGGCACTCCATGAGCGGCCACTCGATGCCGGCTCACTCGATGGGCGCGAGCTCCGCGCCGTCGGCGTCCGGGCACAACGCCCAGGACGTGATGTTCGCGCAGATGATGATCCCGCATCACCGGCAGGCGCTCACGATGGCGAAGCAGGCCGCCGCCAAGGCGTCCTCGCCGGAGGTCAAGAAGCTCGCCGGTCAGATCGAACGGGCGCAGCAGCCGGAGATCGAGAAGATGACCGGCTGGCTGCGGACCTGGGGCGCGTCCCCCTCCTCCGGCGACATGGGCATGGACCACGGCTCCGGCATGATGTCCGAGCAGGACATGAAGAAGCTGGGAACGCTGTCCGGCACGCCGTTCGACAAGGCGTTCCTGCAGATGATGATCCAGCATCACCAGGGCGCGGTCACCATGGCCAAGACCGAGCAGGCGAGCGGATCGTCCGCCGACGCCAAGGCCCTCGCCTCCTCGATCGTCACCTCCCAGTCCGCGGAGATCGAGACGATGAGGAAGCTCCTCGCCTCGATGTGACCCAGGGCGTCCGTCCGCTCCGGCGACCCGGGGCGGACGGACCGGCCCGTCAGGGTCGGGGGCGATTCTGGATCAGGGCGTTCCGGTCGAGGGTCGCGATCTAGGACACCCGATGAGGACGGCCCTAAAACTAGGCCGAAAATGGCCAAAAGCGGGTCGGTTTCGGCGCGGCCGAGCTCAGCGTGCGGGACGCGTCAGGCCTGCGCGGCGCGCGGCCGTGCTGATCGCGGTGACGTCGGCGTCCGGCCAGCCGATCTGCTCGGCGAACCCGCGGACGATCCCGGCGGTCACCGCGCGGCGCTCGGCGTGCGTCAGGAGGCGAGCGCAGGCGGCCTGGAACGGCGCGTTCGCGCGGGGAATCCGCTCCCGCAGCCGACTCTCCATCTCCCACGCAGTGTCCGAGCGGACGGCGAACCGGCCCAACGTGGCGGCGATGCCGTCGTCCTCCAGGCCGGGCGGGTACGGCGCCCTGCGCCACGTCGCGTCGACGTACCAGTAGACGAAGCCGAGCTCGCCGGCCTCAAGGTGATCCTCCAGCCGCTCGTACGGCAGCCAGTCGGGGGCTCCGGCGAGCACGTCGACCGGTGGTTCATGCCACTTGGTCCCGCCCACCTGGTCCTCGCCGAACAGCACGGCCCGCCCGTCGCCCCGCCACGTCATCGCCGCCCAAGTGCTGCCGACGGTGTCCAGGTGCAGCCCGTCGTCGTCCAGGCGGTAGCCGGGCCGGCCCGCTCCCGGAGTGGACAGGACCGCGGCCAGTGCCGCCCAGCGCGCCCAGATGACCTCGGCGGACGGCAGGTCCTCCGGACGTCCCGGACGGCGTACGGTCATCCCGGCTCCCGTTCACGAATCGACGGCGTTCCCCGTGGCCCGAGTTGGACGCCGCGCCGCGATGATCAGTTCCCCCTCGCCGGACCCGCAGCGGCTCCTGCACCTAGACGAGCAAGAGGGCCGCCGATCGGATCGGCGGCCCCTGCCGCATCGGCGAGTGCTCGACTCACCCGATGTCTCTGTCGGTGACGTTGCCGCTGTTCTCGACGGTGCTGTTGCGCACACCGCCGGCCGCGCCGGGGCTGCCGGTCACGTTGCCGACGCCGCCGACACTCGTGACGTTGCTGTTGCGGTTGCTGATGTTCGAGCCGGGCCGCTCACCGGGGAAGAAGGGCTCACGCGCGAAGTCGTGTCCCCGGTAGTGAGGATGCCGGAAGTGGTGCCGGTGATGCGGGTAGCGGAAATGCCGGTAGTGCCGATAGTGCCGGTAGCGATACGGACGGTAGTGCCGGTAGTGCCGGTAATGGCGGTAGTGGCGCCGATGGTGGTCGTACGTGAGCACGTTGCCGGCACCACCCTTGGCCATCGCCACGATCTGGCTGTGGGCGGACGCCACCGTGGCGCTCTGCGACGCCGTCGCCGGCGACGCCAGCATGAGTGCGCTCGCCGTGGCCGCGGTCGCGAGGCCGGATGCGACCCAAGTTCTCCTCAACACGTTGAGCCTCCTCTTTACCAAAAGCGCATAACGTTCCGAGGTGGCGACCCTCTTGGGCCGCGTCGCGGGAGGCGAACATATACGCCATTATTGCTGGATAAGCCGGAGATAGCGCAATAAACCAGTAACGTAACTTTAAATCGCCCTTTTCAAACCCGACACCTATGGGCGACTCGACGCCGAGGGCACAGGCATGGCCTGTGCCCTCGAATCGTCGTCGTCTCATCTCCTACGGTCGGTCACTCAATCTCGCTACCGGAGACGTTGCCGCTGTTCTCGATGGTGCTGCCGGAGACGCCGCCGGTCGCGCCGGGGCTACCGGTCACGTTGCCGACGCCGCCCACGCTCGTCGTCTCTTCGCCGCCGCCAGCACGCTCGGTCCCGATCGGGCTTTCCGTCACGTTGCCGCTGCCCCGGATGGTGCTGCCGCCCCGCACGCCGCCCTGGGCCTCCGCGCTGCCGGTGATGTTGCCGACGCCACCGACGCTCGTGACGCCCCGTCCGGGTTCACGGAGAGGCTGGCGAGGCTCCAGCGGGCGCTCTTCCACGAAGCGCGGCTGCTCGCCCATTCCCATCTGCGGGCCGCGGACGTTCCCGCTGCCGATGACCGTGCTGCCGGTCACGCCGCCGCGGGCGCGTTCGCTGCCGGTGATGTTGCCGACGCCACCGACGCTCGTGATGTTCTCGTTGCGGTTGCTGATGTTCGTGCCGGGCCGCTCACCCGGGACGAACGGGCGCTCCGGGATGAAGCGCGGGCGCTCCACCACCCTGACGCGCTCCGGTCCCCTGATGAAGCGCGGGCGCTCGACCACCCTGACGCGCCCCGGCACTCTGACGAAGCGTGGCCGCTCGACCACCCTGACGCGCGGCCGCTCTCTCATTCCGACGCGCGTGCGGACGACGTTTCCGCTGCTCGTGATTCTGCTGCGGGACACGCCACCTCGGGCGCCCGCGCTGCCGGTGATGTTGCCGACGCCGCCGACGCTGGTCACGTTACGCCCGCGACGTCCTTCGCCGTCGCTTGCGGGAACGGCGGAAACGAGGTTCCCCGCGGCGGCTGCCACGGCGCCGGTCGGGATCGCGGTACGGCTCTGAGCGTGTACAGGCGAGGCCATGAGGAGGCCGCTCGCCACTGCGGCGGCCGCAAGGCCGCACACGGACGCTTTCCTCACCACAGTTGAGCCTCCTTTGTATCGGAATGGCATAGAGCCCTAAAACACGACAGCCCTTGATTCATTAGCCAGGGGTCGCCAATGGCCATCATCCCTCGCGAATCGGCACATAACACTACGTACAGGTAATATGTCCCCAAACTAGGGGCCTATAGGCTCGTTCTATCGGTGGCTATTGGCGGCGTCCTGACCGGCGCAAAACGCCGCCGTGACCGAGGCTCGCCGAGCACATCCACAGATTCCGTCAATGGGCAAAGTCTCGGTTCAGGAGAGAGGAGATGTTGACTCTTCCTCGAGCCGGCGGCCGAGCGCCCGAACCCGCTCGGCGATCTCCGGAGCGGCGTCGAGGGTGAACTCGGCGCCGAGGGCCGCGATCGCGGCGACGTACTGCACGACCAGGTCGGCGGACTCCGCGCTCAGCCGGATCGCGCACCCGTCGGCGCCCCGATCCTCGACCTCCCCCGGGATCGACGCGAACACCCCGGCCCGTACGGCGTCGGCGGACAGCCGGACGGTCATCCGCGCGGTATGGCGGTACGACGCGCCGGCGAAGACGCGGGCGAGATAGGCGGCCGGATCCGGCGCGGGCAGGTCCCGCGGCGCGAAGCGGCGATGGGCGGGCGTGGGGCGCTCCATCCGGTCCACCCGGAAGGTCCGCCAGTCCGCCCGCTCCGGGTCGTACGCGATCAAATACCACCGTCCCTGGAGGGTGACCAGGTGGTGCGGCTCGACGCGGCGGGCGCCGACCTGGTCGGACCGGTTCCGGTAGTCGAAGGAGAGCATCTCGTGGTCGCGGCGGCACCCCGCGATCACCGCCAGGACGGCGGGGTCGGCGCGGGGCACGTCAGGGCGGGGAACGGCGACGGTGGCGTCGCTCAGCGCGGCCAGGCGGGGCCGCAGCCGCGCCGGCAGGACCTGCTCCAGCTTGGCCAGCGCCCGCGTGGAGCTCTCCTCGAGGCCGGCCACGCTGCCGCCCGCGGCCGTCGCCAGGCCGAGCGCGACCGCGATCGCCTCATCGTCGTCCAGCAGCAGGGGTGGGAGGTTACGTCCCGAGATCAGCCGGTAGCCGCCGGCCGTACCGGTCGTGCTCTCCACCGGGTAGTCGAGCGCGCGCAGCCGTCCGACGTCACGGCGCAGCGTACGGTCGGTGACGCCCAGCCGCTCCGCGAGCTCGGCGCCGGACCACTCCCGTCTGCCCTGCAGGAGGGACAGCAGGCGCAGCAGCCGGCCGGGCAGGTCCTTGCGGGTCTCGCTCATGGATCCAGATTCCCATCCCCTCCGGACAAGATGTGTCCGGAAGGGCCTCTAACGTGGCCGTCATGAGCGAGACAGTGAGGGATCCGGACATCGACCGGCTCACCGGCCACGTGTACCTGCCGGAGGCCGACGGCTACGACGGCGAGCGCCTCGGGTTCCAACGGCTGAACCCGCACCGGCCCGCGGCGATCGTGGGAGCGGCCGGTCCGGAGGACGTGCGGGCCGCCGTCGCGTTCGCCGCCGCGCGCGGCGTACGCGTGACGGCGCAGGCCAGTGGGCACGGGCTGGGCCGCACGCTGGAGGACGGCGTGCTGATCAACACGCGCCGGATGTCCGGGGTCCGGGTGGATCCCGAGGCGCGTACGGCCTGGGTTGAGGCCGGCGCGACCTGGCGTCACGTCGTCGAGGCGGCCGCGCCGTACGGGCTGGCGCCGCTGTCCGGGAGCTTCCCCGGCGTCGGGGCCGTGTCCTACACCCTGGGCGGGGGCGTGGGCCTGATGGCCCGCCGCCACGGCTTCGCCGCCGACCACGTGCGCCGGTTCGAGGTCGTCACCGCCGACGGGCGGCTCCGGGAGGTCACCGCGGAGTCCGAGCCCGACCTGTTCTGGGCACTGCGCGGCGGTGGCGGCGGATTCGGCGTGGTCACGGGCATGGAGGTCGACCTGCTGCCGGTGAGCACGATCTTCGGCGGCGGCCTGTACTTCGACGTCGCGGAGGTGCCGGACGTCCTGGAGGCCTGGCGGCGGTGGACGGAGACGGCACCGGAGGAGCTGACCTCGGGCGTGACCGTGCTGTCCTACCCGGACCTGCCGATGTTGCCGGAGGCGCTGCGCGGCCGGCATGTCGCGCACGTCCAGGTCGCCTACCTGGGCTCCGAGGCGGAGGGCCGGGAGCTGGCGGCACCGCTGCGCGCCCTCGGCCCGCGTCTGAAGGACACGCTGCGGGTCCTGCCCTACACCGAGTCCGGAACGGTGTTCGACGAGCCCGACCGGCCCCACGCCTACCGGTCACAGAACCGCCTGCTGCGCGCGCTCGACCCGGCCGCGCTCGCGACGCTGCCACAGACGGCGGGCCCGGCGGCCCCGGTGATGTGCGTGGTCGGGCTCCGGCACCTCGGCGGCGCACTCGCGCGGCCACCCCGGATCGCGAACGCCGTCGGGCACCGAGAGGCCGCCTACCTGCTCAACATCCTGTCCCCGGTGGAGCCGGGCGAGGAGGACAAGGTGCACGCCCTGCACGACGACATCCTCACGCCGTTCGCCGGCGAGGCCCTCGGCCGGTCCCTCAACTTCAGCTACGGCCTGCTCGGCGAGGACGAGGTGCGGACGGGGTTCGCGCCGGAGACCTACCGGCGGCTCACCGAGCTCAAGGCGGCGTACGACCCGGAGGGCGTGATCCACGCCAACCACGCGGTCGGCCGACGCTGAGAGCCCGGCGAGTCCCGGCCGGGCCGTCGTGCGCGGTGGTCGGTCGCGGTCAGCCCAGCTGGATGGAGCGTTTGGCCATGCCGAGCCAGAAGCCGTCGATGACGCTGCGCTGGGTGCCGAGCTCGGCCTCCCCGGCGCCGAGGGCGACGAACAGCGGCGCGAAGTGCTCCGTACGCGGGTGGGCGAGGCGGCCGGCCGGGGCCCGGTGCTCGAAGTCCAGCAGCGCGTCGAGGTCGCCGGCGGCGAGCGTCTCCCGTCCCCAGGCGTCGAACTCCTTCGACCAGCCCGGTGCGTTCTCCGGGTTCGGGTCCATGGAGAGGGCGCGCAGGTTGTGGGTGAAGAAGCCGCTGCCGACGATCAGCACGCCCTCGTCGCGCAGCGGCGCGAGGCGGCGGCCAAGGGCGAGGAGCCGCTCCGGGTCCAGGGTCGGCATGGAGATCTGCAGGACCGGGATGTCGGCGTCGGGGTACATCTCGACCAGCGGGACGTACGCGCCGTGGTCCAGGCCGCGCTCCGGGTCCTCGTGGACCGGGCCGTCCACCAGCTTGCGGACCTTGTCCGCAAGCTCGGGTGCGCCTGGCGCGGGGTAGGTGACCTGGTAGTAGTGCTCGGGGAAGCCCCAGAAGTCGTACGTCAGCGGGACCGTGCGGGTCGCGCCGACGGCGAGCGGGGCGGACTCCCAGTGCGCCGACACGACGAGGATCGCCTTCGGGCGGGGCAGACCGGCCGACCAGGCGGCGAGCTGGCCGGGCCAGACCGCGTCGTCCGCCAGGGGCGGCGCCCCGTGGCTGAGATAGATCACCGGCATCCGTTCGGACATGGCGACCCTCCAAGTGATTGAACGCTCAACTTACCTTCCCTAGAGTACGCGATTTATTTGAACTCTCAACTTTTCTGTCCAAGTGATGGTGAAGAACCCGACAGAGACGGAGCCGCTCCCTCACCTGGTGGACCGACTTCGCTACCGTCGCGAGCATGCGAGTCTTGGTGATCGGTGCCGGCATCGTCGGCGCGGCCGTCGCCGCCGGGCTGACCCGCCGTGGCGCGCGGGTGACCGTGCTGGAGGAACGTTTCCCCGGCGCGGGCACCACCGGCACGTCGTTCGCCTGGGTCAACGCGAACGACAAGGACCCCGAGGCCTACTTCGCGCTGAACCACACCGCCGTCCACGCCTACCACGCGCTCGGCGGCGACGGCTTCGTCCCCACCGGGCACCTCGAGTGGGCGAACGGCGAGACACGCCGCCTCGAACTGAGCGCCCGCGTGGAGCGGCTCCGGGACCGCGGATACGCCGTCGAGCGGATCACCGCCCACCGGGCCGCCGAGCTCGAACCCGACCTCGCCGCCCAGCCCGACGGCACGGACTACGTCTACTTCCCCGAAGAAGGACACGTGATCCCCGCGGTGCTCCTCGCCCGGCTCCTCGGCGAGACAAGGGACCATGGCGGCCGCGTGGAGACCGGTGCGGCCGTACGCGAGATCAAGTCAGGGCGCGGCGGGGTCAATGTGACGCTCGCCGACGGCGGCGTCCGCGCCGCCGACGTCCTGGTGACCTGCGCCGGCCGGTGGACGGGCGCGCTCGTCGACGTCCCCGTGCTCGACCCCCGCGTGTCGGGCACGGTCACCAACGGATTCCTCGTCACGACCACCCCGGTCCCCGTCCGGGTGGCGCGTGTCCTGACCGGCGACCGCCTGAACGTGCGCCCCGACGGCGGCGGCCGGCTCATGCTCCAGGCCCCCGACCTCGACGACGCCGCCGACCCCGAGACGCCACCGCCGGACGACGTCGGTGCCGAGATGCTCGCCCGGCTGCCGGAGGTCCTGACCGGCGCCGACGGCGCGCGGGTCGAGCGCACCCGCGTCGGGCAGCGCGCAATGCCCGCCGACCGCCTCACCATCGCGGGCTTCGCCGACCCGGAGACACGCGTCTACACCGTCGTGACGCACAGCGGGATCACCCTGGCGCCCCTCCTCGGCGACCTGGTGGCCGGTGAGGTGTACGGCAAGGAGTCGGCCCTGCTCCGGCCCTTCCGGCCGGCCCGGTTCACCGAGCCGGCGGGGGCCCGGCCCGTCGAACCCGCCCCCGTGCCGGTTCAGTGGCCGATACAGCTGGAACGACGGTAAGCCCGGCCCGGGGATTCGGGAACACACTTCTAGGATCCTGAAAGCGACGATCCGTACGGAATGGTCCGCGGCTCGGCGGGGATGTGGGTCGTATGAGTCCCGGTGGGTCCCATGAGTGACGCTCTGCTCGAGTTCGCCGCGGAGCTCCGCTTCTTCCTGCCTCCGGTGTCCCGGAACGGATCGGTCTCCGTCGCCCTGGACGGGACCTCCTCCCTCGGGCACCTGGTGCAGTCCCTCGGCGTCCCGCTTCCCGAGGTGGGCGAGCTCACCGTCGACGGCCGTGCGGTGCCGCCGTCGTACCGCCCCCGGGACGGGGACCTCGTCCAGGTGTCCGCGGTGCGCCGGCCTCAGCCCCTGCCGGTCACCCCGCCCCGCTTCACGCTCGATGTCCACCTCGGCACGCTGGCCCGGCGGCTGCGGCTCGTCGGCGTCGACACCGACTACCACAACGACATCGACGACGACGCTCTGATCGACCTGGCGAACCGGGAGAAGCGGATCCTGCTGACGCAGGATCGCGGACTGCTCCACCGCCGGAAGCTGTGGTTCGGCGCGTACGTTCGCGGGACGGACCCGGAGGCGCAGTTCAACGACGTCCTCGACCGGTTCGCGCCGCCGCTCGCGCCCTGGAGCCGGTGCACCGCCTGCAACGGCCTGCTGGCCCCGGTCGGCAAGGAGACGATCGAGCACCTCCTGGAGCCGGGCACCCGGCGCAGCTACGACGACTACGCCCGGTGCGGGGCCTGCGGCCGTCTCTACTGGAAGGGCGCCCACCACGACCGGCTGGCGGCGATCGTGGAGGCGGCCCGCCGGGCTTAGCCGAAGCGGCCCGGCGAGCCGACGAGAGCGACTGCAGGGCCGACCCGATGCCCGGCGGCGAGAGCCGCCGCAGGGCCGACCTGATGCCCGGCGGCGAGAGCCGCCGCAGGGCCGACCTGATGCCCGGCGAGAGCCGCTACAAGGCCGACCCGATGTCCCGGCGGCGCGCCGGTGATGACGACTGCAGGGCTACCCGATGTCCCCGGCGGCGCGCCGGTGATGGCGGCTGCAGCGCCTAACCGATGTCGCGGCGGCGGAAGCCCACGAGACCGGCCGCGGCGCCCGCGACCGCCACGGCGGTCAGCACCGCCAGGGGCGTGACGGTCAGGCCGGAGCCGGGCAGCTTGGGCACGTGCGTGAACGGGGACACGTCCATCACCGCCTGGCTCAGCTTGAGCACCGGCCCCATCTGGCCGAGCAGCAGGAACACGCCCAGCACCCCCCAGGCCGCCGCCACGAACCGGGGCACGACACCGAACAGCAGGAGCGCGATCGCCGCCGTCACCCACGCCGCGGGCAGCTGCACCATCGCGGCGCCAAGGAGCCGAGGCACCTGGGTGCCGAGGTCGTGGACCCGCAGCCCGTGGACCAGCCCGGCCGCCACGCCCGCGAGGCCCAGCAGCACCGCCGGACCGGCCGCCGCGAAGAGCAGGTGGCCGATCGACCACCGCACCCGGCGGACCCGTGTCGCCAGGAGCGGTTCGAGGCGTTGTGCCGTCTCCTCGGTGCGCAGCCGCAGCACCACCTGAACGGCGTAGACCGCGGCGATCAGCCCGAGGACGCCCATGACCGTGCCGACGTAGGAGTCCTCGAGTCCCCGCTGGCCGCCCATCTTGGCGAGGAAGTCCTTCGCGCTGGAGCTGTCCTTGACCAGGTCGCCGACGCCCTTGAGGATCCCGCCGATCGCCGCTCCGTACACCACGAAGGCGGCCAGCCACGACAGGAACGCGCCGCGTTGCAGCCGCCACGCCAGGGCGAGCGGGCTGCGCAGCGACGGGGCCGCCTCCGCCGGACCGGGGCGCACGGGCAGCAGGCCCGCGCCGAGGTCCCTGCGCCCGACCAGCGCGTACGCCACGGCCACCACCGCGACCGCGACCACCACTCCGAGGGCGATGAGCCACCAGCGTTCACCGCCGAACGCCCGGACCCGCTGGGACCAGCCGATCGGCGAGACCCAGACCAGCCAGGAGACGCGCGCCGCGTCCCCGACCGCGCGCAGCAGGTACGCGACGCCGACGACGGCGAGCGCGATGCCGCGCGCCGCCTGCGCCGTCTCGGCGAGCTGGGCCGTGACGCCCGCGACCGCCGTGAAGAACAGGCCCGGGACCGCCCAGGCGAGGCCGACCGCGAGCGAGCCCGCCGTCGGGAGGCCGATGGCGATCAGCACGATCGTCGTCACGAGAGCCAGCGCGAGGTTGGCGACGACCCCGACCAGCAGGCCCGCGGTCAGCGGCGCCCGGCGGCCGACGACGCCCGCGCCGACCAGCTCCAGGCGGCCCGCATCCTCGTCGCCCCGCGTGTGCCGGACCACCAGCAGGACGCTCATCACGCCGACCATCACGCCGCCGAGGGCGGCCAGCCGCCAGGCGGTGATGCCGCCGAGCGAGTCGGGCACGAGGATCCGGCCGTACATGGCGACCGTCGAGCCGTTCCCGTTGATGCCGGAGGTGAAGTGACGCACCGAGTCCGGCGTGTCGTACAGCTTCTTGAAGCCGTAGGCGGTGCTCGCCGCGTACGCCGCGAGGGCGTAGACCCAGACCGCGAGCATGATGCGGCTGCGCCGCAGCCCGAGTTTGAGCAGCTGTCCGGTGCCGACGAGGGCGTTCATCGTGCCATCCCCGCGGGGGCCTGGTCCTCGTAGTGGCGGAGGAACAGCTCCTCCAGCGTCGGCGGAGTGCTCGTGAGGCTGCGGACGCCCGCCTGGGTCAGGTGCTTCAGCACCTCGTCGAGCTTGTCGGTGTCGACCTCGAGCTTGACGCGGGTGCCCTGGACGTCCGGGTCGTGCACGCCGGGCAGGGAGGTCAGCCCGTCGGGCGGGCTCGCCAGCTCGGCGGTGATCGAGGTGCGGGTCAGGTGCCGCAGCTCCGACAGCGTGCCGCTCTCCACGGTGCGGCCCTTGCGGATGATGCTCACCCGGTCGCACAGTGCCTCGACCTCGGACAGGATGTGGCTGGACAGCAGCACGGTGCGGCCCTGCTCGCGCTCCTCCTCGACGCACCGCTGGAAGACCTCCTCCATGAGCGGGTCGAGGCCGGAGGTCGGCTCGTCGAGGATCAGCAGCTCGACGTCGGAGGCGAACGCCGCGACCAGCGCGACCTTCTGCCGGTTGCCCTTGGAGTACGCCCGGCCCTTCTTCTTCGGGTCCAGCTCGAACCGCTGGAGCAGCTCGGCCTTGCGCTTCGGGTCGTGGCCGCCGCGCAGCCGGCCGAGCAGGTCGATGACCTCGCCTCCGGTGAGGTTGGGCCACAGGACGACGTCGCCCGGAACGTACGCGAGCCGCCGGTGCAGGGCGGTGACGTCGCGCCACGGGTCACCGCCCAGCAGCCGAGCCGTCCCGGCGTCGCCCCGCAGGAGGCCGAGCAGGATGCGGATGGTCGTGGACTTCCCGGCACCGTTCGGGCCCAAGAACCCGTGCACCTCACCGGACCGGACGGTCAGGTCGAGCCCGTCGAGCGCACGCGTCCGGCCAAAGGTTTTGACCAGGCCGGACACGGAGATCGCGTCTGTCATGCTTCAGAACGTACACTAGTTTCACGGTTTCGTGAAAGTAATAAATCGGATAAACTAGTTGCAGACCCTAAGGAGTGTGACTGCGTGGCCGACCGGAACCCCGAAGCCGTCCAGCGCTTCGTCGAGCGGTTCGCCGCGGAGTTGGTCGAAGCGGGCGTGCCGCGCATGCCCGCACGGGTTCTCGTAACGATCATCGGCTCCGACACCGGCCGCCTAACGTCCGCCGAGCTCGCCGAGACACTGCAGGTGAGTCCCGCCGCGATCTCCGGCGCGGTGCGCTACCTCTCTCAGGTTCGCATGATCCGGCGTGAGCGCGAGCCGGGCTCACGCCGGGACGTCTACGTCTCCGACGGCGACATCTGGTACGAGTCGATCCTCAACCGTGACCGCATCATCCCCCGCTGGCAGCAGAGCCTCCGGGAGGGTGTCGAGGCACTCGGCCCCGACACCCCCGCAGGCATTCGACTGGCCGAGACGCTCGCGTTCTTCGATTTCATTCACGAGGAACTCGGAGACTTCCTCGCCAGGTGGCAGGAGCGCAAGGCCGAGCTTCGGGCCGCCCGCGGCGACTGAGCCCGCCTCAGCGGTATGGGATCTGACCGCCGTTCACGTCACGCGGACAGCACCGGCGTAGTCGCCGCCCAGGCGGACCGGCACCGCGCGGACGTGCGTCCCGGACTGGAAGGCCTCGACCATCTGTCCGGTCCCGAGGTAGATCGCGACGTGGTGGATGTGCCCGCGACCCCAGAACAGCAGGTCGCCGGGGAGCAGCGGACCGCTGCCCTGCCCGGGAGAGAACCGCGCGACGGCGAGCCGGGTATGGAACTGATTGTCGGATGTGCCGTTGAGAATGTCGCGGCCGGTCGCCCGAAAATAGGCGTATCGCACCAGTCCCGAGCAGTCGAATCCGAGCCGTTGTCCGTCGTTCTTACTGGCCGGGTCGTGGCCGTCATAATGGCCGTACGTCGGGCCGGGAAGGGGCCCGTGACCGCCGCCCCAGCTGTACCAGACGCCGATCTGCGAGCACGCCGTCCGGACCGCCTGCTGCGCCACCGGCGACGCGCCCGGCTGCAGCACCCCGCACCCGGGCACGGCGGGCGCGGGGTCCGTGGGCACGCGGACCGCGGCGCTCGCCCCGGATGCCGCCGCGAGGACCCCGCCCGCCAATCCAAAAATACCGACAAAGGATGCGAATTTCCGCATCTCCATGAGCGTCACTCACCCCCGGAATTGATGCCTCGGATTTCCCGGTGACGCTCATTCCCCGTAATGCAATTCCCCAACCGTTCAACGGCGGCGATAACTCGGCGTCGGGTCAGCCTCCGGCGGCGGCGGCGTGCTTCTGCCGTACGGCCTTCTCCAGGGCGCGGGCGATCGGCCAGACCGGATCGGACAGGGCCTCCAGCCGGCGCGCGTGCTCGCGGCGCCCGCGACGGGACAGCACGGTCGGCAGTTCGCCGCGGGCGGCCAGCACGAGCGCGGCCGCGGTGCGGCGGTCGGTGTCCGAGGAGGGGCGCAGGGCGGCCTTGACCTCCGACGCGTACCGCTTCACCTCCCGGCGCTCGCGCAGCCGGACCCGGTCGGGGAGGATCCTGCGCCGCTCCACCTTGATCAATCGATCCTTCTCGAGCTGGTCGCGCACCTCGCGGACGATGCGGCGCTCGTCGGCGTTCACCCAGCGCCGCCAGGATCGCGGTCTGCCGTCGGCGACCTGGCCGAGCACGGCGTCGAGGACCGGGTCGCCGGTCGAGCCGGCGGCGGCGACCTTGGCCTTCCCGTCATCGTCGGCCAGCCGCTCGTCGAGGTAGAGGTCCGCCAGCGCGGCGGCGCGCAGGACCAGGCCGAGCTGGGTGCGGGCGGTGATCCGCTCCTTCTCGACGTCATAGGCCAGCAGGTAGAGGCGGGCGGGGAGCGATCGCGGCAGGTTCATGGTGCGGGGTCCTCCTTCGGAGGTCGGCCGGGTCTTCGTATGCGGCCGGCGTCGCGCGGCATCCGCCCGGCGTCGGCCAGCGCCCGGCGCAGCAGGAACTCGATCTGGGCGTTGGTGCTGCGCAGTTCGTCGGCGGCCCAGCGGGCCAGGGCCTCGTGCACGGCGGGGTCGAGTCGCAGAAGAAGCTTCTTCCGCTCGCCGCCCTTGCGCTCGGGGACCTGGCCTTCGTCGCCGTCCGTCACTGGTAGAGGGTCCCGGTGTTGACGACGGGCTGGGCGTCGCGGTCGGCGCAGAGGACGACGAGCAGGTTGCTGACCATCGCGGCCTTGCGCTCCTCGTCGAGGTCGACGACGTCGTGCTCGGCCAGCTGGTTGAGGGCGGCCTCGACCATGCCGACGGCACCGTCGACGATCCGCTGCCGGGCGGCGACGACGGCGCCGGCCTGCTGGCGGCGCAGCATCGCCTGGGCGATCTCGGGGGCGTACGACAGGCGGGTGATGCGCGACTCGATGACCTTGACGCCCGCCGACGCGACCCGGGCCGCGATCTCCTCGGACAGCCTGCCGGTGATCTCGTCGGCGTTCTCGCGGAGGGAGAGCCGCTCGTCGCCGTGCGCGTCGTACGGGTAGATCCCGGCGATGTGGCGGACGGCCGTCTCGGTCTGGATCGCGACGAACTCGACGAAGTCGTCGACCTCGAACACGGCCTTGGCGGTGTCCTCGACCTGCCAGACGACGACGGCGGAGATCTCGATCGGGTTGCCCTCGGCGTCGTTGACCTTGGTGCGGTCGGTCTCGTGGTTGCGGATCCGGGTGGAGATCTTGCGCCGGGTCGTCAGGGGGTTGACCCAGCGCAGGCCGTCCGTGCGGATCGTCCCGGCGTACCGGCCGAGGAGCTGGACGACGCGCGCCTCTCCGGGCGCGACGGCGGTCAGCCCGACGAGCACGATGGCGGCGGCCAGGATGAGGACGATCGCGACGACGACCAGCGCCGGCTCGCGGGTGAAGAACAGGGCGACGCCGACCGCGATCGCCACGAGGGACGCCGCCAGTATCGGCCATCCGTTGACGCCGTCGGCGACCCGCTCGCCGACCTTGGGCCTCGGCATCTCGAACTCGGCCACGACTCCTCCAACGTGCTTGGTCTGTGGAATCAAAGTGATATCACTTTAAGTCGACAGAGCCCGCAGCGCAAGGCGCGGTAACGCGACCTGACGGGGAGGGGCGATATTGACGCGGGGGATCACGCTCTACCCCGCGCAGGAGGAGGCGCTCATCGAGATCGTCTCGGGCGCGAACGTCATCCTGAACACCCCGACCGGCTCGGGCGAGAGCCTGGTCGCGGCGGGGGCAGGCGCTTCGTGGCGCGGTGGGCCGGCTCTCTCAGGTTCACGTGATCCGGCGTGAGCGCGAGCCGGGCTCACGCCGGAACGTCTACGTCATCAGGTGAGGATCTTGCTCACCTTTTGCGGCGTTCGGATTCGGATGGGTCAGGCGCGCTTGTACTCCTCCCAGGTGTGGATGGTGACCTTGGGTCCGTCGTCGGGGCCGCGGTTGGCGAGCCCGTTCTGGCCGAGGTAGTAGTCGCCGATCTGGTGCTGGGCCTGGGAGGAGAGGTCGGTGTCGTTGATGGCGGCGGCGTGGATGTGCCAGGGCCAGTTGCCTTGGTTGGGGTTGCGCACCCATGCGGCGAAGCCGACACGGCGCAGGGCGCGGGTGACGGTGATGCGGGTGGCGGAACTCATTCCCTTGACGTTGACGTCGATGACGCCGCCGCCGTCGTGGGTGCCCGCGGAGGTGGGGTCACCGCCGGGGTTGTAGGAACCCTGGTCCAGGACGAGTTTGCGGCCGAGCAGCCGTTGTGCCTCGTTCAGCATGGTCCGGGTGCGGGTGTTGATGACGAACTTGCCGATGTGCACCCGGGACCCCGGCACGATGATGTGGGTGACCTTGAAGCGCCCGGCTCCGAGCTTGACGAGCGACGCCTTGGCCGGCAGGCCGCTGGCCTGGAGGCCCTTGTAGCCGAGCGACTTCTGGTATTTCGCGAAGGCGGCGATCGTGGTGGTGCCGAAGGACCCGTCCACCCACTTCTTGTCGAGCAGGTGCCGGGCGCGCAGCGCCTGCTCGACGAGGAGCACGCTGGCCTTGGCGCCCGGGGTCAGCTTGTTGCCGGACCGCCGCGGGTCGATCTGGGCCGCCTTGACGACGGCTTCCATGTTCACACTCGGAAGGGCCTTGGCGTCGGTCCCCGGTGTCGCCGCCTCGGCGGCTCCGGGCAGGGAGGCGAACAGGACGGCCGCCGCGAGGGCAGCGGCGTATGAGGGCAGCTTCATCGGCTCTCCTGGTTGCATGCGGGGGCAGTACCGAAGCACTGGATCGTTCCATCCCGAAGTCGCAGGTCACCGCCGGATTGAGCGATGCCGGCAACCGGCTTCGGCCGGACGCGGCCACCAGCCCGGGCATGACCGTCGAGAGACGGAAGATTCCTTCTTGCCGGGAGCTGGCCACGGCAGATGATCTTGGCCCTTCAAGATCATCTGTATCTAGTCGATGGCCGGATTGGGCCACCGGTCGACGACCGAGCCGGCACGAACGCCGCCACACGGTAGCCCCCTCCGCGTAAGGCGCGGTCCCGCGATTTGGCGGGGACGGGCAGTATTGACGTGTGCGCCTCATCGACCGTCTGCCCAAGGGATCCGACCCCGACGCCGTCTTCGAAGCCTTCAGCGAGTGGGTGACCGAGCGGGGGATCACGCTCTACCCCGCGCAGGAGGAGGCGCTCATCGAGATCGTCTCGGGCGCGAACGTCATCCTGAACACCCCGACCGGCTCGGGCAAGAGCCTGGTCGCGGCCGGGGCGCACCTCGCCGCGCTCGCCCGTGACCAGGTCACCTTCTACACCGCGCCGATCAAGGCCCTGGTGTCGGAGAAGTTCTTCGACCTGATCGAGATGTTCGGCAGCGAGAACGTCGGCATGATGACGGGCGACGCCAGCGTCAACCCCGACGCCCCCATCGTCTGCTGCACCGCGGAGGTGCTGGCCAGCATCGCGCTGCGCGAGGGCGCCGACGCCGACATCGGCCAGGTCGTCATGGACGAGTTCCACTTCTACGCCGAGCCCGAGCGCGGCTGGGCGTGGCAGATCCCGCTGCTGGAGCTGCCGCAGGCGCAGTTCCTGCTCATGTCGGCGACGCTCGGCGACGTGAAGCGGTTCGAGGAGGACCTCACCCGGCGCACCGGCCGCCCGACGGCCGTCGTCAGCTCGGCGGAGCGGCCGGTGCCGCTGAAGTACGAGTACCGGCTGACGCCGCTGCACGAGACGATCGAGGAGCTGCTGCACGACCAGAAGGCCCCGATCTACGTCGTGCACTTCACCCAGGCCGCCGCCGCCGAGCGCGCCCAGGCTCTGATGAGCATCAACGTCTCCACCAAGGCCGAGAAAGAGGAGATCGCCCGGCTGATCGGCGACTTCCGGTTCACGACGAAATTCGGCCAGACGCTGTCCCGGCTCGTCCGGCATGGGATCGGCATCCACCACGCCGGGATGCTGCCGAAGTACCGCCGCCTGGTCGAGCGCCTCGCGCAGGCCGGGCTGCTCAAGGTCATCTGCGGCACCGACACCCTCGGCGTCGGGGTGAACGTCCCGATCCGCACCGTCCTGTTCACCGCGCTGAGCAAGTACGACGGCAGCCGCGTGCGGCGGCTGCGGGCCCGGGAGTTCCACCAGATCGCCGGGCGCGCGGGCCGGGCCGGATTCGACGTGGTCGGCTACGTCGTCGCCCAGGCCCCCGAGCACGTCGTGGAGAACGAGAAGGCCCTCGCCAAGGCCGGCGACGACCCGAAGAAACGCCGCAAGGTGGTGCGCAAGAAGGCGCCGGACGGCTTCGTCGGCTGGGACGAGGAGGTCTTCAACAAGCTCATCGCCGCCGACCCGGAGCCTCTGCAGTCGCGGTTCCAGGTCAGCCACGCGATGCTGCTCAGCGTCATCGGCCGGCCGGGCAACGCCTTCCAGGCGATGAAGAAGCTGCTCACCGACAACCACGAGGACCGCGCGAGGCAGCGCCGCCACATCTCCCAGGCCATCGCGATCTACCGCAGCCTGCTGGCGGGCGGCGTCGTCGAGCAGCTCGAGGAGCCGGACGACGAGGGCCGGTACGCCCGCCTCACCGTCGACCTGCAGGAGGACTTCGCGCTCAACCAGCCGCTGTCGACGTTCGCGCTGGCCGCGATGGAGCTCCTCGACCCGTCCTCACCCTCGTACGCCCTGGACGTCCTGTCGGTGATCGAGTCGACGCTGGAGGACCCGCGCCAGATCCTCGCCGCGCAGGAGAACAAGGCCAAGGGCGAGGCCGTCGCGCAGATGAAGGCGGACGGCGTGGAGTACGAGGAGCGGATGGAGCTCCTCCAGGACATCACCTATGCCAAGCCCCTAGAAGACACGCTCGAGGGCGCGTACGAGATCTACCGGCGCGGGCATCCGTGGGTGGCGGACTACCCGGTCCAGCCCAAGTCGGTCGTGCGTGACATGTACGAGCAGGCGATGACGTTCGCCGAGTACGTCGCGTACTACCAGCTGGCCCGCGTCGAGGGCATCGTGCTGCGCTACCTCGCGAGCGCCTACAAGGCCCTGCAGCAGACCGTGCCCGACTCGGTGAAGACCGATGACCTGCAGGATCTGATCGAGTGGCTCGGCGAGCTGGTCCGCCAGGTCGACTCCAGCCTCCTCGACGAGTGGGAGCAGCTCCAGCACCCCGAGACGGCCGAGCAGCACACGGCGATCGAGGCGAAGCCGACCGCTGTCACCGCGAACGAGCGGGCGTTCCGGGTGCTGGTCCGCAACGCGATGTTCCGCCGGGTGGAGCTGGCGGCCCTGGAGAAGTACTACGAGCTCGGCGAACTGGACGCGGAGGACGGCTGGGACGCCGACCGCTGGGCCGACGCCCTCGACGCCTACTTCGAGGAGCACGACGAGATCCAGACCGGCCCGGACGCGCGCGGCCCGAAGCTCCTGCAGATCGAGCGGGAGACGGACCTGTGGCGGGTCCGGCAGGTCTTGGACGACCCCGCCGGCCACCACGACTGGGGCATCGGCGCCGAAGTCGACCTGCGCGCCTCCGACGAGGCGGGCCGCGCGGTCGTGCACGTCACGGCCGTCGACCGGCTCTAGGGCCTGTCTCGAAGAACACGCACGCCCGTGCCGTGCGTGTTCTGAGGCTGTCTGAGGGCTATGGCACTGTAATCGGTGTGTTTGAACAGATATGCGCAAACCTGGCGAACGCTGCGCTGGCCGGTGACCAGCAGGCGTTCGGTCCTCTTCTTCCGGCGGTGCAGGAGCAGGCCACCGGCCTTCCCGCCGACCGGCTGACCGCCGGGGTCCGGGCGATGGCGGGCGCGATCGCGGAGGCGCCCCCGCACCTCGGTGGCTGGGTGGCCGTGCTGACGGGCGCCCTCGTGGAGAACGGCGCCGACGCGGGCCCCGCCGGCCCTGCCATCGTCGACCGGCTGGTCGAGGTGGCGGCCGCGGCCCTGGCCTTCGCGGGCGCCTGGGAGAAGGCGACCGGCGGCGCGCCCCCGGACCCGATGGAGCACCAGCCGTCCCAGGAGGTCTGGGCGACGGTGCACCCCGAGCTCGGTGACGGCGCGGGCGTCACGATGGAGTCCTGGTGGGCGCTGCCGCAGTTCGCGATGGCCGCCTCCACGATGCTCGCCCGCGACCAGGCCGTCCGCGCCTCCGTGACCGAACGCGACTTCAAGATCTCGGTGGTGGAGCAGGCCGCGCCCTACCTGGGGCAGCTGGAGTACGTCCGTGACCTGCTCAAGGTCCTCGACGGTGAGCGCCTGCTGGTGTTGGACCGTGCCACCGGGCGTGGGTGGACCGTCGTGATCGGCGGCGTCGGCGACAACTTCCAGTTGCACACGCTCCTCGCGCACGCGCTGGTCCGGCCGGGCGGCATGCCCGGGGAGGCGCCCGACCCGCGCTGGGTGGCCTCGTCGATCGACCAGGACGTCGAGCCGGGTACGCCCGCGGTCGCCGGCGTCTGGAACCTCGTCGACGCGCACGGCTCCTGGATCTGGAACGAGGGCGTCCCCGCCGACATCCCCGAGGTGGGCGGCACGCGGATCGTGGTGCTCGACCCGCCGACGTACCCTCGGACGTGGAGCCCGGGCCGCCGCTTCCCGCTGATGCCGGGCTCGCTGACGGTCGAGGGCGCGCACGCCCCGGAAGAGCTGCGCGACTGGTGGCAGCACGTCAAGCCCGCCGTCCCGCCGGCGGGCGGCTGACGCGAGATTGAGCCTCTGGTCTCTGTTCGCCGGCGATCAAGATCACCATACTGCTGCGTACGTTCCCCGCTGAGGAGACATGGTGAATAACACGCAGCGCATGATCACCGGCACTCTCGCGTCCGTGGCGGTGCTCGGCACGGTGGCGGCGATCGCCCCGTCCGCCGGCGCCGCCACCACGGCCGCGCCGAAGTGCACGACCGTGAAGCACAAGGTCGTCCCGGTTCCGACGTACAAGGACCCTTACTGGGACTTCAAGGTCTGCCTGGGCACGGGCAAGGACTCGGAGACGAAGAAGACGTACGTCTACGCCCAGATCGTGCCGACGTTCTACCGGAACGGCACGGACAAGAAGGGCTTCGACTTCAAGTTCCCCACCGACCACGTCGTCCTGAAGGTCTGGCTGCTGCACAACGGCAAGAAGGTCGGCCTGGAGAGCGAAGGCGTCGGCCAGTACGTCAAGCGGTACCTGTGGACCAGTCAACGGTCGCCGCTGCGACTCAACGGCATCTCGACCTCCGTGTGGAAGACGAAGGGCACCTGGCAGGCTGCCGCCGAACTCGACCATGACGTGTCGAACGACAAGCGCGGCGCCTACAAGTTCACCGGGAAGTCCCCGAAGTAGCACCGCGGAGGCGGCACCCGCCGGTCAGACGGCGGGCGCCGCCCGAAAAGAACACCCGGCCGGCGCGGCGTTCAGACCCAAGGCTCTGAGGCCGGACTCGCCGGCCTCCGGCCCGGGCTCATCTCGCCGGCGGGCCGGTGCGTACCTCCCGACGAAGGAGTCATGTTGAGTCTCAAGCAGCGCGTGTTCGCGGCGGCCGTCGCGTCCGCCGCGAGCGTCGGTGCGGTCACCGCGCTCGCCCCGGCCGCCGGCGCCGCCGTCAAGCCGAAATGCACGACCGTGACGAAGACCGTGCCGGTCCCGAAGTACGCCGATCCCCAGTGGGAGATCAGGGTCTGCGTCAGCACGGAGAAGATCGACAAGGACGAGACGGTCATCGCCCGGATCGAACCGATGATGCGTGCGCGCGGCACGAGCAAGAAGGGCTTCGCTTTCAAGCACCCCACAAAGGCCGCCGTCCTGCACATCACCCTGACGCTCGACGGCAAGAAGCAGGCCACCGAAAGCTACGGCATCGGCCAGTACGTCCAGCGATACCTGGGGACCAAGAACCGCCCGTACCCGCTGATCCTCAGCGGCATCTCCGCCTCCGCGGTCAGGCACCCGGGAGCGTGGCAGGCGATCGGCCGCCTGGACTACGACGTGTCGAACGACAAGCGGGGCGCCTACCGGTACACGGTGAAGTCCCCCACGCTCCGGTAGGAACCGCCCGCGGGAGGAGATGGACCGGCGAGGCGGCGTCCGCCGGTCAGACGGCGGGCACCGCCTCCTCGAAGGCGGATTCGTCCCGGATGCCTGGGCCTTCGAGGGCCGCCAGGAAGTCGTGGGCCCAGCGGTCGATGTCGTACTCGATCACCCGCTTGCGCAGTGCCCGCATCCGGCGGTTCTGCTCGGCCGGGTCGGCCTGCATGGCCTGCAGCATCTTCTGCTTCATGCCGTCGATGTCGTACGGGTTGACGAGGAACGCGCGCTTGAGCTCCTCGGCCGCGCCCGCGAACTCGCTGAGCATCAGGCTGCCGCGCAGGTCCGCCCGGCAGGCGATGTACTCCTTGGCGACGAGGTTCATGCCGTCGCGCAGCGGCGTCACCACCATCACGTCGGCGGCGAGGAAGAGCGCGGCCAGCTCGTCGCGTGTGTACGACGTGTGCAGGTAGTTGATGATCGGCGCGCCGAGCTCGGAGTAGAGCCCGTTGGCCCGGCCGATCTGCAGCTCGATGTCGTCGCGCAGGATGCGGTACTGCTCGACGCGCTCGCGGCTCGGCGTCGCGATCTGGACGAACACCGCGTCCCCGCTCTTCAGCCTGCCGTCGCGGAACAGCTCGCTGAACGCCTGGATCCGCTGGCGGATGCCCTTGGTGTAGTCGAGGCGGTCGACGCCGAGCAGGATCGTGGCCGGATTGCCGAGGTCCGCACGGATCTGCGCGGCCCGCTGCCGTACCTCGGGCCGGCCGATGAGGTCGATGAGCTCCTTGACGTCCACGGAGATCGGGAACGCCTCGGCATGGACGATCCGGTCGTCGACGAGGATCTCGTTCCGATGGGTCTTCACGCCGCACAGGCGGCGGCAGAGCCGCGCGAAGTTCGCGGCGGCGTCGCTGCTCTGGAAGCCGACCAGGTCCGCGCCGAGCAGCCCTTCGAGGATCCGCTGCCGCCACGGCAGCTGGACGAACAGCTCCATCGGCGGGAACGGGATGTGCAGGAAGAAGCCGATGCGCAGGTCGGGGCGCAGCTCGCGAAGCATCTTCGGGACGAGCTGCAGCTGGTAGTCCTGCACCCAGACGACCGCGCCCTCGGCGGCGACCTCGGCCGCCGCCTCCGCGAACCGCCGGTTGACCCGGACGTACGCATCCCAGAGTGTCCGCTTGTACACCGGCGGGACGATCACGTCGTGGTACAGCGGCCAGAGAGTGGCGTTGGCGAAGCCCTCGTAGTACCGCTCGACGTCGTTCGTGGTCAGGCAGATGGGCACGAGGTCCATGCCGTCGGCGGTGAAGGGCTCCACTTCCTCGTCCGGCGCGCCGACCCAGCCGACCCACGCGCCCCCGCGGCGCTGCATGACCGGGACGATCGCCGTCACGAGGCCGCCCGGGCTACGCCGCCACGCCGCCTCGCCGTTCTCGTCGATCACACGGTCGACGGGCAGCCGGTTGGCGACGACAACAAACTCACTCTTCGTAGACGCTCCCACATTCCTCTTCCTCCCCAAATCGGACTATTCGATCCCTCTTGAACACGTTTCGCGATCAGTGTCACATCGGTAGGAGGCGCGGAGGTTCCCTCCACCTTGCGGGGGAGCCAGAATCAGCCTGCGGTGTGAGGACGCGGGGCCCTCCCTCGGTGATGATTACGTCAAGGCTCCAGCGAACCCCCACAAAGGGTCTCCCCCACGAGGAAACAGTGTGAGCACCGCCACCGGTCTTATCCCCGGCCGGCCGCCCGCCGGACGTCTCCGGCCTGCCTGGATCACGGGCATCGTGGCCGAGCTGCTGCTGCTGACCGCCGAGCCGCTCGCCCGGCTACGGCGAGGCCGGCTGCCTCTGGCGTTCGGCTCGTCCGCCACGGTGCTGATCCTCTGGTCGCTCCACTTCTCCTCGCTCGGCACGTACATCGTCCGGCTGATCAGCGACGTTTCGGCCTCCACCCCGTTCTACCTCGCCGTCGTCCGGCTACCCGCGTCGATGTACGCTCCGGCGCCGAACCTCCCGGTGTGGGGCTCGCTGCTGCAGGTGTTCGTCGTGTTCGGGATCGCCGAGGCGCTGATCGGGTGGCGCCGTACGCTCATGGTCGCGCTGACCGCGACCTTCCTGTGCACGCTCAGCGGCCGGATCATGTGCTACCTCGGACCGGACTCGATCGTCGGCCTGCCGTGGATCTCCCGGTACGTCTCCGACACCGGCCCGTCGGCGGCCGTCGTCGCGCTCGTCGCGTACGTGTGCTGCGTCCGCCGCGCCCCGCGCACGATGACCGTCCTGCTCACCGCGATGGTCACCGAGGTCACCCTGCTGCCCAACCTGGCCGGGCGCGAGCACGTCGTCGCCATCGCCCTCGGCATCCTGGCCGCCCTCGCCGTCCCGGCCGCCGGCCGGCTCCGCCGCGCGTCGAGAAAAGCGATGTCCCCCGAGTCAGGGGCTCGTCATGGTTGATCACGCTGTCCTACGATGACCCCCCGGGGATGGCGGTGATTTGGGGGTTTTCGCGTGCGTGTCCATCATCTCAACTGCGGCACGATGTACCCCTTCGGCGGACGCATCCTCAATGAGAGCGGCGACCGGCTCGCGTCGGCCCGGCTGGTCTGCCACTGCCTGCTCATCGAGTCCGACGAGGGCCTCATCCTGGTCGACACGGGGATCGGGACGCAAGCCGTCGCCCGGCCGAAGGAGATCCTGGGCCGCTCCTTCGCCGCGATGACCCGGCCCCGGCTCGACCTGGGTGAGACGGCCGTCCGCCAGGTCGCGGCGCTCGGCTACGCCGCCGCCGACGTACGCCACATCGTGCTGACCCACCTCGACGTCGACCACACGAGCGGGCTCACCGACTTCCCCGACGCGGAGGTGCATGTGCACGTCGCGGAGCTGGAGGCGGCCCGGCGGCCCGTGACGCTGCTCGAGCGGGAGCGCTACCGGACCGCGGTGTGGTCGCACCGCCCGCGCTGGGTCGAGCACCACCCGGGCGGCGAACGCTGGCACGGGTTCGAATCCGTACGCGGCCTTCCCGGCGGGCTGCTCCTGATCCCGCTCACCGGGCACACGCGCGGCCACGCCGGCGTCGCGGTGGACACCGGCGACGGCTGGCTCCTGCACGCCGGGGACGCCTACTTCCACCACCGCCAGATCGAGTCGGGCGCCTGCCCGCCCGGCCTGCGCGTCTTCCAGTCCCTCGTGCAGGCCGACCGTACGACGCGGCTGCACAACGTCGGCCGGCTCCGGGAGCTGGCCCGGACCGGCGACGTCACGATGTTCTCCGCCCACGACCCGGTGGAGCTCGAACGCCGGAAAGCGACGGCTCAGGAGCCGTCCCGCAGGCCGAGCAGGCGCCTGGGATCGTAGGCGATCACGGCTCAGAAGCCATCGCACGGATCCAGCAGGCGCCTGGTCTCGCTCAGGAACCATCACGCGGGTCGAGCAGGCGCTTCGGCTTCGCCAGCCGTCGCGCAGGTCGAGTAGGCGCGTCGGCTCGCTAGGAACCGTCACGCAGGTCGAGCAGGTGCCTCGGCTCGCTAGGAACCGTCACGCAGGTCCAGCAGGCGTCTCGGCTCGTAGGCGATCGCGTCGAACGTCGCGGTGCAGCCGGCGCCGGTGGGCGACTGGGCCTCGAAGCCGTACGACGGGACCTCCGAGGCGTAGAGCGCGAAGTGGCGGATGAGCCGCCAGTACGCGCCGTCGGTCGAGGCGTGGAAGGCGTACGCCGTGCCGACCCGCGCCACCCGCAGCCAGACCTGACCCCCGTCCACGACGAAGGCGTTGCAGTCGTCGGACGTGCCGCGCGTGACCACGGACACGACCATGGGCTCCCGCTGCGGGGACAGCTCGAAGGCGAGCTTGGCCCAGGCACGGTCGTTCAGCCACACGAGCAGCGCGCCCGCGTCGAACGTGGACTGGAAGTCCACCTGGACGCGGGCGCTGAGCAGAAAGTCGCCCTCCGCGCAGGCGAGCAGGTGCGGCGCGTTCAGCGTCACGGCCGTCCGCTGCGGGTCGATGAACAGGTCCGTGCCCGGACCGGCAGAGATCTCGAATCCGTCGTCCGTCATCCGGTATGAACTCGCCGGCTCTCCTTCCCACCGCAACGACACGGGGATGCGGGGGATTCCTAGCTGCCCGACTGCACGCGCCACACCGTCTCCTTAGGTCCGCCAGGCGTGTTTTGGAGCGCTCCCAAGGAGAAAGTAGGCCGCGGCCCGGAATTCGTACAGAGTGCGCCGGGCGTTCATTTCTTCAGCATGTACCGGCACTGGGCGACCATGCCCGTCTTCTTGGTGACGACCGACCCGTCGACCGTGATCTGGCAGGTGATCTTCTGCTGCGACGGCGCGTTGGCCAGCACGGCGAGCAGTCCGCCCTTCACCTTGGCGGTCTTCTTCCACGGCAGCTTCACGTTCGAGGCGCTGCCGTTGCCGCCCGCGTTGTAGAGGATCCCCGAGAGCTCCCCCGAGCCCAGCACCTCCAGGACTACCTCGTGAGCGCCGCCCGCGGGCTTGGACTTCGGTTCCCCGGACTTCTTCGCCCCGCCACCGGAGCCGGCCGCCTTCTCGCTCGGACTGGCGGAGGCGGGGTCGTCCTTCGCCTTCGAACCGCCACCGCAGGCGGTGGCCGACGCGAGCATTCCGGCAACGGTGCAGAAGATGAGTATTCGCCGCATCCGCCGAAGATTACTGGCAGCGGAAAGTTAATCGATCTTTACCCGGCCGACCAGGCGGTTGAAGCGGGCCAGCATCGTGGCGAGGACGCGGACGTCCTCCTCCGGCCAGGCGCCGAGCAGCTTGTGGAACCTGTCCTGACGGGCGGTGCTGATGGCGTCCATCCGCCGACGCCCCTCGGCAGTGACGTCGAACCGGTGCGCGCGCCGGTCGTCCGGATCCGGCCGCCGCTCGATCAGGCCGAGCTCCTCCAGGACCTTCAACTGACGGGTCATGGTGGCCTTGCCGATCCCGAAGTACTCCGCGAGGTCGCTGGGCCGGGCCGGCGCGCACTCGCGCAACCCGACGAGCAGCCCGTACGCCGCGGAGTCGAGCCCCGGATGGACCTCGCGCATCATCTGGGTGGACAGCGCCCGCGCGCGGCGCAGCAGGACGCCGATCTCGTGCTCGAGGGCGTGGTACGCCTCGTGCTTACCGGTATCGGGCGAAACTGGTGCTTCGGTCATCGTTCGCTTCCCTTGAGCCGTGCCGTCGGCGAGGCCGAATGGCATGATCCCACCCCGCGCGGCCCGGTTTCGCGTTTCCTTCAAGAGTGGCACGACCGGGGCGCGTGACCGGGCCGGAGCTGCCCCAGGCGGGTGACCGACCCGGGCCGGAGCCGACCCGGGCAAGTGACCCTCCCGGGCGGGTGACGGACCCGGGCGGGTGACCGACCCGGGCAGGTGACCGGGCCCGGCGAGTGACCGGGTCGGTGCAGGTGACCCGCACGGGCAGGTGACCCGCACGGGCAGGTGACCCGGTCGGGCGGGTGACCCGGTCGGGGCAAGCGACCGGGTCGGGGCGAGGGACCGGGCAGGGGCGGGCCGGCCCGGTCCTGTCGGTCACGCCGCCGGGTGGCCGAACCACATGTCGTGCGCGTCCTCGTCGTGCCCGTTGAGGCTGACCGCGCTGGCCACGGGCGCGTACCCGGCTGCGGTGACGGTGTACTGGCCGCCGGTCAGGTCGGCGAAGGAGTACCGACCGTTCGAGCCGGTCACGGTGACGCCGACGACGTTGCCGGCCGCGTCGAGCAGGGTGACGCGGGCGTCGGCGACCGGGCCGTGGCCGTGCGCCTGCACGGTTCCGGCGATCCGGGCGCCGGGCCGCAGCTCGACGTCCTGCCGGGTCACTCCCGAGTCGCCGCCGACCTCGGCCGGCACCGCGGCCGGGCGGTGGCCCTCGGCGCTGACCGCGACCGTGTACGTCCCGGCGACCACCTGGGTGAAGGCGTAACCGCCCTCGGCGTCGGTCACCCCACTCGCGACGACCTCGCCGCGAACGTCGGTGACGACGATCATCGCGTCCGCGACGGGCGCGCCGTTCATGTCCCGCACGGTGCCGGCAAGGCCGCCGTTGCCGGTGAGGACGAGGTCGAAGTCGAGCGGCCGGTCGCCGGTGACCAGCGTCGCGGCCTGCGGGTCGTGGTCGCCGGCCGCCGCGATCAGCACGTACGTGCCGCTGCCGGGAGTGGCCACCTCGTACCGGCCGTCCGGCCGCGCCACCGCGCGACCGATCTGGCGGCCACGGATGTCGATCAGTGTGATCGCCGCACCGGGTACGGGCGTGCCGTCGGCATTGCGGATGACGCCGCGGATGACGCCGCCCTGCCGCACCTCGGGCGCGACCGGGGAGCCGAGAAGACCGTCCTGCCGCACCTCGGGAACAGCCGTGGAGCCCGGAAGGCCGCCCTGCCGCAACGCGGCGACCGGCAGGCCGTCCTGCCGTACCTCGGAAGCGAGCGGAGAGACCGGAATGCCGTCCTGCCGCGTCTCGGGAGCGACCGGGAAAACCGGCCGGTTCGCCAGGGCCGGCTCCTCGCGCCGGGCGTGCTGGCCGCGCGGGGCGGCGCCCGCCGGTGCCGTCTGCTGCCCGAGGTTCGCGGTGCGCAGCGGCACTTCCTTGATGAACACGATGGCGAGCAGCGCGACGAACACGCACGGCGCGGCGAACAGGAAGACGTTGCCGATGCCGTGGCCGAAGGAGTCCTCGACGACCGCGCGGATCGGGGCGGGCAGCGCGGACAGCTTGGGGATGGACTCGCTGCCGCCGCTGGACAGGCCGGCACCCCGAACGCCGAGGCGGGCCATGCCTTCCGCCGTGTAGTGCGTCACCCGGTTGGACAGCAGCGCGCCGAGCGCCGAGACACCGATCGCGCCGCCGAGCGTACGGAACAGCGAGACGGACGAGCTGGCCGCGCCCATCTGGTCGTTGCGCACCTGGTTCTGCACGGCCAGCACGGTGTTCTGCATCGTCGTCCCGAGACCGACGCCGACGAGGAACATGAAGATCGAGGCTTCCCAGTACGCCGTGTCGTGACGCAGCATGCTCATCAGGGCGTACCCGGCCGTCATGAGGACGCCGCCGCTGACCATGAAGGCCTTGTAGCGGCCGGTGCGGGTGATGATCCGGCCGCTGATGGTCGACGCGAGCGCCAGCCCGGCGATCATCGGCAGGGTCATGATGCCGGCCTTCGTCGGCGAGTCGCCGCGGGCGAGCTGGAAGTACTGGCTGAGGAAGGTCGTCGAGCCGAACATCGCGACGCCGATGAACAGGCTCGCCACCACGGCCAGGCTCATCGTGGGGTTGCGGAACAGGTGCATCGGCACGATCGGCTCGGCGGCCTTGATCTCGACGAGGACGAAGATCAGGGCGAGGACCACGGCGCCGCCGACCATCGCGCCGGTCTGCCAGGACAGCCAGTCGTACTTGTTACCCGCGAACGAGACCCAGATGAGCAGCAGGGACACCGCGGCGGTGAGCAGCGTGGAACCGAACCAGTCGATCTTGACCTTCCGCTTGCTGACCGGCAGGTGCAGGGTCTTCTGCAGCACGATCAGGGCGAGGACCGCGAAGGGGACGCCGACGTAGAAGCACCAGCGCCAGCCCAGCCAGGACGTGTCGACGATGGCCCCGCCGATCAGCGGGCCGCCGATCGTGGCCAGCGCGAACACCGCGCCCATATAGCCGGAGTAGCGGCCACGCTCCCGCGGCGGGATCATCACCGCCATGATCGTCTGAGCCAGGGCGGTGAGCGCGCCGGCGCCGAGGCCCTGCACGACCCGCGCCGAGATGAGCATGCCGGAGTTCTGCGACAGGCCGGCGAACGCCGAACCGAGGACGTACACCAGCAGGCCCAGCTGGATGAGGAGCTTCTTGCTCGTCAGGTCCGCGAGCTTGCCCCAGATGGGGGTGGAGATCGTGGTCGCCAGCAGGGTGGCGGTGATCACCCAGGTGTAGGCGGTCTGGCTCGCGTGCAGGTCGGCGGTGATCGTCGGCAGTGCGTTCGACACGACGGTCGACGACAGGATGGCGACGAACAGCCCGAGTAGCAGGCCCGACAGCGCTTCCATGATCTGCCGATGAGACATCGGGGCGTCCGCGCCGTGGCCGGTGCTAGCCCGTACCCCGGCCGGTGCTGCGGTTGTCATCAAGCTCCTTATCGCTCCATGGCCGTACGGGCCCATGACTTATTTGCCCAAAGCAACTATAGATGTACTTGGTTGCCCTAAGCAACGTGTCTCATCCCGTCGGCATTCCCTCGACGAGGTCGGAACACCATCCGCGCCTGCGCGCATGACGAGGTGGGCGATAGGAAAATGAAAAGGGCCGACCACGGCCGTACGGCCTGGTCGACCCTCGGGTCGTGGGTGCGGGTCAGCCGCAGGCCGGCTGGGAGGTGAACTTGTAGGAGCCGTACGTGCCGCCGTAGACGACGCATTCGCCCGTCGGGTTGTCCGCCTTGACCGCACCGGCGTAGTACTTGTACGCGGCGGGACCGTCGACCTTGACGGTCGCACCGGTCGTCAGAGAGGCCGAGATCTTGACGGAGTTCCCGACGTACGAGTCCCCCTTGAGGGTCACCACGCAGTTGCTCGGACCGTTGTTGAGCCAGTAGACGCGTGCCTCGCCGGCCTTGCCCAGCGGCTGCGACTCGACCACCTGGAAACCGGACCCGCAGATCTGCTCCGGGGTGTACGGCTGCGTCCCGGCCGCCGCCGTCCCAACCGACGCCGTCAGCGCGATGCCGCCCCCGAGCGTCAGCACGGCGAGCCTCTTCATCCCGTTCATGTCTCTCCCAGCCATACGTCGCACAGCCCGGATCACGCCGATCCGGATGATCAACAATAAGCGTTGTTGATCATGGTCTGGGAGGCCCGTCCGTGACGGTCGGCCGACGGGAAGGTGACCTCAGAGCGGCTCGCCGGCGAGGCCGGAGAGGGAGAGCCGCTGGGTGAGCCACAGGTGGAAGGACCCGGCGTTCCCGAGCCAGACGGCAGTACTCGCGGCGAACTGCTCACGGGTCACCCCGCCGTCGACGCGCATCATCGCCTCGCTGACGATGATCACACTGCCGTCGTCGTCGGTGGCGGTGTAGACCTTCAGGCCGGTGGTGTCGCGGTTCCACTCGTCGAGGACCCCGCAGAGCGTCGACTTGTCCTCGACGCTGAAGAAGTGGTCATAGATCGTGCGCGCGGAGAAGACCTCGTCCTCGTCGTGGATGGTGAAGAAGAGGCTGAAGCACGGCCACCTCGTACCCAGGCGGCCACGGGAGTCGCGGAACGAGCTGATCTCCAACTGGTCCAGTACGTCTTCCAGGAGCTCGAGGTCGGGCCGGACGACGCACGCGTGAGGACCGCTGGAGGACGGACTACTCGGAGGTTCGGCTTCCATGCGTGACTCCCTTCTCGCGGACAGTAGTCAGATTGTGCCTCACCAACGCCATTGGAGACGCGTTACCGTAACTTTCCGCTGGAACCAGCGATCGGCCAGCCGTACGACCGGGCGATCGATTCGACCGTGGGCGAAATATCCCGTCCCTGGCGTGCAGGCATGGACACCGAGACGGTGCCCGGAGCACAGGTCGCCGAATCCCACCGCGTCGCCCGGCACGCTCCTTCCATGCCGAGCGTTGACCTCCGGTTCGCTCAGTGCTGGTTCGGGGCGAGGCAGAGCACGTAACCGTCCCCGCTTGTTTTGCCGCGCCAGTAGCGGACGGTCGCCGAGGGGTACGGGCTGCAGGCGCCCTTGCCGCCGTTCATCTCCTCGATGCTGACGCTGATCCGGGAGACGTGCTGGACCTTGCCGACGACCTTGTAGGTGGCCGACGCGTCCGTGCAGGCGACGGTCTTGATGTTGTCGCCCGTGATGTGCTTACCGCTCGAGGTGGTCTGGTCCGACGTCTTCTTGACGCAGTCACCGACGGCCGCCTCGTCGGAACCGGATGACAGCCGGTTGATGACGATGATGCCCACCAGGGCGACGAGCGCGATCGGCAGGACGATCAGCAGCCGCTTCCGGCGCTGGTCGGGCGCGAGCCCCGGCGGCGGACCGTACGGTCCGGGCGGACCACCGTACGCGCCGGGCGGACCGGGAGGCATGCCGGGCCCGGGCATACCGGGAGGAGGCATGCCGGGTCCAGGTCCACCGGGAGGAGGCATGCCCGGTCCGGGTCCACCGGGAGGAGGCTGCATGCCGTACGGCCCGCCGGGTCCCGGGCCCGCCGGGCCGGAGGGCGGCAT
This sequence comes from Actinoallomurus sp. CA-150999, assembly GCF_050942425.1. Taxonomy (NCBI): domain Bacteria; kingdom Bacillati; phylum Actinomycetota; class Actinomycetes; order Streptosporangiales; family Thermomonosporaceae; genus Actinoallomurus; species Actinoallomurus sp. CA-150999. The sequence goes on from NZ_CP192063.1 coordinate 11,474,805, forward strand.
CGGGTTGGGCTGCTGCCAGTTGGGCGATCCGTCTTGCGGCGAGGGCTGTGGGGGGTACGGCGCGGACATCGATCCTCCTGGTGAACGAACCGGGGAGGCCACGTGCGGGTCGCCTCCCCGAGGGGGACGTTCCGACGATCACGCTCGATCGAGCAGAGAGATCGGGAACCGTCCCGGGATTCTCGCACGTCCCTCAGAGGATCCTGTCGATCACCCTCGGTGGCGGCTGAGCCTCGGCCGTACGAGACGTCAGCGGGCCTTGGCGTCCTTGACCTTGCCCTTGATCGTCTTTGGCACGAAGAGGTGGTACGCGGCCGCCTGCACGGTGAAGCAGGTGCCCTTCTTGATGGTGCGCGGCTTCCCGTTGAGCGTCATCGCGTAGTACTTGTTCTTCCGCATGAGCGGCGGCGAGTCGCTGCCCCTCCAGTCGGTGAACGCGACGTGTCGGCTGTCGCAGGTGACGAGCCGGAGTTTGAGCGGCTCGGTGCCGTCCGTGTTGGTGAGCGCGAGGTAGATCGGGCCCGTACGAAGAGCCTTGAACCCCTTGCCTGCGGCGAGGGTCTTCTTCGTCATCTTGGTGTGGAGGGACCACTTGGCCTCCGGCGCCTGCGAGGTGACGGACGCGTCGGCACCGGCGGCGGGCAGCACCAGCGCGGCGAGCACCATTCCGGCGGCCAGGGATAGAGAGACAAGTCGCTTGGACACGTGGGCTTCCTTCGGGGGATTCACCGCGCCTCTGGCGGGACCGGACCAAAGATGATCATGATCCGGCGACCGACACCCTACGGTGCCGCCCCCTCCGTAACAACCGGAACGCAGGCCGATACACCCGGCGACCGTGACTCACTGGAACCACATTGGCCACATGCGTATCGAATAGGGGTCTGGGACCTCGCCCAGGCGGCACAACGAACGACTACGAAGGATCCATCAGTGATGCAGACCCCCCTTCGCCTCGCCGGAGCGCTCACCCTGACGACCGCGCTCGCGCTGTCGGCCACCGCCTGTGGCAGCGCGGACAAGAAGGCCGCGTGCGAGAAGCTCCAGAACACCATCCAGCAGACCAGCCGCACGGGCATGACCCAGATCAACAACCCGAACGCGCTGGCGCAGACGTACGCCACCGGCGCCGCGACCATGCGGCAGGAGGGCAAGGACTCCGGCGACGGCGACGTCGAGAAGGCGGCGAACCACGCTGCGTCCGCGATGGAGAAGCTCGGGAGCCAGGTGAAGTCGGCGGCCGGCGGCAACCCGCAGATGCCCGACTCCACGGACCTGATCAGCGCGGGCAAGGAGCTCAAGTCGGCCTGCGGCTGACCTCGCCCCTTCGGCCCAGGGGTCACCGCCGGCCGCGCCGCCGACGGTGACCCTTCACGGCCGGAGCCTTACGTGAAGCGGACGACGAGCCTGCCGCCACCGATGTACTGAAGGTCGGCCGCGAACCCGCCATCGGCGGCGAACTTCGTCTTGTTGGCCAAGCGCACGGCCAGGCTCCGCCGACCTTGACGTGCTTGCCGGTGTTCTCCTCGTGACCCCAGATCGTGAACTTCTTGATCAGCACGGGCTTGTACTTGTGCAAAAGCTAAAAACCGACCCTCACCGTGGCAGAGCGCCAAAGGGTGCGCGTTCTCGCGGTGAGGATCACGCGCAACCACGGCGCAGGCTGAGTGGGTCCCGGGATTCGGACCAAGTCTCTGACCAAGAAGGTGAGCTTCATGAAGGTCCTGCGCAGGCTTCTGGCGACGCTGGCGTGCCTGCTGCCGGTCGTCACCGGCATCGTGGTCATCGGCAGTGGCACGGCGTACGCCCTCGGCCCCGGCCGGATCTGCATGTTCAACGCGCCGAGCGCGGTCCTGGGGGCCGGGCATGTCGGCTGGGCGTTCGAGGTGGGCACCAGCGGTCAGTGGGTGTTCGGAGCCACCGATGACAATGCGGCGGGTGACTATGCCGTTCCGCCGGGGCAGTACAACGGCGCCTGGACCGGCTCAGGGGACTTCACCGCGGCCAGGAACACTTTCCGCGACAGCTCGATCGGCTACACGCGGTACCGGTGCAAGAACACGCCCACGAGTGCCGTCGGCGGGGCCACGCAACTGGCCAACGATGCGAAGAACTGGGGCTATACCGCGTTCGGAAACAACTGCCTGGACCACGCATGGACGATTCTCACCGCCTACCGCGGCGGCGAGATGCCGGATCCCTGGTCGAACATCATCCCGAACAACTTCTTCGGCTACGGCCTGGATGACTATGGGTGGGAGCGGATCGTTCTCCTGTGAACGGCGGCAGGTTCACCCGGGCGGCGTGGCCGCTGTAGTCACGCGGTGTGCCATCAGGCTCGGCGTACGAGGCGTGCGCATTACTCCACACGTAATCGCTTCTTATACCTCATGCAGGTGATCCTTAGGTCTGTCAGCAGCGGAGAACCGCTCCGCGGCCGAGACGATTGAGGAGAATCATGGCTGCATACGCCATCGGACACCTGCACGACGTCGACCTGGGACCGGCGATCGTCGAGTACCTCGAGCGGATCGACGCGACCCTGGAGCCGTACGGTGGGCGCTTCGCGATCCACGGTGCCAAAGCCGACGTGCGGGAGGGCGACTGGTCGGGCGACCTGGCCGTCATCGAGTTCCCCGACCTGGACAAGGCGCGCGCCTGGTACGACTCCCCCGCCTATCGCGAGATCATCCCGCTGCGCGCGGACCACTCCCGCAGCACCATCCTGCTCATCGACGGCGCCGGCGACGACCACCGCGCCACCGACGTTCTCGCGTGAGACCGTTCGAGGTGGTCCGAGCACAAGCGAGCTCGCTCGGGCCCGGCGAGGTGCCGCGAATCGTCAGGCCCCAGCGCGTCGCGCCCGGTGCAGCAGGTACGCCGCCGATGCGAGGGAGCCGACGAGAGTGACCAGCAAGACCGTCGAGGCGGTGCCGACCGAGGTACCGGACGACTCGCAGTGGCCCGTCGCGTCACAGGTGGTCATCCCGCCCCAGAAGAAGAGGTAGTAGGCCGGGATGACCAGCCCGCCGGGGAACACCAGCGTGCCGATCAGCTTGTCGCGGAGCGTCCAGCGCGCGGACGCCCAGAGCAGCACCGCCCCGATGAGCCAGCCGAGCAGGGGCAGGACGATGCCGCCGATCAGCAGGAGGATGACCGTCGCGATCTCGTAGGCACCCGCGCGCGTCCGAGGAGACGCCTGCGCAGCCGTCGCCGCGCGTACCGGCGACGTCTCCGGCAGGCCGACGCCGGCCTCCTGAACGATCTCCTCTGGGGTACCGAGACGGTCGAGAATCGTCCGTACGGTGGCTTCGGTCCGGTCGGGGCTCTGCGCCAGCACGGTGTCGATATGCTCCCGGATCTCCGCGACCAACTCCGCCCGGCGATCCGGCGGCAGCCCCCGCGCCGCCGCCTCGAGACGGCCGAGGTAATCCCCGATCAGTTCATCGGTCACCGTCATCGCCCTCACGTCCCTTTCCCGATGAAATGCTCGACCGCGCCGCTGAACCGCTCCCACTCCGCGGTGAAGGCCTCCAGCGCCTGATGTCCCGCGGGCGTGAGCCGGTAGTAGCGCCGCGGCGGGCCGGTGGTGGACTCCTGCCACACCGTCTCGACCAGCCCTTGGCGCCGCAGCCGGGACAGCAGCGGGTAGATCGTCCCCTCGCTGATGACCATGCCGTCGACCTCGCCGAGCATCCGTACGATCTCGACGCCGTACCGCTGCTCGTGACGCAACAGCGCCAGCACGCAGTACGGCAGCGCTCCCCTCCGCATCTGCGTGAGAAGGTTCGATGCGTCACCCGGTTCCATGCGACGCATAGTACCTAGCTTGACATGGCGTGTCTAGGAAGGGACGGCCCTCCGCTGCCCCTCACCACGGGTGCCTGGCACATGCCCACCCCGGTGATGAATTCGAAATCGATGACGCCGATGAAATGACAAAGGTGTCGCCCGGCTCGCCCTAGCGATTTGAAAGCGTCCCCCTACGACACATTTGTCTCATGCCGGATGGAACAAGTACCGAACTCCGAGGAAGCTTGTGTCGCGCCCGCTAACGTGCGACAGTCCTGGCGAGTCGTTGAACAGGCAAGGAGACAACCGTGCCTCGTCCCTGGGAAGCCGACCGAGGAGCTCAATTCAGACGTCGGCTCGGTAAGACCGCCGCTGAATTAGGAAACAGCCGCACCACCAACGACTGTCCCGACATCTGGGAGCTCGACAACGGCGACATCGCGATCGTCGGACGTGACATGACGGCGGTGTTCGCCGACCGGCTGCCCGCTGACGTCCGGATCGGCATCGACGAACGCCTCGTTGTCATCCCCGGAAACATGTTGAGCGCTGCCAAACCGGACATCCCGGATGCTTAGTCGCATACACAAGATCGCCGGCAAGACCCTCGACGTCGCGGCCTATCACGCCATACGCCGTGTGGAAACTCATCACCTGACCAGGCCGATCTGGAAGCTCGAACGCTCTCAGTACTTCCATGAACCGGACGATGACCCCAGCTGGCAGGCATTCGTCGCGGATGACTGGCATCGAGTCCTCGCGGTGTTCGAGAGCGAGCGAGCCGGCGCGCGGGCCGAGGTGGAGAACTACGCGCGGCAGGGCACTGAGCTTCGGCGCCTGCGCATCGTCGAACGGCCGGTGTCGCGATACCTGCTATGGGAGATGCAATGGTTCAGGATCCTGGCAGAAGAAGGCACCGCGATCCGCGTCCTCGATGCCGAACACGTACGCGCCGTTGAGCGCGACGGTGTCCTCCCGGAGATCGTCGTCGACGAGCATGCGCTCTACCACATCAGATACGACAAGGACTGGCGGCCATGTGGGGCCAGACGCATCGACGACCCAGACGTGATGCGGCGGGCCATCGAGGAGGTCGCGGCACTGTGGGAGGTGGCAGAGCCCTTCTCGCGCTACTTCACCCGTGAGATCATGACGCTCCTGCCATCGCCCCCGTGAGGGCCGGACCCACAAAGAGGCATGAGCCGACGAATCGGTAACCGAAGCATCAAAAGCGCGCTCACCACGGCCGTTCTTCTGCTCATCGCCGCAACGGCCGTTGCTCTGATCGGTATCTCTCCGATCGCGCTCGGAGCCTTCCACGGGCCCACCGATAAGTGGGAACGGTTCAGCTTCATCGGTCAGACGTACGGCGCGGCGTCCGCCATCGTCTCGGTACTGGCCTTGGCCGGCATCGTCCTAACTTTGAGCTATCAAGCACGCGAGACGAAACTCGCCCGGGACGAGACGCGACGCCAGGCGATCGGGGATCTCCTCAAGATGGCGATGGAGGACCCTGACCTCGACGAGTGTTGGGGGCCGGTGCCGCAACCCGACGATCCGAAGACCCGCAAGCAACTGCTCTATACGAACATGATCATCGCTGAGTGGTCGTTGTCCTTCGAGACGAGAGCGCTGCCGGAAGCCCGCCTACGTGTCATCGCCAACGAGATGTTCCAGGGTGAGATCGGGCGCGACTATTGGAGGAACGCCCGAGAGGCACGGCTCTCCACATCGGCCAACCGCCGAGAGCGACGATTCCACGAGATCCTCGACGAGGAGTACAACCGAGCTCGCCTGCCGACGCCAACCGGCCGTCCCGCCCCAGCGTCCACCGTCGTACGCCGGACGACGGCGAAGGAACGCCTGCTGTGGGTGAGCGCAGGTGCCACCGCGATGGTGTTCTACCAAATACTCCGCCGGGTCCTTGGCCGACGTTAAGTCGGTCACCCGACATCCCGTAAACCGGGTCCGACGGCGACGTTCTTACTTACTCTCGTACGGGAGGCGGCAAGATGGACGGCTCACCCTCCAACAAGGAGTTGAGCTCGTCGGCGGCCGCGTATAGATCTACCACTTCGCTACGGATCATTTCGATGAAATCTCGGTCCACGATCTTCCGCGCGCCCTCAAGGTCGCCGTCGATGTCGTATAGGACTTCATACATGACGACGGTGTCGCGAATTACCAGCTCCGGCAATAGTCCGCGCTCTTCGAGATGTCGGATATCGGCGGCGTCGATAACGCGGATGCCCTCGCCTGCCTCAGCTCGAAGCCGGATGTATTACAGCTCCCACTGAAGGTAGGGCGTGTACGGCCGCTCGACGATCCGGACCCGGCGCATCGTGAGACCGCCGGACTCCCGTACCGGCGCCTGGATCTGATCTCTACGTTCATCGATGAGCCGGACCGCCTCCGCCCAATCACCGGCATCGAGCGCCCGCCAGCTCGGATCGTCAGGCTCCCGGAAGGTCTGACGTCTTTCGAGCTTTATGAACGCATCCGTAGAGTCAGAGAAATACGGCCAAAAGTCCGATAGGTACTCATCTACACTAAGCCGGGTGGCCGCGACGGCACGCACCTCTTCTAGCATCATTTCCCCGTATTGGGCAGGCGCCTTCGACGCGGCAAAAATACCATCGCAGCAACCAAGGTGATCGCTGATTGGTTGTAATCGCCTTAGAGCACAGGAGGGCCCCCGCCGTACGACCTGCCAATGACGGGAACCTTACGCGGCTTTGGTCGACTCGTCGCCGTTTGGGGACTTCCAGCGGGTACGTCCCCGAGCATCGGGTCCGCGACAGCCAGGGGATGAGGGGGTCCTGATGACCGGTGTCGACCCGGCCTTTGAGCGCCGCCGCCTGCTACGTCTGTCGGCGGCGACGGCCGGTGGCGTCGTGCTCGCCTCGGCCGGCGGCCGTACGGCGGCTGGAGACGTCACCGTGGCCCCCGCCGAGGAGGTTCCGCCGACCGAGGACCTCATGCGGGAGCACGGCGTGTTGAAGCGGGTTCTGCTGATCTACGAGGAGGCGGAGCGGCGGCTGCGACACGGCAAGGATCTTCCTCCGGAGGCGCTCCGCGCGTCCGCCGACATCATCCGTACGTTCATCGAGCAGTACCACGAGAAGCTCGAGGAGAATTACGTCTTCCCGCGACTGCGCAAGGCCGGAAAGCTGGTCGACACCGTCGCCGTGCTGAAGACACAGCACGAGAAGGGCCGGATCCTCACCAGTCGCATCCTGGCCGGCGCCACCGCCCAAGGACTGGCCGACGAGCGCACCCGCAAACGGGTCGTCCACGCCATGAGGTCCTTCGACCGGATGTACGCGCCGCACGAGGCCCGGGAGGACACCGTCGTGTTCCCGACGTTCCGCGACATCATGCCGGCGCGCGAGTTCGCCGAGATGGGCGAGCGTTTCGAGGACGAGGAGCACCGGCGGTTCGGCACCGCGGGCTTCACGGGCATCGTCGATCGCGTCGCCGGCATCGAGCGGGAGCTGGACGTCTACCAGCTCTCGAAGTTCACCCCGCACGTCTGACCACCGCCCGTACGGCGGAATGGACGAAGAAACGCAACGGCGGGTTGGTCACTTCTGATCCTATTGAAGTATTGAGGCGGAGCGTCAGCAGGACTGTACGATCCTGATCGCCGATACGGTCGACGATTCCCGATACGGAGAACCCGAGACCGGCCGACCGCATCTGGACCGGTACGCCATTTCCCGCCTCGGCCGGCAGCCACCGACGCCGCCGATGAGATGGGACAGCGCACCGCTACGATCTTCCGGATCCGATGCGTCGGAATTGGATTGCCGAAGCCAGGACACTCGACGCGACGATGCCGTAGAAAGACGTTGCCGTGATTCACAAGAACGCCGTTGTCTCCGCCGTCCGGCCTCGTACGGCGGCGGTCATCCTCCTTGCCGCCATCGCCGCCACGGGCTGTAAGCCGACTGGCAATTCCTCGGAACCGTCGGCGTCGGGGACCCCGGCCGGGTCGGCTTCGCCCACGAAGCCCGGATCTCCGGCCGCGGTGGGGACGCCCCAGCCCGTTTCGCCGGCGCCGACGAGCGGCGCCCCCGTGTCCGCCGCCGGCGTCCCGGACAGTGCCGCGATCCAGGCCGCCATGACCCGGACCGTCGAGGTCGCGAACCCGTCCACCCACTTCGCCGCTGGCGGCAAGCCGGTGACCACCTCGGATCGGGAGAACGGCAACCTCACCGCCGTCGTCGGCCAGCGCACCCCGACCGCGGACGGCAAGGGTCAGCTCGTCTTCTTCTGGCACGGCACGAAGTTCCTCGGCTGGGACGCCGTGACGGAGACCGACTCCATCCGCGGTATCACCGCCGGTCCCGGCTATTTCACAGTGACGTACACGCACTACGCGGCCCAGGACCCGGAGTGCTGCGCCTCCCTGCCGCCCGTCACCATCACGTACGCCTGGCAGGACAACGACGGCTTCGTCCCGTCCGGTCAGGTGCCCCACCACGGCGGTCCGGTCCGCGTGAAGCTCCTGCCCTGACCGCCGGTCGTATCTGACCGATTTCCCCTTTGACGCCGTACGGCGAAGTGCGCTTCTCTGTGCCGGTGCCCAACCTTCGCATCGAACGGGTGGACGACGAGGCCAGCCTCAAAGACTGGCGGTACGTCCACAACCTGATCATCCCTACTGCCACGCTGTCGCTCGACGAGGTCCGTGAGCGTTCGGGGCGCAATCTGCTGGACGTCGCGTACGCCGACGACGTCCTCGTGGGCTGCACGACGGTACGCCCGCCGACGAGCGACAACGGATCCACGGCCACGGTGATCGCCCGGGTCCTCCCCGAACACCGCCGCCAGGGGTTCGGGGAGGCACTGTTCGAGCGAGGGCTGACGGAGGCGCGGGAGCTCGACGCCGAGGTGATCGAAACGGTCATCTGGGCCGCGAACGTCGACGGCCTGCGCTTCGCCGAGAAGCACGGCTTCGTCGAGTTCGACAGGTACCAGTTGCCCGGCGACGACGTCTTCTGGATCGACTTGCGGCTGGCCTGAGCGCCGCCTCGTTGCCACTCGAGGTCACCGTCCGCGGCGGCCGACGACGTGGGCGAGGTTCACCTAGTCCTCCGCCGGGCTTACCCGGACCCCGAACAAGTAGCGGTGTTCAACCGCACGTTCGGGTGTGTGCGTCTGGTGTGGAACAAGACCCTCGCCGAACGCCACGCGGCGTATCACGAGCGAGGTGAGAAGACCTCTTACAAACAGACGGATGCGGCGCTGACGGGGTGGAAGAGGACCGAGGATCTGGCGTTCTTGTCGGAGGTATCGTCGGTTCCGCTGCAGCAGACGCTGCGGCATCAGCATGCGGCGTTCGCGAACTTCTTCGCGGGCCGCGCGAAGTACCCGCGGTTCAAGAACCGCAGCTCCCGGCAGACCGCGCACTACACCCGCTCGGCGTTTCGCATGAAGAACGGCGAGCTTCACATGGCCAAGACCGCCACGCCGGTGAGGTTCGTGTGGTCCTTCGACGACGTCGAAGTGTCCACGCTCAACCCCACCATGGTCGTCATCTCCCGGGATCCGGACGGCCGCTGGTACGTCACGTTCGCCATCGACACCGACGCGCCCGAGCCCATGGACGAGGCCGAGCACGCCATCGGAATCGACCTCGGCGTGAAGGACTTCGCGGTCACCTCCGACGGGGATCGCATCGCCAACCCCCGGCATCTGGAGCGCAAGGCCCGCAACCTGGCCCGCTACCAGCGGCGCATGGCCCGCTGCCAGCGCGGGAGCATGAACCGACGTAAGGCCAAGGCCAAGGTCGCCCGCGCCCACCGCAAGGTCCGCAACGCCCGGAACGACTTCCTGCACCGCACCAGCACCAACCTGATCCGCAGGGCCGACACGATCGTCATCGAAGACCTCGCGGTCACCAACATGGTCAAGAACCACATGCTGGCGCGGGCGATCAGTGATGCGGGATGGAGCGAGTTCCGCAGGCAACTCGAATACAAGGCCGAACGGGCCGGACGGCGCCTGGTCGTGATCGACCGCTGGTACCCCTCCTCCAAGACCTGCTCGGCGTGTGGGCATCTGCTCGCGCAGCTGAGTCTTTCCACCCGGCACTGGACGTGTCCGGGCTGCCGCACCCGGCACGACCGGGACATCAACGCGGCCAAGAACATCCTTGCGGCTGGTCGAGCCGGAACCGGGCAAACCCCCGGTGATGCCTGTGGAGCTGGTGTAAGACGGCAAGGGTCCTCCCTTCCGCATTCGGCGCTGAAACAGGAACCCCGCGCCGCGAGGCGCCCGGCCTAAAGGCCGGATCGGCCACCAGGCCGACGGGACTCCCCCCTCCTTCAGGAGGGGGGAGGAAGTCAACAGGCGAGGAGACCCCAGTAGGCCGCCCACGGGATGAAGATCGCTCCCGCGGCCACCGCCATGGCGACGCGGATGCGCAAGCCGCCGGACGTCGGTGTGCGCCGATTCCGCCAGGCGATCGTCGCGGTCGCGACCGTGGCGCCGACGACGATGACGGCGAGGAGTTGGAGAATCAGCCACGGGAGCGGGCGACCGACGAGGACCGGCCCGATGAGCTGTCCGCTGGTCGCGAAGACCGTGACCGTGAACAGCAGTGTTCCGAGGACGGTCACCAGACCCGTCGCCGCGAGCAGGCGGGCTGAGCGGGATGCCGGTCCCTTTGCTTTCGTGCGCCCGGTGATCCGGCGTATGACCCCGGTCACCAGGTATCCGGCGAATGCCACCAGGAAAAACGCGATCGCGACCCACTGAAGAGCGTTCGCCTCGTACCAGGCGCCGTTCGTCGGGGCACGGCTGGTGAGGGCCTGCCGTGGAGGTGCGGCGGCGCTGGACAGCGGCGCGCGGCCATCGGCGACCTGGTGGACCCACGAGGTCATCGTGGCCGCGTAGTCGGGGACGATGGCGCCCAGTGGATGGCCGCCCAGCAGCGGCCCGCCGAGGTGGTCGAACCCGTCGGTCGTACGGTGGCCGTTGTGGCCGCCGCCGGCGACGAACCGTACGGTGACGTGCTGGTTTCCCGCGCGGGCGAGGACGCGTTCGAAGATCTCCGAACTTTCTCGCGGCGGCACCTGCGTGTCGTGTTCACCCCAGAACGCGAGGACCGGCTGCCGCACGCGCTCGAGCGCGGGCACCGGGTCGTACCCGGCCGAGGGGAACAGTCCCGCGCCGTCCACGAGGTGCGCCGCCGGTCCGCTGACCGTGTCGAGAAGTGATCCGGAGACGTTCTGATGCCGCAAGTGGACGGCGAGGTACCAGGTCTGCGTGCGCAACGGCGTGTAACCGGGCCCACCGATCGTGATCAGGAACGCGACGTCCGAAGACCGCGACGCGACCAGCGGCAGGACCCAGCCGCCTTCGCTGAACCCCCACAGCCCGACCTTCGCGGGGTCGACGCCGGGACGGGCCCGGAGGGTCCGCACGCCGGCGAGCGCGTCGGTGGCGAGGAGCGAGAAGTCGCGGTGCATCTTCGAGTAGCCGACGGTCCGCTTGTCGTAGATGAGCGCGGCGATCCCGGCGCGGGCGAACGCCTCGGCCTCCTGCGTGTACTCCTGCCGGGGCGCCGGACCCGAGCCGCCCACCAGCACGACGCCCGGGACCGGGCGGGTGCTCCTGCTCGGTGCGACGACCGTGCCGTGCAGGAGCACACCGTCGCCGCCGCGGAAGGAGACGTCGCTACGGTTCACGGAGGTGGTACTCGGGCCGGCGGAGTCGTACGCGGCGGGGCGCGCCGGTGCCGACGACGGGATGAGAGCCGGAAGCGACGCCAGCAGGCCGATCGCCCATCCGACCGCTCGTACGCGGCGGGATTTGAATGAGAGCAGCACGACGTGCTCTCCTTTCTCTGGGGTTCGTGTACGCGAAGACACGCCGTATGGCGTGGTGACACGGGCTCCGTTCACCGGGTCGCCGAGCGTGCAGGCTCGGCGGCCCGGCTCATTCCTCGGAGCCTGCCGTGGGTGTTGAGGTGTCCGCCTCGGGGATACCGAGGAGCCGGACATGCATCGGACGTGCGCCGGGAGGCGTCTCCTCCTTGGGTCGTGAGTAGCGGTAGATCAGCGCGATGTACTCCTCGAAGAACTCCTTCGATTCATCGAGCGTGAGACGGAGGGTGGCGCGGGAGAACAGGAACGCGTCCGCCCAGTCGCCCAGCGCCTCCCGGTCGGCCGCGAAGCGGGAGAAGAGCTCGACGAGTTCGGCGAAGTTGTGCCGCATCATCTCCGAAAGCGCCTCGCGCACCTCCGGGGTCTGGCGGCTGTACGGCGGGAACCGTCGATCACCGGGCACAGCGCGCCACCAGCGTTCCCGTCCCTTCGACAGTTCGGGAACCTCCTCGACGAGCCCGTGCTTGGCGAGTTGCCGAAGGTGGTAGCTGGTCGCCCCGGTGCTCTCACCGAGCGCCCGCGCGAGGGTCGCGGAGTTGACCGGCCCGTCACGCAGACACTCCTCGATCTTGCGTCTGAGGGGGTGCGCGAGCAGCCGAAGCACCGCGACGTCCGTGATCTCCTGAGCTGGAGGGCGATCCGCCATGCGCTGATCATAAACACTCGCAAAGGGTCTTTGCAAAGAGTCTTTGCATCACTCCGGCCAGCGGGTCGGTCAGCCAGGGCACGGACCGGGAGACGCGCATCACATTCGTCGGGCTGTCACATCGTGCCGGGTGGTTCCGTCAGTGAGGTGTAGCAGCCAATACGGCAAGGAGATCACCATGGACGCCCGTCTCAACTACTACGGCAACCCGGCCGCGGCGAAGTTCCAGAAGTACATCAACTCCGCCGGCAAGGTCGTGACGGACTCGACGCTGCCGGCCGCGACGCAGGAACTGGTGAAGATCCGCGCCAGCCAGATCAACGGCTGCGCCGGCTGCCTCGACATGCACACCAAGGACGCCGCACACGCCGGGGAGACCTCCGTGCGCCTCAACCTGATCGCCGCCTGGCGGGAGGCCACGGTCTTCACCGACGCCGAGCGCGCCGCCCTGGAGCTCACCGAGCAGGGCACCCGCATCGCCGACGCCGCCGGCGGTGTCACCGACGAGGCCTGGGCGAACGCCGCCAAGCACTACGACGAAGACCAACTCGCCGCCCTGGTGTGCCTCATCGCCCTCATCAACGCCTACAACCGCATGAACGTCATCACCCGGCAGCCCGCCGGCGACTACCAGCCCGGCCAGTGGGGGTGACCGGCGACCAGCGGATCAGCGCCGAGGACGACCTTCGCGCAGCTCTTCGACTGCCTGGGCCACTCGGCGCTCCCGCATCTCGGCCTTCTTCGCCTGCCAGGCGTCAGCCGCCCATCCATGCCCGCGACTCCCGCGCAAGCAGCAGCCACACGATGCCGACCGGGACTACGAGGTACACGATCGCGACGACAATCCCGATGGGGTCCCCGGCCACAAGCGCGACGATCAACGTGACCAGCCCGCCGAGAATGAACAGGCTCTGGAGCGCGGCCGCCGGCACCCGCACCCAGCGCGCGCCGCGGCCCGCCATGACGGCGCCCGCACCCCAGAACGCGGCGATAACCAGGAAGAACAGGCCCATCGCGGTCAGTTGCCCGGCGCCGCTCTGGCCGTGGGAACTCTTACGGTGAGCCTCCATGAACATATCGACCATGGCGAGCACGAAGATGGCTGCTTCGAGCCACAGGCCGGCGATGGCCCACCTGGCTTTCGCCGGCGCGCGCCTCGGCCGGTCCTCGGGAGCCTGCGCGGCCTGGCTCTCGAACGTCATGGGGGTCTCCTCGTCGAGTGTTGAGCGCGATCGTCAACGGCACGGACCTCGCTGTCGATAACGCTAAATGGCGACCGTGGGAGGGGTCCCGGAACGCGGCGGCCGGCGACCAGCCCTACGGTGATTGCTTGATCCGTAAGGCTTATGAGGATCTTGGAGCAACAACGGAACTGTGCCAGTGCCCACCCTGTCGATCATGATGGTCCTGTGTGCTACGGCATGAGTTTTCGACGTCGGCGGATGGTTCGCACGAGCACCGGAGTGATGGCGCTGCGATGAAGAAGGCATGGACGCTCGCACGGCGGCCCCGGTGGTCGCCTCCGCCTTCGTCGAGGAGCCGTCCGACAGCTACGACGAGGGCGGCACAGCCGTTCTGAAGGCAGACGAGACGATCTACGTCCGTACCGATGCCAGCGTGGTGGCGCTGCGATGACGGACCCGAATACGTCGCTGCGCTTTGCCCCTGCTGGAATGGCGACCAAGGACTGGTGAATGGCCCCGATCGTCAAGCACTCCGCTCGCGCCATCCTGATCGACGACAACGACCGCCTCGTACTGATCAAACGCACCCGCCCAGGCCGGCCGGTCTACTGGACGACGCCCGGCGGCCGAGTCGAACCGGATGATCGATCGCTGGAGGAGGCGTTGCGACGGGAACTTCACGAGGAGCTGGGAGCGACCGCCGGCCTTTGTCAACAGGTGTTCCTGCTCAGCCGACCGAAAGATGGCGGCGTACGGGTGCAGCACATCTTCGTCGCACGGCTCACTGAGCTGGACCTTACGCGGCGTAACGGCCCCGAATTCGAAGACCCTTCGCGCGGACGGTACGACCCGGACTTCATCGCGCTCCACGATGAGTCGTTGGCCGCCATCGACCTGAGGCCCCGAGCGTTGAGAGACTTCATTCTGGCCAATCGGGATGCCCTGTTGGACGCTGCCGGCGCATGAGCGCCCGCCCAGGGGAAACCAGGCAGAAGCGGCCGACGACGTGACCGAGCGCTGACGAGCCGTATCCGGCCGCTGAATCAATCAACCTAAAGATCAGCAGAACAAACAAAATCGACTACCGGCTCAACATCGGCGGCCGTACGACTGGAGTGTCGGCTCCGACCGCGGCGGGGCGACAGGAACGGTCTCCATCCCTGAAACCGAACGGACGGGTGCCACAATGCGCACTACATCCCTCAGCCGCACGACGACCGTCACCGCACGGACCCGACGTCTCATCGCCGCGCTCACCGCACTGATCGCCACCACCCTCGGCGTGGCCATCGGCGCGGCCTGCATGACGCCGGCCCACGCCGACACCGCTCAGACGCCCACCACGACCAAGCTGACCTGCCAGGACTTCAACGGAGCCGGTTTCATCAACTGGGACATCCTCGTCCAGCTCAACCCCGACGGGACCGCCAAGTCCGCCTCACAGCTGGGCGACGCGTACCTCACCGGCCTGCAGGCGGTCTCGGTCGAGCGCACCGGCCAGGCCACGATCAACATCACCAACGGTGGGCGCTCCCTGAGCTTCCACAGTGACGTGCTCATCCAGGCAACGGTCCCCCTCACGACCATCAACTTCTCCGGCCCGGCTCAGGGCTGCAGCGCGGACTTCACCTTCCCGAACCCGCCGACCACGTTCACCAACCTCACGTTCAGCTCCTGACCGATCCCCGGTCTCGCCGGTGCCTCCGCGCCCTCTGGTGGCGGAGGCACCGGCACGGTCATATCGGGACACGCCTTGAGCACCGGCGTGATCGCTCGGGCCCTCTCCGAACACCGCCGCCGTGGAGACGACGCGACCCGCCTCGTCGCGGACGTGACCGCCACGGACCGAAACCGCCCATCACCGTGAGGGACCCGTCTCGACGTGCTCGCTCGCGAGTTCCTCGAAGGAGACGCCGTCGAGCAGCCGGTCCAGCGCCTCGACGAAATGCGGGCATTCGCGCGCGGGGTGCTCAGCGGGGCACATGAGCACATGGCTGAGAAAGTCTTTGGCACCCTGGGCCCTGGCGATCAGCTCTTCCAGCTTCTCGATCTGCCCGCCGACGGTCTCCCGCCACTGGTCGCTCCCCTCGTCCAGCAGGGCAGCCGCCGTGTCGAGGTCGATACCGAGCCGCTGCGCGATCTGGATGAACGCCAGGCGCCGTAGCTCCCGCCGACCGTACATCCGCTTCCCGTGCACCCGCGCGGCCGGCCGTACGAGGTCGCGTTCCTCGTAGTAACGGAGCGCCGAGGTTCGCATGCCGAGCCGGTCGGCGGCCTCACCGATAGGGATCAGTTCCATGCGACCATTTGACTTCAAGCCGACTTGAAGCGACAGCCTGGGTGCATGGACGTCACGACACCCTGGACCATGGACGAACCGACCCGCTCGCCGTTCGCGCTGCCGAAGGGACTGGCCGGGCGGCTCGCCGGCCGCCTGATGCTGCGGATGAACAGGCAGCAGGACGTGCTGGACCTGCTCGACGTTCAGGCCGGCGAGCAGGTCCTGGAAGTCGGCTACGGGCCCGGCGGGCTGATCCGTCTACTCGCGCGGACGTCCGCGAAACGGATCTGCGGTGTCGACCCCTCACCGGAGATGCGCGACCTCGCCGGCCGACCGCACCGGGCGCAGATCGCCGCGGGCCGAATCGACCTCCGGCTCGGCACGGCCGACCGTACGGGCTTCGCCGACGCGACCTTCGACCGCGTGGTCTCGGTGAACAACGTCGCCATCTGGCCGGACCTGGAAGCCGGCCTACGCGAGCTGCACCGGGTGACACGCCCCGACGGACGGGCGCTGATCGCCTGGCACGGCGGCGTAAGGCCGTCCCGCATCGCCCGCGGCCTCGTACTGCCCGAAGACGAACTCGCCCGCATCGAGCACGGTCTCCACGGCCTCTTCTCCGATGTGACACGCCACGAGCCGGCGAGCCTCACCGTCTTCGCCGCCGTACGCTGACGGCCTCGGCGCTTTCCGTCTCAAAAACTCGGGGCACCGAGGTGGGTGACGCGGTCGAGCGCGGCGAGGTCGTCGTCGTCCAACCGGATGCCGTCGACGGCCAGGTTCTCTTCGAGGTGGGCGACCGAACTCGTACCGGGGATCAACAGCATGCGGTCGTAGTGGGCGAGCAGCCAGGCGAGCGCGATCTGCGACGCCGAGACGTTGTGCTTGGCGGCCACTGAAGCGATCGCCGGATCGGCGGCGAGTGCCTGCGGGCCACCAGTGAACGCGGAGCCGAGGGGATAGTAGGGAACGTAGGCGATGTCGTTCTCGCGGCAGAGATCGACGACCGGCTCATCCGTACGATTCGCGATGCTGTACGCGTTCTGCACCTCGGCGATCGGGGTGATCTCAAGGGCGGTCTTGACGACGTCGGCTGAGACGGTCGAGAGGCCGATGAGATCGAGCTTGCCCTCGTCGCGCAGATCGGTCAGGGCACCGAGCTGCTCGGCGAGCGGAACGGTGTCCGGTTCAGCGCCCCCGACCCCGAAACGCATGTTCACGAGGTCGATCCGCTCGAGCCGCAGGGAGCGTAGGTCCTGCTCGACGGTCGCCCGCAACTGTTCCGGACGTGAGGCCCGGATCCATCCGCCTTCCTCGTCGCGGGAGCCGCCGACCTTCGTGGCGATGACGAGGCCGTCCGGGTAGGGGTACAGCACCTCGGCGATGAGTTCGTTGACGACATCGGGACCGTAAGCCTGCGAGGTGTCAATGTGGTTGACGCCGAGCTCGACGGCGCGGCGCAGTACGGCACGAGCCGCATCCGGGTCCTTCGGCGGGCCGAACACCCATGGGCCGGCGAGCTGCATCGCGCCGAAGCCGATGCGCCGCACGACCTTGTCGCCGAGCAGGGAGGTCTGAGTGATGGTGGTCATGCGTCGACTATGGGATCCGTGCGTTGTTTTGATTAGTGGTGGGAGCATCCTCGGACGCACAGACCCACCCACGTCGGCGCACCCGGCCACTACCGTTGAAGCGTGGCCAAGAACGGTGAGCTGCGCGAGTTCCTGCACACGCGGCGGGCGCGCGTACAGCCTGAGGACGTGGGTATCCAGACCGGCGGCCAACGTCGCGTCCCGGGCCTGCGCCGCGAGGAAGTCGCGATGCTGGCCGGCGTGAGTCTCGACTATTACGCCCGCCTTGAGCAGGGCCGCCGTCACCTACAGCCGTCCGATCAGGTGCTCGACGCGATCGCCCGCGCGCTGCGGCTGGTCGAGATCGAGAGGCAGTACCTCCACAACCTCGTCCGGTCGACCGTCGCCGCGCCCAAGCCCGACGACCTGCAGCTCGCGCCCCTCGACGCGGGCATGAGGCTGATGCTCGACAGCCTCAAGACCCCTGCGATCATCATCGACTCGCGCGGAGACGTTCACGCGATGAACCGCATGGGACGGGCGCTGCTGGTGGGACTCGAACCGATGCCGTCCGCGGCGGCCAGCCACCCGCGCTGGCTGTTCCTGGAGCCGTCGACGCGGGATCTCTTCACCGACTGGGAGATGAACGCGCGCGTCAGCGTCGGCGTCCTACGGGAGGCTGCGGGCCGCTACCCACGCGACAAGACGCTGCACGCGCTGATCGGCGAACTGTCCGTCGCCAGTCCCGAGTTCCGCAGCTGGTGGGCCGAGCACGATGTCGACGCGCGATGCCGGGGTCCCAAGCGATTCCATCACCCCGTCGTCGGCGAGCTCATCATGCACGTCGAGGCGCTGCAATTCCCGGACGGGGAGCGCTGGCTCTACTCCTATTCAGCGGAACCCGAATCGCCCTCCGCAGAGGCGATCCGGCTGCTCGGCACGTGGGCCGCGACGCAGGACGCCGAGGAAACGTCCGATCAGGCCAGCGTCCCGCGCTCCTCCACCCTCCACGCGTCCAGCGAGTAGTGATGGAGCCGCAGATGATGCCGCGCGGCCGCGGTGCAGCCGGGGCCTGGTGGGGCTCCTGCTGTGCCGGCTGTCACCGGCGGTGTGGCGCAGGTGTTCGCAGGTCGGTGAGGACCTGGGTGGTAAAAGTCGAGCGTTCCAGCAGCTCTATATCGAGCAGTTGACGGCGTCTTTCCTGTTCAACCAGTGGATCGCTTTGTGCGGCCTGTACCGGCTGCGCATCGAGCTCCCCTTGGCGGCGAGAGAGGGCCGCTGCCAGGGCAGCGTCCCGGCCGTAGCGCAGGCAGTGCAGTGTTTCTCTGACCCCGCCGTGGACGGCTACATGACAGGCGCCGGCCACAGCCCAAGCGGCGTGTACGGCGTTCTCCGCCAACGGCGTAGCGGCGCCGTTCGCGACCCGCCATGCCTCCCACGTCCTCGTGCCGGCGAGGTCGAACCCGAACTCGGCGGCGACGAACGCCTGGTCCATGCAGGTCACGCCCACGGTGACGATGTCGAAGGCGGACCCGCGCTCCAGCAGATCCCACACGCCGTCCAGAGCACTTTGGAGCACCAGCGGCTCACCCAGCCCGGTCTGCTCGTGAAACCGTCGGTAGTACGGCAGCAGACGGTCGGCGACCGCCGCCGCCAGCGCAGCCCGAGCCACAGGAGCCAGACCATCGAGCCGCTCGGTCAGCCGTCGTTCTTCGTCAAGGAATCCGGCGATACGGCCGTCATCTCGCCCTGCATCCATGACGTGACCCTATGACGGCGCGATGTCCAGATGAGAAGAAGCCGCATGTACGAGCTTCGGAGACTCCCAATCGTCGTGAAGCACATCCGCACGGTCAGGATCCGCCTGATGGTCACGTCTTTGTCTCCGAACACTCTGTGGTAGTAGACAGCTCCGCCGCTCACTGGTTCCCTTGTGTGTGTCAGGGTCAGTCTTTCTGTCAAAACGGGGGATGCCGACATTCCCGGGGGTGGCGACCGAAATGACTCGCGAGGTGGCGGATGGCCACTGATCGCTTAAGCGACGACGCCGATACCGATGTAGAGAAGATCGACGAGACTCTTCCTGCCGCACATCGCCTGCCGCCGGACCGACCGGGCGCCGAGGGCTTCCCATCGCGAGCGGAAAGCAGAGCCGGTGCGGCTGAAGTCAACGACGACGGGCGGCAGTCTTCCGTCCAGCCAGGCACCGAGGCTGCCGACGATCAAAAGAAAGCCAGCCGGCAGGGCACCGATAGCCAGCAGGAACCACTCGTGCCCGAGGCCCACAGCGGTGAAACGATCCGCCCGTTCAGTGAGCGCCTCGATACTCCGCTGGGTGATGACCAGCCGACCCCGCGGGAAGTGCTGGAACGCTTCGCCCCTCCACGTGCCGGTCTGCGGGAACTCTCGGCGGAACAGGCGAAAGAGTACATCGAGCAGAATGCTGAGCAGCGGCCTTGGCTTTCGTCGGCCAGAGACAGCGACCCGGCGGTACAGCGGGTCATCGCCGCACTGGACCAGGGCAGAGGCCATGCGCTGGAGCGTCATGAAGGCTTTGCCGACGACGACAAGCTGTTTCGGCGTGTGACCGCACTGGAGGACCCGGCACAGCTCGATGCCGACAAACGCGTGGCGGGCATCGACGGGTGTAAGCCTGGAAACCAGGACCACGGGTGCGCCGATTCTGCGACCGCGATCCAGGACCCGGGGGCTTTCGCAACCGCCTTCGCGCGTGGCACGGAACATCAGAAGGTACGCGCGGCTCTCGATACGCCATTCGCGCCGGGCGCAGCCCCGCTGGCTGTCTCGATACCCATTGAAGAGTTATTAGGCCCAGATGGACACCGCTACTGTGACGGCTACGCCCTTACGCCAATAGCAGGAAATAGCCGGGCGGCGATGGAGTGTCGAGACGCATTTGTATATGCGCGAGCAAACGACCGGGATCCCGATGTTCCACCACCGCAGGCTACACAGATGGAGTCGTTCGCCGGTGGGACCGTCGAGTTTCACTTCCGCCCCAACTCCGCCCAAGGCAGCTACGAAGTGAACACGATGTACGTCGAGCCACCAAAGGGCCCCTAGGAGGAACGATGGCACTCAAGGGAAAATACTGGCGCGAAGACAGGAATGCACCGTTCGCGATACTCCTCGGCACAGTAGAAACACACTGCCACCCCGAAGCCTACGATGAGGCTTACGAAGACCTGATCCAGCGCGCGCGACATCCGAAAGGAGACGCTAGTATCAACGACTTCAAAGAGCAGCTGCGCACCGCACTTCAGGACACTTCCAAGCTCCCAGAGGATTCTCTGTTCACAGCAGCTCAATATAGCGACGGAAGCGACGACAAGTTCCTTAGTCGCCTATGGCGCGACTTGTACCCGAACGAGCCACTTCCCGCGAGCTGACCGGAAGGCGGAGCACCCTTGGCGTGCTTCACCGACTCGAGTAGCTCCATGCTTGGCCCGCGCTCCTGAGCCGGGCCGTTGTCGGAGGCGTTCGCTCCCCGACGGCCTCGGCGTCGTCGAGCTCTGCATCGTGCCGACGGCTCGCCCTCACACCGGCAGCCTGAACGCAGTTGGTGCCATCGCCGCTATAGGTGATCGTCCACCAAGCCAGACGTGCGTTACCCAACCTGAGTCACAGAAGCAAGACCATCGAGCCGCCCGGTCAGCCGCATCAGTGACGGCGGCGTGGAAGGCGAATCACTCGACTCTGGTCAGCACGACCGTCCAGTCACGCCCTCCCAGACCCTCGACCCGGTCAAGCTTCCAAGTCTGGTCACTGACGGGGAACGTGTCGCCAATGCGAAGAGTGTATTCACGTTCTTCGTCAGAGGTTACTGCGAGATAGACCTCTGCCGATCCATCAGGCAGAACAGCAGCGTTGAAGACACCGAAGCTACCGATAGAGGTGTTTCGCTGCCTACCATGTTTCAAGAAGATCTCAGTTGGCGTCACTATTAGTCCAAGGTTGTGTATCGAGCCCGCATCGAGTCTTTGAACTCTTTGACCGTCATCACCTGGGGATGCTGCGCGTTCCAGGGGTTGCGTAGGTGGATTCTTCCGCCACCGTCCACGCTCGTCACCTCGTAAGCATGGCAATGGTGGAGTTTGTGTGGCAAGCGCTTCTCACCGGCACGTAGGTCCCGCGTGCCAACCAAGATCGGTTTGCTGTCGCCGAGTTGCTTGCGAAAGTCTTCGAGGAGCTGGCGGTCCGGGCCGCGTCCGTTGTGATCGTAGCCGGTAGGGAATTCCCATGACTTTGCGGGCTTGCCCGTCAGCTGGGTGAGAAGTTCGGCGCGGTCGCTGGGGTTGCTGCCCTGATTGAGGCGTACATATCCTGTTGGCGCGTCTCCGCCATTGCCCTGTACGTCCCAGCGGTCGGACCACTTCTGCCGCCGTTCGTCGTTCCATGTCTGATCGGTGCCGGCAACCGCCTTCTCCAGAACCGGCGCCCACGCCGCCCCGGTCGAGGTCGAGTCAGCGAACGCTGGCTTGCCCGGATCATCGGCATGTACCGGAAGGTCGGGTGTCACGGTCAGGGTGACAGGTCGTCCCGTCGGCTCGTAACGCATACGCGATGACGAGTACTTGGCTTCATGGAGCCGTACCTCGTAGTTCCCGTCGTCGGTTTCCCGCACGCAGTCGCGTATCGCCTCTGGTCGGTGGCCCGCGACCGCACCGAGCGTGGCGATTATCCCGCAGTCGCCGAGGTCGCCCTGCTTCGTCTGCTCGCGCATGGGCTCACCGTCGAACAGCGGGGTGCGGGCACCGTCCGAACGCTCCAGAGGCGTGCCGTAGCGATCAGGAACCAGCCGCGGGTTCTCCAGTGGATCTTGGAAGTCGGGCCGATCCACCACGCCGACCAGCTCCGTACGCTGATCACTCTGCTCGGGAGTGAAGGCTCGCTTCAGGCTTGAGAAGATGCCCCGCTCTACCGCGCTGTCATCATGGTCAGCGACGCGAGCGATGTCGTCGGATAGTCCATCGCCGGCGACTCCCTTTCGCCCGGCGTCGATGTGGCTTCCAGAACTGGAATCCAGCGACGTTTCCCGATCCGCCTCTTTCTCGGGGGTCACGGCCCCGCTATCGGCCTCGCCATCGTCCGTCTTGAAGCCGATGCCTTCGGCCGTGCCACTAGGATCCTCGGGCGGGTCTGCGCTGTCCTCTTGCTGCTGTTCGGTCGAGTCCGTGAGCGCGGATGGTTCGCCTGCCTCAGCCGCACGGGTGCCGTCTTGTGGGACGGCCAGGTTGTCGGGCTCCTGTTGTTGTCGGCCCGCATCGCTTGCGGCACCAGCCTCCTCGAAACGGCGCTCCGCGTCTGACGAGCCGCTGGTGCCCGCCTGAGCATGTCCCGTGTCGCTCCGCTCGCCGGTGACGCGAGCGTCTCTGACCGACTCGCCGTGGTCCGGAGCCGACGCAGTCCAGGGTTCCGGCCCGTCCTGTGCGGCTGTGGAGTCTTGTTCGCCAGAGGCCTCCTGGTCCGGCTGCGCGGTGTCCGGCTCGTTCTCAATCGGCTCGTCGGTGGCCTGGGTGCTGATGTCGTTGGCGGCGGCAGCGCCTTCGCGGCTGTCGGCGCGGGAAGGGTAGCCGTCGGTGCCAGGCATGTCCGGCGGAGGGGGCGGGCGCCGGTCAACAGGGGCCTCTTGCTCGACGGCTACGGTGTTCGTGTCGGAGCCAGCGTTGGTGCGGTCAATGCCCATCGGAGATACGTCGTTCCAGCAGCAGTTGACGATCGACCAGGTCGACAGTCATGACCCGAACACCCACGCCTCCGTGACCCCCCGTACTTGACAGAGCGTCTGACCGAGCCCGGAGAACAACCCAAGCAGAGCCACAGCGAACTTGTCACTACTTCTGTTTAGAGCTGAGCGTTCAATTGGGCGGCACGCTCACAAATCTAGCCCCGGCTGCTCACCGAAACCGCAGTACGGAAACGTCCTTGGGAGGCCGTCGCTCAACGAAGAAGGTCAGGGTCCGTTGCTCCCCCGTGCGAGACGTTCGCTGCCAGCCGTAATCCGCCTGACCGGTGAGATCGATACTCCGCATTGCCAACTCACCGCCCCGCATCGCCGCGCGGCGTGCCTGATCACCAGCCTCCGCACCAACACCACGTCAGCTCGTCAAAACACCCGGTCGGTCTCGGCGATCAGGACGCCGGCCCAAGTCGCGCCCCTACTGCGCCCGGCGCGGCTACCACGCGCTCAAGCGGTTGCCGGCCGCCGACGACGCACGGCGGTGACGATGTCGTCGATCGAGTGGTCAAGGGACAGATCGGACAGGACGATCGGGGTGCCGTACCGAGCCATGTTGCCGCGTGCCTCGCGGCGCAGCCACGGCCATGCGCGGCGGACGACGTCCTCCGGTTCGGCGGGAACGATCAGCAACACCGGGGTTGACGTCTTGCCGCGCAGCGCGACACTGCGCGTGACCGAGGCCACCTCGCCCCAGCTCAACCGCACGCCCATCAGCGGGAAGCGGATCCCGCTCTCGTCGACCGCCACCACCGGTACCCGACACACCGTGCTGACGATGATCGGACCACCGAACACCACCAGCAACACGGCGCCGCTGACGGCGATCAGCACTCCTAGCAGGTCGGGCCGGGTTACCCCGAACACCACCCCTGCGACGGCGGCCAGCGTGAACAGCATGTACGGCCCGTTGGGCCGCAGGCGCACGAGCAACGGCATCGGGCCTCCACTAGGTCTTTCAAATTTTGAACGTGTGCAGCCGGGCGGTGCAGAGGGTCTGCTCCGCGCCGAACTGCTCGAAGGCATCGACGGGCTGAAACCCAAGGCGGGCGGCGATCTTCAGGACCGTACCGACCGGGAAGACGTTGTACAGCCAGTCGTACGCGGCGGCGACCACCGGATCCCGCTCACCCCCGCCGACGCCGACGGCTTGGTCCCAGACGAACACCTCGCCCCACGCGGGATGGTTCACTCCGATCGGCACCCGCGTTGGCCTACAGATCCGGGGTCTCCACCGCGAACCGCAGGCCGGCGTCTGGGAGCTCGACGACGCCACCGTCGAGCCGGCAGGCCAGGCCGTGCCCCTCGCCCGACATCCGGGCCACCGGCTCCGCCACACGCGCCGCGTCCATCGTCCACCTTCCGTCGAGATCACGAACGTTGATCCGACGAGTGAGCCGCCTGCTCGGTTCACGCCGTTTGCCGCAACCCCGCGTGCGCCGGCCTATGGATCGATGAGCACGTCGGGCTTGGCCCTCGCCGCGGTCCGAGTGTGGATACGGGGGGCGGCTCAGCGCCGAGGGCGACCTTCGCGCAGCTCTTCGACCGCCTGAGCGACGCGACGTTCCCGCGTCTCGGCCTTCTTGGCCTGCTCGATCCAGGTCACGTACGCCTTCTTACGGGAGGGCGAGAGCCCGTCGAAGTACCGCTGCGCCTCCGCTTCGGCCTTCAGCGCATCCGCGAGATCGACCGGTACGGCGAGCTCCTGCGGAGAGTCGTCGAGCTCGACCTCGACGTCCACCTCGTCACGGGCTGCGACCCCAGCCGCCTTCCGATGCTCGGCACTGACCGGAATCTTCGTCACCCCGCGCATGCTCCCGAACGTCGTCGAGTACTCGTGGCCGTTGATCGTGACCTTCACCCGGGCCCGCTTACCACCCCCGAGCCCTTCCACGACCTCATCCGGAACGTTGATCCCCCTCGCCGTCTTACCGTCGAGTTGCACCGTCGCGTGGAATCTCATGGCCGCGATTATTCAGCGAAACCGCCCCGTTCACCGCGTAATCACGGCGATGGTGCATACGGTCGCGAATCGTACGGCGTGTGCGCACTCGACTCGCGGCTGCATCCCCGAGATCCGGCGAGTTCGTCGCCAACGCCCTCCGCCACACGGCATCCGCCCAGCCCGGCGGCCAGTTCCTCGTGGAGGTACGCCGCTGCTCGGACAGCGCGACCATCGCCTTAATGGATCAGGGCGGCCTGAAGGAACCGACGATCCCAGACCTCGACGACATGTCCGAATGCGGCCGCGGCCTCTACACGGTTCAGGTACTGGCGAACGAGCTGACCTGGTCCGGAAGTCACGCCAGCCGCACATTCACCGCCACCTTCAAAGATGGGTCACGGTGATCAGCCATGGACCGAGCATCCACACAGAACCGCCGAGCCCAACGAGTACTTCTCGCCGCTCGGCCGCGACGTCCACGACCTTCGTACTCGCTCCGTCCGACCCGGCTCGGTCGAGCTAGACGACTGTTGGCATTCTCTGGACCGGCAACGCTGGCGCTCAACGTCACCGAACCCATCGTTCAGGGCCGCGACGCCCGTGCCGCATTCGACGCCGTTCCGCCCCTGTTACTCCTCGGCCGGGCTGAAGCCGGACCTGCGTTGTTGCGGGACGTCCAAGCCCCGCGACGGACGTCCGACGACGGGCCCAGCGACTCAAAGGCTCACGCTCTTCGCCAGGCAGCACCAGCTCGGCCTTCTGCCGTCCCGTCCTCGCCATCCGGCCATCGTGCCGCACCCGACCAAATTATGTAGCGAATTCCCGACTCGGGACACTAGCTGCCCAACGCCGCGTCGAGCAGGCGAATACCAGTACTAGGCGTATCCGGCTTGTCAAAATTCGCATGGCCTGGGACCGTCGACTCAAATTCTTTTTTCAATCCCCACGTCTCCAGCCTCTGCAAAACATCCTCGGTTGGAGGCGCCCAACCGAGTGCAGCACAAATGACGTGCATGGCCAAACGTGGTGGAACGGCATTTCCGATCTGCTGGCCCACATCGCGACCGGACCACGGATAGTCGGCCGGAAAGGTTTGGAGACTACCCGCTTCCGAAAACGAGAAGCGCTTCCGCTCGAAGTCCTTACCAGATACGATGCGGTTACGAAAGATCTTTCCTGTGACCGTCGCCGACGGCTCCTTGGACGAGCGGCGGCCGCGAGCCTCGGGATCCCCACCAGTACCGTAATTCGAAATCACGGAAAATTCATACCGCCTGTCAAGCACATCTTCCATAGTACGCCATGGCTGAAGTCCTCTATCTCCGGCATGACGGGGGACGCCTTTTCGGTAGGCCCGATGCGTAGGCAGGGGAAGGGCAGCTTTCCCGTCGTTCAAACGGGCTATGAGCACGGCTCTTTTACGGGTCTGCGGAACACCATATTGCTCTGTGCGGAGAATACCGCAGTCCACCGAATAACCTTCGTTCTCCAGCTCTTCTGCATAGGCCTCCCACACTGGAAGCACTGCCGGCACCTGCTCAAGAATGATCGCTTGATAGGGATTGCGGCGATCATCGATTGCTTGAAGAGCCCAGCGGAGCGGCTCCAGCACCAATCCGGTCCGCTCGTCCTCCATCTTGGAGAGATCCCGCTCAATCTCTTTGCGATCTTCTCGGGCAACCATGCGTTTAACGAAGCTCAACACGTCATCAAGCGCCCTACGACCGGCCCCGGTTCCCGCGACCGTGAAGGTCTGACATGGCGGCCCTCCGGCCAGCACGTCCGCGTCAGAGAAGTCACGGTAGGACGGTCCATAGTCGCGGACGTTACCCTTCACGGTGGCCAGGCCAGCATCACGACGTGTTGCGCATGCCCCGTCGTCCCATTCCACACCCACCGTCTTGACACCCAGCTTCTCTGCTGCCACGTCAAGTCCGCCAGGACCGGCGAACAAGTCAACCATCAGGACCGGTTGCACTGGATCTCCAGGTGTGTCTGTCCGAGTTCATGCTGCCGCGAGCTTCTCGCACTCGGTATCCCATGGGTAACAAGCCGCTCGGTGGTCACACAGCGTACCGTGAGCCCGATCGCCTCGTTTCCGGCAGAGCATGATCCGTCCGAGAGGCGCGAGGAGATTCTCCGCAAGAAGCGGGTCACCTCGTCGCTGCGAGAGCCGTCAGGGATTCGGTTACGACGTCATGAAGTCGCATCCGTATCTGCGGTTCGTCGAGAGCGAGGAACGAAGTGAACGGGATGAGTCGGCTAACCCGCTTGGTGACATCACGGACGACAGCGCGCCGTGGCAGGCCCGATGCGGCGACGCGGGTGTCGGCGAGTTCAGAGACGAGGGCCTGGGCCAGCGGCGGGGTACCGCCGATGCTGCGACGCTCGAAGATCTGGTTAAGATCGGCCTCGGACAGCGAGTTCAGCAGCGCATAGTCGCGTCCGTCACCAGCCGGGACGCCGAGGGCGTAGGCCTGCCACCATAGTCGGCCGAAAGTATGACGGACGAGACCGCGACCGATCCAACGTTTATCGTTTTGCTTCGGCTGCCATCGCCACATGACGACGTCGGGCACCAACCGAGTCGCCATGTACGTCCACACCTCGGGTGCAGCCGCCTCGGCCGGAGCCATGTCAGTGTCCTCGAATACGACGGCGGCTAGAGCCCGGTCGAAGCCGCCAGTGGCGTCGTCGATGTAATGAGGGTAACCATAGGCTTTGGCGCACTGGCGGATCGCATCGGCGACAGCTTCTAGGCGCTCTCGACTAGCGGGAATGCCGCCGGTCGGCGCGTAGATCTTCGGGTGTTCAAGCCGCGCGTCCCGGGCGAGGGTGTCGACATCCTGGAGTCGGATCCGCTTGAGGAGTATCCGCCCCTCGGCGTCAGACAGCCGGGGATATAGCGTCGTCATCACGGTTTACTCGCATCCGTCTCAATGCGCCCTGCAGGCGGGAGTAGAATCGCCCTGGATCGCTGTCGCGCATAACGGCCAACGTCGCCAAGGATTCGTGCGGGAACATGGTTCTCAGCAATGCAGCAAGGCTCGCGGCAATGGTGTCGTTGTCGTCAGTGTAGTCGTACAGCGCCTCCCGCCATTCAGGTCGCAGAGCCGCCTCGACCAGCCGGCAGGTCAGGTCCGTCTCCATCCACTCAAGAATCCGCTTTTGTACGGGTGTCGGCGCAGCGGCCTTCTTCGCTGCGTTGACGACCTCCGCGTCGGCGCTGTTGAGGTAGAGCCGCACTGCAGCCAGCGCGGGTTCGGACAGACTGGTGGGCAGTTCGACGTGCCAACGTGCGTCGGGATCGAACCCGGCCTCGGCAAAGTCCACGACGTATGTGGGCAGTCGACCTGCGGTGCCCTGCAACTCGGTTCGGACGGTCTCCTCGTACAGGATGTCACCGGCTCGCTGCGCGAGGAACGGGTCCGCAGCCGGGGTGTCATCGCCAAGGACCAGGCGGGTGGCGAGAATCAGCGCACCACCGAGCAGTGCCCCGCGTATGTGCACGTCCACACGGAATTTCGCGCTGTCGGACACCGGGATACGGCGAGCGCGCCCGGAGATCTGCGCGGCAGCCGCGGTCCATTCCACGGCAAGCAGCAGCGGAGCATCCGCGGGCAACGCGGACTCCAGACGCGCGCGTGCCGCGTCGACCCGGATGTCGCGGGACAGATGCAGGTCGGTGTTGTAATCCCAGTCCGCCAGAAATGCTGGCAGCGCGATGTCGCCAGTGTCCTGGTGTAGCCGCCAAGGCTCGGCGGTTACGACGCTTGCGTCGGGCAGCAAGAATGGGGGGACGCTGCGGTTCACGCGTCACCCTGCCGGGCGACGAGTCTGACCTTGGCGGCGGCGCCGCTCGCCGGGCGAATGATCACGATCCAATCTCGCCGATCGGCTGGGCCCACGGTGACGGTGTCGCCAGGAACAGTTTGGCCGTCCTCGTCGCGCAACTCCAAGACGACAGGGACGTCCGCGCCGACCGGCGGTTCGTCCTCGCTGCCGACATCTAGGGCTACGGCTGCGACCACCTGCACCGTAACCGATTGCGATGTCGGAACTACCTTGAATCCGGCAACAATGCGCGAGACGCCATCCAGACGCACCATCCGGGGGGCGTTCGTCAGCCGCGCTACCGGAACTCCACCACCGTTAGAAGGGAAC
Organism: Actinoallomurus sp. CA-150999; assembly: GCF_050942425.1. Taxonomy (NCBI): domain Bacteria; kingdom Bacillati; phylum Actinomycetota; class Actinomycetes; order Streptosporangiales; family Thermomonosporaceae; genus Actinoallomurus; species Actinoallomurus sp. CA-150999. Next base: position 11,504,041 of record NZ_CP192063.1, read on the forward strand.
GAGCCTCCGCCTCCGTCAGCGCCCGGGCCGCTCGCGGCAGGTATCAGCGCAGCTAGGCGATTGGCTAGCGCGCCGAGCGGCGGCTGGACACTACCACCCAGTGACGTGCCAGTCTGTTGATCAGCATATGTCGCGAGCTCGGTACGCAACTCAGCCTCGGCCCGTCGGACGATGCTGGCGGCGTTGCCAGTCAATTTGTCAGGCACCCAAGCGTCGTGGGTCGGTGGTTCGGCGTCGGCAAAGACCTGGTTATGCTCCTGCTCAGCCCGGAACACCGCGCCGTATTGCAGTGCATCGTTTGCCAGCCGCGGACCCTCAAGGTAGTCGACGATCAAGCGCGGCGTCCGAATCCGGGCGCAGTGGTGGGCGGGACCCGTAAAGGGGGCGGCCAGCGAGGCGACGCTCGCATGGATCGGCGCGATGCCAGTGCGGACGGCAAAATGACCGAGCACCGTGGCGGGACGTTTACGACGGATGATTGTTGGAGAATCACCCAACGCGCGGTAGGCGTCGACGAACGGCTTGATACACGGCTCATCTTGTGGGCGAGGCACGGGGACGTCAACTCCGTCGGCAGTGACCCGACAGTGCAGCGCAGTCCCGGTGTCGGTGGGCAGCAGGAGCGGCCATAGATTCCACATCATCGCTGAGGCGAGGTGTTCGGCGGCCTGACGGACCGTGCGCGGACGTTCCTCGTCCTCTGCACCGTCCACGGCTACGGATCCGAGGGTCGCCCCGACGATCACGATGTCGGTGCCCAATTCATCCGGCTGCATTGGCGGCAGACCGAGGTAGCCGGCCAGTTCCTCGGCCTCGGCATCCAGCATCGGGTCCGGGATCCCTTCGACGATCTGTCCCCACCAATGCCTACCGGTGTAGATGCGACCGTCGCGTTGGAATCCCGTACCCAACGCCGCAGCGATCAGCCGGGCCTGCAGGCGGTCCTGCCAGCGGCAGCGGGTACGAACAAGGATTGTGCCAACGCCGCTGGTGGCGAAAAGGATGCCCTTGCCGAATCCGTAGGTACCTCCACCGGACTGCCGGTCGCGGGGCTCGCCGATGTTACGGAGAAGGCGGACGAAATCCGATTTAGGCGAAAGGGCCACGTCGGCGCGCAGCGGACCACCCAATCCTTGAGTACCGCGGTCGCTGATCACTGCCATCACCGGGTGACTCGTAGTGAAAAGTTCTTCGAGACCGAGGTCGGCGCCGTCCGGCCCGGGACACAATAGGGTGCGCCAGCGCAGCAACTGCTCCGGTGTCAGTCGGGCCAGGTCGATGGCATAACGGACGGTGCCGCTGTCGGTGTCGGCTGCGTCCCAACTGTTCTGCGCGCTCTCTCGGACCAGGACGGTCAGCGGATCCATCCGAGGAGTGCCGAGTTGCTTACGAATGCCCTCAGCCTTGGCCGAGCCGGTTGCGGCCACCGGCTCGGACCACCAGCGTCGTTCTGGCCTCAAGACAGTGTCCCCTTCGTGAAGAGTGGTGCGATGGCTGCGTCGGTCAGTGCCTTTGGCAGCAATAGCGACAGATCCAGGCTGTAAGACAGGGCGCTGACCTCGTCGGGGAGCGTGACGACCAGTGAAGATGGAGCGATCCGCGGAAAGTCGTCGCCGATGGGAAGCGCGGCGATCTGCGCAATCATGAACCGACGGTCACTGTAGTGCTCGGCGTCGGTTTCGCTATAGCCGGCCCGAGCGAGGGCGGCCGCGAACGCCCGACGGTCATTGGTTTTTGGGCGAATCCGTTCAACGAGGTCTGGCAGCGCGAGACCGTCGTGGTTGGCGACTAGTCGTACGACGATCAGATGCAGGTCGCCCTTGTCAGACGGCTCAAGCTGCTCGATGCCGTGTACGCGCACCATCGACCCGGTCGTGCCGAGGGTCTTGACCTCCAAGTCACCGTCCAGGAGGCGGAAGTCGTGCGGTTCACGGTCCGGTCCGCGCCAAACCGACAGGTCATAGGCGTCGCTTGCGGCCAGGATCCGTTCGAGGACGACGAGTTCTCCGAATAGGCCTCGCAGCGCGTCTTCGCCGAGCAGGCCGCCGCGGCGGCGCAGAAGTTCGCGCCACTCGTTCAGAATCCGCTTGCACACAACGGCAGGCTGCGATCTGGGGTCGGTGGCAAGCTCGGTGAGCATGGAGGAGATGACGTCGTCGAACAGCTCGGATAGGTCGGCGCGGTGGCAGACGACGTCGACGAAGGTTCGGCCACGTCCGCCGATGGCCAGCACGCATCGCTGGATCCTGATGTACGCGGCTTGCGAATCCTCGACAACGAGTGCGCCGTCACCAGCCGGGACCAGCAGGTGATGGTCACCGCGTGCGTCGACGCCAGCCAGGACCTCTGCACCTCCCACAAGGACGCCCAGGCCGCTAGTCGCCACGCCTGCGGAATCGCGGCGCGCGCTCAGCACAGCCCAGTGCGCTCGTAGTTGCGCTTGCCAGGCGCGGTCACTCGCGGTCATGCGCTCACCGAGTCCTGATCGTCTTCGAGAGCATCCGATATCTCGTCGTATTCAGACGTGTCAACACCGCTGGTATCAACCTGCACGTACTTGTTCATCACCTTGTCTTCAGCATTGCCGGGGAAGACAAGCGCCATGCCGATCACGTGGCCGGCCGCGTTGAACGACACACGCGAGTCGATGTTGGCTGGCTCCGGCTTCGAGTCGCGGGCGATGGGATAAAGCAGTAGCAACCCGGTCGTAGCGTGTTCGACGCCTGCGTTACGCAGGTCAACCAGCGCACCCTCGGATTTCCCGCGTGCCGCCGACGCGCTGATGTCCATGTCTACGACCCGGTGCTCCTTCGACATCAGCGTCTTGATGTCCGCCTTATCACCGCCGGTATCCTTCATCAGCGACCGCTCGATCGTGCCAAGCCGAATCCCACCGCCGAAATCGACGACGTGGTCCTGATCGCGGATGGGGGCGCCCATCAGCGCTACATTCCAGGACAGGAGCGAGGGATCGGCGCGTCGATTCTCCTTTTCGATGTACGCGGTCACTAGCCGCGGGTCCAAGTCCGGCGAGTCCTCGTGGACGCCATAGGCATTGAGGAAGGTGAGTACCTGCGTGGCGTCGACATCGCGCAGGATCACGGTGCCGTCCCCGTGATCGTCGACCTTGACACCGTCGGATACGGCAGCGGTGACCAGCGTGGTCGCTGCGACGCGGTTGGCGCGGAGCCAGTCGGCATCGTTCTCGCGGAAGTATCGAGTCTGCACCCGCCGGCCGCCGTAGGAAGCGTAGGCGATGCGCGCAGCCCCCATCTTCGCGGTCACGTTGAGGACCGGATGCGTCCTGATCCGCACACCGACCTCTCTCGGGGACATGTTCTGCTCCTCATAACGGGCAATGTCCAAGCGGATCTCGGCCTCGACAGTCGCCAGATGGCGAAAATCTGATTTCAAACCGCTGGTCATCCATATACGCGGCAGATCCTCATAGCCACTTCGAAAGCCGAACCATCGACCCATCTGCAGCAGTGTGTCGTACGTCTTGGCGGTGCGAACGAAGAAGCTGACCACCAGACCCTCCAGAGTCAGGCCACGCGACAGCGTGTTGCCGCCGACCGCCACGGCGACCACCGGGCGTGGACCGGAGTAGTCCAGCCGATCGCGGCTGCGGAAGTTGTCGACGACCACCGTCACGTCGCTGAGGACCTCGAGAAGAGGACCCGCCAGTTCGTCAAAGGACACCGTAGAGAGGCCGTCGAACAACGATGCCGGCACCCGCTCGGTCTCTTTCTCCCACTGCATCTTCAGCTCAGTGAGCGTGCTGGCATCCTGGCGTTCAACCGCAGCGGCAAGTTCGCTCAGAAAATGACGCATCGGTTCTCGATAGGAATCGTGGATGACGGTCTTCATACCGGTATGCACGAGCATCGTGGAGTGGCTTTTGTCGCCGCGATACCGTCGGGCAGCAGTGCCGAGGACGAAATAACGCAGCGCCTCTGCGAGTTCGTCGGTAATGGTCGGGACGAACCCATTCTCCGATCCGCGGCCCGTCGGCCGGATCAGCTCAAGGGTGTCGCTGGGCACAATGCGAACCATGTCGTAGCCATCAAGCTGGGGGCCAACGTACTCGCCCTCGACTGCATCCCGTCCGAAGATCTTCTCGGCGCCAAAGTAGCCGTCGGGTTCAGGAAGGTTGAGAATGAACGTCTCTGGATACAGCTCATCGGGGACCGACGGGTCGATGAGGACGTTGGCGAACGGAGTAGCGGTATAGCCAATGTAGGCGCGGCGCGAGAACAGCTTGAGCAGTGCCCGTATCTGAGGGTTAATCTTTGGAGTCTCGACGCTCGCCTGATCCGCCTCGTCGTCAATGATCAACGCCGGAACATTGGTCAACGAACCATTCTTCGCAGCGTTCGTCAGCCAGCTGAGGAGCCTAGCAAGGACGTCTTTCTGCTTCTTCGCTACGATCAAGATCGTGCGATCGCCCCCTTGATGGGCGGCGAACGTTGCCGGAGGCTTGTGGAAGTCCTTGGATACATCTGTCAACGGGAACCAGGCCCCGTCACCCGCGGTATCGACGAGCTCGGCCAGCAACCGTTCCTGGGTCTGCCGACGTAGACCGTTGTGAATGCCCGACAGCACGATCACTAGCTTGTAACCGATGTCGGCGGCCTTGGCCGCGACCCCGGTGAAACTGGTGGTCTTGCCGGACTGGACGTAACCGACGACGAGGCCCTTCGTCAGATACTCCGGGGTGTCAGGACTGTGGGTATAGGCGATGATCTTCGACGTCGACTGATCCAGTTTCTCAACCGCGTCCGCCGACAACCGCGTCAGCGAGTCGCGAAAGGCAGGCCAGCGCTTGTCATGTGGCAAGGGGCCGGGGTACCAGGGCTTGAGCCCGGGGGCCGAGAGCATCTTCGGCGGATAGCCGATCTTCACGCCCTCGACGAGGCGCTCGTATTCCTCAACCCACTCATCGATCTGCTCGTCCGTGCACACTCCCCGAAAACGCTTCAGTGCTTCAGAGAGCCCGAAACGCTCTACCCAATCGATGAAGACCGCAGCGAATTGGTCCATGACCGAACTTTAACGACACATACCGACAAGCGGACAGTGTCCGGCCGGATCCGGCGAGTTTCCATGCTCGCTGGTCTGGATGTCGCGGAGTCGACTGCTGGTGATCGGCAAGCGCCGTCCGACCCGGAAGGAGTCATGGATGCCCAGGCCAGAACGGTCCGGCGCGAACAGCCTTGACCAGAAGGCGCGACATCGGCGCGCACCGGCCTGATCAGGCATCCATGCTGTGTCGCGACCGAAATACTGGAAACGGGCGGTCGCTTGCCTCGCGGTTGTCATCGAACGAAAACCCCGGCACGACTGACCTCGGGGCTGTTCCTGCAGGTCATAGATGGTCAAGGGCGTGGTCGAACCGCTGGCCCTCCGCTTTTCAGGGATAGCAACCACCCCGCTCATGATGCCAAGATTGAGGTACATGCCGATATATCTGTACCGGTGGCTGTCCACGGCTGCTGTCGTTGCCATCAGTCGCACCCCCGTTGTCGAGAACAACGCGATCCCGGGCCTCAGGGCTGGCTGCAGCCCAGACAACCCGGAGGCGATGCGTCAGCCGGTCGGCCCACTCCTGGGGCATCTGCTCAGTGGCCGACCACCTCGGCAACCTTTGCCGGCAAGGTCTGGGCCATCTGTCAGTGACGCGCCAGCCTGCTTCGGGTGAATACCTGGTCGCTGCGAAAGCCCTAGAACAGGGCGACGTGGTCGACGGTCACCCTCGGGAGTCCGTCCCTATCCGTACCGCGCCTTGGGGCCTGCGTGCTGGAGGTTCGTCGGTCAGGGTGCCGACGCCGGTGATCCTGCCGATGGCGCCATGCGTACCTTCGACCGGCCGGGAGCCGTCTCGTCGACTGCGTCGATTCCCTACGGTTGGATGTGTGGGAGCCTCAAGACCGACCGAAGCGTCCAGCGCCGGCGTTCGCAAGAGCATGCAGTCAAACAAGGGGCGTGATACCAGACCAGAACTCGCCCTTAGGAGAGCCGCCCACGCGCTCGGTTTGCGGTACAGGGTGTCCGTCCGTCCGATTCCTTCGGTGCGTCGTACCGCCGACTTGGTGTTCACGAAGGCCAAGCTGGCTGTCTTCCTCGACGGCTGCTTCTGGCACGGATGCCCCGAACACCACACCGTGGCTAAGACCAACGCCGACTACTGGGCTGAGAAGGTCCTCCGTAATCGGGAACGTGATCGTGAGACCGATCGGCTATTCGCCGAGGCCGGTTGGCGTGTGTTTCGCGTGTGGGAGCACGAGGACCCGACGGTGGTGGCCCTTCGTATCGCGGAACTCGTCCGGGGCTCGAAGTAAGCAGTGCGGATCAAGGCAGCAGGTGAGGCCTGATCCGGAGCTGGGATCGGACGCCAGACATGCAGGCGTACTACGGCTTCACCGACATAGTCGACCGGATGGTCACCGCGCCCTGCCTCCACTCGGGGAACTACCGTCCGGTGCCCCCGTACATCGAGAAGCCGGACTTCTGGTCGCGCGCCAGCACAGCCGTCAGCGGAGGGTCGGCCGCTCCCTGCTCGGGCGAGCGGGGACCAACTCGTGGGGAAATGCGGCCAGCTCGTGATCGATGCGGGCTGAGGTCACCGACGCGATGTCGTCACGGAGCCGCCCCAGCGTCTGTGTGGCTGCGTCGCGGTCGCCTCGGCGGTACTGGACTCGGGCGAGTCGCGTGCCGATCAGTGCGCGGGTACGGCGCTCGATCGGCTGGCGTGTTGCCACCGATGCGGCCAGGTGTCCCTCAGCCTCGGCGAGGTCGCCAAGGCTGGCCAGGAGTGTGCCGGCCTGGTGCTGCCAGGATTCGCGTCGGTAGCTACCGGTCCACTGGTATTCCGGTGGCGAGTCGGCCGCCTCCAGGAGCCGTTCCGCGGACCGCATGACGGTTCGGGCCTCCGGACCGCGGTTGGCGGCGGCCAGGGCCTCGGCGCGCATGCCGAGGATCCATGCTTGTGTCCGGGCTGGACATCCGCGTCGTATCGCCGTCACGGCCGCGTCCGCGATATCGAGCGCCTCGGTCGTGTGGCCGAGTTCCAACGCTTGAAGGGCAAGCGACCGGAGTAGGCGCCCTCGAGCGATTGGATCACCGGCCTCGTCGGCCAATCGGACCGCTTGGACGTAGTACTGCTGGGCGAGGGCCGAGCGCATGTCGTCAGCAGCCATCCACGCGGCCAGGTACGCACAGTCGGCGGCGGCCGAGAACATTTCGGCGCGTGCCGGGCCTCTCGCCACACGCAGCATGGGGACGACGTCGTGAGTGAGGTAGGCGGCGACGGTCGAGCGAGCGGCTCCGCCGCCGTACAGGTCGTCGAGCTGGGCTAGGTGCCGGGTTGTCTCTCGGATCCGCTGGGCGGCTTCTGCCCCACTCGGTATTTGCCGAGGGCTGGGCGCTGCCGGCACGGCGAGCGCAGCGAGGGAGTAGACGCCGGTTGTCAGCACGGTGCGCCGGTCGAGCATGTCGTCCCGGCCGATCTGGGTCAGGCGCATCAGCACCTCACCGGCCCAGAGATCGGACAGCACGATCCCGGTATCGGGCCAGCCGAGTGACTGCGGGCTCATCGGACGGGCCAGTCGCCGCGCGAATGCCTCGACCGCGCAGGGCAACGCGTCCTTGCGCGGGACCGTGCCCGACAGCCAATGGGAGATCGAGGTGCGGTCGTAGTAGAGCCTCAACCCGTTCTCGGCCCCCACCGTGTTCACTGCGGAAGACGTCTGTGCGAGAGTCCATCCCGCCTCCTCGATCGCCGCCCGTAAGGCGCTGTTGATCGGCATGCCTCACCTCTTTGAGAGTGCCCCGCGTCCGCTTACCGATCCATCCCTCACTGTGCCGGACCTGGTCAGGCGCGCCTATGACTTTCAACACGCTTCAACGCGGCGGCGTCTTCTCGCCGGGCCCGGTCCCGGTCTTTGCTGAAGCCACACCATCCGCAATGACCGAGGAGGATCGCGATGGCCGAAGCCACGCCACCACGCGTCCTGTGGGAGCGGAACGGCCTGGTGCAGGTAAGAGGGTTCCTGCCCCCGGACCGGTTCGATGCGCTCGTTACCGAAGCACAGCAGCAGGCCGAGCAGTCGACGCCGTACGAACGGGTCGAGACCTCCGGCCACCGGGACGGCTCGTTCGCGTCCCCTGCGCACTGCGACATGGCCGCCGGCGGTCCCGCCCTGTATGGGCTTCTTTCCGACAAGGAGCTGCTGCTGGTGCTGCGCGAGATGACGGGGATGCGGAGGCTCACGCCGTTCGGATGCGTCTACGTCACCTACAACCACGGCGACTTCCAGGGTCTGCACACCGACGACGTCAAGTCCACGCTCACGATCGGGATCGCCCTCACCGACAACCTCGCCGCAATGGGTTGGGCTCCGGGCCTGCGCGCCGTGTACCCCGACGTCCTCGGCAAGGTCGTCGCCGAGCACGGCATGTTCCTCGAAGGCGACGGCTTCGAACACCTGGAACACCCGCATGGACCCGGCCTGCTGCAGGGCTGGGCCGGATACGACATTCCGCACTGGCGGTCCCCGCACACCGACAGCCGCCCCGCCGTACTGGCGACGCTGTCCTACCTGGACCTGTAGGGGCGACGATGCTACGCGCACAGTGGCTGGCCGACGGCCGCGTCCAGGTTCCCGCCGACGCGATCCCCGCCAGCCTGTGGGATGACCTAGCCGCCGAGGCTGAAAAGCTCGAATACGACGCGATCCCGCGCGAACGCACCGTGCCGGGCCTGAAGATGCTACGGGACGGGTCGATCACCTCGCCCCAGCGCTGCCACGTCCACCCGGGCGGCGAAGCCCTCAAGACCCTCGTTCGGCACCCGGCGCTGATGGAGGTGGCGTGCGAGGCCACCGGCAGCACGCGGATGGTCGCGATCCGCTGGGGCTACAAGTGGTACCGGCCCGGCGACCACATGCAGGTGCACCGCGATGAGGGCAAATGCACCATCACCTACTCGACCGGCCTGGTCGGTGACCTAGGCACGATGGGCTGGCTGCCGAACCTGCGGTGGCTGCCCAGCGCCGAGATCGCCGATCGGTTCTCCGGCGAGGCCTTCCCCCACGACGACGGCAGCTTCCCCGTCCTGCACCGGGTCATGACCGGGTTCGACGGGGTGCGCGTCCCGCACTGGCGGCCGCCGTACGAGCAGGACCTGGGCGTCATGGTCACCTGCTGCTACGCCTCGCGCGCGTAACCGTACGCGCGCGGTTCTCCCGATAAGGAGAGGAGCACCACATGTCCACGATTGCCACGCCGGCCGCAGCCGACCCCGCCCCCGCAGGGCGGGTCGACTTCGACCCGGCCGACTTCATCGCCGAACTCCGTGATGAGGGCCAGTTCCCCATCACCGCTGGCGGTGACCCTGCCGTGCCCGACAGCCTCGGCAGCGACCCGGCCCGCTGGGCGGCCGAGTACATGAGCCACGCCAAGCGCAAGCTCGGCCTGCCGGACTTCCCCACCGAGTAGCTCAGGCAACGCCCTCGCCGCATCATCTCGGGCCCTGAGATACGCACACGCAGGGCAGGCACGGCGGCGGGCCTGCCTTGCCCAGGATCGGACCACCCCGATGGACGGGACGAGGAGACGACGATGCAGAAGGTGTTCTTCGCCGGCACCCACCGAACCCGGCATCCTGCCGACACGCTCGCCGCGATCAGCCCGCTGCTCGCCTCGTACGGGATCACGCGCCTGGCCGACGTGACCGGCCTGGACGACATCGGCATCCCCGTGGTCATGGCGGTCCGGCCGCTTGCGGCCACGCTCGCAGTCGCCCAGGGGAAAGGCGCGACCTTGGATGCCGCCCGCGTCTCCGCGGCGATGGAGGCGATGGAGTTCTGGCATGCCGAACGCGCCGTGCCCGCGCCGACTGTGACCGAGACGGCGGCCTCCGACCTGCAACTGCCGTACCCGGTGACCGAGCTGGAACAGCATGCGGGAAGCCTGCTCACCGACCGCACCCGCATGGACTGGATTACCGCATCTTCGGCCGTGTCCGGGGCGCCGGTACTCCTGCCGCGCCCTCTCCTACGCATCGGCCGGCATGTCCGAACGGAGTGGCGGATCTACATGCTCACCGCCTCCACCAACGGCCTTGCCTCTGGCAACACCCGCGCCGAGGCGATCATCCACGGGCTCTGCGAGGTGATCGAACGTGACACCACCAGCCGCCTGACCGGTCAGGCCGCCGACGCCCAGGAGTACATCGACCCGACTACGGTCACCGACCCGTGCTGTGCCCGACATCTGGAGTTGCTCGACGCAGCCGGCGTCTGGATCGAACTCGTACACCTGCCCAACCGGTTCGACGTCCCGGTGATGGTGTGCCACCTGTGGCGCGAGGACGCCGGAAGCGCGGTCGTGTCCGGATCTGGCGCGCACTCCGACCCCGGCGTGGCGCTGTCCCGGGCCATCACCGAAGCCGTGCAGTCCCGCCTGACTCACATCTCCGGGGCCCGCGACGACATCACCTCCCTCGTCTACCGGCCCGGGCGGTACCGCCCGCCGGTCACCCCCAGCGCCGCGCGGCCGTGGCGGGACATCGCCGCCCGATACACGACCGCGCATGCGACCGACGACAGCGAAGCCGCGTGGCTGGCCGCGCGGATCACCCAGGTCACCGGCTGGGAACCTCTTGTCGTCGACCTGACCCACGGCCCGGACCCGTTCGCGGTGGTTCGGGTCGCGGCACCGGGCCTGATCTACTCCGCCCGTCACGTCATCCCCCGCCCGGAACGCGTCGGAGCAGCCCGATGACCACTTCATCCCCGGCACTACACGTCTTCATCGGCCCGACCCTGACGGCCGCCCGCGTCCGGTCACTCGGCCCCACCGCGATCGTCCACCCACCAGTCCAGCACGGTGACCTCCTCCGCCTCGCGACCTCGCCCGGCGACACCGTGGTGATCATCGACGGGTTGTGGCACCAGGTGCCGCCCGTCCGGCACAAGGAAATCCTCGAGCTCCTCGCCAGCGGCGTCACTGTGATCGGCGCGGCCAGTATGGGCGCCCTGCGCGCCGCCGAGCTCGCCCCATACGGCATGGTCGGCGTCGGCTGGGTCTACGAGCAGTACGCCAGTAGCGCGATCGATGCTGACGACGAGGTCGCCGTCGCCCACACACCCGAGGGCCGGCCCTTGTCGACCGCGCTGGTATGCATCCGCTACGCCCTGTCAGCGGCCGCCGATGTCGGCATCATCACCCGCTCGGACGTCGGCAGACTGCTCGACCGGGCACAGGCGCTGCCGTTCCAGCGGCGTACTTGGCGTGCCCTGAAGTACGTCACGACAGGCGACCTCGCCGAGGCGTACGAGCTGGCGAGGGCGTGGCTCGATGCGCAGGGACCGGCGGTCACCAACGTCAAGGCGCTCGACGCCGAACTCGCCATCGCTCAAGCCGTCGCCGGTCAGCTGCCGACGGCCGTTCCGCCTGGGTGGCAGGCCGAGCCGTGGCGAACCTCCCACCTGCGGCGCTGGATCGCCACTTACCGGCCCGCCGCCCACACCGCGCGGGCGAGTGTCCCCTTCTTGGCGGTCCTGAATCACGCCCAGCTCTACGACCCAGCGTTCCCCGCACGCTGGCGCCGCCACGTCCTGGCCTGGATCGCCGCCCAGTCTCCCGCCGCTAGGAACGTCGAGGACCAGGCGCTCGCTGCCGCGCACGCCCGGGGCCTGGATTCAAATGCGCTGACACCTGGGCAGATCGGATACTGGGCGACCCCTGGCGAAATCGTAAGCCTGTGCCAGCGGGAGCTGCTGCTGCGGATCCTCGTCCGATCGGCGCGGATGGACCCGACTGCAAGCGTCTGGCCGGAGACTCCTGCCGAAGCCGCCGGGCTCCTCGACGCCGACACCGCTGCCAGGGCGGCCGTGACCGCCTGGACCACCAACGAGCGGGTGGCCGCGACAGGACCCGGCCGTACCCTCGAACATCTCGACCCCAAGCGGATCCACGCGCACTTGGCAAGCCAGTGGGGCATCCACCCGTCCGACACCGCGGCGCTGACCGCAGCCGCCCGCGACCGCGGCATCCTGTCACTTCCGGACGCCGTCGAGGCGGCTCGGCCGTTCTACCTCGCCGCCCGCGCCACGTCGCTCACGGTCGGGACGACGCGCCAGCGGTGACCGGCACCGCCCCGGCAGTCGGAACCTCCTCACTCAGGCGGCCTGGCAGCCGCATCGCACGGACCTGACGGCTGCACAACGGTACGAACGCCACCGCCACGATCACGACGGCGCAGCTCACCAGCGCCGGGATAATGCCGACGGTCGCGGCGAGCGGGCCTGCCAGCATGTACCCGAACGGGATGGGCAACTGCTGGCCGAGCAGGCTGTAGGAGGACGTGCGGGCCTGCATATCCACAGGCACCTCACTCTGTTGGTAACTCGCGAACGTGTTGATCGACACGTCCAGGCCCACGCCGGTGACGAACGTAGCGGCGACTAGGAGCGGCAGCGGCGCATGCGCGGCCAAGGCCACCAGCGGCAGCCCCATTGACGCGGTCGCCGTGCAGGCCACCAGGCCGACCCGGCGCGGCCGTAGCAGCAGCACAACGACCGACCCGGTGATCAGTCCAGCCGCGAACCCGGCGACGATCACCCCCCACGCCGCCGACCCGCCGAGGTGGTCCCGCGCGTACAGCGGCCCGAGGACCTGATAGCCGATCAGCCAAGGCGTGATGCACACAGCGCCCTGAACCACCATGATCCAAAGCCACCGGCGGGACCAGAAATCCATCCACCCTTCGCGCAGCGCCTGCAGGAGCCGTGTGTTCTTGACCGGCGTCAGCGGCACCCGCAGACGTGACAGCATCCATGAAGCGGCGAAGAACGTCACCGCGTCATACGCGATCGCGGATTCCGCTCCAGCGCTCGCGATCACGACCCCCGCCGCAGCCGGGGCGGCGATCTTCACGATGTTCTGCCCAAGCCGCAGCAGCGCGTTCGCCTCGCGCAGCAACTCCCGGTCGACCAACTGCCGCACGATGCCTTGGGCAGCCGGGCCGAAGAACGCCCCTGCCACGCCGCTGATGACTCCCGCTGCCAGCAACTGCCACAGCAAGGCATGCCCCGTGAACACCAGGATCGCGACAACCGTCTGTGTGACTGCCGAGACCAAATGCGAGACGACCATGATTCGGCCACGCGGATGCCGGTCCGCGACCGCACCGCCGAGCAGCGTCAGGATCATCTGCGGGACCATGCTCACCGCGAGCACGCTCCCCAGAGCGCCAGCACCGCCTCCGACCTGCAGCACGGCGAACGCGAGCGCGATCGGCGCCATCGATGAGCCGGTCTGCGACACCAGCCGCGCAGCCAGGAAGCGGCGGTAAGCGGGGCTTGACCTCACTGGAAGGAGTGCCTCTTTGGCTCGTCTCGCCATTCCGTTGTTCTTAGCCCTCAGCTGCCCCTGCGGACTGTTGACTACCACCGGTACACCCTGCACCAGCGGTCACGCGAGACCAACCTGCATTACCCGATCCGGCATTGACCGCACCCGGTCATTGAACGAGCGGCTGTCTCTGGTCGGCGTGGCACCGACGGAGCGGACCCGCGTCTCGTCGGTGCCGCCCCGGTCGCCCGACGTCACCGTGGGAGTGTGCTACTCCTCATCGGCGGCGGCTTCGAGTTCGCCGGCGAGGGCGGCTCGGCGTTTGCGCATGGTGGCTACGCGTTCGTTGACGGACAGGGTCTTGTGGGGCGCGGCATCCACGACGGGGATGCCGTGCTCGGCGGCGGTGAGCGCGAGGGCTTCGCCTACCTGCGGCATGGAGCATAGGGCGAGGCTGGAGAACAGGCCGGCGGTGGTGGTCTTCTCCTTGCGGATCCGGCCTCGGTAGACGATCTCGCAGGCCACCCGGTCGGGTAGCTCGCCCTCCGGATCGTCCTCGATCCGGTCCTCCAGGTCCACGGACATGGCCATCACGATCTGCAGGACCTTGGTGACGGCCCACTTGCGGCCAGGGACCGGTGGGAGCCGGTTGCGCAGGTCGTCGATCGCGAAGTCCCAGATGGCGCCGCAGGCGAGTTCGGTCGCCGAGCGGGTGCGGACCTCCAGGACGCGCTCCCACTCGACCTCGTCGCCGTCGAAGCCGATCTCCTTCGGTCCCACCGCGATCGCGCCGAAGCTGTCCAGCGGGGACAGCAGCTTGCCGATCAGGGCGGGTGCCTTCGGGTGCCGGGTGATGAGCGCGCCGATCGATAGGCGCCACTCCTCTGTCAGGGGAAGGACCGGCGGCGGGACGGAGGCGAGCTGTTCCATCACCCAGTCGTTGCCGTCCCGGGCCGCCGCGGCGGCGGTGCCGCCGGCCTCGGCCGCGCCGCGTCCAGTGGCGCGGACCGCGTTCGTCCCGGTGTCGAGTGCCGCCGACGCCGTACGCCTGACGTCGCCTACGCGGTCCTTCAGACCCATCGAGATCCTCCTCATGCCCGTCAGCGCGGAGAGCTTACCGAGGCAGGTTGGGGATTCGGCGCGGCCGTGAGGCTCTTTCCGGAGTAGGACCTACAGGTCGCTCCGGAGGTCGGCTGCGGCGCGGAGGACGGTGGACCATTCGGTCGGGGTCGGGTCATCCGGGGTGTGAGCGGTGAACAGAGGGTTGAGCTCGACGTCGGGAACCTCGCCGGTGTCGGGGTCGGGGCGGTATGCCAGCGCGAGCATGTCGGGCACGGGGTCCTTGCCGAAGCGTTCGGCGATGGCCGCGAAGAGTTCGTCGAGGGCGACGGCGAGGTCGAGGGGCGGGAAGGTGATCGCGTCGCCGCAGCGGCGGGCCTGTTCCTCGTACCGGTCCTCCCAGAAGTCCATCTGCCAGCCGGGCCACAGATCCGTCAGCGCGGGCAGCAGGCCGGGGACGGGTTCGTTCGACCACGCGCCGACGGTGCGGGAGCGGACATCGACGTGCAGTCCGCCGTCCGGGATGACGGGCAGGTGCACCTGGGCGAGGCCACCTGCGGGGAGCCGGTCCAGCAGGCCGGGGCCCTGCCAGGCGCTGTGGTCGTCCGCCCAGTCGAACGGGTACACGAGGAGCCGGCCCGCCTCGTCCCGTACGGTCACCAGGTGCGGCGGCCAGTCCTTCGACGGGTTCGGTTGCAGGTCGCCCGGCATCTCCGGGTCACGGGCGGCGCGGACGATGGCGCGGTCGAGGCCGACGTGGGCGGCGAAGTCGCCCAGGCCGTCGTACGCCCAGCGGACGTCCCAGCCCGGCCAGGTGAGCGACAGCAGGCGCGTGAAGACGCGCTTGGCCGGCAGGTCCAGCATCAGTTGGTCGCCGTAGAAGATGAGCCGACGGGTGCGATGGTCGACCATGGCGCCGCCTTCGGCCCAGATGTCGTCGAGCCATTCGTCCTGCGCGCGCTGACGCTGGGCGATGATGAACCGGGTGGCCGCCTCGGGTCCGGCGACCAGGACGGAGCAGATCTGGTTGGCGGCCCAGTGGTCGTAGTACAGCCGCCAGCCGGTGTCGTCGACCAGGACGAAGTTCGCGCGTTGCCCCATGGCGTTTCATCCTGGCGCGTATCCAAGCCCCGACGCCACGGGATTACGTGGCCGCGGCCGTCTCGGGCGCCGAGCGGACCGTCCGGTGGGTTCGTCGCCTCACCGTTCCTTCCTCCACAGGGCCGCGGTCTGGCTGGTCGACTTGATCGTGATGGGCTCGCCCTGCGAGGCGGGCCACACCTGGATCAGGTACTCCTCTACCGGGTCGCCGTCCCGACGGGGGTCGCCGTCGTCGCGGTTGCGGCCGTGGACGCGCAGGCGGTAGTCGCCGGGGCCGGGCAGTTCCAGGCGTTGGGCCGGGTCGTCGCCGCTGCCCGTCGTCCCGGAGTCCAGGAACGCGGATCGCCAGGCGACCGAGACCTCGGCAACGTCCTGCCAGTCATCGGCGGCCGGCGGCGGAGCGTCGTCCCAGAGTTCGGCGGTGACGGCGATGTCACCGATCTCCTGTCCGCAGATGACGCATGCGCCGTCGCCGTCGGGGTCGGCGTCGACCAGGCCCGTCGTGGTCCAGTCCGGTTCGAACTCCGTCACCAGGTCCTCGCCGGCCAGGTCGACCGTGGACGCGTCCACCCACACCTCGGCGGAGGTTCGGCGGATCAGAGTCGGCATGGCACCGGATCCCTTCCTCGTACGAGAGTGGCCGCCGGACTCCGGGGCGACCGTTATTGGATGTTCAGCCTGATCGGATGGGCGGCGTCCACGGGGCAGGTGAAGATGCGGAGTTCACCGAAGCGGCCGACGACGATGTCGGGGCCGTCATTGCTGCTCTCCATGGTCAGGAACAGCCGCATGCGCGCGCCGCAGGAGCAGTCGATGGGGATTAGGTCGGTGAGGTGCCAGCTGGGCCAGCCGCCGACCTTCCAGCCGGGGCGGCACGCCAGGCCGCGGTGGTACTCGATGCCGCGTGCGTCCGCCCAGCGGCAGCCCTCGTCGTAGAGGTCTTCGGGCAGTTCGTCCACAGCCGGCAGATCGACGATCTCCTCCGGGTCGACGGCACAAGGTTCAGGGAGGTAGCCCTCGTCGGCTTGTTCCGGTCGGGGAGGGTTCAACACGGTCTCGACCGCGGATGACGACCGGTACCGCAGTTCGATCGTGGGTCCGAAGTAGTCGGGTTCGCTGTGGTCGTTCGGGCACCACAGCACCTGCAGGAGATCCATCCCGGTCGGCCAGTGGTCTCCCGGCACGTCCCGGGCGTAGAGCTGGATGACGGGGACCATCGGGACGCTGGGGCCGGAGGTGTCCTGCACCCCGCGGATTCTCTCCCAATTCGTCATGTCGAGCGCCGACGCGCCCGCCATGATCTCCGTCTGGATCCGGGCCTCCTCGTTCGTGAGCTCGTACCCCCGGCTCGGATTCCGACGGTGCCTTTCCTTCATGGCGCGGTCGATCCGCTGCCAGGTTTCGCGCTCCTCGTCCGAGAGCTTCTCCCGTACCTCCATCAGATGCGGCGCACGGCATTCCGGCCACGACTCGTCCTCCGGCCACAGCGGTGGTCCGCCGACGGAGCTGTCCCGGACACCGGGCATACCCTCCGTCGGTCTCAGCAGGGTCGCCGGACGGGCGTGGGGTGCGAACGCGGGAATGTCGGCGATCAGGGACTCAGCGGATGCCGACAAGATCGCAACCCTTTCAGTGGATTCCAGGCGGGCCCTGATCATGGCAGATGGCTCAAAGACCGGGATCAGAAGGTTCCCGCGGCTGGGGTGTCCGAGATGGGTGCGCGATCAGGGGGCGCGAAACGCACGGGTCGGCTCCCTAGCGTGCTCGGAGGCAGAGGGCCTCCGCACGTCGCGGATGGCCGTGGAAGGGAGCACCGAATGTCCGTGACAGGCGTGAAACGAGCGATCATCGGCACGGCGGCCGTCGCCGCCATCGTCGGCGGGGCTCAGGGGGTGGTCGGCGGTGTCGCCCAAGCATCGAGCCGGACCGCTGCGACACTGGCCGCATCTCAATGCACCGCCTCCACCGCGGGGGCAACGGCGTCCGGCAACTGCGGCAAGGGCCCGGCGAGCCAGTTCCGCCTGCACTGGACCTGTACGTCCCGGTTCGCCGGCATCGCCGGCTTCACTGCGTGGCAGAAGGCCCCGGGCAAGGTCACGTACGTTTGCAGCGCCGGTTATAGCGCCACGGCGGCCTACATCCAGACCCACTGACCTCAGCGGTCCGCGCCCGGCAGCCCGAGATGGGACCGGTCGCCGGGACTGGTCGCAGGGTTTCGGACCACTCGCCGTCGACTTCCCTCAGCCACTGGGGGGGCCGGTTGGTGACGCGGCGATGGTCCTCATCCGGCACCGGTGATACCCGCGCCACCCGCCCGGTATGAACAGGGCGGGTGGTACCGCTTGGTCAGGCCGGTCGGGTGACCTGGTTGAGGAGCGGCTCTCCGGCGGTGAACCTTCGGAGTTGCTCGGCGATCAGGCGTTCGGCGCGGGGATAGAACGTCGCGGAGCCGCCGCCCACGTGCGGGGTGATCAGCACGTTCGGTGCCGACCACAAAGGATGTCCGGCCGGGGGTGGCTCGGGGTCCATGACGTCGAGGGCGGCGCGCAACCGGCCTGACCTCGTCTCGGTCAGCAATGCGGCGGTGTCGATGGTGCCGCCGCGGCCGACGTTCACGATGAGCGCGTCGTCGGGCAGGGCGGCGAGCAGGCGGGCGTCTAGGAGGCCCGTGGTCTCGGCGGTCAGCGGCAGGGTGGACACGACGATGTCCGCGTGCGGGAGTAGGTCCGGTAGCTCGTCGACCCCGTGCACCGAATCGGTCGGGCGGGCGCGGCTGGCGACTCGGCGTATCTCCGTCTCGAAGGGCAGCAGTCGGGCCTCGATGGCGGCGGCGATCGAGCCGTAGCCGAGGAGGAGCACCCTCGAGTCGGCGAGCGAGCGGGTGAAGTGCGGCTGCCAGCGTTCCTCGTCCTGGTCGCGGATCCAGCGGGGCAGTTCGCGCTGTGCGGCGAGGATCAGGCCGAGGACGTGTTCGGCGACGCTCGCGTCGTGTAGGCCCCGGCCGTTGCACAAGGTGACGCCCGGTGGCACGTGCGGCAGCAGGTTGTCGACGCCGGCGCTGAGGCTCTGTACGGCCTCCAGTTTCGGCATCCGGCCCAGCGGTTCGAACGTCTCGGGCCCCTTCGCGTACGGCAGCACGTAGAACCGCACCTCGGACACGTCCGCCGGGGCCGGGCCCGTACCGTCGTAGATCTCGACGGTCAGGGAGTCCGGCCAGCCGCCCATCAGGTCGGCGACATGCGGCCAAGGTACGAGCGTGTCGGGTGGGACGCTCACTCGGTCACCTCCCAGGCACGAACCGGAGGGATCAGTGCTGCGGCGGCGTGCGACACGGCCAGCACCACGAATGCCGCCTCCTTCCCGCCGGTGGCTTCGTCCAGCCAGCCTATGACGGGGGTCCCGCCTTACCCGCTCCGGGCGGCCGAACGAGTTGATCAGCGCACTGTCCCACGGCTTGCTGACGGGCGTCTGCGGCTCATCTTCCGCGGAAGGTCAGGCGCTTGCCGTTACGATTCAGTGTCATGGCGTTCATCGTCACGTCACCTTTTGTTTCACTTACTGCGGGGAGCCACCATGCTGCTGGCCGAGGTTCAGTCGTCATCTGCTGATGTCGCCGACGCGGGGCTGGGGCTCGGTGTCGCGATCTTGACGATGGGCGATCGGCCCGCGGAGTTGACCGCGTTGCTGGAATCGGTTCTGGCGCAGCATGGGGCCGTCCCGCGGATCGTGGTGGTGGGCAACGGGGCGCCGTTGCCGCCGCTCCCGTCCGGAGTGCAGGGCGTCGAGATCGAGAAGAACCTCGGGATCTCCGGTGGCCGGAACGTCGCGCTGGCCGCGCTGCGGGAGCACGGAGACGTCGATGTGGTGATGTACCTCGACGATGATGGGCTGCTTCCCGAGCCGGCAACGTTCCAGCGGGTACGGCAGGCGTTCGCCGAGGATCCCGAGCTGGGCATCGTGAGCTTCCGGATCGCCGATGAGTCCGGTGCCACGCAGCGCCGTCACGTGCCTCGGCTGGGTGCGCGGGATCCGCTTCGCGGCGGTCCGGTCACCACGTTCTTGGGTGGCGGGAACGCCATCCGGATGGCCGTTGTTGAGCAGACCGGTGACTGGCCGGAGGCGTTCTTCTACGCGCACGAGGAGACCGACGTCGCCTGGCGCGCCCTGGATGCGGGCTGGCGGATCGACTACCGCCCTGACCTGCTGTTGCAGCACCCCCGCACCAGCCCGACGCGGCACGCGATGTACTTCCGGATGATCGCCCGTAACCGGGTCTGGCTGGCCCGCCGCCACCTGCCCGCCGTACTGGTCCCGGTCTATCTGGGCCTGTGGACGCTGGTGACGGTACTGCGCCGGCCACCGCTGGCCGGCCTGCGTGCCTGGGCGGGCGGTTTCACCGAAGGTGTCCGTACGCCGTGCGGGCCGCGGCGGCCGATGTCGTGGCGTACCGTCTGGCGGATGACCTCGCTTGGCCGGCCGCCCGTCATCTGAGCACGCCCTCGATGAGCCAGTACTTCCAGGTTGACGATCGTGTTCTGAGGCGATGCCACGCTGACGTCGCCGGCGACGGGACCAGCACAGAGGGCGTTCGTCCTGGTTCGGTGGGGTTCGGGTGGGGCATGGCCCGGTGAGGGTGTGGTCGGTCGCTGGGGCGGGTTCTCGGGGGAGGAATCGTGCTCGAGGTGATCGGGGCCGGGTTCGGGCGGACCGGCACGCTGTCGTTGAAGTTGGCGCTGGAGCGGCTCGGGTTCGGGCCGTGCCATCACATGATCGAGCTCATCGACAATCCGGAGCAGTTGGACCGGTGGTCCCGGGCGGTCGAGGACGGCGACGCGGACTGGGATGAGGTTTACCGCGGATATCGGGCCACGGTGGACTGGCCGGGGGTGGCGTTCTGGCGGCGGCTGGTCGCCTACTACCCCGCGGCCAGGGTGATCCTCACGGTCCGCAGCCCGAAGAGCTGGTACGAGAGCGCCTACGAGAGCATCTACCAGGCCACGTCGCAGTGGCCGGCGGATCCGCTCGGCGTACGCCGGCGGCGGTTCGTGCAGCGGGTGGTGTGGGACGGGGACTTCGGCGGGCGATTCGAGGATGCCGCGTACGCGAAGGCGGTGTTCATCGAGCATAACGACGCCGTACGGCGGGAGGTCCCGGGCGAGCGGCTGCTGGAGTTCCGCGTTCGTCAGGGCTGGGAGCCGTTGTGCGGCTTCCTCGGCGTGCCCGTACCCGATGAGCCGTTTCCCCGTACCAACGATCGGCAGGAGTTCGCCGAACGGGTCGCCCAGCGGCAGGGACGGTGAGGACACCCTTCGCGGTGACCTGGACCGCTTGACGCAAGATCGTTTGCTGCGCTTGGCTGCCTCGTCCCCCAGTGGAATGAGGTAGCAGTGAAGAAGACGCAGTTCGTTCTCGGCACGGCCGGTCTGCTGGCGCTGACGGCGTGCGGCACCGGCAGCCCGGTGGCGGGCAAGGTCGCGCAGACCGCTCCGGTCGCGCCGACGGTCCAGGTGACGGCCGACACGTACCGAAACTATGCCGACCTCGCCCGGCACGAGAAGGAGGGCCGGGACTACAAGCGGGTGCAGCGTACGGTGCGCGGCGCGAAGGTGGTGCAGATCGCGATCCACGGCGGGCTGATCGAGCCGCCGACCACGCAGCTCGCCGACTACGCCGCGAGTACCGGCCGCGACGACTACTACTCGTTCATGGGGATCAAGAAGTCGGGCAACCAGAAGCTGCACATCACCTCGACCCACTTCGACGAGCCGCGGGCGCTGAAGCTCGTGAAGGCTTCCAAGTACACCGTGTCCTGGCACGCCGCCAAGGGCGACCGGGCGGTGACGTACGTGGGCGGGCGGGACACCGCGCTCGTCAAGAAGATCATCAAGGCGCTGAACGCCAAGGGGTTCAAGACGGCGGTGCCGGCGTCGAAGATCGAGGGCCAGGATCCGAAGAACATCTGCAACCGGAACCAGCGGGGGAAGGGCGTGCAGCTGGAGATCAGTACGGCGCAGCGGAAGGCGTTCTTCAAGAGCGGGCGGCTGGACGGGGACTGGATCGCGAATCCGGCGCACCGGACGCAGGCGTTCTACGCCTACGCGAAGGCGGTCGACAGCGTCCTGGCAGGTCTCTGAGCCGTTCCGGCAGGTAGCCGTTCCGGCGGTCTCTGAGCCGTTCCCGCACGACGAGGCGGGGTGTCCGGAACCGGCCGACGAATGTGGCACCTCGGGAAGATCAACGGAGCGGCGCGTCCGGTTAGCATCGGGAGAAGAACGTTCGTTTTACATGTCGCCCCCTTACTGCCACGAAAGGGGGCGGCTCCGCACACGAGAGGATGCGCTCGTGCTCGAGGTGATCGGGGCAGGGTTCGGACGGACCGGCACGCTGTCGTTGAAGCTCGCACTGGAACGGCTCGGGTTCGGGCCGTGTCATCACATGATCGAGCTGATCGACGATCAGGAGCAGCTGGATCTGTGGTCGCGGGTGGCGGAGGACGGCACCGCGGACTGGGACATGGTCTACCGGGACTACCGGGCGACGGTCGACTGGCCGGGGGTGACGTTCTGGCGGCAGCTCGTCGACCACTATCCGGACGCGAAGGTGATCCTCACCGTCCGCGATCCGCGGAGCTGGTACGAGAGCGCCTACGAGAGCATCTACCGGGCCCGGTCGTTCGTGTCGCCGGGGAACCGGGAGCGGCGGGAGTTCGTGGGACGGCTGTTGTGGGACGGGGCGTTCGGCGGCCGGTTCGAGGACGCCGAGCACGCGATGGCGGTATTCACCGAGCACAACGACGAGGTACGGCGGGAGGTGCCGGCCGAGCGCCTGCTGGAGTTCCAGGCTCAGCAGGGCTGGGAGCCGCTGTGCGACTTCCTCGGCGTGCCGGTGCCCGACGAGCCGTACCCGCGCAGCAACGGCCGGCAGGAGTTCGCCGCCCGGGTCGCCGACCAGATGCGCAAAGCCGACTAGGTCAGCGGCCGCTGCGGGCGGAGCGCCAGCGGCTGGGGGACAAACCCTCCTGGCGCTGGAAGAACGTGCTGAAGTTCGCGGCGTCGTCGAAGCCGAGGCGTTCGGCGCAGCGCGCGACGGTCAGGTCGGTGTGGGCGAGGAGGCGCTTGGCCTCCAGCAGGATCCGCTGGTCGAGGAACTGCTTGGCACCCACACCGGCGGTTTCGCGGGTCGCGCGGGTCAGGGTCCGTACGCCGTAGCCGAGCGCGCGGGCGTAGTCGGCGACGTGGTGCCAGCGGGTGAAGTGACGCTCCACGGCGGCGCGGTAGCGGCGGAAGACCGTGTCGTCCTCGGCCGCGGCGAAGGTGCCCGAGTCGGCCGGGAGCACTCGCAGGGCGAGCGCCGCGAGCAGGTGGGCGAGCACTGGAGACGATGCCAGGCGCGGGTCCGCCACGGCCGCCGCGTGCTCGTACGTCAGGTGGTCCGCCGCTCGTACGCTCAGGTCCCAGGCGCTCTCGTCCAACTGCCAGCACGTCGGGGCGAAGACGTCCGCCGCTGCCCGGGCCGCGGGGCCGGCGGGCAGGAAGCCCTGCTCGAACAGCACCAGCGGGCCGTCGAGGTCGTCGATGTCGGTCCAGCGGTGGACGACGCCGGGCCGGATCCACACGACGCTCCGCTCCTGCAGGGCATGGTCGACGAAGTCGGCGGTGTGGTGTCCCACGCCCGACCGTACGAGGGCCAGGACGTGGAAGTCCGGGCGCTGCGGCCGGCTCCGCCGACGGCCCGCGTCCATCTGGCGCAGGCGTTCGAAGCCGAGCACCTCGACGCCGAAGCCCGCTCCGGGGGCCGGGGAGTAGCGGAGCTGCCGCACTCCGGGGAGCTGACCGGTTTCCACAGCAGTCACGCGCCTTTCGACCGTGTTTCCCTCCCACGACGACCGTAGCGTCGACCTTGCGATCTTGCAGTAAGGCCCCTAGCTGGAACAGCCCGGCTCGGGAGTGTGAGGAGAACACGGTGATGACGGAAACCACAATCGCGGTGACGGGCGGGGCGGTCGGCGTACGCAGGCGAGGAGGGGACGGGCCGGCGCTGGTCCTCGTGCACTACTGGGGCGGGTCCGCCCGTACGTGGGACGCGGTGGTGGAGCGGCTGCCGGCCGACCGCGACGTCGTCCGCTTCGACCAGCGCGGCTGGAGCTCGTCCCGGGGACTGCCCGGCCCGTACGGCCTCGATCGGCTCGCCGGCGACGTCATCGACATCGCCCAGGGTCTCGACCGTTACGTGCTGGTCGGGCACTCGATGGGAGGCAAGGTGAGCCAGCTCGCCGCCGCCCGACGTCCTTCGGGACTGGCCGGGGTGGTGCTGGTGGCGCCCGCGCCGCCGCGACCGCCGGCCACGGTCACCGCCGAGTATCAGGGGTTCCTCGCGCACGCGTACGACTCGCCGGAGGCCGTCGAGCAGTCGCTCGACCAGGTGCTGACCGCCACCCCACTGGATCCGGCCGTACGGGAGGCCGTCGTCCGCGACAGCATGGCGGCCGACGCCGCCGCGTATCGGGAGTGGCCGCTGCACGGCATCGCGGCGGACGTCACGGACGCTGCCGGAGCGATCGACGTGCCCGTCCTCGTTCTGGCGGGTGAGCATGACCGGGTCGAGCCACCTCAGGTCCTGCGCGATCATCTGCTGCCCTGGATCCCCCATGCGCGGCTCGACGTGATCCCCGGTGTCGGGCACCTGCTGCCGTTGGAGGCGCCGGGAGCCGTCGCCGCGGCGCTGGAGGGCTTCGCCGCCGACCTCGCGCGGTGAGACAGCCGGTCGGTGTGTCACGGCCACCGACCGACCTCATCCGGCCCGACGCTCGGTCAGGCCCCGATGACGCTGTTGATCCAGTCGCGGTAGTAGCCGATGCCGGTGTAGATGTCCGGGGCTCCGCCGCAGGTGTCGCTCACGCCGCGGCTGTCGACGCCCTGGAGGACCCAGCGCTGGTCGATCAGCGAAAGCAGCGGGGAGCCGGAGTCGCCGCCGCACGGGCCGCGGACACCCTCCGGGTTGTCGGCGCAGGTGTCACCGACGGCGATGCCGTACGCGTCGCTTCCGTTCTCGTCGACGTGGCACTTCGTGGTGTCGTCCGGAATGATCTTGGTGTCCAGCTGCTGGAGGACGGTCGGGAGCTTGCTCGGGTCGCCGATGTCGCTGTTGGAGGTGTACCCCCAGCCGATCTCCCGGACCTTGGTCCCCGGTTCGGGAAGGACGGTGGCCATCGGCACCGTCTTCTCGGTGACCGGCGCGGTCAGGTGCAGGAGCGCGACGTCCTTACCGGTGACCTTGTCCGGGTAGAAGATCCAGCCGGGGTGCAGGACGATCTTGTCGAGCTTCGCGATCGTGCCGCCCGTGGTCCGGTCCTTCGAGCCGATCCGGACGTGGAAGATGGTCGGGTCCATGGGCTGGGACGGGGTCGTGTCCGAGCCCTCCGTGGACACGCAGTGGGCCGCGAGGACGACCCACTGCGGCTTGATCAGGGCGCCGCCGCACCGGTGGGAGTCCGGGTTGCCGTTGCGCAGGTACTCCAGCGAGACCATGAACGAGTACGTCTGGTCGGCCGGGCTCCCGCCGACGATCTTCGGTGAGGGGTCACCGCTCGTGGGGGCCGCCTGCGCGGCGCCGGCGGTGGTCAGCGCGCCGGTGAGGACCGCTGCCGTCGCCACCACGCGGGCGAACAGCCGTCGTCGGCCGCCGGAGGAGGCGTTCGAAGCCGAGGTCATGGGGGGTTGACTCCTGTCCGTTTTATCCGTTGACACTGGTCGTCATCGCCGGACGGTACCGACTTCGGACAGGTAGTTGATCTTGGAACCGGTGTGATCATCATCTCAGCGCGAGCGGGCTCCGATGGCTCGGCGGCGCCGCGGCGTACGCGCCGAGACCTCGGCCGCCGTCAGCGCGCGCGAAGGTAACTCAGCTCGCGGAAGTTCTCCTCGTACCGCTCCAGGAGGCGGCGGGCGACGGTGACGGAGTCGACGAGCGGGTGGGTCGCGAGGGCGCGCAGCGCGGCCGGGCGGGAGCCGGTGGTCGCGGCCTCCAGGACGGCGCGTTCGACCGCCTTGATCGTGGTGACCAGGCCGAGCTGGTGGTCGGCGAGGGGCGCGCAGGTGACGGGGCGGGCACCGTTGGCGTCGACGACGCACGGGACCTCGACCACGGCGTCGTCGTCGAGACCGGGCAGGGCGCCGCGATTCCGCACGTTGAGGATCAGGGTGGTGCGCTCGTCGTGGGCGATCGCGCGCATGAGGGCCAGGGCGACGTTCTCGTACCCGCCGGACTCCAGGTCGCACGACTCGCGCTCGCCCGCGCCGGCGGCCTCGCGGTTCTCGGCCATGTAGGTGGTCTCGCGGGCCATCCGGGTGGTCTCCCAGGCCTCGAGCGCGGAGCCGGGCGAGTCGGGCGTACGGGCGTAGAAGTCGCGCTGCTGGTCGAGGACGAGAGCGCCGCGCGTGCGCTCCGCGTTCCGGACTGCGGCGACCGCGTCGCGGTCGAAGTAGTAATAGTGCAGGTACTCGTTGGGGACGGCGCCGATGGCCCGCAGCCACTCCCCGCCGAACAGTCGCCCCTCCTCGAATGACGCGAGCGCGGCATCGTCGACGAGCAGGTCGGGCAGCACGTCGCGACCCTCGACGCGGACCGCGCGCAGCCAGCCGAGGTGGTTGAGGCCCGCGTAGTCGAACCAGGCGGTGCCGCCGTCGACGCCCAGCGCGGCGGCGACGCGGCGGCCGAGGCCGACCGGGGAGTCGCAGATGCCGATGACGCGGTCGCCGAGGTGGCGGGACATCGCCTCGGTGACCGTGCCGGCCGGGTTGGTGAAGTTGATGACCCAGGCGTCGGGGGCGCGTTCGGCGACGCGGCGGGCGATGTCGACCGCGACCGGGATCGTGCGCAGGCCGTACGCGATGCCGCCCGCGCCGACGGTCTCCTGGCCGAGCACGCCCTCGTCGAGGGCGATTCGCTCGTCGGCCGCGCGGCCGGCGAGCCCGCCGACGCGGATGGCGGAGAACACGAAGTCGGCGCCGGTCAGGGCCTCGTCGAGGTCGGTCGTGGCGGTGACCGTCGGCGCGTCCGCGTGCCCGGCCGCCTGCTCGGCGAGGACCTGGCGGATCACGGCCGTACGGGCCGGGTCGAGGTCGTGCAGGACGACGTCGGTGACGCGGCCCTTGCCCCGGTCGGCCAGGAGCGCCCGGTACACCAGCGGCACCCGGAACCCGCCACCGCCCAGAATGATCAGCCTCATACCTCCGGCACCCTACGCGGGACGGCGGCCTTCGCGATCTTGTCTGGGCACGACACGGATGATGATCACATTGCCTCGTAAGCCGACATTTTGTAACTGGGGTTAACTATGGTGCTTCCGAGATAGAAGTTTCTTATCCCCCGTTAGGAGCATTCAGGGTGAAGAAGGTGCCCACCGCCCTCTTGATCGCTGGAGGCGTCGTCACCGCCTCCGCCGTCGCCCTGGCCGTCGGAGTCGGCGGGCCGACGGCCCACGTCGAGCGCACCGGCGCCCAGGCGCCCATCCGCACGGCGCCCCAGGGAACCGCCGCCACGACGGCGATCGCGCCCAACGCCTACACCGTGAAGATCGTCGGGCAGTACCAGAGCAAGAACTCCTGGTGCGTGCCGACCGCCAGTTCGATCAGCCTCCGCAGCTTCGGCATCACGGTGCGCCAGACCACCCTCGCCAAGAAGATGGGGACCACCAGCAAGGGCACCTGGGCCAAGACCGCCATCCCGGTGCTCAACTCCTACGTCAGGTCGAAGACGAGCACCTACCGCGTCGGCGACGACATCAGCAGCGGGTCGAAGCTGATGAACCTCGTCGCCAACGACGTCGGAGTGCTGCACCGGGCCACCGTCCTGGGCGTCTGGATCGACGACCTGCCCTGGAGCGGCAAGGGCTGGAAGAACAACACCGGACACGCGATCGTCGTCTACGGCTACAACAGGTCGAAGGGCACCATCACCGTCTGGGATCCGTGGAAGATGACCAACGGCAAGAAGACCGGCGGCACCCACGTGATCAGCGCCAAGAAGCTCGCCGCCGTCTCCCAGAAGGGCGGCCTTTACTACATCATCCACCGGGTCCTCTGACGTCCGTAGGTCCCGTGGGGAACTCCTCGACGCCGAGCACCCGCAGCAGCTCCAGCCGCTCGCGGGTCTCGGCGTCCGCCGCGGTGAGCACCAGCAACTGCTGACGCTGGTCGGGAGTGACCAGGGTCTCGCAGTCCAGCAGCAGGCGGCCCACCCGCGGATGCAGGACCGTCTTGCGGTCGGCGCGCCGGACCGCCACCTCGTGCTCGGCCCAGAGCCGGCGGAAGTCGGCGCTCGCGGCCTGCAACCGGTCGACGAGTCCGGCGACCGTGGGGTCACCGGACCGGCGGCCGGCGACCGCGCGCAGGTCGGCCACGAGCTGACGGGCGTAATACTCCTGCTCCTCGACCGGGCAGACGGCGCGGGCGGCGGGATCGGTGAACCAGCGGTAGACGACGTAGCGC
The DNA here is from genome assembly GCF_050942425.1 of Actinoallomurus sp. CA-150999. Taxonomy (NCBI): domain Bacteria; kingdom Bacillati; phylum Actinomycetota; class Actinomycetes; order Streptosporangiales; family Thermomonosporaceae; genus Actinoallomurus; species Actinoallomurus sp. CA-150999. The sequence continues at coordinate 11,532,048 of NZ_CP192063.1, forward strand.
CGGTCGCCGGAGAAGCCGGTGTGGTCGCCCGTCAGGAGGACGGCCGCCCGGTTCTGGGCGAGGACCTCGCCCAGGTTGGACAGCACCAGGGCCGGGGTGTCGCCGAGCAGGTCGAGCATGCGCATCAGGCCGGCGCGAGCCAGGCGGGCCACCCCATCGGCGGGCGGTGGCCGGTGACCGGCCATGTGGAACAGGTGGTCGCGCTCGTCGTCGGACAGCCGCAACGCCCGGGCCAGCGCGCCGAGCAACTGGGTCGAGGGCTGACTGCTGCGCCCCTGCTCGAGGCGTACGACGTAGTCCACGGACATGCCGGCGAGCATCGCCACCTCTTCCCGGCGCAGGCCGGCGGTGCGGCGGCGAGGACCGTCGGCGATGCCGGCCTCGGCCGGGCGGATCCCCTCGCGACGACGGCGCAGGAAGTCGGCGAGCTCGTCACGCTGCATGGCCCTATGCCCCCTCGCGACGACGGCGCAGGAAGTCGGCGAGCTCGTCATGGCCCCATGCCCCCTCACGGCGGCGCGGGAAGTCGGCGAGCCGGTCACGCTGCATGGCCCCATGGTCCCTCGCGGCGGGCGCGCCCATCCAGGGAGCGGCTCTCCCACGATGAACGCTCCGCTTCCGCGCGTCCCGGCCCTGGCGCAAGGTCGGGGGACGACATCGAGAAGAGGGAGAACGTGATGCAGACACGGACCCTGGGCCGCACCGGACCGGCCGTTTCCGCGCTGGGCCTGGGCGCGATGGGCATGTCGGGCGCGTACGGCCCGGCCGACCGCGCGGAGAGCATCGCCACCGTGCACGCCGCGCTGGAGGCCGGCGTCACGCTGATCGACACCGGCGACTTCTACGCCATGGGCCACAACGAGTTGCTGCTCGCCGAGGCGCTGCGCGGCCGGGATCGGGACGGCTACGTGCTGAGCGTCAAGTTCGGCATGCTGCGGGGGCCGGGGCCTGAGTTCGGCGGGCAGGACGGCCGTCCCGAGGCGGTGAAGAACTTCCTCGCCTACTCGCTGACCCGGCTGGGCACCGACCACGTCGACATCTACCGCCCCGCGCGGCTGGACCCGGCGGTGCCGATCGAGGAGACGGTGGGTGCGATCACGGAGATGGTCGACGCCGGGTACGTACGGCACATCGGGCTCTCGGAGGTCGACGCGGCGACGATCCGCCGGGCGCACGCCGTGCACCCGATCGCCGACCTGCAGATCGAGTACTCGCTGATCTCCCGGGCGGTGGAGGCGGACGTCCTGCCCACACTGCGGGAGCTCGGCATCGGCCTGACCGCGTACGGCGTCCTCGGCCGAGGCCTCATCTCCGGGCACTGGTCCGCCGGGCGCACCGCCGGTCCCGGCGACGGTCGCGGCTTCAGCCCGCGGTTCTCCAGCGGGAACGTGGAACACAACCTCGCCCTCGTGGACGCCCTGCGCCGGGTCGCCGAGACCAAGGGGTGCACCGTCGCGCAGTTGGCCATCGCCTGGGTGGCCGCACAGGGTGAGGACATCGTGCCGCTGGTCGGCGCTCGCACCCGCGAGCGGCTGGCCGAGGCGCTGCCCGCGACCGAGCTGGACCTCACCGCCGACGACCTCGCCGAGATCGAGAGGGCGGTGCCGCCGGGCTCGGCGCGTGGCGACCGGTACCCGTCCAGGTTCATGTCCGACCTGGGCGTTGGGAACTGAGTCCGCGCAAAAGGTGACAAATAATGTGCGAAGTAGATTTAACCGGCTTTATGGACGTATAGGGCGCGGCTGCGACACGGCACGGGTGTGGTGACTGTCACCCAAGACGCAGACCAGGGTGTTCACTGGCACGGCTAATCTATATAACGATCAGGTCACGGACCGGTCGGCTGTCGGAACGGGCCACCCGGCCGTACCCAGAGTCCTCACAGCCACCGTCCAGGATGCGGAGAGTTTCGGGAGTTATCCCTAAGGAAAGAACGCGGCAAGGGGGGTGCGATGCGCAGATTGTTGTGTTCGGTGAGCGTGATCGTCCTACTGGCCGGCTGTGGCACGGCAACCGGGACGACACCCAAGGTCCCGGCCGATCGCCCGGCCGCACACCCGTACCCGACCACCAGCGCAGCGCCCACTCCCTCACCGGCCGCCAGCGCACCGACGCCGAGCGGCACGCCGACCGCCCAGGCCACCGTGTACGGCCGCCGGGTCGGAGCGCTGTTCTCCCACGACACCTCGGGAACCCACTTCTGCACCGCCAGCACGGTCGACAGCCCCAACCACAACATGATCATCACCGCCGCGCACTGCCTGCACGGTGGCAAGGACAGTGACTACGCCAGCGATCTGGTGTTCGTCCCCGGCTACCGCGACGGGAAGGCCCCGTACGGGATCTGGAAGGTCCGCACGCAGCTCGTCGACACCCGCTGGGCGAACGGCTCCGACGAGGACCTCGACGTCGGCTTCGCGGTGCTCGAACCCCTGAACGGCAAGAACATCGCCGACGTCGTCGGCGCGAACACACTCGCCATCGACGCCGGCTTCCGCAACGTCGTACGGGTCACCGGCTACCCGATGCGGTCCGACAAGCCGATCACCTGCGTGAACTCCACGACCAAGGAGGACACCTACCAGGTGCGCTTCGCCTGCAACGGGTACTTCCCCGGCACCAGCGGCAGCCCCTGGCTCACCGGCTACGACCCGAACACCCGCGTGGGAAAGGTCGTGGGCGTGATCGGCGGTCGCGACGAAGGCGGCGACGAGGACGACGTCTCCTACAGCTCCTACTTCGACGGCGACGTCAAGCACCTCTACGACGAGGCCGTACGGGAGAGCACGTCCCGGTAGGCAAAGATGGGGCCATGAACGTCGACGTCATCGTCATCGGGCTCGGCCCGGGCGGAGAAGAGGCAGCGGGCAGTCTGGCCGAGGCCGGGCTCGCGGTGGTGGGCATCGAAGACCGTCTCGTCGGCGGCGAGTGCCCCTACTGGGGATGCATCCCCAGCAAGATGATGATCCGCGCGGCCGACCTGCTGGCCGAGGGCCGCCGCATCCCGGGCATGGCCGGGGACGCGGAGGTCCGGCCGTCCTGGGCGCCGGTCGCACGCCGGGTGCGGGAGGCCACCGACAACTGGGACGACAAGGTCGCGGCCGACCGCTTCACCGGGAAGGGCGGCACGCTCGTACGCGGGAAGGGCCGCATCACCGGCCCGAACGAGGTCACCGTCGGCGACCAGGTCTTCCGCGCCCGCAAGGGCATCGTCATCGCCAACGGCACCGCGCCGTCGATCCCGCCGATCGACGGCCTGCGCGACACCCCGTACTGGACCAATCGGGAGGCGATCGAGACCACCGAGGTCCCCGAATCGCTGATCGTGCTGGGCGGCGGGGCGATCGGCGTGGAGCTGGCCCAGGTGTTCGCCCGATTCGGCAGCCGGGTGACCGTGGTCGAGGCCCTGCCCCGGCTGCTCGCCCTGGAGGAGCCCGAGTCCAGCGAGCTGCTGCAGAAGGTCTTCGAGAACGAGGGCATCGCGGTCCGTACGGGCGCGAAGGTCGAGCACGTCCGCCACGACGGCGACGCGTTCGTCCTGAACGGCGACCTGCGCGCCCAGCGGCTGCTCGTCGCCACCGGCCGCCGTACGGACCTGAAGGCCCTGGGCGTCGCGGCCGTCGGCCTGGACGAGAACGCCCGGTTCGTCGACACGGACGAGCGGATGCGCGCCGCCGACGGCGTGTGGGCCCTCGGCGACGTCACCGGCAAGGGCGCGTTCACACACATGTCGGTGTACCAGGCGCGGATCGTCGTACGGGACATCCTCGGCCAGGACGGCCCGCCCGCCGACTACCGCGCCGTGCCGCGCGTGACGTTCACCGACCCGGAGATCGGCGCGGTCGGCCTGACCGAGCAGCAGGCCCGTGAGCAGGGCATGGACGTGCGCGTCCACCACACCGACATCGCCGTGTCCGCCCGCGGCTGGATCCACAAGGCCGAGGGCTTCCTCAAGCTCATCGAGCACGACGGCTTCCTGGTCGGCGCGACGTCGGCCGGCCCGGTCGGCGGCGAGGTGCTCGGCGCGCTCGCGGTGGCGGTCCACGGCGAGGTCCCCGTCGAGCGACTCCGGAACATGATCTACGCCTACCCGACCTTCCACCGCGCCATCGAGGCCGCCCTGCTCTGACCACCCGCCTGCTACCGGCCGAGTAGTCCCTCGACGATGGCCCTGGTCTGCTCCGCGAAGTGAGGGTCGGTGTCTTCGAAGATCTCGATCGCCTTCCGAAAGCTCTCCCTGGCCTCATCGTCGCGGCCTTGCATCATGTAGAGGTTTCCCATGGTGTGATGCACGCCGCCCTCGTGATGCCGGTCGTTCAGGTCCCGGAAGATGACCAGGGCTCTTTCGCAGTATTCGAGCCCCTGCTCGAGATCGCCCCCTGCCCGGATGATCTGGGCGAGGGTCATCAGCGCAATCGCTTCCTCCCGACGCTCGCCGAGCTGCTGGAACAGGCGGGCCGCCTTCTGCTGGAAGTGCAGCGCCTTGTCGAAGCGACCGGTCATCTTGTAGGTCTGCGCGAGGTTGCCGTACGCGCGCCCCTCCCCGGCGCGGTCGCGTGTTCGCGTCGCGATGCGCGCGGCCGTCTGAAAACATGCGATCGCTTCGTCGTATTTCTGCCAGCCGGGAGAGCTCCCGCTCCCGTCCGGTGAAGGCCGGAACGTCTAACGGAAGCTGATCCGGCGGCGGCCGAGACTCGCCCTCGTCGGACAACCGCACATTGAGGTTCAGGTCTCGGCCGGCGGTGTAGGCGTCTCGTCCGGCATTGACCTGGAAGCGACGATCGTCGGTCATCAGACCTGCCTCCCCATCGGCGCTACCCGGGTCAGCCGGTGAGCCGGCGGAAGAGGTTCTTGGCGGCCTGCTCGTCGAAGCTTCCGTTGATCTCGACGCTGCCGCCGGTGATGGCCTGCATGACCATCGGCGCGGAGACCACCTTGTCCCCGACCATCATGGCGATCTTGTTGCCGGGCTGCGGCGACCCTGCCGCCGTGGCGCTCAGCGTCGCGAACGCCTGGGCGTCCGCGCGCTCCAGGTCCAGGCGGAGCCCCCATGACGTGCTGCCGTGTGCGGGGTCCGGGGCCTGCACCATGATGACCTTCACCCGGCTCACCGACATGCTGCGCTCCTCGGCGAGCCGGTAACACGTCCGCCCGTCGGCGTCCGGAACACCGCCGCCCGAGCACGGGCTCGGAGACTCCGCGGTGACCTGCTGGAACCGGATCGGCGTCTTCAGCGCGCCCGAGGCCCGGGTCGACTCCTTGTTCCCGGTGAGGAGCACGATCGCCGTCGCCGCCCCGGCCAGCAGCACGACCGCCGCGAGGGCGACGACCGCGATGAGCGGACCCCGGCCGCGCCGGGGCGGGCCCGGCGCGAAGCCCTGACCCGGGCCGGGTCCGTACGGCGGCGGAGCGTAGGACTGCGGGCCCAGAGGTCCCGGCGGTCCGTACGGCCCGGCGCCCGGGTTCTCGACAGGGCCGTACGGCGGTGGTCCGGGCTGTTCGGCCAATGTCTCCTCCGGACGCGATGTGATCTCGCCCTTGTCCTACACCACGGAGCGCCACGGGTCGAGGCCGGTGTCCTGCCCGGAACCCCGGCGGGTGGGCCCGCGTCTGATGTGATCATGGTGGACGGCACGCCGGACGACGAGCAGGAACTCATCAACGGGCGGTACCGCCTGGTCGAGGCCATCGGCCAGGGCGGCATGGGCACCGTGTGGCGCGGCCACGACGAGATGCTCGACCGCGAGGTCGCCATTAAACGGGTGCTGTTCCCGCCCGACGTGGACGACGACGAACGTGCCGAACTGACCGCTCTGGCATTGCGCGAGGCCCGCGCCACCGCGCGGCTGAACCACCCGGGCGTCGTGACCATCCACGACGTCATCGATGACGGCTCTCCCGTCATCGTCATGGAGTTGATCGAGGGCCGTTCGCTCGCGGACATCGTGCGGGAGGAGGTGCGCCTGCCCTACCGGCGGGTCGCCGAGATCGGCGCGGCGGTCCTGGACGCACTCCGGGAGGCCCACACCGCCGGGATCGTGCACCGCGACCTCAAACCCGCCAACATCCTCATCACCGACCGCCGAATCGTCCTCACCGACTTCGGCGTCGCCCAACGCGTCGGCGAACGCGCCGACGACTTCGAGGACGTCCTGGGCACTCCGGCGTTCATGGCCCCCGAACAGGTCGAGGGTGCCGCCGCCAGCCCCGCCGCCGACCTGTGGTCACTCGGCGCCGTACTCTTCAACGCCGTCGAGGGCAAGCCGCCCTTCGAAGGCCCCGACCACGCCACCGTCCTGCTCACCCTCCTCACCCAAGAAGCACCCGCCCTGGTCAACGGCGGACCCCTCAAACCACTGATCGCCGCACTACTGATCAAGGACCCGCAACGCCGCCCCACCGCCGAGGAAACGGCCGAACGGCTGGAAGCAGTCCTGAACCAGGACGACGGCAGCGCGTCACCGGTGCAGGGAAGGCCGGTCATCGCCGCACCGGACACGGGCAAGGGTGCCGGCCGGCCGGATCCCGGAAGATCCGCTCCACCGCCACCGTCCGTGGCCAAGCCGACGTCGCCGGGACCCGGCGCGCCCGCGTCCGGGCCGAAGCCCGCCACCGGTCCCGTTTCCCTTCCGCCGCGCCCCCATCGCGTACGCTCCGCGCCTCCCGCCCCGCATCATCTGCCCGCCCGGAGTCCTTCGCCGGACGCCCAGCGGTTCAAACGGGCCGTGGCCGGGCCGGTCGTCGCCGCGCTCTTCCTCCTGGGCTTGTACCTCTTCACCCACATCTCTTCGGGCGGGTCGGCTTCGAGCGGCGTCAATCCGATCCCGTCCGATTCATTCGGCGGTCTCCCGAGCGTGCCGGTCTACACGCCGCCCACGTCGCCGGAACCCACGCCGACCACGTCGGAGAAACCCAGCGGCTTCCAGAAGGCGACGATCAGTCAGGACGGGGACACCGTCGCGTTCGGCGGCGAGTCCGCGGAGATCCGGGTGTACGACACCGCGTCCCGCAAACTGCGGTGGCGCTTCCGCGCGTCTCCGAACTCGTACGGGGACACCTATGCACTGGCGTTGAGCCCGGACGGCCAGACCCTCGCCGTCGCCACCGAAGAGGGGGCCGGCCTCTGGGACCTCCGAGGACACAAGAAGCGCAAGATCGACGATTTTGGCGATGCGGTCGGCACGTTGCAGTTCAGCGCCGATGGCCGCACCCTCAGCGCTCTCGGCATGAGCGGAAAGTTCGGTAGCTGGAACGCCGGTACCGGAACTTATACCGCCGGCGGCGCCATCACCTTGCCCAACAACGAAGACGTCTGCGACACCGCGCTGAGCGCGAACGGACGCTACGCGGCCTGCGGATACTCAGCCTTCGGGAATAACGACGACGATGGCATCATCGTCTGGGACATCGAGAACAACCATCAGGTGGCCGCATGGCCGGGTTCCAGCTGGGAGTACGGCTTGGCCCTCAGCCCGGATGGCAAGAAGGTCATCTTCTCCGAAGAAGACACACACCTGCAGATCTGGGACGTCGCTTCACATCGCCAGACCGGCAGCCTAGCCGTCAACGGCTCCTCGGTGATCAACGCGCGGGCCTTCAGCCAGGACGGGAGCAGGCTCGCCGTCCCCGACCCGGACACCGATGGTGTCATCGAGATTTGGAACGTCACCAAGGAGCAGAAGGTGATGAGGCTCAAGGGCGCCGTCGGCGGCCCGAGCGCCATGGAGTTCAGCGCGGACGGAGACAGGCTCGTCGCGGCGGACGGCCACAATGGCGTGGTGTGGAACGCGCGTTCGGGCACGAAACTCGCGTCCTGGACCGGATGACCTGCCACGAGGCTCAGTCCGAGTGTCCGGCTCTCTCCTTTTCCTCGGCCGGCCGTGTCTCCGCACCATGGCCGTCGCCGGAGGTGATGGCCAGGTGCTTCTCCTGCCCGTCGTCCGTGCGGATCCGCGCGGTGTGCGGCAGGTCGACGACGTCGCGGTAGACGTGGTTGAGCTTGACCTTGACGCGGGCCGTCGGGCGGCGGGCCTGCTTGGACAGCACGCCGTGCTCGTCGGGCTGCAGTTCGAGCAGCGGCCGGGCGGGCGGCACGCGGCGGGCCATGACCACCGCGGCCTCCTCTTCGTCGACCGGGCGCTCGACCTCGACGTACTCGCCGTTGGGCAGTCGTTTGATGACGCCGGTCTCGACGCCGTGTTCGAGCATGTGGCGGTCGCGGTGCTGCAGGCCGAGGGCGATCCGCCGGGAGATGACGAACGCGAGAATCGGCCCGACGATCACGGCGATCCGGAAGATCCACGTGGTGGTGAACAGCGGGATCTCGAACGTCTTGGCGATGATGTCGTTGCCGCCGGCCAGCCACAGGACGGCGTAGAAGACGACGCCGGCCATGCCGATGCCGACGCGCGCCGGGACGTCGCGCGGCCGGTCGAGGAGATGGTGGATCTCGTAGTCGTGGGTGACCCAGCGTTCGAGGAACGGGTAGATGGCCAGGCCGGTGAACAGCACCCCCGGCACGACGAGCGCCGGGACGATGACGTTCATCGGCAGCGTGTGCCCGAACGCGTTGATCTCCCAGGCCGGCATGATCCGCAGTGAGCCCTCGAGGAATCCCATGTACCAGTCGGGCTGCGAACCGGCGCTGATGCTGCCCGGCTCGTACGGGCCGAACAGCCAGATCGGGTTGATCTGGAAGAACGTCGCCAGCAACGTGACGAACCCGAACACCCACATGAAGAACGCCGACGTCTTGACGATGAAGACGGGCCAGAACGGCTTGCCCTGAACGGTCCGGTTCGTGCGGCCCTTGGCGGGGAACTGCGTGTGGGTCTGCCGCCAGGTGAGGACGACCGCGTGCAGCGGGAGCAGCGCCAGCAGGATGCCCGGGATGAGCAGGACGTGGATCGTGAACAGCCTGGGGATGATCTCGTTGCCCGGGAACTCCCCGCCGAACAGGAAGAACGACAGGTACGAGCCGACGAGCGGCAGGGACAGCAGGACGCCTTCGAGGATGCGGATGCCGGTGCCGGACAGCAGGTCGTCCGGGAGGGAGTAGCCGAACAGGCCGTTCAGGAGGACGAGGATGAACAGCGTCACGCCGATCAGCCAGTTGACCTCGCGCGGCTTACGGAAAGCGCCGGTGAAGAAGTTACGCAGCATGTGCGCGACGATCGACGCCAGGAACACGATCGTCGCCCAGTGGTGGATCTGCCGCATGAGCAGTCCGCCGCGCACGTCGAAGCTGATGCGGAGCGTCGATTCGTACGCCTCGCTCATCGTGACGCCGCGCAGCGGCATGTAGTGGCCGTTGTAGATGACGTCGTGCGAACTCGGCTTGAAGAAGAAGGTCAGGAAGACGCCGGTCGCGATGATGATGAAGAAGCAGTACATCGCGATCTCGCCGAGCAGGAAGGTCCAATGATCGGGAAAGACCTTCCGCATCGCCTTGGACAGGAAACGCGCGCCGCCGAAGCGTTCGTCTACCGCTCGGCCCGCGTTGGCCAGTGGTCTGGGCGCAGTCGCCATCGCCGCACTCCGCTCTGGCGGCCCCCCGACCGCCTCGGCTATCGGTCCTCTACCACTTGTAGTACTTCCCCGTTCATCACGCAACGGAGTTGGCTTGGCCACTTTTGGAACAATTGGTGCATTTCGTCACTTGCGACGGTAACTTTCGATCGCAGCCATGGGCTGGGGGGAGGGTTCCGTGTGACGAACGAGGGGCGGCCGTGGGCATCCATCCCACCCCGACTCGCCGCCGAGGTCAGACGAGGGCTGGCCGACGAGATGACCGAGGAGATCCATCGCCGGATCCCCGAGTACGCCCGCCGCTGGGATGACGCCTTCGCCGCGGTCATCCGCTCGGCCGTCGACCGGGTCATCGATGAGGTGTTAAGACGTGTCACCGACGATGAGGCGTCCGCCGAGCAGGTCGCCGAGTTCTTCCGGGGAATCGGCCACAGCGTGGCCCGCGAAGGGCGCGCCCTCGACACGCTCCAGATGGCCATCCGCGTCGCCGGGCTGACCGTCTGGCGCCGGATCTCCGCCGACCTCGATTCCCTCCGGCTCTCCCCGCAATCGCTGTGCGCGCTCGGCGAGACGGTCATGCTCATCCAGGACGAGGTCGCCGCCGCGGCCGCCGAGGGCTACGCCCAGGCGGAGGCCGCCGTGGCGGGCGAGCTCACCCGCCGCCGCAGCCGCCTCGTCAACCTGCTCCTCGCCCGGCCGCCCGCCTCCGCCGAGGACATCATCGAACTCGCCCGCGTCGCCCGCTGGCCCGTCCCCCGTACGGTCGCCGCCGTCGCCCTCTACGAACGCCGGCAGGGCGTCGGCCGGCCGGCGCTGCCGCCCGACATCCTGGCCGACCTCGGCCGCTCGAAGCCCTGCCTGATCGTCCCCGACCCCGACGGGCCGGGCCGCGCCCGCCAACTCGACGCCGCCCTGACCGACTGGGTCGCCGTCGTCGGCCCGACCGTACGGCTGTCGGAGGTGTCCCGGTCGATGCGCTGGGCCCGGCAGGGCCTCGACCTCGTACGCCGCGGCGTCGTCGCCGACGACAACGTCGTACGGTGCGCCGAGCACATGTCCACGCTGATCCTCTTCCAGGACGAGGGACTGCTCGCGGCCCTGTCCGCGCGGCAGCTCGCCCCCCTGGCCCACCTGCGGCAAAGCCAGCAGGACCGGCTGGCGGAGACGCTGCTGGCGTGGCTGCAGGCGGGACGCAACGCCAACGAGGTCGCGGTCCGGCTCCATGTCCATCCGCAGACGGTGCGCTACCGGCTACGCCAGCTCGACGACCTGTTCGGCGAGCGGCTGCAAGACCCCGACCTGCGCTTCGAGCTAGAGATCGTGCTACGCGCCCGGGCCCTGCTGTCCGGCACCGGACGGGCGAGCGAGACACCGGAAGGCCAGGTGATCAGCCTCCGCCGCTGACCGCGTCACCATGTCCGCTGCCAGCCAAGACAGCGCAGGCGGTGCAGCGCATCATCGAGCAACGCCCGCCCCGGCGTCTCCTCGCGCCACCACACCGAAAGGCTCACCTGAAGCCGAAGGTCGAGCCCGCACACACCGCCGTTGAGAACTCGGAAGCTGATCGGAGAGACGAGGAACGGGTATCTCGGACCTTCGATCCAGACGGCGTCGTCCTCCTCGATGAGCGGCACCCGTACACCCCGTCGCTTGTTGTCGAAGTCATCGACGACGAAGTGGTCCTCGATGCCACTCCGCATCGAGTCGGGGAACCGGACACGCGCTGAGCGGACATACATCTCCGTCCAGGTCAGCAGGCATCCGGGCGGAGCGGTACAAGGCCGACCAAGGACCTGGTCCACGACGTGGAGCATCGCCGACTCATCGATGACGTCGCTGACCAACGACTCCTCGTCCACGTACATGGCCGCCGGCCGAACATGCGGGGGTTGGTTTGTCCGTCGCAGGTACCAGTGCCAACGGGGCGGATGATCGTCGGGACGATACATGCCGTACTCGTCCATGAAGTGCGCTGTCAGCCCGAAATCCAGAGGCTGGAGAAGATCACGGCACAGCTCCGTCATCGCGAGCACGGCCCGTCGCGCCGCCGCCCAGCCCGGCCGCCCGTCGTCGTCTTCGTCCACGAACTCGAGAGAGACCGTATTCGGGTCCGCGTAGATGCAGTGCTCGCTCGGAACGGCTGTCACAGCGCCATCCTCACCTGAGACACGAACCGGTCGACCGACGGGGCTGTCAGTGAGTGGGTGGGGTGGTGATCTGGGGTGCGGTCCAGTTGCTCAGGAGTTGGAGTGCCTGGGCGGTGTCGGAGCCGGGTTCGGCGTTGTAGACGCACAGTGTCTGCTGGGTGTCGCCGGGGACTTGGAACGACTCGTACGAGAAGTGGAGATCGCCGACGACCGGGTGGAAGTAGTGCTTGGCGCCGTGGGTACGGCGCAGGACCTTGTGGTCGTTCCACCATGTCGAGAACTCGGGGCAGTGCCGGGTGAGTTCTCCGATCAGGTCGGCGAGCCGGCGGTCGCCCGGGTAACGAGCGGCCTCCAGCCGCAGGATGGCCACCGTCTCTGCGGCGATCTTGTCCCAGTCGCCGACGCGTTCGCGGGCTTGGGGATCCAGGAGGTAGTAGAGGGCGAGGTTACGCCGGGTGGCCGGCAGGGCTTCGAAGTCGGTGAGGACGGTCCTGGCGAGGTGGTTGGAGGCCAGCACGTCGGTGCGTCTTCCGAGGATGAACGCCGGCACGTGACTCAGCGTTTCCAGCATCAGGTACAGGCCGGGCCGAACCCGCTGGGGTTGGTTGGGGGTGCGGCGTCCTACGTGAGGGCCAGGCAGCAGTAGGTCAGTGAGGTGCTCGCGTTCGGACGGGTCGAGCTGGAGGGTCCGGGCCAGGGCCTCGACGACCTCGGTGGAGGGGTTGCCGGCGCGTCCTTGTTCCAGACGGGTGTAGTACTCGGTGCTGACCCCCGCCAGGCGTGCGACTTCCTCCCTGCGCAGGCCCGGGACGCGGCGGACGCGCCCGTCGGAGGCAAGCCCGGCCTGGTCCGGGCTGATCGTGGCGCGCCGGCTGCGGAGGAAGTCAGCGATCTCCTTGCTGCGATCCATAATCCCAGTGTGGCGCTGCCGACGCCGGTCCGACCGCTCCAGGGTGACCCTGGCAGTACCTGTCTGACCTGCTGTTACTGTCCGCGAGCCGGGTCGGTCAGGCGGCGACGGCTTGGGCCAACTCGATGACGTTGCCGCTGTTGTCTTTGATCATCGCCAGCCGCTGGCCGATCGGGTCGACCACGAACGGCTCGGCGAAGACGGTGACCCCACGGCTTCGCAGCTCCTCGACACTCTTGTCCAGGTCGGCCACGCGCAGGCACAGGTGGATGTATCCGCTGCGTGCGAGGTGGTCGCCGAGGTCGTTCTGCTCCGCGACAGCCTTGGGCTGCCCGTCTCCGATCAGCTCGATCTCGAACTCGCCCAGCCGGACGTAGGCGAACCGCACACCGGGCACCGCATCGCCCAGCGTCCACTCCTTGACCAGTTCGAAGCCGAGCTTGCCGGTGTAGAACGCGAGCGACTCGTCGTAGTCGTCGACCCGCAGCGCGACGTGGTCGGCGTAGCGGAAGGCCAGTGCGCTGCCGCCGACGACGGCCACCTGCGCCTGCGGCTGGTCCTGCACGCGGTTGCCGCGGATGAGCCAGGTCGGCGCACCACCCTCGACGAGTGGCGTGATGATCTCGAAGAACTTCTTGAAGTACGGGCCCTCGGCATGGGAGTTGAACGCCTCGAGGCTCTCGTAGCCCTCATTCAGGTAGAACCGGTTCGGGTTGTTCTCGTCGGCGATCAGCTCGAACCGCAGAGTCCCCGACTCGTTGGCGCCCGAGTCACGCCCATCCTGCTGCGCGGCCGCGATGAACTCATCGACATGACCAGGCTTGACATCGAAGTAAACAGCAACGTGATACATCGCGAACACTCCTAATGATCCCTAACGGAAGACGGATTCAGATACCACGATCGGGACTCATACGGCTCTCCGCCTTGCGCCCGTTCGCTGGTATCGATTCAAACAAGGGCCGAGGGCCCACGGACCGCCTCTCCATGCCTCCTTGTAACTAGTACCCGGAGGGCCACCTTGGCCTGCCGCATGCGTTTGACCAGGGCAAACAGGATCTTTGACGTTGAACGGCGCGATTGAGACAAGATCGCCGCAGGGATGGTGACATCCTGCGGCTGGAGGCTGCGGACGCAGCCCCCGGACAGGGCTCCATGGCGCCGCGTCAGCCAACGTTGGTCGCCTGGGTGGGGCGGACTGCGACCGGAGCCGGATCCGGCATAACGCCTGAATGCCGCCGACGGGCGAGGGCACTTGTTCTGCGGTTTACGCTCAGGCGGCAAAATTCCCGGGTGGCGGGACAGCGCAGGACGAGGTCAGCTCCCCCGGATAGAAAAGAGTCCCGTAATCCGCTCTGGTGAGGCCTTCGAGGCCTTGGCACCCTGCCGGACTTCCAGGAACGCGTCACGAACCATCCTGCGAGAACGCGCCCGGAAGCAACCTGACCCGTGCCCTGCTAAAGATCAATTACACCCGCGGCTTATTCGCCCTCAACGGGGATGACGTACAGCAGTTCATAGCGATCGACTGGTACGACGATGTCGGCCGTCTCCACTGGCCGCTCCTCCGTCCAGTACGTCCGCTGGATCACCATCACGATCGTTCCCGCGCTGGTCTTCAAGGCGGAGGGTGCTGGTTCGCCGTCCGTAGTGCCCCAGGTCCGGCACTGGATACAGGAAGTCCTCCGGGACTTTCCCCAGGACATTCGCGACCGCGTGGAGATCATCGGCAGCGAGTACACGACGAACTGCGTCCGGCATTCCACGGCGGCCGACGGTGGGGACATCCACCTGCGCGTGACGGTAAGTCGGGAGAAGGTCCGCCTTGAGGTGCGCGACCGAGGGCCCCGCCAGACGGCGCCCGATGTCTGGAAGCCCGAAGAGGCCGCCGATTTCGGTCGGGGTCTGTACATCGTCGACCAGCTCGCCGACGACATGGGAGACGAAGTGTCAAGTGAAGGCCGCGTGGCCTGGGCGGAGGTTAAGAGGTGAGCGTCTCGCAGCCCGCCCCTAGTTTCGCGGCTGTGCTGGGCCTGCAGGGGCACAAGACGCGGTCGCCGTCCACACGGGCGCACTCGGCACGGCTGACAGCCGTAGCCCAGGACTGGCATCGCCTCGATGCGACCTGACCCGGGACCTAGGTATCGCTCGGGGCCGAGGGTGCGCTCTCTGGGATGTTCATTCAGGTTGAAGGATTTTTCGTTTGGTTAAACGCCCCTGACACGAGATGGCCGGGGTTCGGTGACGACATGCCGCCGCGCTGAACCACGACCGCAGGATCCGCGTCCGCCCCCGCCGACCACGAGCGCTCAGGCGGAGTCCACCGGCTGACCCTCATGAGTGGCGGGGCAGGGTGCGGAGGGCCAGGACGGTGCACAGGACGGCCAGGGGGATCTCCAGGCAGACCGCCATCGCCACCGCGGTGATCTGGTCCGCGCCGGGTGCGGCGGTGGAGACGTCGAACCACGCGTCCGCGGTCAGCAGGGTCGCGGTGACGATCGCGGTCAGGCTCCCGCGGGGGTCACGTCGGGTGAGGAGTACGCCGGTTGTGATCAGGGCGAGCGCTTCCAGGGTGTCCAGGCCCACCCAGGCGATCGGCCAGTGTGCGGCGGTCGCGGTGGCGGGGAGGCTGGAGGCCAGTACGAACAGCCAGGGCACCAGCGCCAGGCCGGCACCGATGAACAGGAAGCCCAGGCGGGCCGGCCACCGCGGGCGGGTTCGGGTCGGGGACGCCGAGGCTCGCTTCGGTGTGGGGAGGGGACGCTTCGCCGGGGCGACGGGCGGGCTGATCGTGCTGGTGACCATGGTCAATAGCTTGGCGATCAGCCGCGTCACCGTCAGTCACGCCGCTTTCCGACTTGGAGGTGGTACTGGCTTCACCTTTGATCGGGAGTTTGCTTCATGGCGTGCCGGAAACCGGCCCGATTAGGGTCTTCTCATGACACAAGCGGTCCCACAGCGCCGCGCCTCCCCTCGATGGACCGACTACCTTCCGTTGTCGCGTGGCGCGTGGCGGAACACGGCCTTCGTGACGGCCGGCGTTCCCGTCCACCTCGTCGTGCTGTCGGCGTTCGCGGTGCCGTGGACAACGGTCCCGGCGGCGGACGGGCCGGGGTGGTGGCTCGCCCTCGTGATCTCCGTCCTCCTGCCGCTCCCTCTGCTAAGGCCGCTGACCGCCGTGCAGAGGAGCCGGTTCTGGAGTGTGCTCGGCATCGATGTCCCCCCGCCGACCCGCGTTGGGCGCGACATCCGGGCCTTCCTCCGTTCCCCGGCGACGTGGCGGCAACTGGCGTACCACACGCTGGCGGGGCCCGTCTTCGGGCTGGGCGGCCTGCTCGTCATCGTGATGTGGGCGGCCGGATTCGCGATGGCGCTGTTCTACGCGTACGCGTGGACTCTTCCGTCGTACAGCGCGCTCGCGCTCCCCGCCCACAACAGGGCGGCCACCCTCATGACCACGGGCGGCATCCTCCTCCTGCTCGTCACGCCCGCCGTGGCCGTGCTGGTCGCGCGGCTGGACGCCCGCGCCGCGCGGGCCCTGCTCGGCCCGAGCCGCGCCGAGGTACTCGAGCGACAGGTCGAGGACCTCGCCGAGAAGCGGGCCGGCGTCGTCGACGCCGCGGACGCCGAACGCCGCCGCATCGAGCGCGACCTGCACGACGGCGTACAGCAGCGGCTCGTCTCGCTCGCGATGAACCTCGGACTGGCCAAGGAGACGCTCACTGGTGTGCCCGACAACGCGATGCAGGTGATCGCCGAGGCGCACACGGAGGCCAAGGAGGCCCTCACCGACCTGCGGAACGTCGTCCGGGGCCTGCACCCGGCCGTCCTCGACGACCGGGGGCTCGACGCCGCGCTGTCGGGCATCGCCGCCCGTACGCCGCTCCCCGTGAAGCTGCGGGTCGACGTGCCCGAACGCCCCGCGCCTACCGTGGAGGCGGTCGCGTACTTCGTGGCCTCCGAGGCTCTCACCAACGTCACCAAGCACGCCCGCGCCTCCCATGTCGAGATGGTGCTGACCCGCCACAGGAACGTCCTGCGGATGACCGTCACCGACGACGGGATCGGCGGCGCCGACCCCTCGGGCGGCACGGGCATCAACGGGCTGCGGCAGCGCGTCGCGTCGGTCGACGGTACGTTCCGGATCATCAGTCCGGTCGGTGGGCCGACCGTCATCACCGTGGAGTTGCCGTGCGTATTGTGATCGCTGAGGATTCCGTCCTGCTCCGGGCCGGGTTGATCAAGCTGCTCGAGACGTCGGGGTTCGAGGTGGCCGACGCCTCGGGGGACGCCGACGGTCTGCTCGCCGCGGTCGAGAAGCACCGGCCCGACGCGGTGATCACGGACGTGCGGATGCCTCCCGGCTACTCCGACGAAGGCGTACGGGCGGCGCTGGTCATCCGCCGGCAGTGGCCGGACGTCGCCGTGCTGCTGCTGTCGCAGTACGTCGAGGAGCGGTACGCCGCGGACCTCCTCGCCGCCAACACCAGCGGCGTCGGCTACCTGCTGAAGGACCGGGTCGCCGACGTCTCCTCCTTCCTGGCCGCGCTGCGCCGCGTCGCCGCCGGCGGCACCGCCCTCGACCCGGAGGTCGTCGCCCAGCTGCTCGTCCGGCGGCAGAACGACCCGCTCGAGAGCCTGACCCCTCGCGAGCGGGAAGTGCTGGCGCTGATGGCCGAAGGGCGCTCGAACAGCGGCATCGCCGAGGGTCTGGTGGTCAGCGAGAGCGCCGTCGCCAAGCACATCAACAACATCTTCGCCAAGCTCGGCCTGGTGGGCGGCGCGAACGCCGACCACCGCCGGGTCCTCGCCGTACTCCGGTTCCTGGAGGGTGGATCATGAGCGCGTCACCCGGTCTCGCGGAGACCCCGACCCGGGAACCCGCCGCCGAGGCGCCCCCGCAGCGCCCGCGCCGCAAGGGCCTCTGGCTGACCGTCGCGGCGCTGACCGCGTTCGTGGTGGTCGTGCCGAACGGCGTGCAGATCTGGGGGCGGCTGATCCGCCAGACGTACCGCAGCCAGATCATGTCCGGTTCCCATCCGATCACGGCACTGGTGGTGGACGTGGGCGCCGGCGACGTCGAGGCCACCGCCGGGCCCGCCGGGCAGGTGACCGTGAACCAGACTCTGAAGTGGGCGCTGAACAAACCGCACATCGAACAGCGGTGGGACGGCACCACTCTCCACCTCAAGTCCGTGTGCGGGCCGGGGAGCGAGCTCTTCAGCAGCCTGGAGTGCAGCGTCGAGCTCGACGTTCAGGTCCCCGCCGGGGTCACGCTGCAGGCGACGTCCTCGTCCGGAACGGTCGGCGCCCATGGGCTCACGGGCGCCGTACGGCTGCAGACCAGCTCCGGTGTCGTGTCGATGGACCGGCTGGCGGGACCCGTGTGGGCGCGGACCAGTTCGGGCGTGATCCACGCCACCGGCCTCAGGTCGTCCCAGGTGGACGCCCAGCTCTCGTCCGGAGCCATGGATCTGGAGTTCCAGGAGGCCCCTCGGGACGTCAAGGCGCAGGCGAGCTCCGGTTCCATCACGATCACGGTGCCGAGGGGGCAGCGCTACCGGGTGACCGGTGGGTCGTCGTTCGGCCGGCCGGACGTCTCCCCCGGTCTGGAGGACAACGCTTCCGACCGCCACATCGACGTGCGCAGCTCCTCCGGAAGCGCCAACGTGCAGTATCCGAAACCCTGACGGGGGGCGGGGAGGTCCGCTCCGCTCGCCCGCCCCGCCCCGCCCCGAGGCGGGTCTGTCCCAATGGCTCAATCATTCGATTGACGCTTGTCATTCATCTACTTGATTGACTACTGTCCCGATCATGCCGACACGGAGGGCGCCGCAGCCCGAGGATCGCGGTAAGGCGGCCGAGCAGACGCGCGAGCGGATCCTCGACGCCGCCGTGGCCGAGTTCGGGGCCAAGGGGTACGCGGGCGCGCGCACCGCCGGGATCGCCGCGCGGGCGGGCGTCAACCAGCAGCTGATCTCGTACTACTTCGGCGGTAAGCAGGGCCTGCTGGAGGAGCTGCGTCGGCGATGGCAGCGGGTCGAGTCGTCGATCGCGGCCCCCGACGCGTCCTTCGACGAGTCGATCGGCGCGTACCTGGACGCGACGCTCGACCGGCCCGACTGGGCCCGGCTGGCGGTCTGGCAGGCGTTGGGCGACTGCCCCTTCACCGACGCCGAGGAGGGCGAACGCCACGCGGAGGCCCAGCGGTCCAGGCTGGCGGCCTCCGTGGAGAAGATGCGCCTGCGCCAGCAAGCCGGCGAGGTCACCGACGCGATCGAGCCGGAGTTCGCGCTCCTGGTCGCCTATGCCGTCATCTTCGCGCCGATCGCGATGCCGCAGTTCGTACGGGACATCCTGGGCGACGATCCGCTGGCACCCGAGACCCGGCAGCGGCTCCACCGTCAACTGACCAGGCTCCTCGGCGGAGCCGAAGAATAGGAAGGTCCTCGATATGGTCACGGTCGTCTTCGGTGCCCGGGGAAACGTGGGCCGGCATGTCGCCGACGGTCTCCTCGCCGCCGGCGAGCAGATGCGCGCCACCAGCCGGACCCCCGACGCCGCGGGTCTGCCACCGCGGATGAAGGTCGTGGCGGCCGACCTGGAACGGCCCGAGACGCTGCCCACCGCACTGGAGGGCGCGGACAAGGTGTTCCTCTACACCAAGCCGGACGGCATCGCGGGGTTCGTCGAGGCCGCTCGATCCGCGGGCGTACGGCATGTGGTGCTGCTGTCGTCGGCGGCGGTCGTTGCCCCCGGCGCCGAGCAGAACCCGATCGCCCGGCAGCACCGCATCGTCGAGGAGGCCCTCGAGCGATCCGGCATCGACTGGACGTTCATCCGCCCGGGGATGTTCGCCACCAACACCCTGTGGTGGTGGCAGCGGTCGATCCGGGACGAGGGCGTCGTCCGCAACCCGTACCCGGACGCGCAGACCGCCCCGATCCACGAGAAGGACATGGCCGCGCTCGCGGTCACGGCGCTGACCGAGCCGGGCCACCGGCAGCGGGCGTACACCGTCTACGGCGCGGAGTCGCTCACCCTGCGGCAGCAGGTCGAGCAGGTCGGCGCCGCGATCGGCCGTGGCGTCCGCTTCGAAGTGATCTCCGTCGAGGAGGCGCGGGAGCAGATGGGTAAGACCATGCCCGCGATCGGCGTCGAGACCTTCCTGCGCGTGTGGGCGGCCCAAAACGGCACCCCGGCCGAGACCTCGACGATCGTCGAGGAGGTCACCGGACGCCCCGCGCACACCTTCGCCCAGTGGGCCCGGGACCACGCCGACGACTTCCGGTCCTGACGCCGCAGCCCCCAGATGACCAAATGACTTCGTGGCCGCCCTGAATGGCCCACCAGGGGCGGCCACGTGACGCTCAGTCGTTGCGCCAGTATGCTCCGTCGCCGTTGTTGTTCGCGGTGTAGGTCATGCCGACGGCCCACACCGTCTTCGTGCCGGCGCGGTGCGCCAGGCCGTAGACATGTCCACTCTTCCCTGCCGAGATGGCCAGACGGTACGTGGTCCAGGCGCCGCTCTTGCTGCGGTGCCGCAGCTCCGTGCTCCCCGACTGGATCCAGATCCCGCCGCTTCCGTCACGCTCGATCTGCGAGTACGACGTTCCGTATTTGCCGAGCGCGGTCGCCCATCTGGTGCCGTTCCAGTGGGCGAGCAGCGATCGGGACGCGAGCTTGCCGGCGCTATCCTTCACCGGGATCGAACCGACGGCCCACACATCCTTCGCCGAGTACGCCTCGACGTCATTGAGGGCGGGGGCCATCTCGGTGGCGACGATGCCTGAGATCTTGGGGAAGGCCATCCTCTTCCACACCGACCCGTTCCAGTGGGAGATGGCCGGCTGTCCTTCCGTCTGGCTACCGGTCCCCACCGCCCAGATGTCGGTGGCCGAGTACGCCTTGATCTGGCGTGACCTGATCCCCAGAGGATAGTCGCGCCAGCCCGAACCGTTCCATCGTTTGGCGTAATTCTGGGAGCCGGCCATCCAGACGTTCTTCTGGCTCAGCGCCGCGATCGATTCGGGTATGAAGAACGAGCCGGGGAGGGCCATGGAAGTCCATTTGCTTCCATTCCAGTGGAGCACAGGGTGACCTGTTCCCCACGGACTCCCACCGAGCCAGACATCAGATGCCGAGCTCGCGCCGACGGCCGTCAGCTGAACCTGCGACATGCTCGTCGGAATACTCACCTGGGTCCAGCCCTTTGCGGTGAGCCGCTGCAGCAACGGCTTACGCTGGCTGACCAGATTTCCGACCGCCCACATGGTGCCATTAGCAGCCGAGGTGATGCCGCTGACCGAATCCATGCCGCTGTACGCGTTGGCCTGCGCGAGCCGCCAGCTCGGCGTCGCGACCGTTGCCGCGACAGGTGCGGCGGCACCGTGCTCACGGGTGACTGCTGTGGCCACACCGACGGCGACAAGGCCGACTCCCAGGCCGGCTGAAGCGAGTACGACCGATTTTCTTCCTATTTTCAAGTGGCTCCGTCCACCAAGTTGATCTTGATGGGGAGAGACCATAGCAGCCGGCGGGTCGCGATCTTCAGATCACGATTAGGGTTCGTCTCCTTCGCCGGAGTCGTCGCGGGTCGGGCCGGACACGCTCGGCGCCGAAGCACGGGCCTGCGTACGGGCACCGGCTGACCGGGGCGCGGCCGGCGGCACGCCGTCGGCCGGCGCCGATCACGGACCAGCGAGTCTCGGGAAGACCGGCGACGGCGCGGGCACCCGGCCGTCGACCGCCGTGCACTGCCGGGCGATGCGATCCGCGGCGTCCGGCAGGAACGGCGACAGTTGCTCGCCGAGCGTCCGGCACGCGCTCAGCGACACCGCCAGGGCCGCGTCGAGATCCCGGGCGGCGCCGCGGTCACCGGCCCGTTCGGCGCGCGCGAGCTCCCACGGACGGACCCGGTTGATGAACCGGTTGGCCGCGTCGGCGACCGCCCGGACGGCCCCGGTCGCCGCCCGGAAGTCGAACGAGTCGAGCGCCGCGTCGACGAGCACCGGTGCTCGTTCGCACGCCGCGACCACCTCGTCGGCCGAGCGGTCGCCGGGGTGCACGGGCGGGCGGCCGTCGCGGTACCGGTGGAGCATCGCGATCACCCGGTTGACGAGGTTGCCGATGCCATTGGCGAGTTCGTCGTCGGCGCGCGCGATGAGCCGGTCGTGGGTGAAGTCCGCGTCAGGACCTCGTTCCGGCGTTCGGCCGGCTCGATGCGCAGGCGACCGCTTTCGATGAGGTCGTGGAGGCGACCGGCGTAGTGGGACAGCCGGAAGAACCAGTTCTCCTCGGCGACCCGCTGCGGCGCGGTCCCGTGCTCGGGACAGCGGCCGTCGTCGAGTTCGGCGGGAGTGTAGAACTGCTCGCATCCGACGCAGTACAGGCCCTCGTAGTGCTTGCGGTAGAGGTCGCCTGCGGCCTCGCACGCCCGCCAGAACCGCTCGACACCGATCCGATGCCGCGGATCGCGGCTGGTGTGCACGATGTCGTCGACCGAGAGCGTCAGCGGCCGGTGCAACGCCACGAACGCCTCCGCGTTCCGGTCGACGAACTCCTGGACCGGGACACCGGCCTGTTCGGCGGCCTGCACGTTCTTCAGCGCGTTGTCATCGGTGCCGGCCTGGAATCTGACCTGGTCACCACGGCGGCGGTTCGGAACCTCCGGGAGAGCCGGGACTCCGATGCGCAGACACGGATCGAGGCCCCGGTATCAGGGCCTCGGAATCGAACGTCCGTCAGCGTCAGCGGCCCCGCGCGGGGCGCATCATCACCTGACCTACGGACGTGTTCATGCCCCCACCGTACGGCCCGCGGCCCCGTGACGCACGGCGATTTCCGCCGGCGAATGGTCATCAAGGCCGTCCACGGATTCCTCGCCGATCAACGGGTGAGTGCGTATCCCAGCAGGCCCTCTTGAGTGACGCTCGCGTTTCCGGGCGCCTCGCAGTCCGCACGCACGGAGACGAAGTGATCTCCGATCCCGGCGATGTGGCACCGGTAGAGAGGCACGGATGGACCTGCCGGCCGGGTGGTGTGAATCCAGCCTTCCGTCTGGAGGATCGCGTACTGCGAGCCGCCGCAGTCCGCCCCTTTGTAGAGGAACTGGTCGTCTTGTCCGTTACGGCAGCCGTACAGCGGAACGGTGCCCGGCTCCTGGGCGGAGCGCAGGTACCAACGCCCTTCCTCGTGGTAGCCGGCGGGGGCCGGTCCGGTCGTGACCTGATGCCGCGCCCCGTTGCTGTAGCGGACCAGGGCGATATCGGTCGCGGGCGTTCCTTTCGTGCATCGCACCGTCCGCCGCATCAGCCGGGCCTTCGACCAGTCCGGGCTCGTGCTCTGCCACTGGGTGTAGTAGACGAAGAACGTGGTGCCGGGCGCGTTCGGCGCGCCGCTGGCCGCGACGATGGTCGGGTAGGCGTCGAAGGAATCCGGGTCACGCCACAGCGGATGGCGCGCGGACCATCCGCTCACACCGTTCGCCGAAGTGGACAGGACCATCTCGTGCGGTGACTCGCCGGCGACCATGATCGTACGTCCGTTGCCGCGGGCGACATCCGGCGCCCAGGCCATCGGCCGGCCCGCGTTGATGTCCATGGACGCGCCGCCCAGCGCCGGCTGCGTCCATTTGCCGCCCGCGTACTTGTGCCACGCGGTCACCTTTCCTCGTTTGGCCGCGGCCAGCACCGAGGCGAGCGGTGCACGTGCCACCGACAGTCCCGTGAAGGCGATGTGTCCTGATCCGTCGGCCGAGGCGTCCGCGAAGTAGACATAGAGGTATGAGGTCGTACCGACCTTCGTGACGCTGAACGAGGGCGCGCCGAGATCGATCGTGGCCTGTGTCCGCTTCGCAGTCGCGAAATCAACGTGCGGCCGCACGATTTCGCCGAGCCGGACCGCCTTTCCCGTCTTCGGATCGACACGCCCAAGGTGCAGTTCGGTGTAGAACTTCGACGGGTCATTCCCGTACGGACGCTCAAGGTGCAGCATCTCCAGCACCTGCCCGCTTCGGGTATCGCGGAAGACCGGGCCACCACCCGCATAGTCGTAGCCGCTCGGTATGCCGGCGACGGCTTGGGTGCTCCGGACGCCACCGGCCACCGGGTCATTGAGCGTCCCACTTGTGACGATGACCTTCTGCGGAGGCCGCGAGCCGGGCGTACCGGTCGCGAAGAATCGGTACTTGCCGCCTCCGTCGTTCAATACGCCCAGAGCCGTGTCAGGCCAAACGTCCAGTCCCAGCCGGGCACGGTCGGCGACCGAGACGACCTCCCGCGCCGGTCCCACGGCGACCCCATCACATCCCGGTGAGGCAGCCGAGCCGGTGGACACGTCCGCCGTTGCTCGAGTCGGCCGGTCCGCCGTGCCACAAGCCGACGCGCCGAGCAGGAAAACCCCCGACACCACTAGCGGCGTCAACGCACGCATCTACGCATATCCCATCATTCGCAGCGAGTCCCCCCTTGCCCCCGGACGCTCCACAATGTAGAGAAATCTCGTCGAGTCGCGGCATTACCCGATGGTGGAAATACAGCGCCGCGGCCAAGGGCACCGCCTTGCTCACCCGGTCAGCGCGGCCTGCGGTGCCTGCTGCCGTGGGCGTGTTGATCCGGGAGTATCGTCGGCGAGCTCAGCTGTAACATTCCTTGTTACAGGAGGTGCGATGGCGGCGAACAGCCGACTCACGATCGCCGTTCATGCCCTGGCGTGGATGGCACTGGCCCAGCGGCAAGGGCGCGATGAGCTGACCTCCGACCAGGTGGCCGCGAGCGTCAACACCAATCCGGTGATCATCCGGCGCAGTCTGGGAGATCTTCGTAGGGCGGGACTCGTGAGCGTCCGCCACGGTGCCGGCGCCGGCTGGAGCCTGACCCGACCGCCCGAGGAGATCTCTCTCGTCGAGGTGTACGACGCGGTCGAGCGGGAGCCGCTCTTTGGGCTGCATCGCACCGAGCCGAACCTGGAGTGCCCGGTCGGCAGGGGCATCCGGCCGGCACTCGGGCCCGTTTACGGGGGCGCCGAGCAGGCCCTACGACGCGAACTCGGCCGCACATCGATCGCCGACGTGCTCCGCGAGACCTTGCGGGCGAAGTGAGCATCGATGTCGGCGGATCCGACGCGGCCGAAATGTAATAAAACCAGTTACAGAAGGAGCCCGATGAACGGTGCCCGATCCAGCGTCGTGGAGCTGCGGCAGTACACCTTGCACGACGGAAAGCGCGACGTCCTGATCGACCTCTTCGAGCGGGAGTTCGTCGAGTCCCAGGAGGCGACCGGCATGGAGTTGATGGGCCAGTTCCGCGACGTGGACGCCGCCGATCGGTTCGTCTGGCTGCGCGGCTTTCCGGACATGCACCAGCGGGAAGCCGCCCTCCGCGCCTTCTACGGCGGCCCGATATGGGCGGCTCATCGGGACTCGGCCAACGCCACGATGATCGACAGTTCGGACGTGCTGCTGCTACGGCCGGTGGACGAGCGGTCCGGGTTTCCCGCGCCCACCGCGTCCCGGTCCCCGATCGGGCACACGGAGGCGCCGTCGTCGCTCGCCGTCGCGACCATCTACCACCGCGACCGGCCCTTCGATCAGGAGTTCGCGGACTTCTTCACGCACCAGGTGCGGCCGGTGCTGGCCGAGACCGGAGCCACGCCGCTCGCGTGCCTGCAGACCGAACACGCCGAGAACACCTACCCCGCCCTGCCCGTACGCACCGGCGAGAACGTCTTCGTGTGGTTCGCCCGGTTCGCCGACCAGGCCGATCTCACCGCTCACCTTCGGCGGCTGGAGCATTCCCGAGCCTGGCACGAGCAGGTGCTGCCGCACCTGTCGGCGACGATCACGGGTGAGCCGCAGCGACTGACGCTGACCCCGACCGCCCGCTCCCTCCTGCGCTGACGGTCCTGGCCAGACCTATTCATCCCGTGTAGGCCAGAAGCTGGCCTACACGGGATCTAACGTCTGTGCCACCTGATCGCATCGCATTCCAGGAGGCATCCTCATGGCCGTCAAACCGATTCCAGAGGGCTACACGACCGTGACGCCTTGGATCATCTCTCGCGACACGGCCCAGCTCATCGACTACGTCGAGAAGGCGTTCGACGCCGAGGAACTCGCCCGCGTTCTGAGCGATGACGGCAGCATCGGGCACGCGGAGGTACGGATCGGGGACTCGATCGTCATGATGTTCGACGCCAAGCCCGACTGGCCGCCGACGCCCGGCTTCCTGCGCCTTTACGTCGACGACGCTGATGCCGTTCACCAGCGTGCCGTCGCGGCAGGCGGCACGTCGGTGACCGAGGTCACCCACCTGTTCTTCGGCGACCGCGTCGGGCGCGTCCGCGACCCGCTGGGCAACCTGTGGTGGATTCAAACCCGCATCGAGGACGTCAGTCCGCAGCAGATGCACCAACGCCTCAGCGACCCGGCTTTCACCGAGGCGATGGAGTACGTCCAAGGCGCCGACTTCTTCCCGGGACGGGAGTTCTAAGCAGCCCGCCTATGCCGAGGATTTTCGTCGTTGGACGACGGAAATCCTCGGCGGCGATTATCTCAGCGGCGGTAGAGGGTGAGCCTGTCCTCGCCGATGCGCTCGCGCAGGGCCGGGTCCTCGACGCCGAGTCCCTCCTTCTCCGCGCCGACGAGCAGGCCGACCTTGCCGATGTGCTGGTTGGTCTGCACCGCGCGGGTCGCCTCGCCCGCCTCGTCCAGGCTGTAGACGCTGGACAGGGTCGGGTGGATCATGCCCAGGCCGATCAGGCGGTTGGTCTCGACGGCCTCGTGGTAGTTGAACCCGTGGCTACCGACGATGCTCTTGATGTTCATCCACAGGAACCGGTTGTCGTACTCATGCCGGTAGCCCGTCGACGAACCACACGTGACGATCTTGCCGCCGCGCCGGGCGACGTACACCGACGCCCCGAACGTCTCCGCGCCCAGGTACTCGAACACGATGTGCGGGTCCTCCCCGGAGAGTGCGCGGATCCGCTCGCCGAGCCGCCGCCACGCCTTCGGGCTGCGCAGCCCCTCCTCGCCGAGCTCCAGCTCGGTGCGGTTGATGACGTGGTCGCAGCCCTGCCGCCGGACCAGCTCGGCCTTCTCCTCGGAGCCGACCACGGCGACCGGGACGCCGCCGCCGTTCTTGACGAGCTGCACGGCGTACGAGCCGAGTCCCCCCGTACCGCCCCACACCAGGACGACGTCGCCCTGCTTCATGCGGGCGCCGTGGGCGCCGACGAGCATCCGGTACGCCGTCGCCGCGCACAGCGTGTTCGCCGCCGCCTCCTCCCAGGTCAGATGCGCGGGCTTGCGGATCAGCTGGTTGGCCTTGACGACGGTGAACTCGCCGAACGCGCCGTAGTTGTTCTCGAAACCCCAGGCGAGGGCGGGGCTGGAGATGCTGTCCTCCTGGCTGGCGGGGTGCTGGTGGTCCACGACGCCGGCGTGGACCACGACCCGGTCCCCGACCTTGTAGTTGTGCACGCCGTCACCGGTCCGGACGACGACGCCGGCGGCGTCGGAGCCGAGGACGTGGTACGGCTGGTCGTGCCGCGCTCCCCACGGGCCCGTACGGCCGAGCTTCTCCAGGAACGCGAAGGTCGGGATCGGCTCGAAGATCGCCGACCAGATCGTGTTGTAGTTGATCGCCGCGGCCATCACCGCGACGACGGCCTCGTCCGGCGCCGGTTCGGGCATCTCCACCTCGCCGACGTGGATGGAGCGCCGGACGTCCTTGTCCGTCTCGCCGTCGAAGATGCCCACCTCGTCCTTGAGCGTGTGCGCGGCGCGGAACCGCGTCGGCAGCTCGCAGGAGAGCAGATCGGCGGGCCCGGCGCCCGCGCGGACCGCTTCGAGCAGATCGGACATGGATTACCTCCCAGTGAGGAGCGCCCCCAGATGGCCGGCGAGGGCGTGGACGGCAGGTGGATCGAGCAGGTTCAGGTGGTGCGCGCCCCGGATCGGGACGACCTCCAGACGCGGGCACAGGTCGCCGAAGCCGTTGGTCTCGTCGAGCTCGTACCGGGCGTCCCGTACGGTCCAGGGCGTCGGCTCGGTCGCGCGGTAGAGGACCACGCGCCCGTCGTACGGCTCCGGCCGGTACGCCTCCAGCGACCGTGTGTCCTCGTGCGAGGTGAGCTGGTGGTGCAGGATCGCGGGCGGCAGCGCCTCCATGAGCGGCGCGGCGCGCTCCATCACCAGGGCGAGCTGCGCGTCCTCGTCGAGCGGACGCAGCTCCTCCACGCCGAGCGCCACGCCCAGGTCGTAGGTCTGGTTGAGGTAGGCGACGAAGTCGGCGTACCGGCGGGCGGCGGCCTCCGCCGTATCGTCGACCTGCCGGGGGATCCCCGCGTCGATCAGCGCCAGGAGTTCGACGTCGCCGAGGATCCGGGCGGTCTCGTACGCCACCACACCGCCGAACGACCACCCGCCGAGCCGGTACGGGCCCTGCGGCTGTGCCTCCCGGATCAGCGCGGCGTAGCGGGCGGCACGCTCCTCGACGCTGGGCGCGTCGGCGAAGCGCTCCAGCCCGAGGAACGGACCGCCGACGAGCGTGGCCAGCTGCCGGTACACACCGGTCGTCCCGCCCGCCGGATGCGCACAGAAGAACGGCCGTCCGCGTGTCGCCGGGCTGAGAGACCGGATGATGCGGCGCGCGGCCTCCTCCTCGCCCTTCCGGATCACCGAGGCGAGGTGTTCGACCGTCGGCTGGGCGAACAGCTCCGCGTGGTCGATCGGACGACCCACCTCGAGCTCGAGGATCTCCAGGACGGTACGCGCCTGGTCCTCACACCCGCCGAGGGCGAAGAAATCGTCGGTGGCCGAAACACCGTCGGCGCCGAGGACCCGTTCGAAGACGCGGACGACGAGCCGCTCGGAGGCGTCCCGGGCGTCGACGTACACCCCGTCTTCCGGGCGGCCGCGCGCGGCACGGGACGCCCGGTCTTCGGAGCGGCGCGCGGCACCGGGGGTCGTGCCGTTGGGGCGGGACGCGCCGTCGGGAGTCCTGCCGTCGGGGCGAGACGCGGCGCCGGGAATCCTCCCTTCGATGCGAGATGCGGCGCCAGAGGTTTTGCTTTTGGGGTGGGATGCGGCGCCGGGCGTCCGGCCGCCTGGTGCCTCGCCCGGCTCGGGGTCGGCGAGGCCGAGCTCGGTGAGCGCCCAGGTGGTCAGCACCTCGACACTGCCGCCCTGAAGCAGCACCGTCGCGGGCACCGTGAGCCCGAAGTCGTGTTCCAGCGCGCTCTTGATGCGGACCGCCACGAGCGAGTCCAGGCCGAGGTCGGTCAGGGACTGCGCCGGGTCGGGGCGGAATCCGAGGACGGTGGCAACCCGCTCGGCGACCCGGTCGCAGACCAGCGTGCGGGCTGCGACGGGTTCGAGGGCGCGCAACGCCTCCGGGCCGGGCCAGTCGTCCGCGAGCTCTGGGAGCGTGCCGACCAGCGCCGAGAAGTACGGCATCCGGCCGAGTTCGGGGAACACGGTCACCGCCTGGCGCGGGTCGAAACGGAGCACGCCGGTGGCCGCCCGGTCGTGGGCGAGCAGCACTTCGAAGGCCTCCGCGCCCTCCTCCGGGGTGATCGGGTCGATGCCGCTCACGGTGCCGCCGGTCAGGTTCGCCGCGCCGCCGACCTGGGACCAGGTGCCCCAGTTGATCGTGACGGCGGGCACGCCCTGCTCCCGGAGGAATCCGGTGAAGGCGTCGACCGCGGCGTTGGCGGCGGCGTACGCGCCCTGACCCGGGGAGCCGAGCAGGGCCGCGGCAGAGGAGTAGGCGACCCACCAGTCGAGGTCGTGCCCACGCGCTGCCTCGTACAGCCGGTACGCGCCGTCGACCTTCGGCGCCCAGACGCGGCGCAGGTCTGCCGCGTCGATGTCGGTGAAGATCCGGTCGGCGAGTCCACCGGCGGCGTGGACGACGCCGCGCAGCCGGTCCCCGGCAGCGGCGACCATCCGCTCGGCCACGCCGGGTACCGCGATGTCGCCGAGGACCACCTCGACCTCGACGCCACTCTCGCGCAGCTCGCTGATGGCCTTCTCCGCATCGGGCGGCGGGCCGCTCCGCCCGGACAGCACGATCCGTCCCGCGCCACGCTCGGCCAGCAGCCGGGCCGTGACCAGGCCCAGGCCGCCGTACCCGCCGCTGATCACGTACGCGGCTCCCCGCCGGACGACCGGGCGCGGCCGGTGCCCGGCGGTCCGGCCCGCACTCGCCGGCTTCTGGTCATGGTCGCCGAGGCCGGCGGCGGCGAGCCGCGCGACGTACCGGGCGCCATCCCGCCGGGCGATCTCGGTGTCGGCCGGGCGGGCGCGCAGCTCGGCGGCGATCTGCGCGACGGCCACGCTCACCGGCCCGGTGGCGTCGAGGTCCAGGTGGGTGGCGCGCAGAGCCGGCGTCTCGAACCCGAGCACCCGCACCATCGCACCGATGAACGCCTGCCCCGGCTCGCCCGCGCCCGTGCCCGCCGGGCGGAGCGCGCCCCGGGTGACCAGCCACAGACGGGGCGGCGCGGACCCGCTCGTCAGCCCGCGGACCAGACCGGACACGGCGAGCACCAGCCGCTCACCCGTCAGATCGCCGGGCAGGAGGACCACGACCTGCGCAGCCAGGAGGTCGCGGGCGGCCCCCTCGGCGTCAGCCCAGTCGGCGATCTCGTGGACCGATGCTGCGGGCAATTCCCCCGCGACCGGATCCCCGAGGGTGGCCAGCACCACGACGTCCGCGAACAGGTCACCCTCCGCCGCCGGTGACGCTTTGGGGCGCGGTGGGTCGGCGTCCCGATCGCCGTCCGCCGCCGGTGGCGTTTCGGTGGGCTCCCAGACGACCTCGGCCAGTTTCGTGCTCAGCGGTACGGCTAGCTCGGTGCGTCCGTACGGGCGCAGGTGGATGTCGGTGGCCTCGAGCAGGATCCGTCCCGCCTCCCCGACCAGGCGGAGGTCGGCGGTCCGGCCGTCGCTGGTCGAGGTGAGCTGGACCAGGCAGCGGCCCCCATTCCTCGTCGGTCCGTACACCCGCACGGCGCCGATCGACTCCGGCAGCCAGGCGGGCCGGGCCGGGTCCGTGGCGGAAGCCCCGCCGTCCAGCAGGTCGGCGAGCGCGGCCAGGCAGCGGCCGAACACCTCAGGATGGAGCCGGAAGTGACGGTTGCCCTCCTCGGCCGGTCCGATCTCGACCTCGGCGTCTACGCCGGTGTCGTCGACCGATGCGCCGCTGACCGACGGCCCATTGACTGACGAGTCTCTGGCCGACGCACCGCTGACCGATACACCGCTGACCAAGGAGCCGCTGGCTGACACACCACTGGCCGACGCACCACTGGCCAAGGAGCCGCTGGCCGACGAGCCGTTGGCCGGAATGTCACCGGCGGGAGGGGCGTCGGACAAGGGGCCGCCGACGGGTGTGACGGTGGCGGAGGCCAGGCGGGTCCAGGTGCCCGCCGCGGTGCGCGCGTGCACGTCGATGACGGCCGTCTCGTCGTCGGTGACCGTGAGGGACGTGGTCACGGTCGTGTGCTCCTCGAGCGGCAGGAACCGGTCCAGGCGCAGCCCGGTGACGGTCACGTCCGGTCCCAGGGCCGTGGCTCCCGCGGCCAGCGCGATCTCGGCGTACGCGGCGGTGGGCAGGAGCGGTTGCCCGAACGGCCGGTCCACCCACGGCGACGTGGCCGTGCCGACGTCGGCGCTCCAGACGTGCCGGTCCTCGCCGGGCAGTTCGACGTGCGCGCCGAGCAGGGGATGCTGTCCGGCCGCGCCGCGTGGCGGGACGTCGATCCAGTGATGGCGGTGTTCCCACGCCGGGACGGGTACGTCGACGACGCGGCCCGGCGGCGTGGGGGCGGGCAGGTGGCCGTGGACGGTCAGCGTGGCGAGCGCTTCGTGG
The DNA here is from genome assembly GCF_050942425.1 of Actinoallomurus sp. CA-150999. NCBI lineage: Bacteria > Bacillati > Actinomycetota > Actinomycetes > Streptosporangiales > Thermomonosporaceae > Actinoallomurus > Actinoallomurus sp. CA-150999. The sequence goes on from NZ_CP192063.1 coordinate 11,563,511, forward strand.
AAGGTGACCGTGTCGTCCGCCTCTGGCCGGCCGGAGCGCCGGGGCGGGCGGCGCAGCGTCGGGACGACGAGTGCGCCGTCGGCGGTCTCCGCGATCGCCTGGGCGAGCAGGGGATGGGCGTTCACCTCGACGAACGTCGTGAAGCCGTCCTCGGCGGCGGCGGCGACCGCGTCGGCCAGGCGTACGGTCCGGCGGGCGTTGGCGGCCCAGTAGTCGCCGTCGAACGCGGGGGCCTCGCGCGGGTCCTCCAGCACGGTGGAGTAGAACTGCACGTCGGCCGCGCCGCCGCGGACGTGCGTGAGTTCGGCGCGCAGTGGGTCGAGGATCGGGTCGACGGCGGGCGAGTGCCCGGCGCCCTCCGCCTGGACGAGCCGGGCCAGCAGGCCCTCGTCGGTGGCGCGGTCGGCGACCCGGGCGAGTTCGTCGGCGTCGCCGGTCAGGACGGTCTGCTGCGGCGACGAGCGGACCGCGACATGCACTTCGGCACCGTCCCGTACGAAACCGAGGGCGTCGATGGCCGAGCAGCCTAGGACGAGCATCGCCCCGCCGCCCGTCTCGGCGATGCCGTCGAGCAGGCGCGCCCGAGTACTGATCACCTTGACGCCGTCGGCGAGGGACAGCGCCCTGGCGGCGACCGCCGCGGCGACCTCGCCCATCGAATGGCCGATCGCCGCGCCGGGCTCGGCGCCGTACGAGCGCAGCAGCGCGGCCAGCCCGACCTGCAGGCCGAACAGCGTCGTCATCGTGCGGTACACGCCGGTGACCCGTTCGCCGCTCTCCAGCGTGTCCCACAGCGAGAAGCCGGCCTCCGCCGCGAACGGCCCGTCGAGCGCGTCGATGGCGGCGGCGAACGCCTGTTCCTCGGCCAGGAGACGCCGGCCCATGCCGGGCCGTTGCGCGCCGTACCCGGAGAACACCCAGACCGGCCGGGCGTCCCGGCCGATCGTGATGCCGCTGACGCGCGGAGCGCGGAGCGCCTCGGCGAGCGTCGCGCGGTCGCGGCCGACGACGGCGGCGGCCGCGCGGCCCCGCCCGAAGCGGCGGCTCAGTGTGTGGGCGACGTCCGGCAGGGCCGAATCGGGCGCGGCGTCGAGCCAGTCGGCGAGGCGTGCGGCGTACGGGCCGATCCGGTCGGCCTCGACGTCGGAGAGCAGGAGGGTGTGCACGGCCGGCTCGCGGCGGGGGCGTGGCCGGTCCTCCGCCACGGGGGCCTCTTCGAGGACGACGTGCGCGTTCGTGCCGCCGAATCCGAAGCCGGAAACGCCGGCGACGGCGGGTCGGCCGGTCTCGGGCCACGGCGTCTCCTCCGCGGCGACCGCCAGCCCGAGCTCCGGAAAGTCGATGTGCGGGTTCGGCTCGCGGTAGTGCAGGCTCGGCGGAATCCGCCGGTGAGCCAGCGCGAGGACGACCTTGATCAGCCCGGCGACACCGGCGGCGGCCTCCATGTGCCCGAGATTGGACTTGACCGACCCGATCACGACCGGTCGGCCGCCCGCCTCCCGGACACCCCCGCCCAGGTCGTACGTCTCCGGGCCGTTCCTGCCTGGGCGGTTCCCTTTCCGGCCTGGCGCGCCTGAATCATTTCGGCTCAGGCCGGCCGTGTTCAGGGCGCGTAGGGCGGTGCCGAGGGCGCGGGCCTCGATCGGGTCGCCGAGGAACGTGCCGGTGCCGTGTGCCTCGACGTAGTCGGGCCGGGGGAGGCCCGCGTACGCCGAGCGGACGACCGCGGCCTGGGCCTCGGCGTTCGGGGCGATCAGGCCGTTGGAGCGGCCGTCGGAGTTGACCGCCGAGCCGCGGATCAGTGCCAGTACGCGGTCGCCGTCGCGCCGCGCGTCCGACAGTCGCTTCAGGATGATGACGCCGCAGCCCTCGGCGCGGACCATGCCGTCCCCGGACGCGTCGAACGGCTTGCAGTGGCCGTCCGGGGCGGTCGCGCCCCCTAGGTCGAACGTCTTGGTGATCAGCGGGGAGAGCAGGACGTTGACGCCGCCGGCGACGGCGAGGTCGCTCTCTCCCTCGTGCAGGGATCGTACGGCCAGGTGGGTCGCGACCAGCGACGACGAGCAGGCCGTGTCGACGATCATCGATGGGCCGCGCAGGTCGAGGAGGTAGGACAGGCGGTTCGCGACGATGCTCAGCGCGGCGCCGGTCGCGGTCCAGGGCCGTAGCGGCGCGGTCCCGGTGACGTAGCCGTACTCGGGGGCGGAGACGCCGACGAACACCCCGGTGCGGCTGCCGCGCAGGCTCGGGGGCGCGACGCCCGCGTGCTGGAAGGCCTCCCAGGCGACCTCGAGGAGGAGCCGCTGCTGCGGGTCCATGACGTCGGCCTCGTCGGGCGTGATGCCGAAGAACCGCGAGTCGAAGCCGGCGATGTCGTCGAGGAATCCGCCGAGCCGGGTGACGTCCTCGAGTGAGCCGTCGTCGAAGGCGTCCCAGCGTCCGTCGGGGACCTCGCGGATCGCGTCGCCGCGGTCGAGGAGAAATCGCCAGTACGCCGCCGGTCCGGACACACCGCCGGGGAAACGACAGCCTATTCCTACCACCGCAATGGGTTCGCCGGAATCGGTTGTGGCCGATTCTGGCCGATTAGCGAAATCACCGTCCGGAGCGGCGAATTCACCGTGGGCGATGACATCGGTGAGCCGCGCGATGGTCGGATGTTCGTAAACGAGGGTGGCGGGCAGCCGTGCGCCGATGAGGCGTTCGAGTTCACCGGCGATGGCGACCGCATCGCGCGAGGTCAGGCCGAACTCGTCGAGCGGCTGGTCCGGGTCGACTTCGGAAGAGGGTATCCGGCATCGAGTCGCCACGGCGTCGATGAGAAACCGGCGAATCGCCGACTTTTCGAGTCGGCGGGGGCCGGCTTCGCCCGGCTCGGTAGCCGCCATTTGTGCTACCCCCATTACACACGGTCACACGGGAAAAGACGCTGAGGAGTGAACACCGTGTCTTATCCGGCATGCGTATCGATGCGCACATAGGCCACTTTTCTCCCACGGGGCTTATCACGCCGATGACAAGACTCCTGGTGGCGAATATGGCGTTATAGGGCGAATGACCCGCGCGCGACATGGATGGACGCTCACTGTGATCGCGGTCGCCGGGTTCATGACCACGCTGGACAACACGGTCGTGAACGTCGCGCTGCCGTCGATCCAGCGTGACCTGCGCATTTCCCTGTCCACGCTGGAGTGGGTCGCCACCTCGTACATCGTGATCTTCGCCAGCGTGATGCTCGCCGGCGGCCGGATGGCGGACGTGTACGGCCGCAAGAAGATCTTCCTGATCGGTCTGACGATCTTCACGACGGCGTCGGGGCTCGCCGGGCTGGCGCAGACCGCCGAGACGCTGATCGCCGCCCGGGTCGTCCAGGGCGCCGGCGGCGCACTCGTCATCCCGGCCGGGCTCGCACTCGTCACCGTCGGCCGTACCGAACGCGAGCAGGCGACCGGCACCGTCGTCTGGGTCGGTTCCGCCGCGCTGGCCCTCGCCCTCGGCCCGGTGGCCGGTGGGTACATCGCCCAGCACTGGGCATGGAACTGGATCTTCCTCATCAACCTCGCGCCCGGCGTGCTGGTCGTCCTGCTGGGCCTCCTGGTCATCCCGGAGTCGCGGGACACCACGGCGCAGGGCGTCGACCTGCCCGGCATGCTCGCCTCCGGCACGACGCTGTTCGCCGTCACGTACGCGCTCAGCGAGGTCTCCGCGCATGGGTGGGGCAGCGGCCTGGTGATCGGCGCGTTCACGTTGGCCGCCGTGGGGCTCGTGGCGCTGATCGTCGTCGAGCGGTGGGCCGCCACGCCGATGATCGACGTGGTGTTCTTCCGGAGCCGGGCGTTCGCGGGCGGCGTCGCCGTGCAGATCCTGTGGGGCGTCGGCTTCAACGGCGTGCTCTTCTACGCCTCGCTGTTCCTGCAGGAGGTGCTGCGGTTCTCCCCGACCAAGACCGGCTCGGTGTTCCTGCCGCCGGCCGTGGTGATCGCCCTCCTGACCCCGGTGTCGTTCTGGGTCGGCCGGAAGCTCGGCGCCCGGTCCACGATCGCCTGGGGACTGCTGCTCATGGCCGTCGGGATGACGGCGTTCGCGCTGCTGCGCCCCGGCGACGGCTACACCGACCTGCTGCCCGGCGTCGCCCTGATCGGCGTCGGCTCGGCGCTGAACATGCCGCTCACCGCGTACGTTCTGGGCTCGATCCCGGACGAGCGCCACGGCGTCGCGGGCGGAATCCTCAGCGTCGGGCGGGAGGTCTCCGGGGCGTTCGGCATCGCCGTCATCGGCCTGATCATCGCGGCGCGGCAGGATTCCGAGGTGGCCTCGGGGGCGACGCACGCCGCCGCGTTCCAGCACGCGACCTCGATCGGCCTGCTGTACGGTGCCGGACTGGTCTGCCTCGGCGCGCTGATCGCCCTCGTCTCGCTGCCGCCAAAGAAGCCCCGCGCCCGGCACGCCCGGCCCCAATGGAGCGAGACCGCGGGCACTCGCGTCACGCCGGAACCGCCGCCACTGCTCACCTGGTCGCCGCCTGAGGAGGCCGTCCCCGCCACGCCGACCGCACCCGCCGCACTCGCCGCGCCGGAGCCGCCGCTGCTGACCCGGACACCGCCCGCCGCCGAGACCAGCGACACCCCGGAAAGGCCTCCGCTGCTCACCTGGGCGCCGCCCGCCGAGAGCACTGGGTGACCGCGGTGGCGCGCACCATCGTCATACTGGCGGCCGGTTCCCGGGGGGACGTCCAGCCCTGCGTCGCGCTCGCCCGGGGACTCGCCGCGCGCGGAAACACCGTACGGCTGATCATCGCCGCCGGCCACGAGTCGCTGGCCGCGGGACTCGACACGGCCGTCCTGTCCGTCGACCCGGCGCGGCTCCTGGAGACCGACGAGGTACGGGAGTGGCTGCTGGGCGGCCGCAACCCGGTGCGGTTCGTCAGCGGGTTCAAGCGGCTCATCCGGCCGATGGCCGAGATGCTCCTCGAGGAGATCCGGTCCGCTTCCAAGGACGCCGACCTGCTGCTCTGCCCGACGCTGGGATTCGTCGGGCATCACCTCGCCGAGTACCTGCACGTCGACGAGGCGCTGATCCACTTTCAGCCCAGCCATCCGACGAGCGCGTTCCCGCACCCGCTCGTGCGCCGGGCGTTCGGGGCCGAGCGGCTGAGCTTCCACCTCGTCGACCAGATCGCCTGGCAGCTGGGCCGGCCCATCGTCGACCCGTGGCGCCGGGACGCGCTCGGCCTGCCGAAGCTCTCCCTGCGCGGCCCGATGCGAAGCATCCGGGACGTCCCGGTGCTGGCCTGCTTCAGCGAGGCCGTCGTGCCGCGGCCACCGGACTGGCCGCCGTCCGTGCACGTCACCGGCTACTGGTTCCTCGACGAGCCCTCCTGGACCCCGGACCCGCGGCTCACGGACTTCCTCGCCTCCGGTCCGCCCCCGGTCTACGTCGGCTTCGGCAGCATGGTGCCCCGCGACCCCGAGGCGGCCTTCCGGACGATACGGGCGGCGCTGCGCGTCGCCGGCGTCCGGGGGATCGTCGCCTTCGGGGAGGACGTGGACGACGACATCCTCGTCGTACGCGACGTGCCGCACTCGTGGCTCTTCCCGCAGACGCTCGCGGTCGTGCACCACGGCGGCGCGGGCACCACCGCCGCCGCCCTGCGCGCCGGGATCCCCGCCGTCATCTGCCCGTTCTTCGGCGACCAGCCGTTCTGGGGCGACCGGGTGGCGGCGATCGGGGCCGGGCCACCGCCGCTGCCGATCAAACGGCTCGGGCCGGGAACGCTGGCCGAACGGATCACCACCACCGTGCGCGACGGCGCGATGCGCCACCGGGCGGCGCTGATCGGCCGACGCATCGCGGCGGAGGACGGCGTTGGCCGTGCCTGTGACGCGCTGGACGGGGGACTCACCACATGAACGGGGACGGTCGATGACGAGCTTCGTGCACCACCTGCGCGCCCAGGTCGCGCGCTTCGGAGACGAGCGTTGGTACGTGTTCGTCGACGATCACAAGGGCGACCTGGTCGAGGTCGAGCGGGCGACGTTCGCGGACCTCGACCGCCGCGCGCGGTCGGCCGGTGCGTGGCTCGGCCGCGCCGGGCTGGACGGGGAGGCGGCGCTGCTGCTCTACCCGGCGGGGCTGGAGTTCCTCCGGATGTTCCTCGGCTGCCTGTATTCGCAGGTGATCGCGGTGCCGTCACCGCTGCCGTCGACCGATCCGCGCGCACTCGAACGCGCGGAGGGCATCATCAAGGACGCCGACATCCGGATGGTGCTCACGGACAACGCGAACGCGCCGCTGCTCGCCGCATGGCTGCGCGACGCCGGCCTCGACGGCCGGGTGGAGTGCGTCGCCACCGATGCCATCGAGCTCCCCGACGCGGACACGTGGAAGATGCCGGAGCTGGAGCCGGACACGCCTGCGTACCTGCAGTACACCTCCGGCTCGACCAGCGAGCCACGCGGCGTGCTGCTCTCCCACGGGAACCTGCTGCACAACTCGGCGCAGATCTACACGGTGCTCGGCCGCCCCGAGAACGGGATCGGCGCGGGCTGGCTGCCGCACTACCACGACATGGGGCTGATCGGGCTGCTCCTCCAGCCGCTGTACGCGGGCGGCAGCCTGGCCTTCACCTCGCCCGTGTCGTTCGTGATGAAGCCGGTGCTGTGGCTGCGGATGATCAGCCGCTACCGGGCCGGGTACACCGTCGCGCCGAACTTCGCCTACGAGTGGCTGGTTCGCGGGGTCAAGGACGACCAGCTCGACGGCCTGGACCTGTCCTCGCTCGCCTGGGCGCTCAACGGCGCCGAGCCCGTCCGTACGGCGACGCTGGAGAAGGTCGTCCAGCGGTTCGGCGCCCTCGGGTTCCGCCGGGAGGTCTGGGCGCCCGGCTACGGCATGGCCGAGTCGACGCTACTCGTCACCGGCACCGAACGCGGGTGCGGACCGGTCATCGGCCGCTTCGACGCGGCCGCACTGGAGCAGGACCGCGCCGAGCCGTCGGCACCGGGAGGTCGGCCGGGGTGGGTTGGTCGGGAACGACGCGGGCGGGTTGGCCCGGAAGGACCCGGAGGTCAGGCGGGGTCGATTGGTCCGGAAGGACCGGGAAGTCGGCCGGGGTCGATTGATCCGGAAGGACCAGGAGGCCGGTCAGGGTCGGTTGGTCCGGAAGGACTGGCAGGTCAGTCGGGGCCGGGAGGTCGGTCGGGGTCGGTTGGTCGGGGAGAGCAGGTCGGTCGGGAAGGAGACTACGTGGAGCTGGTCGCCTGCGGTCGGCCGATCGACCTGACCGTACGGATCGTCCAGCCCGAGTCGGCCGCGCCGCTGCCCGACGGCCGGATCGGCGAGATCTGGGTCGCGGGCGGCAGCGTCGCGCTGAAGTACTGGCAGCGCGCCGAGGCGAGCGAAGAGACCTTCCAGGCGCACCTGTCCACCGGGGAGGGGCCGTTCCTGCGCACCGGCGACCTCGGCTTCCTCCACGACGGTCAGTTGTACGTCACCGGCCGCCTGAAGGATCTGATCATCGTCAACGGCCGGAACATCTATCCACAGGATGTGGAAGAGGCGAGCCGGGACGTCCACCCCGCCGCGCGGGCCGCCGCCGCGTTCGGCGTCGAGAACGGGCGCGAGCACGTCGTACTCGTCCAGGAGGTACGCCCCAAGGACCTGGGCGACCTCACGTACGAAGGCCTCGCCAGGAAGATCAAAGGTGAGCTGGCGAGAGCCTTCGGCCTGCCCTCGATGAACGTCGTCCTCGTCCAGCGGGGCGGCGTCGGCAAGACCACCAGCGGCAAGATCCAGCGGCGGCGGATGCGCGAGATGTTCCTGGCGGGCGACCTCAGCCCCTTGCACGCCGAGCTCGAACCCGAGCTCCGCGCCCTCGCCGGCAGATAGACCGGGCTCCCCTCACCCGGTGCACCACCCCCTACGGAGGCCCCCTTGCCCAGCGAAACGCTGATCCGCGACTGGCTCACGCAGCGCGTCGCCGAGTACCTCGAACGCTCCCCCGGAGACATCGACCCGTCGGCCATGCTCGCCGAGTACGGCATGGACTCGGTGTACGCGATGAGCCTGTGCGGCGACATCGAGGCGGAGTACGACCTGGACGTCGAGCCGACTCTCGCCTGGACCCACCCGACCATCGACGCCCTCGCCGCCCACCTGACCGAACGCGTCGGCGACCGGCCCGCCCCCGACCCTGCTTTTCCCGACCAACCGACCCCGGCCGACCTCCCGGCCTTTCCCGACCAACCGACCCGCGTTGTTCCCGACCAACCCACCCCAGCCGACCTCCCGGCCTGACCCTCCATGTCCATCCCCTGGCCGCTGTCCGCCGCGCAGCGCGGAGTCTGGTACGCCCAACTGCTGAACCCGGACGCCCCCGTCCAGGTGGCGCAGTACGTCGAGATCGCCGGGCCGGTCGACCCGGAGGTCTTCGCCGCCGCGGTCCGCGCCTGCGCCCACGAGGTCGAGGCGGTCCACGTCCGCCTCGTCGACCTCACCTCCGGCGGTCGGCCAGAGCACGGTGACCCGAAGCACGGTCCCCTGGAGCACAGCAGGCCGAAGCACGGCGGATCGGGACATGGTGGGCCGGGGCACACTGCGTCGAGCCGCCCTGCGCCGGGACACGGTGGGCCAAGGCATGCTGCGCCGGGTCACTCTGCGCCGGGTCACAGTGGGCCAGGGCACGGTGGTCTGGAGCACGGTGAGCCGGGGCACGGTGGGCCTTCGGGCCGGGCCACGGACCGGGCCGAACTGCAGGGGCCGCCGGAGCAGATCCTCGACATCGCGCCGGTCGAGGTGCCTGTCGTCGACCTGAGCGGTGCGGCCGATCCCATGGCGGCCGCGCACGCGTGGATGCGCGCGGCCTCCTCCACTCCGATCGACCTGCTGGGCGAGCGGCTGTTCGACAACGCGCTCCTGTGCCTCGGCGACGACCGCCACCTGTGGTACCTGCGCTGCCACCACCTCGCCGTCGACGGCTACAGCGGCCCGCAGATCACGCGGCGGCTCGCCGAGGTGTACACCGCGATGGCCGACGGACGGCCGTACGGCGCGGGGACCCTGGGGTCGCTGGAGGTGCTGCTCACCGAGGACGAGGAGTACCGCGCGTCCCGCCGCTTCGAACGCGACCGCGCGTACTGGCTGGACCGCTGCGCGAATCTGCCCGAGGCCCCGGCACTGTCCGTTCGCCCCGGCCACGGCACCCGGCCGTCCGCGACGTTCATCCGGGAGTCCGGCGGGCTGAGCCCGGCCGAGGCCGACGCGATCACGTCCGCGGCTCGAGTGCTCGACACCACCCTCACCGGACTGACGATCGCGGCCGCCGCGGCGTACACCGCCCGGCTGTGCGGCGTCTCCGACATCGTGCTCGGCCTTGCGGTGACCGCGCGGACCACCCCGGCGGCACGCCGCACTCCTGGGATGCTGTCGAACGTCCTGCCACTCCGGCTGAGCGTCCGGCCCGCCGACTCGGTCCGCGACCTCATCGGGCAGGTGACCGAGCAGGTCGGGCGGCTGCTGCGACACCAGCGGTACCGCCTGGAGGACCTGCGCCGTGACCTCGGCCTCCTCGGCGACACCCGCCCGCTGTACGGCCCGCTGATCAACATCATGGGGTTCGAGCGCGACCTGGACTTCGCCGGCCACCGGGGCGTCCCGCACGTGCTGACCACCGGTCCGGTCGAGGACCTCGCCGTCAACGTGTACGAGGGTGCCGCCGGCGAGGGCACGCGCATCGACGTCGACGCCCACCCGGAGCGGTACGCCCCCGCAGAGGTCGCCGCCCACCACGCCCGCTTCCTGAACTTCCTGCGCGCCCTCGCGACCACCGGCCCGGACCGGCCGATCGGCATGCTCGACGTCGCCCTCCCGGAGGAGCGCGCGGTGGCTCTCGGCCGGCCCCGGGTGCCGGAGGCTCGGCGCGCGACCATTCCCGGTCTGTTCGCGGCGCGCGTCGCCCGCGACCCGGAAGCGGTCGCGATCGCTGACGCCGGCACGTCACTGACGTACGGGGAGCTGAACGCCCGCGCGAACCGGCTGGCCCACCACCTCATCGCCCTCGGCGCCGGTCCCGAACGGCTCGTCGCCCTGGCCCTCCACCGATCCGCCGACCTCGTCGTGGCGATCCTCGCCGTGCTCAAGTCCGGTGCGGCGTACGTCCCGATCGACCCGGACTACCCGGCGAACCGCGTCGCGGCCATGCTGGAGGATGCCGCACCCACACTCGTCCTCACGGCCTCCGCCGTCGAACTGCCCGCAGGCGTCACGCGGGTCCGCATCGGTGACGAGGCGCTCGGCGGGTACCCCGAGGACGACCCGGTCGTGCCGCTGCGGCCGGAGCATCCCGCGTACGTCATCTACACGTCCGGGTCGACGGGGCGGCCGAAGGGCGTGGTCGTCCCCCATCAGAACGTCGTGCGGCTCCTCGATGCCACCGACCCGTGGTTCGGGTTCGGGCCGTCGGACGTCTGGACGCTCTTCCACTCCTACGCCTTCGACTTCTCGGTGTGGGAGCTGTGGGGCGCCCTGCTGTACGGCGGCCGGCTCGTCGTCGTCCCGTACGACGTCAGTCGCTCCCCCGAGGAGCTCCTCCGCCTGCTCGACGACGAGCGCGTCACGGTCCTCAATCAGACGCCGTCGGCGTTCCACCAGCTCATGCGCGCCGACCGGGACACAACGCGGGACCTCGCCCTGCGGTATGTGATCTTCGGTGGTGAGGCGCTCGACCCGTCCCGCCTCGCCGACTGGTACTCCCGGCACGCCGACGACGCGCCCGTCCTGGTCAACATGTACGGCATCACCGAGACCACGGTGCACGTCACCTACGCGCCGCTGAACGCCTCAGCCGATCGAGGCAGTGGAATCGGCGTCGGCATCCCCGATCTGCGGGTGTACGTGCTGGACGCGGCGCTGCGGCCGATGCCGCCCGGCGTGACGGGCGAACTGTACGTCGCGGGGGCCGGTCTGGCGCGCGGTTACCTCGGCCGCCCCGATCTGACCGCCGAACGGTTCGTCGCCGACCCGTACGGGCCCGGCCGCATGTACCGCACCGGTGACCTGGCCCGGCGGCACGCCGACGGCCGCCTGGAGTACGTCGGCCGCGCCGACCACCAGGTTCAGCTGCGCGGCTTCCGCATCGAACTCGGCGAGATCGAGGCCGTGCTCGCCGCCGACCCGTCCGTCGACGAGGTCGCGGCGGTCGTTCGCGAGGACGGGCCGGACGACGACCGGCACCGGCGGATCGTCGCGTACGTCACCGGTCCCGGCGTCGAACAGGTCGAGGGCGTACCCCAGGGTCCCGCCGAGCCCGGCTCTGTGGACCCCGCCGCACTCCGCGACCTGGCGCGGCGGAACCTCCCGGCGCACATGGTCCCGGCCGCGGTCGTACGGCTGGACGCCCTGCCGCTCACCCCCAACGGCAAGCTGGACCGCCGTGCCCTGCCCGCGCCGGACATCACCACGTCGTCGCGTGGTCCGCGGACGCCGGTGGAGGAGGTGCTGTGCGGGGTCTTCGCCGAGGTGCTGGGCGCGCCGGCGGTCGGGATCGACGACGGCTTCTTCGACCTGGGCGGGGACTCGTTGCTGGCCACCCGCGTCGTCGCCCGCGTCCGATCCGTACTCGGCGTGGAACTGCCCGTCCGCGCCCTCTTCGAGACGCCCACCGTCGCCGGGCTCGCCGCCGGGCTGGACGCCGCCGCACCGGCCCGGCCCCCGCTCGTGCCCATGCCAAGGCCCGAGCGGGTCCCGCTGTCGTACGCGCAGCGGCGGCTGTGGTTCCTGAACCGGCTGGACGGTCCCACGACGACCTACACCATGCCCGCCGCCCTCCGGCTGACCGGCGACCTGAACGTCGACGCCCTGCGGGCGGCGCTGACCGACCTCGTCGACCGGCACGAGGTGCTGCGCACCGTCTACCCGCAGGTCGACGGCGAACCGTGCCAGGTCGTCCTCGACGGCGTACGGCCCGAGCTGCCGGTGACCGAGACCGGCGACCTGGACGCCGACCTGGCCCGGGACGCCGCGCGCGGGTTCGACCTGGCGCACGAGATCCCGCTGCGCGCCCACCTCTACGCGACCGGCCCCGGCGAGCACGTGCTGCTGGTGGTGCTCCACCACATCGCGGCCGACGGGTGGTCCCTCGCCCCGCTGGCCCGGGACCTGATCGGCGCGTACGCCGCGCGGGCGGAAGGGCGGGCGCCCGCCTGGGAGCCGCTGCCGGTGCAGTACGCCGACTACGCGCTCTGGCAGCCGGACGCGCTCGGGTCCGAGGACGACCCCGGCAGCCTCATCGCTCGCCAGATCGCGTACTGGCGGGAGACCCTGAACGGGCTGCCCGACGAACTCGACCTGCCGACCGACCGGCCCCGGCCCGCCCAGGCGTCGCACGAGGGCGCGCGGGTTCCGGTGCGGCTGGATCCGGAGCCCCTGACAGCGCTCGCCCGCGAGACGGACGCCAGCGTGTTCATGGTGGTGCAGGCCGCTTTGGCCGCGCTGTTGAGCAGGCTGGGCGCGGGCACCGACATCCCCATCGGCACGCCGATCGCCGGACGCACCGACCAGGCCGTGGACGACCTGGTCGGGATGTTCGTCAACACGCTCGTGCTGCGCACCGACCTTTCGGGGAACCCAACGTTCCGGGAGCTGATCGGGCGGCTCCGGGAGGCGGATCTGGCCGCCTACCAGCACCAGGACCTCCCCTTCGAACGTCTCGTGGAGATCCTCAACCCGCAGCGCAGTATGGCCCGGCATCCGCTGTTCCAGGTCATGCTCGCGTTCCAGAACACCGACCGGGTCGAGCTCGACCTTCCGGGCCTGGCGGCGACCGTACGGCCGGTCGACGCGGGGATCGCCAAGTTCGACCTGCTGCTCGACCTGGATCCGAGTGGGGCGGGCGCGCTGGAGTACGCGACCGACCTGTTCGACCGCTCGACCGCCGAGGCGCTCGTCGCACGGCTCGGCCGCCTCATCGTCGCGGTCGCGGCCGATCCCGACACGCGCATCGGCGCGATCGACCTCCTCGATCCGGGCGAACGCCACCGGATCCTTCAGGACTTCAACGACACTGCCCGGAAGGTCCCGCCCGCCACGTTGGCCGAGCTGTTCGAGCAGCAGGTCGCCAGGACCCCGGACGCGACGGCGGTCGTCTTCGCGGGCGACGAGCTGACCTACGCCCAGCTGGACGCGCGGGCGGAGCGGCTGGCTGGTGCACTGGTCGCCCGGGGTATCGGTCCGGAGGACTTCGTGGCGGTCGCGCTGCCGCGCGCGGCGGAGCTGATCGTGGCGCTGTGGGGGGTGCTGAAGGCGGGCGCCGCGTACGTCCCCATCGACCTGAGCCATCCGGCGGAGCGCATCGCGCTCCTGCTCGACGACGCCGGACCCGCCTGCGTCATCGCGCACGAGGGCACCGTGCTCCCGCGTGCGCTGCCCCGCGTGCCGCCCGACGTCCCCGCACCGCTCCCGGCCGAACCGCTCGAACAGGACCCGGACTCGGTCTCCGCAGAGGAACCGGCCTACGCCGAACCCGCCTGCGTCATCGCGCATGAGGGCACCGTGCTCCCCCGCGTCCCCGCGCCGTCCGAACAGACCTCGGTCTCCACGGAGGAGCCGACCTACGCCGAGCCGGTGTTCCGGAGAGCGGCGGCGGGCGCACGGCGAGTACGGCCGGACAACGCCGCCTACCTGATCTACACCTCCGGGTCCACGGGACGGCCCAAGGGCGTCGTCGTCGCGCACCGGGGCGTCGTCGACCTGGTCGACTGGGCCGTGCGCGACTTCGGGCGGGAGCGGCTGTCCCGGGTACTGGCCGCGACCTCGCTCAACTTCGACGTCTCCGTGTTCGACACGCTCGTTCCACTGCTGGTCGGCGGCTCGATCGAGATCGTCCCCGACCTGCTCGCCCTCCTCGACCGGCCGGTCGACGTCGACCTGATCTGCGCGGTGCCCTCGGCGCTGTCCGCGGTCCTCGCGCAGGGGGCGCGGCCGAAGGCCGGCACGCTCGCGCTGGCCGGCGAGGCGCTCCCGCCGCAGTTGCTCCGCGAGGCGCGGGACGCCCTGCCGGAGACCCGCATCGCCAACATCTATGGCCCCACCGAGGCGACCGTGTACGCGCTGGCCTGGGAGGACGACGGCGCACCCGATGCGCGGGCGCCGATCGGCCGGCCGCTGACCAACACCGGCGCGTACATCCTCGACGCCTGGCTGAACCCCGTCCCCGTCGGCGTTCCCGGCGAGCTGTACCTGACCGGCAGCGGCCTGGCGCGCGGCTATCACGATCGGCCCGGCCTCACCGCCGAGCGGTTCGTCTCGAACCCGTTCGGCCCCGGCCGCATGTACCGGACCGGCGACCTCGCCCGCTGGACCGCCGACGGACAGGTCGAGTACCTCGGCCGTACCGACCACCAGCTCAAGATCCGCGGCTTCCGGGTCGAGCCGGGCGAGATCGAGGCGGTGCTCGCCGCGCACGAGGCGGTGGGCCAGGCCGTCGTGCTCCTGCGGGAGGACCGGCCCGGCGACCAGCGCCTGGTCGCGTACGTCACCAGGCCGGGAGGTCAGCCTGGGCCGGGAGGTCGGTCGGGGCCGGGAGGTCGGTCGGGGCCGGTTGGTCGGGAAGAGCAGGCTGGTCGGGAAGAGCAGGCTGGTCGGGAAGAGCAGGCTGGTCGGGAACGATACGGGTTGGTTGGTCGGGAAGGAGACGCGGACCCGGCCGAGCTGCGCGGGTTCGCCGCCGACCGGCTGCCCGCCCACATGGTGCCGTCGGTCGTCGTCGTCCTCGACGCCTTTCCTCTGGGCCCGAGCGGGAAGCTCGACCGGGCCGCGCTGCCCGCCCCGGAAGTGTCCGCCACGGGGCGGTCCCGGGCGCCCTGGACCCCGGCGGAGGAGATCGTCTGCGGGATCTTCGCCGACGTCCTGGGCGCGGGCCGGGTCGACCCGGACAGCGGCTTCTTCGATCTGGGCGGCAACTCGCTGCTCGCCACCCGCGTCATCAGCCGGATCCGGTCGGCGTTCGGTGTCGAACCGACGATCCGGGCACTGTTCGAGGCGCCCACACCCGCCGGTGTCGTCCAGGCCATCGAGGAGGCGGGCTCGGCCCGGCCGCCGCTGCGGCCCGTGGAGCACCCGCCGATCGTTCCCCTGTCGTACGCGCAGCAGCGGCTGTGGTTCCTCGACGGCCTCGACGACGAACCCTCCGGCACGTACAACATCCCGATCGCGCTGCGGCTCACCGGCAAGCTCGACGAGTCCGCCCTCCGGATCGCCCTGTGCGACCTCACCGAACGGCACGAGCCACTGCGGACCGTCTTCCCCGTCTCCGGCGGCACGCCGTACCAGCTGGTCGTCGACGGCATGGCCCCCGAACTGCGGATCGTCGACGTCGCCACGGCGACCGGGCCGGAGCTCGACGAGCGCCTGACGGTGGACGCCGCGCGGGGCTTCGACCTGGCGGTCGAGCCGCCGCTCCGCGCTTTCCTGTACGCGCTCGGCGCGGACGAGCACCTGCTGCTCATCGTCGTGCACCACATCGCCTGCGACGGCTGGTCGCTCGCCCCGCTGGCCCGCGACCTGATCACCGCGTACGCGGCGCGGGTCGACGGCGACACGCCACGGTGGGATCCGCTGCCGGTCCGGTACACCGACTACGCCCTCTGGCAGCGGGCCCTCCTCGACGAGGACCTCATCGGACGGCAGATCGCGTACTGGCGCGACGCCCTCGCCGGGCTCCCCGACCGGCTCGCCCTGCCCACCGACCGGCCGCGCCCGGCGCGCGCGTCGTACCGGGGCGCGACCGTCGCCTTCGACATCGACGCCGCGCTGCACGCCCGGCTGGAGGCCCTCTCCCGCGAGAACGGCGCGACCGTGTTCATGGTCGCGCAGGCGGCGCTCGCCGCGCTGCTCACCCGCCTCGGCGCAGGCGACGACGTCCCGATCGGCTCACCCATCGCGGGACGCACCGATGAGGCGCTGAACGACCTGGTCGGCATGTTCGTCAACACGCTCGTGCTGCGCACGGACACGAGCGGCGACCCGTCGTTCCGCGAGCTCCTGGCCCGCGTACGCGAGACCGACCTGGCCGCCTACCAGCATCAGGACCTGCCCTTCGAGCGGCTGGTCGAGGTCGTCGCCCCGGAACGCTCGATGGCCCGGCATCCGCTGTTCCAGACCATGCTCGCGTTCCAGAACACCGAGCGGGCGGTCGTCGACCTGCCCGGACTGCGAGCGGCCGTCGAACCGGTGCACGCGGGAGTGGCAAAGTTCGACCTGCACCTGATGCTCGAGGAGCACCGCAGCGCCGACGGCGGCCCGGCCGGGCTCGGCGGGACCCTGGAGTACGCCCTCGACCTCTTCGACGCCGGAACCGCCGAACGGATCGCGTCCCGCTTCGTCCACCTACTCGAGACCGCCGTGGCCGACCCGGACGTCCGGATCGACGCGATCGACCTGCTCGACGACGCGGAACGGCGGCGGGTGCTGCAGGAGTGGAACGCCACGGCGCGTCCGGTGCCGGGCGTCACGCTGGCCGACCTGTTCGAGGCACAGGTCACCCGCACCCCGGACGCGGTCGCGCTGGTGTACGAGGGCGTCGAGCTGACCTACGCGGAGTTCGACGCGCGCGTCAACCGTCTGGCGCACTACCTGGTCGAGTGCGGCGTAGGGCCGGAACGGTTCGTCGCGCTCGCGGTGCCGCGCTCGATCGAGCTGCTCGTGGCGATGTACGCCGTCATCAAGGCGGGCGCGGCCTATGTGCCGGTCGACCCCGACCATCCCGCCGACCGTGTCGCGTACGTCCTGTCCGACACCCGGCCGATGCTGATCCTCACCACCGGCGATATCGCGAACCGGCTACCCGGACCACTGCTGGTCCTCGACGACCCCGAGGTACGAGAGGAACTGACCGGATTCCCCGACACAGCTCCGGCCCGTACGGTGACGCCTGCCAACGCCGCGTACGTCATCCACACCTCGGGATCGACGGGGCGGCCCAAGGGCGTCGTGATCCCGCATGCCGGGATCGTCAACCGGCTGCTGTGGGCGCAGGACGAGTACGGGCTGAGGCCCGGTGACCGGGTGGTGCAGAAGACACCGGCGACGTTCGACGTGTCGGTGTGGGAGTTCTTCTGGCCCCTGCAGACGGGTGCCGCCCTCGTGATCGCCCGGCCGGACGGCCATCGGGACGCGGGCTATCTGGCCGAGCTGATCCGGGAATGGCGGGTGACGACGGCGCACTTCGTGCCGTCGATGCTGGCGGCGTTCCTGACCGAACCGCAGGCCGCCGACTGCGCGGGCCTGCGGCGGGTGCTGTGCAGCGGCGAGGCGCTGTCCCCCGAACTCGCGGGACGGTTCCAGCAGGTCCTGCCGCGTGTCGAGCTGCACAACCTGTACGGGCCGACGGAGGCGTCCGTCGATGTGACCTCGTGGCGTCATCGCCCGGGATCCGAGAGCGTCCCGATCGGGCGGCCGGTCTGGAACACCCGCGCGTACGTGCTGGATCCCGGGCTGCGGCCGGTGCCGCCCGGCGTGCCCGGAGAGCTGTATCTCGCGGGTGCCCAGCTCGCTCGCGGCTACCACGACAGGCCCGGCCTGACCGCCGAACGCTTCGTCGCCGACCCGTACGGGCCCGGCCGCATGTACCGCACCGGAGACCTCGCACGCTGGAACACCCACGGCCAACTCGAATACCTCGGCCGCCTCGACCACCAAGTCAAAATCCGCGGCATCCGCATCGAACCCGGCGAAATCGAAACCGTGCTCGCCGAGCAGGAAGGCGTGACCTCGGTCGTCGTCGTCGCGCGGGAGGACCGTCCGGGCGACCGGCGTCTCGTCGCGTACGTCGCCGGAGACGCCGACCCGGCGGAGCTGAGGCGGGCCGCCGCGCGGGCGCTGCCGGAGTCGATGGTCCCGGCGGCCGTGGTCATGCTCGACGAACTGCCGTTGACCCCCAGCGGGAAGACGGACCGCGCGGCCCTGCCCCCTCCGATGTTCGCCGCCGGGTCCCGGACGCCGGGCACGCCCGCCGAGCGGCTGCTCGGCGAGGTCTTCGCCGAGGTGCTGGGCGTCGATGCGGTCGGGGCCGAGGACGGGTTCTTCGATCTCGGCGGGGACAGCATTCTCGCGATTCAGCTCGTGTCGCGGGCCAGGGCCGCCGGGCTCGTGATCAGCGCTCGGGAGGTGTTCGAGCATCGGACGCCGGCCGCTCTCGCCGCGGTCGCGCGGGCGGCCGCGGACGTGGCCGAGCGGTCGGAGCCGCCCGGCGCGGGCGTCGGCCCCGTGCCGCGCCCGCCGATCGTGTCGTGGCTCGCCGAACGCGGCGGCCGGTTCGACGGGTTCAGTCAGGCGGTGCTGCTGACCCTGCCGCCGGCGCTGGGCCTGGAGCGGCTCACCACGGCGGTGCGGAGCCTCCTCGACCACCATGACGCGCTCCGGATGCGGGTGCGCCGAGCGGACGGCGTTTCGTGGTTGCTGGAGACAGCGCCGCCGGGCACGGTGGACGCGACCACGTGCGTCAGCCGCGTCGAAGGGTACGACCGCGAGACGATCGCGGCACGCGCCGAGGCGGCCCGCCGGAGCCTCGACCCGGAGGCGGGGGCGGTGGTCCGGGTCGTCTGGTTCGACGCGGGCGACGCGCCGGGACGACTGCTGCTGGTCCTGCACCACCTGGTCGTCGACGGAGTGTCGTGGCGGATCCTGCTGCCCGACCTCGTACTGGCGCTCGAGGGCGCGGCGCTCGACCCGGTGCCGACGTCGTACCGCAGATGGGCCCAGCGCCTCGCCGCGGCCGCGAACCATCCACAGGTTGTGGACGAACTCCCGCGCTGGACCGAGATCCTCGACGTCACCGACCCGCCGCTCGGCACCGGCGCACGGGACGTCTACAAAGGAGCGGACCTGCGGCGATTCACCGTGACCCTGCCCCGTGAGCAGGCCGAACCGCTCCTGACCACCGTGCCCGCCGCGTTCCACTGCGGCGTGAACGACGTCCTGCTCACCGGGCTGGCCCTCGCCGTCACGGCATGGCGCCGCGACCACGGGCGAGACGTCGGCGAGGGCGTACTGATCGACCTGGAGGGGCACGGGCGCGAGGATCTCGACGGCCTCGGCGACGAGCACGGCACCCGGGGCGGACTCGATCTGACGCGGACAGTCGGCTGGTTCACGAGCCTCCACCCCGTCCGCCTCGAGCCCGGCACGGAAGACGCGGGACAGGCGCTCAAGCGGGTGAAGGAGCAGCTACGGGCGGTCCCGTCCGACGCGGGGTACGGGCTGCTGCGCCACCTCAATCCGCGCACCCGCGACGAGCTGGCGGCCCTGCCCGCGCCGCAGATCCTCTTCAACTACCTCGGCAGGGTCGACACCGGGGACGGCGACTGGACCCTGGCCCCGGAGTCCGACGTCCTCGGCACCGGCCACGACCCGGCCATGCCGGTCGCCCACGGCCTGGAGATCGACGCCGTCACGCGGGACGGCGACCTGCGGGCGACATGGGTCTGGCCGGACGGATGGCTGCCCGAGGACGAGGTGCGCGACCTCGCCGACCGATGGTTCGCCGCGCTGCGGGAGCTGGCCGCCGCGGACGGCGGCGGGCACACACCCTCCGACCTCACCCTCATCGAGCTGGACCAAGACGAGATCGACGCGCTGGAAGACCTATGGGAGCAGGGTTGAACCGGTCACAGATCGAGGACGTCTGGCCGCTGTCACCACTGCAGCACGGCCTGCTGTTCCACGCGCTCCTCGACGAGCGGGACGTGTACGCGGCGCAGGTCGTGCTCGACGTGACGGGCGCGGTCGACGCCGACGCGCTCCGGAAGGCGTGCCAGGACCTGCTGCGCCGCCACCCGAACCTGCGCGCGGCGTTCTCGCACGACCGGCTCAAGACACCGGTTCAGGTGGTCCCGCGCACGGTGGAGCTGCCGTTCCAGGAGGTGACGGCGGCCGACGAGGACGAGGCCGACCGGATCGCCGACGCCGACCGCGGCACGCCCTTCGACCTCGCCCGCCCGCCGCTCATCCGCCTCACGCTCGTACGGCTCGGACCCGACCGTGCCCGGATCGTCCTCACCAACCACCACATCCTGCTCGACGGCTGGTCCACGCCGACCCTGGTCACCGAGCTGCTGACCCGCTACGCCGGCGCCGAGCCCCCGGCCGCGACCCCGTACAAGGAGTACCTCGCCTGGCTGAAGCGACAGGACCACACCGCCGCGACCCGCGCCTGGGCGGCCGCCCTGGACGGGGTCGAGGAGCCCACGCTTCTGGTGCCCGAGGCCGCCGGGCTCCCTCCCGTGCCGCCGACGGCCGTGTCGGAAGAACTGCCCGAGGACCTGACCGCACGGCTCCGTGCCCGGGCCCGCCGCCACGGCGTCACCATGAACACGCTCGTCCAGGCCGCCTGGGGACTGCTGCTCGCGCGGCTGACCGGCCGCTCCGACGTGGTGTTCGGGCAGGTGGTCTCCGGCCGCCCGCCGGAGATCCCGGGCGTCGAGCAGATGATCGGGCTGTTCGTGAACACCGTCCCCGTACGGCTCCGGATCCGGGACGACGAGACCCTCGCCCAGTTGCTCGCCCGGCTCCAGGCCGAACAGGCGGCACTGCTCGGCCACCAGCACCTCGGCCTCTCGGAGATCACCGCCCAGTCGGGCGTGACGCCGCTGTTCGACACGCTCACCGTGTTCGAGAACTATCCGTTCAACCCGTCGGCGATGGGCGAGTCCATTGCGGGCCTCCGGCTGACCGGCGCGACGCAGCGGGACGCCACCCACTATCCCCTGACGCTGTACGTCGTCCCCGGCGACCGGCTGACCCTCCGCCTCGACCACCGCCCCGACGCCGTCGACGCCGCGACACTCCTCGCACGGTTCGCACACCTGCTGCACACCATCGCCGACGCGCCCGACACACCCGTCGGTGCCGTGGACCTGCTGCTTCCCGGCGAACGGCGACGGGTGCTGGAGGAGTGGAACGCCACGGCGCGTCCGGTGCCGGACGTGACGCTGGCCGACCTTTTCGAGGCACAGGTCGCCCGCACGCCCGACGCGGTCGCGCTGGTGTACGAAGGCGTCGAACTGACCTACGCGGAGTTCGACGCGCGGGCCAACCGTCTGGCCCACTACCTGGTCGAATGCGGCATCGGACCGGAAAGCCGCGTCGCCCTGGCCCTGCCCCGCTCCTTCGACCTGCTGGTCGCGATGTACGCCGTCGTCAAGGCGGGCGCGGCCTATGTGCCGGTCGACCCGGACCATCCGGCGGACCGCGTCGCGTACGTCCTGTCCGACACCCGGCCGGCGCTGGTCCTCACCACCGGCGATATCGCGAATCGGCTACCCGGACCACTGCTGGTCCTCGACGACCCTGAGGTACGAGAGGAAGTGACCGGGTTCCCCGACACGGCACCGGCCCGGGTCGTCTCGCCGGGCAACGCCGCGTACGTGATCTACACGTCGGGGTCGACGGGGCGGCCCAAGGGTGTTGTGGTCCCGCATGCCGGGATCGTCAACCGGCTGCTCTGGATGCAGGACGAGTACGGGCTGAGGCCCGGTGACCGGGTGGTGCAGAAGACGCCGGCGACGTTCGACGTGTCGGTGTGGGAGTTCTTCTGGCCCCTGCAGGCCGGCGCGACGCTGGTCATCGCCCGTCCCGACGGGCACCGCGATCCTCGCTACCTCGCGACGCTGATCCGCGAGGAGCAGGTCACGACCGCGCACTTCGTGCCGTCGATGCTGGCGGCGTTCCTGACGGAACCGCAGGCCGCAACCTGCACGGGCCTGCGGCGGGTGCTGTGCAGCGGCGAAGCCCTGTCACACGAGGCGGCGGCGCGTTTCAACCAGGTGCTGCCCGACGCGGAGTTGCACAACCTGTACGGGCCGACCGAGGCGTCGGTGGACGTCACCGCCTGGCAGTGCCCTCCGGGAGCAACGAGTGTGCCGATCGGGCGGCCGGTGTGGAACACGCGTGTTTACGTGCTGGACCACGCGCTGCGGCCCGTGCCGCCCGGTGTGCCCGGAGAGCTGTATCTCACGGGTGTCCAGCTCGCTCGCGGCTACCAGGACCTTCCCGGCCTGACCGCCGAACGCTTCGTCGCCGACCCGTACGGGCCTGGCCGCATGTACCGCACCGGAGACCTCGCACGCTGGAACACCCACGGCCAACTCCAATACCTCGGCCGCCTCGACCAGCAAGTCAAAATCCGCGGCATCCGCATCGAACCCGGCGAGATCGAAACCGTGCTCTCCGGTCATGGGGACGTCGACCACTGCGTGGTGGTCGCCCGGCCGTACGGGGCGGACGGGGTGCGGCTGGTGGCGTACGTCGTCGCCCAGGTCGCCGACCGCACCGGATTGGCGGCGGACCTGCGTACGCTCGCCGGACGCCACCTTCCGGAGGCCATGGTCCCGGCGGCCATCGTCGTCCTCGACGAACTGCCGTTGACCACCAGCGGGAAACTGGACCGCCGGGCCCTGCCGGAGCCGGAGTTCGCCGCCACTTCGTCGCGAGAGCCCCGCACGCCGACCGAGGAGATCGTCTGCGGGCTGTTCGCCGAGCTCCTCGGCGTCGACGGAGTCGGCCCGGATGACGACTTCTTCTCCCTCGGAGGCGACTCGCTCCTGGCGATCCGCATGGTCGGCCGGATCCGGGCCGTGCTCGACGTCGAAGTCGGCGTCCGCACCCTGTTCGACGCCCCGACCGTCGCCGCGCTGGCCGAACGCCTCGACCAGACCCGTCGCGGCGCTCGCCCGGCGCTCGTGGCCGTGCCACGGCCTGAGCGGGTCCCGCTGTCGTTCGCGCAGCGACGGCTGTGGTTCCTCGATCAGTTCGAGGGGCGCAGCGCCACGTACACCATGCCGTTGGCGCTGCGGCTGACCGGCGACCTGGACGTCGACGCGCTGCGGGCCGCGCTGACCGATGTTGTCGATCGGCACGAGGTGCTGCGCACCGTCTACCCGCAGGTCGACGGTGAGCCGTGGCAGATGGTCCTGGACGATCCGCGCCTCGAGCTGCGGGTCGCCGAGACCGCTGACGTGGCGGCGGCCCTGGCCGAGGACGCGGCGTACGGGTTCGACCTGGCGAGCGAGATCCCGATCCGCGCCCACCTCTACACGACCGGCCCCGGCGAGCATGTCCTGCTGGTGGTGCTCCACCACATCGCCGCCGACGGCTGGTCCTTCGCCCCGCTCGCCGGGGACCTGATCGGCGCGTACGCCGCGCGGGCGGAGGGACGACCGCCCGGCTGGGAGCCGCTGCCGGTCCAGTACGCCGACTACGCGCTCTGGCAGCCGGACGCGCTCGGGTCCGAGGACGACCCCGGCAGCCTCATCGCTCGCCAGGTCACCTACTGGCAGGAGACCCTGAACGGGCTGCCCGACCAGCTCGACCTGCCGGCCGACCGCCCGCGACCCGCCGAGGCGTCCTACGAAGGCGGCCAGGTCCCGATCGAGATCGACGCTGAGCTCCGCGCCGGGCTGGCCGCGCTGGCCCGGCGCGACCAGTGCAGCCTGTTCATGGTGGTGCAGGCGGCGCTGGCGACGCTGCTGACCAGGCTGGGCGCGGGCACCGACATCCCCATCGGCACGCCGATCGCCGGGCGCACCGACCAGGCCGTGGACGACCTGGTCGGCATGTTCGTCAACACCCTCGTGCTGCGCACCGACCTCTCCGGGAACCCCACCTTTCGGGAACTCCTCGCACGCGTCCGCGAGACCGACCTGGCCGCCTACCAGCACCAGGACCTCCCCTTCGAACGCCTCGTGGAGATCCTGAACCCACCGCGCAGCATGGCCCGCCACCCGCTGTTCCAGGTCATGCTGGCCTTCCAGAACAACCCCCGCGCCCACCTCACGCTCCCCGGCCTCACCGCAGAACCCCTCCACCTCCACGCCGGCACCGCCAAGTTCGACCTTCACTTCGTGCTCGGGGACGAGCTGAGCGGGGTGCTGGAGTACGCGACGGACCTGTTCGACCGGGCGACCGCCGAGACGATCGCGGCGCGGTTCGTCCGGCTGCTTCGTGCGGTCGGCGCGAACCCGGAGGTCAGGGTGGGCGACATCGACGTCCTCGACGCGCCGGAGCGGCACCGGATCCTGGCGGAGTGGAACGCCACGAGCCGTCCGTTCCCCGAGGTCACGCCGGTGGAGTTGTTCGAGGCGCAGGCCGCGCGGACACCGGGCGCACCGGCACTCGTCGCCGGAACGCTCGCCGATCCGGACACCGCCGTGACGTTCACCTACGCGCGGCTGAACGCCGAAGCGGACCGGCTGGCCCGACACCTGATCGAGGAACACGGAGCCGGTCCGGAACGACTCATCGCCCTCGCCCTGCCGCGTACCGCCGAACTCGTCGTCGCGGTGCTCGCCGTGCACAAGACGGGCGCCGCCTACCTCCCGATCGACACGCGCTTTCCCGCCGACCGCATCGCCATGATGGTCGACGACGCACGGCCGGTCGCGGCGGTGACCTGCGATACGACCGCGCACGTGCTGCCCAAGAGCCTGGCCCAGGTACGGCTCCCCCTGCGGCTCGACGACTCGTCGGCCCGCGCCCGGCGTACGCTCCCGGAACATCCCGCGTACGTCATCTACACCTCCGGGTCGACCGGGCGGCCGAAGGGCGTCGTCGTCCCGCACGGGACCGTCACCAACCTCCTCGACTCGATGGCCGAGCGGGTGCCTCTCACGTCCGAGGACACGCTCGTGGCGGTGACGACGGTCGGCTTCGACATCTCCGTCGTCGAGATCTACCTGCCGTTGCTGGCCGGGGCGCGGATCCGGCTGGCGCGGGAGGAGGAGGTCGCCGATCCGGTCCGGCTCGATCGACTCATCGCGGATGCGACGGTCATGCAGGCCACGCCGACGTTGTGGCGGGAGCTCGCCGACCTGCCGGGCCTCGGCGGGCTCCGTGTGCTGGTGGGCGGGGAGGCCCTGCCCGCCGGGCTCGCCCAGGCCCTGCTGAATCGCGGATGCCCGGTGCTGAACCTGTACGGGCCGACCGAGACGACGATCTGGTCCACGTACGCACCGATCGACGTGGCGACGGCGGCCCGGCCGCCGATCGGACGTCCCCTCGGCAACACCCGTGTGTACGTCCTGGACGCCGCGCTACGGCCGGTGCCGCCGGGCGTCTCCGGCGAGCTGTACATCGCGGGAGCGGGACTGGCGCGCGGCTACCTCGGCCGCCCGGACCTGACCGCCGAGCGGTTCGTCGCCGACCCGTACGGGCCCGGCCGCATGTACCGCACCGGCGACCTCGCCCGGCATCTCCCCGATGGGCGGATCGAGTATCTCGGCCGGGTGGACCACCAGGTGAAGGTCCGAGGGTTCCGGATCGAGCTGAGCGAGATCGAGGCCGTACTCACCGCGCACGACTCGGTCTCCCAGGCCATCGCCGTCGTGCGGGAGGACCGGCCCGGCGACCGGCGCGTCACCGCGTACGTCGTCGGACCGGGAGGTCGGTCGGGGCCGGGAGGTCGGTCGGAGCCGGGAGGTCGGTCGGAGCCGGGAGGTCGGGAAGAGCAGGTTGGTCGGGAAGGAGACGTGGACGCCGGGGAGCTGCGGAAGTTCGCCGGGCAGAGCCTGCCGGACTACATGGTGCCGTCGGCGATCGTGCCGCTGGACGCGCTGCCGCTCACGCCGAACGGAAAGGTGGATCGGCGTGCTCTGCCCGCGCCGGACATCACGGCGTCGTCGCGGGGGCCGCTTACGCCCGTGGAGGAGGTGTTGTGCGGGGTATTCGCCGAGGTGCTGGGGACGGCGTCGGTGGGGGTCGATGACGGGTTCTTCGACCTGGGCGGGGACTCGTTGCTGGCGACGCGGGTGGTGGCGCGCGTGCGGTCGGTGCTCGGCGTCGAGCTGCCCGTCCGCGCGCTGTTCGAGACCCCGACCGTCGCCGGGCTCGCGGCGGCCGTGCGGGGAGCAAACACCGCTCGCCCGCCGCTGACGCCCCGGCCTCGCGCACTCACCTCGCCGCCGCTCTCGCACGCGCAGCGACGCCTGTGGTACCTCACCCGGCTGGAGGGCCGCACCGCCACGTACGCCATGCCGGTGGCGCTGCGCCTGACCGGTGACCTGGACGTCGACGCGCTGCGTTCGGCCCTGGCCGACCTCGTCGACCGGCACGAGACGCTGCGGACGATCTTCCCGGAGTCGGACGGCAGGCCGTACCAGGTCATCCTCGAAGACCGGCGTCCGGAGCTGCGGGTCGAGGAGCCCGAGGACGTGACGGCGGCCCTGGCCCGGGACGCGGCGTACGGGTTCGACCTGGCGAGCGAGATCCCGATCCGCGCCCACCTGTACGCGACCGGGCCCGGTGAACATGTGCTGCTGGTCGTGCTGCACCACATCGCGGCCGACGGCTGGTCCTTCGCGCCGCTGGCCCGCGACCTGATCGGCGCCTACGCGTCACGTTGCGAAGGACGAGCACCGTCCTGGGGGCCGTTGCCGGTCCAGTACGCCGACTACGCGCTCTGGCAGCGGGAACTGCTCGGCTCCGAGGACGACCCCGGCAGCCTCATCTCCCGCCAGATCGCCTACTGGCGCGCGACGTTGGACGGACTCCCCGACCGGCTCGACCTGCCCACCGACCGCCCCCGCCCCGCCCAGGCGTCGTTCGAGGGCGGGCAGGTTCCCGTACGGCTCGGCGCGGACCGCGTCACGGTCCTGGCTCGGGAGCTGAACGCCAGCGTGTTCATGGTGGTGCAGGCGGCGCTGGCGGCACTGTTGACCAGGCTGGGCGCTGGCACCGACATCCCGATCGGCACGCCGATCGCGGGCCGGACCGATCAGGCGCTGGACGACCTGGTCGGCATGTTCGTCAACACCCTCGTCCTGCGCACCGACGTCTCCGGCGACCCCACGTTCCGCGAGCTGGTCGCGCGGGTGCGGGACACCGGCCTGGCGGCCTACCAGCACCAGGACCTGCCCTTCGAACGCCTCGTGGAGATCCTGAACCCACCGCGCAGCATGGCCCGCCACCCGCTGTTCCAGGTCATGCTTGCGTTCCAGAACAACCCCCGCGCCCAACTGACCCTCCCCGGCCTCACCGCCGAACCCCTTCACCTCCACGCCGGCACCGCCAAGTTCGACCTGACGCTGAGCCTGGAGGAGAACCTCGAAGGCGTCCTGGAGTACGCGACGGACCTGTTCGACCGCTCGACCGCCGAGGCGATCGTCGCGCGACTGGATCGGCTGATCGCCGCCGTCACCGCCGACCCCGACATTCGTGTCGGCGCGGTCGACGTCCTCACCCCGGACGAACGCCGGTGGATTCTGCGGGACTTGGGCGACACGACCCGGCACGTCCCGCCCGCCACGCTCGCCGAGCTGTTCGAGCTGCAGGTCTCCCGCACTCCGGACGCGACGGCAGTCGTCTTCGACGGCGAAGAGCTCACGTACGCCGAGGTGACGGCGCGCGCCGGGGAACTCGCCGACACGCTCGCCGGAGCGGGCGCCCGGCCGGAGCGGATCGTGGCCATCGCCCTGCCCCGCTCCGTCGACCTGGTCGTGGCGATGCTGGCGGTGTCCATGACCGGCGCGGCGTACCTGCCGATCGACATCGCGTACCCGCAGGACCGCGTCGCGTACGTGTTCGACGACGCGAGCCCCGTGTGCGTCGTCACCCGGGAGGACGTCGACCTCCCCGGCGACCCACCACGCCTGGACCTTCCACGGACCGGGCTCCTCGCGTCGGGTCCGGGAGTCGTCGGCGGCTCTGGTGCCAGAGGCGGCTCGGAGCGCGGAGATGGCCCAGGTGGCAGCGGCGGCCCGGGGGCCGGAGGCGGCCCAGGCAGAGGCGGCTCGGGTGCCGGAGGTCGCTCGGAGCTCGGGGATGGCCCAGGTGCCAGAGGCGACTTGGAAGTGGGGGGCAGGGGCGGCTTGGAGGTCGGAGGTGGCCTGGGTGTCGAAGACGGCTCGGCGGTCGGGGGTCGTCCGCAGGCCGAGGGCCGTCCTCGGGTCGGGAGTCGTACGGCCGCCGGCTTTCAGGCGGGGGTGGACGGCGCGGCGTACGTGATCTATACGTCCGGGTCGACCGGACGGCCCAAGGGTGTCGTCGTCACGCATCGGGGGGTCGCGAGTCTGGCGGCGACGCAGCGCGAGCGGCTGGGGATCGGGCCGGGGAGCCGGGTGCTGCAGTTCGCGTCGCCGGGGTTCGACGCGGCCTTCTGGGAGCTCGTCGCGCTCCTGTCGGGGGCGACGCTCGTGCTCGCGCCCGAGGACCGCCTCGTCCCGGGCACGCCGCTGGCCGAGCTGGTCGCCGAGCAGCGGATCACGCACGCGACGCTGCCGCCGGCCGCGCTGCCCACCCTCGACGGGCTGCCGCCGGGGCTGACGCTCGTCGTGGCCGGTGAGGCGTGCCCGCCCGAGCTGGTGGAGCGCTGGTCGCGGGACCACCGCATGATCAACGCGTACGGGCCGACGGAGACGACCGTGGCGACGACCGTGAGCGCGCCGCTGTCCGGCCGGGTCGTCCCGCCGATGGGCACCCCGGTGGCGAACACCCGCGTGTACGTGCTGGACGAGCGCCTGCGGCCGGTGCCGCCCGGTGTGCCCGGCGAACTGTACGCGGCGGGTCTCAGCCTGGCCCGCGGCTACCTGGGCCGTCCGGATCTCACCGCCGAGCGGTTCGTCGCCGACCCGTACGGTGCGCCGGGTGAGCGGATGTACCGCACCGGGGATCTCGTCCGGCTGCGTGCCGACGGGCGGCTGGAGTACCTGGGCCGTACGGACCACCAGGTCAAGATCCGCGGCTTCCGCGTGGAGCCCGGGGAGGTCGAGGCGGCGCTGGCCGAGCACGGGGGCGTCTCCCGGGCCGCCGTGGTCGTGCGGGACGACTCGGGCGGCAGGCGTCTCGTCGCGTACGTCGTGGGCGACGCCGATCCGGCGGGGCTGCGGGCGTTCGTCCGGGAACGGCTGCCGGAGTACATGGTCCCGGCGGCCGTCGTGCCCCTGCCCGAGCTGCCGCTGACCGCGAACGGCAAGCTCGACCGCGCGGCGCTGCCCGCGCCGGAGTACCGGGTGTCGGGCCGGGCGCCGCGCACGCCGGAGGAGGAGGTGCTGTGCCGGTTGTTCGCGGAGGTGCTGGGCCTGGACGGTCCGGCCGGCGCCGACGACGGCTTCTTCGACCTGGGCGGGGACAGCATCGTCGCGATCCAGCTGGTCGCGCGGGCCCGGCGGGAGGGGCTGGCGTTGACGGCGCGGGAGGTGTTCCGGCATCGGACGCCGGGCGCGCTGGCGGCGGTCGCGCGGCCCGCCTCGGAGGAGGGCGCGGAGCCGGAGCCGGAAGGGGCGGGCGTCGGGCCGGTGCCACTGACGCCGATCATGAGCTGGTTCGCGGAGCTGGGCGGGTCGCTGCACCAGTCGGCTTTGCTCACCGTGCCGCCCGGCCTCGGCCTGGACCGGTTGACGCGGGCGGTCGCGACGCTCCTGGACCACCATGACGCGCTGCGCCTGCGATTCGACGGGCGGTACGCCGAGGTCACACCGCCGGGTTCGGTGCGCCCGCACGTCACCCGCCTCGAGGGGCTGGACGAGATCGCCGAACACGCGGAGGCGGCTCAGCGGTCCCTGGATCCGGCCGCCGGCGCGATGGTGCGGGTGGTGTGGTTCGACGCGGGCGACGCGCCGGGCCGGTTGCTGCTGACGCTGCACCACCTCGTCGTCGACGGCGTGTCATGGCGGATCCTGCTGCCCGATATCGTGCTCGCGCTGGAGGGCCATCCGCTCGACCCGGTGCCGACGTCGTTCCGGCGGTGGGCCGGGCGGCTCGCGGCTGCGGCGAACGATCCACAGCGTGTGGACGAACTCGCGTTCTGGACGGCGATCGAGGACGACCCGCCGCTGGCCGGCCGGGCCCTGGACCCGGCGAAGGACACCGCCGAGACCGTACGGCACCTGCGGTCGGCCCTCCCGCCGGAGGTCACCGAACCGCTGCTCACGACCGTCCCGGCGGCCTTCCACGGCACGGTGAACGACGTCCTGCTCACCGCGCTCGCCCTGGCGGTTCGGCGCTGGCGGGGTCGCGACGGCGTGCTCGTCGACCTGGAGGGCCACGGCCGCGCCGACCTGGGCGTGGACCTGTCCCGTACGGTCGGGTGGTTCACCAGCCTGTATCCCGTACGGCTCACCCCGGGCACCACCGAGCCGGGCCGCGCCCTCAAGCGGATCAAGGAGCAGCTGCGGGCCGTCCCCGGCGACGGGCTCGGGTACGGGCTGCTGCGCTATCTCAACCCGGCGACGCGCGGCAGGCTGACGGCCACGCCACAGCTCGGGTTCAACTACCAGGGCCGGGTGGCGCCGGGGCAGGGCGAGTGGTCGACCGCGCCCGAGTCCGACCTGCTCGGGATGGGCCACGGTTCGGGCACGCCGCTGCCGCACGGCATCGACGTCAACGCGGTGACCCATGACCTGCCGGACGGCCCGCACCTGAAGGTCACCTGGTCGTACGCGTCCGGCCTGTACGAGGAGGACGACGTGCGGGAACTCGCCGAGGCGTGGGCGGCGGCGCTGCGCGAGCTGGCCGTCACCGAGGAGGGTGGCCACACGCCATCCGACATCGCCCTCGTCGACCTCGGCCAGGACGAGATCGACGAGTTCGAGGCGGAGCTGGAGGACCTGTGACGACCCACGGCGGACGGCTGGAGGACATCCTGCCGCTGTCCCCCCTCCAGCAGGGGCTGTACTTCCACGCCGCGCTGGACGACCGGGACCTGTACGCGACGCAGCTGGTCCTCGACCTGGTCGGCCCGCTCGACGTCGCGGCGCTGAAGCAGGCCGCGTCGGCCCTGCTCGCGCGGCACGCGAACCTGCGGTGCGGCTTCCGGCAGCGCAAGAACGGCGAACCGGTGCAGCTCGTCCACCGCGAGGTCGCCCTGCCCTGGGCGGAGACGCCCGGCGACCCCGACGCCGTCGCCGAGCGCGAGCGGACCCGTCCGTTCGACCTGGCCCGGCCGCCGCTGCTGCGCTTCACGCTCGTCCCGGAGGCCCCGGACCGGCATCGACTCATCGTCACCGGCCACCACATCCTCCTGGACGGCTGGTCGATGCCGGTCCTGGCCGAGGAGTTCTTCACGCTGTACCTCGGCGGTGGGCTCCCGCCCGTCACGCCGTACAAGCGGTACCTGGAATGGCTGGCCGGCCGGGACCGTACGGCCGCCCGCGCGTCGTGGGCCCGGGCCCTCGACGGGGTGGAGGAGCCCACGCTGGTCGCCCCGGCGACCGTGACCGGCCCGCCGCTGCCGCCGGAGCGGATCACCACGGAGGTCGCCCTGGACCTGGCCGCCGTCCGGCGGCACGGCCTGACGGCGAACACGCTCGTCCAGGGCGCGTGGGGCCTGCTGCTGTCCCGGCTGACCGGCCGCGACGACGTGGTGTTCGGGACGGCCGTGTCCGGGCGTCCGCCGGAGATCCCCGGTGTGGAGCGGATGGTGGGACTGTTCATCAACACCGTCCCGGTGCGGGCGCGGATCGACGAGGTCGAGTCCGTCGCGACCCTGTTGACCCGCCTGCAGGACGAGCAGGCCGAGCTGTTCCCGCACCAGCACCTCGGGCTGACCGAGATCAGCCGGACGCCGCTGTTCGACACGATGACCGCGTTCGAGAATTATCCACAGCCTGGGGATATCTCGCTCGGCGACGTCCGGGTGGCGCGCGTCGACCTGTTCGACGCGACGCACTACCCCCTCGCCCTGGTCGCCGCGCCCCTCGGCGGCGACCGGCTCTGGCTGCGGCTCGACCACCGGCCGGACGCGTACGACCGCGCGGAGGCGGAGCTGCTCCTGGCCCGCGTCGAGCGGCTGCTGCGCGCGATGGCCGCGCGGCCGGACGCCTCCGTCGCGGACCTGAACGTCCTACTGCCCGGCGAACGCGAGCAGATCCTGGGCGCCTGGGCGTCCGGCCCGCTCGCCATACCACCACGCACGCTGCCGGAACTGGTCGGCGAGTGGGTCGAGCGCACCCCCGACGCCCTGGCCGTCACCACGCTGCCGTCCCCCGAGCCGCCGGAAGCTCATCCCCGACCCGCCGGAGCACCCTCAGCCGAAGCGCCCGTTCCGCACACCGATCGCACCGGGGCCGCTGCCGAATACACCGAGCAGCCGGAAGTCGGCGACCAGCCCACCGGGGCACGAGTCGGGGACGCCGCCGGACACGCTGAACAGCCGGAAGCCAGCGGCCAAGGGGCCCAAGTCGGGGACGCCGCTGGATACGCCGAGCAGCCGCGAGTCGGCGACCGGCCCGCCGGGACGCGAGCCGGGGACGCCGCCTCGCTGACCTACGCGGAGCTGTGGGCGCGGGCCGGTGAGCTCGCCGGCGAGCTGACCCGGCTCGGGGTGGGCCCGGAGACCATCGTGGCGATCGCCCTGCCCCGATCGGCGGAGTTCGTCGTCTCAGCCCTGGCCGTCAGCCGGGCGGGCGGCGCGTACCTGCCCATCGACCCCCGCTATCCGCCGGACCGCATCGCGTACATGCTCGGCGACGCCCGTCCCGCCTGCGTGATCGCGCACGACGGCGCTCCGCTCCCGTACGACGGCCCGCGGGTGCCCCCGCCCTCGCTGACTGCGGAACCGTTCCCCGCGGCCCTGGAAGGGCGGGTCTCCCAGGTGCGGGCGGACCCCGCGACCGTGGAAGCGCAGGTCTCCCAAGTGCGGGCGGACGCCGCAGCTCCGGAAGGGCGCGTCGCCCGCGTCCGACGGCTTCGGGCGGAGAACGCGGCGTACGTGATCTATACCTCGGGCTCGACCGGGCGGCCGAAGGGTGTCGTCGTCTCGCACGCGGGCCTGGCGAGCCTGGCCGCAGCCGAGGCCGAGCGGTTCGGCGTCGCCCCGGGCGACCGGACGCTGCACTTCTCCTCGCCGAGCTTTGACGCGTCGGTGTTCGAACTGCTCATGGGGCTCGCGTCGGGCGGGACGGTGACGATCGTGCCTCTGGACGTGTACGGCGGCGAGGCGCTCAAGGACGCGCTGCGGCAGGTCACGCACGGCTTCGTCCCGCCGGCCGTGCTCGGCGGCGTCGACCCCGAGGGCCTGGCGAACCTGCGCACCCTCGTCGTCGGCGGCGAGGCGTGCCCGCCCGGCCTCGCCGAACGCTGGGCGCCGGGCCGCCGAATGATCAACGCGTACGGGCCGACGGAGACGACCGTCGCGGCGACGATGAGCGCGCCGCTGACCTGCGACGCGTCGATGATCGGCCGGGCGATCGCGGGTGCGCGGGTGTACGTGCTGGACGGCCGGTTGCGGCCGGTGCCTCCCGGTGTGCCCGGTGAGCTGTACGTCGCGGGGATCGGCCTGGCCCGCGGCTACCTGAACCGTCCTGCCCTGACCGCCGAGCGGTTCGTGGCCGACCCGTTCGCGCCCGGCCGCATGTACCGGACCGGGGACCTCGTTCGTCGGCGGGCCGATGGGGCCCTGGAGTACCTCGGCCGCACCGACGCGCAGGTCAAGGTCCGCGGCTTCCGGATCGAGCTCGGCGAGATCGAGGCGGTGCTCACCGAGCAGCCGGGCGTCTCCCAGGCCGCCGCCATCGTCCGCGAGGACCGGCCGGGCGACCGCCGCCTCGTCGCCTACGTCACCGGGCCGGGAGGTCGGTCGGGGCCGGGAGGTCGGTCGGGGCCGGTTGGTCGGGAAGAACAGGTTGGTCGGGAACGACACGGGTTGGTCGGTCGAGAAGGAGACGCCGACCCGGCCGAGCTGCGGCAGGCGGCGGCGCGGACCCTGCCCGGCCACATGGTCCCCTCCGCCATCGTCGTTCTGGACGCCCTCCCGCTCAGCCCGAGCGGCAAGCTCGACCGCGCGGCACTGCCCGCCCCGGAGCTCTCCTCGGCCTCCCGGCCGCCGCTCGGGCCGCTGGAGGAGATCCTCTGCGGCCTGTTCGCGGAG
This sequence comes from Actinoallomurus sp. CA-150999, assembly GCF_050942425.1. Lineage (NCBI taxonomy): Bacteria > Bacillati > Actinomycetota > Actinomycetes > Streptosporangiales > Thermomonosporaceae > Actinoallomurus > Actinoallomurus sp. CA-150999. The sequence goes on from NZ_CP192063.1 coordinate 11,597,358, forward strand.
GTCCTGGGTTTGGACCGGGTGGGGGTCGACGACGGGTTCTTCGAACTCGGCGGCGACTCGCTCCTCGCCACTCGCCTGGCCGGCCGGATCCGCGCCGAACTGGGCGTCGAGATACCGGTCCGCACGCTGTTCGAGGCGCCGACGGTCGCGACGCTGGCCCGCCGGCTCGGCACGGCACATCCCGCGAGGGACTCCGGCATGCCGCCTCTGGAGGTGCTCCTGCCGCTCCGCGTACGAGGAGACCGGCCGCCGCTGTTCTGCGTGCATCCCGCGATCGGGGTGGCCTGGTCGTACGCGGGACTGGTCCGGCACGTTCCGGACCGGCCGGTGTACGGCCTGCAGGCGCGCGGCATCGCCCGCGACGAGGAGCTGCCGGGGTCTATCGAGGACACGGCCGCCGACTACGTCGCGGCGATCCGCGCCGTCCAGCCCGCCGGGCCGTACCACCTGCTGGGCTGGTCGCTCGGCGGTCTGATCGCGCACGCCATGGCCGTACGGCTGCGGGCCGAGGGCGAGGAAGTGGCGCTGCTCGCGCTCATGGACGCCTACCCGCTCGACGGGGACCCGGACGCCGAGGTCCCCCTTCCCGACCTGCTGCGCGACCTGGGATTCGACGTGGCCGACGACGTCACGACCGGGGACGTCGCCGCTCTCCTGGAGGGCAGCGCGCTCGGCGGGATCGACGGCCGTCACCTGGAGGGGATGTACCGCGCCTACCTGAACGCCCTGCGCAACGGGCGCCGGTTCGTCCCCGGGCGGTTCGACGGGGACCTCCTGCTGTTCACCGCCGCCCGCAACGACGCGAGACCACATCCCGACGTCTGGCGGCCGTACGCCGCCAACGTCGAGGAGCACCCCGTCGACTGCGCGCACACCGAGGTGGCCGATCCCGGTCCGCTGGCCCGGATCGCCGCGAGATTGAAGGAGACTCTGGAGCCATGACCAACCCGTTCGAGGATCCCGACGGCCGCTACCTCGTGCTCGTCAACGACGAGGGGCAGCACTCCCTCTGGCCGGCGTTCATCGACGTCCCCGCCGGGTGGACCGTCGCGCACGGCGAGGACAGCCGGCAGGCCTGCCTCGACTACGTCAACGAACACTGGACGGACATGCGGCCGAAGAGTCTCATCGCGGCCATGGAACAGGACGAGAGAGGCTGACGGTGCCGGGCTGGTTCCGATGCTTCGACGCGCGGCCGTCCGCCGCCGTCCGGCTGTTCTGTTTTCCGCACGCCGGCGGGTCGGCCGCGTTCTACCGCCCGTGGGCCAGGGCCGCGCCGGCGTGGATCGAGGTCCATGCCGTGCAGTACCCGGGGCGCGCGGACCGGTTGAGTGACCCCCTGGCCGATGACATCGGCTCGCTCGCCCGGGCCGTCGCGGACGCGCTGACGCCGCTGCCGGGCCGGCCGGTCGCGCTGTTCGGGCACAGCATGGGGGCGACCGTCGCGTACGAGACGGCGCGCCTGCTCACCGCGCGCGGGTACCCGCCGAGGCACCTGTTCGTCTCCGCCTCCCACGCCGCCCACGACCGTCCGGTCGACGACGAGATCCTCCACGACAAGGACGACGACACCCTGGTCGGCGCGCTGAACCGGCTCGGCGGCACCGACGTGGAGGTCCTCGCCGACCCGCAGCTGCGCGAGCTCGTGCTCCCGTACGTCCGGGGCGACTTCCGGCTGGTCGAGACGTACGAGCACGAGCCCGGTCCGCCGCTCGACCGCCCGATCACCGTGCTCGCCGCGGAGGACGACCCCGTCGTCAAGCCCGCGGAGATGAAGCGCTGGGCGGAACTGACCACCGCGGAGTTCGCCCTCGACGTCCACCCCGGCGACCACTTCTACCTGCTCCCCCGGACCGGCCCGATCCTGGCGACGGTCGGAGAACGCCTCGACGTGATCTGACGTCATCTGCCGGTTCGGTGGAGCTCGATCCAGGCCAGGTAAGCGGTCTGGACGGCCTTCCTGCGCCCGGGACTCGACAGGACATCGACGCTGTCGGCCCACTGCTCGATCGAGCCGATCCCGGTCGGCAGTGCGGCAACCTCCGGGGTGGTGATGTCGGCGAGGAGAGCGTCCTGAACGGCCTGATCGACGGTGCGATAGGGCCGGTCGAAAAAGGGGGTCACTGCGGAGGCGGGCGCCGGCAGCCCGAGTGCGCGCTGGACGTCCAGCAGTGCCTCGCACGCGTCGGCGAGGGCGCCTTCGCGTTCCCGCCAGTCCGGGTTCGTCGTGGCGGTGTCGAGGAGACCGTTGAGTTCTGCCGCGATGGGGAGTGCCTGAAAGGCCGTGCCCCGCCACTTGGCATAGGGCGGCCATTGCCGGGACAGCGCGAACGCCAGCGAGATCAGATCGTGGACCAAGCCGACGCTGACCAGGCGTGAGCCGAACGCGTCACCGCGGTCAGCCGCGCGGCCGACCATCGGCAGTTGCTGGGAGAGCCGTCGCCAGCCGGCGGCCAGCACGTACCGTTCGAGGTCAGGGGGATACCAGCGCAACATGGTACGGACCCGCGCCAACGTGCTGGTCTGGTCGGTGAATACCGGTCCGGCGGTCACCTCGAGCACGCTCTGGCCGGTCAGGACCAGCCAGTCCAGCGCCGAAAGCCCGCCGATCGGGTCGATCCCCAGTCGACTGGCGACGAAGTCGGCCACGGTCGCGACCTCGACGTTGTGGGAGACCGACGGATTCCAGGTGACCGGGAATCGCACAGGGAACCGCCGATATCGTTCAGGCAGTTCCCTTTCCAGCAGCCGGCTGATCCGCGGTACGGCGTTGCGGTCGGGCTCGTCGATCAGCAGTGTCAGCCGACAGCCCCAGTCGTGATCGCGACTCATCACGTCATCCAGGCCGAGCACGTCGGATCCAGAACCAAGCCTTCCCGCCGCATACCGAAGCCCGGGAAAAGCGCGAGCCAGCAGCGGCGCGACGACGTCATCGTGGAACCCTCGAGCCACCTGGGCCCCGGAAAGCCCGTGATCCTCCATGTGACCAGCTCACCAGTCGGGATCCGGTTCCAGCCAGCCATTTTCGGGCGGCCCGGACATCTGGTGTCGAGACGTGCGAAGAAAGTCCGACGCGGCGGTCTTCCGGAACGGGATGATCGACACATGACTGATCAGGTACGGCTGCGGCCGGTCGAGGAGGACGACGTCCAGATCCTGGAGGACCTGACGCAGCACCCGGAGACGGCAGGGGAGTTCGCGCGGTTCGGCTGGTTCGACCCGGGCCGCTACCGGCGACGGTGGGCCGAGAACGGCATGATCGGCGAGGACGGCGGCACGCTGATGGTGGTCCGCGGCGACGAGCGGCTGGGCTTCGTGGCCTGGCGTCGCCGGCAGACCACACCGGCGGCCTACTGCTGGAGCATGGGCATCGGGCTGCTGCCGGAGGCGCGCGGCCGGGGGTACGGCTCCGAGGCGCACCGGCTGCTGGCGCGCTACCTGTTCGCGCACACCACCGTGCACCGGATCGAGGCCGACACCGAGGTCGAGAACCTCGCCGAACAGCGCGCCCTGGAGAAGGCGGGCTTCACCCGCGAAGGCGTGATGCGTGGCTGCGGATGGCGCGACGGCGCCTGGCGGGACGGCGTCACCTACAGCCTCCTGCGCACCGACCCACCGGTCTGACCGCCGCCCTCTGGGCCGGCGTTCAACGCATCGATGTTTCGACGTTCGTCGAGGTATCCGGGAGCTACGTTGGCCCTCCGCGGCCGTACGGCCTCGCGAGATGGAGGTTCCGGATGTCCGATGAGGTACCGATCACCGATGGCCGTGAGCCGGCAGGGGTCGTGACAGCGATGATCGATCATGTACTCGGGCTCGCGGTGACCTGGACGGCGTGGGACGGCCGCCCGCTGCCCGCCGGCGACCGGCTGTACACCCCGCACAAGGCGATCCGGCGGGTCACCGATCACCTCATCGATCACCTCGCGGAGTTGGAGGCGCGGCTGGCCGGAGAGCGGACGATCCCCGATCGCTGGCATGCCTCGGCGTGCACCACTCCGGTCGACCTGGCCCCCTTCACCGACCAGGACCTGGACGAGGCCACGAGTCGGCTCACCCGGCTCGGCCGGATCTGGGCCGCCCGGTTGACCACGCTGACGCCCGACCAGCTCGACCATTCGCCCGGAGAGGGCTGGACGTTCCGGCAGATCGCATTTCATCTGGCCGGGTCGACCTACTATGCCGACGCCGTGGGGAACCTGTCGGCCATCGGCTCCGGCCGCTGATCGGGTGTCGACGCCGCGGGACCGCGCTCAGCCTGTATGCGGCCGGCGCGGTCAGCGGATTCCCGCGGTCCTGTTGCCGCTGACCGCTCGGACCGGCTCGGTGAACGGCCGGTCGGTGGCGGTGACCTGTCCGACCCGCTGCAGTTCCAGGAGGAGCGATCTGGCGTCGCTCAGCAGTGTCTGCTGGCGCTCGATGCGGGCTATCTGTTCGTCGATGCGCTGCTGGGCGCGGGCGCAGTACACGACCTCGGACGTGTCCTCGCGGGGAAGCATCACGACGATGTCGGTGATGTCCAGCCCGACTCGCAGCAACAGTTTGATCTTCGCGATCTGCGCGACCGCGCTCGCGTCGAAATCGCGGTACCCGCGGCTGTCGCGTCGCGGCGACAGCAGTCCGACCGATTCGTAGTACCTGATCGAACGCGGACTCGCCCCGGACCGCCGCGACAGCTCACCGATCCGCATCGCGGCCTCCTCACCTCCCACGCCACCTGCCCATGGCGGCGATAGCGACACCGTAGCCCTTCCGGTTGGGCGTAGCGGCGCCCGCCCGCTGCAGGGCTTGAGGTGACATCGATGTCAATCGTTAGCGTCCACCTCCCACCACCCGCCACGGGTCGTCGGTTCCGGTCGTGAAGGAGGGGATCACCTGTGTCCGAATCCATTCGGTCCAACAGGGGCGTGTTGCTGGCGTTGACCTGCGTCGGTCAGTTCATGGTGCTGCTGGACAACACCATCGTCGGTGCGGCACTGCCCACCATGCAGCTCAAGTTGCACACCACCTTGACCGGTCTGCAGTGGATCGTGGACGCCTATGTGCTCGTCGTCGCGATGCTGCTGTTGGCCGGTGGCGTGCTCGCCGACCGGTTCGGTCGCAAACGCCTGTTCCTGACCGGCGTGGCGGTGTTCACGCTGGCCTCGCTGTTGTGCAGCATCGCCCCGACGCTCGGCTGGCTGATCACCGCGCGCATCCTGCAGGGCGTCGGGGCCGCGGCACTGAGTCCCGCGTCCCTCGCCTTGTTGGCCTCGGCATACCCGCAACCGCAGGAACGGGTGAAGGCCATCGGCCTGTGGGCGGGCCTGAGCGGCGTCGGATTGGCGGCAGGTCCGGTGGCAGGCGGCGTCCTCACCGACACGTTCGGCTGGCCGAGCATCTTCCTGGTCAATCTGCCGATCGGAGTGATATCGCTGCTGGCGGGCATGCGAGTGCTGGGTGAGTCCCGCAATCCGGCGGCACCCACGCTCGATATGGCCGGTCAGGCATTGTCGATCCTCGGCGTCGGCGCGCTCACCTTCGGCCTCATCGCGGCAGGCGACCACGGCTGGGGCTCCCCGCTGATCCTCGGCAGTCTCGCCGCGGCCGCCGTCCTGCTCGCGTCGTTCGTCGCCGTCGAGGCACGCGCGGCGACTCCGATGCTGCCGCTGCGGCTGTTCGGGCGGCGGCTGTTCACCGTGTCCAACACCGCCATGGTCGTCGTCGGCTTCAGCCTGATGGGCTCGGCGTTCTTCTTCTCCCAGTTCTTCGTTTTCGTGCAAGGCCATTCGGTACTGCGGGCCGGCATCGAGACCCTGCCCAGCACGCTGGCCATGGTGGTCACCAGCCCGTACGCCGGCCGCATCGCCGCCCGATTCGGCTTCCGCGTCGTCGTCACCGCAGGACTGGCCCTCGCGGCGGTGGGACTCCTGACGCTGTCCACGGTCCATCACGACACCGGCTACGGCAACGTGTGGTGGCGGCTGGCCATCGTCGGTATCGGCTTCGGTCTGACGATGTCACCGCTGACCGGCGCGGCCGTGTCCTCGGTCAACCCTCAAGACGGCGGCCTGGCCTCCGGCGTCAGCAGCACCGCCCGGCAGATCGGCGCCATCTTGGGAGTCGCGGTGCTCGGCGCCATCGTCCGCACCCGACAGACCCACGGTGCCACCTTCGAGACCGGACTCGACACCGCATTCCTCGCCGCTGGCATCGTCACCGCGGCCGGCGCGATCCTGACGGGCCTGTGGCTCGTCAGGAAACACGCCGCCGAACCGCCCGCGCCCCCGCGAGCACAATCACCCGGCTCCGCCCATTCGCCCGCAACCGGCCGATAACGTACGGCGTCCCGAGATCCGCTGTGCGAGGCTGGGCGCAAGAGCGGTCCATGTCGGTCCATACGTGCCACCGTGTGGAGACTTCCGAGGGAAGCGCATGGGTTATCGGGTCCGCATGTCGCGCGAAGTCCGGGATTGGCTGGCGACTCTGCTGGCCGAAGATCAGCAGGCTGGCCGGGTGGTCGGCGAAGCCGTGACGGTGCTGTTCGAGGGTGGCTCTGGCCTCGGGGAACCTCTGGTCGTCCCGCTGCAGCCGCTGCTGCGCGCGGAGCATCCCCGGATCGCACTCGATCACGCTTACCAACGCCAACGGGAACTGCTGCACCGGATTCGCCGAAGCGTCGCCGATTTGGCGACCGAGCGCAAACGTTTGGAACTGCGGATCGGTGGAGGCCATCTTGATCAGGAGGCTCTCGCCGATGCGCGCCGACGGTATGCGGAACTGGTGGCGACGGAGGAACAGGCCACCTTGTCGGTGCAGCGACTCCAGGCCAGGGTGGACGCGTTCCGCGTCCGCAAGGAGGCCGTCAAGGCCCGCTACACCGCGGCGCAGGTCAAGCAGGACATCGACCAGGCGTTTGCGGCTCTCGATGAATCGCATGTGCCCGGATCGGCGGCCGACGATGTGACGCTCGCCCAGGCCGCCACTGCCGAACTACTGCACGCCGCCGCCGACCTGGAACAGCGGCTTGGGGTTGATGTGGCGCCTGAAATGCTGAGCGAGCTGCGGCTCGCGACAGCCGACCTGCGCCTTCTGTTCGCGGCCGAGTCTCCGGACACCGCGGTGCTGCTGGTCGTGGGAATCGGTCATGACGATTGGAGCGAGTGGTACGAAGAGGCGCTGCCGCTGGCCCGAGCCGAACTGCAGCTCCAAGACGACGACTTCACCGGCTACGACCTGGCGGCCTTCCTCTCTGAGTACTTCCCCGGCGAGGAGGCAGAGGTCCAGGCGGGCGCGACCCGGCTGATCGAGCTGAACCGCGCAATAGCGGGAGGGCCTTGAGCATTGCGGCTTCTTGCCCAACCGAATTGCGCGCGGTGCCGGGCCGGCCTGAGCGGCTCGCTATATGTGAATGAACCGCTGCGATCCCATGTTTCCCAGTACGTCGAGCTTGAAGCTCTTCTGCCATCCGAAAGGCGTCATCTCCACCTGGTAGGGCGTGCTCTCAGTAAGTCGATCACGCAGGTCGGCGATGGCCTGGTGCGATTCTTCGGGCGACGCCAGCGTGTGCGATAGATGCGCGAAAGCATTGATCACAATCGACTTGGCATCAGTCTTGCGAGAGACCCTGCGTATCGCTTTCGCGGCGTGACGAATTTTCGTCATATCTCCGGGTTCAATTGCGACAAGAAGCAACAGACAATTGTCCCATGCGAGTGGCGGCGGCATCGCGTGGTCCACTTCGGCACTGGACTGAGTGGGGTACTCCAAGGCGTATTCGGCGTTCCGGCATTCAAGGCAGAGGATCTTCATCAGGGCCACAACCAAATCCGTGGGGGGTCGGCTAATCAGTAAGAAGTTCGCCGCGAGTCAGCATTCCTGGCCGCGCACCGCCGAGCACGGAGGACTCCAGTAGCAACTGCCGGGGGCGAACCTTCCTCCTCACACCACTCGCCTGCCAGGCCGGAAGGCGCAGGGGTGGAGACGATCGAGGACATCGAGATCCTTCAGTAAGGACGTGTAAGGAACCGTGACGCCCAGAGTTCTACCGGATAACGACAGTCGAAATCCGGATTACGTGAAAGCCGAATCTCGAGACCGGCCCTGCCGCGCATCAAGCCGATCGATCAGGATCGCCGCGTTCCGGTCAGTGGAACAGCACAGCCGAGCCTTGACGAACTGGCGATTCTCGACTCTCTCGCCGACACCGCGGTCGGTGGCAGTCCCACCCTCCGCCACTGAGCCGAACCACGCCAGACGCCCGTTCGATGACCTCGTGTCCGGGCTCCTGCCGGATCGGTACGCGGTTCAGAGCAGCCTTCGTTGCACGACGTCGGCGATGACCGTGGTCACGAGCTTGTCGACGGCATCGGCGTCCGGCGGGGTGCCCTTCCGGTCGGCGAACAGCATGTGCCCGCCGCCGATCAGCGAGAGCGCGAGCGAGTCGGCGTCGGCGTCGGCCGCGATGCGGCCCAGTGCGCGCTCCTCGGTGAGATAGGAGCGGATCATGGCGCTGGCCTCCGTCATGATCGGGATGCCGGCCGCCCCGGCTTGGCGCAGCCGGGCGCGCAGTTCGTCGCGGAAGATGACGAGACCGACGATCGCCACGGCGACCGGGTCGAACAGCTCGATCAGCGCGCCGGTGAGGTTGCCGGCGACGGTGCCGGTCCCGGCGGACTCGCGCAGGGCGGCGGACTGGGCCTCGACGCGGGCGATGCGGTCGTGTACGAGCTCGGCGAGGAAGGCGTCGAAGTCGGCGAAGTGCCGATGCAGGACTCCCTTGGCGACGCCCGCCTCGGTGGTGACGGCCCGGCTGGTCAGCGCGCTCGGCCCGTCCCGGAGCAGGACGCGCTCGGCGGCGTCGAACAGCTGCTGACGCGCGTCACGGATGTGCACCCCGGTCGGCATCGCGCATCCCTCCGTACGTCGAATGGTCCCACTCGTTGACCGAGTGGGCATGCGCCCACTAAGGTGGGCACATGCCCACTATACCGCAGGAGCAACCACGTCCTTCCGAACGCGCGCCCCGTGAGGCGGCGCATCGAGCCCGAGCGATGGCGGAGTCGTTCGGCGTGGACCCCGAGCGCTACGACCGGGCCCGGCCGCGCTATCCCGACGCCCTGGTGGAGCGGATCGTCGCCGCCAGCCCCGGCCGCGACGTCCTCGACGTCGGCTGCGGCACCGGTATCGAGGCGCGGCAGTTCCAGGCGGCCGGCTGCACGGTGCTCGGCGTCGACCCCGACGCGCGGATGGCCGAGTTCGCCCGGCGGACCGGGGTCGAGGTCGAGGTGGCGACCTTCGAGGCGTGGGACTCCGCCGGCCGGGTGTTCGACGCGGTCATCGCCGGACAGGCCTGGCACTGGGTGGACCCGGTCGCGGGCGTGGCCAAGGCGGTGCAGGTCCTCCGGCCCGGCGGTCGGCTGGCGGTGTTCGGGCATGTCTTCGACGCTCCACCCGAGGCGAGAGAAGCCCTCGCCTCGGCACTCCGGCGGGTGGTGCCCGACTCGCCGGTGAACCGAGGCGGCCAGCCGACCAGGACGGCCATGGACATCTACCAGACGATGTTCGCCACGGCCGCCGACGGGATCCGGCAGGCGGGCGGGTTCGACGAGCCGGAGCAGTGGCGATTCGATTGGGAGCAGGCCTACACCCGGGACGAGTGGCTGGACCTGCTGCCCACCACCGGCGCGCTCACTCAGCTCCCGCCGGACAAGCTGGCGGAGGTGCTGGAGGACGTCGGCGCCGCCATCGAGGGGGGTGGCTTCACGATGCCGTACACCACCCTGGCGGCCACCGCCGTTCGTACCGGAGCCGCCTGACCCTGATGTTTCAGGCGGAGAGCGCGGAGTCCAGGCGGCACACGGTGGCGATTTCCGGCCTCAGCTCGGCGAACGGCAGGGGGCGTACGGCCTGCTGCATGAGGGTGCCGAGCAGGTAGGAGAACAGCGCGTGAGCTCGCCTGGGCGGGTCGTCGACCGGGATCTCCGCCAGCAGGTCGCGTAGGACATCGATCATCGCCTGGTGCATCCGGTCGATCGGCTCGAGACGGCCCTTCTGCCCGACGTCGACCCAGTAGCTGAACCACAGGAGGGCCGCGTTCGGCCGCTCGGCGAAGATCTCCAGGTACGCCTCGACGGCGGCCCAGAAGCGATCGGCCGGTCGGTCATGCCGGTCCGCGGCGTCACCGATGCGTTCGAGGCAGCCGCGCATATGCCGGTCCATCGCGCCGTCGATGATCTCGTCCATGTCATCGAAGTAGTAGTGGATCGCGCTCTTCGTCAGCGGGCTGGCGTCCGCCACCGCACGCGCGGTGCACGCGGCCAGGCCGTCGCGGGCGAGGACCTCCATGGCCGCCTCGATGATCTGTTCCTTCTTGGCGTGCCGGCTCGGCGACGATCGCCGCTCCACGGATGACCCCATAGGCGAGGAGCGTACTCGTTCATTGCACGATCAGGACACGTGTCCTAAGTTAGGACGCGCGTCCTGGGACACATGTCCTGACGTTCGGGCGCATCGCTTCGACGAGAGGGCAATCGTGACCCCACCGTTCGTCTTCATGGATCTGCGGACCGCCGACCCCGAGGCATCACGCCGCTTCTACACCGCGCTCTTCGGCTGGACCGTCGCCGACGTCCCCGCCGGGCCCTCGACCGTGCCGATGTTCGTCGACGTGGAGGGCCCGTGGGGAGGGCTCACGCAGCTCGCCCCGGACGACGATCGGACGCCACAGTGGATCCCCTACGCGGAGGTGGCCGTCCTGGATGACGCGGTGAAACGGGCGACGGAGCTGGGTGCGACCGTCGCCCGGCCGCGGGTGGACCTTCCGGTGGGTTCCGTGCTCGTCATCCGGGATCCGGAAGGCGCCCTCGTCGCCCTGTGGGAGCCCGCCTCGGCCGCGAGCCCGTCGTGACGGCGCGGCCCGCGTACTCCTGCGCGCTTCCGCCGACCGTGGACGTCGTCGACCTGGCCCGGCTCGCCGAACGACTCGGGTATCGACGCGTCTGGCTGTTCGACTCGCCGGCCCTGCACGGCGACGTGTGGGTGGCGCTGGCGCGCGTCGCCGCCGGGACCGAGCGGATCGGACTCGCCACCGGGGTGGCCGTGCCGAGCCTGCGGCACCCCATGGTGACCGCGTCGGCCATCGGCTCCGTACACGAGCTGGCGCCCGGCCGGCTCATCGTCGCCTTCGGGACCGGCTACACGGCCCGGCACGCTCTGGGGCGGAAGCCCATCGCATGGGCCGACCTCGCCCGTCAGTACGGGCAGGTACGAGCGTTGCTCAAGGGCGACGTCGTCGAGGTCGACGGCCGCCCGTGTCAGATGATGCACCTGCCCGGCCACGGACCCGCGCGCCCGATCGAGGTGCCCCTGTGGGTGGCGGCCTCAGGCCCGAAGGGATTCGCGACGGCACGGGAGCTCGACGCGCCGGGTGTCGTCATGACGGCGGTCCCGCCGGAGGATGACCGGGAGTGGGCGGAGTGCGCGCTGCTCAGGTTCGGCACCGTGCTGCGGCCGGGCGAGGACCACACCACCTCCCGCGTCGTCGAGGCGGCCGGTCCCGGCTACGCGAGCATCGTGCACGCCGTCTGGCAGAACGCGGGTGACGCGGTCGACGCGATGCCCGGCGGGAAGGAGTGGCGCGCCGCGGTCGAGGCCGTACGGCCCGAGGGGCAACGGCACCTCATCGCCCACCAGGGCCACCTGTCCCGGCTGACCGAACGCGACCGCTCCATCGTCGCCGCCGCCGGACCGGCGATCCTGGAGCCCGGCTGGACCGGCGACGCCGCCTCCATCGCCGCCCGGTTCGACGCGGCCGGCACCGCCGGAGTGACCGAGGTCGTGCACACCCCGGCCGGCCCGGACCTCGCCGGTGAGCTGACGGCGTTCGCCGCGGCAGCCAACACTGCCTGATACGAGTCGACCGACTACGGCGACGGCTCTCGGGGGTCAGGTCACGGCACACACGGCTCTGCCGGGTGCGCCGTCCGCACGGTGTCGCCAGACCGGTCGCCTGAGCCGTGGGCGGCAGGACCTCAGTTTCCGTACTGCTTGGTCTCGGGACGCTCGACCATCAGGGCATGTGCGGCGTGCTCGGCCACGGGCCGATGCCTGATGCCCTTGGGCACGACGAACAACTCGCCTGCGGCGAGCGTGACCGGTTCCCGCCCGTCCAGCTCGATGCGGAAGCTCCCGTCCCAGCACAGGAAGAGCTCGTCTTCATCGTGCTCGTGCCAGGGAAACTCGCCTTCGAACCGGGCGATTCGGACGACCGTGTCGTTCGCCGTGACCAGATCCTGTGGCTGATAAGGGCCGCGCAGGGACTGGATGACCTTCTCGATCGACACCCGACCCGTCTCGTGTGTTGTCGTCATGGGCACCATCCTCCGGTCGTCGTACGACGGTGACCAGGGCCAATCCGAGGTGATTGGTTCGTGGCAGGCCGGGCGTACCCGGCCGTCGTCGTCGACGTGCGAGGTGACCGGGTCCGAGAACTCAGTGGGGCTCTTCGGCATAAAGCCTGACGACACAACCTCGCCGAAGGGATTCTCTGTGAGAGCACTCAGCGCAAGGCCGCGCCTCCGGTGCAGACCACCCCGGCTGCAACGAGAGCTGTCGTGATGCGATCAGGGGAGTCCATGGCGGTGACGCGAGACACCGACGTCACCGATGCCGAGTTGATCCGTCGGTCCTGGACCGACCCGGAGCGGTTCGCGGCCCTCTTCGACCGGCACCACCGGCCGATCCATCGCTATGTGGCCCGCCGGCTCGGGACGCAGGTCGCCGACGACCTCGTCGGCGAGACGTTCCTCATCGCCTTCCAGCGCCGAGACACCTACGACCTGTCCTACAGCCACGCGTTGCCGTGGCTGTACAGCATCGCGACGTCGCTCGTCGCCCGGCACCGCCGGGATGAGGAACGGTACCTGCGGGCACTCCGCCGGACCGGCGCGGATCCGCTGCCCGAGCCGATCGCCGACCAGGTCACCGGCCGCGTCGTCGCGCAGGAGCAGGAGCGCCGGCTCGCCGGAGCGCTGGCCGGCCTGTCACAGGGCGATCGCGACGTGCTGCTGCTCGTGGCCTGGGGCGACCTCAGCTACGAGGAGACCGCCCAAGCGCTCTCCGTCCCTGTCGGCACGGTGCGATCCCGCCTGCACCGGGCGCGCCGGAAGGTACGCAAGGCGCTCGGCGGCAATCACCCCCTCGCCACGTCTTTGGAGAACTGAGTCATGGACGAGATGCAGATGATCAAGGACCTGCGCCGTTCCACTCCGGAGATCACGCCGGATGCGGGACAGGCCGCCCGAGCACGGCTTCTGACGGGCATCGCGGAACCGGCCCGGTCCCAGACCCGTACCATCCGTCGTCGGCACGCACCTCGGCTCACCTGGCGGTGGGCGGTCGCCGGTGCGTTGGCCACGGCGGTCGCCGCCGGTGCCGCGGTCACGCTCGACGTCGGCGGCAACGAGCCGGTCGCCAATGCCGCCGCCGCGGTACTGGATCGTGCCAGCGCCGCGGCCGCGTCACGCCCGTTCACCCCGCCGCGTCCAGGCCAGTGGGTCTACCAGCACACTCGCTGGGTCGAGCCCGGCAGCGACCACTTCGGGATGGACATCTATCGCTGGACCGCTGCGGGCGCCGCCTCGGTGTTCGTCGCGGATGCGCCGCATGGCCGCCTGCGCCACCTCGACCACCTTCCGGCGTTTCCGCCGCAGGACTATGCGACGGTCTCGTCGCTGCCGCGTGAGCCTGACGCGTTGCTGCGCTGGATCAGAACGCATCGTCCCCCGACCGACCGGACAACGGACTTCGAGGTCCTGAGCGAGATTCTCCGCGTCGTCGCGGTGGTGCCGCCCAAGCTCGAAGCGGCGACCTTCCAGGCGATGAAGAAGCTCCCCGGAGTGACGGTTCGAAGGAACGTCCAGGATCTCCGGGGCAGGCCCGCGATCGCCGTCGTCGGGCGGACCGACGGGGCCGTGGGCGACGTCCCGACGGACGAGGAGGTCCTGCTCGACCCGGGCACCTACGCGTATCGGGGTGATCGGATACTCCTGAGCCGTGATCTTCGTACCCAGAAGAAGGACGGCGGTACTGAGGTGACCAAGGCGGGCACCGTGAATATCGCCAGCGAGATCGTCCAGGCCGGAATCGTCGACAAGCCCGGTCGGCGCCCCTGAAGCATGACCGCATGGACGACGCGGTCACGGATACCGATCAAGGCCTCTTCCGACTCCATACCGTTGCTCGGAGTCGGAAGAGGTCGCCGGGGCGCCGGGTTCAGACGCGCTTGGCGCCGATGGCGGCCATGAGCTTGGGCCAGGCGTTGTGCATCTCACGGATCCAGGCGGGCCACGCGTGGCGGCCGTTGCCGTAGATGTGCGACGTGATCGGAATCTTGAGCTCCTGGGCCTTCTGGAGGAAGGTCACGTCCGTGGCACCGACGACCCGTTCGCTGAGCAGGCCGATGTCCCACGGCGCGGTCTTGGGGTTGTCGCCGGGGCCGGGCTTGCCGGTGGTGCCGGCCGAGATGTAGACGCCGGTGCCCTTGAGCCGCTGGATCAGGTACAGCGGGTCGTGCTGGCGCCAGTTGACGTCGTCGGCACCCGGTACGCCCCAGATTCGGAACGGGTCGGTGCCGTCGCCCGCGCCGACGATCGTGAACATCAGCAGCGCCGGCACGCCGACCGACCGGATCGACAGCAGGCCGCTGAACGAGGCGGCGTAGCGGTACAGGCCCGGGTACCGCTCCGCGTAGGTGATCGCGCCCTGCCCGCCGGAGGAGTTGCCCATGACGGCCCGGGACGTGCCGGCGTGGTAGGCGCGTTCCACGATCTCGCGGACTTCGAAGTTGTGGAAGGTCTCCCACTGCGGGGAGCCGTACTTGCCGTAGTTGTACCAGTTCGTATATGACCCGTTCACGCCGCCTTCCGGCATGACGACCATGACGTTGTACCGGTACGCGTAGGTCTCGATGTCGGTGCTCCGGGTCCACGACACATAGTGGTCCCGGCCGCCGTGCAGCGCGTACAGCACCGGGAACTTCTTGGTCGTCGAGGTCTTCCAGGCCTTCGGCACCAGGATCCGCACCTTGACCGTCTGGCCGAGCGCCACCGACTTGACCGTCAGGTCCACCTCGTGGCTCGTCAGCCACTTCTGCGCGGTGACGCGCGAGCCGTCGCTCGCCGTGGCCGTCTTCGGAACCTTCGAACTCGGCTTGCTCGCCGCCGCGGCGGGAGCGGCCCCCGCCGCCGCGACGGCCAGGGCCGCGCCCATGGTCGACGCGATCGCGCGGCGCAGCGGACTACCTGGCATGCTCAATCCTCCGGTGTCTTCCAGTGCCACCCGGGTCCATCCGGGTTGGGAACGATCTCTCGCTGGGGGCGGGAAGCGCGGCGGCCGGGTGCGGTCTCGCGCGTCTCCTTGGATGCCGGGGCGCGGCCGTTGACCTCCGCGACCCGACGCAGGATCTCGTCGGCGAGCGTGGGCTCGTCCGCCGTGTCGGTAGGGGCGTCTCGTTCGGGGACGGTCCGGAGCGCCATGTCGGTGGGGGCGTCTCGGTCAGAGGTGGTCCGGAGCGCCATGTCGGTGGGGGCGTCTCGGTCAGAGGTGGTCCGGAGCGCCGTGTCCGTGGGGGCGGCTCGGTCAGAGGCGGTGCGGAGCGCCGTGTCGGTGGGTGCCGCCCGCCCGGGGACGGTCCGGAGCGCCCGGCGCTCCGCGCGGAGCTCGGCCAGCCGCGCCGCCTGCCGCCGCACCCTCGGCGCGGGCGGGCTCTCGGGAGCGTGCCTCGGACCAGTGCGCTCGGTCGCCCATACGCTCCCCGCCTCGGGTTCCCCGCCGGGCAGCCGTACGCTCCCCGGCTCGAATTCAC
Source organism: Actinoallomurus sp. CA-150999 (assembly GCF_050942425.1). Lineage (NCBI taxonomy): Bacteria > Bacillati > Actinomycetota > Actinomycetes > Streptosporangiales > Thermomonosporaceae > Actinoallomurus > Actinoallomurus sp. CA-150999. Next base: position 11,613,202 of record NZ_CP192063.1, read on the forward strand.
CCCCGGACGCTCGGACGCTCGCCGACGCGGATTCACCCCCGGACGTCCGCACGCTCGCCGACGCGGATTCACCCCCGGACGTCCGCACGCTCGCCGACGCGGATTCACCCCCGGACGTCCGCACGCTCGCCGACGCGGATTCACCCCCGGACGTCCGCACGCTCGCCGACGCGGATTCACCCCCGGACGTCCGCACGCTCGCCGACGCGGATTCACCCCCGGACGTCCGCACGCTTGCCGGCGCGGATTCACCCCCGGACGTCCGCACGCTCGCCGGCGCGGATTCACCCCCGGACGCTCGTACGTTCCCGGGCGTGAGGGCGCTCTGCTCTGCCCGTACGCGCTCGGGCGTGCTCTCCCCGGCCCGTACGGTCGCGGCGGGGGGAGAGTCGTCGTGTTCGCCCAGGTCGATGCGGGAGTGGAGGGCGCGCAGGGGGCGGGGGAGCCACCAGTTCGCCGCGCCGAGGAAGCGCATCGTCGCCGGGACCAGCAGCATTCGTACGAGGGAGGCGTCGACGACGATCGCGACGAACATGCCGACGCCGATCAGCTTGACCAGCATGATGTCCGCGGTGGAGAACACCGCGATCACCACGAGGAACAGCAGCGCCGCGCTGGAGATGATGCCGCCGGTGCGCTGCACCCCGACGGCGACGGATCGCGCGTTGTCCCCCGTACGGTCCCACTCCTCGCGGACGCGGCTGAGCAGGAACACCTCGTAGTCCATGGACAGTCCGAAGACCGTCAGCAGGACGAGGATGATGGTCGTCGGCTCGGTCGTGCCGGTCGGGGTGAAGTGCAGCAGGCGCGCGAGGTGGCCGTCCTGGAAACCCCAGACGATGGCGCCGAAGGACGCGCCGAGGGACAGCAGGTTCATGGCGACGGCCTTGAGCGGCAGCACGATCGACCCGAACGCCATGAACAGCAGCATGAACGTGACGAGTCCGATGATCGCGCCGACCGTGGGCAGGCCGCGTTTCAGGCTGTCCATCAGGTCCATCTGGGCGGCCGTGCCGCCGCCGACGTCGGCGTACAGCGCCTCGCGGTGCGGGGGGATCGCGCGGATATGCCGCACCAGGTCCCGTGCCTGGTCGCTCATGCCCGCGTACTGGTGCCGAACGGAGATCCGCACGGCGGCGTACTTCTCGGCGTATCCGGTGATCTCCACGCTGGTGACGCCGGGCAGTTGCCGCAGCCGTGCCTCGTAGTCGGTGATGAACGACGGGACCGGCCGTTTCTTCGTGGGCACGAAGTTCTTCGGTACGAGGTCGCCGGACAGGACGACGTCGATCGGGTCCTTCGAGCCGGTCGGGAACTCCCGCTGGAACGCCTCGTACAGCTGCCGGTTCGGGCTGCTCGTGGGCAGCACCCGTACGTCGGTGGTGCCGAACCGGACGTGCAGGAACGGCGTGGTCAGGACCCCGAGGACCGTCATGACGGCGACGAAGTACAGGATCGGGTGGCGCATGACGCTGGTCGCCAAGCGGTACCACGGGCCGCTCGTACGCCGGTCGTCGCGCGTCCTGCGGCGCCAGGGCATGCGGCCGAACTCGACGCGGTGGCCGAGGAGGGCGAGCAGCGCGGGCAGCAGGAACAGCGCGCCGGCGATCGCGACGGCCACGACCGCCATGCCGCCGATGCCGACCGAGCGCAGGAACATCTGCGGGAACAGCAGCAGCCCGCTGAGCGCGGTCGTCACCGTGATCCCGGAGAACGCGATGGTGCGGCCGGCGGTCGCCATCGTGTTGGCGAGGGCCGTCGGCCGGTCGGTGTCGCGCGCCAGCTCCTCCCGGAACCGGTTGACGATGAACAGCGAGTAGTCGATCGCCAGGCCGAGGCCCATCATCGTGATGACCTCGGCGCTGAACGAGGAGATGTCGGTGACCATCGTCAGCAGGCGCAGGACGGTGAACGCGCCGACGATGGAGAAGACCCCGACGACGAGCGGCAGCCAGAAGGCCCCGAGGCTGCCGAACACGAAGAGCATCAGGACGAGCAGCACCGGGAACGAGATCGTCTCCGCCCGGGCCAGGTCACGCTGGGTCTGGGTGTTGAACTCCTTGGCGAGCGGCACGCCGCCGCCGACCCGTACGTTCAGGTCCGACGCGGTGAACAGGCCGGCGATGGCGTCGTACTCTCTGGCCTTCGCCGTGTCGTCCCCGGCCAGCTGCACCGCGGCGAACGTCGCGTGCCGGTCCTTGGACGCGAGCTCGGCCACCCGGGGCGTCTGGCTCCAGTACGTCAGGACGTTGCGGACCTTGTCCTTGGGCAGGCGGGCGAGCGCCGTGGTGACCGCGCCCCGGAAGCGGGGGTCGTCGACGGTCAGCCGGTCGCTGCGGTAGATGACGAAGACGTCGGGCGTGGAGTTGCTGAAGTACTGCGCGGACAGCTTGGCGACGAGCGACGAGGAGGAGTGCGGGTCGTCGAAGCCGCCGCTCTTCAGCCGCGCGACCGCGCCCGCTCCCCACATGCCGGACACGACCATGAAGATCAGGCACAGCGCGAGGCAGCTCAGCCGTCGCCGATGGACGAGCCGTCCCAGACCGGCGAACATCAGGGGACGACGGGCAGTGTCCCGGCCAGGTACCGCTCCCGGCAGGCACTCCGCGCGATCTTGCCGCTGGACGTCCGCGGGACCCCGCCCGGCTCCACGAGCACGAAGTCGTCCACGCGCAGCTCGTGGACGGCGTTCACGGCGCGACGGACGGCACGCGCGATGTCCTCGACGGGGACGCCCTCGCCGCGCCGGCCGCGCTCGGCGACGACCACGACCCGTTCGCCGTCCTCGCCGGAGACCGCGAAGGCCGCCGCGTGGTCGCGTCTGATCCCCTCGTGCGCCTGCTGCGCGCTGACCTCCACATCCTGGGGATAGTGGTTGCGGCCGTCGATGATGATGAGGTCCTTGATCCGGCCGGTGACGTACAGCTCGCCCTCGTGGACGACGCCGAGGTCGCCGGTGCGCAGCCAGCCCTCGGCGGGCAGCCCGTCGGCCGGGTCCTCCAGCACGGCGCCGAACACCTCGGCGGTCTTCGCGGGGTTGCGCCAGTAGCCGGGCGAGACGTTCGGCCCGTTCACCCAGATCTCGCCGACCTGCCCGTCGGGCACCTCGGCCCGGGTCTCAGGGCCGACGATGGCGACGGCCTGACCGGTCGGCGTGCCGCAGGAGACGAGGACGGCGTCCGTGCCCGGCCGCGCCACGCCCTCGGTCAGCGCCGCCCGGTCGAAGGCGGTGAACCGCGGTTCCCCTCGCGTCTTGCTGGTGACATAGACGGTGGCCTCGGCGAGGCCGTACCCCGGCGACTGCGCCTCGGAGCGCAGCCCCGCCTCGCCGAACGCGTCGGCGAAGCCGCTCACCGTGCCGGGCCGGATCGGCTCCGCCCCGTTCAGCGCGACCCGCACCCCGCCGAGCCGGAGCCGGGCCTTCTCCTCCTCGGTGACGCGGGAGGCGCAGTACTCGTACGCGAAGTTCGGCCCCGCGGTGACCACGTCGTCCTGCTCGGACAGCAGTTCCAGCCAGCGCAGCGGCTGCATCACGAACGCCACCGGATCCGTGAGCACGACGTGGTTGCCGTGGACCAACGGCAGCGCCAGCGACAGGATCAGGCCCATATCGTGGAACAGCGGCAGCCAGCTCACGCCGACGGTCTCTCCGGGCCGCGCCTCGTACCCGGTCCACACCTGCAGCGCGTTCGCGGTGAGGTTCCGATGCGTGATCTGAACCCCGGCCGGCGCCCGGGTCGACCCCGACGTGTACTGCAGGTACGCGACGTCGTCCAGGGCGAGCTCCTCGCCCTGCCACGACGCGGCGAGCGAGACGGCGACGGCGTCGGCGAGGACGACGTCCTTGGGACGCGGCGCGCTCTGCTCGTCCAGGAACCGCTCCACCTGCGGGAGCGCCGCCGTCGTCGTCACGGCCACGGACGGGTCCGCGTCGCCGTACGCGCGGATCAGCCGGTCGGCGTGGCCCGGCAGGTCCGGCGAGAAGAGCGGAACCGCGATGAGCCGGGCGTACAACGCGCCGATCATCGTCGTGAGGTACTCGAGGCCCTGCGGCATGAGCAGCGCGACGCGCTCCCCGGGCTCGGCCACCTCACGCAGCCGGGCGGCGATGGCCCGCGCCCGCCGGTGCACCTGACCCCACGTGAGCGTGTGCCGTTCAGAGTCAGCGGCGTAATCGACGAACGTGAAGGCCGGCGTGGACGGCATCTCCGCCGCCCAGCGGGCCACCGACGCGATGAGCGGCTCGTTCAGGGCATCGGAGTCGACACGGCGCCCGATCAGTGCCATATCCGCACTCCCTGCCTCGCCCCGGCGCCAAGGCCGACACCACCCGTGATCATCGTGACCGCGTGACGCTATCGCGAGGTGCGGAGCGGCGACTTGCCTCGTACACCACATTCGCCGGAGCCCCGTTGTCACCCGCGTGACAACCCGGCGGGCTCGGATACCGTGCGAGAGGTGAAGAAGCCCCGGCTGCCCAGCGGGCAACGCGCCGACTTCCTGGTCGCCGCGGTCGTCGCCGTGATCGTGATCGTCAGCACGATGTGGCACGCCGGCGGCATCACGGCGGTCGGGCCCAAGGCGTACCTCATGATGGGCGTCGGCGTGGTCGCGCTGGCCCTCCGCCGCCGCGCCCCGGTCCTCGCGACGACGGTCGTCGCCGTCTCGACCGCGTACTACTACGTCGGCCCCTTCCCGGACGGGATGGAGATGGCGACATTCGCGGTCGCCTCCTACCTGGCCGCCGCGCAGGGCCAGCGGGTCGCCGCGTACGTCGGCACGGCGGCGGGACTGTCGGTCTTCGCGGTCGCCGAATTCGGTGTCGGGCACCGGCCGGACCTGTTCCGGTTCCTCGGCGTGCTGGCGTGGGTGCTGGTCGTCGTCATCGCCGGCGAGGTGACCCGCTACCACAGCGCCTACCTCGACGAGGCCCGGCGACGGGTCGCGGAGGCCGAGCGCACCCGCGAGGAAGAGGCGCTACGGCGGGCCACCGAGGAGCGGCTGCGCATCGCCCGGGAACTGCACGACGTGCTCGCGCACAAGATCTCGCTCATCAACGTGCAGGCGGGCGCCGCGCTGCACCGGCGCGACCCCGAGCAGGCGTACGCCGCACTGAGCGCGATCAAGGACGCGAGCAAGGAGACACTGCGCGAACTGCGCACGACCCTCGGCGTGCTCCGCCAGGTCGACGAGGCCCAGCCGCTGACGCCGGTGCCCTCACTCGACCACCTGGACGAGCTCATCGCCCAGACGCGGAACGCCGGGCTCCCCGTCGAGCTGACCGTCTCCGGCGACCGGACCCCGCTGCCGTCGACGGTCGACCTGACCGCCTACCGCATCATCCAGGAGGCCCTGACCAACGCCATCCGCCACGCCGGTCCCGCCACCGCCACGGTCCTCGTCAGGTACGACGCCGGCCAGGTCACCGTGGAGATCACCGACGACGGGCGCGGCTCCGACGCCGCGGCGGGCAACGGCATCCGCGGGATGCGCGAGCGCGCCGCCACCATCGGCGGCGCCCTGACCGCGAACACCCGCCCCGGCGGCGGCTTCCTCGTCCGCGCCTCCCTCCCGCTGACCCCCGCCAACGACGCCTCCCCGCCACACGCGGAAACGCGCTGACGATTGCCTCTCACGACGCCCGATCATCGAGCACCCCGGCGCCAGTCAATGCGCGGCCGACGGGATCGACGCCACGATCCAGGCAGGCCATGACGGCGGGTCGATCATGTTCTCCCGCGAGGCCGACGACGCGGTGCAAGCGATCATCTCGGCGGTCATGGATGTAGAGAAGGCCGGGATGACTGCGATCGGTGTCACTGAAGATCTGGTGACTGCCGAGGACATCGCCGACCGCGCGAAGGTCACCGCCGCGTCGGCGCGTTACTGGATCAGTGGTGATCGAGGCCCGGGGGGGTTTCCCGCTCCTCGAGTGGCGCGGCCCAAAGCGAGCTTGTACTCCTGGGCAGAAGTGTCCGCCTGGCTCCGCAACGCGAAGCTCGGCGAAGTGGACCATGTCGCCGTCGAGACAGCACGCGCCTGCGCTCTCATCTCGGCCGCTCTCGTTGTGCGCCGTGGTCTGGCCGAGTTGCCCAAACACGAACGTCCACTGGTGGCGCGCCTCGTCGCGTGACACGGTGGGTCAGGCATCGCCCGCGATGGCGCGCAGCGCCTGGCAGTGGGCGGCGAAAGCCGCCCGGCCGTCGGAGGTCAGTGCCAACCAGGTGCGGGGCCGCTTGCCGACGTAGCCCTTGGTGACCTTGACGTAGTCGGCCTTCTCCAGCACGGCCACCTGCTTGGACAGGACCGAGTCGCTCACCTCCACGGTGTCGCGGACGTACCCGAACTCGGCCTTCTCCGAGGCCGCCAGGGTCGCCACGATGGAGAAGCGCACCGGCGAGTGGATCACCTCGTCGAGGCCATGGCGTGGATGGGTCATCGCCGCGCCGCCACGTAGGCGCCGATGAACGCGGGCAGGGCCACGACCACGGCTCCGGGCAGCCACCAGGCCGGATCGCCCTCGAAGTAGGAAGTGCCGGTGAACAGCGTCCCGATGTAGAGCATCGTCGACGCGCCGAGCGCCAGGCTGTGACGTTGCCCGAATCCCCGCCGGATCACCGGCTGCCGCAACGCGTAGACGATCAGCGCGGCGAGGGTCACGAGCCAGAAGACCGTGCCGACCACGGTGCCGACGGGGTGGCCGAGCAGGCCGACCACGGTCACGGTGATGGCGATCGCAGCCCCATAGACCAGCTGATAGCGAACGGCCCACCGGGAACCGCCCCGTACCGCGGAGTCCAGGTCCTGGGCGCGGGCCAGCGCGGCCGCGGCGTCCATCGCGTCGTGCGTGTCACGCTCGGACATGAGAAGCCTCCCTTGATCGCTGTCCACGATGGCAACTACTTTCCAACTCGTCAAGTAGTTTCATCAGCGGCAAAGGGTACGTGCGGTCTGGCCCCGCGATGGGACGTGCCGACTCAGGCCGGGTCGCCCGCGGCGTCCTCGCCTGCGAGAGACCGCGTGCGGCGTTGACGTACCGTTTCGGCCAGCGGCGTCTCCGCCAGGCAGGCGTCGAGCAACGCGATGGTCGGCGCGAGGTCGGCCTCGCTCAGGCGCTCCGCCAACCACGTACGGAACAGCGCCTTCCGCTCCCGGGCCGCTTGGGCGAGCTCGCTGCCACGCGGTGTACAGGAGATCTCGATGCGCCGCCGGTCGTCACTGGCGTGCCGACGCTCGGCGAATCCCGCGGCCACGAGACGGTCGACGAGCCGGCTGGGATGACCTCCTTCCGCGATCACGAGGGTGCCCAGTTCGCCGAGGGAGAGCGGGCCGTACCGATCGAGAAGCTGCAGGGCCTCGGCCTGGCTCGTCGTGATCCCGAGCGGCCGGAGCAGATCGTTGATCCGCCGGTCCGTCTCGCGCGTGACGGCCTTGAGCAGCAGGCCGAACTCCTCGATCGCATCCATGCCTCCAGGTTAGGTGTTGCGCGAATATTTGCTGTGCCATATGTTCGCACAGCACACATTGCGCGAGAAGAGGAACAGTGATGTCGAACTCCATGCGCACCATCGTCGTGACCAGCGCCAACAGCCGGACCGGACGCCACCTCCTGCCCCGCCTCGCCGAGCGCGGGAGGCGCGTGATCGCACTGACGCGCACGCTCGAAGATCTTCCCGCCGACGAGGTCATTCCCGACTGGACGACATCGCCGGAGGCCACGAAGGCGATCGCGAACGCCTCGGCCGTCATCCACCTGAGCGGCGTCTTCGCCGCCCGCGACGAGGAGAGCTACGAGGCCGGCAACGTCGCCACCGCACGCCTGGTCGCCGAGGCCGCCGACCCCTCGTGCCGGCTCGTCTACGTGTCCTACGTGGCGGCCGACTCCGCGCATCCGAACTGGTACGTCCGGTCGAAGGGCCGGGCAGAGGACGCCCTGCGGAAGTCCGGCACCGACAGCGTGATCTTCCGGATCCATCCGATCGCCGGAGGGCGGCAGGCCCCGAGCCCGTTCGAGCTGATGTTCCGCCAGGCACGCCCCGATGCCCCGGTACGGGTGATCGGCGACGGCACCCAGCGCTTCCGACCCGTGCACACCGACGACGTGGTCGCTGCGCTCATCAAGGCCGCCGAGGGCGCGGGACGGACGGGCACGTACGACCTCGTCGGCCCGAGCGAGTTCACCGTCGTGGAAATGGTGGAGCGGATCAACGGGCGCTCCGTGCCCATCGCGCGGGTCTCCGTCGAGCAGGCGGCGAACATGCCCGGGCCGCCCCCGACCGTCGCCGACCTGCTGGCGCATCCGGATGCTCCGGCGGATCCGGACGCCGTGGCAGAGGTCTTCGGTCTGTCCCCGACGAGGGTCGAGACCACCTGGCCGCTCGCCTCGGCCTGACGTGCGCAGTGGGCCCGCCCGCAGGCGGGCCTCGGCGGTGACGTGCCCCGCGATGGGACCTGATGTGATGATTGGGAGGTGCATCCCCCGATCAGGGTCGTCCTGGCCGACGACCAGACGCTCGTACGGGCCGGGTTCCGCTCGATCCTCGACAACGAGGACGACATCAGCGTGATCGCCGAGGCCGGCGACGGTGCCGAGGCCGTGCGCCTCGCGGCGGCCGAGCGGCCCGACGTCGTCCTCATGGACATCCGGATGCCCGTGCTCGACGGGCTCGAGGCGACCCGGCGGATCGTCGCCGACGAGCGGCTCCGCGACGTCAAGGTCGTGATCCTCACGACGTTCGACCTGGACGACTACGTGTACAGCGCGCTGAAGGCCGGGGCCAGCGGGTTCATGGTGAAGGACACCGAGCCGATCGAACTGATCCACGCGGTCCGGGTCGCCGCCCGAGGTGACGCGCTGCTCGCACCGTCGGTCACCCGCCGGCTGATCGCTGAGTTCGCGGCGCGGATCAAGGAGCCCCCGCCGTCCGTCGAGCTCAACGCCCTCACCGACCGCGAACGCGAGGTCCTCGAACTCGTCGCGGCCGGACTGTCCAACGACGAGATCGCCGAACGACTCGTCGTCAGCCCGGCGACGGCGAAGACGCACGTCAGCCGGGTCCTCACCAAGCTGCGCGCCCGCGACCGCGCGCAACTCGTCGTCCTGGCGTACGAGTCCGGGCTGGTACGCCCAGGCTGGCTCGGCTGATCCTCGGCCGTTTCCGCTCGAGACCGGGCTGGAACGCCCGAGCCGGCTCGGCTGATCACCCAGCGGTATCCGCTTGAGACCGGGCCGCCCGATCCCCTCGACCTCGCTCCTCCTTCCGGAGGAGGTTCTACACTCCGCGCGGTACGGCGCGGGTGCCGGGTGCATCGCGAGGTGTATCGCGAATGTAGAGCGCAGCCGGACGCCGTACGCCCTCCGTGTCCGATTTGCTTCCAGGGTGTCGGCCCCTGGGACCTCGCCAGGGGCCCCGTCGCGCGCGTCCACCGGACCGCGACCGGACCTGGAGGGATCGTTGAGCACACTGTCGCTTGCCCGATGGCTGTTCGCCCTGACGGCGGGCACCCATTTCCTGTTCGTCGCGCTGACACTCGGGCTCGCGACGCTCGTCGCGATCATGCAGACCAGGGCGGTCTTCGGCGAGAGCGCCGTGCATCTCCGCATGGTGCGGTTCTGGGGCCAGCTGTACGTCATCAACTACGCGGTGGGGATCGTCACCGGCCTGCTGATGGAGTTCCAGTTCGGGCTGAACTGGCCCGGGCTGACCGATCACGCCCGTGACGTCTTCGGGGCGCCGCTCGCGATGGAGACCCTCGTCGCGTTCTTCATCGAGTCGACGTTCCTCGGCCTGTGGATCTTCGGCTGGGACCGGCTGAACCGGTACGCCCACCTCGCGCTGATCTGGGTCGTCACGCTGACCGCGTACCTCTCGGCGTACTTCATCCTCGTCGCCAACGGCTTCCTGAAGAACCCGGTCGGGTACCTGCGCGTCGGCGGCGAGCTGCGCGTCGACTCCGCCGGGGCGCTGTTCACCAACCCGGCGGCGCTCCTGCCGCTCGGTCACATCACGGCCGGCGCGTTCCTCACCGCGGGCTTCTTCATGACCGGAGTGAGCGCGTGGCACCTGCGTCGGTCCGGCGAGACGGAGTTCTACCGCCGGTCGCTGCGGATCGGCCTGATCTCGGTCGTCGCCGCCATCGTGCCGGCGGTCGTGTTCGGCGGCGTCCAGTTCCCGTACGTGCATGACTCGGCCGGCGTGCCGTTCATGACCGAGTTCGGGGCCGAGGCGATGATGTTCGCCTGGCTGTGGATGTTCGTCGTGGCCGTCATGGCGCTGGTGAAGCTGCCGTTCACCGGCTGGCTCCTCCGGGGGCGGATCTTCCTGCGCGTCGTGATGATGACCCTCCCCGTGCCGTACGTGGCGATGCTCGCCGGCTGGATCTACCGCGAGGCCGGCCGCCAGCCCTGGCTGATCTACGGCGTGCTGCGCACCGAGGACGCCGTACGCCCGATCGGGCACGGAGCGATGATCGCGGTCTTCACGGGCGTGACGGCCCTGTTCGCGGTCCTCGTCGTGGTGAACATCGCGCTGCTGCGGCGGTACGCGCGACAGGGCCCGGACGGCTCCGCGCTCGGCCGGCCCGAACCCGCCGTCCGACCCGAGCCCGTCCCCTCCTTCTGATCGGGAGCCATCCGTGGAGACCTTCGCGTTCTGCCTGCTCGGCTTCTTCCTCGTCGGCTACTTCGTACTCGGCGGCGCCGACATCGGCGTCGGCATGCTGCTGCCCTTCCTCGGCCGCGAACGCCGGCTGACCATCGCCACGATCGCGCCGTTCTTCCTCGGCAACGAGGTGTGGCTGGTCGGCTCGGCCGGCCTGCTGACCGCGCTGTTCCCCATCCTCGAGGCCGACCTGTTCGGGCGGACGTGGGGCGCGCTGAGCATCCTCGTCCCCGCCTGGATCGTCCGCGACATGGGCCTATGGCTGCGCGGGCGCCGTACGGAAGACACGTGGCGAACGGCCTGGGACGCGGCGATCGTCGCGGGCAGCTGGGGAGTCGCGGCATCGTGGGGCGTGGCGGTCGGCGCGCTCATGGGCGGCGGCGGTCCGCTGTTCGCCGTGACGACGTGTGGCCTGTTCGCGCTGCACGGCGCGGTCTTCGCCACCGTACGGCTCGGGACCGAGACCGCGCGTGCGGTGGCACGGTGGGTCGTACGGGCGGCGCTCCTGGCGGGCGTGCCCTGCCTCGTCGGCGCCGGAGCCGACGACCTGACGGCGACGGTCCCCGCCGCGGCCCTGCTCGCGACGGTACTCGCCGGGGTGTGGATGACACTCGCCCGCCCGGCGGCCGCCCAGAGCGGGAACGACCAGGCGCGGGACGGCCACGCCGGGAGCGGCTCCGCCCGAGACAGCTGGGCCCGGGACGGCCAAGCCGGGAACGGCCAGGCGCAGGGCGACCAGGCCGGGAACGGCTCTGCCCGAGACAGCCGGGACCGGGACCACCAGGCCGGGAACGACCAGGCGCGAGACGGCCACGCCGGGAACGGTTCTGCCCGGGGCAGCTGGGCCCGAGACGGCTGGGCGCTGGCGGCGTCCGCGCTCGCGATCACGGCCGTGCCCGTCCTCGCCGGCCTGAACCTGCCGGACGCCGACCTCGCACACGAAGCCGCCCTCACGCTCGCGGTCGCCGGCCCGATGCTTCCGCTCCTGGTCGCCGCCCAGGCATGGGTGTGGTGGACCTTCCGCGGCCGAGTCGACAAGCCGTCGTACCTGTGATGACGTACCTGCTGTTCGCCCTCGCCCAGGGCGCGCTCGTCGTGGCCCAAGCCGACCTGCTGTCCCGGGTACTGGCCGGAAGCGCCGTGCTGCTGCCGCTGGTCGCGGTCGTCGCCGGCCGCGCCGTCCTCCTCGCGGGACAGGGCACGGCGTTCCGGTGGACGGCAGCCCGCCGCAAGCGCGAGCTGCGCGCCCGCCTGCTCCGGCACGAAGCCGCCAGCTCACGCCTCTCCGGCGGTCACGGCGGCGCCAGTGGTACCGGGGGTGCGGGCAGTCCCGGCGGTGCGGGCAGTCCCGGCGGTGGTGGCGGCGGCGCTTTCGGCGGCTCACATGGTGGCGCTAGCCGCACCGGCCCCGATGGCTCAAGCGAGGGCTCCAGCCGCGTTGCCAGCTCCAGCGGTGCCGGTGGCTATGGCGGCTTGCGGGGCGATGTGACGCTGCTCGGGCGCGGGCTCGACGCCCTCGATTCCTACTTCGGCGGCTACCTGCCTCAGCGGTACGCCGCCGCGGTCGTCCCGCTGATCGTGCTCGTACGGCTGGCCATCGCGGACTGGCCGTCGGCTCTGGTCATCCTGGTGACGCTGCCGCTCCTCCCGGTCTTCGGCGCGCTCGTCGGGTGGAAGACCAAGCAGGCGACCGAGCGGCAGTGGGGCCTGCTGCACCGGCTCGGCGGCCACTTCCTCGACGTGGTGGCCGGGCTGCCGACGCTCCGGGCGTACGGCCGGGACGAGGCGCAGACCGAGGTGGTCCGGGCGATGGCGGACGGCCATCGGCGCGCGACCGTGCGCACGCTGCGGATCGCGTTCCTGTCCTCGTTCGTGCTGGAAATCGTCGGCACGCTGTCGGTGGCACTGGTGGCCGTGCCGGCCGGACTGCGGCTGCTGGACGGTTCACTCGATCTCCGGACGGCGCTGCTGGTCCTGCTGCTGGCACCCGAGGCGTACCTGCCGCTGCGGCTCCTCGGCACCCGCTTCCACGCCGCAGCCGAGGGGCGCGCCGTCCTCAACCAGGTGACGGCAATCCTCGCCGAACGTCCCACTTCCCAGCGCCCCGGCGCGGCACCGACGATCCTCACCGGCCCCGCCGTTCCGCAACCGCCCCATGCAGGAACGGGAACCCTTGCCGAACCCGCCACTCCTCAACGGCGCGGCACGGTACCGACGGCCCTCACCGAGCCTGCCATTCCGCAACCTTCCCGCATGGGGACGGCCATCCTCGCCGAACCCGCTACTCCCCACCACCCCGGCACGGCACCGACGATCCCCACCGAGCCTGCCACTCCGCAGCCGCCCCGCACGGGGACGGCCATCCTCGCCGAACCCGCTACTCCCCACCACCCCAGCACGGCACCGACGGCCCCCACCGGGCCTGCCATTCCGCAGCCGCCCGACGCAGGAACGGGAACCCTCATCGAACCCACTACTCCCCAGCGGCCCGGCACGGTACCGATCGCCCAATCGGCCGTTCCCGAGCGGCGCGGCACGGTGACCGCGCCCGTTGCCGAGGCCGGCTCCGCCCACAGGGCCCGTTCGGAGCGGCCGGCGGCGCAGATCGAGGTCGCGGGACTCGTCGTCCGGTACCCCGGCGCGGACGTGCCCGCCCTTGACGGCTTCGACCTGACCGTCGCGCCCGGTGAACGGGTGGCGCTTGCCGGGCCGAGCGGCGCCGGCAAGAGCACGCTCCTGCGGGCGGTGCTCGGCTTCGTCGTCCCCGAGAGCGGCCGGATCACGATCGACGGCGTCGACCTCGCCGACCTCGACCTGGCCGGGTGGCGCCGCCGCGTCGCGTACGTGCCGCAGCGCCCGTATCTGTTCGCCGGTACGGTCGCCGACAACATCCGGCTCGGCCGACCGGACGCGGGGGACGGCGCCGTACGCGCCGCCGCTGAGGCCGCCGCCGCGCACGACTTCATCACCGCGCTGCCCGGCGGATACGAGACGCCCCTCGGTGAACGAGGGGTCGGCCTGTCCACCGGCCAGCGGCAGCGCGTCGCGATCGCGCGCGCGTACCTGCTGGACGCGCCGATCGTGGTGCTGGACGAGCCCACCGCGCGGCTCGATCTGGTGGCCGAATCGGCGGTCACCGAGGCCGCCCGCCGCCTGCTCGACGGGCGCACCGCGCTGCTCGTCGCCCACCGCCCGGCGCTGCTGTCCCTCGCCGACCGCGTGATCCACCTGTCCGGACGGGAGGTGTACGCGTGATCGGTGAAGGTGACGCCCGGCTGACGCATGGGCGGTCGGTGCTTCGGTTGTTCGGTCCGCGTGAGGCACCTCGCCTGGTCGCCGCGCTGGCCGCCGGGGCGGGCGCGGAGCTGTGCGCGGTCGCGCTCACCGCGACCGCCGCCTGGCTGATCGCACGGGCGGGGCAGCACCCACCGCTGTCGGTACTCGCTCTGGCCATCGTTGGCGTACGGGCGTTCGCGCTGTTCCGGGGCGTACTCCGCTATACCGAGCGACTCGCCGGCCACGACGCCGCGCTCCGCGTCCTCGCCGGTCTACGCGTTCGCGTCTACGAGGCGCTGCGCCGCTCCACAGACCCGGCCGAACAGGGCTCTCCGGCCCCGTTCCGGGACGCGGACGCCGTCCAGCGGATGGTCTCCGACGTCGAGGCGGTCCAGGACCTGCTGCTGCGCTGTCTCCTTCCCGCCGCGATCTCCTGGATCACCGGTGCGGCCGCGATCGTGGTGACCTCGCTCCTACTGCCCGCGGCGGGAGTGGTCCTGGCCGTCGGCGCGGTCCTCGCCGGAACGGTCCTGCCCGCCCTCGCGGCCCTCGCCGCCCGGGCGGACGCCGGCCGCGCCGCCGACGCCCGCTCCGACCTCGCCGTTCACGGCCTCGACCTGGAACGCGGCGCGGTGGACCTCGCCGCGTTCGGCGCGACCGAGCGCTTCGTCGCCCGCGCGGACATCACAGCGGCCCGGCTGGCCCGGCTCGAGCGGCGGGCCGGGGCGGTGGAGGCGGCGATCGCGGCACTCGGCACGGCCGTTCAAGGTGCGACCGTACTCGCCGTGATCTGGACGGCGCGGCGGCACGGCGCGGACGGTGTGCTGGTCACGGTCCTCGCCCTGACGGCGCTCGCCGCGGTCGACGCCGTACTGCCCGTCGCGGACGCCGCGCGGCGGCTGTCGGAGATCCGCCCGGCCGCACGCCGGGTCGCCGACCTGCTACGTGCCGACGGGCGGCGCGTCCACCGTACGGTCGCCGCCCCACCGCGCCCCGGAGAGTGCCAGGCGATTCGGTCCGGCCCATACCGGGCGACGAGGGCCGCGAGAGCGGACAGAACCGTCCCGGACAAGACCGTCCAGACGAGAACCGCCCAGGCGAGGACCGCCTCGACGGTCGGGACCGCACCCGCCGTGGGCAGCCGACCGCCGCGGCCGGCGGTCCGCCCGCTCCTGCACCCGGCGATCGAGCTGCGCGGCGTCCGGGTGTCGTACGGCTCCGTGACCGCGCTGGACGGGATCGACCTGCGCATCCCCGCCGGGCGGAAGATCGCCGTGGTCGGCGCGAGCGGCGCTGGCAAGAGCACTCTGCTCGGCGTCCTGTCCGGCGAGGTACGGCCCGAGGGCATCGTGCTGCTGGGAGACGCACTCCAGAGCGCCTACGACCCCCGGGACGTACGCGCGACCGTCCGCGGCCTCACCCAGGACGCGCACGTGTTCGGCACCTCGATCCGGGCGAATGTGGCGCTGGCACGGCCGGACGCCTCCGACGCCGAAACGGCCGACGCCGCACGCCGCGCCGGTCTGCTCGACTGGATCGACGGGCTGCCCGACGGCTGGGACACCCCCACCGGCGACGCCCGGTTGTCCGGCGGGCAACGGCAACGGCTGCTGCTCGCCCGCGCGCTACTCGCCGATCCGCCAGTGCTCGTCCTCGACGAGCCCACCGAAGGACTCGATCTCGCGACCGCGGATCGCCTCGTCACCGCCCTGCTGGCCGAGCGGCGTACGGTCGTGCTGGTCACCCACCGGCTCGCTCCCCTGACGGCCGCCGACGAGGTGATCGTGCTCGACCGGGGCCGGATCGTTCAGCGCGGCCCCCACCGCGACCTCGTCGAACGACGCGGCCCCTATCGTGACCTCTGGGAGGCGGAACGCCTCCAGAGCACCGCCCCCGCTATTCGGCGGACGTGAAAATCTGATGCATGATCCCCCGTCGATGGCGGCCGTGGTACGACGCGTTGGCGTCGTCCGTGCTCGGATCGAGCTTGGCGAGGTACTCGCTCTCCGCGTCGATCAAACGCTCCAACTCCCCGCGGTCGAGGAATACGCCCTGGCAGCCGACGCATTCCTCGATCATCACCCCGTTACGCTCCCGCGTGTCCCAAACCCCGGAACACTTCGGACACGTCATCCCCGTCGCAGCCATTGTGGCTCCCCTGTGAACGAATTCGACGATCAGGCAAGACTAATAACCATCGCCCTTTGAGGGAACGTTTTTCACGTGGCGGGGGAATGATCACAACGGGCTCGACAGGTTTCGCGCAATGAGCCGAACGCCGCAGGCCCGGCGCGTGAACGCCGACCGGCCGCGGCGTCTCGGTCATTGCGCGGAACGGCCCGCCCGAAACCGGGTGTGGGGCCGCCGTGCTGAGCGCGTCAGCTCGAAGCTCTCCACCCCAGGCGAACCCGAGTGGTGAGACCGCCGTACTCAGCACGTCGGCTCAAGGCTCTCCACCCCCGAACGAACCCGAGCGGTGAGACCGCCGCGCTCAGCGCGTCGGCTCGGGGCTCTTCGCCCGCACCGCGCGGATCCATTTCCGAAGCGGCAGCGTCACGTGTTCGCGCCGCACGATGATCAAACCGGCGAGCCACAGCAGGAGCGCCTCGACGACCACGGCGATACCGAGTGCCTCCGTCCAGGACCGTCGTCCCGACCGTGCCCTGGCCGGGGCGACGTCCGTCAACTCGGAAGTGCCCTCTGGTCGGGACGCCGCCGGCGTCACGGCCGGAGCGACGTTCGGGAGCAGCGGCACGGCCGACTGGGTGGACTGCGACACGGCTCCGCCCGTCGGTGTGTTCGGCGGACCGGCCGGCGCACCCGCCCCGGCCGGCGCGACCGGGACACCGGCTCCGGCTGGAGCGACCGGAGCGCCAGCCCCAGCGGGAGCGACCGGGACGCCCGCTCCAGCCGGGGCGATCGGGACACCAGCCCCAGCCGGCGCGACCGGAGCACCAGCCCCAGCGGGAGCGACCAGTGAGCCCGGTCCGGCAGGGGCGCCTGCCCCGGCGGCACCGGCCGGCCCGGGATGTACGGCGGGCACCACGCCGTGCGTGTGCTTGGCGTGCTTAGCGGACTTGGAGCGCTTGGAATGCTTGGCGTGTTTGGAGTGCTTGGCGTGTTTGGCCGACTTAGCCCTGATAAGCGTGCCGGTCTTCACGGCGCCGCCCGGTGCCTGTCCCGCGCCGGCTGCGGACGGCGCGCCCACCACGGGCGGCGCACCCACCGCCGGGGTCGAGGCGGGCGCGGAGATCGGAGCCGGCACCGGCGCGGCGGGGCGTGCCCCGGCCAGTGCGGCGAGTCGCGCGGGCCGGCCGTTCGGGACAGCGCCCGCGGGGGGACGCTGCGGCACCGCGCCGGCCCGGCGTCGCGCCGTCTTCGCGCGCCCATCTCCCGCCGCGGCGCCGGAGGCGGACCCGGCACTCGCCGGCGCCGCGTTGCGGGACGCCCGCCCGCCGGGGGCGCCCCCTCCCGGCGCCGTCGACGGCGAGGCCGCTGCAGACGTCTGTCCAGGCGAGGCACCCCGCGGTACTGCCGACAGTGGGGCCGGCGCGGACACCCGTCCAGGCAAGGCACCCCGCGGCACTGCCAACGGTGAGGCCGTCGCGGACATCCGTCCAGGCATGGCGCCCCCTCGCGGCACCGTCGGCGATGAGGCCGCCGTGCCGTGAGAGCCGGCCGCTCGCGGAGCCGACAAGGCCGCTGCACCGCCGGTCGCGACCGGCAACGACCGTCCTGGGAACGCGGCGAACGGCCCCAGAGACCAGGCATCCGCGGGCGCGGCGGCTGGGGAACCCTTCGACGTCGAGGAGCGGGCGGGCGGCATGGCCTGGCCCGTGAGACCGGACGACGCCGGTACCGAGGAGCCGCCTGGGCGCGCATGGCTTGCGCCCTGGGCCGAGCCGCCTGGGCGCGCATGGCTCGCGCCCTCGGCCGAGCCGGCCGGACCCCCATAACTGCCGCCCGCGACCGGACTGACCGGGCGCGCGGGACTGCCACCCGCAGCCGGACCAACCGGACGCGCGGGTCGGTTGGACGTTGAGGGGGCGGCCGGGGAGATGGCGTGCCCGGTGAAATCGGGGGATGCGGGTGCCGGCGAACCGGCGGGTGCGGTGGACGCGTCCGCCGGGGAGCCGCCGGGGCCGGTGGAGGTGAACGGTGATTCCGCGCCCAGCTCGGAAGCGCCGTCGGAGGCGACCTCCGTGGAGACGGGCCAGGTGAGCGAACCGTCGGCCGGAAGCCGGACGGTCCGGAGCGCCATCATCGAACGGCGCGGGGCGTTGACCGCGCTCGCCTCCACCGTGACGGGCGGCTGCATCGGCACGGACGCGCCCGTCCGTACCGACACGTAAAGTGTTCGCGCCGCCGTGAGGTCGCCGAGGTCGCAGCCGAGCACGGTCTCCGACCGGATGGTCGCGCAGTCTGTCTCGGAATCATCCCAGGCCGCGGGCCGTACGGTCGTCAGCACCAGCCGCGCGCCGATCGCCGCGCCCCCGACCGGGCGTACCGTGATCGCGTAATCGACCGCCCCGGGCATCACCGCGACGACTCGCACGGTGGTCTCGAGACGCACCTCGCGGCCCGGCTCAAGACGCACCTCGCGGCCGGGAGCCGCCACGGACGGATCGGGCGACGCGGCCACCGGAACGCTGGCCGCCGAGGCGGACGAGACCTGCCCCGGCAACGGGACCGCCCACGTGACCGCCGGAACGGTCATCGCGGTGGTACCGATCGCGGTCAGAACCGTCCTGGAAACCGCCTTCATCGAGCTCCCCCCAGACGCACGCCGGTCTGCCTCCGGGGGGACGGGCTGGGAGCCCGTGAGGTGATCGCTCCCACTCCTACCGCAAGATCGCCGACCGTAACCACGGCTCGGCGATCGTTTCGAGGAAGCGACACGCTATCTTGCCCGACCGACCAGCCCCGACCAACCAACCCCGGAGATCGGCGTGCGGTGCGTCGCCGTTCCGGTGACCGGCACGCCCGCTTCGGCCGCGATCTCGGTATCCGGGCCGCACGGCCGCCTCACCAACGAGGTGATCGAGGACGTCGTGCCCATCATGCGCCGCACCGCCGGACAGCTCGCCCGGCGCCTGTCGGCCTGACTCCCGCCAAGACCCAACCCCACCAAGGCCCGAATCCCGCCGAGGCCCGAATCCCGCCAACGCCTGAGTCCGCCAAGGCCCGACTCCCACCGAGGCCCGACTCCCGCCGAGGCCGGTGTCACGTACGGGAAATGCCGGTATCGCGTGGGGGAAATATCGGGCGAACCCGGATCGTCGCCCCGCGCTCTGGGTAAAGCCCACGCATGAACGAGCTCACCGTCGCCGTACTCGGAACCGGGATCATGGGCGAGCCGATCACCCGCAACCTGCTGGGCGCCGGGCACCTGGTACGCGTGTGGAACCGCACACGGGCCAAGGCCGAGCCTCTCGCCGCGGACGGCGCACGGGTGTGCGACGAGCCCGCCGAGGCCGCCGACGGTGCGGACGTCGTCGTCACGATGCTCCACGACGGCGAGACCGTCGAGCACGTCATGGCCGGAGTGCTCCCGGCGATGGAGGAAGAGGCGGTGTGGGCGCAGATGAGCACCGTCGGAGCCGAAGCCGCCGACCGCCTCGCGGACCTCGCCGGCAAGCGCGACGTGCCCTTCATCGACTGTCCCGTGCTCGGCAGCCGCAAGCCCGCCGAGGAGAGGGCGCTCATCGTCCTCGCCTCCGGTCCCCGCGACGCGCGCGCGGAGGAGGTGTTCGGCGCGATCGGCTCTCGTACGGTGTGGCTGGGCCAGGGCACGGAGGCGTCGCGCATGAAGCTGGTCCTGAACAGCTGGGTCCTCGCGCTGACCGCGGCCACGGGCGAGGCGATCGCGCTGGCGGAGGCGTTCGGCCTGGATCCGCGGCTGTTCTTCGAGACGATCGCGGGTGGATCTCTCGACTCGCAGTACGCCCAGATGAAGGGCAAGGCGGTCCTGGCCGGTGAGCTGACGCCGAGCTTCAAGGCGACCAGCGCCGCCAAGGACGCCGCCCTGGTCGCCGCCGACGGGCGGTCCTCCGGGGCGAATCTCCGAGTTGCCGAGGCCGTACGCGATCAGCTGCGCCGCGCCGTCGAGCTGGGCCACGGCGACGAGGACATGGCCGCCGTGTATTTCGCCGCGCGCGAGACCTGAACGGCCCGGAGCAAAGTTCCAGGAACCGTGCCGTGAGCGATCACGGAACCCCATCATGGATGCAGACGTCCCAGATCCGACGAGAACACGGAACGGGGAAACGGTGCTCGGAACTCATCCAACCATGACCGAACTGCATATCGGGGGATTCGAGGCCGCACGCGTCCGCGTGGCGCTCGATCCGTACATCTCGGTGCTGGCTCTCACGACCGACGCCTTCGGGCGGCACCGAGGGGCTCCGGAACGCTGGCGTCATCGGATCCGCGCCTCGATCTCGCCTCCCAACGCGGCGGCGATCCGGCCCATCGTGGTGCCGGGGCGCTCCGTGGTGCCGGAGTCCGTGACGCCGATCAACCCGGTGGCGGAGGCTCCCGTCACGGACCTCATCGAGCGGCTGCATGGCATCTCCGCCGATGAGCTCCGGACGGATATGGAAAGCGTTTTCGGGGGACGCCCGCCTGCGGACTGGGGATCGGTGGTGAAGCACCCGCGGCACTGGCTGCACCGCCACGCGGAGGCCACGAGGGAGGCCTGGTCGGCGGTGCGGCCGCTGTGGCAGCAGGCTCGCCCGCTGCTCCACCGTGAGGTCGAGCGGGTGGGCGTCGCGGCGGTACGCGGTCGGCTCGACGTGGTCCTCGGCGGGTTGCATCCGCGCAGCCGGTACGAGGACGGCGTCCTCGGGATCAGCGACCCGGAGCCGACCCGGTTCGAGCTCGGCGACCGGCCGCTCGTGCTGGTCCCGATGCTGTCCGGCGGCGGCGCGCTGATCTGCAACTTCGACCGGACCGACGCCGTGTGGATCGGCTATCCGATGCCGGGTGTGGAACGGCTGTTCCGCGGCGAGCCCGAATCGGTCCGCGAGGACGCCCTCGAGCTTCTGCTCGGCCCCGTGCGCGCGCACGTGCTGGGCGCTCTGGCGCAGCCACGGACGATGGGAGAGCTGGCGGCCCTCATGGAGCTGGCGCCGAGCGCGGTCACGTACCACTGCGAGCGGCTGGCGGCCATCGGCCTGGTCCAGCGCGAGCGGAACGGACGTCAGGTGCGGGTGTCGCGTACTCCGCGCGGCGAGAGCCTCATGGACATGTTCCGGTAACGGCCTCGACGTCATCTGCTTTACGTGCTACCAACAAATGTAAAGCCAACCCCCTCGGGAGGTCCCCCGATGACGATGCGCGATCGCTACACCACTCCTGTCCCCGAGATGACGTGGGAGGTGCCCGCCGCCGGCGCCGCGCGGTTCTCGTGGGAGTACGACGATGGCCGTGACCGCCTGCTGTCCCTCTACCAGAAGGGCAAGGACAAGCAGTGGGATGCCCAGAAGCGCATCGACTGGGACCTGCCGGTCGACGTCAACAACGTCGCCGGGCTGCCGGACGAGTTCAACCCGCTCGTCGGGTCCGACATCTGGGAACGCATGCCCCAGGACGGGCGCGATGAGTTCGGCCGTCACCAGGGCGCCTGGCTGTTCAGCCAGTTCCTGCACGGGGAGCAGGGCGCGCTGACCGTCTCCGCGCGGATCGTCGAGTCGGTGCCGGATCTCGATTCCAAGTTCTACGCCGCCACCCAGGTGATGGACGAGGCGCGGCACGTCGAGCTGTACAAGAAGTTCGTCGACGAGAAGCTCGGCATGTACTACCCGATCAACCAGGACCTCGCGAAGCTGCTGGAGGAGTCGCTGACCGACGGCCGCTGGGACCTGCCCTACCTCGGCATGCAGGTCCTCATCGAGGGCCTGGCCCTGGCGTCCTTCGGCCTCTACCGCGACATGTCGAGCAACGCGCTGGTCAAGCAGCTCCTCGCGTACGTCATGCAGGACGAGGCGCGGCACGTCGCGTTCGGCCGGCTGGCGCTGAAGGACTACTACGCCGAGCTGACATCGAAGGAGCGGGCGGAGCGCGAGGAGTTCGTCGTCGAGGGCTGCTACCTCATGCGCGACCGGTTCAAGGGCAGGGAGATCTTCGAGAACCTCGGGATGCCGGTCAAGGAGTGCATGGAGTACGTCGACAACGGGCCGATCTACTCGCTGTACCAGTCGCTGCTGTTCAGCCGGATCGTCCCGTGCGTCCGCGACATCGGCCTGTGGGGCGACAAGGTGCAGAAGGCCTACGCCGACATGGGCGTGCTCGACGCCGCCAAGGGCGACCTCGTCGCGCTGATGAAGCAGGACGAGGAGATCGCCGAGGAGGTCGACCGGGCCAAGCACGAGCGTGAGCTGGCCGAGCGCCGGGCGGAGGTCCACGCGGCGATCGCCGACGGCGCCGCGGAGTAGGGGTCTGACAAATCCGCTGTCCGGCTGCGCGAACGAGATCTACCAGACACGCGCTGGCCCACCCCCGTAGGGTGGCCGGTCTCCCGTCACCGCCGGGTAGCCCGGCTCCTCACCGCCGGGTGGCCCGGCTCCGCCACCCTCGGAGGTCGATTCGCGGCGACGGGACACCTGCCGAAAACGGTGAGTTACCCACGATCACCGGGCGCTACCCCTATCGTCGGGGACTTGTGCGCGACGCCTCCGGGCGCGGCACCGCTCGGGCCTTACCGGCCTCCGGCCGGGGCCCGATGTCCTGTCCCCTACCGAAGGACGCTCTGTGGGTGGTTCGGGCCGACACCGCCGGGTCCATCGATTCACGCATCTCCGTACGCGCCTGCTCGCGATCGCGGGACTGGCCACGGCCCTGCTCGCGGCCGTCGTCGCGACGCTGATCGGGTCCGGCCGGTCCGCGCCCCGGGCGGACGTCGGGGCGGCGGTGGCCCCCGCGGCCCCGCCGATCGCTCCCGAACGGGCCAGCAGGGCGAGCCGGACGCAGCGCCGCGGCCCGCTCCGGGCCCGGTCCACGCGACACCGTACGTCGAAGAAGAGGACTCGCCGGCCGGCGCGAACCAAGGTGGTGGCCCAGGGGTCCTGCGAGGCGTCGTTCTACGGGACGGGCCCGGCGACCGCGAGCGGCGCGCCGTTCGATCCGCAGGCGCTGACCGCGGCGCACCGTACGCTGCCGATGGGCTCGCTGGTCCGCGTCATCAACCTGGGCAACGCCCGGTCCGTCATCGTACGGATCAACGACCGAGGGCCGTTCGTGCCGGGCCGCTGCCTGGACCTGTCCACGGCGGCGATGCGGGCGGTCGGAGGGGTGCTCTCGGGCGTCATCCCGGTACGGTACGAGGTGCTGGGGGGAATCTGAGCAAGTCCACAAATGAGTGAACGCCCGCGGGTAGGCCCCTTCCCCCAAAGAAGCTCAACCCGCGGACGTTCACCTTCCTGCGCGGCCTGGACGGGTACAGATCCAAGCCTGCGGATCCGGCCATCGCATCGCGTCCCCCGTTGAATCCCCCAATTCATCGCGACGCGTCGGCCGTATAGGGTGGTCCGTGTTCTTGCAGTAGCTACGGTACGTGAGACGGAGACGGCATTCCGTCCACCTCTGGTTGACACTTCCCCGTACACCCCCGGTTGACCTGCGGCTTTGCCCTCTTTTGGGGTTGGCAAGGCAAGTATCGACCGATGATCGGAATGTGACTGTGAGGGGGTCGCCGGCGAGGGCCGGTGTACGCGTGAGTCTGGCCGACGTCATTCTGTCGGCCGGAGTGTTCGCAGCCTTCATTCCCTACATTCACAGCAGTGGCAATCTGCACCTCACGATCCCGCTCGGCGCAGCGAACGCCACCCTGTTGCTCGCGAAGAAACGCTTCCCACTGATAACACTCGCCGGGTGTCTGCTGTTGACGTGGATGACGTCGATGCTGCTGCGGCGGTCCTACCCCGTCACCCCGGCGACCTTCGTCGCCCTCTACGCGGTGGGCCGCTACTGCTCCCGCAGCGTGGCGTTGGCGGCGACGGTGCTGACGATCCTGATCGGGTTCGCCGTCGCCCAGGTGGCCGAGAGCATCCCGTCGTACACCCTGCACAACGTCGTGAACCTCGGCTGGGTGGTGTTCGCGGTTCTCACCGGCGCGTGGGTGCGGACGCAGAAGACGTACGTCCGTGACGTCGAGGAGCGGGCCGAGCGGGCCGAGCGCGGCCGCGAGGAAGAGGCGCGGCGCAGGGTCGCGGAGGAGCGCGTGCGCATCGCCCGGGAGCTGCACGACATCGTCGGCCACGCGCTCATGTCGATCAATGTCCTGTCGTCCGTGAGCTCCCGGATCATCGAACGCGACCCGAGGTCGGGGCGCGACGCGCTACGGACGATCAGCGAGGTCAGCAACTCGGCGCTGCGGGAGATCCGCAGCACGCTGAGCCTGCTACGGGAGGGCACCGAACCGCTCAAAAGCCCCGAGCGCGGACTCGGCGACCTCGAGGCGCTCATCGAGCAGTCACGCGTGAGCGGCGTGCCGGTGACGCTGAAGGAGTCCATGATCGACCCGGGCATCCCGGCGATCGTCGGCTTCACGGTGTACCGCATCGTCCAGGAGAGCCTGACCAACATCACCCGGCATGCCGAAGGCGTCACCAGGGTCATCGTCGCCGTCATCTGTGCAAACGATCACTTGGATGTCACCGTCGTGAACGACGGCGCTCAGGCCTCCATCGTCGAGGGCGGCGGCATCGGCATCCAGGGCATGCGCGAACGCGTCACCGCCATCGGGGGCCGCCTGGACACCACGGCGCTCCCCGGCGGCGGGTTCCGTGTACACGCGCGTCTGCCGCTGAAGGAGGCATCGCGATGACGATTCGTGTCCTGCTGGCCGACGACCAGACCACCGTACGGGCAGGGTTCCGGATGCTCATCGACTCGACCGAGGACATGCACGTCGTGGCCGAGGCCGCCGACGGCGCCCGCGCCGTCGAGATGGCCCGCGCCACGGTGCCCGACGTGGTCCTCATGGACGTCCGGATGCCCGGAATGGACGGCATCGAGGCCACGCGCCGGATCACGACCGACCCGGCGCTGTCCACCGTGCACGTCCTGATCCTCACGACGTTCGAGCACGACGAGTACATCTTCGGCGCTCTGCGGGCCGGCGCCGGCGGATTCCTGCTGAAGGACACCGATCCGGACGACCTCCTGGACGCGATCCGGGTCGTCGCCTCCGGGGAGGCACTTCTCGGCCGGGGACTGACCCGCCGGGTGATCAAGGAGTTCGCGGCGCAGCCGCAGCAGCCGGAGCCGGGGTCCAAGGACCTGGACGTGCTGAGCGAGCGGGAACGGGAGGTGCTGCTGCAGATCGCCATCGGCCTGACGAACGAGGAGATCGCCACGAAGCTGCACCTCAGTCCCGCCACCGCCAAGACGTACGTGCACCGGATCATGACGAAGCTGCACGCCCGCGACCGGGTCCAGCTGGTGATCTTCGCCTACGACAAGGGGCTCGTACGACCTCGGTCATCGGAACGGCGATGACAAATGTCATCGCGAACCGAGGATCGAGCACACTAGGGCGCTGACCGGCGGGAATCTAGCGTTCTCACCATGAACGCGATCGCCTTCACCGGGGTGTCCAAGAGCTACGGAACGGTCCGCGCCGTCGAGGCGCTGGACCTCACGATCGACGCCGGCAGCACCGTCGCGCTGCTCGGCCCGAACGGGGCCGGCAAGTCCACCTCGATCGGAATGCTGCTCGGCCTCGTACGGCCGACGGCGGGCGAGGTCAGCCTCTTCGGCGAGACCCCCGACACCGCCGTCAAGCACGGCCAGGTCGGCGCGATGCTGCAGGACGGCACCCTCGTCCCCGGCCTGACCGTCCGCGAGGTCGTCTCCTTCGTCCGGAGCATGTACCCCGACCCGATGCCGCTGGAGCGGATCCTGGAGCTGGCGAGCCTGACCGACATCGCCGGGCGCCGGATCGACCGGCTGTCCGGTGGGCAGGCGCAGCGGGTGCGGTTCGCGATCGCCATCGCGGGCGCGCCCCGGCTGCTGGTCCTGGACGAGCCCACGGCGGCGATGGACGTCGAGTCCCGCCGGTCGTTCTGGGCGAGCATGCGGGACTACGCCGGCACCGGCCGGACGATCCTCTTCGCCACCCACTACCTGGAGGAGGCGGACGAGAACGCCGACCGGGTCATCGTCATCGCCCGGGGCCGGGTCGTCGCGGACGGCACCCCGCAGGAGATCAAGGCGATGGTCGGCACCGCCACCGTCCGGTTCACGATCGGCGACCAGGCCACGGCCGGGCTCGACGCCCTGCCGGGCGTGCACACGGTCGACATCCGCGGGCCGATCGCGCAGTTGCGGACCACCGACCCGGACGCGACCGTCGAGGCGCTGTACGCCACGGGCCTGCGCGTCACCGGCCTGGAGGTGAAGGGCGCCGACCTCGAGGACGCCTTCGTCTCCCTCACCCGCGACCGCTGACCCATCGCTCTCACGGGCAACTTCTCGGAAAGGACCTACGCGATGCTTCGCTATCTGAGCGTGGAGATCCGGCGCACGATCCGCGACCGGCGCTTCATCTTCTTCACCATGGCCATCCCGGTCGCCTTCTACCTCCTGTGGGCGAACGTCTACGGCAAGAGCAGCGGCTCCGTCTCCGGCACGAATCTGAACGTCCGCGCCTACCTGCTGGTGTCGATGGCCTCGTACGGCGCCGTGGGGGCCGCGCTGACGACGACCGGGGCCCGGCTCGCGTTCGAACGGCAGAGCGGCTGGCTCCGGCAACTCCAGGTGACCCCGCTGCGCCCCTGGGCCGTGATCACCGCGAAGATCGTCGCGTCGATGTTCCTCGCGCTTCCGGCGATCATCCTGGTCGGGCTCGCCGGCGTACTGACGCAGCACGTCCACCTGTCGGCCGGTGAGTGGGCCGGGATGATCGCCGTGATGTGGCTCGGCACTCTGCCGTTCGCCGCGCTCGGCACACTGATCGGCTCGCTCGTCGGCGCCGACGCCGCCCAGCCGGTGACGCTGGTCTGCTACTTCACGCTGTCCATCCTCGGCGGACTGTGGATGCCGATCGACACGCTGCCCAAGACGCTGCGGCAGGTCGCGCACTGGCTGCCCTCCAACCGGTTCGCCGGGCTGGGCTGGAGCATCGTCGGCGGGCACCTGCCGTCCGCCTCGGACGGGCTCGTGCTGGCCGGGTGGGGACTCCTCCTCGGCGTCCTCGCCCTCGCGGCGTACCGCCGCGCTACCGTGCGCTCCTGATGAACGCTTTCCTGCCGCAAGGCGACGACGGGGCCACCACACCGCCTCGGTGGCCCCGTCTCGTGTGGATATCGATGGGCCTGGTCTACCTCTTCTTCTGGCCTCTGGCCGGACTGCTGCAGCACGAACACTCGACGACGCGCATCGTGGTGTCCCTGGTCGCCTTTGCGGCGTTCGTCGGGTTCTTCCTCGCCCTGGCCCTCAGCAACAGACTGGGGAGCCCGGAGACCACCCGCCGCACCTGGGTCCTGCTCTGGATCGTCACGGCCATGGCGATCGGCTTCCCTCTGCTGCTCGGGGGTCAGTGGGACGGCCTGCCGATCTACCTGGGCGTCGCCTACGCCATGACGCTGCCGCCCTCGTGGGCCCTGCGCGGCGTCCTGGTCGCCACCGCGCTGACGGCGGCCCTCGGCTGGGCGACGCATGTGTCCGGCACGACGCTCCCCTTCCTGACCTTCCAGACGCTGAGCATCGGCCTGATCCTGCTGGGCTTCCGGGGCAGCCGGATGCTGATCGTCCAGCTGCAGGAGGCACGGAGCGAGGTCGCCCGGCTGGCCGCGAACGAGGAGCGACTCCGCATCGCCCGCGACCTGCACGACCTACTCGGCCACACGCTCTCACTCATCGTCTTGAAGAGCGAGGTCGCGGTGCGGATCGCGGACCGCGATCCGGCCAGGAGCCTGGCGGAGATCAAGGACATCGAGACGGTCGCCCGGCAGGGTCTGACGGACGTCCGCGCAGCCGTCACCGGGTACCGGCGGCGCAGCCTCGCCGAGGAGCTCGACAACGCCCGTGGCGTCCTGGCCGCCGCCGACATCGAGCCGTCCATCAGCACCTCCGGCACGCCGCTGCCGGACGGACTCGACGACCTGTTCGCCTGGGCGGTCCGCGAGGGCGTCACCAACATCGTCCGGCACTCCCGCGCCCGTACCGCCGGCATCTCGATCACCCGCCGCGACCGAGGCGCCGTCCTGCAGATCATCGACGACGGGTCCGGGCCGGCCGCGACGGACGATCCCACGGACGTCGGCGGGAACGGGCTGACGGGGCTCGGCGAGCGCGTGGCCGAGGTCGGCGGATCCATCGAGTCCGGTCCAGGCCCGGCCGGAGGCTTCCGGTTGGTCGTACACGCTCCACTCGACGCGCCGGCCTCGTCCGCGTGAGAGGGTCATCGGGTGTTCGAGGGAATGACGGGATGATTCGCGTACTTTTGGCCGAGGATCAGGGCATGGTCCGGGGCGCGCTCGCCACCCTGCTGAACCTCGAGGACGACATGGAAGTGGTCGGCGAGGCCGCCGACGGCGACGAGGCGCTCACCGTCGCCGTCCGGACGAGCCCCGACGTGGCGCTGCTCGACATCGAGATGCCGGGCCGGAACGGCATCGACACCGCCGCCGCCCTCCGCGACGCGCTGCCCGGCTGCCGCGTGATCATCCTGACGACGTTCGGCCGTCCCGGCTACCTGCGCAGCGCCATGGAGGCGGGCGCGTCGGCGTTCCTGGTCAAGGACAGCCCTGCCCGCGAACTGGCGGCGGCGATCCGGCGCGTCCTCGCCGGCGAACGGGTGATCGACCCGGCACTCGCGGCCGCCGCGCTCAGCGCCGGCCCCAACCCCCTCTCCCCCCGCGAGCGCGAGGCACTGGCCGCCGCGGCCGACGGCTCCACCATCGGCGACGTGGCGCGGAAACTGCACCTGTCAGAGGGGACGGTGCGCAACTACCTGTCCGCGGCGATCCGCAAGACCGGCGCCCGCAACCGCATCGAAGCCGTACGCACCGCCCAGCGCCAGGGCTGGCTCTAGAATCCGGCTCCACCATCGACGACGTGGTGCCGCCGCTGGTCGGCCCGTTGATTCAGGAAAGACACCGGACGGGTGACCGCGTCCGGTGCTCCGTGCCCACCGAAGTTATGCGTGGCGTGCGATGAAGGGGTAGGGGCCGGTGTCATTGTTCGAGTCACCGGTGGCGCCGACGGTCCACATCCCGCCGCCCGGTATGGCGGCGGCGCCGTTGATGCCCCCGGTTCCGGCTTGGGGGACCGAGCCGCGTGTCCAGCGCTTTCCGTCCCAGCGCACCGTGTACATGTCATATGGCTGATACGTGTCGCCGACCGCCCACAGGCTCCGGCCGTTCTGCACCAGGTCGTTGACCTCTCCGGGACCGTCCGGGACGCTGGTGCTGGACCACTCGTGGCCGTTCCAGTGCAGCACGATCGGCAGACGGTCCCCACCGTGGGATCCGGCCTGCCCGGCACCGACCACCCAGACGTCGTTAGCCGATAGCGCCCGGACGGCTTCCACTCGCCTGGTCCACCGGTTGCTGATCGCGGGTTCCTTCAGCCGTTGCCAGGTGCGGCCGTTCCAGTGCAGGATCACCAAGTGCTCTGAATGCTGGTCGCTGCCGGTGAAGTCGGTACCGGCGACCCAGACGTCGTGCGCGTTGCGGACGGCCATGCCGGACAGCTCCAAGTTGTTGCCCAGTTCAGGCAGCGCCATGGGCTGCCACTGGCGGCCATTCCACCGCCGGACGTACCCTCGTGAAACGCCGGTGCGGGAATCGTAGGTGCCGCCGATGAGCCAGGCGTCCTTCGGGCCCCCGGCGCCGACGAGTTCCCCGGACGACTGTTCCACGCCGGGGATGGTCGGGTAGCTCATCGAGGTCCAGCGCCGCCCGTCCCAGTGCAGCATCGCGCAGTCCGCGGTGGCCCAGACGTCGTTGCGGCCCGTGGCGGTGAGGGCGTTGATACGGCCGACGGTAGGCATGGTCACCGAAGCCCAGGAGTGCCCGTTCCAGCGCAACATCAATGTCGGGAACATCTGCTGCTCTTCCTGGCACGGATCGGCGGCCGCGGCCGGTCGCCTCGCAGCCGCACCGACGAAGTCGCGCCGTAGTGCGGTCGAGGGATGGCCGACGATGCTACTGACCTTGAAGCCGCCGGCCCAGGCCTCGGTACGCCCGGTGGTGACGACGCTGGTCAGGTTCGCCATGCCCTTGACCGGGATCGCGGACAGGTGCCAGCCGGGACCGGGCTTGACGGGCGCGGCCGAGGCCACGGACGCGCCGATGGCCAGTGCCGTGGCCGATGCCGCCGCAAGAGCGCCGAGCCGTGCCGCGAAGCTGCCTCGCCGATGAAGCAGAGTCATCAAGGGTCCTTTCGGAGGGACTACGGTCGACTCTGATTCCCCAATGTCCCGGGGATGGTTCCGCCGAAGAACCCGACCGCAGTCTGGAACGCCAGGGCACCCGGGTACGGCGACGGCATGTTCCGCCTGCCCAGCGGTCACCTTGAGCAGGGGGATACGTGGTGCGCAACTACCTGTCCGCCGCGATCCGCAAGACCGGCGCACGCAGCCGCATCGAAGCCGTACGCACCGCCCAACGCCAGGGCTGGCTCTAACACCGCAACGACCTGTCGTGACTCCCGGTTTCGCTGAGCTGCTGGAGGGCCAGTCGCGCAGCGGAGATTCCGACCTCGGCGAGCAGTCCGGGCGCGGCGGACTGGTCGGTGGCCACGGTGAGGGTATTGCCGCGGCCGACGGCTGGGCGGTCGCGCCATGTCGTCCCGGGCAGGTCCACGGCCCCCGTGCAGTCCGTACGCAGGGCGCTGCGGTGCCACTCCGCCGCAGCGCGCCAGCCGGGCCAGGTCTGGTCGAGAAGACGCTGCACTCGGCGTTCGGCGTCGGTCTTTCGCTCGTGGGGGGCGCATGCGGCGGCGACCTGGATCAGATCATGCCCGGGCGGGGCCAAGGTGGGGTCGGCGAGGCTGTAACGGGCGGCGTAGATCCGGTCATCCAGGTCGATCACCCGGAACCAGTCCGGGCCGCCGTCGGCCCGCAGGCCCAGGTCGAACGTTGCCACGCGGGCGCTGGGCCAGGTAAGCGATCTGTCGCCGGTCAGCCGGCTCGCTGTGGCGAGGCTGGTGGCCAGGATCGTCGGGCCCGCGGGCAGGGCGGGGATCCGTGTCCCGGTGCGTATCCGCACGCCGAGGCCGGCGGCCCGCTCGACGAGAAGATCGACCAGGGTGGACCATCCGCCGACCACGTACCGGGCGCCGCCGGCAAGCGACCGGCGAAGGCGCTGGTGGACGAACTCGGCCGAAAGCCGCCCGGGGTCGTGGTCGAAGGTGAAGATGAAAGCCACTCCGACGATCGCCTCCGTCGTCTTCGCGTCGACGTGCCGGAGCAGCCATGCGCGGAACGATTCCTCGGCCGGCGCCTCGTCGGGCAGCGCGGCGATGGCCTCGCTGAGCCCGGCCGGCCACGGGCCGAACCGGCCTCCGGCCCGGACGAGGCTGGGAAGGCGTGGTGCCTCCACGATGGGCGGCGTGAGACCGCGGCGCTCCAGCCAGGCCCACCATGGCCCGTCCACATAGATCGCGTGGGGACCGGCGTTGGCTCGGTAGGGAGCCTCCAGCGAGCGCGCCCGCCCGCCGGGCCGGGAATGTGCCTCGGCGAGGGTCACTTGCCGGCCACGTTCGGCTGCCTCGATGGCGGCGGTGAGCCCGGTGAGCCCCGAGCCGACGATCATCAGGTCTGGTTTCACAAGACAGGCCTCTCTGTGCGGTGTCCTCCTAACGGGAAAGTGGCGGGGAACCTTTGGGAGGTTCCGGCTAACTTTCCTAACGTGGACCCGGAGAACGTCGCGGCGGCTCAGCAGGGGGACGCGCTCGCGTTGGACCGGCTTCTCGACGAGCTGGCCCCCTATGTCCGCCGCCTGTGCGCGCGGATCGCCCCGGCGGCGGCCGACGATGCGACGCAGGAGGCCCTGCTGGCGATCTTCCGGGGCCTGCCTTCGCTGCGCGCCCCTGAGGCGATCATGACCTGGGTACGGTCGGTCGCAGTCCGGACGGCGATCCGGCTCGCCCGCCAGCATGACCTGGAGGTCCCTGCGGAGGGAACGCTCATGGACCGCCACGACTCTTCTCGCGAAGGGCTGGTGGACATCGATGACGCCCTGGCGCGTCTGCCGGTCTCCCAGCGCGTCGTGCTGATCTTGCGTACCCGGGAAGGCCTCAGCGAACAAGAGATCGCCACCACGTTGGGGATCCCGACAGGAACCGTGAAATCCCGGTTGCATCGAGCCCGGGCCGCGTTCCGGGAGGAGTGGGAATCATGAACGATCCCGTGGCGCTCCCCGATATCGACCCGATCGACCGCCTCACCGTTCTCGCGGCCGCCCTGCCCGGCGCCGCCGTCCGGCAGCGCCGCATCGCCGCCCCCTTCGACGCGGTGTGGCAGGTCATCGCGGACCTGGAACACGCCCTCCCCCGCTACGAACCCGGCGTCGCCCACGTGCGTGTCATCGAGCGACGCGGCGAGTACTTGCGCCTGCTGGTGCAGGACACCGCCGGCCACGAGGACGCGATGGACGCCAGGCTCCGGCCGGGCTGGTGCCTGATGCAATCCGCCACAGTCGTTGTAGCCTTCGCCGCCCGCCGCCTGGGCAGCGAGACCCTGCTGGCCCATCTTGAACACCGGCGCGCGCAGGCCTCCCTGCCCAGCGAAAGCCGGCCACATGACCGCCGCGCCGCCCTCGCCAAAATCGACCAGGAACTCCACACAATCGAGAGACTCGCCACCCACTATGGGCGCTGAGTTCCGAGGCATCGGCGCCACGGTCTTAGGGGCTGGTGTGATCCTTTCTCGGCGCGGAGAAGACCACCTTCCCCATGAAGCTCGAGCTCTCTATGCGGCAATAACCACATATGACAGACAGTCTGGATACCGCCTTGAGACCTCGTCCGGTCTCTCCCAAGGTGTCGACGGTGTGGAAATCAGGAAAGATGGCCGACTCGTCCACTACCTCGATCCAGGGGCGGCACTCCCACTCGCTGTAGTAGAGGGTCGCCGGTCGTTGCGTGTGCCGGTACGCGTTGGTGACCAGCTCCGAGACGATCAGCGTGGTGTTATCCAGCCATTCCTCGCGCCCATGGTCTTGCAGCGTCTGCTTGATCCATCTGCGCGCCTCACCGGCCGAGGACGGCACGGGGTACAGCCGTAGGGATTCTCGCGCTTTGGTCCTCACTCTGGTCACCCCCTGGCATCCGATTTCGTTCCGCGTAATGCCAAGAAGTCTGGACCGGCCGCTGGATAGGTGGCTACGATTCCCGGGGTAGTTGGAAAGGCCGGTGACGTGAATGGCAAGCGAGATCAAGCTCGATCCGGACTCGTCGATATTGGATTGGATCACAATCGACCTGCGTTTCCACACTAAGAAGTCCGGAATGTCCTACGCGGCCGTAGCACGGCTGCTGAATCGCAGCTACTCCAATGTTTCCAACATCATGGCGGGCCGCAGGAAGATCAAAGAAGAGGACGCCAAGAAGCTCGATGCGCACTGGGATCTCGGGGAGCACTTCACCCGGCTGGTGAGGTACGCCAAGCGGGACGGCTCGAGAGAGTGGTTTCGCGAATATCTCGAGTACGAGGCCGCCGCGTCGGTGGTCAAGGCGTACGAGGCTCTAGCCATCCCTGGCCTCTTACAGCTCCCGGAGTACGCGGCAGCCCTCATCAAGGAGCTCGGCACTGCGGATGCCGAAGATCAGGTGAAGCGGAGGATCGCCAGGCAGGCCATTCTCGACAAGACGCCGCCGCCGAGCATCTATGTCCTGCTATCGCAGAACGCCCTCAACTGGCCGGTAGGCGGGACCGAGGTCATGCGCGACCAGCTTGCACATGTCCTGGAGATGGCCGAGCGCCCCAACGTGGGCATCAGAGTCGTTCCCCGGTCTTCCGGCGCTCACGCTGGTTTCAGTGGGAGCTTCACCCTGATCTACGGAGAGGCCGGCGACGTCGCCTATACCGAAGCACCCGGCCGTGGACGCCTTGTGGATTCCCCCTCCGAGGTCAGAGAATACTGGGACAGATACGACCGGATCGGACAGGTAGCCCTACCTGTCACCCCCTCCCTGCAACTGATCAGAGAGGCCATGGAGGCGCTGTAATGGACAAACTCCTCACCGCCGACGAGTGGCGGAAGTCCACCCGTAGCGGCAACGAAGGTAACTGCGTCGAGGTCATCGAGGTCATAAAGGCCTGAGCGATCACAAGTCGCAACGCCCGGCCGCGAGATACGGCCATGCTGCGGCGCATTTTCGGAATCGTCTTTATGTGAGCAGGGGGCGCATGCCGGAGCGGTATCGGTCGATCATCGACGTGCACGTCATCCTGGAGCGCGGCGACGAGATCCTGCTTCTGGAACGCCAGGGCACCGGGTAACGGCGACGGCATGTTCCACCTGCCCAGCGGTCACCTTGAGCAGGGGGAATCCGTCGCCGACGGCGCCGTCCGGGAAGTGCTTGAGGAGGTCGGTGTCCGGATCGATCCCGCCGACCTGCGGCTTGCCGCCGTCGTCCACCACTGTCATCGGCCCGACCTCGCCCAGGTCGGCATGTTCTTCGCGACCGCCCGATGGGAAGGCGAGCCGTACAACGCCGAACCCCACAAGTGCGGCAAGCTCCTGTGGTGCGACCCGGCCGTCCTGCCGTCCAACACCATCGGCTACCCGGCCGCCGGCATCAACGCCTACCTGACCGGCACGCCCCTCGCCCTCCACGGCTGGGGTTGACACCGAGGCGATCTTCCGTTGTCGGGAGGGAACGTCTTGATCGCTTGTAGCGTGGCATGGATTCCGTCCACGTGATCAGATTGGCGCTCTCTCCGTGTACAGCGACACCGCCGGCCGTCTCCCGTCCGCTCCGGATCAGGTTCTCCGCCTGATCGTCACGGGTGGTGGGACGGGCGGCCACACGTACCCCGCTCTCACCGCAGTACGCACGCTGCAGGCCAGGCTCGCAGCCTCCGGCCGGAGGCTGGAGGTCCTGTGGGTGGGGACCGCCGACAGTTTGGAATCCCGCGTCGCGGCCGGTGAGGGCATCCGGTTCGCCTCGGTGGCCACCGGAAAGATCCGCCGGTCGAGCAACCCGTTGAAGATGCTCCGGCCGGCCAATGTGCGGGACATGCTGCGGGTGCCGCTGGGTGTGCTCCAGGCTCGCCGGATCGTCAAGAGATTCCGGCCCGATGTGGTGCTGGCCACGGGCGGCTATGTCGCCGTTCCGGTCGGTCTGGCGGCCAGCATGCGCCGCCGTCCGCTGGTGGTCCACGAGCAGACCGTCCGCCTCGGTCTGGCCAACCGGTCCCTCGCCGGCCGGGCGACACGAGTCGCCGTGTCCTCGGAGTCCACGCTGCCGCTGCTCTCCGAGGCCGTGCGCTCGACGACGGTGGTGACCGGCAACCCGGTGCGGCCCGAGGTGCTGGCAGGACAGCCGGACAAGGCGATCCAGGCGCTCGGCCTGCACCGTTTCGACCCGCGCCGTCCGACCGTGTACGTCACCGGCGGCGCCCAGGGGGCGGCGCAGATCAACACCCTCGTCGCCGCCATCCTCCCGTGGCTGCTGTCCCACGCCAACGTCATCCACCAGTGCGGCGCGGACAAGGTCGCCGACGTGCGGCAGCACACCGCGGGCCTGCCGGACGAGGCCGCGGCGCGCTACCTGCTGACCGGCTACATGGGTCCGGAACTGCCCGACGTCCTGGCGTTGGCCGACGTGGTGATCTCCCGGAGCGGTGCGGGCACGATCGCGGAGGTGACCGCCCTGGGCAAGGCGTCCGTCCTCATCCCCCTCGCCTCCTCCGCGGGTGACGAACAGGCGCACAACGCGCGCCACCTGGAGGAGGTCGGCGCCGCCGTGGCGCTGGTCGGTGAGCCCACGCCGGAGGACCTGGGCGCCGCCATGGAGCCCCTGCTCACCGACCCCGCGCGGCGTACGACGATGGCGCAGCGGGCCCGCGAGATGGGCCGTCCCGACGCGGCCGACCGGTTGGTCGACGTCCTGCTGTCCGTCGTCACCGACGGACGACGATAAGCGGCCCGGCTCCGCCACGCCGAGGGCCCGGTGAATGTCGGATCTGGCCGCTACGGTGCCGCCACACCTGCGATGAAGGGCGATGACATGGGCACCTGGGCGGCCTACCTGGCGTTCCGCACCCCGGCCGATGGGCACGAGCCGCTTCTTGACCGTGAGCGCGTCGCCGTGGCCGTCGCCGGTTGGACCTACCTCGCCGACGACATCCGTCACCACGACCAGTTGCGGGCCGCGCTCACGGACGTCCCCGGCCCCGCCCTGCTGTCGGTGGTCTGCGACAGCGACTACGCCGAGGTCACCGGCCATCTGGACGGCGAGTCGCAGTGGACCGCCTATATCAATCCGGAATGGGCGGCCGGCGAGCTCGACCTGCCCGCGCCCGACGTCCGATCGGCCGAGGACGAGGACCTGCTCGACCGGATCACGACCTGGGCCCGGGCGGCGGGCGCGCCGCCGGTGGACCGTGACCGGCTGCGCGAGGTCTTCGCGACGTCCTACATCTTCGCCGACGATGGCCTGCTCGCCCTGGAGCAACTGCTCGGCGTGATCTCGCCCGAGGTCCGGCCCTTCGGCGAGGACCAGCAGATCGACTACGAGATCATCCTGCAAACTCCGGCGGGTGAACCCGTGTCGGACGAGGCGATCGCCGAGATCGAGCAGGCGGTCCAGGGCAAGGCCGACCCCCGCGAGCCCGATGAGAACGGGCACCGGGTCGAGTTCCTCGTACCCAAGACGCATGAATCCGCCGTGGCCATCCCGGCGTTCGCGGCGGCCCTGCGGCGGCTGGGTATCTCCCCGGCCACCCACGTCTACTGGGATGGCTGCGACGACTGGACATTCCTGGCGGAGCTCGACCGATAGGCCGTGTGCTCCGACGGCTCGTGGCACGGGCCTCCAGCGGCGCGCGAGGGGGATTACAAAGCCGGGGTGGCATCTTTTGGCGGGACCACCGACCGCCGAGAGCGGCCCCTAGAAGCGACAATGAGCGCGATAGCCCTCGAAAGGGAGGTACTTCGTGTCCAACACGCAGGCTGTGGCGACCCGTCCGGCCGTCCTCGGCGATCTGGTGCCGGGTCGGCTGGTTCGTGACGTCGCGCTCGTCGTCGGCGCGGCCGTCTTCGTCGGGATCGCCGCGCAGGTGAGCGTGCCCATCCCGGGAACGCCGGTGCCGGTGAGCGGCCAGACGTTCGCCGTGCTGCTGTCCGGGGCGGCGCTCGGGCTCGGCCGGGGTGCCGCCGCCATGGTGCTGTACGCGCTCGCCGGAATGGTCGGCGTGCCGTGGTTCGCCGAGGGTGCCTCGGGCTGGCACATGGCGTCGTTCGGTTACATCATCGGCTTCGTCCTCGCCGGGGCCGTCGTGGGCGCTTTGGCCGCGCGCGGTGGTGACCGGTCGCCGCTGCGGACCGTGGGCACGATGGCACTCGGCCTCGCGGTGATCTACGCCGCCGGAGTGCCGTGGCTGATGGCCTGGACCCACAGCGACCTGGGTAAGGCGCTGAGCCTGGGCGTGCGGCCGTTCCTCATCGGTGACGCGATCAAGATCGCTCTCGCCGCCGGGCTGCTGCCCGGCGCCTGGCGGCTTCTCCGCCGCTGACCTGACCGCTGGGCCGGGCGCCGCCTTCGGCGCACCGGCCCGCCGACCCGACGGTCCGGCCGGGCGCCATCGCCGACGCACCGGCCCCCGGACCGCACAGGCACGGCGCGGGCCCGGTCCCCGTTCACGCGGCCGGGTTTCATCCCCGACAGACGCCACCTGCGGGCCCCGTCCCGTATCGGGGGACGGGCCCGCGTCGTTCATCGGCCGTCGAGGTGATCCGCCAGATACCCGTGGATCAGGCGTTTCACCTCGGCGAGCAGCGCCGGGTCGCCCTCGGGGTCGTGGCGGAACGCGAGCTTGAGCACGGCGTCCGCCGCCTCGACGGCGACGGCAAGCGCGGTCGCGAACTCCCCGTTGTCCGGCAGTTCGAACGCCGAGACGAGCAGCGCCTTCAGCCGGTCGGCGACGACGGCGTTGTTCTCGGCCGCGACGTCGAGCAGGTGGACGTCGGCGATGTCCCCGAAGCGCAGGACGCGGAAGCCCGGGACCGTCCGGTGCATGCCCACGAAGATCTCGATCACGACGCCGACGGCGTCGTACCAGTGCGCGAACTCTTCCTCCTCGAGCGCCTCCGCCACCCGGTCACCGAACATGTCGAGGTTGCGCAGCGCGAGTTGCTGGGCGATGGCCTTCTTGTCGGGGAAGAACTGGTAGACCGAGCCGATCGCGACGTCCGCCCGCTGGGCGATCTTGGTGGTGGACAGGCCGTCGTACCCGGACTCGTCGAGGATCTCCGCACAGGCGTCCAGCATGCGCTGGACTCGTTCGGCACTCCGTCGTTGTGCAGGTCGGCGACGCAGCGCCGAGCTATCCGTCGTCACGCGTTCAATCATGCCTTTTCCGACGGTGCTACCGGCGCGTAGGATCCGAGAGCCATTCACGTTCAGCGGAGGCCGCCTGTGTTCCCCCCTGACTTCCAATGGGGCGTCGCGACGTCGGCGTACCAGATCGAGGGCGCGACGACGGAGGACGGCCGGGGTCCGTCCACGTGGGACACCTTCTGCCGGGAGCCCGGCCGGGTACGCGACGGGCACACCGCCGACGTCGCCTGCGACCACTACCACCGCTGGGCCGAGGACCTCGACCTGATCGCCGGGCTCGGCGCCCAGGCGTACCGCTTCTCCATCGCCTGGCCTCGGGTCCAGCCGACCGGCAGCGGCTCCGCCAACCCCAAGGGCCTGGACTTCTACGACCGGCTCGTCGACGGCCTCGCCGCACGCGGGGTGGCGGCCGTGCCCACGCTGTACCACTGGGACCTGCCGCAGCCGCTGGAGGACGA
Source organism: Actinoallomurus sp. CA-150999 (assembly GCF_050942425.1). Taxonomy (NCBI): domain Bacteria; kingdom Bacillati; phylum Actinomycetota; class Actinomycetes; order Streptosporangiales; family Thermomonosporaceae; genus Actinoallomurus; species Actinoallomurus sp. CA-150999. Next base: position 11,652,113 of record NZ_CP192063.1, read on the forward strand.
GGGCGGCTGGATGAACCGTGACACCGCCCACCGGTTCGCCGAGTACGCCGCGCTGGTCGCCGAACGGCTCGCCGACCGGGTCGACCTGTGGATCACGCTGAACGAGCCGATGGTCGTGATGTCCTACGGTTACGCCTTCGGCCTGTACGCGCCGGGGCGGACGCTCATGCTCGACGCCCTGCCCACCGCCCACCACCAGTTGCTCGCCCACGGCCTCGCCGCGACCGCCCTGCGCGCCGAAGGGGCGGCCCGGATCGGGGTCGCCAATCACTACACGCCCGCCTGGCCGGCCGGCGACGGCCCCGAGGACGTCACGGCGGCCGTGGCCTTCGACGCCCTGCTGAACTGGCAGTTCACCGACCCGATCCTGCTGGGCCGCTACCCCGGCCTCGGCCTGGACCTGGCCCACGTCCGGGACGGCGACCTGGAGGTCATCGCCGCGCCCATCGACGCGCTGGGCGTCAACTACTACAACCCGACCGGAGTCGCGGCCCCCGACGACGACGGCCTGCCGTTCGCGATCCGGGACCTGAAAGGCTTCCCGACGACGGGCATGGGCTGGCCGGTCGTCCCGGACGGCCTGCACCGGCTGCTCGTCGACCTGCGGGAGCGGTACGGCGCCGCGCTGCCGCCGGTGTACATCACCGAGAGCGGCTGCTCCTACGACGAGTCGCTCGACGACACCGCCCGGATCGGCTTCCTGAACGCGCACATCGGTGCCGTACGGGCGGCGATGAACGACGGCATCGACGTACGCGGCTACTACGTGTGGTCGCTGCTGGACAACTTCGAGTGGGCCGAGGGCTACCATCCGCGCTTCGGCCTCGTCCACGTCGACTACGCGACACAGAAGCGGACGCCGCGCGCTTCGTACGCCTGGTACCGCGACCTCATCGCGGCCTGTTCCTGATCAGGGACGGCGGCATGGCCGGTGCCGCGCCGAGGCCCCCGTCAGGGCGTGGCGATGAGGCCAGTGCCGCACCGAGGCCCCCGTCAGGGCGTGGCGATGAGGCCAGTGCCGCACCGAGGCCCCCGTCAGGGCGTGGCGATGAGGCCAGTGCCGCACCGAGGCCCCCGTCAGGGCGTGGCGATGAGGCCAGTGCCGCACCGAGGCCCCCGTCAGGGCGTGGCGATGAGGCCGGTGCAGCGGCGCAGCTTCTCCCACTTCGCATGATCGCGGGTCGCCGCCGTGCCGGTGAGCAGCCGCGGCACTCCCTTGGTGATGTACGCCGGCTTCCACTCGGCCTTCATGATCTTCCGCTTGCGGAGGGTCAGCTCGAGGATGCCGGAGTGGGGGTCGTTCCGGTCCGGCGCGGTGAAGAAGAAGTTGCCGAACCCATAGTCGACGTACCGGCCCTTCATGAAGCCGCCGCCGAGCGGGATGTGCGCGTGCCCGCCGACGACCACGTCGGCGCCCGCCCGTACGAGGGCTTGTGCCAGCGTCTTCTGGCGGGGCAGCGGGCAGGGATCCAGCTCCTTGCCCCAGTGCAGGTAGACGATGACGGTGTCGGCCTTCTTCCGCGCCGCGCGGACCTCCTGGACGAGGCGCGGGACGTTCTTCGCCGAGGCCAGGCCGCCCTTCTTCGGGGTCGCCGTCCACGCCGTGACCAGGTTGTCGTCCAGGACCTGCGTGGCGCCGAGCACCGCGATCCGGTTGCCCTTCACCGTCACGTAGTAGGGCCGGTACGCCTGGGCGGCGTTCGCGCCGATGCCGACGACGGGGAACCGCGACGTCCTGATGGCGGCGAGGGAGTCGTGCAGGCCGACCGTTCCGTAGTCCATGGCGTGGTTGTTGGCCATGGTCACCACGTCGATGCCGGCAGACCGCAGCGCGTCGAACGCGCTCGCCGGGGCGCGGAACGTGAACTGCTTCGGCGCCTTCTTCCCCCGCGTGGTGATGGCCGTCTCCAGGTTCACCATCATGAGGTCGGGGCGCTTCAGCTCGGAGATGATCGGCCCGAGGGCGGTCGCCGGGTCGGCCAGCCGCTTGGCGAGCGGCCCGTTGAAGTGGACGTCCCCGGCGAACCCCACCGTGATCGGTCCGTCGTCCGCGCCGCCCGCCGTCTGGCCGGACGGGGCGGAGGCGCGCGGCGGACGCTTCGCGTCACCGCCACCACCACCGCAGGCCGCCGCCACACCGGCCAGACCGGCCAGGGCGGCCGCCAGTACCGCACGCCGCATCACGCCCCCCTCCCCAGGGAAGTCACAAGAATGACACGTTTCGTCCCTAACGGATAATGGAGTGATCTTGCTCGACATCGCGGGCATTCGCGCGGAGACCCCAGGCTGCGGGGAGGTCGTGCACCTCAACAACGCCGGAGCGGCGCTGCCTCCACGGGCCGTGATCGACGCACTACACGACCACCTGAACCTCGAGGCACGCATCGGCGGGTACGAGGCGGCCGACGCCGTCGCTCCCCGGATCACCGGCACGTACGACTCCCTGGCCCGCCTCATCGGCGCGCACCCCGACGAGATCGCCTACGCCGAGAACGCCACCCGCGCCTGGGACATGGCGTTCTACGGCATCCCCTTCCGTACGGGCGACCGCATCCTCACGACCGCGAGCGAGTACTCCAGCAACACGATCGCGTACCTCCACGCGGCGCGTCGGCACGGCGTGAAGGTCGAGGTCGTGCCGGACGACGAGTACGGCCAGCTCTCGCTCGACGCCCTGGCGAACGCGCTCGACGACGACGTACGTCTCGTGGCGATCAACCACGCCCCCACCCACGACGGACTGATCAACCCGGCCGCCGAGGTCGGCCGCCTGACCCGCGCCGCCGGAGCCCTCTACCTCCTCGACGCCTGCCAGTCCGTCGGCCAGCTCGTCGTGGACGTCGAGGAGATCGGCTGCGACCTGCTGTCGGCCACGGGCCGCAAGTTCCTGCGCGGCCCGCGCGGCACCGGCTTCCTGTACGTGCGCCGGTCGGCGCTGAACCGCCTCGAACCGCCGTTCCTCGACCTGCGCGCCGCGGACTGGACGGGACCGGACTCGTACGAACTGCGCGACGACGCGCGCCGGTTCGAGTCGTGGGAACGCTCGGTCGCCGGGCAGCTCGGCCTCGGCGCCGCCGCGGAGTACGCCCTGGAGGTCGGCGTCGAGGCGATCGAGCAGCGCGTGCTCGAGCTCGGCGCGCTGCTGCGGGCGGCCCTGGCCGAGAACCCGGCCGTCACCGTACGGGACCGGGGACTGCACCGGTCGGGGATCGTGACGTTCACGCACCGCGACCGGGAGCCCGCCGAGATCGTGGCGTCGCTCGCCGAGCGGCGGATCAACGTGCGGGTCTCCCAGCAGACGTACCGGTACGACGAGGGCGCGCAGCCGGCGCCCCGCGTGCGCGCGTCGGTGCACTACTACACCACCGAGGACGAGATCCGGCAGCTCATCACCGCACTCTGAGGCCGCGGCACGTCCCGGTGGACCCGCGTTCGGACGTCCGACGCGCGAAGGGGCGGCCCCGGATGCCCGGGACCGCCCCGTTCCGTCATGGCATCTGCCCGACCCGGTCGACGTACGCCGTGCGCAACAACACGCTGTAGAAGGTGACCGTCCCCGGTGGACGACCGTTGAAGCTCTTCACGAGCACGTTCCGCTCACCCAGGAACGCGTACGTGCTCCGATCAAAGATCAAGATTTCCCGCTCCCGGTGCGCGGTGTTCCCACTCACGTAGGCCACCCCGACGCCCGGACGCCCGGCGTCGTCGGTCACGTTCTTGATGACCGTGGCCCCTGGGATCCGGGCCATCGCCTCGAGCAGGGCCGCCCGCGATCGGGGAGGGAGAGCCTCTCCTGTCAGGTCCGAGGCCTGTTCCCATGCGGCGTCATCCTTGGAACCTCCCCCGTCCTGTTGGTAGAGATAAGCGAGCATCCGACCCGCGTCGGTGGGCAGATCGCTCCGGTACATCGACGTCGCCTTGCAGGACGGCGGATGCCGAAGGTCGGTCGCCGGGTGGTTTCCCTCCTCGCACGCCCACTCCTGGCCCCACCCCTTACGGCCCGGCGGCCCGCCGAGCGGCGGATTTCGGCGAAGCAGCCCGACGCGGCGCCCGTCCGCCGACAGCCAGTCCGTTCCTTCTCGCGTTTCCCCGTCCTGCCGCTCTTTGAAGTGAACGAACACGAACTGGTCCGGACGTGGCGCCGGCTCCTTGGCCGCGGTCGCGGCCGCCTTGATGAGCACCTCCGCCGCGTCCGCCGACGCGGACGGCTCCCGGGACCCGAACCGTACGGTCTGGGCAAGGGCGAAACCGACGGCGAGGGTCACCGCGAGTCCGCCGGCGACGGCCGCCCGCCACCTCCATACCGCGCGGCCGCGTACGGGACCCGCGGAAAGACGATTTCGCTGGCGGGCGAGCGTTCCGGGGGGTTCCCGATCGAGCCGGCCGCCGAGTTCACGTAGCATCGCCATCTCATCCATCGATTCACTCCTTCGTGGGGTCGGTTCCGCCGAGCGCGGCGCGTACCTTGCGCCGGGCACGGTTGAGACGCGAACGCACCGTCCCGATCGGGATGCCGAGCGCGGTCGCGGTCTCCTCGTACGACAGGTCGGCCCAGGCGATCAGCAACAGGACGTCGCGGTCACCACGGGACAATTCGGCCAGGGCGCTGGTCAGTTCGGGCCGTACGCTCCGCGCCGCGATATCGGCCAGCGCCCGCTCGACCGGGTCCTCGGCGGCTTGCTCGGGTAGAGCGCGCTCCAACGCCCGATATCGGGCGCTCTCCCGGCGGTGATGCCGGGAGATCAGCTTCGTGATGATGCCGAACAGCCACGGCCGGGCGTCGGCACGGCCGGGGTCGTACCGATGCCGCTTCTGGAACGCGACAAGGAACGTCTCCCCGACCAGGTCTTCGGCGACCTCCGGTCCGAGACGTTTGACGGCATAGCGGTAGAGCATCGCGGAATACCGGTCGAAGAGCCCGGCGAAGGCGTCCGGATCGTCACGAGAGGCCGAGATGATCTTGGAGTCCGGCGGGGCCATGGATTCCGCGATCATCTCAGGCATGCCTGTCCGGGCATGGGCGACCCTTTCACTCGGGGGATCGGTCGCTCATATCTCTCCACGAGCCCCGCCCCGAGTTCACGCCCGCGTCGGCGTGCTCACCTCTTGATGAGGGCGTTGAATGCCGCGCACAGGAGGTGGATGCTACGCCGGAACTTCTCGTCCTGGCTCAGACGAGGTGCCTCCTCGAAGACGTGCGGGAAGCGTTCGACGAGGTCGGCGTAGGTCTCCGCGGTGACGGCGGGGATCTCGAACGTGGCCTGTTCCTGGAGAACGAACCCCGTGACGTGGCTGAGAAGGGTGTCGGCGGCGACGATGCGGTGCTCGGTGGGGACGCCGGCCGCCGAGAGGGTCCGCAGGAGGCGTTCCATGATCGATAGAGCGCCGGGGCTGAGCGTTTTGGGGCTCTCGGCCAGCAGGATGGCCCCGCCGGGGTGCCGCTCGATGACGCGGCGCAGCGCGGTGGCCTGGACTTCGATCTCGTCCTGCCAGGTGGACTCGGGCGGGAGCGCGGCCAAGGCGGCGGTACCGGCGTCGTAGGCCTGCCCGCAGACGCGGTCGGCCATCATCGCGAGCAGGTCGTTCTTGTTGCGTACGTGGTAGTACAGGCTGCCCGCGTGCGCGCCGAGTCGCTCCGCCACTTGGCGCATGGACAGGCCGTGGTATCCGACCTCGGCGAACGTGGCCATGCCGGCGTCGACGATCCGCTCCTTGGTGAGCTTCATCGCTCCACCGTACCGGTTTTTTGAACAGTGTTTGAATCGTGTGCTAGCGTTGCCACCAGATTCGAACACTGTTGGAAAAGGTGCGGGCCTTGGGAAATCTGCTGTTCTTCGCGACCACGGCCGCGTTGATGATTCTGATGATCAACAGCGGTCTCGCGGCGGTCGGGCGTGACACCCTGCGCGGGCGCCCCATCCCCTGGGTCGCCGTCGGGCTGACCGCACTGGCCCTGGCCGGAGTCACCCTGCAGCTGTGCTGGTCGGGCGCCATGGCCGCACTCGACCAGGACCCGGCCAAAGCCGGCTGGTGGCGGGTGTTCACCTCGGTCTTCATGCAGAACGGCGGCGTCGGCGGCGCCGCCTGGAACATCGCCACTCTCGCCATCGTCGCCGCGCTCGCCCAGTGGCTCTGGGGTGGCTGGCTGACCGGCGTCTTCTTCCTCGCCGGCATCCTCCTGCCGGAACACATCGACGCCCTGCTCGGCCTGGGGAGTGGCCCCAGCGCCGATCCCCGCAACTTCGCCGGAAGCTCCGGCGCCACCTACTTCCTCGGGGCGAGCCTGGCCCTGGCCCTGCTGACCCGCACCAGGATCCGGAAGCACCAGGCCCTGGCGATCGCCGTCCCGGCGCTCGGGCTGGCGATGTGGTTCGCCCAGGACAACGGCCACGGCCTGGTCTCCGCCTACGGCTTCGTCCTGGCGATCGTCGCCTGGGCGGCACGCCGCTGGATGCCGCGCTCCGAACCCAAAGCCGCGTAGTCGGCAAAGGGTCGGCTCGACGTGATGCTCACGGCCGAAGGCTGCTATCACGACAGCTTCGACTTCGACGCGCCGCACCGGGTGCTGCTCGATCCGCTGGGCCCCGGGCTACCTGCCGGGCCGCGTTCTCGTGTACGCCTCGCAGTCTAGGCGCAGGTGTCGGGGGGCGTCCTGCCCGCGAAACGGTCGGCGAGATAGGACAGGGCGTCGCCTCCCCGGACGAGGGCCTCCAGGGCGTGCTCGCCGACGGCATCCCGGACGACCTGCACGGTGGCGCCCTTGGCGCACCACGCCCTGGCGACCGCGTCGGCCTGGGCGACAGGGACGATCTCGTCGGTGTTCGCGTGGTAGTCGTAGACCGGTGCCACCGGGGCGGCCGCGCCCATCGTGTTCTTCTGGAGCATCGCGGCGACGGACGGCACGGACAGCGGGTCGGGCACGGTCGTGTAGTCCGCGAGCCTCTTGAAGGCGAACCCGGTGATCAGGTCGGTCAGGCACTTGCCGCGCGCCTTCTGGAAGGCCTCTTTGCCCTGGGCGTTGGCCAGGTCCTCGATGCCGGCCTCGGGGTACTCCGCGGCCAGGCTCACGGTGGCGGCGGCCTCGAAGCCGGAGAACGCCCCGCCGTCCAGCGACCGCGCCACCGCGGCCGGGTCGGCCGGGGTGCCGCCCATGGCCACACCGGCGAGCCGTACGTCCGGAGCGTAGGAGGGCTGGAGTTCGGCGGCCCAGCCGGTCGCCTGGGCACCGCCGGAGTAGCCGTTCAGCGCCCACGGGTTACTCGCGCCGACGCCGCCCACGCCGAGGTTCTTCACCGCCCGGATGCCGTCGAGCACGGCGTGCCCCGCCTGCGGGCCGCCCATGAACACCGACTTCGGTCCCTCGAAGTCGGGCATCGCCACGGCCCAGCCCTCGTCGAGGACGGAGCCGCCGAACAACGCGGACGACGCGGCGTACCCCTGGCCCGACGAGATCCCGTACGACGGCGCGCACTGGGTCCCGGTGGAGTCCTCGGCCGCCTGCACCGAGACGACGGGGCGGGGGCCGCCGCCCGTCCAGGCCTTCTTCGGGACGAGCAGGGTCGTGACCGCCAGCTCGGGCTGCTCGTGCGAGTCGTCGGTGCGGAAGGAGATCTGCCAGGCGTCGACCGTGTCGGCCAGGTCACCGGCCTTCGGGGTGATCTTCCGGTCGTCGACGACCTGGCCCGGCCGGTAGGACCCGATGTCGGCCGGGGCGCTGTAGAAGGGGTCCTGGTCCGGGGGGACCGAGCCGGCGGGCGGTGGATCGACGGCCGACGCGGTGCCCGCCAGGAGGGTGAGGGCCGCGGCGGCGATCGGCAGCGTGAGGGCGGTTCTGACAACCGGTCTCATCGGACACTCCAGTGTGGGGGCACCGGACCTTCCGGATGCGGGGACCTGGACTATCCCCCTTCCGCCTCCCGAGAGATAGGCGACCGTCCGCAAATCACCAGCAGGTGATCACGCCGAAAATGACAAACCGCTACCTGGATGAGTCGGGCGGCGCCACGTCCGGCAGTCCGAACGCCGGCCGTACGGGTGCGCCGACGGCCAGCGCGGCCTGCCGGATCTGCTCCGCCACCTCGTCGGCACGGCCCGGCCGGCCCAGCCAGAGGGCGAGATTCGACTTCTGGACCGCCCACCCGACGTACGCGGGCCGGCCGCCGACGAAGACGACCAGCCCCTCGGAACTCGGCATGACCGACTCGATCGTCCGCAGGTCGACGCGCTCGGTCCCGCGCTTGTTGCGGAGCACGAGCTCGGTGGACGTGAGGCTGATCGAGGGCCGAAAGGCGATCCACCAGAGCCATCCGGCGAAGAAAGGGAACAGCAGCAGCGGGACGATCGCCCCTGTTACACCTTGGTCGACCAGATTCGCCACGCCCCCGGCCTCGAACACGGCCAAGACAACGATGATCAGGCCCACGACGATCCGGGTGCTGGTCGCCGTACGCCATCTCACTAAGGGCGCGTCCATGGACTGATCATGACACCGTACCGACCGCTCGGCCAGATCGAACCAACGTGTCAGGCACCGTAGCGGCGCTGTCTGGCGGCGAAGCTGCGCAGCGCCCGGAGAAAGTCGATCTCACGGAACGCGGGCCAGTTGGCCTCGCAGAAGTACAGCTCGGAGTAGGCGCTCTGCCAGAGCAGGAAGTTCGACATCCGCTGTTCGCCGCTGGTGCGGATGATGAGGTCCGGGTCCGGCTGTCCTGCCGTGTAGAGGTGCCGGGCGATGTCGTCCACCGTCAGGGCCTGTGCCACGTCGGCCAGGGACTCGCCGGCCTCGCCTCGCTCGTGCAGGTGCTCACGGAGGGCGTCGATCACCTCCTGCCGGCCGCCGTAACCGACGGCCAGCGTGACGTGTGCGCCGGTCGCGCAGTCGCGGGTGGCCTCCACGGCGTCCTTCAGCGCACGGGCCGTCGTATCGGGCAGCGCGTCGAGCATGCCCGCGACGTGGACCCGCCAGCGGGCGTCCGGGCGGCCGAGCCGGTCGGCCACCATCCGCTCGATGACCTGCATGAGGAAGGCGACCTCGGCGTCACCGCGGTTCTGCAGGTTCTCCGTCGAGCACAGGAACACGGTGGCGTGCTTGATCCCCACTGCCTCGCACCAGGACAGGACGTTCTCGGCGTGCTCGGCGCCGTACTTGTGCCCGAGGCTCGGGTTCTCCAGGCCCATCTGGCGGGCCCAGCGGCGGTTGCCGTCCATGATCAGGCCGACGTGCTCAGGGAGTGGGCCGTTCGTGACCTGCCGGCGCAGGCGGCGGGCGTAGAGCGTATGAAGAAGGGTGGACATCGTCACCTCCATTGCGAGATCCCACTGTACTACGCATTGCGTACTACGCGACGTGTACTATGCCCGGCATGAGCGAACGGCATCCTGCAACGCGCCAACGCCCGAGGTGGCGGAGAATCCTACGGCGGGTCCTGGCGGTGACGCTGGCGGTGCTGTCCGCCGTGGTGCTCGCCGCCGGGGCGTACGTCGGCTATGCCGCGATCCGGCACACTCGGCCGGTCACGCTGCCCGCTCCGACCGGCGCGTACCCGGTGGGCCGGACGACGTTCGACTGGACCGACCCGACGCGCACCGACCCGCTGGCCCCGCGTCCCGGCACCCCGCGCGAGCTTTCGGTTTGGCTCTGGTACCCGGCCGCACCGTCCGGTGCGCGACGCGCGGCGTACCTGCCCGGCGCGTGGAACGGCCTGCACTTCGGGAGCCTGCCCGGGCTGGGCGAGACGAGCTTCGACGCCGTCCGGGTGCACGCGTACGACGACGCGCCGGTGGCGGCCGGCCGGTTCCCGATCGTCGTCCTGCTGCCCGGACTGGGCTTCGCCGCGCCGCAGTACACCGCGCTGGCCGAGAACCTGGCGAGCCACGGCTACCTCGTCGCCGGCGTCACCCCGACGTACACCGCGAACCTCACCGTGCTGCACGGCCGTGCCGTGCACAGCACGACGGCGGGGAATCCACCCGCGCTCAACGTCGCGAACCTCCACATCGGCGCCGCCGCTCAGGCCGGTGACCGGCTCGTCGCGATCTGGGCCGCCGACGCGCGCTTCGCCGCAGGGCGGGTCGCCGGGCTGGGGCAACGGTTCGCGGGACACATCGACGCGGCGCACCCGGCGTACATCGGTCACTCCTTCGGCGGGGTGGCATCACTGGAGGCATGTCGGCTCGACGCGCGCTGCGCGGGCGCCGTGAACCTGGACGGCACCCAGTTCGGCCCGGTCGTACGGACGGGGCTCGACCGGCCGATGATGATCGTGGCCAGTGCGGGGTCCTGCGTGACCGGCGTGTGCCGGGCCACCGACGCCGTGAGCCGCGCCGACGTCGCCACCGCCCGTACGCTGCTGACCGCGAGCACCGGAGCGACCTGGTGCTACGAACTGGCGGGAAGCCGGCACTTCAACTTCAGCGACTACGCGTCCTACTACCTGGCCGCGCCCCTGCGCCGCTTTCTCGGGCTGGGCCCCATCGACGGCGGCCTGGGGTTGCGGGTCACCGGCGTATACCTGGCCGCGTTCCTCGACCACACCGTACGGTCGCTGCCGGAACCTCTTCTCAGCGGAGCGTCGGCTCCCTATTCACGGATGCATGCCGTCCACTGCAAGAATTGACGATTCACCTACGGACAGAGGGCGCCGGGCCACCGATCGAATGGGTGGCCCGGCTCACTCCTATCCGGCGTCGGAGAACACGCCGGTATCGCGATCGATTACTGACCCTCTTCGGCAGAGCCCTCGCTCGTCGTGCCACTCTCCGAGGACGCGGGCGCCTCCTGCACCGTGGGGTTCTCGGCCGTCGAAGAACCCTCCTCGGAGCCCTGACCCGTCATGCTGCCCTCCGGGGAGTACTCGGGCACCTCCTGCGCCGTAGGGTTCTCGGCCGTCGAAGAGGCTTCCTCCGAGCCCTGACCCGTCATGCTGCCCTCCGGGGAGTACTCGGGCACCTCCTGCACCGTGGGGTTCTCCGCCGTCGAAGAGGCTTCCCCCGAACCCTCCTCAGAGCCCTGACCCGTCGTGCCGCTCTCCGAGGAGTACTCGGGCACCTCCTGCGCCGTAGGGTTCTCGGCCGTCGATGAACCCTGCTCAGAGCCGACCTCCGACTCGTTCCGCTGCGGGCTGGACTCGTCCATCGAACTGGCCAGCGAGACCTGCCCGGTCAACCCCGACGAGGCGGTCCGTGACATGGACTGCGTCTGCGTCTGGGTCTGCGACCGCGACGCCGACCGTTCACTCGGCGACTGGATGATGATCGTCGTCCCCGACGACTGCGGGAGCAGCGGGAACCCCGTCGTCACGCCCGACGGATACAGCGGATACCCCGTCGTCACGCCCGACGGATACAGCGGATACCCCGTCGTCACGCCCGACGGATACAGCGGATACCCCGTGGTCACGCCCGACGGGTACAGCGGGTAGCCCGTCGTCACGAGCGGCGGCGAGAGAACCGGGCCCGTCGTCACGACCGGCGAGAGCTGGGGCGTGTAGGTCGCCGTCTCGGGCACCAACGAGACCGAGACCCCGGGCGTGAGCTGCGTCGGATAGTAGCCGACCGGCGGATACTGCTGGGCGGACGCGGACGACGCCATGCCCAAGGAACCCGCAGTGGCGGCGGTTACCACGCCGCAGACGGCAATCGCCTTTCTGAGCACGTTAAGTCACCTACCTACCTTGAGATGCGCAATTATTGCCCATTACGCCCTTTTAAGATCACATTTCAGGGCGTCACTTAGCCAGTATCACCCGCCAATCGACACAAAACCCCAGAAGCTCGTAATATGGCCGCCAACATCAATATTGGTATCGAGCAGGATTTCGATGCCGTGTGCGGGCTGGCCGAGTGATCGCCGGAGGCGGTTGGATGGTCGGATGACGTCCATCACGCTGGTTCAAGGGGACATCACCGAGCAGGAGGTCGACGCGATCGTCAACGCCGCGAACTCCTCGCTTCTCGGCGGGGGCGGCGTGGACGGCGCGATCCACCGCCGTGGCGGGCCGGAGATCCTCGCGGCCTGCCGCGATCTTCGGGCCTCCCAGTACGGCAAGGGCCTGCCGACGGGGCAGGCGGTGGCCACGACGGCGGGGCGGCTGCCCGCACGCTGGGTGATCCACACGGTCGGCCCGGTGTACTCCCGATCCGAGGACCGGTCCGAGCTGCTCGCCTCGTGCTACCGGGAGTCGCTGCGCGTCGCCGACGAGCTCGGCGCCGCGACCGTCGCCTTCCCCGCCGTGTCCGCCGGGATCTACGGCTGGCCGCTGGACGACGCGGCCCGTGTCGCGATCGGCACCGTACGGGCGACGCCGAGCCGGGTGGAGGAGGCGCGGTTCGTGCTGTTCACCGCCGACGTCCACGAGGCCTTCGCGCGGGCGCTGGCCGAGTAAGGGGCGTCAGACCGGGTAGGGCCGGGCGGTGCGGGCGTCGCGCAGGGCACGGGCCCACCAGACGAGCTGGTCGAGCAGGGGCCTGACGGCGGTGTTGCAGGAGGCGGTGGCCTTCGGCCAGGTGCCGTCCGCGGCGAACAGGTCCCAGTAGCACGGAAGGCTGATCGCCGTCGCGATCGGCACCGCGTGCAGCTCGGTGAAGATCTGCCGCAGCTGAGCCACGGCGTGCAGGCCGCCGGACTCCCGGCCGTACGAGACGAACCCCACCGGCTTGGTGTGCCACTCCTCGTACAGCCAGTCGATGGCGGTCTTGAGCGGGGCGGGGAAGCTCTGGTTGTACTCCGGCGTGACGACGACGAACGCGTCGGCCGCGGCCATGCGCACGCCGAACTCCACCACCCGCGGCGGTGCCGCCTCGTCGTGGTCGCGGAGAGTCGAGGGCAGGTGGATCTCGGCCAGATCGACGAGATCCACCTCGAGGTCTCCGCGGCGGCGGGCACGGGCGGTGAACCACTCGGCCACCGTGGGCCCGAACCGGCCGTTGCGGGTGCTCGCGATGATGACGGCCAGTCGCATCGTGTCCGCCCTCCCGTCGTTCTCGGTGTGGTCCCACCATGCGGGAGGGCGTTTACGGCTTGTTTACGGCGCCCGAAGAGGATCGTCCGTGGCGGCGTTCACGCGGCCGGGGGCGAGTTCGAACGGCGGTGTGTGCTCCCGCAGCGCGGCCTGCTCATCCGGGCCTTCGACGGCGCCCGGGCGAGGCTCCGGCACCGGAGTGGCGGGCTCCTTCTTCACCGCCGGCCGGCTGTGCCCCCGTTCGGCCTCCTCGGTCTGGCCTCCGAACGCCGCGCTCACCGCCCGCAGCGCGGACGTCATCTCGCCCGGGATGACCCAGAAGGTGTTGCCCTCGCCGGCGGCGAGTTTCGGCAGCGTCTGCAGGTACTGGTAGGCGAGCAGCTTCGGGTCGGGATCGTTCTCATGGATCGAGGTGAAGACCTGCTCGATGGCCTTGGCCTCACCTTCGGCCTTGAGGATCGCCGCCTGCCGCGCGCCTTCCGCCTGCAGGATCGCGCCCTGTTTCTCCCCTTCGGCGGTCAGGATCCGGGACTGGCGTACGCCTTCGGCCTGCAGGATGGTGGCGCGCTTCTCCCGCTCCGCCCGCATCTGCTTCTCCATCGCGTCCTTGATGGACTGCGGCGGCTCGATCGCCTTGATCTCCACGCGCGTCACGCGGATGCCCCACTTGCCCGAGGCGTCGTCCAGCACGCCGCGCAGCGCCGTGTTGATCCGGTCGCGGGACGACAGCGTCGCCTCCAGGTCCAGCGTGCCGATGACGTTCCGCAGCTGCGTCGCGGTCAGCTGCTCGATCGCCTTGATGTAGTCGACGATCTCGTAGTCGGCCGCCCGCGGATCGGTGACCTGGAAGAACAGCACCGTGTCGATGTGCACGACGACGTTGTCCTCGGTGATGACCGGCTGCCCCTGGAACGCCACCACCTGCTCGCGCAGGTCGATCAGCGGCTTGACCCGGTCGACGAACGGCACGATGACGTTCAGGCCCGGCTGCAGGGTCTTGCGGTAGCGCCCGAAGCGCTCGACGTTCCGCGCACGGGCCTGGGGCACGATCCAAACGGTCCGCACCACCACGGTCGCCACCAAGAGCAGTCCGATGACCAGCGCGATGATGACCGCTAGGGCGAGATCGGCCATGGGTCCTCCCGGGGATGAACGAGGGCGGTGACGCCTTCGATGGCGAGGACGTCGACGGCCGCCCCCTCAGGAATGACGACTCCGGGGTCGTACGGGCGCGCGCTCCACTCCTCACCGCCGATGCGCACCCGGCCCTTGTAACGGGAGACCTCGGTGAGGGCCAGCGCCTCACGGCCGACGAGCGCCGCGGTGCCGCTGCGGAGCAGCGGCGGCTGCCGGATGTGCCGGACGGCGATCGGGCGTACGGCGGCCAGGCCGGCGGCCGAGGTCGCGCCGAACGCGAGCACCTGGACCACCACGGGAAGCCCGGCCGACGCGGTCACGGCGGCGACGAGCGCGCCGATCGCCATCAGGCCGAGCGCGAACGTCAGCGTGGTCACCTCGGCGATTCCGAGAACTGCGGCCACGACCAGCCAGACCACCCACGCCGGCATCGCGACTCCTTCAAGGACGCACGGCCCTGAATCCACGGTAACTCCGCACGCGCCGATTGCCGCCGCCCGAACGGGCGATACTTCGCGGAATCGCGCCATGCCCGAGGACGTGCCGGGGAAAATCGTTACGGGTAGGACCCTGAGTGCCGGGGACGTAAGCACGGCAGACTAGTGTCCGAAAAGCGAAGCCAGCCGAGGAGGTGCGGTGAACCATCAACGGGTGAGCAGGATCTCCCGGTCGCTGGTGCGGCCCCGTCCCTTGAAGGTCGCCGAGGACCTCGAACACGCCAACGCCCTCGACGGGTCCGCCCGGTTCATCACCAAGGTCGTACGGCGGTTGCTGCCCCCAGGGCCCGTCAAGGACCTGCTGCACGGAGTACCGGTGGGCCATCCCGCCCATCCACCGTTGACCGACATTCCGATCGGCTGCTTCATGTCGGTCGCCGTGCTCGACCTGCTCCCGGGGACCGATCGGGCGGCCGAGGTGCTCGTGGCGACCGGGTTGGCGGCTTCGGTGCCGACCGCGCTCACCGGGATCGCGGACTGGTCGGCCCTGCACAGTGAGCAGCAGCGCGTCGGCCTCGTCCACGCGGTCGGCAACATCACCGCGGGAACGTTCTACACCGCCTCGCTCATCGCCCGCAGGCGCGGCTATTTCGGCACCGGAAAGGCGCTGTCCTTCGCCGGTCTCACCGCGCTGGTCGCCGGCGCGTACCTCGGCGGGCACCTGGCCTTCCGGCAGTCGGCCGGGCCGAGCCACGCCGAGTCGATCACTCACCTCGGTCCACTGGGCTGGCACGACCTGTGCCCGGTGGAGGAGCTGCCCGACGGCTGGCCGGTCCACCGGAACCTCGGCTACATCAGCCTGTTCGTCCTGCGCGAGGGCGATGAGGTCTACGTCCTCGCCGACCGCTGCTCCCACCTCGACGGGCCGCTGCACCAGGGACGCATGGTCGAGATCGACGAGGAGACCTGCGTCGTCTGCCCCTGGCACGGCAGCACGTTCCGGGTCAGCGACGGCACGGTCGTCCACGGCCCCGCCACCGGCCGCCAGCCCGCCTTCGAGACGCGGGTCGGCGACAACGGCATGATCCAGGTACGCCCCGCCCGCTAGGAATGGTGGTTACTCGTCGTCCTCGGCTTCGGCCCGCGCGTCTCCCCGATCGTTCACCGGGTGCTCGACCAGCGCGAGAATGCGACTCGCCATGAATCGAGCGGTCCGTACGGGCGTGCCGGTGCGGGTGACCTCGACGACCTCGACGACACCCCGGCGCGTGACGACCTCGACCCGGCGACCCGCGCGCGTCGCCACGACCTCATAGGTGCGGGTCGCCCCTCCGGCATCGATCACGATCTCAACCCGGTCACCCTTCACACCGCACCCCTTTCGAACGCATATTCGATTGATACCCGCCGCCCCAACCCCCCAACCGGACCGACACCAAGCTGTCACCAAATACGCCGATCACAGCGTGTATTCGATCGAACACGAATACGATTCGCCGGGTGGCCATCCATGCCTTCGTCGACGAATCCGCGCGCCGCGACCGATACATCCTGTGCGCGGCGACCGTGGACACCTCACGCCTGGACGAGGTGCGACGGCTCCTACGCGGCCTCTGCCTCCCCGGCCAGCGACGCTGGCACTTCAAACACGAGTCGACACCGCGACAACGGCAGATCCTCGACGTGATCGCTCGCTGTGGCGCCGTGCAGGCACTCATCTACGAGGGCTCCGGCAAAGA
Source organism: Actinoallomurus sp. CA-150999 (assembly GCF_050942425.1). NCBI lineage: Bacteria > Bacillati > Actinomycetota > Actinomycetes > Streptosporangiales > Thermomonosporaceae > Actinoallomurus > Actinoallomurus sp. CA-150999. Next base: position 11,668,385 of record NZ_CP192063.1, read on the forward strand.
ACTGCCAGTGCGGCGTGAGTGCCTGGCGGCACTCGTGTTCGACCTTGTCGACCGCCAGGCCGGCCGCCTGGTCATCGAAAGCCGGGAGACCATGGACCATTTCGATCGAAGTTGCATTGCTCAGACGCTTCGCAAGGCTTCCGAGCACCTCGGCTACGCTCATTTGCGGCCGCACGAGGAGCCCGGGCTGTGGCTGCCAGACGCGCTCGCCTGGGCCTATGGCGCAGGCGGCGACTGGCGACGCCGGGTCCAGCCGATCATCGAACACACGAGGAACGTCGGTCAGGTGTCCTGAAACGCGAAACCCGACCCATCACCGTCCGGAGAAGAGCCAGGCTCACTTCCACGGGCTACTGCCCGCGGCAAGGTCACTAAAGCGCGAAACCCGACTGCTGACCGTCCGGACAGGAGTCGGGCTCACTTCCTTGGGCTAGTGCCCGAGGCTGCGACCATTGTGCATCAGACGCCGACAGTAATCAAGTGGTCACGCGATCGAAGGACCTTCTCCGTTCAGGCGCGCGGGGCGAGGGCGCGGGCGTGCCAGCGACCGTCCTGGCGCTCGACGGTCAAGGGCAGGCCGAAGCACTCGGACAGCAGCTCGTCGGTGAACACCTCGTCGACCTTGCCCGTGCCGACCACCGAGCCACGTCGCAGCAGCATCGCGTGGGTGAACCCCTCGGGCACCTCCTCGACGTGGTGGGTGACGAGGCCCATCGTCGGCGCGAGACGGTCGGTGGCCAGGGCCGTGAGGCGGGCGACGAGGTCCTCGCGGCCGCCGAGGTCGAGGCCGGCTGCCGGTTCGTCCAGGAGGAGCAGCTCGGGGTCGGGCATCAGGGCGCGGGCGATCGACACCCGCTTGCGCTCACCTTCGGACAGAGTGGAGAACCGGCGGCGGATCAGGTGCGCGCAGCCGAGCGCGTCGAGGAGCTCGACGGCGCGCGTGACGTCCGTCGAGTCGTACTCCTCTTTCCACCGGCCGATGATGGCGTACGACGCCGTCAGGACGATGTCGATGACCTTCTCGTCGGCCGGGATCTTGTCGGCGACCGCCGCGCTGGACAGGCCGATGCGGGGCCGGAGCTCGAAGACGTCGGTCTTGCCGAGGGTCTCGCCCAGTAGCTCGACACTGCCCTCGGTGGGGAACAGCATGGCGGCCGCGACCTGCAGCAGCGTCGTCTTGCCGGCACCGTTCGGGCCGACGATGACCCATCGCTCGTCTTCTGCGACCGTCCAGTCGACGTCGCGCAGCAGCGACGCGCCTTCGCGCCGGACCTCGACGCCCTTGAGACGGAGTACCTCGCCGGCCATCGCATCCTTCCCCTAGCGCGCGGAGCGTCCGGCGGGATGCCGCCAGGCGCTCTCCGGGTCTCGGAACGAACCTACGGCATTATGGACGGCTTATGGTGGTCGGCATGCGCCTCACTCACCCTTCCACCGGGCTTGTCGCCTGGGGCAACGCCTGGCTGACCGGCCACGTGGGGCTCGACGAGGCCGCCGACGCCGTTGAGCGCCAGGGCGGTCCGCACGTGGTCGTCGGCGTACCCGGGGAGAACGGCGAGCTCCCGTTGCGGCGGGGTCTCGGCGCGTTCCGCGTGGCGGGGCTCGCCGCGCTGCGCCTCGCGCTGCCCGCCCCTGGCGACCCGCTCGGGCTGACCGGTCCGCCGGACTTCAACGCGGCGGCCATCGACACGGGAGAGGCCGTGCTCGCCACGGTCGGCGACCGGTCGCTCGGGCTGATCCCGGCGGAGGACCGCCGGGGTTCGTCGTACGTCGGCACCCGCTGGGAGGTGCACGAGACGCGCCACGGCACCCCGGACACACCGTCGCTGCCCGACGCCGATCATCAGCTGACGATGGCCGTCCGGGATGCCACCGAGGCGCTGCTGTCCGTGGACGGCGGCCAGGAGTGGCGACCGGAGATCGCCGAGGCGCTCAGCGCCCTGCGCGAGTCGCACCGCCACGAGCAGGTCGGCGGCCTGGCGCCGGGGTACGCCGCACGCGCGCACCGGGTCGCGGCGCTCGCGAGCCGGCTGGCCGTGGTGGTGGACCTGGCACGTTCCACCGAGAGCGTGGGGCTGTCCGCCGTACACGTCCAGCGCCGCGCGGAGGCGCTGCGCACGCTCGACCGCGCGGTGCGGCGAGCCCGGGTCGCCGCCTGCAACAGCGTCCTGGACCCCGTCCGCTGACTCCGCGCCCGCCCGGCTCGGCCGACGCCGAACGGTCCGGCCGCGCGCAAGGGCGCCTGCGATGTCCCGAACCCGGACTCCGCGCCCGCCGAGTCGGCCGATGCCGATCGGCACGGCGTACGAGGCCTGCGACGGCGCGCTGAGATCCGTCCGCTGATCCCACGGCGCCGCCCGGACGCGAAACGCCCCGGCGATCGCTTTAGCGGTCGCCGAGGCGTCTGTCGTGTGGCCTCCGGTGTCAGGCCTGGACGACGATGGTGGTGCAGACCTTGTCGGCGAACGTCTGGCTCTTGTCGTCCCACAGCGGCCAGAGGAAGCCGATGTAGCAGGCGAGGCCGTCGAGGAAGTGCGCGAGCTTGCGCACGAACGCCATGCCGAAGCCGATGGGCTGACCCGTGCTCTCGCTGATGAGCTTGATGCCGACGACCTTCTTGCCGGGCGTCTGACCGGTCGTGCCCTCCTGGTAGCACAGCCACAGGCTGAGGCCGAAGCCGACCAGCAGGCCCAGGAAGATGAGCGCGGCGCCGCCGCCTCCGCCGATCGCCCCGCCGATGCCGTAGAAGAGGCCGTAGGGCACGCCGACGATCAGGCCGTCGACGATGTACCCGCCGACCCGCGAGAACCAGCTGGCGTACTGGCCCTGGTTGTAGCCGGTGCCGTAGCCCTGCTGCGGGTACTGCTGGCCGTACGCGGCGGGCTGCTGGCCGTATCCCTGCTGCTGCCCGTAGTCCTGCTGGCCGTAACCCGGCTGCTGCTGCTGACCGTAGCCCGGCTGCTGCTGCCCGTACCCGGGCTGCTGCTGGCCATAGCCCGGCTGCTGCTGCTGGCCATATCCGGGCTGCTGCTGACCGTAACCCGGCTGCTGCTGCTGACCGTAACCCGGCTGCTGCTGCTGGCCGTAACCCGGCTGCTGCTGCCCGTACCCGGGCTGCTGCTGCCCATAGCCCGGCTGCTGCTGCCCGTAACCCGGCTGCTGCTGGCCGTACCCGGGCTGCTGCTGACCCTGGCCGTACGGGTCGTAGGGGGTGCTCACGCTGTTACTCCTTCATCGAATGACGCCCGTCTGCCAAGCCGGGCCCGCGATCGCCGTGACGAGATATGAAATTCACCACTGCAGGAGCCCGAACCGGGCAAGCTGCCATAGCCAGGACAGGGCCACCACGACGCCGAGCATCCATGCGCGGGTACGTGGTGAGATCGCCCACCATCGGCGCCCGAACCCCAGCGGCGCCGTTGCCACACCGATCGCCCCCGCGAGGGCGAAGGGGTTCGCGAGGGCGGCCCTGGCCGGATGGGCGGCCCCCAGCTCCATGAAGACGGTCGTTCCGCCACATAGAGGACAGGGGACTCCGGTAAGAGCCCGAAGCGGACACAGTATGCCGGGATCGTGGGCACGATGCACAAACGCCGCCAGAACCGCGACGACGGCCATGCCGCCCACGCGAATCGCCACGCCCCGTACACCGTCGCCTGCGGCGGAGGTGAGACGGCCGACCATACGCGCCGGCACGGTCGGCGCACCAGGGGTGACCCTCGTCCCCCGTGCGACATCCAAAGTCGCCCCTCCAACCCGGTGCCGTTATACGCCCTGTGGACCCTATATCGCAGTAAGGCAGGCAACGGTCAAGTCGAAGAGCCCTCAGAGCTCAGAACGTGACCGCACAGAGACATTGGCGACCAGGTCGGCGTCAGCGCTCGGCGGCGCCCACGACGACCGGGGGCCGTGCCTCCACGCCCTCCGTGATGACGTCCACCACGATGACAGTGATGTTGTCCGGTCCGCCACCCTGATTGGCCAGATCGATGAGCGTTTGAACGGCGCCCTCCGGATCCTGCTGGGTGGTCAGGACCTGATGCATCGTCTCGGCGTCCACCGGACCGCTCAACCCGTCGGAGCACAACAGGTAGCGATCGCCCGGCAGGGCCTCGCGCAGCGACAGGTCCGGCTTGCGGTCCGGTTTGCCGTCGAGGACCCGGACGAGGCGGTTCGCCAGGTGTGGCGCTGCCCCGTCCTCGCCGGTGAGCATCTTCTCCAGCGTGTGGTCCTCGGTGATCTGGTAGAGGATGCTCTCGCGCAGCATGTACGCACGGGAGTCCCCGATGTGTGCGAGGGCCAGGTGCGTGCCCGACCAGAGCATGGCCGTGCAGGTCGTGCCCATCGACTGCAGGGCCGGTTCCTGTTCGACGCGCTGGGCGATCGCCTGGTTGGCGGACAGGACGGCGCGTTCGAGGGTCTCCACCAGGGTGTCCTGGGGGACCTCGGCGTCGATCGGCGCGAGGGTCTGGACGGTGAGGGAGCTTGCGATCTCCCCGCCGACGTGTCCCCCCATGCCGTCGGCGACTGCGAGCAGCCATGGGCCCGCATACGCCGAATCCTCGTTGTTCTCGCGAGCGCGACCTACGTTCGATCCCGCGGCGTAGCGAATGGCGACTCTCATGTGAATTCCGATGACGTCCTCGGCGATGCGGTTCACTCAGCCGACTACTGAGGTTCATCAAGATATTCGACCCGCGCGTCTTACGCCTCCTCGATCTCACGCGAATACTCGCGAGTCACCGATCGGCGAGGCCGTGACGCACCGCGTACAGGGCCGCTTGGGTGCGATCCTGCAGCCCCAGCTTCAGCAGAATGTTGGACACGTGCGTCTTGACGGTCTTCTCCGAGACGACGAGCGCACGGGCGATCTCGCGGTTCGACCGGCCCTGGGCGATCTGGACGAGGACCTCGCGTTCGCGTTCGGTCAGCACCCCGGAGCCCCGATCGACCGGCGCGGGCGCGAGCATCGCCTCCGTAGCCTCCGGCGCGAACAGCATGTGCCCATCATGCACGGCGCGGATCGCCTGCACGAGGGCCTGCGGGTCGACGTCCTTGTAGAGATATCCGGACGCGCCGGCGCGAACGACCGGCAGGACCTGCTCCCGCTCGCCCACGCTCGTCAGGACGATGACCCGCGCGTCGACGCCCCGCCCACGAAGCTCCCGCAGCGCGGTCAGGCCGTCGACGCCCGGCATCTTGAGGTCGAGGAGGATCACGTCGGGCCGCAGCGCCTCGGCGCGTGAGACGACCTCCGCGCCGTCGGCCGCCTCGCCCACGACCTCGACGTCCTCCTGCACGCCGAGGAACGTCCGCAGGCCCTGACGGACGACCGGATGGTCGTCGGCGATCAGCACTCGGATCACGCGGGCACCTCCAGGCGTACGACCGGACAGCCGCCGGCGACCAACACCCCGATCACGCAGGCACCTCCAGGCGTACGACCGGACAGCCGCCGGCGATCAGCATCCCGAGCACGGCGGACACGCGGGCACCGGTCACGCGGGCACCTCCAGGCGTACGACGGTGCCGGCGGCCGAGGACTCGATGGTCAGGGTCCCGCCCACCGACTCGGCGCGGTCGCGCATGGAGGCGAGCCCGAGACCGTCGCGGGAGTCGGTCCCGACGTCGAATCCGGCGCCGTCGTCGCAGACCTCCAGCACGCCGGGTGTGAGCCGCACCGTCACCTCCGAGGGGTCGCCGTGGCGGAGGGCGTTGTACACCGCCTCCTGGGCGACGCGGTAGACGACCGCCTCGACGTCGGAGGGCAGTGCGACGTCCTCGCCCTCGAACCGTACGCGAGGCCGCCGTCCGCGTCCGGCGCCCCAGGCGCGGTCGAGGACGCGGACGTGCTTGCGCAGCGACTCGGCGAGCCCGTCGCCCGCCAGCTCGGCCGGGCGGAGCTCGAAGATGACCTCGCGGAGCTCGGCCAGGGCCTCCTTGGCGAGGGCCTGGACGCGTTCGAGCTCGGCCCGGGGGTCCGATGCGGACAGCGCGGCGGCGGCCGTCAGGCGGAGCGAGAAGAGCTTCTGCGCCACCGCGTCGTGCAGTTCGCGCGCCAGCCGGGCGCGTTCCTCGATGACCGTCAGCTCGCGGTTGCGCTCGTACAGCCGGGCGTTCGTCATCGCGATCGCCGCGTGCGCCGCGAACAGTGTGAGGAGCTCCTCGTCGGCGACCGTGAAGCCGCCCGGCGTGCGGCGGTTGGCGAGGAAGATGATGCCGAGGGTCTCGGTGCCGTCCTTGATCGGGACACCGAGGAAGTCCTTGAGGACCGGATGCGCGGTCGGCCAGCCCTCGAACGCCGGATCCCGGCGCACGTCCACCAGCCGCTGCACCCGGTCGTCGCGGAGCATCAGGGCGAGCAGCCCGTGCTGCCGGGGCAGCGGGCCGATCCGCTTCCACTGCTCGTCCGAGACGCCTTCCACGACGAACTCGGCGAACGACCCCTCGTCGTCGGGCACGCCGAGGGCGGCGTACCGGGCGTCGAGGAGCTGTGCGGCGGCCCGGACGATCACCTGCAGCACCTCGTGCACGGACAGGTGCCGCGTGACCGCGAGCACCGCCGTACTGACGGCGTGCAGTGTGGCGTCCCGATCCGTTTCCACGGCTCCGACCGTACCGCCGCCGGGGCCCCGCTCATCCGGTCGGGAAACCCGGCGGCGGCGGTCAGCCGCCGTTCTGCAGCCGGACGGCGGTGCCGATGACTCCCAGGATCAGCGCGACGATGCCGCCGATCCAGGCCACCCTGGCGATGGTGTCCGGCCGCCCCTGGGCGCGGAACTGGTTCTGGGCGACGATCCCGAGCACGATCGCGGCGGGCGAGCAGCAGAACCAGCAGATGATGCCGATGATCGACAGCACCTGAGGAGTGCTGGACTGCGGCTGCGGGGCGGGTTGTCCGTATCCGCCGCCGTAGCCGGGGGGCGGTCCTTGGGGCGGTCCCTGAGGCGGGTAGCCGCCGTAACCGGGGGGCTGGTCCTGAGGCGGGTATCCCACGGTTCCTCCTGTCAGATGATGCCGAAGCGGGCGAGCTGCCAGCCTTCCGAAACGATCAGGATCGTGACGATAGTGACAACGGGCGCTATTTGTCGCGTTCTGTGCGACATGTCACGCCAGCGAGTCATCAACCGGGAACGCCGGGTGACCGGCACGAGAACGAACGCCACACACGTTGCGACCGCCAGTGGCGACGCGCCGAGGGCTCCCACCACGTCGGCGTGACCGAGGTGGACCGCCGCCGTGGTGAACCCGCACAGCGGGCACGGGACGCCCGTCGCCTGGCGCAGCAGACACAGCGTCGGCGGGCGCGGAATCCGCAGCGCGGCGAGACCGACGACCCCCATGAGCAGCAGCATCACCCGTGTGGGCACGCCCCACGGCCGCCGGATCGCGTACTTCATATGTCGAGTGTGCCCGAGAGTCCTACGACCATCCGCCCGGACGGGCCCGGTCCCGCGACCGATGTCGGCCGCACGGCCCCCTGCCTAACGTCGGAGGCATGAAGGCACTGATCACCGGAGCGTCCCGCGGGCTCGGCCTGGCCCTGGCCCGCTCGCTCGCCCAGGACGGCTGGACCCTGGTCCTCGACGCGCGGGGAGCCCCCGACCTGGAGAAGATCGCCGCCGACCTGGACGCCACCGCCGTCGCCGGCGACATCGCCGACCCGGCCCACCGAGAGGCGCTCGTCCACGCGTCGGACGGGCTCGACCTCCTCGTCAACAACGCGAGCACCCTCGGCGCCACGCCGCTGCCCCGGCTGGCCGGGTACCCGCTGCCCGAGTTGGAGCGGGCGTTCGCCGTCAACGTCCTCGGGCCGCTGGGCCTCATCCAGGGACTGCTGCCGGCCCTCCGCGAGCGCCGCGGCGCGATCGTCAACATCTCCTCGGACGCCGCCCGCGAGCCGTACGAGGGGTGGGGCGGGTACGGCGCGACCAAGGCCGCCCTCGACCAGCTCTCCAACGTGCTCGCCGCCGAGGAGCCCGACGTCGCCGTCTGGTCGGTCGACCCGGGCGAGATGCGCACGCGGATGCTGGCCGACGCCGGAGAGGACGCGGACGCCGCTCCCCTTCCGGAGGACGTGGCCGTCCCCGCGCTGCGCCGCCTGATCGCCCGGCGGCCCGAAAGCGGCCGGTACGCGGTGGGCGAGCTGTGAACGAGCCGATGAGCAGAGCAGCTTCGCTCACGTTGCCGACGAAGGAGGCACTGCGAGCGAGCGCAGCGAGTGAGCCAATGGGCAGAGCAGCTTCGCTCACGTTGCCGACGAAGGAGGCATCGTGAGCGCCCCCGCGGAGACGGTCGACGTGGCGGGGGCGGTCCGGCGCCCCCGCCTGCTGGCCGGCCCGTACCGCACGGCCACGGTCGGGATCCTGCTCGTCGTCACGCTGCTGGCGTTCGAGCAGATGGCGGTCGGCACGGCGATGCCGGTCGCGGCGCGCGAGCTGCACGGACTGTCGATGTACGCATGGGTCTTCACCGCGGTGTCCATCAGCGGCCTGGTCGCCAACGTCCTCTCGGGCGGCTGGGCGGATGCTCGGGGGCCCGCCCTCCCGCTGTTCACCGGGCTGGCGGTGTTCGTGGCCGGGCTCGTCATCGCGGGCGCCGCCCCCGGGATGGCCTGGCTCATCGCGGGACGCGCCGTCCAGGGCTTCGGCTCCGGCCTGGCCGTCGTCCCGCTGTACGTCATCGTGGCGCACGTCTACCCGGAGGAGTCCCGGCCGAAGGTGTTCGCGGCGATGTCGGCCGCGTGGGTCGTGCCGTCGCTGGTCGGCCCGTCCGTCGGCGGGCTCGTCGCCGAACACGCGGGCTGGCGCTGGGTCTTCCTCGGACTGATCCCCCTCGTACTCCCGGCGACGGTCATGCTCGCCCCGGTCCTGCGCGGCTCACGGACGCACGGCGCGCTCCCCCGGGGCCGTACGCTCGCCGCCGTCGCGCTGGCCGCCGGCGCCACCCTCCTGCTCTGGGGCATCGACCACCGCTCACCGCTCGCGCTGCTCGGCCTGGCCGGGCTCGCGTACGGGCTGCGGGTCCTGCTGCCGCGCGGCACGCTGCGCCTCCGCCGGGGCCTGCCGACCGCGATCGCCATGCGCGGGCTGCTCATGGGCACGATGGCCGGGACGGAGACGTTCATCCCGCTCGCCCTGGTCACGCGGCACGGCTTCACGCCCACGGCCGCCGGGGTCGTGCTCACCTCCGGGGCCCTCGGCTGGAGCGTCGGCTCCTGGTGGCAGGGCAGGTTCACGGACACGTCGGGGGCGCGGTTCGCAGTGCTCGGCACCGCCCTGCTCGCCATCGGCGTCGGCGGGATCACGCTGGCCCTGTACACCTCCGGCTGGGCGGCCGTCCCCGCCTGGATCGTCGGCGGGGTCGGGATGGGCATGGCCTTCCCCGCCCTCAGCGTCCAGGTGCTCAATCTCTCGGCACCGGCCGAGCAGGGCGTCAACTCCTCGGCCCTGCAGATCAGCGACACCCTCGGCTCGTCCCTCGCCATCGGCGTGGCCGGGGCCCTCGTCAACGCCGCGGGCCTGGGAGCCGGGCTCGCTTGGACCCTCGTCATCGGCCTCGTGGCGGCCACGGCCGCCCATCGTGTGGAGGTCTCCCGTGCTTGACTTCGCCCTTCCCCCGGCCCTCGAGGCGCACGAGCCCCCGCCTCGCCGCGACGCCGTCCGCCTCCTCGCGGCCACCCGGGACGGCGTGACCCACCACGCCTTCACCGACCTGCCCGACCTGCTCCGGCCCGGGGACCTGCTCGTCGTGAACACCTCGGCCACCCTGCCCGCCGCCGTACGCCTCGACCGCATCGCCGTGCACTTCTCCGGCCCGATGCCCGCCGAGCCGGAGAACTGGCTCGTGGAGCTGCGGCTGCGGACCGGCCGGGCGACCGAGCCGTACGCCGGCGGATGCCCGGGAGAGTGGTTCCCCCTGCCCGGCGGCGCGACACTGACCCTCCTGGACCGCTACACGCCCCGGCTGTGGCGGGCACGACTCGACACCGACGTCGAGCCGTACCTTCGGCGGTACGGCGTGCCGATCCGCTACGGCTACGTCGACCGCGACCAGCCGACCGCCGCCTACCAGACCGTCTTCGCCGACGCGCTCGCCGTCGACCGCGGCTCGGGCAGTGCCGAGATGCCGAGTGCGGCACGTCCCTTCACCCCGGAACTGGTGACCCGCCTGGTGTCCCGGGGCGTGCTGGTCGCGCCGCTGACCCTGCACACCGGCGTGGCGTCGCCGGAGAAGGACGAGCCGCCGTACCCGGAGCGGTACGACATCCCGGCATCGACTGCGGCGCTGGTGAACCATGTGAGGTGGGAGGGAGGGCGGGTGATCGCCGTGGGCACGACGGTCGTACGGGCGCTGGAGACCGCCGTCGCCGATGACGGGTTCGTCCGCGCGTCACAGGGCTGGACCTCGCACGTGGTCACCCCCGAAGAAGGCGTACGGGTGGTGGACGGCCTGCTCACCGGCCTGCACGAGCCGCGCTCGTCCCACCTGCGGATGCTGACCGCGATCGCCGGCGAGGACCTGCTCGAACGCGTCTACACCGAGGCGCTGGCGGGCGGCTACCGCTGGCACGAGTTCGGCGACGCGAACCTCCTTCTTCCCCACTAGTGGCACACACGGCGGCCAACGGCGAGCGGCTGATCAGGTCGCCGCGAACATCTGGGCCGCCAGGCGCCGCGAGTTGTCGATGGCCGCGAAACCACGCGGCAGCATGATCTCCTGGTAAGCCGCAACCGCTTCGACCAAGGATTTCCCGCCTCGTGCGGCGGAAAGGATTTCATCCGCCAGCGTGGCGGCGTCGGCCAGCGCGGTGTTCGCTCCGGCACCCGCGGTCGGCGGCATGGTGTGGACCGCGTCGCCGAGCAGGGTGATCGGGCCCGGCGCCCACGCCGGTATCCGTTCGCTGATCCGGAACGTGATCGGGAAAAACGATTCGATGTCGGCACGGGCGTAGATTTCGCGAATAGCCGGATGCCAGTCGGCGACGGCGTCCGTCGAGAGTTTCCACAGGTCTTCCGACGACATGCGGAACAGCCTCTCGTCCGTGACGCCGAGATGATCCGGGGTCGCGACGAGGGTGACCATCAGGTAGTCCTGCGCCCCGTCCACGGGGGTGCGGAACCGGACGGTACCGAACCCGGCACCGCACGTGCTGCCGCCCGAGACCCAGCACAGACCACGCTCGAATTCCTCGGGAGACAACGATCCGGTGAGGGGCATCCGGCCGTACACACACCGCAGACCGAAGTCGTGCGGCACCGCTCCGGGGAGCAACAGGCGCCGGATGGCGGACCCGACGCCGTCCGCGCCGACCAGCAGATTCCCCTCGTCGCTGCCGCCTTCGGCGAACTCGACCCGCACCCGTCCCGAGCCGGTCACCTGATAGCCGGACACCGTGTGCCCGAACCGAACGACGTCCTCGAGGCCGGTGAGCAGGCCCTGGCGGAAGGTGTTGCGGTCGACGGCGGTGAGCTGGTCGGCGGGAATGTCGGGGAAGTGCTGCGTGAACACCTGCCGCAGCCCGGTGGTGAAGGTCGTCACCAGATCGCCGTTGCGGCCGCTGGTGCGGCGCAGCACTGCCAGTACGTCCGGCGGGACGCAGGCGGCCAGTGCCGCGTTGCCGGTCGGGTCGAGGTGGATCCGGTAGCCCTGGTTCCGGGTGCGGGGTGTCGGGTCCTGCTCGTAGACGACGACATCGAGCCCGGCGTGGTGCAGCGCCTGCGCGAGCGCCAGGCCGCCGACACCGCCACCGGCGATGAGAATCCTTGTGCTTTCCGGCATTTCACTCCCCTTGTCGACTCCGATGCCCCAATGGTGCGCCCGGGAAGCGACGCTGTCAAACGTTCATTTGATACATCCAAGTAGGCGTTTGATAGAGCTAGGCGAAGGTATGATCGTGGGCGTGCCCGCGTCGAAACCCCGAAGGTCCCCCAAGCCGCAGGAACGGCAGCGCGATCCCGAACGCACCCGCGCGCTGATCCTGGACGCCGCGATGGCCGAGTTCGGCGCGCACGGCTACGCGGGCGCCCGGATCAGCGCGATCGCCGCCCGCGCCGGGGTGAACGTGCAGCTGATCTCGTACTACTTCGACGGTAAAGAGGGCCTGTACCAAGCCATTTCGCGGCAGTGGCAGCAACGGCAGGGCGAGCTGGCGCCCGCGGACACGCCGTTGCCGGAGCAGCTACGTCGCTATGCGCTGGAGGCGTTGCACAACCCGGACGGGGTCCGCCTGCTGGCCTGGAACGGGCTCGAATACACCGGATCCGACGCGCACCCGTCGACCGGCATGTTCGCCGAGACCATCGACGAGCTGCGGAAACTGCAAGAGAGCGGTGAACTGCCCGCCGATCTCGATCCGGCCTGCCTGGTCGTCATGCTGATGGCGATGACCATGGCGCCCACCACGCTGCCGCACATCATCGAGGGCACCTGCGGCGCCGACCCGCGCTCGCCCGAATTCCTCGACCGGTTCGCCGACCAGGTAGCCGTCCTGGCCAGGCACCTCGGGCTCGGCTGAACAGCAGGGCCCGCTTCGATCCATGGGACGGCTTTCGAACGCAGGATGAACCACCGGTAGGCGCGGGCAGGCCGGGCGGCGAACAGGCACGGAAACCGTGGTGTCCGCATGGTGGACCGCCGCGCGAGTCACGATCAGAGCCAAGTACCGTGGTGAACAGCATGAATGCCAAGACGCGCACACTGCTCATCACGCTCACCGGCCGAGACCGTCCCGGAGTCACGTCTCGCCTGTTCAGCATCCTCGCCGCCTTTCCCGTGGCCGTCGCCGACGTCGAGCAGGTCGTGATCCGCGGCCGCCTGGTCCTCGGTGTCCTCGTCTCGTACGGCCCCGACACCGACGTCGGGCGGGTCTGGGCGGCCGCCGAGAAGATCGCCGCCGATCTCGGGATGGAGATCGAGCTGGCCACCGGCACCGGCAACGGCGGCCCCCGACGCCGCGGGCGGCTGCACGTCACCATCCTCGGCAACCCGCTCACGCCCGCCGCGATGGCCGGGATCGCGGGCCGCGTCGCCGCGCACGGCGCCAACATCGACCGCATCGAGCGGCTCGCCCACCACCCGGTCACGTGCATCGAGATGGACGTCTCCGGTGCCGACCCGGACGGCCTGCGCACCGCGCTCGCCGCGGAGGCCGCCGAGCAGCACGTCGACGTCGCCGTACAGCGCGGCGGCCTCGCCCGCCGGGCCAAACGGCTCATCGTCATGGACGTCGACTCGACCCTCATCCAGGGCGAGGTCATCGAGTTCATCGCCGAGCACGCCGGGCTGGCCGGCCAGGTCGCCGAGATCACCGAAGCGGCGATGCGCGGCGAGCTCGACTTCGAAGGTGCGCTGCGCGAGCGGGTCGCGATGCTCGCCGGCCTCGACGAGAGCGTGCTGGAGAAGGTCCGCGACCGCATCGAGTTCTCTCCGGGCGTGCGCACCCTGGTCCGTACGCTCAAGCGGCTCGACTACAAGTTCGCGATCGTCAGCGGCGGGTTCACGCAGATCACCGACGCGCTCGCCGCGGACCTCGGCATCGACTACACGGCCGCCAACGTCCTCGAGGTCGAGGACGGCAAGCTCACCGGCCGCCTCGTCGGCCCCATCATCGACCGGGCCGGCAAGGCCGCGGCCCTGCGCCGGTTCGCGACCGCCGCGGGCGTGCCGGTCAGCCAGACCGTCGCGATCGGCGACGGCGCCAACGACCTCGACATGCTCGCCGCCGCCGGGCTCGGCATCGCCTACAACGCCAAGCCCGTCGTACGCGAGGCCGCCGACACGGCCGTCAACGTGCCCTACATGGACACCATCGCCTTCCTGCTCGGCATCTCCCGCGAGGAGATCGACGCCGCGGACGCCGAGGACCCCGACCTTCCCTGAGCCGGCAGGCGGCCGCGCCCCGGAGACGCTCGGTGCCGGAGACGATGCCACTTGGAGATCGCCCTCGGAACGGCGCCACCGCGACGGCCTCGGAGGCGAGACCCTCCGGAAGATCTGAACGACGCGCCGGAGACCCTCCGCATTGGAGACGCGGCCTTCCTCAGAGATCGTCAGGCGGCCTCGACCTGGACGGCGTTCCGCAGGCGTTCGGCGTCGGAGACGAGGCCGCGCAGCGCGTGTCGGGCGGCCGCGACCTCGACCAGTGAGCGGCGCAGCGTCGTGACGGCGTCCGTACCGACGCCGCTGTCCAGCTCGTCGCGGCGGCGGCGCGTCAGCTCCGCCAGGTGCTGGTCGAACTCGTCCAGCAGATCGTCGAGCCGTAGTTCGGCGTCCGTCCGCTCGTCCGACAGCACGGCGTCGGCGCCCTCCTCGAGGTGGTCGGCGACGCGTTCGAGGATCGCGGACAGCGGGCCGGGATCCGAACGGTCCTCTTCGTGCAGCGCGACGAGAGCCCTCAGGTCATCGCGGAACCGCCGCGCCTCGGCGCCGACTTCGCGGAGCCGCCGGATGAGGTCGTCCGGCGGCGCCGGTTCGCGGCCGAGCCCGGACACCGACTCCTCCACGTCGGACGCCGCCGCCGCGGCGTCCTCCGTGCGCCGGCGGATCGACGCCTCCTGGTCGCCGTCGAAGCGGGCCGCGACGGTCCGCGCCAGCCGGGCGTGCGTCCGCATCAGCCGGGCCAGCCGGCCGGGCAGGAGGCCGATCGTGCCGGCCGGCCACAGCACTCGCGCCGCGACGAGCGCGAAGAGCCCGCCGACGATGGTGAGCCCGATCCGCCACCCGGCGGCGGACCAGCTCATCGGCTTGGAATAGTCGACCAGCAGCATGATCATCGGGGTGGCGAACGCCATCCAGTGCCCGTGGTTGACCGGCCGCACCGTGAAGCCCAGCGCCGCACCGATGAAGACGAGCGCGATCAGGGTGCCCTGCTGCGGCACGAGCGCGAGGGCCAGCGCGGCGACGATCGCGCCGATCGCCGTGCCGCCGATCCGCTTGACGACCCGCGAGACCGTGTCGCCGTACGAGTCGCGCAGGCTGACGACGACCGTGATCGTCAGCCAGTGTCCGTGCGGCAGCCGCAGCGCCGTGGTCGCGGCCATGGCCACCGCGATCGCCACGCCCATGCGCGTGGAGTACCGGAAGCCCGGTGAGCGCGTGCGGACGGCCTCCCGGAACCGGGTCCAGCCGCCGCTCGGCCGCTCCGGGAGGTGCGGCGCGTCGAACCCGATCTTCAGGCCCGGGGCAATGATCTTCCGGGCGCCGTCCACCCTCTCGGTCATCCGGGAGACCAACCGGCGGACCTGGACCACCAGCGCCGTCTCGATCAGGTAATCCGGCTCCGCCAGCCACGCCAGGCGGAGGTCCTCGCTCACCCGGGTGAACCGGTGCAGCGCGACCGGCTCGTCGGCGCCGAGAGACGGGCCACCGCGCGTCTCGATCGCCCTGGCGACCAGTCGCAGCCGGGCGGCGATCGCCGCGACCGCGACCTGGCGCTCCCGCTCCCACTCCTCCGGCGGGGGCACTTCCAAGGCGACGTCGACCAGCATCCGCAGCGCCACGGCCTCATCCATCACGCGGGCGAACGCGTCGATCAGCCGCTTCGGGCGCTGATGGTCGTCCCGGCCGCCCGACAGGTACAGCCCGTACGTCGCCCGGGCCTTCCGGATCGCCTCGTACGCCCGGCGGCGCCGCCGAGTCCACTCGCCGCTCGGCGACTCGGGATCGGCCAGGACGTCGAGGGCGTCGGCCACCGCCGTGCCCGCGTCCGCCAGCGCCGTCCGCAGCGGCTGCAGGCGGTGGGTGAGGAGGGGGACGACCATCAGCAGGGCCACGAACAGCCCGCCGATCATCTCCATGAAGCCGTTGAACAGGGCGGGACTCCCCGGCGGCCGCACCGTGGCGACGACCGTGCACAGCGTCGCCGTGACGCCCAGCCAGGGGACGGCCGCCGCCAGCGCCGCGACGACGGGCACGACCACGACGGCGAGCCAGCCGTGGCCGGCCAGCAGGCCGCCGAAGACGGTGGAGGCCGTCACGACGATCACCGCCGCCAGCAGGGCGCGGGCCCGTGCGCCGTACGGGCCCTGCGGCGTCGTGTTGACGACGAAGAACGCCCCGAGGGCCGCCAGCCCGCCCTGGGCGGGATGACCGGTCACCGTGCCGATCACGAGGGGCGTGGCGATGGCGATGGACGCGACCGCGCCGTACATCCACGACGGGCGCCCCTCGGACTCGGCGTACGTCTCCCGCAACCAGGTCAGCGATGACCGCAATCCTCGCTCCCCCCTGTCCGGAATCTCCTGCTCTACTACAGCACGATGGCGGGGGACGCACTACAAGCACGATGCCGGGGCCCGCGCGGCCCCGGCATCGTCAGACGGTCAACAGGAGGCTGGATCGGGGACAGCCCCCTGTACGGCTTACAGACCGCCCGAGTTCAGCAGCAGGTTGGGAGTTCCGGCCGGGACGCCGCTGATCGCGTCCTTGACCGCGTGCGAGGTGATCCAGGAGGTGACGGCCGACTCGGAGCCGTCTCCGTTCGCCTCCTTGTAGAGGGCTGCCACGCCGACGACGTGCGGGGTGGCCATGGAGGTCCCGCTGATCGTCTTGGTGCCGCCGTTCAGCCAGTCGGAGGTGATGTCCACGCCCGGGGCGTACACCTGGACGCACTTGCCGAAGTTGGTGAAGCTCGCCGAGGCGTCGGTCTTGTCGGAGGCGGCGACGGCCAGGACCCCCTGGGCCCCGGACGGCGAGCCGTTGCAGGCGTCGGCGCTCTCGTTGCCGGCGGCCACCGCGAGGAACACCCCCGCGCCGGTGAGCTTCTTCGCCGCGTTGTCGATGGAGGAGGACTTCGCGCCGCCGAGGGACATGTTCGCCACGGACGGCTTGGCGGCGTGCTGAGCCACCCAGTCCATGCCCGCGACCACGTCCGCGTCGGTGCCGGAGCCCTGGCAGTCCAGCACGCGAACCGCCTTCAGCGTCACGTCCTTCGCGACGCCGTACGTCTTGCCGCCGATCGTGCCCGCGACGTGGGTGCCGTGGCCGTTGCAGTCCTTACCGTCACCGCCGGTCGCGTCGTAGCCGACCGCGGCGCGGCCGCCGAAGTCGGAATCGGACGTGTCGATGCCGGTGTCGATGACGTACGCGGTGACGCCCTTGCCGGTGTGCTGGTAGGTGTACTTCTGGTCAAGGCCCTTGGCCGCGTCGAGGCGGTCCAGCCCCCAGTCCGCGTTCGACTGGGTCTCCATGGTGTGCACGGTGGTCGCCTGCGTGACCTTTTCGACGTTCGGGTCCCGGCGCAGGCGGTCCAGTTGCGCGGCGTCGAGCCGGGCCGAGAAGCCGTTCGTGACGGCCGTGAACACGTGGGTGATCGCGCGCTGCGGTACGCGGTCCATCGCGTCGCTGCGCCGCGCGTTGCCGGACTTCACGGTGACGATGTACTGACCGGACGCCGCGCTGCCCTGTGCGGCGACCAAGGGTGCCAGAGTCGTTGCCGACGCGGCAGGGGTGACCGCGGCCATCGGCAGTGCGAGGAGGGGGAGGAATGCGAGCCTCTTCACGACCTCTCCGTTCGTTCGGCCCCATCCGGATCTCGGATGCGGCAGGCACGGGCCAACGGCTGGCCCGACCGAACGACGCCGGCTCCCCGCCGCTTCCGGCACGGTCCCCTGCCTGGCGTCCGTCCGCAGGTTAGAGATCCGGTCGGGGCTAATGGCACCCCTATGACGTTCCGTAACTGGCGTGACTGGATTTCTGACGGCCAGTCGCGGACGCTGTGATCAGTACGGACAAGAGCGTCACCGGTGCGAGTGTGTGGCCGGATCCGGCCACTTTGTAAACCGGCAAGTAACTGTGAGTGTCACCACGCTGCGTCCGCGCGCGACTCGGCTCCGTACCGGACGGAGCTGCGCGGACGACGCCGCGCATGCCGGGTCCTGAAGGCCGAGAGATCAGACGGCTATGACGGTGGAACCGAGACGGGTCATCCGGGGAGCGGTACGTTCACTGCGCCGTCAGTGGCCGCGTGGAGTCCAGTACGCGGTGAGGCGGCCGATGCCCGGCCACAGGTCGGACCAGTCCCCGTCGAACTCGATGACCGCCGTGGCCGCCGTCGGGAAACGCTCGGCGGCCGCACTGCCGAGGTCGAGCACGAGCCGGTGCATCGACGGGTTGTGGCCGACGAGGAGCAGCGTGCCGGGCTCCTCGTGCTGGGCTCGCAGGAGGTCGAGGATGGCCGCCGCGTCGTTGTCGTACACCCGCTCCTCGAAGTCGACGGGGGCGTCGATCCGGAGCTCCTCGAGGGTCTGCCGGGTGCGCAGGGCGGGCGAACAGATCACCCGGTCGGGGACGCGGCCGGCGGCGCGCAGCTCGTCGCCGACCGCCCGCGCGTCACGCCGGCCACGGGCGGCCAGCGGGCGCTCGAAGTCCGGCGTGCCCAGCGGAGAGTCGGCTTTGGCGTGCCGGAGCACGATGAGCGTGGGCATCAGAGGCGGTGGTGCGGCGAGAAGATCACGGCGATCACGATGAGCACAAGGACGATCGCGACCATGATGCCGACGAGGACGGCGAACCCCTTGGCGCCGGACGGCTGGGACTTCTGCATGCCTCCAGTCTGCCGTGCCCTCGCCGTGCCACGACCACACCCCGCCCTCAGGAGGAGACGCGCTGGTCGGCGGCCATACCCGGAGGTGCGCGGTGAATCGCGGCCTGGAGAACGACGGCGGGGAGGCACCGGCCCGGACGGGCCCGCACCTCCCCGCGGATCGTCGGAATGTTCAGCCGGCGCGTCCGTGCCTCGGCTGACGTACCGGAACGATCAGTTGAAGTGGAGCAGCTTGAAGTTCAGGCCCACTGTGCGGTGGTTCTGGAAAACGATCCGCTGGTGAGCCTTGAACTTCACCTTCCTGCCGTCGTCCCGCCGCACGAGGTAACCACCGTGGTTTCCGGCCTTGATCACCCGCACCAGGCGGTTGGGCATCCCGACGTTCGTCCGGTGCCCGGTGGTGCACTCGTGGGAAGTCGGCTTGCTGGTGACGTACCAGGTGTTGAACACCTTCGAGCTGCAGGGCACGTCCGCGTGGGCCGGGGACACGAACGCCCCCAGCGCCAGCGCGGCGACTCCAGCGGTCGCCGCTCCACCGGCGATGAGCCGTTTGATCATCGAATCCTCCTTGTTGATCTTGCTCCCCTGAGGGGATGCGACGATCTTGAACGGCCGGGAGTTCCACGGAATCGTGAAATTTGAGCTGGAGACGCGGAGAGGGCCGGACGGTGATCCGTCCGGCCCCCTCTGCCCTTCTTTCCAGGGTTGGCTCAGGTCACGACGCCTTGGCCGCCGCAGCCTCTTCCTCGTCGGTGGTGTCGGCGTCGCCCGGCGTCTTCGCGTCGCCGCTCTCGACGGCCGGCTCGGACTCCCCGCCGATGGAGGAGGCCCGCCGCTTCGACACGACGATGGCGGCGACGATGATGCCGACCGAGACGACGGTGACGATGATGCGCAGCGCGGCGTTCGCGGCGTAGGTGACGACGGCCTGGGCGATCAGCAGCGAGACCAGGTTCATCACCTTGATCAGCGGGTTGATCGCGGGGCCGGCGGTGTCCTTGAACGGGTCTCCGACCGTGTCGCCGATGATCGTCGCCTCGTGGGCCTGAGAGCCCTTGCCGCCGAGGTTGCCCTCTTCGACGAGCTTCTTGGCGTTGTCCCAGGCGCCACCGGAGTTGGACAGGAACACCGCCATCAGCGCGCCGCAGGCGATCGCGCCCGCGAGGTACGCGCCGAGCGGCGCGTATCCGAGGGCGAAGCCGACGGCGATCGGCGTCATGATCGCCAGCAGGCCCGGCGTGGCGAGTTCACGCTGGGCATCGGCGGTGCAGATGCTGACCACGCGGTCGTAGTCGGGCTTCTCGGTGAAGTCCATGATCCCGGGCTTGGTGCGGAACTGGTTGCGCACCTCGACCACCACCCGGCCGGCCGCGCGGCCGACCGCCATGATCGCCAGGCCGGAGAACAGGAACACCACCGAGGCTCCGATGAGCAACCCGATCAGTACGTTCGGGTTGTCGACGCCGAGGTTGAAGTGCTGGAAGGTCGGCCCGAGGGCCTTCTTCACGCTGTCGTTCGCCCCGCTGAGCTCGTTGACGACCGTCGTACGGAACGAGCCGAACAGCGCGGTCGCGGCGAGCACCGCCGTGGCGATGGCGATGCCCTTGGTGATCGCCTTGGTGGTGTTGCCGACCGCGTCGAGGCTCTCCAGGACGCTCGCGGCCTCGCCCTCGACGTCGCCGGACATCTCCGCGATGCCCTGGGCGTTGTCGGAGACCGGGCCGAACGTGTCCATCGACACGATCACGCCGACCGTCGTCAGCAGACCCGTACCGGCCAGCGCGACCGCGAACAGCGCGACGGTCGTGTTGTTGAAGCCGAGGAGGAACGCGCCGTACACGGCCGCGCCGATCACCAGGGCGGTGTAGACGGCCGACTCCAGGCCGAGCGAGATGCCGGACAGGATGACGGTCGCCGGGCCCGTACGGGCACTGTCGGTGACGTCCTTGACCGGGCGGCGGTTGGTCTCGGTGAAGTAGCCGGTGAGCAGCTGGATGGCGCTGGCCAGCACGATGCCGACCAGCACGGCGCCGAGGGCGACCCAGCGCGGGTCGACGTCCGCGAGGTTCGAGTCGCCAGTGATCGAGGCGTTGGCGCCGTGCAGCTTGGCGAACGAGTCGGGGAGGTACAGGAAGGTGGCCACCGCGACCGCGATCGCGGAGATGATCGCCGAGATGAAGAAGCCCCGGTTGATCGCGCTCATGCCCGACCGGTCCTTGGCGCGCGGCGCGACCGCGAAGATGCCGATCACCGCGGTGATCACGCCGATCATCGGCACGATCAGCGGGAAGACCAGGCCCTCGGTGCCGAAGGCCACCCGGCCGAGGATGAGGCTCGCGACGAGGGTGACCGCGTACGACTCGAACAGGTCGGCCGCCATGCCGGCGCAGTCGCCGACGTTGTCGCCCACGTTGTCGGCGATCGTGGCGGCGTTGCGCGGGTCGTCCTCGGGGATGCCCTGCTCGACCTTGCCGACCAGGTCCGCGCCGACGTCGGCGGCCTTCGTGAAGATGCCGCCGCCGACCCGCATGAACATCGCCAGCAGGGCCGCGCCGAATCCGAAGCCCTCGAGTACGCCCGGGGCCTTGCCCTTGTAGGCGAACACGACGACGGCGGCGCCGAACAGGCCGAGGCCGACGGTGAACATTCCGGCGACGCCGCCGGTGCGGAAGGCGATCCGCATCGCGATCTTCTCGCCGCTCTCCCGCGCCGCCGCGGCGACGCGGACGTTGCCGCGTACGGCGAGCCACATGCCGGTGAATCCCGTGATGCCGGAGAACGCCGCGCCGACGACGAAGAACACCGATCGGCCGATCTTCACCCCGGTCGACTCCGCCGGAAGCAGGAGCAGCAGGAACGGAATGAGGATCACGAAGATGCCCACCGTACGGAACTGGCGCTTGAGGTACGCCAACGCGCCCTCTTGCACCGCCCGCGCGATTTCCTGCATCTTCTCGGTGCCCTGGCCCGCCGCGAGTACCTCGCGGACCAGGACACCTGCTACGGCCAGCGCCAACAAGGCGATCACACCGACAACGACCACCAGACTCAGGTCGCTGCCGCCGAGATTCACCTCTGCACTGGCCTGGGCGGGCAGGGAAAGCCCAGACATGCATCCTCCTCGACAGCCGCGTTCGATCCGGTCGCCCCGGGGGTGACCGGCCACCGCCACGCGTCGGGCGGGGCAATGGTGCCGGGAGTCTACGCAGGCGTAGCCGGAATTAGAAGCCTGCTCGGTTGCTTAACAGTAATGCGACCGAGATGTGACACTCGCTGCACCAGAAATTAATCTTACGCCGCTAGCGAGGAGCATCTCCGCTGGTCAATCGCGACTTATAGGGCGATCCACTTCTTGATCAAAAAGCAGTCCATAAGGGGCGATCATGATTAGGACTGCGAAAACTGGGAAAAGTGTATCTCCCGTATAAAGCAGAGACCCCTGGGGCCGCGTCTACGCGGCCCCAGGGGTGGGGACGTCCATGCCGGTCGGTCGTCGCCGACCGGCGGCCGGCTCAGTCCTTCTTGACCGGCCAGCTCATCGTGATCTCGACACCGGAGGGAGTCGACGTGATGTCCACGTCGTCGGCCAGCCCCGCGATGACGGCGAATCCCAGGTTGAGGTCGCCGTTCAGCTCCACGAGGTCCACCGACGACCCCGGGACGCCGCTGCCCGCCGGATCGTCGTCGGGCACACGGTCGGTCACGACCACCTCGAACCGATCCGCGCCGTCCCGCAGCTCCACCCGTACGGGCTCCTCCGGACACTGCTGGCGATGAGCCTCCACCGCACGGGAGCAGGCCTCGCCGACCGCCAATCGCACCTCGTCGAGCAACGTCTCTTCGACCCCGCCCCGCCGGGCGACGGCGGTCGCGATCAACCGGGCGGTGCGTACGTGGGCCGGCAAGGGGCTGAACGTGAGCTCGACGGTGGCTGTCTCGGGCGCCATCCCGGCCCTACTTCTGCTTCTTGCGGTGCTCTCGCGCGTCGTCGACCGAGTCGAAGATGCCGAAGACCTTGGTCAGGCCGGTGATCCGGAAAATCTTCAGGATGCGCTCCTGCGTGCAGACGAGCTCCAGCGAGCCGTCGTGCGCCCGAACCCGCTTGAGCCCGCCGACCAGCACCCCGAGGCCGGTGGAGTCGAGGAACTCGACCTTCTCCATGTCGACGAGGAGGTGGTACTTGCCCTTGTTCACCAGGTCGATGAGCTTTTCGCGGAGTTTCGGCGCGGTGTAGACGTCGATCTCTCCCTCCACGTTGATGACGGTGAGGTCATCGTCGGTGGTGTAGTCGTTCACCTTCAGGTCCACAGATCCTCCTGCGCCGTGCCGCGTATGGAAGTCGGGGCCATGGAACCCCGCCGTGATTCAACCACGCTCCGCCATCGTGTCTACACGAAATCACCACACAGGGCGACCCTGCCCAGCGTGACGCGCCCGCGCGTGCAGGGGGTAGCACGGATGACGGTCCATGCGTTGTGCCCAGGATGCCAGACTGGAAACCTCCGCATGGCGGACCACTTTCAACCGAAGGGGTGACGCAGGCCATAGAAACGGACTCCGCACTCCCCTCTGATGACGGCACCTCGGCGGCCAACGGCTCGCGAGGACGAGCTCCCTTGATCCTGCGCCGCCTGCGCGACGACCCGCGCCGCCACGGCCGCATCACCCACGTCCAGAACGTTCCCGCAGGTGAAGGCCGCACCGCCGCCTGGCCCACCTGGGTGCCACCGCTCCTGGTCGAGCGCCTGCGCCTGGCCGGCGTCGAGCGGCCCTGGGAGCACCAGGCGCGGGCGGCCGAGCTCGCGCACGACGGCCGGTCTGTGATCATCGCCACGGGGACCGCCTCGGGCAAGTCGCTGGCCTATCTCATGCCCGCTCTGGAGGCCGTGTTCGGCGGCGGCTCCGTGCTGTATCTCGCGCCGACCAAGGCCCTGGCCGCCGACCAGCTCCGCTCGCTGCGCGGCCTCAAGCTCGCCCAGCTGCGCGCCGCGACGTTCGACGGCGACACCCCGGCCGACGAGCGCACCTGGGTCCGCCAGTTCGCCGACTACATCCTCACCAACCCCGACATGCTGCACCGCACGGTCCTGCCCGGCCACGCGCGCTGGGCCCCGTACCTTCGGCGACTCCGCTACGTCATCGTCGACGAGGCGCACGGCTACCGCGGCGTGTTCGGCTCCCACGTCGCCCAGATCCTCCGGCGGCTGCGGCGCGTCTGCGCCCGGTACGGCACCGAGCCGGTGTTCATCCTCGCGTCGGCGACCGCCTCGGACCCGGGCGCGTCGGCCTCCCGGCTCACCGGCGTCGACGTCGCGGAGGTGGCCGAGGACGCCTCGCCGCGCGGCGCGACGTCGTTCGCGCTGTGGGAGCCGCCGCTGACCGAGCTGCGCGGCGAGCACGGCGCCCCCGTACGCCGCACGGCCACGGCCGAGGCCGCCGACCTCCTCGCCGACCTCGTCATCGAGGACGTGCAGACCCTGGCCTTCGTACGCTCGCGGCGCGGCGCGGAGGCGGTCGCGCTCGGCGCCAAACGGGCCCTCGCCGAGGTCGCCCCGGACCTGCCCGCCCGCGTCGCCGCGTACCGGGCCGGATACCTGCCCGAGGAGCGACGGGCGCTGGAGAAGGCCCTGCGATCCCGGGAGCTCGTCGGGCTCGCCTCCACCAACGCCCTCGAACTCGGCGTCGACGTCTCCGGACTCGACTCGGTGATCATTTGCGGCTGGCCCGGCACCCGCGCGTCGCTGTGGCAGCAGGCGGGCCGCGCCGGCCGCTCCGGCCAGGACGCCCTCGCGGTCCTGATCGCCCGCGACGACCCCCTCGACACCTACCTCGTGCACCACCCGTCGGCGATCTTCGGCACGCCCGTCGAGGCGACCGTCCTCGACCCCGACAACCCGTACGTCCTGGCCCCGCACCTCTGCGCCGCCGCCGCCGAACTCCCGCTCACCGAGAAGGACCTGCCGCTGTTCGGCCCGTCGGTCAAGGACCTCCTGCCCGACCTCGTACGCCGCGGGCTCCTGCGGCACCGCCCCACCGGGTGGTACTGGACCAAGCGCGAGCGCGCCACCGACCTGGCCGACATCCGCGGCGCCGGCGGCCCGCCCGTCCAGGTCGTCGAGGCCGCCACCGGACGCCTCCTCGGCACCGTCGACGAGCCATCCGCGCACACCACCGTCCACCAGGGCGCCGTCTACCTCCACCAGGGCGAGTCGTACGTCGTCCAGACCCTCGATCTGGAGGACTCGGTGGCGCTGGTCGAGGCCGCCGACCCCGACTACACGACCACCGCCCGCGACGTCACCGACATCTCCATCCTGGAGACCCTCCGGTCGACGTCCTGGGGCGAGGCGACCCTGTGCTTCGGCACCGTCGAGGTGACCCAGCAGGTCGTCTCGTACCAGATGCGCCGCCTCGCGAGCGGTGAGGTCCTCGGCGAACGCCCCCTCGAGCTGCCGCCCCGTACGCTCCGCACCCGCGCGGTCTGGTGGACACTGCCCGACGAGGCGCTGCGGGTCCTGGGCGACGCCGACGTCGGCGGCTCCGCGCACGCCGCCGAGCACGCCTCCATCGGCCTGCTGCCGCTGTTCGCGACCTGCGACCGCTGGGACATCGGCGGCGTCTCCACGGCGCTCCATCCGGACACCGGCCGGATGACGGTGTTCGTGTACGACGGCCACGACGGCGGCGCGGGCTTCGCCGAACGCGGCTACGAACAGGCCGGACGCTGGCTGCGCTCGACCCGCGAGGCCATCGCCGACTGTGAGTGCGACCACGGCTGCCCGTCCTGCATCCAGTCGCCCAAGTGCGGTAACGGCAACGATCCCCTGGACAAGCAAGGCGCGCTCGACCTACTCGACGCCCTGCTGAAGCAGGCGCCCTCCCGCTGATCACGCGGCCTGTCCCACGCTCCGGGGAGCCCGGCGGCGTCGTTCGCTCATGCGCTGTCGGGTGGACGCTCTGTGACCGCTGTGGCAGTGGTGGCCCCTGTTGAAGCCGTCCACTTCCCGCTAACTTGGCCAATCCGACAAATCGCCGATGGCACCGGTATGCCGCCAAGAGACGTGGCTCGCGCCCCGGGGTCATGGGAGAGGAGACGTATCGATGGTCATCCTGGGAATCGTGCTGGCCGCCGCGGCGGTGGCCGTAGGCATCGGCGTCATCGCCGGGAACTCGTCATCCGCCTCGATCGAAATCTTCGGCAAACACGTACCAGGCGTGCAGACCGACGGGCAGGTCTTCGCCGCGGGCGTGCTCGTCGCGTTCGTGTTCCTGATCGGCATGGCGCTGGCCTTCCTGACGATGGGCCGCGCCATGCGAGCACGCCGCGAGATCCGCGACCTGCGGGACCGGCACCGCGAGTCGCTCAGCACGCTGGAGATGGAGAAGCAGCAGCTGCAGCGCGAACTGGCCCGCGCCCGCAGCACCACCGGCGGCCCCGCGACGACGGCCAACGACATCCCTGTCGCCGGCGTCCAGCGGTCCAACCGCGACCCGGTCTCCTCCTTCTTCGACCGCACCGAGTGACCGCCCCGCCCCGTACGACGGCGGGGTGATCCCCTCGGTCATCGCGAGTCTCCCCCCAGGTGTACAACGGGCGCATGGACCCCAAAGCGCACGCCGACGGAACGAACAGGCGCAACGCGGTCGTGGTCGGTGGTGGAATCGGCGGGCTGGCGGCCGCCGTCGCGCTGATCCGCTGCGGATGGCAGGTGGAGGTCCTCGAACGCGCCCCCGCCTTCGAGGAGGTCGGCGCGGGACTGTCCCTGTGGCCCAACGGGGTACGTGCCCTGGACGCGCTGGGCCTGGGCGAGAACGTTCGCAGGCGGGCCATGACGGAGACCGAAGTGGGCATCCGGAACGCCTCCGGCCGCTGGCTGGCCCGAACCGACGTACGCGAACTGGGACGCCGATACGGTCCGGTCGTCGCCGTGCATCGCGCCGATCTGACCGAGGTCCTACGCCAGGCCGTGCCCACCGCCGCGCTCCGCATGAACGCCGAAGTCACCGGCGTCGAGGCCACAGCTTCCTCGGTCGAGGTCCGGCACACGGCAGGGGTGTCGCGAGCCGACCTGCTGGTGGGCGCCGACGGAATCCGAAGCGTCGTCCGCCAGTCCCTCTGGCCCGGCCATCGCGCACCCCGCTATGCCGGATACACGGCCTGGCGCCTGATCGTCGATACGGGAGGTCATCCGTCGACGGTCGGCGAGACCTGGGGACGCGGCCAACGAGCGGGAATCGTGCCACTCGCCGACGGCAGCACCTACTTCTTCGGCGCCGCGAACGCTCCCGAGGGGCAGCGCAGCCCCGACGGCGAGCTGGCGGAGATGCGGCGGCGTTTCAACGGCTGGCACGCACCGATCCCCGAACTCCTCGCCGCCGCCTCCGCGGACGCGGTGATGCGTCACGACATCTACGCACTGCCGGCATTGCGCACCTTCGTCCATGGCCGCACCGCCCTGCTCGGCGACGCCGCGCACGCCATGACTCCGGACCTGGGGCAGGGCGCCAACCAGGCTCTGGAGGACGCCGTCACGCTGGCCGCGATGCTCGCCGCACATCCGGACGTGGAGCCCGCTCTCGCCGCCTATGACCGGCAGCGCCGCGCCCGAGCGCAGATGATCGCCCGCCGCTCCCGCCTGATGGGAAGGGTCGCGCAATGGAGTTGGCAGCCCGCCGCCTTCCTGCGGGAACGGGCCCTGCGCCTAAGCCCGCCCTCTTCCCTGCTGGCGGCGCTCGCTCCGGCGATCTCCTGGCAACCGCCGGCTCTGGAGCCCGCGAACCGTCCCTCGTGAAGCCGGTACCGCGCCCGCCCCACCGCACGCGCGCGTGGCGACGGACGAGGTCGTCCGTCTGAGGTCAGCTCCGGCGCCGCCGCCCACGGTAGCCGCGGCGGGCGGGAGCAGCCTCCCGGTGGCTGGCTTCCTGCCGGGCGTCCCCGCGGTCCACGGCGCGATCCGGTGCCACCTCGGCGTTCTTACGCGGGTCCGCGGCGGCTTCCGCAGCCGGAGCAGCAGCGTTGGAATCACCCGTCCCGGCGTCTCGGGCGTCACCGGCCGCTCCGGGCAGGTCGGCGCCCGTGGCGAGCTCGGTCACCGGCGCCCTTCGCCGCTTCCGACCGGCCGGTGCCCCACCACGCGGCGACTTCCCACCGGCACGACCGGCCGGACCGGTCTGCGCGACGCGGGCATCCGCTGCCAGTCGCTGACGGCGGGACCACATGCCGAAGTGCGCGGACAGCAGCAGGAGCACCAACGCGGCCGCGATGCTCTGACCCCACTTGATCGGAGTGGTCGCGGAGACGTTTTCCGCCCGCACCTGCTTGGTGTTCGGAGCGGCGATCTGCGGATCCGGCGTCGGGTACTGGAATCCCGCCCCCGAGCCATTTGGACCCAACGACGGAAGGTTGAACGGCGAGTTGCTGTTCAGCGACGGTGTCGGGACGCCGCCGGCGCCGATCCCGGTGCCACCGGGCAGTGTCGGGCCCGCCCCCGGAACCACCGTGTTGCCGCCGGACTTCGGCGTCTTGCCCGGCGTCGTCTTGTGATGCGTCGGCTTGGGCTTCGGCGACGCCGACCGGGCGTTCACCGAGAACCCGCTCGTGTCATACGTGCAGGTGGTGAGATTTCCGATCACGGCCAGCGTGAAGTATCCGGCCTCGGGGACCTTTACGTCTCCCTCGATGACACCGTCGGAGAGGCTCGGACCCACCTGCCGGTCCAAACCCGGCCCCGAAATCTGAAGATGCGCCTTCGCCAGCATCCCGCTGACCGTGGCACTCACATGGACGCTCGAGCCCGCGGTAACGGACTCGGGCGGCTGGGTGATCGACGCGTGCGCGAAGAGCCAGCAGGGACTGTCGGCGTGCACGGGGCCGCTCGTCCCGAAGGCGATGGCGGCTGCGGTCAGCGGAGTCATCAGGGCGACTGCGGCGGCCTTGGCGACCTTCCTCACGACGTCGTCCCTTCCTCGACAGCTCTTCCGTCCCACCGGCTCGGAACACCGGAGGCAACGCTCATCCCTTGATCGAAACGCCGGACGGGAAGAGCGTCACAGCCGTTCCGAGTGACTCTAGGGGTTTCTGAAGCCGATGGTGGTAATTGTTCGCAGCAGCTTATCGGACAGTATCTCCAATAGAGTCACAGATCCATACCGATGCCCCACTTTGCGTGGGACATCGGTATGCATCCCATGTGACGTATCAACGAGCCAAGCCGCCTCCGGTCACGCCCTTCCCCAGCGGATCAGGTTTCGGCACGCCACCGCCGTCCACCGGGCCGGCGCGGGCCCGGGCGGTGGCGGTCAGCCGACCCAATCGCGGCAACGACCTGACCTGGGAAGTGACGATGACCTCCGCGACCGAGCCATGGACCTCACACTGGTGGAGCCGCGCCTGAGAATCGCGCGCCACTCGTGCCGCGAGCAGGCAGGCGCGCTCAGATCCTTCGGCCACGTGTGCGGCCGCCGCGAGGGCCGCGAGATCGGCGGCGGCGTGCGCACGATGCCGAGCGGCGCGCGCTCCGCCCACGGCCATCGCCATGGCGGCCACCGTCCAGACGGCCCCGATCAGCGCGACCGTCCACACCGTGCCCGAACCTCGGTCACCGGGTTCCGTTTCCACGGACCGGCATGCGCTCTCGATCGTCCTGCACGTCACCCGCACCGATGCCGACACCATTTCCCGCAGCACCTCCGCTCCGCCCCGACCCGGCTACACGCCCACCCTCTCCGCCCCCTGCCCCTCTCCGCCCCTGCCCCTTTCCACCTCCATCCCTGTCCGACCTCCCATCCCTCTCCCGCCTTCCGCTCCCTCTCCCGCCTTCCGCGAGTCACCGGTCAGCTCGATCGCAACGATCCGGTAGCCGACCTCGCGGGCGGCGCGCGCGGCGTTGGCGACCGGGATGGTCGGCTCCCAGGTGATGAGGCATATCCCTCTCGAGACGTCGCGTCCCCCTCAGCACTCCGGCGTCGTCTCGCTCTGCCCTCGCTCTGCCCTCGCTCGCGCCCACCTTGCGGGTCGCCGAGCGGTCCGCGGCGGGCCAGGTGAAGGCCGTGGGCAGGCTGATCTCGGTGAACAACGGGTCGTTCCCGCCGTACGAAATCGCCGGTTCGGACGGGAAGACGCTGACCGGCGCGTCGGCCGATGCGCGACGCCGATGCCGGCGGCCTCAGCCGCGGGTGGCCGACGTCTGGGTGCCTCCTTCCGGCTCGGTGGCGGTGGCGACCTGCGCTCGCAGCTTCAGGGGTGGGAAGAGGCTCCGCACCGGAGGGCTCACCGTTGCCCGTACGACCACGCGGGTGATGCGAGAGTCCCGATGGATCCAGACGCTCGCGCCTGAAGGAGCCGCGCTCCGAGCGGCGGCCCGGACCTCGCTCATCGGCTCTCCTCGGGCTGCGGCACGGGCACCGGCTCTCGCGGCATCCACACATGCGACCTGGGCCGCCGCGGCGCTCACTCCCCACATCGCGGTCGCGAGGATGAGGACGAGCGCAGGGAAGGCGACCGCCGTCTCGGCGGTCACCGATCCTCGGTCGCTATCGGACGCGACGAGGCCGCATCGCCCCACCGGACCACCGGGCGGTGCGGTGCGGGCCGTGTGGCCCGCATCCGCCGTGCCCGCTCGGTGTCGGATCGGTGTCCCGCCTGGACCACCAGAGCCTCCAGCGACCGCCGCAGCCGAAATCCGGGCACCCGTCGGCGCATCGTTCCCCGCGCCATCTCGTTCGGCTACGGCCGGACCGGACTCGGCGACACGCCCACGCCCCATCGCGGCGCTCCCGAATCCGGTCACCGCCCCCACTCCGATGAGCGTGAGGCCCGAAGGCACGCGTGCGCCCCGCCCCCGCCGATCGTCGCTCCGCATGGCAGTCGGTCAACCGACGAGGTTGAGTGCCCGATGGATGATCGCTAAGAGCATTCGCCGGACTTCGGGACTGGTCACGATCTTGAACAGCAGACCGGCGAAAGCGGCGGCCGCCACCGTGCCAACGGCGTATTCGGCGGTGGACATGCCGTCGTCGCTCCCATGGCGACGCCAACGGCTACTCAGCGCAGAGATCATGCGCATGTGATCCTCCTGTTCGAATGATGGACGCGAGAACGTCCCGGCATCAGCGTCGCGGAATGCTCAGAGACCGACCACCCCAGAACACCGTTCTGTGGAAAACCCACTCCAGCGTCGGCGTGCTCCTGGAGATGCAGCGGCGAGTGCCGACAATCGTGCCGACTCGTGACTGCCGCCCTTGGTCGAGGTGCCGGCGGTCGGTGGGCTTTGTGTCGGAGCTCCTATTCACGCTGCCAGCCATGGATCTTGAGCTTTCGGGGCGACGCGCACTGGTGACGGCGAGCAGTGGTGGTATCGGCGCGGTGGTGGCTCAGCGGCTTGCTCACGAGAGCTGTGCGGTGCTCGTGCACGGCCGTGACGCCGCGCGGGCAACGGCGGTCTCCGACGAGGTGCGCGCTGCGGGTGGTGAGGCCGAGGTGGTGCTGGGCGACCTCACCGACGACGAGGCCGCTGTGGAGGTGGCCGCGCGGGCCCGTTCCTGGGGCGTGGACGTACTCGTGAACAATGCAGGGCCGTTCGTCGAGCACGACTGGGACACCGTCGAGCCGTCGGCGTGGCTGGACGCGATGAACGGCAACCTCGTCTCGGCGGTACGGCTGATTCACGCGCTCATCCCATCGATGCGCGTGTTGAGCGCGGCCAGCAGGTCGACCACCTCGGTGCCGCGCACGTCGCCCAGCAATCCAGCCCCAGCCGCACTCGGGGCATCACGGCGGCTGCGCCACCCCACACGTCAACGCCCCCGCCGACGTACCCGCCCGGCTCAGGGGAGGAGCAACGTGGCCGCGATACCGGCGACGGCAGGGACGATGCCCAGCAGGATGAATGCCGGCAAGAAGCACAGGCCGAGCGGGGCGACCGCTCGGACCCCCGCGGCCCTCGCTCGTTTCGCGGCGGCCACCCGTGCGACGCGCCGCTGGTCCCGCGCCAGACGGGCGAGAGTGGCCGCGAGGGGTGCGCCCCCGGACGCGGCGCGGGCCGCCGCACGCCCCAGAGGCGCCAGCACGGGGTCCTGGGCGAGCGCCAGCCACTCCGCGGCGGGGTCCGCACCGAGTCGGATACGGGCGGCCACGCGAGCCAGTTCGGTGCCGAGCGGTCCGCCGACCGCATCGGCCACGGCCTCGACCGACTCGTGCCACGCGCCGCCGCCCCGAAGGCACGCCGCCAGTAGATCGATCGCGATGGGCAGTTCGGCGACGACGCGACCTCGGCGTTCGCGAGCCGCCTTCGGCTCCAGCCGCGCGAGAAAGCGCATGAGCCCCACCGCGACCAGGACGCCCGCCACCCAGCCCACCGGACCTCCCAGCAGCAGCGCGAACGCGATGCCCGCCAGCACGCTCGCCCCGAGCATGAGGCGATCATTTCTCCGCCCTTCGCTCGTGTCCGAGCGACCCTCGGCCGGTCTACCGTGCCCGCCGACGGCCGTCGAGCCGTCCACCAGGCTCCTCATGCGGCCCGCGACCGTTCCAGAACGGCCCCAGGGCGACTGATGAGAGCGGCGTGTGGTCGATCCACGAGAACGGCGCGTGGCCACGCCCGTAGGGCTCACAAGCGGCCATGAGCGGCTCTCGGTCCGCGCCGTCTCGGCCGCTGTCTCGGCGGGCCGACGCCCACCGGCGAACAGCCTGCCGAGTCGCTTACCCGCCGGATCTCCCGAGACGGCGATGAAACCCGCGAGGCCGGCGCAGCCGATGACGGTCAACTCGAGGAACATCGATGGCCCCTTCTCACAGTTCGGGTGCGCTCCGCTTCGGCTTCGACCAGGGAACTCCGACAGGCGGCGTGTCCGAGGACGGTCGCCGGTGCCGCAAGGAAGACCCGGCACCGGCAGGAGCGGTCATGGCCGCGCGCTCCGGAAGGCAGACGTCCGTGCCCCACGCAAGACCCGCCACCCGCAGAAGCCGTCCTAGCCGCGCGCTCCAGAAGGCGGTCGTCGGTGTCCTGCGGAGTCCGACGACGAGAGCCTCGGAACACGCCGCGATGCACGCCCGCACGAGCGGCCTGGCCGACACATGGCCGCCGACGAGCACGACGCGCTCCGAATCGGCCGCCGCGTCGTCGCCCGGCTCGACTGGCGCAAGGAGAGTCGCGAACCGCTGCCCGTGAAGACTCGGCACCGGCAGGAGCCGTCGTGGCGGCGTGTCCGAAGGCGGTCGTCCGCGCCCTGCGGAAGACCCGCCGCCGGTCGGGAGCGGTCCTAACGGCGTGTGCTCGGGCCGGGCAGAACCAGCCGCCCTCGGCGCGCGTCGGGCTCCACCGGCGGATCGGGCAGAGCCGCACGCCGGTGGCGCGGGTCGGGCTCCCTCGGCGGGTCGGGCTCCGTCGCGTCACCGGAGCTCCTCGGCGGCGGTGGCCAGGCGCTTGGTCCACCAGAGGCCGAGGATGTCCAGGGCGACGCCGAATCCGAGGCACAGCGCTCCGGGGATCGTGCCGAACAGGAAGGCGAACGGTCGGGCGCCCAGGGCGACGGCCATGAGCAGGCCGAGAAGGGGTAGCCCGGCTAGCAGCCGGGCCGTCGCGCGCGGGCCGGCGAGTTGGAGGGCGACCTCCTCCCGGTGTTCCTGCTCGTCGCGGAGCGCCGCGGCGAGGCCGTCGATGACGCGGGCGAGCATCCCGCCACGGTCGACCCCGATGCGCCAGCAGCCGGCGAGCAGGCGGAGTCCCTCGCAGCCAGGGGTCTCGGCCGCTCGTTCGAGGCACGCGGCGACGTCGTCACCCGACCGGGCGGCGTCCATGACGGATTCGAGCCGGGGAAGGGACTGTCCCTCGGCGGCAGCGGACAGCGCGGCTCCGGGTGGGCGTCCGGCCGCGAGTTCGGCTGCGATCCCGTCGCACAGCTCGACGATCGCGGCTCGCCGTGCCGCGAGGTCGCGTCGCCCGCCGGAGAGCACGGCGCGCAGGTGGAGCATCCGGTCGATCAGGCGGGGACCGGAGGCCCGCTCGGACGCCGCCCCGGACCGCGCCGGCATGATCGAGGTCAGCCGGAGCGCGGCGGGCGGGGGCAGCGACAGGATCCAGACGCCGGCGGACACGCACGCCACGGCCAGGAGGGCGATCACGGCGACGGATCGCCGAGCCGGGCGGCCAGAGCCGGGGCACCGAGGCCCTCGTGGATCGCGCCGTCGGCCCCGTAGGAGACGGCCGGGACCACCTCCACGAGGCCGTCCGGGCGCCGCTGGAACACGCAGATCTCGGCCACCCGGCGCCGCCCGCCGGGTGCCTCGCGAACGAGGTGCACGACGACGTCGAGGGCCGCGGCGAGCTGACTGTGCACGGCCTCTCGGCTCAGCCCGGCCGCGCACGCGAGGGCCTCGAGCCGCGCGGGAACGTCGGCGGGGGCGTTGGCGTGCAGGGTGGCGCAGCCGCCCTCATGCCCCGTGTTGAGGGCGGCCAGCAGGTCGACGACCTCGGCGCCGCGCACTTCGCCCACCACGAGGCGGTCCGGTCGCATCCGCAGGGCCTGGCGGACGAGGTCGTGGAGGGTGACGCCGCCGGCTCCCTCGATGTTCGGCGGGCGGGTCTCCAGGCCCACGACGTGCGGGTGCGCGGGCCGCAGCTCCGCGGAGTCCTCCACGAGGACCAGGCGCTCGCCCGGATCGGCCAGCGACAGCAGCGCCGACATGACCGTCGTCTTCCCCGTGCCCGTGCCGCCGGTGATGAGGAAGGCCAGTCGGGCGGTGACCAGGGCGTCCAGTAGGTGGGCTCCTTCCGGGGGTACGGCCCTGGCGGAGACGAGCTCGGCGAGGGTGAAGGCCCGGCGCCTCGGGAGGCGCAGCGACAGCGTGGTGCCCCCGGAGGCGATCGGTGGCAGCACCGCGTGCAGCCGGATCCCGCCGGGCAGTCGGGCGTCGGCGTATGGGGCGGTGTCGTCGAGCCGTCGGCCGGCCGCGGCGGCGAGCCGCTGGGCCAGTCGGCGCACCGCGGCGTCGTCGGGGAACCGCACGCGGGTCAGGCGCAGACCCGCGCCCGTGTCGACCCAGACCTCGCCCGGGCCGTTGACCAGGACGTCGGTCACCTCGGGGGCGCGGAGCAGAGGCTCGAGACGGCCCGCGCCCACCAGGTCGGCCCGGACCTCGTCGGCGAGGGACAGCACCTCCGTGTCGCCGAGCATCCGCTCTTCCGCTCTCAGTGCCGCCGCCACGTGCGCGGCGGTCGGGGCCACGCCCGTCCCGACGAGCCGCCCGCGGACGGCCTCGGTCAGATCGCTCATGACGCCCTCCCATTCGTGATCGCTGTGCGGACCGTTCGAGGCCGGGCGGCCCGAAGGTGCGGGTCCCGGCCGGGGAGACCTAGGGCCTGTCTCGAAGTCCCCGTCCGTAGCGAGCGGCGTCCAGGTGGTGCCTCGCAAGGCGGAGGTGGGAAGCAGCCCGGTGTTGGCCGGCGACTCTTCCCCGGGCCCCGCGGAATCGCGGCGGCCGGCGAAGCCGTCCCTGCGCGTTTCCGCAGGGTGGGGCGGCAACACCGCGAGGCGCCGCCTGAGCACCGCGCAGGAGGACCTCCGGAGAGAAGTCCTGGGGCCGACCCGCTCCGAGACAGCGGGAGCGGCCGATGAGACGCGGTCGGAACCGGGCGTCGCCGACGACCACCCAGTCGTTTCCGCCGCGGGCGGGTCCCAGGCGGCCGCGTCGGCCGGCCGTCGGTGGGGGGCCGGGCGGCGGTCACCCGGTCGCCGTCGAATTGAGCCGTCTGCACATCGCCGCCGCGGGCGGGCGAGGCGCCGAGGTGCCGCCCCGGGGTCGGCGGCGCCCATCAGCGGGCCTCTCCGCGCAGCGGCCGGTCGTGCGCCAGGTCGGTGAGGAAGCGACGGCAGAACCCGTCGAGTGCACCGCCCCTCCCCGGACGGTCGCCCCGCTCGATCGCGCTCGCCAGTCGCCGGTCCGTGGACACGACGCCGGCCAGGGGCAGGCGCAGCGACTCGGCGATGACGGCAGGCTTCAGACCGCCGGGCGCGGGACCGCGGACGACGACCCGAAGGTCGCGTGAGTAGGCGCGGGCCAGCCCGGCGACCCGGTCGGCCGCGACGGTGGCGCGCACCTCCGCGGGGACGACGAGCAGCGTGGTGTCGGCGGAGGCCAGGACCTCCGCGCTCGCGTCGGTGACCTGCCGGGGAAGATCCGCGACCACGAGGTCGTAGCCGCGGACCGCCGCGTCGAGCACCGATCGCATCGTCTCGGCCGAGACCGGCTCGGCCGCCCCGCGATGCCACGAGAGCACGGCCAGCCCGTCGCGCGCCGGCAGGGAGTCGTGGAGC
The DNA here is from genome assembly GCF_050942425.1 of Actinoallomurus sp. CA-150999. Taxonomy (NCBI): domain Bacteria; kingdom Bacillati; phylum Actinomycetota; class Actinomycetes; order Streptosporangiales; family Thermomonosporaceae; genus Actinoallomurus; species Actinoallomurus sp. CA-150999. The sequence goes on from NZ_CP192063.1 coordinate 11,704,242, forward strand.
GCGGCGGTGCTCAACCGCCCCTGCCGGTCGGCGTAGTCGGACCACCTGGCCCCGGGCGTCCCCTCCGCGCCCAGGACCAGGTCGATGCCGCCGCCGAGCGGATCCCCGTCGAGGAGCAGCGTGCGAAGGCGGCACCGCGCGGCGACGCCGGCCAGTGCCGCGGCCAGGACGCTCGCGCCCGCCCCGCCGCGCCCGCCCAGGACGCCGACCACGGCCGCCCGCCCGCCGACCGGCTCCGAGGCCGCCGCCATCTGGTCGACCAGCCAGGTCTCGGCCTCGGGCAGGGCCACCACCTGCTGCGCCCCGATGTCCACGGCGAACCGGTAGACGTCGTCGCCGTCGGTCTCGACCGTGGTCAGGATCACGCCCGGCCGCCGCTCAGGGGACCACCGGGCCAGATCCGCGGCTAAGTCGGCGCCGACCACGACGAGCGCGGCGTCGCGCCAGGCGGCCCGGGCACCCGCCGGGTCGGCGGCGAGCCGGGTCTCGACGTCCGCCGCCGCGGCCAGGCGCAGCAGGTCGTCGACGAGCACGGAATCGGCAGAGGCGATCAGCACGATGGCGGACATGGCATCTCCTCGCTTTCGCGAGGTCAACGATGCGCCCGTGACTGTCGGCGCCGAAAGAACCCCTCCCCAACCTGTGGATAACTCCGTCGCCGACGGTTCCGGCGGGAGACGAAATGGCTGGGGATACGAGACGACCCCCGCCGGGGGGGAGAGCGGGGGTCGCCGGACGGTCCGGCTCCGGGGGGGTAGAGCCGGTCCCGTTTCCCGGGAGGTCTCGAAGGTCAAGTCGCGGCCAGGCACTCGTCAGTGGACGTTAAACCCGGCGACCCCCAGTGTATGCAGATTCAACATAATGTCGCCCGATCACTCGGTGTTCCGTCGAAGTGGCGACCAATTCGTGATCATTGGCCGACCGCCCATAACGGGAGTATTCGGGCGTTTCCCACGTGGGGGGTACGTCGAGAACGCCTTCCGCGAGTGGCTGCAGCGTAGCGGAAGCAGACGAGATCGTTCTGCGCTCGGGCACGCTTGATTGATACAGAGGTAGATCACACTGCGTGATCTTTTCTCTGTCGCCGAAGCGATGTCCGAACACCGCAGCCAATGTCGTATTTACCCAGTCGATCTCTTGTGCGGGTTCGCTGGTCCACCCTCGAAGATCTTCTCGCGCACCTCGGCTCGGCGAATCGAGGGCTTGCCAACTGGGCTAATTCGGCGTAGACAGGTTGCACGGACCAAGTGTCCGAGCACGGCAGCCGGGCACCCACGCGCGACCAGCCGCGGGAGGCGCGTCGAGACGGGCTTGACCCGATCCGACGATCAGAGGTGCACGCTTGGTAACCCGGTGTGACGTGTCGGCGACGGCGTTCCTCCGGGAGCGCCGTTCGCTTTGTGCCGATCCGTTCACTCTGCGCCATCCGCTCGCCCCCCGTGCCACCGCGCCGATATCGATTACGGGCCGTCCATCGACCCGTCGGCGCCCGTACACGGGTTACCGGAGCGTCTGAACACTCTCACCCGACAACGGCGCGGAGATCACCCCTCGCGTCCTGACACCGCCTTGACGGACGGCCGACTCCGAGCCTCCCCGCGCCTTCTCCGACGACGGGTAAAGGGCGCCGAGCCCGAAAAGCGAAGGGCGCGGCCTCCCGTCGACCGGAGCACCGGCCGCGCCCGTCGACACCCGCGCCCCGCCGACCGCAAAGCACCGTCTCAACCGCGAGGCGCCGTCTCCGACCCCAAGTCGTCTCCGACCGCGTGGCACTGTCTCAACCACGCGGCACCATCGCGGACCGCGAGGTGCCCCATCTTCGAGGTGCCGTCCCGTACCGTACGGAACGCCTCAGCCGCGCTGGAACGCCTCGCAGACCGCGAGCGCGTCGCGCGCGCCCAGTTCGACGGCCTCGGCGCAGTGGCGCACCCAGCCTGCGACGCCGTCCGGAGTGCCCGCCGTATAACCGCGCAGGGCAGCCCCGTACGTGTCCTGGAGCTCAAGATGTCCGACCTCCGGGGCGGTCAGCGACTTGGGATCGAGGCCCCGGTCGACCAGGGTCAGCCGCGCCGCCGCCCGGGCCACGATGCCGTCGCCCCAGCCGAACGGCCGCAGCGCCAGCAGCTCGCCGTGCACGACCGCGGCGACGACGACGGCCGGTGCCTCTGTCGGAGCGGTCAGCAGATCGCTGAGCACGTCGAGGCGCGCGACGACCTCCTTGGCCGAGGGCGGCGGGCCGAGTTCGAGGGGGTCGGCGGCGTCGTCGTCCGGGCGTGGCCGTCCCAGCACGTCGGGGTCGACGGCGTCCGCGGCCGCCAGGGCGTGCAGCCGCGCGAGCGCCTGGCGCGGGGCCTTCCGCCAGGTGTCCGCGAGCGATCCGAGCTCCGCCGACACCCGCAGCGCGCCCTGCACGACCGGATCGTTCGACAGGCCGCCGCGAACCTCCTCCAGAGGCGCCGAGACGCCTTCGAGGGCGGCCGAGGCCCGGGCGCCGCGCAGGGCCGACTCCGCAGAGACCTCGGCGCTGCGCCGCCGCAGGATCCGGTGGCCGAGCAGCCGGTCGACGGCCTCCCGGGTCCGCGCGACGGCCTCGGGCACGTCGGGCAGGGTCGCGACGTTGGCAAACGCATCGCTCATCGGACGCGCGGCGCTCGAAGGTCGCCCGGTGGCGGGCCGGTGCGGGAACGCCGCTTCCTCCTTGGAACCATTGGTGGCCGAAACACGGCACGGCGCGGGGTGGGACGTGGCGCGATCCCGCAGCGGGCGGAGACGGCGCCATCGCATGACCCTACGCGGCGCGCGCCCCTTGTAACGACACGTACGAAGCTGGTGAAGTTGGCATGGACCTACCTGACCTTCTGCTCGATGGAGGAGCGCCGTGACGCAGGAAACCCCACACGAGACCCTCTCCAACCTTCTCCAGGAGAGCCGGCGGTTCGCTCCCCCCGCAGATCTCGCCGAGGCGGCGAACGTCACCTCGGCGGCGTACGAGGAGGCGGCGGCGGACCGGCTGGCGTTCTGGGAGAAGCAGGCGAAGCGCCTGCACTGGAGCACCGAGTGGGACACCGTGCTGGACTGGTCGAATCCGCCGTTCGCCAAGTGGTTCGTCGGCGGGAAGCTGAACGCCGCGTACAACTGCGTCGACCGGCATGTCGAGGCGGGTCTCGGCGACCGGGTCGCCTACCACTGGGAGGGCGAGCCCGGCGACACCCGCACGATCACGTACGCCGATCTGCAGCGCGAGGTGTCCAAGGCGGCGAACGCCCTGCTCGAGCTCGGTGTCCAGAAGGGCGATCGGGTCGCGATCTACATGCCGATGATCCCCGAGACGGTGTTCGCGATGCTGGCCTGTGCCCGCGTCGGCGCGCCGCACACGGTGGTCTTCGGCGGGTTCTCCGCCGACGCGCTGCGCGGCCGCATCGAGGACTGTGACGCGCACGTCGTGATCACCTCGGACGGCGGCTACCGGCGGGGCGCGCCGAGCGCGCTCAAGCCGAACGTCGACGAGGCCATCGCGGGCATCGACCACGTACGGAACGTCCTCGTCGTACGCCGCACCGGCCAGGACGTCGCCTGGACCGAGGGCCGCGACGTCTGGTGGCACGACATCGTGGACCGGCAGAGCGAGGAGCACGAGCCGGAGCCGCACGACGCGGAGCACCCGCTGTACGTCATGTACACCTCGGGCACGACCGCCAAGCCGAAGGGCATCCTGCACACCACCGGCGGCTACCTCACGCAGGTGTCCTGGACCCACCACGCGGTGTTCGACCTGAAGCCGGAGAGCGACGTCTTCTGGACCGCGGCCGACATCGGCTGGGTGACCGGCCACTCGTACATCGTCTACGGCCCGCTGTCCAACGGCGCGACCAGCGTCATGTACGAGGGGACGCCCGACACGCCGCACCGGGGTCGCTGGTGGGAGACCGTCGCCAAGTACAAGGTGTCGATCCTGTACTGCGCGCCGACCGCGATCCGCACGTTCATGAAGTGGGGCGAGGACATCCCCGCCCAGCACGACCTGTCGTCGCTGCGGCTGCTCGGCTCGGTCGGCGAGCCGATCAACCCGGAGGCGTACGTCTGGTACCGCAAGAACATCGGCGGCGACCGTACGCCGGTGGTGGACACCTGGTGGCAGACCGAGACCGGCGGCATCATGATCAGCCCGCTGCCGGGCGTGACGCACGGCAAGCCCGGCGCGGCGATGCGGCCGCTGCCCGGGATCGAGGCCGACGTCGTCGACGACCAGGGCGAATCGGTGCCGAACGGCGGCGGCGGCTTCCTCGTCGTCAAGGAGCCGTGGCCGTCGATGCTGCGCACGATCTGGGGCGACGACGAGCGGTACATCAAGACGTACTGGTCGCGCTTCGACAACCTCTACTTCGCCGGCGACGGCGCGAAGAAGGACGACGACGGCGACTTCTGGCTGCTCGGCCGGGTGGACGACGTCATGCTCGTCTCCGGCCACAACATCTCGACCACCGAGGTCGAGTCGGCGCTGGTGTCGAACGCCAAGGTCGCCGAGGCGGCGGTGGTCGGCTCCACCGACCCGCTCACCGGGCAGGCCATCGTCGCGTTCGTCATCCTGCGCGGGGAGACCGTCGACAACGGTGAGGCGCTCGTCGCCGAGCTGCGCGACCACGTCGCCAAGCACCTGGGCCCGATCGCCAAGCCCCGCCAGATCATGATCGTTCCGGAGCTGCCCAAGACGCGGTCCGGGAAGATCATGCGGCGGCTGCTCCGTGACGTGGCCGAGAACCGCTCGCTCGGGGACGTGACCACGCTGACGGACAGCACGGTGATGGACCTCATCGCGGAGAAGATGCCCTCCGCGCCGGGCGACGAGTAAGGACGACCGGGCGCGGCCTCGCCCACGCGGGGCCGCGCTCTCTCATTTCCGCCGTACCGCCCGGCCGCGCCGGGTGACGGCCACGCGACGATAAGGGCCACGCCGCCCGGATCGGCCCGCCCCATCACCGGTAATCTCGGACAGTCCTGTGCCGAGAAGCCGTTCTTTCGCCGGGAGTTCGCTGGTTCACTTCCTCATCGGCGATTCGGCCTATTCGGATCACGTGCCATCCGAGAGAGTGGCGACCGGCACTGAGAGGAGAAACATGACCGAGGTACGGCCGGACGGGCAGTATCCGAACGGGCAGTATGACGACAAATCACTCGGCGAGCTGGTCGCCATCGCCACGGGCAGTGTGTCACGCCTCGTCAAGTCGGAGATCGAGCTCGCCAAACTGGAGCTGAAGGGCGACGCCAAGAAGGCCGCCCTCGGCGGGACCCTCTTCGCCGTGGCCGGGGTCATCGGCGGCGTCGTCGTCATCCTGCTGTCGATCGCCGCCGCGTACGGCCTGGTCGCGGCCGGTATCTGGCACTGGGCGGCGTTCCTCATCGTGGCGGGTTTCTACGTCCTGCTGGCGGCCGTGCTCATCCTCATCGGCCTGTGGCGGATGAAGAAGATGAGCGGCGCCAAACGGTCCCGGCAGTCCGTGATGGAGGACTTCGCGATGCTGCGGCGGGGCGGCGGTTCGGACGAGAAGCCCGCGCTGACCGAGTGACGTCCGTCGGCGGGGCGACTGCGGGCTGATGAAGAGGGGGCCGGACATGGCCGACGAGTCCGTCGTCCAGATCGATGGTCCGTGGCGGCACCGGTCGGTGAGCGCGGGAGGCACGCGCTTCCACGTCGTCGAGGTCGGGGAGGGTCCGCTCGTCCTGCTGCTGCACGGGTTCCCGCAGTTCTGGTGGTCGTGGCACCGTCAGCTGGTGTCGCTGGCCGGCTCGGGGTTCCGCGCGGCAGCCGTCGACCTGCGCGGATACGGCGGAAGCGACAAACCACCGCGCGGGTACGACCTGATCACGCTGGCCCGGGACGCCGCAGGGCTGGTCCGCGCGCTCGGCGCGGCCAGCGCCACCGTCGTCGGGCACGACTGGGGCGGCCTGCTGGCCTGGACGATGGGCGTCTACCAGCCCCGCGTCGTCCAGCGGCTCGCCGTGGTGTCGGCGCCCCACCCACTGCGCCTGCGTACCGCGATCGCGACGGATCCACGCGGTCAGGGCTGGGCGGCCCGACACACGCTCGGCTTCCAGCTGCCGATGGGCCCGGAGCGGCTCCTCGTCCGGGACGACGCCGCGCAGGTGGGCCGCCTGCTGCACGCGTGGTCGGCGCCCGGCTGGCCCGACTCCACCGGCGAGCGGCTGTACCGCTCGGCCTTCCAGATCCCCGGAGTCGCGCACTGCGCGCTGGAGTACCACCGCTGGGCGGTGCGCTCGGTCGTGCGCCCGGACGGCCTGCGGTACGCCCGCCGGATGCGCGCCCCCATCCGCGTCCCCACGCTGCAGTTGCACGGCTCGCTGGACCGCTGTGTGCTGCCCCGAAGCGCCCAGGGGTCGGGCCGGTACGTCGACGCGCCCTACCGATGGAGGCTCCTCGAGGGAGTCGGGCACTTCCCCCACGAGGAACGCCCAGAGGCCTTCGACGCCGAGCTCCTCTCCTGGCTAGCCGACGCCGAACCGGGCCGCCACACGGCCTCCGAGGGCCACCGTCCCGGATGAGGGCCGACACCGGCCAAGCGATCGCGACGAGGACGGACCCCGACAAGGGGGCGTATGCCATCTCGATGAGGGCCGACACCGACAAGGGGGCGTACGCCATCGTGATGGACAATGGGGCGTGCACGATCGGGATGAGAACTGACACCGGACAATAGGGGCATGCGCGATCGCGATGAGGCGGGACGAGCACGCAACGCACGGCCCCGGGACGCGTACGGCCGGCCGCTGCCGCACGGCGCCGCCGGAGAGGACCGTGTCCCCGACGACTACGCCGCGGAGCCTGCCGAGGCGCTGACAGAGGCACAGCGGCTGCTCGACACCGACCGTCCCTTCCACGCTCACGAGGTCCTGGAAGCCGCCTGGAAGGCCGCTCCGGACGCCGAACGCGCCCTGTGGCAGGGTCTGGCCCAGCTGGCCGTCGGATTCACGCACGTACGGCGCGGCAACGCGCGAGGAGCCTGTACGTTGCTGCGCCGCGCCGCCGATCGCATCACCCCGTACGCCGGGAGCGCGCCGCACGGGATCGCGGCCGCCGAGCTCGCCCGCGCCGCCTACGCGCTGGCCGACCGCGTCGAACGCGACGGCCTGGGCGCGGTCACGGACGTGGACCTGACTCCCCGGCTACGCGCCGCGCCCTAGCCCCCGCAGGCCTCCCGGCTGGACGCAGAGGCCCGTCCAGACCCTTCCGGCTGGACGCTCGGTCCCCAGAGGCCCGTCCAGACCCTCCGGCCGGACGCTCCGTCTGCGGAGGCCGGATCCTCCGTCCATGGCGGCCCCGCCCGGGGGGCTCAGTCCGAGCAGGCTTCCGTTGAGACGCTTCCGCTGGCGCTGACGCCCGCCTGGGCGTCCGGGGCGACCTCGTGGGCCGTCAGGGCGTATCCGGTGTCCTTGTTGTCGAGGGCGGCGGCGAAGACCACGCCGTACACCTTGCCGTTCGACGCGAGCAGCGGACCGCCGGAGTTGCCCTGTTCGACCAGCGCGCGGATGGCGAAGATCTCGCGGGTGACCTGGCCGGAGTGGTAGATGTCCGGGCCCTTGGCCTTCTGCTTGGCGCGGATCCGGGCGGCACGCGGGGTGAACTTCTGGTTCTTCGGGAAGCCGGCGACGACGGCGTTGTCGCGGCTCTGCCCGCCCTCGTCGAACTTCAGGGCGGGGAGGCGCAGGCCCGGGACGTCGAGAATGGCGATGTCGCGCTTGTCGTCGTACAGCACGACCTTGGCGCGGTAGTTGCCCTGGCCCAGGGTGTAGACGGTGGGGCCGCTGTCGACGCCCGCGACGACGTGGGCGTTGGTCATCACGCGGCCGGGGGCGTACACGAAGCCGGTGCCCTCGATCCGGCGCTGGCAGCTGTGCGCCGTCCCCATGACCTTGACGATGCTCTTCTCGGCCGCCTGCAGCTCCGGGGTGTTGAGGATCTTGGTGTCCGGGGGCGGCACCTCGGTGATGGGCTCGCCGCCGAGCCCGCCGAACACCTGGGGGAACTCCGTCTTCGAGACGAACCCGCGGAAGGAGGAGAACCAGGTGGTGGCCTGCTGCGGCATGAACGCGTCGACGCCGTGCAGCACCTCGGAGTTCTTCACCTGCCTGCTCAGCCAGACGACCGGGGAGGAGACCACCGCAGTGCCGATGAACCACGCCACGACGAGCAGCGCGACGCTGCTGACGCACGCCCCGCCGACGGCGTCGACGCTGCGGGCGGACTCCCAGGTGACGCGGCTGCGCAGCGCGGAGCCGACGGAGGACGCGATCAGCTGCCCCAGGGTCGCGGCCAGGAAGGCGATGACGACGGCGAGCAGCGCCTGTTGCGCGGCACCGTCGACGACCGCCTTGACCAACGGGGGGGCGATCAGCATGCCGAGGACGACGCCCCCGACGAAGCCGACGAAGCTGAGCACGCCCACGATGAAGCCCTGCCGGTAACCCGAAATGGCGAACAGCACGACGAGCACCAGCAGGATGAGATCAAGGATGTGATCGCCCAGCACCGGTCAACCGTATAGCGCATCGGGGCCTGCGGACGTCCCCTCCCCGGACCAGTTCCGATTCGACGGCGTACGTACGGAGGACTACTCGCCGCCCGCGAGGTCGATGACCTCGGTGGGAAGGTCCTCGACCTGGGTCGTGTCCCAGGGGCGGCCCCAGCCGGCCGTCTCGAGCACCGTGTCGAGAAGGTTGGCGGTGAACCCCCACACCAGCATCCCCCGGACGCGGAACGCCGGGCCGAGATGGCCGGAGGGGCTGCGGACGCGCAGCCGGTTGGCGGGATCCGTCAGCTCGGACAGCGGGACCCGGGCGACCGAGGCGACCTCACGGGGGTCGGCGGCGGTGACGGTGGACGGCTCCCGCCACCAGGCGACGACCGGGGTGACGCGGTACCTGCTGTACGGGATGTACAGCTCCGACATGGCCGCGAGGACGGTCACGCCGGTGGCGTCGAGACCGGTCTCCTCGACGGCCTCGCGCAGGGCGGCTCCGACCGGCCCGCCGTCGCCGGGGTCGACGCCGCCGCCGGGGAAGGCCGGCTGCCCGGGGTGCTTTCGAAGGGTGTCCGCACGCTGGAGGAGCAGGACGTCGGGGCCGTCGGGCCCCTCACCGAACAGGATGAGCACCGCGGCGGCGCGGGCGCCGTTCGCCGGGGGACGGAACAGAGTGGGGACCTGCATGCTGGGTGCCGTGGCCGCGAAGTCGCGCAGCCACTCCGGGCAGTCTGTCGCTACGGGGGGTTCGACCGACATCATTGAGGGTTCAACGGAGTCGGCCTCCGGATCCTTCCCGATCACGAGAAGGGGCCGGACTTGACCAGCTTGCGCGCGGTCTCCTCGTCGGTCGGGCCCTCGCCGTACGACGGGCAGAGCCGGGCGAGCGGGCAGGCCCCGCAGGCCGGGCGCCGCGCGTGGCAGATGCGCCGGCCGTGCCAGATCAGCCGGTGGGACAGGATCGTCCAGTCCTTGCGCGGGATCAGCTCCCCGACCTCGTACTCGATCTTCACCGGGTCGGTCTCGGTGGTCCAGCCGAACCGCCTGGTCAGCCGCTGGAAGTGGGTGTCGACCGTGATGCCCGGGACGTCGAAGGCGTTGCCGAGCACGACATTGGCGGTCTTGCGGCCCACGCCGGGCAGCGTCACGAGCTCCTCGAGGGTGTGCGGCACCTCGCCGCCGAAGCGGTCGCACAGCTCCTGGCCGAGTTTGAGCAGGCTGTTGGTCTTCGCCCGGAAGAAACCCGTCGACTGAATGATCTTCTCGACGTCCTCGCGGTCGGCCGCCGCGAGATCCGCCGCGGTCGGGTAGCGCGCGAAGAGGGTCGGGGTGACCATGTTGACCCGCTTGTCCGTCGTCTGAGCGGACAAGATCGTCGCCACCAGCAGCTGGAACGGGTCGGCGAAATTCAACTCACAGTGTGCGTCCGGGTACACTTCCGCCAGTTCTCGGTTGATCCGGCGAGCCCGGCGTACCAGGGCGAGACGCGTCTCCGGTTTGCGTGGCACGAACGCAAGGGTAACGGGGGGGTCGACCAAAACTCATCCTGCGATGTACGTCACACTGTGGACGTACGTTAGCGAGGAGGAAACGTGAACGACCGCGACGTGGAGGTTCTGGGACGGGCCCCGCTGTTCGAAGCTCTCGACGAGGAGGGGGCCAAGGCGCTGCGCGCCATCGTGTCAGAGGTCCATCTGTCCCGCGGTCAGACCCTCTTCTCTGAAGATCAGGAGGGCGACCGACTCTACGTCGTCCTCGAGGGCAAGATCAAACTGACTCGGACGGCGCCCGACGGCCGGGAGAACCTCCTGAGCGTGCTCGGCCCCAGCGAGATGTTCGGCGAGCTGTCCCTGTTCGACCCGAGGCCGCGCACGGCCAGCGCCATCGCCGTGACCGAGGCGCGCCTGGCGGCGCTGGGCCACAACGACCTGTGGCCGTTCCTCAAGGGGCACCCGGAGATCAGCATCCACCTGCTGCGGGCCCTCGCCCAGCGGTTGCGCCGGACCAACGAGAACATGGCGGACCTCGTCTTCACCGACGTGCCCGGCCGGGTCGCCAAGGCCCTGCTCGACCTCGCCGAGCGGTTCGGTCAGCCCAGCGAGAGCGGACTGCACGTCCACCACGACCTGACGCAGGAGGAGCTCGCCCAGCTCGTCGGCGCCTCCCGGGAGACGGTGAACAAGGCCCTCGCCGACTTCGCCCAGCGCGGCTGGCTGCGCATCGAGGCCCGCGCCGTGCAGGTCCTCGACATCGAGCGCCTCCGCAAGCGCTCGCGCTAGGGCTGGATCGCGCCGCGCTCGGCGAGGTAGTCGAGCTGCGCCTGGACCGCCCACTCGGCGGCCGGCCACAGCGATCGGTCGACGTCGGCGTACACCCGCTCCACGACCTCCCGGGCCGTACGCGCCCCGGCCGTGACCGCGGCCTCGACCTGCTGGAGGCGTTCGCGCCGGTGGCCGATGTAGTGGTCGAGCGCCGCGACGGGGTCGTCGAGCTTCGGTCCGTGGCCGGGCAGGATGACGCGGGTCCCCTCGGCCATCGCCCGTAGCCGGTCGAGGGAGCCGAGGTAGTCCCCGAGCCGGTGCACCACGGTGGTGCCGTAACCGAGCACCGTGTCGCCGGTGAGGACGGCCTGGTCGCCCGGCAGCCAGAAGCACAGCGAGTCCGGCGTGTGGCCCGGCGTCTCCATGACCCGCAGCTCCAGCCCGTCCAGCGCGACGACGTCGCCCTCGGCCAGTCCCTCCTCGCCCAGCCGCAGTGCCGGGTCGAGTGCCCGGACGGGCACGGGACGGGAGCCGTCGGCGGCCAGCTCGGCGAACCGCCGCGCGCCCTCGGCGTGGTCCGGGTGGCCGTGCGTGAGCAGCACGAGGGCCACACGCCCCGCCTCGGCGACGACCCGGCGCAGGTGCTCCTCGTGCTCCGGCCCCGGGTCGACGACGATGGACCGCTCGGCGCCCGGTTCGCGCAGCACCCAGGTGTTGGTGCCGTCCAGCGTCATGGGCGAGGGGTTCGGGGCCAGCACGCACCGCGCTCGCTCGGTGCCCATCCCGTCGATGTCCGTCACGGCCGCGCCCCCGGGACGTGCCCGTCGAGCTCCGGCGGCAGGATCAGATAGGCACCGTCGTCCGTCACGCGGGTCTCGGGCAGCCGGGGGCGTACGGCCCGTTCGGCGGCCAGCACCGCGGCGACCGAGTCGTACACCGCCAGTTCGGTGAGCGTGACGAAGGTCGGCGGCAGCAGCGCCATGTCGCCGCGCCGGGCGGCCTCCACCGCCTCACGCGGGCGTACCCACGCGACCTGGTCGGACTCGGTGCTCACGTCGCGGGTGCGCTGCCCGGCCGGCAGAGCCGCGACGAAGAACCGCGTGTCGTACCGGCGTTCCTCGAACACCGGCGTGATCCAGTGCGCCCAGGGACGCAGCAGGTCGCCGCGCAGGACCAGGCCGCGCTTGTCGAGCAGCGCGGCGAGCGACAGCGAGCGATCGAGCAGGGCCAGGCGGTCGGCCTCCCAGTCGTCGCCGCTGATGTCGCCGGCGATCGTGTCCGGGGCGGGCCCGGCGAGGAGGACGCCCGACTCCTCGAACGTCTCGCGTACGGCGGCGCACACCAGCTCGCGGGCGAGGGTCTCGCCGGCCCCGAACGCCGCGCCCCACTCCTCCGGTGACGGACCGGACCAGCCCACCGTACGGTCGCCGTCCCGCGCGTCCACCGAACCGCCGGGGAAGACGTACGCACCGGGCGCGAACGGCATCGACGTCACCCGGCGCAGCATGTACACCTCGATGCCGCCGTCGAGGGCGTCGCGGAGCAGGACGACCGTCGAGGCGTCCCGTGACGCGGCCGGCTCCGCCCGGCCCTCTTCGATGTCGCGCGCGCGTTCGGCCAGTTGATCCGGTAGCCGAAGGCCGGGGACGTCCGCCAACGGGGCCTCCTCGTTCAGGCGTGGGCCGGGACGCCGTCCGCACAGGACGACGCCCCGCCGGGCTTCCAGACCGAACGCTATTCGACTTCGGCGATCAGTTCGACCTCGACCGGGGCGTCCAGCGGCAGCACCGCCACGCCCACCGCGCTGCGCGCGTGCCGGCCCGCGTCGCCGAACACCTCGGCCAGCAGGTCACTCGCGCCGTTGATCACCTTCGGCTGGCCGGTGAAGTGCGGCGCGCTGGCCACGAAGCCGACGACCTTGACGATGCGGCGCACCCGCGACAGCTCTCCGACCTCGGCCTTGAGCGCGGCGATCGCGTTGAGCGCGGCCGTACGGGCGAGCTCATTGGCCAGCTCCTCGCTCACCTCGGCCCCGACCTTGCCGGTCGCGGGCAGCTTGCCGTCGACCATCGGCACCTGCCCCGATGTGTAGACCAGGTTCCCGGTCCGGGCGGTCGGGACGTACGACGCGACCGGCGGCACGACGTCCGGGACCTCCAGCCCGAGTGCCCGTACGCGCTCCTCCGGCGTCGTCACTGCTTCTCCCGCTTGAGGTAGGCCACGAGGTTCTCCGGGTTGGGGCCGGGGATGACGGTGACGAGCTCCCACCCGTCCTCACCCCAGTTGTCGAGGATCTGCTTCGTCGCGTGGACGAGCAGTGGAACGGTCGCGTACTCCCACTTCTTCATGGGCTGAACACTAGTAGCGCGCCGATTCGCTAAGCCTGCGCGGGCGGCTCCTCGTGTCGTACGGGCGGGGCGATGCCCGGCTGTTCCTTCGTCTCCATGCCGGCCACGGGCGGCACCTCGGCGGCCGAGTCGATCGACACCGGCTCACCGGCCTGCGCGAGCTCCTCTTCGGCCTTGGCGAGGCGCTCGGCCAGGTCGGGCCGGCTCGTGCCCTCGCGCGGCGTCTGGTCGCCGCCGGCCGCGCGGTCGAAGAAGCGCAGCAGCTCGACGGGGAAGGGCATCACGAGGGTGCTGTTCTTCTCGGCCGCGACCTCGACGACCGTCTGGAGGAGCCGCAGCTGGAGGGAGGCGGGGTCCTGGGCCATGACCTCGGCCGCGGCCGCGAGCCGCTTGGACGCCTGGAACTCACCGTCGGCGGCGATGATGCGGGCCCGGCGTTCCCGCTCGGCCTCGGCCTGGCGCGCCATAGACCGCTTCATGCCCTCCGGCAGCGAGACGTCCTTGATCTCGACGCGCTCGATCTTGACGCCCCAGGGCGCCTCGGTCATACCGTCCATGATCTGCCGGAGCTCGACGTTGATCGATTCACGGTCGGACAGCAACTGCTGCATGTCGGCCCGGCCGATGACCGCACGCAGCGACGTCTGGGCCACCTGCGAGATCGCCCACTGGTAGTTCTGCACGTTGACGATCGCCTTCACGGGGTCGATCACGCGGAAGTAGACGACGGCGTCGACGCGGACGCTGACGTTGTCCTGCGTGATGCCCTCCTGCGCGGGGACCCCCATGGCGACCGTCTGCATGTTGACCTTCGTCATGCGGTCGATCGCAGGGAAGATCAGCGTCAGGCCCGGCGGGCGGAACTGCGGCTGCACCTGGCCCAGGCGGAAGACCACGCCGCGTTCGACCTGCTGAACGACCTTGATCGACGACAGGACGACGAGCAATATCAGGAATCCGAGGATTCCTAGGAGCACGAATGCCGCTTCAGCCACGGCGCTCACCTTTCTGACGGCCGATTCCCTCATGTCCGACACTAGTCGTCGGATACCCCGAGGTGTCAGATGTCACTTTCCGGCGCTGCGAACGCGTCGGCGGACGGACGATAACCTCACAAGGGTGAGCGGGAGAGACACCGACTGGGACGGTGTACGACTGCACGTCGTCACCGGCAAAGGCGGCACCGGGAAGACGACGGTGGCCGCCTCCCTCGCGCTGGCGCTGGCCGCGGGCGGCCGGAAAGTCCTGCTCACCGAGGTCGAGGGCCGCCAGGGCATCGCCCAGCTGTTCGACTGCCCGCCGCTGCCGTACGAGGAGCGGAAGGTCGCGGTCGCGCCCGACGGCGGCGACGTCTACGCCCTCGCGGTCGACCCCGAAGAGGCGATGCTCGACTACCTCGAGATGTTCTACAACATCAAACGGGCGGGCAAGGCGCTCACCAAGCTGGGGCTCATCGACTTCGCGACCGCCATCGCCCCGGGCCTGCGCGACGTCCTGCTGACCGGCAAGGCCAGCGAGGCGGTCCGCCGCCGCGACAAGAGCGGCCGGTTCATCTACGACGCGGTGGTGATGGACGCCCCGCCCACCGGCCGCATCGGCCGGTTCCTCAACGTCAACGCCGAGGTCGCGGGGCTGGCGAAGGTCGGCCCGATCCGCAACCACGCCGACACCGTGATGAAGGTGATCCGCAGCCCGGAGACCGCGGTCCACTTCGTCACGCTCCTGGAGGAGATGCCGGTCCAGGAGACCCTGGACGGCATCACGGAGCTGCGGGAGATCGGCCTGCCCGTCGGCGGCCTCGTGGTCAACATGGTGCGGCCGCCGCTGCTGGACCCGGAGGACCTCGCCCTGGCCGCCCGCGACGAGCTCGACGTCGAGGCGATTCGCATGGGGATCAAGGCGGCCGGCGTCGAGGACCGCACCGCCGAGATCGCCGACGCCCTCGCCGTCGAGGCCGCCGACCACGCGCGCCGCACCGCCCTGCAGGAGCGCGAGAAGGCGCGCCTGGCCGAGGCCCACGTGCCGCAGTACGAACTACCGATGCTCAGCGACGGCATGGACCTCGCCGGCCTGTACGAGCTCGCCGCCGATCTGAGGACGCAGGGAGCAGCGTGAGCGCCGCAGCCGTGAAGGACCCGCCGGCCTTCTGCATCGACGACCTGATCGACGACCCCGACACGAAGATCATCGTCTGCTGCGGGTCCGGAGGCGTCGGCAAGACCACGACGGCCGCCGCCGTGGGCGTCCGCGCCGCCGAGCGCGGCCGGGACGTCGTCGTGCTCACCGTCGACCCGGCCCGCCGGCTCGCCCAGGCGCTCGGCCTCACCGAACTGGACAACACCCCGCGCCTCGTCGAAGGCGTCGACGGCGAGCTCTACGCGATGATGCTCGACATGAAGCGCACCTTCGACGAGATCGTCGAGGCGCACGCCGAGCCCGAACGCGCGCAGCAGATCCTGGCCAACCCCTTCTACCAGTCGCTGTCGTCCAGCCTGTCGGGCACGCAGGAGTACATGGCGATGGAGAAGCTGGGCCAGCTGCACCGGTCCGGCGACTGGGACCTCATCGTCGTCGACACGCCGCCGTCGCGGTCGGCCCTGGACTTCCTCGACGCGCCGGAGCGGATGGGGCGGTTCCTCGACGGCCGCCTGATCAAAATCCTGATGGCCCCGGCCAAGGCGGGCGGGCGGTTCGGGATGAAGGTCGTGACCGCCGGCTTCGGGATGTTCACCAGCGCGATCACGAAGGTGCTCGGCGGGCAACTGCTGAAGGACGTCCAGACGTTCGTGCTGGCCTTCGACACGATGTTCGGCGGGTTCCGCGAGCGGGCGGAGCAGACCTACCGCCTGCTGCAGGCGCCCGGCACGGCGTTCCTCGTCGTCGCCGCTCCGGAGCCCGACGCGCTGCGCGAGGCGTCGTACTTCGTCGAGCGCCTCGCCGAAGAGCAGATGCCGCTGGCCGGAATGGTCGTCAACCGGGTGCACCGCTCGGACGCGTCGGAGCTGTCGGCCGTACGCAGCCAGGCCGCCGCGGAGACGCTGGACGACCGTGGGACGCATCCGCTGACCGCCGCGCTGCTGCGCCTGCACGCCGAGCGGATGCAGGTCACCGCGAGGGAGACGCGGCTGTGCGAGAGCTTCACCTCATCGCACCCGACGGTGCCCCGGGCCACTGTCGCGGCCATGGCCGAAGACGTGCACGACCTCGAGGGGCTCCGGTGCATCGCGCGAGAGCTCGCGGGTGAACTGGAGGAACCGGCCGCCTGAGGGGCCGGCCCGTGTGCTGAGCCTCGCGGGTGAGCTGGAAGAACCGGCCGTCTGGGGCCGGTTCATGTACTGAGCCTGGCCGGCCGGGTGCGGCCAGGCCGTCGATCCGCCGATCAGCTCGCGACGAGCTCTTCGTCCGGGTCCTGCGTCGCCTCGTACTGCTCCTTGGCGGTCTCCAAGAGCTCTCGCCACGACGAGACGTCCGGGCGACGGCGGAGCAGCGCGCGGCGCTCGCGCTCCGTCATGCCACCCCATACGCCGAACTCGATGCGGTTGTCGAGAGCGTCGGCAAGACACTCGGTGCGCACTGGGCAGCCGCGGCAGATCAGCTTGGCCCGATTCTGAGCCGCCCCCTGCACGAACAACGCGTCGGGATCCGCGTTACGGCAGGCGGCGCGGGCGGTCCAATCCGTGATCCACATCTTGGCCCCACTCCCCTTGGGTCGGTTGTCGTTTGCGAGCCCCGGCCGGACGGGCGCGGACGTCAGGCCGCCATACGAAAGCCGTGGGGAGAAACTTACGGAAGAGCGCGGCGCTTCAACAGCCCCCGTAGGGTCCATTCTTGAGATAGCCCCTACGGGCCATAGGAAGGCAACGAACTAGTCATCCCTCTTCACGGGGCGTCCCATATGCACCTCTCGTCCCGCGTAACCTATGTCCCGTGACTCAGAGATCAGATCAGGAACACGCCATCATCAAGCTGCTACGCCTCCTCGGGGCAGCGATCGTGGCCGGGCTTCTGGTCGGTCTCATCGCCCTGCCGGCCGTCGGGAGCGCCGGCATGGCGACCCGCGACGCGGCCGACGGGTTCAAGAACCTCCCGGACGACTTCAACATCCAGCCGCCGCCGGAGCGGACCACGGTCTACTCCGCGGACGGCCAGGTGATCGCGACGTTCTTCCACCACAACCGCGAGTCCGTGAGCCTCGACCACGTCGCGCCGATCATGCAGAACGCCGTCATCGCGATCGAGGACTCCCGCTTCTACCAGCACGGCCCCCTCGACATGAAGGGCTCCGTCCGGGCGCTGATCACCAACGCCCAGGAGGGCGGTGTCAAGCAGGGCGGTTCCACGCTGACCCAGCAGTACGTCAAGAACCTGCTGGTCGAGGCCGCGGACACCCCGGCCGAGCTGAACGCCGCCAACGCCCCGAACGTCGGGCGGAAGCTGCGGGAGCTGCGCTACGCCGTCAACATCGAGAAGCGGCTCACCAAGCAGCAGATCCTGCAGGGCTACCTCAACATCGCCTACTTCGGCGCGGGCGCGTACGGGGTCGAGGCGGCGTCCCAGCGCTACTTCAGCAAGGACGCCACCCAGCTCACGCTCCCGGAGGCGGCGCTCCTGGCCGGCATCACGAACAGCCCCGTCGCCTACGACCCGACGCTCCACCCGGACCACGCGCTCCAGCGGCGGAACACCGTGCTCTACCGCATGGCCGAGCTGAAGATCATCACCAAGCAGCAGGCCGACCAGGCCGCCGCCACGAAGATCAAGCTGCACCCCAAGCTGCCCAAGAGCGACTGCGTCGACAGCAAGGCGCCGTTCTTCTGCGAGTACGTCAAGACCGAGATCCTCGGCAACCCGGCGTTCGGCAAGACGTCCGCCGACCGTGTGAAGCTGCTCTACCGCGGTGGCCTCACGATCCGCACCACGATCGACATGAAGGCCCAGAGGGCCGCGCAGCAGGCGCTCTCCCGGCGCCCGAGCCACAGCCGGACCGCCACCGAGGCGATGGTCAAGCCGGGCACCGGCGAGATCAAGGCGATGGTCGTCAGCAAGACGTACGGCGACAGCATCAAGCACGGCGAGACCACGCTCAACCTCGCCGCCGACTACGCGCACGGCGGCAACCTCGGCTACTCGGCCGGGTCCACCTTCAAGGTCTTCACGCTGGCCGCAGCGCTCGACAAGGGCATCGACGTGGGCACCTCGCTCCCCGCGCCGTACAGCACGACGGTCTCGGGCTTCCGCGACTGCAAGGGCAACGGCTCCGAACCGTGGCCCGTGCAGAACGCCGAGAAGTCCAAGGGCAAGACCGCCAACCTGCAGACCGGCACCTGGGAATCGGTCAACACCTTCTACGCCGAGCTCGAGCAGAGGGTGGGCCTGTGCGACTCCGTCAAGATGGCGGAGAACTTCGGCCTGAAGCGCGCGGACGGCAAACCGCTGAAGCAGGTGCCCTCCCAGGTGCTCGGCGCCAACGAGATCGACGTCACGCACCTCGCCGCCGCCTACGCCGGGTTGGCCGCCCGCGGCGACTACTGCACGCCGATCGCGATCACCGACGTGACCGACAGCGCTGGTAAGAAGATCCGGGTGCCGAAGTCCAAGTGCTCCAAGGCGGTCGACACCGAGACCGCCGATGAGGTCACCAAGATCCTGCAGGGCGTTCTCACCAAGGGCACGGCGGCGGGCATGGGTCTGGGCCGTCCCGCGGCGGGCAAGACCGGCACGTGTGAGAGCTTCACCTGCGCGGTGTTCGCCGGGTACACCCCCGACCTCGCGGCGGCCGTCTGGTACGGCGACCCCGCGGCGCCGTGGGCGAACCGGAACTACGGCGTCTACGGCAAGGACGTCGCACCGATCTGGCGGGCGTCGATGAACGGCGCGCTGAGCGGGGTGCGCGCGTCGTCGTTTCACACGCCGGTGAACGACTTCGGCAACCTCGACCAGGCGAAGGTCCCGGACGTCCACGGCATGCCCGTCGGCCAGGCCAAGCAGCAGATCGAGAAGGCCGGGTTCACGGTGCAGGTCTCCCCGCGCGCGGTCGACTCGACCCAGCCCGCGGGCACGGTCGTGTACACCTCGCCGAGCGCCGGCAACCAGGTCGACCAGACCACCACCGTGATGCTGTTCGTCAGCAACGGCAACGGCGTCCCCAGCCCCGGCCGAGGCAAGAAGAACGGCAAACCCAACAAGGGCTGGCCGTTCCCGTTCGGCAACTGACCGGAACGGGAAGGTCCCGCGCGCGGCTCCGACCGCGCACGGGACCTTCTCTTTTGGTCCGTCAGCCGGCGAGCTGGCGCTTGACCTCTGCCGACACCCGCTTGCCGTCGGCGCGGCCGGCGACCTTCGGCGTCACGGCCTTCATCACCTGGCCCATGGCGCGGGGCCCCTCCGCGCCCGTCTCGGCGATCGCCGTACGGACGAGCTCGGCCAGTTCATCGTCGGACAGCTGGGTCGGGAGGTAGTCGTCCAGGACGACGCCCTCGGCCCGCTCCGCCTCCGCCTGCTCCGTACGGCCCGCGTCGGCGAACGCCTCGGCCGCCTCACGGCGCTTCTTGGACTCCCGCTGCAGCACCTTGACGACCTCGTCGTCGGAGAGCTCGCGCGCCTGCTTGCCCGCGACCTCCTCGTTGGTGACGGCCGTCAGCGCCATGCGGAGCGTACGGGTGCGCACCTCATCGCGTGCCTTCATCGCGGCCGAAAGGTCGGCCCGCAGCTTCTCCTTCAACATGAGAACAATCTTGCCCTGCTCACGGGCTTCGGCGCCCGGCAATAATCGGGGCGCGGTTCTGGCACGATGGAAGCGTGCGAAAGAGATACGGGGTCCCCCTGGGCGTCGTCGGCACCGGGATCGCCGGAGTCGGTTACGCCTCACTGATCGAGCGCAACTGGTTCCGGCTACGCCGCTACGACGTACCGGTGCTCGCCCCCGGCCGGCGGCCGATCAAGATCCTGCACATCTCTGACACGCACCTGACCCCGGGCCGCCGCCGGATGATCAAATGGGTCAGCGCGCTCGACGCCCTCGAGCCCGACCTCGTCGTCAACACCGGCGACTCGATCTCACACCCCGACGCCATCGGCCCGTTCCTGGACCTGCTCGGGCCGCTGCTGGACCGCCCCGGTGTGTTCGTGTACGGCTCGAACGACATGTACTCCCCGGTCCCCAAGAACCCCGCGCGCTACCTCTGGCGCACCAGCCGGACCGACTACAACAGGCGCACCGTGCCCGACCTGCCGTACCGCGAGCTCGGCGCCGCGATGACCGCCGCGGGCTGGCTCGACCTCAACAACGCCACCGGCACTCTCAAGGCCGGCGACACCGAGATCTCGTTCGGCGGCATCAACGACTCCCACATCGGCAAGGACCGCTACGACGCGATCGCCGGCCCGGCCCAGGGCCCGCTCCGCATCGGCGTCATGCACTCACCCGAGCCGCGCAACCTCGACCGGTTCGCCAGCGACGGCTACCAGCTCCTGCTGGCCGGCCACACGCACGGCGGCCAGCTCTGCGTGCCGATGTTCGGCGCGCTGGTCACCAACTGCGGCATCGACCGCGCCCGCGTCAAGGGCCTCAACCGGCACGGCCCCGCCTGGCTGCACGTCTCCGCGGGCCTCGGCACCTCCCCGTGGGCGCCGGTGCGCTTCTGCTGCCCGCCGGAGGCCTCCCTGTTGACGCTGGTCCCGTCCGCCTGAACCTCCCGTCGTCCACGCCGTACGGTCAGTGCGGATCCTCCGCAGCCCTGACCGTACGGCGTGGACGACGGCGGTCGCCGATGCGCACCGCACGGCGGACGGCCGCCTGCCGTGTCGGGTGGCTCCCACCGCCCGATGAAGGTGTCACTACGTCCACCCCCGATCGGCGTGTTACGCCGATCGTCCCGATCGTCGGCCGTCCGTAGCGTCTTCCATGTACGGCGCACGGGGCGCCCACCGGGAGGTAGACGATGGCAGGAACAGGGCGCGGAGGCACCGCACAGCACCGGACGGCCGAGGCCCTCCGGCTCTTCGCGGTCAGCAAGACGTACGGTGAGGCGAGCACCCGGGTCACCGCGCTCGACAACGTGTCGCTGACGCTGCCGTCCGGAACGTTCACGGCGGTGATGGGGCCGTCGGGCTCGGGCAAGAGCACGCTGTTGCAGTGCGCCGCGGGCCTCGACCGGCCGACGCGAGGACAGGTCCTCGTGGCCGGGGCCGAGATGACCGGGGACGATGAGACGGCCCTGACGAAGTTCCGCCGGGAGCACGTCGGGTTCATCTTCCAGCACTTCAACCTGCTGCCGACGCTGACCGTCCTACAAAACGTCATGCTCCCGATGCGGTTGGCCCGGCGGAAGGTGGACCGCGCGTACTGCGAGACGATCCTCCAGCGGGTCGGACTCAGCGGCCGGCTGAACCACCTGCCGGCGGAGTTGTCCGGTGGGCAGCAGCAGCGCGTCGCGATCGCCCGGACTCTGGTGTCCCGGCCGAGCGTGATCTTCGCCGACGAGCCGACCGGGGCCCTGGACACTCAGAGCGCCCGCGAGGTCCTCGCCCTCCTCCAGGAGGCCGTGCGCGCGTTCGGGCAGACGGTGGTGATGGTGACCCACGACCCGGTCGCGGCCTCCTATGCCGACGCGGTGCTGTTCCTGGCCGACGGCCGGATCGTCGGACGGATGACACACCCCACGGCCGAGGCGGTGGCCGAGCGCATGACCCATCTCGGTGACGCCGTCGCCGACCGGCACGCGATGGCGGCGGTGTGACCATGTTCGCTCTCGCACTCCGATCGTTGCGGCGACGTGCCGGCGCGTTCACGGCGACCTTCCTGGCGATCTTCCTCGGCGCGACGATCCTCATGGCCTTCGCCTCCCTCCTCGACACCTCCCTGGGCGAGGGAGTGTCGTCGGCGAACCGGGAGACGTTGGTCACAATGGCGAACGTCGTCGGCGGCTGGGGCCTCCTCATCGTGATCTTCGCCGTCGCCTCCACCCTGACCCTGTCGGTGCGCCAGCGCGGCACCGAACTCGCCTTGCTGAAGAGCATCGGCGCGACACCCGCCCAGATCCGCCGGATGATCGTCGGTGAGGCGGCCGTCGTCGCCGTCATCGCGGCCGCATCGGCCATACCTCTCGCGCTCCTGGCCGGCCACGGGCTCTTCGCCATGCTCGTCCACACCCACCAGCTCGCGCCGAACGTCGAGTACGTCTTCGGGCCGATCGCCCTCAGCATGGGGCTCGGCATCACGTTCGTCGCCGCGACCGCCGCCGCGACGCTGGCCGCCCGACGTGCAACCCGTGTACGTGCGGCGGAGGCCATGACCGAGGCCACGACCGAACCCGGCCGGATGACCAAGAAGCGGATCGTCGCGGCATGCGTCTTCCTCGCCCTCGGCGTGTACCTCGCCGTGCTGACCGTCACCGTGATGCGCGACAAGGCCACGGACGCGATGTCAACGGCCGGCTCGGCCGACGGCCTCGCCGCCATCGGGTTCGCGCTGCTCGGACCGGCACTGATCCGGAAGGTCATCGCGATCGCGGCCGTACCGCTGGAGCGCCTGGGCGGAGCGAGCGGCCACCTGGCCGTACAGAACCTCCGCCGGCGCAGTAACCAGATGGCGACCGCACTGATGCCGATCATCCTGTTCACCGGCATCAGCGTCGGCACCCTCTGCATGCAGAGCACCGAGAACGCCGTCACCGCCACCGCAGGCGTCGCCAAGACCGCCGATCAGAAGAACATCGAGACCCTCAACCTCGTCGTCATCGCGATGATCGCGCTGTTCGCGGCCATCATGCTGATCAACACCCTCGTCGCCGCGACGACCCACCGCCGCCGCGAATTCGCGCAACAGCGTCTGGCCGGCGCGACGCCCGTGCAGGTCCTGCGCGTGGTCGCGCTCGAAAGCACCGTGCTGACCGCCACCGGCGTCCTGTTCGGCGCGATCGCCTCCCTCTTCACCAGCATCGCGTACAGCAACGCCCGCGCCGACACCTTCCTCCCGAACTCCGGCGCCGGCATCTTCCTGGGAATGGTCACCCTCGCCGCGGTCCTGACCTTCACCGCGAGCCTCGGCACCGCCCGGCGGACCATCCGTACCCCCGCGATCGACGCCGTGACCGCCTGACCTCCATCGATCCCGTACGAGCCGATTCGAGGGCCGGCTCGTACGGGCGTCGTCGAGACGGTCGCGGGGGATACTGTGGCGCGAGCATGGTCGAATGTCCGCTAGACTCGTCGAGGCGCAGGCGTTGAAGACGACCTGTGACCACCGGGGTGTAGCGCAGCTTGGCAGCGCGCTTCGTTCGGGACGAAGAGGTCGTGGGTTCAAATCCCGCCACCCCGACAGAGAAGGCCAGGTCAAGGGCCGGTTTCCACTAAGTGGAGACCGGCCCTTGATCATTTGTCCGCGGTTCGTCCGTGGGATTGAACGTCCCGAGGGGGCACGATCCGGGCGCAAAGAATCTTGAGGAGCGCTGACGCGGTTGGCGTCGTCGCCGTCGATGTTCAAAGCGCGACGCAGCTCGGCGCACCCGAGACGCGGTAGTTGCGGCCGATTTTGGTGACCTTGCAGGGGAAGCCGCCCTCGCGGGCGAGGCGGTAGGCCTTGGCCCGCCCGAAGCCGAACGCTCGTCCGGCGGTCGGGACGTCGACCGTCGCAGGCAGGCGGCGTACTTCCTCGATACTCATCGGTTCCATCTGTGCTTCCTTCCCTCGTCGGACCCGAGGCGGGGTCGCTTGGGGAGCGGTACGGCGCTTGAGTGCGCTGACAATCGGTGTCCGCGGATTGTCCGCCGATCGTGCGGCGCTTGGTGGAGACGTGCTCGGCCATCCAGATGTTGGTCGGGAGCTGGTCGGTCTCGATCAGGTTGGCGATGAGGCGGTCGGGCTCCAGGTCGCCGGCGCCGAGCCATCCGTAGGTGAGCGTCAAGATGGCGAAGTCGCCGTCCTCGTGGAGGTCGATCTGCGCGGCGAGCCGGATCTCGCCACCATTGCCTGCTCACGCGCCGCCCCCAGGGCAGAAGCGACGAGAAATAACTGCGTCATTCGTCTGGTCTCTCATAGCGTCCAGACAGTAGAGGGCGGAAATCAGGGGGCCGTTAGCTCAGGGTCAGCGGAATCGTCCCTCGGTCGGCCGTGTCTTTGTGGGTCAGTTGATCGCGTCTGGTTCGAGAGCGTGCAACCGTCTTGGCTCATGTCCCTGGACGGTCGGTCACGGCATCGGCGCTCGGCCAGACCACCGACCGCCTGTCGGGGGCAACGGGTTCACGAACGGGGAGCTATACCGAGAAGTCCAATACGACGACGGCAGCACCGACAAGTTCCTCCGCCGGTTGTGGCGCGACCTCTATCCCGACGAGCCGTTTCCCGGCAGCTGAGCCATCATCGGGAGGCCTGTGCAACCGGAGCCTCACGGCCTCACGGCCGGGTGTTTTACGAATTTCCCTACACATGTCAAGAACGCCCTGACAGGCGTGTCCCACCCACTCGTGCTGGGACACGCTCGCAGTAGGACGGAAGCGGCCGGACCTCGGCCTGTGGGCGGCGCTGCGCGCCGTCCTCGGCCGGGCCGGCCACCCGGTCACGGTCTTCACACAGGTGCACGACCCGATGGCCACAGGTGCCGACCCTCCGGGCCCCTGACCAACCGGCTTTGGCCACCCGCTGGAACACGAGCCTGACCGGAACTGTTGAGCCCGGCCCTGGTGGCTCCCCCCATTCCGCAGTCAAGACCACGCGCCCAGACAGGCACGTGTCACCACCGGTGATGGGGACACGTTCGCGGCAGGCCAGGCCCTGCCGGACCACGGCCGCTTGGCTGCTTGGGACGGTCATATATGCCAGCGCCGACTGTGGCGTGTCCGTACCCGCGCGTGCCATGTCCGCTGGCCACGGCCGCGCCGCGATCCACACGATCCATTTCCTGCCCGCATCGGCGAAATGTTCTCGCGGCTCGAGTGAACCGACCGGGTCTAATCTCCGTAGTCGCAAGTGAACAAACATGCCCGAAGCGCGTCCAACCGCGCCCACGCCGGAGTCGAAGACCTCATCCGTACCAACAAGGCCATGGACCTATCCAAACCGCCCAGCCAGTCTGGACGGTCAACGCCGACTGAATCCTGGCGGCCAACCTCGCCGCCGGCTTGGACGGCTGGACGCGCTTGCTCGCCATCGAATAGGTGGCCTCCTTTTGACAAAGGAGGCAATCATCGCCGTTTTTGGTGCCCTGAGCTGCGATTGCTATTGCATAGAGCCGCGTTTCGGTGCGAGGCCTGAATCCTAGAAGTAAAGTTCGCGGACGAGCGCCCTCCTCTCATCCCTTCGAAAGAAAGATCACCTGCAATGGACGACATGTTGCTGGATGCTGCCCGTAAAACGGTGCCGATACTGTCGGCGAATGCGGCACGAACTGAACGCGAGCTGCGGCCCGCGCCGGACAGCGTGGCGGCGGTGCGGGACGCAGGCTTGTTCGCTCTGGCGGTGCCCGGCGAAGCCGGTGGCCTTGACGCCGACCTGCGCACATTCGTCGAGGTACTCGCCGAATTGGGACGTGGCTGCGCCTCGACCGCCTGGGTCGCCGGGCTGTCCGCCGCGACCAAGAAGACGACCGCGTCGATCGTCTCTGACGCGGCCCGCGAGGCTCTCCTGGCCGATCCGGATGCGGTCGTGTGCGGCTCCACTGTGGCCCAAGGCGTCAGCGGTGAGCGCGTGCCCGGCGGCCTTCGGATCTCTGGGCGGTGGGCGATGGCCTCCGGCTCCGAACTGGCGTCCTGGGCCATGGCCATGGTGCCGCTGACGGGCGACACGCCGCCGACTGTCTGTATCACGGTCATACCGGTATCGGACTTGTCGATCGAACGTACGTGGAAGGCGGCGGGCCTGGCCGGGACGAGCAGCCACACCCTCGTGGCCGAGAACATCGTCATACCCGAAAGGCTCGTTACGTTCCCGAACGGGTCCGGCCCGCAGATCCCGCAGGAACTGGTGTTCATGGGCGGCCTAGCGGCGCTCGCGCCGATGATCGGAGCAACACGCGGAGCGCAGGATCTTGTCGCGGCAGCGATCGCCGGCAAACGGGCACCGTACGCGACCACCTACGCCCGAGTCGCGGATTCCCCATTGGGCCGGTACTGGTTTACCGAAGCGCTACGGCGCACCGAAACGGCCATGCAGCGGACATTGCAGGTGGCAGACGTCCTGGATGCGTTGCGTCCAGGTGCGGCGATGCCGGTGGAAGAACGGATCAGGCTGAGAGTGGAGCTGTCGACAGCCGCACGGGAGTGCCGCGAGGCGATGGAACTGCTGCTCGATCTACACGGTGCGAGCGGATTCGCCGATGACAACCCGCTGCAGCGCTTCTGGCGCGACGTCGCTGTCGGCACCCGGCACCCGTACTTCACGCCGTACATCCTCGCCGAGGACCACGGCCGTGTCGCCTTCGACGTGATGCCCACTGTCTCGCTGACCCTGTGATGACCTCGGAACTGTTCAAGGACATCATGCGCTACCAGGCCGCCACGGTCGTCCTCATCACCACGGACGACGGCCGGGTCGGCCTGACGGCGACATCACTCACCTCGGTGTCTGTGAATCCACCGCTCGTACTTTTCTGCGTGGCCGGAACGGCGTCCGCGTGGCCGGCCTTGTCCGTGACGGACCGAATAGGCATACATCTGCTCGGCGAGAATGGCCAGGAGTTGGCCCGCAGATTCTCCACCACGGGGATCGATCGATTCGATCACCCGGCAATCGGTTACGACAACGGTCTGACCTCGGTCGCCGGCGCTGTCGCCTGGCTCGAATGTCGGATAGTCGACCGTATCCCGGCGGGTGATCACCACATCGTCCTGGCCAGGCCGGTCAGGGGCGGACACGGCGGCCGAGACCAGCGCAAACCGCTGCTGTATCACGACCGCCGGTATGCCTGGGTCACGGAGCCGAAGGAGGAGACGAGGCCCGGTGAGGCATTAGCGGACGGCGCCGAAATCGCCGGGATCATCGACGAAGCGGTTTAACGCCGATTGCTGAGCCTGTTTAAAGGTCAGGCTGCTCGGTTTGGCTGGCCAGATGTTAATGGCTTGTGGCTTTTCCTGCCAGTGCACGAACAGCTCGATCCCACCATCGTCGTACTCTGACGCCCCCCTGAACAACTTGTCGCGGCGGACCCTCGACACGGCAAGACACAAGCTCGGCTGGACCGAGCCCAACGGCAAGGGCGGTCGATACAAGCACGGCTCACGCCGCAGAAGGCTGGACGAGTTGGTCACTACGACGCTGGCGGCACATCACATGTGAACGTCTGCGACGCACCATGCGCGGGCGCTGCGGGGGGCGAGTTCGACGGTCCAGGTGCTGGTCTGTCCATCGTTCTCCAAGGACAGTTTCGCCTGGGCCTTCGTGCCGTTGACCGTTGGCGTGCCCTCGACGTTGGCGAGGTAGTACTGGTGCAAGACCCGCTGTTCGAAGTCCGTCACGTACGGATCAGCGTCGGGACAGGTGACGGCGTGCAGGGTGACGGCGTCCCGGGATTGGATCCCGTCCACGAGCGTGGTCGCGGTCGAGAGCGCGCTGTCCTTTCCCGGGCCCGGGTTGCGGACAAGCCAGCCGGGCCAGACCAGCGCGGTCACCAGCACGACGGCGAGGAGTATCAGGGCAGCGCCAGCACCGCCGATCAGCAGCAGCGGGACGGGCCGGGGCGGGGCGGGCGGTCGCGGGCCGGGCGGTCGCGAGCCGGGCAGGTAACCGGGGCCGCCCGGACCGGGTGGCCCACCCGGGCCCGGATGCCATCCCCCGCCGTCCGGCTGCTCTCCTCGGGATTGGACTTTCTGCTTCTCCTCCCTCTTCTTCGCCCTGCTGGCCCTGAACCAGACACCGAGGGCACCGGCCAGGGCGATAAGACCACCCCTGAGGGCCCCGCTGACAACCACATGCGCAAGATCAGTCATTCCAAAAAGACTAACGTGTCTGTTTGAGTGCACGGAAGCCTTCTCACCTTGTGGCTGGGCCTGACCAGTAGTACATGTTGGCTTTGGCGATTGGTTGAGACCCGTTCGCCGTTACGGAATGCGAGCGGTGTATCCAGCGGCCCCAACCAGGCTGCCCACCAACAGAACACCTGACCGCGTTGCTCGTCGAGACCGTGCGCGGCACGGGCGTCTACGTCGTCGACCAAGCCGCCAGCGACGAGTAGTGCTCCGCACACTCACAGAGCACGACCGGCCAAAGCGCTCTCCGGAGGACCAAGATGCATCCCCTGTATCTTATGTATCCCTAGCGCGCTGACCAGGCAAAACGTGGGATACATCAGGGATACACGGCGGGGTACACGTGAGCTCTGCGGCCGATCGTCGGCACATGACCGGGCCGCCTAATACTCCAGTTGTAGATCGTGATCAGCCGTCAGGCGTCGAAGCGGTGGCGGGCGGCCTCGATGTGCCCGAAGTAGCGTTGCGTCCAGTCGCACATGCCGTCGACGGTTGTGCGTAGGCCCTGCCCCGGCTCGGTGAGGGTGTATTCGACACGCGGCGGGACGGTGGGGTGCACGTTTCTTTCGACCAGGCCGTTGCGCTCCAGCATGCGCAGGTTCTGGGTGAGCATCTTGTGACTGATGCCCTCGATCTCGTTCCGCAGTTCGCTGAAGCGCAGAGTGCGTTCACCGAGAGTCTCGATGATCAGGAACGCCCACTTGTTGGCGACGTCGGAGAAGATCTCTCGCGCCAACGAGTCCGCGCGCCTGAGGTCTGCTTCCTGGGATGGGCCCTTGATCTGTTTGGTCACCATCGGGTTCCCCAGTCACTGGAAAGTGCGTTCTTCCATGTCAGCGTCCACTCTCCTATGGTTCCTGAGTAACCACAAGAGACCGAAGGCGCCTTGGTTGGGTGGACAGGAGCCCACAGGCGCTCAGGACAAGGAGGCGGGCAGTATGGCCATCAACCTGGTGAACCCGAGTGGATTGCCCAAGATCGATGTCTACCGGCAGGTGTCGATCGCAACGGGGTCGAAGCTGGTCTTCATCGCCGGGCAGGTCGCGTGGGATGCCGAGGGGACCACGGTCGGCGAAGGCGACCTCGCCTCGCAGGTCGAGCAGTGCTACCTCAACATCGCCACCGCTCTGGCCGAGGCCGGCGGCTCCTTCGACGACGTGGCGAAACTGACCTTCTACGTCGTCGACTGGACCCCCGACAAGATGCCCCCGCTCCTGGAGGGCATCTCCCGGGCATCCGCAAAGCTGGGCATCACCCCGGTCCCGCCGGCCACGCTGCTGGGTGTTGCCGCCCTGGACGTGCCCGACCATCTGGTCGAGATCGAAGCCACCGCGATCCTCGACTGAACAGATCCCCTTCGCCCACTGAGCACGGAAATGCCAGCGAGCATGCTCAGTGGCCACCAGCCTGCTCAGCACATCATGTCTGATGCGCGGCTTGCCGATGGTAATGGCCGACGCGGGACCGGGCCTGATGACGTCGCCGCCAGTCGGACCAGCCCAGCCAGTGGGCGGCGTCGTGCACGGGTCGCACGACCAAGGCGACGAACACGCGCTGGATCGCGGGGACTTCTCCCCGGCCCACTCGGCGATCGTCCAGCAGTTCTATGGTCCACCACGAACCTCCACGAACGCCGCTGGAATGCTCGATGCTGGTCACAGCCTGCGGGCGCAGCTCAGGTGAGGAGTTTCGCTAGCTGGGCCATCTCGGTGGGTGGGTCGATCACCGGTTGGATGAGCAGTTCTGTGATGCCGGCCTGTTCCAGGGTGGTGATGCGGGCGAGCAGGTCGTCGCGGGTGCCGACCAGGGCCAGGGTGTTCATCAGCGAGGGCAGGATCAGGTCCCGGTCCTGTGGTGCGATGCGTCCGAGGTAGCCCGGGTAGATCTTGGTGTGGCGGTCGGGTGCGGTGGCGGTGGTGCCGCGCCGGTCGAGGAGTCGCTGCACCGCCTCGCGTTCGGAGGGGCTGAGTTGCTCGACGAAGGCGGGTGTCTCGGCGGCGGTATCGGCCGCGAAGGCCAGTAGCGACAGAGCGAGGTGGCCGGTCGCGTCCCGGGCCGCGTCGCCGTGGGGGTCTTCGTCCTCGTCGAGTATGTGCAGCGCGGTGACCACGTAGGAATCGGGGTCGCGGGGTGTGCCATCGGCGGCGTGGCGGCGGGCGTTGTGCAGCGCGTGCCAGGCAGTGGGGTCCAGTAGGCCGAAGGAGATCAGGCCTGTGCCGAGGCGGCCGGCGACGGCGGCGGCCTTCGGTCCGAGCGCGGCCACGACGAACGCGATCGGGTCGGTGGTGTTCATGTGCGGCCCGGTGTGCAGGAGCCGGATGTCGCGGACCTGGTCACCTTCGCGGTAGGCGGTCGAGCGTCCGGCGCATAGGTCCTGCAGCGCGGCGGTGAAGTTCTCCAGCGTGGCCACCGTGGTCGGCCGCATGCCCAGCGTACGCCGGGCGGTGTTTCCGGTGCCGACCCCGCAGATGATCCGGCCCGGCGCCAGGGCGTTGAGGCCGGCGAACCCGCTCGCGGCGGCCGGGGCCGAGCGCAGCGCCGGTGAGGTCACGCCGATGCCGAGCCTGATGCGGCTGGTGGCCTTCGCACACAGTCCCAGGGCGATGAAGGGGTCGCCGTGGACCATCGGGGTGTCGTTGACCCAGAAACTGTGCAGGCCCAGCTCCTCGGCCTGTACGGCGAGGTCCTCCACGCCGGGCTGTGCGCTGACCACGACGCCTGCACGCATCAGACCTCCAACACGCAAGGGGTCGAATCCAACGCGCTCAGCCTGACAGCCCGACAGCTCTGCACGTTTACCCGTACCCAGCTCTGCACGCAAAGAGTACGCCGACAGCGAGACCATGAGGCAGCCGCGAGCCTCAGACGAGACACCGGCGTTCTAGGGGCCGAATGGCCGGACATTGTGCGACCTCGGTTGACCGCCCCGGAGATCGCGGGCCGCCGCGAGTATGGATGATCGCTGCTCGGCGAGGGCTCCGGCATGGTCAAATAGACAATTATGTCTGCATCACTGCAACCCGACGATCCCGAGCGGCTGGGACGGTACGAGCTGACCGGCCGTCTCGGGGAGGGTGGCCAGGGCGTCGTGTATGCCGGGCGCGGGCCGGACGGCGGGGAGGTGGCCGTCAAGCTGCTGCGCACTCATGTCGCACGTGATCCGAAGGCGCGTGAGCGGTTCGTGCGTGAGTTGGGGTTCGCGGAGAGGGTCGCCGAGTTCTGTACTGCCCGGGTGCTGGAGGCCGACATCCATGGCGATCAGCCCTACATCGTCAGCGAGTTCGTGCGCGGCCCGTCTTTGTACGAGCTCGTCCGTGACGAGGGGCCGCGGACAGGTGCGGCTTTGCAGCGGCTGGCCATCGGCACCGCCACCGCGCTGGCGGCGATCCACCAGGCCGGAGTCGTGCACCGTGATTTCAAGCCACCGAACGTGCTGATAGGTGAGGACGGTCCGCGGGTCATCGACTTCGGCATCGCCAGGGCTCTTGACGGCACCTCCACCATGACGAGCCAGGTCGTCGGAACCCCCGCCTACATGGCGCCCGAACAAGTGAGCGGCCAGGAGCCCGGCACATGGACCGACATGTTCGCCTGGGGAGTCACCATCTTGTTCGCTGCGACCGGCCGTTCCCCTTTCGGGGACGACACCGTACCCGCGGTGATGCATCGCATCCTGCATGCCGCCCCCGACACCAGCTCGCTCCCCCAGCCCTTGGCCGGGCTGGTCACCGCATGCCTGTCCAAGGAGCCCGCCCACAGGCCGACCGCACCGCACGTCCTGCTCGCCCTGCTCGGTCTCGGCACGGCACCGGGAGGCGCCGATGGTCTCCTGGCGGCCGGCGCCACCGCGGTCGAGAGCGTCATGCCGCCGCTGTTGGCCGCGCCGAGCCCGCCGTTGGCGCCCAGCCCCAACCCCAACGGTCAGACCGCCCGCGGCCCCGGCCAGTTCGCCTGGCACCCGTCCAGTCCGCCCCCGCACCCTCACATGCCGCGGGCGAACGCCGAGGCGGCGGTGATAGCTGGCATCCTGGCGCTGCTCACCGCCGGCATACTCGTCTGGTTCGCGCTCTACAACGTCGTCTACGCCAACGGGCCGACCGGTCGCTGGTCCAGCCTGATGTTGGAGAACGTGTTCGGCGGCGTCATCGGCGCCGGGTCGCTGTTGGTCGCAGCGGGGTTCACGGTCGCCCGCAGGATTTCCGGCGCGTGGACACTGTGCGCGCTTTGCGGGCTTTACGTAGTGGCGATCTTGGTCGCGCAGCCGCTACTGGGGAGCACGACCTTCGGTGCTCAGCTCACGTGGGTCTTCGGCTTCCACAAGAGCAACGGCGTCGCCATGGGGCTGGCGGTCATCTTCGGCGTCCTGACGGCGATCATGGCGGCGATCGCCGGCGGCGTGAAGTCGTACGGACCAACCACCGCCACGCCACTCCGTCCGTGATCACCTCGCTGTTCGGCCGGCGGATTCGCGCACCGAGCTCAGCCGATCGTCTCGCGGAGAATGCGAACGGCCCTCGGCTAGGCCGTCTTTGGCGCGAACGCCTTGCGGCAGCTCATGACGGTAGGCCCTCGCGTAGCTTCTCGACCACTGTGATGAAGAGCGAGAAGTTGGGAATCCTGGCGACCTCCTGCTTGTGCAGCGGCCGGAACTTACCTTCCTGCTTGATGGTGATCCAGCCCTTCTCGACCTTCACCTCCTGGATCGACACCCATGGTGCTGCGTGCCTTCCGCGGCGAACTCCGTTGCGATCGATGGTCACATCGCCGAAGGCCAGGCTTTCGCCGCGTTCCAGGGATTCCAGGGCGCCGGGCAGCTTGGCCCGGGTGACGTAGTTGGCCACCGCCCTGCCGAGGTCGGCGTATTGGCGGCCCCGCGGGTTGGCGCTGATGGCGAATTCGGGATTGCGGTGGAGCTTCGGATCCCGGTAGAAGCCATCGAGCTTGGTCGACGCTCCGTTGGCGAGGGTCAGGGTGTAGGTGAAGTACGTGGCGTCGTAGGTGCCGTTGTTGTACCGGTTGGTGACACGCTCGTGGACGGTCGCGAGCTGATCCCATCGGAGGGCTTCGGGGGCCTTGCCGTGGTTCTGCCGCACCAGGCCCGCTTCGAACTCATACACCCGGTTGACCTTTTCACGAGAGAGTCCGGCCTGGATGGCGAAGATCTCGCGGAGCCTCCCGAGGTGATGCTCCTGGGCGACTCGCTCCGCCTCGGGGGTGAGCTGCGCCCAGGGCCCCTCTGCGGAGAGCACCATCAAGTCCATCCCTGCCCACCCTTCACCGCGCAGATGCCAAGGAGGCTCACAAATATACACACGCGTCTATATGACGGATGACCGCTCGGGTGCTGAGACGGTGGTGGACGCTTGATGCCCTTGGTCGTACGAGGTGGTTCAGGAACGCATCGCCTGGCGGATCAAGGCGGCACGGTCGGCGAGTCCCCGGCGTTCGGCTACCGCCAGTTGGATCTTGAGGCTGGGCACTCGTATTCGCCTGCCTCGCCAGGGGATCAGTTCAAGATGGTCGGCGGCCGCTTCTTCCTGTTCATGGGGCGGGTCGGTTCCCGTCGGGCAGGCGCCGGCCAGCCACTCGATGAGGATCCCGGTGTAGGCGCGGCCGCCGGCGTCGGCTACCCATCCGTGCATGCGAGTGACCGGCTCGACCAGGAGGTCGGCCATGAGCCGCCCGGCCAGGCCCGCGTCGTTGACGTGCACGTCCAAGTCGCCCGGTTCGATGTCGAGACCCCGTACTGCCAGGGCGCCGCTGCCGTAGAGCCACCAGCGCAGGTCGCTGCCCTCGGCCCGGTCTGCCAGCTCCGCCAGGCCGGTTTCCCAGTCGGCTGGTTCCAGCCTGGCGCTCTGGCGGATCATCGTCTCGATGTGCCGGGTGAAGCGCTCGAAGATCGCTTCCACGTCGGGCGCGTCGTCGAGGCGGCGGGTGAACAGTCCTGGCTCGTCGGCGGGCCGCCAGCCCATCTTGGGCAGCCTGGCCTGATAGATCGGCACATCAGTCCGCACCATGAACTCGACGCGGTCGCCGGCCGGCTCCGCGAGCCGTCCGAGCCTGGTCCCGATCACTGACATGGCTCCACCCTGAATCTGTCAAAGACACCGAATGCGAAGCTGTCGTCGAGAGGTGCGGAGCGCGCTAAACGCAGCTGTCGAATGCGACGTCGACAGGGGTGGGAGAGAACGTGCCCGAGGCGGTGCCGGCCGAGATCGATGCGGCGATGTCGACGTGCGGGCAGCGGCTGACGCCGGTTATGTGGCTCCAGTTCATGGTGTTTCCGGTGACCGTGGTCTTGAGCATGCCGGTCACGCCGATGCCGGTGACGACGCGGGCGCTTTCCGAGCCTGTCGTGTTGCCGGAGAAGGCGCCGCCGGTACCGGTGTTGGACTTGGGACCGAACCAGGATCGGGTGCCGTCGGCGAGCGCGATCACGTAGTGGGTGTTCGGGCTGGTCCACATCGTGTTCTGGGTGACGGACGCGCCTTCGAAGCCGACCGCCCTCGGAGTATCGCCGAAGAGGGGATCGATGCCGAGACCGCCGTAGGCGGAGTTGCCCGCGTTCAGCACCGTGTTGCCCTTGACCTGGGACTGCTGGGCGACGGCGGTGCCCTGAACCGGGGAGGACTGGTAGAGCACGATCGGGACGTCGGAGGCGTCCACCACCTGGTTCCCGGTCACAGTGGCGTGCTCACACCCCACCGCCACTCCGTCGCTCCAGGTGTTGGTCTTGACGTGGTCGCTCGAGTAGGCAGTGATCACGTTTCCGCTGATCTTGGCGTCGGCGCAGCCGTAGCCGTCGAAGGCGCCCAGCGCGTACACGGCCTGGGGGCCGGCGGAGTTGGAGATCTTGCTGTCCGTGACGGCGGTGCCGGTGCCGCCGTACAGCACGACGTTGTCGCGGCTCGGATCGGAGTTCTCGGGGGTGTTGCGCGCTCCGTCGACCCACACGTTGGTGAGGTGGGAGCCGTTCCCCAAGACGACGAGCCGATCGTTGAAGGAGCTGTCGCGGACCAGGCGGCCCATCAGCGCGTAGTGGCGGGGATCGGGGCTGTCGATGGTGGCCAGGGTGACGCCGGGGGGAATGGTCAGCCGGGAATCCAGGCGTACGACCGCCTTCTGCGCGAGATAGACGGTGCCGCCCTTCGCCGTGGCGTCCAGTTTCTTCTGCAGCTCTTCCCCTGAACCGGTGAATCCGGTGCCGCCGGTCGGCACGGTCAGCGCCGGGTACGTGCCGAACTGATACGAAGAGCCGCTGCCGTCCTTGACACCCGTGCAGATCTTCGGGACCAGAGCGTTGAACTCGTCACTGCCGAAGAACTTGTCGACGACGGTCGCCCAGACCATGCCGCCCTTCAGCAAGCCGGTCCAGTTGTCGAAGCCCGCCTTATCCGGTTCCCGGTTGAGCGACCCACGGTACAGCGCGAGCACTTTGGCGTCGTTGTCATACCCGAGGCCGGTGAACTCCGATGAGGTGTAGATGGAACGGCCGACGTTCGCGAGCGTGGTGGCGTTACATCCGTCGGATTCGAAATAGCCGACGTCACCCCGCCAGCCGGCCTGGTCGGAAACGCGCCCGAGAGCCTCGGTGTACTGCTTGGCGATGAACTGCCCCGGCACATAGCCCGTATCGGCGTGGGCCGCGACCGGCGTGAGCACCGCCGCCCCGACCACGAGCACCGCACCCCAGCGTCGAAACACCACTGCCGCCTCCCTGAAAACGACCGTGGGAGGACGCTATCCAGGCGCGATCACCGGGGAGGGCATTTCATCGATCGTGTAAATGTTCAGGTCCGCTCGCGCCGTCGACCGTGCCGTGCGGAACGATGTGTGGCGCCGATGGGAGCGAGACGCGCGCGTGGCCAGGGTCCGGGAGCACAGCGAAGACCTGCGAGGCGATTTCCCTTCGCCGGCATTGTCCGGTTCAGGTATTGGGGGTCGCCGTCTTAAAGGGGCGTATCGCCCCCGCCGGCCTCTCAGCCCTTCCCTGCGAATCCCCGTCCTGGCGGATTCGTACGGTCGAGCTCCCTCGCCCGTCTCGCAGGCCAACTTCCACTCTGCCCTGCTGGTCGGTGTTCCTCCCAGGGACGAACGTCCCTGAGGAGGCGGGACCATGGTCCGTCGGCCATGCCCACGGCGGATGCCCACCGCCGCGTCGGTCCGCGCGGCGGTGAGCTCAGCCGTCGTCGGTCAGTCGACCGGGGCAGCGACCCGTAGGACCTTGAGGAACTCGCGCATCCAGGCCGGGTGATCCGGCCAGGCGCGGCCGGTGACGATGGAGCCGTCGATGTGCGCCTCGCTGTCGACGAAGGAGCCACCGACCGCCTCGATGTCGGGGGCGAGCGCCGGGTACGCGCTCGAGGAGCGACTCGCCAGGACACCCGCCGCGGCGAGCACGAGGGGACCGTGGCAGAGCGCCGCGATCGGCTTGGCCGCCTCGGCGAAGTGCCGGACGATGCGGCGGCAGTCGGCGTCGCCGCGGATGTACTCGGGCGCGCGGCCACCGGGCAGGACCAGCGCGGCGTAGTCGGCCGGGTCGACGTCGGCGAACGCGATGTCGGCGGGCCAGGTGTGGCCGGGCTTCTCGGTGTAGGTGTCGAAGCCGTCGACGAAGTCGTGCACGACGAACTGCAGCTTCTTCTTGGTCGGAGCGGCGATGTGCACGTCGTAGCCCTCTTCCAGCAGCCGCTGGTAGGGGTACATCACCTCGAGATCCTCGGCCGCGTCGCCCGTGACGATCAGCACCTTCGGCATCGTGCAGCACCTCCGTGACATTGTGAAAACACCGTACGGCCGATCGTGTCCGCCGATCCTCCGCAGGGTCAACCGCGGAGATTCCACCCGCCGAATGGTCCCCGGGCGCAGCGGTCTGGTCGAGCCCCCGTCAGCTCACCGGTCCCGAGGCCGCGGGGCGTGGGCTGCTGGAGGCCAGGTCCAGCAGTTCGTCGACGGACCACTGGTCGTAGGCGTGTTCTCCGTACTTGCAGGCCACCACGGTGCCGTCCTCGGCGATCAAGAAGTCGGCGGGCAGGCCGAAGCGTCCGCCCCGGGGGCGGGCCGCCGGGCCGCGCTCACGGCCGCGGACGATGGCCCACGTACTGCGCAGGACGGCCCGGAGGATCGGCCCCCAGGCGCGCGGGTGCAGGAGTGCCCGCCGCGCCGATTCGACGCCGAACTCCACGTACAGCCGCTTGTGCGGGTCGGCGATGACGGCGAACGGCAGGTCGGCGGCGTGCTCTCGTAGCTCGTCGGCCGGCGAGTGGAAGACGACGACCTCGCGGACGCCGGCCGCTTCGATCTCGGCGTGGCGACGCACGATCGATCGCAGGTGCAGGTTGCACACCGGGCAGCCGGCGAAGCGGCGGAACTGCAGGTGGACGAGGTGCCCGGGCGACGGGACGCGGATCGGCGGGCCGGAGATGGGGGTGAACTCGCGCTCGTCGATGACGGTGCCGGGGCGGGGCCTGCGCGGATCGTCGTGGGTGGCCATCGCGTCATCCTTCCTGTAGGCGTACAACATACGCTAACACGCGTAGGCGTACCTTGTACGCTGTCGGGACCATGCCACGCCCACGCTCGCTCACGGAGACGCAGATCGCGGCGGCCGCGCTCGCCGTCATCGACCGCGACGGACTCGCCGCCCTCACGATGCGCGCGGTCGCCAAGGAACTCGGGATGGGGACGATGTCCCTGTACCGCTACGTCGACGACCGCGAACAGCTCGAGGGCCTGGTCGTCGACCTCGTCCTCGGCGCCGTCGACACCACGCCCCCGACGGGCTCATCCTGGCGGGAGCGGGTCGCGACCATGGTCGAGCGCGTCCGCGATGCCGTCGGCGCCCACCCGAACGTCGTGCCGCTCACGCTGACCCACCGGCAGGGCGCACCGAGCAGCCTGCGGTGGGGGGAGACGGTGCTCGGCATCCTCACCGAGGCGGGCATCGAGGGCCGGCGGCGCGTCGTCGCCCTGCGCACTCTGGTCGGCTACCTGGTCGGGGCCATCCAGCTGGAGCACCTCGGGCCGCTGTCCGGCGAGGGCACGCGGGCCATGGCCACGCTGCCGGGCGCGGACTTTCCCCTGCTGGCCGAGACGGCGCGGCAGGCCGCGAAGGTCACGGTGGACGAGGAGTTCCGTCAGGGTCTCACCGTCCTGCTGAAAGGCCTCTAGCTCAACGGGCGTCGGTGTGGTCGAGCACCGGCCGACGGTCGCCGCAGCCGACGCCGCGCGACGCCTCGTCTCCGTACGCCTCGGGCAGCAGCGGCGGGATCAGCGCCGGCAGATCCATCCTCGCCCAGTCGATCCGGACCTCGAGTGACCGCTGCTCGGTGGGCGGCGCGACCTCCTCGGCCGACAGCACCCGGAAGCGCCGTTCTCCGGTGCCGTCCGGCGTGGTGAGGAACGCGTAGGAGCCCACCGGCTCGGGCTCCCCACCGTGGATCCGCCGCTCGGCGTCCCAGGTGACCTCCGTCAGCCCTGGGATCTTCAGTCCCAGGAACGGATGAATGTCGTACGCCGCCGATTCCTCGCCCCGCTGGTGGACGCGGATGGCGAGGGTGCCGCCGGACTGCGGGGACCAGCCGGTACGGAGGAAGTCGCCGACGGCGTCCCGCATCCTCGGCAGGTCGGTGAAGGTCCACACGTGTCCCCGGCCGCCACTTCCTGGGAAGGACGACTCCTCGAACACGTAATAGCTGTACATAGGGCGGTCTCCGACGAGGGGCGCGGCCGGGTGGACCGGAGGCTAGCCGACCAATCCGTACCTATTGGTCACGATTGAGGGTTCGTTCATGGCCTGCGGCGGAGTTGGTGCTGGGGTCCTAGGACCGGGGCACTAGTCAGAGCGGATCGGCGAACGTCCAGCCCTTCTCGAGGAGGGCGTCGACCTCGGTGACGGCGGCGGCGAGGCGGTCCTCGTGCGGTCCGGTCACGACGACGTACGGCAGGCCGCGCCGGTCGAGCTCCTCCCGGAACCGCCCCGACATGCGCTCCCGGATCGACTCGCCGTCGCGCCAGCCGTCCTGCTCGAAGGGCACACCGGCGGTGTCGGTGAGAATCCACAGATCGTGGCGGGTACGGGCGTGGACGCGTTCGACGTCGGGCGACAGGGTGCCGAGGTAGCGCTCGTGCCACAGCGAGGTGGCGAAGGCGTCGGTGTCGCAGATCAGCAGGGGCGAGCCGGAGCGGGCGGCGGCGTCCTCGAGGGCGAGATGCCGCTCGGCGATCAGGGTGAACTCCTCCGACGCCCACGGGAGATCGCCGATCCACCGGTCCGGGTCGGTACGACGCGCGAGGGCGAGCTTCTCCTCGCAGTACAGGCGGCCGTACTCCGGCACCCACCGGGTCGCGGCCCACACCCCGCCGCGCGCGGCGTAGTGCGCCGCGAGGGCGCGGCTCAGCGTGGTCGTGCCCGAGGACTCCGCGCCGACGATGACGACGCGCCGGGCCAGGTACGCGCGTACGGCGGGCGAGAGCCACTCCCAGCAGGCGACCGGGTCTCCCCGCACGGCGGTGCCGCTCACCGGGAACCGGCCGCGCGGCGGATCCACCGGGACGTGCGCGGCGTCGAACCGGCAGGCCAGCTCGGGCCCGTACTCTTCCGAGCTGAACACCGCGTCCACCGGCGGGTGGTCGAGCGCGCCGATGCCCTGCCCGGTCACCGCGCCCGCGCCCTTCCCCGACGCCACCCCCACGTCCTGCCCCGACGCCGCGGCCAGGCCGGCCCGGAACGCCGCCACGTGCGCCGCCCAGATCTCCTCCGAGTCGTAGTCCACCTCGACGTCGTCGACGACCGGAACGATCTCGACGTGCGGCTGCGGGTGCCGTTCGCGGAGCCAGGCCGTACGGAGGGCGAGCGGGATGCTCTCCACGGTGGAGGCGGCCACGACGACGGTCACGCGCTTGCAGGCGCCCGCCGCGGTGTCGATCAGGTGGTGATGGCCGGCGTGCGGCGGATAGAACTTCCCGATCACCAGTCCGTGCCGGAACGTCATGAGGTCACCGGGACGGCCGCCGCCTGCCGCTCCGCGTAGTCCTTCCGCCAGGCGAGCAGTCCGGCGACGCACAGCGCCAGGAAGACGACGTAGAGGGCGCTGGTGAGGTAGAGGTGCTTGTAGGCGTACAGCGGGATGTAGATCAGGTCGGCGGAGATCCACAGCCACCACGACTCGAGCAGCTTGCGGCTCTGGCCGTACGTCGCGGCCAGCGAGATGGCGGTGGTGAGCGCGTCCCAGAACGGCACGGTCGAGTCGGTCCAGGCGCTGAGCGCCCACGTCAGCAGGCCGGTGGCGGCGATCCCGGCGACCGCGAGCCCGGCCCATTCCGTGCCGGAGGTGCGCTGGACGACGCGCTCGGTCCGCTCCCGTCCGCCGTACAGCCACTCCCACCAGCCCCACACCTGCAGGACGACGTAGACGACTTGCAGGCCCGCGTCGGCGTACAGGCCTCCGTCGACGAAGATCAGGCCGAGGAGGACGACGTTGGCGATGCCGATCGGCCAGTTGGCGATGTGCTGCCGGACGACGAGCCAGACGTTGACCACGCCGGTCGCGAATCCGAGCACCTCCGCCCAGGTCGTGGGCGTGCCGCCGAGCGTGATGGCGGGATGGAGGAGGGGACCCAGCAGGCTGTGCAGCGACAATGCGACCGCTCCCGTGATCAGGCGATGGCCAGCAGAACCTAACATTTCGTGCATTGATCGCACGAGGGCTTAATCCTGACGACGCGTCGCTTGAGAGGTCTTTCCGCTCACCTCGTGCTCACCGCCGCCGAGATTAGGGCTGTGGGCCCTATTCCCCCCTGCCCGCGACCGCGAAGATGATCAACGGCTCCGGCCCCGACGAAAGGGCGTTCCATGTCCCGAGCACTTACGATCACCAAGGCTGCCGCGCTCGGCGGCCTGGCGGTTGCCCTCACGGCGGGAGCGGCGGCTCCGGCGATGGCCGAGACGCACGCCAAGAAGCCGTTGACGCGACCCTTCGACACGAAGCTGGGCAACAAGAAGCCGACGCGTGGTGGCTGCACCATCAAGAGCAACCACAGCAAGGACATCAAGGACATCAAGATCCGCGTC
This sequence comes from Actinoallomurus sp. CA-150999, assembly GCF_050942425.1. NCBI lineage: Bacteria > Bacillati > Actinomycetota > Actinomycetes > Streptosporangiales > Thermomonosporaceae > Actinoallomurus > Actinoallomurus sp. CA-150999. The sequence continues at coordinate 11,745,414 of NZ_CP192063.1, forward strand.
ACCTACCGGGCGAAGAACGCGCCGCTCAAGGTCCGTGCGTACAGCGGCGCCTGGAAGACGCCGCTGACGCGCGACTGGGTGGCCATCAAGCACAAGGGCCAGTGGTACAAGCTCAACACCAGCCCGGTCCGCACGGGCACGACGATCTGCTGGTCCTGGGCCCCGACGAAGGCCGTCCGGGTCAAGGGTGACCTGAGCTACTAGCCCTCTTCGGCTCGCAGGGGCGGGCACCGCACGTCCCGTACCCGGGTGGCTGGCGCGGCCCTCGGGTACGGGACAGGTCAGCGGAGGCCGGCGAACAGGTCGTCCTCGTGGTCGGGGCTCGGCACGGCGCTGAAGCGGCGGACGAACGACTCGGTGCCGAGCGCCCGGCGCTGCGCGTCGTCGGGCATGCGGAGCAGGAAGATGTTCTCCCCCTGGCTGGCGTGAGCCTCCAATGCCTTGACCTTGCGCTCGAAGTACGCCGAGACGTCGACCACGGTGGTGATCTCCTCGTCCGGCGTGCCGAAGTCGTCGGGGAGCTCGAAGTCCGTCATATCGGCGCCGGTGCTGCGGAGATACTCCATCATCTCCTCGATCCCGGCGCGGGGGATGGCGGTGTGGTAGAACTTGCGCGGAATCCCGGTCGACTCGGCGGCGGCGATCGCGATGCGGTGCGCCTGGATGTGGTCGGGGTGCCCGTAGTTGCCGTTCTCGTCGTAGGTCACCACCACCTGCGGGCGGTACCGCTCCATCAGGTCGGCGAGCCGGGCGGCCGCCTGCTCGACGGGCACGTTGGCGAACACGCCGGTGTCGGCGTTCGCGTCCCAGCCGACCATCCCGGAGTCGGGGTAGCCGAGCAGCTCCACGTGGTCGATGGCCAGGTGAGCGACCGACTCACGCAGCTCGCCGAGTCGGCGGCGGCTGACGTCGGCCGGGTCGTGGCCCGGCTCGCCGGGCTTGACCCCGCCGGGGCCGTCTCCCTGCTCGCCATTGGTACAGGTCACCAGGACCGTGCGAATGCCCTCGTCGGCATAGCGCGCGAAGACCCCGCCGGTGCTGATCACCTCGTCGTCGGGGTGCGCATGAACGGCCATCAGTGTGAGTTCGGATTCCATGAGCCCCAGCATGCACGGCCGGGGCGACAGATATGGACCCTCAGCGGAAACGGCGGCGACGGCGTCGCCAGATCTTCGCGCACTCCGCGCAGGTGTCGGGCGGTGGCGCGGAGGACGACTCCCCTTTCACCGTCATCACCACGCCGCAGTAGGCGACCACGGTGCTCCCGACCGGCCGGGCGGGCGGCGGATAGCCGTGCGTGACCTCTTCGCCGCTGTCGCCGGTCGGCCGCAGCGCGAGCTCTGTCGAGGATCTCGGCGTCACCCCTCAACGGTACGACGCGCCGTCCAGAAGATCCGGGACAGGTACCGAACGGAACATCCAGCCCAATCCAGAGACCGCATCTGACCGAACGGCCCATCCGGACCAATCCCGACTGAGCACATCTGACCGCATCCGGCCTCATCGTCCCGCGAGTCAGATTGCGCCCGAATTGATCAACTGCGAACATGCTTTCCTTCCCCCAGGATCACCAGGAGTTCGCATGCGTCGCAGCGCGTGTCTGGTCGCCGCCACCGTCGCGGGGACCCTGATCGGCTCGGTTCCGCTGACCATTCCGAACGCCGTCGCCGCCACCACCGCCCCGAAGGCCCCTATCGCCGCCCAGGCGTCCCAACCGTCCGGGATCGCCGCGAAGGGCGCCTACCTCTACGACTCGACCAAGGGCAAGAAGCTGTGGGGCGTCGCCACCACGACCAAGCGCCCCATCGGCAGCATCACCAAGGTGATGACCGCGCTCGTCGTGATCCGCGCCGGCGGTCTCGACCGCAAGATCACCGTCAAGAAGAGTTACGTCGACCACGTCAAGGGCAACGACGCCACGACCGCCGGACTGAAGGTCGGTGACAAGGTGTCGGTCGGGCAGCTGCTGAACGGCATGCTCCTGCCGTCCGGCTGCGACGCGGCGTACGCCCTCGCCGACGTGTACGGCCCGGGGCAGACGAAGTTCGTCGCCAAGATGAACAAGACCGCGAAGTCGCTCGGGATGACGAGCACCTACTTCCGGACGTCCGACGGGCTGCCCACCTCCTCGCACAAGGAGGGGTACTCCACGCCGAGCAACCTGATGAAGCTGGCGAAGGCGGCGATGGCGAGCTCGTCGTTCCGCGCGGTCGTCGCCCGCAAGACGTACTCGGTGTCGAAGACCAGCGGGCACCGCGCGTACAAGTGGACCAACACGAACCTGCTCCTCGGCTCCTACAGCGGCGCCATCGGCATCAAGACCGGCCACACGGACGGCGCGGGCTACTGCCTGCTGTTCGCGGCCCGGCGCGGCGGCCGTACGCTTTACGGGGTGGAGCTGAACAGCACGACCACCTCCCCGAACCGCCGGTTCACCGACGCGGCCAAGATGCTCGACTGGGCGTACGGCACCAAGTCGGCGCAGATGCGGCTTCGCTCTCTCCCCGCAGGTACGGCCACGGACTGACAGACTTGACTCATGGTTGACGACGAACGCTGGAAGGCCCGTTTCCGGGCCGCCCGGGTGAGCCTGCCCAGCTGGGCGCACGACGCGCCACACCGCTCGGTGTACCGCTCGAACACCACCGGGACCTGGGAGATCTACACCTGGGACCGTACGACCGACGAACGCCGGCAGGTCACCGACCGGCCCAACGGCACCTGGATCGGGGGCATCGACCCGACCGGCGAGTGGATCTGGTGGTTCGCCGACACCGACGGGGACGAGTTCGGGGTGTGGCGGCGCCAGCGGTTCGGCGGCGGGGAGGACGCGCCCGCCGTCCCCGCTCTGGAGCCGTCCTACCCCGCCGGCCTCGCCGTGGGATCCAGCGGTCTCGCCGTCATCGCCCGGTCGACGGACGGCGGCACGACGATCCACGTGTGCCCGCCGGGAGCCGACCCGTACGTCCTGTACTCGCACGCCGAGGACGCGTACGCGATCGACCTGTCCGAGGACGAGGCGCTCGTCGCGATCAACCACAGCGAGCACGGCGACAGTCGGCACATGGCGCTCCGGGTCGTGCGCGCGGACGGCGAGACCGTCGCCGACCTGTGGGACGGCCCGGGCAAGGGGCTGGGCGGGCTGTCGTTCTCCCCGGTCGCCGGCGACCAGCGACTGCTCGTCGAGCACGAGCGGCGCGGCAGGCCGGAGCTGCTGATCTGGAACCCTGTCGGCGGCGACGTGCAGGAGGTCGTCCTCGACCTACCCGGCGAGGTCGGCGCCAACTGGTACCCCGACGGGTCGGCCCTGCTCGTCTCGCACTCCCACCACGCGCGCGACGAGCTGTACCGCTACGACCTGGCGAGCGGCGCGCTGGAGCGGATCGACACGCCGCCCGGGACGATCGGGTCGGCCACCGCCCGCCCGGACGGCACGGTCGAGTTCTCCTGGTCGTCGTCGGCGTCGCCGCCCGTGATCCGCTCGACGTCGGGCGCGGTGGTGCTGGCCCCGCCCGGCCCGCCCGCACCCGAGTCGGTGCCGGTCGAGGACGCCTGGGTGACGGGTCTCGGCGGCGACATCCACGCCCTGGTCTCCAAGCCGGCGGGCTCGGGCCCGTACCCGACCGTCTTCGACGTCCACGGCGGGCCGACCGCGTACGACGACGATTCCTTCTCCCCGGACACCGCCGCCTGGGTGGACCACGGCTTCGCCGTCGTGCGCGTGAACTACCGGGGGTCGACCGGATACGGCAGCACGTGGCGCGACGCCATCGAGGGCCGTCCCGGACTGACCGAGCTGGAGGACATCAAGGCCGTCCGCGACTGGGCCGTCTCCTCCGGGCTGGCCGACCCCTCGCGGCTCGTGCTCACCGGCGGGTCGTGGGGCGGCTACCTCACCCTGCTCGGCATCGGCACGCAGCCGGACGACTGGTCGGTCGCGGTGGGCATCGTCCCGGTGGCCGACTACCTCGCCGCGTACGAGGACGAGATGGAGGCGCTGCAGGCGTTCGACCGGTCGCTGTTCGGCGGTTCGCCGGCCGACGTCCCCGAGCGGTACACGGCCTCCTCACCGATCACGTACGTCGAGCAGGTCACCGCCCCGGTGCTGGTCATGGCCGGCGAGAACGACCCGCGCTGCCCGATCCGCCAGATCGAGAACTACCTCACCCGGCTGCGGGAGCTGGGCAAGGAGCACGAGGTCTACCGCTACGACGCCGGGCACGGCTCCCTCGTGGTCGAGGAGCGCATCCGGCAGATGGCCGCGACCATCGACTTCGCCCGCAAGCACCTCGACATGACGTGAGCCCGGGACCGGCCGGACGCGCGCAAGCGCTCCGCCGGTCCCGCTATGTGCGCAGGTCGCGGTAGGTGGCCAGGGCGTCGCGCACGACGCCCCGCATGCCGGGAACCCGTGCCAGGGCGACGAGGCGGTCGATCAGCGGAACCGTGCGCTCGATGAGCCGGTAGGTCCTGGCCGCGTCCGGCGAGCTGTCGTACACCCAGTGCAGGATCACGCCCATCGAGTAGAGCCACAGCAGCTCCGGCAGGTCGGCGCGGATCTCCGCATCGGCCTTGAGCGTCGAGCCCTCCACGACCTCGCGGTAGATGGCGACGGCGGCCTCGCGGATCGGCGCCGACTCGGCGCTGAACGGGCTGAGCGGGCTCGTCGGCTCGGCCGCGTACTTGAAGAACTTCCCGGCGAACTCCTTGTACGGCTGCAGCACGTCGATCCGCGCGCGGACCACGCCGAGCAACCGCGCACGGAACTCCCGCTCCCGCTCCAGCACGGCCCGGCACGCTTCGGTGTGATCGTCCTGGGAGTGCTCGTAGTAGAGCTGGATCAGCTCTTCCTTCGAGGAGAAGTAGTAGTAGGCGTTGCCGACGGACACCCCGGCCTCGGCGGCGATCGCCCGCATCGTGGTGGCCTCGTAGCCACGCTCGCGGAACAGCCGCAGGGCGGTCTTCGCGATCAGTTCTCTCGTCTGCTCGGACTTGGTCGGTGCGCCCACAGCCGACACTGTACGACCCTCCGCGGACCATCCGTGTCGGTCAGCGACAGGCCATAACTACGTGCGGAATCGGGAAAGCGGCGCGTCCCTTGCCGGAGTGTCGCGCTTGACGCGATCAATGCTGCGACTGGCGCTGCGACAGTACGGGAGGGCTTCATGTCGATTCGCACTACCGTCATCGCCGGCTGCGCCGTGGGGTTCTGCACGTTAATGGCAGGTCCCGCGGCCATGGCGCGCACTCACAACCCGGCGTCCGCCCCGAACCTGCTGCACCAGCGGCTGGCCAGGGTGCTGCTCCGGGCCGGGGGGATCCGCTCGATCTCCTCCGGGCACTGCGCACGGCGCGCGAATCCGCACTGCACCTCGTTCGAGGGGCTGCGGGCGGCGACGTTCAGTGGGCTGCTGGCGCTGAAGCAGGCCAGCCACTGCCATCTGACCGTCTCCGGCGGTACGGAGGCGGGCCACGCTGCGGGCCGCTTCAGCCACCACTCCGGCTACAAGCTCGACGTCCTGCCCAACCGGTGCCTCGACGGCTACATCCCGCGCCACTTCCAGCGTGTCGCGACGCGGGGCGACGGCGCGACGCAGTATCGCGGGCCGGGGCCCGTGACGCTCGCGCGCGAGGGGTCCCACTGGGACCTGACCTTCGGTGCCGCTCCGGGTTCACCGATCGGGCACAGGGGCGTCAAGCCACCGACCGACCAGGGGGGCGGCAAGCCGGGCATCGGGCAGGGCGAGGACAAGCCGATGACCGGGCGCGACGACGACGAGCTCCCGACCGGCAGCGGAGACGACGACGCCCTCACCGGCGGAGCCGAGAAGAGCGGAGGCGGCAAGACCGTCCCCGTGACCGGGAGCGGCAAGACCGTGCCCGCAACCGGAGACAGCAAGATCGTTCCCGTGAGCGGAGACGGCAAGACCGTCCCCACAACCGGAAACGGCAAGACCGTGCCCGTGACCGGAAACGGCAAGACCGTGCCCGTGACCGGAAACGGCAAGACCGTCCCCGCGGCCGGAGGCACCAAGACCGCCCCCGCGACCGGGAGCGACAGGACCGGCACCGGGAGCGGGGACGCGAAGGCCGCACCCCGAACGGGCAAGGAGGAGAGACCGGGCACGCGACGCGGCACCGGCAGGCATGGGCTGAGGCGCGGAGCCCCACCGTCGGTGGGCGCGCCCGGATCCACCGAACACAGGATCGACCGCAGGCACGTCGATGGCGTCTCGGGGTGGTACGACCCTGAGGATGACGACGACGACTGAGGGTTTCCCGTGAAACATGGGAGGCGGGGTCGGACGGACCAGGTCCGTTCGGCCCCGCCGGCCTGTGTGCCTGGGACGTTGCGCCGACCGTGGTCGTCAGTCGTCCAGGTGATCCGCCACGCAGGCCAGATAGAGGGCCAGCCGGTCCGCGTCGCCGTCGGCCCGGTCGCCCTCCCGGCGAGCGATCTTGTCGAGCCGGTAGACCAGCGTGTTGCGGTGGATGTTCAGCGCGGCCGCGGTCCGGACGAGGTTGAAGCCGTGCTCGGTCCACACGGTGATCGTCTGGCGGAGCACGGGCCAGTCGGGGCGCTCGCACAACTCCGCGACGTAGGTCTCGGCGAAACGCCTGCGCACCCGGTGCGGAACCGCCGCGAGCAGCTGATGCACCCGCAGTTCGTCGATGGAATGCACCGAAGCGGCGGGCCGGGTCCGCGATCCGAGCCGCAGCGCGGCCTTCGCGTCCTCGTAGGAGTCCCGCAACTCCGGCACCGAGGCGGCGAGCCCGCCGACGCCGACCCTCGCGGACAGGCCGAGCCGGCGCTGGACGTTGTCGACGAGCGCGCGGCCCAGTGACCGCACGCCGGGCGGATCGTCCACGGCGGCCGGCCTGGCCGGACCCCGGTGGAACACGGCGAACCGACCGGCCGCCACGGCGGCGACGAGGTCCTGCGGAGAGGCGAACGTCTCCCGGATGAGGCGCAGCAGCGTCGATCGCAGGTTGTGGCCGTCCGGCGCGATGGCGGTCGCGGTGTCCTCGAGCTCGAGGAGCATCGCCGTCCGCGGGACGCCCAGGTCATAGCCGAGTTCCTCGGCGCGGAGCGCCAGCTCGTCGGGGGTGACGAGGTCGGCGTCGAAGTGTGCGATGTCGCGGACGAGGTCCTCCAGGACGCGTTCGCGCAGCAGGTGGGACCGCAGCAGCAGCGACTCCCGCAGGAGGATCTCGGTCTGCCGCTGGACGACCAGCCCGAAGCGCCGCACCTGTGCGGGTGCGCCGGTGATGCCCACGGTGCCGGCCGCCTGCCCGTCGATGACGATGGGCAGGGTGACGCCCGGCCGTACGCCGCGCAGGAGGCGGGCCTGCCCCACCGTGTGCGCCGCGGCCTGCAACGTCCGCATGACCTCCACCGACGCCTCGTGGAAGGAGCCGATACGGCCGGCGTCCCCGCTGCCGATGACGACGCCGTCCGGATCGGTGATCAGGACGTTGAATCCGATGATGGCGCTGGTGTCGCCGGCGATCTCCTGCGCCAGCGCGGGGGTCAGCGCCGAATGCCACCCTGGCCCGAGCCCCTGGGACATGCGCGCTCCTCGGTCGTACGTGTCGTACGAGCACAGGGGCCTATTTACTCACATGTTCGTACGAATCGGCTAATGACCTGGGCCGATGCCGCTCTCTACCGTGTACGCAATCGACGGCGAAGGCCGGCCGGGACACGGTCCGGCGGGTCCTCGCAACGGCTGGAGACCCTTCTCAGAGTTAGGCCGACGTACTCATGTGGTGGAGAAAAACCCGGCCCGGATCCCACGCCCTCATGGCCGCCACGGCGGCGCTGACCGCCCTCGGCTCCCTCAGCGCCTGCGGTGGCTCCGCCAGCGGGAGCAGCGCGAAATCAACCTCCAACCCGTACAACACCCTCAAGCCCGGCGTGCTCAAGGTGACGATAGAGCCGTACCAGCCGTACACCGCCCGCCAGGGCGACAAGCTCGTCGGCATCGACAGCGAGATCCTGCAGGCCGCCGCCGCCAAGCTGAACCTGAAGATCGAAACCCAGGTCACCGACTTCAACGGCATGCTCGGCAGCATCCAGAGCCGCCGCGCCGACATCACGATCGGCGGCATCGCCTGGACGAAGAAACGGCAGGAGCAGGGCCTGTTCACCGACCCGCCGTACTACTCGCCGCCGGCCATGGCCGTGCACAGCGGCAAGCAGTACTCCACGGTCCAGAGCCTGCAGGGGCTGAGCCTGGGCACCGTCACCGGCTACGTGTGGGTCGACTCGATCAGGTCGATCCCGGGCGCGAAGCTGCACGCCTACCCCAACGCGCAGGGCGTGTTCAACGACCTGTCCGCCGGCCGCATCCAGGTCGGCTTCCTGGACCCGCTGTTGGTGATCTACACCCAGCAGAAGCGGCCCGACATGCACTTCACGACGCAGTACCTCACGCCGCCGACCGACGCCGAGGTCAAGCAGAAGCCCACGTACGACGCCCTCCGGCCGTACATGACGAGCTTCTACATCCCCAAGCAGGAGCCGAAGCTGGAGCAGGCCATCTCGACGCAGATCCGGCAGATGTACACGGACGGCGAGATGACCGCGCTGATCAAGAAGTACGGCGGCGACCCGAACCAGTTCCTCAAGCCCTCCCCGTGGATGGCGGGTCAACGGCAGGGCGTCGACCGGCCGGCCGGGTGGCAACCCCCGTCGATCTGACGGCGAGCGGAAGGACCGCGATGTTCAAGGTTCCCTGGTCCGACTACACCGGCTCGCTGGTGCAAGGACTGCTGCACACGCTGGAGTACACGGCGCTCGGATTCGCAGGCGCCGTGATCCTCGGGCTCGCCGTCGCCCTCCTGCGGATGAACCGCCTGCGGATCGTACGGCTCCCCGCGACGATCTACACCGAGGTGTTCAAGAACATCCCGTTGCTCGCGATCATCTTCATCACCTACTTCGGGCTGACCTCCGTGGGCGTGAAGCTCAGTGCGCTGGAGGCCGGGTCGCTCAGCATGGTGATCTTCTACGCGGCGTACCTCTCGGAGATCTTCCGATCCGCGCTCGCCGGCGTACACGACGGCCAGCGGGAGAGCGCTCACGCCCTCGGCCTGAGCGGCCTCGGCACCCTCACGCACGTGGTGTTCCCGCAGGCGCTGCGCCTGGCCCTGCCCGGTACCAACACGATGCTGGTGGACCTGCTCAAGTCGACCTCGCTGCTCGTGACGATCTCCGCGGCCGAGCTGATGACCCAGGCACAGCTCATCACCTCCGACACGTTCCGTGCCCTGGAGGTCTACATCGTCATCGCGGCGATCTACTTCGCCGTCTGCTACCCGCTGTCCCAGGCGTTGCTCTGGCTGGAACGGCGGGTGCGCGCGGGCACGCCGCTGTTCCCCGGGCGACGTCGGCGCCTGCGTAAGGCCCGCGCGCTGCTCGCGGTCGCCGAGGCCGAGCCCGTGCTGGAGGCGAAATGACAATCGAAAGGCCCGCCGTGACGAAGGCCGCTCAGCCCGCCGACGACGGCCCCGTCGTACGGATCGACGGTCTCGGCAAGTCGTTCGACGGCCGGGTCGTCCTCGACGACATCGGCCTGGACGTACGGTCCGGCGACATCGTCAGCATCCTCGGCGCCAGCGGGGGCGGCAAGAGCACCCTGCTGCGCTGCGTCAACCTGCTCGAACGGCCGGATCGGGGGACCATCGAGGTCGCCGGCGAACCGGTCTTCGCGAACGGCCGCGTCGCGTCCGGCGACCTGGCCCGCCTGCGGCAGCGCGTCGGCATGGTGTTCCAGCGGTTCCACCTGTTCCCGCACCTCACCGCCGTCGAGAACGTCGTGCTCGCGCAGATCAAGGCGGCCGGCGTCCGCGAGGACGAGGCGATCGCCACGGCCGTGCGCCTGCTCCGCCGTGTCGGCCTCGCGCACCGAGCGCTCGCCTTCCCCGAACAGATGTCCGGCGGCGAGCAACAGCGGGTGGCGATCGCCCGCGCGCTCGCGCTCCGGCCAGCCGTGCTGCTCTTCGACGAGCCGACCTCGGCGCTCGACCCGGAGTCGACCGGGGAGGTGCTCCGCGTCATGCGCGACCTCGCCGACGACGGCATGACGATGATGATCGTCACGCACGAGGTCCCGTTCGCCCGGGAGATCTCCGACTGGGTGGCCTTCATCGACAGTGGGCGCGTCGTCGAGGAGGGCCCTGCGGCGCAGGTGCTGGACGACCCGCGGCAGACCCGTACGCAGGCCTTCCTCCGGTCCTACCGCAGTTCGGGAAGGTGAACGGTCCTGTCTGCTGAAAGCCGTGCTCCGGTCGTCGTCATCGGCGGCGGAGCGATCGGGCTGTGCACCGCCTTCCACCTCCGGCGCCTCGGCGTCCCGGTGCACGTCGTCGACCGGGGGCCCGTCGGGGGCGGCTCCTCGTGGGGCAACGCCGGCTGGGTCTGCCTCAGCCACTCCGCACCGGTGCCCGCGCCGGGGGTGATCTGGTACGCCGCGCGGTCCATCGGCCGGCCCGACTCCCCGCTCTACCTGCGTCTCCAACCCACACCGGCGTTCCTCCGCTGGCTGGTGCTGTTCCAGCGCAGCTGCGCCCGTACGGTCTTCGACCGCGGGTACGCGGCCGTCGCCGAGTTCGCCCAGGCCACCTTCGAGCGCTTCGCCGAACTCGCCGACGCCGACGTGGTGACCACCCTGACCCGCCCCGGCCTCGTCCACGCCTACTCGTCCATGGCGGAGGCGCGACGGACGCACGGGATCCAGCGGGCGATGGCGTGGGCCGGGTACGACGTTCCCGGCGAGATCCTCACCGGCAAGGAGGCCATGGCGCTGGATCCCGCCCTCGGCGGCAAGGTCGAGGCGGGCTACCTCGTCCCCGGCGAAGGCGTCGTGAACCCGACCGCGTTCGTGGCCTCGCTCGCCGACCGGCTGCGGCACGACGGCGTCGGCGTCACCGAGCACGAGGCGGTCCGCGGGTTCCGCATCCGCGACGGCCGGATCGCGGCGCTGCGCACCACGAGCGGCGACATCGAGTGCTCCTCCGTCGTCGTGGCCGCCGGCGCCTGGTCGGTGGACCTCCTGCGGTGGCTCGGCGTCCGCCTGCCGTTGCAGGCGGGCAAGGGCTACAGCTTCTCCATCGACCTCGACCCGGCTCCCGAACATCCGCTGTACCTCGGCGACAAGCACATCGCGGTCTCGCCCATCGGGGGCGCCACCCGCATCGCCGGGACGATGGAACTCAGCGGCAACAACCGGCGGCTCGACTGGCGGCGTGTCGTCGCGATCGCGCACGCCAGCCGTGACTACCTCGGTCACTGGTACGACAGCGCCGACGACCTCATGGCCCTCATCCACGATCCGTGGGTCGGCGGGCGCCCCATGATGCCGGACGGACTGCCCGTGCTCGACCGGGTGCCCGGCAGCCCGAACGCGTACGTGGCCACCGGCCACGGCATGCTCGGCATCACGCTCGCGCCGGTGACCGGCAAGGCGATGGCGGACTACGTCGTGACCGGCCGGCGCCCGGCCGAACTCGCCGCCTTCCGCGCCGACCGGTTCCGCGGCCTGCTGGCACACCGACCGGGTGGTGGCGTCACGTCCGGCGGAAGAGCACCTGGCCCGGCCAGTTGCGGACCGTGAACGTCTCGGCCGGGGTGAAGCCGTTGCCGCGGTAGTAGTCGACCAGGCGGCCGTCATTACCGGCGTAGCAGTCGACGCGCAGCAGGCCGACGCCCAGGCGCCGGGCTTCCGCACATGCGTGTTCGAGCAGCGCGGCGCCCACGCTCTGACCCGCGAAGGGACGGGAGGTGACGAGCCAGTTGATGTACAGCTCCGGCTCATCGGCGGCCGGGACGTGATGCGGTGCCACCGACGAGACGGTCATGGCGCCCGCCGGCGCCTCCAAGACCTCGGCGATCCAGGCGGTGCCGGTGCGCACCTTGTCGGTGATGCTCCGCACCTGTTTCGGGTTCGCCGACCACGGCTCGGTGCCCCACTGGTCCGAACGGCCGATGGCGGTCAGCCAGGCCACCGCGGCGTCCAGCATCTCAATGATCACTGGCACGTCGGCCACTCCGCCCTGACGGATCCTCACTCTTCCGGCTCCTTCCGCTCAAGCTTGAGCTCAGTAGGTCTGCCGCCGCGCACCGAAGGGGCGCTACCGTTCGGGCCCGGCGCTCAACAGCGCGAGGGCGTTCTGGATGCCTTGCTCGAGGATGTCATCGGCGAGCCGCCGGTCGGTCAGAGCGCGGGATAGTTGCAGCGTCCCGACCATCGCGGCAAAGACGCTGAGCGCCTTCGTGCGTGCTGGCCGCGAATCGTCCGGCGCCAGACGAGCGGCGATGTCGTCGATGACGACCAGCAATCCGTTGGTGAACGCCTGTCTGGTCGGATCCGTGCAGCGCCCGATCTCGTCGAGCAGGGCGGCAGATGGGCAGCCGTCCTCGAGGTTGTCGCGGTGCTCGACCGAGAGGTACGTACGCACGAATTGTTCAAGTCCGGCGAGGCCTGGCCCTATCGCGCCGAGGCTCTCGCACTGTGCGCGGAGTTGGTCGGCGACCACGGAGGTGACCAGGTCGTCCTTGGAGGCGAAGTGGGCGTAGAAGGCGCCATTGGTCAGTCCCGCGTCCGCCATGAGTGTGGCGACCCCTGAACCGTCGATGCCGTCGCCCTTGAACCGGCGGCCGGCCGTCTCGATGATCCGCCGCCGCGTCGCCTGCTTGTGCTCCTTGCCGTACCGCACCACCACATGCTCCTTGTCCGGCCAGCTGGCTGCATGCCCACCGACCCACCCCGGATGAGAGTACGACCATAATCTAATTTCCCGAAGACTCTTGCCCCCTGAACCCGTCTCACTCTATGGTCTTACGATCATAAGCTAAAACCCAGGAGGCAGACGATGACAGCAACTCGACCGGTGGCGCTCGTGACGGGTGCGTCCTCGGGCATCGGGAAGGCCACCGCCCTCGCGCTCGCCGAGGCGGGCTTCCAGGTGGTCGGAACAAGCCGGAACACGACGAAGGTCACCCCTATCAAGGGCGTGACCTTCCTCGACCTCGACGTGGTCAGCGACGAGTCCGTCACGACCGCGGTCGGGCAGGTGATCGAGCGGTTCGGCCGGATCGACATCCTGGTCAACAACGCCGGTGTCGGCTCAGCGGGCGCCGCCGAGGAAAGCTCCGTTGCCCAAGCCCAGCGCATCTTCGACACCAACGTCTTCGGCGTCATCCGCATGACCAAGGCCGTCCTGCCGCACATGCGCGCTCAGGGAAGCGGCCGCATCATCAACGTCTCGTCCGTCCTCGGGTTCCTCCCCGCGCCCTACGGAGCCGTCTACGCCGCGTCCAAGCACGCGGTCGAGGGCTACTCCGAGTCCGTGGACCACGAGGTCCGCCAACACGGCGTCCGGGTCCTTCTCATCGAGCCCGCCTTTACCGAGACCGCGTTCGACGCGAACCGCCCGCAACCCGAAACACCGCTGGGGATCTACGCGCAGCAGCGGCAGATCTCTGACCAGGTACTGGCAGCAGCGATCAAGGACGGCGACGATCCCGCCCTCGCCGCCAAGGTGATCGTCGCAGCGGCGACCGATTCCAAGCCGAAGCTGCGGTACACCGCCGGCGCGCTGGCCCGACGCGTCAGCACGTTGCACCGCATCGTTCCCTCCCGGGCCTTCGACCGGCAGATCCGCAAGCTCAACCGGCTCCCCGGTTGACAGAGAAAACCATCAATTCACCAGGAGTATTCAGTGGACCTTTCCACCAGTACAGTCCTTGTCACCGGAGCCAACCGGGGGCTTGGCCGAGCGCTCGCCGCCGAACTGCTCACCCGCGGCGCCACGGTCTACGCCGGCGCCCGCAACCCCGACCAGGTCGACCTGCCGGGCGCCAAGCCGATCGCGCTCGACATCACCGACCCCGCCTCCGTCGCCACAGCCGTCAGGGCAACCGGCGACGTGACGGTCCTGATCAACAATGCCGGCTCGAACACCTACACCGACCTGCTCGCAGGCGACCTGGACAATATCCGCCTGGAGATGGACACCCACTACTTCGGCACCCTCTCGGTGGTCCGTGGCTTCGCCCCCCAGATCGCGGCCAACGGCGGCGGTGCGATCCTGAACGTCCTGTCCGTCCTGTCCTGGCTCAGCTTCGGGCCGGGCGGTGCCTACTGCGCTGCCAAGTCCGCACAGTGGTCGCTGACGAACGCGCTGCGCCTGCAACTCGCCGACCAGAACATTCGGGTCGCCGGACTACACGTCGGCCTCATGGACACCGACATGACCCGAGGAGTCACTGAGCCCAAGTCCGACCCTGCCGACATCGCCCGGATCGCCGTCGACGGCATCGCCGCCGGCGCCCACGAGATCGTCGCGGACGACTTCAGCCGCCAAGTGCAGTCCGGACTGGCCGCGGGCATCGAAGCGCTCTACCCGGAGCTGGCTGGGATACCGGGCTGAGCCGGACCCAGGCGCACCCGTTACGGACGCACCTGGTCAGGCTTGGCAGTGTCTCCTGCATCAACCGGGAAGGCACTACGTGTGAAGACCATCGGACTGCTCGGCGGCATGAGCAGCGTAGCCAGCGCCGAGTACTACCGACTGCTCAACGAGCGAGTCAACGCGCAACTCGGTGGCCACGCCGCGCCCGAGATAGTGCTGCGCAGCGTCGACTTCGGCATCTTTGAGCGCTGTGTCCGCACCCAAGCCTGGACCGAGGCAGCCAACTATCTCAGTGAACGGGCCCAGCAAGTCGAGCGGGGCGGCGCGGACTTTCTTCTGCTGGCGGCCAACACCCCGCATCGGGTAGCGCCACAGATCGCCGCCGCCATCAGCATCCCGTTCATCCACATCGTCGACGTGACCGCCGACGCCGCACGCGCGGCGGGCAATACCACCCTCGGCTTGCTGGGCACCGAACCCGTGATGGAACCCGGCTTCTACCGCGACCGGTTCGCGGCGGGCGGCATCGACGTCGTCGTGCCCGAGATCGAGGACCAACAACTGGTCCACCACAGCATCTTCGCGGAGCTGACCAGGGGCGTGATCAGCGACCGCACTCGGCAGCAGTACATGCGGATCATCGACGGCCTGGTCGAACAGGGCGCACTGGCGCTGGTACTCGGCTGCACCGAACTCGGTCTGCTGATCACCCCGAATGACGTGTCCGGCCTACCGCTGTACGACACCACCAGCCTGCACGTAGACCGAGCCATCGAACTCGCCCTTGAACTACGGCCCCTCCCCAGCTGATCCGTCACCGCGCCACGCGCAGCAGCCGGTTCCCGTGATCGTCGTTTTTGCGCTGGAAGCTACGACGACCCCAAAGGTCCGGCGATCCTCAACCGGCCGTGGGGCTCAGGTCAGGAAGCCGCGGAGCAGCGCGCCGGTGCCCTCCAGGTGCTCGACGATCGCGCGGCGCGCCGCCTCCGGGTCACCGTCCAGGATGGCGTTCACGATCGCGGCGTGCTGTGTCGAGGCGTGCTCGATGTTGCGCTCGAGCACCGGGATGGCGTTCAGCAGGTCGTTCAACCGCATCCGGGCGTCGGCGCAGGCACCCGCGAGCAGTGGCGAGCCGGTCAGCTCGGCGATCGTCAGATGGAACCGGGTGTCGAGCCGCCGGTAGTCCTCCGGCGCCGCCGTGTCGGCGTCCCGCAGGCACGACCGGAGCCGGTCGACCTGCTCGTCGCGCAGCCGCCGGCCGGCCAGCAACTGCCCCGCTCCGGTCTCGACCGCCATGCGGTAGATCAGAGCGTCGCTGAGCTCCTCGCCCATGCCCGCGGCGACCCGCTCCAGGTCGCCCCGTCGCGGGGCTCGGGGCCGGTAGGTCACGAAGGTCCCGCCGAACCTGCCGCGCCGGGACTCGACGTAACCCTCCTCCTGCAGGGCGCGGATCGCCTCGCGCAGCGTGACGCGACTGATGCCCAGCTGCGGGGCGAGCTCCCGCTCCGGAGGGAGACGCTCACCGTGGCCGACCACCCCGAGCTTGATCGCCTGGAGGAGGCGCTCCACGGTCTCCTCGAAGGCGTTGCCCGCGCGGACGGGCCGGAAGACCGTCGAGGGCGCCAGAGCGGCCGGATCCCGCTCGTCACTCAACGAAGACCGCCCTTCAGCACCGGCGACGCCCCTGCCCGGCGGACGCGATCCGGCCGGGCGAGCGGCGCGGGGGACGCGGTCCTGGGCTCATGCGCATCAGCGTAATGCGGTCGGCGAAACGGACGGCCGGGCCACCGCTGGACAGGCGCACGGTCTGCCGCGCCGCCACGACACCGCCGGGCGGGCTGTTTCGGGCCCGCCCGGCGGATGCGGTCAGGCCTGCGACGCTTCGGGGGCGGGTCCGCCGGCTGCGGCCGGACCGTCGGCGATCGTCGGTTCCGGCTCGTCGATCGTGCGGCGGGGCCCGGTGAACCAGGTCCGCGCCGACAGTGCCCACCAGCCACCGACCAGGGCCAGCACGATACCGAGGGCGATCGGGGCGTAGTTCACTGCGCTCCAGTCCCATTTCTTGTTGCCGGGAACGCCGGCCGGAGCGATCGGCAGGATGAAGTAGATCGAGATGACGGCGATCTCGATGATCGCGATCCAGCCGAACAGCTTGTACTTGCGTCCGAGCGTCCACGGCCCCGGCTGGAACCGGTCGCCCATCCGTACGCGCAGGTAGATGGGGATGAGGAAGGCCAGGTACAGACCGATGACCGCGATGGACACGACGGCGTAGAACGCGACGGGCGTGCCGGTCGGGCTCTTGTAGAGGGCCGGAAGGGTGAGGACCAGGGCCGCGATCGACCCCATGATGATCGCGTTCACCGGAGTGCGGTTCTTGTCCACCTTCGACCAGAGCCGCCAGCCGGGCACGCCGCCGTCCCGCGAGAACGCGTACGTCATCCGGGACATGCTCGTCACACAGCTCATGCCGCAGTAGAACTGGCCGATCACCGAGATCGCGATCACGATCTTGGCGAGCGCCGGGCTGAGCGCACTGGTGAAGATCGCCGGTGCGAAGCCCTGTGCGGCGTTGATGCCCTTGACGTCCGTCGCGGCGAACAGGAAGGACAGCAGCAGGATCCAGCCGCCGACCGCGGAGTAGGCGATGGACCGCCACAGCCCCTTGGCGGCGGTGCGCGCGGCGTCCTGGGTCTCCTCCGAGACGTGCGCGCACGCGTCGAACCCGGTGATCGTGTACTGCGTCAGCAGGAAGCCCAGCGGCAGCACGTAGAACCAGTAGGTCCCGCCGGAGAAGCCCGAGTTGTTGATCCGCTCGGTGAACACGAACTTCAGGCTCTGGTGCGAGTCCGGGCCGAACACCAGGATGAGCACGATCGCGGCGACGCCGAACACGTGCCACCAGACGGAGATGTTCTGCAGGATCGCGACGAGGTGGTGCCCGTAGATGTTGATCAGCGCGTGCAGGGCCAGGATGACCAGGAACAGCACGAACACGAAGCCGAGGCCGCCGTCCCAGCCCTTGTGCAGCATGCCGAGCAGGACGTTGAGGAACGTCGCGCAGCCGTAGTCGACCGACGCGGTGACGGCGATGAGGCCGATCAGGTTGAGCCAGCCGGTGAACCAGCCGTGCACCGGCCTGCCCATGGTGGCCGCCCACCAGTAGATGCCGCCGGCGGTCGGATAGGCCGAGACCAGCTCGGACATGCAGAACCCGATGATCAAGATGAAGCCGGCGATGAGCGGCCAACCCCAGGTGATGGCGACGGGACCGCCGTTGTTCCAGGCCTGCCCGAAGGTCGTGAAGCACCCGGACAGGATCGAGATGATCGAGAAGGAGATGGCGAAGTTGGAGAAGCCGCTCCAGGACCGCTCCAACTCCTGTTTGTAACCGAGTTCTGCGAGTCGTCTGGCGTCATCGTCGAGACCGGTGGCCATGGGGCCTCCTCGGATCGGGGGTGGTGGAGGTCGGGGGTTGGCCGGCGCGCGCCGGGTCTGCGGAGCGTCGGGGGTCTTGGGCTGTCCGTAACCCGTTCGAAACACGGCCCGTAGCGGCCCTTTCACTGTCCCGGAAGTGTGCGAGCCGGAAGACCTCCCGTCAAGGGGGTACTCACTCAGCTGTGGACGCCAGGGGTTGACAGATGCCCAGGTCTAGCCATCAATGGTTCTAAACCAAACCATTCCCCCTGGGCCGCCTCCCCGGTCCGGCGTCCGGAGAGGACGAAGCGTGGTCGACCGAGGTCTGCTCACACTCGAGCAACTCAAGGACGAGGCGGCGGCGGGCCGGATCGACACGGTCCTCATCGTCATCCCCGACATGCAGGGACGGCTGCAGGGCAAGCGCCTGTCCGCCCGGTTCTTCCTGGAGGAGGTGGCCGGGCACGGTTCGGAGGGGTGCAACTACCTGCTCGCGGTGGACGTCGACATGAACACCGTCGACGGGTACGCGATGTCCTCCTGGGAGCGCGGCTACGGCGACTTCGTCATGCGCCCGGACCTGGCCACTCTGCGCCGCATCCCCTGGCACGACGGGACCGCGATGGTCTTCGCGGACCTGGAGTGGGGCGGCGAGGCGCACGACGACGAGGCCGGGGCGCACGGAGACGACGCCGATGCGTCGCACGGCGCCGACGTCGTCGCCGCGCCGCGGCAGATCCTGCGCCGCCAGCTCGACCGGCTCGCACAACACGGCTGGACGGCCTACGTCGGCACCGAGCTGGAGTTCATCGTCTACCAGGAGTCCTACGAGGAGGCGTGGAACCGCCGGTATCAGGGTCTGACACCGGCGAACCAGTACAACGTCGACTACTCGGTGCTCGGGACCTCGCGCGTGGAACCGCTCCTGCGCCGGATCCGGAACGCCATGGACGGCGCCGGTCTGTACGTCGAGTCGGCGAAGGGCGAGTGCAACCTCGGCCAGCACGAGATCGCCTTCCGCTACACCGACGCGCTCTCCACCTGCGACAACCACGCGCTCTACAAGACCGGCGCCAAGGAGATCGCCGCCCAGGCCGGCATGTCGATCACCTACATGGCCAAGCCGAACGAGCGGGAGGGCAACTCCTGCCACATCCACATCTCGCTGCGGTCCGCCGACGGCACGCCGCTGCTCGCCGGCGACGGGCCGTACGGGCTGTCGCCGCTCGGCGAGCACTTCATCGCGGGGCAGCTGGCCTGCATCAGGGACTTCACGCTGCTGTACGCGCCGAACATCAACTCCTACAAGCGGTATGCGCCGGGCTCGTTCGCGCCGACCGCGCTCAAGTGGGGGCTGGACAACCGGACCTGCGCGCTGCGGCTGGTCGGGCACGGCCCGTCGCTGCGCATCGAGAACCGTGTGCCCGGCGGCGACGTCAACCCGTACCTGGCGGTGGCCGCCCTGGTCGCCGCGGGCCTGCACGGCATCGAGAGTGAGCTGCCGTTGGAGGACCCGTTCACCGGCAACGCGTACGCGTCCGGCGCGGAGCAGGTACGCCCGACGCTGCGCGAGGCGTACGAGGACTGGTGCAAGAGCTCCCTGGCCCGCGAGGCGTTCGGCGACGAGGTCGTCGAGCACTACGCCAACAACGCCCGCGTAGAACTCGACGCCTACGACCGGGCAATCACCGACTGGGAGCTGTTCCGCGGCTTCGAGCGGCTTTGACCAGGCAATCCACCGGGATAGAGATCGTGACCGACTTCAAAGTGATCAATCCGGCGACGGAAGAGGTCGTCGAGTCCGTGTCGATGGCGAGCGCCGGAGAGGTCGACGCCGCCGTCGAGCGCGCCGCCGCCGCGTACGAGACCTGGCGGAACGTCGCGCCCGGCGACCGCGCGCGACTGCTGCGCGCCTTCGCCGCCAAGGTCGAGGAGAACATCGACGCGCTGGCCGCCCTGGAGGTCGCCAATGCGGGCCACCCCGTCGGCCAGGCCCGCTGGGAGGCCGGGAACGTCCGCGACCTGCTGACGTACTACGCGGCCGCGCCGGAGCGGCTGTTCGGGCGGCAGATCCCGGTCGCCGGCGGGCTCAACGTGACCTTCCAGGAGCCCCTGGGCGTGGTCGGCGTGATCGTGCCGTGGAACTTCCCGATGCCGATCATGGCGTGGGGAATGGCGCCCGCGCTGGCCGCCGGCAACACCGT
The DNA here is from genome assembly GCF_050942425.1 of Actinoallomurus sp. CA-150999. Lineage (NCBI taxonomy): Bacteria > Bacillati > Actinomycetota > Actinomycetes > Streptosporangiales > Thermomonosporaceae > Actinoallomurus > Actinoallomurus sp. CA-150999. The sequence continues at coordinate 11,765,453 of NZ_CP192063.1, forward strand.
CATCGTCAAGCCCGCCGAGGCGACGCCGCTCACCGCGCTGCACATCGGCCGGCTCGCCCTGGAGGCCGGCCTGCCGGAAGGCGTCCTGCAGGTGCTGCCCGGCGAGGGCCCGGTCGCCGGGCAACGGCTCGTCGAGCACCCCGGAGTCCGGAAGATCGTCTTCACCGGGTCGACGAGGGTCGGCAAGCAGATCATGGCGGCCTGCGCCACGGACGTGAAACGGCTCACCCTGGAGCTGGGCGGCAAGAGCGCCAACATCGTCTTCGCCGACGCCGACCTGGAGCGGGCGGCGGCGACCGCGCCGTACGCCGTGTTCGACAACGCCGGGCAGGACTGCTGCGCGCGTTCGCGGATCCTCGTCCAGCGCGACGTGTACGACCGGTTCATGGAGCTGCTGGAGCCCGCGGTGCTGGGCGTGCGGGTCGGCGATCCGCGAGCCGAGGACACCGAGATCGGTCCGTTGATCAGCGCCGCCCAGCGGGAGCGGGTACGCGGCTACGTCGCCGGCGACATCGCGATCCAAGGCCGATGCCCGGAAGGTCCCGGTTTCTGGTTCCCGCCGACCGTCCTCGCACCCGCACCAGATGACGAGGCGTTCCAGCGGGCCTGGAACGATGAGATCTTCGGGCCGGTCGTGAGCGTCCTGCCGTTCGACGACGAGGCCGACGCCGTACGGATCGCCAACGACACGGCGTACGGCCTGTCGGGATCGATCTGGACCCGCGACGTGAGCCGCGCCCTTCGCCTCGCGCGGGCGATCGAGGCCGGCAACCTGTCGGTCAACTCCCATTCCTCGGTGCGGTACTGGACGCCCTTCGGCGGGTTCAAACAGTCCGGGTTCGGCCGCGAACTCGGCCCCGACGCGCTCACCGCCTTCACCGAGACCAAGAACGTCTTCATCGCCACCGACTGATCGCAGCTTCACCATCGGAGGGAACACGAATGCAGCGTCTGCAGGACCGCGTCGCCGTCATCACCGGCGGCGGCAGCGGGATCGGGCTGGCGACCGCGCGGCGCTTCGCCCAGGAGGGCGCCAAGGTCGTCGTCGCCGACCTCGACGAGACCACGGGCAAGGCCGCCGCCGATGAGGTCGGCGGCCTCTTCGTCCGGGCCGACGTCACCAGCGAGGACGACGTCACGGCCATGTACGCCGCGGCGAACGAGACGTACGGCTCGGTCGACATCGCCTTCAACAACGCCGGGATCTCACCGCCGGACGACGACTCGATCCTCGAGACGGGACTGGACGCGTGGCGGCGCGTGCAGGAGGTCAACCTGACCAGCGTGTACCTCTGCTGCAAGCACGTCATCCCGTACATGCGCGCGCAGGGCAAGGGCTCGATCATCAACACCGCGTCCTTCGTCGCGGTGATGGGCGCGGCCACCTCCCAGATCTCCTACACGGCGTCCAAGGGCGGCGTGCTGGCGATGTCCCGCGAGCTCGGCGTGCAGTTCGCCCGGGAGGGCATCCGCGTCAACGCCCTCTGCCCCGGGCCGGTGAACACCCCGCTGCTCCAGGAGCTGTTCGCCAAGGACCCCGAGCGGGCCGCCCGCCGCCTCGTACACGTCCCCGTCGGCCGCTTCGCCGAGGCCACGGAGATCGCCGCCGCCGTCGCCTTCCTCGCCAGCGACGACGCGTCCTTCATCACCGCATCGGAGTTCCTCGTCGACGGCGGCATCTCCGGCGCGTACGTGACGCCGCTATGAGCGTCCCTTCTCCCGTCGTGGGCATCACGGCGTACGTCGAGCCCGCCCGCTTCACCGTCTGGGACATGACGGCCACGTTGCTGCCCCACTCCTACGTCGAGCACGTCGTCCGGGCCGGCGGGCAGCCGGTGCTGCTGCCGCCGGTCGGCGATCCGGCGCCGCTGGTCGAGCGCCTCGACGCCCTGATCGTGGCCGGCGGGGGTGACCTGAACCCCGCCCGGTACGGCGCCGAGGCGCACGAGCGGACGGCCCAGGTCCGCGACTTCCGCGACGAGGCGGAACTCGGCCTCGTACGGGCCGCGCTCGAACGACGGCTCCCCGTCCTCGGCATCTGCCGTGGACTGCAGGTGCTCAACGTCGCGCTCGGCGGAACGCTCCACCAGCACCTACCGGAGGTCGTCGGCGACACCCGGCACTGCCCGGCACCAGGCGTGTACGGCCGATTCCCGGTGAAGATCGGATCCGGGACACGGCTAGCCGCCGTGTGCGCGGAGGAGCGGATCACCGTGGCGCACTATCACCACCAGGCGATCGATCGGCTCGGCACCGGGCTGATCCCGACCGCGTGGGCGGACGACGGCCTGGTGGAGGCCGCGGAGCTCACGGGATACCCGTTCGGGATCGGCGTTCAGTGGCATCCGGAGGCGGGGGACGACGGCGCCCTCTTCGCGGCTCTGATCGCCGCGGCGGACGGAGGAGCCCGCTCCGGACCGGACGACGGAGCCCTCGACGATGATCGCGCTTGGCCGAGGTCCGACGCCTGACGCTGCTAGGGCCTGTCTCGAAGTCCGCTGTCCTACTGCGCGGCTGTTGCAGGCGTTAGCCTTGCGCGAGTTCGTAGCTGTAGTACACCAGGCCGTCACCGAGCTGTCGGGTGTTGACCAGGTGCAGCGGCTTCTTGGCGCTGGCCTCATCGAACAGACGCCGGCCGGTTCCCACCACAACCGGAAAGACGACCAGCCGCAGTTCGTCGAGCAGGTTGTGTTCGATCAGTGTGCGTGCGAGCTGGTAGCTGGCGTAGATCAGGATTTCCCCGTCCACTTTGCCCTTCAGCTCCGAAACCTCCTTGACCGCGTCGCCGCGCAGGACGGTGACGTTGGTCCACCGAGGGTCGTCGACAGTCGAGGACACGACGTACTTGGGCATGCTGCGCACCCTGTTCGCCCACTCGGGGCTCACACGGCCCTCCGCCAGGTTCTGCTCTGTCATCCGGTCCGCGAACCACTCATTGGTCCGCCCGCCCAGCAGCAGCACCTCGGCATCCAGCGCCTCCTGCGTCTCACGGACGGTCCAGTCTTCGAGGTCCTTGGCTCCCACGAACTGGTGGAACCAGCCGCCGTGTTCGAAGCCCTCCGCGCCGTCCGGGTCTTGGACCACTCCGTCGAGTGTGACGTTCGAGGTGAGGACGATCTTTCCCATTTCCGTGCTCCTTTGACGAGGTTGTCGGTTGTCACGGGTATGGACGCCGCGATACCGGAAAAGGGGGCGCTGCCCGAGCGCCCCCTTCGCGCAGCGGCCGGCGTCTGTACGGGGTGGAACCGCACACACGGAGAGAGGCGGCGGGAGTGGAGTTGGCGAGAACGGACCTGGTGTCGAGGGCGCGGGCCGGCGACGGCGAGGCGTTCCGAGCGCTGACCGAGCCGCATCGTCGCGAGCTACAGGTGCACTGCTACCGGATGCTCGGATCGTTTCAGGATGCCGAGGACGCTCTTCAGGACACGATGTTGGCCGCGTGGCGTGGCCTCGACCGATTCGACGGCCGCGCCTCGGTTCGCACATGGCTCTACCGCATCGCGACCAACCGGTGCCTCGACGCGTTGCGCGCCGAGCGCCGGCGTCCCGCGAAGCAGTGGGACGTTCCGGGAGTCGAACCGCCGGAACCGACGGGCTTCGGCGAAATCCATTGGCTCGAGCCCTATCCCGACACCCTTCTGGACGGTGCGATCAGTGTGCCGCTGGGTCCGGAGGCCCGCTACGAGCAATCCGAATCCATTTCCCTGGCGTTTGTGACCGCCCTGCAGATCCTGCCGCCTCGCCAGCTCGCCGTTCTCATCCTGCGCGACGTCCTCGGATTCCACGCCAACGAAGTAGCCGACATGCTCGACACGACCGTCGAATCGGTCAAAAGCGCCCTCAAACGCGCACGTGCGGGCATGCAACATCGACTGCCGGTGACGGCTGCCGGAGCCCAGCCGCCCGCCGCCGACTCGCCTGCCGAGAACGCGATCGCGGCGAAGTTCGTCAGCGCCTACGAATCCGCCGATATCGATGCGTTGGTGGCGCTGTTGACCGACGACGTCTTCATGTCGATGCCACCGATACCGTTGGAGTACCGGGGCCGAGACAGCGTGGCCCGCTTCTGCGCCCTTGTTTTCGGCTCGGCACCGAGATTTGAACTGGTGCCGACGCGAGCCAACGGTCAACCGGCGTTCGGTGTCTACCGACCCACCCCCACCGGTAGTCAGGGAGTCGGCCTGTTCGTGCTCACCCTCGCCGGCGACCGAATCAGCGCCATGACCCGCTTCGAGGAGATCGTCCTCCCTACGTTCGGGCTGCCGCCATCCCTGCCACGTGCACGGTAGAACGCCGTCGACTCATGCCACGTACCGCCGTCATGTCCACCCGATTTCGTGGCGCGTGCCGCCCAGTTTTGCCCGTCGGGTGGGATCTATCTGGGTGACGAGTCATCCGGCGCACCCCGCCGTCACCGACTGACAGGAGTTCGTATGACCCCCGCATCTCTGACGTTCGTGCTGGTCCATGGCGCATTTATGACCGGCGATATGTGGAAGCAGACCGCAAGCGTGCTGCGCGGCGACGGGCACATCGTGCACACCCCGACCCTGGCCGGGCACGATCCGGGCGATCCGATGACGTTGGCGCACGCCGACGCCGTCGCCTCCCTGACCGGGTATCTTCACGACAATGGCCTGTCCGACGTGGTCCTGGTCGGCCATTCGATCGGGGGCGCCTACATCGCCCAAGCCGCCGCACAGGCGCCGACCCGGATCAAGCGGTTGGTGTTCTTGAGCGCGTTCGTTCCCGGTGTCGGCCACGCACTGGCCGACGAATTCCCACCAGCGGACGCCGCCTTCTTCGACATGACCGATCCGGCACAGGGTTTCCTGCTGCCGTTCCCGGTGATCCGCGAACGCGCGTGCAACGACATGGATTCCGCTGCCGCGACAGTGATCTACGCCCAGATGTCGCCCCTTCCGGTCAGATATTTCACCGACAAACTCGACCTCGACACGTTTCACGAGCTGATCGCGTCGGGCGGACTGCACGCCAGTTATGTGAATCCGATCAGCGACATGGCGCTGCCGCCCGGCGAATACGCCTCCTTCCCCCGATTCGCCCAACGTCTGGGTCCGCTTGCCCGGATCCTGCAGATCCCGGGCTCGCACTACGTGATGTTCAACCGACCCGCGGACCTGGCCGAGACGCTCGTCTCGGCAGGCTGCGACTGATTCGATACGAGGACGATGCGGTGACAGCGGAGTTGATCGCCAGGTGCCGGGCCGGTGACGCCGACACGTTCCGCGAGCTCGTCGAGCCCTTCCGTCGAGAACTGATGTCGCACTGTTACCGGTTCCTCGGTTCGATTCACGACGCCGAGGACGCCCTGCAGGAGACGTTGCTGGACGCTTGGAAGGGACTGGGCGCGTTCGAGGCGCGGTCCTCGGTCCGGACTTGGCTCTACCGCGTCGCGACGAACCGCTGTCTCAAGATATTGCGGTCGGCGGGCAGGAGGCCTCGAATGGCGAGTTCCGGTGAAAGCTCGGCCAGGTTCGAGCTGCCCGAGCCATCCGCGCACGGCGAGGTGGTGTGGCTCGAGCCGTACCCCGACGTCCTGCTCGAGGGCCTCAGTGACCCCGCTCCCGGCCCCGAAGCGCGCTACGAGTCCACACAGGCGATATCGCTTGCTTTCGTGACCGCCGTCCAGCTTCTACCGCCACGTCAGCGGGCCGTGCTGATCCTGCGCGACGTGCTCGGCTACCGTGCCGCCGATGTCGCCGAATTCCTCGACACCACGGAGGGATCGGTCACCAGCGCCCTCAAACGCGCCCGCGCCGCCATGCAACAGCGGGCACCCCGAGACGCGCAGCAACCGCCCTCACCCGACTCACCCGCCGAGCGGCTGCTCGTTGAGCGGTTCACCCGGGCCTTCGAAAGATGCGACGTCGACGGCGTCGTCGCATTGCTCGCCGACGACGTTCGCTTGACGATGCCGCCGCTGCCGGTCGAATACCTCGGCCGCGAGGCGGTTACCCGTTTCCAGGCCGCCGTTTTCGCCCAAGCCCCTCGTTATCGTCTGGTCGCGACGCGAGCCAACGGCCAGCCGGCCTTCGGCGTCTATCTCCTGGACGCCCGCACCTCCGCCTGGCACGCCACGGGCCTGATGGTCCTCACCCTCGCCGCCGACCGCATCACCGCTCTGACCCGGTTCGACAACAGCATCCTGGCCCGATTCGGCCTCCCCCGCACCCTCCCCGGATGAGCGCCGCCCACTTCTGCGTGGCGGTGGGATCTGAACGGATGACGGCGCACTGCACGGTGCACCGAAACGTTCAGACGAGATCGAAGGAGCCGACGATGGCCAAGTTCGTGTTCACCTACCGGATGCCCCCGTAATTCACCCAACCGGAACACCGGAAAATCGACTACGGAGGCAAGCGCTATGCGGAAGATAATCGAGTACGTCCTGGTCTCGACCGACGGGGTCTACGAAGACCCCGTGGGCATGATGCGGGTCGGCGAATACCAAGATGAGGCATACCTGCGTGACGGCTTGGGCCTGCTGACCGCGTGCGACGCAATCCTGTTCGGCCGCAACACCTACGAGGCATTCGCCGAACTCTACGGCGGCGGCGGAACCCACAAGCCGATGTGGGCCGACCGGCTCAACACAATCCCGAAATACGTGTTCAGCTCCACACTGGACACGGCCGACTGGGGCAATCCCACCATCGTTCGAGGCGACGTCGTCACCGAAGTGACCCGGCTCAAACAGCAAGACGGCGGGAACCTGCTCATCCTCGGCCACGGCCAGTTCGGGGAAACCCTACTGCGGGAACGGCTGATAGATGTCATAGACCTCACCATCTACCCCCTCCTGCTCGGACGCGGCAAGCAGTACTCCCAAGCCGTTCAACCCGCCAAACTGAAGCTCGCAGCCGTGAAGACCTTTTCAAAGGTCGTGAAGCTGACCTACGAGACCACCAACTGAGACCACGTTGTCACGGGCCGCCGACGACCGGCCCACACTCTGCGGACGCCGTGACCTGGGTGGATCCGTGGGCGACAGTGTCGCCCACGGATCCAGCTGGCTTGCTCGCTCCGGTAAGAGGTGGACCAGGGTGGTACGGCCGGCGCGTGCTTGCGGGCGAGGGCGGGCGTGATCGAGGTGCCTTGGTCTCGGCAGACCGCCCCGGATCTCTTCGAACTGGGTCCCTGCGAGCGTGGCGCCTGATTCTCAGAAACCTTCCATTCTCAGAGCAAGATCAACGAGTGGCCGCGGGGACCATGCGGGCCGCCGATCTGTGTGTCAATCGGTCGTGCTGGCGTGCGCGGCGATGATTCGCCAACCGTGCGTCTCGTCGTATAGCCAAGTACGGGTGTAGCGCATCCTGGCCGCGAACGGCGCCCCGGAGACGGTCCCTTCGACGGTGCCGAGGAACCACGTCACCCCGGTGCGCCCGTCGGCGAGCACGGTCAACTCCTCCTCGGCCACCCTCGTCACCACCTGCGTCCGAGTGCGGTGCAGTTCCAGGTCGTCCGTCTTGGTCTGAACGTTCGCACCGAAGGTGAAGATCAGTCGATCATCCAACAGCCCATCCAGCGCCTCGACATCCCCAGCGAGCTGCGCGGCCTGGAGTCGGCGCTCGGCGTCCCGCAAGTCCTCCATGAGGCACACCCTCCCAGCCGGCGCCGTATCCGCGCCAGGACGTTCACGCTCGGCTGATCTTCGCAATCCGATCCAGGACTCCGATCGCCGGTGAGAATCCACTCCCGATGACATGGCATTGGACACGTAGGACACCTCCTGCCGCGCCGCTCAACGCAAGATTCAGGGAACGAGACGACCAGCGCCTCAGCCCTGCCCAAGGTGAGGTCGGCGACGGCACTTGGCGGCTGACGACATGACCCCAGGCGCGTTCAGTCCGCCGTCGCACCGGCTGGGTTCGCGTCATCGCCGAGATAGGTCCCGTATCCCTCGACCACCAGCGGGCCGTCGAAGATCAGCACCTCGTTGACCAGGCCGCCCTTCTGATTGCGGTAGTTGATGACGAGGCAATCGACGCCAACGTAGGTGTGGAGGACCTCAAACCGCAGGTCGGGAATGCGCCGCAGCCCCTCCGTCCAGTAGGCGCGCAGCGCCGCCTTGCCCTGGATGGTCCCATCACCACCGACAAGCTGAGCCGCGACCGGCGAACGGAACGTCACGTCCTCCGCGAAGTGGGCCAGCAACGCGTCCAAGTCATGGGCGTTCCACGCCGCCACCCAGCCGTCCACGAACTCCCGCACCGCAACATGATCCATGCACGGATTATGTCCGACGCCCTGGCGGCCGGCTGCGTCGGCGCGTCCCGGCGGTGCGTCGCACCGCCGGGACGGCCCTGAAAGATCAGGCGGTGAACTCGGCGGCGACCACCTCGGCGATCTCCGCGGCGTTCAGCGCGGCGCCCTTGCGCAGGTTGTCGCCGCAGACGAACAGCTCCAGCGTGTTCGGGAAGTCGATCGCCTGGCGGATCCGGCCGACGTACGTCGGGTCCGTGCCGACCACGTCGGCGGGCGTCGGGAAGACGCCGTTCGCCGGGTCGTCCATGACCACGACGGTCGGGGCGGCGTCCAGGATCGCGCGCGCGCCCTCCACCGTGACCGGCCGCTCGAACGTCGCGTGGACGGCCAGCGAGTGGGTCGTGATCACGGGCACCCGTACGCAGGTCGCGGAGACCTTCAGGTCGGGGATGCCGAGGATCTTCCGGGACTCGTTGCGGAGCTTGAGCTCCTCCGAGGCCCAGCCGTCCTCCTTGAGCGAGCCCGCCCAGGGCACGACGTTGAGCGCCATCGGGGCCGGGAACGGCGACTCGGTCTCGCCGAGGCGGTTCTGGATCGCCTTGCGCACGTCGCCGGCGGTCTGGCCGAGCGTACGGTCGCCGGCGACGGCCTCGATCTCGGCGTACATGCGCTCCGTGCCGGCCACGCCCGCGCCGGACACCGCCTGGTACGAGGCGACGACGAGGGACTCCAGGCCGTACTCCTCGTGCAGCGCGCCCATCGCGGCCATCATCGACAGGGTCGTGCAGTTCGGACAGCAGATGATGTTCCGGGGCCGGTTCCGTACGGCCTCGGCGTTGACCTCCGGGACGACGAGCGGAACGTCCGGATCCATCCGGAACGCGCCGGACTTGTCGACGACCACCGCGCCGCGCTCGGCGGCGATCGGCACCCAGACCTTCGACACCTCGTCGGGCACGTCGAACATCGCGATGTCGACGCCGTCGAAGACCTCCGGGGTCAGCTCCTGGACGACGAGCTCCTCGCCGCGTACGGGGAGCCGCTTGCCGGCGGACCGGGCGGAGGCGACGAGACGGATCTCGCCGTAGACGTCCTCGCGGGAGGACACGATGTCGCGCATGACGGTGCCGACCGCGCCGGTGGCGCCGACGAGCGCGAGAGTGGGCTTCCTGCTCATCGGCCGGTACCCCCGTAGATAACGGCCTCCACCTGGTCGGCGTCCAGGTCGAACGCGCGGTGGGCGGCGGTGACGGCGGCGTCCACGTCGTCCTGGTCGACGACCACCGAGATCCGGATCTCCGAGGTGGAGATCATCTCGATGTTGACGCCCGCGTCGGCGATCGAGCCGAAGAACTTGGCGGTCACGCCGGGGTGGGACCGCATGCCCGCGCCGATCAGCGAGACCTTGCCGATCTGGTCGTCGTAGCGGAGCGAGTCGAAGCCGATGCGCTCCTTGATCTTGTTGAGGGCCTTGATCGCCGTCTGCCCGTCCGTGCGCGGCAGGGTGAAGGAGATGTCCGTGCGGTTGGTCGCCGCGGCCGAGACGTTCTGCACGATCATGTCGATGTTGATCTCGGCGTCGGCCAGCGTGGAGAAGATCGTCGCCGCTTCGCCGACCTTGTCGGGAACCCCGACGACCGTGATCTTCGCCTCGCTCCGGTCGTGTGCGACGCCGGAGATGATCGCTTGTTCCATCTGGCTTCCCTCGATGCTGTTCTTGACCCACGTGCCGGTCTTGTGGCTGAACGACGACCGGACGTGGATCGGCATGCCATACCGCCGGGCGTACTCCACGCAGCGCAGGTGCAGGATCTTCGCGCCGCACGCAGCCATCTCCATCATCTCCTCGTAGGAGATGTCGGGGATGCGGCGCGCCGCGGGCACGATCCGCGGGTCGGCCGTGAAGATGCCGTCGACGTCGGTGTAGATCTCGCAGACGTCCGCGCCGAGCGCCGCGGCCAGCGCCACCGCCGTCGTGTCGGACCCGCCCCGGCCGAGCGTGGTGATGTCCTTGGAATCCTGGGAGACGCCCTGGAAGCCGGCGACGATCGCGATGGACCCCTCGTCGATCGCGTCCCGGATGCGGCCGGGCGTGACGTCGATGATCCGCGCCCTGCCGTGCGTACCGTCCGTGATCACACCGGCCTGGGATCCGGTGAACGACCGCGCCTCGTGCCCGAGGTTGGCGATGGCCATGGCCAGGAGTGCCATGGAGATGCGCTCGCCGGACGTGAGCAGCATGTCCAGCTCACGTGCGGGCGGAAGGGGGCTGACTTTGTTGGCGAGATCGATGAGCTCGTCCGTCGTATCACCCATGGCGGACACCACGACAACGACGTCGTGGCCGTCCCGCTTCGTGGAAACGATCCGCTGGGCGACGCGCTTGATGCTTTCAGCGTCGGCGACGGAGGAGCCACCGTACTTCTGCACGACAAGAGCCACGCGTGAGCACTCCTCGGATGGGGATCAGGCAGTCGAGACCCGAGTCTACCGAGGTCAGCCCAATACCCGGCCAGATTTGTCCCGATATGCGAGATTTCCCGAAAGTCGTGTAACGCTCCGGAAACCTTGCGACGGAAAGGGATCCACGACGGATCTACCCCGCGACGGGCTCCTCCATGACGTCGAGCCGCGCGCTCGCCGACACGGCGTACAGCGCCCGAAGCGCCGCACCACAGTGGTTGCCCCAGTGGTTGAAGTAGCTGTACTGCCACCACCACAGCGCCTCGAGCTTGCGGTCGGCGTCATAGTGACGCAGCCCGTGCACCAGGTCGCTCGCCACGTCCACGAGATCGTCCGAAAGGCGATATGCGGTGGTCTCGGGATCCTTGTACGGATCGAAGACCTCGGTGTACTCATCGACGTCGGTCAGGCGCTCGGCAAGCCCCTGACGGGTGGAATCGAGATCCGGGTCCTCCCCGACGTCCGGCTCCCAGTTGTCCGGCAGGATCACGTCGGTGCTGGCCCCGAGCTGGGCCCCGGCGAGCGCGATCTGCGACACCTCGAGCAGCAGCAACGGCACCGCGTGGCCACCGGCCTCGCCACGCGCCACGGCGGTCAGCCCCGTCAGGTAGTTTCCGGCGTGCTTCGCCACACGGTCGGCGAGCGTCATCCAGCTGAGCTCAGACTTGCTGTCCTCAGACATCGAGCAGCCTCCGTCCTTCGAACGCGCGACCGAGCGTGACCTCGTCGGCGTATTCCAGGTCGCCTCCCACCGGCAGTCCGCTGGCCAGCCGGGTGACGGTGAGTCCCATCGGTTTCACGAGCCGGGCAAGATAGGTGGCGGTCGCCTCCCCTTCGAGATTGGGGTCGGTGGCAAGGATCAGCTCGGTGACCTCACCGTCGGCGAGGCGCTGCATGAGCTCCCGGATGCGCAGATCGTCGGGGCCGACGCCCTCGATCGGGCTGATCGCCCCGCCGAGCACGTGATAGCGGCCTCGGAACTCCCGCGTCTTCTCGACCGCGACGACGTCCTTCGGCTCCTCCACCACGCAGATCACGTGGGTGTCGCGGCGGGCGTCACGGCAGATCCGGCACTGTTCGGCCTCGGCGACGTTTCCGCAGACGCTGCAGAACCTGACCTTGTCCTTGACCTCCCGCAGCGCCTCGGTCAGCCGCGTGACGTCGGCGGGATCCGCGGCGAGCAGGTGGAAGGCGATCCGCTGTGCGCTCTTCGGTCCGACGCCGGGCAGCCTGCCCAACTCGTCGATGAGGTTCTGGACAACCCCTTCGTACACGGCCCCTCCCTTCTCCTCGTCGACGCGCTCACCGGGAGCGCCGTCTTCGGTGATGTCGTCCGGGAGGCTCTTCTGACCTGGGCAGTGGGCGGACGATCCTCATGCGACGCTCGGCGACCATGAGTCACATCCCCGGACGTCCTTCGAGACCTCCCTGATCGAAGCGCGTCCGGCGAGCGTGGCGAGGCGGGTGCCGCCGCGAGGACGGCACCCGGCCGCCCGAGCTCACATACCGGGCAGACCCAATCCACCGCCCAGGCCGCCCAGGCCCTCGGTCAATGGTCCCATCTTCTCCTGCGCCAACTTCTGCGCCTCTTCCACGGCGTTGTGGATCGCCGCGAGGACCAGATCGGCGACCGTCTCGGCGGTGTCCGACGGGTCCGCGGGGTCGATCGCGGCCGGATCAATGACGATCTTGGTCACTTCGTTCTGCCCGTTGACCGTCGCGGAGACAAGGCCGCCACCGGCGGTGCCCTCGACCTCCGCCTGCGCGAGTTCGCGCTGCAGGCTCATGAACTGCTCCTGCATACGCTGCGCCTGCTGCAACATGTGCTGGATATTCGGCTGGCCACCGGGTTCCACGGTGCTCTCCTCATTCAGATCGTCCAATGAGACGAGACTACGGGGTCCGCCCCGAATCCGGTATGTGGCTCTGCGCAACCGGTACGGCCGTGCCGAAACGCCTCCCGCCCGCCCGACGAGGCCCGTACGAAAGGCGCGGGACCGATCGAGGCGGGGCGGCATGACCGCGTCGTTACCGATCCTTTTGCCGATCGTCAGGTGTTGTCGAACTCCTGGATGACCTTTCCGCCGAGCACCTGCTCGATCAGGGCCATCCCGGTGAGCACGGCCTCGCTGTCCGCGTCGGCGTCGCCTTCGGGGTCGACCTCGTCCGCCTCGTCCACAGGCTCGGGTGGCGGTGGCGGAGGCGCGCTGGGCGGCGGAACCGGCGCCGACTCAGGCGGCGGCGTCGTACGGGTCTCGCGCGGCGGGGTCGCCGGGGCACCCCACCCACCGGGATCCGGTGGCGGCGGTGCCGGCCGCGAGGCCTGCCCCGAACCGCCCTCGAGAACCGCGTCGATGCGCCACTCGACGCCGAGGATCTCCTTCAGCGCGTCACGGAGGACGGCGTCCTTGCCCCCGGTCGTGAAACCGCGCCGCTTGCCCTCGTTGGCGAACGCGAGGGTCAGCACCTCCCCCTGCAGCGACGCGACCTCGACGCCCTCCATGAGGACGATCCAGGCGACCTTGCTCCGCTGCTTGACCGCCTCGAGAATGTCGGGCCACATCCGCCGGATCGCGGCGACGTCCACCCCACCGGCCGGGGCACTGGGGGCCGCCGACGGCTCGGAGGCGGACTGGCCGTACGAAGACGCAGAGCCGGAGGACTGGCCGGGCGCCGATGTCGATGCTGACGGCTGACCGTGGGAGGACGCCGGGCCGGCCTCGGATGGCCGGCCGGACGACTGCCCGCCACTGGAGGGCCGAGCGGGAACCGGCCAGTCCGCACTCCCGCCCTGGACGCCGGCGGGCCCGTCACCGCCGGGGGGCCGCCGGTCCCCCTGGGACGTCCGGGTCTGACCTGTGGCCTGCGACCCATGCGCGGCGGAGGGCTGCGGCCGATCGGCCTCGGGCGGAGCCGCGACCCGTGCCTGCGGAGACTCCGACTGCGGCCGCCCTTGGGCAGGGGGCGGCTGAGACGAGGCCACGGGCGAAGGCTGCGGCGCGGATGCCGCCGGGGTCTGGGGGGTGTGCGGCATCGGCGCGGCGGCCGGGGCCGCGCCGCCGACCGCGACGCGGCGCTCGAGCCGCTCGAGGCGGGTGAGCAGCGACGCCTCGTCGTCGTACGCGCCGGGCAGCAGGATCCGGGCGCTGATCAGCTCGAGCAGCAGCCGCGGCGACGTCGCCCCGCGCATCTCCGTGAGGCCGGTGTGCAGCAGATCGGCGGCGCGCGTCAGCTCGGCGGAACCCAGCCGCGACGCCTGCGCCTGCATCCGCTCCAACTCGTCCGGCGGAACGTTCAGCAGGCCCGTCGCGCCGGAGTCGGGGACGTTCGACAGGATGACGAGGTCACGGAAGCGTTCCAGCAGGTCGGCGGCGAACCGCCGCGGGTCCTGCCCGCCTTCCATCACACGGTCGATCGCGGCGAACACCGCCGCCCCGTCATGAGACGCCACCGCGTCCACGACCTCGTCCAGCAGGGCCGAGTCGGTGTAGCCGAGCAGCGACACCGCGCGGGCGTACGTGATGCCCTCTTCACCCGAGCCCGCCAGGAGCTGGTCGAGGATCGACTCGGAGTCACGCGCCGACCCCGCGCCGGCCCGCACGACCAGCGGGATCGCGGCGGGCTCGTACGGCACGGCCTCCTTCTGGAGGATCTCCTCCAGCAACTCACGGAGGGTGCCCGGCGGGATCAGCCGGAACGGGTAATGGTGGGTCCGCGACCGGATCGTCCCGATGACCTTCTCGGGCTCGGTCGTCGCGAAGATGAACTTCAGGTGCGGCGGAGGCTCCTCGACGAGTTTCAGCAGCGCGTTGAACCCCTCACGGGTCACCATGTGCGCCTCGTCGATGATGTAGATCTTGTAGCGCGCAGCCACCGGCGCGAAGAACGCGCGCTCCCGCAGATCACGGGCGTCGTCGACACCACCGTGGGACGCCGCGTCGATCTCGATGACGTCGATGTGGCCCGCGCCAGAGGGCCCGAGCGCCACACAGGACTCGCACACGCCGCACGGATCCGGAGTCGGACCCTTCTCGCAGTTCAGCGAGCGGGCGAGGATGCGCGCACTCGACGTCTTGCCGCAACCACGCGGCCCACTGAACAGGTAGGCGTGGTTGATGCGCCCATTGCGCAACGCCTGCTGAAGCGGCTCGGCGACGTGCTCCTGCCCCTTGAGCTCGGCGAACGTCGCTGGCCGGTACTTGCGGTACAGAGCCAGACTCATGGGGGTCCGTCCTCGTCGAAAAAGAGGACCCCCCGCACACCCGTCAGAGCCTGCTTATCCTTGCTGCCTTCCGGCCCTGGGGAGGTTCACAGGATGGACGCCGTGCGAGGGGTCTGCCCCGAGTCTATGGCATCCGGCGGACGGGTTCGGCCCGTACGCTCTGCTTCATGGCAGGGGATCTCGAGGACACGCGGACACCTATCTTCCACATCGCCGAGCGGTCAGAGTGGGAGGCCGCACGCGACGCCGGCCGCCCGTACGAGGTGTCGACCCGCGGCCGTACGCTGGCCGAGGAGGGCTTCATCCACGCCTCCCGGGACGAGGAACAGGTACGCAAGGTCCGACGCGCCTTCTACGCCGACCTCGACGATCTGGTACTTCTGGTCGTCGACCCGGAGGGTCTGGACGTCCGGCACGAGCCCGTCGGAGACGACGTCTTCCCCCACATCTACGGCCCGATCCCGCCGAGCGCGGTTATCGAGGTTCGCACACTGCCGGAGAACCGGTAGGCTCTTCGGCGGAGGATTCGCCTAGTGGCCTAGGGCGCACGCTTGGAAAGCGTGTTGGTGGCAACGCCTCGCGAGTTCGAATCTCGCATCCTCCGCCAGCTGATCAGGCACGATGCCGGGCCGGTACCCCTGGGGTACCGGCCCGGCATGTCTCTAGTCTCATTTGCGCTCACTCAGAGGCCGGTGCGACGAGGCATTTTACGGACTGTCTTCAGGCCACGGCGGCGGTGGAGGCGGAGGGACACGCCCGGCGCTGATACTCGCCGGACGTACACGGCGCCCGATAGGGTCGGATTGCCTCTCTACAGTGAGAGTGGCGTGGGGTCTCTTCTCGACCGTAGGAATCACCGAAAGGTGATCACAACCGAGGAGGTCGCATGCCTCTCTGGCGTCGGAAGCCCGACTCCCGTCGGGGACTTGGCAAGAGGGGCTGGAACCACTCGGCCATGCGACGGGCGCGTATGGACATGAGAGCGGCGGTCATGAATCTGGTCGCTGCGATCATCCTCTTGGCCCTCGCCGTGTGGCCGATGGCGCACCATCTTCTGATCGCGCGCCACGGCCGCTAGATCGCGCCAACGATCTAGCGGACGCAACGGTTTCAACCTGCCCTCCGCTGTGACGCCTACCAGTGACATAGCGGAGGGCACCTTTGTCCCAATCAAGCTGCCGTCAGCGACGACGCTAAACCGGTGTACACACACAATGCCTGTTGGACGCGACAGGTGGCAAGCCACCACGCCGCCATCGATCGACCCAAATGCACGCCACAGACCCTTCCCATCGCATGCATTTGCGCAGCTCAGAGGAATTTTACCCTCGCCACCCAACTAGGCAACCAGCCAACGATGCCAAGCCGGGTACAACAGTAAATCCCCCCACAAGGGACACATGCCCCTCTGACACGTTTGCCCAGCTCAGAGCCGTACCGATCGGCCCACCGGCTGCCAGCAGGCGGCTCGCTAGCAGCGGCATTGGCCGATTGACGACAAATGATCTTTTTCGCCAGCAGGTAGTCAGGTATCAACAGGCAGCCCAGTAACACGTACAGGTGCACGCGCACCTGTACGTGCAGGAGATACAGCAACCCCAGACACGTTCGTCCAGCTCAGAGCCATGTCGGCCAGCCCTTTGGCTGTCAGCAGGCGCCTCACTTCGCCGACAGCGGCGATGACCGGTTGAAAGTCAGGTGCTGGCTCGTTAGCTGCAGAAGGAGCCCACCAAGGCCAACCTACGCACGACGATCGCCGCAATGATCGACATCAAGCGAGGGGGGTCTTCGATCAACGAGGCGCCACGGGTCGCGGTTGCGTGCACGGACGTGGTGTATGAGTTTCCGCTGATCAGAGGCATAGCGTCGTGAACTGAGACGGCCATCGCGTGATCCTTCGAGATGCGAAGTCAAGGGAGACCAGCGCGATGGCCGTGGACAACAGTGTGGACCCTGCCGGGTGGTTCGCCGAGCAGATCGGGGCGTGTGAGCCGGATCTGCTGCGGAAGATGGTCAAGACCATGGCCGAGGCGCTGATGAGCGTCGAGGCGGATACGATCTGCGAGGCCGGCTACGGCCAGCGCAGCGACGGGCGCGTCAACCGGCGTAACGGCTACCGGGAGCGGGACTGGGACACCCGCGCGGGCGCGATCGAACTCGCGATCCCGAAGCTGCGCTCGGGGTCACACTTCCCCGAGTGCCTGCTGGAACGCCGTCGTCGGGCCGAACAGGCCCTGATCTCGGTGGTGGCCACCTCGTATCTGCTGGGCGTCTCGACCCGCCGCGTCGACAAACTCGTCGACCAGCTTGGCATCAAGGGCATCTCCAAGAGCCAGGTCAGTGAGATGAGCAAGGTCTTGGACGTTCAGGTCACCGCGTTCCGCAACCGGGCTTTGGACGCCGGTCCTTACACGTTCGTGTGGATGGACGCCCTGACCCAGAAGGTCCGCGAGGGCGGCCGGACCGTCAACGTCTACGTGCTGGTCGCGACCGGCGTGAACGCCGATGGGCACCGGGACGTCCACGCGGGTGGTGTATGAGCCAACCTTCCCGTGATCCTGTTTCTGCAGGTCGCGACACGGTCACTACTTCCGCAACGAAGATCTGATCACCCGATCGGTACGTCAGTCTGTGCCGCTGTCCGAAGGAATTGCTGGGTTTCACGATCGGTCGAATAGATTATCGTGCCAACCATGCCCCGAGTGAACAGCACCTTATATATATTGCGGACCAGTCGATCGGCCGCCTCGTCCGTTACCGTACGTCGCCGGAGTGCAGGGTCATGATTTTCTCCGCGTACAGTAACCAGACGCCCTTCACGATATACAAGATCTGGGCCGATAATCACGCCGTTCCAGTCGTACTCGAAGCCCTGAGCGGTATAGACGGACCCGACCTGTTCGAAGCCACCGTCCATCGTTGACCACAACGCACTGGGCGGCGCGGTTCCGACAGCCCGTTCGCCCTTAACACTCCAGGGCCTGGCCCAGTCGCCAATCGCCACGTCCGGGACTAGGGTACGGTGGTCACGCGGGTCACTCCACGGCCAACAGTAGCCAGCGGTAATCCGGGCCGAATATCCGCGCTCTAGATTGCCACGCAGTACCGCTTCCATTTCATTTGGCGAATCAGCCAGGATGATTTTAAATCGATCATCGCCTGTCCACAGCAGCGGTCCACCTTCAGCCAGGCCGAGCAGCCTCAGCACCCATTCCTCGTATTTGCGGCTGCCGCCGCATCTGAATTGCTCGTTAAGTACGACTTCGATGACTTTCAGCCCCTTAGCTTCAGCGTGGCCGCGAATCTGCGCCAGGGAACCCATCTCTCCAGGGTGTACAACCTGATATTCGTCAAGAAGGAAGACCGGCACACGTGCCGCGTCAATCAACTCCTCGACTTGCGGTCGGTCAGTGCGCAGCGAAGCTGGAGTAAAGCGGTTGGATGACACAGCCCGAATCCGGTGCGCCTCATCGCAAATGAGGACATCCAAGCCGTTCTTTGGGGCGTCGATGAAGCTATTGAAATACTTGAAGAGATTCTTTGTCTGGGACGAGCCTCTGGCCACATAGCGGCGCATCGTCTGCGTAAATGCTCTAGACCCCGTGGCATGCGCAACGGAGAGGCCTTGCCGGGATAGGTTTCCAAGCAGCGATAGTCCGATTGTACTTTTCCCGCTGCCAGGCCCACCGGTGACAACAACAATGGTCTTCTGATCCCCCAACCTTGCTTTTTGAACTGCGTGCAATACGAGCTCGTAAGCCAGACGCTGCTCGTCGAGCAGGGTGAACTGCTCTCGATTCCTGATCTCCTCTCCAGCGAGTTTTAGGAGCTGCTTGGATGGCCGCACCTTGCTTTGCAGCAGCCGGTCGCCCGCCTGTCGTCCTGGCTGAGCGGCGAACCGACGACGAAGGTATTCCAGAAACGCACCCCGAGTGGCTGCGGTGAACAAGCGCGCACGGCTATCTTCTGCGGCATCGTGGAGATCGGCTACATCATCCGGGGCCACGTCGTACAGGTACGTCACGGCGTGTACCGCGTCCGGCCGATCTGCCAGGGCAGGGATGAAGTCGACGATGTAGTCGCGGTAGCTCTTGGCCTGAAGCATCGGGTGCAGAACGGGCTGGTCAGACGCGCCACCGCCCACGAGGCTTCGACGAGGGTCGTCCTCCCATATCTCGGCACGGCTCCACTGCTTGAGCTCCAGCACTACGTAGGTGTCGGCACCAGTCCGTCGATCAAGTCCGGCAAGTACGACGTCGGCCCGTTTGCTGGTTAGAGGAAGCTGATACTCGATCAGCATCTCGATCTGGCCGAGCCCCGCATCGACAAGATCCCATGCCAAGGTGGGCAAGCTGCGATCCCACGACCGACGCTCTGACCTCGAGGCCAGCAGATCGTTCACCGTCCGGAGATGTTCAGCGATCGCCTCGCTGACCGGTCGCTCGGATAGCAACAGCAGTGCCTCAGCGGTACTACGAAAGGCCGTCATTGAGCTCCTGCCTGGCATACACGAGACCTGAGGTTACCTCGACGCCAGTCTGACGGGTTGCCATGTTCGAACGCTTGGGCGACAAGCACGCCCTGGTCGGCTATGGTTTCGCCTGAAACCACGGCCCACCAGGCTTCCGCCCCAGTGCGGACATGCCTTCACCCGGAGGAGTTTCATCATGCTTTCGTGCTGCACGCAGGCGGTCGCCGCATGAGCGAACTGCCCAAGCCCTCAGAGCCTTTCACCGGACGGATGCGCCGTATGGAGCGCAACGTAGATGCCTTCACCGGGCTCCTCTTGAAGATCATCCGACACTGCTGCCAGGTACTGGACACTTCCTGGCCTCTGATCTGGAGGATTGCCCTGCTGTGTCTGGCGGTCTCCCTTCTCCTGAAGGGCCAGCCGCTAGCGGTGCTTGAGCGGTTCCGTCGTTAGTCGCCTGAAGGCCCGGAACCGAGCAGCCACGATGCTTCCGGTATCTCAGACCGGATCGACGTAGTCTCATTTCTCGCCTCATTCGCCCTCGTTCACGAGCGTCTGCAGGCACCCGCTGGACTGCTCCGGCCCTGGCCGTGGACGCTCCCGATCTCGGCTGTACGTACATCCGCAGACTTGGAAAGCGTGTTGGTGGCAACGCCTCGCGAGTTCGAGTCTCGCTTCCTCCGCCAGCCTGAGCAGGCAGAACACCGGGCCGGTACCCCTGAGGTACCGGCCCGACGCGCTTTCTGGTCTCGGTTGGCCATGTGAACTTGCGAGCGGCGACATCGCCGCACGGCGGCATACGAACAATCCTCATGTCGTCCACCAGTGCCGCAACGTCGTCGAACGTTGCTTCCGCCGCCTCAAACCAGTGGCTGTCGCCAGGCATAGCGCCAGGGCCGGTGTCCGACGGACACTGGCCCTTCGTGATCTCTGGTCTCAGTCGCCTCGTCACGGCCGGCCTGGGCTGAGCATCGCAACCCGGCGTCTTTGGCGGGTCTATCACTCGTGATGAGGTCACAGCGCGGTCACAGGTTCGCGGACCGGGGTGTGACCGCCTGTTGCCTAGAACGGTTCACGACGTGACTCCCAAGCAAAGGATCATCGTTGTGAATCGTGCGACGACGGCCCGGGTCGCTGGTTTGGCCTGCGCGATGCTGACGCTGAGCATCGCCGCGCCCGCGACCGCCGCCACCGCTGAGCGGGCCGGCCGCAGCCGGCCTCAGGTCGGGAATGTGCGGAAGGCGATGGAAGCCCTCGCCAAGTCCGCCGGAGTGGTGGGCGCGATCGGCGAGGTGTACGTCGACGGCAAGCGCGTCGGCAAGGGGTCGGCCGGCTCCCGTCTGCTCGGAGGTAAGCGCGGCAGGATCCCCGCCGGTTCCCGCTACCGCATCGGGTCGCAGACGAAGCAGATCACCGCCACGGTGCTGCTGCAACTGGTCCAGGAGGGCCGGCTCAGCCTGGACGACAAGCTCAGCAAGGTCCTGCCGGAGGTGGCTGCGCAGGGTCTGGTGGAGCGGGCCGATGACATCACCGTGCGGGAGTTGATCCGGCACACCTCCGGCATCCCGGATTTCTTCGACAGCGGACGGTTCGACGACTTCGACTTCACCACCTACTACCGTCCGGTCGATCTGGTGAAGGCCTCCCGGAGCCTGCCCCGGACCGGGGAACCGGGAGAGAAGTTCTCCTACTCCAACACCAACTACGTGCTCATCGGAATGATCATCGAGCGACTCACCGGCCGTACCCTGTCGGATGAGTTCACCCGGCGGATATTCGCACCGCTCAGGATGAAGAGCACGTATCTGACCTTCAAGCCTCCGCAGGGCATCAAGGGGCCGCACGGGCATGGCTACTTCCCCGATGCCGAGGGTAGGCCACGCGACGCGGATCGGCAGAATGCGAGCTTCGGCGGCGCGGCCGGAGGGATCGTCTCCACCGCGCATGACATCAGCGTCTTCCGGCGTGCGTTCAGTCAGGGCAGACTCCTGCCGCCCGCGCTTCAACAGGAGATCGTGCCGCCGGCGCCCAAGCCACAGGCGAGTGGGGCGACGCCGCCCCCTCGCGTATGCGGCGGTGAGCCCGCGCTGGAGCTGCAGGCGGGAAGTGGGCCGGGATTCGCCGCCGTCACCTTCGCCACGCCCGACGGCCGCCTGCAGTTCGCCGTGTCGGCCACGCTGAGCGTTTCCAACATGACCTTCGACCCGGCCGCTCTCAACAAAGCCGCCGAAGCAGTGCTCTGCCCCACGAAATAACCTAGGTCGGCGCACCTGGCGGACTCAGGTCACCAGGCCGTTGCGGTAGGCGTAGACCACCGCCTGCACGCGGTCGCGCAGGTCGAGCTTGGTGAGGATGCGGGACACGTACGTCTTGACGGTCTCCTGACTGATCACCAACGTCGCGGCGATCTCGCGGTTGGACAGGCCGTCGGCGATGAGGCGTAGTACCTCCAGTTCGCGCGGGGTCAGCGCATCCTCGTCCGGCGTGCTCTCCGCGGGGCGGATCCGGGCCGCGTACCTGCCGACGAGCTGTCGGGTCACCTCGGGTGCCAGCAGCGCGGCGCCGGTCGCGACGGTGCGGATGCCGTGCAGCAGTTGTGCGGGTGGGGCGTCTTTGAGCAGGAATCCGCTCGCTCCCGCGCGGAGCGCCTCGTAGACGTACTCGTCCAGGTTGAACGTCGTCACCACGAGCACCTTGGTGGGATGTTCCACCCCGGCGCCGGCGAGCAGGCGGGTCGCCTCGATGCCGTCGAGGACCGGCATCCGTACGTCCATCACGACCAGGTCCGGGTTCAGTCGGCCGGCGAGGTCGACCGCGGCGCGGCCGTCTCCGCACTCGCCCACCACCTCGAGATCGGGTTGCGCGTCGATGATCGTGGCGAACCCGGTGCGGATCAGCGCCTGGTCGTCGCAGACCAGGACCCGGATCGGCGCGTTCACGACGGGTTCTGCGCGGGGATGCGTGCCCGCACGAGGAAGCCGCCGTCCGGCCGTGCGTCCGCGCTGAACTCGCCGTCCAGGGCCGCAACGCGTTCGCGGAGCCCGGCCAGGCCCCGGCCGCTCCCTCCGAGGGAGCCGGTCGGTGAGCCGGAACCGTCGGTGCTGACCTGCACGGTGATCTCTCTTTCGTCGTAGCGCACGCCGACCACGGTGCGGCTGCCGTGGGCGTACTTGAGGGCGTTCGTCAGGGCTTCCTGCACGACCCGGTAGGCCACGAACTCGGCGCTGCGGGCCGAGTGCGCCGGCCTGCCCTCCTTGGTGAACTCCACCGGTTGTCCGGCCCGGCGGGTCTGCTCCACGAGCGTGTCGAATTCGCCGACGGACGGTGTCCTGGCGTCGGTGTCGTGGTCGGGTTTGAGCAGGTCGAGCAGGTGCCGCAGGTCGGTGATGGCCTGCCGGCCGGTGTCGGTGACGGCGGTCAGGGTCTGATCGAGGCGTTCGGGGGCGGCGGTCAGGTAACGTGCCGCCTCCGCCTGCACGACCATCGCGGTCACGTGGTGGGTCACGACGTCGTGGAGTTCGCGGGCGATTCGGGTGCGCTCGGCGGTGCGGGTGGCCTCGGCGACGTGGCGGCGGCGTTCGGCCTCGGCGGCCCGGGTGGAGCGCAGCCAACATCCGATCCCCCAGGCGAGGACCAGCGCCAGGTAGAACACCACGAATCCGGACAGCCGCTCGGCCCCGCCGAGCCGATGAAGCGCGATCGCCAGCGGAACGTACGCCGCTGAGAAGAGGACCGCGGTGACGCGCCGGTGACGTTCCAGGTGGGCGCCCGTGCTCATCAGCGCGATGGGCAGTGCGGTGCCCGCTACCTCGTGGTAGCCGCGGAGCTGATCGAGGGCGAAGCCGACCACCACCAGGACGGCACAAACGGCCGGCCACCGTCGGCGCACGGCGAGTGGGAGGCACTCCAGGGCGACCGCCACGACGGCCAGCGCGTCGAAGGGGCGGGTCGGCAGGTCGCCGAGCTGCGTCCCGAAGCCGTGGAAGGCCGGCAGGAGCGATCCGACGGTCAGCACCAGCGCGAGCGGAAGATCCCGGACCATGACGTCACACCGCCGCCACAGGTCCGTGACCCACCGGAGATCGATCACTGGGCGAGGGTAGCGGCCGCGGCGGCGCGGGCGCTGCGCCGGCGAGGGACCAGGTTGCCGCGCCGGTGGGCCACCCACAGGAACACGACCGTCATCAGCACGCCGATCACGACCGTGTACGGGCTTGCCTCCGGTCCGAACCGGCCGCCGGTGAGCAGGGCCGGGCCCGAAGTCACGCCGTGCAGCAGCCCCTCGGTCTTGCCATTGCCGGACACTTCGGTGCCGAAGATGCCGGCCTCGGCGAAGTTCCAGCCGAAGTGCAGGCCGATCGGCACCCACAGGGAGCGGGTGGCGGCGTACGCGGCGGCGAGCGTGCCGCCGGCCTCGATCGCGATGGCGATCGCGCCCCACAGGGTGGCGTCCGGGTTGAGCAGGTGCCACCCGCCGAAGAGCACGCTGGTCAGCACCAGTGCCATCCACGTGCCGACGCGTTCCTCCATGATCCGGAACAGGACGCCGCGGAACATCAGCTCCTCGGTCACGGCGGCAGCGGCCATGAAGCCGAACAGCCCGACCGCGCCCGTCACCGACCCGAAGCCGTCGACCCGGTAGTCGCCCAGGAAGGCGATGTTCACGATGACGGCGCCGAACCATCCGACGCCGATCAGCACCCCCAGGCCGATGCGGGTGGTGGCGCCTTTGGCCGCCACCTCCACCGGTGCGCGGCGCTCGGACCACCGCACCGTCCAGGCGTACACGAACACCGCGAGCACGGCCGTCGCGACGCCGACGACCAGGCTCAAAAGTGCGTTCCCCCGCACCGCGGTCACGACCTGGCCGCCGACGAAAGCGACCGCCACTACGGGCAAGAGTTGCTTCAACAAGCGCATGACGACTCCCTTGCGCGATTCCTCTGCGCGATTCCTCTGCGCGATTCCGCTGCGAGATTCCGCGGCCGGAGCGCCGCGGCGATGTCGAGAACGCTATGGATTCGACGGCTTGGAATCGTCACCGCGCAGTGGACACTCGCGGGTAGCTCGCACGGGGGACAACGGGATCCCGTCGCGTGTCACTGAAACAGGTCGCCAGACCGGTCAGGAATCGAGAAGCGCCGGTCAGCGGGCCGCGCCTAGCGTTACGGCCATGGACATCACCATTCACTGGACCTTTCTCCCGCACGACGACCCGGACGCCTCCCTGGCCTTCTATCGCGACGCTCTCGGCTTCGAGGTCCGCCAGGACGTCGGAAGCGGCAAGATGCGCTGGCTCACGGTCGGCCCTCCCGGCCAGCCCGGAACGTCCATCGTCCTGCACCCGCCGGCCGCCGACCCCGGCATCACCGAGGACGAGCGCCGGATCATCGCCGAGATGATGGCCAAGGGCACCTACGCCCGCCTCGTCCTGGCCACCGCCGACCTCGACGGCACGTTCGAGAAGGTACGGGCGGGCGGCGCCGAGGTCGCCCAGGAGCCGACGGAGCAGCCGTACGGGACGCGCGACTGCGCCTTCCGCGATCCCGCGGGCAACATGATCCGCATCAACGAACTCCGCTGAGCCTCCCGGACAACGCATCGGGCCGGCACCCAATGGGGTGCCGGCCCGATGCGTTAACAGCTCTCATTCAGGTCGAGGACCAAAGCGCCTCTGTGGAGAGTCGCGCGTCTCGATCGCCGATGTCAGATGAAGCCGTCAGCACTTGATCATGTACAGCCCCGACTGGCGCTTGTCACCGATCTGCTCGTGGTTCTTGTTCTCGAACCACGCCACCGACTTCACCCCGTGCCAGGTGCCCTTCTTGCCACACTTCAGGTCCTTCGACCCGATGCCGCCCGAGACAGGGTGGGGGACCGAGCCGCAGTTCCTGGTGGACTTGTAATTGCTCACCTGCACGCAGACCCGGGTGATCGAGGTCTTGGCCTTACTGAGCTCGTAGAAGGCGCTGGCGTGCAGCCAGACGACCTTCTTCTTCACGAGGCGACTCGGCTTCTGCGCCGTGAGCTTCACCGACTGCACGCTGACGGAACCGGTCGCCGCGGTGGCGGCGTCGGCGGCCGGAGCGGCCAGTGTCATCGCTGCGAAACCCGCGGCGATGGCGACAGGCGCCAGCTTCGCTCGTTTCATGAGTTGTACCTCCTTGGCGGGGAAGCTGCGTACAAGGAGTTGATCTTGCCCGACCGGCGACGGCCTGAGACAGAGTCCGAAGGCCCATCTATCCAGGCTGCGAGTTGAAGCTCAGGACCTATGGAGAACGCCGGATCGGGCCGTACGAACACGTCGCGACGGAGCGAGAGCGGGCGGCCGCTACGCGCCGGGTGCCGACAGTGAGGCATTGATGTTCGCGACGCGGCCGTGCTGGTCGAAGTCGATGGCCGCTTCGAAACCGGGCCCGGTGAGGGTGAGCTTGGCGTAGTCCGGGCTGAACGCCGCGCCGAGCCCCCGCCGTACCGCGTAGGCGTGCAGCGCGCGCCGGTGGTCGGTGATCCAAAGGCCGGAAAGCGCCTGCTGGATGAGGCGCATGACGCGGGCGGGCTCGGGCGGTGGCAGCTGGAAGTCCGGGTGCTCGATGAGGAACGCGGCGCGGGTACCGCCGCCGACCGGGCCGTTGTAGGAGGTCCAGTTGGCGCTCACGGCCTTGGCGGCGTCGGTGAGGATGCCGACGACCACGGCCGGTTCGGTAGGTGAGCCGGGCAGCGCGTCGAACGGGACCTCGGGGGACGAGAGCTCCGCGATGCCGTGCTGCTGCCCGAAATCGCGCAGCGTCGCGGACAGCGCCGTCACCGGCTCCGGGAATCCGGACGGGTTCGCCCAGCCCCACATCCACGACTGTGGGCCGGGAGCGGCGCTGCCGAGCAGGTGGAGGCCGGTGCAGGTGAGGGGCCGGCTCCCGGTGAATTCGAACAGCGGAGCCTGCAGGTCGGCGTGCCAGCTGTGCTCGCCGAGGACGTCCCCCAGGTGCAGTTGGTGTTCGAGGGAGAATATCGCCGCGTCGTCGAGGAGATCGGCCAAAGTGAGGGCTTCAGGCATGTGCGGCAGCGTACTTCTCGTCCTCGAGCACCCAGGCGCAGACCTGATCGGCGGTGGCCGGGGCGGTGGCGCTCGTCGTGTCCAGGAGCCGCACCGGCGGTGTCATCGAGGCGGCCTCGGCGCGGACCCAGTCGTTGTACTCCAGCATCTCGGCGATCCGCGGCTCGGACCATTCCCGCCACGCCGGGCGCGTCCGGAGCCGGGCGGCGAGGACGTCCGGGTCGCAGGTCAGCGCGAGGTATCTGATCTCCGTGAACAGCGCCCGCTCGGGCAGCGGCTCGAACTCGGGCGGCACGACGGTGCCGCACAGCAGCACCGGCCGGCCGTTCTGCTGGATCATCGCGGCCATCGCCAGCCACGCCGACCGGAAGCGTACGGGGTCGTGGAGGCCCGCCTGCCAGAGCACGTCCTGTTCCAGAACGACGAAACGCCCGCCCAGCCGCTCGACGAGAAGCCGGGCCACGGTCGACTTGCCGCAGCCGCTGGGGCCGGTGAGGGACCACAGGGGAAGCCGGACGAACGGCTGCCGGTGACCGCACTCGGCGCAGATGACGGCCGGCGGCTCGGCGACGACCTGGGGTGAGTCCGCGCGGGCCTCGCAGCGTGCGCAGATGAGCGGATTCACCGGACGCTCAGTCGAAGAGCTCCTCGAGGAAGCTCCGTTTACGACCTTTGCGGCCGTACGGCGGGGGTGAATCCTTGTAGTGCCCATGTTGGGGGGCGTGGCCCGGGTGGTACGGAGGCGGCGAATCACGGTGCCTCTGGTACGGGGGCGGAGAGTCGCGATGCCCCTGGTACGGAGGCGGGGAGTCGGAGTAACCGCCGGGGTAGGGAGGCGGCGCGGCATAGTGCCGTTGCTCCGCCGTCATGATCTGCTCGAGCTCACCACGGTCGAGGAAGATGCCGCCGCAGCCGGCGCACTGCTCGATGTGGATGCCTTGTCGGTTGAACGTCTGCATCGGGCTGTGGCACTTGGGACAGGTCACAGCACAAGAGTAAACGATTGGCAAAGTCCCCTGGTAATGGATCGGGCGACCCGCCCGCAGCGGGGAGCCTTCCGACGACCGCCTGCCCGGCGGCCGTGGACCCCATCGGAACGGCCGGCCCTACGCGCCGGGGCCTTCGGCGGATCCGACCTCCTCCGTCTCCACGCTCGCCGCCCAGCTCGCGAGGAGGTTGAGCGCGTCCTGGGCCGGAGAGCCGGGTTCGGCGCTGAACGCGGTGAGGGTCAGGCCGGGGTCGGCCGGCAGCGGCATCGCCTCGAAGGGAAGGGTGAGGTCGCCGACGACGGGGTGGTGGAAGTTCTTGACGCCGGTGTGGTGCAGGCGGACGTCGTGCGCGGCCCACAGGGTGCGGAAGTCCTCGCTGCGGGTGGCCAGCTCGCCGATGAGGTCCTGCAGGGCCCGGTCGTACGGGTCGCGGCCGGCCTCGGTGCGCAGCAGGGCCACGGTGGTGTTGGCCGAGTCCTCCCAGTCGGGGTAGAAGTCGGCCGCGCGGGGGTTGAGGAACCGGAACCGGGCGAGGTTGACGGGCCGCGCCGGGTCGTCGAAGGCCGGTGAGTACAGGGCGCGGCCGAGCCGGTTGGCGGCGAGGACGTCCAGGCGCCCGTTGCGCACGAACGCCGGTGCGTCGGTCATCGAGTCGAGGAGGTGCTGGACGCCGGGGCGGATCCGCTGCTGCGGGGAACGGCGGCGCCGCGGCGTGGAGTTCGCCGCGCGGGCCAGGTCGAAGAGATGCTCGCGCTCGGCCTCGTCGAGCCGCAGCGCGCGCACGATCGCCTCGAGGACGCTCTCGGAGACCCCGCTGAGGTTCCCCCGTTCGAGGCGGTTGTAGTAGTCGACGCTGACCCCGGCGAGCATGGCGACCTCCTCCCGCCGGAGCCCGGGAACGCGCCGCTTGCCGCCGTACGCGGGCAGTCCCGCCTGCTGCGGAGTGATCCTGGCGCGCCGGGAGGCCAGGAACTCCCGAACGTCGTTCCTTCGGTCCACCGCCCCAGGCTACGTACGCCACGGGCGCTTTGGGGTGTCCTGTCATTACATGTAACGGCAGAGCCTTCTTTGCCCTGAGCACCGGTTGTTACATGGGTAGTGCGAGCGAAGCCACGCCTTGCCGCCGGTCGCCGACCTGGAGCGACCCGGCTACGCGCCGCTGCGGCAGGCGGCGGGCCTGAGCCGCACATATCCGCTTCCGCCGTGCGCGCCGAAGCGGCGACACCTCACCTCAGCGCGAGATCAAGGAGAACGCGATGGAACTGCTTAAGCAGCCGCCGACCGCCAAAGGGCCGGCCGAGTGGTTCACCGGTGACGTCTGGTTCAACGCGATCTACCGGGGCGATGAGCCCTCTCGGGCTCGGGCGAACCTGGTCAGGTTCACGCCCGGGGCCCGTACCGCCTGGCACTCGCACGGGCTCGGCCAGACGCTCTTCATCGTCGAGGGCGTCGCGCTCATCCAGTCCCGTGGTGGGGAGCTCATCGAGGCCCACCCGGGCGACGTCGTCCACACCCCGGCGGGTGAAGAGCACTGGCACGGGGCCGCCCCGGACCGGTTCATGAGCCACCTCGCGCTGTGGGAGGGCGACGACGTCTCCTGGCTCGAGCATGTCACCGACGCCGAGTACGAGGGCCCCCGCGTCAGCACGCGCCGCTGACCCATCGATCACATCGACCGAGCGGGCTCGGCCCGCCCGAGAGCAAGGACACCAAAATGCGCGGAGCCGTCATTCACGCTCCCGGGGACGTGCGCTTCGAACAGCGCGACGACCCGAAGATCATCAAGCCCACCGACGCGATCATCCGTACGGTCGCGACCTGCGTATGCGGGTCGGACCTGTGGGCGTACCGGGGCATCGATCCGGTCACCGAGCCACAGCCGATGGGCCACGAGTACGTCGGCGTGGTCCAGGAGGTCGGCGGCGAGGTGACCTCGGTCAAGCCGGGCCAGTTCGTCATCGGCTCGTTCGCCACCTCGGACAACACCTGCCCCAACTGCCGCAACGGCTACCAGTCCTCCTGCGTGAACCGTGAGTTCATGAGCACCTGCCAGGCCGAGTACGTCCGGATCCCGCAGGCCCAGGGCACCCTGGTGGCCACCCCCGACCGGCCCGCCGACGAGCTCGTGCCCAGCCTGCTCACCCTCTCGGACGTCATGGGCACCGGCTGGTACGCCGCCATGGCGGCCGAGGTCAAGCCGGGCTCCACGGTCGCCGTCGTCGGTGACGGCGCCGTCGGCCTGTGCGGGGTGATCGCGGCCAAGGAGCTCGGCGCCGAGCGCATCATCGCGATGAGCCGTCACGAGTCCCGTCAGAAGCTCGCCCGCACGTTCGGTGCCACCGACATCGTCACCGAGCGCGGCGACGAGGGCGTGGCCCGCATCAAGGACCTGACCGACGGCGTCGGCGCCGACTCCGTGCTCGAATGCGTCGGCACCAGCGAGGCGATGCGGCAGGCTCTGCGCTCGACCCGTCCCGGCGGGAATGTCGGCTTCGTCGGCGTTCCGCACGGCGTGGCCATCGACGGCGAGGAGCTGTTCTTCTCCCACGTCGGGCTGCGCGGCGGACCCGCCCCCGTACGCGGCTATCTGCCCGATCTCATCGACCGGGTCTGGGCCGGCCGGATCGACCCCGGCAAGGTCTTCGACCTGACCCTGCCGCTCGAGGAGGTCGCCGAGGCCTACCGCGCCATGGACGAACGCCGCGCCATCAAGGCTCTCCTGCACCCCTGACGCCCAGCGGTGGCAGCTGCATCGAACCTGCGGCTGCGGCCATCACCGCCGCTACACGAAGGAGGCAGACCGATGACGACGTGGACGAGCGACGAGCTCGACAGGATCGCGACGGCGGACGAGCTGCGGATCGCGCCGCTGCGAGACGACGGCACGCCGCGCACGCCGGTGCCGATCTGGGTCGTCCGTGACGGCGACGACCTGTACGTCCGCTCCTACCGGGGCCGCGACGGCTCCTGGTTCCGCGCTGCGCAGGCGAACGGCGAAGGCCACATCCGCGCCGGCGGCGTCGACAAGGACGTCGCCTTCGTCGAGGAGGCCGACCCCGGCGTCAACGACCGGGTCGACGCCGCGTACCGCACCAAGTACGGCCGCTACAGCGCGGCCTACGTCGACCCGATGGTCGCCCGCGACGCGCGCGCGACGACCCTCAGGATCGTGCCGCGTTGAGCGGAGGTTCCGAGGGCCCGTGACGCGGGCGACTGAGCCGTCGCGCGCCAGATCAGGGGGCGCTGATGCCGAGGACCGACCGGACGACGTCGTCGGTGTCGGAGAGGTCGGCGAGGACGAGTTCCGCACCGGCCGCCCTGAGCGCCGCCTCATCGCTCGCACCGGTCGCCACGGCGACGACCCGGGCGCCGCCCCGGTGACCGGCCAGGACGTCGTGCGGCGTGTCACCGATCAGAACGGTGTGCGCGGGATCGAACGAGCCGCCGTACTTCTCGGCCGCGCGTTCGCGGGCCAGCCCGACGAGCGGCGGGCGTTCCACGCCGTCGAACCCGAAGGCGCCGATGTCCAGGTCGACGAAGCGGTGCAGGCCGAACGCGGTCAGTTTGGCGGACGCGATCGAATCCATGTTGCCGGTGAGGACGGACTGCACGACCTCGGGCCGGGCCGCCAGTGCCGACAGTGCCTCTTCGACGCCCGGCAGGATCCGGCCGCGCCTCCGGAGGTCATCGGCGCGGTCCGCGAAGGCGGCCGCCAGCGCGTCGCCGAAGGCGGTCATCACGTCCTCGGTGGGCGTGAGGGAGTGAAACCCCAGCGTTTCGGAGATGATCGCGCGGTCGGTCCGCCCGGCCATGTGCGCGAGGCGTTCGAGAGGGCGGCCGGTGATCTCCTGGAACACCGCCGCGTAGATCTCCGCGCTGAGTCCGGCGATGCTGACCAGCGTGTGGTCGATGTCCCAGAGGACCAGAGTCCGCACGCCGGAATGCTACTGGTGGCGGTCGGCCCGGCGCCGTAGGAGCTCGGCGGTGTCCTGGTCGGCGGGCAGGAACGCCTCTAGGCGGAGTTCGGCGAGGGTGATGTCGGTCGCGGTGGCGAATGACGTCAGCGTGGTGATCAGCCGGAGTTCGCCGTCCGCCGACGCCAGCCGCATCGGCACGGAGAAGCCCAGGTGCTCCGGGCCGACCGGGACTTCGGGTACGTATCCGGCCAGTTCATCGACGAAGTCGTCGAGGCGGGGGTCCGGGCTGCGGCGTGCCCGGGCGCGGAGGTTCTCGATGACGTGCCGGCCCCACTCGCCCAGATTGCGCACCCTTCGCCCCATGCCATCCGGGTGGAGCATGAGCCGCAGCATGTTGACCGGGGGCTCGAGCAGTGCGGGAGACGCGCCTTCGGTGAACACCTCGACGGCGTCGTTGACCGCCACCACCCGGCCGTACGGGGCGATGACGAGCGCCGGGTAGGGCAGATGGCCGTACAGGATCTGCTCCAGCGCGGTCCGGACCGGGCGCAGCGCCTCCTCGTCCAGGCCCGACTCGCTGAAGACCGGTGCATAACCGGCCGTGGTGAGCAGTTCGTTGCGCTCCCGCAGCGACAGGCCGAGAGCCTCCGCCAGCCGGATCACGATCGCGCGGCCGGGCTGGGAGCGGCCGCTCTCGATGAAGCTCAGGTGTCGCTGGGTCGTGCCGGTGAGGATGGCGAGCTCGAGCTGGCTCAGCCGTCGAGCCCGGCGCCAGCGCCGCAACTCCGCGCCGACGCCGATCCGCTCCGTCGTAGTGGTCACAAACGCAGTTCTACCGGGCGTTCGGGGAGGCCGACGATTCCCTCGAGGGAATTGCCGGACGTCAGGTGCCCTCCGGAGGATCACGTCCGGCGGCCCGCCGTGGGCCGGCCGAGACTGTGAGAGGCCATTCGATGAAGAGCTATCACCTCGACCCCGGCCGGGGACTCGCCGGTCTGTCGGTCCAGGAGCACGCCGAGCCCGAGCCCGGACGGGGACAGGTGGTGGTCAGAGTGCGCGCGAACGCCCTCGGCTTCCGTGACCTGATGGTGCTCGCCGACGACTATCCCCTGCCGATCAGACCGGGCGTGGTGCCCGGGTGCGAGGGGGCCGGAGAGGTCGTGTCGGTCGGGGAGGACGTCGGCCGGGTCAAGCCGGGCGACCGGGTCGCGGCCACCGTCTTCCCGTACTGGCTCGACGGCCCGTTCCGGCGGGACAGGGCCGCGCAGCTCGGCACGATGATCGACGGGATGCTCACCGAGTACGCGGTGCTGAGCGAGGACGGCGTCGTGCCCATCCCGGAGCACCTGTCGTACGAGGAGGCCGCGGCGTTCCCACTGGCGGCGGTGACCGCGTGGAACGCCTTGACCAGCGGCGGCGCGCCCCGTCCCGGCGAAACCGTGCTGACGCTGGGGTCCGGGGCGGTGTCGCTGTTCGTCCTGCGGTTCGCCGGGCTGGCAGGTGCCCGGGTGATCGTGACGACCTCCAGCGCCGCCAAGGCCGCGCGACTGCGGGAGCTGGGCGCCGACGAGGTGATCGATTACCGGGAGAACCCCGAGTGGTCGGAGCGGGTACGCGACCTGACCGGTGGCGTGGGCGCCGATCGCGTCGTCGACGCGACGGGCCCGCTGGAGCAGTCGTTGAAGTCCGTCGCGCCGAGCGGGCAGGTGGCCTTCGTCGGCTACTGGCTGTCCGGTGCGGAGGGGGCGAAGCCGATCGATCCGGGGCTTCTCTTCGGCGCGGGCGCGGTGCTCCACCGCGTCGCCACGGGGAGCCGGGCGCACTTCCTCGAACTGAACCGCGCCGTCGCGGCGCATCGCCTGCGCCCCGTGATCGACCGGGTCTTCCCGTTCGAGAAGGTCCACGACGCCTTCGCCCACATCGAGTCCGGCGGCGGCTTCGGCAAGGTGATCGTCAGCCACGCCTGAGGGGCGACGCGGAGGTCGTGGCCGACCACCGGGCGGCCCTGACGCCGCGTCGCCCGCTCATTCCACTCGATAGACCTGCCCGGTCTGGTGGCCTTCGATGGAACGGATGTACGCGGCGGCGGCCCGGCGTACGGGCACGGCGTCGAAGCCGGCGAACGCCGCGTCGTACTCCGGGAGGGACTCCTCGAAGACCGTGGGGCTCACCGCGTTGATGCGCTGCCGGCCCGGAAGCTCGATCGCTGCGGCGCGCACGAACGCCTCCACCGCACCGTTGGCCAGTGAGGCGACCGCGCCCGTACGGATCGGGTCGCGCGCCAGGATGCCGGTGACGAGCGTGTACGAACCGTCCTCGGCGACATGACGGAGGCCCTGGCGGACCAGCTCGACCTGGCTGACGGCCTTGCCCTCCAGTCCGTCCCGGATGTCTCGCAGGTCGAGTTCGGCGAGGGGCCGCCAGGGGACGGGGCCCGCCGCGCACGCGACCGCGTCGACCGACTCGACCCGCTCGTACAGGGCGCCGATGGAGGCGGGGTCGGTGATGTCGACGTAGAGGTCGCTGTCCCTGCGGGAGGCGGTGATCACCTCGTGGCCGCGCTGGAGGAGGACCGCGTGGACGGCTCGTCCGAGGGTGCCGTTCGCTCCGATCAGGAGGATCTTCATGGCGGGAAGCATGACCCAGGCGACATTGTGAAGTCCAGCTACTTCATCTACAGCACTTGTTAAGCTCAACTCATGCTCGAGGTGAAACGCCTGACGATGCTGCGTGACCTCGCCGAGCACGGCAGGGTGACGGCCGTCGCGGAGCTCCACGGCGTGACCCCCTCGGCGGTCTCCCAGCAGCTGCGGGTCCTGGAGGCGGAGGCCGGCGCGACGCTGATCCGCCGAGAGGGACGCGTTCTGCGACTCACCGCGGCCGGAGCGGCCCTCGCGGCGGAGTCCGAGCACGTGCTCGCCGCGCTGGAGCGCGCCGAGGGCGCCGTCCGCGCCTTGGACGCCGAGCCCGGCGGCGAGCTGGACATCGGCTGCGTCCCCAGCGCTCTGCCCACCGTGGCGGCGCCGCTCGTCGCCGAGCTGGCCGTTCGGCACCCTCGGCTTCGGCCACGGATCGTCGAATCCGAGCCGGAGGATTCCGTTCCGCGGCTGAAGCAGCACGGCCTCGATCTCGTGGTGGCGTACCACTACCACCTGCTCGGTTCGCCGCCGCGCAGCGGGATCACCGCGGTCGCGCTGTTCGACGACCCCCTCATGGTCGCCGTACCCGAAGACCTGCGGCACGCGGTGCAGGAGGACGGACTCGGGCCCCTGCGCGACCGATCGTGGATCTCGGCGCCCGCGTCCAGCGCCTGTGACGAGGTCCTGCTGCACGCCTGCCGCAACGCGGGCTTCACGCCGCGGATCGACCACCGCTACAGCGACCTGCGAGCGGCCCTGTCCCTGGTGGCGACCGGGCTCGCCGTGACGGTTCTGCCGAACCTCCTGTGCACCGCCCCGCCGGCAGGCATCGCGCTGCTGCCGCTCCCCGGTCGGGGACGGACCGTCGAGGCGCTGGTACGCGCGGGCACCGAACACCAACCGGCGATCGCCGCGGCCTTGGCGGCGCTCCGTCAGGTGGGACCGCTCCGTGCCACCTGATATGACGGTCTAAGGCGCCCTCGGACCGCTGGGTCCGAGGGCGTGCGCGCTTTCAAGGCCGGATACCGGCGGACCGAAGCCACTGATCGTCCCGGCAGAGACTCCGTCAGGTGTCTTCGGCGCAGCTTCCGTCGTCGGCGCCGGGCCGGACGCGTTCGAGGATGTGCTGCAGCGTGGTGAGCTCGTCGGGGGCCAGGTCGGCGAAGAGCCCCGCCTCGACGACCGCGACGGCGCGGTCGACCTCTTCGAGCAGTTCCTTGCCCCGGTCGCGGATCTCGACGATGTGCCGGCGGCGGTCGGCCGGGTCGCGGCGGCGCTCGGCCAGGCCGGCGCTCTCCAGGTCGTTGAGGATGGCCACCAGCACGCTCGGGTCGACCCGGAGCTCTTCCACGAGGGCCTGCTGCCCCATGGCGCCCTTTTCGGTGAGGAGCATCAGGACGTGGGAGTGGGCGGGCTTGAGACCGTGCGCCGCCAGGGCCTTCTTGATCCGACCGTTGGCGATCTGCCCTGCGTAGGCGAGGGCGAGGCCGGGACGGTGCGAGATCACGCCTCGATGATACAAGCCGCAGATAGTCGGCAAGTGTAGATCATTGAAAGTCTTCAACGATCTGCTACCCTCCATGCTCCATATGTTCCAATCATCGGGAGCCCCGCAATGTTCGTCGCCTATGCCATCGTCGGCCTGCTGCTGACGGTCGCGCTGCTGTTCTCCGCGTTCGCCAAGCTGACCCGCCAAAAGATGATCGTCGAGGGCATGACCGCCGTCGGCGTGCCGCTCGGCATGTTCCCGTTCCTGGCCGCCTGCGAGATCGCCGGCGCGGCGGGCCTGGTCATCGGCCTGTGGTACGGCCCGCTGGGGCTCGCCGCCGCGATCGGCGTCGTCCTCTACTTCATCGGCGCGGTGGGCGCCCACCTGCGCAAGAGCGACTTCAAGGGCCTGCCCAACGCGCTGGTGATGTTGATCATCGCCGCCGTCGTCCTCACCCTGCGGGCGCTGTCTCTTTGACGCGGCGTTCGGTGCACCACGCGAGGAGGGCCAGGACGGGCAGGGCGGCGCCGAAGACGGCGAGGGCGGTCCAGCCGCCCTCGTGGTAGGCGACCGACCCGAACTGTGACCCGACCGCGCCGCCCAGGAACAGGGTCGCGATGTACGCGCTGTTCAGCCTCGCGCGGGCGGTGGGGTCCAGGGCGTAGACGGTGTGCTGGCCGAGGACGAGGGTGGTCTGTACGGCCATGTCGATGAGGATCGCCGCGACGGCGAGCAGGATCACGCTGTGCCGACCCACCCCGGCGACGCCGAAGGAGAGGGCGGCGACGACGAAGGCGACGGCCGTCATCGGGCGGGTCAGTCCCCGGTCGGCCCAGCGTCCCGCCCAGGGGGCGATCAGCGCGCCACCCGCGCCGACCAGCGCGAACAGTCCGACGCCGAGCTGGGAGTAGTGGAACGGCGGGCCGGTGAGGACGAAGGAGATCGTCGTCCAGAAGGCGCTGAACATCCCGAACATCGCGGCCTGGTAGAGCGCCCGCCGCCGCAGCGGCGCGTGCACGCGCACGAGGTGGACGGTCGTGCGCAGCAGCCGACCGTACGAGAGACCGGTGCTGGGGGCGCGGGCCGGCAGCGTCGAGCGGAGCACGAGCGCCAGCACCGCCATGAGAACGGCCGACGTGAAGTAGATGACACGCCAGCCCGCGAGGTCGGCCAGCAGGCTGCTCAGCGTGCGGGAGAGCAGGATGCCGGTGAGCAGGCCGCTCACCACCCGGCCGACGATGCGGCCGCGGGTGTGGTCCGGGGCGAGGTCGGCGGCGAACGGGACGAGGATCTGCACGACGACGGAGGTCGCTCCGCTGACGAGCGAGGCGGCCAGGAGCACGGGGAACACCGGCGCGGTCGCGGAGACGAGCAGCGCCGCGCAGGTCAGCAGGAGCAGGGTGGAGACGAGGCGCCGGTTCTCGATGCGGTCGCCGAGGGGGACGAGGAACACCATGCCCGCCGCGTATCCGACCTGCGTCACGGTGATCAGGCCGCCCGCGGCGAGGCCGCTGATGCCGAAGGAACGGGTGAGCTCGGCCAGGAGCGGCTGCGCGTAGTACAGGTTCGCGACGGTCAGGCCGCAGGAGACCGCGAGCAGCAGCACCAGCCAGCCCGGCGGCCCGGATTCGGGAATGGATCGGGCGGATTGCGATGCCTCGGTGGGGGGAGAGGGTCGGGGGGACACGGCACCTCACAAACAGAACCTGTTTAACTGGTTCTCCAGACGGTACCAGTTAAACCGGTTCCGGAGTTAAGGTGGGGCATGGCCACGACGAGCGACACCGTGCGGTTCCGGGAGGGAGCAGGCCGACTGTGCCTGGACTTCATCCGCACCCTGCGGTACCGGGGGATGCCCTCAGAGGCGGAGGAGCTGCCCGACGGCGCCGCACTGGCCGCCTGGATCCGACAGTGCGGCTCGTACCGGCTCGACGAGACCGTCGCGCCGGGCCCGGACCAGGTCACCCGCGCCCGTGAGCTCCGGGAGGCGGTCCACGCCCTAGTCATCGCGGCCCTCCGTACCGGAGAGCCGGCGTCCTGCGGCGACGCCGCCCGAGATCACCTCAACCGGGCCGCCGCCGCCCCCGTACCGGTGCCGAGCCTCGACGCGTCCGGGCAGGTCCGGTGGCGGGCGGACGACCCCGTCACGGCGACGCTCGCCCTGATCGCGCGGGACGCCCTCGACCTCGTCACCTCGGCCGCCATCGCCCGCGTCCGCGAATGCGCGGGCCCGCGGTGCGGGGCCCTCTTCCTCGACGGTTCACGGCCGGGCACCCGGCGCTGGTGCTCGATGGGGACCTGCGGCAACCGCGCCAAGAAGACCACCCTCCGCGACAAGGCGAGAGCCGTCTCACCCGAGGTTTGATCTTCGTCCTGTGGGAGATCTCTTGGGCGTCTCGGGGGACGCGGATCTACCTCAGGAGGCAACGATGTTCGTCTTGCTCGCGGCGGTCTGCTTCGCCATCGCCCTGCTCGCGGACTGGCTCGGCAAGGGCTCGGACTTCTTCAACTATCCGACCCTCGACACGCTCGGACTGCTGTTCATCGCGCTGCACCTCGCCGGGTTCGGCACCCGATACGACTGGCGGGCGCGTGGCCGGGCCTGGCGGACGAGGCGCCGATGAGGTCGCACCCGCATTAAACTGCATGGCGTGATCTTCAAGGCAGTAGGCGAGGGCCGCCCTTACCCGGAGCACAAACTCAGCTCCCGGGACTGGGCGAGCGTTCCCCCACGCCAGGTCCGCCTCGACCAGTTGATCACGACGAAGGCCGGGCTGGACCTCAACTCCCTGCTGGCCGAGGACTCCACCTTCTACGGCGACCTGTTCCCGCACGTCGTTCAGTGGCGCGGCCAGTTGTACCTGGAGGACGGCCTGCACCGGGCACTCCGGGCGGCCCTCCACCAGCGCCTCGTGCTCCACGCCCGCGTCCTCGACCTGGACGAAGGCGCGCGCTAGTCAGCACTTAAGACCGGGACCCGGCGGGCAGGGAGTGGCGCTCCACAGCCGTGGCGTCGCCCACTCGAACATCTTGGGGAACGCCTCCCGCCACGCACCGTAGTTGTGCTGGCCACCCTTGATGATCAGGAACGGTACGTCCGGCTGGAACCGCTTCACCAGGTCGACGAACGCCTGCGCCTGTACCAGGTCGACCTGGACGCCGCTGCCGGTCATCACCCAGAACTTCGGCATCCGGCCGTTCAGGCGCGGCTGCGCCAGCACCTTCAGCGGGGAGTTCGCGTCGCGCAGCGCCTTGTTGCGCGCGAACGGGTCGACCGGCTGCGGCAGCCGGTTGTGCCGCAACGGCTCGTAGTAGCCGCTCAGTGAGGCCGCGATCCCGTACCGGTCCGGGTGCCGCAGCGCCAGGTTGGCCGCGCAGTAGCCGCCCTCGGAGAACCCGGCGATCTCCCACGCGGGACCGGGCGGCTCCACGCGCAGCCGCGAGGCGACGAGGTCCGGCACGTCATAGGCCACGTACGTCTCGTCCTGCTCGCCGCCGACCGTGTTCAGGCACTGCGTGGTCCGGTCCGGTCCGCCGCCGACGTCCGGGATGACGAGCACCGCCGGCTTGGCCTTGTGCGCGGCGATCAGCTTGCGGAACATCCCGGAGATCTTCAGCCGGCCCTCGTAGTCGCCCGGGTTCCCCGGCGCGCCGTGGATGAGCTCGATGACGGGGAGCCGCTGCGCCGCGTACGGGCGCTGGAAGTACTGGGGCGGCAGGTAGATCATGCCCTGACGGGTGATGTTGCTCTTCACCCCGGTCAGCACGGTCTCGAGGGCGAACCCGTTCTTACGCGCATTCCGTTTCTTCACCGCCTCGTTCAGCACCTGGTCGAGGCGGTCTCCGAGGTCGGGCACGCGCGCGACGCTCGCCGGTGCCTGGTTGGTCAGGTCGCGCCAGGCGTCGTCCCAGCTCTGGTAGTAGCCGTAGAACTTGTTCACCAGCGCGACG
This sequence comes from Actinoallomurus sp. CA-150999, assembly GCF_050942425.1. Lineage (NCBI taxonomy): Bacteria > Bacillati > Actinomycetota > Actinomycetes > Streptosporangiales > Thermomonosporaceae > Actinoallomurus > Actinoallomurus sp. CA-150999. Next base: position 11,804,877 of record NZ_CP192063.1, read on the forward strand.
CCGAACAGCATCGCCGGGGCGAAGGCGACCACCCCGGCGACCATCTTCAGCGCCAGCATTCGCGTTCTGACCAGCCAGTACAGCGCGCTCATGAAACCGATCACGAGCACGGTGAAGGTAAAGAAGCCCTGTGGACCGAACACGACCCTCCCTACCCCGCCTGGCGCTCGGCCGGACGACTCCGGTCAGTAAGCATGACGTCCGTGGCGACGTGTTAGTTCGCGATGCGGCCGACGAGAGCGCCAAGTTTCCTTTACCTTCCGGACAGGTGGTCAGCACCGCCAGTCGACCGCGAACGCCCGCGCCGGGTTCGCCACGAAGATCTTTTCGGCGACGTCCTCGCCCAGATCACGAACGATCCGCGGCCGCATCACCCGCAGCAGGTACGGCATGCCGGGACCGCCGCCGGTCGACGCCCGGGCGGCCGCCGTCGTCGTGTCACCGCCCAGCAGCAGCCGGTCCGCGTGCCCCGCCTCGACGAGCGCGGCGAGCAGGTCGAACAGCCGCCAGTCGGTCGCGTGGTTGGCCCTCGACGGGCCGTCGAACGCCAGGAACGCACCGGCCTCGCCCGCCTCCGCGTGCACACGCGGGTCCGGGAAGCGGTTCAGGTGCCCGAGGATCACCCGCTCCGGAGGCACGCCGTGCCGGCCGCACAGCAGATCGAGGACGTCGAGCGACGCGGTCCCGAGCTCATGGTGCACGCCGATGAGCGTGCCGGTCGCCTGATGGGCCCGTGCCGCCGCGCCCAGCACGGACCGGGCATGCCCGTCCAGCCCGTGAAAGCCGCCCGCCACCTTGATCATCCCGGCCCGGCCACCCCCGTGCATGCCCTCGGTCAGCTCCGTGACGAACAACGCGTCCAGCCGGCCACGAACCTCCCGGAGGACCTCCGGCTCGTAGTGCGCCGCCTGGTGCAGCCCGGTCGCGGCGATCACGTGCACGTCCCCGGCCCGCGAGACCTCCGCGAGCGCGTCCGCGCGCCGGCCCAGCCCGTACGGCGTCCACTGCACGACCGTACGGCCGCCCAGCGCGTGAAACGCCCGCGCCTCATCGATCGCCGCGGGGACGTCGTCGAGCTCCTGCCCCGGCAGCCGCGCACTCCGGAAGAACAGATGGTCGTGAGCGTCGCAGATCCCGAGGTCCTCCGCCGGAACGTCGCCGAGAACGGTACGAGCGGCCCTCACTCCTCGTCCTCCAGCACGGCCGCGGCGACCCTCAGCCCGGCCAGTGCCTTCGGCACCCCGATGTAGGGCGCCAGGTGAACGAAGACCTCCACGATCTCCTCCGCAGTGAGCCCCACCCGCAGACTCGTGCGGACGTGGCCGGTCAACTGCGGGTCCACCCCGCCGAGCGTGGTGAGGGCCGCGAGGTTCACCAGCTGCCGGTCGCGGAGCGACAGGCCGTCGCGCTGGTACGTGCCGCCGAAGAGCGCGGTCACGATCCAGTCGGGGAATCCGGGCGCGAGCTCCTCCAACCATGGAAGCGTGCCCTGCCGGGTCCGCTCGTCCTGGAGGATCTCGAGCAGGCGGTGCCCGGCCTCCCGATCCAGCCGTGCCTCTCGCAGATCGTGGTTCACCACTGCCGCCCTCTCGGAAGATCGTCCAGGCCCGGCGCGGAAAGGTGCAGCACCTCGTAGCGGTCGCCGTCCGCCGCGGCGGGCGAGTCCGCCCAGAGCGTGAAGTGCACGAGCTCCCACCGCCCGGGGTCGACGGCCAGCGCCGTCGTGTGCACGCCGTCCGTACGGGCGTGGCGCCCCAGCTCCTCCAGTGCCGACTCGACCACGCCCGCCGGGTCCACTCCCGCCCCGATCGGCTCCGTACGGCGGGTCGCCGTACGCGGCGTCGCACCGTACGCCGGCCCGCGCTCGAACCCGGCACCCGTCCAGTGCCGCACCCCCGGCCGCCCGAAGTCGTCCACGATCCCGCGGAACCCGCCGCCGCCCCACAGGAAGCGGTTCATGCCGTCCACGGAGTCCCAGAGGTAGAAGGGCGCGTACTGGTTCACCGGCGATCCGCCGACCCCGCGCTCCCGCATCAGGAACGCCTTCAACCCCAGTCCCCCGAAGTCGTCCATGGCCCGCCCCCGCGTCGCCACCCGCTCCCGGATGATCTTCATGTCGTAGTCGGCGGGGAGCGTGATCTCGTACTGCATCGCGTACACGCGTGTGCTCCCCCTCGTCAGACGGCGGTGGTCGTCTGGGCGGCGAGCAGGCCCAACACACCCTTGATCGCGTGCTCGAACGGCTCGACCGACTGAGCGGCCCGGGCCAGCACGTAGCCGCCCTGCAGCGTCGCCACGATCGTCGCCGCCGTGGCGACCGGGTCGAGACCGCCCGGCAACTCTCCGCGCTCCTGCCCCTCCACCAGAACCTCCGCCAGGCGTCCCCGCAGCCAGTCGAACGTCTCCTCCAGGGGCCGCCGGAGCGCCGCGTCCGCGATGACATCCGGATCCTGGGTCAGCCGCCCGACCGGGCATCCGCGCAGGATCTCCCGCTCGCGGAGCAGGTACGTCTCGATGCGCTGGTACGCCGTGCCCGGCCCGGAGAGCTCACGCTCGGCCTTGGCCCGCATCTCCTCGGCACTGCGCCGCACCGCTGCCAACGCGAGATCCGGCTTGCCGGTGAAGTGGTGGTACATGCTGCCCTGACCGGCACCGGCCCGCTGCTGAATCGCCTTGGGACTCGTCCCCACGTACCCCCGCTCCCACAGCAACTCCCGCGTGCTCTCGATCAGCCGCTCCCTGGTATCCATGGAAACGAGCGTACATACCAGTAGGTACAGAAGCAATCGCAAGCCGGTCGAACCCGGGCCGCAGCGACGGTCACGCGCTACGGCGCGTAGACCTGCTGCAGGGAGGTGATCCGCCCGTCCGCGCCGACCCGGACCTCGAAGCCGATGTTCGGGAGAAGCCTCCGATTCTTGGCCAGCGCCCCGACGAAGGCGGCCGCGGTGACCCGGTGCGGGTTGGGTTCCATCCCGTACAGCGGCACCATGAGCACGATCCGAACGTCGGGACTCAACTCGAGCGTCGCGCGCGGACCGGCGACGATGACCTTGTTGTACTCGGTGTACTTGTCCACAACGTGCTTGATCGTGGCCGGCCGGTACGTCACCTCCGTACGCCCGCCCGCACTGTGCGCGCTCACCATGACCGCACTGAGACGACGCGGGGTCGCAGAGGCCCGTACCGTGGGCGAGGTGCCGGCGGCAGACGGCCTCACCGAGGAGTGGTGGCCGGGCGGATCGTTCTTACAGCCGCCGCACAGGGCGGCGGCGAGCGCGGCAAGCGCCGCGAACCGCAGACGGACGGTAGCCACCGGTCCTCCTTGAGTCTTTCACTGACCGATGGTTGAGATCACGTGACGGACGACCCGGTTCACAACAGCTGGTCACGACCTGATCACATCGCGCGCGCCGGCCCCTCCCCAGCGGCCCGCGACGACCATGAATCACTGCACCTCATCGAGGCGTCCGCCACGGGGGCGGCGCACCAGGGCGTCATCTGGCCGTCGGTTGACCTAGAGCCGACTCTAGGCTGAATACTCCCGCCGAACGCCCGACATGGACGGGCCGCAGGAGAGGGATTTGGCGTGAAATACCGCACGATTGGCAGCGGTCCGAAGACTCGCCGTGAAGTCAGCGTGCTGAGCCTTGGCGCGATGCTGTTCGGCACCGCCACGGACGAGGCGACGTCGTACGCCATCCTCGACCGATTCGTCGAGGCCGGCGGCACCTTCATCGACACCGCCAATAACTACGCCTACTGGGTCAACGGCACTCAAGGAGGGGAAAGCGAAGCGCTGCTCGGCCGCTGGCGACGCAGCCGCAACGTCACCGATGAGATCGTCATCGCCACCAAGCTCGGAGGGCGGCCCAACGCTCCGGCGACCGGCCTCACCCACGATCTTGAGGGCCTGTCCGCCCATGTGATCAAGGAATCCTCGGAACGGAGCAGGGAACGGCTCGGGGTGGACAAGCTGGACCTGCTGTACGCACACGCGTATCTCGAGGGTTCCACAGTGCCGCTGGAGGAGACCGTCGAGGCTTTCGCGGGCTTGGTCGAGGATGGCACCGTGGGTCTCCTCGGCGCGAGCAACCACTGGGCGTGGCGACTCGAGCGGGCCAGGAACCTGGCGGCCGCGGCCGGGCTCCCCGGCTATGAGGTATTGCAGTATCACCACTCCTACCTGCGACCGCGCACCGATCTACCGACGCTGCGGTCCAAGGACGGCAACCTCGGCGTGGTCGACGGAAACCTGCTGAGCTACCTGCGAGCCGAGCCCGAGCTCACGCTGGTCGCCTACTCGCCCTTGCTGGGCGGCGGCTACGTACGTGACGACAAGCCGCTCGACGCCGCGTTCGACCACCCGGGCACCCCTCGCCGCCACACGGCGCTCCAGGAAGTGGCCAAGGAGACAGGAGCGACCGTCAACCAGGTGGTACTCGCCTGGCTGCTGGGCGGCGATATCCCGATGATCCCGCTGATCGGCGCCTCCTCCGTCGAACAGCTAGACGAGAGTCTGGCCGCAGTCGACCTGGAACTCACAACGGACCAGCAAGCAACACTCAACGCCGCGTACTAACCCCCACCCGACGCAACCACATCCCAGAACACCTCCGGAAAAGCCAAAGGAGCGCACCGGGGTCGCCCCCGGGCGGAGTCCGGGAAGTCGGGGAAGGCGCCCCCGAAAGAGCACCGAACACGCGGAGGCACGACGCAGCCGCACGGGAGGTCCCGAAGGGTCGCCCCCGGATGGAATCCGGCAGAGGCGAAGGTGCCCGAAGGGCACCGAGCACGGGGGGCGGAGGCGCGGCGCAGCCGCGCACCGGGGGGTCCGGGGGGTCGTCCCCCCGGAAGGAAGCGGAAAAACGGGAAGGTGCCCCCCGAAGGGGGGCACCGAACACGGCGGTGGAGGTGGGATTTGAACCCACGGATGAGTTGCCCCATCACACGCTTTCGAGGCGTGCGCCCTCGGCCACTAGGCGACTCCACCAAGAGGGGAGCCTACCGGAAGTCGGACGGTCCTCGGTCCCGTCGGCCGGCGAAGAATTCGGTGAGCAGGGCGGCGCACTCGTCGGCGAGGACGCCGGCGATGACTTCGGGGCGGTGGTTGAGCCGGCGGTCGCGTACGACGTCCCAGAGGGAGCCGACGGCCCCGGCCTTGGGGTCGAAGGCGCCGAAGACGATGCGGTCGAGCCGGGCGAGGACGGCGGCTCCGGCGCACATGGTGCAGGGCTCGAGGGTGACGACGAGGGTGCAGCCGGTCAGTCGCCATTCGCCGTGGTAGGCGGCGGCCTGGCGGATGGCGAGGATCTCGGCGTGCGCGGTCGGGTCGCCGGTGCGTTCGCGTTCGTTGTGGCCCGCGCCGATGACCTGGCCGGTGGGGGCGAGCACGATCGCGCCGACGGGCACGTCGGCGGCGGCTCGCCGCGCCTCCTTGAGGGCGAGCCGCATCGCCTCGTCGGTCGTCGGCGCTCCGGTGTCCATCACGGCCCCGGCTATCGGAGCCGGTCGTACTCCTCGGCGAACCCGGCTCCTTCGGCGACGACCGAGAGTGCGTCGCCGGGGAGGGTTCGCTCGCCGAGGGCGGTCAGGGCGTCCGGGGTGGTTCCGAGGTCGCCGAGGAGCTCGGCGTCGCCGACCGGGTCGTCGGTGGACGCGTCTTCGGTGTCGAGTTGCGCGCTGAGCATGTCGGCCAGTTCGCTGCCGACGGGGGCTCGGCCGTCGGAGAGGAAGACGCGGGGGTCTTCGCCGTCGTCCAGGCGGACGACGGCGAACCATTCGTCCTCCTGTTCGACGAGGAGCACGACGGTGTCGGCCGCCGTCTCGACGGCGGCCTCTCGCATGATGTCTGCGATGTCGTCGAGACCGGTGACCTCGCTGAAGTCGGGCTCGGTCCCGATCCATCCGGCGTCGCCATGTGCGAACACCGCGGAGAAGTACGGCACGGTTCTATTCTCTCCCGAACCCGGGGTCACTCGATCGCACGCTCGAAGGCGGCGCCGAATCCGAGTCGTTTGGCGATGCTCGCCAGCATCTCGTCGGGGTAGAGGTCGAGGTCGCCGGACAGCGCACCGAGCTCCATCTCGTCGAGGCCGAGGTCGGCGAAGATCGACATGTCTCCGGCGGGAAGCACCTGATCGAGCTCCTCGTCGTCGGGGATGTCGAGTTCGAGGTACTCCACGATCTGCCGGGCCAGCACCCAGTCGACGGACGCGGTGACGTCCGAGAGGAAGACCAGGACTTCGTCGGCCAGCATCCGGAGGGCCACGAAGAAGTCGTCGCCGACCGCGACCAACCCGATCGTGCCCCCGATGCTGGGCTGCTGCCGTAGGGCGTGGACCAGCCCTTCGAGGTCTTCTGTCAGTGCGATGGGAAGCTGCTCTACTTCCCACGCGTTGTCTTCGCGATAGACGACGACAGCGAAGTCCGCCGTGTCCAGTTCAGTCATCTTCACCCCAGCCGCGCGCGTCCTGCTCGGGCATCTTGGCAGATGCCGAGCCCAAAGATTCGCGGCACGGGAAAACCCGGGTTCGGTCAGTTGGCTCGGAAGGTGCGCATGCGGACTGCCTCACGGACCCGTTCTCGGCGTGATCGCCGGGGGGACACGCGTTTCCGGAGCTCCCGCGCCTCGGCCAACTCCCGGAGGAAGACCGCTCTGCGACGCAGTCGCTCGCGGACCTCCTCGGGGCTCATCCCTTCGCTCATGGCCGGTACGTTCCCCATGCTCAGGCATCCATTCGGATACCGTTCGGGATATGAAGACCCTCGTCGTCGACCACCCCCTCGTCGCGCACAAGCTCACGACGCTCCGCGACGCGACCACCGACTCGCCCACGTTCCGCCGCCTCGCCGACGAGCTGGTGACCCTGCTCGCGTACGAGGCGACCCGTGACGTTCGTGTCGCTCCTGTGACGGTCGACACACCCGTCGCGGCGGCCGAAGGCGTACGGCTGACGCGGCCGCAACCCCTGGTGGTGCCGATCCTGCGCGCGGGGCTCGGGATGCTCGACGGGATGACCCGGCTGCTGCCGACGGCCGAGGTCGGCTTCCTCGGCATGGTCCGGGACGAGGGCACCCTGAAGGCGACGACGTACGCGACGCGGCTGCCGGACGACCTGTCGGGTCGCCAGTGCTACGTCCTGGACCCGATGCTGGCCACGGGCGGCACGCTCGCCGCGGCGATCCAGCTGCTCATGGACCGGGGCGCCGACGACGTCACCGCCATCTGCCTGCTCGCCGCGCCCGAGGGCCTCGCCCACATGGAGGAGAAGCTCGCGGACTGCCCGGTGCCGGTCCGGATCGTCACCGCCGCGGTCGACTCGCACCTGAATGAGAACGGCTTCATCGTCCCCGGCCTCGGCGACGCGGGCGACCGCCTGTACGGCGTCGTCTAGCGCGGGCGCCCGTACCCGGACGCGAACCGGTGCGGTCGGCGCATCCGTTCGCGCGGCTCTTTGCGGCTGGATCGCCGCCTGGTGTACAAATTAAATGGGTCAGTGGGTCGGCCTTCGGGAGGCGGGGTTTCCTTGAAGAAGTACCTCACTCGGGCGGACGGGGCCTTGACGCCCGTGTCGTTGGGGAAGTCCCCCGGCACGAGACCCATCGCCCGTCACGCGTCCGACGGCCTGGCTCCGGCGAGCGATTCGCCCTCTGAATTCGTGACCGCGCTATGAGGCTGGTCACGCCCGGCGATTCGGCGCCGGCATCGATCCACCGATACCTCCTGCCGCACGAGCACCAGGTGATCACCGTCCGGCGTCATCCGGCGGTGCTCATGACCCCGATCGGCTTCGTGCTCGGCGGCCTCATCGTCGCCGGGGTGCTGAGCAACCTGCTGGCCAAGCAGGGCGGATCGGTCGTCAGCTGGATCTGGTGGGCCTGGCTGATCCTGCTCGCGTGGTTCGTATGGAAGGTCGCGGAGTGGTCCGTTGACTACTTCGTCATAACGAACCAGCGCATGCTCCTGACCACGGGCCTGCTGACCCGTAAGGTGGCGATGATGCCGCTGTCGAAGGTCACGGACATGAGCTTCCAGCGGTCCATCACCGGGCGGATGCTCGGCTACGGAGAGTTCGTTCTCGAGTCCGCAGGTCAGGACCAGGCGTTCCGCGTCGTCAGCTTCCTCCCCTACCCCGAACAGCTCTACCTCGAGGTCTGCAGCATGATCTTTCCGAGCAAGGACGACGCTGACGACTGATTCGACCCACGTCTTGACCAAAACTTCTCCACGTTGTCCGTGTCGTTTGGGTTACTCTCCATGTGTGAGGTAGTGCACCCTACGAACAAGACGTAACCCATTCCGGGTGAAACCCTTCGGTAAGTGAGTCGAGATGCCGGGTCAAGGAAGCGTCGGTGAGCGAGTCCGTAACCTACGTCTGAGTAAACATCTGTCTCAGGCGCAGCTGGCGGGGACGGAGCTGTCCGACAGTTACATCTCATTGATCGAGTCGGGGAAGCGAACCCCGACGCCCGCAGTTGTCCGGCTACTCGCGAGCCGACTGGGCTGCCTGCCGGAGTACCTGTCCGAAGGCATCGAGCCGGAAGAGCGCCTGCATCTCCAGGTTCGCGTCCGCCACGCGGAGCTCGCTCTGCTGGCCGGCGACGCCGATCAGGCGCTCAGGATGTTCGGCGACATCCTCTCCGCGGTCGACAACGACCCCGAGCTGGCCAAGCGGGCTCGGTGGGGGCAGGCCCGCGCGCTGGAGGCCCGCGGCGACGGCGAAGAGGCCATCAGGGCGCTCGAGGAGCTCCGTGAGGAGGCCGGGAGGGACCGCGGCCGGGCGGGATGGCTGCCCGTCATCGTCGTCCTCGCCCGCTGTTACCGCGCCGCCGGCGACCTCGGCCGTACGATCGCGCTCGGCGAGTCCGCGCTGGAGCGCCTGGCCGAGCTCGGTCTGCTCGGCGGCGAGGAGGCCGCGGAGGTCGGACGTACCCTCATCAGCACCTACCTCGACCGTGGCGACGCCGCGCAGGCACGGACGCTCTCCGAGCGCCTCCTCGCCGCGTCCGAGCTGGACCCGGCCGTCATGATCACGGCCTACCGGAAGGCCAGCCGGCGGGCGCTCGAGGAAGGCGCGGGCGGGGAGTCCCTCTACCTCGCCGACCAGGCGCTCGCGCTGCACGCGGGTGACACGCTGACGACCGCGCAGGCACGCCTCCGCGTCGCGTCGGCGCGCAGCCTGCTGCCCGGCGACGCGTCGGCGGAGGCCGCGAACAAGGCCCTGGAGCTCCTGCACGCGGCGGAGCAGGCGCTGAGCGGCGCCGACGCGGCCGAGTGCCTCATCGAGACGGCGCGTTCGAAGATGGTGCTCGGGGAGCCCGATGCCGCGGTGACGATCGCCCAGCGGGTCTTGACCGAGCTCGCCTCCCACCCCGGCGGCTCGGTCACCGTCATCCGGGCCCGGCTCATGCTCGCCCAGGCGCTCGTGGCCACCAGTAAGCACGAGGAGGCGCTGACGGCGCTCCGCGCGACCGGCGACGAACTCGACGCGCTCCCCCCGTCGCGGGCGACCGCGCGGGTCTGGCGGGAGCTGGGCGACCTGTTCGGCGCCGCGGGAGACAGCGAGGCGATGATGGAGGCCTACCGGAAGGCCCTGGAGTCCGCCGGCCTCCGGTCGACCCCCCAGCACTCGAGCGCCGTCGCCAACCTCAGCAGCCACTGACCCGTACCCGTCGGGCCGGTCCCGATGGTCGTACGCCGAAGACGGTCGGGCCGACGCTCATCCGCGTCGCCCGGCCGTCTCGTTCGGTCATGGGGTCAACGGCGGCGTACGCTCCGGCCCGCCTCGGTGATCACCGGCCGGCGCATCGGGAAGCGCCTCGGCCGTTGGCCGGCCGCGGAGGTCCGGCGGAGGCCGCGCTCACCCGCCCCGACCGGCCGGCTCAGCCGGTCGTGACGAGGCTGACGCCGACGACCGCGATGGCGAGGCCGAGGCGCTGGACCGGCCGCAGCCGTTCGCCGTACACCAGGCGGGCCAGCAGCACGGTGCTGGCCGGGTAGAGCGAGCTGAGCACCCCGGCGATGCTCAGCGCACCCGCCCGCGCGGCGAAGACGTACAGCGCGTTGCCGAGCATGTCGAGGACGCCGGCGAGCAGGGCGATGCCGAGGGTGCCGCGGTTCCTGAGCAGGGGGAGGGGCCCACGGCGCGCCACGACGGCCACGACGATCACCACCCCGAGACCGGCCGCCTTGGACGCCGCCAGCGGCCACAGGGTGCCGTCGTCGCCCAGGTGAACGATCACGAAGAACAGGCCGAAACACGAGCCCGCGACCGCCGCCAGGACGGGACCGCCCGTCAGCCGGACCGGCCCGCCGCCCCGCTCGATGCTGACGAAGCAGACGGCCAGGAGGCACAGGACGATCCCGGCGATCGCCGTCAGGCTCAGCCGGTCACCGCGCGCGATGCCGACGACCGCGGGCACGACGGCCGCCAGCAGGCCGGACACCGGGGCGACCACGCTCATCGGGCCCATGGCGAGGGCCCGGTAGAAGACGAGCAGCCCGGCTCCCCCGGCGAGTCCGGAGAGGGCTCCCCAGCCGAGCGCGGCCGCGTGCCACGGACCGCCGAACACCGCCACCCCGAGCAGCAGGAGCAGCCCGGCGGGGAGGCTGACCAGCAGAACGCGAAGGTCGTCGATCCGCCGCGAGGCCGCGCCGCCGCAGAAGTCACCGGCGCCGAAGGCGATCGCGGAGGCCAGGGCGAGTGCGATGATCACGGTTCGATCAGGCGCGTACGGACGACGGCGCCCGGGGCGATCTCAGCGAGCAGACCGCTCAGCGCTTCGCCCGCGGCGGCCAGCAGGTCCATCGGGTACGGCTCCAGCCGCTCCAGGATGAACAGGGCGTTCTTGGTGTCCTCGGTGATGCGGGTGCGGGTGCACTGGCGCCAGTTCCAGCGGCGGCAGGTCACACCCGTGTCGTCGCGCCAGACCACCTCGCCGGCATCCGGGTGCTCGACGACCGCCTCGCCGTTCTTGACCGTGTCGAAGGGCTCGTCTCCGGTGGCGCGGACCAACCGGGCCGGACCGGCGTACGCGTCGAGGTCCTCGCCGCCGATCGGCAGCTCGAACCGGACGCTGATCGTGTTGTAGGCGTCCACGACCCGGTTGATCTCCGGCAGGTCGCCACGGCGCAGGAGGGCGTCCACCGACGGCCGGGCGCGCTTGGGGTTGACGCCGAACCCGCGGTACGCCTCCCGCCAGGCCTCGACGTGGCCGCCGTCGGCACCTTCGGCCCCGGCGGTGTCGACGGCGCGGCCGTCCGACGGGCCGTTCGCCAGCCCTTCCGCGGTCATGAGCAGCACCGCGAAATCGGGACGCAAGGTGCGAATCGCATCATCGATGACGATCTGCTCGAGCATGGACTCATCCTCTCGAATCATCGGTCGGTTCAGCATACCGTGCGGTTCAATGGAATGACCATCTAGGGTGTCCTGCGTGACGGACAAGGTCGGCGACGCGGTCGCCCGCACCGTACGCTCCCTGCGCGCGGCGCACGGTTGGAGCCTCGACCAGCTCGCCGCGCGAGCAGGGGTCAGCAAGGGCGTCCTGGTCGCGCTCGAACAGGCCCGGGGCAACCCCAACCTCGGCACCCTCATCCGCGTGTCGGAGGCCCTCGGAGTGCCCCTCACGCGGCTCGTGCAGGTCGAGGAGGAGCCGCCGATCCAGTTCTTCCCCGCCGAGCGTCACGTCGTCCTGTGGCAAGGGACGTCCGGCGGCACCGGCACGCTCCTGGCCGGCAGCGATCCCCGCCCGTCCATCGAGCTGTGGCGATGGGTCCTGCACCCGGGCGAGTGCCGCGACAGCGAGGCGCACACACCCGGCACCCGGGAGGTCGTCACCGTGGACTCCGGATGCCTGAGCCTCACCGTCGACGGCAGCCGCACCGAGATCGGCGCCGGGGACGCGGCCGTCTTCCACGGCGACCGACCACACTCGTACGCGAACGAAGGGGACGAGGACGTCCGTTTCGTCCTCGCCGTCATGGACCTGTGACGAGGCAGCGTGCCGCGCGCACCGACCGAACTCTGATTACCTCCCACGTAATCGATCTTCTGCTCGCGCTTCGGCATCTTTGAGGCATCGGATCTCAAGGAGGAACGCCATGAGCGACATCAACGAGCTGGTCGGCCGCTACATCGACACCTGGAACGAGAAGGACCCCGCCGCCCGCCGCGCCGCGGTCGAGGCGCTGTGGACCGAGGACGGCACGTACCTGGACCCGCTGGCCGACGTCGCCGGGCACGACGCCATCGACGCGGTCATCGGCGCCGTACAGGCCCAGTTCCCCGACTTCGTCTTCCGGCCCGGCCCGGCGGTCGACGCCCACCACAACCTGGCCCGCTTCACCTGGGAGCTCGGCCCGGCCGACGCCGAGGCGGTCATCATCGGGTTCGACGTGGCGGTCCTTGCCGAAGACGGCCGGATCCAGAACGTCCACGGCTTCCTCGACAAGGTGCCCGCCGCCTGACCGGGGAACCGACACCGTGCCCCGGCGACCCGCGCCACGGCTCGATATCGAGCCGTGGCGTGGCGCATCGATGTGGGAACTGTGTATCCACATTCGCGGTCGGCCGATGCCGGGGCGGCGTGTGGATCGCCTACGCTTGCGGAACATGCGCATCCTCGTGACCGGCGGCGCCGGCTTCATCGGCTCTCATCTGACGGACGTCTTCCTCGACAACGGCGACGAGGTCACGGTGCTCGACGACCTGTCCCGTGGCCGGCCGGGGCGCCTCGACCCCTCCGTCGTCGTCCACAAGGCGAGCATCACGGACGCGGCCGCGCTGCGCTCGATCGTCGAGCGCGTACGGCCGGAGCTGATCTGCCATCTGGCCGCGCAGATCGACGTACGGGTGTCGGTGGACGCCCCCGCCGACGACGCGGTCGTCAACGTCGTCGGCACGGTCAACGTGCTGGAGGCCGCCCGCGCGGTCGGTGCCCGGGTGCTGTTCGCCAGCACCGGAGGCGCGATCTACGGAGTGGACGCGCCGATCCCGACGCCCGAGGACGTGCTGCCCGGGCCGGAGGCGCCGTACGGCACGGCGAAGTACTGCGCCGAGCAGTACCTCGGCCTGTACAACCGGCTGTACGGCACGCGGCACGCGGCGCTCCGGCTCGCCAACGTCTACGGCCCGCGCCAGGATCCCGCCGGTGAGGCGGGCGTGGTCGGCATCTTCTGCGGGCGCGCCGTCCGGGGGGAGCGGCCGACGGTGTTCGGCGACGGCCACCAGACCCGCGACTACGTGTACGTCAAGGACGTCGCGAGGGCCTTCCTCGCCGCCTCCCGGACCGACCAGCCGGGCATGTGGAACATCGGGACCGGCCGCGAGACGAGCGTCCGGGAGCTGATCGACCTGCTCGGCCGGGCGGCCGGTCGTGACCTGGACCCGGAGTTCGCACCGGCCCGCGCGGGTGAGCTGCAGCGCAGCGCCCTGGCCGTCGACGCCGCCGCGCGGGACCTCGGCTGGACGCCCCGTACGACGGTCGCCGAGGGCATCGAGGAGGTCTACCGCTGGGTCGAGTCGGGCTCGCCCGACCGCGCCGGCCGCTGACCCGGGGTCGCTCCTATCTCAAGGTCGCGCAGGTCAGGGGGCGATCCGGTAGTGGTAGGCGTACGACGGGGTGAAGCCGACGTTCTGGTAGAGCCGCCAGGCGGCGTCGTTGTCCGCTTCGACCTGGAGGTAGAGCCGGTCCGCGCGCTGGCGGGCGGCCCACCGTGCGCCGGCGCCAAGGACGGCGGTGCCGACGCCCTGCCGCCGAACGTCCGGGCGGGTGGCCATGCAGAAGGCGCCCGCCCACCCCGCGTCGGCCACGAACAGCCCCATACCGACGGCCTTGCCGTTCCGCGTCACGCTCGCGAACCCGGCAGGCGGTGCGATCCGGGAGATCACCTTCTCCCCGACCGCGGTCGTGTCGGCGTGGTCGTCCAACTCGGCGAAGACCCGCAGCGGGCGTTCCAGGTCCTCGTCGAGGTCGACGGACGGCGTCTCCGCGCCCGCCGTGGCCGCGACGACCTCCTCGGTGAAGGCGGTCAGTACCGTCGTCGGCGCCTCCCGACGATAGCCTCGGCGGTCCAGCAGGGCGTCGAGGTCGCCGAGGGCGTCGGGGATCTGGACGATGACCGGCCGGTCGCGGTCCCGGTAGAACTGCTCGATATCGCCGATCGTCGCCTCGCCGCCCGACGGAGGCGGCACCGCGGAGTTCGAGCGACGGCGTCCGACGTCCGGGGTGTGCCGTAGCAGCCAGCCCCCGCGCTCCTCGGTGAACTCCGCCGGCCAGGCGGCGCGGGCCCGGAGTTCGACCACCGCGGCGACCGACGAGCGGCAGGCGTCCGCGATGGGACGGATCAGGCCGGCGAGGAGGTCCTGATCCTCGGGCCGCGCGGGCTCGTACTCGGTGATGCCGAGCCCGGCCACCTCGAACCGCCGTGCGAGGGCGGTCACCATCGCGAGCAGCCGGTCCGGGGTCAGCCCCTGTGGGGTGGGCACGCCGACGGAACGGAACACCTCCGGGTCGAGGACGTCGAGGTCGATGTGGACGTACACGGCGGACGCGTCGCCGACCGCCTCGACGAGGGCGTCCGGGTCGCCGACGGTCGGGATGCCGGCGGCGGCCGCGTAGTCGCGCTCGGCCGGGTCGAGGTCCCGTACGCCGGCGAGCACGACCTGGCGGGGTTTCAGGGGCCGGTCGGGCACCAGGTCCGCGGGCCCCTCGCCGAGCAGCGTGCGCAGCACCATGCCGTGGAACGCGCCGGACGGCGAGGACTCCGGTGTGTTGAGGTCGCCGTGCGCGTCGAACCACACGACGGCGAGCCGGTCGCCGTGGCGGCGCGCCGCGGCGGCGATCGGCTCGAGTTCGACACCGCAGTCGCCGCCGAGCGTGACGGTGAACCGGCCATCGGCGCGTTCCAATGCGGCGCGTGTCCGCCGGGCGTTGGCGGCCAGCGCCCGGCGGCCGTCGTCGTTCGCGACATCGACGCACACCCGGTCGGCGGCGGGGACGAGGTCGCCGAGGAGGCGGGCTCCGGCGCGTAGCCGATGTGCGGTCACCGAGGACGATCCCTGCCACTGCGGCACCTCGACGACCGTCACGTCAGGCCGAATCGGCTCGTTTCCCATCGGGGCTCCCCCGGAACGTCGTCGGGCACCTCCCGCGAGCGCAGCAGGTCCTCGGTCATCCTACGAAGCCGGTCGATCCACCGGTCGACCAGCCTTCCCCGACCCGGCCGGCTCCAGGCCATTGGCCCAATCAGTATGTAGCACATTGGTCCTTACGCCCGGCCATTCTGCTTCCTAGTCTGACCGCGTGATCAGTGCTGACATGTGGTTCGACCCCAAATGCCCGTGGGCGTGGATCGCCTCCCGCTGGCTCCTCGAGGTGGAGAAGGTGCGCGACGTCCAGGTGCGCTTCCACGTCATGAGCCTGGCGATGCTGAACGACGGCCGTGAGGGTCTGGAGGACTGGTACGTCGAGTGGCTGCGGGACGCGTGGGGACCCGTGCGCGTCGCCATCGCGGCCGAGCGGAAGTACGGAAACGAGGTGCTGCGCGACCTCTACACGGCGCTCGGCACCCGGATCCATCACGACAAGGCGCCCATCGGGCGGGCCCTCTACCTGGACGCGCTGGCCGAGGTGGGGCTGCCGGCGGAACTCGCCGACGCGGCCGACGTGAGCGACCACGACGAGGCCCTCCGGGAGAGCCAGCACGCGGGTCTGGACCCGGTCGGGGAGGATCTGGGCACGCCGGCGATCCACGTCCCAGGGCCGGACGGCGAGCGGATCGCGTTCTTCGGCCCGGTCGCCAGTCCCATTCCCCGTGGCGAGGCGGCCGGCCGACTCTGGGACGGCGTGCTGCTGGTGGCGGGCACGGACGGCTTCTTCGAGCTCAAACGCGCCCGGACCCGCCGACCGATCACCCAGTGACCGCGTGCGTCCTCGCCCGGATCGGTCCACGCGGGGTCACGGTCGGCGTGGTGGGGTTCGCTCGACGCGGCGGTGGCCGGCGAACTCCGTCAGGAACACCCCTTCCCCGCGTGTCTGTCCCGGCAGGCGCCGCCCGAACTCGTGTACCCGCCCGAGCGGGATCACGCCCGTCACGTACGCGGTGTCGTGCCGTACGGCCAGGTCGTCGGGGGTTCCGCCGACCTCGGTGAGCGTGCCCAGCACCCCGCTGACCAGGTCGGCCGGCACCTCCAGTTCGAAGCGGCCCACCGGCTCGCACACGTGGGTCCCGGCCTGGCGCAGCGCCCGCTCCAGTAGCCGGGGCGTCAGCGTCCGGAAGTCGCCGGCGGTGGTGACCGGGCTCGCGTAGCCCGAGTGCGTCAGGGTGACCGCGCAGTCCGTGACCTCCCAGCCGTACGGCCCGCGGCGGAGGGCGGCGCGCACGCTGTCCTCGATGGCCGCGTGGAACGCGGCGGGCAGCGACCCGGCCTCGACCTCCAGCCCGTACCGCAGGCCCGTCCCCGCCTCGGCGGGCTCGATCCGGAAGCCGGCGGTCGCGCACACCTCGTGGTCGCCGTGCCGGTCGATCTCGTGGAACGCCGCGCCGACGCGGGCGGGCCGCTCGATGTGGACGGTCCGCGTGGCGTCGAACGTGACGGCGATCCCCGCCTCGTCCTCCAGCCGTGCCTGGAGCACCTCTTTCTGCACCTCGCCGTACAGCAGCACGGAGATCTCGTCGCCGACGCGGACGTTGATCAGCGGGTCCTGCTCGGCCAGCCGCAGGAGCGCGCCGTGGAGCAGCGGAGCGTCGGCCGGGCGCACGCTCCGTACGACGGTCTCCAGGGTCGGGGGCGCGAAGTGTGGTTCGTCCGGCCCGTCGGCGGGCGCGCCGATCCGGTCGCCGATCCGGACGTCCTTCAGTCCCCAGAGCTTCACGATGTCGCCCGCCCCCGCCCGGCGAGCGGGTGCCGCGCCGCCTCGTTCGAACACCTCGAGACCGGTGATCTTCTCGCGGTGCTCCCGCCACGCGGTGGGCCCGCCACCGGCGCGCCGGTAGAGGGCGGGATGCTCCCGTACGGCGACGGTCCCGGAGTGCAGTCGCGCGTACGCGGCCTTCCGGCCGGAGGCGTCGCGCTCGATCGTGAACACCGTGCCGGAGAGGTCGTCGTCCCGGCTTCCGCCGGCCGGCGGAAGGAGTTCGCGGACGCCGTGGACGAGGTCGGCCACGCCCACGCCGGTCACGGCCGAACCGAAGAACACCGGGTGCGCCGCCGCCCGGCCGGTCTGCTCGACGAGCCTGCGCCGGCAGTCCTTCGCGTCGACCAGGCCGTCGGCGCGCACGTAGGCCGCCAAGAAGGACTCGTCGCCCTCGGCCAGCACCTCCGTCACCTGGTCGAGGTGCCGCGGATCGTCGAGGGCGTACGGCCGGGTCGCCGCGTCCCGCGTGCCGAGGCCGGTGACCGTGCCCATCGCCACCGCGCCGGGGGCGAGCCTGCGGGTGATGTCCCGCAGCAGGTCGTCGTGGCGCGCGCCCATCCGGTCGATCTTGTTGATGAAGATCAGCGTGGGGATGCGCAGCCTGGCCAGCACGCGCATGAGGACCCTCGTCTGGACCTGGACGCCCTCCACCGCCGAGACGACCAGCACCGCGCCGTCCAGGACCCGTACCGCGCGTTCGACCTCGGAGACGAAGTCGGAGTGGCCGGGCGTGTCGATCAGGTTGACCTTCAGGTCGTCGATGGTGAACGAGACCACCGCCGACCGGATGGTGATCCCGCGCCGCCGCTCCAGCTCCAGGGAGTCGGTCTGTGTCGTGCCCCGGTCTACGCTGCCGGGCTCGTCGATGACGCCCGCGTGGAACAGCAGCCGCTCGGTGAGCGTCGTCTTGCCCGCGTCAACATGCGCGAGCACCCCGATGTTCAGGGAATTCATGAAGTGTCGTCCTCGATGCCGCCGAGTGATCCTCTGTCGTGATGACCTGAGACCACTGGCGCATCGCGAGCCCCCACTTCCTCGTACGGACGACGACGGCGTCCACGGGACGCCGATGCGGCCGGAGCTTAACAAGAGGCTCGCGAGGGGGCAGCTCATTTATTCGCGGCTTTCCCGAGCCGCGTCCCGGAGGATCTGCGGCTCCTCCGGGACACGTGAACCTCACTCCGGGGGCCGGGTGTAGGACAGGTCGACGTCGTCGAGGTCGAACCATTGCCCGGACGCCGGTTGCTCGGCCATCGGGTCGGTCCAGCGCAGGCGGACGCGGTCGGGGCGCACCTCCAGCAGGCGGGCCCGGCGCCAGGAGGTCTCGTCCACGGGCCGGGCCCACCAGGGCTCGGCCAGGCACGACAGGCCCGTGGTCAGCAACGTTTCCCGGGCCTCCTCGCGGGCGGTGACCTCGCCGAGCGGGGCGCCGAAGACGGTCACGGCCTGCCAGCCTCCCGCCGCGGGCACCAACCGGCCGAGCGGCTCGCCGTCCTCCCGGACGACCTGCTCGGGTGCGGGCAGGCCGGGCCAGCGTTCGCGCATCGCCGCGATGATCTTTTCGTTGGTGGCGCGGAGCCAGGTGATGCCGTCGCGCTCGGCCCGGCTGCCCGGATAGGCGTCGGGCTCGACGCGGCGCCCGGCGACCCACGTGGCGCGCACCTCCTGCGTGGCGTCGACGCGTTCGGTGGGGTCGCCGTCCACCAGGACGAGGTCGGCACGGCGGCCGACCGCCACCCGGCCGCGGTCGGCCAGGCCGAACACCTCGGCGGGCACGGCGGTGGCGGCGGCCAGCGCCTCGGCCGGACGCAGTCCGGCGGCGACCAGGTGCCGCAGCTCGCGATGCAGGCTCGCGCCGAATACCAGCCCCGGGTTGGGCGCGTCGGTGCCCGCCAGCACCGGCACCCCCGCCCGCAGCAGGGCCAGGGTGTTGCGCCGTGCCGCGGCGCCGTTGGGCGGCTGTGGCGGCATCCACCGCCGGGCCTGGCGGTCCAGAACCCTCCGCCACCGCGCGGGCAGCCGCCCGGCCGGCCCCGGCTCGGCCAGCAGCGGCAGGACGCCGTCCGGGCCGGGGAAGCCGTCGACGACGGCCAGCGTCGCGATCACCGCGCAGCCCGCAGCGGCCACGGCGTCCACCTCGTCGTCGCTCATGGCGTCGAACGGCGCGTGCGCCAGCACGTCCACTCCGCACCGGGCCACCGTGACCGCCCCGGCGGCCGTCGAGGCGTGCGCGACCACCGGCAGCCCGAGCCGGTGTGCCTCCCGCACCAGGGCCTCGATCGTCGCGGCGTCGAGCGTCGGGATGTCCAGCAGGGCGCCCGCCCCGTTGTCGTAGATGACCTTCAGGTGGGTGGCGCCCTCGCCCACGCGCGCGTTGACGAACGCCGCCGCGTCCGCCGCCTTGCTGACGTAGGGCAGCGGCGCGTACGCCATCGTGGGGTGGCCGCCGGGAGCGGTCGCCCCGATGCCGGAGGTACGCAGGTCGGCCCGTACGGGGCCGACTCCCCGCGCGGACGCGCGCACGGCCGCCGTCTCCGGTTCGATGACCTCCGGCTTGCTGAACTGATCGATCACGGTCGTGACGCCGAACACCGCCGCGAGCTGCGTGCAGCCGGGCAGCAGATGGACGTGTGCGTCGATGAGCCCCGGCAGCAGCGTCCCGCCGCGCCCGTCGACCAGGACGTCGCCCTCGGCCGCGACCGTGGCGTCACCGAGGGCGTCGATCCGCCCGTCGACGACTCGCACGCAGGTGACGTCGAGGTCGTCACGGCCGTCGAAGACCCGGACGCCGGTGACGGTGAAGGGATGGTGTGTGCTCACCTCCGCGACCCTAGAAGTTGACGTTACGAGAAGGTCCA
Source organism: Actinoallomurus sp. CA-150999 (assembly GCF_050942425.1). Taxonomy (NCBI): domain Bacteria; kingdom Bacillati; phylum Actinomycetota; class Actinomycetes; order Streptosporangiales; family Thermomonosporaceae; genus Actinoallomurus; species Actinoallomurus sp. CA-150999. Next base: position 11,824,658 of record NZ_CP192063.1, read on the forward strand.
GCGATTAACCTGCGGTCATGCGGTACTCCATCAGCCGGGTCGCCCGAATGGCCGGTATCTCGTCCCGGACGCTGCGCCACTATCACGACATCGGCCTCCTGCTGCCGGCGCACGTGTCGGCCAATGGGTACCGCTGGTACGGGCGCGGGGAGCTGTTGCGCCTGCAGCGCATCATGCTGCTGCGCGAACTGGGCCTGCCGCTGAGCGACATCGCGGCGGCCCTGGACGGCGATACCGACGAGCTCACCGCGCTACGGAAACACCGTGAACAGCTGGCCGCCGAGAGAGACCGCATCACCAGGGTGCTGGACACCGTCGACCGCACCATCGCCGGCCTGTCCGGAGAACGCCTCCTGCACGATGAGGAGTTCTTCACCGGACTGGCCGAGGCCAAGGACCGGCTGCGCCAGGATCTGCGTGTGCGGTACGGCACGGCGGCCGAGAGCCACATCGCCGACGCCGAGCACGCCACCCGCCATTGGACCCGTGCCGACTACGAGAACGCCGCCGAGCAGGGGAAACGCCTGTACACCCGGATGTCCCGGGCACGCCGTCGCGGGGCACCGCCGGACGCGCCCGAGGCGCTCGACCTGGCCGCCGAGCACTATCAGAGTGTGCGCGCCCTCTGGCCCGCCGACGCCGCCGCCTACCACGCTCTGGCCGATCTGATCACGGACAATCCCGAGCAGCGCGCCATCGTCGCCGCCGTCGACCCCGACCTGCCGCCCTGGCTCGCCGAGGCCGTACGCGCCTACGCCGTGCAGCGCCTCGGACTACGGATGAACTGATCGGAACACCACTCCCGCCGAAGGCCTCATGCGGCCTTCGGCGCTTGAGCGTCAGGCCGGGGAGAACTCCCAGATCGGGCTGGCCGCCACCCGGGAGATCCGCCACCCACCGGCGGTGCGGGCGGCCTCGAGCCGGTATCGCTCGCCGAGGATCCGCTGTCCCGTAGGTGCCGCGAAGACGACGAGCAGGTTGGCGTCGATGGTGGCACGGTCGCCGTCCACCTCGATGCGGGGGTTGGTGATGAAGTGCTGGGTCGCCACGTCGGCCGGGTGCGAACGGCGAGCCTGGGCGGCGAGGGCGTCGACGCCACGCACCGAGCCGCCCGCGGTGTCGGCGGCCGCGTCCTCGGTGAAGATCGTGCGGGCCTCGTCGAAACGCTTCTCGTCCAGCCAGATCCCGAGACGGGTGACAAGCGCGACGAGCTCGGCAGAGTCGGTCCGTTCCATGACATACCTCAATTCATTGGCCTTGCCAACATTGGTACAGCCAACGATATCACCATACGTTGGAACGGCCAACGGTTAGACTGCGCCCCATGACGGCCGACGAAACGACGCCCACGCGCCTGCGGCAGGCGCCCAGCTGGCTGCTCGGGCAGGCGTCGATCCACAGCGGCCGGCTGGTGAACGAGCACTTCGCCGCCGCCGGCGCCCGCGGCTACCACTACCGGTTGCTCGCCGCCCTGCAGGAGTTCGGCCCGGCGAGCCAGGCCGAGCTCGGCCGCCGCACGGGCATCGACCGCAGCGACGTCGTCGCGGCACTGAACGAGCTCGCCGAGAAGAAGTTGATCGAACGCTCACCGGACCCGGCCGACCGGCGGCGGAACACCATCACGATCACCGCTGCCGGCAGCGACCGTCTCGAGCACCTCACCACCGTCCTGACCGAGATCCAGGACGCCCTCCTCGCCCCTCTCTCGGCCCCCGAACGCGAGCAGCTCACGGCCCTGCTGCGCCGGATCGTCGACCACCACACGGCCCGCCGCTGACCTCCCCGTTCACTCCGCCTGAGCGGCGGGACACGGAAGCGTGACGGACAGCGACGTCCCTTCTCCGACCGGGCTGTCGACCCGCAGGGTCCCGCCGAGCACCTCGACCCGCTTCTTCAGCGCGGCGAGCCCGGACTCATCGTGCAGAGGATGGGCGCCGCCGACACCGTCATCGCTGATCGACAGCCGGATGCCCTCGCCCTCCTTGGTGAGGTCGATGCGGACCGCGGAGGCGTACGCGTGCCTGATCGCGTTCAGCAGCCCCTCGGCCACGAGGTGATACACCATCATCTCGACCCGGTCGGTCAGCTCCTGACCGGTCGGAACGTTGAGGTCGACGGGCACCGGGCAGCGACGGGCGAGAGCCTTGAGGGTGGCCGTCAAGCCGCCTTTCGCCGGGACCACGGAGAGCAGGTCCGCGGATACCTGCCGAAGCCGGTCGTCGATCTCCGACGCCTCCTCGGCGAACCGCGACAGGCGTCGCCGGAGCCCCTCATCCGCGACCCCGGCCTGCGCCTCCCGGAGCTGCAGGGTGAGCGCCTCCAGACACTGCCGTGGTCCGTCGCTCAAATCCGCCGCGACGCTTCGGCGTACGGCGTCGGCGGCCGTGACCATGTGGGCGTGGCAGGCGATGAGCTCCGCGCGGGCGTCGGCCTGCGCGACCGCGCAGTTCAGCAGTTGCACGAACTCGGCCATCGTCTGTTCGGCGTCATCGGGTGGCGGGTTGGTCTCCCGGTACAGCGTGGTGATCACCCCCCACAGCCGGTCCTCGACCGTGATGGGACCGGAGACGCCGACTCCCAGGCCATGTGCCCTGGCCCAGGGACCAAAATCACTCTCGATGGAGGCCACCGTCCGACGCGCCGGCCATCCCGTCTCCAACACGATCCCCGCCGGCGTGTCAGGTGCGACGACCCAGCGGCCTCCGAAGGGAGCGTCGACTTCCGGGAAGTCCGGATTGCTCCACTTGGCGACCAGGGTGAGCGTCCGGTCGTCCCGGTAACGCGTGATCGACGTGTAGTCCGCTCCGAGCAGCCCGCCCATCTCACCGGCCGCCGCGGTGAAGACCGCCGACGGTGAGGCGCCTTCGGCCACCAGGGTCGCGACGCGCCGAAAGGCTCCCTCGCGCTCCATGATCCGCGGGAGCTCTTCATGGCCTGACCCTGGGGCGTACAGCCGATCCCAGATCATCCCCAGCTGACGAAGCAGTCTCCTCGGCACGGCCATCATCTCTGGCGTGCAGCTGCCATGGTCCCCTCCCAAGCCGGTGTGACCTGCGAATCCGGGCTGACAACCCAGCGTATAACCACGTCGATGGCCGACCTCGTACCAGCCTCTGCGCGTGATCGGGAAGATGCCGCCGAATCTCTCGTCAGGGCATGGAGAGGGCGGCGATCGCCTGGCCGATGGCGGTCTGGTCGTCGTCCGGCAGCCATCTGGCCGCGTGGACCATGTGCAGGGCCATCGTCAGGCGGACGCGGTCGGTGTCGGTGCCCAGGTCGCCCAGGTAGGCGGGCAGGATCAGGCCGAGTGCCTTGAGGTCGGCGCGGGCGCAGAGCCGGGTCAGCAGGTCCGGCAGGAGGTCGTCGACGGGGCCGTGCTCCAGGCCGCCGGTCGAGCGCAGGCCCTCGGCGATCGCGAATCGGTTCCAGTCGCCGTACTGGCCCTGGGGCGCGTCGTCGACGCACGTGGCGGCGAGGAGGAAGTGTTCGCGCGCCTTGGTGAGGTCGCCGAGGTCGCGGTACGCCGTTCCCAGGTTGATGTGCAGGGACGGGTAGAAGCCGCGGACGCGGTCGTCGCCGACGTTGTCCGCGCGGGCGAGGCATTCCCGGTTCCAGTGGAGCGTGTCCTCGGGGGTCGGCTGGTGCCGGGCGAGGTAGTGCGCGGCGACGCAGGCCTCGTAGTCGTCGGTGGCCGTCTCCCATGCCTTCTCGAAGAGGTCGCGGGCGTCGGCGGCTCTGCCGTCGGCCTCCGCGCGCATGCCTTCCGCGCACAGCCGTACGACCGGATTGTCCGGGTTCATGGTTCTCCCTTTCGCGCGAAGGCTCAGGCGCCTTCGTGGACCGGCATGACGATGGTGGTGAAGCCGCCCTGGTCGGCGGAGCGGACGACGACCGGGTGCGCCGCCGAGGAGATCTCCAGCAGCAGGTCGGGGCCCACACTGGCGTCGACCGCCGGAAGGAGCACCTTCGGGTCGAAGGCGATCCGCACCGGCGGCCCCGTACGGATGGCGCGGAGCGGAGTCTCGTCCGGTCCGCGGCGTACGACCAGGCCCTGCCCATCGTCCGCCTGGAAGGTGACCGGTCCGTCCGCGTCACGCGCGAGCACCGTACGGAGGGCGTCGCGCTCGATGATCAACCGGTGCCGGGCGGCCGGGAGCTCGTCGAGGATGACCCGATAGGAGGGGAACGTCCCGTCCGTCACCGGGATCACCCGATGGTCCCCGTCGCCGTACACCCGGGCGCCCCTGCCGTCGATCTCGATGCCGACCTTCGGCAGCCGTACGGCCCAGGACGCGATCTCCGTCAGGGCGGCGGTGTCGACCAGCGCCTGTCGCGGGCCGCCGGTGACGACGCTCGGGCGCAGCGCGCGGACCGCCAGCCGATATCGGTCGGTGGCCACCAGACGCACCTCCTGCCCGGTGATCTCGACCAGCACGCAGCCGAGCACCGGGAACTCCTGCCGGGCCTCGCCGCGGGCCGCCGACGGAACGACCTGCCGGACCGCGCCGGCCAGTTCCGGGCCGCCGAGGCGGGCCTCCGCGCCGCCCGGGGGACCGGAGAGGTCGCGGAGGACGGCGTCGATCGCCGCCTGGGCCGCCGCGGCCGTCTCGCGGGTCCGGCGCGCGTGCACGGCCAGGACGGCTCGGGCCTCGTCGGGGTCGCCGTCGAGCACGGCCGAGGCGTCGACCAGCGGCAGCCCGGCCTCGCGGAGCCGCCGTACCAGGACGGCCCGGGACTCCTGGTCCGGGGCGTAGTACCGGTATCCCGTCGCACCGTCCACGTGGGCGGGCGGCAGGAGGCCGCAGTCGTCGTAGAACCGCAGGGCGCTCGGGCTCAGCCCCACCCGGCGGGCGAAGGCCCCGATGCTCACCAGCGTTCCGGTGTCGTCCATGGCGGCAATCGTGGGCCTTCGACCCGCTTGAAGGTCAATCGCCGGAGGCGCCGGCCTCGTACGTCTCGATCGTCCGGACGAACAGCGCGCGCTCTTCGGGGGACAGCGGCTCGAACGCGGCGCGCCAGGCCGTGGCCCCGCCGGCGAGCCAGCTCTCGATCGCCGCGCGGGTCTCGGGGTCCTCGGTGAGGTCCACGATCGTGCGCCGGGCGTCGCCGGGGTCGGAGCGGCGCTGCAGGACCCCCTGCTTGGTCAGGTCGCTGACCATGAGGCTGACGGTGGTCGGGGCGACCTGCAGCCGGGTGGCGAGCTCACCGACCACCATCGGCCCGTCGAACAGCAGGTACGACAGGAGCGACAGGTGCCGTGGCGCGAGGTTGAAGGACCGTAGGCGTTCGGGGATCGGCGTGCGCTTCAGCCGCGCGGCCAGACGTGGCATCAGCAACAGCATGGCCCGGACCGCCTCGTCCGCGCGCAGGCCGGGTTCCGGCTCCGTTGACATCCCCGCGATCACCCGTATACGTTTGCGATCAAATCATATTTGCTTTCAAAGCAAAGTATTCCACAGCAGCCACACCGTACCGGACACCCGTCCGGTGGAGGTCTCCATGAACGCGACGTCCGCAGCGAGCTTCAACGAACGGATCATCGAGGAGTTCCGCGCGAACAACGGCAAGGTCGGCGGGATGTTCGATGGTGTACCCCTCGTGCTGATCACCACGGCGGGCCGGAAGACCGGACGGCCCCGCACCACCCCGGTCGTCCACCTGCGCGACGGAGACCGTCACCTCGTCTTCGGCTCCAACGCCGGCGGGCCGGAACACCCGCAGTGGTACCACAACATCGTGGCGAACCCGCAGGTCACGCTCGAGATCGGCACCACGGACGGCGTCCGTGCGCTCGCGACCCGGGCGGTGGTCCTCGAAGGTGAGGAGCGGGATCACTGGTACGAGCGCCAGTGCGCACTCGAGCCCGGCTTCCGCGCGTACCAGGAGAAGACCACCCGTACGATCCCCGTGGTCGCCCTGTACCCCCTCGACCTGTCCGCCGACCCCGCGCGCAACCGGGTGATCGGCGAGCAGCTGATCCGGCACCACGAGGACCTGCGTGCCGAGCTGCGCGACGTACGGGCGCGGATCGACGACCTGCTCGCCGGAGGGCCGCAGGCCGCAGAGCCCGACCGTCCGGCGGACCTGGCCGCCCAGCTGCGCCGGCACTGCCTGACCTTCTGTTACGGCCTGCACCTGCACCACACCCGGGAGAACGGCGCGTTCTCGGCGTTCGAGGAGGAGTTCCCCCACCTCGTACCCGTCATCGAACGGCTGCGGGCCGAGCACCGGGTCATGGAGAAGGCCCTGACCGAGCTCGAGACGCTCCTCGGCGACGAGTCGGCGGATGACCTGGAACACCTCCGAGACGAGCTCGACCGCTTGGTCGCCGGACTGGAGGACCACTTCGCCGCCGAAGAGGCGAGCCTCCTCCCCGCGGTGGGCGTGACACCCCCGCACCGGGGCGGACGCTGATACGTTTTCAGGTGACCGGCGCCGGCGAGCCGAGCGGAGGCAGCGCGATGGGACGCGTGAGCGTTCGGATTTCCACTCCCGACGGGCAGAGCGACGGCACCCTCCACGTCCCCGACGGGGACGGCACGGGACCGGGCGTGCTGGTCTTTCCCGACGCCGGCGGAGCGCGAGAGACGATGCGGCGGCTCGCCGACCACCTCGCGAGCATGGGCTACGTCGCGCTGGTCCCGGACATCTACTACCGCGCGGGCGAGTGGCGACCGTTCGACGTGGCCACCCTCTTCACCGACAAGGACGAGCGGGCGCGGCTGGGGAGCCTCACGAGTGCGCTCACCAATGACCGGGTCATCGCCGATGCCGGCGCCTACGCCGATTTCCTGCTAGCACGTCCGGAAGTGACGGGATCCGCGATCGGCACCACCGGCTACTGCCTGGGCGGCCGCCTGTCGCTCATCACCGCGGGCGGGCTCGGGCGCAAGGTCGCCGCGGCCGCGTCGTTCCACGGTGGCCGCCTCGCCGTCGCCGACGATTCGTCGAGCCCGCATCTCGCGGCGGACCGGATCACCGCCACGGTCTATGTGGCCGCCGCAAAGGACGACAGATCGTTCACCGCCGAGCAGGCCGACCTGCTGGAAGGCGCGCTGACGAGCGCCGGAGTCGAGCACACCGTGGAGTTCTACGACGCTCATCACGGATTCGCGGTGCCGGACAATCCGACCTACGACGCGGAAGCGGAAGCCCGGCACTGGGAGGCGCTCCAGGAGCTCTACCGCGCCCATCTTCATTAGGCGTTGAGGACGACCACCATCTTGCCTTTGGCCTCATTGGCCTCCATCACGCGGTGTGCCTCGCGTACCTCCTCGAAGCGGAATACGCGTGACGGTTCGGCCCTGAGCCGGCCCGCCGCCACCTGCGCGGCGATCGCCTGCAGGGGAACGTCGGAGAGCGGGAAGCCGGGAGTTCCGAAGACGAAACTCCCGAAGAAGGTCAGGTAGACGCCGCTCGCCATTTGCAGCAGCGGATTGAAGTCGGGAATCGGGTCGAGGCCGCCCAGCCAGCCGGCCAGGCAGGCGCGGCCGCCGCGCCGGAGCATCGCCAGGGAGTCGAGGATGGTGCGGTTGCCCACCAGGTCGAGCACCGCGTCGAGTCGCTTGGCCTCGGCGATTCGCTGAGAGAGTTCGGGCCCTTCCAGTTCGGCGCGCTGTGCGCCGAGTTCCTCCAGCATGGCGAAGCGCTCGGGGTTGCGGGTGGTGGCGATGACTCGTGCGCCGGCGTTGCGGGCGAGGCTGAGTGCGGCCTGCCCGAAGGCGGAGGTCGCGCCGCGGATGAGCAGTTTCTGCCCTTGGACGATCTCCAGGTTGCGGAACAGGCAGGTCCAGGCCGTCGCATAGGTCTCCGGAATGGCCGCGAGCACCTCCCAGGGCAGATCGGACTCGATGAGTGCCACGTTCGACGCCGGGGCTCGGGTGTATTCGGCGTAGCTGCCGTTGATGGTGCGGCCCAGGCCGCCCATCAGCGCCGCGACCTTGGCACCGACGGGGAACTCACCGCCGGGGCAGGCCTTCACCAGACCGACGCACTCGATACCGATCACCTTCGCGGCCTCGGCCCATTCGCCCCTGCGCATGTGCATCTCGGCGTGGTTGATGCCGAACGCCTTGATGTCGATGACGACCTGACCGGCGACGGGCTCGGGGTCGGGCAGTTCGGTGTAGACGAGGCAGTCCGGTCCGCCGAATTTCTCGATGACGATGGCACGCATCACAGTCCTCCGGACGGTCGGCTCGTTGTCACGCTCCCGGCTTGACGTTGGCGAGGAAGTCCCGGATCAACGCGGCCACCTCCTCGACGGCGCTTTCCAGCAGGAAGTGACCGCCGTCGAGCAGATGGATCTCGGCGTCGGGAAGATCCTCAGCGAACGCGCGGGCCCCGTCCGGGCCGAAGATCGGGTCGCCACGGCCCCACACGGCCAGCAGCGGCACCTGACCGGCGCGAAGGTACTCGTGCAGGTGGGGGTAGAGCGGCGGGTTGGTCGCGTAGTCGAGGAACAGCTTCAGCTGGATCTGATCGTTGCCCGGGCGCGAGAGCAGCGCGAAGTCGTGATGCCACGTGTCGGGACTGACCAGCGTCTCGTCGGGAACCCCGATGACGTACTGCCACCTGGTGACATCGAGGGTGAACGCCTGCCGGATGGCGCTCTCGGTCTCCGGCGTCTGCTCGCGCTGGTAGTCCCAGATCGTCTTCCAGAAGCTCTCGACGAACCCGGCGTCATAGCCGTTGCCGTTCTGGGTGACGATGGCGGTGATCGCCTCCGGGCGCCGCAGCGCCAGCCGCCACCCGATCGGTGCGCCGTAGTCCTGGACGTAGATGGCGTACCGGACGACGCCGAGGTCGGCGAGCAGGTCTTCGGTGAGATCGGTCAGGGCGTCGAACGTGTAGTCGAACTCCTCGACCCCCGGCATATCGGAAAGACCGAACCCAAGATGATCCGGAGCGATGACGCGGTAACGGTCGGACAGCAACGGGATGAGGTCGCGGAACATGAACGAGCTGGCCGGGAAGCCGTGCAGCAACACGATCGCAGGAGCATCCGCAGGGCCGGCCTCCCGGTAGAAGAGCCGCCGACCACGGACCGTGCCGTACCGGTGATGAACGGCCGCCATCGCTCCCCCCGATCGAGCCGTTGACGGACCATCGTCACCCTTACCCCGGATGACGAGCCCAATCACCTGAGTCAGTTATCCGACTAACGATGGACAGCCGCCGCTCGAGTGGCTATGGTCTTCTTAGTCAGCCAACTGACTTACTTTTAAGGAGACAGACATGATCGTGGTAACGGGAGCGACCGGCAACGTCGGTGGACGGCTCGTCCAGCTACTCGCTACGGCGGGCGAGCAGGTGACGGCGGTCTCCCGGCGCGCCTCGGCCGCCGGCCTGCCGGAAGGCGTCCGGCACGTGCCGGCCGACCTGGACGATCCGGCGAGCCTCAAGCCCGCGCTCGAGGAGGCCGACGCGCTCTTCCTCCTCGTCGCCGGAGGCGACCCACAGGGCATCGTCGACGTCGCGAAGGGCGCCGGCCTGCGCCGGATCGTCCTGCTGTCCTCCCAGGGCGCAGGCACCCGGCCGGAGGCCTACCGCCACCCCCGCGCCTTCGAGGACGCCGTACGGGAGTCGGGCCTGGCCTGGACGATCCTCCGGCCCGGCGGATTCGACTCGAACGCCTACGCCTGGGCCGAGACGGTGCGCTCGGAGCGGATGGCCGCCGCGCCGTTCGGCGACGTCGGCCTGCCGACCGTCGACCCGGACGACATCGCCGAGGTCGCGGCCGGGGTCCTGATCGAGGACGGGCACGCCGGCCGGACGTACGAGCTCACCGGACCGGCCCCGACCACCCCCCGCGAGCGCGCCCAGGCGATCGCGGACGCGCTCGGGAGCCCCGTGCGGTTCGTCGAGCAGACCCGGGCGGAGGCCCGGGCGCAGATGCTGCAGTTCATGCCCGAACCCGTGGTGGAGGGCACGCTGGCCATCCTCGGCGAGCCGCTGCCCGCCGAGCAGCGCGTGAGCCCCGACATCGCGCACGTCCTCGGCCGCCCGCCCCGCTCGTTCGCCGACTGGGCGGCCCGCAACGTCGCCGCATTCCGCTGAGACCGGTTCTTCGGCCGGAGCCGGACCCGGCTCCGGCCCGTCAGGAAGGAACCTCCATGACCGCTCGCGGGACCCGGCGCCGCAGCACCGCGTCGCTGCCGTTGCCCTCCTCCGCCGAGGCATTCCTCGCCGAGCCGCACGTGGGCGCGCTGACGACCGTACGCCCCGACGGCACGCCGCACGTGGCACCCGTACGGTTCACCTGGGACGGCGCGACCGTACGGGTCATGACGGTCGCGTCGCGCCGCAAGGCCGCGAACGTCATCGCCGACCCCACCGGCCGTGCCGCGATCTGTCAGGTGGCGGGCCCCCGCTGGATCACGCTCGAGGGCTCGGCGACCGTGTCCGACGATCCGCGGCGGCTGGCCGACGGCATACGCCGATACGCCGACCGCTACGGGGCGCCGCCGCCCGCCCCCTCCGGCCTGGTCGTGATCGAGATCATGGTGGACCGGTTCATGGGCCTGTACTGAGATAGGCCAGGACGGCGAGGACGCGGCGGTGGCCGCTGCCGTCGGGGTGCAGACCGAGCTTGTCGAAGATGTTGCCGATGTGCTTGTTCACCGAGCCGTGGCTGATGGAGAGGTGCTCGGCGATCTCCGCGTTGGCGTGTCCTTCGGCCATGAGAGACAGCACCTCGCGTTCGCGTGGGGTGAGGGTGCGCAGTGGGTCGTCGGCCTTGCGGCGGACCAGCAGTTGGGCGATCACCTCGGGGTCCATGACGGTGCCGCCGTCGGCGACCCGGCGTAGCGCGTCGACGAACTCGGCCACCTTGCCGACCCGTTCCTTGAGGAGGTAGCCGACGCCGGCGCCGCCGTCGGACAGGAGGTCGACGGCATGGCTGTCCTCGACATACGCGGACAGCACGAGCACCGGAAGGCCCGGATGGATCCGGCGCGCTTCCACCGCGGCGCGCAGCCCTTCGTCGCGATGGGTCGGCGGCAGGCGTACGTCCATGACGAGCGCGTCGGGGCGGTCATCGGCGATGGCGGCCAGCAGGTCGTCGGCGTTGTCGGCGGCGACGGCCACGTCGATGCCCTCGGTCCGCAGCAGCAGGACCAGGCCTTCGCGCAGCAGTGCGTCGTCCTCGGTGATCACGACCCGCATGGCAGCTCCACTCGTAGTGCGGTCGGCCCGCCGGGCGGGCTGAGGAGTTCGGTACGGCCCTCGAGAGCGGCGACCCGTCGGCGGATGCCGGCGAGCCCGCTGCCGCCGTGCTCGTCGGCGCCGCCGCGGCCGTCGTCGGTCACCTCGATGACCAGTGTTCGGTCGCGTCCGGTCAGCCGTACGACGGCCTGCCCGGCGCCGCTGTGCTTGGCGACGTTGGTCAGCGCCTCGGCGATCGAAAAGTATGCCGCCGCCTCCACGGCCGCCGGGGCACGTGGAACGTCGGCGGTCTCCAGGACGCACGGGATCGGGCAGTGTGCGGCCAGCGCCGCGACGGCGCCGTCCAGGCCACGTTCGTCGAGGATGGGCGGGTAGATGGCACGGACGACCTGGCGCATGTGCGTCAGCGCGTCCGTGGCGGCGTTCTGGGCCCGTGACGCGAGCGCGCGCTGGTTCTCCGGCGCGGACTCCAGGGCCCGCTCGAGGATGCCGAGCTGCATCACGACGGCCACCAGGCGGTTCTGTGTTCCATCGTGCAGGTCGCGCTCGAGACGGCGGAGTTCGGCGGCGTGCGCCTCCAGCGCCGCCGCCCGCATGGCGGTGAGTTCGGTGACCCGTTCGCTCAGCCGCATCCGGTCGGTGGGCCGCAGCAGGGCCCGGCTCACCCGCGCGTCGAGGCGCGCGAGCCGCGGCAGGACGAGCAGGCCGAGGGCGGCATAGCCGACGGCGACGAACGGCGTGGTCAGCGCCGCGGGCCACGAGTCGACCGGCAGCCCGATCACGGACGGCGGACTGCCCGGCACCGCCCACCACCACAGCGGCATGGTCGCGGCGTTGAGCGCGGCGAGTGGCAGGCCCAGCGCGAGGTAGCCGCCGACCGTCCCGGTAAGGCCGTGGGTCGCGAGCCAGGCCAGGTCGCGGCCGGTCGCGGGATCGCCCAGCACGCTTCGCAGACGCGCCGCGAAGCCTCCCTCCACGCTCCGGTAGTGGCCGGGGACGGGCGTGTCCAGGAACGCGGAGGCACGACGCCGTTCGGTCCCGGCCAGGCGCCGCACTCCGCCCACGGCCGCGGGCAGCGCCGGCAGGCCGACGCCGATCAGCGACAACGCCCCGACCAGCAGGAGCCCGATCAGGGCGAACAGCGCCAGCAGGCCGGTCCCGAAGCCGACGAACAGGTACCGCATCGTGGATCGGATGGACGCCGGCCACCATGAGGTCGGCCGACGCCCGTCCTCGGTACTGATCACTCCTTCATTCTCGCCGCCGCGCCCAGGGCGGTGCCGACTCCACAATCGGAGCCCCCACGCGCCGCACCCCGAGGACACCCGTCCACGGGCTGTCCGGGCCCATCGGCCGGACCGTACGTTCACGCAGGTGAGCGAAGTTCCAATGGGAGACGCGTCGGCCATGCCGACGCGCGAGGACGCCATGGCCGCCGTACGGATGCGGGACGTTCGAAAGATCTATGGCCGCGGAGACGGAGCCGTCACCGCTCTGGCGGGCGTCACGTACGCCGTCGCGCGCGGCGACTTCATCGCGATCATGGGGCCGTCGGGATCGGGCAAGAGCACGTTCCTCAACTGCGCCGCGGGCCTCGACCGTCCCACCACCGGTGAGGTGCTGCTGGGCGAGACCGACCTGTCGGACCTGGACGAGACCGGACTGACCGCGTTGCGCCGGGAACGGATCGGCTTCATCTTCCAGGCCTACAACCTGATCGAGGCGCTCGACGTCGCCGACAACATCACGCTTCCGCTGCGGCTCGCGGACCGGCCCTCCGACCGGCGGTGGCTGGCGGAGATCCTCGAGCGGGTCGGGCTGACCGACCGGCGACGCCACCGTCCCGCAGAGCTGTCCGGCGGCCAACGGCAGCGCGTCGCGATCGCCCGGGCGCTGATCACCAGGCCGGACGTGGTCTTCGCCGACGAGCCCACCGGCGCACTGGACACCCGGTCCGGGCGCCAGGTCCTCACACTCCTGCGGCACCTTGTGGACGCGCTCGGCCAGACCGTGGTCATGGTGACCCACGATCCGGTCGCCGCGTCCTATGCCCGGCGTGTCGTGTTCCTGGCCGACGGACGGCTGGCCGGGCACCTGGACGCGCCGACTCCCGAACGCGTGGCGACCGCGATGACCCGCCTCGGGGAGTGGTGACCGTGCTGGACCTGGCCTGGAAGATGATCCGGGCGCACCGCAGCGGGCTCGTGGGCACGTTCGTCGCCCTGCTCGGCGCGTCGGCCCTGATCACCGCCTGCGGGATCATCCTGCAGTCGGGTCTGAGCGCCGGTGTCGCACCTCAGCGGTACGCGGGCGCGGCGGTCGTCGTCGGTGGACCGGCGAACGTCGCGGTGACGCGGAACGGCAAGACGAAGCACAAGCCGCTGACCGAACGGGCCACGCTGCCCGCCGCTCTCGTGGACCGGGTGGCGCGTGTCCGAGGCGTACGCGCGGCGATCGGGGACGTGAGCTTTCCCGCCGAGGTGATCGACCGGCACGGTGAACCCGTCACCGCCGGGGACGGGTCCCTGGGCCACGGGTGGGCCGCCGCGGCCCTGACTCCCGTCACGCTGGCCTCCGGGCGCCCGCCCACCACCGTCGGCGAGGTCGTGCTCGACGCGGTTCTCGCCCGCCGGGCGCGCGTGACCTCCGGCGACCGGACCCAGGTCATGGCCGGCAGCGCACCGGCGACCTACCAGGTGAGCGGCGTCGCCAGGTCACGTGGCGCGGACCGGCGCCCGGCCGTGTTCTTCGCCGACCCGGAGGCCGCACGGATCGCCGCCCGACCCGGAACCGTCGACGCCATCGGCGTGCTGGCCGCACCGCGTACCGACACCGGCGCCCTCACGGAACGCGTCGGCAAGGCCCTGCGCGGCACCCGCGCCACGGTCGCCACCGGCGCGGCACGCAGCCGCGTCGAGTTCCACGACGTACGACAGGCCCGCAGCGACCTTCAGGAGATGGCCGGAGCGCTCACCGGCGTGATCATCTTGGTCACGGTGCTGGTCGTCGCGAGCACGCTCACCCTCACCTTCCACCGGCGGCGACGCGAGATCGCGTTGCTGCGCGCCGTCGCGGCCACCCCACGGCAGATCAGCAAGATGATCGCCGCTGAAGTTCTCGTCGTGTCGCTCCTCGCGGCGGCGCTCGGCTGGGTCCCCGGTATCGCCGTGGCGTTCCTGCTGAAGGGCGCGCTGGGAGCCGTCGGGATGATCCCCGCCGACTTCGCGTTCTCAGTCGGCCCGCTGCCCGTCCTCGTCGCGCTGGTGACCTGCGTCGGCGTCGCCGAACTGGCCGCGTGGACCGTGATCCGCCGGGCCGTGCGCGTCCGCCCCATCGAGGCGCTCGGTGAGGCTGCGCTGGAACAGCGCGCCATCGGTGGTGCCCGTGCCGTGGCCGGTCTCGGGCTCCTGCTGGTCGGCGGCGCCGCCTCCCTGCTCCCGCTGTTCTTCGGAAGCGTGTTCGCGGTCGCGGGGGCCGGCTCGGGCGGGCTGATCATGGTCATCGCCGTGGCCCTGCTCGGCCCGCACGTCGTCAGGGCCACGACACGGGTGCTGGCCGGACCGCTGCAGCGCTCGTTCGGCACACCCGGCCACCTCGCGGTGGCCGGTGCGCGGGCCTCGTCGCGACGGCTGGCGGCGGCGATCTCGCCGCTGATCCTCATCGTCGGCTTCGCCCTCATCCAGCTCGGCCTGCCCACGACCATGGCCGCCGCCGCCCACCGGGACGCGATCCACGGGCTCCTCGCCGACCGGACTCTCGCGCGTAACGGAGGAGTGCCCGGAGACGCCGTCGAGGCGGCCCGGAACACCCCCGGCGTGCTGGCGGCCACCCCGGTCGTACGCTCCACCGTCTACGCGGCGATCACCATGCTGGGCGACCCGGAGGTCTTCGAATACCCGGCGCAGGGCATCGACACGCGGGGACTCGACCGCACGCTCGACCTCGGCGTTCAGTCCGGGAGGCTCGCTGACCTCACCAGCGGAACGGTCGCGATCAGCCGAGCCGCCGCGGGCACCCTCGGCGCTCGCGTCGGCTCCACCGTCCGGCTCTACCTCGGCGACGGCACACCCGTAACCCCGCGCGTCATCGCCGTCTACCACCGCGGAGCGGGCTTCGGCGACGTCACCCTGCCCCACCAGGATCTACTGCCCCACACCACCGGCCGGACCGACGAGGCCATCCTGGTCCGCACCCGCGCCGGCGCCTCGCTCGGCGACCTCGAACGACGCTACCCCGGCCTCACGGTCCAGGACCGCGATGACATCGCGGCCGCGCAGCGATCACAGCAGGACGGCACCATCCTCACCAGCGCACTGCCCCTGCTGATGGTCTTCGGCTACATCGCCGTGGCCGTCACCAACGCCCTCGCCCTCGCCGTCACCGGCCGAACCCGCGAATTCGCGCTGCTCCGCCTCATCGGCACCACCCGCCGCCAGGTCATGCGGATGATGCGCGCCGAAGCCGTACTGGTCGCCGTGATCGCCATCGTCATCGGGACCGCCGTGCCGCTGCTGCCCCTGGCCACGATCAGCTACGGCCTCACCGGCAACCCCGTGCCGTACGTCCCGCCGTCGCTGTACGCGGCGATCGCGGGCGGCGCGGCCGTGCTCGGAACCCTCTCCATCCTCATCCCGGCCCGAATCGCCCTGCGATCCCATCCGAAGGAGTCACTGTGAACGAAGAGAAGAACACGAACGGCCGCTCCGACCGCACCGAGTGGGCACCGCCGAAGGAACGCCCGATATGGCCGTGGATCCTGCTGGCCGTCGTCATCGTCGGGGTGCTCATCAACATCGCCCTCACCGCCGGATGACGACGTGATCGCACAGGCGCACCGCCGCCCCTACTCGTCGACGCCGTCGGCTTGGGCGTTGTTGATCTCGTTGGCGCGGTCGATCTCGGCCATGTGCTCCTCGGCCCAGGTCCGGACAGTGGCGAGCGCGACCTCGAGCGACAAGCCCAGGTCGGTGAGCCGGTAGTGCACCCGCGGCGGAACGGTCGGCTCCACTCGACGAGCGACCAGGCCGTCGCGAGTCAGGCTCTGCAAGGTCGCCGAAAGCATCTTCTGCGAGACGCCGGGCATCCGCCGCCGAAGCTCGGCGAACCGCACTTCGTGCGGGGCGGCCTCCGCGAGGACCTTGACGGCCATGGACGTCCATTTCGTGCCGATGCGATCGAGCAATCGACGGGTCGGGCACTCGGGATCGAAAAGGTCACCCCGCGTCCCCTTCCCCGTACGGGCTGGAGGGGAGGTCACCCGCAGCTCACCACCTGTCGCGAAAGTGCGGTCTTGGCCATGAAGAGGAGGTTACCTAACCTCTGCTTGTCACCATTGGTAACCGCGATTGAGGGAGACATCATGCCCGGCACAGCCCCGACGCCCACCCCCGGCCACTCCACGGCCGAGGTCTCCCTACACCGGGTCGCAGCCAACGGCATCGAGATCAACGTGGCGATCGCCGGGAACGGACCCGCCGTCCTGCTGCTCCATGGCTTCCCGCACACCTGGCGACTGTGGACCGAGGTCATCGCCGACCTCGCCCGGCACCACCGCGTTATCGCCCCGGACCTGCGAGGACTCGGCGCCACCACGAAAACCGTGGACGGCTACGACGCCGGCACCCTCGCGACCGACGCCGAAGAACTCCTCACCGCTCTGGGAGAACCATCGGCGGCGGTGGTCGGTATCGACGCAGGCACCCCTCCCGCATTCCTGTTCGCCATGCGGCACCCCGCCCGCGTACGGCGGCTCGTCCTCATGGAGTCGTTGCTGGGCCGATTGCCCGGCGCCGAGGACTTCCTTGTCAACGGTCCGCCGTGGTGGTTCGGCTTCCACTCGACTCCCGACCTTGCCGAGACGGTCTTGACCGGACACGAGGCGGACTACATCGACTGGTTCCTCACCATCGGCACCCACGGCCGCGGTGTGCCACGCGGGATCCGAGACGCCTTCGTCAGCGCCTACACCGGGCGTGACGCCCTGCGCTGCGCCTTCTCCTACTACCGAGCCGCACCCACCAGCGCACGACAGATCCAAGACGCCGTCGGCTCTGACCGCCTCACCGTGCCCACGATGGCCATCGGCGCGCACCCCGTGGGAAACGCACTCGAACAGCAGCTACGACCCATCACCGACGACCTCACCGGCCGGCTCATCGAGGACTGCGGCCACATCATCCCGCTGGACCGCCCGCACGCCCTGCTGCCACTGCTGACGTCCTTCTTCGCCGCGGACCAGCACTCCGGGAACCTGTAAGCACTCGCAAGCCGTCCACCTGGTGGTCCAGGCTCGTGATGTCGGTTAGAACCGGTGGGTGTCCGGCTGCGTCTATGCGGTCGGCGGTCGCGACTTCGTGAGCGGGGCATGGTGATGGCTGAGCCTTTGGCCTTAGGTGATCCTCGGCAGCTTGGTTCGTACTGGCTGGCAGGGCGGCTCGGCTCGGGCGGCCAGGGTGTCGTTTACGAGGGGTATGACGGCGCTGGCGGCCGGGTCGCGGTCAAGGCGTTGCGCGGTGATCTGGTCAGTAATGCCTTCCGTGATCAGTTGGGCCGGGAGGCGGAGGCGCTCGGGCGGGTGGCGTCGTACTGCACGGCGCGGATCATCGAGGTCGATCTCGACGATGTGCGGCCGTATCTGGTCAGCGAGTACGTGCCGGGTCCGGACCTGCACACCTGGGTGGAGCAGAACGGGCCGTACGGTCCCGGTGAGCTGGTCCGGCTGGCGATCGGCATCGCGACCGCGTTGTCGTCGATCCATCGCGCGGGGGTGACGCATCGCGATCTAAAACCGGCGAATGTGCTGTTGGGGCCCGATGGCCCGCGTGTCATCGATTTCGGTATCGCGCGGACCGAGGAGATGACGCGGAGCGCGACGGGGTTGAAGGGCACTCCGCGGTGGATGGCTCCGGAGCTGTTCCAGGGGGAGCGCGCCTCACCCGCCGTTGACGTGTGGGCGTGGGGTGCGATCGCGTTGTTCGCGGCGACGGGCCGGCCGCCGTTCGACGCGGAGGCGGGGAACATTCCGGCGCTGACCCACCAGATCCTTCACCATGAGCCCGATCTTGCCGTGCTGCCGGAGCCGCTGCGGTCCCTGGTCGGACGGGCGCTGTCCCGGAGCCCACAGCGGCGCCCCAGCGCCATGGAGCTGCTGGAGGGCCTGATCGGTGGCGAGGCCGGGGACTCTTCGCTGGAGGCGGGCGAGCGGGCCGCGGGGGCTCTTCCGGCGACCTCCGTCCCTCCGTCCCTGGCGGAGGTGGCCGAGGAGGCGTACGCCCGGCTTGGTCCGGATGCGCAGGCCGTGGTGCCGCGTGTGCTGCTGCGGATGATCAACGCGGTCTCGGACGCCGACCGCCTGCTCCGCAGGGTCGCCGTCGAGGAGTTCCTCGACGGTGAGACCGGTGAGCAGACCGTACGGCAGGTCCTCGACGCGTTGTGTGAGGCCGGGCTGCTGGTACGCGACGATGAGGTCTTCTCGCTCGCCACACCCGCGCTGGTGCGCGCCTGGCCGCCTCTGCGCGGGTGGGTGGAGGACGAACGCGACGCCCTGGACGTTCATCACCGGCTCGCCGACGGTGCGCGGCGCTGGCACGACCACGGCCGAAGAAGCGGAGATCTGCTGCTGGGCACGCCGCTGGATGAGGCCCTCAGCCATGCGGTGGCCGGCCGCCGGCACCTCACGCTCAACCTGCTCGAACGCTCCTTCCTCGACCACTCCGTACGAGCCGCCCGGCGCAGGAGCCGTAACCGTACCGTGGCGAGCGTGGCATTGGCGGTCCTGCTGGTCGTCGCCGGGACGACGGCCACCGTCGCGATCGCCCGGGGCCGTACCGTCGCCCGACAGCGCGACCAGGCCGTCGGCGCCCGGGTCGCGGGCCTCGCCGCCGCGATGCGCGGTACCGATCCGATCACCGCCAAGCGACTTGCGGTGGCCGCGGCGAGCCTGTGGCCCGACGGCTACGAGGCCCGGAACGCGCTGCTGACCGTGTACGACCAGCCGGAGCAGTACACCTACCGGCCCCCGGGGATCGACCGGACCTGGTACTCGACCGGGGACGCGACCGGGCATCTGCGGGCCTACATCCGCGGCAACGAGGTGAAGCTCGCCGACGTCGACGCGCGCACGGTGCGGACGTCGTTCCGGTTCTCGGGCAAGCCTCTGGACACCAGGTTCTCCTCCTCCGTCGCGTCGCTCAGCTCGGACGGCAGTGTCCTGTCGCTGGTCCGGCAGGACAACACGATCGCGACCTTCGACGCGGTGACCGGACGGCAGCTCCCGACGACGGTCCGTGCCTCCGGCTCTCTCCCGGAGCTCGACAGGCATGGCAGGCGACTGCTGGTCGGCGAGTCCGACGGCACGAGCGTGTGGGACACCGCGTCCGGAAAGCGGCTGTTGAAGATCCCCTACCCCGTCGGGGACGCGGACACCACGCCCGACGAGAAGTACCTGGTCACCACCCACGGGACCGCGGTGGACCAGTGGGACCTCGACACCGGACGAAAGGCGCATGCTCTGCGGCTGATCCCCGGCAAGAAGGAGATCTCGAACATGACGCTCAGCCCCGACGGCAGGCTCATCGCCCTGCGCCAGGGCGACCGGCTGTGGGTCGGGCCCTTCGACCGGCCCACCCCGTCGGCGATGGGGTTCCAGACCGTGGATTCCGATGGACGACCGGCCTTCAGCCCGGACAGCCGGTACGTGGCGGTCCAGGGCACGGTCTGGGACGCCTGGGCCTACCCGAGCTGGGCCCCCGGCCCGGAGGAACCGATCTTCAAGTACACCAGCCCCGGGTGCCGCTCCTCAGCGTTCGGGCCGGGGGGCCGAACGCTGCGCTGCGTCAACTACGAGAACGTCGTGACCGTGCTGTCCCTCGGCGCGATTCGCGACCCGGTCGACCTCTTCGATCCGGGCAACGATCCGAAACTGAGCCGGGACGGTTCGACCGTCGCAACGAACGATGGCGTCTCGCCCACAGTGGAGATCTGGGATCCGCTCAAACGGGTGCGGCGGAAAGCGCTGCCGTCCAGGGACCACGTCCTCGCGGATGAGCTGTCCACGGCCGGCCGGCTCTTGGCGGTGGCCCATCCGAACGGGGACATCGAGATCTGGGACGTCCCCTCCGCGACCAGGAAGGCCACCCTGGCGACACATCAGAACCTGGAGAACGAAGCCTCCGACGATGTCGTTCAGATCGCGTTCTCCCCCGATGACCGGACGCTGGCCTTTCTCACCCTCGGCGACGGGAAGGCGAGCCGGCTCGAACTGTGGGACATCGCATCGAGAACCCGGCGCGTCGCATCCACCGGGCAACCACCCGCAGGAGGTCAGGACGGTCTTCAGGCGGGTTTCCAGACCTTCGGCGTCCGGATCCTGTTCAGCGGCGACGGCCGGACGGTGGTGTCCGCCCCGGACCAGGGGGTCGTCGACGTCGCCACCGGCAGGCGGCTGACCGCCCCCGACTTCGCGGTCGGCACACCCGAGGCCGTGAGCAAGAACGGAATCGTCGCGGCGGCGAACGACGCCGACCATAAGATCTCGCTCTGGGACGGCAGGTCGCTACGGCGGGTGGACGACACCACCCTCAGCGGCTCTCCGGAGGCCCCGTCGGCCTTCTCCCCCGATGGGCGCGTCCTGGCCGTGGCGGATCAGACGACGAACCAGATCCGGCTGTGGGACCTCACCCGAAAACAGGCGCTCGGTGGCCCGCTCAACGGATTCTTCATCCCCGAGAAGTACAACGGCACCGGCATGATCACACGAGTGGCCTTCACCCCGGACGGATCGGCCGTCCTCGCCGTCGACACCGCTGGCCGCCTCCGCACCCACCTGGTCGCCCCCGGCAAGATCAAGGCCGCCCTCTGCGCCCAGTTCGGCCCGCTGCCCAGGACAGTCTGGAAGACCCACATCCCCGAAATCCCCTACCGAAACACCTGCTGACTCATCCCGATCACCGAGACGGCTATTGGTTCATGATCCGGTTTTCCCAGCACCAAGCGGCGATTTCTACCCGGTTGCGGACGCCGAGTTTGTGCTGGATGCGGGTGATATGGGTCTTCACTGTGCTGAGCGAGATGAACAGTTCGGCGGCGATTTCCTGATTGGTGCGTCCCTTGGCGATGTTGCGGGCGATGTCGAGTTCTCGTTCCGAGAGCCGGCTCCCGGCTCCGGCGTCCGGGTGCCGGGTGGACGCGAGCTGACGGAGGAGGCGGACGGTGATCGACGGGGAGATCAGGGCGTCGCCGCCGGCGGCGGCTCGGACGGCCTCGATGAGGAGGGCGGGTCCGGCGTCCTTGAGCAGGAAGCCCACCGCGCCGGCGTGCAGCGCACCGTAGACGTATTCGTCGGTGTCGAAGGTGGTGACGATCACGACGCGGAGCGGGTCGGCGACGCCCGGACCGGCCAGCGTACGGGTGACCTCGATGCCGTCCAGGCCCGGCATGCGGATGTCGACGAGGCATACGTCCGGGCGGAGTTCCCGGGCGAGGGCCACGGTCTGGATGCCGTCCGCGGCCTCTGCTGTCACGGTGATGCCGGGCTGGCTTTCGAGGATGAGCCGAAAACCACTGCGGACCATGGCTTGATCATCGGCCAGCAGGACACGTAGGGTCACGGCCGGCCTTGCGCGGGGACGGGCAGGCTGGCCTGGACCGCCCAGCCCGCTTCAGGCAGCGGCCCCGCGCGGAGCCTGCCGCCGAGTGCCTCGACGCGCTCTCGCATCCCGACCAGCCCGTAGCCGCCGGTGGGCCGGGAGTGTCGGGAGGCGGTGGCGGGGGCGTTGTCGATCACCTCGACTCTGACCTGTTGGGGGTCGTGGGTGACGGTGACGGTGACCGAGCGGGCGCCGGGGGCGTGGCGGGTGATGTTGGTCAGCGCCTCCTGCACGACCCGGTACACGGTGCTGGCCACCTCAGGCGGCCAGGCGGGGGCTGGCGGGAGCCGCAGATCGACCACCGGGCCGTGTTCGGCGAATCGCTCCACGAGCCGGCTGATCGGCTCAGGCGTCGGCGGGACACCGCCCGTGTCGTCCGGATCGCGCAGCAGCCCGACGAGCTGCCGGATCGCGGCCAGTGTCTCAGCGCCGGCGGTCTCGACGCTGCCCAGCGCCGACCGCAACGTCTCAGCGTGGTCCTTTCCGGCGAACCGGGCGGCCTGGGCCTGGACGACCATGCCGGTGACGTGGTGGGCGACCACGTCGTGCAGTTCTCTGGCCAGCTCAAGCCGCTCCTCGCGCCGTACCGTCGCCAGCGTCTCGCGGTGGAGGAAGTCGAGATAGCGGAGATAGAGGCCGACCGCGAGCGCGGCAGACCACAGGGTGGCCCCGGCCAGCGCCCAATAGACCCGGTTGTCGAACAGGCCGTGGGGCCCGGCGGTCTCACTTACCCCGATCACGAGCGTGCCGCCGACGCCGATGACGGCGGCGAGGCGCGGCGGCAGCGTCCGCACCGCCGCGGCGCCGAGTACGAGCAGGCCGACGAGCCCGCCGCCGAACAGCGGCCCCGGAGGGACGGCCCCCAGCGCGACCGCGAGTCCGGCTGCGGCGAACAGGACCAGGCCGGTCATCGCCGCCCATGCCCGGTTCCGTCCGCGTAGCAGGGCGGTCGCGCAGATCACGATGCCGACGCCGAGACCGAACGGCCAGCCCCTGCCGGCCTTGGCGATCACCAGCGCGTTGAGGGCGATCACTATCGCCATCGCCGCGCCCAGCACCGCCTCGGCCCCCGTCCCGGCCTGCCGGGCCAGGCGCTTGAGCACGTCCATGCCGCCAGGTTACGGCTGCGCCGCATCCGGCCATGTCCGCCGAAAGTACGAATCCGGGCAGCGCGGCAAGCCGACTTCCGGCCGATACCGCGACAAGGTCCCGCTCGGCGAGCGTGGGCACATGATCCCAGTCCACGGCCGTTCAGCCGCGCTGATGCGCGTATGCCGTGCCCGCCACGTGCCAGAGAGGAACCGATGAGACAGCAGAGCGTGCCCGCCACCGACCTGGAGTTGATCCGGTTGGACGGTGTGACCAAGCAGTACGACAATGCCGCGGCACCCGCGGTCGTGGACGTCGACTTGGCAGTGCGTGCCGGCGAGGCGGTCGCGATCATGGGGCCGTCCGGCAGCGGCAAGTCGACGCTGCTCAACCTGATCGCGGGAATGGACCGGCCGACCAGCGGCACGGTGCAGGTCGGCCAGGACCGCGTGGACAAGATGAACGAGACCGCCGCCGCCAAGTACCGGCGGCGCCAGGTCGGCATGATCTTCCAGTTCTTCAACCTGCTCGACGACATGACCGTCATGGACAACATCCTGCTGCCCGCCCAGCTCGCCGGGGGCCGGTCGGACGGCGCGCGGCAGCGGGCCGACCAGCTACTGGACAGGCTCCGGCTGAACCACCGCCGCGACGCCTACCCGGCGCGGCTGTCCGGCGGTGAGCGGCAGCGGGTGGCGATCGCCCGGGCCCTGATCAACCGGCCCGCGCTGCTGCTCGCCGACGAGCCGACCGGTGCGGTGGACACCAGGGCCGGCGAGGAGATCGGCGCACTGCTGCTGGATCTGAACTCGACCGGGCAGACGCTGATCCTGGTCACGCACAACCCGGAGCTGGCCGCCAGGTACGCGAGCCGGGTGATCTCCGTCGCCGACGGCCGGATCAGGTCGGACTCGGCAGGTCCCGTGGGCGCGCCCGACACGGGGGGCCGGCGATGACCGCGGTCCTCCGCACGGCCCTCAGCGGCCTGCGCGGGCGCCGCCTGCAGGCACTGATCATCGGTGTCGTCATGCTGTCGGCCACCGCGACCTCGACGGTCGCGCTGGGGTTGCTCGCCAACGCCCACGGCGCGTTCGACCGCGCGTTCGCCGAGCAGAACGGCGCCCACATCACCGTCACCGTGAACGCCTCGGTCGCCGACGTCGGCCGGCTTGCCGCGACGTCCCGGCTCTCGGGTGTGACGGCTGCGTCCGGCCCGTTCGGCGAGGTCGAGGTGAACGCGCGGGTCACGGTTCCCGGAGTACCCGGCTCGTCGACGACGCCGCTCCGGATCGTCGGCCGGTCCGCCCCGAGCGGCCCGGTGGATCACATCACGCTGCTCGACGGCCACTGGCCGGCCGGCGACGGGCAGATCGTCGTCGACCGAGGCAACGGGGTGTTCACCGGGTCGACTCTCACCGTCGGCTCGCAGACGCTGACCGTGGTCGGCACCGCGAACTCGATCACCCACACCGCCGCTGGCTGGGTGACGCCGTCCCAGATCGCCTCGCTCCGGAGCGTGGGGGGAACCGGGGAGGCTCAGATGCTCTACCGGTTCACCCACGCGGAGTCGCAGTCCGCGGTCGCCGCCGACATCACCGCGGTACGGTCGGCGCTGCCGGGCGGCGCGGTGCTCGGCAGCGCGTCCTATCTGGACGTTCGGCAGGCGGAACAGGCCGGGATCCAGCCGTGGGTGCCGTTCATCATCGCGTTCGGCGTGATCGCGCTGGTGATCTCGGTGCTGATCGTGGTGAACGTGGTGGCCGGTGCGGTGATCGCCGGAACCACGCGCATCGGTGTGCTCAAGTCGATCGGCTTCAGCCCGGTGCAGGTGGTCGCCTCGTACGCGCTGCTGGTGCTGGTTCCGGCGGTGGTCGGCTGCGCCATCGGCGTCGTGGCCGGGAACCTGCTGGCGGTACCCATGCTCGAGGTGAACGCGCACGTCTACCAGGTGGGGACGCTGAGCGTCCCGCTGTGGGTCGACGTCCTGGTTCCGCTGGCGGCACTCTCGCTGACGGCGGTCGGCGGGGTCCTTCCCGCGCTGCGGGCGGGCCGGATGAGCGCCATCCAGGCGATCGCCACCGGCCGTGCTCCCCGGCCGGTCCACGGCTTCTTCGCGCACCGGGCCGCGGCGCGCCTGCGGTCACTCCCTCGGTCGGTCACGCTCGGCCTGGCCGCGCCGGCCGCCCGGCCCGCGCGGACGGTGACGACCTGGGTGGTCATCGTGTTCGGCACCGCGGCCGTGACGTTCGGCATCGGGCTGGGGTCGACGCTGATCCGGGTCGGCGACGACTCGCCGTACTCGCGCATGCCGGTGCAGGTGTCGGGCCGCGCGGGCGGCCAGGCCCCCTCCCTGAGCGACGCGCAGCGGCACGCCGTCGAGACGGCGCTGAAAGCCCAGGCCGGAACGCGGTACTACATGACCGAGACCGACGAGAAGTTCAGCCTGCCCGGCGTGGCGCAGAAGGCGGCCGCCGTCGCCTACGGCGACACCCCGTCCTTGAGCGGGATTCCGCTGATCTCCGGCCGCTGGTACTCCACCTCCTCGGGAGCCGCGGAGGTGGACGTGAACACACTGTTCCTCACCGACACCGGCACCTCGGTCGGGTCGACGTACACACTGATCTCCGGCCGGCACCGGCTGACGGTCCGGATCGTGGGCGAGGTGTTCAAGACCGGCAGTCAGCCCGCCCTGTACCTGAGCCCGGCCACCCTCTCCCGCTTCGACCCTGGTGCGCAGCCGCAGTACTTCGACGTGGCCCTCCAGCCCGGCACCAGCGCGCAGGCGTACGCCAACAACGTGTCGGCGGCGCTCGGCCGCTCCTACCGCGCCACCTCTTCCCAGGCGTCGACCACGCAGTTCCTCGCCGTGCTCACCTTGATCACGATGCTCACGATCCTGATCACGGTGGTCGCCGGCCTCGGCGTGCTGAACACCGTGGCGCTGCAGGTCCGCGAGCGAGCTCACGACATCGGCGTGTACAAGGCGATCGGCATGACGCCGCGGCAGACCCTCTTCATGGTGGTGTGCTCGGTCGCCAGCGTCGGGCTGGTCGCCGGAATCGTCGGAGTCCCCGCCGGAGTCTTCCTGCACCATGCCGTGGTGCCGGTGATGGCGCACGCCGCGAACTCCGGGTACCCGCTGTCCCTGCTGTCGGTGTACTCCCCGTGGGAGCTGATCCTGCTGGGACTCGCCGGGTTGGTCATCGCGATCGTCGGCGCACTCGGCCCAGCCGGCTGGGCGGCGAAGGCCGGAACGGCATCCGCCCTGCGCGCCGAGTAGTAGTTGTAGGGTCCGCGATTCGATGAGCACTGGTTCCTGCTAGGACGCCGGAATCCGGGGCGGCTGAGCACCATGTCTGTCGGCTCTTCGTGCGCAATAGGAGCCCGCCCCTGCTCGTCCATGTCACAGACAGTTAAGACCAATGAGGCGCGTGACCGCTGTTGACCCTGATCACCGGGGCTGATGGCACGGCCGGAGCTGCGCAGCGGCCATGGCGGCTTTGCTCATTGCATCCCTCGCGGGGTCCAGGGGCGGCGGAGCCCCCGGCAGCGCGCTCAATCAGTCGTCATCTAAAGACCTTGAAAGGCCGAGGTTCCTGGCCTCATGCTCCGTGATCACGCGGTCGTCAGGGGGCTGGGTGTTCAGGCTTTGATGTACCGCTTGCGTGGAAACAGACTGGCGAGTCTTGGCAGGTGTTGTTGGATCTCGGCGAGGCTGTCGAGGTCCCATCGTGGGCCGAGAGCTTGAGGAGTGCTGAGGCTGTGGTGGTCGCGTGCTGCGAGTGCGTCCTCAATGCTGTCCTCCTGGCCGGTGATCTGATCGTGGACCCGGCTGGCCACGTAGGCGAGTTCTTCCCATTGAGGCCACTCGGTGTCCGTCCACTCACTGGTGCTGCGGCCCGCCAGAGCGCATACAGCGGGAATGTCGGCGAGATTGTTAGGGTCCTTGGCTGCGTGCTGCCACCAGTGTCGGCCTTGGCCGATCAACCACGGCTGGAAGTACCAGAAACCGTCGCCGCTGCACAGGCCGTCCATGATCTGGTAGGCGGCACCCCACATGGCGTAGGTGTCAATCGGGCGGCGTGCGGCATCCAGGTGCATCTGGAAGTCCACGACATGGGTTAGCGAGATACGGCTGAGCCGGTCCTGCAACCAGCGGGTGCGTTGGTCGCGATCAGTGGTCTCCCGGGCTGAGCGCTCAAGGAACTGCCAGAAGTCCTCAATGTCCATGCGGGCGACGGTAACGGCTGCTGGTGACAACGCTCCGAGGTGAAGGGCTGGAGAGAGTCCGCGGTGGTTCTTCGTCCGGTGGTGCCGCTCGACCGGCGCGGCGGCGGGTCATGAGGCCGATTCTCTGCACTTATCGAGTCGCCTGGTCAATCCAGTGGATCATTCCCTGTTCACCGTGGCATGCTCGCGGCGTGGACGGCAAGCTCATCGAACGACCGGCGGACACGGCCGCATGAGTGCGCCGAACCATCCGGTCGGCAGCGACCGGCCCTGGCCCACCGACAAGCTGAACGCGTTGCGCCTCGGCCAGCGGTTGGTCACCGAGGTCCCAGCATCCCAGCCCGGTCGGCGAGCGTTCATCGACATCACCCCGCTCACCACCTCCGACGACACCCAAGCCCGCAGACAAGGCTGGAAACCAGCCGATCACGCCCGCACGTTCCGCCTGCAGCACTGGGACTACGATGCCGAGCACATCGACGGCTTTGACTACGACACCGGAGCCGTCCTGATCCGCGCCACCACAGCCGCCGACGAGGCCGAGCTGGCCACGACACTCAAAGCGTGGCAGCTACACCCCGAACAGTTCCTCTATCCCTGGCAGACCGACGATCCGAGATAGCCGCACCGGAGCGAGAGTCAGAACAACTCATCCACAGGTCTTAACTACTGCTCACGGTCGCACGTTGCAGGCCCAGATCCACCCGGTTACCACGGTTATCGACTCCCTCACCTAGCGCCGCATCAAGCAACGTTCGCCCTGCCGTCGACAGAGTCAACGTCTCTTGAGACTGGCTCTACCATGAGCGTTATGCCCGAAGAACCCCCGCGATTCCCGCCGCACCCCATACGCGACGTGGAAGCCCGGTATGTCAAGCAGACCGTGTGCGGCGTGTTCGCCATCGTCACGGTCGACTTCGAGCCAGGACACGGAGCCGGCAGCAGCATCGAACTCGCCATACCAACCGATGTGTGTTTCGTCTACGGACCCAACCGCGGCGACCACGACTACAGGGTCGTCTTTGCGTATCTCGACGCGTTCGCCAAGGGCATGCGCGAGGAACTAGCCGCCAACCAGCCGATCATCATGGACGCCAAAGTGATCCTACGGCGCATGGTCATCCATGAAATCGACTCGAACGAGCACTCCTTCCACACTGCAGGGAAGATGGCCGCGCGCACAGCCATGGAACGTGCTCTGGACGGTTGTCCCGCCGAGACCTCCCAATAAAACAGGCCGAGAAGCGAGACACGCTCATCCCTCAGGCAGCGCCCTAGATAGAAGGAGCGAACGTTGCTTGATGTGGCACCAGCGGGCACGGTCAGCCCGACTATGGAAAGCGATGATCTCGGCTCGCCTCACCTTGACCTACCGCGCCGATATTGCAGTGCGGACCTGGTCGGGGGATGGCAGGGTCGCTGTCGTGAACTTGATGGACGTACTCGTGAGCTTCGCCCAATCCGGCCGGATCGGGCCGCTGCAGTGTGGCATGTCCCTGGCCAAAGCTGAACAGCTCCTCGGGCCTGGGCGCCCGCACCCGGCCATCCTCATGAAGGGGCCCGACATCGACGGATACCCCTACTCCTGGGGCGATTTGAAGCTGGTCATCACCCAACGGGCCGTCAGCGGCATCTGGATCAACCTCTGGCCGGGCTCGACGGCGAAACTCCCGCCTCTCGTCCTGCCCGACTCCGAGTCATTCGAGGCCACCGTCCTCCGCGAGGACCTGATCAGGGTTCTTGACGACGCAGGCTGTCAGCACGAAGCCAACAGCACCCTCACCTTCGGCGACCAATCCAGCATTTTCACCAGGCCCGCCGACGTGTGCGCGGTCTTCAGCCTTCCGGGACGTGACCACCACGTGCCACATCGCGACCGGCATTACCTCGACGTCATGCACAAGCACGCGGCTTGAGGCCAGATAACAACCGCAGCGCCTCGCGCACAGTGCTGCCTGCCTGGTCATCCCGTTCGCCGTCGCCGGGGAGCGGGCCAGGCCCCAGGGGTGAAGGTGGAGCACCCCACTGACTGAATGATTCGGCGAGCGAAAACTGGCTCCAGATGCGGGGGGAGCTTGAGTTGGATCCACTTAGTGATCTTGGGTGGGTGTGCGGTGAACGAGAAGTGGCCCCACCTCTGCGAGGGGATCGTGTCTTCAAGCGAGGTGATCAAGAAATCGGTTGGCCGCTGGCCTTGGCTTCATCGATGATGGGCGGGTGATCGACAGAGACCGCGCCGTGCGTTTGGTCGAAGAGCTACTCCGCGCCCAGGAGCGGGAGTCCGCGGAGCGCAGCCAGCCGGTCACTCTCGCGATCAGTGAGGTCACCGAGCACCGCCTCGGCTGGATTATCAGCTCGCAGTCCGAGGCATACCTTCGCAGCGGCAACGTCAGCGACATGCTCGTCGGCGGTGGTCCCTATCTGGTCGACCGCCACGATGGAAGCATCCACCACATTCCGGTCACCGACTACGTCCGCGGGCTCTGGGAAGAGGACTACGAGCAGCGCATCAAGCCAACGGGCGCCGCTGATGCCGACCCTCACCCCGGCATCCCGTTCGCGACCGAAGTCCGTGAAGCGCTGGAGCAGGAGGGCCGGGTCACGGCCATCCGGCTCCTCAGGCGATGTGCGCCCAGCGTGAATATGGCCCAAGCCAACGACTACGTCGCCGCGATCGCGGCCGGAGAGCGACCACCAGCCGGACTGATCGAACTGGTCAGACCGCCCGATCAGTTCTCGCGCCGACTGGGGATTAAGACCATCGCTGGCCCCCTGCTGTCGCCTGCTGACTCCCCTGAGCCCCCGTTCGACCAGGCGGCACCCCACTCAGGCGACTCCAGCACCGAAGATGCAAAGTAAGCGCCGATCGGTAGGTGGTGCGGCTCGGCCTGATCGCCTTACTGCCACAGGTAGTCGTAGCGTGTCGGGGCCGGGCTGATGAAGACATCGCCGTCGCGGATCTGCCATTCAAGATGGCCTTCGGTTTCATGGAAAACGAGGAAGAGTCCAGTTGCACGGTCGTTGTCGTCATCGACGGCGGGCAGGGCAGCGATCTCGCGGATTGGTTCGAGTACGTCACTCTCATCGCGAACCGCGCGGGCGTAGCACGCTGCGTCGAGCCAGCCACCTTCGGGGAAGGTCCAGCCCGTGGTGTCTCCTGCGCGGACGATGCGCTTGGCTTCTGCTTCGAGTCCGTGGGGGAACTGCAGCCAGCCACGTATGTAGATCCAGGTGCCCATGATCCGATAATGCCAGGTCGGCGGCGGTGCGGACCCTGCCAGAGCGGCTCGGTGGACGCCGGACGGGTGGGTCGTGGCCGGGGCCGCCCACACCGGCAGGACCATAGGGGATCGGCGCCCACGCCGCACGCCCGTAGGGCGGGCCGGTGTGGGCGCGGGCGAGACGCGCCGCCGCCTTGACCTGATTACAGCTCAATTCGGCAATACGACTGTGCCGCCTCGTCCCGCACTACCGACGCGACACGAAAGCGACCATGATCATCGAAAATGTCGGAGGCACGAACGCAAGGAGACGGCATGGGCGACAGTGATCCTCACCGTCCTGTCGGCCCATGCGGCCGTCGACCCCCAAGAGGTGCGGTGGCTGGCGCAGTACGACCACTATTCCTCCCACGATCCCACAGACGGGGAAACGCTCGTCGAGATCACGATGGCGTTTGACGGCAACAGCTACCACGGCGACCTGCGCGGGCACCGCTTGCTCCACGTTAAGGAGACCGCCCAGCTCCTCAAACAGCTGAACATGGCACCCGTTCCCGACGCGCTTCTCCAACTCGGGCATACCGACGGGATGTGGTGGCAGCATCAATCTCGCGGGTGGGTGCTCTTGCGCGCGGAGGTCTGGGGCGGCAGGCTCCAGCGGCACGCCCGATCAAGCCGTTACTTCCTACTCGGAGGCTGAGCCAATGACACCCAACCCGCAGGACGCGATACTCGAAGAGTTCGCGGCGTACTACAACGCCGACGAGCTCGAGGGATTCATTCATGACGGCCTGGCAGAGCAGGTAGACGACTCGGCCACCCGTATGGTGCACATTCTCGGCGACCGCGCCGCTGAGGTAGCGGACCTGCTGCGCGAAATGGCGGCCGACCCCGCTCACCCCCTATTCGAGACGATCGGCACCCAGACGATGTACGACTGGAATACCCCCGACTCCTGGGCGAAGCTCAAGGAGATCGCGCGACGCATGGCCGATGGCATCACCGCGGCCACGGGCAGCGTATGAGCGAATCCTGTCGGGCTCGAAACCACCACACCACCCACCAAGCGCCGCCGAGTGGTCAAAGCCGTGGCGTTGTTGGATCCGACGATGCGGCAACTGATCCGCTAGATAGGGCCAGAGGAGTCGAGGCGTGCCTACCCACGGTTCCCCCGCGTTGACGCCGCGCGTCGTCCAATCCTTCTCTGCGCGACGCGCACCGCTCCCCCTGCCGGGTCATCCCCTCTGCCGTCCCACCCTTCGGGAAGGGCCACGTCAACCGCATCATTACGTGGAATCCGATCTGTCAAGGTCGGTGGCGTGCCGGCGACTGCCGACCCGCAGTCGGCCGGCAGATGGGCGATGACCAAGGCGATCGCATCGTGGGGGTTGTCGACTTCTCCGATGGCTGGTCCATGAGGCGAGCGGACCTGCCACCACACGACGCGGTATGTCCCGTCCGGTCGGGGACCGATCACGGGAATGTCGTGTGTGTAGGGGAAACCGGTGCAGCGGCTGAAGTGCAGCGAGCGGTGGCTGTGGAAGGGGAACAGCGCCCGCAGCCGTGGCTGGGCGTAGGCGGCCTCGATCAGGTCGTGATCGACGTGCGGTGCCGAGGTGTTCCGGTAGATCGCCCATTTAGCTTCGACCGCGTCGCCGCGTTCGTGGGCTTCGGCAAGCGGGCCGTACTCGACGAACAGGCAGGCGGCCTTCAACTCACGCAGGCGCGAGCCGGCCTGCCAGAGTCCGATAGCCTCGGCCGCTGCGGACAAGTCGCCGGTCTTGGCCTTGGCCATCATGACGCCCCGGTCCCAGAACTCCATCAAGAACCAGCGTTGCTGGCTGCCCGCGTTGACGCTCACATGCCGATGGGCGTCACCTACCCGCGTTGCGCAATCCCACCAGCCGGGAGCACTGGTCAGCACCGCCGTCAGCTCATAGCCCGCATGATCGAGCGCGGTCTGCATCGCAGCCTGGAGGCTCCCCGCCAGGCCGATCTCGGGGTAAAGGCGGACGAGGTGCTCTCCCGGCTGTCGTGTCACAGCTTCAACTCTGCCGCAGCGACACCGATTCTGAACGGGTACAGCCCGCCCTTCGATCAAGCAGGACCCCGCCGGAGGCAATGACACGGTCGCGATTGCGCTGCCGCGCTCCTCTGGGCTACTGGCGAAGCTGGCCCATCTGTGGGTCAAAGCACACCAAGCCGAGTCGTGCCGCGACGCCAGCAGCGAACGCGGATGTCTCGTCGGCTCGGCTCCACGCCATTGGAATGTAGATGTAGGGCCCGGACGCTCCTCTAATCAGCGGTGCCGCTGACCAGGGCGTGTCCTCGTCTTCAGACGGTTCTGGCCACCGTTGCAGCAGCAGGTCGACGACCTTACTGATCAATGGTGTCGGAGGGCTGAAGCTGTCTCCGTCGAGGTACTGCTCGTACAGGGCTTCGTGGATCTGTGCGGCCGCCCGGTTGTTTGCGGGACGCTCGCCCTCCCAGACCGCCAAGTCGTAACTCATCGCCGGATGATCTCATGACGCGTTCGGCGAGCGCTCGCGTTCAACCCTGTAGGCGATCGTAGAGCTGTAGGAATGACGGCCGCTCCACCCGGCTGGCCGCCCGACCGGCGCGGCCGGAGGGACCAGCGCCGCCTCGACCTGATACAGCTCAATTCAGCAATACGACTGCGCCACCTCGTCCCGCGCTACCGACGCGACACGAAAACGACCACGATGGTCGAAGGTGCGGAGGCACGAACCCAAGGAGGCGGCATGGGCGACAGTGGCAACGTGCTGGTGGCCGACATCGAGGGAGGCCACACGATTTCGTGCATCCTGCGGTGGCCCCACTATTGGGGTGGCCAAGCGCACTGCCTCGCCCGCGCGGTCGTGACTGGCCCGCCGGAGGTACCGGTGGCCGTGTTGTCCGAGCTTGCCAGCAACCCCGACCTGCTCGGCATCAGCGCCGATTTTCCCGCCGCAGCAACCGCCTTCCTCACCGTCCTGTCGGCCCATGCGGCCGTCGACCCCCAAGAGGTGCGGTGGCTGGCGCAGCACGGCCACTATTCCTCCTACGATCCCACAGGCGGGGAAACGCTCACCGAGGTCACGATGGCGTTCGACGGCCACCACTACCACGGCAACCTGCGCGGGCACCGCTTGCTCCACCTTGAGGAGACCGCCCAGCTCCTCAAACATCTGAACCTGGCACCCGTTCCCGACGTGCTTCTCCAACTCGGGCACACTGACAAAAAAGGCCCTGCGATCTGGTGACCAGGGCTGCGGTCGCTGCCAGGCAGTACGCCCAAAACGAGACCGACGCATCCCGCTCCGCCCCCGCCGACCTGCGCCTCAGCGCTTACCGCTGATTCTCGACCGAACGGAATAGTCCCGGGTCCTAGGTTCGTTCTCGGCGAGGACACCGGGTAGGGGTAGACAGCCGCACCGCAACGTGCCTGTTCCGCGGCCACCGTGACAGGTTCAGGTCTCGCTGCTGTCATTACCTATCGGTTCGGCGAGCTTCGATTAGCTGGTTTCGCGGCCGAATGCCGCGCGGTCTGATGGTTATGCCCCACTCTGCGGCGTTTCGTGCGAGTGTCGAATGACTCACACCTGCTTCATCGGCCAGTTCGTCGAGGGTTCGTCCGTTGTTGATGTATTCCTTTTCGAACCAGTCTCGCGAGAGGAAATGCCGACGCTGCTGGCCTGGCTGGCGGACTGGGATTCCAGCGTCTGCCAGTGCGGCCTTCACGAGGGTCACACTTCCTCCGACTTGTTTGGCGATCGTGGCCATGGACTGACGTTCCACAATATAAAGCTCATGGAGCCGCTCTGGGGAGAGGAGTCCTCGACGCGGCCGAAGTGCATTCCGAGCCTGGCTGGGGGGATGGGGCAAGGCGCGACGACGAGGCGAATGTGGACGGATTGTCGGGGAGTTCACCGTGAAGACCCCAACACCGGTGATTTCAGCGTAGAGCCGAACGTTTTCATAGCTCAGGCTCATCCGCTCGGCCACTTGGGAGATGGAGGCTCCCTGCGCGGCGAGGTCGCGCAGGACATCCGGATCGAGCTGATCGGGATCCGGGCCAGGCCAGTTGATGTTCTGAGCCCAGTCGCGAGGCGGTTCCCATGTCACCGGTTCATCGATAATCCCCTGCCTTTTCAGGGCGGTCTCGGCCTGTTCAATTAGGAAGGCTCGCAACTCTGGTGCTATCCCATATCGGAGGACGTTCCAGCCCGTCGTGACCACGTCCGTGCTGAGCGGCTCGTCGGCGATGTCGTTGACATCTGATCCGGTAAGCAACGCGACCACGTAGAGATTTATGAGATTCAGGCGGCGATCGGCATCCCGCTTCCAACCTTGGCGGTGACACAGCTTGAAGTGGGCGTCTCGGTCAACGATTGCGCTTTCGCGGATGAATAGTCGACGTCGCCGACTGTAGTTGATCGGCGATCCGTGCCGGTCCAGTCCGGCAGCCAGCTGGAATATGGTCGACATGATCGCGTCGTGTCTGTCCGGGTGGAAAGCGAGCAGCGACCGGATGATGCTCTTGCCGCCGGACAGCCCGAGGTAAGAGCCTGCCTGGTCGTAGGTAAAGCCCGTGGGTGACGTCGGGATCAACAACATGGCGCTGAGCGCTGCGCGGGGACGCCCCATCCGGTGGTTGGCGGCCTCGCTATTCACCAGCCGCATGCTCCAAGAAGGCCACAGCATGGCCGGAATCTGATCGGCTCTTCGCCGTAGGTCCGCAATTGGGCTCGAAAGGAGGCGCGGACAGGGAGAGGCGGTACCGTACTTCAGCCGGAAGATGGGCCGCAGGTCGCTGTCCATGGAGGCCAGCGCGCGACTGCTGACTTCAGGACTGACCTTTCGGTATGGCACGAAGAGCGCTGCAGGGTTGAGGTTCTGACGGCGCGCCCGCTCGCTACGCGTCACCCACCTGAAGATTTCACGCCCGGCCATACCCGATGACGTCAACGCGATCAATGCGATGGCGCTACCAACGGCAATGGCATTTGCGGTAGGGGTGGAAAGCGCGTTCAGAGGCGGCGGAATCTCGCCTCGGTGCTCATGAAGAATTTCGGCAACAGCGCTGGGAACGGACATCGGCTGAGCGTTTAGGGCTTCCAGCGCCTGCCAACTCAGGATGTAGAGGTCATGCAATCGCTGTCGGGCTGCGACCCGGTCGTCTTGCGCGAGGACCTTGTTGATGTGCCTCTGGGTAGTGATCGTCGTCTCGCCGCCAACGAGTTCACGAACGGGCACGTCGCCGAGGGGGAAGTCACAGATGGCGCGCTTGGTGCTCGGTGAGTGCCGAGTAGCGTCCAGAGGCTTTGGCCGAGCACCGCATTCAGGGCAGATGTCGGCCAGGATCACCGAGTGCCGCAGACAGCAGAACTGCCACGGGAGCCGCCAGGACAGTTGCCAGCGACCTGAGTCCTCCCGCAAGCATCGAGGGCAGAAGCGAGTGCCAGCAGTGCCACGCCAGTCCGGTGGGCGGCCGAGTCCCCGAGCCTTCCTCCTGATGGTGATGGCGATTCCGTCATAACGACTCAGGGTCATCTCGGTTAACCGGTCAGCTTGCACTCCGGTGGCCCGGGAGAGGGCTTCCCGCTCGAGATCGGCCAACGCGACCACCATTTGCCCGATTCTGGCTTCTGTCAGCCCCAAGAACCGCAGAAGGTCGCGAGAGGGCACTCGCAGGCGGGTCGCGTAGGCCGCCAGCCAACTATCCAGCGCCTCCCCTGGGAGAGGCCGAACCACGATAGGGATGCGCTCAGCGGACCAGCTCATCAGGCCGTCTGCTTGCGCTGCGTGGGGTGAGTCGGCCGAGTCGTCAACAGGCCGGCTTCGATCGCCGCGGCAAGTTCCTGGCGGGACTCCTCCGCAGCGGCGTCATTCTTGACCTGGTTCATCAGCTCGGGATCGAGTCGCTCGTGGCCACTGCGGATCGCCCGTAGGCAGCCGCGGTTGATCAGGGCCATGAGGGAGGCGAAGTGTCCAGTGGACCGTGCGTAGAGATAGTCCGGGAGATCATCAGCAAGCATCCCGGGGCACTTCTCCGCCAGCACCAGTTGACGCTCGATCGTCTTCAGAAGCGTCCGCCACTCCCGCCGTCCGGCTTCGTCCTCGATCTGAAAGGGCCGCAGCGTAAGCGGAGTCGTCCGGCGCCCGAACTGGGCAAGCAGCGCCTCCTCAGGCGAGAAGCCCTCCCGGAGGAGCCCCCGTCTCTGCACCCCGACTCCGACGTGGATCAGCGTCACCGGAAAGACGTTCGACAGGTACTTCAGCTGGTTGGCCATCCGCACGGAGTTGCTATGGGAGCCGGCGAGGAAGTGCACGTCATCGATGATGAACACGGCGGTCTTCAGGCTCAGCACCGCATCCACCGCTCGCTCCGCCAGGGTGTCCGCGTCACCAGACGTCGGCAGGCCGTAGAACCGGCAGATGGCCGCGTTCAGACCACGGATCTGCGTGTTCCCGGTCAGCGCGATGTAGATCACCGGAACTCTTCGGTGCCCGGCCACGGTGGTCTCCCCACGCAGGGCGACCTGTTCGCGATAGAACCTGCGCCCGTAGTCACGCACCGCCGTGCTCTTCCCGAGCCCGGGATAGGCATCGACCAGCGCAGCCGGCTTGGCCTTGTCGCCATCGTGTCGATTCGATTCGACGATCGCCGCCAGATCCTCGTGCAGAGCACGTAGTTGCGGGGTCTGGATCGGTCCGATATTGGCATGCCAGACCGCGCGCCGATCGTTGTGACGCAGCAGCTCACGCGGCGACAAGTCGGCCAGTTGGCCGCGGGTGAGGCACTCGGGTTTGACACGATCAGGACCGTTTACCTCCTGCAGCCACCCCGAGAGGCGAGTCGGCGAGTACTGCTGGTCATCGCCCTCGAACGGCTCGTCGTCTACCACCTTCAACGGCTCTCCCAAACATCGGCGTAGAAGTCGTCTTCCTCGACCGAGCCGGCAAGGTCCTCATCGCCGGGGAAGACGGCCTCGCACTCGTCCTCCTCGTCGTCGTCTCCACCCAGATCCACCTCCGCGGATGAGGCGGCCGTCAACCCCTGCCTGTCATCCGCCTCTGCATCGAGATCCGAGAATGTGTTCAAGGCCGCGAGGCGCTGGACGGACGGCAACTGGGCAACCTCACCACTCTCGCCTTGCGACGGGTCGTCGCCGCCGACCAGCCGCAGCCGCTCCTGAGACAGCCTCACCGCCATACGCCGCTCGACACGGTCTGCGGCCAACCCGGCACCCCACCGCTCCAGCAGTTCGACGAGCGCACGCTTGGTGTCCGGGAACCGGTGAGTCTTCGCCGCGAGCCTGCGCGCATAGGCGACGGCTTCGCTGCTGACCGGCCCGTTCAACGCCGCGGCGTGTTCCCAAGCCAGGCGATGCCAAGCGTGGTCCTTAGGGTCTTGGAAGTAGACCTTGGTGACGTCGCCGCGATCCACCGCGATCGGCCACTTCCCCGCATCCACCCCGCGGTATGGACTGGGCTGGTTACGGTAGCCGTTGAGCGCATCCCCGTTGTAGCGCAGTCCGTTGACCTCCACGCCGTAGTGCTGGATGGTCGTGCGTACCTCCTCCAGGAACTCCAGCGCGAGGTCCGGGCGGATCGGAATGCGCAGCGGGCCAGTGCGGGTGACCCCGTGCTCGAACATCTCCAGTGGGCTCAGTTTCAGGCCCGGGACCTCCGGGATCGTGAGCCCGCGGTGGTGGCGCCGGTGATAGATCTGAACGATCCATTCCCGGATGATCGCTTCGAGTTCGTCGAGGAAGAAGTACGCCTCCTCCTCGACCTTCTCGCCACGGCTGTGCACGTCCGAGCCTTTGTAGCCGGGCAATGCCGCCAACAACCCCTCGTTCAGGGTCTTGAACCAGCGTTCCACCGGCTTGTCGGTCGGCGTGTAGGGCCGGGCGGGCTGCAGCGAGATGTCCAGCTTCGCGCAGACGCTGCGGATGTGGTTCGACACGTAGATCTTGCCGTGGTCGAAGACGATGGTCTCCGCAGCAACCGCCGGTAACACCGGCTGTCCGTGCGCATCCACCAACTTCTCCGCGTCCACGACCACCGTGGACGGCACCCCGCAATACGGCAGCGGCTCGCCGCTTTCCGCAGTGGCGTCGCGGGGCCGGACCGTCTCGAACAGCACCCCGGCCACATCCACCGACTTCGTCGAAACCGGTGTCAGTCGCAGTCCGGTGATGACCTTGCTGTAGAGGTCCATCGCAACCGTGAGCTCGCATTGCACCCAACGGCAGGTCACCGGTTCCATCGCGAACACGTCCAGCCGGTTGGTGTCCAGCACCACGTACTCGCCAGGCCGCGTCGCCCGCAGTCTTCCGTAGGTTCCCTGCGGACGGTTTGCGATCGACCGCTTTCCCTTGGTGCTGCCCTCGAACGCGCCCGTGCCCTTTGCCAACTCCCGAAGCAGCTCATAGCCCATCGTCCGGCTGGGAAGAGGCACCGTGTCCCTCCCGAAGTCCCTGGCCAGACACTCCTCGATCTCCGCCAGCACCAAGTTCCGCACCGGCCGGCTGGACTTCACATGCTTCGCCAGCACCGTCCGGGCCATATCCACCCAGCGTGGATCCGCCCGGTCCAGCGCATGCCTCGCCGGACGCTCACTCACCAGGCCAGCCGGGCCGGACTTCTTCACAGCCGCCGCCCATCGACGGATCGTGCTCGCACCGACGCCCAGCTCCGCGGCCTTTGCCGCGTAACGGTGCAGCATGGGTGCCCCTGGGGCGTAGTCCGGACGCGGCTCGCCCGCCAGTGCCAGCTCCGAGCAACTGAGCTGATACCCGGTGAGGACCTCTTGAATGTGACGGAACCTCACCGTCAAAGCATCGTCCTGGTCCTCATCCAGGCCACTCAGCGTCGCCGCGACGGCCGACTCCTCTTCCGGGGACGCGACCAGGACCTGCGTGGTGGGGTGAGAAAGCAGGACAGAGATGTCGACCTGCCTCCACGCCGGGGAGCCAGCGGCCGCGGCCTGTCGCAGGAGGATCCGGCGGCCCTCGATCTCCGCGACGGTGAACTGCTCACCGTCGAAGCGCAACGGCAGCCCTGGCCGCAACATCACCGTCCACGCACTCATTCGCATCTCCGCAGCACCGAGCTTCCCGACAGCGGACGGGACAAGTCCGTGATCAGCCGCCCGGCCCACAACAACGCCATCAACGGGGGGCGGCCCTCATGAGCGGGACGGTCGCCGACGAGCCGACGCTCGGCGATGGCCATCTGGTCGCCGTCCGCGACGCTCCGCCAGGCCCGTTCGATCTCAGACGCGGGCACCACGCCAGGTCGCCGGTATGCCGCCAGGACCCGTACGTTCTCCAGCAGCACAGGATCAGCGCCGGACCAGACTTCATACTCCCAGCCATGCCGCCTGACCAGCTCCCCTGGCCACGCCAGCGCCTCCGCAATCTTG
Organism: Actinoallomurus sp. CA-150999; assembly: GCF_050942425.1. Taxonomy (NCBI): domain Bacteria; kingdom Bacillati; phylum Actinomycetota; class Actinomycetes; order Streptosporangiales; family Thermomonosporaceae; genus Actinoallomurus; species Actinoallomurus sp. CA-150999. The sequence continues at coordinate 11,864,443 of NZ_CP192063.1, forward strand.
GGATCCTCCAAGCGGCTCGCCGGCTTGACGTTGACCACCCGCACCGTCCCCGACCTCTTGACCAACAGGAAGTCCGGGACATGCCGCCGTACTCGATCGCCGACGCGGGCCACGAGCCGGCACGGCTGAGCAAAGATCGCCCGAACCGCCGGATCGAAATCGGCCAGCAGCAGCCGAGCCAACTCCAGACGGCTCTCGTAGACCACGTGCCCGCCCGTCGTGGCAGACGCATAGCTGCCCGAGTAGTGAGCCTGTCCACGCACAGACCGGACCTGTCTCCACGGCCCAGACTCCGCGAAGTCCATCAATCTCAGCTGCGAAAAGGGAACTTCGCGCACCGACCCGTCCTCATACCGGATCGACACCGAAGGAGATATCCGGTCACGACGGGCCTTACCCGTGCCCCGTACCGCCATAGCTCAGACCGTACAGACCACGTCGTACGTCTGCCCCGAAGTCGCCAAGATCTCCGTAAACGGGCAACTACCGAACGTCACAAGTGCTCATGATCACCCGGATTTGCTCGGACAGTGCTCATGATCAGCCGCCAGTGCTCATGTAGGATCCGCGGGATCATGAGCACTCGCAGGCCGGTGACCTGCATCGTTCTTGGATGTGAGCAACGCGCTCTCGCTGGTTTTCCGGGGGATCATGAGCAATCCGACGCCAAGGGGCATCGCTGGGTGTTCCTGCTGGCATGGCGAATGGGACAGCCATCGGGCCGGAACCGCCGGAACGGAGCTGAACGGCATCCGCCGCACCCTGGTCGCCCGGCGTGGTTTCGTCTACATGTAGCAGATCTGACTCAAAGTCCGCGAAGCGGTGATGTGTGAGGGCTCAGGACTTCCTTGACAGTTTGTTCTCAGCTCTTCCTTAACCCGCGCCCGGACAGACGTCATCTTCAGGCCCACGAGCTCTGCGGTTCGCCCCGCAACGCTAAGGTCGTGGCCCCCCGGGAACGCGGAGCAGGTTCCGGGGGGCCACGACCTGTTCCGCCCTGACGCCCGCAACCGGCGGCGGGAGTTGCGGCATCACGGCCAGGGTATTCGTGTTGTTTTGGGGCCCCTGAGCCGAGGACCGACGCTTTCCGCATTCGCCGCGCGGGGCGTCAGTGGGCCCAGGTGCTGGTGTCCGGCTGGGCGCCCGCGGGGAGCACGGTGGCGGGGGCGGGCGCAGCGGGCTGGGCCGCCGGGAAGCGGGCGGTCGCCAGCAGGACCACCGCGACGATCCCTTGGATTCCGATGATCATGGCGAGTGTCACCGGGGCCGTGACGTTCAGCAGGACCATCGTGAGGTTGGTCGCGAAGTGCACAGCCATTGACGCGACGATTCCGGCGCGCTCGTAGGCGTAGCCGGTCAGCAGGGCCATCGGGACGACGCTGACGGTGAACAGCACGCCATTCGGGCTCGTCAGGCCCAGCTTGTGCTGTTGCGAGCCGGTGATGAGGAACAGCGGCAGGTGCCATACGGCCCAGATGACCCCGAGCGTCAGACCGGCGTGGAAGCGGCCCATCGACGCGCGCATTCGGGGGTAGGCGGTGCCGCGCCAGCCCGGCTCCTCCGACAGCGGCCCGGTGACCAGGATGCCGAACAGGAACGCCGCGGGCCCGTTGGCCTTGTCGATCGCGTCCTTCGCGTCCTGCGCGCTGAAACCGGGCCCGCCCGCCGCGTGCGCGATCACCGCGGCCACCAGGACGGTCGCCGAGGCGAGCACCAGCAGCAGCGGCGCCCAGGGCAGGGTCGCGCGGCGGAACGGGACGGCGTTGGCGGGGGCTGGTTCGCCGCGCCAGCGGCGGCGGATCCGAACGACCAGGGCGGCGATCGCCGGGCCGAAGGCCCCCAGGACGTAGGGCGCGGCCGCGGGCGGGGAGGTCGCCGAGCCGCCGAGCCCGGCGGCGGTGAACCAGCACGCCCAGCTCAGCGCGAAGGCGATCGCCAGGTACAGGATCAGGTCGCTGCGGTAGCGGCCCGGTGCGGGGGACGTCAGGGACGAGGTGGTCATTACGCGGTTGCCTCTCGGAGGTCGGGCGTGGAAACGGGGGTCAGGAGGTCGTTCGCCGCTCGGCGGGCGTCTGGTGCGGGGCGGCGTCGAGCCGTCGCGCGAGCCAGGTGGCGGTGAGGGTGAGGAGGCCGGGATCGACTGGCTCGCGCAGGAGGCGGCGGTAGGAGCGCAGGGTGTGGTGCTCGGGGTCTTGGCGCAGGAGGTGGGTGAGGCCGGGAACGCGGTGGACCTCGGCTCCGCCCGGCACCAGCCGGTGGATCTCGTCCAGGTCGGCGGGGTCGATCTGGATGTCCTTGGCGCCGGTGACGGCCAGGACCGGAGCCGTGATGGCGGCGAGATCGTCACGGGTGTCGTGCAGGAGCATCTCTCGCATCCACCGCGCGTTGATCGGCAGCCCGGCGACGCGCGCCACGTCCGTGCGGGTCTGCTTGATCCGGGCCAGGGCCCGTTCGCCTGCGGCCTGGAGGGGCCGGCGCAGGAGGCGGAGCGGCGCGGGCAGGCTGCTGGCGATCGAGCGGGCCTGCCAGCGCAGGGCGTCCTCGCCCGGGCGCGCGTATCCGGCCAGCAGCACCACCGCCCGCACGTCGTGGCGTGCGGCCAGAGCCATGGCGTGCAGGGCGCCCTCGCTGTGCCCGACGACGGCGACGGCGCCGGGGCGGACGGCCGGGTGGGCTGCTACGGCGAGCAGGGCGTCCGCGGCGTCCTGCCGGTTCCCGGTGAAGCCGGCCGCGCGCCAGGTGCCGGGGGTGGCGTCGGCGCCGCGCCGGTCGTAGCGCAGGGTGGCGATCCCCTCCGCCGCCAGGGCGGCCGCCAGAGACGGGCCGAGGTTCATGGGAAGCCTGCGGGTGTTGCCGTCGCGGTCCAGGGGGCCGGAGCCGTGCAGCAGCAGGACCGCCGGGTGCGGGCCCGCGCTGTCCGGCAGGGTCAGGGTCCCGGCGAGGGGTGTCCCGTCGTTGGCGGTGACCGTCATGTCGATGTCGGGCAAGGGCTTCACCTCTCATTGTTATCAAGGTGAGAACATTATCAGCCATGAGACAATGAGGGGGTGGCAACCGCGGATCTTCTTCTTCATCCCGTCCGGGTGCGCATCCTGCAGACCTTGATCGGCGCCGGCGAGCTGACCACCGCTCAGCTGCGCGAGCGCATCCCCGACGTCTCGCCGGCGACCATGTACCGGCACGTCGCAGTGCTCGCCCAGGCGGGCGTCCTGGAGGTCACCCGGGAGAGACCCGTCCGCGGCGTTGTGGAGCGCACCTACCGTGTCCGCGAGGACAAGGCCCGCATTGACCAGGCGGCCCGCAACGCCATGACCAAGGACGACCACCGGCGGGCCTTCGCCGTCTTCGCAGGCGCCGTGATGGCCGACTTCGACCGCTACCTCTCACGCGAGGATGCCGACCCACCCCGCGACAACCTCCTCTACCGGCAGGGCGCGGTCTATGTGACCGATGAGGAGTTCACCGCACTCGTCGAAGAGATCGAGGCCGCCGTCGCCCGCCACACCCGCACCGCCCCCGGCGACGGCCGCACCCGCCACATCATCAGCCTGGTCCTCGTCCCGGACCCGCCCCCTGGGAGCGAGCGCTGAGTGGCCCCGGCACCCCCGGGAACGGGCCGGCGGCGTCAACGCAGGACGACCAGCGGCTGGTCGCGTCCGGTATGGCGCCGCCACAGCTCGTCGGCCACCGCGTCCGGCTCGTGCCGGGCCCCCGGGCCGACCGCGCCCACGATGGTGACCTGGGCACAGCCGTGCCGTTCCGCCAACGCGCCCGGCCAGGCCAGTACCCGAGCGACTCTGTGATCTTGCAACCGCGCGGCCGGCTTCACGTTCACCAGCCGACCCGTACCCGCGGCCGTCACCAGCAGGAAATCCGGCACATGACAACGGATCTGGCCATCGACCTGGGCCACGAGACGGAACGGCTGGGCATAGATCTGACGGACGTGTGGGTCGAAATCGGCAAGCAGCAGCCGGGCCAACTCCAGGCGGCTCTCGTACGCGACAAACCCGCCCGTCGTCGCAGATACGTACGCGCCGGCATAGTGCGCCTGGCCATGGCGGGCACGGACCTGCCGCCACGGAACCGACCCGATGAAATCCGACAGACGCAAGCGATCAAGCGTGAACTCCCGCACCGCCTGGTCGTCGTAGCGAACCCAGACGAACGGATCGCACACCCTCATCCGAGCACGTAACCGTGCCATCAACCCACAGTAGGCGAACCAGACTCACTGACCAGCGTCGACCCCTGACCTGGGACTCCACCCCGCCGCCCGGCCGAGCGGCCCTCGTCAGCCGCAGCCGCCATCCCGCTCTCAGCCTGTTATTCGCTTCCTAGCGCAGAGCAATTACAACGTTTCAAGAATTACAGCGACTACCCTCAATATAATTGCTCACGAATCCGGATTTGCTCATTCACTGCTCATGATCACGCGGATTTGCTCACTCATTTCCGGATCCTACAGCTCACGAAAACGCGGACCCTACAAGTAGGGCCGCTCAGTGGGCCATGTCGACGAAGCGGCTGTAGTGGCCCTGGAAGGCGACCGTCACCGTGGCGGTGGGGCCGTTACGGTGCTTGGCCACGATCAGGTCGGCCTCGCCCGCCCGCGGGGACTCCTTCTCATAGGCGTCCTCGCGGTGCAGCAGGATGACCATGTCGGCATCTTGCTCAATGCTCCCAGATTCACGCAAATCGGACACCATTGGCTTCTTGTCCGTTCGCTGCTCCGGGCCACGGTTGAGCTGGGAGAGCGCGATGACCGGGACCTCGAGCTCCTTGGCGAGAAGCTTCAGCGACCGGGAGAACTCCGAGACCTCGACCTGGCGGCTCTCCACCCGCTTGCCGGACTGCATCAGCTGCAGGTAGTCGATGATGACCAGGCGCAGGTCGTGCTGCTGCTTGAGCCGCCGGCACTTGGCCCGGATCTCCATCATCGACATGTTGGGCGAGTCGTCGATGAACAGCGGCGCCTCGGCGACCTCGCTCATCCGCCGGGCCAGGCGGGTCCAGTCCTCGTCGTTCATCGAGCCGGACCGCATCGCGTGCAGCGCGACCCGCGCCTCGGCGGACAGCAGGCGCATGGTGATCTCGTTACGCCCCATCTCCAGGGAGAACACCACGGTCGCCAGCTGATGCTTGATCGCCGCCGCCCGAGCAAGATCGAGCGCCAAGGTCGACTTCCCAATTGCCGGCCTTGCGGCGATGATAATCATTTGTCCGGAATGGAGGCCGTTGGTCAGGGCGTCCAAGTCAGTGAAGCCGGTGGGGACGCCGACCATCTGGCCGCCGCGGCTGCCGATCGCCTCGATCTCGTCGAGGGCCCCGGGCATGATGTCGCTGAGCGGTGCGTAGTCCTCGCCGGACCGTTTGTCGGCGATGGCGTAGACCTCGGCCTGCGCCCGGTCGAGGAGGGCGTCGGCGTCGGCGCCGTCGGTGCTGTATCCGAGCTGGGCGATGCGGGTGCCGACCTCGACGAGCCGCCGCAGGACGGCCTTCTCTTGGACGATCTTGGCGTAGTAGCCGGCGTTGGCCGCCGTGGGCACCGAGGCGACGAGCGTGTGGAGGTAGGGGGCGTCGCCGATGCGGCTGAGCTCGCCGCGTTTGAGCAGCTCGTCCTTGACCGTGATGGCGTCGACCGGGTCGCCCCGGCCGTACAGGTCGAGAACCCGATCGAAGACGGTCTGGTGGGCGGGCCGGTAGAAGTCGCGGCTCTGCACCATCTCGATGACCTCGGCGATGGCCGTCTGGGACAGCAGCATGCTGCCCAGAACGCACTGCTCCGCGGCGACATCGTGCGGCGGTGTGCGCTCGAACTCCTGCTCGTGTGACGGCATCTCGGTGACGCTCATTCCACCACCCCCAACCGCCTCAATCGCTCACGTGTTCCACGTCTACCCCCCGGGTCTGACAGTCTGCGGCCGGTACCGGACGGATGGCAAAACGATCTGTGGAGGGTGTTGTGGACTGCCTGTGCATACACGCCGATCCAGCTGTGCACATCACCTGTGGATAACTTGTGGATGATCGGATCACCCCACTGAAAAGCGGCGCTGAGCTGGGAATACTCCGTCCACCACCTGTGGGCGGGAGAAAGTTTTGGCGGCGGTCATCCACAGGGTCACCCACAGGACAAAGTAAGTGTTAATCCACATTTGTCGGTTACAGTGGCACATCATGATGTTCCGGCACCCCCACGACCGGGAGATTCTCCGTCTCGCGGTTCCGGCCTTCGGCGCGCTCGTCGCCGAGCCGCTGTTCCTGCTCACCGACTCGGTGATCGTCGGCCGCCTCGGGACCGTCTCCCTCGGCGCACTCGGGGTGGCCGGGCAGATCCTCGGCACGCTGGTCAACCTGTGCGTGTTCCTCGCGTACGGGACCACCGCCTCCGTCTCCCGTCAGGTCGGCGCCGGGAACCACCGGGCCGCCGTGCGTCAGGGCATCGACGGCCTCTGGCTCGCCGTCCTCATCGGGGTCGGGCTCATCGCCGCCGGGCGGCCGCTCGTCCCGGCGGTCGTCCGCGCGTTCGGGGCGTCGACGGTGATCGCGCCGCAGGCGGAGACGTACGTCCACGTCAGCCTGCTCGGGGTGCCGGCGATGCTGATCGTGCTGGCCGGGACCGGGGTGCTGCGCGGCATGCAGGACACCAGGACGCCGCTGTTCGTGTCGGTGGGGATGTTCGCCGCCAACGCCGGGCTCAACGCCCTGCTCGTCCTGGGGATGGGGTGGGGGATCGCGGGATCGGCCTGGGGCACCGTGCTGGCCCAGACCGGTGGAGCCGCCGCGTACGTCGTGATGGTCGTGCGCGGCGCGCGGACGTACGGCGCGCCGCTGCGTCCGGACCTGCGGGGTCTGCGGGCGTCCGCGACGGCCGGTGTGGGCCTGCTGATCCGGACGCTCAGCCTGCGCGTCGTCCTGGTCGTCGCGACCATGGTCGCCGCGCGCCTCGGCGACCCGCAGATCGCGGCTCACCAGATCGCGGCGAACATCTGGACGCTCACGGTGTTCGCGCTGGACGCGATCGCGATCGCCGGGCAGGCGATCACCGGCCGCCAGCTCGGTGCGGGCGACGTGGCGGGCGCCCGCGCCGCGACCCGCCGGATGATCGAGTGGGGCGCGGCCTGTGGGGTGGTGTTCACACTCGCGCTGTTCGCCGTTCGCCCCTGGCTGCCGGACGCGTTCACCGGCGACGCGGCCGTCCGGTCGCAGCTCCTGGGCGCGCTGGTCATCGTCGCGCTGCTGCAGCCGATCGCCGGAGTGGTCTTCGTCCTCGACGGGGTGCTGATCGGCGCGGGGGACATGGGGTACCTCGCGGTGGCCGGTGTGATCCAGACGGCGGCGTTCCTGCCGGTGGCGTGGCTCGCGTACGCGCTGGGCGGCGGCCTGGTGTCACTGTGGCTGGCGATGGGCGTCTGGATGACCGCGCGGCTGATCACCCTGGGCTTGCGGGCCCGGAGCGACGCGTGGCTCGTCGCGGGGGCCGTCCGCGGCTGATCCTTTCCGGGCCGCGACCTGGGCGCGCATGCCGTCCAGCATTCGTTGCAGGCCGTACTCGAACAGCGTGTCGCCGTCCAGGGCGGCAGGCCCGGCGGCGGTGATGATCGGGAACCGTTCGGGGTCGAACTCGCCGGCAGCGCCGCTCTGGCGCTCGGCGTCATTCTGCTCGTCCAGCACGAACCCGACCACGTAGTGACCGAGCACGATCACGGCGCGGAGGGCGTCCTCGGGAGTGAACCCGGCGTCGACCAGGGTCTCCAGCACGCGCTCGATGTGCGGCCAGGACTCGGGTATCGGCCGGTTCCCGGCGGCGAGCCGTGCGCCGTCGCGGTGCGCGAGCAGGCCGCGGCGCTGCACCCGCATGCCCTCGGCGAGCCATTCGTCCCACGGCTGACCGGGCGCCGGGGGACGGATGGCGATGCCGGCCTCATCCCTCGCGAAGACGGTCAGGTGGTCGAGGAGGTCCTGTTTGTTCGCGAAGTGCCAGTAGAGCGCGGGGGCCTGGACGCCCAGCTCTTTGGCCAGCCGCCGCAGCGACAGGCCGTCCAGGCCGACCTCGTCGAGCAGTCGCAGAGCGGTGCGGAGCACCGTCTCACGTTCCAGAGCCATGAACGTCCTCCTCGGTTGACAACTTAACACTGTTTGAGTAACCCTTAACACCGTTAAGGATTTAACACCGTTAAGGAGTGATGATGTCGTACGACGTGGTGATCGTCGGCGCCGGGCCCATCGGCCTCTTCCTCGCCTGCGAACTCGGGCTCCAGGGGGTGCCCACCGTCGTCCTGGAGCGGCGGACCGAGATCGACCCGACCCTCAAGGCCGGCGGCGTCGCCGGCCGGGGCGCCGACACCCTCATCCGCCGGGGCGTCGTGGAGCTGTTGGGCGACCTGCCCTCGATCGCCGACATGACGGGCGGCCGTAAGCCCGGCGCCGACAGCCTGCAGATGAAGACCGCCACGGCAGGGTCGCCCCCCAGGGGGCACTTCGCCGGGCTGTGGATCCTGCGCGGCGGCACCACCCCGGGCGGAGCGCCGATCATCGCCGGTCAGCAGGTGATCGAGGCCGCCCTCGAGAAACGCGCGATCGAGCTGGGCGCCGACGTCCGGCGCGGCCACGCCCTCACCGGCATCGACCAGGACGACACCGGCGTCACGATCGCCGTCGCAGGGCCCGAGGGGCCGTACGAGCTTCGCGCGGGATGGCTCGTCGGCTGCGACGGAGGGCGCAGCGCGGTCCGCAAGCTCACCGGATTCGCCTTCCCCGGCGACGATGGAGTGATCACCGGTCATCAGGCGCTCGTCGACGTCGACGACCCGGACTTCTTCCCGCGCGGCTGGCACCGGACCGAGCACGGACTGCTCGTCCATGGGCCGATGCCGCAGCGGGTTCTGGCCGTGGAGTTCGACGGGCCGCCCGTCGACCGCTCCGCTCCGGTCACCCGCGAAGAGCTGCAGGCGTCTCTCCGGCGGCTGTCCGGCACCGACGTCACCGTCACCGCCGTGCACAGCGCCACACGGTTCACCGACAACACGCGGCAGGCCGAGACGTACCGCACGGGCCGGGTGCTGCTGGCCGGTGACGCCGCCCACGTGCATCCGCCGTTCGGCGGGCAGGGACTCGCGCTCGGCCTCGGGGACGCCGTCAACCTCGGCTGGAAGCTCGCCGCCCAGGTATCCGGACAGGACCGGGACGGGCTGCTCGACACCTACACGACCGAACGGCACCCGGCCGCGGCGCGCGTCCTGCACAACACGCGCGCACAGGTGGCACTGCTGGCCCCCGGCCCGCGGGTCGATGCCCTGCGCGACATCTTCACCGCCCTGGCCTCGACCGACGAGGCGAACCGCCTGCTCACCGACCTCATGGCCGACCTCGACCTGCGCTACGAGGTGGACGTCGACCATCCGCTCGCCGGCCGCTACTGCCCGGACCTGCCCCTGACCGTCGCCGAAGGCGCGACGAGCGTGGCGGAGCTGTCGCGGAGCGGCCGGCCGCTGCTGCTCGACCTCGATGACCGAGCCGACGTACGAGACGCGGCAGGTCCGTGGGCCGGCCGGATCGAGATCGTGACGGCGCGGACGGAGGAGGCCCCGGCCCCCGCCGTGCTCGTACGGCCGGACGGGTACGTCGCGTGGGCGGGCGAGGACGCCGACGGGCTGCGGCACGCGTGCGCCCGCTGGTTCGGCACCAGGGCCTAAGGGGTGAAGCCGGTCAGCATCGCGGTGAGGCCGAGGTCGAAGTGGTCGTCGGGTTCGGTGGCGTCGGCCGCCTCGGCCAGGGCATTGTAATCGGGCGCATCCGGGGCGGGTCTCCGGCTCCGGGCTCCGGCGCCCAGGCGCAGTACGGCGACGCTGAGGGCGTGCCCGAGGGTGTACTCCCGCAGGCAGCGGACCATCCGAAGGGCGGTGTCCGGCGCGAAGCCCGCGTCCCGGAGCCGGTTGATCATCGCGACGCCGGTGTCGATCGACGCGGGTGAGCGGACCGGCCGGGTGGCGAAGATCGTGACGGCGTGGGGATGCCGCAGCAGAACGTCCCGGAGGCGGTGGCAGTACCGCGCGGCCAGTTCTTGCCAGGTGCCGTCCCAGGGCAGGGAGGCGACGTCCAACTCGTCGAAGATCGCCTCCGCGATGCCGTCGAAGAGCGCCTCCTGGTCCGTGAAGTGACGGTAGACGGCCATCGGGTCGGCGCCCAGCGCGGCGCCGAGCTTGCGCATGGAGAACTTCGGGAGGCCGTCGGCGTCGATGAGGACCAGTGCGGCGGAGACGATGTGGTCGCGGTTGAGGCGCACCCGGGCAGGCCTGGACGGCGATGCCTCGTCGGTGCGGCCCTTGGGCGTCATGAGCGGTAGCGGTCCAGGATCGTGATCAGCCGGGTCGTGAATGCCTCCGGAGCCTGCTGGTAGACCGTGTGGCCGCCGGGGAACGTCTCGCAGGATACGCCGAGCCGCTCGGCGAGTACGAGCGCGGGCCGATGGTAGGGACGGCCGGTGCTGTGCTCGCCGACGGCCGTGCACCAGCGGACACCGGCCGCGCGTAGGGCGTCGAGGTCGGGCCGGTAGCGGAAGCAGGCGGCGGGCAGTTCGCGCTCGATGAGGAGATCGGCGTTGCCCAGCATGCGCGTCATGGTCGACGGCTCGCGCCGGGTGATGCCGCGCAGCACCGACCCGACGGCCAGCCCCCAGCGGGTGGCGACGGCGATCATCGCCTGCCCGAACGCGGACCGGAAGATCCTGGGTGGATCGTCCATCGTCATCGCGCCGAACGCCGCGAACGCCCGCATGGTGCCCTTCTCTCGTCCCAGCCGGGCGATGTCCTCCATGGCCCGCCGCTCGGTGCTGTCGGCGGGCAGTATCTGGATGAGCGGGGGCTCGTGCGCGACGGCTCCCAGGAGCCGGTCGGCGTGCCGGCTCAGCAGCTCCAGAGCGATGACCGCCCCACCGCTGGTACCGAACACCAGCGCGCGGTCGATCCGGTAATGGTCCAGGATCGCGACGACGTCTTCGGCCTGGTCGGACATGTCGACCGGACCGTCGGGCTCGGCCAGGCTGCTGCGCGAGTTCCCGCGCCGATCGAACGTGATGACCGTGAACCGTTCCGACAGCAGCGGAACGACATCCTCGTACACGCCCGCGTCGCCACCGCCACCCGGGATCAGCACCAAGGTCGGCCCCTGACCGGATCGCTCGACGTGCAGGAGCGCCCCCTTGCTCTGGACCAGATCTATCTCGGCCTTCATCGCCTCATCTCCTATGTCTACGCCGTAGATATCTACAGCGTAGACTACATCGTAGACATGACAGAAAAGCTCATTGTTGACCAGATTTCAAAATTAGTCATATAGTCACGACGCTGAGCGGATCCCCCGAATCACAGGAGGGCGTCATGAACACCAACCCCACGGTGCTGATCTCCGGAGCCGGCGTCGGCGGGCCGACGCTGGCCTACTGGCTGGCCGAGCACGGCTTCCGTCCCACCGTCGTCGAGCGGGCGGCGGGCCTACGTTCGAGCGGCAACCCGGTGGACGTCCGGGGCCCGGCCGTGGAGGTGGCCGAGCGGATGGGGCTGCTGGGGCGGCTGCGCGAGGCCGCCACCGAGGTGAAGGCGATGAGCTTCGTCAACGGCTCCGGGCGCCGGGTCGGCCGGGTCGACATGCGGGCCATACAGCAGGCGGCCGGCGGCCGCGAGGTCGAGGTGACGCGCACCGACCTGGCAAAGATCCTCTACGAGGCGAGCCGGGACTCGGCCGAGTTCCTGTTCGACGACACCATCACCTCGCTGCGCCAGGACGATGACGGCGTGGACGTCACCTTCGAGAAGGCCGCGCCTCGCCGGTTCGACCTGGTGATCGGGGCGGACGGACAGCACTCGATGACGCGTCGCCTGGCGTTCGGCCCCGACTCCGAGTTCGTCCGTCACATCGGCATGTACGTCGCCACGATGCCGCTGGACGGCCCGGTGGAGAACGGGCGGGAGATCCTCCTGCACAACACCCCCGGCCGGCTCGTGTCCATCCACCCCGTTCACGGCCGCGCCCTGGCCGCCTTCATCTTCCGCCGCCCGGCGGTGGAGGACTTCGACCACCGCGACCTCGAGCAGCACAAGCGGATCGTCACCGACGCCTACGCCGGTGGCGGCTGGCGCGTACCGGAACTCCTGGACGGCGTGCGCGCCGCCGACGACCTGTGGCTCGACTCCGTCAGCCAGGTCCGGCTCGACCGCTGGAGCAACGGCCGCGTCGCGCTCCTCGGCGACGCCGCCTCATCGGTGTCGCTGTTCGGCGACGGCTCCACCCTGGCCATGGCGGGCGCGTACACCCTCGCCGCGGAGCTGGCCGCCACCCCCGCCGACCCTCAGTCGGCCTTCGCGCGGTACGAGGCCGCGCATCGCACCCTCGTGGATCCGAAGCAGAACAACGTCGCGACCGCCGCCTCGCTGATGGTGCCCGCCACCCGTACCGGAATCGCGGCCCGCAACCTGGCGACCCGCCTCTGGCCCGCCGCCGCCACCGTCGGATGGGTGCGCCGCCGCATCGCCCCACGCCGCGGGTCCGCACAGGTGGCCGCCTGATCGTGCTCGCGGGAATGTCGGAGGTCTGCGACACGCTTGCCTTGCTGCGGGGCCTGAGGGTCAGGAGTGGCGGCGACATTTGAAGGTACGGAAATACGCTCCCGTGTCGGTCGGCCACGCTAGACTTCGAACATGTGTTCTACACAAGGGGAGCGCCTCGCGCGCCTCACCCGAGCGATCGACGACCTGGCGGCTGAGGGCCTCGGCGGCCTTCCGCCGGACGCGTGGGCGGAGCGGGTGGCCGGCATCTGGGCCCTCGTCGAAGGGCTCGATCCCGAGCTCGCCCGCCGCCGCGCCTACTACGAGATTCAAAACTGATTCGCCATACGGCGAACGACGACGGGGGGCGGGCGTCGCCGTCTCGACGCCCGCGCCGGGCGGCCGCACCGCCCGGCGTTCTCAGCCAGCCGGTGGCCGGCTCGAGCCGAACCTCTACTTTCCGTGGCCGCGCAGTCGGCGGTGCTGGCGCGAGGTGACGCGGCGTCGCGCATCCGAGGGCGGATCGGCGGGACGCGCGGCGTCATCCAGGGCGCGCGCCACTTCCACCCGCAGGCGGGGCAGCCGGCGGTGCAGCACGTCACCCGGGCAGTCCGTCTGGTTGTAGTCACGGTGGCCGATGATCGCGACCGACGGGTCCAGTTGGTGGGCCGTGCACAGCCAGACGCAGACCTCGACCAGGGACTCCCACAAACCGTCGGGGACGTCGTCCTTCAGATACGTGCCCTCGTTCTCAATGCCGATCGTGTGCTTGTTGTGGTGCAGCGACTGGGCGCCGACGACGAGTCGTCCCTCCTGGATGGCCTGCAGCGAACCCGCCCGCCCCTCCATGACGTGGCCGCCGCGGCTGATCGTCAACTGCTCGCCGATGTCGTCCCAGCCATTGGACTCCATATGGTCCCGCTGGATCTGCCGGGAGAGCGCGAACGCGTGCGCGCGCGACATGTCCGGCACGTTGGGAGAAGCCGTGTGGTGCACGATGATGTGGTCCGGAGCACGGTCGAGCACCCGAGGCGGGCGCTTGGGCGTCCGTGCACCCCACTCCTTGCGCGTGTACACCCTCGGTGTCGCGTCAGCATTCGCCCACATCATCCCGCCGGCCATCATGACATCGGCGGCGACGACACCCAGCATCGCCCGCAGCACATTCCGGCGTAGCGTCCCCTCACCCACGACCGCGGCCACCCCCCGTGGACGACTGATCGCCAAGCGTAGTGATCAGATCACGGAATGCGAGGAAGCCGGATTGGGCGTTTCACCGGGAAATAACGCCGATGTGGACATCGGCCGGCGCAGCCGGGTGCGTTGGACGCCCGCGCCGTGACGGTCGCGGACGGGCCATAGGACCTCTCCGGTGATCCCTCTCAGCGCTGAGCGCCCGGGTCGACGGGTGGGAGGCCGAACTCGGCGATCAGATCCGGTCCGCCGCCGAAGACGACGACACGGCCGATGCCGCCATCGGTCACGGTGAGGACCGCGAGTCCGAACGCGCGGTGGATGCCATCGCCGTCGCGGTGATAGGCGGCCACGGCGGGCTGTCCGTTGGCTCGGGTCGGGATCATCCGCCAGTCCCCGGGGGATCCGATCACGTACGCGAGGTAGCGCAGGCAGGTCACGCGGCCGGCGAACCAGGTACGGGTGCCCACCATTTCGATCGCGGCGTCGGTGCGCAGCGCCCGTTCCAGAGCCGTCGTGTCGGCGTGCTCGAACCCGGCGATGTACTGCTCGAGCAGCGCCTGGACGTTCGGCTCGGTGGGCTCGCTGAGCTGCCCGCGTTCCGGGGCCACCTCCTCGAGGCGGGCACGGGCCCGCTGCAGCGCGCTCTTCACCGCGGCCGTGGTGGTGTCGAGCATGACCGCGACCTCGGTGGCCGGGAAGGCGAGCACCTCCCGCAGGATGAGCACGGCCCGCTGCCGCGGAGGCAGATACTGCAGGCTGGCGATGAGCGCGAGGCGCAGGTTCTCGCGTGCGGCGGTGATCACCGCGGGGTCCTGTGACTCCGGGCTCACCAGCGTGTCCGGAATGGGCTGCAACCACGCCACCTCGGAGTCGGCCGGATCCAGCGGGGCGTCGGGGTCGTCGCCGGGGCCGCCCAGACCGGACGGCAATGCCCGCCGACCGCGCTGCGCGAGCGCGGTCAGGCAGGCGTTGGTCGCGATCCGGTACAACCAGACTCGCAGCGAGGCGCGGCCCTCGAAGGTGCCGTAGGACCGCCATGCCCGCAGGTAGGTCTCCTGCACGAGGTCCTCGGCCTCGTGCGCCGAGCCGAGCATCCGGTAGCAGTGCGCCAGCAGCTCGCGCCGAAACGGCTCGGCACGGCGGGAGAATTCCTCGGCACCGGGCACGAGGCCCATCCTTTCCGTCATCACCAACGCCGGGCGTCCGAACGGTCGAGGGTCACAGGCCGAGCTTCGGACGTACCCAGTCGGCCATGGCGCGGATCGCCTCGTCGGCCTCGGGCGCTCGGCCGGCGGCCATCTGGAAGGTGTGCTGCATCTCGGGGAAGACCTGGAGCCGGACGTCCACACCGGCCTTTCTCGCGTGCTCCTCCAGCCGGCGGGCGTCATCCAGCAGCACCTCGTCCCCGCCCACCTGGATGTGGACGGGTCCGAGACCGGACAGGTCGGCGTACAGCGGGTTGGCCAGCGGATCCCGGGGGTCGCCGCCCTCGCCGAGGAAGATGCCCACGAGCCCTCGTACGACGTCCGTGGAGAAGAAGGCGTCCCGGTCCCGGTTGGTCCGGTACGACTCCCCGAGGGCCTCCATGTCCACCCACGGTGAGAACGGCATCGACGCGGCGGGCAGCGGCAGTCCTCGTTCGCGAGCCCGGAGCTGGGTGGTGATCACGAGTCCGCCGCCGGCGGAGTCACCGGTGAACGCGATGTGGTCCGCGCTGATCCCCTGGTCGAGCAGCCATCGGTAGACGGCGGTGGCGTCGTCGACCTGCGCCGGATGGAGGTGTTCGAGCGCGAGACGATAATCGAAGATCAGCGCCCGCACTCCGGTCGTCTTGGCCAGATGACCGAACATCTTGCGGTGCGAGTACATCGAGCCGCCCACGAATCCGCCGCCGTGCATGCACAACAGCACGCGATCCTCGGCGCTTCCCTTCGGCACGGCCCACATGGCGGGCAGGCCGCCCGCGTCGGTCTCGAGGTAGTCGACTCCGCGCGGTTCGGCCGTCAGGCCGCCCCAGGCATCGTCCGCGGACTCGGTGTCCGGTCGCTCGGCCTCCGGCCGCTCAAAGGCCAGGCGGGCCGCCGCCCAGTGCCTCTTGACCGCTTCGGACTGCTTGCTCGGCATCGTCTCGTCTCCTTCATTCGCTGCGGAGCCTTCGACAATGCAGACCTTCGACGGCCGAGAAGGAATCGCTCGCCGCCGATGGAAATGCGAAAGGGCCGGGTCCATGGGACCCGGCCCTTCACGCTGATCGAAAGGTCAGCCGGCGAGGACCTCAAGGGAGATCTTCGCGCTCACCTCGGGGTGCAGGCGGACCGCGATCTGGTGGGCGCCGACCGTCTTGATCGGGTTCTTGACCTCGATGCGACGCTTGTCCAGCTGCGGACCGCCGGAGGCCTTCACGGCACCGGCGATGTCGGCCGGGGTCACGGCGCCGAACAGCCGACCGCTGTCACCGGCACGCGTGCGCAGCCGCACCTTGAGCTTCTCCAGCTCGCCGCGGATGGCCTCCGCCTGCTCGACGCTGGCGATCTCACGGGCCGCGCGGGCCTTGCGGATCGAGTCGATCTGCTTCTCCGCGCCGCGGGTCCACTGGATCGCGAAGCCGCGCGGGATCAGGTAGTTACGGCCGTAACCGTCCTTCACCTCGACGACCTCGCCGGGAGCGCCGAGGCCGGAGACCTGCTGAGTCAGGATGAGCTTCATGAAGAGTGACTCCTTTCTCAGCGGGCCGTGCTGGTGTACGGCAGCAGCGCCATCTCGCGGGCGTTCTTGATCGCGGTGGCGACGTCACGCTGGTGCTGGGTGCAGTTGCCCGTCACCCGGCGAGCGCGGATCTTGCCGCGGTCGGAGATGAACTTGCGCAGCAGCGCCGTGTCCTTGTAGTCGACGTAGGAGAGCTTCTCCTGGCAGAACAGGCAAACCTTCTTCTTCGGCTTGCGTGGTGCCGGTTTCGCCATCGTGGTGCTCCTTAGAAGAAGAGCCCCGCTCGCGCGGGAATGGTCGGTCGGATGATGAGTGATGCCCGTACGGGCCTAGAACGGCGGGTCGTCGGAGAATCCACCGCCGCCGCCCCCGGTCGCCCAGGGGTCGTCGGCCGGGGCGTTGCCGCCTCCGCCTTGACCGCCCTGACCGCCACCGAAGCCGCCGCCCTGGCCACCGCCGTAGCCGCCACCGCCCTGGCCGCCGCCACCGAAGCCGCCGCCACCGCCTCCGCCTCCGCCGAAGCCGCCACCGCCGCCCTGGCGCTGGCTCTTGTTCACCTTGGCGGTGGCGTTCTTCAGGGACGGACCGACCTCGTCGGCCTCGAGCTCGAAGACGGTGCGCTTCTCGCCCTCGCGGGTCTCGTACGACCGCTGCTTCAGGCGGCCCTGGACGATGACCCGCATGCCGCGCTGGAGGCTCTCGGCGACGTTCTCCGCCGCCTGCCGCCAGACGTTGCAGGTGAGGAAGAGGCTCTCGCCGTCCTTCCACTCACCGGACTGCTGGTCGCGGAAGCGAGGGGTGGAGGCCACGCGGAAGGTCGCGACCGCTTGCCCGTTGGGGGTGAAGCGCAGTTCAGGGTCGGCGACGAGGTTGCCGACGATCGTGATCTGGGTGTCGCCTGCTGCCATGCGGCTCTCCGGTTACAGATCGTGTGCGTGTCGTGGGTGACAGGTCCTGAGCTAGCAGGAAACGGTCAGTGGGCCTCGGGGCGGATGACCTTGGTGCGCAGGATGGTCTCCTGCAGGTTCAGCTGCCGGTCGAGCTCTTTGACCGTGTCAGGGTTGGCCGTCAGGTCGATGACCGCGTAGACGCCTTCGGACTTCTTGGCGATGTCGTACGACAGGCGCCGGCGGCCCCAGACGTCGACCTTCTCCACGCTGCCACCGCCGTCCTTGACCACGGTGAGGAACTGGTCGAGCGACGGCTGGACCGTACGCTCCTCGATGTTCGGGTCGAGGATGACCATGACTTCGTAACGACGCATGCGGGTCCCAACCTCCTTTGGACTGGTGCGGTCACGGTCTCTCCGTGACAGGAGGGCTCTTGCGTCGCCCCGCGTATCGGATATGCGGGACCGACACAGGTTACCAACAACCAGCAGCTCAATCGGCACGCTTCGCGCGGACGGCTCCCCGCTGCGGGCGGGTGGCTCAGCGGCCTCGGCGCCGGTCGAGCTCGGACATGATGTCGGCCATCCGCGACCGCATGCGCGCCGTCTGGGTCGTCAACATGGACAACTCCTCGACGAGCTCGGCGTCGTCGATGGCGGCCAGGTCACGAGTGATGATCGTCATGGCATCCTCCGTTCGAAACCACGTTCGACACTACCGCGTCGGACCGACAGAACGCTCGCCGCCCCGAGGAGCCCGGCCAGGGGGTTGACCAGCATCGCGACGAGGCACACCCTGGGAGGAAACCCTCTCGGATGGAGGTGGCAGATCGTATGTCACCGGCAGCGATCCCACGACGTAATTTCCCCCGCCAGGAGCATCCCCTGGAGAACTCCCTGGCGATCACCGCCCTGATCGCCGGCTTCGTCGCCTTCGTGACGGGCGCCATCCACGACACGCACTTCATCGCCGTGTGCGTGGGGATCGTGGCGTTCTTCTTCGGCCTGTACTCGCAGCTGGTCTCCGCGACCACGACCGAGCGCTGGCTGAACGTCCTGGGGATCGGCATGGCGTTCGTCGGCGTCGGTCTCGGCCTGTCCCATGGCGGCTTCACGATCTGACCTCGCTTCCGGGCACCGGCCTCGCGCGCTGGATCGGCCGGTCCACGACCCCGGATGCGCTGCGGTCAGCGCGTCCGTCCCACCTCGCGCGTAGGCTCGACGCCATGCTGCGAATCGGAGCCCACGTCGACCGGTCCGACCCGCTCGCCGCCGCGGCGGCGAAGAAGGCCGAAGCGGCGCAGTTCTTCCTCGGCGACCCCCAGGGGTGGAAGGCGCCCGTCCTGCCCGACGGGTACGAGGCGATCCGCGACTCCGACGTCGACGTGTACGTACACGCGCCGTACGTCGTCAACGTCGCGTCGCCGAACAACCGCATCCGCATCCCGAGCCGCAAGATCCTCACCCAGCAGCTCGAGGGCGCCGCGAAGATCGGCGCCAAGGGTCTGATCGTGCACGGCGGGCACGTGCTGAAGAACGACGACCCGCAGGCCGGCTTCGACAACTGGCGGAAGGTCTTCGAGCGGATGGAGGACTACCCCGTCCCCGTTCTGATCGAGAACACCGCCGGCGGCGACAACGCCATGGCGCGCAGGCTCGACCGGATCGCCCGGCTGTGGGAGGCCCTCGACGGCTTCGACGTCGGATTCTGCCTCGACACCTGCCACGCCCACGCGGCGGGCGAGGACCTCGTCGACGTCGTGGAGCGCGTCAAGGCCATCACCGGCCGGATCGACCTGGTCCACTGCAACGACAGCCGTGACGCGTTCGGCTCCGGCGCCGACCGGCACGCCAACCTCGGCGACGGCCAGATCGACCCAGAGCTGATCCTCGCCGTCGTACGCGCGGCCGGCGCGCCCGTGATCGTGGAGACGCCCGGCGACGGGCAGGCCGCCGATATCGCCTGGCTCCGCGAGCACCTCTGAGCCCTCCGCGGTGGCCGGCACGGTCCGCGCCGGCCACTACGGCGGTCACCTATGACCGATCACTCGATCAGCAGTGCTTCACCAGACCGAGGCCGGCGAAGTTCGAGTGCCAGAAGCGCTTGTTGCCCTTGACGTGGGCATGGACCCCTATGCAACCGGCCCGCTTCAGCTTCGACCCGTTTGCCCCGCCTTTACGTCGCGACCGACGGCGCGCGACGACCCGGCCCTTCGGCCCGGCCGCCTTCTCATGCGGCGGTGTGCGGGTCCACACGGTGGCCGTGCTCGAACGCCGCCAGGAAGGCCTCGTCGCCGAGCATCGCCCGGACCGCCCCGGTGATGCGGTCGACGTCTCCACGCTCGCCGGGCGGCAACGGAGCCCCGACGGACGCGCGGGTCGCGGCGGCCGCCCCGAGGATGGCGGCGGCGCGCTCGGGACGACCGAGGCCCGTCTCGGCCCCGGCGAGTCCTTCGAGGGCGAGGGCGATCGCCCGGGGATCCGCGATGGCGCGCGCCGCGGCGTACCCCTCCCGGTGCAGGCGCAGCGCGGCGTCATGGTCACCGCGCTGCTCGGCGATGAACCCGAGCTGGGCGAGGATGAACGCCTCGCCGGCCGTACCGCCGACCTGACCGAGCCAGCCGAGCCACTTGCGCAGGTGCGCCTCGGCCTGGTCGAGCCGCCCCTGCCATCGGGCCCCGAGGCCGAGACCGACCTCGGCGTACTCCTCGGCGGAGCGGTTCGCCTGCTCGATCGCCAGCCGCCGGGCCCGCTCGTGCAGGCGCTCGGCTTCGGCGTGGTCGCCGGTGAGCAGCGCGATCCGCCCCAGCCCCGAGAGGCGGATGGACACCTCCGTCCACATCCCGAGCTCCTCGGCGAGGCCGAGGTAGTTCCGGAGCCTGCGCGCCGCCTGGTCGTAGTCGCCGGTGACCTCGGCGACGACCGTGAGGGCATAGCCCGCCTCGAGGCGTCCCCAGGCGTCACCGAGCTCGTCGAAGATCTCCATGCTCCGGCGTCCGTCGCGCTCCATGGCCGTGAGATCGCCACGGCCGATCGCCAGCTTGGCCCGGGTGCTCAGCGCCGCCGCCGTGCCCCAGCGGTCACCGGCGGCCTCGAAGACCGCCAGCGCGTCGTTCACCCGCGCCTCGTGCACGGCGAAGTCGCCGTACGCCCAGCGGACGAGCGTCAGGAACCATTCCGCCCTCGCCCGGCCGACCGGGTCGTCGACACCCGCGTACGGGTCCAGCGCTTCGGAGTCCTGCGCGGCGGGCCCGGTGCCGTCCGGCGACCACGCCGCCAGGCCCGCCTGCCAGGCCACGGCCGCCGCCCGGCGGGCCGGTGCCGCCGGGCCGTCGACGCCCAGCGCGGTGGCCAGCGATCGGCGGGCCTCGCCGAGCCGACCGCGCAGGAACCAGTACCAGGCCATGGCGTTGACGAGGCGCAGCGCGAGGTCGGCGCCGGCGGGAGCACGCCCGCGCGTGCCCTCCCCGGCGGCCCACTCGAGCGCGCCGCGGACGTTCGCCGACTCGAGGTCGAGCAGCCGGAGCCACTTCCGCTGCAGGGGACCGCGCAGCTCGGCCTCGGCGCGCTCGGCCAGGGCGGCGTAGTACTCCGCGTGGCGGCGGCGAACCCGTACGGACTCCCCTGCCTCCTCGAGACGTTCGAGGCCGTACGCCCTGATCGACTCCAGCAGGCGGTACCGGCCGCCGTCCGCGACGACCAGCGACCGGTCGACGAGACGGGCGAGGACGTCGAGCACGTCGGCGGGCCGCACCCGGCCGCCGTCGCCCGGCGCGTCGGCGTCATCCGAGCAGACCGCCTCGGCGGCCTCGAGGGTGCAGCCCCCCATGTGAACGGCCAGGCGCCGCAGCACCACCCGCTCAGGTTCGGGAAGCGGCTCCCAGCTCCAGTCGATCATCGCGCGGAGCGTGCGCTGGCGGGCCGGGGCGTCACGCGGACCGGTGGCCAGCAGGCGGAACCGGTCGTCGAGGCGGAGCGCCAACTCGCGTACGCCGAGGGTCCGGACGCGGGTGGCCGCGAGCTCCAGGACGAGCGGTATCCCGTCCAGGCTCCGGCAGATCGCCGCGACCGCACGAGCCTCGTCGGCATCCAGGGCGTCGAACACGAATCCCGGTGCCGCCGCGGCGGCCCGCGCCGCGAACAGGCGTACGGCGCTGAACTCCTCGGCCGCCGGTGCTCCGTGCGGGGGCAGGTCGAGTGGCGGCACCGCCTGAAGGTGCTCGCCGGTGACACCCAGAGGCTCCCGGCTCGTCGCGATGATCCGGAGCGCTGGCGCGGCCTTCAGCAGCCGGTGCGCCAGATCCGCCACGGACTCGCCGACGTGTTCGCAGTTGTCGAGCACCAGCAGGAGCGTTTTCGCGGCCAGCGCATCGGCCAGCCGATCGGCGAGCGGCGCGGATCGGCCGGAGGGCAGCACTCCCGAGGCGGTGTCATCGCGGAGGCCCAGGACCCCCGCCACCGCGTCAGGCACTTCCGCCCCCGTACGCGCCGCCAGCTCCACCAGCCAGACGCCGTCGGCGTACGCCGCGACCAGTCCGGCGGCCGCCTCGAGGGCCAAGCGCGTCTTGCCGACGCCCCCGGGGCCGGTCAGCGTCACGAGCCGGGCGGTCTCCAGGAGCGCCCGGGTCTCGGCGACCGCCCCGGCCCGGCCGATCAGGTCGCTCAGCGGCGCCGGCAGGTTCGTCCGGGGAGGCGGCGCGAGCGCCGGATCATGCGTCAGGATCGCGCGGTGCAGTGCGGCGATCTCGGGTCCCGGATCCGCTCCCAGCTCCTCGGCCAGATCCTCGCGCAGCCGTTGGTAGCTGACCAGCGCCGCCTCCTGACGGCCGGCGCGGTACAGGGCCCGCATCTGCGCGGCCCGCAGCCGCTCCCGCAGCGGATGCCGCGCCACCGGCTCGGCCAGCTCCTCGATCACCCGGTCGTGCTCTCCGAGCTCCAGCCACGTCTCGGCCCGCTCCTCCAACGCGGTGAGGCGCTCGTCGTCGAGCCGTGCCGCGACCGTCCGAGTGAACACCTCGTCGGCGAAGTCGGCGTACGCGGGCCCCCGCCACAGACCGAGCGCCTCCGCCAGAAGCTCCTCACGGACGCGCGGCCCACCGGCCTCCCGCGCCCGCCACATCAGGTCCCGAAACCGGTCGGCGTCGACGGCGGCGTCAGACTCCACGGACGCGCTGCCGGATCCAGCGGGCACTGTGCCGGCGGGCACTGTGCCGGATCGAACGGGCGCTGTGCCGCCTCCGGCGGGCACGGCGTCAACGCCCGCGACCGCTCTGTCGGATCCCACGGGCGCGGTGCCGGAGGCACTCGCGGCGACGCGCAGCGCGTACCCGGCCGGGCCGTACGTCACGAGGGCGCGACCGCCCGGTTCTGCGCGCTCGAGCGTCGTGCGCAGCTGGGAGACGCGGGCCTGCAGCGTGCCCACCGCATCGCGCGGCGGCCGGTCACCCCACAGATCGTCGACCAGCCGATCCACGGAGACGGGCCGCCCCTCGTGCGCCAGCAGGTCGGCCAGGAGCACCCGGACCTTCCGGTCGGGTACGGCGACCAATGAGCCGTCATCCGTCCAGACCGCCAGCGGACCGAGCACCCCGAAGCGCACGCCGCCAGCGTAGCCAGCCCCGCCGACGCCGACGGCCCGCGATCCCCACCCCGGAGCCGTACGGCCACGCCCCCGATCGCGGCGTGCGACCACCACTCGCCCCGCCCGCACCGCACGAACCGCCGCCGTATCGCGAGGCCCGCTCGCGCCTCACCCCGCGCACCCGCCCGATCGCGGCGTGCAGCCCACGCCCCACGCACCCGCACGGACCACCGGCCCGATCGCAGGATGCGACCTGTGGCCGTTCTCGCCTGGGCGGGCGTACGGCCGCAGGGTGCGATCCCGGCTCGCCCCCGCCCTGCACCGTACGGGCGCCGCGCGGTCGCGGAGTGCGGCCCGTGGCCGACCCGTAGGGAACCCGTGGCGTGTCCGCCGATCGTGGGGTCCGCACACCCCTGATGAGAGGAACACCGTGAGCACGCGTGAACACGTCACCGTCATCGGCCTGGGCGCCATGGGCTCGACGATGGCCGAGGCATTCCTCGCCGCCGGCCACCCGACGACGGTGTGGAACCGTACGACCGCCAAGGCCGACCCGCTCGTCGCCAAGGGAGCGACCCTGGCGGCCTCACCCGCCGACGCGGTCGCGGCCGGCGACCTGGTCGTGATCAGCCTGGTCGACTACGCCGCCATGTACGACGCCCTCGGCGCTGCGGACGACACTCTGCGCGGCCGGGTGCTGGTCAACCTCAGCTCCGACACGCCGGACGAACTGCGCAGGGCGAGCCGATGGGCGGCCGAACGCAGTGCCGAACTCGTCACCGCGGGCATCATGGTGCCGCCGCCCGGGATCGGGAAGCCTGGCTCGTACGCCTTCTACAGCGGCCCCGACGGCGCCCTCGAACCTCACCGGGAGACGCTGGAGGTCCTCGGCCGCGTCGACTACATGGGCGGCGACCCCGGCTTGGCGATGGTCTACTACCAGGCCATGCTCCTGGTCTTCTGGACGAGCCTGACGAGCTACATCCATTCCGTCGCGCTGCTGCGGACGGCAGGGGTCAAGGGGGAGGCGCTGCGCCCGTACGTCGCCACGATGTTCGACGACCTGGCCGCCGACGGCCCGATGGGCTTCCTGCGCATCGTCACCACGCAGGTGGAGGCCGGCGAGTACCCGGGTGGGCAGAACAACCTCCACATGCAGGTGGTCGGTGCCGGACACGCGGTGCAGGCGCTCCGTGACGCAGGCGTCGACACCACGATGCCGACCGCTTTGAAGGAGCTGTTCGTCCGCGCGGAGGCCGCCGGCCACGGCGCCGACGGCTTCACCAGCGTCGCCGAAGTGATCAAGAAACCGGAAGCCTGACCGCGCCGCCTCAGATCAGGCCCCAGAATCGGCTCACCGTACGACGGCGTCCTCCATCATCGTCGGTGGGTGCACAACGAAGAAGCCGCCGATGAGCACCGAACTCCCGGCGGCTTTCTTGTCTGCGGGGTCAGCGGATGACAGCGACCTCAACGCACTCGCCCTGCTGGCCAGAGCGAGAGGACCTGCGCCAATCCAGGCGCGACGAATCACGATCGGACATGGCTACACGCTCTCGGGTCGATTCGGTCAGTATGTGCCGTATCTTCGGACAGCATCGTGATCGTATCCTCCGGTGTCATCGCCATGACGTTCAGTCGCCGAAAGACGCGCTTGTACGGGTCCACGTCGACCGGTTCCTCCAGCAGCAGTTCTCCGCCGGCCGTCTCGATGTAGGCCGCGTCCGGGTCACCTTCTGGGAACGACAAGAGCGTGAACGGGCCGGACAGGCCCGGATGGGCACCCACCTCGAACGGCAGCACCTGCACGGTGACCTTTGGCATCTGGGCGAGTTCTATGATCCGCTCCAGTTGCGCCCGCATCACTTCCAGCCCGCCGACCGGGCACCGCAGTGCCGCCTCGTGGATGATCGCCCACAGCCGTACGGAGTCCTCACCTTCGAGGATCTTTCTGCGCTTTGCGCGGACCTGGACTCGCTTCTCGACCTCCTCGGTGGACAGCTCGGCCGCGCCGGTGCGGATCAGCTCTCGGGCGTAGTCATCGGTCTGCAGCAGGCCAGGGATAATCAGCGGCTGGAACGTCAGCACCTCCGACGCCTCGGCCTCCAGCCCGATGTAGGCGGTGTACTTCTTCGACAGCATCCGGCTGTACGGCGTCCACCAATCCTTCTGGCCTCCCTCTTTCGCGAGGGTGATCAGCTCTTCGCGGACGGCATCATCGGTGACGCCGTACGCGTCGAGTAGATCGCGGACGTCGCGCCAGCGTGGCTTGGTCCACCCGGCGCGCTCGATCCAGTGGATCTTGTCAGTCGAGCAGCCCAGCGCCTCGGCTGCCGTCTCGACCTCGATGCCGGCCGCGACCCGTAGGCGCTTCAACTCAGCGGACAGGCGGCGTCGCCGCAGGGTGGGCGTGCTCCGTGGCATGGCGTCGATCGTATGGGAGTGCGCGGCTGACGGCAGGGGAGCAGACATAAGACCACATTCTTATTCAATTGAAAGCTTCGCTTGAAGAATACGTTTGATGGGTGCACGCTAAGCGCATGCGCCCATCAAGTAGGGCCATCCAGCCTGGCGTTTCTGACGGGGAGTGATCCTCCTGTGACACCTGACAATGCGGCCCTTGCCGACCACACCTCAATGCCCACCGAGCGGGCGTTCCTCCCGCTCCACGCATGGCCCGAGGTCGTACGCCACGCCCGCCGATTCGTCGCCGCAGCCGTAGTCGGCTTCCCGTACGATCCGTACGACATCGCGCTTATTGCGTCAGAGCTCACGACCAATGCCGTGCGCACCGCAATGGCCATGCGGACCTGGCCGGATGACATGTTCCCGATCGGCGTCGAGGTCACCGTCACCGAGCGATACGCGCACGTCGCCGTCACCGACCCAAACCCTGGACCCATGCCAGCCAGCGCACGGGGCGGTCTGCTCGCCCAGGGCGGCCGTGGCTTAGTAATCGTCGACCAGCACGCCCTCGCCCGGTGGGCGACCTACGCCGATGACGGCAAGACCGTGCATGTCGTCGTCATGGCCTCGGGAGTCCTGCTGACGGACGATGAGCTGAAGCGGATCGGAGTCCCGCAATGATCCGCCGGCTCCTAGCCATGCTTGGCTGGCCACTAGTCCGGCCCACCCCCGCGCGTCGTCCGACAGTCGACGACACGGCCACCGACATCCCGCCCACACGCGTCTTCCGACACCGCGAGCCCACCGACCCGACAGACGCGGCCGTGGAACGCCTTCAGAGCCTGTGCGTGCAGTGGCTGGTGATGTGGTGCTGGTACCGGCGCGAGTACGTCGCGATCGCAAAGTTCGGCGACAAGCCGACGATCATCTACGACCGCGACCCGCAGCAGTTGGTGTTCCAATGCCGCGCGGCCGAGCTGGCGGTGGCAGTGTGAGCGGCCGGGGGGTGGATCGACCGATGATTGACGTCGCCGTTGTCGGCTCGAACCGGACAATAATGACAGTTCAGCGTCCATTACGGCGACAAAGAGTCATCTGCGGCGGCAAAGCGTCGGCGGGTGGATCGGGGTAGCCCGGTGACCGAGTCGGGGAGCAGATCGCTGCGCTCTGAGCGATCGAGCGCGTTGAATCCCGGGTGGCCGAGGCAGGATTGACCTGGTGAAGCTCACCAAATTCGGACATGCCTGCGTGCGGATCGACAAGCACAACCGCGCGCTCGTCATCGATCCGGGGGCCATAACCCCCGAGCCGGAGGCCCTCACCGACGCGCACGCCGTCCTGATCACGCATGAGCACTTCGACCACTTCGAGCCGGAGCGGCTGCGGGTGGCGGCCGAGCGAAATCCGAAGCTGACCGTGCACACCTGCCCCGGTGTCGCCCGGCACCTGACCGACCTCGGCGATCGGGTGCAGGTGGTCGGGAACGGTGACACGATCCAGGTCGCGGGCTTCGAGGTCGCCGTTGTCGGCGAGAAGCACCACTTCAGCCATCCGGACGTACCTCCGGTGGACAACGTCGGATTCCTGGTGGATGGAGAGGTGTTCCACCCGGGTGACGCGCTCACCGTCGTCGACGTCCCGACGTTGCTGGTCCCTGGTCAGGCGCCGTGGATGACGGTTCCCGACCTCATCGGTTACCTGCGGAAGCTCAACCCCCGCCGTGCGTTCGCGATCCACGACGGGCTGATCAACGACTGGGGCATCCAGGTCCTGGAGAGTGTGCTCGAGAGCGAGGCCCGGCGCGGCGGCACCGAGATCCGGCGACTCAAGCCGGGCCAGAGTGTCGAACTCTGAGACCCGAGACGAGACCCAGGCGTCGAATGCTGAGCCCCGAACGACGCCCGAGATCTGACCGCCTGAGATCCACACCCTGTGGATAGCCAGCCGACGTGCGGCTCTCCCGGTCGGCGGCACGGCGGGGGAAGGGATCGGCGTCAACGACCCGCCGGGGCTGATGCGCGCATGTCCCGGCGTGCGGAGCCGACATGCGCGGACCGCGCGTCCGGACGCCGACTAGTTGTCCACAGGGCTGTGGACAACGACTGACGACTCAGGCGTCCGGGAGCCCCACGGGGGCGCGCTCCCGGTCCTCCTCGGTGACCAGGAGGAGGACCGCCATCGGGGTCGACGTCCGCCGCCAGTGCTCGACCGCGGTGGTGAAGACGTCCAGCAGGGTCTGGTGGGTCGCAGGGTCGGCGTCGGCCAGTTCCCGCCAGCGGTCGTACAGCACCAGGTAGCCGGTGTTCGCCGGTACCCAGGACAGGTCGGTGAGGCAGTCCTGCAGCGCGTCCCAGTTGTGACCGAAGTACGAGGGCAGGATGAACTCCTCGGCGCATCGCTCCAGCAGCGTCCGCTTGTCGTGGACACCGTGGCCATCGAGCCAGAAGGCCCGCCATCCGGCGCGTTCGGCCTCGGTGGCGCCCCGGGAGGCCTCCTTCCGGTCGACGGGCCAGGTGTACACACCCGGTTCCCGGTGGCCGGCCAGCAGCTCCGCGATCATGGATCACCCGTTCGGAAGACTCGACGGTCCCAGCGCTCGGTGTTCTCTCTTCGATGATCCCCCGGACGCCCCGTCCGCCGTCACCCGGCCCACCCTCCCGAGGTGAACGCCACCACCTCGGCGGTCATCAGCGGCACGAAGATGACGATCAACAGGACGTACACCGGGCGCCGGCATCGGCCGGCCGCCAGCCACAACGGCCACCACAGCAGCGTCGCCCGGCCGATCGACAGGTAGTACGCCGAGGTCAGCAGCGAGGCGAGCTGCAGCCCGACGTACACGCCCTCCGCCCACCGGCGCCGGACCAGCAGCCACCCGGTCAGCGCGACGCCGACGGCGGCCGCGATCAGCTCCACCCGGAACGCCGTCGTGAACTGATCGTGCGTGCCGAAGGCCGCCTGCCAGGTGGTGTGGAAGGAGTCCCACGGCCACACCGTCGAGCGTCCCCAGCCGGCCTGCTGCGCATGCTGCCACGCCGACCAGTCGCCGGTGCGTCTCCACAGGTACAGCGTGTAGCCCAGCACCGGGAGGAACGGCACGGCGAGCCACGGCGCCGACCGCCATCGCCGGTCCGCGGTGACGAACTCCACGATCAGCGCGACGGCGAGGAACAGCCCGGTCACCCGTACGCAGGTCGCGCCCGCGGCGCAGAGCGTGGCAGCCGCCCACCGTCGCCGTCGGGCCAGCAGCCACGCCGGCAGCGCGAACGCCAGGAAGAGACTCTCGGAGTAGCCCGCGAACAGGAACACGGCGTACGGACTGACGAGCAGCGCGAACACCGCCAGCGGTCCCACCGGACCCGGACCCGCGTGCGCCCTCAGCATCCCGCGGCGACCCGCGTGGGCGCCTCCCGCCGGGCGCCCGCTCTCCATGAACTCATCGCCGAGCCGGGCCAGCGCGACCATCGCCACCGCGCCCGCTACGAAACTGATCAGCAGGGCGGCCAGCCGCCAGTCCGGAACGACCAGGTGGACCGCCCGCAGCGCGAGCGGCAGACCGGGAAAGAACGCCGGCAGCCCGGGGTCCGGCGGGTGCGTGGGATCGCCGCCGTAGCCGTACCGGGCGATCTCGACGAAGTGGTCGACGTCCCACTGGGTCCAGCGGTCGAGGAAGGAGTCGCGCAGGTCGCCGTGCGGCCACAGGGCCGAGGCGAGGAACGAGATCGCCAGCACGGCGATCCGTGTACCGACCCAGGCGCGCAGGGCGAGACGGTCGCCGTGAAGAAGCCGCGCCGCGCCGATTCCGTGCGGACGCTCCGCCTGATCCATCGGTCAGGCGGGCCGCGGTGCCATACGACGCGACAGCACGAAGCGATCCTCGGCGTCGTCGAGAACGCCACCGGCCGGGTCGTCCGCGCCGGCGGCGCGGACGATGTCGAGGCGGGGCATGAGGATGTCGACCACGACGAGGGCCGCCAGCAGCAGGACCGTCAGGAAGCGGGCCAGCAGCGCGATGTAGTAGACGCCGTCGTTGATGCCCGCCGCCGGGGCGTGCCCGGAGAAGACCGCGGACAGGGTGGCGGACAGCCCCACGCCGGGATGCTCCTTCGCTCCGGCCAGGAGGTACCACCAGATGCCGAAGAAGTAGATGATCTCCCCTGCCTGCCAGAGCAGGAAGGCGGGAAGTTTCGGCCGGGCGAGCACGACCAGCGGCAGCAGCCACAGGACGTACTGCGGCGACCAGACCTTGTTGGTGAGCAGGAACGCCGCGAGCACCAGGAACAACACCTGCGGCAGCCGGGGACGGCGCGGGGCGAGCAGCACGAGGAGCGCGATGGCCAGGGCGAGGACGGCGAACCCGACCTCGCCCATCAGGTTGAGGGTCGGTATGTCATCGACGGAGGACAGGCCCTTGCGTTCGGCGAAGAAGAAGATCGAGCCCCAGTCGACCGGGCGTTTCTGGTTGAACGTGTAGAACCGGCTCCAGCTGCCCCACGCCGCCAGCATGATCGGGACGTTCACGACCAGCCACGCGACGACCGTGCCGGCGAGCAGTCGGCCGAACTCCCGCCACTTCCCCGCACGCAGGCACAGCAGGAAGAACGGGCCGAGGAGGATCAGGGGGTAGAACTTCGCCGCGATGGCGAGGCCGAGCAGGCCGCCCGCGAGCCCCGGCCGACGCCGCGCCCAGGCCGCCAGCGCCAGCGCGGACAGCGCGACGGCGAGCAGGTCCCAGTTGATGTACGCCGTGAGCAGCAGCGCGGGCGACGCCGCGACCATCAGCCCGGCGCGACGCCCCTGCCCTCCGGCGACCAGCGCCGTCGCCAGCACGGTGACGACCGCGCAGAGTACGAGCGCCACGGCGGTCAGGTTGAAGAACCACATACCGCGCGAGGTGACGGCATCGCCGCCCAGCCAGCGCGCCGGAGTCGCCGCGGCCTGCATGAGGCCGCCCGTGAGCACCGGATACTCGACCGGCTCGGGGATCTTGTCCAGGTACGGGATCTTCCCGTCGGCCAGCCCCCGCCCGAAGTACAGCGGGTAGACGTCGGTGTAGCAGGCGTTGCGCACCGTCGGGATGAAGTCGAAGCCCGCCTGCTTGCACGGCAGCTTCTGCAGATAGCCCAGGACCGACACGACGGCGGTCGTGGAAACGAGCAGAGGCAGCAGCTGCCGGAATCCTGTACGGACACCGGCGGGGCCGGGAGAGCTCGCTGCTCCCCCGGCCCCATCGATCAGTTGTGACTCCGACATGACTGCAGGTTATTCCTTGAAGGGCCGCGCCGCCCGTCCTTGGCCGTTGGGCGGGTTATTGGGATCCGTCGGGTTCGACGGGCAGCCCATGATGTTCCTGCAGGTATTAGTGGGGTTGGGCGTCGGGCTCTGGTTCCCTTGCCCGGTGCACTTCGGGTCGAACGGGTGGTGCTTGCAGTACTTCGGGTTGGGCGGGCCACCCGGATTCTGCGTCTTGCCCGGCTTGCACTTGTCGAGCACCGGGTCCTGGCCGGGCTGACACGTCGGCGTCGTCGACGGCGTCGGCGTCGTCGCGGTCGGCTTCGGCGTGGCGTACAGCTTGGGCGGAGAGAAGTACGCGGGCGGTGGGAACTGCTCGGTCGTCTTGCCGTCCAGCGCCTGGCTCATGTAGTCGTGCCAGATCTGGGCGGGCAGGTCTCCACCGTTGATGTGCTGGTAGTCGCCGACGTTCTGCAGCGGAAGGTATTCCGCCTTCTGGTGCTTCTTGGCCGCGTGGAAGCGCCACATGCCGACCGTCGTGACGTACTGCTGATTGGTGCCGCTGATCTTCGGGGTGAAACCGGAGAACCAGGCGGCCTTGTTGCTGTTGGTCGTGCCGGTCTTGCCGGCCACCTGATGGTCCCCCAGCTGAGCCTTCGTGCCGGTACCGGTCTTGACGACCTGCTGCATGGCGTATTGCACGTCGTGGGCGATCTCCGGGCTGAAGGCCCGCTTATCGGTCACGATCTGAGGCTTGTGCACCTTGTTGTTCTTGTCGATGACCTTGACGATGCTGTGCGGGGCGTTGTACGCGCCGTCGTTGGCGATGGTGCCGTATCCGCCGACCAGGTCGAGCGGCCGCATGTCCGACTGGCCCAGGAAGAAACCACCCGTACCGGGGAGTCCGCGCTGCAGGGCCAGCTTGGGAATGCCAGCGTCCTCCGTGAGCTTGAAGACGTTGTCCGTCCCGGCCTTGTAGCCCAGTGGCACGAAGATCGTGTTCAAGGACTTCGCCAGACCGGTGACCATGTCGACGACCGGCTGCTGGAGATTGCCCTCATCGTTGGTGAACTTCCGAGCGGTTGGGGCATCAGGAGAGACCCGGTCACCTTTGGTGTCGAAATATCCGGGAGCGGTCGCGTCCATCGTGCTCTTCAGCCCGATGCCCTCCTTGTCGGCGGCCGCGAGCACGAACGGCTTGAAGGACGATCCCACCTGTGCCGTGGAGTAGTAGACGTCGTCCACCGCACGCTTGAGGTAGTCCTTACCGCCGTAGGCCGCGAGAATCTCCCCGTTGAGCGGGTTGATGGTGACCAGGCCGACGTTGGTGTCCTTCGGCATGTGCTTGGCCTTCAAGTCGGCCTCGACCGTCTGCTGCGCCTTCTTCTGAAGGTCGCGATCCCAGGTCGTGGTCACCTTCAGGCCACCGTTATCGATATCCGTGTCCGTGTAGCCCATCCCGTGCAGGGCGTTCCGGATCCGCTGGATCATGTAGCCCTGCTGCCCCTGGTACAGCTGGCTGTCCTTCTGCTTCCGGGTCTTCGGCGGGTGGTCTTTGTACTTGGCGTAGTCCGCATCGGACAGCTTGCCGATCTTGACCATGCCCTGAAGCACGAGGTTGTAGCGGTTGACCGCGTCGGTGTGCCGCTGGCCCGTGCTGTTGGGGTCGTAGTACTGCGGCTGCTTGATGTTCGCCGCGAGCACCGCCGCCTGCGGGGCCGTGAGGCTCGCGGCGTGCACCTTCGGGCCGAAGTACGTCTGCGCGGCGGCCTCGACTCCGTTCGCGCCGTACCCGAAGTAGATCGTGTTGAGATAGTTCTGCAGGATCTCCTGCTTGCTCAGGTGTTTGCCGACCTTCACGGCGATGAAGATCTCTTTGAACTTCCGGCTGAACGTCCGCTGCTGGGTGAGGTAGGCGTTCTTGACGTACTGCTGCGTGATGGTCGAGCCGCCCTCGGTGTTGCCCCCGGTGAGGTTGTTGACCACGGCACGGCCGATCCCCTTGGGAGAGATGGCCGACTCGTTGTAGAAGTTGTGGTCTTCGATCGCGATCGCGGCCCACTGCATGTTGGGGTTGATCTGACTGAGCGGCTTGATGATCCGCGAACTGCCGAGCTGCAGCATCCGGCTGCCGTCCCGGTACTGGACGGTGGTGCCCTGCTGCATGACGTCCGCGTTGGGGGCCTTGGGCATCTGCACCATCGCGTACGCGACGCCGATCATGCAGATGCCTGCGAGAGTGCCGATGCCGAAGACGGCGAGCCACAGCTTCCACGACAGGAGGCGGCGCCAACCGGCCTTCTTGCCCTTCTTGCCGCGGCGCGTGCCGTCGCCGCCGCCCCCGGGTCGCCGGCGACCTGGGCCGCCACCGCCGCCGGATCCTCCGGGTCCGCCCGGGCCACCGGGGCCACCCGGGCGGCTGGGGCCGCCGGGGCGTGTACCAGTGGGGAGTGCGGGAAGGTTTGACCCGCCAACCTGCGGCTGCGGCCGGGTCGGGGCAGGTCCGGCAGACCCCGATCGACCGTACTCTGGCCCGTAATCGCTGCTGTAACTCACGCGACCTCGTTCACTGGGGTACGGCTTTTTTCAATCCGTCCGACAGTACTGCGTAGGCAAGTGAGCGGGGACCGCCTGCCGGGCACGCGACGTGGTCGCGTGGCTACTCTCGGACGCTTTGTCCCTGGTCGGGAGCTGTGTCTCCGTGCCCAAGGACGTAGGACAGCGTCAAGTAGTTCCAGGCACAACCTTGACATACCTCGACCACATAGACCCGAAATTCACCGAATTCCCGGGCCATCTCCTGGAGCTCATCCGTCGCCTTGACGCGTCCCGCGTACCGGCCGAGCTCGTCGCCGTAGACGTACGTGACATGAGTGAGCCGTTCCTTCCGGCAGACAGGACATGCCTGGTCAGTGGGCTCGCCATGATACTTCGCCGCGCGCAGGAGATAGGGGTGGGCGTCGCAGGCGTCCGCGACGGTCAGGCCGCCGGATGACAGCTCGGCCAGCGTGGCCCGCCGGGCGAGCCCGTAGTCGACGACCAGTCGCTGGGACCACATGTCAGCAGACTACGACGGGCCGCAATCCCCGATCCGTGACATTCCAGGCACCGTACGTGCGTCTTGCCCGAACACGGCCCCCTTCCGGCCCTTCGCCGGACCCCCCGCTTGCCAGGCTTCCCACGGCCACGTATCGTCCTGATGTATCGAGTCGATACATTCGAGCGATACATCGAATCGAGCGGTCGAGTTGGAGGGACTATGAGAAGCAAGGCCGGCGTGCTGGAGCTCGCCGTGCTCGGGCTGCTTCACGAGTCCCCCATGCACGGGTACGAGCTGCGCAAGCGGCTGAACACCGTGCTCGGCATGTTCCGCGCGTTCTCATACGGCACTCTCTACCCCTGCCTCAAGGCGCTTCTCGAGCAGGGGCTGATCACAGAGGACGACGAGGAGCCCGTCGCGGTACGTCCGGGTGGCACCCGGCGCTCGAAGATCGTCTACAAGCTCACGGCCGAAGGTAAGGAGCGCCTTCAGGAGCTCCTGTCCGAGGCCGGCCCGGCGTCCTGGGAGGACGAGGGGTTCGGAGTGCATTTCGCCTTCTTCGCCCAGACCCGCGCCGACGTACGGCTGC
Organism: Actinoallomurus sp. CA-150999; assembly: GCF_050942425.1. NCBI lineage: Bacteria > Bacillati > Actinomycetota > Actinomycetes > Streptosporangiales > Thermomonosporaceae > Actinoallomurus > Actinoallomurus sp. CA-150999. The sequence goes on from NZ_CP192063.1 coordinate 11,898,628, forward strand.
GGATCCTCGAGGGTCGGCGCAGCCGGCTCGAGGAGCGGCTGGAGAGCGTACGGGCCGCGCTGGCCCGTACGAGGGAGCGTGTCGACAACTACACGCTCGAACTCCAGCAGCACGGGTTGGAGTCGGTCGAGCGCGAAGTCCGGTGGCTCAACGAGCTGATCGGGCGCGAGCGCGCACAGCAAGCAGATGAGAGCAACGGCTGAGGGCGCTAGGCGTCCCCCCGCAAAGAAAGCAAAGGAGCATCCGGATGGGTTCAGTGCGCGTAGCCATCGTCGGTGTCGGCAACTGCGCGAGCTCGCTCGTCCAGGGAGTCGAGTACTACAAGGACGCCTCGCCCGAGACTCGTGTCCCTGGTCTGATGCACGTTCAGTTCGGCCAATACCACGTCGGTGACCTGGAGTTCGTCGCCGCCTTCGACGTCGACGCCAAGAAGGTCGGCCGTGACCTTTCCGAGGCCATCGTCGCCAGCGAGAACAACACGATCAAGATTTGCGACGTGCCGCCGTCCGGCGTCACGGTGCAGCGCGGTCACACCTTCGACGGTCTCGGCGAGTACTACCGCGAGATCGTCGACGAGTCCGACGAGCAGCCGGTCGACGTCGTCCAGATCCTCAAGGACACCCAGGCCGACGTGCTCGTGTCCTACCTGCCGGTGGGCTCGGAGGAGGCGGACCGCTTCTACGCGCAGTGCTGCCTCGACGCCGGCGTGGGCTTCGTGAACGCGCTGCCGGTCTTCATCGCCAGCAACCCGGAGTGGGCCCAGAAGTTCACCGACGCGGGGATCCCGATCGTCGGTGATGACATCAAGTCCCAGGTCGGCGCCACCATCACCCACCGTGTGATGGCCAAGCTGTTCGAGGACCGCGGGGTCGAGCTGCTGCGCACGTACCAGCTCAACTTCGGCGGCAACATGGACTTCATGAACATGCTGGAGCGCAAGCGCCTCCAGTCGAAGAAGATCTCCAAGACCCAGTCGGTCACCTCGCAGATCCCGCACGAGATGGCAAAGGCCGACGTGCACATCGGCCCGTCCGACCACGTGCCGTGGCTCGACGACCGCAAGTGGGCCTACGTCCGTCTGGAGGGCAAGTCCTTCGGTGACACCCCGCTGAACCTCGAGTACAAGCTCGAGGTCTGGGACTCCCCGAACTCCGCGGGCGTCATCATCGACGCGGTCCGCGCCGCCAAGATCGCCAAGGACCGCGGCATCGGCGGCCCGATCCTGTCGGCGAGCTCCTACTTCATGAAGTCCCCGCCGGTCCAGTACAGCGACGACCAGGCCCGCGACGCGGTCGAGGCGTTCATCCGCGGCGAGGTCGAGAGGTAAGAAGGTAGGCGCTCCCGACGGAACGTCAGCCGAGTAGCGCAGGGCCCGTACACCGCACGCGGTGTACGGGCCCTGCGCGTTGTGCGGCGGCCGTTTCGGCAGAACAGGGCGTAACCCCGGGTTCCGGCCACCTGACCTGTGCCCATACTCTGGACCACGGCCGGACACCGACCGTGTCGGGGCCCGGCTTGACGGCCGACGGGGCCGGGCAGGGTTCACCGTGTCAAGGGGAAAGAAGGCGCTGTGCGCAGAGTCGGGCGAAGACACCCGCCGCCGTGCCGTTCAAGCCGGTGAACACGCAGAGCACTGTTCGTCTCACAGTGGGCTCATCAGCAATAACAAGCTTATTGCGCGATCTCAACGGTTGAGTAACTGGTACCACTCGTTACCGGGCCGAGCTGGACAGAAGCCGTAACTCACGGTGTTCTTCCACCTTGGACGCGCCATGACCTGGTGCATCTCAACGCGATGCAAGACGGCCGGAAGTGGCCGGATGGAGGGCGTACATGATTGGCAGGAAGTCAGGGCTGACAGCTGCCGCCGCGATCGGCACCCTTGCCCTGGCCCTCGCAGCCTGTGGCGGGGGTTCGGGCGGCAGCAGCGGTTCGGACGATGGCAAGCCGAAGAAGGGGGGCACACTCCGAATCATCGGCGCCGGCGGCCAGGACAACCTGGACCCGACGAGCGCCTACAGCACCGCATCGAGCGCCCTCCAGCGGACCTATTCGCGGCAGCTCTTCGCGTACCCGGCGTCGAAGGACCCGAAGACGGCCTCGACCCCGGTGCCCGACGTCGCCGCATCGATGCCGACGGCGGAGAACGGCGGCATCAGCAAGGACGGCCTGACCTACAAGATCCAGCTGCGGCACGGTGTCATGTGGAACACCAGCCCGCCGCGTGAGATGGTGGCCGGGGACTTCGTCCGCGCTTTCAAGCACATGTGCAACCCGGCTTCGCCGGTCGGCGCGCCGAACTACTACGTGCCGAACATCAAGGGGATGCAGTCCTACTGCGACCCCTACCTGAAGAACAAGAAGCTCCAGCAGGACCCCAAGGGGATGGCCGCCTACGAGAACGGCCACGAGATCTCGGGTGTCAAGGCGCTGGACAATTACACGATCCAGTTCGACCTGACGAAGCCCGCCTCTGACTTCATCAGCCTGCTGGGCATGACGTTCGCGTCGGCGGTGCCGGTCGAGTACTACCAGTACGTGCCGGGCAGCGTGGACCAGTTCAAGCACCTCGTCTCGGCCGGGCCGTACCAGATCACCGCGTACGACCCGAACAAGTCCATCACCCTGGACAAGAACCCGAACTGGAAGAAGGACTCGGACCCGCTCCACAACCAGTGGGTGGACCGGATCACGGTCACCGAGGGCCAGGGCTCGCCCGAGGCGGTTCAGCAGCAGCTCGAGGGCGGCTCGGCCGACATCTCCCTCGACCAGCCGGTGCCGGCGTCCGCGCTCGGCCGCCTGGCCACGAAGAATGACCCGAACCTGACGGTCAACGGCCCGCCCATCTCGAACCCGTACCTGGTCTTCAACCTGAAGAGCCCGAACGAGAAGAAGGCCATGCAGAACCTCAAGGTTCGGCAGGCCATCGAGTACGCGATCAACAAGGTCTCGCTGGCGAAGGTCTACGGCGGTCCGAAGTACAACACGCCGCTGAACACCGTGATCCCGCCGGACAGCGTCGGCTACCAGGACTACAACCTGTACCCGACCAACGGCAGCCAGGGCGACCCGGCCAAGTGCAAGCAGATGCTGTCGGAGGCCGGCTACCCGAACGGCCTCAAGATCAAGGCCGCGTACCGGCAGGCGGGTAACCACCCGGCGATCTTCCAGAGCTACGCGCAGGACCTCCAGGCGTGCGGCATCACCGTCACCGGTGTGCCGGTGCCGCAGGCGGACTTCTACTCGCAGTTCCTGCAGAAGACCGACAACACCCTCGCCGGCAAGTGGGACGTCGCCGCTCCCGGCTGGGTGCCGGACTGGTTCGGTAACAACGGGCGTGCGGTCATCTCGCCGCTGTTCGACGGTCGCAACTGGGCCGACGGCACCTCCAACTACGGTGGTTACGACAGCCCGGTCACCAACGGCCTGATCGACAAGGCGCTGGAGGCCAAGACCGTGGACGAGGCCGCCGGCTTCTGGCACCAGGCCGACCAGCAGATCATGAAGGACGCGGCGATCGTGCCCTTCATGGCGCAGAAGACCCCGTGGTACCACTCCTCGAAGGTCAAGGGCGCCACGTGGCTCCCGATCGCGCAGCAGTTCGACTTCACGAACCTGTGGCTGAGCGGTAGCTGACCCCCACCACTGCCACGCGACGCGGCCGGGCCCCGGATTCCGGTGCCCGGCCGCGTCACATGCACATCCCCGCGCAGATCGCCTGGCATCCTGGCCTCGGTCGATGTCGCCGAGACCGTTCTCATCAGGTAAACATGCTGTGGCTCTGCTCTCTAACCAGTTCTCGAAGGGGAGGACATGAGCCTTCTCGAGGTCCATGACCTAAAGGTCTCCTTCGATACCTCCGACGGAGTGGTCAAAGCCGTCCGTGGGGTGTCGTTCAGTGTTGACCGGGGGCAAACCCTCGGCATCGTCGGCGAGTCCGGCTCAGGTAAAAGCGTGTCCACCCAGACGCTCCTCGGGCTCACGGCCGGCGCACGGATCGAAGGACAGGCTCTGTTCGAAGGTCAAGATCTCTTGACCATGAGCGATGAGCAGCTCCGGCGGATCCGCGGCAAGGAGATCGCAGTGATCTTCCAGGATCCGCTGTCCAGCCTGCACCCGCTGTACAAGGTGGGTCGGCAGATCGTCGAAATGATCCGGAACCACGAGCCCGAGGTCACGAAGGCACAGGCCCGCAAGCGGGCGGTCGACCTCCTCGGCATGGTGGGCATTCCGCAGCCGGACCGGCGGGTGGACGACTACCCGCACCAGTTCTCCGGCGGTATGCGGCAACGCGCGATGATCGCGATGGCGCTCGCACTGAATCCCAAGCTGATCGTCGCCGATGAGCCGACGACTGCGCTGGACGCGACCGTCCAGGCGCAGATCCTCGACCTCATGCTGCGCCTGCAGCGGGAGTTCGACAGCGCGCTGATCATGATCACGCACGACCTGGGGGTGATCGCCGACCTCGCCGATGACGTGTTGGTGATGTACGGCGGAAAGCCGGTGGAGTTCGCCGATCGGCGCACCCTTTACTACCGGCCGCACCACCCGTACACCAAGGGGCTGCTCGAGTCGATCCCCGGCTCCAGCGGGGCGAAGGACCGGCTCAAGCCGATTCCGGGTCAGCCGCCCTCCCTCATCAACCCCCCGACGGGCTGCACGTTCCATCCCCGCTGCGCGTACATCATGGACCGCTGCGTCACGGATGAGCCGCAGCTGAGGCCGGTGCTCGACGCGGACGGCGGCACCGATCCGAACCACCGGTCCGCGTGCTGGCTGCCCATCGAGGCCACGGGGCTGAAGCCCGAGGCGGAGGAGCTTCGCCGGCAGGCGGTAGCGACGGGACGTACCACGGCGGCCAACATCACCACCCAGGGCGTGGAGGCACAGCAGTGAGCCAGAGCGGTGACGCCCTCGTCAAGCTCGAAGGCGTCTACAAGCACTTCCCCATCAAGCAGGGGGTCTTCTTCAAGAGGGAGGTCGGCCGCGTACACGCGGTCGACGGTGTCGACCTTGAGGTACGCCGCGGGGAGACGCTGGGCATCGTCGGTGAGAGCGGCTGCGGCAAGTCGACGCTGGCCCGCTGCATCACCGGGCTGCACCCGATCACCAAGGGCCGCATCCTCTTCGAAGGTCAGGACATCGGCAAGTCGCCGAGCAAGGCGTTCCGGCGCGACGTCCAGATGATCTTCCAGGACCCGTACGGCTCGCTGAACCCGCGCCGCCGGGTCGGCTCGATCATCGGCGACCCGTTCGACATCCACGGCACCGCCTCCGGCGCCGAGCGGAAGCGTCGGGTGCAGGAGCTGATGGAGCTCGTTGGTCTCAACCCGGAGCACTTCAACCGGTTCCCCGCGGAGTTCTCCGGCGGGCAGCGGCAGCGCATCGGCGTCGCACGTGCCCTTGCGCTCAAGCCCAAGCTCATCGTCTGCGACGAGCCGGTCTCGGCGCTCGACGTGTCGATCCAGGCGCAGGTCATCAACCTGCTGAAGGACCTGCAGGACGAGCTCGGCCTCACCTACATCTTCATCGCCCACGACCTGTCGGTGGTCCGTTACGTGTCCAACCGGGTCGCCGTGATGTACCTCGGCAAGATCGCCGAGGAGGCGGACGGTGAGGAGCTGTACGAGCGCCCCCGGCACCCGTACACCAACGCGCTGCTGTCGGCCGCGTCGGTGGCCGACCCGGACGCCGCCGAGCGGCGGGACCGCATCGTCCTCATCGGCGACGTCCCGTCGCCGATCAACCCGCCGTCCGGCTGCCGGTTCCACCCGCGCTGCCCCAAGGCGCAGGAGACATGCGTCGGGGACGTCCCCGAGCTCATCGCGCGTGCGGGCGATCCCGCCGATCACCTCACCGCGTGTCACTTCCCGGTCGAGGCCGGGGAGCACCTCGCCCGTGAGACCGCGGGGATCGAGCAGCTGTCCACCGAGCCCACGCTCCCGAGTGCATAGGCGACGACAATGAGCCTCACTGATCTCGAAGCCGACGCATCGCTTCCGGCCGCGGGAGAAGCACCGGCGACCGGTCGCATCGAGGGTCGCAGCCCGTGGCAGCTCGCCTGGGCCCGACTACGCCGCGACAAGGCGGCGATGATCTCTCTCGTGGTCATCGTCCTGCTCGTCGTCATGGCGTTGGTCGCCCCGCTGATCTCCAAGTGGATCGGGTACGCCCCCGCGTTCGGCGACCGGAAACTCGGCGTCACCGTGGACGGCCTGCCGGTCGGCCCCAACGGGCATCACCCGCTCGGCACCGACCGTCTCGGGCGTGACCTGCTCGTCCGGGCCGTGTACGGCGCGCGCATCTCGCTCATCGTCGGCCTGGTCTCCACCGCCGCGGCCACCATCCTCGGTGTCGTCGTCGGCTCGGTGGCGGGCTACTTCGGCGGTGTCATCGACACGGTCCTGGCCCGCTTCATGGACGTGACGCTGTCGTTCCCGTACCTGCTGTTCGCCATCGCGCTGGCGGCGGCGTTCGGGGCCAGCACACCGCTGACGATCTTCGTCATCACCTTCTTCTCGTGGGCCTCGATCGGCCGGATCGTGCGCGGCCAGGTCATCTCGATCAAGCAACGGGAGTTCGTCGAGGCGGCCAGATCCCTCGGCGCGAGCAACATGCGGATCATCTTCATCGACGTGATCCCGAACCTGCTCGCCCCGCTGATCGTGCTGGCCACGATGACGATTCCGGTCGCGATCGTCTTCGAGGCGACGCTCTCGTTCCTGGGAGCCGGTATCGACCCCCGTACGTCGAGCTGGGGCAACATGCTCAGCGACGCCACGGAGACGTACCAGGTCGCCTGGTGGACGCTGTTCGTGCCCGCCGCCTTCCTGCTGATCACGACGCTGGCGTTCAACATCCTCGGCGACGCCGTGCGCGACGCCCTGGACCCGCGCTCCGAGCGTCTCTTCGCGGCCCAGAAGGCCGGCCGGAAAAACCGGAAAAAGAAGAAGTAAGGGACCACCGACATGCTTCGTTTCCTGATCCGGCGGGTCGTCTTCGGTGTCGTGGTGCTGTGGATCGTCACCCTGGGCGTCTTCCTGCTGTTCTTCGCCACCTCGAAGGACCCTGCCGCCCGCTTCGCCGGCAAGTCGGCGACGGCGGACACGCTCGCCCTGGTGCGCCACAAGCTCGGCCTCGATCAGCCGCTCACGGTGCAGTACTGGCACTTCCTGACGCGCCTGCTGAAGGGTGACCTGGGGTTCTCCTTCGTCACCCAGACCCCGGTCACCGACATGATCAAGAGCGCGCTGCCCGCCAGCCTGTCCTTGATCCTCGGCGCCGCGGTCATCTGGCTCATCACCGGCATCGTCACCGGGGTGCTCAGCGCGACCAAGGCGCGGACGCTGCTCGACCGCGGCATCACCGCGGCGGTCCTCGTCGGCATCTCGATGCCCGCGTTCGTCGTCGCGCTGACGCTGGCGTTCCTGTTCGCCAACAAGATCCAGATCTTCCCGGCCTCGGGCTACGTCGCGATCCAGCAGAACCCGGTGCAGTGGTTCCAGCACCTGGTGCTGCCGTGGCTGACGCTCGCCCTCCTGCAGTCGGCGATCTACACCCGGCTGACCCGGGGCTCGCTGCTGGATGTGCTCGGTGAGGACTACATCCGCACCGCGCGGGCAAAGGGCCTCCCGGAGAACAGGGTGATCTACCGGCACGGCCTGCGCTCCGCGCTGACCCCGGTGCTCACCCAGTTCGGCGTGGACATCGGCGTCCTGATCGGCGGCACGCTCGTCACCGAGACCGTGTTCGGCCTGCAGGGCATCGGCCAGCTGACCGTGCGCTCGCTGACCACCGGCGACCTGCCGGTGATCATGGCCGTCGTGCTGATCGCGTCGTTCTTCGTGGTCCTCGCGAACATCATCGTCGACGTCGTGTACTCCTTCCTCGACCCGCGCGTCCGTCTCGAGTAGCGGCCGCGTCGAAACAGCACCGGAACGGCCGGTCATCCCCTCAGGGACGACCGGCCGTTTCGCTGCCTTAGGCTTGGTCGGTGTCCTACGCCGCCGACCTGCGCCTGGTCATCCGGGGTCAGGACTTCCGCCGCCTGTTCACGACCCGCGTGATCTCACAACTCTCCGACGGCGTGTTCCAGGTGGGCCTCGCGGGCTACGTCCTGTTCTCCCCGGAACAACAGGCCAGTGCCACCGAGGCGGCCGTCACCGCCGCGGTGCTGCTGCTGCCGTACTCCGTGCTCGGCCCGTTCGCCGGCGTCTTCATCGACCGGTGGCGGCGCCGCCAGATCCTCGTCCACGCCCCGCTCATCCGCGCCGTCGCCGTGGTGGCGACCGCGCTGCTGCTGATGCGCGGCGACGACGGCCTGCTGTTCTTCCTCGCGGCGCTGATCGTGTTCGCCGTCAACCGGTTCTTCCTGTCCGCGCTGTCGGCGGCGCTGCCCCGCGTGGTCGGATCGGCCGAGCTCATCACCGCGAACGCCGTGTCGGTGACCTCCGGGACGATGATGACCTTCGTCGGCGCCGGAGTGGGATACGTGCTGCGGGTGCTGTTCGGCGCCGGCCAGAGCGGCACCGCCGGTGTCCTCCTCGCCGCCGCCGTCCTCTACGTCGGCACCGCGCTCGTCGCCACCCGCATGGGCCGCGACCGGCTCGGCCCCGACCAGAGCGAACTGCGGACCGACACCCGCGAGGCGCTCGGCCGGGTGCTGCACGGACTGCTCGACGGCGCCCGGCACGTACGGGACCGGCGCCCGGCCGCCGCCGCGCTCGGCGCGATCGGCGCCCACCGCTTCCTCTACGGCATCGCGACCATCATGACGGTGCTGCTGTTCCGGAACTACTTCTCGAGCAGCGCGGAGGCCGGGCTCGGCGGGTTCGCCGTCGTCCTCGTCGTCTCCGGCGTCGGATACTTCCTCGCCGCCGTGATCACCCCGGCCGTCACGGGGCGGATCCGCAAGGAGGCCTGGATCGCGATGCAACTGGCGTTCGCCGGCGTCGCCGAGGTGATCCTCGCCGCGCCGTTCTCCCCGCTGCCGTTCATCCTGGGCGCCTTCGTGCTCGGGCTCACCTCTCAGGGCGTGAAGCTCTGCGTGGACACGATCGTGCAGACGTCCATCGCCGACGCCTTCCGCGGCCGGGTCTTCTCCATCTACGACATGCTCTTCAACGGCCTGTACGTCGCCGGCTTCGCCGTCGCCGCCGCCCTCCTGCCCGCGAACGGCAAGTCCTACGGCGTCCTCGCCCTCATCGGCGGCGGCTACGCCCTGGCATCACTGCTCTACTGGCTGTCGATGAGAAACACTTCGAGGGTTGCCACCGCCGGTAGTAACCTGGCCTCATGAGCGAGCCTCACGGGGCAGACGACTCCGAACGTACCGTATCCGACCGAGTGCGGAAAGTTAGCGTTTCGATGCCGGAATCGCTCATCACGCAGGTCAGAGAGCGTGTAGGTTCCGGGTCGTTCAGCCGTTACGTCACGGAGGCAGTGATGCGTCAGCTCCAGATGGACAACCTCGACGACCTCATCGCCGACTACGTGTCCCGGCATGGTCCCCTGCCCCAAGAGGCACTCGACAAAGCGGAGAAGGCACTTTGCGAACTGGAAGCGAAGTGGGCCGAGGAGGGCTGGTAGCCCGCACGTTCGTCCTCGATTCCGAAGGCGTCTCCAAGCTCGCCGATGATCACCCCCACCTGGTCTCGTTCGTAGCGAAGGCACGAAAGAGACAGGCGAATGTCGTCACCAGCGCTGTAACACTGGCCGAGGTGCTGCGCGGCTCTCGTCGCGATGCAGCGGTGCACCGCGTTCTCAAGAAGGTGGACGTCGTGCCGCTGACGCGGGAGCTCGGGCGGACCGCCGGTACGCTCCTCGGCCGCAGTGGTCTCCCCGGCACCGCGACGATCGATGCCATGGTCGCCGCGACCGCTCTCGACCAGCCTCGTCCCGTCGTCATCCTGACCAGTGATCCGAATGACCTCAAGAGCCTGATCGAAGGTGAGGTCGGCGTGGGGGTCCTGGCCGTCTGATCTCCGGGCTCTCGCAGAAGGAGAGCCCGGGGCTTCGGTGGCCGCCGCCTGAGCCGTAACGGCCGGCGGTGGCCGAGCTCAGCGGTGGGTGAAGAGCGGATGCCACGCACCGGGCGCGTCACTGTTCTGGTAGCCGGTGAGCGGGGTGATGCTCTTGCCATCGACGCTGACCAGGACGTACCGATTGTGGAATTCCCCCTTCCCGGTGCACCTCTTGACGTCGCACGCGACCGCGATCAGATGGGTGTCGTCCGCCCAGGCGCGAAGCTGTTCGACCGGTTGGACGCCGACCTGCTTCGACGTCGTGACGTCCTCGACTGCCGTGGCGGGACCGTGCGGGTTCGTTCTGCCAGGGCCGACGTACGGGTTTCCCCGTGAAAGGTAGCGACCGCTCGGGGACAGTCCCGCCTCATCGACATAGGTCTGGTCCTCGTGTGGCGGCGCCGGCCGAGGCGTACCGCTCAGGTCGTAGAACCTCTTGGTCGGCGTCGTGTCCGTAGGCGCCCACAGCAGTCTCCCGTTCCGGCTCCAGCCGAGGTCCTGCCTGGCGTCGACGTTGTCCGTACCCGCCGGGAGGGTGTGGAACGCCGCCTTGCCGGACGCGACGTTGACCAGGTAGTAGCCGGTCCGCGAACTCGTCCCCGGACCTGCGGGCACATCCACGGACCGGTCGTAGGTGGTCACGAGCAGCCGCGTCCCGTCCGGCGACCAGGCCAGGCCACCGGCCGGATATTCCAGTGTGATCCAGCGGGTGACCTTCTGGGTCTTCAGGTCCACCAGACCGACCCGGGCGGCCGGCAGGGGGCCTTCGAGGACGGCGGCCTGCCGGAGGCCGGGTGCCACGTCGAGGTTCGCCCAGGGCGTCCTCTGATAGCCGCCGGTCGCGGGGCGGTAGAGGTACCACGTGTCCCGGAACACCGTCTTCCCGCCGATCGACGACGTCTGCCGGATGTAGTAGGCGGAGATCGCCGTCTGGCCCGCCGCGACGAAGCGCTGAGGCGGCGAGTGCGCGGGGTCCGTGTGCAGCGAGGTGTCCATCGGCGTGGGGCGCGTCGCGGGACGCGGTGCGGTCGGGGCCCCGACGTCGACCGCGAACGTCGTCGCCGCGACGGCGGCCGCCGCCCCCGCGACGAGGGCGATGCCGCGGATCCGCCGTCGGGTTCTGCGGCGCAGCGCCCGATCGGCCAGGCCGGCGGGCACCCGGGCCTCGGCGGACCATTCCTCGAGTGACTGCCGGACGAGCGTCTCCAGCTTCACGGTCGAACCTCCGTGATGTTCTTCAGTGCGGCGAGTTCGGGGGAGAGTTCGCGCAGGCGGGCGAGGGATCGGTAGGTGGTGCTGCGCACCGTGCCGACGCTGCAGTCGAGGATCCGGGCGACCTCGCTCTCCGGAAGGTCCTCGAAGAAGCGCAGCACGAGGACGGCCCGCTGTTTGGGCGTGAGCCTGGCCAGCGCCCGGCGTACGGTGATCTTCAGCTCCACCGCCGCGGTGTCGTCTTCGTGGGGCCGCTCCGGCAGGACGGCGACCTGGGTCTCACGCGATCGCCATTTGAGCCGCCACCAGCTCACCCGCTGGTGGTACATGACACGCCGCACGTAGCCGTCCGGGTCGTCGACGGTGCGCCAGCGCGCCACCGTCTTGGCGAGCGCGGTCTCAGCAGGTCCTCGGCCGACTGCTGGTCGCCCCCGGTCAGCAGATAGGCCAGGCGCATGAGCGCCGGCGATCGCGCCACCACGAACTCCCGGAAATGTCGCTCAGCCGCGGCATCCATCGTCACCGCCGAAGGTCATCGGCCCCCTGAGACGCCTGCGGACCCACGCGGCTATGCGTCCCCGCACGAATGATCGATCCCGATCCACCGCCCGGCCATGACCGCGTACGCCGTCACCACAGCTCATCGTGATCTTCATCGCGGCCAAGGCCGTGAGAATCATCCCCGTCGTGCAGGGGTCGTTCCGGCCCGAGGATGAGCGCCACGTTCTGGCGAAGGGTCTCGAGCATCCGCGTCCACCTGCTCTCGGCAACCTTGGCAGGGATGTCCGCCTCGGCTTTCCGGAAGACCGCGTGGTCTGCGACGGCCATCGTCACCTCCGAAGTGCGTCACCCCTGAGACGCCTCGGACCCCTCGCCGCTATGCGAGCTTCGACCCGTCCGTCAGCCGGTCGTGGCGTGCTGCCGGGCGGCGGCGACCATCGCGGCCGTGACGCGCGCCAGATCGGCCTCTGAGGTCACGTACGGCGGCATCGTGTAGATCAGGTTGCGGAACGGCCGCAGCCACACTCCGTGGGCCATGACGGTGTCCTGGACGGCGGCGACGTCGACGGGGCCGGTCAGCTCGATCACGCCGATCGCGCCCAGCACCCGTACGTCGGCGACTCCGGGGAGGTCGCGGGCGGGTTCGAGGCCGGCCGTGAGCAGCTTCTCGATCGCGGCGACCTCGGCCTGCCAGTCGCGCTCGCGCAGGAGTTCGAGGGATGCGGTGGCGACCGCGCAGGCGAGCGGGTTGGCCATGTACGTCGGGCCGTGCATCAGCACGCCGGCCTCGCCCTCGCTGATCCCCCGGGCCACCCGGTCCGTGCAGAGGGTCGCGGCCAGCGTCAGGTAGCCGCCGGTCAGCGCCTTGCCGACGCACATGATGTCCGGGCTCACCCCGGCGTGCTCGCAGGCGAACAGGGCGCCGGTCCGGCCGAACCCGGTGGCGATCTCGTCGAGGATCAACAGCACGTCGTGTTCGTCGGCCAGATCGCGCAGCAGGCGGACGTACGCCGGGTCGTAGAACCGCATGCCGCCCGCCCCTTGGACGACCGGCTCGACGATGATGGCGGCCAGTTCGTGGGCGTGGGCGGCGACGAGGCGTTCGAGGTCGGCGGCGTACGCCGGGTCGTGCGCCGCAGGCGGCATGGGGGCGAACACGTGCGCCGGCAGCAGGTCGGTGAACAGGTGGTGCATGCCGCCGACCGGATCGCAGACCGCCATCGCGCCGAACGTGTCGCCGTGGTACCCGCCGCGGACGGTGAACAGCCGGGTCTTGTCCGTACGGCCGCGCGACCGCCAGTACTGCAGAGCCATCTTGATCGCGACCTCGACCGAGACCGATCCGGAGTCGGCGAAGAAGACCTTCGTGAGCGGCTCCGGCATGACGTCGATCAGCAGCTCGGCGAGGCGGACGGCGGTGGGATGGGTGAGGCCGCCGAACATCACGTGGGCCATGGCGCCGAGCTGACGGGTGACGGCCGCGTCGAGGACGGGATGGGCGTACCCGTGGATCGCCGCCCACCACGACGACATCCCGTCGATCAGTTCCCGGCCGTCGGCGAGGGTCAGGCGTACGCCCGTGGCCGACACGACGGGGTGCACCGGCGCGCTCGCGGGCATCGAGGCGTACGGATGCCAGATGTGCTCCCTGTCGAACGCGAGCAGCTCCTCAGAGGCCATGCGCCATCATGGCATCCCGGATCAGCCCCAGAGGGTGCCCGATGGCCCTAGCCCAGCTCCTGCTCGCGTGCCCACTCGCGGAGCGCCTCGGTGGCGGCCTCCTTGCCGATCGGGCCGCGGTCCAGGCGCACGTCGAGCAGGAACTTGTACGCCTTGCCGACCGCCGGGCCGGGCTTGATGCCGAGGATCTGCTGGATCTCGTTGCCGTCCAGCTCGGGCCGGATCTTGGAGAGCTCCTCCTCCTGCTGGAGCCGGGCGATGCGCTCCTCGAGCTGATCGTACGTGCGGGCCAGCGCGGCGGCCTTGCGCCGGTTGCGGGTCGTGCAGTCGGCGCGGGTGAGCTTGTGGAGGCGGGGCAGCAGATGCCCGGCGTCGCGGACATAGCGGCGCACCGCCGCGTCGGTCCACTCGCCCGTGCCGTACCCGTGGAAGCGCAGGTGCAGCTCGACGAGGCGGGAGACGTCGGCGACGACGTCCTTGGGGTACCGCAGCGCGGTGAGGCGGCTCTTGGTCATCGACGCGCCCACGACCTCGTGGTGGTGGAAGGTGACGCGGCCGCCGTCGACGAAGGAGCGGGTCTTCGGCTTGCCGATGTCGTGCAGCAGGGCGGCCAGCCGCAGGACGAGGTCCGGGCCGTCCTCCTCCTGGGCGATCGCCTGCTCGAGCACGATCAGCGAGTGCTCGTAGACGTCCTTGTGCCGGTGGTGCTCGTCGATCTCGAGCTTGAGCTTCGGGACGTCGGGCAGCACCCGGTCGGCCAGACCGGTGTCGACGAGCAGCGCGATGCCCGTACGGGGGTGCGCGCCGAGCAGCAGCTTGGACAGTTCGTCGCGGATCCGCTCGGCCGACACGATCTCGATGCGGTCGGCCATGGCCTTCATGGCGGCGACGGTCTCGGGGGCGACGCTGAATCCGAGCTGCGCGGCGAACCGCGCGGCGCGCAGCATCCGCAGCGGGTCGTCGCCGAAGGAGTCCTCGGGGCGCCCGGGGGTCCGGATGACCTCGAGCTTCAGGTCGTGCAGGCCGCCGAAGGGGTCCACGAACTCGTGGCCGGGCAGGCGGGCCGCCATGGCGTTGACCGCGAAGTCCCGGCGGGCGAGGTCGCCTTCGAGGGAGGTGCCGTACGTCACCTCGGGCTTGCGCGAGTCGCGGTCGTACGACTCGCTGCGGTACGTGGTGATCTCGAGCTGGAGGTCGCCCTTGCGCAGCCCGATCGTGCCGTACTCGATGCCGATCGTCCAGACGGCGTCCGCCCAGCCCTTGACGATCTCCAGGACGCGGTCCGGGTGGGCGTCGGTAGCGAAGTCGAGGTCGTTCACCGGACGGCCGAGGAGGGCGTCGCGTACGGGACCGCCGACGAGGGCGAGTTCGTGGCCCGCGGCGGCGAAACGGCGGCCGATCTCGTCGGCGAGGGGCGTCACGCGCCGTAGCAGTCCGCTGACTGCTGCCTGGTGGTCGGTGGTCACGTCGTGGTCGTTCGGCACGGCAATCGAGAGTAGGTCCTCGCACGTGGCGGGCAAAACGCGAATCACCACTTCCGTGATCCGCTAATGCCCCGAAATCCGGGTAAATTGCCTGAACAAGGCACGGAGACCACGATGAAGGACGCACTCTCCATCCATCGGCTCTTGCTCGAGCGCCAGACGGCCCACGAGATCGTACGCCTGCCGAAGCACATCAGCGGCGCGGACGATCTTCCTGAGGTGCTCGGGCTGCCGTCGTTCCGCTGCCTGTGCACGCGCGTGTATCTTCCGCACGATCCGGACCGTGCGTACACAGAAGGTCACCACCTCGTCGCCGTGATCGTCACGGCGGGTGCCCAGCCCACGCCGGAGGTCATCGCCGACGCCCTCGGCGTGTCGGAGGTGCGTCCCGCCCCGGCCGACCTGGTCAACGAGGTCACCGACTACGCGGCCGACCTGGTCGCCCCCCTGCTCCTCCCCGCCGGCATGACCATGCTCGTGGACCAGCAGGCCGCCTGCGTCGACGACATCGTCTACACGACCACGGGCGAGGCGTGGACGGCCCTCGGGATCCACACCCTGGATCTGTTCGCGCTCTGTGACGCCAAGCCCACGCCGATCGCCTGCACGCACGCGCCCGATGCCTCGCGTCCAACGGATCACTGACCGAAAACGTACGCGTGGCTACTACGATTGCGGCCGTGTCCCGCTCGCGCAGACCGAGTCGTCGTCGGCCCGCCGGCCCGCCGGGCCGTCACCATGAGGAGACGTCGGCGGGCGGCCTGGTCGTCGACCTGGCGGGCTCTCCGCGGGCCGCGTTGATCGCCAGATACGACCGTGACGGCCGGCTCCAGTGGTCGCTGCCGAAAGGGCATGTCGAAGCCGACGAGACGATCGAGGAGGCGGCCGTGCGCGAGGTCGAGGAGGAGACCGGCATCCGCGGTCGGATCATCGCCCCACTCGGCACTGTCGACTACTGGTTCTCCGCCGACCGGAGACGCGTGCACAAGACCGTGCACCACCACCTGCTCGTCGCCGTGGGAGGGGATCTGTCCGACTGCGACGCGGAGGTCGCCGAGGTCGCCTGGGTGCCGCTCGACGAGGTGGCCGGGCGGCTCGCCCACGCCGACGAGCAGGCGCTGGTCGCCAAGGTGCCCGAGCTGCTCACGGGCGCCGCATGAAGCGGCTGCTCGCCCTCGTGGTCCCACTGGTGCTGACCGGTGGGCCGGCGCTCGCCGCGACCCCACGCCCGCATCACGGCACGACCTCTTCCAGCCACTCCGCGCGCACCACGCGATCCTCCGGCGGCCTGGGCGCCACGCGGGCCTCCCGGGAGAGGCAGCCGACCGGCAAACCACCCATCGGCGTCGTGATCGGCTCCGTGGCCCCGAAATACCTCGCGAAACCGTCGCAGACGCTGAAACTAAGCGGCGTGCTGCAGAGCCAGTCCGACAGCACGTACCAGCGGCTGTCGGTGCGCCTGCGCTACTCCACGGTGTCGATGCAGAGCCGTGGGGCGCTCCAGGCGTACGCCGACGGCAAGCTCGCCGACCCGCCGCTGGCCGGGCCGCCGAAGGCGGTGCCCGGAGCCGTGCAGCCGGGCGGCCAGCAGCCGTGGACCCTGCAGATGCCCGTCAGCCGAATGCACCTCCCGAAATTCGGCGTCTTTCCGATCTCCGTCGAAGTGCTCAGCGCCGGCGCGGTCGTCGGCAGGGAGCATACGTTCGTCACCTACTTCCCGAGCACCACGACCGCCAACAAGACCAAGGTCTCGTGGGTCTGGCCGGTGGTCGACCAGCCACATCGCGCCGACGACTCGACGTTCGTCGACGACAAGCTCGAACGCATGCTCAACTCCGGCGGGCGGCTCGCCGACCTGGTCACCGCGGCCGCCACCTACAAGTCGGTCAGCTGGCTGGTCGACCCGGGGCTGGCGGACGACGCCGTCTCCATGTCGGGCAAGGACGGCTACGCCATCAAGACCGCCAAAGGCACCGCGCACCAGCCGCAGAGCGTCGCAGCGAACTCCTGGCTGACCAGCCTGCGCCAGGCACTCGGCAACAAGCGCGTCATCGCCACGCCGTACGCCGACCCCGACGTCATGGCCCTTTCCCGGGCCCGGATGTCCTCGCACATCAAAGCGGCCACCGGCCCGGTGGTGACCCAGGCGCTCACGCGAGCCAAACTGCCCATGGAGAGCACGTCGGTGGCGGTCCCACCGGACGGCCTCGCCGACCAGCAGACCCTCAACAACCTCGTCAAGGCGGGCGCCCGGACGATCCTGCTCAACAGCACCGTCCTGCCCCATCCCAATCAGAACTACACCGCCGATCCCGTCGCCCAGAAACCCGTCGGCGGCCAGAACGTCAAGCTCGTCGCGTTCGACGACACGATCAACAAGATCCTCGCGACGGAGACCGACGAGCCGGGCGGGGTCGCCCTCGCCGAGCAGCGGTTCCTCGCCGAGACGGCCATGGTCACGAACGAGCGGCCGTACGCCCCTTCCCGCACCGTCGTGATCGTGCCGCCGCGCCGCTGGGAGCCGGGTCCCGCCTTCGCCAAGGACCTGCTGTATCTCTCCGCCCACGCACCGTGGCTGAAGGAGATCCCGCTCAGCTCCGTCGAGCGGCAGCGGGCGCAGCCGCGCACCTTCCAGCCGCAGAAGAGCCAGAACGAGCTCTCGAAGCGCTACCTGGGCCAGGTGAAGGACCTCAGCGGGGACGTGGGGCGGTTCACCAGCGTCTTCGAGCCGCCGACCAGCGGGTTCACCCTCGGCGTGACACGGCTCGAGTCCTCGGCCTGGAACGACCAGACCCGGGCCGGGTCGAAGCTGCGGCAGACCCTGGACAACGAGCTGCGCAGCGCCCAGAGCAAGATCAAGGTGCTCAAACCCAGCCTCGACCTGGCCGGCAAGTCCGGGCAGGTGCCGATCACGGTCTCCAACGAGCTCGAACACGGCACGGTCAAGATACGGCTGCGCGCCACTTCACAGAACCCCGCCAGACTTCGCGTCGAAGGCCCCGGGCCGAAGCAGAGCGAGATCACGCTCGAGGCCGGCCACAAGGAGACGGTCAACCTGTACATGAAGGCCGCGGCCAACGGCCCCGCCTACGTCAACATCGATCTCCTGGGTCCCGACGACCAGCCCATCACCCAGCCACTCATGCTTCAGATCCGCGCGACCGCCTACGCGCAAACCGCGCTGCTCATCACCGGCATCTCACTTGCCGTACTCTTCGTCGGCGTCGGATATCGCGTGATCCGGCGTCGAGGTGAGGAAGCGGAGGATACGACCGGTGGCTGAGGCCGAACCCACTCCCGAGGTCGCCGTGACGGCGACCGATCTCCCAGCGATCTCCCCCGAAGAACCCAGCGAGGAGCCCGGCCGCGGCCGCGGCGGGGTGAGCGGGCTGCTCAAGTCCAGCGCCGTCATGGCCCTGGGCACGATCGCGTCCCGGCTCACCGGGTTCCTCCGCACCGCCGTGCTCGTCATCGCGCTGGGCACCCATGCGCTCGGTGACGTCTACAACACCGCGAACACCTTCCCCAACGTCATCTACGACCTGCTCCTCGGCGGTGTGCTCACCGCCGTGCACGTCCCGATGCTCGTGCGCGCGCTGGAGAAGGACCGCAAGTACGGCGAGGAGTACGAAGCACGCCTGCTGACCCTCGTCCTCGGCGCGCTGGCGGCGCTGACGGCGATCGCGATGGTGTGCGCGCCCCTGCTGGTCGACCTGTACGCCGGCTCGTACGACAAGCAGAAGCACGACCTGGCCGTCCTCTTCGCGCTGTTCTTCCTGCCGCAAATCTTCTTCTACGGTGTCGGCGCGCTGGCCGGCGCGTCCCTCAACGCCCGGGGCAGCTTCGCCGCGCCAATGTGGACGCCGGTCCTCAACAACGTCGTCGTGATCGCGATCGGCATCGCGTTCCTCTTCGTGGCCGGCCGGGGCGTCGGCCCGGCGAACATCACGCACACCGAGATCGTGCTGCTGGCGGCCGGCACCACGCTCGGCATCGTGATCCAGACGATCGCCATGTGGCCGTCCCTGCGGAAGGTCGGATTCCGGTACCGGCCGCGGTTCGACTTCCGCCGGGAGGAGCTCGCGCCGGTCGGTGGCATGGCGCTGTGGACGCTGCTGTACGTCGCGATCCAGCAGGTCGGCTTCGTCGTCAACACGAACATCGCCAACGGCGCCGGTGACAAGGGCACGCGAGAGGGCATCACGTACGGCGTCGGGCTCACGCCGTGGACCAACGCCTACCTGCTGTTCCAGCTCCCGTACGCGATCGTCGGCGTCTCGGTGGTCACGGCGCTGCTGCCGCAGATGAGCCGGCACGCCTCCGAGCGGCGGTACGACCTGGTCCGGGAGGACATGTCCTCCGCGCTGAACCTCTCGTCGGTGGTCATCGTGCCGTCCGCCGCGCTGCTGTTCGCGCTGGCGCCGGAGATGACCACGCTGTTCTTCGCACACGGTTCCACGCAGATCTCCGACGCGCTGATGATCGGCAACGTGCTGCAGGCGTTCACGTTCGCGCTGGTCCCGTTCGCGATCTACCAGCTGCTGCTGCGGGTCTTCTACGCGCTCGCCGATACCCGCACGCCCGCCTTCATGGCCGTCTTCAACGTCGCGATCAGCATCACCCTCGGCCTCGTCGGCTACTACACGCTGCCCACGGACAAGATCGTGGAGGGCATCTCGATCGCCCTGGGCGTGTCCTGGACGTTCGGCTGCTTCGTGGCGGCCTTCATCCTGCGCCGCCGGCTGAACGGCCTGGGCGCCCGGCACATCATCACGTCGCACGTGAAGATCGCGATCGCGACGATCCCGGCGCTCCTGTTCGCACTCGCCGTACACCTGCTCAGCTTCAAGTTCTTCTACTACCACGTTCTGTCGTCGCTGGGCGTTCTCGCGGTCGGCGGAGGCGGGGCGATGGTGCTGTACTTCCTGGTCGCACGGGTTCTACGGATCCCCGAGTTGGAGTCGCTGCAACGAACCATGATGGCCAGATTGCCCGGTCGTGGGGCGAGTTAGGATGCGCTGCCCGTAAGGTGGGAGAGCGCGACTCGCGCCGGGTAGTAATCCAGCGACGCTCCTCGAGCGTCCTACCATCGGGCGGGAATGTGATGAAGTCTTCCTCTCCCTCCAAGGGAGCGAGGGAGGGTCGAAGGCGCAAGGGAGCCACGGCACTGAAAATGGGATGCGACCACCTACGCCGGACGCCGCGTTGAGCACGTCCGTCATCGAACCTGGAACCCGCCTCGCCGGTCGATACCGCCTGGACGACCGCGTAAGCGAAGCGGGTGGTTCCACATTCTGGAAGGCAACGGACGAGATCCTCGCCCGTTCCGTCGCCGTGCTCACGTTCGCCCCGGGCTTCCCCCGGGTGAACGACGTGGTGACCGCGGCCCGCGCCGCGAGCCGGCTCACCGACCCGCGTCTCACCCAGGTCTTCGACGCCGACGACAGCGGCGAGCGCGCCTACGTCGTCAGCGAGTGGGTCACCGGGGAGACCCTCGAAGATCTCCTGGCCCAGGGGCCGATGGCGGCCGACCGCGCCGCGGCCTTCCTGCTCGAGGCGGGCGAGGCGCTGACCTCCGCCCACTCCGCCGGCCTGGCCCACCTCTGCCTGACCCCGCACAACCTCGTCTGGACCAGCGGCGGCACCGTCAAGATCACGGGTCTCGGCGTCGAGGCCGTCCTGTCCGGCGCGAACTCCGACACTCCGGCGCTGGACGACGTCCAGGGGCTCGGCGCCATGCTCTACGCCGCACTCACCGGCCACTGGCCGGGCGGAGAGGGCACCATCCTGCCGCCCGCACCCACCGGGGCCGACGGACGCCCGCTCACGCCCGCCCAGGTCCGCGCCGGCATCCCGCACAACCTCGACGCGATCGTCAGCCGGTCGCTGGGCCTCCCCGTCCACGGCGCTCCGGAGCGATTCGAGGCCCCTGCGGCCTTCGCGGACGCCCTTGCCAAGGTCCCCCGGTCACCGCTGCCGTTCGTACCGCTCGTCGGCTCCACCCCGCCGTCGGTCGTCCCGCGGCCCGAGAGCCCCCCGGACCGTACGGCGTCGATGTCCGCCGCGGCGTCCCAGCCGATCCCCCCGGTGCAGACCGTGCCGGACAGCGCCCGCATGCGCCCCCCACAGCCGCCCCAGCACACAGGCGGCGGTCACCGCGCCACCGGTGGCGGCCAGGGCTCGGTCAACAAGCCCGTGATGGCCGCGATCGCCGCGATCGTGCTGGTCGTCGTCGCCATCGGCGGCTGGGGCCTGTCCCAGATGAGCGACGACAACAGCGCCAAGAACACCAAGTCCCGCGTCCAAACGCCGCCCACCCAGTCCAGCAAGCCGACGACCCGACAGCTCAAGGTCTCTGACGTCCTTCTCGACAACCAGGCGCCGAACTCGGACTCAACCGCGCCGAAGGACAAACGGAAGGCGATCGACGGTAGTCCGTCGTCGTACTGGACAACCCAGTTTTACTTCGGCGCCGATTTCGGCGGAAGACGCAACGGCATCGGCCTGGTGCTCGACATGGGCAAGACCGTATCCGTCGACAAGGTCACAGTGTCCATGCCGTCCGGCTCCCCCGGCCATGTGGAACTCCACGTCGGCGACTCCCAGACGCATGGATCCGACGCGAAGGTCGCCGCTGGTGACGCGGTCGACACCTTCGATCTGAAGCCCGCCGACCCGGCCAAGGGCCGCTACGTCGTCCTGTGGTTCACCAAGCTGCCGAACATCGGGCAGTTCCAGATCAAGATCAAGGACGTCAAGGTCTTCGGATCCGAGTAACCCGTCGGTACGGAGATCTCGGACCAGGGGGCGCTGCCACCGGAGCCAAAACAGCCGTGGCAGCGCCCCTTTGTGACTTACCTACCTATGGCGCCACAGCCGGCCCAGACCTTCCGCCCCTTGTAACGCAGCGGAGTCCAGAGGTCCTCTACGTCTCCGCCTCTCTTGCAGCGGTACGAGCCCCCCACTACATAACCCGTACAACGGTTGTACCAGCACGGTAGGTACTTTCCTTTCCCCTTGACCGTGACGGCAAGCGCAGATTTCGTACTGTGCCCACGTCGCGCGTTGTACGTGTAGGCGGTCAGCTTCTCCGTATACATCCGACCGATCACACGGCGACTGCCGGGCGACGTAGCTCCGCTCGCGCCCTTACTCACGACCGCATGCGGCCTGGCGGCGCTGGTCGCGTCGGCGAAGCTCGGCGTCGCGCCGATGGTGGAGGAAAGGCACGCAGCCGCACCGACGATCGTCGCCGCACGCGCAATCCGCATGTGTTGCCCCCTTGTCCCCTAGACAGGCAGGGCCGGGCGCCCCAGCAGGACACGGATGTTTCCCGGGAGTAAAGGGTCTGTCAAGGCTCGCCCCGCGGACCTGCGGATGTGCGCGGATCGGCATGATCCGGTCACGGCGGACGGGAGCGTACGGGGACGGCTACCATCATGAGCGTGTTGAGGCCCTCCCAGTCCGTGCACTCGCGTGCTCGCCGGTCGTGCGAACACCGCGGTGCGGCACGACGGGGACGGGTGGGGGTCTTCGGGGGGCACGCTGGGCGAGAGCGGCACACCATCGGCGGGGTCGCCGGTTACGGAGCGGGCTGACGGATATGGCGGTCATGCGCGGGGGACGTTCGGTCGAGGCGGTCCCGGACAAAGAGCTGCTGTCGCGGCATGCGAGCGGGGATCCGTACGCGTTCGCGGAGCTGGTGCAGAGGCACCGTGATCGCATGTGGGCGGTCGCGCTGCGCACGCTCGGCGACCACGAGGAGGCCGCCGACGCCCTACAGGACGCCTTCCTGTCGGCGTACCGGGCGGCGGGCCGGTTCCGCGGTGACGCGGCCGTCACGACGTGGCTGCACCGCATCGTGGTCAACGCCTGCCTCGACCGGGTGCGGCGCCGTTCGATCCGGCCGGTCGTGCCGATGGGCGACGACGCCACCCTCGACTCCGTCGCGCCGAAGAACTCCGACCCGACCGCCGCACACGAGCTGTCCCTTGACGTGAGCGAGGCGCTGCAGCGCATACCCTTCGAACAGCGGGCCGCGCTCGTGCTGGTCGACATGATGGGATACGCCGTCGACGAGGCCGCCAAGGTCCTGGAGGTCCCGCCGGGCACGATCAAGAGCCGGTGCGCACGTGGCCGGGCCCGCCTCGCACCGCTTCTCGGGCACCTGCGGAACCAAGGACGCGGCTCGGGCGTCGAATCTGCGGAGGAAGGAGGTGGCACATCCGCGTGACTGCCGCACACCTTGACTACGATGCACTGGCCGACCTCGCCGAGGGAATTCTCGACGATGCCACGGCCATATCCGCAGAAGAACACCTGACCCAGTGCGCCCAATGTCGTGATCGGGCCACCGAGGTCGCGGAGGTGTCCCGCGCTCTCGCGGAGGCACCGACTCCGCCGATGCCCGCTCACCTGGTCGAGCGCCTCGACGCGGCGATCGCCGCTGAAGCGGCCTCGCATGTGCCGGGGCATCGGCACGCCCGGCGATTTCAGTTTCTCGCAGCGGCGGCGGCCGCGGTGGTGGTCGTCGGCGGCGGGTCCGTCGTGGCCCGCACCGTACTGGAGAACGGAGACTCCGACAGCGCGACGGTCTCCCAGCGTCCGGTGGAGGAGCCCTCTCGACCCCACGTTGAAGGCACCCAGCCTCGGCCGCGGGGGGAGCAGACCGCACCGTACACCGCGCTTCGGAGCGGGACGCACTACACGTCGGCGGGGCTGGAGTCCCAGCTCGCCTCGGCGCTGTCCTCGGTGTCGGCCGCCGGACACCCCACGCTGAACGTGGCGGCGGACGGCGCGCTTTCGGCATGTGTCGGCCGGGTCAGTGGCGGGAAGGCCCCGCTGCTGGTCGACTCGGCCACGTACGACGGCCGGCCCGCGACGGTCATCGCCTTGGCGGCGGCCGACGGCGGGCATGCCGACGTCTGGGTCGTCGGACCGAAGTGCTCGGCCGACGACACCGATCTGATCGTCCACCGGCAGATCGCTCGCTGATCTCCGAGTGTCGTACGGCCGTGCTGCTTCGAGCGGGATGGCCGTACGACGCGCGGCTGGCGTACCCGGGAATGCCCGCACCCTAGGATCGGTTTAACTGCGAGCGGAGGAGCCCGGCAAACGGAGCCGGGATCGACTTCGCGGACGCGATCAGAGAGAGGCACTGCGGTGAGCGACGTCCGGAACGTGATCATCATCGGTTCGGGGCCGGCGGGGTACTCGGCAGCGATCTACGCCGCCCGCGGGGACCTGCGGCCGCTGGTGTTCGAGGGTTCGGTGACGGCAGGTGGCGCTCTGATGAACACCACCGACGTGGAGAACTTCCCGGGCTGGCCCGACGGCATCATGGGCCCGGACCTGATGGACAACCTGCGCAAGCAGGCCGAGCGCTTCGGCGCCGAGCTGGTCACCGACGACGTGACCGAGGTCGACCTGGCGGCGTCGCCGAAGGTCGTGAAGGTCGGCGAAGACACCTACCTCGCCAAGACGGTCGTGATCGCCACCGGGTCGAAGTACCGCGAGCTCGGGCTGCCGACGGAGAAGCAGCTGTCCGGCCGCGGCGTCTCCTGGTGCGCGACCTGTGACGGGTTCTTCTTTCGCGACAAGGACATCGCGGTGGTCGGCGGCGGCGACTCGGCGATGGAAGAGGCGATCTTCCTGACGCGGTTCGCGCGGTCGGTCACCGTCATCCACCGGCGGGACAAGCTGCGCGCCAGCAAGATCATGCAGGACCGGGCGCTCGCCAACGAGAAGATCCGCTTCGAGTGGAACAGCGAGGTCGCCGAGATCGTCGGTGACGACAAGCTGACCGGTGTCGTCCTCCGCGACATCAACACCGGCGAGCAGCACACGCTGGAGATCTCCGGCCTGTTCATCGCGATCGGGCACGAGCCGCGTACGGAGCTGTTCGCCGACCAGTTGGACCTGGACGAGGAGGGCTACCTCAGCGTCAAGGCGCCGACGACCCACACCAACATCTCTGGCGTCTTCGGCGCGGGCGACGTGGTCGACCACCGCTATCGCCAGGCGATCACTGCGGCCGGCACGGGCGCGGCGGCGGCGATCGACGCCGAGCGCTGGCTCCAGGACGAAGGCATCGCCGAGCTGACGCCACAGCAGGTCTGATCCGCCCCGTCAACCGCTCGATCCGGACTTTCTTCCCAGCCTCCCGCGGCTGGAATAGGACGGCCCCGCGTTTTCACGCGGGGCCGTCGCCATTTCACGCCTCTGGCCTGCGGAAACTCGCCAGAGCAATGGTGTGCCGCGAACGCCGGTGCCCTGGTGTGATCGGATCAATCCCGGGGTCCAGCCGCTTCAGGAGCCTCTCAGGCCACAGAATGCCCTCACTCCACTCAAGGCACGTTACGACCACTCCCGACGGGCGTCTCTCATCGGCGAATTCGCGATCTGACCGGTGTGTCGCCTTGCGCAAACAGCATTCGGCGCGCTCCGACGCTCATCACCATGATCACGGCGGTGGCCCCGCCGAGCAGCATCACGGTCGGCAGGGATGTGCGATCCACGATGACGCCGCCGACGAGAGCACCGGTCGACAACGTCGCTTGAAACGACGCCGTGAACAACACCGAGGCCGCCTCCCTCGCGTGCGGGGCCGCCTTGACGAACCACGCCTGCGAACAGACCGGAACGGCACCGTAGCCCACACCCCAGACGATGAGCAGGGCGACGGCACCCGGTTCCCACCGGCCGAGCGACGGGAGCGCCAAAATGGCCACGGCGATCAGAGCTCCAGCAACCGCGAAGGCGGCGTGCGGGTGGCGAGCGACGGCCGCGCCGGCCAGGAAGTTGCCCACGATGCCCGCGACGCCGTACGTCAACAGGAACATCGTGATCAGGCTCGTGGGGACGTGTGTGCTCCGTTCCAGGAACGGCGTCACGTAGGTGTAGGTACCGAAGTGCGCGAGCACGACGAGCACCGTCACCAGTAGCGCGAACCGGGTGTCGACGCCGCGGATCATGCCGCGCAGAGCGGTGAGGCGCGTGACCTGTTCGGCGGGCAACGGCGGCAGCAGGATCGCGAGGGCGATGAGCACCCCCACGGACAGCAGGCCCAACACCAGGAAGCCCACCCGCCAACCTTCGACGTTCCCGATCAGTGTCCCCAACGGCACGCCGAGAACCGATCCCAGCGGAACGGCCGAGAAGATGACGGCCGTCGCCCGGCGCGTGGATCGCGACGGCACCAGACGGTCGGCCAGGCCCGCGCCGATGGACCAGAAGCCACCGATGACGACCCCGACGAGCACGCGCGAGATCAGCACCGCCCAGTACGCCGGTGCGCCTGCGGCGATGAAGTTCGCCGACGCCAGCAGGAACATGAAGGCGCACAGCATCAGCCGCCGGTCGAGCCGGGCGGTCGCGATGGTGACCGCGGGTGCGGAGACCGCCGCGAGGTAACCGGGCATGGTCATCATCAGCCCGGCCGTTCCGTCGGAGATGGTGAAGCTGGAGCCGATGGACGTCAGCAGCCCGATCGGAAGGATCTCGGTGGTGACGATCGAGAAGATCCCCATCATCACCGAGAGCACCGCCGGCCAGTTGGTCGGTGCCGGCCTCGCCGACCTGGCGGCACCGGCCGAAGTGGTGAGCGTGGACATCGATCCCGTCCTGTGGTGGATGGCAGTGAACGCCTTCCACCCAACGGGCACCGCCGGCCGAGAACCGGCGGATTCACGACGTCACCGCGGCCGCCGAAGGGTCTCGTCGGATTGTCGCTCGCCGGTCGGGAGTGGCCGAGAACCCGTCCGGCGGATGCTCACGGGTCACGTACGGTAGAGCCGCCTGCACGACAAGCCGTCGAGTGGCGGACCCGAGCGCCGCCTGACACCGAGTCCGGGCCCGGAGACGCCCTCAGACGGGCCGGAGAGCCCCCTCCGGGGACATGGAGCCCAGGAGCCGTTCCAAGGCGACCTCGACGTCCTCACGCCAGGAGATGGCGGACTTCAGCTCCAGCCGCAGGCGCGGGAACCGGTGATGCGGCCGCACCGTCTTGAAACCGACCGCGAGCATGTACTCGGCGGGGAGAACACAGGACGGCTTCTCCCACTTGAGATCGCCGAAGGCCTCGATCGCGCGGATGCCCCGCCGGGTGAGGTCCTTCGCGACGCCCTGGACGAGCATCCGGCCGAGACCGCCGCCCTGGAACTCCGGGAGGATGTGCGCGGTCATCAGAAGCGCCGCGTCGGCGCTCGCCGGGCTCGTCGGAAACGCCACGGAGCGCGGGACGTAGAGCGGCGGTGCGAACAGGACGTAGCCCGCAGGCACTCCGTCGACGTACACGATCTTGCCGCAGCTGCCCCACTCCAGGAGGGTGGCGGAGATCCAGGCTTCCTTCTCCAGCTCTGGATCGCCACAGTCTTCGGCCCGCTGCATGCTGACCGGGTCGAGCTCCCAGAACACGCACCTGCGACACCGTGACGGCAGGTCCTCAAGATTGTCGAGCGTGATATTCACCAGACGACGCGACACCGGCCAGGCCCCCTTCGTGGGCGGAGCGCCTTCATTCTCAGGAACCTATTCCCGCTCCAAGAGGAGCTTAGAGCTTCCGCTTGAACTGTGGCCCGATGGCGGATGGCCGCTGTTTCACGTGAAACCATCCGCCCGATCCGAGCCGGGGGCGTTCTCTAGGGCCTGTCTCGAAGTCCCCGTCCGTAGCGAGCGGTGTCCAGGTGGTGCCTCGCAAGGCGGAGGAGGGAGTCAGCCCGGTGTTGGCCGGCGACTCCTCCCGGGGTCCCCGCGGAAACGCGGCGGTCGGCGAAGCCGTTCCCGCGCGTTTTCGTGGAGTGGGGCGACAACGCGGTGAGGCGCCGCCTGGACGCCGCGCAGTAGGACAGCGGACTTCGAGACAGGCCCTAGGACCGGCCGTCCGGCGTCATCGCGTCGACGATCCGCTCGAGGTCCTCGAGCGTGGCGAACTCGACCACGATCTTTCCCTTGCGCTGTCCGAGGTCCACGCTCACCTTCGTCTCGTAGAGCTCTGACAGCTCCGAGGCGAGCTCCCTGATCCGCGGGTTCTCCGGCTTGCTGGGTGCCTTGCGGCGGGCGGCCTTCTTGGTCTCGCCGCCCTCGCCGAGCGCGATGAGCTCTTCGACGGCTCGGACCGAAAGGCCCTCCTCGACGATCCGCTTGGCGAGATGCTCCTGGCGCTCGGGGCTCTCCAGTCCGAGTAGCGCGCGGGCGTGACCGGCGCTCAGCACGCCGGCGGCGACGCGCCGCTGCACGGCCGGCGGGAGGTTCAGCAGCCGCAGGGTGTTGGTGATGTGCGGGCGGGAACGGCCGATGCGGGTGGCGAGCTCCTCGTGCGTCGCTCCGAAGTCGTCCAGCAGTTGCTGGTACGCGGCGGCCTCCTCCAGCGCGTTGAGCTGCTGCCGGTGGAGGTTCTCCATCAGGGCGTCGCGCAGCATCTCGTCGTCGCCGGTGTCCCGGACGATCGCCGGAACCTTCTCCAGACCGGCCATCTTGGAAGCGCGCAGTCGCCGCTCGCCCATGATGAGCTCGTAGCCGTCCGGCCCGAGCTCGCGAACGACGATCGGCTGGAGCAGCCCGACGATCCCGATCGACGCGGCGAGCTCCTCCAGCGCATCCTCGTCGAACGTCTGCCGCGGCTGCCGCGAATTGGGAGTGATCTTCGCGATGGGCACCTCGGCGAAATGCGCCCCGGCCACCACCTGCGGCTGGTCCCCGCCGTCGGCCGACGCCGACGTGAGGGTGCCGGTGGGCGGCGACGCCGGCTGCGGAGGCGCCGTCGGGATCAACGCGCCCAGGCCCTTACCCAGGCCTCGTCGTGGCTGACTCACTTGCGACCTTCCCTACGTCCTTCTGCGGTGTCGGCGGACCTGGCCGAGACCCGCACCGCACGCCTCGGCGCCAACGATCCGGTCATGCGGCGCCCTCCGCCCCCCGGTAGGCCATCTCGCGGGCGGCCTCCGTGTAGGCGAGCGCGCCGCTGGAACTCGGGTCGTAGGTCAGCACGGACTCGCCGTAGCTCGGCGCTTCGGACACCCGGACACTCCGGGGGATCACCGTGCCCAGGACCAACTCGCCGAAGTGGCTCCGCACCTCGTCCGCGACCTGGGCGGCCAGGCGGGTCCGCGCGTCGTACATCGTAAGCAGGATGGTCGAGACGGCGAGGTTGGGGTTGAGGTGCTGCCGGACGAGATCGACCGTGTGGAGGAGCTGGGTGAGGCCCTCCAGGGCGTAGTACTCCGTCTGGATCGGGATCAGCAGTTCGTTCGCACCCGTCAGGGCGTTGACGGTGAGCAGACCCAAGGACGGCGGGCAGTCGATGAGCACGTAGTCGAACTTCCCGGTGTCGTACGCCTCCAGTGCACGCCGCAGGCGACCCTCGCGCGCGACCATCGGCACGAGGTCGACCTCCGCTCCGGCGAGATGGAGGGTCGCCGGAGCGCAGTAGGCGTTCGGCAGCCCTTCGGCCGGCACGACGATCTCATCGAACGGCGCGCCTTCGAGGATCACGTGATAGACGGACGGGATGTCCGCGTGATGCTCCACGCCCAGCGCGGTGGAGGCGTTCCCCTGGGGATCCAGGTCGATCACGAGCACCCGGTTGCCGTGCATCGCCAACGCCGCCGCCAGGTTCACGGCGCTCGTCGTCTTGCCGACGCCGCCCTTCTGGTTGGCGATCGTGATGATGCGGCACTGAGGCGGCCTCGGCCACTCTTTCTCGTTCTGCTTCGCAACCGCCTTGAACGCGGCCGCCGTGGCTTGCACCATCGGCTGCGCTGTTTCACGTGAAACATCGGCCGACTTGAGCGCCTCACTTACCAACTTCGACTCCCCATGGACCGGGTCACGTTGCGACGTCTCATTGACAGGATCGACAGCGGGCGGGATCTCGGCGGCGAGATCGCCCACCGGTTCTTCGTCGGGTAGGGCGGCCGGCGAGGCCGCGGGCGGGGCCGATGCCTCCGCGGCAGGTGCGGACGGATTGGCCGATGAGATCACCGGCGTCGAGACGTGTGCCGTCGAGGGAGCCGCGGGCGGAGGCGGGGCCGCGGCCCTCGGTGCCGCGGGCGTCGACGGGGCCGAGGCCGCCGTCGTGCCCGGCCAACCGAGACCGGACGCGTCCTGCCGTGACGCCCCTGCTGTACGGTCCGGCCATCCCAAGCCCTCTGCTGTCGTCAAGGACCGTCACCTCTTCCGTTCGCCGCGCCGGCGACCGCCGCGACGAGAACTCGTCCGTTTCCCCGAGGGTTGCGGAGCCTTGCCGGCGACGACACGGACGATCGTCGCCGGAGGCTCGACTTTACCGTGACCCACGTGGAGCACTTCTGCGGCGCGAACCCCGAATTCCTTCAGAACGGGGCCCGCCTCCTCGAGCTCGGCCGCCGCGCGCTCCCCCTTCAACGCCAGGAGCTCGCCGCCCGGCCGCAGCAGGGGCAGCGCCCACCGCGCCAGCCGCTCGAGCGGCGCGACTGCCCGAGCCGTGACGACATCGGCGGCGAATTCGCCGACGACCTCCTCCGCGCGGCCCCGCCGAACCTCGACGTTCGGCAGCCCGAGCAGATCGACGCACTCCTGAAGGAAGACGGTGCGGCGAAGGAGCGGCTCGAGAAGCGTCACCGACAGGTCCGGACGGGCGATCGCCAACACCAGCCCGGGCAGTCCGGCGCCCGAGCCGATGTCGACCACGGACGCCTCTGCCGAGATCACCTCGGCCATCACGGCGCAGTTCAACAGGTGACGCTCCCACAAGCGCTCGACCTCGCGCGGCCCGATGAGGCCGCGTTCGACCCCGGGGCCCGCGAGGAACTCGGCGTATCTCTCAGCGGAAGGCAGGGCGTCGGCGAAGATCTCGCGGGCGATCGACGGTGCAGGAAGTAGTGGCATGGCTCAGCGGCTCAGAAACGTCGTATGGGTCCCCACAGTGTTGGAATGCTTCCACATCGCACGGCGTCCGGGAAACGCCGACCCGCACGGCCCGCCCCCGAACGTGACGTCGATGCCCTTGTTTCCTGCTCCTCGGTGACGCCCAGGAACACCGCAGCCGGGCGATACGCGCGGCACCGACGTCGCCCCGCTCGTCCGGGCTGATGGCGGTTCGTTCGGCTTTCGACTCGGCTTCCCCACCGGAAAATCCGGTCCTATGCATATCTCTCGTGGACCGGGTACGTCTGGGGCTGGCCGAGCCATCCCCGGAAGGAGCCGTCTCAGATGGGCATCGGAACGGGCCTGGCGTTCATCGCCATGGGAGCGATTCTCGCCTTCGCCTTCAACTTCCACGTCAGCGGGATCGACATCCAGATGATCGGATGGATCCTGATGTTCGTCGGCGCGGCATGGCTGGCGATCACGTTCGCCTACACGCGACCGCGTCGCCGCCGGCAGGTCACGGAGATCGTTCAGGACGATCCGCTGTATGTCAGCGAGGAGGAGCGCCCGCAAACGATCATCGTCCGGGAGCCTCCCCCGGAGCGCGCGCCGGAGTCGTCCGCCCACCGGCGATCCGTCTCGCAGGCCCGCCGTGATGTCACGAGGTACGAGCCGCAGTAGACCGGAAAGCCGCCACGACCAACCGCGGACCGACCGGCCGACCGGTACCAAAAAAGATACGGCCCCGCCACCGAGTGGCGGGGCCGTTCGTCTTCGGGTGGTTCGGCGAGCGCGTTCGCGCGGGGCGCCGGCGCGTCAGGCGCGGGTGCCTGGCCGGCTCACTCCGCGTAGACGACGACGTAGCGGTTGGGCTCTTCGCCCTCTGACTCGCTGCGCAGTCCCATGGCGGCGATCGCGTCGTGCACGACCTTGCGCTCGAACGGCGTCATGGGCGACAGGGCCTTCGGCTCGCCCGTGCGCTTGACGTCTTCGCCGATCTCGCTGCCGAGCTTGGACAGCTCCGACCTGCGGCGCTCCCGGAAGCCGCCCACGTCGAGCATGAGTCGACTCCGCTCGCTGGTCTTGCGGTGCACCGCCAGGCGAGTGAGCTCCTGGAGCGCCTCCAGCACCTCGCCCTTGCGGCCGACGAGCTCGTCCAGCGTGGCGCCGACTACGGACACCATGGCCCGCTCGCCCTCGACGTCCATGTCGATGTCGCCGTCGAGGTCGGCGATGTCCAGGAGGCCCTCGATGTAATCCGCCGCGATCTCGCCTTCCTGCTCGAGCGCCTTGATGTCGACCTTCACGGTCTCCTCGGTCTCGGCTTCGGCTTGGCTCACTCCGGGCTCCTCATGCGTACTGCGGCTCGACTGGGAAGTCACGCTATCGCTTCCTCTTGCTCCGCGGCTGGCGTGTCGGCTGTTGCCGTACGACCTTCGGCGGCGTGTCGTCCACCGGCTCGTCCACCTCGGCCTCGGCCTCGGCCTTCTTCTTTGCCTTACCCGCTGAACCGTTCGCCGTCGCGGACTTGGTGAGTGCGGTCCGGGTGGTCGCCTTCGTCGCGGACTTCACGGCGCCGCCCTTGGCGGTGCCGGTCTTGGCAGTGCCGGTCTTGCCGACCGCGGGCTTCGCGGTGCCCGTCTTGGCCGCGCCGTCGCCCTGGGCGTCGGGGGTGGCCATCGGGTACTTCTTGTAAACGTAGTGCGACTGGGCCAGGGTCCACGAGTTCGTGGTGACCCAGTAGATGAGGACGCCCAGCGGCAGGGTGAGACCGAAGAGGCCGAACAGCGGCGAGAGGTACACCAGGTACTTCTGCGACGCCATCATCGGGTTGTCGGCCGTCATCGTCTGCATGGACCGGCCGACGCTCGACTTCATGGTGAAGAAGGTCGTCGTCGAGCTGATCACGACGGCGAGGCCGGTGACGACCATCGCGCCGACGTGCCCGCTGGAGAAGGCGTCCTTGAACGTCGACGGGATGTGCGCGCCGAAGATGTCGGCGTTCTGGGCGCTCTGGATGAGGTGAGCAGAGATGCCGTACTTCGACTGGCCCTTCGGCGTCGTGGAGATCGCCCGGAGCACGTTGTACAGCGAGATGAAGATGGGGAACTGCACCACCAGCGGAAGGCACCCGGACAGGGGGTTGGCGCCCGCCTCCTGGTAGAGCTTCATCATCTCCTGGTTGAGGCGCTGCTTGTCCTTCTTGTACTTCTTGCGCAGCGCCTGCACCTGCGGCTGCAGCTCTTGCATCTTCCGCGACGAGTGGATCTGCTTGACGAACAGCGGGAAGAGGATGACCCGCATGAGGACGGTCAGCAGGAAGATCGACAGGCCCCACGCCCATCCGCTGTCCGCCGGGAAGATCAGGCTCAGGCCGGCGTGGATCTGTACGATCACCCACGCTACGGCCTCGAACAGCGGATCGAGGAAGCTGAGACTCACCGGCTGGCTCCTATGTGCTCTCCGAAACAGTGCCGCCGGGGGGCGGCGTGAGGTCTTGTGGTTCGCCCTTCCGCGGCGGGACGGGGTCGTATCCGCCGGCGTGGAAGGGGTGGCAGCGGGCGATACGCCGTACCGCGAGCCAGCCGCCGCGCAGGGCGCCGTGGGTGCGGAGCGCCTCCAGGGCGTAGGCGCTGCAGGTCGGCTGGTAGCGGCACACCGGGCCGAAGAGGGGGCTGATGAACCGACGGTAGAAGACGATGGGCACCGTCAGGGCCCGAGCCGCTAGCGTCGGCTTGTCCGTCATGTCCGCCTCTTGACCTGTCGCCGCAGGAGCCGGTCGAGTGCCGCGTCGAGATCCGCTGCGAGTTCGTCGTGGCGTGCGGCCGCCGCCTTGGCATTGGCCCGCACGACAAGCAGGCTACCTGGTGCGAGCAGATGCAGGTGCTCCCGGACGATGTGCCGGAGCCTGCGACGCACGCGGTTGCGGACGACCGCGTCACCGACCTGGCGGCCGACGGTGAAGCCGACCCGGGCGGGTTCGTCGACGTCATCCCGGAACTGCAGGTGAAGAACGAGATGAGGCCGTCCGGCACGATCGCCGCGCCGAACGGCCGAGGTGAACTCTTCTCGCCGCCGCATCCGGTGTCCGGACGGCAGCATGGATCGCCGCTGCTCAGACCGCGATCTCTGCGCGCCCCTTGCGGCGGCGCGACGACAGGATCGCCCGCCCCGCCCGGGTGCGCATGCGGAGCCGGAAGCCGTGCTTCTTGTGACGGCGGCGGTTGTTCGGCTGGTACGTACGCTTGCTCACTCGAGACTCCAGTGGGGTGCTGCGGTCAATGTGCTCATGTCGCATCGGGCACCTGAGCCCGTACGGGGCCCGGCGTCCTGCGGGCGCGCAGCACCGCCGTCGATGCGACTCGACCGTCGTACGTTACGGTCTGCGCCGCCCTCCGGTCAAACCGAGCACGCGTATCCCCAATAACCCCGGGGGTTGTGCACAAGTTGTGGACAACCCTGTGGATGACGCGTGAGAGAGTGTTCGTCTGACGTTGTGCGGGAGGACAACGCCCATTAGTGGGGCGCCGGCCGCTTCGAGGGAGGGGAACCAGGAT